>NZ_CP108155.1:2995000-6082712 GCF_045206295.1 Nocardioides sp. NBC_00163 | reverse complement strand
CCCGAGCTCGCCGTCGACGGCGGCCACATCGGCTACCACGTCGTCGCGCCGTGGCGGTGCCAGGGCCACGCGACCCGCATGCTCGAGCTCGGTCTGGAGAAGGCCCGCGAGCACGGCGTCTCGCGTGCCCTGCTCACCTGCGCCCCCTCCAACGAGCCGTCCCGGCGGGTGATCGAGAAGAACGGGGGCGTGCTCGACGAGCAGCTCGGCAACGAGCTCCGGTTCTGGATCGGGTAGGGATACTTCACCCATGCACGCTCTCGTACGCCGCCCCTCGCCCCGCCTCGCCGACGGGCTCGTCACCCACATCGAGCGGAGCCCGGTCGACGTCGGCCTCGCCCACGAGCAGTGGGAGGCGTACGTCGCGGCGATGCGCTCCGCCGGCTGGACCACCCACGAGGTCGATCCCGCCGACGACTGCCCGGACTCGGTCTTCGTCGAGGACACGATGGTCGTCTTCGCGGACCTGGCGGTGATCAGCCGGCCGGGTGCCCTGGAACGGCGCCCGGAGATCGAGGCGGCCGAGGACGCGGTCCGCGCGCGGGGCTACCGGATCGCCCACATCGAGGCGCCCGGGACTCTCGACGGCGGCGACGTGCTCAAGCACGGCGACACCGTGTGGGTGGGGGAGGGCGGGCGTACGAACGCCGAGGGGATCGCCCAGCTCCGGGCACTGCTCGGACCGCTGGACGCCGAGGTCGTCGCCGTCCCCCTCACGAAGGTGCTCCATCTGAAGTCGGCCGTCACCGCGCTGCCCGACGGCACCGTCATCGGCCACGAGCCGCTGGTCGACGACCCGAGCGTATGGGGAGCCCGGTTCCTGCCGGTCCCGGAGGAACCGGGCTCCCACGTGGTCGTCCTCGACGACCGTACGCTGCTGATGGCCGCCTCGGCACCGCTGAGCAGGGCGATGTTCGAGGAACGCGGCTACACGGTCGTGCCGGTCGACATCTCCGAGTTCGAGAAGCTCGAAGGCTGCGTCACCTGCCTGTCCGTGCGGCTACGCACAGCTCAGGGCTGAACGGGCATCGTCGCGCAGTTGGATCCGGCGGCGACGCCCTTGACCCGGTCGGTGACCCAGTTGATCGCGGCGGTCTGGTCGACGAGCAGCGGGGTGACATGGTTGGTGACCAGACCGTCGCCGAGGTTGGGCAGGATGACCGCCTGGTAGGTCACCTTCGCGCCCCGACCACACCAGTCGACGGCCAGCTGCCGAGACTGCTCGTGCGGGACGATGTCGTCCTGGGTGCCGGTGGCCAGGCGTACCGGGATCCGCGGGGCCACGTGCCCGAGCTTCTGCTCGGAGATGATCGACCGCACCGCCGGCTCGCGCTCGATGATGTCGTCGAGGCTCTCGCCGGTCTTGGTCCAGCTGGTGCTCCGCTGGAACGGGTAGCCGAAGATCCCGTCCGCGACGCACGCCGTCGAGAGATCCTCCAGCGCCGCCTGACCTGCCTCGTTGAGGTTCTCGTCCAGGATCGGCCGCAGCTCCGGGTTGGACTGGGCGAGACCGTTGATGGTCCAGGCCAGCGCCGCCACCAGCGCCGAACCGTCGATGCCGACCGCGGTCGCGCGCAGGTCGGCGGGCGGAGCGCCGACGTAGGCGCCGACGAGGTTGATCTCGGGAGCGTACATCGAGGCGAGCTCGGAGGCCGACCCGGTCGCACCGCCGCCCTGGCTGTAGCCATAGAGCGCGACCCGAGACCCGGCGGTCACCGATGCGTCCGGGACCTCTCGCGCTGCGCGCGCGGCGTCGAGGACGGCATGACCCCCGTCGACCCGGTCGACATAGGTGTGGAGCCGGTCGGTGGCGCCCAGGCCGACGTAGTCGGTGACCATCACCGCCACGCCGCGCGCCAGGAGACGGTAGATCCCGATGTCCTCGTAGCCCACCGAGACGGTCTTGCCGTTGAAGAGGATCGGGCGCTCCAGGCCGAGCGAGGCCGAGCACTGGTCGCCCTGGCCCATGGTGCCGGGCGCGACGACCACGAGCGGCCGGTCGCCGGCACCGCTCCAGGCCGCGAACGGCTCGATGTAGGCGCCGGTCACCGCAGCCGGGGCGCCGTTGTTGTCGGTCGTCTTGTACATGACTCGGGTCGCGGTGCCGGGCAGCGAGCCGATGCCCGGGATCGAGAGGCCGACGCCGAGGGGGAGGGGCTCGGTGCGTACGAGCGCACCGTCAGCGTCAGGAAGCGTTGCCGGTGGGTTGTAGAACTCCGGGATCTCGACGCCGCGGGAGACGACGGCGGTGCTCTGGTCGGCGGCCTCGGCCGGCGAGGCCAGGGCGGCGGGCATGACGGCGGCGACGGCCAGAGCCGTCACCAGGGTGCGTACGGCGTGCTTGCCGGGACGCTTCACGAACAGCCTCGATGCGTGCTGAGCCATGGGGGACTCTCCTCACGTGAGCGGGACCGCTGCGTCCCGAGTTACTGAAGAGTAATGTGAGCGCCGTCACGCTGACAAGGGTTTCAGTCCACACTTGTACACCGAGATTCGCGGAGCCTAGGAGACGACCGGCTGACGCAGGATCGTCCGAAGCTTCGTGGGCGCCACCCGCCGCGGGTCACCCAGATAGATCTCGTGGTGCTTCCCGGTCATCCGCAGCCCGTTCTCGGGGATGAACCGCTCGTGCAGCTCCTCGAGCACCGGGCCCTCGTCGTCGTAGGACCCGATGTGCAGCGTCTGCACGCAGGTTCCCTCCGCGAGCGTCTCCAGGCGTACCTTGCCCAGGCTCGCCGGGCGGTCCTTGGTGCCGACCTTCGCGGCCGCCTCGTCGAACATCTGTGCGGTCACCCAGTCAGGCGTCATGATCATCGCTGTCCAGTCCCACTGCGACTTGTCGCGCGCCCGGGTGAACGCGTCCATGTCCTCGGCCCACCACAGCGCCTCCAACGGCGGCACCACATAGTCACGGCCCTCGTTCTTGCTGGCGAACTTCAGCTTGTAGGCCACCGGATAGAGCGCCGCGAGCGCATCCGCGTACTCCTGGGCGGTGTTGGGATCACCGTGTCCGTCGACCATCAGGTAGGGGAGTGGCGGCACCTCGAGCACCCGGAACTCACCCTGACGTGCCCGATAGCTGTCGAGCGTCTTCTTCAGATCCACCTTCGCCGCCATGAGGCCATGATGTCGCGCCACGGACGCCGACGGGCGCGAAACTCGCGTGCCGCCGCCGACGTCTGCGCCTACGCTCCGGACATGGCAACCGTGGCGGACGTCCGCTGGCTCGGCTCGAGCCTGGAGCGGTCCTACGAGGTCTTCGTACGCGGCCGGCTGAAGTTCCGGGTCGGCTCGATCGTCTATGTCGCCTTCTCCCTGGACGAGACCGAGATGGGGTTCGGCTTCCCGAAGGAGGAGCGTGCCGCACTGGTCGCCAGTGCGCCCGACAGGTTCCATATGCCACGCGAGTCAGAGATGCGGTTCAACTGGGTGGAGTCGTCCCTGGCCGCGCTCGACCCGATCGAGGCGTGCGAGTTCGTCGTGGACGCCTGGCGCCTCTGCGTGCCGAAGAAGGTCGCCGCCGCCTACGACCTCACCCATCCCGACGGCCCCGGACCCGACCGTCCGGAGACCGGGCCCGAGACCGGGGGAGAGCGATGATCCTGGCCAAGGAGCGTGACCCGCGCCTGATCACGGTCCGCCGCGGTGGCACCCTCACCGAGGCGGACCACCAGCTGCTCGCGCTGTGGGCGGCGACCTGCGCAGAGCACGTCCTCCCGCTCTTCGAGGCGGAGTGCCCCGACGACCCGCGGCCACGGGAGGCCATCGAGGCCGCGCGGGCCTGGACCCGCGGCGAGCTGAAGATGATGGAGGCGCGTGCTCTCGGCGGTCACGCCATGGGCGCGGCCCGGCCCTTGCGCGGGGCTGCCCGCAACGCCGCCTACGCCGCCGGGCAGGCCGGCGTGGTCGCCCATGTCGCCGCCCACGACCTGGGGGCGGCTGCGTACGCGATCAAGGCTGTACGCGACGCCGCGCCGCCCGGCGAGGCCATCGGGGCCGGGCGCCGGGAGTGCCGCTGGCAGCGCGAGCAGCTCCCGGAGCCCATCCGCGAGCTCGTCCTCGACGATCAGCGGATCCGCAACGAGATCTGCTGGTCGGTCTTCGACTGAGGACGTCTCAGAGAGCCTCGACATCGGCTGCAACGTGGCGATAGCCCCACGATTCGTAGACGACGACCGTCACGTAGGGCGCAGCGGCGATGATCAGCAGCGACCAGCCGAGCGAGACACCAGCTGTTGCCGCGACCACCCCAAGCGCCAGGACCGCGAGCATGCCGAGGGCCAGGTTGACGTGCAGCATGTCGACGCGCCTCATCAGCGCTGAGTAGATGCCGAAGTAGGCGATCGTGAAGACTGCCAGCGGGATCGCGACCGAGAGCACCGCTCCGAGCACGCCGATGGTCGCCTCACCCTCCATGACGTACGCCGCCACATGGATGCCACCGCCGAAGGCTGCCACCGAGGCGAAGATGATGATGTGGCCGTAGGCGAAGATCCAGGCCCGTTGTCGATGGCGCTCGATGAAGTGCGCGAACGGAATGATGTAGTAGTCCCACCAGATCCCGAAGGCCAACAGCGTGCCGGCGACCACGAGCAGGATCGACTCCTGCGACCAGCCGACATGCTCGACCGCCGAGGCGACTGCCGCGACCGTTCCGAGGATGACCTCGCCCAGCGTGATGATGAGCAGCAGCCCGTAGCGCTCAGCGATGTGCTCGGCATTCCACGGCATGCCCCAGCGGCGTTTGGCGTAGATCGGGCCGATCATCTCGATGCCGTAGAAGACGACCGACGCGAGCACCACCAGTGCCACCGAGCTCGTCTGGGCCACCGCGAGGCCCACCCAGCCGATCTGCGCGACGAGGATCGAACCGGCGTAGGTGAGCGCGGTATTGCGGTAGGCGGGGGACTGCGACGCGGCCCGGAGCCATTGGGCGACCATCGCGACGCGCATCACGACGTAGCCCCCGACCAGGACGCGGTTGTCGAGCACTCCGCCGTGGTCGATCGACTCGAACAACGGCGCCACGCCGAGGGCCACGACGATGGCACCGGCCATCTGCACGATCGTGAGAGCGCGGAAGACCCAGTCGTCGGTGTCGAACCCGGAGGCGAACCACGCGAAGTTGATCCATGCCCAGCAGATCGCCACGACGGTGAACAGGAAGCCGCCGATCGCGGGTCCCAGGTGCTCCTCGGCGACCAGGTGAGCGAACGCGTTGCCGGCTTGCGCGAATGCGACGACGAACGCCAGGTCGAACAGCAACTCCAGGGGAGTGGCGGAGCGGCCCTTCTCGTTGGGGTCGCGTCCGCTCATCCGCATCAGCCGGTGAGGTTGCACCGCAGTCATGGCGAAGATCTTGCCACCACCGCGGCGTCTCGGCGAGAGGTCAGGCCGAGAGTCGACCCTGGAGGAACAGGCTCCACGCGAGGCAGCCGAGTGCGGCGGTCGTCGTGAGGGTCCGTACGACATTCCAGCGGACCCATCTCGCCTCGTCGAACGCCTCGCGGACCTGGCCGAGGTCGGCGATCCGGTCCGGTGATCCCGCCGCCTTGAGCGCGTCGTTGAGCGGGAGGTGGACTGCGATGGTGATGACGAAGGCGACCAGGTAGAGAACCAGCGCGGCCACCACCCACGGCAGCAGCCGGCGCACGTCGGACCCGAGGGACAGCGCCACGACCAGCGCGGTGAACGCGAGCGAGCCGAGGAACCCGCTCGCCATGAACCAGGGGTTGATGATCGCGCGGTCGAGCGCCTGGAACGAGCCGACGAACGTACGGTCGTCCGTGGCTTTCAGACCGGGCATGATCGTGTGCGCATAGAGAGCGAAGTAGCCCGCCATCAGGCCCATGGTCATGGTCGCGGCGACCAGCGCCAGGGTTCGCAGATCCTCGATCACGCGGCCAGACAATCGGGTTTCGGAGACGGGGGCCATCGAATTACCGTCGACCACATGGATCAACCGCGCGAACGGCTCGAGGCGGAGCGCCGGCAGACGCTCGCGCGCCTGGCGGACCTCAGCGCCGACTTCGACTCTGTCGTCGCGGCCTCGCGCGACACCAACGCCGACGACGAGCACGATCCCGAGGGCGCCACGATCGCCTTCGAACGATCCCAGGTCCAAGCGCTCGTACGTCAGGCGCGCGCGCATCTCGCCGAGATCGATGCTGCCACGGAGCGCGTGGAGGCGGGGACGTACGGGACCTGTGAGGACTGCGGCCGGCCGATCGCCGAGGGTCGGCTTGAGGCGCGCCCGGTGGCGCGCACCTGCATCAACTGCGCCGGGAAACCGAGGGCACGGCTGCGCTAGCGGCGATGCCGACCGGGCTGGTCACGCATCTCGACGAGATCGTCATGGATCCGGCGTGCGCGCCGTCTCTCCAGCCTCGCCAGCAGGAAGCCGGCGGCGGCCGCGAGCACCATCAGGACGACGAGCACCACAACCGTGGTGCCCACCATGTCCAGGACGTTGCTCCCCATGGCGAGCAGGTACCCGATGTCGTCTGCGTCCATGCGCGAGGCTCTTCGATACGGTGGCCGTCATGTCAGGTGTACCCGAAGACCCGATCCGCCTGTGCTGTCTCCTGTGGGCGCGCGGGGGAGAGGCCGAGGCCCTCCACGCCTACGAGGACCGTGTCCTGAGGCTGATCTCGGAGCACGGCGGGGAAGTGATGCACCGGGCGATCGCCGACGACGCGCCCGGGCAGCCCGACGAGGTCCAGCTCTTCCGGTTCCCGGACCAGGCCTCGCTGGACGCCTACATGAACGACGAGCGGCGTACGGCACTCGGCGCCGAGCGCGACGCGGCCGTGGCGCGCACCGAGGTGTTCCCAGTTCGATTCTGAGGATCGGTTACTGTCAGCCTCAGCCGGTGCTCGAGCACCCAACCGGGAAGAGGTCTGTGATGGTCGTTGCTGGATTGGTGCTCGCCGCCCTGGCCGCCCTGGCGCACGTCTACATCTTCGTCATGGAGTCGTTGACCTGGACGAGCCCGAAGACGCGGGCGGTGTTCGGGATCGGCGCCGAGGAGGCCGAGGCGACCAAAGAGCTGGCTTTCAACCAGGGCTTCTACAACCTGTTCCTCGCCATCGTCACCGCGGTCGGCATCGTCCTGTACCCGGTGTGCTCCGCAGCGGTCGGCGCTGCCCTGGTCTTCGCCGGAGCCGGCTCGATGGCGGCCGCCGCGGCAGTGCTGTTCATCTTCTCGCCCGACAAGCGCAGCGCGGCTCTCAAGCAGGGCGTGATCCCGCTGCTCGCCGTCGTGGCCCTGGCGATCAGCGTGGCTCTGAGCTAGCCAGGAACTCGAGCAGGAGCTGGTTGGTCTCCTCGGGGCGCTCCTGCTGGACCCAGTGTCCACACCGGGGGAGTACCACCGAGCGAGTGAGGCCCGGCAGGGTCTGGTCGAAGCGTTCGATCTGGCGGCGGCCGGTGATCGCGGGCCCGTCGTACTCGCCGGCGACGAAGAGCGACGGCACCCTGATCGGCACGTCGCTGAAGGCCGCCAGATCCTCCCAGTCGCGGTCGATGTTGCGGTAGCGCGCGAGCGGTCCGAGGAAGTCGGAGTCGGCGAACTCGCGCGCGTAGAAGTCGACATCGGCCTCGGTCAGCCACTCGGGCATCTCGGTGGGGTAGATGAACTGGTCCGAGAGCCGGTCGCCGCGTCGCACCAGCCCGAGCGCCCCGCGCGGATCCCCACCGGCGGCGAGCACGCCGTCGCCCGAGATGGAGTAGTAGATGCCGAGCAGCCAGCGGCGTACGTCGGGCAGGATCTCGGCCTCGACGACACCCGGGGTCTGGAAGTAGGAGATGTAGAAGTCTTCGTCGTCGCCGCCGGCCTGTGCCATCGCCTCGGTGGGCCGACGGCGTCCTGAGGGGCTGAACGGCACCGACAGACCGGCGACGGCGGTGAAGATGTCCGGCCTCAGCTGAGCCGTTGTCCAGGCGATGGGAGCGCCCCAGTCGTGCCCGACGATGGTGGCCGTCTTCGCGCCCAACGCGTGCACCAGGCCGACGTTGTCGCCGACATGGCGCAGCATCCGGTAGTCCTCGATGGAACTCGGTTTCGAGGAGCCGCCATATCCACGTACGTCGATCGCGACCGCCCGGTAGCCCGCGTCGGCGAGCGCGGCGATCTGGTGGCGCCACGAGTACCAGGACTCCGGGAACCCGTGCACCAGGATCACGAGCCGGCCGTCCGCCGGCCCTGACTCCACCCAGTGGAGGTCGATTCCGTTGACGTGTTCGGTGCGGTGAGTCACAGCGGTGTTGGCCACGGCTGGAGTCTGCCACCTCGCCAGAATTCCGCGATAGTACCCCCTATCGCAGAAATGTTCGAAAAGACTGTAATATCGGGGGATGTGAGCGTACCTGACGATGGTGTGATGTTCGGCGATGTCGTCGAGGACTTCCTGACAGACCGGGCCACACTCACGCGCCGCGGGCTCAACGACAAGTCGCGCAACGCCTACCGGCAAGACATCGCCGCCTGGGCGCGGCAGTTGCATGTCGACGCGGGCGGTGAGCCTGATGCCGATGTGCTGGCACTGGTCCTGATCTCGGCGCTGACCGACCAGAACGTACGCATCGCCTACAGGTCGCTGCGGGAGAGCTCGGCCGCGGCGACCTGTCAGCGTCGCGTCGGCACGCTGCGGCTCTTCACCCACTGGCTGCAGCTCGAGGGACACCTGCTGGTGGATCCGACGCTGCGTATCGAGGCGCCCGAGCGGCCCAGCCGGCTGCCGGCGGGCTGGAGCGTCGACGAGCTCCGCCGCCTGGCGCGGGTGGCCTCGACGCCGCGCGAAGGCACCGACCGGCGCCGCTGGCCGGCTCGTGACAGGGCGATCTTCGCGGTGCTGGTCACCACCGGCGTACGTGCCGCGGAGCTGTGCGGTCTCACCATCGGCTCCATCCGGCGCGAACCCGACGGCGAGACGCTGGTGCGGGTCATCGGCAAGGGCGACAAGCAGCGCAACCTGCCGCTGCCGCCCGAGGCCGTCGATGCGGTCGACCTCTACCTGGTCGAGCTGGAGGCCCGTTTCGGCGCTCGCGACGCGGCCGACAGCCTGTTCGTGCTGACCTCGGGCAAACAGCTGCGACCTGGCGCGCTCAACCACCTGGTCGAGACCTGGATCCGTCTGGCCGGCGTCCCGAAGCAGCCTGGCGAAGCCGCGCATGCGTTTCGGCACAGCGCGGCCAAGGGACTGATCCGTTCCGGCGTACCGGTGCCTGCGGTGCAGGGGTTGCTCGGTCACGAAGACCTCAAGACCACCGGGATCTACGTCAAGGCGACAGCCGCCGACACGCGCGACGCCGTGCTGCTGTCGCCGGCGCGCGAAGTGCTGCGAGAGACGGCTGTGCCGCCGTCTGACTGAATCTGGTTGATCACTCGTGTGGCTTGACCGCGCGGGTTGCGATGTAGGCGGACAGGTGCTGGGCCGTGACGTCTGCGTGGTGCGGCGCTTCGCTGAGGTGCGTGAGGATGAACCCAGCGGCCAGCTGCCCGCCGATCTGCTCGCTCAGCGAGTGGCTGTACTCGATCGGGCCGTTCCCGTACGCGCGCATCCGGTCGGCCTCCGAGAGATCGAGCGAGCTGAATGGCAGCCGGTGACGTACCACCAGCTCCCGCCGGTCGAGCGCCACCTCGTCGAAGATGTAGACGTCCGGGTTCATGAATCCGACCATGAGCGTCCCGCCGGGGCGCAGCACGCGGAACGTTTCCTTCCAAACGGGCGTGAGGTCGGGGCAGAACACGTTCGACACCGGGTTCACGATCACGTCGAAGCTGGCGTCGTCGAAGACACCGAGGTCGCGCATGTCGCCGAGGACGGTACGAAGCTCCAGGCCGTCACGAGCGGCGACCTCGTCATCGCGGGCCAGCTGCTTGGGCGAGTTGTCCAACACGGTCACCGTGGCGCCCGCCGCCGCGAGGACCGGACCTTGCTGGCCACCGCCGGAGGCTAGGCAGAGCACTCGGGCACCAGCCAGCTCGGACGGGAACCAATCACGCGGGATCGGCACGTGACCGATCAGAACCACCGACCAGTCACCTTCACGTGCCCGGGCGATGACCTCGGGATCAACCGGCCGGGACCATTCGTTGTCGTTGTCGACCAGTTCGTCCCACGCGACGCGGTTGTGCGCGGTCGGGTCGAAGTCTTCAGTCACAGCAGCGAACCCTAGCCGTTCGACCCCTGTTTCAGCCGTTGGATTAGTCGCCGATAATGCACATTATGTCAACTGACGTCCCTTGAGTCCCTCATACGGCCGTCCCCCGCTGTACCGGAACTCGATGACGTGGCGTCGCCGGAGTGGTTGCCACGACTGCGTCGGATGACGCTGAAGTCATGACATCCATCAACGAACTTCGCAAACAAGTGACGCGGGTCGTCGCACCCGACGATCCCGACTACGAAACGGCTCGAGCCGTCTGGAACGGAATGATCGACCGTCGTCCGGCCGCTGTCGTGCCGGCCGCGAACGTCGACGACGTCATCGCCGCAGTGAACTTCGCACGAGACGCCGGCCTGGCGCTGGCCGTACGTGGCGGCGGGCACAGCTCGCCTGGTTACGGGACGATCGATGACGGCTTGGTCATCGACCTGTCCCCCATGCGTTCCGTCGAGGTCGATGCCACGGCGCGTACCGCTCGCGTGGGCGGCGGCGCGACACTGGCGGACCTCAACGACGCCACCCACGCGCACGGCCTGGCCGTGCCTGGCGGGATCGTGTCGACGACCGGCGTCGGCGGCCTCACGCTCGGCGGCGGTATCGGCTACCTCACCCGTGGTTTCGGTCTCTCGATCGACAGCCTTCGCTCAGTCGACGTCGTCACCGCGGACGGACAGCTCCGTCGCGCCAGTGAGTCCGAGAACGCCGACCTGTTCTGGGCGCTCCGCGGAGGCAGCGGCAACTTCGGGGTCGTCACGAGCTTCGAGTTCGACCTGCATCCCGTGGACCAGGTCGTCGTCGGACTCTTCTTCTACGAGCTGGAGCACGCGGGCGATCTGCTGCGGTTCTTCCGCACCTGGATCCCCGAAGCGGACGAACGCTACGGGGCTTTTCCGGCGTTCCAGGTGGCCCCTCCCCTCCCCTTCCTCCCGGAGGACCGCCACGGCGACACGCTCTGCGCCGCGGTCGTCCATTGGAGTGGGCCCGTCGAGGAGGGCGACGCGGCGATGCAGCCGTTCCGTGACCTCGCGCCGCGCGTCGGCGAGATGGTCGGGCCGATGCCGTATCCGTGGCTCAACAGCGCCTTCGACGACCTGTTCCCCCATGGCGTACGCAGCTACTGGAAGGGCAACTACGTCACCGAGCTGACCGACGAGGCGATCGAGGTGCACCTGGCCCACGGCCCGAAGGCGCCGAACGCGAGCTCGACGATGCACCTGTACTCGATCAACGGGGCTGCCTCCCGTGTCGGCGCGACGGACACCGCGTTCTCCTACCGCCACGCGACGTTCTCGACGGTCATCGTCTCCGCCTGGCCGGACGCCTCCGACGACGCCGCCCACATCGCATGGGTCCGCGACTACGCCGACGCGCTCACCCCGCACTCCGAGGCCGGGGGCTACGTGAACTTCATGTCCGACGACGACCAGGGCCGCGTCACCGACACCTACGGCAGCAACTACGCGCGACTCAGGAAGGTCAAGCAGGCCTACGACCCGGAGAACCTTTTCAGCCACAACCAGAACATCACGCCCTGACGACGCCGGCTCGCCGGCGCCAGGTCGTGGCGCGGGACCGCACGAGGCGGTACCGCGCCACGGAGTCGCTACTCGCTCACTTCTTGATGAAGTCGAGGATGTCCTGGATCAGCTCCTGCTGGTACGCACCGAAGATCCCGTGCGGGGCGCCCGGGTAGACCTTGAGCGTGCCGTCCTTGACCAGCTCGATCGACTTCAGCGCCGCGTTCCCGATCGGCACGATCTGGTCGTCGTCGCCGTGCGCGATGAAGATCGGCACATCGAGAGCCTTCAGGTCCTCGGTGAAGTCGGTCGCCGAGAAGGCCGCAACACACTCGTACGCCGCCTGGATCCCGGCGAGCATCCCCTGGCGCCAGAAGTCGTCGATCGCGCCCTGCGACGTCTCGACGCCGTCGCGGTTGAAGCCGAAGAACGACGGCGCCAGCTCGCGGTAGAAGTTCGAGCGGTCGGCGAGCACGCCGGCCCGGATCCCGTCGAACACGTCGATCGGGAGCCCCTCGGGGTACGCCTCGGTCTGGAGCATGATCGGCGGGACCGCACCGATCGTGACGACCTTGGCGACGCGTCCGTTGCCGTGCTGGGCCGCGCAACGGACGACCTCTCCCCCGCCGGTCGAGTGGCCGACGAAGACCGCGTCGCGCAGGTCGAGATGCTCGACGAGCTCGGCGAGGTCGCGCGCGTAGGTGTCCATGTCGTTGCCCTGCCAGGGTTGGGCGGACTTACCGTGGCCACGGCGGTCGTGGGCGATCACCCGGTAGCCGGCGTCGGCGAGCGTCTTGCGCTCGAGCGACCAGGCGTCCGAGCTGAGCGGCCAGCCGTGGCTGAACACGATCGGCTGACCGGTCCCCCAGTCTGAGTAGTGGATGTCGGTGCCGTCGGACGTGGTGAAGAAGGGCATGGTGCTCCTGTTGGATCGGTGAGCGAGGACGCCACAATCGTCGCCGCATACACCTCCCCGAGTCGCCTGCCCGAACGGCCGCGAATCCCTCGGAAACGGACGCGTCAGGCCAGGACGAGCCGGTCGACGTAGGCGTTTGCCGACTCGCGCAGCTCTCGCCGCGACGTCGCCGTGGCCCCGGCCTGGATCAGAGCCTGCGAGAAGAGCAGGATCTCGCGCGCCAGCGTGCCTGCTCCGGTGCCGGTTCCGATGCGGGCCGCGATCCGCTCCTCCATCACGTCGAGGGTCCGCCTGCAGATGTCGACCACCTCGGGGTCGCGGTCGGCGAGCTCTGCCAGCGACCGCACCATGAGGCAGCCGAGGCGCCGCGGATCTCCGGTGCAGTCGTCGGCGATGCGCAGCAGGTAGCGGCGTACGGCTTCACGGGCTCCGCCCTCCCCCGCCAAGGCGTCGGTCGTCAGGGTGATCCTGCCGCCGCAGTAGGCCTCGAGGGCGGCGAGGAAGAGGCCGCGCTTGCTCCCGAACGCCGCGTAGATGCTGCCGTTGCCCGCGCCGGTGTGCTCGGCGAGGTCATGCATGGAGGTTCGCTCGTAGCCATGCTCACGGAACACGTCGAGCGCTGCGTCACGTACCGCCGTGACTGAGATCTCCCGAGGTCTGGCCATTCCCCGAATGTACCGGTCTTCATGACCACCGTTATGGAATACTCAATCCATAACCTGGAGAGGATGTCGATGGCTGGTACGAGGCGACGGATCGGGTTCCTCCTTTTCGACGGTGTGAAGGCGCTGGACTACGTCGGTCCCGCAGAGGTCTTCGTGGAGGCGAACCAGGCGACAGAGGCGTACGAGGTGGTCCTGCTCTCCCCTTCGGGCGACGCGGTGACCTCGTCGATCGGCGGCGGTGTCGCCGTGAGTGCCGCCGCAGCCGACGCCCCACCGCTCGACACACTCATCGTGCCGGGCAGCGAGCGTGCGCCGTCGGCCTTCGTGACCGACGAGCTGCTCACCGCCGCGCAGATCCTGGCCGGCCGGGCCAGACGCGTCGTGTCGATCTGCAGCGGGGCGTTCGTGCTCGCGGAGCTCGGCCTGCTGGACGGGCGCAGCGCGACCACCCATTGGAAGTTCACCGATGACCTGGCACTCCGGTTCCCCCTCATCGACGTGCAGCCGGACCGGATCTTCGTACGTGATCGCCACGTCGCGACATCCGCCGGCGTCGCCGCCGGCATCGACCTTGCGCTGGCCCTGGTCGAGGACGACCTCGGCGCGGCAACAGCGCAGCGGGTCGCGCAGGGGCTCCTGGTCTACCTGCGGCGCTCGGGCGGACAGACCCAGTTCTCCGCTCCCCTGCGCGCTGTGGCCGTGCCCGAAAGCCCGGTGCGCGTCATCACCGAGCTCATCGCCCAGGACCCGTCGTACCGGCACAGCGTCATCTCGCTGGCGCGTCACGTCAGCATCAGCCCGCGCCACCTCACGCGCCTCTTCCATGACGAGGTCGGGATGAGCCCAGCCGAGTACGCCGCCAGCGTACGTTTCGATCTGGCGCGGAGCTGGCTGGAGGCCGGCCGCTCGGTGGCGCAGGCGGCCTCGGATGCCGGTTTCTCGAGCGCCGAGGCCCTCCGCCGCACCTTCGTCGCACGCCTGGGTATCTCACCCTCGGCCTACCGCCGCGGCATCCGCACCCAGATCGGAGTCACAACGTCAGGACCGGCGACTCTCACCTTCGCGCAGGGCAAGGATCGTGCGGGCGTCGGCAGCCGTAGCGACCGCCAGCGCTGACGCGGCGATCTTCGGCCCGAGATTGCCCTCGCTGCGCGCGAGGCTCACGCAGTACGCCGCGATCGCCACGTTGAGCCCGGCGCGAGCCGCCATCCACGGCAGCCGGCGGCGCCCCGCCAGCAACCCGGGCACCAGCGCCAGGTCCGCGACACCGATCGCTCGCAGCGCCGTGGGGTGATCACCGAGCTTCAGCGCCCGGCCCACCTGCTCCGGCGCGAGGAGGATCGCTGCCCCGATCGGCAGCGTGGCCAGTCCTACGAATGCGGCCGAGCGCCGCGCAGTCTCGTGGTCCATGAGAACCATCTTGTCCGACGGCTGGTGATCTCCCGCGCGGGATGTAGAGACGATGGGAACGTCTCCGTTCACGGAGTGAATGCGACCAGCCGAGGTCGCCACATCCGAGGAGACGCAGATGTCGAACACCATGCAGCCCGGCGAGATCAACGAGGTCCTCAGCCGTCCGCTGAGCCAGGAGCTCCTGGCGTGGGACCTGACCCGACTGGCGTACGTCGCCAAGGACGGCACCCCGAGGAACGTCCCGATCGGGTTCACCTGGAACGGCTCAGAGGTCGTCATGTGCACCACGCCCAACTCCCCCAAGCTCATCTCGCTGCGCCACAACCCGGTCGTCGCTCTGACCATCGACACCGAGGTGCACCCGCCGAAGATCCTGTTCATCCGTGGCACGGTCGAGCTCGACTACGTCGACGGGATCCCCTGGGAGTACCTCCAGATGAACGGCTCCTACCAGATGACCCCCGAGCAGCGGGTCGTCTGGGAGGCCGAGGTCCGCTCGCTGTACGAGCGTATGGTCCGGATCGTCGTCACTCCGACCTGGGCGAAGCTGATCGACTTCGACACCACGCTTCCGACCCAGGTCGAGGAGCTGATCCAGCAGCGCGCCGAGCGGGAGGCCGCCTGTTCCAGGTAGAACGTTGCGCGAGCCGCTGAACTCCCCTAGGACGCGGTCGGCGACGACCCGCCGGGCCCCTTGGCCCGGACCTTCTCGACGTTGACCAGGGACTCCTGCAGCTCGGTGAGCCAGTCGCCCGTGTGCTGCTGGACCAGCTTGACGCACCAGCCGAGCGCGTCGCTGCGGCTGCGGGCGACGCCGCCGGAGACGAGCAGGTCGAGGACCGCACGCTCCGGCTGACGCAGCCGGGTCATCACCGGCGCGGAGACGGTGGTGAACATGTGCCGCTCTCCCCCGACCTCCACGCCCCAGGAGACCTTCCGGTCGAACCGTCGCTCGGCCTGCCGCGCGACGGCCATGCGGTCCTCACGGGTGCGCTCGCGAAACTCGCTCGCCCGCCCCTCGTTCGCGGCAGCCTTCTCTTCGTCCGAAGCGCCCTCGGCGGTCTTCGGCTCCTTGATCCGCCCGACGACGGTGATCTCCTCGCGGTCGACCACCACATCGACGATCTCGTCGTACACACCATCGGGCAGTCGTCCGCTGAACCACCCGCGCAACTCAGTTGTAAGCATGTAATCATGCTTACTCGGCGACTCGCCGATTTCAAGGGGAGCTACGTCAGTCCAGCGATCCCGGCCATCTCGACGACTGCGATCGCGGCAGCGACCGCCGCGGTGACGTGGACGCGGCGGCGCCCCAGGAGCAGGTACGCCGCCAGCGCGGCCACCACCAGCGCCGCGCCGAGGCGCCACCACAGGTGGCCATCGGCCAGCGGGTGGCGGACCACCACGAGGGCGGCGACCACGAGCGACAGGTGCGTACGCCGCCAGGCGAGCTCGGTCCGCTCGGGCTGCAGTCCCGGGTCGCCGCCCACGCCGGCCCCGTTCACACCAGCAGGGCCATCGAGACGAGCGCGACCGAGCCGAGCACACCGAAGACCAGGGGAAGCGGTGCTCGGCGGGTCGGCAGGGCGTCACGCCTGCGGATCGCCCGCTCGCTGCGTACCCAGCTCCACCAGGACCACGCGGCGCAGCCGGCCGCGAGGATCGCGAGGCTGAGCGGAGCGAGCACGGCCAGGGCCGTGTCGCCGCCCACCTCGAGGGTGTCGACCGCGACCGCGACGGCGAGGAACGCCAGCGAGGTGCGGATCCAGGCCAGGAACGTACGCTCGTTGGCCAGCGTGAACCTGACGTCGGGCTCGTCGGTCGAACTGTAGAGCCAGCTGTCCAGCCGGCCTCGGCGTTCGCGGGTCACGAGGCAGGCTGCGTGACAGCCCCGGCCTCGGCGTCCGTGTCGGTCCGGGAGTGGCGACCGGTCACGCCGGGGACGAGTGCCGCGGTGACGGTGAACAGGACCGTCGCCACCCAGGCGATCGTCATCCAGCGTTCCCAGCCGCCTGTCGCCTCGACCACTCGCGGCGCGAAGAGGACCGTCGCCAGGATGAAGGTGCGGTTGAGCAGGTGATTGAGACCGAAGGCTCGGCCCTGGATGTCGGGGTGGACCTCCTCGACGTGCTCGGAGAAGCTCGCCATCCACGGTCCGAAGATCGACGCGAGCGCCACGCCGACACCGACGAACAGGACGATCACCACGCTCGCGGACGCCTCGCTCCCCTGGCCCATGAGCGCCAGGAAGGCGCCGAGGAAGATCGTGGCGGCGACACCGCCGCCGACCATGAGGGCCTTGCGGCGCTGCGTACGGTCCGAGATGCGGGCGAAGACCAGACTCATCGCCAGGTTGCTCAACCAGAAGACCATCGTCATCGCCGAGGCGGCACGGACCGAGACGCCGAACTGCTGAACGAGCATCGTCTGGGCGTAGGCGTTCATGGTCGCCAGCAGGACATAGAGGAACGACATCGCCAGCACGTGGGTCCAGAAGGCACGGCGCGCGAGGAGGAGGCCCAGACCCTTCCCGCCCTGCGGAACCTCGACGGTGTGGGCCTCGCGCTCGGTGAGGCGTACGGCGCGGCGGACCTCCGGGGCGAGGTCACGCAGGGTGAGGGCGACCACGATGGCACCGACCAGAGCGGCGCCGGCCATGATGAACAGCTGTGAGCGCCACTGGTTGCCGAAGACACCCAGGGTCGCCGAGGCCACGGCGGCGGCGAAGAAGTTGGCGCCGACCGAGCCCCAGCTCCAGAAGGCGAACGCCTGCGCGCGGCCCATCCGCGGGGTGAAGTCGCGGATCAGTGGTTGGGTGCCGGCGACGGCGACGCCCTCGACGAACGCGAGCACGATCCTGGCGAGCGCGAAGTGGGCCACCGAGTCCGCGGTCGCCATGAACAGGCAGGCGGCGGCGGAGAGGAACATGAACGGCACCAGGATCCTTACCCGGCCGACGCGGTCGGCGAGCTCCCCGCCGAGGTAGCCGGCGAGGGCACCGAAGATCAGCGACGCGGCCGTGATGAGGCCGTACGTCTTGAGCGACATCCCGAGGTCGTCGAGCAGCAACGGCAGAACGGGGGCCAGCTGACCCTCGAACGCCGAGATGAACAGGGCGAGCACGACTACAGCCAGCAGCACGCGACGGCGCGCTCCGACTGGGTACTCGGTGAGCAGGGTGCGGTAGGACACGGAGATCCGCCCTTCAAGATATTAGACAGAGCGTCTAGTAACGGTCGTCACGTCCGACTGTAAGGTCAGTGACCCGCGACACACAAGACACCCTGTCCAAATCCGCACCGCCACTCAGCGCGCGCCCGGATCGAATCCCGTCGCCCAGAAGCGTCCGCGGCGCGAGAGCTCGACGAGCGTCTCGACGACCTGGTCGGTGGCCGGCCGCGGCTCCGGGGCATCCAGCCACCACAGCAGCACGGCCACCTGCTCACCGACCCACGCCCGCGCCAGCACCTGAAGATCCACGCGCGGGCGGACGGCGTGTGCTTTCACCCGAGCCGTGAAGATCTCGTGGGCGGTGGTGCTCCAGGCGTCCTCGAACGCCCGCAGGCCGCGCCCGTCCCCTTCACCCCGCAGGATCATCCGGTACGCGTCGGGCTGCTCGGTCGCATGCCGGAACACCTCGGCCACCGGCTCGCCGGTGAACCCGGCGTCCTCCGGGGCCAGCACCTCGGCCAGTCGCTCCTTCAGGTCCAGGAGGACCGATGACACCACGTGGTCGTAGAGCGCCTCCTTGTCCTTGAAGTGTGTGTAGAAGGTCGCCCTGCCCACGTCGGCCGCAGCGACGATGTCCTCCACCGTCACCGCGGCGTAGCCACGCTCGAGCACCAAGGAGACGAGCGCATCGCGGAGCGCTCCTCGCGTTCGCCGGCTGCGCCGGTCCTCAACCACGGTCATGGGCACTGTTCTAGCACTTTGCCGAACGGCTGGACTGTTTCTGGACACACTGTCTATGATCTCGGTGACCGCGCTCACAGCAGCGAACCCGACAACCAGGAGGGCATCCGTGAATCTCGGCAGCTATCTCACCCGCACCGCGACCTTCACCCCCGACGCCACCGCCCTGGTCTCCGGCACCGACCGATGGACCTACCGCCAGCTCGAGGACGACACCAACCGGCTCGCCGCTGCCCTCATCGCCCGCGGCTGCACGCCGGGCACTCCCGTCGCCACCCTCGCCACCAACCGAGGCGAGCTCGTCGTCGCGGAGATGGCGATCTGCAAGGCGGGCGCGCTCCGCGTCCCGATCAGCGCCCGACTCGCCGCCGCCGAGGTCGAGCACGTGCTCCTCGACGCGGCCGTGAAGGTCGTCTTCACCGGCGGCGCCTACCTCGAGCTGGTCCGCAAGATCGTCGACGCTCATGGCCTGGAGTGTCTGATCATCGATCTCGACAACCGCGCCACCGTCGCCGCCGCGTACGACGCGCTGCTCGCCGAAGGCTCCACCGACCCGGTCGCCGTCGACGTCGACGAGGACGCTCCGGCCGTCCTCAACTTCACCTCCGGCTCGACCGGGACTCTGAAGGCGGCGGTGCAGACCGTCGGCAACCGGCTGGCCAACATGCGCAAGCTGGCGATGAACCCCTACGGCTCGCTCTCTGCCGAGGCCGTCTATCTCGCCCCCGGACCGATCACCCACGCCAGCGGCATGGTGATCCTCGGCTGCTTCTTCCGCGGCGCGGCCGTGGTCGTGCTGCCGGCGTTCGAGGTCGAGGCCTACCTCGACACGCTCGAACGCGAGCGGGTCACCCACACCTTCGTCGTGCCGGTCATGCTCAACCTCGTCCTTGCCTCCCCCACCCTGCGCGAGCGCGACCTCTCCGCGCTGCAGAGCATCACCGTCGGCGGCGCCCCGGTCAGCCCGGCTCGGCTGCGCGAGGCCGTCGAGGCCCTCGGTCCGGTGGTCAACCAGGGCTACGGCCAGGGTGAGACGACCAGCGCGATCACCTTCCTCAGCTCCGAGGACGTCGTCCGCGGCATCGAGTCCGACCCGGAGCTGCTGCTCTCCTGCGGCCGCCCGGTCTACGACACCGAGGTGATCGTGGTCGACGACGACCACAACCCGCTGCCCGCCGGCGAGATCGGCGAGATCGTGGCGCGCGGCCCGGACTGCGTCCGGGAGTACTTCCACGCACCCGAGGCGACCGCCGAGACCTTCCGGGACGGCTGGGTGCACACCGGCGACCTGGGCCGGATCCGTGAGGACGGCTTCGTCTTCATCGTGGACCGGAAGAAGGACATGATCATCTCGGGCGGCTACAACGTCTACTGCTCCGAGGTCGAGGCCGCGCTCTACGAGCACCCGGCCGTCAGCGAGGCCTGCGTCGTCGGCGTGCCCAGCGAGAAGTGGGGCGAGACGGTGAAGGCGTACGTCTCCCTCGCCGCCGGCGCCACCGCGACCGAGGAGGAGCTGCGCGACTTCTGCCGCTCGCGTCTCTCGGGGGTGAAGGTGCCCCGGATCATCGAGTTCGCCGACGCACTCCCCCTCAACCGCAACGGCAAGGTCGACCGGCGGGCGCTGCGCGAGCGCGACTGGGCCGGCACCGAGCGGAAGGTCGGCTGAGATGACCTTCTCCCTCAACCCGTCCTACCCCGACAACCCGCGCCTCGACGAGCTGGTGACCCGGCTGCGCGACTACCTCGAGGGTGAGCTCGCCGACTACGAGAGCGGCCTCGGCCTCGGCCCGGAGACGCCGCTGGACCGCTCGATGCTGGAGCCGGTCTGGCAGCGCAGCCGTGAGCTCGGCTTCTACGGCATCCATCTGCCCGAGTCGCTCGGTGGGCAAGGTCTGAGCTTAACCGAGCTCGCCGCGCTCAAGGAGGAGATCGGTGCGTCCGGTCGCCAGCTCGCCACCAGCGTGCTCGGTGACATGGGCGGCCCGCTGCGGGTCGGCGCGATCTTCGAACACGCGACCGAGCACCAGGTCGAGAAGTACCTGATGCCGGTCGTCCGCGGCGAGCGCGCCTGCTGCTTCTCGATGACCGAGGACGACGCGGGCTCCGACGTACGCCGGATGCGGACCACCGCCACGCCCACCTCGGGCGGCTTCCTGGTCAGCGGTCGCAAGGTGTTCAGCACCGGCGGCACCTTCGCCGACTTCGCGATCCTGGTGGCCCGGATGGCAGGCGAGGAGGAGTCGTACGCCGCGTTCTTCGTCGACCTCGACTCCCCCGGCTGCCGAGTGCTGCCCGGCGACCTGCCGCTGTCGGGTCAGAACATCGAGAGCGACGTCGTGCTCGAGGACTGCTTCGTGCCGCAGGAGAACCTGCTCGGCGATATCGGCCAGGGGCTGCGGATCGCGCTCGGCCGGGTCACCGCCAACCGGCTGCTGCACTGCCCGACCGCGCTCGGTGCCGCCCGCCGCGCGCTCGCGCTGGCGCTCGACTTCGCCGCACACCGCACCGTCTTCGACGGGCTGCTGCTGGAGAAGCAGGCGATCCAGCACCGGCTCGCCGACATGGCCACCGACTACTACGCCGCCCGGTCGATGACCTATGACGCCCTGGCAGACCTGGATGCGGGCAAGCGCCCACGCATCGAGTCGTTCATGTGCAAGCTGTTCGTGGCCGAGCGGTCCTTCGAGATCGCGGACGCGGCGCTGCAGCTGCACGGCAAGGCCGGCATGGTCCGTGGCGCGGAGATCGAGGTGATCTGGCGGCGGCTGCGGATGTTCCGGGTGCTGACCGGCTCCTCGGAGATCCAGCGCAACGGCGTCATCCGCGACCTGGTGAAGTCGCTGGGGGCGTCATGAGCGAGCGTCAGCGAGCGACCAACGAGTCCTTCATCGGGCCGCGTCCGTATTCTGGCGCTTGCGCTACGGGGGTGGCCCGATGACCGATTTCCACCAGGAGGAGGCCGATGCCCGCCGTGGGTTCGTCGCCGCGCTGAAGCCCGGCGTCGTGTCCAGGGCCGACGGCACCGTCGCGTTCGACGCGGAGGCCGACGCCTTCCTCGACTTTCCCGCTCCGGCCACCGCACACGCCGGGCTGTGGCAGCACAGCCGGCTCACCTCGCTGCAGGGCCTCTTCGAGGTGACCGACGGCATCTACCAGGTCCGTGGCCTCGACCTCGCCAACCTCACGATCGTCGAGGGCGAGCGCGGGATCGTCGTCGTCGACACCCTCACCACCGCCGAGACCGCGACCGCCGCGCTGGGGCTCTACCGCGAGCACCGTGGGGACCGGCCGGTCACCGGGGTCGTGCTGACTCATCCCCATGCCGATCACTTCGGCGGCATCGCCGCCGTGCTCGCGGCAGCCGATGGTGACGTACCTGTCCTGGCGCCGGAGGGGTTCCTGGAGCATGCGGTCTCGGAGAACGTCTACGTCGGTCCGGCGATGGGCCGGCGGTCGGGTTTCATGTACGGCACTCTGCTGCCGGTCGCGCCGGACGGACATGTGGGCTGTGGTCTCGGTCCGCGGCTCGCGTCCGGGACCATCGGGCTGGCCGAGCCGACCGACTCGATCACCCGGACCGGCGAGACGCGCGTCATCGACGGCGTGGAGATGGAGTTCCAGCTGACGCCGGGCAGCGAGGCGCCGGCGGAGATGAACATCCTCCTCCCGGGCCGCAGAGCGCTCTGCCTGGCCGAGAACGCCGTCCACACCCTGCACAACATCGTCACGCTGCGCGGCGCCGAGGTGCGCGACGCCCGGTTGTGGGCGCGCTATCTGACCGAGGCGATCGACCTGTTCGCCTCACGCTCCGATGTCGCGTTCGCGACGCATCACTGGCCGACCTGGGGCGCGGGGCGGATCGAGGCGTTCCTCGCCGGGCAGCGTGACGTCTATGCGTACCTGCACGACCAGACCGTACGCCTCATCAACCGCGGCCTGACGCCGAAGGAGATCGCCGAGGAGCTGGTCCTGCCGCCGGCCCTCGACTCGCAGCCGTCGACGCGCGGCTACTACGGCTCGCTGAGCCACAACGTGAAGGGCATCTACCAGCGCTATCTGGGCTGGTACGACGCCAATCCGGCCCACCTGTGGGAGCTGCCGCCGAAGGCGGAGGGCGAGCACTGGGTGCGCCTGCTCGGTGGTGCTGCCGCTGCCGTGGAGCACGCCGCGACGCTCGTCGCCGGCGGTGACGCCAACGACCTGCGGTTCGCCGCCACCCTGCTCAACCATGTGGTCTTCGCCGAGCCGTCGGAGCGCTCTGCGCGGGAGCTGCTGGCCGAGGTCTACACCAGGCTCGGGCACGGCGCCGAGAACGCCACCTGGCGCAACATCTACCTGACCGGTGCCAGCGAGCTCGTCGACGGCCCGAAGGTGCCGCCGCGCGGCGGCGGTCGCGGACTGCTCGCGGCACTCACCGTCTCGCAGCTGCTGGACTCGCTGGCGATCCGGGTGGACGGCCCGCGTGCGTGGGATCTCGATCTGCGTATCGACTGGCATCTCACCGACCACGACGACACGACCGAGGGCGGCTGGTGGCATGCCCGGCTGCACAACGGTGTGCTCGTGCACCGGCGTGACAGCGCCGCCGACCCGGCTGCCGGCCTCACCCTGACGCTCACCCGTCCCCAGCTCGCCGGCCTGTTGGGCAGGCGGAGTCTCGACGGGATCGAGCACTCCGGTGACCTCGGCGTGCTCCAGCGGCTGCTGGGGGTGCTCGAGGCACCCGAACCGGCATTCCCTATCGTGACCGCGTGACCGACGACACACCCGCCACGGGACTGACCGAGCTCCACGCCCGCCGCTTCCTGACGACGGACGCGGCGCGATCCGACAAGGTCGCCCGGTGGCACGCCAAGGGGCGGCGTACGGCTCGGGAGAACATCGCCGACCTGGTCGATCCGGGCTCGTTCGTCGAGTACGGGAGGTTCATCACCGCGGCCCAGGAACGCCGCCGTGACCTGGCCGAGCTCGTCGTCGAGACGCCCGCCGACGGGATCGTCGGCGGGACTGCCGCCGTCGCAGGGAAGCCGTGCGCGGTGCTGTCCTACGACTACCTGGTGATGGCCGGCACCCAAGGCATGCGCGGGCATCGCAAGTCCGACCGGCTGATCGAGGTCATCGGGCGGATGCGGCTGCCGGCGGTCTTCTTCACCGAGGGCGGCGGCGGTCGTCCCGGTGACACGGACATCCCGCTGGTCTCCGCGCTCGACGTCGGCTCGTTCGCGCTGTGGGGTGAGCTCGAGGGCGTCGTACCGCGGATCGCCGTCGTCTCCGGACGCTGCTTCGCAGGCAACGCGGTCCTGGCCGGCTGTGCCGACCTCCGCATCGCCACCCCGGACGCCAACCTCGGCATGGCCGGGCCGGCGATGATCGCCGGCGGCGGGCTCGGCAGCTTCGCACCCGAGGAGATCGGGCCGGTCAAGGACCAGACCGCCAACGGCGTCATCGACCTACTCGTCGAGGACGAGGCGGCAGCCATCGAGGCCGTACGCAGCATCCTCTCCTACCTCGAGCCCAGCGCCGACGGCGGCGAGGCCGGCGACCAGACCGATCTGCGGACGCTCCTCCCCCACAACGACCGCGAGGCCTTCGACGTACGTCCGGTCGTCGAGGCCCTCGCCGACATCGACTCGGTGACCTGGCTTCGTGAGGCGTACGCACCCGAGCTGGTGACCGCGCTGGCGCGAATCGACGGGATCGCGGTCGGCGTGATCGCCAACCAGTCGACCCACCTTGCCGGTGCCCTCACCAGTGACGCGTCGGTCAAGGCCGCAGACTTCCTCGCGCTCTGCCAGCGCTGGGGCCTCCCGGTGGTCTCGCTGGTCGACACGCCGGGTTTCATGGTCGGTCCGGAGGCCGAACGCGGCGGCCTGGTCCGTCACGCGTCCCGGATGGTCGTCGCCGGCGCCCAGCTGTCGACCCCGCTGGTCGGGGTGATCCTGCGCCGCGGCTACGGGCTCGGCGCGCAGGCGATGCTCGGCGGAAGCACCCACCGCCCGCTGCTCACCGTCGCCTGGCCCGACGCCCACCTCGGCCCGATGGGCCTGGAGGGCGCGGTACGCCTCTCCATGGCCGCCGAGCTCGCCGAGATGCCCGAGGCCGAGCGTGAGGAGCGGGTCACCGCACTCACCGAGGAGTACCGCAAGCAGGCCAGCGCGCTCAACGCCGCGCGGATGTTCGAGATCGACGATGTCATCGACCCTGCCGAGACCCGCAGCGTCATCGCCGCCACGCTACGCCGCGCCTAGGAGGCACCGCCTTCGTCGTCCCAGATCTGCTGGCCGATCTCGCTCTGGTCGGGACCGTCGAGGCCCAGCAGCTGCGCCGGGCTGTAGGTGTTCCGGTCGTCGGCCGCCTGCTCCATGATCCTCTCGGCGCGCTCGGGGGCGGTGTCGTGAGGCACCACCAGCAGACGCAGCCGGTCCCCGGTGGCCATCGACAGCACCACCAGGTGGGTGTCGTCGGACGGGAACGAGCCGACCTTCACGATCCCGCGCGCGGCGCGGACCTTGCGGACGCTCGGCGCGCCCGCGGCCGAGTCCCAGTCGGGCCGGGAGAACAACAGCCGCGAGATCCGGCCCACGCGATGGGGAAAGTGATCGACGAGATCGGCGACCTCGGCCTGAAGGTCGCGTGACTGCGGCCACCAGGCTCCGTCGAGCGGACCGGACGAGAAACTGTTGTCCAGGCGGATCCGAAGATCGACGCGAACCGCGGTGATGAGTTCTACTGTCGGTGACGTCGTCATGACGCCCACCCTTCGTGCAGCCCTGCGGACTCAACGAGTCCGGCCGGCAGCGTGGTTAGAACAAGTGTACTACGCCCCCAGCCGGATCCGTCTTCCTAGACCTCCTTCAACCGCGGCACCAGGTCGACGAGCGAGGTGGTCCACGGCACCGGGTCGACATACGGCGTCGGCATCAGCCCGACGAGCGTGACGCCCAGGGCGGCGTACTCCTCCATCGACTTCAGGAAGGCGTCCGGGTCCTCGACCGAGGGTCCCTGGAAGAGGATGGTCTTCTCGATCGCGTCGTAGTCGGTGCCGAGGTCGTCGCAGTGGCCGCGCAGCACCTCGAGCTTGTGCTTGACAGTCTCGACCGCCTCGGGGCCGGGGCCGCCGAAGAGGTTGGTGCCCTGTCCGTACTTGGCGACCAGGCGGAGCGTCTTCTTCTCGCCTCCCCCGCCGATCAGGACCGGGACCGTCCCGTTGACCGGCTGCGGGAGCGAGATCGTCTCGGCGAGCTGGTAGTGCTTGCCCTCGTAGGCGCCGTCGTTCTCCGACCACATCTGGCGGCAGATCTCCAGGGTCTCCTCCAGGCGCTCGAACCGCTCGGCCGTCGACGGGTAGGGCACGCCGAGCCCCTGGTGCTCACGCTCGTACCACGCCGCCCCGATGCCCAGCAGCGCGCGACCACCGGAGAGCCGGTCCAGGGTGGTGACGATCTTCGCGAGCAGCCCGGGGTGGCGGTAGGTCACTCCGGTGACGAGCAGGCTGAGACGTACGTTGTCGGTGATCCCGGCCAGGTAGCCCAGCGTGGTGTAGCCCTCGAGCATCGGTTCGAAGGGGCCGCCGGCCTGCTCCATCTGGAACCAGTGGTCCATGACGGTGAACAGGTCGACGCCGCCCTCGTCCGCGATGCGGGCCGTCTCGGTCAGCTTGTCGGCCAGCGTGGTCTCCCACTCGGGGTGGGTGAACGTGAAGTAGTGGAGTCCAAGATCCATACCTCAGACGCTATGTCTTCGAGCGCGCTCGAAGACAAGGGCCATTGGTCGATTACGGCCGCATTCTCCGCTCCTGACGCAGGTCACGCTTGTCGAGCTTCGCGTCGTAGGTGGCCAGCGGCTTCGCCTTCGACGCGTCGGCCTCGACCGTGGCGGTCGCGACGCCGGCCCACTCCAGGATCCGGGCGGTGGCGAGCTCACGCTCGTCGGCGACCAGGCCGGCCACGTTGGCACCGTGGTTCATCCCAGGCGCGGTGAAGACGTAGGAGTCATCGGCGAAGATGCCCGGGCGGAAGCGCTCGGCGCCCCACGGGTCGGCCTCGCCGTAGACGAAGAGCATCTGGTTGGCGTGCTTGCGCACCCAGGAGTCGACGTCACGCATCGCGGACGGGTCGAACCGCATGTCGATCTCGCGCGGGACGAAGCTGCGCGGCGGCTGGTAGCCGTAGCGGATCAGCTCGTCCTCGATGTGCGGGAAGCCGATCGTCGGCGCACCGAGCTCGGTGCCGGCCTGGTAGTAGTAGGGCGTGTATGGGCTCAGGCCCTGGTCGGTGTAGAAGCTGAAGCCCGAGTAGTAGTTGATCGAGTCCCAGATCGCCTGGTCGCTGGCGGTCGCCGCGTCGGCGGGGATGTTCGAGCACTCGGCGGTGCCGGCGTACTGCCAGAAGGCCCAGACGTAGTCGAGCACGACCATCTCGTACGCAGCGTCCAGGCTGCCCACGGTGTCGAAGGTGTAGCCCTCGGTCTCGGCGAGGTCGGCGTAGGTCGCCTTCAGTGCCTCGCGGCGGACGAGCGCCTCGCGCTGGACGCCGTTGAGCCGGTCGCGGCAGTCCTCGGTGCCGACGGTGGCGAAGAACTCGTCGTAGGCGGAGTCCTCGCGGTTGACCACGTCGTTCGGCGCGACATAGGCGACGATGCCGTCCATGTCTCGGGGGTAGAACCGCTCGAAGTAGGTGGCAGTCATGCCGCCCTTGGAGCCACCGGTGGCGAGCCAGTTGGCGGAGTAGATCGGCTTCAGCGCCTTGAAGATGGCGTGCTGGTCGCTGGCGGCCTGCCAGATGTCGAGGTCGTCCCAGTCGGCCGGGGCGGGTCGCGACGGGGTGAAGAACCGGTATTCCATCGAGACCTGGTTGCCGTCGATGATGCGGGTCGGCTCGCTGCGGCCGGGGTTGGTCGAGACGTTGTAGCCGCTGGTCTGGAACACGGTGGGGCGGGCGGTGTCCTTGTGCAGCACGGTGAACCGCTGCTGGAAGGTCTCACCATGGGGCCGCCGGTGGTCGACCGGCTGGGTGAAGTTCAGGACGAAGTAGCGGTAGCCCTGGACGGGCTTCTCCTGGATCAGGCTGACGCCCTCGATGGCGAGCAGGCGGTCGAGGATGTCGTCCTCGGCGGCTGTCGCGGGGCTGGCGGGTGTGACGAGGAGCAGGGATACCAGCCCCATCGCCACCAGAATCCGGCCGATCAATGCACGCATGTGGGGTCTCCTTCGGTGCGGGTCCTCGGCAACCTAGCCGACCTGCGCGTGGGGCACCTCTGAATTAGGAACCGGGAAGGAAGTCGTGTCCGGTTGCCTTCTAGAAGGCAACGACCACACGGGCGACGCCCGACGAGGAGGCGCTTCACCATGACGTTCGACGCACACGAGCTGCTGGCCACCACCCGCCACGGGATCCTGGCCACGATCAAGGCCAACGGCCTGCCACAGCTCTCACCCGTGTGGCAGTTCTACGACCGCGAGCGCAGCGAGATCCTGATCTCCACCCGCGAGGGGCTGGTGAAGACCAAGAACCTCCGCCGCGACCCGCGCGCGGCGATCGAGGTCGACGGCCCGGGAGGGCGGTCCTGGGCGACGGCCGAGGGCACGGTCACGCTGACCGGGCCCGGCGCCTCCCTCGACAGCCCAGAGGTCGACGCGCTCGTCGACTACTACCGGCGCGGCGCCGGCGAGCACCCCGACTGGGACGAGTACCGCGAGGTGATGGTCACGGACCGCCGCGTACTGATCACCATCACGGTCACGAAGGTCTACGGCGCGGACCTCGGCTGACCCGGCGGCCGGAAGGGCCGGCCGAGCGCTCCTCGCTCGGCCGGTCGGTGACGGTTTCCGCGGGGCTACCTACGCGGATTGAACAACGTGCCGAACCCGGACGCACCGAGTCCGCACAGCATGATGACGGCTCCGACGATCACGTTGGAGGCGATCATTCCAGTGGTGGTGTCGACGCCGTTCATGAGCCACGGCGAGACGATCGCCCATGCACCCATGAGCGGGACGGTCCAGGCCAGACCGTGTGTGCGGCCGAACGCCGACGCGAAACCGAGCGCCAACAGAGCGACAGCGAGACCGATGATCAGGTTGCTGACCATCAGTGGTGATGCCGTGGTGTTGAAGCCCACGACCCACGGCGATATGGCCAGATAGAGACCGGCCATCATCGTGACACCGTCGACCACCTGAGCGGTGGCGGAGGAGCCGGTCAGATCGAACCGGTCCCGGAGTGCCGCGATGTCGGGATGTTCCTGGATAGACAGGTTTTCAGACGACATTTCTTGTTCACCTCCTTAGCCCAAATGCCAGAGGCAACGACTGTCTCTGCCACTCATTCTAGGCCCGCTAGGACGCAATGAACCCTCCTCGAGCGGTGGCAATATGGTCGCCATGGACGTGACGTCGCTGCAGGCCTACTGCCTCACCAAGCCCGGTGCCTGGCCGGACAACCCGTGGGACCACGAGCACCCGGTGATCAAGGTCGGGCCCGGTGAGCGCGGCAAGATCTTCGCGTTCCTCGGGGCCGCGAAAGTGGGGCTGAAGTGCGGGCCGTCCCGGGAGATCGCCGACGAGTGGCTGCTGCGCTACCCCAACGACGTGACCGTCACCGGCTACATCGGCCGCTCGGGGTGGAACGACCTCGCCTGGGGCGGTCAGATCCCGGACGAGGAGATCCTGGAGGCGGTCGACGAGTCGTACGAGGTCATCGTCGCCAAGCTGCCGAAGAAGCTTCGCCCGCACTGATCTCGCCGCGCGCTACTTCTTGCCGGCCGACTCCTGATAGAGGTCGGCGTATGTGGGGGTGTCCTTGATCAGCTCGTCACGGAAGGCAGCGACGTCGGAGCCGATGAGTTCGGTGACCCCCTTGCCCGAGGCTGCGCCCTCCTCGAAGAAGTCGACGATGCCGGTCAGCAAGGTCCCCTCGGCGAGACCGACGGGGCCGACCTTGAAGAGATACTTCTGCATCTCCTTGTAGACGATCTGGTAGTCCTCCGGGAGCGCCTTCACCCGTGCCAGGTGCGCTCGCCACTGCTGCTTGCCCTCGATGATGTCTCGAATACTCATGTCAGCCTCCCAGACGGCTCAGTTTGCGCGCGACGCTGCGGTTGAGTTGGTCGCGCCACTTGTCGCGGTAGGTCCGCGCCCCTTCTCCCCCGGCCAGCGCCTCACAGAATCCGGGGATGTCGTCGCCGAGCACGTCATCGATGCTCTGGCCCTCGGCCGCCGACTCCTCCAGCAGGCCGAGCACCCCGTCAGCGATCGGGGTGAGGCTGCGACCGGTGAAGTCGCCGTACGGCATCAGGTTTGCCGTGATCTGCTGCCACCCGGCTCGGTAATCGGGTGGCAGCGCCTCGGCCCGGGCGTTGAACGCCTCCCA
This sequence comes from Nocardioides sp. NBC_00163, assembly GCF_045206295.1. Classification (NCBI taxonomy): domain Bacteria; kingdom Bacillati; phylum Actinomycetota; class Actinomycetes; order Propionibacteriales; family Nocardioidaceae; genus Nocardioides; species Nocardioides sp. NBC_00163. Next base: position 6,052,750 of record NZ_CP108155.1, on the reverse strand, counting down.
GTCCCTGTTGAGATCACTGCCGGTGATCTTCTCCCAGAACGTCATACCCGCACCTCTGTCATCTTGACCTCCAGGTCGTACCTAGTAGTACTGACTACCGCTACAAAGTATCACTGAGTAGCGAAGTTGGCCAGCGTTGAGGCGGTCACCCGGAGGCGTCCTGAGGCCTGAGCCCGGCATGCCGGGCTTGAATGAGGCCGATCTGTGAGGAATGGTGGAGCGGGTACTCCGTACCCAACCATGGAAGATCTCGACATGCTTCAGCTGACCGAGAACGCCACCACCATCGTCCGCTCGATCTCCGAGCAGTCCCAGGGCGCCGGCCTCCGGCTCGCCTCCAACGCAGAACCGGACGGCGCATTGAGCGCCGCTCTCGTCCCGACCGCCGAGGCGGAGGACCAGGTCATCGAGCAGGAGGGTGCGCGGGTCTTCCTCGACCAGGGCGCTGCCGCCGAGCTCGACGACAAGGTCCTCGACGCCGGGATGGACGACTCCGGCAACGTGCAGTTCGGGATCTCTCTGCAGGGCTGATCCCGTGCTACGCCGGGGTGTGCCGCAGTCGCGGTGCACCCCGGCGTACGTCATTTTCGACCACATCCGCGTTGTCGCACGCGTAGGGTCGCGGACATGAGCACCACCGGCGCACCTGCCTGGTTCCACCTCTTCCTCGACGTCCCGCGGGAACGATGGGAGGAGGCGGTCGGATTCTGGTCGGCAGCGACAGGATGGGCCCTCTCGCCGCCGAGGGGCGAGGACGGCCAGTTCGTCACGCTCGTGCCGCAGACGGGCGATTCCTGGCTGAAGATGCAGGCTCTCGATGACGGCGAGCCACGGATCCACGTCGATCTCGATGCCGCCGATCGTGAGGCAGCGGTGGAGCGGTCGGTGTCGCAGGGAGCGAGTCCGGCATGGACGTACGACGGGGTTCCGGTGATGCGCTCCCCCGGCGGCATGCTCTTCTGCCACACGCTCGGCGAGGCAACTCAGCCACGCTTCGCGCGCTCGGAGCCGGAACGGGTGCTCGACCAGGTGTGCATCGACATCCCTCGCTCCCGCTGGGAGGAAGAGGTCGCCTTCTGGGCCGCGGTCACCGGGCGCAATCCCGAGCTGGCCAAGACCCCTGAGTTCGTACGCCTCGCCGACCCCGATCCGCACGGCGGGCTCCGGATCCTCCTGCAGCGGCTCGAGGACGAGGACGGTGAGGTCGGGGCGCATCCCGACGTCGCGGTCGCCAACCGTGCCTCGGAGACCTGCCGTCACGAGGCGCTCGGCGCGGACACGGTCGGCGTCTTCGAGTGGTGGACGGTGATGCGCGCGCCGTACGGGCAGATCTACTGCCTCACCGATCGTGACCCGGTGACCGGCCGAGTGGCCTAGCCTGGAGGGATGCGCCTCGCATCGTTCAACGTCGAGAACCTCTTCGCCCGGCCGAAGGCGATGGACGCCGACGAGGCCGATGCCACGACGCGACGAGCGGTCCTGACCGCTCACGCCCGCGTCTCCACCCTTCTCGCCCAGCCCAGCTATCAAGGCGATGAGCAGGAGATCCTGGACAACCTCGAGAAGCTCGGCCTCCTGAAGAGCGACGAGGGCGAGTTCGCGCGGCTGCGGAAGATGCGTGGCAAGCTGCTCAAACGCCCGCGCTCGGGGCCGGTGCAGCTGGTCGCGCAGGGGCGCAACGACTGGGTCGGGTTCGTCGAGCTCAAGACCACCGCCGTCGACGAGGTCGCCACCGAGAACACGGCGCGCGTCTTCGCCGAGCTGCGGGCCGAGGTCGCGGTGGTCGTCGAGGCCGACGACCGGCCGGGGCTGCACATGTTCTCCCAGACGCTGCTGCCGGAGGTCGGCGCCGAGGCGTACGAGCAGGTGATGGTCGTGGAGGGCAACGACGAGCGCGGCATAGACGTCGGCGTCATGGTCGGCGACGGCTATCGCCTGGTGCAGCTGCGCACCCACATCTTCGACCGCGACGAGGAGGGCGTGATCTTCTCCCGCGACTGCTGCGAGTACCACCTCGACGCTCCCAGCGGCGCGCGGATCGTGGTCCTCGCCAACCACTTCAAGTCCAAGGGCTACTCGGAGAAGGGTGACCCGCTCGGCGCCAAGCGGCGCGGCCGGCAGGCGAAGCGGGTCGCGGAGATCTACCGGGGACTGCTCGAGGAGGGGATCGAGCACGTCTGCGTCGCCGGCGACCTCAACGACTCCCCCACCAGCGAGTCGCTGAAGCCGCTGCTGTCGGTCGACGGGCTCGCCGACGCCAGCGAGCACGAGCACTGGGACTGGAACCACCGACGCGGAACGTACGGTTCCGGCAACGAGGACGCCAAGATCGACTATCTGCTCCTCTCCCCCGCGCTGCGCGCGAAGCAGACCGGTGGCGGCGTCTTCCGAAAGGGCGTGTGGCACGGGCCGCGGACCAAGGATCCGTGGGACCTGTTCCCGACGCTGACCGCGGAGCAGCACGCCGCCTCCGACCACGCCTGTCTCTACGCCGACTTCACCGACCTGTGATCTGAAAACCTCCCGTACGCCGCTGGGATCTGCGTGAAATAGGGGCCATGTGCCTCGGACACGGACAGCAGCACGGGACTCTTCGGTCGATGAGCAGGCCGCTCACGCGGCGTACGGCGCTCGGAGCGGCGGGAGCCGGGCTCCTGCGGGCGTCGATGTCCTCCTCGTACACGGGTGCCGCGGCCTCGGCGACCGCCCGGGCCGGCGTCGGGGCGAGCCGGCTGTCGCGGCTCTCCTCCGGGACCACGCTGGTCCACGCCGATCTGCACAACCACACGCTGATGTCGGACGGCGACGGTGACCCTGACCTCGCCTTCGACTCGATGCGGAGCGCCGGGCTCGACGTCGCGGCGCTCACCGACCATGCCACGGTCTCCGACCACATCCTGGGTGATGCGCTCGCGGGGCTGCTGCCGGCGGCGTACAAGCAGATCGGCGGCATCACCCGCTCGGACTGGGCCCGGACCCGCGAGCTGGCCGATGCGGCCAACGCCGACGGCACCTTCACCGCGATCCGAGGCTTCGAGTGGTCGGAGCCGTTGTTGGGTCATATCAACGTGTGGGGAAGCGAGCACTTCACCGACATCGTCGACGTCGGCGCGATGCGGCCGTTCTTCGACTGGCTGATGCGCTCGCCTTCCACCCCGCTGATCGACGGCGGGTCTGACGGGATCGCCGGGTTCAACCACCCCGGGCGTGAGCCGTTCCGGTTCCAGGAGTTCCGCTACGACGCGCGGGCGCGGGAGCGGATGGTGTCGCTGGAGATGTTCAACCGCGGCGACGACTACCTCTTCGAAGGCTTTGCCGACGGCAAGACCTCCCCCTTGTGTCAGTGCCTCAACGCCGGCTGGCGCACCGGGATCAGCGGGGTCACCGACGAGCACGGCACCGACTGGGGCCACCCGGAGGGCAAGGGACGTACCGGGCTCTGGGTCGCCTCCCACGACCGCGCCGGCGTCTTCGAGGCGATGCGGGCGCGGCGTTTCTTCGCCACCCGCACCTCGGGGCTCCGCGTCGACGCCGAGGCCACGCTGGACGGCGTCGAGCACCGGATGGGCTCGGTGATACCCGGCCGCGGCGGCGACATGCGGTTCACGCTCGACCTGGCTCGCGACGAGGAGTGGACCGGCCGGGAGCTGAATCTGCAGGTGCTGCGTCCTGGTCCGTCGGTGCCCGTCGTGGCCGACGTCATGGCGTTCCGCGTCGGCGACCCGGTCGCGGTCACCGTGCCGGTCTCCGTCGACGACGGTGACTGGGTCCTGCTGCGAGTCAGCGACCCGACCCAGCCCAACGCGACCCCGGGGCCGGAGGGCCATGCCTGCAACGACCTGGGCATCGCCTACACCAGCCCGTGGTGGCTGCAACCCTGAGCCGCGTTCCTGAGAAGGCGGCCCACAGCCTGAAGATGCGCTGAAGGCGGGCGTCCGGGCGGTGGTTGCGGGCCCCGGCTGTGGCACGCTGGGCGACGTGAACGAGGTGTGGTACGTCGTCGGGCTGGTCGCGGTCTCCGTGGCCGTGCTGGCGCTCGGGGTGTGGTTCGTGCGGCGCGAGATCAGGGACGAGATCTCGCCCGCGCCGTTGCTGTGGGCTGGCTACGCGGTCGTGGCGGCGTTCGTCGTCTTCGGCGTGCTCCGCACCTCCTGGGTGGTGCTGTCATGAGGACTCGCGCTGACCTGCTCGGCTGGATCGGCCTCGCCGGCCGTCTCTACCTCGGCTTCGTGTTCCTCGCCGCCGGGCTCGCCAAGCTGCCCGAGCCGGCGATCACCGAGCAGGCGGTGCGCGGCTACCAGCTGCTGCCGTGGCAGCTGGCCCCTGCGTACGCGATCGCCATGCCGATCGCCGAGATCGTCGTCGGCGCGCTGCTGATCCTCGGGCTGTTCACCCGGACGGCGGCCGTGGCGACCGCGCTCGGCCTGTGCTCGTTCCTCGTCGGGATCACCTCGGCCTGGGCCCGCGGGCTCAACATCGACTGCGGCTGCTTCGGGGGCGGCGGCGCCTCGGCCGATCCCGCCTATCTCGCCGACACCCTCCGCGACCTGGGCTGGCTCGCGATCGCGGTCTACCTGATCGTCGTACGCCGCACCAAGCTCGCCCTCGACAACCTGCTGTTCCGACGCGGCGCCCCGCCGGTCAACGACTACAGCGACAGCTCGAAGAAGACCGAGTTGGGGTCGAGCACGTAGCTGCCGAAGGGCGGGCACTCGGTGAAGCCGTTGCCCGCGTAGAGGCGCCGGGCGGGCTCGTAGAAGTCTTCGGTCCCGGTCTCCAGGAGCACCCGGCGGCCGCCACGTGACGTGGCCTCGGCCAGCAGGTGGCGCAGCAGCGCGGTCGCGACGCCACGACCACGGGCGGCGGCAGTGGTGCGCATCGACTTGAGCTCGTAGTCACCCTCGCCGAGCGACTTCAGCGCGCCGCAGCCGACGAGCTCGGCGCCCTCCCAGGCCGACCAGAACGCGATCTCGGGCACCTTCAATGCCTCGAGGTCGAGCGCGTGCACCGACTCGGCCGGCGTCACCGCGTACATGTCCTGGAGGTGGTCCTCCAGGAGCCGGATCACCTCGGGCCGGGTCAGGTCGTCGAGCTCGAAACGCAGGGAAAGCACTGGCACGACTGGAGGCTATCCGAGCGCCTCCCCTGTCGTGGCGGGTGGGTGCGGTGGGGCTGGTGCAGTATCGCGGGCGACGACAAAGGTGTGCGATAGTGCGTTGCTCCGACGCTGGTAGGAGATGCCGCCGGCATCGCCACGCGGGGTCCGTCGCTGGATCGTTCGGACCGCTCCCCTAGCATCTGGGCATGCCTTCTCGTGCGCTCCCGGCCGTTGCCGCCGCTGCCCTGCTCCTGACGCTCTCCGCCTGTGGTTCCGACGACGGCGGGTCCGGTTCCGGCGAGGCCACGGAGAGCAAGGGTCCGAAGTCGAGCGAGTCCAGCGACTGGAAGTCGATCGTGAAGCCCGGCTCGACGAACTGTGACTACGCCGAGGACCCGATGGGCGCCTCCAAGGAGGTGGACCAGCCGGAGAAGACCGCGCAGTACACCGGCAAGGTCGCCGCCACCATCAACACCTCCGTCGGCCCGCTCGCGATCACCCTCGACGCCGACAAGGCGCCCTGCACGGTCAACTCGTTCCTCTCGCTGGCCTCGCAGGACTACTACGACGGCACCAGCTGCCACCGCCTCGGCGCCAACCCCGGCTTCGAGCTGCTGCAGTGCGGCGACCCGACCGGCCAGGGCACCGGCGGCCCCGGCTACACGATCCCCGACGAGTTCGAGGAGAGCGACACCTTCCCCGCCGGCACCCTCGCGATGGCCAACACCGGCCAGCCCAACTCCGGCGGCAGCCAGTTCTTCATGGTCTTCGGCGACACCCAACTCCCGCCCGCCTACACCGTCTTCGGCACCCTCGACGAGGCCGCCATCAAGACCCTCCAGGAGGTCGGCGAGGCCGGCGTGGGCGAGGCCGGCCCCGACGGCACCGGCGCCCCCAAGACCCCTGTCGAGTTCGAGACGATCACCGTCGGCTGACCCAACCCTGCCGAGGCGTCACCTACGTCGGCCGAGTTGGCACGTACGTGACGCTTCGGCCGACGGGGCTGACGCCTCGGCGGGTCAGGCGCGGCGGCGGGGTGGGTCGCGGCGCAGGACCTTGGGAAGGTACGCAGCGCCGGCGCTCTGGGCCGCGGCGGCGTCGTTGGGGTTGGAGATGCCGCAGCGCTGCAGAGAGAGGCAGCCGCAGCCGATGCAGGAGTCGAGGTTGTCGCGGAGACGCTCGAGGGCGTGGATCTGCTCCTCGAGGCGGCGGCGCCAGTGCCTGGACATGCGCGCCCAGTCGGCCTTGGTGGGGGTTCGATCCCCCGGCAGGCAGTCGAGCTCGGCCTTGATCTCGTCCAGAGAGAGGCCGACGTTGGCGGCGGCCCTGATGAAGGCGAGCCGGCGCAGGACGCTGCGCTCGAACGTACGCTGTCCCCCGGCGGATCGCTCGGCCCGGATCAGGCCCTGGCTCTCGTAGTAGCGCACCGCGGAGGCCGCGTAGCCGCTGCGCCGGGTCACCTCGCCCATCGTGAGCAGGTCGTGGGTGTTCATCTCACTTCTTTCTGTCACAGCCCTTGATCTCAAGTTCACTTTAGGTTGAATCCTAGGGGGCATGAACAGATCAGACAACGAAGTAGCCGTCATCACCGGCGGCTCCGCAGGGCTGGGACTCGCCCTCGCGACCTCCCTCATCGACAAGGGCTGGAGCGTCGTCACCGACGCCCGCAACGCCGACCGTCTCCGTGCCACCCTGCCGGACAGCCCCCGGGTGACGACGCTGAGCGGCGACGTACGAGATCTCGACCATCAGGACGCGATCGCGGCCGCGGTCGCTCGCCACGGGCGTCTCGACCTGCTCGTGCACAACGCCAGCGAGCTCGGTCCGATGCTGCCGCTGGCCGAGGTCCCCGAGAGCCTCTTCTCCAGCGTGCTCGAGACGAACCTGCTGGCCCCGCTCACGCTCACCCAGCGGCTCCTCCCCTACCTGATCGCCTCGCGCGGCACCCTCGTGGGCATCTCCAGCGACGCGGCGGTCGAGCACTACCCGACCTGGGGAACGTACGCGGCGAGCAAGGCCGCGCTCGACCACCTGGTCCTCACTCTCGGTGAGGAGAACGGCATCCGCGCGTACGCCGTCGATCCCGGCGACATGCGCACCGCGATGCACCAGGCCGCCTTCCCCGGTGAGGACATCTCCGACCGACCGCTGCCGGAATCGGTCGTTCCGCACCTGCTCGCACTGCTCTCTGGCGAACAGCCGTCCGGGCGCTACCGCGCCACCGAACTCGCATCCGTAGGAGCAACCCGATGACCATGCTCGCCGAACGACCGACCACCACGTTCCCCTTTCCCGACGAGACCACCGCTCCCGCGCCTGCGGAGTGGCGCGGCATCGAGCGCGACGGGGTGCGCCTGCTGGTGGCTTCCCCGGGCGGCGTACGACATGCCCGGTTCCGCAACCTCGCCGACCACCTCTCCCCCGGCGACCTGGTCGTGGTCAACGACTCGGTGACCGAGGCCCGCCAGCTCGACGCCGACCTGATCGGGCGCGGCCGGGTCGTGCTCCACCTCGCCCAGCGCCTCGACACCGGTTGGGCCGTGGAGCTCCGTTCCGCGCCGGACGCCTCCCGGTCCGTACTCGACGCCGCCGAGGGGGACGTGGTCGTGACCGCGGGCCTACGGGTGACCCTCCTCGAGCCGTACCCCGACGGTCGCCCCTCCTCCCCCACCGGCGAGGGCAACCGGCTGTGGCGCGCACGCGTCACCGGCGACGTCACCGCCGAGCTCGAGCGGGCCGGCCGCCCGATCGCGTACGGCTATCTCGACCGCCGCTACCCGCTCTCCGCCTACCAGACGGTCTTCGGGCACCGTCCCGGGAGCGCCGAGATGCCCTCGGCGGCGCGCCCGTTCACCCACCCACTGGTCACCGAGCTGGTCACCCGCGGCATCCAGGTCGCGCCGATCACCCTGCACACCGGGGTCTCCTCCCAGGAGGCCGGCGAGGCCCCCGGCGCGGAGTGGTTCAAGGTCTCCGAGACCACGGCCCGGCTCGTGCAGCAGACCAGGTACGCCGGGGGCCGCGTCGTCGCGGCCGGCACCACCGTCACCCGAGCCCTCGAGTCGGCGGTCATCCCCGCGACGGGCGCGGTCAGGGCGGCGAGCGGGTGGACCGACCGGGTCATCACGCCGGCCAACCCTCCGTACGTCGTCAACGGGCTCATCACCGGCTGGCACGACCCTCAGGCCAGCCACCTGCTGCTCGTCGAGGCAGTCGCCGGCCCCGAGCTCGCCCAGGCGGCCTACGACGCCGCCGTCGCCGACGGCTACCTGTGGCACGAGTTCGGCGACTCCGCCCTCCTGCTCCCCTGAGTGCCGAGGCGAGCTAGGAGAGGGCGCCCTCTCCGTAGCTCACCGGGGTGCCGACGGCGACGGTGCGGCCGACGGTGCACAGCCGGGTCTCGGACTTCTTGATCGCGTCCGGAAGGACCTTGCGGGCGGCGTCGCCGGCCTCACCCTCGGGGAAGGTGATGTCGAAGGTGACCGCGATGTCGACGAGGCGGTTGCCCTGCTCGTCGCGGATCTTCCGGGCCGCGGCGAGGGCCTCGAAGGTCTCCATCGGGGACCGCTTGCCGGTGATGAAGTCGACGTCCAGGGCGCTGCAGCCGGCCAGGGCGGCGAGGAGCAGCTCGACCGGGGTGAAGTCGGGGTCGTCGCCGTGGCCGATCACCACGGTGCCGCCACGCGCGTTGGTCGCACGGAAGCGGTGCTCGCCGATCTTCTCCAGAGATACCGAGCGCAGGTCTGCAGCAGAGTCAGTCATGGGGAAAGAGTGCCATCCGCCCGTTAGCCTGTGCGACGTGAGCACCCAGAGCCTGCCCCTGCGCCGAGACGAGGCCGCCGCCCGTGCCAGCCTGCTGAAGATCGAGGACTACGACGTACGCCTCGATCTCGGCTCCAGCGAGGAGACGTTCGGCTCCGTGACGACGATCCGGTTCACCTCGAGAGGTGGCCCGACGTTCCTCGACCTGAAGCCGGTCTCGGTCGAGCAGATCAGCCTCAACGGTGCTTCGATCGACCCGGGCACGCTCGCCAAGGGGCGTCTCCCGATCAGCACGCAGGAGGGCCCGAACGAGCTCGTCGTCGAGGCCACCATGCCGTTCCGCAACGACGGCGAGGGGCTCCACCGCAGCGTCGACCCGGCCGACGGACGGGCCTACGTCTACGGGATGTGCTTCATGGACGCCGCCCCGACGATCTTCGCCTGCTTCGACCAGCCGGACCTGAAGGCGCCCTACACCTTCCACGTGACCGCTCCGCACGACTGGACCGTGATCGGCAACGCTCCGGGCACCCAGACCTCGCCCGGGACCTGGGAGTTCGAGCGGAGCCAGCCGCTGTCGACGTACTTCGTCACGCTCGTCGCCGGCCCGTGGCACATGATCCACGACGAGCACGACGGGATCCCGCTGTCGCTGAGCTCGCGGCAGAGCATCGCCGCCGACCTCGACAAGGACGCCGAGGAGCTCTTCACGATCACCAAGCAGTGCTTCGACGAGTTCCACCGGCTCTTCGGCATCCGCTACCCGTTCGGCAACTACCACCAGGCGTTCGTGCCGGAGTTCAACGCGGGCGCGATGGAGAACCCGGGCTGCGTGACCTTCCGGGACCCGCTCGTCTTCACCTCGCGCGTGACCCGTGGCATGCGGATCCAGCGGGCCACCACGGTCGCCCACGAGATGGCTCACCAGTGGTTCGGCGACCTGGTCACGCCGCAGTGGTGGGACGACCTGTGGCTCAACGAGTCGTTCGCCGAATACATGGGCAACCGGGTGACCGCCGAGGTCACGGAGTACGCCGACGCCTGGGCCGACATGTCCTACGCCCGCCGCCAGTGGGGCCTGACCGCCGACCAGCGCGGCTCGACGCACTCGGTCGCCGGCAACGGCGCCGAGGACGCCGTCTCGGCGCTGCAGAACTTCGACGGGATCTCCTACTCCAAGGGCTCGGCGATCCTGCGTCAGCTCGCCGCGTCGCTGGGCGACGACGTCTTTTTTGCGGGCGCGATCGACCACTTCAACCGGCACCGGTTCGGCAACGCGACGATGCACGACCTGTTCGCCTCCTGGGATGCCGCCGCGGCCGAGGCGGGGGTCGAGTTCGACCTGGACACCTTCACCTCCCAGTGGCTGCTCAAAGCCGGCCCGGACACGCTCTCGTGGGACCCGGCCAAGATGGTCGTCAACCGCACCGCTCCCTCGCTGCACCCCGCCGACCGCTCCCACACCTTCCGCGCGGCGATCCTCAACGGCACCCGGTGGACCACCGAGGACATCACGGTGAGCGGCGACCAGACGCCGCTCCAGGTGGCTGCCAACGCCGTCGTGCTCGACCCCTACGACGACACCTGGGCCTCGGCCATCCCCGACTGGGAGACGGTGCAGGCGCTCAAGGGCGCGATCGCCTCGATCACCGACGACGGTCTGCGCGCGGGCGTGTGGAACAACCTGCGCAGCGCCTGGTTCAACGCCGCGGTCGACCCGGCCGACGTCATCGACATCGCCGAGGCGTCGCTGCCGGTCGAGGACCTCGAGGACACCCCGCGGCGCACCATGCCGTGGCTCTTCGGCTCGGTGGTGCCGCTGGCACCCGCGGGGGCGCGCGAGCGGCTCCACGAGGCCGCCCTCCGCAAGCTCGCCGAGGTCACTCCCGGCTCCGAGCTGCAGCTGTCGTCCTACCGCGCGGCGATCCGCTCGGCGTCGTCCGAGTCGCTGCTGCGGGAATGGCTGGCCACTCCCCCGGCCGGGATCGAGACCGACCTCGACCTGCGCTGGCGCATCCTGGCCAAGCTCGCCGAGAACGGTCTCGCGGATCGTACGGAGCTGCAGGCTGCCTATGACGCCGAGCCCGCCAACGAGGCCCGCATCCATCTCAACGGCGCCCTGGTCAGCATCCCCGACGCGGAGGCGAAGGTGTACGGCTGGTCGGTGTTCACCGGCGAGACCGACCTGCCCAACTACGACATCCTCGCTGCCGGGCGGGCGTTCTGGACCGGTCCGGCCGAGCTCACCGCGGGCTATGTCGAGCGCTACTTCGCCGAGCTTCCCGCCACCGCCGAGAAGCGCTCGGGCTGGAGCCTCGCCGAGGCCGCCGAGGCGTTCTTCCCGAGCGGCTCGGTCACCGAGGAGACCCTCGCTGCCGCTCGGGCGGTCATCGAGCTGGATCTCGACCCGGGCGTACGCCGCCGGGTCGCTGACGCGGCCGACAACCTGCAGCGGCAGCTGGCGATCAAGGTGACCTATCCCGCGTAGCCGACGCTCCGGCGGTGAGTCGGGGGCAAGACTGTCCGTGCTCACCGATAGTTTTCGTTTCATGCGGATCCTGCACACCTCCGACTGGCACCTGGGCCGGTCCTTCCACCGGGAGGGCATGCTCGGGCACCAGGCGGCGTACGTCGACCATCTCCTCTCCGTGGTGGAGCAGGGATCCGTCGACGTGGTGTGCGTATCCGGGGATGTCTACGACCGTGCGCTTCCGCAGGTCGACGCGGTGCGGCTGGCCTCGGAGGCGCTCTCGCGGCTGGCCGCCTCGCGGGCGAAGGTCGTCATCACCAGCGGCAACCACGACTCGGCCCAACGCCTGGGGTTCGGCTCCGAGCTGATCGACGCCGCTGGCATCTTCATCCGCACCGACCTGGCCGGTGTAGGCCGCCCGGTGATGCTCCCCGACGAGCACGGCGAGGTGGCCTTCTACGGTCTCCCCTACCTCGATCCCGACGCGGCCAGGGCGTCCTGGGGGCTGGAGTCGCGCTCCCACCAGGCGGCGCTCGGCGAGGCGATGCGGCGGGTCCGCGCCGACCTCGCTGGCCGGGGCGGCCGCAGCGTGGTGATGGCCCACGCCTTCGTCACCGGCGCGGAGCCCTCCGACTCCGAGCGCGACATCTCTGTCGGTGGTGTCTCGATGGTGCCCGCCAGTCTCTTCGAGGACATCTCCTACGCCGCCCTCGGCCACCTCCACGGCCGCCACACGATCACCGACACGGTGCGCTACAGCGGCTCCCCGCTGGCCTACTCCTTCTCCGAGGCCAACCACCTCAAGGGGTCATGGCTCATCGATCTCGACGAGTCCGGCTTCGTCGCCAGCGAGTTCGTGGAGGCGCCGGTCCCGCGCAACCTCGCCCGGCTGCGAGGCACGCTCGAGGAGCTCCTGAGCGACCCCCGCCACGAGGTCCACGAGCAGTCGTGGCTCCAGATCACCCTGACCGACCGGATCCGCCCGGCCCAGGCCATGGAGCGGCTGCGCCGGCGGTTCCCGCACACCCTCGTGCTGGGGTTCGAGTCGACCGCACCGGTCCTCGGCGCCCTGTCGCAGCCCGACCCGTCCCGGCCGCGGCGCGACATCGACCTGGTCACCGAGTTCGTGGCCGAGCTCCGCGGCGAGCCCGCAGCCAAGGCCGAGCTGACGCTCCTGCAGACCGCCGTGGACGCCTGCTGCGAGGACCCCGAGGTCGACTCGCTCGACTCGCGCTCCGACGTCGCCGAGGAAGAGGAGTGGCTCGAGGTGCTCTTCTGATGCGCCTTCACCACCTGGAAGTCGCCGCGTTCGGCCCGTTCACGGGCACGGTGAGCGTCGACTTCGACCAGCTCTCCGAGGCGGGGCTCTTCCTGCTCTCCGGCGCCACCGGAGCCGGCAAGACGAGCGTCCTGGACGCGGTCTGCTTCGCCCTCTACGGCGACGTCCCCGGTGACCGCTCGGTCGCGAAGCGGCTGCGCAGCGACCGGGCCCCGGCCGAGGTCGCGACGCGGGTCGTCCTCGAGGCGACGCTCGCCCAGCGACGCTTCCGGATCACCCGCTCCCCGTCCTGGGAGCGGCCCAAGCGGCGCGGCGCCGGCACCACGACCCAGCAGGCCTCCGTCGTGCTCATGGAGCAGGTCGGCGAGGAGTGGCGCACCCTGACCACCCGCCTGGACGAGGCCGGCCACCTGGTCTCGGACCTCCTCGGCATGACGCTGACCCAGTTCGTGCAGGTCGCGATGCTTCCCCAGGGCCGCTTCCAGGCCTTCCTCCGCTCCAGCGCCGAGGAGCGCAAACGGCTGCTCGAGCGGCTCTTCCGCACCGAGCGCTTCGCCGATGTCGAGCGCTGGCTGCGTGAGCGCCGCATCGAGCTCCGGCGGCGCTCCGAGGAGCTCAACGCCGGCGTCGCCGAGGTGGTCAGCCGGATCAGCGAGACCGCGGCCGTCACGCTCCCCGACGACTGGGACGTCCACGACCTCGGCCTCCCCGCCGGCGACGGCGCGATCGCCACCTGGGCCCGCGCGCTGGCCGAGGAGGCCACCGAGGCGCAGGCGGCCACCTCAGGCGCCGCGATGGAGGCCCTGGCCGCGGAGTCGGAGACCCTCGCCGCCCTCGACGCCGCCCGGGCGATGGCCGAGAAGCAGCGCGGCCTCCGGGCCGCCGCCGCGGCCGAGAGCCGTCTCGTCGCCGCGGCCGAGGAGCAGGAGGAGCGCGTACGCCGCGTCGAGGCCGCCCAGCGGGCCGAGGCCGTGGCCGGGGTCAGCGAGCTCGCCGACCAGGCGCGGCGCGAGCACGCCAGGACGACCTCGCTCGCCCCGAGCGACCTGACCCTGACCGACGCCAAGGCGGCCGTCGACCGGATCTCGGCGCGTCTCGCCCAGGCCCGCGCCCTGGTGCCGGTCCAGCGCCGTCTCAGCGAGGTCACCCGCGAGCTCGCGACCACCGGCACCCAGCGCGACCGGCTCCTCACCCAGACCCGCGAGCAGACCCGGCTCGCCGAGGAGCTGCCGCAGCAGGCCGAGGCGCTCACCGCCGACCTGGTGGCTGCCACCGAGGCGGCCGCGGCGATCCCGATGCTGCGCGCTCAGGTCGCCGCCGTCACCGAGGTCGGCCGGCTGACCCGGGAGCTCGTCGACGCCCGAGCCAGGCACGAGTCGGCCAGGACAGCCGCCATGGAGGCGCGGACCCACTATCTCGACGTACGCCAGGCCCGGCTGGACGGCATCGCGGCCGAGCTCGCCGGCGCGCTCGCGGTCGGTGCGGACTGCCCGGTCTGCGGTTCGCACGAGCACCCCCACAAGGCCTCCCCCGCCGACGGCGCCCCCGACGCGGCTGCCGAGAAGGCCGCCCAGGCGACCTACGACAACGCCAGCGCCGAGGAGCACGCCCGCGACCAGCACGTGCGCGACCTCACCACCCGTCTCCAGCTCGCCCAGGAGGCTGCTGGGGAGACCGACGAGGCGGCCGCGTCGATGGGCGAGCGTCTGGCCGGTCTGGAGCGTACTGCTGCCCGTGAGCCGAGGCTGCGCGCCGAGCTCACCGCCGCTGAGGAGACCCGGGCCCGCTCGGCGACGCTCCGTGCCGAGCTGGAGACCCGAGCAGCCGAGCTCGAGACCACTTTGCGTCACCTCACCGAGGAACGCGAGCGTCTGGCGGAGCAGCTGACCGACGTCCGCGGCGACCACCCTGATCTCGACTCCGTGCTCACCGTGTTCGAGCGCGACCACCGCGCGGCGACCACGAGCCTCGAGCGCCTCGAGGCCGCCGCCCGCGCCGCTGAAGCGCTCGCCGGGGCCGAGCGCACGCTCACCGCTACCGCGGTCCGGTCCGGCTTCGACACCCCCGAGAGTGCCCTCGCAGCCGCGCTCCCACCGGAGCGGGTCGCGGCGCTGAACAGCCAGATCAAGGCGTACGCCGACAGCCTGGCTGCCGCCCGAGCGACCCTCGACTCCCCCGGCGCCGCCGAGATCCTGGCCACCGAGGAGCCGGACCTGCCCGCACTCACCACCGCCCACCGCAAGGCCGCCGACGCCGCCGACGCCGCCCGCTCTGCGGCCGACACCGCCGCTACTCGGGCCGCCCGCCTCGACTCCCTGCAGCGCGATCTGACCCGCGCGCTCTCGGCCTGGGCGCCCGTACGCGACGACCTCGAGGTCGCCGCCCGGATCGCCTCCTTCGCCGAGGGGAAGAGCAGCGACAACCAGCTCCAGATGAGTCTGTCGGCCTATGTCGTCGCCTACCGCCTCACCCAGGTCGTCGCCGCCGCCAACGAGAGGCTGGCGAAGATGAGCGACCAGCGCTATGCCCTGGAGCACTCCGCGGCCAAGGGCGCCGGCGACCGCCGCGGCGGCCTGGCGCTGATGGTCCGCGACGACTGGTCCGGCGAGTCGAGGGACCCCGCGACCCTGTCCGGCGGCGAGACCTTCGTGGTCTCCCTCGCCCTCGCGCTGGGCCTGGCCGACGTGATCATGAACGAGGCCGGAGGCCAGATGCTCGACACCCTCTTCGTCGACGAGGGCTTCGGCTCCCTCGACGCCGACACCCTCGATGACGTACTCGACGTACTCGACACCCTCCGCGAGGGCGGCCGCATCATCGGCGTGGTCAGCCACGTGACCGAGATGCGCGAGCGCATCCCCACCCAGCTCGCGGTGGCCAAGGGCCGCGAGGGCTCCACCCTTCAGGTCCTCGGCACCTGACACCGGAAGAACTCGGGTCGCTCGAGGGCATCGCCGAAGAATTAACCTTCGGGTCGACAGGTATTACTTCCGAGCCATTCCCTGGCGTGACGTACGTCACTAGCCTGAGGCGGCTCCGCACCGCGGAAGGCCGTCCCAGACCAACCGGAGGTTTCCGTGCCACGTCTCACCACCCGTGTCGCCAAGGTCGCCGCGACCCTTCTCCTACCCGCGTCCCTGCTCTCGGCAACATCGTTGATGGCCTCGCCCGCACACGCCGACGGCCCCGGTAGCGGCACGCCGTGGATGGTCACCGTCGGTGACAGCTACGTCTCCGGAGAAGCCGGCCGCTGGGCCGGCAACAGCAACTCCGGCGAGTCGCTCATCGACGCGGGCGGCAGTGCGACGTACTTCGACAACGCCACCCACACCGCCGAGACGATCAACCGGTGCCACCGCAGCACTGCCGCTGAGGCGTACATCGGCGGTGGCGTGAGCGGGCTGAATCTGGCCTGCTCGGGCGCGAAGGTCGCCACGACCACGACCCCCGAGGGCTACTTCAAGCCCGGCATCGACTTCTACGCCAGCGGCGGCAACCAGGGCCAGGCCCTCATGCTGCAGAGCTTCGCGGCGACCCACAACGTCAAGGCGGTGACGATCGGCATCGGCGGCAACGACTTCAACTTCGCCGCCATCGTCACCCAGTGCGTCCAGAACTTCCTGACCTCGCCGTCCTGGTACAAGGACTACTGCAAGGACGACTCTGTCGTCACCAACGCGATGGCGGCCGGTAACGTCGCCGCGGTGCGGGCCCGGATCGCCACCGCCTTCCAGAACGTACGCACCGCCATGCGCAACGCGGGCTACGCAGACAACGGGTGGACACTGATCGTCCAGAACGTTCCCTCGCCGCTGGCGACCTCGTCGGGCTACCGCTACAGCGAGTCCGGCTACTCCCGCCAGAACACCGGCGGGTGCGGCTTCTGGAACGCGGACACCGACTACGCGTACACCACGATCCTGCCGACGATCAACAACGCGATCTCGGGTGCGGCGACCGACTCCGGACTGACCAACATCAAGACGCTCAACGTCTCCGGTGCGTTCGCCGGCCGCCGTCTGTGCGAGAACACCGTGGGCCTTCTCGAGGAGAAGGGGCTGTCGAGCTGGCGGGCCTCCGGCGCGGTCGACAAGACCGAGTGGGTCAACCAGATCCGCACCGTCTCCACCACGAGCGGCAACTACTACATCCAGGAGAGTCTGCACCCGAACTACTGGGGCCAGCTCGCTCTGCGCAACTGCCTGCGCCAGGCCTATAACGGTGGCGCGCCGAGGTCCGGCACGTGCACCCACGGCACCGGGCTCAACGCCAACGGAGAGCCCATCATGACCCTCAGCTGACCAAAACCTCGCCGAGTCGGCGCGTCATGACGCGCCGACTCGGCGGGAGGTCACTCGGCGAAGGACTCCACGGGCGGGCAGGAGCAAACCAGGTTGCGGTCGCCGTAGGTGTTGTCGATGCGGGCCACCGGGGGCCAGTACTTGTCGGGGTCGATGCCGCGCGGGAAGACGGCCTCCTCGCGTGAGTAGGCCCGGTCCCAGTCGCCGACGAGGGCGCGGGAGGTGTGCGGGGCACCGCGCAGGACCGAGGTCTCGGCGGTCCACTCACCCGAGGCGACCCGGTCGATCTCGCCCTTGATCGCGATCATCGCGTCGATGAACCGGTCCAGCTCGCCGAGGTCCTCGGACTCGGTGGGCTCGACCATGAGCGTGCCGGCGACCGGGAAGGACATCGTCGGGGCGTGGAAGCCGTAGTCGATGAGCCGCTTGGCGACGTCGTCGACGCTGACACCGGTCTCCTTCGTGATCGGCCGCAGGTCGAGGATGCACTCGTGCGCGACCAGGCCGGTCTCGCCGCGGTAGAGGACCGGGAAGTGCTCGTTGAGGCGCGAGGCCACATAGTTGGCCGACAGCACCGCGGCGGACGTCGCCCGGGTCAGACCCTCGGCGCCCATGAGCCGGACGTACGCCCACGAGATCGGCAGGATGCCGGCCGAGCCGTACGGAGCCGCCGAGATGGCGCCGATGCCCGAGCGCTTCGAGGTGTCCGGGTGCAGGGAGTGCGAGGGCAGGTAGGGCGCCAGGTGGGAGCGGACCGCGACCGGACCGACGCCCGGGCCGCCACCGCCGTGCGGGATGCAGAAGGTCTTGTGCAGGTTGAGGTGGGAGACGTCGCCGCCGAACTCGCCGGGCTTGGCGTAGCCCAGGAGCGCGTTGAAGTTGGCGCCGTCGATGTAGACCTGGCCGCCGGCCTCGTGCACCAGCGAGCAGACCTCGGTGATGCCCTCCTCGTAGACCCCGTGGGTCGAGGGGTAGGTCACCATGATCGCGGCGACGTTCTCGCCGTGGGCGTCGAGCTTCGCCCGCAGGTCGTCGAGGTCGACGGTGCCGTCCTCGGACGACTTCACGACCTCGACCTTCATCCCGGCCATCACGGCCGACGCGGCATTGGTGCCGTGCGCGGAGGAAGGCATCAGGCAGATCTTGCGGTGACCCTGGCCCTGGGCGTCCAGGTAGCCGCGGATCGCCATCAGGCCGGCGAACTCACCCTGCGAGCCGGCGTTGGGCTGGATGGAGACCTCGTCGTAGCCGGTGACCTCGGCCAGCCACCCCTCGAGCTCCCCGACCAGACGCGTGTAGCCGGCGGCGTCCTCGGCGGGCACGAACGGGTGCAGGTCGGCGAAGCCGGGCAGAGAGATCGGCTCCATCTCGGTGGTCGCGTTGAGCTTCATCGTGCACGAGCCGAGCGGGATCATGCCCTTGTCGAGCGCGTAGTCGCGCGCCGCCAGCTTGTGCAGGTAGCGCAGCATCTGGGTCTCGCTGTGGTGCGCGTTGAAGACCTCGTGGGTGAGGTAGTCGGTGGTGCGCAGCAGGCCGTCGGGCAGCGCGCTGGCCGTGGTGCGGTCGATCTCGTCCAGGTCCGCACCCGAGACACCGAAGGCGTTGAGCACGGCCGACAGGGTCGAGCGGGTGGTCGCCTCCGAGGTCGAGATGCCGACGGTGTCGGCGTCCACGAGACGAAGATGTACGCCGAAACGACGCGCCGCGGTGACGACATCGGCCGCCCTGCCGGGGACGGTGACACCCAGCGTGTCGAAGAACGTCTCCGAGACCAGCGGGAGCCCGGCCGACTTGAGCGCGGCGGCCAGGACGGCGGCGTAGCGGTGGGTGCGGGTCGCGATCGTCCGCAGCCCGGCGGGGCCGTGGTAGACGGCGTACATGGAAGCGCCGACGGCCAGCAGCACCTGCGCGGTGCAGATGTTGGAGGTCGCCTTCTCCCGGCGGATGTGCTGCTCGCGGGTCTGAAGAGCGAGACGGTACGCAGGCCGCCCCTCGGCATCGACGGAGACGCCGACGAGACGACCGGGCAGGTGCCGCTCGATCCCCTCGTGGACGGCCATGTAGCCGGCGTGCGGGCCGCCGTAGAAGAGCGGGATGCCGAAGCGCTGCGTCGAGCCGACGACGACGTCGGCGCCGAGGGTGCCGGGCGCCTCCAGGACGGTGAGAGCGAGCAGGTCCGCGGCCACGACGGCCAGCGCACCCCGCTCATGCGCCGCGTCGATGACCGGCTTGAGGTCGGGCACGCGACCGGAGGCGCCGGGGTACTGCACCAGCACGCCGATCGCGTCACCCTCGGGCAGACCCTGCGAGAGGTCGGCCACGACGACCTCGAGGCCCATCGCCTCGGCGCGCACCTTCACGACCTCGATCGACTGCGGCAGGGCGTCGGCGTCGATGACGAACGGAGCCCCGCCGTTTTTCTGGGAGACCTTGCGGTTGGCCCGGTGGACCAGCGCCAGCGCCTCGGCGGCCGCGGTGCCCTCGTCCAGGAGCGAGGAGTTGGCGACCGGGAGGCCGGTCAGGTCGCCGACCATGGTCTGGAAGTTGATGAGCGCCTCGAGGCGGCCCTGGGAGATCTCGGGCTGGTAGGGCGTGTAGGCGGTGTACCAGCTCGGGTCCTCGAGCACGTTGCGACGGATCACCGGCGGTGTCACGGTGGCGTGGTAGCCGAGCCCGATCATCGCCTCGCCGGGCTTGTTGGAGGCGGCGATCTCCCGCGCCAGCGACGCGACCTGCGCCTCGCTCAGCGCGGCCGGCAGGTCCAGCGACTCGACCGAGCGGATCCCGGCCGGGACGGCGGCGTCCATCATCGCTGCTACCGAGTCGTACCCGAGCCGCGCGAGCATGGTCGCCTCGTCGGCGGCCGAGAGTCCGACGTGGCGCTCCACGAACGGGGAGGCGGCGTCGAGCTCGGACAGAGTGGGCGTGTCGGACACAAGGGCTCCTGAGGGCATCTAAGACAACTCGTACGCCCTCCCCCTCTGTCACCGCACCTGCGCCGCTTCAGAGTTGCCTGGTCCGCACAGTCGTGGATGCCTGAGAGTTTCCGGGGAGGAATTGCCCCTTCGGCGCCCCTTCGAGAGGAGCTCTCCCGTGCGGGATGGTCAGCACCACCAGCATAAACGACTCGACCCCGAGCCCCCGCCTCAGCGGGGTCTCGGGGTCGAGTGTTACGTGAGGTTTACTTCACCCGGCGTTGCGCGCCGCGCGGCGGGCGGAGAGCTCGTCAGACATGGGGGCGACCTGCTCGCCGTCGTCGGCCGCACGCTCGCTGGGGAGCTCGGAGAGGGTGCCCTCGATCTCGCGCCACACGCCACCGATGGCGATGCCGAAGACGCCCTGCCCGCCCTGGAGCAGGTCGATGACCTCGTCGTTGCTGGTGCACTCGTAGACCGAGGCGCCGTCGCTCATCAGGGTCACGCGGGTCAGGTCGTCGGTGCCCCGCTCACGCAGGTGCTGCACGGCAGCGCGGATCTGCTGCAGCGAGATGCCTGCGTCGAGGAGTCGCTTGATGACCTTGAGGATCAGGATGTCGCGGAAGGAGTAGAGCCGCTGGGTGCCGGAGCCGGTGGCCCCGCGCACACTCGGCTCGACGAGCCCGGTGCGGGCCCAGTAGTCGAGCTGGCGGTAGCTGATCCCGGCCGCGTTGCAGGCCGTCGGGCCGCGGTAACCGGTGTCGCTGGGCAGGGTCGAGACATCGTCGGTGAAGAGAAGGCCCTGCTCGTCAGCCTGCTCCGCCGCGCGTTGCGCGTCGTCGGCGCCGTGGCCGGGCTTCTGTTCGTGGTCGAACACGATGTCCTCCATCGTCTACTCCGTTGTGCGTAACTCCACTCGGGGAATGAACGGCTGCGGCGGGGGGACCACATCGTTGGAGTTACAACAGAGACAACTACAAGGTAAGCGTCGCAAGGGCCCTGGTCAAAGAACCCCTCCGGCGTGTCGCCGGGCCTAACCCTCAGGTTGAACCTGAGGGTTTCCGGTCAATGGGACTCGAAGTCCTCGGGCGTGATCTCGTCGAGGAACTCCCGGAACTTCTCGATCTCGTCCTCCTGCTCGGCCGGGACAGCGAGCCCCGCCTCGTCGAGGACCTCGTCGGAGACCACGATCTTGGTCCCCGTACGCAGCGCCAGCGCGATCGAGTCCGAGGGCCGCGCGCTCACCTCGACGCCCGAGGCGAAGACCAGGTTGGCGTAGAAGACACGGTCGGTGACCGAGGTGATCTGTACCTCGGTCAACTCGTTGCCGGTCGCCTCCAGCACGTCCTTGAGCAGGTCGTGGGTCAGCGGCCGCGGCGGCACCACGCCCTGCTGGGCGAAAGCGATCGCGGTCGCCTCCACCGCGCCGATCCAGATGGGCAGGTATCGCTCACCCGCAACCTCGCGCAACAGCACGATCGGCTGGTTGGAGGGCATCTCCACTCGGACTCCGAGCACATCGACCTCGCGCATGCATCCACCCTACCCGCCTCCGGGTCGCGACAGCAGCCCGGTTGACCGGCGATATGAACCGAGTCAGCGGTCGCGCAGTCCCGACTTCACCAAGGTGGCGTGCAGACGGACCGCCAGGGAGGCGATCTCGCTGCCGATCTCCTCGGCCCGGCCCTGCGCTCCTGCGTTCCCGGGGCGCCGCAGCGGCGCCACGATCTGCTCGATGAGACCGACCTCGCGGTCGGCGGCGGCCTTCATTCCGCGCAGGTGACGAGGCTCGATGCCGAACTCGGCCAGCTCCTTGGCCGTGCGCGCGATCGCGAGAGCGTCGGTGTCGTAGTGGCCGCTGCGCAGCGGCACCACCAGCGCCATCTTCTCCAGCTCGGTCAGCAGCGCGTCGTCGACCTCGGCCACCTTGAGGAGCTCGCGCCGCGAGATCCGCATGTTGTCCGTACGCCGGAAGGACTCCGCCCCCGGCGCGCCGCTGGGTGTCAGGGCCACCGTCGGGACCGTGGGCACCGTCGCCTCGATCGCCGGCGGCTCGAGGCCCCGGTCGATCGCGTCGAGGTGCTCGCCGATGACCTTGAGCGGCAGGTAGTGGTCGCGCTGCATCCTCAGGACATAGCGCAGCCGCTCGACATCGCGGCGAGAGAACTTGCGGTAGCCCGCGGGCGTACGCTCCGGCTTGATCAGTCCCTTGTCCTCGAGAAATCGGATCTTGGGGATCGTGACCGTGGGAAAGTCCGGACGCAGCTGATCCAGGACCTGCCCGATGTTGAGCCGCTCCCCCGAGTCGCTAGCCGGCCGTTGAGGGTCAGGCATCGCGGCGGCGGCCATCGGCTACGCCCCTTCGTGCCCGGCGTAGAAGACGAGCCGGAACTTCCCGACCTGGACCTCGTCGCCGTCCTTGAGGACGACCTTCTCGATCCGGTCGCGGTTGACGTAGGTGCCGTTGAGGCTGCCGACGTCGGAGACCTCGAAGGTGTCGCCGGTGCGCGCGAACTCCGCGTGGCGACGCGAGACGGTGACGTCGTCGAGGAAGATGTCGCTCTCCGGGTGACGACCCGCGACCACGGTGTCCTGGTCAAGCAGGAAGCGGCTTCCGGCTCCGGGACCACGCTGCACGACCAGCATGCCGTTGCCTGGCGGCAGGGCCTCGACCGTGGCCGCCTCGACGGGGCTGAGCAGCCGGTCGGAGGTGTCGGCGTCAGCCCCGAGCTGAATCGTCGAGGTCTGGTCGGTCCCGGTCAGGCTTACGCCACACTGCGAGCAGAACCGCGCTTCGTCGGGGTTCTGACTGCCGCAGGCGGGGCACACGGACATTTTTGAGCTCCAGGTTCATCGAGGGCCGGACACCTACCCTCAAGTGAACGTTGAGGGATGGTATCCGCAACCTATCAGGTCGGCCCAGGTGTTCGGTTGAGTTACGCGTCGAGTGATGCCTCGTACGCCGCGGCGTCGAGGAGGCTCTCCAGCTCGGCAGGATCGGACGGCGCGACCTCGAACAGCCAGCCCCCGCCGTAGGGGTCGTCGTTGACCAGCTCGGGCGTGGCGTCGAGCGATCCGTTGACCGCGACGACCTCGCCGGAGATCGGCGCGTAGATGTCGCTGACCGACTTGGTCGACTCGAGCTCGCCGCAGCTCTCGCCCGACTTGATCGTGTCGCCGACGGCCGGCATCGACACGTAGACGATGTCGCCGAGGGCGTCCTGGGCGTAGTTGGTGATCCCGATCCGTACGGAGCCCTCGGTCTCGCCAGGGTTGCGCAGCCACTCGTGCTCGCTGGTGTACTTCAGGTCCTCGGGGTACACGGCCATCTCCTCATCAGGCGTACTGGTCTGGCCGCGGAAGATCGTCCCGCGAGCCGGTTGTCGAAACCCTACTGCGCCGCACCGACGAAACCTTCAGCGGGACACGGTGTGAATCGACTCGATGTCGATCTTCTCCTCCGACTCCACCTTGACCTCAGCGCCCTGCTCCTCGAGCTGGTCCTGCGGGCCCTGGTAGAAGTCGATCGCGCCGGCCAGCGTGTCGGGCGGGCCGATCACCTGGAGGCGATAGGGCGGGCTGATCAGCTCGCCGCCCACGTTGAGTCCCTCGGCGGGCTGGCTGACCTCGATCGAGGACGACGCGACCAGGCGTACGGCCTCGCCGTCAGCCCCCTCGATCTCCATCGCCTCGGCACCGCTCGTACGCAGCTCCTCGATCAGGTCGAGGAGCGCGGTCAGCCGCAGCGGGTCGGCACCGGGGTCGATCTCGATCGTGATGCCCGGACCGCTGACCGGCACCGTCCCGGCGATCACCCGCAGCGTGTCGACCTGCTCCTCTGCGCGTTGGAGCGCCGTCTGCTGCTGGAGGGTCTGGTCCTCGAGCTCGTCGCGGGTCCCCTCGAGCTCCTCGAGCTGCTCCTGGGCCTTCTGCGTGGTGCCGGCCAGGCCGGAGAGGATGTCGATCAGCTCCTGCTCGCGCAGACCGGCGTACGTCGAGTCCTCGGTGTTCGTCTGGACCTGCACCACGGCGGCGTAGCCGAGTACGCAGAGCAGGACCGCCACGGCCACCTGGCCGCGCCGGAAGTGGGTGAGTGCGTCGAAGAGCCGCGCCCGGCCGACCAGCGGCGCCGGCTCCTCCTCGGACTCCTTGGCCTCATCGGCCTGTTCGGTCTGCTCGTCTGCAGCCGTGTCCTCGACCTCGTCGGGCTCTGTGACCACAGCGGGCTCGTCGGTCTTCTCGACGTCCTCGGCGGCCGGCTCCTCGGCGTCCGCCGACTCGACAGACTCGACAGACTCGGCAGGCTCAGCGGGCTCGACAGGCTCGACGTCGTCCGCCTTGTCGGCGGGCTCGACCGACTCGTCCTCCGCGACGCCGGCGTCGTCCGGCTCCTCGGGCTCCTCGGGCTCCTCCGCGGCGCTGTCCGCGGCCACCGTCTCCTCAGGCTCGTCGACAGCCTCATCGGACGCAGACTCTTCGGACGCAGATTCGTCGGACTCCGCCTCGTCGGGCACGTCCGCCTCCGACGGTTCCTCGGCCTCAGCGGCGTCGGTCGTCTCTACAGTCTCAGCGGTTGCCTGCTCAGCAGGCGGCGTACCAACGTCTGTGGCCTCCGGCGTGGCGCCATCATCGGTGACCGTCTCGGTGACGGTCTCCTCCGCGGGCTCGGCGGGCTTCTTCGCCGGTGCCTTCTTCGCAGGAGTCCGCTTGGCCGCGGTCCGTTTCACCGGTGGTCTGCGCTTCCGGTCAGGCATGGAAGATGTGCCTCCGGATGGCTGCGACGTTGGTGAAGATGCGGATGCCGAGGACGACGATGACGCCGGTGGACAGCTGGCCGCCGACGCCGAGGCGGTCACCGAGGTAGACGATGCCGGCGGCGATCACGACGTTGCTGATGAACGAGACGACGAAGACCTTGTCGTCGAAGATGCCGTCCATGAACGCGCGCAGCGCACCGAAGACGGCGTCCAGCGCGGCGACGACGGCGATCGGCAGGTAAGGCGCCAGGCCGATAGGCACCTCGGGCTGGAAGAACAGTCCCAGCACGATGCCGATCACTAGGCCGATGACGGCGATCATTCTTCGCGGTCCCCTTCGCTGTTCTCTTCTGAGTCTTCGTCGGTGTTGTCGGTGGGCTTCTCGGAGCCCTGGGTGCCCTTGCCCTTGGACTTGGCCTCGAGGTGGGTCAACTCCAGCAGATCAGGCGGCGCCGCGGGAAGGGTGAGCCGGTCGATGTTCTCGACGTCGTAGGGCATCCCGTAGTCCTGCGTCGTGGTGTGAATCATCGCGCCGGAGACCGTCTCGGCGAAGCGTGCGGCCAGCGTACGCGTGTCGCCGATGGCCGTGACCTCGTAGGGCGGCGAGAGCGAGACGTCGTTCATCCGGAGGGCGGCACCGGAGGTGATCACGCCGCTGCGCGGGGTGACCCGCTGGCCGTCGACGGCGACGGCGGTCGCGCCCGCCTGCCACAGTCCGTTGACGATCACGGCGAGATCGTAATCGCGGACGGTGCCGCCCTCGCTGCCGTCGGCGGCGTTGTCGATCGTGATCCTGATCCCCGAGCCGGTCACCGGGGCGAACCCGGTCTCCTCCGCGGTCGCCGCGGCCGTGGAGGACGCCGCCTCGGCCCGCAGCCCGAGCGCGTTGAGGGCCGACTCGCTGCTCTGGTTGGCCTCACTCAGCTTGGAGATCTGCTTGTGCAGCTCGGAGATCCTGTCCTGGCGCTGCTCGATGCGGTCGACCAGGACCTGCCTGCTGGTCTGGCGGATGTCCTCGTTGCGGGAGGTCTGCACCGCGGCGGTCGTGGCCAGCAGCGCGAAGAGCCCGACGACCACCATCGCCCACAGGCCCGGCCGGCGAAGCCGTGTCGGCTCCTCCCCCGTGGGCTCGCGCCGCGCGGCGGCGGCCATGTAGTCGGAGTCGATCGCCTGGTCGGTGATGCGGTCGAGCAATGGCTTGGTGACGTAGGCCCGCGGGTCCTCGGAGCCAGGGATCTGGTCAGGCACGGGTCGCCCCGCCCTTCTCAAGCGGAGGCGTGGTGGCCATCAGGCGCCGCGCCTCCTGGGCGTAGAGGACCAGGCTCCACCACAGCAGCAGGATCCCCCACAGCGCGAAGGCCCAGCCGAAGGCCTGCGCCACCTGGATGGGCAGGCTGGGCTCCAGGCCGAGGTCGAGGGTCTCGGGGATGCCGTGGCTGAGGTAGAGCAGCGGGAAGGAGGCCAGCATGCAGAAGGCGGCCACCTTGCCGAGGAGATGGACGGGCAGCGTACGCACCCCACGGCTGCGCAGCGCCGGGATCATCGCCAGCAGGCCGACGAGCCGCAGCGGCACCAGCAGCGCGATCGGCCACGGGATCACGTCGATCCGCCAGAGCGCGAGCGTCGCGGCCAGGACGAAGACGGTGTTGGCCACCACGTCGAGCAGCTCGCCCGAGCGGCGGCGGCCGAGCTGCTTGCGGTTCAGCCAGCTGTCGAGCAGGTCGGTGACGATCGCGAGACCGAACGCGGACAGCGCGATCGTGTCGTCCTCGGCGATCATCACCGCCCACAGCATCACCGGCGCGTAGACGAGCCTCAGGATGCTGAGCAGCTTGCCGAGCACGGGCTGGTTGCGGTCGGCCGCGCCCCGGGGTCGCCGCGTGTCCCGGCCATGTTGCAGGCGGGGATCACCGGATCGACGGTTGGGCATCTGCGGGCTCTCCTTGGTCACCAGACGCGGCACGAGCCAACCCTAGTCGGTGGGTGTGGAGTCGTCGGCGTGGGCGGCGTCGCGGATCTCGCCGACCAACTCCTCGATGACGTCCTCCAGCGTCGCCAGCCCGATGGTGCTGCCGTCCTCACGGACGACCCGGGCCAGGTGGGCGCCGCGGCGCTGCAGGGTCTCGAGCGTCTCGTGGAGCGCGTCGTCGGGAGTGACCGTCGCGAACGGGCGGATCCACTTGTTCTGCACGGGCTGCCGGCGGCGTACGTCATCGGGCTCGAGTACGTCCTTGATGTGCAGGTAGCCGACCAGGTCGCCGTTGTCGCCCGCAACCGGGAACCGGCTGTAGCCGGTCGAGGCGCACACGGCCTCGATGTCGGAGCCCGAGGCGCCGCGCGGCACGATCGTCCAGTCGGAGATCGGGATGGTGACCTTGGCGACCGTCTTCTCGGTGAAGCCGAGCGCTCCGGCCAGGCGGCCGTACTCGTCCTCCTCCAGGAGTCCTTCGCCGCGGGACTCCTCGACCATGGCGGCCACCTCCGCGCGGGTGAAGGCGGAGCTCACCTCGTCCTTGGGCTCGATGCCGAGCGCCCGGATGCAGGCGTTGGCGACGTAGTTGAACGCGACGATGATCGGGCGCAGCACGTAGACGACCGCGTAGATGGCGGGCCCGAGGACGAGAGCGGCCTTGTCGGGGCCGGCCAGTGCGATGTTCTTCGGCACCATCTCGCCCACCACCACGTGCAGGTAGGTGACCACGAGCATCGCGATCACGAACGCGACCGGGTGGTGGAACGCCTCGGGCAGACCGATCAGGTCGAAGCCGGGCTCGAGCAGGTGGGCCAGCGCCGGCTCGGTGATCGCCAGCAGCAGCACCGAGCAGACCGTGATGCCCAGCTGGGCACCGGCCATCATCAGGCTGATGTTCTCCATCGCCCGCAGCGTGATCCTGGCCATCTGCGAGCCGGCCTGGGCTGCCGGCTCGATCTGGCTGCGCCGGGCGGAGACCAGGGCGAACTCCGAGCCCACGAAGAAGGCGTTGGCGAGCAGCAGCACCAGGCCGAGCACAAGCCCCATGGTCGTGCTCATCAGCCGATCACCTGCATCGAGATCCGGTCGATCCTGCGCCCGTCCATGAGCTCCACCGTCAACTTCACGTACCTCGCGTAGACGTCATCATCGTCGGAGTCGGGCGGAGGGTTTCCGGGCACGGTCAGCTCCGCGCTCGCTCCCGGCTCGGGAATGCGGCCCAGCAGGCTCAGCATCAGACCGGCGACGGTGTCGTAGTCCTCGCTCTCCGGCAGTGCGACACCGGTGATGTCCTCGACCTCGTCGGGACGCAGCAGCCCCGACAGCGACCAGCCGCCGTCCCGGCGAAGCCGGGCGCGGGCGCTGAGCGGGTCGTGCTCGTCTGCGATATCGCCGACGATCTCCTCGATCACGTCCTCGAGGGTGACGATGCCGGCCTGGTCGCCGTACTCGTCGAGCACCACGGCCAGCTGGAAGCCCTCGGCGCGCAGTAGCGCCATCAGCGGGTCCAGGCGCAGCGAGTCGGGCACGACCACCGACGGCACCATCAGGTGCTTGACCTTGGCTGTGGGCCGCTCGTGCACCGGCAGGGCCACGGCTGCCTTGACGTGCACGGTGCCGACCACGGCCTCGTTGTCGTCGAGCACAGGGAAGCGGGAGTTGCCCGTACGCCGGGTGAGCTCGATCAGCGCCTCGGCGCGGTCGTTGTGGTCGAGGCTGTGGACGCGTACGCGCGGGGTCATGATCTCCCCCGCCGTGCGGGTGCCGAACTCGACCGAGCGCTCCATCAGCTCGGCGGTGTCGGCGTCGAGGGTGCCCTCGTGGGCGCTGCGCTGGATCAGCGAGGAGAGCTCGGCCGAGCTGCGCGCCGAGCGCAGCTCCTCCTGCGGCTCCATGCCCAGGCGGCGCACGATGGCGTTGGCGGTGCCGTTGAGCACCTTGATGGGGCCGCGCATGAGCCGGGTGAAGGCCCGCATCGGGCCCTGGGTGACGCGCGCCGTCTCCAGGGGCAGGGCCAGCGCGAGGTTCTTGGGGACGAGCTCACCGAAGAGCATCGTCACGATCGTGGAGAGGGTCAGCGCGATGGCCACCGCGATCGCCTGCACCGCGCCCTCGGGCAGCCCGGTGGAGAGCAGCGGCGCGTCGATCAGCTCGGCGATCGCCGGCTCCGACATCCACCCGATGCCGAGGTTGGTCACAGTGATGCCGACCTGGGCGCCGGAGAGGTTGCTGGAGAGCTCCTTCATCGCGCGGAGCACGCCCTGGGCGCGCTTGTCACCCTGCTCGGCGGCCATCTCCACCTGGGAGTGGTCGACCGTGACCAGGGAGAACTCGGCGGCCACGAACACACCACAGGCGGCGACCAGCAGCAGCGCCAGGAGGATGAACAGGACCTCGGTCATCGCACCGACCTCGACTGGTACGGCCGCGAGTCACACAGCGGGCATGGATATTGGCCGGGTTGCGGTCCGTCCATCGGGGTTCAGATCGTCCTTAGCTGTTGGAAGTGCGGTCAGCCTACATGGCTGTGGTTGCGCCTCCTGCGTTGCTGTACCGGGCTCTCCGGGACGTGTCGCGTTCCGGACACAGTTGTCCAGAACAGGGCCGTGAACCTTGACACACCTCGCCCGTTCGTCAACTCTTACGCGGCAGTAACCGACGATTCTCGAGCCGAGGGAGTCCCCTTGACCATGACCTCAGCCTCACGACGTACGTTCCTTGCCGGTGCCGCTGGCGCTGCCGGTGCCGCTGCGAGCGGGCTGCTCGCCGGTCCGGCCGCAGCCACCTCGCCCCGTCGCGTACGACTGGTGCGGGAGGAGCACCGGGCGGTCGTCATCGGGTCCGGGTTCGGCGGCGGGGTGGCCGCGCTGCGGCTGGCCGAGGCCGGCGTACCTGTCACGGTGCTCGAGCGTGGCCGCCGCTGGCCGACGGGTCCGGACGCGCAGACCTTCCCGACGGTGCGCTCGCTCGACAAGCGGGTGCTGTTCCACACCACCGCGCCCGAGGCGCTCAAGCCACTGCAGAGGCTGCTCGGCACTCCCCTGAACTTCGGCCCGTACGTCGGCCTGCTCGAGCCCGTCCTCGGCCAGAACATGCTGGCCATGTGCGCGGCCGGCGTCGGCGGTGGCTCTCTGGTCTATCAGGGCATGACGCTGCAGCCCTCCGCCGAGGTCTTCAACACCTGGTTCCCGAACGAGCTCGACTACGAGCTCATGGACCGGGTCCATTACCCACGCGTGGCCAAGATGCTCGGCGCCGCGACCGCGCCCGACGAGCTGATCGCCTCGGACAACTACCGGGTCTCGCGTACGTTCGGCGAGCGCGTGGAGGCCGCCGGCTATGACCTGCAGAAGATCCCGATGCCGATCGACTGGTCCTACGCGCTCGCGGAACTGCGCGGCGAGATGGCTCCCTCCTACACCAACGGCGACTGCGCCCTCGGCGTCAACAACGGCGGCAAGCACTCCGTCGACGTCACCTACATCGAGCAGGCCGAGGCCACCGGCCTGGTGCACGTCGCCACCCGTCACAACGTGACGAGCGTGGCCCGGGCCGCCGACGGCCGCTGGGAGGTCCACGTCGACCGAACCAACGACGCCGGCGACGTGGTGGAGCAGAAGATCCTGACCACCCGCGCGCTGGTCATGGCGGCCGGCTCGCTCAACACCAGCAAGCTCCTGGTCCGCGCCGCGGCGACCGACACCATCCCGGACCTTCCCGAGAAGCTCGGCCAGGGCTGGGGCACCAACGGCGACCGGATCTACATGTGGCGCCCCTTCGACGAGAACCTCACCGGTACGCAGGGCGGTCCCGTCGTCTACCAGAGCCAGGACTGGTCCGACCCGACCACGGCCAACACCGTCATCCAGGCGTCCCTGCCACCACTCCCCCTCGGCCTCGACCTGGGCGCCACGATGCTGGTCGGCTTCGGCGTCAGCGCTGACCGCGGCAGCTTCCGCTACAGCTCGCTTACCGACTCGGTGAGCCTCCGCTTCCCCTTCGGCGGCGACTCGGCGAGCTATCGCGCCATCCACGAGCGGGTCTCGAAGATCAGCGGCAGCCTCGGCGCCCTGATCGACACCAACAGCATCGTCAACAGCACCTGGCACCCGCTCGGCGGCGCCAACATGGGCACCGTCTGCGATCTCGACGGCCGAGTACAGGGCCAAGACGGCCTCTACGTCCTCGACGGCGCGCTCATCCCCGGCACCACGGGAGCATGCAACCCGTCGATGACCATCGCCGCCGTCGCCGAGCGCGCGATGGACAACATCGTCGCCAAGGACGTCGGAACGGTCATCTGACGGGTGCCGCTTGGAGCCGTTTCGGGCCCACCAAGATCTTGCAATGCAAAATTCTGCAGATTTTGCCGAAAGGGGGTGACAACCCCTTAGGTGATGCGGCAACATTGTTCTTGCCCCGCTGGTGACCCGAGACGCCAGCGGGGCTCTTACGTTTTCCCGCCACACCTCATGCCAGCTTCTGGGCGACCTCGTTGAGGTTGGCGCGGAGCTTGGCGCGGTAGGTGTCGTGCTGCTCGGGCAGCCGTGCGTCGCAGAAGGCGGCCAGGTCGGTGCCGGTGACCTCGATGACGGAGGTTCCGTTGGCGGCTTCGGTCTCGAACAGATCGAGGATCTCGCGGAGGATGGCGACGATGTCCATGCCGTCGCCGGCGGTGAAGCGCCACATGTAGCTCTTCATCTCTCCGTAGACGGTGCGGTAGTCGGCGGGTAGCTCGGCGGCGCGGGCTTCCATGCGCTTCCAGTCCTTCTTGTCACCCACGAGGCGGCTGAGGAGGTTGTTCATGGTGGTGCTCCCTTGGATCGGTTGGTGGCTCCTGTTTGGGGCCGTGCAAGAAGCGTGCAGCCCTGACGTAGCGTCAAGGTCAAGCACCGATCCGCAGAAGTTTCCGCGACCCCGGGGCCTCAGGCCGCGAGGGTCTGTTCGAGGAGTACGTCGCGCAGGCCGAACTCGGCTCGGGACCAGGTTGGCGGGGGTTGTGCCCAGGATTCGGGTGGCGGGCTGATGTAGGTGTGGCCCGTAGGTGTGATCGTGATGATGCTGCCGTCCGGTCCCGGCCTGGCCCGCCAGCCGAGCGCCTCTTTGGCCTGATTGCACCTTTCGCACAAACCCTGCAGGTTCTCGGCGCTGGTCTCGCCGCCGTCTGCGTGGCGTTCGACGTGATCGATGTTCCGGATCGGGGCATCGCAGCCGTTGGTGCGGCAGATCCCGCCGTCACGAGTGGCGATGAACTCCGCGAGCCCGTCGGGTGCCTTCCGGGCACGTGATTCCATGGCGACCAGCCGTCCGGCGGGGTCGGTGAACAGGCGCCGGACGAACACGTCGGCATCGTTGAGCGCGTCGCGAGCCCAGGTCGCGGGGACGGGGCCGTAGCCCTCGACCAGGGCCGGCTGATCTACGTCGCCGGTAAGGGCATCAGCGGTCATCACGATCTTGACCTCGATCCGGGGCTTCGCATCGGTGGTGCTGCGGCCGGTGATCCGGTCGACGAGGGTGTCGGCCATGACCTGGCCACGGGTCCGTTCGTCGCCGGCGGCCGCAGCGGTCTTGGCTGCTTGATCGAGTGCGGCAAAGACGGCGACGCCGTCCTTGACCGGCAGCAGCGCGCCGAGCCAGGTCATGGTGTCCGGGGCCGGCCGGAGGCTGACCCGGCGGTCTTTCTCGGCGTTGGCGGCGCGGGCGACGACGGATTCCTGGTCGAGGGTGATGGCGAGTTTCTTGGCGGCGTTCTCAAGCTGGCGTAGCCCCATCGACACCGCCTTGGCGGGCTCCCCGCACGGACCGGTGGCGCAGAGGTCGTAGTCGATGACCTTGCGGTCATCGAGCGAGAGACACGCCGTCTCACGGGCGAGGATCGTTGCTTGCCATTGGGAGAACAGCCCGGCCTTCATCAGCGCGAAGGTGTGCGGCATCTCGGTGGTCAGGGTCTTCGCCAGCCCGAGCAGTTTCGCGCCCTTCTCGGGCGAGACCCGCCGCGGGAGAGCGATCTGGGAGGCCACACCCTCGCCAAGCTTGCGGGCAGGAACCCCAGCCTCTGATTGGCGCTCGCGAACGACTTCGTCGAGACGTACCGCCGCTTCAGCTTGGACAGCCTCAGCGGTGCACTTGATCTCTTCGAGACCAGCGATCCAGTCGACCAGCTCAGCCTCGGACGCGCCCGAAGGCGGCCCTGCGAGGAGGTGGTCGACGGTCTCGTACATAGGCATTATTATATGCGCAAGAGCACCGTGGCGCGACCTATTTAAGCAGGTCAGACCCAGTTACGCAGTCAGCGAACAAGCAACGGAGCTCCGCGCCACTCTCTCGCCGCCGCCCCGATATAGGCGAAATCTTTCTCGATCGGGTGCCGGGTCAAGGATGGCCGAAGGCCACCGCGAAGCGGCGCCCGAAGGGCGTCCTTGACGCGGTGCGCGATCGAGAAACACTCAAATCAAGGGTCGGCGGCGAACCCTGAAACGAAGAACAGCCGCTAAGCGAGGTTTCCCGAAGAAGCGGACCGTGTTGGTCTCGACACGCCTCCGCCGCCCTCGCTTCGCTCGGGTGCTCCCTCGCTCGGCGCGCCCGGACGAGCAAGCTCGCCGGGCGGCCTCGCTCGGTCGCATAGCGGCTCCGGCGGCTCGACCAGCGGAGCAGGGCGGCTCGACCAGCGGAGCCTCAACCAGGCGGACGCCCAGCCCCCGGAACCGGTGGAAGGGTCCTCAGCTCCTCGACCTTCTCCGGCGGAGCGCCGCGCAAGGCATAGCCGATCCGCGACTCACGTACGTGCCAGCCCATCAGCTCGGCGGCACGGTCGCAGTCACCAGCATCGATGGCGGCCAGGATGCGCCGGTGGTCGGGCCAGAGCCGCTTGCCGCGGGAGAAGGTGTCGAGGGCGTAGAGCCACTCGATCTTGTGGGAGAGCTGACGCAGCAACGTGGCCAGGGTCTTGCTGCCGCTGAGCTCGGCGACCAGGATGTGGAAGCGGTCGTTGAGCGCAACCAGGGGCTCCAGATCGTCACGGGCGACCCACTCGTCCCCCTCGTCGAGGATCTGCGCGAGCTCCCGCCGGATCTCGAACCACGCCTGGTTGGGCTCGGGCTGGTCGAAGAGACCTCTGGCCCGCTCGGCTGCGCGGCGAGCGGTCGCGATCTCGAGGGCCTCCCGGACGGCGAAGAGGTCGTCCGCCTCGTCGAACGGGACGTGGCCGACCTTCGACCCGATGTGCGGTGTGGACTCGATGAACCCCTCCGCCTCCAGCGCGCGCAGCGCCTCACGCACCGGCACACGGCTGACGCCGTAGCGCTGGGCCAGGAAGGCCTCGGTCACCCTGGTGCCGGGGGTCAGCTCCCCAGCGATGATGTCGCGGCGTACGGCTGCGGTCAGGGCACCGGCCGGACGACCTCCCTCAGCCTGCGAGAGCCGCACCTGGGATCGCTTCCAGCAGCTCGGCGGTGTAGGCCGAGGTCGGTGCGGTGAAGATCTGGTCCACGGTGTCATGCTCGACGACCCTGCCCTTGTGCATGACCACGACTCTATGTGCGATCTGGCGTACGACGGCGAGATCGTGGGTGATGAACAGGTAGCTGAGACCAAGATCGCGCTGCAGGTCGGCCAGCAGGGTGAGGATCTGGTCCTGGACGAGCACGTCGAGGGCTGAGACCGCTTCGTCACAGATCACCAGCTCCGGATCGAGGGCCAGCGCGCGGGCGATCGCGACCCGCTGCCGCTGGCCCCCGGAGAGCTCGCTGGGCCGTCTCCCGGCGACGGACTCGGGCAGCGCGACCTGGTCCAGGAGCTCGCGTACGCGGCCCCGCCGGTCCCTCCGGTCGCCGACCCTGTGGATGTGCAGCGGCTCGGCGACCAGCTGGGCGACGGTGAAGGTGGGGTCCAGGGAGCTGTAGGGGTCCTGGAAGACGGGCTGTACGCGACGGCGTAGATCGGCCCGCTCCGCCCGCGATGCCCCGGCGATGCTGCGGCCGTCGATCCGCGCGGTGCCGGAGGTCGGTGTCTCCAGGCCGAGAATCATCTTGGCGATGGTCGACTTGCCCGATCCCGACTCCCCCACGACCGCGGTCGTGGTGCCGCGCTCGACGGAGAAGGAGGCCTGGTCCACGGCACGAAACGTCCCGCCGCGCCGGCCGCGGAGCCTGAACTCCTTGACCAGGTCTTCCACGACGAGGATCGGATCGGTGCCGTCCCGGCGTGACGGAGAGCTGCCCTCTCTGTCCAGCGACGGTGACGCCTCGATCAGTCGCCTGGTGTAGTCGTGCTGCGGGTCCCGGAGGAGTCGGGCGGCCGGCCCGGTCTCGACGATGCCGCCGTCGTGCATCACGACCACCCGGTCGGCTCGTTCCGCCGCGAGCCCGAGGTCATGGGTGACGAAGAGCAGCGAGGTGCCATGGGCAGCGACAAGTGTCTCGAGGTGGTCGAGGATCCGCCGCTGCACGGTCACGTCCAGCGCACTGGTGGGCTCGTCGGCGATTAGCAGCTTCGGCTCGCGGGCCAGCGCCATCGCGATCAGGACGCGCTGACGCATACCTCCGGAGAACTCGTGCGGATACTGCCCCGCCCGGTGCTCCGCCTCGGGGATCCCTGCCTCGGTGAGCAGCTCCATCACCCGCTTCTCGACCGCTGCGCCGCGCAGTCCGGCGGCGACGAGCGCGTCGGCGATCTGAGCACCGACTCTCATCGCGGGGTTGAGGTTGGTCATCGGGTCCTGCGGAACCAGCCCTATGCCCTCGCCCCGCAGCCCCCGCCAGGCCTTCTCCGTACGTCGAGTCAGCTCGTCGCCGCCGAGCCTGATCGAGCCGCCGGTGACATGCCCGGTGCCGGGCAGCAGGCCCAGGATCGCCGCGACCAGTGTCGACTTCCCCGAGCCCGACTGGCCGACGACGGCGACCCGCTCGCCGTGGCCGACGGTCAGGTCGACGCCGTGGAGGACCTCGGTGCGGCCGAAGGCCACCCGGAGGTCGGTGACCGACAGCATCTCAGCGTCCGACGGCATAGCCCTGCGCCCCCCTCGGGTTGGCGGCGGCCGAGAGCGTCCCGGTCGCCGGGTCTCTGGTCACCGCGGAGAGCCGGCCCAACGACCAGTCGCCGGCCGCCTCGACGGCATGGCCGCGCTCGCGCAGGCTCTCGATGAGTGCCTCGCCGAGCCGGTCCTCCACGACGGCTCCCGCCGGCGTCCAGGTGCGCGGCCAAAAGGACCCGGGGAACGAGGTCGAGTGGAGCGCAGGGGCGTCGATCGCCTGCTGGGGCGTGTAGCCGCCCACGAGCGTCCGCAGCAGGTAGAGCAGCTGCCACTGGTCCTGCTGATCGCCTCCCGGAGAGCCCACCGCGGTGACGGCCTCGCCGTCGCGCAGCACCAGCGTCGGGGTGAGCGTCGTGCGCGGCCGGCGCCCGGGCTGCAGCGTGGACGGAAGACCGGGCTCCAGCCAGGTCATCTGCAGCCGGGTGCCGAGGCAGAACCCGAGAGCCGGGATCGTCGGGGAGGACTGCAGCCAGCCGCCCGACGGGGTCACCGCGATGATGTTGCCCCATCGGTCGGCGACGTCGATGTGGCAGGTGTCGCCGCGTACGTCCCCCGTGGGCGAGACCGTGGGCTCGCCCACGCCGGCCGCCGAGGCGGCCGGATCGTAGGTCTCCCGCAACGGCGGGAGCTCCTTGGCGTCCAGGCCAGGACGGACCTCCCGGCTGGCCACGTCGCCGATCAGGGCACGGCGCGTGGCGGCGTACTCCTGGGAGAGGAGGACCTCCATGCGCTCCGCGTCGGCGCCGTCACCGTAGTGGGCATCCCGGTCGGCGAAGGCCAGCTTGATCGCCTCCAGGATCGTGTGCGCACCTTCGGGGTTGCACGGGTCCAGCAGCGCGTCGTCCAGCGGGTCGAGCAGATTGAGGATCTGGAGCAGGACCGGCCCCTGCGTCCACGCCCCGGCCTTGGCGATCGTGTGACCGCGGAAGGACGTGCTCACCGGCGTCTCGTACACGGCGGAGAACCCGGCCATGTCAGCTGCCGTGATCACGCCGGAATGATCGGTTCCGGAAGCGTGGCGGTGCGGGGTACGTACGAACTCGTCGATCGCCTCGGCGACGAACCCGCTCCCCCAGGCCGCCCGGGCGGCGTCGATCCGTGCCTCTCTGCTGCCGGCCCCATCTCCCGCGGCGACGAGCCGGTCCAGTACGGAGGCGTAGGCCTCGTTGCGCACCATCGTGTCGGGCTCCGGCAGCTCCCCGTCGACGAGCCAGTGGTCGGCCGAGGTCGGCCAGTGGTCGCGGAAGAGGTCGGCCACCGTGGCGATCGTCGAGACGGTGCGGCCCAGGATCGGGTGGCCATTGCGCGCGTAGTCGATGGCATAGGCGAGCACCTCGCCGAGCTCCCAGGTGCCGTGGTCACGCAGCAGCATCAGCCAGGCCTCGACCGCGCCGGGGACGGCGGCGGCGAGCGCCCCTGCCCCGGGGACCAGCTCGAGCCCCTCGGCGCGCATGTGCTCGACGGAGGCTCCCGCGGGTGCGGGACCCTGGCCCATCAGGACCGTCGGCTCGCCGCCGGAGGTCGCGAAGATCCCGACGAGATCACCGCCCGGACCGTTGAGATGGGGCTCTACGACGTGCAGCACGAAACCGCCGGCCACGGCAGCGTCGAAGGCGTTTCCGCCCCGCTCCAGCACCGCTTGCGCGGCCCCGCTGGCCAGCCAGTGGGTCGAGGCGACCATCCCGAACCTGCCGAGCAGGTCGGGTCGGGTCTTGAACTCGGGGGCAGGTGTGTAGGTCATGACGTCCTCTCGTCGTTGGCCGGGTCGAGACTGTCGCGCAGCCCGTCCCCGAAGAGGTTGAAGCTGAGACAGATGATCGCGATCAGCGCACCGGGGAACACACCGAGCCACGCGTCCTGGGCCAAGTATTGCTGCGCGTCCGAGAGCATCACCCCGAGGCTCGCCTCGGGCGGCTGGATGCCCAGCCCGAGGAAGGAGAGCACCGCCTCCCCCAGCACCGCGGAGGGCATGATGATCGTCGCCTGCACGATGATCGCGGACAGGGCGTTGGGCAGGATGTGCCGGCCCATGACGCGCAGGCTGCTCGCGTTCATGGTCACCGCGGCCGCCACGAAGTCGGTCGTCCGAAGCCGCAGCGTCTCTCCGCGTACGACTCTGATCATCTGCGGCACGTGAGCGATCCCGAGCGCCAGCACTGCGTTGGACAGGCTCGCCCCGCGGATGGCGGCGAGTCCGACGGCCAGGATCAGGAACGGGAACGCGAGCGCCACGTCGGTGAACCGTGACACCAGCGCGTCAGCCCAGCGCCAAGACCCGGCGATGAGGCCCAGCGGGACCCCGACGACCGTCGCGAGCAGCACCGACAGCACCCCGACCTGGAGGGACGCCCTCGCCCCGTAGAGCATCCGCGAGAGCGTGTCGCGGCCCAGGTTGTCGGTGCCGAGCGGGAACCCGATCGTGCCCGGCCGCTGGAAAGGAGCGTCGAAGTGGGTCGTCGTCGGGCCGTAGGGCGCGAGCACCGGCGCCAGCACGGCCGCCAGCACGACGATGCCGAGGACCACGCCGCCGGCCATGGCGGTCCGGTTGGACCGCATCCGTCTCCACCAGGTGCTGGACCCGGCGTACGTCTGTGTTGTCGTCGACGTCGTGGTCATGGTCGTGGTCATGCGGCACCTGCCACGCGGATCCGGGGGTCGAGGACGGAGTAGAGCACGTCGACTGCAAGGTTGATCAGGACATATCCGACGGTGATGATCACGACGACGGCTTCGATGACCGGGTAGTCCCGGGTGAACACGCTGTTGAGCGTGAGCTTGCCGAACCCGGGCAGGCCGAAGATGCTCTCGGTGACCACCGCCCCCGAGATGAGCCCGCCGAGCTGCAGCCCGACGATGGTGACCACGACCAAGAGCGAGTTCCGCAGGCCGTACGCGAGCAGCACCCGCCGCCCGCCCAGGCCCTTGGCGCGGGCGGTGCGGACGAAGTCCGAACCCATCGTCTCGATCATCGAGGCACGGGTCTGCCGCATCACCGCGGCGGCGATCGCGAGCGAGAGGATCAGCGCCGGCAGGGTCAGGTGGTAGATGGCATCCACCGGGTTCTCGAGCATCGGCACGTAGCCGGAGGCCGGGAAGAGCGAGACCCGCACCGACAGGTAGAGGATCGCCAGCAGCCCGAGCCAGAAGCTCGGCACCGAGAGCCCCACCATCGCGACCCCGTTGGCGAGGAACTCCGGCCACCGGCCGCGGCGCCGCTCCGCGACGACGCCGAGGGCGAGCCCCACGACGACGGCGATCAGCAGCGCGTACGCCGCCAGCCACAGTGTCACCGGCAGCGTGCTGCCGAGCAGCTCGGTCACCGGCGTGCCGGTGCGCAGCGATCGCCCGAAGTCACCGTGGACGTAGTTCTGGACCCAGTTGGCGTACTGCACCCAGAGCGCCTGGTCGAGCCCGAGGTCGGAGCGGACCGCGGCGATCCGCTCCGGACTCGCCTCCTCGCCTGCCATCGCCAGCGCGGGGTCGCCAGGCAGCATGCGTACGCCGGCGAAGATCACCATCGAGGAGAGCACGATCGTGAGCAGCGAGTGCCACGTCCTGGTGAGGAGATAGGCCCCCATCAGCCGGCCAGGTACGCGGCGCCGCTGATGCGTACGACACCGTCGGAGAAGACGGAGACGCCGGCGATCTGCTTCGACAGCCCGGTCAGGTTCCGCTGGCGGTAGAGGTAGACGATCGGGTTGTCCTCCTGGACCTGGGCGATCGCCTTGCCGTAGAGATCGGCGCGCTTGGCGGTATCCGTCTCCGAGGACGCGTCGGTGAGGAGCTCGTCGACCTCGGCATTGCTGTAGCCCATGGTGTTCTGGCCCGCGCCGGTGGTGAGGAAGTTGAAGGTGTTGCCGTTGGGGTCGACGCGTCCGGACCAGCCCAGCTGCATCGCCTCAAAGGCACCACGGTCGTTGTTGTCCAGGAGCGTGGTGTACTCCACGGGCTCGATCCGCAGGTCGAAGCCGGCAGCCTCCACCTGGGCCTGGAGCGCCTGCGCGAACTGCAGGCTGCTCGGGGTGTTGGAGGTCTGCATCGTGACCTTCAGCGGGGTCGTGACACCCGCCTCCTCGAGCAGCTTCTTGGCTCCGGCCGGGTCGTGCTCCGGGCACGCCTGAGACGCCTCGGTGGCGAACTCGCTGCTGTCCGCGATCGGCGAGCAGGTCGGGTCGTAGTAACCGTGGAAGACGCTCTGGACCAGCTGCTCACGGTCGACGGCCATCGAGAACGCCCGGCGTACGTCCTTGCTCTTCGCGATCGGGGTGTCGATCTGCGCCACCGGGGTGCCGACACCGTTCTGGTTGCCGATGTTGATCTGGACGCCCTGGTACCCGAAGGAGCCCACCTGCATCATCGACAACTCGCCGTCCTTGCGAAGGTCGGCCATGTCCGCCGGCGCGAGCGAGTCGGCGACCTGGACGTCACCCGACTTGAGGTTGGCCGCCCGGATCGAGGCATCCGTCATGATCCGGTAGACGATCTTGTCCAGGTGGACGTTCTCGGCGTCGTAGTAGCCGGGGTCCTTCTCAACGGTGATGGAGGTGCCGGGCACCCGGTCGACGAACTTGAACGGCCCGACGCAGGTCGGGTGGTCGGCGAAGTTGTCGCCCAGCTCCTTCAGGGCCGTCGGCGACATGATCATCCCGGCACGGTCGGCCAGGGAGGCCGTCAGCGGCGAGAACGGCTCCTTGAAGGTCAGCCGCACCTCGTACGGGCCGCTCGCCTCGACCTTGCTCAGCGTCCCGAGCTCGCTGGCGCGCGA
Source organism: Nocardioides sp. NBC_00163 (assembly GCF_045206295.1). NCBI lineage: Bacteria > Bacillati > Actinomycetota > Actinomycetes > Propionibacteriales > Nocardioidaceae > Nocardioides > Nocardioides sp. NBC_00163. Next base: position 6,012,400 of record NZ_CP108155.1, on the reverse strand, counting down.
GGAGTCCGGCTTGGTGAGGTTGCGCTTCAGCGTGGTCACCACGGCTGCCGCGTCGAACGGCGTCCCGTCGGCGAACTTCACGCCTTCCTTCACCGGGAAGGTGGCCACCAGGCCACCCTCGGAGAGCTCGGGAAGTGCGGTGGCCAGCATCGGCACGATCCCGCCGTCGGCGTCGATGTCGTAGAGCTTCTGGCAGACCGTCTCCATCACGTAGCGCGTGTAGAGCGAGGACGACGTGGTCGGATCGAGCGCGTCCGGGTCGGCGGAGAGGCCCATGGTGAGCGTCCCGCCCTCCTTGATCTCCTTGTCGCCGATCCCGATCGTGGTGACGACATCACCCGCGATCTTGTCGGAGGACTCGGTCGAGGTCTTCTGGACCTCACTGCAGGCACTCGCGCTCAGCGCGAGGGCGAAGACGGCGGCGTACGCAGCAAGGCGGGGTATCCGAGGCATGGCTGCTCCTGTGGGTGGGGGAACACTGGCAACGAACTGAATGCAATCATCAAGGATTCACCAAGGTTGTATACAACGTGTGCCGATTGGGTAAATCCGCCGAAGCGGCCCCTGGCCGTTAAGGTCAACTCATGAGTGCGCCAGCGGTCCGGGGCCGCCTGCAATGGTCATTGGTCGTGCCGATCCTCGCCCTGGTGGTGCTGGTCTTCGCGTGGATCCGCCACGACCACTGGGCGATCCTGGCCGTGGTGGCGGCTGTGCTGATCGGTGCGGTGCTGGGAGCGGTCCACCACGCCGAGGTCGTCGCCCACAAGGTCGGCGAGCCGTTCGGCTCGCTGATCCTCGCGATCGCGGTGACCGTGATCGAGGTCGGCCTGATCGTGATGCTGATGACCAGCGGTGGCGACAGCACCAGCACCTATGCCCGCGACACCGTCTTCGCCGCGGTGATGATCACCCTCAACGGCATCGTCGGGCTCTCGCTCATGGTCGGCGCCCTCAAGCACGGGCTGGTCAGCTTCAACGCCGCCGGGACCGGGTCGGCGGTCGCGACCGTGATCGCCCTGGCCGGTCTCACCCTGGTGCTGCCGAGGTTCACGACGTCGGCGCAGGGCCCGCAGTACTCGACCTCGCAGCTCGTCTTCGCCGCCATCGCCTCGCTGGCGCTCTACGTCGCGTTCCTGTTCACCCAGACGGTCCGCCACCGCGACTTCTTCCTCCCCGTCACCAGCGACGAGCACGGCCGGATGACCGGGTTGGTCGACCTCGACAAGGACGGCCACGCCGACCCGCCCTCGGCGGGCGAGGCCACACTCAGCCTGGCCCTCCTCCTGGTCTCCCTCGTCGCCGTGGTCGGCCTGGCGAAGGTCCTCTCTCCCACGATCGAGAGCACCGTCAAGAGCCTCGGGTTCCCCTACGCGGTCGTGGGCGTCGTGATCGCTCTCCTCGTTCTCGCCCCCGAGTCGATCGCCGCGGTCCGCAACGCCTCCCGGGACCGGGTCCAGACCAGCCTCAACCTCGCCTACGGCTCGGCGATGGCGTCGATCGGACTCACCATCCCCGCCCTCGCCGTCGCGATGATCTGGCTCACCGGCCCGCTCGAGCTGGGCCTCGAGCCGACCCAGATCGTGCTGCTGGTCATCTCCGTCTTCGTCACCGGGCTCACCGTCGTCCAGGGCCGCGTCTACGCCCTGCAGGGGTTCGTCCACCTGGTCCTGCTGGCCGCGTTCCTGTTCCTCTCGATGCAGCCCTAGCTGGTCACCGCGCAGGGACTTCGTCGAGACCCACCTCGAGCTTCGGGAACGAATAGCCCGCGGCGTCCTTGAGCACCGTGTACTGAACGTCGACGTGTGGCTCGATGGCGCTGTGCTTGTCGTTGGGGGCGCCGATGATGAGCTGGAAGCCGAGACCTCGCCAGGCGCCGATGGCGCGGCCGGTGAAGCGGGCGTCGGCCTTGATCAACGCCTCGTCGAGGAAGACCGGGGCGTAGCGCGGCCGGTCTGCGCCGGCGTCGCCGAGCTGGTAGCGCAGTGCCGCCCCGACGATGAAAGCGACCAGCTCCTGCGACTCGCCGCCGGACTTCTCACCGATGTGGTCGTAGAGGGCGACGTGCTCACCGGTGTCGGCGGTGACCTTCTCGGCGCTGACGCGTACGTGGTTGCGTACGTCGATCAGGTCGGCGAAGTCGGGCGCCGTGCGGCGCATGCGGTCGATGAGCCGGGACATCCGGGTGTAGGCCTGCTCCCGGGTCTCGTTGGACGTGGCCTTCTCGATCAGGTCGCGCACGGTGCGGAGCTCCTTGCGGAAGCGGCCACGCACCGCCGACTGGCCCTCCTGGGTGTCGATCCGGAGCCGGTGGCCGTCGTCGTTGAACGGCAGCTCGGCGAGGATCTGGTTGATCGGGTCGATCCGGTCCCGGATCTCACGCACCGCCCGCGACAGGGTCGAGTCGAGGTTGGTCAGGTCGTTGCCCGACAGTTTGAGCAGCGAGTCGCGCCACTCGACCTCGAGCTCGTGCAGGCCGCTGGTCTGCAGCTCGTCGAGGAGACGGTCGAAGTCGGCGTAGGAGGCATCGGGGTCGGTGTGGAGGTTCGGGTTGGGCCAGCGCTCCAGGAACGCCTCGAAGGTCTGCTGCAGCTGCGACCTCGCCTGCCCGATCGTCACCTGTGCGGCCTCGCGATCGACGCTCAACCGCCCGCCCGCGCGGTCGAAGACGGCATCGAGCTCGGCGAGCACGTCCTCGCGGTGGCCAGCCTCGCCACCACCCGACTCGCGAAACAGCTCGTCGAGGTATTCCAGCTGGTCAGCGCGGAGTTCCAAGCCCGAAGCCTCAGCCTTCTCGAGCGCATCCTTGGCCTGGTCGACCTCGTCGACGATCGCGCTCCACCGCTCGTCGAGCTTTTCGAAGGCGCTCTTGGCCCGGCCCACGTCCTCGCGCCGATCGGCGGCCTTGCGGCGCGCTTCGGCGACCCGGTCCTGAAGATCGGCGATCTCGGGATTGTCGGCGGTGACCTCGGCGATCACCGAGGCCCAGCGGTCGCGCTCGGCCTCGGCCGAGGCCACGTCGACCTGGTCCCAGGAGACCTTCGTGATCGCCTGGTACGCGGCGCGGCCGGCGTCGAGGTCCTCGAGAGCCTGCTCGGCCTTCTCGACCGCACCGGCCGCCTCATCGGTCTCGCGTCGGACCGCGTCGATCTCCTCCTCGAGCTGCGCGACCAGCCGCGTGTTGGTGAAGCCGAGCACGTTGCGGGCGCCGTGGCCGCCGTGCGCACCCCGGGCCCCCTGGGAGACCTGGCCGGTGACGGTGAGCGCCATCTTGTGCTGCGCGAGCAGGCTCGGCGTCTGTACGCACACGTACCCATGTCGCGAGACCAGCCGCTCCTTGAGCCACCCGGTGAAGACGGTGCGCCGATACTCCAGGCGCCCGGGCAGCGTGCCCTCGTCGGGATCACTCTGGTCACGCATTCCTGTGTGTACGGCCTCGAACCGCACCCGGGTCGGCGTCCGCACCGAGTCGATCGCGGCGCGGAACGCACCGGCGTGAGCAGCGTCGATGAGCAGCGTCGTCGCGAACCCGCCCAGCGCGAGATTGAACGCCTCACGCCAGGCCTCGTGCTCGGTGCGCACCTCGACCAGCTCGCCGACGAACGGCATGTCGGCCGGGGTCAGACCGGCGGCCTCGGCCAGCACCTCGCGGGCAGCGCGGAGCGGTTCGGGGATGTTGTTCTTCACGCTCCTGGCGTCACGGAGCTCCTGCTCGAGAGCATCGAGCCGTCTCACCGTCTCGTCCGCGGCGGATCGGGCCGCGGCGTAGGTGTTGCGGGCGGCTCGACGACCATCCTTGTCGGCCAGGGCCGCCCGAGCCCGATCCAGCAAGTCCTCGAACGCCTGCTGGTCCGCCACGTCGACATCGAGCACCGAGAGCTCGTCGTCGAGTGAGGACCGCGCGCTGCGTACGCTCGCGAGCCTGGTCTCAGCGGCCTTGATCTCGCGGGTGGCGGTCTCGAGGCGATCGCCGCCGGAGGCGCGCAGGGTCTGCTCCAGGGCCTCCCGCTCGCTCTCGGCGGCGGCGACCAGCGCCTCCTGCTCGTGAACCGACCGCTCCGCTTCGCGGTGGCGTTCGCTGAGATCGGCCTCGAGCGCACTGATCAGCTCGACCCGCTGCCCGGCCCGCCAGAGCCCTGCCGGGGTGGACTCCTCCGCGAACGAGCCGATGTCCTCGATCACGCCGAGCCGCTCGGCGGCCGCCTCGATGGCGAGGCGGTGTTCGCGGATCGGCGTCAGCGCACGCACCTGCTGTTGCGCGGTGACCATCCGGTCGCGGGTAGCGGAGAGCTCGTCGAAGTGCGCGACGACGCCGTCGGCGGTCGCGAGGGTCTCGGGCTCCTCGAGCACCATCTTCTTGTAGAGGTCGTCGACCGTGGTGATCTGCTGCCCCGCCTGGATCCGGCCGAGCAGGTTGACCGCCTTCTCGCCGTCGCCGGCGGCACCGATCCCGAGCGCGGAGTGGATCCGGGCGGTGAAGTCGCGGTCGGTGTCGATCGGGGTCAGCCCGACCTCGGAGACCGAGGTGCGCGTGAACCGGTGGGCAGCGACCGGCTCCAGATCACGTACGTCGAAGCCAGCCTCGGCAACGGCACGGAGCTTGGTCACGTCGTCGAGATTCTTGGCGGACGCGGGGACGTACCAGGCACGGACCGCGGTGAAGCGGGCCCCGGTCTGGTCCTCCCAGGTCATCGCGATCGCCGACCAGGTGTCGCGGCCATCGCCACGCAGCACCCGGATCTTGGTGCCGTCGGCGGTCTTCGCCTCGTCGATCTTGCCGCGCGCGTAGGAGAGGATGTTGCGCTGGTCCTGACCGCGCGGACGGCCCACGACACCACCGTTCGAAGCACCGTTGAAGGGCGTCGTGTGCGGCATGATCAACGCGATGTAGGCGTCCATCAGCGTCGACTTGCCCGACCCGGATCCTCCGGTCAGCAGCGTCGCGGTCGGCGAGAACCGCACCCGGTGGGCGCCGTCGTAGCCGCCCCAGTTGACCAGCTGCAGCTCGCGCGCGACCCACTGCCGGCCGTTCGAGCGGGCGGGGATGAGGCCGAAGAGGCTGTCGATCATGTTCACTGCTCGGTCTCCTCTTCGTCGCCGGCGCTCACGGCTCGACCGCCGGACTCCTTCAGCCACGCCTTGAGCTCTGCGAGCTTCTCGACGCTGAGCACGATCTCGACGAGCGGGGTGATCCGGTAACGGTCCTCGGACTCCTCCTCGATCAGCCCCTCGCGAGCGAGCCGGTCGACTGCCCGGCGGATCTCGCGGCGCGCGGAGGCGTCGCCGCTGGCGACGTCGAAGTAGGTGAGTACGGTCTGCTCCAGCTCGTCGGCGTCAACCCGCGCGGAGTTCTCCCCCGCGCCTCGTTCGCGCTGGAAGACGGTGCGGAGATGGACCAGCACGAGCGTCTCGGCCCGTGAGTAGGCGTCGTCCTTGAGGAGCACCGGCACGTCGAGCTCCTCCGAGCGCACCTGTCGCTTGTAGGCGATGCCGCGGTCGTGGTCGACGACGAGCCGGATGAACAGGTCGTGGAGCCGGGACTCGATCACCGCCTGGTGGTCGAGCAACGTACGCCACTGCCGCGGGCTCTTCTCGGCCGTGATGAACCGGCGGCGCAGCAGCTGGACCAGCACCCGGCGGATGTCGGCGTCGAGGACGCCGCGGTCGCCGACGAAGAGCTCGGTCGGGTCGTCCTCCATCGAGACGGGCTCGATGAAGCCTTCTGGCTCGCTGCCGTAGGCCACGGCCCCAGCCTCAACCTGAGGGTCAACCTCGACCTCGGCCGGTGTCACCGTCTCACTCAACGCGCATCCCCTTTGCCATCCGCCGTCATCGTTGTGCTGATCCTCACTCCGCCGAACGCGAACCGCCGCCGCACCCCGTCGGCCCGGACCGCCTCGATCGTGGAGATCTCCCCCGTCTCGGCCATCCCGCGCCGGTGGGCGATCTCCAGCAGCCCGAGCAGGTCGACAGGGCGCCGGATCTCCTCCGGCGCGGCCGCGAAGACCTCGGCCAGGTCCACCGGTTCCTCGGCTCCGTGGGTCGCCAGATAGGCGTCCAGGTGGGCCTCGATCGCCCGGTAGCCCGGCCCACCCCAAGCCTTGGTGTCCTCGACCGCGCTCTCCACATCGCCCCAGTCGGCGAGCGGCGCCGGCGGCTCAGGCGGTCGCAGCTCGCTGACCGACTGGCGCAGATGACCGAGGTCGGCGACGGGCAGCCGGCGCAGCGGCTCGACGGACTCGGCCGGGCGCGAGGACGGCATCCACGCCTGGAAGCCGACCATCACATCGCGCAGCAGGTCGTCGACCTGCCGGTCGCGGGCCGGGTCGTGCGTACGCACCTGGGTGGTGATCACGTGGGAGGCGGTCTGCTGGGCGGCCAGCACCTCGGCGACGCCCGTCTCGATCCGGCGACCGACCGCGGCCAGCTCGGCCCGCTCGGGCGGACCCATCTGCCGGGTGAACCGGTGTCGCAGCACGGTGTGCAGGTTGGTGGCCAGGTCGTCGAGGTGGCGCGGGTCACCGATCATCCGCAGCGCACCGGCGAACGCCTTGCCCTCCGACGTGGAGGCCATCACGTCCTTGCCGCGCTGCAGGTACTCGCGCAGGACCTCACCGGCCGGACGTACGTCCTGACGCAGGTCGGTCACCACGTCACGCTGCATCGCCCGGATCGACTCGACCACCCGCGCGAAGTCGGCGGGGAGCTCACGGGTCAGATGGAGGATGTTCTCGGCCTGCTCCAGCAGGGTGTCGTCATCGACGGCGTCGACGACGCCGGTGCGGTCCAGGCGGGCGATCTCGGCGCGCCGCTCGGCGATCTCCTCGGTCAGCCGCGCCACCCGGGTCAGCACGTCGGGGTCGGCGTCCAGGGCGAGCCGCTCGACCGCCTCCAGCAGCGTCCGGACCCGCGACTCCGAGACCCGCGCCCGAGACCCGCTCGCCCGGCCGGCGATCTCGAGGGCGCCCACCGCATGCGCGGAGAGCCGGTAGACCTCGTCCTCGCCCTCGATCTGGCGCAGCAGCCACCCGGCGCGCACCCACTGGCGGCACAGCTCACGGGCCGTGCCGACCGGCAGCATCACCTCGCCACCCTCGCCCTCGGCATGGCCGGTCGCCCGGAGCCGGTCCACCATGTCGCCGATCTCGGCGTGCGCGTCCACCACCGGCACGGCGGCTCGCTCGGAGGTGAAGGTCACCGAGAGCACCGCCACCACGAATGGGGCAAACCGGCCGTGCAGGAGGTCGAGCATCGGGTTCTTGAAGGCGGCCAGAGCCCCGGCGTACGCCGCCTCGACGCGAGTGTCACTCATCGGCAGATACCGTACGTGGCAGCACCGACAACACCACAAACCTTCATCACACGCGCGGACACGCCGAGAATTCGGTTGCCGCCTACCGCATAGTTATCCCATGCGGGTTCGTCCTTTTCCTGTCGTAGTGGCCGTGGTGGCCCTGATCGCACTCTCCGGCTGCGCCGGGAACTCCGAGAGCCCGGAGTCCGCCGCGAAGGGCGAGTCGGCCAGCGCCTCGCCGTCCGCGGAGGCCCTCACCGCCAAGATCTCCCCCGCCGACGGCGCCAAGGACGTACCGGTCGACAGCACCGTGACGGTGACCGCGACCTCGGGCGAGTTCGCGAGCGTGAAGGTCGCCAAGCCCGACGGACGCACCGTGCCCGGCTCGCTCTCCGAGGACAAGTTGACGTGGACCGCCAACGACCTGCTCGACCCGGCGCTGCGCTACACGGTCACCGCCACCGGTGAGACCGGCAAGGTCACCAGCAGCTTCACCACCCGCTCGCTCTCCCTGGCCCAGCAGACCTTCGCCACGATCGTCCCCGTCGACAAGTCCGAGGTCGGCGTCGGTATGCCGGTCGCGGTCTACTTCGACGTGCCGGTCAAGGACCACGCCTCCTTCGAGAAGCGCATGCACGTCACCTCCACCCCGGCGCAGACCGGCTCCTGGTACTGGGTCTCCGACACCGAGGCCCGCTACCGCCCGCAGGCCTACTGGAAGCCGGGCACCACCATCAAGGTCGACCTCGACATCAACGGCGCCTCCGCCGGCGGGGACGTCTACGGCCAGCACAGCCGCACCGCCACCTACAAGGTCGGTGACGCGCACGTCTTCAAGGTCAACGCGCGTACGCATCAGATGAAGGTCTTCAGCAACGGCAAGCTGCTGCGTACGATCCCGATCACCACCGGCAAGCCCGGCTTCACCACGCGGTCGGGGATCAAGGTCATCTCCGAGAAGCACCGCGTCAAGGAGATGCGCTCGGAGACGATCGGCATCTCCGACCAGAGCTCGAGCGACTACTACTCCCTCGACGACGTCGAGTACGCCATGCGGATCAGCAACTCCGGCGAGTTCATCCACGCCGCGCCCTGGTCGACCGGGTCCCAGGGCTACGCCAACGTCTCCCACGGCTGCACCGGCCTCTCCACCGCCAACGCCGCCTGGCTCTACGGCCTGGCCCGCATCGGCGACGTCGTCGAAACCACCGGCACCGACCGGAAGATGGAGTGGGACAACGGCTTCGGCGACTGGAACCTGTCCTGGGCCGAATACCAGAAGGGCTCGGCCCTGCGCTGACTCTGGTCAGGCCTTCGTCATCACCGCCAGCCCGTCCAGGTGACGCGCCAGACCGTACTCGAACAACGCGTCCAGATCCGGCGGCGCATCCTCGGACATCCGCGCCAGCAGCGGGAACCGGTCGCTCGTGAGCACCTCTCGACGCCGGGCTCGTTGGCTCTCCGACCAGCGGCTCAGGCTCAGGCCGGTCCTTCGCTCGGCCGCGGTCTCACGAGCGTTGGAGAGGGCGACGGTGACAACCAGCCCGTGCAGCGTGAGCGCCTCCTGGAGGCGTACGTCCATCGGGAGCTCGAGTTCGTCCAGCGCCCGCATCGTCCACTCGGTGTGGTCCATCATGTGCGGAACGAAGGTGGGCCGGGTGAACGAGATGACCTGCGGCAGCCACCGGTGACGCCGGCACAGTCGCCAGTGCTCGCGCGCGACCAACTCGAGCTTGGCGCGCCAGCCCGGCGGGCCGTGCTCGGGCAGAGCGAGATCACCGAAGACGAGATCGGCCATCTGGGCCAGCAGGTCGTCCTTGCTCGTGACGTAGCGGTAGAGGGACATCGGCCCGAGTTCCAGGCTGCTCGCCAGGCGGCGCATCGACAACGCCTGGAGTCCGTCGGAATCGGCCACGTCGACAGCGGCACGAAGGATGCGGGCGCTCAGCACCTCCTGCTCCGCTGACCCGGGCTGTCGTGCGGGTGGACGCGCCGGCCGCGGGCTGACCACGGTGCCCGAGCCCACCCTCGTCTCCACGAGCCCCGCCTCGCGCAGAGCGGCGATCACCTTCGTCGCGGTCGCCACCGCGACGCCCCACTGCCGAGCGATCGCCCGGATCGACGGGACCCGGTCACCGGGGCGGAGCTCGCCGATGGTGATCCGGGAGCCGATCTCCGCGGCGATGACTCGGTAGGGCGGATCACGTCGTTCCGAAGGCGGCATCAGCGGTCCGATCTGGTCGAGGGAGGGGAGGCGGGGCAAATCGTACTAGTTCACTTTCGAACGGAAACTAGTGCACTTCGCGCGATCTTCGCTTGCTGAGCCACCCGCATCGGTGAATACGGTGTACGCACATCGACGAACTCAGGATGAGAGAAGGAGCACGAATGAGAAACCGCGACGTTCTCGTGACGGGTAGTGGCATCGCCGGGACGACCCTGGCCCACCTGCTGTGTCGCTACGGGTTCAGACCGACGGTGGTGGAGCGATCGCCTGGACCACGGACGGGCGGTCACGCGATCGACATCCGCGGGACGGCCCGCGAGGTGATCGGGCACCTGGGGCTTGTACCCCAGGTCCGCGCGGCCCTGCTCGCCGCCCGAGGCATGGCCTTCATCGATGAGCGCGGACACCGCCAAGCCAGCTTCGACCCGGACGTCTTCGGACCCTCGGGCGGACCCGCCGCCGAGTGGACGCTGCTGCGCACCGACCTGGCCACCATCCTCTACGAGGCGACCAAGGACGAGGTCGAGTTCGTCTTCGACGACGCGATCACTGAGGTCACCCAGGACGCGGACGGCGTCACCGTCGCGTTCGAGAAGGGACAGAGCCGGCGCTTCGACCTCGTGGTCGGCGCCGACGGTGTCCACTCCGACCTGCGCCGGATGACCTTCGGGCCCGAGGAGCGCTACGTCCACGACCTCGACTCCTACCTGTGCCTCTACTCGGTCAGCTCCGCGATGGAGCACGACTGGCAGCTGATGTACACGATGCCGGGCAGCGATGGCCGCCCCGGCCGCACCGCCGGCATGCGGCCACTCCCAGGCACCGACCGTGCCCTGGCGGCCTTCTTCTTCCGGGGCCGCGGGTTCTCCTACGACCGGCGCGATGTCGAGGCCCAGAAGCAGATGGTGGTGCGTACGTTCCAGGACGCCGGCTGGGTCGTGCCTCGCGTGCTGCCCCAGATCTGGGACAGTCCCGACTTCTACTTCGACCGGGTCGAGCAGGTGCAGATGGACACCTGGTCGAGCGACCGGGTCGCGCTCGTGGGCGACGCCGCCTACTGCGCCTCGCCGATGTCGGGCATCGGCACCAGCCTCGCGCTGGTCGGCGCCTACGTGCTCGCCGGCGAGCTGGCCAAGGCCGACGGCGACCACCGGATCGCGTTGCCTGCCTACGAGGCAGGGATGCGCGCGTTCGTCGACCGCGCCCAAGTCTTCGCCCGCACCTCGGGCGACGGCGGCCTGATGCCGGACACACCCACCCAGATGTGGCTGCGCAACCTCTCGATCCGCGCGATGCGGTTCCTGCCCAGGCGGCTGGTCGGCCGCGGCTTGGAGAAGGTCGCCGATACGGTCTCACTCGCCGACCACGCCGCCCCGAGCGCCGACCGAGCGCTCACCGCGCGAAGGAACGCCCGATGAGCGCCTCCTCCACTGCCATGGCCACCGCGGCACCGGTACGCGGCCGCTTGCGGGCCGCCTGGATCCTGCTTCCGCTTCTGCTGGTGATCTCCGCGGCTATGTCGCCCGTGCGCTCAGCCCACGGCGACAGCCGCGCATCATCTGCCGGTGGTTCCAGGTCAGCACCGGCCGCAGCAGCATCGAGGCCACGCCGAGCAGGCCGCGTACGGCGACCTCCTGCTCGAACACCATCCGGCTCCCGTTCGGCGCCGGCGTCAGCGTCCACCGCGCGAACCCGTCCAGGTCGCCGCCGAGGCCGACCTCCAGCGTCGGCAGGTCGCGGCTGACCGCGTGCAGCACGATCTCCAGGTCGTACGGCAGCGCGGAGCGGCACACGAGCAGGGCATCGTCCTCCCCCAGCTTCACCACCGCCCGCACCTGCGGCCACCACTCGGGATAGCGCTCCAGGTCGACCAGCATGGCCCGTACCGCCTCCGGAGGGCTCGGGATCACCCAGGTCTCCCTGAACACATAGCGAGCATGCACGGGCTCAGTCTGCCAACCGGCCGGACACAGCGTGGCCGAGTCGACACAGGACGGTCGGCGGGGATACTTCTCGCCATGAACCGTCTCGGACCGGTCCCGCCGGTGATCCCGTACGCCGGCCAGCACGACGGGCCACGGCGCGTGCTCTCGTTGCGTCTGCGCCGAGGCCTCATTGCTACGGCGTCGGCGAGCGTCAACATCGACGGCGCGGTGTACCCACAGCAGTGGGGCGAGTGCGCTTTCGAGATCCCCGCGGACCGGCCGGTCGCGGTCGCCGTTTATCAGCACGGTCGTAGCGGGCAGGTCGGACTGGCAACCGCGGTCCTCGGGCCTGACCACACTCCGACGCTGGAATACCGGGGCCCGGCCCACCTGGCGATGGCCGGCGAGCTCGGCGCACCAGGCACGGTCCGCCAGCGCGGCGTCGTCGTTCAGAGTGGACTGTGTGGCTGCCTGATCGTCCTGCTCCTCCTGCTTCTGGGATTCATCGTCTTCGTCTTCACCAGCCTGGTCACCCGATGAGCTCGGCGACAGTCTGACGCCCTAGTTGCGGCGAGAGCGCGCCGAGAGCGGCCTCGGCGGCTTCGTCGCACAGTCCGGCGGTCACGGACTCGAGTCGGGCGCCGACGGCAGCCACGGCCGCGGGTGCCATCGACAGCGAGGTGACGCCCAGCCCGACGAGCACGGGGGCGAGGAGCGGGTCGGCGGCGGCCTCGCCGCAGATGCCGACGGGCTTGCCGGCCGTACGCCCCGCCTCGGCGGTGATCGCGATGAGCTGCAGCACCGCCGACTGCCAGGGATCGGTGAGATGGGCGAGGTCGGTGGCGAGTCGGTCGGCGGCCATGGCGTACTGGGTCAGGTCGTTGGTGCCGATGGAGAGGAAGTCGACCACCTCCAGCATCCGGTGGGCCATCAGCGCCGCCGCCGGCACCTCGACCATGACGCCCGGCTTGAGGCCGCGGGCGCGGACCAGGGCGGCGAAGTCGGCGGCCTCCTGGACGGTGGCGACCATCGGCGCCATCACCCAGGTGTCGGCTCCGGTGCGCTCGGCGGCGATAGCGATGGCGTCGAGCTGGCGCTCCAGCAGGCCGGGGTTGTCGGCGGCCAGCCGCAGGCCGCGTACGCCCAGGGCCGGGTTCTCCTCGCCGTCATGGGTCGCGAAGGCGATCGGCTTGTCCGAGCCCGCGTCCAGGGTGCGTACGACGACGTGGCCGCGGCCGGCGAAGGGGGCGAGCACCTCGGCGTAGACGTCGGCCTGCTCGGCCACGGTGGGCTCCTCGCGACGGTCGAGGAAGCTGAGCTCGGTGCGGAAGAGGCCCACGCCCTCGACCTGGCCGGCGGCCGCGTCTCGTGCCGAGGAGCCATCGGCGACGTTGGCGAGCAGGGCCACCGGGTGGCCGTCGGCCGTGCGCCCGGGCCCGGTCCAGGCGGCGACCGCCTGGCGCCGGGCGAGGTCGGCCTCGGCGCGGGCGGCGGCGTCGGGGCCCGGCTCCAGGTCGACGATCCCGGCCTGGCCGTCGACGAGCACAGGTGTCCCCGCGACGATGCCGGTCGCGCCGGCAACCCCGACCAGGCACGGGATGCCGAGCTGGCGGGCGATGATCGCGGTGTGACTGGTGGGGCCGCCCCGCTCGGTGACCAGCGCGACCACCCGCGCCGGGTCGAGAGCAGCGGTGTCGGAGGGCGCCAGGTCGGCGGCGACCAGCACGCACCGCCCCTCGGGTACGTCCACGCCGGGCTCGGGCTCGCCGGAAAGATGGGCGAGGACTCGGCGCTCGATGTCGCGCAGGTCGGTCACCCGCTCGGCCATCAGGCCACCCATCCCGCTGAACAGCGTGGCAAACTGCTCCACCGCCGCCGCGACGGAGGCGACCGGCCCCTCCCCCGCACGCAGGTGCTTCTCCACGGCGACTCGCAGCCCCTTGTCACGGGCCAGGCCCGCGCTCGCGCTCAGGACGGAGGCGGCTGCGCCGGAGGCGGCCTCGGCCCGGCGGGCGTACCCGTCGGCCACGGCGGTGGCGGCCGCCTCGTAGGCCGCGAGGGCGTCCTCGGGCTGCTCGAAGCCGCGCCGTTCGAAGGCCTCCAGCGCGGCGGGATCGACCTCGGTCCGCACCACGTGGACGGGCGCCAGCACGATCCCGGGGACCACCGGAGTGCCGGAGAGGACAGATGAGTGAGACGTGACCATGGCCACAAATATCTGCCCTAACCCCTTGACTAGTCAACACATTCGGGCATAAAACAACATATGTGGGCATTCACAGCCCCGAAACCCACCCGAAACCACACCGATCTTGAAGGAGGCCGGGATGTACGCCGAAGAGCGACAGATCGCGACGGCCCGTCTCGTCGCCGAACGCGGGCGGATATCCGTGGCCGACATCGCCGAGCGATTCGAGGTCACCACCGAGACTGTGCGCCGAGATCTCTCCACGCTGGAGCGGCGAGGTCTGGTCCGCCGGGTCCACGGCGGCGCGGTTCCGGTGGAGACCATGGCCGTGCTCGAGTCCGCGCTAGGCGAGCGGGAGCAGACCTTCACCGCGCAGAAGGACCGCATCGCCCGGGCCGCGCTCGCACTCCTCCCCACCGAAGGCGGCACCATCGCGATCGACGCCGGCACGACGACCAGCAGATTCGCCCACGCGCTGCCGCGCGACCACCACCTCACCGTGGTGACCCACGCGGTCCCGGTTGCCGCCATGCTGGCCGGCAGCCCTCAGATCGAGCTCCACCTGCTGCCCGGTCGCGTCCGGCCGGCCACCCAGGCCGCGGTCGGCGCCGAGACCGTGGACGCGCTGAGCCGCCTGCGGGTCGACGTCACCTTCGTGGCCACCAACGGGCTGACGCTGGCCCACGGCCTCTCCACCCCCGACCACGAGGAGGCAGCGACCAAGCGCGCGCTGGTCAATGCCGCCCGCCGGGTCGTGTGCCTCACCGACTCCAGCAAGATCGGCGTCGAGACCACACTCCGCTTCGCCGCGCTGGGCAACATCGACGTGCTCGTCACCGACAGCGACATCGACGACGACGTCGCCGACGAGCTCCGTGAGAGCGGCCTCGAGGTGCTGATCGCATGATCGTCACTCTGACCGCCAACCCGAGCATCGACCACACCGTGATGCTCACCAGCGCGCTGCGCCGCGGTGAGGTGCTGCGCGCCCGGACGACCACCTCCCAGCCCGGCGGCAAGGGAGTGAACATCTCCGGAGCGGCGTACGCCGCAGGCGTTCCCACCCGCGCCGTGCTCCCCTGTCCCGACCTCGACCCGATGGTCGCCGAGCTGCGGGCCTCCGGGCTCGACGTGGTCACCGTCGGACCTGCCGGCCGGCCGCGGATCAACACCACCGTGACCGAGCCCGACGGCACCACCACCAAGCTCAACGGACCCGGGGCCACCGCGACCCCGGCCCTGCTCGACGCCCTGGCGGCCCGGCTCGTGAAGGAGGCCGAGCAGGCCCGCTGGGTCGTCCTCGCCGGATCGCTGCCGCCCGAAGCCCCGTCCGGTTGGTACGCCGAGGTCGTGAGCGCGCTCCGGTCCACCGGCACCCGCATCGCCGTCGACACCAGCGAGGCACCCCTCGAGGCGCTCGCTGCCGGGCTCCCGGCCGGCGCACCCGACCTGCTCAAGCCCAATGCCGAGGAACTGGCCTCCATCACCGGATCCGACTCCCTCGACGACCCGGCCGCCGCAGCCGCGGCGGCCCGGACCCTGGTCGACCGCGGGGTCACCGCCGTGCTCGCGACCCTCGGCGGAAACGGCGCCGTCCTCGTCTCCGAGGAAGGCACCTGGCACGCCACCCCGCCGCCGACCGAGGTCGTCAGCACGGTCGGTGCCGGCGACAGCTCGCTGTTCGGCTATCTCCTCGCCGACCTTCGCGGACTCTCCGCCCCTGAACGTCTCGGGCTCGCCGTCGCGTACGGCAGTGCAGCCGCCGGCCTCCCCGGCACCACCCTCCCCACCCCACCCCAGGTCCGTGCCGACCTCGTGTCCGTACGCGACCTCGACCCCATCACCGGAGGACTCTGATGTCCGCACTCATCGCCCCCGAGCTCGTGGCCCTCGACGCCGATCTCGGCTCTGACAAGCACGACGTCATCCGTGCGCTGGCGCAGCGCGTGGCCGACGCGGGCCGGGCCACCGACCTCGACGCGCTCGTCGCCGACGCGCTGGCCCGCGAGGAGGTCTCGGCCACCGGTCTCCCCGGCGGCCTGGCGATCCCGCACTGCCGTACGTCCGGGGTCGACGAGCCCGTGGTGTCCTTCGCCCGGCTCTCACCCCCGGTCGACTTCGGCGGCAAGGACGGCCCGGCCGACCTGGCCTTCCTGATCGGGGCACCCGCGGGCGGCGACGCCACCCACCTGACCATCCTGACCAAGCTGGCCCGTGCGCTGGCCCGGCCTGAGTTCGGACAGACCCTGCGCGAGACCGACTCGGCCGAGCAGGCTGCCCAGACCATTCTCGAAGCGGTCGGCGACATGCCGGCCCCGGCCAAGAGCGCGACGCCCGAGCCCGCACCTGCCCCGGCTGCGACGGAGAAGCGCACCCTCGTCGCGGTGACCGCCTGCCCGACCGGCATCGCCCACACCTACATGGCGGCCGAGGCACTCGAGGCCGCGGCCGCCCGGGCAGGCGTGGAGATCGCGGTCGAGACGCAGGGCTCGGCCGGGGCGACGCCGTTGCCCGCCGAGACGATCGCCCGCGCCGACGCCGCCATCTTCGCCGTCGACGTCGGTGTCCGCGACCGGAGCCGCTTCGCCGGCAAGCCACTGATCTCCTCCGGTGTGAAGCGTCCGATCGACGACGCCGACGCGATGATCGCCGAGGCGCTCGCCGCCGCCGCGGACCCGAACACCGCCCGCGTGGAGTCCGGCAGAGGCGACTCCTCCGAGTCCGCCCGCGCCGCCTCGGAGAGCTGGGGCGGACGGACCCGCCGGGTCCTGATGACCGGCGTCTCCTACATGATCCCGTTCGTCGCCGCCGGCGGCCTGCTGATCGCGCTGAGCTTCCTGCTCGGCGGCTACGACATCACCGACGTCTACGGCGCGGTCATGGTCGACAACACCCTGACCAACCTCCCCGACGTACAGGCCCTCGGCCTCGACCACGCCCTCTTCGACAGCGGCCTCGCCGTCTATCTCGGCGCCCTGTTCTTCGTCATCGGCAAGACCGCGTTCATGCTGTTCATCCCTGCATTGGCGGGCTATATCGCGTACGCCATCGCCGACCGCCCCGGCATCGCCCCGGGCTTCATCATGGGTGCGCTGGCTGCCAACCTGTTCGGCGTGGTCAACGCCGACGGCGTCGCGGCGCCTGCGACCGGCTTCCTCGGCGCGATCGCGGGCGGTGTCCTCGCCGGCGTGATCGCCCACTGGGTCAGCAGATGGCGCGTCCCGAGCTGGGCGCGTGGCCTGATGCCCGTGCTGGTGATCCCGCTGGTGACCTCGATCCTGGCCGGTCTGGTGATGATCATCGTGCTCGGCAAGCCGATCAACTGGCTGATGGAGCAGCTCACCGACGGCCTCGCCGCCCTGGACGGCACCAGCGCCGTCGCCCTCGGCGCGGTGCTCGGCCTGATGATGGCCTTCGACATGGGCGGCCCGCTCAACAAGGTCGCCTACAGCTTCGCCGCCACCGGCGTCGGTGCCGCCTCGCTCGCCGCCGACTCCCCCGAGCTGCGGATCATGGCCGCGGTCATGCTCGCCGGGATGGTCCCGCCGATCGCGCTGGCGCTGGCCACCGTCGTACGTCCCCAGCTCTTCACCCCCGCAGAGCACGAGAACGGCAAGGCCGGCTGGCTGCTCGGCGCCTCGTTCATCACCGAGGGAGCGATCCCCTTCGCCGCGGGCGACCCGATGCGCGTCATCCCGGCGATCATGGTCGGCAGCGCCGTGACCGGCGGCCTCTCCCAGCTCCTCGACGTCGGCGTCCGTGCGCCGCACGGCGGCATCTTCGTCCTCTTCGCCGTCACCAACGTGCTCGGCTACCTGATCGCTCTCGCCGCCGGCGTGATCGTCGGCGCCGGCATGGTGATCGCCCTCAAGTCCCTCGGCCGCGCTCCGGTCCCGGCCGTCGCGACCAGCTGAACCCTCAAACACACCACCGAAGGAGCATCATGCCCACCCAGACCGTCACCGTCGGTTCCGCCGTCGGCCTGCACGCCCGCCCCGCCGCGATCATCTCCGAGAAGGTCGACGAGCTCGGCGCCGAGATCACCCTCGCCGTCCCAGGCAGCGAGCCGGTCGATGCGGCCTCTTCGCTGCTGATCATGACCCTCGGCGCCGCCAACGGCGACAAGGTCGAGGTCACCGGCCCCGACCAGGCCGCGGTCGACACCATCGCCGCGCTCGTCGCGCAGGATCTCGACGCCTGAGCGAGTCGTCACCGCGGTCGGCCGAGGCGTCACCCCGTCGCCCGAGTTGGCGCGCACGTGCCAACTCGACCGACCGACCTGACGCCTCGGCAGGGTTTGCCGGCCTGCGGCACTGATCGCAGCAACCGGCCTCATTCAACGCGTGGCAACGGTACGTTTGCAGGGTGGTCGATCCGCCCTGGGACCTCCTGCTGACGGTGGCGTTCGTGCTCACGGGCACCGCAGGGATCTGGATCCTCGTGGTCTGCCCACCGTCGGGCACGGAGACCGTTCTCCACCTCAACCACGCCGTGATGAGCGTGGCGATGATCCTGATGATCTGGGTGATCGTCTCGGACGTCGCGGTCTGGGCGCAGGTCGCGCTCTTCGCGGTCCTGGCCCTGGCGCTGCTCGCGGCCCTGCGGCGCGCGAGCGACGGGGCCCGGCGCGCTGACCTGGTCGGTCATCTCGGCCTCAACGCCGCAATGATCTGGATGCTCGCCGCGATGCCGCTGCTGATGGCTGACGTGGGCGGTCTCGAGGGTCATGCGGGTCATGGCAGCGCGGTGGCGATCGCACCGGCCGGGCACACTCCGGGCTGGGCGGTCGCGGTCAACTCGCTGTTCGTCGTGGTCTGCGCGGCCGGGGTGCTGTGGTGGCTGGTGCGGGCGACCGCCGTCCGAGAGCACCGACTGCCGGCCCTCGGCCACGGGCTGATGGCTGCTGGGATGGGCACGATGCTCGTCCTCCTTCCCGCGTGAGGATCAGACTCCCGCGAGCGGGCGGCCGCTGTCCCGCCAGCCGAGCACGCCGCCCTCGAGGTTGTAGGCCCGGCGACCGGTCGCGGCGGCCCGGGCCGCGAACCGCGCCGACCGGTCACCCGTCGGACATACGAATACCACCCGCGACGCCTCCGAGAACGGCATCCCCGCCTCCATGACCTGCTCGAGCAGGTCGTCGCGGAGGTTGATCGCCCCCGGGATGTGGCCGGCCTGGAAGGCCAGCGCCGTGCGTACGTCCACCACGACCACGTGCTCACCCGCAGCGGTCCACGCCTCGATGTCCTCGGGGGCCGCTGAAGGCGCCTCCGAGGCAGGAGCGGGGCTCGCCGCGCCGAACAGGTCGGGGCGGCGGTGGCGGTAGTAGGAGAGGTACGGCTCCATCCGGTCGCATGCGATCACGACCGCTGTGACCGGGCCGCCGGGGCCAGAGAGGAGCCGTTCCCGAGCGGCGGCATAGGCCGCCCCGGTGGTGGGCCCGGCGAGCACGCCGTGCCGGGTGGCGAGCTCGAGGCTCGCGGAGATCGCGTCGGCCGAGTCGACGGCGGCGATCGCGTCGTAGAAGCCGGGGTCGAAGAGCCCGACCTCCCACATCTCCGCCGCCGAGCGGATGCCGGGGATGAAGTCACCTTCGGCGGCGACGACGCCGACCACGGCGGTCTCCGGGTTGCGCTCGCGCAGGTACGTCGCCGCCCCTCGGGTGGAGCCGGTGGTACCGAGCCCGCCCACGAGCAGGTCGACCGGGCCGGCGTCGCGGTAGATCTCGCGGCCGGTCTGCTCGTAGTGGGCTCGCAGGTTGTCCTCGTTGGTGTACTGCGAGGTGTGGTGGTAGCGGCCCGGCTCACCCTCCATGAGGTCGCCGATCACCCCGAACACGTCGTTGGGCGCGGTCGGGTCCGGGCACTCCGAGAGTCCGGGCATCTCGGTCACCTCGGCGCCCAGCAGCGACAGCATCTCGCGGACCTCCCGCACCCGGACCCGGTTGGTGAAGGCCCTGAACCTGACCCCGTGCATCGAGGCGATGATCTGGAGCGCCTTGGCGGTGTTGCCGCTCGATGCCTCCAGGACGACCTGCTCCTCCTCGGCGATCGTCCCGATGTGGTCGCGCAGCATCGCCCAGGCGACGCGGTCCTTGACGGAGCCGAACGGGTTCGCCGACTCCAGCTTCAGGAAGATCTCGGCCTCGGGCACACGGTGGGCGGCCGGATCGAGCCGCAGCAGCGGGGTGTCGCCGATCATGTCCAGCACGCTGTCGTAACGCATGGTCAGCTCCCGTGGTGGTCGTCTGCGACGAAGGTGAACCGTTCGCCGTCCCAGACCGCCGCGACCTTGGGTGGCGGCGGATGCCCGCCGGCGGAGGACGCCGACAGGTCCATCTGATAGGCGGCGGTGTTGACGAACGCGAGTACGTCGCCGCTGCTCGGCTCGGACTCCAGGAACACCTTGCGGCGGCTCACCAGGTCGGACTCCAGGCACAGCCGGCCGGCGAGGAACACGCCCTCCGCCGGCGGCTCACCACGACCGTCGACTAGCACCGGGTCCAGCAGGACCTCCTGGTCGGCCGGGGTGACCTGGTTGCGGGAGAGGTCGAGCACGACCAGGTCGCGCCCGGCGGCGCGCTTACGGTAGAGCACCGAGGCCAGGGTGACCCCGGCGTGGTCGACCAGGGCCTTGCCCGGTTCGATCCACAGCGTGAGCATGCACTCGCGCAGCACCTCGGCCACCGGTCGCCGCTCGATCTCGGCGGTCAGGAACCGCTCCAGGACGTCGGTGGCGGGGCGGTGGTTGCCGTACTTGTGCGCTGACGGAGCACCTCCGACCGCGCCGGCTCTCCGGAGCCCGAGGTCGTGACCGGGCCACACCAGCTCCCCCGGACCAGCGGCGACCGCTTGCGAGTACCGCTGGAACGGCTCGGGATCCTCGACGAAGCGCTGCCGGAACCCACCGCCGATGTCGATCACCGAGGGCCGCAGGCCCTTCCGGTGGGCGGCGGCCACGACCGCCATCGACTCGGTCAGGGCATCCACCCGGGCGGCCGGGTCCGCCGTGTCGAGATGGAACGCGACACCGCGCAGGTCGAGGCCGGGGGCGCGGCGTACGGTCTCGAGGGCAGCGGCGGCGTCGGCGAGGTCGATGCCGAACCGGGACTGGGGCACCGCCGGCGAGACGAAGCCGGAGAGCCGCAGCAGGACCGGGACGGCGCTGCCGGCCGGCGCGGCAGCGGCGAGCCGGTCGAGCTCCCAGAGGTCGTCGGCATTGGCGGTGACCCCCAGCGCGGCGATCCGCTCGATGAACGCCGGCGACTTCGGACCTGTCGCCTCGATCCGGTCCGACGTGAACCCCGCGGCCAAGGCCCGGTCGAGCTCGGCCGCGGAGGCCACGTCCGCGCTGAGCCCGGCGGCGGACGCCTCGGCGAGGAGCGCGGCCGAGGCGTTCACCTTGTGCGCGTAGAAGATGTCGTACGGCACGCCGTGACGCCGCAGGACGCCCGCGAGCGCGGTGGCGTTCTCGGCCATGACCTGAGGAAAAACCACGTGGAGCGGCGATCCGAACCGTTCGATCGCCTCACTCACCGCGGCAGCGTCGTCGAGGAAACGGGCGGTGATCGGGTGTCTCGCGGCCGGGAGCGGCAAGCGTGGGCTCACCCCTCGGCCACCGTGTAGCCGGAGTCGCGCAGGTCGGCGAAGACCCGGTCGCGCTGCCCGGCGTCGGTGAACCTGGCCCGGACCCGCTTGCCGTGCAGGTCGACCTCGATCAGCTCGGCCGCCTGGGCGTCGAAGACGGCGGTGATCGTCACCCGACAGTGCCGGCAGGTCATGTCCGGGACCCCGAACTCCTGCTCCCCCGCCGCGAACCGTACGTCCCGCGCGGCGGACTCGGGGATCTCGGCGATCCGCACCGACTCGACCGCGGACCGGAACGCCCCGGTGAGCGCCTCGGCGACGGCTGCGAGCGGCTGGACGCGCTGCCCGTCGACCTGATGGGCTCGCTGCCCGAGGCAGACGGGCCGCTCCCCCGCCGGCAGCAGGGCGTACTGTCGCGAGATCTGGTCGAGCTCGACGTGGTAGCGCTGGATGGCCGCACGTGGCCCCAGGCCCTCCTCGCGGGCCTGGTCCATCACGCCGTGGGCGTCGGCGATGGTGCGGCGCTTCATCTCGGCGAGCAGCGCGACGGTCTCCGCGGTGTAGCGCAGCCGGCCGCCGCTCCCCTCCAGGCTCGCGGGGATCATGCCTCTGCGGTAGGTGGAGGCCTGCAGCTCCCAGAACCAGGTCGAGGCCACCGTGCCGTAGAGCCCGGAGTCCCACATCGCCTCGGCGAACTCGACCGGGTCCTCGATCCCGACCTGTCCGGCGAGCATGCCGTGCTGGACGAGCGCTCGGCCGGCGGCCTCGGCTCCGACGCGGAAGATCTCGGCGGGCTCCTGGTCGGTGGTGGTGTCGGCGAGGACGTCGAGCGCCTCGTCGTCGAGGGCGTCCGAACGCGCGGTGACGGGCTCGGAGTCGGCGATCGCGTCACCGACGGCGATCACCGCCTCTCTGGCAGCGATCGGCAGCATTGGGCTGAGCGCGCCTGGCCCGATGTGGCCGCTGTTCGCGATCCCGCGGGAGTCGCGCCAGGTGACGCGGTGCGTGGCGCTGACCACCTGGTCGGGCCGGCACGGCCGCATGAAGGACTCCAGGTAGCGCCGTTGTCCGGTGGTGAGCGAACCCGCGGGTTCCGGGGTGAGCTCCTCGACCCGGTAAGCCACCGACACCTCGGCGACGGCGGGGGCCGGGCCGGCCAGGAAGTCGGGGCCGGCCACCTCGGCCAGGATGCGGGCGGCGGTGGCGCGGTCGTACCTGATGCCGTCGTTCTGCACGTGTCAGTCCCTTTCGGCAGCGGCGGCGAGGCCCTGCAGGAGTCGGTCGACGTCGTTCTCGTCGTTGTACAGGTGGAAGCTCACCCGGACCGCGTCCTCCCGCGGCCCGTCCAGACAGTGGTCGCCGGCGCGTACGTACACCCCGCGGCGTTCGAGGGCGAAGGCCACGTCGGCGCCCGCCTGACCGTCGAGGGCGAAGGCGGCGATGCCACTGTGGGGCCGGCCCGCGTCGACCGGCGGCCCGAGGAGGGTGAGGCCTCCGATCCGGGCGGCGCCGTCGGCGAACCGGGTGGTGAGCGTG
Source organism: Nocardioides sp. NBC_00163 (assembly GCF_045206295.1). Classification (NCBI taxonomy): domain Bacteria; kingdom Bacillati; phylum Actinomycetota; class Actinomycetes; order Propionibacteriales; family Nocardioidaceae; genus Nocardioides; species Nocardioides sp. NBC_00163. The sequence goes on along the minus strand of NZ_CP108155.1, from coordinate 5,989,650 downwards.
GTGAGGTGGCCGCCGACGCGGTCGAGGCCGATGGTCTCGAGGAACGCGGTCGCACTCGCGAGCCCCGCGGCGCCGGCCCCGTCGAGGCTGCCCTCCTCGGCGGCGTCGGTGAGCGGCGAGACGTGTCGCTCCGGCCCGCTCCGCGCGGCCGCCCGGTCGACCGCGATCCGATGATGCTGATCCCGGCGTACGTAGACCGTGCCCGTGCCGGGAGGCCCGAACATCTTGTGGCCCGAGACGACGGCGAGCTCGGCCCGGGACTCGGCCAGGCGCAGGGGGAGCCGCCCGGCGCTCTGGGAGCAGTCGAGACAGACCGTCGCTGACGACGGGATCGCCAGGGCGTCGAGGTCGGTCCGGGTGCCGTGGAGGTTGTGTACGTCGGTGACGACGGCGACCGCGGTGCGGTCGCTCGCCGCTCGGGCGAAGTCGTCGGGGTCGATGCGTCCCAGCCGGTTGCGGCGGTACGCCACCGCCCGGACGCCCTGGTGGCGCATCCGCTCGGCGAGCCGGAGCCATGGCCGAACCGTCGAGAGGTGGTCGCCTGGGCAGTAGAGGATGTCCCCGCCGTTCGCGAGCGCCGCGGGTGCCCAGCGGTCGGCGAGGAACGCCATCGCACCGGTGGCGCCACGGGTGAAGGCGACCTCGTCGGGGAACGAGGCGCCGAGGAACGCGGCGACGTTGGCGCGGGCATCCTCGAAGCGGCGCAGCGCGTCCCGGGCCCACGGGTGTCCGCCCCTGCCGGGGTTGGCGGCGGGCCCGCGCAGCTCGGCGGTGAGCTGGGCGATGACCGGTTCGGGACAGGGGGTGCCGGACGCGGCGTCGAGGTAGACGAGATCAGGTTCGGCGGTGAGGGCCGGAAAGTGCTGACGGGAGCCGAGGCCGGGCACGGACGACTCCTCGGCCGGTCAGGGTTCGCGAGCGATCGTGAATCCGGCCTTGGCGAGCGTGGATCTGACGACTCTCGGTTCGAGCGGTCCGGCGGCGGTGACGCGGGCGCTCGACACGGCTCCCGGGTTCAGGTCGACCACGACCCCCTCGACGCCCTCCAGGCCACCGAGAGCGCTCGTCACGGTCTCGACACAGCGGTGACAGGTCATTCCATCGATGCGCACTTCGAACTGAACCGACATGAAACTGCCCTTCAGTAGGACTTCGGTGGTCGCCCAAAAATATCACCGAACGAGTGGCCGCGAGGTCGGTTCGCGTCGGTCGGCGCTCAGGCTGTGACCTGTGCGAGCCCGCGACCGACGAACAGCACGCCGAAGGCGAGGAGCACCACGATGCTGATGACGTGGTTGTGGGCGAGGAGCCATCCGGTCGCGGACCGGAGCCAGCCGCGGCCACGCTCGCCAGCAAGGACGAACACGAGCACGGGGACGACGAAGTCGATCATGCTCGCCGCCAGCAGCAGCGCGATGCCGCTGATCTGCGCACTGAGCCTCACGTCGGCGGTGACCACGATGCCCAGCCCAGAGACCAGGATGGCCACGTTGGGGTTCACGACCGCCAGCAACAGGCCGGCGACGAGCACCAGGCCGACGGACGGATCACGTAGTGCCGAGACCCAGCCGGGCTCCTCCATAGCCGCCCGGTGCGTCGCCCGTGCCGAGGGAGCACCCGCAGCCGACTGCAACCGCGGCCGGAGCCACGACATGACCGCCACGGCGAGGAAGATGACGCCGACGACGATGCTCATCCAGCCACGAGTCGTCGCCGGATCGTCATTGGCGGCATCAGCCGCCCGCCCAGCCGCCAGCGCGGCGACCGACAGCACCCCGTAGACAGCGAGGAACGGCAGTGCCAGCGCGACGACGTTGCGGAACGGGTGCGAGGACCCGAGCAGGAGCAGGCAGGCGACAACCGCAGCCGGGGTGACCGCCAGCCCCACCATCTCCGGCAGCAGCTGCCCGGCGAGTTCCCACATGGGCACAACCTCGCCAAACGCCCGGCCGCCGTCCTCACCCCTTCCGGGGGAAACCGGTTCAGTCGTCTGCGCGTACGACGCAGCGGAACCCGACGTGCGACGTCGTGTCCCGCACGCCGTGCCCCTGGCGCGCGGCGGGCCGGTAGCGGCGGCAGTATTGCGGCGAGCACAGGTGCGACCCGCCCTTCGTCACCATCCGATCGGTCTCCTTGACCTTCTCGGCGCCGGTGCCGGGGCGTTGGCTGCCGCCGCAGCAGGAGGGCGCCGCGACGTCGACCTGCCGCGAGGGCGTACCCGACCCGGCCCGGCCGTGAGGTGGCGCGATGAGGTCACGGTGGTCGGGTGTCCAGGGAGTGCGGGTCCATTCCCACACGTTGCCGACCATGTCGTAGAGACCGTGCCCGTTCGGCGGGTAGGAGGCGACCGGGCTGGTGCGGTCGTGTCCGCGCGGATCCTCGCTGCGCCACGGCCACTGCCCCTGCCAGGTGTTCGCCATCAGCCGCCCGTCCGGAGACAGCTCGTCACCCCACGCGTAGTCGGAGCCGACGAGGCCACCGCGGGCCGCGTGCTCCCACTCGGCCTCCGTCGGAAGCTCTTTGCCGGCCCAGCGGGCGTACGCCACGGCGTCCTCCCAGCCGACGTGCACGACCGGGTGGTCCGGGATCTCGGTCCAGTCCGCGACCTGGCGTCCGGGCCGGCTCCCCGCATCGGCCGCAGGGCCGTCGGGGTGGCGCCACTGGGCACCGGGCTGCCAGCGCCACCACCGGGTCCAGTCGTGCAACGGGACCGGCCCCGGGGCCTGGGTGAACACCTGCGAACCGGGCACCAGCAGCGCCGGGTCGGCACCAGGGAAGTCGGCCGGGTCGAGGTCGCGCTCGGCGACGGTGACGTACCCGGTGTCGTCCACGAAGGCCGCGAACTGCGCGTTCGTCACCGGGTGCCGATCCCACCGCACGTCACCTACGGAGACCTCGACCACCGGGTGCTCCTCGGGGTAGAAGCGGTCGCTGCCGACAAGGTCCAGGCCGCCGGGGATGAGCACCTGCTCGGTCCCGCTCTTCGGGTCACGAACGTCGAGCTCGATCCTGGCTTGGAAATCCCGGGTCATGGGACGCCTCCGATATGAAGTCTGACGAAACGGTGGCCACGTTCGACTCTCCGTCTCCACGGTGTGCCGAGCCTAGGAACAGCACAGGCGTGGGTCCTCACCCCAGACGGGTGAGGACCCACGTACCCGTGCTCTGTGCGTCAGCGCCTTCTACCGACCTGGAGCTCAGGGGGTTGTGTCGACGACCTCCACCGAGATCAAGGTGGCGCCGAGATCACGCACCTTGGCGAGCAGTCCGTACAGAGCGGATTGGTCGGCCACCGAACCGCACAGGGAGGTCGTGCCGTCGGCTTCGTGGACGAGGCTCATCGCGTCGAACCAGACCGACCAGTGCTCATCGAGGTGACCCGCGACCCGGAGCTGGTAGCAGACGGGCTCGCCGGGCCGGCTCATCGCCGGTCGGCAACGGTGGAGACCTCTTCATCGGCACCTGCCGGCAGAGTCGTGGGAATCGCGGTCCGGACGCGCGTGGTGAGCCAGAGGGAATACCCGAGAGCGATCATGGCGATGGCGTTGGGGAAGGCCAGGAACCGGTAGAACGCGTCGGGCAGAAAGGCGAGCGAGGCGGTCAGGAGGCTGGCGACGGCGAGGAGGACGGCTGCCCACCGGGCCAGAACGCGTGTCCGGTAGAGGGCGATCCCGAAGATGAGTCCGCCGCCCAGGAAGGTGGCGCCGGAGATGTTGAGCGCGGTCTGCATCAGCCCGATGTCGCCGGTGGCGGCTCCGTTGGTGGCTGCGGCGAGAACGTCGTTGACATAGGCCGGGTCGGTTGCGGCGATGGTGGGCAGCACGACGGCACTGACGAAGGCGCCCGCCATGATGGTGAGGTAGCCGAGCGCGAAGACGCCGTACCCGATCAGGCCGAGCAGCCCGATCTCTCTGACCTGCCGCAGGTACATGCCAGTGATGCCGGCCAGGGCCAAGATCGCCATCAGCACCTTGAACACGTTGCGGACGGCCCATTCGGTGGTCGTGACCGCTACGACATCGGAGTGAGGGTGGCCGAGCTGCACGCCGATGAACGTGACGCCGGCGGCGACAGCCGCGCCTGCGGAGATCCGGATGAGGACGGTTGGGGTGATGATCATGTCCGATTCCTGTTCTGATCGGTTCGCGACAGGTGCCGCGAGATGATCCGAACCTAGGAACCGATGATGGGACCTGGCGTCCCCACACGATGTGACAGACGGTGTGACACGTCTTCGATCCAGCGTCCTGCGGTCAGAGCAGTCCGCGTTCGCGCCCGCGTTTCACGGCGTCTGCTCGGGTGGTGACGTCGAGCTTGATGTAGATGCGCTTGGTGTGGGTTCGCAACGTGTTGAGCGTGACGTACAGCTCCCGGGCGATCTCCGGGCCCGTGAGCTCGCTCTCGAGCATCCGAAGTACCTGGAGCTCGCGCCGGCTCAACGACGCCGTAGAGACTCCTGCGTGGCCCGGGGACGTGCCGGGTGTGGCCGGGAGAGCAAGAGCCTGCAGCGCCCCGATCTCCAGCACGCTGTGCCTCCGCCCAGACTCGGTTGCCGCTGCTTGCAACCGACCCAGCCAGTCCCGCAGGACCTCCGAACCGCCGTGTTCTACGCGTTCCCCATTCTCAGCGAGCACGAGACGCGCCAACGTCAGGTGCTCATATTCGCGCAGGTAGCTCGGTTCGTCACCCATCGCGACCTCGTGCGCATCCGCCCACGCAGCAGCCGCGTCCAGGTCCCCCGCGGCGATCTGGATCCGGGCCCTGATCGCGGCGATCGGGCGGATGTTCGGGTAGAACCCGGGCCGGTACAGCTCTTCGGCGCGGTCGAGCAGGCTCATCGCCGTGTCGTGGTCCCCGCGCGCGGCCCGGAGGTGGGCGGCGGCGATGAACCACCGGTGCCTGTTCTCGGTGATCGAAGCCGACTCGGCCAGCATCCGCGCCGTCTCGAGGTGTTCCTCGGCGCTGGTGAGGTCACCGATCTCCAGGTCGAGCTCGCTGAGCGCAACGTGCAGGTCAGCGGCGGCGCGCTGGTGCGGGTGCTCGCTCCCGCTGGCCGTGGCCAACGACTGCTCGCACAGCCGGCGGGCCTTGGAGGGCCTGCCCGCGGTGACCCACAGGTCGGCCAGCACGATCGTGCCATCGAGCTCATCGACGTGATTCCCTGCCGCGTGGAGTGCGCGGACAGCCTCGCCGTACCTAGCCAGTGCGGAGGCGATGTCGCCTGCGGCCCAGGCCGACAGGCCGAGAAAGCCCGCGCCGGCGCCCCGTACGAAATGGTCCTCCGGCCCAGCCAGCGCCAGCGCATGACGGGCATTGTCCGCCGTGCCCTCGATGTCGCCGCGGGCCTGAGCAAGAGCGGCGCGGTAGACCGCAACCATGGCAGGGGCCGTACGCAGGTCCTCGGTCTCCGCCCAGGTGCTCGCGAGCCGTTCATCGGCCTTGCCGGCCGCCAACGCTTCCTCGGCGGCATCCAGCAGGTCCTCGAACGCCTTGAGATCGCCGGCGGTCATGGCTGCCCAGCCCGCGAGGACGCACAGGACAGGGCTGCGTCGAACAACCGGTTCGGGCAGCGCTCTGATCCACGTCAGCAGTAGCCGATCCTGCCGGGTGCGCCGCAGCTGCGGTACTGCTTCCTCGATCAGGTAGGCGGCGCGGTCGAAGTCCTCGCCGGCAACCGCGTACCGGACAGCCTCCTCGGGGAGACCGTGTTCCGAGCACCAGTCACTGGCTCGCCTGTGCAGCATCGGCATATGCCCTGAGCCAGCGTCGCCCAGTCGCGCTCGCAGCAGATCAGCGAACAGGTGGTGGTAGCGGTACCACCGGCGTTGGTCGTCGAGGGGCACCAGGAACAGGTTGCTGCGCGCGAGCGACTCGAGCATGTGGTTGCCGCCGCGACTGCCCCTGACCGCGTCGCACAGGTCGCCGGTGAATCGGTCCAGGAAACAGGTACTGAGCAGGAAGTCCCGGACCTGTTCGGGCTGCCGGTCGAGGACCTCCTCGGCCAGGTAGTCGACGACATAGCGGTCGCTGCCTGAGAACCCGTCGATGAAGCCGGCGATGTCGTCGCGCCCGCGTAGCGACAGGGCCGCCAGCTGGAGGGCAGCGATCCAGCCTTCCGTGCGGGCACCCAGCGTCGCGATGTCCTCGCGGGACAGCTCGACACCTGAGCCGGCCAGATACGGGCTGGTCAGGTACGCGATCGTCTCCTCGGTGGAGAACCGTAGGTCTGCTGCGCGAATCTCGACGAGGTCGCCGCGCGCTCGCAGGCGCCCCAACGGAAAGCCTGGGTCGGCGCGGGTAGCGATCACGAGATGGGCATCAGGTGGGAGGTGCTCGAGGAAGAAGGCCACGCTGTCGTGAACCTCCCGATCGGTGACCGCGTGATAGTCCTCGAGCACCAACACGACCTGACCCGGTTGCCTGGCGAGCTCGTTGACCAGCGCGGTGAGTACGGCCTCGATCTGCGACCGTCCGGACTGCAGGAGAGCGAGCGGCTCAGCGCCCACCACCGACGAACCGGCGCTCAGAGCGGTGATCAGGTAGGTCCAGAACGAGGCCGGATCACTGTCGGAGGCATCCAGCGATACCCACGCCACACACCGTCTCTCCGGATCGAAGTCCGCATCGCCCGCCGCGGTCCAGTCTTGGAGCCACTGGGTCAGCAGTGTGGTCTTTCCGAACCCGGCCGGCGCCGACAGCAGCGTCAGCCTGGACTCGGTCACCTTGTTCAGCAGCCGGGTGAGTCGTGGACGCGTGACCAGGTCGTGCCGCAACGGCGGCACGAGCATCTTGGTGCCGATCAGCGGGCTCACCATGCACCGATCATGTCGGTGGCACAGATCCGGCCATGCAGAACCACCCGGTGTTAGCCATCTTTGGGTGGCACCTGCAACATCACCCTCAGTCCAGCAGTGCGGCGAGGTGGCCGGCGACGGTCGAGGGATCCAGGCCGAGGGCGCCCTGGCCGACCGTCATCTCGGTCACCATCCGACCCGGCTCCTCGGCCGCCGTCCAGGGTCTGCTGAACGCGAGCGACTGCTCCTCCATCTCGGCGAGGAGACGGGTGTTGACCTGGTCCGGGTCGCCCGCTGCGTACAGCAGGAAGGTGTTGGTGTGCGGCACGGGCGGCTGGACGGTGATGTACGCCGGAAGCGCGGCGGCCAACGCCCTCCCCCAGATCACGCACTGGCCGATGTGCGGGAGCCGGTCCCGCATGCCGACCAGCGCGGCGACCGCCTCGGCGGTGGACCGGTAGAGGGTGCCACCCATCCGGCGCCGCCACAGCCGGGCCTGCGCGACGAAGTCCTCATCGCCCAGCAGCGCCGCGCCGGCGAGGCCGCCGAGTCCCTTGTAGAAGCTGGTGTAGACGGTGTCCGCGAGCCCGGCGATGTCCGCCAGCGGCTTGCCGAACCACTGCTGCGACTCCCAGATCCGGGCGCCGTCGAGATGGAAGGCGATCCCGCGCTCACGGCACCCTTCGGCCAGCTCCGCGAGCTCGTCGAAGGTCGGCAGCAGGCAGCCCGCGTCGCGCAACGGGATCTCGACCAGACACGCAGCCAGCGGCCCCGGGATCGCGTCCAGGTGAGCCTTCGTCGGAGTCGTACGCCCCGTGGTGAGGTGTTCGATCAGCAGGTCCTGAAGGATCCTCGGGCCGTCGTCCTCGTGGACGAGCAGGTGCGAGAGGTCGGGCATCGCGACCCGCCGGTTGCCCGCGTTGTCCGCGTGGATCCGCAGCGCCACCTGCTGCGCCATCACCCCCGAAGGGAAGAACGCCGCCGGCTTCCCGAGCAGCTCGCCGACCTCCGCCTCCAGCCGCGCCACCGGCCCCCGCTCGGCATAGACGTCCCACTCCTCGATCCCCAGCTCCCGGCACGCCTCGGCCAGCCCGTCGAACACCTCCGCCGGGCTCGCGTACGCCGGGAACACGCTCTCGCGGCAGGCGATCATCGCCGCCCGCAGCCGCTGCTCCAAAGGCTGCTCAGTCGCCGTCCCCACCGCCGTCGACCGCCTCTCCGCCACCTTCGGGGCCGCGCGGGATCACGTCCTCGAGCTGGTAGGCGATCGTCTCCTCCAGCGGCACCGACGGCGGGAGCTTGCTGAAGTCTTCCGGGGGCTGGTTCGTCATCTCTCGAGTATCGCCCCAACTCGGCGCTACATGCTCGGAATCGAGGCAGCTGCGCCCATGGGTAGTTCGACCCATTACCCACCGCAGGCGAATGCGCCGTACGACCGACGCGGAGCGGCGAGGTGCGGACCTAGCGTCATCAGCATGGACACCACACACATCGAGACGATCATCATCGGCGCGGGCCAGGCGGGCCTGGCGACCGGCTACCACCTGCGACGCCGCGGTCGCCCGTTCGTGATCATCGACGCGAACGCGCGGGTCGGCGACAACTGGCGGCGCCAGTGGGACTCGCTCCGGCTCTACTCCCCTGCCAAGTACGACTCCCTGCCGGGCATGGGGTTCCCGGCGAAGAGGTGGTCGTTCCCCGGAAAGGACGACGTCGCCGACTACCTGGAGACGTACGTCCGCACCTTCGAGCTGCCGGTGCGGCTCGAGACCCGAGTCAGCGGGCTCGAGCGGGACGGTGACGGCTTCCGGGTGACGACGGACCGGGGCACCTGGACCTGCGACAACGTCGTGGTGGCGACCGGCTCCTTCGGCCGCACGCCGAACGTCCCGGCCATCTCGGAGCAGCTCGACCCGTCGATCCTGCAGCTCCACTCCAGCGAGTACCGCCGCCCTGGGCAGCTGCGCGAGGGCCCGGTGCTCGTCGTCGGCGCCAGCCACTCCGGCTGCGACATCGCCTTCGAGGTCGCCGAGTCCCGACCGACGATCCTGGCCGGCCGAGACTGCGGCGAGATCCCGCCGCGCCTGGACTCGCCGGTCATGCACGTGATCTTCCCCGTGCTGCTCTTCGCGTGGCGGCACATCATCACCCGACGTACGCCGATCGGCCGCAAGGAGATGCCCGAGGTCCGGCGTCACGGGGGGCCGATGCTGCGGGTGAAGCGCTCGGACCTGGCCGACCGAGGCGTCGAGCGGGTCACCTCGAGGGTCGAGGAGGTCCGCGACGGGCTGCCCGTGGTCGACGGTGCTCCGCGCGAGGTCGCCAACGTCGTGTGGGCCACCGGCTTCCGGCAGGCCTTCGACTGGATCCACCTGCCGGTCCTCGACGAGGACGGCTGGCCGCGAGAGATGCGCGGTGTGGTGGCGGAGGCCGAGGGGCTGTTCTTCTGCGGCCTCAGCTTCCAGTACGCCTTCAGCTCGATGCTCCTCGCGGGCGCCGGCCGCGACGCGGCCCTGGTCGCCGACCGGGTCACGGCCCGGATGCGGCAGGCCGCACGCCACTCGCTGGCCGCCTGATCCGAGTACGCTCTCCAGTGGAGGTGCCTGCCGTGGCCGACGTCCTGCTGGAGAGCGCCCGCGCCGACTTCGTCCGCGGTGACTGGGGCGCGGCGTACGCAGCCTGGTCGGGAGCCGACCCGGAGGTGCTCTCGGCCGAGGAGCTCGAGGACTTTGCCGTCGCCGCCGAGCTGACCGGACACCACGACGACACGGTCACCGCCCTGCACCGGGCCTTCCGCAGGAGCCAGGACGCCGCCGACCTCGGCCGCTCGGTTCGCTGCGCCTTCCGGATCACGATGACCGCCCACGTGCACGGGGAGAGTGCCCTGGCGCGCGGCTGGACCTCACGGGCGGAGAACCTGGTCGCCGACCTCGACGACGGTGTCGAGCTCGGCTGGGTCGACTTCCTGCGGATGTTCCGGGCGCTGAGCGCCGGCGACTTCGCCACGGCGGGCGGGTTCGCCGACAAGGTCGCCGAGCGCGGCCGGCGCTACGACGAACCCGACCTCACCGCGCTGGGGCTCTGCTCCCAGGGCCGGATGGCGCTCTACTCCGGCCGGGTCGCCGAGGGCCTCGCCCTGCTCGACGAGTCCATGATCCGGGTGATCGCGGGCGAGGCCTCCCCTGTGGTGGCCGGGCACGTCTACTGCACCGCGATCGAGGGCTGCCAGGAGATCAGCGACTTCGGCCGGGTGGCGGAGTGGACCGCGGCCCTCGAACGCTGGTGCGCCGCCCAACCCGGGCTGCTGACGTTCACCGGCCAGTGCGCGGTCCACCGTGGCCAGCTGCTTCGGCTCCACGGCGAGTGGCAGCAGGCCCTGGAGGAGTTCGAGCACGCGACCCGCCGCTACCAGGAGGTCAACGCACCGGATGCGGCCGGGCTCGCGGCGTACGAGGCCGGCGAGGTGCTCCGGCTGCGCGGCGATTACACCGAGGCGGACGCCGCCTACGAGCGCTCGGCCGACCGAGGGTTCGACCCGCAGCCCGGCCTCGCGCTGCTCTGGTCGGCTCGCGGCCAGGGCGCGGCGGCGCTCGCCGCCGTCGAGCGGCTGCTGGTGGAGACCGATGGTCCCGTGCAGCGATGCCGGCTCCTGCCGGCCGCCGTCGAGGTGCTGCTCGGTGCCGGCGAGGCCGACCGGGCCCGACAGGTCGCGGACGAGCTGGACGGGCTCGCCGGACACTTCGGCTGCGTCTGGCTCGAGGCCGCCGCCGCGCACGCGCACGGCGCGGTCGAGCTCGCCGCGGGAGACCCCGCCGGCGCCCTCCCTTACCTGCGCAAGGCCCAGCAGCTGTGGGCGCGGGCCGAGGCCACCTACGAGCGGAGCCAGGCGCGGCTGCTGACCGGGCGCGCACTGGCCGGCGTCGGCGACACCGAGTCCTCTCGGCGCGAGCTCGAGGCGGCGCGTACGGTCTTCCGCCAGATCGGTGCCCGGCCTGCCGCCGACGAGGCCGACAGTCTGCTCGCCCCCGCGTCCCTGCCAGGCGGCCTCACCGCCCGGGAGGCCGAGGTCCTCCGCCTGGTCGCTTCCGGTCGCAGCAACGCCCAGATCGCCGCCGACCTGGTCCTCAGCGAGAAGACTGTCGCCCGTCATCTTTCCAACATCTTCACCAAGCTCGACGTCCGTTCGCGCACCGCCGCCACGGCCTTCGCCTTCGAGCACGGCGTGGTCTGAGCACAGCGTTTTCCGGCAGCTGGTGCAGATGGATTTCACCCGGACCGGATGAGGACGCCACGACCTGACCCGTCGAGGATGGCGGTGCGAGGGAGAGGGAGGGCGGGCACCGCCATGCACCAGGCACTGACGCGTCGGTCGACCCGGCTCAACCTCGTCGCTGCCGTCGCCTTCGTACTCGGTGGCTCGTTGTTCGCCCTGGGGGCGGCATTCGCCCAGCTCGCGGTCGTCAGCTTGCCCGTCGTCAACGTCACGTACCTGGTCGGGGGCGGCTTCTTCACGCTCGGTGGCTACGTCTCGATCCTGCTCGCCGACAACTCCGACACCGATGAGCGCATGCGCTGGTGGAGCTTCAGGCTGCGCCTGCGAAGCTGGCTGAGTGCGTTCGTGCTGTTCGTGGGGACGCTGTTCTTCGCCGTCAGCCTGGTCGCCGCCTTCGCCGCAGGCCTGACGCCGCGCCAGTCCGACGGCTGGATCTGGCTCCCCGACATGACCGGCTGCGTCTGCTTCCTGGTCTCCGGTCACCTGGCGATGCTCGACGTGGGCGCGGGGCACGTTCGGGTGCTGACCCACCTGGTCGGCTGGTGGGTCGTCGCGGTCAACCAGCTCGGGTCGGTCCTCTTCTTCCTCGCCGGCATCGCCGCCTTCACCCGCCCGGCGACCTCGAGCGCGATCGATACCGGGCTCGTCAACTGGGGGACGTTCGCCGGAGCAGCGTGCTTCGCGGTCGGCGGGGTCATCCAGGCATTCGACACACCCACTCCTACAAGAACGGTGGTTCAGCAATGACACGACTCAGCGACACAGAGGCCGAGGGGCTCTACGGCAACCGGTTCCTGACCGAGGCGGCCCCGTCGACTGCCTTCCCCGAGACCGGAATGCGCCCCGTCGAAGCGATGCGCCTGATCGGCGAGGACCTGGTCATGGAAGGTGACCCGCAACGCAACCTCGCGACGTTCGTGACCACGTGGATGGAGCCGGAGGCGCAGCGGATCATCGCGGAGAACCTGCACCGCAACTTCATCGACCACGCGGAGTACCCCATCTCCGCCGAGATCGAGCAGCGCTGCGTACGGATGCTCGCCGACCTCTACCACGCCCCCGGCGAGACGACCGGCTGTCGTACTCAGGGCTCGTCCGAGGCGATCATGCTCGGCGCCCTGTCCTTGAAGTGGAAGTGGAAGCAGCGCCGGCAGGCCGCGAACGCCTCGGTGGACCGGCCCAACCTCGTGTTCGGCGGCGACGTCCACGTCGTATGGGAGAAGTTCTGCCGGTACTTCGACGTCGAGCCGCGGATCGTCCCGCTCGAGGAGAAGAGGTACACCATCGGCCCCGACGACGTGGCGCCCCACCTCGACGAGAACACCATCGGCGTGGTGGGCGTCCTGGGCACGACGTTCACCGGGCACATGGACGACATCGTCGGGATCAACCAGCTGCTGCTCGACGTCAAGAAGGACAAGGGCCTGGACATCCCGCTGCACGTCGACGCGGCCAGCGGTGGCTTCGTATGGCCGTTCCTCTACCCCGACTCCCCCTGGGACTTCCGCCTCGAGCAGGTCCGCTCGATCAACGTCTCCGGACACAAGTACGGGCTCGTCTACCCCGGGATCGGCTGGCTGGTGTTCCGCGAGAAGTCCGACCTCGCCGAGGAACTGGTGTTCTACGAGAACTACCTCGGCAAGACCGACGCGACGTTCACCCTGAACTTCTCGACGGGTGCGGCGATGGTGCTGGCGCAGTACTACAACTTCGTCCGGCTGGGCCGCGACGGCTACACGTACGTGATGAAGCAGATGCAGCAGAACGCCAAGGCGCTGGCGAAGAACCTCCGCGACAGCGGCCGGTTCGAGGTGATCGGCGACGACCTCGAGCAGCTCCCGCTCGTGGCGTTCCGGCTCACCGGCGACCGCACGACGTACGACGAGTCCGACATCGCCTGGCAGCTCTCGGCCGAGCGCGGTTGGATGGTGCCGGCGTACACGCTGCCGCCCAACGCGGAGAACGTGAAGATCATGCGCGCGCTGGTCAAGGAGACGATGAGTCGCGAGCAGGTCGAGCGGCTCACCCGCGACATCGCCGACGCCTGCGCGACCCTGGACGAGAAGGGTGGCGCCCATCCGTCCGAGCGGGCGCAGGTCAAGCGAGGGACCGGGTACTGAAACTCGGTCGGAGGCCACGGATCCGGCAAAAGATCAACGTTGTCTTTACCCAGACTGCCACTCATAGTTGACCCCCGGAAACGGAAGGCGGGGTACGTGGGCGAGCAGCGCAGGGTCGGTCAGGTCGAGGAGGAGCAGCGGTCGGTCGACGCGATGTACGCGCTTCTTCACAGCGAGGTGATGGCGAGACGGGCAGCACAGGAGCGGGCGGTTGCGGCGCCTGTCGATGGGGCGAGCGAGCGGTATGCCAGGGACCTCGAGGTCGAGCGGCTCACCGAGAGCATCCGACAGCTGCAGGCGGCCGAGCACTCGCTGTGCTTCGGGCGAATCGACCGCTCGAATCAGGGCGAGTCTTTGCACATCGGTCGGATCGGGCTGCGCACAGAGGGCGGCAACCCGCTGCTGATCGACTGGCGGGCCGAGGCTGCGCGCCCGTTCTACGCGGCGACGATGGCGTCGCCGATGGGCGTACGCAGGCGCCGGCACCTACGCCTCGACGGCCGCAGCGTTGTCGACATCAACGACGAGATCCTCGACGGCACCTCGCCGACGGCCGTGGACCTCGTCGGGGACGGCCCGCTCGTGTCGGCCTTGAGCACGGCGCGGACCGGGCGGATGCACGAGGCCGCGGCGACCCTTCAGGCCGAGCAGGACGAGATCGTACGGTCTCCCCATCGCGGTGTCATGGTGGTCGACGGCGGTCCCGGCACCGGCAAGACCATCGTCGCCCTGCACCGCGCGGCCTACGTGCTGTACGCGTTTGCGTCGATCGCCGACCAAGGTGTGCTCGTCTTCGGGCCGAACCGACGGTTCCTCACCTACATCTCCGAGGTGCTGCCCTCGCTCGGCGAGAACGACGTACGGCTGGCGACCATGCCCGATCTGGTGGGCGTGGAGGCGACGCGGACCGAGCCGGACCACATCGCGAGGGCCAAGGGCCGCGTGGCGCTCGCCGACGGCCTCGCTCGGTTGGTGCGGCAGCACCAGCCCCACGGCGTACCGCTGGAGCTGAAGACGACCCATGACACGGTGAGACTCGAGCCGGCCGTGGTCGACGCCGCCCGGCGCCAGGCGCTGCAGGAGGACATCGGGCACAACCGCGCTCGCGAGCTCTTCACCGAGTACGTCGTCGACGACCTGGTCAACGAGCTGGAGCGGCGTACCGCGAAGGAGATCTCCGACTTCGAGGAGGAGCTGGAAGCGCATCTGGGCATCGATCTCGACCGCTTCACGGGCAACGATCCCTCCTCGGATGATCTGGACATCGACTGGGACAGCATCCGCGACGATCTCCTCGGCGACCCGTCCATCGATCGAGCGATCACCCGGGTCTGGCCTCGACTCGTCGCCGACGATCTCGTCCGCGACCTCCTGAACAATCTCGGCGTCGGCCGCAGCGATGGGTGGAGCGACTCAGACCTCGCTCTCCTGGACGAGGCTCGCGCCCTCGTCGACGGCGCACCGGAGTCGATCTACGGCCACATCGTGGTGGACGAGGCCCAGCAGCTCTCCGAGATGCAGTGGCGCGCGCTGATGCGCCGCTGCCCGAACCGGTCGATGACGGTCGTCGGCGATCTTGCCCAGGCGGGCCCCTCGACCACCCTTCGGACCTGGGACGAGGCCCTGAAGCCGTTCGTCGGCGAGCGGTTCGCTCACCACAGACTGACGGTCAACTACCGTACGACGACCGAGATCCTGCTTGCCACCGAACCGCTGCTGGCCGAGATCGCCCCGGATCAGCAGCTCTCCAGATCCATCCGTCACGGAGAGCAGCCACGCATCCTCGAAGTGACCGAGGAGACCCTCCGCTCCACGCTGAGCACCCTGATCAACGAGATCGCCGACGAGCACCCGGGCGAGTTGATCGGAGTCATCGCCACCACCGAGCGCTCGCAGGCTCTGGAGGCCGAGGTGCACAGAGTCGGCGCCACCATCGTCGCCGCCCCCGAGGCTCGTGGGCTGGAGTTCGACACCGTGATCATCGTCGACCCTGCGGGCGTACGAGCCGCCGGTGACGCCGGTCCGCGCGACCTCTACGTCGCCCAGACGCGCGCGACCAAACGCCTCCTCAGCCTGCAGCTGCACTCTTGATCGCGAAGCAGCGGTTCACGCCGTGTCGGCGAGCCTCCCGAAACCGCTGCGGTGGAAGATCAGCGGGCTGCCGGCGTCGGGGTGAGCCACCGCGTGCAGTCGAAGCAGCACGATGATGTGGTCTCCCGCCTCTACCTCGCGGTAGATCGTGCAGTCGAAGAGGGCCAGCCCGTCATCCAGTGCGACGGCGCCATCCTCGGTCACGGTGTACGCGGCGCCGTCGAAGCGATGCTCGACCGGTCCCGCCAGCCGGCGGCAGGCGTCGCCCTGGTGCTCGGCCAGCACGGTGACGCCCAGATGCGAGGCCCGGCGTAGATCGGGCCACGTCTTCGATGTCGCGGCGACCGAGAACGAGACCAGTGGTGGATCGAGGCTCACGCTCGTGAAGGAGGAGGCAGCCAGGCCGGTCGGCCGACCGTCCACCTGCGCGGCCACGGCGACCACCCCGGTCGGGAAGATGCCGAACGCCTTGCGCAAGGCGGCGGGGTCGAGGTCCTGGTTGGTGGGCAGGGGCGAGACGGTCATCGGGAGTCTCCTACGCCTTGTAGACGATGGCAGGGAGGTCGCTGCCGAGCTTGAGCGACTCGAGGAAGGTGACGATCGTGGCCGCGACGGAGCGGTGGGAGAGGTCGTTGAGGATGTCGTGGCGCCCACCGGCGACGAGCCGGCGGTGGACGGCGGGGGCCTCCGCGTACGCCTTGATCACCTGCTCGGCCGGGGTGACCGGGTCGGCGTCGCCGTGCACGACCAGCACAGGCTTCTCGGGGACCGGGAGGCTCAGGTCGGACCACTCGCCAGGAAGGTTCGCGCTCAGCGCTCCCCTGCCGAAGCCGTCGTCCTCCCCGATCACCTTGCGGTGGACCGGGCAGGCGCTGCGGGCCTCGACCTCGTCCCCCCAGCCGTCGATGGTGGCCGACTCAGGCAGCGCGATCCCGGCGATGACGGCGGCGTCCGCGGTGACGTCGTTGATCACTGTCGCGGCCAGGGTGGCTCCCGCATCGCTGCCGACCAGCACCTTGGGCGCCGGCAGCGACGCGTCGGCCAGGTGTCGTTCGATCTCGGCGCGTGCCGCGCCCAGGTCGCTCAGGTCGGTCTCGACGAGCCGCACCTTGTAGGCGTCGGCGGAGAGTCGTCTGCCGAAGCGCTGGTAGGTCGCCGCGGTCTCCCCGCGTCCGGTCAGGACGATCAGGGTGCCACGCGGGGTGCCCCCGGGCGGCTCGTCCCAGGCGGTGGGGATGGTGGTCTGGGTGACGATGGTCATGTGTTGCTCCTGTCGGAGGAAGTGGATCCTGCGCCCGAAGAAGGCTCAGATCGCGACGCGAGTCCGGGCGGCGCGGTGGGCGAGCTCCTGGCGGACCAGCGGGAGCAGGTCGCGGCCGTAGTCGATGGCGTCCTGGAGCGGGTCGTAGCCACGGATGAGTACGGTGTTCACGCCGATCTCGACGTAGTCGAGGATCGCGGCGGCCACGGTCTCCGGTGACCCGACCAGGGCGGTGGAGTTGCCGCCTCCACCGACGGCCTTGGTGGTCGGGGTCCACAGGCAGCGGTCGTGGAGGTCACCGGTCTCCGCGACGGCGAGCAACCGCTGCGAGCCGGCGTTCTCCGGGGCGGCCCCCTGCGGGTGCAGCTTGTTGACCTTCTGCTTGAACTGGGCGCCGACCTCGCCGTTGACCGTGTCGAGGATGCTGTGGGCGCGCTCCCAGGCGGCCTCATCGGTCTTGCCGAGGATCGGCCGGAAGGAGACCGAGACCCTGGGGCGCTGCGTACGGCCGGCCTCGGCGGCCTTCTCGGTGATGGTGGCGATCTGATCGCCGGTCTGCTTCAACGGCTCACCCCAGAGCATGTACGTGTCCGCGTGCTTGGCTCCGACGACGTACGCCGCCGAGGAGCTGCCGCCGAAGAAGAGCTCCAGGTGGCGGTCCGCGTAGGGGAAGACCTGGGGCGTGAATCCCTCGAAGCGGTAGTAGGTGCCCTCGTAGTCACGCGGGCCCTTGGTGTCCCAGGCGGCCCGGAGGATCTGGAGGTACTCGTCGGTACGGGCGTACCTCTCGTCGTGGGGGACGAAGTCGCCCTCGCGTCGCTGCTCGACGTCGCTGCTGCCGGTGACGATGTTGAGCGCGACCCGGCCGTTGGAGAACTGGTCGAGCGTGGTGAAGGTCCGCGAGGCCAGGGTCGGGTGCACGACTCCGGGCCGGTGCGCGATGAGCAGGCCGAGCCGCTCGGTGCGGGCGGCGGCGTACGCGGCCACCTGGGTGCCCTCGGACCAGCCGGAGCCATAGCCGATCAGGACGCGGTCGAAGCCGCCGTCCTCGTGCGCCTGGGCGAAGCGGGCGGTGTAGTCGGGGTCGATGACGGTGCCGTCGGACGGACGGATCTCGGAGGCGTCGGCGGTGCCGATCATGCCGAGGATCTCGACGTTGTCGTAGGTCATGCTCGGTCCTTTCGTCTGCCGGCGGAGTGCCGGAAGGTCGCTGACGATGAGTTGTTGGTGGGACGGCTCAAGCCGGTTCCCTGGCGAGCCAGGTGGCGGCGATGTGGCAGGCGGCGCTCCGCTCGGCGGCACCGGGCAGCGGCAAGGTGGACGGCTGCTGCCGGCAGGCGTCGTGGGCGAACCGGCACCGGGTGGCGAACACGCAGGCCCCGGGTCCGTCGGGGAAGGGATCGGCGTCCGGCGCGGGCCGGATGTCGGCCGGACGGAGCCGGTCCTCGTGACCGACCGAGGGCGCGGAGGCGGTGAGGAGCCCGGTGTAGGGATGCGCCGGGCGGGTCAGGACCTCCTCGACGGGGCCGGTCTCGACGAGCCGGCTGCGGTAGAAGACGGCGATCCGGTCGGCGATCCCGGCCAGGGAGGACAGGTCGTGGGCGATGATCACGACGGCGAGGCCGAGCTCGCGGCGTAGCCGGTCCAGCAGGCTGAGGACGAGGTTGCGGTTGGAGACGTCCAGGGCGCTGACCGGTTCGTCGCAGAAGAGCAGCTTGGGGCGGGTGACGATGGCACGGGCGAGCGCGATCCGTTGCCGCTGACCGCCGGAGAGCTGGCGCGGGAGCCGGTCGCCGATGGCGGCCGGGTCGAGACCGACGAGCCCGATGGCCTCCTCGACCCGGGCGCGCTGCCGGCTCCGGGGCACGCCACCCACTGCCAGCGGCTCCGAGACGATCTGGTTGACGGTCAGGTCGGGGTCGAGAGAACGCAGCGGGTCCTGGAAGACGAGCTGGACCTGGCCGCTGCGGCGGAACCGGCGCTGCGCAGCCCCCGTCAGCCCGCCGATGTCGGCGCCGTCGAAGACGATCGACCCGGTTGCCGGCGCGACCAGGCCGACGGTGGCGCGGGCGAGGGTCGTCTTGCCCGATCCGGTCTCGCCGACGATGCCGAGGATCTCGCCGGGGCGGACCTCGAGGCTGACGTCTCGCAGCGCGGCACCGGTGCCGAGGTGCGTGCCCTGGTGCGGAGGCGCGTAGGTGACCGAGAGGTCGGTGATGCTCAGCAGCGGCGTACTCATGCGGAGGCCTCGATTCGATCCGGGATGGGAGAGGCGTCGGTGACCAGCTCGTCCAGACGTACGCAGCGAGCACTGCGCCCGGTCCCGATCTCGGTCAGCGGAACCTGCCCACCGAGGCACGCCTGGGCTGCGTACCGGCAGCGCGGGGCGAACCGGCAACCCGGCATCTGCGCCCCCGCCGCCGGTGGCTGGCCGGGGATGACCTCGAGGGTGCGACGGGACCAGTCCCCGATGGTGGCCACCGACAGCAGGGCCCGGGTATAAGGATGGCGAGGGTCGGTGAGCACCTGCTCGGTCGGACCCGACTCGACGATCTCCCCGCCGTACATGACCAGGATCCGGTCACAGGTCTCGGCGACGACCGCGAGGTCGTGGGTGACCAGCAGCAGGGAGAGCTCGTGGTCGCGGCGAAGCCGGGCGATGAGCTCGAGGATCTCGGCCTGGATGACGGCGTCGAGAGCGGTGGTGGCCTCGTCGGCGATGAGCAGCTCGGGATCGCAGGCTACGGCGATGGCGATCAGCACGCGCTGGAGCATCCCGCCCGAGAGCTGGTGGGGATAGTGGTGGAAGACGCCTGCGGGGTCGTGGAGGCCGACCTCGCCGAAGAGCTCGACGGCACGTTCGCGGGCCTCGGTCCTACCGAGTCCGCCGCGGACACGGAGCTGCTCGACGAGCTGGCGGCCGACGCTGATGCTGGGGTTGAGATAGGAGCCGGGATCCTGGAAGACGGCGCCGATGCGGGCGCCGCGGACACGGTCCCAGGTGGGGCGTGCGGCGCCGGTGAGGTCGACGGCGGTGGCTCCCTCGCCGAGGGTGATGGTGCCGGCGTCGACCTCACCGGTCTCGGGCAGCAGCCCGAGGACGGCGCGGCAGGTGAGGGTCTTGCCGCTGCCGGACTCGCCGACCAGGCCGACGGCCTCGCCGCGGCGGATCTGGAAGGAGACGCCGTTCACGGCGACGAGGTGGTCTCCGACGCTGACCTGCAGGTCCTCGACGGTGAGGGTGCGGGGGCTGGTGGCGTACGTGTCGAACTCAGGCTGCGACATCGACGGTCTCCTTCCGCGAACGTGCCCGGGACGGGCGGCGGCGCTGGGTGCCGGCGTCACGGATGCCGTCGGCCAGGATGTTGAGGGAGCCGACGGTCGCCATCATCAGGAGCGCCGGGAAGATCGGCGCCCAGCTCTGCTGGGCGAGGTAGCCGAGGTCGGCTGAGAGCATCCCACCCCAGGTCGGGGCCGGCGGCTGGACGCCGATCCCGAGGAACGAGAGCGAGGCCACGACCAGCAGGCTGGCGCCGGTGGCGTGCGCGGCGGCGACGGCGACGTTGGGAAGCACCTTGCTCCAGATGTGCTTGCGCAGCGTCCACCACTGGCTCGCGCCCATCAGCTCGGCGGCCTCGACGTACTGCGTCCGGCGAAGGCCGAGGGCCGCCGCCCGGGTGACCCGGAAGAACATCGGGCTGATCAGGACGCCGACAGCGACCATCGCCTGCTGCAGCCCGTTGCCGATGGTGCCGGCCACGGCGATGGCGAAGACGGTGAACGGCAGGATCATCAGGGTGTCGGCGATCCGCAGCGAGACCCACTCCCCGACCCTGCCCATCCATGCCGAGGCCAGCCCGGACGGGACGCCGAGGACAGCCGCGATCGCGACCGCCTCCAGGGCACCGACCACCGAGAGGCGGGTGCCGGCCATGAGCCGCGACAGGACGTCGCGTCCGACGTAGTCGGTGCCGAGCAGGTGCTTCCCGGACGGGGCCTGGAGCACCTCGTCACTGAATTGCCGCAGCGGGTCGTACGGCGCCAGGGCGCCGCCGAAGACGACCAGGAAGGCGATCACGGTCAGGACCGCGAAGGCAAAGCGGCTGGCGGGCTGGACCCACAGGGCCTTGAGCGTTCTCATCGCGTCCCGCCCCTCGTGCCGCGGGCGGCCGGGTCGAGTGCGGCCTGGGCGACGTTGACCACCAGGCTCGCGATGACGACGACGACCGCGGTGACCAGCAGGGTGCCGAGGACCACGGGTACGTCCCCCTTCTCCGAGGACTGCAGGGCGAGCTGGGCGATGCCGGGCAGGCCGAAGAGCTTCTCGGTCATGACCGCACCGCCGATCACGAGCGGGATCGCCAGGCCGATGACGGCGAGCGTGGGGGCCGCGGCGTTGCGCAGGACGTGGCCGAACAGGACCCGCCGGCGACCGAAGCCGCGCATCTGGGCGCCGATCGCGTAGTTCTCCCGCAGCGCCCCGATCAGCGAGGTGCGCAGCTGCCGAGCGATCGAGGCGGCCACGTCGAGGCTCAGCGCCAAAGAGGGCAGGATCGCGAAGCGGAGCCACTCGGCCGGGTTCTCCCCGATCGGTACGTATCCGCCGGCGGGAAGCAGCTTGGCCTTGACCGCGAAGACCACGATCAGCGCCATCCCGATCACGAACGGCGGCAGCGTGCCGAGCAGAGAGCAGACGACGGTGACCGCCCGGTCGAAGACTCCCCCGTTGCTCAGCGCCGCGCCGATCCCGGCCGCTCCGCCGATGAGGATCGCCAGCACGACGGCGAGCAGGGCGATGGAGAGGTCGACCGGCAGCGCCTGGGCGATGCTGTCGGCGACCGGGACGGTCGTGAACCAGGAGACCCCGAGGTCGCCCTGCAGCGCGGAGCCGAGCCAGTCGGCGTACTGGACCACCAGCGGCCGGTCGAGACCGAACTGGTGATCGAGCCGAGCGAGGTCGGCCTCGGTCGCGGTCTCGCCGAGCACCGCCGCGGCCGGGTTGGTCTTCGCCATCGCCCCGAGCGCGAAGGTGATGACCGAGGCCAGCAACAGCACGGCCGCGGTGATCGCGACGAGGTTGAGGATCCGGCGGACCCAGCCGCCGACGGCACCGACCGTCGGTCGTGCCGCCGCGTCCGTGGGCGAGTCGGCGTACGTGGCCGTGGAAGAGGTGGCTTGGGCCACGCTCACGAGGTCGTCACCCCCTCGAAGCGCTGCAGGCTCGGCGAAGCGGGCAGCGCGGAGGCGTTCTTGCGGGCGATGATCCGCGGCGCGTTGTAGAGGAAGGTGTTGGGGAAGCTGGTGATCGCGATCTTCGTCGCCTCCTGCAGGACCGAGGGGTAGGCGGGGTCGTCGGTCGGGGTGGCCCGGACCTTCTTGAGCTGGGCCTCCAGGGCGGAGTCGGTGGCGCGGTTGGGATTCATCAGACCCTCCTTGCCGAAGAGGACCTGGAAGGCCTGCACCGGCGACTCGCGGCCCGCGAAACCGTCGTAGGTGAGCGCCTGGGAGTGCTCGATGTAGACGAGCTGGGTGTGCTGGGTCTGCGGGATCGACTTGATCGTGAGCTCGATCCCGATCTCCTTGAGCTGGGCCTGGATCAGCTCGACGGCGGCCGCGGCCTGGCCGCTGCTGGTGAACTCGCCCGTGACCGGGCCGGTGTGGCCGGCGTCCGCGAGGACCTGCTTCGCCTTCTCCGGGTTGTACTCGTAGACCCCCTCGAGCTCGGGGTTGTAGCCGACGTACCCCTTCGGGAAGGGCTGGTAGTTGACCTCGCCGACGTCGAAGTTGGCGACCTTCTTGATCTTCTCCCGGTCGATGCCGAGCTTGAGGGCCTCGACGACCGCCGGGTCGTCGAAGGGCTTCTTCCCGGCGTGTACGTCGAGGCACGAGACGAACATCGAGTCGAGGATCTGAACCTCGAGGCCTGCCTGCCTGGCCTGTTCGACCTGGGCGCCGGAGATGCGGGCGACGTTGTACTGGCCGGACTGGACCGACGCGACCGCGGTGGCCGGATCGGGTTGGGGGTAGAGGTGGAACTCGTCGACCTTGATCTCGTCGGCGAGCTGGAAGTGGGCGTTCTTCACCAGCTCCGCGCGGTCGTTCTGGACGTACGTGGTCAGGCTGAACGGACCCGAGCCAGCCGGCTTCGTGGCCAGGGAGGCGGCGTCCTTCTCGAAGGCAGCCGGGTTGACGACCATGCCCGTCTTGCCCGCGAACAGGGCCGGGATCTGGTAGTCGACCTCGGCCAGTTCGAGCACGACGTCGAGGTCGCCGGAGGCGGTCACCTTCGTGATCCCGACCATCTGGGGCGCGATCAGGGAGCCGTCGGCGGTCCGGCCGCGCTCGATGGACTTGACCACCGCCGCGGCGTCCAGCGGGGTGTCGTCGCTGAACCTCAACCCCTTCTTGAGGGTGAAGGTCACCTGCGTGCCCTGGGGGTTGTACGTCCACTTCTCGGCCAGCCACGGCACCGGGTTGCCCTTCTCGTCGAGGCCGGTGATGGCCTCGTAGACGAGCGCCAGCATCTGGACGTCGGAGCCGGCCGAGGAGGTCACCGGGTCCCAGGTGGTGGGCAGCTGCCAGGCCCAGGTGATCCGTCCAGCGGACGTACTGGCCCCGGTCTCGGAGCCGCAGGCCTCCAGGGCGAACACGGCCGCGGCGCCGAGGGTGAGGCCGAGCAGGCTTCGCCGGCTCAGGGTCGGCGTGGATGACGTGGTCGAGAGCTTGCGCGTGGGCGCGGGTGCCTTGTTGGCCATGGAGTGATCGGTCTTCCTGTGTCGTCTCTGGCGGTGAGGTGGGTATGGGTCGGCGCCCGAGCGCTCTGGAGGTCAGCTCGTCGGGGTGCGGCGAGCGAGGGTGTGGCGGTTCTCCGGGACCCGGAGGCCGAGGTTTCCGCGCAGGGTGGTGGCCTCGTACTCGCGGCGGAAGACGCCACGCTCGGTCAGAATCGGGATGACCTCCTCCACGATCCGCTTGAAGTTGGTGGGGTGGTCGACGCCGATGTTGAAGCCGTCGCAGGCCCGTGCCTCCCACCACTCCTGCAGCTTGGTGGCGACGGTCTCGGGGCTGCCGACGAACTCCGACTTGCGAAAGACCCGGGTGGCCTCCACGGTCTGGCGCAGCGTCCAGCCGTTCTCGACCGCGCGCTGGGTGACCTTCTGGGCCTGGGTGAAGAAGGACCGCTCGCCGTGCTCGAGCGCCTCGGCCGGGAAGGGTGCGTCAAGGTCGTACTGCCGGAAGTCGTGCCAGCCGAAGGGGCGGCCGAACTCGGCAAGGGCCTCCGCGAAGCCGTGGTCGCGCTCGTGGTCGGCGGCCTCGATCTCACGAGCTTCCTCGTCAGTGTCGCCGACGACGACCTTCACCCCCGGCATGATCACGAGCTCGTCCGGGTCGCGGCCGAAGCGGCGGGCACGGGTCTTGATGTCGTCGTAGAACGCCTGGCCGCTGCCGATGTCGGGAGCATGGGTGAAGATCCCCTCCCCTACGGAGGCACCGAGATCGCGGCCCTGGTCGGAGTCACCGGCCTGGAAGATGACCGGATGTCCTTGCGGGCTGCGCTGCAGGTTAAGCGGGCCGGCGACCTTGAAGTAGGTGCCCTCGTGGTTCAGCGCGTGCTGCTTGTCGGGGTCGAGGAACCGGGCGGTCTCACGGTCGCGTACGAACGCGTCGTCCTCGTAGGAGTCCCACAACGCACGAGCGAGCTCGACGTACTCCTGGGCGCGGCCGTAGCGGGTGTCGTAGTCGTAGTGCTCATCGAGCCCGTAATTGGTCGCGGTACCGGCGTCACCGGTCGTGACCACGTTCCACCCGGCGCGACCGTGGCTGATCAGGTCGAGGGAGGCGAAGCGGCGTACCAGGTTGAACGGGCTGTTGAAGCTCGTGGTCGCGGTGCCGACCAGACCGAGATGCTTCGTGTGGGTGGCCACCGCGGAGAGCAGGGTGAGCGGTTCGAGACGGTTGAGGTAGTGCGGCGGGCTGTGCGGGGTGATGAACTGGCTGTCCACGATGAACATCAGGTCGAAGCTGCCATGCTCGGCGAGCTTGGCCGTCTGGATGAACCAGTCGATGTTCACGCTCGCGTCGCCCGGGATCTCCGGGTCGAGCCAGAGCCGGTGCTGGCCCGGACCGCCGGTGCCGTACGGAACGGCGCCCAGCTTGATCGTGCGTCGGGACATGCTGCCTCCGTGGTGGTCAGCCGCGGCCGGTTGTCAGCCCGCGGTGGCCCTCTATCCAGAGAGCCTTATGTCTATGAGTTTGATAGACAAATGCCACCGGGTCCAACGACGTTCCACGATGCTGAACCATCACGAACGCTCATCAATTGTGTATTACTCTGATCGACATGAGTCAGAATCTGGATATCGCCCCTCTGCGCAGCCTCGTCGCCGTCGCAGACTTCGGCGGCTTCCAGCGGGCCGCCACCGCGCTGCACCTGACACAGAGCGCGGTCAGCCAGCACGTACGCCGCCTGGAGTCCGCGATCGGGCGCACGCTGGTCGAGCGGCAAGGTCGTGGATCCCGGTTCACCGCCGACGGGGCTGTGCTCCTCGGGCAGGCGCGCCGGATCATCGCGCTGCATGATGAGACAGTGGCGAAGTTCCGTCCCTCCCCCACCGACACCCCGGTCAGAGTCACGATCGGGTCGACCGAGCACGCTGCCGCGCAGCTCTTGCCCAACATGTCCAGAGCGCTGGCACAGTCGGTGCCGAAGCGCGACTTCCGGTTCCGGATCGACCGCGGCAACAAGCTGCGCGAGGGCCTCACCACCGGTGGCATCGACCTGGCCCTGCTGATCCAGCGGGCCGACGACCCCCGGGCCCTGTATGTCGGAGACCTGACCCTCACCTGGTTCGCGTCGCACTCCTGGCGTCTCCCGGCGGCGACCGGCCCCGTGCCCATCGTCGCCTTCGACGAACCGTGCGCGCTTCGTAGCCGGGCGCTGGAGACGCTCGCCGATCACTCGATCCCGGCAACCATCGGCGCCGAGGCCATCCAGCTGGCCGGTGTCCAGGCAGCCGTCGGCGCCGGCCTCGGCGTCGCACTCATGGCCACCCTCGGCGAGACTCCCGAAGGCCTGGTCCGGGTGCCCGACCTGCCGACACCGGACCCGCTCCCGCTCTACGTATGCACCCGACCCGGCCTACCCAAGGAGACAGCCGCACAGGTGGCCGCCGTCCTGCGACCACTGCTCGCCCTGCCGGGCAACAACCCCGTCCTCACCTTGGCCAAAGGAGCCTGATGTCCGCCGTTCACGTACCCGCCGGGTCCTCCGAGGGGGATTTCATCCGCACTCCTAGCGGTGTCCTCGTTCCCGCCGAGATCGACGCCTTCCATCGGCATCTCCACCACGTGGCTCCGCCCGGTCTGGTCGACCAGACCGGGCAGACCTCCGGCATGCGACGACTCGAGGCGGTCAGCGGCAAGACCGTCGGCGCGAAGAACCTGTGGATGGGCCAGACCCATGTCCCCGCCTCGACCGCCTCTGCCAACCACCACCACGGCGCCTCCGAGACCGCGATCTACGTCGTCTCCGGCAACCCGGTCTTCGTCTTCCTCGACACCGAGGGAGACGAGCCCGTCGAGACCCGCGTGGAGACCGGCCCCGGCGACTACGTCTTTGTGCCACCGTGGGTCCCCCACCGCGAGGAGAACCCCGACCCCGACACCGAGGCCGTCGTCGTGATCGCCCGCACGACCCAGGAGGCGATCGTCGTCAATCTCGACGGGCTCGACTGGTCCGAGGTCCGTCTGCGCAACGACTGATCGACGAACGTACGCTCCTTGCCTCGCTCAGATGGAGGCCAGGAGGTGCTGGGCGGAGCCGATGGACATCAGTCGAGGGGATGTCAACGTCGTCGGTCTCGGCGGTCGTCTCGGCGGTCCTCGCGGCGATCACCCCGCCGGCGTACACCGTGGGTGACGACGGCGGCGGTACCTACGACAGCGGCCGTTCTGGCAACTGGTGCGGGGCCGATGACTCCCCGTCGTGCCCTGCGTCGCAATGGCATGTCAGTCCTCCTCCTCAAGATCTGCTTCGATAGCGGCCAAAATCGCCTGAACGGGGATACGGCCACTCGCGACGAGCTGTCCGCCGGCGTGACGCACCGCGGATCCGAACGGTGCGGCCCAGGTGTTCTCCCAGACCAACAGCGCGGCGGTGCTGCCCGGCTCGACGGCCGCCGAGACGGACTCCACGTCCTCCTGGCTCAGCAGGTTGGCCATCTCGGTCTCGTAGCCCCGGATGCCCCCGATCTCGCCCTCGTCGAGGTCGCTGATCTCGAACGCATCGAACGATCCGTCCTCGTCCTTACGGATCATCAGCAGGTCGAGGATCCGGATGATCCCTCGGTCGACGAGGTCCGTCAGTGTCGGCGCGATCTCGCCGTTGAACCGGCTGCCGGGGAACTCCACCACGATCCAGTCGACAGGGCCGAGCTCGTCAAGGGTTTCACTCTCGTGCACGGTCATCTGGTCGGTCATGCCACCACCTCCTGCTCTGCTGGTTGCGGGCACCCCTGTGGCGCCGCGTCCTTGCCATCATCGGCGGCGGAGCCCTGTCCACGCGTCATCCGAGGTGGATGACTCGGGTGGCGTTCCGACCCGGATCGCGGCGCCGAGTGCCAGAATCACGGATGCCGTCGGACAGGATGTTGAGGGAACCGACCGTCGCAATCATCACTGGCCACCCTGCGGGCGTCGTCAGGGCTGCGGGGAGTCCGATTGGGCGCGGTTGAGGAAGTCCGAGAGTGGTCCCGGCATCTCAGCGCTCCGGTCCCCCCAGTCATAGACAACACAGGTCTTGGCGATCAAGTCGTGGACAGAACGATGTTCGCGCTGCACCACGATCAGGAGCAGGCCGATCCCGAAGAAGATCACGCTGAGGGGAAACACCAGCGTCCTGACGAACATGGTGCGCACCCCTGGTGCAGTGCCGTCGGCGCGTACGACGCGCAGTCCGGTCAGTCCCTTCCCGATCGTCCGGCCGGTGATGGCGAGGCTGATGAAGACGTAGGAGAAGGCCCAGATCGCGAAGGCAGCGATCCCGAGCAGAGTCGAGCGGTCGCCGGTGAGCGACGTGGACGTGAACATATCGAGCAGGTAGCCGAACCCGGCGACGCCCAGCGTGTAGAGGCCGGCGATGAGAAGGCCGTCGATGGCAGCGGCAGCTGCCCTGCTGATCGCTCCCGCATAGTGTCCGGACACCGAGCGGCGCACCCGGCGGGTCATCGTGCTGCCGTTCCCTGGTCGGGCGCCCCTCGTCGGGCCGCAACCAGGTTGGGCGGCCCTTCCAGTCGCTCGTCCTCGCTCCGTCGCATCAGCCGGTCCACGATCCGGTCGACGACGACGTCGAGCCCCACCAACTGTCGCCGGGCGACGTCGAGGGCGGAACCAGCCATCGAGTAGGTGCTCTCCGCGACGATGTCGGGGATGCCGGAGCGGCGTACGAGCGCTTCGAGGTCGACGTTCCTCAGCAGGGCGTCCAGGTCTACGTCGGCGAGGAGCGTGTTGAGGTCGACCCGTGCGAGCAACGCATCGATATCGACCCGCGCCAGAACCGCGTCGAGGTCCACTCGGCTGAGCAGCGCGTTGAGGTCGACGTGTTCCAGGACGATATCGGGGTCGACGGTGTCGACGACCCTTTCCGTCACTGCGCCGGCGACCCGGCCGAGGAGCCTCTTGCTGTTCTGCCGACCGTCGGTCATGACGTCGCCGGCTCGGGCACGCGGATCGTCACAGCGTCTGCCTCAACCGGAACCGACGCAGGTCTGGGTCATCGCCTCGTCGTACGCGCAAGATTCCCATCGCAGGTTCCGCCTCCTCCAGTCGTGGATCGCTGGCAGCCTAGGGCCGTCCGATCTGTCTCTCATCACCCATCTCGTGTGATTCAGCGGTCTCGACGCGGCCTGATTCAGGGTGAGTTCGGTGCACGGGCAGGCGAAGGTGAGAACCCCTGCAGTTCCTCGCGGCCACCCTTGACGATGAGGCAGGAGGACTCCGGCACTTCCCGCCACGCCCCCCGCAAGTCCCCCAACGGTTCGGACACCACGAGGCGTGCGTCATCGGAGAGCTGATGCAGTACCGGGTTGTCGGGGTATTGGAGACGGAGTGTGGCGACGTCGGCGTTGTGGAACAGCGATCGGGACCTACCCTCGCTGGAGTACCGGAATGCCCACGTGGTTTCCCCGTCGGTGGTCGCCACCGACATCTGGATCGGGTATTCGACTCCGTGGCGTCGCCCCGTCTCCTCGATGAGGCCAACTGCCTGAGCCACCGCTTCCGGCGGGTTCTCTTGGAGTCCGAAGGTCAGGGCGAGGAAGAAGAACAGCTCCGAGTCCGTCGATCCCTCGATGTCGGGGAACAGCCCGGGCTCGACGGCCAGGGTCAGGTCGCGCTTCAGCAACGGGAAGTCGGCGATGGCCCCGTTGTGCATCCAAAGCCAGCGGCCGTGGCGGAAGGGATGGCAGTTGGTCTGCTGGACCGCCGTGCCGGTCGTCGCTCGGATGTGCGCGAAGACCCGACCGGCGGAAGCGTGGGCCGAGAGCTCTCGGAGGTTGCGGTCGTTCCAGGCGGGCTCGATGCTGTGGTAGGTCCCCGGGGTGTCCTGGGCTCCGTACCAGCCGACACCGAAGCCGTCGCCGTTGACCGTTTCCACTCCCAGCCGTGCGTGCTTGCTCTGCACCACGAGCGAGTTCTCCGGCTTGAACAGAAGGTCCTCCAGGAGCACCGGCGAACCTGAGTATGCGAGCCAACGACACATGGCAATCTCCCTTCTCCGCCCCCGACACATATCGGAGCGCGACTGCTCCACTACAACAGCGAAGGCGGGCCAGCGGATCACCCGTAGCGGATAACGGCGGACCCGAATCGGTAGCGTGGCGCGGTCGGAGAGTGGTGAACCTCGCGGACAGACACAAAAAACGCCCCTGACCCGCGATGCAGGTCAGGGGCGAATCTGTCGGGCTGACAGGATTTGAACCTGCGGCCCCTTGACCCCCAGTCAAGTGCGCTACCAAGCTGCGCCACAGCCCGAAACTGCGAGTGGATTTCTCCGCTCGAAGCGCTCCGAACACTACCGCACGGCTTCACGCGCTCACCAATCGGTATCCCCGTCCGGCGGGTCGTCGGCGGAGGCGAGGGCCTCGGCGGCTTCGTCGATGATGGCGCGCATGGCTTGCTCGGCGGCTGCCGGGTCGCCGTTGCGTACCGCGATCGCCACCTTCTCGTGCAGCTCGATGGCGGTCGGGTTCGGCTTGTCGGGCATCAGGTGGTGATGCGTACGTCCGGCGAGGAGCTCCGCGACGAGGTCGCCGAAGGCGGCGAGCATGTCGTTGCCGCAGGCGTTGAGCAGGACGCGATGGAAGGTCGTGTCGGCCTCGAGATAGGCCTCCAGGTCGCCGGCGGCAGCGTGGACCACCATGTCGGCCACGGATCTGGCCAGCTCGCCGTGGTGCTGAGGCTCGGCCCGCTCGGCGGCGAGCCGGGCCGCGATCGGCTCGAACCCGAGCCGCAGCTCGGAGAGCGAGAGCAGCTGCTCGCGCCGGCCCTCGCCGTCGAGCCGCCAGCGGATGACCAGCGGGTCGAAGACGTTCCACTTCTGCCGCGGGAGGACGGTGATGCCGACACGTCGCCGGGTGGCGACCATGCCCATCGCCTGGAGAACGCGCACCGACTCCCGTGCGACCGGGCGCGAGACGTCGTACGTCGCCTGGATCCCCTCCAGCGTGAGGACGGCCCCTGGCGGCAACTCGGCGGAGACGATCCTGCGTCCGAGCGCGTCTCGGACGCTCTGGTGCAGTCGATGTACGGCATCACCGCTGGAAGTCGTCACTGCGGCATCGTCGCATAATCCGAACGCGACGTAATCAGAATCCTTTATGACACCTCGCCTTGCCAAACGGATGCCTTTTGATGCACCCTGTGACGCGTGACACAGAACCCCCCTTCGACAGGCTCAGGACACCGCCTCCTCGTCGTCATGGGAGTCTCCGGCTCCGGCAAGTCGACCGTCGGCGCTGCGATCGCCCAGCGCCTCCGGGTCCCCTTCGCCGACGCCGACGACTTCCACCCGCCGGAGAACATCGCGAAGATGGCCTCCGGTCGCGCGTTGAACGACCACGACCGGCAACCCTGGCTGGAGACGCTCGGCGGCTGGCTCGCCGAGCACGAGCAGACCGGCGCGGTGCTGAGCTGCTCGGCGCTCAAGCGCAGCTACCGCGATCTGCTCCACAGCCGCGCCCACGGACTCCGGCTGCTCCACCTCAGCGGCACCCCTGAGGTGGTCGAGGCACGCCTCGCCGCCCGCGCGGGGCACTTCATGCCGCCGTCGCTGCTGCGCTCGCAGTTCGCGACCCTCGAGCCGCTCGCTCCGGACGAGCGGGGCACGACCATCGACATCGACCAGGACATCGACGCGATCGTCGACCGCTATCTCACCACCGAGAACCTGACCCCCAACCTCATCTCCAAGGAGTCAGCATGATCCTCCTCGCCGCGCCAGAGCCGGTCGCACCGGTCGCCTCCGGCGGCGTACTCCTCGCCGCCGCGCTGGCCTCCATCGCCCTGATCGTCATCCTCATCACCTACGTGAAGCTGCACCCGTTCCTCGCGCTCCTGCTCGGCGGCGTCGCGGTCGGTGTGCTGGCGGGACGCAACGTGATGGACGTGATCACCTCCTTCGGTGAAGGCTTCGGCGCGACCGCGACCAGCGTCGGCCTGCTGATCGCACTGGGCGCGATGTTCGCCAAGCTCCTCTCCGACTCCGGCGGTGCCGACCAGATCGTCGACACGATCGTGGGCAGGTCCTCGGTTCGTACGCTGCCGTGGGCGATGGCGCTCGTCGGCGCGATCATCGGTCTGCCGATGTTCTTCGAGATCGGCCTCGTGCTGCTGATGCCGGTCATCTACCTGGTCGCCCGTCGCGCGCAGGTCTCGCTGATCACCGTCGGCATCCCGACCCTTGCGGGCCTCTCGGCGATGCACGGCCTGGTGCCGCCGCACCCGGGTCCGCTCGCCGCGATCGACGCGCTCCAGGCCGACCTCGGCACGACGCTCGCGCTCGGCGTACTCGTCGCGATCCCGGTCATCGTCGTCAGCGGGCCGCTGTTCGGCAAGCTCGCGGGCCGCTGGGTGGTCGTCGACGCGCCGCACACCTTCGACGCCACTCCGGTGACCAACCCCGAAGGCGAGACCCGTCGCCCCTCCTTCGGCGTCACCCTGTTCAGCGTCCTGCTGCCGCTCGTGCTGATGCTCGCCAAGGCGATCGTCGACATCGTCATCAACGACCCCGAGAACAATGTCCAGCAGGTCTTCGACGTGATCGGCTACCCGCTCGTCGCACTGACCATCGCGGTCCTCGTCGCCATGTTCACGCTCGGCCGCGGGTCCGGGATGGACCGCCGCCAGATCGCCAAGACGGTCGAGATGTCGCTGCCGCCGATCGCGGGCATCGTGCTCATCGTCGCCGCCGGTGGCGGGTTCAAGCAGTCGCTGATCGACACCGGCATCGGCACTCAGCTCGCCGACTGGGCTCAGGGCTCCGGGGTGTCCGCGATCCTGCTGGCCTGGGTGCTCGCGGTCCTCATCCGCCTCGCCACCGGCTCCGCGACCGTCGCCACCATCACCGCCTCGTCGCTGGTGGTCGACCTGGTCGCCAACATGCCCGCCGCCGAGGTCTCGCTCGTCGTGCTCGCGGTCGGCGCCGGCTCGGTGTTCTTCTCCCACGTCAACGACGCCGGGTTCTGGCTGGTCAAGGAGTACTTCGGCCTCGACGTCGGCCAGACGATCAAGTCCTGGTCGCTGATGGAGACGGTGCTCTCCGTGTCCGGTCTGGTGTTCGTGCTGGCGCTGAGCATGGTGATCTGACACCCGCCCTCACGAAACTGTCGGTGCTGTCCGACAGAATCACTCCTGACACATGGATCACACCCACCACAGGAGCTCACCGTGTCGGATACACCTTCCCCATCCAACACAGCCCCCAGCAAGCTCGACCCGATCTCCCGCAAGGGCACCCCGGCCCATCGCACGAAATCCAAGCGGGAGGGCGCCGGGCGGCGCCAGGGGATGCCGGTGCAGGCGATCAGCCTCTCCGTGCCGGCATCCCTGGCGGCGCAGTGGAAGACCTACAGCCAGGAGGTCCCGCGCTCGCTCGTCGACGTCATGCTCGACGCCGTCGCGGCGACCCGCCCCCGGCTGCCGGTCCTGCTGCGCGCCCACCAGGCAGCGCTGCGCGAGAAGACCAGGCCCGTCTCCGACGGCACCTTCATGCGCACCGTGCCTCAGCCGAAACGGCTCGAGGACCCGTACGTCACGATGCCCCTGCGTCTGCTGGCGACGAATGTCGACGTACTGGACGCCATGGTCCACGAGATGGCCGCGGAGTCCCGCTCGCAGCTGGTCGTCGTGGCGCTGACGGCGTGGCTGGCCGATCGGCGGGCCGAGAAGCAGGTCTACGCCGAGCAGCTCGAGCTCGAGGTGCCAGAGGACCCGTTCGACCGTCCCTGAGCGCGGCCGGGACGGGCCGAGACGACCCGTCCCGACTGCGCCTCGTCTCAGAGCACCTTGGTGCCGTACATCTCCCCCAGCGGGTCGGCGAGGAGCTCGAGCCGCTCGCCGTCGGGCCCCATGAAGTAGATCGACGACTTGGACTCGACCATGTAGTCGACGCCCGCCACGTCGAGCTTCGCGCGCAGGTAGTCCCAGTTCTCAGGCGTCACCGAGATCGCGATGTGGTGCAGCCCGCCGAGCACCTCGGCGTACGGGCCCAGGTCGAGCCCGGGAAGCGTGAAGAAGGCCAGCAGGTTGCCCGCCCCGACGTCGAAGAAGAAGTGGTCGGAACCGGCGTAGTCGCGGTTCTCGAAGATCTCGGTCAGCGGGAACTCCAAGAGCCCCTGGTAGAAGTCGATCGACCTGCGTACGTCCGAGGAGAGCAGCGCGGTGTGGTGGATCCCGCGAGCCGTGCTGGCCGGGCGGAGGCCCTCCTCGCGGAGATACTCCTTCTTGATCCGCTCACGGTCCTTCGTGATGAAGTCCATGTCGATGCTCATCGTGCTCTCCTCATGCCATGACGTCTCGGATCCAGTCTAGTTTCTGCGTCAACAGTTGCCGGAGGCGGGCGGCGGTGCTGAAAGCGCAAGCTACGACTCGGTAAGGTGTGCCTTATGGATGAGGTCAAGTGGCTCAGTAACGACGAACAGGTGGCGTGGCGTGCCTGGCTCGCCGTCAACGCACAGCTCACCTCGCGGATGAACCGCGACCTCCAGTCCAAGAACGGCCTCTCCCTCGCTGACTACGACGTCCTGGTCAACCTGACCGACGTCCCCGACCGCTCGCTGCGGATGTACGAGCTCGGTGACAAGCTGCAGTGGGAGAAGAGCCGGCTCTCGCGCCAGGTGATGCGGATGGCCGCGCGCGGCCTCGTCGAGCGCCGCGAGTGCCTCGATGACCGGCGTGGTGCCTTCGTCGACCTCACCCCGGCGGGACTGGAGGCCATCGAGGCCGCCGCTCCCGAGCACGTGAGGCTGATCCGCCACGTCATGTTCGACGCGTTCACCGCCGAGGAGGTCGCCGCCCTGACCAAGCTCTACCAGGGCGTGCTGGAGCGTCTCGAGGTCAAGCCCCCGTCGGTCGCCGCGGACGGCTCCGCCGCCTGAGCCCGGTCCGAAGACGTACGTCAGGCCCGCAGGTCACCACCGGTGACCTGCGGGCCTGAACTTTGTGGGCTGCTAGCGCTTGACCCCGAAGGCCGAGACGACCTTCTGGGTCACCGTGTTGCCGGCGTCGTCCCGGGCGGTGGCCCGGAGCGAGACCAGGTCCGCGCCGCGGGCCGGGATCCGCAGGCGCGTCTCCCAACGGTCACCGTCCTTGCGCAGCTTCACCGCGGTCCAGGTCGAGCCGCCGTCGTAGCTGACCTCCAGCGTCGCCGCCTTCACCGAGCCGGCGCGCTCGGCGCCCGGCACCGTGTAGGGCACCACCGCGAACGGGACCTCGGCACCTGCACGCACCGTGCCGTCGAGCGCCGTGTCCACGTCGTAGTCGAGCTGGAGCAGGGGCAACGGCGTACCGACCTCACCGGACGGGACCGGATCCGCCTGGTCGGCCACGAACGTCCAGGACGTACGGGTGCTGGTCGAGTAGCGGTGGGCGTCGCCGGCCGCGTCGGTGTCGATCTCGAAGCGGTACGTCTGCGGACCCTCGGCCACGGGGACAGTGGTCTGAACCGCATGGCTGATGCTCTCCCGCACCAGCGTGTCGCCCTGGAAGAGACGCGAGGTCACCGGGGTCTCGCCCCACGGGAACCCACCGGTGATCCCGGCCGCCCCGCTGGAGTCGGGGACGTTGACCGCGAACCAGTCGCCACTGTGTCGGGGACCCCAGTAGCCGTCGCCCGTACGGGGCGCGGTCACCGGAGCGAACCAGTTGCGCACCGTGGTGCTACGCGGCTCGTACGCCTGACGCACGCCCCGCTGCTCCCAAGTGCTCTCGTGATCCACGTTCTCGTACCAGGTGACGCCGTCGTAGGTGGAGACGTAGTCGGTCCGGTCGGTCGCCGTGGGCTGCAGCGCCCGGACGCTGAGGCACGGCGGCCACTGGTAGTCGCGGCAGTCGGCGCGGTCGTCGACGGCGAGCCGCTCCTGGGTGTCGTTATAGCGGCTCTCCACGGTGGCGAGCTGCCGGGTGGTCGGCGCCAGCGCGAGCTCGGCCGGGATCTCACCGGGCCAGCTCTTGGAGATGTCGTAGAGGTAGTTCGGGAACTCCACGGCCTTGCCCTCCAGGGTCACCTTGCCCTTCGCGGCGGCCGCGACGAGCTTCTCGCCCTGAGTCGAGCGCACCGAGACTACGGGCAGGTCCTCCTGGGTGACGAAGTCGACCAGCGGGCCCGGACGGTCGTTGACGACCACCAGCAGCGCGGCACCGGCAGCCTGCGCAGCGGCCTCCCGCTCCTCGGCGGTGACGGCGTCGTCCCTGGTCACGAGCACGGCCCGACCCTTGGCGTCGACGTCCTCGTAGTCGGCGGACGTGCCCTTGCCTGCCGCGACCGTCCTCAGCGACACCCGGCCGTCGAGCCTGGACGAGCCGAGCTGATAGACCGGGTCGAACGCGAGCGGCCGCGAGCTCCGCGCCGTCACGTCGAGTGCCGGCTCGGTGGCCCGCCAGCGTACGGCGAAGTCGAACTCGGCGCTGTCGACGAGGCCAGTGGCCTCGGCGTAGATCGAGTCGACGTCGACCGGGACGGCGTAGGTCGCGCCGAAGGTCGCGTAGAGCCCGCCGATGCCGGAGTCGTTGAAGAACTGGAACCGGCGGTAGGCGACGTCGCTGTCCTTGGGCGTCTTCAGGGTGAGCTCGTCGGCGTCGCGCGCGTCGAGCACGACGGACTGGTCCTTGTCGGTGACGACGACCTGCGGGTCGCCGACCAGTGCGATGCCGGTCGAGCCGGGTCCCTGGGAGCCGGCGACGTCGAGGAACGCCGTGGCCGAGTACGTGCCGGGCTGCAGGCGCTGGGTCGGCACCGTGCCCGTGGCCGGGTCGATCGGCAGGCTGCTGACGAACTGGTCGCCGTAGCGGTAGAAGTCGACGTAGCCCGTCGCGGGCTCGCCGGACCGGTCGAGCGCGGTGATGTCGAGGCCGTAGCGCTCCTCCTCCTTGACCAGCGCGGTCGCGGTGCGCACGGTGATCTCGCCGGAGGTGGCGACGACGGCACCGCTGTACTTACCGGTGAGGGCGGCGTCGTCGGCGTCGGCCGTGATCGTCACCTCGGCGCTTCCACCGGCAGGGACCACGACCTCCTCGGCCGAGAGCGAGACGAGGTCGCTCGCCTTGCCGTCGGGCCCGACGACGTCGGTGCTCAGCGCGAGGGTCACGTCGGCGTCGGTGGAGTTGGTGTAGGTGACGGTGCCGCTGGCGGGCTCGTCGCCGTCGTGCGGCCAGCCGTAGAAACCGAGGAACCCGTCGCCGGAGCCGTCCACGCCGTCGAGAGCGGCGGGTACGTCGAGGCGGCCGGTGCCGACCTCGTACGCCGGTGCGTCGATGTCCGCGGCCGAGGAGACCAGGGCGCTCTTGAGCTGCTCACCGGTGAGGTCGGGGTGGGCGCCCTTGAGGATCGCGGCGGCTCCCGCGACGTGCGGGGTGGCCATCGAGGTGCCGTTCATCGAGGTATACCAGCCCTCGCCGGACGCCTGCTGGGAGCGGGCCGCGACGATACCGACGCCGGGGGCGGTCAGGTCGGGCTTGATCGCGTGGTCGCCGACCCGCGGACCGTAGCTGGAGAAGTCGGCGCGTACGTCACCGTCGTCCACCGCACCGACTGTGAGGGCGGCGTCCGCGGTGCCGGGGCTACCGAGCGATCCTTCGGCGTAGCTGTTGCCGGCGGCGACGACGAACAGGGCGCCCGTCTGCTCGCTCAGCGCGTTGAGCGCCTGCGCCATCGGGTCGGTGCCGTCGTTGAGGCTGGAGTCGCCGAGGCTCATGGAGACGATGTCGGCGTTCGCGGCACCCCACTCCATGCCGGCGATGATCCAGGAGTCCTGGCCGTACCCGGCGTTGTCGAGGACCTTGCCGACCAGCAGGTCGGCGCCGGGGGCGACGCCCTTGTAGGAACCCTCGCTGGCGGAGCCGGTGCCCAGGACGGTCGAGGCCACGTGGGTGCCGTGACCGTGCGCGTCGCTGGTGGCCTCCTCCCCCGGGACGAACGACTGCGCCCCGTCGACCTGGTCGGCGACGTCGGGGTGGGTGGCGTCGATGCCGGTGTCGAGGACCGCGACGGTCGCACCCTTGCCCTCGAAGCCCGCGGCCCACGCCTCGGGCGCACCGATCTGCGCGGTACTGCGGTCCAGGGTCGTCTCGGCCTTGCCGTCGAGCCAGATCTTCTCGACGCCGCCGCCGAGCTTCCCGGCCGGACCAGCGGCGCGCGCGGACGCCCCACCGTCGGTGGCTACCGCCGACCAGAACGCGGACGACTTCTTCTTGTTCACGGCGACTGCGTCGGCGTCGATGCTGGGCAGGTCGAGCGTACGCTCGGCGCCCGGCAGCTTCGCCGCCTTGGCGCGGGTCGAGGCCTGCTCCAGGATCAGCGGAGTGGCGACGACCGTCTCGTCGTCGTAGCGCATCTCGAGAAGCGCGGTGACGTCGAACAGCCGGCGGTCGAGGGTGCCCGCGGCCAGGTAGGGCTTGGCAGCGGTGGGGATGGCGTAGAGGTGGTCGCCCACCTGCTGTGTCTCGATGGCAGCGCCGGCGGGGTCGAGTCCGAGGGTCAGGACGCCGTCGTCGGTCGCGGTCACGTCGATGACGTCGCCGGTCACGAGGGTGATCGTGGTCCGTCCGTCGTCGAGGGCGGGCGTACGTGGTGCCGTGCCGGCCGTGGTGCTGCCGGCATCGGTCTGGGGGCCCTCAGGCGTGGGGTCGGTGCCTGGGGTCGCATGCGCGCTGGTGGCCATGGTCGCGACCAGGGCGGTCGCCGCAGCAGCTGCCGCGACGGCCTTGGTAGCGGCCGACAGGCCAGAGGTGGTTGGGGGTCTCATGGGGATGGACCCTGTCAATGGGGCGCGACAGGCGACAAGAGCGTTGTCGTGGCGGTTTTACGGCATGGCGAGACTCCGTCAGCGGCGGAACGCCCCCGGTCTGTCGCAGAAGTGCCATGCTCGGCGACGTGCTCGGTCTGACCCCTGATGAGACCCTCGCCTACGGCGAGCTCATCGCCATGCCCTCCGCCACCGCCGCCGAGTTCGCGGCTGCCCTCAGCGCCTTCGGCACCTCCCCGGGAGAGGCTCATCTGCTGCTGCGCCGCCTCGAGGAGCACGGCCTGGCCGCCCGGATCACCGGCGACGAGCGGCGCTTCGCCGCGGCACCGCCCGCGATCGCGCTCGGCGCGCTGCTCGCCCGGCAGCAGGACGAGGTGCGGCATGCCGAGATCGAGCTCAGCCGGCTCGACGAGGCCTATCGCGTGGCCGCCGCCGGCCGTGGCCCCACGGACGTGGTAGACGTCATCCACGGCGAGGATGCCGTCCGGCACCGGTTCGAGCAGGTCCAGCTCGGCGCGCGCGAGCGCGTCTACGCGTTCGTCCGCCCGCCGGTGATCGTGACCTCCAGCCAGGAGAACTCCGCCGAGAACAAGGCGGTCGCGCGCGGCGTGCTCTACCGCGTCGTCGTGGAACGCAGCATGCTGGAGAGCCACGACGTGACCGTCGACGAGGCGATCGAGGCGACCGACGCGGGCGAGGAGGTCCGGTTCGCCGATCAGGTGCCGCTCAAGCTCATCATCGTGGACCGGCGCCTCGCCCTGATGCCGCTGACCTCCTCGGGCGACGTCGTCGGTGCGCTGCTGGTCCGGGAGAGCACCCTGCTCGACGCGCTGATCGCCCTCTTCGAGAACGTGTGGGACCAGGCGACACCGATGCTGGTCGGCACCTCAGGGCTCACCGGCGACGTCGCTCAGCAGGTCGACGACGAGGACGCGCAGGTCCTCGGGCTGCTGCTCGCGGGGCTCACCGACCAGGCCGTCGCCAAACAGCTCGGTACGTCGCTGCGCACCGTGCAGCGAAGGGTGCGGGCGCTGCTCGACCTGGCCGGCGTGGAGACCCGGATGCAGCTCGGCTGGCACGCCGCGAACAACGGCTGGGTCCAGGCAGGGGCGGACGGTCATCTGACGCCCGCCCCGCCTGAGGACTAGCGCTTGCGCTTCTCCCGAACCCGCTGCTGGAGCACGATCGGGGTGCCGACGAAGCCGAACTCCTCACGCAGGCGACGCTCGATGAAGCGCTCGTAGGAGGCCTCGAGCTTGCCGCTGGTGAAGAGCACGAACGTCGGCGGCGCGGTCGAGGGCTGGGTGCCGAAGAGGATCTTCGGCTGCTTGCCGGACCGGACCGGGTGCGGGTGCTCGGCGACGAGGCGGCCGAGGAACGAGTTGAGCGCGCCGGTGCCGATCCGCGTCTCCCAACCCTCGAGGGCCTTGTCAAGAGCCGGGACCAGGCGGTCGACGTGCCAGCCGGTGCGGGCGGTGACGTTGATCCGCGGGGCCCACTGCACCTGGACGAGATCGCGCTCGATCTCGCGGTCGAGCTGCCAGCGACGGTCCTCGTCGACGAGGTCCCACTTGTTGAACGCGATCACCAGCGCCCGGCCGGCCTCGCGGACGGTCTGCAGGATGCGGATGTCCTGCTCGGAGATCTTCTCGCCACCGTCGAGGACGAGCACGGCGACCTCGGCGCGGTCGATGGCGGTGGTCGTGCGCAGGGAGGCGTAGTACTCGTGGCCCGAGGCCTCCTTGACCCGCTTGCGGATGCCGGCGGTGTCGATGAAGCGCCACTCGCGGCCGCCGAGCTCGATCAGCTCGTCGACCGGGTCGACGGTGGTGCCGGCGACGTTGTCGACGACCGCCCGCTCCTCCTTGGCCAGCTTGTTCAGCAGGCTCGACTTGCCGACGTTGGGCTTGCCGACCAGCGCGATCCGACGCGGGCCACCGATCTCGGTGCCCTCGGGAAGCGGCGGCGGGTCGGGGAGCACCGCGAGGATCGCGTCGAGCATGTCGCCCGAGCCGCGGCCGTGCAGCGCGGAGACCGGCCAGGGCTCACCGAGCCCGAGGTTCCACAGCGCGGCGGCCTCGGCCTCGGTGCGCATGTCGTCGACCTTGTTGGCCGCCAGGACGACCGGCTTGCCGGACTTGCGCAGGATGCGTACGACTGCCTCGTCGGAGTCGGTGATGCCGACGGTCGCGTCGACGACGAAGAGGACGGCGTCGGCCAGGGAGACCGCGATCTCGGCCTGGGCGGCGATCCGCTCGGCCAGGCCCTGGGCGTCGGGGTCCCAGCCGCCGGTGTCGACCAGCGTGAACGCCTTGCCGTTCCAGTCGGCGTCGTAGGAGACGCGGTCGCGGGTCACGCCGGGGACGTCCTGGACGACGGCCTCGCGACGACCGATGATCCGGTTGACCAGGGTCGACTTCCCGACGTTCGGGCGGCCGACGACCGCCAGCACCGGCAGCGGGCCGGTCGGGGTCTCGTCGGTCTCGGTCAAGTTCCGTACGTCCTCATACGAAACGTCGGGGTCAGTCATTGTTCTCCTCGCTAGGTAGCGGACCGGGCAGTTCGCGACCGGTCAACGCCAAGGCATGGTCCTGTTGGACCTGCATGTGCTTCTGGATCAAACCCGAGACAAGCCCGACTTGTTCCCTCGTACGCGGCCAGCCTACGCGCTCGACGGCGAAAGGCTCGCCATAGACGATGTCGATGCGCGCACCCTTGTGCGGCAACGACGAGATGCCACCGCCCGGCTCGCGGCTGCCGAGCATCGTCACGGGCACCACGACAGCACCGGAGGCGAGGGCGAAATAGGCCGCTCCGCGGTTGAACCGCACCAGGTCGCCCGCGCCGCGGGTGCCCTCGGGGTAGATCCCCATCGCGTTGCCCTCACGCAGCACTCGCAACGCCAGCTTCACCGCAGCCGGGTCGCTGCCGAACCGGTACAGCGGGATCTGGCCCGCCCA
Source organism: Nocardioides sp. NBC_00163 (assembly GCF_045206295.1). Lineage (NCBI taxonomy): Bacteria > Bacillati > Actinomycetota > Actinomycetes > Propionibacteriales > Nocardioidaceae > Nocardioides > Nocardioides sp. NBC_00163. The sequence continues at coordinate 5,948,636 of NZ_CP108155.1, read as the reverse complement.
GCGCAGGAACGGACCGAGGAACCAGTGCTCGAACATCTCCGACTTGGTCAGCGCATGCACCGGACGTGGCGTGAAGATCGCCAGCAGCGGACCGTCGATGATGCCGACGTGGTTCGAGGCGAAGACCACCGGCCCCGTCTCCGGGATGTTGGCCGTCTCGTGCAGCCGGACGTCGAAGCGGCGCCGGATCAGCCACCGCGCGTAGACGTTGATGTGATACAGCGCCCATCGCCTTGGATGCGGGACCTCATCCAAGGAGGGGAGCTCCATGCGGGGCGTACCCGCGTGCGGGCTCGCGCTCACTCCCCCGCCTTCTGAGCGAGGTCGACGACGAGGTCGATGACCTCCTCCAGCGTGTAAGGCGTCGTGTCGAGGTGGGTGGCGCCGTCCGGCACCGCCGCACCGCCCTTCGTGGAGTCGATCCTGTCGCGGTTCTCCAGCGACGCGCGGACGGCCTCCGCGTCGGTGCCGCCCTCCTCGGCCGCGCGGCGCGCGGCGCGGGCGGCGGGGTCGGCGGTGACGTACAGCTTCAGGTCGGCCTGAGGCCAGACCGCGGTGCCGATGTCGCGACCCTCGACCACGATGCCGGAGCCGGCGGCGAGCGCTTCCCGGATCTCCTGCTGCTGGAGCGCGACCAGCCGGGCGCGGACCTCGGGGACGGTGGCGACCGGGGAGACCGCCGCGTTGACGCGGTCGCTGCGGATCTCGACAGAGACGTCGGACCCGTCGAGGGCGATCGTCGGTCCGAGCGGGTCGGTGCCGGAGGTGATCACCGGCTTGCCTGCAGCTGCGGCGACCGCGTCCGCGTCGTGCACGTCGATGTCGTTGCTGAGCATCCACCAGGTCATCGCCCGGTACATCGCACCTGTGTCGAGGAAGCGCATGCCCAGGCGGTCGGCGACCCCGCGGGAAGTGCTCGATTTTCCGGAGCCGGAGGTGCCGTCGACGGCGATGACGATGCTTGCGGGGACACTGGTGGGATTGCTGCTGCTCACGGGCGGGAGCCTACCGGTGAGCGACCCAACCCCGAGACTCCAGAACCGCCTGCATCCGGTCGGCCGCGTCGTCGGCCACGATCAGCTCCATGACACCGACCGGGCGGCCGGGGTCGTGGTCGATGCGTACGTCCTCGATGTTGACGCCGCTCTCCCCCGCGTCGGCGAAGAGACGGGCCAGGTTGCCGGGCTCGTCGGGGACCGTGACGTAGATGGTCGCCTGCGCGGTCTGCGGCCGGCCGTGCTTGCCGGGGATCGCTCTGGTCCCGGCCTGACCTTCTTTGAGCAGTACGTCCAGGGCGGCCGCGTCACCGGTGCCCACCGCCGCGATCATCTCGTCGAGCTGGGCGCGCACCTCGGTCAGCAGGTCGGTCACCGCGCGGGCGTTGCCGGCCACGATCTGGCCGTAGAGGCCGGGGTCGCCGGCGGCGACGCGGGTCACGTCGCGTACGCCCTGGCCGCTGAGGCCGAGGTGTCCCTCCGGTGCCACCGCGAGGCGGCCGGCCACCAGGGCGGCCATCAGGTGCGGCACGTGCGAGGTGCGGGCGACGGCCCGGTCGTGGTCCTCCGGGCTGAGGGTCAGCGGGACGGCTCCGCACAGCGTGGCGAGCTCGCCGACGAGCTCGGTCGCCTCGGGGTCGGCCTCCGCGTGCGGCGTGACCGCCCAGGGCCGCCCCTCGAACAGCGTCGCGGTCGCGGCCAGCGGCCCGGAGCGCTCGCTGCCGGCCATCGGGTGGCTGCCCACGTAGCGTCGTACGTCGCCGGGGCTGTGCTCACGGACGTAGGCCAGCGGCGAGGCCTTCACGCTGCCGACGTCGGTCACGACGGCGTCGGGGCTGTCGGCGAGCGCTCGGGTGATCACCTCGCCGAGGTGTGCCGGCGGGACCGCGACCACGACCAGCTGCGGCGTGTCGCCGGGCTTGCGGCGGCGGCCGGCGCCGAGGCCGGTCGCGGTGCGCACGTGGCTGGCGACCGAGTCGCTCAGCAGCACGTCGAGGCCGGCGGAAGCGCAGGCGAGCGCGACCGAGGTGCCGAGCAGGCCGACACCCACGATCTCGACCGGCCCGGTCAGCGCTCCCCCGGTTTCACCCATGTCCCCAAGGCTAAAGGGTCGATGCTGCCGAACCCTCTTCGTCTCAGCGCCCGTGGTGCGCTATCGCGACCGACGACCAGGGTGTGCGATATCGCCGTGCGCTCATGACGGCTGGTAGCTGCCGAAGGACCACGAGTTGCCCTCCGGGTCGGTCACCGTGCCGCCACGGCCGCCGTAGTCCTGGTCGACCATCGGCCGGTCCACGGTGGCGCCCGCGGCGACCGCCTTGCCGAAGAGGGCATCGGGGTCCTGGTCGATCAGGTAGACCCCGGAGCCGCCGGCGACCTTCAGGCTCCCACCCTCGCGTACCTGCCCGAACATCAGCCCTCCCCCGCCGGGCCAGAGCCATTCTGCGTGGACGACGATGCCGCCCTCGCGGTAGGTGGAGTGCTCGACGAAACCGATTGCGCTCAGCCACGTCATCATCGCCTCGGCGTCCTGGAACGCCATCGACTGCCAGTACTTGATCTTCGCTACATCGAACTTCTGCTCATTGCTCATGCATCCGAGTCAACCGCCTGCGGGTCGGCCAGGTCTTGAACGAATGGGAACTCCTCACGCAACCAGGTAGTCGGCGTACACCCGGCGAACTCCTGCCACTCGCGGGTCAGGTGTGCCTGGTCGGCGTAGCCGCCAACGGTCGCCGCCCGAGCCAGCGGCATCCGGCCGACGAGTCCGCGGGAGCGGTCGAAGCGGGCCAGCCGCTGGAACTGCTTCGGCGCCACCCCGGTCTCGGCGCGCACCAGGTCGCCGATCCGCCGGCGGCTGTAGCCGACGTCGTCGGCCACCTCTTGCACGGCCGCTCCCCCGGTCAGCAGCGCCAGCGCGCGGCCAACCTCCGCGCTGGGTCCAGGCTCGCCGTGGCGCGCCAGCGCCTCGACCAGGCCAGTCACGACCAACCGCGACCACTCCCGCGGATCGGCCTCGGCCAGCCGCTCCGGAAGATGACGTACGCCGCCAGGCGCCGCGACCTCGTCGAGGGCGAGGAGCTCGCCCCGCCACGCCGCGGCCGGCATCCCGAACAGCGCCCGCACCCCGGCGGTCGTCAGCCCCAGCTGCACGCCGCGTTGGTAACCGTGATGATGGATCGCCGCCGGCCGGGTGTGCAGCCCGGAGACCAGCGACCATGCCGTGACCGGCTCCGTCCCGCTCCCCCACGAGGTCACCAACGGCTCGTCGACCGAGAGCACCAAAGTGATCTCGGTCGACGGCATCCCCCGATGCACCCCCGGCGCCCCGAAATCCACGTCGTAGGTGACCAGCGAGGTGACATAGGGCCGCAGCACCTCCGGCACGGTCATGTCTCGATGGTGCCACGGTCGGCGCGGGTTGCCCATGCACTATCGCGCTGAGCGGAGATGATGTGCGATAGCGCTTGGCGGCACGGCCCAGATCTCACCAGGAGATCTCAACCGCCCGAGACACATACGCCGCCTTCATCACCGCCACCAGATCGTCGACATCGACCTGCCGCTCGACACCCGCCGCGACGTCGCGTACCTGAACCTGCCCGGCGTCAGCCTCGACCGCCCCGATGACCGCGATCAACGGCTCACGCCGACGACGAGACTCCCGGATCCTGCCCCCGAGGGAGCCGCCCGCGTCCAGGCGCGGACGGAGGCCCTCGGCGACGAGCGCGTCGACGAGCCTGCGAGCCGCGGAGTCCTGGTCCGCGGAGACCGGGAGGACGGCGATCTGCGCCGGCGCCAGCCACAGCGGGAGACGACCCTGGTAGCGCTCCAGGAGGGCGGCGGTGACGCGCTCCATCGACCCGACGGTCCCGCGATGGACCATCACGACCCGTTCTCGCGAGCCATCGGCGGCGTCGTAGGTGAGGTCGAAGCGCTCGGGCTGGTTGAAGTCGATCTGGACGGTCGCGATGGTCTCCTCATGGCCTGCGGGGTCGATGACCTGCAGGTCGAGCTTGGGACCGTAGAAGGCGGCCTCGCCCGGCGCCACGACGACCTCGACGCCGGCCTCGGCCGCCGCCTTCCTCAGCGCCTCCTCGGCACCGTCCCACTGCTCGACGGAGCCGAGGTAGGACGGGGAGGCGTCGCGGAGGGAGAGGCGTACGTAGTCGACCCGCAGACCGAGGATCTCCTGGGCCTTCAGCGCCGAGTGCAGCGCCTTCCCCGCCTCCTCGGCGACCTGGTCGGGGCGGCAGAAGACGTGGGTGTCGTCGAGGTTGATCTGGCGTACCCGGCTCAGTCCCGAGAGCACCCCGGAGCGTTCGGCGCGGAACATCGGGGCGAGCTCGTGCAGCCGGATCGGGAGCTCGCGGTAGGAGTGCTGGCGGGCCTTGTAGACCAGCGCGTGGTGGGGGCAGTTGGCCGGACGGAGCACGAGCTCGTCGCCGCTCTCCCCCGCCGGACCCGATCCCATGGCCATCGGCGGGAACATGTCGTCGGCGAACTTCGCCCAGTGACCCGAACGCTCGAAGAGCGCGCGTTTCCCGAGCACTGGGGTCTTGACCGGTACGCAGCCGTCGGCCCGGGCCAGGTCGGCGGCGAGTCGCTCGAGCTCGGCGAAGATGACGGCCCCGTCGGGCAGCCAGAGTGGCAGCCCGGATCCGGCCAGCGGGTCGGTGGCGAAGATGGCGAGATCGCGGTTGAGGTCACGATGATCGAGATTCACGGTAGATGCTCCTGAGGTGATGCCCGGAGCACAGCCACCAGAGACGAGAACCGCCCCGGAGCGATGCTCCGGGGCGGTCTGCGAAAAGTGGACAGCAGGTCAGCGCCGGAGTGGGTCCGGCGTCGTCGTGCTCATCGCGCGCTGCTGCATGCCGCTCACCTTAACGGCTCGGGCCGGCGTACGCACCAGGGTTTCCGGGCCCTCAGAGTTCGGTGGTGTCGAGGAGCTCGCCGAGCTCCTCGCGGGAGAGGTCGCGCATCTCACCGGGCTTCATGGTTCCGAGCCGTACCGGGCCGATCCGGGTGCGGGTCAGCCGGGTGACCGGGTGGTCGAGGTGGTCTAGGAGGCGGCGCACGATGCGGTTGCGTCCCTCGTGGATGACCAGCTCGATGATCGACTTGTCCTTGCGGGTCTCCATGATCCGGGCCTTGGTCACGGTGACCGGGCCGTCCTCGAGGGTGACGCCGGCGAGGAGTCGCTTGCGTACGTTGGGGAAGATCTCGCCGGTGACCTCGGCGACGTAGGTCTTGTCGACCTCGTAGCTGGGGTGGGCCAGCCGGTGGGCGAAGTCACCGTCGTTGGTGAGGATGATCAGGCCCTCGGTGTCGGTGTCGAGACGGCCGACATGGAAGAGCCGCTCCGGGCGGTCGGCGACCAGGTCGGACAGGTTGCGGCGGCCCTCGGGGTCGCTCATCGTCGAGACCACGCCCCGCGGCTTGTTGAGGGCCAGGTAGACCTTGCCGGAGATCGGCGGGAGCCGCTTGCCGTCGACGCGTACGACGTCCTTGCCGGGGTCGACCTTGGTGCCGAGGCGGGTGACCACCTCGCCGTTGACCTCGACAGAGCCGTTGAGCATCAGGAGCTCGCTGCCGCGCCGCGACGCGATGCCGGCCAGGGCCAGCAGCTTCTGGAGCCGGATCAGGCCCTCGTCGTCCAGCGGCAGATCGTCTCGCTCAGGCAGGTCACTCACGCTTGCGATTCTGCCGCATCGTCAGAGTCCGACCCATTCGCCGCGCCTTCTTCGGGCTGCGCGGCGAGCGCCTCCTGGCTGACCTGCTCGGTCAGCTCCTCCTCCATGTCGGCGAGGTCGGGCAGGTAGGGGGCGAGCTCCGGCAGGTCGCCGAGGTCGGTGATGCCGATCCGCTCGAGGAAGTAGCCGGTGGTGCGGTAGAGGTTGGCGCCGGTCTCGTGGTCCTGCCCGGCCTCTTCGACGAGGCCGCGGGTGAGCAGCGTACGCATCACGCCGTCGACGTTGACGCCGCGGATCGCGGAGACCCGGGCGCGCGAGACGGGCTGTTTGTAGGCGACCACGGCCAGCGTCTCCAGGGCCGCCTGGGTGAGCCGGGCCTGCTGGCCCTCGAGGACGAAACCCTCGACGACAGCGGCGTACTCCTCGCGGGTGTAGAACCGCCAGCCGCCCGCGACGTTGCGCAGGTCGAAGCCGCGGCCCTGCTCGGTGTATTCGGCCGCCAGCGCCTGCAGAGCGTCGATCACCGCGGCCGTCGGGTGGCCCACCGCCGAGGCCAGCGATTCCGCGGCCAGCGGCTCGTCGGCGACCATCAGGACCGCCTCGAGCGCGGGCCGCAGGTCGGCGAACTCGATCGCCAGGGTCTCCTCGGTGGTCTCCCCTGTCGCAGCCTCAGTCATCGTCCTTCTCCCCGTCATCGGCGCCGCCCTCCGCGGGCGGCTGCCCCTCGAACTCGTCCTGGATCAGCTCATCGACATCGAGCGCCTCGTCGCCGGTCCAGCGTACGGTCAGCTCGCCCAGCGCGGTGACCTGGTCGAAGGCGACCGCACCCTCACGGAAGAGCTCCAGCAGCGATAGGAACCGGGCCACGGTGGTCAGCGTGTCCGGCGAGTCGGAGCACAGGCCACGGAAGGTCACCTGCCCGCCGGCGCGCAGCCGCTCGATGACCAGCGCCGCCTGCTCCTTGACCGACACCTTCGAGCCGTGGATGTGGGCGAGCCCGATCTCGGGTGGCCCCGGCTTGGGCGCCATCGCGGCGGCCGCGAGCTGGGCGAACTGGTCCAGCCCGATCCCGATCAGCACCTCGGGCAGCAGGCCGGCATAGCGCGGCTCGAGCTGCACCGAACGCGGGTGGCGCTTGGACTCCTTCGCGAGCCGCTCGCCGAAGACGGCCGCGACCTGCTTGAACGCCTTGTACTGCAACAGTCGGGCGAAGAGGAGGTCGCGCGCCTCGAGCAGCGCGAGGTCCTCCTCGTCCTCGACGTCGCCCTGCGGCAGCAGCCGAGCCGCCTTCAGGTCGAGCAGCGTGCTCGCGACCAGCAGGAAGTTGGAGGTCTGCTCGAGATCCCAGGACCCGCTGTCGGCGGCGCCCTTCTTGACGTAGGCGATGAACTCGTCGGTCACCGTGGCCAGCGAGACCTCGGTGATGTCGAGCTTGTGCTTGGCGATCAGGCTGAGCAGCAGGTCGAAGGGGCCCTCGAAGTTGCCGAGGTGCACCTCGAAACCCCCGGTGCCGCTCGACTCCTGCTCGGCCCCCGCAGGGCCATCCGTCGTCGGCCCAGCCGGCATCTGCGTGACCGTCACTCGGCGAGCCGGTGCACGAGGGCGCTGTCGTCCCCATACTCCTCGAGGTCGGCCAGCACGATCGCGAGCGCCTCGCGCACCAGCCGGCCGCGGTCGACCGCGATGCTGTGCTTGGCCCGCAGGTTGAGCCGGGCGTGCTCGAGATCCAGCAGCTCCTCGGAGGTGATGTAGACCGTCATCTTCTCGTCATGACGTACGCGGCCGCTCGACCGCTTCTTGGCGGCCGGCGTCTCCTCGGCCGGCTCGGGCACGGCGTGCACTGGGCGGGCCTTCGCCTCGGCGGCAGGTCCTGCGGCGGCAGCGCCGTCGGACGTACGCCGGAACAGATCATCGGCGGCCGGAACCCTCACTCGCCGCGTTGCCATCGGGCCAGCACCTCCTTGGCGAGCATCCGGTAGGAGTCGGCGCCGGTGGAGCTGGAGGCGTACTCGGTGATCGGCTCGCCGACCACGGTGGAGTCGGCGAACTTCACGGTGCGGCGGATGACGCTGTGGAAGACGCGGTCGCCCCAGCCGTTGACCAGGGTCTCCATGACCTCGCGGCTGTGCATGGTGCGGCTGTCGTACATCGTGCCCAGTATTCCGTCGATCTTCAGACGCGGGTTGAGCCGCTCCTGAACCTTGTCGATGGTGTCCTTGAGCAGGGCGACGCCGCGCAGCGCGAAGTACTCGCACTCCAGCGGGACGACCACGGAGTCGGAGGCGGTGAGCGCGTTGACGGTCAGCAGGCCCAGGCTCGGCTGGCAGTCGATGAGGATCACGTCGTAGTTGGCGACGGCCGGAGCCAGGGCTCGGGCCAGGGTCTGCTCACGGGCGACCTCCTGGACCAGCTGCACCTCAGCGGCGGAGAGGTCGATGTTGGCCGGCAGCAGGTCGACACCGTCGATGCCGGAAGGGACGACGACGTCGTCGAGCGTGATGTCACGCTCCATCAGCAGGTTGTAGACGGTCAGCTCGATCTCGTTGGGCTGAAGACCCAGACCGACCGAGAGCGACCCCTGCGGGTCGAAGTCGACCATCAGTACCTTGCGGCCGTGCTCGGCCAGCGCGGCACCCAGGTTGATGGTGGTCGTGGTCTTGCCGACGCCACCCTTCTGGTTGACCATCGCGACCGTACGCGCGGGGCCGCCGGTGGCGGGGCCGGGCTCGGGAAGGTTGGGCCAGGGGCGACCGGTCGGGCCCTTCTTGTTCTTACCCGGGCCGTCGAACGAGCCCGCGTCGGGCTCAGGGGCGTTGGCGCGCAGCCGGGCCGAGGGCGGATAGGCCGGCGGCGGGGCCGCCGGCGTCTGCGGAGGCATCTGCGGCGCGGTCGCACCACCTGCTCCGAAATAGCTGTCTTCCATTCCTCCACCCCCGGTTAAGTTGCCGCGGCCCTGGGTCGATCACGGCTAGCGGGTCTATATGTCGACACGGCGACTCTAAGACCCGGATCTGCGCGACTGTAGGAGCCGCGCCGGGCGTGTCACAAGGCAAATCCGGGTGATTCTGCTACGCGACCCGAATCTGTTGATGACCTGTGCACTTGGCGCACCGCCAGCCCCACAGGAAGGGCCTTCGATGTGGAGAAACCTGTGGAGGAATCTCCGCTCGAACAGCCGGTCTCAGTGCGACCGACGGCGCTTCTGGAACTGGTCGTAGGCCTTGCCCGCTGCGTCCTTGATCTTCTTCTGGTTCTCGGGCTTGCGAGCCTCGTTGGCGATCTTGGCGATGGCCGCGACGACGACGGGGTTCTTCAGTAGCTTGCGCACGCCCCAACGCTAGCGGAACCGAGCAACCCGTCACAGCCGACGCATCGCCACCGTCGCCAGAACCAGCTCGCCGGCCTCGTCGCTCGCGTCCAGGTCGGCCACCGCCTCGATCACCCAGTCGTGGTCGCCGGCCGGGTCGTCGAGGGTCTGGGTGACCCGCCAGATGCGGGTCTCGTCGTACGTCTCGTCATCCTCGTCGACGCCCGCGGGAGCACCGCGCTCGACGGTCCAGGTGAGCAGCTTGGGCGAGCGCGAGTCGGCAGAGATGCCCACGTCGTCGTGCTCGGCGAAGTAGGCCTCCAGGGCGTCGTCCCAGCGAGACCTGGTCATCACCACGTCGCGCGCGGGCTCGAGCCGGTCGGCGGCGGAGCGCTCCAGCGACATCAGCGTGTCGAGGTCGTCTCGCGAGACCGCGTCGACCCGGGCCCACATCGCGTTGCGGACCATGATCTCGAAGGCCCGTTGCTGCTGCGACAGGGACCGCGGGGGCGGCGGCGCCTCGTGGTGGGCCACCGCCGAGGGGATGTGCTCGGGATCGGAGAGCGCCTCCCACTCGTCCAGCAGGCTCGAGTCTGTCTGCCGGATGGTCTCCCCCAGCCACTCGACCAAGTCCTCGATCTCGGGGCTCTTGTGCGTCTCGGGGAGGGTGTGCCGGAAGGTGCGGTAGGCATCGGTCAGATAGCGCAGCACCAGGCCCTCGGAGCGGGCGAGCTGGTAACGGCGTACGACGTCGGTGAAGGTCATCCCCTGCTCGTACATCTCGCGCAGGATCGACTTCGGGTCGAGGGCGTCCTCGGGCAGCCACGGGTGGGTGCCGCGGTAGACCTCGAAGAGCGCCTCGAGGCGCTCGGCCATCGGCTTGGGCCAGGTGATCTCCTCGATGAGGGCCATTCGCTCGTCGTACTCGACGCCGTCGGCCTTCATGTTCTCGATCGCCTTGCCGCGGGCCTCGTGCTGCTGGGCGAAGAGGATCTGGCGCGGGGGCTCGAGGACCGACTCGATCACCGAGACGATCTCGAGGGTGTGCTCGGGCGACTCCGGATCGAGCGTGTCCAGCGCGGCGAGGGCGAAGTGCGCCAGCGGCTGGTTGAGCGCGAAGTCGGCGGGAAGGTCCTCGGTGAGGACATAGCGCCGCCCGTACGTGTCGGGCTCGGCGAGCCTGGTCAGGACCCCGCTGTGGACCAGGGAGCGGGTCAGGCGCAGGGCCCGGCGGGCGAGCTTGAGCTGGGTGCGCCGCTCCTCGTGGTTGTCCATGGTGATCCGGCGCATCACCTCGAAGGCGTCCTCGTCGCGGGCGACGACGTTGAGGATCATCGAGTTGTCGACCTTCATCTTGCTCTCCAGCGGCTCGGGGGCGCCGTCGACGAGCTTGGTGAAGGTCGCCTCGGTCCATACGACCGTGCCCTCGGGCGGCTTCTTGAGCTGGGCCTTGGAGTTCTTCTTGCCGGCCTTGCGGCGCTCCTCGGACTTCGCCTTGGCCTTCTCGTTCTCGATGATGTGTTCAGGCGCCTGGACGACGACGTAGCCCTGGGTGTCAAAGCCCGCCCGGCCGGCTCTTCCGGCGATCTGGAGGAACTCCCTGGTGCGCAGGATGCGCTGGCGGCGGCCGTCGAACTTGGCCAGGCCGGTGAAGAGCACCGTGCGGATCGGGACGTTGATGCCGACCCCGAGGGTGTCGGTGCCGGCGATGACCTTGAGCAGACCGGCCTGAGCGAGCTGCTCGACCAGCCTTCTGTATCTGGGGAGCATGCCGGCGTGGTGGACGCCGATGCCCTTGCGCAGCAGCTTGGAGAGCGTCTTGCCGAAACCGGCGGCGAAGCGGACCGACTCGAGCCGCTTGGCGATCTGGTCCTTCTCCTCGCCTGCGAGCTTCAGCCAGCCGGCGTTGAGCAGGGAGGTGCCGTGGGTGACGGCGTCCTTCTGGGTGAAATGGACGACGTAGACCGGCGCCTGGCCGGTGGTGACGAGCTCCTCGAGGGTCTCCTGGAGCGGCGTGAGGCGCCAGTCGAAGGTGAGCGGAACGGGTCGTTCCGCTTGGTCGACAAGGACGGTCTCGCGGCCGTTTCGCCTGGTCATGTCCTTGGCCAGCGCGCTGGTGTCACCGAGCGTCGCGGAGAGCAGCAGGAACTGGGCCTGCGGCAGCTCGAGCAGCGGCACCTGCCACGCCCAGCCGCGGTCGGGCTCGCCGTAGTAGTGGAACTCGTCCATGATCACGAGCCCGACGTCAGCGTGTTTGCCCTCTCGCAGCGAGAGGTTGGCGAGCACCTCGGCGGTGCAGCAGATGATCGGGGCGTCGGCGTTGACGCTGGCGTCGCCGGTGAGCATGCCGACGTTCTCGGCGCCGAAGGTCTCGACGAGGTCGAAGAACTTCTCGCTGACCAGCGCCTTGATCGGCGCGGTGTAGAAGGAGACCTTGTCCTCGGCCAGCGCGTACGCGTGCGCGCCTGCCGCGACGAGGGACTTCCCCGAGCCTGTCGGGGTCGCCAGGATGACGTTGTCGCCGGCCAGGATGGACATGATTGCCTCGTCCTGGTGGGGGTAGAGGCTGCGGCCACTCCCCTCGACCCACTCCACGACCGCCTCGTAGACGTCGTCGGGGCTCGCCCCGACCTTGGGGATCCAGTCGCCGGCTTTGGTCGAAACGGTCACAGGGCCCTCGGGTGTGCGGTCGCGAAGACCTCTCGGAGATTGTCCACGGTGACAAGAGTGTAGATCTGCGTCGTGGTCACCGACGCATGGCCCAGCAGCTCCTGCACGACACGTACGTCGGCGCCGCCGTCCAGCAGGTGGGTGGCGAAGGAGTGACGCAGGGTGTGGGGCGAGACGCCCTTGTGGATCCCGGCGCGCTCGGCGGCACGGGTCAGGACGGTCCAGGCCGACTGCCGGGAGAGGCGGCCGCCGCGGGCGTTGAGGAAGAGCGCGCCACCCGAGCGGGCGGCTGCGAGGTCGGGGCGGGCCCGGGTCAGGTAGGCCTCGACCGCCTCGATGGCGTAGGAGCCGACCGGGACGATCCGCTCCTTGCCACCCTTGCCTCGCAGGAGTACGACGTGGTCGACCCGGTCGAGGTCGTCGACGTCGAGGCCGACCGCCTCGGAGATGCGGGCGCCGGTGCCGTAGAGCACTTCGAGGAGGGCCCGGTCGCGCAGCGCGAGCGGCGTCCCGGGCGCGCCCGACGCCTCCAGGATCGCCTCCACGTCGGCCAGCGGCAGGGCCTTCGGCAGCCGCTTCTCCGCGCGCGGCGGCTTCACATGGCCGGCCGGATTGGCCTCGACCATCCCGTCGGCCACCGCGAACTTGTGGAACCCCCGCACCGCCACGACCGTCCTCGCCGCGGAGGTCGCGCTGAGCGCCGGATGCTCCTGGCTGCCTTCGCGCAGGTGTGCCAGGAACCCCGACACCGTCGCCTCCGAGACCCCGGCCAGGTCGTCGACGCTCTGCTGGGCGAGGAACTCGGCGTACCGCCTCAGGTCGCGCCGGTAGGAGGACAGCGTGTTCGCCGCCAGCCCCCGCTCGACTGTGAGGTGGTCGAGGTACGTGCGCATCGCGTGCTCCACCGCCGAAGCGGAGCTCGCGGCATTGGATACCGCCGTAGCGGAGCCCGAGACGTTCGATGCGGTCACGGGTCCATCCAACCAGGGGCGGTGGATCCGGTCGGGGAGGAATACCCGGTTAACCGGGTATTCCGGCACTTCTCGGGCATTGCATTGCCTGAGAAGCGCCGGAATTGCCTGTACGGCGTGACTCCTGTGACTCCTGAGGAGATCAGCCGAGCACGTCCGAGAGCGCGACGGAGTCGATGCCGACCGCCTCGCCCACCGGGCCGTAGGTGAGCTGGCCGGCGTGGGTGTTGAGGCCCTTGGCGAGCGCGGCGTCGTCGCGCAGCGCCTGGGCCCAGCCCTTGTTGGCCAGGGCGACGGCGTACGGCATCGTCGCGTTCGTGAGCGCGTAGGTGGACGTGTTCGGGACCGCGCCGGGCATATTGGCCACGCAGTAGAAGGTGGAGTTGTGGACCTGGTAGGTCGGGTCCGCGTGGGTGGTGGCGTGGGAGTCCTCGAAGCAGCCACCCTGGTCGATGGCGATGTCGACGAGCACCGAGCCCGGCTTCATCCGCGAGACCAGGTCGTTGGTGACCAGCTTCGGCGCGGCCGCACCCGGGATCAGCACGGCGCCGATGACCAGGTCGGCCTGGAGCACCTGCTCCTCGAGCGCGAGCTTGTTCGACGCGAGCCCGTGGACCTGGTTGGAGTAGCGCCAGAACGACATCCGCAGCTTCTCCAGGTCGGTGTCGAGCAGCGTGACGTCCGCGCCCATCCCCAGAGCGATGTTGGCGGCGTTCTGCCCCGAGACGCCGGCACCGATGATGACGACCTTGGCGTTGGCGACACCGCCGACACCACCCATCAGCGTGCCGCGGCCGCCCTGGGCCTTGAGCAGGTTGTACGCCCCGACCTGGGGCGCCAGGCAGCCGGCGACCTCCGACATCGGGTAGAGCAGCGGCAGCGCCCGGTTGGGCAGCTCGACGGTCTCGTACGCGATCGCGGTGACCTTCTTGGCCAGCAGCTCCTGCGTCAACGGCTTGTCGGCGGCCAGGTGGAGGTAGGTGAACAGGGTCAGGCCCTCGCGCAGGCGGTGGTACTCCTCCGCGACCGGCTCCTTGACCTTGAGCACCATGTCGGCGTTGCCCCAGGTCTCGTCGGCATCGCCGAGGATCTTGGCGCCGACCGCGGCGTACTCGCCATCCGAGATCGAGGAGCCGACTCCGGCACCGGCCTGGACGAAGACCTCGTGGCCGTTGGCCACCAGCTCGTGGACGCCCGAGGGGGTGATCGCCACCCGGTACTCGTGGTTCTTGACTTCCTTGGGTACGCCGATTCTCATTGTGTTTCTTCCCCTGAATGTGGTGGTCCGTGGGTCTACGGGTCAGCCGGATGTGCGCCGCCTGACGCGGCATGTCTAACCCGGTGTGGCGCAAGTCACCAAAATCACGTCGATCGGTCCTGACCAGACCCCCTGATCAGACTCTGCCACGTGATTTGAGAGCGGCGTACGCAAGCACGGCCTGGACGACCGGCGAGTCGGTCGCCCGGCCGCTCAGCACTGCCTCCAAGAGCTCCTCGAAGGGCACCCAGTGGACGCTCATCTCGGCCTCCTCGTGCTCGAGCTCGAAGCCGTCGCGGTCGCTGGCGGTGAGGCCGCGGGCGAGGAAGAAGTGGTGGATCTCCTCGGTGAGCCCCGGCGAGGCGTACGTCGAGAGCAGCGGCGTCCACTCGGCCGCCTCGTGGGCCACCTCCTCGCGCAGCTCGCGCACCGCGACGTCGAGCGGGTCCTCGCCGGGATAGTCGATCAGGCCGGCTGGGAGCTCGACGAAGCGCCGCTTGGCGGGGTGGCGGTACTGGGTGATCACCAGGGCGCGCTCGTCATCGTCCAGCGCCAGCACGACGGCGGCGCCCGGGTGCTCGACCACCAGGCGACGGAACGGCTCCTCGTCCTCGTGGCCGGGACGGTTGATCCGGTCGGCACGCAGTGCGACCACCCAGCCGTCACGGTGGAGGTCCTCGCTCGAGGCGACCGGCCAGCTCTCCGGGACGTCCCACTCGGTGAGCGGTCCCTGGTCCAGCGGCACGGCGGAGTCGGAAATTCGTGCGTCCGATGTCATGGCCCGAGGCTACCCTCGGCTCATGTCTGACACCTCCCCCGCCGCCCCTGCCTCACTCACCCAGGAGGAGGCGGCTGCGCGGGCCGCCACGGTCACCGTCGAGCGGTACGACATCTCGCTCGACATGACCGGCCTGCTGGAGGGCGAGACGCTCTCAAGCGTCTCCACGATCACCTTCTCCGCCACCCCGGGCTCGGGCACGTTCGTCGACTGCGTGGCCGAGGTCAGCGCGGCCACGCTCAACGGCACCGAGCTCGACCTCGCCACGATCAGCGCCGGCCGGATCCCGCTCGAGGACCTCGCCGAGACCAACACCCTGGTCGTGACCGCCTCCCAGTCCGACACCGCCTCCTCCGAGGGCGTGCTGCGCACGGTCGACCCCTCCGACGGCAACGTCTACGTGTGGACCTCCTTCGAGCCCGACGACGCTCGTCGGCTGTGGGCCTGCTTCGACCAGCCCGACCTCAAGGCCGTGCACGCGTTCACCGTGGCGGCGCCCGAGCAGTGGACGGTGCTCTCCAACTCCGCACCCGCGAAGGTCTCCGACGAGGCAGCCGGCGCGCGGACGTGGGTCTTCGAGGACACTCCCCCGCTCTCGACGTACGTCGTGGTGGTCAACGCCGGGCCGTTCGTCGAGGTCCGCGAGGAGCGCGGCGGCTACGACCTGGGGCTCTACGCCCGTCAGTCGCTGCGCAGCCAGCTCGAGCGGGACCGGGAGGAGATCCTGCAGGTCACCGAGCACGGGCTGGCGTGGTTCGGCACCAAGTTCGGGATGCCGTTCCCGCAGCGTCGCTACGACCAGATCTTCGTGCCCGACATGGGCGGCGCGATGGAGAACTGGGGCGCGGTCACCCACAGCGACGTGTTCCTCTTCCGCACGGCGCCGACCCACGCCGACCGGACCGAGCGCACCAATGTGGTCCTCCACGAGATGGCGCACATGTGGTTCGGCGACCTGGTCACGATGCGCTGGTGGGACGACCTGTGGCTCAACGAGGCCTTCGCCTCGTGGGCGGCCGTGTGGGCCTCGGCCGCGCTCCCCGACCACGCCGACGTGTGGGCCTCGATCGCACTGACCGAGAAGAAGGCGGGCTACGACATCGACGCGACGCCGGCCACCCACCCGATCCGCGGGGTGGTCCCCAGCGTCGACGTCGCGATGGCCAACTTCGACGCGATCACCTACATGAAGGGCCAGGCCGTGCTGCAGCAGCTGCACGCCTACATCGGCGAGGAGGCCTACCTCGCCGGGCTGCAGTCCTACTTCGCCGAGCACGCCTACGGCAACACCGTCCTCGACGACCTGATGGGCGCCTTCGGAACGGCCGCGGGCAAGGATCTCTCCGCCTGGACGACCGCGTGGCTCGATCACGCCGGCACCGACGTGATCACCCTCGCCGACGGCAAGGTGTCGGTCACCAGCCCCGACGGGACCGTACGTCCCCACCGGCTCGACATCGCCTCCTACGACGCCTCCGGTGCCCTGCTCGCCACCACTCCGGTCACGGTGGCGGGCGAGCCCGTCGCGGTCTCGCTCCCCGACGCCGCCGCGCACCTGGTCAACGCGACCGACGTGACCTTCGCGGCGGTGCGCTCGGACGAGGCCAGCGAAGCCTGGCTCGGCCAGAACGCCGGCCTGCTGCCCGACGCGGTGGCACGGGCGGTCGCGGTCAGCAGCGCCTGGACGGCCCTGTTCCGCGGCGACATCGCCGGCCCCGAGGTCGTCTCGCGCGTCCTCTCGGTCCTCGAGAACGAGCGCAACCCGCAGGTCACCGGCGAGTTCCTGAGCATGGCCGTCACCGCTGCCGAGCTGTGGACGGCGCCCGAGCGGGTCGCCGAGCAGCGCGCGCTGGTCGCCGGAGCGGCCGCGGTGCTCGCCGAGGACCCGGCCAACCGCGACACCGCTCTTCGCGTCGTCGCAGCGCACGCCTCCACGCCCGAGCAGCTCGCGCTGGCCGAGACAGGGGCTAGCGAGGACGTACAGGTGGCCTGGCGGCTGCTCGGCCGGCGCGCCGAGACCGGCGACTACGACGCCGAGGCGGTCGCCGCTCTGGAGGCGCGCGACCCGGACCCCGAGTCCTGGGTCAGTGCTCTGGGCGTACGCACCGCGCAGCCGCTCGCGGAGGCCAAGGAGGAGGCCTGGCAGGTGTCCATGATCGAGCGCCGGCTGCCGCGCACCGACGGCGGATACGCGTTGAGCTCGGCGTTCTGGCGCCCCGGCCAGGAGGAGATCCTGGCGCCGTACGCCCAGCGCTATCTCGACGCCGTCGCCGCGATCAGGGGTGGCGGGCTGCTCGCCTACGGGCTCCAGCTCCGCTTCTACCCGGTGCATGCCGGTGAGGATGTCGCCGCTGCCGCGCGCGCCGCCTGTGAGGGCGACGCGCTGGTCCCCTTCGTCCGGCAGACGGTCATCCGGATGGCCGACGTGCACTCGCGGCAGGTAGCGGCTCGCGCCCTGTGAACCGATGAGCCCCTGGGGCCGGCACGCGCCGGCCCCAGGGGCTCTGTCAACAGATGCTCAGGCGTCAGCCGTCTCCGGGAGCTCGACCTCGCTGACCTCGCGGCGCAGGTTGGTCTCGTCGATCGGGAACCGCTGCTCCTTCTGCCGGTCGAGGGCCGCCTTCACCAGCCCGGCGAAGAGCGGGTGCGGGCGGGTCGGCCGCGAGCGGAGCTCGGGGTGGGCCTGGGTGGAGACGTAGTAGGGGTGTACGTCGCGGGGCAGCTCGACGAACTCGACGAGCTGGTTGTCGGGCGAGAGGCCGGAGAAGACCAGGCCGGCGTCCTCCAGCTGGTCGCGGTAGGCGTTGTTGACCTCGTAGCGGTGGCGGTGACGCTCCTCGATAGAGGTCTCGCCGTAGACCTCGGCCGCGATCGAGCCCTTCTTGAGCTCGGCCGGGTAGAGGCCCAGGCGCATGGTGCCACCGAGGTCGCCCGCGCCCTCGACGTACGCCTTCTGCTCCTCCATCGTCGCAATGACGGGCTCCGGGGTGTCGGCGTCGAACTCGGTGGAGTCGGCCTTCTCCAGGTCGAGCACGTTGCGGGCGTACTCGATGACCATGCACTGCAGGCCCAGGCACAGGCCGAGCGTGGGGATCTGGTGAGCGCGGGTGTAGCTCAGCGCGCCGAGCTTGCCCTCCAGGCCACGGATGCCGAAGCCGCCGGGGACGCAGACGGCGTCGACGTCGTGGAGGTTCTTGGCGGCGCCCTCGGGGGTCGCGCACTCGTCGGAGGGGATCCAGCGGATGTTGACCTTGGCCTCGTTGGCGAAACCGCCGGCGCGCAGCGCCTCGCCGACGCTCAGGTAGGCGTCGGGCAGGTCGATGTACTTGCCGACCAGGCCGATGGTCAGCTCTTCCTTGGGGTGGTGCACCCGGCGGAGCAGGTCATCCCAAAGCGCCCAGTCGACATCGCGGAAGGGCAGGTCGAGCTTGCGTACGACGTAGGCGTCCAGGCCCTCACGGTGGAGCACCTTCGGGATGTCGTAGATGCTCGGGGCGTCGGCGGCGGTCACCACGGCGTCCTCGTCGACGTCGCACATGAGCGCGATCTTGCGCTTGATGCCCTCGGGCAGCTCACGGTCGGCGCGGCACACGATGGCGTCGGGCTGGATGCCGATCTGGCGCAGCGCCATCACCGAGTGCTGGGTCGGCTTCGTCTTGAGCTCCTTGGACGGGCCGATGTAGGGCACCAGGGAGACGTGCACGAAGAAGACGTTGTCGCGGCCGAGGCGCTGGCGCACCTGGCGGGCGGCCTCGAGGAACGGCAGCGACTCGATGTCGCCGACCGTGCCGCCGATCTCGGTGATCACGACGTCGATCTCGGGGCCGTGCATGGCCAGGACCCGCTCGGAGATCTCGTCGGTGATGTGCGGGATCACCTGGACCGTCTCGCCGAGGTAGTCGCCGCGGCGCTCCTTGGCGATCACATTGGAGTAGACCTGCCCGGTGGTCACGTTGGCGTGGCCGACCAGGTCGGTGTCGAGGAACCGCTCGTAGTGGCCGATGTCGAGATCGGTCTCGGCACCGTCGTTGGTCACGAAGACCTCACCGTGCTGGAACGGGTTCATGGTGCCGGGGTCCACGTTGAGGTACGGGTCCAGCTTCTGCATGGTCACGCTCAGACCACGCGACCGGAGCAGGCGGCCGAGGGACGATGCCGTCAGGCCCTTTCCCAATGAGGAGGCGACGCCCCCGGTGACAAAAATGTGCTTGGTCAAGCTCGCCGACTTCATGGGCCTCAATCCTATCAACGCTTCAGCAGGCCACCGAAACCTGACGCACCGAAATCGCCACCTTGTTGACTCATCTGTCGAGCCAGCGCGAGCGGAGCGGCGATCTGACCGGTGGTGGTCTCGATGCCGTCGACCGACGCGAACCAGCCCGGCCAGTCGTTGGCGCGGAGCGCCTCGAGGTCTTCGGAGCCCGTGGGTGCCGTCACGACCAGGCCTTTCGTGGTCGCGCCGAGACCCTCGACCAGGCCCTCGACCGCGGTCGTGTCCTCGCTGTCCTCGCCGAGGACGACCAGGACGAGCCCGGCCGGTCCGGTCGGTCGTCCCTGGGCCTTGACCAGGTCACCGGTGAGCAACGCCACAGCGGCGGTCTTGGCAGGCTGGTCGAACGCTGTGGGCGGCTTCGTGCCGGCATAGGTCTCCCCGATCACCTGGCCCATCCGCTGATAGGTCGCCTGTTTCGTGTCGCCGCGGCCCAGCTGCTTGACCAGCTGGGTGGCCAGGCTGTCGACGTACTGCTTGCGGTCGGGGTCCAGCAGATTCGGTCGTACGTCGAGCACCCCCGTCGTCTCGCCGCCGGCCGCTTCGATGTTGCCGGTGAGCGCCGCGACCGTCTTCTGGTCGGCGCCGGGCATGGTGATGACGGCGACCTTCTGGCCGGTGAGCCTGCCGGGCAGGAGGGCGTCGCCGGCCTCGGCGACGAACTGGGCCTCGGCGCTCTGCTTCGGGTCCTTCGCGGCCTTCGTCTCGCTCTCACCGGAGGTGGGGCTCGCCGCCGTCCCGTCGCCAGCTCTGTTCACGATTCCCGTGCCGATCGCGGTGAGGTCGTGGTCGGCGGCCCAGATGCCGGCGGGTACGCCGATCGCCAGCGCCGTCACTGCGGCCAGGACCGGGAGGACGAGCCGACGGCTGCGGGGCTCCCTGCGGCGCACCGCCCGAATCGCGGACGCGTCGATCAGCGTCGGGCCGAGGGCGAGCCGGGTCAGGTACGTGCCGGCCAGACCCGGGCGTTGGTCCTCGAGGAAGTCGGTCAGCGTGGTGCTCAGCCCGGCCCCGACCACCAGCGAGGGGTGCTGGGCGTAGGCGACCAGGAGGGCGGCGTCCTCGGGGGCGAGGGCGGACTCGAACCGCTTCGGCTGCACGCCGATCCGGTCGAGGAGCTCGGTGGCGCTCTCGCTCGCGGAGGCGCCGGGCGCGAGAACGACCTCGGCGGCGCTGGTGAGCACCTTCGGCTCGGGGTAGCTGTCGGTGTCGGGGCCCACGACGACCACGGCGTGGCGTACCTGCTTCTTGGTCAGCCTCTTCGCCGCAGGACCCACCGCGATGATCGCCGGGCGCTGCTCGCGCAGGAAGCCGGCGAGGTCGCCGAGGAGCCGGTCCAGGTCGGGATGGTCGGCGACCACCACGACGGGCCGGCCGGCCAGCGGCGTGTCGAGAGGAGGTACGCCGTTGCCGTGCAGCAGCACCTCCTCCTCGCGCTTGAGCAGCTCGCTGCTGTTGTGCGTGAAGAGATCCAGGTGGGAGCTCAGGCCCCGCTTGGCGTCCTCCAGGTCCTTCTCGAGGGACTCCTGGTCGAGCGCACGACCCGAGGTCAGCAGCTGCTCACCGTCGAAGATCTCGCCGTCGAGGATCCGGGCCTTCCGCCCGTCGACCAACTTCTCCAGCCCCGCCTCGCCGATCTTGTCGATCAGCTCGATCCCGGCGTCGGCCAGCGTCTGCGGGCCCCGGTTCGGGTAGCGGCCCGAGACCATCGGCTGGGCGTTGACCACGGCGATCACGCCCTTGGCCACGATCGCCAGCGCGGTGCTCCGGTCCAGGTCGACATGGTCGATGACCGCGATGTCGCCCTCTTTGAGCCGTGGGATCAGGGCCCTGGTCGGCCGCCCCGCGCGGAGCGTGCCGCGGATGCCTGGGAGTACGGAGGGAATCTGGCGAGTAGGCAGTCTCATGTCCCGCCAATCCTCCCCCGTCGCCGGTGCGCGTCCCAGGATCTCCCATCCGGCGAGTCGGTCGTTGTGGCGGCCGAATGCGTACGTTTGGCGGCCGAGTCGGTCGTTGTGGCGTGTGTCGTTCGCCACAACGACCGATTCGGGTCGCCAGAACTGAGGTTTCGGCGGGATCAGACCTTCGCCGCGCGGGCCACCTCGAGGAGCTCGCGGGCGTGCGCGATGGCGGTGTCGGAGGCCGTCAGCCCGGCCAGCATGCGGGACAGCTCGCGTTCGCGGGACTCGTCGTCGAGGACGGTGAGGCCGGAGCTGGTGACCACACCGTCGCTGGTCTTCTCGACGGCGACGTGGTGGTCGGCGAAGGCGGCGACCTGGGGCAGGTGGGTGACGACCAGGACCTGGGCGGTGCGGGCGAGGTGGGCCAGACGGCGGCCGATCTCGACCGCGGCGGTGCCACCGACGCCGGCGTCGACCTCGTCGAAGACGAAGGTCGGGACCGGGCTGGTGGCCGCCAGGACGACCTCGATCGCCAGCATCACCCGGGAGAGCTCACCGCCGGAGGCGCCCTTGTGGAGCGGGCGGGGCTCCGAGCCGGTGTTGGCGGCCAGTAGCAGCTCGACCTCGTCGAGGCCGTTGGAGCCGTAGCGTAGCCAGCGGTGGTTCTTGCCCGAACCGACCTTCAACGGTGCATGCGGCTCGTCCTCGGATGCGGGCGCGTCGGTCTCCTTCTGGCGTACGTCGACCACCAGTCGCGCGTGCGGCATGGCCAGTCCGGTGAGCTCGTCGCTGACCGCCTCGGCCAGGGCGCCGGCGGCGTCGGTGCGGGCGGCGGAGAGCGCCTGGCCGGCCTCGGCGAGGTCGGCTCGCAGACGCGTGCGCTCCCCGCGGAGCTCCTCGATCCGATCGTCGTCGGAGTCGAGCTCGAGCAGGCGCTTGGCGCCGGTCTCGGCCCAGGCGAGCACCTCGTCGATGGTCTCGCCGTACTTCCTGGTCAGCGCGGTCAGCGCCGCGCGGCGCTCGGAGACCACGGAGAGCCGAGCCGGGTCGGTCTCGATCGCGGTCGCATAGGAGGCGACGTCGGCGGCCAGGTCGGAGAGCAGGTAGGAGACCTCGGCGAGGCGGTCGGCCAGGGAGGCGGCGTCGGGGTCGTGGTCGCGGACGCCGTCGAGGGCCTGGCGCGCGGCCGAGATGGCGCCCAGCGCGTCGGGGGCGTCGACCTCCGAGGAGAGCGCCTCTCGGGCCTGCTCGGCGGCGGTGCGCAGCGTGTCGGCGTAGCCGAGCTTCTCCTCCTCCTGGGCGAGCGTGACGTCTTCGCCGGACTCCGGTGAGACCTCCTCGACCTCGCCGAGGCCGAAGCGGAGCAGGTCGGCCTCCTGCGCCCGCTCACGGGCGTGGGTGGTGACCTCATCGAGCTCGCGCTCGACGCCTCGGAGCTCGGCGTGGATGTCGCCGTAGGCGGCGATGAGCTTGGCGACCGCGTCCCCGCCGAAGCGGTCGAGCGAGTCGCGCTGGGCGCGCGGCTGCAACAGCCGGTGCTGATCGGACTGGCCGTGGACCGCGACCAGCGGTGAGGTCACCGAGCCGAGGGTCGCGACCGGGACGGTCGCTCCCCCGACGTACGCCCTCGCTCGGCCTTCGGCGGCGACGGTGCGGGCCACCAGGACGCGGCCCTCCTCGACCTCTCCCCCGGCTTCCTCGGTCGCCTCGATGACGCCGGGCAGCGACCGGGCGTCGATGACGCCCTCGACCCGGGCCGCCTTCTTGCCCTTGCGGACCGAGCCGGCGTCGCCGCGGCCGCCGAGCAGCAGCCCGAGCGCGGTCACGATCATGGTCTTGCCGGCGCCGGTCTCACCGGTCACCACGGTCAGCCCTGGTCCGAGCTCCAGGGTCGAGGACTCGATGATCCCGAGTCCGGAGATCCTGATCTCCTCAAGCATTCTCGCCTCCGTTCATCCTGAACGGACGCCGTTCCGCGGCGCCTCGCCATCCCTCCACAGACAGTCCGAACTTCCGCACCAGACGATCCGTGAACGGCGCCTGGTGCAGGCGAACGAGTCTGACAGGCTCCACCCCCCGGGTGACCTCGATCCGGGCACCCGGGCCCAGGTCGTAGGAACGCCGGCCGTCGCACCAGAGCACGCCGGCGCCGTCCGCCCGGGAGATGACCTCGACGGCCAGCACCGAGGTCGGCGCGACCACCATGGCCCGCGCGAAGAGCGCGTGGGCGCTGATCGGGGTCAGCAACAGCGCCTCGACGCCCGGCCACACGACCGGGCCGCCGGCGGAGAAGTTGTAAGCCGTCGAGCCGGTCGGGGTCGCACAGACGACGCCGTCGCAGCCCCACCTCGACAGCGGTCGGCCGTCGATCTCGACGACGACCTCGAGCATCCGCTCGCGCGCGGCCTTCTCGACGCTGGCCTCGTTGACCGCGAACGTACGAAAGACCTTCTGACCATCCTCGAAGACGCTGACCTCGAGCGCGAGGCGGTCCTCGGAGGTGTAGCGGCGCTGCACGATCGCCTCGATGGTCGACTCGACGTCGTCGTACTCCGCCTCGGCCAGGAACCCGACGTGTCCGAGGTTGACCCCGAGCACCGGGGTGCGGTGGGGCTGGACGATCTCGGCCGCGCGCAGGATGGTGCCGTCGCCACCGATGACCAGCGCCAGCTCGCAGTCGCGGCTCGCGTCGTCCTCGTCGGCGGCGAGCTCGAGCTGCGGTTCGTACGCCGCCGGGTCGATACCCAGGTCGGCGGCCTCGCTCGCCAGCACGCGGACCACGATCCCGTGGACCGCCAGCGACTTGGCACAGGCGAGGCCGACCTCGCGGGCCTCCTCGCGCCCGGTGTGGATGAGCATGAAGACCCGCCGAACCTCGGCTGGGTCCACGGGCGCTGCGTCCACAGCGGGGGTGTCGGCGTCGGTCACGTCGCCACCTCCGTAGCGCAAGCGCCAGAATACGGAGGCGGCGACGTGTTGGCCCGCTGGTTCACTCGCTGACGCTCGATCACGGATCAACCTTCTCAGACGGCACCGACACATCCCCGGTGGCGGGGCTCTCCAGGCCGCGCTGCTCGCGCACGGCCTCCTCGATCTCCGCCTCGGTGACGGTGGCCTCCCCGCGGCGCAGCCACAGGAAGAACTCGACGTTGCCCGACGGGCCCGGGAGCGGGCTGGTGGTGACCGCGCGTGCGCCCCAGCCGCGTCGCGCGGCAGCCGCGGCGACGGCGTTGACGGCCTCGGCGCGCAGCGCGGGATCGCGGACCACGCCACCCTTGCCGACCCGGTCCTTGCCGACCTCGAACTGGGGCTTGACCATCAGCGCCAGGTCGCCCTCGGGGCTGGTGACCCGGATCAGCGCGTCCAGGACGAGCTCGAGGGAGATGAAGGAGAGGTCGCCGACGACGACGTCGACGGGTTCGCCGACCACATCGAGGGAGAGGTCGCGGATGTTGGTGCGGTCGTGGACGACGACCCGCTCGTCCTGCTGCAGCCGCCAGGCGAGCTGGCCGTAGCCGACGTCGACGGCGACAACCTCCCGGGCCTCGTTGCGCAGCAGTACGTCGGTGAACCCGCCGGTCGACGCGCCCGCGTCGAGGCAGCGGCGGCCCTTGACCGAGAGGCCGAGCGGTTCGAACGCCGCGAGTGCTCCGGCGAGCTTGTGGCCGCCGCGGGAGACGAAGTCGGGACGGTCGGGGTCCTCGGTGACCACGATCGCGACGTCGGTGGTGACGCCCGTGGCCGGCTTGGTGGCCCGGTTTCCCGACACCGTGACCCGCCCGGCGGCGATCAGCTCACTGGCGTGCTCACGGGACCGGGCCAGCTTGCGCCGGACCAGCTCGGCGTCGAGACGCAGGCGGCGAGGAGGCATGCGCTCGCCTCTCAGGGCTGGTCGGTCGGCTGGGACTCGCCGGAGGCCGCGGCGATCCGGGCCATCGCGTCGTGGGCCCCGGTGTCGGGGTCCAGGGCGCGGCGCAGCTCGGTGTGAGCGGCCTCGAAGACGCCGACGTGCTCGGCCAGCGGCAGCTCGTCGAGACGGTCGAGCGTCTCGAGCACCGCGTCGACGCGGGCGACACCGGTGTGCGGCGCCGTGCTGGCGCCACCCAGCCCGGCCGAGGCCTCAGCCGGAGTCTCGTCGAAATGCTGCTCGCTCATGAGGCTGAGACTACCGTCCCGCCGTCGGCATCCGGGCCAGGCGGCACGGCCTGTGCGCCGATCGTGGCCACCGATCCGGTGGCGTCCAGGTGCGCCCAGGCGCCGGCCGCGGCTGTCCGCCACCAGTCGTCGGGTCTCCCTTCGCCGGTGACCCGCAGCTCTCCGTCGCGTACCTCCGCCGTCCAGCCGCCGAGCCGCGCGGTCGCCCCTTCGGTCTCCGGCGCCGAGTGTGCCTCCAGCAGCCCACCCAGGTCGGCGGAGATGTAGGAAGGCCGCCGCTGCGGCTCGGCCGCGACCAGGTCCTCGAGCCCGGTGACCCCGGTGAGCACGAGCAGCGTGTCGATGCCGGCGTTGCGGCCGCCCTCGATGTCGGTGTCGAGCCGGTCGCCGACCATCAGCGGGTGATCGGCCTCGGTGCGCCGGATGGTCTCCTCCAGCAGCGGTCGCGACGGCTTGCCCGCCACGACCGGCTCGACGCCCGAGAAG
Organism: Nocardioides sp. NBC_00163; assembly: GCF_045206295.1. Taxonomy (NCBI): domain Bacteria; kingdom Bacillati; phylum Actinomycetota; class Actinomycetes; order Propionibacteriales; family Nocardioidaceae; genus Nocardioides; species Nocardioides sp. NBC_00163. The sequence goes on along the minus strand of NZ_CP108155.1, from coordinate 5,923,148 downwards.
CGGCGCAGCGTGTCGACCAGGACGCCGTGCCCCGGCGCGATCCCGTAGGCCGCCGGGAAGGTCATGTCGGTGTTGCTGGCGACCCAGAAGAGCCCGTCCTTGATCCGCACGGCCGCGCGCAGGATGTCCTTCCACAGCAGCTCGGGGTTGTAGCCGGTGACGATGGCCTCGGCGTCCTCGTCGACGGCCACCGGCACCAGGCCGGCAGCCTCGAGCGGCTCGCGCAGGCCGGCGGCACCCAGGTTGACGACCTTCGCCCCCTGGGCGAGCCGCTCGGCCAGGACCCGCGCAGCCGCTTGGGCCGAGGTGACCACGTCCTCCGCGGTCGCCTCGATCCCAAGGTTGCGGATGTTCTCGGCGACCTTGGCCGGAGGCCGGGCGGCGTTGTTGGTGATGAACGCCAGCCTGAGCCCAACCTCTCGTGCGGCGGCGAGCGACTCGGGGGCGCGCCGGACCGCGGTGCCGCCGATGTAGACCACGCCGTCGAGGTCGAGCATCGCCACGTCATGGGCGGCGGCGAGCGGCTGGGCTGAGCCCTTCAACTGATGGCCGGTCAGCACACGAAGTTCCTTCTCTGGGTCGGGGGTTCGGCGAATGGCACCAGTGTGACCCTACGATGTGCGGATGGACGATACGGGTGTGGTCAGGGCGCCGTACCTCGGGCGTCCGCTGCGCCTGGAGCCGTTTCGAGCGCTCTCGTTGGCCCCTTCACGGATCGGGGACCCGACCTCCGCGCGGCTCTACTCCCGCCCCTATCGAGGGGTCGCTTCCCGGATCAGCTCGTGGCTGGCGCGTGGCGATCTGCGCCAGCACCAGGACCTCGCGCTCTACCTCCACGAGTACACCGCCGCCGGGATCACCGTTCGTGGCGTCGTCGGGATCCTCGACGTCTCGCACCGCACCGAGGACCCCGCGGTTGCCGCGGTCATCCCCCACGAGGGCGTACGCACCGCCCAGGCTGAGCAGCTCGCCTCCCGGATGCGGCAGATGAGGGTGCATCCGGCGCCGATCCTGCTCACCTACCACGCTCCCGACGGGATCGCGGCTCTGCTCGACCGGGTGCAGAGTGGCACTCCCGAGGAGCAGTACGACGACCACGGCGGCCAGCACCATCGCGTCTGGGCGATCACCGACGAGGCGCTGATCGGGCAGCTGCGCACCGCATGGGCGGACCAGCAGGCACTGATCGCCGACGGACACCACCGCTACGCGGCGTACGCCGAGCTCCAGGGGCTCGCCGAACCCGGCGACGGCGCCGCGACCGACTTCGGTCTGGCGATGCTGATCGACCAGGACGACACGCCGTTGCAGCTCGGGGCGATCCATCGGGTGCTGGCCGGGGTGAACCTGCGCGATCTACGGGCGGCGGCCGAGTCGGTCGGCGCGGAGTGGACCGCCGGCAGCCGCGACGCCGCCCTGGGCAGGCTCGGACCCGGTGTCATCGTGCTCAGCGACGGCCGGGGCTGGGCGACCCTCGACGTCGACACCGCCAACAGGCCGATCACCGGTGATGTCGGCTATCTGCACGACCGCGTCCTCCCGGAGCTGCGCCGACAGCCGTCGCGAGTGCTGCACGCCCACCAGGTCGACGCCGCGCTGAAGCGGGCCCGCCCGGGTCGTGATGTCGCGGTGCTGTTGGCAGCACCGACCTTCGACACCATCCTCTCCTCCGCCTCGATCGGGCAGCTGCTCCCGGAGAAGGCGACCTCCTTCCAGCCCAAGCCGCACCCGGGCGTGCTCATCCGTCTTCTGGACTCGGCGCGGCTGGAGAAGTCTCGCCACTAGCTCGCCTGCCTGGCCGCGGCGGCCGCTCTGCTCACTCGTCTGGCCGACGACACCTCCACCTCGGTCATCGACTGCAGCCGGCCGCCGGTCTTGAAGAACCGGCGACGCAGGGAGCCGTTGACCTCGATGACGTCTCCGACCTGCCAGGTCATCGCCGCTCGCCGGACCCGGGCGACCCAGGTGTGACACTCGAGCGCGTCGATCTGCACCCGGCTCCCTCGGCGTTTGTCGCGCGGCCTGTTCACGACCACCCGGAACGCGGTGAGCTGATCCCCGCTGGGCAGCTCCTTCTCCTCAGCGGCCAGCGACAGCCGACCGATCAACCGCACCTCGTTGACCGTCGCCAGCCCGCCGGCCGGCCCCATCCGCTCGCCATCGTCCGGTGATGGCTCCTTCTCTACCCTTGCGACCGTCATCTCGATCACCTCCGACCACCATCCTGATCAGGGGCACCGACAGTTCCGCCCGGGCCTGTGCGGCCTGTGGAGAACCGCGGTCCGAACCGGGCCTGTGGACGGTGATCGGCCCGTCCGGCTAGCTATCGGAGGGCTTTCGCCGGCCGGTAGGGCGAGACGGTCGGGTCATCTGCGACCCAGAACCGCCAGGGACGGTCCGGGGCGAGACGCAGCCCGACGCGCGGCCCGGCCGCGACCTCGATCCCCGCCCACGTCTCGTCCGGCGCCAGGTCCAGCTCGAAGTCGGTCGTCCCGTTCATCGCGAGGTCGATCCCGAGCGCCGAGCAGAGCCGCGCCGGTCCTCGGGCGAGATCGACGTCGCGTACCGGTCCACGTCGCTCCCGGGCGATCTCGATCCCGTCGATGATCTCGCCGGCACGCAGCAGGATCCCCCCGGGCTCACCCTCCGGATGGCAGACGAGGTTCGCGCAATAGTGCATGCCGTAGGTGAAGTAGACGTAGAGCCGCCCGGGTTGACCGAACATCACCCGGTTGCGGTTCGTCTCGCCCCGGAAAGCGTGCGAGCCGGGATCGTCGGCCGCGTACGCCTCCACCTCGGTCAGCCGCACCTTCACGCCGTCGAAGGACAGCGTCGCCCCGAGGAGCCGCGGAGCGGTCACCTCGGGGCGCTGGTTCAACAGGTTCGCGAGCACTACGAGGGACGGAACCCGGCTGCCTTGGCCCGGAGCTCGGCGAGCTGCTCGGCGACCCGGTCGGGAGCCGTGCCACCTCGGCCGTCGCGGGACGCGACCGAGCCTTCGATGGTCAGCACCAGGCGTACGTCAGGGGTCAGCGCCGGCGAGATCGTGGCGAACTCCTCGTCGGTGAGCGCGTCCAGCTCCACGCCGCGCTTCTCCGCCGCCTGGACGCAGGCGCCGGCGAGCTCGTGCGCGATCCGGAAGGGGGTGCCCTGCCGGACCAGCCACTCGGCGATGTCGGTGGCCAGCGAGAAGCCTTGCGGGGCGAGCTCGGCCATCCGGTCGGTGTTGTACACCAGCGTGGCGACCTGGCCGGTGAAGGCCGGGAGCAGCACCTCGAGGGTGTCCAGGGAGTCGAAGACCGGCTCCTTGTCCTCCTGCAGGTCGCGGTTGTACGCCAGTGGCAGCGCTTTCAGCGTCGTCAGCAGCCCGGTCAGGTTGCCGACCAGGCGTCCGGCCTTGCCGCGGGCGAGCTCGGAGATGTCCGGGTTCTTCTTCTGCGGCATGATGCTCGAGCCCGTCGACCAGGAGTCGTGCAGCGTGACGAAGTCGAACTCCTTGGTCGCCCACAGGATGATCTCCTCGGCGATCCGGCTGATGTCGACCCCGATCTGCGCGCACACGTAGGCGAACTCGGCGACGAAGTCACGCGAGGCGGTCCCGTCGATCGAGTTGGCGCTCGAACCGGTGAAGCCGAGCTCGGAGGCGACCAGCTCGGGGTCGAGGCCGAGCGACTGCCCCGCGAGCGCCCCGGACCCGTAGGGCGAGTCGCACACGACCCGCGCCTGCCAGTCGTTGAGCCGGTCGACGTCGCGCAGCAGCGACCAGGCGTGGGCCATCAGGTGGTGGGAGAGCAACACCGGCTGGGCGTGCTGGAGGTGCGTACGTCCGGGCATGATGCTGGGCCCACCTGGAAGGGCCATATTCGCGTCAGCCTGAGCGGCGAGCGCGTCGATGAGATCGAGCACGAGCCCACGAAGCACCCGCTCGTGGTCGAGCAGATAGCTCCGGAACAGGGTCGCGATCTGGTCGTTGCGCGAGCGCCCGGCCCGCAGCTTGCCGCCGACGTCGGGTCCGATCTCCTCGATGAGGAGCCGCTCCAGCGCGCCGTGTACGTCCTCATCCGAGGCAGCCGGAAGCAGCCGCCCGGCGGTGAACCGGTCGGCGAGGACGTCCAGACCCCGGTGGATCTCGTTCTCCTCGTCACCGGTGAGCAGCCCGGCCGCCCCCAGCGCCTTCGCATGGGCGTGGGACCCGGCGATGTCGTAGAGCGCCAGCCGCCAGTCGAACTGCGTCGAGCGCGAGAGCGCCTCGAGCTCCGGCGACGGACCACCGGCGAACCGGCCGCCCCAGAGCTTGCCCTCGTTGGTGGTGTTGGCAGGCGTGGTCACGACTCTCCTCGTACGGCTTTGATGGCGATCTCCATGATGTCAGGAAGTGCGGCCGGCGACGCGGTGCCCTCGGCGCGGAGCTTGTCCGGCGTCCACCAGCCGGCCTGGACGACCGACCCGACCTCGATCGTCTCCAGGTTGGCGAAGCTGATCTCGACCTCACGGTCGAGCGCGAGGGCGAAGTAGGTGTTGTGTCCGCTGTAGTCGACGCCGTTCCAGCTGTACTCGTCGGCGTGGATCTGGACAGGGCCGATCAGCGCCTCGGGCAGGACCCGGATGCCGGCCTCCTCCCACAGCTCCCGCGACGCGGCGCGTACTGCGTCCTCGCCGGGATCGATGGCGCCCCCGATGCTGGTCCAGTAGGCGCCCCGCGACGGGTTCCCCGGGTCGGTGTCCTGCAGAAGCAGCACCTCGCCGTCGGCGCTGACCGGGAGAACCCGCGCGGACTCGCGGTGCACACGCACCATCAGTCGTTGCCCGCCTCCAGCGCGGCCTCGTCCAGGATCGTGTCGTCCAGGACGGACGCCTCGGCGGGAAGAGCGGCCGGGAGCGGCTTGCCGTCGGTGGCGGCGATGCGGTCGAAGCCGCCGGCGGGCAGCTCGCCGAAGAGGGTGCCGTTCTCGACGAGCACCGTTCCCTGGTCCAGGGGATGCCCGGCGTAGATCTCCAGCTTGGAGCGGGAGTCGGCGATGTCGAGGTTGCGCATGGTGAGCTGGCCGATGCGGTCGACGGGGCCGAAGGCGGCGTTCTCGACGCGCTCCATGGAGAGCTTCTCGGGGTGGTAGGAGAAGTGCGAGCCCTCGGTGTTGAGGATCGTGTAGTCCTCGCCGCGACGCAGCCGAAGCGTGACGGTCCCCGAGACCAGCGAGGCGATCCAGCGCTGGATCGACTCGCGCAGCATCAGCGCCTGCGGGTCGAGCCAGCGGCCCTCGTAGAGCAGCCGGCCGAGCTTGCGTCCCTCGTTGTAGTAGTTGGACATCGTGTCCTCGTTGTGCACCGCGTTGAGCAGCCGCTCGTAGGCCGCCCACAGCAGCGCCATGCCCGGCGCCTCGTAGATGCCGCGGGACTTGGCCTCGATGATCCGGTTCTCGATCTGGTCCGACATGCCCAGGCCATGGCGGCCGCCGATCGCGTTGGCCTCGTAGACCAGCTCGACGGGGTCGGAGTAGGACTTGCCGTTGATCGCGACCGGGCGGCCCTCGACGAAGGTCACCGAGACGTCCTCGGTCTCGATGGCGACCGACGGATCCCAGAACTTCACGCCCATGATCGGCTCGACCGTCTCCAGCGACACGTCGAGGTGCTCCAGGGTCTTGGCCTCGTGGGTGGCGCCCCAGATGTTGGCGTCGGTGGAGTAGGCCTTCTCGGTGGAGTCGCGGTAGGGCAGGTTGTGCGCGACCAGCCACTCCGACATCTCATGGCGTCCACCGAGCTCGTGGACGAAGTCGGCGTCGAGCCACGGCTTGTAGATGCGCAGCTCGGGGTTGGCCATCAGGCCGTAGCGGTAGAACCGCTCGATGTCGTTGCCCTTGAAGGTCGACCCGTCGCCCCAGATGTTGACGTTGTCGGCCTGCATGGCCCGGACCAGCATGGTGCCGGTCACCGCACGCCCCAAAGGCGTGGTGTTGAAGTACGCACGGCCACCGGAGCGAATGTGGAAGGCGCCGCAGGCGAGCGCGGCCAGGCCCTCCTCGACGAGCTGCGGCTTGATGTCGATGGCGCGGGCGATCTCGGCGCCATAGGCCATCGCACGGTCCGGTACGCCGGAGATGTCGGGCTCGTCGTACTGCCCGATGTCGGCGGTGTAGGTGCACGGCACCGCGCCCTTGTCGCGCATCCAGGCGACCGCGACGGAGGTGTCGAGACCTCCGGAGAAGGCGATGCCGACGCGCTCACCCTTGGGAAGGGAGGTCAGGACCTTGCTCACGAGATGTTGCTCCTTGCTCTGAAACTTTACGGAATGTCTGTGGTCTTGCCGGCGAGGCTGAGGAAGCGGTTGACGAGCGCAGCGCCGCCCTTGGGCTCGCGGCCGATGACGAGCACGGTGTCGTCGCCGGCGATGGTGCCGAGGATGTCGGGATATTCGGCTCGGTCGATCGCGGAGGCGAAGTACTGGGCACCCCCTGCAGGAGTACGCAGCACCACGAGGTTGCCACTCCCGTCGGCGCTCACCAAGAGCTCTCGGGCGAGTCGGCCGAGCTTGCTGCGTCCGCTGGCCGACTCCCCCGGTGCGACCGCCGTGCGGTCACCACCCTCGCCGGGAACCGCGTAGACCAGCGCACCCGAAGGCGCCCGCACCTTCACCGCGTCGAGCTCGTCCAGGTCACGCGAGAGCGTCGCCTGGGTGACGTTGACCCCGTGGGCGAACAGCGCCTCGGAGAGCTCGGTCTGGGACCGGATCTCCTTGCCCCAGATGATGTCGACGATGAGGGACTGGCGCGCGCCCTTGGTCGCTGGCCGCTGGGTCTCGTTCGTCGTCATCGTCGCTCCCACAGGAAGGCCAGGATCGCCTTCTGGGCGTGGCGTCGGTTCTCCGCCTCGTCCCACACCAGGCTGCGCGGACCGTCGAGCACCTCGGCCTCGATCTCCTTGCCGCGGTAGGCGGGCAGGCAGTGCAGCACGACCGCGTCGGGGTCGGCGTGGCCGAGCAGGTCGGCGGTGAGCGCGTAGGGCGAGAAGACCGCGACCCGCGCGGCCGCCTCGCTCTCCTTGCCCATCGAGACCCAGGTGTCGGTGATGAGTACGTCGGCCCCGGCTGCCGCCGCGACCGGGTCGGAGGTCACCGTGACCGAGCCGCCGGTCTCCTCGGCGATCTCCTTGGCCCGGACCAGCACCTCCGCGTCGGGCGCGTAGCCGTCCGGCGCGCCGAACCGGACGTGCATCCCGGCGATCGCTCCGGCCAGCGCCCAGGAGTTGCCCATGTTGCAGGCCGCGTCGCCGAGGAAGGCCGCGGTCAGGCCCGCCAGCGATCCCTTGTGCTCGCGCAGCGTCTGCAGGTCGGCGAGCAGCTGGCAGGGGTGGAACTCGTCGGTGAGCGCGTTGACGACCGGGACCCCGGAGTGGGCGGCCATCTGCTCGAGGTCGGTCTGTGCGAACGTACGCCACACGATCTCCCCCGCCTGTCGGCCGAGGACTCGGGCGACATCGGCGACGGACTCCCGCTCGCCGATCCCGGCCAGGCGGCCGTCGACGAGCATCGAGTGACCGCCGAGCTCGGCGATCCCGGAGGAGAAGGACGCCTGGGTGCGCAGCGTCGGCTTGTCGTAGATCGTGGCCACGGTCACCGGGCCGGCGAGCGGCTTGGCGGCGTAGGGGTCCTGCTTCATCGCTGCCGCGAGCGCCAGCACCTCGGCCTGCTCGGCCGGGGTGAGGTCGTCGTCGCGGAGGAAGTGTCTGGTCACTTCGCCCCCGCCTCCTGGGCCGCGTCGAGGATGGACGGCCAGGCGGCCAGGAGGCTCTCGGCGTCGTCCTCGGTGAGCACGAGCGGCGGGACGATCCGGATCCGCTCGGGCGTGGCGTTGTTGAGGATGAAGCCCGCCTCGAGGGCGGCCGCGGCGACGGCGCCCGAGTCGAGACCGGCGAGAACCGCTCCGATGAAGAGGCCCTCCCCGTCGACCCTGGCGACCCGCGGGTCGGCGGCGAGGCCGTCGCGCAGCTTCTGGCCGAGGACGGTGACGTGCTCGAGGAGCCCGTCGGCCTCGATGGTGTTGACCACCGCGAGACCTGCCGCGCAGGCGACCGGGTTGCCACCGAAGGTGGTGCCGTGGTTGCCGGGCTCGAAGAGCGTCGCGGCCCGGCCCAGACCGATGCAGGCACCGATCGGGAACCCGCCACCGAGGCCCTTGGCGAGAGTGACGATGTCGGCGGTGATGCCCGAGGTCTCGTGGGCGAACCAGCGACCCGTGCGGCCCAGACCGGACTGGATCTCGTCGAGCCAGAGCAGGGCGCCGTGCTCGTCGGCCACCGCCCGCGCCGCCGCCAGGTAGTCGGCGGGCGGCACGATGACGCCGGCCTCGCCCTGGATCGGCTCCAGGATGATCGCCGCGGTCTCGCCGGTGACCGCCGCGGCCAGCGCCTCGGCGTCGCCGTAGGGGACGAAGGTGACCTCGCCCGGCAGCGGCTCGAACGGGGCCCGGTAGGCCTCCTTGGCGGTCAGCGCCAGGGCGCCCATCGTCCGGCCGTGGAAGGCGCCCTGGACAGCCACGATGTGCTTCCGCCCGGTGCGTCGGGTCAGCTTGAAGCCGGCCTCGTTGGCCTCGGTGCCGGAGTTGGTGAAGAAGACCCGGCCGGTCTCGCCTCCGGGGACCCGGGCGAGCAGCGCCTCGGCCAGCTCGACCTGCGGGTGGGAGGTGAAGAAGTTGGAGACGTGGCCGAGGGACTCCATCTGGGAGGTCACCGCGGAGACCAGCGCCGGGTGGGCGTGGCCGAGCGCGTTGACCGCGATGCCGGCCAGCAGGTCGACGTACTCCTTGCCGTTCTCGTCCCACACGTGGGCACCCTCGCCTCGGGTGAGGACCAGCTTGGGAGCGCCGAAGGTGTTCATCAGCGCGCCGGCGTAGCGCTCGCCGTACGAATTCGACGCCGTGGTGGTCATTTGTCGAGCTCCCTTGCCTTGCGGGTCTTGGTGGTGACGCCGGGGAGCACCTGGGTGCCGACCCCCTCGGCGGTGAACAGCTCCAGCAGTACGGCGTGCTCGGCGCGGCCGTCGACGACGGTGGCGCGCTTGACGCCGCCCTTGACCGCCTCGAGGCAAGCGCTCATCTTCGGGATCATCCCGCTGGCCAGCTCCGGAAGGATGCTCTCCAGCGCTTCGGGACTGATCTCGCCGATGACCTCCTCGGGGTCCGGCCAGTCGAGGTAGAGGCCCTCGACGTCGGTCAGGACCAGCAGCTTCTCGGCCTCGAGCGCGACCGCCAGGGCTGAGGCGGCGCGGTCGGCGTTGACGTTGTAGACGGCGCCGTCGATGTCGGGCGCGACGCTGGAGACGACCGGGATCCGGCCGGCCTGGATGAGGTCGAGGACCGACTCGGGTCGTACGTCGACGACCTCGCCGACCTGGCCGAGGTCGATCTCCTCGCCGTCGATGATGGTGCTGGCCGGCTCGGCGGTGAAGAGTCCGGCGTCCTCGCCGGAGAGCCCGACGGCCAGCGGACCGTGCTCGTTGATCAGCCCGACGAGCTCTCGCTGCACCTGGCCGACCAGGACCATCCGGACCACGTCCATCGCCTCCGGCGTGGTCACCCGCAGCCCGCCGCGGAACTCCGACTCGATGCCGAGCCGGCCGAGCATGCTCGAGATCTGAGGGCCGCCGCCGTGCACCACGACCGGCTTGAAGCCGGCGAACCGCATGAAGGCGATGTCCTCGGCGAAGGCACGCTTGAGCTTGTCGTCGGTCATGGCGTTGCCGCCGTACTTCACCACGACGATCTTGCCGTGATACTCCTTCAGCCACGGCAGGGCGCCGGCGAGCGTACGCGCCTTGGCGGGGTCGGGCCGACCCGGCTCGTGGGCCACGGTCTCCAGATCGATCACGGGGCCACTCCAACCGTCGTCAGGCCCGTGGTCTCCTCGAGACCGAGCGCGAGGTTCATGCACTGGATCGCTCCCCCGGCGGTGCCCTTGGCGAGGTTGTCCTCGGCACCGACGACGACCAGCCGCCCGGCGGCCTCGTCGACGGTCACCTGCAGGTGGACAGCGTTGGAGCCGAGCACGGCCTGGGTCTGGGGCCACTGGCCCTCAGGCAGCAAGTGGACGAAGGGCTCTTCGCCGTACGCCTTCTCGTAGACGGCGCGCGCATCGGCAGCCGTCACGCCCTCGCCGAGCTTGGCTGAGCAGGTGGCCAGGATGCCGCGCGGCATCGGCACCAGCACCGGGGTGAAGGAGACCGACACCTCGCCGTCGACCAGCGCGGAGAGGTTCTGGACGATCTCGGGGGTGTGCCGGTGGACGCCGCCGACACCGTAGGCGCTGACGTTGCCCATGACCTCGGCACCGATCAGGTGCGGCTTGGACGACTTCCCGGCGCCGCTGGTGCCGGTGGCGGCGACCACGACGACCTCGGGCTCGACGATGCCGGCCTCGACCGCCGGGGCGAGGGCCAGGGTGGAGACGGTCGGGAAGCAACCCGGCACCGCGATCCGGCTGGCCGTGGAGAGCGCGGCGCGCTGCCCGGGAAGCTCGGGGAGCCCGTAGGGCCAGGTGCCGGCGTGGTCGGTGCCGTAGAACTTCGTCCACGTCTCGGCGTCGGCGAGCCGGTAGTCGGCGCCGCAGTCGATCACGACCACGTCGTCGGGAAGGCCGGCCGCGATCGGCCCGGACTCGCCGTGCGGCAGCGCCAGGAAGACGACGTCGTGACCGGCCAGGGTCTCGGCGGTGGTGGGCTCCAGGACTCGGTCGGCGAGCGGGATCAGGTGGGGCTGGAGGCTCCCCAGGGTCTTGCCCGCGCTGGAGGCGGCGGTCAGGGCACCGATCTCCACCTCGGGGTGGGCCAGCAGCAGCCTGAGCAACTCACCTCCGGCATATCCACTGGCACCGGCGACGGCGACGCGCTTCTTCGTCATGTGCATGAACATACGTCAGGCTGCATGTATGTCGCAAAACCCGTTCGGAGATTGAGACGAGGGCGCTTAGTGTTCGCTCCATGACAACCCGCCTCACCCCCACCGCCTACCTCGACCACATCCGGTCGGAGTCGGCGCGCTTCCGTGCCGTACTCGCTGACACGGACCCCACCGCCCCGGTGCCGACCGCACCGGAGTGGACCGCGGCCGACCTGCTGTGGCACGTCGCCGCCGAGGTCCAGCACTTCTGGACGTACGTCCTGGAGACCCGGCCCGCCGCACCCACCAGCGAGACCTACTCCGAGCCAGAGCGCCCGGAGGACGCGACCTACCAGGACCTGCTCGCCCACTTCGACGAGCTCAACGCCAGGTTCATCAAGACCCTGGAGCAGACCGGGCCCGAGGAGCCCACCTGGTCCTGGTCGCCGGACCAGACGGCCGCCTTCACCTACCGCAGGCAGGCCCACGAGATCCTCATCCACCGCCTCGACGCCGAGCTCACAGCCGGCGCCGTGACGCCGCTCGACCCGGCCCTGGCCGCTGACGGGATCGACGAGATCCTCGATGTCTTCTACGGCGGCAAGCCCGACTGGGCGAGGTTCACCGGCGGCGGTCAGTACGTACGCGTCGACGCGGTCGACACCGACACCCAGACCTGGGTCGAGCTGGGCCTCGTCTCCGGCACCCGCCCCAACGGCGACAGCCTCGAGGACGAGCCCGACCTCAGCGTCGTCTCCCAGGACGAGATCCCTGGCGGCACCGAGCCCGACGTGGTCATCGAGGGCACCGCGGCCGACCTGGACGCCTGGCTTTGGCGCCGGCGCGACGACGAGGGCATCAAGGTCACCGGCGACAAGGACGTCTACGAGCACTTCCGCGCGTTGACGAACCAGGCGATCACCGACGACTAACCTCACGCCCATGATCAAGCACCTGGCGGTCTTTCTCGGCTCCCGCGACGGCAACGACCCGGCGCTCTCGGAGACGGCCTACGAGGTCGGCAAGGGGCTCGCGGAGCGCAGGATCGAGCTGGTCTACGGAGCGGGCGGCGGGGGCCTGATGGGCCAGATCTCCCAGGGCGCGATCGACGGCAACGGCAAGGTCTTCGGCGTGATCCCACGGTTCATGGTCGAACGCGAGTGGGGTCGCGTCGAAGGCGCGCCGGGGATGCAGACGGTCGTGGTCGACAGCATGCACGAGCGCAAGGCGCTCATGGCCGAGCGCGCCGACGCCTTCCTCGCGCTCCCCGGCGGGATCGGCACCCTCGAGGAGCTCTTCGAGGTCTGGACCTGGCAGACCCTCTCCCTGCACGGCAAGCCGGTCGGCCTGCTCAACATCAACGGCTTCTGGGACCCGCTCGTGGAGATGATGGAGCGCATCGCCGCGGCGGGCTTCCTGCACGGCTCCCCCGCCGAGTCGCTGGTCGTGGGCGACGACCTCGACGACGTCCTCGCCCGCCTCGACGCCGCCCGCTGAAACCGGGCACTGAAACCGGGCTGGCAGTCGTGAAACCACGGTGAAGGCGCCCTGAAACCGGCGCCCCACACCCTGGGAGCATGACAACAACCACCGAACTGGCCGTATCGGCCTCGGGTCTGGTCAAGACCTTCGGAGACTTCACCGCGGTCGACGGGATCGACCTCGAGATCCGCCGCGGAGAGGTCTTCGGCGTACTCGGTCCCAACGGCGCCGGCAAGACCACGACCTTGAAGATGCTCGCGACCCTGCTCCCGATCGATGCCGGCAAGGCGGAGATCTTCGGGGTAGACGTCAAGGCGCACCCCCACCAGGTGCGTCAGCTCGTCGGCGTGACGGGGCAGTACGCCTCCGTCGACGAGAACCTCACCGCCACCGAGAACCTGGTCCTCTTCGGCCGCCTGCTGGGCATGTCCGGCAAGTCCGCCCGGGCCGCCTCGGAGGAACTGCTGGAGTCCTTCGGGCTCCAGGAGGCCGCCAAGCGTCAGATCTCGAAGTTCTCCGGCGGCATGCGCCGCCGCCTCGACCTCGCCGCCTCGCTCCTGTCCCGCCCGCCGCTGATCTTCCTCGACGAGCCGACCACCGGGCTGGACCCACGGACCCGGGGCCAGATGTGGGACACCATCCGTACGCTTGTGGCCGGCGGCTCCACCGTCCTGCTGACCACGCAGTACCTCGACGAGGCCGACCAGCTCGCCGACCGGATCGCGGTCATCGACCGCGGCGTCAAGGTCGCCGAAGGCACCTCGGAGCAGCTCAAGACCTCCGTCGGCAACTCCACGCTGCACCTGCGCCTGAGCGACAAGACCCAGGTCGCCACCGCCGCCGCCGTGGTCGAGAAGGTCACCGGCGATCATCCGGTGCTCACTCCCGAGGCGGGCGGCGTCAACGTCCCGCTGGCCGATGCCGACCGCGCCGCCGACGTGCTCATCGGCCTTCGCCACGCGGGCATCTCGATCACTACCGCCAACGTGCAGCAGCCGACCCTGGACGAGGTCTTCCTCGCCCTGACCGGTCACGGCACCGAGAGCCCCCAAGACTCAGCGCACACCGACGTCCACACCGACATCCACACCGAGGAGGTGGCCTGAGATGGCTGCACTGATCTCCACGTACGCCGTCGCCGACCGCCCGCTCAAGGCTCGCCCGGGCGTGGGCGAGACGATCGGCCAGACGCTGACCATGGCCCGTCGCGCGTACATCAAGATGATGCGCAACCCCGAGCAGTTCTTCGACGTGACGATCCAGCCGCTGCTGTTCACCGCCATGTTCGCCTACATCTTCGGCGGCGCGATCTCCGGTGACGTGAAGTCGTACCTGCCGACCATCATCACCGGCATCCTGGCCCAGACCGCGCTGACCGCCTCGATGGCTCGCGGCACCCAGCTGCGCGAGGACATGGACAAGGGTGTCTTCGACCGGTTCAAGGCGCTCCCGATCGCCCGGATCGCGCCGTTGGCCGGTCCGGCGGTCGCCGACCTGCTCCGTTACGGGATCGCGGCGACGCTGACCATCGTGGTCGGCCTGCTGATGGGCTACCGGCCCGGTGGCGGCGTGGCCGGGGTGGTCGCCGGCTGGGCGCTGACCATCTTCGCCGGCTGGTCGCTGAGCTGGATCTTCACCTGGCTCGGCACGGTCCTGAAGACCGCGGGCGGGGTGCAGGGCCTGGGCATGATGATCATGTTCCCGCTGACCTTCCTCTCCCCCGCGTTCGTACCGAAGGAGACGATGCCCGACTGGCTGCAGCACTTCGTCGACGTCAACCCGGTCACGCTGGTCATCAACGCCACCCGCGACCTGATGAACGCCGGCGACGTCACCCTGAGTGTCGTGTGGGCGCTCGTCGGCTGCGCCGCGGTCGTCGCGATCTTCGCGCCGCTCTCGGTGTGGAGCTACAGCAAGAAGCTCTGACGGCTCCCGGGTCTCAAGCCAGGCGGGCGATCACGCCGCGGGCCTCGTCCAGCAAGGCGAGCCCGCGGCGTTCGCCGTACTCCTCGCAGACCCGTTCCATTACGCCCGGCGCGAGCCGGGTCGCGTCGGCGACCGCACGCTCCCAGCGCATGTCCAGGAACGAGCGGGAGTACCCGAACCGGTCGGCCAGCACGACCAGCCGCACCGACTCCTCGCGCGGCAGCGCGTCCCGCAGCAGGCCCCACAGCCCGAGCGCGAGCAGCACCATCCCGGTGACGGGATAGTCCTGAGCCCGGCGTTCCTCGGAGACCAGGCGCGGCGCCTTCCCCATCAGGGCCTCGAAGAGGTCGGAGCCCTCCGCGCCCTCACCGTGCCGGGCGCAGGCGACCACGGTGACCGCCTCGGCCGCCACACGCCACGGCACCAGATCGGGGTCGTCTGTGAACCCCGGGAACGGCATCTCGCCCATCGTCTCCACCACCTCGCGGAACAGCGCGAGCCCCTCGCCGACCCGTCCCTGGGCGAGGAGGAGCTGCGCCCGGGCGCCGTGGACGGCGCCCCTGGAGCCGAAGCCACCGCGAGGCTGCTCGTCGGCGAGCTGGGCAAGGATCTCGGCGGCCTCCCCGAGGCGGCCCTGCTCCACGGCGTACGTGAACAGGATGGCGTGGGTCTGGACGAGGTCGTCGTCGGCACCGAGACGACGCAGGACCGGGACGGCCTCGCGGGCGTGCTCGGCGGCCTCGCCGAGACGGCCGAGCTGGGCATAGAGGCCGCTGAGCTGGGCGTGCAGCATCGCCTGCGGCCAGAGGCCGCCGTCGGTGCCGGTCAGGCGCAGCGCCTCCCTCCCCGCGGCGACAGCACCCTCGGGGTCGCCGAGGTTCTCCCGCTCGTGGCTGAGGAAGGTGTAGGCCCGAGCGCGTACCTCCTGGTCGGGGTCGGTGACCAGATCGGCCAACTCGTTCTCCAGCGGCCGGCCAGTTCCGCCGGCGACACTGCCGGCCATCGCCTGCATGACCTTCAGCATCACCCTGAGCTGTGGGTCCGCGGCCTCGGCGCCGATCCGGTCCAGGATCGTCATCAGCCGCTCGAGGCCGGAGCCACCGGTGACGGCGGCGCCGAAGAGCAGCAGGGCCAGCACGAGCCGGGTCTTCTCCAGCAGCTCTGGCGGCGGCTCCCACTCGGCGAGCAGATCGGCGACCGGTCCGGCCAGCATGATCACCCGCTGGTGCTCGCCCGCGATGGTCCAGAAGACACCCATCGCGCAGAAGAGACGGATCACCGACTCGGCCTCGTCGTCGGCCAGGACCTGGCGAAGGATGTCGGCGAGGTTGCTCTCCTCGGCCCGCAGCTCGTCCATGGCGTCGAACTGCTCCGGGGAGTAGATCCGGCCGGCACTCGCGTCGGCGTAGTCGCGCGCCCAAGCGCGCTGCGCCGCCCGGGCCGCGGCGTCCTCGCCGGCGTCGATCAGCTGCATCCGGCCGAACTCGCGGACGGTCTCGAGCATCCGGTAGCGGAAGCCCAGCGGTGCGTCGACGACGGTCAGCAGCGACTGGTCGACGAGATCCTCGATCGCGGCGAACGTGTCGGCGCCGAGCATCGCCTCGGCCGCCGCGAGGGTGAACCCGTCGTGGAAGACCGAGAGCCAGCGCATCGCCCGCCGCTCGCGCTCGGAGAGGAGGTTCCAGGACCAGTCGATGACCGCGACCAGGGTCTGGTGGCGGTCGGGGGCGCTGCGGTCGCCACCGCGCAGCAGCTCGAACCGGTTCTCCAGCCGCCGCGCGATCTCGTCGACCGACATCGCGCGCACCTTCACCGCCGCCAGCTCGATCGCCAGCGGCAGGCCGTCGAGCCGGGTGACGATCTCGTCGACCCGGCCCTCGTCGAGGTGGACCCCGGGCCGCGCGGCGACGGCACGGCGCCGGAACAGCTCGCTGCCGTCGTACGTCCCCAGCCGGCCGAGCGGGTAGACCCGCTCCGCGCCGATGGCGAGCGGACTCCGGGAGGTGGTCAGCACGGTCAGGTCGCGCACCGTCGCGACCAGAAAGGCGACCAGGTCGGCGACGGCGGCCACGATGTGCTCGCAGTTGTCGAGCACGAGCAGGGTCGGCACGCCGTCGAGCTGCTGCGCGATCCGCGACCGCACGTCGGCACGCTGATCGGGAGTGAGCCGGTCACGGTGGGCGACCGAGTCGCGTACGCCGAGAGCCGAGCCGACCTCGCTGACCACGTCCTCGGGAGCGGTCACGCCGACCAGCTCGACGAAGTGGACCACCGGCTGCTCGGCGCCGTGGGCGATGACCTGGGCCAGGCTGGTCTTCCCGAGTCCGCCGGGACCGAGGATCGTGACGACCCGTGAGCCCTTCAGCAGGGCGGAGACCTCGGCGGCGTCCTGCTCGCGGCCGATCAGCACGTCGGCGTCGTGACGCAGCCCCGAGCGCACCGGGCGGTCGCGCGCGAGCAGTTCGGCATGGACGGCCCGCAGCCGCGGGCTCGGGTCGACCCCGAGTCCGTCGGCCAGCCCGGTCCGGTACGTCTCGAAGCGCTCCAGCGCCGCCGGCACACCGTGCACCGCGGCGACCGCCCGCAGCACCGCCTCGGTGATCTCCTCGTCGGGGTCGAGCCGGACGAGCCGTTCGAGGAGCGGGAGCGCCTCGGCGTACCTCTTCTCGGCGGCCAGCCTCAGTGCCTCCGGACGCAGCGACCAGGCGTCGACCTCGCCGGTCCGGAGGTTGAGGCGGTAGCCCCGCGGCGTACGTTCGATGGCGCTGGAGTCGGTCGCCGTCCGGGCCCGGGAGACCACCACCTGGAGCGCCTTCGACGGGTTGGCCGGGACGTCGTCTCGCCCCCAGATCTCCTCGACCAGAGCACCCTCCGAGGCACCTCGCGGACCGGCCTCGACCAAGGCGCGCAGCAGCGCCCGGGTTCGCTCGCCGGCCACCGGCGCGCCCGCCCAGGTGACCTCGTCCAGCACACTCAGCGTCGTCACAGCCGCCATTCTGTCATAGCGATATATCGCGTACGTACGGGATAGATCCCAGCCTCTCCCCGACGCGTCGCCCGCATGTAACACGTCGTTCGTAGGACTGCTCGCCCCATTAGATAGGGCGAGTAGTCCTACGAACAACGTGTTACCCCGCGTCCTAGCCGGCCACGTCGAGCTCGATCAGGTTCTTGACGGCATCGACGCGGCGCGTCGACTCATCGGGGTCGACCGTGCGGCGGTCGATGAGGGCCAGCTCCTGGTTGGCCTCGACGAACGGGCGCATGCGCTTCTCGTAGGCGACGAAGGCCTCGCCATGATCTGCGGCGCGACCGAGCTCGAGGGCGAGCACGTAGGCGCCGACGAGGGCGAGGCTCGTGCCCTGGCCGGAGAGCGGCGCGGCACAGTGGGCCGCGTCGCCGACGAGGACGGTACGACCGCGCGACCAGGAGTCGATCTTGATCTGCGCCATCGCGTCGAAGTAGAAGTCCTCGGCGGTCCACATCCGCTCGATGAGGTTGGGGACCTCCCAGCCGAACCCGGTCATGTGCTCGGCGACGAGCCGCCGCTGCGCCTCGATGTCGCGGTGGTCGTAGTCGATGGGGTCGGCGGCGAAGCCGAGGAAGATCCGCAGCTCCTGGTTGTCGCGCACGGTCATCACGGCACCACCGTCGCGGCCATTGTTGATCCAGGTCTGCCAGCGGTCCATGCCGAGGAAGTTCTCCTGGCTGAACACCGACAGGTAGGTGCCGAGGTGGTGGATGTAGTCGGCCTCGGGACCGAAGACGAGGCGGCGGGTGTTGGAGTGGAGGCCGTCGGCGCCGACGACGAGGTCGAAGCGGCGCGGGGCGGCGTGCTCGAACTCGACCAGGACTCCGTCGGCGTCCTCACGGATCGCGGTGATCGAGTCGCCGTAGAGGTACTCGACTCCGTCGAGACGCTCGTGGACCAGGTCGACGAGATCCTCACGGAGGATCTCGATGTCATCGGAGTCGAGCTGCCCCGAGGAGAGTGCGAACTCCTCTGAGCGCATCAGCTCGTTGCCGTCGGCGTCGAGCATGTTCATGCCGTTCGACTCGTTCTTCAGCGCGCGCGCCGGGGCTTCGAGCCCCATGCGGCGCAGGACGGTGAGGGCGGCACCGCGTACGTCGACGGCCTGGCCGCCGCGACGCAGCGCCGGCGCGCGCTCGACGACGACGGGAGTCAGGCCCTGCTCGCGGAGCCAGAAGGCGAGGGCGGTGCCGGCGATGCTGGAGCCGGAGATGAGGACAGTGGTCATGAGAGTTCCTTCGGATACGGCGTATATCTGGGTCATCCCTGACCGTAGCGAACATGCCTCTGACCTGGCAATATATAACTTCATCTGGACTAGCACAGTGGTTCTCTGACTAGAATCTGTCCTAGCACAGAGAAGAAGGAGGGCCACCGTGGCCGGCTCGACCGAACCGACGTACGTCCGCATCGCCGCCGAACTGACCCGGCGCATCGATGCCACCGAGATCGCCCCCGGCGACAAGGTGCCCTCGACCCGACAGCTCGCCCAGGAGTTCGGCGTCGCGCTCGCGACCGCGACCAAGGCCCTCGACGTCCTCCGCGCCGACGGACTGGTGATCACCCGCCCCCGGTCAGGCACGGTGGTCGCGCCCCGCGACGACGCCTCACGGACCCCCACGACGAAGGCCCTCACCCGTCAGCACATCCTGGTCGAGGCGGTCGGGATCGCCGATGCCGAGGGGCTGGACGCGGTCTCGATGCGCGCGGTCGCGGGGCGCTGCGGCGTCGCCCCGATGTCCCTCTACCGCTTCGTCGAGGGGAAGGACGAACTGGTTGCGGCGATGGCAGACGCGGTCTACGCCGCCTCGCCCTTCACTCTCGATCCCGACGCCCCCTGGCGCGAGCGCGCCGAGTCCCTCGGCCGTGAGCTGTGGCGGCTGCACCGCAACCACCCGTGGCTGGGCCGCACCCAGCCGCTGACCCGGCCGATGATGCTCCCCAACCTGCTCCGCTTCGGCGACCGGCTGCTCGGCGCGCTCGAGGGTCTCGGGCTGCCACCGAAGACGCAGTTCGACATGCACGTGCTGCTCTACAACCACGTCGCCGCGCTGGCCGCGAACATCGAGCGCGAGGACGAGGCGATGTCCCAGACCGGGGTCTCGGCGGACGAGTGGACCGACCGCCAGTACGTCCCCCACTTCAGCGACGACGCCTTCCGGACCCGCTTCCCCCACGTCGCCCGCCTCTTCGGCCCGACCGCCCTGCTCGCCGACGGCTACGACATGGACCTCGACGAGCTCTTCGAGCTCGGCTACGGCCTTCTCCTCGACGGCATCGAGGCGTACGCCCGACGGCATCGCGAGCGACCCGCTGACCGAGTCGACTGACCGAGCCGACCAGGCGGTCGCCAGAATGGGTCCGTGACCGTCGAACTGCGCTCTGACAATGCCGCCTCCGTCTCCCCCGCGATCCTGGAGGCGATGGCCGCCGTCAACTCCGGCTCCGCGCTCGCCTATGGAGGTGACGAGGTCACCGCCGCGCTCGAGGCCCGTGTCCGCGAGGTCTTCGAGCACCCGACGGCGCGCGTGTTCCCGGTACTGAGCGGCACCGCCGCCAACGCGCTCTCCCTCTCCGCGCTGACCCCGCCCTGGGGCTCGGTGCTGTGCCACGAGACCGCGCACATCCTGAGCAGCGAGGGCGGCGCCACCTCCTACCTGAGCGGCGGCGCGGTGATGACGGGGCTCGCCGGCGAGGGCTACAAGATGGCGCCGGAGGCGCTGCAGGCCCACCTGGACGGCGTACGTTGGGGCGACCCGCACCACTCCCAGCCGACCGTCCTCTCGCTGACCTCGCCGTCCGACTACGGCACGGTCTACTCCGTCGCCGAGATCTCCGAGCTCACCGGGATCGCCAAGACCCGCGACCTGCGGGTGCACCTGGACGGCGCCCGGTTCGCGAACGCCGTCGTGGCCACCGGCGCCGCGCCGGCCGACCTCACCTGGCGGGCCGGCGTCGACGTACTCTCCCTCGGCGCGACCAAGAACGGCGCCCTCTCGGCCGAGGCGATCGTCTGCTTCAGCGACGCTCCCGCCGACGAGCTCGTCTACCGCACCAAGCGCAGCGGCCACGTCACCTCGAAGATGCGCTACCAGTCGGCCCAGCTGCTGGCCTACCTCACCGACGACCTCTGGCTCCGCAACGCCCGCAACGCCAACGAGCGGATGGCCGAGCTCGCTGCCGGCCTGGAGAAGGCAGGCGTACGCATCACCAACTCCGTCGACGCCAACCTCGCGTGGGTGGATCTCCCCGAGGAGACGGCCGACCGCCTGGAGGCGGCCGGGGTGCTCTTCTACCGGCTCGGCGGCCAGGTCCGGTTCGTGACGTCGTGGCAGACCACGAGCGAGGACGTCCGCACCGTCCTGAGCCACCTCGACGACCCGAGCTGAGACATGGCCGACAGGCCAAATCTGGGAATCCAGGGGGTGAACTCGGTAACCTCACCCGCCTATGTCTCACGACCTCCAGGTCCCCCACCTCACCCCCAGCACGACCGTTTCGGACCAGCCTCCTTCGGCACCGGCGAAACGGCTACGTGGCGACGTCCAGGGGCTACGCGCCGTCGCCATCCTCACTGTCCTAGCCGCCCACGCGGGAGTCTCCTGGTTCGCCGGCGGGTTCGTCGGCGTCGATGTCTTCTTCGTCATCTCGGGCTTCCTGATCACCCAGCAGCTCGTCGGAGAGCTCGGCCGCACCGGCCGGATATCGCTGAGACGCTTCTACGCGCGCCGGGCCCGGCGGATCCTCCCGGCCGCCACCCTCACCCTCGCTGCCACCGTGGTCGCCGCCGTGGTCCTGCTGGGTCCGGCGCAGGTCGCTCCGCTCGCCGTCGACGCGGTCTGGGCCTCGGCGTTCGCCGCCAACATCCGGATGGCCATCGCCGGGACCGACTACTTCCAGGCCGAGCTGCCGCCCTCTCCGGTCCAGCACTTCTGGTCGCTGGCGGTCGAGGAGCAGTTCTACCTGGTCTGGCCGCTCGTCGCGCTGATCTGCATCGTCCTGGCGAGCAGGATCGGCGCCTCCCGGGGCGGCGAGCGTGACGTCCAGCAGGGTTCGGCACGGGCTCGTCGGTTCCTCCTCGCCGCGATCGCGCTGATCACCCTCGCCAGCTTCGCCTGGTCGCTCGTGCACACGCCCGGGGAGGCCACTGCGGCCTACTTCTCCTCGCTCACCCGCGCCTGGGAGCTCGGGATCGGCGCGGCGCTGGCGATCCTGGTCACCAGCGGCCGGGTGATGCAGCGGCTCGGGGGCGCGCGTCTGGTCCGCGAGATCCTCGTCCTGGGCGGGCTGATCGCGATCGTCTGGGCCTGCCTGGCCTACGACGAGTCCACCCCGTTCCCCGGCTACCACGCCGCGCTCCCGGTGCTCGGCTCCGCGGCCATCATCCTCGCCGGCGCCCTTCCCTCGGGCGAGACGACGATCGGCGCCCGGCTGCTGTCGGTGGCGCCGATGCGGGCGATCGGCGACTGGTCGTTCTCGCTCTACCTGTGGCACTGGCCGCTCCTGGTGCTGCCCGAGATCGTCCTCCAGCGTGAGCTCACCTGGCCCGAGCGCGGTCTGGCGGTCGCGGGCGCGTTCGTGCTGGCGTACGTCTCCTTCCGGCTCGTCGAGGCGCCGTTCCGTGAGGGTGCGATCTGGCGGCCGACCCGGCGCGCGCTGACCTTCTACCCGGTCAGCATCGCGCTCGTGGCGGCCATCGCGTTCGGCGGCACCGCCTACGCCGACTACGAGGCCACCCGCGGCGACTTCCAGCCGGCGATCACCCTGGCCGACGCACCCGCGGCCGATCCGTCGCTGGACGAGCAGGAGGCACTGGTGCGGGCGTCGGTGCTTGCGGCGCGCAAAGACACGCCGGTCCCGACCGAGCTGCGTCCGGCGCTCACCGAGCTCGACTCCCTCAAGCCGAGCCGGACCAGGTGCGACTACACCGACGACTCCGAGCGCGACCTGTGCGTCGACGGCGACCCCGACGGCGAGAAGACGATGGTTGTCTTCGGGAACTCCCACGCCCTGCACTGGGTCCCGACGCTGAACGACATCGCGAAGAAGCACGGCTTCCGGACCTACTTCCTGGTCAAGAACCGCTGCGTCTCGGCCTCGATCACCACCGACCGCGGCGGCGAGAAGGACCCCTACACCGAGTGCGACGACTTCAACCGCTGGGCCTTCAAGCAGTACCGCCGCCTCGACCCCGACCTGACCGTCGTCTCCACCGCTCCGCCGATCCAGGGCGTCTTCGACGAGAACGGCGACTGGGTCGGTGAGAGCCGCAAGATCGACGAGCTCATGCATCCGGCCTACACCGACTTCCTGCGCCGCGTGGACAAGCACACGAAGCGTACGGTGCTGATCCGCGACATCCAGGGTTTCGACGCCAACGCCGGCACCTGCCTGTCCCGGCCCGGCGCCACCCTGGGCGACTGCCTGATGGGCGCGGTCGAGTCGCGGGAGCGGTCGATCGACGTGCAGGTCCGGGCGGCCGAGGAGGTCGGCGTCGACGTCGCCGACATGAGCTCCTACTTCTGCTGGGACGGGTCCTGCCCCGCCGTCGTCGGCGACACCATCACCCACTACGACGGCACCCACATGTCGCGCCAGTACGCGCCCCAGCTCGCCGAGCCACTGGCCCGCGAGCTCGGCATCCGCAACCGAAAATAGCGGCCGTACGCAGCCGGGGAGGGCCGCTCGCATCGCGAGCGACCCTCCCCGTTCTGGTCAGATCCCGGTCAGATCCGGGCAGATCCTCAGCGCTGGACGGCGCCGGTGAGCTCGGCCGCCCTGGCGACCGCCGCGTCGCGTGCGGCCGCGGTCTCCTCGGCCTTCAGCGTGCGGTCGGCAGCACGGAAACGCAGCGCGAAGGCGAGCGACTTCTTGCCCTCGCCGACCTGGTCGCCCTCGTAGACGTCGAAGAGCCGCACGGTCTCCAGCAGTGGACCGGCACCCTCACGCAGCGCCGCCTCGACGGCGGCCACGGTGACGTCGACCGACACGGTGAGCGCGACGTCCTCCTTCGCGATCGGCATGGTCGAGAAGACCGGGCCGGCGGCGGTGGCGGGCACCTTCGAGATCAGGAAGTCGAGGTCGATCTCGACCGCTGCCGAACGGGCAGGCAGCCCGAACGCCTTGCAGACGTTGGGGTGCAGCTCGCCGGCGTGGCCGAACTCGACACCGTCGACGGAGACGACCCCGCAGCGACCCGGGTGCCACGGCGCCCGCGAGGCCGAGGCGACCTCGACCGGGACTCCCAGCTCGGTGCCCAGGCGGCGTACGACGTCGATGGCGTCGGCCCACGAGGCCGTCTCGGCGGCGCCCCACCATCCACCCCGCGTACGCTCCCCGGCGAGCACGACGGCGAGATGCAGCGGCTGGCGCGGGATGGCGGCGAGCAGCTTCTCGAGCTCCTCCTCGGTCGGGCGCCGGTCGACGCCGTAGATCGGCGCGGCCTGGTCCACCGGGAAGGCGACGGTCGCGGTCTCGAAGAGGGAGACCCCGTCCTGACCTCGGGAGACGTTGCGGGCGGCGACCTTGAGCAGGCCCGGGAGCAGCGTCGTGGTGTAGCCGGGCTCCTCGCTGCTGAGCGGGTTGGCCAGCTTGACGGTGTGCCGCAGCACGTCGTCGGCGGGCAGCCCGAGGCGATCGAAGTCGGCCTCGCCCACGAACGGGAAGTCGACGACCTCGACCAGCCCGGCGCCGGCCAGGGCACGCCCGATCCGGCGGCGCAGCTGCTGCGCTCGGGTCAGACCACCACCGGTCGCGCGGCGTGGCAGCACCGAGGGGACCTTGTCGTAGCCGACGATGCGGGCGACCTCCTCGACGAGGTCGTAGGGGTCGGTGAGGTCGACGCGGTAGCTCGGGATGGTCGCGCGCAGCGAGTCACCCGACACAGCGACACGGGCGCCGATCAGCTCGAGCGACTTCACCACCGTCGCCTCGTCGATGTCGAGCCCGATGATCCGGGCCGGCAGGTCGACCGGGATCGTGATGGTCCGGAACGGCTCGCGCGTCTCGAGCGAGGCCCCCGGCCCGACCTCGGAGACACCGACGGCCTGGCCGCCACCGTGCTCGACGAGCAGCTCGACGACGCGCTGGGCCGCGGCGGGCGGCAGCAGCGGGTCGACGCCGCGCTCGAAGCGCTTGGACGCCTCCGAGGGGAGCTTGTGGCGCTTCTGGGAGCGGAAGACGGTGGTCGGGTCGAAGTGCGCGGCCTCGACCACGATGTCCGTGGTCGACTCCGAGATCTCCGTGGACGCCCCGCCCATGACACCGGCGATGCCGATCGGGCCGGAGTCGTCGGTGATCAGCAGGTCCTGCTCGGAGAGCACCCGGACCACGTCGTCGAGCGTGGTGATCTTCTCGCCCTCGCTGGCCCGCCGCACCACGATGTCGCCGGACAGCTTGGCCCGGTCATAGCAGTGCGTCGGCTGGCCGAGCTCCATCATCACGTAGTTGGAGACGTCGACGGCCAGCGAGATCGAGCGTACGCCGGTGGCCTCGAGCCGCTTCTTGATGAAGTCGGGCGTCGGCGCGGCCGGGTCGAACCCGGTGATCACGCGGGTGACGAAGAAGTCGCAGCCGTCGTCCTCGAGCCGGACCGGGTAGCCCGACCCGTCTGCGATCGGGTAGTCGATCTGCGCCGGGTCATGGAAGGGCACGTCGAACCCGAGAGCGGCGTCCCGCGCGATGCCGCGCATCGACAGCGCGTAGGCACGGTCGGGGTTGATCTCGAACTCGATGATCTCCTCGCCGAGCCCGAGCACCTCACGCGCGTCGGTGCCGGGGGCGGGAGCGTCGGCCGGCAGCACGATGATGCCGTCGGCCTCCTCCCCCAGCCCGAGCTCGCGCGCGGAACAGATCATTCCGGCCGACATGTGGCCGTAGGTCTTCCGGGCCGAGATCTCGAAGTTCCCAGGCAGCACGCCACCGGGCAGGATCACGACGACCTTGTCGCCCGGCTTGAAGTTGTGCGCGCCGCAGACGATTCCCTGCGGCTCACCGGTGCCGTTGGCATCGCCGACGTCGACGGTGCACCAGTTGATCGTCTTGCCGTTCTTCTGCGGCTCGGGCTCCTGGGTGAGCACCCGGCCCACCACGAGCGGGCCCTCGATGCCGGCGCCGGAGGTCTCGATCGCCTCCAGCTTGAGCCCGAGCGCGGTCAGCCGGTCGGTGATCTCCTCGATGCCGAGATCGGCCGGCAGGTCGACGTACTCCTTGATCCAGGAGAGGGGGGCCTTCACAGTTCACTCCCGAATGCAGTAGTAAGCCGGACGTCGCCCTCGAAGAGGGTGCGCAGGTCGGACAGGCCGGTGCGGAACATCAGGGTGCGGTCGATGCCCATGCCGAACGCGAAGCCGCTGTACTTCTCCGGGTCGACACCGCAGGCGACCAGGACGCGCGGGTTCACGATCCCGCAGCCGCCCCACTCGATCCAGCCCTCGCCCTTGCAGGTGCGGCAGGTGACGAGCTGACCGTCTCCGGCGTCGACGACCTGCGCGCCACGGCAGACGAAGCAGGTCAGGTCGACCTCGGCGGAGGGCTCGGTGAAGGGGAAGTACGACGGCCGGAACCGGGTCACGATGCCCTCGCCGAACATCTGGGTGGCGAAGTGGTCCAGGGTGCCCTTCAGGTTCGCCATCGAGATGCCCTCGTCGATGGCGAGGCCCTCGACCTGGTGGAACATCGGCGAGTGGGTCGCGTCGTACTCGTCGGTGCGGAAGACGCGTCCGGGGCAGACCACGTAGATCGGCGCCTCGCGGGTCAGCATGGTGCGCGCCTGGACCGGACTGGTGTGGGTCCGGAGAACGACGTGGTTCTCGGCGGGCTCGGTCCAGAAGGTGTCCTGCATGGTGCGGGCCGGGTGGTCCGGGCCCAGGTTGAGGGCGTCGAAGTTGAGCCACTCGGCCTCGATGAGCGGGCCCTCGGCGACCTCCCAGCCCATCGCCACGAAGATGTCGGCGATGTACTCGGCGCCGGTGGTGAGCGGGTGCCGCCCACCAGCGGGGAGCCGGTCGGTCGGGAGCGTCACGTCGACGGTCTCCTCGACAAGCATCCGCGCCTCGTGCTCGGCCTCGAGCACCTTCTGCCGCGCCGCGAGCGCCTGGTTGACCGCGCCGCGCGCCTTGCCGACGCGCTGGCCGGCGTCCTTGCGCGCCGCCGGCGGCAGCGCGCCGATCTCACGGTTGGCCAGGGCCAGCGGCGAACGGTCGCCGGCGTGGTCGAGCCGTGTCTGCTTGAGCTCCTCGAGACTGGTCGCGGCGTCGATGGCCTTGAGCGCGGCGTCGCGCGCGGCCTCGACCTCCTCAGCCTTCAAGGGGGTGACCTCTACCGGGTCATAGTCGGTGTTGGGACCGGACATCACTGGCTTTCGTCGCATCGAGTGTGTGAGCGACAGTCTAGGAATCTCCCAGCCCCTCGCGCGAACCGGTAACCGGTCCCCCTCTACAACCCGGATGATAGTTAGGCTAGCCTCACCTCATGCCCCCTGCCCTTTCCGGTCATGACCTCGTGCTCGGCTATGCCCGCGCCACCGTGGTCCATGGCGTCTCGATCGGTCTCGAGTCGGGTCGGGTGACCGCGCTGATCGGGCCGAACGGCTCGGGCAAGTCGACCGTGCTGCGGTCCCTGGCCCGGCTGCACCGGGTGACCTCCGGGTCGGTCCAGCTCGAGGGTGCCGACAGCGCGCCGCTGAACGCCCGCGCGTTCGCACGCAAGGTCACGCTGCTCTCCCAATCCCGCCCGCACCCCTCCGGCCTGACCGTTCGCGACGTCGTAGGATTCGGGCGCCACCCCCACCGCCGTCGGTTCGCCGCCCTGACGGAGGAGGACCTGGAGGGCATCGACCGGGCCATGGAGCTCACCGGGACCGCCACGATGGCGGAGCGGGCGGTCGACCAGCTCTCCGGTGGCGAGCTGCAGCGCGTCTGGCTGGCCAGCTGCCTGGCCCAGGACACCGGCGTACTGCTCCTCGACGAGCCCACCAACCATCTCGACCTGCGCTACCAGGTCGAGATCCTTGACCTGGTCCGCGATCTCGCGGACCACCACGGGACGGCCATCGGCGTCGTCCTGCACGACCTGAACCAGACCGCCGCTGTGGCGGACCAGGTCGTACTGCTGCACCACGGCGATGTGCACGCCGCCGGCGAGCCCGCTGACGTGCTCACCGCCGAACACCTCTCCGAGGTGTACGGGCTCCCGATCGAGGTGACCTCCGATCCGGAGTCCGGGCGCGTCCGGGTCGAGCCCCGCGGCAGGCATCACGCCCGGCTCTGACGCCGGCGGACACGAAGAGGAAACACGATGTTTCGACGTACGACCACTGCTGCCCTGACAGCGGCCGGCGCCCTGATGCTGGCCGCCTGCGGACAGACGACGACCGCTGCCGATTCCGGTGAGCCCGAGAAGAAGGCCTCCGCGGGCTGCGAGGGCGTCTCGACCTCCACCGGCCCGGTCAGCCTGACCGACTCCTTCGGCAACAAGGTTGAGCTCGACAAGCCCGCCGAGCGGGTCGCGGTGCTGGAGTGGCAGCAGACCGAGGACCTGCTCAGTCTGTGCGTGGACCCGGTGGCCGTCGCCGACGGCAAGGGCTACCGCACCTGGGACACCGCCGAGGAGCTCGGCGACGGCGCCACCGAGGTCGGCACCCGCGGCGAGCCGAACCTGGAGACCCTCTTCGGCACCAACCCCGACCTGATCGTCGTCGAGGCCTACACCGCCGAGGACGAGATCCTCAAGCAGCTCGCCAAGTACGACGTCCCCGTCCTCGCCACCAAGGGCGCCGACGCCAAGGACCCGGTCGCCAACATGGTGACCACCTTCGAGATGATCGCCGAGGCGACCGGCCGCGAGGAGCAGGCCGAGAAGATCGTCGGCGAGTTCGAGGACAAGCTTGCCGACTCCAAGAAGGCGGTCGCGGAGGCCGACGCCGCAGGCACCGAGTTCGTCTACTTCGACGGCTGGATCGACGGCGCCAACGTGGCGATCCGCCCGTTCGGCCAGGGCTCGCTGATCGGTGAGCTCGGCGAGGAGCTCGGGCTGAAGAACGCCTGGACGGGCGAGGTCGACCCCGCGTACGGCCTCGGGCAGACCGACATCGAGGGCATGACCACCCTCGGCGACGCCACCTTCTTCCACACCGGAACCGTCGACCCCGCCGGCGACATCAACGCCGAGCTGGCCAAGAACGAGGTCTGGAAGTCGATCCCGGCCGTCAGCGAGGGCCGCACCCACGCCTTCCCCGAGGGCATCTGGACCTTCGGTGGGCCCCGATCGGCCGAGCAGGTTCTGGACGCGTACGTCGACCTGCTCAAGTGACCGATGCCCTCAAGGCCCCGCGAGCGGGTGCCGGAGGCGCCTCTGTCGTCCTCCTGTGCCTGCTCGCCGGGCTGCTGCTGACCGCCTCCTGGCACCTCACCCAGGGCACCTCGGGCGTAGGGCCCGCCGACTTCCTCGACGCGCTGCTCGGGCGTGAGCAGTCCCACGGCGCGACGGCGTCGACGATGGAGATCATCACCGGGTCGCGGATCCCCCGCCTCGCGGCGGGCATCGCGGTCGGCTTCGCCCTCGGCGTCGCCGGGGCGCTCCTGCAGTCGCTCGCGCGCAACGCGATGGCTGCCCCCGACACCCTGGCGGTGACCGGCGGCGCCTACTTCGCGGTCACGCTGGTCGCCGCGTTCGGTTTGTCGGTCCCGCTGTGGGCCTCCGGCATCACGGCCTTCCTCGGCGGCCTCGTGGCCGCCGGGATCGTCCTCGCCCTCGCCGGTGGCGCGGGCACCTCGACGACCCGGCTGATCCTGGCCGGCTCGGCGGTGGCGCTCGCGCTCCAGGCCGCTACCTCGACGCTGCTCATCCTGTACTCCGAGGAGACCACGAGCCTGTTCGCCTGGGGCAGCGGATCGCTGAGCCAGCTCGGGCTGCAGGCGTTCTGGCAGGTGGCACCGGTGGTCGTGGTGGCGACCGTCTGCGGCCTGCTGCTCGCCCGCCGGCTCGACCTGCTCTCGGCCGGCGACGACGCCGCCTCGGTCCTCGGCGTACCGGTCCGCTCGACGCGGGCGATCGGGACCGTGCTCGCTGTGCTGCTCACCTCAGCAGCGGTGACGCTGGCGGGGCCGATCGGCTTCGTCGGGCTCTGCGCCCCAGTGCTGGTACGCCTTCTCGGCCGGGTCGTCCCGGCGCTGAACCGGCACGCCGTCCTGATCCCGGCCGCCGGTCTCGTGGGCGCCCTCGTCGTGGTCGTGGCGGACGTCCTCGTCCGCGCGGTGCTCGGTGCGGACGAGGCCATGTCCGTGCCCACCGGAGTGACGACGACGATCGCCGGTGCGGTCGTGATGGTGCTCCTCGCCCGTGGCGGACGTGACTCCGGGCCCACCCGCCGTCCACCCGGCGCCACCGTCTCCATCCGCAGCTGGCTCCGGTTCCTGGTGGTGCTCGTCCTGCTGCTCGCGCTGACCGTCGGGGCCACCGTCGTCGGCCTGCTCGCCGGGCATCAGTGGCTCTACACCGGCGACATCGTCGCCTGGATCCAGGGCGAGGGCATCCCGCTGGTCCAGTTCGCTCTCGACGAGCGTGCGCCCCGGGTCGCCGCAGCCGTCCTCGCCGGTGGGGCCCTCGCCCTCGCGGGCACCTTCGTCCAGGCCACCTGCCGCAACCCGCTGGCCGAGCCCGGGATCCTGGGCATCACCGGCGGCGCCGGCGTGGGCGCGGTCATCGTGGTCACCGGCCTCTCCTCGGGCTGGAGCGGCGGCAGCTCGGCCGCGGCCTCGACGACCACCATGCTCATCGCCGCGACCGTCGGAGCGCTGGTCGCCTTCGGCGTCGTCTACGGCCTGGCCTGGCGCCACGGCATCGACACCGACCGGCTGGTGCTCATCGGCATCGGCGTCTGGTACGGGTCGGTCTCGCTCAGCACCTTCCTGCTGGTGCGCTCCAACCCGTGGGACACACCGCGGATCTACACCTGGCTGTCGGGCTCGACCTACGGTCGCAGCTGGGAGCAGGTCGTCCCGGTCGCGGTGGCGTTGGCCGTCGCGATTCCGATCGCCTTCGTGGTACGTCGCGAGCTCGACCTGCTCACGCTGGACGACGACACGCCACGGCTGGTCGGCGTCTCCTCGGAGCGGGTGCGCCTGCTGATACTGCTGACCGCCGCGGTGCTCACCGCGATGGCGGTCTCCGCCGTCGGTGTCGTCGGCTTCGTCGGCCTGGTCGCGCCGCACATCGCGCGCGCCCTCGTCGGCGGGCGCAGCGCGCGGGTGGTCCCGGTCGCCATCCTGGTCGGGGCGTTGCTCCTCGTGGTCGCCGACGCCATCGGCCGTACCGCGATCAGCCCCGCTCAGATCCCCGCGGGTCTCGTCGTCGCGCTCATCGGCGCGCCGTACTTCATCTTCCTGCTGGCCCGGTCGAGGCCGTGAGGGAGTGACCTCAGGCCGACGGCGGATTCCGGGGCCAGGCGACCTCGATGCGGGCCCCGCCGCCGTCGGCATCGCCGATCGTGACCGAGCCGTGGTGGGCGCGGGTGAGGCCGCCGACGATGTAGAGGCCCAGGCCCGAGCCGCCGCGGGCGCCGTGCTTCCAGAACTTGGTGAACACGCGCTGGCGCAGCTCGGCGGGGATGCCCTCGCCGCGGTCCTCGACGACCAGCAGGACCTGGTCGGGGTCGTCGGGCCGAACGCCCAGGCTCACGGTGACGACACCGTCCCCGTGGCGTACTGCGTTCTCGACGAGGTTGGTGACGACCTGGGTGAACTTGTCCGGATCGGCGTGGATCTCGAGCTCGTCCTCACCTGCCGAGACGTCGAGCTCGATCGGCCTGGACGTCGCCGAGCGCACCGACTCGACCACCCGGGTGACCAGCACCGTCGCGTCGCTGGCGCGCGGGTAGAGCTGCAGCCGGCCGGTGTCGATCCGGGCCACGTCGAGGAGCTCGGCGATCAGCCTGGAGAGCCGGTCGGAGTCGGACGCGACGGTCTTGAGCATCAGCTTCTTCTGATCGTCGTTGAGCCGGTCCCAGCGGTTCAGGAGCGCCTGGACGAACCCTTTGACCCCGGTCAGGGGCGAGCGCAGCTCGTGGGCGACGGTGGCGACCAGGTCGGACCGCTCCCGGTCCAGGCGCTTGCGGCCCCGGCCCGAGCGCAGCGAGATCGAGACCTGGTCGACGTCGGCGTCCAGGGACGGGCGCCGGATCGTCGAGACGACCAGCACCTCGGTGCCGTCGGGCAGCAGCCAGGCCTGCTCCGGGGTGCCGGTGACGGTCCGCAGGGTGTCGTAGGGCCGGTTGGCCTCGGTCCAGGTCTGCCCTTCGGTGCTCCTCAGCGCGAGTACGTCACCCAGCGGCTTCCCCAGGCTCGAGACCGGGTCGACGCCGAGCATCCGCCCGGCCAGAGCGGAGACCAGGACGACCGCGCCATCCGCGTCGGCGACGACGACACCGTCGGGCAGGGCATCGGCGAGTTCTCTGGCGTCCACGCCGCCACCCTAGACCGACCCACTGCCCAGGGCCGCTACTCAGGCCGATTGCTCAGCGGCAGCGTGATCGGCGCCGGGTCACCGGGCGAGAAGTAGATCTTGATGAAGGTGTGTACGGCCTCGGGGAGCAGGTTGGAGACGAGCGGGATGTTGGGGACGGTGCTCTGGTAGGACCGGACCAGCAGCGGCACCGCGCTCGCCCAGACCGGCGCGAGCACCGGGTCCTTGTCGAAGGCGATCATGTCGGCGTACGCATCCCCGATCACATAGCGCCCCAGCGACTCCAGCTCCTGGCGCAGCAGCGGGTTGCCCTCGCCGATCACGGCGTCGAGCAGCGCCTGGGCGAGCTCGACTCCCTCCTGGGTGCCGCCCGTCGCCGGGCCCATCACCTGGTCGTACTGCGCGTACGCCGCGGCCCAGTCCTTCGGCAGATACTGCTCCTGCACGCCGAGGAGGTGGAGGTCGACGTTCCAGGCGTGCAGGAACGCGTCGGCGAGCTCCTTGCTCGGCGCGATGTCCCACTCGCTGAACTTCTTCATCACCCAGGTGCCGAGGCTGTGGAAGGTGACCAGGATGTCGGCCTGGCTGATCGGGATCTCCTGGCCGGCGCCGACCTTCGTCCAGTGCGGGGACTGCGGCAGCAGGTGGCGTACGGCGGCGTGGACCATCCGGGTCTTGACCGAGTCGACCATCAGCCGGCCGGAGGCTGTCCAGCCCTGGGCGTCCATCACGTCGTAGCCGAGCACGGTCGTCTTGGCGATCCGGTCGCGCATGTTCGCGCCACCGTAGGAGTAGTAGACCGACCATGCCTCGCGCTTGATGGCACAGCTGATCAGACCGCTGCCGAGGGTGTAGAGGAGCGCGAGGAAGAAGCCGTACCTCTCCTCGTTGAACGTGCCGGCCAGCTGCAGCTTCCCCTGGTCGGCCCAGGTCGGGAGACTGCGGGCCTCCTCGATGAAGTCGGTCAGGTAGCCCGGCAGGCCATCGGGAACCGGCTGGTCGTTGGTGGTCCAGCCCTTCAGGATCTCGTTGACCTCGGCGACCTTGGCGGCGCCTTCGCCGTAGAGACGCCCGATGACCGGGTCGGCGCGGACGTCCCAGACGTATTCGGGATCCAGCCCCTCACCCGTGCCCGCGATCGAGGCGCTCGGCGACCACGTCCACAGCGGGAAGGTCGCGCCCGCGGCGGCTGCCGCACCGCCCGAGGCCAACAGTCGTCGTCTGCTCACGTTCGTCATGCCGTGCTCCTTCGCATCGCCCTGAGAGAACCTCCGCATCACCGAGTGAAACAGATTTACCTTTCGTGTATCAGACCCTGCGGGGTATCGGGCGAGGCA
This sequence comes from Nocardioides sp. NBC_00163, assembly GCF_045206295.1. Lineage (NCBI taxonomy): Bacteria > Bacillati > Actinomycetota > Actinomycetes > Propionibacteriales > Nocardioidaceae > Nocardioides > Nocardioides sp. NBC_00163. The sequence continues at coordinate 5,890,044 of NZ_CP108155.1, read as the reverse complement.
GCCGGGCGACCCGGGCAGCGGCCGGCACGGTGGCCAGGAGCAGTGCGGCGATGACGGCAAGAGCCAGTCGTACGTCGACCCCGGCCGCCACGCCGAGCAGCGGTGTCGCGAGCAGGACCGGGCCGGTCTGGGCCAGCTGGGTCAGGCTCGAGAACCGGGCGAGCATCTCCGGCGGGGTGCGGGCGACATAGGCCGGGAGGAGGTAGCTGGTCAGCATCGTGGTGCCGACGCCGACGAGGCCGACCGCGAGGATCCCCGCCCAGATCTCCGTACGCACCGCCAGCAGGACCACCCCGCCGGCCGCGAGTGCCGGGCCGGCGACCGCGACCGGTGCGCGCGGCGCGCCCCAGCGGGCGACGGCGAGGGTCATCACCAGTCCCCCGGCGACCCAGGCCCCGGAGACGAGACCGGTCTCGGCGGCCGTCCAGCCGCGTTCGCGGCCGGCGAGCGGTAGGGCGAGCATGACCAGCGGGAGGACCGTCGCGGCGAGGCCGGTGATGGCGACCAGGACCGGGACGACGCCGGGCGTGCGCACCGCCGTCCTCGCACCGTCGGCCAGACTGTGCCAGACCGAACCCTGGGCGGGCGCGGGGGCCGGCTCGTGCGGTGGCCGGACCAGGAGGAGCGCGACGAGCACGATGGCGTACGTGGCCGCGTCCAGGCCGGCGGTCAGCGGCAAGCCGCCGTGGCCGATCAGGAAGCCGCCGGTCGCAGGCCCCGCGGTGCGGGCGATCTGGTGGGCGGAGCCGACCAGCGCCATCCGCCGGTCGAGGTCCTCGGCCCCGAACAGCCGCGGGAAGACTCCTTCAGCGGGTCGCCGGAGGGCCTGGATGGTGCCCGAGAGGGCGCCGACCGCGACCAGCATCCACAGTCCCGCACCATCGATCGCGCCGACCGCGAACGCGGCCATGACCAGCACCATCGCGGCATCGCAGGCGGCCATCGTCCGCCGGATTCCGATCCGGTCTGCCAGCACTCCCCCGGCGAGCACCAGCACGGCCAGCGGGATGCCCTCGATCGTCAGCACCAGGCTGGCCGCGTCGGCACCGAAACCCGCCGCCGCCCAGCCGATCGCGAAGAAGGTCACCGAGTCGCCGAAGACCGATGCGGTCGACGCTGCCAGCCAGGGGCGGAACCCCCGGCCCTGGGCCACTCCCACGGACTCAGCCTTCGGGGTTGTGCCGCACGGGCATGACCAGCGCGGTGAACCCAGGCTGGTAGGGCGAGGTCACCACCACCGGCCGGTCCGGCGCGGTCACCGCCAGCTGGATCTCGTCGCCCAGGCACGCTGCCAGGGCGCGGCCGAACAGGGCCGTGCCCAGTCGGAGCCGGCTCGGAGGGCCGGTCACCACGCCACGTACGTCGCTCTGCTCGGCGGTGTGCGGCGAGCGGAGCCGCGCCTGATCGCCGAGGAAGAGGTCGACCTCGGCGTAGGCGGCCGCATCGAGACCCGCGAGCAGGTCGGACTTGACGAGCACCGCCCAGGTGACGGGCGGCTCCAGACCGGCCAGAACGAGTCGGTGCGCCGGGTAGGTGGTGTCGCGGCCCAGGTCCTGCCCGGCGAGGGTGAGGGTGCCATCGGCGATGCGCAGCTCGGCGGTGGTGATCGCATCCAGCCGGTCGGCCAGCGCGGCCGCGTCGGGCAGGGACAGGACCGCCCGGCCATCGTCCCCCTCGGCCGCCGCCGGCAGCTCCCGCACCGCCATCCAGTAGCGGTTGGTCGCCACCACGTCCACGTCCGATCCACCGCTACCGCCCCCGACGTCTATCAGGACAGAAGCGAGCTCGGAGGCCGGATCGGACTCGGCCGCGTGCCGCACCTGCCGGATCGCTGCGGCCAGCACGGGACCGGGCAGCTCGACGAGCGCGGGCCTGGCGGCAGGCCCGGCATCGACGGCGGCCAGCACGCCGCGTACGGCCTCCTCGGCCCGCCCCGTCCGCGCCGTCTGCTCCTCCAGGAACCCGATCAACGCTGCCCGCGCCTCTCCAGCCGGCGAGTCGAGCACAACCCGCATCGTCTCGATCGGGACCCCGGCCTCCCGCATGCCCACGATCAGCCGCGCCCGGTCGGCGAGCTCGGGCGTGTAGTAGCGATAGCCCGTCCCGGAGTCGACCTCCGCCGGCACCAGCAGCCCGCACTCGTCGTAATGCCGCAGCGCGCTCGCGGTCAGGCCCACCGCCCGCGCGAAGGCCCCGATCGTCAACAGTGGCTCATCCATGCCGCAACCATCGTCCTTCAGGCCAGATGAAGGTCAAGACGCCGACGAGAGGCCGTCACGGGAGGGTCAGCAGCCGGATGACAGGTCGCGCGACGTCGCCGGCGTCATCGGCAGGGTCGTGCGGAACCGAGCCGGCGAGCCACAGGCTGGCGAAGCCGTGCACGATCGACCATGCGGCCAGTTCGGTGGTCTTGTTGGCCGATGTCGACAGCGCCTCGGTGAGCGCCCGGCCGGCGCGCTGCTCGGCGGCGGCCAGCTCCGGCGCATCGGGATCGTACAGCGCCGGGCTGAACATCACCTCGAAGTGCGCACGGTGCCCCACCGCGAACCGCACGTACGCCACCCCGGCCTCGATCAGGTCGCCACCGGCAGCGGACAGTGCGTCCGCGAGCAGGTCGTAGCCCTCGGCCGCGAGCGCTGTGAGCAGACCGCGCTTGCCGCCGAAGTGGTGGGAGAACGCCGCGTGCGAGACGCCGGCTCGCCGGGCGACGTCGCGCATGCTGAGCGCGGCAGGTCCGCCGCCCTCCTCGAGCGCCTCGACGGTCGCGGCGAGCGCGGTTCTGCGCAGGTCCCCGTGATGGTAGGTCCGATCGGTCACGAAGCGATCTTACCATTGACAACATTTGGCAGCGCGCCTATCTTACCAGTGGTAACTTCATCGTCGGAGGAGAGCACTCATGCTCGAGACACTCATGCTTCTCGTTGTTCCCACGGCCGGGTTCAGACTGCTCGGGGCCTTGGGCCTGAGCCGTTTCGCGACCTGGCGATCCAGCGCCACCCACGGCTTGGCGGTGCTGCTGCTGTTCACCGGGAGCGCGCACTTCGTTCCGGACAGCGTCACGATCATGCCCAGCCATGACGATCTGGTCGCCATGGTCCCGCCGTTCGTTCCCGCCCCCAGCCTCACGATCTACATGACCGGCGTCCTGGAGGTGCTGGGCGCCGTCGGGCTCGTCATCACGCGGACGCGCCCGGCTGCCGGACTCGGACTGGCCGTGCTCTTCGTCCTGCTGTTGCCCGCCAACATCTACGCGGCGGTCGAGAACATCCCACTCAACGGCGATCCGGCTACGCCGCTCTGGTTCCGACTCCCCGAGCAGGTCGTCTACGTCGTCGTGGCGCTCTGGGCGGCGCTACCCGTTCGACACGGCCGCGTCCCGATGCCGGCAGGCGCGACGAACCCGGGAGCCGACGAGGCCGATCGACGCTTCGGCGTCAGGAACTGACGTCTCGGCGTTGGGCCTTGGCGCTGGCGTAGAGGCACAGGGCGGCGGCGGTGGAGAGGTTGAGCGACTCGGCCCTGCCGAAGATCGGGATGCTCACGATCTCGTCGGCCTCGGCGGCGAGCTCGGGCGGGAGGCCCCAGGCCTCGTTGCCCATCAGCCAGGCGGTGGGCCGGGCCAGGAGCGCGTCGGCGCTGAACAGGTCGGCGGTGCCGTGCATGTCGGCGGCCAGGACGGTCAGGCCGGCGGCCTTGGCCGCCTTGACGGCGACCAGCGGATCCCGCTCGATCGCGATCGGGAGGTGGAAGGCGGAGCCGACCGAGGCCCGGATGGTCTTGGGGTTGTAGAGGTCGACCGAGTCGCCGGCCAGGATCACCCCGGACGCGCCAGCCGCGTCGGCACAGCGGATGACGGTGCCGGCGTTGCCGGGATCGCGTACGTCGGCACAGATCACCACAAGCGGACCCGCGATGTCGGTGAGCGGCACGTCGAGGAACCGGCACAGTGCCACCACCCCGGCGGGGGTGACCGAGTCGGAGAGCCCGGCCATCGCTCGGTCCTCGACGAGAGTGACCGGTTGGTCGGCCAGCACCGAGGCGTACGCCTCGGCTCCGGCTTCGGTCGCGAAGATCTCCTGCACGCAACTCACCCCAGAATCCAGCACAGTGCCGAGCGCACCCTCAACGGCCTTCGGACCGTCGGCCAGGAAGACCCGCCGCTCCGAGCGAACCGCACGTCGCGCGAGCTTGCGGATCTCCTTGAGGCGCGAGTTCCCCGCGGACAGCTTCACGTTCTCCCCCGACTCATTCACTGACGAAGACTCCCACGTCGCAACAGAGAACGACGCCCCCAGCCCGGCACAGCGGCCGGTGGGGGCGTCGTTTCAAACGCAAGCTCAGGCGTTCGCCGGGGCGTTGACGTCCTCCGGCAGAGCAGCCTTGGCCTGGGCGACGATCGCGTTGAACGCGGCCACGTCGTTGACGGCGAGCTCGGCGAGGATCTTGCGGTCGACCTCGATGCCGGCCAGGTTGAGACCCTGGATGAAGCGGTTGTAGGTCATGCCCTCGGCACGCGCCGCCGCGTTGATCCGCTGGATCCACAGCTTGCGGAAGTTGCCCTTGTTCTTGCGGCGGTCGTTGTAGGCGTAGACGAGCGAGTGGGTGACCTGCTCCTTCGCCTTGCGGTAGAGGCGCGAGCGCTGGCCACGGTAACCCTGGGCCCGCTCGAGGGTGGTGCGACGCTTCTTCGCAGCGTTCACTGCGCGCTTGACGCGTGCCATTTCAGTGCTCCTTGAATGCTAGGGAAAGTTTCGGGGTGATCGCTCAGCGACCGAGCAGCTTCTTCGCGCGCTTCACGTCGGCGGGGGCGAGCTCCACCAGACCGGCGTTGCGACGGTGCTTCTTGCGCGAGCCGGTCGTCGGCGCGGAGGCGAACGCAGCGCCAGACTTACGGCCGGCCTGCAGGCGCTGGATCTTCCCGGAACCGGTCACCTTGAAGCGCTTCTTGGAACCGGAGTGGGTCTTGTTCTTCGGCATGTTCTTCTCTCTCTCGTCGTCCGGCCGGTCACGGGGCGCCGCGGCGGCGGAAGTCTCTTGCTGGGCCCGGGAGGCTCAGACGTCGATGTCGGGGTCGAGGTTCTCCGAGCGGCGCTTGACCTTCGGGATGGAGGCCGGACGCGCGGCGTTCGCAGCCGTACGCTCCGCCTTCTCGGCGGCCTCGTCGGCAGCGCGCTCGGCGGCCTTCTCCTCCTTGGCCTCCTTCGCCTCGACCTTGGCGTCGGCCTTCTTCTTGTGAGGGCCGATGACCATGGTCATGTTGCGGCCGTCCTGCTTCGGCGAGGACTCGACGAAGCCAAGCTCCTCGACGTCCTCGGCGAGCTTCTGCAGCAGGCGGAAGCCGAGCTCGGGACGGTGCTGCTCACGACCGCGGAACATGATCGTGATCTTCACCTTGTCCCCGGCGTTGAGGAACCGCACGACGTGACCCTTCTTGGTCTCGTAGTCGTGCTTGTCGATCTTCGGACGAAGCTTCATCTCCTTGATGATCACGTTCGTCTGGTTTCGACGGGCTTCACGGGCCTTCTGGGCGTTCTCGTACTTGAACTTCCCGTAGTCCATGAGCTTGCAGACCGGCGGCTTGCCCTGCGGGGCGATCTCGACCAGGTCGAGGTCGGCCTCCTGGGCCAGGCGCAGCGCGTCAGGGGTCGGCACGATGCCGACCGTCTCTCCGTTGGGACCAACGAGGCGGACCTCGGGAACCCGGATCCGGTCGTTGATACGAAGCTCAGTGCTGATGTGTCCTCCAGTTGTTGTGGCTGCGGAGGCTCTGGATCTCGGCTTCCGGGCCGCGTGCACGGGCGGTCCGGAAATCAAAAAAGGCTTCCGCTTGTCAGGTCACAAGCGGAAGCCAGTCATAACGCTCACCCGCGCACGGGCTCGCACCACCGGGGACACTGTCTCCGGGACCGGACCCGACGACCTTCGTTGCTAGGCGGTCGATGCGGGTGGGAGAACGCTGTCGTGATCTCCGCTTGTTGGATCAAACCGACGGCGTACGTCGGCTGATCGGTCAACACGGAACACTACTGCAACATTCCCCGCTGTCCCAATCGTCAGGGTCGCACCCAGGCGGTACGCGGCCCGACGGTCGCCAGCTGCCAGCCCTCGGCCACCTTCTGCAGGTCGTCGCCCTCGATCGCGAACGGGACCGGGCCGGCGAGATCGAGCACGAGGGCGTCGGCGCCGTCGTGGACGGCGGCCTGAGCCGCGTCCCGCAGGGAGACCGGAACCGGGCGGGCGTCGGCCTGCCACGCCTGCAGCGGCGCGGTCCCGGTGAACCCGAGCAGCGCCTGGCGCCCATCGGCACCGGTGAGCAGCACGGTGGCCATGTCAGAGGTCTTGTCGTGCGCCAGACCGGCTTCGTCGACCTCGACCTCGCCCAGCACCGCGACGACCGGGACGAGCACCCGGGCAGCCGCCAGGGTGATGAGCACATCGGCGTGCGTGGCCTGGCCCGCGGCGTACGACCTCATCACGGTCGCGACCTCAGGGCTGGTCTCACCGGTGTCGCCGGGAAATGCCGTGCCGAGAAGTCGTTTGTCGTTCATCGCCTCCCCATTCAACAACAGAGCAACATCAGGGCAGATATCGGGGACAGTCCGGGTGCCAGACGACCACGACGGTGGAAGACTGCAGGTATGGACCAAGGCGCCTACCTCGCACTAGCCGCCGCGCTCACCATTCTGGGCGCGATCTGGACCTGGGTCGCGTTCCGACGGCGCGGCCTCGGAGCCGGCGTGAAGGCTGCCGGGTGGACGCTGCTCGCCCCGGCGGCGTACCTCACCGGCCTGCTGCGCGCCGGCGGCCGGATCGTCGACGCGATCGCCGACTGGGCCGCACGCCTGGTCTTCAGCCCGACCGTCTGGATCGGGTTCGGCATCGCCGCGCTCGCCATCGTGCTGATCTTCGTCTCCCGCCTCCTGCCCACCAAGGAGAAGCCGAGCCGAGCGGCCCGCAAGGGGGCTGCCGGTGCCGCGCCCGCCGGTTCGGCCGGCCCGGCCTCGGTCGCGGCTCCGAAGACGGCCAAGGGCCCGGTGGTCGACGACGATGACGACGACATGGCCGACGTGAACGACATCTTGAAGAAGTACGGCATCTCCTGAGTTGACCGACTCCACTGATGGCCTCGGGCTCCACTTCAGCGAGCCGGCAACCGATCTCCTCACGATCGCGATGAGCCGTCCGGCCACCCTCGGCCCCGGACGGCTGATCTGCGTCGACGGCCCCGCCGGCTCCGGGAAGACGACGCTCGCCACCGCCCTGGCTGAGATGACGCAGGCCCCGGTGGTCCACATGGATGACCTGTACGCCGGCTGGGACGGCCTCGCCGAGGGCATCGCCCAGCTCGAGACGATCCTGCTTCCCCTCGTCGAGGGAGCCGCCGGCTCCTACCGGCGTTATGACTGGCACGCGCGCGAGTTCGCCGAGACCGTGCTGGTCCCGCCGAGCCCGCTGCTCGTCATCGAGGGCGTCGGCAGCGGCGCCGCCGCGTACGACGGCTTCCGCACCGCCCTCGCCTGGGTCGACGCGCCCGAGGAGGAGCGCCGGCGACGCGGCATCGACCGCGACGGCGAGACCTTCGCACCCCACTGGGACGCCTGGGCGGCCGCGGAGATCGAGCACTTCGCCCGCGACCTGACCGCCGCCCGCGCCGACATCATCGTGACCATCTGAGCGGCCGTCGCTCCATCGCCCGGGGCTAACCCGACCGGTAACCGGGCCGGGCCGGCCACCTCGATAGCCTGTGTCCGTGCTGAGACCGAGTGGAGAGCAGTTCACGATCGACGGCGGGGGCTACACCGCGACGGTGACGGAGAGTGGCGGCGCGCTGCGGCTGCTGTCCTACGAGGGGCGGGACCTGATCGCCGGGTTCAGCGACGACGAGCAGTCCAGCGGGGGCAAGGGTCAGCTGCTGGCGCCGTGGCCCAACCGGATCCGCGACGGCCGCTACGAGTTCGGCGGGAAGACCTATCAGCTCGGGCTCACCGAGGTCGCGCGCAACAACGCCTCCCACGGGCTGGTGCGGTGGTCTCAGTGGCTGCCCATCGACGAGGCCAAGGACTCGATCACCCTGGCCACCCGGTTGATGGCGCAGAGCGGCTATCCGTGGACCCTCGACCTCGAGGTGACGTACGCAATCGGCCCTGACGGGCTCACCGTGACCCAGGCGGCGACCAACCACGCCGACTCCCCCGCGCCCTACGCCGCCGGCGCGCACCCCTATCTCACCGTCGGGGCCGGTCCGGTCGACGAGTGGACGCTCACCCTGCCGGCGCGGACGCGCCTGCTCTCCGACGAGCGCAAGCTGCCCACCACGAGCGAGGCGACGGTGGGGACGGCCTACGACTTCACCTCCGCCAAGCCCATCGGCGACGTCGTCCTCGACCACGCCTTCACCGATCTCGACCGGGGCGAGGACGGACGGGCGACGGTCACGATCCAGGGCCCCGACGACAGCATCGCGCTCTGGGTCGACGAGCACCACCCGTGGCTGATGGTCTACAGCGCCGACGACCAGGCGCCGGCCCGCGGCGGTCTCGCCGTCGAGCCGATGACCGCTCCCCCGGACGCGTACAACTCCGGCACCGACCTGATCACGCTTGCCCCCGACGAGCGCCTCGAGGTCACCTGGGGCATCACCGCGCTGACATGACGCTGCTGACAGTCTCCGGGCTCAGCAGGACCTACGGCGACCACGCCGTCCTCGACGGGCTCGACCTCACCCTCGCGGCCGGCCGGGCGATCGCCCTGACCGGTACGAACGGGTCGGGCAAGTCGACACTGTTGCGTTGCGTGGCCGGGGCCGACGAGCCGACCGCCGGCGAGGTGCTGCTGGACGGCAGGCCGTACGACGAACGCTCGGCGCAGATGCGCCGCGACGTCGCCGCTCTGCTCGACGACCTGGACCTCTTCCCGGACCTCGCGGTGATCGAGCATCTCGACCTGGTCGCGCACGCCCATCGGGTCGAGGATCCCGAGGGCACCGTCGACGGCGTGCTGGACGAGGTCGGCCTCAACGATCAGGCCGACCAGCTGCCCGGGTCGCTCTCCTCGGGTCAGCGTCAGCGGCTCGCGCTCGCGCTGCTCCTGGTCCGGCCCCGCCGGCTGCTGCTCCTCGACGAGCCCGAACAGCGGCTGGACGCCGAGGGCGCCATCTGGCTCGCCGACCTGCTCCGACGGGAGAAGGAGGCCGGGGTCGGCATCCTCTTCGCCAGCCACCACGCGGCTCTTGTCGAGGCGGTGGCCGACGACGTCGTACGCCTGGGCTCCTCCTTCGACGAAGCATGAGCACGGAGACACCGCCGCCGACGCCGGCTGAGATCCGCGGACTGATCCGCGAGTGGCGTCGCGGTCACGTCACCGCACCCTGGGGCGAGGTGCTTTACCAGGCCTACCTCGCTCTCCTGACGGTCCTGATCTACGGCTCGGGGCTCGTCAGCGCGGTGGTCAATGCCGGGCAGGCGGTGGAGGGATGCACCACCGGGCCCTGCGTGGGCACCCGCGCCGCCGGACCGGTCCTTCTCGTGCTGATCTGGCTGGCCCTGGGCGCCGCGGCGCTCCGGCTCCTGGGACCGCTCATGGCCTCGCCCGCGACCTCGGCGCTGGTGCTCTCCACGCCGGTGGACCGTGGCCGCTGGCTGGGACGGCAGTACGCGACGGTCCTGACCCTAGGAGCCCTTGCCGCCGCGGTCCCGGCCCTCCTCGCCGCCGTGACCGCGGGCTGGCCGCTGCTCACCGGCGGCGCGCTGGCGCTCGCCGCGGCGCTGCTGGCACCGGCGACGTACGCCGCGGGGACCGTCGCCCAGGCGCGACCGGGGTCGGCATCGCGGATGGTCGGGCCGGTGACGGCGCTCGTCGCCCTGGCCGCGGTGGCGGCCGTGGCCGCCGGCGTCACGGCCCGGCTGACCCCGCCCGCGGACGCGCGGTGGTGGCTGGTGCCGGCTGTGCTCGCGCCGGTGACCGCCGGGGCCGCAGTGCTCGCGCGCCGTCGTCTCGGTGACCTGCGCCGTCGTGACCTGACTCGCGGACACGGGCTGGCCAACGGCCTCTCCGGCGCTCTCGCCGGGATGGACACCGCCCTCGCCTACGACGTCGTACTCCAGCACACCAGCAGCCAGCGTGCCGTCGTCCGGGCACGGCGCCTGCGGGGTCCTCGCGGGCCGCTCGCGCTCGTCACCGCCGATCTCGTCCGACTGCGGCGGGCGCCGCTGCGCGTCCTGGCACCCACCGCCGCGGTGGTGCCTGCGTACGCCTTGGCGGAGGCGGGCGCGGGTGCGCTGGTCGTGCCGGTGATGGTGGTCCTCGGCTTCGGGGCGGCCATCCCGCTCGGCGCCGGGCTGCGGGTACTGTCGCGATCGAGCAGCCTCGCACGGCTGCTGGGCACCTCATCCTGGCAGCTGCGGCTCGGCGCGCTGGTGGTCCCGACAGTGCTGCTGATGGCCTACGGGCTGGGCTGTCTGTGGGCGCTGCCACACCCACTGCTGGCTCCAGCGATCGGGCTCGGCGCACTCGCCACGCTCACCCGGTGGCTCGTCGCTCCCCCGCCCGACTACGCCTCAGCGATGGTCTCCACCCCGATGGGGGCGATGCCGGTCTCGCTGTTCGGCAACGCGGTGCGCGGCTTCGACATCGCCGGGCTGGTGAGCATCCCGGCGCTGTTCGCCCCCGACGCCCTCGGCGCCACCGTCTCGATGGCGATCTCGGTCGTGACGCTCGGGGTGCTCCTTGGCCGCCGCTGAGCCGGCTCAGCGGTCACATTCCAGCAGCCCCAGGTCGAACGCCTCGGCCATCGCCGCATAGCCGGCGTCGCCGGGGTGGAGGTGGTCCCCGGAGTCGTACGCAGGCAGGAACCGCGCCGGTCGCTCGGGGTCACGCGTGGCCGCGTCGAAGTCGACGATGCCGTCGAACTCACCGGAGGTCCGGATCCACTCGTTGACCGCGACCCGCACCCGGTCGCGCGCCGGGGTGTAGCGGCTGCCGCCCTCGTACGGGGTGAGGGTGGCGCCGACGACGCACACGTCCTCGGCGTGCGCCTGCGCGACCAGGTCGCGGTAGGCCACGATCAGGTCGGAAGCCTCGTCGGCGTCGTCCCAGCGGATGTCGTTGATCCCCTCCAGCAGCACGACCGTGGAGACGCCGGGCTGGTCCAGGACGTCTCGCCGGAAACGGTCCAGCCCGCGCTGGCCACCGGTGCTGTCGACGAGCACGCGGTTGGCGGAGATGCCTTCGTTCATCATGCTGAACCGCCCGGCGAACGAGCTCGCCGCCACCCGGTCGGCCAGCACGTCAGGGTAGCGCCGGTCGGCCCCGACCGTGGACCCGTTGCCGTCGGTGATCGAGTCACCGAAGAGCACCACGGTCTTGACCCGGCGCGGCTTCTCGATGACGACGCTCTCGACCCAGTACCAGCTGGAGATCTCCGTCGTGAACGCCGCACCCGACTCCTCGCCGGCCACGTCCGCGCCGGCTGTCCCGGAGACGTAGGAGGTCTGCGTGGCCACGTCGTGCCCGGTGATCGGGCCGCTCTCGCCGACGACGTGGAAGCTCACCGCGAGGGTCGTATCGGCCGGCACCGACGCGTCGACCGGGTCGCTGAGCACCTCGGTGCCGGGGGCGACGGTGACCTGGTCGGCGCCGTCGAAGGTCAGCGGCCGGTTCGTGCCGGACACCACCGCGGCTCCGTCCGCGGCCAGACCGATGTGTGCCGAGGCGAACGTCACCGGACGGTCGCCGAACACGTTGGACAGGGTGATGCGTACGCCGGCGCCACCCAGCGAGGTGTGCACCAGGTTGCGCACCGACCGGTCCGTCAGGCCGGCGGCGCCGGTCTGACCGCCCACCTCGTCGGCCGAGGCACCCCAGGTGCCGACCGGATGCACCGGCGCGGCCTGGGCCGGCACGGTCGAGACCAGCGTGAGGACAGCCGCCAGCGCCGCGAGAGCACGAGTCCATGAGATCACAAAGACACGCTAGGACTCCGAGGGCACCGCGATCAGAGCTTCGGGCGAAGATTCCCCGAAGCGTTGTAAGTGGTTCGCCGCAGGGTCGCTGCTAGGACAGTTCTTCGGCCAGTGTGCGCAGCGTGCGTACGGCTTTTCTCGACGAGCCCCCGTCGGAGGCCTGGATGCCGAGGACGGAGATGTTGTGGCCCGAGGCCAGGTCGATGTTGGGCCAGGGGGCGCCGCGGGGGAAGTTGATCGCGAGGACCTCGGCCCACTCCAGGTCGCGGCGCTTGTAGCCGTTGACCACGGTCAGACCGTCCTCGCGGGCGACGACCCGCGAACGGGTCACCGCATGGACGCAGGTCAGGATCAGCAGGCCCACGAAGCCGAAGGTGAGCCGTTCGAACATGGTCACCTGCGCCTTGATCTCGGGTGTGAACCCGACCCAGACCATCGTGCACATGATCGCCAGGGCGGCCACGAGGAACCAGCCCATGACGCGCGCCCCGAGCGGGCGCCAGGTGTGCGGCAGCTTCACCGGCAGGTCAGATCCGGCAGGCATTGATCTCCGTCAGCAGGATCGCGCGGGCACCCACGGCGTACAGGTCGTCCATCAGCTTCTGCGAACCGGCCCGCGGCACCATCGCACGGACGGCGACCCAGCCCTCGCGGTGCAGCGGGCTGACCGTCGGCCCCTCGAGACCCGGCGTCATCGCGGAGGCCTCGGTGAGGTCCTCGGCGCGGATGTCGTAGTCCATCATCACGTAGCTGCGCGCGATCAGGACGCCGTCCAGACGGCGCTTGAACGTCTCGTACGCCTCCGGCAGCTGCGCCCCGGATCGGGTGATCACCACGGCCTCGGAGCGCATGATCGGCTCGCCGAAGATCTCCAGGCCGGCCTGTCGCATCGTGGAACCGGTCTCGACCACGTCGGCGATCGCGTCGGCGACGCCGAGCTGGATCGAGGTCTCGACGGCGCCGTCGAGACGGGTGACGCTCGCGTCGATCCCCTCGCGCTCCAGGAAGGCCGAGACGACCCCGACGTAGGAGGTCGCGATCCGCTTGCCGCGCAGCTCCTCGATCGAGGTGAACGCGCCGGCGCGGCCGGCGAAGTGGAACCGGCTGCGGCCGAAGCCGAGCCCGATGACCTCGTCGGCCTTGGCGCCGGAGTCGAGGAGCAGGTCGCGGCCGGTGATGCCGATGTCGAGGGTGCCCTCGCCGACGTAGAGCGCGATGTCGCGCGGGCGGAGGTAGAAGAACTCGACGCCGTTCTCCTCGTCGATGAGGGTCAGGCGCTTGGAGTCCTCGCGCTGGCGGTAGCCCGCCTCGCGCAGCAGCTCGGAGGCGGAGCTGGACAGAGAGCCCTTGTTAGGGACGGCGATCCGGAGAGGCTTGTCATCGGTTGTCATGAGGGTTCCCCTACAGGTGTGAGTAGACGTCGTCGATCGAGATTCCGCTGGCGAGCATGAGCACCTGGGCGTGGTAGAGCAGCTGGGAGATCTCCTCCGCGGTCGCTTCCTTGCCCTCGTACTCGGCCGCCATCCAGGACTCGGCGGCCTCCTCGACCAGCTTCTTCCCGATCGCATGGACCCCGGCGTCGAGCTGTGCCACGGTGCCGGATCCTTCAGGTCGGGTCCGGGCCTTCTCACTCAGCTCGGCCCAGAGCTCGTCGAACGTCTTCACGAGCGTCAAGCCTAGGCCGTACGCGACCCGGCCCCCGAATCGTCTCACCGAATCGATAGCAGTCCTGCTATAGACGGTCATAGCAGACCTGCGATATCTTCGATCTCATGAGCACCGACGACGAGGACACCGCGTTCTACGTCGGGATCGCCGCGCAGGTCACCGAGCACCGGGTCGCGCGGGGCCTGTCCCAGCGCGAGCTCGCCGAGCTCTGCGGCACGACGCAGTCGGCGATCGCTCGACTGGAGTCCGGGTCCCGTCCACCCAAGATCGACACCCTTCTCCGGGTGGCAGCCGCCCTCGACTGCCGCCTCGAGGTCGGCTTCCACGCCCGCACCCGAGCCCACAGGAGCACGCCATGAAGACCCCGATTGCCGCCGATGAGGTCGAGTCGACCCGCAGCGAGCGGTTCCTGGCGGTCGCACTGACCGCCTTCCTGCTCGTCGGCACCGTCTGGTTCTACGTCAAGGTCGCCGGCTGGTGGCCGCTCTACATGGACTGGGACCAGTGCAACAACGGCCAGACGGCGTGTGAGATCCCCGGTCACGAGGCGATGCAGATCGGCATCCGCCTCGGCTTCATCATCCTGCTCTGCCTGGTCGGATTCTGGGTCCTCTACCGGCTTCGCCGCAGCGGCTCCCGCTTCCTGCCTCTCGGCTTCGCGCTCGCCGCGACCGGGGTGATCATGGCCCTGGTCTTCGCCTTCCACTACACCTTCGAGTACGCCGACTTCGGCCCGCTCATCCTGTCGCTGTTCGGTGCCGCGGCCACCGTCGGCGTCTTCGTCGCCGTCCAGCGCCTGCTGGCCAAGCGGATCCCAGCCATGCGCGTACGCAAGGGCGACTGCCCCTACTGCGGCTACCCGGTCCGCGGCAAGCACTGCGAGGGCTGCGGCCGCGAGACCATCGCCCCGTGCGCGACCTGCGAGGCAGATCGCCGGGTCGGCTCGCTCCACTGCGTGGCCTGCGGCGCCGACTGACCCTCCACCTCAGGTTGAGGGCTAGACCGGACGCACCGTCGCGCGGTGCAGCTTCATACTGTGCTCTTTCATGAGGGCGACGTAGCCTGGCGCGTTGAGCTCGAGGATCGCCGCAGGGTTGGTGCCGGGCTCGATCGTGCCGCGGATCTTCGCCGGCACGCCCATCACCAGGCTGCGGTCGGGCACCTCGGTCCCCTCGACCACCATCGCGCCGGCCGCGATCAGGCAGCCGTCGCCGATGACCACGGCGTCGGAGACCACTGCCCCGTTGCCGATCAGCGACCCGGTCCCGATCCGGTCGCCGTGCACCACGCAGCCGTGCGCGACCGTGCTGTGCGGGCCCATCTCGAGGGAGGAGCCAGGGCGTACGTGCAGCACCGAGTTGTCCTGCACGTTGGAGCCCTCACCGATGATGATCGGCCCGACGTCGGCGCGTAGCACCGCGCCGTACCAGACACTGGCGTTCGGCCCGAGGCGAACGTCACCGATCAGCGTCGCTGTCGGCGCCACCCAGGCGTCGGGATGGATCTGCGGACTCTTGCCGTCGAACTCGAAGATGTTCATCGACGCAGATACTAGGCATGCGCGCCGTCGGGGCTGACGTGGAGGACCACGCTGGTCAGGCGCGGCAGCGCCTCCAGGAGATGCTCCTCGGCGTGGTGGGCGATGTCGTGGCCGGCGGAGACGGGTAGCTCGGCTGACACGGTGATGTCGCCGTCGGCGTGGAGGGTGTGGCCGATCCATCGCAGCCTCAGGCTGCGGACCTCGAGCACCCCGTCGACCGTGCCGACCGCCTCCCTCGCCCTGCGTACGTCATCAGGGGTGACCGCGTCCATCAGCCGGGCGCCGACCTGCTTGAGCGCCGAGCGCAGCACGCCGAGGATCGCGATGGCGATGAGCAGCCCGATCACCGGGTCTGCCCACGGCATCCCGACCGCGACCCCGGCAGCACCGAACACCACGGCCAGCGAGGTGAAGCCGTCCGTACGCGCGTGGAGCCCGTCCGCGACCAGAGCGGCCGAGCCGATCTGACGGCCCACGCGGATCCGATAGCGCGCGACGATCTCGTTGCCCAGGAACCCGACCACCCCCGCCGCCGCGACCGCCCAGACGTGCTCGACCTCGCGCGGATGGAAGAGTCGGTCGATGGCCTCCCAGCCCGCCAGGATGCTGGAGAGGGCGATCATGGCGACGACGAAGAGACCGGCGAGGTCCTCCGCCCGGCCGTACCCATAGGTGAACCGGTCGTTGGCCGGACGCCGGGCGAGCCAGAACGCCACCAGCAACGGCACCGCCGTCAGCGCGTCGGCGACATTGTGGAGCGTGTCCCCCAGCAGAGCCACCGACCCGGTCAGGCTCACGACCACCGCCTGCAGTCCCGCCGTCAGCGCGAGGACGCCGAGGCTGACCCACAGCGCCCGCCGGCCACGTACGTCAGCCTCCAGCGCCTCGTCGACCTGATCCGCCGCGTCGTGGGAGTGAGCCCCGAAGACGTCCGAGACCGCATGCTTGAGCCGCGACCACCGCCCATCGTGCGCATGGCTGTGGTCGTGTGGGTGATCGTGCAACGTATGGGTCATGCCGACTCCTCCCCCGACCGGTGGTGCGCCGGAACCTGGTCCAGGAGATGCTCCACGTGGCCGATCGTGTCGAGGACCAGCTGGCGCACATGCCCGTTCTCGACGCGGTAGAGCACCGAGGTCCCCTCCTTCCGGGTCGTCACCAGCCGAGCCATCCGCATCTTCGCCAGATGCTGCGAGACCCCCGGCACCGGCTTGTCCAGCATCGACGCAAGCTCGGAGACCGACCGCTCCTCGTCCAGCAACAGCCCCGCCATCTGGAGGCGCGTCGGGTCGGCCAGCATCCGCAGCACCTCGACGGCAAGAGTGACCACGTCGTCGTCCCACACCGGAGGTTGCGTATTTGCATGCATGCGCAAATTGTAGCGCAATGCCAGGTTCGAATGCCGGCGGCCGTCCGCACAACGCCGAGTCGGCGCATCTGCCGCAAACCACACCACGGAGTCGGCGTATGCCTGGGTGTTGTGACTCGTTTTCATCGGTCGGTCTATGTGCGTCTGGTGAAGCGGATGTCGCCGCTGGGGAGGCGTTCGTGGAGGTACGCGGTGTCGTGGGCGCGGTGGTGGTGATGGGAGCAGAGAAGGGCGGCGTTGTCGAGGTCGGTCGCGCCGCCTTGGGCCCAGGCGATCCAGTGGTGGGCCTCGGCCCAGGTGCCGGGGATGTCGCAGCCCTCGGCCTCGCAGGTCGCTGATCTGAGGAGGAGGGCGCGGCGTTGGGCGGCGGTGAAGAAGCGTTCCTTGCGCCCGAAGTCCAGGAGCTCCGAGGCACCCCCGAGGACCGCGGGGATGATGCCTGCGGTGCAGGCCAGGCGCCGGGCCTCGGCCGCGGTGATCGGGCTGCCGCCGAGGATCTGGGCGATGCCGGCTTCCTTGCGGAGCTGGTCGATATCGATCGTCACGATCACCGTGGTCGCGTCCCCGCCATGGATTGGGAGCCGGGCCGGGTCGAGGGTCTCCAGCAGTTGGCACAACGCCCGCCCCAGCCGCCGGTCATAGGGCAGGTACTCACCGGTCTCGCTACGGGTGCCGTCATCGCGCCGGGGTGAGGCGAACGCTTCCAGGTTGGTCGCAAGTCGGTCCGCGGCCGCATCCGGGACCACAGCGGAGATGCGGGTGGTGCCGTCCCCGAGACGTCGCATCGCCAGGCGGGTCTTCTTACGGGCGTGGGCCTCCTCCGCGGCGAGCCGTCGGGCTTCCTCGGCCTCGGCGATCTCAGGCGCGATGACATCGAGGATCCGACGCCCGAGGCGGCGGAGCTGGGTGGGATCGAACCGGGTCGCGTAAGCGACCAAGGCCTCCTCTGCCTTGGTCTTGATCTCGGGGTCGAGGTCGGCGGGCAGATCGTCGAGGGCATTCACGATCACCTGGGCTTGGGCCGGGTTGCAGGCACCGGCGCGCATCGCGGCCGCGACCTGGTGATACGTCCGATCGAGCGCCTCGGCGAGGCGGAGGTCGGCGCGCAGGGTCTCGGGGCGCTGGTGGGTGTGGTGATGCAACCACGCCGCCACATCCCGCGCCCCGGACTCGGCGGCGACGTCGTCAGCGGCGGCGAGCACGCGCAGCTCGAGCTCAGCCAGCTGGGCCTTGGACCGGGCGATCTCGATCAGGGTGGTGGCCTTCTGGTCGGTGGCCATGAACGAGGGGTTCGCCTCAGCAACCTGCTCGAGGGAGGCGGTGATCGCGACCACGGCCCCGAGCACGGGGTGTTGTGGCTGTTGCAGCGTGGTCATCACGGTCACCTCCCGACGTACGAACTCAAAGGGTCTGCACACACGCAGATCCATCTTGGTTCGCTGGTCTCGGAGGCCCGGAGTACGGGCTATTACTTACCCTCGCAGCTCAGCGTTCACGCCCCTGGTTCCCCTGGATTACCCCACACCCGTTGTCTCCCGGATGAATAGGGCACGCCTCTTTCGAGGTGATCGGCCTTCACGTTTACGCCTGTGCCGAGCCTACCACACAATGCAAAACAACCGAACCCGATCAGGGACAGATATCCCAACAAAAGCCAGACCGCTGCTGGAAGCCCGCAAGACAGCCAAATGGCACCCAGCCAGGCACCCTGGTTCTAAATCTCCCAACCCAAACACAGTATTGGCCCCACCCACGCTGGAACTCAGCACAAGGCGCCCGCAGTCGAAGCCCGCTACCCTCGATGACCGATGACCATGACCGAGATCGGCGCAGCCTACGACGGCCGCGCAGCCGAGTACATCGACCTGTTCGGAACGATCGACCAGCTCGCCGAGCGCGACCGCGAGACGATCACTACCTGGCGAGACACCACGTCCGGCCGCCTATTGGATGCCGGCTGCGGCCCCGGCCTCTGGAGCCAGGAGCTGACCACAAGCGGCGTACGCGAGGTGGTCGGCGTGGATGCCTCGGCCGAGTTCGTCGCCGCCGCACGAGCGCGGTATCCAGAGGTCAGCTTCGAGCGAGCGGACCTGGCCGCGCTCCCGCTGGAGGCCAGGTCGATCGGCGGCATCCTGGCGTGGTGCTCGATCATCCACACCCCGCCCGCCGACCTCCCCGCGATCTTCGACGAGTTCGCCCGCGTGCTCACACCCGGCGGGTCGGTGCTGATCGGGTTCTTCGACGGCGAGCCAGGCGAGGCGTTCGACCACGCGGTGCACACGGCCTACTTCTGGTCCGCCGAGGCGCTCGGAGACCTGCTGGAACCGAACGGCTTCATCGTCGAGCAGACGTCAGCCCGGAAGGACCCGGGTGCGCGTCGCCGGCAAGGCGATCTGGTCGCGAGACTCGTCGCCTGACTTCCGGTCAGCTTGACCCTCACGCAACGTGAGGCTGAACGATTCCCTGCATGAGCGACTACTACGACGCATTCGAGGTCAGCCCCGTGCCACTGCCGGGACCCGACGCGGTGGCCCCGGAGCCGTTCCGCGGGATCTATGGCATGCCTCAGTTCCTGACTGTTCCGTGCGCCGCTGGATGTTCCAGGACGTGCTGCTCGTCCCCGCCGGGCCCGGGCTCGCTGAGCCGACAGCACCGCCGGCCACGAGCGTCAGCTTCTCCTGCGTACTGAGCTCGTACGCCGGCGGGATACTGCCTCTATACCGACGCCGACCTGCAGCGGCTGAGCCGGGCGATGACCACGCTCGAGCAGGATCTCGGTGCCGCGATCGACATGGACGTACCGCCCGGAAGCCCCGAGGCCAACGAGCTCGCCGAGCGTCACCGTGAGGTCTTCGGCAACTTCTTCCCGATCACACACCAGATGCAGGTCTGCAGGTCTGCCTCGGACGGATGTTCGAGGCAGACCCGGGCTTCGCGGCCCACTTCGACGGCATCCGCGACGGTCTGGCGAGCCACCTGGCGGGGACGGCGTCTCAGTAGTGGCGTACGCAGTCGCGCAGGGCGAGCGCGGTCTCCATGGCCGCCGCCGCGGCCTCGTACCCCTTGTCCTCGCTGGACCCCTCGAGCCCGGCCCGGTCGAGCGCCTGCTCCTCGTTGTCGCAGGTCAGCAGGCCGAAGCCGACTGGGATGAGGTGGTCGATCGCGATCCGGTTCAGACCATCGGTGGCAGCCGAGCAGACGTAGTCGAAGTGCGGGGTGCCGCCGCGGATCACAACGCCCAGCGCGACGATGGCGTCGTAGCCCGACTTGGCGAGCGCGGCCGCGGCGACCGGGAGCTCGAAGGCGCCCGGGACCCGGACGACCGTCAGGCCGCCGACGGCGGCGTCCTTCAGCGCCCGCTCGGCGCCGTTCAGCAGGCCGGCCATCACCTCGTCGTGCCAGCGCGCCGCCACCACGGCGACCCTCAGGTCGCTCGCGTCGACGACCTCGGGGGTCGGGGCTCCCTTGCCACTCATCGATTCTCCTCAGACAGATCGGGCAGCGCGTGACCCATCCGGTCACGCTTGGTCAGCAGGTAGGCGAGGTTGTGCTCGTTGGGTCGCGGGGTGAGCGGGACCCGCTCGGCGACCTCGACACCGTACGCCTCCAGGTGACGCACCTTCTCGGGGTTGTTGGTCATCAGGCGTACCGAGTCGACCTTGAGGTCGCGCAGGATCTGCGAGGCGGCGCCGTAGTGTCGTGCGTCGGCGGGCAGGCCGAGATCAAGGTTGGCGTCGACGGTGTCGCGACCGCCGTCCTGCAGCTGGTAGGCCTGCAGCTTGGCAAGCAGCCCGATCCCGCGGCCCTCGTGTCCGCGCAGGTAGACAACCACACCGCAGCCCTCCGCCGCGATCCGCGAGAGGGCCTCCCGCAGCTGCGGCCCGCAGTCGCAGCGCCGCGACCCGAACACATCGCCGGTCAGGCACTCCGAGTGCACTCGCGCGAGCACCGGATCGCATCCGGCGGTGTCTCCGTAGACCAGCGCGACGTGCTCGACCCCGTCGTCGATGGTGCGATACCCGTACGCGGTGAAGTCCCCGAACTCGGTGGGCAGCCGGGTCACCGCGTGACGCTCGACCAGCACCTCCGTACGCCGCCGGTAGGTGACCAGGTCGGCGATCGAGATCATCGCGAGACCGTGCTCGTCGGCGAACTCCCGCAGCTGCGGGGCGCGCTGCATGGTGCCGTCGTCGTTGACGAGCTCGACCAGCGCACCGGCGGGCTCCAGACCGGCCAGCCGGGTCAGGTCGACCGCGGCCTCGGTGTGGCCGACCCGGACCAGCACTCCCCCGTCGCGTGCCCGCAGCGGGAAGACGTGTCCGGGCCGGGTCAGGTCCCCGGCCACCGACGACGGACCGGCGAGCAGCCGAGTCGTGAGCGCCCGGTCGGCGGCCGAGATGCCGGTCGAGACGCCCTCGCGGGCGTCCACCGAGACCGCGTACGCCGTCTGCTTGCGGTCCTCGTTGACACGAGTCATCGGCGGCAGGTCGAGAGCGTCGAGCCGCTCCCCCGGCAGCGCCACGCAGATCACGCCGGAGGACCAGCGGATCGCGAACGCCATCACCTCCGGGGTCGCCAGCTCGGCGGAGAAGATCAGGTCTCCCTCGTTCTCCCGGTCCTCGTCGTCGACGACCACGACCGGCTTGCCGGCCGCCAGGTCGGCGATCGCGTTCTCGACCGGGTCCAGCCGGACCCCGACGTACTGCTCGGTGCTGTTCTCGATACTGCTGTGCTCGATCTTCACGGCCGAACCCCTCCCAGAAGCTTCTCGACGTGCTTGGCGATGATGTCGGTCTCGAGGTTGACCTCGTCGCCGACGGCCCGGAACCCCAGGGATGTGCGCGCCAGGGTCTCCGGGATGAGGCTCACCGTGAAGGCGTCATCGCTCACGGAGACGACGGTGAGGCTGATCCCGTCGACCGCGATCGAGCCCTTCTCGACGACATAGCGAGCCAACTCAGGGTCGAGGGAGATCGTGACGACCTCCCAGTGCTCGCTGGGCTCACGCGACACGACGCGCCCGACGCCGTCGACGTGCCCTTGCACGATGTGGCCACCGAGCCGGGTGCTCGGGGTGACCGCGCGCTCCAGGTTGACCTGGTCACCGACCGAGAGCGCGTGCAGGCTGGTGCGCTTGAGCGTCTCCAGCATGACGTCGGCGGTCCACTCGTTCTCCCCGAGCGTGGCGACCGTCAGGCAGCAGCCGTTGACCGCGATGGAGGCTCCCAATTCGGCGTCCGACAGCACGGTGGCGGCGGAGATGGTCAGGCGTACGGCGTCGCCCTGGTCCTCGATCCCGGCGACGGTGCCGAGCTCCTCAACAATCCCGGTGAACATCACTGCTCCCCTTTCTGTGGTTCCAAGATGAGTCGTACGTTCGGCTCGTCGCCCACGGCGGCGGGAGCGAGCACATCGACTGAGCGCACCCGCGGCCGGAAGGCGTCGGAGATGGTCGTGATCCCGAGGTCGGCGACGGCCGAGCGACCGGCGCCTAGCAGGAACGGGGCGACGTAGACGACGATCTCGTCGACGAGGCCGGCGTCCAGGAAGGCCGCGGCCAGCGTCGGCCCACCCTCGAGAAAAACATGGCGGCGCTCGCGCTCCCACAAGGCGGTCAACGCCTCGTGCGGATCGCGCGTGCGGAGGTGGAGGGACGGCGCCTGCGCGTCGAAGATCCGGCGGTCCTCAGGAAGGTCGCGCTCCCCCATGACGACCCGGAGAGGCTGTACGCCGACCGGCCGGTCCTCCAGGTCACGGACCGTCAGCGCGGGGTCGTCGACCGCGACCGTGTTGGTCCCGACCAGCATCGTGTCGCTCAGCGCCCGCAGCTTGTGGGTGTCGAGCCGCGCGGCGCGCGAGGAGACCCAGCGCGAGGTGCCGTCGGCGGCGGCGCTGCGTCCGTCGAGGGTGGTGGCGAACTTCCAGGTGACGTAGGGGCGCTGCAGCTCGGCCGCCCGGGTCCAGACCCGGTTGAGCTCACGGGACTCCGCTGCGTACAGGCCCTGCTCGACCTCGATGCCCGCCTGCTTCAGTGTGGCGGCACCGCCGGCGGCGACCGGGTTGGGGTCGGACTGGGCGTAGACGACGCGGGCGACGCCGGCCTCGATCAGCGCCTGCGAGCACGGGCCGGTGCGGCCGGTGTGATTGCACGGCTCGAGCGTCACGACTGCGGTCGCTCCCCGAGCAGCATCCCCGGCCTTCGTCAGCGCATCGACCTCGGCGTGCGGCGTGCCGGGCCCGCGGTGGTAGCCCTCGGCGATCATCGACCCGTCAGGCGCCAGGAGTACGCAGCCCACCCGCGGGTTCGGATAGATGGCAGGTCCCGGGGCACCGATCGCAGCGGCCAGCTCCAGGGCGCGACGCATCGCTCCCGGCTCCGGGTCACGCTGGTCCAAGCACTTCATCTGATCCCCTCTGGTCCGTCTCACGGACTCCGGGGTCAGGCCGAGACATCGCGCCGCGCCCTGAAGGTCTGGGGCGGTCACGACGAATCGGGCTGCGTGCGTCTTCCCATCCGGACTTTAACCGTCGGTCCAAGATTCTCACTTGGTCAACCGATGACTGGCTGTCATCGGGTCGCGGACTTCTGGACCTGGATCCAGTCACCGCCGGCTCGGAATTTCACCGACCCCAGAGCACGCGAGCACAAGCTCGTCTTCAACCAGTGTGCCACACACGTGGCACGGACCTGGATCAGGCGTCGACTGCTGAGACGGCCTTGTCGCGCAGCGCGTTGACCATCGCGTCCGGGTCGGTCGCCGAGTAGACGGCGGAGCCGGCGACGAAGACGTCAGCCCCGGCCTCGGCGCAGCGCTCGATGGTCTCCAGCGAGACTCCGCCGTCGATCTGCAGCCAGGTCTCGACGCCGGCCTTGTCCATCATCGCCCGCGCCCGGCGGATCTTGGGCAGCACCAGATCGAGGAACTTCTGCCCGCCGAAGCCCGGCTCGACGGTCATCAGCAGCACCATGTCGAGCTCGGCCAGCATGTCCTCGTAGGGCTCGATCGGGGTCGCCGGCTTGAGCGCCATCGAGGCGCGCGCGCCCTTGGCACGGATCTCGCGGGCCAATCGCACCGGGGCCTTGGTCGCCTCGACGTGGAAGGTCACCGAGCCGCAGCCGGCCTCGACGTACGCCGGAGCCTCACGGTCTGCGTTCTCGATCATCAGGTGGGCATCGAGCGGCGTGTCCGTGGACCGCGCGAGCGCTTCGACCATCGCCGGCCCGAAGGTCATGTTGGGCACGAAGTGGTTGTCCATCACGTCGACATGGACCCAGTCGGCGCTGGGGATCCGCGCGACCTCGGCCCCGAGGGCGGCGAAGTCGGCGTTGAGGATGGACGGAGTGATCTGGATGTGGCCCACGGAAGGTCACATTAGTAGGTGCCTCCGGCAGACCCGTCACCACGAGGGGGTCGACCACCCCGTCCGATCGCCGGGCACCCTCATACAAGCCACTCCGCCCCTCGGGCCGCAGCGAAGGCGGCGCTGAAGGTGGACAGGAGATGAGGTGAGAATGGACAGAAATTGGCCCGGAAATGGCCGCCGGATGGCCACGTACGGGATGAGGTGACATACGGGATTGGTACGGGTTTTGGCCGACGCGGTCGACCCCCAGGCTCCGTCTCAAGGAGCCTGGAGAAGACCAGGACCCGACCCGATCGGAGAACGATGAAGATACTTCGGATCGCAGTGGCCTTGGTCGGTGCGCTGCTGATAACCGGCCTGCTCGGCAGCCCCGCCAACGCTCAGGCGGGGGATGTCGTGCTCTACCACGACGGCCAAACACTCACCGAGCTACGCACCAACGACTGCACAAGCTCCCGCGCTCAGACGCTGCTCTACAAGGGGCCCTTTCCCCGTGCCACAGACATCGACGTCTACTGGGGACCCGACACCAGCGGCTGCAAGATGCGCGTCCGGGTGAAGTACGTGAGAACGATCAACGGCCCCGTCATCACCTCTCCCTACTACTACACGACCGGCGGGGATCGGATCTCGTTCACCAACATCTACCGCTGCTCGACCACGGTCGGCCTGCGCCGCAAGGACGGCACCTACTTCACCAGGACCCAGACCGGTGGCAGCGCGGACGCTGCCGGGTGCCCGTGATGACGCGCGGACGAAGCCGCCTCGCGGTCGCGGCCTGCCTGCTTCCGCTGGTTGCCGTAGGCGCGGGCACCGTGGGCGCCGCTCCCGCCTCGGCAGCCGACAAGTCCTGGACGTACGGCGATGGCTGGGTCAAGTACACCGACAGCACGAACAAGCTCTGCTTCTTCGCCTACAACACCGAGGGACGTCGCAGCGTTCGGAGCGACGGCTGGTTCGAGGACCGCAACACCTACTGGCCTACCGGCGGCACCTCGGGCGCCACCTGCAAGACGCTCAGGGAGCCCGAGGGGGCGAGCATCAGCTTCCCGGTCGACACCTATTGGGGTGAGCGGGGCACCTGGGTGTCACGAGGCCAACATGTCGTCATCATCTAGGCCCCAGGAGATGATCGGTCACTGATCGATCAGCGAACAGGGACCGGCAGGTCGCTCATCACCACTGGCGCAGTCAGGAGCGGCCTGCCGGTCCATGTCGGAGGTCGCGGTCAGCCGAGGTCGGCGTCGAGACCGGCCAGGTCGGCGTACGTCATTCCCTCGAGCGTGTCGCGGAAGACCCGGCGCTCACCGGGGGCGACGGGGACGTGGTTCTCGACCACCAGGACGGTGCAGCCGGCCGCCTCGGCGGAGCGCGCTCCGGTGTTGGAGTCCTCCACCGCGATGGTGTCCTCGGCCGCGACGCCGAGGGCGGCGGCCGCGGTGAGGTAGGGCTCGGGGTGGGGTTTACCGTTGCGGACCATGTCGCCGGTGACGATCACCTTGAAGGTGCCCTCCGGAAGCTCCTGGAGGATGGGGCCGACGAACCGGGCGTACGACATCGTCACCAGCGCGCACGGCACACCCTGCTCGAACAGGTCGGTGAGCAGCTCGCGCGCACCCGGTCGCCATGGGACCTCACGCTCGACCTGCTCGACCACGCCGTCGAGGAGCATCTCGACGATCTCCTCGGGCTCGTGGGGAAGGCCCATGCCCTCCTTGACCAGCCGCGCCGACTCGATCAGCGCGTTGCCGACCAGCTCCATCGCCTGCTCCTCGGACCAGGTCGCCCCGTAACGCTCGGCGATGGCGTACTCCGCCGCGATCCAGTAGGGCTCGGTGTCGACCAGGGTGCCGTCCATGTCCATGAGAACAGCCGCAGGTTTCATGGCGAGAATCTTGCCACGCGTCAGCGGACGTACTCGTCGAAGGTCCGCTGACCGAGGAACGGGGCGACGTGCTGGGCGACGATCCCGACGGGGACGGTCTCGCGCTTGAGGACGCCGTACTCCTCGGGCCAGCTGCCGTCGCGCGGGAGCTTGAAGGAGCCCATCAGCATGTCGATCACCGGCAGGTGGATGGCGTAGTTGCGGTCCCAGTAGTCGAGGTGCCGGGCGTGGTGCCAGTGGTGGTAGCGCGGCAGCACGACGAGGTACTCCAGCCAGCCGAACCGGATGCCGAGGTTGGCGTGCGCGACCACCGCCTGGATGCCGACCAGCACGGCGTACGCGTTGACGACCGAGGTCGAGAAGCCGAGGAACAGCAGCGGCAGCAGCACGATGCTGCGGGTCAGCACGGTCTCGACGAAGTGCACCCTGGAGCCGGCCAGCCAGTCGAGCTCGGGGCTGGAGTGGTGGACCGCGTGGAAGCGCCACAGCACCATGATCCGGTGGTAGCAGCGGTGCAGCACCGCCTGGGCGAGGTCGGCGAGGAAGACGGCGAGCAGGAAGGCCACGAGGAACGGCAGGCCGTCGATCCAGGCCTCTACGCCCGGCACCTTCACCGCCGAGACCACCAGCGACGTCGAGGTGGTGACCAGGATCAGGATGAGCTGGACCAGCACGTGGCTCATGAAGAAGTAGCAGGCGTCGGTGCGCCAGCCGGGTCGAAAGACCGGCACCGGGCGGCGGGCGAAGGCGTGCTCGAGCGGGATGAAGACCAGCGCGGAGAAGAACAGCGCGAGCACGAACCAGTCGAGGCCGAGCGAGAACGGCGAGTCCTCGACCCGGCCGTCGAACGGGACCTCGGTGCCGCCGAGCAGCACCGCGGCGGTCGCCGTCCCGACGCCGATGAAGGCCATCCGCTTGTGCTGGTCGCGCAGCACCGCGATCGTGCCGGCGAAGAAGGCGGCCGCGAGGCCGACGAGCAGCAGCGTACGCGCGAAGTCCTCGGTGTAGACGGCACGGAACTCGCGGGTGGTCAGCAGCTCCGGGAAGTGGAAGCAGAGCACCGTGGCCAGGCTCAGGACACCCAGGAAGCACGAGGCGGCCGGCGCGAGCAGGTGGTGGCGCAGCAGGGCGAAGCGCGGGCGCCGGGTGGCGCGTTCAGTCTCGGGCATGGCAGCAGTCTTGCCGCCGACGCACTGGCTGCGCCTGAGCTGACGTACTCAAGTTTGTCGCCCGTCACCACTCGCGTTGTCCTCACCGACACATTCGTGCCGACGGGCCCGTGATCGCTCGCGGACGGAGGATCCGCGCGGATAGCGTCCGAGACGAGACAGCACAGCGCGCCCGCGATGACGACATGCACAGGAGCACGAGATGGTCGACCAGGACACCTCCGGCCAGGGGCCCGTCCCCACAGGTGAATGGAAGCAGCGCGACTATCACCATCCGGCCGCCGGGTGGGGCGCGGCGACCTCGGTCATGAAGGTGCTCGCACGCGAGCACGCCGTCGTCTCCGGGACCCGGGCGATGCTCAAGATGAACCACGAGAACGACGGGTTCGACTGCCCCGGCTGCGCCTGGCCCGACGATCTGAAGGGGCTCAAGCTCGACCTGTGCGAGAACGGGATGAAGCACGTCGTGTGGGAGATGACGAGCAAGCGGGTCGACCGCGACTTCTTCGCCGCGCACACGGTCTCGGAGCTCGAGACCTGGTCCGACTTCGAGCTCGAGGACCAGGGCCGGCTGACCGAGCCGATGGTCTATCACGAGGCGAGCGACCGCTACGTCCCGATCAGCTGGGCCGACGCGTTCGCGCTGGTCGGCGAGACGCTGCGGGCTCTCGGCAGCCCCGACGAGGCGGCCTTCTACACCTCGGGGCGGCTCGGCAACGAGGCCACGTTCCTCTACCAGCTGTGGGCGCGCGAGTTCGGCACCAACAACCTGCCCGACTGCTCCAACATGTGCCACGAGGCCTCGGGGCGAGCCCTCACCGCCGCGATCGGGACCGGCAAGGGCACCGCCGACCTCGAGGACTGGGAGACCGCCGAGGCCCTCTTCGTACTGGGCGTCAACGCGGCCTCCAATGCGCCCCGGATGCTCACCGCACTGACCGAGGCGTACGACCGCGGCGCCCAGATCGTGCACATCAACCCGCTGGTCGAGGCGGCCGCCCGCAAGGCGATCATCCCGCACGAGTTCGTCGACATGGCGCTCAACAAGGCCACCCGCACCAGCACCCTCAACCTTCAGGTCCGCCCCGGTGGCGACCTGGCTCTGCTGCGCGGGATGGCCAAGGCACTCCTGGAGGAGCACCGCACCGACCCGAAGGCGCTCGACGTCGAGTTCATCGAGCGCTACACCTCGGGCTTCGAGGACTACCGGTCCCTGGTCGAGTCGACCTCCTGGGCCGACCTCACCCACCAGGCCGGGCTCAGCGAGGCCGACATCCGCAAGGCGGCCGCCGTCTACTCCGCCTCCGACCGTACGCTGATCAGCTGGTGCCTGGGCGTGACCCAGCACGAGCACGGCGTCGACACGGTGCGCGAGATCGTCAACGTCCTCCTCCTGCGCGGCAACCTCGGCCGCGAGGGTGCCGGCCCCTCCCCCATCCGCGGCCACAGCAACGTCCAGGGCAACCGCACCTGCGGCATCGACCACAAGCCGACCGACGCGTTCCTCGACCGGCTCGGCGAGGTCTGCGGCATTACCCCGCCGCGCGAGCACGGCCTCGACACCGTCGGCGTCATGAAGGCCATGAACGAGGGTGAGGTCAAGGTCTTCGTCGGCATGGGCGGCAACTTCGTCATGGCCGCGCCCGACACCGTCTACACCTCCAGCGGACTGCGCAACTGCGACCTGACCGTCCAGGTGAGCACCAAGCTCAACCGCAGCCACCTCGTCCACGGTCGCAAGGCGCTCATCCTCCCCTGCCTGGGACGCACCGAGAAGGACCACCAGGCCGGCGGCCTCCAGGAGACCTCCGTCGAGGATTCGATGAGCATGGTCCACCTCTCCCGCGGGATGAAGCGGCCCGCCTCACCTCACCTGCTCTCCGAGCCCGCGATAATCGCCGGCATGGCGCGGGCCACCCTGCCCTCGAGCACCAGCCCGTGGGAGTCGTGGGTCGAGGACTACGACCGGATCCGCGACGTGATGGCCAAGGCGCTGATCGGCTTCGAGGACTTCAACCGCCGGGTCCGCCTCCCGCTGGGGTTCCGGCTCAAGCAGCCTGCCCGCGAGCTGGTCTTCCACACGCCGTCCGGCAAGGCGGAGTTCGCCGCGTCGCCGCTGCCCGACGTGATCCCGGCCGAGGATGACGTACTCGTGCTCCAGACGATGCGCTCCCACGACCAGTGGAACACCACGATCTACTCCGACGACGACCGCTACCGCGGCATCAAGAACCTGCGTACGTTGATCCTCATGCACGAGGACGACATGCGCTCGCGTGGGATCACCGAGGGCTCGCTGGTCGACATCGTCGCCACCGCCAAGGACGGCAGCGTCCGATCGCTCCGTGGCTACCGCGCCCTTCGCTACGACCTTCCGCGCGGCAGCGCCGCGGGCTACATGCCGGAGATGAACGTGCTGATCGGGGCCAGCGACTACAGCGTCCAGAGCGCCCAGCCGCTGATGAAGAACCTCAAGGTCCGGGTGACTCCCAGCAGCAACTGACCCTCAGCCGGCGGGTACGGCCGCGATGCGGTCGGTTCCTGCGTAGATGTTCATCGAGGAGCCGCGCAGGAACCCGACCAGGGTCAGGCCGTTGTCGTCGGCCAGGTCGACGGCGAGCGAGGAGGGGGCCGAGACCGCGGCGAGCAGCGGGATGCCGGCCATCACGGCCTTCTGGACGAGCTCGAAGGAGGCCCGGCCGCTCACCATCAGCATGCTGTTGCGCAGCGGCACCAGCCCCTCGCGCAGCGCGTGCCCGATGACCTTGTCGACCGCGTTGTGACGGCCGACGTCCTCGCGTACGCAGAGCAGGTTGCCGTCGGCGTCGAAGAGCCCGGCGGCATGCAGGCCGCCGGTGCTGTCGAAGACGCGCTGCGACTCTCGCAGCCGCTCCGGCATCGTCGCCAGGAGCTCGGGCGTGACCTGCAGAGTGTCCTCCGCGACCGACCAGGCCGATGACGTACGCACCGCCTCGAGGGAGGCCTTCCCGCACAGGCCGCACGAGGAGGTCGTGTAGAAGCTGCGCTCCAGGGAGGCGTCGGGCGGGGGTACGTGTGCGGCCAGGCCGACGTCGACCACGTTGTAGGTGTTGCCGCCGTCTGCGGTGGCGCCGGCGCAGTAGCGGACGCTCGCGACGTCGTCAGCACTGTGCACGACGCCCTCGCTGACCAGGAAGCCGATGGCCAGGTCGAAGTCGCTCCCGGGGGTGCGCATCGTAACGGTCAGCGGTCGCCCGTTGACCCTGATCTCCATCGGCTCCTCAGCGGCCAGCGTGTCGGGCCGCCGCGAGATGACGCCATCGCGTACCCGCAGCACGGGCCGTCCAACTGTCACTCTTCCCATGTCAGCTCCTGTGGTGTGGGGTCGGTTCGTGAGGGGTCATGGTGGGCGTGCCTGGCGGCGTGCACGGCTGCGCCGATGAGCAGGATGAGGCCGATCAGGGCCAGGCCTGCCAAGAGTTCAGGATAGGAGGCGGACCTCGCCATGACCGCCAGCAGCAGGGGCGCTAGGAAGCCGCTGTGGGCCACGCCCTGGAACAGCGCCGACACCGTCGGCAGCGCGCCGGGTGGCGCGAGGCGCCCGATCTCGGCAAGCCCCGACTCCAGGGTCAGGCCGTAGCCGGCGCCGAGGAATACGGCCGCGCCGAGGACCAGGAGCGGGGAGACCTCCTCGATGGCGAGGGCGCCGAGCAGGAGCCCGATGACCACGGTCCCCATCGCGACGAGGGTCGCACGAGCGCTTCCGGGACGGTCGATCTTCGCCGCCAGCGGCTGCACCGCCAGCCCGACGAGCAGCGTGACCGCGGCAACCAGGCCACTGAACAGCGGCGCGCGGTCGAGGACTCGGTCGAGGACGAACGGCGGGAGGACGACGTAGGAGACCGTGACCGCCGCGAAGATCGCCGGGCTGGCGGGCAGCACGATCCCGACGAACCGCGGATGGGTGATGGCCGACCAGCGGTCGCTCGCCGGCGCCGCGGGCGGCGGTCCGGGTATCGAGCACATCTCCGGGATGCGGGCGGTCAGCGCGAGCACCAGCAGCGCGAAGCCGCCGTGCACCAGGCACGGCACCACGGACGGGGCCGGGAGCCAGGCGGCGAGGGTGCCCGCGAGCAGCGGACCGAGGGCGAAGCCGGCTCCCGTGGCGTACACCGCGAAGCGGGCGCCGCGGTCGGGACCGGGCGAGAGCGCGCGCAGCCACGCGGCACCGGCCGAGACGATCAGCCCGGCCGCGACCCCGGTCGCCAGCCGGCTCGCGACGACGACCTCGCCGGACACCTCGGCCAGTGCCAGCAGGAGACTTCCGGCCGCTGTGATCGCCAGGGCGATGCGTACGACCCGGCGGTGGCCGAACCTGTCGGCCGTCCGGCAGCCGAGGAGAAGCGCCGGGACCAGGCCTGCGAGGTAGATGGTGAACACCGCGACGACCGACATCGTCGACCAGCCCGCCTCGAGCCGGTAGACCACTGACAGCGGGGTGAACTGGTTGGCGCCCCAGCCCGCAGCCACCAGGGCCGCCGCGACCAGGACCCGGTCGGTGCGCGCCCCAGGCGACGCCGTGATCGCCTCCGGCACACCCCCGATCGCACTCACCGCGGCCACGTCATCATCCGCTCAGGCCCGGGTGCGGGCGAGGAACGGCTCTGGATCCTCGAGGAACGCCGCGGGCGGGACGAAGAACAGGCAACCAGTGACGGCCGTGGAGAAGTCGAGGATCCGGTCGTGCCGGCCGGGCGTACGTCCCAGGAACATGTTGCGCAGCATCTCCTCGGTCACCCCCGGGTCGGCGGCATAGCCGATGAAGTACGTCCCGAACTCCCCGGTCCCCACCGCACCGAACGGCATGTTGTCGCGCACGATCGCGAGCTCGGTGCCGTCGGGTTCGGTGATGGTGTTGAGCGCGACGTGGGAGTCATCGGGCTTGACCGAGTCGGCCAGCTCGATGTCGCTGAGCTTCCTGCGGCCGACGACCAACTCCTGCTCCTCGACCGAGAGCCTCTCCCAGGCGTCCAGGTCGTGGAGGTACTTCTGGACGATGACGTAGCTGGCCCCGGCGTACGTCTCCTCGGGGTCGGCCTCGCCATAGCCGACCAGCGCCGCCGGTCCGGACTCGGCTGCCGCCGTGGGGCTCTCGGTGCCGTCGACGAAGCCGAGCAGGTCACGCTCGTCCCAGTAGCGGAAGCCGTGGACCTCGTCGACGCAGTCGACGAGCCCGTCGAAGAGCACCATCAGCTGGCGGCCGAGCTCGAAGCAGAGATCGGGCCGGCCGGCACGTAGATGGAAGATCAGGTCACCGGGCGTGGCCACGGCCGCGTGCTTCTCCCCCGCCAGCGGCCGGAACGGGTGCAGCCCGTCCGGGCGCGGGGCGGCGTACAGCCGGTCCCAGGCCTCCGCCCCGATGCCGACCACGCAGCTGAGCGCCGCCTCCGGGATGCGGAAGCCGATCGCGCGGGTGACCCCGGCGACGTCCGCGAGCGCGTCGTGCGCCCCCTGCTCCTTCCCGTCCCTGACCGTCACAGTGAGGAAGATGGCCGCCTTCGCGGGTGGTGCCAGCACGTCCTGTGCCCGGTCCTGCGGCGTCACCTGGGTCTCCTGCCTTCTCGCATCTCGGTCATGACTGAGGGACGCAGCCGCGGTGGTTGTTCCGTTCCTGGGCCCGCGCCCAGACGCCCGCGTCGCAGCAGAA
Organism: Nocardioides sp. NBC_00163; assembly: GCF_045206295.1. NCBI lineage: Bacteria > Bacillati > Actinomycetota > Actinomycetes > Propionibacteriales > Nocardioidaceae > Nocardioides > Nocardioides sp. NBC_00163. The sequence continues at coordinate 5,857,402 of NZ_CP108155.1, read as the reverse complement.
GCCGCGACCGCTGCGCTTGAGGCAGAGGAGTCCGACGCACCGGCCGTCCTCGACCACCGCGAGCCGGCGGACACCGACAGCGGTCATCGATGTCCAGGTCGACCACAGGTCCGCCCCAGCACCGACCGTCCGGCCCGACAGGGTCCCGATCGCCGTCGCCGGCTCGTCGTCACGCACCTCGATGAGGTCCTGCCGCTCGACGACAGTCAGGAGCCTGTCGCCGTCGGACACCAGCGCGGCATGGACGTGGTCGTCGAGGAAGAGTTCACGTACGTCACCACCGGTCGCCGTGGCCGCGAGCAGCTTCGGCCGGCGGACCATGGCGTCGGCCACGGTCGCCTCGCCGGGCGCGTACGCGAGCCGTCCGCCGCCGAACTCGACCCCACCCTCGTTGCGGGTGGTCGACTCCTCGATCCTGCTGAGGGGCACCTGTCCTCTTCTCGTTCGCGCTGCCGGTCCTGGTGGACACCACGGTACGCCGCGCTCCCCCTCCTCGTCGCCGCTCACCCGGACTCGCTGTCCGCACGCACACCGACCGCTGTGACGGCCGACGACGGGTAGCCTGCAGGCGTGAGTCGGACGAGTTCGCACACGCCTCTCCCCTCGGCCGCCGGGGCGCGGTTGGCCGGCTCGCTGCTGGCCGGAGCGGTGACGGCCGCGGCCGGCGTACTCCTCGTCGACGCCCAGATCGGCACCCTTCTCGGGGTGGCGGTCCTCCATGCGGCGTTCGTCGCCTCCGGCTGGATCGCGCTGTGGCCGCTCGATGCCGACACGACCCGCGCCAACACCCGCCGCGAGGATTTCCGGCCAGCGACCGAGGAGCTCGTCGTGGTCGCCATCTCGCTGTGCGGGCTGCTCGGGATCGTGATGCTCCTCGTCGTCGGCCACTCCTCCCAGGGGCGCCTCGCCGCGGCGGTCGCGCTCGTCGGCGTCTTCCTGGCCTGGGCGAGCCTGCACCTGATGTACGCCGCGCGCTACGCGCACCTCTACTACGCCGACGACGCGGGCGGGATCGACTTCAACTCCGACGACAAACCCGCCTACCGGGACTTCTTCTACTTCAGCTACAACCTCGGGATGACCTACCAGGTCTCCGACACCTCGGTGACCAGCTCCGAGATCCGCTCCGTCGTGCTGAGGCACACCCTGCTCTCGTACGTCTTCGGGGCGGTGGTGCTGGCGAGCACGATCAACCTGGTGGCCGGGATCGCAGCGGGCTGACGCCGGGCCTCTTCCGCGCGTGGGTCGCCCACAGCTCGGTCGCCGAGGCCACCCGCAGGGCGTAGGCGGCAGCCGCCAGCTCGGCGACGTCCATCGGCTCGGCCAGGGACCGGCCGGTCAGTTCCTGGATCCTGCGCAGCCGGTTGCGCACGGTGTTGGGGTGGCAGTAGAGCAGGGTAGCGGCGCGCTCGGCGGAGCCGGACTGCTCCAGGTACATGTCGAGGGTCTCCAGCAGCAGCTCACGGTCCTCGGACGGCTGCCGCAGCACCTCCCCCAAGACGTTCTCCGCGAGCCGGCGACCCTCGGCGGGTTCGTAGACGACCAGTGCCGCCAGCGGACTGTGGTCGAAGGCTCGCAGCCCGGCGTTGCCGGGCTCCAGCCCGGCCAGCGCCGCTCGCGCCAGGCGCAGCGCGCGCGGAGTCTCCGGGAGCGAGGCATAGGGCGGGCTCACCCCGGTCCGAGCGTCGGCGAAGCCGCGCAGGGTCTCCAGGACCTCCTCCTCCCGCTCCTCGGGGAACGACACGATGCCGAGCTGCTGCGCCGGGGTCAGCCGCCATCCGGAGACGAAGCCCTTCTCGGCGAGGCGTTGCTCGACGTTGACCAGGCTCTCCTTGGCGAGCCCGTTCGTCTCGGCGGCGACCACGATCAACAGCGCGTCGGCCGGGAAGCCGAGCAGCGCAGCCGCCTCCCAGGGGCCCGACTCGGGACCGGGACGCCCGGTGAGCACCGCCTCCACGACCGCCGAGCGTCGCCGCTGCTCGGCGAGCATCAGCTCGGCCGTGGTCGCCCGGTAGGCCTCGGTCAGGACGACGGCGTGCTCGTCGGTGAAGCGCCAGATGACGCCGGCGGTGTCGATCAGGGCATCGGTCAGCGCCGGCTGACGGGTGACCTGCACGTGCTCGACCAGGGCGTCCCAGAGCGCGGCGAAGCAGATCCGGTAGGCCCTCAGCACCTCCGGGAGCGGCACTCCCTGCTTCGCGCGGCGCCTGCCGGTGCGGTCGGAGGCCTCCAGATCGAGCTGGGCGTGCGGGTCGCCGATCGCTGCGACCACCGAGCGAAGGTTGTGGGCGAAGGACTGCCGCAGCTCGTCGAGGGAGACCAGCCCACTCTCCCGGTCGCGGTAGTAGGTCGTGATCCGCTCGGCGACCTGCGCGCACGCCTCGTCGGCGAGCCGGGCGATGTTCTGCTCCGCCCAGGCCGCGAGCCGAGATCGCCCGTCCTGTCCTGTCACATGCCCTCCTTCGCCGGTCCCGGGACCATCCTGTCATCAGTCGTGCCGCCAGTTGACCCGTCGACTCGGCACGGGATCGCCCAGCCACGTACGATCTGCCTACCTACGACGGGAGCCGGAGGTTCCGTGAACGAGATCCAGCTCAGCGACCTGAGTCTTGGACGCCATATCGCCCAGGGCTCACAGGGCCGCATCATCGAGCTGGCCGACCACCCCGGGACGGTCGCGAAGCTGTACCGCACGCGAGAGCTCGGCCTCGTGGACGGCCGTGCCCTGGCGGAGCTGGTGCGGATCCGCGGGTTCGTCGAGAGCGAGGGCCTGCAGGTGGATCACTTCGCCGCCTGGCCGCACACGGTCGTGCTCGACGGGCTACGCACCGCCGGCTTCCTGATGCAGCGGGTCCACGAGCCGTTCCTGGCCGGGTTCGGTCCCGCGACCGCGCTCGCGGAGCTGGGCCTGCTCGTGGACACGGGTGACGTACGCAGCCCCGGGATCTTCGAGCGGGTGCTGCTGATGCGGGCGCTGGCCGCGGTGATGGACGCGCTGCACCGACAGGGGCTCGTCCTCGGCGACCTCTCGCCGCGCAACATCGCCTGGTCGGTGTCACCGATCCCCCGGGTGATGCTGCTCGACTGCGACGGGATCCGGCCGGCAGGCGAGGACGGGGTGCTGCCGCCCGCCGACACCCGTGGCTGGGAGGACCCCACCAACCTCGGCCTGCCGCCGACCGCCGACAGCGACCGCTTCAAGCTGGCCCTCACCATCGCCCGCGTGCTCACCGGCGACCGCAACGCCGCCCCCGGGCTCCGGCCCGACCTGACCTTCGCCGGCGAGGCCGGCATCCTGGTCGGTCCGCTGACCCGGCTGATGGACCAGGCCGCCGGTCCTCCCGGACTCCGCCCGACCGCGTCACAGTGGGCCACCGTCCTGGACGTACGCAGCCCCTGGGCCGGAACGGCCCCGCCGGTGCCTCCTTCGATGCGCTCGCGCGGTCCGTCTCCCAGCGGGGAGATCCTGCGCCCCTTCCGACGCTCGCGCTGATCACAGGCCTCAGGTCGCCGACCAGCCGGACCACCGGCTGACCTCGATGACGATCACCGGCCCGGTGGGCGGCTGCTCGCGGTAGTCGGCGTACTTCGCGACCAGCGGGTCGAGGTCGCGGGTCGCGTGCACCCGGGCGACGCCGTCGGCGCGTGCCCACCACAGCTGCGACCAGTCGTCGTCGTAGGCGTCGACCAGGAGCGACACGGCCGGGTTCGCCGCGATGTCCTCGAGTCGCCGCAGCCGGGTGGTCGACTTGGGCTTGTGGTCGACCGCCGTGAGGATCTTCTCGCCCACCAGGGCGAACACGATCGGCACGATCCGGGGCACGGCATCGGCCGAGACCGTCGCCAGCCGCGCCACCCGGGCGCCGGCGAACCGCTCTCTCGCCCACTGCTCATCGTGTCGCACCGTCCGAGCCTATCCGCGTCGGCGAGGACGGCCCGGAGACGGATACGGTGTCCCGCATGGCTTCCGAACCCCTCCCTCGTGCTGCCTGCTGAGGCCGAGCGGCTGCTCACCGTCGACCTGGTCGAGTGGCTCGCCGACCTGGTCGATCCGGCGCTGCTGAGGCAGGAGTCGCCGAAGGCGCGACTCCAGGGGCTGCGCAGCGCGGTCGTCCACCGGATCGGGGTCAACGAGGCCTCCGCACTGCTGCACTTCCGCGACGGTCTCGAGCACAACCCGCTGCCGCTGCGCGACCAGGACGGGCTGCGGCTGGTGCTGGTCACCAGCCGCGGTGAGGACCTGGCCGTCGACGACGTCGAGTTCGCCGACTGGAGCCGCGACGACGACTGCCAGCGCTGCCGGACCGCGCTGGAGAGCTGGGCGCCACCCGCCTTCGACAACGGTTCGCGGATCACGTCCGTGGGCGCTCTGCACATCGCCTACGACCACGGCGACCGCGCCGGCATGGAGCCCGAGGAGATTCTGGCCCGGCTCCGGCCAGCGGTCGCCGAGGCCAACGCCGCCCTCGGCACCTGGGACGCCTCGACGGTCGGCGCCTACTGGTATCCCGCCAGCGAGACCTGGGCCCACGTCATCCCGCTGACCTTGGATCGGGAGCGCGACCCGGTGGCGGGTGTACTCACCCGCCACCCGGACGGCTACCACCTCGTCACGATCCTGACGCGGCGTACGGCGTTCTGGAACGTCGTCAGCGTCGGTCAGGTCCCGCCGGCATGGCTGGACAACCCCGAGGATCAGTCCTCCGGGTCGTAGCCCAGGTTCGGCGACAGCCAGCGCTCGGCCTCGGTCATCGTCCAGCCCTTGCGCCGGGCGTAGTCGGCGACCTGGTCCTGGCCGATACGGCCGACCACGAAGTACTGCGAGTCGGGGTGGCCGTAGTAGAGGCCCGAGACCGACGCGCCCGGCCACATCGCCATCGACTCGGTGAGCTCGATGCCGGTGTTCGCCTCGACGTCGAGCAGCGACCAGATCGTCTGCTTCTCGGTGTGGTCGGGGCAGGCCGGGTAGCCCGGAGCGGGGCGGATGCCGGAGTACTTCTCGGCGATCAGGTCCTCGTTGGGGAGCTTGCCGTCGCCGCCCTCCTCGGCGGCGTAGCCCCAGAACTCGGTGCGTACGCGCTCGTGGAGGCGCTCCGCGAACGCCTCGGCGAGGCGGTCGGCGAGCGCCTCCACCAAGATCGCGGAGTAGTCGTCGAGGTCGTCCTTGAACGCCTTGACCCGGTCGGGCAGGCCGATCCCGGCCGTCACCGCGAAGGCGCCGACGTGGTCAGCCCCCTCGCCGACCGGAGCGACGAAGTCGGCCATCGACTTGTTGGAGATGCCGTCGCGGTGCTGGCCCTGCTGACGCAGCTGGAACAGTGTCGCGCGCTCCTCGGTGCGCGAGTCGTCGGCATAGACGACCACGTCCTCACCGGTCGAGTTGGCCGGGAAGAGGCCGTAGACGCCGCGTGCCTCGATCCACTTCTCCTCGATGATCTTGTCGAGCATCTCCTGCGCGTCGTCGTAGAGCTTGCGCGCGGCCTCGCCGGTGGCCGGGTTGTTGAGGATGTCGGGGAAGCGTCCCTTCATCTCCCAGGCGTTGAAGAACGGCTGCCAGTCGATGTAGTCGCGCAGCTCGGCGATCGGGTATTCCAGCAGTGTGTGCACGCCGGGCTGTGCCGGCTCCGCCGGCGCCTTCGAGAAGTCGATCTCGGGCTTGTTGGCCTTCGCCTGGACGTACGTCAGCGACACCCGCTCGCGCCGCTCGGCGTGACGCTCGCGGAGCGAGTCGTAGTCGACCTTGACCTCGGCCATCAGCTTCTCGCGCCGGCCGGCGTCGAGGAGGGCTGCAGCGGTCGGCACCGAGCGGGAGGCGTCCTTGACCCAGACGACCGGGCCGTCGTAGGCCTTGTCGATCTTGACCGCGGTGTGGGCCCGCGAGGTGGTGGCGCCGCCGATGAGCAGCGGCAGGTCGAGCCCGACGCGCTGCATCTCGGTGGCGAAGCCGACCATCTCGTCCAGCGACGGCGTGATCAGGCCGGAGAGGCCGATGATGTCGGCGTCGTGCTCCTTGGCGGCGTCGAGGATCTTCTGGGCAGGCACCATCACACCGAGGTCGATCACCTCGTAGTTGTTGCACTGCAGCACCACGCCGACGATGTTCTTGCCGATGTCGTGGACGTCGCCCTTGACGGTGGCCATCACGATGGTGCCGTTCTTGGTCTCGGCGTCGCCCGGCTTCTTCTCGGCCTCGATGAACGGGATCAGGTACGCGACCGCCTTCTTCATCACCCGCGCGCTCTTGACCACCTGGGGCAGGAACATCTTGCCGGCACCGAACAGGTCGCCGACGACGTTCATGCCGTCCATCAGCGGCCCCTCGATGACCTCGATCGGACGGCCACCACGAGCCGAGATCTCGGCGCGGAGCTCCTCGGTGTCGGCCTCGACGTAGGCATCCAGGCCCTTGACGAGCGCGTGGGTGATCCGCTCCCCTACCGGCAGCTCGCGCCAGGCCTCGGCCTTGGCCTCCGCCTCGGGTGAGTCCTTGTTGTACTTCGAGGCGATCTCCAGCAGCCGCTCGGCGGCGTCGGCGCGCCGGTTGAGCACGACGTCCTCGATCCGGTCCCGCAGCTCGGGGTCGACCTCGGAGTAGGGCACCAGGGCGCCGGCGTTGACGATGCCCATGTCCAGGCCCGCCTCGATCGCGTGGTAGAGGAAGACCGCGTGGATCGCCTCGCGCACGGGGTTGTTGCCGCGGAAGGAGAAGCTCACGTTGGAGATGCCGCCGGAGACCTTCGCGCCGGGAAGGTTCTGCTTGATCCAGCGAACCGCCTCGATGAAGTCCGCGCCGTACGTCGCGTGCTCCTCGATCCCGGTCGCGACCGCGAACACGTTGGGGTCGAAGATGATGTCGTCGGGCTCGAAGCCGACCTCGTCGACGAGAATCCGGTAGGCCCGCTCGCACACCGCGATCCGGCGCTCGTAGGAGTCGGCCTGGCCGTCCTCGTCGAAGGCCATCACGACCGCGGCGGCGCCGTAGCGCTTGCACAGCTCGGCGTGCTCGACGAAGGACTCCACGCCCTCCTTGAGCGAGATCGAGTTGACGATCGGCTTGCCCTGGACGAGCTTGAGGCCGGCCTCGATGACCTCCCACTTGGAGGAGTCGATCATGATCGGGACCCGGGAGATGTCAGGCTCGGAGGCGACCAGGGTCAGGAACCGGGTCATCGCGGCGACCCCGTCGATCATGCCCTCGTCCATGTTGACGTCGATGACCTGGGCGCCGTTCTCGACCTGCTGAGCGGCCACGGAGAGCGCGGTGTCGAAGTCGCCGGCCTTGATCAGGTTGCGGAACTTCGCCGACCCGGTGATGTTGGTCCGCTCCCCCACGTTGACGAAGAGGCTCTCCTCGGTCACTGTGAACGGCTCCAGGCCGGAGAGCCGCAGCGCGGGCTCGACCTCGGGGACGTCGCGGGGCGCGACCCCCTCGACCTGCTTGGCGATCTCGGCGATGTGGGCCGGGGTGGTGCCGCAGCAGCCGCCGACCAGGTTAACGAACCCGGCCGTGGCGAACTCGTGGACGTGGCCAGCGGTGTCACTCGGGCCCTCGTCGTACTCGCCGAAGGCGTTCGGGAGCCCCGCGTTGGGGTAGCAGGAGACGAACGCGTCCGAGATCCGGGAGAGCTCGGCGATGTAGGGGCGCATCTCCTGGGCGCCGAGCGCACAGTTGAGGCCGACCAGGAGCGGGTCGGCGTGGCGTACGGAATCCCAGAACGCCTCGGTGACCTGCCCCGACAGGGTGCGGCCGCTGGCGTCGGTGATCGTCCCGGAGATCACTACCGGCCAGCGGCGGCCGTACTCCTCGAAGACCTGCTTGACAGCGAAGATCGCCGCCTTGGCGTTGAGGGTGTCGAAGATCGTCTCGATGAAGATCAGGTCCGAGCCGCCCTCGAGGAGCGCGCGGGTCGCGTCGGCGTAGGCGTCGCGGAGCTGCTCGTAGGTGACGTTGCGGGCGCCGGGGTCGTTCACGTCCGGGCTGATGGAGGCCGTACGCGTCGTCGGGCCGAGCGCGCCGGCGACGTAGCGCGGCTTCTCGGGGGTCGCGTAGATGTCCGCGGCCGCACGAGCCAGGCGCGCGGCCTCGAAGTTGATCTCGTAGGCGAGGTCGGCCAGGTCGTAGTCGCTCAGCGAGACCGCGTTGGCGTTGAAGGTGTTGGTCTCGATGATGTCGGCGCCGGCCTCGAGGTATTCGCGGTGGATGCCCTCGATGATCTGCGGCTGGGTCAGGTTGAGCAGGTCGTTGTTGCCGATGAGGTCGCTGGGCCAGTCCTTGAATCGCTCGCCGCGGTAACCGGCCTCGTCGGGACGGTCACGCTGGATCGCAGTGCCCATCGCACCGTCGAGCACCATGATCCGCTCCTTCAGGGTGGCGGTCAGGGTCTCGGTGACATCAGGGCGCAGACTCACTCTTGTTTCCTCTCCCGGGCGGGCACGGTGGTGTGCACGGCTTTGCCTGAAACACGCTACGACGTAGGTGCGCGGGCCATGCCATTTCATTCCGAATCCTGACACTGGCAGTCCACCAGGTGGGAATTGAGAAGGTGTACGCAGGGTGAACGACGCCGACTCCCTGGTCCCGGTGACTAGGGTGGAGGTGTGATCGAGATCGAAGAGACCCGCGACCTGGTCGATCCTGTGGTGATCGCCGCGTTCGAGGGCTGGAACGACGCGGCCGACGCCGCCTCCGGCACGGTTGACCATCTGATGGACGTCTGGCACGCGCGGGTGGTGGCCGAGATCGATCCCGAGGACTTCTACGACTACCAGGTCAACCGTCCGGTCACCGGCACCGACGAGAACGGCTTCCGTTCCATCACCTGGCCCACCACCCAGGTCGCCGTCTGCTCCCCGCCCGACCTGGACCGCGACATCATCCTGGTGCGCGGCATCGAGCCCAACATGCGCTGGAAGCAGTTCGTCAGCGAGATCCTGGAATGCGTCGACGAGCTCGGCGGCCAGCTCGTGGTGACCCTCGGTGCGCTCCTCGCCGACGCCCCGCACACCCGGCCGATCCCGGTCTCCGGCACTGCTACCGAGCCCGACCTCGTCGACCGCCTCAAGCTCGACTCGCCGTCCTACGAGGGGCCGACCGGCATCGTCGGCGTGCTGCAGGAGGCCTGCATCCAGTCCGACATCCCCGCGGTCTCCTACTGGGCCGCCGTCCCCCACTACGTCGCCGCCCCGCCCTGCCCCAAGGCCACCCTCGCGATCATCAACAAGCTCGAGGACCTCCTGCAGTGCTCCATCCCCCTCGGCGACCTCCCCGAGGACGCTCGAGCCTGGGAGCGCGGCGTCAACGACCTCGCCGAGGAGGACGAGGACGTCTCCGACTACGTCCGCTCCCTCGAGGAGGCTCGCGACACCGCCGACCTCCCCGAGGCCAGCGGCGACGCGATCGCTCGGGAGTTCGAGCGCTACCTCAAGCGGCGTACGGACGACTCTTAGAACCGGGCGCAGGGATACCCGGTTAACCGGGTATCCCTGCGCTTCTCAGGCAATGCAACACCCGAGAAGCGCAGGAAACACCTGAGCGGTGTGACGCATGTGACCCCTGGGGCCGGCAGTCAGAGCTTGATGCCGAGCGCCGCGTCGACGACCTGGGCGATCGTCTCGCCGGCGAGAGCGTCGGAGGTCTCGGCGAGACCGCCCTCACCGAGCGTGGCGGCGACCCAGGCGTCGACGGCCTCGACCGCACGCGGGGCGTCGAGGTCGTCGGCCAGAGCACCCAGGATCGTTTCGACGACCGGGGCCGCGGGAGCGCCGCGGCCGAGAGCGACGGCTTTGCGCCACTCGGCGATCTTGTCGACGGCGTCGAAGAGCTTGGCGTCGGTCCACTCCCAGTCGTCGCGGTAGTGGTGGCCCAGCAGCACCAGCCGGATCGCCATCGGGTCGATCTCGGAGTTGCGCAGGGCGGAGACGAAGACGAGGTTGCCACGCGACTTGGACATCTTGTGGCCGTCGTAGGCCACCATCCCGCCGTGGGTGTAGATCTCGGCGAAGTCCTTGCCTGCCGACCGCGCGTGCGAGCCGGACATCTCGTGGTGCGGGAAGACCAGGTCGGAGCCGCCGGCCTGGACGGTGAACCCGGCACCGAGGTGCTCCAGGGCGATCGCGGTGCACTCGATGTGCCAGCCGGGGCGGCCGGGACCGTAGGGCGAGGGCCAGGACGGCTCGCCGGGACGCTCGGCGCGCCACAGCAGCGGGTCGAGCGGGTCCTTCTTGCCGGCCCGCTCGGGGTCGCCGCCGCGCTCGCCGAAGAGCTCGATCATCTCCGAACGGCCCAGGCGAGACTCCTCGCCGAACGCGTCGTCGACGGCCACCGAGGCGTAGACGTCCTCGTCGACCTTGTAGATCGCGCCGGCCTCCTCGAGCTCGCCGATCAGCGAGACGACCAGCGGGATCGACTCGACCGCGCCGATGTAGTGCTGCGGCGGGACGACCCGCAGCGCCTCCATGTCCTGCCGGAAGAGCTCGGTCTCGCGCTCGGCGAGCGCCTCCCACTCGATGCCGACCTTGTCGGCCCGCTCGAGCAGCGGGTCGTCGACGTCGGTGACGTTCTGGGTGTAGCCGACCTCGTAGCCGGCGTTGAGCCAGGCCCGGTGGAGCAGGTCGAAGGCGACGTAGGTGTTGGCGTGGCCCATGTGGGTCGCGTCGTAGGGCGTGATGCCACAGACGTACAGCGAACGCCGCCCCTGACCCTCCGTCGGGACGACCGCGTCCCGCTGATGGTCATAGAGCTGCACCTCGGGCCCGTTGACGGACAGTTCTGGGACGTCGGGGGCAGACCATGCGCGCATGGGTGCAGCCTACTTGGCGGGGACCACGTGTCTCAGAAGGGCGGCCACGGGATGACATGGCGGTCGTACTCCGGCCGCGGGAAGACCCCCTCGGCGAGCAGGATCTCGCAGCGCCGGCCGAGCGCGTCGACCTCCCGACCCGTCAGGTACGCAGCCAGCTCCCGCCCCAGCGCGCCGGCGAGCCCGTCATGGACCGCCCGGATACCGGCGAGCTCCTCGTCGGAGAAGCCCTGCCCCCGCCATCCCCACAGGATGGTGCGCAGCTTCGGCTCCTCGTGGAAGGTCAGCCCGTGGTCGCAGCCGTATCGGCGCCCGCCGGAGACCGGCAGGACGTGGCCGCCCTTGCGGTCGGCGTTGTTGGTGATCGCGTCGAAGACCGCCATCCGTCGCAGCCCGGGCGTGTCCTCGTGGGCCAGGGTGACGACCCGGTCCCGGTCGTCGAAGCCGTCGAAGACCCGGAGGTAGCCGTCCGGCACCGCCCCCTCCGGCACGATCGTGACCGGCTTGAGGGTCTCGTCGGCGTGGACCCAGCGCTGGATCATCCCCGGGCCGTGCGGCCCGTCGCCGAGCCAGGTCTCGGGGACCACGGACCATCCCAGCGTCTGCGAGACGAGGTACGCGGCGACCTCGCGGTGCGCGAGCTGCCCGTCGGGGAAGTCCCACAGCGGCCGCTCCCCCGCGATCGGCTTGTAGACCACCTCGGACTCGCCGAGGGTGGCCAGGAACGTCGCGTTGGAGGCCGTGGTCAGTCGCCCGACGAGCTCCAGCGTCCCCTCGTTCTCGGGGGCACTGGGCGCGATCTCCGGGGCCGGATCCACAGGATCAGACCGGGTCACGCCGCTTGAACCCGTTCGCCCGGACGCACAGGTGTCCCTCGGGGTCGATCGGGCTGCCGCAGAACGGGCAGTTGGGGCGTCCAGCACCCAGCACCGCCTCGGCCCGCTTGACGAAGGCACGAGCGTTGCGCGGGGCGATCCGCACCAGGAGCACCTCGTCGGGCTCCGGCTCCTCCAGCTCGATCGCCGCCACGGCGTCCTCGTCGACCAGCTGGCCCGACTCGTCGACCTCGGCGATGATCTCGGTCTCGCTGATCGGGAAGACCTCGAGGACGACCTTGTCCTCGTCGGGGTCCCAGGCCAGCGTCATCGTGCCGGCGCGGAACTCCTCCTCGATCGGCTGCTCCAGCGGTCCGTTGTCGTCGAGGTCGTAGGGAGCGATCGCCGGCACCACGGCGGGCGCCGACTTCATCACCTCGTCGAGGAGCTCGTCGAGCCGTTCGGCGAGCACCGTGACCTGCTGCTTCTCCAGGGCCACGGAGACGACTCGCGCTCCCTCACGCGCCTGGAGGAAGAACGTACGCGCCCCGGGCTCGCCGACGGTGCCGACGACGAATCGCTCGGGCGGGTCGAAGGCGTGCATCACAGGCATGGTCAAACCTTATCCAGACCAGGCTCAGGACCCGAGCCGCCGCCCACGACGGCGTCGTCGTTGCGCCGCCGCGACGACTTGCGTCCCTTCTTCGCGGCCGGCTTCGGGGCCAGCCAGGACAGATCGCCGGCGTGCGTGTTCGTGGCCAGGACCGAGGGACGCCCCTCGCCGTAACGGACGACCGAGATCGAGGCCGGGTCGACGTGCAGCCGCTGGAAGAGATCCAGGTGCATGCCGAGCGCGTCGGCCAGGATCGACTTGATCAGGTCGCCGTGGCTCACGCACAGCCAGACCGCCGCGTCGCCGTGCGCCGCCGTGACGGCGGCGTCGTGGCGGCGTACGGCCTCGACTCCTCGGGCCTGCATGGCGGCCATCGACTCGCCCCCGGGGAAGGTGACCGCGGAGGGCTGGGTCTGCACCGTCTTCCACAGCTTGCGACGAGCCAGCGTGGTGATCTTCTCCCCCTGCCACTCGCCGTAGTCGCACTCGGAGACGCCGTCCTCGACGACGACGGTGGGCTGCTCGGCGCGACCCTCGAGGATCACCGACAGCGTCTGCTGGCAGCGCTCCATCGGACTGGTCACCGCGAGCGCCAGCGGGACCGGCGCGATCCGCTCGGCAGCTCTGCTCGCCTGCTCCACGCCGCGCTCGTCCAGCCTCACCCCGGGAAGCCGACCGGCCAGGGTGCCGGATGCGTTCGCCGTCGTACGGCCGTGTCTCACCAGGATCATCGTCGCCACGACTCGCGACCCTATCCACACCGGTGAAGCCGGCCCACAATGCCGGGCAGCATGCCCTAACCTGACAACGTGATCGTCGACAGCGCTCTCTACCGCGGCGGTGCGCGCGACAGGATCGACTGCGCACCGCACGACTACGCCACGCTGCGCAGCGGCGTGAAGGACGAGGGCGACTTCGTCTGGCTCGGGCTCTACCAGCCCAGCCAGTACGAGCTCGAGGAGGTCGCCGAGGCCTTCGGCCTGCATCCGCTCGCCGTCGAGGACGCGCTGACCGCCCACCAGCGGCCCAAGCTGGAGCGCTACGAGGGCGGGATGTTCCTGGTCGTCAAGACGCTCTGGTACGTCGACTCAGAGGACGCCGTCGAGACCGGCGAGGTCGCCTTCTTCATCGGCCCCGACTACGTGATCACGGTCCGCCACGGTCGCGGAACCCGGCTCGCGCCGGCCCGTGAGCTGCTGGAGAACAGCGACGAGCAGCTCCTCGCCGAGGGGCCCTACTCCGCGGTCCACGCGGTGGTCGACTACATCGTGGACGGCTACGTGGACGTCGCCACCGAGCTCACCAAGGACGTCGACGAGGTCGAGACGTCGGTCTTCTCCGACGAGCGCACCCACGACTCAGCCCGGATCTATCGGCTCCGCCGGGAGATCGCGGAGGTACGCCGCGCGGTGATGCCGCTGCGCGAGCCGGTGCGCCGCTTCGCCAACGGAGAGGGCGGGATCGACCCGGATCTGCGCCCCTACTTCCGCGACGTCCTCGACCATCTCGCCTCCATCGTGGAGTCGATCGAGAACCTCGAGACGTTGCTGTCCTCCGCCTTCGAGGCCCACCTGGCGCAGCTCTCGCTCCAGCAGAACGACGACATGCGCAAGATCTCGGCGGGCGCGGCGATGATCGTGGTGCCGACCCTCATCGCCGGGATCTACGGGATGAACTTCACCCACATGCCCGAGCTCGACTGGAGGTTCGGCTACCCGTTCGCGCTGCTGCTGATGGGTGGCGTGATCACCGGGATGTGGATCTTCTTCCGCAGGTCCGGCTGGTTCTAGTCGAGCTGCTTGACCGGGCGGGCGTCGAGATGCTCCCGGTCGCACCACAGCGAGAGGTCGTCGGCGAACTCCGACTCGCCCTCGCCGCCCCGCGAGTCGAGCTGCTCACCCTGATACCACTCGGTGAGCATCGCGGCGTCGTCGTAGCCGGCCGGCATCCGCGGGCCCTGGTAGCGGACCGCGACGACCTCCTTCTCGCGCACAGAGATCATCCACGCCCAACCCGCGTCGTCGCCCTGGGCCGGCCGCCAGGCGAAGACCAGCGGGCCACGTTGACCCTTCGTGGTGACGCAGTGCTTGCGCAGCGTCGGCGCCGAGCACGGCTCGCGGGTCATCCAGGCGGGCGGTGACGGTGCGGCGAGGACGTCGATGTCGGCGTCCGGCATACCGGTGAAGTCAGGCGAGGAGCGCTGCAGCAGCCGCCCTCCGATGGCGTCGGGGCCGAACTTCTCACGCAGCGGGGACCGGATGACGCCCTTGTAGTAGCCGTAGCCACCCCGGCCACCGACATAAGCCTGGGCGATGCCGTGGTCGGTGTTGGGCACCAGCTCGTACGCCGTGGGGTCGGGCTCGCCGCCCTCCCAGTCGTCGAGCTCCTCACCAAGGGCGAGGGTCGAGGAGGTCGCCTGGTAGCGGAGCCGCGGGTCCTCGACGACGGCGACCAGCTTCTCGACGCTGATCGGCATGTCGAGCGTGCGAGGGTCGCCGGTGATGGTGGGCCCGGCGTAGCCGATCGAGGCGGCCTCGCCGCCCTCGCGCAGCAGCACGACCCCGACGACGCCGGGGTCCTCCTCGGGCTCCTCCTCGGTCCAGCGCAGCTGCATCTCGGCGTTCTTCACCTCGGTCGGCAGATCGACGCAGCGCTGCCCGAGCTCGCTCCGGCATGCCCCGACCTCCTCTGGCGGCTGAGCCGAGACGGCGACGTTCACCAGGTCGCCGTCGTACTCACCGTCGGTGCCGTAGCGAAGGTCGACCGAGACCTGCTCGGGAGGCGTGGACTCGTCGGTGTACGAGGCGGCCCGGCTGGAGGTGTCGGTCGGCAGGTGCTCGAGCGCGACCGCTGCGACGGCACGGTGGGTGATCCGGCCCGGATCGACGCCGGCGCCGGCGTCGACAGCCTGGCCGGAGCACCCCGAGACTCCGACCAGCAAGCCGACGACGCCGACCACGGCGAGAGGCCTCACGGCCTTGGCAGCGCGCATCAGTGGAGGAAGGTGAACAGAGGCGAGTCGGGCTCGATCCGCTCTATGAGCAGGTCGCTGGCGCCCATCCGCCCGAGGAGACCCTCGAGACCGTCGGCGGAGTCGAGGTCGATACCGATCAGCGCGGGACCGAGCTCACGGTTGGACTTCTTGACGTACTCGAAGACCACGATGTCCTCGCCGTCTGCCAGCACGTCGTCGAGGAAGCCGCGCAGCGCCCCGGGAGCCTGCGGGAAGGAGACCAGGAAGTAGTGGCGCAGACCCTGGTGGATCAGCGCCCGCTCGAGCACGTCGGCGTAGCGGGAGACGTCGTTGTTGCCGCCGGAGAGGACGGCACCGACACGCTTGGCGCCGCGCAGATCGATCTGCCCCAGGGCCGCCACCGCGAGCGCGCCGGCGGGCTCGGCGATGATCCCCTCGGTCTGGTAGAGCTCGAGCATCTCCACGCAGATCGCGCCGACCGGCACGGAGACGAGCTCGTCGACGTACTCCTTGACGATCGGGTACGTCACCTTCCCCGCGGTCGCGACCGCGGCTCCGTCCACGAAGGTGTCGAGTGTGTCCAGCCGGACCGGCTCACCGGCCTCGATCGCGGCCGCCATCGAGGCGGCGCCCGCGGGCTCGACCCCGATGATCCGGGTCTGCGGCCAGACCTCGCGCACCCAGGTCGCCACCCCCGAGGCGAGCCCACCGCCACCGACCGGCAGCAGCAGCACGTCGAGCGGCTCACTGATCTGGGAGGTCAGCTCGTAGCCGACCGTGCCCTGCCCGGCGATCGTGCGCGGGTCGTCGAAGGCGGAGACATAGGTGGCGCCGAGCCCGCGCCCGAGCTCGTAGGCGTAGGCCGAGGCCTCGTCGTAGGTCGAGCCGTGGAGGGTCAGCGTCACGTGCGAGCCGCCGAGGGCGGTGATCCGGTCGCGCTTCTGCTTGGGCGTGTTGGTCGGGACCACGATGTGGCCGGGCACCCCGAGGCGGGCGCAGGAGATCGCGACACCCTGGGCGTGGTTGCCGGCGCTGGCGCACACAACGCCGCGCTCGAGCTCCTCGGGCGTCAGCGAGCTCATCAGGTTGTAGGCGCCCCGGACCTTGTAGGAGCGCCCCAGCTGCAGGTCCTCCCGTTTGAGCAGGACCTCGGCGGCGTACCTCTCCGAGAGTCTGACCGAGCGTTCGATCGCCGTGCGCGTGGCGATCGTGCGCGCGGCGGCTTCCTCGATCGCTGCGGGTGTTACGGCGGGCTTCACACCGGACTCAGGCACGTGCCTGAGTTTGTCACGATCACCACTCGGTGAGCACACCCGCGCCGAGGAGTCCCAGAACCACGAGTCCGAGGACGACCCGGTAGATCACGAACGGGGTGTAGGTGTTGTGCGAGAGGTACTTCAGCAGCCACGCAATCACGGCGTAGCCGAGGACGAAGGAGACGATCGTGGCGACGATCGTCGGGCCCCAGCCGTAGAGGTTGGCACCGTGGGCGATCTCGCCCATCTCGAACAGACCAGCGCCGAAGACCGCCGGCAGCGCCAGCAGGAAGGCGTAGCGGGTCACGGTGGCCCGCTCGTAGCCGAGCGCGCGGCCCATCGAGATCGTCGCCCCCGAGCGGGAGACGCCGGGGATCAGCGCGCAGGCCTGGGCGCAGCCCATCAGGATCGCGTCACGCCAGGACAGGTCGTCGAACTGCTTGCGGTTCGCACCGAGCCGGTCGGCGATCCCGAGGACGATGCCCATGACCACGAGCATGGTGCCGACGACGTACAGGCTGCGCAGGTCGTGTTCGATGATGTCCTTCATCACGAAGCCGATCACCACGATCGGGATCGAGCCGACGATGATGAACCAGCCCATCCGGGCATCGGTGTGGCTGCGCAGCTCGGCGTTGAAGAGGCTCCGGAACCAGGTCACGATGATGTCGCGGATGTTGCGCCACATGTAGACCACCACGGCCAGCTCGGTGCCGATCTGGATCACGGCGGTGAACGCCGCGCCGGGGTCTCCCCAGCCGAGCAGCTCGGGGAAGATGCGCAGGTGCGCGCTGGATGAGATGGGCAGGAACTCGGTGAGTGCCTGAAGAATGCCCAGTGCGATCGCCTGCAGATAATCCACGGGCGGAAACTCTAAGGGGCATGTACGCCACACCCGACCGCTGCCTCCCCGTCGGTGTGTCCGCCGTCACTGCCAGCGTGTCCGGCCGGGACCCTGCCGGGGGCACGGATAGATTGGTCTCATGCAGAGCCGACTCCTCGGAGCCACTGGGCTGCGAGTCTCGTCTCTCGCCCTGGGCACCATGACCTGGGGCAGCGTGACCGACGAGCATGAGGCCCGCGAGCAGCTGGCCGGTTTCACCGAGGCCGGCGGCACGCTGGTCGACACCGCCGCCGGCTATGGCGACGGGGCCTCGGAGGCGCTGCTCGGTTCGCTCCTCGAGGAGCGGGTCGTGGGTCGTGACGACGTCGTGCTGGCGACCAAGGGCGGCATCACCTGGCGCCGCGGCAACCGGGGTGTGGACACCTCGCGCGGTGGCCTGCTGAGCAGCCTCGACGCCTCGCTGAAGCGGCTCGGCGTCGACCATGTCGACCTGTGGCAGGTGCACGTCTGGTCCCCCGAGGTGCCGCTCGAGGAGACCCTCACTGCGCTCGACATGGCGCTGAGCAGCGGCCGGGCCGCCTACGTCGGTGTCTCCAACTACAGCGGGTGGCAGACCGCCCAGGCCGCGACCTGGCAGCGGGCCGTCCCGGGACGGGCGACGCTCGCCTCGACGCAGGTGGAGTACTCACTGCTGGCCCGCGACATCGAGTACGAGGTGCTGCCGGCCACCGAGGCGCTCGGGATGGGCCTGCTGGCGTGGTCCCCGCTGGCAAGTGGCGTGCTCACCGGGAAGTACCGCACCGGGATCCCGTCCCACTCCCGCGGCGCCGACCCGAACTTCTCCGCCCGGGTGGACGCCTTCGACGACGAGCGCTCCCGCGGGATCGTCACCGCCGTCGCCAAGGCCGCCGAGGGCTTGGAGTGGACGCCGCTGCAGGTCTCGCTGGCCTGGGTGCGCGATCGGCCCGGCGTCACCGCGCCGATCATGGGGGCGCGCACGGCCGCGCAGCTCAAGGAGGCCCTCCAGGTCGCCGACCTGACCCTGCCGCCCGAGATCGCGCTCGCCCTCGACGACGTCTCCGCGGTCTGACCCCTGCCGCTGGTCGAGTCCGTCGAGACCGCTCAGGAATCAGCGGTCCAGGCCTGGCACAACCACCACGCCGAGATGGCCCCGAACGTACGGTGCGGGTCGATCCCGGTGACCGTGGCGAACCGCTGAACCCGGTTGCGGACAGTGTTCTCGTGAACGAAGAGGATGCGGGCCACAGCGGCGGCGTCGCGATCCGCCTCGAGCCAGGCGCGTACGGTCCGAGCCACCGCCTCAGCCGCGGCCCCGAGCTCGAGGTGCGCCGTTCGATGCCGCAGCGCGAGGGCCTCGGCGAGATCAGGGCGGGAGATCAGCGCAGCTGCGGGAGCGACGTCGCCGATGTGAACCGCTCCGGACAGGCCGGTCGCCTCGGCGGCCGGGACGGCGGCCACCGCCAGCCGGTGGGCGACGCCGAGCTCCTCCGCCGCCACCGGGCCGGCGATCCCGACCACCGGCCTGGTCCCACCGGGACGGAACACCGGCGGCCCAGGCACCACCGCGACCAGGGTGTCGCCCACGGCCGCAGCGAGGCTGACGCCGCTGCCATCCGTCAGCCGCCGCACCGCGGCGGTGGACACCGCATCGCCGGGTCGAGTGACCAGCACCCAGAGCCCGGCGCCGGCGGCGAAGCCCCGCTCGGCGGCGGTGAGGGCGGCCACGGAGCCGCCCTCGAGAAGCCGCCGCATCGACTCCGCGTCGCGATCCCAGGCGTCGTGGGTTCGTGGAGCGTCACGGTGAGCGCGGATCAGTCGGGTGCGCACGGCGTCGGCCCAATCGTCATAGAGCTCGCGGGCATCCAGCAGGCTGTCGGCCGTGATCCCGGCCGCATGGGCCAGCTCGCGGGTGCGTGCCCAGATCGCGCGCTCCGAGATCCGCACCGAGCCGAGCACCACGTCGATGGGGATGCCTTGGCGCGACCGGTTGACGGCGAGCTGCTCGACGACGGTCAGCTCCGCCTCGGTGGGCGCACGCCGGCCGGCCACGGCTCGACCGGCGGCGGTGAGGAGGACACGGGTGTGGCCGGTGATGTCGGAGACGGGCAGGGTGGCCGACTCCTCGACATGGCTGCGAACGGCGGCGACGACTGCAGGGAGCAGGTCGTCGTCGGCCAGCACCCGTTCGATGAGGTCGACGATCGCCTCCCAGTCACGTTGTCCGGTCTTCACCCGCCGATCATGGCGCGCGATTGTTGTCCGCCACAATCCCGGCTCTCAGATCGGTGGCCAGGGCCAGGCATCTCAATGCCGATTCGCCCTAATGTTGTGGCGATCACCACCGTGGGGGTTTCATCGCCGGTCCGGACCAGGAGAACGTAGACATGAGGAAGTCCGCCCGCGTCGCCGTCATCGGCGCCGGCGCAGCCGGCCTGGCCACCACCAAGGCACTGCTCGACGTCGGGTCCGACGTCGTGACGTACGAGAAGGGTGATCGGCCGGGCGGACTGTGGAGCCAGCACAACAGCAGCGGCCTCTCGGCCGCCTACGACTCGCTCCACCTCAACACCAGCAAGGGCCGTACCGAGTTCGCCGACCACCCGATGCCGGCGGACTGGGTGGACTACCCCTCCGCCGAACTGGTCGCCGTCTACCTCACGGACTATGCCAACACCTTCGGGGTGACCGAGCGGATCCGTTTCGGCGCCACGGTCGTCGGCGTCGAGCGCGAGGAGTCCGGCAGCCACCGCGCCACCTGGTCAGTCACGTGCGACGACGGTACGACTGAGCGGTACGACGCGGTGGTCGTCGCCAACGGACACAACTGGGACCCCCGCCGGCCCGAGCCCGGCTACCCCGGAACGTTCTCCGGCGTGCAGATGCACGCCCACGACTACCGCGACGCGGAGGTCTTCCGCGATCGCCGCGTGCTCGTCGTCGGGATGGGAAACTCGGCGATGGACATCGCCGTCGACGCCTCCTACGTCGCCGCCTCCCCGGTACTGCTCTCGGCCCGTCACGGCGTCCACATCGTCCCGAAGTACCTCTTCGGCCGACCGGCCGATGCCACCGGTGGCGCGATCGCAGGTTTGCCGTGGCGAATGCGTCAACGCCTGGCAGAGACGATGCTGCGCGCCGCGGTGGGCCGTCCCGAGGCCTACGGCCTGCCTGCCCCGGCCGGCGGGCTGTTCCAGAACCACCCGACCATCAGCGACACGATCCTGCATCGCCTCACCCACGGGGAGGTCGCCCCCCGTCCCGGAATCGAGCGGCTCCACGGCGACCATGTGGTCTTCACCGACGGGCGCAGCGACAAGGTCGACACGATCGTGTGGGCCACCGGCTACCGCGTGAGCATCCCGTTCCTCTCCGAGCGTTGGCTGGGAACGGACCCCGAGAGGATGCAGCTGCACCACCGCGTCTTCCACCTCGACGACCCGAGCCTGGCCTTCGTCGGCCTCATGCAGTCGACCGGTGCGGCGCTGCCGATCGTCGAAGCCCAGGCCAAGCTCGTCGCGGCCCATCTGAGCAGGACGTACGCCCTCCCGGTGGCGTCCGAACGCCGCCGCATCGCCGATCGGGCGCTGCGTGAGGCGCGGGCCCGCTGGGGTGAGAAGCGGCCGGCGATGCGCATCGACTTCGACGCGTACCTCGCCTCGGTGCCGGGCGAGCTCAGAGCCGGCCGAAAGCGCCTCGATGCCGGCGCTTCCCCCTTCGTGTCGCGGCTGGTCCCCCTGCAGCCGCGGCCCGCAACCACCTCCACCGCAACCACCGATGAGGTCACCACATGAGCAGCCTGCGCGATGCCGCTGGTCTTCGCGTCCTGATCACCGGTGCCTCCGGCACGTTCGGCCGGGCCCTGGCCCGGGAGCTGTCCGCACGAGGAGCTGCGGTGGTCGGGCTCGACGTCGCGCCCCGCGACGACGACCCTGTCCCCGTCATCGCGTGTGACCTGACCGACGACGACGCGGTCCCCGCCGCCGTCGCGACGGCGCTCGGGCACCTCGGCGGCCTCGACCTGCTGATCAACAACGCCGGCATCGGCGGCCCGGCACCGGCCGAGCTGGCGCCGGGCGCGGAGGTGCGCCGCCAGCTCGACATCAACCTGCTCGGCACCTGGCGGGTCAGCGCCGCCTGCGTACCGGCCTTGGTCGCCTCGCGCGGCAGGGTGGTGATGGTGGCCTCGCGGATGGCCGTCATGCAGCTGCCGCTCGCCGCGGCGTACGGCGCCTCCAAGCGCGCCATGGTCGCCTATGCCGACGCGCTCCGCCTCGAGCTCGGCACGCACGTCGGTGTCACCTGCGTCTATCCCTCGGCCGTACGCAGTCCGATCCACGACACCACCGCGGCGGCCGGCCTCTCGCTGGAGGGGATGAGCTCCTACGAGCCGCTCGAGGGCGTCGTCGACACGGTGCTTCGCGCCGGCCTGTCCCGCCGGGCTCGACGCGACGTCCCGACCACACGTCGGGGCGCGGTGGAGCTCTTCCTCGCCCGCCACCTGCCCGCACTCACCGACCGCATCGTGGCGCGCACCTTCTCAGCCCGGATCCGGTCCGGCGCGTTCGGCACTGCCGAGCTCGCCGCCCCCGCGGTGGAGCGCCATGCCGAGGCCGACGCGTGATCACTACGGAGCAGGAGACGGCGCGCGCCGGAAACCTACCACTGGTCCAGTACGCTGCAGGCTCGCTCGGGATGGGCGCATGGGTGACCGTCCCCGGGCTGCTCCTCCTCTACTTCCTGACGAACACGCTCGGCGTCACACCACTGGTCGCGGGTCTGGCGCTGCTGGCGCCGAAGGTCATCGACGCGGTCGTCCATCCGGTGTTCGGGACGCTCTCGGACCGGGACGCCCGCCGCCACGGTCACCGTCGCGGCGCGATGCGCTGGGGCCTCCTGCTCGGGCTCGCGATGGTCGCGATGTTCACCGTCCCCGGTGGCCTCCACGGCACTCCGGCGGCGCTGTGGGTCGCCGCCTGGTACGTCGTCGGCAACATCTGCTTCGCGGCATTCCAGGTCCCCTATCTGACGACTCCCTCGGACCTGCGGGTCGGCTACCACGAGCGAACCCGTGTGTTCATGGTCCGAATGGTGCTGCTCACTGTGGGTCTGCTCGCCGCGGGCGTCGTGGCGCCGATTCTGGTCGCTGATGAGCAGCGCGACAGCTACACCCGGATGGCGCTGGTCTTCGCCGTCGTGATGGCGCTCACCGCCCTGATCGCGATCCGCGGCGTACGCCGGCTGAACGCCACCTGCGGGTTCCGCGAGCCGGCGGCGCACTCGCAGTCCGTCCTCGCCGACCTGAGGCTGGCGTGGGCCGACCGCGACTTCCGGCTGCTGGTGCTCTCCTATCTGTTCACCGGCGCGACCACCCATCTGGTGCTGGCCGCGGTCCCGTTCTACGCCGAGCACATCCTCGGCCGGTCGGGCCTGACCGCCGTGCTGATGGGTGCCTTCCTCGGCCCGGCGATGGTCACCTCGCCGTTGTGGCTACGCCTCTCCCGGCGGATCGGCAAGCAGAGGGGCCTGCTGATGGCTCAGGCGCTCTTCGTCCTCGGCACCGCGACCCTGGTCGCCGGCGACCGGATGCCCACCGCGCTGACCGTCGCGGTCGTCGCCCTGCTCGGTACGTCGTTCGCGGGCCTGCAGCTGCTGGCGTTCTCGATGGTGCCCGACGCCGTGGCCGCCGCGGCGCGGCGTCGACCGGCCCGGGCCGGTGCCTACACGGGTGTGTGGACCGCTACCGAGGCGGTCGGAACCGCGCTCGGGCCCTACGTCTACGCCGCGGTCCTCGCCATCGGCGGTTTCGCAGCGGCGGTGGACGGCGAAGGCGTGCCGCAGACCGCGGGCGCGGTCGATGCCGTGCTGGTCGGTTTCACCGTCGTACCTGCGGTCCTGATGTCCATCGCCTGGCTCATCCAGCGACGCTGCGCCCTCGATCGGCCCGCGTAAATCGACGCGCGGGAACACCTGGTTGGGCACACTGGTTCTCCAGGCAGTCGAGAGAAGGAGACGTGCATGGCTCGAGCCGAACGCCGCCCACCCCGCCCGGGAGTGATGTGGGAGTACGACAAGGTGATCTTCTCGCGTGAGTTCTCCCGCAACATCGTCACCAAGCTCCTCGTCGAGCGCGCCGAGCACGGCGGCTGGGAGCTCGACCGCGTCCGGATCACCGCCGACGGCACCCGCCGGGTGACGCTTCGGCGCAAGATCATCCGGCAGCGGCTGACGGTCTGAGCGCGTCTCCGCGCTCCTCGCGCGTCCAGATAATAGGGTCCTGCGAGTGATCCATCTCGTACGCCACGGCGAAGCCGCCGGCGGGGACACTGTCGACCCCGGCCTCTCCGACCTCGGCCGACGCCAGGTCCAGGCGCTCGCCACCCGACTCGCGTTCCGTCCTGTCCGGCAGGTCCTGCACGGCCCGAGCCGGCGTATGTCCGAGACGGCCCGCATCCTCACCGAGAACCTCGGCGCGGGGCCGGTGCCCTCCGACCTTCTCGCCGACCGCACCCCGGTGCCGTCGGCGGAGCGTCGTGGCGACTACCCGACCCACCGCTGGGAGTGGTTCGACGACGTACCGGAGGCCGAGCGCGACCTCGACGGCACCGAGCTGACCGCCGCCTGGCACAAGCTCTGGTTCGAACACCATGACGAGGAGATCGTGCTGGTCACCCACGCGTTCGTGGTCGCCTGGTTCGTACGCGAGGTGCTCAACGCCCCGCCGGCGACCTGGATGCGGATCGGCCCGATCGGGAACGCGACCCTGACCAGCATCGGACCCAACCTCGCCGGTGAGCCCGTCGTCGAGACGTTCAACGCCGAGGTCATCCTCCCGATCTGATCTATCTGGGCCGATCTGGATAACCGGCGCCCACAAGGCGCCAACAACATGGACATGTCGCCGCGACACGGCCGTCATGGCCTGCCCAGCGCTGGCAGGATCCGCCCGTGATCTCGGCACTCGACACCCTGACCCCCGCCCAGCGCGACCTCCTCGACCAGTGGCTCCCCGGAGCCGAGGTGGTCGCCGACCGCAGCGCACTGCACCGCGCCGGCACCACCGCCCTCGTGCTCTCCACCGGTGACGACCGATTCCTGGTGAAGACCACGGCAGAAGGCGTACGCCACATCGACCGCGAGCTCGCGGCCCACCGCAGCTGGCTGGCCCCATGGACCGACGCCGGCCGCGCGCCGAGCCTCGTCGAGGCCGACCTCGATGCCCGCATCATCGTGATGACCAACCTCGACGGCGAGCCGGCGAGCACGTCGGCCGCCATCCATGACCCCGAGATCTACCGCCAAGCGGGCGAGCTGCTGGCGACGTTCCACGGCCAGGCCAGCGTCGAGGACGAGGATTACGAGCCGGAGCTCGACGAGCGCGCCCTCGCCTCGCTGGACACGGCGGGCCTGGAGGCCGACCTCACCGAGCGTCTCCGCACCGAGATCACCTCGTGGCCGACCCCGACGACGGTGCTCGTCCCCACCCACGGCGACTGGCAGCCGACCAGCTGGGTCGTCGACGCGGGCACCCTGCGCGTGATCGACTCCGGCCGCTTCGGCTTCCGCCCCGCCCTCTACGACCTCTCCCGGCTCTCCGCGCAGGACTTCGCCCGCAACGACACCTTCGAGAAGGCGTTCCTGGAGGGCTACGGCTCCGACCCCCGCGAGCCCGATGCCTGGCACCGCCTCCAGATCCGCGACGCCATCTCGGTCGCCGCCTGGGCCCACCGCACCGGCCACGCCGAGGTGGCCACTCTGAGCGTGGACACGCTCACCGCCCTGGTCCCCTGAACCGACGCCGAGTCGGCTCGTCTTGACGAGCCGACTCGGCGATGTTTTTCGTCAGTTCGAGCCGACTCGGCGCGAACGGCTCCTCAGACCTGGTCGAGAAAGCGGTCCATGACCCGCGCCCCGAACTGGAGCGCGTCGACCGGCACCCGCTCGTCCACGCCGTGGAAGAGCGCGGTGAAGTCGAGCTCCTCGGGCAGCCGCAGCGGCGCGAAGCCGTACGTCCTCATCCCGAGCCGCTTGAAGTGCTTGGCGTCGGTGCCGGCGGACATGAGGTAGGGGGCGACGAGGGCGTCGGGGTCCTCGGCGATCAGCGAGCGCTCCATGGCCGCGACGAGGGCGCCGTCGTACGGGGTCTCCCAGGGCATCTGGTTCTGGTCGAACTCGATGTCGATCCCCTCGCCGCAGAGCTTCCGCAAGGTCTCGAAGAAGTCGTCCTCGAAGCCGGGCAGGAAGCGGCCGTCGACGTGGGCGGTGGCCTCGGTGGGGATGACGTTGACCTTGTAGCCGGCGCTGGTCATCGTCGGGTTGGTGACGTTGCGCAGGGTGGCGCCGATCATCCTGGCGGCCGGGCCGAACTCCTCCACGAGCCGCTCGGCGTTCTCCGGGGTCGGCTCCTCCCCCGCGATCTCACCGACCGCGGCGAGCAGCGTCTGCATCGTCGGGGTCAGCTGCACCGGCCATTCGTGGGCGCCGATGCGGGCGATCGCGCCGGAGAGCCGGGTGATCGGGTTGTCGCGGTTGATCATCGAGCCGTGCCCGGCGGTGCCACGGGCCGTCAGCTTCATCCAGGCCATGCCCTTCTCGGCCGCCTCGATGAGATAGAGACGGCGTCCCTTCACCGTCGTCGAGAAGCCACCGACCTCTCCGACCGCCTCGGTGCAGTGGGCGAGCAGGTCGGGGTGGTCCTCGACGAGCACGTGGGCGCCCTTCATCCCGCCGGCCTCCTCGTCGGCGGTGAAGGCGAGCGTGATCGGGCGCTCGGGAATCCGCCCGGTGCGCTGGCGCTCACGGACGACCGCGAGCAGCATCGCGTCAAAGTCCTTCATGTCGACAGCGCCCCTGCCCCAGACGTACCCGTCTTGGATCTCGCCGGAGAACGGGTCGATCTGCCAGTCCTCCGCCGCGGCAGGGACGACGTCGAGGTGACCGTGCAGGAGCAGTCCGTCCTGCCGATCGGTGGTCGAGTCTGTCGAGACCCCGCCCCACTGCGCGACGACCGAGGCCCGCCCTGACTCGGACTCGTAGATCTCGGAGGAGATGCCGACCTCATCGAGCTGCGCCGCGACGTACTCGGCCGCCTTCCGCTCCCCCGGGCCCGGGTCGTTTCCATAGTTGCTGGTGTCGATGCGGATCAGGTCACGGCAGAGGTCGACGACCTCGGTCTCGGCGCTGGTCATACCGCCACCGTATCGACCGCATGCGACAAACCGCCCCCTGACGTCCACCTATGCGCAACCTGAGGATTTCAGTGCGGTTGGATGCGTGGGTTTCCATGGGCGCATGCAGAAGCGTGCCCTCCTCTCCGCTCACCGCGCCGCGGCGCGTCAGTCGGGGCACCGTGACAACTCCTGGGAGTCGCTTCTGGAGGCCGTGCGGATGGAGGTCGACTACGTCGAGTTCGACGTGCACCGCACCCGCGACGGCGAGTTCGTCCTCCACCACGACGGCCACATCCGCGACCGCATCGGCCGTAGGGTCAAGATCGCGGACAGGACGTACGCAGCGCTCTCGAGGCTCGCGCCGTTCCGTCTGGTGCGCTACCGGGAGGCACTCGAACTTCTCGCCACCCACGGCAAGCACGCCCACATCGACCTCAAGTTCGCCTCGCCGTCGAACCACCTCGGGCTCCCGCACGAGGTCGACGCCGCCGAGATCGCCCTCGAGGTGATGAACGAGAGCTTCATCGTGACCACGATGGTCGACGAGTCCGTACGCGTCCTGCGCAACTGGGCCGACCTCCGTGCTCCCGAGACCCTCGTCGGTCTCTCCCTCGGTGGCGTCGACTTCCGCCACCACCCGCTCAAGCTCGTCCATCTCAAGCTCTCGGAGTTCTTCCCCGAGGGCCGCATCCGCCGCTCCCGCTCCAACCTGGTCGTCGTCGAGCAGCGCCTCGCCGATGTCTGGCTGCTGCGCTGGGCCCACCGCCGCAACATCAAGGTCCTCGTCTGGACCGTCGACAACCCCGGCCGTCTGCGCCGTTTCGTGCACGACAAGCGCGTCTGGATGGTCACCAGCAACCACCCCGCCCGCGCCCTCCTCCCGGCCTGACCTGGGCGTGTACCCGCAGGGCCATCCCGATTCGGCACGGGGACGGCCTCCTGATAATGTTCTTCTTGTTGCGCGCGGGTGGCGGAATAGGCAGACGCGCTAGCTTGAGGTGCTAGTCCACGTATTAGTGGGTGGGGGTTCAAGTCCCCCCTCGCGCACAGAGAGAAACCCCAGGGAGACCTGGGGTTTCTCGCATTTCACGAGGCGGCCTCATGGCCAAGTAGGCAAGTAGTGCGGCCGTAGGGCAATCGGCGCACAGACCCGCTGTTCGTCCTACAGCGAGGACTGCGAAGTCGACCGCCGAAACTACGACTCCTAGGTCATCAGCAGACAGGGAGACCGGCCGGCTCACGCTCCACCGCCGGGGCCAGGACACCGGTCGGATCGACGTGGCCCGCATTGTGCTCACAGGCTGTGGTGGTGCGCCGGACCAGCGCTACGTGGGCGACCGCGGCCAGCGTGACCGACGCGACGGTCACGATGCCCAGCGGCAGGACAGCCTCTGCACCCCCGAGTCCGACCAGCGGCGCGGAGATGCCGCCGAAACCGAATCGGGCCATGCCGAGCACGGAGGATGCGGTTCCGGCGAGCTCGGGATAGTCGGCGAGTGCCAGCGAGGTGGTCGGCGGCGCCGCGACGGCGGTGCCGGAAGCCAGGACGAACAGTGAGACGAGGACGACAGGCAGGGCAAGGTCGAACAGGCCGGTGGCGAGCAGGCCGAGGGAGCCGCCGCCGGACATGACGATGCCGATGCCGAGTGTGCCGCGCTCGGACCAGCGCTCGGCGGCGCGGCCGCCGAGCCAGCCGAAGACCATGAACCCCAACGAGTTGGCGCCGAACGCGATCGAGTAGCCCTGTGGGGATAGGCCGTAGGTGCCCTGAAGGATGTACGTCGCACCGCTGAGGTAGGCGAACAGGGCAGCGTAGGTGAGACCACAGATCAGCACGGATCCGACGAACAGCCGGTCCGAGAGCAGCGTACGGAAGTCACGACCGGTCTGAAGCAGCCCACCACTGGTGCGCTGCTCGACAGGAAGGGTCTCGCCGAACAACGCGAAAGCGGCGACGAGGAGAACGACGCCGATCGCGGCGAGGAAGAGGAAGAGCCCACGCCAGTCGGTGAAGTTGGCCAGCTGACCACCGACGACGGGTCCGACGATGGCCGCGAAACCGCCGATGACGGTGAGTCGTCCGTAGAAGCGAATCAGCGCGCCACCCTCGTACACATCGCGTCCCGCGGCTTGAGCGATGACGATGCCCACGGCTCCGGCGAGGCCCTGGACCAGGCGCGCCAGGACGAGGGTCTCGATGGTGGGGCTGAACGCGCACAGGGCCGAGGCGACCACGTACGCGGTGATCCCGGCCAGCAGCGGAAGTCGACGTCCGAACCGGTCGGAGAGCGGCCCCGCGATCAGCTGTCCGACGGCAAGGCCGACGAGGCAGGCGGTCAGGGTGAACTGGGCGGCGGATGTGGCAGCACCGAGGTCGTCGGTGAGCGCCGGAAGGACCGGGAGGTAGAGGTCCATCGAGATCGGCCCGAACACGGTGAGCAGCATGAGCAGCGTGGCGAGCACAAGACCGACCCTGCGGGTGGCGGGACGGTCGGAGGGTGTGGATTGCACAGGAGCCTTCCTGGGATTGACGTCGTCTTCTCGTACGCCACTACGACACCACCGTTCCGACGCCCGCGAGAGTCCCGCCTGATGGGTGTACTCGCAGGTTGCCCCTCACGCGCAGCACGTCCAGGGAGCACCCGGCGGTGGTCAGGGAACGTTGTGGCCGGCGGCCTGGACGAGGCCCAACCACTCGCTGCGGGTGAGAGGGATGTCCAAGCCGGCAGCGGCGTCAGCAACGCGGCCCGGCCTCGTGGTGCCGAGCACGACCTGGATGCCCGCGGGGTGCCGCGTGATCCACGCGACCGCAAGGCAGCGGTCGTCGCCAGGATTCATCGTGTCGTGGTCGAGGTCATCAGTCCTCAGTCGGCGATCGTGACGGTGACGTCGCCTTCCTCGAGCGCCTCGAACTGCTCGCGAGACGCGTCGAAGACGCCCAGGTGGACGATGTCGGCAGAGGGTGCGCCACGCTCGCCCTCGTAGAAGAAGGCGATGTCGCCCCACGGGACGTAGATGGCCAGGTCGCCGGCGCCGGCACTCGACGGCGGAGAACCAGCTGTCCGAATATCCCGCGGCGGATAGGCGATCTTCTCCGCACCATTGAAGTCCTCGAACGTGAGCGTGAGCGGCAGCATGGTCAGCAGGTCACGTACGGCGGGGTTGTCCTGGTCGATGCGCACGTCGATCGCGCCGCCGGAGGCGGCGAAACGGATTACCGTACCGATCACGTCGTCGTTCATTGAAGTCCCCTCGGTTGGGCTCGGCTCGTTCGTGGGCGTGGTCTGAGTCGGCGTAGGCGACGCAATGGGCGGCGATGGAGCGCTGCCGGTCTCGAGACCATCCCCGGAGGGTGCACCGCATGCGGCGAGGACCAGCGCAAGTGCGACAGCTGCTCCGAGGCCGACGACGGGCCTGAACGGTGTCATCGAACCATCGAGGATTCGGCTGGAGTCGCGCTCGCTGAGCCGCGCGGCGACGGGCGGGATTCTCATTCCGCCCATTCGCCGACGAAGGATCGGAACGCGCCACGGTCGCGGTGGAGGGACCAGATGCGATCGGCGAGAGCGTCAGGCTCGTGGTCGGGCTCGCCGCCGCCGATGCCGCGGGGGATGATCAGTTGCGCGACATGGATTCTCTCGGGCGCGAGGGCGTCGTGCAGCATCTGGCCGTAGGCACTCTCCCCGGCGAAGGCGACCGAGGTGCCGGCCACACCGCCGCTCGGGCGGACAGCACTGCCGCCGTTGATGAACAGGATCGTGCCACGGCCCAGCTCCCGCAGGCCCGGCAGGACATGCTGTACCGCGGTGACCGGTCCGTACACCGACTGCTCGACGGGACCGACAAGATCCTCCGCCGTCGTCTCGAGCACCGGCTTCATGAACTCGCGTGCAGGGACCGGGCTGTACTGCAGGACCTCGATCGGGCCGAGGTCCGCCGCCGCGGCGTCGAGGGCTCTGCGTAGCCCCTGCGGATCGCGGGCGTTCGCCGCGTACCCGCGCGCGGTCACGCCGTCTTCGGTCAGTTCGGCGGCGAGGGCGTCGACGTTGGCCTGCGTGCGGGAGATCAGCGCGATGGAGAACCCCTCACGCCCGAAACGGCGCGCCGCGGATTGGCCGAGGCCGGGCCCGGCACCGATGATGGCAACTGTCGTCATGATGTTCCTCTCGTCATGAGATCCCAGTCCCGGGATCACAGAAGGCTGTCGATGGTGATCGGCAGATCCCGCACCCGACGCCCGGTCGCGTGGAAGACCGCGTTGGCGATGGCCGGTGCGACGCCGCAGATGACGACCTCGCCGAGGCCCTTGACGCCGATCGGGTCGGGGTAGTCGTCGCGGCCGCCGAGATAGATCGCCTTCAGGTCCGGTACGTCCGCGTTGACGGGCACCAGGTAGTCGGCGAGGTTCGCGTTGACGATGCGCCCGTCGCGGTGGTCGGTGACGGTGTGCTCGAGCAGTGCTTTGCCGATGCCCCCGACCATGCCGCCGAGTGCCTGGCTCTCGGCCAGCCGCGGGTTGATGATGCGTGCGGCGTCGTAGACGCCGAGCATGCGGCGTACCCGCACCAGGCCGAGCTGGGCGTCGACGCCGACCTCGGCGAAGACGGCACCGTAGGCCCAGGCCGACTTCGTCGCCTCCTCGCGCGGGGAGAAGAGGCCCGTGGCCTGGATCCGGGTCCGGCCGTTACGCGCCATGAGCGCACGGTAGGTCTCGCCACGGCTCGCATCGTTACGCAGCTGCAGCCGACCCCGGCGTACGACGATGTCGGCCGGGTCAGCGCCGTGGAGCGGTGAGACGGTGTCGTTGACCGCGAGGTCGATCGCCTCGCGGCGTACCTTGTCGGCGCCGTTCTGGACCGCTGAGCCGACACTGGCCATGGTCATCGAACCACCATGCGGCGGGGTCGCGGGCATGACGGAGTCACCGAGCCGGAAGTCGACGTCGTCGAGCGTGAGGCCGAGGGCGTCGGCCGCAATCTGGGTCATCGAGGTGTACGTCCCCGGACCCATGTCACTGGTGGCCGACTCGACGAGCGCGGTGCCGTCGATCCGGAGCCTGACGCGCGCACGGGCCGGCGCGACCGAGGTGTGGTAGAGGGCACTGGCCATACCGATGCCGACCTGCCAGTCGCCGTCACGGGTCGAGCCCGGCTTCGGATTGCGCCGCGACCAGCCGAACTCGCGCGCACCGACGTCGTAGCACTCCAGCAGCCGGCGGGTCGAGAACGGCAGACCGGACGACTCGTCCTCGGTCGGCTCGTTGCGGCGGCGCAGCTCGATCGGGTCGATGCCCACCTCGTAGGCGAGCTCATCCATCGCGGTCTCGATCACATGGTCACCGGTCGCTGCCCCGGGGCCACGCATCCAGATCGGGGTGTTCACGTCCAGCGGAACGGTGCGGTAGTCCTGGCGTACGTTGGGCGTGCTGTATTTCATCTGGCCTGCCGAGAGCACCGCCTCGGAGAAGGTCTCATAGCTCGACGTCTCCGCGCGTACGACGTGGTCGGTCGCCAGCAGACGGCCATCACGGTCCGCGCCCACCGTCAGCTGGTAGCGGTAGGCGGGTCGGAAGCCGGTGTTGAAGTACATCTGTCGCCGGGCCAGCACCAGCTTGACCGGGCGGTCCAGCTCGCGTGCGGCGACCGCGGCTATGACCGTGTTCGGCCAGGTGCGCAGCCCGCTGCCGAAGGCCCCGCCGACGTAGGGCGACAGCACGCGGACGTCGTCCTGAGCCAGGCCGAAGACCGCTGCCAGCTCGACCTGGGTGCCGTCGCCGACCCACTGGGTCTTGTCCCACACGGTGAGCTTGTCGCCCTCCCAGC
The DNA here is from genome assembly GCF_045206295.1 of Nocardioides sp. NBC_00163. Taxonomy (NCBI): domain Bacteria; kingdom Bacillati; phylum Actinomycetota; class Actinomycetes; order Propionibacteriales; family Nocardioidaceae; genus Nocardioides; species Nocardioides sp. NBC_00163. The sequence goes on along the minus strand of NZ_CP108155.1, from coordinate 5,825,091 downwards.
GGGCGATGGTGGCGTGCGGCTCCATCGGGTTGTGATGGTTGCGCGAGAGGTTGTAGGTCAGGTCGAGCCGGACCGGTGCGTCGGCCATGGCGGCCTCCACGTCGCCCCGCGAGTAGTTGGTCGGCTCGTCGGGGGTGCCGTCCTCCAGGTCGGTGGTCGGCGACTCCTCGTCGTAGGTCACCTCCACGAGCCGGGCACCGTGCTGTGCGGCCTCGAGGGTCTCGGCGACGACGACGGCGATCGGGTGGCCGAAGAAGAGCACCCGGTCGTTCTGGAAGACGCGGATCCGCTCACCGGGAAGGTTGTTGGAGCCCGCGTTCTCCCGGTAGGGCAGCTTCGGCGCGTTCTCGTGGCTGACCACTCCCAGAACGCCCTCATGTGCTTCGGCTGCTGAGGTGTCGATCCCGGTGATGCGGCCGCGACCGATGGTGGCGTCCACGATCGCGGCGTACGCCATGTTCTCGATGCCGTGCTCGTGGCCGTGGTCGGCTGCGTACGGCGCCTTGCCGGTGACCTTCAGGCGCCCGTCGATGCGGACCTTCGGCTCGCCGACGACTACCTCGGGCTGGCTGCTCATCGGCGTCCTCCTACCACTCGCAGCTGACGCTCGACCGTGCGCTGGAGCAGGTCGACCTTGAACTCGTTGTCAGAGAGCGGCTCGGCGCCCTCGGCGGCACGAGCCGCCGCCGTACGCCACAGCTCATCGCTCGGACGGCGTCCGACGAGCGCCTTCTCGACGCCGCGGAGCCGCCACGGCACCGTCCCCACTCCCCCGGCAGCGACCTTCGCAGACTCGATCACCCCGCCGCGTACGCTCAGCGCGACCGCCGCCGAGGTCAGCGCGAACTCATAGCTCTGCCGGTCGCGGACCTTCAGGTAGCCCGAGCGCAGCGGCTTCGACTGGGCCGGGATCTCGATGCCGGTGATGAGCTCGTCCTCGCCCAGGTCGTGCTCGCGCTCGGGGTGCCGCCCGGGTCGGAGCACGAAGTCCTCCAGCGTCACGGCCCGACGTCCGCGGGAGCCCTGCAGGTGCACGATGGCATCAAGCGCAACCAGGGCGACGGCGAGGTCCGACGGGTGCGTGGCCACGCACGAGGACGACCCGCCCAGGATGGCGTGGGTGCGGTTGTAACCCTCGATGGCAGCACAGCCCGAACCCGGATCGCGCTTGTTACAGGCCGCGGAGACGTCGCGGAAGTAGGTGCAGCGGGTGCGCTGCATGATGTTGCCACCGATGGTGGCCATGTTGCGCAGCTGCGCCGACGCGCTCAGCTCCAGGGCCTCGGAGACGACCGGGATCTCGTTGCGGACGCGGCGGTCGGCCGCGGCCTCCGACATGGTAACCAGCGCGCCGATCAACAGACCGCCGCTCGGCGTCGGCCTGATCCGCTTCAGCGGCAACGATGAGATGTCGACCAGCGTCTCCGGCCGCTCGACCTCTTCACGCATCAGGTCGACAAGGGTCGTGCCGCCGGCGATGAACCAGCCGCCGCTCCGGGCGGCCGTGATTGCCTCACGCGGACTCTCGGCCCGCAGATACTCGAACGGATACATCGGTTCACGCCCCCTTGGCTGCGGCCTGCTGCACCGCGTCGACGATCTTCACGTAGCAGCCGCAGCGGCAGATGTTGCCGCTCATCCACTCCCGGATCTCGTTCTCGGAGCCGGTGTGGCCCTCCCGGATGCACCCGACGCCCGACATGATCTGGCCCGGCGTGCAGAAGCCGCACTGCAGGGCGTCGTTGTCGATGAACGCCTGCTGCAACGGGTGCAGCTCGTCGCCGTCGGCCAGCCCCTCGATCGTGGTGACCTCAGCGCCATCCATACGGACCGCGAGCGTCAGACAGGCATTGACCCGCCGCCCGCCCACCAGCACTGTGCACGCTCCACACGCACCGGCATCACAGCCCTTCTTCGAACCGGGCAGGTCCAGATGTTCACGCAGCAGATCCAGCAAGGAGGTGCGGTTGTCGACGTCGACGACGTGCCGCCGGCCGTTGACCCGCAGCGTCACGGTGCTGCTCGGTCCGTCGGCCGCCGCCGGGCCCGCCGCGACGGACACCCCCGCGGAGACCGCTACCGCACCCGCGGTCGTGGCGCCCGAGGCAGCGATGAACGTACGCCGCGACAGACCTCCTCGACCTGCTTGCTCTTCAGCGGTGGGTTCTGTCGACATGCATGCTCCTTCACGAGTTTCGGGCAAGGGGTGATCACTGTGGCGGCGGGCCGCGAAAGCCAGCCGAAACGGCGGGATCAGACGGGTGGTGCGGCGGCGTACTCCGCGTCGGTCACAGGCGTCAGCCAGTGCACGACCGGGTGGTCGTCGTCGCCCTCGTTGATGGCGACGTGCACCATCAGCCGGTTGGGGGCGGCACCGTGCCAGTGCTCCTCGTCGGCCTCGAACAGCACTCGGTCGCCCGGACGGATGACCTCGACGGGACCGCCGCGGCGCTGGCACAGGCCAACACCCTCGGTGACGAAGACGGTCTGGCTCAGCGGGTGTCGGTGCCAGTGGGTCCGGGCGCCGGGCATGAAGTGCACCAGACCGGCAGTGAGCCGTGAAGGTGCCGGGGCGGCGGCGACCTGGTCGACGTACACGTCGCCGGTGAACCAGTCGGCCGGGCCCTTGAAGGTGTCGATGGAGCTTCGGGTGATCTGCATCTGCTTCGTTCTCTCTCAGGCTTTCTCAGGCGCCGGTGGTGAGCAGGACCTTGGTGGCCTGGCGCTTGTCCATGGCGGCGTACGCCTCGGCCGCGGACTCGAGCGGAAGGGTCATGTCGAAGACCTCGCCAGGGTTGATCTGGTCGCTCATGATCAGCTCGACCAGGTCGGGCAGGAAGCGGCGTACGGGCGCCGGGCCACCGTGCAGGTGGATTCCGGAGAAGAACAGCTCCAGGCCGTCGAGCGAGACGTCGTGGGATACCCCGACGTAGCCGACGTGGCCACCGGGGCGGGTGGCGCGGATCGCCTGGTTCATCGACTCCTGGGTGCCGACGGCCTCGATGACCGAGTGCGCCCCGAGCCCAGCGGTGAGCGCCTTGATCTTCTCCACTCCGGCGTCCCCGCGCTCCTCGACAATGTCGGTCGCGCCGAACTTCCGGGCAAGGGCCTGGCGGTCGGCGTGCCGGCTCATCGCGATGACCCGCTCGGCACCGAGCCGCTTGGCAGCCAGGATCCCGAGGAGGCCGACCGCACCGTCGCCGACCACGGCGACGGTCTTGCCGGGGCCGGCCTCGGCGGCGACGGCCGCGAACCAGCCGGTGCCGAGGACGTCGGAGGCGGCCAGCAGGCTCTTCACCTGCTCCTCGGTCGGCTCTCCGGGAACGACCACGAGGGTCCCGTCAGCCAGCGGGATGCGCGCCTTCTCGGCCTGGGTGCCGATGCCGTCGTGAACGAACTCGGCGTGCGCGCACCGCGACTGGTAGCCGGCCTGGCAGATCTCACAGGTGTTGTCCGAGATCACGAACGACCCGACGACGAAGTCGCCCGGCTTCAACGTGGTGATCTCGGCGCCGACCTCCTCGACCACACCGACGTACTCATGCCCCATCAGCAGACCCTCGGCAGGCTCCTGGCCGCGGTAGGGCCACAGGTCCGAGCCGCAGACACACGCCGCGGTCACCCGGATGACCGCATCGGTCGGGGCCTCGATCCTCGGGTCTTCACGGTCCACGACGCGTACGTCGCCCGGGCCGTGCATCACTACTCCACGCATGCTGACTCCTTCGTCCAAGTTGTCGTGGGACTCCTCCCACGAGACAAGTCAACGCACCTTCAGACAAACACGGGAGTCACTGTCGAGGGGTGCACCAGAAGGGCACCCCTCATCGGCAAAGTGCCGCTTATCCTGGGGGAATGGACAACCGAGCAGAGGTACGCGAGTTCCTCATCACCCGCCGGGCCAAGGTGACTCCGCAGGACGCCGGGCTCCCACCCGGGCCCAACCGACGGGTGCCCGGGCTGCGCCGCTCCGAGGTGGCCCTGCTCGCCGGCGTCAGCGTGGAGTACTACGCCCGCCTCGAGCGCGGCGCGATCGGCGGCGCCTCCGCCTCCGTGCTCGACGCCATCTGCAACGCGCTCCGGCTCAGCGACACCGAACGGGCCCACCTGCTCGACCTCGCCCGCGCCGCCGACGGCATCCCCACCTCAGCCCGCGCCCGGCGGAGGCCCTCGAAGCCCGCTCCCCCGCGGCCGTCCCTGCAATGGGCGCTCGACTCGATCACAGAGGGCGTCGCGTTCGTCCGCGACACCCACCAGAACCTGCTCGCCACCAACCCGCTCGGACGGGCCTTCTACACGCCCCTGATCGGCGACGGCGGCCGCACCCCCAACCTCGCCCGGTTCCAGTTCCTCGACACCGCATCGCGCGACTTCTACCCCGATTGGGACCTCTTCGCCGAGATGTGCGTCACGATCATGCGCGCCGAGGCCGCCCGCGACCCCCACGACCGGATCTTCCAGGACCTCGTCGGCGAGCTGTCCACCCGCAGCGAGACCTTCCGCCGCCTCTGGGGCGCCCACGACGTACGCCAGCACGGCGCCGGCACCAAACGCTTCCACCACCCCGAGGTCGGCGAGGTCACCCTCGCCTACGAAGAGCTCGCGGTCACCGCCGAGCCCGGCCAGGTCCTGATGGTCTACACCGCCGAGCCAGGCTCGCCCTCAGCCGACCGCCTCAAGCTGCTCGCCTCCTGGGGCGCCGAGCTGCCGGCGTACGCAGCCGGAACCACCCCTGCCTGAGAGTCAGGCCAACCACGTTCGCAGAAGTTCGAGCAGCTTCGAAGGTCACGCAGACGGCTCGACATGACCTTGGCATTCAGGCATTAGTTTCACAATATCTGGTCGCACCGGAGGAAGGCCCATGCCAGAACGCCTCGCAAGCCAGCTTCGCCGCGGCGCACATCGATACCTCCCGGCCGACTGCGCCATCCTCCTCCTAGAGACCGGCTGACAGAGGCTTGCCAGTCGGTGGACGCCGTCGCACACCTCGCGGGAGTTGAGCCATCGGAGATTGTTCAACCCGCCTAGCGTCAGAAGACTATAGGCCCAGACGACTGGCGACCTTGGGTACTGGCGGAACCGACGCAGACTGCGTCGTCAAGCCGGGCACGCGGCTGACCACCCTTGCCCGACGCAGGGCGGCTAGTGCTTGGTGTCGGTCGGCGCGCTCGGCTTCAGTTCGCGGGCCCTGTCCAAGCGGGAGATCGCTGGTAATCCTTTAGCGATCTCGGTAGGCCCCGACGGTAGCGACTGAGTTCAGCCAGTCGCGTCGTGTCGCCGGAGCGGTCGGCAGGTCTCCGAGGCGACGGAGCCAGGCTGGGCGAGCGAGGATGGCGGCACATCACCGGTGAGAACCGGAGGTAACGGTGCGCAGCCGGATTCACGCCTGAAGCGCCAGAACCAGGGCCTGACCTGGGGCGTTCAGACCGGTTCAAGTCCCCCCTCGCGCACAGAGAGAAACCCCAGGGAGACCTGGGGTTTCTCGCATTTCACGAGTCCCTCGGGCCCATCGCGGCACGGAGGGCACCAGCGTCCGTGAGGCGCCCCGGCGGAGCATGCTGAGCCAAATCAACCGCGCCCAGAGGTACACCACCCAGAGGCTTGGACGACTGCGTGCTCATCGGCGACGGGTTCACGCTCCGGGTCGCCAGCGGCGGGTCCGAAGACGGGCGAACAGGCCGCCTCATCAGGCGATCGCTACAGCAGACGACAACACTGGTCAATTAGAAACTCGCCGTATCCTATTGACCCCTATGGCACACCCGCCTACTGTGAGCACGGTCACTTTGAAACCTTTCACTCACATCGAGGTCCGTCATGGTTCAGTCTCCGTCGACCCAGCCATTCGTGCGTCGCCTCGCCGCGTTTGCCGTACCGGCCACATTGGCCATCGCCATCGCGGCGCCACTCAGCCCAGCCTCCTTGGCGGCGGAGGCCCAGTCGTCAACTGGAGCGTCGACGCTCGCACAGGGCCGTCAGAGCCATGAGCAGACTCGGACACTGACCGCTGAAACGTTCGCAAACCCGCCGACCAGTGTGCGTCCGATGTACCGGTGGTGGATGCCGCTGGCGTACACCGACGATGACGTGCTCAGGGAGGAGCTGCGCGACATCGCGGCCTCTGGCGGCCGCGGTGTCGAGGTGGTTCCGTTTGCGGTGCCTGGAGCCGGCCACCAGGACAACTCCTTCCTCGCTGAGTACGGCTGGGGCACGCCCAGGTGGGCGCACAAGATGGAGGTGATCACCGCCGAAGCGGCCGATCTCGGCCTGGTGGTCGACCAGAACCTCGGCCCGCACTACCCCGCGACCGTTCCCAGCCTCAACAACTTCAACCAGCCCGAGGCCGAGCAGCAGCTGATCTACGGCAGAGAGTTCGGCCAGCCGGGCAGCACGCGAACCGGTCCCCTGCCCTCTCCGACCACATCTCCGCCGTCGGTGACCACGCAGCTGTGTGCGCCCGCAGCCATCGGCGACACGGTGTTGCGGGTGAAGAGCCTCGGCGGACTTGCTGCCGGCGACACGATCACGGTGGGCACGGGCGCGACCGCGGAAAAGGCAACGGTGATCAAGCTCGGCGACCGGACGTCGACCTGCACCGACCTGACGACCTCCGGCGTCGGCAAGCCCCACCTGGAAGCCGAGTCCGTCGTGGACGTCGCTCGCACCACCCGAATCCGGACCCTCGTCGCTCAGTGCGCCACCGATTGCGGACCGCAGACTGCCAAGCCGGTCGCGCTGGTTCCGTCGTCGGTCAGGGACGTGACCGACGAGGTCGTCGATGGCCGCCTGAGCCACACCTTCGGGAACGGCAATGGCAACCCGTGGGTGCTCATCGATCTTCAGCAGACCGCCTCTGGCCTCGTCGCCCAGCGCGGCGGCTACACCGCGACCCAGCCCAACTACGTCCCCGATCACCTCAGCCGAGGCGGGGTCGAGATCCAGGCCGACTACTGGGACGAGCACATCCTCACCGACGCCGTCCGAGCCAACCTCGACCGCATCGGCCACGGGGCGGTCTTCGAAGACTCCCTGGAGATGGGCACCACACAGAAGTGGACCTGGAAGCTCCTCAAGGCGTTCCAGCAGCGTCACGGCTACGACCCGGCGCTGCTGCTGCCCGCGCTCCTCGGCTCCGGCCAGCAGGCCAACGAGGCGCCGGCGTTCGAGCTGCCCGGCATCGGCGCGAAGGTCAGGGCGGACTACCGCGAGACCCTCAGTGACCTCTACACCGACCAGTACGTCGCACCGATGCAGGAGTGGGCCAGTGGCCACGGACTGGACTTCCGGGTGCAGCCCTACGGCCTCCCGATCGCGGGCGGTGTCGCGTCCGCGGCCGCCGGCGTCACGGAGGGCGAGTCGCTCGGGATGGGGAACTTTCTCGGCACAGTCGGACCCGAGCAGGGCTTCCGCGCCCTCGCCTCCGGTGCCCACGTCGCCGGCCGCAACGTGGTGTCCAGCGAGTGCTGCGCGGTGTTCCTCGGCAACTACCGCTCCAGCGTCGCCGGCCCACAACTGCCCGGCATGTACGGCGAAGGCGGCGACGGCTCCCAGGTGGGCGGCAAGTACTCCAACGGGGTGCTGGACAGCGTGTACAAGGGGTACGCCGGCGGCGTGAACCAGGTGGTCTGGCACGGCTATCCCTACCGCGACGCCCCGGCCGGAGTCGGCACCAGCGGACGCGACGGTTCGTGGCCCGGATACCACCCATGGGACATCTTCGGCGCCCTCAACGTCAACGACGAGTTCGGTCCGCGGCAGCCGAACTGGCCCGACTACAAGAACCTCAACGACAATCTCGCGCGCACCCAGCTGGTCCTGCGCCAGGGCCGGAGCTCCGTCGACCTCGGGATCTACTACGACGACATCGGCAACGCCGACCACGTCGTTCCTGGCATCGCCCAGCACCTGCTCGGAAACGACTCGGCCACCTCATCGGCTGGGTACACCTACGACTACTTGGCACCGGCGTTCCTCGAGAAGCCGCACGTCACCGTCTCTGACGACGGCAGCTTCAGGGCAGGCGCAGCCAAGGAGAAGGCATTGGTCCTCAACGACCAGAAGTCGATGTCGGTCGCGAGTGCGAAGCGGCTGCTGAAGCTCGCGAAGGACGGTATGCGGATCTTCGTCATCGGCAGCGCCCCGAGCGCGACCCCTGGCGCAGCACCTGACGAGGGCCAGCTCGCCGAGGTGGTCGCTGATCTGCTGGCCCAGCCGTCAGTCCACGAAGTCAGGACCGAGACCCAGCTCCCGGCAGCGCTGCGGGCAGCGGGGATCCGTCCCCACGTCACCCCAGAGACGCCGACCGCGGCGCTCGGACTCGTACGGCGTCAGGGACGCGGGATCAGCTACGACTTCATCTACAACCGTTCCGCCCAGCCCGTCGAGCAGCAGTTGACCCTGGCCGGGTCGGGCCGGCCGTACCGACTGAACACCTGGACCGGCAAGATCGAGCCTATCGCGGAGTACACCTCCGAAGGGCGCAGCGTCACGGTGCCGATCCGGATCGCGCCGTACGACAACGTGGTCATCGCGCTCGCCGGCAACGGCAGCGCACTGGTTCCGACGCCGGGCGTGCACGCGGTCGCCAGCACGGGCGAGGTGCTCGCCACCGGTCGTAAGACACTCTCACTGAGGGCGTCGGCGAACGGCGACTACACGACCACGCTCAGCAACGGCAAGCGGGTCGACACAGAGATCGACGGCCTGGCGCAGCCGCGCGAGCTGGCGGACTGGACGCTGCGCCCGCAGACCTGGACACCAGGAGCGAACCAGTACACCAGCGTCAAGACCGACCAACCGGAGATCCCTCTGAGGTCAGGCCCGAACGGCCTTCCCTCGTGGCGGGACATCACCGCGCCGGTCGACCTCAGCACCGCGTCCGGGGTGGCCACGTACCGCACAACAATCACCCTTCCCGGGAACTGGCGCCCCGAGGACGGGGCTCACCTCGACCTCGGCAAGGTCCTGGACACCGCCTCTGTCACGGTCAACGGCACCAACGTCGTGGTGAACCAGGCAGACCGCAGCAGGATCGACCTCGGCGCGACACTGAGGCCCGGTGCCAACACGATCACCGTGACGGTCGCGACCACGATGTTCAACGCGGTCCGCGCTTCCGGCGACAGCAACTACCAGCTGCCCGACTGGCAGCGCGCCGGGTTGATCGGCCCGATCCGGCTCACACCGTACCGGGACGTGCCGATCCGATGAGCGCGGGCAACCAGACCGTATCGACCAGCGCCACCAGCCCCTCGTCGGGCGGCGGCGAGGCAGTGTGGAGGAACTCGGACATCACGATCGCATGACCGAGGTTCGCCGTGAGCGGGTCCGGGTCGCCGGGCAGATCGCCCCGGGCCCGCGCACGGCCGATGATCTCATCGACGCGAGTGACGACCACCGAGCCCGCGAACAGGCTCTGTTGCGTCGACGGGTCACCTTCGCTGATGACTCCCCGCACCGCCTCCCCGAACGGACCGCGAAGCAACTCCGACATGTCGCGTACGAACCGGAGCAAGTCCTCACGCAGGCCGGCGCCGGTGGCGTAGTCCGACATGTACATCCGGTTGGCACGCTGCTGCAGCACCTGCTGGGCAAGCTGCACCCGGTTGTCCCAACGGCGATAGAGCACCGTCTTCGCCGTGCCGGCGCGGACGGCAACCCCCTCGATCGAGAAACGACCCCAGCCACGTTCAGCGAGTTCGTCCCAGGCGGCGTCCAGAATCGCCTTCTCCAACGTGGCGCCTCGGCGACGTGTCTGTCTGACGGACATGTCCCCAGCATGCCGGGCTCACGTAAGGAATCCCGCCGGGCGGCCCCCGCGAGTCGGCCAAAGCGCTACAGCTCGTCCCCTTCGACGAGGCGCCGTTCCCACCCAGACACGCCCAAGTTAGGCTGTCCTAACCCAACCGCTTCGGACTTCTGGAGGACCCCGGTGTCCACACCCCGTACGCCGGGTGCGCTGATGCGGCGGTCGCTGCGCCGTCAGCGGCGCGCCGTGCTCGCCTCGTCGGCCCTGATCACGCTGTGGCAGGTGTGCGAGGCGATGGTCACGGTGCTGATCGGCGTGATGATCGACCGGGCGGTGACGACCGGCGACCTGCGCGAGCTGGTGCTGTGGGCGGTGGTCCTGTGCCTGCACTTCCTCGTGCTGAGCCTGTCCTACCGGTTCGGCGCCCGGATCGCCAACCGTGCCGTCCACATCGAGAGCCACCGGTTGCGCACCGAGGTCTCCGGGCACGTGCTCGACCCGCGTGGCGCACGGACCGACCGGCTCTCCGGGGACCTGCTGGCGCTGGCCACCGGCGACGCGGACCTGGTGGGCGAGGTCATCCGGCAAGTGGCGCTGTCGGCCGCCGGCACGATCGGGCTGGTGGTGAGTGGCGTGGTACTCGCCGTCATCGACCCGTGGCTCGCCCTGATCGTCCTGGTCGGCGTACCCCTCGTCCTCGGCGCCACCCACCTGGTCGCGCCGGGCCTCGCCCACCGCAGTGCGCGACGACAGGAGGCGCTGGGACGTACGACGGGGATCGCCAGCGACCTGATCCGCGGGATCCGGCCACTCAAGGGCATCGGCGGCGTGGAGGTCGCGCTGGAGCGCTATCGCCGCGAGAGTCGTACGGCCGCCCGCACCAGCGTCGCCGCGGCCGGCTGGGCCGGCCTGCTGACCGGCATCACTTCCGCCGGGAGCGGTGTCTTCCTGGCGGTGATCGCGATCGTCGCCGGTCTGCGGACCCTCTCCGGCGACCTGAGCATCGGCGAGCTGGTGGCGGTCGTGGGGCTGGCACAGTTCGTGGCCGAGCCCATGCGGATGCTCAGCGCCCTGGTCGCCCGGGTGGCGCAGTCTCGCGCCTCGGCGGCAAGGATCGTCGGGTTCCTCTCGACGCCTGCGCTGGTCGTCGAGGGCGAGCGACGCGCGCACGGCCACGATCTGGAGCTCGACCATGTCGCCGCCGGCCCGGTCGCCGAGCTGTCGCTCGCGGTGCCGCCGGGGCGGCTGGTGGCGGTGGTCGCCGACGAACCGGCGGTGCCGGCCACTCTCCTGTCCCTGCTCCACGGGGAGTCGCTGCCCGAGCGCGGGACCGTAAGGCTAGGCGGCGAGCCCCTCACCGAGCTCGCGCTCACCGACGTACGCGACCGGCTGCTCGTCACCGACCACCACGTCGACCTCTTCGAGGGCACGCTGCGAAGCAACGTCGACCCGCTCGACCGCCTCGACGACGACCAGGTCACGGCCGTTCTGGCGGTCGCGTCGGCCACCGAGCTGGTGGCGGTCGCGGCCGACGGCCTGGCCACGCACGTGGCAGTCGACGGGCAGAGCCTCTCCGGTGGCCAACGCCAGCGGCTGGGCCTCGCCCGGGCCCTCGCCGCGGAGGCACCGGTGCTCGTCCTGCACGACCCCACGACGGCGATCGACGCCGTCACCGAGCAGTACGTCGCCGAAGAGCTACGCCTCCTCCGGCACGGCCCCGGCTCCGACCGCGCCACCCTGCTGTTCACCAGCAGCCCGCTGCTCCTGGCTGCCGCGGACGAGGTCGTCTGGATCCGAGCCGGCCGGGTGGAGTCCCGCGGCACCCACGACGAGCTGGCCGCCCACACCGACTACTGCGCGGCGGTGCTGCGATGACCACCCAGAGCCAGAAGCTGACACAGCTCCCCGTCTCCACACCACGGGAGGCGGCCGGTCTCGCGCGGCGGCTGCTCACCCGCCGTCCGCTCCTGCTGGCGGCATGCCTGGCCGTCTTCGCCCTCGAGGGGCTGGCCGGTCTGGTGGCGCCCTGGATGCTCGGCCGGATGGTCGACCTGGTCGGCGCCGGCGCCCCGGAAGCCGACATCATCACCGCCGGCGTCTGGATCCTCGGTGCCGCGCTCGTCGCCGGCGCGGCCGGGGCGGTCTCGATCCACCTGCTCGCCCGGGTGGCCGAGCCGGCGCTGGCGGAGCTCCGCGAGGAGGTTCTCGACCGGGCCCTGCACCTCGACACCCAGCGGCTCGAGGAGAGCGGCAGCGGCGACCTGGTGTCCCGGGTCGGCGACGACGTACGCCTCATCGGCGGCTCCATGGCCGACGTCGTCCCGCTCATGCTCAACTCGGTGATCGCGATCGTCTTCACGACCGCCGGCCTGATGGCGCTCGACTGGCGCCTCGGGCTCGCCGGCCTGTTCGCGGCGCCGTTCTACGTGATGGCGCTGCGCTGGTACCTCCCCCGCTCGGGTCCCTACTACCGCCGCGAGCGCGAGGCCAACGGCGTGCGTGCCGAGGCGTTTCTGACCGGCGTCCACGGCAACCGGACCCTGCGGGCGTACGGCATCGCCGAGCAGCACCAGGAGAAGGTCCGCGCCGCCTCGTGGACCTCGGCGTCGATCTCGGTCGAGGTGTTCGCCATGTTGATGCGCTTCCTGGGCCGCAACAACCGGGCCGAGCTGATGGGCCTGCTCGCCATCCTCGGCACCGGCTTCTTCCTCGTCCGCGCGGATGCCGCGACCGTCGGCGCCGTCACCGCTGCCGCCCTCTACTTCCACCGGCTCTTCAACCCGATCGGCGCGGTCATCGCTCTCTTCGACGACGTGCAGTCGGTCGGCGCCTCGCTCGTACGCCTCGCAGGGCTCGCTCTCCTCGAGCGCCCGGCCCCGGCAGCCGCCGGCGAGCCGGACGGTTCCGGCATCGTGGTCACCGGCCTGCATCACGAGTACGTGCCGGGCCGGCCGGCTCTCGACCGCGTCGACCTCACTCTTGCCGACGGGGAGCTGGTCGCGGTGGTCGGGGCCTCGGGCGCGGGCAAGTCGACGCTCGGCGCGGCGGTGGCCGGCCAGCTCACCCCGAGCGCCGGCGACGTGGTGGTGGGCGGGCTCCCGGTCCGCGACGGCCGGAGCCAGGCAGCCCTGGTCACCCAGGAGGTACACACCTTCACCGGCAGCGTCCGCGACAACCTCACGCTGGCCGCACCCGACGCGAACGATGCGGTGCTGGAGAAGGCGCTGCGCGAGGTCGAGGCCTGGGCCGAGGTGGCCGCGCTCCCGGACGGGCTCGAGACCCTCGTCGGTGACGGCGCCCACCAGCTGACCCCCGCGCTCGTCCAGAAGCTCGCCCTGGCGCGCGTTCTCCTCGCCGACCCGGTCGCCGTCGTCCTCGACGAGGCGACCGCCGAGGCGGGCTCGAGCGGTGCGCGCGACCTCGAGCGCGCCGCCCTGGCGGTCACCTCCGGGCGTACGTCGCTGGTGATCGCCCACCGACTCACCCAGGCCGAGTCCGCCGACCGGATCGTCGTCATGGAGCACGGCCGGATCGTCGAGACCGGCACCCACGACGAGCTCGTCGCGGGCGAGGGCCGCTACGCCCAGCTGTGGTCGGCCTGGCGCGGGCTCTGACGTCTCACCCCTCGAGTCCTTAGCCCCGTTCAGGCGTTGGCAGGTTCGGCGTGAATGGTGTCGCGGGTGACCGGCTCGCCACAGTGGTGGCAGACCAGATCGACCTGGACCGGCTGACCACACGAGTGCCGGCGGCTCAGTGCCGGCGCGTCGACGGCCCACTTGTCGCCCCACTGGGACAGCGCGAGCATGACCGGGAACAACTCCCTGCCAGCCTCGGTGAAGTGGTACTCATGGCGGGGCGGGTGTTCGCTGTACAGCCGACGTTCGACGACGCCCGCCGCCTCCAGCTTGCGCAGTCGGTCGGCGAGGATGTCGCGCGAGGCCCCGGTATAACCGGCGATGCGGGCGAAGCGGTGAACCCCGTAGCCGATCTCACGCAGGGCCAGGAGCGACCAACGCTCACCCAGCACCTCGAGGGCCCCGGCGAGCGAGCACGGGCGGACCTCCAGGGGCTGCTCGGCCATGCGGATCCCGGGGCGCATGTCGGAATCGGTCATCTCCCCACCATAGGCCGGTGTGTTGTCTTTTCCAACTCACTGGTCTAGGTTGGCCAGGTCAGTTGGAAATCACAACACACTCCTAGGATCAGGAAACTCACGATGACATCAACTCGCCCCGTGGCACTCGTAACAGGTGCCTCCTCCGGCATCGGCAAGGCGGCGGCGCTCGCGCTGGCAAAGGCAGGGTTCGAGGTCATCGGAACCAGCCGCGACACCTCGCGTGCCACTCCGCCGGAGGGAGTGACGTTCCTCGACCTCGACGTCACCGACGACGCCTCAGCCGCCACCGTGGTCAAGCAAGTGATCCAGCGATTCGGGCAGATCGACGTCCTCGTCAACAACGCCGGCATCGGCTCGGTCGGCGCGGCCGAGGAAGGTTCCGTCACCCAGGCCCAGGAGATCTTCGACATCAACGTCTTCGGAGTCATGCGCATGGTGAAGGCGGTGCTGCCGCACATGCGAGAGCAGAGAAGTGGCCGCATCATCAACCTCTCCTCCGTGCAGGGATTCATCCCGGCGCCCTACATGGCGGTCTACGGCGCCTCGAAGCACGCGATCGAGGGCTACTCCCAATCCCTCGACCATGAGATCCGCGAGCACGGCATCCGGTCGCTGCTCGTCGACCCCGCCTACACCAAGACCGGATTCGAGGCCAAGCGCATCCAGCCTGAGGCGCCTCTTCAGGTCTACGCACAGCAGCGAGACACCTTCGATCGCGTGATGGCTGAAGCTTTCAAGGTCGGCGACGACCCCGCTGTCGTCGCCGACGTCATCGTCACGGCCGCGACGGATCCGACGCCGAAACTGCGCTACACCGCCGGCACCCTGGCCGGACGCGCAGGCGTCCTGCGCCGCTTCGCACCCGCCCGGATCTTCGACAGCCAGATCCGCAAGATGAACCACCTCCCTGGCTGACAGCCGACGACCCGCCACCCCTCCCCCAAGTCCATTTCGTCGATGTCAGGAGACATCCATGCCAGACACGCCAGACCTCGACACCACGGTTGCACGCTGGCGTGCCGCCGCCGAAAGCGGTGACGTCGACGCCGCCGTCACCTGCCTGAGCCCCACCATCGTCCTCAGCTCGCCGCTCACCGACCAGTTCCGCCTCGAGGGAACCACCCAGCTACGAGACTTCCTGACCGAGGCGTTCAAGGCCGTCGAGGACATCCGATTCCACACGCAGACCGGACAGGAAGACACGTACGCGCTCGTCTACCGGGCACACGTGGCCGGCCAACCGTTCGAGGAGGCTCAGCTGTTGCGCTTCGACGACGAGGCGCGCATCAGCGAGATCACGCTCTTCGGGCGTCCGATGCCAGCCCTCACCGCCCTGATGACCACCCTAGGGCCAGCCCTCGCCCGCCAGCAGGGCCGCCGCGGCCTCGCCACGCTCCTGCGGGTCAGCGCCGCACCGATTCACGCGATGGTCACCTCCGGGGACCGCAGCGTGGTTCCCCGGACCCAGCCCCGGAAGCGCTGAGCAGGGGAAGCGTCAATCAGAGGACAAAGGGGATCACCCACCGTGAGCGCGCCTTGTAGGCCGCCCACTCGGGGTATCGGCTCATGCTCGCCTCCTTGGCCAGCATGTTCGCCGTGAAGACACCACCCCACACCCAGGCCAGCACCAGGAACGGCAACCAGTGCCAGACCATCAACGCGAATCCGAGGTAGATCATCATCTCGCCGGTGTAGTTCGGGTGCCGTACGAAGCTGAACATCCCGTCGGTGATGAGACCGCGCTCGACGCGCAGCGTGAAGAACTTCTGCGCGTCGGCCGCGATCATCACCACCGAACCCAGCACGACGAGAGTGATGCACACCGCGAACCAAGGGTTGTCATCGATCGGATAGTCCCCTCCGCGCCCGGAGATCAGCAGCCAGCCGAACAGCCAGTACCAACCGAGGACGGCGAGAACGGCGTTCACGGCGCCCGGCACAGTGAGCCGATGCTGCCACCCGGGATCCGGGAACGTCTTGTCCTTGAGGTACCAGACCAGTCCGTACGATCCGTGCAGGGCCAGGTAGATCCATGCCGCTGTACTCGCGGCAGCCGGCGTGTGGTCGTTGTAGAGCCACATGAGTGCGCCCAGGTAGACGAACATCAGGCACTTCTGGAAGTTGATCACCGTCGCGAAGCTGACGATGCGCGGTCCGCCGGGCATGTCGATGACCAAGCGTTGCTGCAGTCCGCGAACGAATCGTGCGTAGCGCGGCACCGGTCGTGCTCCCGCCGCCTCGATCGGTGTGGGTGGCTCCGTCGTAGCTGACATGCCCGAAACGTACGAACGGAGAGCCCCACCTCGCGAGAGAGGCCGAGCCCATGTCCATGTGCGCGCAGCACATCCCGGCCGGAGCCGCACCATCGAGGGGCTTCACGGCTGGCGTTGGAGGAAGCGGTCCGCCAACTCTCGGGCCTCGGCAGTCGCTACTGCTCGGGAGATCGTCTGGACCTCATCTGCACCACTCTCCTCACGTGTGACCGTCCAAGCCGAGCGGATCAGGCGACGGGCTTGACCGACGGCGTACGGCGGCGCCTCTGCCAGCCGTGAGGCTGTGGATGAGGCGCGGGCGGCCAGCTCGTCGTCGTCCACCACGGTCGTGATCAGGCCCCAGTCGCGTGCCTCGTCGGCGGACAGGACTCTGCCCGTGAGCGCCAGTTCAAGGGCCCGCTGCTGACCGACTGCTCGAGGCAGAAGCCACGAAAGTCCACAATCAGGAGTGAGCCCGACACTGGCGTACGCGGCAAGGTACCTCGATGAACGAGCTCCGATGACCACATCCGCCGACAGCACCATGGCGAGGCCGGCACCAGCAGCGGCGCCCTGAACTGCAGCCACGACAGGTTTGTCCATCTCCGCCAGTCCCTGAAGCGCGCCGTCCAGAGTGGCAGCCATCTGTTCGAGGTGTCTGGACCGATCCTCCGCCGCTGCCATCGAGGCGATGTCACCGCCGGCACAGAAACGCTGTCCGTCGCCAGCGAGCAGCACCACCCGAACGGCGTCGTCCGAACGCGCTGACGCGACGGCTTGCGCCAGCGACTCCGCAGTGGGGAGATCCAAGGCGTTGGACTTGTCCGGACGGCACAGTGTCAGCTGCGCTACGCCGTCCGCAACGGTGTAGCGCAGCCCGGGAGTCGCGCGTTGACGGCTCACAGGTCGGCCTTGATCATCGGCGCGGGCGTGATGTGGACTTCGCGTTTCAGGATCTTGCCGGTCGGGCCCTTCGGAAGGGCATCGACGACAACCACGTGCCGCGGGTACTTGTACGCCGCGACCCGGTCGCGGACGAACGCCTGTAGCTCGTCGGCGGTCGCGGCGGCGTTGGGACGCAGTGCGACTGCGGCGGCGATCTCCTCGCCGAGCTCCTCGTGCGGGATGCCGACGACGGCCACTTCGAGCACGGCCGGGTGCTCGTGCAGGACCTCCTCGATCTCGCGCGGGTAGATGTTGTAGCCACCCCGGATGACCATGTCCTTCTTGCGGTCGACGATGAAGTAGTAGCCATCTGGGTCACGACGCGCCAGATCCCCGGTGAAGAACCAGCCGTCGCGGATCGCCTCCACGGTGGCCTCGGGTTTGGCCCAGTAGCCCTTCATCACGTTGTGGCCACGTACGCAGATCTCGCCCACCTCGCCGTCGGCAACCGAGTGGCCGGCCTCGTCGACCAGACGCATCTCGACGCCTCGGATCGGGATACCGACCGACCCGGCCTTACGCTCGGCCCCTGGGTGGTTGAAACAGGCGATCGGCGAGGTCTCGGACAACCCATAGCCCTCGAGAACGGTGCACCCGAACGCCTCCTCGAAGGCGCGGAGCACCTCCACCGGCATCGCTGCGCCGCCGGTGGCGCACACCCGCAGCGCTGACAGATCGTAGGCCGCCCGCTCGGGGTGCCGCGCCAGGGCGGTGAACATCGTCGGGACGCCTTCGAACACGGTCACCCGGTCACGGGCCAGGACCTCCAGGGCCTTGGTGGCGTCGAAGCGTGGGAGAAGGGTCAGTGTGGCGCCGACCTTGACAGCCAGGTTCAGTCCACAGGTCTGGCCGAAGACGTGGAACAACGGCAAACCGCCGAAGATGACGTCCGAGGGCGATGCAGTGAGCAATGACTCAGCGGTGACTTCGATGTTGTGGATCAGGTTGGCGTGCGTGAGCTCGGCACCCTTGGGCTGACCGGTGGTACCCGAGGTGTAGAGGATCACCGCGGTGTCGTCGCCGGTGCAGCCAACGACCAGTTCCAGCGGCTCGGTGGAGGCCAGGAGGCTCTCGAACTCGTCGTTGGTGACCACGACGGCGGCACCGGCCTCGGTGGCTCCGCGGCGCGCCTCGTCGACAGTTTCCGGCGCGGACAGGATCAGCTTCGCCCCGGAATTGCCCAGGTAGTAGGCGACCTCGCGCTCCTTGAGCAGCGGGTTCATCGGGACCACGATGGCGCCGAGGCGCAGGACTCCGTAGTAGAGCGCGGCGAACATCGGCACGTTCGGCAACATCACCCCGACCCGGTCGCCCGGTCTGATGCCTCTTGCGAGGAGGAACCCTGCGGCTCGGGCGCTGAGCACGTCCAGCTCGGCGTAGGTCAGCGTCGCATCGTCGAGACGGATCGCGACGTCGTCGGGGTGTCGTCGGGTGGTTCGCGTGAGGTTCTCGGCGAGGTTCATGGCTTCTCGTTTCGGTGGCTGGGAGAGGTTCCCGAGCGTGATCGTGCCGTCGAGTGATGGCTGTGCAGGTGCGCGAGCACGAGGGGCGCGACCAGGTCTGGGCGTTCGAGGAAGGACCAGTGGCCGGCGTCGGGGATGGTGTGGATCTGCGCCGACGGGAACGGTTCTCGCTGCCGCTGCGCCTGGATGGCGGGGAGGTAGACGTCCTGCGGGCCCCAGACCACCAGGCACGGCAGGTCGCTGGCGCGTAGGGGCTCGACGAGCGCGTCCATCATCGCGGAGGTGGTGGTGCGGTAGAGCCGCAGCACCGCGCGCCGGGTCCCCCAGGGCTGGAGGTGATTGGCGATCCGCGCGACCCAGTCGGGATGCAGACCCGGGTTGTCGTGGGCAAGCACCGCCCTGACGAACCGGCGTGGCGCGATCCGCTGGAAGATCTCTCCCACGATCGGGACACGCCAGATCTTGGCGACGCGGTGCCAGGTGTAGTCCAGCATGACACCGGTGTTGACCAACGTGACGCTGGCGACGCGGTCCGGATGGGCGGCGGCCCAGGTGAGTGACCAGGGGCCGCCGAAGTCATGGGCTACGAGGTGGACGCGCGTCAAGCCCAAGGCATCGATGAGCCCACCCAGGTGTCGCGCATAGCCCGCAAGCGTGTAGTCCTGATCCGACCGCTTCTCGGCTCCTCCGAAACCGGGCATGTCGGGAGCGATCACCTGCGCGAACTCCGCTACGGGTCGCATCAGATCCAGCCAGTCCGAGCCGGCGCCGGGGTTGCCGTGCACGAACACCACGGCCTCGGTCGAATCGTCGGGTCCGCCGCGCAACGCCGGGATACGGACGTCCCCGACGACGACCTGTTCGGTCCGGAAGCCGGAGATGCTCGGCTCGGTACGATCGGGGGATGTAACGGGGTTCGCAGTCACGCGAGGCTCCTGTTCGAGATGACGAGCTGCGTCGACGCGCGGCCCGGCTGGGATGTCGGTCCTCTGGGTCAGTCCGCGGCGTTGAGGTGGCCGGCCCAGTAGCGGACGTGGGGAAGGTCGTCGTCGAGCCAGTACGCATCGTCCTCGGTGACCACCATCATTTCCTCGAACTTGACCCCGATGTCCCCCTTGCCGATGTGCGGCTCGATGGCCCATAGGCCCGGTTCGCAGGGCGTATCGGACTCCTCGTTCCAGATCGGAGTGGAGTTCATCGCCGGACGCAGGAGTGACTCGAAGACGTGGCCGGAGAGGTAGGCGATCGCCTGGGGGCTGAAGTTCTGCACCCGGAAGGTAGGCAGGCTCACACCGGGGACATTGCCGATCTTGTGCGCGACGACCGAACCCGGGTAGTAGCTGTGGATGTTCTCGTAGCCCTGGTCGGCGATCAGCTCGTCGAGGGCCTTGTAGATGTTGCCCTGGGACTCACCGCGCTTGACCATCTCCAGGATCATCCGACGGTAAGGCTCCAGTGCCATCCTGGCGGTGTGGAACTCCTCGGTCTCGTCACCGGGCAGGGTGCATGAGTAGCCCATGTCGGAGGCCGCACGTCCCAGGACCGGGCCGATGTCGAGGATGACCGCGTCACCCTTCTTGAGCCGGCGGTCTGTCGGCAGGAACTGCTTGCCGAAGTGCGCCATCTTCGGGCTGAGCAGCTGCTTGAGCGCGTTGCCGGAGGGCTTCTCGAAGTTGCGGAAACGGGTGCGGTCGCCGAACCAGGCGAAGCCGTAGTGGAAGAACCGGCGCACGCCGCGTGCGCGCAGCCAGTCTTCGAGCATGGCCGCGGCTTCCTTCTCGGTGATGCCGACGTAGAGCTGGGCCTCGACCGCCGCAGTGGCGTCGTAGGCGAGCCGCTGCACGGCCTTGAAATCGGCGAGCTGCGCCGAGGTGAACTGTTCGCGTGACACGGTGTGGTCCCTTCGATCGATGAGGTTGGGTGGTGGTGCTACTTGCCGACAGAGGCCATCCGGCCCGCGGCCCACCGCGCCAGCGACGGGGCAAGGCGGGAGGCGCCGTACATGAGGTGGGCTTCGAGGGCGATGGGTGCGACTGCCTTGTCCTTGTGGACGGCCTTGAGGATGTTCTCGGCGACGCGCTCAGGGGTGTATCCGCGCTTCTCGTAGATCGCGGTGATCTTGGCCCGACGCTGGTCGGTGTTGCCGGCTCCGCGCAGCCTTGTGTTGCGGGTGATCGGGGTGTTGATCACGCCCGGACAGACCGCGGTGACGCCGATTCGGTGCGGTTTGAGCTCGGTCCGCAGAGCCTCGGAGAGGCCGACCACGGCGAACTTGGTGGAGCTGTAGGCACCCAGGTCCGGATTGGCCAGCAGGCCCGCGACACTGGCGACATTGGCAATGTGCCCGCCTCGCCCCTGCTCGATCATCGTCGGCAAGAAGGCTTGGCTTCCGTTCACCACGCCCCGGACGTTGATCGACCAGAGCCAGTCCCAGTCCTTGACGGTGGTATCCAGGAAGCCGCCCATGACGGCGACGCCGGCGTTGTTCACCACGAGGTCGACCGAATCGAACTGGGCGTAGGCAGCGTGGGCGAACTCGGCCATCTGGTCCTCGTCGGAGACATCGACCCGACGGGTGAGAACAGCGCTGCCCAGGCTGCGGACACGCTCAGCCGTGTCCGCCAGGCCCTCGTCATTGATGTCGCAGAGCGCCAGCTTGGCCCCTCGAGCCGCGCACAACAGCGCCAGTGCCTGGCCGATGCCGCTGCCGGCACCGGTGATCGCGACGGTGCCGCTGGCCAGCCGCGCACCGTCGAGGCGAGAATGAGAAAGAATCATGGAGATGAGTGTGGCGACCGCCACACCTCGAAACTTGACATCAAGTGACACATTCTTGACAGTTAGCGACATGACCACGATCCGTGGGACATCACTCCAGGGATATCAGGAACTGATCCTCGAACTCGGTGGCGACCCGAGTGCAGTGCTCGTGGAAGCGCGCATTCCCGCGGCAGCGGTCGGGAGCCACGACGAGTTCATCGACTACCGACGCGTCATCCATGCCCTCGAAGGTGCCGCTGCGGCGACGGGCGCCTCCGACTTCGGCCGCCAGCTCGCCCTGCGGCAGGGCGTGGAGATCCTCGGCCCCGTCGGCGTGGCCGCGCGCACCGCACCGAACGTCGGCGCAGCGCTGCGGGCCTTCAACCAATACATGTCGGTCTACAGCCCCGCCGTCTCCGTCCAGCTCCGCATCGGAGACGACGGCATGGCCCGGCTCGACTGGGACGTCCGGGCAGACCATCCGCCACCGCACCGCCAGGGCGCCGAGCTCAGCCTCGGGGTCTCACTGAGGATCATGCGTCTCCTGGCAGGTGACGACTTCAGCCCGATCCTGGTCCATCTCCGGCATGAACCCCTGAGCCCGCCGGCGGACTACCGCCGCTACTTCGGTGCAACGGTGCGCTTCTCCGAACCCGGATACGGCTTCACCTTTCCAGCCGCCGTGCTCGAACGGCGGATCTCCTCCGACAGCGCCGTCCACGCGATGGCGCAGGAATACCTCAACAGCGTGGTCACCACGCTCGACGACAACCTCACACAACCGGTGCGCATGCTCGTCCGCCGGATGCTGCCGACCGGTGGCCTCGCCCTCGAACTGGTCGCGTCCCATCTCGCCGTACACCCGCGCACGCTGCAGCGGCAGCTGGCCGCAGAGGGACGCACCTTCGCCGAGGTCGTCGACGACGTACGCCGCGACGAGGCACAGCATTACCTGCTCCATACGCGGATCCCGTTCGGACAGCTCGCCGGCCTCCTCGGCTACAGCGAACAGAGCGTCCTCTCGCGCTCTTGCCGGCGCTGGTTCGGTATGTCGCCATCGGCCTACCGGCGAAACCCGGAACCGGTGGCCACCGACTAGATCTCGAGTGAGAACCACTCGCCAGGTCATCAGCGGGGACATCGCGTGGCCCGACAGATGAAGCGGTGCTGCGCCGGCCTCGGTCAGAGGTCGAGGACGAGGCGGTCTCCCTTGGCACGGGAGACGCAGACCATCATGGAGTCACCCGCAGCGCGATCTTGGTCGTCGAGCACCGAGTCGCGGTGGTCGATCTCCCCCGCCAGGACCTTCGTCTGGCACGTTCCACAGACTCCCTCCTCGCACGACTTCATCACCGACACCCCGGCGTCCGCAGCGGCACGAAGGATCGACATGTTCTCGGGGACCCGCAGCGTCCTGCCGGACTGGGCCAGCTCGACCTCGAAACTGGTTCGTGGCGCGGCATCGAGGCCACTCTTCGGCGCGAACCGCTCCACGTGCAGCGCCCCTCTCGGCCACTCCTGAGAGGCGGTCTCCACGGCCGCGAGGAGTGGCTCCGGCCCACAGACGTAGATGGCCGTCTTGCGCTGCGGCTTGCCGAGCAGAGAGGGCAGGTCCAGCAACCCGAACTCGTCCTGGGGACGAACCTTCACCCTGCCCTTGTAGGCCCGCTGGAGATCCTCGCGGAAGGCCATCGACGCTCGGGTGCGTCCTCCATAGACCAGGCTCCAGTCCGCGCCGCGGGCATCGACCGCGGCGATCATCGGCAGGATCGGGGTGATTCCGATCCCGCCGGCGATGAACAGGTAGCGCTTCGACTTCTCCAGCGGGAAGTTGTTGCGGGGACCACGAACCCGAACGGCGTCGCCTTCAGCCAGAACGTCGTGTACGTAGCTCGAACCGCCCCGACTCTCGGGCTCCTGCAGCACCGCGACCTGAAGACTGGAGCGATCGCCAGGGTCGCCGCACAGCGAGTACTGCCTGACGAGGTTGTCCGTCAGCACCAGATCGATATGTGCTCCTGGGTCCCACTCCGGCAGTGCCCGACCTTCTGGATCACGCAGCGTCAGCCGCACAACGCCTTCGGCCATCGCCTCCTTGGCAGCCACTACGAGGTCACGCTCGACCTCGGCGCGAGAGATTCCCATGATCGGTCTTCCTTTTCGTGATGAGTTCATCGGTCTTCTTGTGTATCGACCGGTCAGGACGGGAAGAGGCGGCCGAAGGCGAGCAGCAGTCGCGGTGATCCGTGCATCTTGATACGGCCGCGTAGAAGCGCCCAGGGCAGGACAGACTTCTTGGAAAGGAATCGCATCCACGTCTGGGAGTCGGCGGATACTCGGAGATCTGGATCTCCGTGTAGGCCATCGGTGATTTCAAGTTCGCGGTCGCGGATATCTACGGTGATATGTCGCGATTCGGCACCGGTGAAAGTGAGATGGTAGGTGGCGTACATGTCCAGCGCCTTCTCGCGCTGGAAGATCAACGGCATCCCCTGCACGAGGCCCTCGATGTCGGCCGGACGAAGGCTCTGTCCGACCTGCTTCGTCTGCTTGTTCGGAAACGTTTTGGCCACGTGGTTCTCGGCGTCCGAATCGGGGATCACGTAGACGGTCTCTTCCTTGTCCACCAGCGGGCGGACGACGGTATCCACATGTGCCTTGCGATCGTCCAGCCAACGACCGAGGACATCCTCGCCTGCCGGGCACACCGACATGCAGTACGCGGCCTTGTAATTGGCACCGAAGGAGAGGCTCTGCCACATGGACGCGCTCTCCTGGTCGGTCACCCGGGAGCGGTAGTCGTGACGATCGCGGCTCTCGACGACCTGCTCCGCCCAGTCGCCGAAGCCGCCCATGAACTCGCGGTAGTTGTGCGTGTAGCAGGCGGAGAAGTTGAAGTGGCCATCGGCGGAGATCGCTCCGGTCGGGCAGGCCGTCACGCATAACTTGCACTCAACGCACGGGTTGTAGCCGATCGGCTGGGAAACCTCGCCGACCTCGGCATCCACCAGAATGGTGGTCAGCAGGACGAAGCTCCCGAACTTGGGATGGATGACGTTGCGATGCAGACCCATCTGGCCGAGACCGGCAGCTACCGCAACCGGCTTGTGCGAGACGACCCAGGCCTTCGCAGGAAACTTGTCCATCTCCATGGGAAAGCCCATCGCAGGGTTGAGCGCACGCACGCCCACCGCCTCGAGCTGACGTACCACCTGCCGAGCGGCGTCGTTGATGTGGTCGCCCGAGTGATGGAACTCAAGATTGGCCACCGAGCGCGAGGGCGTACGGATGTTCTCCCTGTTCATTCGCGTCACCATGCTGATCAGGGTTCGAACGCCAGGCAGCGCGGCCTCGAGATCTTCTCGCTGGTCAGAGATCTCCGGTCGGTCGATCTCCACGAAACCGACATCATCCACACCCGCGTCGAGACACACTTGACGCAACCACGACACATCGAGCGGGTCGTTGGGGCGCACGACACCTTGGTCACCATCACGTTCGCGAATCTTTGCGACGGTGGGATGGTCGTCGAGCTTGTTCTTGCTGGCCAAAGGATGACCCTCTCTGATATCGCCTGCGCCTCGGGTGCAGCAAAGGACGTGCGTCTTCCTTGTCGCACATTTCGACACCCAGCGCGCAGCGCTCTTCGCATTCCATGCGCCTATACGGTCGAATCGGGGTCTCTTATCCGATACCCGACCTCATCGAGAAACCGATCGGTACCACGACAATAAACCGATCGGTTTCCTCACGCAAGCCCACTGCGGGCGTGAGCCGCCACACACGCCTCGACGGCACGCGCGCTGGGTCCAGCACCAACGAAACCGATCGGTTTCAGACTGGCTGAAATCCGGCTAAACTCACCTCATGACCTCAGAGGCAAAGGAGAGCCCGCGGGAGCGGCTGCTGGAAGCGGCGGCCGCTCTCAGCTACCAGGAAGGGGTGGGCGTCGGTATCCAGGCGTTGTGCAGCACGGCCGGCGTCTCGAAACGCTCTCTCTATCAGCTCTTCGACAGCAAGGATGAGTTGCTGGCCGCGAGCCTCGAGCGGGGCGCCGTGGCCTACAAAGCATGGCTGCTTCCTGCAGAGAGCGACGACGGGTCACCGCGTGAACGGATTTTGCACGTCTTCGATCGCATGGAGATCGAGTCCGGCACGCCAGACTTCCAAGGCTGTCGGTATCTGACCGTCCAGATCGAGCTCAAGAACCCGACTCACCCCGCAAGTCGGGTCGCCCGTGGCGTCAAGCAGGACTTGTCGGCGTTCTTCCGTGCCGAGGTCGAGCGGGGCGGAGCAAGCAATCCCGAACTGCTGGCCCGGCAGCTCATGCTGGTCTTCGACGGCGCCAGCGCCCGGGCAGGAATCGGCGTCGATGACCTGACCGGGCTTGTCTCCCCCACCGTGAGTGCTCTCCTCGATGCCGAAGGCGTCCACTGACCCGCCCTTCCTGGAGGCCTAACGTCGGTCGACGTAGATGACTTCGATGGCGTTGTTCCCGTAGCCGAGGCGGTTCCACGGCGGTACGTCGGGCTGCACGTTCCCGGCAGCGTCGGTCGCTCTGGCTCGAAGGGTGTGCCGGCCGACGCCGATCCCGTCCCAGGTGAACCTCCAGTCCTGCCAGCCGAAGTCGCCCGGGGTGGCCGGGTCCAGCTCCGCCGGCTGCCAGTCGCCCTCTCCCGTGAGGCTGACCTCGACCTTCGTCACCGGACCGGTGCCTGACCAGGCCTTTCCGCGGACGATGCAGGTCTCCTGGGTGAGGACCGAGCCCGGGGCGGGCTCGGTGATGCGGGCGCGGACCCGCATCAGGGTGACGGGCTCGTGGGGCCGGTCGAGCCATTCGTAGATGTAGTGACCGGTCTGGAACTCTCCGGTGTACGGCACGGTGAGGACATCGAGGCGTTCGAGCCACTTCACCGACGCGACGGCGTACCAGTGCGGGACGATCAGCCGGAACGGGGCTCCGTGGTCGCGCCCGAGGGGCTGGCCGTTCATCTCGTAGGCGATGAGGATCCCGGACTCCGGGTCGGTGGCCTGTGACAGTGGCAGCGCGCGGGTGAAGGTGAGGTTGTCCTGATCGGTCTCGGGGAGGATCGCCTGCAGGTGGTACGGCCCGTGGTCGGCGCCGGTGGCGAGGAGCTCGACCCCGTCGGCCGCCGGCTCGACCTGCGCGAGAACGTCATGGAGCAGCGCTCCGGTCCACCGTGCCGTGGAGACGGCGAAGTCTCCCCAGGGCTCCCCGGTCGGTAGCGGCCTCATCTCCAGGCGGCCGTTGCCGGCGCACTCGAGGGTGACCGTGCGGTCGTGCGCGGGCATCGCCCGCAGGTTCTCGAGCGTCAGGGTCGTGGGCTTGCCGACCGCGCCGCCGATCTCGAGGGTGCCGTCGTGGTCGGGCACCGCGAAGTTGCTGCGTACGTAGTGGAGCTCGGTCGGCGTGACGTCGGCGGCGAGGGCGGCCGGTGGTGCTTCGGCGTTGTACGGCGCTGGGTTGATCATCACCAGGGCGGCGCGGGCTGCCTCGAGCTCATCGGCAACGGTCATGTTGGTTCAGCCTCCTTGGGGCGGATCACGTGTGGGTCAGAAGTCGGAGTCGGCGAAGATGGGTTCGCGGCCGTCGTTGAAGGCGCCGATGCCCTCGACGCGGTCGGGGTGGACCGCGGAGCGCCAGTGGGCGTCCATCATGATCGCGATGGCCTCCTCGATCGGCTGCCCCTCCCCCAGGTGCACGGCCCGCTTCACCGCCTGGACCGCGGTCGGCGAGTTACTGGCGATCTTGTCCGCGATCCGTAGTGCCGCTGACGCGAGGTCACCGGGTTCGTGCAGCTCGTTGACCATGCCCAGCCGGTATGCCTCCGCCGAAGGGATCGGGTCGCCGGTCATCAGCATCTGCAGCGCCTTGCCGCGCGGCAGCAGGCGGGGCAGCAGCGCCGGCGAGCCGCCCCCGGCCGCCAGGCCGAGCATCGCCTCGGGCTGACCGAACGTCGCGGCGGTCGAGGCGATGATGAAGTCGGTGCTCTGAGCCAGCTCGCAACCACCGCCGTACGCGATGCCGTTGACGGCGGCGAAGATCGGCTTGCGCAGCTGGCGCACGGTGTACAAAGTGCGGTCGAAGGCCTGGCGCTGGCGCAGCCAGTCCTCCTTGGTCATCGCCTTGCGCTGGCGCAGGTCGCTACCGACCGAGAAGGCCCGCTCCCCGGCGCCCGTCAGGATGACGACCCGTACGCGGGTTCGCACCGCGATCTCCTCGACGGCCTCGGTCAGCCGAGCGCCCATCTCGGTCGAGATCGCATTGTCGGCGTGGGGGCGGTTGAGCGTGATCCGGGCGACGCTGCGGTCGGACAGGTAGTCGAGGAGGATCGACGGTTCGGTCTCCTCGACGTCGGGGTCCGGTGGGGCGAAGTCGAGTGCGGCCCAGCGGTCGGTGCTCGAGGTGCTCATCTGCTTCCTCTCTCGGTGGCGGGGTCGTCGGGTTCCAGGTCCGCGAGCCAGCGCAGCGCACTCAGGCTCGGGGCGAAGCAGTACTCGCCGCCGCGGGTGACCACGAACGGCGGCAGGTCCTGGAGCCGTCGCCGGATCGGTCGTTGCGGGATCGTGAACGTGCCGGCCTCGCCGTGCGGACCGACGAGAGGGTCAGCCTCGAGCGGGGCGCCGATGAAGATCCCGTCGTTGAGCCACTGGGTCTTCACGAACTCGAACTGCCGTTTCAGGTGCGCACCGGCGAAGACGAACATGATGCCGCGCTCGGCCCCGTCGTCCTCGAGCACGCCGTCGGGCAGCGGCGGGCCGTAGCTGGTTCCGCGTCGGATCATCCGGTGCAGCCGCACGTCGACGCTGCCCTCGTGGTCCAAGGCGTCGCGAGGGTTGGCGCGGCGCGCGTGGGCACCGACCGGGCACTTGAAGCCGCGCGGGTCGTCACCGTAGGCGAAGTCGTTGTTGCGGGCCGGGTCACTCCCGAGCTCCGGGTCGTCGCGTTCCGGCGCGAGCGCGAGCGGGGCGCCGCTCTGCCAGCGGCCGACCATCTTCGCCCCGAGAAGCTCCTCCTCGGCGCGCGACCGCGCCCTCGCGCGCAGATAGGACCGGTACGCCGCCACCTTGGTGTGCAGCTTGCGGAACACGACGTACGTGCCATTGCGTCCCAACACCTCAGGAGACGGCATCGGAGCGAGCTCGCCCGTCTCGTCGGGGTAGCCGAGAATGATCTCTCCGGCCTTCAGCGGGGGCTCGCGCGAGTCGGTGGCAGGACGGCCGCTTCCTTCGACAGCCGGTTGACCGATGCCGTCCTTGAAGCCGAACGACGTACGTCCCGTCGCGAGCTGGTAGCAGTCCTGGCGCCAGATGAGCTCGATCCCGGGCAGCTCGGTATGGGCTCGGCGGGCCCTCTCAGCGACGGCCCGAAGCCGGTCCTCGTCGGGAGCGAGCACCGAGATGGCGACGTGGACGTCGGCACTTCCGAGGGGCTTCTCCCAATGGTCGGGACCACTCTCACCGACGTCACCCAGGATCTCGGCCCGGGCCGCCATGCCCTGCCGAAACTCGGGGGCGAAGCTGTCGAGGGACGCCTGCGGCACGCCGAGCGCCTTCAGTCCCTGGTAGGTGAACGCGACCGTCAGCGAGGTCTCGCCGGCCCCGCTGGCCTCGCCGTCGGCGGTGAGGAGCCGGTGCAGCCGACGGACCAGCTCGCGGCCGTCCCGGCGATCGCGGATGCTGAGCAGCAGGTAGACACCCAGGTACGGCGAGGGGCGCTCGAACAGCGCACCGGACTGGATGTCGTCGAGCTCGAGGATCACGTCGTCCATGTCAGTGATGCTCCGGAGGTTCAGGTGGGTCCGGGTTCGCCGCGACCAGATACGGGAACGTGCTGGTGGCCGGACGACTGGCGGAGTCGACACCGTCGCGGATCGTGGGGCCGTGGCCTGCGTTGACGAGCTGGGTGAAGAGCGCGTCCATCACGTCGTCGTTCAGGGCCCGTCCCCCGCAGGTCTGGTGCGGCTCGCCACGTCGGGCGGCCAGCTCGATCTCGAGGAAGGACCCCTGCTCGGCGTACGGGAGGGTGGGGTCGACGACCAGGTAGTCGGCGAGGACGAGGTCGGTGAGCGGGTGGCTCCCGTCCTCTCCGAGAGGCCAGTGCCGTTTGCCGTCGAGGCAGTCCCAGAACGCGAGGTTGGCATCCAGGCGCGCCCGGAATGCCCCGTAGTACGACTCGCCGAGGTGGAAGGCGTCCTCCATGTTGTAGAGGTCGCGGATCTCCAGATCGCGGTTGACCTGGTCGAAGTCCTTCGGCGCCAGCATCATGTTCTTCACCTCGGGCCGCCCGACCCGTTCGATGCGTACGTTGAACTCGCCCCGGGTCAGGGTCTCGGCGACGACGCCCACGAGCATCCCTCCTGGCAGGAGACCGGAGTCGATCTCGACCACGATGCTCAGCACGTTCTTGCCGTCCAGGAAGATCGACCCGTCCTCGGTGAACGCGAGCTTCCGCGTCGCGATCGTGGCCAGCGCGGCGCGGGCGTCCATGATGAACGGGTCCCAGCGCACCCCGGCGAAGACACGTACTCCCCCGCCAGCACCTCCGGACTCGTCGTTGACGCGGAAGGTGACCTCTTCGCCGCCCGGCGCGACGCAGCTGCCGTGCTGCTCGTGGTCCGGCCGACCGGTTTCCGGGTCCGTCACATGCTCCGGTGAGTCGAAGACGCAGTCGAGGACCACTTCCTCTTCACCCGGGACGAACACCCCGCTGGTCGAGCCCGCGGCAGGAGCGCTCAGCGGCCGCAGCCGGAAGCGGTAGAGCAACCCCGCCGAGAACAGGTCGGTGGGCTTGGCCATCGGCAGCGTGTTCATCACGAGAACGAGGCGGCCCGGGGAGTCGGGGCTCGGGAACGCGTAGAAGTCGGTGATGTCCGCGATCGGATCGGCCAGGGCACGCGGTCCTGAGATGTGATCAGACACTGCTGCTCCTCGCCCCGCTCGCGCGGGCTAGTCGCCGGCCTCGTCGAGCAGCGGCTGCATCGCGGGATGCTCGAGGATCTCGGCGGCCTCCGGGTGGTCGAGGACCTGCTGGAAGGCGCTGTTCACACGCTGCGCCTTGCGGATCTCCTTGACCGTCCCGCCGTAGTTGCGGGCGTACGCCGCGGCGCTCTGCTCGGCTCCCAAGACGAACGAGCGCACGGCCGCCACGTCCGGCAGTCCGTCGTACCCCTCGACATGGCTGAAGATCAGGTCGAAGAGTGCCAGCGTCGGACCCGAGGTGAAGAAGTCCTCCATGTAGGCGTCCCACGGACCGTCGAAGCTGGTGATGAACGCCAGCCGGGTGTCGTCGTCGAACAGCACGAATCGCGCCTCGTGGATGGTCTGGATCGCCATCCCGTAGTCGCCCGGCCGGTAGCCGGGGGTGTCCTGGAGCGCCTGCAATGCGTTGCGCAGGGACACCGACTCACCGGGTTTGACCCGGAAGAACAGGCTGAACTCGCTCGTCGGCCCGACACTCAGCCCGGGCTGCGGGGCGCTCACGTCTGGTGCGGTCACGGCTTCCTCCAGGTCTCCGGCTGGCGGGACTCCAGCCGTCTGACCGTAGAACGATGTCCGCGCCGATGACTTCATCCTCTGTGGATGAACCGAAGCGGCTCGAAGCCACTGCTCACTGCGGTAGGAGCCCCAGCTCGCGCGCACGTCTGACGGCAGCGTTGCGGCGACTGACACCCAGCTTTCGAAGGATGTTGCGTACGTGGGTGCGGATCGTGTTGACGGAGATGTACATGACGCCTGCGATCTCCTCGGTGGTGAGGAGGTTCGCCAGGTGCCCCAAGACCTCCATCTCCTTCTCCGTGAGCTCCTCGAACACGGGTGCGGGAGGGCCCGCCGGGGGCGAAGTCAGCGCGCCCTTCTGGACGGACAACCGCCGTGAAGGCGCCGTCGAGATCTCGAAGAGCCATTCGTGCTCAGCGCTCAGCTGCTTGTCCCGCACGAGCAGCTGCCGCACCACCGAGGGCGCCTCGTGGAACGGGCGTCGCACTCCTTCCTGCGAAGCCAGTGTGAGGGCCCGGTGGAGCGCCGCGTGTGCCCGCACTGACGGTCCGTCGTGGAGCCGACGCGCACACTCCACCAGCCAGCCGGAGACCTGGACCGGCACAGCAGCCCGCTTGGACAGGACCGTGGACATCGCGGCGTCGGCAGCGTCCGGATCACCCAGCTGCAGCTGCGCAAGCCCGACGACGAGGGCAGCCTCGGGCTGGTCGTCGAAGCACGCGACCTCAGCCATCGCCTCCGGCTCACCAGCCGCGACTCGAACGTGGGCGAGCTCGATGCGTAGCTGCTGACCGAGCCACCCCTTCTCGTCCATGACTCCGGCGGCCGCCTGCTCGAGCCTGCCGACTGCGCCCAGCCGGTCACCGTGCGCCACCTGGAGGCGCGCCCTGATCAGAGCCAGGAAGGCATCGGGAATCGGATCACGCAACGGCAGGTCCAGTCGCTCGACCGCCTGAACGTGATCGGCAGCCGCGCGCAGGTCGTACCGATCCATCTCCACCCAGCCGCGTGCTATCCGGGCGGCGGCCGACCGGTCTGCTGCGTTGGCACCGATGCGCTCGGCCGCACCGATCGCTCGATCCCCGAGCTTCGCGGCCCTGGAGAGCTTGCCTCGGCAGCAGGCGATGACGGCCTGGTAGCCCAGACACTCCACGAGTACGGCCTCGGACCCGGCGCTCACGGCCGCGGCGACGCCAGACTTGAACATCGCATCTGCCGTCGCCAGCCTTCCCTGGCGCAGGGCCGCGATGCCCTTGCTGACAAGGACGAGAGAGATCAGCTCGGGGCGGGAGTTCCCCTTCGGTCCGCGAGCCGGCGCTTCCAATGCCTGTTCGGCCGCCGTGGCGAGGGACATCGCTTCACCCGGGTCCTCCGACGCCTGCGCCCCCACGGCTTCCAGCACCCTGACCGCGACGTTCGTGGCCCAGGGATGAGAGCCTGATGGCTCCCCCGGCTCGGTCCGCACCTGAGCCAGTTCGTTCGTGAACCCGGTGGTGTCGCCGGCTCCTAACGCGAGGGTCGCTCTCACGACAGTGGACGCGGGGTCCTCCAGCTCGGACGGGATCGACCGCAGCGACCGGGTCAAGGCGCTCGTGCTGTCATCGAGCAGCAACTGGCCGACTGCCAGGTCGTCGACAACTTCTGCGGCCGCCTCTTCCCAGGCCTCGATCGCCACGAAGTGACCGACGGACGCAGTGACCTGACCGTCGTGGGCGTACCACTCAGCCGCCGTTCGTTGCAGGCGCCTCATCTCATCAGGCGATTCATAGGCGAGCACAGCGCGAAGGAGGTCCCGGAAGAGCGGGTGGTAGCGGTAGCACCCAGGACACCCCGATACGGGCTCGATGAGCACGTTGTCCCGGGTCAGAAGGTTCAGCGTACGTTCGGCCGTGGGACCGGCGAGCGCCTCGGCCAGTCCCGGTTGGATCGTGTCGGGAACGCTCGTCGCCAGGAGCAGGGCTCGTACGTCTGGGCTCTGGGCGGCCAGCACTTCGCCCACGAGGTACTCCGCGATGTTCCCGGTGTCGCCGACGATCTCCGCGACCGCGTGATCCGGCTCCGGTCGCAGCCGCAGGAGCTGTGCGCCGAACCGCAGCCCGGCCGCCCATCCCTTCGTCCGAAGGTTTAGCGCGTGCACCGAGTCCGGTGTCAGGGTCAGTCCCGCCCGCAGGGTCAGCTCACCGGCTTCCTCATCGGTGAAGGCGAGGTCCGACATCCGCACTTCGACGACCGTGTCATCGAGCCGGTATCGATACAGCGGAAGCACCGGATCGGACCGCGTCGCCATCACCAGCCGGAGACGGTCACCGGTGTGTCGCAACAGGAAGTCCAGATCTTCCGCCACGTCCGCGGAGAGCAGGTCGTATCCATCCACCACGACCGTCAGTCGGGCCGGGTGGCCGCAGACCGCCTCCGCAACCGTCCGGCGAACCTGGCGGTCGAGCGCGCCCTCATTCCTTCGGACCGTATCGGGTGAGACCGCTACGCCCAGGCTCTCGAGGCACCCGAAGAGACCGGGCCAGAACGCGGCATCCGTCCCCTCGAAGGTGATCCACGCTGTGCTGTCCTGCTCCCCGCCCGCCGCGACCCATTCCGCCACCAGGGCGGTCTTCCCGGTCCCAGCCGGCGCGCTGACCAGCACGAACGAGCAGTCGTCACTGCGATCGAGCATCTGCAAGAGGCTAGGCCGCGGCACATGTCCCGAGGGAACCGTCGGGATGCCGAACCAGCCGTCGCCCGGGTGAGGTCCCATCTCGTCGACGTGCCTCCTAGATCGAACCAAAGCGCACACGTGCGCCCAACGGATTGAACAGGGGGAACGTCAGTCCCGAGCGACTCTTTACGCTAGTACTACGTCCTGATGCCGTATATAGCCCGTATGCGTCAGCTCGCGTGGGTCAGTGCAGCAGGACCTTCATCCAGGTCAGCCCCAGGCCGAGCAGCCCACACGCCCCGGACGCGACCAAGGACCCAACCCACGAGCGGCCCGTCCGACGGAGCCAGAACAGCGGGATGAGAACCAGGAGCACGACGCCGGACCACATGGACCAGGCGATGGCACGTCCGTCATCGATCCACCCGATCGCTCCGAGGAACAGGATGAGCAGCGGGACGAACACACCCTCCACGATTCCGATCTCGTGACGTACGCCCGCGATGAGGACGCTGCGCCACGGCGCGAGCTCCGACCCCGATTCGGCCAGGATCGACGCGTAGACGTGCACGGTCCAGATCACGAAGCTGGAGACCACGGCGAAGGCGAAGACGCGGCCGGCGGAGTCGTCGAAGTGTGACGCTCCGACGATGACGGCGATGATCGAGACGAGGCCGTAGACGGCGCCGGCCACCGCGCCGGGCCCACGACCGAACCGCGTGTCCTGTCCACCGTGCGGCTCGCTGACCTCGCGACTCACATCCTCGCCGTTCATCGGAGGCCGGCCACCCGGATGCTCTCCACCGTCAGCCCCTCCGCATCCAGCATGCCCACGAGGTCGGCCACGCCGAGACCCGCGCCGGCAGTGGCTCGGAAGACGGTGCACGGCTGCCGCTCCACGGCATCCGGTTGCAGCGCACAACGGAGCACCGGACCCAGCTCGCCTTCGACGGTCAGCTCGAACACGACCTCTTCGTCGGGCCCAGCCTCACTCATGCGTCGCCCCCGCTCGGCTCCTCGTCCGCCGCCCCGGTGATGAGCCGTCGGACCTCCACGACCTCGAGACCGAAGGTCCGAAGTCTCGCGAGAAACCCGTGGAGCTCGGCTTGGTCCCGACACCGGCGGATCAACACGGTTCTCGTCTCTCGCGACGAGGTTTCGACGTCGACGAGCTGCACCAGGACCTGCTGCGGGACCAGCCCGGCAACCCGAATCTCGAAGGCCTGGGCATCGGCGGCATCGGCGGCTACCGACTCCCGCGGGTTCTGATCCATGATCTCAACTCGACTTCCCGCGCTCGGTGCCTGGCCGCTACAGCTGAAGCAATCCTGCTGCGGAAGCAGCGACGAGGCGTCGTCCGTGGCGGATGAGGACCACGGACTCGCCGGTGCGGCTACGTGGCCAGCTCGCTTGCGAAGTACGCGAGCGCTGTTGTGGTCTTGGTCTGCTGGTCGCCCGAGATCTCCAGCCCGCGCTTGACCAGGAACGCCTTGAGCTCGGCGGCGACCTGGAAGGCGTTCACGGGCGCGCATCTGGAGGAGAGCTCGAGGATTCGCGAGCCATCCGGGTAGAGCCACAGCTCGGCGACCAGCCGGCCGGCGTACTCCTGTGGTCTCAGCCTCTGCTTCAGGACGGTGATCGGACCAAGGCGCACCAGATCATCGAGATCGAGGTCCGAGGGAGCGTTGGCCCGGAAGAAGCTCTGCTGCTCCTTCGTGTAGAGCTTGTGGATCGCGCGCGTGCCCGCGGCGACCTCCTTGACGTCGGTGCGGCCGAGGGTCGCCTTCATCGAGGCCGAGCAGACGAAGCCTCCTGGCATCGCGTCGACCTCTACGGACAGGTTCTTCGACTTGCGCGCCGTCGAGACCTCTGTCGGGTTGACGGGCCGCACCTTCACGACGGAGTCGTCGTTCCGTCCCCGGATCCGGCGCGCGCGGACGACGACCCCGCGTCGATTGAGTGCGAGGTCAGCGGTGTCGAAGAAGTACACCTGCCGGATCTGGGCATCCAGCGGATCCAGCCCCAGTGCTGTCACCGCCAGAGGTCGTTCTGCGTTCGGCACCGTCATCTTGAGCTCGACGCTGTCGGCCTGCTTGGTCAGCTCGAGCAGCTCACCGAGCTGTTCGGCGGAGAGCAGTCCCGGTGGCTGGGCGCTTGTGGACATGGTCGGTCACGTTGCCACCCCGAGAAGGCCGGGGCATCACCCCGGCCGGACGACTGGCTCCGGGCAGCGCGATGACGAACGCGCTGGCGCGGAGGCCGGTCAGGTGGCCATGGCCTTCGCCTTGAGTGCGGCGAACTCCTCCGGGGTGATCGTCCCGGCATCGAGCAGCTGCTGAGCCTTCGCGATCTCCTCGGCGGGAGATGAGCTGGCGACCGAGCGGATGTATTCGTCCTGTGCCGCCCGGACGTGCTGGACCGCCTCGTTCTGGCGCTCCGCCATCCCCTTACCCCGGACGATCAGGTAGATCACGGCGATGAGGAACGGAAAGAAGACGAGACCGATCATCCAGACGGCCTTCATTCCACCGGAGACCGATTTGTCCCGGAAGAGGTCGGTGACGATGTTGAACAGGATCATCAGGTACGCCACGAAGGCGAAGGACACGATGATGAACCAGATGATGTCCCAGAAGCTCATGTGAGAAGTTCTCCTTCAATCGGGATGACGCAGAGAATGCTGGCCGGCACCCGAGGTCAGCTCAGCAACATGGACCCATGGTTGGCGCTGCAGCATGAGTTCCGTTCACCCGCAACGGGTGAACGTTGGCTCCATTCGGCCTGCAGGAACCGACCTACCCCGCACCAGGCGCTCCTCGGCAGCGATCGAGGAACAAGCGCTACGCGCCTGGTTCGGTACCCCCGACGTCCGAACCGATCAACTCGGGCATGCCGGGCTCCTCGGCGGTGCCGGGGTGCGCAAGGTGCTCGGGCCGAAGCAGATGGGCGA
Source organism: Nocardioides sp. NBC_00163 (assembly GCF_045206295.1). Taxonomy (NCBI): domain Bacteria; kingdom Bacillati; phylum Actinomycetota; class Actinomycetes; order Propionibacteriales; family Nocardioidaceae; genus Nocardioides; species Nocardioides sp. NBC_00163. Next base: position 5,788,684 of record NZ_CP108155.1, on the reverse strand, counting down.
GCCGTTCGGGTGAGATCAGGCCATGCTCGAGGATCAGCTCGGCGACGCCACGACCGCTGTTGAGCGCCTCGCGGGCGATCTCGGTCGCGGCGACGTACCCGATCTCGGGGTTGAGCGCGGTGACGAGCCCGATGGAGCGCTCGACCTGGGCGCGGGTCAGATCGCTGTTGACCGTGATGCCCCGGACGCAGCGTTCGGCGAGCACGCGGCAGGCGGCGGCCAGGTGGGTGATGCTGCCGACCAATGAGTGCAGGATGACCGGCTCGAACGCGTTGAGCTGGAGCTGGCCCGCCTCGGCGGCCATGGTGACGGTGACGTCGTTGCCGATGACCTCGAACGCGACCTGGTTGACGACCTCCGGGATGACCGGGTTGACCTTGCCCGGCATGATCGAGGAGCCGGCCTGGACCGGCGGCAGGTTGATCTCACCGAGCCCGGCTCGCGGCCCGGAGGAGAGCAGTCGTAGGTCGTTGCAGGTCTTGGACACCTTGACCGCGACCCGCTTGAGCACGCCCGACAGGTGGACGAACGCCCCACAGTCCTGAGTCGCCTCGATCAGGTCCGGTGCGGTGACCAGCGGCAGACCGGTGATCTCGACCAGGTGACGACGGGCGATCTCGGCATATCCCGCGGGCGCATTGAGCCCGGTGCCGATCGCCGTCGCGCCCAGGTTGATCTCGTGCAGAAGCGTGACGGCCTCCTGCAGCCGGAGCCGGTCCTCGCCCAGCATCACCGCGTAGGTGCGGAACTCCTGGCCGACCGTCATCGGCACGGCGTCCTGGAGCTGCGTACGTCCCATCTTGAGGATGCCGCCGAACTCCTCGGCCTTCGCGGCGAACGCGTCCTCGAGGACCCGCATGACGTCGGCCAGCGCACCGACCGCGATGATGGTCGCGATGTTGACGGCGGTGGGGTAGGCGTCGTTGGTCGACTGGCTGAGGTTGACGTGCTCGTTGGGGTGGAGCTTGTCGTAGCTGCCCTTGTCGTGACCGAGCAGCTCGAGAGCACGATTGGCGATGACCTCGTTGGCGTTCATGTTGGTCGACGTACCCGCGCCACCCTGGATGACGTCGACGACGAACTGATCGTGCAGCTCGCCGGTGCGGATCTCCCGGCACGCGGACGCGATGGCCCGAGCACGCTCGGGGTCGAGGAGGCCGAGCTCGAGGTTGGCGAGCGCGGCGGCCTCCTTGACGGCGGTCAGGGCGTTCACCAGGTGGGGATAGGTGCCGATCGTGGTGCCGGTGATGGCGAAGTTGGCGCGGGCGCGGGCGGTGTGAACACCCCAGTACGCCCCTGCGGGGACGTCGAGATCGCCGAGGAGGTCGTGCTCGCGGCGGGTCGGTCGGGTCATGGCTTCTCTCTCAGGTCGGGGTGGGTCTGGGTGAGCGCGCCGGAGGGGCGCAGGCCGGTCGGAGCGAACGGAGCCAGGACGTCGGGTGCGACCCCGCTGTCGACCAGCAGGGCGAGCAGCGCGGGGAGGCGGGCCCGATCGGCGCCGTCGGCGACCTTGAACGCGAGGCTGCTGCCGTCGGGCAGGGCGGCTACCTGGACCCCTTCGAACCCGTCTTTCGCCAGCAGTCCGGGAACTGCCCGCATCAGGGTGGTGACGTCACGGCGGCTGCCGGCGACCATCTCGGGGTGGCGCCGCATCGCCGCCGCGACCCGCTGCTCGGGGCTGTCGTCTGGCGCGAGCACGAGGCGCTGGACGGCGCGCGCGAGCCCGTGCAGCGAGATCCCGAAGAGCGGGGTGCCGCAGCCGTCTGCGGTTACCGTCGCGGCCCGTTGCCCGGTGAGGTCCTCGATGGTGGCGCGGACGGCGACCTGAAGCGGGTGCATGGGATCGAGGTAGCGATCGTGCGCCCAGCCCACGGCCGCGCAGGTCACGACCATCGCGGCGTGCTTCCCCGAGCAGTTGTGCGCGAGCTGGCTGGGCAGCCGGTCGGCGCGCAGCCATGCCTCGCGCTCGACCGGGTCGTACGGCAGGTCCGGCGGGTTCCGCAACGCGTCCTCACCGAGACCGGCGGAGACCAGCAATCGGCGCGCTCCCGACAGATGAACCGCCTCGCCGGAGTGGCTGGACGCGGCGAGCGCGAGCAGGTCGTCGCTGACGTCGAGTCCGGCGCGCACCATCGCCACCGCCTGCATCGGCTTGGCTGCCGACCGCGGGTAGAACGCCGCCTCGATGTCGCCGACCGCCAGGCGTACCCGGCCGTCGGGATCGAGCAGGACGGCCGAGCCGTGGTGGAGGCCCTCCACCATCTCACCGCGCCAGACCTCGACCAGCGGCTCGTGGGCGGGCACCCGCATCGGAGCCGCATCGGCGATCTGCGGCATCAGGTCAGACCCGCTCATCGCACCTCCATGGCCGAGCTGTCGATCCGGTCGCGGACCAGGAACCAGCCACCGACCAGGGCCACCAGCAGCACCGGCATCGCGAGCAGCGTGATCCGACCGACGTGGTCGAAGAACATCAGGATCAGGACCAGGGCGAGGAACGCCAGCGCGATGAACTGCGGCACCGGCGACCGCGGCACCCGGAAGGCGGGACGCTCGACCTCGCCGGTGCGGCTGCGGCGCACGAAGATCGTGTGACTGATCAGGATGATTGCCCAGGTGGCGATGATGCCGACCGACGCCAGGTTGAGGACGATCTCGAACGCCTGGGCGGGCACGACGTAGTTGAGCCCGACACCGAGGACGCAGACGCCGGCCGTCATCAGGATGCCGCCGTAGGGCACCTTGTGCCGGTTCATCGCCGCGGCGAAGCGAGGAGCCGTGCCCGCAGCGGCGAGCGAGCGCAGGATCCGGCCCGTGGAGTAGAGCCCGGAGTTGAGGCTCGACATCGCGGCGGTGAGCACCACGAGGTTCATCACGTCACCCGCACCGGGCACGCCGACCCGGGACAGCACGGTCACGAACGGGCTCTCGTCAGCGGAGTAGGCCGACCAGGGCAGCAGCATCGCGAGCAGCACGACCGAGCCGACGTAGAAGATGCCGATGCGCCAGATGATCGTGTTGATCGCCCGGGGCATGACGCGGCGCGGGTCCGCGGTCTCACCTGCGGCGACGCCGACCAGCTCGATGGAGGCGTAGGCGAAGACGACGCCCTGGATGACCAGAACCATCGGGAGTACGCCGGCGGGGAACATCCCGCCGTGATCGGTGATCAGCTGGGGTCCGGGAGTGGTGCCGTCGATCGGGTGCCGGGTCACGATGAGGAAGATCGCGATCGCCATGAAGACCACCAACGTGGCCACCTTGACCAGTGCGAACCAGAACTCCATCTCGCCGAACAGTCGCACCGAGAGGAGGTTGAGCGTCAGCACGATCACCAGGGCACCCAGGGCGAGCACCCATTGCGGGACCGGCGCGAAGAACGACCAGTAGTGCGCGTACAGCGCGATCGCGGTGATGTCGGCGATGCCGGTGGTCGACCAGTTCAGGAAGTACATCCAACCGGCGGTGTAGGCGCCCTTCTCGCCGAGGAACTCGCGGGCGTAGGAGACGAAGGCACCGGAGGACGGGCGGTAGAGGATCAGCTCACCAAGGCAGCGCACGACGATGAACGCGACGAGGCCGCACGCGGCGTACGCGATCGCCAGCGACGGCCCGGCACTGGCCAGGCGTCCGCCGGCGCCGAGGAACAGGCCGGTCCCGATGGCGCCGCCGATCGCGATCATCGTGATGTGGCGTGGCGTCAGGGACTTGCCGTAGCCCTCGTCGCCCGCGTCGGCGGGCTGGGGCAGGGCTTCGGTCCCGGTGGAGGTTGGCAGGGTCATCGGTCGGTGTTCCTGTCGGTGGTGGGGTCACGGACGATGTCCTCGAGCGCGCCGTCGACGTGCTCGAGGTGGGCGCGCATCGCCGCCTCGGCGGTGTCCGAGGACCCGGAGGCGATGGCGTCGACGATCAGGCGGTGCTCGGCGTCGGAGGCCGTACGCCGCGTCTCGTCGAGCTTGTTGAGCAGGGCGGACTGGGTGGCGAGGGCCTCGCGGATCTCTTCGATCACCTTGCCGAAGACCGGGTTGGCAGACGCGCGGGCGATGGCGATGTGGAACAGGGAGTCGAGTGCGACCCAGACCGCTCCGTCCTCCTCGCGCTCCATCCGTTCGAGCAGGCTGCGCATCTCGTCGAGGTCGTCACCGCTGTGCCGAGCCGCGGCGTACCCGGCGGCCGGCACCTCGACATGTCGACGTGCCTCCACCAGGTCGCGTGCGGAGTAGCTGCCGAATGTCGGGTTGTCGGCGGCACGGTCGGAGACCACGAACGTGCCCCGCCCCGTCTGCGACTCCGTCATGCCGAGCGCCTGCAACGCCCGCAGCGCCTCGCGGACGACCGGGCGGCTGACCCCCAGATCGCGGACCAGGGTCGCCTCGGAAGGCAGCCGGGTGCCGACGGGGAAGGTGCCGGACTCGATCTCCGAGCGCAGCTCGGCGAGGACGAGCTCCATGGCGTTGGCACGCCGGATCGGTTTGACTGTTTGCCTGTCTGACAGGTTCATGGCGATGAGTGTGATGGGCGTCACCGGCGACTGTCAACCCGGCAAGGCTCTGGAACCTCAGATGCGGCTGTAGAACTCGCGGTGGGCGTGGGCGGCGCGGGCCCAGGTGTAGCCGGCGGCGAGGTCCCGCCCGCCGGTCGGGTCCGGCCGCGTGTCCAGGATCTTGCCCAGCGCCAGGGAGATCTCCGCCGGCGTCGTGGCGTAGGCGACGGCCTCGCCGAAGACCTCGCGCAGCACGGGCAGGTCGCGGGCGACGACGGGTACGCCCGCGGCCAGGGCCTCCAGGGCCGCGAGCCCGAAACCTTCCTTGGTCGACACCATCGCGAGGGCGCCGGCCTCGGCAACCAGCGATGGGAGCTCGTCCTCCTCGAGCACTCCGGTGATGACGACGGGTACGTCCAGCTCGCGGGCCCGGGCGTCGAACGCCGCCCGGTAGTCGCGGTAGTCGAAGAGGGTCTCCCCGCCGCCGAAGACCAGCTTCAGGTCGGCCTGACTGGGATCGGAGGCGCGCAGTGCGGCGTACGCCTCGAGCAGGTCGAGCGATCCCTTGCGCGGCTCGATCCCACCGAGGGCGAGCACGTAGCGGCCGAGCCGCTCTCGCCAGGCCTCGCGCCCGGCGGCGTCGCCGGCTCCGGCCGCGAACCGGGCGGCGTCGACGCCGTTGGGGATGACCGTGGGCGCGTACCCCCATCCGGCCGCGACCTCGTCCGCGACCGATTGCGAGACGCAGATCCGGGCGTACGGATCGACGACCGCCTTCTCGTGGCAGGCGGCGAGCTGCGGGGTGGTGAAGTGGTCGAGGTGGTGGATGGTGCGGATGCAGGGCAGGGCGGCGTTGGCGCTGATGCAGTCCTGGGCATGCACGATGTCGTAGCGGTCACGCTGCTGCGCGAAGGCGGCTCGCAGCACGTCGATGGAACGTACGATCCGCTCCCCCACCGACTCATCGTCGCGGGCCTGGAACGGCACCGCGTGGACCGTGACGGCGGGGTCGACCGGCCGGAAGAACGCGGTGTCGCCGTGGCGGCCGAGGGTCCAGACATGGACGTCCTCACCGAGCGCCGCCAGTGCCTCGGCCAGCGCCAGCGTGTGCACGACCCCGCCGCGGGGCCGAGTGGAGTACGTCAGCAGCGCGATCCTCATCGCGAGGTCCCCGGGAACGTGTAGGCCGTCGGGGTCAGCTCCTTGAGATGATGGAGGACCCGCCGGGACCGGGCGATCTCCGCCTCGACGTCGATCTCCGCGACGGCGAGGCCACCCTTGGAGGTCGTCCGAGCCAGGATCTCGCCGCCGGGACCGACCACCTTGGCCTGTCCCAGGAACCGCAGCCCGCCCATGACGCCGGTCTGGTTGGAGGAGACCCACACGACCTGGTTCTCGGCGGCCCGGGCCTGGTCGTAGAGGTCGAAGAGCCGCGACTGGCGGTCCTGCGGGAGCCGCGAGGCGCGGTCGGTGACCGAGGCCGGCCAGGCCGAGAGACAGGCGATCACCGAGGCACCGTCGAGGGCGAGGGTGCGGGCCGCCTCCGGGAACGTCTTGTCGTAGTCGATGAGCATCCCGAGCCGCCCGACCGGGGTGTCGAAGGCCGCGAACCCCTCCCCCGCCGCGTAGACCAGCGACTCGCCGGCCGGCTGGTGCACCTTGCGGTGCCGTCCGAGCACGCCGTCACCGCTGAGACAGACGGCGGAGTTGTAGAGCCGCGCCTGGCCGTCGACGACGACCTCCTCGGCGTAGCCGAGGCAGACCACCATCTCGCCGGCCATCGCGATCATCCGGCCGATCTCGAAGGAGTCCTCGTTCAGGGCCGGCGGCAACGCGTGCGGGTCGGGGTGACGCAGGTCGGAGAGGTAGCCACCGAGGGTCGCGTCGGGCAGCACCAGAAGGCGTACGTCGTTGCGCCGGGCGTCCTCGACGATCCCTTCGAGCTTGGCGACCGCGCGCGCCAGATCGCGTCCGAAGTGGGCCGCGACCGCCCCGATGCGTACCTTCGACATGCTCCTCAACCTATCCGTCCTCGATCGTGGGTGGACGATGCCTCAGGCGACCGCCGCCGAGGTGTCCAGCGGGCCGGGTGAGCGGCGCCGGGCCAGCTCGGCGGCGGGCTCGACGGTCCGGAGGCCGTTGCCGGTGATGGTGCCCGCGATGTGCTCCGCGTCGGCGGCGATGCCGAGGTAGCGCCCCGAGCCCCAGGTGTGCAGCCAGGGCAGGCCGAGGAAGGAGAGCCCGGGGACCGCGGTCACGCCGCGTGTATGGGTCGGTCGTCCCGTGCCGTCGAAGACACCCACCCGGACCCACCGGTAGTCGGGCCGGTAGCCGATCGCCCAGATCACCGTCGAGACCCCCGCCGCGGCGAGGTCGAGGGCGGTCGGGTCCGACTCCGTCTCCCAGACCGGGCGATAGGGCTCCGCCGGTGGGACGTCGAGGTCGCGCGAGGCGATGTGGGCGTCGATGTCGCGGCAGATCGAGCGGTAGACGTCGTCGGCCGAGCCGAGCGCATCCCGCAGCGTCGGCTCGAGCACGAGATCGGTGCCTGCCCCGGAGGCGAGCCGGCCGTAGAGCCGCATGCCCTCGGCCGCGAACTGACGCAGGTCGATGTCGCGGCCGCCGTCGCGGCCGGTGACGTAGTGGTTGGTCTTCTCCCGCGCGGCCAGGCCGCCCGGGTAGCTCGTGACCGGGGTGTCGTAGAGGCCCATCTCGGCCAGCCAGGTCATGCAGTCGCGGCCGCGGTGGAATCGGGCGACCCGTGGCGCGTCGCCGATCGCGAGATGCACCTGGCGTCCCTCCAGGTGCAGGTCCTCGGCGATCTGCGCGCCGGACTGGCCCGAGCCGACCACCAGCGCGCCGCCCGGGCGAAGCCTCGAGGCGCTCTTGTAGTCGGCCGAGTGCAGCTGGTCGATGGCGGGGTCGAGCGCGGGTGCCCAGGCCGGGACGACCGGTACGTGGTAGCCGCCGGTGGCGACCACGACGTGCTCGACCTCCCAGGTCTCGGCGCCATCGGGGCCTTCGGCCTCGACCAGGAACCCGCCTCCCGCGCGTTGGGTCAGCGAGGTCACCCGGGTGTGCTCGCGCAGCGGCGGGCCGAAGGTCGGCGCGTAGCCGGCGAGCCAGGCCACCACCTCGTCGCGAGTCATGAAGCCGTCCGGGTCGGGGCCGGCGTATTCGTAGCCGGGCAGGCGGCAGTGCCAGTTGGGCGTCACGAGGGTGAAGTTGTCCCAGCGGGTGTCGGTCCACTCGTGGCCGGCGGTGCCTGCCTCGAGGACGACGTGGTCGACCCCGTCGCGGACGAGGAACCAGCTCGCGGCCAGGCCGGCCTGCCCGCCGCCGACGATCGCGACGGTGGCACGGTGCGTGGTCATCGGGTCTCCTGCGGATTCGGGGTGGCGGGTAGGGGCGGATGCATGGCGAGGACCGTGACGCGCTGATCGGACGTGTACGCCGCTGCCGAGGCCCGCAGCTGGTCGGAGGTTGCCATCGCGCTGGTGCAGGCGAAGCCGAACTTCGCCCGCACCCGCTCCGAGGCGGTGGCCAGGGCGGTGCGGCTGCGGTCGAGGAAGTCCTCGACGGCGTACGTCCGGCCGGTCACCAGATGGTCGTGCACCACCAGCGAGGGTGAGTAGCAGTCCTCGACCCTGCCGTCGGGCCAGCGCACGGTGAAGGTCATCTCAGGCATGACCCTCACCCACCGGGGAGAGCGGATCGGCGGTCGCCAGCGCGGAGGGGTATGCCTCGGGCCGGCGGTCACGGAGGTGGAACATCGCCCGGCGCGCCGTCGTCAGAGCGCTGGGCACGTCGAGCTCGGCCACGGCCATGCCGGCCTCGACGCCGGTGGTCGCCAGGATGTCGCCACCCGGCCCGACCACCTTCGCGTTGGCGACGAAGCGGAGCTTGCCGAAGGTCCCGTGCTGGTTGGAGGCCAGCCAGACCACCTGGTTCTCGAGCGCCCGGGCGGCGTCGAAGAGGTTGAACCGCTTCGTCCACCGGTCGTCCTCGATCGAGGCACTGGTGGCGGTGCGTGAGGCCGGCCAGGCGGAGATGCAGGCGATGACCTCGGCGCCGTCGACGGCCAGCGCCCGCGCTCCCTCGGGGAACGCCTTGTCGTAGCAGATCATGGTGCCGATCCGGCCGGCCGGTGTGTCCACGCAGCCGAACCCGTCCCCGGCCGCGTAGTAGAGGTTCTCTCCGAGCGGCTGGTGCACCTTGCGGTGGGCGCCGAGCACGCCGTCGCCGGTGACGACGGCGGCGGTGTTGTAGCGGTCCGCACCGTCGGACTCGCACAGACCCACGACCACGGTCATGTCCGCGGCCAGCTCGGCGACCCGCCGGAGCTCGGGGCCGTCGATGTCCATCACGGGCGGGAGGTCCTCGGGCGTCTCGTCGTGGCTGCCGTCGCGGCCCGCCCCGAGCACGGAGAGGTAACCGCCGAGGCAGGCCTCGGGGAGGGCGAGCAGACCGACGCCGGCGTGCCGGGCGTCCTCGATGAGGCCGCCGATCTGGGCGAGGTTCTGGTCCACGTCCCGGCCGAAGCCGGCGCAGACGGCGGCCACGGCGGTGCCGGGCTGAGTGCTGGTGGTCATGTCGCTGGTCCTAGTCCGGTGACGGTGTGGTCGATGGCGTCGGTGACGGTGCCGTCCGGCCAGCGCAGGCCGACGCCTGTGCCGGGGACGAGCTCGCCGCAGACGGCGGAGGAGAGGAAGCCAGGCAGCTCGGGTCGCACCTCGGTGCGGCCGGGCGCCTGCGCGGTGAGCATCGCGAAGCCCGGGAAGCAGGTGAGCCAGTCCGCGGTCGATGCGGTGCGCGGGGTGGGGACGGCGCCGACGTCGATGATCGCGCGGCAGCCGCTGGCCTCGGCCAGCATCCCGGCGGTGCCGACCGTTCCGGCCATGCTGACGTCCTTGGCCGCAGTCGGCGCCAGCGAGGGCACGACTCCGGACAGCGCCCGCAGCTCGGCCGAGGTGCGGTGCGAGGACGAGTCCCACTGACGGCCGCGGTAGCCGGGCCGCCATCCTCCGCCCAGGTCCGCGCTCAGCCTCAGGAGATCACCGGGCGCTCCCCCACCGCCCGGGACCGGCCGCTCGGTGCGTCCCAGAGCGGTCACCGAGAGCGCGGCCGGGACGCCGAGCTGGGTGTGCCCACCGAGGACCGGTACGCCCCACGCCCGCGCGGCCTCGGCCAGACCGCGCACGATCCGGCGGGCGAAGGAGGCGTCGCGGGCTCCGATGGCGTCGAGCAGCCCGACCGGCGCCGCGCCCATCGCGGAGAGGTCGTTGACGTTGACGAGGACCGCGCACCACCCGGCCCACTCCGGGTCGCGCTCGACCATCGAGGGAAGGATCGCGTCGCAGGCCGCGACCAGGTCGCTGCCCGGGATCGGAGCCCCGTCGTCACCCCGGAATCCCGGAGTCGACTGCCCCACCAGGGCGCCGACCAGATCGCCCAGCGGCGCCTTGGTGGCCTCGGACAGCTGCCGGATGCGTCGGACCGGCCACTCCATCACGACATGGGTCATGTCGTGGAGGTGGACCCGCTCGCGCGGGATCCAGCCGAGCCTGCGGAACAGCCCCTCGTTCCGGGACTGGACGGTGGCGTCGAAGCGGAGCGCACCGGCCTGCTCGGCGGCGGCGCAGGCCGCTCGGACCAGCGCCGCGCCGACACCGAGAAGCTGGCGTGCGTCCTGCTTGACCGCCAGCCGGCTCCCCCGCCACCAGCCCACATCGCGGCCATCCGGCTGCGCCGGGTGAAGGCGTACGCCGCCCAGGACCTCACCGTCGTCCGAGCGGGCGAGCAGGACGATCCGGCGTGGGTCGTCGTCGACCTCGTCGAGATCGGAGCCCGCGAAGAGGCCTTGCTCGGTGACGAAGACCTCCCTGCGCAGCTGGAGGTACGCCTCCAGGTCCACCGCGGTCTCGGCTCGGAACACGGTGTAGCCCTCGAGGCTCGGCGAGCGGCGTACGGCACCAGCGAGGATGACGTCGTCGAGGAGCTCGGTCATGCCGACTCCTCGCCACAGGCACCGAGTGCGGAGCAGGCGCCGCACGAGGCGCAGCCGGCGGCCTGGTCAGCGCCGGCCATGCCGGCTCGGCGCAGGAGCGCGGCGACCCGCGAGGTGACCCGGTAGACGTCGGCGTGCGGCGGCGCCTCGACGCCGTCGACGTCCTTGGCGAGGGTCCCCTCCAGCGGGCGGTAGGGCACGACGAAGGGATAGACGCCCATCGCGATGAGCTCCTCGCAGCCGGCGACGAGCTCATCGGGATCCTCGCCGAGACCGACCAGGAGGTAGGTCGAGACCTGGTTCCAGCCGAACACCCGGACCGCCTCGGCCCAAGCTGCCCGGTATTCGCTCATCGGCACCGCGCCCTTGCCCGGCATCCAGCGAAGCCGGGCCGACTCGTCGAGCGACTCGACATGGATGCCGATCGAACGGGCACCTGCGTCGTACAGCTCCTGGATCGAGGCGAGGTCACCAGGCGGCTCGCACTGCACCTGGATCGGGAGGTCGGGCACGGCCTCGCGCACCGCGCGCACGCAGCGCGCCAGATGGGTCGCCCCACGGTCACGGCCCCGGGAGGTGCCGGTGGTCATCACCATCTGGGTGACCCCGTCGAGCTCGACCGCGGCCTTGGCGACCTCGGCGAGCTGGGCGGGCTGCTTGACCGCGATCGTCGAGCCCTGGCGCAGCGACTCCTCGATCGCGCAGAACCGGCAGCGCTCCTCCACGGCGTAGCGCGCACAGGTCTGCACGACGGTGGTGGCGAGCACGTTGGCCGAGTGCAGGCGAGCGATCTTGTCGTAGCCGACACCGTCGGCGGTCACCAGATCGTAGAAGCGGGGCCGGGCGACGGCCTCGACCCCGAGACCGGTGTCGGCTCCGTCGAGGAGCAGCTTGCCGCCGCGTACCGAATAGGGGCTTCGGGGGTTGAGCGGGATGGCCGCGCCGACCCCGTCCAGGAGGACGTGCCCGTCGTCGCTCGGCCCCGCGCCCGAGCGGCGGGCGACCGGGGCGTCGAGCAGGCGGATCCCCTGGATGGCGACGTCGACGCGGGTGCTGGACGAGATCGGCGAGGTCATGGCCGGACCCTCAGAGGTTGTAGGTCGAGTTGATGATGGCGCCCTTGCGGGCGTAGTGGATCAGCGCGTCCTGGACGTCGAGCGGGTGCGAGGGCACGACGCCCTCGATCAGGTCCTCCTCGCGCAGGCCGTGGAGTCCCATCCCGAAGCGGCAGCAGAAGACGGTGCCGCCCTCCTTGATGAACGTCTCGATCGCGCCGTTGGTGTTGAGCTCTCCGGGGAATCCGGCGTCGCCCATCGTCGGGAAGCCACGGGAGGCCATGCACGCCAGCGTCCCGGGGCCGTAGAAGTAGATGGCTGACTCGAAACCCTTGCGCAGTGCTCGGGTCGCCTGCAGGACGGCGACGAAGCTGACGGAGGACTCGTGCGGGATGCCGTGCACGAGGGTGAAGTACGTCTCCCCGTCCTCGGCCTGGTAGTCGGGGAAGATCTTGGTCGAGCCGTAGATGTTGGTGCCCGGCTGCTGCGAGGGGTGCGGGATCTCGCCGAGCGACTTGGCCATGTTCTCGGCGATCTGGGCGTCGATGTCAGCGGTGTCAGTGGTCACTGGGGTCTCCAAAGAGGTGGGATGGGCGATGCGGGGTGGGGGCGAGCTCGTCGTCCTTGACGAGTGGCCGGCAGTCGAGCTGCCGGTCTCAGCCGTAGAGGGCTGAGAAGTTGTGGTGGAAGAAGGCGTCGGCGAGCTCGCCGTCACCGGCCGCGGCGGCCAGCCGGGCATGCTCGCCGGCGAAGTCGCCCCAGGGCGCGTCGGTGGCGAAGAGGATGCGGTCGTGCCCGACGCCCCGACGCTCGATCTCCTGGACCAGCCAGGCCGGCGCGAAGCCGATCGCCCAACTGGTGTCGGTGTAGACCTGCATCCCGGCCTCGATCCAGTCGAAGAGCCGGCCGCCGATGAGCTTCATGTGGCCGCTCATCCCGCCGCCGAGATGCACGAGATGGAGGCGTACGTCCCGGGCGTAGCGCTCCACGAGCGTGCCGATCTGGTCGACGTCTGAGGCGGCGCCGGGCGAGGTGTGCACGTGCACGGTCAGGTCGTGCTCACGGGCTGCGGCGAAGACCTTGTCGAGCTGCTCGAGGCACTCCGGGTCGCTGGGATGGCCGCCGAGCAGGAAGCTGGTCTTGAGGGCGGCCACGCCTTCCTCGCCGACGAGGGCGAGGGCCGCGTCGTTGCGGGCCGAGTCGGTCGCCTTGGGCGAGACCCACAGGCCGCACCGGATCCGGTCGTCGCTCTGGGCCGCCTCGATGGCCAGGGAGTTGAGGTCGAAGGCCGCGTCCGGGTCGGGCACGCCGTAGTTCGGCAGCACCAGCGCCCGCTCGATCCGATCGGCGTCGAGATCGGCGACCAGCTCCTTCACGGTGCCGCGCGCGGTGACGTCGGCGGTGATCGCCGGGCCTCCGTAGAACGGGTACGCCGGCAGCCGGCCGATGTGGCGGTGGGCGTCGTGGAGCGGCTTGGTCATGGCATCAAGCCTTCGGCCCAGCCGTTTCGGACTGGTTACGCCTGGAATACGGAACCCGTTTCGGCTCGTAAGTTCCAGGTAACCCGCCTCACCCGAGTCAGGTGAGGCGGCCTCACGCCGGTGGCGCTGCGATGGTGCGGTGCTGACCTGGCTGCGCGAGCGGATCTCTCTGCCTCGCCATCTCTTCGATCGGCGTACGGTCCGACGCGACGCCGCCGCCGGCGCCGTGCTCGGCATCGAGTCGGTCCCGGACGGCCTCGCCAGCGGCCTCCTCGCCGGGGTGAACCCGGTCGCCGGGCTCTATGGCTACCTGTTCGGGCTCGCGGGCGGGGCGCTGTTCACCGGGACCGCGGCGATGGCGATCCAGGGCACGGGGGCGATGGCGATCATCGTCGCCGACGTCGACCTCGACGCCTACGACGACCCGGTGCGGGCGCTCGCCACCCTCTCGATCCTCACCGGCGTCGTCATGATCGTCGCCGGCGCGCTCCGCCTGGGCCGGCTGCTGCGGTTCGTGTCCAAGTCGGTGATGACGGGGTTCATCTCCGCGGTCGGGATCAGCATCGTGCTCGGCCAGCTCGACAACTTCACCGGCTACGACTCCCAGGGAAGCAACCGTGTCGCCGCGGCACTGGATCTGCTCCTCCACCTTCGCGGGATCGACCTCGCGTCCCTGGTGGTCGGCTTGACCACCGTCGCCGGCATCCTCGTCCTGCAGCGCACCCGGCTGGGCGCCACCGGACTGGTGGTGGCCGTCGCCGCGGGTTCCGCGCTGGCTGCCCTCCTCAACGCGCTGGGCAGCGACACCGTGGCGCTGGTCGCCGACGTCGCCGAGGTCCCCGGCTCGCTGCCTCTTCCGGTGTTCCCGGACCTGTCGGCCACGCTCGACCTCCTCCTGCCCGCCGCCGCGCTCGCCTTCGTCGGGCTGGTCCAGGGCGCCGGGGTCTCGGCGGGCTTCCCGAACCCGGACGGCACCACCAGTCCCTCGCGCGACTTCATCGGCCAGGGAGCGGGCAACATCGCCTCCGGCCTCTTCCGCGGTGTACCCGTGGGCGGGTCGATGTCGGCCACCTCGCTGGTCGTCGGCGCGGGCGCCCGAAACCGGTTCGCGCTCCTGGTCGCGGCCGCCGTCATGGCCGCCGTCATCGTCCTGTTCTCCGCCGTCGTCGAGCTCGTCGCCATGCCGGCCCTCGCCGGGCTGCTGATCGTGGTCGGTGTCAGCACCGTCAAGCCGGCCAAGCTGATCGCGGTCGGCAAGACCGGGCCGGTGCCGCTGACGGTGATGCTGACGACGCTGGTGCTCACCCTGCTGATGCCGTTGCAGTACGCCGTGCTCGTCGGGGTCGGGCTCTCGGTGCTGCTCTTCGTGATCGGGCAGTCCTCACGCCTGGTGACGCGCCGGCTGGTGATGGGGGCGGACGACCGGGTCATCGAGACCAACCCTCCGGGGAGCCTCGGCGAACGCGAAGTCGTGGTGCTCCAGCCGTACGGGCCGATCTTCTTCGCCACCGCCAACTCGCTGCGCTCGCAGATGCCGGACCTGACGCCGGCCTCACGCAGGTCCGTGGTGATCCTGCGGCTGCGTGGCGCGGACGACGCCGGCGCCACGCTGCTCGAGGTGCTGGGGACATACGCCGCCGGGCTCGGCGACCTCGGCAGCAGGCTGGTGATCGTCACCGACAACGAGCGGCTGGTGCGACAACTGCAGACGGACGACACGCTCGGCTCGGCAGGCTCCGTGTACCAGGGCACCGCGGTGATCTGGGAGGCCACCCGGAAGGCCTACGAGGATGCCGTCACCTGGGTGGCGCAGGACGACGAGGAGCCCGGCGACCAGGAACGGCCGTCGGGCGGGCGTACCTACCGCGACCCGCACGAGGGCGACTGGCCACCTGACCAGATGGCCCTCTGAGACCGAGCTGTTCGCAAGAAACCGCTCGTTCACCCCTTTCCGGCGATCACCGACACCTCCCGGCGTATGCACCCTGGGGTTGTGACGACCACGGTGGCCCCTGAGCATTCGCGTACGGACTGGCGCGAGCTGATCGCGATCCTGCTGCTCTCCGTGACGGCGATCCTGACCGCCTGGACCGGCTTCCAGGCCAGCAAGTGGAGCGGCGCCATGTCGATCTCCTTCTCGCAGGCATCGACGAACCGGATCGAGGCGGCCCGGTTGGAGTCCACGGCCAACCGCAAGCTGTCGGTCCAGGTCGCCCTGTTCACGCAGTGGCTCGAGGCCTACCAGAGCGGCGACACCGAGCTCACCGAGTTCCTCCAGGCGCGGTTCCCGGAGCCGCTGGCAACGGTCTTCCCCGCATGGCTCGACACCCGGCCGCTCAAGGACCCCGACGCTCCAGCCACGCCGTTCGACATGAAGGAGTACGTCATCCCCGAGTCCGTGGATGCGAGAGCCGCGGACGCAACCGCCGACCGCAAGTTCCGCCAGGCGCTCCGCAACAACCAGCGCGGCGACAACTACACCGTCCTGACCATCGGCTTCGCCTGCGTGCTCTTCTTCGCAGCCCTCTCCGAGCGCATGCGTCGCCGTAACGCGCAGTGGGCGCTGCTCTGTCTCGGCGGCGTGGGTTTCGTGATCCTGGCGGTCATCCTGATGACGTTCCCCAAGATGATCTGACCCCGGTCACCTGAAATAGGTGATCCTTCGCCATTTTTTGCCGTTTACTTTGAGTAGCATCGCAAGATGACCGGACGGGTATTTCCGCTCATCTACGGCGCGGTGACGCTCATCAGCACTCTCCCCCCAAATCGAGCGCACGACGCCGACGTGGCATCTGAGCTCTGACTGAGGGGAGGGGTTGTGCAGCGCAGCAGGCCGGCGCCCGCTACAGACCCGACGACAGAAGGATCCGCACCGATGCCACGCCGTGAGGCGGCGACGGTGGTGATACCCACAACGAGGGACGGTGATGGCGCGGCCAGCGCCCCGTGGCCTCGCCTCCCGAGGGTCTACGTGCCACGCCGCTCGCTGTGGGCCGATCTCGACCGCTCCGCCGATGCCGCGATCACGCTGCTGATCGCGCCCGCCGGCGCCGGCAAGACCCTGGGGGTCGCCGGATGGCTGCGGCAACAGACCGGCGACGGACCTCCACGCGCACAGCGCTGGGTGGACGCCGACGGCACGATGACTCCCGATCAGCTCTCCGGCATGATCGACGAAGCAGCGGAGGGCACGCCCCCTCGCATCGTCATCGACGACGCACACCTGCTTCGGGCGGCCACGCACCGGATGCTCAACGAGCGGCTCAACGACGATCCCGACTCCATGCGTCTGGTGATGATCAGCCGTTGGGACCTGCCCTTCACCAGGCTGGTGCCGGAGCTGCTGGGCAACTTCTCGGTCGTACGAGGCAATGTGCTGCAGCTGAGTGACGTCGAGGCCGAGGCGCTCATCGTCGAGCACGCCCGCACCGATTCCAGGCCCGTCATCGACGCCATCGTCCAACAGGCCCGCGGCTGGTGCGCCGCGGTCGTCCTCGCAGCCCGCTCGGTCCACGCAAGCCCTCCGGGCAGGGCGGGCGAGACCGCTTTCGAGGACGGGACCGTCGGTCTCGGAGACCGAGTGGCGAGCGAGGTGTTCGCGTCGCTGTCCGCACGCGCAAGGCACCTGCTGCTGTGCACATCTGCCGAGACGGTCGTGACCGCCAGGACCGCCGCCCATCTCTCCCAGGACCCGAGCGCCGGGGAGACGCTGACCGATCTGGAGAGCACCGGGCTGCTGGTGACCCGCGCGGTCCCCCTCGTCCCCGACGCCCACGGTGAGGAGGCCTACCGGATCCACCCGCTGCTCGCAGAGGTCGTACGCCGCCGGCTGGTCGCCGGCGGGGTCGACGTCGCCCGGGCGCAGTCGACCGTGGTGCGTGCTGTCCGGATCGACCGCACGCGCGGCGAGGCGCGCGGCGCGCTGCGACGGCTCGAAGCCGTCGGCGCCCACGAGGAGATGGCGGTCGTGCTCGCCGACGACGGCGTCAAGACGGCGTTGCGCGGCGGCGGCGACCGCCTCGGTCCCTTCGCACGCAACCTCGCGGAGCACGTCGAGACGACCCCGAGGGCATGGTTCGCACTCGCGATCGAGGCCTGGCTCGACGGCGACGTACCCGAGGCCGAGCACTGGCTCGACAGGTGCGTAGCTGAGTCGGCGGCGATGTCGGAGGAGGAGCTCGCCTGCATCGGACTGATGCGGGCGCGACTCGGCCTCGAGCCCCTCCGCGCCGCAGCCGACCGGGCCGCCGAGGTGGTCCGGGGCAGGCACAATGCCGGCGGCGAGGCCGACGTCCTGCCGCAGCTGCTCACCGAGCTCGGCGTCACCCAGAGCTGGCTCGGTCAGCTGTTGGAGGCGGAGCAGAGCCTCACCTCCGCGATCGGGCTGGCCCGCACCTGGGACATGCCGGCGGTCGAGGCCGACGCCTCCAGCCATCTGGCGATGACCGAATACATGCTGGGTCGCGAGGCGGCCTGCGGAGAGATCGCCGACGAGGCCGCCACCCTGCTCGAGCGGGCCGACCGAGGCTGGCCGCACGGCGCCCGTAGCGACTTCACCCGCACCCGGACGGCGCTGGCCGCAGCCCTGGCGCGCACCGCACGGCTCCCCTGGCTCGAGCTGGCGCCCATCCCGGACGCGAAGCTCCATCCCGCGGACCTGTGCACCCGGTTCTGGATGCGGCTCCGGGACGCACACCTCACCCTGTCCGACCACTCGGTCGTACGCGCCCGCCAGATCCTCGGCGAGCCGTTGGACCTGCCCGGGGCCTTCCGTCTGCCGGACCACCTGCAGGTCACCCTGCTGCTCAACCTTGCCGAGCTGGCCGCGCTGGCGACCGACCGGCGTTCGCTGAAGTCCGTGGAGGCCGAGCTCACCGAGCGCGGGATGAACGGCGAGGCGGCGCTGGCCAGGGCGCTGCGCGCCGACCTCGACGGAAACCGGCGTCTCGCCGCGGACCACTTCGACACGGCCGCCCAGCAGGCGACCTGGCTCCAGCCGATGACCCGCGCGGTCGCGCTCGTCGGGCGGGCGGAGCTGCTCCACGAGCTCGGGGACGTGGACGCGGCGGCCGAACATCTCCAGCAGGTGGCGATCGAGACCGAGGTACGTCAGAACGCGATCCCGTTCCTCGGCTGGACCCGACAGGGGACGCCCGTGCAGACCATGCTGGGACGGTTCCCCGCGCTCCGGCCGCATCGTTGGGTCAGCAAGATCTCGGCGGGCATCGCGGACATGTCCAGCCTGACGACGTACTTCGACCAGGGCACGCCCCGTCCGACCGAGGCGGTCGACGAGGCGGCCGGGCCGCTCCCAGGCCTGAGCGCCCGGGAGCGGGACGTCCTTCGTGAGCTCGCTCGCGGATCGACGTACGCCGACATCAGCGCCGCTCTCTACGTCTCCGAGAACACGGTGAAGACCCACGTCAGCAGCCTCTACGCCAAGCTCGGCGCCTCACGGCGCAGCGAGGCACTGGCCGTGGCGCGGAGCCTGAACCTCATCTGACGATCTCCGCGCGGACCCGGCCGAGGCGAGAGCTCGCTCTCGGCCGGGTCCGAACCTCAGCTCGTGGTTTCGGAACGGAGCCGGAAGGCCATCACGATGGCGATGAGGCCGACGACGATCAGCCAGATACAGGAGACCACGAGGAGCGCGCCCAGCGAGACCTCCGGGTTGATGAGCAGCACGGCACCGGCGAGGACCGTGATGGCTCCGGTGGCGATGTCCCACATACGTCGCCCAGGGGCCGGTCTGAGGACGGCGCCGATGATGTCGACGATGCCTCCGATGACCCACCAGACTCCGAGCAGGATGGTGACGATGAGCAGCGTCTGGACCGGGTCACGCAGGAAGAGCAGGCCGACGACGATCGCCAGCGCCCCCGAGAAGCCGACGACCGCTCGCAGGCCGCCCTCCATGGAGCTGCCGGCCACCGCGGCGATGAGGCGGAACACTCCCGACACGATGATCTGGATGGCGACGATCACCGCGAGGACGACGAGCGTCTGCTTCGGCCAGACCGCCAGGATGACGCCGAGTGCCGTGGTGACCAGCCCGTAGGCCAGGACCAGACCCCAGTAGTCCCCGAGGCCCTCGAACACGGACCCGGAGCCCACGGGAGGGTCCTGAGCCGGCGTGGCCGCGCTCGGATCCTGGCCGGTACCCGGGCCCCGAACATCGGGGCCCGGGATGTCGGAACTGGCCATGTCAGAGCTCGTCGCCGCTCGACATCAGCTGCGCGAGCGACCAGATGACGAAGATGTAGAGCGCCAGCATCGCGAGCGCCCAGAACGGGTAGTAGGGCATGAAGGCGAACGCGGAGACCGAGCCGATGACCGCGATCACGATGCCGGAGATACGGGCCCACGTCTGTCCGAGGAGCAAGCCGATGCCGACGGCTATCGCGATCGCCCCCAGGACGATGTGGATCCAGCCCCAGGCGGTGAGGTCGAACTTGTAGACGTAGTCGACGCCCTTGACGTAGACCGTGTCCTCGAACAAGGCAGCGATGCCGGAGAGGATCTGGAAGATGCCTACCGTCGTGAGGATGGTGCCTGCGAAGATCGCGCCGGAGAAGGCGAAGGCGGTCTTGACCGGCGTGTCGTAGCCTCCGCCTCGTGGTGTGGTGGTGCTCATGATGGGGTACTCCCTGTAATCGTGAGCGGTTTCTCGTCGACCGCTTCGGTGGATGATCCGAAGCTAGGCCGCCGCAGCGCCGGCTGACTCACCCGCAACGGGCGAATCTCCTGCGCCGAAGACGCGCCGCAGCGCAGCTTCCTGGCCGTCGGTCAGGTCGGTGAAGATCGGGTCGGACGGCAGTCGCCCTCCGAGCATGTCCCTGACCGAGTCGACGACGCTGTCCGTGGTCAGCACGAACAGGGCCGAGGTCCCCGGGGTGACCCGGTCTCGGACCCGGTTGATGAAGCCATCATCGATCCCGACGGCGCTCAGCGAGTCCGAGATCAGCCCGGTGGCGGTGCCCAGGGCCGCGCCGAGCAGCGGCACGAAGAAGATGAAGCCGAGCAGAAGACCCCAGAAGGACCCGCCCAACGCTCCCCCACTCCCGCCCGCGGCCGGATGCAGCTCGATCGTCCTCAGCTTCGTGGTGCTCGACGGCCAGGAGAGCGCCGCGGCGTCGTGGAGGTCGATGAGGTCCTCACGAGCCAGCTCCTCGAGCACGTGCATGGTCTCCTCGGCACCCTCGGGAGTGTCGAACCTCCACACGGTCAGAGTTTCTGTCGACATGCCCCCCCGCTTCCTGGTATCCGTCAGCTGAGCAGGCGCTGTTTGGCGGCTGCGAACTCCGCGTCGCTGAGGATCCCCTGGCTGTGCAGCTCGCCCAGCTTGGCCAGCTGCCCGGTCAGATCGTCCTGCGCCGGTGCCGCCGGAGCGGGCGCCGGCGGAGGCGGCTGGGCCGCTGCGTACTGCTGTTGCTCGTACTGCTGCTGCTCGTACGCCTGTGCCTCGGCCTGTTCCTGGGCTTTGGCCGCCTGCCGGCGGTTGACGGCGTTCGAGGTGGCGGTGGCGGTGCCGGCGATGACTGCCGTACGTGCGACGGCGCCGACGAGACCGGGCCGACCCATGCGTCTACGCAACATAGCGTGTCTCCTCTCTATCGGGCGGCGGATGCGAAGGCGACGTCGACGTCCTCGGGCGGCACGCGCAGGAACAGCTCGACCTCGGCACCGACGCTCCGGATCTGTCTGACGGCCTCCCGCGCCCAGATCTGCTCGTAGACCACCGCGAGCCCGGCCTGGCCGGGCTCGAGGGCGGTGGCGAACGTCTCGATGTCGGCGTCGCTCAGCAGGTCGTTGGCGTCGATCTGGAGCCCCGACAGCTCCGCAGGCAGACCCTCGGCCTCCTCCAGGTCAAGGGCCCGGAAGCTGCCGCCGGCGTCCTTGGACATCAGCACGCAGTCGATGATCCGGATCACTCCGCTCTCGACCGGTTGCCGCAGCACTGCCGCGAGGTCGCCGAGCTCGACGTCCTCCGACATCGACAGGAACAGGATCTCGACCGGGCCGCGTTCCATCGTGCCTCCCACGTATCGCGCGCCTGCCGGGCGGCAGGACGATTCCGACGCTAGGCCGCGACGCGCCCAAGGTGCTCACCCGCATCGGGTGACTTGGGCCGGTTCATTCCGGCCGATTGGGGGGCGGTTCCTGCGAAGCACCAGCGCTCCAATCCAGGGAGGAAGAAGGCGTACGGACGTCGGGCCCACGCCGTCAACGCATCGTCCCCGGGACGGGTCACCCGAGGCTCACCCCTTCCGGGCGATCCCGGAACAGGCCCGTCGTAGCAGCCTCACCGATCGTGGCCAGACTCATCGCTCCGTCGTTCAGCGGCTACTCGCCGTCCTGGATCAGGTCCGACATCCTCGCCGGGCTCACCGTATGGGCCGTGCTCGTGCCCGAGTCGCTGGCGTACGCCACCATCGCCGGTGTGCCGCCGGTCGTGGGCCTCTACGCGGCCGTGCCGGCGCTGGTGCTCTACAGCCTGCTCGGCTCCTCGCGCCATCTGATCGTCGCGCCGATGTCGGCCACCGCAGCACTCTCCGCCGGGATCGTGGCGGACTTCGCGTCCGGCGGGGCCGACGTCGTCGCGCTCACCGTCGGCCTGGCCATCGCGACCGGGATCGTCGCGCTCATCGCCGGCTTGATGCGCCTGGGCTTCCTGGCCGCCTTCATCAGCGAGCCGGTCCTGAGAGGCTTCATCATCGGGCTCGCGCTGACGATCATCATCGGTCAGCTGCCGTCGCTGGTGGGCGTGGAGAAGGGCTCGGGCAACTTCTTCGAGAAGAGCTGGGACCTGCTGCGCCAGCTGGGTGACGTCGATGCCCTGACCATCGCCATCGGGGCCGGCAGCCTCGCCGTCCTG
Organism: Nocardioides sp. NBC_00163; assembly: GCF_045206295.1. Taxonomy (NCBI): domain Bacteria; kingdom Bacillati; phylum Actinomycetota; class Actinomycetes; order Propionibacteriales; family Nocardioidaceae; genus Nocardioides; species Nocardioides sp. NBC_00163. The sequence goes on along the minus strand of NZ_CP108155.1, from coordinate 5,766,783 downwards.
CTCGTTCTGCGGCGACTGGTGCCGCTCCTTCCCGCCTCCTTGATCGTGGCGCTGGTCTGCATCGGGCTCACCGCCCTGCTCGGCCTCGACGAACGCGGGCTCGCCATCGTGGGCCACATCGACGCCGGCCTGCCCGCCATCGGGCTTCCGGACGTGTCGGCTCCCGAGTTCCGCGACCTCCTCGCGGCCGCCGTCGGCGTGATGCTCGTCGGGTTCGCCGAGGGCCTGGGCGCCGCGAAGACGTACGCCGCCAAGAGCGGCTACGACATCGACCCGAACCGCGAGCTGCTCGGCCTGGGCGTCTCCAACCTGGGTGCCGGCCTGGCCAGCGGCATGGTGGTCAACGGCTCGCTGTCCAAGACCGCCGTCAACGGCTCGGCCGGGGCGAAGTCACAGCTCTCGGCGGTGACCGCGGCCGTGCTCACGCTGCTCACCCTGCTGTTCATGACCAAGCTCTTCGCCGACCTCCCCGAGGCCACCCTGGCGGCGATCGTGATCGCCGCGGTGATCGAGCTCGTCGACATCTCCGCGCTGCGCCGGCTGTGGCGGGTCCGGACCGGACAGGTCACCAAGATCTACCAGATCAGCGCCCGCGCCGACTTCGTCGGCGCCGTCGCGGCGCTGATCGGCGTGCTCGTCTTCGACACCCTTCCCGGTCTCGTGATCGGCATCGCCGCCTCGGTCGTGCTGCTCATCGCGCGGACCTCGCGGCCGCACATCGCGCCGCTGGCCCCGGTCGAGAGCACCGATGACGACAGTCCGTCCGCCCACCCGGGGCTGTGGGTCGACCAGAGTCGCAATCCGGCGTACGCAGGGGTCCCGGGTGTCCTGGTGGTCAGGGTCGAAGCGCCCCTACTGTTCGTCAACGCCGACTTCGTGCGCGAGCAGGTCCGTGAGCTCGCCACCGACGTGCCGGGCCTTCGCCTGGTCGTGCTGGACGGCCGGGCGACGCCGTCGATCGACGTCACCGCCACCGAGATGCTGACCCAGCTGCGTGCCGATCTACAGCGCCTCGGCGCCGACCTGGCGCTCGCCGGCGACGTGGGTCAGGTGCGCGACGTCCTGACCGAGGTCGCCGAGGATGGCCCGCCGCTGGTCTATCCGACCGTCGAGGCCGCCCTCGCGGCGGCTACCCACGAGGCAGCTACTGAAGAGCCGCCGTCAGGCGCATGACGTTGTCGACGTACGCAGCCCCGCGCCCACGGCGCGACCACTCCTCAGCGGTCAGCTCGCTCGACTTCCCGCGGTAGTCGTCGAGCACGCTCTGCAGGTCGTCGACCACCTGCTCGCTCTCGAGCAGCACGATGACCTCGTAGTTGAGCGCGAAGGAGCGATAGTCCATGTTCGAGGAGCCGACGACGGCGATCGTGTCGTCGACCGTGAAGAACTTGGTGTGGAGGACGTACGGCGCCGGGTAGAGCCGGATCCGGACGCCGGCGTCGAGGAGGTCGGCGTAGTAGGAGCGCTGAGCGTGGAAGACCATGAACTGGTCGGCGCCCTCGTTCACGAACAGCTCGACCTGAACACCCCGCTGCGCGGCGGTCGTGACGGCGTAGAGAAGCGACTCGTCCGGCACGAAGTAGGGGCTGACCAGGCAGATCCGCGACTGTGCGCCGTAGATCAGCGTGTTGAACAGGCGCAGGTTGTTCTCGGTCACGAAACCGGGACCGCTCGGCACGACCTGGCACCCCACGTTCTCGGCGGCTCGTTCCGTCCGCTCGACCTCCACGGGCTCGCGCGGAAGGAGCATGTCCCGGATGCTCTCGGCGGTCTCGGCGTACCAGTCGGTCGCGAAGACGACCGCCAGGTCCCGCACCGCCGGCCCCTCGATCCGGATCATCAGATCGACCCACTCGCGCCCCGCCTTGTGGTTCTTCGGCTTGTTGTAGCCGGGCTCGATGAGGTTCTGCGAGCCCGCGAACGCCACCACGCCGTCGACGACGAGGATCTTGCGGTGGTTGCGGAGGTCCGGGCGGCGGAGCTCACCGCGCAGCGGCCGGACCGGCAGCATCGGCGCCCACTTGATGCCGGAGCCCTCGAGCCGCGACAGCATGTCCTGGTGGCCGGGGATGCCACGCGAGCCGAGATGGTCGAAGAGGAAGCGCACCTCCACCCCGCGGGCGACGGCATCGACGAGTGCGTCGAAGAAGTCGCTGGTGTCCTCGTCCCAGGCCGAGATGTAGAACTCGACGTGCACGAACCACTTGGCACTGCGTACGACCTCGGTCATCGCCGCGAACGTCCGCGCGTAGTCGGGGTGGACCTCGATCCGGTTGTCCCCGGTCAACGGCAGGGATCCCAGGCGCTCGTTGAGCCGCACGGCGCCGACCGAGGGGCCCGCCGGAGCCGTCTGTGCCGCCGGGTCGTACCTGATCTCGGCGCTGACCAGCTCGTTGACCTGCCGCTGCCATGCTCGGCGCTTGCGGCCGACGCTGGTGCTCCCGAAGAGCAGGAACGCGAGCAGGCCGAACGCCGGCAGCGCCAGGATGAGGAACAACCAGGCCAGGCCCGTCGACGGCTTGCGGCCGCCGGGGATCACACCCAGCGCCACCACACAGACGGTGATGTGGGCGACGACGAGCGCTGCGCTGACGAGGCTCGCGACCCAGGTGGAAGCATCCATCAGAGCGACCCCACTCCGTCGCCGACCATCTTGACCCCGAGCACGAGGAGGAGAACCGTCATGATGGCCGCGTTGTGGGCGATCATCCAGGCCTTGATGCCCTCCAGCAGCCGGGCCGCGCGCTCACCTGCCAACAGGTAGATGCCGAACGGCACCAGCACGCCCAGGCTGGCGACGAAGGTGAAGACGGCCATCGCCACGATCCGCTCGCCGGTCACCGCCGTCGCCGTCGCGATCGTGCTGGCGGCCGAGACCACGAGCAGCAGGTTCTTGGGGTTGACCGATCCCAGGAGTACGCCGGTGCCGAAGGCCTTGAACGCGTTGAACTCGTCCAGCGCGGCCATCCACGATGGAGTGGCCGCAGGCTCGCCCTCCTCCGGCCTGCCCTGCCAGCTGCGTAGGGCGAGCAGGAGGAGCAGAGCTCCGAGGACGATCTTCAGCAGGGCCGCCCAGGTCGGGGTCGCCGCGTCTCCCGATCCGGCCGCGCCGACGAGCAGCGCGACGATCGTACCGAGCACGAAGATGCCCGCCAGCCACCCGACGACGAAGGCCGTCCCGTTGGAGCTGGCGTGGCGGCTGACCAGCATGAGGACCAGCGCGACGATCGGCATGGGGCTGACGAGCACACCCACCGCGATCGGCAAAGACTCGCCTATTGCTTCGCCCATGGCCCGACCTCAGCGCAGCCGGCGTCCGCCGGCCTCACCTTCTCCGGGTGAGAAACGTACGCACCTGCTGCACGAACCAGGCGACGACCGGGTCCTCGACGAGCAGCCGGCCGAGCAGCGCACCGCCGACGACGATGCCGCCGAAGCCGATCAGCCAGGTCGAGAGCGCGAGGATCACGCCCAGCATGCCGAACTGCTCGGCGTTCGACTCGACATAGGCAGGCATCAACCACGCCGAGCCTCGGCTGTAGAGGACCTGCACCACGCCGGTCAGCACCGCGCCCGGGAGCAGCAGCAATCCACGGGCGCGACCGAACAGCAGCACCCAGCTGGTCCCCCACCAGACGGCGCACGCGCCCACGATCTGGAGCAACGGACGGAGCAGGTCTCCCGGATCGGTGAGCAGGCTGACGACCGTGTTGACCACCCCGAGGCAGGCCAGCCAGACGACGACCCAGAGCAGACAGCGACGGGCTCCGCGCAGGCCTCCGATGTGCTCCTGCTCCCATACCCGCTCGAACATCCGCTGCACGGCACGGCCGAACGAGGTCGCCGACACGATCGTGATCGCCAGGCCCACCGCCCCGGTCTCGGAACGTACCTGGTCCAGGTTGACCTCTCCCGACACCTGGCGTACCGCCTCGTCACCGACGCCGGTGACCTGCGAGACCTGCTCCAGGGCGTTTCCGGTGAGGTGGGGCAGGAAGGCCGCGAGCACGACCAGCATGGGCACCATGGCCAGGAGCGCCTGGGCGGCGATCAGCATGCACCGGTCGATGAACTCGATCCGAATGGTCTCTGTGGCGAGCTTCCGCAGCAGGGGGACGTGGGCGACCAAGGCCTCCACCCGGCCCCGCAGGGCAGCCACGTCCACGTGAGCAGTGTTCCCCCGGGCTCGTCTGCTCACCCTCGCCCGTTTCCGGTGACCGCTCCGGGCGCCTCGCCGCTTACGTTGGTCAAACCAACGTCCAGGACACTCGCTGGAGCCAACCATGAACGAACACATGATCGACGTGATGCGCTCATGACCCGGATCCTCATCCGGGTGGGCTCGTCGGTGTCGGACGACGTCATCGAGACGTTCCCCCACCTGACCCGGGCCACCCAGCGGGCGACGACGACCCTCGTCGGTGACCTCGCGGACGCCAAGGAGCTGCAGGGTGTGCTGGACCTACTCAGCTCGCTGGGGGTCGACGTCATCGAGATCGTCACCATCCCCGAGTAGCTCCACCGGGGCGCTTCCCGCGATGAGCGGCATCAGCCAGCGCTTCGCCGGGTCGGCCTCCACGAAGACCGCGCGTACGAACAGGGTGAACGGGACCGCCATGACGGCACCGATCGGGCCCATGATCCAGGACCAGAAGATCAGTGACAGGAACGTCAGCGTCACCGAGAGTCCGACGGCCTCACCGACGACCTTCGGCTGGATCACCGACTGGATCACCACGTTCAAGAGGCAGTAGACGGCGATGACCGCGAGCATCAGCGCGAGGTCGTCGTCCAGCAAAGCGAGGATCGCCGGTGGTATCAGCCCGATCACGAAGCCGACGTTCGGGATGTAGTTGGTCAGGAACGCGAGCAGGCCCCACACCAACGGCGCCGGCACGCCCAGCAGGTAGAGCGCCACGGTGTCGAGGGCGGCGACGATCAGTCCGAACACCGTCGAGACCAGCAGGTAGCGGCGCGTTCCGACCGAGAACGAGGACAGGGCGTCCACGAGGCCCGGGCGCCGACGGCTGACCGAGGCCAGCTGGCGCGGCAGAGCCGTCGCGTCGATGGCCATGAACAGGCACAGCGCCAGGATGAAGACCACCGTGGACAGGACCCCGAACATCCCGTTCAGAGCACCGGAGACCACGGACAGCAGGTTTGAGAGGTCGAACGACTCGACGATCTTGAGCACCTCGTCCGTGCCGATGCCGACTCTGGTGAGCCAGTCGGTCAGGTCATCGACGCGCTCTTTGGCGACACCGCTGTAGGTGCTCAGCAAGGTGGCGAAGCGAGCCACCGCGAGCACCACGCACACGCCGAGACCGATGATCCCGACGACGACCGCGATGATGGAGAGGGCGGTGGCGACGCCCGCCGGCACGCGTTGCGCCAGCCAGTTCCGCGCAGGATGGACCACGATGGTCAGCACCATCGCGAGGAACAGCGGCCCGAGGATGCTGCTAGCCGCCTGCAGACCGGCTACGAGGACCACCACCGCCGCGGATCCCAGCAGGACCGCCAGGACCCTGACCTGCGGTTGCCAGCTGCTGGCCGGCTCTTCCGGGCTCTGTGTCCTGGGGCTCACGGCCCCATGGTCCAGCCCGTCCGGTCTGGCTGTATCACCCGATAGGGGTGAGCGCGACCCCCCGACTGGGCCTATCCCCCGCCCTGTATAGGGGTCCTTTGACTCCTTACTCGATCAAAGAGTGGCTGATTGGATGATTGCCGTTAAAGTCTTCTCGGAGATGGGAAAAGCGAAAGTTTGCGGATGTTAGACACCGGTTCTCGCGCCTACGTGGCGCCAACAAGGCTGCGCGTTCCGCGGATACTGCCCACGTTCGTCAACCGGGACCGGTTGGTCGAGGACGCCGTCGGGCAGCGCCGGTTCACCCTGGTCTGCGCCCCCGCGGGCTATGGGAAGAGCATGCTCGTGGCCGACTGGGCCACCCGCGCCGCCGCCCGGGAGGAACCGGTCGCCTGGTTGTCGCTGCACAAGCAGGACGACAGGCCGTACGAGTTCTGGTCGGCGCTGATCGAGGCCCTCGTCCTGGCCGGGCTGCCCGGGAGGACCGAGCAGCTCGACGGCCTGACCCCGCCCGCGCAGGGGACCGAACCGAGGTTCGTCACCAGGGTCGTCGAGTCGCTCCTGGACGCAGGCGTGCGCTGGATCGTGCTGGACGACGTACATCTGCTCCACGACGACGAGGTCCTGCGCGGGCTCGACATCCTCCTCGCCGAGCTGCCGCCCGAGGTGGGCCTGGTGATGGCGTGCCGATCCGAGCCGACGCTCACGCTCCACCGGCTGCGGCTCGACGGGTCGCTCTCGGACGTACGCGGCAAGGACCTCGCCTTCACCGACGGCGAGGCGCTGGAGCTGTTCGCGGCCAGCGACCTACCGATGACGGCGGACGCGATCTCGAATCTCGTCGGCCTGACCGAGGGCTGGGCCGCAGCGCTCCGGATGGCGGTGGTCGCGGCCATGGTCGGCGATGACCCTGCCGAGGTCGTCGCGTCCTTCGACGGCGACGTCCGCACGGTGATCGAGTACGTCCTGACCGAGGTCGTTCACCGGCTCGAACCGGAGCTGGTCGAGTTCCTCTACGCGACCTGCGCGCCCCACCACCTGTCCATCGACCTGGCTGCCCACCTCTCCGGCAGGCCCGACGCCGGCGCCCTGCTCGACCGGCTGTGCACGGCGAACGCGCTCGTCAGCCAGTCGGGCGACTCCGCGTGGTACCGCTACCACGCCCTGCTGCGGAGCTGCCTGCTCGCCGCTCTGGCCCGACGCGACGTCGAGGCTCCGGCACGCCAGCACCGGGCCACCGCGGTCTGGCTCGACGCACACGGCGAACCCGCGACCGCATTGCGGCATGCGGCGCGGGGCGGGGACCAGGACCTGCTCGACGCCCTGCTCCGCGCGAACGGACTCCAGATGATCCTCTCCGGCCGCGGTGATCTCGTACGCGCAGCCCTTGCATCCCGCGATGGGATCGCCACCGACCATCGGGTCGCAGTCATCGCCGCTCTGGCGGCACTTGATGTCAACGACCTTCCTGCGGCCGACGATGCGCTGAGCGTCGTGCCGGCCGGCGATCCACGATCCGAACCGACGTACGCAGCGATGGTCGCCGCGGCCGTCGTCCAGCGTGCCCTCGCCGGGGGCGACGTCGTCGCGGCCCTGCAGGACAGCGCGATCCTCGACATCGCCACGACGGGAGACAGCGACGTCAACCTGGTCCTCCTTTCCCAGCGCGGACCCGCCCGGATGCGCGCCGGCGACTATCTCGGAGCCATCGACGACCTCGAGCAGGCGCTGGTGCTGGCCCGCAGCCGTCGCTACGACCAGGTCGTGCTCGAGACCATGTCACAGCTGTCCGGGATGACCGGCGCGATGTGCGACTTCAATGCGTCCCTCGACTGGTCCGACCAGGCCATCGCGTTCGCCACCCGGCACGGCTGGCGGGACTCGCCGCGGCTGGCCTACTCCTATCTCGTGGCCGCATGGACCGCCTTCCAGACCGGAGACTGCCAAAGACAGCTGCAGTACGCCGAGCTCGGCATGCGAGCGCTGGACGGCGTGAACAACTCCGAGGTCGAGTTCGGCGTACGCGGCATGCACGCGCTGGCGACCTTCGAGGCCACGACGGGACCGGAGCGGGCTGCGGCCGCCGCGGCCTTCCGGCGGATCTGGCAGATCGAGCCCGCCGAACACATCTCTCCCGCCGCGATCAGCGCCGTCACGCCCCAGGAGATCCGGGTGGCCCTCGCCATCGGCAGCGAGGACTGGGCGGCGCAGACCGCGGCCCGCGTCCGCGCCCAGATGCCGGGAAGCGCCGAGTGCACGATCCCGGACGCCCAGATCCTCGCCGCCGCCGGACGGACCCGCGACGCGCTGACCGAGCTCGAGCCGGTGCTCGACGGGACCCGCCCGGCCCACGTACCGACGACCGTCGTCTACGCGCAGGTGCTGGCTGCGGCCCTGGAGTCGTCCCTGGGCAATGACGTCCGCGCGTTCGATGCGCTCAGGAAGGCGCTCGAGTGGGCGGTCCCCAACAACTTCCGCCGGCCGTTCATCGACGTGTGGCCTCATCTGGAGCCGCTGCTGTCGAGGAACCGCTCACGGTTCGGTCCCGCCGAGGGCTTCGTCGCGGCCCTGCTCGCCCATCACGCCGAGCAGGCGGACCGCGCCGCGGGGGTGATCGACACGCTACTGAGCGCACGCGAGGTCGACGTGCTCCATGACCTCCCCTCGCGGCTGACGATCCCCGAGATCGCGCAGGCCGAAGGGGTCAGCGAGAACACGGTGAAGACCCACGTACGCTCGATCTACCAGAAGCTCGGGGTCAACACCCGCTCGGCCGCGGTGCGCGAGGCACGCGAGCGCGGGCTGATCTGAGACCGCCTGGCCCACGAGACCTCACCGGACCTCGGGGAGTACCGCGCTTCGTGAGACTGTCGACACCAGCGAGCCGATGGCGATCCCGAGCACCAGGTTGATCAGCATGGTGACGAGCTTGGTGTCCAGACCCGCGTCGGACGTGAACGGCCACAGCGCCGCGATGACGGTGGCCAGGCCGACGATCCACCCGAAGAAGGTCCGCGGCTGCGGTGTGGTCAGGAGGAGGATGTGGGCGACGGCCGTGGCCAGCAACCCGGCGATCGCTGCCCACACGGCGTACCACCACGTCGAGGCGTCTCCCCAGACCCCGTCGCCCTCGGGCGCGAGGATGGGTACGTCGAAGATGCCCCGGGCGATCACGATGCCGGCGACCGCGAGCAGCGCGGCCACGACGGCGGCGGCTGCGCCGCCCGCCCAGAGCCGCCCGGCGTTGACCGTGGGCTGCAGTCGTCGGGTGGGAGGTTGGTTCATCGCCATGATCAGTCTCCGTCGTCAGTCGGTTCTGTTGTCTCGGCGCGGAGGATGTCCTTGAGCTCCTCGGCGACCTCGTCGTCCAGCTCGGCGTAGACGAGGGTTGGGTTTCCGTGCTTCATGGCCGCGATGACCGCGTCCGGGTCCGCGTCGCTGCTCAGCACCACGAGTGCGGACTTGCCGGGACCGAGGTGGCCGGCGACCTCGGTGAGCAGCTCGTCACCGATCCCTGCCTGTCTCAGACGTTGAACCGCGGCCGCGGACGCCGCCCCCACAACGGCGCCCGCGACCGGGTTGAACACGAGGATCCCGAGAAGACCACCGAGCAACGAGCCCTTGGCTGCTGCGCCCGTCGTACGGTGGCGAAGATGGCCGATCTGCGGCTCCTCCGCTCCTGGGAACCAGGTGAGCGTGATGGCGTCATGGACGGTGAGCGCACCACGCTCCTGCAGGTCCTGGAGCCAGACCTCGGCGTCTGAAGCGCCCATGATCCGGTCGTAGACCCACGCGGTCAGGCTGGCCATGACGTCACTCGGCGAAGACCTCGCGCAGCGCCTTCTCCTGCTCACTGCTGAGGTTGGTGAAGATCAGCTCGCCCTCGTGGCCCTTCATCGCCTCGTGCACCTTGTCGACCACCGCGTCGGAGGTCATCAGGAACAGCGCCGAGGTGCCGGGGGTGACCTGGTCGCGGACCTTGTTGATGAAGGCGTCGTCGATGCCCACGTCGGTCAGCGATCCGGTCAGGGCGCCGGTCGCCGCGCCGACCGCTGCGCCCAGCAGCGGTACGAAGAAGATGAGTCCGAAGAGCATGCCCCAGAACGTGCCGCTCATCGCTCCCAGGGCCTTGGTGCTGGTCAGCTGCTTGGTCTTCGGCTTCTTCTTGCCGACCTCCCAGTGCACGGTCGCGGCATCCTCGAGGATGATGAGCTCCTGCCTGACCAGCTCCTCGAGGTTCTTCACAGCCTGGTCTGCGCCTTCGGTCGTGTCGTACTTCCATACCGTCAGGGTCGCCATCGCTTGTCCCTTGCTGTCGTCGTCTGTGTTCGACTCCGACGATTCCGGCACGGCCGGCGGACAGCATCACCCGAATTCGGTGAACCACGGCGCTGAAGTGATTCGTAGCGTGCAGTACGTGAGCAGTCGAGGAAGACCATGACAAGGGTCCTGATCAGGGTGAACGGTGAGCTCTCGGTCGAGCTTCAGAAGGCGTTCCCGCAGCTGGCCGTCCAAGCGCATCACGAGCAGTCGACGCTCACCGGCGAGGTCCCCGACCAGGAGGCGCTGCAGGGTGTCCTGCACGCGCTGCGCGCCGATGACATCGACGTCATCGAGGTCGTCACGATCCCCGACTGACCCGGCCGTCCCGCGACCTGCCGACCCGGCTCAGTCGAAGATCGTCTCCCAGTCGCGGGCCATGCTGATCACGGTCCAGCCGAGACGGGCGCCGACGTCGGTGATCGGCTCGGGCTCGTTGAAGGTCTGTGCGGTGCTGACGTAGGAGAACTCGCGCTCAGCATCGTCGTGGTTGACGAGCAGCGCGAGCGTCGGGCCATCGCCGGTCGCCGCCCACTCCAGCATCTCCCGGTCGCCGCCGGAGTTGCCGACGGCGAGGATCGGGCGTCGTCCCAGCTGGGTCTGGATGTTCGACACCTTGGCGGTGCCCTCGTTGGCGGCACCGACCAGGCGACCCGACCGGCTCAGGCGCGGCGGGTCAGGGGCGTAGTCGTACTCGATGAGCGTGCCCACCACCGCCTCGGGCGGCACTCCGTAGAGGTCCTGGGTGACGGCGCGGACGAACTCGGTCCCTCCCCCGGTCACCACGGTCACCGAGAAGTCGCGGCGCCGCAGCTCGGCGATGAGCTCGAGCATCGGTACGTAGGTGCAGGTCCGATGCGGCCGCCCGAGGGTCGGGTGGTCGGCGCGAGCCATGAACTCGCGAGTCCGCGCGGTGAAGTCCTGGGGCGAGAGGCCTACGAAGAGGCCGGTGAGAGCCATCGCGATCCGCTCCAGCCCGATATCGCCGATCGCCTGCTGGTCACCCGAGAGCAGGGCCGCGAACTCCGCCTGCTCCTTCACCGACGGGTCGGCCGCGGCGCGGGTGCGCAGCGCGTCGACGAAGAAGTCGAACTGGACGTACGTGGGACGCTCGCACCACAGGGTGCCGTCGTTGTCGAAGCAGGCCATCCGGTCGGCCACGGGAACCTCCTCGGCGGCGTCGAGGAACGCGATGACGGCGTCGCGGGTGGCACCCGGACGCCAGGACGGCAGCAGTTGGTCGCTCACGGTGTCTCCTTCGGTTGCTGGGTCTCGGGGCGGCGTACGCATCGGAAGCCCATGTGGCTGGTGCCGGTGTCGACCATCTGCGGGCGTCGTGCCGCGGGCCGGTAGCGCAGGCAGTAGGTGTCGGCGCACAGGTGCGAGCCGCCCTTGACGACCTTGCGGGCGATCCGGAACTGGGGCTGCGCGGGGTCGAAGCTCTGCTCGGCGTCGCCACCGCGCGGGTTGACGGGTACGCAGCAGGGCTTCGCGACCTCGTCGGGGTGCCGGTCGGTCCACCAGTCGCTGGTCCACTCCCACACGTTGCCGGCCATGTCGAAGAGCCCGAAGCCGTTGGCCGGGAAGCTCCCGACCGGGGACGTGCGGGAGAAGCCGCTCTCGCGGGTGTGCCGCCACGGGAAGTCGAGACCGTCCCAGGTGTTGGCCATGATCCGGCCCTCCGGGCGCGGCTCGTCGCCCCAGGTGAAAGCCGCTCCTTCGAGCCCGCCGCGGGCGGCGTACTCCCACTCGGCCTCGGTGGGCAGGTCGCCACCTGCCCAGGCGGCGTACGCCAGGGCATCCTCCAGAGCGACGTGGACGACCGGATGATCGGGCCGGCGTTTGACCGAGCTGCCCGGTCCCTCCGGCGCCGACCAGCACGCCCCCGGCGTCCAGGTCCACCACTGGCTGACGTGCCGCAGGTCGACCGGGCCGGGTGTCGGTGTGAAGACGAGCGAGCCCGGCTGCAGGTTCTCCGGCGGCGCGTCGGGGAAGTCGGCCGGGTCGACCGGCCGCTCGGCGACGGTGACGTAGCGGGTCTTGCGCACGAACTTCGCGAACTGCTCGTTGGTGACCTGGTGGGCGTCGATGGAGAACGCCCCGACCCGCACGCGGTGGGTCGGGGCCTCCTCCGGATAGTGGTCGTCCGACCCCATCGTGAAAGCGCCGCCGGGCAGGTCCACGACCGGATGCCTAGAGATGAGCTGGCTGGTCATCAGCTGCTCGGCATGCCGGCCTTGAGCTTCTCCATCAGCTGGTCGACGCTGAACGTCGCCGGCGTCTGCCGCGGCGGGAACTCGATCAGCGAGGCCAGCATCTCCGCGACGTACGTCTGAGCCGGGATGAGCAGCCAGACGTGGTCGAGCATCCAGTCGAAGTAGGTGTTCGACGTGCCCTCCGCCTTCTCGAACGGGTCCAGACGCAGGTTGTAGATCTTGGGCGCTCGCAGCTCCACCAACGGGTCCAGCCAGATCTCCAGCGTTCCGGTCCGACGCTGCTCGAGGAAGATGAACTTCCAGTTGTCGAACCGCATGCCCGCGAGGTCGCCGTCGTCGGTGACGTAGAAGAAGTGCTTGCGGGGGCTCTCCTCGGCCTCGCCGGTGAAGTAGTCGAGCTGGTTGTGGCCGTCCAGGTGCACCTTGTACGTCGTGCCGGCCAGCTCCGTCCCGGTCTTGAGCCGGTCGGCGACGTCGGTGTCCCCGGCTGCGGCGAGCAGCGTGACGAACCAGTCGTTGTGGCTGACGATCCCGTTGCGTACCTCCCCTGCGGGGATGCGACCGGGCCAGCGGACCATCGCCGGGACCCGGTAGGCACCCTCCCAGTTGGAGTTCTTCTCGTTGCGGAACGGGGTCATGCCGGCGTCGGGCCAGCTGTTCATGTGCGGGCCGTTGTCGGTGGAGTACATGACGATGGTGTTGTCGGCCAGGCCGTTCTCGTCCAGGTAGTCCAGGACGGACCCGACCAGCTCGTCGTGGTCGACCATCGTGTCGTGGTACTCCGACTGCCACCGGCCGGCCTTGCCGCGGCTGCCGTCCTTGATGTGGGTGCGGAAGTGCATGTGGGTGGTGTTGAGCCACACGAAGAACGGGGTGTCGCTCGAGCTCGCGTCGCTCATGAACCGCAGCGCCTCGGGGACGACCTCGTCGTCGATTGTCTTCATCCGCTCCTTGGTGAGCGGGCCGGTGTCCTCGATGCGCTGGGTGCCGTCGTCGTTGGCCCAGGAGTGGATGACCCCGCGCGGCCCAAACCTCTTGCGGAAGTTGGGGAACTCGTCCTCCCGCGGGTAGTCGTACTGCTCCGGCTCCTCTTCGGCGTTGAGGTGGTAGAGGTTGCCGAAGAACTCATCGAAGCCGTGCATGGTCGGCAGGAACTCGTCGCGGTCGCCGAAGTGGTTCTTGCCGAACTGACCGGTCGCGTAGCCCAGCGACTTCAGCGCCGTCGCGATGGTCGGGTCCTCGGCGCGCAGACCGAGGTCCGCGCCGGGCATGCCGACCTTGGTCAGCCCCGTGCGGTAGGGGTTCTGCCCGGTGATGAACGCCGCGCGCCCCGCCGTACAGCTCTGCTCGCCGTAGGAGTCGGTGAAGCGGATGCCCTCGGCTGCGATCCGGTCGATGTTGGGTGTGCGGTAGCCCATCAGCCCGTCGCTGTAGCAGCTCAGGTTGCTGATGCCGATGTCGTCGCCCCAGATGATCAGGATGTTGGGCTTGTCGGACATGAAACCTCCTCGTGTCTGTGTTCGGAGGCTAGGCAAGCCCTCCCGTGCGAGACCTCCCCCGACTCGGGTGACCTGCCGGACCACCCGGTCGCGATGGAGTGGCGTCGTGAAGACGTGGCTGATCCCGACGATGCGTGGCTACGACCGCTCGTGGCTGCGCGGCGACGTGCTCGCGGGGCTCGCGACCGGGACGGTCGTGATCCCCCAGGCCATGGCGTACGCCACGATCGCGGGGATGCCTGCCAGCGTCGGGCTCTATACATGCTTGCTGCCGATGGCTGCGTACGCCCTGCTCGGCGGCTCGCGTGCGCTGAGCGTCTCGACGACGTCGACCATCTCCGTCCTGGTGGCCAGCTCGCTGGCCACCCTGCCCGAGCGCGGCCCCGACGAGCTCATGCGGGCCGCGTTCACGCTGACCTTCCTCGTCGGCGTCTGCCTGCTGATCATGCGACTGGCCCGGCTGGGCGCGCTGGTCGAGAGCATCTCCCCCGCCACCATGACCGGAATCCGGCTCGGCGTGGGGCTCACCGTGGTCGCCAGTCAGCTGCCGGCTCTGCTCGGCCTGTCGGCGGACCCGGAGGCGGAAGGCTTCGTCGAGGAGCTGGTCGCGGTCGCCCGCGAGCTCCCTGAGCTCTCGGCGGTGACCGCGGTGGTCGGAGTCACCGCGATCGTGATGCTCCTGGTGCTCCGGCGGGTGGCACCGGCGGTGCCGGGGCCGCTCGTCGTCGTCGCGGCAGGCATCTTGTTGGTGGCGCTCAGCGGCGTCGAGGATCGCGGTCTCGCCCTCATCGACCCGGTGCCGACCGGGCTGCCGTCGCTGAGCCTGCCGGTCGTCGACGACGTGATCGGACTGCTTCCCGGCGCGATCGCGATCGCGCTCATGTCGTTCCTGGAGACGGTGCTGGTGGCACGGACCAACCGCCGTCGCCACGAGCCTGCCATCGACGTGGACCGCGAGCTGGTCGCCACCGGCATCGGCGCCCTGGCCGGTGGGCTCACCCAGTCGCTCCCGCCGGCAGGCGGGTTCTCGCAGTCGGCCGTGAACCTCCGATCGGGTGCCCGCACCCAGGTCTCCGGGCTGGTCACGGTGGGTCTGGCGCTGCTCGTCGCGCTCGCGCTGGCACCCCTGCTGGCCGACCTGCCCCAAACCATCCTCGCCGCCATGGTGCTGGTCGCGGTGGCCGGTCTGCTCGATCCACGGGAGCTTTGGACGTACGCCGCCATCGACCGGGCGGAGCTCTGGGTCGCCGTAGCCGTCGCCGTCGTCGGCCTGACCGGCGGGATGCTCCTCGGTGTCGCGGTCGGGGTCGGTCTCACTCTCCTGCTGGTCATCCGCGCGGTGAACCAGCCGAGGGTGCGGCGGGTCGAGCGTCCGGGCTCGGCGGCGCCGGAGGGGGTGCTGCCGCTCGTGCTCACCGGCGACCTCTACACCGGCAACGCCCAGGCGACGTACGACGCGGCGCTCGGGCTGGTGCAGGCCGCCGATCTCCGAACGGTCACCCTCGACGTCTCCACGCTCACCCACGTCACCGTCCCGCTGCTCAACACCCTCCGCTCGCTGCGCGACGACCTCGCCTCCAACGAGACCGAGCTGGTGCTCCTCGACGTGCCCGATGATGTGCTGCCCGTCCTCCGCCGAGCACCGTGGTTCGTGGGCGCGGAGCAGGAAGGGTTCGTCGGGTGAGCGGGTCCGCACGGCTGTTAAAGTGAAGGCGTGGAGCTGATCGAAGTGGACAAGGTCTAGCCACCGGACTGCCGGTGGCTTCGCCCGTGCGGGCATCCCGCACCGGTGAACGATCACTTCTCGCCGCACACGCGCGTCCGCCCTTCCCGGGCGTCGACGCGTGGGGCTCTCCGGCACGTTCGCGTTCCTGTCGACACGTACCTGAATCCCGTCGCGCCCGTCGGCGCTCGACGGAAGACACGAGAGAACACAGCCATGTCCACCCCATCTGCCATCACCCTGCGCGACCTGACCTTCGAGTGGCCCGACGGCACCGTCGCGCTCGAACGGGTCAACGGCACCTTCGGCACCGACCGGACCGGCCTGATCGGCCGCAACGGCGCCGGCAAGTCCACCCTGCTCCGCCTCATCGCCGGCGAGCTGACACCGACCTCCGGGAAGATCGACGCCGGTGGCGAGGTCGGCTACCTGCCGCAGACGCTCACGCTGCGGCACGACACGACGATCGCCGACCTGCTCGGCATCGACGGCATCCTCGCCGCGATCCGGGCGATCGAGGACGGTTCGGTCGACCAGCGTCACTTCGACACGATCGGCGACGACTGGGACATCGAGTCCCGTGCCGACGAGGCTCTCGACCAGATCGGCTTCTCCGCCGCCGACCTCGACCGTCGCGTCGCCGAGATCTCCGGCGGCGAGGGCATGCTGATCGCGATCACCGGCCTGCGCATCCGCCGCACCCCGATCACGCTGCTCGACGAGCCCACGAACAACCTCGACCGAGCCACCCGCGCCAAGCTGGCCGAGTTCGTCGACCAGTGGCCCGGGACGCTCGTGGTCGTCAGCCACGACCTCGAGCTGCTCGAGCACATGGACAGCACCACCGAGCTGTTCGGCGGCACGTTGAGCACGTACGGCGGGCCGTACAGCGCCTGGAAGGAGAACTGGGAGCAGGAGCAGGCGGCGGCCTCGCAGGCCGCCCGGTCGGCTCAGCAAGCGCTCAAGGTCGAGAAGCGACAGCGCATCGAGGCCGAGACGAAACTCGCCCGCCGCGAGCGGACCGCGAAGAAGACCCAGAAGGACGGCGGGATCCCGAAGATCCTGGCCGGCAACCGCGCGAGCAAGGCCCAGGCGTCCGCCGGCTCGCTCCGATCGACGCTCGACGACAAGGTGAAGGCCGCCCAGGCCGCCGTCGATGCGGCAGGTGGCCGCGTACGCAACGAGGAGCACATCCACCTCACCCTCCCCGATCCTGGTGTGCCCCGCGGGCGGCGGATCGCGGAGCTGGAGGACGAGGACCGGACCGTCGTGATCCAGGGGCCGGAACGGGTGGCGCTGATCGGCGCGAACGGCTCCGGGAAGTCGACCCTTATCGACCAGCTGGTCCAGGGTGGCGACCCGGTGCCTGGCCGGCCGCACGGCCGTCTTCTCACCGACCTGGTCGGCCTCCTCCCCCAGCGCCTCGACGGCCTCGACGACGAGGCCAGCGCGATGGAGAACGTACGCAGCGTGGCCCCGGACCTCCCGCCCGGCACCATCCGCAACCAGCTCGCCCGGCTGCTCCTTCGCGGCGACAGCGTGGACCGCCCGGTCCGTACGCTCTCCGGCGGCGAACGCTTCCGCGTCTCCCTCGCCCGCCTCCTCCTGGCCGACCCGCCCGCCCAGCTGCTGATCCTCGACGAGCCGACCAACAACCTCGACATCACCAGCGTCGAGCAGCTCGCCGAGGCCCTCGACGCCTACCGCGGCGCCCTGCTCGTGGTCAGCCACGACCACGGGTTCCTGGAGCGGATCGGCATTGACACCGTCATCGAGCTCGATGCGAACGGGCGGATGCATCAGCGCCGCGACCTGGGCGGTCACTGACGGCGGCCCTCACCGCACGGCCACGAGGACGCCGATCTTGTCGATGCGATGCTCGGGATTGTCGAACTCGTCGGACCAGTAGTTGCCCTCGGCGTGGTCCTCAGGCGTGGCGCAGGTCGACAGCGTGATCATCGCGCGGGTGGGCTCCTGGCCGGGCTTGCCGGGGACGGCGGCGCGCTGCGCGCGCAGCGACGCGGGCGACCGGAACGACGTCTCCCGGGTGCCGGTGATGCGATAGACGTACGTCGCCTCCTCGGTCCGCACCCGGACCCGGTCGCCTCGATCGAGCTCGGGCAGCCTGAGGAACGCCTTCGTGGAGGAGAGCCGGTGCGCGGTCACCTGGTAGTTGCCGATCCCACCCGGCCCGGTGCCGCCGCGAGGGCCGTACGGGCTGGCCGCGACGCCGTTGTTCTGGAGCTCGGTGCCCGGGGCGTCGTCGGTCCAGCCGCGGTAGGGCACGACCTCGAGTTCGGTGACGCCGATGCGCGGGATGGTCAGCTCCCCGCGCATCGGCCTGCCGTCGGAGGACAGCGGCGGCATCTCGGTGGCCGGCGGCGAGGCCGACGCCGTGGGGGTCGAGGGTGCCGTGGCCGACGGCGACGCTGACGGTGTCGACGGCGTGCTTGTCACCGAGGGGGTTTCGGTGCCGCACCCGCCGAGCGCGAGTGCGCCGAGGACCGTGGCGACGGCTCGTGACGAGGTGATCTTCATGGCGCCGCCTCAGGCGAGCTAGTGGTTCGATCCCACGGTACGTCGCTGCGAAAAGCCCGACCTGCCGACGAGATCAGAAGAGCCGGTAGAACCGCCAGAACCCGAACCCCTCGATCGGGAGGACCTCGAACCTGCTGAACCCCGCTGCCTCGCCGTAGCCCTGCAACGTCGAAGGCCGCATCACCGTCCCGGTCCCGACGCTCGGCGGCGACGAGAGCCCATCCGGCAGGCACACGAGAAGGCTGAACCCGTACATCAGCCGCTCCAGCTCGTCGCCGTCCGGAGCGAAGCTGTCCGCCACCGCCTCGTCCATCACCACCAGCGACCCGCCGGGCACGAGCGTCCTCCGGACCGCGCTGAGCACGTCGACCGGCCGGGGCATGTCGTGCACGCACTCGAAGGCGAAAGCCACATCGACCGTCCCCTCCTCAAGCGTGGCTGCGTCCTGGCACACGAACCGCACCCGGTCCTCGACTCCTGCCTCGCGCGCGTTCGCCACGGCCATGTCGACCGACGGCTGGTCGATGTCGATGCCGAGCACCGTGGCCTCGGGGTAGGCGCGAGCCAAGGCGATGCTCGACCATCCCCCACCGCTACCCACGTCGAGAATCCGACACCCCAGAGTGGAGAGCGTGTCGTGAACGGTGGGCACGCCGGCCAGCGCCGGACCGAGCTGCTTCTCGTACCACGGCCTATTGCCATCGGCCTGGGACTGCCGCGCGTCATCGCCGAGCTCGTCCCAGCTGACTCCGCCCCCATCCCGGTAAGCCTCCATGAGCCGAGGCAGCGCCGAGCCGACCGTCCCGAACATCCGGGCGATGGGCACCAGATAGGCCAGGCTGGTCGAGTCCGTCATCACCTCCGCCGTGCTGGCCGGGATGGCGAACCGGCGATCGTCGGGCTCGCCTTCCTCATCGACCACCAACAGCCCCACCACCGCCTGCTGCTCGAGCCACTCCCGTGCGTACCGCACCTGTGTCCCCGTACGCCCCGCCAGCTCAACCGCACTCGCCGGCCCCTCATCCGCCAGCGAGCGATACCACCCGAGCCGGTCTCCGATGAAGACCGAGACAATCTCCACCGTGCCGAGGAGCGACCCGAAAAGCCGCTCAGCAACTTCATCCGCCGTCTGCTGCGCTGCATCCATCGATCCACCATCGCCCCGGTCACGTTCACCTCGGCCTCCCAGTTCGGGCGGTACTTGGTTTGAGGTACGGCACGTCGAACGCTGATGCAACACCTTCAGGCTGTGAATGGGGAACTGCCGACGAACCGTCGGACGCCGCCGGTATTCTATCTCCGTCCAGCCAAGCCAAGCGGAGGTAACCTTGATCGATGTCCTGGCTCGGCGACGATCCAACCCGAGCCCGCTCCGTTACCCTGGCGGGAAAGCGTCACTCTCGGGATTCTTTGAGGACACGATTGGAGCCCTCGGCCTAGTCAAGCCCACCTACGTTGAGCCGTACGCAGGCGGCGCGGGTGCAGGGCTTGATCTCTTGTATCGAGGGGTCGTTGGCCGCGTGGTCATCAACGATTTCGACTACTCGGTCTACTCGCTGTGGGACGCCATGCTCAACCGCCACGAGGAGTTCCTTGAACGCTTCGACTCGGTGCCATTGACAGTCGACGAATGGAAGCGACAGCGCGAGGTCTATCGGCGTCGCGACGAACCCGGGCTCGACCGACTAGACCTTGGTTTCGCAACCTTCTATCTCAACCGGACCAACCGATCGGGCGTCCTCCGCGGCGGCATGATTGGCGGACTTAAACAAGAGGGGACGTACAAACTCGACGCACGCTTTAACAAAGAGACTCTCAGGGAGCGAGTCGAAGCTGTTGGAAAGCACCGGTCGAAGATTTTGGTGACTCACCAAGATGGTGTGCGTCGCCTTCGCGATTGGCTACCCAAGGAGAATGTCTTCGCATACGTGGATCCTCCGTACTACGAAAAGGGCAGTGCGCTCTACCTGAACTCGTTCAACGACGCTCAGCATCGCTCCCTTGCCCAATGGCTGAATACCCTGGCTGACGCCAACTGGGTACTCACCTATGACACTGCCGACTTCATCAAGGCCCTTTATCGCAACCGAACATCACTCGAGTTCAGTCTCCACTACTCCGCCAACCGGCGTGAGGTGGCAAGCGAGTTCATGGTTGTTTCGAACACGGTCGCGAAGGCGCTCGACCCCGACAGCTAATCCCTAGGGGCGAGTCCCAGTCGCTGGGTAGCGACGAGCCGCAGTACGTCCGTACCCACACCGATCGGGAAGGCGGCCTTCCCATGCGCTGCTGCGACGGGAATGATGCCGTCAACGTACATCGCCGACCCCGTACGGTCGATGACGTCCAGAATTGCCGGCAAGGACGCATAGTCCGCAGGATCAGGGTTACCACCGTTCACGTCGTATGGCGCGCCGACCGCCGGCATCACAGTCGGGACCACGACACGACCGTCGAGGGCGCGATAGACGAACTTGCGACCCCAGTAGGTCTCTTTGCCGTACGCCTGCACGTTTGTCGCGTTCGTTACCCGCGCCAGGATCTCTTGATCGCACACGAGGAGTTCGCCCGGCTGGAGGATGTCGTGCCGAACTAACTGGCGAGCGAAGTCCACCATCGCCCCTGTCTTCTCAAGGCCGCACAGGAACGGTCCATCGCCCGGCGTCGCCGCGTCCATCGACTGGAAGTACTCCAGCGCCCGGGCCCGCAATTTTGCCGGCGGCCCGTAGACGGCGAGCGGACCATCGACGATGAACAGGGTGCTCGGTAGGAGCTCGTAGCGCGACTGCTCCCACAAGAGCGTTGCAAGGCCGACGAGAACGAGGAGCTCGACGACCGACATCAGACGTCCTAGCGCCGACTGGTTCGAACCCTCCTCCCCCACTTCCTCGTGGATCCGGAGCACGTCCGTCGGGTAAAGCCATTCGTTGCACGCGATGCATTCAACTCCGGCGGCTGGCACCGGCACATCCTTCTGGCAATCGTCTGTGGGGCAGTTGACAGGCACGCGGCTCTCAGGTGCGCCCGGGCGCCCGTGAAGCAAGAAGAGAAGGTCCAGCAGAGACTCGTCGAGCCGGTTCACCTGGACCTTCTTGGCCCGAAATAGGCCATCGATGGCCTCTCGCCAGGAGGTGGCGATGCCCACGCCCTCCCGCGTATACGCTCCAGCGACAGGTAGATCGAGGGTCACAAGAGCCGTATTCACGGCCCGTTCGATCTCGTACGGGTCGACGAACCTCTCAGCCGCCTGGGTCTCCATGATCGTTAGATCGACGTACGCCGCTGCCGCCTGCGCGAAGCCGTACAGCACCGATGGAAGGCCATCGCGAACCCGCTCGACCGCATAAGAACCGTCAATCGCCAGAGCAGCGGTCAGCCCCTTTGCATCGGGAAAGATGAAGTCGCTTCGGGGCCGCACCTTCGCCCTGATGTCATCAGCATCGCGGAGCGCCTCGGCTGGCACGTGGAAGGTTCGACTGTCCGCTATCGCGCGAACTGCCGCGGCAGAGTGCCCGAGTCTCGACGCGAGTTCATGAGAACCAGCAACTGTTTCGTACGGCATCAGGCGCCCTGCTGGGGTCTGAGGGGCGGATCGCCTGCGGCAGCTCGAGCTTCGTTCACGAGCTCGACGTCGTACTTGTCGATCTGAACAGGCACGATGTAGGGCGACGACAATGTCTTTAGACGGACGTAACCGCGGTCTTCAGAGGCGATGATCGCCTCCTTGAACGAGCCAAAGTCATAGAACTTGGCAAGCTCGTTGACCTCCGTGGTGTTGTTGAGATGGGCGACCACCCAGTTCGCGGTATTCGCCTTGACCTGGTGGGCGACACCCGAGACTTCCTGCGTTGCATAGGTCATACCAAGCTTCAGCTTGCTAGCCTCCTTGGCCAACTTCACCCAGACATCCAGGTCATCCCTGTATCGGTCTGAGGAGAAGAGATTGTGCGCTTCCTCAAGCATTACCTGGATGCGGGGCGGCTCTTTGCCCGACGTGAACACCTCGGTCTGACGCGAGAGCAAGCGCCGGGTGATGTCCTCGCTCATCGCCCTGGTAACGGCTTCGGCGCCAACGTGGAGGTCGACGATGACGATGCGGCCGTCTACGAGCTCGTCGTAGATCTCGATAGCCGGGTCATTCTGCGTCAACGGGCTGTGGAATGGGCGCAGCGGGTTGAGGTTGCGCCAGCCTCGGACGGATCTCCCGCCACTCTGCGTCGTGAAGATCGGCTCAACGCTCTTCCACCGAACATCCTTGGTGAAGGCCGCAGCGTCCTGGACATTGGCCTCGCGAAGCTCGATGATCTTGTCGACCACCGCCTCGAGGTCGCTGGCGCCAACCGCGACGATGTTGGTTGTCCGGCCAGCCTGCGTAAACGGGTTGCGGCCCAGGTCGGTCGCGATCGTTGTCTGGAGGCTGCCGGATATGTTGATGCGCGCACGAAAGTTGGCGGGCACGCTGAATCCAGCGCGCATCAGTGCCCCGTAGAGAACCATGCGCGCCCGCTGTGCGTGGGTGCTCGCCGATCGGTCGCTAGGGACATCGCTGTAGGACGTCCCTGCGAAGTCCTTGACGTAGCCCGATCCCTCGCCGCTCAGCGCTTCAGAGATCAGACCCTGCACAGCATCGATCTGGTTTTCGGAGAAGAAGTTGATGTTGAGCGGCTTCACGTGTGCCTGCGACCCATCCGCGCCGAACTTGTAGATGCTGACGTGGTTTGCGCCGATGGCCGCAATCTCGGTGCCGTCCTGGGTGTTGGCGTTGGCGTACTCGCCCTGTGGGTCGAAGATCAGCTGACCGATCGGCTTGCCACCCCCCGAGCGCTGACGCTCAGAGATTACGAAGGTGCGAGCGATGATGGTCTTGGCCGTGTTGGACTTGCCCATTCGGGTCATGCCGAGCAGGGCGGTCTTGTTGCCGATGAAGTCGTGGATGTTTACCTCGACCGCGGCGTCGGCCTGCTTCGACGTCTTGGCACGCCGCCGCGTCGCCGAGTACCGCACGGCGCCGATCCGCACCCGCTCCTGCTCGCGGCCAGTCGGCTTCAGGTAGGAGGCGACGGTCGAGAGCCCCTCCCCCACTGGCTTGAGAACCCGGTAGGCGGAAGTTGCGTAGAAGTTGTCAACGTCAGCCCCGAACTCGAGAACCTTTCGGCCGTCGATGTCATCCTCGTAGAACGTGCCGAGGATGCGGCAGCGGAGTCCAGTGAACGAAACACGGTTGCGCGTAAAGGGGTCCATCTCGACGTCGAGAACGGCCGACGGTAGTGGATCGTTGTTGCTTGAAAGGGCTGAGCGGAGCGACTCTTCACGGACGGCGTGCAGGTCGGTTTCCATCGAGAGCGGAGATGTTCCTTCGACCCTGAGCAGGAGGACCTCGTCGTCATCGACCTGTGGAGTATTGATGTCCTGAGCGGTAGCGAGAAGGTATGAGTGCTGCGGGATGCCGCCGGCGTCGAACTTCCACTTGTCGTGTGTGAGGACGATGGCCTCGTTGTAATCCAGACGGTAGATCGCACCAATCCGGGTGGATCGATCGTCTGCGAGCAGCTGGGCATGGAGTAGGGTGCCGGCACCTACTCCTGGGATAAGCTCGGTCATGTCTGCCTTTTCGGTCGAGCCTCAACGGTTCCGACTTAAGACTTCCACAAGGGTCCGACAGATTCAGGCGTTATCGGCCAGAAGCCGCTCTCCGAGCCCGTCGATCATCCTCAGGCACGTCCCTGCAAAGTTCCGCGAGGTCGCACTTGATGCACTTCTCCACCCAGACCGGCAGCCGCGGAAGATCGTTGTCACGCAGGGAGTCCCCAGCCGTCTTGATCCGCCCTCGAACGGCGCTGAGGAGCGGGTCCTCCACCAGTTCCCTGATCGTCTTACCTTGCTCATCCAGATTGAGCACCTCGATGAGGTCGGCGCGCTCACCGGTTAGTTCCTGATAGCCAACGGCATAAACGTGAAGCTGGTCGCGCGTGACGTCTTCATCTTGCGCCCGCGCCGTGGACTTAAAGTCGACAATCGCGACTTCATCGCTGTCGAGTCGGCGAACGAGATCGATGCGGCCATCGACCGTAATCCCAGGCGCCACGTGAACCTGGATCTGCTTCTCGCTGTGAACAGTCTGTTCCAGGTCCGCCGCATGGTCGGTCAGGTAGCGCTCGACAGACTTGATGGCCGCAGTTCGCAGGGTCGCCTTGAGCGCGGGGTAGGCATACGGCGTGTGGAGGTGGCGATCGACAAGGTCCTCGGCCGCACCGGCTGTAAGAAGGTCGCCGTCCAAGGCTCGCTTATGCGCTTCAGCGAGTGCGTCGTGCAACCCCTTTCCATAGCCAAGCGCCTCGTGCAGCGGCGGGTTGAAGCCGTAGAGGAACCGCAGCTTGAACTGGTACGGGCACTCGAACAGGTACTTGAGCTCTGAGAAGGAGAGCGTGACGTTCGGAATCGCCTGCTTCGCGTGAGGTGCGAGGGTCGATGTCGGCGCCCCCGGGTCACGGGTCAGGAACCAGGGCTGGCGCGCGCAGTGGTCGAAGAACTGGGATCGACGACCGTAGAGCCGGTTTCCCGGCACAGGCGAGTACGTTGCGAACAGGTATTTCTGGGCGCGCGTGACCGCGACATAGAAGAGGCGCGTCTCGTCTTCGACCGTCCCTCGGTAACGATCGGGGCCTGCAACCGCGGCGTCCGGGATGACGTGGAACAGGCCGAGTCCGCCCTGGCGTTTCGCCGGGAATCGGTTGTTGCGGAGACAGGGCACGAATACAACGGGCCACTGCATGCCCTTGGCCTGGTGGACAGTCGAGATGACGACCGCATCCGGCGCAGCGTAACCAACGTCCGCATCTGCGTCCGCGTAGTAGTCGGGGGCCTGGTGTTCTAGCCAATCAGCGAACGACTTGTACTTCTGGGCTGGGTCGGTGTTGAAGTAGATCGCTTCGAAGTCCGAGATCGCCTGGCTGAACTTGCCCAGCTGGTAGAAGACCAGCTCCGCTTTGGCGGCGTTACCCGGGACGGTGTCTTCGCGAAGCGTCAGCGCTTCTAGGAACTCCAGGTACAAGCGCTGGATGTTGTAAACCCCCCACCGCTTGCCGCGGTCGAAATCGCGACCGTCTTCCAGCACACGCACCGCGGCTGCCCAGTCGCTACCGACAGGCAAGAGCGAGGCGTCGTCGAAAAGTGCCCGCAGTCCCACACCGTCGATCTCACCGACCATGTATTGGAAGACGCCGACGACTGCGTGAATCTCAGGACTGTCGAACAACCGGTTGAGTCCCTTGATGACGAAGGGTATTCCGCGCCGCCGCATCTCGTCCACAAGAGGGCCTGCATCGCGAGCTACAGACCGGAAGAGCACCGCGCAGTCCGACCAGGACAAGCCACGAGGATCCGCACTCGGCCCATCAGCGAATGGGACCCCCCGCATGGCCTCGAGACGGTCGCAGATCCACGCCGCCTCCGCATCCGGCTCAGTGAAGTCGAGAGCCAGAAGATCCCCGCGATCGAACCTCTGGTGCCCCGAGGCCACCATCGCCTTCGACAGCCTCGCACCGAACGGGATGAGTTCAGCGACCGACCTGCCGACTTCAACCACGCCCTCGCTCGAGCGGAAGTTGTCGTCGAGAGTGACCTGGCGAACGCCGGGGTAGCGGTCTTTGAAGGTCAGGATGTTGCTGACCTCGCTGCCGCGCCACTGGTAGATCGTCTGGTCGTCATCACCGACGACGCAGAGGTTCGCACCGAACTGAACCAGCCCGCGGATGAGTCGTTCCTGGAGAGGGTTGACGTCCTGGTACTCGTCGACGACGACATAGCGAATCTCATCGCGAACGTTCCGCTGGACCAGCGCAGCCTCGATGTCCTCGTCGGGGTCACCTTCGAGGAGCTGCACCGCCAGGTTGATCATCTCGGTGAAGTCGAAAAACGCGTTGTCGTACAGCAACTTCATGTAGTCCCAGTGGGACTTGAGCACGCCGGCCGGGACCTGTTCCTCGTCGATGGTGTCTTCCCGCAGCACGCTCGTGGCCTGCATGTAGAGCTTCGAGTGGAGGAAGCGCCGGAGGCGAGGTGTCCCTGGCGACATAGTGGGGCACTCGGTGAGCCCAGACTTCCGACTGTTGCGGTCAATGAACAGGCGCGTCGTGATGTCGGTCAGCACAGTGAACTTGAACGTCTCGGGCACGAGGCGCTGGACCAGATCGAGCGCGTAGCCATGCATGGTGCCTACGTACATCTCCGCGATGCCTTGGGTGCTGACGCCTTCGGCCTCGAGAACCGTATGGATGCGCTCCTTGAGCTCCGCCGCGGCCTTCTCAGTGAACGTGAAGGCAATGACGTTGCGCGGCGCGACCCCTGATTGCTTGAGGATCTCGGCAACGCGCTGCGAGATGACCTGAGTCTTGCCCGATCCAGCACAGGCGATGATCTGCAGCGGTTCCTGCAAGCATCCGATCGCCTCCTCCTGTGCCGAAGTGTAGGTCGTCATTGACGCCCCTCAGCCTCGAGTCGGAGCCCGATGGCCGTCTCTACGAGGCCTCGATTCGTCACCGATGCGTTGTCGATGAACACGCGTCGCCTGAACTCGAGCTCGCCCATCGAAACTGCAAGCTTCGCCAACACCTCGTCAGCGAAGCTTGACGACACAACCCCCACACCTTTGAAGTCAAGGACAACAAACTTCGCTCCCGCGGCAAGGTAGTTCTCTAGGCGGGTGCGGATCTCCGCACCAAGCTTGCGGGAGCCAAGAGACTCCTCAATCTCTACAACCGGAACGCGATGAACGCCTTCATCGTCCTCGATCGACTCAAGAAACTCGCTGGGCATTTCGCGACGGCCAAGTGCTTCATCGATTCGCACCTTCGTGGAGCAGTCAAGCTGCCAATCGACGAGCGTTGCTTGGTGATCCTCGATATCTGGAAGGGCTCTGAAGCGGTCGGTCTCTTGACGTGTTTTTCCTGTCCGGAGGCCCCAGCGACCCCACCCAGACGTCACACAGAGCTCACCACCATTTACCTCGACGGCCTTCCGCAGCCCGTACAGTCCGTTGCCTTGATGGGCGCCACCCTTACTGGTGGCTCCCTGTTGAAGCGCGAACTCGATGGACAGCGAAGGGTCCTTGAGCACCTCGATCGGCGCTGCCCTTGTCTCGACCAAGGATCGTTGAATGCCAATTCCCGTGTCTCCGACGGCAATCACGCAGCGGCGCTCATGCTTGTGCAGTTGCATCATGACGTAGCCAGACTTCGCATGACTGTGTGCGAACACGTTGTCCATGACCTCGTACAAGCACCATGTGATCGCGTCAATCACGCCCTCTTCGCATTGCACCTGGTCGGTCAGGGCTTCCATGTACATGTTCGTCACCTTCTGCGCATCTGCTTCGGTGTCGTACCGCCAAACCGAGTTGGTGAGCGTGTGACCAGCCGTGCGATCGTAGGTGTCGACAGTCAGTGGAGTTTCGAGGTGCGTCAGTCTTGAGTCGTCCGCCAGCTTCACGGTGATGCGCTGATCCGTGCTCGACCGAAGAAAGGCAAGATTCGCGGAGAACGGAACTGCGCCGTTCGGATAAACCTCGCGCACTTTCGTCAGATCAAGAACCAACTCGCGATCAGCGTGGTCTCGGGCCGTCTCAAGGAGTTGCGTGGATCTGAGCGGACCCTTCAGGTTCCGAATCTCCCAGACCCAAGGTTCCTTCCACATCATCAGTTGACCTCGAAGACCTTCATGACCTCGTCGCCGTAGTCGTTGATGACCTTCACTGCGATCTTGTTGCCGTCCACCGGAGCTGGGAAGGGGCGCGAGACGGTCTGGTACATCGACTCCCAGGCGTCCTGGTCGACGTCGGCCTTCAGCGCTGTCTTCAGTCGCTTGTACGGGTCGTTGCCCCCGGTGAAGTAGCAGTGCCGGACGAAGAACGACTCGCCGTTGTAGTCGGTGTCGATCATCCACAGGGCGATCTGGCTGGTGTCGTTGCTCCGCACCTCTCCAGTCGTCGGGTCGTAGATGTCGACACCCTTGAGGTCGACGGCGTAGCCATCGCCGGTGTCTGTGATCTCGATGTCCGGCTCGCCGAACACGGTGAAGAGGTTGCCGGCGCCAGTCTTCTTGAGCTCCTCCCCCATGAGGAGATCGGCGTTCATCCGAACCATCAAGACCGGCAGCTTGCCCAGCAAGCGCGCCCCCTCTACGTGAGCGAAGCCATCGTCGGTTGCCTCGACCGTCACCCCATCCGTCTCAGTGACGTTGGTGACGTTCGGATCGAACGCGAACCCGAGGATGCAGAGCAGGTCGACTCCCTCAGCACGGATAGCTTCCTTTGCCGCGTTCTTCACGTATGACGAACTGACCGTGCCGTACTGCGGCCCCACTGCGATTGCCACCCGAGAAGGCTTCGCGTGATCGCCGCTTGGGATCTGCTCACCGATGGCCTGGATATAGGAACCTGCGTAGGTCTCGAACGCGGCGAACTTGATCCGCTCCGCCTTGGTTCCGTTCTGGATGCCGGCTTTCCTCAAGTTGTCCAGGATCGACTGCTCGAAGTTTGGCGCATCCGCATCCTTCGCCGCCTCAGTCTCGGAGACCGGCTCATCCCAGTCCTTGAAGGAGAGCGCCCGGTGCGGGCTAAGGGACTCAACCGTGAAGGGTCCAGCGACTCGAACCCTCGACGGATCGTTGAATGGCCTGTCGTAGAGAGTTTCAAATTCGGCGTGTCGCTTAATCGCAGCATCGATCTCGACCCGGCTCATTCCGTCCGAAATATCGGGATTGTTGGCGATCGCCTTGAGCATGACATGGGGGATCCGGTCATAAACAAATCCGTGCCGGATATCCCCGCCGAACTGTTGGCGAGGGAGCAAATGCGCGGTCAAAGCCTGCTCTTTACGGAATCCCTCCTCCGTGTCCGCGAGTAGGTACCATGGGTACCGCGCGCCCATTACCCGCTGCCGCGCGAGCGCTAGAGCGACTCGAGACGTGTCGATTGTGACCCATCGTCGCCCCCATTGCTCGGCCACGAACGCCGTCGTCCCGCTGCCGCACGTCGGGTCCAAGACGAGGTCGCCCGGGTCCGTTGCCATCAGGACACAGCGTTCGATCACTTTCGTATTCGTCTGGACGACATAGACCTTGTCATCTGTGAAGGAGCCTGTGCCGGTATCAGTCCAGACATTATTGATCGCAACCGCAGGGAAGTCGTCCAGATAGCGTACGTATTGGATCGAGTTTCCGCTCGTTGGCCGTAGGCGGCCAGCCAGGGCAAGTCTGGCCATGCCCGCCTCTGAAGTCTTCCAATATCCCCTACCGGGCGTGTAAGTCCGCCCGGCCACTACGACAGGAAAACTGCCGGGTGGTCGCTGACTCGTAATGTTGTCCGGCCGAAATAGGCGAGCCCCCTCCGGTAGTGGCACAGCCCCGGACACTTCTTCCGGGGTGGCCCTCCTTTCGGAACCATCACTCAGCCTGAGCTGCCGATAGAGCGCGGCAGTGGCACCTCCTGCCGTCTTGGAGCTGAATAACTGCCGATACTTCAACAGATCTTTGTTTTTAGCGAACCACAACACGTAGTCGCCTGTATTGGGAAGGAATTCAGCCGTCGCGCTCGAGGTAGTTCTGACCACGATCTGGCTCACAAAGTTCTCCGAGCCGAAAACTTCATCCAAGATCGTTCGAACAAGGTGGACGTTTTCGTCCCCGATTTGGAGAAAGCAGGAGCCTGACTCCGTGAGCATGTCTCGCGCTGCCGTCAATCGATCCCGCAGGTAGCTGAGGTAGGAGTGAATGCCCAACTCCCAGGTATCGCGGAACGCCTTAATCTGCTCCGCCTCACGTACCGCATCGTGCAAATTCCCATCGCGGACGGTCCGGTTTCGGGTCGACGCCTGCCAGTTGGAGCCGAACCTAATGCCGTAGGGCGGGTCGATGTAGACCATCTGGACCTTGCCGCGGAGCTTCTCCCGATCGGCGAGCGAAGCCATGACCTGGAGGCTGTCACCGAGGATCATCCGGTTCGACCAGTTGGCATCGTGCTCGTAGAACTCGATCTGTTGGAGGTCGTCGAGTCCGTCGAATGAGTCGAACAGCGTGAGCTCGGGCTCGTCCTCCGGGCGGTCGGCTGTGCGACGGAGGTTCTCGATCAGTACCCTAGGGTCGATCTTCTCCTGGATGTAAATCGGTGGTGCGTCCGTGACGAGGTCGTCATCGTACTCATCCAAGTCCTCGGCTGGGGGGTACTTATCCCGCCAGACGAGCTGAGGGTCGAGCGCCTCGTCACGGGCATACCGAACCTGCCGGACTTCCTCCAGGACCGGGCTGTCGTGGAAGTCGATCGCGTCTGCGGTGGGGATGTTAGTCCGCTTCTCGTCGTGGGTGATCGAGGTGACCGGAGTCGGTCCCTTTGAGGTGTTACGCGCCACGAGCGCTCCTATCGCTGCCAGTCTCGGTGAAGTCGAGAAGTCCGGGGTCGCCGATGATCGGCGCGTCGTCGTACAGAGCCTGGATCGCGTCGGCGATCCGGACTTTGAAGCTGTTGGGATCGGTCATCTCGATGTAGCCCCAGCGGCCGAAGGCGCCGTGATTGTTCACTGCGGTGCACCATGAGTCGCGGGCCGTGACCGCCTTCTGCTGCGTCGGTCCCGGGCTCTTCTGGCTCCCGGAGACTTCGATGATCAAGGTGCGCTCGATGTCGGACGCGTCGTGGTTGACAAGCCGCACCAGGAAGTCCGGTACGTACGAGTGGCTACGTCCCTTGTGGACGTACGGGATCGAGAAGCCGAGGTGGTCGTTCTTGACGAAGGCGTGCACGTTCTTGTTCAGCTCAAGCTCGCTGGCCATGAGCTGCTCCCAGGTGTTGCCGTCCTTGCCATCGAGGGTGACGTGGGAGACCTCGGACTTCTCGGTTGTGACCACTCGCTTGCGGGTGATGAAATCGACGTCGCCCGTCGAGCCTTCTGGATCGAAGCGATTGATCATTGGGCGCAGCCGTTCTCGACGGTTGCCCACGTGCCGGGTGATGGCATTCCAGACCTGCTCGGCCGCGAGGACTCGCGCCTCAGTGATGGTCATGAGGTACCCCAGGTTGTAATCACCCTTGAGCACGACCCTCTGCTCGATCCAGTCCTGGCAGATCTTCACAAGCTTCGGGAAGAGCCATGGACGCTTGTCGCCAGCCACAGTGAACTGCTCATCGAGAATCCGCTTGGCCAGGGCGAAAGCGACCTGCTGCGGGCGGTACGCGGTGGGGTCCCCTTCCTCGAGCTCGCGCCTACCGACGACGCCTCCCATTTCGACCCAGGTCGGAACAGTGTTCGGGCCGATCTCGAACACGGGCGCGTTGTCCAGATCGAGCCAGATGTCCTCGTCGGGTAGTTCTACGCGGTAGCCGTCGAGCTTCGGGAAGGTGATGCGCAGGTCCTCACGCTCTTCGAGTGCTCGCACCTCCACTGAAGGCTTAGGCGGGGCAGGGTCGACGATCGGCTTGTCACTGGAAATGAACTGGAACGGGATGCCGTACACGTTGGCGTACTCCGGCTCGAAGTAGCCGTCCTCGTTTGTGGCGTAATTGCGTCGCCGCAGCCCACGGCCGACCACCTGCTCGCAGAGCAACTGACTGCCAAACGCTCGCACACCCAGGATGTGCGTGACAGTGTTGGCATCCCAGCCCTCAGTGAGCATCGAGACGCTGACGACACAGCGGACGTCAGCACCGAGCTTGCCCTTCTTGCCAACGGTGTTCATGACCTCGCGCAACAGGTCTTGGTCGGTGAGCTTGTCAGTATCCGCACCGGGGTTGCGTTGGCGGTACTCAGCCTTGAACTTGGCGATCTCGAGACCGGCCGCCTTCTTGAAGTCGTCCTTGAGTGCCTCGCCGGACTCCAACTGTGCAGAGTCGACCAGGATACTGAACGGTCGCGCGACCGGCTGACCGTTGACAATGTTGCTGAACAGCGCGAGGTTGCCCGCCTTGTGCGCGATGACATCCCCGTCCTCGACGATGGCCTCACCGGCTATCCAGTCGTGCACCAGCTTGCTCACGACTGTGTTCGGGCAGACCACGATGAAGACAGGGGGCGTCTCTCCGTATGGCTTGAGGGCGGTCTCCCAATGCTGGTAGGCCTTCTCATAGCTGCGGTAGAGGCTCCGAAGAGCCCCCTCAAGTTCCTTGGGCGGGAGCCAGTCCTTGACTGTGTCCTTGGCGGCTCGTTTCGGGAGCAACTGGCCGACGTACTCCCAGAGCCGCAAATACGTAACGAGGTCCTCGTCGGCATCGTCGTC
This sequence comes from Nocardioides sp. NBC_00163, assembly GCF_045206295.1. Classification (NCBI taxonomy): domain Bacteria; kingdom Bacillati; phylum Actinomycetota; class Actinomycetes; order Propionibacteriales; family Nocardioidaceae; genus Nocardioides; species Nocardioides sp. NBC_00163. The sequence goes on along the minus strand of NZ_CP108155.1, from coordinate 5,734,641 downwards.
CACCGGAGTCCGAGGCACCTTGACGATGCCAGCCTCGATCGCGTCCATGAGCGAGAAGTCGCTGACTGTCCACGGGAAGATGTAGCCCTCGTTGTAGCCGCTGCCCGAGAGATAGAACGGCGTCGCGGAGAGGTCCCAGACCTGCTTGATGCCAACATACTTGGCAATGGCCTGGAGCCCGGAGAACCAGACACCTGCCTGCTCGTTCTCTTCGTTCTGCTCCTTGGCGCGCTTCTCGCCAGTCTGAATTGGCCGCGCGAGGTAGCAGTGGTGGGCCTCGTCGTTGAGGACCATGATCTGCTGCTTGTCCGGGCCGAGGTCACGGAGCACGCGGCTGACCATCGCCTTGGGCGTCTCCTTGAACGGGTCTTCAGCGCGATCGCCCTTGAGAAGCAAGCGGGTGTTCTTCGCGACGCCTTTGATCTCCTTGGCGTCCTTGAGGAGGAAGGAGTGGTAGTTCGTGATCACTATGCGCGCACTGTCGAGCCCACCCTTTAGGTCGGCGGGGACTAGGTCTCGCAGGTCGTAGTAGTTCTCCGTGTCCTCGGGCAGCAGGACTCGGAGGCGGTCGCGGATCGTGATGCCCGGAGCGACAATGAGGAATCGGTTCGTGAACCGTGCATCTCGCGGGGCGTACTGCTTGTTGAGCGTCTGCCAGGCGATGAGCATCGCCATAACGATGGTCTTGCCCGACCCTGTGGCCATCTTGAGCGCCGCCCGCTGGAGGCCGCCGTTGTGTGCCGCGTTTTCGGGCTCGAGCCGCTTGCGCCAGTCTGCGTACGGAGCGTGCCGGCCTGCGACCTCGGTCAGAAAGATGGCAGTCTCGGCAGCCTCTCGCTGCGCGAAGATAACGCGGTTCTCGCGAGTTGGGTCAGCCCAGTGCTGGAGCAGTTTCCGCGAGATGGGCGTCACGCCCGCGTACTGGCCGTCGCGGCGCCACCGTTCAACGTCTCGACGGAGGTCGTTGATCAGGCTGTTTTTTTCACGACGCTCATGAGTGGCATCGAAGTCGAAACCCTGCTGCTCGGATCCGTCACCGCCCTTCTTGCCCTTCTTGCTGACGGCGATAGGGACGAACGACTCGCTCGGCCGCCGGCCGTCCTTGATCTCCCCGGTCGGTCCCTGCGGACCAATGATGTAGTGGCGATCTGGCTGCTCGTAGGGCGAGTTCAGAATCGGGTTGTCAACTGGTTCACTCACGCGGCAGCGCCTACCTCTTCTCGCACATACAGAACTCTAGCCACAGGCGCCGACAGTTTTGGCAGGGTCACTGAGAATCAACCCCCGCCGAGTATCGACAGTTGCTAGCGTCGTACTCCCCCGCTCCGGAAGGTGGCCATGGCCGGTCTCGATGACCTCTCGACGTTGTCCCGTTCGTCGGATCACCTCGGAGTTCTCGCCAACGCGCTCAAGGATCTTGGCGGTGGCGCCACCTTGCTCAACGAGTTAGTCCAGAACGCCGACGACGCCGGCGCAACCTCCATCCGATTCACCGCGAGCCGCACGGAACTGGTCGTCTGGAACTCCGGTGAGTTCACCGATTGTGGGGATCAAACCTCATCCGACTGCCCGTGGACGAGCGATGTCCGGAAGGCCTGCGACCTGCACTCTTTCAGACGGGTCGGTGGCCGACACAAGGAAAGCTCCTCCGCGACCACCGGCGCCTTCGGGGTCGGATTCACCGCCGTCTACCAGGTGACCGATCACCCGGAACTGGTTGCCAGCGGGCATCACCTCATCCTTGACGAATCCGCTAGCGAGGACGAGCGGATCCAGATCTGCCCTGGAAGATGCGGTCGAGACCATCTCAGTGCCGGGACCACCTTCCACCTTCCGTGGGCCACGACAGACTCGGCGCTGCGCTCGGGTCTCAACGTCGATGTCCTCGAAGGCGCCACGCTCGACCGACTCATTTCCGCACTGCATGACAGCTCGCAGAGCGCGGCCATGTTCCTCGCTCATGTTCTGGAGATCAGGGTCGACGGCGGCGGTCGCACCACCACGGTGACGCGCGTTCGTGAGGGTCACCAGTTGCTAATTGAAATCGCGCAAGATCGTGATGGCCCGGCCAAGCCGAACCGAGAGGTGATCGAATGGCTTCTCATCGAGGAGAGGGCTGAGCGGGCCAGCGAACTGCGGGACACGAGCGAGCAGGTCGCCGCAGATCGTTCCGATTTGGTTCAGATCGCTGTGCCGGTGGATGACGAGACCGTGATCGGCCGGATCTACGCTGGACTGCCGACCGAGACTCGCGCGGGGTGGCGGGCCCACATTAACGCGAGCTTCTACCCTCGACAGGACCGAAAGAGCGTCGAGTTCGGTCTGCCCAGCTTTCGGGCTCGGTGGAACGACATGCTCATCGAGGCGAGCGCCAAGATCATGGCGAGCCGACTCGTGGACATCGCTAACGCAGCAGGATACCCCGCAGCTTGGAGCTACCTCGAGGCTGCAGAGAAGGTGAGCCGCGCGATCCCGTCAGGCGAGTACTCGGAGTGCTTCGCCGCCTTCTTCGACCTAGCTACCGCGGCCGGACGCCACGCTTCGATCGCGCTGATTGCGGATGGCAGCGTACGCACGCCCGAAGGTTGCCTAGTCGGGCGCGAATCCGGTGTCGGTGACGCCATCGGAGTCCTCACCACCTTGGGGCTGCCCCTGGTCGATGACTCGATCCGGTCATCGATCCTGCAGATCTCTCGTTCTGCGTACGGTATCTCCGAGCTCAGCGCGACCGATATCATTGAGGCGCTCCGTGCAGCTGGGGTCACCGGGCACTGGAGGATGCCAAGTGACGTGTTCACGACCGACAGTGAGACCGACAAGCTGCTCGCTCTCTTTGAACAGCTCTCCGGGCGCGGCGGCCGTTCCGACCTCGCGAAGGTCGGAGCCGACACGGTTGCTGTCATCCCCTGTCTCGACCAGTCGTACGCTCCGGCCGTAGACACATTCCGCCTCTCGGGGAGCGATCTTGGTCTATTCGCACGCTTGCATCCGGGCATCAAGGTCGTCGACGAGGACCGTCTTCGCGAGCTCAGTCCGGCCATGCTCGCACTGTGCAACATGTTCGGAGCCGCTGATGCTCTGTCGATCTTCGAGGCCGATGTCGAGTCGTTGAAGTCCTTGCACCACGATGTGCTGAGCTGGTTGGAGAGGCACCGCGACGTGCTGGAGGACCCATCAGCCCGAGCACGGGTGCGGCTGCTGCCAATCTTTCCGAGTGCCGACGGTTCGCTACGCCCGCTCGACGAACTGTCGCTGCCGTCAGCCTTTCAGGACGTCATCGGCGTCGCGGACGTGGTCGACATCGAGGCTGTCGCGGGACACGAGGACCTACTCGGTCTGCTCGGCGCACGTGTGCTCGACGCAGTCGAGTACGCGCGCCGCCACCTCATCCCGGCTGCTGCCGCTGAACTGATCGACGTGGCGCAACTGCCTGCGGTCATGGAGTTCATCCGGATGGAGATGCCACATCTCGAGCAGTCACGCGGGCTTCAAGAGCAGCTCGGTGCGGTGCCGCTGGTGCGCTGCTTGGATGGCACAGTTCGACGCGCGCAGGACGTGCACCTGTCGTCCAGAGCGCTCCACCTCATCGACCCCGGTCAACCTATCGCCGATCTCGCCGACCTCGGGAGTGAATCCCTCTCGACCCTAACTTGGCTCGGAGTTGCTCCGACGCCTCGCAACGACGTGCTCTCAACGGCCGCCGAGCGAATCGCCGCCGGCGCATCTGATCCGACCTCGGACGTCGTCCTCGCTATCCTCGATGCGGTTCCGGAGCGGACGGGTGATGAATTCCCCGCTTCGCTTGCGAGCCTGCGAACCGCAGCCTGGTTGCCTATTGCTGGAGGCGGACGCGCCGCGCCGTCCGCGATCTACGCGAAATACCAGGCGCACCTCTTTGCCTCCCAAGGGAAACAACTCGAATTGCCTGTGACTGAGCAAGGGCGTCGCTCCTCGGTGCTCGAATCGCTTGGGGTCAATTCCGCCCCGACGACGCAGATGATCGTCGCGCACCTGCAGTACTGCGTGGAGCGCGGACTTTCGGTACACGATCAGGTCTACCGTGCGCTTGGCGAAGCAAAGGAGGTTGATCTGGTCCAACGACTACGAGACCAACGATGCATCCAGGTCAGCCCCGGCGAGTACCTATACCCGGGCATGGTCTTCTGGAGTGATCCCGGCTTAGGGCGATGGGCTCGGCAACTTCCACACGGGCAACGATCGAACGAAGAGTTCTATGACCGCGTCGGCGTGACCGACTTGCCATCTCCCGCCCAGATCGAAGTGATCCTACGGACGATCAGCCGTGAGTTGGGGAACGATCCGCTCGAGGAGTCCGACCACGGAGTCGTGCATCGATGCTGGGAGCTGCTTGAACATGCGCTGGCAGACATGGAGCAGCATGATGGAGCGCTTGCTGCCTTGCATTCGCTGTCGGCCGTTAGGTCGGTACCCAACGCTCGTCAGATGCTCGTGCAGCCCAACCGGCTGCTGTTCGTCGACGGCCGGCGAATCGCGGAGAAGATTGATCTGATCAAGCACGATCTGATCAGGCGGGATCGGACGACCCAGCGTGCCCTGGCCGCGGCTGGCGTCCGCCCGGCCGAGGAGATGATCGAGACCATCGTCGATCACGACCTCGGGTCGGAACCGGCCCCGAGACTCACCTCCCGCCTCCACGAGCGGATCATCGCGATACAGCGTCTCGTTGAAGCGCATCGCAGCGCTGACTTCCACTACGACACCGAACGCCTGGACAACGTCGAGATACTGCTCGTCCCGGCGCTCGCCACCGAGTATCACGTGACGTATGCGAACCAGCACTATAGGACAGCACCCGAAGCGGTCGAGGCGGTCTTCCTCGAGGACCGCGGGCAGATCCTGGTCAGATCTGACAGTCCTTCGCGACCACTTGCCCGTGAGATCGCCCGGTGCATCGGGCCCGATGCGGACGTGAGCAGCATCGCACCCTCGCTACACGAAGTGCTTTCGGCCGACGCGCTATCGGAATCCATGGCAGTGCTGGACGAGTATGGCGTCCCAGACCTGGACGTCACTACGTGGGGTCACATCGACACCGTCGTCTCCGCGGAGGCTGCGGACGACGATGACGATGCCGCACCCTCTGAATGGCCGCGGGTACCGGACGCGTCGAAGGAGCCGAATGCCGATGCCGTCGGAACCTCTGCCGCCGAATCCGGAGGCGACGGCATCAGCAACGAACGATCCGCGCGTCGTCCGCAGAGGACGCGCTCCGCCGACAGTAGGGTCCGCCCGAAGCTCAGTGGCGGGCGCCGCGACTATATGTACTCCTACGTACAGCACGACGAGCAGAACCGTGACCACGGTGAAGAGCACGGTGACGAGGCTCCTGCTAGCTCAGCGATCGACGCCTCGGGGGTCCGCCACGTCCTCGACTATGAGCGTTCGTGCGGCCGGATCCCGGAGGAACAGGATCACTCCAACCCTGGCTTCGACATCCTGTCTCGCAATGACGCAGGTGACGTCGTCCGCCGGATCGAGGTGAAGTCGATCCAGGAATCATGGACGACCTTCGGAGTCTGGCTCTCGGCTCGCCAGCTAGAGGAGAATCGAGAAAACGACGACTTCTGGCTTTACGTCGTGGAGCACGCTGAAGATGACGACGCCTTCATCATCCACCGGATCAAGGATCCACTCAGGAGCGTTACAAAGTTCGGCTTCGACGGCGGCTGGCAGAGTCTTCGCGAGCCGGATGTCGAGCGGGAAGCTGACGGCAAACCATCCTTGTCGAACACTCGACGGCTCCTCGGTTCGAGAACCTCCGCCAACCCGCGATAACGGCTCAGAGCCGGTCGATCCATGTCTCCTCGTCCCGCTCATCCCAAGCCGAGGTGGTGGACGCTCCCGAGGCCGCCCTACGGGCGTGTAGCCCCTCAAGGAGCGGTCGGACATCGTCGTACATCAGTTCGCCCAGCGCCGCGACCGGGCGGCCAACGACTGCCTCAACTTGCTCCCGACGCTCGGACATGTCCGTCGTACCTAGAGAATCCAGCGCGGCGCGAATTTGGCTGATTTGCCACGCAGCGATGGGCTGGGGCACGGATGGCTGAGCGATCGTCTCGGAGGAAGGATCATCGAACAGCTGAAAGAGTGCATCTTCGTCAGTCACGCACGGCATGGTAGATGGCGCCCAATGATTGTTCTCAGCGGAGAGACCAGATTGTCCATTGGCGAAGTCTGTCGGAGTCGACAGACATCACCGATCGCTGACCGCGCGGCCTCGCCGCTGAACAGCATGGATTTAACTTCGGTTGAACAGTTCCTCGTGCTCTCTCGCAGCGTCGCGGATCTCTGACTCGGTGATGTAGCTGTCATCGGGAAGGAGGTAGGGCCGATCGCTCTCGACGCCATCTGTGCAGTAGATGTCGTTGTGCCAGTCGTAGTCGTACGTGGGCTGGTAGGTGCAGTCCCACTCGCCCGACGCGGATAGCAGGTCCGCCTCCGGCTGAGGAGAGTCCGACGCTGCGCCGCCGCCCCACTTGTCGAGGAACGAGGTGTCCGTGCTGGGACTCGAGCTCGCCTCCAAGCCCCCAAACTCACCGTCCATCTCCCAGGGGCCTGGAAAGCCGAGCTGTTGGCATTCTTCATAGGTCCGGTCGGCGCAGCCGGAAGTCATCCACTGTTCGATGGCCTCAGGGCTGAGGCAGCCTTCCCCCTCCACCGTGACCAGCCCTGTGTCCTCGCAGGTCGCCGGAACGGGAGCGTTGCCAGCATCCGCACCGGAGTAGCCGCTATCGGTAGTTCCACAGCCGGAGAGGATGACGATCAAGGCCGTCGCCAGCACGACACCTGCGCTCTTGCCAACCGTTGCCCATACCGCGGCACCGTGCGTGCGACGGGTCATCGACCTCCACCCGCTCCGTCATCCGTCGCTCCCAGCCGACTTTCAAGCTCGGAGAGCATCTCTCGTTCCGATGACCGGGTGCCGCCGTCGATGATGGCGACGGCCTTGGCTGCCTCGAGCACGTCGCTGAGATCCCCGGACTCTGCGTCAACGCGATGCCAGACGTCTGCAGGGTCGACTTCAACGAGTTGGGCGAGCTGTTCATCGACCACCTCGTGGCGCTCGCGGACCAGCCTCACCAGGTGTCGCATCAGCAGGGCCTCGTCGTCAGTTGTCCTTCCGTCCGAGCACATGACGAGCCACACGACCCACAGCATCAGCTGTGGGTGCATGCTGCGCTCGCTCAACCTCTCGGCCATTTCGATGATCCGCGCCTCGTTGCGGAACGCGGCCCGTGCGTGACGACCCGCCACCTGCGTCGAGTACCGGTTGAGCAGCACCGCCAGGGGTACGCCGACGAGCGGGATTCCGATCTTGATGACGTTGCGCTGCAGCAGGAACTTGCCGACGACCGGCAGAGCCTTTGCGCTCGTCAGCACGGAGCCGGAGAAGAACTTCTTGACCAGGGGTCGCACGACGACCGGGACGGTCTTGAGAACACCCTCCTTGGCGACCTCGCTGCCCTTGATCGTGAACGCCACCCTGATGAGCTTCCACAGATCCTCCGGATCGGAGACATCGAGCGGGACGCGATAGAGAACTGCAACGTCATAGGCGAGGTGAAGCTGGAGCCGGGTGATGTATGCGATGTCCACCATGACCGTCGTGACAGCGGCCGGAACGGTCGCCGGTGAGGCCCCTCCCGCTGAGCCGATCGTAGCCGCCACGGTCGCGGTGTATGCACTGGCGGAGAGCCCACCCTCGATCGCAGCGTAGCGAGCAGCCATCTTGATCCGCTGGTCGACGATGGCATCCGCAGGAACACCCTGGTACTTGGTCTGAAAGTACTGCCAGTCGACCTTCTTGGTGTAGGTGCTGAGCGCGGTGCTGAGGAGCTTGGTGAACCAGTCCCCCGACCTGATGTCGGGCATGCTGAGCTCAGCGACAAAGCTCCGCAGCTCAGATCTCTCGTCCTCGACGATCTCCCGGTCAGTCGCTTCCTGGTCGGCGCCCGCTTCAGTGGTGGCCCCGGCTCGAGTTTCCGTCGTTTCAGGTCCCTCGGAGACTTTCGATATGGGATGGGTGCTCTGCTCGTCCATCGCGTCGCGGTGCATCGTCACCGAGCCAACCTAGGGCGACTCAGCGACATGCCAACACGGCTTGCTCGAACCTTCCGCAGACCTACCGCAGATTGAGTACGTCGGATCAACTTAAAATCGCACGACATCTCTTCGAGGACGGTGACATGCGGCCCTTAGCTAGCCGCTAGGCGGCGTCACCGTCGCGCACCGGAAGCCGGTGTCGTTGTCGTGCATGGTGGCGTCGGCATCGTTGAAGGCGCTCGGGCGACCGGTGAACAGGGGGCTGGTCCAAGCGCCGCCCTTGAGTTCGCGCCGACGGGGTGTAGCGGCGGTCTGGGTCCATTCCCAGACGTTGCCGACCATGTCGTAGGCGTAGAACGGGCTGATTCCGGATTGGAAGCGGCTGACCTTGGAGGTGGTGCCGAGGCCGGTCTCTTTGACGTTGCACTTGGCGGCGGTGTGCTCGTTGCCCCAAGGCCAGATGTTGCCGTTGGGGCCTCGTGCGGCTTTCTCCCACTGTGCGGCGGTGGGAAGGATCTTGCCTGCCCAGTCGGCGTAAGCGCATGCGTCGTTCCAGGTCACCTGGGCGACTGGATGCGTGTAGAGGTCGAGGGGGCAGCGGCCGTCGGGCCAGTGCTCGGGGGCACGGTGGCCGGTTGCGGCGACGAAGCGGGCGTAGTCAGAGCCCGTGACCGGGTGGACGTCGAGCCAGAAGGTGTCTTCCCAGCGAGGTTCGTCCTCGAGACCGGCCAGATAGATGCCGGCGGTCACCTCGACCATGAGCTTGCCGTCGCGCGGATGCTTGACGAAGTGGTCGCCGAGGACGGGATCGGGTTCTGGGTCGGCCACGACGGGGTAGGTGGTTTCGCCGTCACGGGTCAGGAGGTTGACCAAGCGAGCGTGGACATCTGACGGGGCCTGGCGCAGGAGATTGTCGAGCATGGCTTGGGTGATCGGTCGCAGACTGTGCCCCGAGCCGGCGGCTTCGGCCTTGGCGATGCCGCGTTCGGAGACCTCGAGTCTTGCAGCGAGATCGGCCTGGCTCCATCGTGCTGCGACCCTGAAGGCACGCAGCTCGACGCCTGACCACTCCGGGACGATCGCCATGGCTGGTGTGTCTCAGATCCGTTGTGCGGGGATGGCGGCGTACACCCGCTGCAGTTCAGCGATCACGGGATGATCGGGATCGAAGCTGTGGCCGTCGATCGCGCTGATCGGGCGTACCCCGATGCTGGCGTTGGTCGCAAACGCGGCCGGAATCTCGCCGATCTGATCGAGCGGGACGCTCTGTGGCCTGTGCTGGCCGGCGGCTTGGAGGAGCGCCATCGTGACCCCTGGAAGAACTGGCGCATCGGGCCAGATCACAGCCCCGTCGACGGTGATGAACCCGATGTTCCAGGTACTGCCCTCGGAGATGTTCATGCTGACCGGATCGATGAACAGCACGTCATCGAACCCAGCCTTCTTGGCGGTGACGCGGTGGTGGAGCGAGCTGAACAGGCCAACATGTTTGACCTCAGGGGTGTCGCGCTGGAACGCGATTGTCTTGGCCCGCAGTGGTGGCAGCGATCCGCCACCCCTGAAGCGCGAGGTGATCAGAGGGACCGGGCGAGCGGCCACCGTGCCGATGTTTCCGAGGTTGATCGTGGGGTCGAACATCGTCACCCGCAGTGTGTAGGACCCGCTTGATCCGGCGATGGCCGCACGGACGTCAGCAATCAAGGCGTCCTTGTCGAGATCGGCGTCGAATACGGTCTTGGCGTTGCCGAGCAGGCGTTCGATGTGGAGATCGAAGCCGCGTACGGCGCCGTCTTCGACATGCATCGAGGTGAAGTGGCCGTAGCCGGTCAGCGCGAGTGCGTTCAGCTCGGCGGCGGTCGCTTCGATGCCATGGATGGTCGCCATGGCGATCACCCTGCCATGAAAGTGCAGAAAAGTTCAGGAGGTGGTCGAGGTCGGATCGTTCCGGCAGAGCACGTCTCAGACGAGCGTGGAGTCATCCACTCGCCGTCCCAAGGACATCGATCATGACAACGATCCAGATGGGTCCCGGCCGACCACGGCATACGGGATCTCGATCATCCGAGCGCCCAGCACGGGAGGAGATCCTCGACCATGCCGCGCGGATGTTCGTCGAACGCAGCTTCTCCGGCACGTCGACGCGTGAGATCGCTGAAGCTTGCGGGATCCGCCAGGCGTCGCTCTACTACCACTTCTCCGGGAAGGACGACATCCTCGCTGAGCTCCTGCATCTGTCGGTACGACCTAGCCTCGACAAGGTCGAGAAGATCGAGGTCGAATGCCCGGTCGAGGTCCCGGAGGCAGCCCTCTATCTTCTCGCGCTGATCGACGTAGACACCTTGGCGAAGGCCCCTCACAACATCGGCAAGCTCTATCGGATGCCCGATGTCCGAAACAGCGGAGTCTTCCGAGAGTTCAAACCTGCACTCCAGGAGTTGAGTGCCGCGTACGCACGGCTCGGGGTTAAGGTCGCCAATGGCCCGGTGGCGGCAGCGATCAGCTGCAACCAGCTGGGCGGGCTGTTGGTCCAGGTGGTCGAGGTCGTGATCCGAATCCGCTCCGGCGACGATGAAGTCACCTCAGCCCAAGCGCATGCCGTCGCCGCGACCTGTCTGCGAGTGTGCGGCGTGTCCGAGAATCGGATCGCGCTTGCGTCGGCAACCGCTGAAGATGTCATGGCAGTTCTGAACGCAACACCTTGAATGACCATGACCTACATCACCAGCGAAAACGGAACCCCTTGAGCACCTTGATCCTCAGCGACCTCGACGGCACGCTCCTCGGCCCCGGCGCCTCGCTTTCGACGTCAACCCGTGACGGCATCAACGATCTCGTCGCCAACGGCCTGCAGTTCACCTACGCGACCGCCCGCTCGTACGTCTCCGCGGCTCGAGTCACCGATGGGCTCGACCTGCGGGTCCCGGTCACCGTCTCGGGTGGGGCGTTCCAGCTCGACCCGGACAGCGGCGCGATCCTCAACGAGGAGCGCATCCCGGACGACGACCTGGACACCGTGCTTCGGCTCTGCCGCGAGCACCGCGTTCCGCCGACCGTCTACAACGGCACTCCGATGGCCGAGAGGGGCGACCTGGGTCGAGGACGAAGAGTCCGACGGCATGCGCCGCTTCCTTGCGGACAGGGTCGGGGACCGACGGTTTCGTCCGGCCCCTGGGTGGGCGCATCTCCCCCGCGACGGCGTCTTCTACGCAACCATCATCAGTGAGGCCCTGGCGATAGCTGACCTGACCGTCGACATCGCGACTGCCACCAATGGCAGGCTTTCCCTGATCGCGCAGATCGATACTCACCACCCTCAAGACACGTACCTCGAGCTCAGCGCCGCTCGGGCCACCAAGGCCCATGCCGTCGCCTGGCTGCGCGACTACCTGGACGTCGACCAGGTCATCGCCTACGGCGACAACCTCAACGACCTGCCCATGTTCGGGGCAGCCGATGAGGCATACGCCGTCGCCAACGCCGCCCCGGAAGTCCTCGCTGCCGCCACGGGGGTCATCGGCGCGAACACCGAGGACGGCGTCCTGCGCCACCTCAACGCTGTCCGTTGACACCAGAGCTTCGTCGCGACGGCGCGACCTTGCTCGGGCGCCACGTCACGACGCGTACTTCAAGGACGTGAACCAGCTTGGTCGGTCTATCCGGGCGGCGTGGCCAGACACACCCGAGTGACCATCTCCAGCAGATGGCGTGCCTGTCCGACGGTCGGCGTGAGCTCGTACGCATGGTGATGGCACAGCTCGGAGAGCCCTAGCCAGGCGTATCGGGCCGTGCGGGCGAGGTCTGGGTCGTGGTCTGCGAGGGCCGACTCCAGGCAACCGAGCTTGGTTCGCATCGTGGCGGAACCCACATCGTGACCGTACGCACTCAGCAGGTTGTGAACGCCGTCCTCGAGCGCTCCGCGGGCGAGCCAACAGGCACCACGGATAGCCTCTGATCCGATGACGACCTTACCGTCGAAGACGGCCGCGGCTTGGCCCAGAAGGGCCATCGCGGTCACTTCGCGCCCGCACGGATATCGTCGACCAAGTCGCGCACGTCCTTCCAGGCATCAACCGGGTTCTTGTTGGTCAGACCTTTGTGGAACCCGGACGACGTGATGCCGAGGCCGACACTCCGATACCCGCGGGCAAGCCAGGGGCTTAGGTCCTTGCCTGAGGCGCCGTGAAGGGCGAGGCCCACCTTCTGTGAGGTCTTCTTGGCGTCTGACCAGCAATTCTCGACGTCGGTGAGGGTCGCACCGTTCCCCAGTGCCATGGCGAAGTAGCGGTCGTGAGCGGCGGCTTCGACAGCCATTCGAAGCATGCCGGGCAGCAATCGGCGCTTGGTCGCATCCGGCAACTTCCCGTCCTTGGCCATCGCCTCAGCGTCGTCGAGGTAACGCTTCGCGGGGTCGAGCGCCGAGTGGATGGTCACAACGGACTCGGCTCCACGTGACACCTGGATCAAGGTAGCGTCGAATCCTGCCCTGCGTACGGCGGCTGCAAGGCGGTCATCGTGAGAGAAGACCACTACCTGCCGGGTCTGGGCGAGCTCGGTGAGGGCCTTCAGCAGACCATCGACCTTCGCCGGATCCATCGCCTGAACAGGGTCATCGAGCACGACAAACCGGAACGGGCTGTCCGGCAGACTCGCGCGCGGAAGGAAGAGCGCAAGAGCAAGCGCGTGCAGCTCGCCTTGGCTGAGGACGGCCATGCCGCCTGCGTCCGCGCCGTCTACGGCCGAGGTGATCTCGACGCGGCGGTGCGTGTTGGCACCCTTCAGCTCCAAGTCGGAGATCTCGACGTTGCTCTCCTGGCGCAGGTCCGCCCAGATCTCCTTGGCCCGCTCGGCGATCGGCGCGAGCAACTCGTTCTTGATCGACGTGTCGTTGTCCTTGAGCCACCTCAAGGCCTTCTTGGCAACGTCTACGCGAGGCTTGGCCTGCTCAGCCGCCTCGGCTTCATCCGCGTACGCCGCAACCCGGGTCGCAAGACGGGACCATGCGTCGTCACGCTCGGCCAACACCGGCGCAACCGCCTTCTGCAGGTTTGTCAGCTCCTCCGCCACACCTGCGAATGTGAGGTCGAGATGGCCTGCCAGCGCGGTCGGCTCAGCCGGCGCTGCCGCCCAAGACCTCCAAGCTGCGAGGGTACGTCGGCGCTGCTGGTCCAGGTCACCTGGCAGGTCCTCTGCGAGCATGGCCGGCGGGGCAGCAACCAGCGACCGAGCGGCGGCCGCGGCGGTGGAGAGATCCTCGCGGGCGGCGCGAAGCCCGGAGAGCGCAGTTCGAGCACGGTCTGTCTCCGCGCGTAGTTCCTCGACCCGAGCAGCGTCAAGCATGCCGTCGCCGCAGACTGGGCATACCTGATCACCATCGTGACTGTGGATGGACAGCGCGGCCGCGGCCACGTCGACTCGACGTTCCAACGGCTCCAGCGCCTGGTCCCCAGCCACAGCAAGCGCCGCCACCGCTGCATCCAGGTCGTCCCGTACCTGGCCGATGATCTGTTCACCCGGCAGGCTCAGGCCGAGGATCGCTGGGAGCGGCGCGGAAAGTTCCGAGGCGTCGTCGCTGCCGACGCCTGTGGCGAGAGCACGGAGCGCGTGGATGTCGGGCTTCGCCGACTTGACCAGCTTCAGCGCCTGCTCGGCGCGCTCATCGTCAGATTCGCCGATGAGCTCAAGCACCTCCGTCTTCATTGCCTTTGCCCGATTCACCGGCGTCGCGACGCTCTTGTGGTAAGTCTCAAGGCGCTTGATGGCGTCGGTCAGTTCCTCGGTTCCCAGCACGGTGGCCAGTGCGTCATAGAGCTTGCTCCGCTCCGAGGTGAGCAACGAGCCGAGCTCGTCGTAGGTGAGCACGGGACGAAACGTCTGTGCCGGCCCGGTCCACCCGAGCGCCTCCAGGCCGTCCTGACGAGGCTTGCCGTGGCGCTGCACCGTCGCCTGCACGTCGGTCAGATCGGCGTCCGGCTCCCAGCCGAGCTCAATCCGAGTGGAGTGCTCCCCCTCCTCCGCAAGGTCGACGGAGATCCGGGTGAGGTCTCCGGCGTGCAGGTTGCGCCACACGTCTTTCCATTGCACGCTCTTCTTTTCGAACCGGTACGTCTGCCCCGTGACCGCCAGCTCCAGGGCCTCGGCCAAGCTGGACTTGCCCGACCCGTTTCGCCCGGCGACCACGGTCAACCCCGGTCCAGGTTTGAGCTCCAACGAAGTCTCCGCACCGATCCCCCGAAACCCCTGCACGCTGATCCGCCGCAAGAACGCCCCAGCGGGCTCAACAGGTTCAAGGTCGATCTCGGGCGTCTCCACGGTCGGCGCCTCGTACGAGTCCAACGACGCGAGCGCCGTCTCACCCTCGAGCGCGGCCCAGACCACGAGCGTTACGTCATCCGCCAGCGTAGGGTCCGCCTCGGCCCGTGCTCCCACCACTTCTGCCAGGTTCTTCACTCACCCGACCGTAAGTAATCAGCACGTTGGTGTCCGGAGGTGCGTTCGATGTACCCAAGGTTCGGGAAAGCACCCTCCGAAGCTCCCAGCGACGGATGTGGTGCCCTAGGGCGGACGCGAGGCAGGTCGCGACGGAGTTCAGCACGTTCGTCCGGTTTCCGGAACAACTGCTTTGGCATCGACGTCCCTGCCTGGTCGCCTCCTGGGTCCGTTGGCCGATTGCTCGCCGCATTACCCGATGTTGGGCACAACGGCTGGTAGGAACATCGGATCACTTCCGGGTACCCGCGCAGGTCCTTAGAGTCGACCCGAACGGGGAGCAACTCCACCCGCAACTGACTCCTCGAAGGAGGAACGATGGCGACGAACGGTGTCTTCTGCCTGGAAGGCGAGTGGGATGCGGACCTTCGCAAGCGCACCTCAGTCCTGCCCGTGCTGGAACTCCTGGAACGACTCGGCGCGATCAAGGCTATCCATCGGAAGGTCGCCACCACCGGTGAGGTCGAGCACTACCTCAACCTGTGGGGTCAAGCCCGGTACAACGACTATCTCGTGCTCTACCTGGCTGCTCACGGCGACAAGGGATGGCTGGCCTGGTCGAGCCGCAACCACACCAGTCTCGACGACCTCGCCGAGGTCCTCGGTGAGAGTGCCGCTGGCTGCTACATCCACCTCGGCTCGTGCCTCACGTTGTTCAACGAGAAGCAGGCAAGCTCGTTCGTCGAGAAGACCGGCGTACGCGCACTCCTCGGTTTCCGCACCTCGGTCGACTGGGTCGAGTCGGCGGCCTTCGAGACGCTCCTTCTGTCCAAGCTCGCCGAGTACGCGCCGACTCGACGACGAGCCGGCACCTTCTTCAACGGGATCATGGCTCTCCAAGGCGACCTCGCCCGACGCCTCAAGTTCGTCATGGTCACTGCGGACGAGACTCTGAGGAGCCAGGACTGGTCACCTGGCAAGAGGCTTGCGGCCGACTTGGTCCCATGAGCACGAGCTCAGAATGGGCAGCGCTGTTCTCCGCCACGCGTCTCGCCACCGCAAGCTTGTCCAGCAGCGAGATCCCGCGCTCTCCAGGCGTGTACGCCTGGTTCCAGGACGGCGAGTGCGTCTACCTAGGAAAGGCCAGGAACCTGCGTGCCCGACTCGGTACGCATCTCAGCTCGTCCTTGGACCTGAGCCGCAGCACCCTTCGAGCCTCGGTCGCAGTCAAGACGCTCGGAGTCACCCGTAAGCACGCCCGCAGCCGACCGACGGTGATGACGCCTGAACAGATCGCTGTCGTCAGCGAATGGTTCGCGACCGCCGAGATCAGCTGGCTCGAGTGCGAGACGCGCGAGGAAGCAAACGCGCTTGAACGTCGACTCCTGGCGAGTCGGATGCCTGCACTGAACCTGATCTGACGGCAAACGTCGGCATCCATCGCCAAGCGTCAAGCCGTTACTTAGACTCGTCGGATCTTGCGCCTGCGCTGGCCGATCCGAACGCGCTTAGGACGTCCGCATCTGCGGGCGGTGTAGTGGCGCTCCATACGCGGGCATAAACCACCTCGACGAGGGGCCAGACTTGGTCACGTCCGTCCTCCGCCGACTCGAGGTGATGTGCCAAGTCACCCGACACTACGAACTCGTGTGGGATGACACGCCCAGCCGTGTCGCGCCGACCACCTGGATCCGGGAATCGCAGGGCAACCTTCCGTCCGGCCCGCCCGTAGGTCAGGGGACCATCCGCAAGCTCCCTGAAGATCCGTTCATACTCCAGGAGCGGATCGGACATCCCACCCCGAAGTAGGAACCGAAAGCCCCAACTACGCCCACGGGTCGCCCAGATCAAACGCTCCGTCAAGTCCGGCGTCGCGCTCACGTTCTTCTCCGCAGCAAGCCGTCGGCTCTGCCCCGCTCCAGGTCAATCTTGAACTGCGTGAGTGTGGCCGCCAGATGGTTCTGGGCTTCCCGAGCCTGGGCATTCATCTCCTTGAGGCGGTCATTGACGAGCAGGGCAGCATCGATGATCGCGGGAACCGCTGCCCTAGCAGCGAGAGATCCGACCCTGGGGATCATTGACAGCAGTAACTCAACCAACTGCCTGTTGTCTGTAAGCAGGTTCGCGAAACCGCCAGCACCTGTCGCGAAAGCGCGGAGCACTGTCATTGGGATCTGTGTCTGCTCCATCCACTGAGCAATCCGCTCCAGGGGGAGCATGAAGGCGACGGGCAGGATCAGGTCGAGGCCGACCTGACTCCGCACATCGATGTCGACGGGCTCAGGCCCTGCCGACGAGAGTTCAAACTTGGCCGACGAGAGCAGCATGAAGTCCTCACCGACGGAGAGCGCTTCGGGTGCTGACACCATCGGCTTGAGCGTCTCGAGAAACATCGCGAGATCTTCACCTGCCTTCTCCATAACAAGGTCGTGGAAATCATGCACGTTCCATTCCGGGAACAGGTCGGCCTTCGACAGAGCGACAATCCAGATCCGCGGGAACCTGGTCAGGGGACCTTTGTCCTGGAGGATGTCATCCTGAAGGTGGAGCATCCCTTGCCGGAAGTTTCTGAAGAGCGCCTTGAGGGGCGATGTGCTGCTCTTTGACGTCCAGGGGCATGCCGCGAAACGTAACGATACCCGTGTCCCCTCGGACCCCTGCTTTCAAGTCCGTACCCCACATTGGGGAGGCGAGTACACCAGTCCGTGGTCGTGTGATCAGAGACGGTCGATCCAGGTGTCCTCGTCACGTTCGTCCCAAGCTGAACTCGACGAGGAGGGCGAAGCGGCCTTCCGGGCGTGCAGCCCCTCGAGAAGCGGGCGGACCTTGTCGTACGTCAGGTCTTTCAGGGCAGTGATCGAATGACCAATGATCTCCTCAACGACCATCTGCCGTTCGGACATCTCCGTCACGCCCAGATTGTCCAACGCAGTTCGCAATTGCTCGATCTGCCAGGCGGCCGCAGGCTGAACCGCGGCCGGCTGCTCCTCAGGCTCGTCGCCGAACCGAAAGAGCATGTCGTCGTCTGTCACGTTGGGCATCCTAGAACCGGCGCCCGCCAACCGCGCTAGGTGCCTGCGGGGTCAGCAGAGGCCACCACACTGGATCGCCGACCACGCCCAACAGGCCTTTGCCCTTAGGGTCGTAGCTTCACGTCACCGTGATCCAGCCGCGGGCTTCGCGAGGGTGAGGGTGTCGTCATCAGAACGGAGGACGTCGTCGGTCGCGATGAGCCGATTGATGGCCTCGTTGATGCGTCGCTCGACGATAGCGCCCGTCCTCGTCCACCCGAAGACTCGAGCGATGCCCTGCACCGCTTCGGACCGAGTCACGGCGCCCACGTCGCGAATAGTCAAGACTGCCGCCATAGCAAGTTCATCGAGATGAACCTGTTCAACCTTGCGGGCAACGCCGTCGCCCGGGGTTCTCACCAGAGTCACGTCAGCCGCTGGCGCCAAGAGGAATGCGCCGTCGCGGACAACCTGCGCCCGTTTGATTGCCATGTCGATGTTCGCGCGGATGTTCACGCCGATGCGGCCGACATTCCACCAGGCCCGGAGACGTTCGTACGCCACGTCGAGATGAACCGGCGTCTCGTGCGCGACGAGGGCTTCGATGGCTTCGACCATGTGAAGATGGTTGCCTGCTTCGCCGGGGTCTACCCATCGAGGCAGACCCCGGGCCGGGGCCACCGTGTACGAGCTTGTCCAGGTCGGTAGAGCTGCGATGTCTGCCTGTTCGGTCTCAACGACCGGTCGTTCGACGGGCGGCACCCGCTTCGTTCGGCTCTCGAGGGGTGCAGCGATCGCTTCCTCGATTGCAGCCCGTAGTCGGGTCTCCTCGATCGCGCGGTCGCGGTACCAGGCGGTACCCCAGATGCGGTGGAGTCGCCAGCCGAGGCCGACGAGGATCTGATCACGGAGCCGGTCGCGGTCGCGAGCGGCTGGAGCGGAGTGATACTGGTAGCCATCACATTCGATGCCGATTGCGAACATGCCAGCGTAAGCGGGGTGGCGGACGCCGATGTCGATGCGGAAGCCAGCGGCTCCGACCTGTGGTTCGACGACATAGCCCCACCCCTGGAGAGTTGCGATGACCGACTCTTCGAACGGCGAGTCGGGATCGAGTCCGGTCGACGAGTAAGGGACGGCGAGCGTTTGTGGGCCCTTCTCGGCATAGTCGAGGTAGCCGCGGAAGTACTCGACGTTCTCGTTGGTCGAAGGCGGGATCTGTCCAGCGTGCATGGATGCAACGACCTCGACCCGCTGCCGAGCACGGGTAATGCCGACGTTGAGGCGCCGCCATCCCTTCTCCTTGTTGAGTGCGCCGAACCCGGTTGACACCTTGCCTGCTTCGTCCGGGCCGTATCCGACGGAGAAGATGATGACATCGCGCTCGTCGCCTTGAACTTGCTCCAACGCACGGATGAAGAAGCCGTCGAGGCGGTCCTCGGTGTCGAAGAATCGGTCGAGGTCGCGCCTGTCGACTCTGGCTTCATCGATGGCGTTCTGCACTGCATCAGCCTGGGCGACGGAGAACGTCACCACCCCGAGCGTCAGGGTTGGACGGTTGGCGAAATGTTCGATGACCCTTTCGGCGACCTTTGCCGCCTCGATCGGGTTGTAGGCACCTCCCCCACGGCGGTAGGTGCCGTGGGCATGGAAGAACTCGACGCCCACGTCGTCGCCTTCAGCGTGCGCGGAAGGGAATGTGACGAGCTTGCCCTCGTAGAATTTGTAGTTCGAGTACGCGATCAGGTCCTCGTGTCGGGATCGGTAGTGCCATCGCAGACCAAGGTTGTTGAACGCTCCTGACGCCTTCGCCAACTCCAATACTGACTGGAAGTCCTTGACGTCGGTCTCCTCGTCTTCGTCATCGGCCATGCGCTCAAAGAACGAGGTAGGAGGAAGCTGCTTGTCGTCGCCAGCCAGGATGAGGGCTTTGCCACGGTAGATGCAGTTGATGGCGTCCCCCGGCGTCACCTGTGATGCCTCGTCAAAGATGACGACGTCGAACGTCATATCGGACGGCAGGTACTGCGAGACTGCCAAAGGCGACATCATGAAGACCGGCTTGATGCTGGGGGTGACGGTGCGAGTCAGCGACATCAGGTCACGAACTGGCTTGTGCTTCCTCTGCTTGCTGCCTTCGCGACGGATCACGCCGGGTTCGCCCATGGTCGTGTTGACCGGGCGACGGGCGTTGGTAGCAAGAACGATGTCAGCGGTCGCCGTCTTGAGGAGGTCGCGGTCGAGGGTTCGGTACTCCTCGACGAGCGAATCGCGGTCCCCCGCGAGTAACGGCCGGAGTCGCGCGTCGGCTTGGATCATCGCGTCCAACCAGCCCCGCAGCAGAGCTCGGTTGACGACGTTCGGAACCTCGCGCTCGGTCAGTCGCTGCTGAATGCAGAAGTCGACGGCGGTGTCGAGTCCGCGTGCGGCGAGGTCGGCGTACGCGTGTTGGTAGTCGAACCACTCCTGCTGACCAACAGTGTCGCCTCGGAGGTCGGCTGTCAGTTCCAACGCACCGCTGTAGTCGTCAAGTTCCGCGGCGAGTTCACGGTGACGCTGGGGAGCGAAGGCGCTGATGATCCTGCTGCTTGCCTGCATCCATCTGTCGTAGGCGGGCCACGTCGCCTCGACAAGATTGGAGTCCTCCAGCGCCTTTACCTGGCTGGTTGTGAGCGGTCCCTTTGCGATCGAGCGAAGGCCGATTGCCCATCCGATTGCTTCGTCGAGCAGGTCAAGGTCGGTTTCCCCGAATTTGAAGACGTCCCCGAGCGCCGCTCGATAGGTCGCTTCGGCGGCGACGATCTCTTCGGTGCCACGTTTGGCGTTGGCGACGAGTTCGACCAGGTCGTTGATTTCGGCCAGCGTGTGTATGCCACCAGTAATGCGCGCGACGGCGTTGATGCGGGCTGCTCCGCGCCGGGCTGGCTGGACATGGGCAGTGAGCCAATCGATGGCATGGCCGATGGATCCGAGCACCAATTCGAGCCGACCTGACAGCGCCGGCGCCGGTCGAAGTTCGCGTTTCCACCTATCGATATCGGCACGCGCAGCATCTGCGACGGTCTGAAACGCGTCGTTGGATTCAGTCCCTGTCAGGTAGGTCACCAACGCTGCGGGCACCTCGCCAGCAGTGAGGGTGAGGACTTCTTCCACGATCCTGAAAGCGAGGTCGAGGGAAACGAAGTCTGTGTCCCGCCCTGCCCAGTGTGCACCCAGCGCTTCGCCTCGAGCTGCGGCAAGCCTTTGGAAGGCCTGGTTGGAATCGCCCCACTCGACGGCGTCGGCGAGATGCGTGATACCGATCTTGACGTCGGCTGCATCGGTGAGCAGTCCCGCTACGGCTCGTTTGTCCATGCGGTAGTTGCCTGAGAGTTTCTTCAAACCCTTGTGGAGGTTGGCGAACCGATCCTGCAGATCGGCCAGCGGAGCGTGAAGAGCCGCTGGGGTGAAGACCGAGGCTGCTTTCGTCTCAGCAGCGGCCAATGCAACGACATGCTCGCGCATCTGAGCTGCCAGGGCACGTGCATCTACCAACCCGGTGGGTGTGAACCATCGGCGGTCCGGGCGGGTGTTCTGGGAGCGCAGGTCGATCAGTCGAGTAATGCGTTCGATGTCAGAGAAGGTGTCCACCGGGGGGAGCCCAAGGTTGCCTGCCAAGGACGAGAGCGAGCCAACCCACTGCCCGAGCATCCGGGCGTCAGCCTCGAATCGGTCCGCGGTGGCGGACAGGTCAGCTGCCGATGACGTTTGCAGATCGACTGCGAGTGGTGAGACCGCGACTGGCGGCGGGGATGATGGTAGCGACCCCGGTTCGGGAAAGGCGGTCCACGGTCGCGAGCACGCTTGTAGCACTGCGCCCTCAGCGTCCCTCAACTGAGCTATCTGCTGGCCGATGCCTGCGCGCGCAGAGACCAATGACTCGATCGAATCAGCCGTAAGCCAACGTTCCAAGACACGATCTGGGTGTGGGCGATGCTGGTGCTCAATCAGCTCGATGAGCTGAGGGGTGTCGGAGGGCCTAGTCAGCTCGAATACCTCGACCAGGTCAGCGTTCAGCGCGACCGTACCTCGCAGTTCCTCGAGCGCGGATTCAGCCTGGTAGAGGCGTACCTCCAGCGACTGCTCGTCGACGACGTCGCGCCACAGGAACGAGTTACCCTGCGCAGCCGGGCGCCACGCACGTACGAGCTTTGCCAGAGTCTCCTGAATGCCGAGGTAGTCGCCTTCGCTGAGATCGGTCGGCGCGACCTCTGGGACCGGCGCGGTCGGTGTGCCCACGAGGTTCGCGTAGTCCCCCAGCACATGGTGCAGCGACTTGTTCAGTGGTTCGCGGATCTCGTTCATCGCCGCCGCGTAGTCATTGAGCGACTCCCGGCGGTCCTTGAGGGACTGGCGGGCAAGCGTCGGCATCTCCACGGGTGGCCTGGCGACATTGTCGAGCGTCTTCAAGAGCTCGGTCGCGACCTCTTTTCGACTGGCCTTGTGAGAGTGAAGTTCCATCAGGTAAGACCCGAGCCCGGCGGCGGCCAGACGGTTGCGTACGACATCGAGTGCCGCGATCTTCTCTGAGACGAACAGCACGGTCTTGCCGGCGTGGAGAAGCGCACCGATCATGTTGGCGATCGTCTGAGACTTACCAGTTCCTGGAGGGCCGTCCATGACGAAGGTCTTGCCTGCCAAGGCCGCGGCAACCGCGGTCCGCTGAGACGAATCGGCGTCCAGGACCAATGGCGTCGCTTCTGGCGGGGCGAGCCTGTCGATGTCCTCAGGATCGATCGGATCGAACTGGAACTCCCTCGACTGCTGCATCGGGTCCGATGTCGCCAATGCTCGCACCACAGGGTGGTCAAGAATGGTGGCTTCGTTGTCGGCCAGATCCTTGAACATCGCCTCTTTGGCGAAGGAGAAGGTAGCCAAGTAGACAGCGTCACGAAGCGTCCAACCGACGAACGTCTTGCTGGTGGTCAGCGCAGCGCGTACCTCGGCTAGGGTCTCGGAGACCGTGAGCCCCTCGATGTCCTGTGCAGTCGGAAGCTCGATCCCGAACTCCCTCAGCCGCAACGCGAGCGCAGGATTGATCACCGGGTCGTCCTCACCAACAGTGATGCGCGGCGTCCCCTTGGGCCCCTCGGGCAGCAGCTGCACCGGCACTAGCAAGACAGGGGAGACCATCGCTGTCTCATCAACGTCGCGCCAATCCAGCATGCCGAACGCGACATAAAGCACCGTTAGACCTCGATCGAGGAACTCTGCAGCCGCTCTCCGCATCAGGTTCCTGACCACAGGGCCTACCTCGCCGTCGGGCCTTGGCGAATGAAAAAACACCCCCGACGGGAGCTGGCGCGGCCCGTTCGAGTCATCAAGATCCACATCGCCGCGGAAAGCCTGCGACTTGCTAGACATCAGGAGGGCCAGGACGTCGTCAGCGTCCGGGGAGTCAATGAGCAGCGACGACGTCTTGGGCGCGCGGAACTTGATGAGCGCACTCTGGCGCGTCAAGCCAACGAGCCCGTCACGCCATGCCTTGAGAGCCGCTTTGATCTCGTCGTCCTGAGGCACTGTCCTACTCCCGATCACCACTCTGAGCCGACGTTCGTACGGCAGAAGCAGGATCTTTACGATTCGCGGGATCAGGCTCGAGAGGAGAACCGGCTACACCAATTTGGGTACGGCCAGTCTGGCCTCGTGCTCGCGGATGAGACCTGCCGCCCTCATGCCTGTAAGCCAAGCTGGGGGTGGCTTCCTCAAGACTTCGGCCCAGTCCAATCAACGCGTCGTCGGAGGCGTCGAGGTGTCCCGTGCGTGTCGCCTGGAGTGCCGGACAAACCCGTGAATCGAATATTCAAGCCGATCCGATGAGTAACATCGCGCGGCCCAGCACATCACGTCGCCAACGACCACTCATCGATCAAGAGTCCAAGAAGCGCCTCCTGGCGTGCCTGAATGACCTTCGGCGTCCATGCCTGCTTCCCGATGACCTGGGTAGTCAGCGCGAAGTTCGCCACGCCATTCGTGCTAGTGAAGTACTGACTCTTCTTGTAGGCGAAGTCGAAGTTGTTGGCGGTGGCGTTCTTTGCCCTGTTGAGGAGCACGAGATTGCCCAACTTGTGGGTCCACGCGACTCGTTCTTCGTCGGTAAAGTTCTGCCGCCACTCGCTGTCGCTGCTCGGAGTCTGTGGGAGCACGTGCTCGATGGTGATCTTGTCGTGCTCATAGACAACGCCCGAAGTTCTCGCCAAGATCTCGTCCGTGCGCAGGAGGATGAACTTGGTGATCTTACTGACGAGGTAGATGTCGCCGCCGAGGTGTTGTGTCGTTGCAGCGCGCTCCTCGGGCGAAAGTTCGAATCTGTCTGCATCGAGCCCGTGGCCGTCATCGAGTTGCTCGAGAAGCTCGTTGTAGCGAGCCACCCGTGGAGTTGTGTAGATGCGACGAACGAAGAGGCTGGCAGCCAGGCGCTCGAGTTTCCGTAGAAAGGCGTCCAGGAACACCGGGTCGTCAGCGTGGTTCTTCAGCGCCCATAGCGCAGCTGGCCGCCAGTCCTGGTTGTCGAACTGGGCAAGCCGCTGAAGCCAGCCGTTGATCAAGCTCCACTTCGGGTCCGACTTGTCGAAGTCACGATTGACCAGACGCATGTTGGCCTGAGCATACGGTGTGAGGAAGTCGTCGATGAAGCCCTTAGCGTTCGTCGGCAGGTACTTCGAGAGGACGAGCTCGGGGAACTCGATGAGCAAGCCCTTGACTCCCTTTTTCTTCACCACGAGCGTGCGTAGATGAAGGAAGAGTTCGGCGAACTGATCACGGCCCAGTTCCTGCTCCAGGTCCTCCCAGGTCTCGGCGTACGCCGCCCGCTCGTCGTCGTCCGCGATCTCCCCGATCACGGTCGACTTGAAGATGTCTGGCGCCGTCAGCGGCAGACCACGCGAGTTCATGACGCTGAAGATTCGGTACGCGCTCGTAAGGTCGGGAGTGCTGACGACCACGAGGTATGTGCGGCCTCCGAGCATCTTGAAGAGAGCCGTCCGCTCCTCGGCAGACCACCCGGCAAGCGCTCTGTACAGGGCTATGGCATTGTCACGGATTGACTTCTGGGAGTCGGTCTCCAGCGCCTGGTCGGACTGAGCCATCAAGTCATCAATCGAGCCGTCAGTCTGCACGTGCTTCTTGAAGAACTTCGCATCACGCTTGCGCAGCTTCAGCCGCACCCGTGCTGCCTTGTCGTCCCACACCACCTCAGGTTCCTCAACGAACTTATGAATGTCAGCCCGCAACGAGGCGTTGCTCGTTAGGTCTCGAAGCACAGCACACAGGATGGTCAACGTCGTCAGTCGCTGCTGACCATCAATCACCTCAGAGGTAGGAAGACCCTTCTGCTTCACCAGCACGATCGACCCGAGGAAGTACGGCTCGTCGCTCGTTCGGGTCAGGGCGTCACGGAGGTCATCGAGCAGCTGAAGCGTCTCGTCCTTACCCCAGGCATACGGTCGTTGGTACTCGGGGATCACGAAGTCATACTCCGCAGAGAAGACCTTGCCTACCTGCACCTCGCCGGCTTCAAGCAACTTCACTTGCACCAATTCCTCTCCAAAGTGTCGAGGCTGTTTGCCCGATTGCGGTTCTCGGGTGACGCTACAGCCTCGCCGCGGTGACGAGTTCGCCTTTGCATTGATGGACGCGCCTGTCACGCTGACCGCCGGCGCCGTGGCAGCCACCGACGGTGGGTTCTCGCTCATCGCGCAGATCGACACGCACCACCCGCAGGCCACCTACATCGAACTCAGCGCCGCGCGCACCACGTACACCCACACCGCCGCCAATGCCGCCCCGAAAGCCTCGAGGACGCCACGGGGGTCATCGATGCGAACACCGAGGACGGTGTATTGCGCCACCTCACGGCAGCCTGGGCAGCCGACACCGCGACCATGATTCCAAGCTGAACGCACCCTGGTAGCGCGAGTCCCTGGCACCGATTACCGCGGGTGGCGGAGACTAAGGATGTGCCCACCAAACCAGCCCCGCACGTACTCGTCCTCTTCGGCGCGACCGGTGACCTGGCCGCGCGCAAGCTGTTCCCCGGGCTGTATCGGCTCGCGCTCGCGAAGCGGCTTCCCGAGCAGCTCGCGATCATCGGCAGCGGGCGGCGCTCGCCCGGAACCGACGACGAGTTTCGTGACCAGGTTCGCCAGTCGCTGAAGGAGTTCGTCCACGAGATCGACGAGGGCGTCGCCGGGCCGCTGCTGGAGCGGATCCGCTTCGTACCCTCCTCCGCCGAGGACGGGACCGCGCTGGCCCAGGCGGTGCACGAGGCCGAGGATCGGCTTGCGCTGGAGAGCGGGCAGACGGTCGGCGACGTACAACGCCTTCTCTATCTCTCCGTGCCGCCGCAGGCCGTGGAGGGGATGGTCGGGATGTTCGCCCGGGAGAAACTGAACGTCCGCAGCCGGCTGGTCGCGGAGAAGCCGTTCGGCACCGATCTTGCCTCGGCGCGCGAGCTCGATGCCGTGCTCAGCGAGGCGTTCGAGGAGGTGCAGATCTTCCGGATCGACCACTTCATCGGGAAGGAGGCCGTGCAGAACCTGCTGGCGCTGCGCTTCGCCAACGGCCTCTTCGAGCCCGCCTGGAACCGGCACAGCATCGAGTCCGTGCAGATCGACGTACCGGAGAAGCTCACCGTCACCGGGCGCGGCAGCTTCTACGAGGGCACCGGCTGCCTGCGCGACATGGTCACCACCCACCTGTGCCAGCTGCTCGGGTTCGTGGCGATGGAGGATCCGCACGCCTTCCGCGAGGGCGCGATCCGCGCGGCGAAGGCCGCCGCCTTCGCGGCCGTGCGGCCGCTGGATCCGGAGCGCGTGGTCTTCGGGCAGTACGACGGCTATCGCGAGGAGCCCGACGTCGCCGAAGACTCCGACGTGGAGACGTACGTCGCCATCGAGGCGTGGATCGACAACGACCGGTGGCGCGGGGTGCCGTTCTACCTCCGCACCGGCAAGGCGCTCGCGGCCGGGCGACGGACGATCACGATCCGGTTCATCGACCCGAGACATCAGTGGCTGCAGCCGGCGGACCCTGGGCGCGCGGAGCCCAACGAGCTGGTTATCGAGCTCAGCGACGAGGCCCGGATCGAGATCGACGTCCGGGCCAAGCGCCCCGGCCCCGGCATGGCGCTGGTCGAGGGGGTCTTCCGCCTCGACCTCGCCGAGGACACCCCGGACGCCGGGCCGCTGGAGGCGTACGAGCGGCTGCTCCTCGACGTCATGAACGGCGACCGGACGCTGTTCACCAGTGCGCGCGAGGTGGAGCGGCTGTGGGAGATCTGCCAGCCGGTCCTCGAGCATCGGCCCGACGTGGAGAGCTACCCGCAGGGATCCTGGGGCCCGGAGTCGGCGCTCGAACTGCCCGTCGGCGGCTGGCGGCTGGGCAGGAAGCAGACGAAGCAGTCGACCTAGGCTGCGTACGGCACCGAGGTTCAGCCGAGGAAGTCGAGCAGCAACCGGGCCGTCTCGTCCGGCGCTTCCAGCATCGCGATGTGCCCGACACCGGCGAGGTACTCCACGCGCCCACCCGGCAAGACGTCGTACTCATGGGCCGATTCAGGGTTCCAGCGCGGGTCCGCGTCTCCGAAGACCACGAGCGGCTGGCGCCCCAGCCGTAGGAGCCGCTGCGG
The DNA here is from genome assembly GCF_045206295.1 of Nocardioides sp. NBC_00163. Classification (NCBI taxonomy): domain Bacteria; kingdom Bacillati; phylum Actinomycetota; class Actinomycetes; order Propionibacteriales; family Nocardioidaceae; genus Nocardioides; species Nocardioides sp. NBC_00163. The sequence continues at coordinate 5,707,452 of NZ_CP108155.1, read as the reverse complement.
GATGCTCTGTTCGACGAGGTAGTCGCGGTTCGCCTGCATGATCGCCCTGAACGTCTTGAACGATGTCCGCCTCAGGTCATCGATGACCGCGTCGCCGATCGTCACCGGCCGTGCGGCGGTGGCGGCGATCCCCTTCCGGAGCAGTGCGTCAGTACGCAGCGGCCACACCAACGCACCGAGCGCAGCCCCGGTGAGCAGCTTGACCAGCGCGGGTTCTGGAAGCAGTGCCTCCATGCTCGGCCCGGTGCTGATCAACGCCAGTGGCCCGACCAGTTCCGGGCGTCGCTCGGCCAAGGCGGTGGCGACGTACCCGCCGCTGGAGTGGCCCACGACTGCCACATCCTTCGTGATCCCGAGGTCGTCAAGCACAGCAACGACACGGTCGGCCTGGTCAGGCACGGCGTACGTCGCCGCCGTGCTCGAGCTGCCGCAGCCCGGCAGGTCGATCCGCAGCACCCGGAACCGCTCGGCGAGCGCAGGGACCATCGGCCCCCACGTCGAACCGGTCGCACCGGATCCATGGATGAGCAGCAGCGGCGGTGCCGTCTCCGGCCCGTCCTGGAGCAGGTGGACACCGTGGGCAATGGGCGTGTCGTACGCAGTCATGCTCATGACGGTCTCGTGCAAACCCGCATCTCGTCTTGGACGAATGTCGCGCTTGCCTGCCGCCCTAGCCTTGCGTCATGGACTGGTCGCAGGTGGGCGTCACCATCCCCCGCGGGTCGCTCGGCGTCGCGCCGGTCCCGGGCGTCCACATGGCGGGTTTTCACTACTCCGGCACCGGTCCCGTCGACATCAGGATGGTTGCCCACCCGGCGGTCACCCTGCTCTTCGACCTCAGCGACCACGGCTGGACCGCGCATGGCGATGCCGGCACGCACACACGTGGCAGCGTCGCGATCGGGCTTCTGCCCGGCAACGTGAGCCTCACCGGCTCTGGTGCCGGCGCGTGCCTTCAGGTGCGCCTCTCGCCGGTTCTCGCCGCCGAGATCCTCGACACCGCCGGCCTCACCGGCACCTTCGCCGAGCTCGATGACGTCCTCGGACCGAAGGCGAGAAAACTCAGCTCCGACCTTCGAAGCACCACTTCGTGGGACGAACGGTTCGCCTTGACGCTCGACTTCCTCGGCGCTCGCCTGGACGGGCGACGGCAGGTCGACCGCGAGGTCGCGTACGCCTGGCAGCAGACCTCGCTTCGACAGGGCCGGGCCGATATCCACGCACTGGCCGCGGAGACAGGATGGTCCCGCCAACGCCTCTGGTCCCGCTTTCGGACCCAGCTCGGCCTCTCACCCAAGCAGGCCGCCCGACTCGTACGCTTCGACCACGCCGCCCGACTCCTCGCCGACGGCACTCCGCCCGCGGAGGCTGCAGCCCGGGCGGGCTACTCCGATCAACCGCATCTCAATCGCGAAGTGCGCTCGATCGTGGATACGACGCCTCTCGGCGTCGCCACCGCGCCCTGGCTTGCCATCGACCATGCCGCCTGGCCGACATTCATGCCGCGAGGCCGTCAGAGATAGCCATCGGACGTCCCGCGCCTACGATGGGCGCGATGTCGATGAACAGCTCGCCGAGCCCCCGCCGCCTCCTGCTCGTCGTCGACGCCCCGTCGCTGCTGCATCGCAACCACCACGCCCGCGCGCACACCCGGATGATCGACCGTGCCGGCCGGCCCGCCTGGGCGCTGCACGGCATGCTGCGCCAGATCCTCGACTCGATCGACGCCTTCGCCCCGGACGCGGTGCTCTTCGGCCTCGACGACCGCACCTCGTCCGTACGCCGGGACGCCTATCCCGACTACAAGGCCGGGCGCGCCGAGAAGGACCCCATGCTCGTCGAGCAGCTCGGCAGGGCCGGCGCCATGCTCGACGCCCTCGGGCTCGCGACCCTCACTCCCCCGGGCCTCGAGGCCGACGATGTCAACGCCTCCGGGGCGGCGTGGGCGGGCCGCAACGGCTGGAACTGCGTCGTGATCACCTCTGACCGCGACGCGTTCGCGCTGATCAGTGAGCACACCCAGGTCCTGCGGCTGATCAACGGCGGGATCAACGGCTCTCCCCTGCTCAACCCCGCCCGGTTGTATGCGATGTACGGCGTGCCGGCCTCTCGCTATCTGGAGTACGCAGCCCTGCGCGGTGACGCTAGCGACAACCTGCCCGGGGTGAGCGGCATCGGCGAGAAGACCGCCGCCGCCCTCCTCGACCAGGTCGGCCCGATGGAGGGCGTCTGGGCCGACATCGACCACAACTCGGGTCAGATGGTCACCGCGGTCCTCGACGCGTGGGCCGCCGACACCGGCGTACGCCGCATCGGCGCGCGCGTCATCCGCGCGCTCTCCGCGCCCGACGCCCGGGCGCGCTTCGACTTCAACCTGCGGATGATGACCTGCCGCGACGACCTCGATCTACGCCTCACCCCGGACGTCCCCGGCACCCCCGGCCTGCTCCCGCTCGACATCGACCGGGTCACCCGGGTCGTGGGCTTCCTCGGCGTCGACGCGACCACAGCGGTGGCGCAGCGGGTGCTGAGCACGAACCCCGCCTCGGCGGTCTCGCCGGCCGAAAGGTGAGCACAGCTCAGTTCGCCGGTGCCAGTTCGCGTAGAACATCGTCCAGCGGGGTGGGTTTCAGATCGAAGGCAGTCGCGGTCTCCGACCAGTCCATGACTGCCGGACGGCGATACAAGTACTGCATCTCCGGCATCTCCGCCGTGACCGGATCCGCGGTCGCCTGCGTGTGGAGTTCCTGCGGGGTCGTCTCGCGGATCGAGGGCATCGGGACCCCGGCCACCTCGGCGAAGCGGGTCGCCATCTCCCGGATCGAGATGTCCGAGGTCTGCGGGGTGTGCCACGCGCGGCCCCACGACTTCTCCGACCTCGCTACCGCGACCAGCGTTGCCCCCACGTCGCCGGTGTACGTCCAACTGTGTGCCACATCCAGGTTCGCAGGGAACACGACCTCCCGACCCGCGAGCACGTTCGGGGCGATCATCATGTTGAACAGCGCCAGCGCACCCACGCCCAGGTAGTCGCCGGGGCGTACCTCCGTGAACCGGATGCGGCCCGCCTCGTGCGCTGCGAGGCCGTCCAGGTACATCTGGGCCCGGACTTGGCCTTTGATGGTCGTCGGACGCAGCGGCAGGTCGGGGGTCAGCGGGTCGTCCACTGGGCCGTAGCCGTAGCCGTTGGACAGGCTGACGTACGCCGCGCCCGTGGTCTCCGCCGCTGACAGCAGGGCCGCCGACAGCGCGGGGGCTTCCTCCGGCCAGAGGTGGTATGCGGGCATCGCGCAGTTGATGATCGTGCCGGCCCCCCTGGCCAGCGCCGACAGCTGGGTGGCGGCGTCGGCCGCCACCAGCTCGATCCTTGGATGGGACGGACCGGTGCCGCGGCGAGTGACGACTCGAACGTCGTCGCCGGTTTGTGCCAGTAGTAGGGCGGTCGCGGTGCCGGTCGGACCTGCGCCGACCACAACATGTGAAGTCATGGCGCCGACATTATGGTCGACCGCGAAGACTGTAGATGGTTCAAAGTCTTCATTTGATGTCCTAGAGTCTTTCCATGGACGTTCTGAGCGACGTGTTGATCGCCCTGCGAACCGGGCAGCCCTCCGCCGCGCGGTCGTCGAGCCACGCACCGTGGGGTGTCCGGTTCCACCGCGGTCCGGCCGCCGGTTGTCACGTGGTGCTCGAGGGTAGTTGCTGGCTGCTCTCTGACCACGGCGAACCCCGCCGGCTCAGCACAGGCGATGTCCTGTTCACACCGCACGGCGACGGGCACTCGCTCGCCGACCACCCCGACAGCCCCATCGTCGACTTCCAGCCAGAATCGCACGGCTCCGAACCGCTCGGCGGGATGCGCATCGACGGCGCAGGTCCCGTCACCGAACTGCTGTGCGCCTACTACTGGTTCGACCCCGACCGGCCGCACCCTCTGCTCGCCGAGCTGCCCGCAATGATCCACGTGCCCGCGCGGGTCGGGCAGCACCCGTCGCTGCGGGCCACCGTCGAACTGCTCGGGCAGGAGGTCGCCGATCAACGCCCTGGCACCGAAGCCGCCGTGCGCGCACTGATCGACATGCTGCTGCTGTACGTGCTGCGCGCCTGGCTCGACGAGCAGCCCGACGGGCAGCCCGGCTGGGCCACCGCCCTGCGCGACCCCGCGATCACCACCGCGCTGCGGCAAGTCCACCGCCACCCCGAGAAGCCATGGACTGTCGAGGACCTCGCCGCCGTCGCCGGGCTGTCGCGCGCCGCGTTCGCGAAGCGGTTCACCACGATCATCGGGCAGCCGCCGCTGACCTACCTGACGTGGTGGCGGATGACCACCGCCGCCCGGCTACTCCGCGAGACCGACGAACCACTGCGCGCCATCGCCGCCCGCTGTGGCTACGCTTCGGAGTACGCGTTCAGCAAGGCCTTCAAGCGTGCCTACGACGCCGCGCCGGGCTCATACCGGACGGCACTCAAGCGCACGGCGTAGCGCCCGTCGCCTTGGCCCACAGAACCGGCGTCGACGCAGATCAGGCGTACTCGGGTGACCGGCCCAGGTGGGTCTCGGAGATGGCGCGGCGAGCAGCGGGGACGGGCGCTCCGGAGAGCGCGGCATCGAGGTCGGCAATCAGGTCCGCAGGGCTCTCCAGGCCGATCGAGAGACGTACCAAGTTGGCCGACGGCTTGGCGTGGGCGGCGACGGGGCGGTGGGTGAGGCCAGCGGGGTGCTGGATGAGCGAGTCGACGCCGCCGAGCGAGACGGCGTGGGTGAAGAGCTGGACCGATGAGGTCAGGCGGGCGGCTGCTTCGTACCCGCCGCGCAGGGCGATCGTGACCATGGCGCCGGGGCCGCGCATCTGCTTGCCGACCAGGCCCCGATCGTCGTCCTCCCCGGGGAAGTAGACCCGCTCGATTGCCGGATGCGCTCGCAGCCACTCCGCGATCTCGACCGCGCCGGCCTGCTGGGTCCGTACGCGGGTGGGCAGGGTGGCGAGGCCGCGGTGCAGGAGGTAGGCGCCCAGGGGGTGCAGGAGGCCGCCGGTGACTGCGCGGACCTGGCGCAGGCGGGCCGCGGTCTCCTCGTCGCACGCGATCACGCCGCCGACGACGTCGCCGTGGCCGCCGATGTACTTGGTGGCGCTGTGCAGCGACATCGCCGCGCCCAGGGTGAGCGGGTTCTGCAGGATCGGGGTGGCGAAGGTGTTGTCAACGAGCACCGGTACGTCACCGGCGGCCGCGACGACCGATGCGATGTCGACGAGGTCGAGCGTCGGGTTGGCCGGGGTCTCCAGGACGACCAGCGCCGTGTCGGAGCGGACGGAGGCGGCGACCTCGTGCTCCGCGCAGAAGGTCACCTCCACGCCGAGCAAGCCGGAGGCGAGCAGGTGGTCGGTGCCGCCATAGAGCGGCCGGACCGCGACGACGTGCCGCTTGCCGCTGAAGGAGGTGCTCGCGATGATCGCTGCCGTCATGGCCGCCATCCCCGAGGCGTACGCGACCGACGTCTCGGCCTGCTCGAGCTGTGCCAGCGCCGACTCGAACCGCGCGACGGTGGGGTTCCACAGCCGCTGGTAGACGGACCCGCCGTCCGGGAGCGGATGACCGCCGGTCGCCATGGCCTCGTACGACGCGCCACCGCGCTCGATGTCGGGGAGCGGATTGGTCGAGGACAGGTCGATCGGGAGGGCGTGGACACCGAACATCGCCAGGTCCTCCCGTCCGGCGTGGACGGCGAGCGAGTCGAGGTGAGGGTTCGCAATCGGCATGACCCGATGCTCGCGAGAACCACAAGATCAAGCCATATCGATTGCCGAAGATCCCATCGAATCCCTGATACTGACGTCTTCGAGCAACTCGACCAGTGATCCAGGTGAGCCCCGTTGGCGAAAGTACAACCATCCGTAGCCGCCCTCGACTCCGTCGACCGCCGCATCCTGAGCGAGCTCGCCATCAACCCCGAGCTCACCAACAAGGCCCTCGCCTCGCGTCTCGGCCTCGCCGAGTCGACCTGCGCCTACCGGTTGCGGGCCCTGCGCGACAACGGCGTCATCACCGGCCGCCGCCTCGACGTCGACGTCCGCTCCCTCGGCTACCCGCTGCAGGCCGTGATCAAGGTGCGGCTCGGCAGCCACAGCAAGGAGCACGTCGAGAAGCTCTACGACGATCTGGCCACGACCCACGGCGTGATCCAGGCCTTCCACGTCGCCGGCGCGGACGACTTCCATCTCCACGTCGCCGTCGAGGACGCCGAGGCGCTGCGCGACTTCGTGCTGCAGCACGTGACCGTCCACCGGGTCGTACGGCAGACCGAGACGCAGCTCGTGTTCGAGCTGCGTGAGGGGCCGGGCGTACTGCCACGCGACCCCGCGTAACCCGTTCAGCGCTGCGGCGCCGTCACTCGTCCTCCATCCGGAAGCCGACCTTCAGCCCGACCTGGAAGTGCTGGATGTCGTCGTCGTCGACGTGCCCGCGGATCTGCGTGACCTCGAACCAGTCCAGGTGACGCAGCGTCTTGCTCGCGCGGCCGACGCCGTTGCGGATCGCCTGCTCGAGTCCTTCGTCGGAGGTCCCGACGATCTCGGTGACGCGGTAGGTGTGTGAAGACATGCTCCTGCCCCTTCTCTCGATGCTCGCTGTATCCACCTTGGGCGCGACGTCGGGACCGTGCAAGGGGTGACGTCCCGAGAAACTCCGTTGTTGAACACCGATGTTCGAGTTAGTATCTCGTACATCAATGTTCGACTTGCGCCCTCAGGAGATACGCCATGACTTCAGACAGCAACGCCGGCGAAGCCGTCGCCCAGACCGCCGACCCGCGCCGATGGCGGCTGCTCGGGTTGCTGGGGCTGGCGCAGTTCATGCTGATCCTCGACGTCACCGTGGTGGCGATCGCACTGCCACACATGGGCGCCGATCTCGGGTTGGGGCGCGATGCGCTGACCTGGGTGGTCAGTGCGTACACGCTCGCGTTCGGCGGGTTGATGCTGCTCGGCGGACGGGCTGCCGACCTGTTCGGCCCGAAGCCCGTGGTGCTCGCGGGGCTCGCGACCTTCACCGTGGCCTCGCTGGCCACCGGTCTCGCCACCAGCGCAGAGCTGGCGATCGGCGGGCGGGTCGCACAGGGAGTCGGGGCGGCGATGCTCTCGCCCGCTGCCCTCTCGATCGTCGTTCGGCTCTTCGACGGCGAGGAGCGCAACCGGGCGCTCGGGATCTGGTCGGCGCTGGGCGCCGGCGGAGCGGCGATCGGCGTACTTCTCGGCGGCGCCCTGACCGCCGGACCCGGTTGGGAGTGGGTGTTCCTGATCAACGTGCCCGTCGGAGTCGTCGTGGCGATCATCCTGGCCCGGCAGCTCCCGGCGCTCCCCGCCTGGGGAGGCGACGTACGTCTCGACCTCGTCGGCGCACTGATCGTCACTGCCTCCACCGGGCTGCTGATCCTCGGCTTCATCGAGGCCGGCGACGAGGGCTGGGCCTCGACCCGCACCCTCGTCCTCCTCGCGGGCGGAATCGTCGGATATGTCGTCCTGGCCGGCTGGTTGCGACGCACGCCCCACCCCCTCATCGACCCGGCGCTGGTCACCCGGCGGCCGGTCCTGTCCGGCACCTTCGTGCTGTTCGTCGCGACCGGGCTGATGGTGGCGGTGTTCTTCCTCGGGACGTTCTACCTGCAGAGTGCCGCCGGACACGGGCCACTCACGACCGGGCTGCTGTTCCTCCCCGTCGCCGCCGCGACCATGGTCGGCGCGCAGCTGGCCGGCCGATTCATCGGCCGTCTCGGCGCTCGCACCCTCGGGATCGCCGGGCTGCTCGTCGCCGCCGCCGGGCTCGTCGTACCCGCGATCAGTATGAGCACGCTGTCCACCGTGATCGCGGTCAGCGTCGGCTCCGCCGGCCTCGGCGTCCTCTTCGTGGTCGCGGCCGCGACCGCCCTGAGCCAGGTCGAGCCGCAGCTCGCGGGCGTGGCCTCAGGCATCCTGAGCACCTTCCACGAGCTCGGCGCCTCACTCGGCGCCGCGGTCATGTCCGGCGTCGCCGCGGCCAGCCTCGTCGACGGCACCACCGACGGCTTCGAGAGGGCCTACCTGGTCGCGGCCGTGATCGCTGCGCTCGCCGCCGTCCTCGCCGGGGCACTGATCCCCGGTCGACCCACATCCACGGAGACCCACCAAGAGCCCCATCAGGAGACCCAGTCATGACGAAGACCCACCGCCCCAGACCCCGCGCGCTCTCGTTCGCGCTCCACTACCTCCAGATGGTCATCGCGATGGCCGTCGGGATGATGCTGCTCTACCCGCTCTGGCAGCTCGCCGTCGGCGGGCGGCCGGAGAGCGCGTGGGTGCATCGCGCCGACGTCGACTCGCTGGTCATGGCCACCACGATGGTGATCCCCATGGCTGCCTGGATGCGCTTCCGCGGCCACGGGTCGAGGCCGATCGTCGAGATGTCGGCGGCGATGTACGCCGGCTTCGTGGTCCTCTTCCCCTTCCTCTGGACCGGGGTGATCGACGCGGGTGGCCTGATGCTGCTCGGCCACGTACTCATGCTGCTCTTCATGTTCGCCGCGATGCTCGCGCGCCCCGCCGAGTACTCCGGGAGCCACGCACACGCCCAGGCCGCGAGAGACCAGGAACCAGCATGACCGCCCACGCCGACGTCGTCGTACGCCAGGCCACCCCGGAGGACGCCGAGACCGTCCGCACGCTCATCGGCGAGATCGCCGCCCATCAGGCCCAGTCCGGCTCCGTCACCGTGACCGCCGCTCAGTGGGCCGGCTACCTCGAGCGCCCGGACATCATCGTGCTGCTCGCCGAGATCGACCGAGAGCCGGTCGGCTACGTCTCGGCCGTACGCCGCCTGCACCTGTGGTCGGGCGGCGACATCATCGCCCTCGACGACCTCTACGTCCGCCCCGGCCATCGCGACGCCGGCGTCGGCAGGCGGCTGATGACCGCGCTGGCGAAGCGTGCCGGCGGCCTCACCATCACCTGGGGCGTACAACCCGACAACGACGCCGCGATCCGGTTCTACCGTCGCCTCGGCGCAACCGTCCGCGCCAAGGTGATGTGCGCGTGGCCGGCCGCACGGCAGCCGATACCCTGATCCTCAACATCTCGTGGGAGGTTCCGGCCGTGACGACCCTCAAGCGCGCCGACGCACGTAAGAACATCGAGTCGATCATGGACGCGGCGACCGCCTGCCTCGCCCGCGATCCCGACGTCAGCGTCGCCGACATCGCCAAGGCGGCGGGCGTCGGACGGGTCACGCTCTACGGCCACTTCGAGTCCCGGGCGACCCTGGTCACCCAGGTCGTCGAACGCGCGATCCAGCAGTCCGACGAGGCCCTCGGTGCGGTCGACCTCGACGGCGACCCCCGTGCGGCCCTCAGCCGACTCCTCGAGGCGTCATGGCGGCTGACGCAGCAGTACGGCGCGCTGATCGTCGCGGCCGAGCAGAGCATGCCCCACGAGCAGTTCCAGGCGGTCCACATCGGGCTGATCGACCGCTGGAAGCCGCTCATGGAGCGCGGTCGCGGCGACGGCAGCTTCCGCGACGACCAGCCGCTCGAGTGGCAGCTGACCCTGCTCCAGAGCGTCCTCCACGCCGCCTCCGGCGCCGTCTACCGGGGCGAGATCAAGGCGGCAGACGCCGCCGCCCTGATCGACGGCACCCTCCAGGCCGCCCTCACCCCTCCCGGCGCCACCCGCGGCTGACGCACTCACCCCGGGAGGTCGCCGACCGCCGCGCGCTCAGAGCCGAAGTAGCTGGCCAGTAACGAGGCCGCATTTCGTTCACCTCGCCGCTCCAGGCGAGCCCGGCCCTTCGCGGTCCGTCCGAGGACCCGGTACCTGAGCACGTTCAGCGGAAGCAGGTAGGCGTGCGCCCACGGGGGCCTCGTCGCAAGGCCGAGCTCGCGCATCGACCTGGTCCCGAGGAAGACGGTCAGCATCGAGAGGAGCCGCTCCGTCTCGTACCGGCCACGCACCCGTTCCAAGGAGCCCGGCCAGCCCGGGTAGCTGCGATCCCGCTGGACCTCGACCGCCGCCTGCGCCAGCTGCGGGCCGGCCTCGGAGATCTCAGCCTGCGAGAGCAGCACGTGGTAGTTGATCCGGTGCCGCTCCCACTCGTCGTCGACGAGGAAGTCCTCGTCGACGCCCATCAGCCAGCCGACGTACTTCCACAGATGCATCAGCGCCCGGGCATCCCGCCTGGAGATCGGCACTCCCAGTGCCCGGCACCCGATGATGAGTACGCCGTCGAACAGGCCCAGCGTGGCCGCTTGGTCGGCCTGGTTGATCGGCAGCCCCCACCTGCCGGTGTCCCACCTGGGTTCGAACCCGGCGTTGACCAGCGCATGCATGGCCCGGACGTGGACCGTGAGCCGCCAAGCCTCACCTGAGGCCGAACCGGTCCCCGGCTCCGGTGGCCGTAGCGCGCCGGGCGTACGCAGGCTCACCGCCCAGTGCTGGGTCTCGGCCAGGCGCCGCCGGGTGGTGCCACCGGTCAGACCGCCGGTGGCCACGAGCAGGTCCGGCGGGCCGCCGAACCGGTAGCCGCTGATGAGCGAGAGCTGCAGGAGCACGTCGGCCGCATTCTGGCCGAGTCGCGTGAACACGCGGCTGCCCTCGTCGACGAGGTCCCAGTCGACCCAGTCCGGGGTGGCCTCGACCTGCGCGAAGAAGTCGGCGAGCACCGGAGGCGGGGACTCCACCGCCGCGACACCGTGCTCCAGGGCCGTACGCAGCTGGGTCATGGTGACCTTGCCCGGAGTCCCGGCTCGCATCCGGATCGCCTCCGCCAGCCGCGCGCCGGCCTCGTCCCGCTCGCCGAACGCCCGCCCGATCCGCTCCATCAGGTCCTCGTCGACCTCGTCGATGCGGCCCAGGAGGCGCAACGGCCGGCCGAGACGGCGGCTGCGCGCCTCGCCTTCGCGAAAACGTGTCGGGAATCCGGTGGGTTGGGTGCCCTGCTGCGCGAGTGTGGTCATACCTACAGCGTGATGCGAGCCAGAGCTCGCTTTCAATTCGCGTTCTGCCTAACGTAGAGCCATGCGCAAGACACCCACCCAGGCCCGTTCGAGGGCGACGGTCGAGCGCATCCTGGAGGCCGGACGCCAGGTGCTGGTCGACGACGGCTACGAGACGTTCTCGACCAACCGCGTCGCGGTCGCCGCCGGGATCAGCCCCGGTTCGCTCTACCAGTACTTCTCCGACAAGTCCGCCATCCTCGACATCGTGATCAGCCGCTACTGGGACGACGTCTCCGAGCGGACCGCCTCGGCGCTGGCACTGCAGGCGAGCACCGTCGGCACGCCGGCGATCCGGTCGGTCGCCGACGCACTCCTCGCCGGGCTGGAGCAGGACCCGGCCCTCCTGCGCGTCCTGACCGAAGAGCTCCCCGCCTCGCGCAACCGAGATCGCCACGCCGCACTCGTCAATCGCGTACGCGATCTCACCGCCGCCTATCTGCGGGCCGGATCGGTCGGGTTGACCCGCCCCGACCCGCAGATCACCGCTTGGGTGCTGGTGGTGGCGATGGAGAACATCGCGCTGCGCTGGGTGCTCGATCGACCGCCCTACCCGCGCGAGGCCGTGCTCGAGGAGATGGTCGCGCTCACCGCGGGCTACCTGGCGCGGGTCTGATGCCTCGTTCCTAGAGCACCTCAGCCGACGACGTCCACCCGACCGCCGCCGTGCACACGTACGCGCCGCGCCCCGGTGGCGCGGCGGATCCAGTGGCGGTCGTGGGTGACGGTGACGACGGCGCCGGGGTGCGCGTCCAGGGCGTCCTCGAGCTGCTCGACGAGCTCGGGGTCGAGATGGTTGGTCGGCTCGTCCAGAAGCAGTACGTCACCAGGGTCTGCCAGCGCGACCGCGAGGTCGAGACGGCGCCGCTGCCCGACCGAGAGAGCCCGCACCGGGCGGCCCATCTCCTCCTCGCGCAACAGCCCGAACCGCCGCAGGCGCTCGATGGCGTCCTCTAGGTGGATCCCCACGGTGCGCGCGAAAACGCCGGCGACCGAGCCCGCTGGAGGCGCCGCGACGTCCTGGCGAAGCCAGGAGACCCGCACCCCCGGGGCGCGCTCGACGGTCCCCGAATCCGGAGCGAGCTCGCCGGCCAACAGCCGCAGGAGCGTCGTCTTGCCGGCCCCGTTCGGTCCGGTGACCAGCCAGCGGTCCCCGGCGCTCAGGGACCACTCGGCCATCTGCAGCTGGGCATCGGCCTCACGGCGTACGTCACGAAGAGCGATGTAGGGTCCCTCGGCCGGCGACCGATCGAACCCGAGACCGGCGGCGAACCGGAGCGGCTCAGGTGGCGGCGCGACGGGATCGGCCCGCAGCCGGGCGACACGCTCCTTGGCCATCCGGATCCGGCCCATCGCACCGTGGTCGCGGCTGCGCGCCCGGAACGCGCCGTGACCGAACCCGTCGAGCTCGAGCTTGCGCGGGATCGCGGAGAGCCTGAACGCGTTCGCCGCGACGAGTGCCTCGTTGCGGGCCAGCTCGGCCTTCCACTCCTCGTGCCGCTCGGCCTGGCGGCGTCGCTCCGTAGCGCGAGCCACGAGGAAGCCGGCGTAGCCGTTGCCGTAGCGGCGCAGCCCGCCGTCGCGTACCTGGACGATGTCAGAGGCGTTCCGCTCGAGGAAGGCCCGGTCGTGGGTGACCACCACCATGGCTCCGCGGTGTGCGTCCAGCTGCGATTCGAGCCAGGCCAGTGCCGCATCGTCGAGGTCGTTGGTCGGCTCGTCGAGCAGGAGCACCTCAGCATTGGCCGACAGCGCCACGGCGAGAGCGAGCCGGGCGCGCTCGCCCCCGGAGAGCCCTTCGACCGGACGCCCCCGGTCGACAGCGCCCAGACCGAGCTGGTCGAGCGCGGCGTCGATACGCCGGTCGACGCCGTAGCCGTCGCGGGCCTCGAACAGGTCGATCAGCTCACCGAGCTCCTCGAGCAGCGCCGGCTGGTCCTGGCCGCCGGCGATGGACAGGCGCTCAGCGCAACGCTGGATGCGCGACTCGAGCGCCCGCAGGTCCGCGAGCAGGAGGTCGACGGCATCTCGCACCGTCGCTCCGGCCGGGAACCGCGGCTCCTGCGCGGCGTGTGCGATGCCACCGGGGATGACGACGTGGGTCTCACCGGCGACCGGCGTCACCACACCCGCCAGCAGGTCCAGAAGCGTCGACTTGCCGGCGCCGTTGTCTCCGATGACGGCGAGTCGGTCGGTCGGGCCGACGGCGAGGTCGACGCGGTCGAGGACGATCCGGTCGGAGAACCGGACCGTGGCCGAACGCAGCTCACAGACGCGGTGACTGCGTACGGTGGAGGGAGAGAAAGCAGACGGGAACAAGAGGACACTCCTCGTGGCGACGGGTCGGAAAACGGACCTCGAGCGCGCCGGTCGGACGGCGCGGTCGCTCAGGACCCACTGCGGAGAAGACTCGACGCAGCGTCCCGATCTATCGCTTCAGAGTACCCATCGGGGAATACGATAGCGGCCCTCTTCGGTGCCCGCGACTGGTTTACGAGCACCACGTCCAAACCGTTCGACAGCCGATCGGGGCCGTGCCAGCGTTCGCTCCATGCGCGTCAGAACCGGGTCGGTCAGCGACCTCCCTGCAGCCATGGGTCTCCTCGATGCCGCGGTCGCCTGGCTCGCCTCGCAGGGCCGCACCGGACAGTGGGGCGAGGCGCCGTTCTCATCCGTCGAGGCTCGGGTGGAGCAGATCCGGACGATGCTCTCCGAGCGCACCGTCCGCATCGCCGAGACGGACGGGCAGGTGGTCGGGGTCTGCGTCCTGGCCGACGAACCACTGCCGTACGTCGATCCCGCGCCGATCCCCGAGCTCTACCTGCAGCTGCTCGTCACCGATCGTGCCCGGAGCGGTTCCGGCATCGGCCGGACGCTGGTCGACGACGCCGTCGAGATCGCCCGACAGCGAGGTGTCGCCCAGCTGCGGCTCGACTGCTACGCCGGAGACGACCAGGCGCTCGTCCGGACGTACGAAGGATTCGGGTTCGCACTGGAGCGTCGTTTCACGGTCGACACCGGACAGCCCGAGCCCTGGCCCGGCGCGATCCTCCGGATGCAGATCTGAGCCTCGTCTCCGGGCCGACCTCTCGCAGCCGGCGTTTGTAGACTGCGCGAATCCGGCGCGTCGAAGGGGTGAGTGCGATGACCGAGATCAGTGCCTGGTTGGCGGCATTCGCCGACGACCAGCGCCGGCCCGAGGAGGTCGCCCGCTGGGCCGCGTCGACCGCCGACGCGATCCTGGCCGACGGCGAGATCGATCTGGCCGATCTCCGCCCCCTCCTCCTGAAGGCCGTCGAAGAGCACTGGTACGCCTTCCTCGACCGGATCACGCTGCCGGACGCGGATTTCGAGCTGGTCCCGTCCGCACACGCCATCGCGCTCGAGGCAGCGCGCCGCCATCTCGGTCTGCCGTTGCTGCTCAAGGTCTACCAGCGCGCTCAGGAGGAGAGCTGGGACTTCGCGGTGCAGGTCGTCCGGCAGGCGCCCGGCGATCTCGACCACGAGGCCCTGCTCGTCTGGTTCTGGACGAAGGCGACCGCGTGGTTCGGCTCCTCGGTCGAGCAGTCGGTGCTGATCCACCAGGCCGAGACGACCCGGATCCAGCAGCGCGGGGACGCGCGGCGTTTCGAGGTGGTCTCCCAGGCGCTCGACACCCGGAGCGTCTCCCCCGCCGAGCTGTCCGCCGCACTGGCCGGCCACCCGATCAACATCCCCGGTCACGTCGCTTTGGTCGCGCACGCGCTCACCGCCGACTCCATCGAACAGCTGGAGCCTGCGCTCGCCGCCGTCACCCGCCGGGCCGGCCATGCCCGCTCGGTGCTGGTGCGCCCGGGAGGAAGGGAGATGTGGGCCTGGCTCGCGCTGGGCGAGCGACCGGACGGCGTGACCGACACCGGGATCGACCCCACAGCCGTACGGGTGACGGTGGGCGTCGGCGGAAGCGGTCTCGACGGTTTCGTCGCGGCGCATCTCGACGCGCAGGCGGCTCAGCGGGTCGCCCTGGCGCCGGGGCGACGAGAACCGGTGACCGCCTACGACGACGTGGCCGCCCTGGTCCTCGTCGCCCATGACTCGGAGGCCGCCGAGCGGTTCACCCGTACGACGCTGCGCGGACTGGCCGATCCGCCCCACGGCCGGCTCCGCGAGACCGTGCGCGAGGTGCTCACCTCGGCCGAGACGGCGGACCGGCTCGCCGAGCGGCTCGGCATCCACAAGAACACCATCCGCTACCGCGTCGCCCAGGCCGAGCGGCTCCTCGGGCATCCGCTGCGTGAGCGAGCCGGCGACCTGCTCCTGGCGCTCGACTACCACGACACGTTCCTCGCCAACACGACTGTGAATACGCACAGTTATCGGTGATCGATTCGGCCTGATCAGCCAGAGACTCTGCTGCCTCGTACGTCCATTCTGACAGTGGTCGTAACCGAACTCACAGGAGGCAGCAGATGACACTCGGCGCCAGCGGCACCGTCGACAGGGGCTCCACCGAGAGGTGGCGGGACAGGAAGCGCTATCTGTGGCTCCTCGGACTCGTGGTCCCGTCCTTCGCCTTCATCGCCGTGGGTGGCTACGTCCTGACCGGGTGGGGCGTGTTCCTGTGGACGGGCCCGATCGTCGTCCTCGGCATCGTCCCGCTCATCGACTTCGCAGCCGGCCTGGACCGCTCCAACCCGCCCGACGACGTCATCGAGGAGCTCGAGGAGGACAGGTACTACCGCTACATCACCTTCGCGTTCCTGCCGATCCAGTACGCCGGGTTCGCCTTCGCGATGTATCTGATCGCGACCCAGGACTGGCCGTTGGCGCACAAGGTCGGGCTGGCCCTCACCATCGGGTTCATCGGTGGCATCGGCATCAACACCGCCCACGAGCTCGGCCACAAGAAGGAGAGCCACGAGCGCTGGCTGTCCAAGATCGCCCTCGCGCAGAGCTTCTACGGACACTTCTACATCGAGCACAACCGCGGCCACCACGTACGTGTCGCGACACCGGAGGACCCGGCCTCCTCCCGGATGGGCGAGAGCCTCTACGGGTTCTGGTTCCGCACCGTGTTCGGGTCGCTCCGCAGCGCGTGGGGCCTGGAGGCCAAGCGCTACCGGCGCAAGGGCACCCACCCGTTCCACCTCGGCAACGACGTCCTCAACGCCTGGCTGATGAGCGCCGCCCTTTGGACCGGCATGACGCTCTGGTTGGGCGTCGGGATCCTGCCGTACCTCGTCCTCCAAGCCGTCATCGGGTTCTCGCTGCTGGAGGTCGTCAACTACCTGGAGCACTACGGGATGCTGCGCCAGAAGACCAGCTCCGGGCGCTACGAGCGGGTGCTGCCGATGCACTCGTGGAACTCGAACAACATCGCCACCAACGTGCTCCTCTACCACCTGCAGCGGCACAGCGACCACCACGCCAACCCGACCCGGCGCTACCAGACCCTGCGTGACTACCGGGAGTCGCCGGCGCTGCCGACCGGCTACGCCGGGATGATCGTGCTGGCCCTGATCCCGCCGCTGTGGCGCCGGGTGATGGACAAGCGCGTGGTCGCTCACTTCGACGGCGACGTACGGCTGGCCAACGTACGCCCCGGCCGGCTCGACAAGCTGCTCGCCACCTTCCCACCGCCCGCCGAGCCGGCGAGCGAGGAGACCTTGAAGATCGACGTGACCCGGCAGGCCTTCGACGACGAGGTCGCGGCCGGTCGCTGCCCCGGCTGCGGCTACGTCTACGAGGTCGCCGTCGGCAACGAGCTCGAGGGCTTCGCGGCCGGCACCGCCTGGCGCGACATCCCCGACGACTGGTGCTGCCCGGACTGCGGCGTACGCGAGAAGGTCGACTTCATCCCGCTGAAGGAGTCCATGCTGTGAGCGTCATCGAAGCGGACAAGTCGGTGTGCGAGGGCATCGGCATGTGCGAGGCCCAGGCCGACACCTACTTCCAGATCGGCGACGACGGCCTCGTCGACGTCCTCAACGACGAGGTGCCCGACCCGGACCGCGGGTACGTCAAGGCAGCCGTCGACTCCTGCCCGGTCTCCGCGCTCCGCCTCCTCGGCTGAGCACGACCCATCGAGTGGAGGAAAGACCAATGCCATCACTTCTGGTCGTCGGCGCTGGGCTGGCCGGGCTCCGCGCCGTCGAGGGCGCACGTCAGGCCGCCTGGTCCGGGCCGATCACGATCGTCGGCGACGAGCCGTACCCGCCCTATGACCGGCCGCCGCTGTCGAAGGCGGCTCTCTCCAGCGAGGAGGAGCCCGGCGTGCCGGTGCTGCGGTCGAGCGAGGTGATCGAGGAACTGCGGGTGCACCACCTCTCCGGGGTGCGGGTCCACGGCCTCGACACCGAGCGCCGCACGGTGACCACCAGCGCCGGAGACCTCGGCTACGACGCACTCGTGATCGCCACCGGCAGCACGGCGACGACACTGCCGGGGCTGTCCGGAGTGCGCGGCGTACAGGTGCTCCGTCGCTACGACGACGCGCTCGCCGTACGCGACTCCCTGGCGCGCTCGCGCCGGGTGGTGATCGTCGGCGCCGGGTTCATCGGCTCCGAGATCGCCTCGGCGGCCCGTGCCCGCGGTATCGAGGTCATCGTCGTCGAGGCGAGCAGCCGACCGCTGGAACGCGCGGTCGGCCCGCTCGCGGCCGCCCGGCTGATGCAGCTGCACACCGACGCCGGCGTAAGGCTGCTCACCCGGACCACCGTCTCCGGCGTACGCACCCTTCGACAGGCTCAGGACATCGGCTCGGACCGCGGCGTCGACGAGGTCGAGCTGAGCACCGGTGAGACCGTGGCCGCCGATGCCGTCGTCCTGGGCATCGGCGCCCGGCCGGCGACGACGTGGCTCGCCGGTAGCGGCGTCGCCCTGGACAACCGCACCGGCGGGGTCCTCTGCGACCGCCGGCTCGCCACCAGTGCGCCCGGGGTCTGGGCCGCGGGTGACGTGGCGTGCGTCGACGGCGAGCGCAGCGAGCACTGGATCGCGGCGGGCGAGCAGGGTCGGGTCGCCGGCGCGAACGCCGCCGGAGCCACCGAGGTCTTCGCCTCCGTCCCCTTCGCCTGGTCGACCTGGCACGGGCACCGGATCCAGGTCGTCGGCGAGACGACGGCGGCCGACGAGGAGGAGCGGGAGGCCGGGTTCATCGTCTACCGGCGAGGCGGCATCGAGGTGGGCGCGGTCGGCATCGACAACCCCGGTCCGCTCGCCCGGCTCCGCCGCACCCTCGCCGCCCAGGCTCCCTCCGGGACCAGGGCTCACACCGCATTGGCCGGAGGCGTCGTACCTGCTCGGGAGTAGCTTGTCGGGACGGTGACGACGACGCTGTGCGCGTGGTCCAGGAGGTGATGGGCCACCGCTCCCCCACCGCCGACCACGACCATGTGCATGGTCTGGGCCTGCTCCGCGAGCGCGTGTCCGAGGCTTCCGGCCTGGATCCGCAGGTGCGGGTGCAGGTCCGGATAGCGCTCCCGGAGTCCGGCCACACACTCCGCGACCAGCACCCGGTCGTCGTCGGGCCGCTCCGTGCTGCCGGCGCGGTAGCAGTACAGCACCGTCACCGGCAGGTTCCGCTGGTCGGCCTGGTCGAAGGCGAACTCCAGGGCGGGGATGGAGTCGCTGGTCCCGTCGATGCCGACGAGCACGCCGCGGCCCACGCCGCCGGCGCCCGGGCACAGTACGACGACCGGGCACCGCGCGTCCTCGACGACGGACCGGCTGACCGAGCCGAGGATCCAGCTGCCGATCGGTCCCTTGCCCCGCGACCCGAGCACCAGCAGCGAGGCGCGGCCGGACACGGCTACGAGCACGGGTATCACCGACCCGACCTGCTGCGTCGTGGTCACCTCCGGGCGCCGGTGACCGGCGAACCCCGAGACTCCGGAGAGCGCGTCGAGGCGACGCTCGGCAAAGCGCTCGGCGCTCGCCTGCACCACGGACCCATGAGCCTGCTCGGGCTCCGAGGGGGCGCCGGCGCGGAATCCAGGCGGCGTATCCAGGGTCGTGGCGGACACCACGTGGACGAGCGCCACGTCACGTCCGTCGCGGTAGGCCTGCTCGACCGCCCACGACACGCTCTCGGCCGCTGCCGGCCAGTTCTCGACCCCGACCAGGACCGCGCCCTCGGGGATTGCTGCGTACGTCATCTCGACTCTTCCGCCTATTCCGTCTACTCGTCTGTTCCGTGCGATTCAGACCGGCACGACACGCCGGCCGGTGATCTGGGTCGGCGTGATGCAGACGTACAGGGTCCGCCGGCCGTCGGCCCATGGCTCCGGCTCGAGGTCGTGCGCCCTCAGCCAGACGCCGTCGACGAGCTCCGCCGTCCCGCGAACCAGCACGCTCCAGCCCGAGGAGGTGTAGGAGTCGAACTCGTCGATCTGATACGACACCTGGCCGGTGCCGACGTGGTCCGCGATCGCCGTGCGCGGCGCGGTACGAAACACGATCCGGTCATCCACCATGACGTGGTTGACCGGCAGGACCAGCGGCCCGTCCGGGTCTCCGAAGGCGACTCTTCCGACCTCGCTCCGCTCGAGCAGCTCCACGCACTCGGCGCGGTCGAGCTCGGTCAGGTGACCGGGAAACCATCGTGCTGCCAGGTACATCGCCTTCTCCTTCGTCACTGACGGCCGGCACCGACCGGCCGACTCTCTGCTGACGTGACCCCGTCCGTGGCTCCGGCGTCCCCCTCGAATGCCGGTGCCACGGACGGGTCGATCTCGATCGGGCAGATGCTTTCGCGAAGCACCGCCCGGGCAGTCCCGCCCAGATGCCCGAAGCCGCGGAAGCTCCGGCCATGGCCGAGGATCAACAGATCCGCGGTGCGGGATGCGTTCACCAGGGCGTACGCCGTCTGGGCGTGCACGACGTCGACCCGGGCGTCGACTCCGGCTGCCGCCGGGCTCGAGGCCGCTCGGGCCGCGCCCAGGGTGGCGGTGAGCTCCCGCTCGGCCCGGTCGATCCAGGCCTGCTCCTCGCTCCCGACGGTGAGATAGTCCTGGAAGGCCCCGAAGGTGTGCCAGGCGTGCAGCAGCCGCAGGGGCGCGCCCCGCTCGGCCGCCACTTCCAGCCCGCGGCGTACGAGAGCGATGGAGCCGGAAGCGTCCTGGATCCCGACGACGATCTCGCGGGGTTCGTCTCCGGGAACCCAGGTGGCGGGGACGGCGACCATCGGCACCGGCGCGTGAGCCGCGACCGGGGCGAGGATGGAGGAGGTGATGATCCGGTCGAGCAGCGTGCGCGGCTGGTCACCCAGCACGACCAAGCGTGCCTTGGCGGACTCCTGGGCCAGCACCGTCGCCGGCAGGCCGAGCAGGAGGTCCGTCGTCACCACCACGCCGCTGTCCGTGACTGCGTCCTCCGCCTCCGCGAGGATCGCTCGTCCGAGCTGGCCCATCCTGGAGTCGGGGGCGGTGGGCGCCACCGGCCAGGTCGGCAGCGGCGGTGCGTACGGGTCGACCACGTAGACCAGGTGCAGCACGGCACCGGACCGGGCCGCCTCAGCGGCGGCATAGCGGGCGGCGGCGAGCCCGGCCTCGCTGCCGTCGACTCCCGCCAGGATGAGGTCTCTGCGCCCCTTGATCACTTCAGCCATGTCTCCAGCGTCGGGCCGCGAGGCGGTCGCCGAACAGGGACCCTGGGCCCGAGGCAAGGGTCTTTGGTCGCCGATCACGGCTCACCCCTCGGCTGCGAGCACGGTCTGCGTGACCGCGAGGACCGAGTCGGGCGTGACACTGATCGAATCGATGCCGAGCCTGACGAGGGAACGTACGACCTCGGGGTGGTCCGAGGGCGCCTGACCGCAGATGCCGGAGTGCATACCGTGACGCCGGCAGCCTTGGACGGCGAGGGCGATCATCCGCTCCACCGCAGGGTCACGCTCGTCGTAGTCGAAGGCGACCAGCTCACTGTCGCGGTCCACGCCGAGGGTGAGCTGGGTGAGGTCGTTGCTGCCGATCGAGAACCCGTCGAACCGCTTGGCGAACTCGTCGACGAGGATGACGTTCGACGGGATCTCGCACATCGCATAGACCTTCAGACCGCGCTTGCCACGGCGCAGCCCGAGCTCCGCCATCCGGGCCAGCACCCGGTCGGCCTCGTCGAGGCGGCGGACGAACGGCACCATGACGACGACGTTCTCCAGCCCCATCTCCTCGCGAACCCGGCGAAGAGCGGCGCACTCGAGGGCGAAGCCCTCGGTGTAGGCCGGATGGGCATAGCGAGCAGCCCCGCGGAAACCGAGCATCGGGTTGGGCTCGGCCGGCTCGAAGGCCGCACCTCCGAGGAGCGCCGCGTACTCGTTGGTCTTGAAGTCGGAGAGGCGCACGACGACAGGCTTGGGGTGGAAGGCCGCGGCGATCGTGCCGATGCCCTCGGCCAGCCGCTCGATGACGTACGCCGCACCGTCGTCGCCGACGAGGCGCTCGACCTCCGCACGCTGGTCGGCGTCGGTGATGCGCTCGGGATGCAGCGCGGCGAGCGGGTGCACGCGAACGTGCTCGGCGAGGATGAACTCCATCCGCGCCAGTCCGACCCCGTCGTTGGGCAGGAAGGATGACTCGAACGCGATCCCGGGGTTGCCGACGTTGAGCATGACGTGTGTCCGCGGACGCGCGGTCAGCTCGGTGGCGACCTCGTTCGCGTGGAAGTCGGCCAGGCCGCGATAGACATGGCCGTCATCGCCTTCCGCGCAGGAGACGGTGACCTCTTCGCCGTCGGTGATCGTGCCGGTCGCGTCACCGGTGCCGACCACAGCGGGGATGCCGAGCTCGCGGGCGACGATCGCTGCGTGACAGGTGCGCCCGCCGTGCTCGGTGACGACGGCGGAGGCGATCTTCATCAATGGTTCCCAGTCGGGGCTGGTGCTGGTTGCGACCAGCACGTCACCGGAGGCGAAGCCCACGTCCTCCCCGATGCTGCGGACGATCCGGGCGCGGCCCGCGCCGACCCTGGCACCGACCGCGCGGCCGGTGGTGAGCAGGTCGCCGTGCGCCTCGACCACGAATCGGGTCATGACTGCCGGCCGCCGTCTCGCGGCCACCGTCTCGGGGCGGGCCTGGACGACGTACAAGAGTCCGTCGGTGCCGTCCTTGGCCCATTCGATGTCCATCGGCTTGCCGTAGTGGCGCTCGATGGTCATCGCCGCGCCGGCGAGTTCGAGCACGTCCTCGTCGGTGAGGCAGAAGCGGCCGCGGTCGGCCGGCGGCGTGGGCTCGTTCCGCACCGGCTCGGTCTCCCCCAGCACCATGCGCACGGCCTTGCTCCCGAGGCGGCGGCTCAGTACGGCACGGTGCCCGGCTGCGTACGTCGGCTTGTGCACGTAGAACTCATCGGGCTCGACCAGGCCCTGCACGACGTTCTCACCGAGGCCGTAGGAGCCGGTCACGAAGACGACGTCCCGGAACCCCGACTCCGTGTCGAGCGTGAAGGTGACCCCCGAACAGGCGAGGTCGGAGCGCACCATCTTCATCACTCCGACAGAGAGCGCCACCGACAGCTGGTCGTAGCCGTGCCGGGCACGGTAGTCGACAGCCCGGTCGGTGAAGATCGAGGCGAAGCAGCGGCGTACCGCGTCGAGCAGCGCCTCCTCGCCCTGGACGTGGAGGTAGGACTCGTGCTGGCCGGCGAAGCTCGCGTCCGGCAGGTCCTCGGCGGTTGCCGAGGACCGGACCGCGAGCGCGACGTCACTGCCGTACTCAAGTTGTAGCGCCCGGTGGGCCGCCACGATCTCGTCGGCCAGGTCCCGGGGAAGCTCCGCGGAGAGCAGAAGACTTCGAGCCCGGGCGGCGCGCTCGGCGAGGTTCTCACGATCGTCGACGTCGAGATCGGCGAAGACCGTCACGAGAGCCGAGTCGATGCCCGCGGCGCGCAGGAAGTGGCGATAGCCGTCGGCCGTGACGGCGAACCCGTTGGGCACGCGGATGTCACGATCGTGGAGGCTGCGGTACATCTCACCGAGGGAGGCGTTCTTGCCACCGACGAGGGGGACGTCGGCGATGCCGACCTCCCCGAACGTACGTGTGTAGCTCGTCATCGCAGCCACGGGTGGTGCATGACGAGCGGCATCCGTGCCCACTGCTTGCCGAAGCCCCAGGTGTCACCGGAGTACGTCAGCGCCAGGACGCCGAGGGTGAGCGCACCGAGCAGGTGATCGTCGATGATCGGGTTCTGATCCAGCGGGAAGCTGGAGAACCACATCAGCGCGTACATCGTCGCGCCGGCGATGGCCCCGACCCGCATCCCGATGCCGAAGGTGAGTGTGAGGCCCACGCCGAGCAGCCCGATCATGAACAGCCAGTCGGCCCACGCCTGACCCGCCATGTCGTTCCACATGCCCTGCAGCCAGTTGTTCTCGGGCACGTTGGACAGGTAGCCCTCGGTGGGACTGCCACCGTTGATCCAGGCTGCGTCCTCGGCGAAGAAGTCGATGCCGGTGCGGGCGCCGGCCTCGTTGGTGATCGCACCGGTGTGGAAGCCCAGCGCGAGCAGCTTGTCGAAGAAGGCCCACAGGAAGGTGAGCCCGAAGGCGATCCTCAGCGCCGCCAGCATCCGCGCGGCGGGCAGCGGGTAGTGCCCCGGCAGCGTTGTCGCGGAGCCTGGTGTGGAGATTGAAGTCATCATTCCTCCAACGGTCTCGCCGGCCGGTCTTGGCCGGACACCCTCAGCCAACCGCCGTCGCACCGTCGGGGCGAGGGAACGGGGTCCGCGCCGGGCGGGCACTTCGTCCCCGGCGCCGTAGGACTGTCGACCGTGACCGCCCGTCGGCTTTCGGTGATCTCGAGGCCGAAATCACCGAGGTAGGGGCTCCGTAGTCCTTTACCGAGAAGTCCCGGTGCTGCAGGTCTAGAGTGAACGTCATGGCATCGCCGGAGACGGGGCTGCCGGATGCTGCGCGGGCAGTGCTCGACGCCGTCAACGTACTGAACTCCGATCTGGACCTTCCCCGGGTCCTCGACCGGATCGTGCGCTCTGCCTGCACCATCACCGACGCCCGCTACGGCGCGCTCGGTGTCCTCGGCGACGACCGTACGCTCGTGGAGCTCGTCCAGCACGGGATCGACGAGGCCACCCGGAACCGGATCGGACCGCACCCCCTCGGACGCGGCATCCTCGGGCTGCTGATCAACGACCCGCGGCCGATCCGTCTCGAACGACTACAGGATCATCCGGCCTCCTACGGGTTCCCACCGCACCATCCACCGATGACATCGTTCCTTGGCATTCCGGTGACCATCCGCGGCAGGGTGTACGGCAACATCTATCTCACCGAGAAGGCCGATGGCCGGACCTTCACCGAGGAGGACGAGGTCCTGCTCACGGCGTTCGCCGCCGCGGCCGGCACCGCGATCGAGAACGCCCGGGTGCTCGCGGCCTCCGAGCGGCAGGGCGCCTGGCTCGCCGCGTCGTCGCGGATGTACAACGCCCTCCAGATGCCGACCACGACCGAGCATGCGGTCGAGCTGATCGCCAGCTGCATACGCCCGGCCTGCGGCGCCGACGGCGTCGGTGTGGTTCGGCAACGCAGTGGCGGCCCCGAGGTGCTGGCCACGGACGGGATCCTGGCCGCCGAGATCCTCGCCACCTGCATCACGGCCCACGACGCGTTCGAGACCGCCGCCAAGGGTGAGAGCGTGCCGCCCGTGGCGGTGGCCGACGGATCCGTGGTCCTGCTGGCGCCCCTGCGCGGCCACCTCTACGGCCACGCGGTCGTCGTCGCGGTGGTCTCCGACCTCCTGGGTGCCCGGGCCCAGCACGATCTCCTCACCTCGTTCGCCGACCAGGCGGCGGTGGCGCTGGATCGCGTCCAGGCGGTCGCCGAGCACCAGGCGGGGGCACTTGTCACCGACCGTGACCGGATCGCCCGCGACCTGCACGATCTGGTGATCCAACGCCTGTTCTCGACCGGTCTGCTCCTTCAGGGCACCCGGGCGAAGGCGACCGGTCCCGGAGTGCAGCACCGCATCGACCAGGCGATCGCCGACCTCGACAGCACGATCCGCGACATCCGCTCCACCGTCTTCCAGCTCCAGCCGAACGTGTCGGAGGGGATTCGCGACTCGTTGCACGCGCTGCTCGCCGAGTACGCCGGCGCCCTCGGCTTCACTCCCGAGCTCCGCACCACTGGTCCCCTGGACACGCCCCTGCCGCGGACGATCAGCGACGAGCTCCTCGCCGTGCTCCGTCAGGTCCTCTCGGGCATCGCCCGGCAGGAGGAAGCCACCCGGGTCTCCGTCCAGGTTGGCGTCGAGACCGACGCGGACGGCCGCCGGTGGGTGCGCCTCCAGGTCACTGACGACGGCGGAGGCCTCAGCACGACGGGGAGCTGGCTGCGCAACATCCGAGAGCGCGCGACCGAGCTCGGCGGAGCCGTGTCGATCGGCGACCACGAACCCGGCGAGACCCGGCTGGGCTGGCGCGCGCCGCTCGACGGATGAACTGCCCGGTGGAGGCTGGTGCGTAACCAGCCTCCACCGGGCGTCTTCCCCGGCTCGGCCCACCCCCTGGGCCGACAGCCGGAGGCTCTAGGCGGCCCCGGCCGTCGAGTCCGACATCGGTGCCGATCGGCCGTTACCCGTCAGCCGCGCAACGGGGACGACCAGCACCGGGACATCGGCGCTGTTGAGCACCTCCCGTGCCACCGCACCCAATCCGATCGAGGCACCGTTGCGATGATCTCGAGCCAGGACGATCAGCTGGGGGTCGCCTGCGTGGTCGGTCAGTACGTCGGCCGCATGGCCGTTGTCTCGCACCACCGTGGCCGCGACGCCGGGAAACTCGTCTCGGAACGGACCGACCAGCTCCTCCAACGCCGCCACGCTGCGCTGCTCCCACTGCCGATAGAGGGGCGCTCCCAGGACCTTGTCCCAGACGAGCATGGGACGCAGGTCGACTGCGGACACGACGCGCAGCGGTGCCTCGGACCGCATCGCCTCCCGGAACGCCAGCCGGAGCGACTCCTCGTCGTCCGCCGCCGGATCGACACCGACGACGATGGTGCCCGGGTGATGAGGCCGCGCGCTCCACACCGGCGGCACCACCACCAGCGGAGACGACGCCCGAGCGGCGAGCCGGAGCGCGGTGGTCCCGACGCGCATGCTGCGCAAGGGACCCATACCGCGCTTCCCGACGACGAGCAGGTCACGCACGCCGACGGTCGCCAGCAATGCGGAGACCGGGTGGCCGAACCGGACGAGCGTACGCACGCTCAGCTGTGGATGCGCAGCCAGCACGCGGTCGCGGATGTCCTCGAGGAGCACCCACTCGTGGCTCGCGTCCGCATCGGCCTCGCGTCCATCCGGGACGCCGACGTCGACCACCCCGACCAGCATCAGCGGGCCGCCCGTCGCCAGCGCCGAAGCGACGGCGTAGTCGACCGCGGCTCGGTTGCGCTCGGAGCCGTCGACACCGACCACCACCTTCGCTTGGTCTCGTTCGTACGTCATCGCACCACACAGCTCCTCCGGCTCGATCTCACGGACTTCTCCAGCACACTCGTCACCCATGCGCCGCGTCGAGAGGCCATGGTCCGGACAGGTCGGGATGAAGGTCCATCACAGCACCGGCTCAGCAGTCGGCCGGCTCGGACGGGCAGGGCACCACGGCGACAGGCACCTCTGCGTTGTGGATCACCTCGCGTGCGACCGGCCCGAGGCCCCAGGTGCCACGCGCGTCGTGGCGTCGCCCGAGCACGATCAGCTGAGCGCCGATCGACCTGGCCAAGATGATGCCGGCGGCGTGGCCGCGGTCTCGCTCGATCGTGACGTGGACCTGTGGATACTCCTCACGTAGCGGTTCGATCGCTGCCTCGAGATCCACGGTGCGGCGTTCCTGGCCGTCGCGTACTAGCGGTGTGTTGGCGGTCGGGTCCCAGACGAGCACAGGACGCAGGTTGACCGAGTGCATCACCACCAGCTCGACCCCGTCGCGGCGGGCCCGCTCGAGCGCGGCCCGCAGCACCGGCGCATGGAGACTGTCCGGGTCCACGCCGACGACCACTGGTTCCCCTCGGTGGTCCGCAGGGCTCCAGCCAGGCGGCACGACCACCACGGTCCCGAGGGCTCGACCGGCGACCCTCATCGCCGTCGACCCGACCAGGAACCGAGGTGAACCCCCGAGGCCGCGTTTGCCGACAACCAGCAGATCCTCCACGTCCGAGTACCCGAGCAGAGCCGGAACCGGGTGGTCGAACTCGATCAACGACACCGTCCGTACGCCGGCATCTGCAGCTTCGGCCTGACGCTCGATCTCCTTCAGCACGGGCCACCGGCGCCCGTCGACGGCGCCGTCCTGCTGTCCCACCGGGTGTCGAACGGCGCCGATCGGCACGAGCGGCCGGCCAGAGGCAGCCGCTTCGGCGATCGCGTACGCCACCGCGGCTCGGTTGGCCTCGGAGCCGTCCACGCCGACCACGACCCTGGGTTCGAGCGGTGGCAGCGGGCGGGTCGGAGAACCCGAGGGCTCCTCGCCCACCGTGGCCTGCCGGCCAGGACTCGAGGTCGCGGTCATATGTCCTCCCTCACGAGATCGGGTGATCGGGTGATCGCTCCATTGGCCTCCAGCGAATCCCGCCGATTGCGCACGGTGCCAGGGACGTAGGTCGGACAGGTCGGGTCAAAGGTCCTCAGGCGCCCGAGGCTCAGCACGCGGCTCGCCACGGCCGAGGCGTTGCGCCCCGAGGTAGCGGTCCGGCCCACCTGCCGCCCGGGCACCGGACCTGAACCATGCCTCCAGTCCTGGGCCGTCGCGTCGCCCGAGCTCGTCGAGAAGCAGCTCGCGGATCTCGACCGCCCGCAGCTTCGCGCCCGGGTCCATGGCCCGGTCGAGAGCCACATAGCTGGATCGCCAGGCCATGCACAGGTCGGAGTCGGTCAGCCCGTCTGTGACCGCCAAGACAGCCTCGACCGGATCGATCACATGTGGTCTGATCGCTCCTGCCACTGACGCTGCCACAGCCTCTGTCTCTGCGCGCGCCCGCCGCCTGCCCGTCCGGTGACGGCGCTTCACCGGTCGCACGGTGCGCGGTGGCCAGCCGAGCCACCCCATCTCCCATGCGGCGGCGAGTCCCGCGGCGGTCACCAGCAGACCACTCGTCCAACCGAGCGCGTAGATGAGTCCTGCCGCGGCCAGCGCCGTGGTCGGCCACAGCAGGCTCCTGACGAGGACGACCTTCCACTGGATCGGGCCCGTGTCGGGTCCCAGGCACACCAACAGCGAGAGAGTGATGAAGCTCGCGCCCGCCCACCAACCGACCGTCAAGGGCACGGACCACACCATGAGTGCGGCCATGCCGCAACCGGCCACGATGGCGGCCACGGCCGACCAGACCCAACCTCTCATGTGGTCACCTTCCCGGCTGGCCGGGGACGGGCGGACGGGCCAGGATTCCTCCGGCTCCGGGACCAAGGCCCCGACGCCGGTAGTCGTTGGTCACACGCTGAGTCTCCCGGGACTCTCGTCGTGAGGACTTTGGCGCAGGGTCACGAGGACCTTCGCCACTGCTTCGAGACCTCGAGCGGTGCCTAGCGTGGTCACGTCATGAGGGGTGACCCCCATGTCCCCGGCGACGGAGGCGCGATGAGCCGCAAGAGCAAGGTCCTGCTCGGGTTGCTGCTGTTCAACGGCTTGAGCGCCACGGCCGGGGGTCTCGCGCTGATGACCGACTGGATTCCCGAACAGGCATCCTGGGTCCGGGACACCGACTTCCCCAGCAACTACTTCCCGGGCGTGATCCTGATGGCCGTCGTAGGCGGCAGCTCCCTGATCGCCGCCGCCGCCCTTGCCAAACGCAGCCCCGGCTGGCAGCTCGCCAGCATCGTTGCGGGAACGATCATGGTGTTCTGGATCGCCGGAGAGGTCGCGTCGATCCGTGGGTTCCATTTCCTGCAGGTGATCTACCTCGTGACCGGTGCGCTCGTGGTGGCGTGGACACCGGCGCGGCAGACAGAAGAGGCCGGTTCGACGTGATCAGTCGGCGGACCCGGGGCCTCTGTGCCGCCGTCGCAGCGCTGGTGGTGGTCGCTGCCGCTCCCACGTTCTTCGTGGACGGGATCCTCAACGGCACGCCGGTGATGAACGGCTCCGCGCGCGGCACAGCGCTCACGATGTTCGCCCTGGCGCTACCGGTGCTCGCGGTTGGGCTCATCACGTCGACTCGAGGCTCGGTCCAGGGGCGGGCTGCCCTGATCGGCGCGCTCGGCTACCTCACCTACAACGCCACCCTGCTGGTGTATGCCACTCCGTTCAACGAGCTGTTCCTGGCCTACGTCGCCCTGCTCGGACTGTCGCTGTGGTCACTGGTCAGCTCGCTGCTCGACCCCCTGCCGCTCCTGGAGCCGGACAGCAAACTGCCGGCGCGCAGCATCGCCGCCTTCATCCTGACCGTGGTCGCGCTCAACGCGCTGGCCTGGCTGCGGTTCGTCGTACCTGATCTGGGTGAGGACCCTCCCGGCTTCCTGGACGGGACCGGGCTGACCACCAACCCCATCTACGTCCAGGACCTCGCGGTCTGGCTGCCTGCGCTGGCGATCGTGGCCGTGCTGCTCTGGCAGCGCCGACCCGCCGGTGTCTTCCTCGCCGGAGCCGGGCTGTTCTTCTGGATGATCGAGGCGATCGGGGTCGCGGTCGACCAGTGGTTCGGCCACCGCGCCGATCCCGCCTCCGACGTGGCGACCCTCGCTGGCGTCGTGTTGTTCGTCGTGCTCGCCGCAGCGACCCTCGTCCCTCTGGTCCTCTGGCTACGCGCGGTCCCGTCGCGGCCAGGACGGCGGGTGTGAACCCGACTCGCTGACTGCCTCCGCTGCCAGTCTCCACAGCGCGAAGCCTGTCCAGATCAGCCATACGAACAGCAGGACGCCGTAGAACGCGTAGGCCCAGCCGAGGACAGGTCGGAGCACCTCCGAGACGAACCCGACGCCGCCGGTCACCACGCCGAACCAGGCAAGCCCTTTCCAGGTGATGCCCTTCAGCATCAGCAGGGAGATCAGCACGATGCCGAGGGTCTGCAGCGCCCCGATCACGGCCGGAACATCGTTGAGCGCGATCAGGACCTCGGCGCCAGCCACGAAGGGGGCCTGGTCGGCCGCCGTAGTGGCGGCCGCGTACTCGTCGCTCAGGATGACCATGGCCAGCGAACCGCCACCGGTGGTCGGCCAGGCGAACGACACCGCCCACGAGGCGACCGAGACCACGCCCGCGATCAGCGCGAAGCTCTTGTCCAGGTGACGCAGCGCCATGGCGAGAGCGAGGAAGACCACCATCAGGAGAAGGCTCGGGACCAGCCACATCAGCTGCTGCGCGATGTAGACCGTCCGATGAGCGTCGACGTACTCGAGCATCTCCTCCCCGCCGGAGACCGGAGGGACCGCTGCGACGGCGAAGACCACCAGGGCCGCGACGTACAGCGCCACAGCCAGGCCGGCGGAGACTGCCCCAGCTCGGTAGAGCCGGTGCCACGACGGGTCAGCGCCGGGCAGTCGGCCACTCATCGCATCCAGCGCCACGCGCATTCGTGGACAGCTCAGAAGGCCGGGGCCGGGTCGACACCGGCCTTCTCGAACCGGCCGTCGTGCTCGAGGACGAGGTCGGCGGCGGTGAGGACGTCGGGGATCGGTGGCTGGATCTCGACCGGGCAACGGCTCTCGCGGATGACCGCACGGCCGGTGTTGCCCAGGCGACCCAGGGGGAAGGAGTGCCGGCGGCGGCCGATGATCAGGAGATCGGCGTTCCTGGTCTCCTCGGTGATCTCCCTGGCCGGTTGGCCGTGGCGAACCTCGATCCGTACGTCCACGTCCGCGGCGTGCGGGACTCGGCGACGGGCGCGGTCCAGCGCGTTCTCCAGGGCGCGGCGAGCGTTGTTCTCCCAGTCGCTCATGTCCAGGTGCGCCACGGTCATGTCGTCGTAGACCGTCTCCAGCTGCCAGGCGTGGAGCACGATCAGCTCCGCGCTCCGGTCCGCCGCGTGCTTCAGAGCCTGGGCGAGCAGGCCCGCCGAGCTGACGCAGTCCTTGACCGCCACGACCACGCGGCGAGTCGGGTCCTCAGGCGACCAGCCGCTCGGCACCATGACGACCGGGACCGGCGCGTGGCCCGCCACCCGGTTCGTGACCGACCCGGTCACGATGCGCTCCAGGCCCTGCCTGCGATCGTCACCGAGGACCACCAGCCGGACGGCGGCAGCGCAGTGAACCAGACCGGAGACCACGGAGCTCTCCAGGAGGGTCGCGGTCACATGCTCGGCACCGACGTACGCGACCGCCTCCTCGGTGGCCTTCTCCAGCAGCTCGTTCCCAGCACGGCGGACGTCCTCTCCGAACGATGGGTAGGGGTAGGGGCCGATCACATCGGCCGGCTGGGACAGAGTCACGTGCACCAGCCAGAGGTCGGCGTCGTCCAGGCCGGCCTCGGCCGCGGCGTAGGCGATCGCCACTCGGCTACCCGCTCCCCCGTCGATGCCCACCAGGATCCGGTTGTTCTCGGACATGTCGTCTCCTCACGGGCGCGACGCACCCGGCCGTCCCGTTCCCACTCTCATCGAGGTCGTCACCAGCGGGCAGGGACGTCGGTTCCGGGATCCGAGGACCTTGGTCCGCCGCTCACCGCTGCCGGTAGGCCTCTACGGCTGTGGGAAGGGTCGGGAAGAGCCGCTCCTCGCCGATCCGGTCCAGGATGCCGGAGGGAGCCAACGAGTCACGCAGATCCTGCTTGATCCTGGCGATCGCGAGGACGATGCCTCGCTCGCTCAGCGAGGTGCGCAGCGCCTCCAGCGCGTCCACCGCGGTGACGTCGACCTCGGTGTTCGCCTCGGCGTTCAGCAGGAACCACTCCACCGGCTGCTCGGCGGCGTCGACCGCCGCGAGCGCGCGAGTGCGGAAGTCCTCAGCGTTGGCGAAGAAGAGCGGCGAGTCGTAGCGGTAGACGAGCAGGCCGGGCACCTCCTCGGCGTCGGGGTAGTCGTCCACGTCGTGCATCCCCGCCAGCCCTGGTACGTGGCCGAGGACCGCGTCGTGCGGGTGCGCGACCCGGCGCAGCAGGTCGAGAACGGAGAGACCCACCGCGATCAGTACGCCCCACATCACCCCGGCGGCGAGCACCGCCACCGTCGTGACCAGGGCGAGGACGAGCTCGCTGCGCCTGAAGCGGGCGAAGCGACGCAGCTCACCCACCTCGACCAGCTTGGTGGCGGCGTAGACCACCACCGCGCCGAGCGCGGCCTCGGGGAACGCCTCCAGGACCGGCGCCAGGAGCAGCACCGCCGCCACCGTGGTGGCCGCTGCAGCGTACGAGGTCAGCTGCGTACGCCCGCCCACGGCGTTACCGATGGCGGTCCTGCTGCCGCTGCTGCTGACCGGGAACCCGTGCAGGAGCGCCGAGCCCAGGTTGGCCCCACCCAGGGCGAGCAGCTCCCGCCGCGCGTCGACATGTTCGCCGCGGCGGGCGAAGGCGCGGCCGGTGAGGATGTTGTCGGTGTAGCCGACGAAGGCGACGCCGAGCGCCGGGCCGAGCATCGCGACGATGGCGCCCGGGTCCAGGACCGGGAGACCCGGGGCCGGAGGCCGGCTCGGGATCTCGCCCACCAGCCGCAGCCCGGAATCCTCGCCGAGCAGTGCCACCAGCGCGGTGGCGGCGAGCATGCCGATCAGCGCGACCGGCGCTCGCGGGGCGAGCAGGGAGCCGGCGATCATCGCGGCGGCCGCGCCGCCACCGAGCAGCAGCGTGGGGACATGGACCTGGTCGAGGTTGCCGATGAAGCTGCCCAGCTCCGCCAGCACCCCGTCGCCGGTGATCGTGACGCCGGTGAGGTTGTCGAGCTGGGAGACGACCATGAGGACCGCGATCCCCGTCATGTAGCCGACCAGCACCGGCCGCGAGAAGAGCTCGGCCAGCACCGAGACTCGCAGAAACCAGCCCACCACGCAGATCGCGGCGACCACGAGCGCGAGCGTCGCCGCGAACGAGGCGGGGTCCTCAGCCGCGGCCGGGGTGGCGCCGATCGCAGCCGCCGTCATCAGCGCAGTGGTCGACTCCGGGCCGACCGAGAGCAGTCGGGAGGTGCCCAGCAGCCCGTAGACCACCATCGCACCGACGCAAGCCCACAGTCCGGTCTCTGGCGGGAGACCGGCCAGCTCGGCGTACGCCATCACCTGGGGCACCAGGTAGGCGGTGATCGTCACCCCGGCGAGCAGATCCAGCCACAGCCAGCGCCGCTGGTAGCCGCGGGCCCACGGCGGCATCACGCGGCGTACGTCCATGGCAGCACTGTCCCACGAGTCGCCGTCCGCCGGCCGAGGTCAGGACGAAGGACCTCCTACCGGGTCCGCGACGCGGGGATGGTCAGGATCAGCGACGAGCCGGCACCGACTCCGCCACTGGTCGCATCCAGGCTTCCGCCGTGGGCTGTCGCGATGGCCCTGCTGATGGTGAGGCCGATCCCCGATCCCTGGTGCTCGCGATCGCGGGCGGTGTCGCCGCGATAGAAGCGCTCGAAGATGTGAGGCAGCTGGGCGGCGGGGATGCCGTCGCCGGTGTCGGTGACGCGGATCGTGACGCTGTGGTTCGCGTGGTCCCAGTCGATGCCGACGCTGCCGTGCTCCGGCGTGTGCCGGCGGGCGTTGTCGAGCAGGTTGGTCAGGACCTGGAGCAGTCGGGACTCGTCGGCGTCGATCGTGACGGCCGGTCCGCCGTCGATGCCGAGGGCCACGCCCTTCGCTGCGTACGCGCCTTGCTGCGCTCGAACGGCCGTCTCCACCAGATCCGCGACCGCCACCGGCGCCAGCTGGAGGCTGAGGCGGCCCTCCTCCGCACGAGACACGGCGTCGATGTCGCCGGCCAGCCGGCCGAGGCGGTGCACCTGGTCGGCCAGCAGCGTACGAGTGTCGTCGTTCCAGGGGGTGACGCCGTCCTCGAGTCCTTCGAGGTAGGCGGCGAGCGTCGCCACGGGGGTACGCAGCTCGTGGGCCAGATCCGAGAGCAACCTGCGCCGGGTGTCCTCGGTCCGGGCGAGCTCGCCGGCCATCGAGTTGAAAGCGGTGGCCAAGGAGTCCAGCTCGGGGCCCGCGTCACCGACCGGGACGCGGGCGTCGTACCTGCCGCCCGCCATCACGGTGGCGGCGCGGGTCATGTCGGTGAGTGGTGTCTGGAACCGACGCGTGAGATACCAGGTCACGAGCAGGGCGATGAGGAGGGCGGCGGCGACCGCGAGGCCGAGCGAGATCGCGCTGGCGGTGCGATAGGCCTCCTCGACGTGCATGCGCTCGGACGGGTCGGGTGCGCGATCGGCCCGCTGCATGTGCGCACGGAAGATCGGCGGCCCGACAAGGGCGGCGATCACGGCCGCGGTGAGGATGGCGGCGACGAGGACGAGTGCCTGGGCCAGGAGCAGGCGGGTGCCGATCCGCCACGTGGATCGCTTCATTCGGCGGCCTCTCTCACGGGCTCGGCGATGAATCGGTAGCCGACGCCGCGCACGGTGTCGACGTAGCGCGGTGTGGCCGGATCGTCGTCGATCTTCCTGCGCAGGTGCGCGACGTGGACATCGACGATGTGCGCGTCGCCGCCCCAGCCTTCGCCCCAGACCATGTCGACGATCTGCTGTCGGCTGAAGGCGCGACGGGGATGCTCGGCGAGGGCGGCGAGGATGTCGAACTCGGTGCGGGTCAGCGCGACCGGTACGCCGGCCCGGGTCACCTCACGGGTGGCGGTGTCGACCGTCAGCCCGTCGAAGGCCCACCCGTGGTCGGCGTCGGGCGCGACCGCGAGCCTGCTGGCGCGTGGTCGTCGCAGGGCGGCCTGGACCCGCGCGACCAGCTCGCGCAGCGAGAAGGGTTTGGTGAGGTAGTCGTCGGCGCCGACGCCGAGACCGATCAGCTTGTCGATCTCGTCGTCGCGGGCGGTGACCATGATGATGTAGCAGTCGGAGAAGGTGCGGATCTCGCGGCAGACCTCGACACCGTCCAGTCCAGGCAGGCCGAGGTCGAGCACGACGAGATCGGGATCGTGGTCGCGGGCGGCACTGACGCCGTCAGGTCCGGTGTGGACCTGGATCGCGTCGTACCCGGCCTTGGCGAGGTAGTCCGCGACGATCTGTGCCAGCGGCCGTTCATCCTCGACGACGAGCACCGGGCCGCTCGACGAGGTGTGAGTGTGCATGGGTCCAGTGTGGCGCGCCAGGCGGTCGAGCCGTCCGCTGCTCGCGAGCCAACCTTCGTCAGACCTTCATGGAACCTCACGGAGACCTCAAGAACCGACTGACACGATCGAAATCGTGATGGGAACGGGCCGCTGGCCCCACAAGAGAAGACACCGTCCATGAATGTGTCGAGGCGCACCCTGCTGCGCGGCGGCCTCGCCGTCGCGGGCGGAGGCCTCTTCGCGGCCTGCTCCGGCAGGCCCGGCGGGAGCGGGATCGTCGTGCCCACGCCGACGCCGCTGGCGCCGCGGTCCGGTCAGAGCTTGGTCACCAAGACCCTGACCGCACGGCCGGCCATCCTCGACCTCGGTGGACCCACAGTGTCCACCTGGGCGTACGACGATGTCCTGCCCGGCCCTCTCGTGCGAGCGACCGCGGGCGACCTGGTGCGGATCACCGTCGACAACAAGCTGCCGGTCGAGACGAGCGTCCACTGGCACGGGATCGCCCTGCACAACGCCGCCGACGGCGTACCCGGCCTCACCCAGAAGGCCGTGACCAGCGGGCGTCAGTTCACGTACGAGTTCGTCGCGCCCGATCCCGGCACGTACTTCTACCATCCGCATGTCGGCGTGCAGCTCGACCGGGGCCTCTACGCACCGCTGATCATCGACGACCCCCACGAACCGGGCGCCTACGACGCGGAGTGGATCGTCGTCCTCGACGACTGGATCGACGGCACCGGCACGACCCCCGACGAGGTGCTCGCCGACCTCATGGCATCCGGCTCCTCGTCCGGCGGCATGCACGGCATGGGTGGCATGGGCGGCTCACCCTTCGGGGACGCCGGCGACGTCACCTACCCACACTTCCTGATCAACGGTCGCGTCGGCACCGCGCCTGACCTGCTGCGCGCCGAGCCCGGCCAGCGGGTCCGGATCCGGGTCATCAATGCCGCGGCCGACACCATCTTCACCGTCGCATTGGGCGATCACCGGATGACCGTCACCCACACCGACGGGTTCGCCGTCCAGGAGCAGGAAGCAGGCGCCTTCTACATCGGGATGGGTGAGCGGTACGACGTCGTCGTGACCCTGGCCGACGGCGTCTTCCCGCTCGTGGCCAAGCCGATCGGCAAGGACGGCGCCGCTCTCGCCATGGTCCGTACCGGCTCGGGCCCGATCCCGACCCCGGCGCGTGCCGCAGAGATCCGGGAGCTGACCGGTCCCGTGCTTCTCGGCTCCGATCTACGCCCCGCCGACTCCGCGCGCCTTCCGGACAAGGACATCGGCCAGAGCGTCGATCTCGCCCTCAGCGGGCAGATGAGCACCTACGAGTGGGCGATCAACGGAGCGCCGTACGGCAAGAACGAGCCGATCACGATCGAGTCCGGCGAGCGGGTCTCGATGCAGATCACCAACATGACGATGATGACCCACCCCGTGCATCTGCACGGGCACACGTTCGCGCTGCCCAACGGCCTGCGCAAGGACACCGTCCTGCTCACACCCATGCAGCGGATGGTCGTCGAGCTCGAGGCGAACAACCCGGGCAACTGGGCCGCGCACTGCCACAACATCTACCACGCCGAGGCGGGGATGATGGCCGCCCTCGTCTACTAGCGACAGGACCAAGGCCCCCTCACCGGTGGCCGATGACCACTCCTGCATGCGCCTGGTCGGGCAGAGGATCGACGCAGACCCGACCTCAGGAGGGAACCATGAAAGCACTCGTATACGACGGCCCGGGAACCCGGAAGTGGACCGACGTCCCCGACCCGGTCATCGCCGACGCGGAGGACGCGGTAGTCCGCGTCGACGCCGTCACGATCTGCGGCACCGACCTGCACATCCTCAAGGGCGACGTACCGAGCGTGGCCCCCGGCACGGTGCTCGGCCACGAGGCCGTCGGCGTGGTCGAGCAGACCGGTTCGGGAGTACGTGACTTCGCACCGGGCGACCGGGTGCTCATCTCCTGCATCAGCAGCTGCGGACGCTGCCGCTACTGCCGGGCAGGCAGCTACGGCCGGTGCACCGGTGGCGGCGGCTGGGTGCTCGGCCACCTGATCGACGGCACCCAGGCCGAACGCGTCCGGGTGCCGTTCGCCGACCACTCGATGCACCACCTGCCGCGCGAGGTCGACGACATGACCGCTGTGCTGCTCGCCGACATCCTGCCGACCTCCTACGAGGTCGGTGCGCGCAACGGCCGGGTGAGCCCCGGCGACACCGTCCTGATCGTCGGCGCCGGCCCAATCGGGCTGGCCGCGATCGCGACCGCTCGCCTCTACAGCCCCCTGCGGATCATCGTCGTCGAGCCTGGCGAGACCCGGCGCAAGAGCGCCGAGGCCTACGGCGCCGACGTCACGCTGACCGATGCCGAGGAGGCACGCGCCTGGGTCCGGGACAACACTTCCGACGGCGTCGACGTCGCCATCGAGGCGGTCGGTGTCCCCGAGACCTTCGAGCTGTGCGCCGAGCTGGTCCGTCCGTGCGGTCATGTGGCGAACGTCGGTGTCCACGGGCGCAGCGCGGTGCTGAGCCTCGAGGCGCTGTGGGACCGCGACGTCACGATCACCACGGGACTGGTCGACACGACCTCGACACCGATGCTCCTGTCGATGCTCGCGGCGGGACGGATCGCGCTCCCCGACCTGGTGACCCACCGGTTCGGCCTGGCTGAGATCCAGGAGGCGTACGACGTCTTCGCCGATGCTCAGGACACCGGGGCGATGAAGGTCGTGCTGCTCGGCGACGAGGCGGATCTCACCGGCCCGTGACGAGGCGGGAGCTCAGCCGAGGGGCACCGACCACTCCACCACGGTGCCCTTCGGCGAGGCCGGCTCCACGGTGCACCGGCCACCTCTCATCTCGGCACGTTGGCGCATGTTGGCCAACCCGCTCTCCACCACCTCCGCGGGGACGCCGACTCCGTCGTCGCGCACCCGGAGCACGAGGTCGGTGCCCGCCGAGAGCGACACCTCGACCTCGCTCGCGTGCGCGTGACGCACGGTGTTCGACAGTGCCTCGCCGAGGACGGCGAGGACGTCCTTGGTGACCTCGGGCGTGGACCGGAGCCGGACCGGACCCGAGAAGATCAGCGCCGGGCGGAACTTGAGCGACTCCGCAGCCCGGTTGACCACATCGGTGACCTGGGACTGGATGTCACCGCTGTGCTCGGGCGCGCCGAGCTCGAAGACCGCTCGCCGAAGATCGCGGATGGTGTCGTCGATGTCGTCCACGGCCTTGTCGAGACGGGCGCGAAGCTTGGGGCTCTCGGCCAGGTTGAGCCCGCCCTGCAGCCGCATGCCGATGACGAAGAGCCGCTGGATCACGATGTCGTGGAGATCGCGTCCGATCCGGTCGCGATCGTCGTAGACGACCAGCCGCTGACGCTCCTCGCGGCTCTGCGCGAGCCGGATGGCCAGCGCGACCTGCTCGGCGAAGGCGTTGGCGACGGCCAGATCCACGTCCTGTGCCTGGTCGGCGTGCTCGCGGCGCCAGGCGAGCGCGAGCACGCCCACCGCGTTCATCTCCTCGGAGGGGTCGGTACGTCCCAGCGGCACGAGCACGCCAGGCCCGATGTCGCTCAGGTCGATGACGGCGGCGGCGCTGCCGCCACCGGCGGCGGCCGCGATGTCCTCCACGATCATCGGCGCGCCGACGCCGATCGCCTGACCAGCGACCGATTCGCGCAGCGGCGCGTCCTTCAGCAGCTCGACGTCGATGTCGGTCCCGGAGACCACCTCCACCCGCAGCCGTTCGGCAGTGGGTCCGGTGACGATCCAGGAGACGTCGGCGCCGGAGATCTCGCGGGCCCGGTCGGCCACCAGCTGAAGGGTGGTGGTGCGGTCGATGTCGCCCATCAGCGCGCTGGTGATCTCGGCCCGGGCGTCGAGCCACCGGCTGCGGCGGGCAGCCTCCTCGGCCAGCAGGGCGTTCTCGATCGCGACGCCGGCGGCGGCGGCCAGGGCGACCACGATGTCCTCGTCCTGGTCGGTGAACTGATCGCCGTCGATCTTGTCGGTGAGGTAGAGGTTGCCGAACACCTTCTCGCCGATGCGGACGGGGACGCCGAGGAAGGAGTGCATCGGCGGATGGTTCGCGGGGAACCCGTAGGACGCTCGATGCGCGGTGATCTCAGGCAGCCGGAGCGGCTCCGGGTGGTCGATCAGCAGGCCGAGCACGCCGTGTCCGCTCGGTAGGTCGCCGATCAGGATCTGCTCCTCCACGCTGAGTCCGTGGGTGATGAACAGGCGCAGCCGGCGCTCGCCGCCGCTGGCGAGGACTCCGAGCGCTGCGTACTTCGCGCCGGCCAGTGCCCCGGCGACCTTGACGATCCGGTCCAGCAGGTCGTCGATGGAGAGCCCGGCGCCCATCGTGACGATGGCGTCGAGCAGCAACCGCCACCGCACCTGCTCGTCTCGAGCATCGGTGACCCTGTCGAGCACTTCGGTCAGCAGCTCGTCGAACGGCGCACCGTGAACTGTCGCTACTTCGGTCGTGGAGCTCGATCCACGGCGCTGTCGGGGCGGTGTGCGTCCCACATCGACCCCTCCCCATCGGATGAGTGGTACACCCCCAACCTAGCCCCCTTGCAGGGTCCTGGTCACCAGAATCGCAGCTTGGGTGCGGCTCTCCAGGCCCAGCTTGGCGAGCAGGGACGAGACGTAGTTCTTCACCGTCTTCTCCGCGAGGTGCATCTCCTTGCCGATCTGACGGTTCGTCAGCCCCTCGCCGATGAGCTCCAGGATCCGGCGCTCGTGATCGGTCAGGTGCTCGAAGGCCGAGTTGGTCTTCGGACCGCTGCGGATCCGGTCGAGGACCTGCGCGGTGACCGCGGGGTCCAGCATCGACTTGCCCGCGGCGACCTGGCGAACGGTCTCGACGAGGTCGGCGCTGCGCACCTGCTTGAGCAGGTAGCCGGATGCGCCGGCCATGATCGCGGAGAACAGCGCGTCGTCGTCGTCGAACGAAGTGAGGATCAGCGCGGCGATGCTCGGGTCGACCGAGCGGACGTCGCGGCACACGTCGATGCCCGATCCGTCCGGGAGCCGGCCGTCGAGGATGGCGACATGGGGCCGCAGCGCCGGGATCCGGCGCCGGGCCTCGTCGGCGAGACCCGACTCGCCCACGACGACGATGTCGTCCTCGTCCTCGAGGAGGTCCTTGATCCCCCGGCGGATCACCTCGTGGTCATCGAGCAGGAAGACCCGGATGGGTTCGCTCTCGCGCTCGGGCACTGCTGAATCGGTCACCTCGTCAATCTACGACCGAAGACGGCCGACGCCAATGCTCGTCGGGCCCGTAGGCCGAGGACCAAGGTCCCTCGACGCATCCGCCCGCGTGTGGGATCAGTCGAGTGCATCGAAGCCCGCATAGACCATGAGCGCCGGCCAGAAGATGCCTTCGACGAGGCCCCAGATGTGACCCCAGAAGCCGTCCTCCTGCTGCCAGAACCAGACCCAGGCGCCGATGACGCCGAGCCCGTAGATCGCGTTCCCGACATGGGTGCTCACCGCCGCCGCGCCACCGCTGCGGTCGCTCGCGCTCACTGCTGACCCGTTCCGACGGGGCTGGGCGCGGGCTCGGGCTCGGGCTCGGGTGCCACCGCCTCACCCGACGGCATCGACGGCTCCGGCGGGACCAGTCCGGCCGGATCGCTCCCACCCTGGTCGAGCCGGAACGGCGGGTAGGTGTCGGTCATCAGGCAGACGTACGCGGCGACCCGAACCGCCCACCGGTCGATACCGAGGACCAGGTCGAAGATGCCCTGTGGGTAGCGACGCCCGAACAGCATCACCACGCCGGCGAAGAGGACCAGCAGTCCGACGATCCCACTCCCCCAGGACCAGGCGATCGCGTCGGTCCCCTGGGTGGCGTACAGGCCGCTGCCCAGGAAGAAGGCGAGGATCATCAGGTGCGGGATCGCCAGCAACCACGACTTCACCAGCACCAGGCCGCGAGAGAGCTGCTCGGGGTAGGCGATGTGGAGACGGGCCGGGTAGTCGGGCACGTCCTCGAGCGTGAACGGCGGATAGGTGTCGGTGCCGAGGGCGGCGTAGCCGTAGTAGTTCACCCGCCAGGTCCAGCGCATCACGCCGAGGTTGAAGTCGAAGATCGCTCGCGGGTAGCGACCGGTGAACAGGATGGCGAACCAGGCGATCACGGTGAGTACGGCGAAGGCGATCCAGAGAAAGAGCAGGATGACGTAGTGCGGGATCAGCAACAGCCACTTGACCAGCCACAGCGCGCGGCTGATCCCGGAGTCGAGGCGTCCCTCCAGCACTACCGGGGAATCG
This sequence comes from Nocardioides sp. NBC_00163, assembly GCF_045206295.1. NCBI lineage: Bacteria > Bacillati > Actinomycetota > Actinomycetes > Propionibacteriales > Nocardioidaceae > Nocardioides > Nocardioides sp. NBC_00163. The sequence goes on along the minus strand of NZ_CP108155.1, from coordinate 5,666,019 downwards.
AATGTGTTCATGCCTCCACCCTCCGCGCAGTGCGGGCCAGCGGCATCGGACCAAGGTCCTCGGGTCGGGGACGTGCGCCACTCCCGACGTGCCCCGACGCGGCCGGAAGGTGGTGACACTGGCAGGACGCGGTGGGCGCGGCGCCAGAGGAAGGACGTGAGTCAGATGCGAGCAGCAGTCGTCTACGAGTCGATGTTCGGCAACACCGCCACGATCGCCACCGCGGTCGCCAGCGGACTCCGGAAAGCCGGCATTCAGGTCAAGGTGATCCCGGTGGCACTTGCCGGCGATGACGTGCTCCACGACCACGACCTGGTCGTGATCGGGGCGCCGACGCACGCGCTCGGCCTGAGCAGACCCAGCACGCGCGCTGACGCCGTGCTTCAGGGCGCTCCGGCCGAGGTCGAGGCCCGCGGCGTCCGGGAGTGGCTCGCGGAACTGACCGACGCTGAACCGAACTCGGTGCGGATCGCCACCTTCGACACCCGGGCGCGGGCGATGCGTCACCTCCCGGGCTCCGCCGCCCGGCACGTGGCCCATCTGCTGCGCCGCCGCGGCTACGACGTACCCCCGGCGACCAGCTTCTACGTCGCTGCCACCGTGGGACCCCTCGCCCACGACGAAGAGGCACGTGCCAGCGACTGGGCCGCGAACCTCGGCCACCAGCTGAAGCGGCAGGTGGCCTGAGATGTCGAGGCTCCCCAACGAGGCCACCTTGCACGCGATCCTGGAGCTGGCCTGCCGCGCGCCATCGGTCCACAACACCCAGCCCTGGGCTTGGGTCGTACGCGACACGATGCTGCTGCTGCGTGCCGACCCGCATCGCAAGCTCCTCCACGCCGACGCGAACGAGCGCGACCTGGTGGTGAGCTGCGGTGCCGCGCTGCACGAGCTCGTCGTGGCAGCTGCCGGAATGGGCTGGGAGTGCAGCGTGCACCGCGTTCCCGAAGGGGGCCGCACCGACCTGCTCGCCGTGGTGACGTTCACGCCCCGGGATCCCGACGTCGCGGACCTCGGCATGCTCGCGGCCATCGAGCAGCGGCAGACCGACCGACGCCAGGTCTCGTCGTGGCCGGTGCCACGCCAGCGCCTCGACCACCTCGCCGGCCTCGCCCTCGACTACGGGGTCGTGGCGACCACGGTCCCCGACCACCTGCGTCCGGTTGTGGTGGCCGCCCTGGAGACCGCTCGTGCCCATCAGACCACCGACGAGGCGTACGTGGCCGAGCTCTACTCCTGGACTCGCGGGGGCAGCGACGAGGGCGTCCCGCAATCCAGTCTGCTCGCCGCCGACGCCGATCCGACCTCCTACACCCGATTCCCGAGCGGCACCCTCGCCGAGGACCACGACGAAGCCGGGGTGCCGGCCGAGGAGTGGCTCGTCCTGGCGACCGCGTCCGACGATCCGGTCTCCTGGCTGCGCGCCGGGGAGGCACTCGACGCGATGTGGCTCTCGTGCACGACCTCAGGGCTGGCCCTGGTGCCGTACACGCAGCCGATCGAGGTCGGCTCCACCCGGCGTACGCTTCAGCACGACCTGCTCGGCGACAACTCCTGCCCCCAGGTGCTGGTACGCATCGGCTGGCCGCAGCGCCACCACCGACCGCTGCCCCCGACCCCGCGGCGTGCTCTCGACGACGTCCTGCACCACGAGAGCGCCTCGTCCTCGTGACCTACTGCTCGATCAGGTCGCCGAGCGAGCCAGGCACCGAGCCAGGCACGGCCTCGGCAGCGGCGTGCCAGCCGGTTGGGACGACCGCGACCGGGACGGTCGCGCGGTGCAGCAGCCGCCGGCTCACCGACCCCAGCGGCATCCGCCAGTGCCGGCCATGGCCGGGTCTGCCGACCACCAGCAGCGAAGCGTTCTCGGCCAAGCCGAGGATGACCTCCACCGGAGGGCCGGTCGGAGTGCGCTGAGTCACCGGGACGTCCTGGTAGAGCGCCCGTAGCGGGGTCACCGCCGCGTCCTGGCCGTCGGCGATGCGCTCCATCCACTCCTCCCCGCTTTCGAGGAGCATGCGCGTGCCCGGCGCCACATCTGGCTGCCAGGCCGAGACCGCGACGAGCGGGAGGCCTTGCCCGTGCGCGTAGTCCAGGGCGAACTCCACCGCCTCCAGATGCGGCTCGAGCGCGTCGATCGCCACGACCACGGGGCTCCCGGCTTCGGGAGGCGACCAACCGCTCGGTGCGACCACGACCGGCACGCTCGCGTTCTGGGCGATGGTGATGGCCGTCGCACCCACATAGGAGCCGCCGTCGGACTCCTCATCGGCGCGGCCGATGACAACCAGCTCCCTGCCCAGCGACCGGGCGAGCAGGGCACTCTCCGAGCCGACCAGGACCGAGGACGTGACCTTCACGTCCGGGTGATCCTGGCGCACCTCCTCGACCAGCTCGGCCATCTCGTCGTTCGCGTCGGAGACGGAGCCACGTAGCGTACGTTCCCACGCCGGACCGGCGTCGTCGACGACGTGACACAGCTCGATCCCGAGACCACTCGCCTCCGCGTGCGCCAACGACCACTGGACGGCTGAGGTGAAGCCGAGCGGCCGGTCGGTCCCGACGAGCATCCTCGGCACCGGCCGCCGCCCGCGGATGCGTCGTTCGGGCCCCTCGTTCGCCTCCGGACCCGGCCCGTCGACCCGTTGACGTGCGTCCCGGAGCAGCCCGACCGCGAGCTGCTCGAGGGCGCGACTGGTGGCGAGCTCCTCCCCCACGGCCAGGTCCCGACCGGGACACAGACCGGATTCGCCGGTACCGACCAATGCTGGTCGACCGCTCGCGTGGAGCTTCGCCTCGGCATGCACGGTGCCGTCCTCGCTCTCGAGGAACACGTCCACCGCCCACACCGTGCCGGCGTGACGCTCCACATCGGAAGAAGTCTGGGAACTCACCGATCCGCCTCCAGCCAGCCCATCAGATCCGCGAACGGGTTGGTCGCGCGCTTGATCACGGTGCTCATCTGTCCTCCATGGGTTTCGCGGGCACCTGTGCGGCGCCGCCGTCCTCAGTCTTGTTCCGCTCGAGTCGGGGCTCACGAGACCTTGGTCATCTGTGCCGGGACCTCCGCCACCTGCCCCGTCGAGCAGGGGGTGGTTGCCTGGGAGCGCAACCCCTACGGCTCTGGAAGGGAATCTCCGATGCTCGACTCATCCGACGTCGTGACGATCACCCTGAACCCGGCGCTGGACAACTCCTTCTCCGTGCCGAGGCTGATCCCAGGAAGCAAGATGCGGGGCAGTACGCCTCGGATCGACCCCGGCGGCGGTGGCATCAACGTGGCCCGGGTGCTGCACGTGCTCCGGATTCCGACACTGGCGGTCTTCCCCGTGGCCGGTCACATCGGTCAGGCGCTGACAGAGCTGCTGGAGGCCGAAGAGCTCCCCTTCGAGGCGATCGAGGTCGCCGGCGAGACCCGACTCAGCCACCACGTCACCGACCTCAGCACGGGACTGGAGTACCGCTTCGTCCTGCCCGGAACCGAGCTCTCCGCCCCCGACCTGCACCGCTGCTTCGAGGTCGTACGCCGACGGGGTCACCAGGCGGCGTACGTCGTGCTGAGCGGCAGCCTGCCGCCCGGAGTCTCCGCCGACGTCGTCTCCTGGGTGAGGAGCCAGGCCGACTCCATCGGCGCGCGACTGGTCCTCGACACCTCCGGCGGTGCCCTCGCGCACGCGCACGGGACCTTCCTGCTCAAGCCGAGCGTGCGCGAGCTCGGGGACCACCTCGGGCGCAGGCTGGACACTCTCGACGAGCAGCTGGCCGGGGCGCGGGAGCTGCTCCTGGCGACGGATGCGGGTGCGGTCGTGCTCTCTCGCGGCCATCTGGGGGTCGCCCTGGTGACCGCGGCCGGTGCGGAGCTTCTCCCAGCCGTCGCAGGCGATGTCGTCAGCGGCGTCGGTGCCGGCGACGCCCTCGTCGCCGGGATCATCGCCGGGCTCGTGCACGGCTGGGACCTCTCCCGGGCAACCCGGCTCGGGCTCGCCTGCAGCGCGGCCATGATCGCGACACCGGGTACCTCGGTGTTCTCGAGCGACGACCTCGCTGCGGTCACCGACGACCTTCCATCGGTACCGGCGGCCATGTCGGGCAAGGCGATCTGAGCGTCCGACCTCAGAGCTCGAAGACCAGCCGTGCTGCGGTGACACCGTCAGCGTCGGGCGCTCGTCGCGTCCGTTCGCAGGCTCATCGCGGTGATCGCGGCCTCGCTTCATCTGGTCATGTCGAGGACCGCGACGCCCCGGACGCGGTCCTGGGCGAGGTCGGCGAGCGCCCGGTCGGCCTCGCTCATGGCGTACGGCGTGACCTCGGCGTGGATGCCCAGCCGGCCGGCGAGCCTGAACAGCTCGGCCCCGTCGGCTCGCGTGTTGGAGGTGACGCTGGTGAGCGTGCGCTCCCGGAAGAGATGGCGCTGATAGTCGAGCGGGGGGATGTCGGAGAGATGGATGCCCGCGACTGCGCAGGTTCCGGAGGCTCCGAGATCGGCGAGCGCGTCGCGTACGACCTCACCGGCGGGCGCGAACACGATCGCCGAGTCGAGTGGCGGGACGGCTCTACCGGGCTCGACCGCAGAGGCGGCGCCCAGGTCGAGCGCGAGCCGGCGCGCCGACTCCCCGCGCGTGACGACGTGCACCTCCGCTCCCTGGCGGATCGCGATCTGCGCAGTCAGGTGGGCGCTCGCGCCGAACCCGTAGAGGCCCAGGCGACCTCCCGGCGGGAGCGCGGCGCGCCGCAGTGCGCGGTATCCGATGATCCCCGCGCAGAGCAGCGGTGCCGCCTGAAGCGGCTCCAGCGAGTCCGGGATCCGATAGGTGTAGGCAGCGGGCGCGACGGCGTACTCGGCGTAGCCGCCGTCGGCGTCCCACCCTGTGTAGCGAGACCTCTCGCACAGGTTCTCGGCGCCGGCTCGGCACCATCGGCAGCGCCCGCAGGTCGAGCGCAACCATGGCACGCCGACACGCGTGCCTACACGTGGACCGTCGACGTCATGTTCGAAGCCGCCCAGCACCCGGCCCACGATCTCGTGCCCCGGCACGACCGGACTCCGGCGAGGAGAGAGGTCGCCGTCGACGACATGCAGGTCCGTCCGGCACACGCCGCACGCCTCCACACCGATGAGGACCTCGCCCGAAGCCGGTTCGGGCACCGCGAGCTCGGCGTACGACAGGCGCCCGTCACCTGTCGTACGCCAACCCCGCATCGTCGCCATCACGAGCCGTCCCCCGCGGGCGGGCGCATGTTCCTCAGGTCGGGATCGGGTGCCTGCGGCAGCGGGCGCAACCGCACCTTCGCGTCGACGACCGAGACTCCGCGCTCGTGCACGATCACCGGGTTGAGGTCGATCTCGGCGACCTCCGGAACATCGTCGGCGAGACGACCGAGGCAGACCAGGAGACGCTCGACGGCGGCCGTGTCCAACCGAGGCGCGCCGCGATAGCCGGAGAGCAGGGGCGCGGTGCGGAGCTCGCCGAGCGCCGCGGCGGCATCGGCGCGGCTGAGCGGCGTGAGCCGGAAGCTGCGGTCGTCGATCAGCTCGGTGTAGGTGCCGCCGTAGCCGACCATGACCAGCGGTCCGAAGACCTCGTCCTGCATCACGCCGGCGATGAGCTCGACCCCCTCGGCGACCTGGCGCTGGACGAGCAGACCGGGGTGCTCGGTCGGGGTGCGGAGCAGCTCCTGCGCGGCGGAGCGCACCTCGTCGGGACCGTTCAGACCGACGCGTACGCCGCCCACATCGGTGCGGTGCACGATGTCGGGATCCGCGATCTTGACGGCTACCGGACACCCCAAGCTTTCGGCGGCTTCGACGGACGCCTCCGCATCGGCGGCGAGCACGCTCGGCACGACCTCGATCCCGTACGCACCGAGCAGCTGTCGCACGTCGGGCTCGGCCAGCTGGCCTCCCTCCGGCGCCGCCGTAGACGTCCTGGTGATCACGTCACGAGCCGCCGCCCGGCTGCCGGACCCCGCATCGGCGACGGCTTGGCGTGGCTCGGCCCGCCACTTCGCGTAGGTGGCGATCGGGCCGAGCGCACGCGCAGCGTCCTCGGGGAACGCGAAGACGGGCACATGGCGGCTCCCGGCATGGATCGGGCGACTCGGACCGCGCTGGTCGAGCACGACGGCCACAGTGGTGACCGGGGCGATCGCATCCCCCGGTGTACGGCGCAACGCGGTGCGCAGCGCACGAGCGAAGGATGCGTACGAGAGCGCGGGCAACGCCGTGCGCAGCACGATCAGCATGTCGACCTCCCCGCTGCGCGCGATCGTCGAGACCACCTCGGAGTAGGCCTCTCCAGCGACCCCTGACCCGAGGTCGACCGGCATCTGGACCGACGACGCGTCGGGCACCCTCTCGCGGATCCTGGCCATCGTCTCGGCACTCAGCGTCGTCAGCTGCAGACCGGCGCGCTCGCAGGCGTCAGCGGCCAGGATGGCCGGACCGCCGGCGTTGCTGACGATTCCCACCCGACGGCCGCCGGGCAGCGGCTGGTTGGCCAGCACGCTGGTCGTCTGCAGCAGCTGCTCGAGGCCTTCCACACCGATCACACCGCACTGCCGGAAGAGTGCTTCCACCCCGGACGTGGACGTCACCGCCGCCGCGGTGTGACCGACGGCCGCCTGCCGACCGGTCCGGCTGCTGCCGCCCACCAGGGCGACGACCGGCTTGCGTACCGCAAGCCGCCTCGCCACCCGAGAGAACTTGCGTGGGTTGCCGAACGACTCCAGGTAGAGCGCGACCACGTCGCTGGCATCGTCCTCGGCGGCGTACATGAGCAGGTCGTTGGCGCTGACGTCGGCCTTGTTCCCCGAGGAGATGAACGCCGACAGTCCGACACCGAGCTCGTCGGCCCGTTGTAGCGCGGCGATGCCCACCGCACCGGACTGCGCCATCATCGCCACTCGTCCACGGACGACGCTCGTCGGCGAGAAGGTGGCGTTCAGGCGCACGTCGGGGTCGGTGTTGGCGATGCCGAGACAGTTGGGGCCCACCAGCCGCATGCCCGCCCTCCGGGCCACCACAAGGGCCTCGTCCTGGACCCGTCGTCCCTCCGGGCCCTCCTCGGCGAAGCCGCTGGCAAGGATCACCAGGTTCCGTACGCCGCTGTCGGCACAGTCCCGCACGACCCCCAGCACCTCGGCGGCCGGCACCGCGAGGATCGCCAGATCCACCGGTGCCACCTCGCGTATCGAGGAGCGACAGCTGAGCCCGAGCAGGTAGTCACTGTGCGGGTTGACCGGATGGATGGTGCCGGTGAACCCGGCACGCAGCAGGTTGCGCACGACCTGGTGTCCGGCATGGTCCACACGCCGGCTCGCCCCGATCACGGCCACGGAGCGCGGACGCAGCAGCGCGCGCAGAGAATCGGCGTCGGCCCGCTGCTCGCGGGAGATCATCGCCTCGAGCACCCGATCGGTGAGCCGCACCGGGAAGCGCAGCTCGACGGTCTCCTCATGCGGGATCGAGGTGATCTCGAACCCGGATTGCTGGATGACGTCGAATGCGGCGGCGTTGTCAGCCATCACGTACGCGACGAAGTCGGTCACGCCGGAGCCGGCCGCCGCGACGGCGAGGTGCTCGAGCAGCAGGGTGGCCACGCCGCGTTGGGCATGTCCCTCGGCGACGACCAGGTCCAGCTCGGCCTCCTCGTCGCGTCCCGTCTTCATGGCGGTTGCCAGCCCGACGACGTGACCGTCGACGGTCGCCAGCTTCGCGAACGCCTCCTCGCTGGTGAGCCGTGGCAGCAGGGAGTCCACGAAGTGCGCACCGTCGTGGTGGCCGACGTGGAAGAACGGCTCGCGGCGATCGCCCTCGGAGCACGCATCGTGCAGCCGGACCAACCGGTCCCGGTCCGCTGCCACCGCATCGCGCACGCGGGCGATCGTGCCGTCGCGCAGCAGCACGTCCTCCCAGCCCGGTCCCTGCACACCTTGCTCGATCCGAGCGGTCATCGTGCTACCTCCTGCTGTCGATCTCCGCACCGCGCCATGCGACGCGTCGGGCCACCGACACCAGCGAACCGCCCGCGGCCCGCGCGCCGTGAGAGAAGGGAGTCCGAAGGCTGAGGGCCGTACGTCCTTCGGCTACGGGGACGTTCGGCGGGCCGTGACCAGCGCGATGTCCTCACCCGGCGAGGATCCGGCGGCGAAGCGCCCACGAGCCGAGGACGAAGAGGCCTGCCGCGAATGCGGCCAGCACCCCGAGCTGGGGCAGGACGTCGAGCACCGTCCCGTCACGACGCACCAGGGTGGCGAAGCCGTCGGCGGCCCAGGCGTGCGGCGTCAGGTGGGCGACGGTGAGCATCGTGGGCGAGAAGAACTCCAGCGGCATCATCGAGCCACCCAGAGCAGAGATGCCGAGCCCGGCCAGGAGGCCGACCGCGGTCGACTGCTGGACGTTCGTGGCGAGGGATCCGAGCACCATGCCCGCTCCGCCTGCGACCGTCGCGAAAGCCAGCATCAGCAGGGCCGCGGCGGCCGGGTCGCCCCAGGAGACGCCGAACAGCAACGCGGCGCCCAGCATGATGACCAGGCCCTGTACGACCGCGATCGCCACGCGCCCGAGAGCCTCCCCGGCCACGATGGTGGCGGCCCTGGTGGGGGTGGCGAACATCCGGCGGGCCAAGCCGAGCCGCCGGGTCTCGATCAGCGACGCCGCCGACGTCATGGACGTGACGAAGATGAACAGCAGCAGCTGGCTGCTCGCGCCGAGGTCGAAGCGACCCAGGTCCTCGGGGAACGGTGCGGACCCGACCGTGGTGGTCGAGACGGCGACGTCGGCGACGCGGTCCGCGAACTCGTCGCCGCGGACGAGGTTCGGTTCGAACCCGCCTCCTAGCTCGCCGTGCAGGGTTCTTGCCACCCGGAGTCGGCCCGCTTGGTCGTCGACGACGGCGCGGACGATCATGCCGGTCTGCTGGGCGCTCCGGTCGGACCTGGAGAGGTACTGCAGCGTGGTGTCGCCTCCGCTCGCGAGCCGGGTGTCGTACGTCCCCGGGATCACGACCGCCGCCTCGAGAGCACCCTCTTCGACCGCCGCGACGGCCTCGGCGCGCGTGTCGAAGTGACGTACGTCGATGCCGTCGGCGTCCTCGAGGGCGGCCACCAGATCGCCCGAGAGCGCGCCGGTCGCCGGTTGCACCACCCCGAGCCGAGGCTCGGACCCGCCGCCGAACGCCAGACCGAGCACCGCGATCATCAGCAAGGGGAAGAGCACGAAGAAGAAGGCGTTGGTGCGGTCCCGCACGAAGCGGCGCAGGTTGGTCCATGCGATGGTGATCGCGCTCATGGCGCCACCACCCGCCCGGTCCGCAGCAGCGCGATCCCGATGGTGACCGCGGCCATGCCCAGCAGCACCGCAACCGAGGGGAGCGCCTGGACGGCTCCGCCACCGCCCGCGAGGTCGCCGAGTCCACCCAGGAACCACGCGTGCGGCGTGACCAGGCTGAGGTCCGCCATCATGCCGCCGGCCTGCCGCACCGGGAAGAACGCGCCCCCGAGCAGGCCAAGGGTCACCGCGACGACAGCCTGCCAGGCGCCCGCCTGCTCGGAGGTTCGCGCCAGCGAGGCGATCACCGAGGTGATGCCAGTCCCGGCCAGCACGCCGGCGACGATCAGGAGCGCCACGCCGAGCGGATCGCCCCAGTCGGCGCCGAGCATCACCGAGCTGGCCACCATCAGGACCGTGAGGCTGACGATGCCGAGCACCAGGCTGGTGATCAGCTTCCCGACCAGGATCGCCCACCGCCGTACCGGCGCCGCGAGCAGCCGCGCCAGGGTGCCCTCGTCGCGCTCGTCGACCAGCGAGGAGACGCCGAACTGGACGGTGAACAGCAGGAAGAAAACCGCCATCGCGGCCGCGAAGTAGGTTTTCGTGTCCAGCACCCGCGTGGTGGCCGAGACGTCCTCGAGCGCCACCGGCGTGACGCCGTGCACGGTCTCCTGCGCGACCCGCTCGATCTCGGCGGGTGTGAGGCCGGGCCGGGACGCCTGGACCGCGGCGACACTCACCCGAGCCGCGTCGAGGCCCCGGACGTAGGACCGGGCCACCGAGCGCGCCACCACGGTCGCCGTCGGAGAGTCGGCGCTGCCCACGACGCCCAGCTCGGCGGGACGCGGACTGGCGACGTCCGCGGCGAACCCCGACTTCAGGACGAACGCCGCGTCCAGGTCGCCGTCCCGGACGCCGGCTCGTGCCTGTTCCTCATCGAGCGCGCGCACCTCGGCGACCCCCTGCTCCTGCAACGCGCCGAGGACCTCGTCGGTGAAGGTCCGCGACACGGCGGTGTGGTCCTGGTCGACGACGGCGTACTCGAAGGCGCGCGGCGTGGAAGCGGGCCCGAACAGCAGGCTGAAGATGGCGGCCAGCGCGAAGGGCACCACGATCGCGAGCAGGAAGGCGGACCGGTCCCGGACACGCTGTCGCAGGTCCTTGGCCGCGATCAGCAGACTGGCGTGCATCGTCAGTCCCGCAGCTTCTTGCCGGTGAGACGGAGGAAGACCGTCTCCAGATCCGGTTCCTCCACGGTGACCGAGCGCACCGTGCCATGGACGGCGGCCACCTCGATGACCTGCGGGAGCGCCGACTCGGCGTCCTGCACGAGCACGTCGAGGGCGTCGCCGGTCCCCGTCACCCGACTGGCGAGGGGCAGTTCGCGCAGGGCCTCGACGGCACGGGTCAGGTCGCCATCGATCGTGAGGCGGATGTGCTCGGAGTCGCCGAGCTGCGCGGTCAGCTGCCTGGGCGTACCTTCGGCGACCAGCCGGCCGAGGTCCATGATCGCGACCCGGTCGCAGAGTCGCTCGGCCTCCTCCATGTAGTGGGTCGTGTAGAGCACGCCCATTCCCTCGGTGCTGAGCCGCTCGACGCTGGCGAGGATCGCGTTGCGGCTCTGCGGGTCGACGCCCGCGGTGGGCTCGTCCAGCACCAGGAGGCGGGGCCGGTGGATCAGCCCGACCGCGATGTTGAGCCGGCGCTTCATGCCACCGGAGTACTTCTGGACCCGGTCGCCCGCGCGGTCGGTCAGCCCGACGATGTCGAGGACCTCGGCGACGCGGCTGCGGGCGTCGCGACGCCCGATCCGGTACAACGAGGCGAAGAAGAGCAGGTTCTCCCGACCGGTCAGATCGGGGTAGAGCGCTACGTCCTGCGGAACATAGCCGATGGCCGCCTTGGCCGCGAGCGCACCCGGATGCATCGCGACACCATCGACCAGCATCGAGCCGGAGTCGGCCTCCAGCACCCCCGCGACCATCGAGATGATGGTCGTCTTGCCGGCCCCGTTGGGGCCGAGAAGGCCGTACGTCTCACCGCTGCCGATCCGGAACGAGAAGCCGTCCACCGCCTTGACCGGCCCGAACGACCGGTGCAGGTCGGTGCACCGCAGCACATCAGGTGTCGTCGGCGGTGCGTGCGCGGCCGCATGCAGTGGCGAGATCTCTACGTTCATGGTGCCTCGGGCGCAGGCGGCACCACCTCGACGGGGCAGCTGGACTCCCGGAGCAGTGCGTGCCCGGTGCCGCCCAGACGCCGCAGCGGGAACGCATGCCCACGTCGGCCGATGACGAGCAGGTCGGCCCCCTTCGACTCGTCGGCGACGACCTGGGCGGGCTGTCCCTGGCGGATCTGGATCCAGGCCTCGGTGCCGACCGCGTGCGGCGCCAGGTGCCGCGCCCGGTCGAGGGTCTGCATCAGGCGGTGACGAGCATCCGCCTCCCAGGCCGCCTGGTCGTGCTCCAGGGTCGTGTCGTAGAAGACCGCCGGCAGCTCCCACGCATGCACGAGAACCAGCTCGCCACCACGGTCGGCGGCCTCGCCCAACGCGTGGGCGACGAGCTCGACGGAGGCATCCAGATCCGCGATGCCGACGACGACCCGGTGGGCGTCCTGGCCAGGAGACCACACCGTCGGAACGACCACGACGGGCACCGGCGCGCGGGAGGCGACCCGGCCGGTCACCGAGCCGGTCACGAGGCGGGACAGACCGTGGCGACGCTCGTCGCCGAGGACCACCATCCGGGCGTCGGCGGCCGCGTGAACGAGCTCGGCGACCACGCCACCGTCCCGGAGCGTCGTGGTCACGTGGTCGGCACCGACGAGCTCGGCGGCCAGCTTCTCCGACCGGTCCAGAACGGTCTCGCCGGCCTCACGCACCTCGTCCGCCAGCCCTGCATAGCCGTACGGATAGAAGACGCCGGTCGCGACCGCGAGGTCGACCACATGGACGAGCCACAGGTCGGAGCCATCTCGCCGGGCCGCGGCGTAGCGGATCGCCGCTCGGCCACCCTCTCCCCCATCGATGGCGACCAGGATCCGGTGGTGCTCGGACATGTGCCCTCCTCGCGAGCTCGGCACGCGCGTCCGGCTCCCGAGTCTCCAATCTGGTCGGGACGGCCGGAGTACGTCAGGGCCTTCGGGGCCACGCACGGAGGACCTAGGTCCACTGATTCTCACCGGCACCCGGCGTCATCGCCGCAGCTGAGTGCCCGACGTACCGGCCAGCACGCCGTCGATCTGGTCGAGAGAGCCGATCGCCGAGCGTCGGCCGGTCCGTCGGGTGAAGGCGCAGACGGCCTCGACCTTGGGTCCCATCGACCCCGCGGGGAACCACATCGAGGACAGCTCGGCGACGCTCACTTCGTGCAGCACCTTCTCGGCGGGACCGCCGAAGTCCCGGATGACGCCCTCCACGTCGGTGATGACGAGCAGTAGGTCGGCGCCGAGCCTCTCCGCGGCGAGGGCAGCCGCCCGGTCCTTGTCGACCACCGCGTCGACGCTCTCGTATCGTCCGTCCCGGTGCACGACCGGCACTCCCCCGCCGCCGGCGAGCACGACGGTCACGCCCGCGTCGAGGAGCCGTGCGGCCACGGGGAGCTCGACGATGTCAATGGGAAGCGGGGAGGCGACGACGCGTCTCCAGCCATCGCGGTCCGGCTGGATCGTCCAGCCGTGCCAGGCGGCGAAGCGACGCGCCGACAGCTCGTCGTAGACCTGACCGATGGGCTTGGTCGGCACCTGGAACGCCCCGTCCTCCGGATCCACGACTGTCTGGCTGACGAGCGTCACCACCTCGCCGGCCATCTCGGCGAGGAGCGCCTGCTGGAGCCAGAGCCCGATGAGCCCTTGGGACTCCGCGACCAGGTCGGCCAGTGGATAGGGCTCCGAGAGACTGGGGTCCGAGCCGCTCTCGAGTGCCAGCAGGCCGACCTGGGGCCCGTTGCCATGGACCACCACGACCTGGTGCTCGCGGGCGATGTCCGCCAGCGCGGCTGCCGCCGCGGCCACGTGCCGGCGTTGGGGTGCCGCGTCCGGCCGCTCGCCACGCCGCAGCAGGGCGTTGCCGCCGATGGCGACGACGATCCTCACCTGGGCCCCTCCCCTCGGATGGTCGTGGACGGGTCCAGCACACCCCGATCGCGATCTCCGCAGGAGTGCCGAAGGTCTCCCCGGCTCGGGACCTTGCGCTCATGACCGACCTTCTCGGCCGAACGAGGCTGGTCCTATGAAAGACCAGCACTCGCAACGGGGATGACCATGCTTGTTCGAGAGATCATGACCCAGTCACCGGTCACCGCACGGAGAGGCACTCCCGTCAAGGAGGCGCTCGCCCTGCTGCGTGACCACCACATCACGGCCCTCCCGGTGGTGACCTCCGCCGGCCGCGTCTGCGGTGTCGTCGCCGAGATCGACCTGATCCGCGACCGTGTCCTGCAGGACCCTCGCGCGCACGTGCTCCCACCGGCGCCGGTGACCGATCGGCCCGCGGCGTACGTCCAGGACGTGATGAATCCGGTGACGATCGCCGTGCGAGCGAGCGCAGAGGTCGCCGTGGCTGTCGACATCATGGCCGACCGGTTGCTGAAGAGCCTCCCGGTCCTCGATGACGACGACGTTCTCGTCGGGGTCATCAGCCGCAGCGACGTGGCCAGTGCCCTGGCCCGCGACGACGACACGATGGTCCGGGACCTGACGGCGCTCGTCACCGAGCTCGGTCACCCGGACTGGGTCGTCGACGTCGCCGACGGAGGCGCCGTGATCTTCGGACCGGCGACACCCAAGGAGCGCGCCCTGGCCGAGTCCGCCGCAGCGACCGTCCCGGGAGTCACCCGGATACGTACCGACTCGCCGCCACCCACCGAGGAGTGATTGCACCATGACACGCTCACACAACCCGGGCATGAACCAGGGCTTCCAAGGCTTCGCCGCCGGCCACATGTGCCTGATGGCGGGCTGATCAGATGCCCACCGACACCACACCCGCTCCCATCGTCGTCGGCGTCCTCGATCCCGAGGTCGAGACGGCACTCTTGGAGTACGCCGGCCGGCTGGCCGCGACCAGCGGCCACCCGCTGCGCCTGGTGCACGTCTTCCAGGCGAACGTCCTGTTCGGAGATCCCATCCTCGGTCTCCCCGGCGCGATGCAGCCGCAGTCGATGATCATCGATGACTCCGCGGTCGGGCGGCTGGCCGATGAGCTGCTCGGGGAGGCCACCGCGATCGCCCGGGACGTCGTCGCCGGGGCGGTCGACGTCTCCGGCGAGCTGTTGCGCGGCCACGCGGCCCACGTCCTGATCGAGGAGTCCGAGGACGCGCACCGAGTCGTGATCCAGCGCCGCGGGTTCTCTCGCATCCACCGGATCTTCACGGGGTCGGTCTCCTCCCGGGTCTCGGCTCACGCCCACTGCCCCGTCACCGTGGTCCCCGAAGGCTGGTCGGCCGAGGGCCGCACCGGAGTCGTCGTCGGCGTCAATGACGACAAGAGCGACATGCAGGTGCTGGGTCACGCCCTGGGTGAGGCGACCCGGCTGGGTGAACCGGTCACGATGCTCCACGGTCTCGACCTCCCGGCCCTCCACGGGGACCTGGTCGACCACGCCACCACCCGGGACTGGACGGCGCGTGGCGAGCAATACCTGGCAGATCTCGTCGAGAAGGCCCGCGACCAGGCCCCGGAGCATCGCCTGACACCCCTCGCGACCCGGGTCTTCGCGGAAGCCCCGGCCGACGCCTTGGCGACCGCGAGCGAGGAAGCCCGCCTCGTCGTCGTGGGACGAGCCTCGCATCTCAACGCGTTCCCACACCTGGGCGGAGTGACCCGCGCACTGCTCCGCGAGGCGGGCTGCCCGGTCGAGGTCCTTCCGCTGCCGAACTGACCGGCCATCGCCGCCGCTAGCCCTTCACCGCCCCCTCCAGACCCTCGCTGCGCAGGAAGAGTCGCTGGAAGAGGAGGAAGAAGAGGATCGGCAGCGCGGCGGAGATCGCCATCGCGGCGAGCAGGACCGAGAGGTCGGTGGTCGGCGCGATGGAGGGCAGCCTGACCGCGATGGGCTGCTTGGCCGGGTCGGGCAGCACGATCAGCGGCCAGATGAAGTCCTTCCACGCGGCGAGCACGGCGAAGACCGACACCACACCGAGCACCGGCCGTGACATCGGCAGGACCACCGACCAGAAGAGCCGGTACGCCCCGGCGCCGTCGATCCGTGCGGCGTCCAGGATCTCGCGGGGCAGGCTGTCGAAGAACCGCTTCATGATCACCACGTTGAACGCCGAGGCGCCCGCGGGCAGGAACGCTCCGGCGTACGTCCCGACCAGCGACCAACCCACGACCGGCAGGCTCAGCACGGTGAGGTAGAGCGGGACGAGCAGCAGCACGATCGGCACGAACATGGTGGCGAGCACGGCTCCGTAGATGACCCGCCCGAACCGTGGCCGCAGCACCGAGAGCGCATAGCCCGCGGTCGTGGCGACCACCACCTGGACGGCCCAGGATCCGGCGGCGATGACCACCGTGTTGACCAGGTAGGCCGACAGGCCCAGCTCGGTCCACGCCTGCGACAGGATCGAGAGGTCCGGCCCGTTCGGCCACAGCGAGATCGGCGAGCGGAGCGTGTCCTGGGTGGGCGTGACCGCCGACTTCGCCAGCCACAGCAGCGGCCCGAGGCAGACGACAACCAGCGCCAGGAGCGTCGCCAGCTGCACACCGCGAAGGCCCCAGCGCACCGACGTACGCCGCCGGTCGAGGGAGGAGACGAAGCTCATCAGTCGCTCCATCCGCGAGTCAGCCGGAAGTAGGCCCACGACAGCAGCGCCAGCCCGACCGCCATCATCAGGCTCAGCGCGGTCGCCGGGCCGTAGTCGCCACCGCCGGTGGTGCTGCCGAAGGCGTACTCGTAGATCAGGAGCAGCAGCGTCAAGGAGGCGTGCGAGGGCCCGCCGCCGGTGAAGAGATAGGGCTCCAGGAAGACCTGGGCGGTGCCGATGATCTGCAGGATCAAGGTGATCAGCAGCACCGGACGCAGGTGCGGGAGGGTGACGTGCCAGACCTTGCCGAGCACGCCGGCGCCGTCGGCCGAGGCGGCGTCGTAGAGCTCCTGCGGCACCGTGGTCAGCGCCGCGAGATAGATGATCACCGTGCCGCCTGCCGCGGCCCAGGTCGCCTCCATCACCAGCGATGGCAGCACCCAGTCGGCCGACTCCAGCCACGGCACCGGCCCGAGCCCGACCCAGCCCAGGATCGTGTTGAACACGCCCCCGGTCCCGGCGTCGTAGAAGGTCTTCCACAGCAGCACCGCCACCGCGGGCGGCACCACGACCGGCAGGTAGGCCAGGCAGGCGTACAGCCCTCGCAGCTTCCGCAGCGAGCTGAACACCACCGCCATGACCAGCGGGATCGGATAGCCGAAGACGAACGCGATCGCCGCGAAGACGGCCGTGTTGCGCAGCGCCACCGGCAGCAGCGGGTCGGCGAGCACCGTGCGGAAGTTGTCCAGGCCCACCCACTCCGCGGGCCCGACGAGGTTGGTCTCCTGCAGGCTCATCACCACGGTCCGGGCGATCGGCCACCACGAGAACAGCCCGAAGACGAGGAGCATCGGCAGCAGGAAGACCAACGTCGCCGCGCTGCCGCGCCACCACCTCGCGACCACGGAGACGAAGGACGTACGCCGGTGGGCCGGCCCTCTCACGAGGGCCGGCCCACCCACCCGGGACATGTCAGCGACCACGCTCAGCCCTTGTCCAGGATCTGCTGCACGGAGGCGTCGGCGTCCTTCAGCAACGCGGGGATGTCGGCGTTCTCGTCGCTGAGCACCTTCTGCACGACCGGGTCGAGCGCGCCGTACACGGCCTGCGTCTGCGCGGGCGGCTCGGCGACCAGCGTGAGGTCGAACATCCTCGAGGTGTAGCCCGTCATCTGCTCCAGCGGCACGTTGACGTAGTCCTTCACCCAGCCCTGGTAGGTCGTGTACGACGCCTCGTCGAAGATCGGGAAGGTCGGCGTCCCCACGGGCTGCTCGGCAGCGGTCTGGGTCTTGGCGTCGGCGACGGCCGCCGACTCGTCGGTGTACTTGCGGACCCGGAAGAAGTCCGCCCACGCGACGGCCGCCTCGGCCTCGGCGTCGGTCGCCTTGGCGCTGACGACGTTGACCGAGCCACCGCCGAGCGCACCGGCGTCGGCCGAGTCGCCCATCGGGACCGCGGTGAGCCCGTACGACTCCGGGTCGATCGCCGCGGTGGTGACGAGGGAGTTGTAGACGTCCGAGCCGCTGATGTACATGCCGACCTTCCCCGCCGCGAACGCCTGGTTGATGCTGTTCCAGTCGTAGGCGGTGCTGCCGGAGAACGACCTGTCGGTCCAGCGCATGTCGTGCAGCAGCTGCAGCGCCTGCTCGGTCTGCGGGTTGTCGACGGTCGCGGTGAATGTGTCACCGTCCTGCGTCTCCATCCGGCCGCCGAGGGAGTAGGTCAGGGTCGTGAGGATCCAGCCGCCGGTGTTGCCCGTGGTCATCTCGGCATACCCGGTGGCACCGGTCCTCTCGTTGATCTGCTTGGCGGCCGCACGCAGCTCCTCCCACGTGGTCGGCGGCTTGTCAGGGTCGAGACCGGCCTTCGTGAACAGGTCGCGGTTGTAGTGGAGCGCGTTGGCGTAGACGTCGGAGGGCAGCCCGTAGACCTTCCCGTCGGTGCCCTGTGCCGCGGCCAGAACGGTGGGGTTGAGCTGGTCGAAGTACGGCAGCTCGCGGACCTCGGCGTCGACGTCGGCGACCTGCTTGCGCTCGACGAGGCCCTTGGTGTCGGTGAACGGCACCCGGAACGAGATCGGCAGCGTGCCACCGGAGAGCTGGGCGGGGAACGTCTGCGCGTTCCACTGCCACTCCACCGGCTTCACGGTGATGTCGGGATGCTCCTTGTTGAAGGCCGCCGCCTGCTCCTTGACGGCGTCGATCGTGGCCTGCTTGTCGCCGGGGCGCCAGCCCTCGACGGTGATGGTGACTCCGTCGCCGTCGTCCGACGACTCGCCGCACGCGGCGAGCGAGCCGAGCACGACAGCCGCGACCGCGGCGAGCGCGACATTGCGCAACCGAGTGGTTCTCATGGTCTGTCTCCTGGATGTTGTGGTGGGGTCTCAGGTCGTGGGCCGCAGCCAGACCGCGGCATCGGGGGCGAGCCGGCCGGCCTCGAGCGGCGAGCTGGCGAGCCAGACGTGGTCGCTGCTCGGCAGCTCCACGGGGGTGTCGGTCAGGTTGACCACGCAGGCGAAGTGCGTGCCGCGGCGGAAGGCGAGGATCCCGGGCGCGGTGTCGATCCAGCTGAAGTCGCCGGTGACGAGGTCGGGGTGCGTACGCCTGATCAGCAGCGCCATCCGGTGCAGCGAGAGCATCGAGCGGGGGTCGGCCGACTGCGCCTGCGCCGTCAGCCGCGCCCAGCCCTCGGGCTGCGGCAGCCAGGTCTTCACACCGGTTGGGCTGAAGCCGTACGGCGGCCGGTCCCCGCTCCACGGCAGCGGCACCCGGCAGCCGTCCCGGCCGGGGTCGACACCGCCGCTGCGGAAGTGCATCGGGTCCTGGATCCGGTCCGGCGGGATGTCGGCCTCGTCCAGGCCCAGCTCCTCGCCCTGGTAGAGGTAGTACGCCCCGGGCAGCCCCATCGCCAGCATCGCCGCCGCTCGGGCCCGCCGCTCGCCGAGGGCTCTGTCGGTCGGGGTGCCGTAGCGCTTGGTCTCGAACGAGAACGCGGTGTCCGCGCGGCCGTAGCGGGTCACCGGCCTGGTGACGTCGTGGTTGGAGAGCACCCAGGTGGCAGGCGCATCGGCCTCGCCGTGCACGCGCAGCGTCGTCTCGATGGAGGTACGCAGCGCCTCGGCGTCCCACGGCGCCGTCATGAAGTCGAAGTTGAACGCCGCGTGCAGGACGTCGGGGCGCAGGTAGCGGATGAACCTGGCGGTGTCGGGGAGCCAGACCTCGCCGATCAGGGCCCGATCGGTGCCGTACTCCTGGGCGATCCGGCGCCAGCCACGGTAGATCTCCTGCAGCTCCTCGCGGTCGACGTAGGGGTGCTCGCCCGGTCGCGGGTCGGCGGGGACCTCGGGGAGATCCGGGTCCTTGGCGAGCAGGGCGGCGGAGTCGATCCGGATCCCGGCGACCGCCCGGTCGAACCAGAACCGGAGGATCTCCTCGTGCTCGAGGCGTACGTCCTCGTGCTGCCAGTTGAGGTCGGGCTGCTCGGCGGAGAAGAGGTGCAGGTACCACTGCTCGGGGACGCCCTCGGGCGTCGTCAGCCGCGTCCATGGCGTGCCGCCGAACTCCGAGGTCCAGTCGTTGGGCGGCAGCTCGCCATCGGTTCCGCGGCCGTCTCGGAACCAGAACCTCTCCCGTTCGGGTGCGCCGGGCCCGGCAGCGACCGCGGCCCGGAACCATCGGTGCTGGTCGGAGACGTGGTTGGGGACGATGTCGATGATCGTGCGGATGCCGAGCTCGAGGGCGTCCTGGATCAGCGCCTCCGCCTCGGCGAGGTCGCCGAAGACCGGGTCTATCGCGCGGTAGTCGGCGACGTCGTAGCCCCCGTCGGCCATCGGCGAGGGGAACCACGGCGTGAACCAGATCGCGTCGACCCCGAGGTCGCGCAGATAGGTCAGGCGCGCCCGCACCCCGGCCAGGTCACCGGTGCCGTCGCCGTTGGCGTCGGCGAAGCTGCGCGGGTAGATCTGGTAGATCGCCGCGGAGCGCCACCAGTCGGCCGGGCGCTCGGTGAAGACCGGGAGCGCGGCCGGTGCCGGCTCGCTCCGTCGAGGTTCCGTGGCGGTCACGGGCACTCCTTCTCAGCAACGTCATGTGACAGCCGTCACGGTGACGGCGTGCTGAGACGCTAGAGCCAGCGCCAGAACGAGCGCAAGAAGTTGACAGTGCGTAATTAATTTCAGGACTTTGCGCGGTCGTTTGCAGGTCCGGTCGAGCGCCGGACCACCAGCTCGCCCTCGAAGAGCAGCTCGTCGACCGGCCCGAGCGTGCCGTCGATCTGGCTCACCAGGAAGTCGACCGCCGCCCGGCCCATCGCCTCGATCGGCTGCCGGATCGTGGTGAGCGGCGGGTCGGTGAACGCCATGAACGCCGAGTCGTCGTAGCCGATCACCGACACGTCCGCTGGTGTCGAGAGCCGGGCCCGGCGGACCGCCCTGATCGCCCCCAGCGCGAGCGGGTCGCTGGCACACAGGATCCCGGTCACGCCCTGTTCGATCAGCCGCGCCGCGGAGGCCTGTCCGCTCTGGAGCGAGTAGAGGCTGCGTACGACCAGATCCTCGTCGAACGGCACCCCGGTCCGGTCGCAGACGGCGCGGAACGAGGCCAGCTTGCGTTCGGAGGGAACGTGGTCGCGCGGGCCCAGGACCAGGCCGATCCGCTCGTGCCCGAGCGAGATCAGGTGCTCGGCAGCCTGCTCCATCGCATCGGCGTCGTCGCAGACCACCCGGGGAAACGGCAGGTCGTCGATGGCCGCGTTGATGAGCACGACGGGAAGGTTGCGGCCGGCCAGACGGTCGTAGTGTGCATGGTCCGCGTCCCGCTGTGCGTAGGCGCCGCCGGCGAAGACGACGCCGGCCACCTGCTGCTCGAGGAGGAGGTCGACATACTCCGACTCGGTCACCCCGCCGGCAGTCTGCGTGCACAGCACCGGAGTCAGACCCTGCTGGGCGAGATGGGCGCCGAGGACCTCGGCGAGTGCCGGGAAGATCGGGTTCTGCAGCTCGGGCAGGACCAGGCCCACCAGCCTGGCGCGCTCGCCGCGAAGCTTCACCGGGCGCTCGTAGCCGAGCACGTCGAGCGCGGTCAGCACCCGCTCGCGGGTCGCCTCCGAGACCCCTGGTTTGCCGTTGAGCACCCGGCTCACCGTCGCCTCGGAGACCTTGGCGCGGGCGGCTGCGTCGGCAAGACGTCTACTCATGGACGCAAGAATATAACTGCTTTACGCAAGTTGTCTGCAAGCGTCGCCTTCCTTGACGCCCAATTCAATAAGTGATTTAGTCACTTCCTGTGACCAGCAACACAACATCGCTCTCTGAACGCATCGCCGACGGGATCGTCGCCATGATCGAGGCCGCGGGCCTGGAGCCGGGCGACGCCCTGGCCTCCTCGCGCGAGTTGGCCAAGCGGTTCGAGGTGACCACACCGACGATCCGGGAGGCGCTGCGCCGCCTCGAGGCGACCGACGTGATCCGCTTCCGGCACGGGTCGGGCACCTACGTGAGCGGCGGGGTGAACCGGCGGCTGCTGGTCAACCCGCATGTCTCGGAGTCGCGCAGCGAGTCGGTCCTCGAGCTCCTCGACGCCAGGATCGTGCTCGAGCCGCCGGTCGCTGCGGCCGCGGCCGCGGCGCGCACCGACGACGACCTGACCGCCCTGACGGTCTCGGCCGACAACTCGCTCAAGCCGCAGTACGCCGATGAGCGGCCCGAGCTGCACTTCCACGTCGCGCTCGCCGGCGCCTCGGGCAACCTGCTGCTGCGCGAGACCGTCGAGGCGCTGCTGCAGGTGAGGGCCCGCGACCAGATCGAGATCCGGCACCGCTACACCGACCGCGACCGTGACCACGCCGACCACGTCCGGATCGTCGAGGCCGTACGCGACGGCGACGCCGACGCCGCGGCCACCCTCACTCGCGAGCACCTGCTCGCGATCCGCGAGGCGATCGCCACCACCCTCGGTCCGGAGCAGGCCCGATGACCGCGAAGCTCGCCGAGATGACCACCCTCGAGGCCGCGAGAGCCGCCGAGAGCGGGACGGTCGTGATGATCCCCGTCGGCGCGTTCGAGCAGCACGGCGCCGGGCTCCCGATGGCCACCGACCATATCCGCGCCGAGGCGCTCACCGACGCGGTCGCCGAGGCCCTGCCCGGCAAGGTCGTGATCGGCCCGGGCGTACCGGTCGGCGTCTCGCCCCACCATCAGGCCTTCGCCGGCACGGTGAGCCTGCGCCCGGCACTCTTCGCCGCCGTCGTCCGTGAGTACGTCGAGTCGCTGGCCGCCCACGGCTGGCACCGGTTCCTGGTGGTGACCGGGCACGGCGGCAACAACGCCACTCTCGGCACCCTGGCCCAGGACCTGCTGCGCGACCGCCCCGACCTGGAGCTCGCCTGGACGCCGGTGACGGTCCTGGCCAAGGACGCCGTGGCCGGCATGGAGCTCAGCGCGATCAGCGGTCACAGCGGCGAGGCGGAGACCTCCCAGATGCTGCACATCGCCCCGCATCTCGTGCGCCACGACCTGCTCGGCCCGGGCACCACCTCCCCCGACCAGCTCGACCCTTTCGCCCGGCTGGCCCGCTCGGTGAACCACCCCGCCGTGGCCCTCCCCTACGACCGCCTCACCCCCAGCGGCGTGCTCGGCGACCCGCGTCGCGCCACCGCCGAGGACGGCCGCGCCATTCTCGGCGAGGCCACCGACCGCATCGTCGCCTTCATCAAGGAGTGGCTCGACACCTAGGCCACCCGCCCCTCCAGCTCGGGACCCGACCGGGACGCACACCGCGTCGCCGGGCGATCCAGCACACCCGAAAACGCATCGACCCGCCCCCGAAGGAGCACCCATGTCCCCACGACAATCCCGCCTCCTGGCCCCGGCCGTCGCTGTCGCGGCAGTGGCCGCGCTGTCCCTGGCACCGACCGCCACCTCCGCCCTGACCCGCGCCTCCGACCAGGACCGAGCGGCCGGCAAGAGCACCCCAGCGCCGTGCGCCAAGCCCACGGACCAGGAGCCCGACAGCAGCCAGAAGTACGAGCTGACCAGCGGTGACCTCGAGCGCAGCTACGTACTCCGCCTGCCCGAGGGCTACGACCGCCGCGACAGCTGGCCGCTGATCGTCGCCTACCACGGCCGCGGCAGCACCGGCGTCGAGGTCGAGGGCTTCTCCGAGCTCTCCGACCTCCCGGCCGTGGTCGCCTATCCCGACGGCGCGATCGGCACCGGGTCGGGCTATCGCAAGGCCTGGCAGGGCGCACCGTACGAGGCACCCGGCGTCGACGACGTCGCCTTCACCACCGATCTGCTCGCCGCCATCGAGGCCGACCACTGCATCGACACAACTCGCGTCTATGCCACCGGGAAGTCCAACGGCGCCGGCCTGGCCGCCCTGCTCGCCTGCCAGCTGCCGGACACGTTCGCCGCCGTCGCCCCGGTCGCCCCGGCCCTCTACCCAGGCACCCGGACCGGCTGTGCGGAGGCACCGCCGACGCCGATCCTGGAGATCCACGGTGTCGCCGACGCGACCATCCCCTACGCGGGCGACGCCGACCGTGACCTGCCCGCGATCCCCGAGTGGGTCCAGGGCTGGGCCGACCGCAACGGCTGCACCACATCCACCACGCGCACCAGACGCGATGTCGAGACCACCCGATGGACCGGCTGCGACCAGGGCGCCGAGGTCCAGCACGTCGCCGTCGACGGCGGCGGCCACGTCTGGCCGGGCGGCGACATCTACTCGGGTGGCGGCCACGTCACCCACACCATCGAGTCCGCGACGGTGATCTGGGACTTCTTCTCCCGCCACCGCCTCACCAGCGAAGGGTGACTCCCATGACCAGCACCACCACCCCCACCGGCAGCGACAGGCTGCCGTGGATCATCCGCGCCATGGGCGTGATCGAGCGCGTCGGCAACGCCCTGCCGCACCCGTTCTGGCTCTTCTGGATCCTCGCCGCGATCCTCGCCGTGATCAGCGCGATC
The DNA here is from genome assembly GCF_045206295.1 of Nocardioides sp. NBC_00163. Classification (NCBI taxonomy): domain Bacteria; kingdom Bacillati; phylum Actinomycetota; class Actinomycetes; order Propionibacteriales; family Nocardioidaceae; genus Nocardioides; species Nocardioides sp. NBC_00163. Next base: position 5,642,029 of record NZ_CP108155.1, on the reverse strand, counting down.
TGCGCCGCCGCCGGCGTCTCGGTAATCTCCCCCAGCGACGGGGAGGAGGTCGTCGTACAGAGCCTGCTCAGCGGTGAGGGCCTGGCGATGGCGGTCTCCACGATGGTCTCCAACTTCGCCGAGTTCCCGCCGATGGCGACCATCGTCGTGGTCATCATGGGTGTGGCCGTCGCCGAGCGCACCGGGTTCCTCACCGCCGCGATGAAGACCGGCATCTCCCGGGTGCCCGTCGGCTGGGTGGTCTTCGCCGTCGCGTTCACCGGAACCGTCGCCCACGTGGCCTCGGCCGCTGCGTACATCATCCTGGTCCCGCTCGGCGGCCTCGCCTTCCGAGCCGTGGGGCGCTCCCCGATCCTCGGGATCGTGGTCGCCTACACCGCGATCGCCAGCGGGTACGACGCCAGCCCGATCCCCACGCCCAACGACGCGATCTTCGCCGGCATCACCACCGCCGCGGCCCAGATCGTCGACGAGAGCGCGTACGTCTCCCCCGTCAGCAACTGGTTCTTCAACATCGCCTCCTCGCTGCTGCTGGCCGCGGTGATCACCCTGATGACCAAGTTCGTCCTCTCCAAGCGGCCCGACCTCGACGCCGACGAGGACGCTGACGACGGCGACTTCGGCTCCCTCGAGCTCGACGGCCGTGAGCGCCGGGCGCTGCGCTGGTCCATGCTGAGCCTGCTGGTCGCGATCGTGGTCGTCGCCGCCGTCGTGATCCCGCCGTCCTCTCCCCTACGCGGCGAGGACGGGTCGCTGACCGAGTCGCCGTTCCTCACCGGCATCGCCGCGATCGTCGCAGTTCTCTTCGGCCTCGCCGGCACCGTCTACGGCACGCTGTCCGGTTCCATCACCAAGGCCGGCGACGTGCCGGCGCTGATGGGCCAGGGGATCAAGCAGATGGCGCCGGTGCTGGTGCTCTTCTTCGCGATCGCCCAGTTCTTGGCGTACTTCGAGTGGTCCCACCTCGGCGACGTGCTCGCGGTCAACTCCGCCGAGGCCCTGGAGACCAGCAACATCCCGGTGTGGGTGGTCTTCCTGCTCGTCCTGGCGCTCCTCAGCATCGTCAACATCATGGTCACCAGCGGCTCCGCGATGTGGTCCATCGCCGCGCCCGTCCTGGTGCCGATGCTGATGCTGCTCTCGGTGCCTCCGGAGACCACCCAGGCGCTCTTCCGGATCGCCGACTCCGGCTCCACCGCGATCACCCCGATGAGCCCGTACTTCGTGATGGCCCTCGGCTTCCTGCAGCGCTACCGCAAGGACGCCGGCATCGGCACCCTCGCCTCGTACACCCTGCCGCTGGCCATCGCGATGAGCCTCGCCTGGACCGCACTGTTCTTCCTCTGGTGGGCCCTCGGCATCCCGCTCGGCCCGGGTGCTCCGGTCCGCTGACCGACCCGGCCGGGCTCGCCTCAGGCGCGCCCGGCCGGCACCGGCGCAAGCGCTGCCGCCTGCTCCTCGGCGAGCTTCTTGTAGAGCCTGCGCAGCCGGACGACACCGAGGTCGTGCTGGTAGAGGTTCTCGGCCTGGTCGGCGTCGTCGGCCATGGCCTCCAGCATGACCCGGTCCTGCTCGAGCACGTGCCAGTGGCGGGCCTCGAGCTTGGTGCGGTAGAGGAAGCGCCACACGTCGCGCTCCCAGCCGCTGACCTTGCGGTAGCGCCAGAAGAACACCGCGGTGGTGCCCGCGTCGATCGGGGTGCCCATGCCGACGATGCCGAACGAGCCGCCGGGGCCGGCGGTCGGCGGGTACGGGATGGAGAGGTCGACCCAGTCGATGCCGGTGCGGCAGAACTCGACCCAGTCGAAGTTCACGCCAACCTGGTCGGTCTTCTCAAAGAAGAACCCGCGGTCGGTCTCGCGGATCCGGAACCGCGCCTCGATGTCACCTCCGAACATCGAGTGGGACTCGCGGTGCAGGAAGGCGCCGTGCATCGGGTCGAGCAGGTTCTCCATGGCGTAGCGCCACGGGGTGTCCCACTCGGCGTAGCAGAGGAACGAGGAGACCTCCTCGTCCACCAGCGGGTCAGGCAGGGCGACCGGGGCGGGGTCGGGGTGCTGCTCGTCGCCGATGTAGGCGAGGATCGCGCCGCCCAGCTCCTGCAGCGGCGGGCTGGGGACCAGCGTCTTCCCTTCCAGGTTGCACCCGGGCAGACCGGGCACCGAGACGACCTTGCCGGTGCCGTCGACCTGGACGCCGTGGTAGGCGCAGGCGATCTTGCTGCCGAGGTGCTGTCCCTGCGAGAGCGGCGCGCCGCGGTGGGGGCAGCGGTCCTCGAGCATCCGCAGGGTGCCGTCGGACTCCCGGAACAGCACCCAGTCGATCCCGAGCCGGCGCACCCGGTGGACGCCACCCTGCGGCACCATGTCGGAGGGGCAGATCGCGTACCACTGGTTGCGCAGGCCGGTCGCGAGGATCTGCTCCGCGCTCAACTGTCGTTTCACCATCGGTCCCATGGCTCAGTCCTCCTGCTTCCCCGCCGCGGCGAGCTCGGCGATCGCTGTCGTGAATCCCTCGGGTGTCCACTGACCACCACCGGGAGCCGGGATGCCGAGCTCGTTGAGCCCGTCGACGAGACCCGGCAGGTCGTGCCGGCCGCCCCCGAAGACCTCTTCGATGGCACCGGCGAGCTTGGTCTCCCACGGGGTCGTCTCGGCGACCGCCGCCTGGACCGGCTGTAGATAGCCCATTCCTCTGTTCTCCCTCTGTGCAGTCAACGCAGTCGATGTGGCACGTCAGATGTCGAGCGCCAGCTCTGGGGTCCGCGCCCGGGAGACGCAGATCATCATGGTGGTTCCGGCCGCCTGCTCGGTGTCGCTGAGCAGGGAGTCGCGATGGTCGGGGGTGCCGGCCAGCACCTTGGTCTCGCAGGTGCCGCAGATGCCGTCGCGGCAGGAGCTCGAGACCGTGATCCCGGCTCCCTCGAGGGCGTCGATGACCGGTACGTCGGCAGGCACCTGCACGACCCGGCCCGAGCGGCGGCAGTCCACGGAGATCGGCTGCTCGCCGTCGGGGTCGACCTCGATCTGCTTGGCCCTGAAGCGCTCGACCTGGAGCGTCCCCTCGGGCCAGCCGGTGGCGTGCTCCTCGACGGCGGCGAGCAACCCCTCGGGTCCGCAGCAGTAGACGAGCGTCCCGGGGTCGGGCGCCGGCAGCGCGGTGGCCAGGTCGAGCCGGCCGTGGGTCTCCTCCGGAATGACCTTCACCCGGTCGCCGTACACAGCCAGCTCGTCGAGGAACGCCATCGAGTCCTCACGGCGGCCGCCGTACCACAGCTCCCAGTCGGTGCGCTGCCGCTCGGCCTCGGTGAGCATCGCGAGCAGCGGGGTGATCCCGATGCCGCCGGCGACGAAGACATGCTTCTTGGCGGGGAGGAAGTCGAAGTTGTTGCGGGGACCGACCACGCGCAGCCGGTGTCCGGGGCGCAGCCCCTCGTGAACGTACTCCGAGCCGCCGAGGGCGGCCTGCTCACGCAGCACCGCAACCCGGTAGCTGCTCCGGTCGGCCGGATCGCCGCACAGCGAGTACTGCCGCACCAGGGACCCCTTGAGGGTCAGGTCGACATGGGCTCCCGGGCTCCACTCCGGCAGCGGATCGCCGCCGGGGTGGACGAGCCGCAGCGACAGTACGCCGTCGGCCTCCAGGGTCATCTGCTTGACCAGGAGCTCCAGCTCCTGCTCCTCGGTGGCGACACTCATGACGACCTCCTCGTGGTCGGGTCGGGAACCTTGACCGGTGGGGTGAACGGCCGCGGCATCGGGCCGAAGGACTCCAGGTCGACCTCGACGAGCACCGGCCCGCGTCGGGCGACGGCCCGCCCGAGCTCGGTCGCGGCCTCGGCCGCAGTGCCGATCCGCTGGTAGGGCAGCCCGAGCGCGCCCGCGAGCCCGGCGAAGTCGGGGGTGGTCAGGTCGACGCCGGCGCGGTCGACGCCGCGGGCCTCCTGCATGTTGCGGAGTACGCCGTACCCGCCGTCGTTGAAGACGAGCAGCACCAGCCACGGTCGCTCCTGGGCGAGGGTGAGCAGCTCACCGAGATGTACGGCCAGGCCGCCGTCACCGGCGATGACCACGGTCGGCTCGTCGGGGCGGCCCATGGCGGCACCGAGCCCCATGCCGAGGCCCTGACCGATGCCGCCGCCGCGTGGGAAGACGTTGTCGCGGGGATCGTAGATCTCGAAGAGCCGGTTGCCCCAGGACGAGGACGCGATCGTGACGTCTCGGGCGAGCACCGACCGGCGCGGAAGCGCGGAGCGCAGGGCGTCGGCGAGCACGGCGTGGTCGCCGAGCCCTTCGCGCTGGGTGGCGCGTACGTCCTCGCGTGCCCGGGTCACCCGGGCGCGCCACTCCTGCGAGACGTCACCGCGCTCGCGCACGGCGGCGGTGATCGTGGGCAGCACGTCGCGGGCATCCGCGGCCACGCCGGCGGCGATCGGGAAGACCCGCCCGAGCGCGGCCGGGTCGAGATCGACCTGGACGTGCACCGCGGGCAGGACGAGGTCGTAGTCGCGGGTCTCGTTGGAGCGGAAGTGGGTGCCGATGCTGAGCAGCAGGTCGGCCTCGGCGAGCAGCTCGCCGCCGCCGGGAGTGGCGCCGTAGTTGCCGACCACCAGGGGGTGGTCCTCGGGGACCGCACCGCGGCCGGAGTTGGACGTCAGCAGTCCCGCGCCCCAGGTCTCGATGAGTTCGGTGAGCGCCGTTCCGGCCCCGGCGACGCCGCCACCGGCCCAGATCAGCGGCCGCTCGGCCGCCGCGACGAGCTCGATCAGCGCATCGAGACCCGCGAGCGTCGGCGAAACTGCCGGCACCTCGGGGACGGGAGTGACGACCTCGCGCTGCGGCAGGTACTGCAGGTCGATGGGCCACTCGACGCTCACTGGACCACCGGCCCGGCCGGGTCCACCGAGCGCCCGGTCGGCCGCGGCACGCAGGATGCCGGCGGAGTCGTCGAGCGACGGCACCGAGACGGCGTCGAGCGAGACCGCCCGGAGCATGCCGAGCTGGTCCTTGGTCTCGTGGATGAAGCCGCGCCCGGAGCCGAGGTAGGCCGACTCGACCTGCCCGGTCACGTGCAGCACGGAGGTGGCCGAGCTCAGCGACTCGATCAGCGAGCCGGCCGCGTTGCCCGCGCCGGTGCCGGTGCTGGTCAGGGCACAGCCGAGGCCGCCGGTCGCCCGGGCGTAGCCGTCGGCCGCGTTGACGGCGCTCGCCTCGTGGCGGACCGGCACGAACCGCAGCTCGCGCGAGACCGCCTCGACGAGCGGCAGGTTGTGCACGGAGATGACGCCGAAGACGGTGTCGACGCCCACCTCACGGAGCACCGATACGAGCAGGGCGCCACCGTCGGCGTACGTCACCACGTCGGCTGCGGGGGCAGCGGTCAGGTTGGTCATCACAGGCTCCTCAGGCCACGTAGCGGGCAACGCCGCCACACACGTCGAGCGCCGCGCCCGTTACATAGGACGCTCGCGGGGACAACAGGGTCACGACCATCGAGGCGACCTCCTCGGCACGGCCGAACCGGCCCAGCGAGATGCCGCGGTCGTCGGCGAGCTCACGCTCGAAAGCCTCGTACGAGGCCGCGTGCTCGTCCGCCTCGAAGCGCCGGCGCCACTGGCCGGTGTCGATCAGCCCGAGGCAGACGCTGTTGACCCGGACGTCGGGCGCGTACTCGGAGGCCATCGACTTGGTCAGGTTGAGCAGGCCGGCGCGCGCGGCCGAGGTGGTGACCAGGCGCGGCTCGGGCTGGCGGGCGAGCACCGCGTTGATCGTCACGATCGCGGCGGCGTCGGAGGCGCGCAGGTACGGCAACGCGGCCCCGGTGACGTTGAGGACACCGCCGAACTTGAGGTCGAGCTCGTCGCGGAAGTCCGCGACGGTCGCCCTGTCGAGCCCGAGCATCCGGGACTGGCCGGCGTTGTTGACCAGCCCGTCGATCCCGCCGAACCGGGCCACGCCCGCCTCGACCAGCGCGTTCACCTGGTCGGCGTCGCGTACGTCGCAGCTCATCGCGAGCACCCGGTCGGCGGGGGCACCGAGATCGGCGAGCGCCTTCTCGAGCACGTCGAGACGGCGGGCGCAGGTGATGACGTTCGCGCCCTCCTCGAGGAGGGTGGCGACGGTCGCGAGACCGACGCCTGAGCTGCCTCCCGTGACGAGCACGGTGCGATCGGCGAGGTGGAGATCCATGGTCCTGGTCCTGTCAGTGAAACCGTCGGTGAAACCGTCAGTGGAAGACGAAGCCGCCGTCGACGACGAGCTGCTGGCCGGTGATGTACGCGGCCTCGGGGCCGAGCAGGAAGGCCGCGGCCCCGACGACGTCGGTGGGCTCCTGGTCCCGGGTCAGTGCCCGGTTGTCGCGGTAGAGCTGGTGGCGATGCTCGGGGATCTGCTGCGCGGCCTCGGTGGTGGTCAGGCCGGCCGCCAGGGTGTTGACGGTGATCCCGTACGGGCCGAGATCGCGCGCCATCGCCCGGGTCAGCGCCGCGAGACCGCCCTTGGAGGCGATGTAGTGGGCGAGGTTCGCCGAGCCGTAGAGCGCCGAGTCCGAGCCGATGTTGAGGACCCGGCCGACTCCGGATTCGATCATCCCCGGGACGACCTCGCGGCTGACCAGCCAGGGGCCGCGCAGGTTGACCGCCATCAGCGAGTCCCACTCGGCGGGGTCGATCTCGTGGACCGGCTTGCCGCCGACCCCGTCGGCGCGGGCGGCGTTGTTGACGAGGCCGTAGACCGGCCCGGTCTCCTTCACCATCGCCCGCACCGACGCGTGGTCGGTGACGTCGACCGGGACGGTCGAGGCTGCGTACCCCTCCGCGCGGAGCGCGGCTCCGGCCGCCTCCAGCCAGTCTTCGCGGATATCGGCGAGCCAGACCCGGGCACCGGCCTGGGCCAGGCGCCGCGAGATCGCCAGCCCGAGGCCGCGACCCGCGCCCGTGACCAGAACCGTTGCACCGTCGAGACTCATGGGTCAGTCCCGGGTGACGCCGTGCATCGCGGAGGTCTCCGGGTACGTCGGGACCTGCGGCTTCTGGGCACCGATGATGACGCAGAAGAGCGCGTCGGTGTCGCCGTTGTTCTTCAGGCTCCGCGGCACGCCGGCCGGCACCACGATCATGTCGCGGTAGCCGAGGGTGCGCTTGACGACCTGGCCGTCGCGGTGCACGCCGACCTCGACCTCACCCTCGAGGACGAAGAAGGCCTCCTCGGCGTCGTGGTGGGTGTGCTCGGGGCCCTCACCGCCCGGAGGCAGCAGCATGTTGGAGAAGGTGAAGCCCTGGGACTTGATGGTGCGGTTGTCGTTCTCGTGGTTGCCGGTCGCGCCGGAGCCGACATAGCGGACCTGGGCACGCTTGAACTGGTCGCCGGCCTTCGCCTGGAAGCCGAGGGTGTCCCAGTCCTCGTGGCGCGAGGCGCGAGTCAGGATGATGGAGTCGGTGAACTCCTCCAGGCTCTCGGCCGTCTCGTACGTGAGGGGCTGCTGGGTGATCGACATGGGGTCGTTCCTTTCTTGCTGTGTTCGTTCTCGGTGTGTTCGTTCTCGGGTTTTCTGGTGGTCGGGGTGTCAGCCGTAGAGGCGCTCGACGATCCCGACGAAGGAGGAGAGCCAGGCGTTGAACGCCTCGGGTGACTCCTGGTTGGCCAGGTGGCCGGCGCCGCGCAGCGTCACCAGGACGGCATCGGTGATGCCGCCGGCGAGCGCCTGCGACTCGGTGATCCCGGTGACCTGGTCCTGGTCTCCGCAGAGCACGAGCGTCGGTGTGTCGATCGCGGCGAGCTCGGCGGTGAGATCGGTGGCGGCCATCGACTCGGCAGCCAGGCCGTAGCCCGGGAGCCGGATCGAGTCCCGCATCGTCGCGACGACCCGGCCGACGAGGTCGTTGGGGGCCTCGGCGCTGACGAGCCGTGGGCCGCGCTGGGCGGCGAAGTCGGCACTGCCCGCGCTGTCGAGCTCGGCGGCCCGGCCACGCATCGCCGTCGCCTTCTCCGGAGCGGTGGCGGACCCCCGGCTCGCGTCAGCGAGCACGAGGCTGCGGACGAGCCCGGGGTGGCGTGACGCCAACCGGACCGCGATGACACCGCCCCAGGAGACACCCAGGACGTGGACGGGGCCGTGTGCTGCGTACTCCTCGATGACGGCGGCCGCCGCGTCGGCGAAGCCGTCGAGGTCGAGATCGGCCTCGGGGTCGGCGGAGCGGGCGTAGCCGGGTGCGTCCCAGGCCAGCAGCCGGAACTCGCCGGCGAGCGCCGCGACCTGGGGCGCGAACGAGGCCGAGCTGGATCCGATGCCGTGCAGGCACAGCAGAGTCGGACCGTTGCCGATGTCCTCGACGTGGACCCGGGTGGCACGGAGCGTGGTGGTGGTCATCGGGGCCTCAGATGATGCTCACCGCGCCGACCGGGCGGCCGACGAGCATGGACAGGGACCGGACCACGGCGCGCGAGACGACGCCACTGGTACGCGGGTTGGCGGCCGAGGGATGGTTGCGGATCTCGAACCGGTAGCTGCCCGCGTCCGCGTCGGCCTCGATGACATGGCTGGTCAGCTCGGCGCCCGGGTCAGCCACCAGGCGGACCTCGACCAGCTCCAGGTCGCCGACGGCGAGCCCGACGGTGGCCGCGACGTTGAGCGAGCGCGGGAAGTAGCGCGCGGCCTCCGCGGCGGATCCCTCGAAGATGGTGGTCGGCTCGGTGGTGGCACGGACCCGTTCCTGGGTCTCGTCGTCCATCCACGGCTGCAGCAGGGTCGCGGGCAGCTTGGTGGTGGTCACCGACGCGCGGTGCACGGCACCGTGGCTGGCGGCGCTGACCAGCAGGTCGATGCCGCCGATGGCACCGGAGGTGATGAACATCCGCCCCGGGCCTGTCGCGCTGAGCGTGGCGACCAGCTCCTGGTCGGCCAGCGCACCGGCCGAGGTGATGAGCAGGTCGCGCCCGGCCTCGAGGATCTCCGCCCCGTGCCGCGAGACGACCGCCTGACCTGCGCACTCGACGATCACGTCGCTGGTCTCGATCGCCTTGGCGAGCCTGATCTGGGGCACCGGGCACTCGCCGACAGGGGTGTCGTTGACGACTCCCACGACCTCGATGTCCTGGACCGCTCCAGCCACCAGGGCCTCGATCACGGGGCGGCCGATGGCGCCGGCGCCGATGATGCTGACCTTCGTCATCGGACCGCCTCCACCAGGTCGCGGGCCTGCGTCGGGGCGTACGAAGCGGCCAGGTCGGGACGGTCGGCGAAGACACCCGCGTCCTCGATGCCGGCCATGTGGCGGCGTACGTCCTTCGACGGAGGGCCTGCGGTTCCCCACAGATCGGAGAGCTCGGGAACCCTGCGCCACACCTTGCACAGCCACTGGTCCTCGACGACCTGGGCGACGTCGGAGGTGTACTCGCACACGAGCCCCGCGGGGTCGGCGAAGTAGGAGAAGGTGTTGTTGCCCGGCCCATGGCGGCCGGGGCCCCACAGCGGGGTGACGCCCTGCTGCTTGAGCGAGCCGATGCCCCGCATGAAGTGGTCCATGCTCGGCATCTCGTAGGCGACGTGGTTGACCGAGGTCCACGCGGCCTGGTTGAACGCGATGCTGTGGTGATCGGTGTTGCAGCGCAGGAACGCCATCTGGTGCTCGGACCAGTCGGAGACGCGCATCCCGAGGACGTCGGTGTAGAACGCCACCGCGCGGTCGATGTCGACCGTGTTGAGCACGACGTGCGTCACTCCGATCGGGACCGGGCGGTCCTGGTCGAGCGGCTTCACCGCGTGGACGTCGGCGACGAGCTCGATCACTCGGCCCTCCGGGTCGGCGAAGCGGATGCCGTAGCCGCCGCCCGCCTGGTCCAGGGCGCCTGGCTCGGTGAGCATCGGGATCCCACGGAGCGCGAGCCGGCGGGCAGCCTCGTCGACCTCGGCCGGCGTACGCACCGCGAACGAGATGGCGCCGAGACCGTTCCGCGCCGCGCGGGTCAGGTGCAGGACGTGGTGGTTCTCCCCCGTGCCCCGCAGCCAGGTGTCGTCGTGGTCCTGCTCGATGACCGAGAGGCCCCAGACCTCGGAGTAGAAGTCCGTCGACTCGGTGAGCGTCGGCACCTGCAGCTGGACGCTGCGCAGTGAGTGCAGTGTGGCGATCGACATCCCGACCCCTTTCTCTTAGTGGTTAATATTTAAGCGCTTAGGCTTTTTCATGTCAAGGGGAAACCGTGGCCCAGATCACCTTCGGAGTCCGGTCAGCCGGCCCAGGGGTGCGGCGCCTCGTCGAGTCCCCAGTAGAGGCTCTTCTGGCGCGTGTACTCCGCGATGCCGCGACGGCCCTTCTCGGTGCCGAGGCCGCTCTCCTTCATCCCGCTGAACGGGGTGGAGATGCTGAACTGCTTGTAGGTGTTGATCCACACCGTGCCGGCGTCGATCCGGCGGGCCACCCGCCAGGCCGTCCGGTAGTCACTGGTCCACAAGCCGCACGCCAGCCCGTAGACCGAGTCGTTCGCGCGGGCGACCAGGTCGTCCTCGTCGTCATAGGTGAGCACCGAGAGGACCGGGCCGAAGATCTCCTCCTGGCAGGTCGGGGAAGAGTTGTCCAGGCCGGCGATGACGGTCGGTCGGTAGTAGGCGCCGGCGGCGTACGCGTCCCCTTCGGGAACCTCGCCACCGACCAGCACCTCCCCGCCGGCCGCACGGGCACGGGTGACGTGGCCCGCCACGCTGTCGCGATGCCGGTGATGGACCAGCGGCGCCACCTGGGTGAGCGGGTCGAGCCCATGGCCGATGCGCAGGCGCGCGACGGCCTTGACCAGGCGTTCGAGGAACTCCTCGGCACGGGCGGAGGGCAGGAACAACCTCGATCCGGCGATGCAGCTCTGCCCGGAGCTGGAGTAGATGCCGAACAGGATCCCGGCGATCGCGGCCTCGACGTCGGCGTCCTCGAAGACGATGGTCGGGGACTTGCCGCCCAGCTCGAGTGTCACCGGCATCAGCTTGTCGGCCGCGGCATGGGCGATGAGGCGTCCGGTCGTCGTCCCTCCGGTGAAGGAGACCTTGCCGACGCCGGAATGGCGCACGATGGCGTCCCCGACGACCGATCCCCGACCGGGCAGCACTGAGACCAGGCCGGACGGAAGCCCGGACTCGGTGATGATGCGACCCAGGGCGAGCGAGACCAGCGGCGTCCACTCGGCCGGCTTGAGCACGACGGCGTTGCCCGCTGCGAGGGCCGGCGCGATCTTCTGGGCGTCACTGGCGATCGGCGAGTTCCAGGGCGTGATGGCGCCGATGACACCGATCGGCTCGTGCACGCTCATCGTGAGCGACGGGCCGCGCTGCGTGGTGAGCTCCTCGTCGAAGGTCTCCAGCGCGGAGGCCATGTAGCGGAAGGTCCCGGCCGCGCTCGCCACGAGGGCGGAGGTCTCGGTCAGCGTCTTGCCGGTGTCGCGGGTCTGCAGCCGGGCGAGACGCTCCGCCGATCCCTCGATCCCGTCGGCGATCCGGTGCAGGTGGCGCGCCCGCTCGTGCGGGAGCCGCCTGCCCCACGCGGCGGCGGCCTCCGCTCCGCGGGTGACCGCCTCGTCGACATCAGCCTCCGAGGCGTGGTGCACCGTCGTGATCACGCTGCCGTCGGCGGGGTCGATGCTCTGCGACCCCGATCCGCCGCCGCGACGCCACTCCCCCGCGACCAGGATCTCGTCGGCCGGAACGACCACGTCCGTCAGATCCAGAGCGTTCACTGGGAGATCTCCTCCAACGTACGCTCCCGGGTCTCCACCGCGAAGACGGCCGTGGTGAGCGCGCCGACGACAGCGACCGCACCCATCACGATGAACACGTCGGCGATCGAGAACCCGCGGCCGATCAGGCCGCCGACGACCAGCGGGCCGACGATGATGCCGAGCCTGCCGAAAGCCCCACCGACACTGACACCCAGCGCCCGCATCCGGGTCGGATAGAGCTCGGCGGTGTAGACGTACAGCGCGAGGTTGACCGCGAAGATGCACATCGCCGAGGCAGCCGACCAGAACAGGACGGTGCTTGCACTGGTCGCTCCGGTCGAGGCGAGCACGAACAGGGTTGCCGCGCTGCCCAGCATCGCGACCGTGATCGCCACCCGGCGCCCGACGATGTCGATGGTCAGCGCGATGACGACGCAGCCGAGGATGCCGGCGACACTGGTGGCCACGCTGTAGCGCAGTGCGGTGTCGACGTCGAGATGGAAGACCTGGCCATAGATGGTGGGCAGCCAGGCGGCGATCCCGTAGTTGACGAAGTACGCCGTGAGCCAGGCTGTCGCCAACATCAGCGTGCGCCGCAGGTAGACACCCTGGAACAGCTCCGAGAGGCGGGCCCGGCCCTGCCGTACCGCCGACGCCGCGCTGGTCGCAGGCGCGGGCAGCTCACCCTTCTGCGCGGCGACCTCCGCCTCGATCCGGCGCGTCGCCTGGTCGGCTTCCTCCAAGCGGCCACGGGCGGCGAGCCAGCGGGGCGACTCCGGGACGCGACGCATGAACGGCACCAGGATCAGCGGGATGGCGCCGAGCGCGAACAGCCAGCGCCACCCGAAGGCAGGAACGACCCAGGCCGCCACCAGCGCCGAGGCCACCAGCCCGGCGGGGAAGATCAGCTCGTAGATCAGGACGAAGCGACCGCGGCGGTGGGCGCGGGTGATCTCACCGATGTACGTCGCCGCGACCGGCACCTCCGCACCGAGCCCGAAGCCCTGGACGAACCGGAGCACCAGGAAGATCCACAGCGTGGAGGTGCCCGCCATGAGCAGGCTCATGACGGCGTACAGCACCAATGACCCGATGAGGACCGGCACTCGGCCGACCCGGTCGGCCAGCCAGCCACCGGCCAGCGCGCCGAGCAGCATCCCGATGCCGCCGATGGCGATCGTCCAGGCGATCATCCCTGGGTCGAGGCCGAAGAACGGGATGAGCACCGGCAGCGCGTAGGCGATCATCAGCTGGTCGAAGCCGTCGAAGAAGGTGGCGACGCCGACGAGCACGCGGGTCTTGACGTGCCAGCGCGAGAGGGGCAGCCGCTCGAGCCGGGCACTGATCTGCTCGGCCGTGACGGCCGGCGGCACCGGGGTGATGTTGACCATGAGGGGTACTTTCGGTTCGCAGCACTCTACAGACGAGTAATCCCTAAGTGCTTAATCGTTAAGTGCTTAGAGTGTGCGGTGCGTCACGATCGAGCGTCAACCCCTCATGCGTTAACTTCCTGTCACATCACGCCCGGCCCGACTCGTACACTGCGACCATGACCGACACCGGATCCGGCGCCGACCAGCCCTCGGGGAGCGATGACGCGGTCGACGCGATCGTCTCCCAGTGGGCGCACGAGCGTCCCGACCTCGACCCCTCACCCATCGCGCTGTTCGGGCGGGTGCACCGGATCTACCTGCGTTACCAGTCGGTCCTGACCCAGGTCTTCGGCCGCCACGACCTCAACTCGGCCTCGTTCGACGTCCTTGCCGCACTGCGCCGAGCAGGCGCGCCCTACCGCAAGGCCGGCCGCGATCTCGCGAGCGGCTCACTGCTCTCCTCGGCAGGTGTGACCTTCCGGCTCGACCGCCTCGAGGCAGCGGGGCTCATCACCCGCCAGCGCGACGCCGAGGATCGCCGCGTCGTCTACTCCCAGCTCACCGACCGGGGCCTCGAGGTGATCAACCGCGCGATCGAGGACCACCTGCACGCCGAGAACGCGCTGCTCCACCACCTAACCAAGGAGGAGCGCGCCGAGCTCGCCCGTCTGCTCAGCAAGCTCGAGCGCTCCATCGTGGAGGCCGACTTCGACACCGACGGCGAAGTCGCCTCCTAGCCCTGGCCAACTGGTTCAGGCGAGCCGCTCCAGGAGCGCCTTCGCGGTCGAGACGCTGGACTGCGGGTTCTGTCCGGTGATCAGGGTGCCGTCGACGATCACGGTGTCACTCCAGGGCTCGCCGGTCTCGACGATGCCGCCGGCCGTACGCATCCGCTGCTCGACGGAGAACGGGATGCTGTCGCCGTACCCGCCCTGCTGCTCCTCGGTGTCGGTGAAACCGGTCATCCGGCGGCCGCGGAAGAGCCAGCCGCCCTCGCCGGTGGCGGCGAGCAGGCCGGCGACACCGTGGCAGAGCGCGACGACCGGTCGGCCGGCGGAGTCGGTGGCGGTCAGGAGCGCGGCGAGCGAGGGGTCCTCGACCAGGTCCGTCATCGGGGCATGGCCGCCGGGGATGTAGACGGCGTCGTACGCGGCCGGGTCGATGTCGGCGAGATCGAACGGGTGGGCGAGTTCCTTCTCGAGGGTCTCGAGGTAGGCGCGGAACCGCTCGGCGTCCGCGGGCTGAACGCCGCCCTGCTCGCTGAGCGAGAGCGCGTCGACCGTCGGCGTCGTGCCGGCCGGGGTGGCGATGTCGATCTCGACGCCGGCTCCGGCGAGCGTCTCGTGGGAGGCGGCGACCTCCTCGGCCCAGTAGCCGGTCGGGTGCTCGGTGCCGTCGGCGAGGACGAGGGTGTCGGCCGCCGAGACGACCATCAGTACGCGTGTCATGAAGTTCTTCCTTCTTGTTCGGTTCGGTGATGACGTAACGACGACCGTCGCCCACTTCACTCCCAGGACACCCGATGAGGCCATAATGATTTCTATGACCTCGCTCGATCTCTGGGAAGCGTTCGCGCACGCCTACCGGGAGCGGTCGATCAGCGGCGCGGCCCGTCGCCTCGACCTCTCCCAGCCCGCGGTGACCGCGCGGATCCGCAAGCTCGAGGACGACCTCGGCGCGACCCTGTTCGAGCGCTCCCGCACCGGTCTGGTGCCGACCGGGCGGGCCGACGCGCTCGCCGCGCGGATCACGCCGCTGGTCGACCAGCTTCGCGGCGCCGTCGGCACCGAGCCCTCGATCGGCCCCGCGAGCATCCGGATCGGCGGTGCCGCCGACGTGATGACCACCCGGATCGTGCCCGCCCTCGCCCCGCTCGTACGCGACGGCCTCGACGTCTCGGTGACCACCGGCCTCGCGCAGGACCTCCTCGACGACCTGGCCGACGAGGGCCTCGACCTCGTCGTCTCCTCCGTACGCCCGGCCGACGAGCACCTTCGGTCGGCCGTGCTGGTCGACGAGGAGTTCCTCCTGGTCGCGGCGCCGGCGGTCGCCGCACAGGTCGATCCCGCCGAGCTGGCACACGACCCGGTGCGCGCGCTCGCGGCCCTGCCACTGGCGGCCTACTCCCCCGACCTGCCGATCATCCGGCGCTACTGGCTCACCGAGTTCGACGAACGCCCCACCAACCGCACCGCGCTCGTCCTGCCTGACCTGCGCGGCATCCTGCGCGCCGTCGTCGCCGGCATCGGCGCCTCGGTGCTCCCCCGCTACCTCGTCGACGGAGCCCTCGCCGACGGCACCGTCGTACGCCTCCACGAGCCCAGACTCGGGCCGCTCAACACCCTCTGGCTCGTCACCGGCGCCAGCGCGCCGCCGGCCGTCGGCCACGTCTGCCGACACCTGAGCGCCGAAGCCGCCGGATGGGCCAGCACCTGACCGCTTTCCTGAAAGACTTCACCCGTGAACGTACTCATCGACGCCGACGAGCTCGCGACCGCGCTCGCGTCCGACCAGCCCCCGGTCCTCCTCGACGTACGCTGGCAGCTCGGCGGCCCGCCCGGACACGAGTCCTACCTCGAGGGCCACATCCCCGGCGCCGTCTACGTCGACCTCGACACCGAGCTGGCCCGCCACGGCGAGCCCGCCGACGGCCGCCACCCGCTGCCCGAGCTCGCGGACCTGCAGGCAGCCGCTCACCGGTGGGGCATCTCCGCAGGTGACACCGTGGTCGCGTACGACGCCGTCGGGAACACCTCCGCCGCTCGCGCCTGGTGGCTGCTGCGCTGGGCGGGGATCGCCGACGTACGCCTCCTCGACGGCGCCCTCGGCGCCTGGACCTCCACCGGGCACCCGTTGGCCACCGACGACGTCGTGCCCGCGCCCGGCACGGTGACGCTCACCCCGGGCCACCTGCCCCTGCTGTCTTTCGAGCAGGTCGAGGCGTACCAGGGCCTTCTGCTCGACGCCCGCGCTGCCGAGCGCTACCGCGGCGAGGTCGAGCCCGTCGACCCGAAGGCCGGCCACATCCCCGGCGCGGTCTCCGCGCCGACCGCCGACAACCTCGGACCTGACGGCCGGTTCCTGCCCGTCGAGGAGCTGCGGGCGCGGTTCGCCGCGCTCGGTGTCGAGGCCGGCGCCCCCGTGACCACCTACTGCGGCTCCGGTGTCACCGCCGCCCACCAGATCGCTGCCCTGGCGATCGCCGGCTACGACGCCGCGCTCTACCCCGGCTCGTGGAGCCAGTGGAGCAACCACGACCTCCCGGTCGCGACCGGCTGATCACAGCGACTCTCGATTCAGGTCATGGCTCGCGCTCAGGATTCTCTGGAACGCAGCCTGAGGACCTCGGCGCGGGCGAACTCGACCCGATCGTCGCTGTCGCCTCCCGACCGTCCGAGCTCATGGGCCAGGTCGAAGACCGCCTCGAGCACCTGGCCGTTGCGGCGGCGCCGACCCAGCCCATGGCCACTCGTGCGGTAGCGCCGGCGTGCCTTGCCATCACCGGCCGCGGCGTCGGCCTCAGCCTGGGTCAGCACGCCGCGGGCCACCTCCGGAGTCAGGATCGGATGGAGGCTGGCCCTCTCCCCGGAGACGGCCAGGCGGAAGACCTGGATCACGATGGCGATCCCGATCAACGGCAGGCCGGCCATCAGCACCACCTGCGCGACGGCCGCAGCAGTGCCGCTGAACAGGCTGGCGACGATCGCCGCCTGTCCGTCCCAGGTGCCGTGCAGCACCATCGCCAGCAGGATCAGCCCGATCCCCCGACCCAGACGGCGCGGCTGCTCAGGCAGACCGAGCGCGTAGATCAGCCCCGTACAGAAGATCGCGCTGAACAAGATGTGCGAGCCGATCCCGGACGCCATCCGTACGGCGAAGGTCGACAGCGATGCCTCGATCTGGTTGGCGCCGAACTGGGTCGGTGCGGACTGGGACACGTAGAGGACGTCCTCGAGGATCTGGAATCCCAGGCCGAGGAAGGCGCCGGCCACGAAGCCGTCGTAGGCCGTGCGCATCACGCCGGGAGCCAGCGCGACGAGCAGGACGATGCCCACCCCCTTCCCCCACTCCTCGGTGAACGGCGCGGCCAGAGCTGGCCCCCAGTCCATGGCGAAGGGCTGCCCGAAGAGCTTCGCGTAGATGCCGAGCAGCGCGTCGTTGGCCGGCAGCGCGATCGCGAAGGTCGCGGCGAACCCGCCCCACAGGAAGGCCATCACCCGCAGGAGCGCGGGATGGGATGCGTAGCGGTCGATGTGCTGGGTGAACCACCAGAACACCGCCCCGTAGATCGCGAAGACGACGAGCGCGAGCCCGATCGCGGGCGCGTAGTAACGGGCGGCGATCGTCGACTGCAGGTTGTACCAACCACCCCACACCACGAAGACACCCCAGACCCAGAAGGCGAGGTTGCGTGGTTGGAAGAAGCGGACACGAGCACCCCAACCGTACGCAGCGATGGCGGCACTGCGCTCCTGGTCGAGGGCGACGAGATCGACGGACGATGAGGTGCTCACGCGCTCTCCTCCTCGAACTCGACGCTGAGGATCATCGCCGAGACCTGCACGGCGACATCCTGGTCGGTGTCGGCCGGACCGGTCGAGGTGACCTCGACTCCCGTGCCGTCGTGGAGGTACGCCGCCAGCACACCGTCCGTGCCGACGCCGCCGTAGCGCGCGAGCAGGCCGTCCTCGCCGTCGCCGCTGCGGATGCCGTGCGGCGCGCCGGTGATGTGAAACCCGCCGCCGGTGGCGTCGGTCGTCTTCTTCAGCTGCCTCATCAGCCCGGGTAGGTCGCCGTCGAAGGCCCCGACGGTGACCGTGAAGGAGACCTCCTCCGAAGTCAGGACCGTCGTCCGAGGCAGCGAGCCGCTCACCGGCTCGTCACCCTCCACGATGCCGGACTCGATGCTCCACCCCGGCGCGGCGGCGAACGACACCCCCGACGACAGCAGCATCCGGTCGCCCGCCGCCGTCACCTCGTCGTACGACAACGCGGCATTGATCGCGGGGAGGCCGAAGTGCGCGACCAGCACGAACGCCAGGACGGCAAGGGCCGGGCGCAGGCTCAGCCGATCGAACCCCCACCAGCGACGATCTGCCGGAACCCATCCAGGTGGCGCCGCCGGAGGGCTCGTCGCTTCAGCGGATGCAGGCGCCATTCGGAGATCCTGTCGGCTCGATTTCACACGGTTTGTGTCAATTTCGAACGGCTTGTCGAAACCCGAGCTCATCGTAGGCGAAGCGCGCTGCGCCGAGGCGCAGGTTCGATGAAGTCGTACTCCCTTGACCTCAAGTCGGCTTCATCTTCGAGCATGGAGGCACACCGATAAGAGATGGAGCTGGACCATGACGGAACGCAACGACCGACCCTCCGTGACCGTGATCGGGATGGGCAACATGGGATCTGCGGTCGCCCGGGCATACCTCGAACGCGGCTACCGGACCACGGTCTGGAACAGGACGGCCGACAAGGCCGAGGCGCTCGCCGACGCGGGAGCCGTCGTCGCGTCCACCGCCGCGAAGGCGGTGGCGGCCAGCCCACTGACGATCCTCAGCCTGCTGGACAACACCGCGGTCGAGGACGTCCTGGCGTCGGTCGGACAGGCAGCGGTCGGCCACACCCTGGTCAGCCTGACCAGCGGCTCCCCCGCTCAGGCGCGGGCCAACGAGACATGGGCGGCCGAGCACGGCGCGGCGTACGTCGACGGGAAGATCATGGGAGACCCGCCCGATGTCGGCACACCCAAGGTGTCCCTGGCCTTCAGCGGGGACCGCGACGCCTTCGAGACCGCCGAGCCGGCGCTGCGGGAGCTCGGCACAGTCCTCTACCACGGACCCGACGCCGGGTTCGCGGCCGTGGAGTTCAACGCCCAGGTCGCGATGGGCTACGAGTTCCTGATGGGCTTCCTGCACACCCTCAACCTGGTCGAGAGGGAGGGCATGAACCTGGAGGCTTTCACCGAGCGGCTCGCCGGGTCGCTGAACGGTTACGCCGGCCTGCTGCAGATGATGACGGGCGCGATCAAGAGCGGGACGTACGGCCCCGACCTCGGCTCGCTCGACGTCCAGGCAGCACTCATGGACGACCTGATCGGGCACCGGGAGTCGACCGGCGTCGAGGCCGTACGGATGCGGGAGGTGAAGTCGCTGATGGACGGCCGGATCGCCCAGGGCCACGGCGACCAGGGGTTCTCCAGCATGTATGAGCTACTACGTCCCTGAGACCTGCGCCTCCTGCGTGGCGACCTCCGCCTCGGAACGCAGCACGCAGAACTGGTTGCCCTCGGGATCGGCGAAGTGCACCCAGCCGGTCCCGGGGCCGTACTTGCCACGATGGTCGGCGATCTGGGTCGCGCCGAGCTCGAGGAGCCGCTCGACCTCCTCGTCGCGGGTGCCGGTGCGCGGGCGCAGGTCGAGGTGGATCCGCTTGGCGGGAAGCTCCTGGTCGGGCACTTCGATGAACAGCAGCTGGTGGCCGGACTCCGGGTCGAGGATCATGCACTCCTCGTGACCGGGCAGGTTCGGGTCGCCTTCCACGTCGACGTAGCCGAGCAGAGCCTTCCACCACTCCGAGAGCGCGTACGCGTCGTGGCAGTCGATGGTGGTGTGCGAGACGAAGAGGGTCATGCCCACATCGAAACGTACGCGCGCACCCGAGTCCACCGGGTTATGCGCCTCAGGCGGGCTCGGCGACCTTCTCGTCGATGAACTGCGGGAGCAGCTCGATGGCGATGGGCGCCGCGGCGTCGATCTTCTCCTGCGGCACGTCGCAGATCCGCAGGCAGGTGGCGGCGATCGCCCAAGCCTCGCGGCACGGGATCCGACGGTTCGGGTCCTCGGTGCGCATGTTGATCACGCCCTCGACCTGCTGGATGAGCAGGTCACCCAGCTGCTTGCGGCTGACCGTCGAGCGCACCGTCTTGGAGGCGATCTCGCCGGCCAGGTGTGCATAGTGGCCGGCCAGCTCCGCGTGCTCGTTGCGGAACTCGTCGTAGACCTCGCACTTGGCCACGTCGGGGAGCTGGTAGAGCATGCCGACGTTGTGCGGAACGTCGGCGAGGGTGCGTACGTCGACGAGGACCAGCAGGTAGAGCGCGGTCTCGTAGTCGAGCGGCGGCACACGGTCGAGGATCTTCTCGACCTTGTCCGTGGTCGGTCGAACCGACCGGCGGAGCAGCTCGCCGAGGATCTCGTCCTTCCCCGCGAAGTGGTAGTAGAGGGATGCCTGACGGATCCCGACCATGTCGGCGATCTCGCGGGTAGACGTCGCCGCGAAACCCTGGGAGACGAACAGCCGCGAAGCGGCATCCAGGATCTGGTCGCGCGGTGAGGTCGTACCTGAATCGGGAACATGCCTAGGGCGGCCGGGCCGAGAACGCCTAGTTGTCATGTTGCCCATCTAACTCCCATCCAGACTTTCAAGGAAGACTTGAAAGGACTTTATCCTCTACAAAATATGAGTCGTAGGACCTATTGGACATAGCTCGATCGGGCTATGTCCACGATGTGCGTGTTTGCGTCTGTCATCACCCGGACGCATACGCCGTAAGCCCCCATGTACGGCTGAGCACCGGGTCGCGCCACTTGGTTCGGCACTGCCATCCGGTTGTTACCCGCCGTCAGAGGGGCTAACGACGATGTGGGTGACAGGTCACGCATCTGTTGGACATTCGTGTAACGCCTGTGGCGACCGCCACATGATCTTCGACCGACCCGCTCGACTTACTCGTGCTTAGATCCTCCCCATGATTTGCCGGAGCGCGCCCGCCACCGTCCTTCTGGCCCTCGTCTTCCTCATCGCCGGCCCGGCAGTCGGCCCAGCGGCCGGCGCAGCCATGCCACCGAACCCGTACGCCGGTCCGGACGGCACCTGGAACATGCACGGCGACGCCGGGGCGTCCGACACGACTCCGTTCGAGGGACCGGGAGCCGCCCCCTTCCCCGCACAGGCGGTGCCGCTGCCCGCGGTGTGCCCGACGATCCTCAGCGGTGCCGACGGCATGGTGCAGGCGCTGTGCACCGAGTACATCGACCGGGCGCCCAGCCTCTACCTCCTCGACCCCACCACGCTGCTCCCGGTCGCCCGCCGCCACCTCTCGGCCGGCTCGCTACTCGGCGGCGTCTACGCCTACGTCGACAACGAGTCGCGACTCGTCACCGTGGACGGATCCGGCTCCCTGCTCTGGCTGGCGCACTCCCGGTCCGGCCTCCGCTGGTCGATCGACGTGGAGCGCGAGGTGCCAGTGAACCTGCCGGAGGGCGACGCGGTCACCACCGTCGGACCGGGCTATGACGCCAACGTCTGGTTCGCGACCGCCCAGGGCCGCGCCGGGTACGTCACCCCCGACGGCGACGTCGTCATCGCGAGCCTCGGCGCCGGCGACGAGAAGGTCGCCAACTCCATCTCCAGCGCCCCCAGCGGGATCGCGGTGACGACCGACCACGCGACGTACCTCCTGCGTGCCGACGGCGACGGCGACGCCGTGCGGACCGTCTGGCGGCAGCCCTATGACCGCGGAGAGGCCCGCAAGCCTGGACAGCTCAGCCACGGCAGCGGGTCGACGCCGACGTTCTTCGGCAAACGCACGGGGGCAGAGTTCGTGGTCATCACCGACAACGCCGCCCCGCGCGAGAACCTCCTCGTCTATCGGGCGCACGACGGACGGGAGGTCTGCCGGCTCCCGATCCTCACCGACGAGAGCAGCGGTACCGAGAACTCCCCCGTGGCCTGGGGGAACTCGGTCTACATCGCCAGCACCTACGGCTATCCCTACCCCGCGCAGGCGACCGAGGACGCGGGCGAGTCCGTACCGGCGAAGGCCGACTTCGCCGGCGGCATGGAGCGCATCGACGTCGACGAGCGCTCCGGCGCCTGTGAGTCGGTCTGGCGCAACGAGGTGCCCTCGGCCGCGGTCCCCCGGCTCTCCCGCGGCGAGAACGTCCTCTACACCGTCACCCGCCGCGGCAGCGGGCTGACCTGGCGCCTGGCCAGGATCGACCCGGCCGACGGCCAGATCCTCTCCGAGACCTTCCTCGGTCTCGGGCCTCTGGCCAACACGCTGCAGATGGTCGGCACGATCCTCCCCGACGGCACCCTGCTCCAAGGCACGCTCGCCGGCCTGGTCGCCGTGCGGCGCTGAGGCGACTCTCACGCGGACAGCGACAGATCACGGCTCGGACCCGGCCTAGGATCATTCCGTGGGGAAACAGCAGACACAGTGCCGCCGTGACGAGGACCTGACCGGGCAGCTCGGCACCAGGCTGCGGCACTTCATGCATCTGGAGTCGACGAGCGCCACGCTGCTGGTGATCGCCTCGCTGCTGGCGCTGGCCTGGGCCAACTCGCCGTGGTCCCACGGCTACGAGCACCTGTGGGAGACGGTGTTCTCGGTCCGGTTCGGCGACGTCGGCCTCTCGATGGACCTGCACCACTGGGTCAACGACGGCCTGATGGTGGTCTTCTTCTTCGTCGTCGGTCTGGAGGTACGCCGCGAGCTCGCCGTCGGCGAGCTCACCGACCGCCGCCGCATGGTGGTCCCGCTGATCGCCGGTGCGGGCGGCCTGCTGCTGCCGGCGATGATCTACCTACTGCTGAACCCCTCCGGTGAGGCGGCGCGCGGGTGGGGCATCGTGATCGGCACCGACACCGCGTTCCTGCTCGGGATGCTGGCGCTGGTCGGGCCTGCGGTCTCGACCCAGCTGCGCATCTTCCTGCTCACGCTGACCGTCATCGACGACATCGTCGCGGTCAGCGTGATCGGGGTCGCCTACACCGAGAATCTCGAGGTCGGTCCGCTGGTCGTGGCCGGGCTGGCCCTGATCGGGATCTTCGTGCTCGACCGGGTGAAGGTGTGGCGGGCCGGGCCCTACGTACTCCTCGTCCTGATCGCCTGGGTGGCCACGCTCGGCGCGGGGCTGCATGCCTCGATCGCGGGGATGCTGGCCGGCCTCTTGGTGCCGGCCGCGGAGCCGACCCGGGCCCAGATGGAGGTCGCGACCTCCCGGTTCCGGGCGTTCCGGCAGTCCCCGCTGCCCACCCTGCAGCGCGAGACCCGCGACGAGCTGACCCGCACGATCTCGGTCAACGAGCGCCTCCAGGAGACGCTGCACGTGCCGACGAGCTATCTCATCGTGCCGGTCTTCGCGCTCGCCAACGCGGGCGTCGACCTGCGCAACGGCGTGCTCGGGGAGGCGCTGCGCTCGCCGGTGACATGGGGGGTCGTGGCCGGCCTGGTCCTGGGCAAGACCCTCGGGATCGGCGGCGGCGCGCTCGTCGCCACGCGGCTGCGGCTCGGAAGGCTGCCCCAGGGCGTCGGTGGCGGCCATGTTCTCGGCGGCGCGGCGCTGTCGGGGATCGGCTTCACCGTCGCGCTGCTGATCACCACTCTCGCCTTCGACTCCGAGACGCTGCAGCGCGACGCGATCGTCGGCGTACTCATCTCCGTGGTGCTCGCCTCCGCGCTCGGCTGGGTGATCTTCCAGGTCGCCGCACGCTTCCTCGGGCAGCGGGACGCGGCCCTGCCGAAGCTGCTCTCTCCCCCGGTCGACCCGGAGCGCGACCACGTCTATGGCGCCGAGGACGCCGAGGTCACCCTGGTCGAGTACCTCGACTACGAGTGCCCCTTCTGCGCCCGTGCCACCGGCACCGCGAACGAGGTCCGGGACTACTTCGGGCCCCGGATCCGCTACGTCGTACGCCACCTGCCTCTCACCCAGCACCCGCATGCCGAGCTGGCCGCCGTCGCCGCCGAGGCGGCCGCCCGGCAGGGCAAGTTCTGGGAGATGCACAAGCACCTCTTCGAGCATCAGAACGAGCTCGAGCACCAGGACCTGGCGGGCTACGCCGGTGTGCTCGGGCTCGACGTCGAGCAGTTCCTCCGCGACCTCGAGGATCCGGCGCTGGCCGAGCACGTCCGCGAGGACATGGCCTCGGCCAACGCCAGCGGCGCCCGCGGCACCCCGACGTTCTTCGTCGGGTCACACCGCCACGAGGGCCGCTACGACGCCCGCACCCTCATCGCCGCGCTCGAGCGCTCTGCCACCGGGGAGACCGCTCGGCTCGGGATCCGATCGCGCCGTTAGCCGAGACCCGGCCGCGCAGCGCCAGCCACGTCGCGAGCAGCACGATGACGAGCATGACGACGTTGTGCGCGTACTTCGGCCCCGGCGCGACGTCGCCGATGAGGGGGAAGTAGGTGAAGGCCAGCAACCCCCGCTCGAGCAGGAAGGCCGCACCGACCGCCGCCGAGTGCCGGACGGTCCATGCTCGCGTCCTGGCGGCAAGCAGGACCAGGACCCCGATTGTCGCCGTCGCGGTCATCGCGGCGACCACGCCCAGCCACGTCGCAGGCATCAGATCAGGTACGAACGCGAGAACGAACGCGACGCCGAGAACCAACCAGACCGAGACCCCACGTGCCCCGGCGTGGTCCCCTTGGCGGCGCCGTCCGACGATGACGGCCAAGAGCACCAGAGCGCCGACCACCGCGGCCGTGCCGAGCAGCTGGCCCTGGCTCCCCGACCGTGACTCCGGGTCGCTCACGATCAGCGCGGCGGCGACGGCGTACGCGATCGCGGCGAAGGTGATGCCGATCGGCCCGAGCCACGGCTTCCGGGCCCGAGCGGGCACCCACGCCTCGGCCAGCGCGACAGGCGCGGCGAAGCTGAAGATCACGTGGCCGACGATGAACGAGTAGGCGTTGTAGCCGCTGAGCCCGATGGCTGGGATGAGAGTCGGCTCGCGGTTCTCCTCCCATCCCTCGTAGCCGCCGTAGTCGGCGCTGAACAGCGACTGGTCGATGAGACCGGCCTGTGCCGTACCCAGCGCCGCGAAGACCAGCAGCAGGCTCGGCCAGCCCCAGCCGAGGCGACGCGCCAGCTCCCGGCCCAGCAGCGCCGGCGCGCCGTAGAGCGCGCCGAAGAAGACCAGTGAGAAGGCGATCCCTCCCGGGTCGCCGGTGCTGTCCGAGTACGCCGCCAACAGCTCGGCCCCGATCCCGCACAGCACCAGCAGGCCCGCGATCTGGAGCACCTTGCTCCGGTCGCGGCGAGGACGTTCACCGGCTGCCCCCTCCGGCGACCGACGCGCCGCCAGCCGCCGGACCAAGGCGTACGCCGCAGCAGCCAGCCCCGCCATCTGGACCCATCGCGCCACGGCAACCGGCAGCCCGCGGTCGCCGATCAGGTCCGGTCCGAGGCCGGAGCCGATCGAGGCGACCGTCACCACGCTGACTGCGACCAGCCCGAGGACGGCACCGAAAGCGCCGCGCCACCACCAGGTCACGGCCGCACCGACCAACAGGATCGGCACTCCCGGCGGGATCCGGAGCCCACCGTCCGCGGCCGCCGGGCCGACGACACCGAGCCCGAGCAGGCCGAGCATCGCGACCAGAAGTCCGGCGGGGGCCAACCATGGGAAGCGCATGGATCCAGGCTAGGAACCTGCCGGCCGGGCCACATCGACCTTCTGTCGGTGCGGCCCGCGACTTTGGTCGCGCCGGGCTCAGACCTCCGTGGTCGACTCCTCCTCGGCCTCCGCGGGAGCTTCGTCCCGCTGCGGGCGCCAGAACGCGGCGAGGAGCAGGGCGGTGCCGAGGACACCGGCGCCGAGCGCGACCGCGCCGCCGATCCAGCCGTCGTAGACGATGTCGAGGGCCGCGTCGAGCGAGATCGTCCCGGGTCCGGTGACCCCGAGCACGACCGCGACGACGGCCAGGATCATGACGTACTCCCAGCCGTCCTTGAAGATGAAGAACCCGTTGGGGCGGTGCGCGAGCAGCGCCGCGACGAGCATCACCGCGACGACGCCGGCCGCTGCCAGCGGCGTGATCAGGCCCAGGATCAACAGCACGCCGGCACCGATCTCGGTCACCACGCTGGCCCACGCCTGCAGGGTGCCGTGGCGCAGGCCGAGGCTCTCGAACCAGCCCGCCGTGCCGGCTATCTTGCCGCCTCCGCGCCAGTGGTTGACGCCGTGGGCGATCATCGTGCCACCCACCGCGAGCCGGAGAAGCATCAGAGCCAGGTCGACGGGGTCCATCACAGAAGTCCTCGGTGTTGTGGGGTTGGAGTGGCCCAGCCTAGGAGGAGACCGGGCACCAGACGCGCAGCGACGCCGTAGGCTCACCCGAATGCTGCTGCTCGGAGTCGTTCTCGCCCTGGGCTCGGCGATCGCCCACGCTGCTTGGAACACGGCCTCGAAGACGATCGCGCCGGCAGGGCGGCCGGCGCTGTGGGCGGTGGCGATCGTGGAGAGCTGCCTGGTCGTCACGGTCACCGCGGTGGTGATGATCGTGCGCGGGCACGGGATCGCGGTGTCGTGGGAGCTCCTCCTGCTCTCACTCGGCAGCACCGCGATGCACGCGTTGACCATGGGCCTGGTCCAGGTCGCCTACCAGGACTTCGACGTCAGCCAGATCTATCCGCTCTCCCGCGGTCTGGCCCCGGTCGTGGTGGCGCTCACCGGCATGGTGGTGCTCGGGCAGTGGCTGAGCTGGGCTCAGTGGGTTGGCGTACTCCTGATGGCGGCGGCGGTCGGGGCGCTGCTGTTCGAGACCGTCCGCACCCGGGGTTCGCTGCAGGCGAAGCCGCTGCTGTGGTCGGCCTGCATCGCCGTATCGATCGCCGGCTACACGACCTACGACGGCTGGGTGGTCGTCGAGCGCGGCCTCGACCCGATCGCGTACTACGCCGTCGGCACGGTCATCCAGGTCGTGCTGTGGAGCGTCATCGTGCACGGGAAGTACGCCGAGGGGCTGCGCCAGGCCAGGATCCACGCGCGGACCGTGGCCGTGCTCGCGGTGCTGATCCCCACCTCGTACGTCCTCAGCCTCTACGCCACCCTGCACGCCCCGGTCTCGCTGGTGGCCGCGGTGCGCAGCTCGAGCCTGATCTGGGTCGCGCTCGCGGCGGCCCTGGTGCTCCGTGAGCCGATCGGGCGGGTACGCATCGCCGCGACCGTCCTCGCCGCGGCCGCCGTGGTCGCGATGGTCGTGTGAGGCTCAGGAACGGAGCCTGGGCCGGGCGATGATGACGTAGAGGAGTGCCCCGAGCCAGCCGAGGAAGATAATGAGCAGGACGTAGAGGATCTTGCTCTGGTCGGCCGCGGCCCACACGCTGTCCGGTGTCCGGAGAGCCTGCACCAGCATCACCAGCCACCACACGGTGAGTGCGAG
Organism: Nocardioides sp. NBC_00163; assembly: GCF_045206295.1. NCBI lineage: Bacteria > Bacillati > Actinomycetota > Actinomycetes > Propionibacteriales > Nocardioidaceae > Nocardioides > Nocardioides sp. NBC_00163. Next base: position 5,614,787 of record NZ_CP108155.1, on the reverse strand, counting down.
CCAGACCAGCAGCAGCACGATGCCACCGATCAGGGAAGCCCACTCGGCTCCGGTGGGCAGACCGATCATCGGTGTCATGGCAGCTCGCCCGCCATGTGGCTGGTGGTGATGTCGGAACGCTGCGCCAGCAGCATCGGCATCAGCCCGACGACCTGGTTGCGCAGGTCGTCCAGGGCGCCGTCGCGACCGTTGAGGTAGCCCAGGAGCGCCTGCTGGAAGACGCCGTCGAACATCCCGTAGGCGACCGGCGACGCGATCGCGGGCTCGGTGCCGGCGAGCGCGGCGTAGCGGTTCACGACCCGGGCGATCATGTCCTCCAGGCTCTGGTCGATCTGGGTGACCGCCTCGCGGAGGCTCTCCTCGAACATGGACTGCGAGCGCAGGTCGTACCAGAGCCGGTGCATCGGCGCTTCCTCGACGATCGTCTCGACGAGCTTGTCGCCGAACCGGAGGACGAGGTCATCGGGAGAGGTCGCCTCGGCGACGACACCGTCGTAGCGGTGGACGCAGGTCTGCTTGTAGTAGCGCACGCAGTAGACGATCAGCTCGAGCTTGTCGTTGAAGTAGTAGTGCACGACGCCGTGGCTGAACTCGGAGTTGTTGGCGATCTCCCGCAGGCTGGCGCGGGCGTAGCCCAGCTCCCCCAGCGTGCGCAGCGCCGACTCGGCGAGCGCCTTGCGGCGTTCGTCGTGCTTGTCGGCAGGCGTGCGGCGGGGCGACTTGGGTGCGGCGACCTGGGTCATGGGCGGAAACGATACCCCCTCCCGTGCGTCGTTCGATGCCATCCGGACCATTTTCTGGTCAATCGTCAAGAGAAATCTTGACACTCGTCAAGAATCGCGATTGTCTGTGAGCCCGATCACAGCGACGAAGGAGTCACAGATGACCGATCTGAGTGGACGTACAGCACTCGTCACCGGCGGTGCCCAAGGCTTGGGCGAGGGAATGGCCCGAGCGCTCGCGGCGGCCGGCGCCAAGGTGGCCGTCGCTGACCTGAAGGACGATCAGGGCGCCAAGGTGGCCGAGTCCATCGGCGGCACATTCGTGCACCTCGACGTCACCGACGACGCCTCCTGGGAGGCGGGCGCGGCCGCCGCGGTCGACGCACTCGGCGGGCTCGACATCCTGATCAACAACGCCGGTGTCGAGATCACCAGCCTGGTCACCGAGCTCGACCCGAACGACGTGAAGAAGATGCTCGAGGTCAACGTGCTCGGCACCGCCCTCGGCCTCAAGCACGGGCTTCGTACGATGCGGCCCGACGGCGCCGCCGGCAACGGCGGCGTGATCGTCAACGTCGCCTCGGTCGCGGCCACCATCGCCTTCCCCGGCATCTCGGTCTACTCGGCCACCAAGAGCGCCGTCGACCGGCTGACCCGCGTGGCGGCGATGGAGAGCGGCAAGCTCGGCTACGGCGTACGCGTCAACTGCATCTACCCCGGACTGGTCCCGACCGAGATGGGTGCCGGGCTCGCCAACGACGTCGCCCAGCTCGGTCTCTTCGAGTCGCCGGAGGCGGCCGTCGGCGGCGTCGTCGAGCTGACCCCGTCGGGACGCCTCGGCACCGTCGAGGACATGGCCAACGCGGTCGTCTTCCTGGCCTCCGACCAGGCAGCCTTCGTCAACGGAGTCGGCCTCGCGGTCGACGGCGGAATGGGGATGTGAACATGAGCCAGAACAAGCCTGTCGTCGTCTACGGCGCCTCCGGCTACACCGGCCGGCTGGTGTGCGAATACCTGCGCGAGCTCGGTGTGCCGTTCGTGGCCGCCGGCCGCTCCAAGGACAAGCTGGTCGCCTCGATGGCGGCCAACGTGCCCGGCATCGAGACCGCCGACTACGAGATCGCCGAGGTCGAGCACTCCGTCGAGGCGCTCACCGAGCTGCTCACCGGCGCACGCGTCGTCCTCAACACCGTCGGCCCGTTCTCGCAGTACGGTCCGGAGGTCGTCCAGGCCGCGCTGGCCGCCGGGGTCCACTACACCGACACCACCGGCGAGCAGGACTGGCTGATCACCTGCGACGAGACGTACAGCGAGGGCTTCGCCGACAAGGGCCTGCTGCTCGCGCCTGGCATCGCGCAGATGTACACCACCGGCGAGATCGCGGCCGAGATCTGCCTCGAGCAGCCCGGCCTCGACACCCTCGACATCGCGGTCTTCTGGGGCGGCTCCCCCACGATCGCCTCGACCCGTACGATCCTCGTGAACGCGGCGACCTCGAAGGCTCACTACCTCGAGCAGAACGCGTACGTCGAGTTCGACCCCACCGCCGGGCTGGTCCCGCTGGTGGTGCCGGGCCAGCACGAGCTGGCGCTCTCGCTGCCGTGGGGCGGCACCTCGCACCCGGTCTGGTACCGCCGCGACCCGAAGGTGGCCAGCTGCAAGGCCCAGGGTGGCGTCTTCAACGCCGCGCTGATGAACGGGGTGCCGCAGATCGTGGCGGCTGCGCTGGAGGCGACCAAGGACATGGACGCCGAGCAGCGCGACGAGGCGCTGACCGCCACGGCGGCCCAGGTGATGAACCAGATGCCGCCGCGCGAGAACCCGCGGCTGAACAAGTCGCTCGACTCGGTCCACGCCTCCGGCCCACTGGGGCGCGCGCACTGCGTCATCCACGGCAACCAGAACTACAAGCAGACCGGGCTGCTGCAGGCGTACGTCGCCTACTCGCTGCTGCAGCAGCCGCCTCGCCGGGTGGGCTTCGCCTCGGGCTGCCAGGCGTTCGGCCACCGCGAGCTCCTCGGCCAGCTGCAGGCCTTCGGGCTGGTCTCGGAGCCGGTCGTGACCCGGCAGCGCGGCTGAGGGCGGCCCGATGCGGCTCGTCGACTATCTGGACAAGGGTGCCTCGCTCGGAGGCGACGCGCCCTGTCTCGTCTGCGGCGAGGAGACCTGGTCGTACGCCGAGGTCGTCGATCTCTCGGTGCGCGTCGCCGCGGGCCTGCGGGCCCGCGGCGTCGCCCCGGGCGCGAAGGTCGCCATCCTCTCGGCCAACGACCCGGTCGCCTTCGCCTCCGTCTTCGGGATCAGTCGTGCAGGGGGTGTCTGGTGCCCCATCAACCCGCGCAGCGAGGCGGCGGAGAACCGAGAGCTCCTCGACCTCTTCGGCTGCTCGGCGCTGATCTTCCAGTCGGCCTTCGCCGGCCTGGTCGACCAGATCCGCGGAGAGCTGCCGGAGCTGACCACCCTGGTCTGTCTCGACGCGACCTATGACTGGGCGATCGGCTGGGACGACTTCCTCGGCTCCGCCGACGAGGTGTTCGAGCCGGCTGATGACATCGACGACCTCGCGATGGTCGTCGGCACCGGCGGGACCACCGGGCGACCCAAGGGCGTCATGCTCACCGGGGCCAACCTGGAGACGATGTCGGCCATCACCCTGATGGCCTACCCGTGGCCGGGGGCGCCTGAGCGTCCGACCTATCTCGCGCTCGCGCCGCTCACCCATGCCGCCGGGGTGCTGTGCTTCCCGGTGCTGTGCCTGGGCGGCAAGATCGTGGTGATGCGTACGCCGGACGTGGGGGCGTTCCTCGAGCACATCGAGCACCACCACGTCACCCACACGTTCCTGCCGCCGACGCTGATCTACCTGGTGCTGGACCACCCTGCGCTGAAGTCGACCGATCTCGACTCGCTGCGCTGCTTCTGGTACGGCGCGGCGCCGATGTCGGCGACCCGTCTGGAGGAGGCGTTGAGCCGGATCGGTCCGGTGATGGCGCAGCTGTTCGGGCAGACCGAGGCGCCGATGATGATCGCGACCATGGCGCCTGCCGACCACTTCCACGAGGACGGCACCGTCGCCACCGAGCGCCTCTCCTCGGCCGGTCGTCCGGCACCGCTGGTGACGGTGTCGATCATGGGCGAGCGCGGCGCGCTGCTCGGCTCCGGTGAGCGTGGCGAGATCGTCGTACGCAGCTCCCTGGTCATGCGCGGCTACCTCGACAACCCCGAGGCGACCGCCGAAGCGAGCGCGCACGGCTGGCACCACACCGGCGACATCGGGTTCCTCGACGAGGACGGGTTCCTGCACATCGTCGACCGCGCCAAGGACATGGTGATCACCGGCGGGTTCAACGTCTACTCCACCGAGGTCGAGCAGGCGCTGATGACTCACCCCGCCGTCGCCGACTGCGCCGTGATCGGCCTTCCCGACGAGAAATGGGGCGAGCGTGTCACCGCCGTCATCCTGCCCCGGCCCGGCGCCGAGGTCGACGTCGCCGAGCTCAAGGCCTACGTCAAGGAGCGGATCGGCGCGGTCAAGACCCCCAAGCAGATCGAGGTCTGGCCGGACCTGCCGCGATCCAAGGTCGGCAAGGTGCTCAAGACCGAGATCAAGAAGAGCCTTGTTCGTGGCGCCGAGTAAGGCACTCAGCCCGGGAACGAGGCGGGTTCCGCGGCGTACGCCACCATCCAGCTCGGCTCGATGGTGGCGTAGACGACACCCGGTCCCTCCCAGGTCTGCGGGTCCGAGCCGTAGAACTTGGTGAAGTAGGCGTTGTGGTCCTCGAACTCCGGCCCCTCGGAGACCACGTGCGCGCTGCCATGGGTGAAGACGCCGATGCGCTCCCCGTCGACGTGGGTCGCGCTGACGGCGGGGCGGGCGAGCATGTGCTTGGCCTTGATGGCGGTGGGAGAGGTCCCGAACAGCCAGCGACCGTGCACGAAGTGGCCGTCGACGCAGCTCGTCCGCGGCTCACCGCGGGCGGTCACGGTGGCCAGCACCAGCACCTTCATGCCCGTCAGCTCGGTGACGAGCTGACGGGCGTTCAGGCGCTGCTGGTCGTTGACGATGCCGGTCAGATGGCCGCTCGCGCGGCCGATCGAGGCGTCCAGGAGGCGTTGCAGGTCGGCGATCTCTTCGTCTGTCTCGAGCACACGACGAGTCTCACACCGACGGCTCCGGATTCGCTTGACCGTTCTTGCGCGACTATTCGATCGCGGCGACGATCTCCGGCGGGATGGCGGTCGACCCCGAGCCGTCGGCGGCGACGACCACGTAGACGACCGACACGGCGCAGGTGACGTCCTCGCCCCGGCGGAACTCGAACTCGAGCGTGAAGCTCTTGGTGCCGATCCGAGTGGTGCGCACCGGCACCTGGACGCGGTCACCGAAGCCGATGCCGGCCTTCCAGTCCAGGTCGGCGTGGGCGAGGTGGGCGTCGACCCCCAGCTCCTGCCAGCGGGAGTAGGGCACCCCGCGGGCGTCGATGAAGTGGTTCATCGCCTCGTCGACGTAGCCGAGGTACCAACTGTTGAACATCACCCCTTGCATGTCGACCTCGAAGTAGCGGGGCGAGAACTCGTAGACCGACGTCATGCACGCTCCTTCGCGGGCAGGATCCGCCCGCTGACCTCGCCGAGCGCGATCCGGCCGCCGCCCGGCGCGGGCGCGGTGGCGGTGATGGTCACCTCGTCGCCGTCCTCCAGGAACGTACGCATCGACCCGTCGTCCAGCTTGAACGGCTCGGCCCCCGACCAGCTGAGCTCGAGCAGCGAGCCGCGCTGGCCCGGCTCGGGGCCGCTGATCGTGCCGCTGGCGAACAGGTCGCCGACGCGCAGCGAGGCGCCGTTGGCGGTCATGTGCGCGAGCATCTGCGGCGCGGTCCAGTACATGGTGGCGAACGGAGGCTCGGAGACCAGCGAACCGTTGAGCCGGACCTCGAGGGCGAGGTCGAGGGCCCAGGGCTCCAGCGCCGAGTCGTCCAGGTAGCCGGTCAGCGGAACGTCGCGTTCCGGCGGCCGGACCCGGGCCGCCTCGAGTGCGGCGAGCGGGAGGACCCACGGCGAGATCGATGTGGCGAACGACTTGCCGAGGAACGGGCCCAGCGGGACGTACTCCCAGGCCTGGATGTCGCGCGCCGACCAGTCGTTGAGGAGCGTGATCCCGAAGATGTGGTCGGCGGCCTCGGCGAGCGGGACCGGGTGGGCCATCTCGGAGCCGACGCCGACCACGAACCCGAGCTCGGCCTCGATGTCGAGCCGGATCGAGGGGCCGTCGACGATCCCGTCGGGCGTCTTCCGCAGCCCGGTCGGCCGGACGACGTCGGTGCCGGAGACGACCACCGTGCCGGAGCGGCCGTGGTAGCCGATCGGCAGGTGCTTCCAGTTGGGCGTCAGCGGCTCGGAGTCGGGACGGAACATCTTCCCGACGTTGGACGCGTGGTGCTCGGAGGCGTAGAAGTCGACGTAGTCGGCCACCGTGAACGGCAGCAGCAGGTCGGTGTCCTCGATCGGCACCAGGTGCGGCCTGACCTCGGCCTCGCAGGCGGGGTCGCTGAGCAGCCGGGTCACCTCCGCGCGCACCTGCGCCCACACCTCCGGGCCCGAGGCGAGCAGCCCGTCGAGGCCACCCTCGCAGTGCCCGGCCAGGCCCTCGGCCGCCGCGGCGACGTCGAGCACCAGGTCACCGATCCGTACCCCGAGTCGCGGGGTGGAGTCCGCGGAGGTGCGGAAGGTGGCGTACGGAAGAGCCTCGAGGCCGAACTGACTGTTGTTGATGTCCAGCCACGATGTCACTGGCGGCCTCCCGCCCAGGTCCAGGCGTACTTGCCGTCGTCGACCGTGGCGCCGGCCTCACCGACCTCCAGGGGCCGGAAGGTGTCGACCATGACCGCGAGCTCGTCGAAGAACTCCGCGCCGAGGCTGCGCTCCATCGCGCCCGGCTGCGGCCCGTGGGCGTGGCCTCCGGGGTGGAGGGTGATCGAGCCGATGCCGATGCCGGAGCCCTTGCGGGCCTCGTAGTCGCCACCGACGTAGAACATGACCTCGTCGGAGTCGACGTTGGAGTGGTAATAGGGCACCGGCACTGCGAGCTCGTGGTAGTCGACCTTGCGGGGCACGAAGTTGCAGATCACGAAGTTGTTGCCCTCGAAGACCTGGTGCGCGGGCGGCGGCTGGTGGACCTTGCCGGTGATCGGCATGTAGTCGGCGATGTTGAAGACGTACGGATAGAGGCAGCCGTCCCAGCCGACCACGTCGAACGGGTGGTGCGGGAGGACGTGGACCGAGCCGGCGATGCCGCCGGCGCCCGGGCCGCGGTGCTTGATAAAGACCTCAATTCCTTGGGCCTCCGCCTCGGTCGCGTCCACGGTCTGCGGTTCGGTCGGGAGCCGGAGGTCCCGCTCGCAGTACGGGGCGTGCTCGAGGAACTGGCCGAACCGGGAGAGGTAGCGCTTCGGCGGGGCGATGTGGGAGTTCGCCTCGATCGCGTAGACCCGCAGCGGAGCGTCGCCGACCGGCACCCAGCGGTGGGTGGTGGCACGCGGGATCACCACGTAGTCACCCTCCCCCACCATCAGGTCGCCGAAGACCGTCTCGACGACGCCGGTCCCGGACTCGACGTAGACACACTCGTCGCCGATCGCGTTGCGGTAGAGCGGCGAGGTCTCCCCCGCCACCGCATAGTGAAGACGTACGTCGCCGTTGCCAAGCACCAGCCGGCGCCCGGTCACCGCGTCGTGACGCTTCCACTCGTCACCAGGGAAGAGGTCGTGAAGCCCGAGGTGCATCGGGCGCAGCGGATGGTTGGGGGTGGTGCTGTGGTCGGGCAGCTCCCAGATGCGTACGTCCTTCACCGCCGAGGGGATGTGGCGGTGGTAGAGCAGGGAGGAGTCCGAGGAGAACCCCTCCTCGCCCATGAGCTCTTCGTAGTAGAGATTCCCTTCTCCGTCGCGGTGTTGGGTGTGCCGCTTGGGCGGGATGTGCCCGCGCTGTTGGTAATGCGCCATACCCCGGATCGTACGTGACCTGGACCACAGTGATCACGGGGGCCGAACGTCCTGAATTCGCCCCAGGTACCTCCCGGGGCATGCCTCCCTCCCCTAGGCTCCGGAGATGCCCTCCGACACCCCCGAGACCCTCTTCGTCGCACACGCGACGGGTCGTCTCCTGCATGTCCGGGCCTGCCCCCAGCTCCTCGGCCTCGACGCACCGATCAGGGCAACCGCCGCACAGATCGAGACGCTGGGCACGTGCGCTTGGTGCGCCAAGGAGCTCTCCGAGGCCGGCCGAAAATACTTCGACTCCGTCGAACAGGCCGTACGCACCCTCGACCCCTCCGACGATGCCGTCCGGGCTACCGAGGCGGCGCTGGGTGACGTCGAGTATGAGCTCGTCTGGGTTCCGCCTAGCTATTCGCATATTGCTGTCGGGGACAAGGAACATGCGGTTGCTTGGATCGGGCGGGGTTGTGTGATGCATGAGGATGGGCGGCTCATCGACTTCGGTTGAGTCTGGGTCTGTCTTCACCCCTTCTTGGGGGCTGTTCTTCGGGGTTGGCGTGGGCCGCCGACCCGTTCTTGGAGGGTCTTCTCGCCAGACCCCGGAGTAAAGGACGGCCTTCGGCCGCCGGCTTCGCCGGTCGCCTGCGGCGATCCTTGACACCGGGGCCCGTCGAGAAAAAATTTGGCTGGCTATCGGGCGGCGGCCCGGGTGTGGCGCAGCGGATTCTTGCTTGGGACAGGTGAGGTTGATGGGCTGGAAGGGTGGCCCTTCGGGCCACTTACCATCCACAGATGCTAGGTCGTTCACTCACCGCGAAAACAGTGGTTGACCTGGGAAAATAGATGGTCAGATAAGGCCTGGAGGCGTAGAATCAGACCCACCACAGCACACCTCTGAAGGGGAGGTTCGCGATGAGTCTCGGCCGCTCGATCGACCACTGGGGCACCAACCCCGGCGATGCGATCGACGCTGCCTTGAAGGCCATCGAGACCGCCCTCCAAGACCTGCTCGCCACCGACCCCACCTATTGGCGCACCGAGCAGAAGAAGGACCTCCTCGAGCGGTTGGAGAAGCTCCAGGCCCAACAAGCCGCGCTGAAGCTGAGGGTGCTCGCGTCTGCCGGCGACATCGCCGAAGAGACTGGCGCGAAGGACGCCTCCGCCTGGATGCGCGCCGAGCTCCTCGTCGACAAGGCCGTCGCGCGCTCCCAGATCAAGCTCGCAGCAGGGATGGCGAAGTACGACCTCGTTGCCGCCGGCCTCGCCGAGGGTGTCGTGTCCCAGGACAAGGCCAGGGTGATCACCAAGGCGCTCGACAAGATCGAGACCAACCCGGTCGCGAGTGTTGAGGATCTGGCGTTGGCTGAGAAGCTGCTTGTCGACTACGCCACCCACCTGACCGCCAACGAACTCCGCATCGTCGCGAAACGGATCCTGCGCGAGGTCGACCCGGTCCGGTTCGAAGACGCCGAAGCCAAAGCACTCCTCGCCGAAGAAGAACGCGCCCAGCAGAAGACCGCTCTACGGGTCTGGGACAACCACGACGGCACCATCGGGTTCGACGGTGTTCTCCCGACCTCGATCGGGATGAGGTTCAAACGGCTGGTCGAGGCCTACGCCCAACCCCGCAAACAGCAACTGGTCGGCAAGGGTGCCCCGCTTCCGCCGTGGGAGCGGTTGATGGGCCAGGGGTTCTCACGGTTGCTCGAGACCGTCGACCCGGCCGCGCTGCCCCGCCACGGTGGCGATGCCACCACCATCAACGTGGTCATCTCCCTCGAGGAACTCCGCAAGGACCTCGGCATCGCCACCCTGGGCTACGACGAGACCAACGGCACCACCATCACCGCGGCCGAGGCACGGAGGATGGCCTGCAACGCCACCATCATCCCCTGGGTCCTCGGCGGCGACAGCGAAGTCCTCGACGCCGGCCGCGGCAGCAGGTTCTTCCAACCGATCCAACGCAAAGCACTCCGGCTGCAGGCCAAGTGCTGCCAAGCCGAGGGCTGCGACATGCCACCGGAGTGGTGCGACGCCCACCACCTAGAACCCTGGGCCGCCGGCGGGAAAACAGATCTCAAGGACGGGGCATTGTTGTGTCCACATCATCACCGCTTGGCGCACAACCCGGCCTACGTCCATGAGCGACTACCCGACGGCACGATCCGGTTCAGCCGCCGCCCCTAACCTGCTGCGCTGCGACGCCCTCGTCTCCACACTCGCGGTTCCCTCCTGGCGGGGACACTTCCCCACCCCGGTGAAGGTTCCCCACGCTCCGGAGGGTGGGGAACCTGCGCGCCCGTGGGGATCTCTTCGAATCAGTGGGGAACTCCTCACCCTGCCAGCACCGAGCCGCCCGCGCACGACCAGCCACAGCCCCAAGCACGCACCCAACTGAAACCGCTGCGCCACACCCTCGCCGCCGACCCGATACAGGCCAAATCTTTCTCGATCGCGCGCCGGGTCAAGGATCGCCGGAGGCGACCGGCGAAGCCGGCGGCCGAAGGCCGTCCTTGACGCGGTGCGTGATCGAGAAACAATCGAACCAAGGGTCGGCGGCGAACCCTGAAACGAAGCCACGGCGACTTCCGCGCGGCGAACCGAGACCAAACCAAGACTCGACAAAGCCCCACCACCGACCCCACCAACAGGCGGTATCCTCGAAACATGACCGCGTTGCCCGAGTGGATGCACCCTCCCCGTGAGGAGGGTTGGTACTCCGAAGACCTCGACATGCTCGTCGAGGCGCCGCGTCATACCGAACTCATCGACGGAGCCCTGGTCTTCAATATGTCACCGCAGCGCCGCTGGCACAGTCGGCTCGTCACGGCCCTGACCAACTCGCTGACGGCGCAGGCGCCGGACGGGTTCGAGGTGGATCGGGAGCTGACGGTGGTGCTGGACCGGCGCAACCGGCCGGAGCCGGACGTGCTGGTGAGCACGGCACGGATCTCCGACCAGGCGTCGTTCTACGATGCTGATTCCGTGGTCCTGGTGATCGAGGTGGTCTCGCCGGAGTCCGAGCACCGCGACCGGTCGGTGAAACCGCAGAAGTACGCCGAGTCGGGCATCTCCCACTACTGGCGGATCGAGAACGAGGACGGCGCGCCCGCGATCCATGTCTACGAGCGCGACGACCTCACCAACGCCTACGTCCCGATCGGGATCTTCCGCGACCGACTCGACGTCCCGGTGCCGTTCCCGGTCAAGATCGACCTCACCGATCTGCTCCGCTGACGTCCTCCGTCGGCACCTCGGGCACCTCGGCGTGTAGCTGTTCCTGCTGGACGAGGTGGAGGTAGGAGAGGTGGCGCTCGTACTGGTCGAGGACGTCACCCATCAGCTGCTCGTGTGAGTAGCCGTTGACGTCGTAGCCCTGGGTGCCCTCGGCGAGGTGGACCTCGGTGCGGAAGTAGACCTCGCCGGTGACCCGGCCGACCGCGAAGGTCGGCGCCGGGCACGGCAGCGGGGTGAGCTTGTAGACGAACGCCGGCGCGTCCTCGAGATCGGTGTGGAGCTGGACACCGGCGATGCCGCGTACGGCCTTGGTCTCGGTCACGACCGAGGACAGCCCGTGCGAGGAGAGCTCGGCGGCGACCTCCTCGAGGACCGGCTTCGCGACCGTGCCGATGAACCGCTCGGTGTCCCTGGCCGTGGGATAGGTGACCGAGCGGCGCAGCCGCTGCGACAGCGACGGACGTACGCCTCCCTCGGCTGCCCCGACCAGGCGGGCCGAGGAGATCGCGGCCGGGAGGGCGTAGCGCACACTGTCGGTCTTGAACGACTCCAGCCGTAGCGATCGGTAGAGGCCGACCGCGACCAGCGCCAGCACTATCGAGAACGGCAACCCCATGATGATCGTCGCGTTGGTCAGTGTTGTCAGCCACGCGTCCCCGCCGGCGAACATCAGGGCGAGGGTGAGCGCGCCGATCGCGAACGACCAGAAGATCCGTACCGGGATCGAGCAGTCGGCCATCGGGTGCGGCAGCCGCGAGGTGAAGTTGCCCATCACCAGCGCGCCGGAGTCGGCGGAGGTGACGTAGTAGAGGAAGCCGGTCAGCGTGGCGACCGCGATCACCAGGGTCGCCGCCGGGTAGGCGTCCAGGAAGGCATAGAAGCCCTGGGCGTAGTTGCTGTTGGTCAGCTCGCCGAACTCGGCGTCCCCACCGCGGATCCGGCCCAGAGCGCTGTTGCCGAAGATCGAGACCCACAGCAGGATGAAGCCGAACGGGATCATCATCACGCCGACCAGGAACTGCCGGATCGTGCGCCCACGCGAGATCCGCGCCAGGAACAGCCCGACGAACGGCGACCAGGCCACCCACCAGGCCCAGAAGAAGAGGGTCCACAGGTTCTTCCAGACCCCGACGTCGGGGTTCTCGACGGTGTCGTACGGCATCGTGTCGAAGCTCATCCCGGGCAGGTGCACCAGGTAGTCGCCGAGGTTCATCACCAGCGAGTTGAGCAGGAACGCGGTGTTGTCGGAGAAGAGCACGTAGAGCATCAGCGCCAGGGACAGCAGCACGTTGAGCTCGGAGAGCCGGCGGATGCCCTTGTCGACCCCGGAGACCGCCGAGATGGTGCCGAGCAGCACCGCGACCACGACCAGGCCGACCTGCGCGCCGCGGCCCTCGGGGATGTCGAAGAGGACGTTGAGCCCCGCGTTGAGCAAGGCGATCGAGATGCCGAGCGAGGTCGCGATGCCGAAGATGGTGCCGAGCACCGCGGCCATGTCGATGCCGTCACCGAGGCGCCCGTGGACCCGCTTGCCGAAGATCGGGTAGAGCGCGGAGCGGATCGAGAGAGGCAGCCCGTGACGGAAGGAGAAGTAGCCCAGCGCCATGCCCATGACGGCGTACATCGCCCAGCCGGACAGGCCGTAGTGGAACAGCGTCCAGCCCACCGCCTGCTCGGCGGCCGCGATGGTGCTGCCCTCGCCTGTCGGCGGGGTGAGGTACTGCGAGACCGGCTCGGCGACGGAGTAGAACATCAGGTCGGCGCCGATGCCGGCCGCGAAGAGCATCGCGGTCCAGGTGAACATCGAGTATTCCGGCCGGGACTCCTCCGGGCCGAGCCGGATCCGTCCGTAGCGGGAGAGGCAGATGAACAGCACGAAGGCGATCAGCCCGGCGGCGAGGGCGAAGTACCACCAGCCGAAGTACGTCGAGATCCACCCGACCACGTGGCCGATCGCATCGCCTGCGGTGTCCGGCGCGAGCAGCGTGAAAAGCGTGAACGCGACCACCACCCCGGCGGAGCCGAAGAAGACGGTCTTGTTCAGCTCCGGCTTCGTCGTCGGCATCTGGTCTGGGTCCGCGGCGGGTTCGCCCAGGGGCGTACGCGACGGGTCGATTGTCTCCGGCATGAGCTGTCTCCTCCGGTTCGGGTGCCCGGCAGGCTAGTCCACCCGGTGCCGGTTCGGGTCACGATTGGATTTCAGGACTGGTTGCGCGGGTCCCCCGCGGGCCACAGCGGCGAGTCGTCGCGGTGGCGGTAGTAGGGAACGTCAGAGGGCGCCAGCGGAGTGTTCCCGGCGATCAGGTCGGCCGCCTTCTCCGCGACCATCATCACGGGCGCGTAGATGTTGCCGTTGGTGACGTACGGGAAGACGCTCGCGTCCACGACCCGTAGGCCTTCCGTGCCGTGCACCTTCATCGAGGTGGGGTCGGTGACGGCCATCTCGCCGGTCCCCATCGCGGCGGTGCAGGAGGGGTGCAGCGCGGTCTCGGCGTCCTTGCGGACCCACTCGAGGATCTCCTCGTCGGTCTCCACGCTCGGCCCCGGCGACATCTCGCCGGCGTTGAACGGCGCGAAGGCCGGCTGGTTGAGGATGTTGCGCGCCACCCGGACCGCCTCCACCCACTCCTTGCGGTCCGTCGCTGTGGAGAGGTAGTTGAAGAGCATCGAGGGCTTCTGCATCGGGTCGGCGCTCTTGATCCGCACGTAGCCGCGAGTGTCGGCGTACATCGGGCCGATGTGCACCTGGTAGCCGTGCTGGCCCTTCTCCTGGCCGGGCGCCATCGACCCGTCGTAGCGGATCGCGATCGGCAGGAAGTGGAACATCAGGTTGGGCCAGTCCACGTCCTCGTTGGACCGGGCGAACCCGCCGCCCTCGAAGTGGTTGGTCGCGCCCAGACCCTTCTTCTGGAAGAGCCACTGCCAGGCGATCTTGGGCCGCTGGTGCCACACCAGACCGGGTGCGATCGAGACCGGCTGCTTGGAGGCGTACTGGATGTAGACCTCGAGGTGGTCCTGGAGGTTCTCCCCAACGCCGGGGAGGTTGTGCACGACGTCGATCCCGTGCTGCCGCAGCAGCGACTCCTCCCCCACGCCGGAGAGCTGGAGGAGCTGGGGCGTGTTGATCGCGCCGCCGCAGCAGATCACCTCGCCGGCACTGACGGTGTGCTCCCGGCTCGCCCGGCCGACACCGCGTACGTAGTCCACGCCGGTTGCCCGCGGGACGTCACCGGAGGTGTCGAAACGGATCTTGGTGGCGTACGCGAAGGTCTCGACGTCGAGGTTGGGGCGGTTCATCACCGGGTGCAGGTAGGCGCGCGCGGCCGACCAGCGGCGGCCGTCCTTCACGTTGCGGTCGAAGGGGGCGAACCCCTCCTGGCGGTAGCCGTTGACGTCGTCGGTGAGCGGGTAGCCGGCCTCCTGGGCGGCCTCGAAGAACGCCGAGAAGAGCGGGTTGGAGGCCGGGCCGCGCTCGAGGTGGAGCGGCCCGGAGCCACCGCGCCACTGGTCGGCGCCGGAGGTGCCGTCCTCGAGGAAGCGGCTCTCCATGCGCTTGAAGTAGGGCAGGCAATGGCGGTAGTCCCAGGTCTCCATGCCGGGGTCGGCGGCCCAGCGCTCGTAGTCCATCGGGTTGCCGCGCTGGAAGATCATGCCGTTGATCGAGCTCGAGCCGCCGAGCACCTTGCCGCGGGCGTGGTAGACCTTGCGGCCACCCAGGTGCGGCTCGGGGTCGGTCTCGTAGGCCCAGTCGTAGAACTTCGAGCCGATCGGGAACGGCAGCGCTGCCGGCATGTGGATGAACGGGTCGATCTTGAAGTCGCTGTGACCGGCCTCGAGGACCAGAACCCTCGTGGACGGGTCGGCGCTGAGCCGGTTGGCGAGCGCGGAGCCGGCCGAGCCACCGCCGACGATCACGTAGTCGTAGGTCTGGGTCATCGTCTTCACTTCTCCTCGGCGGTGCTTGTTTTGGGGGAGGTCGGGGCGAACCAGTGCTGCGGGCTCGGGTCGATGTTGTGCCAGATGTGCTTCGTCTCGCGGTACTCCTCCAGCCCGGCCTGGCCGAGCTCGCGCCCGATCCCGGACTGCTTGTAGCCGCCCCACTCGGCCTGGGCCACGTAGGGGTGGTAGTCGTTGATCCAGACCGTGCCCATCCGGAGCCTGGCGGCGACCCGCTCCGCGCGGCCGGCGTCGGAGGTCCACACCGCGCCGGCGAGGCCGTAGATGGAGTCGTTGGCGATGCGGACGGCGTCGTCCTCGTCGGTGAAGGTCTCCACGGTCAGAACCGGCCCGAAGGACTCGTCCTGGGTGACGGACATGTCGGTGGTGCAGTCGTCGAGGATCGTCGGCAGGTAGTAGAAGCCGTCGGCGAGCGCGGGGTCGTCGGGGCGCTTGCCACCGGTGCGGAGGGTGGCACCCTCGGCGAGACCCTTCGCGACGTACGCCTCCACCTTGTCGCGGTGGGCGCTGCTGGTCAGCGGGCCGGTCTCGGCCTCCTCGTCGAAGGGGCCGCCGAGACGGATCTGCTCGGCCCGGGCGACGAGCTCGTCGACGAAGCTGTCCTTGATCGACTCCTCGATGATCAGCCGCGCTCCGGCGGAGCAGACCTGCCCGGAGTGCAGGAAGACGGCGGTCAGCGCGAAGTCGAGCGCGGTCTCGCGGTCGGAGTCGGCGAAGACGATGTTGGGGTTCTTGCCGCCGAGCTCGAGGGCCACCTTCTTCACCGTCGCCGCGGCGTTGGCCATCAGCCGCTTGCCGGTGGCCAGGCCACCGGTGAAGGAGACCAGGTCGACGCGGGGGTCCTCGGACAATGGGGCGCCGGCGGTCGGACCCTCACCGAGAACCAGGTTGGCGACACCAGCCGGCAGGCCGGCCTCCTCGAGCACCTTCATCAGATGGATGGCACTGTGCGGCGTGATCTCGCTGGGCTTGAGCACGAACGTGTTGCCCGCGGCCAGGCACGGCGCGACCTTCCAGGCGACCTGCAGCAGCGGGTAGTTCCACGGGGTGATCAGCCCACAGACCCCGATCGGCTCGTGCACGATCCGGCTCTTCACCGTGCTGGATCCGGTGTCGACGACCCGGCCGGCGTCCTCGGTGGCGATGTGACCGAAGTGGCGGAAGACGGAGACCACGTCGGCGACGTCGTACTCCCCCTCGACCAGCCGCTTCCCGGTGTCGAGCGACTCCGCGCGGGCGATGATCGCGGTGTCCCGCTCGAGCAGGTCGGCAACCCGCAGCAGCAGGTCGCCCCGCTCCCGCGCGGGCGTCGCCGGCCACTCGCCACTGTCGAAGGCGTTCCGCGCCGCGGCGATCGCGGCCCGGGTGTCCTCCGCTCCAGCCTCCGCAACGGTTCCGACGACCGCGCCGTCGGCGGGACAGCGGATCTCCCGCTGCTCGCCCGACTGCGCAGGCAACCAGCGCCCGTCGATGTAGATCTGGCTCATGCAAACCTCCGACGTCGGGTTGCGCAACAGGCAACCGCGGGTGAATTACAAATGATCCTGCGCCGACTGAAGGGCCAGGTCAAGGGCTGGGAGAACAAAGTTGTTGCAGGTGGTACAAATTTGTTGCAGCCGATACAAATGGCTCAGCCAGTTGTTACAGTCGCCGCATGACGACCGCTGGGACCGCGCCCGCGAAGGATCCACAGCGCCGCGCTGCCTGGGCCGAGCTGGCGACCGACTACGTCCACGAGCACGGCCTGATCGGCCTGAGCCTGCGCCCACTGGCGGCCGAGCTGGGCACCAGCAACCGGGTCCTGCTCTACCACTTCGGCACCAAGGACCAGCTGGTCGCCGACGTGCTCCGCACATCCAACGAGCGGTCGGTCGCCGAGGTCGCCGCGCTCGAGCCCTCCAAGGACCTGCGTTCCGCCGTCCACGACCTCTGGTCAGTGATGGAGGGCGACCGGTGCAGCTGGATCTATGTGGAGGCGGCCGCGCTCGGCCTATTCGGCAGGGAGCCGTACGTCTCCGCCGTCCAGGAAGCCAACACACTGTGGATCGCCGGTCTCATCGCGCATCTGAACAAGTCCGGAGTGGATCCCGCCGTCTCCGAACGGGCAGCCCACGTCATCGACGCCGCCTTCATGGGGTTTCAGCTCAGCCAGGGTCCCGACGGCAGCCTCCCGGAGCGTGCCCGGTCCGTCGACGATCTAGCGGACGCCGTCGCCGCTCTGGCCTGATCGGCGCCCCGCGACGCGGATCGCTCCAGTCGATGTCACACCGCCGGGTCCTGGACAGAGATCGAACCCCGATCGCTTGATTTCGCGACGCTGCGGCGCCGACGCCGTTAGCCTCGATGGTTGACCGAGTTGGCCGCTGATGGAGGCATGCGCATGATTCGTTCGGGCTCTATCCAAATTCTGACAACGGCGTTGGCCGTCGGCGTCACCACGATGCTCCTCGCCACTTCGACGACGTCATCCGCCACAGCTCAACCCCGGGCCGAGCGCCCGAGCAAGGCGGAGACACCACTGCCAGGCCTGGTGCCGAAGCCGCTCCAGGTGAGCGCGAGAGGCGGGTCCGGTTTCGTCCTGACCGAACAGGCCCGGATCGTCGCGCGTGGCACTGACGCCGACGAGGTCGGTGTCCTCATGGCCGCCGAACTGCGCCCGGGGACCGGCTTCGACCTCCCGGTCGTCGCCGGCAGGCCGACCCGTCGCGATGTCGTCCTGACCATCGACCCCAAGGCCGGGTTCGGCGAGGTCGAGGGCAACCCGGAGGCGTACAAGATCTCCTCGACGGCCAACGGGGTCAGGGTCACCGGGGCGAGTCGCCACGGGCTGTTCAACGGCACCCAGACGCTTCGGCAGCTTCTGCCGGCGTTCGCCGCGTCTTCCTCGCGCGTCAACACGACGTGGACGGTGCCAGCGGTCTCGATCCTGGACGCGCCGCGATTCAGCTATCGCGGACTCATGCTCGATGTTGCCCGCTCGTTCCTCGAGGTCGACGAGGTCAAGCAGGTCATCGACGCCGCGGCGGCGGCCAAGATCTCGGTGCTGCACATGCACCTGGCCGACGACCAGGGATGGCGGATCGACATCACCAACTCCGGTCGGGCGGCCGGTGACGACATCGACTACACGGCGCTGACCCGGGTCTCGGGCGCGACCGCGGTGCTCGGCAACCCGTATCAGAGCGCCGACGGTCACACCGGGTTCTACACCCAGGACGACTACCGCTCGCTGGTGCGGTATGCCGCCGAGCGCGAGATCGAGATCATCCCCGAGATCGACATCCCTGGCCACACGAATGCCGCCCTGGCCTCGATCCCTCAGCTCAACACCGCAGGGTCGAGCCACCCGGCGACCGAGGACGAGCCGGTTGCGCCCCACAACGGGACCATCGACGTCGGCTACTCCTACCTCGATCCGACCTCCGAGGTGACCTACACCTTCATCGAGCACGTCTTCTCGCAGCTCGCTGCGCTCACGCCGTCCGAGTTCCTGCACGTCGGCGGCGACGAGTCGCATGCGATGACGCAGCGCTATGGCCACGCCGGCTACGTGGCGTTCGTCGAGCGGGCGCTCGCGATCGTCCACGGACTCGGTAAGAAGACGATCGGCTGGAACGAGTACGCCGAATCCGGGCTCACCGCGGGTGATGGTGTTCAGTACTGGGCCGGCACGACCGAGCACGCGAAACGCGCCGTCATCGAGGACGGCGCCAAGCTGCTCGTCTCGCCGGGCAACATGTCCTACCTCGACATGAAATATCACCCGAAGACGCCGATCGGGCTCTCCTGGGCGTGCTCGGGCGACTGCGACGTCGCGCACTACTACGACTGGAGCCCGCAGGAGGTCATCGCGGGCGTCGGGGACGAGCACATCCTCGGCACCGAGGCGCCGCTGTGGTCCGAGACGATCCGGGGCGTGGACCAGGCCGAGTTCATGATCTTCCCACGCGTCCTCGCGCACGGGGAAACCGGCTGGACCGCCGAGTCGCTACGCTCGCCGTCGGACTTCGCGGCGCGGCTCGCCTCGGTCGGTCCGCGACTGGCCGCCGCCGGCACCAACTTCTACGACGGGCCGCAGATCGCCTGGTCGACCGAGTTGGCCGGAACCGATGCTGCGCTGTCGGTCGGCTCGGCCGGATCGGTGTCGGTCGGACTGCTCGCCGCCCCCGGGACCAAGACGGACGGGACCGCGGTCACCGTCGACGAGGTCGACGACGCGGACAGCACCGGTGGCTCGTCGCTGACCGCACCGCTCACGGCGACGGTCGACTTCGGGGACGGGTCGGCTCCGGTCCCCGCACGGTTCACCGTGTCTGAACCCCGGGATTCGCTCCACGCTGCCGGGGTCTATGCGGTGACGGCCGCTCATGCGTACGACTCCCCGGGGACGTATCGCGGCAAGATCACGGCCTCCGACGGCTCGAGGGCGAGGTTCACCATCACGGTCTCCTGATCGAGTGGAGGTTGTGAAGCTGAGAGTGACCTATGGCTCACTCTCGGCTTCACAACCTCCCGATGTCACAGACCTCGCGGGACCGGTGTCCTTGGGGTATGAGCAACCAAGAAACCTTCAGCAGGAGCCGGGTCGTGGTCATCGGCGGCGGATACGCCGGTGTGATGGCCGCCAATCGGCTCACCAAGCGCGACGACATCGCCATCACCCTGGTCAACTCGCGCGACCACTTCGTCGAGCGGATCCGGCTGCACCAGCTGGTAGGCGGGACCTCGGAGGCCGTGGTGGCCTACACCGACGTGCTCAGCCCGCGCGTGGAACTGGTGGTCGACACCGTGGCGTCCATCGACGCGAGCGCGCGGACCGTCGCGCTTGGGAGCGGGCAGGTGATGACGTACGACTACCTGGTCTACGCCGTCGGCAGCACCGGCGAGACGCAGGTAGCGGGAGCGAAGGAGCATGCCTTCGGCATCTCGACCTACGAGGAGGCGACCCGGCTGCGGGCCGCGCTGGCGACGACGCCGGCCGACGCCCCGGTGGTCGTCGTCGGCGGCGGCCCCACCGGCATCGAGGTCTCCTCCGAGCTCGCCGAGGCCGGCCGGAACGTGGCGCTGATCTGCGGAGACAGGCTCGGCCCGTGGCTGCACGAGAAGGGCCGTGCGGTGGCCGAGCGCGACCTCCGGCGGCTCGGGGTCGGCATCGTCGAGGGCGCCCGGGTGGCGGAGGTGCTGGACGGCCGCGTACGTCTCGACAACGGCCGAGAGCTGCCCAGCTCGGTGACGATCTGGACCGCCGGTTTCGCCGCGCCCGACCTGGCACGCGCGAGCGGGCTCTCCACCGACGAGCTCGGCCGCCTGGTCACCGACGAGACGCTCACCAGCGTCGACGACGACAGGATCGTCGCCACCGGCGACGCCGCGGCGCCGTCGGGCGTGGCGTACCGGATGAGCTGCCAAGCCGCCAACCAGCTCGGGCCCCTAGCCGGCGAGACGGTGCTCGCCCGGCTCGCCGGCGCGACCCCGAAGCCGGTGAGCATCGGGTTCGTGGGTCAGTGCATCAGTATCGGCCGTGAGCTCGGGTTGACGAACCTCTCCCGCCGCGACGACTCCGCCGTCGCCGGCCGCGTCCGCGGCGTGCCGGCGGCGAAGATCAAGGAGCTGGTCTGCCGCAGCACGGTCTGGGTCATGTCGATGGAGGCACGTCGCCCCGGGTCCGCGTTCGGGCTCAAGGACCGTTCGCGTGCCGGAAAGGTGCAGGCGGCCGCCGTGCCTCTCGCCTCAGCGACACCACCGGCGGCGTCGTGACCAGGGGCATCGTCAACCTCGCGTACGCCGGGCTGGCCCTCTTCGTCTGCCTCGGCTGAGCCTTCGGGAGGAGTTCAGGCAGGCGACGTACGGCGGTTGCCACGGGATCACGCGGTCCGGCCAGGTTGAGGGCCTCCCCCACCGAAAGAGATCCCGATGCGTCCCTTCGTCCGGTCGCTGACCGCGGTGCTCGCCGCGGCGGCATTCCTCTCCCCCACCGCCGCCACGGCGAGCACGACCGAATCCGCGCGGACCTCCGCCGAGCTCGGTACGCCGCACGCGCAGGCGCATGCCCACAACGACTACGAGCACGAGCGTCCGCTGCTCGACGCCCTGGAGAACGGCTTCACGAGCGTCGAGGCCGACGTGTGGCTGGTCGACGGCGAGCTTCTGGTGGCGCACGACGCGGAGGACCTCGACCCGGGGCGGACACTGGAGGGTCTCTACCTCGCCCCGCTCAAGAAGCTCGTCAAAGGTAAGGGGCGCGACGTCTATCCGGGCTACGACGGGACGTTTCAGCTCCTGATCGACATCAAGAACACCGGCGAGGCGACCTACGCGGCGATCGAGAAGGAGCTCGGAGACTACGAGGAGCTCTTCACCCGCTACGAGAACGGCGCCGTCAAGGACGGTCCGGTCGGGGCGGTCATCAGTGGCGACCGGCCGCTGGAGACGATGCGGAGCGCGACCGAGCGGTTCGGCTTCTACGACGGCCGGATGAGCGACCTCCACTCCCGCATCCCGGCCTCGCTCATGCCGTTGGTCAGCGACAACTGGACCAAGGTGTTCGTCTGGCAGGGCATCGGCCCGATGCCGGAGACCGAGCGCCGTAAGCTCCACGAGATCGTCGACCACGCTCACGCCCAGGGCTACCGAGTGCGCTTCTGGGCGACGCCGGACACAGACGGCCCCGCACGCGAGGCGGTCTGGACCGAGCTGCTCGCAGCCGGTGTCGATCACATCAACACCGACGACCTCGCCGCCCTCGACGCCTTCCTGACCGACAGAGCCTGACCGCGAACCGATAGCCGGAGCTCACCGCCGGATCGGCGGCCATCCAGCGACGTCACACTGACCGTGCACGTTGCTGCCGGCCGCGAGAGCAGCGTGGTGATGGGTCAGGCCGTCGCCTCGTTGGCGAAGGCGCGAACCATCTCGTGATTGACCCCGTCGATCATCTCGACCCGCATGCCGGTGTCGAAGTAGCCGCACTTGCGATAGGCACCCTGCCCTGCGTCGAACATTTTCGGCAGACGTACGGCTCAACGGGGCGCCGCGCCCGGGCACCATGTCACAGTCCCGGGCGCCGTCTCGTCCCAAGGGTGGAAGATGTGGACCTGAGGGAGGACGACCGTGACACCTGAGACCGAGATCGAGTTCGAGGAGCTGCGACCGCTGCTGTTCTCGATCGCCTACCGGATCCTCGGCAGCGTGACCGAGGCGGAGGACGCCGTGCAGGAGACCTGGCTCCGACTGGAGGGGACCTCGACGCAGCCCGACTCGCTCAAGGCCTACCTGTCGACCGTGGTCACCCGGATCTCCCTGGACGTGCTGCGCTCCGCGCGCGTGCGGCGGGAGGCGTACGTCGGGCCGTGGTTCCCCGAGCCGCTGCCGACCGACACCCACGTCGATGACCATGCGGGTCTCTACGCCAGCCCGGAGCGCGCGACGGAGCTGGCCGACTCGGTGTCGATGGCGGCGCTGCTGCTGCTCGAGCGGCTCAGCCCGCTGGAGCGGGCGGTCTTCGTGCTGCGCGAGGTCTTCCACTTCGGCTTCGCCGACATCGCCGCGGCGGTCGACCGTTCCGAGTCCGCCTGCCGTCAGCTCGCCTCCCGGGCGCGGCGACACATGGACGAGGGCAAGCCGCGGTTCGAGGCCGACCGGCGCAAGCGCGTCGAGCTCTCCAGCCGGTTCTTCGAGGCGCTGCGCGACGGCGACCTGGACCAGCTCCAGGCTCTGCTGGCGGCCGATGTGGAGACCGTCAACGACGGTGGTGGTGTCGCCGGTGGCGCCGGCGGCCGGTTCGGTGCGGAGAAGGCCGCGCGCATCCTGATCGCGGCGGTGCCGCCCCTGCTCGCCATCGGTGCTCGCCTGGAGCAGCGCGAGCTCAACGGCGAGCCGGGCGCCATCCTGCGCGATGCCGACGGTGCCATCCTCGGCACCTGGACCCTCGACATCCTCGACGGCCAGATCCAGCGGATCCGCTCGGTCACCAACCCCGAGAAGCTGGGGCACCTGGGCCCGGTCGCCGACCTGAAGGACGTCGTACGCCGCCGCAACCGCCACCGCCGCGGGCTGTGACCGGTGGCCACAGCCCGCGACGCGGGGGTCAGCGGGTCAGACCGTCGCGCCCTGCGGGGTCGGGGCCGGCCGCACACCGAGGTCGGCGGTGCGTACGTCCTTGGTCTCGCGGGCGGTCAGAGCGGCGATCGACGCGACGAGGCAGACGACCGCGGTGTAGCCGGCGGTGACGACCCAGCCGCCCTCCTGCACGCCACCCAGAGCGGTGACGATCGACGGCGTGAACCCGGCAAGCAGGAAGCCGATCTGGGTGCCGATCGCGACACCGGAGAAGCGCACCGGGGTCGGGAACATCTCGCCGTAGAAGGACGGCCAGGTCGCATTCGCGGCCGCGTAGCCGAACGAGAAGGTCAGGACCGCGAGCGCGAAGACGAGCAGCTCGCTGCCCTGGCTCATCGAGAGCAGGTAGAACGGCATCATCACCGCGCTGGCCACGGCGCCGTAGATGAAGACCGGCTTGCGCCCGATCTTGTCCGCGAGCCGGCCGAACATCGGCTGGGTGAACAGCGCGACGACGTTGGCCGCGACGACCAGCCACAGCGTGATCGAGTCGACCATGCCGACCGCGACTCCGTAGGCGATGGCCAGGTTGCCGAAGACCGTGGAGACGGCCGCGATGAAGGCGCAGCAGATGACTCGCACAACGTCGACCCAGTGGTCACGCAGCAGCACCGCGAGGGGCAGCTTGGCGACCTCGTTGTTGGCCTTGGCCTCCTCGAACTCCGGAGTCTCGTTGAGGCGGCTGCGGATGAAGAACGCCACCAGGACCACGATCGCGGAGAGCCAGAAAGGGATCCGCCAGCCGATGCTGTACTTGATGTCGTCCGGCAGCGCGACGACCGGGATGAAGACGAGCGCGGCCAGGATCTGGCCGCCCTGGGTGCCGGTGAGCGTCCAGGACGTGTAGAAGGAGCGCTGATCATCGGGGGCATGCTCGAGCGTCAGCGAGCTGGCACCGGCCTGCTCACCAGCGGCCGAGAGCCCCTGGAGCAGCCGGCAGAAGACCAGCAGTGCGGGCGCGATCCAGCCGGCCTGGTCGAACGACGGCAGACAGCCGATCAGGAACGTGCTGCCGCCCATCAGCAAGAGGGTGAACAGCAACACCTTCCGGCGGCCGATCCGGTCACCGAAGTGACCGACGAAAACCGCACCGACCGGGCGGGCGACGTACGCGAAGGCGAACGTCGCGAACGACATCACCAGCGCGGCGTCGCCGGCGCTGGGGAAGAAGACGTGCGGAAAGATCAGCGCCGCGGCAGAGCCGAAGACGAAGAAGTCGTAGTACTCGACGGCACTGCCCATGAAGCTGGCCAGCGCGGCCCGGACCGGGGTCTTGCCTTCTTGGTTCTCGGTGTCAGGTCCCGCCATCGGGTCCTCCTCGGGTAGGCCCGCGGTTCCTGACCGCGGACGGGTGGGGGGTGTCTGAAGTTTGGGTCAGCCGGCCGCGGCCAGCTCGCGCAGGTGGGCGAGCATCCGTTCGGCATCGGGGTCGATGCCGGTGATCAGCCGGAAGGCGTCGACGGCCTGGTAGACCGCCATGTGGCCTCCGTGGAGCGTCCGGCAACCGACCTCACGCGCCGCCTGCAGCAGCGCGGTGTCCAGAGGCCGGTAGACGATGTCCGCCACCCACAGGTCGGGGCGGAGGAGGCTCGTCTGGAGCGGCGTACCGGGGTGGTCGGCCATGCCGACCGGGGTGCAGTTGACCAGTCCGTCGGCGTCAGGCAGGAGCGCCGGCACCTTGTCGACGTGGCTCGCCTCGACGGTGCTCTCCGGGTGGTGACGCCGGATCTCCTCCACGCGCGCCTGGGCGCGGTCGAGGTCCATGTCGGCGATGACCAGCCTGTCGACGCCCTGGCCCACGAGCGCGTGAGCGACGGCCGAGCCCGCCCCGCCCGCGCCGAGCTGCACGACGGTGCCGAGCGGGGCATCCGGCATCCCGGTACGCAGCGCGTGGCCGAAGCCGGTCGTGTCGGTGTTGTAGCCGACCGCACCCTCGTCGGTGAAGACCACGGTGTTGACCGCACCGAGCCGGGCCGCGGTCTCGTCGAGCCGGTCGAGGTGCTCGATCACGAGCTCCTTGCACGGGTGGGTGATGTTGAGCGCGTCGAAGCCGAGTCGCCGGGCGTCCCTCAACAGGTCGCCCACGCCCTCGGCCGGGATCCCCAGATCGGTGATGTCGAGCGTCTTGTAGACGTACGACAACCCGTGCTCGAACCCTTCGCGCATGTGCAGCGCCGGACTCAGCGAGGGTCCGACGCCCGCGCCGATCAGGCCGACAAGAAACGAAGACTTCATCCAGGCGATCCTTAATGTACGAACTAGTACGTTACGAAAGTGAAGGGGATCACATCCCGCCCCGGATCGTCAACCCGACACCGGAAAGAGCCCGTCCCCGCGGCGCGGGGACGGGCTCTTTCGCGGGCATGTGTTCAGTGAGCAGTGAGCCAGCCGACGACGATGTCGCCGAGGATGCGGCGGTGGCGCTCGCGTACGTCGGGGGCGAGCATGTCGCGACCGAAGAGGTAGCCGAAGGTGGCGCTGTTGGCGACCTGGAAGACGCAGTAGGAACTGATGAGCATGTGCACGTCGATGGCGTCGACGTCGGCGCGGAGCTCACCGGAGGCACGGCCGCGAGCGAGGACCACGTCGAGGAGGGAGGCCGCCGGGGTCCCGAGGTCACGGAGCGACTCGACCTTCCCCAGATGCTGGCCGTGATGGATGTTCTCGACCGAGACGAGACGGATGAAGGCGGGGTGGCCATGGTGGTGGTCGAAGGTCAGCTCGGCGATCCTCCTCACCGCCTCGACCGGCGCCAGGTCGTCTGCGTGGATGCTCTGCTCCGTCTCACGGATGCGCCGGTAGGCGGCCTCGAGCACGGCGAGGTAGAGCCCCTCCTTGCCGCCGAAGTAGTAGTAGATCATCCGCTTCGTGGTGCGGGTGCGCTCGGCGATCTCGTCGACCCGCGCACCGGAGTAGCCCTGCTCGGAGAAGATCTCGGTCGCGATCTCGAGCAGATCAGCCCGGGTGCGTTCGGCGTCTCGTAGCCGCTCTGCCGACTTCATGTCCCCGAGCCTAGAGCACGGCCGGCTTCCCAACCCACAGCATTGTATGTACCGTTTCGTACATTAGCGACGAACGGAGAACCATGCGCACCTCGATCGCCACGGTCTGCCTCAGCGGCGGCCTGGTCCAGAAGATGTACGCCGCGGCCGAAGCCGGCTTCGACGCGATCGAGATCTTCGAGCCCGATCTCATCGCCGCACCTCAGTCCCCCGAGGAGATCCGGGCGCTCGCCGACCGGCTCGGGCTCACCCTCGACCTCTACCAGCCCTTCCGCGACGCCGAGGGCGTCGACGAGACCGCCTTCCAGGACGTGCTGCACCGCGCCGAGGCGAAGTTCCAGCTGATGAACCGGCTCGGCATCGACCTGATGCTGGTCTGCAGCAACGTCGGCACCGCGACCGTCGACGACGACGAGGTCTCCGCCGGACAGCTGCGGCGCCTGGGTGATCTGGCTGCGACGTACGACATCCGACTCGCGTACGAGGCGCTCGCCTGGGGACGGTTCGTCGACGACTACCGGCGCTCGTGGCGCATCGTCGAGCTCGCCGACCACCCCAACGTCGGGATCTGCCTGGACAGCTTCCACATCCTCTCCCGCGGCCACGACCCCAAGCAGATCGAGGAGATCCCGGCCGAGAAGATCTTGTTCCTGCAGCTCGCCGACGCTCCGGCGCTCAGCATGGACGTGCTCTCCTGGAGCCGGCACCACCGGCTCTTCCCCGGTGAGGGCAGCTTCGACCTGCCGGCCTTCCTCGGCCACGTCCTGCGCGCCGGCTACGACGGCCCGCTGTCGCTGGAGGTCTTCAACGACACCTTCCGCCAGACCGACCCGGTCCGCACCGCCCGTCAGGCCCAGCGCTCGCTGCGCTGGCTCGCCGACCGCACCGCCGATCTGCTCGGCGAGGAGGCCGACCGCGAGGCGGGTCCGCTCCCCCGGCTGCCCCAGGTGGCCGCGCCCGAGGCCTTCGACTTCGTCGAGATCAAGGCACCGGACACCTCCGGTGTCGAGGTGCTGCTCGAGCAGCTCGGCTTCGACTTCGGCGGCCGCCACCGCAGCAAGCAGGTGCGCCTGTGGACCTGGGGCGCGGCCCGCGTCGTGTGCAACGACGTACCCAGCGCCACCCCTGAGCCGCGCATCGCGGCCGTCGGCTTCGATCTCGCCGACTCGGACCCGGCCGCCGAGCGCGCCGCCCGGCTGATGGCGCCGGCGGTCCACCGCCGGACGTACGCCGGTGAACAGGCTCTGCGCGCCTTCACCTCCCCCGACGGCACCGAGGTCTTCCTCTCGCACGCGGAGGACTGGATCGGCGAGTTCGACGGCGGAGTGTCGAGCACCGGGCGCGGCGCCCAGATCGACCACGTCAACCTGGTCCAGCCCTGGCACAGCTTCGACGAGGCGGTCCTCTTCTACACCAGCGTGCTGTCGCTGACGCCGCAGGCGACCCAGGAGGTCGCCGGCCCGGCCGGTCTCGTACGCAGCCAGGTGATGAGCTCACCGGCCGGCGGCGTACGTCTTCCGCTCAACCTGCTCCCGAGCGGGCAGCTCCCCAACGATCAGCAGGGCCATGCTCAGCACATCGCGCTCGCGTGCCACGACATCATTGGCGTCGTCGCGGCCGCCCGGGAGCGCGGCCTGCGCCCGCTCGAGGTCCCGGGCAACTACTACGACGACCTGGTCGCCCGGTTCGGCCTGCCCGACGACCTCGTCGCCACCCTGCGCGAGCTCGACCTGCTCTACGACCGCGACGCCGACGGTGAATACCTGCACTGCTACACCGAGACCGTCGGCGAGGTCTTCTTCGAGCTCGTCGAGCGCCGCGAGCGCTACGACGGCTACGGCGCAGGCAACGCCCCGGTCCGCCTGGTCAGCCAGGCGACCGCTGGTTGAGCCCGGCGAGCGCCAGCGAGCCGGTGTCGAGACCAACACAGTTCGTACACGACTGTGTTGGTCTCGACACGACCAGCGGGATCAGAAGTTGCCGCGGCGCTCCTGCTCACGCTCGATGGCCTCGAAGAGGGCCTTGAAGTTGCCCTTGCCGAAGCCGAGGGAGCCGTGGCGCTCGATCATCTCGAAGAAGACCGTGGGGCGGTCGCCGATCGGCTTGGTGAAGATCTGCAGCAGGTAGCCGTCCTCGTCGCGGTCGACCAGGATGCCGCGCTTCTGCAGCTCCTCGATCGGCACGCGCACCTCACCGATCCGGGCGCGCAGCTCGGGGTCCTCGTAGTAGGAGTCGGGGGTGTTGAGGAACTCGATCCCGGCGTCGCGCAGCGCGTCGACGGTGGCCAGGATGTCGCCGGTGGCCAGCGCGAGGTGCTGGGCGCCGGGGCCTTGGTAGAACTCCAGGTACTCGTCGATCTGCGACTTCTTCTTGGCGATGGCCGGCTCGTTGAGCGGGAACTTCACCCGGTGGTTGCCGTTGGCGACGACCTTCGACATCAGCGCGGAGTAGTCGGTGGCGATGTCGTCGCCGATGAACTCGGCCATGTTGGTGAAGCCCATGACGCGGCCGTAGAAGTCGACCCACTCGTCCATCTTGCCGAGCTCGACGTTGCCGACGACGTGGTCGAGCGCCTGGAAGAGCCGCTTGGGGGCGCCCTCGGGCTTCTTCAGCGTCGAGGCGCGGGTGACATAGCCGGGCAGGTAGGGGCCGTCGTAGCCGGACCGGTCGACCAGCGTGTGGCGGGTCTCGCCGTAAGTGGCGATGGCGGCGATGCGTACGGTGCCGTGCTCGTCGCTCACATCGTGGGGCTCCTCCAGGACCCGGGCGCCCTGCTTTCGAGCGTGCTCGATGCAGCGGTCGACGTCGGGCACCTCGAGGGCGATGTCGATGACGCCGTCACCGTGGCGGGCGTGGTGGGTGATGATCTCGCTCTCGGGCGCGACGCCGCCCTTGATCACGAACCGCACTCCCCCGCTGCGCAGCACGTAGGAGTGGTGGTCGCGGTTGCCGGTCTCGGGACCGGAGTAGGCGACCAGCTCCATGCCGAAGGCGCTCTGGAAGAAGTGGGCGGTCTGGGTGGCGTTGCCGACAGCCCATACGACCGCGTCCCAGCCGGTGACCGGGAAGGGGTCGGAGGTGTCGTCGTAGGCCACCAGGCCGACGAGCTGCTCCAGCTCGGCCAGCCCGAGTCCGGCGAGCTTCTCTTGGTTGGTCAGGGTGTCTGCAAGCGTCATGCGGGCAAGTCAAGTGGGCCGAGTCACACCAAACAAGTTGACCACCGAGCACTGGTCAATCTGTCAGATCGGACCAGCCCTGCCCACGCTTTGCTAGGCAATCTGACTACGATTGAGCCATGAACCTCGATGACCTCGACGTCACCCTGCTGGAGACCCTGCACGCCCACCCGCGAGTGGGCGACCTCGAGCTCTCCCGGGTCGCCGGCGTCGCCCGCGCGACCGTGCAGAGCCGTCTGCGCAAGCTGACCGAGGCGGGCGTGATCCGCGACTGGGCGCCGACGGTCGACCCGGCCGCCGCCGGCCACACGGTGCAGGCGTTCGTGACCCTGGAGATCTCCCAGGGAGCCCTCGAGGACGTGCGTCGCGACCTCGCCGAGATACCTGAGGTACTGGAGGCGTACGTCACCACGGGCTCCTTCGACGTCTTCTGCAAGGTGGCGACCGGGTCGCACGCGAAGCTCCAGGAGGTGCTCGTACGCATCGACCAGTCCCACGCCGTGGTCCGCTCTACCAGCGTGGTCACCCTCTCCACTCTCATCGAGCCGCGCACTCTGGACCTGCTGCGCACCGGAGCCACACCGCGCTGATCTCCGCCTGGCGAGATTTTCGTTGACGAGATTGCTAACAATCTTGTGAATGATCTATGGTCTGTGACGTGCGTCATGCCTCAGACCTCCGACCCCAGACACCCGTGCGGTGTCTCCTCATGCGCGGCGGGACCTCTCACGGGCCGTTCTTCGACGCCCGCGACCTGCCCGCGGACACCGCGCAGCGCGACGCGGCGCTGCTGGCGGTGATGGGCTCACCCGACCCGCTCCAGATCGACGGGATGGGCGGCGGTCACCCGCTGACCAGCAAGGCCGGCATCGTCGCGCCCGGGCCTGCCGGGGACGAGCGGCGCATCGACGTCGAGTGGACCTTCGCCCAGCTCCAGCCCGACTCGGACCGGGTCGACACGACACCCAACTGCGGAAACATGCTCGCCGCGGTGCTGCCGTTCGCGATCGAGACCGGCATGGTGATCCCCGACGGCGACACCACCACGGCACGCGTCCTCACCCGCAACACCGGTGCGGTCGCCGAGATCACTGTGCAGACACCCGCCGGACCGGACGGGCAGCGCTTCGTACGCTACGACGGCGACGCCCGCATCGACGGCGTCCCCGGCACGGCGGCGCCGGTGCGGATCGGGTTCCTCGACACCGCCGGCTCGGTGGCCGGTAGCCTGCTGCCGACGGGCAACGTACGCGACACCGTGGACGTCCCCGGTGTCGGCTCGATCGACGTCACCCTGATCGACAACGGCCAGCCGCTGGTGATCGTCGACGCCCGAGACCTCGGCGCGACCGGCGCCGAGAGCCCCGAGGAGATCGACGCCGACGACGCGCTCCGGGCGCGGATCGAGGCGCTGCGGATCGTCGCCGGCCACGCGATGGGGCTGGGTGATGTGACCAGCAGGCCCTTCCCCAAGATGACGCTCGTCTCCGCCCCGGGGAACGGCGGCGCGATCAGCACCCGCAGCCTCATCCCTCACCGCACCCACCGATCGATCGGTGTCCTGGCCGCCGTCACCGCCGCCACCGCGGCCGTGCTGCCCGGCTCCGTGGCCCACGACCTCGCGGTGCTGCCTTCGGTCACCACCACGCCGGACGGGGGCGAGACCACGCTCAGCGTCGAGCACCCCACCGGCGAGTTCAGCGTGACGCTGGGCCTCGACCCCGACGACCCGACGCACGTGACCCGATCCGCCCTGCTGCGTACGGCTCGCCTGATCATGGCCGGCCAGGCCATGGTCCCGAGCGCCGTCCTCCGAGGAGACTCCGCATGATCATCGACATCCACGGCCACTACACGACCGCGCCGGCGCCGCTGGGCGAGTGGCGCGACGCGCAGGTCGCGGCACTGACCGACCCGAGCGTCGCGCCGGACCCGGGCGGGCCGCGGATCTCCGACGACCAGATCCGGGAGACCATCGAGGCCAACCAGCTGAGGCAGATGGACGAGCGCGGTATCGACCTGACCGTCTTCTCGCCGCGGGCCTCGTTCATGGCCCACCACATCGGCGACCTCTCGACCTCCACGGAGTGGGCGCGGATCTGCAACGACCTGTGCGCCCGGGTGGCCGAGCTCTACCCGACCCGGTTCGCCGCCGGCGCGATGCTGCCGCAGTCGCCCGGCGTCTCCCCCGCGACCTGCGTCGCTGAGCTCGAGCGGGCGGTCACCGAGCTCGGCGCGGTCGCGGTCAACGTCAACCCCGATCCCTCCGGCGGCCGCTGGGACTCCCCTCCGCTGACCGACAGGTCCTGGTATCCGGTATGGGAGAAGCTCTCCGAGCTCGACGTACCGGCCATGATCCACGTCTCCACCAGCTGCAACCCGGCCTTCCACACCACCGGCGCCCACTACCTCAACGCCGACACGACCGCGTTCATGCAGCTGCTGACCGGCGACCTCTTCGGCGACTTCCCCGACCTGCGCCTGGCGATCCCGCACGGCGGCGGCGCGGTCCCCTACCACTGGGGCCGCTTCCGCGGACTGGCCCAGGCCCTCGGACGCCCCGACCCAACCGAGACCCTGATGAAGAACGTTTTCTTCGACACCTGCGTCTACCACCAGCCCGGGATCGACCTCCTCCTCGACGTCGTTCCGCACAGCAGCGTGCTGTTCGCCTCGGAGATGATCGGCGCCGTACGCGGCATCGACCCGGACACCGGTCACCACTTCGACGACACCCGCCGCTACGTCGAGACGTACGCCGCCCGCAACGCACTCACCGAGGCCGAGGTCGCCGCCCTGACCGAGACCAACGCCCGCCGGGTCTACCCCCGCCTCGACCAGCGGCTCACCGCTCAGGGCCGCTGAAGCCCATGTAACACGTCGTTCGTAGGACTACTCGCCCTAAATGAACGACCGGATAGTCCGACGAACAGCGTGTTACACCCCGCCGCCCCGCGCGAAACCCCCAGCAAGGAGACCCACCACGTGTACGAGCTCGGAGTAGTTCACACCAAGATCCGCCGCGCCGACCGCGCGGCCGTCGACGCCCTGGCGCAGTTCGGCGTCGCCACGATCCACGAGGCGATGGGGCGGCTGGGGCTGATGCGGCCATACATCCGCCCGGTCTACGAGGGCGCGAAGCTCTGCGGCACGGCCGTGACCGTGCTGCTCCAGCCCGGCGACAACTGGATGCTGCACGTCGCCGCCGAACAGGTCCAGGACGGCGACGTCGTCGTGGCCGGCTGCGTGACCGAGTCCGAGGACGGCTTCTTCGGCGAACTGCTGGCCACCTCGCTGCGCAGCCGCGGCGCCAGCGGCCTGGTCATCGACGGCGGCTGCCGAGACGTCGATGAGCTGCGCGAGATGGGCTTCCCGGTCTTCTCCCGGGCGATCAACGCCAAGGGCACCGTCAAGGCGACCCTCGGCTCGGTCAACGTCCCGGTCAACGTCGCGAACGCGCTGGTCAACCCCGGTGACGTGGTCGTCGCCGATGCCGACGGCGTGGTCGTCGTCCCGGCCGCCCGCGCGGCCGAGGTCGCCGAGGCCTCCCGCAGGCGCGAGGAGGCCGAGGCCGACAAGCGGACCCGCTTCGAAGCCGGCGAGCTCGGCCTCGACATCTACGACATGCGCCCGAAGCTCGCCGAGCTCGGCCTCACCTACAAGGACTGATCCGATGGTCACCCCCGGCTGGCTGCACTGGTTCGAAGGACCCACGAAGCCCACCTTCAAACTCCCCGAGGGAGCGGTCGACGCGCACTGTCATGTCTTCGGTCCTGCCGAAGAGTTCCCGTTCGCGCCCGAGCGCAAGTACACCCCCGTCGACGCCTCCAAAGACCAGCTCTTCGAGCTCCGCGACCACCTCGGCCTGGCCCGCAACGTCCTCGTCCAGGCGACCTGCCACGGCGCCGACAACAGCGCGCTTCTCGACGCGCTCGAGCACTCGGACGGAAGAGCCCGCGGGGTCGCGACCGTCCGAGCCGATGTCAGCGACGAGGAGCTCGTGAGGCTCCATGAGGCAGGGGTGCGCGGCGTACGTTTCAACTTCGTCAAACGCCTCGTCGATGCCACTCCCACCAAGGAGCTGGAGACGATCGCGGCCCGGATCGCCCCGCTCGGCTGGCACGTGGTGATCTACTTCGAAGCCGCGGATCTGCACGACCTGAAGGACTTCTTCGCGAGCCTGCCGGTGCCGCTGGTCGTCGACCACATGGGCCGCCCCGACGTGACCAAGGACCCCGACGGTCCCGAGTTCGCGGAGTTCCTCGACTTCGTCGCGGCCAACGACGTCTGGGTCAAGGTCTCGTGTCCCGAGCGCCTCACCGTGACCGGCCCGCCGGCCCTGGACGGTCAGCGGCAGGCCTACCGGGACGTCGTCCCGTTCGCCCGCAAGGTCGTCGAGCGCTTCCCCGACCGCGTGCTGTGGGGCACCGACTGGCCCCATCCCAACCTGAAGGACCACATGCCCGACGACGGGCTGCTGGTCGACCACATCCCGCACATCGCCCCCACCCCCGAGCTGCTGCAGGCGCTGCTCGTGGACAACCCCATGCGCCTGTACTGGCCCGAAGGAGAGCGCAGTGCCTGACCTCACCCCCACCAGCACCCCCACCAACGCAGCCAACCGGCTCGACCGGCTGCCCATCTCCAGGTTCCACAAGCTCGCCACCGTCGCCCTCGCGTTCGCCTACTTCTTCGAGTTCGCCGACATCAACACCTTCGCCACGACGGCTCCGGTGATGCGCGAGCAGTGGGGCGTGACGATCAACCACATCGCGTACGTCACCTCCCTCTCGTTCGTCGGCATGTTCATCGGGTCCGTGGTGGCCGGCGGCCTGGCCGACCGGCTCGGCCGGAAACGTACGCTCGTGGCGACCACGATCTGGTTCTCGATCTGGTCCTTCGCCAGCGTCTTCGCCTGGGACATCGTCTCGATGGGCTTCTTCCGGGTGATGACCAGCGCCGGGCTCTCCGCGATGACCGTGGTCGCCGTGGTCTACATGAACGAGCTCTTCCCCCGCGCCAAGCGCGGCAAGTTCCAGGCGTACGTCATCATGATCGGCATCTGCGGCACCCCCGCGACCAACCTGATCGCCTCCGCGGTGGTGCCGATCGCCGACTGGACCTGGCGCCTGGTCTTCCTGTGGGGCGCCTTCGGCGTCCTCTTCCTCTTCTTCGTGCGCCGCCTGGTGGAGTCGCCGCAGTGGCTGGAGTCGCGAGGGCGCCATGCGGAGGCCGAAGAGATCCTGGTCGGCCTGGAGCGCGACGCGACCGCCGAGCACGGCACCCTCCCCGAGGCGCTGCCGCCGCTCGACGCCGGCCCTGCCACCCGGGCCGGGCTGGGGATGCTGAAGGACAAGCGGTTCCTCTACCCGACGATCCTGCTCTCGGTGCTGTGGATCTCCCAGACGATCGGCTTCTTCGGCTTCTCCTCCTGGGCGCCCACCCTGCTGGCGGCCGAGGGCGTCAGCGTCGAGGACTCGATCTTCTACGTCGCACTGACCACCATCGGCGCCCCGCTCGGCTCCTTCCTGGCCTCGCTGGTCACCGACCGCTACGAGCGCAAGTGGTGCCTGGTCGTCTTCGGCCTGATCATCGCCGGGTCCGGTCTGCTCTACGGGCTGACCTTCACGCCACTGCTGATCGTCGCCTTCGGGTTCCTGGTGAACCTGTTCGAGCGCGGCTACACCGCGCTGGCCTACGCCTACTCCCCCGAGCTCTACGACACCAGGGGCCGCTCCCTCGGCACCTCGCTCTCCTACGGTCTCGGCCGGCTCTCCAACGCCGCCGGACCGCTGATCATCGCCGGTCTCTACAGCGGGCTGGGCTACCAGGCCGTCTTCTTCTTCATCGCCGGCACCTGGGTGGTCGGGGCACTCGTCCTGGCGATCTTCGGCCCGGCCACCCGCAAGGCCCGTCTGGCCGCCGAGGCCGCGGCCGTCCCGGCAACGTCACGCTGAAGGACTGAACATGACCAACCCAGTTCCGGAGAACCTGACCACGCTCAAGCGGATGGTCGCCGACACCCCCACCCGCCCACCGCTGGGCGATGTGGCGCACATCGGTCACGCCCAGCTCTTCACCCCCACCCCTGCGGCGACGGTGGCGTTCTTCACCGACTTCCTCGGCCTGACCGTCTCGGGGCAGGACGGCGAGAGCACCTACCTGCGCACCTGGGACGACTACGAGCACCACAGCGTCGTCGTCACCGAGCGCGCCACACCCGGCATCGGACGTACGGCACTGCGCTGCTCGTCCCCGGAGGCGCTGGAGCGCCGGATCGATGCGGTCGAGGCCACCGGGGTTCACGGTGAGTGGACGAATGACGAGCCGGGCATCGGGCCGCTGTGGGTGACCCAGGATCCCGACGGACACGAGTTCGCGCTCTACCACGAGACCGAGTACTGGGAGGCACCGAGCGACGAGCTCCGGCCCGGACTGAAGAACCAGCCCCAGGCCAAGCCCGGCCACGGGGTCGCCGTGCGGCGTCTGGACCACATCAACTACCTGGCCCGCGACGTCGAGACGACGACCGGCTTCGTGATCGACGCCCTCGGCGCCCGGCCCACCGAGCAGATCAGGCTCGACGACGGCCACATCGGCGCGCGCTGGTCGACCTTCACCCAGAAGTCGTACGACGTCGTCTACACCGAGGACTGGACCGGGTCGACCGGCCGGCTGCACCACCTGGCCTTCGCCACCGACTCCCGCGAGGACATCCTCCGGGCCGCCGACCTCGCCCTGGACACCGGCGTGTTCATCGAGACCGGACCGCACAAGCACGCGATCCAGCAGACGTTCTTCCTGTACGTCTACGAGCCCGGCGGCAACCGGATCGAGCTGTGCAACCCGCTGACCCGCCTGGTCCTCGCCCCCGACTGGCCGCTGATCACCTGGACCGAGGCCGAGCGGGCCAAGGGCCAGGCGTGGGGCCTGAAGACGATCTCGTCCTTCCATACCCACGGCACTCCCACGTTCGACGAACCGCCTGGGTTGTGAAGCTGAGAGTGGCCCAGGGGTCACTCTCAGCTTCACAACCCGAGGCCACCTAGTCGCGCGTCCTGGGCAGCTCCACCGAGACCCGGAGCCCGCCCCCCGAACGCGCGAGGACGGCGAGGTTGCCGTCGTGGGCGCGGGTGATGCTCTTGACGATCGCCAGGCCCAGACCGACCCCGGCGTGGTCACCGTGGATGCGCTGGGTGCCTCGCTGGAACGGCTCGGTGAGCGTGGCGACGAGGTCGCGGGAGAGCTCCTCGCCGGTGTTCGCGACGGTGAGGACCACGCTCCTCTCGTTGGCGGCGATGGTGACCGACACCGACCCGTTCTCGGGCAGGTTGTGGACGATCGCGTTGTGGATCAGGTTGGTCGCGACCTGCAGCAACAGCGCGGGCGAGCCGCTGACCGATGCCTGGTCTCCGGCGGTCTCGATCCGCACGCCACGCTGCTCGGCCAGCGGGAGCAGCGTCTCGACCGCCTCCTCGGCGACCAGCGACAGGTCGACCGGCTCGCGGGCGAAGGAGCGCTGGTCGGCGCGGCTGAGCACGAGGAGGGCCTCGGTGAGGTCGATCGCGCGGGAGTTGATCAGGCGCAGCCGTTCGAGGAGCTCGTCGACGTCGCGGTTCGGGTCCTTGCTCGCCACGTCGAGGAGGGTCTGCGTGATCGCGAGCGGGGTACGCAGCTCGTGGGAGGCGTTGGCCGCGAACCGCTGTTGCTCGGCCACCTGCGACTCGAGCTTCGCGAGCATGTCGTCGAAGCCGTCGGCCAGCTCACGGAACTCGTCGCCGGGGCCCTCGAGCTCGATCCGGTGTGAGAGCGACCCGGTCGCTGCCGTACGCGTGGCCTCGGTGATCTTCGTCAGCGGCGCCAGCATCCGGCCGGCGAGAATCCAGCCTCCTACCAGCCCGAACACGACGAGGAAGCCCATCATCGTGGCCGCCCGCGGGACGAAGGCGCGCTCAAGATCCGACCGGTTCGGGACGAAGGGAGCGCTCGGACTCCCCGGCTGCTGCGGCCACTCCAGCCATACCCCGTCGGGGACGTAGCGCAGCAGGAAGACCCACACGACGGCGAGCAGCAGCACGCCCGTGACCACGATGACTCCGGCATAGCTGAGCGTCAGCTTGAGCCGCACGCTCATCCCCGGGCGTCTAGGAATCGACATCGATCCGGTATCCGACGCCCGGCACGGTGGCGATGATCGCCGGCTCGCCGAGCCGTTTACGCAGTGCGGAGACGGTGATGCGTACGGCATTCGTGAACGGGTCGGCGTTCTCGTCCCAGGCCCGCTCCAACAGCTCCTCGGCGCTGACCACGCCGCCCTCGGCGGCGGCGAGCACCTCGAGCACCGCGAACTGCTTGCGGGTCAGCGCCACGTAGCGGCCGTCGCGGTAGACCTCACGCCGGAACGGATCGACCCGCAGGCCGGCGATCTCGCGCACCGGCGGGCGGTTGTAGGCACGCCGCCGGTCGAGCGCCCGCAGCCGCAGCACCAGCTCACGCAGCTCGAACGGCTTGGTCAGGTAGTCGTCGGCGCCGAGCTCGAACCCGGACGCCTTGTCGTCGAGGCGGTCGGCGGCGGTGAGCATCAGGATCGGCATCCCCGTGCCGGAGGCGACGATGCGCTTGGCGACCTCGTCGCCCGAGGGCCCGGGGATGTCGCGGTCGAGCACGGCGATGTCGTAGGCGTTGACGCTCAACAGCTCCAGAGCCGTGTCGCCGTCACCGGCGATGTCGGCGGCGATCGCCTCCAGCCGCAACCCGTCCCGGATCGCTCCAGCCATCAACGGCTCGTCCTCGACCACCAGCACCCGCATGCTCTGATCCTAGGTTGATGACATATCGCCGACGTATCCGAAAGGCCATACGCCCCGACGACATCGCCGCGGGTTTACTGGCACGGTGACCTTCACTGTCCGACCGATCAGTCCTGCCGAGCACCTCGACCACGTCCGGTCGCGGCGGTCGGTCAGCTTCCTGCAGACCCCGGCCTGGGCCGATGTGAAGACCGAGTGGCGCAGCGAGTCGCTGGGTTGGTACGCCGGCGACCGGCTCGCCGGGACCGGGCTGGTGCTGCACCGGCCGGTGCCGCGGCTCGGCTACACGCTGGCCTATCTGCCGTGGGGCCCCGACATCGACTGGGCCGGCGGCCTCACCGTCTGGTTCCCGCCGCTGGTCTCCTACCTGCGCTCGCAGGGCGCGTTCGCGATCCGGGTCGCTCCCCCGGTGCCCACCGACACCTGGAACGCCGCACAGGTCAAGGAGGGCATCGCCGACCCCGAGGTCGTACGCCTCACCGACATCCCGGGGCGGACCGATCCGGTCGGCGACGAGGTGACCCGCTTTCTCCGCGACTCCGGCTGGATCCCGCAGAACCCCGTGGACGGGTTCGGAGCGGGGCAGCCGCAGTTCACGTACGAGATCCCGCTGCGCCACCGCGACGGGACCGCCCGGTCCGAGGACGACGTGCTCGCCGGGATGAACCAGCTCTGGCGGCGCAACATCAAGAAGGCCGCCAAGGCCGGCGTGGAGGTGACCACCTCGGTCGGCGGCGAGGACCTGAAGGCGTTCCACGACCTCTACGTCCACACCGCCGAGCGCGACCACTTCACGCCACGGCCGCTGGCCTACTTCGAGAAGATGTTCACGGCGTTGTCCTCCGAGGACAACGAGCGCATCAAGCTCTATCTGGCCCGTCACGACGGCGACCTGGTGGCCGCGACGATCTACGTCCGCGTCGGCGCCCACGCCTGGTACGTCTACGGCGCCTCCTCCACGGAGAAGCGGGACGTACGCGGCTCCAACGCATGCCAGTGGGCGATGATCCGCGACTCGCTGGCGGCCGGCTGCGACGTCTACGACCTGCGCGGGATCACCCCCACCCTGTCCATCGACAACTCCCACGTCGGCCTGATCCAGTTCAAGGTCGGCACCGGCGGGCAGGCGGTGAGGTACGTCGGCGAGTGGGACCTGCCGCTGCGGCCGATCGTCTACCGGGCCTTCGACCTCTACATGAGGCGGGGCCGGTGATGGTGAACGATTCGGGCTCACTCACCTTCACGGGCATCGCCCTGCTCACCATCCTGGCTCTGCCCGTGGCGGTGCTGGCGGTGCCGGTCCTGGCGCTGTTGCGCCGGGCACTCGGTCTCGCGCCGGGCCGGGAATGGCGTACGTCGCTGGCCGAGGTCGCGATCGTCTACGGCACCGTGCCGTTCGTACTGCTGACGATGGTCCCCGGGCCGATGGCCGGCCTGGTCGACGGCAGCGTGAGCCTGGTGCCGCTCGAGGACCTGCCGACCATGACGACCATCGGTGTCGTCGGCAACCTGCTGCTCTTCGCCGCGGCCGGCTTCTTCGGCCCGATCCGCTTCCGGGCGCTGCGCTCGGTGGGGCGGGTCCTGGCGCTCGGCGTGGCCGGCTCGGTGACGATCGAGACCCTGCAGTACACCCTGCGGCTGGACCGGGTCTCCTCCATCGACGACGTACTCCTCAACGCCGGCGGCGCCACGCTGGCCGCGATCTTGTCGTGGCCGTGGTGGCGCCGCCGGCGATCCGTTCCGCCGACCTCAGACCAGCGCCGCGGCGACCTGGTCGAGGCGGGCTCCGCGTGAGGCCTTGACCAGCACCACGTCGCCGGGAGCGAGGTGGCCCCGCAACCAGTCGATCGCGGCGGCGTTGTCGGGCAGGGCGACCGCCCGCTGACCCGCGCCATCCGCGATGACGGCGGCGGCCTCGCCGACGGTGAGGACCAGGTCGGCCCGGGTGGCGGCGTACGTCCCGATCTCGTGGTGCGCGTCGCGGCTCGCCTCGCCGAGCTCGAGCATCTCGCCGAGCACGGCGATGCGGCGCCTGGCGTCGATCGAGGCGAGCGCGTCCAGACCGGCGCGGGTGGACTCGGGGTTGGCGTTGTAGGAGTCGTTGAGGAGGGTCGCGCCGCTGGCGAGGGCGCGCAGCTCCATGCGCCATTTCGAGATCGAGGCGGTGTTCAGCGCGGTCGCGGCCTGCTCCAGGGGGACCCCGGCGGCCAGCCCCGCCGCCGCGGCGGCCGCGGCGTTGAGCGTCCAGTGGGCGCCCACGAACGGGAGCGCGACGACGGCCGTGTCGTCCACGTGCTGAAAGGTGAAGGTGGGCCGGCCGAGCCGGTCCAGGGCGAGGTCACGCACTCGTACGCCTGCCCGCTCGCCGGCACCGAAGGCCAGCACCGGACCGTCGGTGAGCTCGCCCATCGCGAGCACCCGCGGGTCGTCGGCATGGAGCACCGCCGTGCCGTCGATCGCCAGCCCCCGCACCAGCTCGCTCTTGGCGGTCGCGATGGCCTCGCGGGACCCGAACTCGCCCAGGTGGGCCTGGCCGACGTTGGTCACGACGGCGATGTCCGGCGCGACCAGTCCGGTCAGCTCGGCGATGTCGCCGATGTGCCGGGCCCCCATCTCCAGGACGAGGAACCGGGTGGTCGCGTCGGCGCGCAGCATGGTGAGCGGTACGCCGAGCTCGTTGTTGAACGAGCCGGAGGTCGCGACGGTCGGTGCCGCGCTCGACAGCACCGCCTCGATCATGTCCTTGGTGCTGGTCTTGCCCTGGGAGCCGGTGACCGCGACGACGGTCATCTCGTCGCGCAGCAGCGCGATGACGTGGGCGGCCAGGCGTTGCAGCGCGGCCTGCGCGTCGTCGACGACGACCGTCGGGAGCGTCGTCGGGCGGGAGCCGAGCACGGCGACGGCACCGGCCGCGGCGGCCTGGGGTGCGTACTCGTGGCCGTCGGTGTGCTCGCCCGCGAACGCGACGAAGATGCCGCCCGGGTCTGCCTCGCGGCCGTCGATCACGGCTGGCGCGCTCACGGTCACCGAGCCGTCGCCGACGACCTTCCCGCCGACCAACGAGGCGATTTCGTCCAAGCTGAGGGGAATCATCCCATCAGTCTTCGAAATCCCACGTTGCCGGCGTGTATCCGCTAATCGATATACGGACGATAACTCTGCCCAGGTCCGCGATCTACCTATCGTCGGCATATCAGAAATTCCATACGGGCCCGCAACTTCTCCTGAGGTTTGCTGGCGTCGATGATCTACCACGAGCCGACCCTGACGGCACCGACCGAGCCGATGGAGCAGACCGTGATCTCGCCGACCGTCGGGATCACGGTCTACGGCTGCGCCCCTGATGAGAGCCGCATTTTCGACGTGTTGGCGCCTGGTCTCGGGGTCTCGCTGAGGACCACGACCGAGCCCGTCTCCCAGGACAATGTCGAGTTCGCGGTCGGAGACCGGTGCATCAGCGTCAGCCATAAGTCGCCGATATCGAACGACACGCTTCTCGCCCTGCAGAAGTCTGGTGTCAGGTATATCTCGACGCGAAGCGTCGGTTTCAACCACATCGACGTCGACTTCGCGAAAAGCATCGGGATAACGGTCGGAAACGTCTCCTATTCACCGGACTCCGTGGCCGACTACACGTTGATGCTGATGCTCATGTCGGTGCGTCAGGCGAAGTCGACGATCCGGCGCACCGACGCCCACGACTACCGCCCGGCGGACACGCGCGGCCGCGAGCTGCGCGACCTGACCGTCGGCGTGGTCGGGACCGGGCGGATCGGCGCGGCGGTCAT
This sequence comes from Nocardioides sp. NBC_00163, assembly GCF_045206295.1. Classification (NCBI taxonomy): domain Bacteria; kingdom Bacillati; phylum Actinomycetota; class Actinomycetes; order Propionibacteriales; family Nocardioidaceae; genus Nocardioides; species Nocardioides sp. NBC_00163. The sequence goes on along the minus strand of NZ_CP108155.1, from coordinate 5,572,982 downwards.
CGACCGGCTGCGGGGCTTCGGCTGCGACGTACTCGCCTATGACATCCGGCCCCGGCCCGCGGCCACCGGCGTGGAGCACGTCGATCTGGGCACGCTGGTCGAGCGCAGCGACATCGTCACGCTGCACGCGCCGCTCAGCGCGGAGTCGCACCATCTCCTCGACCGGCGGCGCATCGACCGGATGCGCCCCGGTGCGTACGTCATCAACACCGGTCGCGGAGCGCTGATCGAGACCCCGGCGCTCATCGAAGCCCTCGAGGAGGGCCGGCTGGGCGGTGCGGCCCTCGACGTCATCGAGGGCGAGGAGGGCATCTTCTACGCCGACCTCCGTGGGCGGGATGTCCCCAACACCTGGCTGGCACGGCTCCAGGAGATGCCGAATGTGCTGGTCAGCCCCCATATCGCCTACTTCACCGACCATGCCCTCATGGACACGGTCGAGAACTCCATCGTGAACTGTCGTGAATTCGAAAGCAGGTTTCCGCATGTCTAAGGTCAAGGTCGGCATCATCTTCGGTGGCGTCTTCGAGGAGCACCCCGTCTCGGTGAAGTCGGCGCAGGAGGTTGCCAAGAACCTCGACGCCGACAGGTACGAGGCCTACTGGATCGGCATCACCAAGAGCGGTGACTGGCGCCTGTGCGACGGCCCCGAGGCGAGCTGGGAGGACGGCGCGCACCGCCCGGTCGTACTCTCCCCCGACCGCAGCGTCCATGGCTTGCTCGTCCTCGACGGGGGCAGCTACGAGACGATCCGGCTCGACGTCGTGCTCCCGGTCCTGCACGGCAAGCTCGGTGAGGATGGCGCGATCCAGGGGCTCTTCGAGCTCTCCGGGATCCCGTACGTCGGCTGCGACGTGCAGAGCTCGGCGCTGTGCATGGACAAGTCGCTGGCCTACACGGTCGTCGGCGAGGCGGGCATCCCGACGCCGAACTTCTGGATCCTCGGCCCCGGCGAGTCGGTCGACCCCGGTGTACTCCCCTATCCGGTCTTCGTGAAGCCTGCCCGCTCCGGGTCCTCCTTCGGGGTCAGCAAGGTGACCTCGGCCGAGGAGCTGGCCGACGCGGTGGCGACGGCGCGGCAGTACGACGAGAAGGTGCTCGTCGAGGAGGGGGTCGTCGCCGAGGAGATCGGCTGCGCGATCCTCGGCAACGGTGCCGAGCTGGTCACCGGAGAGGTCGACCACGTCGCGCTCTCGCACGGCTTCTTCAAGATCCACCAGGAGGACGCCCCCGAGACCGGCTCGGAGAACGCGACCTTCATCGTGCCCGCCGACATCCCGGCGGAGGCGCAGGAGCTGGTCAAGGCCGAGGCGCAGCGGGTCTACCGTGCGCTCGGCTGCCGTGGCCTGGCGCGGGTCGACATGTTCCTCAAGGCGGACGGCACCGTGGTGCTCAACGAAGTCAACACCCTGCCCGGTCTCACCTCGTACAGCCGCTATCCACGGATGATGGCCGCGGCCGGGATCTCGATGACCGAGTTCCTCGACCGCGCGGTCACCTTGGCTCTTGAAGAGACCCGGCGATGAAGGACGGGTTCGGCTTCGTCGACGAGCTGGCGCCGGGCATCCGCTGGGACAGCAAGTACGCCACCTGGGACAACTTCACCGGCAAGCCGGTCGACGGCTACCTGGTCAACCGCATCGTCGGGACCCGCGAGCTGTGCGCCGCGCTCGCCCAGGCGCGGGACAAGGCCGCCGCCCTCGGGTTCGGGATCCTGCTGTGGGACGGCTATCGCCCCCAGCGCGCCGTCGACGCGTTCCTGCGCTGGGCCGAGGAGCCCTCGCCGGACGACGACGAGCGCAAGCGGGTGCACTACCCCTCGATCACCCGCCCGGAGATGTTCGAGAAGGGGTACGTCGCCACCAAGTCCGGTCACAGCCGCGGCAGCACCGTCGACCTGACCCTCTTCTCCTTGGCCACGGGGGCGCTGCTGGACATGGGCGGCGACCATGACCTGATGGACGAGATCTCCCACCACGGCGCGGCCGGGGTCTCGGAGGCCGCGGCGCGCAACCGGTCGCACCTGTGCTCGGTGATGGAGTCGTGCGGGTTCAGCCGCTACGAGAACGAGTGGTGGCACTACTCGCTGATCGAGGAGCCTTACCCGGACACCTACTTCGACTTTCTTGTCGGCTGACTCAGGGACTCAGCCAGCCGTGGACCTTCGAGCGGTTCGCCTTCTTCCAGACGGAGGCGAACCGCTCCTCGGCGGCGTCGGCGGCGGCCTCCTCGGCCTCGAGGAGCTCGCGGATGGCGTCGTCGGGCGCTGGGACCTGCCCGATCGTCGAGATCATGACGGCGGCGTCGTTGAGGTCGCCGAGGGTCGACTGGACCGACTTTGCTGCCTCGGCGAGACGCTCGGCGTCATTGCCGAAGACCGCGCCCAGTGACTCGGCCGCATAGCGGACCCGCTTGGCCTTCTTGCGCACCTCGTGGAGCCGCCGGCGACGCTCGTCGGCATCAGCGGCCTCATCGGCGGCATCGACCGCGGCCACCAGACGTCGCCAGCTCCGGCGGAGCCGCTTGCGCAGAGCCTTCTTGCCCGGGTCCGCCTCTGACCAGGGCGGACCGTCGGCGAGGGCCGCGATCAGTGCGCGGTAGCGGTCGCTGTCCAGCTCCGGCAAGAGCCGGGCGCGCCCCTGGGCCTGGCGATCGGCGAGCGCCGCCCGCAGTGCGTCGACACCGGTCGGTCCCGGGCCGTGCTCGGCTGCCCAGCGTGTCAGCCGTTTGCGGAGCACCTCTGCGTCGCGTACGTCTCCGAGGAGAGCAGCCAGCCACTTCAGCTCCGCGCGCAGCGGCTCGGTCTGCTCGGTCTCGAGGAGCGGGCGGTACGTCGCCAGGACGCTGCGGAGCCTGCGTACGGTCACCCGCATCTGGTGGACCGAGTCGTCCTCGTCACGCAGCACGAGCCGGCTCCAGCGGTGGAGCGCCACCACTTGGTCGCGCCACCACTCGCCGACCGGCTCGCGTGGATGACTCATCCGTACTGTTCTACCGTGCCACGGCGTCCAGGTCACGCTCGTCTCCAGCTCCCGCGTCCTCCGCGCTGCCCTTCTCGCGGTGCGGGATCAAGGTCAGGAGCAGGCCGACACCGGCCCAGCAGGCGAGGACGATCAGCGGCATCGTGGTCCCGGCGCCGTCGAAGAAGGAGAAGCCGCGAAGCGCCGACCCGGCCGCGCCCGGGGGCATCAGCTGGCCGAGCCAGCCGAACGGCACCATCTCCGGCGCGGAGGTGATCCCGGAGAGCGGGTTGCCGACGAGCAGGATCAGCAGCGCGACGATGCCGACGCCTGCGGGGCCGATGAGGTGGCGCAGGCCGATGATCGGGAGTGCGACGGCGAGGATGCCGAGGGCGACGACTCCGGCGTTGGCCAGGTAGCTGCCCTCGAGGGCTCCGAGCCAGCCCTGGACCACGCCGGTCATCGCGAGACCGCCGCCGATCGCGATCAGGAAGGCGGCCGCGACCCGGTCACGGGTGCGGGTCAGCACCAGCGAGGTGATCGCGCCGGCCATGATGCCGCCGATCACCAGCGGCAGCGCGGACGCACCGAAGACGATGCCGCGCGGGTCGTCCTCCGCACTCGCCACGACGTCGGTCACCTGGAGCTGCGTGCCGGTCTCGGCGCCCATCGCGGTGGCCATCTGGGTGAGCTGCTGAGCGACGTTGGCACTGGCGGCGGAGGCGACCAGGAACTCCGGGCCCTGCGGGCCGACGACGATCGCGCCGTACGCCTCCCGGTCCTCGATCGCCTCGACCGCCTCGTCGCGGTCCTCGACCGCGGTGATCTCGAAGGCGTCCTCCCCCGCGTTGGCGGCGAGCTGGGTCTCGATCTGGGTGACCGCGGCCTCGGGGCCGGCGACGACCAGCGGTAGCGACCTGGGCTCCAGCTCGCTGGTGGGCCAAGCGAACGCGGAGATGAGCAACGTGAGCAAGGTGACCAGACCGAGGCTGACCCCGATCACGGCTTTGGCTGACTGGGACATGGCAGGTTCCCTTCAAAAAAACGAATGTTCATTCTCTTTGAAGGAACTCTCCTCCACATCGCCGGATTTATCAAGAATGAATATTCGTTTTCTTTTGAGGTATGCTTCCGGTATGCCGAAGATCAGTGAGGAGCATCGCGCCGAGAAGCGCCAGCAGATCATCGCGGCGACGCTGCGCTGCGTGGAGCGTGATGGCTTCCACAAGACGACGATGGCCGCCGTGGTCAAGGAGTCCGGGCTCTCCGCCGGCTCGGTCTACACCTACTTCCGCGGCAAGAACGACATCATCCGCGCGATCGCCGAGTCGGGCCTGACGACCATCGTGGAGGCGATCACTCGTTTCACCCCGGACCCGAGTTCCGATGAGGACGCTCTCCCGCCTTCACGGGCGATCGAGGCCGCGACCCAGCACTTTCTCGACGTCTCCGAAGAGCTCGGTGTCGACCTCCCCCGGATCGCCCTGCAGACCTGGGCCGAGGCCGCCCGCGACCCGGAGATCCGAGAGGTGATGGCCCCCGAGGCGCGCCGCATCCGGGCCGCCTGGCGCAGCTACGCCGAAGGCGCCATCGCGGCCGGCCGGTTCCGCAAGGACGCTGATCCCGAACGGATCGCGATGGTCCTCACCGGCCTGCTGCCCGGCTTCATCCTGCAGCGGCTCATGCTGGGCGACGTCACCCCGAAGATCTACGCCGCTGGGCTCACCGACCTGCTCGACTACGCCGACTGAGACCAGCGGGCGACCCAATAGCGCACCCCATAGGGGTCGTCGTCGTAGTCGACCGCCACCGTCTCGACGCTGCGCAGCAGGTCGGCCGCCTCCCTGATCGGGCCGACGTCGGCCCAGAGCTCATCGGCGAACCCGAGATCGAGCGCGCCGAGCGCCTCGGGGTCGGGCGTGACCAGCGCCTTGCCGAGCGCCTCGTCGAACCCGGCAGCCCGCGGGTCGAGGTGGCCCGGCGCCTTCTCGCTGCGGCAGGCCGAGCCGTTGCCGACGATGAGGTACGCCGCCTCGCCGCTGGTCACCGGAGCCGTGCCGACCTCGGCCAGCAGCGAGGAGGCGACCCGGGCACCCTGCGCACCGGCGATCACGCGTACGTCCTCGCCCAGCCAGGCCACCGCGGCCAGGCAGGCAGCACGGAGCTCGTCGACCGGGTCGTCGAGCGAGGCGTACTCCGGCAGCAGGGCCAGGCATCCCGGAACCAGCGCCACTCGAGTCACTGCAGTCCCCTGATCGCTCGCTTCGGACGTCGCCGGCCGGCGATCGTCCAGACCATGTCGACGGTCTGCCGGGTCTCCGGGACCTGGTGGACGCGGTAGATGCGGGCACCTGCCAACGCACAGACCGAGGTCGCGGCCAGGGTGCCGAGGAGGCGCTCTCCGACCGGCTGATCGAGCGTCTCCCCCACGAAGTCCTTGTTGGAGAGCGAGACCAGCACCGGCCAGCCGGTCGCGACCATCTCGCCGAGCCGGCGGGTGATCTCGAGCGAGTGGAAGGTGTTCTTCCCGAAGTCGTGGGCCGGGTCGATGACGATCGAGTCCTTCGCGACACCGGCGTCCAGGGCGCGCTGGGCGTAGCCGAGGGTGGAGTCGATCGCGTCGCGGACCACGTCGTCGTACTCGATCCGGTAGGGCCGTGTCCGCGGAGTCACGCCTCCGGTGTGGGTGCACACGATCGCGGCGCCGTGGGCGGCGGCGACGTCGACGAGCTCCGGATCGGCCCCGCCCCAGGCGTCGTTGATGACGTCGGCACCGGCCGCGCACACCGCGTCACCGACCTCGGCGCGCCAGGTGTCCACCGAGATCACCAGCGCCGGGAACTCCTCGCGTACCCGAGCGACGAAGTCGACCACGCGGGCCTTCTCCTCCGCCGCGCCGATCTCGGCCCCAGGCGCCGCCTTGATCCCGCCGATGTCGACGATCTCCGCACCCTGGGAGGCCACCAGACGTACGCGCTCGAAGGCCGCGTCCTCGGCCCAGGTCGCTCCCTTGTCGAAGAACGAGTCCGGGGTGCGGTTGACGATCGCCATCATCAGCGCGTCGTCGTCGCCGAAGGAATGTCGTCCAAGGCGCAGCATCAGGCGACCATACCGCCCGCGCCGTCGCGCACCGGCGGCCGCTCCAGAAGGCTCACGGAGCGGTCGACGACCTTGGTCGAGCCGTCGATCGGGATGTACTGCCGCAGCTCGACGTCGTCGCCCGCCGGACCGGTGCCTAGGCGGCGCGACATCATGCCGACGATCTGGGTGGCCATCAGGCCGAGATCGAAGAGATCCTGGTGGCTGTGGTCGCGCTGGCCCAGGTCGACCTGGGCGATCGCCTCCATCCCTCGCGTGTCCAGGGTGTCGACGAGGGCGGCGAGCTCCACGCCGTAGCCGATCGGGACCCGCAGCCGCTCGAACAGCGAGCGCCGGATCGACCACTCCCCCGCCAGCGGCTGGATCAGGTCGCGCAGCGGCCTGCGATGGAGGGCCAGCAGCGGGCGAGCCACGAGCTCGGTGACCCGACCGCCGTCGAGACCGTGCTCCCCCGGGCGCCGGTAGAAGCCCTTGACCAGCTCGATCGTCGGATTGTTGACAAGGGGGCCGATCAGGCCGCGTACGAAATGGGTGTCCCAGTCGGTCAGGTCGGCGTCCATGAAGACGATCAGCTCGCCGGTGGTCACGAACTGCGACTTCCACATCGCCTCACCCTTGCCAGGGTAGGAGCCGAGCTCGGGCCGGATCGCGGCCGAGGCGTAGACGTCGGCCCCGGCGTCGGCCGCGATCCGCGCGGTGTCGTCGGACGAGTCGGAGTCGATGACGACGAGCTCGTCGACCAGATCGGAGGTCTCCATCAGGCTCGTGCGCAGCTTGTCGACCAGGCCGCCGACGGTCGCGGCCTCGTTGCGCGCCGGCACCACGAGGCTCACCCGCTGCCCCTGCTTGGCCGCGACGAGGTCGGCCAGCGACCAGTCGTCCCAGTGATGGGTGTTGCTCTCCGACCACGACATGTCCAAACCCTATCGACGGTGTCCTCGAACACCGGATCGATACCCGATCCGTCCGGTTCCCAGCCGTCGCTACTGTGCGTCGTCGTGCGAGCGCGCGAAGGTGAGGATCTCGTCGGTGGCGCCGTTCATCCAGACGTCCTGGCAGGCCTGCGCCATCTCCTCGAGGCCGTCGACGATCGTGCCGAACACGTTGCCCGGCACCCATCCCTGGTCGCCGTTGATCAGCAGGTTGTTGCGGCCGTAGAAGAGCGCGAGGTCGACGATCTCGGTCATTTCTCCCGGTCCGCGGTCCTCCGGGTAACCGTAGGACGGATTGCCGAGGTCGTCGGAGGAGAAGGCGAAGTAGCACAGGTCGCCGGGGATCGGGGTGACCGTCGTGTTCTCCTTGCCCGGATCCTTCGCGGCGAAGGCAGGCACGAGGTTGTAGATCTCGTTGCGGGCGTACTTGCCGTGGAAGACCTGGCCGCCGAGCGGCAGTGCGTCCCACACGGCGCCGGCCGTGCGTGGCGCCTCCTCGTCGAGCAGGCGGGCTAGACAGGAGACACCGCGGCGCTCCAGGGTGACGGTGATGTAGCGGCTCATCGCGCTCCTCGAGGATTGTCGACAGGTCGGACGAACAGCTCGCCGCTGGCCCGCTCATAGGCCCGCGCCGCGCGCAGCACCCGGGCATCGTCGTGGCGGGCACCGACGATCTGGAGGCCGACGGGCAGCCCCGCCTCGGTGGTGCCGCAGGGCACGCTCGCCGCCGGCTGCTGGGTCATGTTGAAGGGGTAGGTGTAGGGCGTCCAGCTCGGCCACCACTGCGAGGGCCAGCCCTTGGGCGCCTGCAGCCCCCGCTCGAAGGCGGTGATCGGCATGGTCGGGGTGACCAGCAGGTCGTACGTCTCGTGGAACCGCCCCATCAACCGGCCGAGGTCCATCCGGACCGCGGTGGCGTCCAGGTAGTCGGCCGCGGAGCCTCGGCCCTTGGTCTCGATGCCTTCGCGCAGCAGCAGATCGATCTTGTCGATCGAACCAGGAGGATAGGCGTCGATCACCTTCGCCGCACCGCAGAACCAGAGCACCTCGAACGCCTCGACCGGGTCGGAGAAACCGGGGTCGACCTCCTCGACCCGGGCACCCTCGGCCTCGAGCACGGCGACCGCCTCGCGGACCAGCCGCTCGACCTCCGGGTCGTTCTCGACGTACCCGAGCGTGGGTGAGAACCCGATCCTCAACCCTTCGACGCCGTCCTCCAGGCCGGCCAGGAACGAGGCTCCCGGTGTGGGCATCGCCGACCAGTCGCGAGAGTCGAAGCCGGCAATCACGTCGAGCAGCGCCGCCGCGTCGGTGACGGTCCTGGTCATCGGGCCAGCGTGCGAGAGGGTGCCGAAGGGGCTGGCGGGATGGAGCGGGATCAGCCCGTAGGTCGGCTTGATCGTCACCGTGCCGGTGAAGGAGGCCGGGATCCGGACCGAGCCGCCGCCGTCGGTGCCGAGCGCCCACGGGCCCATGCCGAGACCGACCGCCGCCGCGGCACCGCCGCTGGAGCCGCCCGAGGTCAGGCCCGGGTCCCAGGGGTTGCCGGTGGAGCCGTGGCGGAGCGAGTCGGTGACTCCCTTCCAGGCGAACTCGGGAGTCGTCGTCTTCCCGGTGACCACCGCACCGGCCTCGCGCAGCCGCGCGACCGCGGGCGCGTCCTCGAGCCACGGCCCGGCCTCGTCGATGAGCCAGGTGCCGCGGATTGTCGGCAATCCTGCGGTCCACAGGATGTCCTTGACCGAGGTCGGTACGCCGTCGGCGCTGCCGAGCGGATGCCCGGCCCGCCATCTCTCCGTGGACGCGGTCGCCTGCGCCAGCGCGCCATCGGGGTCGACCCGGACGAACGCGTTCACCGCGGCGTCGCGTTCCTCGATCGTGTCGAGCACCGACCGTGTCGCGTCGAGCGGGGTGAAGGCGCCCGAGCGATATCCGGCCACCAGCTCGACGGCGGTCAAGGCGCTGAGCTCGGACCCGGACGCGGTCTTCGGGTCGGTCATCGGGTCGGTCACGACCTCTCCCCCTGCTCCGCGACGACGAAGCCGCGCTGCTTGTCGACGACGTTCATCAGCGGCTCGCCGCTCAGCCAGCGCCGGGCGTTGTCGATGAACTGGTCCGCCAGCGCCTCCCGCCAGCCCTCGTAGTCGCCGGACATGTGTGCCGAGACCGCCACCTCTGGCATGGTCCACAACGGACTTTCGGCCGGCAGCGGCTCGACCTCGAAGACGTCCAGGGACGCCGCCTCGACCGGGCCGTCTCGGAGCGCGGAGACGAGCGCGGCCTCGTCGACGATCTGCCCGCGCCCGACATTGACCAGGTGGCTGCCCGGCTTCATCGCCGCGAGCACGTCTTCGCTGATCAGGCCACGGGTCTCGTCGGTCAGCGGCGCCGTGACGACCACATGGTCGGCCCAGCCGACGTGTGCGGCCAGGTCGGCGCTGGCGAGGACCTCGCCGAAGTCGGGATCACCGCTGCGGGCAGTGCGGCCGGCACCGCGTACGTCCATCCCGGCCGCGCGCAGCAGCCGGGCCGTCTCGCGACCGATCGCGCCGGTGCCGACCACGAGCGCGGTCTCGGCGCTGATCAGCCGAGTCTCGCGGCGCAGCCACTTCCGGGCCGACTGCAGGTCGTGGCTGAGGTGGATGTCCTTGGCCACGGCCAGGATCGAACCGAGCACGAACTCCGCCATCGCCCGGTCGAAGATCCCGCGGGCGTTGGTGACGACCACGTCGGAGGCGACCAGCTCCGGGAACAGCAGCTTGTCGACCCCTGCGGCGGCGACATGAAGCCAGCGCAGCGAGCCGGCGCTCGGCCAGGCGTCACGGACGGCCTCGGAGAAGTAGTCCCACAGCAGTAGCGCCTCGGCTCCGCGAAGTGCTTCGGCCAGGCCGGCGGCATCGGTGTAGGTGAGCTCGGCATCCGCCTCGAGGCGTTCCACCCCAGCGGGTCTGCCGCCGCCAGGCGGACAGAGGATCGTGATCGCGGGGCGCCGGGACGTCTCCAAGAAAAATCCTCCGTCGCATCGACACACCTCCGCAATAATCCGAGACTACGCTAGGAGAGCCGATTGCAGATTGTCAACAATCTTAGCGAGGTGCGATGTCCCCGACGGTACGCATCGCCGTGGTCGTTCCGCATGACATGGTGCTCGACCACGAGCTGTGGCGGTGGGCCCCGGCCGACACCTGCCTGCTCTTCAACCGAACGCCCTTCACCGACCGTGCGGTCACCCTCGAGATGGCCGAGGAGATCAGCGAGACCGCGGCCGTCGAGCAGGCCGTACGCGACCTCGCGGCCGCCGATCCCCACCTCTACGTCTACGCCTGCACCTCCGGCAGCTTCGTCCACGGCCGGCACGGCGAGCGGAGGCTGGCCGCGGCGATGAGCCGCGCCGGCGGCGCACCCGCGATCACCACCTCCGGCGCGGTGCTGGAGTCGCTCTCCGCTCTCGGCGTCTCCCGGGTCGCGGTCGCCACCCCCTACGACGTCGCGCTCGCCGCCAGGTTCGGCAGCTTCCTGGCCGAGGCCGGGGTCACCGTGGTGAGCACAGGCGACCTCGGGCTGGGCCACCACATCTGGGAGGTTCCCTACGAGACCACGCTCGCCCTGGTGCGGGCCGCCGACACCGACGCCGCCGAGGCGGTCGTCGTCTCGTGCACGAACCTGGCGACGTACGACATCATCGGCCGGCTCGAGGCCGAGCTCGGAAAGCCGGTGATCTCCGCGAACCGGGCGACCATGGAGGCCGCGCTCCGGATGGTCGGACGCACCCCGCCGACCGCCGAGGATCTGTTGGGGCATGCCTCATGACCCGGCCGCCGGTCGTTGGGCTGCTCTATCCCGGCTACGCGGCCGAGGACGACTTCCCGGCGCTCGAGAACGCGCTCGGCGGTGCGATCTGGCTGCCGCTGGTCCACACCTCCATGGGTCGCGACGAGCACACCGTCGAGGCCCTCCTCGACACCGGCTCCGAGGACCGGCTCGCCGCCGGCGCCGATGCGGTCGCGGTCCACTCCCCCGACGCAGTGATCTGGGCGTGCACCTCGGGCAGCTTCGTCTACGGCCCGGACGGCGCCGCAGCCCAGGCCGCCGCGATCAGCAAGCGTCTCGGCGTCCCCGCCTCGTCGACCTCGATCGCGTTCGTCGAGGCAGCCAGGGCCCTCGGGCTCGGTGAGGTCGCCGTCGCCGCCTCCTACCCCGAGGATCTGGCCGGACACTTCACCTCCTTCCTGGCAGCAGGCGGGATCGACGTGGTCTCCTTCGGTGCCAGCGGGATCTTCACCGCCGTCGACGCCGGCCGTCTGGGCCCGGACGCGGTCCTGGAGATGACCCTGGCCGTCGACGTTCCCGAGGCCGAGGCCGTCCTCGTCCCCGACACCGCGCTGCACACGCTGACCTGCATCGATACGTTGGAGAAAGCCCTCGGGAAACCCGTGCTGACGGCCAACCAGGTGACCGTCTGGGAGGGCCTGCGCCTCGCCGGGTCGCCCCGCCCCCTGCCCGGGCTCGGGGCGCTCTTCAGGTAAAGTCGCGGCTTTACATAAACCTCCCGTCGCACCCCGCGCCACCTAGCCATGTCGCACAGACAGCGCTAACGTGGCGCGAATTGTTGACAAACCTACAGTCGACACTGCGGGTCAAACGCGGTCCCCAGCCATCAATCACACCGAATAGGTGAGAAGAAATGTCAGGAACCCCAACCATCCCCTCCGACGAGGCACAACCCGACAAATCGAAGCTCCGAAGAGCGATCACCGGCTCAGCGGTCGGCAATGCGACAGAGTGGTTCGACTACGGCGCCTTCGCCTACGTCGCGACCGAGATCACCGCGAACTTCTTCCCCGAGCAGGGCTTCACAGGCACCGCTCTGACCTTCGCGATCTCCTTCATCCTCCGCCCGCTCGGCGGCATCTTCTGGGGCCCGCTCGGCGACCGCATCGGGCGCCAGCGTGTCCTCGCGATGACGATCATCCTGATGGCGGCTGCCACATTCTGTGTCGGCTTGCTCCCGACGTACGACTCGATCGGCATCTGGGCCGTGGTCCTGCTCGTACTGCTCCGGGTGATCCAAGGCTTCTCGACCGGTGGCGAGTACGGCGGCGCGGCGACGTACATGGCCGAGGTCGCCCCCGACAAGAAGCGTGGGTTCTACGGCAGCTTCCTGGAGTTCGGCACCATCGTCGGCTTCACCGCCGCCATCGCCGTCGTCTTCACCACCGAGTCGATCATCGGTGACGCGGCGATGACCGAGTGGGGTTGGCGGATCCCGTTCCTGATCGGTGGTCCGATCGGCCTCATCGGCCTCTACATCCGGACCAAGCTCGAGGAGACACCTGTCTTCCAGGAGCTCGAGTCGCAGGACGCCATCGAGGGTGGCGCCGGCGCCGCCCTGAAGGACCTCTTCGCGCTGTTCTACAAGCCGATCCTCACGCTGATCGGCCTGGTCGCCGCGCTCAACATCGCCAACTACACGCTGCTCGCCTACATGGCGACCTACCTGCAGGAGGAAGCCGGCTTCAGCAGCACCGACGCCGACCTGCTGGTCATCTTCGGACAGGTCGCGATGCTGGTCTTCCTGCCGATCGCCGGAGCGCTCTCGGACAAGGTCGGCCGCAAGCCGATGTGGGGCGGCTCCTTCATCGGGCTGATCATCCTGTCGGTCCCGATGTTCCTCCTGATCGGTCAGGGCTTCTGGCCGGCGGTGCTCGGGTTCACCGTGCTGGGCATCGTCTACGTCGCCCAGCTCGCGACGATCTCGGCGACCTTCCCGGCGATGTTCCCCTCGCAGGTGCGCTACGGCGGCATGGCGATCGGCTACAACATCTCCACCGCCGCCTTCGGTGGCACGGCGCTGTACGTCAACAACGCGCTGATCGGCGCCACCGGCGACGTGCTGATGCCGGCCTATTACATGATCGCCGGATCCGTGGTCGGTCTGATCGCGCTGTTCTTCGTCGTCGAGACGGCGGGCAAGTCGATCCGGGGCACGGAGATCCCGGGTACGCCGGAGTCCGAGGCGGAGCTCGCCGAGCTCGACAGTCTCGACAACAAGACCGTCTGACCGGCGTCTGCGAACGAGCGTGCCGGGTCCGTCCCGCGTACCCGGCACGCTCGGTCGATCCGCTCACTGCCGGACCGACCACATGCAATGATTGTCAACAATCAAACTCTTTCTCGGTGACCCATCGGAGACCACGTTGACAGTGACATCGAGCTTCGAACCCGTGCACAGGGAGTCGACGGCCTCGGTCATCGCTCGCCAGCTGCGCACGGCGATCATGGAGCGCACCCTGCAGCCCGGTGCACAGCTGAGCGAGACCGCGCTCTCGGCCCAGTTCGGCGTCAGCCGCGGCCCGCTGCGTGAGGCGATGCAGCGCCTGGTCCAGGAGGGCCTGCTCCGCAGCGAGCCCAACCGCGGGCTCTTCGTGATCGAGCTCGACGAGGCCGACATCCGAGACATCTACCTGGCCAGGGCAGCCGTCGAAGGTGCCGCCGCCACGATGATCGCCAAGGCACGGGTCCCCGCGGCGCTGCGCGAGCTACGCGCCGCCTGCGACGCGATGACCAAGTCGCTCGAGCTGGGCGACCCCGCGGCCCTGAGCGATGCCGACTTCCACTTCCACGACGTGCTCGTGCAGTGCTCCGGGAGCCGGCGCCTGGCCCGGATGCACCAGACCCTGATCGTCGAGACGCGGATGTGCCTGACCGCGCTGGAGGGCACCTACCAGCAGCCTCTCGAGCTGGTCGAGGAGCACAACCAGATCGTCGACGCCATCGAGGCGGGCGACGTGAAGCTGACCCTCAAGCGCGTCGAGCTGCACATGGACGAGGCGCTGCGGCGCCTGATCCACGCCGAGGACAACGACGAGGGCTACGTCTAGACCCGTGACAACATCCTGAGTCGACGCTCGCTCTCACTCCCGGGCTCGGCCGTGAACACTGTCAGAGCCTGGGGTCGCTCGGGGTCGTGCAGAGTCTGGCCGTGCAGCTCGAGCTCGCCGACCTCGTCGTGGATCAGGCGTTTCGCATCGCAGTAGGGCCCGACCACTGGGTGTTGGCTCCACAGCTCCTCGAACTCGGGGCTCGAGCGCCGCAGCTCGGGGATCATCGCGTCGGCGCGGGGACACCTGTTGGACGCGGCGGTGTGCGCGAGCTGGGCAACCAGCGCGCGGCTGTGAGCGGGATGATCCTCGGTCGGCGTGCGCCGGCGCGTCGCAGGGTCGGTGAACCATCGATAGATGCGGCTCCGCATCATCCCGGAGTAGCGGGTCTCGTCCCCGAGCAGGGCGACCGCCGCGGGAGTCTGCAAGAGGGTCTCGCCGACCTCGTCGACGATGAGAGCCGTCTCGTCCTGGAGCCGGTCGAAGATCCGCCGCAGGCCCGGGCTGATCCCGTGCGGCGGGTCCGCCGGACGTACGGGTGGATGGCCGGCCAGGCGCTGAAGATGATCGAGCTCGTCGGAGTTGAGCTGCAACCCCCGGCCGATGGCCGCGAGCACCTGTGCTGACGGCACCGGGCCACGCGGTTGCTCGATGCGGGTGTAGTAGTGCGTCGAGATCCCACTGAGCTCTGCGACCTCGTCGCGCCGGAGTCCTGGCGTACGGCGGTGACCACCCCTGGGAACTCCGACGTCCTCTGGTTGAAGCGCCTCGCGGCGCGTGCGCAGAAACTCTGCGAGTCGTACGCGATTCACGTCGTCCCAACAACGGCAGGCGATCTCTTACTCCCCGCCAGCCTTGTCATGACCGGGCATGGATGGGGTCCGTCGGGCGAAGCACCGTAGTGGCATGACAAGCATCGACCTGACCTATGACGTTCCCGGCCACTGGGTGGCCGGCACCGTCGTCCCCGCGACCACCACGATGGAGATCGTCAGCCCCGTAGACGGGCGAGTGGTCGCCATCGCTCCGCTCGGCACCGCCGCCGACGTCGACCGGGCGGTCGAGGCCGCTCGTACGGCACTTCCGGGTTGGGCCGGCCTCGGCCCCGCCGCCCGAGCCGATGTGTTGGGAGTCCTCGCGGACGAGCTGACCGCTCGCAGCGAGCGAATCGCTCACGCCATCTCGACCGAGATCGGCGTTCCGATCGGGTTCTCCCGGCTCGCGCAGGCGGCTTTCCCACCGTTGGTGACCAAGGCAGTCGCCGCCCTGGCCGCCGAGGTCTCGTGGGAGGAGCGGGCCGGCAACGCATTGCTCGTCCGTGAGCCCGTTGGTGTCGTCGGCGCCATCACCCCGTGGAACTTCCCGCTCCAGCAGGTCGTGACGAAGGTCGTCCCGGCGCTGCTGGCCGGCAACACGGTGGTCCTCAAGCCGGCCGAGACCGCTCCGCTGACCGGACCGATCCTGGCCGAGGCAGCAGTGGCCGCCGGGATCCCGGCTGGCGTGTTGAACATCGTCTACGGCACCGGAAGCGTCGTCGGCGAGGCCATCGCGGCGCACCCGGGCATCGACATGGTGTCGTTCACGGGCTCGACGGCCGCGGGCAGGCGTGTCGCAGCGGTCGCGGCCGACACGGTCAAACGAGCGGGGCTCGAGCTCGGCGGCAAGACCGCCAGCATCGCGCTCGACGACGCCGACTTCGACGAGGTGGTCGCGGAGACCCTGCAGTACGCCTGGAGCAACAGCGGTCAGGCCTGCGGCGCCTGGACGCGGCTGCTCGTCCCCGCCGCACGACGCGATGAGATCGTGGCGAAGCTGCGCGAGGCCGCCGCCGAGTACACGGTAGGCGACCCTGCCGATGAGACGACCAGACTGGGACCGGTGGCGTCCGAGGCCCAGTGGCAACGGGTGAACGGCTACATCGAGAAGGGAATCGCGGAGGGAGCCGAGCTCGTCGTCGGCGGGCCTGGACGGGTTCCCGGCCTCGAAGGCGGTGCGTTCATCCGCCCGACGATCTTCGCGAACGTCGACCCGGACTCGACGATCGCCCAGGAGGAGATCTTCGGACCGGTGCTCGTCGTCATCGACTACACCGACGAGGACGATGCGGTGCGCATCGCCAACGGCACGCCGTACGGCCTCACGGCGGCGGTGTTCGGGAGTCCCAGCCGAGCTCTCTCGATCGCACGGCGGCTCGAGGTCGGCCAGGTCCATGTCAACGGCGGGGCGTTCACGCCGCTGGCGCCTTTCGGTGGACGCAAGCAGTCCGGGACCGGCCGAGAGATGGGCAAGGCCGGGATCGAGGAGTTCACCGAGCTGAAGGCGATCCTGCTCTGAGGTGGCCCATGCCAGCGCCTCGGTTCCGGGGCGCAGGCATGGGCCAGGTCTTCGGCTCACATCGCGATCCCGACGTACTTGGTCTCGAGGAACTCCTCGATCCCGGTACGCCCGCCCTCCCGCCCCAGTCCCGAGGCCTTGACACCCCCGAAGGGCGCGGCCGGGTTGGAGACCACGCCCTGGTTCAGCCCGACCATGCCGGACTCGAGCGCCTCGGCGACCCGCAAGCCACGGCGCAGGTCGTTGGTGAAGACGTAGTTGACCAGGCCGTACTCGGTGTCGTTGACCGCCTCGACCACCTCGTCCTCGGTGTCGAACGGCGTCAGCGGCGCGACCGGCCCGAAGATCTCCTCGCTGCCCATCTTCGCGGAGGCGGGGACGCCGGTGAGCACGGTCGGCGGGTAGAAGTAGCCCGGCCCGTCAGGAGCGGTGCCTCCGGTCAGCACCCTCGCGCCGCCGGCCACCGCGTCGTCCACGAGGGTCTGCACCTTCTCCCTGGCCGCCTCGTCGATGAGTGGCCCGACGCGTACGCCCTCCTCGACGCCACGGCCGACGGGCAGCTCGGACATCGCCTTGGCGAGCCGGTCGCCGAACTCCTCGATGACCGAGCGCTGTACGAAGATCCGGTTGGCGGCCGTGCAAGCCTCCCCCGTGTTGCGCATCTTCGCGGCCATCGCGCCGGCGACCGCCTCGTCGATGTCGGCGTCCTCGAAGACGACGAAGCCGGCGTTGCCGCCGAGCTCCATGGACGTACGCAGCACCTGCTCCGCGCTCTGGGCGAGCAGCACCCGCCCGACCGCCGTGGAGCCGGTGAAGGAGAGCTTGCGGATCACGCCGGAGCGCAGCAGCGGCTCGGTCAGCTCACCTGGCCGGGTCGTCGGCAGAATGTTGACAACGCCGTCGGGCACGCCGGCCTCACGCAGGATCTCCCCCAGCGCCAGCATCGAGAGCGGCGTCTGCTGGGCCGGCTTGATGATGCTGGTGCAGCCGGCCGCGATCGCCGGCCCGATCTTGCGGGTCCCCATCGCCATCGGGAAGTTCCACGGCGTGATCAGCAGCGCCGGCCCGACCGGCTGCTTCGTGATCAGGAACCGGGAGCCGCCGGCGGGCGCGGTCTGATAGCCGCCCTCGATCCGCACCGCCTCCTCGGCGAAGTGACGGAAGAACTCCGCTGCGTACGCGATCTCGCCCCGCGCCTCGGCCAGCGGCTTGCCCATCTCGAGCGTCATCAGCAGCGCGAGGTGGTCGATCCGCTCGTGCAGGAGGTCGAACGCGGCCATGAGCATGTCCGCCCGGGCCCGCGGCGCGGTCGCGGCGAACGCCTTCTGCGCGCCCGCCGCGGCGTCGAGCGCACGGCGGCCGTCCTCGAGGGTCGCGTCGGCGACGGCACAGAGCACTTCTGCCGTCGACGGGTCGAGCACGTCGAAGGTCGCTCCGTCGCCGGCATCCACCCACTGACCTGCGACAAGAAGCCCCTTCGGCACCTCTGCCACGACCCGTGCCTCGTTCGGTTCTCCGCCCATCCCGCATCAGCCTCCAAGGTCAGCGTCCGACTGTCCTACTGACAGCCACCGGACGCTCGCCTACTGTAGTAGCCAGTCGGATTGTCGACAATCAACAGGAGGTCACGGTGGCCAAGCTCTCCCCCATCCTCAAGCAGGCAACTCCGGTCGTGGCGGCTCGCGGCGAAGGCGTCCAGCTCTTCGACGAGGACGACCGCCGCTATCTCGACTTCACCGCCGGCATCGGCGTGACCAGCACCGGCCACAGCCACCCGAAGGTCGTCGAGGCCACCCAGCGCCAGATCGCCAACCTGGTCCACGGGCAGTACACGACGGTCAGGCACCGCCCGCTCCTCGACCTGGTCGACCGCCTCGGCCCCGTCCTCCCCGAAGGACTCGACAGTCTCTTCTTCGCCAACTCCGGCTCGGAGGCCGCCGAGGCCGCGATCCGGCTGGCCCGCCAGGCCACCGGCCGCCCCAACATCGTCGTCTTCCACGGCGGCTTCCACGGCCGGACCGTCGCGGCCGCCTCGATGACCACCTCGGGCACCAAGTTCCGTGCCGGCTTCAGTCCGCTGATGGCCGGCGTCGTGGTCTCTCCCTTCCCCGACGCACCCCACTTCGGCTGGCCGCAGGAGCAGGCGACCGAGTTCGCGCTGCGCCAGCTCGACTACACGCTGCAGACCCAGAGCGCCCCGGCCGACACGGCTGCGTTCCTCGTCGAGCCGGTCCTCGGCGAGGGCGGCTACGTGCCCGCCGACGAGACCTTCCTCAACGGCCTGCGCGAGCGCGCCGACCGACACGGCATCGTGCTCATCATCGACGAGGTGCAGACCGGCTTCGGCCGCACCGGCGAGTTCTGGGGACACGACCACTTCGGCGTACGTCCCGACATCATCATGACTGCCAAGGGCCTGGCCTCCGGGTTCCCGTTGTCCGCGATCGCGGCGAGCGAGGCGCTGATGTCGAAGGCCTGGCCCGGCTCGCAGGGCGGCACCTACGGCGCCAACGCCGTCGCCTGCGCCGCGGCCCTCGCGACCCTCGACGTCATCGAGGAGGAGGGCCTGGTCAAGAACGCCGCCGAGCGCGGCGCCGAGCTCCGCACCGCCCTGGAGCAGGTCGCGAGCAAGCACGAGGCGATCACCGACGTACGCGGCCTGGGGCTCATGCTCGGCAACGAGTTCCGCACCCCCGACGGCGAACCCGACGGCGCCACCGCCGCCGCGGCCCAGCAGGAGGCTGTCCGACGTGGCCTGCTGCTGCTCACCTGCGGCGCCTGGGGCCAGGTCGTGCGGTTCATCCCCGCCCTCGTCGTCGACTCCGCGGCCATCGACGAGGCCGCCGGCCTCTGGGCCCAGTCCGTCGACGCCGTCCTCGGCTGACCGCACGGACCACGAGATGACGTACGACCTCGAGCGACTGCTCCGCTGGGAGCAGGCCGGCGCGACCTGGGAGGCGATCTGGCCACGCGCCGGCGAGGTGACCATCGTGCTGTGCACCTGCGACAGCGGCGAGGAGGTCGACCGCTACACCTCGGCGGCAGCCGACCTGCTCGACCACGTGAGGAGTCACTCCGAGGAGTGATATCCGGTTGCCCGCGGCGTACGCGCTCTCGAATGATGGCCGGATGACTCCGACCGAGGTGTGGCCGCTGTTCGGCCTGGTGATCCGGACCCCGCGCCTGGAGCTGCGGCTCCCGACCGACGTCGAGCTCGCGCGCTTGGCGCAGGTCGCGGCCGACGGCGTGCACGAGCCGACCCAGCGGCCGTTCCTGACTCCGTGGGCAGAGCGGCCACCGCTGGAGCGGGCCCGCCACGTGATGCGCGGCGCCTGGTCCAGCCGAGGCGACTGGAAGCCCGACGACTGGAGCCTGGGGCTGGCCGCCTTCCTCGACGGCGACCCGATCGGGGTCGTGTGGGTCTCGGCGAGCGAGTTCGCCACTCGGCGCGAGGTCAGCACCGCGTCCTGGCTCGGCCTGCGACACCACCGCCGCGGCTTCGGCGCCGAGGCCCGCCTCGGTGCCCTCACCCTGGTCTTCGACCACCTCGGCGGTGCCTACGCCACCTCCGAGGCTTTCCCCGACAACGCCGCCTCGGTCGGGGTGTCGACCAACCTCGGCTACCAGCCCGACGGCATCTCCCGCGACGTACGCGACGGCGAGGTGCTCGTCTCCCACCGCCTCCGGCTCGGCCGGGAACGGTGGGAGCTGAACGACCGCAGCGAGATCGAGGTCAGCGGCCTGGAACCGTGCCTGCCCCTGTTCGTCGCCGCGTAGACCGGCTCAGCCGAGGAAGCAGAAGACGAAGACGGCCACGCACAGGACCAGTGACCCCGTTGCGTTGAGGACGAAGTTGCGGCCGAAGTCGCGGGCCCGGATGTGGGCCGAGACGGCGAGCACGAAGTAGACCACCAGTGCCGCGCTGGTCAGCGCGCCGACGTACGGCACCCACAGCCCGGTGACCAGGCCGGCGGTGGCGGCGACCTTGACCCACGGCATCACCGGCCACAGCGCCCGCGGCAGCCCGACATCGGTGAAGCACCGGGCGATGAAGCTGGCCGGCTTGAAGCACATCGCCGCGTCGCCGATCTGGATCACCGCGAGCAGCACGACCGGCCACCACGGGTCCGGAAGATCGTTGACGTACGCCGCGACGACCCCGCCCAGATCGTCCCGCCCCGCCGCGTACATCCCGGTGACGACGAGCGTCGCCAGCGAGAGCGCGAGCCCACCGCCCGCGCGGCCCAGGCTCCGGTCCTCCACTCGCAGGTGCGCCCCGATCGCGAGCACGAAGAAGACCACGAACCCGGCGGCGGCGACGATCCCGACCGCCGGGACAGCCAGTCCGATGAGCAGGCCCAGGAAGCCCAGCGCGTAGGACGCCCCGATCGGGAACCTCAACCATTCCATCGGCACCGAAAGCCGTTGGGCCTCGGTCACCGGTATCCGGTGACCGGTCAGGTTGAGCACCGCCCCGCCAAGCGCGGCGATCGAGGCGATGAGCGTCAGAGTGAGATAGGTAGCCGTCATGGCCATCCAGACACCGGCGGCGCCGCGGCTGTGACGCCGACCTACCTGCTCAGCAGTCCCGCGATCGCGCCGAGCCCCGCGAGGCCCGCGTCACGGACGGCCACCACCGTGCCGTTCTCGACCTGGCCGAGCGCTCCGACCAGCCTGGAGGCCCGTACCAGCCGCTGGGTTGCTGGCCGCCGGGTGCGGTCGTAGGCCACCAGCGCACTCTCGATGCGGGCATGGCCGGCGAGCTGCGCGGCCAGCACTGCGGCGTCCTCGATCGCGGCGCAGGCGCCCTGGCCGAGGTTGGGCGTCGTCGCGTGCGCGGCGTCACCGAGGAGCACGACCCGCCCGTGGTCGAACCGCTTCAGCGGCAGCCGCAGGTCACAGATGTCTCCTCGGAGCACGGCGCTCGGCGGCGTCGCCGCCAGCAGCTGCGGGATCGGCTCGTGCCAGTCACCGACCAGCGCGGTGACGTCGGCGTGGTGGTCCCCGCCAGTCTCCCCCGCGGGCCGGTTGGCGGTCACGAACCAGTACGTCCGGCCATCCACCAGCGGGACATAGCCGACGCGCACCCCGGTCCCCCAGGTCTCGCCGCCCGTGGTCGACGCCTCACCCGGCACCGGCTCCGCGGTGACGCCGCGGTAGGCGGTGTAGCCGGCATAACGTACGTCCTCGCGCTGGTGCAGCTCGTTCCTGATCGTGCTGCGGATCCCGTCGGCGGCGACCACCACGTCGGCCGGACCGCGACCGTCGACGGCGTCGATGTCATCGAGATCGGCCAGACCGGTGACGGTCACCCCGGTGCGTACCTCGATCCCCTCGCGCGTCTCCAGCTCGCCCACCAGAGCCTCGTGCAGCCGGGCCCGATGCACCATCACCGGGGTCCGCTCGGCGGCGTCGGGACCCACCTTCGCCAACCAGCGCCCGTCGGGCCGCCGCAACCCCGCCTGGATCGCCGGCCGGGTCCCGTCCACGAGCCGATCCGCGACCCCGAGATCGGCGAGGATCTTCCACGCCCGCGGCCAGATCGAGAGGCCGGCGCCGACCTCGCCCAGCTCCGGCGCGCGCTCCAGCACGGTCACCTGCCACCCCACCCGGGACAGCGCGAGCGCCGTCGTGAGCCCGCCGATCCCCGCACCGACCACCAGGGCACTCCGGCTGCTCGTCGATCCACTCACGACGCGCAATCTAGCCGACGTCGCCGGCCCCGGCCGAGGCCGAGCCGCCTACGGCCTGGGCGTCCAGTCTGCGCCCGGGATCCCGCCCTGCGGCAGGGTGAAGGTGTATCCCTCCGCAAGCTTCTCCGGGAGCACCGTCTCGATCGCGTCGACGGTGTTCTCGCGGTTGCCACCACCGTCGTGGGCCAGGGCCACCGCGCCGGGCTGGATCGCCGCGCGGAGGTTGCTCGCCAGCGTCTCCTCGGACAGGTCGTTGCCGTCCCAGTCGAAGATCACGTTGCCCAGCCCGAGCGGCTGCATGCCGAGGGATGCGGCGACCTCTCCGGTGTTGCCCCAGCTGCCGTTGGGAGCCCGGAAGTAGGGCACCTTCTGAGCCGGGTTTCCCAGCACCTCTCGGATCGTCGCGAGGTTGGCCTTGAGATCCCGCTCGACCTGGGCGTGCGACCAGCTGCCCATGTCGGCGTAGGACGTGGAGTGATTGCACAGCGTGTGGCCTGCGGCGACGATGCGTCTCAGGATCTCGGCGCCGCCGGGGGCGGCGATGTTCTGGCCGATGACACAGAACACCGCGGTGACCTGGTGAACCGCCAGGATCTCCAGCAAGCGATCCGTTTCGCCGGGGTTCGGGCCGTCGTCGAAGGTGAGGGCGGCGACGTTGCCCGTGCCTCTGGCTGCGGCGAGCGGCGCCGACGTCGGACGGACCGCGCCTCCCGGCACGAACCCGGGGTCCTGGCTGGCAGTCATGGCACGGACTCCTTCGAAATCGTTGTCGAACACGATCGAGGCGTAACCGACCCTTGTCAAGGGTCGAGTCGTTCCCGCAAGTCTGAGTATTCGCACTCATGCGCCCCGCAGCCCGATCAGCGAGGCTGGAGACATGAAGCTCCTCGTACGCCTCGCCGTGATCCTCGGCGGCAGCCTCCTGTTCTCGATCGTGATGACCAACCTCTTCCCCACGGAGGACGCGAACATCGGCGCCGGCCTGATCTACTTCGCGCTGCTGCTCACCGTCTCGGGAATCTGGGGGCTGTGGGACGGCCACCACGCGAAGGCCCTCCCGCCCGTCTTCGTACGCTGGGCGCTGATCGCCTGCGTGGTCGGCCTCAGCGGCCCGTTCCGGATCTGGTTCGAGGAGGGTCGCGACTTCGGCGTGCTGTGGAGCGACCTGTGGAACCTGACCCCGTTCCTCCCCGGGCTCGTCCTCGCTCCCGCGGCGGTCGGGATCGGTATCGGCTACGCCCTCAACAGCGGTCGGAGGCTCGCGCGGAGCACGCCGCACCACCCGTCCCTCTAGGCTCTCCCCAGCAACCGACCCAGGAGGAGCCCAGATGACCACCTTCCGTGAGGCGATCGAGGCCAAGGACATGGACGCCGTGGAGGCGATGCTCGCCGACGACGTCGTGTTCACCAGCCCGGTCGCGTTCAAGCCCTACCCCGGCCGGGCGATCACCGCCGCGATCCTGCGCGCCGTGGTGAAGGTGTTCGAGGACTTCACCTACGTCCGCGAGATCCACGACGGCGTCCACCACGCCTACGAGTTCACCGCCAAGGTCGACGGCCTCGAGCTCAACGGCTGCGACTTCCTCACCTACGACGACGAAGGCCGGATCGTCGACTTCAAGGTGATGGTCCGCCCGCTGCGTGCCGCCGAGGCCCTCGCCACCCGGATGGGCGAGCAGTTCGAGGAGATCAAGGCCGCCGCCATGCGAGGCTGACGCCGTCAGTCGACGGGTCGCCCCTGCCGGCGCTCCTCGAGCCGCTGCTGTGCCTCGGGCAGGAACTTCAGGCACGGCGCGTCCGCCTCGGGATGCTTCTGCGTCAGATGGAAGATCCATCGGTCCATCGCCGCCATGAAGCCGTTGTCCTCACCGGCACGGTAGGTCGCCCACTTGATCCTGTCCCTGACGACGCACTCCGTGCAGGTGATCTTGTAGACGAACTGCTCCTGCGCGTCGAGGTCGATCCTCACCGTGGCCAGGGGCCCGGCCTGCGAGGCTGCCTTCCGCTCACGAGCGGACCTGCTCGCTGTCATGCTGCACCTCGTTCTGATCGGGAGACGAAGCCTACGTCAGCCACGCCGGACAGTTCGCCTCGGAGTCAGCACGACGCGGGGTTCAAGCGCGAGTGAGATAGCCGGCCAACGCAGTGCGGAGCTCGGCCGTGAGCGCCTCACGGGTTGCCGGATCGGGAGCCTCGGTGATCAGCGGCATCATGCCGCGAACGATCTGGATCGCGACGGTGGCGATGCGATCGACGTCTGCCGGGTCGCGCTCGGTCATGAACCGTGCGATCAACGTCGCGACCGTCTGGTGCATGGCCTGCTGAACCGGGGCGACGGCATCGCGCATGTCGGCCGGAAGGTCGGATCGCGCGAAGAGGGCCTTGAACCCGGGGTGAGCGAGGCTGAACGCAACCAGCGGACCGACCACGGCGTCGATCGACGCCTCGATCGACGTCCCCTGGCCGACGTCCATGATCGTCTGGCGCACACCGGAGAGCTCGGCGGCGTAGTGCTCGCTGAGCGCGCGGGCGATGTCGGCCTTGCTGCTGAAGAACTGATAGAGCGAGCCCGGCGAGATCCCGGCCTCGGCCGCGATCGCGTTGGTCGTCGCCGCTTCCGGTCCGCGTTCGGCGAAGACCACCGCGGCGGCACGCACGATCTCGCGGATTCGCTCTTCCCCACGCGCCTGCCGCTTGCGGCGTGTCCGGATCGGAACCGCAGGATCGGTCATCGTCGCCCTTCCTTGAAATATACGAGTAGATACTCGTATATTTATCGCGAGCATCTACTCGTAAAACTAGCAGGGAGAGCGCGACAATGGTCGAGCCGATCCGCGAACTGATCCCCACCTCCGCCCCCACCACCCCCACCGCGCCGGCATTCCGCTCGACCTGGCTGGCGAAGCTGGGCCGCGTTGTCGCCCGTCGTCCCGGATGGATCCTCGGCATCGCGATCAGCGCGTTGCTCGTTCTCGGGTTCGTCGCCTCCGGGGCGATGTCATCGTTCGTACTGTCTCGCTGGGAGGTGCCCGGCACCGAGTCGGTGGCAGCACAGGACGAGCTCACCGAGCGCTTCGGCACCGGCACCGCGAACGTCATCCTGCTCGTCGAGGCGACCGGCGGATCGGTCGATGACCCCTCGGTCGAGCGGGAGGCCATGGCAGTCTCCGCCGACCTCGCCGATGAGTCGCGGGTGGCGGAGGTCTGGTCCTACTGGTCGAACGGACGGGACCCTTCCATGCGCAGCGACGACACTGGCTCCGCGGTTGTTCTCGCCCACGTCGCCGGCGACGCCACGAGTGCGCGTGAGGTGATCGCGGGCCTGATCCCCGCCTACACGGTGCACGGCGAGGCGATCGACGTACGCGTGGCCGGCGGAGAGGCCGCCTCGACCCAGATCAGCGAGCAGGCGGCGCTCGACTTCGTGCGCGCCGAGCTGATCATCCTTCCGCTGATGTTCGTCCTCCTGCTGATCATCTACCGCCGGCTCAGCTTCGCGCTGCTGACCCTGGGCGTCGGTGTCTTCGCCGTGGTCGGCACGCTGGCCGGACTGCGCGCCCTGACCGGCGTGACCGAGATAGCCTCGTTCGCCGCGAACATCACCCTGGTGATGGGCATCGGCCTGGGCGTCGACTACAGCCTGTTCGTGATCTCCCGATTTCGTGAGGCCCTCGGCGCAGGTCGATCGGTGCCGGACGCTCTGGCCGAGACCCTGGACACCGCCGGACGTACGGTGATCTTCAGCGGTCTGACGGTCGCGGCGGCGATGTCGATGCTGTTCGTCCTGCCGTACGACTTCCTGCGCTCCTTCGCATGGGCCGGCGTCCTCACCGTCCTCACCACGGGCATCGGCGCCATCGTCGTCCTCCCGGCTGCGCTCGCGCTCATCGGCGCGCGAATGGCCCGGCGCGGCAGCACTCCCCCCGCCGCAAGGCCGGTCGAGGCCGGGCGCTGGTACCGGCTGGGGCGACGGGTGATGGATCGTCCGCTCGCCTGGGGTGGGATCGCGCTGATCAGCCTGATCGCTCTCGCCGCGCCCGCGGCAGGGGTTCAGATCGGAGTCCCCGACGACCGCGTACTTCCTCCAGGACATTCCGTGCGCGACACCTACGACGAGCTGCGCGCAGGCTTCTCGGCCGAACCCAACGATGCCCTTCAGGTCGTCAACACCGGCCCCACCGTGGCTCCCCAGGACATCGTCGAGTACGCGATCGCCCTCTCCGCCGTGGACGGGATCGTGCAGGTCAACTCCCCCGCCGGGGTCTTCGCCGACGGCACCCGCATCGCCCCGGCACCCGATCGCCTCGACCAGGCCGACGGGCAACGCCTCGAGGCGGTCCCGTCACGCGCTGCGCTCGATGCCGGTGTCCCGACCGAGCTCGTCCACGAGGTGCGTTCTCTGGACAGCCCCTTCACCGAACAGGTGGTCGGTGGTGACCCGGCGGAGCTGGTCGACTTCCGCGACGCACTGATGGAGCGGCTCCCGCTGGCCGGCGTCCTGATCCTGATGGTCACGTTCGTGCTGCTGTTCCTGTTCAGCGGCAGCCTGCTGATCCCTCTGAAGGCAGTGCTCCTGAACATGGTGAGCATCGCCGTGATGTTCGCGGTGCTCACCGTCGTCTTCCAGAACGGGATGTTCGCGGACCTCCTCGGCTTCACCCCCATCGGCACTCTCGATCCCGCCTTCCCGATACTCATGTTCTGCGTCGTCTACGGGCTGTCGATGGACTACGAGGTGTTCATGGTCTCCCGCATCCGCGAGGAGTACGACCGAACCGGCGACAATCGGCAAGCCGTGCTCCTCGGCCTGCAACGCTCCGCCCCGCTGATCACGGCTGCCGCCGTGACCCTCGCGGTCTCCTTCGCCGTCTACGCCTCCGGCGAGGTCATGTATCTGAAGATGATCGGCATCGGTACGGCCGTGGCCATCCTCGTCGACGCCACCATCATCCGCGGTGTCCTCGTCCCGGCGGCCATGCGGCTGGGCGGCAGCGCCAACTGGTACCTGCCGCCCTGGCTCAACCGCATCTTCGGCCGCCTCAGGCTCCGCGAGTCGTGACCCGATCAGCAGGCGGTGACCACGTCGAAGCGGCCGCCCGCCGACTCCTGCAAGGTCGTCACGGTGACGTCGCCCTGCCCCAGGTAGTCCTCCGAGACGTTCGCGTAGAACGGGTTGTACGGGTTGGTGCCGTAGGAGTGGGCGCGGCCGGCGGCCTCGTGCTGGGCGTTGGTCGCAGCGCCGCAGTAGAGGCCCGGCTCGGTCGGCGGGTCGGTGGGCTCCTCCGTCGGCGGGTCGGTCGGCTCGGTGCCCCGCTCGACGCGGCGGTTGTTGTCGAAGAAGAAGTCCGTGACGTACGCCGGGTAGTCGATCGAGTTCGTCGTGACGTACGAGCCACCGGGGCCGCCGCCGGCCGGCCAGTTGTGTCCCATCCCGGTGTTCTGGATCAGGGATACCCTCGCGCCGGTGCCGTCCGACCACAGCGTGCCGGAGCCGGCGGTGTTGTTGCCTGCCAGGCCGGACAGGGAGAAGGACGACTGCGACCCGGCACCGTAGATTCCGGCCATGACCTGCGCGTTCAGGGTGTTGTAGCCGGGGGCGACTGTGGTGTCGTTGGAGCCGTAGATCACCGAGGTGAGCTGGCTGCCGAATCCCGAGGAGGCAGAGCCGGCGAACGTACGGCAGGTGTTGGTGACCTGCGACTGGGTCACTGCCACCGAGCCGATCTGCCCCGAGGTCGTCCCGACCGAAGGGCCGGCGTTGATCCCGATCCCGGCGAACACGTCGGGCGCGAGACAGCCCATCACCATCGTCTCGCCACCACCCGAGGACAGCCCGGACAGATAGACCTGGTCGGGGTCGATGTCCAGGGCCGGATCGGCGAGCAGGTCGCTGACCAACTGGAGGAGGTTGTCGTCGTGCCGCCCCGGCGAGGTCCGGGAGTGGTTGCTGTCGTAGTAGTCCCAGCAGCCGAGGAGTACGCCGCCGTTCGGTGCCGCGGGGATCGCCACGACCATCCCGCGCGCGTCCGCGGTCGCGGTCCAGTTGCCGCCGTCGCGCAGGGCGGCCGAGGTCTGGACGCAGCCATGCAGGTTGACCATGAGCGCCCGCCCGGTGCCGAGCGTCGGAGCGGTGCTGGGGACGTACAGCTGGGTGGTCATCCCGCCCGCCGTCCTGGCCGACCAGGAGCCCGCCGCAGCCGTGGAGGCCTCGGTCGGGGCGATCGCCACGGCCGCTCCCCCGGCCAGCACCAGGCCGAGGCCCGCGAGCGCGGCGCCGATCCGTTGCTGCCGAAGCCTGGACGAGATCCGAAACCCGAG
This sequence comes from Nocardioides sp. NBC_00163, assembly GCF_045206295.1. Lineage (NCBI taxonomy): Bacteria > Bacillati > Actinomycetota > Actinomycetes > Propionibacteriales > Nocardioidaceae > Nocardioides > Nocardioides sp. NBC_00163. The sequence goes on along the minus strand of NZ_CP108155.1, from coordinate 5,544,765 downwards.
ACCCATGACCGATCCTCCTGAGCGAGACCAGCCCACCGCCTCCCGGCAGGCAGACCGACCGTAGATGTGACGCCCGCCACAGGTCTATGTCGACGCGGACCACAATCCGGTGCCCGGACGTGTCGATCCGGCGCCGCTCACCGATAGAGCTCCTCGTCGATGCTCGCCAGCCTCGACGGATGGACCCGCTCCCCCAGCCCGTAGAACTGCTGGAAGCTCATCACCAGTGGCCGCCAGCGATCAGGATCGATCCGGTGGTCGTGGCCGTCGAGGCGTAGCTCCGGTGCGACCCGCACCGCGGTCACCGCGACCTCCACGGCCAGCAGCTTCGGCTCACCGAGATCGTGGAGCGCTGCCACCGTTCCCTCGATGTGCACCGGGCACTCCGTCACCGACGTCGGTAGCACGGTGTCGGATCCGTACGCCGTCAGCCCGGCGTGCGCGTACTTGTCGGACACGTGCACATACCCGCGCTCGGCCTTCGCCGCCGACATCGCCGCGTTCCCCGTGGTCAGCGCGAGCCGGTCGACCTGGGTGACGAGGTCGACATTCGGAAGGTTGAGCACGATCTCAGGCCGCTCCCTCACGTTGCGCGCCGTCTGCGATGACCCGCCGATCCCGAGGACCGCCGTACGTCCCAGCCAGAAGACCGACGACATCGGCATCAGGTTCGTGGTGCCGTCCTCGTTGAGAGTGGAGAGCAATACCACCGGCGTACCGAAGTAGAGGATGGCCGGATCGATGTCGACATGCGTACCCATGCCTCGAAACTAGGGCCCCTCAGCGGCGACTTCCGGCGGTTATCCGACGGCGCAGCGTTCACCCCGTCCACGCCCTCGAGATCGCGTCGAGCAAAGGCCGGACCTCCTCGCGCCGTTCCGCTTCGGACACCTCGATCTTGTCTCCGGCGCTCCGGAAGGTGACCTCCCGCCCCTGGTCGTCACGGACGGTGACCAGCCTCCCGAAACCAGCGAGGGGCTTGATCACCTCCACCATGTCGGAAACCTCGTCGATGGCCACGTGTACCGAGAGGACGTCATCAGCCAAAGCGAACGGCGCGTACGCAGCAAGCCGCGGTGCCGCAGCGACTCGCTCAGCGACCACGTCCGGGGGTCCGGCAATCTGGTATCGCTCATCCCCGGCGACGGTGCCGGAGATCGAGATCCGGCTGAGACCAGCGGCCTCCGGGTCCTGTGCAGCCTGCTGATGGATGGCGACGACGTCGTTCACGTCGACGCCACCGATCTGGAGGCCGCGAACATCGCTGCTGACCGACCCCACCGACGAGAGCGCAGCGAGATCGAGGACGAGCTGAGCAGCGGGCACGTCCCGGCTCCAAGCGTTGATCTTGCCGCCGCTGACGCTGACCCGTTGACCGGGCGTCTTGCGCGCGAGCTCGTCGGCCGCGACCACGTCCTCACCGCGACTCATCCCCAGAACCAGCGAGCCCGGCCTGATCGCATAGCTCACGACGTCGAGCCGATCCCGGATCTCGCGGAGGCTGACGATGGGCTTCGATATCGAAACCGCTTCAGGCAACGTGTCGACGTGCTCCCAGTAGTCAGGCGCATCGGTGACGCTCTGATCCTTTCCGTGGGTCACCAGCACACCGGCGCGCTCACAGCCCGGCGTCGCGGCCCGGAGCGAAACCAAGCCGTCATAGGCCGTCACTGCATCCGCACTCGCTTTCGCCGCGACGACACAGGCCTGTGACCCGGCACCGTAGGCGATCGTCGCGCTGCTCAGATCGGTGCGCTGCCGCACCTCGTCGAGCAACCGCAACCCGCTCGCGTTGCTCTCCTCGGATGGGCTCACCTGGAGATCGACGCGGTCGATCCCGAGCATGAGCTCGTAGTCGGGACTCTCCCCGGACACGTAGGGCTCGAGGATCGCGGCGATCTCAGCGGCCCGCGCCGTGCTGATCCCGTCCTCCAAGACGATGGTTCCGCTGGCGTCACCCGCGAACGGCAGCACGTTGTTGCCACCGACCTCCACCCGCTCGATGCCGTCGACACCCTCGAGCCGTTCGCTCAGCTCATCGGCCAGCTGGTCGCCCCGGTTGGCCGCACACGACGACGCGATCAGCGCGATCGCGAGCGCCATGACGACAGTGCGAGTCCTCACAATGCTTCCTTTCGGTCCCGAAACATGGGTCATCGCTGCTCAGCGCTCGCTCTCGAACCACGTACGCAGCCGGCCGACGATAGCGTCGATGGACCCGTCTTGAAGAGCATGCCCGAAGACACCGTCGTTGAACCGTTCGCCCCGCGTGTAGACCGTGGCCAGGCGGGCGGCGTCGGCGATCGGCGCGGCGGTGAGTAGCGAGGGGTCGGAGAGAAGCGGATTGCCCCGCATCCACTTCATCCAGTCGATAGAAGCACCCGGGAGCGAGCGGTAGAGCTGGCGGACACGGTCGCTGTAGGCGGGATACGGCATCTGGATCGCGCCGCTCTCGGTCTTCTGGCCGCCACCCCAGGCGAAGTCGCGGTCCTCGGCGGTCAGCGCATCGGCGGCCTCGAAGGCCTCGAGCCACGTCGCATCCGGCACGCTCCGCAGCTCGGCCTCGACCAGGGCATCGGAGGGATCGAGGGCCTCGCGCGCGCGGTCGAAGGTGTCGTACGCCTTCTGGTCGAAAAGCACGACACGAACCTCTTCGACAGAGGTCGGGGTCCGGGCGAGGGTCCACAGGGAGACGTACGCAGCCTCCTCGAGCGGGTAGCGGTAGACGCCGGTCGAGATCGCCGGGAACGCCACCGTGTGCGCCCCGAGCTCGTCGGCCACCCGCAGCGATTCACGGAAGCACGAGGCCAGCACGGCGGCGTTGTCCTGGCCGTCTGTATAGACCGGCCCTACCGTGTGGATCACCCACCGCGCCGGGAGGTCGCCGGCCGTCGTCGCGACCGCCTGCCCGACCGGCAGACCTCCGCCGAGATATCCGGCCCGCAGCCGCCGGCACTCCTCGAGGATGGCCGGGCCGCCGCGCCGGTGGATCGCCCCGTCCACCCCTCCCCCGCCCAGCAGCGAGGAGTTGGCGGCGTTCACGACCGCGTCGACCTGCTGTTCGGTGATGTCCCCGCGTACGACCGTGATCCTCACGCGGTCAATCTAGCCACCCGGGCTCGGGCGACCCACGCCGCCGGGCCGAGCGCGGCGGCGACGCCGGCCGCGACCGAGCAAAGGACGCCCAGCCACCCCAGCCCGGCGGCCTCGAGGCCGGGATAGATCTGCCAGTGGACGAGGTAGATCCACAGCGACGCCGCGGCGAGCACGGCGGCCAGCCGGGCCAGCGGCCAGGGCAGCAGGGGCGGCCACGGGACCAGCAGGACGAGGATGCCGAGGGCGACCGTCGCCTCACGGACGGGGTCGCCGAAGAAGCCGTACGTCGCGACCACTGCCGTCACCGCGACGAGCACACGCTGCCAGGGCCGCTGCGCCTCGGCCGCCGCCCATCCCAGCGCGAGGCACCACAGGACGCAGCCGATCGTGTAGCGCTCGGTGGCGCCGGCCTCGAGGCCGACCCACAGGTACCGCACCAAGAGGGTCGCACCCACCACCACGACGGCCGCGCCGAAGCGGTGGCGCCGCTGCCACCGGTCGAGGACGGGCACCAGCAGCAGGAGGGCGAGACCGGCGAAGGACCAGGTGATGACCTCCAGGAACCACAGCTGCCAGTCGCGGGTCCACCCGTCGCTGCCGAGCACCTGGTTGAGCCCCAGGGCGGTCGGCCAGTGGTAGCGGTCGCTGACCAGGGCCACCGTGCCCACCCAGAGGGCCGCCGGGAGCGCGATCGCGGCGGCGCCCCGGAGCAGGCGACGCGCGCGCAGGGTCCGGGTGGGAGCGGTGAGCCCGAAGCGGGCGAGGTTGAAGCCGGCCACCGCGAGCAGGATGTGGGCGCCGCCGAGGAGGGTCCAGACGTCCGCATGGCTGCCGACGATGGCGACGATGGTCACCGCGCGCAGCAGCACCGGGATCTCGACGGGCCGCAACCACCGCCGCGGGCTCCGCGCGCTCGCGGCGAGCTCGGCGATGCTCCGGTGCTGCCACCCGGTCGGCAGGGTGCCGAGCCGTTCGCCGAGCTGGGTGGCGATCTCGACGAAGGAGAGCGAGTCGCCGCCGAGGGAGACGAAGCTGTCGGCCACCGTCGCATCGGGGCGCCTCAGTACCGCTGCATAGACCGTACGCAGCGCCTCGGCGTCCGCGCCCTCCGCCAGCCCCGCATCTGGCGGCCCGGCCGCGTCCGCCACGCTCGCCCAGGCATTGAGGGTGGCGTAGTCGACCTTCCCGTTCGGCGTACGCGGCACCTCATCGATCAGGTGGACCTGGACTGCCGCCCGCGGCAGGGCCACGATGCTGCCGACGCCCCCCGGCAGTCGGGCCGCGGACCCCGGATCGTCGGTGAACAGATGCAGGCGGCCACCCGGAGCGACGGCACGCGCCGACCCGAGCTCGGACTCGATCCGGTCGAGGTCGATACGCAGCCCGAGGATCTTGCCGAACCGGCTGCGTCGGCCGGTGATCTCCCACAGCCCGTCGTCTGCCTGCCGGGCGAGGTCGCCGGTGCGGAGCTCGGTGAGCTCGGGGCCGCGGGCGAGGTCGGCGACGCTCTCGGCGTACCCCATCATCACGTTCGGACCGGTGTAGACCAGCTCTCCGACACCGTCGGCCAGGCCGTCGCGAGCGCCGTCGACGGGATCGAGGTGGAAGTGCCCGCCGGGGATCGGGATGCCGATCGCCTCGGGCCGGCTCGCGGCCAGGGCGGGTGGGAGGTAGGCCATCCGGGCGGTGGCCTCGGTCTGGCCGTACATCACAACCAGGTCCCAGCCACGCGACTCCCCCAGCGCGGCATAGCGACGGACGGTCTCGGCCGGCATCTTGCCGCCGGCCTGGGTGATGTAGCGCAGCGACGGCAGCGAGCGGTCGGAGAAGCCCGAGGTGTCGAGCAGGTCGAAGGTGTAGGGAACACCCGCGAACGAGGTCGCGCCGTGACGCGCCGCGGCGTCCCAGAAGCACTCGTCGGCGACCGATAGGTCGGTGAGGATCACCGCGGCTCCGACGCTCAGGTGGGAGTTGAGCACCGAGAGGCCGTAGCAGTAGTGCAGCGGCAACGAGCTCATCGCCCGGTCGGCGGAGGTGAGCCCGAGGTAGGCAGCGATGCTGGCGGCGTTGGCGGCCAGGTTGTCCCGGGAGAGCCGGACCAGCTTCGGCGACCCGGTCGAGCCCGAGGTCGACAGCAGCAGGGCAAGGTCGGGATGGAGCGCGGCGCGGCCCTCGAACGCGGCCCGATAGCGCGCCCGGAGCTCCTCCATGTCACCTCCGGGCGGAGTCAGCAGCACCGGACGACGAGCGGCGAGGGCAGCCAGGTAGCCGATCACCGAGTCAAGGTCGTTGCCCGCCTCGAGCAGCACGACACCGTGGGCGGGACCGTACGCCGCCGCCCGGTCCATCACCGCCTGCTCCAGCTCCGCGTAGGTCAGCGTCGTCTCGTCGGTGATGACCGCCGGATCGCCCGGCCGCCCCTTCAGGAGCAGCTGCGCTCCGGTAACGATCGTCGAGCTCATCGCATGTTCCCGGGATAGCCGACCAGCGGCCCGACGACGTCGAGCGCGACGGTGGCTCCGATGTCGGGGATCCCGGTGCCCGGGACCCGGGCGGTCACGCGTACGTCATCGCTCAGCCGCACCCGGATGGTGGCGTCGTGGCCGAAGAAGGAGACCTCCTCGACGACGCCCTTGGTGCCCGAGGTGGCGTCGACCGAGACCTGCACCTGCTCCGCGCGGACGACCAGCGTCACCGGTCCGGCGGGCCGCGGCGTGGTGAGCGCGACCTCGCCGAGCGGCGAGTCGACCCGCCCGGCGCCGTCGACCTCACCGGTAAGCAGGGTCGCCGAGCCGAGGAAGGCCGCGACCCCGGGATGCTCGGGGGTCAGGTAGACGTCCACCGCCGAACCGACCTGCAGGAAGCGCCCGGCAGCCATCACGGCCACCTGGTCGGCCAGCGAGAGCGCCTCGCCCTGGTCGTGGGTGACCAGCAGCGCTGCCGCGCCGGCCGTACGCAGCGCACGCACGACCGCTCGCCCGGACTCCTCGCGCAGCCCAGCGTCGAGCGAGGAGAAGGGCTCGTCGAGGAGCACCAGGTGGGGCCGGGGCGCGAGCGCGCGGGCCACGGCGACCCGCTGCTGCTGGCCGCCGGAGAGCTCGTGGGGATGCCGATCGGCCAGCTCGGCCGGCAGCTCGAGCAGCCGGAGCAGCTCGGCGACACGGTCCTGCCGCTCGGCACGGCCCACGTTCCGGCGCAGCCCGAAGGCGATGTTGCCGCCGACGTCGAGATGCGGGAAGAGGGCACCCTCCTGCGGGACGTACCCGATCCCGCGACGGCGTGGCGCCAGCCCGGCGACCGAGCGGCCGCCGATCCTGATCTCGCCCGCTGTCGGCGTCATGAACCCCGCGACACATCGCAGCAGCGTCGTCTTGCCGCAGCCCGAGGCACCGAGCACCGCGGTCACGCCGCCCTCGACGGTCAGGTCGAGCCCGTCGAGCACCTGGCGCCGACCGTGTCCGGCCCGCAGCCCGCTGATCTCCAACGCGGCGGTCATCGAACCTCCCCTCTCGACGAGCGACCCAGCAGGATCGTCGCCGGCATCGCGAGGAGCACCAGCGCCAGCGCGTAGGGCGCCGCGGCACCGTAGGCGACCGAGGACGCCTCGCTCCAGAACTCCGTGGCCAGCGTGGTGGTCCCGATCGGGGCCAGCAACAGCGTCGCGGTCAGCTCCGTGGAGACCGCGAGCGCGACCATCGCGGTCGCCGTCGCGAGCCCGGGCAGGAGCAGCGGCAGGGTCACCCGGCGCATCGCCCCAGCTCTGCTCAACCCCAGGCTGAGCGCGACCTCCTCCAGCCGCGGCGGCACCAGCTCCAGCACCCCGCGCACGGCGACGAGCGCGCGCGGCAGGAACAGGATGACGTACGCCGCCACGAGCAGCGGCACCGTCTGGTAGAGCCCTGGCAGCCAGCCGATCGCGACGGTGACCAGGGCGAGTGCGACCACCACACCGGGCAGTGCGCTGGTGACGTACGCGACCCGCTCGACGCCCAGCGACCAGCTCGTCCGGCGGCGGACGGCCTGCCAGACGACCGGCACCGCGGCGGCGGTCGCGACGACTCCGGCGACGGCCGCCAGCGCGATGCTGGTGCCTGCGGCAGGCAGCAGGCGGCTCAGGTCGAGCTCGGCCGAGGCGCCCCGGACCAGCCAGCGCACCAGGCTCGCTGCCGGGAGGCCGACGGCCAGCGCGACGAAGATCCCGAGGGCGACGACCACCGGAGCGGTCCCCCGCCCCAGCCGCAGCCGGCTTGAAGGACGCGCGGTGCCGCTCCCGACGCGGGCGCGCCGGACAGGACCGCGGATCAGCATCTCCAGGGCCAGCAGCCCGAGGCAGGCCATCAGCAGCACGCTGGCCAGCAGGGTGGCGGCCGGACCGTTGAAGGCGGTGCCGTACTGCTGCAGGATCGCGGTCGTCAGGGTCGGGTAGTTGAGCAGCTGAAGCGCGCCGTACTCGGCCAGCAGGTGCAGCCCTACCAGCAGCGCACCACCGAGCACCGCCGGTGCGACGGTCGGCAGGACCACGCGGAGGAACACCTCCCGCGGCCGCCGCCCGAGGGAAGCCGCGACCTCCTCCAGCGACGGGTCGAGGCGTCGCAGCGCCGCCACCGCGGGCAGGTAGACCAGCGGGTAGTAGGAGAGCGAGACGACCAGCACTGCCCCGGGATAGGACTGGACCGCGTGGGTCGTGGCGACCCAGGCGTAGCCGTTGACGAAGGCTGGGATGGCCAGCGGCGCGCACAGCGCTCCGTGCCACCAGCCGGCCAGGGGCAGGGAGGTCCGCTCGACCACCCACGCCCCGCTGACCCCGAAGACGACGGACAGCAGTACACCGCCGACCAGCAGCCGGCCGGTGTTCCACAGCAGCTCACCGATGCGCGGCCGGACCAGGAAGTCGTACGCCTCCGCCGGCCCCAACGAGGCGGTCGACCACACGACGTACGCCACCGGGAGCAGGCAGACGGCGGCGATCGCGCCGGCCACCGCCGGCATCAGCCACCTTCCTGAGGAGGCGGCCGGAAACGTGCCGAGATGCACGCTGCTCAGAGGAACCCGACTTCCGTCATCATCTCGACCACGGCGTCGCTGTCGAGCTCGGAGACCGAGACGGCGGGCGGTTCGAGCTCGGAGAACGGCTTGACCGGCGGGTCGAGCTGCACCTCGGGGTTCAGCGGGTACTCCAGCGCATAGCTGTCGGCCAGCCCCTGCTGCCCGGTCTTGCCGGTGAGATAGCCGATGAACTTCTCGGCGTCGGTCTTGTGCTCGGCCGAGGCCAGCACGCCCGCCCCGGAGACGCTCACGAAGGCGCCGGGGTCCTGGTTGCCGAAGAAGTGGAGCTCGGAGCTGTCGCTGACCTCGCCGGACTCGGCCTGATCGCGGTACCAGTAGTAGTGGTAGATGATCCCGACCGGCACCTCACCCGCGTTGACCGACTCGAGGACCACGTTGTTGCCGTCGTAGACGGTGCCGTTGGCCTTGATCCCCTCGAGCCATGCCTTCGTGGCCGCCTCGCCCTCGAGGGCCAGGACTCCGGCGACGATCGCCTGGAAGTCGGCGCCGGTCGGCGAGAAGGAGATCTTGCCCTTCCACTCCGGCTCGGCCAGTTCGAGCAGCGAGGCCGGCAGCTCGGCCTCGGTGATCTGGTCGGTGTTGTAGACCAGCACGGTGGAGCGGGCCACGAACCCGGTCCAGGCGTTGCTGTCCGGCCGGTACTGCTGCGGGATCGGCGCGGTCACGTCCTCCGGCAGGGTGGCCAGCAGACCCTCACGCTCGACCGCGGCCATCGCCGGGGAGTTCTCGGTGAGGAAGACGTCGGCCGGCGACTTCTCGCCCTCGGCGACCAGCTGTGCGGCGAGCTCGAGGTCCTTGCCGTTGCGCAGCTCGACGTCGATCCCCGTCTCCTTCTCGAACGCCGGCACCAGCTCCTCCATGAGCTGCTCGTGCTGGGCGTTGTAGACAACCAGCGCGTCGCCGGAGGAACAGGAGGTGAGCGTTGCCCCGAGAAGGGCAACCGAGACCGAGACCACAACAGCTGAGATAGGCTTCACGGCCGTCCTTTCAATTGGTAAGCCTCACCTTAGAAAGGTTTACCTAAGAACGCGAACGTGAGGGTATCGGGTGTTCGGCCGGCGCTCGGTCTCGTACCGAGCGAGCATCGGTTCTGCTGATGCATTGCGCCAAAAGGATTCGTTTGCCAGAGGAACTACCGAGTCACGACCATGGTGGGGCGCCTCACACCCTTTGGAGAATGACCATGTCTGACCAGCCAGTCGTCGAGAAGCACACCATCGGCTACGTCCCACCCGAGGACCGCCATGGCAAGGTGCGCGACCTCTTCACCCTGTGGTTCGGGACCAACATCGCTCCCCTGCCCGTCGTCACCGGTGCCGCCGGAGTCACCGTCTTCGGCCTCGACCTGTTCTGGTGCGTCGTCGCCATCGTGGTCGGCCACCTCGTCGGCGGTGTCTTCATGGCGCTGCACTCGGCCCAGGGCCCACAGATGGGCATCCCGCAGATGATCCAGAGCCGTGGCCAGTTCGGCTCCTACGGGGCACTGATCGTCGTGGTGATCGCGGCGGTCATGTACCTGGCCTTCTTCGCCTCCAACATCGTCCTCGCGGGCCAGTCGCTGCACGGCATCGCCGACCCGATCCCGGTCGAGGCGGGCATCGTCCTGGGGGCGCTCGGCTCAGGCCTGATCGCGGTGATCGGCTACAAGGTGATCCACTCGCTCAACAAGGTCGCCACCTGGGTCCTCGGCATCGGGATCGTGCTCGGCACCGTCGCGATCTTCGTCTCCGGCGTGCCCGCGGGCTTCTGGACGCAGGGCGGCTACAGCACCGCCGGGTTCCTCGCGACCGTCTCGCTGGGTGCCCTGTGGCAGATCGCGTTCGCGCCGTACGTCTCGGACTACTCGCGCTACCTGCCGGCGAGCGTCGGGGTGAAGGCGACCTTCACCGCCACCTACCTCGGCTGCACCCTCGGCTCGATCCTGCCGTTCGTCTTCGGCGCGATCGTGGCGCTGGCGATGAAGCCGGGCGTCGAGGTGATGACCGGGGTGCGCGACACGACCGGCGCGTTCGGTACGCCGCTGCTCATCCTGTTCCTGCTCTCGGTGATCAGCCACAACGCGCTCAACCTCTACGGCACCGTGCTCTCGGTCATCACCTGCGTGCAGACGTTCGTCGCCAACTGGATCCCGACCGCCCGCAGCCGCGTGGTGCTCTCACTGGTGGTGATGGCCGCCTCGACGTACTTCGCCATCGGCGTCTCCGGCAACTTCATCTCGCACTTCGTCGACATCGTGCTCGCGCTGCTCGTCGTGCTGGTCCCGTGGACCGCGATCAACCTGATCGACTTCTACCTGATCCACCGCGGCCACTACGACCTCGACTCGATCTTCGCGGCCGACGGCGGCATCTACGGCCGCTTCAACGGCCAGGCGATCCTCGCCTACGTGATCGGCATCGTCGTCCAGATCCCGTTCATGGCGACGCCGCTCTACACCGGTCCGGTCGCGGACAAGCTCAACGGCGCCGACCTGAGCTGGATCATCGGCCTGGTCGCGACCGCGCCGGTCTACTACCTGCTGGCTCGCGGCCGCAAGCTCGCGCCGAGCGAGATGGCGCTCGCCTCGCACGCCTGAGGCACCGAGCGCTCCCACGGCGGGGAGGTCGCGTCAGCGGCCTTCCCGCCGTCGTGCTGCCCGGCCCGAGGAGCGGACGAACGCCTGGGCGCGGGCGGTGAGGCGTACGCCCTTCATCGAGGCCAGCACGACCTCGAGGGGCTCGACCGGGTCGGTGATCTCGAGGGTCACGATCTGCGCACCGTCGTACGTCGTGTCGCTGGCCGGGCGCTGGTTGAGGACCGACCATCCCTGGCCGTTGGCGACCATCGCCCGGACGGTCTCGAAGCCGGCGCTGCGGTGGCGGATCCGCGGACGGAAGCCGGCCGACTCGACGAGCCGCTCGAAGTACTGCCCGCTGTGCGGCAGGTCCAGGAGCACCATCGGCTCCTCCTCGAGCTCGGCGAGCGCGACCTTCTTGCGGCGCGCCAGCCGGTGGCCCTTGCCGATGAGGACGTACGGCGCCGCGAGGCCGACCCGGACGTGGTCGATGTCGTCGTCGAGGTCATAGCCGTACATGAGCGCCAGCTCGCAGCTGCCCGAGCGCAGCGCGTGCTTGAGCGCGGCGTGCTCGTCCTCGACCACGGAGACATGGATGCCGGGGTGGTCCCGCTCGCAGGCGGCCAGCAGCCGCGGCAGCTCGAAGGGACCCAGGGTGGTGAAGCAGCCGATGGCGAGGTCGCCGACGAGCGCCTGACCGGCGGAGCGCGCCACCTCGACCAGCTCGCTGGTGTGCACGAGGTAGCTGCGCAGCTCGCGGAAGAACTCCTCGCCGGCCGCCGTCAGGGTCAGGCCGCGCGCGTGGTGGCGCAGCAGCAGCTGGACGCCCAGCTCCTTCTCGAGCTGGGCGACGGCCGTCGAGACGGCCGACTGCGAGACCACGAGCTGCCGCGACGCGGCGGTCATGCTGCCCAGCTCCGCAGCCGCGGCGAAGTAGCGCAGCTGGGTCAGGGTGAAGGACGGCTCGGCCATGCGAGCCATCCTGCCCGAAGTCACTCCCGTTTCGCCCGATTCGCCCAGTTGACGCCTTCGCCGTTCGCGTCCAGGTTCGCGAGCGTCTCGGGTCGCAGCAGCGCGTCGAGCACGACCGGGTCGAGGCCACCGGCGGCAAGCGCCAGATCCCGTACGTCACCCGCACCGCTCAGCGCGGCCTTGGCGATCTCGGCGGAGCGCGCGTAGCCGAGCAGCGGGGTCAGTGCGGTGGCGAGGCCGGCGTTGCCGGCGGCAGCGGCGGCGAGCTTGGCGGCGTCGACGGTGATCCCGTCGACGCACAGCTCCCGCAGCGAGTCGAAGGCGGCGGCGGTCCAGGTGAAGCCCTGGAGCAGGCCGTGCGCCATCACCGGCTCGAACGCGTTGAGCTGGAGCTGGCCGCCCTCGGCCGCCATGGTGACGGTCAGGTCGTTGCCGATCACCCAGAAGGCGACCTGGTTGACCATCTCCGGGATGACCGGGTTGACCTTGCCGGGCATGATGCTCGACCCGGCCTGGCGGGCGGGGATCTGGAGCTCGCCGAGCCCGGCCTGTGGGCCGGAGCTGAGCAGCCGGAGGTCGTTGCAGATCTTGGACGCCTTGACGACGATCCGCTTCAGCACGCTGGAGACCTGCACGAACGCGCCGGTGTCGCTGGTCGCCTCGACGAGGTCGCCCGCGCCGACCACCGGCAGTCCGGTGATCTCGGCGAGGTGCCGGACGGCGAGCCGCCGGTAGTCGGGGTGGGCGGTGATCCCGGTGCCGATCGCGGTGGCGCCGAGGTTGATCTCGCACAGCAGCACCCGCGAGTCGGCCAGCCGGGCCAGCTCCTCGCGCAGCGTGATGGCGAAGGCGCCGAGCTCCTGGCCGACCGTCATCGGGACGGCGTCCTGGAGCTGCGTACGGCCGATCTTGGGGACGGCACGGAACTCGGCCGCCTTGCGGGCGAACGAGTCGGCGAGGGCCTCGGTGGACTCGACCAGGCGGTCGATCGCCCCGACCAGGGCGAGCCGGACGGCGGTCGGGTAGACGTCGTTGGTCGACTGGCAGCGGTTCACGTGGTCCAGCGGGTGGATCTCGTCGTAGCTGCCGAACGGCAGCCCGAGGATCTCGAGCGCCCGGTTGGCGACGACCTCGTTGGCGTTCATGTTGGTCGAGGTGCCGGCGCCGCCCTGGATCACGTCGACGACGAACTGGTCGTCGAGTACCCCGTCGCGGACCTCCTGCGCGGCGGCGGCGATGGCACCGTGGCGCCGGTCGTCGAGCAGGCCGAGCTCGTGGTTGGCCCGGGCGGCGGCGAGCTTGACCGCGCCTAGGGCGGCGACCAGCGAGCGGTGGCTCCCGACGGTCGTGCCGCTGATCGGGAAGTTCCGCAGCGCACGGGCGGTGTGCACGCCCCAGTAGGCGGTCGCCGGGACCTCGAACGGGCCGAGCGAGTCGTGCTCGGTGCGGGTCGGTGGGGCGTCGACGGTGGTCATCGTGCGGCCGCCTCCTCTGCGACGTCGAGCGCGGTCCAGGCCAGCGCGGTGGCGGCGTCGAGGAGCGCCTTCTCGGCGTCCCCGCCGACGCAGTGCGCGGCGAACTCGGGCTGGTGGTTGAGGGCGGTCCCGGAGTTGATGCCGACGTAGGGGTGGATCGCGTTCACGACCTGGGAGACGTTGCCCATGTCGGTGGAGGCTCGGTTCATCCGGCGAGCGGGAGTTCCCGGGTCGAAGACCCGGCCGATCTCCTCGGCATTGCGCCGGTACGCCGCCAGCGCGGGCGCGAAGGTGCGGAACTCGGCGTACGGCTTGCTCTCGGGTTCGACGGTCAGCTGCGCGCCGGTGGCGAGCGCGCCGGCCTCGAAGCAGCGCCAGACCTTCTCCTCGGTCTCGGCGAGCTGGGCGAGGCTCTCGGCACGGACGTACCAGCGGCCCTCGGTCCGCGCGGGGATGGCGTTGGGTGCCTCTCCCCCGTTGGTCATCACGCCGTGCACGCGTACGGTCGGCGGCAGCTGCTGGCGGAGGAGGCCGATCGCGACCTGGGCGATGGTGAAGGCGTCGGCGGCGTTGACGCCCTGCTCGGGATAGGCCGCCGCATGGGCCGCCTTGCCGCGGTACTCGACGTGCGAGTGCGACACCGCGAACGGCTCGGCCTCGGCGACGTCGACGGGAGCGGGGTGAGCCATCATGGCCAGGTCCAGGCCGGCGAAGGCCCCACGCTCGAGCAGCTCGATCTTGCCGCCACCGCCCTCCTCCGCGGGGGTGCCGTAGACCTCGATGGTGAGCCCCGCGGCGTCGGCCAGCGGGGCGAGGGCACGGGCCGCGCCGACGGTGATCGCGGAGATCAGGTTGTGGCCGCAGGCGTGGCCGAGACCCGGGAGGGCGTCGTACTCGGCGCACAGGCCGAGACGGAAGGGGCCGCTGCCGAAGGTCGCCAGGAAGGCTGTCTCCAGCCCGAGGTAGGCCGGAGTGACGGTGAACCCGGCCTCCTCGAGGGACTCCGCGACCCAGCGCGAGGAGTTGTGCTCCTCCCAGCCGGTCTCGGGGTTCGCGTGCAGCTGCTCGGAGAGCCGGACGAGGCGCTCGGCGTCGCTGCTGACGGTGGTCGCGGCGTACTGCTTCGAGGTGGTCATCGACTCACTCGTCCCCGGGCACGCCGTAGGACGGGGCGACGGTGGGGTCGAGGCCGCGGGTCACGTAGTCGTCACGCTGCGGCATCCAGACCTTCAGCAGGTCGCGGAGCTCCTCGACCGGGCGCTCGCTCCAGTCGACGCGGAGGTCGGTGACCCGCCAGGCGACGTCGCGTACGACGGACAGGCCTGCCGAGTGCAACGGCCCGGCCTCGCCACCGGCGGCCAGCCCGGCCTCCAGGGCAGCCAAGAGCCGCTCCTCGAGGTCCCCGGTCGCGGCCTCGAAGCCGGCGACGACGGCGTCAACGACCTCGGTGCCGGCCAGCAGGTTGCCGGCGGCGACGACCTGCGGCGCGACGGCGTGGTGGTGGATGCCGAGCGACCCGGAGCCGCTGTACGCCGCACCGGCGCCGTCGAGGCCCAGCACGGTCAGCTGGCGGTGGTCGATGTGCTCGCGGCCCTGGGTGACCGAGGCGAGAGCGGCCCGGGCGTCGAGGCCCGAGGCGAGCGCGTCGAGCAGCTCGGTGCCCAGGCGCGGGTCGGTGATGTTCTGCGAGGAAGCGCCGCCGACGCCGGGACGCAGGTGGATGCAGCGCGCGGCGACGGCCGGGCTGGAGGAGGTCACGGCGATGCCGACGGCGCCCTTGCCGTCGGTGGCGAGGACGGAGAAGGTCACTTCGTCACCTCGGGGATGACGGCGATCGCGTCGACCTCGACCAGCCACTCCGGGCGGGCCAGGGCGGAGATCACGATGCCGGTGGAGATCGGGTGAACGCCCTTCGTCCAGCGGCCGATCGTCCGGTAGACGGTCTCGCGGTAGCGCGGGTCGACGATGTAGATGGTGAGCTTGACCAGGTGCTCCATCTCGGCGCCGGCCTCCTCGAGCAGCATCTTGATGTTGGCCATCGCCTGCTCGGTCTGCGCCTCGACGTCGCCGATGCCGACCGACTCGCTGGTGTCCAGGTCCTGCCCGATCTGACCGCGTACGTAGACGGTGTTGCCCGCGACGACGGCCTGGCACAGGTCGTTGTCGAGGTTCTGCTCGGGGTAGGTGACGCTGGTGTTGAACGGGCGGATCCGGGTGTGTCCGCCGACGACGATGCTGCTGCTGGGTTTGTTGGTCTCCACGACGACCAGTCCACCTCGTCCGACGGCATGTGTCCAACAGATGTTTCCAAGGACTATCGTCAATGAAACAGATGCAATGGCGGCGCGGTGATTGCATCGGCCGATCCGATGGGTAAGGCCAACAACATCTGTTGGACACGAGCAATGCGGCGGCTCAGGATCTGAGTATGTCCAACGAACAGATCGAGGTCCTCGTCGTCGGCGCCGGTCAGGCCGGTGTGGCGATGAGCGAGCACCTGAGCGACCACGGCGTACCCCATCTCGTGCTGGAGCGTGACCGGATCGCCGAGCGCTGGCGCACGATGCGCTGGGACTCGCTCGTCGCCAACGGCCCTGCCTGGCACGACCGGTTCCCGGGCCTGGAGTTCCAGGACGTCGACGCCGACGCCTTCGCCACCAAGGACCAGGTCGCGGCCTACTTCGAGGCGTACGCCGAGAAGATCGCCGCCCCGATCAGGACCGGCGTCGAGGTCACCTCGGTGACCCGCAACCAGGGCCGCCCGGGCTTCCGGGTCGAGACCTCCGACGGCGTCATCGACGCGCGGTACGTCGTCGCGGCGACCGGGCCGTTCCAACGGCCGGTCTACCCGCCGATCGTCCCGGACGGCGCGGTCGCCGTGCAGATGCACTCGAGCGACTACCGCAACCCCGACCAGCTCCCCGAGGGCAACGTCCTCGTCGTCGGCGCCGGCTCTTCCGGCGTCCAGATCGCCGACGAGCTGCAGCGCTCCCGACGCCAGGTCCACCTCTCGGTCGGCCCGCACGACCGTCCACCGCGCAGCTACCGCGGCCGCGACTTCTGCTGGTGGCTCGGCGTCCTGGGTCTGTGGGACCTGGAGACCCCGGCCGCCGGCGCCGAGCACGTCACGATCGCCGTCAGCGGCGCCCGCGGCGGCCACACCGTCGACTTCCGCGCCCTCGAGGCGAGCGGGATCCAGCTCGTCGGCATGACCGACACCTACGACGCCGGCACCCTCACCTTCCGCAAGGATCTGGCCGAGAACATCGCCCAGGGCGACGCCAACTACCTCGCCCTCCTCGACGCCGCCGACGAATACGTCACCCGCAACGGTATCGACCTCCCCGAGGAGCCCTCGGCCCGCGATCTCGGCCCCAGCCCTTCAGCTGCGACCACGCCCCTGCTCTCCCTCGACCTGGCCGAGGCCGGCATCACCACGGTGATCTGGGCGACCGGCTTCGCGACCGACTACGGCTGGCTCCAGGTCGACGCGCTCGACGAGAACGGCCGCCCGGCCCATCGCCGAGGCGTCTCCACCGAGCCCGGCGTCTACTTCGTCGGCCTCCCCTGGCTCTCCCGCCGCGGCTCGTCCTTCATCTGGGGCGTTTGGCACGACGCCAAGCACGTCGCCGGCCACATCGCGACGCAGCGAAGCTACGCGGCATACGACCGCCAGGCGCGGGGCTGATCCACGGCGCCAGTGGTGTCTGAGTTCCAGCGTGGGTGGGGCCAATACCGGGTTTGGGCTGGGAGATTTAGAAGCAGGGTGCCTGGGCTGGGTGCCATTTACCTGTCTTGCGGGCTTCCAGCAGCGGTCTGGGTTTTCGTGGGATATCTGTCCCTGATTGGGTTCTTTGGTTTTGCTTTGCGTGGTAGGCTCGGCGCAGGCGTACACGTGAAGGCCGACCACCTCGGAAGAGGCGTGCCCTATCTGCCCGAGACACAACGGGTACGGGGTAATCCAGGGGAACCAGGGGCGTGAACGCTGAGCTGCGAGGGTAAGTAATAGCCCGTACTGCCGGGCCTCCGAGACCAGCGAACCAACCGGGATTCTGCACACGCAGAAACCCTTGAGTTCGTACGTCGGGAGGTGACCGTGATGACCACGCTGCAACAACCCCAACACCCTGTGCTGGGGGCCGTGGTCGCGGTCACCGCCTCCCTTGGCGAGGTTGCTGAGTCGAATCCGGCGTTCATGGCCACCGACCAGAAGGCCGCCACCCTGCTCGAGATCGCCCGGGCCAAGGCACAACTGGCTGAGCTCGAACTGCGAGTTCTCGCCGCCGCTGACGACGTCGCCGCCGAGTCCGGGGCGCGGGATGTGGCGGCGTGGTTGCATCACCACACCCACCAGCGCCCCGAGACCCTGCGCGCCGACCTCCGGCTTGCCGACGCACTGGACCGTTCCTACGGCCTGGTCGCGGCCGCGATGCGCGCCGGCGCCTGCAACTCGGCCCAGGCCCACGTCATCGTCAATGCCCTCGATGACCTGCCAGCCGACCTTGACCCCGAGATCAAGACGAAGGCCGAAGAGGCGCTGGTCGGCTACGCGACCCGATTCGATCCCACCCAGCTGCGCCGCCTGGGCCGCCGGATTCTGGATGTGATCGCCCCGGAGATCGCCGAGGCCGAGGAAGCCCGCCGCCTCGCGGCCGAGGAGGCCCACGCCCGGAAGAAGACCCGGCTGAGTATGCGGCGCCTTGGTGATGGCACCACCCGGATCACCGCGGTGGTCCCGGACGCGGCCGCGGACCGGCTGGCCACCAACCTCGAGGCCTTCGCCTCACCCCGACGCGACGACGGCACCCGCACCGACACCGGCGAGTACCTCCCCTACGACCGCCGCCTGGGACGGGCGTTCTGCCAAATGCTCGAGACCCTCGACCCGGCCCGGCTCCCGATCCACGGCGGGGACGCCACCACCGTGATCGTGACCATCGACATCGACCAGCTCCGCAAGGAAGCCGGCATCGCCCAGATCCTCGGCGGCACCCCGATCGCCGCCGCCGAAGCCCGGCGCCTGGCCTGCACCGCCAACATCATTCCGGTCGTCCTCGGGGGTGCCTCAGAGGTGCTCGATTTCGGCCGCAAAGAGCGATTCTTCACCGCTGCTCAACGCCGTGCCCTCCTGCTGCGGTCTGAGACCTGTGAGGCCGAGGGGTGCGACATCCCCGGCACCTGGGCCGAGGCCCACCACTGGATCGCCTGGGCCCAAGGCGGCCTGACAGACATCGATAACGCGTCACTGCTCTGTGCCCATCACCACCACCGCGCCCACGACGCGGCATATCTCCACGAACGCCTACCCAACGGCGATGTTCGCTTCACCAGGCGCAGATAGGCCGACTCATCGAGCAGAATCATCGCGACCCGTCGGCTTCGAAGCGGCGCGGCTCCGGCATGCCTTCGCGACGCGGTAATGCCGAAGCGCCCTTTGTCCGCGCCCTCGCCTCGCGGCGGCGCCATTGTTCAGCAGCCTCCTAGGGCGCGCTGATCAAGTCCGATCCGTCCAGATCAGCGATGAGCGGAGCGCTGCGAGTCTCAACGTCAGTGGCGGGGCGTAACCTCCGCCCAGTGGCAGTGAACAGGACTCCTGGACCCCGCGTCGTGATGATGTGCGGGCCAGGTGGTGCAGGAAAGACCACGTATGCCAAGCGCCTGGAGCGCGAGGGCTGGACGCGTTTGTCGTTCGAGGTGGAGTTCTGGGATCGCGGAATCGCGGCGCTGCCCTCCGCCGAAGTGGTCGCCGAGGTGGCGGCAGACCTGAAGGCGCGCTTGCTGCACCATGTCGCGGCGGGGAACGATGTCGTGCTCGACTTCGGATTCTGGTTCCGGCGACAACGCGATGAGTTCCGCGCACTACTCGCACCCCACGGCATCGTGCCGGAGACGGTCTACATCGCGACGAGTCTCGAGACCATCCTGGACCGAGTCGGTGATCGACACGGCAGGTGGGCGGACGATTGGCCACTCACCGAGCAGACGGCGACTGAATACTTCGAGAGGTTCGAGCCGCCGACGCCCGAGGAGGGACCGCTCAAAGTGGTCCGCTAGGCAGTGTGAGTGCGGTTCGCGCGCGCTGGGCTGAGGACGACACCTGGTTGAAGGCTCGGACCCACGAGGACGGTCCGAGCCTTCAACGTTTCCACACCCGCGCAACCGCGCCGCCCGACCTCAGGCCAGCTGGGTCACCTCCCGCCGGAACGGCACCTCGTCGTTGGAGGGCAGGACGGCGTCGAACTCCTCGGCGGCGCGGCGGCCGGACCAGACGGCGGCCGCGATGGTGCCGGGGCCCCAGGAGTCGCCGATGCCGCGTACGGAGGCGATCTCGCCGGCGTCGCGACGGGCGAGGAGGTCGAGGTAGAGCTCCTCGCGCGGGAGGCGGGCGGTCACCATGACGACGGCGTCGCAGTCGAGATCACGCTCGATGCCGGCGTAGACGTCCTGCACCCGGACGCCGCCGGTCCCGACCGATGTGACCGCGTGGTCGGTCACCCGGGTGATGCCGTTCTCGATGAGGCGTCGCTGGATCCGGTTGATCTCGAAGGTGTTGTTGGTCCACGACGACACCTGCGCGCCGGTGGTGACGATCGAGACGTCGTAGCCCTTCTGCACGAGCAGCTCGGCGAGGACGCCGCCCAGGTAGTAGTGGTCGTCGTCGTAGACGACCACTTTCTTCCCCGAGGGCAGCCGGCCGGCGAAGAGATCGTCAGGCCCGAGCACCTGCGCGCCCTCGGCGATCGGCATCGCGGTGGTGTGGAAGCGGGCGACGCCATCGGTACGCCAGGTGGCGCCGGTCGCTGTGATGACGTGCTCGAAGCCGAACTCGACGATGTCCTCGGCGGTCATCGGGCTCTCGCGGTAGATCTCGACGTTGGGGAGGTCGGCGAGGACCGCCTCGCGGTACTCCTTGACCCGGCCCCAGGCCGAGAGCCCGGGCAGCTTCGACTCCGCCGTCACCCGGCCGCCGAGGTCGCGGCCGGCCTCGGCCAGCACGACGTCATAGCCGCGTACGCCGAGCGCCCGGGCCGCCTCCAGCCCGGAGGGACCGGCGCCGACGACGAGGATGCGGGAGTCGCTCTCCTTGGCCCGGATCCGCTCCGGGTGCCAGCCGCGGCGCCACTCCTCCCCCATGCTCGGGTTCTGGGTGCAGCGGATCGGCGACATGGTGAGGTCGCCGGAGACGCAGATGTTGCAGCCGATGCACTCGCGGATCAGGTTGAGCCGGCCGTCGCGGATCTTGTTCGGCAGGAACGGGTCCGCGATCGACGGGCGCGCGGCGCCGATCAGGTCGAGGATGCCGGCCTTGACCTGGCGCACCATCGCGTCCGGCGAGGTGAACCGGCCGACGCCGACGACGGGCTTGGAGGTGAGCTTCTTCAGGCCGGCGACGAACTCCTCCTGGCGCCCCTCCGGAGCGAACCGCGAGGTGACCGAGTCGCCCTCCCAGCTGCCCATCGCGAAGTCCCACAGATCCGGCAGCTCGCCGAGCTCGCGCAGCACGCCCTCGATGTCCTCGCGGGTGATGCCGCCGTCGATCTCCTCCTCGACCGTGATCCGGCAGGCCACCGCGGCCCGGCCGGCGACCTCGTCGATGGTGTCCTCGAGGAGCTCGCGCAGCAGTCGCATCCGGTTCTCGAGCGAGCCGCCGTACGCGTCGGTGCGGTTGTTGTAGCGCCGCGAGAGGAAGTGGTGCGGGGTGCCGTAGCCGTGGGCGCCGTAGACGTAGACGACGTCGTAGCCGGCCTCGAGGGAGCGGCGTACGGCATTGCGGTGCCAGCGCCGCAGGTCCTCGATGTCCTGCAGCGACATGGCCCGGGCCTGGACCGGCGCGATGGTGTCGGGCGCGACCGGGAGGTGCGCGGGCCCGAGCGGGGTCTCGCGGCTGAGCTGGTTCGGCGCGTTCATGCCGTTGTGGGCGAGCTCGATGCCGGCCAGGCCACCGCCCTCGTGGATCGCGTCGGCGATCCGGGTGAGCGCGGGCAGGTCCTGGTCGTCCCAGATCCGCAGCTCGATGAACGGCGCGATGTCGGAGGTCGCGTGGATCTCCACCTGCTCGGTGCACACCACCGACCAGCCGCCCTCGGCCTTGATCTTGCGCATCGCCGCCTGGGCGCTGGGGTCGCGGTAGCCCATGCCGTTGCAGTGGGGCACCTGGTAGAAGCGGTTCTTCGTGGTGAACGGCCCGATCTGCACGGGCTCGAACAGGATGTCGTACGCGTTCATCGGGTTGGCTCCTCGGTGGGAACGGACTGGACTGGGGCGCCGACCTCGGCGCGGACGCGGGCACCTCGGACGTATCCGATGCCGCACAGCAGGAGCAGGCAGCCGAGGGTGCCGAGCGTGAAGACCTCGAAGGTCACCTGGCTCACGCCCCAGATCTCCTTGAACGGGTACGCCTCGCCGAACAGCCGCTCGAGGGTGCCCGGGAACACCGCGACCCACGAGCCGAGCAGGACCCAGGCGAAGGCCACCCAGCCGAGCACCGCGAAGCCGCGGTCGGAGACGGGGACCCGGAAGGGGCGAGGGCGGTCGGGGTAGCGGGTGCGCAGCCGGATCGCGGCCGGGATGACCAGCAGGTAGCTGAGCAGGAAGGTGGAGATCGAGATGGTCAGGACGACGCCGAAGATCGAGGCGCCGTCGCCGGTGACCTGCATGGCGACGAGCAGGAACACCGTGGCCACGACACCGGAGAGCATGTTGACCCGCACCGGCGTACCGAGGCCCTGGTGGAAGCGGCCGAAGAACCCGCCGAAGAAGGCACCGTCCGCCGCGGTCATCGCCTGCATGCGGTCGGAGATGATCATCCACGCCGCGCCCTGGCTCATCAGGATGTAGACGAAGACGACCGCGGTGAGCGTGAGCAGCGGCTCGGCCGCGGCGCCGTAGACGGAGTAGACGGTGCCGACGGCGTCGAGGAGGCCGCCGATGCCGGTGATGTCGTCGCTGGGGACGACGAGCAGGATCGCGAAGATCGGCACCAGGTAGCAGACCGCGGCGGTGGCGCAGGAGCGGAAGATCGAGACCGGCACGTCGCGGGCCGGGTTCTCCATCTCACCGGCGGCGCTGTTGGAGGACTCGAAGCCGAGGTAGGCGAAGAGCAGGATCGGGACCGACCCGAACAGGCCGAGCAGGGTCGGGCTGAAGTCGCCGGCGCTGAGGTCGACCACGCCGTTCTTCGCGGCGTAGATGATCGTGGTCAGCACGAAGAAGGCGAGCAGACCGACCTTGAGGATCGCGCCGCTGGTCGGCAGCCACTTGCCCTTGGCGAGGCTGGCGATCGCGGCGACCACGGTGATCCAAATGAAGACGATCTTGAACAGGTAGTCACCGAGCGAGCCGTGCTCGAGCGGGGTGATGTAGACGCTCACCGTCTCGGCGGCGAGGAAGGCCATCGAACCGCCGACCCACACCGGCTGGGTGATCCAGGTGAGGATCGCGGCCACCGCGGCGGCCGGGCGCCCGAAGGCGTCCCGGACCCAGGTGTAGGCCCCACCCTCCTCGCTGAACGCCGCGCCGGTCTCGGCGAAGATCAGGCCGTACGGCACGAGGAAGAAGACCGCGAGCACGAGGGCCCACGTGAACGCCTCGGCGCCGTAGAGCGAGACCTGCCCGAGGGTCTCGAGGCCGACGACGGCGGCGATGAGCAGGAAGACGATGTCGAAGCGTCGCAGCGTCTTGCGTAGATGTGACTGTTGCTCGGCCGCGAGGGCGGTCGGCTGGTTGGTCTGCGTCATGGTGTGTCCCTGGCTGGTCGGGCGGGAGGTCAGTGGTTGATCCAGACGGTCTTGAGACCGACGTACTTGTCGAGAGCGTGCAACGAGAGATCGCGCCCGAAGCCGGAGCCCTTGAACCCGCCGAACGGGGTCCAGGCGCTGAAGGCGTCGACGCCGTTCACGGTCACGGTGCCGGCATGGATCCGCTCGGCGAGCCGGTGCGCGCGGCTCAGGTTGCTGGTCGCGACCGAGGCGGCCAGGCCGTACGGGGTGTCGTTGGCGAGCGCGACGGCCTCGTCCTCGGTGTCGAAGGCGGTGACCGCCAGGACCGGCCCGAAGACCTCCTCGCGGGCGAGGGTGGAGGACGGGTCGACATCGTCGAAGACTGTCGGCTGGACGTAGCAGTCGCTGCCGTCGCGGGTGACCCGCTCACCGCCGGTGACCAGGCGCGCCTTCGAGGTCTTGGCCTCGTCGACGAAGCCCATGATCCGGTCGGTCTGCTCGGGCGAGACGATCGCGCCCATCCCGGCGGCCGGGTCGAGCGGGTCGCCGGGGGCGTACGCCGCGGCCTCCTTCGCGACGAGGTCGACGAACTCCTCGTGGACCTCGCGCTGGACCAGGACACGGGAGTGCGCCGAGCAGACCGCGCCCTGGTTGAACCAGATGCCGAAGGCGGTCTGCTTGGCCGTGGTGGCGAGGTCATCGGCGTCGGCGAAGACGACGTGCGGGCTCTTGCCGCCGCACTCGAGCCAGACCTGCTTGAGATTGGACTGGCCGGCGTACTGCAGGAAGTACGCGCCGACCTCGGTCGATCCGGTGAAGGCGAGCACGTCGACGTCGGGGTGCAGGCCGAGCGCCTTGCCGGTGGTCTCGCCCAGTCCGGGGACGACGTTGAGGACACCGTCAGGGATGCCGGCCTCGGCGGCGAGCTCGGCGATCCGCAGGGCCGAGGACGGCGACTGCTCGGCGGGCTTGAGCACGACGCTGTTGCCGGCGGCCATCGCCGGGGCGACCTTCCAGGCGAGCATGTCGACCGGGTAGTTCCACGGCACGACCGCGCCGACGACGCCGAGCGGCACGCGGCGGACGAGTGCTGTCGTGCCCGGCGGGGTGGGGGCGACCTCGTCGTTGATCTTGTCGATCGCCTCGGCGTAGTAGCGGAACAGGTTCACCGAGAACGGCAGGTCGAGGTCGTACGCATCCACGACCCGCTTGCCCATGTCGAGCGAGTCCAGGACGGCGAGCTCGGCGGCATGGTCGGCGAGGAGGTCGGCGAAGCGGAGCATCCGCTCGCGGCGGAAGGCGACACCCGCCCGCGACCAGCCCCCGTCGTCGTACGCCGCCCGTGCCGCACGCACGGCCGCGTCGACACCGGCGGCGCCGGCGTCGGCGACCTCCGCGAGCAGGGCGCCGGTGGCGGGGTTGCGGTTCTCGAAGGAGCCCTCCGCGGTGTCGACGGAACGGCCGCCGATGAACGGTCGGGTCCGGAGTCGGACCTCGGCGGCAATCTCTCGCCAGTCCTGGTGGGTACGCACAAGCAAATCCTTTCTTTGCGCTTAACCGCAAATATGAGCCCCGCCACACCAGGTGTCAATCATTCGCCCGCAGATTTCACATACGCGTTACGGTTGAGCATGGCTCGACGCAAGGACCAGGCCGCTCGGCGCGAACATCTGACCGCGGCAACGCTCACCGTGATCGCGACCCACGGCCTGGCGGGCGCGACGATGAAGAACATCGCCGCGGAGGCCGGGATCTCGCCGCGCCTGATCGCCTACTACTACCCCGAGCTCGACGGCCTCATCGAGGCCGCCCACCAGGCCGCGACCGACCGGTACTACTGGTCCCGACAGCGTGCGATCGAGGGCGACCTGTCCCCCGCCGAGAAGCTCGGCCGCCTGATGTATTCGGGTCTTCCCCGAGGTGAGGACCTACTCCTGAGCCAGGTCCTCGACGAGATCTCCGTCAACGCGAGCCGCAGCCCGATGCACGCCACCCTGATGACGCTGCTCTTCGACCGCGAGGTGTCGCTCTACATCGCCGTGCTCGAGGTCGGGCGCGCGACCGGCGTCTTCACGCTGACCGACTCGGCCGAGGCGATCGCCCGCAACTTCGTGGCCCTCGAGGACGCCTTCGGCCTCCACCTGCTCGCTCACAACTCGTCGCTGACCCTCGAGCGCGCCGAGCAGCAGCTGGCCAGCTACGCCCACTCCGCCCTCGGTGTCCGGGTCGCCCCGATCGACCCGGAATTGCCCAGGGACGCAAAGAATCTCGGCCTACGACCCTGACATCAGGCAGGTTCGACAGTCTTCACCATGACGCAGTTCTTCAGGCCCTTGGGCCGGTCGTAGGTGAAGCCGAGCCGCTCGTAGAGCCGACGGGTGCCGTTGTAGAGGAACGACGACGACATCTTCTTGGTCTGCTCGGTCAGGTCATGCGGATAGCTCTCGACCCGGCCACCACCGGCTTGGGCGATCTGCTCGAGCGCACCGGTGATCGCGAGTTCCGTCACGCCCTGTCGCCGGTAGCGCTTGTCGACGAAGACGCAGGTGATCCGGTAGTCGGGGTCCACCGTCTTCGTCGCGTCATACTGCTTGAGGTGGTGGAGCGTGGGCAGCTCGGCCGGGGTGCCGTACTCGGCCCAGGCGACAGCCTCGTCCCCGTCCATCACCAGCGCTGCATGCGCCTCGCCCTTCTCGACGTACGCCTTCTTCAGCGCCCGGTTCGCCTCCGCACCCTGGCCCCGCTCCGGTCCGTCCGGATGGAACCAGATGCACCAGCAGCCGCCGAAGATCCCGTTGTGCCGCTGCACCAGCGCATCGAACGCCGGCCAGGTCTGAGGGCTGAGCGGCGCGATGGTGTATGACTCGGTAGCCATGCCGCCCACGGTATTCGATCCCGCGAGCCGAGGTGGGTCTACGACCCTTCGCGCATGATCCCAGATCATTCCTCGGCTAGCACTCGGCGGAGCGCAGCAGCAGCAGGATCGCCAACGCACCGCGCCAACGTGGCGAGGAGGTCGTTCTCATCCTTCTTCGAGTGCCGCAGGGTCATGTCGTGCGCTGAACGGACCTTTCCGGGCACCGACTCGGCCAGGCGGATGAGCAGGTCCCCGGAGCCGATCAGCTCGATTCCACGACCATCCATCCATGCCCTCGGAAAGTGCCGGATGTTGTCGGTGAGCAGGATGTCGGCCTCCGCCGAGACCGCGGCAGCGAGAACGTGTCGGTCCTTCGCATCCATCTCGACATCGGCGACCTCGTTCGTCGCTTCGTCGCTGATCTCGACGAGGGCGTACTCCAGATACGCGTTCATCAGCTGTTCGAGCCGATCGGTGTGCTCGGTGTCGATCCCGAGACCGGCGCGCAGGTTGCGTGACATCTCATCCAGGATCTCCTGGGACCAGTGGAGCTCGATGGCACCGGCATCAGCGGCGTACAGGAAGTAGTCCCGAAGCGTGCGGGAGTAGAGGATGTTGGCGTCCGCGAGGACAACGCTGAGGGTCAATCGACGAAGCCGATCTCGTTCGAGAACTCCGCGAGTGCCTCCGCTGCCTTCGCTCGCCGGGCTCGTCTCGCCCGCTCGAACGCCACCAAAGGCTCAGCGGGAATCCGATGGTGAGAGCCCACCATGATGTGCTCGATGTCGCCGGCGGCGATCATCTTCATCAGGGTCGGGCGAGAGACACCGAGGAAGCTGGCTGCCTCCGTCGTCGTGAACGCCTCTTTGATCGGTACGACAACCGCACCCGACGTACGCTCCGCATCCAGGAGGGCCAGCACCTTCTCGGCGCTGGCTCGCGGCAGGCTCAACGAGACGTGCACCGTCTCGTCCGCGTCGTCGAGTGCCGCGCGGAGCATCCGCACATCGTCGTTCAGCATCTCCGACATCTCGGAACCTCCTACACCCATTTGAAGCCAACTGATGCAAGTGTAACCCGGTTCCGGAGCGGCTGACGAGTGCTTCAGTCCTCGGCACGGGCGCCGATGACGACCGGGCGGCCGGCGACGTACCCGGCGAAGATCTGGACGACCGCGAGACACAGGAGGAGTGCGATCGGGACCGACCACGAGCCGGTGGACTCGCGCAGCAGGCCGACGAGGAACGGGCCGGCGGCAGCGAGCAGGTAGCCGATGCTCTGTGCCATCGAGGACAGCGCGGTGGTGCCGGCGGTCGTCGCGGTGCGGATGCTGAACAGGGTCAGGGCGACCGGGAAGACCGCGCCACCGATGCCGACGAGCACCGCCCAGAGCCAGGCGCCGGCGACGGGAGCGAGCCAGAGGCCGGCGAATCCGATCGCCAGCAGCGCGGTCAGGACCGCGATCAGGTGGCCCTGTGTCGAGGCCCGGATCGCGATCGTCGGCGCCAGGAAGAACACGGGTACGCCGACCAGGATGCTCACCGCGAGCAGCAGCCCGGCCGTCTCGTGACTGAAGCCGGCGTCGGCGTAGATGCTCGGCAGCCAGCTCATCACGACGTACGCGAACAGCGACTGGGTACCGAAGACGACGGTCACGGCCCACGCCACCGGCTCGCGCCAGAGCGACACCCGGACCGCGCCGTCTCGGCGCAGGCCGCGGTCGCGCAGGTGCGGTACCCACGCCAGCAGGGCCAGGGCGGCGAGCAGGGCCCAGACGCCGAGGCCGATCCGCCAACTTCCGGCCGCATGCGCGATCGGCACCGTGACCCCGGCTGCGATCGCCGCGCCGAGCGACATCACCGCACTGTAGGCACCGGTGACCGCGCCGACCCGGTTCGGGAAGCCCTCCTTGACCACGGCGGGAAGAAGTACGTTGGCAAGCGCGATGCCGGCACACGCGACGAACGTGCCGGCGAGCAGCAGCCAGGGGTCGCCGATCACCCGGACCAGCAGCCCGGCCACCAGGAGGCCGAGCGCGACGCCGATGCCACGATGTACGCCGAGCCGGCGCGCGAGCGTCATCCCCGTCGCACCGACGACCGCGAAGCAGAGCACCGGCAGCGAGGTCAGGAACGCCCGGGTACCGGCCGAGAGCCCGTCCAGACTGTCGAGCAACGCACCGAGGGACGTGATGCCCCCACGCAGGTTCGCGGCGACCAGCAGGACCGCGACCAGCAGCCACACCGTCGACCGAACGGCTGTGTTCGACGGCGGAGAATCGGGGCGGGACTGGATGCGGGAGTTCACGCCCTCTAGGATGCCAGACATCGGATGATTGGATGAAAGGACGGCACGTGCCGCTCTCCACCACCACGCCTCGCTCCCTGGTCGACCAGGCGATCGATGGCATGCGCGCTCTGCTCGCCGACGGCGAGTGGGCCGTCGGCGCCCGCATCCCGCCCGAGCCCGAGCTCGCCGCGGCTCTCGGCGTCAGCCGCAACACGGTCCGCGAGGCCGTACGGGCGCTGGCCCACACCGGCGTGCTGGAGGTGCGACGAGGCGACGGGACGTACGTCGCCGCCTCCAACGAGGTGGCCGCGATGATGCGTCGTCAGGTCGGCCTGGTCGACCTCGCACACGTCCTCGAGGTCCGTCACGCGATCGAGACTCGCGCCGCGGCACTGGCCGCCGAGCGTCGTTCCGAGGACGACCTGCGATCCCTGACCGCGATCATGGAGCGGCGCGCCACTGCCGTCGCGGCCGGGGACGCCGATGCCTTCGCCGAGGCCGACGCGGAGTTCCATCTCGGCGTGGTCACCGCGACCCACAACCCACTCCTCATCGAGCTCTACGCCGGCTTCGAGGACACCCTGCGCGCGACCATCCACCTAGTCGACGAGACAGCCGAGATCGCCGACGAGCACCTCGCCGTCTTCGACGCCATCCGCGCCCAGGATGCCGACGCCGCGGCGGCCGCCGTCACCGGCCTCCTCCACACGCTCGCTCGCTAGCCACCGGATCGTGTCACTGGCGTCGCCCGGCTGATAGCCTGCTGTTGGGCTCGCGGTCCCCCCGTGACCACGAGCCCAACGCCCCTGACCCCGGTAGTCGATCCGTTACGTCTCGGCTCTTGGGGGAGCAGCGATGTCAACACCATCCTCGGCCAACGATGCCGGCCGAGACCTTCTGCAAGAGCGCGAGCGCATCGCCGACGAGCTTCGGGACGTGGCGATGGCGCGCCTACTCACTCTCGGCTTCGAGCTCGTCTCGATCAACAGCTCGGTCCAAGGACCCGCGGCGGACCGGCTGCGAGACGCAGTCGGCGACATCGACGACATCATCCGAGGCCTTCGCAGACTGGCGTTCGGGCTCGACCGGCGCGACGGTCACGACATCGACCACGATGCGGACGGACTCATCCTGCAGGCACTGCTCGACGCGAGCGCCGACTTGTCGGCGCCCGGCGCGAGCGTCTCGGTGCACGGCGACCTCGCCCGGCTTCCAGCGACCGTGGCCCGAGGCCTGGCCGAGCTCCTCGGGGGTGTGGTCGTCTCAGCGGCCGCGGGTTCGGGCCGCGGCCGGCCCGACATCAAGATCGCGATCGGTGAGCGCGCCATCGACGTCATGGTCACCGACCGCGGCGCCTGGCAGCGCAGATGCGGCGCCGGCCTGGACCTCGTCGGGATGCTCGACCGCGCCCAGCACCTGGGCGGAAGCTGTACCTTCACGCTCGACCCGGACGGCGGCTCCGTCGTGCACTGGGACATCCCGTACGCCCCGGCGGGCACCACCTCGGTGCCTGCTCCTCGTGCCGACTCGCGCCTGGCCCTGTGACACAGAGCCAGTGGCGCGACGCGTCCCGAAGGGGCATGATCGAGGCGAGGAAAGAGACGCGAGCGTGAGCAACCCGGAGACACCCTGGCCAGACCTGAGCGACCTTGTCACTGTGCTCGCTGCAGGCGAGTTACCGTCCAACGACCTCGACGTGATCACCGCAGCGGCATGCCGTCTCATGTCCGTCGACGCGGCGGTGCTCAGCAACGCCCACGACGCCGTGCTCTCTCGGGCCACACCTCGGCTCACCTCGCTGAGGGACCTCCCTGCCCCACCGCTGCTCGGGGACCGGCTCATCGCGATGGCCGACACCCGCACGGCCACCGTCGCCGTGGTGCGGGACCTGCGCCACCTGTCCCCCACCGATGAGTCGATGAGGGCCGAGCTCGAGGTCGCGGACAGTCTCGGCATCCGTACGATGGCGCACGTCCTCCTTCCCCTCGGCCAGGAGGACGGCGAAGGCGGCCTCACCCTCTACTCCCAGGAGCCGCACCTCTGGACCACCGAGGATCTCGGTCTCGCCGGCTTCATCGGTGCGCTGACCTCGGCATGCCTGGCCTCCGCGACGCGCTTGGCCCACGCGAAGACCGCCGTCGGCCAGCTCCAGCACGCACTCGACTCCAGGGTCATCATCGAGCAGGCCAAGGGGGTCCTGGTCGCCAGCGAGTCGATCGATGCCGACGAGGCCTTCGACAGGCTCCGCGACCAAGCGCGCCGCCGGGGCGTCACGGTGAGAAGCATCGCCGAAGCGGTCGTGAACAACGGATATCGGCCACGTCCACAGCAGTTCCCGATGCCACCTCGGCCACGCTCCCCACATGCGTCTGGATAGATCGTGCCGGACCCATGCCGAAGGCCCGATCTCGAACGGATCCTCCGCTATGCTCGATGATGTGTCTGCTGCCCCGGCGCGATCCACGACGTTCGACGTCATCGCGATCGGCTCTTCGGCGGGCGGAATCACCGCCTTGGGTCTCCTGCTCGCGGAGCTCGCCGCGGACCTACCGGTCCCGCTCCTCCTCGTCCAGCACCTCGACCGGCGCCACGAGACCGTCATCGCCGAGGTTCTGCAACGCCGGTCCCGACTGCGCGTCAAGCTCGCCGAGGACGGTGAGAGCGCAGCACCGGGGATCGTGTACATCGCGCCGCCCGACCGCCACCTCCTGGTCCGCGAAGGCGGCGTGCTGACCCTCACCGAGAGCGAGCTGGTCCACTTCGTGCGTCCCTCTGCCGACCTCTTGTTCGAGTCGGTCGCCGCGACGTACGGTGACCGTGCGATCGCCTGCGTACTGACGGGCACCGGGGTCGACGGCTCGATGGGGGTGACCGCGGTCAGCGACCGTGGCGGTACGGTGATCGTCGAGGACCCGGAGACAGCTGAGTTCAACGGGATGCCCGAGGCCGCAGCGGCCACCGGAGCGGCGGCCTTCGTCCTCCCCCTCGACCAGATCGCCAGCGTCCTCGACGGGCTGGTCAGACAGCGGAGAGCATGATGACAGACGACCAGGAGCCCACGAACCAGGGCCCACGCGCCGAGTCACCGATCGATGGACAGGCCGATGGACAGGCCGATGGACAGCTCGATGGACAGCTCGAGGAGCTGCTCGTGTTCATCCGCGACGCCCGCGGGTTCGACTTCACCGGTTACAAGAGGTCGTCGCTTGCGCGTCGGATCCAGAAACGGATGACCGACATCGGCGTCGAGAGCTGGACCGACTACCGCGACCGACTCGAGACGGACGCCGAGGAGTTCAGCTACCTCTTCAACACCATTCTCATCAACGTCACGAGCTTCTTCCGCGATGCCGAGGCCTGGACGTACCTCCAGGAAGAGATCATCCCGAAGATCCTCGCGACCGCCGAGGGTGAGGAGGAGATCCGGATCTGGAGCGCGGGCTGCTCCAGCGGCGAGGAGCCGTACTCGCTCGCGATCGCGTTCGCCGAGGCCATGGGCCTTCAGGAATGCCTCGACCGGGTGAAGATCTACGCCACCGACGTCGACCAGGAAGCGCTGCTGCAGGCGCGGGCGGGTGTCTACGGTACGCGAGCGCTGAAGAACCTGCCCGAGGAACTGCGAGACCGCTACTTCGAGCAGAACGGCACCAGCTACGGCTTCCGCTCGGACCTCCGTCGCAGGGTGATCTTCGGGCGGCACGACATCACTCGGGATGCGCCCATCTCTCGGCTCGACCTGCTGGTGTGCCGCAACACGCTGATGTACTTCAACGTCGAGGCCCAGCGCGAGATCATGGACCGGTTCAACTTCGCCCTGGGCGAGGGCGGCTTCCTCTTCCTCGGCAAGGCCGAGATGCTCACCTCGAGCGACCGGTTCGGTGTCGTGAACATGCGTCAGCGGATCTTCCGGCGCAACAGCCGCCACGCCCTGGGAAGGGCGCCGGCCGTACGGCCGCGACCCGGGTCCGCTTACGGCGAGGTCACCACCGGTGCCAACGGCCGAAAGCGACAGCTGCGGGACAGCCTGATCGACGTCGCACCGTACGCCGTTCTCGGCATCGACTACGACGGCATCCTGGTCTCCGCGAGCAGCGCCGCACGGACTCAGTTCGGGATCGGGGTGCAGGACATCGGCAGGCCGTTCCGCGATCTCGAGCTCTCCTACCGACCGGTGGAGGTGCGCTCGGTCATCGAGCAGGCGACCAACGAGCGTCGCACGATCCGGCTCACCGGGGTGGAGCGCCGCAGCGCCGACACCTCCGAGTCCCAGTTCTACGACGTCGTCGTGCAGCCGTTGACCACCGCGAGCGGCCAGCTGCTCGGTGCCTCGATCGCGTTCGTCGACTGTTCCGCCCAGGTGCTGCTCGAGCAGGAGGTCAAGCGCGTGCGCGAGGACCTCGAGACGGCCTATGAGGAGCTGCAGTCCACCAACGAGGAGCTCGAGACCACCAACGAAGAGCTCCAGTCCGGGATGGAGGAGCTGGAAACCACCAACGAGGAGCTCCAGTCCACCAACGAGGAGCTCGAGACCACCAACGAAGAGCTCCAGTCCGGCAACGAGGAGCTCGAGACGATGAACGATGAGCTCCGGATCCGCTCAGGCGAGCTCGACGAGACGCACACCTTCTTGCAGAGCGTGCTCTCGAGCGTGGGGCTCGCGATCGTCGTGCTCGACGACCGGCTCACCGTACGCAGCTGGAACGCCGCCGCTGAGGACATGTGGGGTCTGCGCGCCGACGAGGTGCGGGACGAGGTGTTCTTCGGGCTGGACTTCGGGCTGCCTGTCGCCGAGATCCGCGGCATCGTCGACCGGGCCCGCACAGACGACGTCCGCACCGGCCCGGTCGAGGTGCCGGCGATCGACCGCAAGGGCCGCGCCCTGGGTTGTCAGATCACCTGCTCGCCGCTCGTGGGCGAGAGCGGCGGCGTGGTCATCATCATGGAGCCGATCGACCGGCCCTGATCCACCGGCAGGCGTATCCTGGACAGGTGGCCCGCTCCGGTCGATGGGATCTCAACCTGCTGCTGACGCGTGCGGCCGCGGAAGACATCCGCGCCGACTCGGCGGCCGCTCGCGCCGCCGAAGCCGAGCTGCGCGCCATGAGATGCGTCCCGGAGATGCACGACATCCACGTTTCGGCCGCCAGGGTCCACCGTAGTAACGAGGAGCTCCACCGGGCCACCGCCCGGCTCCACCGGTCGCTTGCCCGCCAAGTCACGACCCAGGCGGTGGGCGCCTCGGTCGTCACAGCCATCTCGGAGGCGACGGATGCACCCGATGTTGCACTGCTGCTCCTCACCAGCGACGGAGCAGCGGCGGGCTCTCAGGCCACCGACGGTCTCGGCGAGACGGCGCAGGACCTGGAGCTGGTGCACGGGGAGGGCCCGTCGCACTCGGCCTGGAACTCGCGGCAGCCGGTCCTGAACGAGGGCGACGAGATCGCGCATCACTGGCCCCACCTCGGACCGCCGCTGCGCAGTCTGGGGATCAGCACGGTCCTCGCCGTCCCCATCCGCGTCCCCCACGGGGTGCTCGGCGCACTCACGCTGTACAACCCCCCGGCCCGAATTCGCTGCGGCAGCGCGTTGCAAGGGGCCGCCGATGCCTTCGCTCACCTCCTGGCCCGCACTGTCGATGTCGGCCAGGCCCCGGACTCCCTCGATCTGGCCGACATCGACGGGGTGAGCCGGCTCCACCGGGCTGCCGGCGTCGTCGCCGTCGACTGCGACTGCAGCGTCAACGATGCCCTTGCACTGATCCGCGCGCGTTCCTTCGTCGAGAACTGCGCCACGAGCGCCATCGTCGAGCGCGTCCTGAGCGGCGACCTTCGGCTCTGACCGAGCGACACCGCATCACCGAGCCGGCCCCACCGCTAGAACATGTTCCAATTCGTCGGAAGGTCCACTACCGTCGAGCGGTGAGTAAGACAGAGTCTCTCGTCCGCGTCGCCGCGGCGTACGTCGTCGCCCTCGCTGTGGCTTCGGCTTGGCTGATCTGGGGACTCGACACGCGTCACCTGTGGCTCGACGCCCTGATCGCAGACGTCCTCGCGACCCTCGTCATCTTCGCTGCAAGCCGGTTGCACAAGAACTCCAGCTTCTACGACGCGTACTGGAGCGTCGTTCCTCCGCTCCTCCTTCTCTATTGGTGGGCCTCGGCGGGCGAGGACGTCCCCGATGTCCGCGTCATCCTCGTAGCGCTGGTGGTCCTCGGTTGGTCGATCCGGCTGACCGGCAACTGGGTGTACGCGTTCCCCGGGCTCCATCACGAGGACTGGCGCTACCCGCTGTTTCGCGAACGGGCCGGCAGATTCGAATTGATCGTGGACCTCGCCGCGATCCACCTCATCCCGACCTTCCAAGTGTTCTTGGGATCGTTGCCGATCTACGTCGCGGTCACCAGCACGGGTCAGGACGTCGGCTGGCTCGACCTCGCCGCCTGCGCGCTAGGCCTTGGTGCCGTGGCTCTGGAGTTCGGCGCCGACCGTCAGATGCACCGGTTCACCCGCGACAGCCAACCGGGCCAGGTGATGGACCGCGGACTCTGGGGCTGGTCGCGGCACCCGAACTACTTCGGAGAGATCAGCTTCTGGTTCTCCCTCGCGCTGTTCGGCCTGGCCGCCTCGCCCGACAACTGGTGGTGGCTGTTCGCCGGCACCGTCGCGATGACGGCGATGTTCCTGGGCGCGAGCATTCCGATGATGGAGAAGCGCAGTCTCGAGCGGCGGCCGGCGTACCAGGACGTCATCGACCGGGTGCCCCGCCTCGTGCCGAGACCACCCAAGGCGGCCGGATGAGGCGCAAGCGGGTCATCATCGCGGGGCTCGGCGACTCGGGTGTCCTGACAGCGGTACGCCTCTCGAAGCACGCCGACGTCGTCGGGATCTCCACCAAGCCAGGGCTGATCAGCGGCCAAGAGCTCGGCGCTCGACTCAGCAGGCCGGCCGAGTGGGAGCGCGACTACCGGATCTCGTTCGACCGGTTCCGCGGACTTGATCGGGCCGATGCCATTCACGGCACTCTCGTCGGTCTCGACCTTGCGCACAGGGCCGTCCATGTCGAGCGGCCGGACGGCACAACCCACCCTGAGCCGTACGACCTGCTGGTGATCTCGACGGGGGTCACCAATGGGTTTTGGAGAAAGCCGGACTTCCAGACGGACGACCAGATCGATGCCGACCTGCAGCATGTCCACCAACAGCTGCGGAGAGCGGCCTCGGTGATCGTCATCGGCGGTGGCGCAGCGGCCGTCAGCAGTGCAGCCAACATCAGCGGCACGTGGCCGGACAAGCAGGTCGACCTCTACTACCCGGGCCAGCACGCCCTCCCCCAGCACCATCGAAAGACGTGGCAGCGTCTGGAGAAGCGTCTTGTCGACGGAGGCGTCGGGCTGCACCCGGGCCATCGCGCCGAGCTTCCGCGCGGCTTCGTCGGGGACGAGATCACCAGCGACGCGGTCACGTGGAGCACCGGCCAACCACCGGCCAAGGCCGACGCGGTCCTCTGGGCCATCGGCCGCGTGCACCCCAACACCGGCTGGCTTCCCGCCGAGATCCTCGACGACCGCGGGTTCGTCGTGGTGGATCCGAATCTCCAGGTCAAGGGGCAGAGCGGCGTCTTCGCGGTGGGCGATGTCGCGGCCACCGACGAGCTGAGATCCTCCGCAAGGAACCGCGCCGACCGACTCCTCGCTCGCAACATCAAGGCAGTTCTCAAGGGGAGGCCGCTCGACAGCTACCAGCCACCCCGTCGCCGCTGGGGCTCGGTGATCGGCGTTCAGCGAGACGGGCTCCAGATCTTCGCGCCCGACGGACGCCCGTTCCGCCTCCCCGCGTGGACGATCAACACCGTGCTGCAGCCTTGGATCGTGCGTTGGGGCATCTACAAAGGAGTACGCCGCGGCCGCAGGCGCCGGCTTCGCTAGCCGTCCGGGAGGTCGACCCGGATGAACTTCGGCCGATACAGGAGCGGGTTGCGGAGGACCGCACCGAAGTCCGTGCTGTTGCGGCTGTAGGAGACGATCACCGAGCCGGGCTGCTCGAGGATGTCGGGATGGGCGAGCGGCATGTAGCGGAGCTCGCCTCGGGCCACTCCGGAGGGAAGGGTGCCGACAGGCGGTTGGGCCCGGAACGGACCGGTCGGCGACGACGAGGTCCAGAAGACCAGGTCGTCGCCCAGGAACTCGTCGCTCTTACTGAACGCGTACCAGCGCCCGTCGCGCTCGAAGACGCTCAGCGTCTGGGAGACGCCGTCGGTCGCGGGGATCAGCTCGCTCGAGGAACCGGCCCGCTTGTTCCAGCCGGTGCCGTCCCAGTAGGTCCATCGGTCGGGGTCGGCGACGTGGTCCGGCGCGACGCGGGCGACGTGCAGGGCGAAGCCGGTGCCGAGGGGCGGGTCGGGCTCGCGGGCGGTGCCGTAGAGGTAGAGCCACTCCCCCGACACCGCCGCCGCGGCGCCCCACATCGGCCGTCGGGTGTCTGCGTCGTCGGCACCGATGTCGGTCACCGCGATCAGCTGCGGAACTCCCCCGTCGGGGACCACGAACTGGGCGATGGCCGGTCCGAGTGCCTCGAAGCCGAACGCGTCGTCGGAGTCGGTCGTACGCACCCGCTGCGCGGCCACGACGACGAGGGCATATCCCGGCTTGTCGAGCGTGGTCACCGACATCGGCCAGTAGCCGACGCCGTCCTCCCGGTCGGGGATGATGGCGCCGCCGGACTCGGGGAGGACGACCTGCAGGCAGTCGGGCTCGACGAGCAGCATCGAGTTGCGTACGAAGCCGGCGCCGGAGAACTTCTCGTCCCGCAGGGTGTCGCCGAACATCCAGATGCTGCGCCCATCACTCAGATGGGCGCTCACTCCCACGTCGCCGCCTTGGAGCGCCGGCTCGGCGCGGAGCCTGGTGATCCGGTTGAGGTCGTCGACGTCCTCGACGGGTCCCGCCGGGATGCACTGGGTCGTCGAGGCGAGGCTGGCCAGCGGGCGCGGTACGGCTTCGCTGTGCAGCGCGGAGGTCAGCGCGGTCGCGAGGATCGTCAGGCAGGTGGCGGAGGCCAGGACCAGGCCGAGGTTTCGCCGCCACGACCGCACCTCCGCGAGAGCGCCATGGTGTTCGACGTCGATCCGAACGAGCCACCGGATCGCCACCAGCACGGCCAGACCGAGCAGCGCCGACCCCGCGATGGTCACCACCGGTTGAGCGATCCCGGTGACACCGTCCCCGGAGGCCGCCCACAACAGCGACTCGCCGGCCCCCGTGATCGTCCATCGGGAGCCGATCGACCACGCATCCGCGAGCAGCAGGCGGTCCCCGGCGAGAAGGAGAGGTACGGGTCCGGCGACGATCACCGTCGCCGCGAGCAGCAGCCCCGGCAACCCGCCGATGATCTCGCAGGCGAAGGTCAAGGCGCCTGCGGCGAGCACCGTGGCGGCGAGGACCGACGCCACCAGCATCCGCTCCCCCGCCGGTGCCGGCGCCGCGAGCAGCCAGCCGAAGACGCCCGCTGCCACCGCCAGCGAGGCGAGGGCGGTCAGCCGCGCCAGGAGCCGAGGCAGCGTACGCGCGAACGGGCCCCACACGAGCGAGACGACGCACACCAGCAGGAAGCCGGCCAGCGCGGTCGCGAAGGTGACCCAGGACAGCGGCCGCCCCTCGAGCCGATCAGGCGGCGCAGCGAGCACGACCGTGCGTCCACGGGTCTCCTCGATCCGCTCCACCTCGGCCTGGACCGCGCGAGCGAGCGCCGGCCGGTGTGCCGTGGCCAGACGCAGCTCGTCCTGGGTGCCGGACAGGTCGAGGTCGAGCTCCGCGACGACGTCACCACGCTCCAGCAGCTCCGCCGCCTCGGCCCGATCTGCGACCGCCCCGGCCGAGAACGGACGCCCCGGGACCGCGTTCACCTGCTTCACCAGCGGAACCGTGACGACGTCGGGCCCGACCAGGACCACCGGAGCCTCGTGCAGCTCTCCGGAGTCGGCGCGGAGCCCGGTGACGATCCAGCCCAGGGCGATCAGCACGAAGACGGCGCAGAGCGCCACCTCACGACGACTCCCTGGTCGCACTGCTCACCACCGTCCTCCGTCACCGCGGCGCGCGGTTCATGAGGCCATGTAAGCAGTGCGACCGGGTGGGTCTAGTTCGGGGTGGCGCGCCACCGCTGCGAGCCGACCGCCAGGCTGAGACCGCTGTGCTTCGCCGAGACCTTCAGCGCCGCACCGTCGGCCGCGATCACCCAACGCTGGTTGGGCGTGCCCGTGCAGGTGTACTCCACGACCGGGTCGCCCTAAAGAGTCAAAATCAATCGCAAATTGGAGGCGACTCCAACGCAGGTCACACTGCGCGGTCCACCCTCGGTCCACCGATCAGCGCGAGGAGGCGGGCGGCCTCGCCGGCCACCGCATCGCGGCCGGCGCCGAGGTACTTGCGGGGGTCGACCTTCGCCTCGTCGGCGATCGCCGCGCGGACGGCGCGGGTGAAGGTCGCATTGAGGTGGGTGGCGATGTTGACCTTGGTCATCCCCGCGGCGATGGCCGCGACGATGCCCTCGTCCGGGACCCCGGAGGAGCCGTGCAGCACGAGCGGCACGTCGACGGCAGCGGCGAGCCGGGTGATGAGCTCGTTGTCGAGGCTGGCCGTACGCGTCGTCATCGCGTGCGAGGAGCCGACCGCGACCGCGAGCGCGTCGACCCCGGTGGCCTCGACGTACGCCGCAGCCTCGGCGGGCTGGGTGCGGACCCCTGGTGCGTGCACGCCGTCCTTGCCGCCCACCTCCCCGAGCTCGGACTCGACCGAGGCGCCGCGCTCGTGACACCAGGCCGCGACCTTGGCGGTGGCGGCCACGTTCGAGTCGTAGTCGAGCTTCGAGGCATCGAACATCACCGAAGGGCACCCCAGCTCGACGGCTTCCTCGACGAGCTCGACCCGGGTCGCGTGGTCGAGGTGTACGCAGACCGGCACCGTGGCACGCTCCGCGATCGCGATGCTCGCCCGCAACAGGGGCGCCACCGCGCCGCGGTAGTCGACGGTGTTCTCGGAGATCTGCAGCACCACCGGACGGCCGGCCTGCTCGGCGCCGGCGACGATCGCCTCGGCCAGCTCGAGCTGGATGACGTTCATCGCGCCCAGGCCGCGGCCGGTGCCGCGGGCGTTGTCGAGCAGCAGCGACATCGGTACCAGGGGCATGTCAGTCTTCCTCGTGGTCGATTCGGCTGACCCTGACGTCGGCCAGGAACGATGAGTACGCGTCGGGGTCGATCTCGCCGGCGACCGGGGTGACCACCGCGGCGGCGCCGAGCGCGGCGGCGTCGCGAAGGATCTCCGGCCACGGTCTGCCGTTGGCGAGACCTCGGGCGAGCCCGGCGGCGGCCGCGTCCCCGGCGCCGGTCGGGTTCCCGGTGACCCCGGCGGGCGGGCTCACCTCCCAGCAGCTGCCGTCGGCGTACGCGAGCAGCCCGTGGTGGCCGCGGGTCAGCACGACCGGACCACCATTGCGGGCGGCGAGCGCTGCGACCGCGGCGGCCGGGTCGTCGAGCGGCCGGCCCAGCAGGCGCGCAGCCTCGTCCTCGTTGGGAGTCAGGACGGCGCCAGTGCCGACCGCGGCGGCCAGCGCGGCGTCGTCGAGATCGAGGAGCACCGGTACGCCGGCGGTTGTCGCGAGCCGTGCGATCCGTGCCGGGAGGTCGGTGGGCACTCCGGGCGCGAGGCTGCCGGAGACGACGACGGCCGTCGCAGCTGGGATCCGGTCGGCCAGGAGGTCGAGAAGTCTGAGATCGGCGCCGGCAGCCGCCTGTCGGCCCGGTTCCCACAGCGAGGTCGTCGACTCGGCGACGACGACGAGCGTGCGGCGTACCTCTTCCAGCTCGGGCAGGAAGGTCGCCGGCAGCTCCCGGGCGAGGGCTTCGCCGAAGTCGTGGTCGGCGAGGCCGACGGCATGGGTCGGCTCGCCGAGCTGGTGCAGCACCCGGGCGACGTTCACGCCCTTTCCGCCGAGCCGGCTGGTGACCTCGGCGACGCGGTGGACCTCGCCCACCCGCAGCTGGGGCAGCCGGTAGGTCACGTCGATCGCCGGGTTGAGCGTGACGGTGATGATCATGCGCTCGTCCCCGTCGCCGCCAGGGCCAGCCGGGCAGCGCCGACCAGGCCCGCTCGGCCGCCGAGCGCGGAGAGACGTACGGGCGGGACCGCGGTCACGCCGGCGCGCTCGCGCATCCGGACCCGTAGCGGTTCGAGCAGGTAGCCCCTGGCCTCGGCGACGCCTCCGCCCAGGATGATCTCGCCGGGCGCGAGCAGCGCACCCACCGCGAGGAAGCCGTCGGCGAGGGCGGTGATCGCCTCGGACCAGACCCGAGCGGCGCGCGGATCGTGCTCGACCCGCGCGACGAGCTCGGCGACGCCGGCGACCCCGGAACCGCCCAGCGACGCGTATCGCCGCAGCATGCTCCGAGCACCCGCGCGCGTCTCCACGCAGCCGTGAAGCCCGCAGATGCACAGCGGCCCGGCCGGGTCCACCACCAGATGGCCGAGCTCACCGGCCTGACCCGAGACGCCGACGGTCGGCCTCCCTTCGACGTACGTCACCGCAGCAACACCCGTCCCGAGGACGGCGACAAACGCGGAGGCCGGCGAGCCGGCGTCCGCCCAGATCGCCCCCGCGGCCGCGGCCGTGTCGTGCGACACCGAGACCGGAAGACCGAGCCGCTCAGCCAGCGGGGCTGCCACGGGCGTGTCGACCAGACCGAGGTTGACCGCCTTGAGGGACGTCCCGGACTCGGTGTCGACGAGGCCGGGGAAGGCGACCCCGACCCCTGCGACCTGCGACCGGGCCAGGGGGCTCAGGCCGGCGAGCAGCTGCTCGCCCAGCTGCGCGATGTCGTCGAGCACGGCCGGGCCGGTGCGAGTGGCC
Organism: Nocardioides sp. NBC_00163; assembly: GCF_045206295.1. Lineage (NCBI taxonomy): Bacteria > Bacillati > Actinomycetota > Actinomycetes > Propionibacteriales > Nocardioidaceae > Nocardioides > Nocardioides sp. NBC_00163. Next base: position 5,503,834 of record NZ_CP108155.1, on the reverse strand, counting down.
ACCCGCGACTCCGCCAACGACACGTCGCCGGCGCCGACCACGGCTCCGCGCACGGAGGTGCCGCCGACATCGAACGCGAGGGCGAGAGCTCGCTCCGCGGCTGGTTGCGTAGGAGACTCGCTCATCGATTCACTCGGCAGGAGCAGCAGCCGGGCTCAGGATGATCGAGCGCGTGAGGTTGCGCGGCGCGTCGGGATCGAGACCGGCCCGACGGGCCCGCTCCACGCAGAGCAGGTGCACGCGCACCAGCTCGGCGAGCGGGTCGATCTCGTGGTGCACCAGATCGGCGCCGGTGACCGCGACGTCCTCGGCGAAGCCCGGAACCAGGTCGCCGAAGGCCCACACGACCCGGCCGGGGGCACTGATCGAGAGCGGGCCGTGGCGGTACTCCATCATCGGGTAGGACTCGGTCCACAGCTGCGCGGACTCCCGGAGCTTGAGCGCCGCCTCTTGCGCGACTCCGTTGGTCCAGCCTCGGCCGACGAAGGTCAGCTGCTCGGCGGTCAGCGCCGGACCGAACGCGCTCTCGCCGGCGTCGATGATCTGCTGGGCCTGCTCGGCGGCCCGGCTCAGGTCCTCGCCGAGGTGCCAGCGCAGCATGGCGAGCGCGGTGGTCGCGAAGCGGGTCTGGACCACCGACTTCTCGTCCACCTCAGGCATGAGGATCGGCTCAGCGAGATCGAGGGCCGGAGTGCCGGGAGAGGAGGAGATCACCGTCGCCGGGATCCTGCCCCGGATCGCGGCAAGCAGGTCGACGACCTCGGTCGTGGTCCCGGACCGGGTGATCGCCAGCAGCCGGTCGTAGTCCCGGTCGAGACGGGCCTCGGTCGGCGTCCAGGCGTCGGTGATGCCGTGACCCTGCTCCTCGCGCAGCGCGGCGTACGCCTGGGCCATGTAGAGCGAGGTCCCGCAGCCGATGACCGCGACCTTCTCCCCCGGCTTCGGCAGAGCATCGGCCGATCGCTCGGCGGTGCTCCTGGCAGCCAGCCAGTTGGCGGGCTGCGTCGCGATCTCGGCTGCGAGATGCGTCGTCGGTGCAGATGCGGTCATGGTGTTGGGTCACCCTCCGATGTGTTGCCGGCTGGACCCGAATCATCCAACGCGCTGCGCGTTTCTGTCAATAAAGCACCACAAATGATCATTATCGCTCAGTCGTGACGATGATCTCCGTGCCGCCATCGGTCAGTGCCTTCGCGAGCGACTCCGGCACCGGTTTGTCGGTGACGAGCATCGAGACACCAGAGAGGTCGCCGATGCGCGCGAAGGTCGGATGCTCGAGCTTGGTGCTGTCGGCCACGACGATGGTGCGCTGCGCCGCCGCGATGAAGTCGGCGCTGATCTTGGCCTCGGCCGGGTGGATCGTGGTGAGTCCGGCCCGGGTGCTGATGCCGTCGACGCCGAGGATCGCGGTGTCGATGTGGATCTTCGACAGCACCCCCTCGCTCAGCGGGCCGACCAGCTCGTAGGACTGGGTGCGCGCGGCCCCGCCGGTCACCACGATGTTGACGTTGGGCCGGATCGAGAGCTCGTAGGCGATGTTGAGCGCGTTGGTGACCACGGTGATGCTGTCGTCCTCGGCCAGGTCGGGGTGACGCCCGATCGCGCGCGCCACCTCGCTGGTCGTCGTACCGCCGTTGAGCGCGACCGTCTCACCCGGCACGAGCAGGTCGGCGACCGCGGTCGCGATCGCCCGCTTCGCATCGGCCTGGCGACCGATCTTGTACTGCAACGGCAGCTCGTACGCCGAGCCGAGCGCGGTCGCGCCGCCATGTGTCCGGGTGACCAGCCGCTGCTCGGCGAGGTGCCCGATGTCGCGGCGGGCGGTCGCCGCCGAGACACCGAGCGCGCTCTCCACCTCCGCGATCGACACGTGCCCGTGCTCGCTGATCAGCTCGAGCAGCTGGTTGAGTCGCTGTTGTCTCATGGGCTCCCTTCCTGGGTCCCGGACAGCCTACGCAGATCTCAGGGGCCGCAGTGGAACCTCGCATCGGCCCAGTCGGCGTGGTCGTTGCCGTTCCCGTCGCCGGCATCGCCGGCCACCAGATCGACATAGTCGGCACCGGTGACATCGGCGGTGATCGGAACGGTGGCGCTGGCCGGCCCGAGAGTGCCGGTCTCGGTGACCGTCGTCCCGTCCGCGACGACGGAGAACCTCACCGAGCCGCGCGAGGTCTGGACGTCGTCCACCCCGACGTCGGCGGTGAAGCTGGTGCAGTTGCCGGCCAGGTAGTAGCGGACCTTCGAGACCGCGTGCGTGCCCAGCCCCTTGGTGTAGATCTTGCCGGCGAGCGTGATCGGCCCGCCGTCGCCGGCACCGTTCTCCCCCACGCTGGTGTCGCGCTCGACCGGTCCCCAGCCGTTGGTGGCCGAGATCCAGCCGAGGTCGCTGGCGTAGGTGTCCGCGGTCGGCGGGGGCGGCGCGGTCTTCACCGTGGCCGAGCGGGTCACCGTGCGCGTCTCGCCACCGAAGTCGTACGTCGCAGAGCCGGTGAGCGGATAGCTCGACTCGGCCGCGTCGGCCGGCGGCGTGACCTTCCAGGTCACCGAGTGGCTCGCCCCGGGAGCGAGCGAGTCGAAGGCCGCCGGCGTGGTGGCCTCGGCCGTCCAGCCCTCCGGCACCTCGAGAGCGACCGTGCCGGCGCCGGTCTCCGAGGCCTCGTCGCTGGTCAGCGTGGTGGTGACCTCGCCGGCCGCGCCCGGAAGCAGCTTCTCGTCTCCGGCGTCGACGGCGAGGGTCGCGCAGGCCGGCAGGTCGCCGGCCGCACCGAGGTCCTCGACGGTGAAGTCATCGATGCTGATGTCGCCGTTCGCGCCGTTGTCTTCGGCGGTCCGCAGACCGACCCAGTAGTCGCCGCAGCCGCCGGCCACGAACTCCTCGCTGAACCGAGCCGTCTCGACCTGCTTGCCGATCGGGCGAGCCCCGACCTCGACCGTGCGCGGGTCGCCGCTCGCGACCGAGTCGTAGCCGGTGACCCACTCGTAGTCGTCGGCCCGCTCGGTCTGGTGGTCGAAGGAGACCCGGTAGCGGTGCCCGGGCTCGAAACGTACGGACTGCGGGACCGTGCGGTAGACGAGGCCGCCGTTCTCGGCGTGCGACTTGAGCGACCAGTCGCCGCTGATCACATCGTCGGTGACCTTGCCGTTCCAGCCGCTCTGCGTGTACGGCTCGTGCCGCTCGGCCAGGTGGGTGCGCGGGTCCGTGACGCCGCCCGAGGTGCCCTTGACGAACGGCGACCAGCCCTGGACGACCTCCTCGAAGTCCTCCTTCACGATGACCCTCGCCCCGGGCGCGGCCGGCAGGTCGCGCTTGACCGCGACGACGCGTACGTCATCGAGGCGGACACTGCCGGAGCCTGCCTCCGCGGAGATCTTGACGGTCGCCGTGCCGTCACGGCCGGCGTCGAAGGGGACCTCGACACGCTGGAAGTAGGTGCTGTGCAGCTCGTCGGCGGCGACCAGGTTCTTCGCGGTCGATCGCTCGACACGGTTGGTGTAGGTCTTCCCGCCGGAGGTGACGCTGACCGAGGTGGCGCGGCTGTGGCCGGGCTCGACCTCCACCCAGACACCCAGAGCGTTGCGTCCGCTGCGCAGGCCCTGGAGGCGCTGGCTGATCGTGGCGCGCTCACCGGCGCCCAGGACGGCGACCTGCTGGCCGGTCGCGGTCCGGCCGGTCGTGGCCGGTCCGCTCGGGTGCCAGGCATCGAGGTCGCCGGCGTTGAAGCCCGGGTCGGCGATGTGACTGCCCTGGCCCCACTGCGGGTCGGGCGAGCTGTCGGGAGACTTCGTCAGGACGTACGCCGTGCCTGCCTTCGCCTCGAGGGTGACCTTGCCGCCCCGAACCGGGACGCTGCCCGCCTCGACCCGGCCCTGCTCGGTGAGCTCGTAGACGTTGAGCCGGCCGCTCCGGCTCCACGCGTCGGTCAGGTCCCAGGTGGTGCGCCCGCCGTCGGCGTTGTAGTGGTAGAGCTTCGCCCCGTCCTGCTGCCTGTCCTTCCACGGGAGGAGGTAGGCGTCGCCGTCGAGCACGACGTCGCCGTTCTGATAGATCTTCCGGGTCGCGTCGGTCTGGCCGGTGTTGACGACGCGTACGCCGCCGTCCTGGACGATCTCGTCCGGGCTCCAGCGCAGGATCGGGTGCTTCTGCAGGTACTTGGTCGGCAGGTTCGTCTGCCAGATGTTGTCGTAGAAGGCGTCGACGTCGTTCTCGCCGGTCCATCCCTCGAACTCGACGATCTCGGTGTGCCCGAGCAGCTTGTCCGGGTTCCAGGTGTCCTTCTGCCCGTTGCGTACGAACCGGATCATCTGGCTGTTCAGGCCCTTGTTGGTGGCGCCGCCGTAGGACTCGTCGTTGGCCCAGTGGGACCAGAGCGCGTCCTCCTCGAAGTGGTAGGACCACTCGGTGCCGATGTTCCAGCCCTGCCCGCGCAGGTCCTGGGCGAGCCGCTCCTGGAGCCAGCCGTAGGAGTAGTAGACGTCGATGTAGAGGAAGTCGAGGTTCGGGTGCGTCTCGCGGCGCAGCTGGGCGAAGCGGTCGACGATGTTCTTGGTCGCGAGGTCGGTGCGCTGGTCGATGTAGTAGGACTGGTCGATCCAGTCCCAGCCGGGCTTGCTCTCCTCGACGAGCGTCTCGTCGAAGGTCTTGGCCTCGGGGTAGGCCTCGGTCGCGTTGACGTGGACGCCGAAGTCGGCGCCCCACTTCTCGCCCGCGCGGACCAGGGTGTTGAGGTCGTCGAGCCCGCCGGCGCGGGTGTTGTAGTTGCCGCCGTAGTCGGGGTGCGCGGAGTCGTGGCCCTCGGAGCCGTACCCCTTCAGCACCGCCAGCTGACCCAGCCCGTCGGTGGCCAGCGAGACCCGCTTGACGTCATCGAGCGTACGCAGGAACGGGTGGGTCGCCTGGCTGGCGAAGTTGAACGGGATGTGGGTGACCACCCGCTCAGGAGTCTCCTCCGCGCCGTTCATCGGCCGCTGGATGTCGCGCAGCGCGATCGCGCCGTCCTGCCAGTCGACGGCCTGGTCACCGTTGGCGTCGGGGGTGATGGTGACCTTCGCCCACGGGAGCTCCTCGGTGTAGGGCGAGCCGGTCGCCCGGTAGGTCCACTGGCCGCTCCACAGCCCGACCCGGCGGCCGCTGTCGGTGGCGCTCACGCTGCGCCAGATCCGGCCACGCTCGTTGGTCGAGTCGCCGCCGCTCTGGTCGTAGACCGAGTTGGTCTCGATCGCGGCGGCGAGCTGGTCGGTGTCGACGATGGCGTACGCGGATCCGACCGGCTTCTCGGTCGTGGCCAGGTCCGCGGTGACCTCGGTGTGGGTGTCTCCGTTGGTGGTGCGGTCCGCGCTCACGACGGCGGTGTTCACGGTCGCGCCGGCCTGGTCCGAGCTGACCGAGAGGAGGTCGTGTCCGGGGATGTCGAGGGTTCCGACCCGGTGCTCGGCGGTGTCGGTCACCTTGGTGACCGCGAAGGTGACGACGTCGCCGGCCACCTCGAGCTTCGCGTCGAGCTCGACGCCGGGCAGGTCGGCGAAGGTCAGCCGGTAGGTCGCGGTGTCTGCGTCGACCTGGGTGCCGGTCACTTTCGCGGTGTGCGTGGTGCCGTTGATCCGTACGCCGGTCGGCGTTGTCGTGGCGCCGCTGATCTCACCACCGGCAGTGTGCCGGTAGCCGAGCACGGCCGGGAAGTCCTCGGCCACCTGGACGCTGAGGACGGGCGAGGTCAGCGTGAAGCCGCCGCCCGCGGGGGCGGCATGGCTTTCGGGCGCGATGGCGGCCACGCCGGCGAAGGCCGTCACGGACGCGAGGAGGGCTGTGGGGAAACGCTTCGGCATCGTGACTCCCGAGGGTGGGGGTGGGCCTGACGAGGTCCGACCATCATGCAGAATTTTGCGCGGATTGGCTAGGTTGTGCTCAAAAGTTGTCATAACCTCGGGCGGGTGACCCCCACCTTGACCTGGCGCGACGGCGAGTTCCTGAAGCACGGTGCCCCCCACCGGATCCTGTCCGGGTCCATCCACTACTTCCGCATCCACCCGGACCTTTGGGAGGACCGGCTGCGCCGGGTCGCCGCCACCGGGTTCAACACCGTCGACACCTACGTCGCCTGGAACTTTCACGAGCCCGACGAGGGGCTCTCCCCCGACTTCACCGGGCCTCGCGACCTGGCCCGCTTCATCACGATCGCCGGCGATCTCGGGCTTGACGTGATCGTGCGCCCCGGCCCTTACATCTGCGCCGAGTGGACCAACGGCGGGCTGCCGTCGTGGTTGACCGCACGCACTCGCGCACCGCGCAGCAGCGATCCGGTCTACCAGGACGCCGTCTCACGCTGGTTCGATGTCCTGCTCCCCCACCTCGTCCCGCTTCAGGCCGGCCACGGCGGGCCGGTCGTGGCCGTGCAGGTGGAGAACGAGTACGGCTCCTACGGCGACGACGCCGCCCACCTCACCTGGCTCCGGCAGGGGCTACTCGACCGTGGCATCACCGAGCTGCTCTACACCGCCGACGGCCCGACCGAGGTCATGCTCGACGCCGGAATGGTCGAGGACACGCTCGCCACGGCAACCTTCGGAAGTCGCGCCGAGGAGGCCCACTCGATGCTGCAGTCACGACGACCCGGCGAGCCCTTCCTGTGCGCCGAGTTCTGGAACGGCTGGTTCGACCACTGGGGCGAGAACCACCACGTGCGCTCCCCCGAGAGCGCCGCCGCGACGCTGCGCGAGATCGTCGATCTCGGCGGCTCGGTCAGCGTCTACATGGCGCACGGCGGCACCAACTTCGGGCTCTGGGCGGGCGCCAACCACGACGGCCGCCGCATCCAGCCCACCGTCACCAGCTACGACTCCGACGCCCCGGTCGGCGAGGACGGCCGGGTCTCGGAGAAGTTCCGTCTCTACCGCGACATCCTGGCGCCCGCCACCGGGCGGACGGTCGACGCGCTGCCCGCGCTGCCGCCGACTGGTCCACGTCACGCGTTCTCCTCTGCGCCGCTCTCGCGCGGCACCGACCTGCTGTCACTGGTGACCCGCGGACCGGCGACGCGCGCGGCCAGGCCTTTGAGCTTCGAGGAACTCGGCATCGACACCGGCCTGGTGACGTACCGCTCCTCGATCACGCTCCCCAGCCACGACGTCCATCTCACCGTGCGCGGGCTGCACGACCGGGCGTACGTCTTCCTCGACGGGCGCGCCCTCGGCCTGCTCGAGCGGGACGACGCCGAAGCCGCGGTGCTGACGCTTCCCGGTCTCGGCAAGGTCGCCGAGCTGACCCTGGTCGTCGAGGCGCTCGGCCGCGTCAACTACGGCCCGCTGCTCGGCGAGCACAAAGGGATCCTCGGCGGAGTCCAGGTCGACCGGCGTCTCGTCCACGGCTGGGAGCACCACCCCGCACCCCTCGACCGTTGGGCCCCTGACGACCTCGACGGCCTCGCCCGTGCCCTCATCGAGGTCGACGGACCCGCCGACGGCTGGCTCGCCATCCCCGGTGACGGCGACCGGTTCGTCTGGCTCAACGGCACGCTGCTCGGCCGGTTGTGGAGCCGCGGCCCCCAACGCCGCCTCTACGCCCCCGCTCCCCTTTGGCGCACCGGCGCCAACCAGATCTCCGTCCTCGACCTCACCCACCCCGCGACGTACGTCGAGGTCCACCCGGACCCCGACTTCGGACCGACCGAGGAGTACATCGAGTCCCTGCCGACCGGCGTCTAGGTCACGACACGGTTAGCCTCGTACATGTGAACTCACTCAGCCCCGACACACCTGACATCAAGCCCAGGTCGCGCGCCGTCACCGATGGCCTGGAAGCCACGGCTGCCCGAGGCATGTTGCGGGCCGTCGGTCTCGGAGACGACGACTTCGCAAAGCCGCAGATCGGCGTCGCATCGTCGTGGAACGAGATCACCCCCTGCAACCTGTCCCTCGACAGGCTCGCAAAAGCAGTGAAGAACGGCGTTCACGCGGCCGCCGGCTATCCACTGGAGTTCGGCACCATCTCCGTCTCCGACGGAATCTCGATGGGCCACGAGGGCATGCACTTCTCGCTGGTGTCGCGCGAGATCATCGCCGACTCGGTCGAGACCGTGATGAGCGCCGAGCGGCTCGACGGCTCCGTGCTGCTCGCGGGCTGTGACAAGTCGTTGCCCGGCATGTTGATGGCAGCTGCTCGGCTGGATCTCGCATCGGTCTTTCTCTACGCCGGCTCGACCATGCCCGGGCAGGTCGACGGCCGCGACGTCACGATCATCGACGCCTTCGAGGCGGTCGGGGCCTGTATCGCGGGGAAGATGAGTCGCGATGAGGTCACCCGCATCGAGAAGGCGATCTGTCCCGGCGAGGGCGCCTGCGGGGGCATGTATACGGCCAACACGATGGCTGCTGTCGCTGAGGCGCTCGGCATGTCGTTGCCCGGCTCGGCCGCGCCGCCCGCCGTCGACCGACGACGCGACGGCTTCGCCCACCGCTCGGGCGAGGCGGTGGTCGGGCTCCTGCGGAAGGGCATCACCGCGCGTCAGATCATGACCAAGGAGGCTTTCGAGAACGCCATCGCCGTCGTGATGGCCCTCGGCGGTTCCACCAACGCCGTACTGCACCTGTTGGCCATCGCCAACGAGGCTGAGGTCGACCTGACTCTTGACGACTTCACCCGGATCGGAGAGAAGGTCCCCCACCTCGCCGACCTCAAGCCTTACGGCAAGTACGTCATGAACGACGTCGACAAAATCGGCGGGATCCCGGTCGTGATGAAGGCGCTCCTGGACGCAAACCTGCTCCACGGCGACTGCCTCACGGTGACCGGGAAGACCATGGCGCAGAACCTCGCCGAGCTGAGCCCGCCCGCGCTCGATGACGACGTGATCCACTCCTTCGAGCGGCCGATCCACCGCACCGGTGGTCTCACCATCCTGAAGGGCTCGCTCGCCCCTGAGGGCGCTGTCGTCAAGACAGCAGGCTTCGACGACACCGTCTTCCGCGGCACTGCCCGGGTCTTCGACGGTGAGCGGGCCGCGATGGACGCCCTTGAAGAGGGGCTCATCGTCGCGGGCGACGTCGTGGTCATTCGGAACGAGGGCCCGAAGGGTGGCCCGGGCATGCGGGAGATGCTTGCCATCACGGGAGCCATCAAGGGCGCTGGTCTCGGCAAGGATGTCCTGCTGATCACCGACGGCCGGTTCTCAGGAGGAACCACGGGCCTCTGCGTCGGCCACATTGCCCCAGAGGCCGTCGACGCCGGCCCGATCGCCTTCGTCCGCGACGGCGACCCCATCGTCCTCGACGTCGTCAACCGCACCCTCGAGGTCGGCGTGGAACCCGAGGAACTGGAGCGGCGGAAGGTCGGCTGGGAGCCACTCCCCTCGAGGTATCAGCGCGGGGTGCTCGGCAAGTACCGGCGTACGGTGCAGTCGGCCGCGGTCGGCGCAGTCACGAGCTAGTCAGGGTTTCGTCGACCGCGCGGTGCTCCATCACGATGATCCGGAGCTGGTTGGAGAGCAGCTGGGTGGCGGTGAGTCCGAACATCGCCCGGAAGGCGTCGCTGAAGTGGCTCGGTGAGGCGAACCCCGCATCGCTGGCGGCCGTCGAGAGGTCTGCGCCCTGGCTGACGGCCGCAGCCACGTACCGCATCCTTGCCCAGAGCCGGTAGCGGCGAAAGCTCGTCCCCGAGTGGGCGGAGAACAGATGCAGGAAACGGGACTGGGAGAGGTTGACCGCGGCGGCCAACTCCGCCGCGCTCTCCCGCTCACCGGGCCGGTCGCGAAGAAGACGCATCGCGACGCGGATCCGCTCGTCGGTCGGGTTCGCCTCACCAGCATCGAGGAGACGTTGCCGCAGCATCTCGGGATCCATGACGGGTCTCCAGTCGGCGAGCAGCGCCGCCTCGTCGCGATGGTCGTACGCGATCGTGCCCGCCCGGTCGGTCATCGCCGCCAACAGATGCGCTGTCCCCGATGCGCCCGGGTCGACGTAGAAGAAGAGCATCGTCTGCTCCTCCCCCACGACGATCTGATGGGACGTACGCGCAGGGATCAGCGCGCTCCGAACCCGCCGTGGCTCCGCCGGACCTGATCGCAGCAGGAAAGGAGCATCCAGGCCCAGCGCGAAGCAGGTGACCGACCCGGAATGCGTGCCCAGCCGCAGCGACGGGCCCCGGTACGCCGCATGTCCCGACCAGAGCCACACCGTCGGCCGCGCGTCGTCGCAGCACGAATCCGGAAGCGGCTCGGTCGCCATGCGCGTCATGATCCCACGGTGAATACCGTGGCCAGCCTGACCATCGCCGTCATCGGCATCTTCTTCCTCGCGATGGGGACGTACGCCCTCGTCACCCCGGGCGCACTCGCCGCCCCGTTCCACCTCTCGGCGAAGACGCCCGAGTCCCGCTCCGAGATCCGCGCGGTCTACGGCGGGTTCGGCATCGCCATGGCCGCCGTGCTCGGCGCCGCCGCTCTCGACATCGGCGACATCCGGACCGGCGCCGTGACCACCGTCGGCCTCGCCCTGATCGGGATGGCAGGTGGCCGACTCGTCTCGCGCCTGCTCGATACCCCCGTACGTTTCTATCCGATCTGGTTCTACTTCGGGGTCGAACTCTTGACCGGCACGGCCCTGCTTGTGTGCGTTTGACCTCGCTAAATTCGGCTATGCTCGGCGCCGTGGGATCTCGGCCGACATCAGACACGTCTGTACATACGCCACGTCCGCGCGCGCCCAGGGCGAGCCACCTGGGCCAGCGAGTCGACTGGCACAACGATCCCTCGGCCCCCGAGGTGAACAGCATCCGACCCAGCGCCGGCGCCTTCGTGCTCGACGACCCGGGCAGGATCCTGCTGATCCGCCGCAACGACACCGGCAACTGGACGATGCCCGGCGGGGCGATGGAGCCCGGCGAGTCTCTGACCGCGGCCGCGGTCCGCGAGACGCTCGAGGAGACCGGCATCACCATCGAGGTGACCGGCCTGGTCGGGATCTGGACCGACCCGCGCCACCGCATCGAGAACACCACCAACGGCGAGGTACGCCAGGAGTGCTCCATCATCTACGCCGGCCGCTACCTCGCCGGCGAGCCCACTCCCTCAGCTGAGAACACCCACGCCGAATGGGTGTATCCCACGATCGTCCCCAGCCTTCAGATGGACCGGAGCCAGCGCGTGCGGATCGACTGGGCCCTCAACCGCAACTTCCCCCACCTCGATCCCAACCCCTGATCGCAGCCGCCGCGCGAGCGATCCTCTCCTCCGACGCGCCGCAGATCCGAAGACAGGTCGCCGCGATCGCCTGCGCATGGTCACAGGTGACCTCGTCGCCGCGTGACCGCATCCGGATCACCACCTCGACCGCCTGGATCAGCAGCCCACCCAGCTGGTTCACGCCCACCGTCGCGGCCACGGGGTCACTGACCACGCCGACACCCAGCCGACCGTACGCAGCGGTCAGCTCCTGAAATGCCGGCTGGAACTCCTCGAAGACCTCGCTGTGGTCACCTGGAAACCGCGGCAATGGCCTCGATCTCGACCAGCTGATCCTCATAGCCCAGCACTGTCACGCCCATCAGGGTGCTGGGCACGTCATGATCCCCGAACGCGTCCCGCACGACTCCCCACACCGCGACGAGATCCGACCGCTGAGAAGATGCCACCAGAACGCGAGTGTTCACCACGTTCTCCAGCGTTGCGCCCACTGCCCGGAGAGCCTCGCTCAGAGTCTCAATGCATTTCGCAGCCTGGCCTGCGTAGTCACCGACGGCTGCCGTCGTCCCGTCCTTCTCGAGAGGGCACGCCCCGGCGAGGAAGACCAGGCGCACGCCGCTATCCACGACCGACGCGTACGCATAGGGTGCGGCACTGAGTTCGGCAGATCGAATGAGACGGATTGCAGGATTCACCTGGGGATCCTCTCACCTGCGGTTGAGCGACATGACCCAGTTCGCCACAGGATCAGGCCGTACGCAGCAGCCTGAACTCGTGCTTCTGCAGCACCTGCAGCACCAGCTTCGCCGGATAGCCGAATGCGTCTCGCCCCGCCTCGGACGTATAGGGCTCGATCGCGGAGACCTGGTGCCACTGCCCGTCCACGAACAGCTCGCAGCCTCCGGCGGCGACGATGTTGCGGTACCAGTTGACGTCCTCGCCGTACGTCAGCTCCGCGATGAATCCTTCCGGCACCCGCGCGACGACGATCGGCGTCTCGTACGTCTTCCCCGACTTTCGCCCCACGTGGCGCACGAGCGAGAACGGGCCGTGTCCGGTACGAGCCACCCGCATCGCCACCTTGTTGAGCGTGTTCTTGATCAACCACAGCCACTTGCGACGCATCTCAGTCTCCTACGAGTCTCAGGTTCACCATCGGCAGTCCCTCGACCTCGTGACCGACCGCCGTCTCGATCGCACCGCGCAGGCGCCGCCAGGCCTTCGGATGTGCCTTCTGATAGTGACCCAGCACCACAGCGGACTCCTGCTCCGAGAGTAACGTCGCCTGCGCCGCGACGCTCGTACGCTTCCCGATGCTGACGCGGCATGCCGGCTCGGCCAGGAGGTTCCGATACCACTGCGCCCCGGTGCCGAAGCCGCTCACGACGACGATCTCGTCCACGCTCGGCCGCTCCACGACCTCGAGGCATACATACCGCGGGACCCCTGATCGGCGTCCGATGTGCTCGAGCATCAATATCCGGGATCCGAGAAGCCACCCGGCCCGGTGTCGATAGAGCCAGATCGGCGCACGTACGACAGCGCGGGTCCGCAACAGCCGGGACACGACCGAGTCGACCATGGACGTCACCGAACCGACCTTACTCACCGGCTTGGTCGATCCAGCCCGATCGAGCAGCGCCACAAACTACGCTCCAAGCATGGCAACGCTCCAAGACGTGGCTCGGATCATCGGCGAACTGCCCGAGGTCACCGAGGGCGAGCGCTACGGGAACCCGACCTGGTCCGTACGCGGCAAGGGCTTCGCCTGGCTCCGCCCGTTCAGCAAGGCCGACCTCAAGCGTTTCGGCGACCAGACCCCGCCCGATCCTCCGATCATCGCGGTCAACACCGCCGACCTGCACGAGAAGGAAGGCGTCCTCGCCGCCGGTATCGACGGCGTCTTCACCATCGAGCACTTCAACAACTACCCCGCCGTACTCATCGAGCTCAGCGTCATCGACCCCGGAGATCTCCGCGACCTACTGGTCGACGCCTGGCTCGCCGCCGCCCCAGCTGAGCTGGTCGAAGGATTCGACGGCTGAAGCTCTGACTCGCCGAGATCGTGTGCGTGACGGGGCGAGACATACCGCCCACAAGATGCGCCACCTCGCTTGGGTGTTTGCTGGTTTACTCCCGACATGGCATACGAGGAGCTCCCGCCGTTCGCTGCGTGGCAGTTCGTCGACGCCGTCGACGGGTTCGAGGTCGTCTATCGAGACGCCTCCGGCATCCGTGGATACACCTCAGCCGTCGAGGCGGGCCAGGCCTAAGCGGTCCACTATGAGATCTCGGTTGATGCCCTCTGGCGTACGCGCGAAGTCCACGTCCACAATGACACCGCTCGCGGGCGACGGTCCACTGTACTTGTCTCTGACGGCAAAGGTTCCTGGACCGTCGATGGCCGGTCGGCGCCCCAGCTCGACGGGCTCTACGACGTCGACCTCGAGGCCTCTGCCTGCACCAACACCCTTCCCGTCCACCGGCTGGACCTACCGCTAGGCGACGTCGTCACCGCGCCCGCCGCCTACGTCCAGGCACTTGACCTTCAGGTCAGACGCCTCGACCAGTCCTACCGACGCCTCGACGACCACCGGTTCGACTACCACTCCGAAGGCGGTTTCAACGCCGTGTTGGTGTACGACAAGTATGGGCTCGTCCTCGACTACCCCGGGATCGCGAGGCGCTTCGCCTGAGAGACGAACCGTCCTGAGCGCACCGGCCGAGCACACAGCTCCAGACTGCTCTCTCGTTCCGCACAGGTCGCGTCGCGAGGACCTACCCACGCGTCATCCGCGCAGTCGCTGACAGACTTGCGGCATGTCCCGGCCGCCGCGCATCGAGCCCGCCGCCGACGTAGTCGCCAAGGTTGCGTCGACCGCGTTGTCGCTTCCCGACGCCTACGAGGAGGATGCCTGGACCGGCGTCAGGTGGCGAGTCAGGAAGAAGACCTTCGCTCACGTCCTGGTCGCCCAAGAGGGGTACACGTCGGCGTACCGCGATATGACCGGGGTGATCGAGCCCACCACGGTGCTGACCTTCCGATCCTCCGGCGACGAACTGCTGGCCCTGGTCCACGCCGGGCCACCGTTCTACCAGCCTCCGTGGTCGCCCACCGTCGTCGGCATGGTGCTCGACGGCGATACAGACTGGGAAGAGGTGGCCGAGCTGGTGACCGAGAGTTACCGGTTCTTCGCTCCTAAGAAGCTGAGGCACCGGCTGGATCGATGATCGTACGGTCCGTAGGGCGGTCACTGTGACAGAGCGGGGTCGTGCCTGAGCGTCCGCGCGGCTGCCGCGACCGCCGCCATTGGAGCCTGTGCCAGCTCGGCATCGCTGCACGCCCCCAGCAGGACCGTACCCCGGAGATGCTGATCGCGCGTGCCAGGCGCATCGAGCCCGTCGGTCGGCCGATCGAGCGTCAGCGCCACTCCTCCCCCGGCTCCTTCCTCCTGGGCCGCGTGCCCGATCACCCATGTTGGGGGTCAGCCACGGCCGCGCGATCGCCGTGCTGCCCCGGCCGACGGCTGATGCATAGAGCCCCGGCCCGCCGTCTGTGCGGTCGGGGCCATGCGACGCCTGCGTCATGGCGCCGCCAACGAGTCCTCGCTCTAGTCCGGTAGGTGCTCCCCGAGCCAGGTCGCTCTTCGGCGAGCTGACGCGCGCGAAAGCCAAGCCTCCTGTACGACCTCAGCGAGCTCGTCATAGCTGATCTCCCCAAGCCGGCTCGCTCGGACCAGAACCGACAGGTGGCCGTCGAAGTGCGGAGTGGTGAAGAACGGCGAGGACTCGTCCTGCACCATGGCGAGCTTGTCACCCTCGTTAGGCACCCAGAAGACGATGACGTCGTCGTAGCGCTGGCCGGTGTCCGGGTCGAACGCGTCAGGACGCGGATTCCGGAAGAAGACGAACGACTTTCCGCCCACTTGATAGACGGGCCTGTTCTGGGTGCCCGCGTAGACGCGGACGTGGGGCATGCCAAGGGCAAGCTCGTGCACGTCCTCCACCCGCGCCGACCGGCCGCCTGTTCTCCTCACACAGTCAGGTTAAGTGTCACGGTCAACGCGCGGGCGACCTCCGCGTGCGTCACTTCGCCCAGAATGACGCACGCTGATGCCCATCCGCTCATCCGCGCCGAAGGAGCGGAGCGACGAGATGTCGATCGCGCTGGTGCGACCAAGAGATCCAGCCGTTCATCACTCAAGAAGCGGCCGCACTGTCCAGGACGTTGACTGACAGCATGTCGACATCGAAGGGCAGGCGCGGGTCGACTCGCGCCGCTGCCGACACGATCCACGTGATACCGCCGCCACTCGAACGCCCTTGTTTGCCGCATACCGAAGGAGCCGAGGCATTGGAGTCGAATCATGCATTCACGGCGGGACGACTGCGGGATGATTGTCCGATGACAACCTCGCCCCCAGCCAGCGCTACGCCAGCGCTGCCAGAACCGACACCGACACAGTCCGAGCAATACTCACTCACCCATGGGAAGCTCACAGTCGGTGACTATCTGCCGAAGGCGTCTCACGACGGGAAACCGGGCGCAGGAAAGTGCGAATGGAGCTCGCACGTCAGCGTCGCTCTGACCTCCGACGAGATTGGCGCGCTCGCCTGGGTGCTTATCGACAGCGTGATGAAGGCGCGGTTCGGCCCGGCCGTCCAGCTTTACGACGTGTGGCGGGAACACACTCTCGACGGAACTACGATCCCGGAACCCGATCGCCAGACCATCGGATCATTCGTCAAGCCGGTCTTCGGCCTGCCCGGCGCCGACAAGAAGAAGAGCAAGGACCACCTCCACGGGCACATCGGCGAGTGGCTGTGGCACCTGCTGACCAAGGACAACCCGACAGTGAGAGCCCAGCCGGCCCCAAAAGGCGACGTCACCGACTCCGGGGGCGACGGCTACACCATCTACGAGACCGCGAACAGCGAACTTCGGTTCCGGCTTTGGGAGAGCAAGAAAAACACCGGGAAAGGTTCACTTTCGACGAGTCTGAACCAGGCCTACGGTCAACTCGGCGAGCACGGCCAGACGTATGTTGCCAAGATTGTAGGAGCCTACGCTCAGGCATCAGGCGAAGGCGCAGCGGAGCTGAACAGTTTCATCACTGAGATTCCCAGAGCCTGGACGCAAGGAGACGTCATTGTCGGTGCCGGCGTCACGCTGGCTACCCACAGGCCCCTGCCAAACAAACCGTTCAAGAAAATGGCAGGGAAGCTTCCCCTACTCGACAAACCAGGTCAGCTGCGCGGTCTCGCAACCAGCATCGAGTGCTACGAGGAGCTTGCCGACACAGTCCGGAGGTACGCGTGGACCGCGCTCTAGCCGAAGAACACCTCAGAGGTGCCTTCGGTGACGGCGAGCTAAGCGAGCTGCCCACCGTCGCCGAGCTGACCAGCCTCGTCGCTGGCTTGGAGATTGAGTTGGTCCGCGGCCTGACCGCTACCGGGTTCAGGGCCGAACTCCAGCCTGTGAGACAGGCAGCTTGGTATCTGCATGGGATCGCGTCAACTACAGAGTCTTCGCGCTACCCGGCTGAGCAGCGCCGCCGGGCGTTCGCTGTAAGCGCCCATGTGCTCGACCTGCTCTTGGAGGACCCGACGGAAACAGGCCGCGACCGCCTGGTCACGGCGTTCGCCGCACAGGCCGGATACCACCGCGCAGACGAGAGCCCGAACGCTGGAGCCGTTCGCCGCAGGCTTCACCAGGACCTGCAGCAGACGCCTGGTTTCGCGGACGGCGCCGAGGTTGCCCTTCACGCCGGCATCCTCTTCCTTGGGCTGGACATTGCCGCGCTCAACCAGAGTCTTCGCAGTTGGGCAGAGGAAGCGTCTGCACTCACTCGCGGTGCCGAGCTCGTCGACCTCGACGGCACGATGTTCGGTCCGACGCAACGGATTCTGCGCGGCGAGGCAGACCTCGTCCGATATCTGCGCGAAGGCAACCTGGATGCTCTCGGCGCAGCCCGAGAGCATCTGCGCCTCGTGGTCGACGCGGAAGTAGGACTCACCGACCTCGATACGCGTTGGGTCGCCGCACACCTCCTCACCTTGGCCGAGGGACTCAGCGTCAGCAGCATCTGGGCAGCTCTTCCACCTGAGGTTCCCGATGCCGTGAAGCAAGCGTTCACCCTGGATAGGCAGCCGGTTCTGACGCTCTGGCCGCCGCAGCGGAGTCTGGTGGCTCACCCGACGATGAGTCCGTTGGATCAGCGAACTAGCCGACTCCTCGTGTCGGTGCCGACGAGCGCGGGAAAAACGCTCCTCGCTCAACTCATCATATGCGCGCACACCGCGCAGATGACCGGCGACGTCTGCTACGTGACTCCGCTTCGCAGCCTAGGGCGGGAGATGCGGCAAACACTGGGATCCCGTCTGCGATACCTTGACCGCAGCCTCGGGGCCGACCTACCCGACGGGTTCGGCGCTCAGGACTTCTTTATGTCAGACGAAGACTCGACCGGCGGCTCACCACTCCCCCAAGTCGAGATCATGACCCCGGAACGGCTCATGAACGCGCTGAGGCAAGCGCCTCACGACGTCTTGAGCCGCTTCAGCCTCTTCATCATCGACGAGGTCCACCTGATCGCTGACTCCGGCGGACGTGGCCTCCTTCTCGAAGGGCTACTGTCCCTGCTAGACGCGAGCGGCGCCAGGCTGATGCTTCTGTCCGGGGTCATGGGCAACGCGGCCTCGTTGGCAGCGTGGACGTCCTCGGGCACGGGAGACGTTCTGTTCACCGATGACTGGCGTGCTCCGCGACGGCTGCACGTCCTGACGACGACCGACAAGATCGAGGCGACTAAGACCTTGGTTCCCGGCCGTCGCGGCGGGCCGGGCCAGACCCGCTACGACCTGCGTGCCAGGTTGGCTGTGCGGCCGACCAGTGCAACCGAACAGCACTTGGCGACCAGCAGCGCTACCCCGATTGGCCAACTGTTCGTTCGCGCGGACAATACACGCGTGACCGGGAGTAACAAGACCTCTCCGGGGTACGTGACCACGGCGCGAACCGCGACCCTCCTGCTTCGAGCAGGCAGCCTCCTGATGGTGGTTTCGCAACGCGCAACGGCGCGTGATGCCGCGAAGGTCATGGCGTCCGAACTTGAAGACGACCCCCATTCGCAGGGTCTGGCGGATGCGCTGGCTGCTCGCCTGGGTAGCGACCACCCTCTCATCGGCACCGTCCGCAAGGGCATCGCCTACCACCACGCAGGCTTGCCGGTCGAGGTCCAAGAGGCTGTCGAGGACGCGATCCGCAACGAGACGTTGAAGGCTGTCGTCGCCACCTCGACCCTGACCGACGGGGTGAACCTGCCGGTCCGCACCGTGGTGATCGCGACAACCGAGTATGACGGACAGGCCCCGGGGCAGCGAATGACGCCGGCTCAGCTTCTGAATGCTGTCGGTCGGGCCGGTCGGGCCGGGAAGGAGTCTGAAGGCTGGATCGTCCTGGCACTTCCAAAGCGTCTCGAATCGTCGGATTTCGCAAGGCTCACCCCTGCGCCGGCTGACCTCGAAGTCAAGTCCACGCTTACAACTGACTTTGGGCTCGAGGCGTTGGCCGAAGCGGAGAACCTTGTCGCTCAGACCCAGGACGCAATCTTTCGATTGGCTCCGGACGGCGCGGCCGGTGGTTTCGTCAACTACGTGTGGTTCATTCTTCACACCCTCGAGCTCGTGCCGAACCTCAGCGAGACCCGAACGTGGCGCGACCTAGTCGGCCGGCTGTTCGCTTTCACCCAGCTGCCCGCACCTTTGAAGGAACGGTGGCTGGCTCTGGCAGAGCTCGTCGCAGCCAGGTACGAGCAGACACCAGTCGATTCTCGTCGACGCTGGGCTCAGGCCGGCACGAGCCTCGGGTCGGCGGCGGTCCTGGAAACGATCGCAATTGCGCTAGCCGACAGGGTCCAGGTCCGCGGCGTCGAGAGTGGGCTGGGACTCGAGGACACGCTGGACCTGTTGGCAGAACAGAATGTCTACGACCACTTACTCGCCCTGCCTGAGGCTGAGCGGTACTGGCGGTTCCGTCTGACTCCTCGCGGGCAGAAAGTGGACATGCCTCCCGAGGCGGTTCTTCGTGACTGGGTTGCTGGACGCGACCTGACCGAGCTTGCTAACGACCACCTGTCCATGGTGCAGGACCCGGCGTTCCGGCTCGAGCAGATGGTCGACGGTATCGGCGAGGCCGTGCAGCACTTCTTGTCTTGGACAGTGGGCCTGGTGGTCGCTCAAACAAACGAGATCCTGGTGTCACGGTTCAGCGCTGCTGAACTGTTGCCGAGCGTGGCGGCTCACCTACGGTACGGAGTGGATACGCCGCTGGCCATCGAGCTCCTCGTCCGCGACGTCAAGAGCCGGTCGCTCGCCCGAGACCTCGGACGCCTTGCGCAGGACAGCGGCCTGAACGAGGCTGGATTGCGGGAGTACCTGAGCCACAAGCACATCCAAGGCTGGCGTGCAGAACTAGGAGCGACACCGACAGACGTACTAGACCTTCTTCAGTTTGTTCAGGGTGGGGACCGCCACAAGTTGGGCGAAATAATGGGGACAGGTGTGACCACAGCGCAGGTCCGTCTCGCTGGCGCCGCACAGGACGCGACGGTTCCGGTCACCGTCACACCGTCCGAAAGCGGTGACGAGCTGCGGGTACGAGCCGACAATATGGAACTTCTCGGTATCGTCGCTGTTCGCGATCACTCCGGCGTAGCGGCGGTCGTCGATAGTGGTTTGCTCCTCGATTTCACCCTCCAAGACTCAACCCTGACGATGAAACGAGGCGAAGCTGGACAACTCAGCTTCCTCTGACCGCTGCGATACGTCATACCGCCGCGATCCGGACGTGCTCTCCGAGAAGCCCGCCTCGCCCATTCCGCCCACAGAGACAGCCTCGAACGACCAAGCGACGAGCGACGCGCCGGATCTGACACGTGGACGATGCGCAGCACGGACTAGTGTCGCGGTCCCGCCTTCAGCTCCTCGATGACGGACGGCCGCGCCGACGGAGGTCCACCCGGTGCTGGCAGGCCAAGGCGTATACACCCTTTTCGAACGCTTCGCCGGGGCGGGCGCACGGTGGTCACTTCGGGTCACCGGTGTCCGAGTCCCGGGGCCGCGTTGTCTTGGTCGTTGATCGATCGGGTAGACCCGTCGTATGACAAGGAACCGAGGTTCGGTCGGCAAGAGCAGGGGCAAGAGGCAACGAAGGGGCGGTGACGACAAAGCGCGACGAGTCGCGACTCGTAGACCGGACGGCCCCGAAGGCAGCAGTGGTAAGCGTCGCAGCTTCTCGCAACGCGTTGGGACTAAGGGTGAGCTCGCGTTCCGTGTGTTCGCGGAAGCGCATGGACTGCTGGCGACGAAGTGTGAAGAGGACTTCGGCATCGATTTCATGTGCCAAGTTGATCTGGACGCCGACAGCCGCGGAGCGAGCGACGTCGCGAACACGCTCGTCGGCTGTTGCGTGCGAGCGACGACGTCATCGGACAAGAAGGTCAAACTCAACGTCGGCGATGCACGCAACCTGCTGAACTCGCGCACACCACTGATCTTCATCCTGGTCGCACTCGACCAAGGAGGAGTCGCGTCAGTCCACCACCGGCTAATCGACGCGGACTTCAGTGATGAGCTGACGGAGTTCCTTGCGGGTACAGCCGCGGAGATGTCCGTCACGGCAGACCGTTGCGCGAACGACGACGACTTCGACGCCAACCTTCAAACGTGCCTGGGCCACGGTTTCAGCGAAACCATTCGACTCGGGCTCGCCGAGCGACGTCTGAGCAAGATCCTTCCGGCGGCGTCGGTGGAGATCAAGCGAAGCCCTCAGGGCCAATTGACGTTGGTCGAGACGGTCCACATGTTCGACTACTACGAGAGCGGCACTCCGGAGCAGGAGCGCGCGATCGTGCACGCGGCATTCGGCTCGATCGAGCACGGCGCCGATCGCTTTCGCGCACTCGTTCCGAAGCCCGAAGTCCTCAAGTACCTCCGGAACCTTCCTGCTCCGACAGTACTTTCGGGATTCCTGCCAGAGTCGTCGGTCGAGCTGCGGTGCTCGTCCGCCTTCGGGTCCGTGCACGCGGAGTTCGTCCGGCGCAGGACGCGAACTCATTGGGCCTACGTTCACTCCTCAGGCCTCAGCTTGATCACCTCGCATGCCAAGCTTGTCGAGGGGAAGCGTGTGCACGAGACCGAGGTCTTCATCGACCCTCTCGTCGACACCAAAATGGAAGACCTCGGGTCCTTCGCCGATTTCCTCGCCGCGTGCGGACCGGGCTCCACGCTCGTTCAGTTGGGCGATGACGGAAAGCCGGACGGGGCAGGTTTCGCGACGGATGCCACGTTCGCGCCGTTGCACACCGTCGCCAGGTTCGTCGCCAGTTGGCGGAGATGCACAGCGATTGAGGGCTGGCCACGGGAGTCGGTCTCGCTCAGAGACGTCACGGACGCCGAGGTTTTTCATTCCCTTACCGGCCTCGCAGCGATGTTGACCGACGAGCGCGTCATCGCCAGGTACTCGTTCTATCTGGCTCCCGCTCAAGAGGACAGAGATGTTCAGGACCTGAACCCTGCTCCGGTGCGGGCTAGTCTGCCTGTCATCGCGAATCTGTCGGGAGACACGGTTCTCGTGCGGTTCAACGTGACCGCGTCGACTCTCAGCCTAGATGGGGAAGTCTGCGGCATGCGGTTCCATTCGGTGCAGGGCGCGGTTGCCGAGAGGCGGGCGCTGGTACAGAAGTCGACCATCTTCCCCGAGGCGGTTTACGGCGGCAATGACACCACCACAGCCTTCGGTCCCGACCTACAAGAGGGCCGGGTGCCTCGCGAGATCGAGGCGGTGTCGCTGAGTTGGGACGAAAGTGACGACGTCGAGTGAAATCGTCTGGGCCGACCTGAGGACGCTTCCTTCTGTGTTAGGAAGCGGGCTGACGCCCGACCATGCAGCGACGAATGCGCGTCAGACCTACGTCTAACCGCCGCCTGTCGGCGCGACCTCGATGCGAACACCCGCGTCCGGGGGCGACTGCACGATTCTGTCGAGAGCCGCGCGAAGTCGCCATGGAGCTGAGCTAGGCCTGCGAGTCAGGCCATCCTGCTGAAGGTCGGCAACCGAACTACCGGGAAGCTTCCGGGCCCCTTTCGGCAGCACCGGGACGTGTCGGTGCTAGCAGGTACGCCTGGAGTTGCACGCCACGAACAAGTTTCGAAACACGCAGGATGTGAACTCCGTACATGCCAGAGGACAACTGGGGCATACTCGGGACCATGTCTCGCTTCCCTGTCGGCTTAGCCGCCGCGTCGGCTGGTTGCTATGAGGCGTCTCGTGCCGCTGCACTGTCTGGGGTTCCAACTCGCACCGTTTACGACTGGGCGCGCAAAGGGATCGTTGTGCCTAGCGTGTCTCCGGTACAGGAGAAGCTCTGGTCATTCGCTGACCTCATGTCGCTGCGGATAGTGGCGTGGCTCCGCAAACCCAAGGGCAGTGAGGACGATCGGCTGCCTGCGAGTCCGATGACGCAAGTGAGGTCGGCGCTGACGCAGCTCGCGCAGATGAACATCGACTTGTGGAGCGAACACGAGCCAGGAAAGACATCCCTCGTTGTCGATCAGCGAGGCGACATATTCCTGCGCATGCCGAATGGCTTCGCCGACACGAGGGGCAATCACGCGCTCCCCCACGACAAGCACTTCGGACTTCTCGATCCATTCGAGTTCGAGGGACACACCGGCCCCGACCTCGTACGCCCTCGGTCACACTTGAGGATTGTCCCCGAACGTGTGGCCGGCGAGCCGCACGTGGAGAACACGCGGCTCACGACTCAGACGCTCGCCGGTCTTGCCGCGCGCGGGTACAGCATCGCGAAGGTCGCAAGCATGTATGAGGTGTCCGAGGACGCGGTCTGCGAGGCAGTCGACCTAGAGACGGCACTCGGCGCCGCCTGATGTCCGAGTCAGTGCTGAGGCTGGTACTGGACCAGAACTTCCCTCAGCCCCTGCTCCGAGACGTCGGGGAATGGATCCCCCCGGAGGTCGAGATCGTCCACCTCGGCAATCTTGATGATCGGCTCCGCACAGTAAGCGACCGCGAGCTCTTCATCGCACTGCACCAGCTCGGGTATGACGGGCTGATCACGAGCAATTGGAAGATGCTCAACATTCCCATGGAGGTGGCTGCAATCATCGCCACAAAGGCAGTTGTGATCGCGATGAGAAGCATGGGCCATGACCCGATTAGAGCAGCCGGAGCCCTCCTGCTCGAGCTACCGGGATTGGTGGAGCGAATACGCCCAAATCGCGCCAACGTCTTCTTACTTCACTACGAGCGCCGCCGACCCGAGGACGCTTGGGAGTACCTCAAGCGAATAGCAGATCGCGAATCTCTCTCCCCTCAGGGTCTGCTCGACCGTGTCCGGGTAACCAGCGAAGAACTCGCGAACCCAATCCTCTAGCGACCCCGATCAACAGCAGCATCAGGAGTTCCCCGAATCGGTGCCGACTAGCAACGCGGCAGGTGCGCAACGCGGCCCTCCGCGGGAACGACTCGAGGCCCTTTCGCTACTGCATCTGCCGCTGTTGCGTGCATTCCCGCAGTGCGTCACACCGCCGCGTCGGGGTCGCGAAGTGTATAGAGCGATGTTAGGGGCTGTACTCACGCTTGTTGGCCGATAATTAGGGTTCGGCCGGCATCGGCACACGGCGTGGCGCCTCGGCACCCCTCCAGACAACGATCAACTCGTGACCGTGTCCCGTGTGAGCGCTCGGCTTGGTTGCCGTGAACTTCACGCCACCGCCTGATTCTACGACCGGAACGGCAAGCATCCCGGAACCACTTGCCGAGAAGCCGTCATGCACGATTGGCCCGCCAAGAAACTGGATGGACGGTGACGTGATCCTCACGTCGTGAGCGGACTCGGTCCCGCTGTTACGCAAGACGAAGTTCCCGTTGGCTAGCGACTCAACCTGCCATCGAACGCGGTTGGCCAACGACTCACTTTCTGCGCGCTCAGACTGCCGTTGTTGTTCGGCCTCAAGAAGGTCGTTGGCGCGCCTGGCTTCCTTCGCCTGCGTCCGCGCGTATTTGACAGCTCCAAACGAGACGCAAAGAGCCAGCCCAGAGAAGATCAAGCCAAGGGTCGCAACCATGACCAGATGATCGCAGGAGTCGGCAGTAACCGCATCGCCACCGGCCATGGAGTATCGCTGCAGCAAGGCTGCAGGCCGGCCCTATCCCGGTGGATCGAGGCTAAGTAAGACCAGCGTTGTTAGCCGGGAAACCATGCGTCACTCCGCCGCCAGTGGGGCGCACAAACTGTGTCGAGGCTTGAGGCGGTGGTGGACGGAAGTGCAAGCGGTCGATGCTGCACCGATCGGCTGGAGCGCTGGGGACACCGGATAGCGACCGGCTGCGGACGCGACGAGCCTGAGACACATGGCCCTTTCAGTACTGCTTCCCACATCCACCAGTCCCAGATCGTCACCTCCGATGCGATGCGTCGGACGATGGGCTCGTCTGCTCGGGCGTCGTCGTGATGACAGCCCTCGGCGCCGACGCGACACCGGCCGAGGCACGTCAGGCACACTGCAGGAGTGTCCGACCCTCTGCGCAATCTGCTCGCCGCGCCGCCCGATCTCCCGGTCACCGCCGGCTTGGCCGCTCTCGACCAGGCGCTTCGCACCCGCGGAGTCGCGGTGGTCCACGCTCCGCCGGGCACCGGCAAGACGACCTTGGTCCCGCCCGCGGTCGCCGAGGTTGTCGCCGGACGGGTCGTCGTCACGCAGCCCAGCCGCATCGCAGCCCGTGCTGCTGCCCGTCGGCTGGCGCACCTACTGGGCGAACCGGTTGGCGAGACGGTCGGATACTCCGTGCGCGGAGACCGACGCACCAGTCGACGTACACGTGTCGAGATCGTCACGACCGGCCTGCTGCTTCGGCGGATCCAGCACGATCCCGAGCTGGTCGGCGTCGGGGCCGTGGTGCTCGACGAAGTGCACGAGCGCCACCTCGACGCCGACCTGACCTTGGCGCTGCTCATCGACGTCCGGGCCCACCTGCGCGAGGACCTGTCCCTGGTGGCGATGTCGGCCACCATCGAGGCCGAACGGACCGCCTCCCTGCTCGGTGGGGACGACACCGCTCCGGTGATCCGCGTCCTGGGTGCTCTGCACCCGGTCCAAGCGGTCTGGTGCCCGCTGCCTGCGGGGGTACGCCGCACCGACGACCGGGGCATCACCCCGGCCTTCCACGACCATGTCGCCGCGACCGTACGTCGTGCGCTCGCCGAGCACGAGGGTGACGTCCTGGTCTTCGTGCCGGGTGTCGCGGAGGTCGAGGCGACCGTACGCCGCCTCGCCGGCGTGGACGCGTCCGTCCACGCCCTGCACGGACGTCTGTCCGGCGCCGAGCAGGATCGTGCGCTCAGCGAAGG
Source organism: Nocardioides sp. NBC_00163 (assembly GCF_045206295.1). Taxonomy (NCBI): domain Bacteria; kingdom Bacillati; phylum Actinomycetota; class Actinomycetes; order Propionibacteriales; family Nocardioidaceae; genus Nocardioides; species Nocardioides sp. NBC_00163. Next base: position 5,478,231 of record NZ_CP108155.1, on the reverse strand, counting down.
CCCGCGTCGACGAGTGATCGTCTCGACCGCGGTCGCCGAGTCGTCGCTGACGGTACCTGGGGTACGGGTCGTGGTGGATGCCGGATTCTCGCGCGAGCCGCGCACTGACCACCGTCGCGGACTGGCTTCTCTGGTCACCGTCGCGGTGAGCCGGGCAGCGGCCGAGCAGCGGGCGGGTCGGGCCGGACGGCTGGGGCCGGGCGCCGTGCTGCGTTGTTGGTCCGAGGCGGAGCACGCGCATCTGGCCGCTCACCCGGAGCCCGAGATCGCGACCGCCGATCTGACGGCCTTCGCCCTGGAGGTGGCGTGCTGGGGCAGTGACGACGTTCACGACCTGGCGCTGCTCGACCAGCCACCGGCGCATGCGATGGCGGCAGCCAAGGAGGTGCTGGTGGATCTGGGGGCGATGACCGAGGAAGGGAGAGCCACCTCGCGGGGCCGGGTGATCGCTGGCGTACCGGCCGATCCCAGGCTGGCGCGTGCCCTCATCGACGGGGCTGGTCTCGTCGGGGCCAGGCGGGCCTCAGAGGTGGTCGCGATGTTGAGCGAGGACGTGCGCGCTCCCGGCGGCGACCTGGTTGCTGCGCTCCGGTCGCTCCGTGGCAACCAGCGTGCGGGCTCGTGGCGCAGCCAGGCCACCCGCCTGGAGAAGATCGTCGAGAAGCAGGGTCCCACAGGCGGCCGGAGCAGCGCGTCGGACCATTCCCAGGCAGCCCGAGGACTCACCGATGACGTGGCGGTGGGGCTGGTGGTGGCACTGGCGCATCCGGACCGGATTGCGCGCAAGCGTTCGAGTGCCCCGAGCTACCTGATGGCGTCCGGGACGGGCGCGGCGCTCGATCCGCGTGCTTCGGGGCCCTTGGTCGGACTGGAGTGGCTCGCGGTCGGAGACGCGGAGCGGCGGCCCGGGCAACGTGAAGCCCGGATCCGAGCGGCGGCCCCGCTCACCGAGGACCTCGCGCTGGAGGCGGCCGGGTCCCTGTGGACCGAGGTGGACGAGGTCACCTGGACCGGAGGGCGGGTGCTGGCTCGCCGACGTACGCTGCTGGGCGCGATCGAGCTCCGCTCCGTCCCGCTCAGCGATCCACCGGCCAACGCCGTGACCGAAGCGATCCGAGAGGCGGTGGCGAGCGAGGGAATCGCTCTCTTCACCTGGTCGGAGGCGGCCACGGCGCTGCGCGCCCGCCTCGACTTCCTACACCGTGCGCTCGGTGACCCGTGGCCCGATGTGAGCGACGCGGCACTCACTCAGAACCTCCAGTCGTGGCTTGGGCCACAGCTGGCACGGGTTCGCTCGGCCCAGGATCTTCGTCGCGTCGACGTCGCTGCCGCGCTGCGGGCGATGGTGCCGTGGCCGCAGGCAGGCAGGCTCGACGATCTGGCTCCCGAGCGAGTGCAGGTCCCCAGTGGGTCGAGCGTGCGGATCGACTACTCCGCCGACCAACCGGTGCTCGCTGTGCGGATCCAAGAGGTCTTCGGCTGGACCGCAGCGCCGGTCCTCGCGGACGGCCACGTCCCGCTCCTGCTGCATCTGCTCTCCCCCGCGCGACGCCCAGCAGCCGTCACCGCAGACTTGGAGTCCTTCTGGGACAACGGCTACCCCGGCGTTCGTGCTGATCTGCGCGGGCGCTATCCCAAGCACGCCTGGCCGGAGGATCCCCGCAGCGCACCAGCCACCGCGCGTACGAAAAATCCCCGCCCCCGAAGATGAGCGGCGGGTCGACTCGCCTGGAGGATAGCGTCTGGGTGTGGCCAATCCTCGCCGATCCAGTGCTCGTCGCCGCGGCGGGCGCCCGCGCCGGAGCGGGACGCGACAACCGACGAAGCCGTTGCCGGCCGTCGGCCCGGGCGAGCGGCTGTGGGTGCTCGACGTCCCTTACGGCACCCAGGTCGAGGGCGCCACGTGGCACCCGGGAGTCAAGACCCACCTGTACGTCGGGCACGCTGTGCCGGCGCACCTCGCACCCTACGCTCCGGGTCCGTACACGCTCGGTCGGTTCATCGAGAGCACCCTCAACCCCGACCTTCCGACGCAGAGCCTCGAGGCGACCGACGCGCTCGAGCCGCGGCGGATCCAGTACGAGGCTGCTGACGCCATCGCGGCGCGGGCTGCGGCGGGCGGGCGGCAGTTCCTGCTGGCCGATGAGCCCGGCGTGGGCAAGACGATCTCCGCGGTCCTCGGGGCGACAGCGGTGGGCGACCTCCGCGGTGCGCGACGGGTGCTGGTCATCGCCGACCGTCCCGCCGCGATCACGATCGGCCACTGGTGCCGCACGATCGCGGCGCTGGGCGACGGCGGTCTCGAATGGGTCGTGATCACATGGGACCGACTGGAGAAGGTCAAGGACCACGCGTGGGACGTGATCATCGCGGACGAGGCCCACGCGCTGCGACGTACGACGACAAAGCGGTGGAAGCTCTGGGCGCGGATCTCGGGCCACGGGCGGCCGCACGACAAGGCACCATTCGTCATCGCGACGACCGCGACGCCCGGACACACGCCGCTCGACCTGCCATATCTCGCCCCGGCCTATGCGCAGGTCCTCGGCGAGCCGATGCAGGAGTGGACCTCGGCGACCCAGCCCGGCGCCACGTTCGCCACCGCGCTCGAGCGCAACGGCGTCGGGGTCGAGCGCGGACGCTACGGCGCAACATGGACCGCCGACCCGGCGCGGCGCGCCGCGGACCTCAAGCTGGTACGCGGCTGGCTCGAGGACGAGCGGCCGCCCGCGATGCTGCACCGCGCGGCACCGTGGGGGCCGGTGCCGATCTCCGGCATGCCGGTGGCACTCACGCCGCCGGAGCGGACGGCGTACGAGGCCGAATGGGGAGAGTTCTGCCGCGAGATGGACATCGCCCGGCGTGGCCGCAATGTCGCAAAGGGGCGGGCAGCGCTGCTGCGCTTCCGGCAGAAGGCCGGGCTGATACGCGTCGACTCCACGGTCGCCTGGATCGTCCAGCAGGTCGAAGCTGAGCGACAGGTGGCGTGCTCGGTCGAGTTCGTCGCGACCGCCGCCGACCCGATCGCCGACCGGCTGCGTGACTCCGGCCTCGAAGTCGCCACGATCTACGGCCGCGACCGGTTCGACGCAGAGGCCGAGCGGCTCCGGTTCCAGACCGGGCAGGCGAAGGTCTGCGTCTTCACCACGGTCGCCTCGATCAGCCTGCACGCCGACGAAATCCTCGCCGACGGTCGCCGGGCGAGCAGCGAGCCGCGGGTCGGTGTCTTCCACCAGGCCCGCTTCTCGGGTATCGCAGGACGGCAGGTGACCGGCCGCACCCACCGCGACCACCAGCTCTCGCCATGGCACATCGCGTACGCCGAGGGCACCGTCGAGGAGCAGGTAGGCAGGGTGATGGTCGAGCGGATCGCTGCGGCCTCTGCCACGGCGGGAAGCGACACCACCGGCCTCACTGCCCTCGCCCAGCTCCTCGGCGCCGACTGGCTTCCCTCCACCACCCTGACCGAGGACGGCGCCTGAGAGGTGGCGCGGCATTCGCCGCGAGCGCGCTACATCGCCGCGATGGGTCACTCACCGAAGGGACGGGCTGTCGAGGTCTCCCTTCCTATGGCGTCGTCGTGGCAAGAAGGCGTCGCGCACGACGACCCAGATCGCTCAGATCCACCCGACCCTCCTCAGCCGCGGCCGCCAGACGCGCGGCGAGGTCCATTGCCTCGTCGAGCTCGGGTGCGGTGACCGCGGACTCCTGGCCCATATCGCGAAGGATTGTGATCTCGGTCCTGGACGCGATCAAGGGATCGGTGACCCCGTCGATCCAGACTCGAGTGCGGCGGCCATCGCCGCGTTCCTCCCCGGTGATGCGCTCCAGGGCGAAGATACGGTCGGCGCGCGCGAACTTTCCGAAACCCAATGCCACCATCCGGGAGTCCGATGCCATGTAGTCATCTTGCCATTACGCATCGAACTTTGATTTGGCGTGCAACCCCGGCTGACAGAAGGGGTCCCGCGTCATACCGCCGCCTATCGGGTAAGAACACTGCAAGCCGAGAAACACCTCAGCGGGGACCTTTTGATGGGACGATCAGAACAGGAGGTCTGAGATGCCGCGTCAGATCATTACGACATCAAACGCACCGAGCTCGTCGCTCTTCAGCCAGGGAGTCAAGGCCGGCTCCCAGGTGTTCATCTCGGGAACCACCGGTATCGACCCGAGCACGGGTCGCACGACCGGCGACAGCATCCAGGCCCAGACCCGCCAGGCGTTTGCGAACTGCGAGGCCATCTTGCGAGAGGCCGGTGCGACCCTCGATGACGTCGTCGAGGTAGGCGTGCTGCTCACTGACCCGGATGACTTCGCCGGTATGAACGAGGAATACGCCCACTGGTTCCCCGTCGATCCGCCCACCCGCTACGCCGCCAAACTAGGAGCCGAGATACCAGGGCTGCTCGTCTCGATTCGCATGACGGCATGCCTTGCCTGACCGTCAGGTCCATGGTTGATCCACGTCCTGCGCCTCAGGTCTGGGCCTGCGCACTTCGCCGCGAGTGGCGTACGCCTTGGCTAGAAGTTGAGTCGCGGTTGGTCATAGAAGTTCGGCGGCCCGGGCCCGCGCCCGAACTCAACTCCGGCGAAGATGCCAGGTGGTCCGGTGTGTGAGCCGGCCACAAAACGCAGGATGGTCCCATCCGGATCCGCCACATCCATAGCGATGCCGAACTCCCCGCGATCGTGAATCTCGCCGTGCGCGATGCCCAGATCAACACACCGAGCGACCACCATCGACATCTGTTCGGGCGTGCTGACCATGAACGCACAGACATCGAAACCGTCCAGCACCGGGCCACTCGCACAGTACTCGCGCTGACGAAGGCCGATCACGAAACCGGCAGCGTGGTCGGCAAGCACGATCCCCCGGACCGCCGAGTCCTCGTAGAACTCAGCCGCCAACTCGAGGCCGAACAGGTCGGAATACCAACGAGCACTGCGAGCCAGATCGCTCACCGGGAGCTTGATCTGGCGCACGCCGACAATCGGGAGCTTCATGCCTCGCAGCATTCCGCAGCCACGAGGCACCAGTCGACATGAGTACGCGTGTTTCACCATCGGTGATGAGCGCCGCCGCAGGTGTGGAACTTTCCGCCGCTTGTCGGCCCGCTCGATGCGCCGGCTCCTACAGACCGGCGGGCGCGTTGCCTGGACGGGGCAAGACGGCTGAGCGCTAGGAGTAGCGGTGGCTCTTCGCCGCGTGGCCTTGCTCGCGTGTGCAGGTGCGTCCATTCATCGAACGGTGGCCACACAGCGCCTCGGCGGGCGAAGGTGGAGCAGCCGACATGGCGGCCTGGGCCTTCGCAGGTCGAACCGCCGCTCTGGTCGGCGTCGAGTCGGCGGTCGACGCATCTTGCCTTTCGCGATACCGGGCCTCGCGCATCGCCCGCATTGCGGCGTCCTTGCTCATTGTGTAATCACCTGACGAACTCTAGGCGTGCGTACCGACAGTTTCGTTCAGGCGCGGCGCCGACAGCCGCCGCCGCTTCCCATCCCGGCAGCCCGGGATCCACGAAGGCACCTCCTGTCGGCTTTCGTGTTCATCGGTCGAGGACGCCGTCCCAGTACGCTCCGACCATGAGAGCGATCGTTCAGGGCCGCTACGGATCCGTCGACGACCTCAGCCTGAGCGAAGTCCCTCGGCCGGACCCAGCCGAGGACGAGGTGTTGGTCCGGGTCCGGGCAGCGTCCGTACATCCGGATGTGTGGCACGTCGTGGCCGGCCGGCCCGCGGTCCTCCGCCTCATGGGCTCCGGAGTCAGACGCCCCCGCGAGCGCGTACCCGGGACTGACGTCGCTGGGGTGGTGGAGTCCGTCGGTAGCGCTGTAACCCGGTTCGAGCCGGGTGACGAAGTCTTCGGGGAGACCATTCGCGGTATCCAATGGCGCAACGGCGGTGCGTTCGCCGAGTACGCCACGGCCCCCGAGGAGGGAGTGGCGCTCAAGCCTTCCGGCGTCAGCTTCGAGGAGGCGGCCGCGGTGCCGACCGCCGGGCTCATCGCCTTGAATAATCTGCCCCGACGACGGGTGCCCTTCGGGTCGCGAGTCCTGGTCAACGGCGCTGCGGGAGGCGTCGGCGCGATCGCCGTACAGCTTGCCAAGGCCTACGGCGGGCATGTCACCGGTGTCGACCACGCGAGCAAACTCGCACTCGTGCGCTCCCTTGGCGCGGACCGAGTCATCGACTACACCTCTGAGGACTTCACGCGCAGCGGTGAGCAGTGGGACCTCATCTTCGACGTGCCCGGCAACCACTCCTTCAAGGCGATCCGCCGTGCACTTGACCCGCGAGGGAGCTACATCCTGATCGGGCATGACGCATTCGGGGCAACCGGCCACCGCTGGCTCGGCAGCATCCCGCGCGTCCTCGGACTCGTGGCACGCTCGGCGGTCTCCCCCCAACTGCGCGGAGGGTCCTTCGCGTCACCAGACAAACGGCAGCTGATGGGCACCCTTGCGAGTCTCATGCAGACCGGCCAGCTGCGCGTGGTGATCGACCGGATCTTCCCTCTGAGCCAGGCGCCGCAGGCATTGCGCCACCTCATGTCCGGTCAGCCTCTTGGACGGGTCGTAGTCCGCATCGACGACTGAGGCACCGCGTCCAACCACTGCGAGCGGACATCCGAGGAGCTTGGCTATGGCGTCCCCGCACCCAGAGGAGTAGACAGGGAACTACCGGCGGTGCCGGTCGGGCACTGCCCTGTCCTAGAAAGGAGCGGGCCGTGTACGCACGTTCCAGTACGTTCCACGGGAACCCCGGCAACATCGACGCGGGCATCACATTCGTCAAGGACGAGGTCGGGCCCATGCTCGACAGCATCGAGGGCTGTCGCGGCCTCTCGATGCTGGTCGACCGCGAGACCGGGCACTGCATCGCAACAAGTTCGTGGGAAGACGAGGCGGCCATGCGCGCCAGCGATGAGCAGCTTCGCCCGGTACGCGATCGAGGGAAGGACATCCTCGGCGGTTCCATGCAGATCGACGAGTGGGAGATCGTCGTCATGCACCGTAGCCATCACGGCGAGTGCGCCCGAGTCAGCTGGCTGCAGGGTGACCTCGACGCCATGGCCGAGACCTTCCGGGTAGGGATCCTTCCCGAGCTCGAGCAGACCGCTGGATTCTGCAGCGCCAGCCTGTTGATGAACCGGTCGTCCGGCCTGGGTTGCGCCACCACAGCCTGGGAGTCCCGCGCCGCGATGGAAGCCAGCCGCTCGGCGGCCGACAACATGCGCAGCCGGGCCGCGAGCGACGCGGGCGGCGAGATCGTCGACGTGCACGAGTTCGACCTCGCGTACGCGCACCTGCATGTCCCCGAGATGGCCTGACGTCCACGTCTTCGCCGAGCCCGCCCTGGCCGGGCTCGGCCACCGTGTCGGTGAATCCGCTGACGAGCCCCCGGTCTGGGAGGAGACTGACCATAAGGGAGTCCTTTGAAGCGAGGAGCCGAGGATGAGTCGCCAGATGACCATCACGATCCACGATCCTGATGTGGAGCGTCTCGATGAGCTCAGTTCGGTCTTGCGCCGGGAGCTGCTGGACCTCGGCGTCGATGATGTCGAACGCGCGAGCGCGGGCGAGGCGCCCGCTGGCGCCCGGGGCGTCGACGTCGCGGAGATCGGGGTTCTGCTCGTGGCTTTCCAGGAGTCACTGGTCGCCGTGACCGCCATCGCGGGGGTGATACGGGGGTGGATGTCCTCTACTCGCGGGGCCAACGCGGTCGAGCTCACCATCGGCGACCAGACACTCAAGATCGACTCGGCGTCGCGGGAGCAGCAGGATCGACTCATCGACGAGTTCGTCGCAGCCCTGCACGGGTCAGGGAAGCCGGACCCACCTGCCTCCTCACCGGTGCCATGACCGCGGGTCGGCGCAGCGCGCTGGTGGTGGCGAACGATACGTACGACGACCAGCGGTTGAGCAGGCTTCGCGCGCCCGCCACCGACGCCGAGCAACTGGCAAGCGTGCTCCGGAACGCCGAGATCGGGGGATTTGAGGTCGAGGTGTCACTCAACGAGCCGGAGCATGTGGTCCGGCGCAAGGTCTCGAGCTTCTTCGATGACCGCGGGCCGGACGATCTCCTCCTGCTGCATCTTTCGTGCCACGGGGTGAAGGATGAGGACGGGAGGCTCTACTTCGCTACGCCGGACACCGAGATCGACCACCTGGACGCCACGTCCCTGCCCGCCGACTACGTGAACAGGCAGATGACGAAGAGTCGATCCCGGCGCATCGTGCTGTTCCTGGACTGCTGTTACAGCGGCGCATTCGCGCGCGGGATGATGAATCGCGGCGATGAGCGCATGGACATCATGGAGCGTTTCGATGGCCGCGGGCGGATCGTGCTGACGGCGTCGAGCGCGATGGAGTACTCATTTGAGGGCGACCAACTTGCCGGCGAGGGCAAGCCGTCGGTGTTCACCTCGGCTCTGGTCGAGGGTCTGGCCACCGGCGAGGCGGACCGGGATCGTGACGGTTTCGTGTCAGTCGACGAGTTGTACGACTTCGCCTTCGACCGGGTGCGGACCGTCACGCCGTCGCAGACGCCGGGCAAGTGGGTCTTCGACGTGCAGGGGGACTTCCACATCGCCCGCAGCAACCGTCCGCCTGAACCGGTGGACCTGTTGGCCGACTTGCGTGGGGCCATCTCGAGTCCGTTCACCAATGTGCGTCTCGGTGCAGTGGAGGAGCTGGCCGCGTTGCTGGACGACGCGGACTCCGCTCGCGCCGCCGCGGCCCGCATGGCGCTGGACGACATGGCTGAGCATGACACACAGAGTGTCGTGCGAGGGTCGGCCGAGCGAGCTCGTACGCCCGGCGACGCCCCGCCCCAACCGTCACCGGCCGCCCCCGAGCAGCCGACAGTCGTGCCACCCCTACCGGACACACCCGCACCGGCAGCCGAAGCCGCTGTCGCGCGCGAGCCCGAGCACAGCCCGCAGCCGGTGGCAGCTGCCGAGCCCCAGCCGCCCGCGTGGGTTCCGGCCGTCGCGTCAGTAGCTGCCGTGGCGCTCCTGGCTGCGATTCCGTTGCCGTTGCTGGCCGAGACCCCGTCGTCCTGGGACTCGTTCGCGGTCGTCGCGCCGTTCGAGGCGGCGGTTGCCGCCCTTGCCCTACTCCTCGCTGCGGTCCGGCTCCGCAGTCAGCGGTTGGCCACCGCCGACGCAGCCGGGCTGTTCATCGTTGTCGGGGTACTCATGGGCGCCGCCGGCATCGGACTGGTGAAGTTCTCACTCGAGGAGATCGGCGCCATCGGTGTTGTTCTGGGTCTTCTCGTCGTGTGCGGCGGAGTGGGGGCTGTCGTGGCAGGCCGGGCGTGCTTGAGCGTGTCGCCGAGGGATCGCGACCTCGGTCCTGTCGAGCCGGTCTGGCTTGTATCGGCCATGGCGGGCGCTGGACTGGCGACGCTCGCGCTGTTCATCCCGTACGACGGCTTCAGCTCGTACTGGACCGAGGTCGAGGAAGGCGCAAGCGCCGAGTTCATCTTCGAGCCGGCGGCAGTGGTCGGTTGCCTGGCCTTCGGCATGCTGTCCCTTTCCTCCCGGCGTCGGTTCGCCACCGCCGTCCTGATCTCTGCCGGTGCCCTCACCGCAGTCCACTACGTCGGGGTCGTCATAGCGGCCTGGGTGGCGATCGGCGAGGAAGGCGAGGTGCGTTCCGCCGGGTGGGTCGGCATTGCCGGGGGCCTGCTGGTCGCCTTCGCTGCATGGCAGATCCAGCAGTCGCTGACACGGGACGGCCCGGGGTCTGGCACAACCTGACCCGCTCAGCAGGGGCACGTCAACATCGCCTAGATAGGGCATGACTCCGCACATCAGCAGCAGTTCCATGGGTTATGGCTTTCTTTCCTGCGTCTTTGGCCGACTTCGGCCACGGCTCCATGACTCTGGGCGACGGAACGAAAGCCCTGGGTAGCCGTCCACTGATGGCCCTTCTTGTCGATTGGGATAGCAATCCCAGCAAGATCGCGAGTTTCCATGGACTCGGCTACTACGAACAGTTGGCGTTCGGCAACCCATCGCCGCCGTTCTCGACGGCCGACCCGATCAACCCGGCCAGCCTCTCCGCGTACTTTCAGGAGAACAGCCTGGGCCGCTTCGGCTACACCCGGGTGGGCCTCTTCGAAGTCACGATGGGATCAACGGTTCCGGACGGGGTGCCGTCCAAACGCTGCAGGCAGGTGCTGGAGACGTTTCCGCCTAACATGCTTGCGCAGCACAACGTCGACGCTGACGCCGTGCTCGAGGAGAGCGAACTCAGCATCGTGATGGTGGAGAACTTCGCCGGCGCGTTGCCGGGCATCGCCTTCAACGAGGCGTTCACCCTGTCCGGCAGCACCACCCCCTTCCTCCCTGACGGCATCCAGATTCGGATCCGATTGGCGGGAGGCGGCCCCCTGACGCCCTTCTATCAATTGGCCCACGAAGCTTCCCACCTGTTGCGCACGATCGACATGTACAACATGGGCCAGCAGCCCAACAGCGGCAACGTGCTGATGACGCTGATGAGCTCCTTCTCCTTCACCAGCGACGATCAGGTCGTCGTGCACCTCGACATGTGGCACAAGATGCAGCTCGGCTGGGCGGAACCACGCCGGTTCGCGCTCAAGAGCCAACGGTCCGAGGACGTGCGCGACGACACCGCCGACGGGGCCATCATCCTCTGGGACGAGACCCGGCGGGACAGCGAGTACTTCCTCGTCGAGCGTCGCAGGTCCGACGGGCCGGCCCGGCGTTACGACGCTGACTTCCCCGGTGACGGCGTCTGCGTCTGGCGAGTGCAGAAGTCGACCCCGAACGGACCCATCGTCCAGAACCTGCGCCCGCCTGACCTGCTGGCCGGCGTCCAGGGAGTCTGGCAGGTGGGCCAGGAGACGCCTCCCCTTGTGTGGTCAGACGGGACGACGACAAATGTGACCCTCAAGTTTGCCGCGGCCCCGGACGGCCGCGTGCGCGTCTCCTGGGGTGAGGCGCTGACCCACGCCAGCTCGGTGCGGCACCTGCGGCTGTTCCATGGAGGCAACGGCTCCGACGGCGTCGGTGGTCTCACCCGCCAAGGGGTCTTCTTCGGAGTGACGACCGAAGGCAACCTGGAGTGGAATCGCTACAACGGCCAGGGCGAACAGGCCGGTGACCCGCTGGCCCTCCAGTCGTGGTCCCCCAACACCGGGAACCTGATCGGCCGCGGGTTCGCCCACCTGAAGCAGGTCGTCGGCGCCGGGGACGGGGTGATCTTGGTGGTCCACCCCGACGGGACGCTGCGCTGGTTCGGCTACGACGGTGCCGGCGAGCCCGACATCACCGGCGCCGCGGGGTTCGTGCCGAACTCCGGCAACACCATCCGCAGCGGGTTCGAGAACGTGACCAAGATGTTCGTCGCGCCGCGCATCGGCATCGGCATCCATGGGTTCAACATCTTCACCGTCGAGACCGATGGCTTCCTGCGCTGGTACCGGTACACGGGCAACGGCGAGCACGACCCGGCCGGCACGACGGGCTGGCACCCCAACTCGGGAAACATCGTCGGGCAGGGCTGGCAGGGCGTACGCCTGGTGTACGCCTCGGCGAACGTGTTCTTCGTGGTCACCGAGGACAACCTGCTGCGCTGGTACTCCTACTCCGGCAACGGTGAGGAGGACCCATCCGGCGTGCTGGGCTGGGCCGCGAACACCAGCAACCCGATCGGCCGCGGGTTCGGTGACATCGTGCACCTCTTCGGCGGTGTCACCAATCAGGGTGGCTTCGGGCACAGCATGTTCGCAGTCAACCGAGCCGGGGACCTCCGCTGGTTCCACTACCGAGGTCAGGGCGAACGGGACGAGACCGGCGCGAGCGGGTTCATCGCTCGCTCGGGAAACGTCATCGGCACCGGCTGGTGAGCGCAGCCCGAGCTTCTGATCGAAGACGTCGACGATACGAGTGCGTCTATCCGGCGCGAGTAGCGCGCTGGAGACCACACGAGGTCGCCGACTGAATTGTTCCTACTTGCCAAGCCGAGATTCCGAATGGACGAACTCGTCCCTATCAACCGGATCATTGGGTCCGTCCTTGAGCGCTTGACCTTGATCGCACAGCGACTCTCGCCGCCCATGCCTCGACAACGCGCACATCAGGGGTGTCGATGCCCGTACCGAGGACGGGACCTGTCCAAGTTTCCGGAGCGAAGACCCCTTCGGACACCCCAAGCTCAGGGGCAACCAAGACGGGCACTCCAGCAGCAAGGGCAATCCCAACCTCGGCCTGAAGCCAAGAACTTGTCCAAGTGGCGCCGACCACGTGGCTTTGCTGCGGGCTGCCGTCTCGCCATGTTCCAGACGCGATGAACATCTGACCGAAGCCCAGCACTAGGGCGCCATCCGCCGTCGTGATCCGGTCGATCAAACTTTTCCACGGATCGCGCGAATATGAGTCGCTGCGAACCTGATCAACATCGAAGCCCAGTCCGAAAAGACGCTCATGCCATCGATCGCTCAAGGCACGCTGCGAGGGGCTCAGGCTCGACGGCTCACACAAGAAGATCCTGGGCGGCGTCATGATGGACGATCTGCTGTCGGGACTACTGCATCGCGACGCCCGACCAAGCCGTCATCGAGGAGAGCAGCAACTTCATCCGGCACCCCCTCCGCTCCCTCGAACCTGGCTCCGCCGATCCGGGCGCCCTCAAACTTCGCACCGTCCAGCACGGCCCAGCGGAAGTCGGCATTTCTGCAGTCGGCACCTACGAAAACTGCCTTCCTTAGGTGCGCTTCCAAAAATACGGCCTCACAAGCGATCACGGCCTTGAACGAGGCGTTATCACACCTCGCGCCATACAGGTCCGCCCGAGAAAGGTCGACCGCCGCTGCATCACCCGCCTTCTTCCCGAGGTAGGCGTTGCTGAGATCGCAGTTCTGCAGATCTGAATCTTGCAGGTCGCGTGCGTAGCGCAGGCCGTCGGCGAGTACCTTCTGCAATCGCGGGGGTTGCTCCTCGCGAAGCATGCCAGCCATCAGTTCGGTCGCTTCCTTAACGTATGGCCTGCCCAGCGCCCCCTGTTCGGTGCGGCGATCAAAAAACCGCCGTAGAAGCACCGCGCCCGCCATGCGAGAGGTCGCATTGTCGGATGCCAACGCCTCCACCGTCGAAGCGAACGAAGCACCCACTTCGGCCAGGCGGTCGCGTCTCGATCGATAGTTGAAGTACTTGAATAGCCCGAAAACTGCTGCGGCGAGGCCGCCGACAACCGCCACCCAGCCTTGAACTGTCTCGGGAGACAAATGGGACTCCACTCTTGCGCGCCGATCCTGGCTAGGACTCTAGCCAGGCCGACAGAAGACAGACAGCGACGCGCCACGGCTCCAAGTGCCGGGCGCCTGATTCCGCCTCCTGTCGGCGCCGACTGTTGCCTACTTCGGGCTGCTCGGAGCTGGACGGATCAGCAGGCCGAGACCAGGTCTTTTGGCGGTGAACTGGGTATGGAGCCAGTTCCGCTGGCCTTTGTTGCAGGAGAAATCCCCATTAGCTGAGTTGACCAAAACGCAGGTTGCGATTCAAGGCTGACTTTGCGTCCCAGTCGAACTCGGTGTGAAGTACGGCTGTGAGGTCCATCTGCTCGTGCCGGCCGAAGTTCACGCACGCCGCGGTCTGCTTCGGGCCCGGGTACGGCAGATGCAGGGAGGTTCCGGCCCGCACCTGGACCGGAGATCGTTGCAGCGCCGAGACGTCCGGTGAAAGCACCTGCTCGGCGTCAAGGCTAGGTTGCACCAGCGCAACAGCGAGCGCGTTGCCACTGCGGTTGTCCACGTCGAAGCCACGCTCGCCGAGTTCCAAGGACACTCCTAGCATCGTGACTGGCTTGCCCGTGACTAGCCGGACCGGCAGTCCAGGCGTGGGGTGGTCGTAGGCAGAGCCGTGCGGTCGACGCAACGGCGGGAACGTTTCCGCGCTGCTGGAGTGCAGGTGAAGCTGGCGGACCGCCTCATAGTCGTCGATCGCGCGGTAGAACTGGTTCGACGCCGTCCAATCCGGCATGTCCACGCCGACACCGAGGATGGCCGCACGCCACTTCGTCGAAGTCGCGTTCTTTCGCTGCGTATGGTCGCGGTTGCCCTGGCAGGTCAGCTGAAAGCTCGCTAGCACTTCGCGCTGCAGCAGCATGAGCGCTTGCACCAGGCAGCGAGCCAGGTCTTTCGGCTCCCCGAGCGCCAGCCAGGTCAGGCCGTACATGACCTCGGCGCGGGCAGCGTCGAGCGGACGATGGCGAGCGTGCCCGATCGCTTCGGAGAAGGCCTGCCTTGCGTTGCTAAGCATCTCGGCACGATCCTCTGGCCGTCGGTGAGCCGGTGAGGCGTCGAGCAGCAGTCGGCCACCGGAGATCATCGCAGCGTGGTAGGGATCCTTAGCCTGAACATCGAGCTTCCCCTCGATGCGCTCAAGGTGCTCGTCGACCTGCTTCTGTCCAGAGACCACAGCCCCCAGCAGCGCGGTAACGACGTCGGCGGCATCGCCTCGCGTTAGGTCACGATTCTCAATGGCGGCGCGCAGGACACGCATGCCGCCCTTGGCGACCAGCGTGGTCACAAATACCTCGATCATCACCGACTCCTCTCGCCTTCAACCACTATCGCTGATCGCCACGCGCCCCACGAGGCGTCCCTGTAATCGTCAAACGGGCCTATCTCATGCCCCTGCAGGCGAGCAATGGGCGCCGAGGCGGGTCCGCAGGGAGGTCCGTGCGCCTCGAGACGAGGAGGCAGACAAAGTTGCACGATCCCAGGTCTTAGTCCGATGCGCGCGTCTCGCGCGACTGAGAAAGATCAGTCACGCGCGAGGCCGCATCCGGGAGACTGATCCTCGCCACCACTTCGATCTCGACCGGCTGGTCGCCACGGACGCGGTGGATCTTCACCACGGCCTCGGTGGGTGAGGTCTCGAACTCGAGGAAGTGCTTGAAGAACGGCGGCTCGTCGAGCGAGTAGATCTCGGAGACGAACTTCTGGATGGGCCCGAATGGCGGGTTCAGGCCGGGGAAGGCGATCTGCGCCCGGCGTCTGGTCCGCCGATCGACGCTTTCGACCTGGGCAGCTTGGCCCTCCTGCTCGGCGTCGATGATGGCCGTCGCGGCCGCTTCGCTGATGAAGTCGAAGTGCGTCGCGGCGCCCTGGCGGTAGCGGGGACTCACCCACGCCTTGGGATCCAAGATCAGCAAGTACGCGCCGAGGAACACCAGATGGGCGAGGAAGACGGCGGCGCCGACCGCGACGACAGTGAAGAAGGCCGCGCCGACCGCCACGGCAGGCCACCACGTCCTGAGCTCGTTCGCAACCTGGCCGGGTGCCGAGAAGCCCGGTACGTCGAGCAGGCCCGGCACCGCCGCCCCCAGCAGGAGCACCCCGAGGGCGAGGACGGCGACGACCAGCAGCGGCATGTACAGGCGCTCGTGCTCGCGTCGCACCCAGTCGACGACCAGCATGCCGATCACGGTCACCACGATCAGCGCTGGCAGCGCGAAGGCGGCCCGCATCCACTCCGAGTCGACGGCGTCGGCGATCCACCACCAGAGCACCAGCGTCACAGGCGCCGCAAGGAACATGAGGGGCTGAACCAGCCGACGCCGCCAGCGGATCCACGCCTGCGCCCGGCGTACGGGCTCATCGTGCAGGCGGCGGGTGAGGAAGTCCGGGGCCAGAACGGCCGCGAGCACCACCGCCGCGATCACCGCCGACGGCACGAGTCCGAGCAGGCCACTGAGGAACAGCACGGTCAGGCCCTCGCCGCTCATCACGCGCAGCATCTCGCCCGAGACGACGGCCGTCTGCGCGAGCACGGCCCACACGACCGAACGCTCGAGCCAGCTCGCGGCCCTCGCGCCGTTCACGGTGGTGACGATCCGTTTCCGCCACCCGATGATCGCCAGGACGGCGTAGAGGTCGACCGCGACGACGAGGACCCAGGACACCGTACGTCCTTCGTCCGAGCCTCCCGCGTCCAAGCCCATCGGCAACAGAGCCAGGACCACGAGAGCCGCCAGCACGCACGCGAATGCGACGTGATGCCAACCGGGCACCCGCTCGACGGGGCTCCACCACCTCGACCAGCGCACGCACCAGGCGTTGAGGCAGATCCACAGGGTGCTCGACCCGAACAGCACCAGCAGCGCTCCGGCCGCATCGGGCAGATAGTGGTGCAGGAACAGCGTCGCCAACACCCCGACGACCAGCGCTTCGAGACGCAGGAGCAGGCGGCGTACGAAATGACTGTGTCCGGGACGTTGCGGCATCAGGTGCAGCAGCATCAGCACGATCATCGCGGCGATCGCCGCACCCCCGGGACCGACTCGGACGACCTGGTCCCCGAGCTGGAGCTGACGGCTCCACCCGGTCTCGGCGAGCCACCGGCCCAGGACCACTCCCCCGCCGAACATCACGACGGTCAGCAGCAGCCGCCAGATGCTGGGGACCAGCTGCTGGGCGAAGTACGCCAGAGACTCGGCCGACCCCGGGAAGATCCTGGTCGGCCGAAATCGAAGGTCGGTTCGCGCATCCGAGGCGGCCGTCCGGATGGGATGGGTGGCGTGGGTGTACGCGCCGCCACCACCACTGACGATGTGCCATAGGCCGTCGCGTGAGCTGTCCGGCGTCGTCGGGTCGTACAGCTGGAAGTTGTGCGTGTCACCTCCCACCGTCGCGACGTAGCGGTGCTTCCTGTCGGTCACGACGTCGTAGACGGTCTCGCCGGGTCGTCCGGCCACCACACCCTTCCGGCGCTCACCGTTGACGAGCAGCGGCTTGCCGGTCATCAGGATCTTCGGTTTCTCGCCGCTCAGCGAGCTGAGCCAATCGAGCTGCGCCCCGTCGATGGTCCCGTCGATGCCGGTGTCGATGCACACCAGGTCCACGTGCTCGGCCTCGATGACGAAGTACGGCGCCGGCTGTAGCGTGGCTTCTGGTGCCGGATCGCCACCCGGGGCTGGTTCCCCCCACCGCGCCGGCGCGGCTCTGCCGGCCGGTTCGCTGGGGGTGCGCCACATGATGCGGCCGAAGCGGTCCCGGATCAGCTGCCATCGCCCCAACGGCTCGTCGAACGACGGCGCCAGGAGATCGCTCGGCCAGGTCGGCGGTGCGTCCGCCGCGTACAGGAACTGGTGGGCGAAGCCGTAGAGGCCGTCGTACCAGTCGTGGTTGCCCGGCATCGCATAGACCGGGACGTTCTCAGGAAGCGAGAAGCTGTCGCGTACGTCGAGGGGCGCCTTGAGGTCCGGCACCCGGTTCGACCGGTACGGCTTGTAGAAACCGTCCACGTAGTCGTTGACGTTCCCGGACGGGTAGATCACGTCGCTCAGGACGAGTACGAAGCCGGCTTGTTCCGCGGCTCGCGCCAAGGCGGGCGCGACCACGTACTGGGATGGGTCCTGCTCGCCGGTGTCACCGATCACGAGGAACCTCGAGACCCCGGCGGCGGGGATCGTCAGGGGCTCGTCCTTCTTCGTCCAGTGCGCACGCAGGTTCTCGACGAGCCCCTGCGTACCGCGTCCCAAGACGTCGTTGACGGACTCGATGAGGGTGCGTGCGGCGATCCAGGAGAGGCTGTTCCACTTGGTCGGGTCGTTCTGCAAGTAGTCCCGCGTGCGGGCCCAGTCCTCGGTCCCGGTCTCGGAGTCATCGCCCAGAGTCATAGACATCCCCTCCGCAGAACGGAACTGGTCGGCCCGCCCGACCGCATGTAACAGGTCTAAACAGATCCCCGCGCGGCGCTACGGTAGCGCGAACCATCTCCTCAAGATGCGGTACGGCCCTATTCCTTCACGCGCTTGGTCTCGTACGCCCACATCGCGACCTCGACTCGGTTGCGGGCGCCGATCTTGTTCATCAGCGCGGCGACGTGGGTCTTCACCGTGCTCAAGGTGATGTTCAGCTCCTCGGCGATCTCGGCATTGGTGCGGCCGCGCGCGACGGTGAGCAGGACCTCCTCCTCGCGCTCGGTGAGCGGCTCGATCGGCTGGGCCGGCGGCGTGGCTCGCTCCAGGCCGGCCAGCGTGGTGAGGAGGCGGCGGGTGATGTTGGGCGAGATGAGCGCGTCGCCGTTCGCGGCTGCGTTGATCGCCTGGACCAGCAGCTCGGGGCCGGCGTCCTTGAGCAGGAAGCCTCGGGCGCCGGCCTTGAGGGCGCCGTGGACGTACTCGTCGAGGTCGAAGGTGGTGATGACCACGATGGCGAGCGGGTCCTCGACGCCGGGGCCGGCGAGCCGGCGGGTGGCTTCGACGCCGTCGATGCCGGGCATCCGGATGTCGAAGAGGCAGACGTCGGGACGCAGCTCACGGGCCATCGTCACTGCCTGATGACCATCGATCGCCTCGCCGACGACCTCGATCCCGGGCTGCGCGTTGAGGATCATCGTCAGGCCGGTACGTACCAGGAGCTGGTCGTCGGCGACCACCACCCGGATGGTCCCCTGGCTGGTCACCGAGACACCTCGCGCGGCAGGGTCGCCTCGACGGTCCAGCCGCCGGCCGGGTCCGGCCCGGCCTGGCACACGCCGCCGAGCAGCTTGGCCCGCTCAGCCATCCCGAGCAGGCCGTAGCCCACGCTGGTCGCGGGGCGGGCTGCTTCTCCGTCGTCGTGCACACGCAACCGTACGACGCCGGCCTCGCCCCGGACCTCCACACTCACCTTCGTGGGGTAGAGGGCGTGCCGGATCGCGTTGGTGACCGCCTCCTGACAGATCCGGTACACCGACACCTCGACCGGCTGCGGCAGGTCGGCGAGATCGCCCACGCACTGCACCTGCACCAGGGGGCTCATCCGGGTCAGCTCGTCCAGATCGCCGATACCCCGCTGCGGGCCGTATTCGACTGGCACTGCGTCGGCCGTCTCGCCATCGCGGAGCACTCGGACCATCGTGCGCATCTCGGACAGCGTCTGGGAGGCCTCGGCCTCGATCACCGCCAGTGCCTCGAGGGCCGCGGCCGGGTCTGTGGCCGCCACCGCTCGTCCCGCCTGCGCCTGGATCGCGATGGCGGAGACGTGGTGCGCGACGGTGTCGTGCAGCTCGCGGGCGAGGTCGCCGCGCTCGAGGGTCCTGACCTGCTGGACCTCGCGCTGGCGCGCCACCGCGCGGTAGCGCATCGCGGCCCCGAGGGCGAACGACGCGACCACCACCATGGCGCCGCCGATCAGGTCCCCGACGTTCTCGGTCGCGGCGAGTCCCAGAGTCACCGGGACGGCGACGATCGCTGTCCCGATCAGTGCCTCGCGTCCTGATGCCCAGCGGTACAAGGAGTAAGGCAGCAGCAGGACGCAGGCCATGGTGTTGAGCCCCACCTCGTCGACGCCGCCGAAGAACGTCGGGATCTGCAGCACCATCGCGCCGCCGCCGAAGCCGACCACGGTCGCCAGGAGTGGATGAGTACGCCGCCAGAGCAGGGCCGGGATCACCAGGAGCGCGACCACTGTGGCCAGGGGACGCCACGGTACGTCGGCGCGGAAGATCGCCTCGCCCACGGCCGTGACCAGCAGGGCGCCGACCAGGGCCCAGTCCCACCACGCCCGAGCCGGCGGGTCCGGGGCACGGGGCTCGGCTAGGACTGAGCGGAAGAAGGCGGTCACCACCTCTCGACCCTAGCGAGCGGACGGCCTCGTCGTACGGGGCACAAGCACGATCCTCACCTCGTACTTTCGGCCGAGGAGGCCACTGCTCCTTGGCCCGATGTGGATCGTTCGTCGCCGGGCCACGGTGGAGGCATGACCAATTTCCTCTACCGGCTCGGCCGGTCAGCCGCGACCCGTCCCTGGACCGCCATCGGCGCCTGGGTCGTTCTCGCGCTCGTCGTCATCGCCTCCTCCGCCGCCTTCGGGCGCGAGCTCGAGGAGAGCTTCGAGGCACCTGGCCTCGACTCCTACCAAGCCGCGGAGCTGCTCTCCGAGGCCCAGGCCGACGAGGGCGGGATCAGCGCCCACGTCGTACTCGAAGCGCCGGACGCCACGACGCAGGTGGCGCCCGTGGAGGCGGCACTCGCGGAGCTCCCGGGTGTGTTGGGTACGACCAGCAGCGTCTCGCCGGACGGTGACATCGCGCTCGTACGGGTGCAGTACCCGGCGATCGAGCACCTCGAGGCCTCCGACCTGGACAACCTCAAGGACGCCGTCGCTGACCTGCGTGACGATTCGTCGCTGACGCTGGAGACCGGCGGCGATCTGTTCTTCGCGTTCGAGGAAGCACCCACCGGGCTCGGCGAGGTCGCGGGGATCGTCGTCGCGATGATCGTCCTGCTGATCGCCTTCGGCTCCTTCGTCGCGATGGGGCTGCCGATCGGGATGGCGCTGTTCGGTCTGGTCATCGGCATCACCTCGATGAAGCTGGTGACTTACCTGATCGACATCCCGGCGTGGGCACCGGAGCTCGCGGCCATGGTCGGGCTCGGCGTCGGCATCGATTACGCGCTCTTCCTGGTCACCCGGCACCGCGAGAACCTGGCTGCGGGGATGCCGGTCCCCGAAGCAGTCGGCCGAGCCCTGGCAACAGCAGGACAGGCGGTGATCTTCGCCGGCGGCACGGTCGTCGTGGCGATCCTCGGGTTGCTCGTCGCGGGGATCCCGTTCGTGACCGGTGGTGGGGTCGCCATCTCCGCGATGGTGCTCGTCATGGTGCTCGCCTCGGTCACGTTGCTGCCGGCACTTCTCGGACTGGCGGGGCACCGGATCAACGGCCGCCGGCGACGGGTCGACGGCGGGGTGCACCGGCCGAGCACCGGCTGGTACCGGTGGGGTGCTCACGTGACCCGCAACGCGACGGCGTACCTCGTCGGCGGAGCGGTCCTCATGATCGCCCTGGCCGCACCCGTTCTCGCGCTCAACCTGGGCTTCCCGGACGACGGGACCAAGCCCGAGTCGAGGACCGAACGCCGCGCGTACGACCTGATCGCCGACGGTTTCGGGCCCGGCGCCAACGGGCCTCTGGTGATCGCGGTCGACATCTCGAAGGACAAGTCCGTCGTGGCGCCGCTGGCCGAGGCGGTGGCCACGGACCCGGGCATCACCGCGGTCGCCGAACCGATCATCGACCTCTCCGCGGGCGTCGCGACGCTGGTGGCGCAGCCAACCACGTCACCCCAGGACGTCGCCACCCAGGAGACCGTCACGAGGCTGCGCAGCGAGGTCTTCCCGACGGTGCTCGACGGCAGCTCGGCGACCGCCCGTGTCGGCGGTCAGACAGCGACCTTCGCCGACCTCGGTGACCGGGTGCAGGAGCGGATGCCGCGCTTCGTGGCCGCCGTGCTGCTGCTGTCGTTCCTCCTGCTCGCCGTGCTGTTCCGGTCGGTACTGGTGCCCCTGAAGGCGGTCGTGCTCAACCTGCTGAGCGTCGGTGCGGCGTACGGCGTGCTCGTCATGGTCTTCCAGTGGGGCTGGGCGGCCGGCCTGATCGGGGTTGAGTCGACGGTGCCGATCGTGTCGTTCATCCCGCTGTTCATGTTCGCGATCCTGTTCGGGCTCTCCATGGACTACGAGGTGTTCCTGCTGTCGCGGGTACGCGAGCAGTACCGCCGCCACGGCGACAACACCCGCGCCGTGATCGAAGGGATCGCCGGCACCGGCCGCACCATCACCGCAGCCGCACTGATCATGGTCGCGGTCTTCTCCGGCTTCGTCCTCGGCAGCGACCCGGTGGTGAAGATGATGGGCGTAGGACTGGCCACAGCCATCTTCCTCGACGCGACCGTCGTACGCCTGATCCTGGTCCCCGCGACCATGAAGCTCCTGGGCAACGCGAACTGGTGGCTGCCGAGGTGGCTGGACCGGCTGCTGCCGGAGCTGGACTCCGCGTCGGTGGAGAAGCCGGCCGAGGAGGAGGCAGCCGACCTACTCTTCTGACCCCAAGGGAGCTAGGTCGAGGCTGAGCGATGCCAGACCTCGACGTGGCTGACGCTACCGCCCTGGCTGGCAGACGCGTTCGACGGCTGAACCGCTGACACTTCGAGTTGGTGTGCCTGGCTCGCGACGCATACCGCCACAAAGACGCAGAACAGTTCGAGCATCCGGAACTCGCGATCCCGACAGACCACACCACGTACACACGGTCGCCGACTGGCATAAGAGATCAGTGATACATCGATGCGCGAACTTGTCTTGGTCAGTGATGACTCGATCTCCCTACTGTGATGAGGGACACATCGACGTCGGTGTGCGGAACCGTAGAGGAGCAGCACCATGACCACCTACTCACCGCCTGCCCAACCAGACGGCGGCGCTGCTCAGCGCAAAGAGCTCAACCGTCGCACGCTGGTCGGAGTGTCCCTGGGTAACGCACTCGAAGTGTTCGACTGGACGGCGTACGCAGTCCTTGCACCTTTCTTCGCGAGCCAGGTATTCAACCCTGCGGATCCCACCTCGGCGTTGTTGTCGACTCTCTTGGTCTTCGGCGCAGGATTCGTAGTTCGACCCTTCGGAGGCGCCCTGTTCGGGTGGATCGCCGACCGCCGCGGACGACGCGCGTCCCTCATGGCTGCGATCGCATGTGCCTCAGTCGGTATGGCGCTCATCGCAACGGTTCCGACCTACGAACAGGCGGGCATCTGGGCCGGTCTGGTCCTGCTTGTGGCGCGTCTGCTTCAGGGCCTGGCACACACCGGGGAGGTGGCGGCGGCCTACACATACGTCGCGGAAGAGGCGCCGTCGGAACGGCGCGGGTTGTGGTCGTCTGCGATCTACGTCAGCGGATACATGGCGATCATGGTCGCAACCATTCTCGGCGCCGTACTCGCGACCACGCTCTCGGACGCATCGATGAACGCATGGGGCTGGCGGCTGCCATTCGTCCTCGGCGCCATCCTTGGGGTCGTCACACTCGGCTTGCGCCGGAGGATGAACGAGACGGAGCTCTTCGAGCGCCACGTCGGGACCGAGGTCGTGCGCCGTTCCCTGATCAAGGACCTGTGGATGCACCGGGCCGCCGGCCTACGGGTGTTCGTGCTGATGGGATCTCTCACCGCGATGTTCTACGCGTGGGTGGTGAGCGGTCCGTCCTGGGCGACGTCGGTCGCGGGACTCGAACGCTCCTCAGCTCTTTGGGCAGGTGTTGTCGCCTTGGCAGTCGGCGTCGTGGCCCTGCCCGTGTTCGGCGCGATGTCGGACCGTTTCGGCAGGCGGCTCAACGTGGTCCTGTTCGGTGTACTCACCGCCGTTCTGGCCTTCCCTCTCGAGTGGCTGGGACGCCAGGGACTGGCGCAGTTCCTGGTCGCGATGACGGTCGCGGTGCTGGTCTATTCCCTTGTCGCCTCGGTGTTGCCGGCGGTGCTGTGTGAGCTCTTCCCGACGTCCGTACGCGCCTCAGGTGTGGCAGTGCCCTACGCCTTGTCGGCAGTGGTGTTCGGCGGCACCGCGCCCTACCTGCAGCAGTGGGCAGCTCAGTCCGGCCACGGCGCACTCTTCACCGGGTATCTAGCGGTCGCCGGGCTTCTCGGTGCGGCCCTGATGGCAGTGACCCCCGAAACACGCGACGTCGACCTCAATCACTGACTCCACCCACCGACCACATCGGGAGTACGCCATGTCATCCACAGACCACACGCACACAGCCTGTCCGTACGCGGCGACAGGACAGGAGATCCAGCAGGGTCTTGACCATCACGGATTCGACCACCTGGATCCACAACTTGGCGAGCGCACCCTCTGGGCGACGTACCAGGCACTGCTCGAACGCCCGCATGTTCACCGGTCTAGCCGCCACGGAGGCTTTTGGGTGCTGAGCCACTACCAAGATGTGAAGGGAGCGTTGCGAGACTGGGAGACGTTCTCCTCGGCAGACGGGCACCGGATCCCGCACGTCGAGGGTATGGGGACGATCCCGATCGACTTCGACCCGCCGTCGCACGGGCCATACCGAGACCTTGTCGTTCACGCGCTCCGACCTGACCGTGTCCGGCAGCTGCAGCCGTTCGTCAAGACCACGATCGAAGGTCTTGTCGACCGACTGGTCGCCGCCGGCGGCGGCGATGTCGTCACCGAGCTGGCTCTCCCGTTGCCGTTGACCGTCCTCCAGGAACTCGTTGGCTTCTCGGCTGACGCCGTGGCCCAGTTTCGAGAGTTGACGGCCAAGGTGTGGGCGGAAGGTTCTCCCGAGGCTCAGCTCAGGGGCCGCGCAGCGCTCGCAACTCTGATCGAAGACGAGATCATCAGCCACAAGCGAGACCGCCCGGACGACTACTTGACATGGCTCATCGATGCCGAGGTGGAAGGGCGTCCAGTGCGCCACGACGAAGTCGTTTCAGCTTGTCTTTCGCTCGCCGTCGCTGGGCACGAGACGACGATGAACTCTGTCGGTTCTCTGGTCTACCTACTGGCGTCCGTGCCCGACGTCCAGGATCGACTCCGTCGGGATCCTGGCCAGGCGCCCGCGTTCGTGGAAGAGATGCTTCGGCTCCGGACGCCGTCGCAATGCAGCGCGCGGCGCGTGGCTCGGGATGTCGAGGTCGATGGTGAGGTGCTCCAGGCTGGTGACTGGGTGCTGCTGCTGAATGGCGCGGCGAACCGCGACGAACAGCAGTTCGACCACCCTGATGAGTTCGATCTCGACCGTTCCGCACGAGGTCACCTCGCTTTCGGGTGGGGCATCCACCAGTGTGTGGGATCGGCCCTGGCGAGGATGGAACTCCGTATTCTCCTCGAGACGCTCGCCCGGCATCCGCGGCTTTCGCTGGCCGGCGAACCGACGTTCAGCGCGCTCGAGGCAGGTAACCACTACGGCCCGACTTCTTTGCCGATCCGTTTCGAGGAGGCGTGACATGGGGATGAACGTGACGATCGACCGACAGGCGTGCAACGGATACGGCAACTGCCTCGTGGCCGCCCCGGACGTCTTCGACATCGATCCTGAGACCAACGTTGCAGTGTTGCTGTCTGGCAAACCGGACGCGCAAGACGATGCCGCAGTGCTGGAGGCAGTGGCCGACTGCCCGGCCCGGGCGCTCAAAGCGGAAGCACGCCTATGAGCGGCACGATCATCGTCGGTGCCTCCGTGGGCGGCATCCGGGTGGCTCAGGGCCTGCGCGCCGCCGGCTACGATCGCCCGATCACCCTGGTCGACCACGACACCGAGGCACCTTACGACAAGCCACCCTTGTCGAAGCAGGTAATGCAGGCTGACGGCGCAGCACCACCGCAACTCGTGGAGGCCGGCCTCGCCGAGCTCGGCGCACTGCGCAGCGGCGTGGCCGCGGTCGGCCTCGATCCTGACCAGCGCCTGATCACCCTCGCCAACGGTGAACGACTCGACTTCGAGAATCTCGTGATCGCGACCGGTTCACGCCCGCGGACGCTTCCCTTTGCCTCGCCGGACATCGTGCGCTACCTGCGCACGTACGCCGATGCCCGACGCCTCCGCGACGACCTCGGCCGGGCACGACGGCTTGTGGTGATCGGAGGTGGCTTCGTCGGCACCGAGGTCGCATCAGCTGCGCGGGCCCGTGGGGTGGAGGTCACGATCGTGGAGGCGGGTTCGCGACTCGCGGCCCGCGCACTCCCCCGGGCGCCTGCCCAGCACCTTGCGGCCCTCCACCAGGCTGCTGGACACGAGGTGACCTTCAACCGCCACGTCGCCGGCGTCGAGGTCGCAGGGCGCTCCCGCGTCGTCGTGCTCGACGACGGGCGTCGACTAGCCTGCGACCTGGTCCTGGTCGGCATCGGTGCCGAGCCGGCGACCTCGTGGCTTGTGGGGTCGGGCCTCAAGCTCGACGACGGCGTGGTGTGCTCCGAGACGCTCCTCGCCTCGAGGGACAGTCCGATCTACGCGATCGGTGACGTGGCTCGCTGGTGGAACCCGGCCTACGAGCGGCTCATGCGGCTGGAGCACTGGTCAGCTACGCGCGAGCAAGCCACGATCGTGGCCGCCAACATCGCCCACGGGACGCCGATCCGTTCGGCCGCTGTCGTCCCGTACGTGTGGTCCGATCAGCTTGGTGTCCACTTCCAGCAGGTTGGCGACGATCGCCTCGATGACGTGGTCGTCGAGCAGACGACGGCAGGACCGGCGAACAAAGGCCTCCTCTTCCGCTATCTCCGATCCGGCAGAGTTGTGGGTGCGACTGGCTTCGACGCACAGCGGGAGATCGCCCTCATCCGGCGCGACCTCTGCACCTCGTGGTCTCGCACATAGCCAGTGAGTAAGCAGTGAGTGGGGTCCAGGCCGTTCGGCCTGAACCCCACTCACTGCCTGTCGTTCTACTTCCCTGCAGTGGAAGGCTCGCCGGAGCCTTCAAGCGCCCGCAGCTCTCTGCGCAGGATCTTTCCCGAGGCAGACTTCGGCACGCTCTGGACGAACTCGACGAGCCTGACCTTCTTGTACGGCGCGACCTGCCCTGCGACGAAATCGATGATCTGCTCGCCGGTGAGCTGCTGGCCGTCCGCAGGCACGAGGTAAGCCTTCGGCAACTCCTCGCCGGTGGCGGGATCGCGGACTCCGATGACCGCGGCGTCTGCGATGCCGGGGTGGCTCAACAAAATGCCTTCCAGCTCTGCCGGCGCCACCTGGTACCCCTTGTATTTGATCAGCTCCTTGAGGCGGTCGATGATCGTGACCGAGCCGTCTGCCGCCACGGTTGCGATGTCACCTGTGTGGAGGAAGCCTTCTGCGTCGATCGTGCTGTTCGTCGCCTCTGGCCTGCCCAGGTAACCGGCCATGATGTTAGGGCCGGCGCAGCAGAGTTCACCCGGAGCACTTTGACCGTGCGCAGGGATCTCGAGCTCCTCACCGCTTGCCGGATCCAGCAGTCGGCACGTCATGTTCGCAATCGTCCATCCAACCGAGCTGTGCGCTGCAGGGGTGTAAATGGGCGCGAGGTGGCTGACCGGACTCATCTCACTCATACCGTAGG
Source organism: Nocardioides sp. NBC_00163 (assembly GCF_045206295.1). Lineage (NCBI taxonomy): Bacteria > Bacillati > Actinomycetota > Actinomycetes > Propionibacteriales > Nocardioidaceae > Nocardioides > Nocardioides sp. NBC_00163. The sequence goes on along the minus strand of NZ_CP108155.1, from coordinate 5,451,384 downwards.
CCTGACACACGGCACAGCCGAGTCTCCCGGCAACCGCCGAGGCCAGCGCGTCGTCCAGCGGAGCAGCACCTGATACGAGCAGCTCGACCGAGCCGAGGTCGAACCGGTCGACCTCCTCGGCCTTGGCGAGTGCGAGGACGATCGGTGGGGCGACGAACAAGTGGGTGATGCCGTGTTCCTGGATCAGCCGCAGGCATGGCTCGAGGTCGAAGCGAGGCACGGTGATCACCTTGGCCCGCTGACGGATCGAGAGATTCAGCACGACCGTCATCCCATAGATGTGGGAGAACGGCAGCACGCCCAGGAGCGTGGATTCTCCGCTAACGCCCAATAGCCCTGAGATCTGACAGACGTTCGCCACCAGGTTTCGATGGGTGAGCATCACGCCTTTCGGACGTCCCGTGGTACCGGAGGAGTAGGGCAGGACCGCCAGCTCTCCGGCCGGGTCGGAGACCGGCTCGCCGAACAGCGGGTCCTCCCGTCTGAATGCCCGAACGACACCGTGCTCGATGTCAGTGTCATCGAGCACGAGGACACTGCTCGCTCCAAGGCCGACCTGAGCAGCCGCCTTTATGACCACGTCCCGAAGACGATCGACAGTGAGCACGGCTCGGGCACCGGCATCCTCGAGCTGGTGCGCCGTCTCCTCGGCGGTCGACAAGACGTTCACCGGGGTGATCGTCATCCCCGCTCGAATCGCGCCGAGGAAAGCGACCACGAACTCCACAGAGTTGGGCGCCATCAGTCCTACGACGTCACCCGGGCGCAGGGTCTTCGACAGCCCGGCGGCGAATCTGTCGGTCAAGTCCTTGAGCTCACCGAAGGTGAGCACTTGGCCCGTCGCGCCATCTTCCAGGGCAACCCGGTCAACCTCGGTCGGGCCCAGGTCGCCCAGCAGGAACTCCACCAACGAGACCTCCGGGATCTCGACGGCGTCGTGCGGGCTCTCCAGATGGGTTCGACGCGTGTCGGTCGTCAACTGGTCGGTCATCGGGATCCGAACGTCGCGAGGTTCGTCTCGAAGCCGGCCTGGGCGCCGAGGGCGAGGATCTCGCCGTTCTCGATGTCCTCTTGCCACACCAATGATCCGGTCGAGGTGTGAAGGGGGTGGTCCTGAACGGTGAGGATCCGAGCGCCTTCCTCACCGATGCGGTGGGCGTGTGCTGCCCACCCCGGCGCGGACAGCATCAGGTCGCCCGGCCCCCAGTCGAAGCGCTCCCCTTCCACGATCGAGTAGCCGCGGCCGGCGAAGTGGTAGTTGATCGCCGAGCTCATGTGCCGGTGGGTGCCGCCATCGAACCGTCCACCCACGGCGGTGATGGTCGCGAAGAACGAGGGCGTGGTGCCGTTGAGCCGTCCTGTGGCCGGGTTGTAGAGCACGTAGAGCGGGCGACCGGTGTAGCCCGTAGTCAGCCCCAGGACGCCGCTGAGGTGCTGGCCGACCGCCGACCACGGGAAGTGCAGGGGAAGGTCCTCCACGTAGTCGGGGTCGATCAGGTGCTCGTAGGGCAAGAGTTGGCTGCCGTCCTCGCCAAGCGGAATGGCCGGTGCGAGGTCCTTCGCCCGTGCCCCGGAGGTGGGCGCGGGCTCCGCGTCCGCGGCTGCCCGGCCGCCGTAGTCCTCGTAGAATGCCGAGATCGATTCCAGGAGCGCGGCGTTGGAGTACCGGATGTAGTGGTAGGGCGCTGTGCCTTCGTTACGGATCGTCTCCAGCGACATCGTCGGCTTGGTCCACACGTCCTGCTGGGTGAGGCGCATCGTCCGCTCGCCCACCGCCAGGACGCCCTCGCCTGCCAGGCACATGCCGAGTCCAGTGGTGTTATCGCGCGTGGTCACGGTCTGTTCTCCGGGAAGCAGCACGCCGAGTGCGACCTGCGTGGCGGGGGCGAGCCCGCGGACGCCAGCTGGCGCCTGCGGGTGGACGATCAGGGCCTCCCGGCGGCCGCGGACGTCGGGGTCCCCATCCTCCAGGGCCCGAAACGTCTCCTCGATTGCTCCGGCCGTGATCATCAACGGCGTCCACTGCGTCCTCGGCGTGCGTGGGTCGGATCGGGAATCGAGGAGAGTCGCCGTGGGCGCGGGCGTGGTGGTGGGCGTGGACATGGCTGATGCCTCCGAATGTTTCGTTAGCGCCACACCGACCATCGGGGTGGCATCCATCACACTAGGAGCGCCTCCGCCCATCAATCCAAGACCAATGATCGCATCTCGCCATAAGTCTCGGCTTATGCATTGTCGTGAGAAAAGGCTCTTCTTATGGGTTCATCCCGGGAATGCTGCTTGTGCTTGGGATGTCTCGTGACCGAGGGTGACAACAGTCACATCTCAATCACTCCCACCTCGGAGGTCCCGCAATGAAACCCCGCGCCACGGAGAGCCACGAGCTTCACTTCGGCTACTTCTTCCCCTCGGGCAAGACCAACTTCCTCTACTCCGACGAGGCTGCTCGCCGCGCACCGGAGATGACCAAGGACAACCTCCTGGCCCTTGCTCAGGCCGCCGAAGCGGTCGGTTTCGACTCGCTGTTCATCGCCGACAACTGGTCTGGTCACCAGCGCGCGGCCGAGCTCGCCGGGCATCAGTCACCGGCGTTCCACGCACCCATGCTCGCCATGGCACTGTTCGCCGCGACTCAGCACATCGGCGTGATCTCCACCTTCCACACCACCCACCACAAGCCGGCGCACATAGCCCGCATGGGAGCCACCCTCGATGCCTTCAGCGAGGGCCGTTGGGGATGGAACGTCGTCACGGGGTTCAGCGCCGACGAAGCGGCGCTGTTCGGAGAGAGCTTCATCGAGCACGACGAGCGTTACCGGATGGCGGCCGAGTTCGTCGACATCGTCACTGCACTCTGGACAGAGCACGAGCCGATCGACGTCGAGGGGAAGTACTACCGAGCACGCGGCAGGATCAAGCTGCCCCGCCCCAGCCAAGACCCCTACCCCTACCTCGTCAGCGCCGGCGCTTCGCCCGCCGGAACCGACTTCGCATCCCGCTACTGCGACCAGCTCGTGGCCCTGGGCAACACCGTCGATGTCGTTTCCGACACCGGCCATCGCCTGAGCGACCTCACTGCGCAATCTGGTCGCGACGTGGGCCTGTGCCCGTTCTCGATGGCGATCATCCGTGAGGGCGAAGGCGAAGCCGAAGAGCTGTATCACCGGCTTCTCGAGACCTTGAACGTCGAGGCGACAAAGGAGATTGCCGCCGACGTACTCGGCTCCATCGAATCCTCGCGCGCCATGTACGACAAGATGGGCGAGGAGCAGGCTACACGCGCCTTCGGGGGTGCAGGCTCGATGCTGAACTTCATCGGCACTGCCGAACAGGTCACTGAACAGCTTCTCGAGGTCAAGTCCGCGACGGACGCCTCCACCGTGCTCATCAACTTCCCCCTGTGGAGCCCGGACGAGCTGAAGACGTTCAGCCCAGTCCTGGATCACCTTCGGGAGGCTGGCGTCTGGACGCCGCCGGAGTCGCGCGACTATTCGTGGTGAGTCTCCAGTAGGTCCCTTTCCGCCGTGGCGGTGACTCCCTCCCGTATCGCTGCCACGGCAGCACTCTGCAACGGCGAGAAGTGCTTGTCGTCACGGTGGATCAGCGTGACGTGCTCCTCCAACTGCAGGTCGTCGACGGCCAGCTCGACCAACGCGCCAGCAACCAGCTCGGCACGGACTGCATACGCGGGCGCGATCAAGGCCCAGCCGTTGGCGACCGCCGCGTTCTTCATCGCTTCAGCGTGACCTAGCCGCAGCAAGAATCGCGGCTCCTCGTGGCCGGCGGCACGCAGCTGGGTCACAAGATTGCGTTGGTACACCACGGTGTCCGGGGCACCGACCAGCGGAAGCCGCAGGGCCTCGGCTGCGCTGAGTCGGGCGCCGTCCGGCACCAGTCCCGGTGCCGCGTACACGCTCAGCGAAAAGCTGCCCAGCAGCTCGGAGGCGATGTTCTCCGGAAGGCGCCGCTGATCCCAGTTCAGGACAGCCATGTCGCACTCGCCACTCTCGACGGCGTGGACCACTTCCTCCGGGCGGGAGATCGAAACCGTGATGTCCGCGCGCGGCCGCTGACGACCGACCTCGGCCATGATCGGCGGCACGATGTAGGTCCCCACCGCCATGCTCGAGGCGATGATCACGCGCCCGGTCTCGCCACTGGCCAGATCACCTACGTCACGCCGAACCTGGGCTGCACCGGCCAGAACCTCACGGGCCCAGCGTTCCGTGCGCTCGCCCGCCTCGGTCAGCACGAGCCGGTTGCCCTGTCGCGCGAAGAGCTTGGCGCCAACCCAGCCTTCCAGCGCGCGCAACTGCGCGGATACGGCTGGCTGCGCGACCAACAAGACCTCTGCTGCCCGCGTCACGCTGCGTTCCTCGACCACGAGTCGGAAGATCTCAAGCCGGCGTAGGGACAACTGCGGATCCATTCGAACCTCTCATTCGATTCTGCTTATGATCTTATGCCAACAGTGATAGTTGCGCATATGGGCTGTGGGGAATCAGTGTAAGAGGCGTCACAACGATCAACAGAGAAGGACCCCATGCCAACCCAGACTCGAGGTGCCACGGGCGTCGCGCCGGCCTTCACAGACGCCGACGTCGCCGCGGCGGTGTCGATGCGATCCGCGGTCGATGCCCTCCGCAATGCCTTTCTTGCGGTGCACGGCGATCGAGCGCACCCGATCGCGAAGACGATGCGACAGTGGGAGGACGGCAAAAGCAGCGCCCATGCGCTCGGAGCGGTCGATCTCGATTCTGGCTTCGTCGGCTTCAAGTGCTGGGTCAACACCCCACGCGGCGCCCAGGCCGTGATGACGCTCTTCGATGCTGAGAGTGGCCAGGTACGTGCGACGTTTGCCGCCGCGGAGCTCGGCATGTTGCGCACCGCCGCGACCGCGGCGCTTGCGACCGACTCCATGGCCGCGCCCGACGCCGAGGAGATGGCACTGCTCGGGACCGGCCGCCAAGCGTTCCACCAAGTTCTAGCGCTCAGCGCCGTTCGACGAATCAAGCACGTCCATGTTTGGAGTCCGCGCCCCGCGAGCCGACGGGACTTCTCGGATCGACTCGCGAGCGAGCTCGACGTCAACGTGACCTCGCACGACACCTGGGTCAAGGCCGTCAGCGGAGTCCCCATCGTGACGACCGTGACCCGTGCGAGCGTTCCCTTCATCGAGTCCGACCACCTGGCTACAGGTGCTCACCTCAACGCGGTCGGCGCCATCCTGCCGACCAACGCCGAGCTCCTACCGTCGGTCGTCCAGGCCAGTGATCTCATCGTCGTCGACGACCTGGAAAACGCCCGCCGTGCATCCGCTGAGCTGCGCATCCTCGGAGACGACCTTCCAGGCGTGACCAGTCTCGGGGCCCTCCTCGCTCGCGACACCTGCATGACCGCCTCACCGCGACTGACCCTCTACAAGGGCCTAGGGAGCGGCGTCGCCGATGTCGCCATTGCGGCCACTGCCTACCGCCACCACACCGAGAGGTTCTGACAAGATGCGTTTCCGTAACGACCCCGCACTGATGTCCGGCTCCATCGCACCGCTCATCACTCCGTTCTCTGCCGCCGGCGACCTCGACGAGACCAGCCTCGCCAACCTCGTTGAATGGCAGCTCCGCGCTGGAACCCACGGCATCTCGATCGGCGGCTCGACCGGAGAGCCGTCGGCCCAGACTACCCAGGAGCGTGCCCGCGCTATCCAGATCGTGGCCGGCGCCAACGCGGACCGCGTGCCGTTGCTGGCAGGGACCGGCTCGGCCAAACTCAGCGAGACCCTCGAACTGACCCAGGTCGCCCAAGACAGCGGCGCTGACGCCGCCCTGGTCATCTCGCCGTACTACGCCCGCCCGACCCAAGAAGGCATGTACCGGTGGTACGAGGCGGTCGCCCGGGAGTTCCCCGACATGCCGATCGTCATCTACAACGTCCCCTCGCGCACTGCGGTCGACGTCGCACCAGAGACGGTGGCTCGGCTCTTCCGTGACTTCGAAAACATCGTCGGAATCAAGGAGACCACCAAGGACTTCGAACACTTCTCCCGGGTGATGGCCGCCTGCGGCGAATCGCTACTGGTCTGGTCCGGAATCGAGCTCCTCTGCCTTCCCCTGCTCTCGATCGGCGGCATCGGTTTCATCAGCGCCACAGCCAACGTCGCCCCGAATGCGGTAGCGAGCATGTACAACGCGTGGCTCGAAGGAAAGGCAGACGAGGCCCGTCGACTGCACTACGCCCTCCACCCGCTCGTCGACCTGTTGTTCGTCGAGACGAATCCGACGACCGCGAAGTGGGTCCTCGAGAACGAGGGACGGATCGCCGACGCCCACGTACGCCCGCCGCTCGCTCCAACCACGAAGGCCGGCGAGGCAGAGGTCCGCCGCCTGCTCGAGGACGCCGAAGCACTCATGTCGATCGAGCGAGGGATCCGATGAGGCTCGCCACCGTCCAGTCCTCGACCGGCCGCCATGTCATTGCCCAACGTGACGCGACTCAGCCCGCACACGACATCACCGCGCTTGCACAAGGAGACATCAAGCATGTCCTACCCCTCGATCTCGCGGGTCTGAACCTGGTCCGCTACCCCGTGGTCGACCTCGGCTCCTTCACGTGGCTACCCCCGGTCCCAGAACCACGCCGCATCATCTGCATCGGCCTGAACTACCGAACTCACGCAGCCGAGGTCCGCAAGGACGCGACCAAGTGGCCCACCGTATTCACCCGATTCCCCTCTACGTTCGTCGGGCATGAAGCCGCGCTCCTCCGGCCCGACATCTCCGACACCCTCGACTGGGAGGGCGAGGTCGTCGTAGTGATCGGACGCGGTGGCCGCCGAATCCACGCCGAGCACGCACTCGACCACATCGCCGGCTATTCGATCATGGGCGAGAACAGCGTTCGGGAATTCCAGCTCCACACCGCACAGGCCGCACCGGGGAAGAACTGGGACTCCTCCGGGTCCTGGGGGCCTTGGATCGTGTCCCCCGATGCATTTCAGGCACCGCCGGAGGTCATCACGCGCCTCAACGGGGTCGAGAAGCAGCGCGGAAATCTCGGTGATCTGGTCTTCGACGTACCGACGCTCATCGAGTACGTCAGCACCTGGACCGCTCTCGAGCCGGGCGACGTCATCGCTACCGGCACTCCCGCCGGCATCGGACACCGCGAATCCCCACCCCGATACCTGCAGCCCGGCGACGAACTGACAATCGAGCTCGCGGGGCAGTTCACCCTCACCAACCCCGTCGTGAACGAGCCCAGTGATCTCGCTGCACACCCCAACACCCGCCAGTCCGAGGAGGCACTCCGATGACCAGCGCAGCAACCATCCTCAACGACAACGCAAAGGAATCGATCGACATGCGACAGCAGCTGCGAGAGGTCATGTCCGGGGTCTGCACCCCGGTCTCGGTCGTCACCGCCCTCGAGGGGTCGGTGCCATTCGGCTCGACCGTCAGCGCCTTCACATCACTGTCCCTTGACCCGCCCATGGTCCTGGTCGCATTGGACCGCACCTCGGAGACACTCGCCGCTATCCGCGCCTCCGGCACTTTCGGACTCAACGTTTTGGCAGCTGCTCAAAGCGGTCTCGCCATGCAGTTCGCGAAAAAGGCCACTGACAAGTTTCGCGACGTCCTCTGGCACAACGAAGCAGGGGTCCCCCGGATCGAGGGCGCGTCTGGATGGGTCCGATGCACCGTTCATGATCTGCTTGATGGCGGCGACCACATCATCGTCAACGGCCTGGTGCGCGCCGCCAGTCACACCCCGGAGACGTCACCGCTGACCTATCACCGTCGCCGCTTCGGCACGCACGCCGAACTTGCCTAGACGCGTCCTGCGTGCGTGCGGACACCCTGGCTCTACCAGCTCAGCACGTCGGCTGGCGCGCACCCAGGATCGGGACGCTGCGGACACAGCGAGCACCGGACGCCCCCGCGTGCTCCATCGCAGCGGCGCCGTCATTCCAGCACCAGCATGCAAATCTGCGTGACCCGCGAATCGTCAGCGAGGGTTGCGGATCCGGGATAGCCCGGCCAGACCGATCCGGGTTGAGCGCCGCCGATCACTCCTTGATGTCCAGCTCGAAAGAACGTGGCATCAGGGATGTGATCGGTACGCGGCAAGAATTCGCCTTGCTGCGCCCGTTCGGCCATGCCAACCCCAAGCACTTCAACGATCAGCCCACATCCTGACGGTCTCCACCGCCGACTTGCACGAGAAGGGAGGCGTGCTTGCGGCCGGTATCGACGGCATGTTCACGATCCCACGTTCCGACAATGACCCCGCTGTACTCATCGAACCCAGCCTCATCGAACGCTGGGCCTCCTGGATCTGCGGATCGACGCCTGGCTGCTGCTGCGCCAGCCGCACTGGTCGAGGCGTTCGACGGCTGAAGCGCTGGCCTCGTATGGAAAGCCCCCAGATTGGCGTATAGCAACGCGTCGATGCCGGACAGATGATGAAAGTGCTAGCCCTAAACGACATCTCGGCCTTCCGGCCATTCGTCTGGTTGAGCGGACCGCCAACCACAAGCTCGGTGGCACGGCAGGGCAGGTCAGGGCCATCGAAGACGGAAGGAACAGAGACCATGAGGATTTGGATCGGAAGCTGTGCCATGGCGGCGGGGCTCATGCTGGCGGGAGCCGGGGCCGCGAGCGCGGGAGAGGTGAACGGCAACGGCGGCGAGATCCCCGCGCCGGACCGCGCATCGTCGGAGTGCGTGTTCTCAGGCCAGGACACCGCAGACTCCATCGAGGGCAACCCGGAGGGCTTCGACGACGACGGACTGGCCGTACGAGGCAACCAGAGCCCAGGTGGCACCGACCGCTACCACGGGACGCAGAGCTACGGCATGTTCGCCCGAGCCGGACTCAAGGAGTTCGTCCCGTCTCCCGGCGAGGCATGCAGGGGCCGCTGACGGCTCGCAGCGACCTGTCGGTCCGGTGGACGGTGACGCGAACGCCTCGCTCCGGCGATCGACCACGCGGACCTTCGCGCCGTGCTCGTGGGCCTGCAGCGCGAGCGTGAGACAGGTGGGCCCAGCACCTACGACGAGTACGTCCGGGCGCTCATGACATGCCGACCGGGCACCACCAGTCGAGGGTCGAGGGGTCGGCGTCTAGCAGGCCGGGATCCGCGAGCACCTCGTCACGGTGCAGCCCGGGCACGACCTTGAAGTCGATCGATCCCGGCTCGCTCACCAGCGCGAGCACCCTCCACAGCGACCGGGCGTAGTGCTCGGCAAGGTCTGCTCCGTCCCATTCATAGACACCGCGGTAGCGGCCGCGCTCGTCGGCGGCGAGCCAGAGCTTGGAGACGAATCCCGGGAACCCCACGAACAGCGGGGTGTTCAGCCAGCTCTCCCACCGGAACAGGACGTGTCCGCGCCCGCGGACCCGGCGGAGCCGGAAGGAGACGACCAGGAGGCACGGCTCGACAGGTGGCACTGCGACCACTGTCTCTCGGTACACCGCACCGGTGGTGCCGTCGGCGAACCGGAGTCGGCGCCCCACGTTGCCGCGCGGCCAGTGCACGACCCCGGTGGCCAGCATTCGCGCCGAATCGACGACACAGCGTGCCACCGCACGCCATGCCGTCGCGGCTGGCAGCGGTCCTGCTCGGGAGCCGCCGAGGGTCGACTTCGGCTTGTCCGTGCTCATCGGCGGATCCTCTCGTCAGAACGGGTGACGACTTCGTGCTTCCAAGGCAACCCGAGGAGGTCGTGGCCGACGAGGGGCCTTCGTCCTCTCACTCGGTGACAGACGCCCTCAGGCCATCCGCGACCCACTCGACGGGAACGGCCAGCTGCGGCCGATCAGGCACTCAGGAGCAAGGCGCCGTCGGGCACCGTGATCCAGCCGTGCGCCTCGGACAACGCGCGTGCGCTGCGTCTCAGCACGTCGAGACCGGGGTGATCGAGGTCCGCGCGCCAGCGCATCGTCCAGGGAAACAGTGCCACGGGCTCGACGAGCGGACGCATGACGATGCCCTCGACCGGCGCCTGGCTCTCCAGGGCCAGCCCGGGCGCGCCGTGCAGCCGTAGGTGCGCGGCGAGCTCGGCACCGCCGAGGACATGGGGATGCCCGTCCGTCGGGTCCACGCCGAACGGCGCGAGGAGCTGACCCATCGCGCGAGCCCATGCGGGAGTCACGTGGTCGCCGGAGCGCGTGCACACCTGGGCCGTCCGGAGGGCCTCGAGCGGTATGGCGTCGAGCGCGGTGAGCTCGTGGTCGTCGGGGAGCAGCACGATGATCCGCTCATGACGGACCGCCTGCCCACGCGGGGCGGCGACACCCTGTGGGGTGGTACCGAAGCCGACGTCTGCCCCGACCACCGTGTCCGCGGATCCGCCGCCGAAGCGGACGATGAACTCGATGTCAGGGGCCGTACGCCGAGCCGCGTCCAGCACCCGAGCAGGCGTCGTCCCCGGCGCGACGGCGTCGATGACGAGGCTGCCCGTGTCGGAGCGCAGGTCGCGTACGGCACGGTCGTGCAGCGCGATGAGCTCGCGCGCCCGGTCCACGAGACGCCGGCCCTCCGGCGTGAGCGCGACGCGGCGCGAGGAGCGGTCGAGGAGGCGGACGCCCGCGGCGCTCTCGAGGCGGCGTACGTCTCGGCTCAGCGCCTGCTGGGCGATGAAGAGCCGGTCGGCCGCGCGCCCGAAGTGCAGCTCCTCCGCGACCGCCACGAAACGGCGCAGGAGCCTGATCTCGAGGTCGGCCGCCACGGGCCCATTCTGTCCGGTCGGCGAACCGGGCGACAGCGGATCGACAACAGAAGTGCGTCGATCCGCGCTTCGCCGGTGTTGGACGTACATCCGAAGCCGCGAGCAACCTGAAGGCATGTCCTCATCGAGCCCCGCACCGGAGAGCCCGCGCGTGATCACCGCGCTGCACGGTGGAGTGGGCATGCTCGTCGCGGTCTGGGGCGCGGGGCTTCCTGTCCTCGACGCCCGAGTCGATCTCGGCCCCACGCGACTCGGACTCCTGCTCCTCACCCTGGCACTGGGCGCGGCGATCGCGATGCCGCTGGCGGGTCAGCTCGCCCATCGCTGGAGCGACGCCGCCGTGCTGCGCGTCGCTCTCCCCACGGCAGCGCTCCTCCTCGCCACGATCGGGGCGATGCCCGCGGCCGAGCCGATGATCGCGCTCGCCGCCGTCTTCGGCCTCTGCTGCGGCGCCATCAACGTCGGGCTCACCTCGCAGGCGACGGCCGCCGAGCGCGCAGCGGGACGACCCGTGATCGCCCGGATGCACGGATTCTGGACGCTCGGCGCCGTCCTGGGGTCGTCGGCACTGGCAGCGGCGCTGCGCGCCGGCGGCGACAGCATCCTGCTCCTGCCAGCCGCCGCGCTGAGCGCCGGCGCCCTGCTCACTCTGCTGGCGCTGCGGCTTCCGATCGGCCGCACCGGCACCGAACCGGGCACTGCCGCGGATCCGAACACGGCGGCCTCTCAGGGACCGACCCCCGCGGTGAGCCCAGTGCTCGTCGGCGCCGGTGCCGTGGCTGCCGCCGCCTTCGTGGTGGAAGGTGCCGCAACCGACTGGGCGGGGATCCACACCACTCGCGTCCTCGGTGAGGAACCGGCCGCCGGAGCGACGATGTACGCCGTCTTCTTCGCTACCATGACCGTCGTCCGCTTCGCTGGAGACCGTCTGCGTGGCGCCGTCGTCGCACCGGTCCTGGTGGCGGCGGCCGCGGGCGTGACCCTGCTCGGGTTCGTACTCGTCCTCCTCTCCCCCGTCGTCGCGGAGGGTGCGCAGGTCGTGGTCGCCACGGGAGGATGGGCGCTCGCCGGCGCGGGTACGGCTCTCGTCTGGCCGATCGTGATCGGCAGCCTGGGCGCCACCCGGCTCGATCCGCGGCGGCTCTCGGTCGTCACCACGATCGGATATCTCGGCGGGTTCGTGGGGCCGGTTCTCATCGGCGGACTCGCCGCCGGGGTGGGGCTGGCCGGCGCGATGGCGCTGCCTGCGGCGCTCACGGTCCTGCTCGCGGCTGCCGCGCCGCCCCTTGTCTCCCGGCTCCTGCGCCTGGAACCGACCCGCCCACTGCCATCACCGATACCGACACCGAGGAGAACGCCATGCACGCACCCGTCCAGATCGACCTGCCCGAAACGCGCCTGAACTACGAGCTACGCGGATCCGGGCCCGCCATCGCACTCGTCGGATCACCGATGACCGCCGAGGAGTTCGCCCCGCTCGCCGAGGCGCTCGCCGCCGACCACACCGTCCTCACCCACGACCCGCGCGGCCACGGCGGCAGCGTCCTGGCCGATCGGTCCGTCGGCTCCGCCCCCGAGCAGCGCGCGGACGATCTCGCCGAGCTCGTACGCCGCACGGGCCTCGGCCCCGTCGCGATCCTCGGGTCCAGCGGCGGTGCCGTGACGGCCCTCGCCTTCGCCCAGCGCCATCCCGAGCTCGCCACGACGATCGTGGCACATGAGCCCCCGCTGCTGGAGCTCCTCGACGACCGGGAGGAGCAGCGTGCGATGACGGACAGGATGAGGCGTCGGTACGCCGACGGCGACGTGGTCGGCGCGTGGGGCATGTTCTTCGAACAGGCGAACATCGTCGTGCCGGACGGCATGCTCGAGGCCATGTTCGGCGGCGAGCGCAGCCCGAGCGCCCTCGCGGAGGAGGCGTTCTGGTACGCCCAAGAGCTGCCGGCCTCCGTGCGGTGGGAGCCGGACGAGGAAGCGCTGCGCCGCGGCCCTCGGATCGTCCTCGGCATCGGCGAGGAGTCGGCTGGTCAGCTGTGCGAGCGTACGACCGAGGCGCTCGCCGCGCGGCTCGGCCTCACCGCCATGCGGTTCCCCGGCGACCACACCGGTTTCGTGGACCATCCGGAGGCCTTTGCCGCGCGGTTGAAGGACGCACTCGCCTACCCTCACGCGCTCCGCTGAGCAGCCGGGCGGATGACGATCTCGTTGACATCGACGCCGGCCGGCTGGGCGATCGCATAGCTGACGGCACCGGCAACGGCGTCTGCGGGGATGCTGGCGGCCCGGTACGCCTCCATCGCGGCTGATGCGACCGGATCCGTGATGTGCTCCGCCAGTTCGGTCTCCACGACTCCGGGCGAGATCGTGGTGACACGGATGCTCGGATCGGACTCGAGTCGTAGGCCCTCAGTGAGTGCCCAGGCCGCGTACTTCGTGGCCGAATAGACCGCCGAGGTGGGAACGACCTCGTGGGCACCGATGGACGCGATCGTCACCAGATGGCCGCCGCCCTGCGCCTTGAAGTGCGGGAGGACGGCAGCGATGCCGTGCAGAAGGCCCCTGACGTTGACGTCGAGCATGCGGTCCCACTCGTCGACCAGCAGTGCGTCGAGCCGCGACAGCAGCATCACCCCGGCGTTGCCGACCACGACGTCGAGGCGTCCGTGGCGCGCCACGACGGAGTCGACCAGGGCGGCGACTGCAGCCCGGTCGCTGACGTCGAGACCGTGGGCCTCCGCGCTGTGTCCGCTGTCGCGGAGCTCGGCGGCGACCGTCTCGAGGCGCTCCGTACGCCGAGCGGTCAGGATCACGTGGTGGCCCTCGGCAGCCAGGCGCCGAGCGGTTGCCTCGCCGATTCCACTGCTGGCACCGGTGACCAGAATTGTCTTGGATGTCTTCGTTTCTGTCATGCCTCAAACGCTGCCGCCTTCAACAGCCGCCATGAAGGCCGCGCTGTACCTGGGAGTAGCGCACCCACCCATCGACGCCTCGTTCGCCCTAGCATCGGAGTCATGGCCTCGACTCCCCTTGGTGACTATCTGCGCAGCCGGCGCGCCCTGGTGAGCCCCGACGACGTGAAGGTGCCGAGCCATGGAGTGCGCCGTGTCCCGGGTCTGCGTCGGGAGGAGGTCGCGATGCTGGCGGGAATGAGCGTCGACTACTACGTACGCCTCGAACAGGGCCGCGAACGTCACCCGTCGGCCCAGGTGCTCGATGCACTCAGTGACGTCTTCCGACTCGACGACGAGGCCCGGTTGCATCTCTACCGGATCGCCGGCCTGGCACCGGCATCGTCCCGTGCGATCCTCCCCGAGCGCGTCGATCCCCAGCTGCTCCAGCTGCTGGAGCTGTGGCCGGACACCCCTGCCCTCGTGCTGGGCCGCGCCTACGACGTGCTGGCCGGGAACCGTCTGGCGTACGCCCTCTTCGACGGGTTCCGTCACGGCGCCAACCTGCTCGTCAAGGTGTTCCTGGACCCCACGGCGCGGACCTTCTACCCCGACTGGGAGCAGGCTGCAGCGAACACGGTGGCGGGCTTCCGCCTCCTCCACAGCGACGCCCCTCACGACCCACGCATCCGTCAGGTCCTACGCACCGTCAGCGAGCAGAGCTCAGACTTCACGCGCCTATGGGCCCGGCACGATGCGCGCGGCAAGCGCCATGAGTCCAAGCGGTTCCACCACCCTGACGTCGGCGAGGTGACGCTCCGGATGGAGGCCTTCGACGTCCGTTCCGGCCCCGGGCAACAGCTCGTCGTGTACCACGCCGTTCCCGGCTCACCCAGCGCCGAGGCGCTGCGGCTGCTGGGCACGCTGGATGCAACCAGAGCTGAGGAACAGAAGACCACCTGACACCCGATCAAGCCCGAGCTAGCTCGGTGGGGAGTTCCGAAACTGGAACTGGACCCGCACGTCGTCGTCGAGCCGGACGAGGATGGTGGTGCCACCGGCGCTCCAGGTGTCGGGCACGAGGAACATCCGGTCGTCTCCCTGGATCAGCAGCCTCAGCTTCCAGTAGCGGAAGCGGTAGTCGTCCTCACCGGCATCAGGTCGTACGACCTCCTCGACCCCGGCGGTGGCCGGGACGTGCAGCCGCTCGCGGGTATCGAGGACGACGCTGGGCAGGCTGCGCAGGTTGCGGGCCTGCTCCATCGCCAGGCCACGGCCGGTCCATTGAGCGGTCGTGGCCGTCGCCCAGATCACGCAGGCGGCGACGCCCACCCAGAGCAGCACGATCCGCGGTTCGAGGCGACCACCGCGCAGCCGCAGGGCGTACGCCACGAGTGCCGCGCCACCGCCGAGCAGGACCGGCGTCACCAGGGCGTAGTAGGCCCAGCCACCGACGATGGAGAAGCCCGCCAGCAGCAACGTTCCGGCCGCCAGGAGGACCAGCCCGACGCCGAGGACGATCGTGACGAGCCGGCCGAACCAAGGCTCCGTGGACTGTCGCCGAACCCAATGGTGGAGCGCCACCACCGCGACACCGCCCAGCACCAGAACCAGCATCGGGGTCAGCAGCGGCTGCGGGCTGCGCATGACGTACGCGCGGGTGCTGAGCCCGATCACGTCGACGTCGAGGCCGAAGTAGTCGTACTGGGCGCGGGCGGCGACGTACCCGAAGTAGAACAGCACGCCGCTGATCACGGTCACCGGCGCGACGAAACTCGTCGCCAGGCTCACCCAGCGATCGATCCCCGTCGGCGGCGTATCGGACATGGCTCAGCCAGATTCGGCCGGGTCCGTCGACTCGGACGACTCGGACGACTCGGACGACTCGGACTCCGTGTCGACCTCTGGCGCGTTGAGGAACGCCTCGGTGTCGCCACCCTCGACGTCCTCGAGCTCGCAGGGCTCGGACGGGCAGGTCATCTCGCCGCTGAGCCGCAGCACGGCGTCCTCACCCTCCTGCTCGTCGGTCCAGGGAACCAGCGAGAGCATCGCCACCTGGCAGCTGGTCGAGTCGGCGGTGAAGACGAATCCGTCCAGGCAGGACGCACCGTCGCACGCCGCATCGGCCGGCTCGAAGACCTCCGGCTCGACCTCGTAGCCGGTGACGACGACCGAGACGCCCTCGGGCACCGACGGGTCGTTGCCGCTCGGCCAGAGCCAGCTCACGTCGGCGCAGACCACGCCGGGGCTGCCGTCGAGCGGGTACGACCCGCCACCGATCGGCAACGTCGGCACGGCCACCGCCGGCTCGTCGGGATCCGTCGGATCGTCGGGATCAGGATCTCCCTGCCCGGTCTCCGCAGAGCTCGCATCCGTGACGTCCACCTCCGACTCTCCGTCGGACGATCCGCACGCGGCGAGGAGCAGGAGTGCGCACGTGATGACAGCGAGGAGCGGACGGTTCACCAGCATGAACAACACCTCCTGAGAACAAAGACGGTGCCGGGACGTACGCTCAGGTCAGCTGAGCCAGCTGAGCGAGTCCGGGTTTCGTGTGCTTCGCCAGCCGTTCGCGCGCGTCGTCGAGGGCAGCCGATGCGGGATACCCGGGCGGGACCCGAGTCGGGTTGAGCGCGACCCCGTCCGACCACGCCTTGATGTCCGGCTCGGACGAGAACGACATGGCCGCCTGGGTGCCCAGGACATTCATCATCGCCCAGGTCGCCATCGTGTCAGGGAACGGACTCGGCGGGCAGAGCCGGTTCTTCTCGGCGTCGGCATCGCGGGTGGCCTCGACGTATCCCGTGACGGCGGCGCCGAAGCAGGGGAAGCCGGCCCGGATCGGCTGCAGCGTGATCGCCTCGGGGCGCCAGACCGGTAGCAGGGGCGGATACTTCAGGCCGTCCGCCGCGCAGTGCACGACCAGGGCGTCGTCGGCGATGGCGAGCGATCCGTCGGCGAAGGTGAGGCTGCCGCGGTCGACGTGTCGGATGTGGCCGCGGCGTACGACGTTCTCGAGCGTACGCAGCTGCTCGAGCTCCCACGTCGCCAGCGTCGGCGCCTTGGCCATCGTCGGCATGACCGTGCGGTCGATGCGCATCATGATGCCCGCGTCCTCGAGCCGCAGGAACAGGTCCTCGAGCGACGTCGACCTCTCGGCGATCTGCATCGTGTCGGCGGCCATGCCGAGGAAGATCGCGGGATCGGGCTGGATGAGGGCCCGGTTGAGCATCCACGGGTCGCGCGGCCGCACCCAGCAGATCGCGTCGGGGTCGACGCCACGCGACAGCAGCCAGATGCACGCGTCGGTCGCGGTCTTGCCGGATCCGACGATGACGTACTGGCTCGGTGTCTCCTCGAGTCGCGCGAGCTCGTTGACCGGCAGCACCCGGGCACCCTCGCCGACGCCGAACGGCGGCGGCTTCTCGGCGGGGATGCTCGGGGCCAGGTAGCGGGCGTCGACGACCCGCGCCCCGGGCATCTCGAGACGCTCCCCCGAGATGCGCGAGACGACGGTGCCGTCGCCGGCGTACTCGCTGTTCGGGAAGAACTCGACCTTGCCCGACTCCACCATCCGCTCGAGGATCCGCGCGTAGTAGGCGCAGATCTCCGCCTGGGTCGCCCGCTCCTGAAGGCCCTTCTCGGGTCCATGCTGGTGCAGCTGCCCGCCGCCGAGCAGCGTCGAGGGGACACCGTAGAAGGCGGAGGACTGATGGAGGCGTACGAAGGGGTACGCCTCCAGCCAGTGCCCGCCGACACCGTGGCGCCGGTCGACCAGCGCCACCCGCACGTCGGCGTGCTCGATCAGAGCGTCTGTGAACGCCATCCCCATGGCGCCGGCACCCACCACCAGGTAGTCGACCTCGACCGTGCGGCTCATGCCTCCACCAAAGCACGGCGAGGAGCCGCCCGGTCAATAGCCAGTTGGGACTATGCCGCAGACGGGGTACAGCTCAGCTCGAGCTGTCCGAAGCCCGCGCCTCCCCCAGAGCCTCACCGATCAGTCGGATTCCTCGGCGTACGTCCTCAGCCGCGGTGTTGATCGGGGGCACTGTGTGGATGCGGTTGAAGTTCACGAACGGCAGGACGCCCTTCGCGTTCGCGGCCAAGACGACCGCGCCCATCTCGCGACTGGAGCCGCCGTAGGGCGCGAGCGGCTCCCTGGTGGCTCGGTCGGACACAAGCTCGATGGCCCAGAAGGCACCCACACCTCGTACCTCGCCGATCCACTCGTGGCTCTCCGCCAGGGCACGGAGCTCGGGCCCGAAGACCTCTTCGCCCAGGGCGGCGGCGTGATCGACGATCCCCTCGTCCTCCATCACCTCGATCGTCGCCACCGCAGCGGCGCACGCGAGGGGATGACCCGAGTACGTCAGGCCGCCGGGGTAGGGCCGCTGCGCGAACGACTTGTGGATCGCCTCGCTGATGGCGACACCTCCGAGCGGGACGTACCCGGAGTTGACGCCCTTGGCGAACGTCAGGAGGTCGGGTACGACGTCGGCGTGCTCGATGGCGAACCACTTTCCGCTGCGCCCGAACCCGGCCATCACCTCGTCGGCGATGAGCACGATGCCGTGGGCATCACACAGCTCGCGTACCCCTCTCAGGTAGCCGGGCGGCGGGACCATGATGCCGGCGGTGCCCGGGATCGACTCGAGGATGATCGCCGCGATGGTCGAGGCCCCCTCGAGGGCGATCACCTGCTCGAGGTGTTCCAGGGCGCGCTGGCACTCCTCTTCCTCCGTGGTGGAGTGGAACGGACTGCGGTAGAGGTAGGGCCCGAAGAAGTGCACGTTGCCGGTCGAGCCGTTGTCGTTCGGCCAGCGGCGGGGGTCGCCGGTGACGTTGATCGCCAGCTGGGTGCCGCCGTGGTAGGAGCGGTAGGTGGAGAGCACTTTGTGCTTACCGGTGTGCAGCCGCGCCATCCGGATGGCGTGCTCATTGGCGTCCGCACCCCCGTTGGTGAAGAAGACCCTGTCCAGATCGCCGGGCGTGTGCGAGGCGATCAGCCGGGCCGCCTCCGATCGGGTGCCGTTGGCATACTGCGGCGCGACGGTGCAAAGGGCAGCGGCCTGCTCCTGGATCGCCTCGATGATCCGCGGGTGCTGATGGCCGAGGTTGGTGAAGACCAGCTGGGAGGTGAAGTCCAGGAGCTTGCGACCCTGGCCGTCCCAGACATAGGAGCCTTCTCCGCGGGTGATCACGGTCGGCTTGATCAGTTCCTGGGCGGACCAGGAGTGGAAGACATGCTGCCGGTCCAGCTCGTAGGCGCGGCCGGCGTCCTCGGTCAGAGCTCGCATGCTCGTGCGCGCGTTCGCAGGCGCGGAGATGGTCTCAGTCATTCTGCGGGAACCCCAGCTCGAGGCCGCCGACGGGCCGGGCGGCCGGATTGATCCAACGGGAGGTGACGACCTTCCCTCGGGTGAAGAAGTGGACGCCCTCGACACCATGGGCGTGGGTGTCGCCGAACAGCGAGCGCTTCCAGCCGCCGAAGGAGTAGTACGCCACCGGAACCGGGATCGGGACGTTGATCCCGATCATGCCGACCTGGACGTCGGCCTCGAAGCGGCGGGCGGCGCCGCCGTCGTTGGTGAAGATCGCGGTGCCGTTGCCGTACTCGTTGGCGTTGATCAGCTCGACGGCCTCGTCATAGGAACCGGCCCGCACGACGGAGAGGACCGGTCCGAAGATCTCCTCGCGGTAGATCTCCATGTCCGGGGTGACGTGGTCGAACAGCGTCGGACCGAGCCAGAAACCTTTCGCTGCTCCGTGCGCTTCGACGTCGCGGCCGTCGACGATGACCTTCGCTCCGGCTCGCTCTCCGGAGTCGATGAAGGAGGCAACCCGGTCGCGGTGTGCCTTGGTGACCAGCGGTCCCATGTCGGCCTCGACGGCACCGTCGGTCTTCTTGGCACCATCGCCGATACGCAGCGTGCGGGTCCGCTCGGCGATCCGGGCCACCAGGTCGTCCGCGACAGGCTCGACAGCGACCAGAACACTGATCGCCATGCAGCGCTCGCCGGCGCTGCCGAAGCCTGCGTTGACCGCCGCGTCCGCGGCGAGGTCGAGGTCGGCGTCGGGCAGCACGACCATGTGGTTCTTGGCACCACCCAACGCCTGGACCCGTTTTCCTGTCTTGCTCGCCTCTTCGTAGACGTACTGGGCGATCGGTGTGGAGCCGACGAAGCTCACCGCGTCGATGTCGTCGCTGCGGAGCAGGGCGTCCACCGCGACCTTGTCGCCCTGCAGGACGTTGAAGACACCGTCGGGAAGCCCGGCCTCCTTCCAGAGCCTGGCCATCCAGATCGCCGCTGACGGATCCTTCTCGCTGGGCTTGAGCACCACCGCGTTGCCGGCAGCCAGCGCGATCGGGAAGAACCACATCGGCACCATGGCCGGGAAGTTGAACGGACTGATCACCGCCACCACGCCGAGGGGGTCGCGCTTGGAGTGCACGTCGACGCCGGTGGAGGCCGACTCGGAGTGGCCGCCCTTGAGCAGATGAGAGATCCCGCAGGCGAACTCCACGACCTCCTGACCGCGGGAGATCTCCCCCAGAGCATCGGAGTGCACCTTCCCGTGCTCGGCGGTGATGATCTCCGCCAGCTCCTCCTTGCGAGCGTTGAGGAGCTCACGGAAGGCGAAGATCACCTGCGTACGCCGGGCCAGCGAGGTCTTCGCCCAAGCCTTGCCGGCCGCCGCGGCGGAGTCGATGACGTAGCGGGCATCGCGTTCGCTGGCCAGGGCCACTCGGCCACTGACATGGCCGCTGGCGGGGTTGGTGACATCGGCCCACTGCTCCGAGGTGCCGATGAACTCGGCGCCGTCGACCCAGTGTGGGATCTGCTTGGTCATGGGGTCTCCTGTTCGGTCCTGATGCCACGATCCTGGTGCTGGGCGTGGCCCTTCTCGGGAGACATTCCGTAGGATCTGCGCCGGATACCCAACGATCTGTCGGGAAGGAGGAGGTGGTCATGGCCCTGGTGACGGTTTCCCGGGTACTCGAGATGCCCGTCGTTCGAACGGCCGCACCAGAAGTGATGGCGGGGCGAGCTGGGCTCGACCGCGAGGTCCGCTGGGTGCACTCCGCCGAGCTGGCCGAGATCGGCGCCTTGTTGCGCGGCGGCGACCTGCTGCTGAGCACGGGTATCGCTCTGCCCGAGGACGCCTCTGAGCTCGTGGCGTACGCCGACTCCCTCGCCCACAGCGATGCCGCAGGGCTCTTCATCGAGCTGGGCCGCCGTTGGTTCGAACTCCCTCCAGCTCTCATCGACCGATGCGACGATCTCGGCCTCCCGCTGATCACGCTCGGTCACGAAGTCCGATTTGCCGCCGTGGCCCAAGCCGTGGGTGAGCGCATCGTCGACGAGCAGCTGGCAGACCTGCGCGAAGCCCAGCGAGTCCACGACACGTTCACTGAGCTGAGCATCTCCGAGGCAGGTCCAGCCGAGATCCTTCAAGCCGCCCAGCGCCTGTGCGGGGCCGCCGTGGTGTTGGAGGACGATCAGTTCAGAGTGCTTGACTATCGCCCCGGCCCCGATGATATCGATGCGTTCCTGCGCGACTGGAGCACCCGTTCCCGGCGCATCTCGCTTGAGGGCAGATCCGCATGGGACGCAACGAACCACTGGCTCGTGACCCGCGTCGGGCGCCGCGACCGCGGCTGGGGCAGACTCATCGTCCAGTCCGACCAGCGTCCCTCCCCTGGTTTGGTTGCTACCGCGGAGCGGGCCGCCGCGGCGTTGGCGATGCACCGGCTCCACGACCGTCAGCGCGACAGCGTGGTTCGACGTACTCACCACGAACTGCTGGTGGCTCTGCTCAACGACCCGAACGACCCCGACCTGGTGCGTCGCTGCGAGCTGGCCGGGCTGCCGGTCCACAAGCGTCAGTTCGTCGCCGCGAGCGTACGCGCGCAACCGCGCCCGTCCGACACCGCAGGCACGACCCGCGTGGATGAGGTCGTTGCTGCGATCACCCACGCCCTCAGCGCCCGCCAGGTTCCCGGACTCGTCGGAATCATCGACCAGGATGTGCGCGTGCTGTTGTCGCTCTCTCGGACGGCGGACGCAGACCTCGTCGCAGACCAGCTCGCCGCGACCATAGTCACCAAGATCCCCGCGACGATCACCGCAGCCCGCCCGGTGGAGGACAGCAGCCTCATCGATCACACCCTGCGCGAGGCCCAACAGGTCATGGACGCACTCAAGCCGGACCAGCTCGCAATGACCTCGACCCGGGCGTATCGCCTGGAGGACGCGCACCTTCGGGGTCTGCTCACGCTGCTTGCCGGGGACGATCGTGTCGCGCTATACGCCGACCGCGAACTCCATGCGCTCGAGGCGTATGACGAACTGCACGGAACTGATCTGCTCGCCGTGGTCCGAGCGCTGGTGAACAACCCGGTCAGCAAGTCGGAGGCCGCAGCCAGCCTGCATCTCTCGCGGCCCGCCTTCTATGACCGCCTCGCCAAGGCCGCTCGCGTGGTCGGCGCCGACCTTGACGATCCCGACATCCGGGTCTCACTCCATGTAGCCCTGTTGCACCGGGATCTCCCCGCCTGATCAACAACCGGGACCATGAGTGGAGACCACCGCCCTCGGGTGCGGATCAGCTAGGAGCCGACCACGACAGTGGCCTGGAGCGGGAGCTCGTCGACGCTCGCACCGACCAGCAGGTCGAAGGCGCCCGTCTCGTACCACCACTTCCCGTCGACCCAGGCCGCAAGGCTACGCGCGGGCACATCGACCTCCACCCTGACAGCCTCACCAGGATCGGCGCGCACGACGCTCCACCCCGCGAGCCAGCGCACCGGGCGGGAAACCTCGCTGGATCCACGCGCGGCGTACACCTGAACCACATGCTTCCCCGGTCGGTCCCCCGTGTTCCTGACCGTGACGCTCAAGGAAAAGGGCTCCCCGCCGACCACCTCGGTCGGAACCGTCAGATCCGACATGTTCCAGGTCGTGTAGCCGAGACCGTGGCCGAAGCAGTAGGCCGGCGTCGCGCCTTGCTTCAACCACGCGCGGTGCCCGATGTCGATTCCTTCGGCGTAGTGGACCTTGCCGTCAACGGGGCGATCCGGCCCGACCGGCACGGCCTGCTCGTCGCCAGGCCATGTGGTGGGCAGTCGCCCGCCCGGCTCGCGCTCGCCTGCCAGCACCTCTGCAAGAGCGGTTCCTGTCCGCTGGCCACCGAACCAGGTGACGAGCACAGCGCTGGCACGGTCGTGCCACGGCATCAGCACCGGGCTGCCAGCGTTGACCACGACCACCGTGCGCGGGTTCGCCGCGAGCACCGCCTCCACCAATGCGTCCTGACCTCCGGGCAGCGCTAGCGAGGTGCGGTCGATCCCCTCACTCTCGGTGCGCGAACTCGTGCCGACCACCACCACGGCGACCTCTGCCGCGGCCGCCGCAGCGACCGCTTCGGCGAGCATCAGCTCGTCAGGCCCTGACCGCGGCGCCATGCCGATCATGATCGCGTGGACCATCGGGAGCGGCGCGGTCGTCAGGTCACAGACAGCGACCAGGTCGATCGGAGTGCCCTCCACCAGGTCGACCGGCACCGCGGTGACCGGTGGCGCGAAGATGTTGGCAGTGATGTCGGAGGTTTCCAAGCCACCGTCACGGGAGCCCGCGCTCTCGGCGGTGCTGAATCTGTCGATGACGGTCTCGCCATCGATCGACAACGAGACATGGCCGGCCACGGCGACACCCACATCACAACGCTGCGTGATCGCAGGCGTGTATCTGGTCTGCATCGTCAGGGTGGTCGCGCCCTCGGGCATAGTGCCCATCCACGCCAGCTCGGCGCTGAGCCGGACCTCCTCGAGCAGGACGGTGCCATCAGCCGCGGAGAAGACGACATGGACTCCTGGCGTCTCGGCGACGGGGTCGCCGAGCAGGTCTCGATCGAGCGGGAAGATCTCCGTCGGGGCAGGAACGCCCATGTCGAAGGAGATGCTGGCATCAGGAAAGTGTTGGCGCAGGCCCTCGAGGGGCGAGATCACCCGGCCCGGAACGACCGTCGCACTGCCACCACCCTGACTTCGCGCGCACATGGCATTCGGGCCGATCACGGCGATCGACGCCGGGGCGAGACTCCAGGGCAGCTCGTCGGCATTGCGCAGCAGGACCATGCTCTCGGCGCCCAGCTCGGTCACAATGCTCAGCGGCTCGGGGGCTTCGCCGGCTGCCCTGGACGCGGGCTCCACGCCGTCGAGCGCACCCACGCGAGCGGCCAGGCGGAGGACGCGCAGCACCTTCTCATCGATCGTCGATTCCGCGACCCGACCCTCGCGGACCGCCTCGACAAGCGCATCGCCCCACGGGCTGAGCAGATCGGGCATCACCACGTCTTGGGCGGAGTTGGCCGAGGCGTCCGTGGTCTTCACAGCGATCCAGTCCGACAGCACCACGCCATCGAACCCCCACTCGGTCTTGAGCGGGTCGCGCAACAGGTCGTTCTCGCTCATGGTCACGCCGTTGACCCCGTTGTAGGCGGACATCACCACCCACGCCCTCGCCTCCACGATCGCGTCCTCGAATGCGGCGAGGTAGAGCTCCCGCAGAGCGCGCTCCCCGACCTCCGAGCTCGCGGTGTGTCGCTCGATCTCATAGTCGTTGGCCACATAGTGCTTCGGGCACGCGGCAACACCGTGTGCCTGGATACCCTCGACATAGGCGGCCGCGAGACGAGCGGTCAGCAGCGGGTCCTCGGCCATCGCCTCGAAGTGGCGGCCCCCGTAGGGCGAGCGATGCAGGTTGATCGTGGGACCGAGCACCACATCCGCGTTCTTGCGTAGCGCCTCCCGACCGAGCACGTCACCGTAGCGACGCGCGACATCGACGTCCCAGGTCGCACCCAACGCGCTCCCCGACGGGAGATTCAACGACGGATTTCTCTCGTCACCGACCTCGCCGCGGACCCCCGCGGGTCCGTCGGAGAAGACGATCGACCGCAGACCGATGGAGTCGTCGGCAGGCAGCGACCAGAAGTCCGCGCCTGAGAGCAGGCGCACCTTGGCCGCGAGGTCCAGCTTGCCGAGACGCTCGCAAAGCTTCGCTTCGAGCTCATCGGAAGGGATGGACGGATTCAAGGACGACATGGCTCTCCTCGGGTCGACGGAGTTGCCAACCTACCAACCGAGTACTCGGTAGGCTAGCCTTTCGCTCGACTCTCTGCGAAGAAGGCCGCCCAGGGCCCCACCGCCACCGAAGGCTCGTACCGGCCGGCGACCCGCAGTTGGAGGTACTCGATCGCCTGGGAGAGGTAGTCGTCGTCCTCCCCATCCACCGATAACGACCCCACCCGGTTTCGCAGCCGTCGCGGGTCGAGGCATGCCAAAGCGTTGAGCGCTTCCAGCCGTACGCCGAACGGGAGATCGCGTCCAGCCAGCCGCACCAACGCGTCGATGCCGACGATGTCATCGAGGTCCAGGCAGGCCAGAGCCTCGGCGAGCACGACCTGTACGGTCGCGTCGGCTTCGGCAGCGAGCCTGGCCGCCACGGCACCGGCAAGCAGGACGTCCCCGGAGGAGTCAGCAAGCATCAACATCCCCATCGCCGCCCAGCGCCGCAGGAGGGGGTCGGGATCGCCCAGGCGACCGCTCAGCACTGGCGCATTGCCCGGATCCTGTGCCAGGGCGATGTCCGATAGCTCCAGGACGGCGGCCAGGTCGTAGGCGCCCGGGGCCCGGCTCGCGTCCCACCCCTCCGCAGGCGCTCCCTCAGGAAGGAATCCGTTGTCATTGATGGTGAGCATGTGCTCGCGCAGGGCGGTCGCCAGCCTGCCCTCGACCTCCGCGAGCGACGGGTCCCCGGCACGATTGACCACCTGGTCCGGATCGGCCTCGAGGTCGTAGAGCTCGACAGATGGGCGCGGCAGCCAGAACCGGTCTTGTTCGGGAGTGAGTCGCCCCGCCAGATGCTCGGATTCCCAGGAGCGGTAGCCCGCGGCGGCCCAGGCGAAGGCGTTGTACTGACCACCGGGACGGTGGGGCATGAAGTTGCGCACATATCGGTGCCGCCCGTCCGTCACCGTCCTCACGAAGTCATAGCGCTCATCCATTCGATTGCGGGCGCCGAACGACAACGACCCCACCGGTGACACAGGGCCGGCCAGGCTCGGCTCGGACATGTGCTCGGGCACAGTTCCACCGGCCAGATCGATGAGGGTAGCCGGGATGCTGGTCGTGGTGACCGCCGCTCGCACCCTGGTGCCCGGCGGCGGGAACCGCTCCGCGAACCGTCCAGGGGCGTGCACGAGCAAGGGCACCCGGAGCCCCTCCTCGTAGCAGTGCCGCTTGGATCGCGGATTCACCCCACCGTGGTCGGAGGTGTGCACCACGACCGTCGAGTCGGCCAGCCCGTCGTCGGCGAGCTGCGCAAGTAGCTCGCCGACGACAGCGTCCATCCGCCCCACGTCCTCGTAGTAGCGCGCGATGTCATCCCTGATCTCCGGGGTGTCCGGCAGGTACGCCGGGACACGCACCGCGGATGCGTCGAGCACCGGGCGGCCCGCCCGGAAGACGGCGGACTCATGGGTCCCGTCGATGTTGAACACCGCCAGGAAGGGCTGTCCCTCGGCGCGGTTGCGCCAGTGCGCCCGGTCGGAGCACTCGTCCCACAGCTCGTCCGCATCGACGTCGGCGTTGTAATCGGTCTTGGAGTTGTTGGTGCAGTAGTAGCCCAGTGAGCGCAGGACCTGCGGGTAGGTCGTCATCCACACCGGCAGGGTCGCCCGCGCTCGCATGTGGTTGGCCGGCGCGTGCGCCTCGGGAGGGACGCCCGTCAGGAGGGCGAACCGCGAGGGTGCGCACACCGGCGCGGGCGAGTAGGCGCGCTCGAAGAGCACCGACTCGGCAGCGAGAGTATCCAGGTTCGGCGTGCGGGCGAGAGTGTCGCCATAGCAGCCGAAACGCGGCGGGCAGTCCTCACTGACGAGCCACAGCAGGTTTGGTCGCACACTGCACCCTAGCCGACCGAGCAGTCAGTAGGCCAGTGTCAGTGCCCTGATGGCGCGATGTCGCGGCGCAGCATCGCGGTGAAGTCGGCGAAGGATCCGGCCAGATCGACCGACGGATCCACCAGCCACTGGTTCTCCAGGCCCTCCGATGCGGCGATCAGCATCGTGGCGATCGCGCGGGGATCCACGTCTTTACGCACCTGTCCCGCATCAATCCCTTTCTGCAGCGCGGCGGAGCAGAGGTCACGGAAGTAGCTCGTACGCAGTACCACCCACTCGTGGGCCGGATGATCAGCCCTGGTCGCCTCAGCAGCGGTGAGATGCGCCAACTGCACCATGTTGCGGTTCTCGGCGTTATGCCGAACGAGCCCCTCGAAGAAGTCGAACAGCTGATCCGCGTCCAGCTCGGCGATCTTCTCCACCTGCATGCCGACGGCCTCGAGGTCGCGCGTGTCCCTCTCGACGAGGACGGACATGAACAGCGCGGACTTGTTGGGGAAGTGATGCAGGAGCCCCGGCTGAGAGATGCCCACTTCGGCAGCGATCTTCGCCAGGGAGGTTCCCCGGTAGCCGTATGCGCCGAAGTGCTCGAAGGCGGTGTCGATGATCCGTGCCCGCGAGAGCTTTCCCGAACGCTCGGCAGATTCCGTACTGGCCATGCCACCCAGCCTAGGCGACCGGCAGCGACGCGGTCCGGAAACCCGCGTTGCCAACGGACGAGTCGGGGGTGTTCGCGGAGCGTGCCGCATTTCGGTAGCGGTTGCAGTAGGAGTCGTGGCACAGGTACGAGCCGCCGCGCAGCACCTTGGCACTGCCCGAGGCAGGACCGCGCGGACGGAGCCGCGGCGACCGGGCGTAGTAGCCGGGGTCGAACCAGTCGGCACACCACTCCCAGACGTTGCCGACCGTCTGCCACAGCCCGTACCCGTTCGGGCGATAGCTACGCACCGGGGCTGTGGCAAGCCATCCGTCATCCCTCGTGTTGATGTCGGGGAACGAGCCCTGCCAGATGTTGCAGGGCCACGCCCCCACCCCCTCACCCACCGGACGCTCGTCGCCCCAGGGGTACCGCGCGTCAGGCAGGCCACCACGCGAGGCGACCTCCCACTCAGCCTCGGTGGGGAGTCGGCGACCAGCCCATTCGCAGTACGCCACCGCATCGTTCCAGCTCACATGGACGACCGGATGGTCAGAGAGGCCCTCGAGGGAACTGTGGCGCCCCCCGGGATGGCGCCAGTCGGCGCCTCGAACACCCAGCCACCACGGCGTCCTGGCCGCTCTGCTGATGACGTCACCCGGATCGGCCGCCAGCGCCAGATGGAACACCGCCGAGTATCCAAATCGCTCTGCCTCGGTGACATGACCGGTTGCCTCCACGAACGACGACCAGGCCTCGTTGGTCACCGCCGTGCAGTCGATGTCGAAGTCCTCGATCTCGACCGCGTGCACCGGCGTCTCGCCGTCGCCGGCCTTGCCGTCACCGTGCATGTCCCCGATGTGGCGGACCCCGCCAGGGACGGTGACCTGCTCGATCACGTGCCGTCCCGCCCCGGCCTCGGCCATCCCCGCATCAGGAAGCCAAGGAGCGGAGGTCACGAGCTCCTCCGCCACTGACATCCGGTCGGGGCCACAACAACTCTCACTCATGACCACCTACGGCCTTTCGGAATCACGACGCGGCAACTAACCTACCGAACAATAAGTCAGTTCACAATCAGCCCGGAGGCAACGTGAAGATCATCTACGTCGACGTGGACACCCTGCGTCCGGACCACACGGGGCCTTACGGCTACCAACGTCGCACGACGCCGAACCTGGATTCGATGGCGGTCGACTCGGTGCGGTTCGACCACTACTACTGCTCCGACTCGCCCTGCCTGCCGTCGCGCACTGCGCTCATGAGCGGTCAGTTCGGGATCACCAACGGGGTGATCGGGCACGGCGGACCCGCCGCGCAGTACCGGATGGACGCGGGACACGCGATGCAGTTCGACCGTCCGCTGCTCGGGCAGTGGCTTGCCTTCCATGGCTACTACACCGCGGCGGTCTCCAGCTTCGCGGAGCGGCACCGCGCACACTTCTTCCACGGCAACTTCCGCGAGAGTATCCGCTCGACCCCCGAGATCGGTGACGAGCCTGCTGACGCCGTCACGGACGTGGCGATCGACTGGATCGAGCGGAACCGCCACCGCGAGGACTGGTATCTGCATCTGACCTATTGGGACCCGCACACCGACTACCTCCAAGACGTCCGCTGGACCGAGGCATCTGCGGCGGCGGGGCCAGCGCCGGACTGGCCCGACCAGGAGGCCATCGACGCCCACCAGGACATCTACGGGCCGCGGACGGCGAAGGACCTGCACTACTCGATGGTGCCGCGCACCAGCCCGGTCCCCCACAACATGCCCGACCAGATCGCGACCCGCGCCGACTTCGAGCACCTGATCAATGGGTACGACGGCGGGATCATGTTCTGGGACAGCCAGTTCGGGCGCCTGCGGGCAGCATTGGCCGAGATGGGGCTCACCGACGAAGTGGCCATCGTGGTCAGCGCCGACCACGGCGAGTCGTTCGGGGAGCAGGGCTCGTACGCCGAGCACGGTCTCGCGAACGAGCCCACCCACCACCTTCCGATGGTGGTGTTCTGGCCAGGCGTGACCGACAAGGCCGAGCAGCGCGAGCACGACGCACTGCTCTACAACATCGACTACGCGCCGACGATCTGCGAGTTGCTCGGGCTGCCGATCCCGGAGAAATGGCAGGGGCGATCGTTCGCCGACGCCGTGCGAGGGCAGGAGATCGAGTCGCGCGACCATCTCGTCTGGGGACACGGGGCGCACACGTATCAGCGCGCCGTCCGCACCCGCGACCACCTCTACATCCGCACCTACCACCCCGGCGCGTTCAAGGCCGAGCTGGAGTCGCTGTTCGACATGAACGCCGACCCCCACCTGACCACGAACCTGATCGACTCCGAGCCGGACCTGGCGGATCGGATGCGCGCCCGGCTCTTCGAGTGGTGGAGCTTCCACGCCGGTACGCCGGGCGCGCTGCCCGACCCGATGCAGATCTCGCTGCAGCACGGCCCGACGCTCTACAACGACCCCGAGGACTACATGGCGCACCTTCGTGCCACGGGGCGGTCCGAGCAGGCCGATGACCTCTACGCCCGGCTCCACCCCGGCAACGGCGCGGTGCGCGCCTCCTGGACGACCGAGGGCCCGCCCCTCCGTCCGGAGGAACGGGCCCTGTTCAAGGCCTTCGCGCAGCAGAAGTGACCGGCCGCGGCCGGCCCCGGCGCTGCTTCAGCAGGTCAGGGCCGGCCGCGCCGGGCGACGCCGCCGAGCCAGGCCAGGCTCGGCTTCGGCGTCCGCACGAACGTCTCGCGGTCGACCGAGATCAGGCCGAAGGTCGGACCCCAGTGGCCCCACTCGTAGTTGTCGACGGCGCTCCAGTGCAGGTAGCCCCGGACATCCACGCCGTCGGCCATGGCATCGCGGAGGTGGCCGAGCGCAGCCTCCGTGTAGTCGATCCGTCGCTGGTCGTCGTCGGTCGCGATGCCGTTCTCCGTCACCAGCACCGGAACGCCGCCCGTCACTTCCCACGCATGCCGGACGGACAAGCCGAGCGCGTCGGGCCGGTACGCCCATCCCGTGATGGTGTTGTCCGGGCTGGGCGGATGCGGAATCGGACCGTCCGCGCCGACAAGCTGGCTGGTGTAGGACTGAGAGCCGACGAAGTCGTCGCCGCGGGCGGCCTCGAGGTAGAGGTCCTCCCACACCCAGGCCGTCTGCCGCAGCATCTCGCCGTGCTCCGGCCCCGCCGACTGGAACGCCTGCTGCGCGATCGTCCAGCCGACGGCGGCATCGGTGTGACGTCGCAGCGCGTCGACTGCCGCCCGGTGCACCTCAACCATCGTGGCCCCGCTCCTCTCATCCGGGGCGGGGAGTCCTCCAGCGAGCGCTTCGAACCCGTCCGGACCAGAGAGCAACCGGCGAACCGAGTCCATCACCGCCACCATGTTCGGCTCGTTGATGGTGCATACCCAGTCGACGTTTCCGAGGATCGACGACGTCCGTTCGACGTACCGGGTGAACAGTGCGACCGCGTCCGATCGCCCCCAGCCGCCCCCAGCCGCGAACCAGCGCGGGTTGCTGAAGTGGTGCAGGGTGACCACCGGCGTGAGGCCGAGCTCGAGCGCGGTGTCGATCATCCGGCGGTAGTGCGCAAGAGCCGCGGCCGAGAAGCGTCCCTGCTCCGGCTCGATCCGGGCCCATTCGACGCCGAACCGATAGGCGTTCAACCCTGCCTCCGCCAGCAGCGTCATCTCCTCGCGATAGCGGTGGTAACTGTCGAGGGCATCGCCGCTTCGCTCCGGGAGGAAAGACTTCTCAGCATTCTCCAGCTCCCACCAGTCGCTGTTGAGGTTGTTGCCCTCGGTCTGGTGGGGTGAGGTGCTGGCTCCCCAGAGGAATGTGGTCATGCGGGGTACTTCCCGTCATCGATCTGGCCGGCCCCTTCGGAGCCGGCGGTGGGCGTGAGCAGGAACTTCAGGATCAGCTCCGCGGTGCGGTCGAAGGCGGGGTTGCCCTCGGGGCGTGGCAGGAAGAACCCGTGTCCGGCTCCCTCGAACTCGACCAGTTCGCAGTCATTGCCGGCAACTGTCATCGCCTGCCGGAACTCCCGCACCAGACGGAGAGGAACGATGCGGTCACGCGTGCCGTGCAGCACGAGCGACCGCGGAACGCCGGGACGGACATGGTGTAGTGGCGACGCATCCCGCGCGGCCTCGGGCGTCAGACCCACCAAGCGCCGCGACAAGGCGGCCAGGAGTCCGCGTCCGCAGCACATGTCCACAGCCGGGTTCAGGAGCACGAGGCCGTCGTACGCCGACGGCTGGTCCCCGCTCGGGGGCATGGCCAGGGCGAGGGCGAGCTGGGCGCCCGCGGACCCGCCGCCGATCGCGATCCGGTCAAGGCCGGCGTCGGCGGCGATCTTGCGGAACGTGCGGTCCGCCCGGGCCGCATCGGCCAGGCAGTCCGCCGGCGACAGGGCACCCGATCCGACCAGTCGATAGGCGGAGCTCGCCGCCAGAATCCCGGCGTCGGCGAGGCGCCGGGCGTGCGGCAGCAGCATCGACGGCGCCCCCTTCATCCAGCCGCCGCCATGGAACAGCAGGACCGCCGCTCGCGGACGCCGCGCCGGCGAGCAGACGTGCAGGTCCAGCTGGGTGACACCGTCGGCCGCGACGTACCGCTCGATCTTCTCTGTGAAGGACTCGGTCATACCGGTGTCTGGTCAGGCTCGGCCAGGGCGGCGTTCAACTTGTGCAACAGCTCGGGCGACAGGGCCGGCGTAGTGGCAGCGAGGTTGTAGGGCGTCATCCGACCCACACGTGTCCGCAGGTCGTCGTGGGCGAGGATCGGCATGAGCGCGACGATGACGGCACGACCGCGCTCGTCGTCGAGGAGCTCGTCGAGGGTGCTCAACGCGCTCAGTCCGTCCCTGGCGAACACCGAGGGCGGAGGCAACGGCCGTGAGGACGCCGCCACCTGCTCCTGCTGCTGGCGGGCGAGCAGGTGCTCGGTGGTGACCGCTCCGGCCACCGGGAGTCCCAGCCTCTCGAACTGACTCGGGGGCGCTTCGCTGGCTCGCAGCAGGTCGACCATGAGTTCGGCCATCCGCAGCTCGAGGTCGTCGTCGACCAGCGGCTGCCGCTGGGCGGGGTCGTTCGCCAGGTCGAAGAGCATCGTCCCGAAGGCGTGGGGATTGCCCCAGCTCGCACCTGGCACCTTCAGCACCGGGACTCCCTTGGTGAAGCCGAACGGCCCGGCCAGCTCGGCGTCGCGGAGCTCGCTGGGGTCGAACCGGCTCTTCATGTGCGTCGGCATCAGGGTGTACTCCTCCAGCGGGGCGTTGGAGGAGTCGACGCTCGCGCGCATGTAGACGTAGCGCCCGTCGGTCACGTTGATGTGTCCGCCGAAGACACCGAACAATCCGGCCTCGCGCACCGGGTCGTCGGCCGCGACCGCCCCCGCCAGGGGCTGACCCTGCATGTCGGGGGTCGGCGCCAGGCCGAACCAGTCGAGCAGGGTGGGACCGAGGTCGATGGTCTGCACCAGACTGCCTCTACGCTCGCCGCGGGAGCCGGCGCGCGGGTCCCAGATGAACAGCGGCGTGTGGATCGTCTCGTCGTACCAGGGCTGGACCGACTTGCCCCACCACCCGCGTTCACCGAGCAGGAAGCCGTGGTCGGTGCAGACGATGAGCATCGTGTCGTCCCACAGGTTGTGCTCGTCCATCGCGTCCATGACCCGGCCCAGCGACTTGTCGCACATGGTCAGCAGCGCGGAGTACTCGGCGCGGATGTGCTCGACGGCCTGCTCGTCGTCAGTGACCCGGCCGTACGCCGGCCAGTCGTACTCCGGTCCGTCGTACTGGTGCACGTAGTGCGCGCGGTGCTCGTCGTAGCTGAAGAACGGCTCGTGCGGGTCGAAGGTCTCGATCTGGAGGAACCAGTTGTCGTCGTCCTGGTTGGTCGTCAGGAACTCGAGGCCGGCATCGAAGGTGAGGGTCTGGCAGTGCCGGTCCTCGGTGGCCATGTACTGACGGTTGATCGTGTCCTGACGGGCGCCCCCCATGCCGCGCGACGCATTCGCCAGGACCTCGGGGTCGGCCACGTGGCCCTTCCACTTGTCGCCCTCCTGGCCACGGAAGAGCTCATAGCTGTCGAACCGGTTGTGATAGGTCGCGCCGCCGTCCTCCCAGTAGTGGTAGTGGTCGGTGCTCAGGTGCGTGTAGACGCCCGCGCGGGAGAGCATCTCGGGCACCGAGTCGTCGAACGGCTCGAGCGGCCCCCAGCTGCGGTGCAGGAAGTTGTGCCGACCCGTGTGCAGCTCAC
This sequence comes from Nocardioides sp. NBC_00163, assembly GCF_045206295.1. Lineage (NCBI taxonomy): Bacteria > Bacillati > Actinomycetota > Actinomycetes > Propionibacteriales > Nocardioidaceae > Nocardioides > Nocardioides sp. NBC_00163. The sequence continues at coordinate 5,417,897 of NZ_CP108155.1, read as the reverse complement.
GGCGCGCCGGCATGCACGGCATGCTCCCGGCGTAGCAGTTGTCGAAGGTGACCGAGCGCTGCTGCAACCGCTCGAAGTTCGGTGCGTGGATGCCCTCGGCGCCGTATGGCGGGAGGTATCGACGGTTCAAGGTGTCGAACATGACCATGATCGCGCGCACGACGGTTCCTTTCGGGAGAGGTGCCCACTAACCTACTTACCAATCAGTCGGCCAGCAAGGCCCGACGTCCACCTCCAAGGGAGAAGCACATGGCAACCGTCCATGGCACCTGCACGCCGGAGTTCGAGCTCGTCCGGGACGCGTTCACGAGCCACTTCGACCAAGGCCTCGAGGACGGCGCCAGCGTGTGCGTCACGCTCGAGGGTCAGGTCGTCGTCGACCTCTGGGGAGGCACCGACGGCAGCGGCGATGCTTGGCAGTCCGACACCCTCGTCAACGTCTGGTCCGTGACCAAGACGATAAGCGCGACCGTGATGCTGATGCTCGCCGACCGCGGGGAGCTGGACCTGGAGTCGCCCGTCGCGCACTACTGGCCCGAGTTCGGCACCCATGGCAAGGACGAGGTACTGGTCCGGCACGTCCTCGCGCACACGGCCGGCCTGCCGGGCTGGAGCGTCCCGATCGCGCCGCGCGACCTGGCCGACCACGAACGCGTGACCACCGCGCTGGCCGCGCAGGAGCCGTGGTGGCAGCCCGGCACACGTTCGGGCTATCACCCGCTCACGCAGGGCTTCCTGGAGGACGCCATCGTCCGCCGGATCACGGGCCAGAGCCTCGGCGCGTTCTTCGATCATGAGGTCGCGCAGCCGCTGGGTACGGACTTCCACATCGGCCTGCCTGCAGCGGACGACGCACGCGTGGCTCGGATCACCGCTCCGGCCTTCGGTATCGGCGGCGACCCGGCGGCCGCGGTCGACGATCCAGCCGAGGCCGAGCTGGCAGATCGCGTCACCTCGAGCTGCCCGCTGATCGGCGACGAGCCGAACGAGCGGTGGTGGCGAGAGGCGGAGATCCCCGCGGCGAACGGCACCGGGAACGCGCGCTCGATCGCACGGGTTCATGCGGCCCTCGCCTGTGACGGCGCCGTCGACGGAGTCCATCTGCTGAGCCCGGCCATGCTCGACCGCGTATTGGAGGAGCAGAGCAGCGGCATCGACGCTGTGATGGGCTACCCGTTGCGATACGGCGTCGGGTTCGGGCTGGTCAGCCCCGAGGTGCCGCTGAGCCCGAACGCCCGGTCGTTCTGGTGGGCGGGCTGGGGTGGCGCCATGGCGCTGGTGGACCGGGACGCCCGGATGACCGTGAGCTATGCGATGAACAACATGTCGTCCCAGACCCAGGACCTACGCGCGGTCAACCTGATCTTCCACGCATACGCCGCGCTCGAGACGCTCACGTGACGCGGCGGGAGCGGACCTTCGACACACCCAGCACGAAGAGACCGGCGAGAAGACCGAGTAGCCCGAGCGCCAGGAGCGCGGCCGGAATCTGAACCGTGAAGCGCTGCAGAGTCGCGGCACGCTCACCGTACTTGTCCGCGTTGGCCTTGACCTGCTCGTCGGTATAGGCGAGCTTGCCGGCGAAGAGGGTCCGTACCGGCTCACCGTCGACACTCAGCCGGTCACGTACGTCCTGCACATCGTTGAGGATCGCGCCCGTGCGCGGCTCGACGTACAGGGTCCGGTCGACGCCGTAGGTGCGATCGGCGGACACCTCACCGTCGGTCGTCAGCCCGACGGCCTTGGCGTTGACCTTCTGGCTGCCGACGACGGCATCGGCGACCTCGATCTGGAATCGGTAGGCGTTCAGACCCTCGACATCGGTCGTGCCGCGGTAGGCGGCCTTCACCTCCTTGCCCAGGACGTTGTCCCACACCTCATAGCTCTTCTTCTCAGTCCCGAAGGGGAACCGCAGCACCAGGCCGGTACGGCGGTCCTCCTCGATCGCCTGGTCGACGACCTCGGCGAAGCTCTCACAGCATGGCTCAGCCTTCCCCGTGGACGCGTCCATCGCCGTGCGGGCCATGCTCTGCTGCACGATGACTCCCTCGGCAGTCAAGCGCGTGGTCGCCGTGAACCAGACGACAACTCGTCCCGGCGCCTTCTGCGCCGCCTCGAGGTCGCCGACGGTGTATTGCTTGACGGAGACGTCGGAGGTGACCTCTGTCTGGGTCGATGGGACGAACACAGTCGCGCCGCTGGCGCGCATGGTGGTCATCTCGCGTGGGTCCTCCTCCGCGACCGCGAGCTGGGCGGAGCCGAAGAACCGCAGGACCAGGGCTGCGGCAACGAGGAAGGCACCGACGCTGATGAGGACAACGGGCAGGTGGCGACGCATGGGGGTTCTCCTAGAGACGAGAGGTGGGGCCGAGTCCTAGCGGTGAAGGGGGTCAGCGGACGCGACTTCGCGACGCGCCTGCCGCATTGCCCGGCGCTCGCGCTGACGGACCGGGTCGGCGACCGGTGAGGCGAGCAGCAGCTCTTCAGTGAACGCGTGCTCCGGTCGGGAGGTGACCTCCGCACACGACCCGAACTCGACCACCCGGCCCTGCCGTAGAACAGCCACCCGATGGCTGATGTGCCGCACCACCCCGATGTCGTGCGACACGAACAGGTAGGCGACCCCCGTTCGCTCCTGGATGTCGACGAGCAGCTGCAGCACCCGATCCTGAGTTGACAGGTCGAGCGCCGAGACCGGCTCGTCGCAGACGACCAGCTCTGGTTCCAGGGCCAGCGCGCGAGCGATCGCCACCCGCTGTCGCTGCCCCCCGGAGAACTCCCTGGCGAAGCGGTCGGCCGCACCGGTCGGCAGACCGACCTGGTCGAGCAGCTCGACCACGCGACCGCGCGCGGTCGCCCGGGTCCACCCCGCCGCGCGGAGCGGCTCCGAGAGGATGTCTTCGACCATCATCGCCGGATTCAGCGACGTGTACGGGTCCTGAAAGACCACCTGGATCCGCGCAGCCAGCGGTCGCCGCTGCGCCCTGGTCAGGGACTGGATCTCCTGACCGTCGTACCGGATGCGACCGGAGGTGACCGGGGCCAGTCCCAGCACTGCCCGCCCGATCGTCGTCTTCCCTGAGCCGGACTCACCGACCAGACCGACCGTCTCGTGCGGGCGTACGTCGAGAGTCACGCTGTCGACCGCCGTGAACGTGCCGCCCCGGCGACGTCCCGGGTAGCGGACCACCAGGTCGTCGATCTCCAACAGGCTCATCGGTGCATCTCTCCAGTTCGGGCGTCGTCGCACGACGACGGGGTCTCGACGTACTCGGGGCGGACGTGGTGCTCGTCGGGTACGGCGTCCAGCAGCATCCGCGAGTACTCATGCCGGGGGCGAGTGAAGAAGTCCTCGACCGAGGCGGACTCGACCACCTGGCCGTTGCGCATCACCGCGACGTCGTCGCAGAGGTCGGCGATGACTCCGAGGTCGTGGCTGACGAGGATGATCGACATGCCGAACTCCTCCTGCACGCTGCGCAGAAGATCAAGGATCTCGCTCTGCACTGTGACGTCCAGGGCTGTGGTGGGCTCGTCGGCCACCAGGATCCGCGGCTCGGTCGACACCGCGCCCGCAATGAGCACCCGCTGCGCCATTCCGCCAGAGATCTGGTGGGGGTAGGAGCGCATCACTCGCTCGGGATCATGGATGCCCACGCGCGCCAACAGCGCGACTGCGCGCCTTCTGGCCTCGGACCGGACGACTCCCCGAGCCCGCAACGGCTCCATCAGCTGGTATCCGATGGTGAAGGTCGGGTCCAGATTGCTCATCGGCTCCTGCGGGATGTAGGCGATCGCGTCGCGCACCAACGTCGCGCGATCGCGCGGCGGGAGCCGGAGGATCTCGGTTCCGTCGAGCCACACCTCGCCGGCCATCAGGTTCGCCTGCCGCGGCAACAGGTCGAGCACCGCGAACGCGGTCTGCGTCTTGCCCGAGCCGGATTCACCGACAACGCCCAGTGTGTGACCGCGACGCAGCTTCAGCCCGGCCCCGCACACCACCTCGGCGACGCCATCGCCGGTCGGGTAACCGATGGTGAGGTTGCGGACGACGAGGATCTCCCCATCGATGGGCGGAGCCTCAGCAGAGGCCGGGACCGACTTCAGGTGCGCTGTCGTCGCGCGTGCCGCACCACCACCGCCACCGCCACCACCACCGCCGCCGTCCGCACGTTGCAGCGCATCGCGCGCGCCGCTGGCGATGAGGAAGAAGGCGGCCACGGTGATGGCCATCGCCAGACCGGGCCAGATGAACAGGACGTCGTTGGCGCTCATGGCCGCGAAGCCCTCGCCGAGCATGCCGCCCCAGGTGATCGTCGTGGCATCGCCCAGGCCCAGGAAGTCCAGCCCCGTCTGTATCGTGATGGCGACACCTGCCAGCACGCTGATCATCAGGACGAGCGGACCGCGCACGACGCGGAAGACGTGGCGCGCGACGATGCGCACGTCGGAAAGTCCGGCCACCTTGGCGGCATCGATATAGAGGTCGTTTCGCACGGCATGCACCTGGGCACGGAGCAGGCGGAAGACCGCCGGCGCCATCATGCATCCCAGAGCGGTCATCGAGATCCACATCGAGGTGCCCAGGCTGGACACGATCGCCAGCATGACCACGATCGCGGGGAGAGACATGACCATGCTGGCCAACCAGTCCAGCACCAGGTCGACGCGGCCCGAGTAGTAGCCGGCGACGAGTCCACCAGGCACCCCGAGCAGGATCGCCACCGTCAGGGCGATCACACCGCTGAACATCGTGGCCTTCGTCGCCACGACGAGTCGTGCGAGCACGTCACGTCCACCACTGTCGGTCCCGAGCAGGTGGCCGTCGGCGCCCGGAGGCTCGTTGCGCCGGTAGAGATCGGCACGCCAGGCTGCTTCCGGGGCGGCCCAGTCGATCGCGATCGCCGCGACGAGAGCACAGAGGACGAGGACGAGCAGCACCACCCCGACCCGCGATAGCGGGTTGCGCAGGATCATACGAAGCGTCGACGTGCGCTCCGGGGCGTCCAGTGCTTGCGCGGAGATCTCGATGCTCATGCTGTCCTTGCCTTGGGAATGAGCCACATCTGAGCGAGGTCGACGAGAAGGTTGACGAGGATCACGAGGCCGCCGGTCAGCAGAACCATGCCCATGATCACCGGACGGTCGCCCGCGGCTGTGGCGTCGACCGACAGCACGCCGAGCCCCGGAAGGGCGAAGACCTTCTCCACCATGAACGCACCGCCCAGCATCGCGACGAATCCGAGCGAGAGTGACGTCAGCCAGGGAGGCGCCGCATTGCGGAGCGCATGTCGGAACAGGAGCGATCCGCCCGAGATGCCGCGCGAGCGAAGCGTCCGCACATAGTCGGCTTCGAGTACGTCCATGAGAGACCCTCGGGCCTGGAGCGTTGCGCCTGCGACGCTGCCCAGCGTGAGCGCGAGCACGGGCAGCACGAGCGACCGCAGCCACTGAGCCGGAGACTCGCTGAGCGGCACGTACCCGAACACCGGGAACACATCGAGCTTGACCGCGAAGACCAGCAGAAGAAGCAGTGCCAGCAGGTACGCCGGCAGCACGTGCCCGATCACGGCGAGCAACTGCACGAACCGATCGACCGATCTCCGTCCGTAGACGGAAGCGACCGCAAGCACCAGGCTGAGTCCCGAGATCACCATCATGCTCAACGCCACCATCGACATCGTCACCGGCAGGTTCGCCGCGATCTTGTCCGCGACCGGCTGGTCACCGATGTAGGAGGTCCCGAGGTCACCGCGCACCACCCCACCGACCCAGTCACCGAACTGCGTGAGCATCGGGCGGTCGACGCCGAGGCGGTGGTTCTCGGCCGCCACCTGGGCATTGGTTGCCTCCGGCCCGAGGATGTTGCGAGCCGGATCGCCGCCACCGATTCCCGTGATCACGAATCCGACGACGCAGACCGCCACAAGCAGGATCGATGCGGCGACGCACCGCCTGAGCAGAATTGTCAGCATGACGAGTCACTTCTCCGAACGCTGGAACCGGACCAGATCGATCCCCTGGGTCTGCGGTTCGACGGTGACGCCGTCCACCGAGACCCAGTTGGTCGAGCTTGCGAACATCGGCGCGAACCAGGCGTTCTCGACCAACCATGTGTTGATCGCGCGAAAGGCCTGGTCCTGAGGCGCGCCGGGAGCGGCCTTCTTCGCGACAGCGAGCAGCTTCGCCAGGGCAGGATCTTCACTCTCGTACGGGTTGAAGGTCGCGGTCGGCAGCACGGAGAGCTGGATGTCCTGCCACGGCGCCTTCGTGCCGAGCGACATGAAGAACATGGGGAACTTACCGTCCTGCATGGAGCTGAGCAGCTCCGTCACCGGCACCTTCTGCCAGACCACCTTGATGCCGATCTCGCCGAGCTGCTGGGTGATGGCGGTGTTGAGAGCCGGGCTGCCGACGAACTGGCTCAGGTCCGGCATCGTTGCTATGAAGCCGCTTGCGAAGCCGGCGGCGGCCATCAGGTCCTTCGCCTTGGCGAGATCGCGCTCGTACTGCTGGTTGAGCTTGTCGTCGTACACCGCTCCGCCGGGTGCGAAGATCTGGGCGGACAGGGTGGATCCGCCGGGCAAGAGCTCCTCCGTGAACAGCTTGCGGTCGACGGCGAGGTTGATCGCCTGACGGACCCGGACGTCGCCGAGCGGGGCAAGCACGTCACCGGCACGGTCCGCCAGGATCAGGCCGTACCAGGCGCCTGCGGACTCCCGGACCGTGAATCCGGCTTCCTTCACAGGCTTCAGCTGCTGACTCAGGACGGCGGCGGCATCGATCTGCCCGACCTTGAGAGCGTTGAGGAGTGTGTTCGGGTCGGCCAGTTGTACGAGCTTGAGGTGGTCGAAAGGGTAAGCCTCCGCGTCCCAGTAGTCCTCGTTGCGCTCGAATACGGTTGTGCCGGTCTGCGACTTGTCGGCGCTGTAGAGGTAGGGCCCCGAGGTGACCGGCACCTTCGTGAGGTTGCCGGACTTCAGCGCGGCCGGCGAGGTCATGATCCCCAAGTTGTCGGTCAGGTTGACCAAGAGCGCCGGATCTGGCTCTTTCAGCTTGATCACGAGACGGTCCGGGCCTGGGGCGCTGACGCTCTTGATGGCGTCCGCCACGGTGCTTCGGGGGCCGTCCGTCCGCCCGAACCAGTCGATCACCGCCTTGGCAACCGTCGCGTCGAACGCTGTGCCGTCACTGAAGGTGATGCCCGAGCGTAGCTCCAGGGTGAGTTCGGTCCGCGTGTCGTCGTAGGTGAAGGACGTTGCCATTCCGGGCTCTGGCGTGCCGTCCGGGGCCGGATGAAGCAGCGTGTCGTAGGCCGCCTGGCAGTACAGGCGCCCGGAGCCGCAGTCCATCTGGGTCGGGTCGAAGGTCGTCAGCGGGGTGGGCGTCGCGAGGGTCAGCGTGTCCTTGGACGCACCATCCCCTTCCGAGGATCCCCCGCATCCAGCGAGCACGGTCGCGCTCAGCGCAGCGGCGGACAACAGGGCGACGAGTTTCGTGGGCTTGCGCAAGGTCGCACTCCTCGGGCGATTGGCGGGTCTGGAGACCCGCATCGGTCATGGTGCGGTGTGGCGGGCGCCACATGCCTGGGCTAACCTACCTATCATTAAGTCGGTTTGCAACGGTCGCATTGAGGAGTTCCATGGCACGCACCCAGGAAGCGGATCGCGCAGGCAAGAGACGCCGCGCGCAGATCGTCGACGCAGCACTCGAGCTCTTCGCGGCCCGGGGGTACGACGCGACATCGCTCGCCTCCGTGGCGCGCGCGGTGGAGATGAGTCAACCGGGCCTGCTGCATCACTTCGACGGCAAGGAAGCCCTGCTGGCCGCCGTCCTGGACGAGCGGGATCAGCGCGCCTTCACCGCCAGCGACATCGAGAGCGACTACGACGTCAGCCCGTTCGAGCGCGCACTCGAGGTCGCCGAAGCCATGGTCGCTTGGAACGCGCAGCACCGCGACCTGGCGCGGCTGGGCCACCTGGGGGCGGCCCACCACCCACCCTTGGCGACCGCTTGGGCCAGGGAACGCACCATCCGGTTGCGCGCCCAACTGGCCGCGGTCGTTTCCCGTGGCATCACCGACGGCACGGTGCGCCCGACGGCGGATCCAGAGATCGTGGCCACCTTCGTGATTGCCGGCGTCGGAGGACTCGAGGCTCAGTGGCTCGTCGACGAGGACTTCGACATGGTCGCCGCCATGCGCGAGTTCACCCAGATGCTCCGCCGCGACCTCCTGGTCGCCTTGTGACGCGCCGGCCTCGGTCGGTCTACGACCACGGAGACGAACCGGATCCGCGCTTCTCGCTCGCCAACGAGCGCACGTTTCTGTCCTGGATCAGGACCAGCCTGGCCCTGATCGCAGGTGCCGTGGCATTCGCTGCTGTCATCCCGGACCTTCCACACGCGGCACGGGCGGTGAGCTGCGGAGCGCTCTGCATGGGCGCCCTGATCTGCTCGCTGGCGGGTTGGCGACGCTGGCGGCACACCGAGCTCGCGCTGCGCACCGGAGCTCCGCTGCCGGGGTCGGCACCGACCGCCACCTTGGCGGTCTCGACAGCGGCCGCTGCCTGCGTGGTGGTGGCCTGGGTCGCCGCGATGACCTGGTGAAGCCCGCGCGTACGCCCCCGCTACTGGCAACTCGGCCAGTAGGTCAACCCTTCCTGTTACAAGCAAACGAGGAGAAGCTCATGCTCGAACCCGAGGTCTTGAAAAATCGCACCGCTGTCGTCACGGGAGCGGCCAGTGGTATCGGCGCCGCGCTCGCCGCCGAGCTCGGCGCGCACGGCATGGCCGTCGTGGTCGCCGACATCGACGTCGAGGGCGCCCACCGGACCGCCGCGGCCCTGGAGGAGCGCGGAACCGCCGCGCTCGCGGTCCGGGTCGACACCAGCGATGCCGATTCCGTGCAGGAGCTCGCCGAGGCGGCGTACGCCACGTTCGGATCGGTCGAGCTCGTCTGCAACAACGCTGGCGTCCTCACGTTCGGCAACGTGGCCGACTCCCCCGTCGACGACTGGCGTTGGCTCTCGTCGGTGAACGTCGAAGGTCTGCTCAACAGCGTGCACGCCTTCGTGCCACGGATGCGCACCCAGAGCGGCTGGCGCCACATCATGAACACGGCCTCCACCCATGCCTTCCTTCCGGACCCGGGATACACCGGGCTCTACAGCGCGACCAAGCAGGCAGTGGTGGCGATCAGCCGCGGTCTTCGCCAGGAGCTGGCACCAGAAGGCATCGACGTCACCCTGCTCTGCCCGGGCCAGGTTGCCAGTCGGATCCTGGACTCGCAGCGCAGCCGGCCGGAACGGTTCGGACCCAACGCAGCGGAGCCCTTCGGAACCGGGGTCATCCCGATCGGCACGATCGAGCCGGAGGAGGTTGCTCGGCAGGCCGTCACCGGTCTCCTAGCCGGCGCCGAGGTCACCTTCGCGCTCGGCGAGTCCAGCGTGTTCCGCGAGCAGGTCGCAACCTGGTCCCGCATCGTCGACCAGGCGATCGTTGTCGACCGCGCGGTGACGGGTTCGACTGGGTGACGTTTGGCTCCCATGGACGCCCGAAAGCGCGCGGATTGGGTCCCTGTTCAGCCACATGAAGGCACCATCTCGTCGGGTTCGGAGTCAGTGCCTGCGGGGCAGCGCTCCGATGGGTGCCAGCGCGTGCGACGTGGAGATCTGGTGAGAGAACCGCCCGTCCTGTGTGAGGACTGCGCCGGAGCGTTTGGCGACGGAGGGGATGAGCCAGGTCTCGCAGAGTTCGATGCGCGGGTGGGCGTTCTCGATACGTGTCAGCAGTGACTCGAGGTCTTGGGCGTGGTGGAGCCACACGGTGATCGCGAGGTTCATCCGATCGAGGATGGCGGCGGACAACCGCACTCCCGGGACCTCCGCGATGCTGGCGCCGACGGTGCCCAAGTCGGTCGTCGGTACGCGGTACCAGAGTGACGCGGCCGTGGTGTAGCCGAGGGCATGGTGGGCGAAGTCCGTCTTCGCCGTGAACCAGGGAGAGCCGAACAGACGGTGGATCGCACGGGTGACGCTCGTGGTGGAGAGCCCCAGCTCGGCAGCGATCTCGGACGCCGGTCGGCGCGCGTCCGACAGCAGGCTCTGCATGACGCTGACGAGGAGCGGTGTGGGAGCAGAGGGTTCACCAGCGAAGCCCTCTGCCGCGCGGCGCAGGGCGTTGATGACGTCAGGGGCGAGGACATCGAGATGTGAGCGCGCCCCGTCCTTGTAGAGGTTCTGTACGAAGCGGGTGCGCGTCGCGCGGATCCCCGGGATGCTCGCGATGCTCTCGGAGATGAACGCGTCGGCGGTCGCGATACTCGCATGCACCACCGTGAGCAGCAGATCGCGGGAGCCGGAGGTCCGGGCGATCTCGATGACCTCTTGGAGTGGAGTCAGCGCGGCAACGACCTGCTCACGCTGCCCAGCACGGACGTCGACTTCGACGAGCGCCATCGCCGGAAGCTCGACTTCGAGATGCTCGGGCTGCTGGTAGCAGACCGTCCACGCCAAGCCGGCATCACGCAGTCTGGTCCAACGGCGGGCAAGCGTGGTGGGGTCGTAGCCGAGGATCTTGCCCAGCTGCATCCAGCTGATCCGCGGAAAGATCTGCAGGGCATTCGCCAGCTGCTTGTCGACGACATCGATGACCGATTCCTGCACCACGTACGCGAATCTAGCCCATATCCGGATGGCTGAGGTTCCTTTACGAACCGAATCCCGATGACCTGCCTACGATCCCGGAAATCTTCGGACTCAAGGCGGGCCCGGCTCGGCGCGTGCAAGCACCGTGCATTACGTCATCAGGGAGCATCTGTGAGCAAGACCTCGCCACAACCGGCGCTCAGCCGAACTCAGAAGAAGCCGCGGGTACGGCTGCAGCGGGACGCCAAGCTCGCCGTCCTCCTCTTCTTCCTCGGGTGGGTGATGAGTTACGCCGACAGGCAGCTCATCACCCTCGCACTGCCGTATATCGGCGAGGATCTCTCGCTCACTCCGACACAACAGGGCATGCTCATCTCGGCGTTCTTCGTGACGTACGCGATCGTGCAGATCCCCGGCGGCATCCTCGTCGACAAGGTGGGCGCGAAGCGCACCGCTGTCACGGGCGTGCTCGCCTGGTCCGTCTTCACGGTGGCGACGGGGACCGCTGGATCCTTCGCGGTGATGCTCGCCATCCGGGCGCTGTTCGGCATCGGCGAGGGCGTGTATCCCGCGGCATCCGTGAAGGCCGTTGCCGAGCGCACCAGTTCCGAGCAGCGCATGACCGCGACCGGGTGGATGTACAGCTCGAACGCTGTCGGCACCATCGTCGCCGCGGTCGCGGGAGCGGCGCTCATCGGCGCCATCGGCTGGCAGGGGGCGTTCTTCATCCTCGGGGCCGTCGGCGTGCTCGTCGCGGTGGCGATCGGCTTCTTCCTCCCGAACGCCCGCGCCGACTCCACGGCGGCCATCGAGGTGGAAGAGCAGTCGGACTCGATGATCACCTCCAAGGATCTGTTCCGGTCCCCCGCACTCTGGGGGCACGTGGCCATGTTCTTCGGATACGGGGTCGTCGCATGGGGCATGAGCGCGTGGGTGCCCAGCTATCTCGTCGACGCCCGTGGCATCCCTCTGGGCGTGGTCGCGACGGCTGCGGTGATTCCGGTGCTCGCCGGCGGGGTCGCCTCGGTGCTGGGAGGGCGCCTCGTCGACCGGCTGGGCGGTCGGCACCGCCTGATCATCATCCCGGGGATGCTCGCAAGCATCGTGACGTTGGCGATGATGACGCAGGAGCTGCCCGTCCCCGTCTTCGTCACGCTGATCGGGCTGCTCTCGTTCTTCAGCGGAATGTGCTACATGCCTGTGTTCTCGAGCCCGGTCCGCGGCCTGCCCACCGCGGTCGTCGGGACGGCGTACGCCACGATCAGCACCGGCAGCCAGGTCGGCGGCATCCTCACCCCCACGATCATGGGCGTCGTCGTGGAGAACGTCAGCTGGGAGGCGGCCTTCGGCGTCCTCATCGCCGGTTGCGTGATCTGCCTCGTCGCCGCGATGCTCGTGCCCCGCGGGCCGGAGGAGTTCTTCGCCACCTTCACCCGTCGACAGACGGTGACGCCCGATGGCGCCTGACCCTCAGTCCTGGCCCGTGCCGTCGGGCTCCGTGGTGGACCTGTATCGCGATCTGCACCGTCATCCCGAGCTCAGCGGCCAGGAGACACGCACCGCAGCGCGCCTGGCATCAGAGCTGGCCCGTCGGCAGATCGACGTCACCGAAGGCATTGGCGGCACCGGAGTGGTCGGCATGCTCCGGAACGGTGACGGCCCCACCGTTCTCCTCCGCGCCGACATCGACGGTCTCCCCGTCAAAGAGCTGACCGGCGCGCCCTACGCGTCTGCCGCCAGCGGCGTCGACAGGAACGGGGCGACCGTCCCGGTCATGCATGCCTGCGGCCACGACATGCACGCGGCCGCTCTCATCGGCGCTGTCGATGTCCTGCTGGAGCGTGCCACCGAGTGGGCAGGCACCGTCGCCATCGTCTTTCAACCCGCCGAGGAGACGGGCGAAGGCGCTCTCGCCATGATCGCCGACGGACTCCCCCAGCTCGTGGGGACACCGGTCGTCGCGCTGGGGCAGCATGTGTCGCCGGTGCCGGCCGGTGCCGTCGTGGCCGCCGCGGGCATTTATGGCGCCGCGTCGGACAACTTCCGTATCCGCATCCATGGGGTGGGTGGCCACGCATCGACCCCGGAGGCGGCCGTCGACCCGATCGTGGCCGCGGCGGCGACCGTGATGCGGCTCCAGGCCGTGATCTCGCGGGAGACCGCGGCGCAAGAGCCCGCCGTCCTCACGGTGTCATCGATCCATGCGGGTCGTGCCGAGAACGCCATCCCGGACGAGGCGGAGCTCACCGTCAACCTCAGGAGCTTCAGCGCCTCGACCCGACACCGCCTCATCACCGCGATGCGTCGGGTGATCGATGCGGAGTCGGCGGCGGCAGGGATGACCCGGCGGCCGAGCATCGAGCGCATCAGCGGCGCGCCCCTGCTCCTGAACGACCCAGACGCCACACGCCGCACGTTCGGCGCGCTCGGCGAGTCCGCGCTCGACACACACCTGGTCACCCAGCCGATGACCGGCAGCGAGGACTTCGGCGCGCTCGGCGAAGCGCTCGGCTGCCCCAGCGTCTTCTGGCACTGGGGTGGCACAGCACCCGACAGATACAGCCCGGCGGAGCTCGCCACGCTCTTGGCCGAGGCACGCTTCCCCGAGCACGTTCCGATGAACCACTCCCCCGAATACCTGCCAGATCTGGAATGGGCCCTCCCCGCCGGCATCCAGGCCATGAGCGCGGCCGCCCTGCACTGGCTTCAACAGCCCACTTCCGCTCCCCTAGACCAAGGAACACGATGAACGATCTCATCTACCTCTCCGCCACCGAGTGCATCGAGCGATTCCGCACGGGCGCACTCTCACCCGTCGACGTTCTCGAGGCGCAACTGGCCCAGGCGGCTCTCGTCGACGGCTCGCTGAACGCCTTCACCGAGACGATGGCAGATTCCGCTCGTGCACGAGCGGAGGACTCGGAGCGTCGCTACCGCGACGGCACCGCGCGAGCGTTGGAGGGCGTCACGGTCGCCGCGAAGGAGAAGCACCAGATCGCCGGCATGGAGGTGGTCGAGGCGTCGAATGCCTGGGCCGGCTACACCGCAACGGCGAACGCGCCCGTCATCGACAGGCTCCTGGACGCGGGCGCGATCATCCATGCGCGGACGGCTACCCCCGAGTTCTCCATCGCCGCCTTCACGCACTCCGATCGGTGGGGAGTGACTCGCAACCCCTGGAACACCGCGTTCTCCCCGGGCGGTTCATCCGGTGGGTCCGGGGCAGCCCTTGCGGCGGGGATGACGACTCTCGCCACCGCATCCGACATCGGCGGGTCCACCCGTGGGCCGGCGGCGTTCACGGGGAACGTCGGCTACAAGGCACCTTATGGGCGGATTCCGGGAGCAGGTCCCATGAGCGTCGACTACTACCGCGGCGACGGTCCGATGGGACGTACGGTCGACGACGTCGTGCTCTTCACGAACGTGATCAGCGGGCCCGACCCGCGCGACCACGTCGCGCTTCGGCCCAAGGTCACTCTGCCGTCCAGCTACCCGGGGGTCGAGGGACTACGCATCGCACTCAACCTCGATCTCGGCGGGTTCGTCGTCGCCGACGAGATCCGGGAGAACACCCGTCGCGTCGCGGAAGAGCTCGCCAAGGCCGGCGCAGAGATCGTCGAGGTCGACTTCACCTGGACACGCGAACTCATCATCGGCGCCGCGATGCCGCACTTCGGCCACATGATGGGCGCCATGGTCCACGATGCGATCGGCGGGAAGACGTCGGACCTGAGCGACTACGCCCGTGACTTCGTCGAGCAGACCCGTGAGATCCGCGCGACGGCAGCGATGTTCGATGCTGCGAAGGCCGAGTACGCCGTCCAGCAGGAGCTCGCGCGCGTGATGACCGGGTTCGACGCCCTCCTCTGCCCGACCACGGCGGCGGTCGGGTTCCCCGCGGGCGACACGCTGATCAACGGGATCGACATCGACGGCCACACCGTCTCCGGCCTCGAAGGCACGCTCACCCTTCCGTTCAACATCACCAATCGCTGTCCCGTCCTTGCTGTGCCCAGCGGTCACGCCGAGAACGGGATGCCGACCGGTGTGCAGATCGTCGGCCACACCTACGACGACGCCACGGTCTTCCGCGTCGGAAAGGCAGTCGAGAGGCTGCTTCCGTGGGCGTACACCGACGAGCACCGCCCGCAGTTGTGAGTGCGTCGATGAGGCTCGTTGCTCTCTACCTTCGGGCGAGGAGCAGACGACATTTCACCACCGTCGATGGTGCCCGTCGGATGCTGGCGAGGGAGAAGACCACCTCGGCGCCGCCGGAACGACTCCGGGCTCGACATGCACTGACCTACGCCCTGCACGAGGGGTTCGGGTGTTGGACCGTCGAACCGCAGCACCCGGACCCCAGCCGGACGGTGATCTATCTGCACGGCGGCGCCTACGTCAACGAGATCTTCCCGCAGCACTGGAGACTCATCGAGCAGATCGCCGACGCAGGTGCCCGAGTGGTCGTCCCGGTGTACGGGCTCGCCCCGCAGCACGGATACCAGGACGCCTACCGTCTTCTCACCGCTGTCTACCGGAGCACGCTGTCGACAACGCGTCCCTCTGACATCGCCATCGCCGGGGACTCCGCCGGCGGGGGCCTTGCCCTGGGGTTCGCTCAGACCCTCATCAGCACCGGGCTGCCACAGCCCGGCCGGCTGGTGCTCATCTCGCCCTGGCTGGACCTCACCCTCCAGAACCCCGACATCGAGCGCGTCGCCCGCAAAGATCCCTGGCTCGCAGTGCCCGGAGCACGCGAATGCGGCCGAGCATGGGCCGCCGGCGATGACCCACACATTCCGCAACTGAGCCCGCTCTACGGAACCTTCGCCGGTCTCGCACCCATCGACGTCTACAACGGCACCCGCGACATCCTGCTCCCCGATGTACTGCTCCTACGTGACCGCGCACCGGACGGTGCCGCCATCACACTGACCATCTGCCCGGGCGGCGTGCACGTGTACCCACTCACGCCCACGCGGGAAGGACGGGCCGCATCCGCCCGGATCGTGCAGTCCCTCGCCGACGGCAGACCTGAGGCCTGACGCTTCCTGTGTCAGTCAGATGCCCTGCACCCGGCCCCGAGAGCACGCGACGAGTTCGCCGAGGTCGAGACCGTACGTCGGACCAGCACCCTGTTCGTACGTCTCGAGCCGACGCGCCGCCCGCTCGATCAGCCGGGAGGCGCCGACGGTGTTGCCGCGCTCGTGGTGGGTCAGGCCGACACACAGCTGGGCGAGGCCCTGCCACAGCTCGCGCTCCTCCTCCGGGCACGACTTCCACCGGACCTCGAGGGCCTCGTGAGCGGCGAAGGGGCGTCCGTCGTCGAGCAGGCTGCGGGCGTACGCCAGGGTCTCCGCCGGCGGGAGCGGTTCCTCGGAGATCGGCTCGACACCGACTGCGCCGTACGGCAGCGGGCGGCCGAGCGCGTCGCGTGGCCGAGCCTGCTGCGCACGCCCCTGTTCGTTCCGATCGCGATCGCTCACCATGTCAGCCCTCCTCGACTCCCACCCTACGGACCCGCTGAGATAACCGATTGCGCGGGACGGCAGGGCCGGTGAGTCTCAGCCCATGGAGTTCTTCTGCTACCACCGCGACCGCCCGGGGTCGACGCCGCTGCGCACCGAGATGGTGGAGGAGCACTGGGCCTACATGGACCGGTTCGCAGCGAGGATGATCGCCCGCGGCCCGACCTTCACCAGCGACGAGACCCTGACCGGGAGCGTGCACATCCTAGATCTCCCGGATGCCACCGCCGCTCGCGCGTTTGCGTTCGAGGAGCCGGGCTACCAGGCCGGCGCCTACCGTGACGTGCTGCTGCGGCGGTGGCACAACACGCTCGGCCGGACCATGTGGGACTTCGGCGACGGCCGGACTGACCGCAACCGGTACCTCGTACTCGGGTTCTGCGAACCCACGCCAGACGACATCGACCTGCCGGACGGCAACGAGCTGATCGCCTGTGGACCGCTCCTGTCCGACGACGGAGCCGCCGTGTTGGGGGCGGCAGTTCTGCTGGAGACCACCTCCGCAGGCGATGCGCAGCAGACCCTCTCCCCCGCTCGTTTCGCTGCGATCGAGGTCCACCAGTGGGACTTCGGCGGGCGGCCCACGTAGAAGGCCTCCTACCGGTAACGTGAGCGGCATGACCGGCACACCAGGGATCAACGTCGCTGCCCCGCCGTCCGGCACAGGATGCGCCGAGTGCCTCGCGAGCGATTCCGGATGGTGGTTTCACCTTCGACGGTGCGCCGAGTGTGGGCACGTGGGCTGCTGCGACAGTTCCCCGGCGCAGCACGCCAGCCACCACTTCCGCGAGACGGGCCACCGCTACATGCAGAGCTTCGAGCCCGGCGAGACGTGGTTCTGGGACTTCGAGAGCCAGGAGGCGCTCCAGGGACCGGCGTTGGCCGAGCCGACGAGCCGACCCGAGCCGCAGTCACCACCTGCGCCGGCGGATCGCGTCCCACAGGACTGGCGGACGCGCCTGCACTGACGCACGAAGGGCCCCGACCGCAGCTGCGGTCGGGGCCCTTCAGTGAAAATCAGGCGACGCGGACGTTCTCGGCCTGCGGGCCCTTGGGGCCGGCGGTGACGTCGAACTCGACCTTCTGGTTCTCGTCGAGCGACTTGTAACCGCTGGTCTGGATAGCGGAGAAGTGAACGAACACGTCCTCGCCGCCACCGTCCTGCGCGATGAAGCCGAAGCCCTTGTCAGCGTTGAACCACTTGACGGTGCCCTGAGCCATGATCTTTTCCTCTGTTCGGTGCAAGGGACACTGTGTCCCAAGCCGCTGAAGACATCCATCTGTGCTGATGTCCAGCGAACCGAAAACCAGATAAAAGATACAAGCCGCGACGTGGTGTGCGGCCAGGATGGCTTACAGAGCCATCCCTTCAACAAGATCAACAGTACGCCATCAGGCCCGGGATCGTCGTTTCCACGAGATCCCGGGCCCGTCGGATCAGACCCGCGCCGATTCCTCGCGCGATCCAGCAGCGTCCAGCAGCCGGATCGCCTCGTCGAACTCAGCCTCGATGTCCGGGTTCTCCCGGTACGTCGCGAGGCTGACCACGACCGCCACGATCGCGTTGAGCGCGAAGCCCGGCACGATCTCGTACATCTGCGAGCTGAGCGCGTCGATGTTGCCCCACACGACGACCGTCACGGCGCCGACGACCAGACCGGCCAGCGCGCCGGCCGCGGTGAGCTTCCGCCACCACAGCGCCAGCAGGATGATCGGGCCGAAGGAGGCACCGAAGCCCGCCCAGGCGTACGCGACCAGGTCGAGCACCGTCCCGCTCTTCGGCCACGCCAGGACAGCAGCCACGACGGCGACACCGAGCACGGCGAGCCGGCCGAACAGGACCAGCTGGCGGTCGGAGGCGTCGTTCTTGAAGACCGCCTTGTAGAGGTCCTCCACCAGCGCCGAGGAGGTCACCAGGAGCTGCGAGGAGATCGTGCTCATGATCGCGGCGAGCACGGCGGCCAGCATGATGCCGGCAACCAGCGGGTGGAAGAGGATCTGGCCCAGCGCGATGAAGACCGCCTCCGGGTCGGTGAGCTCGGCGTCGGGGTTCTGCTGGTAGTAGGCGATGCCGACCAGGGCGGTGCCGACGGCGCCGAAGAGGCTCAGCAGCATCCAGCCGATGCCGATCCGCCGCGCGGACGCGGCCTCCCCCGCCGTACGCAGGGCCATGAACCGGACGATGATGTGCGGCTGGCCGAAGTAGCCCAGCCCCCAGGCCGCCGCCGAGATGACACCGAGCGCGGTGGCGCCCTCGACCATGCTCAGCCGCGACGGGTCGACGGCGCGGACGCTGTCCAGGGTCTCGCCGATCCCGCCGGTCACGAAGACACCGACGACGGGCACCAGGATCAGCGCGAGCAGCATGATCGCGCCCTGCACGAAGTCGGTGTAGGAGACCGCGAGGAAGCCACCGAAGAGCGTGTACGCCACCACCACGCCGGCCACCACCAGCATGCCGGTGTGGAAGTCCGTGCCGAAGGAGCTCTCGAAGAAGACGCCGCCGGCGACCATGCCCGAGGACACGTAGAAGGTGAAGAACACCAGGATGACGGCCCCGGAGGCCATCCGCAGCAGCCGCGAGCTGTCCTTGAGCCGGTTCTCCAGGAAGCTGGGCACGGTGATCGAGTCACCCGAGACCTCGGTGTACGTCCGCAGCCGCGGCGCCACGATCTTCCAGTTGAGCCAGGCGCCGACGGTCAGACCGACAGCGATCCAGCCCTCCATCAGCCCGGTCGCGTAGATCGCACCGGGCAGGCCCATGAGCAACCACCCCGACATGTCGGAGGCACCCGCGCTCAACGCACTCACCATCGGGCCGAGATCGCGCCCGCCCAGCATGTAGTCGTCGAGGTTCGAGGTGCGCCGGTACGCCCAGGCGCCGATGCCGAGCATGGCGACCATATAGGCCACCAACGCCAGCATTTGATAGGTCAGGTCTGACATCGAGAAAACTCCAAGATCGGGGGAATGCCGCCGCAGAACCTAACCCGTAGACCGCGTTTGACTGTGATCGGCATCCCACGACTGCGCTACGCCACGCCTGAGGTCGCTTGTCATCGGCTCGGACGACGGCCAGGCACGGCTTCCGATGCGCGGCGACGTCGGATGCCCTACGGTCTCCCGACGTGACTACGACTGTCGTTGTGACCGCGATGGGCATCCTCGCCACCCTCCTCGGAGCCTGGTGGGGCGCGTACTGGCAGCACCGGAACTCCCGCGACCTCCAACTGCTGGACGCCAGGGTCCGCGTCTACGGCGAGTGCGCCGCAAGCCTGTACGAGTTCGAGCGCGTCACCTACAGCCGCGTCAAGGCTCGCCTCGCCGACCTCCCCGCAGCCGAGCGAGAGTCGCTGCGCCAGGAGGCGTACCGCAACAACTCAGCCGCTCGCGCGGCCATCGGTCAGCTGAGCATCCTCAGCGCGGGCGGGAAGATCCCCAAGGGATTCGAAGCCCTCCGTCAGGCGATCGGCGACCTCAACGACGCACCTGGTCTCGACGAGCTCAGGGAGCGGCACGACGAGATCTACGTGGAGCTCGACCGAGTCCTCGAGCAAGCGCGCGCCGACCTCGCGCGCTAGCTCGCCCGGCGGTACCCGTTGCTGGTCGCGGGCTCCGATCGATCACCCACAGCAAACGGCTGGCTGCCGCAACGATGGGCGACGGGCTGCAGATCGGGCGATGGCGACGGCACGGGTGACTGCCTTCTTCCAGGTGCTGGGGTGGCAGCAGCGAGCGATCGCAGCCAGCCGGGCATTACGGGCGTGCTCGATCCGATCGCCGATCTGCTGTTCGGCAACCGCGCTGGTGAGGTCTACTGGTCTCACGGGATCTCCTCCTCTCGGATGATCGTCGTTTCTTGCCCGGCCGACAGTCAGCAACAGCCGGCCTCGGCCGGCACAGGCGCAGCCTCGGCGGAGGACCCGCAGCACGATGACCCACCGGCCTCAGTCGCGTTGAAGGTCTCGCTGTCGGCGAGCACGGTGTAGACCTCCCAACGCTCACCGTTCGGGGCGTTCTCGACCCAGAACTTGTCCTGCTTGGCGTAGCAGCAGGTGGTGGCGCGCTCGTCGACCGAGGCGAACCCGGCGGCGTTCAGCCGGTTCTGCTCGGCGTCGACCGTGTCGGTGTCGGCCACCTCGACGCCGAGGTGGTTGATCGTGCCACCCCGGCCGGCGTTCTCGACGAGGACCAGCTTGAGGGGCGGCTCGGTCACCGCGAAGTTGGCGTAGCCGGGCTTGGTCTTGGCCGGCTCGACACCGAACAGGGTCGAGTAGAACGCGACCGACTCCTCGAGATCGTCGACGTTGAGCGCGAGCTGGATGCGGGACATGGCTCCTCCTGAGTGAGATATCGATGGTTGTCGATATGAGATCTTGCGCCTCATATCGACAACTGTCAATGCTTTTAGAAGGGCCGTAACTCGAACCGGCGCCGATTCGGAGCGCACCGAGGACCGGGCCGTCCGACCTCCCTGGGCGCCGCAGGAGCTCAACTCGTCACTCGCGCTCAGCCGCGATCCGCATGAGGGCGAAGCCGGCGGCGGCGAGGCTGGCCGAGTGGAAGCGCCAGATCAGTCGATCATGGAACGCCGAGCCCAGGTCCGGAAGCTGTTCGAGGTCCTCGTCCGTCATCGGCTGAGGAGTTCTGCCGGCACTGGCAGCGCGGAGGATCATCTGGGCCAGGGCGTCCATGCTCAGCGCACGACCAAGCGCCTCCTCGACGCTGGTGCCGGTGGTCACGATGCCGTGACCGCGTAGAACACAGCTGCCCTTGTCCCCCATCACGTCGACGAGTTCGCGTCCCAGCTCAGGAGTGTTGACAAGGACGCTGCGAGGGTAGGTCGGAATCCCCTCGCGGGCCATCCGCGCGGCTCGGATGTCGTACGCCCCGACGACCGGCGTCAGTTCGAGTCCGGCCAGGCTCAGAGCGACAACGGCAGGCGGATGGGCGTGCAGCACGACCTCCACGTCGGGCCGAGCGCTGAGGATCTCGGTATGGATGTGGACCTCGTTGGGCACCGCCCACCCATCGTCGACGTCGAGCAGATTCCCGGCACGGTCTGTCGCGCGAATGTCATCGGGGACCGTGAAGAGGAGTCCTTGTTCCTCGGGCCCGCGACAGCGGATGAGCAGGCCGTCTCCGTGTCGGCTGCTGATGTGGCCGAGGATGTCCTCGCACAGGCCACGGAATCCTGCGATGCGACAACCGGTGGCGATCCGGTGTTGAAGGTCTTGACGCAGTCCAGTGCTGGTCATCGAGCGCTCTCCGTCCTGAAGTGTAAGTCGGCGAGGAGGGCCCTGGAGTGATCCGGAGCCCTCCCTGCCGAGGCTGTCCTCGCACCCCTAGCCGGCTCAGCCGCCCACGAGCTCGCGGTAGGCGCGGTCCCAGCGGTCGTAGTCCTCGAGCATGTCGCCCTCCGGGACCGGGATCGTCTCGACGCCCTCGAGCGGATCGCCCTCCTGCGGCACGGCGGTCGAGCGGAAGTCCTCGGCGATGTACTGCTGCCCCTCGCTGAGCAGGAAGTCCATGAAGAGCGTCGCCGCGGCCGGGTGCTTGGCCGTCGCCATCAGGCCGGCGCCATTGGGTCGGGTCACGACCGGGGCGACGTACTCCTCACCACGCTTCCACGTCACCGGAGCCTTGTCCTCACCAGCCAGGCCGTCGACGGTGTGCGAGTAGCTGGACAGGACCACGTGCAGCTTGCCTGCGGCAAGCATGTCGCCCATCGTGCTGTGCCCCTTCTCGACCGACGCGTTGGCGGCGATGTCGGTCCACATCTTGTCAACCTCCGCCTGAGACTTCCCCTGGTCGAGGTAGTAGTTCGAGACCGCCGCGAACCAGTCGACGTCGCCGATCTCGAGCGCGACCTTGCCGTCCCATTTCGGGTCGGCGAAGTCGGCTACCTCGCCTGGGATCTCGGAGGACTTCACCTTGTCGGTGTTCCAGGCGACGACGAAGGCGTTGAAGCGGTCGGCGGTCCAGCCTTCGAGCTGGCCGTCCTCGCGCACCGCGTCGCGGTACTCGCTCTCGTAGTCGTAGAGGAAGCCCTCCTGCGCCAAGATGTTGAGCTCGCCGGAGTTGGTCTCGACCAGGTCGGTGCTGACGTTGCCGGAGTTGCCCTCGGTCGTCAGCCGCTGCAGCACGGTCTCGGAGTTGCCGCGCGTGGGCTCGACCGTGATGTCGTACTTCTTCTCGAACGCCTCCACAAGAGAGTCCATGTCCGTGTTGGACGTGTAGAGGACGAGCTTGCCCTCCTCCTCTGCCATCTCGACGAGCTTGTCGGTCCGCTCCTCGCCCGAGAGCCCGTTGATCTCGTCGTACACCTCCTTGGCGTGGTCATCGACCTTGGGTGCGCCCACCCCTGCGGTCGGCGACCCGCCACATGCTGTCAGCACCATCGCGGCCGCCAGAACGGCGGCGGCCAGTGGGGTCTTCCTCTTCATCTCATCTCCTGGGGAACCGGCAGCAACCCTTTTGGGTTGATGGTATAACCATTACAGTGATGCCTATCACATATAGCGAGCCACCGGAAGAGGAGTGAGCGTGTCGACCGAGACAACGACCGAGACGGTATGGCAGGAGCCGACCGAGCACCGCAGGGCCGGCTTCGGCGACTTCCAGAAGCAGCCCATGCCGTACGACACGTTCATGGAGTCCGAGGGGATCCCGGTCTTCCGCGGGCTGGGCGTGCGGACGGCGACGGACCTCCCGCGCGAGGACTGGGACCGCAAGGGCGGGCGCGGCAGCTACATCCAGACGTACGGCACGGAGACCAAGTGGGGTCACTTCGTCGTCGAGGTCCCGGCCGGTGGTGCGCTGAACCCCGAGAAGCACATGTTCGAGGAGATCTACCTCGCCGTCGAGGGCCGCGGCACCTGTGAGGTCTGGCAGGAGGGAGACGTCAACAAGCACGTCTTCGAGTGGCAGCGGGGCTCGATGTTCTCGATCCCGATGAACGCCTGGTTCCGCATCGTCAACGCCACCTCGAAGCCCGCGATCCTGATGGCGGGCAACACCGCGCCCAACGTGCTGAACCAGCTCAACAACGTGGAAGCCGTGTTCAGCAACCCGTTCGTCTTCCGCGAGCGCTTCAGCGGGGCAGACGACTTCTTCAAGTACCGCGAGGAGATCGAGCCCGACCCGGTGCGCGGCCTCGCGATGCGGCGTACGAACTTCATCCCCGACGTCATCGACTGCGACCTGCCGCTGGACAACCGCCGCTCCCCCGGCTACCGCCGCGTCGAGCCCTACATGACCGACAACCAGTTCTACTACTGGATCGGCCAGCACGAGAACGGCCGCTACTCGAAGGCGCACGCGCACACCTCCGCCGCGATCCTGATCTGCCTGAAGGGCCACGGCTACACCTACACCTGGCCCGAGCACCTAGGCCCGACGCCGTGGGCCGACGGCAACGGCGACCAGGTACAGCGTCTCGACTACGAGCGGTTCGGCTTCATCACCGCCGCGCCGGGCGGCCAGCGCTGGTACCACCAGCACTTCAGCGCGTCGAAGGAGCCGTTCCGGCTCAGCGCCTGGTTCGGCCCGCACAACCCGGGCCGCGACCCCGGCGCCCCCGGCGCCAAGCACACCGACTACACGGCCCGCGATCTGCACGAGGGCGGCACCGCCATCGCGTACTGGCAGGAGGACCCGCACATCCGCACGGAGTACGAGGCGACGCTCGAGAAGAACGGCGTCGAGCTCCGGATGGATCCGAGCTGGTACGAGCGTCCCGAAGGCATCGACTGGGACCCGAGCGAGCGCCAGATGGCCGATGGCCTTCAGTGAGCCCTCGGAGCTGACTCCGATCGGCCACACCGGCGGCCGGATCTTCACCAGCGGAGGGCGCAGCCTGGTGCTGGAGGACGACGAGATCCGGCTCGTCAGCGTCGGCGTCGACATCGGCTCCTCGACCACCCACATGGTGCTGTCCCGGATCGTTCTGGAGCGGCGGGACAACCGATACCTGGTCACCTCACGCGAGGTGACGCACGAGTCGGACGTTCTGCTCACGCCCTACCGCACCGGCGACACGGCCGGCGACACTCTCGACGGCGAAGCGCTGCGGGAGTTCTTCGATCGGCAGTACGCCGAGGCGGGTGTGTCGCCGGACGAGATCGACACCGGCGCACTGATCATGACCGGCGTGGCCGTACGCCGCGCCAACTCGCGCATCATCGCCGACGTGTTCTCTCAGGTCGCGGGCCGGTTCGTCTCCGTCAGCGCCGGCGACGCGCTGGAGACGCAGCTGTCGGCCTTCGGGTCGGGAGCGGCGTCCAGATCGGAGGCCAACGGCAACCGCACGATGAACATCGACATCGGCGGCGGCACGTCCAAGATCGCCGTCTGCGGGGATGGTGAGGTGCAGGCGGTGACCGCGATCGACGTCGGCGCCCGCATCCTCGCCTTCGACACGGAGGGCCGCGTCACCCGTATCGAGGAGGCCGCCCGTCGGCTCGCGGCCGAGGCCGGTCTCGAGCTGGTGATGGGCGCGGCACCTGATGCCGATGGCCTCTCGCGGCTCGTCGAACTCATGGCGGACCACCTGTTCGCCGCGATGCAGAGCGGTCCGACGCCGCGCGCGACGGCTGACCTGATGCGCCTGGATCCGCTGCCCGCGGGTCCCGCTCCGGATGCGATCTCCTTCTCCGGCGGCGTGGCGGAGTACGTCTACGGGCGCGACCAGCGCGACCACGGCGACCTCGGTCTACGCCTGGCGACGGCGATCCGTGAGCGCGTCTCCGAGTGGGGGCCCGAGCTGCAGGTCGCCGAGCAGGGCATCCGTGCCACCGTCGTCGGCGCCTCGCAGTACACGGTGCAGGTGAGCGGGACAACGATCTTCGTGGAGCCGGCCTCGCTGCTGCCGCTGCGCAACGTACCCGTGCTCATGCCACGGCTGCCGCTGACGCATGAGGAGCTCGATGCCGACGAGATCACGGTGGCCGTGAAGGAGGCCCTGCAGACCTTCGACTCGCTGCCGAAGAAGCAGCCGGTCGCCCTGTGCTACCGCTGGGAGGGATCGGCCACCTTCGGCCGGCTCGACGCGTTCTGCCGAGGCGTGGCCGCGGGCATGGCCGAATACACCAGCAACGGCCTGCCGTTGGTGCTGGTCGGCGACGGCGACGTCGGCGGGCTGGTCGGCATCCACGTCAATGAGGAGCTGGGACTGCCCACATCGGTGGTTTCCATCGACGGGCTCACTCTCCAGGCGTTCGACTTCATCGACATCGGCGAGCTCCTGGCGGCATCGGGTGCCGTACCTGTGGTGATCAAGTCGCTGGTCTTCCCGGCCACCGCGGCACTGGGTCGCGAGGGGGCAGCCGTCTGACGGCCCGGGCTCGGCATCGGCCCGGGGGTCACTCGCTGACGGGAACCTGCACAGTCATGCGGAACCTACGGGCGAACGCGGCGAACGCGGCCCGCAGATCGCGCTCGCGGTAGCGGCGCACACGGACCTCACTCGGCTGGATCATGAGGGGGCTGACAGCGTCCTGGGTGTAGAGCTGGTTCATGGTTTCCTCCGCTTCGGTGCCTGGATCTCAGGCGCCCGACCACCATAACCACGAAATGGTCTAACCAATGCGATGGCGGCTACGTGTGCTTGCTCACGTAGCCGCCACGACACTGGCGCGCGGTCGCTGTTCCCCGCTCAGCCGATCATCCGGTCGCCGAAGACCAGCGACTTGATGGTGACCGGGACGGTGCCCGACGGCTGACGTACGCGACCGAGGTCGACGTAGTCGAAGTCGCGCAGCTGCAGCCCGTCGAGCACGAGCAGGCCACCGTCGACACCGAGCTCGTCGCGCAGGATCCGGCCGAGGGTCAGACCGATGTCGGCATCGAGAACGAGGTAGGTCGCACAGCCGTGCTCGAGACGCGCCGCCAGGCCCTCGCGTACGCCCTCGGCCAGAGCCCGCAGTCGCGGGTAGGCCGGGGCGCCGCTCCACGTCAGCGCGAGCGCGATGTCGTCGCTCGGCTTCACCCCGAAGGCCGCCAGGTGGCCCCGGATCGCACCCGCGATCGTGCCGGCGTCCACGGGACCCATCGGGTCCTCGCCGAGCGTGTAGGCCGGCGCGACCACCTGGAGGTTGCGCTGCGGCAGGAGGGTCTCCGCGTCGTCGCGGTGGGTGGTGATGCCACTGAGCTGGACGGTGTACTCCGAGGCTCCGAGCACGGTCGCTCTGATCCGCTCGGCCGCGGGGAGCAGGGTCAGTCCGGCGTCGTCGACCCGCTGCCGCAGCGCCGTGCCCAGCCGTAGGCCCAGATCACCGAAGTCGCGGGTCTCCGCACCATAGACGTACTCCCCCACTCCTCCGGAGAAGACCAGCCCGTCCAGGGCGACGAGGTCGACCGGGAGGGGCTCGGTGAGCCACAGGTCGGGGTCGCCTTCGCCGCCGAGCAGCGCGAGCACGGCGTCGGCCATCTCCTCGGCCACCGCCGTCAGGCCGGGGTCGTCGACCTGTCCGCCGAGCGCGAGCCCGACACCGGCAGAGACGCCGTGGCGCCGCCCGGCCGGCTCCAGCCGCGTGATCCGGCCGGCGTCGTGGGCCAGCAGCCGCCCCCCGACATGCAGAGCCGCCGTCGCGAGCACCTTGCCGTCCTCGACCAGGCTCAGCTTCGTCGTGCCGCCGCCGATGTCGACATTGAGCAGCCTGCCACCACGGTCGTGCGAGGTCTGCACCGCACCCGAGCCGTACGCCGCCAGCATCGCCTCCATGTGGTGCCCCGCCGTGGCGCAGACCAGGTCTCCGGCCCGCTCCGCCACGACCGTGCCGATCGCCTCGGAGTTCTCCCGACGCAGCGCCTCGCCGGTCAGGATCACCACCCCGGTGTCGATCTCGTCGGGACTCAGCCCCGCCTGCCCGTACGCCTTGTCGAGCAGGTCACCGAGCGCAGCGGCATCGATGGTGAGATCGGCGGCGTAAGGCGTGAGGTAGAGCTCCGACTGGTAGAGCGTGTCCCGCTCGACCACGATGTAGCGGCTGGTCAGGTCCTCACCCTTGCGCCGCAGCACCAGCCGGGAGAAGGCCACCTGGGTCCCGGCGGACCCGATGTCCACGCCCACGCTGAGCATCTCCACGTTGTCCCGCAGCCAGATCGGGTTGTCGGCGAACGCGGCGGCCAGGTCCCGCGCGTCGAGCTCGTCGTGCGCGTGGTCGTGCCCGTGGTCGTGGTCGTGGTGATGCCCGTCGTGAGCGTGGTTCATCGGGTCGGTCTCACTCCCCGTGCTTCGGCGGCAGGTCGGCGAGCTCGGCCTCGTACGCAGCGTCCATCTGCGGGGTCAGGCCGTTCTCGGCCAGAGCCTTGGAGAAGGTGTCGCGCACGAGCGAGGACTCGTCGGCGTAGTCGATCTGGTCGCCACCGATGCGCTGGCTGATCCAGGCCTTCGGGACGCCCTGGGCGTTGCGGATGGAGACGACCTCGTGCTTGAAGGCGAGGTAGCGGGCCGGCTCGGAGCCGGTGTTGAAGTGCTGGTGGTACCACATGTTCGGCGGCACGATCATCGAGCCGGCCTTCCACTCGTAGCGCCTGGGCTCCTCGCCCTCGGGCCACATCAGCGAGTAGCCCTCACCCGACAGGATGATGACGTGCGCACCCGGGCCGTGACGGTGACCCTTCTTGTACGTCGCGGTCGGGAACTGCGAGATGTGGCTGTTCATCGAGCCGCGCGCCATCGAGAAGCGGATGTGGCCTCCGCCGGCGCCGCGCTCCTTGGCGGCGATCAGCGGGAGGCTGACCGAGTCCCACACGAAGTTGGTCTTCAGCAGAAGCCCGTCCTGCTCGTCCTTGTTGTCGAAGTAGTCCGGCTCCCCGTTGAACCGGGAGGGGAAGTCGTAGGACGTGTTGAAGACGAACTCGGGGTCGTCGTACATGTTGATGATCGGCGGAGCGTTCGTCGAGGAGACGAAGCGGGCCACCTCGGTGCCGGAGCCGTTGAAGTGCTGGTGCACCGTGTTGAGCGGGATCGCGAAGATCGAGCCGGGACCCCACTCGAAGGTCACCTTCTTCCCGGCGTCGTTCCACACCGAGGTCGAGCCGTGGCCCGACAGCACCAGGATCATCTCCTCGAAGAGCTGGCGCTGCGGCTCGAGCGCACCACCTGCGGGGATCTCGGCGACGTAGCAGTCGTTGGAGGTCCGGGATGCCTCGTGGTTGATGAACACACCCCGGCCACCGCGGCGGGCCCACGGTTTGAGCTCGACTGTCTTGAGGTCCTCCACGTAATGGGCCGCGATGATGTCGAGGCCCTCGTCGGCGACCCAGCGGACGTACGGGCTGTCCTTCTCGGTCTTGAACTTCTTCGCCAGATCGTCGGAGACGATCGCGTCCTTCTTGGCCACTGTCATTCCTCTTTCACTGTTTCGGATTTGATCAAGCTTGTTGGTGGGCGGGGGCCTTCGCCCCCGCGTATTCGCGGACGACGTTCGCCCGAGGCAGGAAGGTCACGGCGTACAGCGCCGTCAGGATCCCGCCGGCGGTGAGCGCTGAGACAGGTCCGAGCGACGCGGCGACCTTGCCCATCAAGGCGTCACCAAGCGCCGGGCCCCCGCGCGAGGCCATCTGGTAGATCGAGGTGACCCGGCCCCGCACCTCGTCTGGCGTCTCCAGCTGCACCGCCGCGTGCCGGATGGTGGTGGTGACGGCGTCGAAGGCGCCGAGCAGCAGGCAGGCCGGCAGCGCGACCCAGAACACCCCAGCGTGCGCGAGCAGGATGGCCGCTCCCCCGTACATGACCGTCGCCGCCAGCAGGATCCGGCCGAGCCGGTTGCTCCTGGAGACGAGCTTGAAGATCGTGTACGACGCCAGCAACGCTCCCGCGGACGGAGCCGCCGCGAGGATGCCATAGCCGCTCGGCCCCACGTGCAGGATCTCGGTGGCGACCGCCGGCAGCAGCACCCGGTAGGCACTGAACAGCGTCGCCGAGAGGTCCAGCGACATCAGCATCCAGATGATGGAGCGGCCCCTGATGTAGTCCACGCCGTCCTTCATCTGCGCCCATATCGACTCGTCCTTGGGCGAGCCCGGCAGATGAGGCACCTCGATGAACGCCAGCGCGACTACCATCGCGAGGTAGGACAGCGCATCGAAGCCGTACATCAGCTCCGGTCCACCCACCGCGATGAGCACCCCACCCAGCCCCGGGCCGATCAGGATGGCCAGCTCGCGGGACGGGTTGAGCAGAGCGAACGCCTGGGGCAGCTGTTCGCGCGGCACCATCGCCGGGATCAGAGCCTGCCGGGCCGGTGAGTCGAAGGTCGCCGCCGCCGTGATCAGGATGACCGCGACATAGATGAGCCAGATGTTCACCGCACCGGTCGCAGTCAGGACCGCCAGTCCCAGCGCGACCAGCATGGCGACCGCCTGCGCCGCCTGGAGCAGCTTGCGCCGATCCAGGCGGTCGGCGTAGACGCCACCGAGCGGCGAGAGCACCAGCAGAGCGACCGCCTGGGCGGCCCCCACGAGACCGGTCTGCGCGTACGAACCCGTCAATTGATAGACGTGGTAGAGGACGGCCGCGATGGTCCCGCGGGTGCCGATCTCCGACAGGATGACTCCAGCCCAGTAGAGGTTGAAGCCGCGGTGCCGAAGAACCTCAGGGAGTGCCAAGGCGGGGATCTCAGTCGGCCGGGACGAGCGAGATCTTGTCCGCCTCCAGGTGGAGGTAGACGTCGGTGCCCGGCGGGACCGACACCGACGGCACGGTACGGGCGCGGATCTCGGTCTTGCCGACTCCGACGACGTGGTCCACCGCGTCGCCCAGGAAGGCGCGGGTGGCGACCTTGCCCTGCCAGAGGTTCTCGGTCGCCATCGGGCGCTCGGTCGAGATCCCGACCGCCTCCGGTCGGATCGAAGCCACGACCCGGGTGCCGGTGGGCACCTGGGCACCGCTCGACAGGGTGAGAGTGCCCTCGTTCGTCTCGACCGTGTACGCCTCGCCCGTGCGGTTCGAGACGGTGGCCTCGATGAAGTTCGACGTGCCGATGAACTCGGCGACGAACTGGCTGTTCGGGTTCTCGTAGATCTCGCGCGGCTTGCCCAGCTGCATCACCTCGCCGGCCTTCATGACCGCGATGTTGCTGGACAGGGAGAGCGCCTCCACCTGGTCGTGGGTGACGTAGATCGAGGTGATGCCGAGCTCGCGCTGGAGCCGCTTGAGCTCGAAGCGAAGCGACTCACGCAGCTTCGCGTCCAGGTTGGACAGCGGCTCGTCGAGCAACAGCAGCTCGGGCTCGATGATGATGCCGCGTCCCAGCGCGAGGCGCTGTTGCTGACCACCGGACAGCTTCGTGGCCTGACGCTCGGCGTACTGCCGCAGCTCGAGCGTCTCGAGCACCCGGTTGACCCGGTTCTCGATCTCCTTCTTGCTGGGTCGCTTGGTGCGTGGCATGACCTGGAGCGGGAACGCCACGTTGTCGAAGACGGTCATGTGCGGCCAGATCGCATACGACTGGAAGACCATCCCGAGGCCGCGCTGGTTGGCCGGCACGTTGACCGACTTGGCACCGCCGCCTGCGGCGAAGAAGGTCTTGCCGCCTACCGCGATCCTGCCGCTGTCCGGCTTCTCCAGACCCGCGATGGAGCGCAGCGTCGTGGTCTTGCCGCAGCCCGAGGGGCCGAGCAGGGTGAACATCTCACCCTGACGTACCTCGAAGCTGACGTCATTGATGGCGAAGACGTTGTTCGAGGCCGTCTTCCCCTTGGTCTTCTCGCCGGGGAAGCTCTTGACGAGGCTAGTGATTTCCAACATGAGTGTTTCCTCTCAGAACCGGGCAGGTCAGTCCTGCTGGAGGCCGACCTTGGCCCCGAGCTTGTAGGCGATGGATACGAGAAGGACCAGCGTGAGCACCATGAGCACACCGATCGCCGAGACGACAGCCATGGAGCCGTTCTCCCACTCCTCCCAGATCACGATGCCCAGCACCTCGCTGCCGGAGGTGTAGAGCAGGATCGAGCTGGAGAGCTCGCGGAAGGAGACGACCAGGATGTAGATCCAGCCCGAGAGGAGGCCTGGCATCAGCAGCGGGAGCAGCACCCGGCGGAACGTCTGCCACCAGGTGGCGCCGCTCATGTACGCCGACTCCTCGAGCTCGGCACCGATCTGGTGCTGAGAGGTGACGGCGTACCGCATTCCGTACGGCATGTAGCGGGTGAAGTAGGCGATCCCCAGCAGCCACAGCGTGCCGTACACCCCGATCGGGAAGTTGAGATAGGTGACCAGCAGGGCCACACCCATGATCAGGCCCGGAATGGTCAGCGGCACGAAGGTGAACCCGTCGATCAGCTGACGGCCAGGGATCCGGGTCCGCACGGTGATCCAGGACGCGACCGCCATGAAGGCCATCACCACAGTCGCCGATCCGACACCGAGGATCAGCGAGTTCTTCAAGGCGCGCAGCACGGTCGGGTTCTCGATCACGTCGCGGAAGTTGTCGAGCGTGAAGCTTCGGAAGGCGTCCATCGACGGCAGCTGGTAGTACGGCTGGAAAGAGC
Source organism: Nocardioides sp. NBC_00163 (assembly GCF_045206295.1). Taxonomy (NCBI): domain Bacteria; kingdom Bacillati; phylum Actinomycetota; class Actinomycetes; order Propionibacteriales; family Nocardioidaceae; genus Nocardioides; species Nocardioides sp. NBC_00163. Next base: position 5,386,222 of record NZ_CP108155.1, on the reverse strand, counting down.
AGTACACCAGGACCGCGAGCGGCAGCACCACGGCGATCAGGAAGTACCCGATGACGACGGCGCCGGCGATGGGACGGTACTTGCCGAGCTCGATCGGCCGCGGCCTGAAGGCCTTCCCGGTCACGGTCTGGAAGCTCTTGGAGCCTCGACCGATCAGGTTGGAGAAGGTGACCCCGATCAGCGCCAGCGCCAACAGCCCGACGGCGAGCGCGCCGGCCGTGTCGTAGCCGATCGGCCATCCGCGCAGCTCGAAGTAGATCTGGCTGGTGAACACGTAGATGTTGGCGGGGACACCCAGCAGCGCCGGGACCTCGAAGCTCTCCAGGCTGCGGACCGTCATGATCAGCATCGCGCCGACGATCGCCGGCAGGATCAGGGGGAGGGTGATCCTGCGGATGACCGTGATCCGAGAGGCGCCCGACATCTGCGCGGACTCTTCGAGCGAGGGGTCCATCGCCCGGAAAGCGGCGACCATGAGCAGGAAGACGATGGGTGACAGGTGCAGGCCCTCGACCCAGATCATCCCCCACACGCTCTCGATGTTGAAGAAACCTTCACCGATGAGCGGCAGCTTCTCCAGATAGCGATTGAGGAGGCCGATGTCCGTGTCGGCGAGCAGGATCCAGGAGACCGTGTAGAGAATCCCCGGGATGACCAGCGGGATGATCGAGGAGGCGAAGAACAGTGCCTTGAACGGCACGTCGGTTCGCACGATCAGGTACGCCAGTCCGGTGCCGACGACCAGCGAGAGGATTGCGGAACCGAACGCGAACCACAAGGACGTCCCGACGAGCGAGAACACCTTCGAGTCGCCGTAGGCCTCGCTGAACGCACCGAGGGTGAACTGTCCGGTCTCAGGGTCGAGGAAGGTGACCTGCAGCAGATACCAGAGCGGAACCACACCGAACCAGAAGATGACCGCGGCGACCAGCACCAGGATCAGTGTCTTCGGCGTCAGGATCCGCCTCAGCAGCGAGGGCGTGCCACTGTCCGTACCGGGATCGACCGGCGACTTCCTAGCTGGTGCCGGTGCTCTCTCTTCGGCGGGAGCCGTGGTCGTCATCTGCCAGCACCTCCCGCCCCGCGGAGCAGGTCGTCGTACGCCTTCGTCCACTTCTCGTTCTCGTTGACCATCTTCTCGGTGTCCACCGGGATCACCTCGACGCCTTCCATCGGGTCCTTGGCGCCCTCGGGCACGATGGCCGGGGTGAGGCCGAGATCGATGAGGACCTGCTGCCCCTCCTCGAGCATCCAGTCGGCGAAGAGCATCGCGGCCGCGGGGTGCGAGGCGTTACGGACCAGGCCGAAACCGTTCGGTCGCGCGATCGCCGGCTCCGCGATCGGCTCGTAGGCCAGCGGGGCTCCCGAGTTGATCTTCTGCTGGACGATGTAGGTGTAGTTCGTCGCCGCAACATCGAACTTCCCCGAGACATGCAGGTCGGACATGGTGGTGTGGCCCTTCTGGACCTCGGCGCCGTCGACCATGTCGGCGAAGAGCTTGTCGATCTCCTCGTCCGACTTGCCCTGCTCCTGCCAGTAGCCGTAGAGAGTCAGGTACCAGTCGTAGTCCGACAGTTCCATCGCCAGCCGGCCGTTCCACTTCGGGTCGGCCAGGTCCTCCCAGCTCTTGGGGGCCTCCTCGGCACTGACTGCGGTGGTGTTCCAGCTCGGCGCGAAGATGTTGTAGCGGGTGGCGGTCCAGTTCTCGAACTGCCCCTGCTCGCCCACCATGTCCCGACGCTCTCCGGAGTATTCAGCGAGTGCGCCTTCGCTGTTGAGGGCGAACAGCTCCAGCGCGTTGGTTTCGACGATGTCCGCACCGGCGTAGTTGGAGCTGTACTCCTTGAGCACCTTGGTGAGCACGGTGGTGGACTCGGCGCGGGTCAGGTCGACCGCGACATCGAAGTCCGCCTCGAACTCCTTCTCGAGCAGGAGCGCGATGTCATCGGTCATCGAGGTGTAGATGGTGAGCTCACCTTCGTCCTCGGCGGCCTCGACCAGCTTGTCCCGACGCTCTTGACCGTCGAGTGCGGCCATCTCCTTGAACACGGCTTCCGCCTCTGTGGGTTCGCCGGACTTCTGTCCCCCACTGACGGGGGATCCACCGCAAGCCGTGGCAAACATCAGGGTCGCTGCAGCTACTGCGGTGACACAGGCCAGTCTGGGTCTCAATTGGGGTGCTCCTTGACTCGTCGCCCGACCCTCTTACGGGATGATGGTCAGACCATTAGCACTATATGTAACACAACACAGCAGCGGTGTGAAGGGCGTCACGGACTCTTAACTCAGCCATCGTCGGCTTCTCTGGTTGTTTGAGCAACTGGTTCTTTCGCTGCCCGGAAGCGTGGGAGACGGGCGCATGCCCCAGGTCGGCAAGCCGGGCCGAAGTCCCCACAGACGCCCGCGAGAGGTGTACGGTTAACCCACAGTCCATTGGCCCAATCGCGTCTCGGAAAATCCGCGACGAGCCCCAGGAGGGATCCGCCTTGACAACCTCGAGTTCCGGCGCAGCCGGCGTCGAGATGTTCGCCAAAGTCAGTGTCGACCGGGTCTCGCAAGTGATCGTCGACCAGATCAAGCTGCTCATCCGCGACGGCCGCCTCACCCCGGGAGACCGTCTGCCCAGCGAGCGCGACCTGTGCCAGCGCTTCGGGGTCAGCCGAGTCACTGTTCGCGAGGCACTCCGCGTGCTGGAGGCCAGCGGCCTGGTCGAGATCCGCGTCGGCGCCCGAGGCGGCGCGTTCGTCACCACGCCGTCCACTGAACGACTCGGCGCCGGCCTGGCGGACCTGCTCTCCCTCGCCCCGCTGACCGCGTCCGGCGTCACCGAGGCTCGCAAGATCGTCGAGCTGGGCATTCTGCCGCTGGTCGTGACGCGTGCGACCGACGAGGACATCACCGACCTCCTGGCGATCATCGAGGAGGCCGAAGCCGCACTCGCCGCGGGTGAATACACCATGGGGCTGTCGGCCGCTTTCCACGTCCGTGTCGCCAGCTGCACCCACAACCCCGCGATCGAGATGCTGGTGCACAGCTTCCACGGCCCGATGCTGATGTCGCTGCGTCAGGCACAGATGGCCGCGCCCACCATGGGACACAAGGGCACCGAGGAACACCGTGCCCTCGTCGAGGCGATCAAGGCGCGAGACGTCGATGCCGCTGTCGCAGTGATGGGCACCCACCTCGAGCGCACCGCCGAACGCACCGCCGAGGACACTCACGCCTGATCGAGGATCGTCGGGTCCGTTGGTTTCGACGCTGTCCCGGCTCGTAGTCGGCGCAGTGTCGGCGCGACCAGTGCTGCCGCGCCGACGGCGGTCACCGACGCCACCGCCAGCCCCGCGCGCGCTCCCCACTGGTCACACACCCAGCCGATCAGCGGCATGCCCAGCGGCGTCGTACCCAAGAAGACGAAGCCGTGCAGGGCCATCACCCGCCCGTGCATGCTCGGCTCCGTCCCCAGCTGCAGCAGGGTCTTGGAGAGGGTGTTGAACGCCAGGTTCGCGATCCCCATCAACATGACCGCGGCCATCGCCACCCACAGCCACGGGGCGACCGCGGCCAGTGCGTTGGCCACCCCGAAGGCACCGCCGGCCAGCAGCAGCCGCCAACTGCTGACCCGCTCGGTGGCGGCGGTGCCGAGCGCGCCGATGACCGCTCCGACCCCGAGTGCCGAGGTCAGCCATCCATAGGTCTGCGAGTCACCGTGGAACGTCTCCTTGGCGAGCACCGGCAGCACAGCCCGGAAGTTCTGGCCGAACAGCGCGATCGCGGCGACAAGGATCATGCAGGCGCGCAGCTCCGCACGGGAGAAGACGTACACGAGCCCTTCGCGTACGCGGCCGTGCTTCCGCTCCCCCGGCTCCGCTGACGCGGAGCTGGTGTCGATGAGGAGGAGCCCCCAGATGACGGGTATGAAGGAGGCCGCGTTGATGGCGAAGGCCCATCCCGAACCCGCGACGGCGATCAGCGTGCCGGCGACCGCGGGACCGACCAGCCGGCCCAGGTTGTGCACGGTCGAGGCGAGCGCCTGGGCGTTGACGTAGTCCTGCGGCCGGGTCACCTCGGCGACAAAAGCATGCCGGGCAGGGTTGTCGAAGACGGTCACGAAACCGAGCGAGAGCGAGAGCCCGAAGACCATCCACAGTTCCACGGAGCCCGAGAGCACCACGCCCGCGAGGACGGCCGCGAGCACCAGGCTGGCAGCCTGGGTGCAGATGATGACCCGTCGACGGTCCCAGCGGTCGACGAATGCGCCGCCCCACAGCCCGAAGAGCAGCACGGGCAGGAACTGCAATGCTGCCGCGATCCCCACGTCGACGGCATCCCCGGTGAGGTCGAGGACCAGCCAGTCCTGGGCGACCCGCTGCATCCAGGTGCCGATCGTGCTGACCGAGTGACCGGTGATGAAGATCCGGTAGTTCCGGTGCCCCAGCGAACGAAGCGCCCACGGCCAGCGCCGGCGTCCCTCCGGCTCGACGGGCTCCGTCGACTCAGTCACTGACGACCTTCTCCTCGGCTTCGATACGGGCGAGTGCCCCGCGCAACCTGCCGGCACTCAGCGCCGGCGCCATCACCAGGACCCCCGCGGCCGCGATAGCGGCCGACAGTGGCATCACGAGCACCAGCCCCGCGACCCCGAACGGCGCCACGAAGAGCGCCGCGGCACGGAAGGTGCCGGTGACCGCGATCGCCTCGCCGCGCTCCTCGGGGTGGACCGAGTCGCTGGCGATCGCCGGCCCGAGTGTCTGCAGCGTCCCCGACGAGAGTCCGGAGATGCCGAGCGCGAGACCGACCAGCCAGGCGTTGCCGGCGAGGAAGCCGACGACGCCCAGGCTCGCTCCCGTCACTACCGCGCCGATGGCGAACGCGCGGGCCAGAGCGGCACGCGACGTACGCCCGGCGACGGCCGAGCCACCCACCGAGCTCGCGTTGGCGACCGCGACCAGGGCGCCGACGACGGTGGACGAGTGTCCGGCATGGGTCAGCACGACCGGAACGTACGATCCGAGCAGGCCGCGCCAGGCGCCGGCGGTGACGCCTGCCCAGCAGCCCGCAGACACCCCGGGGCGTCGCCACAGGCGCTCTTCGCTGCGGTCCTTGACCCGCTTGAACGGGCGCAGCCGGTCCATGAAGAGGGTCGGCACGAATGCGACCGCGGCCATGACCGCGCCCCACCCCAAGGCGTACGCCGGGCTCCGGGCCGAGAGGAGACCGGCGATCAGCGGACCGACGAGCAGCCCCGTGTTGGAGACGAAGTTGACCGCCGCCAGCGACTTCACCGAGGAACCTTCGCGACGTACGGCGTGGGTCTGGCTGCCGGTCCAGAAGCAGGCACGGGCCACTCCCTGCAGCAGTTGAGCGATGACGAACGGGACCACCGCCGCGTCGACCGCGACCATCCCGTTCGAGACCCCCAGGATGAGAGTCGCCGCGGCAACGAGGGTCCAGTCCGGGAGGACCCGCATGACCACGCCCAGGCCGAGCCGGGCTGTCATCTGGGCGATCGCCGAGATGGCGGTGAGCACGCCTACCTCGACCGCGTTGTAGCCGGCGTCGATCGCCAGCAGCGGCAGTGCCACGGAGGCGAGTCCGAGAGCGCAGGAGAACAGCGCGGCGCCCCCCGCGGCTGCGAGGGTGTCGCGCGACGGAGAGCGCCGGAGTCTCCGGTGGATCGGCACCGGGTTCGGGGTCAGACCGGGCTCTTGGCGAGCTCGCCGGCACCGGTGTATTCGGGCGCATCCTCGAAGAAGTGGATGTTGTCGTAGCCGAGCGTGCGGAAGAGCCGGTTCTGCGACTGGAACAGGCGCACCGTGGAGCCGTCGTTCGCGAAGATCTGCACCACGTGGTTCTGCGGCACATAGATCGTGTCGCCCTTGGTGAAGTCGAACCGCTTCGGCTCCAACGCCGTCCGCGCGTAGTACTTCTCGGCGATCTCGGCCTCGACCTCCCACATCAGGAAGTGCCCGTCGCCATCGAGGGCGTAGAAGACCTCGTCGGCCATCTTCCAGTAGCGTCCCGACCTGCTGCCCGGATTGATCTTCAGCTCGTAGGAGTCGGTGCTGTGGATGCGACCGTCAGTCTTCTCCGGCGACGCGATGATCCGCTGGTTTCCCAGCTGCGTCATCTCCCAGGTGGTGTCCTCGACGCTGATGACCTTCTTGCGGTCCAACACACCGGGAGTCCAGATCCGGCTCCACTCCTCGCGGGGACCGAACTCCTCGGGCCGGTCGATCGGTCCGCTCTTGCCCTGCTGGATCAGACCCATGAACATCCAGGTGCTCTTCGCCTTCACCACCAGCGCAAGGGCGTTCTCGTCGTACGGGTTGAAGTGCTGGTGCACGGAGTCGGTGTGGACGTAGACGAGGTCGTCCTTCTTCCAGTCGTAGCGGATCCCGTCGTGGATCTCATAGCCCGCCCCTTCCAGGATGTAGAAGGCAGCCTCGTTCTGGTGACCGTGGCCACCGTTCTGCCCGTGCCCGTCGACGCCCGTGAAGTGGACCTGGATCGTCTGGGTCAGGAACTGCTCGTCGCCGGGCCCGACCCGCCACGCCGTGTGCGAGGTCTTGGTGTTGGCCGAGTGGCCGACGCTGCCGTCGTCGACGACGATCGTGTTGTCACGCACTCGCGGGTTCGCGAGCTGTTCCTGACGGAACTCGTTGAGTCCGTACGTCGCCGAGTCGAGCCCGCGAACGAAGGTACGCACCTTCTTCTTCGCCATTGGTTGCCTCCTGTTGGCCGTTGGGTCTGTACCGTGCCGGGCTGCCGTCAGGCGTCGACCGTCGCTGCCGACTCGGGAACCTGGAGCGCGTCGTACGCCGGAGCGTTCTCGACGTAGTGGACGTTGTCGTAGCCGAGCGTTCGGAAGAGCCGGTTCTGTGACTGGAACAGGCGCACCGTGGAGCCGTCGTTGGCGAAGATCTGCACCTGGTGGTTCTGCGGCACGTAGATCGTGTCGCCCTTGGTGAAGTCGTAGCGCTTCGGCTCGAGCGCGACGCGGGCGTAGTACTTCTCGGCGATCTCGGCCTCGACCTCCCACATCAGGAAGTGCCCGTCGCCATCGAGGACGTAGAAGACCTCGTCGGCCATCTTCCAGTACCTGCCCGAGCGGCTCCCCGGCTCGATCTTCAGCTCGTAGGAGTCGGTGCTGTGGATGCGACCATCGGCCTTCTCCGGCGACGCGATGATCCGCTGGTTGCCCAGCTGCGTCATCTCCCAGGTGGTGTCCTCGAGGCCGATGACCTTCTTGCGTTCCTTGACTCCCGGGGTCCAGACGTGGCTCCACTCCTCGCGCGGGCCGAACTCGTCCGGACGGTCGATGGGGCCGCTGCGCCCCTGCTGGATGAGGCCCATGAACATCCAGGTGCTCTTGGCCTTCACGACCAGGGCGACAGCCTTCTCGTCGTACGGATTGAAGTGCTTGTGCACCGAGTCGGTGTGGACGTAGACGAGGTCGTCCTTCTTCCAGTCGTAGCGCTGATCGTCGTGGATCTCGTAGCCCTTGCCCTCGAGGATGTAGAAGGCGGCCTCGTTCTGGTGGCCGTGGCCATGGTTCGAGGACTGCGGGGGCAGCTCCACGAAGTGGACGTGGATGGTCTGGGTGAGGAACTCCTCGTCACCGGGACCGATCCGCCACCAGGTCTTGGACTGTGCGCTGTCGCCGGAGTGGCCGACCTTCGCGTCGTCGACGACGTACTCGTCGTTGCGAACGCGGTCGTACGAGAGCTGCTTCTGCCGGAACTCGTTGAGCCCGTAAGTCGCGGAATCAAGCCCGCGAACGAAAGTACGCAGCTTCTTGGCCATGCATTTCCTCCTGCCGTCAGTGCCATGGCAGGCGTCAGATCGTGGTCGACCTGATCTGCACTGCGATGCATAATGGACTGACCATTAATCTAGGCGTGATCCGCGCCACTGTCCACCCGTCGATTCAAGGATCCGGTCCATGCCCTGGTTCACCTCCTCCACCTCCCTCGCCGGCGCGCTCGCCCAGGAGCGTGCGCTTGCGGAGCTCGTCGGGGCTTCCTGATGAGCGGCTCCGCGGACGGCTCAGGCCTCCTGGAACGGCATCTGGAGTTCGTCCGTGCGCTCCGTACGGCGGGACTGTCGGTCTCCCTCTCCGAGGACCTGGACTCTGTGACCGCACTGGCCAGGGTTCCTTGGAGCAACCGGGCGATGGTCCGCGACACGTACGCCGCCACGCTGGTCAAGAAGCACTCCCAGCGTTCCACCTTCGATGCGCTCTTCGACCTCTACTTCCCGGCGATGGTCGGCGACGGCGGCGGCCGGGCGTCGGACCCACCCGCCCACGAGCCGGTCGGCGACAACCTCGATGTGCTCGACACGATGCGTCGCCGGGTCCGGCGCGCCCTGCGCGAGTCCGACCTGGACGACCAGCTGCTGCGTCAGCTCGCGGCGGAGTCGGTCGGCCGCTTCGGCACCGATGCGGGGCGCACCAACGGCGCATCGCCATGGTCGGCGTACGAGACCCTGCAGCGCCTCGACGTGCAGCACCTCGTCAACCAGCTGGTCGAGGGGCTGATGCGCGACGGCGTCGAGCGCGAGCAGGCCGACAAGTTTGCCCAGCGGCGACTGACCGCGTTCATCTCGGCCGTGCACGCCGACATCGAACGACGCGCCGCTGAGCGGAAGGGGCCGGACCGCAGGACTGCGGAGCAGGTGCGGCCGACGATCGACAAGCTGGCATTCTCCGAGGCGCGCCACGCCGACCTGGCGGCGATGCGCCGCGAGGTCTACCAGCTGGCGCGGCGGCTGGCGACCCGGTTGGCCAAGGAGCGGCGCAGCCGCGGCGGCGGTCCGGTCGACTTCCGCCGGACGATCCGGGCATCGATGGCGACCGGCGGCGTGCCGCTGACCACGCACCACCGGCCCAAGCGCCCACATCGCACCGACCTGGTCGTGCTGTGCGACGTCAGCGGCTCGGTGGCACACTTCGCGCACTTCACGCTGATGTTCGTGTACGCCCTGCGGGAGGCGTTCCAGGGCATGCGGGCGTTCACGTTCGTCGATGACGTGCACGAGGTCACCGACGAACTGCGCCCCGACGCCGGCCCGGAGGAGGTCATCGCCGGGCTGGCCGGCAGCACCCGCGAGGCGGCGCTGGCGGGACGTACGCACTATGGCCGGGTCTTCGAGCGGTTCGCCGCCGAGCACGGCGAGGCGGTGGGACCACGTACGACACTCCTGATCTTGGGCGATGCTCGCGCCAACTACGCCTCGCTCGGCGACGGGCCCCTGCGGGAGCTGGCAGCGGCCGCGAAGCGCACCATCTGGCTCAACCCCGAGCCGGAGCGCAACTGGGGTTCCGGGGACTCGGCTGCGATGGTCTACGGCGACATCGTCGAGATGGCGGAGTGCCGCAACCTCCAGCAGTTGGCCGGGTTCGTCTACGACCTGGCCTGAGCGGCGTTCTTACGGTTGACCCCTACCTTCCACTCCCCATTCGATGTTATGGTCTAACCAATTGACCAATAGGAGCGAAGAATGAGCAGGACGCTGATCATCGGAGCCAGTCAGGCGGGCCTGCAGGTCGCCACCACGCTGCGCGAGTTGGGCGACGACACCCCCATCACCCTGGTCGGCGGCGAGACCCACCTGCCCTACCAGCGCCCCCCGCTCTCCAAGGCCTACCTGGCCGGGAAGGTCGGGCTGGAGGGGCTCACCTTCCGCGGCGAGCAGTGGTATCGCGACAACGCGATCGACCTGGTCCTCGGCGAGAAGGTCACCGAGGTGACCCTTCCCACCGACGGGAGCCGCGGCATCGCGATCACCGCGGCCGGACGACCGCTCGAGTTCGAGCGGCTGGCACTCACCGTCGGCGGGCGAGCCCGCCGGATCGCAGTGCCCGGTAGCGACCTGGACGGCGTCTGCTACCTGCGCCACCTCGACGACGCGGGCGACCTACGGAGCCGCATGGACTCCGCAGAAAACGTCGTCGTGATCGGCGGTGGCTTCATCGGTCTCGAGGCCGCCGCCGGCGTCCGAGCAGCGGGCAAAAGGGTCACCGTCGTCGACATCGCCGACCGGCTGCTCGCCCGCGCTGTCGCCCCCGTGGTCTCCGAGTTCTACCTCGAGGCGCACCGCCGCCGCGGCACCGAGGTCCTGCTCGGCACCGGGATCGAGCAGATCGTCGGCTCCGACGGCCACGTGACCGGGGTAAAGCTCGCCGCCGGGCAGACGCTTCCCGCCGACCTGGTCCTCGTCGGCGTAGGCCTGCAGCCGCGCATGGAGCTCGCCGAGCAGATGGGCCTGGACGTCGACGGCGGCATCGTGGTCGGCACCGACGCGCGTACGTCCCACCCCGCCGTGGTCGCTGCCGGAGACTGCACCGTCACCACCCACCCCGACCACGGCTCTCTCCGGCTCGAATCGGTGCAGAACGCGGTGGCACAGGCGAAGGTCGCCGCAGCCACGCTCCTCGGCGTCGTCCCGCCGGCCGCCGGCATCCCGTGGTTCTGGTCCGACCAGGCCGACCTGAAGCTGCAGGTCGCGGGGCTGAACAGCGGCTACGACGACGTGGTCGTGCGCGGCGAGCCCGACAGCGAATCCTTCTCCGCGCTCTACTATCACGACGGTCAGCTCGTCTCGACAGACTCCATCAACGCCCCGCGTGACTACATGGCCGTCCGCAAGATCCTCGAACGCGGCGGCAACGTATCCCCTGCCGCTGCCGCGAACCCCGACATCCCTCTCAAGGATCACCTGAAGGCGATCGCCTGAGCGACGAGCAACAAAGTACGTGTCGTGATCTCAGCCCTGGATGGGGTCAGAGGATGACGGTCACGGACTTGTTCCGGCCGTAGCTCAGCAGCTCGTCGAGCGAGCTCTCCTTGCCGAGACCGCTGCTCTTGAAGCCCCCGAACGGGGAGCCGGTCGGACGCTTGCCGGTGCCGTTGACCGAGATGTAGCCCGAGTCGATGTGCCGAGCCGTGCGAAGCGCCTGCGAGATGTCGTTGGTCCAGACGTTGCCGGTCAGCCCGAACTCGACATCGTTGGCCTGAGCGATCATCTCGTCATAGTCGTCCCAGTCCAGGACGGAGACGACCGGGCCGAAGATCTCCTCCTTGGCGATCCGCATGTCCATCGTGACGTCGGTGAACGCGGTGGGCTCAATGAAGAACCCGGTGTCCAGGCCGGCGGGCCGCTTGCCGCCGTGGGCGAGCGTGGCGCCCTCCTCGATGCCGGCCTCGACGTACGAGCAGACCTTCTCGTAGTGCGCGCGGAAGGCGATCGGGCCCATGTCGGTGTCGTCGCGCATGGGGTCGCCGACCTTCAGCTCGGAGAGCCGCTTGACCAAGGCGTTGACGAACCTGTCCTTGACGTCTCGGTGCACGAACACGCGCGACGACGAGCCACACGACTGCCCCATCGACCGCGCGAAGTTCATCGCTGCCACGGATGCGACCGCAGCCCGCTCGGCCTCAGCATCCGGGAAGACGATCATCGGGTTCTTCCCGCCGAGCTCGAGACTGACGTGCTTGATCGTGGGCGCACCTGCCGCCATGATGCGTGCCCCCGTCGGTACGGAGCCGGTGAAGGCAACCCGGGGTACGTCCGGGTGACCAGAGAGACCCGCGCCCGCCGTGGCACCGGAGCCGGTGATGATGTTGAGCACGCCCACGGGAAAGAGGTCTTTGACCAGCTCAGCGAGGCGGAGCGCGGACAGTGACGACTGCTCCCCCGGTTTGGCGACGACGGGAGCGCCGGCAGCCAGGGCTGCGGCGACCTTGCTCGAGATGAACTTGATGGGATGGTTGAACGGCACGATCCGCGCGACCACCGGGTACGGAACGAACTCGGTGTAGGTGAGCTGGTCGGGTCCGCTGGGGATCGTCTGTCCCTTCGTCTCACCAGCCAAGCCGGCGAAGTAGCGGATCTCGTTGGCAGCGCTCGTCACGTCCGCGCGCATGCTGGCGACAGGGAGGCCGGCATCGAGCGCGTCCAGCTCGGCCAGCTCGTCGCGGTGCTCGTCGAGCAGATCGGCGTAGTCGCGCAGCAATCGGCCGCGCTGCGTCCATGGCGTGCCGCTCCACTCAGGCGATGCTCGCCGCGCCGCCGCAACAGCCCTGTCCACGTCTTCAGCGGTGGCATCAGGAAGGTCGCCGATGACCTGCTCGGTCGTCGGGTTCTCGGCAGGAAGCGTCGCGCCGTTCGACGCGTTCACGAGTTCGCCGTCGATGAGCATCTTGCGGGATTGAATCGTCGTCACACCGTTCTCCGTCACTGTCGAATGACTCCGTCGGATACTTCGGCCCGCCCGAGGACGGGTGAGTGCCGACTTCCGGCACCCACCCGTTTCACGGTGGCTACTTCTGGCCGGTCACCTCGGCGTACATGTCCTGATAGGTGTCGAACTCGTCCTTGAGCTGCTCGACGTCGACCGAGACGATCTCGGTGCCCTGGTCGAGGCCCGCGTTGGCGTCCTTCTTCAGCGCCGAGGTCAGCCCTGCCTCACGCAGCACCTGCTGGCCATCGGTCAGGATCCATACGTAGAAGAGGTAGGCGGACGCGGGGTGGGGCGCACTGTTCATCAGAGCCACCCCGTTCGGCCGCTGCACGACCGGCTGGACCACAGGCTCGTACGACAGTGGCGCGCCGGTATGGGCCACACCGGCTGTCTGGTAGTCGTACGTCGACATCGCGACCGCGTACTTGCCGGCGGCGAGCTGGCTCATCTGCGCTGCGTGACCGTCGACCATGGCGGAGTTGGCGGCGATGGCCTTGAAGAGGTCGGTGACCTCCTGCTCGCTCATCCCCTTCTCGTTCATGTAGTAGTCGCGCAGCGCCATGAACCAGTCGACCTCGTTGATCTCCATGGACAGCTTCCCCTGGTACTTGGGGTCGGCGAAGTCCTCGATCCGCTTCGGCCAGTCCGCATCGGGCAGCTTCTCGGTGTTGCGTGCGACGACGAACCGGTTGAGCCGGTCGGCCGTCCACCCGTCCTTCTGCCCCTCGTCGACCACGAGGTCGCGCTCAGGACCGGTGAACTCACCGAAGTGACCCTCGGCGGCCAGGGCGGTCAGCTCGAAGCCGTTCAGCTCGAGCAGGTCGGCGCCGTTGTCGTTGCCGCCCGCCTGCTCGGTGTCGACCTTGGTGATGACGTCCTCGGACGACATCCGGGGCATCTCGACCTCGATGTCGTACGCGGCCTCGAACGCCTTCTCGACGACCGGCGCTGCCTCGGGGGTGAGGGTCGAGTAGACGGAGAGCTTGCCCTCGGCCTCGGCGGCCTTGACCAGCTCCTCCATGCGCTCCTCGCCCTCGAGGTTGTTGAACCTCTCGTAGACGTCGGCTGCCTGGTCGATGTTCTCCTCGTTGCCGACGGAGGCGGCGCGGTTCACTCCCCCGCCACAGCCGGTGAGCACGATCGATACGACGACCGCAACCGCGGCCAGTCCCTGGTAGGTCTTCATGGCTACTCTCTCTCCGCATCGGGGTCGAGGTCCTGGATCAGCAGGGTGTTGATCCGGTCGGGCGTGATGCCGGGCATCAGGTCGTACGCGAGGTCGGTCAGCGGCATCCGGTAGCCGAGCGGCTCGGCCATCTTGCGGGCGTTGTCGATGTCCTTCTTCCACCAGGTGAAGCGCATGTGGTCGATCTCGGCGAGCGTCCGGCTGGCGGCCGGGCTGTCCAGCAGCGCCTCCCGCAGCTTGGACGGCGCCACCCCCAGCCGTCGGCCGAGCAGCATCGCCTCGTGCACCCCGGAGATCTGGATCCAGTGGCACAGGTTGTTGACCGTCTTGCCCACCTGGCCGGACCCGAGCGGGCCGAGGTGATGGACAGCCTTGGTCCACGGCTCGAGCGACGGACGGATCCGGTCGAGCACTGCCTCGTCGCCACCGACGAGCAGGTTGATCTCGCCGCTCTCCGCCCCGCGTACGCCACCGGTCAGGGCCGCGTCGAGGACGGAGACGCCGTGCGGAGCACCGGCCTTGGCGATGTCCTCGCAGGTCTCGGGGGTGACCGAGGCGCTGATCACGATGACCGAGCCGTCCCTGGGCGCGGACAGCAGCCCGTCCTCACCGAGGCAGACGGTGCGTACGTCCTCGTCGGAGGGGACGACGACCAGGATCACGTCGTTGTCGGCGATCTCCGTCAGCGTCCGGGCAGGCTTCGCGCCACGTTCGACGACCTGCTGGCGCACGTCGGCGTCCACGTCGAGCACCGAGGTCGGCACCCCCGCGTCCACCAGGTACTCGGCCATCGGGCGACCCATCGCGCCCAGACCGATGACTCCCACACTCTGCGTCATATGTTCTGTTCCTCTTCTCGTGCCTGGATGTGATGTGTCAGCGGATGCCGTGGAAGAAGCCGCCGTCGACCAGCAGGTCGGCGGCAGTGACGAACCCGGCGTCGTCGGAGGCCATGAAGGCGACCGCGGCCGCGATGTCCTCGGGCTGCCCACCGCGGCCGAGCAGGTTCTCGCGCTTGCGGCCCTCGGGCTCGACCTCCTCGCCGACGGGCGAGCCGACCTTGTTGGGGATGACGGTGTTGACCCGGATCCCGTGCTTGCCGAGCTGGTTGGCCATCGAGCGCGACATGTTGAGGACTCCAGACTTGGCCACGCCGTAGACCAGCGCGTTGGGTCTGCCGTGGAAGCCGGAGGTGGAGCCGATGTTGATGATCGCGCCCTGCCGCTGCGTCGCGACCATGTGCTGTCCGACGTACTTGCTGCAGAGGAAGACGCTGTCGAGCGTCACCTTCAGGACCCGGTGCCAGACCTCTTCCTCGAGGTCCAGCACGGTGGCGCCGCGGTCGGTGATCGCGACGTTGTTGACCAAGATGTCGATGCCACCGAGATGCTCGACGACGCCTGCGACCAGGGCCCGGACATCGGCGCTCTCGGAAACGTCGCACTTGAAGAACTGCGCGGCGCCCGGGTGGGTCTCCTCTATCTCGGCGACCGTGCGCTGACCGCGCTCGACGTCGAGGTCGACGACCGCGATCCTGGCGCCCTCGTCGGCGAACCGCTTGGCCACCGCGGCGCCGACGTTGCGGCCCGCTCCGGTGACGAGGGCGACCTTGTTCTCGAATCTCATGAGCTCTCCTGGTTGTGGGAGTTGTCGGGTGGTCAGGCGGAGACCGCGGCGCGGAGCCGCGAGGTCTCGGTCTCGTCGACGCGGTAGCCGGCGTCGTCCGCGACCAGCGCGACGCCGTAGTCGCGGCGGGCGCCGTCGACTGTCACGTAGCCGTCGAGGACGTCGGCGACGACCTGCTCGACCGGGCGGGTCAGCGGGTTGCCATAGCCGCCGGCGCCGGTCATCTCGCGGCGCAGCACGTCACCGGCGTGCAGCCGGAAGGTGCCGTCCTCGGACAGGATCACGTGCTCCTGCGGCGTACCCGGGTTGACGACGGTCGCACCGGCCGAGCCCGGGCGGCCGCTCTGGCGTCCGTCCGGCGCCGAGAGCATCTGGCCGACCCGGCTGCTGAACTGGCCCTCGCCGAGCATGCGGTACTCACGGACGTACGCCAGGCCACCCCGGTGGCGACCGGGGCCGCCGGAGTCGGGGACCAGCTCGAAGCGGACCAGTTCGACGGGGAACTCCGACTCGATGATCTCGATCGGGGTGATGGTGCCGTTGGCGACGTGTGCCTTGGAGGCGGAGACGCCGTCCCCGTCGGCGCGAGCGCCGATCGCGCCCGCGGGCAGCTCGTACTGCACCCGCGGGAATCCCCCGCTCCTATCGAAGTGCGCCAGCGTGCCGCTGATCCCGCGGCTGCTCTCCGCGATCCGGGCCATCGGCAGGATCTCGGCGAGCGCATCGAAGACCGCCTCGGCGGCGACGTTCGCGATCGGCATGTAGGTGTTGACCGGTGCCGGGATGTACGGCTCGAGGCAGGATCCCGGACGGGTCAGGCTTTCCACGGCGAGGGTCAGCCCCTCGTTGGAGGGCAGGTCCGGGTCGACCAGGCACTTGATCGCATAGCTGCAGACCGCACGCACCAGCGGCGGCCGGATGTTGTACGGCCCCGCGACCTGGTCGTCGGAGGCCGTCCAGTCGAAGCTCGCCTGACCGCCGTCGATGCGCACCGAGACGCGTACGACGATCGGCTCACCGCCCTCCAGGCCGTCGCTGTGCACCTTGGCGCTGCCCGTGTAGACCCCGTCGGGCCACTCCTTGACCGCCGCGCAAACGCGCTGCTCGGTCAGCAGATAGAGCCGCTTGCCGGCCGCGGCGACGACCGCGGCGCCGTGCTTCGCGCACAGGTCGGCCACCCGGGAGGCACCCAGCGCGGTCGCGCCCACCTGCCCGCTGAGATCACCGAGAACCAGCTCCGGCGTACGGCTGTTGGCGGCCAGGATGGTCTCGACCTCGAGCACCACGAAGCCCTCGGCCATGAACTTCACCGGCGGCAGCATGATGCCCTCGTGGAAGATCTCCCGGGCCTGCCCCGAGCTGCTGCCCGGGACCATGCCACCGATGTCGCTCTTGTGCGCGATGCTGGCGCTGAAGCCGAACAGCTTCCCGTCGAGCACGATCGGCGAGATCAGCGCCATGTC
Source organism: Nocardioides sp. NBC_00163 (assembly GCF_045206295.1). Classification (NCBI taxonomy): domain Bacteria; kingdom Bacillati; phylum Actinomycetota; class Actinomycetes; order Propionibacteriales; family Nocardioidaceae; genus Nocardioides; species Nocardioides sp. NBC_00163. The sequence goes on along the minus strand of NZ_CP108155.1, from coordinate 5,369,703 downwards.
GGGCGCGTGCGGGCTGCCGCCGTAGTAGGGGTGGTTGACAACGAAGGCGTCGCCCGACTTCAGGGTCTTCGCCGGGTAGCGCTCGAGCAGCGCGTCGACGCAGGCGGGGAAGGCACCGAGGTGCAGCGGCAGCACGGTGAACTGTGAGAGCACCCGCCCCTCGGAGTCGAGGATCGCGCAGCTCGCGTCGCGCGACTCACGCACGATGGTCGAGTAGCCGGTGCAGAAGAGCGCGTTCTGCATCTCCTGGACGATCCCGCCCAGGCTCTGGCTGATCACTTCGACGGTGATCGCGTCAACGGTGCTGTCATCGGTCACATGGGCGGTCATCAGCTGTTCTCCACGATGAGGTTGCCGAGGGTGTCGACGGTGACGCGCTGCCCGGGGCACACGACGGTCGTCGAGTCGTACTGGTCGATCAGGGCCGGGCCTTCGAACGAGTGGCCGGCGCGGAGCTTCTCGCGCTGGAAGACGTTCACCGGGAACGGCGTGCCCGAGACCTCGGAGAAGTACGCCTCGCGTGTCCCGACCACGGCGTCGGTGACCGGTCCGGTCGCCTCCTCCACCGCGGCCAGCTCGACCGAGGGGACCCGGCCGTACGCCTCGACGCGGTAGTTGACGACCTCGACCGGCTGGCCGGGTGCGCTGTGCCCGTGGCACTGCTCGTGGATCACGTCGAAGGCGCCGCGGATCGCGGCGACGTCCTCCGGGGTCTGCGGGAGGCCGGTGAGCGGGACCGGGTTCTCATAGCCCTGACCGGCGTAGCGCAGATCGGCGTAGTAGCGGAACGCCATCTGGTCGAGGTCGAAGCCCTCGGCACGCAGCTGCTGCTCACCCTGGGCCCGCAAGTCCTCGAAGAGCTCCGCCATCGAAGCCGGGTCGACGGTGGCGATGTCGGACAGACGGCTGCGCAGATAGTCGTGCTTGACGTCGGACATGAGCAGGCCCAACGCCGAGAACGCGCCCGGGTACGCCGGGATCACGACCTTGGCCAGGCCGAGGTCCTTCGCGATGCGACAGGCGTGCAACGGGCCGGCGCCGCCGAACGGGACCAGCGCGAACTCGCGCAGGTCGAAGCCACGCTCGGTAGAGATCGACTTGACCGCCTCGCCCATCTGGACGTCGATGATCTTCACGTGGCCCTCGGCTGCTTCGAGCAGGTCCATGCCGAGCGGGTCGGCGAGCCCGGTCCGCACGGCCTCCTCAGCGAGCGACCTGTCGATCCTCATCGCGCCGCCGAGGAGGGAGCCGGAGTCGAGGTAGCCGAGGACGACGTTGCAGTCGGTGGTCGTCGGTTGCGTGCCGCCGCGCAGATAGCAGGCCGGGCCTGGGACCGCGCCCGCGGAGGCCGGTCCGACGTGGAGGGCGCCGTAGGCGTCGACACGAGAGATCGTGCCGCCACCGGCGGCGACGGTAGTGATGTCGAGCATCGGGATCGCGATGTCACGACCGTCGATCTTGGAGCGGTCGGTGATCACCGGCTCGCCGTTCTGGATCAGGGCGACGTCGGTGCTCGTGCCGCCCATGTCGAACGTGATGATGTTCAGCGAACCCGTGTCGCGACTCAACGCACTGCCCGCGGTCACCCCGCCGGCCGGGCCGGACAGGATGGTCCCGACCGCGCGGCCCGCGGTGCTGGCGAAGGGAGCCGAGCCGCCGTTGGACTGCATCGTGAAGCGCGCCTCCGGCGCCACCTTGCGCTCGTCGAGCTCGCCTTCGAGCTTCTTCACGTAGCGTCCGAGGATCGGGGAGACGTACGCGTTGATGACGACGGTGCTGAGCCGGAAGTACTCCCTGATCTGTGGCAGGAGCTCACAGGAGGTCGAGACCCACCACTCCGGGTGCGCCTCGACCAGCATCTCCTTGATGCGGCGCTCGTGGGCGTCGTTCATGAAGGCGAAGAGCAGGCAGACCGCGACCGCCTCGACGCCCTCCTTCTCGAAGCGCTTGATGAGCTCCTTGACGGAGTCCTCGTCGAGAGGCTCGCGTACGCTCCCGTCGGCTGCGATGCGTTCGGCAGCCTCGCCCGTACGTCGCCCGGGGGCCAGCAGCGAAGGCTTCTGGTAGCCGAGGTCGAAGACCGCCGGGCCATACGGCCGGCTCTGCTCCATCGTCTCGTAGATGCCCGTGAAGCCCTCGGTCACGACCAGGCCGACATCGGCTCCCTTCTCCTCGAGCAAGGCATTCGTCGCCACGGTCGTCCCGTGGGAGAAGAAGACGATGTCGCTCGCCGCGATGCCCTCGGCTTCGAGGACGTCGAGCCCGTCGAGCACCGCCCTGCCGGGGTCGTCCGGAGTGGACGGGACCTTGAGGATCCGGTGCTTCCCGGTGTCCTCCTCGAGAAGCACGAAGTCGGAGAACGTTCCTCCGGTATCGACGGTCAGGCGATATCTCGGCACGGGCAACCTCCACCAATGGACTAATGTTCTTTGGTTAGTCCATATGAGGTTCGTCACATCCGTCAACCGGATCCACGGAGTGTGCACACAATTCGTGCCGATCCAGAACGGATCGTTCTGAATCGTTCGGCGGCTGGCTCAGGAGCCTGTCAGCAGAGAGACGACGACCCCGACGAGCGGATTGTCCGACCCGGCTCGATACCCCAGCACCAAGTCCAAGGTCCCGGCCTCGGGCAGGTCCCGAAACACCACGCCGTGCAGCGGATGCGAGCGCACCCCCTCGGGCACGATCGCCACCCCGAGACCTGCCGCGACCAGCGCCAGGAGAACCGATCCACCCGCCGCCTCGTGCTCACGCCGCGGCGTGTAGCCGGCCCCTGCACACAGGCGCGTGACTCGCGCATTGAGCGCAGAGTGCGGGCTGCTGTAGCAGACCCACGACTCATCACGCAGATCGCTCACCGAGATCCGTGCCTTCCCCACCAACCGATGCTTCGCGGGAAGGGCGAGCACCAGCGACTCCGAGACGAAGGGCGCCGTGGCGAGGTCCCGGCCGAGCACGGGCGGTCGCAGGATGCCGACCTCGAGGGTGCCGTCACGCAGCCCTTCACACTGAGCAGGGGTCAGCATGTCGGCATGGATCCCGAGCGCGACGTCCGGCAGCGCCCGCTTCACGACGCGGGCGATGCGCGGCAGGTGGGAGAAGGCAGCGGTGCCGTTCATCCCGATCCTGAGCAGGCCGGCCTGCCCCGCCGACAACCGGCGGACGCCGGCGATCGTGTCGTCGAGACGGCCGAACAGCTGGTCCGTCTCGGACTTGAGGAACTTGCCCGCCGTGGTCAACGACACCTGCCGGGTCGTCCGCTCGAAGAGCGTGACCCCGAGCTCCTCCTCCAGTTGGCGCACCTTCAGCGAGAGGGCAGGCTGGGCGACCTGGAGGCGCTCCGCCGCATGACCGAAGTGGCAGGTCTCCGCGACGGCAGCGAAATAGCGGAGATGGCGTAGATCCATCGACTGACACCAACCTTCCTTCTCTGTTCACCTGCAACCGCTCGTCCGGTGGCCACCCGGCCGGACCACCATAGACTCCGCGATTCCAGCACCGACCCTCCAATGCAGATGGGCACACGAGGGGTCCGGCTACAGTGACGCTGACGTCGCGCCGGCGCCCAGCCGGCGCCGAGCCGAGGGGACCAGCGATCGACGTACGACAGCTCCGCTACTTCGCCGCCCTGGCCGATACCCTCCATTACGGTAAGGCGGCCGAGCGCCTGCAGGTATCCCAGTCCGCACTCTCGCAGACGATCCGGCAGCTCGAGACCGAGCTCGGCGTCACTCTGCTCAACCGGACCACGCGCCAGGTGCTGCTCACGCCGGCGGGAGAGTTCCTGCAGTCCGAGGCGCAGCAGATGCTGAGCCGCCTGGACGAGACGACCGACAGCGTGCGCCGCTTCTCCGCCGGCCAGAAGGGATTGCTCCGCCTCGGACTGACCGGGACGGCGGCCTTTGCCTACCTTCCCCAGATCGCGCGTACGCTGCGGCAGCGCCTGCCTGAGGTCGAACTCGCCGTCCACGCCGACATGCTCACCCCAGACCAGTGCGATGGCATCCGCGCCGGCAGCCTGGACATCGGCATCCTGCGTCCGCCCGTGGTCGGCGACGACATCGAGACCATCCCGTTCACCACCGAGCCGCTGCTCCTGGCCATGCCGGCCGACCACAGGCTCGCCGACCGGTCAACCATCTCGGTCGCAGACCTGCGCAACGAGCCATGGGTGACCTACAGCAGTCACTACTCAGCCCTCAACGAGACCGCGACTCGGATGTGCCGCGAGGCCGGGTTCACCCCGCGCCGCGAGCACGCCGGAGCCGGCACCTCGGTCCTCCTCGGTCTCGTCGCCGCAGGCCTGGGCGTCGCGCTGGTACCCGGCGGCGTGCGCGCCTTCCCAATGGAAGGCGTCGTTTTCCACGAGCTCGACGAAGCCGAGCCGCTTGAGCTCGTGCTGGCCTTCCGCGCAAGCGGCGCGAGCGCGGTCGCGAAGGTCGCGCTGCCTCTGCTCGCCGGTTTCTGAGGTACGCACCACCACCGTCTGCTCGCACCTGTCGTCGCACGCCACGCGACACCAGGCAGCCCTGCGCGTCCTGGAGAGACACGCGAATGGTTATTTATTAGCCAGACCCTTGTCAACAACGCCGATTATTCAGTAGCGTCACGCCTCAATCGCACGACGGCGTGCCGACGACTCATGACGGGGCCGCCTAGTTCGACCCCGGGAACGGCGGTGAGGCAAGTGAACGAAGCTCGGCGCAGACGCAGGTCCCAATGTGTGGCGGTCGCGATGCTGGCGACCATGACGTGGGGAGCGGGAGCCTGCGGCTCTTCCCCAGTCGCATCCAAGGATGAATCCGACAGCTCAGCGAACCACCCGTGGACCGGGCTCACCGGTCAAGCACGGGAGGACGCCCTCCTCGAGGCCGCCAAGAAGGAGGACGAGCTCATGGTCTACTCGGCCTTCAACGACGAGCAGGCGATGGCTGATGCGTTCATGAAGGAGTACGGCCTGGAGGTGGCTGTCTACAACGGCAACTCCGAGTCGGTCCTACAGCGAGTCGTCCAGGAGACGTCCGGCAACAAGCTCAACAACGACGTCATCGTGCTCCCGGCACCGGATCTGGAGTCGCTCAACGACAGCGGCATCCTGACCCCGTACGAGTCCGAGTATCGCGACGCGGTCTCGGTGCGCGGCAAGGGCGAGGACTGGACCGGCATCCGTCGACTGGCGTTCGTGGCCGGCTGGAACACCAAGAAGGTGTCGGAAGACGAGGTTCCCACCGACTACGCCGACCTCACCGACCCCATCTGGAAGGACCGGATGAGCATGGAGCTGGGCGACTACGACTGGTATGCCACCTTGGCCGACCACTACCGGGACCAAGGCATGTCGGAGGCCGAGGTCGACGACCTCTTCGAAGGTCTGGTGGCGAACTCCGAGGTGACCAAGGGCCACACGGCCCAGGGTGAGTTCCTGATCGCTGGCAAGTTCGACATCGCCCTCTCGCTCTACTCCCAGACCGTCGACCGCGCGAAGGAGGATGGCGCCCCGATCTCCTACGGTGACGCCACACCACGGATCGGCCCGGTCGTCGTTCGCTACGACGCCGGCGCGCTCATGAAGGGCGCCGAGAACCCGGCTTCCGCCACCTTGTACCTCGACTTCCAGCTCAACGAAGCAGGCTTCGAGGTCGACCGCGAGCTCGGCTCGCTCCCCCCGGTCCCCAGCGCGGACGACCCGATCGCCGGGGCGGACATTCTCGAGCAGGACGTCGCCGAGCTCGTCGAGCACCGCGAGGAGCTGGCCGACAAGTACGACAGCCTCGTCAACCACTGAGAGGGAAGACAACTGCATGTGCATCGAACCCGAAGGCGTCCCCCCGATGCTCCCGAAGGAGGAGCGAGGCCCCTCTGACCGGATCGATCCTCGCGAGCTCACCCCGTTGGGGCCTGTCTCGTGGGGGTACGCGGCGGTCCCGTCTGTACCCGCGACGGCCCCGCGGCCGATCCTCATCCAGTGCCACGAGCGCTACGGTGTCGTCCAGCACACCGTCGAACTGGCCGACAGGTTCGCCGACGCCGGGCTGGTCACGGTGGCTCCGGACTTCTACGCCGATGTAGAGCTCACCGGCGAGGAAGAGCGGCTCCCGGAGATCTCCGACGCAGCGGCACTTCGCCACATCGACGCGGCGATCACGTACGCCCGCACGCTCGAGGGCTGCAGCGACGACTCGCCCGTCGCGGTGATCGGCGTGTGCCGTACCGGAAGCTACGGTCTGGTAGCCGATGCCGAGCGGGACGACATCAACGCCGTCGTCATGCTCTACGGCGGGGCGCAGGCGCGCGAGTACGAGCTCGGCGACCTGCGCTCGGTGCCGTACGACAAGATGATCCGGGCCGGCACCTCGCCCGTTCTGGGTCTGTGGGGCGAGAAGGACCACACGATGTCGGTCGATGACGTGCGCGCTGTGCGCAACCTGATCGAGGACGCCGGCCGCAGCTACGACTTCGTGCTCTACCCCGACATGCCGCACGGGTGGCTCAACGACACCATGCCGGGCCGCTTCCGTGAGCAGGAGGCCACCGAGTCGTTCGAGACCATCACCCGCTGGCTGCACGAGCGGCTCAGTGGCACCGACGACAACCAGGTCATCTGGTCGTTCACCTCGGCGTACGCCACCGACTACGACTTCGCCAGCAACCCCCGACTGCACTGAGGGAGACACCTTCATGGACCGCCCCACCCAACCGATCACCTCCTACGATCCCGCCCGCACGGCGCTCGTCGTCTTCGACATGCTCGAGGCCTACCGCCCAGCGATCGAGGAAGCCGGATCGCACCTGACGACCGCCAAGCTGATCGCGGCGTGCCGCTCGGTCGGAACCCCGATCTTCTACGCCCGGGCCGACCACCGCATCGACGGCGCCGACTTCGCGCGGTCGATCGCCGACACCGACTCCTCCTTCACGCCCTGGGGACCGGAGAACCTGATCAAGCACAACCCACCCCACGACAGCGGCTCCCCCGAGTACCAGGTGCTCGCCGAGCTGGCGCCACAGCCCGGCGACTACGACGTGCCCAAGCATCGCTGGTCGGCCTTCCATGGCACGCACCTGGAGGTATCCCTCCGCAGTCGCGGGATCGAGCGGATCATGCTCGTCGGCGGCTCGGTCCATGTCGGCATCGCCTCCACGGCGTACGACGCCCGCGACATGGACTTCCAGGTCACTGTCGTCGAGGACTGCTGCAACGGTTTCCTCGAGCAGCGCGAGTTCTTCATGCGCAAGGTGTTCCCGCGCATGGTCAACGTACGCACCCTCGATCAGGTCGTCGAAGCGCTCGGCGCGTGAGCGACCGGACGACACCGGAGGGCGCGGTGATGAAGCGATGGACGCAGAACGTGCCCGAGCATGAGGCTGGCGCGCTCGGTGCCGGGCGACTCGGGCTCGGGCAGAGGTCGGCGCTGATCGTCGTCGACGTGACGTACGGGTTCACGGGGTCGGCGGGTCTGACCCTCGATGAGGCACGGCAGGAGTACTCCACCGCGGCTGGCCCCTCGGCGTGGGAGGCCATGCCGCACATCGCCCGGCTGATCGAGCTCGTACGCAGCAAGAGCATGCCCGTCGTCTACACCCGCTCGAGCGCGAACGACCAGGCCTTCGTCGGTCGAGCGACGAAGAAGCCCAGGACCGGCGCCAGGCTCGCGGACGGCTTCGGCGACTTTCCGGGCACGATCGCTCCCGAGACAGGCGACTGGGTGCTCGAGAAGACCAAGGCGAGTGCGTTCTTCCAGACGCCGCTCTCGGTCTTCCTCGTGCGCGAGAAGGTCGAGTCGGTCATCGTCTGCGGCGTATCGACCTCCGGGTGTGTCCGGGCAACGGCCGTCGACTCGTGCTCGAACGGCTTCAGCACCTTCGTCGTCGACGACGCGTGCTTCGACCGGTCCTGGTTCGCGCACTGCAACAACCTCTTCGACATGGCCACCAAGTACGCCGACGTGCTGTCGGTCGACGAGCTCGAGAAGAAATGGAGTTGAGGATGAAGCACCAGGTTCTCGCGGGAACGGCCGGAACGTTCGCTCTCGCACTACTCGTGACCGGATGTGGCGGCAGCCCCGTCGCTGGCAGCGCGCCGGAGGCGAACGCGGACGCGACGGCTGTCTACGACAGGATCAACAGCCTCAGCGGCCAGGAACGCGAGGCGGAGCTGACCGAGCTCGCCGAGGAGGAGGGCCAGCTGACCGTATACACCTCGAACACCGACATGGAGGCGATCATCGCGGGCTTCGAGGAGGAGTACGACATCGATGTCGAGCTCACTCGCGGCAACTCCGAGACGGTGCTGCAGAAGCTCCTCACCGAAGGGAGCGCGGGCAAGCTCAAGGTCGACTTCGTCGACAACAACGCCAACGAGCTCAACATCATGGCCGACCAGGGCTTCCTCTACGACTACGAGAGCGAGTACCGCGATGCCGTCCGTCAGGACGGCCAGATGGACGGCTGGACCTCCCACTACTTCAACGCGTTCGTCGTCGGCTGGAACACCGACAAGGTCGAGGCCACAGACCTGCCGAAGGAGATCAAGGACTTCGCCGACCCGAAGTGGAAGGGCCTCATCTCGCTCGAGCTCAGCGACATCGACTGGTACGCCGCCGTCTCTACCTACTACCTCGACCGGGGCATGAGCGAGCAGGAGGTCGACAGGATGTGGGCCGGCATCGCGGCCAACGCCTCGGTCGAGAAGGGGCACAGCACGATGGGTGACATGCTCTCGGCCGGCAAGCTCGACATCGCCCTCTCGATCTACCAGCACACCGTCGACGGCGCCTCCGCCGACAACGGTGCCCCGGTGGCGTGGAACCCCGACGGTCAGCACGTGGAGCCCGTCGTGGTCCGTCCCAACGGCGCCGGCCTCATGTCGGCGGCCGAGCACCCTGCGGCCGCCATGCTGTTCATGGACTACGTGCTCAGCGAGGGGCAGCAGACCATCGCCGACGTCCACCGGATCCCGACCGTGGAGGGAGTTCCCTCACCGATCGACGAGGTCGAGACGATCGGCGTCCCGGAGGAGGAGATGACCGGCGACCGGTACGAGTACTGGGACGACAAGTACCGCGACCTGGTCGGTGGTTGATGCCGCCCGCCGACGCGAGCGCCGGGTTCGAGGAGTCAGCTGGTCCCGAATGCCTTCTCTACATGGGAGGGGTCGATCAAGCCATCAAGGTCCACGTCCTCGACCCCCTCGACGGACCCATCCAGGAACTCCACCGATAGTTCCAGCTGCTCCGGCGAAGCGAGTGGAGCCTCCTGGATGACCTCGGAGGTGTAGTAGTTCCATGCGTCATCCAGTGCCGCCTGATCGTCCTCACCGAGGTAGTCGCCGAGGATCCGAGTGGCGCCCTTCTGGTTGCCCTGTACGAAGTCCGTGCCCTGCTTCAAGGCAGCGAAGAACTGGTCCAACACCTCCGGGTGTTCCTCGTTGTAGGAGGTCAGTGCGACGTAGCTGACGTTCATGTACGGGATGTCCTCCTTGGCCAGGTCCACCAGACGGTGCAGACCCGCGTTCTTGAACTGCAAGCTCGCCGGCGGATGCGTCGCGGCCGCGTCGATGGCCCCGCTCAGCAGTGCGTTGTTGACGTTGGACACGTTGCCCAAGGGCACCAGGTCGACGTCCGACGGTTCCAAGCCGGCAGCCTTGATCGCCTCGACCGTGCCGACGTACTGCGAACCGCTCTTCGAGGTGTAGCCGACCTTCTTGCCCTTCAGCTCTACACCGGTGGCCACGTCCGCATACAGCTCGAAGGGCAGCACAGGTGTGGCCGCGCCGAGGATCTTGACGTCGTTTCCCGCCGCAGCGGCCGAGACGACCTGAGTGCCACCGATGGCGGCCATGTCGACCTGGCCGGACAGCAACGCCGGGAAGCCCTTCTCACTGTCCAGGTTGACGAGCTCGACCTCGAGGCCATGCGCCTCGAAAAAGCCTTGCTCCTTCGCGGCCCACAGCGGCAGGTTGTCGGCCACCTTCTCGCTGTAGCTCACCTTGATAGTGGTGAGGCCGTCCGCCGACTCGTCGCCGCCGCAGGCGGTGAGTGTGGCTGAGGCGACCGCGATCAGGGCCGCTGCGACGACACCTCGCTTCATCCAGGTTCCTTGGTTCATCTGTCTCTCCTTGTCGTGGGGTTGGACGGTCAGTGGCTGGCGGGGCGCCAGGATGCGAAGTGCGCCTCCACACGGCGCAGGAGCGCCGTAAGCGCCACGCCGGTGATCGCGAAGACGAAGAGGCCGACGAAGATCTTCGACGACTGGTACTGCTGGGCAGCGGTGTTCATCATCATCCCGACGCCGTGTTGGGCACCGCTCAGCTCGGCGACGTAGACGCCGATGAGCGCCTGGCCAACCGCGAGCCGTAGGCCGCCCGCGATGAAGGGGACGGTGCCCGGCAGCGCGACGGTGCGGAAGAGCTGGAGGTCGCTGGCGCCGAAGCACTGGGCCACCCGCACGACGCCCTGCTCGAGGGCGTGCATGCCCTGCGCCGTGTTGATGAGGATCGGGAAGACCGACATCAGGAACACGATGATGACCTTCGGTGTGATGCCGAACCCGAAGAAGACGATGATGAGCGGTGTCATGGCGATGCGCGGCGTCGCGTAGAGGAACGTGATGAACGGCGACAGTGCCCAGTCGACCGGCCGATACCAGCCGATCAGCAGTCCCAGCGGCAGCCCGACGAGCACGGCGAAGAAGAGTCCGATCACCAGCTCTTGGAAGCTGGCCCCCATGTCCGCCCAGAAGGACGCCTGCTGGAACATGGAGACGCCCTCGTCGAGCACGTCGAATGGCCCTGGGAGTACGCCACGTGGCTTGATCTCCAGCAGCACGACCACCTGCCAGGCGACGAGCGCGGTGAGTACCGCTGCGGTTCCCACGAGGAACTTCGGCGACAGCCACGGCCTGCGCGCTGGCCTTCCGCCGGCCGGGGTGCTCGCCTGTGGTGGCGATTTCACCGTGGTCGTCGTGCTCATGATCGGGCTCCTTCCTTGGCGGCGTACAGCACGTCGGCGATCTCGTCGTGCAGGTCGGCGAACTCCCTCGTACGCCTGATGCCCTGCGCCCGAGGGCGCTCCCAGGGCACCGTGATCTCCTGGACGATGCGGCCGGGTCGAGGGCTGAAGACGGCGACCCGGTCGGCGAGAAAGGCCGCCTCGGAGATGTCGTGCGTGACAAACAGCGCGGTGACGTCCCGGGCCGCGCACACCCGCAGCAGCTCGGCCTGGAGAATCTCGCGGGTCTGTGCATCGATGGCCGCGAACGGCTCATCGAGCAGCAGGATCTCCGGGTCGACGGCGAGCGCACGGGCCAGGTTGACCCGTGCCTGCATGCCGCCGGAGAGCTGGCTCGGAAAGGAGCTCGCCGCGTCGGTGAGCCCGACCAGCTCGATCAGCTCCATGCCGCGCTCGCGGGCCTCTGTCTTCGACCAGGCCTTCGAAATCTCGAGCCCGTAGGTGACGTTCGCGAGCACGGATCGCCAGGGCAGCAGGTTGGGCTGCTGGAAGACCATCGCCCGGTCGGGGCCTGGCCCCGGGATGACGCGCCCATCGAGGGTCAACTCTCCCCCACTGGTCGGGACGAAGCCCGCGACTGCGTTCAGCACCGTCGTCTTGCCGCAGCCAGAGGGACCGACGAGGCACACGAAGTCGCCGCGACTGATCTCGAGGTCGACGGAATCTACGGCCGTGACGACCTCGTCCGTGCCCGGTTTCGCATACTGAATGAGCAGGTCACGTGCAAGCAGGTGACTGGCGGTTGCTTCCAAGGCGCTGCCTTTCTGGTGGGGGTGGGGCGATCTCAGATGACGAAGGACTCGGTCGCCTCGGGCGCAAACAGCTCATCGGCGGTCCGAGGCCGGGAGGAGAGTCCCTGATCGTGGTGGTAGCGACAGAAGACATCGAGGACGTGCCGGTTCGCCTCCAGGCCGTAGGACCAGTAGTCCTGGCCGAGCAGCCCGCGTGCCTCCTCGAGGTGAGGCATCAGCCAGGGCTCCATGAACCGCAGCGCGGAGGCGTCATAGATCCGGTCGTACGCCTGGTTCTTGGCGATGTCGAGCGCCTTGGTCAGCGACTGGGCGACCCACGGGTACCGCTCATAGACCTCGCGCCGGACCGCCACCACGTGCATGATCGGGAAGATCCCGGTGCTGGCGTAGTAGTCCTTCTCCGCGGACACCATGTCCGGGAAGAGCCGGCGGACGCGGCCGTCGCCGCGCCCGAACGAGCTCGGGATCCGGGGACCGTAGAACGCGTCGATCTCGCCGGCGTGGAGCATCTCGTTGAGCGTGCGGCCAGCCGGGATCGGGGTCACCTCGAAGCGGGTGCTGATCGCGCCCTTCTCGATCCGGCCTGGTGCCTCCTGACCGCCGGTGAGATAGGTGACCGAGTCCAGCGGGACGTCGTACTCGTCGGCCAGGATTCCGCGGATCCAGACGTTCGCCGTCAGCTGGAACTCGGCGTTGCCGACCTTCTTGCCGCGCAGGTCCGAGGGTTTCTCGATACCGGACTCGGCGTTGACGAAGATCCCACCGTGACGGAACTGCCGCGAGGTGAAGACCGGCAGCGCCACGAACGGGACCGGGTCGCGATCCAGGGTCGCCAGGTAGGTCGACAGCGACATCTCAGCGACGTCGAACTCCTGGTGTCGTGCCATCCGGAAGAAGGTCTCCTCGACCGGCAGACGAAGGTACGTCAGGTCGATGCCGTCCGCGCGGACGGACCCATCCTCGAGGGCCCGGGTGCGGTCGTAGTCGCCGCAGGCGAAGGAGAGATGGAGGTTCCCCATCAGCGCCCCATCGCGGTCAGGCGCTGGTCCAGGCGCGGGTAGACCCGGCGCGCATTCGCCTCATAGATCTTGGTGAGCTCCTCCCGCTTCAGGCCGGAGGCTTCGACGTACTGCAGGGTGTCGTCCCACTCCAAGCCGGTCTCCGGGTCGGCACCACGTACGGCGCCCAGCATCTCGGCGGCGAACAGGATGTTGTCCGCGGGGATCACCCGGGTGAGCAGGTCGATGCCGGGTTGGTGGTAGACGGCGGTGTCGAAGAAGACGTTGTCGAGGAGCTCGGCTGGGTCCTGCCAGCCGTAGCGCATCGCAAGACCGCGGTAGCGGCCCCAGTGGTAGGGCACCGCTCCCCCACCGTGCGGGATCACGAATCTGAGCCCGGGGAACCGCTCGAACAGGTCCGACTGGAGCAGCTGCACGAAGACGCTCGTGTCAGCGTTGAGGTAGTGGGCGCCGAGGGTGTGGAAGTTGGGGTTGCAGGCGCTGGAGACGTGGACCATCGCCGGGACATCCAGCTCCTCGAGGGTCTCGTAGACCGGGAACCAGTAGGGGTCGGTCATCGGGACACCGGCCCAGGTGCCGGACGGGTCCGGGTTGAGGTTGACCCCAACGAACCCGAGCTCGGTGACCACTCGATGGATCTCCTTGACCACCCGGCCGAGCGATCCCTCCGGCGTCTGCGGCAGCTGCGCGACGGGGGCAAAGTTGTCCGGGAAGAGCTGGGTCACCCGGTGGACCAGGTCGTTGCAGGTGCGCGCCCAGTGGACCGCGACATCGCGGTCGGTGACGTGGTGCTCCATACCGGAGGCCTTCGGCGAGAACAGCATGAAGTCGGCGCCGCGCTCGCGCAGGACCTTGAGCTGGTTGTGCTCGATGCTCTCGCGGATCTGGTCGTCGCTGATCTGTGCCGGGTACGGCACGGGCGCCGAGGCGTCGGCGAGCCTGGCGAGCTGTCCGTCGCGGAAGTCCTGGTGCTCTCGCGGCGTGGTCGTGTAGTGGCCGTGGACGTCTATGATCATGCCTGCTGCTCCTTAACCCAGTCCTCGTAGTCGACGTAGCGGGTGCCCGCCTTCTCGACCATCGGACGCATGTTGTTGACGTCGAGCGCGATCTCACCTGCCTGGTAGCGGGCCCGCGCCTTCGACTCCTTCTCCTCGCGGGCGGACGACGCGGCGAGCACGGCCGCGGCCCGCAGTCGCGGGACGGCGACGACCCCGTCGTCATCGGCGACGATCACGTCGCCGGGGTTGACGATGCGACCGGCGATGCTGATCGGCACGTTGACGTCGCCGACGGTGCCCTTGCCGGTGCCTTCGGCCGAGACCGCCTTCGACCAGACCGGGAAGTCCATCTCGTTGAGGTCGGCGACATCGCGTACGCCCGCCTCGATCACCAGGCCGCGTACGCCGCGGGCCTTGAGCGAGGTGGCGAGCAGGTCGCCGAAGTAGCCCATGTCGCATGGCGCGGTCGGCGCGACGACGAGAACATCGCCCTCGGCGCACTGCTCGACTGCGACGCCGATGGTGGTGTTGTCGCCGGGCGCGACGGTGACCGTGACCGCGTTTCCGGCAATGCGTACGCCGTGCTGGATCGGGGTCAGGTGCGACCCGAGCAGGCCGATGCGATTCTGTGCCTCGTGGACGGTGGCGACCCCGTACGCAGCCAGCGCATCCACCGTCTCGCGGTCTGCGCGCGGAGGGTTGGTGACGACGACGGGCATCAGCGCACCGCCCCGCCGGCCTGGCCGATCATGTCGGGCATCATCGAGACGTGGATCGCATCTTCGTCGGTCTCCCCCGCGAGCACGCGGATGGCGTGGTCGACCTGGTCGATGCCGTAGCGATGCGTGGCCAGCTTCTCCAATGGGTAGCGGTGCGAAGCGAGTTGGGCGACCGCCAGCTCGCAGGCGTTGAAGGAGTGGCCACGGGCGGACTTGATCGTGATCGACTTCTCGGTGACCTTCTTGACCGGGAAGTCGGGGAAAGCGGCGAGTTCACCCTGAATGAGCAGGGTGCCCTCTCGGCGCTTGAGAACATCGACGCCCAGCAGCACCGGGGCCGTGCCGGCGCGGGAGGTGCAGTCGAGGACGAAGTCGACACCGCGGCCGTCGGTCAGGTCCATGACCTTCTCGCGCGGGTCCTCCGTGAGGACGTCGACGACCGCGTCGGCGCCGAGTTCCTTCGCGAGCTCGAAGCGCTTCGCATCGCGCGTGGTGCCCGAGACGATCACCTGGGCGGCACCGGCGGTCTTGGCGGCGACCAACTGGGCGAGCCCCTGCTGGCCGGGGCCCTGGATCAGGACGGTGTCGTTGTAACCGACCCCAGCGGTGAGCAGCGCCCACTCGATACCGTTGGACAGCGGCATCACCAGGCCGGCCTCCTCGGCCGTGATGGAATCCGGGATCTTGTGCATCACCGAGTTCCAGGGCAGGTACATGTACTCCGCGAAGCCGCCCCACAGGGCACCCTCGAAGCCGGTGGAGGTGTAGCCGAAGCGACGGGCGTCGGGGTTGGTGCGCCAGTCGGTCGCCTCGCAGTGGCGGTACTCACCGATCCGGCACCACTCGCAGCTGAAGCAGGCCACGTAGTGCTCCAGGAAGATGCGGTCGCCGATCTCGACGTCGTGGCGGCGCAGGAAGTTCTCGCCGGCCTCGGCGATGACCCCGACGTTCTCGTGGCCCATGATCACCTCGCCCTTGGTGGCGGGGGTGGTCGGCGGGCTGGAGTAGAGCTTCACGTCGGTGCCGCAGATGCCTGCGACCTCGACCCGGAGCAGGGCCGAGTCGGCATCGATCCGGGGCCTGTCGAACTCGCGCATCTCGGTCGTGCCGGGTGCGGTGCGGACTGCCGCGAGCACCTTGTCGGTCATGGACTCTCCCTCGTGAACTGGCATTGGCAGAATGGTATGACCAACACTATCATTCAAATGTGAGAGGGGTCACCCGCTGCTCCTCTCCCCCCCGTCTCACGTCAGGAGAGCCGATGCCGGAGCTGAAGACCCTCACCCGCGCCCAGGGCGCAAACCAGGCGCTGATCTCACACGAGGTCGAACCGGACGGCTGGACACTGTCGTTCGCCGACGAGCCCGTCCTCGTCAAGGGCTTCCGCAAGATGGTGCGCGACGACGAGTACGACGTCGCCGAGCTCGCCGTGACGACCTATCTGACGGCCAAGGAGCATGGTGCGAAGTTCACCGCGCTGCCGATCTTCATCGTCCGTGACTTCCACCACGGCAAGACCCAGGTGCTCGCGGACGGGCCCGTCAGGACCACCGCCGATCTGGCTGGCAAGCGCGTCGGCGTGAACCGCGGCTACACCGTCACCGCAGGCGTCTGGGCCCGAGCGGCCCTCGCCGACGCCGGCCTCGACCTGTCCTCGGTCACCTGGGTTCTCTCCGGCGACGAGCACGTGGCGACGTACGTTCCGCCGGCCAATGTCGAGGCCGCTCCCGTGGACCGCACCCTGGAGGAGATGCTGCTCTCCGGCGAGCTCGACGCGGTCGTCAACGCGGGCATCGAGAACGACACCGTCGTCTCCCTCCTACCGGAGAGCGCCGCCTGGGACTCGCTGAAGGAGACCGGTTTCGTGCCGGTCAACCATCTCGTCGTGGTCCGTGACGAGCTGCTCGAGGCGAACCCAGGCCTGGCGACGGCGATCTTCGAGGCCTTCGCCGAGGCCAAACGCAGGTACGTCGCGCGACTCCAGGACGGGCTCGCGGAGACGAAGCAGGACCGCAGCTTCCTGAGGTTCACCGAGGTCACCGGCCAGGTCGACCCGCTGCCCTACGGGGTCGAGGCCAACCGCGCCGTCCTGGAGAAGCTCATGGAGAACGCGATCGCGCAGGGGATCCTGACCAGGCCGCTCGCGCTCGAGGACGTGTTCGCCGCCGAGACCCTCGGGCTTGAGGGATGACCCCGCGACGACTGGCGGTCGCCGCCGACCACAACGGCGTCGCGCTCAAGGCTCTCGTCGTCGAGCGCCTGTCGGCGGCCGGGCACCAGCTGACCGACCACGGCGCCGACGCCGCGGCCGGCGAGGTGCACTACCCGCCGCTGTGTGCCGCCGTGTGCGACGACATCCTCACGGGACGCGCCGACGGCGGGATCATCATCGGCGGCAGCGGCTCTGGCGAGTCGATCGCCTGCAACCGGCGTCCCGGCATCCGCGCGGGCATCGCCTGGTCCCGCTGGGCCACCGAGATCTCCCGCGGCAACAACGACGCCAACGTCATGATCGTCCCAGCCAAGGCACTCGACGACACTGCCGCGCTCGAGCTGGTCGAGATCTGGCTGCGCACGCCCTTCAAGCGCGGCGTGCATGCCGAGCGGCTGGCTCAGATCGAGGCGCACGGGACCGGGCGTTGAGCGATCACGACGGCCCGGCCCGTGGGCACCTCCAAGGTGCAGGCCTGCTCGTCGGTCAGCCCCTCGACCAGCCGCCGCAGCATCCGGATGGTGTTGCCGTGCGAGACGACGAGCACGGTGCAGCCCGCGGCGACCTGCGGCAACAGGATGCTGACCACGTACGGCTCCAGCCGGGCGCGTACGTCGGCGAGGCTCTCGGCCCGACCCTCGGCATCGCGCGGCGGCCGGCCATCGATGCCGCGTCGCCAGCGAGCGACCGGCCCGGCGCCGTAGCGCGCGACCGCGTCGGCGCGGCGCATCCCCTGGAGCGCCCCGTAGTGCCGCTCGTTGAGCAACTCGGTCCGCAGGGCACCCACGTCCGGACCACCGCAGCTCTCCAGCACGAGGTCGGCGGTGTCGACCGCGCGAGCCAGCCGGGAGGTGTGCACCATGTCCGGGACCAGACCATCGGCGAGGAGCAGTCGGCCGGCCGTACGCGCCTCGTCGCGCCCGGTCGCGGTGAGCCCGACATCGACCCAGCCAGCAAACCGGTCCGCGGCGTTCCACTCGCTCTCGCCGTGGCGCAGCACGACGAGGGTCAATGCCGGTCCAAGAAGGCCAGGATGCGCGCCGGTGCGGTCTCCGGAGTCTGCTCGACGACCGGGACGTCCCAGTAGTCGTGCACCGGCAGGCACTCCTCGAGGTAGCGCGCCGCCGAGGGAGCGTGTGAGACGTCCTGTCCCGGCACGATCAGGGCCGGTACCTCGAGGGCCATCAGGTCCTCGGCCTCGACCCCGGGCACGGTGTCCCGGTCGAAGAGCCCGCGAACGGTGGCGGTCACGATCAGGTCGTAGCGCACCGGATCGATCGTGGCGTACTCCTTCGCGAACGCCTCGTCGGTGCGCAGCGGCGCCGCCCACGGCCCCACGCGCGGGTCCTTGCTGAAGCCCGCGGTCGTCGAGCGCGCCAGGTCGACGACCGCGGGCAGGCCGTGCTCGGCGACGTAGGCGAGGTGCTGGACGAAACGGCGGTGCTGCGCCTGGCGGTAACGCGGCCCACCGGCCGGGGAGAAGAGCACCATGCTCCGCACCCGGTCGGGAGCCGCGACCGCGAGCGCGGCAGCGGTGGAGCAGCCCACACAACCGCCCATGGTGTGCGCCTGCTCGATCCCGAGGTGATCGAGCAGGCCGAGCGCCTGGGTCACGTAGACCGGCCAGTCGAGCCGTTCCACGCGGCCGCTCGACTGCCCCGACTCCCGACGGTCGAAGACCACACAGGTGTAGCGGTGCTTGAACGCGTCGACGAACCCGAGGTCGCGGTAGCGGCCGAAGTGGGTCCAGTTGTCGAGGCTCGAGTCGAACCCGCCCGGGCTGAACATCAGGATCGGCGGGCCGTCACCGACGGTCTCGTAGCGGGTCCTGATGCCGTCGATGTCGACGTACGGCATGCTCTGCTCCTGGTTCTCAGCTGGACGGTGGCACCGGGACGCCGCCGCGGATCTGGCGAGCAGCACGGACGTCGGAGGCGTACTCGGTCAGTGCGTCGTACGCCGTCCTGGCCACGTTGGCGTAGGTGTCCGGCTCGGAGTCGAGCCACTTCTCGTGGTAGCCGATGGCAGCGGTCGCCATCCGGATCCGGCCGTCCAGCCAGGGTCCACCGCCGAAGCCACCGAGCACCGGTACGTCCACAGCGGCCACCACGGCCGGCCCGACCACGGGGCCGGAGTTGGTGAAGTTGAGCAGCGAGGCGCCGGCACGGACGAGCCGCTTGGCATCGACGACCATCTCGGCCTGCATCTCCTCGGGGATCGCGCCTGTTGCGGCGCCGGTATAGGCGACGCCATAGCGAAGAGCGGTCTGCGGGGTGATGCCGAACTGGGCGAAGACCGGGATCCCGGCACGCACGATCGCCTCGACCGCCTCCGGGTAGTCGGCCGCACCGTCGAGCTTGACCAGGTCGACGCCGGTCTCCTTGACCAGTCTGATCGCTGCCCTCACCGCAGCGCCGGTGCCTTCCTGGAGAGGACCGTAGGGGAAGTCGACGCTCACCAGAGCGCGCGTGACACCTCGGCGCACGGCCTTCGCCACGACGATCATCTCCTCGAGCGTGACCTCGAGCGGGTTGTCGTGACCCCAGAGGTTGGCGCCGACGGTATCGCCGACCGAGATGATGTCGGCGCCTGCCCTGTCGGCGATCCGGGCCATCTGGTAGTCCCAGGCGACGACGCAGACACTCTTCTCGCCTGCTCGCTTCATCTCCTGCAGTCGCTGCAGCGTGACCTTCTCGATGCTCATGCGCGCGTCGCCCTCAGCAGCTCGACCAGGTCGTCCTCGTCGGCGGGCACCAGCAGGATCCGGGCGTACGGCCGTAGCGTGAGCAGGGCTTCGCTGCTCAGCCTGCCCGGCGTGATGACCAGGCCGGCCGTCATGATGCCGCGAACCTTGCAAGCCGCACCGATGGTGGCGGCCGCCTCCGAGTTCTCACCCGCGGTGGAGACCAGCACGACGGTGTTGCTCTGCTCGAGCTCGCCGGCGAGCGGGACCGTCTCACCAGCCATGGTGATCAGATCGTGTCCGGGGTCGTGCGCGACATAGAAACGAGCCTGCCCCCAGTCCTCTTCCGAGGCCGCGCGGACGATCATCTCTGCGGCCTCGTCCAGGGCGACCACACGGGTGTTGCGTGCCGCCGCTAGCGGGTAGTCGATGCGGTATCGGGCTTCCTCCGTCGTCGTCGCACGAGCGGAGCTGCTGATCGGCACAGGCGTTGACACAGACACAGCTCCTACTCAGACCGTGGTCTGCGGAACGCCCGGCTTGGCGACCATCGCCTCGCCGATACCTTCGACGAAGGGCTGATCCTTGGGCAACACGATGGCAACCGAACGCACCTTCTGGTCCTCTGGGCGGTTGCCGATGGGCTCGACCCCCTCGGCCAGAGCCAGAGCGGCCTTGCGGAGCTTCTGACGGGCCTTGATGATGCCGGCGTCCGTTGCGACGAGTCGTTCCTTGGTCCGGTCGACAACCGGCCCCATCGACTCCTGCAAGGAGGAGTCCTGCAGCGCGATGCCGTGGATCCCGGAGTACGTCTCACCGCGGCGCTGGGCCTCGCGGTCCATCAGATAGTCGTTGTCCTTGTTGGCAAGCGGGCGGTAGGCATCGTCGTTGGCGCTGTGGACACCCTTGCCTGCGCGCATCGCCTCGACCTCGGTGTCAGTGAGCTCGCGGGTGGGGTGGTAGTCGAAGCTCCATGCCCAGCAGTTGTCGTCGTCGATCGGCACCCAGAAGTGGCCGTGCATCGGATGGTCGGCGCGCGGCGGGACCATGGTGAAGTTGGGCAGCACCCACGGCGTCACGCGCCAGTAGTAGTGGCCCTCCTCCGCGTTGCGGCGGGCACCGATGAGCAGGCCGCCCTCGTAGTCGACGACCTCGAAGAACGGCTTGAGGTCACCGGCGTTGTACTCGTTGCCCTTGGATCCCTTGAACAGCGGGTCGGTATTGAGGTTGCCCGAGTGCAGGAAGGTGACGTGGCTGGAGTCGATGCCGCCCTCGAGTGCCTGCAGCCAGTTGCACTCCTGCAGACGCTTGGACGTGAAGTTCTGCTTCTCGGAAACCGTGTAGGCCTCCCACTCGGGAAGCGGCGGCTGGTTGGCCGGGTCACCCATGTAGGTCCACAGCACGTCACCGAGCTTGACCAGCGGGTAGCCCTTGAGCTTGACGTTCTCACAGAAGTTGCTGGTGGCCGGTTCGCTCGGAACCTCGATCGCCTGGCCCGTGTAGTCGTACTTCCAACCGTGGTAGGGGCAACGCAGGCCACCCTCCTCGTTGCGGCCGAACCACAGGCTCACACCGCGGTGGGCGCAGAACTCGTCCATCAGGCCGTAGTTGCCGTCACTGTCGCGGATGGCGATCAGCCGCTCGGAGAGAATCTTGACCCGGACCGGCGGGCAGTCGTTGTCGGGCAGCTCCTCGGCGAGGAGCACGGGCTGCCAATAGCGACGGAACAGGTCGCCCATCTTCGTCCCCGGGCCGGTCTGCGTCAGCAGATCGTTGATCTCTTTCCTGAGCACCACATCGTCCTTTCGCTTGTGGCCGTTGCCACATCAAGATAATTATCAGACCATTAATCCATTAGGCAAGGCCTAGTACTGCGAGGGAGGAACATCGACCACGAGCCCATCCAGCTCGGCCGTCATCTCGATCTGGCAACCCAGGCGGCTTCCAGGCCGTCGGTCCTCGACACCGAGGTCGAGGAGGTCGTCCTCGAGGTCGCCGGGAGCGCCGACCGCATCAAGGAACTCCTCGCGCACCCAGACATGACAGGTCGCGCACGAGTTGTTGCCGCCGCACTCCCCGACGATCCCGGGGACCCCGTTACGGACAGCCGAGGCCATGACGTTGTCCCCGAGCGCAGCATCCACAGCGCGCTCGACACCGGATTCGTCGACGTAGACAACCTTGGGCACTTCAACTCCTCAATTCGAATGACTAATGGCCTTACCAATATACCATCGTCAAGCGAGTGCCACTAGACCCAACTCGATCGCCGTCATGCCGCGGGTCGGCGAGAGCACGTGAAAGCGCTCGGCCGCCCACGGGGCCCAGGGAAGCGCTGGAGAGGGCGCGCGAGGACGCGCCAGCGGCATCGACGAGCGCGGTCGAAGCCGAGATCGACCGCGCGGCAACTCCCGATGCTCCGGGCGCGTGATCGAATCAGAAAGGCCGTCTGATCTGCTTCTCAGCAGGTCAGACGGCCTTTTCGAGGTGGTGCGTGATACTGGGTTCGAACCAGTGACCCCCTCGGTGTGAACGAGGTGCGCTACCACTGCGCCAATCACGCGTTGCGGGTGAAACATTAGCGCATCCGCTCACCGGACCCACATTCGGGCCATGCCGGACGTAGGCTCCCGGCCATCGGCAGGACACGTGGATGCAACCGAAGGAGCGAAGATGCTCGCGTACGAACGGACCGGCAGCGGGGAGCCGCTGCTCCTGATCCATGGCATCGCGCACCGCAGGCAGGCGTGGGGCGGGGTGGTGGAGCGGCTGGCCGAGGAGTTCGAGGTGATCACGATCGATCTGCCGGGGCACGGTGAGTCGCCGGCGTTCGATCTGGCGGGGCGTACGGTGCGGGAGGCGGTGGCCCACGAGCTGAACGAGCTCCGAAGGGAGCTCGGGATCGAGCGGCCGCACGTCGCCGGCAACAGCCTCGGCGGGCTGCTCGCGCTGGAGATGGCCGATGCCGGGCACGCGCGGTCGGTGACGGCGCTCTCCCCCGCCGGGTTCTGGATGAACGGCCTCGACTACCTCTACGTCAGGGGCCTGTTCGCCGGGATCCAGGCGGTCGCGCGGCCGCTGGCGCCGGTGGCGGGGTCGCTGCTGCAGTCGAGGGTGGCGCGTACGGTCACGATGGGCTGCTTCTTCGCCCACCCGGAGCGGCTCGACCCTTCCGTGGCGGCCGCCGATACAGCCAACATGGTCGCCTCGCGCGCGGGGATCAAGACGTTCTTCGGCGGTGTCTACCGCTACAGCTACCCGGGGCCGACACAGACCGATGTCCCCACCACGATCGCCTGGGCGTCGCGCGACCTCACCCTGCTCCCCTACCAGGCGAAGGTGGCCGCGCGGCAGCTTCCGCACGCGACCCACCGGTGGCTTGCGGGTTGCGGCCACGTACCGATGAACGATGACCCCGACCTGGTGGCCGAGGTCATCCGCGAGACTGCCCGGACGCAGCCGCGCGACGAGCAGGTCGCCTAGCCCGTCTAGCCGCGAGCGGCGAGGATCCCGCGCGGGTCGAAGGCGACCCGGATCTCCGTGATCAGCCCATCCTCGACGCGCATCCAGTTGGCGGTGGGGGCGGGCTCGGCGACGGTGGTGTGCAGGTCGAACCAGGTGATCACGCTCGGCCCGTCGGCGAGCCGCTCCTTCACCTCGATCTTGTCGAGCACCTGGGCCATGCCCTCCAGTCCGGCGACGCATTCGTCGGCGCCCTCGATCGTGGCGAGGGGGCCGGCGAAGCTCACGTCGTCGGCGAGCAGCGCACGCAGACGGGTGAAGTCACGCTCTTGCCAGTCGGTGAAGTACGCCTCGGCGAGCTCGGCAGCGGATGCGGTCATCGGATCTCCTCAGGTCGATGGGGCTTTCACCTCCCAGCCTGTCCCGAAGCCAGCAAACACTCAAACAGATAGTTCTGCTGCTTGCTAGCATCAACGGTGATGGAAATCGGACAGCTCCGCTACTTCGTCGCCGTCGTCGACCACGGCTCGTTCACGGCCGCGGCCCAGCGCCTCCACGTCAGCCAGTCGGGCATCAGCGCCCAGCTGGCCAAGCTCGAGCGCGAGCTCGGCCATGACCTGCTCGTCCGGGGTCCCCGCAACGTACGTCTCACCCACGCCGGCGAGACGCTCCTCCCCCGCGCCCGCGAGGCGATCCGGGCGATCGAGGGTGTGCGGCAGAGCGCCGACGAGCTGAGCGACCTGATCCACGGCCAGGTACGCCTCGGGATGATCTCCGGCTGCACGATCCCTGGCTTCCTGGACGCCGTCGCCACCTTCCACCGGGAGCATCCCGGGGTCAGCGTCGAGCTCGTCGAGGACACCTCCGACCGCCTCCAGCGGCGTACGCTGGCCGGCGAGCTCGACCTCGGCCTGATCTCCCACGCGGGACCCGTCATCGACGGCCTGGCCACCGAGTCCGTCAGCGACGAGCGGCTCGCGGTGATCACGCCGCCCGGCCACCGCCTCGCCGGCGCCCGGCCGAGGCTCGCCGACCTCCACGAGGAGACGGTGCTCTGCATCCCGCCGGGCACGGGCGTACGCACGGCTCTGGAGCAGTCGTGCGCGCGGGCGGGTGTGGAGTCGAAGGTCGACCTGTCCGGGTCCAACCCGGAGACGCTGCTCGGGCTGACCGCCCGCGGACTGGGAGTCTGCGTGCTGGCCGAGTCGATGGCGGCCGGGACCGATCTGGTCGCGACGCCGATCGTCGACGCGGAAGTGAGGGCCGGGCTCGCGCTCGTGGTCCGCGACGGTGACCAGCAGCGCGCGACCCGGCGGCTCTACGACCTGCTTCAGGCAGCGCTCACCTGAGGATGGCGCAGCCCGGGATGATCCTCGGGCAGCGAGCGCCGCAGGACGACCCAGCTCACCAGCAGGCACAGCGCGACCAGGGGCCAGCTGAGCGCGACCCGGGCGATCGCCAAGGCGACCACGTCGCCCGACCACCACAGCGGGCCGAAGACGGCGACCCGGATGACGTACTGACACACCCAGACCCAGCTCGCCAGCGCATAGCCCCGCAGCAGGGCGGGGTCGCGACGCCAGGCGCCGCGCTGGCGCAGCACCAGACCGACAACCACGCCGAGCAGCGGCCAGCGGAACGCGATGCTGACCACCCACACCAGGGCGCTGGCCGCGTTGGCGGCGAGCTGGACCACGAAGAAGTCCTCCGCCCGGCCCGTACGCAGCGCGATCATCGCCGCGACCGCGACGCCCGCCACGCCCAGCAACACCGCGCGTGGCTTCCGACCCTTGCGCCACTGCCAGATGGCCACGATCGCGGCCACCGCGACCGCCACCACGGTCGCGATCCACAGCTCTCCGCTGACCAGCCAGCCGGCCGCGAACGCGACCGGCGGGACGGTGGCGTCGATCGCGCCGCGCGCGCCTCCGAGGAGGTCTGCGAGGGTCTCGGCGTCTTCGTTGCGGCGGTCGGTGGTCATCACGCGAGTAAGGCTAGCCTTACTTGCAAGGGCGCGTGACGTCTCGGTCCCCCTGAGTGACTTCTCGGGCGACGGGACTGACGCCTCGGCCGACGGGGGTGACGCCTCGGCAAAATTTCACCGGGAGGGCAACCGGCGGACGTACACCGGCCATCCGGCGCGGCTTTGCTCTGAGCGCCGCTGCTCGGGCACGCGGAAGACGCCCTATCCAAGCGGAGGATTCAACGTGTCACACGAGCACCACCCCCACTCGCACGGGCCGGACGGGCGCCACCACGCCCACGCGCACGGCCACACTCACTCCCACGAGGTCGACGAGATCACCCTCGCCGCCTCCTCGGACGCGTCCGACAGCGACCTGCGTCCCGCCGAGGTCACCCGGCGCAACCTGCTCCGCGCCGCCGGCATCGCCGGCGCCGTGACCGCCGGGATGGCCGGCATGACCGGCGTGACCCCGGCGATGGCCGAGACCGCCACGACCGCCACCGCGAAGGGCGGCAACCGGGCCACGATCCGGCACTGGCTCGCCGGCGACCACCACATCCACACCCAGCACAGCTCGGACGCGATGTACCGGGTCATCGACCAGGCACAGCACGGCGCCGCGTACGGCCTGGACTGGCTGGTCATCACCGACCACGGCGGTGCGACCCACGCCAAGCTGGGCGTCGACCTGGTCAACCCCGACATCGTGGCCGCGCGCAAGGTGCTCAAGGACACCCTGATCTTCCAGGGTCTGGAATGGAACATCCCGGCTGCCGAGCACGGGACCGTCTTCGTCGCGCCGGGGCGCAACGAGGTCGCGGTGCTCAAGCAGTTCGAGAACGACTACGACGGCTCCGTCAAGGGCGCCAGCGGCAACTCCCCGGAGAACGAGGCGCTCGCCGTCGCCGGCATCCAGTGGCTCGGCAAGCAGGTCGACAAGCGCCGCGTCGCGGACGCGCTCTTCCTGGCCAACCACCCCGCCCGCAACGGCATCGACAGCCCCCACGAGGTGCGTGCCTGGCGCGACGCCGACCCGCGGATCGCGATCGGCTGGGAGGGCGCGCCCGGCCACCAGGCGGCGGGCCTGCCCGCCGGCTACGGCCCCGGCAGCGCCCGCGGCTACTACGGCAACTCCGCCGGCCCGAACTCCTTCCCCGGCTACCCCGCCGAGTCCTACCGCTCCTGGGGCGGCTTCGACTGGTTCACCTCGACCGTCGGCGGCCTGTGGGACTCGCTGCTCGCCGAGGGCAAGCCGTGGTCGATCAGCGCCAACTCCGACTCCCACGTCAACTGGGGCACCACCTCGCGCCGCCCCGACGGGTCGGACTCGGCCTACTTCAACGCCAACGGCCGATACGGCGACCCGGTCTACGCCGGCTCCCTCAACACCACCGCCGGTGACTTCTGGCCGGGCTACTACAGCCGCACCCACGTCGGCGCCTCCGAGCGCAGCTACGGCGCGGTCATGAAGGGCCTGCGCAACGGCCGCGTCTGGGTCGACCATGGCGCGCTGGTGAAGTCGGTCGACGTACGCGTCGTCTCCTCCGACGGTGGCTCGGAGAGCCTCGGCGGCACCCTGAAGGCGAAGAGGGGCAGCCGGATCTCGCTGGTCGTCACCATCGCCGCCCAGGACGTCCCGAACTGGTCGCAGTTCCTCCCCAGCCTCAACCGGGTCGACGTGATCCGGGGCGCGGTCGACCCGACGTACGTCTCCGACCGCGACACCTGGAAGGCGCCCGACACGAAGGTGATCGAGCAGACCGACACCTCGGGCCGCACCGGCACCTTCCAGCTGCGCTACGACCTCGGTCGTGTCGAGGAGGCGTTCTACGTGCGTGTCCGCGGCACCGACGCCAACCGGTCCCAGCCCGGCTACCTCGGCGCCAGCATCGACCCGGCCGGTCCCGCCATCGACGTCGTCGGCGACGCCGACCCGTGGGTCGACCTGTGGTTCTACACCAACCCGGTCTGGGTCGTCCCGACTCGATGACCACCCGACCCCTGGCCGTCGATGCCGACGCCCGGGACCTCGCCGCCGCCGAGCACCTCGTCCATCGCCTGGACGAGGTGCTCGGCGCGGGGCAGCCCGAGGATGCGTACGTCATCAGCACCCATGTCGTCCGCGAGCCGACCGGCCGCTTCGTCGCGGTCCTCGACTGGCCCGATGGCCCGGCGGTCGACGAGCTGACCGCGCTCCTCACGGACCAGCTCCCCGAGGCGTACGTCACCCTCGACTCCCCCGCGATCGACGAAGCCGCCGCGCGCACTGCCGGGCGGCTGGCCCGCTACCCGGGACGTACCGCAATCGAGACCGTGACGACGGTGGCCGCCGTCGAGACGGACAGCGTCGTCGACGCCGTCGAGGGCCTGGCCGGGATATCGCTGGAACCCGGCGACACCCTTGATCTCACCGGGTTCGCGCGGCCGGTGTGGCGCGAGGGGCGCTGCGTACTCCTGGTCCAGCGCTCCGCCACCGGTCTGGTGCCGTTCGAGATGCGTCACCAGATCCCCTGCTGCTCGGATCACTGAGGTTCAGACCGACGCGGAGCCTCGCGGCAACGGAGCCTCCCAGTGGCGCCACATCGCCAGCAGCCGCCAGCCGGCGCAGGCGATGAAGGCGGCGGTCATCACCAGCGGCTGGGGCAGCGCGAGGAACAGGCCGAAGGCCACGATCGCGGCGCCGGCGAAGGCGGGGATGGCGTAGAAGACGCTGCGGCGCAGGATGATCGGCACCTGACCGGCGAGCACGTCCCGGAGCACACCACCGCCCACGCCGGTGGCCAGCCCCATGATCGCGGCCGCCAGCGGGGAGAGCCCGAAGTCGAGTGCCTTGACCGCCCCCGCGATGACGAACAGCCCCAGGCCCAGGGCGTCGAAGACGTTGATCATCGGCCCGAGCCGGCCCAGCGCGGGATGGAAGTAGAAGGTGAGCAGACCGGCCGCCATCGGCACCACGAGGTAGCGCCAGTCGGAGAGCGCGGCGACCGGGGTCGCACCTATGGACATGTCACGCAGGATGCCTCCGCCGAGCCCGGTGACGCAGGCGAGGACGACCACGCCGAAGATGTCGAGCTCCTTGCGGACCGCCATCAGGCCGCCGGAGAGCGCGAAGACGAAGCACCCGACCAGGTCGAGCACGAGGAGGGTCAGCGTCTGTTCCACCACCGAATGGTCGCCTCGTTCGTCCCAAAAACCCCAAATGCCACGGCCACGCCGCACGACCACCCAATACGATGCAGGTCTGTGGCGTAGGGTCGTCACAACCGTATCTAGAATTGAGAAGAGGATGTCAGCCGAAGGATTGCCCCTGACTCCGGGCCAGCTCGAAGAGCAGGCACCGGATGAGGCTGGTCCCGTCCTTCTGCGGCTCATCTCGGTCAGTGACGATGGTTTACGCATGCTTCTCGTCGATGACGAGGACCGTGAATACACCGCCGACATCGACGACCGTCTCCGTGCAGCACTCGAGGCTGTGTCGACCCGCCGATCGGAGCAAACCGTGAACAAGACCCCGAGCAGCAGCCTGCGGCCCCGTGACATTCAGACCCGTATTCGTTCGGGCGAGAGTGCCGAGGAGGTCGCCGCTGTCGCCGGCACCACGGTCGAGAAGATCTTGGCCTTCGCCGGTCCCGTCCTCGCCGAGCGCGAGCACATGGCACAGCGCGCCCAGCAGGCTTCCGTGCGCCGTCGGCCCGGTGAGGCCGCCAGCACCGCCCGCACCTTGGGCGAGGCGGTCGGCGCCCACTTCCAGACGATGTACGTCGACCCCGAGTCGGTCAACTGGGACTCCTACCGGCGACCCGACGGGCGTTGGAAGCTCACCGGTGAGTACGAGACCCCCGAGCGCTCCGGCATCGCCGAGCTGACCTACGACGCCCCCGGCAACTTCGTCGAGCTCGACAACGACGACGCCCGCTGGCTGACCGGCGAGAAGCTCGAGGCCGCGGCGCCCGAGCCGGAGCCGATCACCGACGACATGCTCGCCGCGCGGCGTCGCCGCGCACAGAGCTCGACCCCGTCGGCCCCTGCAGCGCAGGCTCCGGCAGCGCCGGCCGCGCCCGCCCCGGCACCGGCTCCGGTCACTCCTCCCCCTGCTCCCCAGCCGGTCAAGGAGGCCAAGCCGGCCAAGACGGCTCAGGTCGATGTCGACACCCCGCTCGAGGCATTCCTCGGCGACGAGACGCCAACCGGCAAGCAGGAGCCGGTCCCGGCCGAGCCCGAGCTCGAGCCGACGGTCGTCGAGCCCGCGGCCGCCGAGGCTCCGGCCGATCCCGAGCAGTCCGACGAGGCCCAGCAGAAACCGGCCAAGAAGTCGTCCGCGCGCCGCAAGCGCGCCTCGGTCCCGAGCTGGGACGAGATCATGTTCGGCGGCGGCAAGTCGGAGTGAACCCACTGGTGTGAACCCGTTCACGGACCGGCCATCGGCCGGTCCGTGTTGCGTCGGCGACCCGACCCGACAGAGTCGGCAGCGGGTCGGGCGCAGTTCACGCGCCCCCGATGAAGTGAGTGGAGGCAAGCACTTCCACCCTTCTCGGAGGCCCCCCGATGCTCCTGCCCGACTCGCTGAGCCGACGCTCCCTCCTCTCCAGCACCGCCACGACCGGCTTCGCCGCATCCGCAGCCATGCTGCTCGGCACCGGCTCGATCCCCGCCGACGCGGTATCCGTCAAGGGCGCCACGTCGCTCTCCGGCTACCCGTTCACCATGGGCGTCGCCTCCGGCGACCCGCTCCCCAACTCCGTCGTCCTCTGGACCCGCCTCGCCCCCGAACCGCTCGCCGCCGATGGTCTGGGCGGCATGCCGCAGCAGCCGGTCAAGGTCCGCTGGCAGGTTGCTGAGGACCCCCTCTTCCGCAAGGTCGTGAAGTCCGGCACCGTCACCGCCACCCCGAACTTCGGCCACTCGGTCCACCCCGAGGTCTGGGGTCTGCGTCCCGGCCGCGACTACTGGTACCGCTTCCTGGCCGCCGGCGAGGTCAGCCAGACCGGGCACACCCGGACCGCCCCGGCGTACGGCTCCTCGCCGCGCCAGATGAGCTTCGCCTTCGCCTCCTGCGCGCTCTACAGCCACGGCTTCTACACCGCCTACCGGCACCTGGCCGACGAGGACGTCGACGTCGTCTTCCACCTGGGCGACTACCTGTACGAGTCCGGCGTGACTCCCGAGAACAACTGGCGCAACACCCCGGTCTCCCCCGCCGTCGGCGGCGAGACGCTCGACCTGGCGCGCTACCGCCTGCAGTACGGCCTCTACAAGTCCGACCCGGACCTGATGGCGGCCCACCAGTCCCACGCGTTCGTCGTGGCACCCGACGACCACGAGGTCGAGAACAACTGGGCCGACGAGACTCCCGAGGAGCGGAGCCAGTCGCAGGGCGAGCTGTGGATGCCACGACGTACGGCTGCCTTCCAGGCCTACTACGAGCATCTGCCGTTCCGCGCCAGCTCGCTGCCGGAGGGTCCGGACATGCAGATCTACCGGAGCCTGCGCTACGGCGACCTGGTCGACTTCAACGTGCTCGACACCCGCCAGTACCGCGACGACCAGGCGTACGCCGACGGCAGCGACCCCGCGAGCCCGGAGCTGACGCCGGACATCTACGATCCGTCGCGTTCGATGATGGGTTTCGAGCAGGAGAAGTGGCTCCAGCGCAGCTGGCGCCGCTCGAGCGCCCGCTGGCAGGTGCTCGCCAACCAGGCGCCGATGGCGGAGACCGACCTAGACGAGACCGAGAAGAAGACCCTCTACATGGACCCGTGGGACGGCTACATCGCCAACCGTAACCGGCTCCTCGAGGGCGCTCGCACCAGCGGCATCGAGAACCTCGTCGTCATCACCGGCGACCGCCACCACAACTACGCCAGCAACCTGCTGGCCGACTACGACGACCCCGAGTCGGCCGTCGTCGGCAGCGAGTTCGTCGGCACCTCCATCGCCAGCGGCGGCGACGGCGCCGACATGACCACCGGCGGCGAGACCCTGCTGCGAGCCAACGACCACCTGAAGTTCTTCAACAGCCAGCGCGGCTACGTACGCGTCACGGTCACGCCCGAGGAGCTCTCCAGCGACTTCCGGGTCGTGCCGTACGTCCAGCGCCCGGGCGCGCCGATCTCCACCCGCGCGACCTACGTCGTCGAGAACGGCCGCCCCGGCGTCCAGCTCGACACCCAGAGCACCCCCGTCGGAACGAGGTACGCCGACGTGCCCATGCCGACGCTCAACCGCTGACCGCTGGTCGAGCCGCCGGAGCCGCTAGGCGGAGGCGTGTCGAGACCAACACGGTCCGATCGAGCGCCGACGGGACCGTGTTGGTCTCGACACGCTCGGCCGCAGGCGGCCTCGCGGCTCGACCAGCGTGGCGGGGTCAGCCGAACGGCAGCGGCTCGGGCACCAGGGAGACCGACTGGGCCCGGGCCGCGGTCAGGCGGCGGCGGTGGTGCTGGCGGCAGAGGACCTCGTAGGAGACCGCGCTGGGGGCCTCGTCGGTGTCGCCGACGACGACCTGGTCGCCCTCGGTGACCATGACGCCGTCCTCGACCCGGGCGTTGTGGGTGGCCCGCTTGCCGCACCAGCACAGCGCCTCGACCTGCAGCACCTCGGTACGGTCGGCGAGCTCGACCAGACGAGCGGCACCGGGGAAGAGCCGGGTGCGGAAGTCGGTGAGGATGCCGAAGCAGAAGACGTCGATCTGCAGCTCGTCGGTGATCTTGGCCAGCGCCTCGATCTGCACTGGCGTGTAGAACTGGGCCTCGTCACAGATGAGGTAGTCGATCCGGGCGCCGTGGGTCAGCGAGTCCACGGCGTGGCGCCAGAAGTCGAAGTCGTCGGTGACCTCGATCGCGTCGTGGGTCAGACCCAGCCGCGAGGTGACCACCGCCTCGCCGGAGCGGTCGTGGGCGGTGAAGATCAGCCCCACCCTGCCGCGAGTCGCGTGGTTGTGGTTGGTCTGCAGCGCGAGAGTCGACTTCCCCGCGTCCATCGTCCCGGTCCAGAAGGTCAGCTCAGCCACTTGCGGAAGCCTAGTGGGCTGCGCTGCGGCTCGTGGCAGGACCCTCAGAGCTGGACGTGTTCCGCCGATAGTGGCGCGCGACCCGTGCCCGGTTGCCGCAGCCCGCGGAGCACCACTCGCGCCGTGGGTGGTCGCGGACGAAGTAAAGGACGCAGCCGGGGCCACCGCACGCCTTCAGCTCGTGGGGCGCGCGCTGGGCCAGCACCTCGGATCCCTCCAGCGCCATCAGGCTCAGCTCCCGCTGCGGACCGGTGCCGTTGGCGAGCCACTCGCGCTCGTAGCCACCCTGCGCACCGTGGCGGAGCGTCGGCGCGCAGTGGGACACGAACTCGTTGAGCACCGCGAGCGCCCCCTCCGTGCTGAGCGCCTCGGAGACGGCGGCCGGCCGGCCGTCGGCGGTCAGGTCGGCGGCCAGCCGGCGCAGGGCGTCGCGCAGCGCTCGGGCCCGGCCGAGGTCGTGCTCGTTCAGATCTGGGTGGCGGCCGAGGCCCGCCTCCTCGGCCCAGGCCTCCAGGTGCGCCAAGCTCTCCAGCGAGTCGTGCACGCCCGTCCGGTCGGCCCAGATCGTGTTCATGAGACGTACGGCCCGGGGCTGGGTCGGGTACAGCACCGGCACCTGCAGCTCCACGGCCGCCTCCTCCGTCATCGATCTCTGTCGGTCGGTTCTAATGGTCAGTCTAAGGTTCAGCCGTTACGCCACGCGAGGCGGCCAGCTCGGTCTCGAGCTCGCTGATCCGCTGGGTCAGCTCGGCGACGGTGTGCCGGGCGGCCTCCAGGGGCACCAGCTGCGGGATGTGCTGCTTGCAGTTCCAGTCGAACGCCTCGACGTCGATCAGGATCCCGCGCTCCACGCGTGCCGAGCTCCCGGCCGAAGCGAGCGAGCCGACCAGCTCGGGGTCGTCCTCGAGCTCGACGACCCGCGCACGACCGAAGATCTTCATCCGGGCCTGCAGCTGGTAGTCGATCAGGAACAGCGAGACCCGCTCGTCGTGATCGAGGTTGCCGCGGGTGATGTACTGCCGGTTGCCCCGGAAGTCGGCGAACCCCAGCGTCGTCTCGTCGACGACCTTCAGGAACCCGGGCGGTCCGCCGCGGTGCTGGACGTAGGGCCATCCGGTCTCGCTGACGGTCGCCAGGAAGAAGCTGTCCCGCGAGGTGATGAACGCAGCCTCGCCCCTGCCGATCCGGTCCGGAGCGTCACCCGCCTCCGCCATCCGCGCGTACGCGGCGGCACTTCCGTGGATCGCCTGGTGCTCGGTCACCAGCGGCGTGAACGCGACCTGCCCGTAGTGCCCGGTCATCGCCGGCCCTCGTCGACTCTGTGCTCACCCATGACAAACCCTTCCGCCGGACACGACGAGTGTCCTTCTAATGGATACGTAAGTTGTAACCATTAAAACGGCCAGTCATTCCCGCCCGACGAGGTTGGAGCAGAGCAGCGCCCGGGACGAGCGCGTCAGGAGACCAGCAGCGGGATGAGCATCTCGTCCGGGGTCAGCGAGCCGTGCAACCCGACCAGGGTCGTCTCGTACTGGAACAGGCTGGTCGAGACGACCGCGTGCTCGCCGTGGGAGGCGACGATGACGTCACCGAGCCGCGGCAGCACCGAGGGGGTGACCGGCCCGAACCAGCCACGCCGGATCGCGGTCTCCCGGGTCATCACGTCGGCCTTGTCCCCCAGCGTCTCCGACCAGGTCGCGACCACGTCTTCGACCGCGCCGCGCGAGCAGTAGAGATGCCGGAAACGGGCCTCGCCACCGACCAGAGCGACCCCGTGGCGGAGCTCGGACGCGTCATCGATGTCGGTGCGGGAGGTGGCGGGCGAGTCGACCATGCCGTGGTCGGCGAGCACCAGGAGGCGTACGGACGGGTCCAGGGCGTCCCGCAGCTGCTCGGCCTCGGCGTCGATCATCGAGAGCTGCTGCAGCCAGGGCGAGGAGGCGACGCCGTACTTGTGGCCGGTCCAGTCGAGGTCGCCGTCGTAGAGGTAGGTCAGGGACCCTGGCACCCGCGAGAGCGCGACCGCCGAGGCGATCCGCTCTCCCACCCGGTCGGCGCCGACGAACTCCGCCCCCCGGTGGGCGGCGATGGTCAGCCCCGAGCCGCCGAAGACGCGCTTGTTGATCACCGTGACCGGCACGCCGGCCTCGCCCAGCCGCTGGAAGACGGTCTGGTTGGGCTGCCACTCGACCGGGTCGACGTCCTTGCGCCACTGCAGCGCGTTGAGCAGGTGCTCGGTGCCGGGGATGCGGGAGGTGTAGCCGACCAGCCCGTGTCCGCCGGGCGTCAGCCCGGTGCCGAACGAGGTGAGGCTGGTCGCCGTCGTCGATGGCACCCCGGCCGTGCCGGTCTCCTGGTCCTCGCTCAGCGAGGCCAGGAACGGCGCGGCGTGCGCATAACGGCGCAGCAGGTTGGTGCCCATCCCGTCGACCAGGAAGACGACGTACGCAGCGGCCGGGGGCAGCTCGAGACCGGGTCGCGCCTCGGAGGTGCCCAACGGGATGCCCATCGCGGCGGCGACCGCCGGCAGGACATCACCCAGTGAGCGCTCCCCGTACGCAGGGGCGACGAACCCGGTCATCAGCTCCTCACCGGTTGTGGGTGCGAGCCGAGAGCGATTCTGCGAAGGAGAGCAGGCGGTCGACCGAGTCGTGACCGTCGGCGGCAGCCGAGACGCGCAGCGAGAAGTCGTCGGGGGTGAGCACCCCGGTGTAGCCGTGGTCGGCGTCGCAGTTGGGGTCGGAGCAGCCCGCGGGCTCCAGGTCGACGCGGTTGACGCCGCCCCAGCCGATGGTCATGACCACCTCGGCCGGCTTGCTCGATCCCTTGGTCGGGTTGGTGATCATCCGGGTCACGACCACGGAGTTGACCGAGTCGATGCGTACGGCCTCGGTCGACGTCGAGGTGTAGGGCTCGGGCAGCAGGTCGTCGCCGGCGTGCTCGTCGGTGTGGGCCAGGATCAACCGCGTCGGGGTCAGCACCAGCACGGAGAGGTGGCGGCGCACCTCGTCACGGTCGAACGTCGGCTCGTGGTGCAGGAAGAAGGAGGACACCTTCTCCCCCGCCACGGCGGAGGCCACGCAGTCGGCCACCACCTCGGGGTAGTAGCCGGTGCGGTCGATCTCGGCGCGCAGGTCGTCGGCGCGGTCGAGATCATCGGTGCGGGTGCTCATGGGTGCCAGTCTGTCACGCTCGCGTGTAGCACGGGCCACTGGCGGCACGGGAGCACGCCTGGAGCATTGCCGTCGACTTTCCCGTTCTGATGGTGTAAATCCTTGCAACGCACCAGACACCGGCGGAGGGAAGCCATGGACGGGATCGGGCTCAGCCAGGCGATCGAGACGTTGAGACAGGAACTCTCCGACGCCCAGGCGAGCGGCCGGGAGGGTGAGCTGCGGTTCGAGCTGGGGACGGTCGACCTGGAGCTCAGCGTCGCCATGACCAAGGACGCCAACGGCAAGGTCGGCTGGAGGATCCTCGAGGCCGGCGGGTCGATCGGCACGGAGCGTACGCAGACGATCAGGCTGTCGCTGAAGCCGCTGCCCAGCGGTGCCGCGTCCGCGCAGGAGAACATGGGCGGGATCATCATCGCCGGCGAGACGTCCCCGTCCCGCGACGGCCACGCACCCGAGCACGTCGTCCCCATGATCGACACGGCAGAGGAAGCCGAATAGTCGTCAGATGACGAGCCACCCGTCCGGTCCGGCGAACGATCGCGTCGTCGCCGTCGTCGTCCATGTCTCCGAGACACGGGAGAAGTGGGGCACCGGATATCTCGTCTCTCCGCACGAGGTCCTGACGGCGTGGCACTGCACGGTCGACGATCCGGACACCGCCGACGCGACGCCAACGCCCAATCCTCGCGTCACGGTCCGCCGGAAGCGCCGGGACGGCACCTGGGAGCACAGCTCCGTCGCGGAAATCACCGCGAGCCGGCAGCGTGACCATGCAGGCTGGGGTCTCGATATCGCGCTCATCACGCTCATCGATCCGCCCTGGCGCGACGCCGAATGGGAGCTGCCGACCTTCGCGCGGTGCGATCGCAGTGGAGGTGGCTCGCTGCGTGACTGCGAGGCTCACGGCTACCCCAGCTTCGCGATCGACCCGACCGATCCGGATCGGAAGCACTCCATCGCGACGCTGTCGGGCACGATCAGGCTCGGGGACCGAGCGAACGAGGCGTACGAACACCTGATCCTGCGTGACTCCGCGATCGGGATCGTCAACGATCCGCTGGCCCCGGCCGGCAAGTCGCCGTGGGGCGGACTGTCGGGTGCCCTGGTCTTCTACGACGGACACGTGCTCGGCCACGTCGTCGAGCACCATCCGCACATGGGAACCAACGCGGTGAAGGTCATTCCCGTCTCCCGGCTCGCCCGAGCCACGAAGCAGCGTGCGAGACAGATCGCCGGACGCCTCGGCATCACCTCGGAGGAGAATCTCGCGCACGTAGGCCCGCCGACTCCGCCCCGCACGTCTAGCCATGGCGACCGACACAGCCTCCTTGCACCGGGGTCTCTGCGTCTCGTTCGGGACGGCCTGCCCCGCGAGGAGCTCGGCATCAAGGAGTCCACCAGGCTCCCCGCCGACCTGCCGGACACCGCAGACGTGGACCTGTCGACCAGCTTCCCGCTGTACGTCGCGCGCGATCACGACCAGCGGGTCCGCCAGGCCATCCGGAGCGCCGCGGAATCAGATGGCGGCATCGTGCTCCTCCGCGGCGAGCCGGGCTCGGGCAAGTCCCGGTGCCTCTACGAGGCGGTCCGAGAGGTCCTCCCCACATGGCGGTTGTTCGCCCCCGTCGGCGACAACGCCTCAGCCGAGCTCACGGAGTGGGCTCGAGGGACCGACGTGGGTCGGACGGTGATCTGGCTGGACGAGATCGCCGGCTTCCTCGGATCGGACAAGGTGCCGTATCGAGTGTTCAAGGACCTGCTCGACGACCGGGACAACCCTGTTGTCATCCTCGGCACGATCTGGCCCAACACCTACGCGGACCTCATCTCGTCCTCTTCTTCTCCTGACGGCCGGGACTACGGCGGCCGTGACTTCGGCGGCCACGACGCACGCCTGCTGCTCAAGTGGGCGCCTCCCGACCGGGTTCCTCTCGAGCCCATCGACATCAGTCTGGAGTTCTCCGAGGAGGAGTACGAACGGGCTGCATCCCTAGCCGCTCGTGATCCGCGGCTGGCATCTGCGGTCGCCGAGGACGGTCAGTCCCTCGCGGAGAGCCTCGCCGCTGCTCCTGCGATCCGTGAGCGACTGTACGGGGACAACAGAGACCCCGGCCAGACCGTGTTGCGCGCCTGCGCGGACATTCAGCGCTACCTGCACCCCGAGCTCATGCCCGTTCCAGGCACGGTGCTGCGGGCCGTCGCACTCACCTATATGACACGTTCCGAGCGTGCGACGCTCGCGTCCCGCCCCGACTGGTTCGACGAAGCGGTCGCGTGGGCGTGCGCGCCCGTCAGGGGCAGCGGCAGCGCCGCGATGCAGGCGCTCGCGCCGGCAGACCCAGCGGCCGACGAGGGTGCGATCGAGGGCTACGTCGTCTCACACTTCCTGCTTCGAGGTGGCCCCAACGATCCGCCTGCGGAGCTGTCCGAACATGTTTGGCGAACACTCGCCAAACATGCTGATGAGGTGCAGCCGACGATGCTCGGCCAGCTCGCCCGCATGGCGTACCGCAAGGACGACTTCCCCCACGCCGAGGAGATTGCGCGCAGCGCGCAGGGCCGGGACGCCGCCGCACTTCTGACGCTCGGCAACGTGAAGCTCGAAGACGGCGACCGCGACGCCGCCGAGCAGTTCTACCTCGAGGCCCACGCCCGCGACGAGAAGTACTCTCCCGCGATGAACGCGCTCGGGTTCCTCGCCTACAAGGACGGTCGCTCCGATGAGGAGCGCGAGTGGTACGAGCGGGCTCATCTCGCCGATGGTTCAGCCGTCTGGCCGATGAACAACCTAGGTGTCCGCGCCCGCATCGAGGGCAACCAGCAGAAGGCGGACGATTGGCATCTCAAGGCATTCGAAGCCGATCCCACCGTGCCGCGGACGATGACCAACCTGGGCGGCATCGCGGCACGTCGCGGGGCAGTCGCGGAGGAGCGCGACTGGTACCAGAAGGCCCATGCCAGCGACCCCTCTGTCTACTGGGTCATGCACACCCTCGGGTACATCGAGGAACGAGCCGGTGACGCCGCGGCTGCCCTTGCGTGGCGCGAGAAGGCTTTCGCCTGCGCGCAGAGCGCCGTCGACTCCTGCCGCCACCTCAGGGAGGCCCACCCCACACGGTATGCATCCTCGCTCGCGGAGAAGCTTCGAGACCTCGGTGACGCACACGCTGCTCTCGGGCAACACGACGAGGCCCTGAGCGTGGCCGAGGAGGAAGTCGCGCTCCACCGCGCCCTGGTCCAGAGATCCGAACGGATGCTTCCTGAGCTGGCGGAAGCCCTCCGCACCCTCGGCATCCGGCTGAGCGCGGTGCAGAAGACCCAGGAGTCTCTCCTCGTCAGCACTGAAGCGGCCTATGTCTACAAGGAGCTCGCAGACCGCAACCCACGGGCATTCCGCGGTGGCTACGCCGCCGCTCTTCACGACGCCGCGTACGCCTACGGCGACCTCAATCGCGAGGTCGCCGCACGCATCATGCGGCGTCAGGCACTCCGGAGCTATCGGTATGCCGCCGATCAGGACAGCGACTGGCAGATCCCGCTCGCAAGCTGCCTCGAGGCTCTGGCGGCCAGCTACGCCAACTACCTGTCCACCACGGAGAGAGCCATTCCACTCTTTCTGGAGGCCCGCCTGATCCGCCGACGCGTGGCAGCCATCGACGTGAGGGAGACAGCCGTGCTTGCTGACGCGAGCGCCTCGCTCGGCCGAGCATTGCTGATGACAAGGCGATACCGTGCCGCGGCGGCTGTGTCAGGCCACGAAGTCCAACTGCGCTCGGGCCTCGACGATGCCCAAGGCACTGAAGGGTCGTTGTGCGACGCATATGTGAGACTCGCCGAGTCCCTCGCCCTGGCTGGAATGCCGGATCTGGCACGCGGCGCCGCCCGACGAGCCGAACGGCTGTACCTCCGAATGATGGCCCGAAGCAGTCAGAGCTCGTACGACTGCGTCGTCATCCTGCGAAAGCTGGCTCGGATGCTGCTCGTGAGCACCCGCTACACCTGCCGCCCGCCGCAGCGTGCCCTGACCTACTCGACGAAGGCGTTCGAGATTCATCGAAGGCTCGCACAGGAGAGTCCCGCGACCTACGTCAGCAGCCTGAGCCGCACGGCGCGTTCTCACGCCGACGTCCTGGCGCGGTTCGGCGCTCATGATCCAGCCACGACAAACAGCACCTAGAGGAGTTGATGACATGCCCGAAGGTCCATCCGAAGACCGTCTGGACAAGTTGCTCGACGAGATCATCGAGGAAGAGATACAGAAGGAGAAGTCGCCGGACCTGTTCTACGGAAATGTCGAGGAATTCGTCAAAGACAGGTTCGTCTATCTGTTCGCGCGGTCCCCCGAGTCGGGGCTCGTGTGGTGCCCGGAGTGGTACCGCCATGCCGAGGCCCTCTCGCGGCTGGACGCGATCTGGCGGGCGTGGGAGAACCTGCGGCTCGACCCTGCGACCGGCATCTCGAACTGGTGGCTGCACCATGTCGACCCGAACATGCGCGTACTGATGGATCCTGTCGCCGGTCCCTTTGCCCGATGCACGAACTGGGTACACGGCGAGACTCTGCCTCCGCTGCCCCACGTGGATGCCCCACCCGGTCTGTTCACCGATGCCCGAGCCGAATGGTACGCCGGATCACCGCTGGGACTGCCCGACAACTGAGGCAGCGCTCGGCGTCAGGTCAGCCCGGCAGGGTGTCGCCGACCGCGGGATTGAGGCGGCGTACGAACCAGTCCGAGCGCGGATCGGCGACCAGGTCGACCCGGGCGCCGGCGGTGAGGACGGCCGATCCCTCGAGCCCGACCAGGACCAGCGAGAGGTCGAGGGAGGAGATCTGGGGCAGGTCGTTCTGCAGCTGAGCGACCCTGAGGACGAGCCGCTCGATCTCGTCGACGTCGACCATGTCGCCGCCGCGGTAGCCGAAGAGCATCGGCGCGGCCTTGATCTCGCGCACCATCGAGGCGGCATCGCGCTCGGACAGCGGCGGGATCCGGTAGGCCTTGTCGGCCACCAACTCGGTGATCGGGCCGGCGATGCCGAAGGAGACCACGGGGCCGAACAGCGGGTCCTCCATCGAGCGGATCGCGACCGGGACACCCGGCGGTGCGGTGCGCTGCACCGTGAACCCGCCGGTCTCGGGCGGGATCCGGCTGGTGATCAGCTCCCAGGCCTCGGTCATCTCGTCGACGTCGTCGATGTTGCGTACGACGTGGGCCTGGTCGGGCCGCTCCCGGACGCTCTCGACGGTCGCCTTGAGGACGACACCCCAGCCGAGGTCGTCGCCTGCGGCGATCGCCTCCTCGAGGGTGCTGACGCTGTGGGTGTTCCACAGCTTGATGCCGTAGGCGGCCAGGACCATGCCCAGGTCCTCGCGGCTCAGGTCGCCTCCGGCCGGGCGCGCGGCGAGCACGTCGGTGACGATCTTGCGCGCCGTGCGCGGGTCGCACTCGTCGGTGCTGAGCCACGGGGTCTCGCCGTCGGCGGAGCGCAGCCACACGGCGTACTCCACGACCTTGGCCAGGGCGCGTACGGCCGACTCCACCGAGGAGTAGGACGGCACCGAGCCGCGGCCGGCGGTCGAGCCGGCGACGTCGGGGACGCGGAGCAGCTCGGGGACACCCTCGGCACCCAGGAAGCTGGTGACCAGCGGCTTGTCGGACTGCTCCCCCACCGCGGCGAGCACGTTGGCGATCTCCTCGCCGGAGACGTTGAGCGGCGGGATGTAGACCGAGATCACCGCGTCGACCTCGGGGTCGTCGATGGCCGCGTCGAGCGCGTCCTCGAAGTCCTCGGCGCTCGGCTCGGTGGGGAGCGGGACCTGCTTGTTGACCTGCAGTCCCGCCGAGACGGCGGCGTCGGCGGCCAGCAGACCGAGGGCGTCGGAGTTGCCGACGATGGCGACCCGCCGCCCGCGCGGGAGCGGCTGGTGGGCGAGGAGCTGGGCGACGTCGAACATCTCGTCGAGGGTGTCGACCTGGATGATCCCGGCCTGGCGGAACATCGCGTCGACGGCCGCCGGCGGGGCGCTGATCTTGCGGACCGCGTGACCCATCGGCACACCCTGGGTGGTGCGGCCCGAGCGGACCGCGACGATCGGCTTGCGCAGCGAGACGCGGCGGGCGATGCGGGAGAACTTGCGCGGGTTACCGATCGACTCGAGGTACATCATCACGACCTCGGTCGAGACGTCCTCCTCCCAGTACTGCAGGAGGTCGTTGCCGGAGACGTCGGCGCGGTTTCCGGCGCTGACGAAGGTCGACAGGCCCAGGCCTCGGTTGTTGACCTTCTCCAGGATCGCGGAGCCGAGCGCACCCGACTGGCAGAAGAAGCCCGCGCGGCCGCGCGGCGGCATCGTCGGGGCGAGGCTGGCGTTGATCTTGACCTGCGGGTCGGTGTTGATGACGCCGAGCGCGTTGGGCCCGATCAGCCGCAGCCCGTAGGAGCGGGACAGGTTCACCAGCCGCCGCTGCCGCTGGCGGCCCTCCTCGCCGGTCTCGGCGAAGCCGCTGGAGATGACCACGAGCCCGTGCACGCCCTTGGCGGCACAGTCGAGGACGACGTCCTGGACGGCGTCGGCGGGCACCGCGACGATGGCCACGTCGACGTCGTCGGGGATGTCCTGGACGCTCTTGTACGCCGGCATGCCGCTGACGGCGGTGGAGCTGGGGTTGACCATGTAGACCCGGCCGGTGAAGTCGCCGATCACCAGGTTGCGCACGAGCGCCTGGCCGACGGTCTCCTGTCGCCGGCTGGCCCCGATGACCGCGACCGAGCGCGGGTTGAAGAAGCGGTGGATGGAGGCGGACTCGGCCTCGTGCTCGCGCAGGGCGAGGCGGCCGACCGCGGTGTCGGTGACGTCGATCCCGAACTGCAGCGAGATGACCCCGTCCTCGTAGACGCTGGCCACCTTGTAGCCGGCGTCGCGGAAGGTCTGGATCATCCGCGCGTTGTCGGGGAGCACGTCGGCGGTGAACTTGGTGACCCCACGCTCACGCCCGGCCTGGGCGAGGTGCTCGAGCAGGATCTGTGCGATCCCCCGGCCCTGGTAGTCGTCCTCGACGAGGAAGGCGACCTCGGCCTCGCCGGGCTTGACCACGTCGTAGCGCCCGACGGCGATCATCCGGCCCCGCAGGGTCAGGATGAACGCCACCCGGTCCTTGTGGTCGACCTCGGTGAAGCGCGCGACGTCGCGGGCGGACAGGTGCGGCATCGGCGAGAAGAATCGGTAGTACTTCGACTCGTCGCTGACCCGGTGGTCGTAGAAGTCGACCAGCAGGTCCTTGTCCGCCGACCGGATCGGCCGGATGTGGGCCGTCCGCCCGTCGCGCAGCAGCACGTCCGCCTCCCAGTGGGAGGGGTACGGCGGGGTCTGCTGCGCGGTCACGAGAGAAATCTAGCGGTACGCACCAGTCGCCGCTCAGTCCACGATGCCCAGACGTGGCGTCGGCGCGAGGACCGTGACCAGATGTGCGAAGGGCTTGAAGTCATCGGCGTTCAGCGTCATGACGCCGGCTCCGTGGCGGTGTGCCTGCGCGGCGATCAGGGCGTCCTTGCCTCTGACCTTGGCGCCCGTGGCCTTGGCTCCGGCCGCGACCAGGCCATAGGACCGCGTCGATTCCTTGTCCATGGGCAACCAGTCGAAGCGTGCGTCGAGCTGGTTGAGACGCTGGGTGCGTTTCGCGATCTGCTCGGGGCTCGTGGCGGCCTGGACGCCGAACTCCAGCTCGGCGCGCGAAAGAATGCTGGCTGCGTAGGCCTCACCAGCGTCGAAGAGGTAGCGGTCGTAGTCGATGAGGACGTTGGTGTCGAGGATGATCACCGGCGGTCCCAGGGATCGGTGACCTCGTCGTCGAAAGTGTCGTCGACATCAGCGAGCCACGCATCAGCCTCCGCCGGCGTGAGGCCGGGCTCGTCGGCGTTGAGCACGTCGCCGCGGACCCAGCGGGCCGGACCCGCGTGCGTCGGAACCAAGCGCACCCCAGTCGCGTGGCCGTGCGCAGTGATCTCGAACTCCTCCCCGGTCTCCAGGACACGCTGGATCACGGAGTTGGGGTTCTGCTTGAGATCGCGGGTTCCGATCGTGTTCATGCACCCATCATAGGCTGGGGTGTAGACGTACGTCTACACCCCGGGTGTCAGTGACGTACGACGTTGGCGCGGTCGCGCTCGTTGAGCACCCGCCAGCCGTCATAGTCCCAGTTCCGCGCCAGCTTCTGGGCGTGCTTGGGAGCGTCGCCCTCATGGTTGCGGATGACGAGCTCGCGCACGGCGAACTCCACCGCCTCCTGGGGCGTGGTCGTGCCGGAGATCCGCTGGATCTCCTCGAGCAGCTCGGTGTCGAGCTCGATCTGGGTGACAGCCATCTTCAAGCACCTCCATGTGCGTTGAACCGGTGACTCCGGACGGATTGATCTCTACTGCCAATGTACGCGGATGCGCGGCGTACGGAAGGGCGGCTCGGCTACGACTTGGGCCCAATCGGCGAGCCCGGTGTGGCGTTCGCACAGGGATTCGAGACAATGCCCCTTATGGCACGCGGCAAGACCAAGCAGGACGTACCCGACGACTTCGAGGAGCACATCCTCGACACCGACATCGGGGACGAGATGCGGTCCTCATTCCTGGAGTACTCCTACTCCGTCATCTACTCCCGGGCACTGCCCGACGCCCGCGACGGTCTCAAGCCCGTGCAGCGCCGGATCCTCTACACGATGAACGACATGGGCGTACGTCCAGACCGCGGCCACGTGAAGTGTGCCCGCATCGTCGGTGAGGTGATGGGCAAGCTGCACCCGCACGGCGACGGCGCGATCTACGACGCCCTCGTCCGGATGGCGCAGCCGTGGGCGATGCGGCTGCCGATGATCGACGGGCACGGCAACTTCGGCTCTCCCGGCGGTGACGACCCGGCTGCCGCGATGCGTTACACCGAGGCCCGGATGGGCCCGGCGGCGCAGGCGATGACCGACGACATCAAGGAAGACACGGTCGACTTCCGGCCCAACTACGACTCGCGGGAGATGGAGCCGAGCGTGCTCCCCGCCGCGATCCCCAACCTGCTGGTCAACGGTGCCACCGGCATCGCGGTCGGCATGGCCACCAACATGGCCCCGCACAACCTGATCGAGGTCATCGCCGCCGCGCGCCACCTGATCAAGCACCCCGGCGCCGAGCTCGACACGCTGATGAAGTTCATCCCCGGCCCCGATCTCCCCACCGGCGGCACCATCGTCGGCCTGGACGGGATCCGGGATGCGTACGAGACCGGCCGCGGCTCCTTCAAGATCCGCGCCACCACGCGGATCGAGCCGTTCGGGCGCCGCAAGGGCATCGTGATCACCGAGCTGCCGTTCAACATCGGCACCGAGAAGATCATCGAGCGCGTCAAGGTCCTGGTGCAGTCCAAGAAGATCCAGGGCATCGCCGACCTCAAGGACCTCACCGACCGCGAGCACGGCACCCGGCTGGTGATCGAGGTCAAGAACGGGTTCGTGCCCGAGGCCGTCCTCGAGCAGCTCTACAAGATGACGCCGCTGGAGGACTCCTTCGGCATCAACAACGTCGCGCTCGTCGACGGGCAGCCGCGCACGCTCGGCCTCAAGGAGCTGCTCGAGGTCTTCCTGGGACACCGCTACGACGTCGTGCGCCGCCGTTCGCAGTTCCGTCGTGACAAGGCTGCCGACCGGCTCCACCTGGTCGACGGGCTGCTGATCGCGATCCTCGACATCGACGAGGTCATCCAGCTGATCCGCGCCTCCGACAACGCCGGCGAGGCCAAGGAGCGGCTGATGTCGGTCTTCGACCTGAGCCAGCC
Source organism: Nocardioides sp. NBC_00163 (assembly GCF_045206295.1). Taxonomy (NCBI): domain Bacteria; kingdom Bacillati; phylum Actinomycetota; class Actinomycetes; order Propionibacteriales; family Nocardioidaceae; genus Nocardioides; species Nocardioides sp. NBC_00163. Next base: position 5,324,885 of record NZ_CP108155.1, on the reverse strand, counting down.
GCAGGCGGAGTACATCCTCGACATGGCGCTGCGCCGGCTGACGAAGTTCTCCAAGATCGAGCTGGAGAAGGAGCGCGACGACCTGCGCGCGACGATCGAGTACCTCGACTCGATCCTCGGCGACGACGAGATGCTGCGGAAGGTCGTCTCCGACGAGCTCGGCGAGGTCTCCAAGACCTTCGGCACGCCGCGGCGCACCGTGCTGCTCGCCTCCGCCGGGACGCCGGCGCTCGAGGCGATGAGCCTCGAGGTCGCCGACGACCCGTGCTTCGCGCTGCTCTCCTCGACCGGTCTCCTGGCCCGCTCCTCGGACGCGGAGCCCTTCTCGACCGGCTCCGGCCGCGCCAACCACGACGTGATCGTCTCGGTGGTCCCGGCGACCGCGCGCGGCCAGATCGGCGTGCTCACCTCCCGCGGCCGTCTCGTACGTCTCGGGGTGCTCGACCTGCCGGCGCTGCCGCCGACGCACGGCGACCCGAACCTCTCCGGCGGCCTGCCGCTGTCCGCGCTGCTCTCGCTGGAGTCCGACGAGCGCGCTCTGGCGCTCACGACGCTGGCCACCGACGGTCCCGGCATCGCGCTCGGCACCAAGCTCGGCGTCGTCAAGCGGGTCAACCCCGAGGTGCTGCTCAACAAGGACGAGTGGGAGGTCATCAAGCTCGCCGACGGCGACGAGGTGGTCGGCGCGGCGCAGCTGCGCACCGGCACCGAGTCGCTGGTCTTCGTCACCTCCGACGCCCAGCTCCTTCACTTCCCGGCGGACGTCGTCCGTCCTCAGGGCCGCAGCGCCGGCGGGATGGCCGGCGTTCGGATGGCGCACGGCTCCCGCGTCGTCTTCTTCGGAGTCGTCTCCGCCGACGCTCCCGAGGGTGCCGCGGTCGTCACCGTCGCCGGCTCCTCGAGCGCTCTGCCAGGGACCGAGACCGGCTCGGTGAAGACCACGCCGTTCAGCGAGTACCCGGCCAAGGGCCGGGCCACCGGCGGCGTACGCGCGCACCGCTACCTCAAGGGCGAGGACTCGATCGTCTTCGCCTGGGTCGGCGCCGCTCCTGCGATGGCCGCCGCGGCCTCCGGGGCGCCCATCGAGCTGCCCGAGATCGACCCGCGCCGCGACGGCTCCGGGATCCCCCTCGAGCAGCCCATCGACGCCATCTCCGGACCGGTCGCCAACAGGTAGCCACCGCCAACCGCCCCGCTGGTCAGCGCAGCGCGATGGGGTTCACCGGGGCGCCGACGGCACCGGTGACGCGCAGCGGCGCCGCGGTGAGCAGGAAGTCGTAGCGCCCGTCCTCCGCGCAGACGGACGCGAGGCCGTCCAGGTCCCACATCTCGCCCAGGAAGAGGCCGAGGTGTGGGATCGCGACCTGGTGCAGGGGCTGGAAGGCGTCGTCGAACTCGTTCGGGCGCACCTCGAAGCCCCAGGTGTCGGTGGCGATCGCGGCGATCTCGGTCCGGTGCAGCCAGTCGGCGGTGGTGAAGGAGAGGCCGGGGGCCGCTCCCCCGGCGTAGCCGCCCCAGCCGTCGCCGGCGGCGACGCCCCGGCGGGCGCGGGAGAGCTGCCCGGTGCGTACGACGACGATGTCGCCGCGGCCCACGGCCGCGCTGGCACCCTGGGCCGCGATCGTTTGCTCCAGGTGCTCCTCGGTGATGGCGAACCCGTCGGGGAGCTCTCCGTCGGTGCCGACCGCGCGGCCGACGTCGAGCAGCACCCCGCGACCGCAGACCACGTCGGCGACCGTCTCGATCCCGGTGACACCGTCGCCCAGCGAGGTCACCACCGACTCCGCCGGGCGGCCGTTCCAGGCCCGTCCGTGGTCGAAGATGTGGCCGAGCCCGTCCCACTGGGTCGAGCACTGCAGCGGCATCGCGATGACGTCGTCCGCGCCGCCGATCCCGTGCGGGAACCCCTGGATGCCGGCGACCGCGTCGGTGCCGGTGTCCAGCATGGTGTGCACCGGATTCGTACGCCGCCGCCAACCGTTCTGCGGCCCGTCCATGTCGAAGGGCAGCGAGAGCGAGTAGGAACGGCCGGCCTGCACCAGCCCCGCAGCCGAGACCCGCTTGGCGTCGGTGAGGAAGTTCATCGTCCCGTGGACGTCGTCCTCGCCCCAGCGCCCCCAGTTGGATACGCGGGCGACCGTCTTCGCGATCTCGCCTTCGGGATCGCTCCGATCAAGGGAGGTCACGACGCGTCCAGCTCGGCGAAGGTGTCGGCGACCCAGTCGGCGATGAAGCCGATGACGTGCGGGAAGTGGTCCAGGCCGATGTGCTCGGTGGCTCCCTCCTCCGGCGTGAAGATCCGCAGCTCGCGCTTGGGGCTGTTGACCGCCTGGTCGTAGGAGCGATGCGCGTACGAGAGCGGGATCTGGCGGTCGTTCTCGCCGTGGGCGATGAGGAACGGCAGGGTGATCTCCTCGACCACGCCGTCGAGGTTCACGTCCTCGGCGAAGTCGATGAAAGTGTCGACGTCGGGCTGCCCCCACACCCACAGCACGTGGTCCCAGTAGTGCGGCACCGGGTTCTCGCCCTCACGCTGCAGCCGGCGCTTCTGCACCGCGCCCCAGTCGTGGTTGGCACCCCAGGCCACGCACAGCGCCAGCCGCTTCTCGTACGCCGCGGCGCGAGGCGCGTAGTAGCCGCCCAGCGACCAGCCCACGAGCCCGATCCGGTCGGCACGTACATCCGAGCGCGTCTCGAGCCAGTCGACGCAGGCCGCGGCCCAGGCCTCGGTGTCGACGCGCGCGGTGAGGCCGTCCAGACGCAGCGCCTCACCGGAGCCACCGCAGTCGACCATCAGCGTCGAGATACCGCGGGCGGCGAGCTCGGTGTGGACACCGGCGCCGACCATCATCTCCTTGGTCGAGTCGAGCCCGTTCCACACGATCATGACCGGCGCCGCCTCGCCCGCACCGACCGCCGGGTGGAAGTAGGCGGGCAGGCTGGTCTCGCGGCCGTTCTCGACGTACGGGATGGCGACCTTGACCGTCGGCTGGTCGAGGAGCTCGAAGGAGCGGACCAGCACGTCGACGCTGCGCTGGTACTCGGCGTTGCGGCCCGGGTCCTTCGCGCTCTGCATCCGCTCGGCCTGGGAGACGTAGACGGAGGCACGGAAGAGCTTCTGCCCAGCCGTACGCCGGTGGCCGGCCTTCTCGGCCTCGGCCGCCTGCTCCTCGAGCTGGTCGGCGACACCGCGCCAGGCGGCCATGAACTCGGCGGTGCCCACGTCGGAGCCCTGTGCCGCCAGCTCCTTCAGCGGCCGGCAGGCACGGTCGACCTCGTCGATCAGGCCGCCGGAGTTGAGCGTGGCGACCACGCCCAGGTTCCAGACGTAGTTGCCGGGAAAGTACTCGAACATCTCTTGTCCTCTTCTAATGGGTGTCTCAGCGCAGGGCGTCGGAGACGGTCTTGGCGCCGGCGTGCGAGGAGACCCCGCCGTCGACGGGGATCTCGGCACCGGTGACGTACGCCGCGCCGTCCCCGAGCAGGAAGACCACGACCGACGCGACCTCCTCAGGCATGCCGGGGCGCCCTAGCGGGGCAGCGGCGACCGAGGCCTCGCGGAACGCAGCCGGAGCCGAGGCGGTCATGGCGGTCTCGATGAAGCCGGGATGTACGGCGTTGACGCGGATGCCGCGCTCCCCCAGCTCGAGCGCCGCGGTGTGTGTGAGCCCGCGGACGGCCCACTTGCTGGTGGTGTAGGCCACCGGGTAGTGCCCCTGCAGCGCGGCGAGCGATCCGATGGTGACGATCGACCCGCCCGGCGGCATCAGCGGCGCCAGCGCCTGGATCCCGAGCAGCGGCCCGAGCACGTTGACGTCATGGGCGTCCCGCATGTCGGCGACGCTCGCAGCCCCGACCCTGGCACGGCGGGTGACGCCGGCGCAGCTCACCAGCCCATGGACCTGCCCGGCGAGCTCGCCCGCGAGGTCGGCCCAGGCGTCCTCGTCGCGGACGTCGAGGCTCCGGACGCCAGGCGCCGCCTCGCGGTCGACGCCCACCGCCGTCCCACCTTCCGCGGTCACGGCGGCGGCCACCGCCGCCCCGATTCCCGAGGCGGCCCCGGTGACCACGACCGTACGTCCGGCCAGCGAGCTCATCGGGGCGCCTCACGAGCAGCCGCCCGTGCGGCACTGTCGCGGCGCCGCACCGGCGGCAGCTCGGGGGCGGGCGGCGCGACGCCGACGGTGTTGGTGAGGGTGCCGATCCCCTCGACCTCGAGGGTGACCACGTCACCGGGTTGCAGCGGCTTCGGCTCCTGCGAGCCATGACGGCCCCACAGCTCGGCCAGGCACCCGCCGTTGCCGACGGTGCCCGAACCGAGGACGTCGCCGGCGACCACGCGGGAGTCGCGGGAGGCGTACGCGATCATCGTCTCGAAGGTCCAGCCGACGTTCGAGAGCCGGTCGCGGCCGATCTCGGCGCCGTTGACCGACACCGTGCACAGCAGGTCGAGGAAGCCGTCCTCGTCGCGGTACGGCTCCAGTTCGTCGGCCGTCACGATCCACGGCCCGAGCGTGGTCGCGAAGTCCTTGCCCTTCGCCGGACCGAGACCGACCTGCATCTCGCGGCCCTGCAGATCACGAGCCGACCAGTCGTTGAAGATCGTGTAGCCGAAGACGTACGCCCCGGCCTCCTCGGGCGGGACCGACCGGCCCTCGGCCCCGACGACGGCGGCGACCTCCAGTTCGAAGTCGCGGGCCGCGCAGGCCGCCGGGAACGGGACCTCCGCGCCCGGTCCGAGGATCGCGTGCGGGTTGGTGAAGTAGAAGGCCGGGGCGTCGTACCAGGCGTCGGGGACCCCGCTGACGCCGTCGACCGAGCGGCGTACGCCCTCGACGTGCTCCTCGAAGGCGACGAAGTCGCGCACCGAGGCCGGCTCCAGCGGCGCCAGCAGCTCGACCTCGGCGAGGTCGATGGCGTCCGCTGCCCGGGCATGGTCGGCGGCACGGTCGAGCACCTCGCGCCCGCCGGCGATGAGCGTACGCATCGTGTGCCGCACGGCGAACGGGTGCAGTCCGTCCTCGGTGACCAGGCCGACGCGCGGCACGTCGAGGTCAGGATCGCGGAAGGTTGCCAGCTTCATCGGGCTCTCCTCATTCGAACGCAGCTCAGACCGGCGGGGCGACGAAGACGCCCTTGTCCGGGTCGTTGAAGGACTTGCCGGCGACCAGCTCGTCCATCGGGTTCGCCGTGCCCCACTGGTCGGAGACGTCCGGGTCGCTGAAGTCGTACAGATGCGGGTGCCAGTTGTCCTCGACGAGCTCCTCGAGCTCGGTGGTGTACTCGACGGTGTTGCCGTGCGGGTCCAGGAAGTAGCTGAAGGTGTTGTTGCCGGCCAGGTGCCGCCCGGGGCCCCAGATCTTCTCCACGCCCGCCCGCAGCAGCCGCCCGGTCCCGCGCATGTACTCGTCCAGGCCGCGCATCTCGAAGGAGGCGTGGTGCAGCGCGACGTGCGGCCCGCGGGCGATCGCGAGGCTGTGGTGGAACCGGTTCGTACGCAGGAACCACATCATCGACCCCAGCCGCGGGTGCATCAAGGTGTCGGAGAGCGCGAAGCCGAGGTGGCGCTGGTAGAACGCCACGGTCTGCTCGGGGTTGGGCGAGTTGATGACGACGTGGGAGAGCTTGACCGGGACCGCCTCGCCCTCCTCGATCTTGCGGTGCTGCCGCACGGCGACGTCGCAGGAGACCTCGACCGTACGTCCGTCGTTGTCGAAGAAGCGGAAGCCGTAGCCGCCGCCCGGCGTCAGGACCGGGCCCGGCTCGCCGACGAGCTTCACCCCGGCACGGCCGAGCCGCTCGGCCATCGCGTCCACGTCGGCCGGGCTGGCCGCACCGAAGGCGATCAGGTCCAGGCGCTTGTCGTCGGCGCGGCGCAGGCGGACGGAGTAGTGCTCCGGGGAGCCCTCCGCGGCCAGGAACGCCAGGCCGCTGTCGGTCGTCTCGGCCTTGAGCTTCCAGGTGTTCGTGTAGAACTCCAGCTGCCGCTCGTAGTCCGGCACGGCCAGGTCGACGTGGCGCAGGTGGGTGATCAGCCGCTCGGCGGGCGGGGTCTCGATGACTGGGTCGATGGCGGTCTCGGTCACGGTGTTCTCCTCGTGAGATGGGGTGGTCAGGCGGGCTGGGTGACGAGGGCGGCGACGCGGGCCATCAGCCCGGGTACGTCACCGCGCTCGCGCGCCTTCAGCCAGGTGCAGAGTTGGAGCGAGGCCTCGACGACGGCCCGCGCACGGGGCAGCCGGCGCTCGGTGAACGCGGGCCAGACGGCGGCCAGGTCGTCGTGGCCGGTGAGCAGCTCGGCGAGCACGGCGGCGTCCTCGAGCGCCTGAGCGGCGCCCTGGGCGAGGGTCGGCGGGCAGCTGTGGGCGGCGTCGCCGATGATCACGACCCGGCCGCGGTTCCAGGGGCCGTCGACGACGTGGCTCTCGAAGTGGGTGTGGTTGACCCGCGTCGGATCGGTCAGCGATCCGCGGATCTCGTCCCAGGGCCCGTGATAGGCCGCCGCGAGCTCGCGCATCACCGCCAGGCCCTCCTCGGCCGACAGACCGCTCCGGTCCTGGGCGGGCTCGACGATGTAGGCGTAGAGGCTCTCCTCCGAGGTCGGGCAGTAGCCGGCGATGTAGGACGGCCCGCCGTAGACGAGGTCGGTGCGGGTGACCTCGGCCGGTCGACGCGTGAACGCGCGCCAGATCCCCATGCCGACCGGCTCGGGCTCGACGTCGATGCCGACCGCCCGCCGCGTCCACGACCGCACGCCGTCGGCGCCGACGACGACGTCGTAGCGTCCGTGCGACCCGTCCGCGAACGCGACGTCGACGCCGGTCTCGTCCTGGGAGAGCTCGGTCGCGGTGGCCCCGAAGCGCACCTTGGCGCCGGCGGCCCTGGCCCGCTCGAGCAGGATCCGGGCCAGCGTGGGCCGGTACATCCCCATCGTCGCGGGCAGGTCCGGCCCGCCGGTGCGGTGGTCCTCGAGCTCGACCAGGAGCGTGCCGGCCGGGTCGGGCGCGCGCAGCCCGAGGGTGTCGTACCCGTAGCCCTCGGCGCGGACCTGCTCCCACACGCCGAGGTCGCGCAGCACCCGCAGCGCGTTGCCCTGCAGGGTGATCCCGGAGCCGAGGGCGGAGACGTCCGGCTTGGCCTCGACGAGGTCGACCGAGACGCCCCGCTCGGCGAGCAGGATGGCGGTCGCCGTCCCGGCGGTTCCGGCACCGATGACGAGAACCGAGCTGATGGCGGGCATGAGATCTCCCTGATGTGCGAGATGGTGGAGTGACGAGCACCACTCTGAACCGCACGCAACTATTCGGGAAGAGCAGATTTCCTATCCCGCCTATACACCGCGTTTATAGTCGGACCATGGCGACCGATCCGCTCCGCAACCTCGATCTCAACCTGCTGCTCTCCCTGGACGCGCTGCTCGAGGAGCGCAACGTGACCCGCGCGGCCGCGCGGCTCGGCCTGAGCCAGCCGGCGGTCTCGGCGGCGCTGCGGCGCCTGCGGCGTCACTTCGGCGACGAGCTCCTCGTCCGCACCGGCAACCGCTACGACCTCACTCCCCTGGCCACCCAGCTGCGCGGGACCACCACGACAGCCCTCGCCGGCGTACGTCGGGTCTTCGAGGCCGAGCCGGGGTTCGACCCGGCGACCTCGACCCGGGAGTTCACCGTGGTCGCCTCCGACTACTCCACGACCGTGCTCGGCGACCACCTCGCCACCGAGCTGGCCCGGGAGGCCCCCGGCGTACGCCTCCGGTTCCAGCTGCAGACCCATCACGACGTCGACCAAGCGCCGGAGTCGCTGCGGCACGTCGACGGGATGGTCCTCCCCCACGGTTTCCTCCAGGACCAGCCCGCGGTCGAGCTCCACACCGACAGCTGGGTGCTGGTCGTGTCCGCCGACAACGACGCCGTCGGCAAGACGATCACCATGGAGCAGCTCGCCGAGATGCCCTGGGTCGTCACCCACCACGCCCCGACCGCCTTCACCCCGGCCGTACGCCAGCTCAGCATGATCGGGGTCGAGCCCGACGTCCATGTGGTGACCGAGAGCTTCCTCCCGGTCCCGTTCCTGGTCGCCGGGACCCCGCGCGTCGCCCTCCTGCAGCGCCAGCTCGCCACCCGGCTGGCGGGCGCCGCCGGCGTACGCACCCTCGACTGCCCCTGGGACGTGGTCCCGCTGAAGGAGGCGTTCTGGTGGCACCCCGCCCATCGCGCGGACCCGGCGCACGGCTGGCTGCGCCGGATGATGACGCGTGCCGCCGCGCGACTGGAGGAGTCGGACTGACGTCGGGCTATCGACGGGGCGGATACCCGGCAGAAGCAGGTTTGGCTTCCGCAATACCTCCTGGATCTCCCACGATGCTGTGACTGCTGTCACACGATCTCGGCCCGATCCATGGAGACCCCATGTCCGACACCCTCACGCCCGTCCGGCAAGCCGGACGCACGCAGGGCTTCCTGCTGATGTTCATGAGCTGCCTGCCGATCCTCGGCGCGGTGCTGCTCGCTCCCGTCCTGCCCCGGATGCAGGACCACTTCGGCGACGGCGGCGCCGCGACCGCGCTGGTCCCGCTCTCCCTCACCGTCCCGGCGCTGATGATCGCGCTGCTGGCGCCGTTCGCGGGCCGCATCGTAGACAGGTTCGGGCGCAAGCGACTGCTGCTGACCGGCCTGGCGGTCTACGCCGTCTTCGGCACCGCGCCGCTGTGGCTCGATGGCCTGGGCGCGATCGTGCTCAGCCGTGCTGGGGTCGGTGTCGCCGAGGCGGCGATCATGACCTGCTGCACCACGTTGATCTCCGACTACTTCTCCGGCACCGAGCGCGACCGCTGGCTCGGCATGCAAACCGTGTTCGCATCGCTGTCGGCCACGTTGTTCTTCGCGCTCGGCGGGGCGCTGGGCGCCCAGGACTGGCGCAACCCGTTCTGGCTCTACGCCTCCAGCCTGATCTTCCTCGTCCTCGCCGCCGCACTCATCTGGCAGCCTGCCGGCGAGTCCGCCCCCACCGAGGAGCGCACCCCGCTCCCGCCGCTGCCCACCCGCGCCCTCGCGCTGCCGTGCGCGGTCACGGTCGTCGGCGGGATCGTCTTCTACACCCCGATCGTGGAGCTCCCCTACGTGCTCGACGCGGCCGGGATCACCGCCGTCCCTGCCATCGGCGCGTTCGCCGCGCTCGCCTCCCTCGCCACGGCCGGTGGTGCGTACGCCTTCGGCCGGGTCTCCGGCCGCGGCACCGCGACGCTGCTGCCGATCGCCTTCGGGCTGGCCGGGATCGGTCTGGTCGTGCTCGGTGCCACCTCGGTCGTGCCGGTCATCGTGCTCGGCGCGGTCATCGCCTCGGCCGGCACCGGCCTGATGCTGCCCACCCTGCTCGTCTGGGCGGTGTCCGGTCTCAGCTTCGAGCAGCGCGGTCGCGGCACCGGCCTGTGGACCGCTGCCCTGTTCCTCGGCGAGTTCGTCTGCCCGCTCCTGGTCGTCGCCTTCACCGGTGCCTTAGGCGGCCTCGGCGCCGCCGTCATCCTCGTCGGCGCCATTGCCCTCCTCCTCGCCCTCCTCACCCGCCGCGTCCTCACCCGCGACGTGGCCGTCACCGCCTGATCAGGAGCCGATCCACATGTGTCATGTCCTCAACGAGGCCGTCGCCTCGATCCCCTCGACCGACCGGCGCCGGCTGCTGTCGATGGTCGGCCTCGGAGCCGTCGGCGCGGTGACCGCGACAGCCCTGGGTACGCCGGCGGCGGCCGCCGCGCCCGCGCCCGCGGCCCGGACCGGGCACGGCTCGAAGGCACGGACCCGTGTCGTGCTGCTCGGCACATCAGGCGGCCCGGCCGTCCTCGACGGCGGCCGGCACGGGGTCTCGACCGCGATCGCCTTCGAGGACAAGGTGTACGTCGTCGACCTCGGGGTGGGCGCCTTCGGCCGGCTGCAGCAGAGCGGCCTCGCCCCGGACACCGGCCTGGGTTCCGCCCTCTCCTGGATGCGCGGCATCTTCTTCACCCACCTGCACAGCGACCACACGGTCGACTGGCCCACGACGTACGCGATCGGGTCGATGAACATCGTCGGGCGCTCCGGCGGGCCGGTCCAGGTGTTCGGCCCCGCTCCCCGCGACACGCTCAGCAGGGTCTTCCCGCCCACCCGGCCCGCACCCGCCCTGGTCAACCCGGACGAGCCGATGCCCGGCATCTCCTCGATGACCGGTCATCTGCGCAACGCGTTCGCCCAGGACTTCAACGACCGGCTCCGAGACAGCAACTTCCCCGACCCGGACACGCTCTTCGAGGTCCACGACATCGACCACTCGGCGCTGTGGACGATCGACCCGGAAGGCGTCCCGCCGCGGCTCGAGGCGCCGATCCAGGTCTGGAAGGACGGCGAGGTCACCGTGACGGCGACGCTCGTCGATCACCATCCCACCGCGCCGGCGTACGGCTATCGCTTCGACACCCCGGACGGGTCGGTCGTGGTCTCCGGCGACACCTGCGTGAGCCAGAACCTCATCGATCTGGCGCGTGGCGCGGACGTCCTGGTCCACGAGGTGATCGACCCCGAGTTCGTCGAGCGGCTCACCGCGGCACTACCTCCCGAGACCGCAGAGGCGCTCCGCAAGCACCTGCTCGAGTCGCACACAACCATCGAGCAGGTCGGCCGTGACGTCGCCGAACCGGCCGGTGTCGGCACCCTCGCCCTCTCCCATCTGGTCCCCGGCAACAACCCGTCCGCACGCTGGCGTAAGGCCCAGCGGGGCTTCTCGGGAGACCTCGTCGTCGGCGAGGACCTGATGGTGATCCCGGTCGGCCGCGCGCGCTGGAACGGCTGAACCGGGATGGCCAAGGCCACCTCACCACCCACAGGGTTGCGGGACGTGGCATTCTGACCCGCATGCTCAGCTCGATTCTGGGACGGACCCTGCCGCGCCTCGTGTTCGGTCTCGTCGCCCTCCTCGCCGCCACGTTGGTGCTCACCTCCTGCGGCGACGAGGACCCCGCCAAGGGACGTACGCCGAAACAGGTGCTCGCGGCGGCGCAGAAGCACCTCGACGAGACGAGCGGGATCAACTTCTCGATCGCCTCCGACGACCTGCCCGAGGGCATCACGACGTTGAAGGCGGCGACCGGGACGCTGACCCGTGAGCCCGCCTTCGAGGGCACCTTGACGGTGCCGGTGATGGGCGCTGAGGCGCAGGTCGAGGTGGTCTCGGTCGATGACGTCGTCTACGCGAAGCTGCCGTTCACGACCACGTTCCAGGAGCTCGACCCGGCCGACTACGGGGTGCCCGACCCGGCCGCGCTGATCGCGCCGGAGACCGGCATCTCCTCGCTGCTGGCCGCGACCGAGGACGTGAAGATCGGCAAGTCCGTACGCGGCGGCGCCGACAACGACGAGATCCTCTCGACCTACACCGGCACGCTCCCGGACACCGCGGTCCAGAAGATCCTCGCCGGCGCGACCGGCGACTTCGACGTCACCTACATCATCAACGACTCCGACGAGCTCACCGAGGCCACCATCAAGGGCAACTTCAGCGGTGAGGGCGAGGCGGCGTACTCCTACACGATCGACGTGACCGAGTACGGCGTCGAGAAGGAGATCGCCAAGCCGTGAGGGCAGTCCTCTGGCTCGCTGCGATCGCGGTGGCGTTCGCCGCCGCGGACACCTACGTCGTGGTGCTGGCACTGCCGGACATGATGGCGGGCGTCGGGCTCTCGATCGAGGAGCTGCAGCGGGCCGCACCGCTGATCTCCGGGTTCCTGCTGGGCTACGTGGCGGTGCTCCCGCTGATCGGGCGGCTCGCCGATCTCCTCGGGCACCTTCCGGTGCTCGTCGGCGGGCTGATCGTCTTCGCGTTCGGCTCGTTCCTGACGGCGCTGTCGTGGGACCTGGCCGCGATGGTGGTCGGCCGGTTCTTCCAGGGGCTGGGCGGTGGTGCACTCGTGCCGGCGACCCTCGCGCTCGTCGCGGCGCTCTACCCCGCTGAGCGCCGTGGGGTTCCGCTCGGGCTGGTCTCGGCGGTCCAGGAGCTCGGCTCGGTGCTCGGGCCGCTCATCGGAGCGGCCGTGCTCGCCGTCGCGGACTGGCGCGCGATCTTCGTGCTCAACCTCGTCGTCGGCGCCATCTTGGCGATCGCCATCAGGCAGATGGGCCGCTCGGATCCTGGCACTGTCGCCCGGGGTCGCCCACGGCCGGACCTGATCGCGCTGCTGCTGTTGCTGGTCGCCGGCGTGGCGTTCGTGCTGTTGGCGATCGAGCCGACCGCCCTGGTCCAGGACCTGACCTGGGGCGCGCTCTACGTGCCCGCGGCCGGGTCGACGCGCTGGCTGACCCCGCTGGGCCTGGTCACGATCATCGCGACCCTCGGGTTCCTGGTGAAGTGCGGCCTGCGGCCGAACGTACGCCGCGTGCTCGGCCGGATCGCCGCCGAGGTCGACGTCCTCGGGGCGCTGCTGCTCTCGTTCGCCCTGGCCGGGGTGATCCTGGCCTTCGCGACCGCCGACCCTGAGGTGGCGGTCTTCTCCGAGCAGGGCACCTGGTACCTGGTCGCCGGTGGGTTGGCGCTGCTCGGCTTCGTCTTCCACCTGCGCCGGGCGCAGGACCCGATCGTGCCCCGGGGCGCGTTCGCCCGGACGCCGGCGTGGGGCTCGGTGCTGATCTCGTTCTTCGTCGGCGCCGCGCTGGTGGCGGCGCTGATCGACGTGCCGCTCTTCGCCCGCACCACGATCTACGGCGACAGCCAGCTGAAGGCGGCCCTGGTGCTGCTCGAGTTCCTGGTCGCGCTGCCGGTGGGTGCCGTGCTGGGTGGCTTCCTGACCAGGCGACTGCCGGCGGGCGTGATCGCGGGTGGCGGGATGCTGCTGGCCGCGGTGGCGTTCGTGCTCATGGCACGCTGGGACGCCGACGCGCTGCGCTCGCTGTCGGCGACCGTCGTGCTCGTCGCCGGCGGCCTCGGCTTCGGCCTCGCCCTGGCGCCGGTCAACGCGGCGATCCTGGCCACGACCGAGCAGTCGATGCACGGCCTGACCACGTCCTTCACCGTGGTGGCCCGCATGGTCGGCATGCTGGTCGGCATCTCCGCGCTGACCACGATCGGCCTGCGCAGCTACTACGCCGCCCAGGCCGACCTCCCATCGCTGTCGTCGGTGTGCACCGGCGGCGGCATGTGCGAGGACTACCAGGACCTGCTCATCGGCGCCGCCATCGCCCAGGAGCACACCGTCTTCGCCGGCGCCGCGGTCTGCGCCGGGATCGCCGCCGTCCTCTCCGTGGTGCTGCTGCGGGGCGCGCCTACACGCGCGCTCTCCCCCAACCAGACCGTCACGGCACTGTAGAGGTCTCGACGTACTCCGGGCGGGTGGAGCCCATCCGCTCGTGGGTCGCGTTCCGCCGTCCGGAGGCACGCTCGACGACCCCGAGCGCGGCACCGAGGCCGAAGGCCGGCATGTTGCCGTACAGCGTCTCGACCTGGTCTGCGGGGACCCGATAGGTCTCGTGCCAGATCCCGATGTCGCCGGTCGAGGCCGCGCGCCGGTTGAAGGCGGCCCAGGCGGGAGCGTGCGTGAGGGACGGGTCCTTGGCGAACCGGCCGAGGTCCTCGACGCTGCGCCAGTACTGAACCGTCAGCAACGCCCTCCCCGACCAGTAGCTGCGGGCCGAGAGAAGCCCGAGGTCGGGCTTCTTGGCGAGCTCGGCGAGCATCCGCGGCATCCCGACGAACGCCGGGAACCAGCTGCGCACCTTGTGCCAGCGGTGGATGCGCATCCCGATCAGGAACACCACGACCTCGTCGGTGCCGACATCGGCGACGCTGTGGCCGGGCGTGACGCCGCCCGGCACGTTCTCAGGAGCCTCCCGATAGCCCCGGGCGATCTTCGACATTCCCGTCCCCCTGACTGGATAGCGATAGTATCTAGTCTAAGATAGTGCTCCTATCCAGCAGCGCTGTCAACCAGTTCCCGGAGGAACGATGCGGATCTCCGAGCTAGCCGACTCGACCGGCGTGAGCGTCGCGACCATCAAGTACTACGTCCGCGAGGGCCTCCTCTCCCCCGGCAGGAAGCTCTCCGAGCGCCTGGCCGACTACGACGACCAGCACGCACGCCGCCTGCGCCTGCTCCGCGTGCTCCGCGATGTCGGCGCCATCCCCGTCGGGGCGCTCAAGGCGCTGGTCGACGCGACCCAGGACCGCACCGCATCGGTGCACGACATGTTCGGCAAAGCCTGCGACGCGCTCCGTGTCGAGACGAGCGTCCCCGCGGCCCGCGGCGACCACACCCGCGAGCTCGCCGACCAGATCGTCGCCCAGGCGGGATGGACCGAGGTCAGGGCCGATGCCCCCGAGCGCGACCACCTCGCCGGGATCATCGAGGTCATCCTCGACAGCGGCCTGCCCACCGACCCCGAAGGCGCTGCGACCTACCTCCCCCTCATCGACGCGATCGCCGCCTACGAGCTCGATCAGATCGACGACACCCAGGACCGCGAGGCGATGATGGAGCAGATGGTCCTGGGGCAGGTCGTCCTCGGGGAGTTCCTGCTCTGTCTGCGCCGGCTGGCCCACGAGCACCACAGCGCTCTGCGATTCGCCGAGCGCCGCTGAGCGATCGGGCAGGGCGCCGCGCTCAGGAGCCGCTGGTGACCCTGTCCCTCACACCCGTCACGCCGACCGAGTGGGCACAGTGGGCGCTGCAGAACATGTGCTCCTCGTTCTGCACGCCGTGCCCGAGGATGCGGGTGCCGCAGTTGACGCACACGGGCGCGATCTGCGGCGCCGCGCACTCGATCGAGTCGAAGACGAAGTGCTCACCCGAGGCCGTCGTCACCTCGAAAGTCCCGTCGTAGTCGTTTCCGCACGTGACGCACTTACCCATGGTCGGTCCTCTCGTTCGACTTCACCCCGGACGCCACGCGACCCGGGACCCTCGAGGGGCACCGGGCCGCATGGTGTCTAGGTGAAGATGCTCACCCCACCGGGACCGACCGCCAAGCCGACCACGATGAGGACGATTCCCCATAGGATTTGGCCACGGACCAGCGACAGGATGCCGCCGATCACCAGGACTGCCGCGATCAACCAGAGAATTAATGCCATTCGGATCTCACCTCGGTGTGTGTGTAGTTGTTCCTGCTCTCGGTACCCATCCGGCACCTGTTCAAACCTCCCGAGTTGCGCTGAGTTCGTCCGAGGTCACGGTGCGGCCCCCGCGACGACCGTATGGAGCACGTCATCCCACTCGTCGAGGAACCGGTCCAGGCCGTAGCGCTTCCTCGCGTGCCGACGCCCGATGAGCCCGGCCTCCTCGGCCACGTCGGGATCCTTCATCAGGTGGCGTACGGCCGGGACGATCTCGTCGCGGCGGGTGGTGACGTAGCCGGCCTCGTGCGGCACCGCGAGCGGGGTCTCGGCCGTGGCCAGGGCGACGACCGGCATGCCCAGATGCATCGCCTCGATCAGGGAGAGTCCCAGCGAGGTCCAGCGATGGAGCTGGACGTAGACGCGTCGCCGCGGGAGGTGGTCGTGCAGGTCCTGCTGCGACAGGTCCTCGTACGTCCGCAGCCCGTGGTACGCCGGCAGGCGCTCGACGCGCATGCCGAAGACGTCGGCGCCGACGCCCTCGGCCAGCGCCGGGATGAGGTCGGCGCCGACCGAGCGGCCTCGGCGTACGGGATCGTTGACGACCACCCCGGCGCGCTCGATGTCGCCGGTGTAGCGGCGACCAGGGTCGAGGATGCCGGGCTCGATCACGGTGGTCGGGGTGCCGGCGCAGTCCCAGACGAGGTCGTTGAAGCCGGTGACGTGAACGATCGGGATGCTGCCGCCCGCCACCGGGTGGCGGGTGTCGAGGACCCCGCCGGCGGGGGTGTTGTGCTCCAGGTAGACGGCGGGCAGATCGCGGCCGGGACGCCGCCCGCCGAGCCACTTCTCGGCCAGTTCGAGCTCGTGCGGACGCTGCAGGACGACGATGTCGACCTCCTCGTCCGCGAGGGCCTCGCTGCTCACCTCACGGGCGGCCGACGGCCAGTCCGATGTCCCGGCGCGGCCGAGACCGTCGGGGCCACGGTCGGGCGTCGTCGGAAGGAGGTATTCGTGGCGGCCGTGCACGAACGCCGTCGTCCAGGGGCCGTGCACGCGCCAGATCAGGATTCTCATTCCCTGTCGGTACCCGCAGCCACCCGTCACAGCCCGGTCGGCGCACTTACCACCCCCAGGGGTGGTTGCGGCGTCGACGACCCACACCCGCGGGGGTGAACCTTGCGGCGAAGCCGTTGGGAGGCGGTCGAGTCGGGCACTACCTACACATGACGACGACAACTTTCGAGACAGACCTACCCCGGGCCGAGCGACAACGACTGACTTCAGAGCTGTTGGCGAAGGCACACACCGCCGTAGGTAAGGAGAAGGACCTGATCCTCGAGGAGGTGATCCTGCTCAACGCCGCGGTCGCCCGCTCGATCGCCCACCGCTACACCGGCCGAGGCATCCCGCGTGCGGACCTGGAGCAGGTGGCGTACACCGCCCTCGTAAGGGCCGCGAAGAGCTTCCACCCCGATCGTGCCGACGACTTCCTCACCTATGCCGTACCCACGATCCGCGGTGAGGTGAAACGCTGGTTCCGTGACCACGGCTGGACGGTGCGGCCGCCGCGCCCCATCCAGGAGCTGCAGAGCACGCTGCTGCGGATCGGATCGGAGCGGGGCAACCTGCCCACCGCCGAGCTGGCCGAGATCGCCCACGTGCCGGAGCAGAGGGTACGCGAGGCGCTCGATGCCCGCGGCTGCTTCACCCCCTCCTCGCTGGACGCCCCGCTGCGCCCCGGCTCGGCCCAGTCCTCGGCCGAGGCGACTCTCGGCGACATGCTGCCCGGCATCGACGGCGGACTCGCCGACTGCGAGACCCGGCTGGCGCTGGAGCAGGCGATCCGCGTGCTGTGCCCGCGTGACCAGCTCGTGGTGAGGCTGCGCTTCATCGAGGACCGCAGCCAGGCAGAGATCGGCGAGGCCATCGGCGTCACCCAGACCCAGGTCTCCCGGATCCTGACGCGGATCATCGACGAGCTCCGTGAGCAGCTCGAAGGAGTAGGGATCGCCGCATGACCTGCACCCACCACGGGTACGGGACACGAAAGCCGACCGCGACACAAGGAGATCTGGCATGACGTACTCAACGATCACCGGCGAGCGCGCCAAGAACGCTCAGCGCTCGCTGTGGAACGGCACGACGCCCAAGACCAAGTGGCAGGAGTCGTCCCGGGGCAAGCGGGTCACGGCTGTCGCCGCGTTCGTGGTCCCGATCGTGATGGCGGTCGCCACCACCGTCATCCGCAAGAAGGGAACCGACGCACTGCTGCGAAAGTTCAAGGCAGGTGAGAAGAAGTGAGGACGAAACGAAACCTCTTCACCTTCGCGCTGGGTGGCGTAATCGGCTACGTCGTCGGCCGCTATCCTGCCGCGACGTACGAGAAGCTACGCGACGGCGCCGGCATGACCTTGAGCCTGGCCCGCGAGCGGATCGGCATCATGTCCGAGACCTTCCCGCTCGGGCGGCCCGGTGACCACCGAGCTCCTACCACCCAGCCGCCGGAGACCGGTGACGACGTCATCGACCGGACCTCGACGGCCTACGTCTCTCGGCCGCATCCCTAGCCCCGGGCTGACCAGCTCCCCACTCATCCGAACTGTCCCCACCTGCGCGAAAAGTGCCCCACCCTCCGGAGGGTGGGGCACTTTCACCGCAGTGGGGAAATGTCTCCGCTAGCGCCCAACCGCCTTCTCGAGCTCGGCCTTGTTCATCTTCGAACGCCCCTTGACGTTCTTGTCCTTGGCCTCTTCGTACAGCTGAGCCTTGGTACGCCCGCCCGGGCCGCGATGACTGCGCAAGCCACCGCGGCGGCCTGAGGAGATGTCCTTGGTCGAGGTACGGCTGCGTTCGCGGGACTCTCCCCCGCGGGCACGCTCCTTGTTCACCGTACGAGCCGCGATCTCCTCGGCGGTGTCCTCGTTCTCACCGCGCTCGAGCAGACCTTCCTTGATGTGGTCGTACTGTCGTTCTCGCTTCTTGCTCCAGGCACGTTGCGGCATCTCAGCTCTTCCTCCTTCTCGGCTGATCGAAGCGCTCCTCGTCATCGGCGACGCGCTTGTTCCGGCGGGCGTCGTAGAGCCAGGCGGCGATGCCGGCCAGGATCACGATCACCCCGATCACGGTGAAGATGACGGCTTGGGTAGTCATATCTACCGGTACCCACCCGATGCATCGGTTACGCGGCGACGGCGATCCGCATCCGGCGGATGATCCGGGCAAGAGCGCGGGAGACCTGCGCCTGGGTGGCACCGATCCGCTCGCCGATCTCGGCCTGAGAAAGACCGTCGATGAAGCGCAGCCGCAGGATCATCAGGTCGGTCTCGCGGAGATCGCCGATCGCCTCCGCGACCACGACTCGCGCCTCGGCGCGGTCGAAGCCGGGGTCGGGCTCCCCCATCTGCCCGAGCAGCTCATCGTCTGCACCGTGCGGACGTACGCAGCGGGCCAGCTCGCGGAAGCAGTGACGGATCTCGCCCTTGGCCATCGGCACGGCGTAGGCCAGGAACTCACCCTCGGCGGGGTCGTAGCGGCGAGCAGCCTTCACCAGCCCCATGTGCGCCGCCTGGCGTAGGTCGTCGGCCTCGACGCCGCGGCCCGAGTAACGGGCAGCGAGTGAACGGGCCACCGGGAGGTGGCTTACGACCAGATCCTCCTGCTGAAGCGGAGGCAACGGCGATGCTTCCTGGGTCCTGTCCATGGTCCGAGTCTGTCGCGCAGACCAGCCAGATCTCCACGCTCAGGGGAGGAAATGGCCCTCAGGGGTGAGCTAAACCCCCACAGCGCACTCACCCCTGAGGGTTAGAACCGCGGTCCCGGGTCCGTTGCCGAGACCGCGGCACCGACAGTGCAATCGTGGTGTCCACCCCCATACCGCGGCAGGCGGAAGTCACCCAGACTGCTCTGTCGATATGCCATCGGTAACCATCCGGGCCGCCACCGATGCACCCGACTCCAGAGAATTCTCGTCGGGCGGCGCGAACCCGTGGGTGATCGCCCAGCTCACCGCCTGGCTGCGGGTGGTGACGTCGATCTTTCGGTAGGCCTGACGGATGTGACTCTTGAGCGTGTTCACGCTCACCACGAGCTTCTCGGCGATCTCCTTGTTTGACAGCCCCTGGGTGATCAGTGCGAGCACCTCGACCTCACGAGTGCTGAGCCCGGCGAGCGTGCCCACCCGGTCCTCGTTCTCGCCGACCGGCTCGCCGGCGGCGACGAGTTCGATGCTGCGTACGAGCTCACCGGCGTGCACGCTCATCGACACCCAGGCCTGGGCTCCCAGCGCGTAGGCCTGGACCCTCAGATCGGGGCGCATGTCGCGGCTGAAGATCAGCACCTTGGCGTCGGTCTCGTGCAGCAGATGCTGCAGATCGGCGCCGTCGCTCAGGTACAGACCGAAGGTGTCGTAGAGGATCACGTCGACGCCCGGCGCCCGGCTGCGTATCGCCGGAAGAGCGGTCACGACCAGCCGGTCGGGAAAGTCCGCGAGCATGCTGACGAGCCCGCGCACGACAACCTCCTGTGGGCTGACCACCGCGACCCGCAACACCCCCGACCTCATCACTCTTGAACTTTCTCAGATCGGTGGTCAATTGGACAGGTGTATGGGCAGAACACGCCGTGGGTACCTGGGCTTATGTCCACAGATCCGAGACAGGAGCAGCCATGTCCCACGTGACCGAAGACCTCAAGAAGGCCTCCGAGCTACCCGACGGCGACGTGGTCAGGATCCTGCTGCAGCAGCACGCCGGCATCCGGCAGCTCTGCGCGACGGTGGGGAACTCCGAGGGCCCGGCCAAGCGCCAGGCGTTCGACGACCGCCGGGTCCTGCTCACGGTGCACGAGACCGCCGAGGAGGAGCGTGTCGAGTTCCCGCTGCTGCTCACGACGATCGATGAGACGTCCCGGCACATGATGGGCAAGCGGCTGAACGCGACCGAGCTCGTCGCGCCGACCCACCCCCACCCCGGTTCCGCCGGATCGGTGCCCAAGCAGCTGGCCACCATGCCGTTCCACTCCATCGTCGACCGAGTCAAGGCGATGTATCGAGCCTGTCGAGATGACGCCCTCCGATCGTGACGTGGCACAGTGGATGCTGAACGGCATCGACGACAGCATCGAAGTCTTCAGATGGGAGCAGAGAACATGGTCGAGAAGGAAACCAAGGACCCCGAGACCGGCGCCGACGAGAGCACCGAGTCCCCAATCCCCTTCCCCACCCCGGAGCGGGTCAAGGAGGAGGGCGACGAGCGCGACCGCCAGGACGAGACCGAGGAAGAGACCTTTCCCGCCAGCGACCCGCAGTCCAGCTGGGCAGGACCTGCGGATCCGCGGGACCGCTGATACTCAGGCGTTCCAGGCCGAGTGGCCAGGGTCGGCCGGACCCTCGACGCGGTATCGCAGATGCGTCACCCGGTCGCCCTGGACCACCTCGGGATCGCTGAGCAGCACCGAGGATGCGTACGTCCCGAAGAACGGCTTTCCCTTGCCGATGAGCAATGGTGCGACATCGAGCTGGATCTCGTCCACCAGCCCGGCAGCGAGCGCCTGACCGGCCACATCGCCGGCGCACAGGCCGATCGGGGTGCCGCCGGCCAACTCCTTCGCCTTGGCGATGCCCGCGTCGACCGAGGTCTCGAAGTGGTAGCTGGCTTCGGGGTGCCACCCTTCGGGCTTGGGTCGATGACTCACGACCACCACGTGCTCGCCCGACGGCGGCTTGCCGTCCCAGCCGTTGGTGATGTCGAAGAGATGGCGCCCGATCACCATCGTCGTCGAGGTCTCCCAGAAGTCGCGTACGTAGTCCCACGACGCCTTCGAGATCCGTCCGGCACCGCCGAGCACCTCGATGTCGCCGTTGTTGTACCAGTCGAACAGGTGCCCGGGCATGTCGTCCTCGTAGCCGATGAACCCGTCGACCGACACCACTGCCTGCATGATCACCGTCATCGTCCCCACCCACCTCCACTAGTCAACCGATTGGTTGATTACTAGGAAAGCGCGAAACGGCGCCGCTTGTCAACCATATAGTTGATAAACGGCGCCGCTCGGCGGTGATCCGAGCGCCTCAGGCGAGGCCGCGGCGCTCCAGCAGCGGAGCGATCGGGGCCGGCCGGCCGCGCCACTCCGCGTAGGACTCCAGCGGGTCCCGAGTGCCGCCGATGCCGATCACATAACGGACGTACGCCTCGCCGTTCTCCCGCGTCAGCCCGCCGTTCTCCTTGAACCACGCGACCGTGTCGGCGTCGAGGACCTCGGACCAGATGTAGGAGTAGTAGGCCGAGGCGTAGCCGCCGAAGATGTGCTTGAAGTACGCCGTGTAGTAGCGCGGCCGCACCGCCGGGTTGTCCAGGCCGACCGCCGAGAGCGCGGCCGCCTCGAACTCCTCCACGGCCTCCGGCGAGGTCGGCACCTCGGCCGGACCGAGCTCGTGCCAGGCGAGGTCGATGAGCGCGGCGGCCAGGTATTCGGAGGTCGCGAACCCCTCGTTGAACGTGGCGGACGCCTCGAGCTTGCCGAGCACGTCGGCCGGGATCGGCTCACCGGTCTCGTGATGCACGGCGTAGTTGGCGAGCACCTCGGGCCAGAGCATCCACATCTCGTTGACCTGGGACGGGTACTCGACGAAGTCGCGGTAGACCGACGTCGCCGCGAACCGCGGGTACGTCGCCCGCGCCAGCAGCCCGTGGAGCGCGTGCCCGAACTCGTGGAAGAGAGTGTTGACCTGGTCGAAGGTGAGCAGCGTCGGCTCCCCCGGCGCCGGCTTGGGCACGTTGAGGTTGTTGGTCACGACCGCCGACGGCTCACCCAGCAGCGTGTTGGCGGTGACGTAGGAGTTCATCCACGCACCGCCCTTCTTCGAGTCCCGGGTGTAGAGGTCGAGCAGGAAGAGCCCGATCGGCTCGCCGTCGCGGGAGACCTCGAAGACGCGTACCTCGGGGTGGTAGCCCTGCAGGTCGGGGCGCTCCTCGAAGGTCAGCCCGTAGAGCCGGCCGGCGGCGAAGAAGACGCCGTCGCGCAGCACCCGGTCGGCCTCGAACCACGGCCGTAGGACGGCCAGGTCGACGTCGTACTCCGAGACCCGGACCTTCTCCGCGTAGTAGGGCCAGTCCCAGGCCTCGATCGGCCCGCCTGCCGATGCCTCGAGCGCAGACTGCTCGGCCCGGGCGTTGCGAGCCGCCGGCGCGGCCAGCCGCTCCAGCATGTCGCGGACGGCCTTCGGGGTGCCGGCCGTGTTGTCGGCGGTCACCAGACCGGCGTAGCTGTCGAACCCGAGCAGCTGCGCCTTCTCGGCCCGCAGCCGCAGCGCGTCGAGCGCGATGCCGCGGGTGTCGTTGGCGTTGCCGCGCGAGCCTCGGGCGAGCTGCGCCTCGAACAGCCGCTGCCGAAGCTCCCGGTTCTCGAGCACCGACAGGTAGGGATGGGCGGTGAACAGGGTCAGCGTGATCAGGAACTTGCCCGCCAGCCCCCTGCCCTCGGCGGCCGCCGCAGCCGCGGAGATCTCCCCCGGGGTCAGCCCGGCGAGCTCCTCGACGGTGTCGACGACCACGGCGAGGTCGTTGGAGTCGGCCTGCGCCGCCTGCCCGAACGCCGCCTCCAGGCCGGAGATCTCCTGGTTGAGCTCCCGCAGCCGGGCCTTCTCGGCGGGCCCCAGAGCAGCACCGGCGAGCACGAAGTCGCGGTGGTAGCGCTCGACCAGATAGCGGTCCTCGCCCTCCAGCTCGGACCGCTTCTCGTAGACCGCGTTCACCCGGGCGAAGAGCACGTCGTCGAGGAGCAGCGCGTCGTGGTGGGCCGCCAGCCGCGGAGCGTACGCAGCGTGGAGCTCGTCCAGATCGTCGTCGGAGTCCGCGGAGAGCAGCGAGAAGAAGACCCGCAGGACCCGGTCCAGCCGCTCACCGGACCGCTCCAGGGCGACCAGGGTGTTCTCGAACGTCGGCTCGTCGGCGGAGGACGTGATCGCCGCGAGCGCGGCCAGCTGATCGGCCATCCCCTGCTCGATCGCCGGGCCGTAGTCCTCGATCGAGATGTCCGCGAAACGGGGCAGGCGGTGGGGCAGGTCACTGGGCTCGAGTAGGGCATCGATCACATCGCGCACGCTATCTGAAACAGCGTGAGGACGGCCCGCGGATATCGGCTACCTTGGCGTCATGGCCGATTTCGATGACCTGCTTGCCGCGAACCAGACCTACGCCAACACGTTCGACACCGGCGGCTTCGACGGCGTCGCCCACGCCGGAGTAGCGATCGTGACCTGCATGGACTCCCGAATCGAGCCGCTGGCCATGCTGGGCCTGAGCCTCGGGGACGCCAAGATCTTCCGCAACCCGGGTGGCCGGGTGACCCCGCAAGCGATGGAGGCGCTGGTGCTCGGCGTGCACCTCCTCAACGTCAAGCGCATCCTGATCGTGCCCCACACCCGCTGTGCGGTCGCCTCCAACACCGAGGCCGAACTGCGCGCCAAGCTCGCCGAGTCCGCCGGCCAGGACGCCTCCTGGCTCCACCTGCACGTCGTCGACGACCAGGTCCGCGCGCTCGCCGAGGACGTCGCCAAGGTCCGCTCGCACCCGTTCGTCCCCGAGGACATCAAGGTCGGCGGCTTCATCTACGACGTCGACACGGGTCTGCTCAACCAGAAGATCTGAGCCCGCTCACCTGCGAGGCGGGTTGCGATCTACCTCTGAAATGGCATGCGCCCCAACCACCTGTAGGCAAGAGTTGAGGCGTGAGCCTCACAGACCCGGCACAGCGTGAGATCGCCGCCCAGGCGATCGACCTGCACAAGACCTACGGCAAGGGCGCCGCGGAGGTCCGCGCGCTCGACGGCGTGAGCCTGGACCTCTATGCGGGGCAGTTCACCGCGATCATGGGCCCATCGGGCTCGGGCAAGTCGACGCTGATGCACTGCCTGGCCGCGCTCGACAAGCCCACGACGGGCGAGGTGGTCGTCGGCGGTCGCAAGCTCGGCAAGATGCGCGACCGCCGCCTCACCTCGCTCCGGCGCGACAAGATCGGGTTCGTCTTCCAGGCGTTCAACCTGGTGCCGACGCTGACCGCGCAGGAGAACATCCTGCTGCCGCTCTCGCTGGCCCGGAAGAAGCCGGATCCGGGCTGGTTCGACCAGGTCATCGACACGGTCGACCTGCGGCCGCGGCTCTCCCACAAGCCGAGCGAGCTCTCCGGCGGACAGCAGCAGAGGGTCGCCTGCGCCCGGGCGCTGGTCTCCAAGCCTGACATCGTCTTCGCCGACGAGCCGACCGGCAACCTCGACTCCACCTCGGCCGCCCAGGTGCTCGACTTCCTGCGTCACAGCGTCGACGACCTGGGCCAGACCATCGTCATGGTCTCCCACGACCCGGTCGCCGCCTCCTACTGCGACCGGGTGATCTTCCTGGCCGACGGCCGCGTCGTCGACGAGCTGGCCAAGCCGAGCCGCGAGGAGATCCTGGCCCACATGGCCGACCTGCAGGCGCGGGCGATGGGCCTGGCTCCGATCCGCGAAGGAGCCTGAGGGTGAACGAGCGTCAGCGAGTGAACCAGACAATCGGCACGCCGCCACGTCCGTACTCTGGCGCCTGCGCAACGGCGACGACCGGAGCGAGGTCGAGCGGCGAGACGACCGGAGCGAGGTCGAGCGGCGAGCTTGCTCGTCCGTTCGCGCCGAGCGAGGGAGTAACCGCGCGCAGCGCGGAGCTTGCTCGTCCGTTCGTGCCGAGCGAGGGAGTGACCCCGCGAAGCGGGGAGGTGGCGGCGTGCTCCGGCTGACGCTGCGCAACCTCGCCGCGCACAAGGTGCGCCTGCTCATGTCGACGCTCGCGATCGTCTTGGGCGTGGCGTTCCTGGCCGGCGTACTCACCTTCTCGCACGGGCTCGACCGCACCTTCTCCGGGATCATCAACGGCTCCACGCCCGACGGCCAGGTACGCCCGACCAACAGCGCCAGCTCGGCCGAGGCCAGCCGCCCCGGCAGTGGCGGCGCGGCCACGCTGGGACCGGCGGCCATCGAGAAGCTGCGTACGCTGCCGGAGGTCGCCCGCGCCGACGGCGTCGTCCAGGGCGCGGGGCTCTACGTGCTCGACACCGACGACAAGCTGGTCAGCAGCTCGGGTGCGCCGACGCTGGCGTTCAACCACACCGGAACCCCCAACCTGCTCGGCGAGCCGTCCCTCGAACTCATCCGAGGGAGCTGGCCGACCGGGGACAAGGAGCTCGTCCTCGACGAGGCGACCGCGGAGAAGGCCGGCTACCAGGTGGGAGACTCCGTCACCCTGATCGCGCCCCAGGGCGAGACCCGCCGCAAGATCACCCTCACCGGCACCGCCTCCTTCAACGGCGGCGGCACCGCCGGCGCGCAGCTGCTGATCTTCAGCACCGCAGGCGCCCAAAGCCTGTTCACCGACGGCAAGGACGTCTACTCCGGGATCTCGTTGACCGCCGCTCCCGGGGTTTCCCAGAAGGAGCTCGTCGAGGCCGCGGAGACGGTGGTCCCGAAGGGGTTCGAGGCCGTCACCGGCGACAAGATGGTCGAGGAGTCCGAGGACGCGATCGGCGAGTTCCTCGACGTGATCTCGGTCTTCCTCATCGTCTTCGCGGTGATCGCGGTCATCGTCGGCGCCTTCATCATCGTCAACACCTTCTCGATCCTGATCGCGCAGCGCTCCCGCCAGCTGGCGCTGCTGCGAGCCCTGGGGGCTTCCCGCCGCCAGGTCACCACCTCGGTGCTCTTCGAGGCGCTGGTGATGTCGCTGATCGCGGCCACCATCGGCGTCATCGCCGGCTGGGGGCTCGCCCACGGCCTGGCCGCCGCCTTCCGTCAGGCGGGTCTGGAGATCGCCTCCGACGTCCTTGTCCTCACCCCGCGCACCATCTGGATCTCCTACGCCGTGGGCGTCTGCGTCACGCTCGCCGCGGCCCTGCTCCCCTCCCGCCGGGCCGGAAAGGTCCCGCCGGTGGCGGCGATGCGCGAGGACACCCAGCCTCCGGCCAGATCCACCATCCTGCGTACGTCGGTGGGGCTCGTCCTGCTGGCCGCCGGGCTCGCGATCGCCGCGGTGCCACGGATCGGAGTCCCGGAGATCACTCTTCCCGGCGGCTTCGACGTGCCGACCAGCCCGGCGCTGTGGGTGGGTGTCGGGGCCGGGATCTCGATCCTCTCGGTCGCCTGGATCAGCGCGTTCCTCGGCCGCCCGGTGCTGGCGGCGCTGCGTACGGTCTCGGGGGCGCTCTTCGGGATGACCGGCAAGCTGGCCGGCCAGAACGCGATGCGCGACCCGCGGCGCACCGGCGCCACCGCGTCGGCGCTGATGATCGGCCTGGCGCTGGTCTCCCTGATCGGCGTGCTCGCCGCCTCGATGAACGCCTCGATCTCCGACGTGGTCGAGGAGCAGTTCAAGCCCGACCTGGTCGTGCAGAGCCCGACCTTCACCCCGTTCCCGACCTCGATCGGCGACGAGATGGAGAAGGTGGAGGGCGTCGCGACCGTCTCCCGCTCGCAGATCGCCCAGGCCGTCGTCGGCAAGGTGGACCTGCAGAACCCCAAGAAGAACGAGGTCGCGTTCCTCTTCGGCGTCGACGAGCACCTGCCACAGGTCTATGACCTCGATGTGCTCGAGGGCAGCGAGGACGTCAAGCCCGGCCAGGTGCTGGTCACCGACGAGGCCGCGAAGGAGCACAACTGGCAGCTCGGCGACCGCATCGACCTCACCTTCGTCAGCGGCCGACAGCAGCGCCCGCAGATCAGCGGGATCATCGCCCAGACCCAGGTCACCGGCGACATCACGGTACGCATCGAGGACCTCGTCGCGGCCAAGGTGCCGCGCGAGGACGCCTCGCTGAGCATCATGCTCGCCCGCGGAGCCGACCCGGCCGTCGTCCACGACCGTCTCGACAAGCTCGTCGAGGACCAGCCGGTGGTCGCGGTGCAGGACAAGGAGGAGTTCGCCGAGTCGATCAAGGGGCAGGTCAACCAGCTGCTCTACATGATCTACGGCCTGCTCGCGCTGGCGATCGTGATCGCCGTGATCGGCATCGTCAACACCCTCGGCCTCAGCGTCATCGAGCGCACCCGCGAGATCGGGCTGCTGCGCGCCATCGGCCTCTCCCGCAGCCAGCTGCGCCGGATGATCACCCTGGAGTCGGTGACGATCGCGGTCCTCGGCGCGGTCCTCGGGCTCGCCCTCGGGGTGCTCTTCGGGGTGCTGCTGCGCGACGCGCTGCGCGAAGACCTCACCAGCCTGTGGGTGCCGCTTGACCAGCTGGCCGTCTTCATGGCGATCGCGGTGGTCGTCGGCGTCCTGGCCGCGCTCCTTCCGGCCATCCGCGCGGGGAGGGAAGACGTCCTCAAGGCCATCGCCTCGGAGTAGTGTGCCTCGGGTGAGCACCGAGCACTCCACCGACCTGCCCGAACCCACCCTCCGCGTCCACAAGCCGGAGACGGCTGCGGTGGGGCTTCCCGGGGTGGCCCACTCGATGGAGTACGCGCTGCGCGAGATGGGCCCCAGACGCAGCCTGCAGACGCTGCTCAAGGTCAACCAGGTCGGCGGCTTCGACTGCCCCTCGTGCGCCTGGCCGGACCCTGACCACCGCAAGGCGGCGGAGTTCTGCGAGAACGGCGCCAAGGCGGTGGCGTGGGAGGCGACCCGCAAGCGGGTCGACCGCGACTTCTTCGCGGCCAACTCGGTCGCCTCCCTCAACGAGCGCGACGACCACTGGCTGGAGTCGCAGGGCCGGCTGACCGAGCCGATGTACATCGCCCCCGGCGAGACCCACTACTCCCCCATCACCTGGTCCGACGCGATCTCGCTGATCGCCGATCGGATGCGCGCGACCGACCCCGACCGTTCGGTCTTCTACACCTCCGGCCGGGCGTCCAACGAGGCCGCGTTCGTCTACCAGCTGCTCGCCCGCCAGCTCGGCACCAACAACCTGCCCGACTGCTCCAACATGTGCCACGAGTCCAGCGGCACCGCGCTCGGCGAGGTCATCGGCATCGGCAAGGGCACGGTCACCTACGACGACCTCGCCGAACACTCCGACCTGATCTTCGTGGTCGGCCAGAACCCCGGCACCAACCACCCGCGGATGCTGACCGCGCTCGAGTCCGCCAAGGAGAACGGCGCCAAGGTGGTGTCGATCAACCCGCTGCGCGAGGCCGGGATGGGGCGGTTCCGCAATCCCCAGACCGTACGCGGCGTCACCGGCGTCGGCACCCAGCTCGCCGACGTCCACGTGCCCGTGCAGGTCAACGGCGACCTGGCGCTGTTCGCCGGTATCAACAAGCTGCTCGTCGAGCGCGACGCCATCGCACACCCCTTCATCGAGGAGCACACCGACGGCTTCGAGGTCGCGGCGCAGGCGTGGGCGGCGATGGAGTGGGACGAAATCACCCGGCTCAGCGGCATCTCCCGCGAGGAGATCGAGTCCCTGACCGACCTGGTCGAGTCCCGCGAGCGCGTCATCGTGTGCTGGGCGATGGGACTGACCCAGCACAAGAACTCGGTCGCCACGATCCGCGAGATCGCCTCGTTCCTGCTGCTGCGTGGCAACATCGGCAAGCCCGGCGCGGGCGCCTGCCCGGTCCGTGGCCACTCCAACGTCCAGGGCGACCGCACGATGGGCATCTGGGAGAAGCCGCCGGCGTGGTTCCTCGACGCGGTCGGTGCCGAGTTCGGGATCACGCCGCCGCGTGAGGACGGATTCGACGTGGTCGCGGCGATCGAGGCGATGCGCGACGGCGCCGTCGACGTCTTCCTCGCCCTGGGCGGCAACTTCGCCGCCGCGACCCCCGACACCGCCGTCACCACGGCCGCGCTGGCCAACGTCGGCCTCACCGTCCAGATCTCGACCAAGCTCAACCGCAGCCACCTCCACCACGGCCGCGAGGGCCTGATCCTCCCCTGCCTGGGCCGCACCGAGCGCGACGAGACCGGCGGCCGCGAGCAGTACGTCACCGTCGAGGACTCGATGGGCATGGTCCACGCCTCCCACGGCCGGCTGCTACCCGGTTCGAAGGAGCTGCGCAGCGAGGTCGGCATCGTCTGCGCGATCGGCGAGGCGCTGTTCGGCTCGGATCAGGGCGTCGACTGGGCCACGATGGGCTCGGACTACTCCCGGATCCGCTGGCACATCTCCGCGGTGATCCCCGGGTTCGAGGACTTCGAGACCCGACTGAAGACGCCCGGGGGCTTCTCCCTGCCCAACGGCCCGCGCGACTCGCGCACCTTCAACACCGCGACCGGCCGGGCCCGGGTCACCGCCAACCCGCTGACCGCGGTATCGGCTCCCCCGGGCCACCTGCTGCTGCAGACCCTGCGCTCCCACGACCAGTTCAACACCACGGTCTACGGCTACAACGACCGCTACCGCGGCATCAAGGGCGGGCGCCACGTCGTCTTCGTCAACCCCGAAGACCTCTTCGAGCTCGGCATCGCCGACGGCGACACCGTCGACATCGTCTCGGTCTGGACCGACGGCGAGCGCCGCGCCGAGGGCTTCCGCGTCGTCGCGTACGCCACCCCGCGAGGTTCCGCCGCGGCGTACTTCCCGGAGACGAACGTCCTCATCCCGCTCGACTCCTACGCCGACGGCAGCCGCACCCCGACGTCGAAGTCGGTCGTCGTGCGCCTCGACGCCCGCTGAGGACCTGGGGTCCACCGATCGGTGGACCCCAGGTTCAACCGGTCGCTGCTGTCGGCAGCATGGCCCGTGCCAACAGCATTGATGCATGACAGATATCCCTGTACGGATGGCGCGCTGGAGCGCCCATCACCCCTGGCGCGCGATCGCCGGCTGGCTCGTCTTCGTGATCGTGTGCCTCGGCGCCGGCATCATGATGGGAGGCGGCCAGGCGGCCACCTCCGCCGACTACCGGGTCGGTGAGGCCGGCCGAGCGGAGGCGATGGCGGCGGCGGGCGGTCTGCAGGAGCGGCCGCTCGAGCAGGTCCTCATCACCCAGAGGGACGGCAGCACCCTGGACGCCGATCACGCGGAGGCGGTCGCCGACGAGGTCACGACCCGGATGGCGGGCCTTCCCGAGGTCGCCTCCATCGCCCCGCCGGTCCTTTCCAAGGACGGTACGGCGATCCGGGTCGACGTCACCATGGAGGGCCCCGAGCTCGAGGGCAAAGAGCATGTCGCTCCCCTGCTCGCCCAGACCACCGCGGTGCAGCGGGCCCACCCCGATCTGCGCGTGGTGGAGACGGGCCGCCCGTCGATCAGCCTGGACGTCCAGGGTCAGCGAAGCGACGATCTGGCCCGCACGGAGATGATCGCGCTGCCCGTGACGTTCCTCGTGCTGCTGCTGGTCTTCCGGTCCCTGGCGATGGCGCTCGTGCCGATGGTGCTGGCGCTCTCCTCGATCGCCGCAGCCGTCGGCCTCTCGATGCTCGCCTCCCACCTGGTCCCGGACGCCGGCGTCGGCACCAACGTCATCCTGCTCATCGGCCTGGCCGTCGGGGTCGACTACACGCTCTTCTACCTCAAGCGTGAGCGCGAGGAACGAGCCCGCTCGGGTGGGCGGCTGTCCGCGGAAGCCGCAGTCGAGCTCGCGGCGAGCACTTCGGGACGGGCTGTCGTGGTCTCGGGCGTGGCGGTCGCCGCCTCCAGCGCAGCGCTCTACCTCGCCGACGACGTCATCTTCTCCTCCCTGGCGACCGGCGCGATCGTGGTCACCGTGGCCGCCGTCGTCAGCTCGATGACGGTCCTGCCTGCCCTGCTGGCGAAGATCGGGACGTACGCCGACCGGTGGGCGCTCCGCCGCCCGGGCAAGCCGATGCGTCCCGAGATCGGCCGGTTCTCGGCAGCGATGCTGCGCCCCACGCGCAGCCGTCCCGCCCTGACGCTCGTCCTGGCGGTGGTCGCGATGCTCGCGATGGCCGCTCCTCTGCTGGGCATCAAGCTGACCGAGGTCGGCCGCGACACCTACTCCCGCGACCTGCCGGCCATGCGGGCCTACGACCAGCTCCACGAAGCCTTCCCCGAGCTCAGGTCGACGAACCAGGTGGTCGTACGCGCAGATGCGAGCCAGGGTGACGAGGTCGCCGCCGCGCTGCAGACCCTCGGCGCACGCGCCGAGGCAGATCCGCTCTTCGCCGGGGCCGCCCGGCTGCGTACGTCAGCCGACGGCCGGGTCAGCGTGCTCGACCTCGGAGTTCCGCATCTGCCCAGCTCCGCCGAGGCCCGGTCCTCGCTGGAGCGGCTGCGGACGGTCTACATCCCTGAGACGGTCGCCGGACTGCCCGGCGCCGAGGTGGCGGTCACCGGCGAGATCGCCCGCTATGCAGACTATCCCGAGCACCAGCAGGGCAAGCTGCCGCTGGTCCTCGGGGCGCTGCTGCTGGTCACCTTCGTGATCACGGTGTGGGCGTTCAGGTCGGTCGTGCTGGGCCTGGTCGGGCTGGTGCTCAACCTGCTCTCGGCCGCTGCCTCCCTCGGCGTGCTGACGCTCGTCTTCCAGGGCAGCTGGGCCGAGGGGCTCCTCGGCTTCACGTCGATGGGCTCGATCGGCTCCCGGGTGCCGCTGTTCCTGTTCGTGATCCTGTTCGGCCTCTCGATGGACTACCAGGTCTTCGTGCTCAGCCGGATCCGTGAGGCTGTGCTCGGCGGTGTGCCGACCCGAGTGGCCGTCATCGACGGCATCGGTCGCTCCGCCGGAGTGGTGACCAGCGCAGCGGTGGTGATGGTGACGGTGTTCGCAAGCTTCATCCCGCTGCACCTGCTCGAGATGAAGCAGATCGGGTTCAGCCTGGCGGTCGGTGTGCTCATCGACGCCATCCTCATCCGGATGCTGGTGCTGCCCTCGATCATGATGCTGCTCGGCGACCGGGTCTGGTGGCCCTCGCGCAGGCGTGCGATAACCACGGGCGTACGCCTCCCCGAGACCGTAGGCTGACCGGCATGCTGAGGGCCGACGACCAGCGCTGGATCCTTCAGTGGACCGCCGGGGTCTGGCTGGTGTTCGGGCTCGCGCCGAACATCGTCGCCGGACTCGGTGACCCGGGACTGTGGCCCTACTGGTCGGCGGCCCTCGTCTGCGTGCTCGCCCTCTCCTACGGCATCGCCCTGCGGTTCCCGGCGAGCCGCACCTGGTTCCTGGGGGTGCTCGTCGTCGGCGTGGGCGTCGGGGCCTTTCTACGGGGCGGCAACGCGGCACTGTTCATCGTGTCCGTCCCGCACTTCTGGATCTTCGCCGGAGGACCCCGTCGGGCGATCGAGCTGAGCGGGGCCGCCGCCGTCTCGGCGGTCGCCGGCGCGGTGCTGCGCACCGGGGAGGTGCTGACGGGGAACGTCGTCGTCACGGTCCTGGGCTACCTGGCCAGTGTGCTCCTCGGCCTCGCCGTGCTCAGGGTCGTCCGCCGGAGCGAGGAGCGTGCCGCACGGCTCGACGCCGAACTCCGGGCCACCCGGGAGCAGCTGGCGAATGCCCACCGTCGCGAGGGCGCTGTCGAGGAACGTGAGCGGCTGGCCCGCGAGATCCATGACACCCTCGCTCAAGGCTTCGCCTCCATCGTCGTGCTGGCCGAGGCGGCGCGGTCCGGTCTCGGCGAGCACGACGATCACACGAGCGCCCGGCAGCTGCGGTCCATCGAGCTGACCGCCCGTGAGAATCTCGCCGAGGCAAGGGCGCTGGTCGGTGCCTCACCAGCCGCCGGGGTCGTCTCCGGGTCGATCGCCGAGACCCTGCGCCGGACCCTGGACCGGTTCAGGGAGGACACCGGCATCACGACGCACGACGAGCTGACCGACATCGACTGCGACCAGCAGACCCGCATCGGGCTGCTGCGCGCCACGCAGGAGTCCCTGGCCAACGTACGCAAGCACGCCGCCGCGAGCACCGTCGGCCTCGTCCTCAGCGAGCACCCGCACGGGATCGAGCTGGAGATCACCGACGATGGGCGCGGCTTCACGGTCGCCGACTCCCGAGGTTTCGGCCTCGAC
Source organism: Nocardioides sp. NBC_00163 (assembly GCF_045206295.1). Lineage (NCBI taxonomy): Bacteria > Bacillati > Actinomycetota > Actinomycetes > Propionibacteriales > Nocardioidaceae > Nocardioides > Nocardioides sp. NBC_00163. Next base: position 5,291,882 of record NZ_CP108155.1, on the reverse strand, counting down.
GGCATGCGCCGCCGGCTGAGCGAGCTCGGCGGCGATCTGACCATCACCAGCTCTCCGGGCGACGGGACCCGGGTGCTCGCGCTGCTTCCCCCGACCGCGGCCCGTCACGCCGAGGAAGGTGCCGGATGAACGCTGAGCCGCTCCGGATCGTACTGGCCGACGACCACACGGTGATGCGCGACGGGATCGCCGCTCTACTGGCGACCGAGCCCACCATCAGCGTCGTCGGCGCCGCGGGCAACGGTGCCGAGGCCGTCGACCTCGTCGACCGTCTCGACCCAGATGTCATCCTCCTCGACCTCCGGATGCCCGTCCTCGACGGCGTCGCCGCCACCGAGCGGATCGCGGGTCACCACCGGCGTACCAAGGCCCTCATCCTCACCACCTACGACACCGACACCGACATCGAGCGAGCGGTCGAGGCCGGCGCCATCGGCTACCTGCTCAAGGACGCCACCCGCGAACAGCTCGTGGCCGCGATCCACGCTGCGGCGCGGGGTGAGACCGTCCTGGCCCCGCGGGTCGCCGAACGACTGGTCGCCCGGATGCGTCGGCCCGCTCAGCCGACCTTGACCCCACGGGAACAGCAGGTGCTGGAGGCCGTGGCCGACGGCCTCTCCAACGCCGAGATCGGCAGACGCCTGGTCATCGGCGAGGCGACAGTCAAGACCCACCTGCTCCGCGTCTTCGCCAAGCTCGACGTCAGCGACCGCACCCATGCAGTCGTGGTGGCGATGGAACGCGGTCTGGTGACGCGCACCGGTCCCGCCTGAGAGGCGACTCGGCCGACGCTCTGACGCGCGAGGAATTCGGTTGTCGCGTCCGGTGTTGAGATCTAACGTGATGCGCATGTTCCGCGTGGTTTCCGAGCACCACCTGTCAGGCAAAAGCCTGACGGGCGCTCCCACGTGGGCACCGTCAGTCGATTGCACCGGCGCTCGAAGCTGACCCTCCTCCTGACCCGCAGGACCCGCGGAGGAGGGTGGCCCGCACCGGCCCCCTCACCGCGGTGACAGCGCTGTGACGGCTTGCCGGAGGGTCCTGGCTCACCCCGAAATCTTCTGACTGACAAAGGAACTCTCATGGCCAAGGGCCAGTTCGTGCGGACCAAGCCGCACCTCAACATCGGGACGATGGGTCACGTCGACCACGGCAAGACCACCCTGACCGCCGCGATCACCAAGGTGCTCGCGGAGCGCGACCCGAGCGTGAACCGCTTCATCGCCTTCGACGGCATCGACCGTGCTCCGGAGGAGCTGCAGCGCGGGATCACGATCAACATCTCGCACGTCGAGTACGAGACCGCGACCCGACACTACGCGCACGTCGACATGCCCGGGCACGCCGACTACGTGAAGAACATGATCACCGGCGCCGCCCAGGTGGACGCCGCGATCCTGGTCGTCTCCGCACAGGACGGCGCCATGCCGCAGACGCGGGAGCACGTGCTGCTCGCGCGCAGGGTGGGCGTGCCGTACCTGGTGGTCGCGCTCAACAAGGCCGACACCGTCGACGACCCCGAGCTGCTCGACCTGGTCGAGCTGGAGGTCCGTGACCTCCTCTCGGAGTACGGGTTCCCCGGCGACGACGTACCTGTCGTCCGGGTCTCCGGACTGAAGGCGCTGGACGGCGACCCGGAGTGGACCGCCGCCATCGATGAGCTGCTGGACGCGATCGACGGCTACGTGCCGGTGCCCGAGCGCGAGCTCGGGGAGCCGTTCCTGATGCCGATCGAGAACGTGGTCACCATCACCGGCCGCGGCACGGTGGTCACCGGTGCTGTCGAGCGCGGGTCGCTGAAGGTCGGCGACGCGGTCGAGGTCGTGGGCCTCGGCGCGACGATCACCAGCACGGCGATCGGCCTCGAGACGTTCGGCAAGTCGCTGGAGTCCGCGGACGCGGGCGACAACGCGGCGGTGCTGCTGCGTGGCGTCAAGCGCGACGAGGTCCGTCGCGGCCAGGTGGTGGCGCTGCCGGGCAGCGTACGGCCGCACCGGAAGTTCCGGGCGAACCTGCACGCGCTGTCCACCTCCGAGGGTGGCCGGCACACGCCGTTCGCCGCGGACTACCGGCCGCAGTTCTACTTCCGGACCACGGACGTGCCCGGCGGGATCGACCTGGGTGAGATCGCCCTGGTCATGCCCGGCGACACGATCGAGCTCGGAGTGGAGCTGGAGAAGCCGATCGCGATGAACGTCGGACTCGGCTTCGCAGTCCGCGAAGGCGGTCACACCGTCGCCGCCGGCACGGTGACCGAGCTGCTCGACTGAGAAACGGAACGGTCCCCACCTGGTGGGGGCCGTTCCTCATTTCTCAGTCGCGGGGGCGCCAGCGCTTCCACAGCGCCTCGCCCTCGGCGCGGACTTTCCCGTCCCACTCCAGCCGCACCAGCGAGGTGATCTGGTCCTCGCTGGCGTCCCTGGTGGCGGCGACCAGCGTGACCGGCTCCCTGAGCGGAGCCGGCCGCCGGTAGCGTACGTCGATCCCGGCCGTGACGTAGGCCAGCGACTCCCCCTCGGCAGGCATCCAGCCGTTGAGGAACGCCTCCTGGTGCACCGCGGCGGCGCTGTGGCAGTCCAGCACGGTCGCGATGATCCCGCCGTTGAGGAACCCGCCGCCGTTGTCGTGCTGCGGCCACGGTTGGAAGGTCGCGGTCACGCTCCCGTCCAGCTGCGGATAGCTCTTCAGCTGAAGCCCCTGGGCGTTGGCCGGCCCGCACCCGAAGCAGGTCATCGTCGGCCACCACTCGTCCTGCAACGCGATCATCTTCACCGCGCCACCATAACCACGATCAGCCGATCCCGGTCCGGAAGCCCTCGCGCCAGGTGGCGTACGACGGCGTCCAGCCGAGCTCCCGCTTCGCCTTGGCGTTCGAGGAGCCGCGCACCGAGGTCATCAGCGCGACCCCGAACTCGCCGATCAGCGGCCGGGCGAGCCAGGCCGGCAGTCGCATCGGGTTCCTGCCGCCCACCTCCTCGGCCAGGAGCGGGATCCACTGGTTCACCGGAGCCGGCTCGTCGTCGACGATGTTGTAGATGCCCGGCGCACCGCGGTCGAGGGCCGCGACCGTCGCGGAGGCCACGTCGTCGATGTGGACGAACGACCACACCCCGGTGCCGCCGCCGACCACCGGCATCTTGCCCTTGCGCAGCATCTCGCCGAGCGCGCCCTCGCGGGAGGTGGCGTTACCGGGACCGTAGAAGTTGCCGTAGCGGAGCACGACGCCTTCGAGGTCGGTCGCCGCGGTGACCGCGGACTCCAGGTGCCGGATCGCCGCCAGGCTTCCTCGCGCCTCCTTGCCGGGGTCGTCGATGAGCGGGGCGGTCTCGTCCTTGACCCAGCCGCCGGTGCGCTCGTGGGTCCAGCCGCCGCCGAAGCTCTGCGCGATGAACCGCCGCACCCCGGTCGCCCGGGCCGCCGCCAGCAGGTGGTCGGTGCCCTCGGTACGCAGCCGGTTGGTCATCGCGAAGTCCTGGTCCCACTTCTTCAGGTTGCCGCTGAGGCCGCCCAGCGCGGTGAGCTGGTGCACGACGACCTCGGGCTCGGCCTTGGCGACGGCGTCGTGGACGCTCTGCGCGTCCAGCGGGTCCATCACGATCCCGGTCGCGCCCATGGCGGCCAGGGCCTCGCAGCACGCCTCGTGCCGGGTCGAGCCGTAGACCTCGTGTCCGGCGGCCACCAGGAGCGGCACCATCCGGACTCCGACCGCACCGGTTCCGCCTGCGATGAAGATACGCATCGTTCTGTCCTTTCGTCGTTGTTGACCCCACCGACGAAACAACCTGCGCTCCTGTGACAGCTGGCGTAAGGTCCTGCACTCGTGGACCTCGCAAGCGCTCATGACGGGCTCCGCCCGCTGATGTTCTCGATCGCCTACCGGATGCTCGGCAGCGTCGCCGAGGCGGAGGACATCGTGCAGGAGGCGTTCCTGCGGATGCACCGCAGCACTCAGCAGACCGAGGGAGAGATCGACAACCTCGATGCGTACGCCACCACGGTCACCACCCGCATCGCCATCGACACCCTGCGTTCGGCCCGCCACCGCCGTGAGCAGTACGTCGGCCCGTGGCTGCCCGAGCCGATCCTGGTCTCCGACGAGGACCCGAGCCACCGCCTCGAGCTCGACGAGACCGTCAGCACCGCGTTCCTGGTCCTGCTGGAGTCGCTCACCCCGGTCGAGCGCGCGGTGTTCGTGCTGCGTGAGGTGCTGGGCTATGACTACGAGGACATCGCCCCCATCGTCGACAAGAGCGCGACCAACTGCCGCCAGATCTTCACCCGTGCCCGCAAGCGGATCGCCGACGGGACGCCGCGGTTCGAGCCCTCACGCGAGCGCCGCGACCAGCTCGCCTCGCAGTTCGTCGCCGCGCTGTCCGCGAGCGACATCGCCGGTCTGGAACGGCTGCTCGCCGACGATGTCGTGTTCGTCGCCGACGGCGGCGGCCGGGCTCCCGCGATCCAGAAGCCGATGCTCGGCGCCGTCGCCGTCGCCCGTTTCCTGCTCGGGCTCATGCGTCAAGGCGAGCGCTTCGGCGTACGTCTGGAGCTCTCCCACGCCAACGGTCAGCCGGCGATGCTCACCCGCGGTGCCGACGGCGCCCTGCTGGGCGTCATCGCCCTCGACGTCGACGGCGGCCGGATCGTACGCATGCACAACGTCCTCAACCCCGACAAGCTCGGCCACCTGGGCGAGGTCGGCGACCTCTTCGCCCTGCTGGCGGAGCGCTAACCGTCCAGGAACGTACGCAGCGACTGGTCCACCAGCGGCCGCCCCAGCGTTCCCTCCGCCAGCGCGTCGCGCAGCGCGGTAACCGAGTCGAGATCGGCGACGAGCGTCACCAGCTCGTCGACCTCCTCGCCGATCTCGACGGGTGTGGTGGCCGCGACCGGCCGGTCGAGTAGCAGCGGACAGTCGACCGGACCGCCCTCCGGCTCCGGGTGGCCGAGGGCGGCGACCCAGCAGCCGATCTCGTAACGCAGCGGCGCGCTCGGCCCGGCGCCCTGGGCGCGCAGGTCGACGTACCAGACGATGTCGTCGCTCTTGGGGTCACCGAGCCGGTGATGGCCCTTGCGCAGCGGCATGCCGCCCGTCTTGAACGCCTTGGTCGCCGCAGTCCGGGCTGCCTTCTGGTCCATCGCTGAGGTCACGGCCCTAGAAGTCGAGGTCGGTCTCGGAGAGCTGACCGCCTCCGGCGACGATGAACTCCTTGCGCGGAGCGACGTCGGAGCCCATCAGCAGGTCGAAGACCGCCGCGGCCTCGTCGGCGTCGTCCAGCGTCAGCCGGCGAAGCGTCCGGTGGCGCGGGTCCATGGTGGTCTCGGCCAGCTGGTCGGCGTCCATCTCACCCAGACCCTTGTAGCGCTGCACCGGGTCCTTCCAGGTGACGTTCTTCTTCTTCAGCTCGGCGAGCTTCCGCTGCAGCTCCGGGTCGGAGTAGGTGTAGATGTACTTCTCCATCCCCTTCTTGGGGTTGGAGATCTCGATCCGGTGCAGCGGCGGGACCGCGGTGTAGACCTTGCCGGCGGCGATCAGCTCGGGCATGTACTTGAAGAACAGGGTCGCCAGCAGCGTACGGATGTGGGCGCCGTCGGAGTCGGCGTCGGCCATGAAGATGATCTTGCCGTAGCGCGCCGCGTCCAGGTCGAAGCCTCGGCCGGTGCCCGTCCCGACCACCTGGATGATCGAGGAGCACTCGGTGTTCTTCAGCATGTCGCCGACCGAGGCCTTCTGGACGTTGAGGATCTTGCCGCGGATCGGCAGCAGCGCCTGGAACTCTGAGTTGCGGGCCACCTTGGCGGTGCCGAGCGCGGAGTCACCCTCGACGATGAACAGCTCGGCCCGGTCGTCGGTGGTGCGGCAGTCGGCCAGCTTGGAGGGCAGCGCGGAGGACTCGAGCGCGTTCTTGCGCCGCTGGTTCTCCTTCTGCTGACGCAGCGAGAGCCGGGTCTTGGAGGCGGCGTACACCTTCTCCATCACCAGCTTGGCCTGCTGCTTCTGCGCCCCCCGCGACTCGGTGAGGAACGTCTTCATCTCCGCGGCGACAACCTTGCGCACCACGCTGCGAGCCGCCGGGGTGCCGAGGATCTCCTTGGTCTGGCCCTCGAACTGCGGCTCGGCCAGGCGCACCGTCACCACCGCGGTCAGACCCTCGAGGATGTCCTCCTTGACGATGTCCTTGTCGTTGACCTTGAGCACCTTGGTGGCGCGCATGGCGTCGTTGAACGTCTTGGTCAGCGCGTTCTCGAAGCCGCTGACGTGGGTGCCGCCCTTCGGGGTGGCGATCACGTTGACGAAGGAGCGGATCTCGTTGTCGTAGCCGCTGCCCCATCGCACCGCGATGTCGACGCCGAGCTCGCGCTCGACGTCCTGCGGCGTCATGTGGCCGGCGTCGTCGAGCATCGGCACGGTCTCGGTGAAGGTGTCCGACCCCTGCAGGCGGAGTACGCCGCTGACCGGCTCGTCCTTGGCCAGGAAGTCGACGAACTCGGCGATGCCGCCGTCGTGGCGGAACTTCTCCTCGACCGGGTCCTCGCCGGACTGGTCGCGGATGACCAGCTCGAGCCCGGGCACGATGAAGCTCGTCTGCCGGGCCCGGCCGAGCAGGCCCTCGAGCTCGAAGCGAGCGTCCTTGGTGAAGATCTGCCGGTCGGGCCAGAACCTGACCCTGGTGCCGGTCTTGCCCTTCACGACCCGCTTGCCCTTGCGGGTCAGGCCGCTCTGCGGCGTGAAGGCGGCCGTCGGGCCGTCACCGTCGAACACACCGGGCACACCACGGCGGAACGACATCCCCTGCTGGGCCGGCGAGCGGTCCACGTCGATGTCCATGCGGCTGGAGAGCGCGTTGACGACCGAGAGGCCGACACCGTGCAGACCGCCGGTCGCGTTGTAGGAGCCGCCACCGAACTTGCCGCCCGCGTGCAGCTTGGTCGCGACCACCTCGACGCCCGGCAGCCCGGTGCGGGGCTCCTTATCCGTCGGGATGCCGCGGCCGTCGTCGTAGACCTCCACCGAGCCGTCGGGGTGCATCGTCACCTCGACGTGGCCGGCGACTCCGGCCAGCGCCTCGTCGACGCCGTTGTCGATGATCTCCCACAGACAGTGCATGAGGCCGCGGGTATCGGTCGAGCCGATGTACATACCGGGACGCTTGCGCACCGCCTCCAAGCCCTCGAGGACGAGGAGGTGCGCGGCGTTGTAGGTGTTGTCAGAGATGATCGGCTCCTGCGTAACTGCGTTGTTCCCGGGGTACTGCGTGGGGGTGTTCCTGGTTGAAATCTACCGTGCGACACGCCCGGGTCTCACGCAGGCACGCGGCAACCGGCCCACGCGCCATCGGGCGGCACACGCACGTCGTGATCGGTCCGTTACGTGGAACTTGCGGGTTTCGATGCACGAAATGGTCGGTCGACAGGTAAGAATGTCTGTCACGGACAGCGATGTCCCGCGGGGTAGGTCCGACCCGGATCCCCAACCCGGAGCGACAACTGCAAGGATTAGAGCTGCGACCGAGGTAAGAGTCCAGGCTAGGGAATCTTCCAGGACTCACGTACGTTATCCCGGCGCAATCATGATTCAGAAATGAGGCCGATGTGACCACTGCCGTTGCCACCAGCTCGCCGCTCACGTCCGAGGACCGTTGCGACCGGTGCGGAGCGCAGGCCTACGTACGCGCGGAGCTCCACTCCGGCGGCGAACTGCTGTTCTGCGCCCACCACGCCCGCGAGCACGGTGAGAAGCTCAAGGAGATCGCGAGCTCGATCACCGACGAGACACACAAGCTCACCGAGAAGAACTGACCCCACCCACCGACTCCCCGAAGGCCCGGACCACGACGGTCCGGGCCTTCGGCGTCCGCGGGGTGCCACGGGGCTAGGGTTCGCTCCGTGAGTCTCGTCGAAGTTCTCGTCGCGCTGGCCATCGCCTTCGGCATCGCCGGCATCATCGTCCCTGTCCTCCCCGGCGGAGCGCTGCTCGTCGCCGGCGCGATCCTCGGCTGGGCCATCTGGCTGGGAGAGTCCACCGGGTGGGTGATCTTCGGCATCTCCGCTGCCTTCATCGCCATCGGGCTGATCACCAAGTACGCCATCCCCGGCAAGCACCTCAAGGACTCCGGGATGCCGCTGTCCACCCAGATCGTCGGCGCGACCCTGGCCATCATCGGCTTCTTCGTGATCCCCGTCGTCGGCCTCTTCGTCGGCTTCCCCATCGGCGTCTTCCTCGCCGAGCTCCGTCGCCACGGCGGTGACGCGGGTGAAGCCTGGGCCTCCACCTGGACCGCCCTCAAGGCGATGGGCCTGTTCATCCTGATCGACGCCACCGCCGCCACACTCGCCACCATCACCTGGGTCGTGGGGCTCGTCATCACGCCGTAGCCGCCGGGCGGGATACCCGGTTAACCGGGTATCCCTGCACTTCTCAGGTGTTGCAATGCCCGAGAAGTGCAGGAACTCCCTGAGCGGTGTGACGCAAGTGATCGATGTGATCAGCCGTCAGCGACCAACACGTCGTCGGCCATGACGTACGCGATCCGGTGGTTGAACCAGATCTGGTAGTAGGTCGTGCCGCCGGTGATCACGATGCAGTCGGGGACGCCGTCGACGGTGGCACAGTTGAAGTTGACCGCCTTGTAGTAGTCGGTCGGCACCGTCGCGTCGGCCAGGACGTACTTCTGACCTGCGGGGATGGTGTACTGCAGCGGCGCGATCGTCCGCGGCGTGACGCCGTCGGGGTAGTCGCTGGCCTTCGTCGGATAGGCCGTGCCGTAGATCTTCGCGGTGGTGCCGGGCTTCGGGGTGACGACCTTGCCGTCGGAGGGCACGAGAACGTCGCGGGGGTTCTGGATCCAGCCCTGTTTTCCGCCGAACCAGACGCCCCACCACGTCGAGCGGGTCCGGTCGTTGACGACGACCTTCTGTCCGGCCGCCAGGCGCGGGCCCCAGTTGGAGACCTTGGCGGACCCGCCGACGACGGTGTCCGGCAGCAGCGGAGCATCGGTGGAGGGCTCGGAGTAGACGTTGACGAAGTTGGTGCCCCGGTCGCTCGGGCACGGCACGCCAGTCTCGGTGCAGCCGGTCATCACGTTGCCGGTGTTCGTCTCGAAGTCGGGGTTGACCGTCCAGATCTCGCTGCGCGACTTCCGGTCGGCCTTGATCGGCGACCGCAGCAGGTCGAAGTAGTGGCTCCAGTCCCAGTAGGGGCCCGGGTCCCAGTGCATCCCGGCGACGTTGGCCGGCGCGACGCCCTGGACCTGGTCGTGGCCGATGATGTGGGCCCGGTCCAGCGGGATCCCGTAGCTCTGGGCCAGGTAGCCGACCAGGGTGGCCGAGGTCTGGTACATCGCCTCGGTGTACCAGGCTCCGTCGGCGGCGTAGCCCTCGTGCTCCAGCCCGATCGAGTGGCTGTTGACGTACCAGTTGCCGGCATGCCAGCCGACGTCCTTGCCAGGGATGTGGTGAGCGACGTGGCCGTCGACCGAGCGCAGCGTGTAGTGCCAGCCGAGGTAGGTCGGATCCTGGACCAGCCTCACGGTGCCGTCGTAGGAGGTCTCGGTATCGTGGATGACGATGTAGTCGACCGAGCCCTCCTCGGGCCGGCTGCCGAGGTCGTGGTTGCCGTAGTCGCCGATCGTGTCGCCGGTCTGCTCGTAGGGCGCCGGCAGCGACTCGCAGCCGAGCACCGCCGGACACTCGACCGCGTCCCCGGTCGCGGACTCGGCGAGGTCCAGCCGTCCGACCGCTTCCTCGCTGGCGGCGACCGGCTTCGCGGCCAGGCTGACCTGGTGGCCGTCGTTGGTCGTACGCGACTCCCCCGCGCTCAACGTCGCGAACACCTGCCGGGCGAACTTGAGCGCGGTCGCCTCGTCCGCGGCCCCGCTGTAGCGGCCGACTGCCGCACTCCAGTCCGCCAGGCTCTCGGCCCCGCCCGCAGCCTCCTGGTAGTCGGCGAGCACCGCCGCGCCGCCGCAGATGTTGGCGACCGCGTCCTCGCGCAGGTCGGCGACCGGGATCCCTGTGATGTCGTTGGCCGTACGCAGCGTCTCGACCTCACCAAGCCTGACCGCCTCCTCGCGCTGGCGCGTGGTGCGGGCCTGGTTGGAGCCGTCGCCCTTGCCGAGCGGGTCGGGGTGGGCCTCGGTGTCCTTCGCCAGGGCCGGCAGGTCGGTCAGGTGCATCGGCCCGTAGCCGCCCGATGTGCTCGGTGCCTCCCCGTGGGCATCCCAGCGCGACTCCATGTAGGAAACCGCGAGCAGCACCTCGGCCGGCACCCCGCTGGTCTCCGCAGCTCGCTCGAAGACGGCCTGTCGGTCGGTGGTGCCCTCCAGGCAGGCGTTCCAGTCGGGCTCGGCAGCGGAGGCAACCGCCGTGATCGGCACCGCGACGAGCAGGCCACCGAGCAGCGCTCCGGCCGCGGCCAGGGCCGGCCGGTGTGGACGTGAGAGACGCATAGGCACGAGGAGACCTCCCGAGACGCGGACAAACCGACCCGTGCAACCTAGCCGAATCCGCAGTTGTGGCGGGCGAGTCTGCGGAAATGGCGAACGCCCTCCCAGAAGTCCGGGAAGGCGTTCGAGGAGATCTTAGCCAGATTCAGTCGAGATAGTCGCGCAGAACCTGCGATCGGGACGGGTGTCGCAGCTTCGACATCGTCTTGGACTCGATCTGGCGGATGCGCTCGCGGGTGACCCCGTAGACCTTGCCGATCTCGTCTAAAGTCTTCGGCTGACCGTCGGTCAGGCCGAAGCGCATGCTCACGACGCCGGCCTCACGCTCGGAGAGCGTGTCGAGCACCGCGTGCAGCTGCTCCTGGAGGAGCGTGAAGGAGACCGCGTCGGCCGGGACGATCGCCTCGGAGTCCTCGATCAGATCGCCGAACTCGGAGTCGCCGTCCTCACCCAGCGGGGTGTGGAGCGAGATCGGCTCGCGGCCGTACTTCTGGACCTCGATGACCTTCTCCGGGGTCATGTCGAGCTCCTTGGCCAGCTCCTCCGGGGTGGGCTCGCGGCCCAGGTCCTGGAGCATCTGGCGCTGGACGCGCGCGAGCTTGTTGATGACCTCGACCATGTGCACCGGAATACGGATGGTGCGGGCCTGGTCGGCCATGGCGCGGGTGATCGCCTGACGGATCCACCAGGTGGCGTACGTCGAGAACTTGTAGCCCTTGGTGTAGTCGAACTTCTCGACCGCACGGATCAGACCCAGGTTGCCTTCCTGGATCAGGTCCAGGAAGAGCATGCCGCGGCCGGTGTAGCGCTTGGCCAGCGATACGACGAGACGGAGGTTGGCCTCGAGGAGGTGGTTCTTGGCTCGCTTGCCGTCCTCGGCGATCCACTCGAGCTCGTCGAGGATCTTCGGGGTGATCTTGCCGCCCTTGCCGAGCTTCTCCTCGGCGAAGAGGCCGGCCTCGATCCGCTTGGCGAGCTCGACCTCCATCTCGGCGTTGAGCAGCGGGACCTTGCCGATCTGCTTGAGGTAGTCCTTGACCGGGTCGGCGGTCGCGCCGGCGACCATGACGGTCTGCTCGGGCTCGTCGGTGTCGTCGGAGGTGGAGACGACGAAGCTCTGCTTCGAGGCCTCCTTCTCGTCTTCCTTGATCGTGGGGTCAGCCGCGACATCCTTCTCGAACTGCTCGTCGGGGATGTCGGGCAGAACCTTCTTGCCGTCGGGACCGAGCGGGACGACCGGGGTCTCCTCGTCGGTGTCGTTGTCCGAGTCGTCGACCTCGATGTCGTCGACATCGACCTCGACGTCCTCGAGGACGATCTCTTCGCCGTCCTCGTCGATCTCGGTCGTCTTCTTCGGCTCAGGCTCATCGGCCTTCTTCGCCGCGACCTCGGTGGCCGGCTTCGCGGGCGCAGCCGCCGCCTTCTTGGCGGCGGCCTTCTTCGCCGGCGCCTTGGCCGTGGTCGTCTTGCGGGTCGAGGTAGTCGCCGCCGCGGCACGGCCGGTGACGGCGGTGCCGAGGTCCACCGAGATGCCGAGCGTGCTCAGGTGACCGAGCAGTGCCTTGAGGTGCCTGGGCTCGACCGCGGCATCCTCGCTGGCCTGGCGGACCTGGTCGGGACTGACCCGTCCGGTTGGCTTGGCCTGGTCGATCAGCGCCTTCACGGCAGGGTGGGCGAGTACCTCAGCAGGTATCTTGCGCGCGTTCGAGGACACGAACACCTCTCCGTCGAACTTGGTCGAGACTTATCAAAAACTGAGTTTGGGCGCGGCAGGGCCCGGGGTCGTCAAGAGCCGCAGATTCATTCTGCCACGGTGGTGGTGAACATTCCCCATCCGGGGCATCATGTCCCCCAGCAACTCATCCGGCTGCTTTGGCTGCGGCTTTCTTCTGCTGTTTGTAGTCACGTACCTTCTGCAACGACGCAACGTCGACGACGTCAGCCACAGAACGGTAACCATCGAGCGCGTAGTCACCGACGGCCTCCTGCCAGCCATCGGGCCGCACTCCCAGCTGCTTGGCCAGCAGCGAGACGAAGATCTGCGCCTTCTGCTTCCCGAAGCCCGGGAGCGCCTGGACCCGCTTGAGCAGGTCCTTGCCGCTGGTGGCCTCGGTCCACAGCCGGGTGACGTCACCGCCGTACTCGTTGGTGACGATGGTCGCGATCCCCTGCACCTTCGCCGACATCGAGCCGGGGAACCGGTGGATCGCCGGCGGCGTCGAGGCGATCGCCTTGAACTCCTCGGGGTCCATCTCGGCGATCTTGGCGGGATCCAGATGGCCGAGACGGGTCACCAGCTTGTGACCGCCCTTGAACGCATCCTCCATCCGATACTGCTGATCCAGGGCCATACCCAGCAGCAGCGCGAACGGATCCTCGGAGAGCAGCTTGTCGGCGGCCTCGTCGCCGGTGATGTGGACAGAAGGCATAAGGGACATCCTGCCTCATCCTGCGAGGCAATACGCGGTCGAAGCCGAAGCAGCCGCCAGGAAGGCGATACGGTTTCGTGCAGTCGGCACAACGGGCGTGGGACCGCCCGGGTCCAGGAGGGACGTTTCGATGGCGACGGTGCTGTTCTGTCCGGTGACCTTCAACCTCGCCGAGACCACGCGGATGATCCAGGTCGCTCGAGCGTTGAGTCCGGGCCACCGTGCCGTGTTCATGGGCTATGAGGACGACTACGTCGGCCTCATCCGCGATTCCGGCTTCGAGTACGTCTCGCAGACTCCTGCGTTCACGCGCCAGGAACGCGAGCAGCTGATCGCGTTCGACCAGGGCAAGACGTTGAAGAACCCCTTCACCGAGCGGGTGGTCGCCGACCGCGTCTCGATCGAGCGGCAGGTCATCCGTGAGCAGAGCGCTTCGGCCGTCGCGACTGGCTCGAACCTGACGTCCTATATCTCGGCCCGTGCCGAAGGCGTGCCGCTCTACTATCCGGTCCCGTTCGCACTGACCGAGCCGCAGGTGCGTCAGGCACGGCACCTGTTCCTCGTGGAGGGAAGGGGGCGCGTCGCGCGATTCGCGGATCGATTGGCCACGACCGCGTTTCGCTGGGTCTACACCAAGGCGCCGCTCGCCCCACGTTCGTTCACGACCGTAGCGGTCGCGAACGGCGTGCCTCCGATGCGGACCATCTCCTCGCTCCTCACAGCTGATCGCAACTTGATCACCGAGATGCCGTGGGAACTCGACGGCTTCACGCTGCCGAAAGGCTTCGAGCGAGTCGGGCCGATCTTCGCCCACATCGAGGCGCCGATGCCGTCGATCGTCGAGGAACTGGCAGCCGCATCGCGGCCGCTGGTCTACCTCGGCCTGGGATCCTCGGCGAACCGTCGGCTCGCCGTCGCTGCCGCCCACGCACTCGGCACGCTTCCAGTGAACGTGATCGCCCCGATCTCCCACTACCTGGACGCTGGCGAGACCCTTCCCCCGAATGTCCACGTGACCGGACTGCTGCCCGCGCACCGGCTCGGCGGCTTGGTCGACGCGGCTGTGCTGCATGGCGGACAAGGCACGATCCAGACGGCTTGCGCCACCGGTATCCCATTCGTCGGAATGGGGTTGCAGCCGGAGCAGACCTGGCACGTGCGTATGTGCGAGCAGCGTGGAAACGCGATCTCGGTATCGCCGAAGCACGTCGGGTCGCCCCAGTTCGTCGCAGCCGTACGTCGCACTCTCGCCGATCCGGGCATCCGCGCCGCCGCCTCGGAGGTGCAGCAGGCGTACGCCGGAGCGGATGGTGCCGCAGCATCCGCCCGGATCATCGAAGCCGGGCTATGAGCCGGCAGGCGAACCGAGGTCGTCACGCCGCGCCTGCGACCTGGGCCCTGTGGAAAGACGGTCGCGGGATTCCTGCGTCCGTTGCACGCTAGGCCCATGGCCACCATGCCCATTCTGTCCGAGACGTCCGTCGAAGGGCTGCACGAGCCGCTCTCGCCAGTGCTCGAGAAGCGGTTGCGACGTGCTGTGCTCGACCACACCGCCACCGAGCACCGGCGATCGTTCCTGGCGCTCGTCCATCTCGGCATCCCGGGCGGCAAGGAGGTCGCCCACGCGCATCGCGAGGACGAGCCCACCGACCATTGGCTGCGCACCGACATCATCCACAGCATGCGCCGCCGGCTCGGCGTGCCGGATCCGATCGTGTGGCTGACTCGCGCCGGAAACCTCGGGATCGAGGACGTCGACCTCCGCTGGCTCGCCGCCGCCCGGGCTGCGTTCCGGGAGATCGGGACACCCCTGACGTACGTCGTGGTGACCCGCAACGCGTGGGTCGACCCACGCTCGGGGCTCAGCCGCCGGTGGAAGCGACTGCGCTACCGCAACGACTAGGCCGGACGGTCCGACCAGGTGAGCGCCTCCTCCCAGGCCGTCGGAGGAACGGCACCCTCGAGCATCTGCGCGACCAGCACCCCGAGACCGTGGTGACGCTCGCTCGCGAAGCACCTGTCGAGCGCACACCAGGCGAGCGCGCCGTCACCGCCCAGCCAGGCGGCGAAGGCCAGCACGGCGGCCGGGTGGGCGACATGGTCGTCGGGGCTGCGGCGTACGACATCGGTCCACAGGCGCACGTGGGCCTTGGCCTCCGCCCGGGTCATCCCGCCCCAGGCGGCGTCACGTCGCCGCGGGTCGCGCAGCGCGAGCAGCAGGGAGGCGATCTGGGCAGCCGACAGCACCGTCCCGGCGACCGCGTCGTCGACCAGCCGGCCGACCTCGTAGATCTTCATCGACGACGCCTGCTCCAGCGCCGCCTCGGTCTCGGCGACGACCTCGGGCACCGCTGCGATCGAGGCGGCCAACTCGGTGCGCGAGCGGCGCACCAGATGTCCGTCGTAGACCGCCTGGGCGCGGAACGGATGCGCCCCGACATCGAAGGGCACGCCGTCCTCGGAGACGCCGTGGAATCCGAGCGGGTCGAACCATCGGCCGTCCTGCACCCGCAGGCACCCGATCAGGTCGATCTCGCACTCGGCGAGCCTCTCAGCGAGACGGCGGGCGAGCTTCACGCCGAAGCGCGGGCCACTGTCGTAGAGAACGAGCAGGACGCCGCGCACCTGGTGCCGGACGGCGGGCAGCAGCAGGCTGTCCAGGCAGTCCTCGAGCTCGTCCGGCGGAGGTAGGTCGATCCTGCCATGGACCTGATGCTCACCGCCGAAGGTCAGCATGACGATCGACTTCTCGGGCTGGAAGCCGAGCAGGACGGGGACTGCCGCCAGGACGTCCTCGGGACGGGCGATGGAGAGTTTCGTGGTCATGCGGCCCACACTCGCCGCGACCCACCGACAGTTTCGCCGCCAATAACCGTGCCTGTGGACAACCGCCTCCCCAACCGCACCTGTGGACGGTGAACGGCCCGCCTCAGACTGTCCCCGCTGCCAGATAGGTTGCCACCATGAGAGCGCACGCGTCGGTGATGCACCTCGACCTGGACGCGTTCTTCGCCTCGGTCGAGCAGCGCGACAAGCCGTCCCTGCGCGGCAAGCCAGTGGTCGTGGGCGGCATCGGCGGACGCGGCGTGGTCAGCACCGCCTCCTACGAGGCCAGGACCTTCGGCGTGCGCTCGGCGATGTCGACCCGCGAGGCCCGCGCGCTGTGCGGGCACGCTGCCTTCCTCTACCCGCGCTTCCATGCCTATAAGAAGGTCAGCGAGCAGGTCTTCGGGATCCTGCGCGAACTGTCCCCGCTGGTCGAGCCGCTCTCGCTCGACGAGGCCTTCGTCGACCTCGCCGCCGCCGACCTCCCCGACCTCGAGGTCGACACCGTCACCGCGACCGCCTCGAGGATCCGCGAGGAGGTCGCACAGGTCACCGGCGGCCTGAGCGCCAGCGTCGGTCTGGCCAGCTCGAAGTTCATCGCGAAGATCGCCAGCGACCTCGACAAGCCCGACGGCCTCGTCGTGGTGGCGCCCGGCACCGAGCTCGACCTGCTCCGTCCGATGAACGTCAAGGTGATCCCCGGCGTCGGTCCTGCCACCTCCGAGCGCCTGCGCCGCGCGGGCATCCACACGGTGGCCGATCTGGAGCAGGTCAGCGTCGAGGAGCTCGTACGCCTGGTGGGCAAGTCCCACGGCACCAACCTCTACAAGCTGGCCAGGGCCCAGGACGACCGCCGCGTCGAGCCCGAGCGCGAGACGAAGTCGGTCAGCGTGGAGGGCACCTACGACACCGACCTGACCGACCGGCCGCTCATGGAGCAGATCCTCACCCGGCAGGCCGGGGAGGTCGCCGCCAGGCTGAAGAAGAACGGGCTCTCCGGCCGCACGATCACGATCAAGGTCAGGCTCTACGACTTCACCACGATCAACCGGTCCACGACCCTGCCCGCCCCGACCGACCAGGCCGGCACCATCGCCCGCATGGCCAGGACCCTGCTCGGCGAGCTCTTCACCGCAGGCGAGACGGCCGGGGGCGTACGCCTTCTCGGGGTCGGCGTCTCCGGGCTCGCCGACTGGATCCAGGAGGACCTCTTCGGCGACGACACCGACGAGGACGCCGAGCCCGACCTCCCCCTGCCCGAGCCGGCGCGGCGGCCGACCTGGGCGGCAGGGATGGACGTCGTCCACGCCGAGATGGGCCGCGGCTGGGTCTGGGGCTCGGGGCGCGGCGTCGTGACCGTACGCTTCGAGACCGCCGAGACTCCTGCCGGCCCGGTGAGGTCCTACGCCGTCGACGACCCCGACCTGCAGCCGTTCAGCGAGTCCTGAGGCCCACTCCCCCAGCTCGATCTCGCCGTCGCGGCGAGCGGGTGCAGTATCGCGCCAGACGACCAGGGTGTGCGATAGCGCGACGCGATGCACCCTGCGTGCCGGTCCCGTGGTCGAACCAGCGAGGGTGGCGGGGATAGGGTCTCGTTCATGTCTGCCGCCCTCTCCTCGACGCCCTGGCCGATCGCTCCCAAGAAGCCCTCGTCCAAGCAGTTCCACGGCCTGACCCGGACCGATGACTACGAGTGGCTCCGGGAGAAGGAGAACCCCGAAGTCATCGCCTACATCGAGGCCGAGAACGCCTACACCAAGGAGCAGACCGACCACCTGGCCGACCTGCGCACGCAGATCTTCGAGGAGATCAAGGCGCGAACTCTCGAGACCGATCTGAGCGTCCCGACGCGCTCGCGCGGCTACTGGTACTACGGCCGCAGCTTCGAGGGGAAGCAGTATGGCGCGAGCTGCCGGGTGAAGGCCGCCGACCCCGACGACTGGACCCCACCGACCCCGGCCGACGTCACCCACGATCAGCCCGCACTCCCTGGCGAGGAGGTGCTGCTCGACCTCGACGCGCTCGCCGAGGGCCACGACTTCTTCAGCCTCGGCGGCTCCAGCGTGAGTCCGTCGACCACCCTGCTCGCCTACGCGACCGACGTCGCCGGCGACGAGCGCTACACCGTACGCGTCAAGGACCTCACCACCGGCGAGCTGCTCGACGACGAGCTCACCAACGTCCACGGTGGTGCCACCTGGGACCGCGACTCCTCGGCGCTCTACTACACGACCGCCGACGAGTCCTGGCGTGCCGACAAGATCTGGTGCCACCGCCTCGGCACCAGCCAGGACGAGGACGAGCTGGTCTTCCACGAGACCGACGACCGGTTCTGGGTCGGCGTGGGACGCACCAAGTCCGACCGGTTCATGTTCATCGGCACCGCCGCGAAGATCACCGCCGAATACCGCTTCCTCGACCTCGACGACCCCGACGCCGGCTGGCAGGTCTTCGCCGCCCGCGAGGAGGGCGTCGAATACTCCATCGAGCACGCCACCGTCGCCGGCGAGGACGTCTTCCTGGTCACCCACAACGCCTCGGGTCCCGACTTCGAGATCGCCACCGCGCCGATCGCCCCGACCCCGCGGACCGAGTGGCAGCCGCTCGTCCCCCACACCCAGGGCGTACGCCTGGAGGACGTCGACGCCTTCGCCGGCCACCTGGTCGTGCACCAGCGCAGCGAGGGCCTGACCCAGCTCCGCATCCTGGAGCTCGGTGAGAACGGTGTCGCCGACGACTACCTGGTGAAGTTCGACGACGAGCTCTACACCATCGGCTCCGGCTCCAACCCCACCTTCGATTCCCCGGTCGTGCGGCTCGGCTACACCACGATGCGCACCCCGGCCTCGGTCTACGACTACGACGTACGCAGCCGCGAGCTGACCCTGCTCAAGCAGGCCCCGGTGCTCGGCGGCTACGATCGCGACGACTACGAGGAGCACCGGCTCTGGGCGACGGCCGAGGACGGCGTACGGGTGCCGATCTCGATCGTGGCGAAGAAGGGGCTCCACGAGACCGGGCCGATCCCGGTCCTGCTCTACGCCTATGGCTCCTACGAGGCCAGCATGGACCCCTACTTCTCCATCGCCCGGCTGAGCCTGCTGGACCGCGGGATCGGCTTCGCGATCGCCCACATCCGCGGCGGCGGCGAGATGGGCCGGGCCTGGTACGACGACGGGAAGATGCTGAAGAAGCAGAACACCTTCTCCGACTACATCGCCTGCGCGCGCCACCTCGCCGAGTCGGGCTGGTCGACTCCCAGCCAGATCATCGCCGAGGGCGGCAGCGCCGGCGGGCTGCTGATGGGCGCGGTCGCCAACCAGGCGCCCGACGCCGTGGGCGCGATCGTGGCCGCGGTGCCGTTCGTGGACGCGCTGACCACGATGCTCGACGCGACGCTGCCTCTGACCGTCACCGAGTACGACGAGTGGGGCAACCCGGAGGCCGACAGGGAGACGTACGACTACATGTCCTCCTACGACCCCTACACGAACGTCACCCGGCAGCACTACCCGCCGATCCTCGCCGAGACCAGCATCAACGACACCCGAGTCCTCTACGTCGAGCCCGCGAAATGGGTCGCGAAGCTGCGCGCGACGGCAGAGAATCCTGGTGACGTACTGCTGAAGACGGAGATGGCGGCCGGACACGGCGGAGTCTCGGGGCGCTACAAGGCGTGGGAGGACCGGGCGTTCAGCCTTGCCTGGATGATCGACCAGGTGACCTCTTCGTAGGGCATATCTGCGGGGATCTCGGGGTACTCCATGAGAAACCCCTGAGATTCACCTCACGATGCAACTTATCGCCCGCGGCGTACGTCGAACCGGACAAGAGATCGAAAACGGATTCGATGACAAGGCGCTCTACCAGGGAACACCTGGGAGGGGCGAAGCGTTGAAACCACCGTGAGGCCACAAACCTCACCGTGAGGAGGTTCCCATGGCGACACGCACCGCCACTGCCACCCGAGAGATCGAGGGCCGTGACAGCGTTGGGCTGTATCTCGACGAGATCGCCCGCAACGAGCTCCTGGATGCTGCCAAAGAGGTTGAGCTGTCCAAGGCGATCGAGGCCGGCCTGATGGCCGAGCATCTGCTGGCCGAGGGCCGCGTCGGCCGCAAGAAAGCACCCGGTGGAGCCACCCGAGCCGAGCTGGAGTGGCTGGCCGAGGAAGGCCACCGCGCCACCCGTCAGTTCATCAACGCCAACCTGCGACTGGTGGTGTCGATCGCGCGGAAGTACGGCCGCGCGCAGATGCCGATGCTCGACCTGATCCAGGAAGGAAATACCGGCCTGATCCGGGCCGTTGAGAAGTTCGACTACACCAAGGGCTACAAGTTCTCGACGTACGCGACGTGGTGGGTGCGCCAGGCGATCACCCGTGGCATCGCCCAGCAGGCGCGTGTGGTCCGGCTCCCGGTCCACGTCGTCGAGGAGCTCAACCAGGTCGGCGGCGCCCGCCGCACCCTGGAGCGTCAGCTCGGCCGCGACCCGGAGCCGGAGGAGATCGCCGGCGAGCTCGGGATGGACATCGACCGCGTCCTCGACCTGCTCTCCTGGGGTCGTGACCACGTCTCGCTCGACACGCCGATCGACGAGGACGGCGACACCTCGCTGGGCGACCTGATGGCTCAGGAGTCCTCACCGTCGCCCGACATGGACGTCATCGACGTCGAGTCGCGCGAGCGGCTCAACTCGCTGGTCGGCCAGCTCGACGAGCGTTCCGCCGACATCGTCCGCTCCCGCTACGGGCTCACGGACGGCCGTCAGCACAAGCTCGCCGACATCGGCGTCAAGCACGGCATCTCCGCCGAGCGCGTACGCCAGCTCGAGCGCGAGGCCCTGCAGAAGCTGCGCCGCTTCGCAGACCCCGACCTGGCGGCGTAGCCGACAGGTCGGATATCGGGGCGGCAGACGCACTCGGCCGAGCGAAGCGAAGCCGACTGCGGCTGCCGCGTAAGACTCGCGGCGTAGCCATTCGGCCGAGGCGTCACTTACACAGATCGAGTTGGCACTACGGTGCCAACTCGATCTGCGTATGTGACGTTTCGGCCTGCGCGAGCGACGTCTCGGCGGTCAGTAGCCGCCGGGCGGCGGGGCCATCTCCAGGCGTACGCCGATGAGGCGGACCGGGCGGTCCTTCTCGACCCGCCCCAGGAGCGCCTCGGCCTCGTCGGCGAGGCGGTCGGGGTCGAGGGTGGGCTCGGGGAGCTTGTGGCCGCGGGTGACGGTGAAGAACGGCTTGAGCCGCACCTTGATCTCGACCCTGGTCACCGGGCGGCCCTCCTTCAGCACATCCGCGAGGCACTCGGCGCACAGGCGGCGGGTCGCGGCGACGATGTCGGGCCACTCGACGAGGTCCTGCTGGAAGGTCTCCTCGTGGCCGTGGCCGCGCGCGACCCACGGCGAGGGGTCGACGGGGCTGGTGTCGGCACCACGGCCCAGCCGGCGCAGCCAAGGGCCGGTCGTGGGGCCGATCTCGGCGGCCAGATGCTCCGCCGAGGCCGCTCCCAGGTCGGCTACCGTCTCGATCCCGAGCCCGGCGAGCCGCTTCGCGGTCTTCGCCCCGATCCCCCACAGCGCGTCGGTCGGACGGTGGCCCATCTCGGCGTCCCAGGTCTCGTGGGTGATCCGGTAGACGCCGGTCCCCCGCGGCTGGCCGCCCGGGCCGGGCTCGTGGCCGCCCGCACCGGCCTCACGCGCGAGGGCACCGTCGACGCGCTGCTTGGCGAACCCCGTGGCGAGCTTCGCCTGCAGCTTGTTGTCGCCGACACCGACGCCGCTGCGCAGCCGGGTGCGTTCGAGCACGAGGTCGCGTACGTCCTGGGCGAAGGCCACCGGGTCGCCGAGGTCGCCGTGGTCGGGGCCGGGTCCGAGGAACGCCTCGTCCCAGCCGAGGACCTCGACCAGGACGGGTACGCCGCCCCACTCCAGCGATCGCAGCGTGTCCATGACGCCCGCGGAGGCCTCGTCGTAGGCCACATGGTCGACCGGCAGCAGCACCGCGTCGGGACACTTCCGCACCGCCAGCCGCAGCGGCATCCCCGAACCCACCCCGTGCGCCCGAGCCTCATAGGAGGCCGTCGAGACCACCGCCCGCTCGGTCGGGTCCCCGCGCCCACCCACGATCACCGGTTGACCGGCCAGCTCAGGCCGGCGCAACACCTCCACCGCCGCGATGAACTGGTCCAGGTCGACGTGCAGCACCACCGTCATGCGTCGATGGTGCCACGAACGGCCGCAGCGAAGGGTCAGCCTTGCGAGGCAGCCTCGGAGAGGGCCGCGGAGGCCCGCTCGGCCTGCTCTCGTACGTCACCGGGAACCGGGACCTCACCGGCGGTGCGCTGCTGCCACATCTGCATGGCGACGACCTTCGCGGCGGCGTCCTCGACAAGTGAGCGGTCGAGGCGGCCGGAGCGCAAGGCCTTGACGACGCTGCGGTGGGCGGCCTTGGAGTTGGCCGGCATGAGCAGGAGGTCGGCGCCGGCCTCGAGGGCGGCCACCGAGGGCTTCTTGGTGGTGGTCGTGACCGCGCCCATGCCCAACGAGTCGGTGACGGCGATGCCGTCGAAGCCGAGGTCGTCGCGGAGCAGGTCGTAGATGGGGGCCGCCATGCTGGCGGGCTTGCCCGGGGCCACGGCCTTGACGTCGACGTGGCTGATCATGACGGCCGGTGCGCCGGCATCGACCGCGGCGTCGAACGGCACCAGGTCGCGGCGCTTGAGCTTCTTCTTCCCGAAGTCGAGCTCCTGGAGCCCGAGGTGGGTGTCACCGGTGACCGCGCCGTGGCCCGGGAAGTGCTTCGTGGTGGAGACCAGACCGGCTGCGTTGTAGCCCTGCACGGCCGCGGAGACCGCCGTCGCGGCGATCCTCGGGTCCTCACTCGGGGAACGCGAGCCGATCGTCGGATCGGCCGCGCCGACGGTCACGTCGGCGACCGGCGCGAACGCCCAGGTGAAGCCCAGGTCGCGGAGCTCGAGCGCCGTCGTCCGCGCCGCCTCGGTGGTCACCGCGACTCCCTTGCCCGGCTTCGCCTCGATGGCGTCCCCCGTGCGTGCGAACTCGGGGAAGTCGGTGGCCACGCCGCGCAGGTGGGAGACGACGCCACCTTCCTGGTCGACGCCGATCACCGCGGGGAAAGAACGGCCATCAGCCGCCACCGCACGGGAGACCGCGGCGGTCGTCTCGCGCACCTGGGCCTCGTCGACGACGTTCTCGCCCGTCACGCTGACCCCGGCGAGGTGGAGCTTGCGGACCATCTTGGCGGCCTTGGCCGGGTCGGTGCCGTGGTAGCGGCCGACGATCACCTGTCCGGCGAGCTGCTTCTCGTCCCAGCCCGACACCAGCTCGCGGGCGGTCGCCAGCTCTCCGCGCGTGGGACCCCAGGCGAGCGGCGTGGTGTCCTTCTTCGGGTCGGTCTTCGTGGTGGCATTGGCCGGCCTGTTCGGCTCGTCCTCGACCCTCGTCGGCATTCCGACGGTCACCGCCGCCGCGCCCGCGCCGGCCGCCAGGGCCAGCACGGCACCCGCGATCACCGGTCGCATCCAACGCCTCGGCCGACGCTGCTGATCCTCTGAATCGGTGTGCTTGCCCCCAGTCACGCGGCCGAGTATGTCAGCAACCCCCACTCATTAACACGTTCCGGCGAGGGCGTCGTAGATCTCCCGCACCCGCTTCCGCAGGTCATCGAGGGTGCCGGTGTTGTCGATGACGTACGTCGCCGCGGCGAGTCGATCCTCGCGACTGGCCTGCGCAGCGATGCGGGCGCGGGCGTCGATCTCGGTCATCCCACGCGCGATCGCCCGCTCGACCTGGGTCTCGACCGGTACGTCGACGACGATCACCTCGTCGAAGAAGGGCGCATAGCCCACCTCGACCAGCAGCGGGATGTCGTTGACGACCAGCTTCCCGGCCGTCCGCCCGGTCTCCTCGAGCTCCGCGGAGCGTGCCCCGACCAACGGGTGCACGATCGCGTTGAGCCGCTCACGGGCGCCCTGGTCGGCGAAGACGATCTCCCCCACCTTGGCCCGGTCGAGCGCACCGGACTCGGTCAACACCGACGGCCCGAACTCCGCCACGACCTGGGCGAGCCCCGCTGTGCCCGGCTCGACGACCTCCCGGGCGATCTTGTCCGAGTCCACGATCACCGCCCCGAACCCGGCCAGCAGCTCCGACACCGTGCTCTTCCCCGAGGCGATCCCGCCGGTGAGTCCTACGCGCATGGCCCCAACCTAATGGGGCCGCTGTCGGCGCCTCACGCCGCCTAGGCGGGCATGGCCGAGTCGAGGCTGTCGCTGCAGGCGAACCGGCGCCGGTAGGCCTGCGGGGAGAGCCCTCGCACGCGCGTGAAGTGGTGGCGCAGCGCCGCGGCGTTGCCGAAGCCGACCTCGCCCGCGATCCACTCCACGGACCGGTCGGTACGCTCCAGCAGCTCCTCGGCCCGGCGCACCCGCTGGGCGGTGATCCAGGCATAGGGCGTCGCCCCGGTCTCGGCGCGGAACCTGCGGGCGAACGTACGCGGCGACATCAGCACTCGATGGGCCAGCGAGTCCACGTCGAGGTCTTCGTGGAGGTTCTCCACGATCCACGCCAGCAGCGGACCGAGCGTCTCGGCCTCGACCTCGGGCACGGGGTGGGAGATGAACTGCGCCTGCCCACCGTCGCGCTGGGGCGGCACGACCATGCGCCGGGCCACGGCCGAGGCGACCGCTGCGCCGTACTCCTGGCGCCAGATGTGCAGGCACGCGTCCAGTCCGGCGGCGGTGCCGGCGCTGGTGATGATCTGCCCGGTGTCGACGTAGAGCACCTCGGGCACCACCTTCGCCTCGGGGAACCTCTCCGCGAGCTCGTCGGTGTACTTCCAGTGGGTGGTGCACTCACGCCCGTCGAGCAGACCCGCCGCACCCAGTGCGAAGGCCCCGCCGCAGACGGTCAGGATCCGGGCGCCACGGTGATAGGCGCGCAGCAGCGTCTCGGCCACCAGCGGCGGCACCGGGTCGCCCCTGCGCATCGCCGGCACACACACCAGGTCGGCCTCGTCGGCCCGCTCGAGACCGTACGTGGCCTCGATCCCGAAGCCCAGGTTCGTACGCACCAAGCCGGGCTCGAGCGAACAGACGCCGAACTCCAGCAACGGCACCCCGTCGTCGCGCCGGTCGAGCCCGAACGCCTCGCACACGACTCCGAACTCGAAGGGGGCGACACCGTCCCAGATCACCGCAGCTACGTTCCTAAGCACCTTAGAAGGGTGCCAGTTGGCAGGAAATCGCGCAACTTAGGCATTTCTGCCAATGTGGCAGGAATACCTGGTAGCGAAGAATTACTGCCATGAACACAGCAATCCTCGTCCTCATCGTCCTGCTCGCCGTCGCCGCCTACGCCACCATCTCGACCGTACGCCACGACCGCCCCAAGGCCGCCCCGCGGTCCCACGCCTCCGACCCCGACTTCCTCCCCGCAGTCCGCTGGCACTGAGAGACGGGCACCCGAATGAGTGCACCTGAAGATGCCGAAGACCCGGCCCCACGACGGGGACCGGGTCTTCAGCGTTTCAGCTCAGCGTTTCACTGACCGCCGGTCAGCTTCTCGCGGAGAGCCTGCAGCGCCTCGTCGGAGGCGAGCGAACCGCCCTCGTCCTCGGAGACGGTCTCGTCGACCGAGCCACCCGAGGAGTAGGAGGTGGCCTCGCCGGCCTCGGCAGCCTTCTCGGCGGCCTCCTGCTGCTGCTTGATGTGGGCCTCCCAGCGAGCGTGGGCCTGAGCGTACTGCTGCTCCCACTTCTCACGCTGCTCGTCGTAGCCCTCGAGCCACTCGCCCGTCTCCGGGTCGAAGCCCTCGGGGTAGAGGTAGTTGCCCTGCTCGTCGTAGCTGGCCGGCATGCCGTAGAGCGTCGGGTCGAACTCCTCGACGTCGGTCGAGGTGACCGTCTCGTTGGCCTGCTTGAGCGAGAGCGAGATGCGACGACGCTCGAGGTCGATGTCGATGATCTTGACCATGACGTCGTCGTTGACCTGGACGACCTGCTCGGGGATCTCCACGTGGCGCTCGGCCAACTCGGAGATGTGCACCAGGCCCTCGATGCCCTCCTCGACACGGACGAACGAACCGAACGGCACCAGCTTGGTGACCTTACCCGGGACGATCTGGCCGATCTGGTGGGTGCGGGCGAAGTGCTGCCACGGGTCCTCCTGCGTCGCCTTCAGCGACAGGGAGACACGCTCGCGGTCCATGTCCACGTCGAGAACCTCGACGGTGACCTCGTCACCAACGGTGACGACCTCGGACGGGTGGTCGATGTGCTTCCAGGACAGCTCCGAGACGTGGACGAGACCGTCGACGCCGCCGAGGTCCACGAACGCACCGAAGTTGACGATCGAGGAGACGACACCCTTGCGGATCTGACCCTTCTGGAGCTGGGTCAGGAAGCCGTGGCGAACCTCGGACTGGGTCTGCTCGAGCCAGGCACGGCGCGACAGGACCACGTTGTTGCGGTTCTTGTCGAGCTCGATGATCTTGGCCTCGAGGGTCTGACCCACGTACGGCTGCAGGTCGCGGACGCGACGCATCTCGACGAGGGAGGCCGGGAGGAAGCCACGCAGGCCGATGTCCAGGATGAGACCACCCTTGACGACCTCGATGACCGCGCCCTCGACGACGCCGTCCTCCTCCTTGACCTGCTCGATCGTGCCCCAGGCGCGCTCGTACTGCGCGCGCTTCTTGGACAGGATCAGGCGGCCTTCCTTGTCCTCCTTCTGGAGCACCAGGGCCTCGACCTTGTCGCCGACCTCGACAACCTCGGACGGGTCGACGTCGTGCTTGATCGAGAGCTCGCGCGACGGGATGACACCTTCGGTCTTGTAACCGATGTCGAGCAGGACCTCGTCCCGGTCGACCTTGACGATGACACCGTCCACGATGTCGCCGTCATTGAAGTACTTGATGGTCTCGTCGATCGCGGCGAGGAAGTCCTCTTCCGACCCGATGTCGTTGATCGCGACCTGAGGCGCGTCGTAGTCGGGAAGAGGAATGTTGAGCGTGCTCGTCATAAGGGAGGTGGTTTCCTTGGGTGGACAGATATCGTCGGGTCACACACGTCTCAAGTCTCCGGTCGGCAACCCCTCGCCGGCACCTGCGCAAACAGGCTTCGTCGCCCGGCGTGAACCGGCGGTCGAGGTAGCAGGCCAAGGTCCACTAGGTCTGGGACCCGGGCAGACTTCAGACGCAGTTTCTTAGCCTACGCTCCCGTCACAGGCTCCGTCCAACTGTCGACGTCACCGCGAAGGGCCTAGGCTGTAGGGGTGGACCAAGCCATCAGCCCGGTCGTCCGACCGGAGGCGCCCATCGATCCCTTCGGCGCGATCGAAACCATCGGAACAACCGGCCCTGTGGTCAGAGCCGAGCGGCGTACCATCGGTGAAGCCGAGTCACGCCGCGCGAACGGCCCCGATTGGGATCGTTACGCCGACGAGTACCAGGCCACGCACGGACCGTTCCTCGGTGAGGCCGGGTTCGTCTGGGGCCCGGAGGGCCTGACCGAGGCCGATCTCAGCATCCTCGGCGACATCAGCGGCAAGGACGTGCTCGAGCTCGGCTCGGGCGCCTGTCAGTGCTCCCGCTGGGTGAACACCCAGGGCGGTCGCGCGATCGGTCTGGACCTGTCGGGCCGCCAACTCCAGCACTCCCGGCGCCTCGACGAGCAGACCGGCGTGGTCGTCCCCGCCGTGCAGGCCACCGCGACCGACCTGCCCTTCGCCACCGACTCCTTCGACGTGGTCTTCTGCTCCTTCGGAGCGCTGCAGTTCGTCAGCGACATCGCCCACGCGCTCGCCGAGACGGCCCGCGTCCTGCGGCCCGGCGGACGCTTCGCGTTCTCGATCACCCACCCGACGCGGTGGATGTTCCCCGACGACCCCGGCCCCGAGGGCCTGATCGCCGCCCAGTCCTACTGGGACCGCACCCCCTACGTCGAAGTCGACGACGAGACCGGCGAGGTGTCGTACGTCGAGCACCACCGCACCCTCGGGGACTGGGTCTCGTTGCTGGCCCGTGCCGGGTTCCGGATCACCGACCTGGTCGAGCCCGAGTGGCCCGAGGACCACGAGCGGGTCTGGGGCGGCTGGTCGCGCACCCGGGGGCTGCTGACCCCTGGTACCGCGATCTTCGGTGCGGACCTGGCGAGCAGCTAGACAGCAGGGTCCAGCTCAACCGGCCATGGAAAACGTCTGCGGGCCCGGAGACTGTCCTCCGGGCCCGCAGACGTCGACGCTGGTGTGTGTTGAGCCTCAGGCGTCAACCAGGGTGCGGTCGTCCGCGGAGGCGTGGGCGCCACCGTTGGGCTTGCGACCGCGCAGGGTCAGCCAGAGGCCGATCAGCAGGAAGATCAGACCGGCGACGACGCCGCCGACGGGGATCCAGGTGCCGATCAGGTTGAGCTGGGCGATGTTGTCCTTGGCGTCCTCGGCGTTGGTGGAGACGGTCTCGTCGGAGTAGCTCATGTCCGCGTCGATCAGCACCGTGCCATCGCTGGTGACCATCTTCTGGGTCGCGCTCTGGTCGATGTAGGAACCGGTGGTCGGCTCGACGTAGATCGTCTGGGTCGCCTCGTAGGTGCCCCGGATGTCGTCCTCGGTGTCCTTCACCTCGTCCTCTCCCGCCGAGAGCGACGCGTCGTCCTCGGAGGCAGCGACCTCGAACTGGTAGGTCTTCACGCCCTTGACGTCGACGTCGTCGACGTAGGTGGCGATGACGGTCGTGCCGAGCGTGTCGTCCCAGTACTCATAGTCGTGGCGCTCGGTGTCGAACGGGAACTTGCCGGCCAGGCCGGTCATGCCGTCGACGGCCCGGTCCTCACCTACGTACTTGGCCTGGTCCTCGACGACCTCGGAACTCTTGCGGTCCATGGCGTAGGCGCGCTCCGTCGTGGTCACCACGCGGTCGTCGTCCTCGGCGCGGGCGCACGGAGGCGTGTCGCCCTCCTGGATCATGATGCAGCCGGCCTCGACGAAGACGACGACGTCGTCGGTCGACTCCTTCGGCGCCGCCTCGGTGGTCCGGGTGTACTTCACCGGAACTGGGGTATCCGACTTGGCCAGCGCGCCGCTGGCGGTGCCGTCCAGGACGGTCGTGGTGTTGACGTTGAGCGGCACGGTCGCCGCGGCGTCCCGGCCCCAGAAGCCCGCTACCGCGGCAGCGGCCAGCGCAAACGCGCCGACCAGCAAGAAGATGTAACCAATCACTCTTCGCATGTTTTTGCCCCTCCCAAGGCCTCAGTTCCCCCCTCGATCCGCGAACCGTAGCAGCAATACCTGGGCAGGTGTGCAACGGGTCACAAACTGCTGTGCGACACTTCCTCTTCGTGTCCTCCCCCCATCCCACAACCACTGCTGCCGGGCACACCGGCGGGCCAGCCGACGCGCCCGCTGCCGACGGCCTGCTCGCGACTCCCCGCAACGTCGTGGCGACCGCGCTCGCCCTGATCGTGGCCCAGCTCGCCTTCCGCGCCTGGGCGCTGAGCGGCTCGTGGTACCGCTTCGACGACGCGAACTTCATGTCGAAGCTGATGTCCGACGGCCTCTCGGCCGACCTGCTCTTCCACGGGTTCGCCGGACATCTGATGCCGGGAGCGTTCGCGCTGACGGCCTACAACTTCGGCCTCGACCCGTACGCCTGGGCCTACCCGGCCGCCGAGCTGCTGGTGCTGCAGGCGATCGCGAACCTGGGCGCGCTGGTCTTCCTCTGCTCCGCATTCGGGAAGCGGCGCGGGATCCTGCCGCCGCTGGCGCTGTTCCTGTTCAGCTCGATCAGCCTGCCGGCGTTCCTGTCCTGGGGTCCCGGGATCACCCAGCTGCCGTTCCTCGCCGCGATCTTCTGGGGGTCGTGGGCACACCTCAACTACCTGCGTACGCGGCGGTTCCGCTGGGCTCTGCTGGCGATGCTCATCACCCTGGCCGCCATCGCCTTCGGCGAGAAGGCGATGCTGCTGTTCTGGCCCTACGCCGTGCTGGCACTGGGCTGGTTCGCGAGCGGTGACATCCTGACCCGGCTGCGGACCATCATGGGCCGCTACCTGCCCGGCGTACTCCTCTACGGGGTCGTCTCGATCGGCTCCGTGGTCGCCTACCTCACCCTGGGCGCGGGCTCGTCGAAGGCGTCGGGCAGCTCTGACGCCAACGGGTTCGCGCTGGTCGCACAGCGGTTCCTGCTGGAGTCGTGGGCGCCCGGCGTGGTCGGCGGGCCGCTGCGCTGGAAGTGGATCGAGGGCAACTCCGCCGGCTGGGCCGAGCCCGGCGCGGTGGTCTCGGTGCTCGCCGTCGGCGTGCTGGCACTGCTGACCTTCGAGCTCGCCCGCACCCGCTCGATCGCGCTGCGGGCCTGGTGGCTGGTCGGCGGCATCCTCGTCATCGACATCGCCCTGATCACCGCCATCCGGGCCGGCGGCGTCGGCGCCGACATCGCGCTCGCCTACCGCTACCTCACCGACACGATCGCGGTGACCGCGATGGCGCTCGCGCTGGCCACGCTGCCGCTGCGCGGGGCCGTGGAGACGCTCACCCCGACTCGTACGTCACCCTTCCTCGACGTCCCCCGGCGGGTCGCCGTGGCGACCGCGGTCGTCGCCGCCCAGGGGCTCTTCTCGTCCTACTCCTACACCCAGGGCTGGCACGACGACGACAACACCCGGCGCTACATCGACACCGTCCGCGCCGACCTGGCCGAGGTCGAGGAGCCGCTGCCGATGGCCGACGGACCGGTGCCCGAGTGGATGGTCTGGGGCGCGTCGTACCCCTACAACCAGGTGAACCGGGTGCTCCGGCCGCTGTCGGACAAGATGGCGTTCCCCCGGGCCAGCACCGACAATCTCTACCTCGTCGACAAGGACGGCCACATCCGGCCGGCCCTGGTCGAGCCCGAGCGACGCTCGGTCGGCGCCGTCGACCCGACGCCGAGCCTGGACCAGTGCAAGCTGCGCGTGCGGCAGACGCCGCTCGAGGTGGGCCTGGACGGCGGCGTCGACGGCGCCGGGTGGTGGATCCGGGTCGCCTACGTGGCTGCCGCCAAGGACGCTGGCCGGATGCGCGTGACCGCCGGCGACCACTCCTACGATGTCGAGGTCGAGCCCGGGTTCCGCAGCCTCTACCTGCGCACGGGCGAGGGACGCTTCGACACCATCGGCCTCCAGAGCCTGACTCCGGGGTCGAAGCCATGCCTGGGTGGCATCGAGGTCGGCAGCGTGGTGCCGTTCGGCGACCCGATCTCAGGGCCTGTGGAGGACTGATGATGGACGGCCGAAGCGAAGCCCGAGGCGATATGGATCGCCGATTCCTCACGCTCGACGCGCTGCGCGCCGTCGGGGCGCTGATGGTCGTGCTGACCCACGTCGCGTTCCACACCGGCCGCTACCCGCAGGGCTGGACCGGGGCCATGCTCGCCCACTTCGACCTCGGCGTGGCGCTCTTCTTCGTGGTCTCCGGGTTCCTGCTGGCCAGGCCGTGGTTCGCGGCCAGCGCCGCCGGAGCTCCGCCGCCGAGCACCGGACGCTACCTGTGGAAGCGGGCGCTGCGGATCCTGCCGCTCTACTGGGTCGTCGTCGCCGTCTGCCTGATCGCCGCACCCGCGAACTCCGACGTCGGCGTCGGCGGCTGGATCGCCAACCTGACCCTGACCCAGATCTACACCCAGGACACGCACGCCTACGGCCTGGCGCACATGTGGAGCCTGTGCACCGAGGTCGCCTTCTACCTCGCGCTGCCGCTGGTGGTGCGGCTGCTGACGCCGCGAGACCGCCTGGACGTACGCCGCGTGCTCGTCGTCTGCCTGCTGCTCTCGATCGGCGGCGTGGCCTTCGCGGCCGGCGCCCGGACCTGGTTCGACCAGCCTTTCGCGGCGGAATGGCTGCCGGCCTACCTGCCGTGGTTCCTGGCCGGCACCGCGCTCGCGGCCTGCTCGGTCGACCCGGGCATGCGGGCGCGGCTGGACGCTGCCGCGCGCGACCTGGCCGGCTGGTGGCTGCTGGCGCTGGGGCTCTTCGTCGCGGCCTGCACGCCGATCACCGGCCCGACCGGGCTGGTCGATGCGCCGACGCCGGCCGAGTCGGCGCTCAAGTGCGTGCTCTACGGCGCGGTCGCCGTGTGCGTCATCTTCCCGCTGGTCTTCGGGCCCGAGCTCGACGGCCCCGTACGCCGCTGGCTGGCCAGTCCGGTGCCCAGCGCCCTGGGCGAGATCTCCTACGGCGTCTTCTCGATCCACATGTTCGTGCTGCTGATGGGCATGGAGCTGCTCGGGTTCGGCACCTTCAACGACCGCTTCTGGACCGTCCTGGGGATGACGCTCGCCGTCACCATTCCGATCGCGGCGCTGTCCTACATCTTCTTCGAGCGCCGGATGATGCGGCTGCGCGGCTGGCGTCCCTCCGGGCGCCGGCCGAAGCGGCGGCCCGAGCCGGAGCCTGACGCCGAGACCGTGCCCGCGTCTGCGTCAGAGCCCGGTGAGACCGAGGCGGCCGCGGCGACCAGCACGATCGCGACCAGCGAGAGCGCCTGAGCCGTCCAGGCGGGCGGGTCCCAGGGCAGGTCCCAGGCTGTCGGGAGGATCTCGACGGCCAGGGCGCCGGCGAGCAGCGCTGCCCCGGACCCGGCGGCCAGGAGGCGTACGAGAGCCGGCCGGCGGCCGGTCAGGCGTGGCAGCAGCCAGGCGACCACGGCGGCCAGGGCGCCCCACCAGCCGGCGAGCAGACCTGCCACGAGGACCAGCAGAACGCCGTCGTACCACCGCCACGGCGCGGCCACGGGGAACAGCTCCAGGCTCGGCGGGGTGCCGCGGCGGCGCCATGAGGTCACCAGCGCGAGCGCCAGGACCAGCGCCGCGCCGCCCGCACCGGCGATCAGCCCGGCACGGTAGGTGTCCTCGGGCGCGAAGCCGAAACGTACCTCTCCCCCGGCGCCGGCGGGCACGATCCAGCCCTGCTGCCAGCCGTCGACCCGCTGGGCGCGCAGGACCTCGCCGTCCAGGGTCGCGGTGGCGCCGGTGTTGATGTTCTGCGGGAGCACGAGGACCCGGTCGTACGCCTCGGCGGAGACCGTCGCCGAGACCGCGGTGTCGCGCTCGTCGCGCTCGACCTCGACCGCCTCCGGGGATTCCGCATCCGCGATCACCTCAGCGCTGAGCTCGAGGCTGTCGACGCGGAGCGCATCCACCGGGTCGGCGAGCAGGGTGTTCTCGCCGGCAGCCAGGTTGATCGGGGCCGTACCGCAGACCCTCAGCGGCAGCTCGCCACCGCGCAGCAGGGCGGAGAGCGACCCGTTGACCGCCGTACGCAGCACCCGCTCGCCGACGCGGATGGGAGGACCGTCGGCGCAGCCTGCCCGAAGCGTCCCGTCGCCGAGCGGACGGCCGTTGACCTCCAGCTCGGAGATGCCGGCGGGGAGCTCGGTCGCGTCGGCCATGCTGGAGGGCTGGTCGTAGGCGGCGTCGGTCTCGGTGATCCGGATCCGGAGCCGGTCGGTGCGCCAGCCGCTGGGCACCGCGACGTCGCCGTCCGAGTCGACCTCGCGGGTGACCGTGCGCTTGGGGCGGCGCAGGTCGGTGATCTCGACCTCGGTGGGGATGCTGACCGGGGCGGCCTCGTTGACCACGAGCCGCAGCGACCTGATCCGCTGCCGCTCGGACAACCCGAGGGTCACCGTGGCCGGGCCGGTCGACGGCGCCCGCCAGGACGTGCCGTCGTCGCCGTCGGCCATCGCGAGCGCCGACTGGGCGATGTCCCCGCTGCTCGGGGCGGTGATGTCCACGCCGGCGAGGGCTGCGGCCGCCGCGGCGTAGGCGTGGTCGCGGCGCAGCGACACGGTCCCGGTGACGTCGAACGACTGTCCGCGGGTGAGGGTGATGAGCCGATCCAGGTTGTCGCCGTCGTCGCCGTTGGCGGCCAGGAACGGCTCGCAGTAGAGCACGCCGCCCTGGTCTATGCAGCCGCTGCGGTCGGTGTCGCGACCGAGCCGGATCTTGCGGATCGTGGTGTCCTCCGGCGGCTCCGGGAGCGCGACCAGGCGCTGGGCGTCGACGCCCTCGATGTCGAGCTCGCTGATCCCCCAAGGGCCGTAGGCGGTGGCTCCGCGGGCGGTGATGGTGAGGTTGCGCGCGCTGAACCCGGTGAGGTCGTACGTCGCCTCCTCCCCCGGCAGCGGGGCGTAGACCTTGCGCATCTGGGCACCGGCGACGAGCTCGAGGCGTTCGACCCCGACGACGTTCGCAGGGATCGTGATGGTGACCTTGCCGAGGTCGGTCTCGTCCTCGAACCGCACCCGGAACCAGGCGCCCTCCGGGGTGCGGTCCCATCCGGTCTCGGTGCGCCACGCGGTGTCGGGGTCGCCGTCCAGGGCCGCCGAGGGCGCCCGGCCGCGGTCGACCGGGACCTCCTCCGGGGTCGCCGCCGAGCTGGAGGCCTCCACGGCCTCGACCCCGCGCCAGACCATGGTGCTCTGCCACCGCTCCTGATCCTCCAGGTAGCGGTGGAAGCTCTCGGGCTGATCGGAGTCGACGCCCTCCTCGGCGGTGCGGGTCGCGGAGGAGTTGGCGCGGACCCCGGAGAAGAGGGTCGTACGCCGCCGCTGGCCGTCGGTCAGGATGACGTCGGCCCTCTCCTCGGAGCCGTCGGCGTCCGACCGGGTGTCGTCGGCGGTCAGCACCGCCGGCGCTCCGCTGGCGGGCTCACCGGGGTCGCCCATCACGGTCGTCTTCGCCGGGATCAGGGTGCCGTCGGCGGTGGCGCCGTCGACCTCGTAGATCTCGATCGGGGGGTACTCCCCGGCCAGTCCCCCGTCGACGAGGACGCGGGTGCCCTTCTCGCGGTGGTAGGTGGTGTTGCCGAACTCGGTGCCGAAGCTCGCCTCCCGGGTCAGCCCGGGCGACTGGGCGAGGGTGGCGTGGACCAGGGAGGGCGGCGGGGCGCCAGTGGTGCCCCAGTGCAGGTCGTTGCGCACCAGCAGCCGGGTCACGCCGGCCTTGGCCAGCATCGGGGCGAGGTCCGCACTGGGGGTGCCGCGCTCGATCTCCTCGGTGACCCGGTCGAGCCAGACGACGTTGCCGGGCTCGGCCAGCGGCACCACGCCGCGTACCGCCCAGCGGGAGTCGGCGTAGGGCTGCAGGACCTCGTCGTGGGTGCTGCCCCACAGGTAGTCGCCGAACCGGGCGGCCGGGACCACGAGCGTCACGCCGCCGTCGTCGTTCTCGGAGAGGTAGTCGGCGGCGTCGGTCCAGAAGGCCGGGACGTTCTCGATCGACCCCGGTGGCGGCACCTGGCCGCGCACCCAGGGCACCGCCAGGCCGGCCAGCGCGGCCACCACGGCGATGACGAACACCCTCCTGAGCCACTGCGCGGCCTTCGTGGCCGTCCCGGAGGCTCGCGCCAGCTCGGCGCGGAAGAGGATGGTCTCGACGGTGAGCACGACCCCGGCGGCGAGCCCGAGACGGAGCACCGCGTCGTACTTGTGGCTGTTGCGCACCGCGGCCAGAGCGCCGTCGACGAGGTCCTGACGGGCCTCGGCTCCCCAGCCCGCCAGCGCGCCGGTGTAGCCGATCCCGACCAGGACGGCGCCGGCCAGCACGCAGCCGATCAGGAACCGGGTCTCGGGGTGGCGACGCGCGCGGCCGATCCCGGCCAGCCCGGCGAGCCCGATGGCGACGACGGCGGCCGCGTCGAGAACCAGGAAGGGCGTGGCGTGCAGGCTCTGCCCGGCCGGGTAGTAGAGCGGGTCGGCGTACGCCACCCAGTCGGAGGTGCCGAGCAGCGTCGGCAGCAGACCGGTGGTCGAGGAGGTCACCGCGGCGGTCTCGATGTAGTCGAGGAAGGGCGGGATGTAGCGGCCCTGGAGCACCAGCGGGATCGTCCACCACAGGGTGGCGAGGATGGTGAACACGCCCCACAGCGCCAGTGCGGCGAACCGCCGGACACCGGTCCTGGTCAGCAGGAAGACCACGCCCGGGACGATCACCGCCGAGACCGCGGTCGCGTTGACCCCGCCCGCGCAGGCGACCGCGAGGGCGGCCACGGCGCACCAGCGCACCAGGTCCTTCGCCGTGGTCGTGCCGCTGGCCCGGATGACCGCGAGCAGCACCCACGGCGCGACCGCGGTCGGCCACAGCTCGGCCGAGTTGGCGCCGAGGATGGTCATCACGCGTGGCGTCAGGACGTACGCGGCGGCACCCGCGACCTGCGCCCACGGCCGCCCCAGCTGCAGCTCGCGGGCCACCGCCAGCACGCCGAGGAAGGCCAGGTTGAGCAGCAGCGCCCACCACAGCCGCTGGATCACCCAGTCCGGCAGCTGCGCCAGCTGGCCCAGACCGTAGAAGGGACCCATCGGCCACAGGTAGCCGATCGCCTGGTTCTGCACCTGACCGAAGGCGCCCTGGGCGTCCCACATGTTCAGCGCCCGGGCCAGGAAGGTCCACGGGTCGGCGCTGAGGTCGAACTTGGTGTCCGCGACGATCCGGCCCGGGGCCTGGGTGAACGTGATCGCGGTCAGGATCGCGACGTACGCGATGAGCCGGAGTTTTGAAGTGGCGCTCGGCGGGTCCGGGGTCACGTCTTGCGCAGCACGAGCAGGAGGTTCCATGAGAGCACCTCCCTCACCACCGGGACCCGCATCAGCCACGCCGCCCACGCCGGGTGGTAGCGCGGAACCGCAGCCAGGATCTCGGCGTTGCCCGCCCGGCGCTGGGCGCGCGCCCAGCGCAGCCCGGCGGAGGCGGTCGCTGCGTACATCGACTCGCCGAACTTGTTCTTGGGCTCGTGCCCGTACTTGCGCAGGTAGCGGCGGCGCGCGTACCGGCCGCCGAGCAGGTGCCACGGGCTGGTCTCGTGGCCGCCCCAGGGACCCCACCACAGCGTGTAGGAGCAGAAGACGACGCCCCCGGGCCTGGTGACCCGGAGCATCTCGTCCAGCATGGCTGTCGGGGTCGGGACGTGCTCGAGCACGTTGGAGGAGTAGCAGGCGTCGACCGAGCCGGTGCGGACGGGCAACCGCATCCCGTCGCCCAGCATGCTGCCCTCGGCGACGA
This sequence comes from Nocardioides sp. NBC_00163, assembly GCF_045206295.1. Taxonomy (NCBI): domain Bacteria; kingdom Bacillati; phylum Actinomycetota; class Actinomycetes; order Propionibacteriales; family Nocardioidaceae; genus Nocardioides; species Nocardioides sp. NBC_00163. The sequence goes on along the minus strand of NZ_CP108155.1, from coordinate 5,255,134 downwards.
TCCCGGCACCCTGCATCTCACCGGCGTCGGCGTCGAGCGCGAGGTAGGTCGCGCCGGCCCTCATGAAGGCGTCGCGGAAGTAGCCCGGGCCACCGCCGACGTCGAGCAGGACCGTGCCCTGAAGTGTCTCTCCGTCGGTGTAGTGCGCGAGCTGGCCGACCGAGTCTGCCGCCAGCGCGGTGTAGAAGCGCGCGGGATCGGTCTGCTCCACGCGGAAGTCACTGAAGAGGCGTACGGAGCGCCGCAGCGTCGCCCGCCAGCCGCTGCCGACCGGGGCGTCGATCTGGTCCCCGCTCCGGGGGTCGAGGAGGTTCGGCACGGCGGGAACCCTAACCGAATTACCCCAACGGGTGTGCATTTGGTCACGAAGTGTCCTACTCTCCGGTAACTGCGTGACCCCTGGGGAGGGAGCGCTCAGTGCGGGGAAACTGCGAGTCAGGGGAGAACTGAGTTTTGCGCGCCAACGAGGGAGCGCAGCTGGAGGGTCGCCATGTGGCGGTCTTCAGCTGGCGCGATACAGACAACCCTGAAGCCGGTGGAGCCGAGCACTATCTCCACCAGATCACCGCCGGACTGGTCGGCGCGGGAGCACGGGTCACCGTGTTCACCGCCGCCTATCCAGGGGCGCGTGCCCGGGAGGAGCGCGACGGCATCCGCTACGTACGCCGCGGCGGCAAGCTCAGCATCTACCTGTGGGGCGTGCTGCTGCTGGCGCTGGGCCGGCTGGGCCCGATCGGCCGCGTCGACGCGGTCATCGATGTGCAGAACGGGCTCCCGTTCTTCTGCCCGCTCGGCACCAGGGCGCCGGTCACGGTGCTCGTCCACCACGTCCACCGCGAGCAGTGGCCGGTGGTCTACCCAGGGCTGTCCGGACGGATCGGCTGGTGGGTCGAGTCGTGGCTCGCGCCGCGGCTCTACCGTCACAAGCAGTACGTCGCGGTCTCCCGCGCCACCCGGGCCGAGCTGGCCACGCTCGGCGTCGACCCCGCCCGGGTCGCGGTCGTGCACAACGGCGCCGCCCCGGCGCTGAGCGACCGGCCGGCGAAGACCGAGCACCCCTCCATCTGTGTCGTCGGGCGGCTGGTGCCGCACAAGCGGGTCGAGCTCGCCGTGGACGCGGCGGTGGCACTGCGGGCGTCCTACCCGGACCTGAGGCTGAGCATCGTGGGCGGCGGCTGGTGGGCCGACGAGCTGGCTGCGTACGTCTCCCGGGTGGGGGCCGGCGACTTCGTCGAGATGCTGGGGCATGTCGACGAGGAGACCAAGGAGTCGGTCTACGAGCGGTCCTGGCTGATGGCGCTGCCGTCGCTGAAGGAGGGCTGGGGCCTGGTCGTCACCGAGGCCGCCCAGCACGGCACCCCGACCGTCGCCTTCCGCGACGCCGGCGGGACGACCGAGTCGATCGACGACGGCGAGTCCGGGGTGCTGGTCGACGACCAGGCCGGCTTCGTGGCCGCGCTCGACCACCTGCTCGGCGACGAGATCCGCCGCAAGGAGCTGGCCGAGGGTGCCCGGTGGCACGCGCGCAAGCACACCTGGGAGCAGAGCCAGCTCAACTTCAACGCCGTGCTCGCCTCCGCGCTCCAGGGGCACGTGGTCAGCGCGGACTGACTGCTCGTAGAGATTGAGAAGAGGCCCGGCGGATCACCGCCGGGCCTCTTTCGCTTTGTCGAGCTCAGTCGTTGGTGCCGTACTGAACCGTCGACTCAGAGACGCTCGGAGGATTCTCGACGGTGTTGTCCGTGCTGCTGGTGACGACTCCGACGATGGTCGCTGCGGCGACTCCGCCGCCGACAAGAATGCTGGCGACGATGGCAATGATGTTGCCCATGGATATGTGACCTCCCTCTCCTAGCGGCGAACTTTAGCAGCCGGCCGGCGAACAATACTGATCAGTAGCAGAACTGTTGATGTTGTGGCTCCGAGCCAGGCCAGGCCGTATGCCACCCACGCGACGATCACCGCCGTCAGCGCCACCGGGCCCATGGCGTACGCGGCCGGCTGGGTCGCCTCCCCCGGCAGGCGCTGCAGGACCAGGTCGCCGCTGTCGTGGACCGTCTCGCCCGCTATCTGCGGCGCCTCGCCCGCGGTGCGGTCGGTGATGACGTACCCGATCCCGAGGCGGCTCAGCTCGGCCGCCCGCGCTTCGGGGTCCGGTGCGGCGAGGGCCTCGGCGGCGGCCGTTGCGCGCGGGTCCTCCCCCTCGATCTCGGTCTGACCGATGACGAGGTCGCCGTTGGTCACGCTCGCCCTGGGCAGCATCCTCGGCAGCGGATCGAGGACGGGACGATGTTCGTTCCACGCCGGCGCTCGGTAGGCGGACCAGGGCAGGACGAGTACGTCACCCGGTGCCGACTCCTCGGCGAGCGTCGCGCTCGCCTGCTGCCAGGACGTCGGGTAGTCGGCCGTGCCGATGCCGCCGGCGAGACCCCAGGCGGCGTCGGGCAGGACGGCGACCGGGGCGAGGACCAGGGCGACGGCGGCGGCCCATCGTGGTGCGGTCCCGCGAAGCCGGTCGCGCAGCGCGTCGACCCCGGCCGCGACGGTCAGGACGAGCAGCGGCAGGCACAGCGGAAGCAGACGGCTGCTGTCCCGCATCAGCGCGAGACCGGGGATGTCCTGAGCGAGGTCGTCGAGGGCCTCGGGCGCCGCCCAGCCGGCGACGGCGATCGCCATCCCGGCCAACCACAGCCCCAGGATCGCGATCCGTTGGCTGTCGGAGACCCACCACCGCCGGAGTCCGGCACCGATCAGCGCCACCAGGAGCGCCAGGGCCACCCAGGCCGGCCAGCTCTCGCGGCTCGCGGGGACGACCGAGGTGTTCCAGATCCCGCCGAGGGTCAGGGCTGCCAGCGGGGCGGGCAGGGCGTCGCCGCGCAGCGCGAAGACCTCGAACCCGGTCGCCGACGCCGCCTCGCCCGCGTGAGCCAGGCCCGCGATCACCCAGGGCGCGTTGACCGCGGCCACCATCGCGAGCAGCAGCACCGGTCGCCGGCCCCGGCGCAGACCGGTCGCGAGCAGTACGGCGGCCGACACGATCCCCGCACTGGCGCTCAGGCTCCCGACGAGCAGGACCGGGAGCAGCCACAGGGGGCCGCGCTCGGCCGGGTCGGGTTCAGTCGCGACCCACCGTCGGCCGGCCAGCACCAGCCAGGGCACCGCGGCATAGGCCAGCAGCATCGGCCAGTGGCCCATCCACAGCCGCTCGGCGACGTACGCGCTCCATACGGTCAGGCTCACCACCGCCAGCCGCGCGGCGAGCGAGCGCTCCCGAACCAGCTCGGCGGCACCCGCCCCGGCGAGGACCAGCGCTCCCACCAGCACGAGCTTCTGCAGCGCGAGGCCCGGCACGACCTCGTCCAGCACCGCGATCACGGCGTCGGAGGGCACCGCCCGCGGCAGCCCGGACCCCAGGCCGAGCACATCCCGGGTCAGCGCGAGATCCGGCACCCACACCATGTCGTAGCTGAGCACGAACCCCGCCCCCAGCGCCGGCCCCAGCATCAGCACCGCCAGCACACCCGCCCACACGGTCGGGGCCGCCCGTTCGATCACGCGGCAACCCTAAGCCCTCCCCAGGCCCCGCCCCGCCGAGAAGTCACCCCGGTCGCGCGAGACGTCAGTTACGTCGGACGAGACGTCAGTTGTGGCGATCGAGTTCCGGTCCTGGGCGGATGCCGGTGCCGGCATGTGACCCGCCGCACCCTAGGCTTTCCAAGTGCCCACGATGACCGCCAGCCCGACCAGCGCCCGCCGGCGCAGGCTGTCCGCGCTCATCCGCAGCAGCGGCTTCCTCGCCGTCTGCATCATGGTCACCAACATCGCGACGTACGGCTTTCAGATCATCGCCGCCCGGATCCTCGGCCCCGGACAGTACGGCGGCGTCGCGTCGATGATGTCGCTGCTCCTCGTGGTCGGCGTCGTCCAGCTCGGCATGCAGGCGACGGCGTCGCGACGGGTGACCGAGACGCCCGGCCAGGAGCGCGTCATCGAGCAAACGGTGCTGCGAGCGACCTACCGTGCGGCCATCGTCGTCGGGATCGTCATGCTCGCCGCCTCGCCGCTGGTGTCGCGGGTGCTGCGGCTCGACTCCATCTATCCCGCTCTGCTGGTCGCGGTGTGTGCCGTACCGCTGACCATCATGGGTGGTCAGGCCGGGGTGCTGCAGGGTGAGCGCCGTTGGCTCGCCCTGGCGATGGTCTACCTGGCTCTCGGTATCCCCCGCGTCATCGTCACCACCGCCGCGATGTGGATCCGCCCCACCGAGGGCGCCGCCATGGCCGGCGTCGCGCTGGCCCAGTTCGCGCCGGCGGTCGTCGGATGGTGGGTGCTACGACGTCGCGCCGACACCGAGGCGAGGCCCGGGCCGGTGAAGCCCGTCGTCGTCGAGATGCTCCATGGCTCGTTCGCGCTGCTGGGCTTCTTCGCGCTCTCCAACGTCGACATCCTGATCGCGCGCAACGTGCTCACCGACCACGTCTCCGGCCTGTACGCCGGTGGCCTGATCCTCACCAAGGCGGTGCTGTTCCTACCGCAGTTCGTGGTGATCATCGCCTTCCCGTCGATGTCGGCCGAGGCCAGCCGCCGCTCCGCGCTGGTCAAGTCGCTCGCGCTCGTCGGCGGTCTCGGCGCGTGCGCGATCGCCGGCTCGTGGCTGCTGTCGTGGCTCGCGATGATCTTCATCGGCGGCCCCGACTACGCCGAGATCGAGGGCCTGCTCTGGGTCTTCGCGATCCTCGGCATGGTGCTGTCCGTACTCCAGCTGCTCGTCTACTCGGTCCTGGCCCGGCGCAGCCGGCTCTCGGCGTACCTTCTCTGGATGGCCGTCGCCGCCGCCCTCGCTCTCGGCGCGATGCAGACCACCGTCGAAGGCCTCGTCTGGACCGTACTCATCGTCGACGCCGCCCTCGCCGCCGTCCTCCTGACGGTCACCTTCTGGCGCCTCAGCCAGACCCCACACCGCGCCTGATCCACCGAGGCGTCACCCCCGCACACCGAGACGTCAGTTGCGTCGGCCGAGATGGCAGTTGTGGGCGACGAAAGTAGAGTTTCGTCGCCCACAACTGCCGATTCGACCTACCGAATTGACGTCTCGGACGACGTACGGGACGCCTCGGCGCTCAGTGGGCGGCTTCGTGCCAGGACAGGCCGGTGCCGACGGAGACGTCGAGGGGGACGTTGAGGTCGGCGGCAGAGCCCATCTGCTCGCGTACGAGCGACTCCAACGCCTCCCGCTCCCCCGAGGCGACCTCGAAGACGAGCTCGTCGTGGACCTGGAGGAGCATCCGGGAGGAGAGGCCGGCCTCGTCGAGGGCGGCCTGGACCCGCAGCATGGCGACCTTGATCAGGTCGGCGGCCGAGCCTTGGATGGGGGCGTTGAGCGCCATCCGCTCGGCGGTCTCGCGCCGCTGGCGGTTGTCCGAGAGCAGGTCGGGCAGGTAGCGGCGGCGGCCCATGATGGTCTCGGTGTAACCGGTGCGCCGTGCCTCCTCGACCAGGCTGCGCAGGTAGTCGCGGATGCCACCGAAGGTCTCGAAGTACTCCTCCATCAGCCCACGCGCCTCGCTCGGCTCGATCCCGAGCTGCTGGGAGAGGCCGAAGGCGGACAGGCCGTAGGCGAGGCCGTAGTTCATCGCCTTGATCTTGGCCCGCTGCTCGACCGAGACCGCGTCGGGGTCGACGCCGAAGACCCGAGCGGCGGTGATCGAGTGGAAGTCGCGTCCGGAGCGGAACGCCTCGATGAGCAGCTCGTCCTCGGACAGATGCGCCATGATCCGCATCTCGATCTGGCTGTAGTCGGCGGTCATCAGCGACTCGAAGCCGTCGCCGACCACGAAGCCCTTGCGGATCCCGCGACCCTCCTCGGTGCGTACCGGGATGTTCTGCAGGTTGGGCTCGGTCGAGGAGAGCCGCCCGGTGGCCGCGATGGTCTGGTTGAAGGTGGTGTGGATCCGGCCGTCGTCCTGCACGGTCTTCAGCAGGCCCTCGATGGTGACCCGCAGCCGAGTGACGTCGCGGTGACGCAGCAGGGCGAGGAGGAACGGGTGCTCGGTCTTCACGTAGAGCTGCTGCAGCGCGTCGGCGTCGGTGGTCCAGCCGGTCTTGGTGCGCTTCGTCTTCGGCATGTCGAGCTCGTCGAAGAGCACCACCTGCAGCTGCTTGGGCGAGCCGAGGTTGATCTCCTTCCCGATCACGCCGTAGGCGTCGTCGGCCGCCTGCTTCATCTGGCCGGCGAAGTGTCGCTCCAGGGCGTCGAGGTGCTCGGTGTCGACCGCGATGCCGGTCTTCTCCATCCGCGCCAGCAGATGCAGCAGCGGAAGCTCCACCTCGGAGAGCAGGCGGTGTCCGCTGGCGGCCTCGACCGCCGAGTCGAGCTCGACGGCGAGGTCGAGCACGGCCCTGGCATAGAGCATCGAGGTCCTGGCCACGCCGTCGCCACCGACCTCGTCGTCGCCGAAGAGCGACTCCTGGCCACCGTCGTCCTCCTGCTTGAGCTCACGCTTGAGGTAACGCAGCGTCAGGTCGGCGAGGTCGTAGGAGCGCTGGTCGGGCGCCACGATGTAGGCCGACAGCGCCGTGTCGGTCACCAGCCCGCCCAGGGACCAGCCGTGGGCGTCGATCGCCAGCTCGGGCCCCTTGGCGTCGTGCATGATCTTCGGCTTCGACGCGTCCGCGAGCCAGCCCGCCAGCGCGGCTTCGTCCTCGGGGGTGAGCTCCTCCACCCCGACGTACGCAGCCCGCTCCTGCGTCGCGAAGCCGAACCCGTCCACGCGGCCGGTGCCGGAACCCCAGGTCCCGCGCACATGCACCCCGACGGGCGTGGCCCCGAGCTCCTCGAGGAACGTAGCGACGGCACCGGGCGCCAGCATCTCGCCCTCAAGTGCGAACCCGCTCTCGTCGACCGGGACGTCGTCCTCGGGAGCGAGGACGTCGGTGATCCGGGTGCGGATCTCGCCGCGGAACTCGAGCTCGTCGAGGAGCTCCAGCGCGGCTGCCCGGTCCCACTCGACCCGCCCGAAGTCTGCCGGGCCGACCTCCAGGGTCAGGTCTCGGACCAGGGCGTTGAGCCGCCGGTTGCGCATCACGTCGCCGAGGTGGGCGCGAAGGTTGTCGCCTGCCTTGCCCTTGATCTGGTCGGCGTGGGTGATCACGTTGTCGAGGCCGTCGTAGGTGTTGATCCACTTCGCGGCGGTCTTCGGGCCGACGCCCGGGATGCCGGGCAGGTTGTCGGAGTCCTCCCCCACCAGCGCGGCGATCTCGGGATAGCGGTGCGGAGGGACCCCGTACTTCGCCTCGACGGCCTCCGGCGTCATCCGCGCCAGGTCGGAGACACCACGCATCGGATAGAGAACGGTCGAGGACTCGGTGACCAGCTGCAGCGAGTCGCGGTCGCCGGTCAGGATCAGCACCTCCATCCCGGCCTCGAGCCCCTGGGTCACCAGGGTCGCGATGATGTCGTCGGCCTCATAGCCAGCCAGCGAAAGGTGGCGGATGTGGAGTACGTCGAGCAGTCGCTGGATCAGCGGCAGCTGGGACTTGAACTCGTCGGGGGTCTTGTTGCGCTTGGCCTTGTATTCGGAGTATTCCTCCAGCCGGAACGTCTGGCGCGACAGGTCGAAGGCGACCGCGACATGGGTCGGGGTCTCGTCGCGCAGCACGTTGACCAGCATCGAGGTGAAGCCGTAGACGGCATTGGTGTTCTGCCCCGTGACGGTCGAGAAGTTCTCCACCGGGAGGGCGAAGAAGGCCCGGTAGGCCAGCGAGTGCCCATCGAGAAGGAGCAGTCGGTCACGCGTCACGTCAGCCACGGTCCGACTCTATCCACGACCACCGACAACGGCGCGACCGCGGGTCGAGACCCGCGCGTCCCCCGGGCGCCGACCCCGTACGGCACATGCGACGATGCATCCATGACCGATGCATCGACCACCGACCAGACCGTCTCGCCGAGCGACAAGACCGCGGGCGAGACGTTCTTCGCCTCGCTCCCCCACGGCATGGGCGGCCTCAACGACAAGATGGGCGTCAAGATCCTGGAGATCTCCGCCGAGAAGGTCGTCGGCACCATGCCGGTCGAGGGCAACACCCAGCCCTACGGGCTGCTGCACGGCGGCGCCTCGGTCGCGCTCGCCGAGACGCTCGGGTCCACCGGCTCCGGCATGCACGCCGCGTCCATGGGCAAGCTTGCCGTCGGCGTCGACATCAACGCCACCCACCACCGCTCCGCGACCTCCGGCATCGTCACCGGCACCGCGACAGCCATCCATCTCGGCCGCAGCTCAGCGGCCTACGAGGTCGTGATCACCGACGAGCGCGGCAAGCGGGTCTGCACCTCGCGGATCACCTGCTCGCTCATCGACGCCGACCGGATCTCGATGTAGGCACCTACGTCGAAGGGCCCCGGAGCGTGTCGCTCCGGGGCCCTTCACTGGGTGGATCAGACTTCCCCAGCGATGTACTTGACGGGGGCGTAGGTCGCCTTGTCGTTGTACTGGTAGATACCGATGGACGCGGCCGTCGGGCTACCGGTCTCGCCGAGCTCGATCGGACCGGACTTGCCGTCGTAGTCGATGTCCTTGCCGTCCTCGACGAGCGCGAGGCAGTCGGCGTACGTCTCGCACTTCTCACCACCGGTGGTGATGTCGACGATCTCCTCGGCGATGGCCTCGCCAGCGTCGCTGTCAGCCTTCACCGCGGCCAGCGCGGAGACGATGGTCGCGTCGTAGGACTCGGCAGCGTAGGAGTAGTCGGCCAGCTTCGGGTCGACCTTCAGCAGCTGCTCCTTGAAGTCACCAGTGGTCTCGGCGCCCGGGAGGGTGCCCTTGACACCCTTGAGCTCACCCTTGGTGAAGTCCTTGGAGTAGTCCGACAGGTTGCCGTCGACGAAGTACGTCGGCAGCTTGGCCGGACCGGCACCCGCGGCGATGAGCTGCGGGATGAGCTTCTTGGTCTCCTCGAAGGCCACGACGACGACCGCGTCGGCACCCGAGCCGGCGACCTCGTTGATCTGGGCGTCGAACGAGGTGGCGTCCTCGGAGTAGAACGCCGTGGTGGCGACCTTGGAGCCGGCACCCTCGAGGTTGGCCTTGATCTCCTCGGCGAGCGTCTCGCCGTAGGCGTCCTGGCGGGCCAGGATCGCCACGTTGGTGCGCTTGTCCTCGAGCAGCAGGTTGGCCATGACGGCGCCCTGCAGGATGTCGGACGGAGCCGTGCGGAAGTAGAGGTCCGCCTTGGCGAAGTCGCCCTCGTCGAACTCGGTCGAGGTGTTCGCCGGGGAGAACATCACGGTGCCCGACGACATGATCTTGTCGATCACGGTCATCGACACGCCCGAGGACGCGGTGCCGACGATGACGTCGGACTTGGCGTCGATGAGCTTGTCGGCCTCGGTCGGGGCGATCGCGGAGGTGGTGTCACCGGAGTCTGCTACGACGGACACGACGTCCTTGCCGAGCACACCACCGGCGGCGTTGATGTCCTGGATCGCCAGGTCGGAACCGGCGAACTCGGGCGGGCCGAGGAACGCGAGGCTGCCGGTCTGCGGGAGAAGCTGCCCGATGGTGAGAGTGCCGTCGCCCTTGGCGGCGGCCTTCTTCTCCGGCTCCTCGGAAGCGGTCTCGCCGCCGCAGGCGGCGAGGGTGAAGCTGAGCGCCAAGGCGCCGGCGCCTGCGGTCAGCTTCATCCAGGTAGAGGATGATGAGTTCACTGCTTAGTCCCTCTTTCGTATGGGCTGGCCCGACTCACGTCGGACCTTGCGGAGACACATTAGAGACGCTCGGAGGGTGAATCACCCGAGGGACCTGTCTTTTCACCAATCCGTTACATCTCCCCCATGGCATCATTGCCTGGGTTGCCGCCATCATCGGCTCCGTAATATCGGCGCCGTGGTGACCAATAATCACTCGGGAAACCCGATTCCGCCCAGGAACAGCCACGATCGTGGAGGAATTGTGATCATCTGTACGCACGGCACTCTCGGAGGACGGACTCGATGAGGGTGCCGGTGACGATGCGAGAGGCACGAGCCGATGACGCGCTCTTCCTCCTCGGCATCTGGCAGGACTCGCTGCGGATGGCGGACGCCCAGGACCAGCTGAGCGACCTGGAGACGATCATCCGTGCCGCCGACGCCTCCCCCGACCAGCGCCTCTTGGTCGCCGAGTGCGGCAGCGAGCCCGTCGGGGCGGTCTACGTACGCGCGACCACCTTCGGTCCACTCAACCTGGAGCCGACGGTGCAGATCTTCGCGCCCCATGTCGTTCCCAGCTTCCGCCGCCGGGGCGTGGGCCGGATGCTGATGGAGTCGGCCGTCGCCTTCGCCGAGGAGCGCGGGGTCAGGACGATCGCGGCCGCGGCAGCCGCCGGTGGCCGTGACGGCAACCGGTTCCTCGCCAGGATCGGCCTCGGCGCCCAGGCCGTCATGCGGGTGGCCCCGACCGCGGTCGTACGCTCCCGGCTCACCGTCCTGGGCCGGGCCCTGCCCCACCACGCCCGTCTGCAGCGCGGCCCGAAGCAGTCCAGCGCCGTCGGCGAGCTGCTCGCCGCCCGGCGCTCCCAGCGACGCTCGCACACCGTCGCCTGAGCACGAACGAGCCGGGCCCCGGAGCAGCATGCTCCGGGGCCCGGCCGTATCAAGACGTACGCCCTCAGTCCTCCTTGGCACCCAGGGTGCCGAGGTAGAGCTCGATCACCTTGGGGTCGTCGGCGAGCTCGCGCCCAGCGCCCGTGTAGGCGTTGCGGCCCTGGTCGAGCACGTACCCGCGGTCGCAGATCTGCAGGCAGCGGCGGGCGTTCTGCTCGACCATCACGACCGAGACACCCGCCTGGTTGATCTTGCGAGTCTGCACGAAGACCTCGTCCTGCATGACCGGCGAGAGGCCCGCGGAGGGCTCGTCGAGCAGCAGGACCGACGGCTCCATCATCAGCGCCCGGCCCATCGCGACCATCTGACGCTCACCACCGGAGAGGCCACCGGCACGCTGCTTGCGGCGCTCACCGAGGGCAGGGAAGATCCCGGTGACGAACTCGAACCGCTCAGCGAACTTCTTCGGGGCCTGGTAGCAGCCCATCTCGAGGTTCTCCTCGATGGTCAGGCTCGGGAACACGTTGTTGTTCTGCGGGACGAACCCGATACCCCGCGAGACCAGCTCGTCAGCACGCTTGCCGGTGATGTCCTCACCGTTCAGCTTGACCGTGCCCTCGTGGATCTTCACCAGGCCGAACAGCGCCTTGAGCAGGGTCGACTTGCCGGCACCGTTGGGGCCGATGATGCCGACCAGCTCGCCGGGCTGGCAGTAGAGGTCGGTGTCGTTGAGGATGTTGACCCCGGGAAGGTAGCCGGCGATGAGCCCGTCGGCGCGGAGCACCGCACCATCGGCCTCGCTCAGATGCTGCTCGCGGAACTTCTCCGCATCGGTGGAAGTCACTTCGAGTCCTCCTCTTCGACGATCTCGCCCTCGAGCTCTGCCTCGACCTCTGCCTCGAGGACCTCTTCGTCGAGCTCGCTCAGGTCGGTGTCGTGGTGGGCCCCGAGATAGGCATCGATGACACGCTGGTCGGCCATGACCGAATCAGGAGTGCCCTCAGCGACGATCTTGCCCTGGGCCATCACGATGACCCAGTCGGAGATGTCGCGGACCATGTCCATGTCGTGCTCCACGAAGAGGACCGTGCGGCCCTCATCGCGCAGCGACTTCACGTGACCCAGCAACGACTGCTTCAAAGCTGGGTTCACCCCCGCCATCGGCTCGTCGAGCATGACGACCTCAGGGTCGACCATGAGCGCGCGGGCCATCTCGAGCAGCTTGCGCTGACCGCCGGAGAGCGAGCCGGCGAAGTCCTCGCGCTTCTTGTCCAGCAGGAACCGGGCCAGCAGGTCGTCGGCCTTCGCGGTGACCTCGTCCTCCTGGTTGCCCCAGAGGAACTTGAACGGCGCGGCCCAGATCCGCTCACCCTTCTGTCCCGTGGCGCCCAGGCGCATGTTCTCGATCACGGAGAGCTTGGCCAGCACCTTGGTGAGCTGGAAGGTGCGCACCATCCCGAGGCGGGCGACCTTGTAGGGCGCGACGCCCTTGAGCGACTTGCCCTCCAGGCTCCACGAGCCGGTGTTGGGCTGGTCGAAGCCGGTCAGCAGGTTGAAGAACGTCGTCTTCCCGGCTCCGTTGGGGCCGATCAGCGCGGTGATCGCACCACGCTGGATCTCGACGTGGTCGACGTCGACGGCGGTGAGTCCTCCGAACGTACGCGTGATGTGGTCGGCGACGATGATCGGGTCGGACTTCTTGCTGCCCGGCTCCGTGCTCGCCCCGACCAGGCCCGCGGGCCCGGTCTTGCTCGCCACGTCGTTCGTCTCGGTGCTCGTCTGGTCAGTCATGTCAGCGTCCATCGATCGCGATCTCCCTACGGTCGCCGATGATCCCCTGGGGACGGAAGATCATCAGCAGCATGATGGCCAGCCCCAGCATGATGTAGCGGATCACACTGGCCTGGGTGTCGGTCATGATCACCGTCGGGATCCATCCGCCCTTACCTGCCGACTGGCTGAAGAACGAGCCTAGCCCCGCGATCAGGAACCAGAACAGGACCGAGCCGATGACCGGGCCCATCACCCGGCCCGCGCCGCCGAGGAGCAGAGCGGCGAAGGCGTAGAACGTCATCAGCGTGGAGTAGTCGCTCGGCACGACCGAGGCCTGCTTGAGCGCCAGGAACATGCCGCCCAGACCACCGATGACACCACCGAGAGCGAGCGCCTGCATCTTGTACGCGAACACGTTCTTGCCCAGCGAGCGGACCGCGTCCTCGTCCTCACGGATCGAGCGGAGCACACGGCCCCACGGGCTGCGCATCAGCGCCCACACCAGCAGGCAGCACAGCGCGACCAGGGTCCAGCCGACGGTCAGCGACCACAGGTCGCCGCGCCCGAAGGAGATGAACCCCAGGTCGATGCCGCTGCTGTAGGGGTTGGCCTCCTGAAACGGCCTGGCGTAGCCGTTGAGCCCGTTGGAGCCACCGAAGGTGTCCTTCATCTCCACCGAGCCGAAGACGAACCGCAGCACCTCCGCCGCGGCGATGGTGACGATAGCCAGATAGTCGGCACGCAGACGCAGCGTCGGCACACCCAGGACCACGGCGAGCAGCAGCGGGGCCACGATCGCCATGACGATACCGAGCCAGAACGGTGCCCCGTAGGTGACCACGGAGACGGCCAGACCATAGGCGCCCACCGCGACGAACCCGGCCTGGCCGAAGTTGAGCAGCCCGGTGTAGCCGAAGTGGATGTTGAGGCCTATGGCGGCCAGGGCGAAGACGATTGCCTGCGGGCCGAGTGCCTGCTGCAACGCTGCCCGGAGAATGTCGAGAATATCCATTGTCTCTCCTACCCGAGCCGCTCTTTACGACCCAGGATGCCCTGGGGCCGCACCAGCAGGATCACGATCATGATCAGCAGCGGGCCGATCTCCTTGATCGAGGCGGGCACGCCGAACAGCGGCCCGAGCTCGTAGACGAGCCCGATCACCAGCGAGCCGACGAGAGCGCCCCAGATCGTGCCGAGACCACCGAGGGTGACCGCGGCGAGGATGACCAGCAGGATCCGCATGCCCATGAAGCTGTTGACCTGCAGCTGCATCGCGTAGAGCACACCGGACAGCGCGGTCAGCGCGCCACCGATCACCCACGCGTTGGTGATGACGCCGTCGACCCGGAGGCCGGAGGACGCGGCCAGTGCCGGGTTGTCCGAGACCGCGCGCATCGCCTTGCCCATCCGGCTCTTGGCCAGCCACAGGCAGACCGCGGTGATCGTGATGATCGCGACCAGCACGATGACCACCTCGCGGTCGGCGAGCGAGAGACCGAGGTAGTACCAGTGCTGCTCGCGCTGCTGGCCGTTGTACTGCGACAGCGACCGGGTCGAGGAGCCGTAGAAGTACTGGAACAGGTAGCGCAGGAAGATCGCCAGGCCGATCGAGACGATCATCATCGCGATCAGGCCGGTGCCGCGCCGGCGCAGCGGGCCCCACAGGATCTTCTCCTGCGCGAAGCCAGCCAGGCCACCGAGGAGGACCGCGATGATGCCGGCGAGGAGCACCGAGACCGAGGCCAGGGCGCCGGTCTTGAAGACCTGGTCGAAGGTCCAAGCCATCAACGCACCGAAGGTGAGCATCTCACCGTGGGCGAAGTTGGACAGGCCGGTCGTGCCGAAGATCAGCGAGAACCCGAGGGCAGCCAGGCACAGGACCAGTGAGAACACAAGGCCCGCACGCAGGTTCTGTGCGAGGTCCTTGCCAAAGTTGGACTCCTCACCGGCGGTGACACCGATCGGGAAGATCGCCCGGTTGTTGGGGCCCTGGAAACGTACCTGGACGGTGGCTTCACCCTTGGTGTTCTCGTCGAGGATCGTCCCTTCCGGGAGCGTCTTCTCGTCGAGGGTCACGGTGTACTTCCCGAGCTCATCGACGACGATGATCGCCACGCCCTGGTCGTCGGTGACGCCCTCACCGGCCTTCTCGCCGTCCTTGCTGACCTCGAGGGTCACTCCCGGGATCGGTTTCGGATTGCCTTGGGCATCCTTGTTGGCCTCGTCCTGAAGCGTCACCTGGATCGCGGTGGCGTCCGGCGGTGGGGTCTCGGTTGCCTGTGCGGCACCCGGGCTCCCAACCAACAGCACCATCAGCGCACCGATGAGCGCGACGAGGACTCTGTAGAGCCGCTTGCGCACGTGGGTACTCCTGCCTGTGTGTCCTAAAGACGGACCCTGACACCAGCTGAATACGCTGGTCGGCCGGATCCGCGCGGGCAGTCTAGGCCGAGATCACCCACGAACAAGCCACAGGTTGACCCTCATCTGAGACCGCAACCGATCTGTGACACGCCGTTTACACGGATTCAGGTACGTGGCCCACTCACGCCGTGCTCGATGACGCCCTCGGCGACCTGGCGCATCGACAGCCGCAGGTCCATCGCGGTCTTCTGAATCCACCGGAAAGCGTCGGGCTCGCTCAGCGTCAGACCCTCCTGCAGGATCCCCTTGGCCCGGTCGACCGCCTTGCGGGTCTCCAGCCGGTCGGTCAGACCGGCGACCTCCCGCTCGAGCTGGGCGAGCTCCTGGAAACGGCTCACCGCCAGCTCGATCGCTGGCACCAGGTCGGTGATGTTGAACGGCTTGACCAGGTAGGCCATCGCACCCGCGTCTCGGGCCCGCTCCACCAGGTCACGCTGGGAGAACGCGGTCAGCATGACCACCGGCGCGATCCGGTCGCGCGCGATCGCCTCCGCCGCCGCGATCCCGTCGAGCACCGGCATCTTCACGTCGAGGATCACCAGGTCGGGTCTGTGCTCGGTGGCGAGCTCGATCGCGGCCTTGCCGTCTCCCGCCTCACCGACGACGTGGTAACCCTCCTCGGTGAGCATCTCCTTGAGGTCCATCCTGATCAGGACCTCGTCCTCCGCGATGACGACCGTACGCCGCGCCTGGCTCTCCGGGGTGCTGCTGGGGTTGCTCTCCGTCACGAGCACAGACTAGGCCATGAGCAACCATGTCCCGAGGTGATCTTGCCCTCTGCGCTCATGTAGGTTTTGACCGGCCGAGATGCCCCGGTAGTCCAACGGCAGAGACGATGTGCTCAAACCACATACAGTGTCGGTTCGAATCCGACCCGGGGCACCACAGACCAGAGGCCGTGGAGCGCGATCCGCACCAGGTGCGTACAGCGCTCCACGGCCTCGGTCCGCAGGTCGTCTCGACTAGCTCTTGCGCTCGTAGGCGGGCGCGACCTCGTTGATCGCGTCGCCGATGCGGTGGATGCGCAGGGCGTTGGTGGAGCCGGGGATGCCGGGAGGCGAGCCGGCGATGATGACGACGAGGTCGCCCTCCTCGACACGGCCGAGCTTGAGCAGGTTCTCGTCGACCTGGCGGACCATCTCGTCGGTGTGCTCGACCTCGTCGGTGCGGAAGGTCTCGGTGCCCCAGCTGAGCGCGAGCTGGCTGCGTACGGCATCGGAGGGGGTGAAGGCGAGCAACGGGATCGCGCCGCGCAGCCGGGAGAGGCGGCGGGCGGAGTCACCGGAGGTGGTGAAGGCGACCAGGTATTTCGCGCCGACCCGGTCGGCGACCTCGGCGGCGGCCTTGGCGATCACGCCGGAGCGGGTGTGCGGGTCCCAGTCGATGGGGCTGAGCTCGGCGGCGCGGCTGCTCTCCGAGGAGAGGGCGTGGCGCTCGGTGGCGGCGATGATGCGGGCCATCGTCTCGACGGTGTGGATCGGATAGTCCCCCACGCTCGTCTCGGCGGAGAGCATCACCGCGTCGGCACCGTCGAGGACGGCGTTGGCGACGTCGTTCGCCTCGGCGCGGGTGGGCGCCGGGTTGGAGATCATCGAGTCGAGCATCTGGGTGGCGACGATGACCGGCTTGGCGTTGAGGCGGGCCAGCTCGATGATCCGCTTCTGCAGGAACGGCACCTCCTCGAGCGGGCACTCCACGCCGAGGTCGCCACGGGCGACCATGAACATGTCGAAAGCGGCGATGACCTCGTCGAGGTTGTCGATCGCCTGCGGCTTCTCGATCTTGGCGATGACCGGGACGACGCGCCCCTCCTCGTCCATGATCTTGCGGACGTCCTCGTAGTCCCTCGCGTTGCGCACGAAGCTGAGCGCGATCATGTCGACGCCGAGCTTGAGCGCGAACCGGAGGTCCTCCTCGTCCTTCTCGGACAGGGCCGGCACGGAGACGGCGACGCCGGGCAGGTTGATGCCCTTGTTGTTGGAGACCGGCCCGCCGACCAGCACCTCGGTGTGGACCTCGGTGTCGTCGACCGCGGTGACCCGCAGGCGCAGCTTGCCGTCGTCGATCAGGATCGGGTCACCGACCTTCACGTCACCGGGAAGGCCCTTGTACGTCGTCCCGCAGATCTCGTCGTCACCCTGCACGTCGCGCGTGGTGATCGTCCAGGCCTGGCCGCGTCGCAGCGTCGCGGAGCCTTCCTTGAACCGCTCCAGCCGGATCTTGGGCCCCTGCAGGTCGGCGAAGATGCCGACGCTGTGCCCGCTCGCGGCGGCCGCCTCCCGCACCAGCGCGTAGTTGCTGGAGTGGTCGTCGTGGGACCCGTGGCTCATGTTCATCCGGGCGACGTCCATGCCTGCGTAGACGAGCTCGCGGATGCGACGCTCCGTCCCGACGGCGGGTCCCAGGGTGCAGACGATCTTCGCTCTTCTCACGGGAGCCCAGACTACCCCTCTGGATCGTTCAAACCAGCACTCGGACCACGTCCTGATCAGGCCGTTCGTTCAATGTTTACGCCGCCACCGGCGGCTAGCCCGTCGCCGCAGGCCCCGGCAATGCACGTGTGCGACAAACTCCTCGCCACAAGTGTGTAGGAGCGGCGCCGGGCCGGTGGTAGGTGATCGCGAACAGTAGTGTCGATCAGCGAGCCCGAAGTTCCTTGGCGATTGCCTTGGCGGCGTGTCTGGCTTGTTTGGCGGCGTACCCGATCTGTGCGGCACGTGGGACGAAGCCGATGAAGCGCAGCCCGGGTTCGGCGGCCACCTTGCCGGTGGCTGTGGGACGGCCCTGCTCGTCGAGCACGCCGAGGTGGCCGACCACCTTCGCCAGCCCGCGTCTGAAGCCGGTCGCACAGACGAGGGCGTCGGGGCGGATGGTGCTGCCGTCGACCAGGTGCACGGTGTCACTGGTCAGCGAATCGACTGCGCCGACGACATCGAAGGCACGGTCACGGATGGCGGTGATGACCTCACGGTCGACGATCGCAGGAGCGACCCCGAGCCGCTCACTCCGGGCGAAGATCCCCTCTTCGGGTGCGGGGAGCCCGAACTCGCTCAGGTCGCCGATGGCGAGTCGGCGTCCGAAGCGGGCGATGGCATCCGCGATCCGGACGGGCGAGTTGTGGAGAGGGATCGCGATCACGTCGCCGGGCAGGCCCAGCGGACCTTCGCGCAGCATGATGTTCGGCGGTGTTCGTACGGCGAGCCAGACCTTGGCCGCGCCGCCGGTGGCCAGGTCGAAGGCGAGCTCGAGGCCAGAGCTGCCGGAGCCGACGACGAGGACCGTGCGCCCGACGAAGGCAGCGGGGTTGGCGTAGCGCGAGGAGTGCACCAGGTCACCGATCCACGACTCGCGACCGGGCCATTCGGGCAAGAAGGGCTCATGGTCGTAGCCCGTCGCCATGACGACCTGGGGAGCCTCGAAGACACCGCCGGAGGTGATGATCCGCCAGCCGTCCCTGCTCCGCTCGATCCGCTCGGTCGAGCAGCCCAACCGCAGCTCGATGCCGCCGTCCGTCGCGTGCTGCTCGAGATGGGCGATCACCTGGTCGCGGGTGGGGTACGTCGGTGTTCCCTTGGGGTACGGGCGCTTCGGCAGGTGCGAGAACTGCCGTCCGGTGTTCAGGCAGAGCCGGTCGTAGCGACTGCGCCACGAGGAGCCGACCTGGTCGGCCCGGTCGACCACCAGCGGCCGGACGCCGCGGTCGGCAAGCGCCACCGCGGCTGAGAGGCCCGAAGTCCCAGCGCCGATGATCACGACCTGTCGGGGGTGCATGTCAGGCCAGTGATCGGTTCGGGAGTGATGTCGTCCATGCCTCCACCATCAGCCCCCTGGACGCGGAGGTAACTCCCAGATTTCTGGGCTGTTCATCTGGTGCTGCGGGCCTATCGTGGAGCCATGGACGCCGACAGGCTCGCCGACCAGCTGCACGGCCTCGCCCGTGACGGACTGGCCTGGACCGACTATGTGGCCGCGGCCGACCAGCTCCTCGGTCGAGCCATCGACTTCGACCGGTCCTGCTGGCACACGGTCGATCCGGGCACGGTCTTGCTGACCGGCAGCGTCAACCGCGAGGTGAGCTGCAGCGGGTCGTGGCTCGCGGAGTTCGAGTACGTCGTCGAGGACGTCAACAAGTGGAGCTTCCTCGCACGCTCCGGCCGACTGGCCGGCTCCACGAGCCAAGCCACCCACGGCACGTTGACGCGCAGCGCACGCCATCGCTCACAACGTGACTTCGGCATCGGAGACGAGCTCCGGGGAAGCATGGTTGACGGGGATGGCTACTGGGCCGCCGTCGGGCTGCTCCGCGACGATGGCCGTGCCTGGTTCGCCGACGAGGACGTCGCCCTGCTCGCCGGCCTCTCCGCCGTCATCGCCGTCGCCGCACGTCGCGCGCTGGTGAGCACCATCGCGGCCGAGACGATGGCTGGCTCGGTCGGCCCCGGGGTGGTGACCTTCGACGCCGACGGCAGGGTCGAGTCACTGACACCCGCGGCCGAGCAGTGGATCGGCCTCATGACCGAGAACCCGCCACCCGACACGCCCGGGGAATCCAAGGTCCTCCAGGCCGTGGCCGCTCGAGCCCGCAAGGCGACGGACGGCGACCCCCTCGAGACGGCGGCACGCGCCCGCCTGCGAGCCGCCGACGGCACCTGGCTCCTGCTCTACGGCAGTCGGCTCAGCGGCGGTGACGGCCGGACCGTGGTGGTCATCCAGCAGGCCTCGCCCTCCGAGGTCGCGCCGCTCGTTGCTCTCGCCTACGGACTGACTCCGCGCGAGGTGGACGTGACCCGCATGTGCATCGCCGGCCTCACCACCAAGGAGATCGCCGCGCGGCTGCACCTGTCGGCGTACACGGTCCAGGACCACCTCAAGGCGATCTTCGAGAAGACGGGTGTGCGGTCACGAGGAGCGCTGCTCGGGCAGGTATTTCTCGAGCACTACATTCCCCGCTGGCAGCCACTGGAGCACGCACCCGAAGGCTGGCACGGCTACCAGTCGCGCCCCTGACTGCGCGCTCCCTCGCGCCCGTCGGTCGTCCGCTCATAACCCGACTGGCCCGGCACCGCCGATGTGGAGGTGCCGGGCCAGTGGTCGGCACGCCGTTGTGCCTAGGCCTGTGGGCCTCAGACCATCAGTTGCCGGTCCGTCGGACGGATCGGCGCGGGCAGGTTGGTCGAGCCGGTGAGGAAGGTGTCGACGGCGGCCGCGGCGGCGCGGCCCTCGGCGATCGCCCACACGATCAGCGACTGTCCGCGACCCGCGTCGCCGGCGACGTACACGCCGGGGACGGAGGTGGCGAAGGAGTCGTCGCGGGCGACGTTGCCGCGAGCGTCGTACTCCACACCCAGCTGGGTGAGGAGGCCGTCCTTCTCCGGCCCGGTGAAGCCCATGGCCAGCAGCACCAGGTCGGCGGGGATCTCCTTCTCGGTCCCCTCCTTCTCGGTCAGCTTGCCGTCGATGAACTCGACCTCGACGAGCTTCAGGGCGCGTACGCGGCCGTCCTCGGTGCCTAGGAACTCCTTGGTGGAGACGGCGTAGACCCGCTCGCCACCCTCCTCGTGCGCGGAGGCGACCCGGTAGGTCATCGGGTAGGTCGGCCACGGCTGAGCATCGGGACGCTCCTCCGGCGGACGCGGCATGATCTCCAGCTGGGTGATCGACTCCGCGCCCTGGCGGATCGCGGTGCCGAGGCAGTCGGCGCCGGTGTCACCGCCACCGATGATGACCACGTGCTTGCCCTCGGCCAGGATCTGGTCGGGGACCGCCTCGCCGAGCGAGGCCCGGTTGGACTGCGGCAGGTACTCCATCGCCTGGTGAATCCCGTCGAGCTCACGCCCGGGGACCGGCAGGTCGCGACCGACGGTCGAGCCGTTGGCCAGCACGATGGCGTCGTAGCGGTCCCGGAGCTGCGCACCGGTGATGTCGGTGCCGACGTCGACGCCCGGACGGAAGACCGTGCCCTCGCGGCGCATCTGCGCCAGGCGCTGGTCGACCTGCGACTTCTCCATCTTGAACTCCGGGATGCCGTAGCGCAGCAGCCCGCCGATCTTGTCGGCCCGCTCGTAGACGGCCACGGTGTGGCCCGAACGGGTGAGCTGCTGGGCGGCGGCCAGGCCCGCGGGGCCGGAGCCGATGACGGCGACCGCCTTGCCGGAGAGCCACTCGGGCGGCTGCGGCTTGACGTGGCCCGCGTCCCAGGCCTTGTCGATGATCGCGACCTCGATGTTCTTGATCGTCACCGCGGGCTGGTTGATGCCCAGCACGCAGGCGGCCTCGCACGGAGCCGGGCAGAGACGACCGGTGAACTCGGGGAAGTTGTTGGTCGCGTGCAGCCGCTCCGAGGCGCCCTCCCAGTCGTTGCGCCAGACCAGGTCGTTCCACTCGGGGATGATGTTGCCGAGCGGGCAGCCCTGGTGGCAGAACGGGATGCCGCAGTCCATGCAGCGCGAGGCCTGGGTGTTGATGATCGGCAGCAGGGTCTTGCCGACCTTGCCCGGGTAGACCTCGTGCCAGTCCTTGACTCGCTCATCGACCGGACGACGGGTCGCGACCTCGCGACCGTTCTTCAAGAAACCCTTGGGGTCAGCCATGAAGGACCTCCATAATCCGCGCGGCAGCCTCGTCCTCGTTAAGACCCTCCTCGAGGGCCTCCTCCTGGGCTTCGAGCACGCGCTTGTAGTCACTGGGCATGACCTGCGTGAAGCGGGTCAGTGAGTTCGGCCAGTCGGCCAGGAGCGCCTCGGCGACGGCCGAGCCGGTCTCCTCGAGGTGGTCGCGGACCAGCTGCTCGAGCTCGGCGGCGTACTTCTCGTCCACCGGGGTGGCATCGTCCAGCTCGCTGTTGAGGCGCTGCTCCTCGAAGTCGAGGACCCAGGCGACCCCACCGGACATACCGGCCGCGAAGTTGCGCCCGGTCGGGCCGAGCACGACGACACGACCGCCGGTCATGTATTCGCAGCCGTGGTCGCCGACACCCTCGGTGACGATGCAGGCACCCGAGTTGCGGACCGCGGCCCGCTCCCCCACGCCTCCGCGGATGTGGATCCGCCCGCTGGTGGCGCCGTAGGCCAGCGTGTTGCCGGCGATGATGTGCTCCTCGGCCCGGAACCCGGCCGTACGCTCCGGGCGGATGACCACCCGGCCGCCGGAGAGGCCCTTGCCGACGTAGTCGTTGGCGTCGCCCTCCAGGCGCAGCGTCAGGCCGCTCGGGATGAACGCGCCGAAGGACTGGCCCGCCGACCCGGTGAAGGTGATGTCGATCGTGCCCTCGGGCAGGCCCTCGCCGCGGTAGCGCTTGGTGATCTCGTGACCCAGGATCGTGCCGACGGTGCGGTTGACGTTGCGGATCGGCAGCTGGGCGCGTACGGGCTCGCCGCGCTCGAGCGCCGGGGCCGCGAGCGGGAGCAGCTCGCTGACGTCGAGCGACTTCTCCAGACCGTGGTCCTGGCCCTTGGTGTTGTAGAGGGCCTGGTCGGAGAACTGCTGCGGCGACTCCACGCGGGTGAAGATCGGCGACAGGTCGAGCCCGGAGGCCTTCCAGTGGTCGATCGCGTCGCGGGCGTCGAGCGCCTCGGCGTGGCCGACGGCCTCGTCGATGCTCCGGAAGCCGAGCTCGGCGAGGAGCTCGCGGACCTCCTCGGCGATGTAGCGCATGAAGTTGACGACGTACTCCGCCTTGCCGGTGAACCGCTCCCGCAGGACCGGGTTCTGGGTGGCGACGCCGACGGGGCAGGTGTCGAGGTGGCAGACCCGCATCATCACGCAGCCGGAGACGACCAGCGGCGCGGTGGCGAAGCCGAACTCCTCGGCACCGAGCAGCGCGGCGATGACGACGTCGCGGCCGGTCTTGAGCTGACCGTCGGTCTGCACCACGATCCGGTCGCGCAGGCCGTTGAGGAGCAGCGTCTGCTGCGCCTCGGCGAGGCCGAGCTCCCAGGGACCACCGGCGTGCTTGAGCGAGGTCAGCGGGGAGGCACCGGTGCCGCCGTCGTGACCGGAGATCAGGACCACGTCGGCGTGGGCCTTGGAGACACCCGCGGCGACGGTGCCGACGCCGACCTCGGCCACGAGCTTCACGTGGACGCGAGCGCTCGGGTTGGCGTTCTTGAGGTCGTGGATCAGCTGAGCCAGGTCCTCGATCGAGTAGATGTCGTGGTGCGGCGGCGGGGAGATGAGGCCCACGCCCGGCGTCGAGTGACGCGTCTTGGCGACCCACGGGTAGACCTTGTGGCCGGGCAGCTGGCCGCCCTCACCGGGCTTGGCGCCCTGGGCCATCTTGATCTGGATGTCGTCGGCGTTGGTCAGGTATTCGCTGGTGACGCCGAAGCGTCCCGAGGCCACCTGCTTGATCGACGAGCGGCGCTTCGGGTCGTAGAGACGATCCGGGTCCTCGCCGCCCTCGCCGGTATTGGACTTGCCGCCGAGGAGATTCATCGCGACGGCGAGCGTCTCGTGAGCCTCCTTGGAGATCGAGCCGTACGACATCGCGCCGGTCGAGAAGCGCTTGACGATCGCCTCGACGGGCTCGACCTCGTCGATCGAGATCTTCTGGCGACCCAGCTCCTCGGCACCCTTGAGCTTGAAGAGCCCGCGCAGCGTCATCAGTCGCTCGGACTGCTCATTGACGCGGTCGGTGTACTGCTTGAAGACGTCGTAGCGGCCGCTGCGGGTGGCGTGCTGGAGCCGGAAGACCGTCTCCGGGTCGAACAGGTGCGGCTCACCCTCGCGGCGCCACTGGTACTCGCCGCCGATGGGCAGCGCGCGGTGGGCGTTGGCGACGCCGTCGCGCGGG
This sequence comes from Nocardioides sp. NBC_00163, assembly GCF_045206295.1. Classification (NCBI taxonomy): domain Bacteria; kingdom Bacillati; phylum Actinomycetota; class Actinomycetes; order Propionibacteriales; family Nocardioidaceae; genus Nocardioides; species Nocardioides sp. NBC_00163. The sequence goes on along the minus strand of NZ_CP108155.1, from coordinate 5,231,564 downwards.
TAGGCGGTGGCATGCCGCTTCGCGACCTCCTCGGCGATCACGTCGAGGCCGATGCCGCCGAGCTTGGAGGTGGTGCCGGTGAAGTAGCGCTCCACGACCTCCTTCGAGAGGCCGACGGCCTCGAAGATCTGCGCGCCGGTGTAGGAGGCGACCGTGGAGACGCCGATCTTCGACATCACCTTGAGGACACCCTTGCCGAGCGCCTTGATCGTGTTGGCCATCGCCTTCTCGGCGTCGGCCTTCACGTAGTAGCCCTCGTAGGCGAGGTCCTCGACGGACTCGACCGCCAGATAGGGGTTGACCGCGGCGGCGCCGTAGCCGATCAGCAGGGCGACGTGGTGGACCTCGCGTACGTCTCCAGCCTCGATCAGCAGGCCGACCTGCGAGCGGGTGCGCTCGCGGACCAGGTGGTGGTGGACGGCGCCGGTCAGGAGCAGCGACGGGATCGGCGCCATCTCCTGGGTGGAGTGGCGGTCGGAGAGGACGATGATGCGCGCGCCGTCCTCGATCGCCTGGGAGACCTCGGCGGAGATCTCGTCCAGGCGCGCCTGAAGTGCCTCGGCCCCGCCGTCGACCTCGTAGAGGCCGCGGACGATGTGGACCTGGAAGCCCGGCATGTCGCCGTCACGGTTGATGTGACGGATCTTGGCCAGGTCGTCGTTGGAGATGACCGGGAACGGCAGCACGATCTGACGACACGAGGCCGGTCCGGGGTTGAGCAGGTTGGACTCGGCGCCGATGGTGCCGTTGAGGCTGGTGACGAGCTCCTCGCGGATCGCGTCCAGCGGCGGGTTGGTGACCTGCGCGAAGAGCTGGGCGAAGTAGTCGAAGAGCATTCGCGGCTTGTCGCTCAGCGCCGCGATCGGGCTGTCGGTGCCCATCGAGCCGATCGGCTCGGCGCCGGTGTTGGCCATCGGCGCGAGCAGGATCCGGAGCTCCTCCTCGGTGTAGCCGAAGACCTGCTGGCGGCGGGTGACGCTCGCGTGGGTGTGCACGATGTGCTCGCGCTCGGGGATGTCGTCGAGGCGTACGAGACCGGCGTGGAGCCACTCGTCGTAGGGGTGCTCGGCGGCGAGCTCGGACTTGATCTCGTCGTCCTCGATGATGCGGTGCTCCGCGGTGTCGACGAGGAACATCCTGCCCGGCTGGACGCGGCCCTTGCGGACCACGGTGGCGGGGTCGATGTCGTCGAGCACACCGGCCTCGGAGCCGAGCACGACCAGGCCGTCCTCGGTGACCCAGTAGCGGGAGGGCCGCAGACCGTTGCGGTCGAGGACCGCGCCGATCTGGGTGCCGTCGGTGAAGACGACCGACGCGGGGCCGTCCCAGGGCTCCATCAGCGAGGAGTGGAACTCGTAGAACGCCTTGCGGGCGGGGTCCATCTCCTCGTGCTTCTCCCACGCCTCCGGGATCATCATCAGCATGGCGTGCGGCAGGCTGCGGCCGGCCAGGTGGAGGAGCTCGAGGACCTCGTCGAAGGAGGCCGAGTCGGAGGCGCCCTCGGTGCAGATCGGGAAGAGCCGCTCGAGGTCGCCGGGGATCAGCTCGGACTCGAGCAGCGACTCCCGCGCCTTCATCCAGTTGCGGTTGCCCATGACGGTGTTGATCTCGCCGTTGTGGGCGATGAACCGGAACGGGTGGCTCAGCGGCCAGCTCGGGAAGGTGTTGGTCGAGAACCGGCTGTGGACGACAGCGATCGCGGAGGCGACCCGCTCGTCGACCAGGTCGGGGAAGACCTCGGCCAGCTGGGGCGTGGTGAGCATGCCCTTGTAGACGATGGTGCGGCTCGACAGCGACGGGAAGTAGACGTCGGTCTCCTTCTCCGCGCGCTTGCGCAGGCAGAAGGAGAGCCGCTCCAGGGCCAGACCCGTGACGCGCTGCTTGGCGCCGGCGACGAAGAGCTGGCGGAAGGTCGGCATGACCGCCTTGGCGGTGGCGCCGAGGGAGTCGGGGTTGACCGGCACGTCACGCCACCCGAGGACCTCGAGGCCCTCCTCGGTCGCGATCTCCTCGACCATCTTCACGGAGCGCTCGACCTGGTCGGCGTCGCCGGGGATGAAGGCGGTACCGACGGCGTAGGCACGCTCGGCCGGAAGGTCGAAATCGACGACCTCACGAAGGAAGGCGTCGGGGACCTGCAGCAGGATCCCGGCGCCGTCGCCAGAGTTGGTCTCGGCGCCGGCGGCGCCGCGGTGGTCGAGATTCACCAGGGCACGGATGCCCTGCTTCACGATGTCGTGGCTGGCCACGCCGGTCAGCGTCGCAACCATGGCGACGCCGCAGGCGTCCTTCTCGAACCGAGGGTCGTAGAGGCCCTGGGGGGATGGATACGAGTGCTCGTACGGCACCGGGATCTCCCGTCTGTCCGGGCTCAGGCACGCACCGACCGACGCAGCCCAATAGCCCCGGATTTCTGACTCTGCTTCGAGTCCAGTCCGGAGCGGGGGATGTCTGCGACGAGTGCGCGCGCCCTTGCGGGGATGAAACTGGCAATCTGCAGGGGACAGCGTTGGCCCGCGCGAGTGCGGCTAGGTTACCACTGTGTCACGCGTAGGTTGCGAACGAGGGTCCATCGGTGGACACCCTCCCGCGAGGCGCTACGTTGCGCCCAATATCTGCGTCTGATCAGGCCTTTGTCGAGGATTCCTCGTCGTCGGTCCCGTTGTCGGCTGCGTTGCCGTCAGTGTCGCTCGCGGGTTCGTTCTCGGTGTCGTCGGTGTCGTTCTCGATGTCGTTCGCCGGGGCCTTGGCAGGATCGCTGTAGACCTCCTCCTCGAGACTACCCCGGCCGGTCACGGTGGCGTACGTCCACCACGCTGCTGCCAGGACGAACAGGATGATCGACATCCACTCGCTCCAGCGCAGGCCGAGCACGTTGACCAGCTGCACGTTGTCGATGCGCAGGGTCTCGATCATGCCGCGGCCGAGGCAGTAGGCCATCACATAGAGAGCGACCACACGGCCGCCGCCCAGACGCAGCTTCTTCTGCAGGTAGACGATCACGAAGAAGGCGAGGATGTCCCAGCAGAACTCGTAGAGGAACGTCGGGTGGAACGTGGTGCCGACCGGGAACTGGCTGGGACCGCCGGGGTAGAACGACGGGTCGATCTCCAGCCCCCAGGGCAGGTCGGTGGGCCTGCCGAAGAGCTCCTGGTTGAACCAGTTGCCCCAGCGGCCGATGCCCATCGCGAGCAGGCAGGTCGGGGCGATCGTGTCCAGCAGCGGGACGATCTTGATGCCCTTCTGCTTCGCGCCGATGACCGCGCCCACGGCGCCGAGCGCGATCGCGCCCCACACACCGAGCCCGCCGCGCCAGATGTAGAGCGCCTCGATCGGGTTGGCCCCGTCGCCGAAGTAGAGCTGCCAGTCGGTCATGACGTGGTAGATCCGGCCGCCGACCAGGCCGAACGGAACCGCCCACAGCGCGATGTCCTGGATGTCGCCGGCCCGGCCGCCGCGGGCCTGCCAGCGGCGCTCGGAGACCCATACGGCGACGATGATGCCGAGGATGATCGCGAAGGCGTAGCCGCGCAACGGGACCGGCCCGAGCCAGAGCACGCCTTCGGCGGGGCTGGGGATGGACATCGGGAGGATCATGCGGGGCCCTTCTTGGCTACTTCTGAGTGAGAAGGCGGTGGATGTCGTCGGCGAACTGCTTGGGAGAGGTGTTCATCGACCACACCACGCTGGCCTGTCCCTGGGAGACCGCCGAGACGTGGGTGTCGTGGACCCCGAGATCGTAGCCCCCACTGGGTAGCCGGTCGGCCTCCCCTATGTAGAGCCGCATCGACTCGGCCAGGGTGACGATCTCCTTCAGGTCACCGGTGAGGCCGATGAAGTCCTTGCCGTAACGGTCCAGGTACTCGCGCAGGACCTCCTCGGAGTCGCGCGCCGGGTCGGTGGTCACGAACACGACCTCGACCTTCTCCCGGTCCGCGTCGTCGAGGCGAGTCAGTGCCGCGGTCAGGCTCGACATCACCAGCGGGCACTCGTCAGGGCAGCTGGTGTAGCCGTAGAAGACCAGCGTCAGCGGCCTGTCGGCGTCGGTGGCCAACGAGTACGGCTGGCCCTCGGTGTCGGTCAGGGCGATGTCGGAGAGCTGGTACGGAGTGTGCTCCTGCCCGGTCATGGCCGAGGCCGGCGCCTGGCCGGTGCCGGCCGCGCCGCAACCGGTGAGCACCCCGATGAGGACGAGCAGGACGGGTAGGAGATGCCTCAACGCGCGCGGACTCCCGCGGCCAGGTCCTCGGTCAGGCTCGCCAGCGCTTTGAGCGCCGCCTGCTCGTCGGAGCGGTTGTCCAGCAGCGTACGCACGAAGGCGGAGCCGACGATGACCCCGTCGGCGTACGCAGCCATCTCGGCCGCCTGGGCGCCGTTGCTGACTCCGAGACCGACGCCGACGGGTAGGTCGGCCCCTGATCGGTTGAGTTTCTTCGTGCGGGCGACCAGCGGGGCGGCCAGGTCGGAGGTCTTGGCGCGGGCGCCGGTGACGCCCATGACCGCGGTGGCGTAGACGAACCCTCGGCACTGGGCCGTGGTCATCGCGATCCGCTCGTCGGTGCTGCTCGGCGCGACCAGGAAGACCTTGTCGAGGTCACGGGCGTCGGCGGCCTCGATCCACTCCTGCGCGAAGTCGGGGGTGATGTCGGGCGTGATCAGGCCCGCGCCGCCCGCGTCCTGCAGCTGCTGGGCGAAGCGGTCCACACCGCGGCGCTCGATCGGGTTCCAGCTGGTCATCACCAGGGTCGGCACCCCGGTCGCGGCCACGGCCTCGACGACGCGGAACACGTCGTCGACACGTACGCCGCCGTCGAGCGCCTGCTGCACCGCGTCCTGGATGGTGGGGCCGTCCATGACCGGGTCGGAGTAGGGCAGGCCGATCTCGATGATGTCGCAGCCGGCCTCGACCATCGTCGTCAGCGCCTCGATCGAGCCCTCGACCGTCGGGAAGCCCGCCGGGAGGTAGCCGACCAGGGCGGCGCGGTTCTCGGCCTTCGCCTTCGCGAACGCTACCGACGTACTCACTTTGCTTCTCCCTGCTTGCTGTCCCCGAGCCCGAAGTAATCGATGGCCGTGCCCATGTCCTTGTCGCCGCGACCGGACAGGTTGATCAGGATCGTGGCGCCCTCGCCGTGACGCTCCTTGATCTGCGGCGCGATCTTGATGGCGCCGGCGATCGCGTGGGCCGACTCGATCGCCGGGATGATGCCCTCCGAGCGCGAGAGCAGCGCGAAGGCGTCCATCGCCTCCTTGTCGGTGACCGAGGTGTAGGAGGCGCGGCCGGACTTGGCGAGCCAGGCGTGCTGGGGCCCGACCCCGGGGTAGTCGAGACCGGCGGAGATCGAGTGGGACTCGATGGTCTGGCCGTCGTCGTCCTGGAGCACGTAGGTGCGGGCGCCGTGGAGCACGCCCGGGTCGTTGGCCTGGATGGTGGCGGCGTGCCGGCCGGTCTCGAACCCGTCTCCCCCGGCCTCGAAGCCGTGGATCTCGACGTCCTCGTCGTCCAGGAACGCGGTGAAGAGGCCGATCGCGTTGGAGCCACCGCCGACCGCGGCGAGGACGGCGTTCGGGAGGCCGCCGAACTGCTCGAGGGACTGGGCCCTGGCCTCGTCGCCGATGCCGCGCACGATGTCCCTGACCAGCGTCGGGAACGGGTGCGGCCCGGCGGCGGTGCCGAACAGGTAGGCGGTGTGGTCGACGCTGGCGACCCAGTCGCGTAGTGCCTCGTTGATCGCGTCCTTGAGGGTGCCGCTGCCGGAGGGCACCGGGACGACCTCGGCGCCGAGCAGCCGCATCCGGGCCACGTTGAGCGCCTGGCGGTCGGTGTCGACCTTGCCCATGTAGACGGTGCAGTCGAGACCGAAGTAGGCAGCCGCGGTCGCGGAGGCCACGCCGTGCTGGCCGGCGCCGGTCTCGGCGATGACCCGGGTCTTGCCCATCCGCTTGGTCAGCAGTGCCTGGCCGAGCACGTTGCGGATCTTGTGGGCGCCGGTGTGGTTGAGGTCCTCGCGCTTGAGGAGGACGCGTACGCCGAGCTGCTCGGAGAGCCGGGTCGCGTGGTAGAGCGGGCTCGGCAGGTTGGCGTAGTCACGCAGGATCGCGTCGAACTCCTCCACGAACTCCTTGTCGGCCTTCGCGTCCTGCCACGCCTCGTCGAGCTCGATGAGCGCCTTCATCAGCGCCTCGGGCATGAAGCGGCCGCCGAATCCCTCGGCCTCGCCACCGAACCAGCCGAACTCGTCGGCGTCGTAGCTCGTCGTTTCGTGGATGTGAGTTGTCATGGCTGGTCCTAGCCTTGGATTCCGGTGAACTCGGCGACCGTGCCTTGCGGGTCGCCATGCTTGACCAGCGCCTCGCCGACCAGGACCGCGTGGGCCCCTTCGGCGACGTGGCGCTTGACGTCGGTGGCGGTGAAGATGCCCGACTCGGCGACCTTCACCCGGTCCTCGGGGATGAGCGGCGCGAGCCGTCCGAAGACGTCCTGGTCGATCTCCAGGGTCTTCAGGTTGCGGGCGTTGACGCCGATCAGGTCGGCGCCGATGTCGACCGCCCGGGCGACCTCGGCCTCGTCGTGGGTCTCGACCAGCACGGTCAGCCCGAGCTCACGCGCCTGGTCGTAGAGACTGCGCAGCGTGTCGTCCTCCAGCGCGGCCACGATCAGCAGCGCGAGGTCGGCGCCGGCTGCCCGGGCCTCCAGCAGCTGGTAGGGCTCGACGATGAAGTCCTTGCGCAGGATCGGGGTGTCGACGGCGGCGCGGACCGCGCGCAGGTCGGCGAGGGACCCGCCGAAGCGGCGTTCCTCGGTGAGCACCGAGATCGCGGCGGCACCGCCGGCGGCGTACTTCTGGGCCAGCTCGGCCGGGTCCGGGATGTCGGCCAGGGCGCCCTTGGAGGGGCTCTTCCGCTTCACCTCGGCGATCACGCTGCTGCCCGCCGCACGGAAGTGCGGCATCGGGTCGCGGGGCGCGTCGACGTCGGCCAGCAGGGCCCGCAGATCCGCCTCGGACACCGTCGCCTGGCGCTGCGCCAGGTCCAGACGTACGCCGTCGATGATCTTTTCGAGCACCGACATGTTTAAACCTCTCGTTTCCGGGTATGACCCACGTGCAAAGCCTCTCACCCGAACCGTGACACGCCCGATTTGGCGCCACAGTGCGGGCGGGAAACGTTAAGTTTCTTCCATCTCTACCCAACTCGCCTGACTTTGGAGGTCAGACACACATGAGCTACGGAACTCCTCCGCCGCCGCCCCCGTACGGTTCGCCGGCACCCGGGCAGCAGCCCGGTCAGCCTGCGGGCAACAACAAGAAGGCGATCTGGGCACTTGTCCTCGGCATCCTCGGCTGTATCTGCTGCGGAATCTTCACCGGTATCCCGGCGATCATCCTCGGCAAGATGGCCCAGAACGAGATCGATGCCTCCGGCGGAGCGCAGGGCGGGCGTGGCATGGCCACCGCCGGCTTCATCCTCGGCATCGTCGCCATCGTCCTGTTCGTCATCGGGCTCATCCTGAACCTGTCCGGTGCTCTCGACTTCAGCGGCAGCACCACCACGTACTGAGCTGAGTCCATGTGAGCTCGGCTCTTTGAAATCAGCGAGGCCCCCGGCGATTCCGCCGGGGGCCTCGCTGTTTCACAAGCTCAGTGTGACTCGACGTTGAAGCCGAGCTTGGCGAGCACGATGAAGAGCAGGCCGCCCGCGACGGTGACGGCGACGCCGACCCAGAAGACGAACCAGCTGATCGGGTCGAGCATCATGGCGACGCTTCCGATGAGGAAGCCGAGGAGGCCGACCGCGACTGCGATCCAGGCTGCCGGGGTGTTGCCGTGGCTGGCGGACATGCGATGACTCCTCTACGAGTTCTCTTGCTGAAGCGAAGCCCGAAGCGATGCAGGTGGGCTTGGCTGCAGTGTATTCATTGATCCCCCGTTGTCGGGTCCCGACCCTCGTCCAACGACTTCCAGACATCGATCGTGGACTGCTCCTCCAACGGCTTCTGCTCCGGCTTCGCGGTGGCCGGGGCGTCGTACCTGCGGCCCATCTCGGGCCACGAAGGAGCCAGGCGTACGGCCGCGACCGCCGCCGCGACGGTCAGGACCCCGCCGAGGAGCGCGAGGTAGGGCCAGGGGGTGGTGGTGTGCTCGGTCTCGCCCCAGACCACCTCGGAGTCGATCGCCCGGCCGAGCGCGTCGATCCCGGCATGGCCGAAGAAGGTGACGATCACGCCGATCCCGGCCAGGCCCGCGAGGGCGGCCACCAGGCGGCGTACGAGACCTCGGGTGACCAGGACCACGCCCCAGGCCGCGAGGGCGACCAGGGCCAGGCCGGTGGTGGCCGGCGAGTCGTTGAGGTCGGTCGGCATCTGGGCCGGGGCGGTCACCTTCACCCATTCGTTGGAGCCGGCCCACGCGGCCAGGGCCGCGCCGGCGAGTCCGGCGATGACGGTGGGGCCGAAGGTGGCCTTCATGAGATCAGGCCGGCGTCGAAGCAGGTGTGGTCGCCGGTGTGGCAGGCGGGGCCCTCCTGGTCGACCTTGAGCAGGATCGTGTCGCCGTCGCAGTCCAGGCGGACCTCCTTGACGTACTGCCGGTGGCCGGAGGTCTCCCCCTTGACCCAGTACTCCTGCCGGCTGCGGGACCAGTAGGTCGCCCGGCCCGTCGCGAGCGTGCGCGCCAGGGCCTCGTCGTCCATGTAGCCGAGCATCAGCACCTCGCCGGTGTCATGCTGCTGCGCCACCGCGGGCACCAGCCCGTCGGGGTTGCGCTTGAGGCGGTCGGCGATGGCGGGGTCCAGTCCCTCGCTCGTGGGTCCAGTAGTCACGCCTCCAGTATCCCGCCGGGCAACAGTACGGACACAACCGGCATGTCGCGGCGCTGATCGGGCGCCCTCGAGGCCCCGGGCTGCCAGACTCTGCCGGTCATCTGGGCCGGTCTCGGTACGGCCCTGTCAGCCGACTCGTCGAGTCGACTATTCAAACTGGAGAACACCGCACCATGGCTAACCCCACCCCGCAGCCGGCACCGGCGAAGCAGACCGACACCAGCGCCCTCGTGATCGGCATCCTGGTCACGCTCTTCTGCTGCCTGCCCTTCGGCATCGTCTCGATCGTCAAGGCCGTCCAGGGTGACGCCGAGGGCGCCAAGAAGTGGGGCATCATCGGCGCCATCACCGGCGTCGTCGTGATCGTCCTCTACATCATCGCCTCGGTCGTCCTCGGCGTCGGCATGGCCCAGTCGGGGACCATGTGACCACACCCTCACGGGTGCGCGCGGGGCTCGTCCCACTGGCCGTCGTGGCCGGCGGGGCGGGCCTCGCGGCCGTCTTCGCCACCTCTCCCGGGCTCGTCGCCTACGTTCCGCCGTGCCCGATCCACGCTCTCACCGGCATCGACTGCCCCGGCTGCGGGATGACGCGCGGCACGATGTCGCTGCTGTCGGGTGACGTCTCCGGCGCGATCGGCCACAACGCGCTGATGTTCCTGCTCGGGCTGCCGATGCTCGCGCTGCTCTGGCTCTTCTGGCTTCGCGGCCGCGTCGGCGGTCGCCCCGCGCCCGGCTGGGCGCGCTCCCCCGCAGCCCTCTACTCCTGGCTGGCGTTGACCGTCGTCTTCACGGTCGTCCGCAACCTGCCCTGGGCGCCGTTCACCGCACTCGCGGCGTAGCGTCGCCGCTACCGGTCGGCGAAGTACGCGGCGCTGGCGTCGTCGGCCGGGTAGTACGACTCGATCGCCACCTCGTCGAGGGTGATGTCCATCGGGGTCCCGAAGGTGGTGATCGTCGAGAAGAGGTTCAGCTCTCGGCCGTCGACACGAAGCGTCATCGGGATCACGACATCCGCCTCGAGCGCGAGCGACCATTCGTCATCCTGGCCGACGGGTGCCAGCACCTCCTCGTAGAGCCGGGTCAGCTCGGGGTCCGCGACGATGGCGAGCTGACGCCTGACCCGCGCTCGGAACACTGCACGTACGTCGGCCAGGTTCACGACGAGAGGTGCCAGGCCCCGAGGGTCGAGGCCGAGGCGTACGAGGTTGACGGGTGGTTCGAGCAGCTCGGGGTCGACGCCGGCGAAGAACCGGTCGACCGCGCGGTTGGTCATCAGGATGTTCCAGCGACGGTCGACCACCAGGGCCGGGTACGGCTCGTGGGCACGCAGAACCCGGCCGATCGCGTCGCGAGCGGCCGCGAGCGCATCGTCCTCGAGGGGCCGCTGGGTGTAGCGCGGCGCGAAGCCGGCGGCGAGCAGGAGTCGGTTGCGGTCCCGGAGCGGGATGTCGAGCTGGTCGGCGAGCCGGAGGATCATGTCGGTGCTCGGCCGGGACCGGCCGGTCTCGACCAGGCTGACGTGGCGTGCCGAGACATCGGCGGCGATCGCCAGGTCGAGCTGGCTGAGGCGACGACGATGCCGCCATTCCCGCAACATCTCGCCCACTGTGTACACAGGCCCCAGGATCGCTCATCAGCAGGTCGTGCGCCATGAACTCCCATGTCATCGACACCGGTCCGGGACGCCGAACACACTGGCGGCATGACCACACAGAGCACATCCACGGACGCCGTCAGGGCTGTCACCACCGCCTTCGCAGGGCTTGTCGCGACCGGTGACACCGGGCCGCTCGAGCAGCTGCTCGCCCCGGACTTCCGCCAACATCGACCGGACGCGACCTCGTCCACCAAGGAGCAGTGGCTCGACGCCGTCGGCGGCTCGCTCGAGCGGATCGACGGCATGGAGGTCGAGGTGAAGCACGTGCTGGCCGCCGACGATCACGTCGTGATGCACACCCGTCGCCGGCTGCCGGGCGGACCCGAGATCACCGTCGTCGACATCTGCCGGTTCGAGGGCGCGATGATCGCCGAGGTCTGGGAGATCATCGAGCCCGCCGCCGAGGCCGCCGCCCACCTGTCGTGGTGGGACGCCTGAGCTCTCGGTCTCAGCTGCCCTGCTGGGCGACCCAGGAGGCGTGCAGGCGTGCGTACGTCGAGCCGGCCTGCGCCACCAGGTCGCTGTGCGGGCCGCGCTGGGCGAGGCGTCCGGCGTCGACGACGATCACCTCGTCGGCCGCCTCGGCGGTGGAGAGCCGGTGGGCGATGGTGACCGACGTACGACCGCTCATCAAGCGCTCCAGGGCCCGGTTGATCCGCATCTCCAGCCGCGGGTCGACGGCGGAGGTCGCCTCGTCGAGGACGAGCAGGTCGGGGTCGGCCAGCTGGGCTCGCAGGAGCGCCACGAGCTGGCGCTCGCCGGCCGAGAGCGACTCGCCGCGCTGCCCGACACTGGTGCGGACGCCGGCGGGGAGACCGGCCAGCCAGTCCCCCAGGCCGAGGATCCGGGCGGCCTCCTCGATCTCCTCGTCGGTCGCGTCCAGCCGCCCGTAACGGACGTTGTCGGCCAGGGTGGAGTCGAAGAGGAAGCCCTCCTGCGGGACGAGCACGACGCTGGTGCGCAGCGAGGCGTTGCCGATCTCGCGTACGTCGACGCCGTCGAGACGGACCCGGCCGTCGGTCACGTCCATCACCCGGGTGAGCAGCTTCGCGATCGTCGACTTCCCCGACCCGGTCTCGCCGACCACGGCGACCCGGCGGCCGGGCGCGATCTCGAAGGAGATGTCGTGCAGGACCGGACGGCCGCCGGGGTAGGCGAAGGTGACCGCGTCGAACTCGATCGAGAGCGGGCCACGGGGCAGGACAGTGCCGGCCGCGCCCGGGTCGACGAGGTCGGCGGGCGTGTCCAGGATCCCGATCGTGCGCCGCCAGGAGGCGATCGCGTTCTGCGCGTCGGTGAGGATCTGCGTACCCATCTGCACCGGGCCCACGAACAGCGTCACCAGGAACGCGAAGGCCAGGATCTCGCCGACGGTCAGCGCGCCGCTCGTGCCCTGGTAGGCGAGCGCCAGCAGGACGCCACCGACGATCACGCCGGCGTTGGCGAGGCCGCCGGAGAGGCCACCGAGACTGAAGAAGACCGAGGTGTAGGCCTGAGCCTTGATCTGGGCGGCGCTGGTGGCGTCGATCTCGCGGTCGATGCGCTCCTGGGTGCGGTCCTCGACGGCGTACGCCTTCACCACGGCCGCGCCGACGACCGGCTCGGAGACCGCGGAGAGCATCTTGGCGACCTGGCGGCGGGAGAGGGTGTAGGCCGCGGACAGCTTGCGCTGGAAGAACCGCAGGCTCAGGAAGAGCGGGCCGAAGCAGAGCCACACCAGGATCGCGAGCTGCCAGGAGTAGATCACCATCACGACGGTGGCGATCAGCATCTGCCCGATGCTGACGATGAAGAGCAGACCGCCGAAGACGATGAACTGGCTGACCTGGTCGACGTCGCTGGTCACCCGCGAGACCAGCGCCCCGCGGTGCTCGGTCGACTGGGTGAGCATCGGCAGGTCGTGGACGTGCCGGAAGGCCTTCGTACGCAGCGTCGCCAGGCCTCGCTCGGCGGCGGTGAAGAGCCGGCTGGTCATCTTGAACGACGCCCAGCCGGTGACCGCGATGGCGACCACCGCGATGAGGCCGGCGCGCAGGACGTAGCCGAGGTCGGGGCCGTCGGGACCGCTGAGGCCGTTGTCGAGGGTCTGCTGGACGACGACAGGTACGACGACCTGCCCGACGCTCGCGACCACGGCCAGCGCGAAGGTGCCGCGGATGCCCTCGACCAGCTCCGGGGAGTGCTTGATGCCCCGGCGGATGGTCTCGATCGCACCGAGCTCCTCGCCGCTGCCGACCCGGGTCTCGGGCTCGAGGGTGGCGGTCACTGGGCGGTCTCCGGGGTCTCGTAGGCGTTCACCAGGCGGGCGTAGGACTCGTCGCGGGCGAGCAGCTCGGTGTGGGTGCCGCGGTCGCGGATGCGGCCGTCCTCGAGGTGCACGACCTCGTCGGCGAGCGCGATGGTGGCCTTGCGGTAGGCGACCACGATGAGGCTGGTGTCGTTGGCGCCGTCACGCAGCGCGGCAAGGATGCGCTGCTCGACCTCCGGGTCGACCGCCGAGGTGGCGTCGTCGAGGATCAGGAGTCGTGGGCGGCGTACGAGCGCTCTCGCCAGAGCGAGGCGCTGACGCTGCCCGCCGGAGAGGCTCGCGCCCCGCTCGCCCAGGGTGGTGTCGAGGCCCTTCGGCAGCGCCGTGACGAAGCCGTCGGCCTGGGCCGCCTTGAGCGCCGACCAGACCTCGTCGTCGGTGAGGTCGGCGCCGAGGGTGACGTTGCCGCGTACGGAGTCGTCGAAGACGAAGGCCGTCTGCGGCACCAGCGCCGCGACCCGGGCCCACTCCCCCGCGCCCAGGTCGCGCAGGTCGGTGCCGTCCAGGGTGATCCGGCCGGTCTCCGGGTCGACCAGCCGCGCGAGCAGCATCGTCAGGGTGCTCTTGCCCGCGGCGGTCTCGCCGACAATCGCGACCGTACGCCCCGGCTCGACCTCGAAGTCGACACCGTCGAGGAGCGTCGGGCCGCCGGCGTAGGCGTAGGAGATGCCGTCGACCCGGACGCGGGCGCCGGTCGGCTCGCGGCTGGTCGTCTCTTCGCCGTAGGCCAGACGTCCGGTCGCGTCCAGCACCCGCTGGACCCGCCGGTAGCCGACCACGCTGCGCGGGAACTCCCCCAGCAGCCAGCCGAAGGAACGGATCGGGAAGGCGACGATGGTGAGCAGGAAGCTGATCTGGACGACGTCACCGGGCGCCGCGGCACCGCTGGCGACACGGCCGACGCCGACGGCCAGGACGGCGAGCACCCCGATGTTGGGCAGCGCGGCCAGGATCGGGTCGAAGGCGGCGCGGAGCCGGCCGGCGTGGATGTTGACGTCGCGCAGCTCCTGGGCCTTGTCCTGGAAGCGGGTGGTCTCCTCGGCCTCGCGGCCCAGCGTCTTGACGACGAGCGCGCCGTCGAAGGACTCGTGGGCGATCCCGGAGAGCTCCGCGCGCAGCTGCTGGGCACGGGTCATCAGCGGGGAGGAGAAGCGCTGGAAGACCAGGTTGGCGACGACGACCGCCGGGAACACGAGGATCGCGACCGAGGCCAGGACGACGTCGGTCCAGAACATCTGCCCGATCGCGATCACCATCATCGCGAGCGTCCCGACCGCCATCGGCAGCGGCGCGATCGGCGCCCATGACGCCTCGACGTCGGAGTTGGCGTTGGAGAGCAGCTCGCCGGTCGGGTGCCGGTGGTGCCAGGCGAGGGGAAGCGCCAGATACTGCCGGGTGACCGCGCGGCGCGAATGGGCCTGCATGCGGTACTGCATCACCCCGGCGCCCAGCCGCCGCGCCACCACCCCGACGGCCCGCAGGATCGCGACACCGACGAAGAGTCCGACCACGGCCCACAGCCAGCCGGCGCCGATCTCGCCGTCGCGCAGCGCCGGCACCAGCACATGGTCGGTGGACCAGCCCAGCACCCAGGCGTCGGCGACGGTCAGCGCACCGAAGAGCGCGGAGCCCAGAGTCGAGAGGGTGAAGACCGCCCACTCGCGCCGGATGGCGACTCCGAGAACCTTGAACCCGTCGGTCGTCGTGGCCCGCTGGGGTATTTGTTCCTCGTCGCTCATCTCGAGGTGAAGCCTAGGTCAGCACCGTGACTGCGACGAATTTTTTTGAAACCACCCTGCGCTGGAATGGCTCGATAAGGTGCAGGCCGTGGCTTCCTTCGCGCGCTCCGAGCGCATCGCCCTGTGCGACACCGCCGTCTCCCTCGGGCCGACGGCCCCGACGCTCTGCGAAGGCTGGGAGGTCAAGGACCTGCTGGTGCATCTGCTCGTACGCGAACGCCGCCCGTGGGCAGCGGCGGGCAACCTCCTGCCGCCGCTCGCGCCCGTGCTGAGGAAGGCGGAGGCTGCGTACGCCGCCCAACCGCTCGAGTCTCTCGCCGCCCGTCTCCGCGACCCGAAGGGCACGCCGTTCGCGCTCGGTCCCGTCGAGAGGGCCGTCAACACCGTCGAGTTCTTCGTCCACCACGAGGACCTCCGCCGCGCCCAGCCGGGCTGGGAGCCGCGTACGCTCCCCGCCGCTGCCGAGCGAGACCTCTGGCGCACCCTGAAACTGCTCGGCAGGGGCCTGGTCCGCTCCGCCGACATGCCGCTCGTGGTCAGCAACGGCATCGACACCGCCACCCTCCGCGCCGGCGACGAGCCCGTCACCATCACCGGCCCGGTCGGCGAGCTCATGCTCTTCTGCTTCGGGCGGCATGAGGTGCGGGGCTTGTCCTTCGACGGCCCGGCGGAGCGGATCACTCAGCTGGAGAACGCCAGGCTCGGGTTCTGAGGCTGATGTTTCTTATTGGGCTGGCGGCTTGGGAGCTTGGGCGGTCGGCCTGACTGCGTCGGTCGACCTGTGAACGGAATTTTCTTTCCGTCCGGGGACCAGTTCGGCAGATGGTGTCGGGGAGGCGAACGAACTTTCGTTCGCCTCTGAGGGTGCCTCGGCCGGGGGTGGTTTTGCTGGGGTTGCGGAATTTTTCTTCCATCGCGCGGAGACCTCTTGTCTCGCGTCGGCGTACGCCTACCCGCCCGTAACCTCCCGCCCCCAGAGACGTTGTGTCTCAGATAACCGAATCCCCCAGGAGGTCCCACGATGCGTCGTGCGGCAGCAGTCACCGTCGCCATGCTCTTCGTCTTCTCGCTCAGCGCAGCCGCTCCAGCAGTGAGCGCGAGCGCGACACCAGAGCTGCGGGACGTGATGGTCGTGGGCAACAACTGGGACGGGACGGCTTCGATTGTCGATGCTCGCAGCTTCGACGTGCTGCGCAAGGACATCGACCTGGTGCCAGACAAGGACGAGGAGATCGCCGCGATCCACCAGGATCCCGAGCGACTGGCCATGTACTACCTCGTCCGCTACGGCCCCGGCGAAGGCAACGACCAGCTCGTGGACGACATGTTCACGACCCGGGACGGCAAGCTGCTGGCGGTCTCGCGTCCCAGCCTCGCCGATGTGGTCTGGATCGACATCGAGAAGGCGCTCGCGGGCGCGCCGGACTCCGTCGTGGTCGAGCAGCAGATGGACGGCCACCGCACCGACCACATGGGCCTCTCCCCCGACGGCACCAAGCTGCTGGTCTCGGACTCGACCTCGCGCTCGGTGCACGAGTACTGGATGGGCGGTGCGGGCGACCCGCGGACGGGTGAGCGGCTGCGTACGTTCGAGTCGGGCGAGACGCCCCACGAGAACAACTACTCGAAGGACGGCTCGCGCATCTTCCACGCCTCCATCGGTCGCGTCTACCTGCCCGGCGACCAGAAGGAGATCTCGCTGGACTCGCTGCCGCTGATCAACCTCGACCAGCTCGGCCTCGGCACCATTCCCGGCACCGACCTGCTTCCGCCGATCAAGATCGGCCCGATCCACGACGCGATCAAGGGCGACCGCTGGTTCGAGATCGTCGACGAGTCCACCTTCGAGGTCTCCCAGCGCTGGGAGATGGGCAAGGAGCTGGAGGAGGCCGGCTACCCGTCGATCTCCTCAGCCGTACGTCCGATGGCGGTCGCCCCCGGTGAGCGGTTCATCTACTTCCAGATGTCGTTCCTGCACGGCCTGGTCGAGTTCGACACCCAGGCGGCCGACATCGACGGGAAGGTCGGCTACTCCACCGGCTCCGTCGAGGAGCCACGCACCGGCGCCGTCACCCGAGTCATCCAGCTCCCCAAGCGCACCCCGCTGCCGCGCGAGCTCTACGTCAACGACTCCGCCCATCACGGCCTCTCGATCGACTCCAAGGGCGAGACCCTGTGTGCGGCGGGGACGATGGACGACTACGTCGCGATGGTCGACCGCTCCAGCGGCGAGCACACCATCCTCGACGAGGAGACCACCGGCCACTACTACGGCAAGCCCTACTGGACCACCGAAGGCCCCGGCAACACCTGCTGGGCATCACTGTCCGACGCCGACGCGCTCGCCGTGATCGACTTCCGCACCGGTGAGGAGCTCGCCTACCTCGACGTCGGCAACCACCCCCAGCGCGTACGCCACGGGCAGATCCCGAGCTCGCTGCTGAGCTAGCCGCCCGCGCCAGGGCGCAGAATCCCGCCATGGCGGGATTCTGTCGGGCACCTTGCCCCGCGGGCGCAGCACTTTCCCGCCATGGCGGGATTTTGCCGCGCGGGGCGACCGTCAGCGAACAGCCGCGCCCGCGCCGGAGAGCGCCTGCTTGACCTCGGCGATCCGCACCTTGCCGAAGTGGAAGATCGTGGCCGCGAGGACGGCGTCCGCGCCGGCGTCGACCGCGGGCGGGAAGTGGTCGGCCTTGCCGGCGCCACCGGAAGCGATGACCGGGACGGTCACCTCGCTGCGTACGGCCTTGATCAGGTCGATGTCGAAGCCGTCCTCGGTGCCGTCGGCGTCCATCGCGTTGAGCAGGATCTCACCGGCACCGAGCTCGACGGCCTTGGCCGCCCACTCGATCGCATCCAGGCCCGCTGACCTGCGGCCGCCATGGGTGGTGACCTCGAACCCGGAGTCGGTGGCCGGCGCCCGCCGGGCGTCGACGGACAGTACGAGCACCTGGTTGCCGAACCGGTCGGCGATCTCGGCGATCAACTCCGGGCGGTCGATGGCCGCGGTGTTGACCGCGATCTTGTCCGCGCCGGCACGAAGCATCCGGTCCACGTCGTCGACGCTGCGGATGCCGCCGCCGACCGTGAGCGGGATGAAGACCTGCTCAGCGGTGCGGGTGACGATCTCGAGCGTAGTCGCGCGCCCCTCGTGGGAGGCGGAGATGTCGAGGAAGGTGAGCTCGTCGGCGCCTTCCTTGTCGTACGTCGCGGCCAGCTCCACCGGGTCGCCGGCGTCGCGCAGCTCCTTGAAGTTGATCCCCTTGACGACGCGGCCGGCGTCGACGTCGAGACAGGGGATGACGCGTACGGCCAGGGTCATGACTGGTCCCCGCGCGGCCGGCCGAGCGTGAGATCGAGCGCCTCGGCTAGGTCCAGGGACCCGGTGTAGAGCGCCGTGCCGGCAATGGCACCCTCCACGCCGATCCCGACCAGGCCCATCAACGCCTCGATGTCATCGATGGTGGTCACTCCCCCGCTCGCCACGACCGGGCGGTCGGTGGCCTCGCAGACCGCGCGCAGCAGGTCGAGGTTGGGGCCCTGGAGCATGCCATCCTTGTTGACGTCGGTGACGACGTAGCGCGCGCAGCCCTCGGAGTCGAGGCGGGTGAGCGTCTCGTAGAGGTCGCCGCCGTCCTTGGTCCAGCCGCGCGCCGCGAGGGTTCGCCCGCGTACGTCCAGACCCACCGCGACCCGGTCGCCGTAGGTCGCGATCGCCTGCCGGGTCCACTCCGGGTTCTCCAGCGCCGCGGTGCCGATGTTGACGCGGCGGCAGCCGGTCGCCATCGCGGCCTCGAGCGACTCGTCGTCGCGGATCCCACCGCTCATCTCGACCTTGATGTCGAGCTTGCCGACGATGCCGGCGAGGATCTCGCGGTTGTTGCCGTGACCGAACGCGGCGTCGAGGTCGACCAGATGGATCCACTCGGCCCCGGTCTCCTGCCACCTCAGGGCAGCCTCGTAGGGATCGCCGAACCGCTTCTCCGACCCGTCCACGCCCTGGACCAGCTGCACCGCCTGTCCGCCCTTCACATCGACGGCCGGCAGGAGCTCGAGGTAGTCACCCATGGGGACGATCCTATGTTCTGTACGCCGCCACCCCTGCCCCGCCGTCCTGCTGCGAGACGGTTCTTCCATCAAGGTATGCAGACGAAGGAACACATCCCTCCCGGAGTTCCGCGCGGGAAGCGGCCCTTCGGCTGCATACCTTGACGAAGGAACACACCTAACAAGGCGCCAGCAGCTCGAACTCGTACGCATCCGGGTCGGTCATCCTCGCCCACCGCCCGTCACCGTACGTCTCGGCAACGACCGTGGCGCCGAGCCCGACGAGGCGCCGGATCTCATCAGCAGGGCCGGTGTCCTCGGGCGCGATCAGGTCGAAACGGAACCGGTCCCGCGGCCCACGCGGCACCGGTGGCGGCCCGCCCCAGGCGACCTTGGCGCTGCCCGACGGTGTCGCGACCGCGGTCTCGCCGTCCTGGTCCCAGACCAGCGGCCAGGCGAGCGCCGCGCTCCAGAAGATCCCGGTCTCCCGCGACCCGTCCGCGGCGACCTCCCCCAGGAACCCGGTCCCCGCTAGCCAGCTGTTGCCGGCCGGGATCACGCACAGCTCGTTGCCCTCCGGGTCGCCGAGCACGATGTGGTCCTCGTCCGGCCGCTGCCCCACGTCGACGTGTGTGGCGCCGAGACCGATCAGCCGGTCGACGGTCCGCTGCTGGTCGTCGGCCAGACTGCTGGTCAGATGGAGATGGTGCGGGTTCTCGATCGTCTTCGGCGCGTCGGTGGGCAGGAACCGGATCCGGAGGTCGTCCTCCGCTCGTGGCAGCAGCCGGATCTCGTCGCCATTCGTCTCGGTCTCCCGGCGCAGCACCGCTGCCCAGAACTCCGCGACCCGCTCCGGGTCGTTGGCGTCAATACAGATCCCGAACCGCCGAGGTGTCATGTTCGGCAACTTAGGTCGCGCCGGGACCGGTACGCAATCGGTTTCGGAGCCGCGCCGACGGAATCAGTCCGTACCGGCGGGCCGCGCGGCCACGGTCGCCAGCTTGGCCAGCCCCTTCTCCATGTCGGGCGCGATCGCCTTCTCCATCGAGTAGAACTTGGTCATCAGCCCCATCACACCGCTCACCGACCCGGCATGGGTCCACTTCAGCTGCGTACCGCCGGCGACGGTGGCCAGGTCGAAGCTCACCGTGCTCCGGCTCTTGAACGGCTTCAGGAATCCCAGCGCGACCTCGATGTGCTCGGGGCGCGACTCGGTGACCTCCATCGAGCCGGCCCCCGCGCGCTTGTTGCCCGACCAGGCATAGCGCGCGCCGACACCGGATTCGGCGCCCGAGTAGGTCCGCGACATGTCCGGGTCGAGCTCCTCCCAGGGCGACCAGGCCGGCCACTGATGGAAGTCGTCGAGCATCGCGTGCGCGCGCCCGATGTCGCACGGCAGGATCGCGGATCTGGAGACCTCGTAATCGGTCATGTCCCGACACTACATCCGGCGGCGACGAGCCCGAGGACATCGTCGGTGCTGCGTACGTCGCCGAAAGTGCGATAGATGGTCGTCAGCGTCGCGTTGTGGGACTCGTCGTCACGACCGGCGGTGGCGTCGGCGACCAGGATCGTGCGATATCCCAGCGTTGCCGCGTCCCGCGCCGTCCCGGCGACGCAGACCTCGGTGAGCGTGCCGGTGACGACAACGGTCTCGATGTCACGCTCCCGAAGCTCGTCATGCAGCGTCGAGCTGCCCGGAAAGAGCGCGCTGGTCGCGGTCTTCTCGACGAGCACGTCGCCATCGTGCGCCTCCAGACCAGGCCCGAGCCGCCCCTCGATCGGCCCCGCGCCACCGCTGCGCCGGAACATCTCGGCGACCTCCTCCCCGCGGAACTCCCGCGCCCAGGTCGTCGGTCCGGGGTCTCCCGGCACAACCCATGCGACGACGCCGCCGGCCCCACGGAGGACATCCGCCAGCAGACGTACGTTCGGGGTGATCGCGTAGCACGTCTCGTTCGCCTCGTAGAAGAACGGCACGAGATCGACGACGACCAGCGCGGTCCTGGCCGGGTCGAGGCTCTCGTACGCGTGCCGCCTACCCCGCCTAGCCTCGTGGCGTGCGTACTCCCGCTCGGAGATCGCCCACCTGTGCACGCTCGGCGCCACCACTCAGGCGCTCTCGGGGTTGACGCCGACCGAGCCGTCGATGGTCTCGCGGAGGATGTCGGCGTGGCCGGCGTGACGGGTGGCGTCGCAGAGGCGGGCGGCCATGATGTTGAAGAGCATGACGTCCTCGTTCCACCACGGCACGTGGCCGGGAGCGTCGATCGGGAGCGCCTCGATGGTCGCGTCCACGTGGGACCAGACGCTGCGGTAGAGGTCGAGGACATCGCTCCGGCTCTCGTGCTCCGTCGCCCGGTGGGTAGCGTCCCACCATCCGGCGGTGCCCCACGGTGGAAGGTCGACCGGTGGCGTACGGCCGAAGACCTCGCCGAAGTAGCGGGCGTCGGAGAGGGCGTTGTGCTTGACCAGCCCGAGCAGGTTGGTGCCCGTCGGCGTCATCGGGCGGCGGACGTCATGCTCGGAGAGCCCCTCGAGCTTCCACACCAGCGCCTCGCGCACGCCACGGAGCTGTCGTGCAGATGAGCCTTCGCGAAGTCGTCGATCACGACGCTCATCCCTCCGCGGCGCGCTTGCCGTAGGTGCCGCCGGTGAGGGTGGCGTACGAGCGCCGGATGATCTCCTCGAGAACACCCAGATCGACCGCAGCGACGTCCTTGAGGTAGAGGCAGCCGACGCCGTGGGTGTGTTGGCCGAGGCGGGCGAGGAGGTCTTCATGGGCCGAGATGCCGTCGTTGAGGTACACGACCGAGGCGGCCTTGCGGGGCGAGAAACCCGCGGCCGGGGCATCGCCCTCGGTCCCGCTGGCGTACTTGTAGTGGTACTCGCCGAAACCCACGATCGCGGACCCGAACATCCGAGGCTCCGCCCCGGTGGCGCGTCGCATCAACTCCAGCAGCGTGGCGGCGTCCCGACGACGATCCGGAGGCTCGACAGCCTCGATGAACCCCACCGGATCGGCGTCGGTCCAGGTCGTCTTGGCCATCCGGCCACTTTAGCGGCGGAACAGCATCGTGTAGACAACCGGCGCGACCAGCACCGACGCTACGCCCGCGAAGACCACCGTCCCGACGTCCTCGGTGACGAGGTAGACGAGCGCGTTGAGGAGGAGCAGGACGACGATCAGGATCCGTACGTTGCGTCGCCGGCGCTCCGCGAGCGCACTGACCGGCCGGGACCGGCGAGCGGGAACCCAGCCGGTCAACCGCTCCCGCCGGGCTCGGCGGGAGGCGGACCTGGCCGTCCGGGCGGCCCGCTCCTCGGCGGCCTGGGCGGCCAGCCGCTCACGCTCAGCGCGGGCCTTCGCCCGGGCTCCGGTCTGGGCCACCTACGCCGCCTTCAAGGAGGACACCCAGTTGCGCAGGACCGCGGCGCCGGCGTCGCCGGACTTCTCCGGGTGGAACTGGGTGGCGCTCAGCGGGCCGTTCTCGACGGCGGCCACGAACCGGTCGCCACCCCCAGAATCAGGCCCAGTCTCCGCCCAGGTGACCAGCGGCGCGACGGTGCGGTCGTTGGTGACCAGGGTCCAGTCGCGTACGCCGTAGGAGTGCACGAAGTAGAACCGCTCCTTCTCGACGCCCGCGAACAGGGACGTCCCGGACGGCACGTCGAGCGTGTTCCAGCCCATGTGGGGCACGATCGGTGCCTGGAGACGCTCGACGACTCCGGGCCACTCGCCACAGCCCTCGGTCTCGACACCGTGCTCGATGCCGGTCTCGAAGAGGATCTGCATGCCGACGCAGATCCCCATGACCGGGCGACCGCCGGCGAGCCGGCGGGCGATGATCCGCTCGCCGCGGATCGCGCGCAGGCCCTTCATGCAGGCCTCGAAAGCCCCCACACCGGGCACCAGCAGACCGTCGGCCGCCATCGCGGCGTCGAGGTCACCGGTCAGCTCGACCGAGGCACCGGCGCGCTCGACGGCGCGGACGGCGGAGCGTACGTTTCCGGAGCCGTAGTCCAGGACGACGACGGAAGGTGCACTCACAGCACCACGTCCGTGACGCAAGCGCCAGAATACGAACGCGGCGCTGTAGGGACACGATTGTTCACTCGCTGACGCTCGCTCACAGTGCGCCCTTCGTCGACGGGATCCCGGTCTCGCGCGGGTCGTAGGCGATCGCGTCGCGGAACGCCCGCGCGAACGCCTTGAACTGCGTCTCCACGATGTGGTGCGGCTCCCGCCCGGCGAGCACGTTGACGTGCATCGTCAGGTGGGCGTGGTGGGCGATGGAGTCGAAGATGTGCTGGGTCAGGGAGCCGAGGTAGGGCACCCCGGAGCCGCCGAGCAGCACGTACTGCTGGCCCTCCGGCTCGCCGGTGTGGACCGAGTAGGGACGGCCGGAGACGTCCACGACGCACCGCACCAGGGCCTCGTCGAGCGGGACGGTCGCGTCGCCGTAGCGACGGATGCCCTTCTTGTCCCCCAGCGCCTGGCGCAGCGCCTGGCCGAGCACGATCGCGGTGTCCTCGACGGTGTGGTGGGCGTCGATGTGCACGTCACCCTCGGAGTGCACGGTCAGGTCGACGAGGGAGTGCCGTCCGAAGGCGGTCAGCATGTGGTCGTAGAAACCGACGCCCGTCGAGACGTCCACCCGACCTGTGCCGTCGAGGTTCACCTCGACGACGACCTTCGACTCCGAGGTCTCCCGCTCGATCCGGGCAGTTCGTGCCGAACTCATACGCGTGCTCCGTTCACATCGGTCAAAGCTTGCTTGAAAGCGGTCATCTCGTCGGGCGTCCCGACCGAGACCCGCAGCCATCCGTCGGGCCCGGTCTCGCGGATCAGCACGCCGCGGTCGAGCAACCCCTGCCAGACCGCGTGCCGGTCGGCGTAGCGGCCGAAGAGGACGAAGTTGGCGTCCGAGTCGGCGACCTCGAGCCCCTGCTCACGCAGCCACTCCACCAGCGTGTCCCGCTCCTCGCGAAGATCGGCCACGTAGCCCAGCAGCTCCGGCGCGTGCCGCAGGGCCGCGCTCGCCGCCGCCTGGGTCACCGCGGAGAGATGGTAGGGCAGGCGTACGACGCGAATCGCGTCACAGATCGCCGGGTCGGCCGCCAGGTAGCCGAGCCTCAGCCCGGCTCCGGCGAACGCTTTGGACATCGTGCGGGTGACGACCAGGTTGCGGTGGCGGTCGAGCAGTTCCAGCGCCGAGGGCACCCCGGTCCGCCGGAACTCGCCGTAGGCCTCGTCGACCACGACGATGCCGCCGTCGCCGACAGCCTCGCACAGCATGGTGACCGCCTCGGGCGGCAGCGCGGTGCCGGTGGGGTTGTTGGGGCTCGGCAGCAGTACGACGTGGGGCCGGGTCTCCTCGACCAGCGCCCGTGCCTTCTCGAGATCGATCGCGAAGTCGCTCTCGCGGTGTCCGACGACCCACTCGGTGTTGGTGTCGCGGGCGTACTCCGGATACATCGAGTAGGTCGGCGCGAAGCTGATCGCGGTGCGCCCGGGACCACCGAAGGCCTGCAGCAGCTGCAGCATCACCTCGTTGGACCCGTTGGCCGCCCACACCTGCTCCGGCGCGATCTGCGCCTCCACATCCGAGGAGAGGTACGCAGCCAGCCCCTCCCGCAGCGCGACGAACTCGCGGTCGGGGTAGCGGTTGAGCGTGCGCGCCGCCTCGCCGACGCTGGCCGCGATGTCGGCGACCGTCTCGGCGGAGGGCTGGTAGGGGTTCTCGTTGACGTTGAGCTGGACCGGGACGTCCAGCTGCGGAGCGCCGTAGGGCTCGATCCCGGCGAGCTCGGCACGGATCGGCGGCCAGCTCATGAGAACCTCACCGACACGGCCGCGCCGTGGCCCGGCAGGTCCTCGGCCTCGGCGAGCGTGACCACGTGGTCCTTGACCGCGGCCAGCCCCTCACGGGAGTAGTCGACGACGTGGATCGACTTGGTGAAGGCCCGCACCGAGAGACCCGAGGAGTGGCAGGCGCAGCCGCCGGTGGGCAGCACGTGGTTGGACCCGGCGCAGTAGTCACCCAGCGACACCGGAGCGTAGGAGCCGACGAAGATCGCGCCGGCGTTGCGGATCCGGCCGGCGACCCGCGCGGCGTCGGCGGTGTGGATCTCGAGGTGCTCGGCGGCGTACGCGTTCACGACGTCGACGCCCTGGTCGATGTCGTCGACGAGCACGATGCCCGACTGCGCACCGGTCAGCGACGTACGGATCCTCTCGACGTGCTTGGTCGCGGCGACCTGCTTGTCGAGCTGGGCCTCCACGTCGGCGGCGAGCGTCTCGGAGTCGGTGACCAGCACCGATGCGGCCAGCGGGTCGTGCTCGGCCTGGGAGATCAGGTCGGCGGCGACGTAGGCGGCCTCGGCGGTTTCGTCGGCGAGGATCGCGATCTCGGTCGGGCCCGCCTCGGAGTCGATCCCGACCTGCCCCTTGAGCAGGCGCTTCGCGGTGACGACGTAGATGTTGCCGGGACCGGTGACCATGTCGACGCGCTCGCACGGATCGACCCCGTAGGCGAACATCGCGATCGCCTGGGCGCCGCCGACGGCGTAGACCTCATCGACGCCCAGCAGCGCGCACGCGGCCAGGATGGTGGGCTGCGGAAGCCCGCCGAACTCTCTCTGCGGCGGGGAGGCCAGCGCGATCGAAGGCACTCCGGCGACCTGCGCCGGGACGACGTTCATCAGCACCGAGGAGACGAGCGGAGCCAGACCACCAGGCACATAGAGCCCCACGCGCCCCACCGGCACCTTGCGGTGCGTCACCCGGGCGCCGGGCGCCAGGTCGGTGACCGCGTCCTTCTCGAGCTCGGCGGCACAGGTCGTACGCAGCCGCGCGATCGACTCCTCGAGCCCCGCCCGGATCGCCGGGTCCAGCTCGTCGAGCGCCTTGGTCAGCGCCCCGGTGGGGACCCGGATGTCGTCGACGCGCACGCCGTCGAACTTCTCGGAGAACTCGGCGATCGCCTCCTGGCCGCGCTCGCGGACGGCGTCGATGATCGGCTGCACCGCATGAGTGGCCGCCTCGATGTCGAACTCGGCACGCGGAACGGCGGCGCGGTAGTCGATGGTCGAAGCGGCGCCTCTGTCGGCACCCCTCAGGTCGATGCGGCGGATCATGCCTCAAGTCTACGAGTGGGCGGCCTCCTGAGCCGATCTGCCGACGCCACGCGGACGCCGCGCGACACGCGGCGGAGAGACGCATACGGCGCCCCGATCCGGGTACTCGGAACTCCGACCCACCAAAGGAGGATCGTCATGGCACTGACACGACCGTTCCACCGACAAAACCAGCAAGCAGCCGAGAACCTGCCCAGCGTGGGGCTGAGCACCGACCAGCTCACCTGGGGCGCCGTGATCACCGGCATCGCCCTCCTGGCCGTGATACTCGTCGGGGCCGTCCTCGGCGCCGCCGGCGGTCAGCGCTACCACACCAAGATCGACCGGGCGGTCTACGACGACTGACGGCTCGGGTCGGCTGCTGAAACAACACGGGGGTTCGCGGGCGCACACGCCCGCAGCCCCCATAGGTTGGTGCCCGTGAACGAGCGCCAGCGACTACCCATGTTCCCGCTCAACGCGGTCCTGTTTCCCGGCGTGACGCTGCCGCTGCGCGTCTTCGAGGACCGCTATCGCGCGATGGTGCACCACCTGCTCCGCCAGGAAGAGGAGGACCGCCACTTCGGCTCGGTCGCGATCCGCGAGGGCTACGAGGTCGGTGAGACCGGTGCCCAGTCGCTCTACCGCGTCGGGGTGAAGCTGCTGATCACCGAGGTGGAGCGGCACGAGGACGGTTCCTTCGACCTCGAGGTGCTCGCGGTCGACCGGATCCGGATGGACAGCCTGGTCAGCTCGGGCGACTTCCCCGTCGCCGACGTCGAGGACCTCCCCGAGGACCACGTCGCGGTCCCGAACGCGATCGTCGACACCGCACGGGCGACCTTCACCGCCTACCGGGCCGCGCTGCTGGAGTTCCGCGACGACCCGTTCTCCGGCTCGCTCCCGAAGGACCCGGAGTTCCTCTCCTGGACCATCTCCGCCACCACTCCCCTGCCGATGCCCGAGCGGCAGTCGCTCCTGGAGGCACCCGATGCCGGCGTACGCCTCGGCATGGCCACCGACCTGCTCCGCTCCGAGCTCAAGGCGATGAACGTCATCCCCTCGCTGCCCGCGACCGAGGTCGCCCGCACGAAGTGGTCCCCCAACTGATGCCCAAGAAACAAACCGGGAAGCAGGCCGGAAAACGGGCTGGCGGAGGCACCCCCGCGACCGTGGCCCTCACCCAGGCCGGCATCGACTACACCCTGCACCCCTACGAGCACGATCCGCGCGCGGAGTCCTACGGCCTGGAGGCCGCCGAGGCCCTCGGCGTCGAGCCGAAGCGGGTCTTCAAGACGCTGATGGCCTCCCTGGACGGGAAGCTCGTCGTCGGCATCGTCCCCGTCACCGGCCAGCTCGACCTCAAGGCACTGGCGCGCGCTCTGGGTGGCTCGAAGGCGCAGATGGCCGAGGTGGCCGCGGCCGAGCGCGCGACCGGCTACGTCGCCGGCGGGATCTCACCCGTCGGCCAGAAGCGTCCCCACCGGACCGTCCTGGACGAGTCCGCGACGACGTACGACTCGATCTACGTCTCCGGCGGCCGACGCGGCCTCGACATCGAGCTCTCCCCCGCCGACCTGATCAAGATCACGTACGCCACCACGGCCCCCATCGCCAGATGACCCGCCGAGTCGGCGCGAACTGACCGAAACCCACGCCGAGTCGGCTCGGCAGGTCAGTCGACGGTGATGCGAGCCAGGGCTCGCGAGGTGTCGCCGTCGAGGTAGGCACTGAAGCCGAGCTGGCCGAGCGCTTCGATGTCGTCGGCGACCTCGGGAGCCTCGGCTGCCGCCAGCTCATCGAGACCGTCGAAGTCGAGGTAGACCACCCCGGAGGAGTCCTCGGCGTTGGGGACCGCGTTCTTGAACTTGTCGGTCTCTGCCAGGCCACCGTCGGCGAGCAGGTCCTTGCTGTAGTCCCCCATCCCGACAGAGGTCACCTCGCCCTCGCTGTCGACGCTGACGATGCCCTCGGCACCGAAGCCTGCGGTGAGGTCGCCGACGAACTTCTCGACATCGGCGGAGTCGGCACCGTCGAGCTTGATCCCGATGTCCAGGGAGTCCGGAGCGCTCAGGTCGATCTCGCCGGCCGCGATCGCGAAGCTGTCACCGAGGAGCTTCTCGAGGTCGCCGGGCGCCATCCCGAGCATCTGCGTGAACTGGTCCTCCGCGCCGCTCCCGGCCAGACCGGTCGTGAGCCAGCCATCGGCCGGGTTGGCCGCGATCACCGCGGTGGTGTCCTTCGGAAGCGTGCCGGCGAGGGTGCCGGCCTCCATGGACTCGGCCTGCTCGCCCATCGACGAGGCGGCTTCGAGCTCGAAGGCGTTCTCGTCGGCACGTACGGTGAAGGCCGCACCGCCGAAGTCCTTCATCGCCGACCGAATCGTGTCGGCAAGGGCAGCCGGGTCTGGCAACGGCGCGATCCCACCCATCGGGTTCTCGGCGAGCTCACCCTCGGCCTCGTCGAACGCGCCGTTCTCAGCCGCCTCGGCGATGGCGTCCGGCAGCTCCTTCGCGGCGTACGCCGTGATGAACCCGGTGCCGCCGACGTCACCGGTCCACTTCTCGAAGCCGGCGTCCTCGGCCAGGGTGCCGGCCGCCACCGCCTTCTCGATCGTGGCGAGGTCGCCGTCGGTCTCCGCGATGAGCGCCCACCCGTCACCGACCGACCAGGCCGACTCCGAGCCGCCGCACTCGGCGAGCTTGGGAAGGCCGGCCTCGGCATCGGACTCGTCGGTGACCTGGAGTGCGAACGCGAGCACCGGTTCCGCGTCCGTCGGGACTGCGCCGACCGCGGCCTTGTAGCCGATCCACGGCTCGACGTCCTTGGCGAAGTCGAGGTCGTCACAGGCGTTGGTGAACAGCGCCTCGCGCGGGTCCTCGCCCTTCTTCAGGCCGAGCTCCTTCTCGAGCGAAGGCAGCTTGCGCAGCGTCGGCAGGGCGCTCTTGGCCTCGGTCAGGTCGATCTCGGCGTAAGCGACGGTCGAGGCGGGGAACGCTTCTGCCGGGGAGCCACCGGCGCTGCTCAGTGCGACCGCGGTGACGGTGCCGGCGGTCGCCAGCACAGCGACGCCCACGACGGCTACCGCGCCGATGACCAGCGGCTTCTTGCTCTTTCCGGCGGGCCTTCCGCCGAGATCGAGGATCTCTGTCGCCTCCGGTCCGGACGGGCTCTGACCGGGCATGTTCTCTGACATCAGTGACTTTCAGGTTCTGTCGGTCAGCATGGTGCCAACCGTCCAACCTGTTGAATCTACGCCGCCCAACGGAGGCTGTCCGCCGAATTTACCTTTCGGTCGCGGACTGCTGCCCGTCGAGCTCGTGATCCGCGGGAGGGTGCGGCGCCCACATCAAGAAGATGACCATCAGCGCCAGCATCGCCGAGCCCGGGACGAGCAGGACCAGCCACGGCGAGGCCAGCTGGAAGCTGTCCTCGAGCACGGTGCCGTCGGCGGCACCCTTGGCGAGACCATTGGGGTCCTCGGGCGAGAGCAGCGAGGTGATCAGCAGCATCAGGCCGCCACCGATCGCACCGCCGACCATCAGCGCACCGAGGGTGACCAGCTCGGAGCGGTTGAGCCAGACCGCGGCCGCGATGCCGACCAGCAGGCCGAGCACGATCGCACAGACCGAGAACCAGGCGGTCGCGGCGAAGACGCCCTGATCGATGTTCTGCCCGATGGCGGGCGGGTCGATCGAGATGAGCCCCCGGTACCACTTGTCCTCGAGCACCATCCCGGTCGGCGGCGTCCACAACGTCGCCGCCGCGAGACCAGCCGCAAGGCCGCCGACGATGAAGGCGGCCACGATGATGGCCACCTGGACCAGCACCGGGCGGGACAGGTCGGGGCGGGCGGAGCGGTGGCCGGTCGCGTAGAGACTGGGCGGCGGCGGCACGATCAGATTGTCAGGCATCCTGGTCCGAGGAGTTGTTTGAGGTCGGCGAACAGCTCGGGAGTCGGTGCCACCCGCAGCCGGTCATCGAGCTTCATGACCCGGGTCGCGTCCCGTGTCATCAACCGTAGCCTGACCTCGGCTACTCCGGGATAGGTGGTCAGTACGTCACGCAGCGACGCGATCACCTGCGGCGTGCACCGCGTCGACGGCAGCGAGATCACCACCGGCCCCCCAGCCGCACCCGGGCCGCCGGTCAGGTCGGGGACGGTGACCTCCTGGCCACGCAGCTCGGGCTGGTCCTTGTCGCGGGAGAGCTGGCCCTTGACCCGGATGATCCCGTCCTCGACCAGATGCGGCGCGGCCAGCTGGTAGGACGACGGGAAGAGCAGCACCTCGACCGAGCCCTCGAGGTCCTCCAGGGTCACCGTCGCCCACGCGTCGCCCTTCTTGGTGATACGCCGGTTGACGTTGGTGACCAGCCCGGAGACCGTGACGGTGGTGTTGTGGGGCCGCGTCTCGTCGGTCATCAGCTGACCGATGGTGCAGTCGGTACCGTTGGCGAGGACGTGCTCCAGGCCCATCAGCGGGTGGTCGGAGACGTAGAGACCCAGCATCTCCCGCTCATGGCCGAGCAGGGTCATCTTGTCCCACTCGTCCATGTCGGGGATGGCCACCGAGACGCCGAAGCCGTCGCCTCCGTCCTCGTCGAGGCCGCCGAAGAGCGAGTCCTGGCCGATCGCCTCGTTGCGCTTGATGTCGATGTACTGGTCCACGGCGGTCTCGTGGATCGCCACCAGCGCGCGACGGCGGTGCTTCATGTCGTCGAAGGCACCGGCCTTGATCAGCGACTCGATCACGCGCTTGTTGCAGGCTCGCTCGGGCACCTTGGAGAGATAGTCGTTGAAGTCCTCGAACCGGCCCTTGGAGGTGCGGGCCTCGACGATCCCGTCGACCACCTGGGCGCCGACGTTGCGCACGGCGGTCAGGCCGAAGCGGATGTCGCTGCCGACCGCGGTGAAGTCGTGGGCGGACTCGTTGACGTCGGGCGGCAGCACCGCGATCTTCATCCGGCGACACTCGTTGAGGTAGATCGCCATCTTGTCCTTGTCGTTCTTGACCGAGGTCAAGAGCGCGGCCATGTATTCGGTCGGGTAGTTGGCCTTGAGGTAGGCGGTCCAGTAGGTGACCACGCCGTAGGCCGCCGAGTGCGACTTGTTGAAGGCGTAGTCGGAGAACGGCAGCAGGATCTCCCAGATCGTGTCGATCGCCTTCTGGGAGTAGCCGCGCTCGAGCATGCCGGCCTGGAAGCCGGCGTACTGCTTGTCGAGCTCGGCCTTCTTCTTCTTGCCCATCGCGCGGCGCAGGTTGTCGGCCTGTCCGAGCGAGAACCCGGCCAGGACCTGGGCGATCGACATCACCTGCTCCTGATAGACGATCAGGCCGTACGTCTCCCCCAGCACCTCTGCGAGCGGCTTCTCGAGCTCGGGGTGGATCGGCACGATCGGCTCGCGGCCGTTCTTGCGGTGGGCGTACTTGTTGTGGGAGTCGGCGCCCATCGGGCCGGGCCGGTAGAGCGCGGAGACCGCGGTGATGTCGGCGAACCGGTCGGGCAGCATCGAGCGCAGCAGCGCGCGCATGCCACCACCATCGAGCTGGAAGACGCCGAGCGTGTCGCCGCGCTGCATCAGCTCGTAGGTCGGCTTGTCGTCGAACGGGACCTCCTCGAGCACCAGATCGATGTCGCGGTTCGCGCGGATGTTGCCGAGCGCGTCCTCGAGGGTGTGGAGGTTGGAGAGGCCGAGGAAGTCCATCTTGACCAGGCCGAGCGCCTCACAGGTCGGATACTCGAACTGCGTGACGACCTGGCCGTCCTGCTTGGGCTCCATCAGCGGGACGACGTCGATGATCGGCTCGGAGGCCATGATCACGCCCGCGGCGTGGATGCCGGTCTGCCGGATCTGGCCCTCGAGACCGAGCGCGGTCTCGTAGATCTTGCGGACGTCGGGGTCGGTGTCGTGCAGGGCCCGGAAGTCGCCGCCCTCGCCGTAGCGCTTGTGGTCGGGGTTGAACAGCTCCTTGAGCGGAACCCCCTTGCCCATCACGTCGGGCGGCAGCGCCTTGGTGATCCGGTCGCCGATCGCGAAGCCGTGGTCGAGGATGCGGGCCGCGTCCTTGATCGCCTGCTTGGCCTTGATCCGGCCGAAGGTGGCGATCTGGGCGACCTTCTCCGCGCCGTACTTCTCCGTGACGTACTTGATCGTCTCACCGCGGCGGTGGTCGTCGAAGTCGATGTCGAAGTCGGGCATCGAGGGACGTTCGGGGTTGAGGAACCGCTCGAAGAAGAGTCCGTGCTCGAGCGGGTCGAGATCGGTGATCCGCAGCGCGTACGCCACGATCGAGCCGGCACCGGAACCACGGCCCGGTCCGATCCGGATGCCGTTGTCCTTGGACCACTGGATGAAGTCGGCGACCACCAGGAAGTAGCCCGGGTAGCCCTTCTGCAGGATGACGTCGATCTCGAACTCGACGCGGTCCCGGACCTCCTGGGTCGTCTTCTCACCCGGGTAGCGCAGCTCGATGCCGCGCCAGGTCTCCTTGCGCAGCCACGACTCCTCGGTCTCGCCCTCGGGGATGTCGGCGAGCGCCATGTAGCCACCGGTCGACTCGGTGAACTGGACGTCGCAGCGTTCGGCGATCAGCAGGGTGTTGTCGCAGGCCTCGATCAGGTCCTGCCGGCCCCACAGCTCGCGCATCTCGGCGGCGGTCTTGATGTAGTAGCCGCTGCCCTCGAACGCGAACCGCTTGCCGCCCTTGGAGTAGGGCGGCTCGGTCATCCGGCTGCCCGACTGGACGCACAGCAGCGCCTCGTGGGCGGCGGCGTCCTCGGGGTTGTTGTAGTGGGAGTCGTTGGTCGCGACCGGGCGGATGTTCATCGCCTTGCCGAGCTTGAGCAGGTCGTCGCGGACCCGCTTCTCGATGGAGATGCCGTGGTCCATCAGCTCGAGGAAGACGTTGTCCTTCCCGAAGATGTCCTGCAGCTCGCCGGCCTCCTTGAGCGCCTCGTCCCACTGGCCCAGCCGCAGCCGGGTCTGGATCGCGCCCGAGGGACAGCCGGTGGAGACGATGATCCCCTTGGAGTGCTCGGCGAGGATCTCCTTGTCCATCCGCGGCTTGAAGTAGTAGCCCTCCAGGCTCGAGCGGCTCGAGAGCCGGAAGAGGTTGTGCATCCCCTCGGTGGACTCGGCCCACATCGTCATGTGGGTGTAGGCGCCACCACCCGAGACGTCGTCGCCGCCCTCCTGCGCCTGGTCGCCCTTGCCCCACCGCACCCGCTTGCGCTCGCCGCGCGGGGTGTTCGGCGTGATGTAGGCCTCGATGCCGATGATCGGCTTCACGTCGTGCTTGCGGGCCTTCGACCAGAAGTCGTAGGCGCCGTGCATGTTGCCGTGGTCGGTCATCGCGATCGCCGGCATCTCCAGCTCGGCGGTGCGCGAGAACAGCCCGTCGAGGAGCGAGGCTCCGTCCAGCATCGAGTATTCGGTGTGGACGTGCAGGTGGACGAATGAGTCCTTGGAGCCGGCCGCCATTGGCGTGGAGCCCTCCTCGAGGTCGAACGGATGGAGCGGGCGCAGGAGCCCGTGCTCAAACGGACGACCTGGGGGAAGGACTACAGACTATCTGGCGGCACCGACAGTTTCGTCGACGCCCCAGGGCGTTTCTCGGGCGGCTGGCCGTACAGTCTTGAGTCATGGTGACGATCCTCGACGGCGGCCTGTCCAACGCGCTGGAAGCACGCGGTCATGACGTCTCCGGAGCCCTGTGGACGGCCCGGCTGCTGGACGAGTCACCCGCGGAGATCGCCGCGGTCCACCGCGCCTACTTCGCCGCCGGCGCCGACGTCGCCACGACCGCCAGCTACCAGGCCAGCGTGCCCGGTTTCGTGGAGGCCGGGATGACCCAGACGTACGCCACCGAGCTGCTGCGCCGCAGTGTCCGCGTCGCGCGTGAGGTCGCTGTGGAGGCTCCCGGACGCCTGGTCGCCGCCTCGATCGGGCCCTACGGCGCCTACCTGGCCGACGGGTCGGAGTACCGCGGCCGCTACGGCGTCTCGGCGGCCGTACTGCGTGACTTCCACGCACCCCGGCTGGCGCTGCTCGAGACCGAGGACCCCGATCTCATCGCGGTCGAGACCATCCCCGACATCGAGGAGGCCGAGGTGCTCGTCGACCTGCTCGACGACATCGGCCTCCCGGTGTGGTTCTCCTACTCCTGCGCCGGCACCCGCACCCGCGCCGACCAGCCCCTGGCCGACGCACTGGCGCTGGCCGCGGGCATCCGCTCGGTCGTCGCCGTCGGCGTCAACTGCTGCGACCCCGCCGACGTCCCCGCCGCCATCCAGCTGGCCACCGCCACCGGCGAGCCCGCCGTCGTCTACCCCAACACCGGCGAGACGTACGCCGACGGCGCCTGGACCGGCACCCCTCGCTTCCGGCCCGGAGAGGCCCTCTCCTGGGTCAGCGCCGGGGCTGAGTACGTCGGGGGCTGCTGCCGCGTCGGCCCCGCCGAGATCGCCCGCATCGCGGCCGAGATGGACCACCTCAAGGGCGAGTAGGTCAGGGCCAGGCCATCCGTACGTCGGGGGTCTTCTCCTGGTTGGCCGAGCCGTCGGTCCGCTCGACCTCGCGCAGTCCGTGGCGGGCGTAGAAGGCCCGCGCCGGGGTGTTCATCTCGAAGACCCACAGGCCGAAGCCGTCGGCGGTCAGCGACTTCACCAGGTCGAGCAGCATGGTGCCGAGGCCGGCGCCCTGGGCGCGGGGGTGGACGAAGAGGTCGTCGAGCCAGGTCGGGGTGAAGGCGACGAAGGCCGAGACGACGCCGTCGACCTCCGCGACCCAGACCTGCGACCCCTTCTGGGGCGCCAGGACCTTGACCGCGAGCCACTCCCGGATGTCCGACTCCGGGTAGATCGGCGCCGGCATCGGCGCGGCGGCACGTGCCTCGACGTAGGTGCGGACGATCTCGGCGATGTCCTCGGACTCCGCCGGGCGGAGCACCGCCTCAGTCGGAGTCGCGAATGACATCGAGGGCGTGCTGGAGGTCGTCGGGGTAGGTCGACTCGAAGGTGACGTACTCACCGGTCTCCGGGTGCTCGAAGCCGAGCTGCACCGCGTGCAGCCACTGCCGCTCGACCCCGACGCGCCGCGCCAGGGCGGGGTCGGCGCCGTAGGTGAGGTCGCCGACGCACGGGTGCTTCAGCGCCGACATGTGGACGCGGATCTGGTGGGTGCGCCCGGTCTCGAGGTGGATCTCGAGCAGCGAGGCGAACCGATGCGCCTCGAGCGTCTCGTAGTGGGTCACCGACTGACGCCCGTCCGCGCGGACCGCGAACTTGTAGTCGTACTTCGGGTTGCGCCCGATCGGTGCGTCGATCGTCCCCTCGAGCGGGTCGGGGTGGCCCTGGACCAGCGCGTGGTAGGTCTTGTCGACCGTACGCTGCCGGAACGCGTTCTTGAGGACGGAGTAGGCGTGCTCGGACTTGGCGATCACCATCACGCCCGAGGTGCCGACGTCGAGGCGCTGGACGATGCCCTCGCGCTCCTTGGCCCCCGAGGTGGAGATCCGGAAGCCGGCCGCGACGAGGTGGCCGACGACGGTCTTCCCCTGCCAGCCCGGCGAGGGATGGACGGCCACGCCGACCGGCTTGTCGATCACCACGAAGGCGTCGTCGTCGTAGATGATCTTGATGCCCTCGACGATCTCGGGCTTGATCTCGAGGGGGTCTGCCTGCGACGGGATCGTCGCGTCGAGCATCGACCCGGCACTGACCCGGTCGCTCTTGGCCACGGCCGAGCCGTCCACGGTCACCAGCCCTTCGGCGATCAGCTCTGCCGCACGGGTGCGGGAGAGGCCGAACAGCCGCGCCATGGCGGCGTCGACCCGCTCCCCCTCCAGACCGTCGGGGACGTGCAGCGTGCGCTGGTCGGCGTGACCGAAGTTCACTTCTTCTCGCCCTCGGGCTCGTCCGAGGTGTCATCGGACTCGTCCGCGGCACCGCCGTCGATCGACCCGTCGAGCCCGATCCCCTTGAACGAGAAGATCACGATCAGCACCGCGGCGACGTTGATGCACATGTCGGCGACGTTGAAGATCGGCCAGTTGGGCAGCTGCAGGAAGTCGACGACGTGCCCGACGTAGAAGCCCGGCTCACGCATGAGCCGGTCGACCAGGTTGCCGCTGATGCCGGCGACCAGGATGCCGAGCGCGATGGCCCAGCCGCGGTGACGCACCCGGCGCGCGAACCAGAGCACACCGATCGTGGCCGCGATCGAGAGCGTCGTGAAGACCCAGGTGTAGCCGGTCCCGGTCGAGAAGGCTGCTCCCGGGTTGCGGATGATGTTGAACTGGAGCACCGAGCCGATGAACTCCTGCGGCTGCCCGGGAACGAGCGTCGCGACCGCCCAGAGCTTCGTGATCTGGTCGATGACCAGCAGAAACACTGCGACGGTCGCGAACTCGGCCCATCGAACAGGGCGCACGTCGGACTCAGGACCGGTATGTGCGTCGCTCAGCGACGCTCCTCGCGCTGCTTGCATGTCATGCACAGTGTGGCACGCGGGAACGCCATGAGCCGCATCTTGCCGATCGGCTCCCCACACGACTCACAGATGCCGTACGAGCCGTCCTCGAGGTATCCCAGGACACGCTCGATCTGGGCCAGCTTGTCCTTCTCGCTGTTGACCACGGTCAGCTCGTGGTCACGCTCGAAGCTGGTCGCGCCCATGTCGGCCTGGTCCTGGCCGGCGCCGTCGCCGGAGTCCTTCATCAGGCCGGAGAGCTCGGCTTCGAGAGCGGTGAGCACCTCGAGGCTGTGAGCTCTCATCTCGTGAAGCTCGTCGATGACCTCGTTGAGCTCATCCTTCGTCCACGGGTCCTCGCCGTCCTTGACCTTCAACTGGTCAGGAGAGACGACGGTCTTGGTTGCTTTCTTAGGCACGGCACTCGCTTTCTGGTGTGTGACACGGCCCCCCGGGCCGCACGGTGGTCAGTTATGGCTTAGGCGCTCGCCGCGGCCACCGACGTGGAAGCCGTGACGTAGGAGCTGGTATTCCCAGAAAGCTCGGGCGTCGCCACCTGGACGCGCCCGACTGCCGCGCTGGCGCGACACCTCATCGGTACAGACATGGAGTCCCCTTTCTCCTGCCGTCACTTCGCGCCGCCGAGTCGGTGCGGAGTGCGTGCCCGGAATGTAGCCCGGGATTCGGCTCCACTCAACTAACACACCGAAACTGCACGCATATTGGTCCGCAGCGCGGAAAAACTCCGAAATCCTCTTACAGGACCCGCCTCACCTGCTACAACGCGTTCCTGCCGCAGCCGGCGGGCTCCGTCAGGACACAGCGGACGTACGCATCGGCCGGCCCCGCGATGCGGGACCGGCCGATGGAAGCCTGACTACGAGGACCTCAGCCCTCGTCCTCCCCCAGGATGGAGCGCAGGCGCTTGGGCGCCGGGCCCGACTCGTTGACGGCGGCGGCCATCACGGGCGCCTGTGACTCAGCCGAGTTGTTGAGCGCGTCGAGCTGCTGCGTGAAGTAGCTCTTCAGGCGGGAGCGGTACTCACGCTCGAAGTTGCGCAGGGTGTCGACCTCGGTGGTCAGGTTGTCCTTCTCACGCTCGAGCTCGCCGAAGAGCTGCTGGCGACGCTCGGCGGTCTCGCTGTCGAGCATCTGCGCACGGGTGCGCGCGTCGGCCTCCATGCGGTCGGCCTTCGACTTCGACTCGGCCTCGAGGCGCTCGGCCTTGGTGCGAGCCTCGCCGACGATCTTGTCGGCGTCGTTCTTGGCAGTGTCGATGAGCGCGTCGTGGTTGCGCGTGGCCAGCTCGAGCAGGCGCGCGGCGGCATTGGACGCCTCCGGCACGGTCTCGACCCGGATCGTCTCGATGCCGCCGGTCTGCGGTGCCTCCTGATACATCGGCATCTGGTGCGAGACCGGCTCAGGAGCCGGCATCGGCTCAGGAGCAGGCGGCTCGGGAGCCATCGGGAAGGACGGACCCCCACCCGACTGCGCAGATGCCAACTTCCCGCGAAGGTCGTCGTTCTCCCGGGTGAGACGTGCCAGTTCGGCCTCGACCTCGTCGAGGAACTGGTCCACCTCGCCCATGTCGTAGCCCTCGCGGAGCCGGACGGGAGTAAAGCGCTTGTTGCTCACGTCCTCTGGCGTCAGCGGCATGACCTCACCCATTCATTACTCGGTTGACTCAGACGTACGGACTGCACCGCCGGGGGGCGGCATCAGGTAATGCTGTCGAAACTCTAGCGCCTGTCCGTAGACATGCCAGATGCGGACCGCATCCAGGCACCTACGAGCAGGTGTCGAAGGCCTCAGCTCTGGTTGAAGAAGCCGCCCTCAACGATCCTCTGCTTTGCCTCAGCCGTGACCGAAACGTTCGCAGGTGAGATAAGAAACACCTTGTTGGTGACCCTCTCGATGTTCCCATAGGTAGCAAAGATCAGGCCGGCCGCAAAGTCGACAAGCCGTTTCGCGTCCGGATCGTTCATCTCGGTGAGGTTCATGATCACCGGCGTGCCGTCGCGGTAGTTCTCGCCGATCTGACGCGCTTCGTTGTAGGACGTCGGGGTCAGCGTGATGATC
This sequence comes from Nocardioides sp. NBC_00163, assembly GCF_045206295.1. NCBI lineage: Bacteria > Bacillati > Actinomycetota > Actinomycetes > Propionibacteriales > Nocardioidaceae > Nocardioides > Nocardioides sp. NBC_00163. The sequence continues at coordinate 5,193,322 of NZ_CP108155.1, read as the reverse complement.
TTGGAAAGCTCTGCCACTGCAGGCACCACCGTTGCTCGTCGCCGCTCGGAAAGGTCAGCCACCGGAGCCGGGCGTGACTGCTTCGACCGCACCGGCGCCTTGACGGCCTGGTGGGAGCGGGTCTCGTCGTCGTCACCCTCGTAGACATCGTCGTCGTACCCGGTGTCCTCGAGCAGGCCGAGGTATTCACCGAACCTGCGCATCGCGCCGCTCATGCCGCCACCTCCGTAGGGCAACCACAAGAATACGGACGCGGCGGCCTGAGGTTCCTAGCCGTTCGCTGACGCTCACTCATGTAGCCACCTTCCCCAAAGTATTGCTTCCCGAGACATTACTTGACAGTTGGCCTCTGTCCGAGGACCGCAGACCCAACACGTACGTGTGTCGCGCCATGGGCAATCGCCTGCTCCAGGTCGCCGCTCATCCCCGCCGACAGCACCGTCGCGTCGGGATACTCGACCAGGAAGTCCTCCCGGATCCGCGCCAGCCGGACGAACGCCGGCTCCGGTTCCTCACCGAGAGGCGCGACCGCCATCAGCCCCCGCAGCCGGAGCCCGTCAGTCGCCTCGACCTCAGCAGCCAGGTCGCGTACGTCACCGGGATCCGCCCCGGCGCGACCCTCGCGCCCGGGCGGGTCGAGGGATACCTGCAGGAGGACGTCGAGGATCTGGCCGCGCTCCCCCGCGCCGCGGCTGAGCCGGGGCAGCAGCGAGGACCGGTCGACGGACTCGACCACGTCGGCGTAGCCGGCCACGGCGGCCGCCTTGTTGGACTGGAGCCCGCCGATGTAGTGCCATCGCAGACCGAGGTCGGCGCACTCGGCCGCCTTGGCCGCCGCCTCCTGGTGGCGGTTCTCGCCGACGTCGGTGACGCCGAGGCCGGCCAGGATGCGTACGTCGGAGGCGGGGAAGAACTTGGTGACCACGACCAGGTGGACATCGTCGGCGGGGCGACCGGCGGCCTTGGCGGCCACCGCGACCCGCTCGCGGGTCTCGGCGAGCCCCGCGGCGATCTCATCGGCGCGATCGGTCGCCATCAGGCACCACGCAGCCGGATCAGGGCGCCCAGCGACATGCCGGCGCCGTCGCGACGGTAGGAGTAGAGGTCGTCGGACTCGCGGGTGCAGCGGCTGGCGTCGACCGTCTCGACGCCCTCGCGAGCCAGCTGGGCGAGCACTCCGGCGCCGACGTCGAGGCTCGGGGTGCCCCAGCTCGTGGTGGCGCGTGCGGCCGGCTCGACCGCGACGATCTCCTCCTGCATCTCGGCAGGCACCTCGTAGCACTTGCCGCACACGTGCGGCCCCACCCAGGCGCTGATCCGTGTCGCGCCGAGCGCGCGCATCCGGGCGACGGTCTCGGGCACGACCCCGGCCGCCATCCCCTTGCGTCCGGCGTGCGCCGCGCCGATGACCCCGGCCGCCTCGTCCGCGAACAGCACTGGTACGCAGTCGGCGGTGCGGACCAACAGCACCAGGTCACGCTCGGTGGTCACGATTCCGTCCGCCTCGGGGCGGGTGCCGCACTCCGCGTCGACGACCGCGTTGCCGTGGACCTGGTAGAGGTCGGCGTAGGGCGCGCCGTCGGCGAAGTCGGCCAGCAGCAGCCGATGGTTCTCGGCCTTCGCCTCCGGCGAGTCCGAGCCGTTGACCGCCAGGTTGAGCTCGGCGTACGGAGCGAGACTGACCCCGCCGTACCTGTCGGTGAACGCCAGGTCGACGAGGCCTGCTGAGGCTCGGAACGAATACAAGCGAGGGACCTACTTCAAGAAATCGGGAACGTCGAGCTCATCGTCGCTGTACTGGACGCTCGGAGCAGGCTTCTTGGCGACCGGGGCCGGCTCGGCCGGCGGAGCCGCGGGCGGAGGCGTGGCCGGGGCCGGCTTGGCCGGCGCGGCGGCCGGGGTCTCCTCGGCCTCCTCGGTGCGCCGGGTCGCGACCGCGGTGGCCACGGCGGCGGTCTCACCGTTGTTGGTGGACTGGGAGGCGCTGGAGCGGCCCTGCACGCTGCCGAGCGCCGAGGCGCCCTCGCGGCGCTTGGGCATGCCACCGTCGAAGCCGGCGGCGATCACCGTGACCCGGACCTCGTCACCGAGCGCGTCGTCGATGGTCGCGCCGAAGATGATGTTGGCTTCCTCGTGGACCGCGTCGGCGACCAGCGCGGCGGCCTCGTTGATCTCGAAGAGGCCGAGGTCGGAGCCACCAGCGATCGAGAGCAGGACCCCGTGGGCGCCGTCGATCGATGCCTCCAGCAGCGGCGAGGAGACGGCCATCTCGGCGGCCTCGACGCTGCGGTTGTCACCGCGCGCGGAGCCGATGCCCATCAGCGCCGAGCCGGCGTTGGACATGACCGACTTCACGTCGGCGAAGTCGAGGTTGATCAGGCCGGGCGTGGTGATCAGGTCGGTGATGCCGGAGACACCCTGCAGCAGCACCTGGTCGGCCTGGCGGAACGCGTCCATCACCGACACGTTGCGGTCCGAGATCGACAGCAGGCGGTCGTTGGGGATGACGATGAGGGTGTCGACCTCCTCGCGGAGCTTGCTGATCCCCTCCTCGGCGGAGTTGGCGCGACGACGGCCCTCGAAGGCGAACGGGCGGGTCACCACACCGATGGTCAGGGCGCCGAGGGAGCGGGCGATGCGGGCCACGACCGGGGCGCCACCGGTGCCGGTGCCGCCACCCTCGCCGGCGGTCACGAAGACCATGTCGGCGCCCTTGATGACCTCTTCGATCTCGTCGGCGTGGTCCTCGGCGGCGCTCTCCCCGACGCTCGGGTTGGCGCCGGCACCGAGACCGCGGGTGAGCTCGCGACCGATGTCGAGCTTGACGTCGGCGTCGCTCATCAGCAGCGCCTGGGCGTCGGTGTTGATGGCGATGAACTCGACCCCCTTGAGGCCGACCTCGATCATCCGGTTGACAGCGTTGACGCCGCCGCCACCGATGCCGACGACCTTGATGATCGCCAGATAGTTCTGTGCAGCTCCCACGGTGGTCGCCCCTTCGATCGATGGTTGGTTCTTACGGCCGGTTCTTAACCCTTACCCTCAGCCTGAGGGTTATAGTTATGTCAACCTCGCCGTTCTCAGAACAGTAGGCAGACGTACGTCCTCAAACTGGCGCGACACGCGGACGCGGATCAGTTGTGCCCATCCGTTGCCGTCCGGTAGAGGATCAGTCGACGCTCTTGCTGGTGACGGGCTGGCCGGGTACGGAGACGTCGTAGCGGGCCACGTCGGGCTCGGCCTTCATCAACGCGACCAGCACGTCGGCCTTGGTGTCGGACTGGGCGCTGCTCCCCCACACCACGCGCTTGTCGTTGCGCAGTTCCAGGGAGATCGAGTCGACGGTGGTCACCTCGACGTGGTCGACCGTCTTGGCGAGGTCGGGCGGGAGCGCCGAGGCCACCGCGGCGGCCTCGCGGAGTGCGTCGGAGTTGGTGCCGGTGACGGTGTTCACCATCGGCAGACCTCGCGGCGCCTTCTTGTAGTCCCAGAAGACGGTGCCGGTCTCGTCGAGCGCACGGAGCCGGCCGCCGATGGAGACGACGGCCACCGGCGTACGTTCGGTGACGTCGACCCGGATCTTGTCGGGCCACTCGCGCGAGACGTTGACCGAGCGCACCATCGGCAGCCCGTTGAGCACGCGCACCTGCACTGCCTCGAGGTCAGCGGTGGCCAGCGGCTCGCCGACCGGGACCGCCGCGAACTCGACGACCTGCTTCGCGCTGGTCATCTTCATCGAGCCGTGCACGGAGGTGCCCTTGACCTGCAGCCAGGTGGAGAAGTAGACCGCCCAGATCCCACCGAGCAGGAGCGCGATGACCAGGGTGCCGACGATCAGATAGCGCCACGCCAGCCAGCGCCGGCGCCACTGGCGCCGGGCGAAGGCCTTACGGCTCTTCAGGGTCGCCGAATCGACCGCCGCAGGCTCGTCCTGAGACTCCTCCGACTCCGGTTCGGTGCTCGACTCAGCACCGCCCTTGGCCTCCTCCGAGTCCAGGTCGATCTCGCGCTCCCCCGACGCCGACTGGGCGATCTCCAAGGCCTCGGCGATCTCCGTCTCGACGCCCGACCCCTTCTCCCCCATGCTCGCCTCCCCCAGCGTTACTGCTCTGCCGTACGTAGCCTGGCGAGCACCATCGGGCCCACCTCGGTCACGGTACCTGCCCCGAGCGTCAGAACCAGGTCACCCGGTCGGGCGCGGCGGGCCAGCTCGGCGGCGGCCTCCTCGAGCCCAGCGATGCTGACGACCCGGTCGGGCGGCAGCGGCACCGCGTCGGCGACGAGCTTGCCGGTGACCTCGGGGTCGTAGTCCTCGCGGGCGAGGTAGACGTCGAGGACGACGACCTCGTCGGCGGCGCCGAGCACGCGTCCCATCTCCTCGCCGAAGATCCGGGTGCGGGAGACCATGTGCGGCTGGAAGGCGACGATGAGCCGCCCCTGCCCCGCCACGGACCGGCCGGAGACGAGGTCGCCGGCGATCTCGGAGGGGTGGTGGGCGTAGGAGTCGTAGACGCGTACGCCTGCGGCCTCTCCCTTGCGCTCCATCCGCCGCCGGGTGCCGGTGAACGACTCCAGCCCCGCCTTGAGCAGGTCGAAGGAGTGACCGAGACGCAGGCCAACGGTCAACGCGGCCAGCGCGTCGGCGACGTAATGGCGCCCGGGGATCTGCAGCGTGATCCGGCCCAGCTCGTCGAGCCCGTCGACGACGGTGAAGGAGGATGTGGTGCCCTCCAGGACGATGTCGACGGCGCGTACGTCGGCCAGCTCCGACTCACCGACGCCGATGAAGCGGCGGCCGAGCGAGTGGGCGACGTGACGCAGGTCGGCGGCGCCGGGGTCGTCGATGACCGCGACCAGGAACCCGTCGGGAGCCAGCCGCCCCACGAACTGGGCGAAACCCTCGCGGTAGGCCTCCTCGGTCCCCCACTGGTCGAGGTGGTCGGCCTCGACGTTGGTGACGACCGCGGCGTACGGCTTGTAGACCAGGAAGGCGCCGTCGGACTCGTCCGCCTCGGCGACGAACAGGTCGCTTGAGCCCTCGGCGGCGTTGGTGCCCGAGGCGGCCAGCTCGCCACCGACGGTGTAGGTCGGCGCAGCGCCCGCAGCCTGCAGGGAGACGGTCAGCAGCGAGGTGGTGGTGGTCTTGCCGTGGGTGCCGGCGACGGCGAGGACGCGGCGGCCCTCCATCACCGAGGCCAGGCCGGCCGAGCGCGGGTAGATCCGCAGACCCTTCTCGACGGCCGCGACGTACTCGGGGTTGTCCTCGCGGATCGCGGTGGAGACGATCAGCGTGTCGACGCCGTCGACCTGGGAGGCGTCGTGACCGACGTAGACGGTCGCGCCCTCCTCGCGCAGCGCTGCGACCATCGACGAGTCGGCGCCGTCGCTGCCGGAGACCTCGATCCCGCGGGCCAGCATGACCCGGGCGATCGCGGACAGACCCGCGCCACCGATGCCGATGAAGTGGACCCTGCCCAGATGCTCGGCGGGAAGGATGTGCTCAGGAACCGGAACTCTCATGACCTACCTCCTTGCGCCGTCTCCATCACGATCCGCGCCAGCCGTTCGTCGGCGTCGCGCGGCACCAGGTCGCTGGCGGCCTTCGACATCGCCTCGAGGCGGGCGCGGTCGGTGACGATCGGGGGTACATGGCTGGTGACCCAGGCGGCGTTCATGTCGGCGTCGGAGACGAGCACGGCGCCGCCGGCGTCGACGACGGCGCGGGCATTGAGGGCCTGCTCGCCGTTGCCGATCGGGAGAGGTACGTAGACGGCCGGGACCCCGACGGCGCTCGCCTCGATCACCGAGTTGGCGCCGGAGCGGCAGATCATCAGGTCCGCGGCCGCCAGCGCGAGGTCCATCCGGTCGACGTAGTTGAGCACATGGTAGCCGGGGCCGGGCGAGACCAGCTCGTTCTTCGGGCCGATCACGTGGAGCACCTGGATCCCGTTGCTGGCCAGCGCCGGGTAGGCGCCGGAGACCGACTCGTTGATCGTCCGGGCGCCCTGCGAGCCGCCGGTGACCACGATCGTGGGGCGGTGCTGGTCGAGCCCGAAGAAGCTGCGGGCCTCGGCGCGCAGCGCCCAGCGGTCCATCGTCGAGATCATCCGGCGGATCGGCAGCCCGATGTATTCGGCCTTGGGCAGCTTGGTGTCCGGGAAGCTCACCGCGACCCGGTCGGCAACCCGGGCTCCTGCCTTGTTGGCGAGACCCGGCATCGCGTTGCCCTCGTGCACGACGATCGGGATGTGGCGCCGCTTCGCGGCGAGATAGGCCGGCATCGAGACGTACCCGCCGTAGCCGACGACGACGTCGGGCCGGATCCGGTCGAGCACCTCGTAGGTCGCGTCGACCGCGCCCTTGAGGTTGGCCGGCACCTTCAGCAGGTCGCTGCTGAGCTGGCGCGGCATCGGGACCGGCGGGATCAGCTCGAGCGGGTAGCCCGCGGCGGGAACGACCTGGTTCTCCAGGCCGCGAGGCGTGCCGAGGCAGGTCACCTCCACGCTGGGGTCCAGACGGCGCAGGGCGTCAGCCGTGGCGAGCAGGGGGGATGTGTGTCCGGCGGTGCCACCACCGGCGAGGAGGGCCTTCATGATGCGTCCGAACTTAGCGGTTGCGTTGAGCGGACCGGTAAGCGGCTGCCTGGCGTGCCCGATCCTTTGCCAAGGCTTTACGCTGCTTCAGCGCAGCGGCCGCCGCCGGTTCACGACGGGCGAAGCCGATCACGACGCCCAGCGCCACCATCGACGGGATCAGCGCCGAGCCGCCGTAGGAGACCAGCGGCAGCGGGATGCCGATGACGGGCAGCAGTGCGAGCACCATGCCGACGTTGATGATCATCTGGCCCAGCAGCCAGACCAGCACGCCGAAGCTGAAGTAGCGTACGAACGGCCGGTCGGTCTGGCGCGCGACCTTGACCAGCGCGAAGGCGAGAGTCAGGAAGAGGCCGACGACGAGCAGGGTGCCGACCAGGCCGAGCTCCTCCCCGAGCACCGCGAAGATGTAGTCGGTGTGGGCCTCGGGCAGGTCGCCCCACTTCTGCTGCGACGCCCCGATCCCCTGGCCCAGGATGCCGCCCGAGCTGAGTGCGTAGAGGCCGTGGGAGGGCTGCCAGCCCTGTCCGTGGTAGTCCTTGAACGGGTCCGCGAAGCTGGTCAATCGGGCGAGCCGCTCGGTGTCGGTGCTGATCAGGAACAGCACCGAGACACCGATGATCGAGATCGCCATCCCGAACAGCCGCCCGGGCGCCCCGACCACCCACAGCATCCCGAGCACGATCGCGAAGAAGACCAGGGCGGTGCCGAGGTCCCGGCCGGCGAGGACGAGCCCGGTGGCCAGCGCGATGCCCGGCAGGACCGGCATCAGCACCTCGTGGAGGCTGTCGAGCCGGCGCTCCTTGAGGGCGTAGACGTGGGCCGCCCAGAGCACGATCCCCAGCTTGGCGATCTCGCTCGGCTGGATCTTGACCGGGCCGGCCCCGATCCAGTTCTGCTGTCCGTTGACGTCGTGGCCCAGGAAGATCGTCAGGAAGAGCAGCACGCAGGCGATGACGTATCCCGGCCAGGCCAGCCGTCGCAGGTGCTTCGGCCGGATCCGGGAGGCGATGAACGCACACGGGATGCCGATGATCACCCACAGCACCTGCCGCCCGACGATCGCGTAGGAGTTGTCCATCTGGGTGTAGGCCCACACGCTCGAGGCGCTCAGCACCATGATCAGCCCGATGGTCAGCAGCAGGGCGGTGCTGGTGAGCAGCAGGTAGTAGGCGGCCAGCGGCCGGTTCAGCGCCACTCGCAGCGCGTGGAACCAGGCCTTGAGGTAGCCGAGGACCGACTTCGGGTACGCCTTGGCCTGCTCGGCCGAGCCGGAACCGGTCTGGTCGGGGCTGGTGGTCGTCACGGCCTACCTCCCAGTTGCGGTGCGACGTACGTCCATTACATTCTCGCCGCCGTCTCCGCGTTCGCGGCGCATCTCCCCCGCGTGTCGCCCCTGCCGAGGCGGGTGGGGTCAGAGCTGGCGGCGTACGGCGTCGGCGAAGGCTTCGCCGCGGGCCTTGTAGTCGCGGAACTGGTCCTGGCTGGCGCAGCCGGGGGCCAGGAGCACGGTGTCGCCGGGCTTGGCCAGGGCTGCGGCGATCTCGACGGCCTCCGCGAGAGCGGCCACGCCGTCGGGGTCGTCGAGCTCGACGATCTCCAGGTCACCGGCGTGGGCGGCGAGGGCGGAGGCGATGACGTCGCGGTCCTGGCCGATCAGGATGACGGCCCGCAGCCGGTCGTGGATGGAGGCGACCAGGTCCTCGAAGCGGGCGCCCTTGGCCAGCCCGCCGGCGATCCAGATCACCGGGTCGTAGGCCTGCAGCGAGGCCTGCGCGGCGTGCGGGTTGGTCGCCTTGGAGTCGTCGACCCAGGTGACGCCGCCGGCCTCGGCGACGACCTCGATGCGGTGGCCGTCGGGGCGGAAGGACTTCAGTCCGTCGCGTACGGCCGCCTGGGAGACCCCGTGCGCCCGGGCTAGCGCGGCCGCGGCCAGCGCGTTCTGGACGTAGTGGGGGGCGGAGGAGGCGAGGTCGGAGATCTGGCACAGCTCCGCGGCGGAGGTCTGACGCTCCTCGATGAAGGCCCGGTCGACCAGGATGTCCTCGACGATCCCGAGCTGACCCACCGCCGGGGTGCCGAGGGTGAAGCCGACCGCGCGGGCGCCCTCGACGACGTCGGCCTCCTCGACCAGGTGCAGCGTGGCCTCGTCGGCGACGTTGTAGACGCAGGCCCGCTCGACGCCCTCGTAGACGCGGCCCTTGTCGGCGGCGTACTCCTTCATCGAGGGGTACCAGTCGAGGTGGTCCTCGGCGATGTTGAGGACGACGGCGGCCTCGGCGCCCATCGAGGAGGTGTAGTGGAGCTGGAAGGAGGAGAGCTCCACGGCGAAGACGTCGTAGGGCTCGGGGTCCATCACGGCCTCGACGATCGGCAGGCCGACGTTGCCGACGGCGACGGACCGGAGCCCGGCGGTACGCAGGATGTTGTCGAGCATCTGCACGGTCGTGGTCTTGCCGTTGGTGCCGGTGACCGCCAGCCAGGGGGCGGCGTTGTCGGGGTCGCGCAGCCGCCAGGCGAGCTCGACCTCTCCCCAGATCGGGATCCCGCGCTCGCGCGCCTGGGCGAGCAGCGGAGCCGTCGGCCTCCAGCCCGGTGAGGTGACCACGACGTCGACGTCGTCGGGCAGCACGTGGGTGGCGCCCTCGCCGAGGCGTACGTCGGCACCCAGGATGCCGAGGAGCTTGGCCTTCTCCTGGCGCTCCTCGTCGCCCGGCGACTCGTCGAGCGCGATCACCGAGGCGCCCAGGTGGGTGAGGTTGTCGGCGGCGGCGAAACCGGAGACGCCGAAGCCGGCCACGACCGCCTTCACGCCCTCCCAGGAGTCGTTGCGGCCCAGCTTGTCGAGCTTGGCGTTGGGGTCAGTCATCAGATCGTCGCCACCCATTCGGCGTAGAAGATTCCCAGACCGGCCGCGACGCAGAGGCCGGCGATGATCCAGAACCGGATGGTCACGTTGACCTCCGCCCAGCCCAGGTGCTCGAAGTGGTGATGAATGGGCGCGATCCGGAAGATCCGCTTCCCGGTGCCCGTCACCTTGCGGGTGATCTTGAACCAGGCCGTCTGCATGATCACCGAGAACGTCTCCATCACGAAGAGCCCACCGAGGATGATCAGCAGGAACTCGGTGTGCGACAGGATCGCGAACCCGGCCAGAACCGAGCCGAGCGCGAGCGAGCCGGTGTCGCCCATGAAGATCTTCGCGGGGCTCGCGTTCCACCACAGGAAGCCGATGCAGGCACCGCTGATCGCGGCGCCGAGGATCGCCATGTCGAGCGGGTCGCGCACCTCGTAACAGGTGCCGATCTCCACGCTCGGGCGGCCGCAGCGCTGGTTGTTCTGCCAGATGCTGATGATCGTGTAGGCGGCGAAGACGATCGCCGAGGAGGCCGCCAGCAGTCCGTCGAGGCCGTCGGTGAGGTTGGTGGCGTTGGAGGTGCCGGTGACCATCACCCAGAAGATCGCCAGCAGGAGGGCGCCGCCGAGCCAGTAGAGCACTCCCTCGCCGCCGAGGAAGTGGGGACCGAAGTCGCGGATGAAGGAGAGCTGGTCGGCCGCCGGCGTGATGCCGTCGTCGTTGGCCATGCCCGGGTGGATCGCCACCGCGCCGAAGCCCACCGCGACCAGCGTCTGTCCGACCATCTTGGACCACGCGCGCAGACCGAGGTTGCGCTGCATGAAGACCTTGATGAAGTCGTCGACGAAGCCGACCGCGGCCATACCGACCAGCAGGAAGACCAGCAGGTAGGCCGTCGCGCTCGGTGCGTCGCCGGTCAGCAGCTTGGCGCTGAAGAAGCCCACCACCACCGAGATCACGACGGCAACGCCACCCATGGTCGGGGTGCCACGTTTGACGTGGTGGGTGGTCGGACCGTCCTCGCGGATCTCCTGGCCGTAGCCCAACTTCGTGAACTGGACGATCGCAAATCGGGTGCCGAGCAGCGAGAACAGAAGCGCAATCGCTCCGCTCAGCAAGATCGCTCTCATGTCAGCCGGGTGCCTTCCTTGCCATGCCGTTCCTGGTCCTTGCCCCCGGGCCGGTGTGCATAGCGAAGACACCGGCCCCCGGCATTCTTCCCTACGGGCTCGCCGGCTCTGCGGCACCCCGCCGTATCAGCACATCGATCACTGTGACGCCAACGCCGTACGCACGACCTCGCGGTCGTCGAACGGGTGGGTGACGCCGTTGATCTCCTGGCCCGTCTCATGCCCCTTACCTGCGACGACGACGATATCGCCGGGCTCGGCGAGGCTGATCGCGCGGACGATCGCGGCCCGCCTGTCACCGATCTCCTCGACGCTCGCGCTGCCGCCGGTGGTGCCGTCCAGCACCTGTCGCCGGATGCTCGCCGGATCCTCGGTGCGGGGGTTGTCGTCGGTGACGATCACGTGGTCGGCCAGCCGCGCGCTGATCTCCCCCATGATCGGCCGCTTGCCGGTGTCGCGGTCTCCCCCGGCCCCGATCACGACGATCAGCCGGGACTCGGTCAGCGGACGGAGCGTGCCGAGCGCGGCCTCGACCGCGTCCGGCTTGTGCGCGTAGTCGACCACGACGGTGAACGGCTGGCCCTCGTCGATCCGCTCGAGCCGTCCTGGGACGCCGGAGCCCTTCGCAAGGGCGGTGGCGACATCGCGTACCACCGTCTCGTCGCCGTACGCGTGGTGGATGCTCGCCAGGGCGGCGAGGGTGTTGCTGACGTTGTAGTCGCCGGCCAGCGGGCTGGCGCCCGGGAACTCCAGGCCGTCAGGGCCATGGACGGTGAAGCTCGAGCCGTCAGGGCGCAGCTCGACGTCGGTGGCGCGCCAGTCGGCGGTGTCGTCGTGCAGCGCATAGGTGAGGATCGGGATGGTCGCCTCGGCGGCGAGGCGGCGGCCGTGCTCGTCGTCGATGTTGACGATGCCCAACATTGCCCGCTCCGGGGTGAACAGGTCGGCCTTCGCCGCGTAGTAGTCCTCGACCGTCTCGTGGAAGTCGAGGTGGTCGCGGCCCAGGTTGAGGAAGACCGCGACGTCGAAGACGACCCCGTCGACGCGCCCCATGACCAGGGCGTGGGAGGAGACCTCCATGGCGCACGCCTCGGTCCCCTCCTCGACCATCCGGGCGAAGAGACCGTGCAGGTCGGGAGCCTCGGGCGTGGTCAGCGGCGTCTTCACGTCGCGGCCGCCGATCCGGGTGCCGACGGTGCCGATGACACCGGCGCGGTGGCCGGCGTCGAGCAGCGCGCTCTCGGCCAACCGGGTGGTCGTCGTCTTGCCCTGGGTGCCGGTGACCCCGATCAGCCGGAGCCTGCCCGACGGGTTGCCGTAGACGCGGGCCGAGAGCGAGCCGAGCACCTTGCGCGGTTTCTCGACGAGCAGCACGGGCACCTCGCCGAGGCCCTGGGCCTCCAGCTCGGCGGCGCCGGCGGCGTCGGTGAGGACCGCGACCGCTCCGGCCTCGACGGCACTGGCGGAGTAGCTGGCGCCGTGCGCGCGGCTCCCGGGGAGCGCGGCGTAGAGGTCGCCGGGCAGCACCCGTTGGGAGCTCAGCGTGACCCCGGTGACGCGGGCCTCGCCCCGTACCTCCAGGCCGAACTCGCCGGCCAGCTCGGCCAGCGTCACCGGCTCGGTCACTCGCGGGCGGGTCGGGCTCTTGGGATCCGCCGTCTCGTACGCACTGCTCACCTGGCGAAGGTTATCCGCCCGGCGGGACCAGGTCCCGCCGGGCCGACATCAGGCGTGGCGTCTCGGCTCGCGTTCAGGCGTGGCGGAGCTGGGTCAGTGCTGCTGCACTGAGCTCGTGCGGCTCCTGGCCGGGAACGACGAGCACGACGGGTACGCCGGCGTTCCGCACGACCGCGGAGGTGATCGAGCCGTCGGCGAGCTGAGCGGCGCGGCCTCGGGGCGAGGAGCCGAGCGCGATCGCGCGGACCCGGGCCTCGGTGGCGTACCTGGCCAGCACCATCCCGGCGCTGGCGTGGTCGCCGACGCTGTGCAGCACGAGGCCGGTCGCGGTCACGCCGCGGGCGGCGAGGCGGTCCAGGTGGGCGCGTACGGTCGCAGCGGCCATCTCCGGCTCCTCGGCGTCGATCGCCAACTCCTCGACCACCTCGGTCTCGCGGACGTGGACCACCTCGAGCGGTGCGCCGTCGGCGGCGGCCATCTCGGCGGCCCGGTCGACGACGGCGTCGGCGTCGAGGGTGGCGCCGACGGCGACCAGCACCGGCCGGCCCTCACCGCGGACCGGGCCGACGGGCTCGAGCGTCGGGGCGACCGGCTCTGCGGTCTCGGCCGACTCGGCGGCCGTGATCAGCTTGTGGCCGCTGGCCAGGACGGGGATCGCGATCAGGAAGGCCGCGGCGCCGACGCAGAAGGCCACCGACTGGTCGGTCGCCTCGGCGATCTTGCCCGCGGCGAAGGGTGCGAGGCCGCCGCCGATGAAGCGTACGAAACCGTAGGCGGAGGACGCGATCGGCCGCTCCACCGGCGAGACCAGCATGACCGCCTGGGTGGTGAGCGTGTTGTTGAGGCCGACGAAGATGCCGGACAGGATCACGGCCACGATGACCACGGTCGGCGAGGAGACGCCGAGGCCGATGACGGCGAGCAGTGCGCCGAGACCGAGCAGGTTGACGTAGAGGGTCGGTGCGGTGCCGAAGCGGCGCTGCGCCCACGGCGCACCCCACACGGCGAAGACGGCGACCAGGATGCCCCAGGCGAAGAAGACCCAGCCGAGCTGGAGCGGGTCGTGCAGGCCCATCGGGTAGGGCGCGTAGCCGAGCAGGGTGAAGAAGCCCCAGTTGTAGAGCAGCGCCATGATGCCCATCGTCAGCAGCCCGCGGTGGCGCAGCGCGGCGAGCGGTGCCAGCAGGGTGACCTTCTTCTCCGGCTTGGGCGTCGGCGGCAGGAAGACCAGCGTCGCGACCAGCGCGATCGCCATCAGCGCGGAGACGCCGAAGAACGGGCCGCGCCAGGAGATGCCCCCGAGGACGCCGCCGAGGAGCGGACCGACCGCGATGCCGAGGCCGAGCGCGGTCTCGTAGAGGATGATCGCCCCCGCGAACCCGCTGGTCGCCGAGCCGACGATCACGGCGAGGCTGGTGGAGATGAACAGCGCGTTGCCCAGGCCCCAGCCTGCCCGGAAGCCGACGATGCCGTCGACGCCGTCGACGGTCCCGGCCAGCCCGGCGAACACCACGATCAGCACCAGGCCGAGGATCAGCGTCCACTTGGCGCCGATCCGGCTGGAGACCCAGCCGACGCCGATCATCGCCACGGCGGTCACCACGAGGTAGCTGGTGAACAGCAGCGACACCTGGGCGGGCGTCGCCGCCAGCTCCTCGGCGAGCACCGGCAGGATCGGGTCGACGAGCCCGATGCCCATGAACGACACCACGCACGCGAACGCGACCGCCCACACGGCGCGTGGTTGCTTGAACGGACTTGCGGCAGCTGCCCCTTGGTGGGAGCTCATTTTTCTTGCCTCTTCTCAGACGTTGGTTTCGTACGCGTCGCCGGCAGGCCGGCGCGTCAGGAATCGAGCACGGCGTCGACGAGCCGGTCGAGTGCGGGCAGTGCAGCCGCGATGGCGGCACGGTCCTCGACGGAGACCCGGGCCAGGGCGGCGTCGAGCACACCGGCTCGCTGCCCGCGCCTGGTCTCGAGGACCTCTCGTCCGGTGTCGGTGACCTCGACGAGGACCGCCCGCCTGTCGGCGTCGTCGGCGACCCGGGCGAGCATCCCCTGCTGGGTGAGCCGGTTGACCAGCTGCGTCATCGCGGGTTGGGACACCCCGGCGACCTTTGCCAGGTCCGTGACCCGCTGCGGTCCCGTCCTCGCCAGCCCGGCCAGCACCGTGGCCGCCGTCGGCGACACGTCCCCCGCGGTCGACACCTCCCGCACCAGTCGCACCACCTTCTCGAGGGCGAGCGACAGGTCACGTCCGGAGGCAGAAGTCGTGCACACAGAAGAAACATAACATACCTATGTTATGCATTCGACGGATCAACTGTCTCATCCGTCACAGCGCACAGGCAATGCCTGCACTTCTCCGGTGTTGCATTGCCCGAGAAGTGCAGGAATACCCGGTGAACCGGGTATTCCTGCAACCGGCGCAACTCACCAACCAGTGGGCATCTTCGAAGGCTCGGTGCCGGTCGGCGGGACGCCGTAGCGGCGCAAGGCGAAGGACATGATCTGGGAGAAGACCGGGCCGGTGACGGTGCCACCGCCACCGCCGTTGCCGGGGTTGTGGATGGCCACGTAGACCGTGAACCGCGGGTCGTCGGTGGGGGCGAAGCCGCCGAAGGAGACCGTGGTGGTGCCGTCGTAGCACTTGCACTCGGAGTTGACCCGCTGCGCGGTGCCGGTCTTGCCGGAGACGCGGTAGCCGGGGACGGCTGCCTGCGGAGCGGTGGCGTTGTCCGGGTCGTTGATGACCCGCTCCATCATCTCCGCGGTCTGAGAGGCGGCCTCCTCGGAGACGACACGGGTGCGATCCGCGGTGTCGGTGCCGACCTCGATGCCGGAGTTGTTGGTGGCGCTCCCGGCGATCAGGCTGGGGTCGATGCGTACGCCGCCGTTGGCGATCGTGTTGAGCGCGGCGGTCATCTGCACGGCGTTGACCGAGATCGACTGGCCGAAGTCGATGCGGTCCTCGTCGGCCGGGTTCCAGGTCTCCGGCGAGGCGAGCAGACCGGCCGACTCGGTGTCGAGGCCGAGGCCGGTGCGCCGGCCCTGGCCGAAGGCGGAGAGGTAGTCGCGCAGCTGGCCGTCCTCGTACTTGTTCGCGGCCATCACGGTGCCGATGTTGGAGGACTTCGCGATCACCCCGGCCAGGGTGAGCTTCTCCATGCCGTGCTCGTACCAGTCGTGGATGTCGGCGTCGCCCGAGCGATAGGACCCCGGCACCTTGAGCCGGGTCGAAGGCGAGACGAGCCCCTGGTCGAGCAGGCCGGCGACGGTGAGCACCTTCTGCACCGAGCCGGGCTCGTAGACGTTGGAGAGCGCGTTGCTCCCGCGCAGCGTGTTCGGTGATGCCCCCGGATCACGGGCGTCGAAGGTCGGGTAGTCGGCCAGACTCAGGATCTCGCCGGTCTGGGTGTCCATGACCACCGCCATCCCCGACTCGGCGCGCGACTTCTGCACGGCCTCCATCAGGGTCTGCTGCACGTAGTACTGCAGGTCGCGGTCGAGGGTGAGCTTCAGGTCGTCGCCGTCTACGGGAGCGACGCGGTTGTTGGTGCCCAGCGGCATCCGGGTGCCGCTTACCGGGCTGGTCGCGTCGTATTCCGCATGCCCGTCCTTGCCGGCCAGGTGCTTGTCGAAGGCGGCCTCCAGGCCCGCCAGCGGGCGCTGGTCGTTGCCGAGGAAGCCGACCAGGTTGGCCGCGACGTCGCCGTTGGGGTAGTTGCGCAGCGGGTCACGGCTGGTCCACAGCCCCTGATAGCCCTCCTTGCCCGCCTTCTCGACCGCGGCGGTCGCCTGGGTCGCGGGCACCTGACGCTTGATGTACTGGAACCGGCTGCCGTCCTTGCGGAGCTTCGCGAGCGCCGAGGCGTAGTCGACGCCGAGCTCCTTGGCCAGGAACGCGGCGATCGCCGGGGCGTCCTTCTTCGTCTGCTTCGGGTCGGCCAGCACCATCAGCCCGTCGGAGGAGTCGGCCAGCGCCTCGCCGTCACGGTCGAGGATCTCGCCGCGCTCGGCCGGCAGCACGACATCGACGACGTTCTCGGCGGCCGCCATCGCGGCGTACGAGTGCGGGTCGATGCCCTGCAGCTGCACCAGCCGGCCCCCGAAGACCGAGAGCACCATCGCCACCAGGATGAAGCCGACGCGGAGCCGGATGTGCACCGGCCCGCGTCGCTGCGTCGCCTTCGGCGTTGACCTCGAGGCAGAGCTGCGCGCCGGCCGGCGGACCTTCCGCTTGACCTGTCGCTGGGCCATCGCTCCGCTCCCCTACCGAGCCTCGCCCGAAGACGTACGCTGCTGCTCCTCGGCCGTCTGCTTCTCGGCCGCCTCCTGCTCGCGCTTCTTCTCGGCGAGCTCGGCCGCCTTCTTCTTCGCGGCGGCCGCCTCGGCCGCCTTCTGCTCGGCGACCAGCACGCTGTAGGGCTTGGCGACCTTCGGGTGCAGCGGCGGCGTCGCAGACCTGTCGGCCGCGGCCGCCTCGCCCTCGATCTTCGCCTCGGGGACCCGGAGCATGGCCGCGTTCTGCGGGACGACCATGCCGAGATCCTTCGCCTTGGCGGCGATCTTGTGCGGGTCCTCCATCTTCTTCAGCTCACCGTCGAGCGCCTGCTCCCGTGCAGCCAGCGTGGTCGCCTGCTCCTGGAGGCGCGCCTCTTGGAAGGCCGACTGCTGCATGGAGGTGTTGAAGACGAGCAGACCCACGACGCCACCGATGAGCAGCATCGAGACGAGCACGACGAACGGCAACCGCGGCGCCATCGGGGCAGGCAGCGGCGCCGGCACGGCGGTGAGCCGTGTCTGGGTCGTCTCGTTGGCCCGGTCCGGGCTGCGCACGGGCGCCTGTGGCGCGGCGGCGATGCTCATCTGGCTGCTCCAGGGTTCGACTTGGCTGTATTGGCTCTTGGGTTGGTTCGGGGCTTGACGCGCTCCACCGCGCGCAGTCGCACCGAGGCGGCGCGCGGGTTCTCCTCGATCTCGGCCTCGTTGGCCTGCTCGGCACCACGGGTGAGCAGGCGGAACGACGGCTCGGCCTCGGGCGGCACGAACGGCATGTCGGGAGGTACGTCCAGCTTGGTCGCCTCGGTGAAGGCCCGCTTGGTGAGCCGGTCCTCGAGCGAGTGGTAGGACTCGACCACCACCCGGCCCCCGACGCCGACGGCCTCGAGAGAGTCCGGCAGTGCCGTACGCAGCGCCCCGAGCTCGTCGTTGACCTCCATCCGCAGCGCCTGGAAGGTGCGCTTGGCCGGATGTCCGCCGGTGCGACGGGCAGGTGCCGGGATCTCCGCGTAGAGAAGCTCCACCAGAGGCCCGCTCGTCGTGAACGGCACCGTCTCGCGACGCTTGACGATGGCGTATGCGATCTTCTTGGCGAACTTCTCCTCGCCGTAGTCCCGCAGGATCCGGGTCAGGTCCGCCGCGGAGTAGTTGTTGAGGACGTCCGCCGCGGTCTGACCCCGGGTGGCATCCATCCGCATGTCGAGCGGCGCGTCCTCCGCATAGGCGAAGCCACGCTCGCGCTGGTCGAGCTGCATCGAGGAGACACCGAGGTCGAAAAGGACCGCCTGGACCTCGTCCAGGCCCTGCCCGGCGACGACGTCGAGGATCTCGTCGTAGACCGCGTGGACGCCTGTCCACCGGTCGCCGAAGCGGGCCAGCCGCTCCCCCGCGATGCCGAGGGCATAGGTGTCCCGGTCGATGCCGATCACGCGTGATCCAGGGATCCGCTCGAGGACGGCCTCGGTGTGACCACCGTGACCGGTCGTGCAGTCGACGAGCACGCCACCATCGGCGAGCGCCGGCGCGAGCAGGTCGACGATGCGGTCGAGCATCACCGGCACGTGCTTCTGGTTCGTCACCGCCTCGACCCCCATCGCACGGCTTCGTCTGGTGTGTGTTCTCCCCCAGCTCTTTGGCAGAGCTACGGGCTGACAACGCCACGGATCCGCAGAGCCAGGTCTCATGCCCGCTCCGTCACCACCTGTGCCGTCCGGAGCCGGGGAAGGTGCCCCGGATGGCTGGATGAGTGGAGCGGGACTGAGACCTCGTCCTGCGGATCCGCTGTTGACTTGTTTCGTTTCTGATCAGCTCTGCTGCTTGTCGCTTTGTCGATCTGTCCCTTTATCAGTCCGTCGACTCGTCGAGGTCTGCGAACTTGGCCTGTGCACCCGCGGAGTACTCCGCCCACTTGGCCGGGTCCCAGATCTCGATCCGGTCCATCACACCGATCACGACCACGTCCTTGACGATCCCGGCGTAGTCGCGCAGGAGCGGCGGAATGCCGATCCGGCCCTGCTTGTCGGGTGTCGTCTGCTCGGCCCCCGCAAAGAGGACACGGGCGTAGTCACGTGCGTCCCGAGAGGTGAGCGGCGTCTGCTGGGCCCGCTGCGCCTCCTGCATGAAGACGTCCTCGGGCCACACCACGAGGCAGTTCTCCTGACCTTGCGTCACGACAACCCCCTCCGCCAGTCGATCTCGGAACTTTGCCGGGAGGAAGATCCGGCCCTTCTCATCGAGCTTCGGCGTGTACGTGCCCATGAAGAACATGTGCTCGCCCCCGCGGTCAGCTCAACGTGGATCGTTCCTCCACTTTGCCCCACCGTACCCCACAATCCCCCACATTCAAACCACCTTCCTCCCCCACGAGGCGATTTCCCACCACCGCCCACTCACCCGGCCCGCGTGGCGCGGAAGCCGGCGGCATACCGCCTACAGGTCACAGTCGGGTGAATGGCGCAGACGCCCGTGGCGCTACCCCGTACGGTGTTCCCATACGCAGGGTGAGTCGGAAGGACGCGACGTGACGACGCCGTTGGAGGCCCCAGGATCGGGTCCAGTGCATGGGGCAGAGATCGAGACATTGGTGCGGGTCGCGGGCCGCATTCGCGACAGCATCGAGAAGGTGATCGAAGGAAAGACCGACGTCGTCGACTCCACGCTGACCGTGCTGCTCGCCGAGGGACACCTCCTGATCGAGGACGTGCCCGGGGTCGGCAAGACCCAGCTCGCGAAGGCGCTGGCGCGCTCGATCGACTGTTCGGTGCGCCGCATCCAGTTCACGCCCGACCTGCTCCCGAGCGATGTCACTGGGGTGTCGATCTTCAACCAGAACACCCGGGAGTTCGAGTTCCGCCCGGGTGGCATCTTCGCCAACATCGTGGTCGGCGACGAGATCAACCGTGCCTCCCCCAAGACCCAGTCGGCATTGCTGGAGTGCATGGAGGAGCATCAGGTCACCGTCGACAACGTGACCTACCAGCTGGACTCGCCGTTCATGGTGATCGCGACCCAGAACCCGATCGAGATGGAGGGGACGTACGCCCTCCCCGAGGCGCAGCGCGACCGGTTCATGGCGCGGGTCTCGGTCGGCTATCCGCCGGTGGCCTCCGAGATTGCGATGCTGGCCAGCCACAGCGCGGCCAACCCGCTCGACGACCTCGACCCGGTCACCGACGCCGTGGAGATCCGCAAGCTCGTCGGCGTCGTCAACCAGATCTACGTCTCGGAGGCGGTCCGCCGCTACACCGTGGCGCTGACCGCGGCGACCCGCACCAACAACGAGCTCGCCCTGGGTGCCTCGCCGCGGGCGAGCCTCCACCTGCTGCGGGCCGCCAAGGCTCATGCCGCCCTGCACGGACGCGAGTTCGTCCTCCCCGATGACGTACGCAGGCTGACCGGTCCGGTCCTTGCCCACCGTCTCCTCCCCAGCGCCTCCGCGGCGATGCACGGCCGGTCGGTCACCGACATCCTCGAGTCCGTCGTGTCCGCCGTGCCGGTGCCACAGTCCTAACCCTCGGGCCGACTTCAAGGAGGGGCGCGATGCGTGAGGCACTGTCCGGCCTGACCGTCCGGGGCCGGGCTTTCCTGGCCGCCGGGATCACCGCCATCGTCTGCGGGATCCTGCTGGACCAGTCCACACTGTCCCGGATCGGGATGCTGCTGGTCGCACTGCCGCTGGTCACAGCGGTCGTCGCCGCCTGGGGCCGCTACCGGCTCGCGCTCGTCCGCCACATCGAGCCGCACCTGACCGAGGCCGGTCAGCCGGCCAGGGTAGAGCTCACCATCGCCAACGAGGGCCGGATCCCCACCGGGACCCTGCTGCTGGAGGAGACGGTGCCGTACGCCCTGGGTGGGCGCCCGCGCTTCGTGGTCGACCGGATCGGCTTCGGGTGGCGCCACAAGCTCGGTTACCAGATCCGCTCCGAGATCCGGGGCCGCTTCGACATCGGCCCGATGCGCGTGACCGTGGCCGACCCGTTCGGCCTGGTCGAGCTCAACCGCGCCTTCCAGTCCACGGTCCCGTTCACGGTCACCCCGAGAGTGGTCCCGTTGCCCCCGACTCCCCTGACCGGCAACGCCACCTCGTCGGGCGACTCCCGGCCGAGGGCGTTCCTCGGGGGCAGCGCGGAGGACGTCACGGTGCGTGAGTACCGCCGCGGCGACGAGCTGCGGCGGGTGCACTGGCGCAGCTCGGCGCGGCTCGGCGAGCTGATGGTGCGCCGCGAGGAGCAGCCCTGGCAGGCTCGTGCCACCGTCTTCCTCGACAACCGTCGCTCGGTCCACCGCGGCCAGGGTGCGGGCTCCTCCTTCGAGCACGCCGTCGTGGTCGCCGCCTCGGTCGCGGTGCACCTGGTCGAGGCCGGCTACTCGGTGCGGCTGGTGACCTCCGGCGGAAACACCCCCGGCGCCGCGGGCAGCGGTGAGCTCAACACCGGCTGGCACGACCGCGAGGGCCAGGCCGACGCGGCCGCCCTGCTGGAGGCGCTCGCCGTGGTCGAGACCGTCCAGCACCACCGCATCGACGCCTCCTGGATCGGCGAGGCCGGGCAGGGCGGAGTCACCGTCGCGGTGCTCGGCTCGTTGGACGAGGACGACGCCGGCGTGCTTCGCCGGGTGCGACACCACACCGGGGCAGCGCTCGCCTTCTCACTCGCCGTCGACGGCTGGAGCGCGGTGCACCTGGCGCCGGAGCAACGGCGGCCCAGCGGCGTACCTCTGCTCATCCAGCACGGCTGGAAGGCGGTCGAGCTCGGGGTCGGCGACTCGGTGGCCACGCGCTGGCGCGAGCTCGGCACCCGGGGCGCGGCTGCGGGAGCGGGGGCAGCGCGATGATGACCTCCCGAGACGCACGCGGCGTGGTGCCCGCGATGGCGGTGCCGCTGACCTGCTTCCTGACCGTGCTGTTCGCGCTGTCGTCGTGGGGCTCGTTCACGAGCACCCGGTTCCCCTACCTCGGCCCGATCCTGGTCGCCGGCCTGCTCGTGGTCGGCACCGGCATCTCCGCGCGGCTGCTGCGCGTGCACGGCTCGGTCGTGGTCCTGCTGCAGGTGCTCCTCGGCACGATCGCGACCGGCCTCCTGGTCGTCCAGCACCCCTTCCCCATCACCGGCGGCGGCCGGGCACGGGTCACAGCCGAGATGACAGAGGCGTACGTCGCGTTCAACCCGTTCGACCTGCCGATGTCCGGGTCGGGGGTGGCGCCCTACCTCATCCCGGGCGGTGTCGCGGCGGTGCTGCTGGCCGACATCCTCGCCGTCTCGCTGCGGCGGCCGCCGATGATGGGGCTCGTGGTGCTGGGCGTCTTCACGTTGCCGTTCAGCATCATCGGCGCCGGTGGCGGAGGCGGGGTCTCCTGGGTCGTCTTCGCGCTCACCGCGATCTCGTTCCTGGTGATGCTCCGCCTCGACCGAGCCCAGCAGCTGAGCCGCTGGGGCCGGCGCCTCGACGACGACCTTCCGGTGGTGCCCGCCGCCGGGCCGGCGGTCATCGGCGTCTCCGCGGTCATGATCGCCCTGCTCACCCCGGCTTGGATGCCCAGCCCGAACGTCTCCCTTCCCGGCCTGGGGCCGGGCGACGGCAACGGCCCCCTGCGAGTGATCAACCCGACCGTCGGACTCTACGACGACCTACGCCGGCAGAGCGACCAGGTGATGGTGTCCGTGACCCCCGTCTACGGCGACACCGAGACTCCTCCATCCTATCTCCGCGTCGGAGCCCTGACCAAGTTCACCGGCACGGAGTGGACCTCGGGCAACCGCGACGTACCCTCCGACCACAGCGGCGTGGCCACCTTCGAGCCGCCGATGTCCGACCCGACCCTGCTCGGCGATCCCACGACCTACCAGCTGCGGGCGAGCGCGAAGTTCCAGTCGACCTGGCTGCCGATCTTCGCCCATCCCCTTGAGGTCACCGCCCGGGGTCCGTGGCGCTACGACGAGGACACCCTCGACTTCATGTCCACCGAGGGCAGGGACCAGACCGTCGCCGGGCAGAGCTGGCGGATGACCGCCGCCCCGGTCGAGCCGACCCAGGAGCGCCTCCTCGCCGCCGGCGACCCCGGCGTCGGCGCCCCACCGGGTATGACCGACCTGCCGCTGCTCCCCGACGAGATCGAGGAGATCGCCCTGGAGCGGACCGCCGGCCAGGACCGGCCGTTCGCCAAGGCGGTCGCCCTGCAGAACTGGTTCCGCCACAGCGGCGAGTTCACCTACAGCCTGGAGCGTGACGTCGGCGCCGACAGCGCGGCCCTGCTGGACTTCCTGACCGACAACAAGATCGGCTACTGCCAGCAGTACGCCACGGCCATGGCCGTGCTCGCTCGCGAGCTCGGCATCCCGGCCCGGGTCGCCTTCGGCTTCCTGGGCGGCGACCGGGACGAGGACGGCGTGTGGCAGTTCCGCGGCCGCGACCTGCACGCCTGGCCCGAGCTGTGGTTCGAGGACATCGGCTGGATCCGCTTCGAGCCGACCCCGTCGGCCGCCGACACCAGCGAACCCGGCTACACAACGGGTGCGCTGGGCAACGCCCGCAACGAGCCGGAGGCGCCTGTTCCGAGCGCCGGCGCGAGCGTCGACCCGGTGCCCAACCGCCCGCAGCGCGAGGAGCCGGACACGCCCGAGGTCGCCGACACCGGCACCGAGGACTCCAACGCCGGCGCCGTCTGGACCGGTCTGGGGATGGTCGCCCTGGTCGGCCTGATCGCGCTCGCGGCGCCGGCCGTGATCCGGCGCAGGCGGCGTACGACGCGGCTCGCGGGCGACGCCGAGGCCGGCTGGAGCGAGCTCGGCGACACCGCGATCGACCTCGGTCTCCCCTGGACCGGGACCCGTTCACCCCGGGAGGAGGCCACCGGCCTGGCCCCGCATCTGCAGGATCGCGAGCCGATGCTCGCGCTCCAGCGGATCGTGGCCGCCGTCGAGCGCAACCGCTACGCGGAGCGCCGCGACGCCGCGGCGGTCGGGGACGACGTACGCCTGGTCTCGGCCACGCTCAGGGGGCACGCCGATCGGCGTGCCCGTCGCCGGGCACGCCTGTGGCCGGCGTCGGTCTTCCGCCGCCGGCCCGCGCCAGCCTCCGACGGACCGGTCGCGCGGTCCGAGCGGGAGCTGATCTCGTCCTAGAGGTCCCTCTGAGAGGTCGTTCTCTCAGAGGTCGTTGTCGCGGCGGCGCTGCTTCCAGCGCTCGCTGGCCCGGTCGAAGAACGAGCTGCGGGGCGTGTGGTCCCCGTCGTCCTCCTCGACCGCGGCAGCACCACGAAGAGCGGTGAGCAGCACGGAGGTCGAGGCCAGCATCACCAGGAAGCCGACCACCCCGACGATCCACATCCGTGAGATCACACCGGTCATCAGCAACGCGACACCACCGGCGAGCACGATGCCCGCGATGACCGCATGTCGACGTTGGGCACGGCGCAAGGCCGTGCCTCGGAGGGCGGAGGCGAACTTCGGGTCCTCCGCCGAGAGCGCGCGCTCCATCTGCTCAAGCAGGCGAAGCTCCTCTTCCGAGAGTGGCACCGTACCTCCCATGTCCTGTTGGGGCATCTCCAAGTCTAGGCTGGCCACCCTGAAGGCGGTAGTGAGCCCAGAAAATTCTTGCCCCTTGACGTTCTGCCACATGGCACAACCAGGACCGATTGTGTCAAGCGAAGTGGCGGGTGCTCAACCCCGGCCCTGATCGAGCAGGCTCGCGCGGCGTACGAGGCTGGATCCGAAGCGTTCGGCGACCTGGTCGATGGCGCGATCGGCCTCGGACCAGCCCCGCTCCCGCTCGCCGAGCACCATCTGCCGGTCGGTGCCCTCGCGGGCGACCAGGTGCTCGACCCGGACCCCGACCAGGCGCAGCGCCCGGCCCCGGAGATTCAGCTCGTCGTAGAGGCGGACCGCGATGGCGTGCACCTCCTGGGTGACGTCGGTGGGATCAGGCAGCGTGCGCGAGCGCGAGATGGTCTTGAAGTCGGTGAACCGCACCGTCAGCGCGACCGTGCGGCCGACCGTGCCGGCCCGCCGCATCCGCCGGGTGACGCGGGCCGAGAGGCGCAGCAGCTCCCGGACGATGTCCTCGCGGTCGCTCAGGTCGTGACCGAAGGTCTCCTGGGCGCCGGTGGACCGGTCGGGCAGGTCGGGGCCCAGCCGCCCCGTCAGCTCGCGCTGGTCGGTGCCGGTGGCGAGTCGGTGCAGGTGGCCGCCGAGGCGCGGGCCGAGGATCTGGTGGAGGGTCGGCACCGGGGTGCGCGCGATGTCGCCCACCGTCTCGAAGCCGAGCCGCCGCAGCCGGGTCCTCGTGCTCGGGCCGACGCCGTAGAGCTCACCGACGTCGAGCGGGTGGAGGAAGCCGGGGATCTCCTCCGGCCGGACGACCACGACGCCGTCGGGCTTCGCCGTGCGGCTGCCGACCTTGGCCACGCTCGGGGTGGGCGCGACGCCGACCGAGCAGGTGATGCTCAGCTCCTCGGCGATCTGGCGGCGGATCCGCTGGGCGATCTCCTCGGGGCTCCCGAAGAGCCTGGTCGCTCCCCGTACGTCGAGGAACGCCTCGTCGACGCTGACCACCTCCACCAGCGGGGTGGCGCGGCGGAAGATCTCGCGGACCTGATGGGAGACCTCGGCGACCTCACCGAAGTCGAGACGGACCGAGACGAGCTGAGGGCACAGCCGTCTCGCCATCGAGCCCGGCATCGCGGCCCGCACGCCGTAGGCCCGCGCCGGATAGTTGGCGCAGGTCACCACGCCACGGGCGTGTCCCCCGACCACCACCGGCTGGTCCCAGAGCTCGGGCTGGTGCCTGATGGCCACCGACACGAAGAAGGCGTCCATGTCGACATGGAGGATCGGGGTGGCCTCCGGAGCGCCAGCGGAGGAGGTCACCCCGATCCTCCAAGGACGCGCCTGTCAGCGAAGCGAAGCGAGCAGATGCACCTGCGAAGCCAGCGGCAGGTAGTCAGCGCGGGTAGATGCCCGCTGCTCCAGATCGACCAGTGCGTTGGTCGCACCCGGGTCGACATCGAGCAGCGACCCGGGAACGTGATCCACGAAGACACGTACGCCACGAACGTCCGAGACCGCGAAGCCGGCGGCCTCGAGCAGCCCGGTGACCTCGTCGAGCGCGAAGCGTCGACCGGAGCGCCCCTGGGAAGTGGTGTCGTCGAGAAGCTCGGCGGCCTGCGCGAAGTGGCCGGCCAGAGCGCGGGAGAGGACGGCGGCGGTGCGCTGGGCGACCAGCAGGCTGAGCGTGCCGCCCGGACGGAGCACCTCGCGGATCCCCGCCAGTGCGGCAGCAGGGTCGGGAACGACCTCGAGGACGCCGTGGCAGAGCACCACGTCGGCACCGCTGGGGTCGGCGACGTCGGAGAGTGCGGCCAGGTCGCCCTGCCGCGCGTCGACGGAGACGCCGGCCTCGCGCGCCCGGCGGTCGAGCGCGGCCAGCGCATCGGGGCTGGGGTCGACGACGGTGACCCGGTGGCCGAGCCCGGCGATGCGTACGGCCGAGGTGCCGGTGCCGCCGCCGATGTCGAGGACGTCGAGCGGGCCGGAGGCCAGGACCGGGTCGAGCGCGTCCCAGACGGCGACGGTCCGGGCGCCTGCCCGACGACTGGTGGAAGCGGAGCCAGCTGACATGGGGCCAAGCGTAGGCCCTGCCTCCCACCCTGCGTACGCCACACCTGGATCAGCCCACGAGGCGGTCGTGCCGGAGCGGGGTGGCCTGCGAGGTGTGGGCCATCAGCCCGAGCGACTCCTCGACGACGGCGAGGAACCGGTCGGCCTCACGCACCTGCTCGTCGGCCTCTTCCGCGGTGACCGCACGGATGGAGCCGGCCTCCGCGGCGGCGCGCTTGGCGGCACCTGCGGCGAAGTAGTCGGCCCACTCGGAGAGCTCGGGCGCGACCTTCTTGAGGCGGACCCAGGCGTTCCACGGGCGACGGCGACCGGCGCGGCTCGCGGCCTCGACGGGATCGGTGCGGGCGGCGATCAGCGCGGCGGCGGCCTGGAGTGCGGCGACGTGAGCGATGGCGTACCTGCTCGGCACGTCGTCGGCCACGATCGCCTCCGCGAGGGTCTCGGTGGCTCGGAAGAGGTAGCTGTGCGTCGTGGCCGGCAGCAGATGCATCGGGTCGTCCTTCTCGCTCACGGTCGACCCCGCAGTGGACGGCTCCGGCGGGCGTCGGGGGTCGAGGACGACGCCCGCCAGAGCCTGGTTGTTCGAACATCTGTTCGAACACGTGATCAAACTACACCCCGCCACCGACAGTCACAAGACGTTTCGGTGGCGGGGCGTGTCGAGCGGTGCTGCGGGTCGCTCAGTCGTCGGCGACGGCGCCGCGGATGAGGTGCGGCGGGTGGATGTAGCGGGTGTTGGCCGGCAGCCACATGACCACCAGCAGCCCCGCGGCGATGACGATCGCGATCGTGGTGAGCACGCTGATGATCACCGGCGGGCCGGTCAGGATGCCGCCGACGCTGGCCACCGCGGAGATGAACACCAGGAACGTGATGACGATGCGGGCCCACTCGAAGCCGTTGCGGAGGAAGACCGCGAGCACGCCGAGCATGACGGCCATCACACCGAACAGGGTGATCGCGGGGGCGATGAACGCCGGCGCGCTGACCCGGTTGTCGGTGGGCGGGTTGATGAGGGCCTCGAGCCCCTCGGTCTCCAGGATGCGCTTGGCCGAGGCGTTGCCCTCCGCCCACGCGCGCACCAGGTCATCGGAACGCAGCACCATGACCACGACCACGACGGCGCTGAACGCGATCAGACCGACGATCAGCCGGACCGCCCACGTCATCTCCCGCGGCACGGGCTCAGCAGCGAGGGCGGCGACCTCGTAGGCGACCTCCGGGTCCTCGTTCACGACCACACCTTCGTTCTCGTCGGGTGTCGTCATGGTCATCCGGTCTCCTTGCGACGTGGGGGGAACTCTGCGTTGATCAGCCCATTCTGCCGCACGGGGCACAACGGAGGTAAATACGGGATCGCGTGCGCCTGGTCTCGGGCCGGGTCCGGGTTGTCGGTGTCGTACGCCAAGATGTCTCCATGGAATCTCTAGCGCTGACCTTCTCCAGCGGGTGGGCCAGTGGCATCAACGCATACCTGGTCGTGCTGGTGCTCGGCGTCGTGCAGCGTACGACGGGGGCAGAGGAGATCCCTGACGTGCTCGGCACCTGGCCGGTGCTGGCGGCCGCAGGGGCGATGTTCGCGATCGAGTTCGTCGCGGACAAGGTGCCCTACGTCGACTCGACCTGGGACTCGATCTCCACGGTGATCCGGCCCACGATCGGCGCCGTGATCGGCGTGCTGCTCGCCGGTGAGGCCGACTCGCTCAACGCGGCCGTCGGCGGCGTCGTGGGCGGCACCTCGGCGTTCATGTCCCATCTGGTCAAGGCCAGTGAGCGGCTGGCGGTCAACTCCTCCCCCGAGCCGGTCTCCAACTCGGTGGTCAGCCTGGCCGAGGACGGCCTCGTCCTCGGCGTGGTCTGGTTCGCGACCGAGCACCCGCTGGCCGCCGCCGGCATCGCCGCGGCCCTGCTGGCGACCGGGCTGGTGCTGGTGTACTTCATCATCCGCACGGTTCGTGGAGGCTGGCGCAGGCTCACCCGCCGCGGAAGACGGGGTGCCCCGCCGCCGGAGGAGCCGTCCGACGGCACGACCAAGCCCTACCCCGTCCAGTGACGAGCATTGTCGTCCTCGGGGGCGGGTACGCCGGGATGGCCAGCGCCGCGAGGCTGGCCAAGCTCGGCCACTCGGTGACCCTTCTCGAGGCCTCCGGTCAGCTCGGTGGCGCTCTGGTGCCGGTGCGTGAGGAAGGGTTCACCTGGGACGCCTCGGCGACCTCGACGCTGCTGCCCGCGGTGATGCGCGACCTGTTCCGCAAGTCCGGGCGGCCGGCCGAGCGTGAGCTCGAGCTGGTGCCGATGGACGTCGTCCGCGAGCACCGGTTCGCCGACAAGACCTCGGTCTCGGTGCCCGGCGGCACCCGTGGCGCCCAGCTGGCGGCCTTCGACGAGCTGGGCCCGGGCATGGGCCAGCGGTGGACCGACTACGTCGCCAGGTTCAGCGAGGACTGGGAGGTGCTGCGCCAGCACTACTTCGAGGTGCCGTGGGAGCCTTCGGCGCTGCCCGCGGCCGTCGCGGAGCGGTTCCGGTCCCGCGAGACCCTCCACAAGCGGCTGCGCAAGACGTTCAAGGACGAGCGGCTCCGGCTGGTCGCGGCGCACCCGTTCGTCGCGGCGGGGCAGGAGCTGCGTGACGTACCTGCCTGGGCGGGGCTCACCGCCTATCTCGAGCAGCGCTTCGGCGCCTGGCGGGTCGAGGGCGGGATGGGGGTCGTGGCCGAGGTGCTCGCCGCCCGGATGACCACCCGCCGGGTCTCGGTGCAGACCGCGACCCGCGTGGAGGACATCGTCGTACGTGACGGACGGGCGGTCGCGGTCAGCACCACCGCCGGGGAGATCGATCTCGGCGCCGACGGAGCGGTCGTGGTCGCCTTCGACCCGCGCTCGCTGCCGGCGCTGCGGCCGCTGGTGGAACGTACGCTGCCGGCGATCCCGCCGATGACGTTCCACCTCGGGCTCTCCTCGCTGCCCGAGCACCTCGTCGATCTTCCCGACGAGCTGGTGCTCCACGGCGAGCCGACCCTGGTCGTACGCACCCGTGGGCTCGCCCCCGAGGGGCAGCACGCCTGGACGATCCACTCCCACGGCAAGCTGATGGAGGACGTCCTGCTGGCGCTGGCGCGCCACAAGATCGACCTGCGCGAGCACGTCGTGCATCGTGTCGACCTGGGCGCCGCCGAGCTCGTACGCCGCTGGCGCGGGTCGCCGCTGGGCGTGAAGTGGGCGGGGCGCGGCACGGTGTTCCAGCGCCTCGGTCCGCGCACCCCTCTCCCCAACGTCTACGCCGCCGGCGCCCACGCGACGCCCGGCTCCGGGCTGCCGTTCGCCGGGCTCTCGTCCGCGCTGGTCGCGCAGTCGATCGGGCCTGCCGAGAAGTGAGCGCCGCCTAGACCGTCACGTTGAGCTTGGCGAAGATCTCCAGCGTCGCCTTGGAGCGGTTGAGCGTGTAGAAGTGCAGCCCCGGAGCGCCTCCGTCGAGGAGCTCCTGGCAGAGCTCGGCGGCCACGGCGATGCCCTCGGCACGGATGTCGGCGGGCTCGGGGCCGGCGGCGCTGAGGCGCTCGACGATCTCCTCGGGGACCTCGGCGCCGATCAACTCGCTCTGGCGGCGGATGGCGGCGAGATTCAGGATCGGCATGATCCCGGGCAGGACCGGGATGTCGACGCCGCGGGCACGAACCCGGTCGACGAGGCCGAAGTAGTCGGCCGCACGGAAGAACATCTGGGTGACCGCGAACTCCGCGCCGGCCTTCGCCTTGGCGACCAGCACGTCGGCGTCGGCCTCGAGCGACTCCGCGCTCGGGTGACCCTCCGGGAAGGCGGCGACGCCGATGCGGAAGTCGCCGCGCTCGCGGGCCAGCTTCACCACGTCGATCGCGTAGTCGAGGCCGCCCGGGGTCGGGGTCCACTCGGCACGCGGCCCCTCGGCGGGGTCGCCGCGCAACGCCATCACGTGCGCGACTCCCTGCGCCGCATAGGAGTCCAGGATCCCGGCGACCTCGTCGCGGGTGTGGCCGACGCAGGTCAGGTGGGCGACCGGGAGCAGCTCGGTCTCCGCGGCGATCCGGCCGGTGATGGCGACCGTCTTGTCACGGGTCGAGCCGCCGGCGCCGTAGGTGACGCTCACGAAGGTGGGGCGGTAGGGCTCCAGCGCGCGCACGGCGTTCCACAGCTGCTCCTCGCCGGCCTCGTCCTTCGGTGGGAAGAACTCGAAGGAGAACGAGCGCTCGCCTTGGTTGATCAGCTCCGCGAGGGAGCGTCCACGTCCAGTCACCATCGGGCCATCCTAGGCAGTGCCCTAGGCTCGGAGAGTGAATGAAACGTGGGACGCCGATGAATTCCGCAGTCGCGTCCAGGGGGCACTGGACACCTTCCTCGAGACGCAGTCCCAGCGGCTGGCTCCGCTCGGTGACGAGGTCGAACCGCTGCTGCGCCGGGCCCGCGAGTCGATGTCCGGCGGCAAGCGGCTGCGGGCCGCGTTCTGCTACTGGGGCTTCCACGCGGTCCGCCCCTCCCCCTCGCCGGCCGAGGAGGAGTCGCTCGTCCGGGCGGCCGCCGCGCTCGAGCTGCTCCAGGCTTCGGCGCTCGTTCACGACGACGTCATCGACGACTCCGACACCCGGCGCGGAGCGCCGGCCGCGCACCGCGCGTTCGAGGCCGACCACTCCGCCGCGGGCTGGCCGGGCCGGTCCCGTGCCTATGGCGACGCCGCGGCCGTGCTCCTCGGCGACCTGCTGCTGACCTGGTCGGACGAGCTGCTGCGTACCTCTGGGTTCGGGGGCGCCGAGACCTCCGCCGCCCTGTCGGTGTTCGACCACACTCGCAGCGAGGTGATCGCCGGGCAGTTCCTCGACATCACCGTCCAGGCCCGCGGTGCCGCGGACGTCGAGGCAGCGATGAAGGTGGTGCGCTACAAGGCGGCCAAGTACTCCGTCGAGCGCCCGCTGCACGTCGGCGCCGCGCTGGCCGGCGCCTCACCGGAGCAGATCGAGGCACTGTCGGCCTACGGCCTCCCCGTGGGCGAGGCCTTCCAGCTCCGCGACGATCTCCTCGGCGTCTTCGGCGACCCCTCGGTCACCGGCAAGCCCGCCGGCGACGACCTCGTCGAGGGCAAGCGCACCGTCCTGGTCGCTCTCGCCCTGAAGGCGTCACCGCCCACCGACGCCGACCTCCTCGACCGCTCCCTCGGCCAGCCGCTCACCGTGGACCAGGTTGCGGCGCTGCGTACGATCATCGCCTCCTCCGGCGCCGAGCAGCAGGTCGAGAAGACCATCACCGAGCTCGCCGACCAGGGCCTCACCGCCCTCGACGACGCCAAGTCGTCAGGCGTCCTCGACGCGAACGCCGCCGAAGTCCTCCGCGCCCTCGCGACCGCCGCCACCCAGCGCACGGTCTGACCGGCGTCAGAGGCGCTCAGCGGGCATCTCGAAGAGGACCTTCTCGGAGGGCTGGTCGGAGCCGCCCGCGGGTTCCATGGTGACCATCAGGTCGCCGTCCTCGACAGGTACGGCGACGGCCATCTCCTCGTCGAGGACACCGGCGGACTCCATGCCGGCGTCGGTGTGCCACCAGACCTGGTAGGTCATGCCGGCTGGGCGGTCGAGGTGGGCGGTGTCGACGGCGACCATGTGCATCTCGTGCGACATCGCGACCATCAGCTCGCCGTCGGAGGTCTCCTCCTTGTGCATCCGCGCGTCCGGGGCCGACATCACCTCGGCGGCGGTCATCGCGGGCGGGTCGTCATCTCGTACGACGCCGACCGTCACGCCGACACCGATGACCAGGGCTGCGACCGCGGCGATCACGCCCGCGAA
This sequence comes from Nocardioides sp. NBC_00163, assembly GCF_045206295.1. Classification (NCBI taxonomy): domain Bacteria; kingdom Bacillati; phylum Actinomycetota; class Actinomycetes; order Propionibacteriales; family Nocardioidaceae; genus Nocardioides; species Nocardioides sp. NBC_00163. The sequence goes on along the minus strand of NZ_CP108155.1, from coordinate 5,161,360 downwards.
CCAACGACGACGGGGGCGGCCCGCGGCGACAGGCCGGAGCTGCGGAGTCTCTGAAGCCGTACGCATCACCCGTGCGCGCAGCGATGCCGGAGGGGTCTCGACGACCTGACCTGCGAGCGACGCGGTCGCCGACCGCAGCGAGTCGACCTCCTCACGGCAGTCGGGGCAGGCGGCCAGGTGCGCCTCGACCTCTGCTCTCTCACCCGGCTCCAACGCGTGGAGGAGATAGGCCCCGACCAGACCGTGCACGTCAGGCGCCATCCCGAACCTCCAGACAGTCACGAAGACGGATCAGCCCATCGCGCATCCGCGACTTCACCGTCGGCAGCGGCCGGCCGAGCATCTCGGCGACCTCGGGATAGGTGAAGCCCTGGTAGTAGGCCAGCCGCACGGCCTGGGACTGCAGCGGCGTGAGGGAGTCCAGGCAGCGGCGTACGCCTTCGTGCTCCGCCGCCGTGACCACAGCATCCTCCGGGCCGGCGACGTCCACCGGCTCACGCCGGGCGACGTGCTCCTCCCGAGCCCGCGAGGCCTGCGTGGAGCGCACGGTGTCGACCGCTCGACGGTGCGCGATCGTCAGCACCCAGGTCCGGACAGTGCCGCGCGACGGGTCGAACCGGGCCGCCTGGCGCCATATCTCGGTGAACACCTCCTGGGTCACCTCCTCCGCACGTGAGGGGTCGCGCACGACCCGCCGGGCGACACCGAAGACCAGCGGAGACAGGTCGTCGTAGAGCCGGCCGAAGGCATCGAGGTCGCCACCGGCGACCGCGGCGAGCACCGCCGCGGGGTCCAGGTCGTCATCGGGGTCAGGTGGCGACTCGTCGCCCACGACCCGCAGCGCTCGCCGCACGCGCACCCCTTTCGACAAATGAAAGATCTCATCCCGGGTTCGCAGCCGAAGAGTGGGAGGATTGGTCCCATCCGCCCATCGATCGGCCACGAACCCACAGCATGACATCCGGCAACCTCGCCGAGCAGAAGGCCTCGGGCTCCGCTTCGGCACCACGTCTTCCGTACGGCCCCCTCGCGGGCATCGCCGCCGGCGTACTCGGTCTCGGCGTCGCCGAGCTCATCGCCGCCCTGGCCGGCGGCGCCTCGCCGCTGCTCGCGCTCGGCGATCGGGTCATCGACCTCACCCCGCGCTGGCTCAAGGGGGCGGCGGTCGCCACCTTCGGCACCGCCGACAAGCCGATCCTGCTCGCCTGCGTCGGGCTGGTCACGCTGGCCCTGCTCGGCGTCGCAGGCGCCCTGGCCGTACGCCGTCCCATCCTCGGCGCGGGCATGCTCGCGCTCCTCGGGGCCATCGACATCGCCGCTCTCCTGGCCGACCGGGCCGGCAACGGGACGACCGGGATCGTGGCGATCGTGATCGGCCTCGCTGTCGGCATCACCGCACTGATCCTCCTGACCCGGCCCCTACGTGACACCGACAGCCCGCCCACCGAGGCCGAGGCACCCGACGGCTTCGACCGTCGCAGGTTCCTGGTCGCCGCGGCGGCGGTGACCGCGGTGGGTGCGGCCGGCGGGGTCGGCGCCAAGGTGGTCACCGCGCGCCGGCTCCCGGCGACGAGGGTGGCCATCCCCGCGGCCGTCTCCCCCGCCGCGCTCCTCCCGGCGGGCGCGGAGCTCCGGATCGACGGGCTGACGCCCCACCTGACCCCCGTCGACGACTTCTACCGCATCGACATCGCCCTGCTCACCCCACGCGTCGACGTCGCCGACTACCGGCTCAAGATCCACGGCCTGGTCGACGACCCGGTCGAGCTCACCTACGAGGACCTGCTCGCGATGCCGCTCTACGAGCGCCGCGTGACGATCTGCTGCGTCTCCAACGAGGTGGGCGGCGACCTGATCGGCAATGCGACCTGGACCGGCGTACGCATCCGCGACGTCCTCAAGCGTGCCGGCCTCTCCCCCGACGCCGACGCGGTGAAGTCCACCGGCGCCGACGGCATCACCATCGGCACCCCGCTCGAGGCGCTCACCGACGGCCGCGACTCCCTGCTCGCGATCGCCCAGGACGGCGAGCCGCTGACCCGGGACCACGGCTTCCCCGTACGCATGGTCGTGCCCGGCCTCTACGGCTACGTCTCGGCGACCAAGTGGCTCACCGAGCTGGAGGTCACCCGCTTCGCCGACTTCCGCGCCTACTGGACCGACCGCGGCTGGTCCGCCGAGGGCCCGATCAAGACCGAGTGCCGCATCGACCTGCCTGGAGACGACGTCATGCCCGGTGAACGCACCATCGCCGGCGTCGCCTGGGCGCAGCACCGGGGTGTGAGCAAGGTCGAGGTACGCATCGACGACGGCCCCTGGCAGCCCGCCACGCTCGCCGCCGAGGACAGCATCGACACCTGGCGCCAGTGGACCTACCGCTGGGACGCGACCGAGGGCGAGCACCGGATCGAGGCGCGGGCCTACGACCGCACCGGCACTCCGCAGACCGCCGACGAGGCGCCGCCCGCTCCAGACGGAGCCACCGGCTACCCCACCCGCACGGTCAATGTCGGGTGATCAGCCCAGGTCGGTCAGGTCGGTCTCCGGACCGTCCCCGCGCAGCAGCACGGTGAACGCCGGCCGGTCCTCGGAGATCTCCACGGCCCGGTCCTGGAGGACTCGGACGATCCTGTCGAAACCGGCACGATCCGCGTACGCAGCGCACCCCCACGTCTCCCACAGCAGCACCGTGGGCGCGGAGAGATCGCGCAGGGAGTCCCAGAGCGCGTCGAGGTTGCGGCCGAAGTGGGCCGGGAAGCCCAGCGCGGCGCCGATGGCGCCGAGCACCTCGTCCTTGGTCTCGGCCACGTCGGCGATCTGCGCCAGCGACCAGCCCGCGCCGGTCACCGACTCGGAGAGGTCGGCCGCGGCCAGCTCGGTGTGCCAGCGATAGACGCCGGGATCGACCTTTCCCGCTAGAAGACCTGCCAGTCCACTCATCCCCATCACCCCCGGTCGATCCGTGAGAACGACTCGTAGTGGTCCTCGGTGAAGTAGAACTCCCCACCCTCGCCTGTGACGATACGCCGCGCGCCCCGGTCATCGGAGCCGGGCGTCGGCACGGTGTATTCGGCGTAGTAGCCCGACGCCTCCTCCGGCAGGATCCCCTCGCGGTTGCCGAAGGTGCTGCCGTCCTTGCCCGGGTAGGGGAACGGGCCGCCGGCGTCGATCAGCTCGAGCGTCTCCACGCCCTCGGGCGGCAGGTCGGACTCCGCGATCCAGGCGAGGCCGCTCTCCGGGTCGGTGCCGGTCTTCCCGCCACCGTCCGCCCCGGAGTCACCTCCGGTGCCGCCTCCACATCCGGCGACCAGCGCCATCAGGACGGCGATCAGCAGGCCAACCAGGGCGTACTTCGACCTCAAGAGGTTCCTCCGAGACGTACGGAACGGGCGGTCCTACAGTGCCATGGCCTGGGCCCGGCGCTTGACCTCCGACCCGCGGTTCTCCCGAAGCGCGTCGATCGGGCGGCCGGGAAGGTCGTCGTCGAGGAAGAGCCAGGCGATGATCTCGCGATCGTCGTAGCGTCCGTCGTGGAGCACGTGCAGCAGCCCGCCCAGACCCTTGACCGGCAGACCGTCCTGGATGAACAGGGCCGGGATGTGCTGGCCCTTCACCCCCGGAGGCACCGCCGCGGCGAGCTCGTGCTCGCGGATCATGGTGCGCACCTTCCCCACGGTCACTCCGAGCAGCGACGCGGCCGTAGCCCAGTCGATCCACTCTTCAACCAGGACACCCAGATCCTGCTCCGCCAACCGCAAGTCACTCATAACAATCACATTACCGGCCCAGGTAGCCGGTCCGGAAAGTCGTGAGTGGGACCCGCTGGTCCGTACCATTGCCCGGTCCGGAATACTTCTCCAACCGGAGACAGGAGGATCGCGTGGCTAGTGAGGCGGACCCCCGTGACGACGTCATCGGGCGCCACGGCGGAGGCTCGGCTACCGCATCCGAACCCCTTCTGGGCAAGGTCTTGGGGATGCGTTACCGGATCGTCGAGAAGGTCGCGAAGGGCGGCATGGCGACGGTCTACGTGGCCCACGACATGCGCCTTGACCGCATCGTCGCCGTCAAGGTCATGCACCAGGACCTCGACGAGGAGGGCAACTTCGCCGAGCGGTTCGTACGCGAGGGCAGGTCTGCCGCGAAGCTCTCCCACCCCAACGTGGTCGCCGTCTACGACCAGGACGAGGACGACGGCGTCGCCTTCCTTGCGATGGAGTACATCGAGGGACACACCCTGCGCGACACCATCGCCTCACAGGCTCCGCTGGGCGCGGCGAAGGCGCTGGCCTACATCGAGCCGATCCTGAGCGCGATGACCGCGGCCCACGCGGTCGGGATCGTGCACCGCGACATCAAGCCCGAGAACGTGCTCATCACCACCGGTGCCGCCTCGATCTCGCAGCGGGTCAAGGTCGCCGACTTCGGTCTGGCCCGGGTGATGAACAACAACTCCAACGACGCCACCACCGGCAACCTCGTCGGCACCGTCTCCTATCTCGCGCCCGAGCTGGTCACCGAGTCCAGGTCCGGGCCGCGGTCCGACGTCTACGCCGCCGGCGTCGTGCTCTACGAGCTGCTCACCGGCCGCAAGCCGCACAGCGGTCCCTCGCCGGTCGAGATCGCCTACAAGCACGTCCACGAGGACGTCCCACCGCCGTCGAAGGCAGCCCCCGGTATCCCCCGGTACGTCGACGCCCTGGTCGCCCGCGCGACCGCCCGTGATCCCGAGCTGCGCCCGGCGGATGCCGGCGTGCTGCTGCGCATGGTCAACCGGGTCATGGCCACCCTGTCCGCGGGCATCTTCGACGACCCCGACCTCACCGCCGACCTGGCGCTCCCTCGGCCCGGCGCGCCCGAGCAGGGCGCCGGTGGCACCGACTCCCCGGCACGGGCTCACGACGAGTCCGGCGCCGAGACGACTGCCGTCCTGCCCGCGCTCGGCCTGGGTCCGTCCGGACCGTCTGGACCGTCTGGACCGTCCGGTCCGCCGCCGGGTCGTCCCCCGGGTCCGCCGGGACCGCCGCCTCCGGGCGTCGGACTCCCCGCGGGCACCCGGCTCTCGCTGAGCGAGCCGGAGGAGAACGTACGCATCGCCCCGACCCCCGCGCAGCCGAAGCAGCGCTGGAGCATGCCTGCGACCTGGAAGGGCCCGATCGCGATCGGAGCCGCCGTGGTGGCCGTCGCGCTGGTGGCGAGCGGCCTGTGGTGGTTCATCGACGGCCGCTACGAGCGGGTGCCCTCGGTGGCCGGCCTGAGCAAGGCCGCAGCCACCACGCAGCTACAGGACGCCGGCTTCGAGGTCTCGGCCAACACCGAGTTCTCCGACACCGTCGAGGAGGGCGTCGTGATCGACTCCGACCCCGGCCGCGACGACAAGGCGCTGCCCGGATCGACGGTCGAGATCAGCGTGAGCAGGGGCGTCGAGGAATACTCGGTGCCCAAGGTAAAGGGCATGCTCGCCGACGACGCCCAAGACGAGATCCGCGACAAGGGCCTCGGCGTCGGCGACCCGATCGAGAAGTTCAACGACAACGTCCCCGAGGGCCACGTCATCAACTCCCAGCCGCGCCCCGGCACCCTGGTGCGGCCCGGTAAGGCGATCGTGCTCGTGATCAGCAAGGGTCCGGCTCCCGTCGACATCGTCGACTGGACCGGCCGCAGCGCCGAGCGCGCCAAGAAGTCGCTGGAGGCCGACGGCCTGAAGGTCGAGATCCAGGAGGAGGAGAACCAGGAGATCCAGCCCGGCACCGTGCTCAGCCAGAGCCCCAACTCCGGCACCCTCCCCAAGGGCGAGACCGTGACCCTCGTGGTCGCCAAGGGCCCTGCCGCTGTTCCGGTTCCCAACGTCGTCGGCGCCGACAAGGCCACAGCCAGGCAGGCTCTCGAGGCTGCCGGATTCAAGGTCAAGGAGGAGCCGGAGGCCGGCATCAACCTCGGCCTCGGCTACGTGACCCGTCAGGAGCCGGCGAGCGGCGAGGCTCCCTACGGCTCCGAGATCACGATCTGGCTGAACTGACCTTGACCACTTCTCGGACCTCCCTTCGCAACCCGATCGGCACCCACGTACAGGTCGGCAAGGGTCTCGTCGCCGGTGCCCTCGCCAACACCGACGCGGTCGGCGGCGAGACCCTGCAGATCTTCGTCGGCAACCCGCGCGGCTGGGCGCTCTCGGCCGGGAAGCCCGCCGAGGACAAGGCGTTCCGGGCAGAGCTCGAACGGCGCGGCATGCGTGCCTTCGTCCACGCCCCCTACCTGGTCAACGTCGGCTCGCCGACCCCGGCCACCTACGAGAAGTCGGCCGCCCTGGTCGCCCACAACCTCCGCCGCGCCGCCGACATCGGCGCCGAAGGGGTCGTCATCCACACCGGCTCCTTCGTCTCCCCCGACGGGGATGCGACCGAGAAGCACGCCGTCGCGATGAAGCAGGTACGCGAGGCGCTGCTGCCGGTGCTCGACGAGATCTCCGCCGAGGACGCGCCCTGGCTGCTGCTGGAGCCGACCGCCGGCCAGGGACGCTCGCTGTGCGCGGGCGTCGAGGACCTGCCGGGCTACCTCGAGGCCGTCGACTTCCACCCCAAGGCCGGGATCTGCCTGGACACCTGCCATGTCTTCGCCGCCGGCGCCCCGCTGGACGAGCCCGGTGGCGCGACCGCGTGCGTCGACCGGATCGTCGAGATCGGCGGCCCCGGACGGCTCCGGCTGATCCACGCCAACGACTCCAAGGACGTACGGGGCAAGCACCTCGACCGCCACGAGCAGATCGGCCGCGGCCACATCGGCACGACGGCCTTCGAGGAGCTCTTCGCGCATCCGGCGACCGACGGAGTCCCCTTCATCCTGGAGACTCCCGGCTCTCGCGACGCGGACAACCCCGATATGGCGCTGCTCCGCGATCTGCGGGCATCGGCCCAAGGTCAAGGCGGGTGACCTAGGCTTGGGAACGCACGGGAGTGATCTTCGACGCCATGGGGGTGGCATGACCAGCTGCGCACAGTGTGGACACCGGCTGTCCGATGAGCCGGCGTGCCCGATGTGTGGACTCGAGGTCGCCACGGAGCCCGACCGAGCAGCCGAGGCTGACTCCACCGATGTAGAGGAAAGGACGCCGCCCGTGTCCGCTGCTGAATCGAAGCCCGAACCCATCCAGCGTACTGCGAACGATGACGCCACGCCCGATGAGCTCGACGAGCCCAACGAGGCGACCGTTATCCGGAAGCCCGTCTCCTCGACGGCCCCTGAGGCCGTCGAGAGCGAGCCCGACGCGGCGCAGACCTCCCTGAGCCTGCCTCGGATCAGTGCCTACGGCGACGACAACGTGCCGGGTCCGGCATCGTCGGCCTCCAACGACGAGCCCGCCGAGCGCACTTCGAGGCGCCAGGCGCCGTCCGTCGAGGAGAAGCTCGACACCGATGACGAGCCCGACGGGACCACCGCGGTCCGTCCGGCGTACGCACCGCCGACCGCCCCGCCGCCGACCACTCCCCCGCCGGCACACGAGCCGGCCGCCGCGGAGCAGGCCGTGATCCCCGACCCCGAGCCGTCGCCCGTCCCGGACCCCTCGCCCTTCCCGGAGCCGACGCCGGTCCCGGAACCCGAGCCCGTCCCCGACCCGACCCCGGAGCCTGGTCCCCTTCCCGGGCCCGAGCCCGTCCCCGAGCCCGAGCCGGTCTCCGAGGTCACGGTCGAGGCGGCGTACCAGCCCTTCGTCCAGCCCTCCGGGATGCTCGTCCAGGAGTCGCGCAACGGGCAGGTCCGCCACTGGGCCCCGCCGCAGGAGCAGGAGACTGCGGCCGAGATCTACGAGCCCGAGCCCGCCTACGCGACCGGCTACGCGGAGGATGCCTACGCGACCGAGGAGGCCGGCGACTGGCAGACCGGCTACGGCTACGTCGCCGAGCAGGAGCCGATCGAGCAGGACTTCGGCGACTACGGCGCCCAGCAGGAGTACGTCTCCTCGTTGATGGCCTCCGAGTCCGAGGACAACCCCTCGACCTGGATCGTGCTGCTGTGGGTGGGCGCGATCTTCATGATCGTGATGCTCGTGCTCGGCATCTGGCTGATGACGCTGTAGCCGCCTAGTGCCCCGCACCTCAATTCCGCACCGCAAGTCGCACGCTGCGCACGCGCCTCGCTGCGTTGGCGCCGCTCGGAAGACGCCCGGTATGCCGTCGCGACGCCGCCTTGCGATGCACGCACGCATCGCACGACTTGCAGCACGGACTTTCGGATTGGGGCACTGATGCCGAGGATCATCGTCGCCGAGATCAGCAGCGACGAGCAGCGCGCCCTTGCGCTCGACGTCTGGCGGGCGGCCAACGCCGCCCGCCGCCGCACCGCCACCGAGGCCCGCATCCGCCGCGTCCGCGAGAAGCTGGGCTCCGCCGAGCTGGCGCTGCTCGCCCACTACGGCACCCGCCCGGCGGGCATGCTGGTGGCCGAGACTTACCTCGTCGACGGCGTACCCCTCCCCGGCTACGGCCACATCTCGATGGTCTTCGTCGACCCCGCCGTCTGGGGCTCCCACGTCGGCACCGAGATGATCCGCGACCTCCAGTCACGCGGCTGGGAGGGCCTCAGCGTCTGGACCCGCACCGACAACCGGCGCGCCCAGCGCCTCTACGAGCGCACCGGCTTCACCGACACCAACAACCGCAGCATCCTCCACGACGGCGACGAGATCATGCAGCTCGCCTGGGCGCGTGAATGAATACCCGGTTAACCGGGGAAACCTGCACTTCTCAGGTGTTGCAATGCCAGAGAAGTGCAGGAATACCCTGTTAACCGGGTATTCCTGCGACGCATGTGACTAACGGGACCGCAACATCTCCGCGACCTGGAACGCCATCTCGAGCGACTGGACGCGGTTGAGGCGCGGGTCGACGACGGACTCGTAGCGGTGCACGAGGCCGGCCTCGTCGAGCTCCTCGCCGCCGCCGATGATCTCGGTGACGTCGTCGCCGGTGTTCTCGACGAGGATGCCGCCGGGGACGGTGCCGAGGGCGTGGTGGACGTCGAAGAAGCCCTGGACCTCGTCGAGGACGTCCTCGAAGCGGCGGGTCTTGTAGCCGTTGGAGGTGGAGAAGGTGTTGCCGTGCATCGGGTCGGAGATCCAGGTGACGTTGACGCCTTCGGCGGTGATCTTCTCGACCAGCCCGGGCAGCCCGTCGCGCACCTTCCCCGCGCCGAAGCGGGTGATGAAGGTGAGCCGGCCCTCCTCGTTCTTCGGGTTGAGCTTGGCGGCCAGCGCGAGCGCGTCGTCGGGGGTCGCGGTCGGGCCGAGCTTGCAGCCGATCGGGTTGTTGAGGTGGCGGAAGTATTCGACGTGGGCACCGTCGAGCTGACGGGTGCGCTCACCGATCCAGACGAAGTGGCCGGAGACGTTGTACGGCGTCTCGGTGCGCGAGTCGATGCGGGTCATCGCGTGCTCGTACTCGAGCAGCAGCGCCTCGTGGGAGGAGTAGAAGTCGACCCGGTGGAACTCCTCCGGGTCGGCGCCGATGGCCTCCATGAAAGCGATCGCGCGCTCGATCTCGGAGCCCATCGCCTCGTACTTCGCGCCGACGGGCGAGTTGCGCACGAACTCGGAGTTCCAGGTGTGCACCTGGCGCAGGTCGGCGTAGCCACCGGTGGTGAACGCGCGCACGAGGTTCAGGGTCGAGGAGGACGCGTGGTAGACGTCCAGCAGCCGCTGCGGGTCGGGGATGCGGGACTTCTCGGTGAACTCGAAGCCGTTGACGGCGTCGCCGCGGTAGGCGGGCAGGGTCACGCCGTCGCGGGTCTCGGTGTCGGAGGAGCGCGGCTTGGCGTACTGCCCCGCGAGGCGGCCGATCTTCACGACCGGGACGGAGGCGGCGTACGTCAGGACCACGGCCATCTGCAGCAGCACGCGCAGCTTGTTGCGGGTGTTGTCGGCGGTCGCCTCGGCGAAGACCTCGGCGCAGTCGCCGCCCTGCAGGATGAATGCCTCACCACGGCCGGCGGCGGCGATCGAGCTCTTGAGCTGGTCGCACTCCCCCGCAAAGACGAGCGGCGGCTGGTTCCTCAGCTTGTCGACCGCCGCGGCCAGCGCGGCCGGGTCGGAATAGGTCGGCTGCTGAAGGGCTCCGATGGCGTGCAGCTGCTCGAGGGAGGGGAAGGCGTCGTTCACGAGCCTCAGGGTACGCGGATCACCCGGTTGTTACGAAGTCATCTCAGACACGGCAGGGCCGGCGTACGTCCTCGAGAGAACGTATGCCGGCCCTGACCGAATTCACCCGGTTACTTGTCGTCCTCGGGGTTCACGTCCATGTGCTCGATGTCTTGGAAGTGCGGCGGCTCGTCGTCCTTGTTGGCGAACTTGTTGATGAGCCAGGTGATGGCCCACAGGATCACGCCGATGACCATCAGGCCGCCGGCGATCTCGTAGACGATCCCGTCTCGGTCGACCCACGGGCCGGCCAGGTAGATGCACAGGATCGCGGCGATGGGCGGCAGCCACCTCGGCGCGGTGAAGAACACCTTGTCGGTGTCGGCACGTCGGTTGCGCAGGACCACGCAGGCGATGTTGACGATCGCGAAGACGCACAGCAGGAGCAGCGCGGTCGTCGAGCCGAGGTTGGAGACGATGTTGCTGTCCGGGTCGCTGGAGACGTACCAGATCAGCAGCAGCGCCAGCACCGTGGTGAAGATGATCGCGATGTAGGGCGTGCGCCGGCCCGGCAGGACCGCGCCCAGCTGCTTGGGCAGCACCCGCTGCTTGGCCATGCCGTAGACCAGCCGGCTGGCCATCAGCATGTTGATCAGCGCGGTGTTGGCGACGGCGAAGACCGCCAGGAACGGGAACACCTTGTCGATCGGGAAGTCAGGAGCGCCCTTCTCGACCACCTCGAGCAGGGCCCGGCCCTCGGACTCGCGGATGGTCTCGAGCTCTCCGGGGCTCAGCACGCTGACCACCGAGACGGCGACCAGGATGTAGAGGAGCGCGGCGGCACCCAGGCCCATGAACATCGTGCGCGGGAAGATCCGCTCCGGCTCCTTGGTCTCCTCGACCATGTTGACCGCGTCCTCGAACCCGACCATCGCGAAGAACGCCACCGAGGTCGCCGCGGTGACCGCGAAGACGACGCCCATGTCGGAGTAGTCCTCGAAGGAGATCAGCTCGGACATCTCCGCCTTGCCCTGGGCGATCACGTAGAAGCCGACGCCGATCACGATGCTCAGCGCGAGCATCTCGACGATCGTGAGGACGATGTTGAACTTCACGCTCTCACCCACGCCGCGCAGGTTGATCAGCGCGAGCAGGACCATGAAACCCAACGCCAAGGTGGTGACGGCGCCTTCGCTGGGCGCGTCCATCCAGCCGTTGATCTCCAGACCGCCGAAGAAGTTCTGCGCCAGCGTGTTGGCCGAGGTCGACGCGCTGGTGATGCCCGAGCAGGCGACCGCGAAGGTCACCATGAAGGTGAGGAAGTGGATGCCGAACGCCTTGTGCGTGTAGAGCGCGGCGCCGGCGGCGCTGGGATACTTCGTCACCAGCTCGAGGTAGGAGAACGCGGTCATGGTGGCGACCACGAAGGCGAGCAGGAACGGCAGCCACAGGATGCCGCCCACATAGCCGGCCATGGTCCCGGTGACGGCATAGACGCCGGCTCCCAGGATGTCACCGACGATGAAGAGCAGAAGGAGCCAAGGCCCCATCACTCTCTTCAACTCGGGTGTTTCTTCTTTCGCCAGGGTTGTCATGATGTCCTTCCTGGTCACGTTCGAAACTCAGTTCCGAAATTGGGATGAAGGGATCCCTCAATCAAAGCCCAACCTCGCCGTCAGGTGTACGACAATTCGTCAACACGCCGTAACCGGACGAAATTTCGTGGATAGGGTCACGCCATGACCTTCTCCATCGTCGCCAGAGCAGTTGATCCAGGCACCGGGGAGCCCACCTGGGGTGTGGCCGTCGCTTCGAAGTTCCTCGCCGTCGGATCGGCCGTCCCGGCCGCCGTCGCGGGAGTCGGAGCCATCGCCACCCAGGCCGAGGCCAACGTCGCCTACAAGGGTCTCGCGCTCGCTCACCTCGACGACGGTGCGACCGCTTCGGTCGCCCTCGAGAGGCTGCTGGAGGAGGACGAGCGACGGGACCACCGTCAGGTCGGCATCGTCGACGTCGACGGCAACGCCGCGTCCCACACCGGACCGTCCTGCTTCGCCTGGGCGGGTGGCCGGACCGGCTCCACCGAGGATGGGGCGTACGCGATCCAGGGCAACATCCTCACCGGCCCCGAGGTGGTCGAGGCGATGGAGGCCGCCTGGTTGGCCTCCTCCCCCGAGGAGCCGTTGCAGCACCGACTCCTGGCGGCCCTGGCCGCGGGCGACGAGGCCGGCGGCGACAGCCGCGGCCGGCAGAGCGCGGCCCTCCTGGTGGTGCGCGAGGAGGCCGGCTACGGCGGCAACGACGACATCGCGGCCGACCTCCGGGTCGACGACCACGCGGCGCCGATCACCGAGCTGAAGCGGCTCCTGGATCTCAGCGACTTCTACCTGACCGCGTCGACCGAGGCCGAGAAGGTGCAGGTCACCCCGGAGATCGAGGCCGAGGTGGAGACGTACGCCGCGGCGCAGGGCGCCTCGGGCTTCCTCGCCTGGGTCGCCACCGAGAACTACGAGATGCGGGTGGCGGAGGACCTGTCCTGGATCGACCGGCGCATCCTCGACATCGTCAGGACGCCGAAGTGAGTGCGATCCTCGCCATCGACGCCGGCACCACCGGTGTCACGGCCCTGATCGTTACCGAGAAGGGCGAGGTCGCGGCTCGGGGCTATGAGGAGTTCGACCAGCTCTTCCCCAGCCCGGGCCGGGTCGAGCACGTGCCCGAGGGGATCTGGCAGGCGACCCTCGAGGCGTGCCGTACGGTCCTCGCGGCCCACGGCAAGGACGACCTCGTCGGCATCGGGATCACCAACCAGCGCGAGACGGTCGTGCTGTGGGACCGGGAGACGCTGGGGTCGCCGCGGCGGGCGATCGTGTGGCAGGACCGGCGTACGACCGCGATGTGCGCCTCGATGGCCGACCACGACGCCCGCGTCCGGGAGCTGACCGGGCTCCGCCTGGACCCCTACTTCAGCGCGACGAAGCTGGCCTGGATCCGTGAGAACGAGCCGCACACCTGGGCGCACGTGGAGTCGGGGCGCTACGCGATCGGCACCGTCGACTCCTACCTCATCGCCCGGATGACCCGCGGCATGCACCACGTCTCCGACGTCTCGAACGCGTCGCGGACCCTGCTGTTCGACATCGGCGCCAACGACTGGTCCGACGAGCTGTGCGACCTCTTCGGGGTGCCGCGCGACGCGCTTCCGGAGATCGGTCCCAACTGGGGCGAGGGCGTGGTCACCGACCCGCGCTCCTTCCTGGATCTCTCGCTGCCGATCGCCGGTGTGGCCGGGGACCAGCAGGCGGCGCTGTTCGGGCAGGCCGCGTTCGAGGTGGGCGACTCCAAGTGCACCTACGGCACCGGCTCGTTCGTGCTGACCAACACCGGCACCACCCCGCAGCGGTCGGACTCCGGCCTGCTCACCTCGCCGGGCTGGATGTCGCCCGACGGAGAGGTCACCTACGTCCTCGAGGGCTCCATCTTCGTGACCGGCGCCGCGGTGCAGTGGTTGCGCGACGGCCTGCAGATCATCGGCTCGGCCGCGGAGACGGAGGCCCTGGCGCACACCGTCACCTCGTCCGAGGGCGTCGTGTTCGTGCCCGCCCTTACCGGCCTCGGCGCGCCCCACTGGGACCCCGACGCCCGCGGCACGATCATCGGCATCACCCGCGGCACCACCCGCGCCCACATCGTGCGGGCGACCCTGGAGGCGATCACCTTCGAGGTACGCGACGTGATGGCCACCATGCCGACGCCCGTCGCCTCGCTCAACGTCGACGGCGGCGCGGCCGCCAACAACCTGCTGTGCCAGCTCCAGGCAGACCAGCTCGGGGTCGACGTCTCCCGCCCTCGCTACGTCGAGACCACGGGTCTCGGCGCGGCCTTCCTCGCCGGCCTCGGGGTCGGCGTGTGGTCCTCGTTCGACGAGATCCGCGAGACCTGGGCCCTGGACCGCACCTTCTCCCCTGACGCGTCGCGCCGCGATGCGGCCGATGAGGCGTACGCCTCCTGGACCCGGGCCGTCGAGCGCTCCCGACAATGGGCATGAGCACACCGCGACGGGTGCCCTGGTGGGGCTGGGCGCTCGTGGCGGGTGCCGTGTTCGTCGTCCTCGTGCTGGTCGTTCTCGTCGGGCTGGTCGCCTGGGTGGGCACGGACCTCGATGAGTCCGCGGAGGCAGAGCCGATCGATTGTGTCGAGCTCGCCCAGGCCGTCGGCGTGCCGGACCTGCCGGCCGGGAGCGCGGCTGCGACCTGCACCTACGTCGGGTTCCAGGACTGGCAGATGGAGGGCACCATGACGGTCCCGCGTTCCGATCTCGACACCTGGCTCGCGCAGGTTCCCGGCTCCCCCGTGCTGGGCGAGGCCGGCTGCACGGACGCGGTCGCCTGCGTCCAGGTCGACCTCACCCAGGTCGAGGAGGAGGTCGACGCCCACTACCTCAACATCGCCGTCCTCGGCGAGCACGACGGCGTGGCCGAGGTCCGCATGTCAGCCTTCACCACCTGACCCCTTTCGACTCGGACAGGAAGCACACCTTGACCCGGATCCTGCATCTCTCCGACACCCACGTCACCGCGACCGGCGCCGACATGGACGGCGTCGACGCCGTCGCCGCTCTCGAGCGCATCCTGCATGACGCCCGCCACCTGCCCGGCCTGGACGCCGTCGTGGTCAGCGGCGACATCGCCGATGACGGCTCGGCCGCCGGCTGCCGCTCGGTCATGGAGCGGGTGGGTGCGTTCGCGGCCGAGCGCGGCATCCCGCACCTCTACTCGACGGGCAACCACGATGCCCGCGGCCCGTTCCGTGAGGTGCTCGGCAGCGGGCATCGCGATCCCGACGGGAGCGACCGCGGCCGGCTGCTCGATCCCGACTCGGAGCTGTGCGCGGCGGTCAGCTTCCTGGGCGACCTCAGGGTCATCACCATCGACAGCCTGGTCCCGGGCAAGACCCACGGCTTCCTCGACGAGCACCAGCTCGCCTGCCTCGCGAACGAGCTGGCCACTCCGGTTCGCGACGGAACCGTCCTCGTCCTGCACCATCCGCCCCTTCACCTCGCCTCGGTCCCCTACGTCGCCGATGTCGTCCTGCGAAACATCTCCGCCCTGGGCCGGGTGGTGCGGAGCAGCGACGTACGCGCCATCCTCACCGGACACCTGCACTTCCAGGTCAGCGGATTCCTCGCCGGCGTACCCGTCTGGGTGACGCCCGGCGTCGTCACCCGCATCGACACCACCGCTCCCCCGCGTCTCGTACGCGGCGTGCTCGGCGCCGGCGCGACCGTCGTCGACCTCGCCGACCCGGCCTCCCCCACCTTCCACGTGCTCTCCGCCCGCGACCCACGCGCGGGCGAGCAGGTCTACCTCTACGACCCCGCCTCCGGAGAGGATGCCCTCGAGGAGCTCTGAGGCGACCGTTCGCCACTGTCCGACGACGCAGCCTCGGCTGCGGATCATCCGCAGCCGAGGCTTCAGGCGTATCGGTGTCGGGCGTATCGGTGTCAGGCCGCGGTACAGGTCGCGGTCGGTGTCGCGGTGTTCCCGCCCGAGTAGAGCGTGATCCCGAACTGGTTGCCGTTGCCGTTCGGTGTGGCGGTGAGCGTTCCCGACGTCCCGGAGACGGTCGCGTTCCAGGCGTTCTGCAGGCTCTGGCCCGAGCCCGTGCTGATCCGGACCACCCAGTCGTCGGTGCCGCTGACGGCGAACACGGTGTTGAACCGGTCGTTCCAGGACTCGGTCCGGGTGACGCTCACCGTGCAGCTACCGGCCGGCGGGTTGGACCCGCCGTCCGCGGTGTTGAGCTGGTCGAGGACGTAGCCGTAGGCCAGCTTCTTGTTGCCGGAGCCGTCGAAGAGCAGCGGGGTGTCCGAGGCGCGCCACGAGTCGGTGTCGCGTACGCCCCAGACGGTGATGCCGGTGCAGCGGGTCACCGCCATGCAGGCCTGGGTCACACCGCGGAACTGCTCGGCCTGCGAGGTGCCGGACCCGGCGATGTCGAGCTCGGTGATCTGTACGTCGACACCCAGGTCGGCGAAGTTCTGCAGCGTGACGTGGTAGTTGCTCGGCACCGGGTTGCCCGAGTTGAAGTGGGCCTGGAAGCCGACGCAGTCGATGGGTACGCCGCGCGACTTGAAGTCGCGGACCATGTTGTAGACGGCCTGCGTCTTCGCGTGGCTCCAGTTGTCGGTGTTGTAGTCGTTGTAGCAGAGCTTCGCGTTCGGGTCGGCGGAGCGGGCGGCACGGAAGGCGGCCTCGATCCAGTCGTTGCCGGTGCGCTGCAGGTTGGAGTTGCGGCGCGCCCCGGAGGAGCCGTCCTCGAAGGCCTCGTTCACCACGTCCCAGGCATAGATCTTGCCGCGGTAGTGGCCGGCGACGCCGGCGATGTGATTGAGCATCGCGCTGCGGAGCGAGCTGCCCTCCATGTTCTGCATCCAGCCCGGCTGCTGTGAGTGCCAGGCCAGCGCGTGCCCACGGACCCGCTTGCCGTTCTGGATGGCCCAGTTGGCGATCTGGTCCCCGGAGGAGAAGCTGAACTGGTTCGGCGACGGCTCGGTCGCGTCCATCTTCATCTCGTTCTCGGCGGTGATCATGTTGAACTCGCGGTTCGCGATGGTCGTGTACTGCGAGTCGGACATCCGACTCGCAGCGATGGCGGTGCCGTAGTAGCGGCCGGACTCGGCCGCGGCTGCCTGCAGGGTGGAGCCGTCGGCCCGGGCGGGTCCGGCGACGGCAGTGATGGCGATGCCGCTGGTGATCACCAAGGCGGCGAGCGTGGTGAAGGCGGCGGTTCCTCTGGCCTTCATGGCGCGCAGGGGTCTGACACGAACTCGGGTCATCATCGATCCTGTTCTCCCGGAATGAAAGGTGGTCGGTGTACCTCAGAGCTCGCGCGAACTCGCTCGAAAACGTTATCGACATCGTTTTACAGAGTCAATGGTTTCTGTCGAATTCACGTGACTTACCTCACACAGAAATCCTGGTCCTGGCCGTGCGGCAAGGACACTGCAGAGTCATGACACGCTTTGACACGTGCCCTTCACCCACCGCATCGCGACCCAAGAAGACATCCCGAACCTGACGGCGATCATGAACGTGTCGATCGGAGAGCTCCAGAAGGGCTTTCTGACCGCGGCCCAGATCACCTCGAGCCGAACCGTGATGGGCATCGACACCCAGCTGATCGAGGACGGCACCTACTTCGTGGTCGAAGAGGACCATCAGATCGCCGGCTGCGGCGGCTGGAGCAGGAGGGCGACGCTCTACGGTGGCGACCACACCCCGGGCCGCGAGCCGAAGCTCCTGGACCCGCAGACGGACCCGGCCAGGGTGCGGGCGATGTACACCAACCCGGCCTTCGCCCGACGCGGCGTGGGCAGGCTGATCCTGGACCTCTGCGAGCAAGCCGCGGCAGCGGAGGGCTTCACCACCCTCGAGCTGATGGGCACGCTGTCCGGCGAGCCGCTCTACACGGCGTACGGCTTCGAACCGGTCGAGCGGATCACCGACGACCGTGGCGGCGCACCCGTCCCGCTGGTTCGGATGCGGAAGAGCATCTGAGCCGGCGACCGGCCCTATCCGCCGAGGCGCTCGACCTCTGCGGCGGCGGAGTCGCGGGCAGCGGCCGCCTCGGTCACGGCGGTATCGGCGGAATCGCGGGCATCCTCCGCCTCGGTGAGCTCGTCGTCGACGTCGGCGGCGGTCGACTCCAGGTCGGCCAGCCGGCGGCGTAGCTCGTCGATCTCCGACTTCACCTGGAGCGACCTCGCCTCGATGTCCTTGAAGGCGGACATGGCCTTGTCGCGCTCCTCCTCGGCACCGGACAGCGCGGACTCGGCCTCCGTGAGCGCCTCCTGGGCCTCGTCGAGCGCCGCGGTGTCGGGCAGGTCCGGGACCGCCCGCAGCGGCTCCGGGGGCGGCGGGACGACCTCGGGGACCTCGAAGCCCAAGGCGTCCGGCAACGCGACGGCGTCCGCCGCGTTCACGGCGTCGATCCCGGTGGCGGCCAACGCGGAGATGAGCAGGCCGCTGCGTACGGCCTGGGCCGCGGACTCGTCGATCATCGCCGCGGTCAACGTCGCCTCGACCTGGGTGGCGACCGCCTCGGTCACCCGGAGACCGTGCTCGCGCGCGAGGCCGCGAGCGCGGGTCGTGACCGCCGCGGTCAGCTGGCGCCGCTGTTTGGTGAGCTCCCGCAGCTGGGCGGCGTCCATGCCCGTCTGCGCCTCGCGCAGCAGGGCGCCGACCGAGATCACCTGCTCCACCTGCTCGGTCTCGTAGCGCACCAGCAGGTTCACCACCCACGCCGCGGTCGAGGGCTTCTTCAGCGCCTTGACCGGACCCGCCAGGGGCGTGCCCTTCAAGCTCTTGACTTGCGCGTCGCGTTCCGGTGTGAAGTCGGCCAGCGGCAGCCCGTAGAGCTCGGCCGCGATGTCGAGCAGCTCGGGGGCAGGTGCGTCGTCGCTCATGTCCGCCATCTCAGCACGTCGCCGACTACCGCGTCAGCAACCACTCGTCGTAGTCGGCGGCCTGTCGCTTGTGGAGCTCGCGCAGCGCGTCGTCCTCGACCCCTGCGAACGAGAGCCCGAGGCCCTCCAGCGCCATCGACCACTCCTCGAAGTCGCGCAGCTCGCGCGTCACCGCACCCTCGCCGATCCGGGTGTAGCGGATCGAGCGGACGGTGTCGGCACCGGTCGCGTCGCGTCGCTGCACGACCAGCTTGCTCGTGTAGGGCCCGGGCGGCGTGGCGAGCGCCGGATGTCTGGCCGCGACCTCGTCCAGGCCGACCACGCCGCGGATAAGGTTGCCGTGGAAGGACCCCGCCGGATCGTGGTGGAAGGTCCAGCCGTCCGCACCCACCCGCACCAGCCGGTAGACGAAGCCGTTCTGCCGGAAGTGCCCGTCGACCAGCGGCAGCGGCTCCCGGAAGGCGTCGCCGAAACCCAGATCCGGCCACCAGCGCCCCTCCGGGTTCTCGGCCGTCGGCAGACCGCGGACCTCGAAGGCGAGATGGTCCAGCTCCCCGCTCGGGCCGGTGGTCTCGATCAGCTGGCCGGGGCGGCGTACGACCTCGAACCCCAGCTCCTCCAGAACCAGCGCGACCAGCCCGTTGTGGTGGAAGCAGTAGCCGGCGTTGCCACCGGCGGCGACCCGCTCCAGGGTCTCCCCCGGGTCGACGGAGTGCGGCGCACCGAGCGCGCCGATGGCCGCGAGCATGATCGAGAGGTTGTCGTAGGGAAGCGTGTCGAGATGGCGGTGATGAAGATCGACAAGCGTCTCGTACGTCGCCTCCGGCCGCCCTTCGATGCCGAGCAGTCGCAGATAGCCCTCGATCATTTCGCCCCTCATTCTCGACCCAGCCTCCCGTGCCGGTGGACCAGCGGGTCGGCGTCGTCACCGACCTCGAGCGCCACGATCTCGCACGTCGCCAGAGCAGACCAGCCGATTTCCTGCATCGACACCAGGCGCACGCCCGCCCAGGTCGGCGCGTCGGCGAGCCGACGGCCGAACTCCGTCGTCTCCCACGACCCGGACCGGAACGCGCCGCCGGGAGCGGGAGCGGTGCCTCCGAAAGCCTCGGCGAGGTCGCGATGGCGCCAGTGGAGCAGCGACACGACCCCCACGCCGGTCTCCTCGAGCTCGTCACGGAGGTCCGAGTCGGGATCGAGCAGACCGAGGACGGCGCCGGGCGACCCGTTGGCCACCATCAGCGAGGAGACCGTGAGCCCGGCGGACCCACATGTCCACAGCGACACCCGCCCACCCAGACGACCGCGCAACCGGCGTACCGGATCCTCCGGCGTCGGGAACGGGTGGGACGAGTGGATCGTCAGGCTACGTCCTTGGTAGGCCCGGTCTTTGCCGACCCGGAGGACTTCTTCGTGGGCTTCTTGCCGTCGGCCAGCTTCTTGGCCTCGGTGGCGTACATGTCGACGTACTCCTGACCGGAGAGCTTCAGGATCTCGTAGACGATCTCGTCGGTGATCGCACGCAGGATGTAGCGGTCGTTGGTCATGCCCTCGTAGCGCGAGAAGTCCAGCGGCTTGCCGTAGATGACCCGCGGGTGCACGAGCTTGCCGAACTTCTTGCCCGGAGGCGCGATCACATCGGTGCCGATCACGGCGACCGGGATCACGGGCGCACCCGTGTCCAGTGCCAGTCTGGCGATGCCGGTCCGTCCCCGGTAGAGCTTGCCGTCGTGGGAGCGGGTGCCCTCGGGGTAGATCCCGAAGAGCTCGCCCTCGGCCAGGACCCGCTTGGCGGCGATGAGCGCCCCCTCGGCGGCGGTAGCGCCACCGCGGTCGATCGGCACGTTGCCGGTGCCCGAGAAGAAGATCCTCTGCAGGAAGCCCTTGGGGCCCGTTCCGGTGAAGTACTCCGCCTTGGCGACGAAACGCACCATCCGCTTCATGCCGAGCGGCATGAAGAGCCAGTCGGCGTAGGAGAGGTGGTTGCTGGCCATGATCGCCGGGCCCTTGCGCGGGATGTTCTCCGTGCCCTCATAGGACGGCCGGAAAACCGCCCGAAGGAGTGGCCCGATCGCGACCCACTTCAAGAACGAGTAGAAGAGCTTCGTCGACACCCCATCGCCTTCCCTATTTGCCTTCGACCGGTCAGCCTATAACGAGACAGGTACTTCTACTCCCGCACCCTGTCATGAGATCCGGCTAGGCTGGAGGAGTGAGTGACCGAGACGACCGGCCCGAGGACGCGACCGGGGCCTCCGACGACGCCTCCGTGCCTTCGGAGGGCCAGCCGTCGGACGACGAGGCATGGCGCGAGATCGTCGAGAACTACGGCGACCGCCCCGCCCTCGAGGAGGAGCCCGTCGCCCGCGATCTCTTCGAGAAGAAGATCGACATCGTCGAGACCGTCGACGAGCCGGACGCCTATGACGACATGTGGCGCGACGACGAGGAGGGCTACGTCCCGCCGCCTCCGCCGCCGCTTCCGAAGCCGACCCCGGCACGCCTGCTGGCCTGGATCGGGGTGCTCGGCGCACCGGTCGCCGTGCTGGTCCTGATCGTGGTCACCCAGATCACCGGCCGGAACTTCAGCAGCTGGGTCATCGGTGGCCTGGTCGCCGCCTTCCTGGCCGGCTTCGTCTACCTGCTGGCGACCATGCCGTCCGAGCCCCGCGACCCCTGGGACGACGGCGCTCGCGTCTAGCTCTGGCTCGCGGTGAGGCGGCGAGCCAGGATGCTCGCGCCCACCACGCCGGCCTCCGCGCCGAAGGCGGTCGCCACGATCTGCGGCACCTCGCGGTGCAGGCGGCCGACGAGCGAGGCCTCCAGCGCCGTGCGCGCCGGCGCCAGCAGCAGGTCGCCCGCGGTGGAGACTCCCCCGCCGACGACCAACAGCTCGGGGTCGAAGGCGGCCACGAGGCCGGCCATCCCGACCCCCAGCCACGACCCCACCGACTCGTACGCAGCCAGCGCGAGCGCATCGCCACGAGCCGCGGCGGCGGTGACCGCCGGGCCGGTGATCTTGAGCGGGTCGCCCGCGGCCAGCTCGTCGAGCGCGCAGCCGGCGTACTCCTCGGTCTCCACGCGGGCGCGCACGAAGGCGACCAGCGCGTTGCCGGAGGAGTACTGCTCCCAGCAGCCGGTGAGGCCGCACTCGCACGGGAGCCCGCCGGGCACGACCTGCATGTGGCCGAACTCGCCGGCCATGCCGTTGCGGCCCCGTACGATCCGGCCGTCCAGGACCACGGCTCCGCCGATGCCGGTGCCGAGGGTGATGAGCAGGGCCGAGTCGACGCCGCGGGCCGCGCCGAGCTCCAGCTCGGCCAGCGCGGCGCAGTTGGCGTCGTTGTCGAGCGCCACCCGAGTGCCCCATCGCGAGGAGAGCCGGGTCAGAGTCGGCTCGCCTCGCCAGGGCAGGTGGGGCGCGAACATGACCCGCTCCCCGGCGGCGTCGACGAACCCCGCGGCGGCCAGGCCGACGCCGGCGACGGGCCGGCCGGCGGCCACCTCGGTGACCGCCTCGGTCAGCGCGTCCTCCACCAGCTCCAGCTCGACCCGGCGTCCGGGCGTGCTGCGCTGAGCGGTGCGGAGCACCTCTCCGTCCGGCGAGACCTCCGCCGCGAGCACCTTGGTGCCGCCGATGTCGACACCGATGTGCAGGCTCACTTGTGCAGGCTCACTTGTGATGGCTCACTTGCGAGCCAGGTCCGCGGCGCCGATCAAACCTGCCTGGTTGCCGAGCGTCGCCTTGCGGACGTCGAGCATCGGCCGGTGTCCGCGGCCGGTCAGCTGAGCCTGGAAGGCACGCCGAGCGGGCCCGAGCAGCAGGTCGTCGGCCTCGGCCACTCCCCCACCGATGGCCACCACGGCCGGGTCCAGCACGGCGGCGATCGAGGCGATCCCCTCGCCGAGCCAGACGCCGAGGTCGGTCAGCGCCTCGATCGCGAAGGCGTCCCCGTCGCGGGCCGCCTCGGTGATCAGCGGGCCCTTGATCTTGTCGAGGTCACCCTCGGCCCGGTCCAGGACGTCGCGGGCCAGCAGCGAGCCGCCGCGCGCGGCGGAGCGGACGTTGCGCACCAGGGCCGACCCCGAGGCGTACTGCTCCCAGCAGCCGCGGTTGCCGCAGCCGCACAGGTGGCCGTTGGGCACGACCCGCATGTGGCCGATCTCGGCGCCGACGCCGAAGGCGCCGCGGTAGAGCTCGCCCTCGAGCACCAGGCCGCCGCCGACACCGGTGCCGACGGTCACCAGCATCATGTTGTCGACCTCGGCACCCGCGCCGTACTCGAACTCGCCCCACGCGGCCGCGTTGGCGTCGTTCTCGATCACGACCGGCAGCTCGAGGACCTTCTCCAGGCGCTCCTTGAGCGGTACGTCGCGCCAGGCGATGTTGGGCGCGAACATGACCGTCGAGCGGCCCTTGTCGATGTAGCCCGCGGCGCCGATGCCGACACACTCGATCGGGTGGCGGGTCTTGAGCTCCAGGACCACCTCGATGATGGCGGCCTCGATGGCCTCCGGGCTCTTCGCCGGCGACTCGACGCGGTGGTCCTCGATGATGTTGCCGTCGTGGTCGACGACGCCGCCGAGGATCTTGGTGCCACCGACGTCGACACCACAGGCGAGCTTCTTCGTCGTCGTCATGCCTCAGCTCCAGCCGTCGAGATCGATCCGTTCGACCTTCTCCGAGCGCTGCGCCCAGTCCCGGGTCGCATCTTCCTCAGCCCGCACGCCATCACTGTGAGCATCCTCGCCTTCACTAGGGCCAGCACCCGGACTCGTGGCCGCCGCATTGAGCACCGTGACCGCGGCCTGCATCAGCGACGCGGCAGCGCTGGCCAGGTGCACCTTGACCTCCGGACTCGACTCCCGGAGGACATGTACGGTACGGCACAGCGGGCAGTAGGCACACTCCGGTGCCCCGGTATCGAGATGCTCTCCGACCGCCTCGGTAAAGTGGCCGATCCGGGAGTCCTTGGCCCACTCGCCGATGGCTTCCATCAGCCGGCCGAGCTCCTCGGCGGTCGACCCCAACGGCTCGTCCGCCCACTCGTGGCGCTGCTCGCTCACGATAACTCGCTCTCGGTGTTCGTCGTCTGACGAGAAAACGTTACCCGCAGCTCCCCGCCCTCGACCCGCGCCCCGCTGACGCGCATCCGGGCGAGTGCGGCAGGAAGGGTCAGCAGGCGCCGGTAGGCACCCACGGTGATCGCCAGCTCGTCGCCGTTGCGGCCCAGCTGCACCTGGTCGCGGGCGACCCACTGGGCCAGCCCGGGCAGCGCCAGATGCACGATCGTGGCGTCGCCGGTGGTCTCGGTGCGGAACGGAGCCTCGGTCTCGGGGACGGCCAGCGGGTCGACGCTTCCCGTCCATGCATAGGCTGCCTCGGCGACCTCGAGCAGGTCCTCGACCCCCACCGGCTCGGTCGGCCGGTAGAACGAGCGCCAGACCGGCAGGCCTTCGAAGGAGGCGCCGACGTCGCCGAGCACGTCGTCCTGGGCCTTGACCCAGCCGGCGCGCCAGTCGTCGGAGCCGCCGGCCGGGAAGATCCGGTTGGCGACGACACCGTCGACGCGGTAGCCGTAGAGGGAGAGCGTCGTCCAGGACCGTCGTGCCTCAGCGAGCACGACCCGCTCGGGGGTCAGCACGATGCGTACGGACGCCTCGGGGCCGGACAGCAGGGCACGGACCTCCGCGAGCTCGTCGTGGAGCCGCACCAGGGCGTCGAAGACGGAGTCGCCGGGCATCGGCACCCCGGCGGCCTTGGTCAGCACCGGCTTGAGCGCCTTCACCATCTTGCGCTGCACCGGGAGGATGCGCTCGAGATACCAGCCCAGGGCCTCAGGAAGGGCGAGCAGCCGCAGCGTCTCGGCGGTCGGGGCGCAGTCGACCACGATCGTGTCCCACTCCCCCGAGACCGCCATCCGGCGCAGCTCCAGGAGCGCGAAGACCTCCTCGGCACCGGGGATGATGGTCAGCTCCTCGGCGGCGATCCGGTCCACCCCGATCGTGTCCAGGACGCTCAGCAGATAGCCCTGCACCTCCGCCCACGACTCCTCGAAGCGGCGCTGGGCATCGACATGCTGGACGTAGAGGTGCTCGGTGACCTGGACCGGCTCCGAGCCCAACGCACTCTCACTGTGCCCGTCGGAGATGGCGAACGCATCGCCCAGGGAGTGGGCGGCATCGGTCGAGAGGACCAGGGTGCGCAGGCCGCGGGCCGCGGACATCGCCGCGGTGCCGGCCGAGACGGTCGACTTGCCGACGCCGCCCTTGCCGGTGAAGAGAAGGATTCTCACGAAGGCATGCCCTGCTTCTCGACTCTCTGCTTGAGGCCTCGCAGCGCGGTGTCGATCAGGACCTTCTCGCCCTTGCGCTTGAGCATGCCGATCAGCGGGATGCTCAGGTCGAGCGCGAGCCGGTAGGTGACCTCGGTGCGACCACCGAGATCACGCAGCACGTAGGCGCCGTCCATCGACCGCAGCAGGTTGCCCTTGACCAGCGACCAGGTCACCTGGCGGTCGTCGTCCCAGTCGTACGCCAGGGTGTACTCGTCCTTGATCGGCGCGACGTCGAGCACGAACCGGACCTGCTCGCCCCGCCCGTCGACGCCGGTCTCGAGGACGCTGACCTCCTGCATGCCCTTCGCCCAGGCCGGATAGGACTTGAAGTCCGCGATCACCGCCATCACTGCCGAGGGCGCGGCCTCGATCACGATCGTCGAGGTGGTCTGATCGGCCATCGGTGGTGTCCTCACTCCCTGACTTGCTAGGTGCCATGGAGCGTACCGGATAGCATCCCGGTGAAATGGTCGGGCTGTGACGGGGGTAACCTCCGGTTCGAACCCACCTACCATCAGTATGCGGAGGCCCTTGTGCGTGAGTTCTCCACGCCCGCGACGTACGTTGTTCCCCCCACCGGCAGTCTGAGCGACGATGTCGTGCGCAACGCCGCCGAGGCACCCGATGCCGCCGTCCTCAGCCGGCCCGGCGCGGACGGCTCCTGGGTCGACGTGACGTCGTCCGAGTTCCTCGCTGAGGTCTCGGCGGTCGCCAAGGGACTGATCGCGGCGGGTGTCGGTGCTGGGGACCGGGTCGCGCTGCTCTCGAAGACGCGCTATGAGTGGACGCTGATCGACTACGCGGTCTGGTTCGCCGGCGCGACGACGGTGCCGATCTACGAGACCTCCTCGGCCGAGCAGATCGAGTGGATCCTCCAGGACTCCGCCGCCGTGGCGATCATCGCCGAGGACGCCGGCCACATGAGCCGGATCAGCGAGGTCCGCGCGGCCTGCACCGCGCTCAACAGCGTGTGGTCGATCAACGACAACGCCGTCGACCTGCTGGTCAAGCTCGGGGCCGACATCACCGACGAGCAGCTCGAGGCCCGCCGCAGCGCGGTCACCCCCGACGACGCCGCGACGCTGATCTACACCTCCGGCACCACCGGCCGCCCGAAGGGCTGCGTGCTGACCCACGGCAACTTCATGTTCGAGCTCGGCGTCGTCGTCGACTCGCTCGACGGCCTGTTCAACATCGAGGGCCGCAGCACGCTGCTGTTCCTGCCGCTCGCGCACGTCTTCGCGCGGATCATCCAGATCGGCTGCATCACGTCCCGCACCCGTCTGGGCCACACCCCCGACATCAAGAACCTCGTCGCCGACCTCGGCACCTTCCAGCCGACCTTCGTGCTGGCCGTGCCGCGGGTGTTCGAGAAGGTCTACAACACCGCCTCGCAGAAGGCCGTCGCCGACGGCAAGGGCCGCATCTTCGACATGGCCACCGAGGTCGCGATCGAATACTCCCGGGCCACCGAGACCGGCAAGGCGCCGTTCCTGCTCGCCGCCAAGCACAAGCTGTTCTCCAAGCTCGTCTACGGCAAGCTGCTCGCCGCGCTCGGCGGCAACTGCTCCTACGCGATCTCCGGCGGGGCACCCCTCGGCGACCGCCTGGGCCACTTCTACCGCGGCATCGGCGTCACCGTCCTGGAGGGCTACGGCCTCACCGAGACGACCGGCGCGCTCACCGTCAACCTGCCCGAGGCGTTCAAGATCGGCACCGTCGGCCGGCCGATTCCCGGCACCTCGGTGCGTGTCGCCGATGACGGCGAGCTGCTCTTCAAGGGCGGCCAGGTGCTGAAGGAGTACTGGCAGAACCCGGCCGCCACCTCGGACGCGAAGACCGAGGACGGCTGGTTCCACTCCGGCGACCTCGGCGAGGTCGACGACGAGGGCTTCGTCAAGATCACCGGCCGCAAGAAGGAGATCCTGGTCACCGCCGGCGGCAAGAACGTCGCCCCGGCCGTCCTCGAGGACCGACTGCGCGCCCACGTGCTCGTCGACCAGTGCATCGTCGTGGGCGACGGCCAGCCGTTCATCGGCGCGATCGTCACCGTCGACCCCGAGGCGCTGCCCACCTGGGCCGAGGCCAACGGCAAGTCCGGCAACATCGAGGACCTCGTCGAGGACGAGGACCTGCGCGCCGCCATCCAGAGCGCCGTCGACGACGCCAACAAGGCGGTCTCGAAGGCGGAGTCGATCCGCAAGTTCGCGATCATCCCCGAGTCCTGGACCGAGGAGGGTGGCCAGCTCACCCCCAGCCTCAAGCTCAAGCGCAACGTGGTCATGCGCGAGTTCAGCCACGAGGTCGACGCGCTCTACAGCAAGTAGAACCACGCCGAGTCGGCTCGTTCTGACGAGCCGACTCGGCGGTGTTTTCGGTGAGGACGAGCCGACTCGGCGTTCTGTCAGTCGAGCACCCGATGGGCGATCGCGATGCGCTGCAGGGTCGTCGGGTGGGAGCCGAACCACCACTGCGACCAGGCCTGCGGTGACGGGTCGGAGAGCGAGCGGGCACCAAGATCGTGCTGCAGCTGGATGAATGACTCCAGGTCGCCGGTGGCGTGGAGCGCGTCGACGTCGGCGCGGGCCTCGACGTGTCGGCTGAGGCCGTTCTGGATCGGCATCGCCAGCACGCTGGCCAGCGCGAAGACCGCCATCAGCATCGGGACGGTTTCGGGGGTGGCGTACTCGTCCTGGCGGCGGTAGGACAGCAGCAGGCCCAGCAGGCCGACGCCGGCGGCCGCGCCGGCGGCGCCGATGACCGTGCCGACCAGGACGTCGTCGTGCTTGGCATGGGCGAGCTCGTGGGCGACGACGGAGAGGACGGCGCCGCGCGCGGCCGCACCCCGCTGCGAGTCGACGAGGTTGTCGTAGAGGACGACTCGGCGGGTGGAGCCGAAGCCGGTGACGTACGCATTGAGCGAGGTCGTACGCCGGGAGGCGTCGACCACCAGGACGTCGTCGAGCTCGACGCCCTCACGCTCGGCGATCGCCATCACCTCGGTCCGGAACTGGCCGCGCGGCAGTGGCTCGAATTCGTTGAACAGCGGCTCGATGACGACCGGGTAGACGAACGAGCCGACCACCACCAGGGCCGCGACCATGGCGGCGGCGACGGCGGGCCACCAACGCCGGCTGAGACGGATGCAGGCGAAGAGGGCGAGCAACGCCACGGAGGTGGTGACGATGCCGACGACCTGGTTCAGCAGCGAGTCGCCCAGCCAGGGCCCCCACGCCTGCCGGGAGAGCCCGTAGCGCATCTGCAGCCGGTGGATGGCGATCCCGAACGGCAGCGTCGCGATCCAGCCGAGCAGCGTGACCACGGCGACGGCGAGCACCACCCGGAGCAGCCACGGCCCACGCAGCCGCGCCACCAGACGCCGGCCCAGCGACGTGAACCCGAGCACGCACGCGACCACCAACGAGACGACGAGCGAGGCCCGGCTGATCCAGCGAGCGGTGCCGGAGTAGGCCAGCATCCGCTCCAGCTCCTCGGGCGTGAACACGTCACGCTCGTCGGGCAGGTCGAGCGCGCCGCCCGGGAAGGGATGCCACGGGATCAACGTCCAGGCGAGCACCACGAACGCCACCGCGCCGAGGACGAGAACCACCCAGGACGTACGCCGCGTTGCACTCACGCCGCCACCTCCGTAGCGCAAGCGCCAGGATACGGACGCGGCGGCGTGTTATACGCATGGTTCACTCGCTGACGCTCGCTCACTTCTGCCCCCGTCATCGAGCCGAGTGTGACAGATGAGTCCGCCAGCGGGCGGTCAGCTCGTCCTCCCCGAAGCCGAAGCCGGCCTGCAGCGCCTTCTCCAGGCCGATGCCGCGACCGGTCTCCTCGTAGAGGTCGACCAGGGCCTGCTCACCGCCGGCCTCGGCAAGCACCTCGCAGGCGAGCCAGGCGGCTTCGTACTCCGCGCCAAAGTGCTCCGAGCGGGTGTTGAACTCGGCCTTGCCCGGCAGGTGGTCGGGGGCGCCGTTCTCGCGGACCTGGGCGAGGATCTGGCCGGCGGTCTTGGACAGCGGCAGCTTGGTGTCGCGGAGCGCGACGTAGTCGGCGAAGCCCTCGACGAGCCACATCGGCCGGCGGGTGTTGGTCGCGGCGTCGGTGGCCGCGTGGGTGGCCTCGTGGGTGATGACGATCTGGGCGCCGGGGGCGTCGAGATCGCCGATGACGCCCTGGTTGACCCACACGTGCAGCGGCGTCCCGGCCTTCGTGGATCCGTCGACGGTCGCGGTCACCGCCGCGACGGCGGCGTACGTCCCCGGCTGCGCGCCGAGCGCGGAGTCGAGGCCGTTCGCGGGCACCTCGAGGACCAGGCGCGGGTCCTTCCAGGGGATCACCTTGCGGACCCCGGCGACAGCGGTGGTGGCCAGCTCGGCGTAGCGGTCGGCGACCTCGGCCGACGCCTGGGCGACCACGAGGGTGGAGCCGGTGCGGCGCACCTCGACCGGGCCGCTGAGCCACAGCGGCAGCCGGGTGCCCTGGGCCGCCGAGAACCCGGTGATCGCGCCCTCGGCGTCGAAGCCGACCTTCAGCTCCTCGGTCAGCGCCGGGTCGCCGGGCGTGCGCCACGACATCTCGACGTCGGCCGTCCAGGAGCCGTCCGGCTCCACGTTGCCCGACTCGGCGACGTACCTCGCGGTGACGTCCCCGATGCCGATCGCCCGAGCGTTGCGCACCGCCACCGAGGCGGCGTCCTCTCCCTCGGGCTCCGCCCCGTCACGTACGCCGTCGACCAGCTCCGCCAGCGAGGCCCTGGCGCCTTCGGTGTCGGCGCGCACGACCGGCGCGCTGCTCGGGGTCGGCGCGACGTACTCGCCCCCGCCGGTCAGCCGCCAGCCGACGAACCCGGCGAGCAGCATCACCAGCACGAGCCCGGCCCCGATAAGGGCCGGACGGGAAAGAAGAGAGCCGACCGTTCGCACCTGCGAACGATCGGCCTCTTCGGGGTGCTGGGTCAAGCTCAGCCCGGGCGGACGGCGCCCGTGTAGGGCATCTCGTCCATCGGGGAGACCTTCACACCGGTGCTCGGGTTGGAGGCGTGCACGATCATGCCGTTGCCGATGTAGATGCCGACGTGGCTGATCGGGCTGTAGTAGAAGACCAGGTCACCGGGGGCGAGCTGGTCGCGCGAGACCTGGGGTCCGCTGCTGTACTGCGCCGAGGAGGAGTGCGGGAGCGAGACGCCGGCCTGGCCCCAGGCACCCATGGTGAGGCCCGAGCAGTCCCACGACTCGGTGCCGGTGGCGCCGTAGACGTAGGCGTCGCCGACCTGGGCGAGGGCGTAGTCGACGGCCGCCTTGGCGCGGCCCGAGGGCGGCGGCAGGTTGCCCGGGATGCTGGTGTCGGTGGACTGGAACTCCTCCAGCTCATCGGCCTCCAGCTCGTCGAGCTCGGCCTGGGCCGCCTCGTACTTCTTGTCGATCTCGCTCTTCTTCTGCTGCATGGTCGTCTTGACCTTGGCCATCTGGGACTTGGCGTCCTCGGTGGCCTCGCGGCGGACCTGGAGGGCCTCCGCCTCGGTGTTGTACCGGGCGAGCAGGTCGGCCTGCAGCGCGTTGTAGGACGAGACGGTGGAGAGACCGGCGAGGAACTCCTGCGGGTCCTCGGAGGTGATCACCTGGCCGACGGCAGAGACGTCAGAGCCCTCGAACTGCCGCAGCACGGAGTCACGGAGCTCTGCGCGGATCTTGTCGAGCTCCTTGCTCTGACGCTTCTCGTCGGAGCTGAGGTCGTCGAGCTGGTCCTTGAGGTCCTGAAGCCGCAGCTTGGCGTTGCTGTAGTCCTCGTTGGCCGCCTCGGCCTGGGTGTAGAGCTTGTCGACCTTCTTGCGAACGTCGTCGATGTCAGGGTCTGCCTGGGCGGGGGTCGCTGCGGGAATGATCCCGGCGACACCGATGGCGGCGATGCCGGCTGCTCCGGCAATGAGTCGCTTCCGGTCGCGTGTCACGAGCGGACGGTCTCCTTGTGTGTAGTCGTTGACGCCTACCGGGTGAGCTGACGGGTTCAGGCACGACCTGCCTTACCACCGCTCCTCGATCTGGTCTCCCAGATCGCCCTTGCGGCGGATGCACCCCAGGTGATCGCACTCCGTTCTCACGGCGTACGACCGGTGTGGTTCCCCGGCTCCTGGCCCGCCCCGAAGCGGGCCTGGACTAAGCGCGACACTCGCGTGGGCCGGTTGACCCACTTCCACGAGCGCCAAGTTCCTGCGCACACTAGCCGACGGCATCCCCCACCTGCCAACCACCCACGCCCAAAAGTTCGGCTACATCCCTTCCACCATGCGAAGCGGCGGGACCAGTCCACCCTCGGCCAGCACGTCGAGCGCCCGGCGCTCGTCGTCCTCGATGGTCAGCTCCGGAGGCGGCCCCAGAAGCACGGTGACCACGCAGTCGTGGCACGCCAGTCCCCGCACGAGGCAGGTGTCACAGTCGATTCTCGTCGTCATGTTGTGACGGTCTCACCGAGCACCGACATTTTTGCTTTCGTCCGGTTGCGTCCGGCGTGTCATCACCATCGCAGCACGGTATTCGAGGCGGCGATCGCGGACCGGGTCCCTACACTTGGAGCATGGAGGTCTCCGCGTACGCGACGCTCCCCGACACGGTCCGGGGGCGCATCGTCGCGCTCACGGCCGGGGTGCTTCCCGACGTGGCGCGTCTGCCGCCCGCGCTCAAGCGGATCGCGGATTTCGCGCCCGCCCGGCGGGCCAAGGCCGGCGGCGCGATGATCGCCTCGGTGCTCGAGAGCGACGACGAGGTCCGGGAGAAGGTCGGCAGCCAGCTGCGACCGGCGTACGTCTCCGAGGGCTCCTCCGACGACGTGGTCCTCCCCGAGGATCCGGCCGAGGCGGCCGCGGTCGTCTGGCTCATCCGCCCCGACGGCTGGGAGGTCTCGCTCAAGGAGGCCCTGGACCGGCTGGAGGCCGCCGCGGTGCCGGTGGTCGACGCCGAGGTCGCCCGGCTGCGCGGCAAGCTCGCCGCGGCCGAGGACGAGCTCCGCGAGGTGCGTGCCGACCGCAAGGCCCGCCTCGACGACCTCAAGGCCGACAACACCGCACTGCGACGCAAGCTCGGCGAGGCCCGGGCCGCGGCACGCGAGGCCGGCACGGGGCTGGACGAGGCCCTGACCGAGGCCCGCACGGCGCTCGCCCGCGCCGAGGACGAGGTCGCCGCGCGTGACCGCCAGCTGCGTCAGCTCCGCAGCCAGATCGACAAGCTGGAGCGCGAGGCGGCCGCCGAGCGGCGTACGTCCAAGACGGACCGCGAGGACGCCTCGCTGCGCGCCCGGTTCCTGCTCGACACGCTGCTCGACGCGGCCGGTGGCCTGCGTCGCGAGCTGGCGCTGCCGCCTGTCACCGGCACCCCGGGCGAGCGGGTGGAGGCCGAGCTGGCCTCCGCGGACGCCGCCGCCGGTGCCGGGGTCACCAGCAGCGCCCACCTCGAGCAGTTCCTGGCGATGCCGCGGGTCCGGCTCATCGTGGACGGCTACAACGTCTCCAAGGCGCTGTGGCCCGACTCGGCGCTCGATGCCCAGCGGCTGCGGCTGCTGCGGGCGATCGCGCCGATCGCCGCCCGCACCGGCGCGGAGACGACCGTCGTCTTCGATGCCCACTCCGCATCCGTACGCCCCACCGCGGTGCCTCCGCGCGGCGTCAAGGTCCTCTTCTCCCCCGAGGGCGTCATCGCCGACGACGTCATCCGCGACCTCGTCGACGCCGAGCCCGCGGGCCGCGTCATCCTGGTGGCCACCGACGACGCCGAGGTCGTCAAGGACGTACGCCGCGCCGGCGCCCGCACCGTCCCGCTCTCCTCGCTCTCGCCCCTGCTCGGTTGATCCAGCAGGCTTCCTGCGCCACACCGGCCTGATTCGATAGGTTCTCCCGACGTTCGAATCATCGGGAGTGGGAGACCAGCGCGTGCGGCACACCCTCAGCGCGATCGCCAGGATGATCCTGTGCGCCGCGGGATTCGTGATGTCCATCTACGGCAGCGTCCAGCTCAACGCCCTCAAGTCGCCGGGATTCCGCGAGCTGCTGCACGAGTCGAGCTTCTGGGTCGCGGCCGTCGGGGGCCTGATGACCGCGATCGCCTTCGAGGCGATGCGACGGGCGCAGGTTCCCGCGGTTCCCGCTCCGCAACCGGCCGAGTCCGTCACCACACCTGTTGCTCCCGTGGCCCACGATGAGCCCGCGAAGGACGAGAGGGACGAGCGACCCGCCGATCAGGCCGACAAGCTGAGCCTCGTCGAGGTCGTCGGTCTCGCCGCGGGCGGCGTCATCGGATCGGGCTGGCTCCTGGCCGTCCCCACCCTCCACGAGAGCCTGGGCGAGGCCGCGCTCCTCGGCTGGGCCGCGGGCGGCGTACTCATGCTCACGATCGCGGTCGTGATGGTCGAGTTCGGGCTCATCTCCCAGCGCACCGGCGGGCTGCTGTTCCACCCGCACGACGCCTTCGGGCCGCTGGTGGTGATCATCCTCGCGGCGTCCCTGTGGATCTCGTACGCCATCAACCCGGCGGCCCAGGCGGCAGCGGCGGTCAACGGGCTGGCCGAGATCGTCCCCGCCCTGGCAGGCGACGGCGGGCTCACCGGGATCGGATCGACCCTGGCGGTGCTGGTGACTGCCGCGATCATCGCCTTCGTCCTGCTGCCCCGGCGGCTCGTCCTCCGCACGAACGCGGCCCTGACGCTGCTCAAGATCGCCATCCCGGTGGTCTTCGTGGTGTGCCTGGCGCTCGCCGTCCCCGCTCCCCTCACCGGCCCGGGACCGGCCGCCGGGCCCACCTCGACCGGCGTGCTGAGCGCGCTGATCACCAGCGGCGTGATCTACGCCTACATCGGCTTCCAGGCGCCCTTGGACGTGACCGGCGAGGTCCGTGGCGGCCGTCGCGAGGTGGCGAGGCGGGTGCGCTGGGCGGTCTACGGCACGGTCGTCGGCTCGTTCCTGCTCTACTCCGCCCTCCAGCTGGTCTACGCCGAGCACATGGCCGGGTCCGGGGCCGAGCACGGCACCTCGTACGCGCGCCTGACCGACGCGGCCACGCTGGCCGGAGCGCCGCTCGACTGGCTGGTCGTGCTGGTCCGGATCGCCGCGATCCTGGCGCCGATCGGGTCCGGCATCGTGTTCACCTACGCCCTCAGCCGCGAGGTCTACGCGCTCAGCGCGGAGAGGTACGTCCCCAGCGGCCTGCACGAGCCGCGGGCATCACGGCTCCCCGGCCGCACCAGCGACTCGTTCTGGCTGATCCTGCTCGTGAACCTGGTGCTCGCGCTGGTAGTCCTGGTCGCGGTGGGCGGCGACTGGCAGACCCTGGCCGTGCTCAACACCATCCCGATCCTGATCCTGTACGCGGTCACCTGCGTCGTCCTGGCCGTGCGCTCCGACCTGCTCGGGACGGGTGCCCAGCGACTCCTCCCGTTCGCGGCGTACGCAGCCTTCGTCGCCATCGCGCTGGTCGTCAACGAGTCCGCGTGGGACCGGGTGTGGAAGGGCGTGGCGGTGATCGGCTGGGGATCGCTCGTCCTGCTCGTGCTCCCCTGGCTCCATCATCTCCGGGTCCCCGGCCTGGGCTGGTACGACGCGAAGAACCACGGCGCGCGCCTGGTCTCGCGCGACCCGGCGAACCGCCCGTTCGTCGTGCTGGCGCTGTACCTGGTCGCGCTGACGCTGCTGAGCGCCGTCCGCCACCGGATCGACGACGACTCCGTGTGGAGCGTGTGGAGCCTGCGCGCCCTGGTGATGATCGTCGCCTCGGGCGCGTTCGTCCTCCTCGTCGGTGCGGGGCGCCGCTACCTCAGGCAGACCCGGCTCACGACGACCCGGCCCTGACCCACTCGGCCTCCTCCTCCTGGCCGGCGGCGATCAGGGCCTCCACCACGGCATCGACCCGGGCCCGGTCCTGCCACCGCCCCACGGAGCGGCGCAGGACCCCGGCGCGACTCGCCTCCGGATAGCGGTGCAGGCGCAGCCGTGTGGTGATGCCGACGATGTCGGTGGGGGTGACGCTCTGCGCCTGGTCGAGATAGCGGATCAGCAGCCGGTCGGCCGTGCCGGCGAGCTCCTTGCAAAGGAGCTGGTGGGCGGTCTCGGCGATCGTAGGCCCGGCGCCACGGCGGTTGATCGCCTCGTCGGCGAGGTGATGCCAGGACGTACGCACCGCGTCGGTGAACCCCGCCGACTCGAGGGCGGCGAGGCACTCGGCGTACCAGGCGACGTACGTCTCCTCGGTCGGTGCCGGGTAGACGAGCAGATCCTCGGCCAGCCGCCAGCCGACGTCGGCGGCGACGGCCGACCGGCCCCGCCTGCCGACCCGGGAGGGAACGTGCCCGAGCAGACCCACGATCTCCTCGGCGGGGCGGAGCCGGACCAGGGTCGCGGCGTGGCGACGAAGGTCCTCGCCCAGCGTCTTGCCGTGGCCATCGGCGAGATAGCCGGCGATGCCCTCCACGACGGCGGACGCCATCGGCTCGCGGTCCGCGCCCTCCGGGGTGAGCACCCAGTGGAGCAGCTTCCGGGTGGTCTCAGCGGACGGCTGGGCCCACGACCAGCGGTCGAGGAAGTCGCCGAGCCGCTCGATGTGGCCGCTGTGGGCGAGCGCGCGGACGAGCATCGCCGCCTGGGCCTCGTCGCCCTCCTCCATGAGGGTCTCGCAGATGCGCTTGAGGTTCATCGGCGTCGCGTCGCCGGCCATCGCTGCCAGGAGGCTGTCGCGGCCGGGTCCCCGGCTGCCCCGCAGCAGCAGCACCACGTGCTCGCGCGCCTCCTCGGCGTTCTCGCTGCCGTCGAGACGCAGTTTGAACCAGTCCTCGAGCACGCGGCCGCCCGGGCACAGCTCCCAGAACGCCGCGACGAGATCCTGCTGCTGGGCGGGACCCGGCGCCCGGCCGAGGTCACCGATCGCGCCGAGGGTGCGCCAGAGCAGGTCCAGGGCGATCTCACTCAGCCTCGGGCTGGCGCACAGCGCGACGTAGAGCAGGGCCTTGTCGAGGTTCGAGCGACCGCTGGCAGGGGCTGCGAACTGCTTCACCGTGTCGTTGACCAGGTCCGGCGCCCCGAGCAGGTGCAGCGCCCGGAGGAACCGGGCGATGTCGGGGACGGTCCGCTGACGGAGTACGTCATGGATGACGGCGTAGGCGATGGAGGCGTCGTGCTCGGTCTCGATCGCGAGCCGGGCCGCGTCCTCGGGCGGGCGGTGCAGCGCCGCGGCCGCGATCAGGATCACCCGGTCCGCGGCGGACTCAAGCGACGTCGCCACGGCGGCCAGATCGCCGTCCGCGAGCCGGCCATAGGCGTGCAGCGCCTGGACCGCGATCGCCGGATGGCCCTGCGTACGCAGCTCCGCGAGCCAGGCCACGAACCGGTCGACACCTTGGGCCGAGACCCGGGCGAAGGCGTTGTCGATCAGCTTCTGGGTGTTGAGGACCTCGTCGGCCTTGGCGCCGTCGAGGACGGTGACGTACTCGACCAGGCCGGCCAGATCGCCGGTCAGCGTGTCGAGCACGCGTTCGTTGAACCGCAGCGCCGCGGTCTGTCCGTCCTCGCTCAGCAGGGTCCTGGACTGCTCGCCGGCTTCGGCCGGCTCGGCCTGCAACCTTCCCGAGCGAGCGAACCAGCGCGCCCAGGGACGGTCCTCGTTGCCGGACGTCGACCCCTCGGTGCCGCTGTTTCTCGCAGCGATCGCCCACACCTCCCCTGTCGCTGCCACACCCTAGTGGGCAAAGACTGTCGGCGGCACTCGCTAATGTGTTCGCATGAGCACGGCAGCGGTGAGGGAGGCGCGGAAGGAGATGCGGGCCCGTGCCGTGGCCCGTCGCCAGCGCGAGCAGGCCACCGGAGGCTGGGAGGCCCAGCGGGGCTTCGACGAGCTGGGCAGGCCGCTGCGCGACCTGACCTTCTGCGTGGTCGACCTGGAGACCACCGGCAACAGCCCCGACAACGGCGGCATGATCACCGAGATCGGCGCGGTCAAGGTGCGCGGCGGCGAGGTGCTGGGCGAGTTCCAGACCCTCGTCAACCCCCACACCGGCATCCCGCCCTCGATCGCCGTGCTGACCGGGATCACCAACTCCATGGTCGCCTCCTCCCCCACCATCGAGTCGGTGCTCCCGGCGTTCCTCGAGTTCGCGGAGGGCTGTGTGCTGGTCGCCCACAACGCCCCCTTCGACGTGGGCTTCCTCAAGCACTTCGCCGCCGAGCAGGAGCGGCCCTGGCCGCGTTTCGAGGTGCTCGACACGGTGAAGATCGCCCGCCGGGTGGTCACCCGCGACGAGGCGCCCAACCACAAGCTCGGCTCGCTGGCCAGGGTCTTCGGCTCCCCCACGACCCCCAACCACCGCGCCCTCTCCGACGCCCGCGCGACGGTCGACGTCCTCCACGGCCTGATGGAGCGCCTCGGCAACATCGGCGTGCAGACTCTCGAGGACCTGGCCGTCTTCTCTGCCAAGGTCACCACTGCCCAGCGCAAGAAGCGCCATCTGGCCGAGGACCTGCCGCACGCACCCGGCGTCTACCTGTTCAAGGACGACAAGGGCCGGGCGCTCTACATCGGCACCTCCAAGGACCTCCGCACCCGCGTACGCACCTACTTCACCGCCTCCGAGACGCGCTCGCGGATGGGCGAGATGGTTGGGCTGGCAACGACCGTGCAGGGCATCGAGTGCGCGACGGCGCTGGAGGCGGGGGTGCGCGAGCTGCGGCTCATCGCCGAGCACAAGCCGCCCTACAACCGCCGCTCGCGACGCCCGGAGAAGATGCACTTCGTCAAGCTCACCCAGGAGCCGTGGCCCCGGCTGTCGCTGGTCAAGCAGGTGCTCGACGATGACGCGGACTATCTCGGCCCGTTCGGCTCCAAGAAGGTCGCCGAGAAGGCGCTCCAGGCGCTGCACGACACCTTCCCGATCCGGCAGTGCTCCGACCGGCTCCCGCTGCTGCCGCACCGGACCCCGTGCGTCCTCGCCGAGCTCCACCGCTGCCTGAGCCCGTGCGACCAGAGCATCCCCTCCGAGACCTACGCAGCTCTGGTGTCCCGCGTCCGCGAGTCGCTCCTCCACCGGCCCGACGAGGTGGTCGAGAAAGTCACCGAGCGGCTCACCGGCCTGGCCGAGCAGGAACGGTTCGAGGAGGCGGCCGTCCACCGCGACCGGCTGACCTCCTACCTGCGCGCCGCCGCGCGCGCCCAACGGCTCACCGGCCTGACCCGGCTGCCCGACCTCACCGCGATCCGGCGTGAGGACGACGGCCGCTGGGCGGTCCACGTGGTCCGTCACGGGCGCCTCGCCGGGGCCGGGGTGATCCCGCGTGAGGCCAGCGCCCACGCCTACGTCGCCGACCTCCAGCTCAGCGCCGAGACGGTCCTGGCCGCCCCCGGTCCGGTGCCCGCCGCGAGCGCCGAGGAGACCGAGCTGGTGCTGCGCTGGCTGGAGTCCCCAGGCGTACGCCTCGCCCACGTCGAGGGCGAGTGGACCTGTCCGATCGGCGGTGCCGGCCGGCGGGCAGCGGCGCTCTAGGACGATCCGCTAACGTGACCTGCGTGATCACAGCGATCGTCTTCATCAATGCCGAGGTCTCCCAGATCCCCGAGGTGGCCGAGGCCGTCGCCGCCATCGACGGTGTCAGCGAGGTCTACTCCGTCACCGGCCAGATCGACCTGATCGCCCTGGTGCGCGTCCGTGCGCACGAGGACGTGGCCAACGTCGTCGCCGACAAGGTCAACAAGGTCCCCGGCGTGCTCGAGACCGAGACCCACATCGCCTTCCGCACCTACTCCCAGGTCGACCTGGAAGCCGCCTTCTCCATCGGCCTGGACTAACGGGCGCAAGCCCGTCGTGTGTAGCCGAGTAGCTCAGCGAGCGGTCGCGGCAACCCACCGGTCGAGCACAGCCTGAGCGGAACCGGAGTCGATCGCGTCGGCCGCGCGAGCGATGCCGCCCGCGAGCCGCTCGTCGACGCTGCCGGACCCGGCGTCGTGGACGGCGAGAGCAGCACCGGCGTTGAGCACGACAGCGTCGCGTACGGCGCCCTTCTCCCCGGCGAGCAGGCGACGGACGACGGCGGCGTTGTAGGCGGCGTCGTCGCCGCGCAGGTCCTCGGCGGTGGCCCGGCCGATGCCATGGTCGAGCGGCTCGACGGTCGCCTCGGTGACGACACCCTGCGAGACCATCCACACGTGCGAGGTCGTGGTGGTGGTGAGCTCGTCGAGGCCGTCGTCGCCGCGGAAGACCCAGGCGTCGACGCCACGGCGGGCGAAGACGCCGGCCATGACCGGCGCGGCGGAGGCGTCGGCGCAGCCGATCGCGGAGGACGCGGGGCGGGCCGGGTTGGTCAGCGGGCCGAGCAGGTTGAAGACGGTGGCGATGCCGATCTCCCGACGGGCCACAGCAGTGTGCCGGAACGCGGGGTGGAAGGCCGCCGCGAACAGGAAGGTGATCCCGGCCTCCTCGGCGACCTCGCCGACCCGGGAGACGTCGAGGTCGAGCCGGATGCCGAGCGCCTCGAGCACGTCGGCCGATCCCGACTTGGAGGAGGCGGACCGGTTGCCGTGCTTGACGATCTTGGCCCCGGCGCCGGCCGCGACGATCGCGGACATCGTGGAGATGTTGACCGAGAAGGACCGGTCACCACCGGTGCCGACGATGTCGAGCACGCGCCCGGGCACGAAGATCGGATTGGCCTTGGCCAGCATCCCGTCGGCGACCCCGGCGAGCTCGTCCACGGTCTCGCCCTTGGCACGCAGCGCCACCGCGAAGGCGGCGATCTGTGCGGGCGTCGCCTCTCCCGAGAGGATCTCCCCCATCGCCCACGCCGCCTGGTGCGCGGACAGGGACTGTCTCGCGACCAGCGTGGTGAGGACCTCGGGCCAGGAGTGGGGCGCGGACGTCATGCGTCAACGTTAACGGGCCGCAGCAGTCCCACGACCGTCCGGGCCAGCTCGAACGGGTCGAGCGGGTGCGGCACGGTGGCTTCCGCACGCGACCAGGTGCCGAGCCATGCGTCCTGAGGACGACCGATGAGGACCACGATGGGCGGAGCGTCCTTCACCTCGTCCTTGACCGCCTTGGCGATCCCCAGCCCGCCGGCCGGCGCGGCCTCCCCGTCGAGCACGGCCAGCGCCAGGCCACCGGCATCGAGCTGCGCACGCACGGCCGGCTCGGTGGCCACCTCGACGTACTCCACCTCCGGCAGAGACGGGTGCGGGCGGCGCCCCAGAGCGAGGATCACCTGCTTGCGTACGTCGACGTCGTCGCTGTAGACGAGGATCTTCAGTGAATTCGAGGTGGTGTCGGTCACACCCCGATGCTAGCGCCAACACCATGCCCTGAGGCCACATGTCACACACAGAACCTGAGCGGTGTCTAGAGGTGTAGCAGCTCCCTGAAACACGACACACAGGGTCCCAAGAAGACTCTGGGAAAGGGGCAGGACATAATGGCGGGCGTGGCGACAGTATCGACTCTTCCAACAGCCCGCCTGCACGGGCATCACGACCGTCCGAGCATGGTCAGCGTGGGGACGATCATCTGGCTCGCAAGCGAGCTGATGTTCTTCGCGGCGCTGTTCGCGGCCTACTTCACGATCCGCGCGGTCAGCCCCGAGGTGTGGGAAGCCAACACCTCCGGGCTCAACATCCCGTTCGCGGCGGTCAACACGACCATCCTCGTGCTGTCGTCGTTCACCTGCCAGCTCGGCGTCTTCGCCGCCGAGCGCGGCCAGGTCGGACGTAAGGGCTCCCTGCTCGCGATCCGCCTGTGGGGCCTGCGTGAGTGGTTCATCCTCACCTACCTCATGGGCGCGGTCTTCATCGCCGGTCAGGCGACCGAGTACGCCGCCCTGGTGCAGGAGGGCATCGCCCTCAATCGCGGCATCACCGGTCCCGACGACCCCTACGGCTCGGTCTTCTACCTGACGACGGGCTTCCACGGTCTGCACGTCACCGGCGGCCTGATCGCCTTCCTGTTCGTGCTCGGCCGGACGTACGTCGCCAAGCGCTTCACCCACGAGCAGGCCGTCTCCGCGATCGTCGTGTCCTACTACTGGCACTTCGTCGACGTGGTGTGGATCGGCCTGTTCGCGACCATCTACCTCCTCAAGTGACCAAGGACTGAATGTGCGTCTACTGAACCGCTCCGTCGGTCGACTGTCGCGGCACCGTCGCCGCCCGTTGGCCGGTGCCGCCGTGCTCCTGGTCGCCCTGTTGAGCACCGGCGGCGCGTACGCCGCGCTCGCCCCGGCCTCCCAGGCCGAGCAGGAGAAGGACAACGCTGCTCTCGTCGCCGAGGGCAAAGAGCTCTTCATGATCAACTGCTCCACCTGCCACGGCTCCAACGGTGAGGGCATCACCACCCAGAACGGGAAGCTCTACGGCCCCTCCCTGATCGGTGTCGGTGCCGCCTCCGTCGACTTCCAGGTCGGCACCGGCCGGATGCCGATGGCCCAGCCCGGCGCCCAGGTCGAGGTCAAGGACCCCAGCTTCAACCAGGACGAGATCGACGCCTTGGCCGCGTACGTCGCCAGCCTCGGCCCCGGCCCGGCCGTCCCGGAGCCGGAGCAGTACGACCCGGACACCTTCGAGTCCGAGGAAGAGAGGGAGGCCGCGGTCGCCCTCGGTGGCCAGATCTTCCTGACCAACTGCACCGCCTGCCACAACTTCACCGGCGCCGGCGGCGCGATGCCGCGCGGCGGCGAGGCTCCGAGCATCCTCAACACCGACCCGAAGCACATCTATCAGGCGATGCTGACCGGTCCGCAGTCGATGGACACCTTCTCCGACGGCAACATCAGCCCGGAGGAGAAGAAGGCGGTCATCGCCTACATCGAGACGATGAAGGAGCAGCCCGACTACGGCGGCTTCAACAACGGTTCGCTCGGTCCGGTGACCGAGGGCATCGTCGCCTGGGTGGTCGGGCTCGGCGTCCTGGTGGCCTTCGCCACCTGGATCGCCGCGCACACCACGCGCACCAACCAGACCAAGAAGGGATCTGCCAAGTGAGCAGCGACCTCAGCGAGATCGAGAAGCACGACGACTCGCACCCCGAGCTCAACGCGCACACCGACGCGCTGCTGCC
The DNA here is from genome assembly GCF_045206295.1 of Nocardioides sp. NBC_00163. Classification (NCBI taxonomy): domain Bacteria; kingdom Bacillati; phylum Actinomycetota; class Actinomycetes; order Propionibacteriales; family Nocardioidaceae; genus Nocardioides; species Nocardioides sp. NBC_00163. The sequence continues at coordinate 5,119,353 of NZ_CP108155.1, read as the reverse complement.
CGACCCGGGCATGCACGAGCATCACTGGCGTCCCACCGACGTCGACCCCAAGGCGGAGAAGCGCGCCGAGCGCCAGGTGAGCGCCTTCTTCGGTCTCTCCGCGCTCTGCTCGGTGCTGTTCGTCGTTGCGTACTTCGCCATCGAGCCGGGATACGACGGTGACGTGTGGTTGGGCTTCGGCGCCTCCAACCTGGCCCTGGGTGCGAGCCTCGGTTTCGCGCTCCTCTTCCTCGGCATCGGCGTCATCCAGTGGGCCCGCAAGCTCGTCGTCGACATCGAGGTCTCCGAGGAGCGCCACCCCGCGGCGTCCTCCCCGGCGACTCGCGAGGCCGCCATCGCCGACCTCAAGGCGGCGCTGCACGAGTCCGGGATGGCCCGCCGGCCGTTCATCCGCAACGCGATGATCGGCTCGGCCGCCCTGCTCGGCCTGCCCGCGATCGTGATGCTGAGGGACCTGGGCGAGACCAACGCCCAGATCACCGAGGCGCAGCCCTACCCCGGCGCCGGTCTCGAGCACACCGTCTGGGATGCCGGCGTGCGCGTCGTACGCGACGTGGTCGGCACCCCGATCCGTCCGGGCGACCTGGAGATCGGTGACCTGGTCAACGCCGAGCCGGCGACGATCTTCGACGGCAGCCTGCACGGCGCGCCGCTGCAGATCGCCAAGTCGAAGGCGGCCACCATCCTGCTGCGGATGGACCCCAACGACATCGACAACGACGTGACCCGCAACTGGTCGGTCAACGGCATCGTGGCCTACTCCAAGATCTGCACCCACGTCGGCTGCCCGATCTCGCTGAACGAGCGCACCACGCACCACCTGCTGTGCCCGTGCCACCAGTCGACCTTCGACCTCGCCGACCACGGCAAGGTCATCTTCGGGCCGGCCGGCCGCCACCTCCCGCAGCTGCCCCTGGGCGTCGACGCGGACGGCTTCCTCGTTGCCCTCTCGGACTACCCTGAGCCTGTGGGCGTCAGCTTCTGGGAACGCAACACCTACGACATCGACGAGATCTTCGACGACTGGTCCAAGGACTATGCCGCCGATGCTGAGCAGTTCGGCTACAAGGAGGGCGGACAGTGAGCACCGACACGTCCAAGGTTGCCGCCAGCAACGGCACCGAAGCCGCTGCCCCGGCGGGCAAGCCGACCAAGGCGGGCGCGGCCGCGAACTGGGCCGACGAGCGCCTCGGCATCGGTGGCCTGAGCAAGTTCCTCTCCCGCAAGATCTTCCCCGACCACTGGTCGTTCATGTTGGGTGAGATCGCGCTGTGGAGCTTCGTGGTCCTGCTCGTCACCGGCGTCTTCCTGACCCTGTGGTTCACGCCCTCGATGGCTGAGATCACCTACCAGGGGTCGTATGCGCCGCTGCGCGGGATCGACATGTCCGAGGCGATGGCATCGACGTTGCGCATCTCCTTCGACGTACGCGGCGGCCTGCTGCTGCGCCAGGTCCACCACTGGGCGGCGATGCTGTTCATCGCCTCGATGATGATCCACATGATGCGCGTGTTCTTCACCGGCGCGCACCGCAAGCCGCGTGAGATCAACTGGGTCATCGGCGCGACGCTGCTGCTCCTCGGCACGCTCGAGGGCTTCACCGGCTACTCGCTCCCCGACGACCTGCTCTCCGGCACCGGCATCCGGGCCGCGGACGGGTTCATGATGGCGATCCCCATCGTGGGGACGTACCTCTCGTTCTTCCTGTTCGGAGGCGAGTTCCCAGGCGACGACATCATCCCGCGCCTGTTCACGATCCACGTGCTGCTGATCCCAGCGATCCTGCTGGCGCTGATCGGTGCCCACCTGATCCTGCTGATCTACCACAAGCACACCCAGTGGCCTGGACCCGGACGCACCGAGAAGAACGTCGTCGGCTACCCCATGGTGCCGAACTACATCTCCAAGATGACCGGCTTCTTCTTCATCACCTTCGGTGTGACCGCCCTGCTCGGCGCCTTCTTCTCGCTCAACCCGGTGTGGAAGTTCGGCCCCTACGACCCGACCAAGGTCACCGCGGGCTCGCAGCCTGACTGGTACATGGGCTGGCCCGACGGCGCGCTGCGGATCATGCCGGGCTGGGAGTCGCACTTCTGGGGCTCGACCTGGTCGTGGAACATCTTCTTCCCGGTCATCGTGCTGCCCATGGCGGCCTGGATGGTCGTGCTGATGCTCCCGTTCATCGAGGCCTGGATCACCGGCGACAAGCGCGAGCACCACCTGCTCCAGCGCCCGCGCAACGCCCCGACCCGCACCGCCACGTTCGTCGCGCTGATGACGTTCTACGCGGGCTTCTGGGCCGCAGGCGGCAACGACATCATCGCGATCAAGTTCGACCTCTCGATCAACCAGATCACCTACTTCCTGCGGGCGTTCGTGTTCCTGGGTCCGATCGCGGCGTTCATCATCACGCGTCGTTGGTGCATCTCGCTGCAGCGTCACGACAACGAGAAGCTGCTGCACGGCTACGAGACCGGCACGGTCATCCGTACGCCGGAGGGCGCCTACCACGAGAAGCACCTCCCGCTTCCCGTGGACGAGGCCTACGCCATGACCGTCCGCGACCGCGGCCGGGCCGGCGAGGAGCCGGAGCTGAAGAAGAACGGCAAGCCGACGTTCCGCGCGAAGCTCCGGGCCTTCTACTACGACCACGACGTGGACAAGCCGACCCCCGAGGAGCTCAGCGAGGCGCACCACCACGCCGAGCACGAGGCCCACGAGCTGGCCGCCCACGAGGGTCACCAGGTCGACGGTCACGACTTCGACGATCACCGTCACTCGGCGATCGAGGAGCCCCTCAGCCACTGAGGTTGAATCCGTACGCCACGTGGCGCCGTTCCCTCCGGGGGACGGCGCCACGTGCGTTTTGCTCGGGTGGGCTGGAAACCCCTTTTACCAATCGCCACGTTGGCGTCTAAGGTCCAGCACATGACCGACCTCCAGGCCCGCCTCCGAGCCGACCTCCTCACCGCCCGCAAGGCTCGTGACACTGCAGCGACAGCCGTGTTGCGCTCGACCCTGGCGGCGGTCTCGAATGCCGAGGCGCAGCCGGTGGCGGAGGCCTCGCTGGCAGCAGATGGCCCGATCGCGGGTGCCGCCATCGGTGTCGGCGCGACCGAGGCTGCCCGACGCGAGCTCACCAACGACGACGTCCGCGAGATCATCTCCGGCGAGCAGAGCGAGCGGCTCGCCGCAGCGACGGACCTGGAGTCCCACGGCGCGGGCGAGAAGGCGGAGCAGCTCCGCGCTGAGGCGGAGCTGCTCGCGAAGTATCTCTAGCCCTGCGGGTCGAGCTCGCCGCCGACGACCTCGAGCACCCGGGCGCGTACGTTGGCCGCGGCCTCGGGGTCGCGGGCTGCCACAGCGGCGACGAGTGCGTTGCCGAGGATGAGCTGCGGGATCCGGATGATCGAGTCGAGCTCCTGGCGGAACCCGGCGCGACCGCCCTGCGGGGTGACCAGCTCGACCTCGGCGAGCTTGGTCAGCTGGGTGCCGGTGAAGGAGGTCAGCGCGATGACGGCCGCTCCCCCGGCGACGGCCGCCTGGGCGACCTGGATGGTGGGCGCGGTGGCGCCGGTGCCGCTGACGACGACGCAGACGTCACCCGGCTGGAGCAGACGGGCGCGGATGAGCTGGTCGAGGTGGTCGCTGGGCGCGACGGTGCTCAGCCCCTGGGAGCCCAGTCTCATCGCGATGTCCTGGGCGACCGGCGAGGAGACGCCCGTCCCGGCGACCAGGATCGAGCGCGCCTCGGCGAGGAGCTCCACGGCCCGGGTGACCTGCTCCTCGGAGAGGAGCCCGACCATGTCGGAGGCGGAGTCGGCGATGTCGGCGAAGAAGGAGCGCACCACCGTCAGCGGGCTGCCTCCCTCGGTCGTCTCGGTCTTGGCCGTGCCCAGGTCACGCGCCAGCAGCACCTTGAGGTGCGGGAAGCCGCGGAACCCGAGTCTCTGCGCGGCTCTGACCACGGTCGCGGTCGAGACGGAGGCCTCGGCGGCGATCTCGGCGGTGGTCGCCTCGATGGCCCACTCCGAACGGGTCAGCACGACCTCGGCGACCGCGCGCTCGGAAGGGTTGAGCCGCGGCATTGCGGCCCGGATGGCGGGAAGGACCGGCGCACTTGTCATGCCGCCACCACAGTGGCTTCGGCGCCGTGCAGGATCCGGTGACGCAGCGCTGCTGACAGCTGGTCGACCAGGATCGTCACGATGATGATCACAGCTAGCATGATTCCACCCCACTCCCACTCACGGCCCCGAAGGACACGGTTTAATAACGCACCAATTCCACCAGCGCTCACGACGCCGAGGATCGCGCTTGCCCTGATGTTCACCTCGAAGCGGTAGAGCCAGAACGCCACGGTCTCCGGCATCATCTGCGGGATCACCGCCGTGCGGATCCGCTGCCACCATGTCGCACCGGCCGCCGTGACGGCTTCGACGGGACGTGGGTCGACCGACTCGATGTTCTCCAGCGTCAGCTTGCCGAGCGAGCCGATCGAGTGGATGCCGATCGCCATTGCTCCGGCCATCGGATTGAGCCCGAACAGCGGCAGCATCACGATCACCGCCAGCAGGATCTCCGGGACAGCGCGGATGGCGTTGAAGAAGAGCCGCACCGGCATGCGTACGACCAGCGGCGCGGTGGTGGAGGCGGCCAGGAACGCCAGCGGGAACGAGAACAGCGCTCCCACGCAGGTGCCGATCCAGGCGAGCGCCACCGACTCCCCCATCAGCTTCAGCGCCTGCAGCCACCAGTCCCCGTAGGTGAGCTCCGGGTCGGCCTGGCCCTCGGGATGCGCTCCCGGCCAGGTGAGCACGCCGTCGAGCATCTGGCCGGCGTACTGCAGGATCTCTCCGGGGAACTGCGGCAGCCGCTCCCACTTGGCGTCGTCCAGCGACCATCCGGCCACCAGCACGATGCCGATCAGCGCGAGACCGACCGCGGTGTAGGGCCACTTCGGCGGCGGCTTCGGCCGCGTCGTCGCTGTCGCCGAGGTCATACCAGCCTCCGGCGCAGGAACTGGGAGAGCAGGTCGATCGCGATGACCACCACGAAGATGACGATCACGACTGCCGCCAGCCGGGCATAGTCGGCCCGGTTGAAGTAGAGCATGATCAGCTGCCCGATCCCGCCGGCCCCGACCGCCCCCAGCACCACGGAGGCGCGGATGTTGAGCTCGAAGACATAGAGGACGTACGAGGCGTAGTTGGGCAGCACGGCAGGCACGATCGCGACCCGGGCCCGCTGCCAGCGGGTGGCCCCGGCGGCGTCGAGCGCCTCCAGGGGGCCGGGATCGACGGCGTCGATGCTCTCCGCGGTCAGCTTGGCGACGATGCCGATGTTGAAGATGGTCAGCGCCAGGATCCCCGGAAGCGGGCCGGTGACGACGGCGACGAAGACCAGCGCGTAGGCCATGTCCGGAAGCGACCGGATCACCGACATCACCGGCTTGGTGACCCGGTAGACCGCGGGAGGCGCGCTCACCTTGGAGCCCAGCAGAGCGACGCCGAGGGCGATCAGCGAGCCCACGAAGGTCGCGATGATCGCGACGGCCGCAGTCTCCTTCAGCGCGGTCCACAGCCGCGAGGACGGGTCGGTGATCTCCGCCCACTCGGGGTGCACGACCTCCTCGAGAATCCTCGTCAGCATCGGCCACTGCTCGATGACCGGCGCGAGCGAGAAGTCGATCGCCCAACCCGCCACCACGGTGACGGCGACAGCGCCGAGAATGCCCCCGATGAGCAGCGGGCTCGGGGGCGGCTGCGCCGGACGCACCGGGTTCGGCGGGCGGTCCGGGCGGTCGAGGGTCACCTGACTCATGCCAGGACGTCCTCGGCGGTCAGCGAGCGCCCGTAGATCCTCTCGAAAACGGCGTCGTCGGCGTCGGCCGCAGGACCGTCGAAGACCACCTCACCCGCGCGCATGCCGATGATCCGGTCGGCGTAGCGCCGGGCGAGATCGAGGAAGTGCAGGTTGACCACAGTGGTGATACCGAGATCGCGGTTGATCCGTTGCAGGTCACGCATCACCAGGTTGGCCGTCGGCGGGTCCAGGGAGGCGACCGGCTCGTCGGCGAGCACCACCGACGGCTGCTGCGTCAGCGCGCGGGCGATCGCGACCCGCTGCTGCTGCCCGCCGGAGAGCTGGGAGGCGCGTACCCACGCCTTCTCGACGATCCCGACTCGCTCCAGCGCCTCGAAGGCGATCTCCTTGTCGGCCTTGGTGTGCAGCCCGAAGGCCGACCGCAACCACGACTGGGCGTGCAGCCGCCCGGTGAGCACGTTGCCCATCACCGAGCGGCGGGTCACCAGGTTGAACCCCTGGAAGATCATCCCGATCTCGGCACGCAGCCGGCGCAACCGACGCCCGCGCGCCGTGGCCACCTCGGTCCCGCCGACCGACAGCGATCCCGAGGTGACCGGCACCAGGCCGTTGATCGTGCGGACGAGCGTCGACTTGCCGGCACCGGAGAGCCCGACGACCACGACGAACTCCCCCGCCGGGATGGTCAAAGAGACCTTGTCCAGGCCGCGGGTGCCGTTCGGGTAGACCACGGAGACGTCGTCGAAGACGATGCTGTGCCCACCACCGGTCGCACCCCCGGGATCCGAGCCGCTCATTCGCCGAAGTTCTCCTCCACGGACTTCGCCTTCTTCAGCGCGGCCGTGTCGACCTTCTCCAGCCCCTCGATCTCGTAGACCGCCTTCAGCGTCTTGAGGCCCTTGGGGTCCTTCGCCATCGCGGTGAACGCGTTGGTCACCTTCGTACGCAGCTCCTTGGAGAGGCCGGCGGCGACGACGATGCCGTCGTTGGGGATCTCGGTGGAGTAGGCGAAGACCACGACCTCGGAGGCGACCTTCGGCTCGTCGGCCGCGACCTCCTCGCGGGCGTCGTCGAAGCTCACCCCGATCGGGTAGTCACCGCGCGCGACGGCCAGGACCGCGGCGTCGTGGTCGCCGGCGAACTGCGCGTCGAGGTCGACCAGGGCGTCGCCACCGGTGACCTGACCCCACTGGGTGGCCGGGTAGTAGTAGCCCGAGGCGGAGCCCTGGTCGACGAACGCGATCGAGGTCCCGGGCTTGATCTTGGCGAGCGCCTCCTCACCGGCGGGACCGGTCTTGGCGGCGTCGGTGCCGTTGCAGTACTTGAAGCCCTCGACCACCTTGACCTCGTCGGCGCAGTAGGTCTCGGGGTCGTTGGTGAACCACTGGGTGTGGTAGGTCCCCGAGCCGAAGCGCACCGACTGCAGGACCGGCACCGCACCGGCCTGGTCCTCGGCCTGGACCATGCCGATCGGACCCAGCATCGCGACCTGCGCCTGGTCGGCCTTCATCGCCACGATCGCGGCGGCATAGCTCTCGGTCACCTCGGCGCGTACGGGGATCCCGATCTTGTCGCCGAGGAACGACTCCAGGCCCTTCGCGCTCTGGGTGATCGAGTCGACGTCGCCGGAGGGCACCAGCGACAGCACGATCTCCTCGGGGTCCTCCGCGGGCGCGGTGCTCTCCTCCCCACCGCAGGCGGCGAGCGAGAGGGCGAGCGATGCGGCGGCACCGACCACCAGCAACCGGTTCCTGGGGGTTCTCAACATTGGACAGACTCCTTGAGGGGGTGAGCTGCTATGAAGGATGACGGGTCATTCGACCAGTCCGAGACTGCGGGGTACAGCTCCACGAACGATCCTGCACGAACATGGGCCGGTCCCTGCCGGCGGTCGAAGGCGTCAACGTATGCAGCAACACAACCACGCTCGACGGCGGGAGCAAGATCATTGCGCCAGATGTCGCCGACCGACATCAACCACTCCGGCGTGTCGGCGGCGCCGACGTGGTCGAGGAAGGCGTCCAGGTGCCCCTTCATCCGGGTCGGCTTGAGCGCGTCGGTGCACACCTCGTCGACCACGTCGCGTACGCCGAGGTGCTCCAGGATCGCGTCCAGCCCGCTGCCACCGGGCGAGTTGGTCAGGATCACCCGATGCGCGTCGATCCCGTCGAGCAGGTCGACGAGCCCCTCGGGCGTGCGGATGTCACCCGGGTGCTCGCTGATCGCCGCCCGGCTCGAGACGTACGCAGCGCTGAGCTGCTCCTCGGAGACCCCGGCCGCCAGGCCCAGGATCTTGACCGCCTCATAGCCGTCCTGAGCGCCTGTCAGCGTCTTCGGGGCGGTCTCCGGCAGTCTCTGCCCGAGGAAGGCCGCTGCGGTCTCCAGAAGCGCCTCAGGGGCGTCGGTGAGGTCCGCCACCCGGGTGGCGTAGAGAAGTGCCGGTGTGTCTCCGAGACACACCGTGCCGTCCAGGTCGAGCACCAGCACAGGCCGAGGCAACGAGTCCACCTTCCAAGGCGGCGCGGGCCGTCGGGGTCAGCCCTGCGCAACGCGATTACGTGTTAGGTGGAAAGTAAGTAAAGGCGCTGACGGACGCAAGCATCAACCGCATGATGTCGCACGCTAATTGCTGCAATGCACAATATCGACTCAGGCGAGTGCAGACCCCGCCTGGTATTCGCCGTAGGAGGTGTTCCAGTCGCCCCAGCCGTTGCTGAAGGTCATCTGGCGGTTGGTGCCGACGGTCTCGACGACATCACCGCGGCGGGTCATGTCGTAGAGGAACTTGGCGTTCTCGTCGCTCATCCCGGTGCAGCCGTGGGAGACGTTGGCATTGCCCTGCTGCGCGACCGACCACGGCGCGCCGTGGATGAACTCACCGGAGAACGTCAGCCGCATGGCCCACTTCACGCCCTCCATGTTGTAGTACTCCCGGTCGCCCTGGTTGATCCCGATGGTCTCGGAGTTCATGGTCTTGCGCTTGAACTTCTCGATGATCACCTTCACGCCGCTGCGGGTGATGAACCCTTCCTTACCGGTCGTGATCGGGATGGTCCTGATCTTCTGCCCGTTCTTGAAGACTTCCATCTGGTGGGTCTGCGCGTTGGCGCGGTAGATGTGGGCGTCACCGGTCTTGAACGTGATCTCGCGGTCCTTCTGGCCGAAGATGCCGCCACCGGCGGGGACCGAGTTGATGTTGAGCTTCACGTTGATCGTGGAGTTGGCCTGCCAGTAGGTGCGCGGGCGGTAGTGCACTTCCTTGTCGCTCACCCAGTACCACGACCCCTCCTGCTTCGGGGTTGACTCGACGATCATCTTCTTCTCGAAGGCGGCCTTGTTCTTCACCGGCAGGTCGTACGTCACGATGATCGGCATCCCGACGCCGACCGTCTCGCCGTCGAGCGGCGCGATCGATGGGTAGGTCTGGCGGTCCAGGCCGAGATCCTCGGTGGAGAACTTGACCTCGCTCGTCTGCTCCAGACCGTCGTCGCCGGTGGCGGTGACCGCGAGGGTGTAGGAGGCGGTCGGCTCGAGCACCTCACCCGCGCTCCAGCTGAGCCCGTCCTCGGTGATCGTGCCCCGCACCTTGGTGCCCTTGGCGCCGGTCAGCATGACCTCGTCGAGACGCCCCTTGGCCACATCGACCTTGACGACCTTGTCGACCGCGACGCCGGTGGCGTTGTTCTCGATGTTGGGCGTGATCTGCACCGTCGGCTCGGCGGGCTTCTTGGGCTCCTTCGAGGCCGGGTCCGCCCCGCACGCGGCAAGCACCGGCGCGATGGCCGCCGCTGCCGTGGTCAACAGCACCCGGCGGCGGGCAAGAACGGACGGGCGGCGAAACGGTGACTGCGTTGACACGGTGAGACTGCTCCAGACCTGATTCATTTACCCCGACGCCCTGAACCGGGACGTGGGCGCGATAACCCTACCGGGCATCACCAAGAGCTTCCCAAGAAGGTAAGCGGGGCCCGATCCATCTCGGATCGGGCCCCGCGTACGTTTCATCTGCTCAGTGCTTGAACTCGCCTCGGTAGTACTCGAAGTTCCAGCCGGCGAGGGCCAGCAGGCCGAGCACGGCGGCGATGATGAGGAGCCACCAGGCGGCCATCGCCACGGCGAGGACCACCAGACCGAAGGTGAGGCCGGCCCACAGCGGCCACCAGGAGAACGGCGGGAAGAAGCCGTACTCCCCGGCGCCCTCGGCGATCTCCCCGTCCTCACGGTCCTCGGGACGCGGGTCCATCTTGATGGCGTGGAAGCCGAGGTAGACGGTGATCATCGCGAACAGCAGCGTGCACATCACCAGCGCCGAGGTGCCGGTCCAGTCGCCGCCCTCCTCGGAGGCCGCGGTGACGAGCCAGTAGGCCGGCGTGACCAGCACCATGAAGGCGGTGCAGACCACGAAGATCCAGGCTTCAGACTTCATCGGGGTCAGCCTTCCTTGTTGGAGCTGGTGGAGGCGAGATCGTCCTCATCGTGCTCCAGCGCGGCGATCTCCGGGTGGTGGAGGTCGAAGGCCGGGGACTCCGAGCGGATCTTCGGGATGGAGACGAAGTTGTGGCGCGGCGCCGGGCAGGCGGTGGCCCACTCCAGCGAGCGACCCCAACCCCAGGGGTCATCGACCTCGACCTTGGGCGCGTTGCGGGAGATGTAGAGGTTGTAGAAGAAGGGCAGCATCGACAGGCTCAGCAGGAACGCGCCCACCGTCGAGAACTGGTTCAGGAAGGTGAACCCGTCGCTGGGCAGGTAGTCGGCGATGCGTCGCTGCATGCCCTCGACACCGAGCCAGTGCTGGACCAGGAAGGTCGCGTGGAAGCCGACGAACAGCAGCCAGAAGTGGACCTTGCCGAGGCGCTCGTCGAGCATCCGGCCGGTCATCTTCGGCCACCAGAAGTAGAAGCCGGCGAACATCGCGAACACGACGGTTCCGAAGACCACGTAGTGGAAGTGCGCGACCACGAAGTAGGAGTCGGAGACCTGGAAGTCGAGCGGCGGGCTCGCCAGGATGATCCCGGTCAGACCACCGAAGAGGAAGGTCGTCAAGAAGCCGATCGACCACAGCATCGGGGTGTCGAAGCTGACCGATCCGCCCCACATCGTGCCGATCCAGTTGAAGAACTTCACCCCTGTGGGCACCGCGATCAGGAAGGTCATGCCGGAGAAGAACGGCAGGTTGACCGCGCCGGTGACGAACATGTGGTGCGCCCACACGGCCACCGAGAGGATCGCGATGCCGAGGGTCGCGGCGACCAGACCGACGTAGCCGAAGATCGGCTTGCGGCTGAAGACCGGGAGGATCTCGGAGATGATGCCGAAGAACGGCAGCGCGATGATGTAGACCTCGGGGTGACCGAAGAACCAGAACAGGTGCTGCCACAGGATCGGGCCACCATGGGCGGCGTCGAAGACGTGGGAGCCGAACTGGCGGTCGGACTCGAGCATCAGCAGCGCGGCCGCGAGGATCGGGAACGCGATCAGCGCGAGGAGCGCGGTGACCAGGGTGTTCCAGGTGAAGATCGGCATCCGGAACATGGTCATGCCCGGCGCCCGCATGCAGATGATCGTGGTGATGAAGTTGACCGAGCCGAGGATGGTGCCCAGACCGGCCATGTAGAGACCCATGATCCACAGGTCGCCACCGACACCCGGCGAGTACTGCGCGCTGGACAGCGGCGTGTAGGCGAACCAGCCGAAGTCGGCCGCGCCGGTCGGGGTGAGGAAGCCGCTGGCCGCGATCAGGCTGCCGAAGAGGTAGAGCCAGTAGCTGAACATGTTGAGCCGCGGGAAGGCGACGTCGGGAGCGCCGATCTGCAGCGGCATGATGACGTTGGAGAAGCCGAAGAACAGCGGCGTCGCGAAGAGCAGCAGCATGATCGTGCCGTGCATCGTGAACAGCTGGTTGAACAGCTCGTCGTTGACGACCTGCTGTCCCGGGAAGGCCAGCTCCGAGCGCATCAGCAGCGCCATCAGGCCGCCGATCAGGAACCAGACGAACGACGTGACCAGGTACATCTTGCCGATCAGCTTGTGATCGGTGGTGGTCAGCAGCTGGTAGATCTGCGTTCCGAGCGGCTTGCGGCCCTCGGTGACCGGGCGCGCAGCGGTGGCGGTCACTCGCCCTCCTCCTCGTCAGTGGGGATGTCGTCGGCGGGGCGGGTGGACTTGCCACCACCGAGCAGCGGGCGCTCGGCCTCGAAGCCGTTCTGCGCCAGCGTGTCGACGTAGGACTTGTAGTCGCTCTCGGAGACGATCGCGACCTTGAAGATCATCCGGGCGTGGTAGACGCCGCAGAGCTCGTAGCAGGCCCCGCGGAACGTGGTGCCCTCGATGAGGTCCTCCGCGCTCGGGTCGAAGGTGGCCGTGGCCTCCTTCGTGGTGATCGAGTAGTGGTTCACCCGACCCGGGATGACGTCCATCTTCATGCCGAAGTCCGGGACGCCGAAGTTGTGGATGACGTCGGCCGAGCGCAGGTTGAACCGCGTGGTGGTCTTCTCCGGGAGGACCAGCGTCGGGATGTGCGAGCCGGTGCCCACGACGTAGCCGTAGCTGTCGTAGGCGAACTCGTCGTCGACGAGGTTCTCGTCCGCGCTCACGTCGGGCTCACCGATGCCGTGGTTGAAGGTCCACTGCCACTGCTGGCCGGTCACCTCGATCACGTTGGTCGGGTTGCCGTCGTCCAGCATCTCGTTCTGGACCTTGACGGTGTGGTCGAAGAACACGATCACCATCAGGACCGGGGCGATCGTGTAGAAGATCTCCAACGGCAGGTTGTAACGCGTCTGGACCGGGACGTCGGCGTCGCTGCGGCGCCGGTAGCGCCAGATCGCCCAGAAGATGAGCCCCCAGGTCAGGACACCAGTGATCAACGCGGCGATCCATGCGCCCTGCCACAGGGCGAGGTTGTGATCCCCCTGCTCAGAACGTGGCTCGGGGAAGCCGAAGCGCGCCGCCTCGTCCGAACAGCCACTCAGCAGGAGGGCGCCGGCCGTCAGCGTCGCCACCAGCGCACCACGTCGGGCGCGGGCGTGGGACGGAGTCGTTCCGGCCCCTGGCAAGTGCAGACCCACTACGAGCCTCTCTCTCATGCGAACACTCAGATGTCGGCAGACTACCGCGAGCGCCTCCGGATTCATCTTCAGGGGTTCCTCATGTCGCGTATGGCTACCGTTGGGTTCTGTGACCGACCGCTTCACCTACCTCGACGCCGCCTCGGCCGAACCGCTCCATCCCGCCGCGCGGGAAGTGCTGCTCGCCGCGGCGGATCAGGGGTACGCAGACCCCCGCCGCCTCCACCGGCCGGCCCGGAACGCCGGGCTGCTGCTCGCGAACGCCCGCGAGGTCGTCGCCGAGGCGCTCGGGGTGCGTCGAGATGAGGTGCTTTTCACATCCTCGGGGACCGCCGCCGTGCACGCGGGCCTGCTGGGGCTCGGGTCACGTGGCATAGGTCACAGCGCCGTCGAGCACCAGGCCGTCATCGACGCCGCCCGATGGTCGCAGCGCTCCCCCGTCACCGAGCTGACCGTCGACGGCGCGGCCCGGGTCGAGGTCGCCGCCGTCCGGGACGCGGTGCAGACCGGAGACGTCGACGTGATCGCCGTCCAGCAGGCCAACCACGAGGTCGGCACGCTCCAGCCCCTCGACGAGGTCGCCTCCGCCGCCGGCCCGGCGTCCCTCTGCGTCGACGCCGGCGCCGCCATGGGCCGACTGCCGCTGCCGTCGGTCGGAGACGCCATCGCCGGCTCCGCCCGCAAGTGGGGTGGCCCCGGCGGTGTGGGAGTGCTGGTCGTACGCCGGTCCGCCCGGTGGCGCTGGCCGTTCCCGGGTGATGAGTGGTCGCGTACGGATCAGGGGTTCACGAACATCCCCGGGGCCCTGGCGGCCGCAGCGGCGCTCCAGGCGGTCGTCGCCGAGCGCGAGGAGGTCAACACTCGCCAGCACGAGCTGGTCGCGCTGGTCAGGGAACGCGTCCGGACGGAGATCCCCGACGTGGACGTCGCCGGGCCCGCCGAGGACCGGCTCCCCCACCTGGTGACCTTCTCGGCGCTGTACGTCGACGGCGAGGCGCTGGTGACTGCGCTGGACCGAATCGGTGCCGGTGTCGCCAGCGGCTCGGCCTGCACCTCCGACACCCGCGAACCCTCTCGCGTGCTTGCTGCCATGGGAGCGCTGACACACGGTAACGTTCGGCTATCGCTGACCCGCGACACGACGCGAGAGGATGTGGAGCGCGTGCTCGACGCACTGCCCGGGATCGTCAAGGACCTACGCGCCGAGGCCGGCCTGTGAGCGCGCCCAACATCACCCTCGACTGCCGCGGCCAGGCCTGCCCGCGACCGATCATCGAGCTCGGCCGCCACCTCGGCGACGTCGAGGTCGGCGAGGTCATCGCCGTCGCCGCCGACGACGTGGCCGCCCACCACGACGTACCCGCCTGGGCCCGCATGCGCGGCCAGGAGTTCGTCGGTGAGGCGGAAGCCGAAGACGGCGTACCCGTCTATCGGATACGCCGTCTGAGCTGAGCGGACGGAATACCCGGTTAACCGGGTATTCCTGCACTTCTCTGGCGTTGCATTGCCAGAGAAGTGCAGGAATTGCCAGAGAAGTTCAGCTCTTGATGTGCGGGGCGATCTGGTCCGCGGCGGTGTCGCCGTAGGACTCACGGACCCGGGCGACGAACTCCTCGGCGGTGAAGGAGTACTCCTGCGGGCCGACGGTCTCGACGCAGTAGGCGGCCAGGACGCAGCCGACCTCGGCGGCCTGCTCGAGCTCGCAGTCCCAGGCCAGCGCGGCCAGGAAGCCGGCCCGGAAGGCGTCGCCGACTCCGGTGGGCTCGACGGCGTTGACGTTCTTCGCGGCGGGCAGCTCGATCGCGTCCTCGCCCTTGCGCTGGATGCGTACGCCGTCCTTGCCGAGCGTGGTGACCTGGGTGCCGACGCGGGCGAGGACCTCGTCGGCGGACCAGCCGGTCTTCTGCTGGAGCACGTGCGACTCGTACTCGTTGGTGAACAGGTAGGCGGCGCCGTCGACCAGCTCGCGGATGAGCTCACCGTCGCCGAAGGCGAGCTGCTGGCTCGGGTCGGAGATGAAGGTGTAGCCGCGCTGGCGAGCCTCCTGGGTGTGGCGCTTCATCGCGTCGGGGTCGTCGGGCGCAATCAGCACGAACGACGGCTCGCCGACCTTGTCGGCGATCGGGCCGAGCTCGATCTCGCGGGCCTCGGCCATCGCGCCCGGGTAGAAGCTGGCGAACTGCGCCATCGCGGTGTCGGTGGTGCACACGAACCGCGCGGTGTGCAGCGTCTCGGAGACGTGCAGGTGGTCGCAGTTGACGCCGTGGCGCTCGAGCCAGGAGCGGTAGTCGGCGAAGTCCTCGCCGACCGCGCCCACGAGCACCGGCGCCAGGCCGAGGTTGGCCAGGCCGAAGGAGATGTTGGCGCCGACGCCGCCGCGGCGGATCTCGAGGTCGTTGACCAGGAAGCTCACCGAGAGCTTGTCGAGCTGGTCGGCGACCAGCGAATCGGCGAACTTTCCACCGAAGCTCATCAGGTGGTCGGTGGCGATGGAGCCTGCGATCAGGAGTGAACCGGACATGCGCGGAACCCTACCGGCGGGACCTCGGGCGACGTTAAGGCTCGACCGTAGACAGGAGATGAAATATTACCGCTGAGTCCGCCTTCTGCTACCCGTTGGTAGTGCTTACCGTCGTTTGCATGACAGACATGCGCGTTCCGTACGACGACCTCGACAGCCCCGCGCAGCTCTGCGCCGACTGCGCCGCCGCCGACAGCGCGCTGCGCCTGCCCGCGCCACGGGTACGCGAAACGGCCCGCCCCGCGCCCGCCATGCGGATGCAGGCCCGCGAGCCGGGCGACACCGCCATGCTCGAGGCCTGCGGCCATGTCGCCAACGACCTCGCCCTGACCTGATGGTTTTCGGCCTCCCGGAATGTGGAGGCCACCAAATACCAGCAGCCCCTGCCTACGCGGCAGGGGCTGCTGACGTTCTGGGACTCAGTGGAAGGAGTCTCCACAGGCGCATGAGCCGGTGGCGTTGGGGTTGTCGATGGTGAACCCCTGCTTCTCGATGCTGTCCACGAAGTCGATCATGGCGCCGTTGAGGTAGGGAACGCTCATCCGGTCGACGACGACGGAGACACCGTCGAAGTCGGTGACGACGTCACCGTCGAGGGTGCGCTCGTCGAAGAAGAGCTGGTAGCGCAGGCCGGAGCAGCCACCGGGCTGCACCGAGATGCGCAGGCTGAGGTCGTCTCGGCCTTCCTGCTCCAGGAGGCTCTTCACCTTCGAAGCGGCAACGTCGCTCACGTTGATGGAGTCTTCGCGGCGTTCGGTCGTCTGCTCGGTCATGTAGCTGGGCTCCCTGTGCGTGGGTGCGGGTGTGTCTTAAGGCTCAATCGTCGCACATCATCGGTTATTCCCGCTGGTCGGCGGACCACGTCCGGGCCACCCTGGCGGCGACCTGGACCAGGGAGTCGTACGCCTGGCCGAGCGCCTGCTCCTCGCCGACGCTGTCGACGAGCGAGTAGGCGGCGTCGATGCCGAGCGTACGCATCTCCCGCCCGCTCATGCTGACCTTGCCCGCCAGCACGATGCAGGGCCGCAGCGCCTGCTCGGCCAGCCTGGCGACCCCGGCCGGTACCTTCCCGGCCGCGCTCTGCGGGTCGAAGGAGCCCTCACCGGTGATCACCAGGTCGGTCCGGGCGGCCAGCTCGGGCAGCCCCAGCAGATCGGCGACGACGTCGAACCCCGGCCGTCGGGCGGCCCCGAGGAGCAGCAGCGCGAACCCGATCCCGCCGGCCGCCCCCGCGCCCTTCTCGGTCGCGGTCTTACGCGATGTGGCGGCGGCCAGGTCTTGGAGCACACCGTCCCAGCGGGGCATGGTCTCCTCGGCCAGCCCCTTCTGCTCGCCGTAGACCTTGATCGCGCCGAAGAGCCCGGTGAGCGGGTTGTCCACGTCGCTGGCGATCACGATCTCGAGGCCCAGCGGCTCGGGGAGCGTGACCTCGGTGATGCCCTCGAGCCCGGCGACCCCGGCATCGAGCGGCCGGTCCGCGGTGGCGCCGAGCGCGGCGAGCAGCCCCGCTCCCCCGTCGCTGGTGCCCGAGCCGCCGAGGCCGACCACGACCGCGGTCGCGCCGGCGTCACGGGCGGCGCGGAGCAGCTGGCCCACTCCGTACGAGCTCGCCTGCTCGGCTCCCTTCCCGCCGGTCAGGTGCAGGCCGGCCGCCTGGGCCGACTCGACGTAGGCGGTCTCGCCGTCGACCAGCACCTGAGCGGTCACCGGCTCTCCGTGCGGACCCCTGACCTCGACCTCCAGGAGGTCGCCACCGAGTACCTCGTGCAGCAGCTCGAGGAATCCCGGTCCGCCGTCCGCCATCGGCGCGAGCGAGAGCTCGTCGAGGGGCGCCGTACGCCGCCAGCCCTCCGCGATCGCGGCGGCCGCTTGGGCGGCGGTGAGCGTGCCTGCGTACTTGTCGGGGGCGATCAGCACTCGCATGGCCGAAACCTACCCGTGCACGGAAGCACCAGGTGTTCCACCTGACGCTTTCAGTCTCGTAACCATTCCGCATGCGTCGCGTTAAGGTCGTTTCGTGCGGATCTTCGGGCGGCGCGGGGCCAGCGACTCAGAGACCAGGCGGATCAATGGCTTCTGGACCTGGTGGGCCCAGAAGGGCGCTCTGGCCTGTGGCGCGGCGCTCGACGCCGACGACCAGGACGCTCTCGTCGCGCTGCTGGCCAGGCGGATCGACGCGATCGAGGCCGGTCTGAGCTGGGAGGTCGGCCCCGGGCCGTTGGGCGGCCGGCTGCTGGTCGTCTCGGCCGGCGGCAACCCCGACCATCGTGCGCTGGCACGCCGCTGGCTGCTCGCCGCCCCCGAGCCCGACGGTGTCTCGCCCTGGGAGTTCAGCGACCAGCGCCCGCCCGTCGACGATCCGGTCGAGGCGGTGCTCACCACCCCCGGCGGCGCCGCGATCCGGCTGGCCGACATGCTGGTCGCCGCCCGGCAGAACGGCGCTCACTTCGACCTCACCCTCTTCCACCCGGCCTTCCCCGACCTCGCCGACGACGCTCGTCTCCAGGTCGCCTTCCACGCCCTCGACACCACGCTGGGCGAGTCCAGCACAGAGCTGTGGATCGGCGAGGTCGACACCACCACCGCCCGACCCCGCGACGGCTTCGGCCTCGACGGGCTGAGCGTCGCCGTACGCAACCTCCGCAAGGAGTACGTCGACCCCGACGGCAACCCGGCCTGGGTGCTGCTCCACGGGGAGAGCCCCCAGGGGCCGGTGATCGCGAGCGCGGTCGTGCCCCTGCACCCGGTCACCGCCCCCAACCTGACCCATCACGTCGGCGTGATGGTCCCCTACGTCGGCTTCGGCGAGCGGGGTCTCCCCTCGGCCGACGCCCTGCGCGAGCTCGGCCAGCTCGAGGACCGGCTCGCCTCGACCCTCGGCCCCGACGGCCGCGTCGTGGCGCACGAGACCACCAACGGCGTACGCCTTCTCCACGCCTACGTCGACCCCACCACCTCGGCGCCGCAACGGCTCGAGGACACGGTCGACGGCTGGGTCCACGGCGACGTCGTCACCCGGGTCGACACCGACCCGGCGTGGGATGCCGTACGCCCCCTGCGGGCTTGATCCGTACCACCATGTGACCCATGCCACGAGGGCGCCGAGCCCTCGACATGTATTATCGTCATCATGACGACTGTCGACCTCCCGCTGCTCCCCCTGGGGCGTGGCACCGACCTGAACTCCGAGCGTGGCGTCGAGTGCCCCGGCGATCTGCCGGCCGCCTCCGACCCCGACCTGGTCAAGCGCGCGCTCGCCGCCAAGGAGAAACTGGGCGAGAAGGTGTTCGTCCTCGGACACCACTACCAGCGCGACGAGGTCATCCAGTTCGCTGACGTGACCGGGGACTCCTTCAAGCTCGCGCGCGACGCCGCCGCCCGGCCGGACGCCGAGTACATCGTCTTCTGCGGCGTGCACTTCATGGCCGAGTCGGCCGACATCCTCACCTCGCCGTCGCAGGCGGTCATCCTCCCCGACCTCGCGGCCGGGTGCTCGATGGCCGACATGGCGCGCCTGGGCCAGGTCGAGAAGGCCTGGGAGGCGCTCTCCGAGGCGGGCGTGGCCGAGCAGGTCGTGCCGGTGACGTACATGAACTCCTCCGCCGACATCAAGGCGTTCTGCGGGCGCCACGACGGCGTCGTGTGCACCTCCTCCAACGCGCAGGCCGTGCTGGAGTGGGCCTTCGACCAGAAGGACGATGCCAAGGTCCTCTTCTTCCCCGACCAGCACCTCGGCCGCAACACCGCCGTGCTCAAGCTCGGTATGTCCCTGGGCGACTGCGTGGTCTGGGACCCGCTCAAGCCCGGTGGCGGCCTCAGCGCCGAGGAGCTGCGGGCGGCGAAGGTGATCCTGTGGAAGGGCCACTGCTCGGTCCACGGCCGCTTCTCCCCCGACACCATCGACGACCTGCGTGCCGAGATCCCGGGTGTGCAGATCCTGGTCCACCCCGAGTGCCAGCACGAGGTCGTCCTCAAGGCCGACCTGGTCGGCTCGACCGAGTTCATCATCTCGACCATCGAGGCCGCTCCTGCTGGGTCGGCCTGGGCGATCGGCACCGAGCTCAACCTGGTCAAGCGCCTCGCCAACGCCCACCCGGACAAGCGGATCGTCTTCCTCGACCGCACCGTCTGCTACTGCTCGACGATGAACCGCATCGACCTCCCCCACCTCGTCTGGGCCCTCGAGTCCCTCGTCGAGGGCCAGGTCGTCAACCGCATCGAGGTCGACCCCGACACCGAGCGCTACGCCAAGCTCGCCCTGCAGCGCATGCTCGACCTCCCCGGCAAGACTCAGGACGACTGACCCTGTCCGCCCGGCGCCGAGATGGCGCCGGGTCAGGTGTCGTTGAGCCAGGCCAGGACGGCGAGCACGCGACGGTTGTCGTCGCTCGCCTGGGGCAGGTCGAGCTTGGTGAAGATCGAGCTGATGTGCTTGCCGACCGCCTTCTCGGTGACGAAGAGCCGGGCGGCGATGGCGGCGTTGGAGCGGCCCTCGGCGATCAGCGTCATCACCTCGCGCTCCCGCTCGGTGAGCCGGTCGAGCGGGCGTTCGCGGCGGGTGAGGAGCGCGGCGACGACCTCCGGGTCGAGGACCGTCCCGCCGCCGGCGACCTGGCGCACCGCCGCGAGGAAGGCGTCGACGTCGGCGACGCGGTCCTTGAGCAGGTAGCCGACCGCGCCCTCGCCCCCGGCGAGCAGGTCGCGCGCGTAGAGCGGCTCGACGTACTGGCTCAGCACCAGCACCGGAAACCCTGACCGCGCCTGCCGGGCCTCGATCGCCGCGGTGATGCCCTCGGTGGTGAAGGACGGAGGGAGACGTACGTCGACCACCGCCGCGTCCACGTCCGGCCGGACCAGGGCCCGAGCCAGGGCGGGCGCGTTGTCGACGGCCTCGACGACCTCGATCCCGCCCGCTTCGAGGATCCGGGTCAGGCCGACGCGCAGCAGCGCCTGGTCCTCGCCCAGGACCACCCTCAGATCCGGCAAGGCACCTCCAGGGTGATCAGGGTCGGGCCGCCGGAGGGGCTCTCGACCTCGACGGTGCCGTCGAAGGCGGCCAGCCTGGTCGCGACGCCGGCGAGCCCGTGTCCGGTCGCGTCTGCACCGCCGCGGCCGTTGTCGCCCACCACGATCCGCAGCCGCTGCCCGTTGTGGCTGCCGCGTACGAACGCCCGGTCGGCGCCGGAGTGCTTGACCGCGTTGGCCAGGCACTCGGCCACCGCGAAGTATGCCGCCGACTCGACCGGGTCGGGCAGCCGCCCGGGCAGCTCGATGGCGACGGTGACCGGCAGCGGCAGTCCGGCGGTGAGGGCCTGGACGGCTCCCACGAGGCCACGGTCGGCGAGCACGGGCGGCAGGATGCCGCGTACGACTCCACGCAGGTCCTCCAGCGCGGACACCGTGGTCTCGCGGGCCTCGCGCAGCAGCGCCGCGGCGGCGTCGGGGTCGGTCGCCATCAGCTTCTCGGCCAGCCCGACGCTCATCCCGACGGCGGCGATCCTGGCCTGGGCACCGTCGTGGAGGTCCCGCTCGATGCGACGCAGCTCGGCCGCCGAGTGGTCCAGCGTCTCGGCACGGGTCGACTCGACCTTCTCCACCCTGGCGGCCAGCGTGGCGACCTGCCCCTGGCCGAAGATGCCCCGCTCGGCCAGCGCCCGCGCCCGGACCAGGCCCGGGGTCGCCATCCACCACACCAGCAGCAGCGGACCAGTGAGCAGGAGCAGCAGCCAGGCCACCCAGGTGATGCCGGCGAACGCCAGGATCAGCCAGGTCAGCGGCGCGGTCAGGAACGCCGCGGGCAGCAGGGAGAGCACGAAGCCTCCGGTCGCCGAGAAGCAGCAGAAGGCGAAGTCGCGCCAGCGCGCCTTGTCCCGAAGCCACCGGAACGGCCGGGCGAGGACCGGCAGCGCACTCAGGTCCGCGTACGTCTCCGGCATCCTCTCCCCGAGGAGCATCCCGCTCACCCGGCGATGCACTCCGGCGACGGCCTGGGTGGCCGGCACCGCACCCAGGGCGATCCCGATGCCGACCCCGAACACCAGCCCGAGCGGGATCGAGAGCACGGTGAGGATCGCCAGCACCAGGGCGGGGGCCATCATCAGGGCATAGCCCAGCGACAGTCCGGTCAGCCGGAGCCGCTCGACGAGCGCCTGCCCGCTGAACGGCTCCGGTCGCACGGTCCGGATCGGTGCGTCCCAGTCGGTCATCAGGAGTGAGTGTGACATCAGCGAGCGCCGGACGTCGTGCGTAATGCCCGGCTCGTCGCGCCGGCCGCGGAGGCCAGCGTGAGCGCCACGGCACCGGCGATCAGCAGGGGCGGCAGCCAGAGCTGTGCGTCGGGGACCAGGCCCTCACCCCGGACGTAGGCGAACGGGACGATCGTCGCCTGGGCGGCGAGCAGCCCGACGACGGTGCCGACCGCGGCGACCACACCGGCCTCGGCGAGGATGGAGCCGCGCACCTGACCTGGAGTGGCGCCGAGCAGCCGCAGCCTGTGCAGCTCCAGGCGGCGGTCGGCGAGGAGGGCGGCGAAGGCGTTGACGACCATGATCGCGGCGAACGCGCAGATCATCGCGGTGACCACGTTGTTGAGCAGGTTTGCCGTCTCGAAGCCCTCGGCGACCTCCGGGGGCAGACCGGTGGGCAGCGTTCGCTCGTCGATCCCGACCAGCATCAGGATGCTGACCGCGGCCGCGGAGAGCACCATCACCGGAGCGAGAACCCCTGCAAGCAGGTGGGACCTGCGCGAGGTGTTGTACGCCGCCAGGTGACCGCTCGTGCCGCTCAGCAGCGGCCGCAGCACCCAGCTGCCGGCCCGCAGCAGCAGCGGTGCCAGCGCGGCGAGACCCACCGCGACCACAAGGCCGAGGGAGCCGGTCATCGCCATCGCGTCAGACGGGTCAGCGGCGTCCTTGCCCGTTGCCATGGTCATCACGACCATGGTCGTGGCGAGGCCGACAGCGACCACGGCCACCACCCAGCGCCACCAGGCGATCCGACCGGTGCCTGTCCTGGCTTCGGAGAGGGCGACCGTCGCCGGTCCCCGGGAGGCGCGTGACCCAGCCATGCCGGCAGCAGCCAGGGAGACGAGCAGGAGCAGGACGACGGTCGCGGCGAGCGCGACCCAGCCGCCCGAGTGGGCGACCTGCTCGCTCACGACGCCACCGGACTGCAGCAGATCGAGGAGCGCTCGGCTGGTCAGGCTCGCCACCACGGCGCCGAGGACGGTGGCGGCGAGCGCGACCACGAGCGTCTCCGCCCGCACCAGGGCGCGTACCTGACGGGGCTCGGCGCCGACGGTGCGCAGCAGGCCGATCTCGGCCTCACGCTGCCGGACGGTGATCCCGACGGTGGAGACGATCGAGAAGAGCGCGATGACGGTGCCCCAGGCTCCGACCACTCCCCCGAGGATGAGCAAGGTCTCCCGCTCGGCGCTCGGCGTGCCGGGCTCGAGCGCGACCTGGATGAACGGCGTGAACGAACCCATCACCGCTGTGCCCAGCAGGATCGCGACGAAGGTCGCGGTCATGGCGGTGGCGCGGTGGCGCAGCGAGCGCAGTGCCAGGGTCAACATCACACCATCTCCCGCTCGGCCCGGGCGGTGAGCTCGTCGAGATGTGCCATCTGGCCGGCGACGGCCTCGGCGGCGGGGTTGTCCATCTGCCCCACGGCACGGCCGTCGACGAGGAAGACCACGCTGTCCGCGTAGGCAGCGGCGACGGGGTCGTGGGTCACCATCACGACGGTCGCACCCAGCTCGCGCACGAGGCTCCGGAGCAGGGCCAGCACCGAGGCCGCCGTGTGGGAGTCGAGGGCTCCGGTGGGCTCATCGGCGAGGACGATGTCGGGACCGGTCACCAGCGCCCGGGCGATCGCGACCCGCTGCTGCTGGCCGCCGGAGAGCTGTGCCGGCAGGTGGCCGATGCGATCGCCCAGGCCGACGCGGTCGAGCAGCTCGCGGATCCGGCGGCGGGCAGCCGCGTCGATCCGGCCCCCGGCCAGCCGCAGCGGCAGCGCGACGTTCTGCTCGGCGGTCAGGTAGGGCAGCAGGTGGAAGCCCTGGAAGACGAAGCCGATCCGCTCGCGGCGCAGCCTGGTCCGGCGTGCCTCGGTCAGCTCGGTGACGTCCTGGCCGGCGATGACGACCCGGCCGCCCGTCGGCTGCTCCAGCGCTCCGGCGCAGGTCAGGAAGGTGGACTTGCCGGAGCCGGAGGGCCCCATCACGGCGGTGAACGTGCCCGGCGCGCAGGCCAGGTCGAGTCCGTTGAGCGCGGTCACGGCGGCCGCGCCGGTGCCGTAGGTCCTGGTGAGGCCGGTGACCTCGAGGGCGGGTGTGGTCATGGGTGGCTCCTGCGGTTTCGGGTGGCTGATGTCACCCTTCGACGCTAAGGAACCCGCCGCTCACCCACGATGGGCTCAAGGAGCCGAACCGGGTAGGGAAAACCCCACCTCAACCCTGCGGCGAGCGCGGGAGACGTACGGCGATCGTGGTGTCGCCCGGGGCGCTGGCGAGGGTCACGGTGCCGCCGTGGGAGGTGACGATGGCGTGGACGAGGGCGAGCCCGAGGCCGGCACCGCCGTCGCGCTGACGGGCCTCGTCGGCGCGGGTGAAGCGCTCGAAGGCGTGCGGGACCAGGGCCGGCGGAAAGCCGGGGCCGTCGTCGTGGACGTCGAAGCCGTCAGGACGTACGCGGACCGTGACCGTGGTGCCGGCGGGCGTGTGCCGGCGCTCGTTGGTGAGCAGGTTGCTGATCACCTGGTGGAGGCGCTGGGCGTCGCCGGTGACGATCACCTCGGCGTCATCTGAGTCGGCGTCGGCCGGTAGCTCGAGCCGCCAGGTGTGCGAAGGGGCGACGACGCGGGCGTCGTCGACGGCCTCCAGGAGCAGCCGGGTCAGGTCGACCGAGTCGCGGGCGAGCGGGCGGCCCTGGTCGAGGCGGGCGAGCAGGAGCAGGTCCTCGACCAGCGCGGTCATCCGCAGCGACTCCTCCTCGACCTTGCCGAGGGCCGTCGGGACCGCTTCGGGCCGCTGCTGGGCCAGCTCGGTGTAGCCGCGGATGGTGGTCAGCGGGGTGCGCAGCTCGTGGGAGGCATCGGCGACGAACTGGCGTACCTGCTGCTCGCTGCGGTGACGTTCGGCCAGGGAGGTCTCGACGTGGTCGAGCAGCGAGTTGAGCGCGGCGCCCACCTGGCCGACCTCGGTGTCCTCGTCGGTGAGCCGCTCGGGCACCCGCTCGGTCACCGAGACCTCGCCGGAGGAGAGCGGCAGCGCGGCGACGGTGTGGGCAGTCGCGGCGACCTCGCGCAGGGGGCTGAGCTGGCGGCGGACGACGACATAGCCGACGCCCGCAGCGGCCAGGACGCCCAGCAGGGTCAGCAGGGCCTCCCAGAAGATCAGGCTCTCGATCGTGTTGTCGACCTCGTCGGTCGACATCCCGACGACCTGTACCGCCTGCTCGCCGGTGTCGAGGAATCCGGACTGGGCGATCACGCGGAAGCTGCCTTGATCCAGCTCGACATCGTGTAGGCGGGCGTCGACACGTACATCCTCGAGAACCTCCAGGTCTGCGTCGGACAGCTCGTCGTCCGCGTCCGGGTCGAAACCACCGACCTGGCTGTCCGCGGCAGAGGAGGCTGGGATGAGCGCTCGGATCGCACCCGGCGGAACATTGATCATGCCCGCCGGCCTCGGGCGGTTCACCGACCCCGCCATCTCCTTGACGTCCCGGTCAAGGCGGTCCATCAACGTCTCGCGCAGCGCGATCGTGGCGAAGGTGGCGATCAGGAGCGAGACGACCAGCACCAGGGAGACCGCGGTGATGACCAGGCGCGAGCTCAGCGGCGCGACCAGCCGCTTCAGCCGGAGGCTCACTCAGCGGCCTTCAGCACGTAGCCGGCACCGCGCATGGTGTGGATCATCGGCTCGCGGCCGGCGTCGATCTTCTTGCGCAGGTAGGAGATGTAGAGCTCGACGACGTTGGCCTGGCCGCCGAAGTCGTAGGACCAGACCCGGTCGAGGATCTGGGCCTTGGACAGCACCCGGCGGGGGTTGCGCATCAGGAAACGGAGCAGCTCGAACTCGGTGGCGGTGAGCGTGATCTCCTCCCCGTCACGGTGCACCTCGCGGGAGTCCTCGTCCATCGTCAGGTCGCCGACGCGGATCACCGAGTGCTCCTCAACCCTGGTCGCGCCGGCCCGCCGCATCAGCCCACGCAGCCGGGCGACGAGCTCCTCGAGCGAGAACGGCTTGATCACGTAGTCGTCACCGCCCGCGGTGAGCCCGGCGACCCGGTCCTCGACCGCGTCCTTGGCGGTGAGGAAGAGGACGGGTACGGCCGGGTTGGTCGACCGCACCCGGCGCAGGACCTCGAGCCCGTCGAAGTCGGGCAGCATCCAGTCGAGCACGATCGCGTCGGGAGCGGTCTCCTTCGCGGCGGCCACGGCCTTGGTGCCGGAGTGGGCCATGGTGATCTCCCAGCCCTCGAACCGCAGCGCCATCGCGATCAGCTCGGCGATGTTCACCTCGTCGTCCACGACCAGCACCCGCAGGGGCGAGCCGTCGGCGCGGGTCAGGTCCTTTCCTCCAGCAGTCATGACCCCATCATGCGGCTGTTTGCTGTGTGGTGCCTGTGAGGTCGCTGTGGCGTGTCGATGTCATCGCTGACCACCGCCCGGCGGCTGTCCGACGGGCCCGCCACCGGGCATCTGGACGACACCGCTGCCCGTACGCCCGAAACCCTGCTGCTCGGAGGTGTCACCGCTGGGCAGGTCCTGGGAGAGGTCCGCCAGGACGACCTGCTGACCCTCCTCGAGGCCGTCGGTGACCTCGATCCGGGTGGAGCCGAGGAGGCCGGTGGTGACCTGCTGGCGCTGGGTCGTGTCGCCGTCGACGACCAGCACCGAGCCGTTGGAGAGGGCCGAGGCCGGGACGGTCACGACATCCTCCGCGGCGCCGACCACGACCTCGACCGTGGCCATGTTGCCGGCGAGGAGGTCGAGGCCCGTCTCGTCGAGGGTGACCGTCACCGGGAACGTGCTGCTCCCCGAGGATGTGTCGGGCACCTGGCCGACCAGGGTGACCTTGCCCGGCAGCGCCTTCTCGCCGCCGGCCGGGGTGACCTCGGCGACCTGGCCGGTCTCGAGCTGCTCGACCTGGGTAGCGCTGACGTCCAGCTCGACGCTGGTCAGGCCCTCGGCGATGAGGGTCACCGCCTCGGTGCCGGCCGAGGCGCTGTCTCCCTCCTGCACCGCGACGGAGGCGACCGTGCCCGTGGCCGGCGCCTTCAGCACCGCGCCCGCGAGCGCGGTCTTGGCCTCGGCCACCTCGGCCTTCGCCTGGTCGATCTCGGCCTGGTCCTTGGCCAGGGTCGCGGCGGTCACGCTCCCACCTGCGCCGGAGGCGTTCGACCCGCTCTCGCTCTCCCGGCCGCTCTGCTCACCCTGGGAGCCACCGGTGCTGGGCATCTCACCGGACTCGCCTCCGGCACCGGGCTCCCCGCTGGCGCCACCCGCACCGCCGGAGGGCTGCTCGGCCCCCTGCTGGGGCTGGCCGCCGGACTGGTCCGGGTTCTGACCGCTGGACGAACCAGCGGCCGCGAGGGTCTCGTCGAGCTGCGCGCTGTAGTCCACCAGGTCGGCCTTCGCGGACTTCACCGCCCCCTTGGCGTCGCTGAGGGACGACTGGGCCGAGCCGAGCAGCCCGACGACCTCGGAGACGGTCCCGCCGGCCGAGCCTTGGGCACCGAGCGCGTTCTCCAGGTCCTCCTGGCAGGAGGTGGAGGTGTCGTCGGCACAGGACTCCTGCGCCGCCTTCAGCGCGGCAGCGAGCTCTCCGCCCTCGTCGAGGGTGCCGCCGGAGGCGACCAGCGCGGCCAGCTTCTCCTGGGCCGAGGCGAGGTCCGTCTGCGCGGTGCCGAGCCGGGTGTCGGCCGTGTCGAGCGCCTTCTGGGCCGAGACGACCGCGTCCTGCAGCTCCTTGACCTTGGCGACGAGCTCGGCGGTAGAGGAGCTACGCACGGCCGACGTCGCCCCGGTCCAGAGCGCGGCGACGGTCCCACCCGAGGAGCCGGTCACCGAGCTCGGCGAGGCGGTGGCCCCGGAGGAGGACGCCGAGCTCTCCGACGAGGTGACACCGGAGACCTGAGCCTCCTTGTCGCTCTCCAGCTGCGCCCGGGCCGCGGCCAGCGTGGCCTTGGCGGAGGTGAGCGACTTCTTCAGTGACGTACGGTCCAACCGGGCCACCACCTGGCCCTTCCTCACGGTGTCGCCCTCGGTGACGACGGTCTCCACGGTCCCGTCAGTGGCGAAGGCGAGGTCGGCGCGACCGTTGGGCGCGACGGTGCCGGTCAGCGAGAGGGTCTGCTCCACATCGCCGGTGGTGACCGCGGCGGCGCGGTAGCCGGCCGAGGACGAAGCGGTCGCTGCGTACGCCGTGTAGCCACCGCCCGCGACCACGATCAGCGCCGCGGCACCGGAGGCCGCCTTGACCCAGGTGCGGGAGACGCGCCTCACGAGGACGCTCCGTCCTGGCCCGGCAAGCCGCCCGGCATCCCGCCGCGGCCTCTGATGCCGGTGGCGCACTCGCCGTCGACGGGGTCGGAGACCGAGATCCGCTCGGCGGTGACCGCCCCGGTGTCGTCGGTCTCGCCGGTGGCGGTGACGCAGGTGCCCACCACGAGAGCGCTCTTCGTCGCCGTCCCGGTGGTCGTGTAGGTGGTCTCGGACCCGACCGTCACGCTCAGCGAGGTCGTCTCCTCGGAGTCGCGCGAGGTCGCCGCCACGGTGAAGCCCGAGTCGCTGACCGCGGTCACCTCACCCGAGGCGCCCATGCCACCGCCCATGTCACCGCCCATGCCTCCGGGACCGCCCGACGGCATCCCCTCAGGCATGTCGCTGGGCAGATCGGTGGGCATATCGCTGGGCATCCCCTCAGGCCGCTGACCGCCTCCGAAGCCGCCTGCGCAGGACCCGTCGGTCTTCTCGGTGATCCGGACGGTGCCCGCGGTCATGGCGGTCTCGCTCGACTCGGAGCCGTCGGCAGTCGTGACCATCACGCAGCTGCCGACCGTGACGTCGGCCAGCGCGGCGCTGATCTGCTGGCTGATCGTGGTCTCGTCGGTGTAGGTGACAGCGGTCTGGGCGTCGCTGCTCTGGACCTGCAGCGTGCTGCCGTCGATCGCGGCGATCTCGCCGGAGGCCCCCGGCATGCCGCCGCCCATCCCCTGGCCCTGCCGCTGACCCTGGCCGTACCCCTGCCCCTGCCCCTGCTGATCCGTGGCCGCGTCGCCATCGGAGCCACAGCCGCCCAGTGCGACGAGCCCGACCGTGGCGAGGGCCACGAGTGACAGCGTGCGAGCCCGTCGCGCGCCGGGTGTGAATGTGTTGGTCATCGAGATTCCTTCGTACGTCGAGATGGTGGTGTCACTCGCTGCGGAGCGCGTCGATCGGGGTCAGGCGAGCGGCCCGGCTGGCGGGGTAGACCCCGAAGCCGACGCCGAGTGCCAAGGAGGTGACCAGCGCGGCGGCGGTGGCCAGGAGGGACAGGGAGACGGGCTGGTCGATCAGACCGGGAAGCCCCCAGGCGCCGACGGCGGCGATGACGATGCCGACGACACCACCGGCCAGGCCGAGCAGGGATGCCTCGGCCAGGAACTGCCGCCGGATCACCGACGGGGTCGCGCCGAGCGCCTTGCGCAGACCGATCTCCCGGATCCGCTCGGTGACGGAGACGAGCATGATGTTCATGACGCCGATGCCGCCCACGAGCAGCGAGATCGCCGCGATGCCGCCGAGCAGCACCGTCAGGGTCTTGTTGGTGGCGTTGGCGGTCTCGACCAGCGAGTCCTGCGAGGAGATCGAGAAGTCGGCATCGTCGGCGCTCACGCCGTGCAGGTTGAGGAGCAGCGCATTGATCTCCTGGTAGGCCGCCGGCAGGGCCTCGTCGGAGACCGCCTCGACGTAGACCGTCGAGACCGAGCTGCTGGTCGAGCCGGTCAGCGACTTCGCGGTGCCCATCGGGGTGACCGCGGTGTCGTCCTCGGTGGAGCCCGACGAGCTAGCCCCGGTCGACTCCAGCACCCCGATCACGGTCAGCGCGGTGCCGCCTACCGAGACCGTCTCGCCGACGGGGCTGGCCGGCCCGGTGAAGAGCTCGGCGGCGGTGTCGGCGCCGAGCACGACGACCTTCGCACCCGAGGCCACCTCCTCGGAGGTGAAGAACCGGCCGGTGGCGACCTCGCGCTTGCGCACCTGCGGCCACGTGGTCGTGGCACCCACCAGCGAGGTCGTCCAGTTGGTCGAGGCGGTGTCGAGCTGCGCGTTCGAGGTGGTCACCGGGGCGACCGCCTTCACGTCCGGCGCGGCCGCGTCGTCATCGAGCGCCTCGGCGTCGGAGAGGGTCAGCGTGGAGGCCGACCCGAAGCCGCCGCGTACGCCCGAGGAGTCGGTGGAGGAGCCCGGCGAGACGATCAGCAGGTTGCTCCCCAGCGCGCTGATCTGGCTCTTGACCTGGTCCTGCGCACCCTGGCCGAGGCCGACGGTGAGGATCACCGAGGCGATGCCGATGACGATGCCGAGCATCGTCAGCAGCGACCGCAGCCGGTGCGAGCGCACCGCGTCCCAGGCGGTCGCGAGAGTCTCGGCCCAGCTCATCGTGCACCTCCGGCGAGCACCGGCTCGTCGGCCGTGATCAGGCCGTCGCGGATGGTCAGCCTGCGGCCGGCGCGCGCGGCGACGTCGTGCTCGTGGGTGATCAGCACGATGGTCCGGCCGCTCGCGTGCAGCTCGTCGAGCAGCGCGAGCACGGCCTCGGTCGATCCGGAGTCGAGGTTTCCGGTCGGCTCGTCGGCCAGGATGATGTCCGGCTCGGTGACCAGCGCCCGGGCCACCGCGACCCGCTGCTGCTGACCGCCGGAGAGCTCGCCGGGACGGTTCTCGAGGCGGTCGCCGAGCCCGACCCGCTCCAGGGCCCGGGCGGCGCGCTCGCGACGCTTC
Source organism: Nocardioides sp. NBC_00163 (assembly GCF_045206295.1). NCBI lineage: Bacteria > Bacillati > Actinomycetota > Actinomycetes > Propionibacteriales > Nocardioidaceae > Nocardioides > Nocardioides sp. NBC_00163. The sequence continues at coordinate 5,088,948 of NZ_CP108155.1, read as the reverse complement.
GACCTGGGCACACCGGCGTACATCAGCGGGAGCTCGACGTTGCGCCAGGCCGGCAGGCTCGGCAGCAGGTTGAACTGCTGGAATACGAAGCCGATCCGCCGATTGCGTACGTGGGCGAGGGATGCCTCCGACATCGTCGAGACGTCCTCCCCGCCGAGGTGGTAGCTGCCTTCGGTCGGCACGTCGAGGCAGCCGAGGATGTTCATCAGGGTCGACTTGCCCGAGCCGGAGGGCCCGATCACGGCGACGTACTCCCCCGCGTCGATCTCCATGTCGACTCCGCGCAGTGCCTCGAACTCGATCGAGCCGGATCGGTACGTCTTCCGCACGCCGTCCACGGAGACGACCGGGGCGCTCGCGCTCACCGACCGCCACCCATCTGATCGGGCATCCCGCCACCGGGGAACTGACCGCCACCGGGCATCTCCCCCATCTGCCCGTCACCGCCGAAGCCGCCGAAGCCGCCCTCCTGACCGCCTTCCTGGCTCCCGGACCTCGAGCCGCCGGGGCGGGTGAAGGCCTCGATCTCGACCGTGTCGCCCTCGGCGAGCCCGTCGGTGATCTCGGTCGTCGCGCCGTAGACCTCGCCGATCGTCACCTTCGTCTTGACCGCCTTGCCGTCGACGACCTTCTGGACGTACGCCTGGTCGCCGTCCGTCGTGATCGCGGCGCTGGTCACGGTGAGCACGTCCTCGCGCTGCTTCACGGTGATCTCGGCCGTGGCCGAGGTGCCCGGGTAGAGGTCGTCGCGCTCACCGGTGACCGTGATGCTCACCGGGAAGACCGCAGCGCCCGAGGAGCTCGTCTCGGCGACCTTGCCGACCGTCGCGACGGTGCCGAAGACCTCCTCGTCGACCCCGTTGACGGTGACAGTCGCCTGCAGACCCTTCTTCAAGGAGTCCGCATCGTCCGCGCTGACGGTCGCCTCGACGACGTGGTCTCCCGCCGAGACGATCGAGACGGCGCCGGTGCTCGTCGAGTCCGTGGAGCTGCCAGAGCTCGCGCCGCCCGAGTCCTCGCCCATCGGCAGGTCAGAGCCACCGGATCCACCGGAGGAGGACGAGCCCGAGGAGCCCGACGATGAGCCCACGACGTCACCGACGGCGAGGTCGAAGGCGGTCACGGTGCCGCCGATCGTGGCGCGCAGCACGGCATCGTCCACGGCCTCGCGAGCGGAGTCGAGGTCTGCCTCGGCGGCCGCGACGGCGGCCTCGTCCGAGGCGATCTGTACGTCCGAGGCCCCCGAGGACTCGTCGGTGTCGAGCTGCTCCTGAGCGGCGGTGAGGGCCGACGCGGCCGCGGTGCGGGCGGCGACCAGGGTGGTGTCGTCCACCCGGGCCAGCGGGTCACCCTTCTTCACGGTGTCGCCCTCGGCGGCGTAGATCTTCGTCACCGTGCCGGATACCTCGAACGACAGGTCGGCGGTCTCGGCCGCCTCCACGGTGCCGCTGGCCGACACGGTCTCCTTCACCGTGCCGGACGTCGCCTGGACCTGCATCGCCTGCGCCTGGGCGGTGTCCTCGCGGGTGAGTGCCCACGCGCCCGCTCCGCCACCGACCACCACTGCCGCCACCCCGGCGGCGAGCAGGATCCGGGCTGTACGCCCCAGCCTCCGCCACCGCTCCGTGAGTCTCTTGCGCACCACACTGCCTCTCTCCTACGCCCCGGCGGCGCCGGAGGCCTGACGAGAGGACTGTCGTGTGCGTGGCTATGCGGGAGGTCGGCTCCGGCTGTGGGGAACCTATGAATCAGGCGCGTCGACGGCCCGGCGGGCGGTGTGGACCATCAGGTCCGCGCGCACCTCCACCTGCTCAGGAAGAACCGCGGCCAGGTCGGCGAAGAGCGCGGACCGGTCGGCGGCCGAGAGGATCCGGATCGCGGAGATGGTGTCGAGGTGGCGCACGTAGTCCGCACGGGCGAGGGTGAACCGGCGCGGCACCTCCCGCTGGCGTACGTCGCTCAGCCGACCGTCTGCCAGCATCTCGTCCCCGGGGAACAGCATCGGCGCGTCAGCCGCAGACGGCGGCGGCAGGTGGCGGCCCTCCGGGGCGTACGCCGCGATCATCTCGTCCTCGATGGCCGCGACCTCGTCGTCGGCCAGTACGAACGGGCCGCCGAAGAAGGCCACCACTCCCCCGTCGCGGACCAGGGCGGTGGCGAGGTCCCACCGCGTCGCCGGCGCCGTCCAGTGCCAGGCGGCGGCAGCGTAGAGCAGGTCGAACGGCTCGTACGCCGCCGCGTCGAGCTCCTCCAGAGCAGCGTGCACGGTGGTCACCGGCAGGCCCGCGCACTCACGCCGGAGCACGCCGAGCATGTCGGCGTCGGGGTCGGTGGCGACCACCTCGATCCCGGCGGCCGCGAACGTCCGGGTCGCCTTCCCGGTGCCGGCACCGACCTCGATCGCCCGTCGCACCGGGCCGTCGGCGACGTCCTTCACGAGCGCGACCAGGTCCTCGGGGTAGCCGGGCCGGAAGCGCTCGTAGTCCTCCGCGACCGCTCCGAAGCTCCGTGCACGTTCCACAGGTCTCAGAGCCCGGGGGCTCCCCAGACGGCGAGCCAGCGGGAGAGGTCCTTCTCGACCGGTAGATCGCCCTCGATCGCGGTACGGACGTTGATCTCGAGCAGGTTGTCGCGCTGCTGCGGGCCGGTCGGGACGAAGGGGTAGAAGGTGCCCTGCTTGTAGAGGTAGATCAGGCCGACGCTGCGCCCGTCGGCGCCCGCGCTGCTGTCGCGGAAGGCGATCAGCGAGCACAGCAGCCCCGGGCCGAAGCCGTTCATCTCCAGGGTGGTGTTGACCGCGTGCAGGTCGGTGACCAGGCCGGTGATGTCGGGGTTGGCCGGGTCCAGCGGCTCGTGGTCGACGCTGAGCCAGGTGAAACCGAACTCGTCGACGCTCGTGGTCACCGTCGGCGCGCTCTCGGAGGCGCCGAGCAGCTCGACGATGTCCTTCTGCGTGCCGGCGAACCCTGCGCCGGCCGCGGCCCGGTAGCAGACCGCTCCGTCACCGGTCGGGACCAGGCCGAGCGAGGTCTGCATGGTGAGCGCGGCCGTCGGCACCGCGAACAATGCGTCGAGGTTGGCCTGCTTCGGCCGCGTACGACCCGTGATGACGTCCCAGAAGCCCACGTCGCCGACTTTACGACGTGGGGATCAATAGGAGAGCGCCGGCCCTGCGCCGCGATGCACGCACGCTGGCGGCGTTGGCGCTCCTTCACAGACGCCCAGTCTGCGCTCGGAGCGCCGCCTTGCCATCGCACGCGCCTCGCGACGCAGGACTCGGCGCCTATTGATCCCCACGTCGTTACTGGGTCGGGCGGCCGAGCTCGGCCTCGATCCGGGCGAGCTGCTCCAGGCGCTGCTCCAGCGAGGGGTGCGTCGAGGTGAGCGTACGCAGCGACTGGCCGCTGATCGCCGGCGCGATGAAGAACGCGTTCATGGCCTGCGACGACCGCAGGTCGCGGCTCGGGATAGCGGAGATCTCACCGGTGATCTTCTGCAGCGCGCTGGCCAGCGCGCCCGGCTTCATGGTCAGCTGCGCGCCGGCCCGGTCGGCGGCCAGCTCGCGATAGCGCGACAGCATCCGCAGCAGCAGCCAGGAGACGGCGTAGACCGCCAGCGAGACCAGCAGCACCACCAGCCACACCGGGAGACCGTTGTTGTTGTCGCGGCGGCCGCCACCTGCGTACGCACCGTACTGGGAGCCGCGGCTCAGCATCCCGGCCACGATGCCGGCCGAGGAGGCGACCGTCATCACCAGCACGTCGCGGTGGGCGACGTGGGAGAGCTCGTGGGCGAGCACGCCCTCCAGCTCCTCGGCGGTCAGGCGCTGCATGATGCCGGTGGTCACCACGACCGCGGACCGCTTCGGCGAGCGGCCGGTGGCGAAGGCGTTGGGCATGTCGGTGTGCGCGATCCCGACCCGCGGCTTCGGCATGTCGGCCAGCGTGCACAGCCGGTCGATCATCGCGTGCAGCTCGGGCGCCTCCTGGGCCGACACCTCGCGCGCGCCCATGGCGCGCATCGCGAGGGTGTCGGAGGCGTACCACTGCCACCAGGCGATCCCGAGCCCGACGATGCCGATGATCGGCGCCCACTGCGCGGGCATGACGAACATCAGCGCCACGATGAGCCCGACGAACAGCGCGCCGAGCAGGAACATCACCGTGGTCATCCGGACGGTCAGCCCGGCATCACCCTGGAAGCGTGACATGTTTCTAACCGGGGATGAGGCCCTCGTCGCCGAGCATCTCGGAGACCTCGGCGAGCGTGGAGCCGGGTCCGGGAAGGATCAGGTCGGAGGAGTCGATCGCGTCGACCGGGTGGGCGGTGCCCATCGAACGTACGCCATCGAGCAGGGCCTCCAGGGCCGCGTCGAAGACGGCCTCGTCGGTGCCCTTGCAGGCGGTCTCGACCGCGGCGTCGAGCTGGTTGAGCTTGTCGACGGCGGCATCGTCGAGGTCGTACTGCCCCTCGCCCAGGATGCGTACGATCACTGCTCGGCCTTCTTCTCGGTCGACTCCACGTCGATGACCGGCGCGTTGGCGTCGGCACCGGGCAGCGCCTGCGTCTGCTGCGGGGCGTTGATGCCCTTCAGCGCGGCGAGCTCGGCCTCGACGTCGCTGGTCGAGCTGAGCGCGTCGAGCTGGCGGGTGATGTCGTCGGTGGGACCGGCGGTGAGGTCGTCGAGGGCACCGGAGGCGAGCAGCTCGTCGACGGCGCCGGCACGAGCCTGCATCTCCAGGGTCTTGTCCTCGGCACGCTGCATGGCCATGCCGACGTCGCCCATCTCCTCGCCGATGCCGGAGATCGCCTCGTTGATCCGGGTCTGCGCCTCGGCGGCGGTGTACGTCGCCTTGATGGTCTCCTTCTTGGTGCGGAAGGACTCCACCTTGGCCTGCAACCGCTGCTGGGCGAGGGTGAGCTTCTCCTCCTCACCCTGAAGCGTGGCGAGCTGGGTGTTGAGGTCGTTCATCTGCTGGGTGAGACCGCTCTTGCGCGTAAGAGCCTCGCGGGCAAGATCCTCGCGGTTCATCTCGATGGCCTTCTGGGCCTGCTGGGTGAGCTTGTCGGACTGCTGCTTGAGCCCGTTGATCTGCAGCTCGACGCGCTTGCGGCTGGTCGCGACGTCCGCGACACCGCGGCGCACCTGCTGCAGCATCTGAAGCTGCTTCTGGTAGCTGTAGTCGAGCACCTCCCGTGGGTCCTCGGCCTTGTCGAGCGCCTTGTTTGCCTTCGCCTTGAAGACCAGGCTCAGCCGCTTCATCACACTCATCGGTTCCCTTTACGCCTCTCATATGCGGCCGACCGCCGGCCGCCCCGCGTCGTCGCTTGCCGCTGGACTCTCGTGGTCCTAGGACAAGTGTTGCCTCTCACCTTAGGCCGGGTCCACAAAACTCGCTGTCAGGGTCCTTCGGGATATCCTGTATGTGTCCCAGCCAACAGTAAGAGGTCACCCGTTGTTCGGTCGCAAGTCCCCCGCCCCGCAGGTCGTCGAGCCCGAGAACCCGGTCAAGGAGACCGGTAAGGGTCGTCCGACCCCTTCGCGCAAGGAAGCGGAGGCGGCCCGCAAGGCGCGGCTCAAGCAGCCGCGCTCCCGCAAGGAGATCAACGCCGCCAACCGCGCCCAGCGCTCCGAGCAGGGCGACAAGATGCGCCAGGCGATGAAGACCGGCGACGAGCGCTACCTTCCGCTGCGCGACAAGGGCCCGGTCAAGCGGTTCATCCGCGACTGGATCGACGCCCGGTTCACCTTCGCCGAGATCGTGCTCCCGGTGCTGATCATCGCGCTCGTGGTGCCCTACATCAGCCTCGAGCTGGCGATGTACTCCCAGCTCTTCACCCTCGTCGTGATGGCCACCGTGATCATCAACCTGATCGCGCTGCGCTTCCTGCTCCGCAAGGAGCTCAAGCGCCGCTTCCCCGACAACGACCTCAAGGGCACCACCTACTACGCGATCATGCGCTCCATCCAGATCCGCCCCCTGCGCCTGCCGAAGCCGCAGGTCAAGATCGGCGCGCAGCTCCCCGACGACTACCGCTGAGTCTCGGACCCGGGAGGGTCCTCGACCTCGCAGATCAGGCTGGCGCCGCCCATGCGGTGCTGGAAGCTCCAGGCGCTGGCCAGATCGGTGAGCTTGTCGGCGATGAAGGGCTCCGGTGCCGCCGCGGGCATCGAGGTGAGCGTCCAGACCGTGGAGAGCTCGACCCGGGTCGGCGTACGCCATGCCAGCTTGACCCAGATCTCGCCGGGCAGGTTCGAGATGGCCACATGGACGCCGAAGGCTGCGAGCACCTCGAGCCGGTTGGCGGCGCGGTTGCCGACGACCCGTGAGTCGGTCCACGCCCGTACCTGGCTCATCGCCTGGTCCGGCGTCAGCAGATCGGCCGCATCCTCGCGGTCGGTCTCGTGGACGTAGTTGCTCATCAATTGACCTTTCGGGTGGGGGTTGGTGCGGCCGGAGCCGTCTGGATGTCCCAGATGGTGTCGAGGCCCGCTCGTCGAAGCCGTCCGGCAAGCGCCGGATCGGCGTTCCGGAGACGTAGGGGCACGCCCCGCGTCCCGCAGCGCCGTTTGGCCCACAGCAGCGCCGCGACGGTCGTCGAGGAGAACTCGGTCAGGCCGGACAGGTCGACCACGACCGCCTCAGGACCTCCCCCGAGCATCTCCGTCAGCCGCCAGCGCAGGTTGTGGATCGCCCGCAGGCAGGTGGCGTCCGAGAACGGGACGACGACGATCTCGTCGACCGGGTAGAAGTCCGCCTCGCTCATGCCGCACACACTGCCCAGGCTGTATGGAGGTCCTTTCGCAGTTTCGTGTCAGTTTCGTGTCACTTCCGGCGGGCAGGCCACCACGAGTCGGCCTCCCACCCGTTCGGGTGAGACGATGCGAGACGTGCAAGAGGCAGCCAAGCGAGTGCTCATCCTGGAGGACGACTACGGGCTGCGTACCTCCCTCCGGCTCTTCCTCGAGCAGGAGGGATACGTGGTCGGTGAGGCCGACGATGCCGAGATCGCCCTCGATCTGGCCGCCGCGGAGCCGTTCGACGTGATGCTCGTCGACCTGATGCTCGGCGGCATCGACGGCTTCACCTTCATCCGCAACGTTCGCCCGCGGACGACCGCTCCGATCATCGTGATCAGCGCGCGAGACGGATCCAAGGACGTGGTCGCGGCGCTGGAGGCAGGAGCAGACGACTACGTACGCAAGCCGTTCGACGTCGCCGAGGTCAGAGCCCGGATCAAGGCCGCGCTGCGGCGCCCTGACTACCCGGTCGCTCCCACCTCGGGCGGCTACACCCCCATCGGGGGTGTCGTGCTCGACTCGACCGACGGGCCGCTGGTCTTCGACCCGGCGGCCGCCACCCTGCGTCGCGGCCCCGAGGATCTGCACCTCACCAGCACCGAGTTCAAGCTCCTGCTGGCGCTGGCGACCAGCCCCGGCCGGGTGATGACCCGCGAGAACCTGGTCAACCAGATGTGGCCCGAGGGCCACCACGGTGACGTCCGGGTGGTCGATGTGCACGTCAGCCGGTTGCGCAACAAGGTGGACAACGACCCGGTGACCGGCCGGGTCATCTCGACGGTGCGTGGACTGGGCTACCGGCTGGATCCGCGATGAGCCGGCGGCCGGTCCTACGCGGGCTTCGCGCCAACGTCGTGGCGGCCTTCGCTGCCGGCGCCCTGTTGATCAGCCTGATCCTCGCCTTCAGCACCTACTTCTCCGCGCGGCACTACCTGATCGTCCAGCGCGAGCGGAACGCACTGCAGCAGGCCTACATCGACGCTGCCCTGGTCAAGGAGCGGCTGCGCACGAACGGCGTGAACGTCGCCGAGGTCCTGTCCGAGATCGCCCCGCCGAGGCGAACCACGGTGTTCGTCCACCAGGACGGCCAGTGGTATTCCTCCGATCTCACCACGCAGGTCCACGACGCCACCAGCAACGTCGCGACCAGCGTCGAGGCCGGAGAGGTCGCGCTGACCTGGACCGATACCGGCAACCGGCCCAACATCGTGGTCGGCGTCCCGCTCGAAGGGGTGGACGCCGACTACTACGAGGTCACCCACGCCAAGGAGCTCAGCGAGACCCTCGACACGATGGGTTACTCGCTCGCGATCTCAGCGGCCATCACGACCCTCGCCGGCGGAGTCCTGGGGTGGTACGCGGCCCGGCGGGTGCTGCGGCCGCTGCGGCAGGTCGCGCTGGCCGCCGCCAGGATCTCCGCCGGAGAGCTCGACACCCGGGTCGAGGCGACCGACGACCCCGATCTGGCGACCCTCACCGGGTCGTTCAACACGATGGTCGACACCGTCGTCGAGCGCCTCGACCATGACGCCCGCTTCGCGGCCGACGTCAGCCACGAGCTTCGTACGCCGGTCGCCACCCTCACCACGAGTCTCGGTGTCCTGCAGGGCGACAGCACGCTCTCGCCGAGCTCGGCGACCGCCGTCGGGCTGATGGCCGGCGAGCTTGACCGGTTCCGCGGCGCGCTCGAGGACCTGATCACCCTGGGACGACTCGACGCGGGCGTGCGCGAGTCGGAGTGGGAGGTGCTGGGTGTCGCGGACCTGGTCGCCGCCACCCTCGCCGAGGCCGAGATCGACGACAGGGTCACCGTCGACGTCCCCGCGGATCTCGCGATCTATGCCGACCGGCTCCAGGTGCACCGGGCGCTGGCCAACCTGGTGCGCAACGCGGAGACCCACGGCGGCGGCCTGACCGCGGTGCGCGCGATCGCACGCCGCGGCTACGCGGAGATCCATGTCTCCGACTCCGGACCCGGCGTCCCCGCCGCCGAACGAGAACGCATCTTCGACAGGTTCGCCAGGATGGGCGCCCGCGGCGCGACCACCGGGAGCGGACTGGGGCTGAGCATCGTCGAGCAGACCGCGCAGCTCCACGACGGCTCGGTCTGGTGCCGCGAGGCGGACTCCGGCGGAGCCGACTTCGTGCTCTCCTTCCCACTGGCACCCACGGCGAGGACCGCCGCGGCTCGAGAGGCGACATGAGGGCGGTGCGTACGTCCTGGGCGGCGGGCGCCGCCGGCCTGCTCCTGCTCGCGGTGACGTCGTGCGGAGTCCCCGATGACGACGAGGTACGCACCGTCGACCCTTCGGAAGTGCCGTACCACCTGCTCGAGGACGTGGACGAGGTCCCCTCGGGCGCGGCGCGCGGTCTCGCCGGTCCCCGCCTCTACTGGGTCGACGCCGAGGACCGGCTCGTCGGCCGGCCCGCGGCGAGCTTCTGCGCGAAGACCCTGAGGGGGGTCGCCAAAGACATCCTCGACCAGCTCGGCGACGGACCCTCGGCGCGCGATCTGGGCTCCGGGCTCGGCACGGCCCTGCCTCCGGAGAGATGGCTGAAGCTCGTGGCGATCACCCATCGCACCGCCCACCTCCGCGTCTCCCTCGACGACACGCTCGCCACCAACCGGGTCGTGCTCGCGACGGCGCAGACGGTGCTGTCACTGACCTCGATCCCCGGCGTGGACCAGGTGGAGATGGAGTACGACGCCGGGCCGCTGCAGGTACCGCGGTCCTCGGGTGAGCTCGCCGACGGACCGCTGCGGCACGACGACTACCGCAGCCTGCTCGCCGACCCCGCCGAGCAGCCCAAGGACGAGTCGCTCGAACCCAGCGACCTCTGCCCGGGCTGACCTGACTCCCCGGCGGTCTCAGACGAGACCGAGGACTTCCTCCAGGCCGACCGTGAGCCCCGGCCGCGAGCCGATGCCGCGGATCGCGGCGAGCACGCCGTGGGCGAAGGAGGCGTGCGAGAGCGAGTCGTGACGGATGGTCAGGAGCTCGCCGACACCGCCGAGGATGACCTCCTGGTGGGCGACCGATCCGGACATCCGCAGGGAGTGGACCGGGATGCCGTCCACAGAGGCCCCACGGGCCCCGTCGAGGGCCGAGGTGGTCGCGTCGGGCGCCGGGTCCACCCCGGCCTCGCGGCGCGCCGCAGCGACGAGCTCGGCGGTCCTGCGTGCCGTCCCCGATGGGGCGTCAGCCTTCCGCTCGTGGTGGGTCTCGACGATCTCCACCGACGGGAAGTGGGCGGCGGCGAGCTCGGCGAACCGCATCATCAGCACCGCGCCGACCGAGAAGTTGGGCACCACCATCGCGCCGACGCCCGGGTTCTTCGCAAGCCAGGTCTCGAGCTGCTCGACGCGGTCGGGCCCGAAGCCCGAGGTGCCGATCACCGTGTGCACGCCGTGGGACAGACAGAACTCCGCGTTGCCCATCACCGCCTCGAGCGTGGTGACGTCGACGGCCACCTCGGCACCGGCGTCGGTGATCGCCGAGAGCTCGTCGTCGCGACCGATCCTGGCGACGAGCTCCAGGTCGTCAGCGGACTCGACGGCCTCACAGACCGCCGAACCGAGCTTTCCACGTGCACCGAGAACAGCCACCTTAGTCATGAGGCCACACCTTATAGATCACGCTCCAGCAACGATCGACCACCATCCGGTGAACAAATTGCGAGGCTTGTTCAGAGCTTGTCGAAGGGGCTGTGCGCGGAACCGTATGAGGATCTGGCAGTCTTGGACCCATGGTGGTGCAGACGATCCCTGCTCGGATCCGTTGGGCCGTTGATTTCATGGACATTCAACCGAACGATCATGTCCTTGAGATCGGCTGTGGCCCGGGGGCTGGTGCCGAGCTGATCTGTAGCCGGCTGGAGACCGGAAAGCTGTTTGCGATCGACCGCTCGGAGTCGGGTGTCGATCGTACGAAGCGACGCTGCGCGAAGTACCTGGAGGCAGGACGCCTCACGGTCCGCCAGATCGACCTCGCGACGCTGCGGGTCCCGGTCAAGCGGCTGACGAAGGTGTTCGCGTTCAACGTCAACCTGTTCTGGGTGCGTGACGCATCCGCCGAGATAGCGTTGCTCCACGAGCGCGTGCTCCCCGGCGGCACGGTCAACCTCTTCTACGAGGCCACCCAGCGAGAGCAGGTCCCCGAGATCATCGAGAAGTCGAGCAAGGCCCTGGCCGACGCCGGCTTCCGCGTCTCCATCGTCGACTCCAAGGTCCCCGCTGCGGTCGGGATCATCGGCAAGCGCTGACCCCAAGCGCGCCGAAGCGTCACTTTCTGACGCCGAATGGTCCATTCGGCGTCAGAAATCGACGTCTCGGGCTCAAAAATCGACGTCTCGGCGGGCTTGGGTCAGGCGGGGCCCACCACGGCCAAGATCTCGGGTCGGGTGAGGATCTCGGCGGCCACCTCACGGCACTCCTCCAGAGTGACCGCGTCGATCCGCGCCAGCACCTCGTCGATCGAGTAGAGCTCGCGGTGGACCAGCTCGGCGCGGCCGATGCGGGACATCCGTGACGCCGAGTCCTCCAGGCCCAGCACGAGGCCGCCACGGAGCTGGCCCTTGCCGAGCTCGAGCTCCTCGGCGGTGATGCCGTCGCGGGCGACGGCGGCCAGCTCGGAGCGTACGACCTCGAGGACCTCGTCGAGCTTGGCCGGCAGGCAGCCGACCTGGACCCCGAAGAGACCCGTCTCGGCGTGGCTGTAGGCGTAGGAGAAGACCGAATAGGCCAGGCCCCGGTGCTCGCGGACCTCCTGGAAGAGCCGTGAGGAGGTGGCGCCGCCGACGGCGGTGTTGACCACCTCGAAGGCGAAGCGGCGGTCGTCGCCGCGCTGCAGACCCTCTCGGGCCAGGATGACGTTGACCTGCTCCAGTGGCCGCTGGGCGCTGATCTCGCCGGGTGCGACCTCGAGCGGCGACCCCTCACGCGGAGGCACCGGCGCGGCCGATCCCCGCAGGAAGCCCGAGCCGGAGAACGCCTTCTCCACCATCGCCACGACCTCGTCGTGGTCGACGTTGCCCGCGACCGAGACGACCATCCTGGGCGCCACGTAGTGGGCCCGGTAGAAGTCGTTGATCTCCTCGCGGGTCAGCGCGGCGATCGAGGCCTCCGTGCCGGCGATGCCCCGCCCGAGCGGTGTCTCGGCACCCCACGCCTGCGCGGAGACGAGGTTGTGGATCACGTCGTCGGGGTCGTCGTCGTGCATCGCGATCTCGTCGAGGATCACGTCACGCTCGGCCTCCACGTCCTCCCCCGTGATCAGCGAAGAGGTCAGCATGTCGCCCACGACGTCGATCGCCAGCGGCAGGTCGACGTCGAGCACCCGCGCGTGGAAGCACGTGTACTCCTTGGCGGTGTAGGCGTTGAACTCCCCACCGACGCGGTCCAACGAGGAGGAGATCTCCAAGGCCGTACGCGACGGGGTGCCCTTGAACAGCAGGTGCTCGAGGAAGTGGGAGCAGCCGTGCTGACGCGCGGTCTCGTCGCGGGACCCGACGCCGATGAAGACGCCGATGGCCGCCGAACGGACCCCGGCCATCTGCTCGGTCACGATCCGCAGGCCCGAGGGATGGACCGTGCGGCGTACGAGCGACGTCACCGCGCCGTTGACCTCGGTCTGCTCGAGCGTGACGGTGGTGCCGGGCTCCTGGTTATAGCCGGAGGACCGGCCGACACCTGCGTGTCGACCGGTCCCCCGGGTGGTGCGTGACACCAAGGTCACTCCTCGTCTGCGGCCTCGGTGGCGGTCTCCGCAGGAGCTTCCTCGGAAGGAGCCTCCTCCTCGAGCACCGGGGCCAGCGAGAGCTTGCCGCGGTCGTCGATCTCGGCGATCTCGACCTGGATCTTCTGGCCGACCTCGACGACGTCCTCCACCGACTCGACCCGCTTGCCGCCGTTGAGGGCGCGCAGCTTGGTGATGTGGAGCAGGCCGTCCTTGCCCGGGAGCAGGGCGACGAACGCGCCGAAGTTGGTCGTCTTCACGACCGTGCCGAGGTAGCGCTCGCCGACCTCGGGCATGGTCGGGTTGGCGATCGCGTTGACCGCCGCACGGGCGGCCTCGGCGGCGTTGCCGTCGGTCGCGCCGATGAGCACCGTGCCATCGTCCTCGATGGAGATCTGGGCGCCGGTGTCGTCCTGGATCTGGTTGATGACCTTGCCCTTGGGCCCGATCAGCTCGCCGATCTTGTCGACGGGGACCTTCACGGTGATGATCCGCGGGGCGGTCGGGGCCATCTCGTCCGGGGTGGAGATCGCCTCGGACATCACCTCGAGGATCGACAGGCGGGCGTCCTTGGCCTGGTTGAGGGCCTGCGCGAGGACCTCGGCCGGGATGCCGTCGAGCTTGGTGTCGAGCTGCAGCGCAGTGACGAACTCCGCGGTGCCGGCGACCTTGAAGTCCATGTCGCCGAAGGCGTCCTCGGCACCGAGGATGTCGGTGATCGCGACGTACTTGGTCTCGCCGTCGATCTCACCCGAGATCAGGCCCATCGCGATGCCGGCGACCGGAGCCTTCAGCGGGACACCGGCCTGCAGCAGCGACATGGTCGAGGCGCAGACCGAGCCCATCGAGGTGGAGCCGTTGGAGCCCATCGCCTCGGAGAGCTGGCGGATCGCGTAGGGGAACTCCTCGCGGCCCGGGAGCACCGGCAGGAGGGCGCGGCGCGCCAGGGCGCCATGGCCGACCTCGCGGCGCTTGGGCGAGCCCACGCGGCCGGTCTCACCGGTGGAGAACGGCGGGAAGACGTACTTGTGCATGTAGCGACGGTGCTTCTCCGGGGAGAGCGTGTCGAGCTGCTGCTCCATCTTGAGCATGTCGAGGGTGGTGACGCCCAGGATCTGGGTCTCGCCGCGCTCGAACAGCGCCGAGCCGTGGACCCGCGGGATCACGCCGACCTCAGCGTGCAACGGACGGATGTCGGCCAGGCCACGACCGTCGATGCGGACCTTGTCGCGCAGGACCTGCTCGCGGATGGCCTTCTTGGTGATGGCCTTGTACGCCGCACCGATCTCGCCCTCGCGACCCTCGAACTGGGCGCCGATCTTCTCGAGCAGGGCGAGCTTGATCCGATCGCCCTCCTCCTCGCGCTCCAGCTTGGTCAGGACGCGCTCGCGCGAGCCCTTGACGCTGTAGAGGTCGGTGACATCGGCGCCGACGGTGGCCTCGACGGCCTCGTAGACGTCGTCCTGGAAGTCCAGGAAGACCGGGTAGTCCTGCACCGGCTTGGCCGCCTGCTTGGCCAGCTCGGCCTGAGCCTCGACGAGCTGCTTGATGAACGGCTTGGCGGCGTCGATACCACCGGCCACGATGGCCTCGTTCGGGGCCTGGGTGCCGGACTGGACGAGCTCCCAGGCGACCTCGGTGGCCTCAGCCTCCACCATCATGATGGCGACGTCACCGGTGTCGGTGACACGGCCGGCGACGACCATGTCGAAGACGGCGTTCTCGAGCTGGCTGTGCGACGGGAAGGCGACCCACTGGCCCTCGATCAGGGCGACGCGAACGCCGCCGACCGGGCCGGAGAACGGCAGGCCGGAGAGCTGGGTGGACATGGACGCGGCGTTGATCGCGAGCACGTCGTAGGGCTGGTCGGGGTCGAGCGCCATGACGGTGATGACGACCTGGACCTCGTTGCGCAGACCCTTCTTGAAGGTCGGGCGCAGCGGGCGGTCGATCAGGCGGCAGGTGAGGATCGCGTCCTCGCCCGGGCGACCCTCGGAGCGGAAGAACGAGCCGGGGATCTTGCCCGCGGCGTACATCCGCTCCTCGACGTCGATCGTCAGCGGGAAGAAGTCGAAGTGCTCCTTCGGGGTCTTGCCTGCGGTGGTCGCCGAGAGCAGCATCGTCTCGTCATCGAGGTAGGCGGTCACGGAACCCGCGGCCTGCCGGGCGAGCAGCCCGGTCTCGAACTTGACGGTGCGGGTGCCGAACTTGCCGTTGTCGATGGTCGTCTCGACGGCAGTGATGACTGGTTCAGTCAAGGATTCGTCCTTGTCTAGGTCTCGGAGCGCCCCCGCGCCGGGCATGTGCACTCGTTGTGCACGGGGCCGGTCTTCGATCGAGACCCTCAGGTCGGCAGAACAGACCTGGGAATCACTACCGAGGACCGAGCCGGACGGGCGGGCCGCTCCTGGTGATGTGTTTCGTTTTCCGAGTGCCCGCGCCGCTGGCGCTAGCACTCATCGCTCAGCCTATCCGTCCCCTGCCCGAAATGCGGAACGGAGGCACGCGCGTGCCTCCGGCGGGGCATCACACGACGGTGACGGGGTGACGTACGACGGCGTCGAAGAGGTAGCCGCCGGGATTGTGGGAGGCGACGTCGGGCTGGCTGCGGCCGGCCCGGTCGGTGGCCCGGACGAGGATCTCGTACGCCCCCGGCTCGGGGTTGCGCCAGGTGTGGTCCCACTGCGCCCAGCCGAGGCCGTGGCCGCCGGTCGGGCGGCCCGGCGCGTGCGGAACCGCCCGCGCCCAGGTCTCTCCCCCGTCGGTGCTGATCTCGACACGCGCGATCGGCGCGGCACCGGACCAGGAGCGGCCGCTCAGCACGATCCGGTCACCGGCCGGGATCTCGGCGTTCCACTCGAGCTCGAGGGCGGAGCGGACCGGGTTGACGGTGAGCGGGCCGTCGACGTTGTACCACTTCGTGTCCCACGGCGAGGTCAGCACGCTCGTGGACACCTCCAGCGAGCCGAGCCACTTGATGCTCGCGATGCCGATCCAGCCGGGCAGCAGCAGCCGTAGCGGGAAGCCGTGGTCGGGCAGCAGGTCCTCACCGTTGGCGCCCCAGACGAGCAGGGCGTCGTCGAAGGCCTTCTCGATCGGGAACGGGCGCCGCACCCGGCCGTAGTCGACCCCCTTGTCCACATAGCTGGCGTCGAGCCCGCTCGCCTGCACCGAGACCGCGTCCTGACGGATGCCGGTGGCGGTCAGGACGTCCGCCAGGCGTACGCCCTTCCAGCGGACCGCACCCACCGCGCCCAGCGTCCACTTGGTGCCGCTGACCTCCTGGCCCTGCTGGGTGAGGAAGAAGCTGCGGCCGTTGCCGGTGCACTCGTGCACCGAGGTCGTCTCGACGTGCCGGAAGGCCTTCAGGTCGTCGAGGGTGAGCCGGACGCCGGCAGGGTCGCGCAGCCCGTCGCCGAAGATCTCCAGCTCGTACGTCTCGGGGTCGATCTGCGGGGTCGCGGTGTGGTTGCGCACGAAGAGGTCGGCCTGCGGGGTCAGGTAGCGGCGCGGGTCGACCGAGTCCCAGCGGGTCTCGGCGTTGGTGCCGTAGTCGATGAACCGCTCGACGGGCAGCGGCTTGAGGATCGCGGGAGCACCCGCGGCGGCGCCGGCCGTCACCGAGTCAGTGACCTGGGTGGTGCCCACCGCTGCCGCCCCGAGCGCCGCGGTGGTGAGGAAGGTGCGTCGGTTCAGACCTGGGGACGTCATGCCGGGATATTAACATGACCAACTTACTCTTGTTTAGGTTTCGCCAGCCGACTCGGCCACCAGATCCGGTCGCCGGCATCGAGGTTGATGGCGGTGACCAGGATCGACCGGACGATCATCGTGTCGAGCATGACCCCCAGCGCGACGGTCACCCCGATCTCGGCCAGGAAGACCATCGGCAGCGAGCCGAGCACCAGGAACGTCGCGGCGAGCACGACGCCCGCCGAGGTGATCACGCCACCGGTCGAGGTCAGGCCGACGAGCGACCCCGCCCGGGTGCCGAGGACCTCCGCCTCCTCACGCACCCTGGTCATCAGGAAGATGTTGTAGTCGATGCCCAGCGCGACCAGGAACACGAAGGCGAACAGCGGGAACCCCGGGTCCGTGCCTGCGAAGCCGAAGACGAACTCGAAGAGCAGCACCGAGATGCCGAGTGCCGCCCCGAACGACAGGATCACCGTGCCGAGCAGGATCAACGGGGCGAGCAGCGCCCGCA
Source organism: Nocardioides sp. NBC_00163 (assembly GCF_045206295.1). NCBI lineage: Bacteria > Bacillati > Actinomycetota > Actinomycetes > Propionibacteriales > Nocardioidaceae > Nocardioides > Nocardioides sp. NBC_00163. The sequence goes on along the minus strand of NZ_CP108155.1, from coordinate 5,072,204 downwards.
GGAGCACCATCAACACCAGCAGCACGACCAGCAGGACGATCGGGATGATCACCAGGTTGTCGCGCTGACTGGCGTCGAGGGTGTCGAGCATCATCGCCGAGGTTCCGGTGACCAGCGCGCCCGAGCCGTCCGCCTCCTGCACCGCCGAGCGTGCGGCGGCCACGATGTCGTACGCCTCGGGCGAGGTCACGTCCGCATCGACCACCGCCGCGATCGCGACGACGCCGTCCTGCGGCGGGCCGAGCGGGAAGCTCACCATCTCCCCCGCCGGGGTCTCGGTGGGCACCAGCCCGTCGACGCCGTCGAGCGCCTGCTGCACCTGCGCTTGCGCCGCCGCGTCGGCGACCACGAGCAGCTGGTTGGACTGGTCGGCCATCTCGTGATCGACCAGCACCTGCTGGCCGGTGATCGAGTCGAACTCCTTGGTGTAGGTCTCGTCCGATGCCAGTCCGTTGGCGTCGAGCCGGAACAGGCCGAGGCAGGCGAGGAGCAGGAGGCCGGTCGTCACCACCCAGACCCTGCGCGGCCGGACCGAGACCATCCGGCCGACTCTCGCCCACAGTCCGGTATCGGTCGGGTCCTCCGACCCGAACGCCGGACGCTTCGGCCAGAAGACCCAGCGGCCGCAGATGACCAGCAGGGCAGGCAGCAGGGTGACCATCGCCAGATAGGTCACCCCGATCCCGACGGCTACGACCGGCCCCATCCCGGAGGTCGAGTTCATCTCCGCGAAGGTCAGACAGAGCATGGCCAGGGCGACCGTCACGGCGCTGGCGAGGATCGCCGGGGCGGCACGATGCAGGGCATGCGCCATCGCGTCGTGACGGTCCTCGAAGTTGCGCAGCTCCTCGCGGTAGCGGGAGACCAGCAGCAGGGCGTAGTCGGTGCCGGCACCGATCGCCAGGATGCTCAAGATGGCCTGGCTCTGGCCGTTGACGGTCAGCCCTGCCTCCTTCGCCAGGAAGTAGACCAGGCCCATCGTCACGCCCAGGCCGACCACCACCGAGACGATCGGGAAGAGCCAGAGCACCGGGCTGCGATAGACGAACAGCAAGATGACCACGACCACCGCGAGCGCGGCCAGCAGCAGGGTCGTGTCGATGCCGCCGAACGCCTCCGCCGCGTCGGCCGCGGAGCCCCCCTGGCCGGTGACGTGCAGTCGTACGCCGTCGTGGTCGGCGATCCCGCGGACCTCGTCGACGAGGTCGGGCATCTTGTTCCAGCCGTCGGAGCCGAGGTCGAAGGTCACGGTGAGCTGGGCGACCTCGCCGTCCTCGGACAACCGCGGCGGCTCGATCTCGCCCTCGACCCCGTCGAGACCGCCGAGCTCGGCGATGTCACCCGAGGCGACCGCAGCGAGGTCGGCTCCGGTGGTGGTGGTCGAGGTGTAGACGAGCGTGGTGGGGATCGCGTTGGGGTTCTGGAAGGGGCTCATCTTGTCGAACCCGCGGGTCGACTCCGCCGACTCCGGCAGCCAGGAGCTGGCCTCGTTGTTCTGCACCTCGGTCAGCTTCCCTGCGAACCCGCCGAGGGCCACCACGGCGAGCAGCCAGAAAACGACCACGACGTACTTGGTCTTCGGCCCGGTCAGTTTGCCCGCAATCTGTCGATGCACGGGCTCCACACTGCGCCTGATTCACCCGAGAACGGTCAGGAATGCCCACTCGGGCCCAACCTTCCCTAAAACAGGCGAACGGGCCGCCCCCGTAGGGGCGACCCGCTGCGTACGAAGATCAAGAGATCAACGACGAAGGCCGAGCTTCTCGATGATCGAGCGGTAGCGCTCGATGTCCTTCTTCTGAAGGTAGTTGAGAAGGCGACGGCGCTGGCCGACGAGCAGCAGCAGGCCACGACGGCTGTGGTGGTCGTGCTTGTGCTCCTTGAGGTGGTCGGTCAGGTGGGAGATGCGGTGCGACAGCAGCGCGATCTGCACCTCCGGCGAGCCGGTGTCACCCTCGGTCGTGGCGTACTCGGCGATGATCTTCTTCTTGGTCTCCGCGTCAGTTCCAACTGCCATGCGAAGGCTCCCTTCCGGCCCGTAGGCCTACTCGTTGCGCGGCGCGCCCGGGCCTGTTCACCGGGGCACTCTTGGTCCGCGGCCGATTTCACGGCTTGAGCCGCCGACCCCCATGGGTCGACAACCCGAGAAGATTAACAGCGAGCCGGCGTACGCCCCGAATCGCCGCCGGATCACGCCACGATCACGAGACGCGCCACCAGCCGGCGCAACCTCCACCAGAACTTCATCACTCTCCCCCTCGTCTCTCCCGCCACTGGGTTCGACGCTGTGGAGCCGGGTTCGGTTGCATCGGTCAGCTCATGGTTTCCCAGCGGCGCTCGGCGAGGCGCTGGGCGAGGCGCTGGGCGAGGCGCTGGGCGAGCTCGTCGTGATCCCGGGAAGCGACGCCTTCGGTACGGTCGCCAGCGGCGGCTCCTGGATCGCCGGTGCGTCCTCGCTCCCGTCCGCGAACGCGTTCGGGTCGAGCGCGGTGCCCGGCTGGACGCGGCTGGGCAGCGGGAAGACGTTGTAGAGCTGCGCGGCACCGTTGGACCACGGGTAGAAGATCCGTGGCTGCAGCGGCTCACCGGTCATCTCGTCGGTGCAGACGACCTCGGCCATGTCGAGCTCGTCGCCGGTGACCGGCGGGAGCGGAGCGGCGCTCGTCGAGGTGCAGTCGGGCTGGGTGACGACGTCGATCGGCTTCCCCTCCTGGTCGAAGAGCTGGACGCCGGTCAGCGGCTTGCCCGAGGCGTCGTACGGGTAGATGTTGCTGACCCACTTCCCGTTGGAGTAGATCCCGGCCTGCTCGTCCATCGGCGCGGCGTACCCGCCGCCGGCGCCGGCCTCGTTGAAGCCGTCGCTCCAGCCACGGTCGTAGTCGGTGCTGCCGCCGCCCCCGCTCGCCCAGGTCATGAAGAGCACGAACGCGGCGAACGTGTTCAGGCCCAGGAGCACGACCCGTGCGGCGGTCCCACGCTCACCACCGGGCCAGACGCGTCCGGCGCCGATGAACATGCTGACCGCCACCGCGACGATGAGCAGCAGCACGGCCGGGGCGCTCGACATGCTCCACCCGAACATCGCCGAGACCAGCCAGGCCGCGGCCCAGGCACGCACGATCCACCACAGCGGCCGCAGCCAGGCGACCACGGGCCCCAGGTCCGTACGCAGCAGCTCACCGCCCTTGGCGACCGCCGCGTCGAAGCGGTCGTGGCCTGCGTCCAGGAGCCCGTCGACCCGCTCCGCGAACCCGCGAGGCGCCTTCACGCCCACGGGGATGCCCGCGGCGGCCCGCAGCTCCTTTGCGTACTCGACCGGGTCGCCGAGCGCGTCGGGACCGCGCTCCTCGACCAGCTCGGTGAAGTCGGCCTCGAGCCCGTCGGTGATGTCGCTGAGCACCTCCGGGTCGAGGTCGTCGAGCTCGCGGCGTACGCGAGCCAGGAAGAGCCGCACCTCCGGCGCGACGTTCGGCTCGGCATCTGTGGTCGTCATGCGCTTGCCCCTCGGAGGATCTCGGTGACGGTGGTGGAGAAGTGGGACCAGTCCTCGCTCTGCTGCTTGAGCTGGCCTTGGCCGGCAGGTGTGATGCCGTAGTACTTGCGGTGCGGACCGGACTCCGACGGGACGACGTAGGAGGTCAGGGCGCCGGCGGCGTACAGCCGCCGCAGGGTGCCGTAGACCGAAGCGTCGCCGACGTCCGTGAGCCCGCTGTCGCGGAGCTTGCGGACGATGTCATAGCCGTACGCGTCCTCGCCGTCGACGACGGCCAGGACGGTCAGGTCGAGCACCCCTTTGAGCAGCTGGGTGGTATCCATGCTTGGCACACTACTACGCAGTGCGCACTACTTGCCAGAGCATTGCACCGCGCGCCGCCGAGGAGCTCAGCGACGTCGAGCAGCCGGCCGAGGATTCGGGTCGACTAGGACCGGCCGCGCACGTCGCGGACGAAGTCCTTCCAGGCGGCCGTGTCGCCGGCCGGACCAGTGGCCCGGGTGGGGCCGGTGAAGGTGCGCACCTGAACGGGCTGAACGGGCCGCCCCGACGGCGAGGCCGGCGCGAGGCGGGTCTGGGCGGTCGGCACCGCGACGCTGGCGCGCAGCTGCTGGCCGTAGCCACCCGGCGCTCCCCCAGGTCCGCCGGGACCGCCAGGACCCGCGGGACCACCAGGGCCGCCGGATCCGCCGGAGATGAGCGAGGACATCGGCGTGTACTCCTCCACCTCATCGCTCTTGCCCGGCACCGCGAGCCAGATCAGCGCGATCAGGAACCCGGTCGCCCACCCGTAGGTCAGTCCGTACGCAGCACCCGACTCGAGCGCTTCGCCGAGCGTGGCCACGAACGACGCCGAGCTGCCGGCGAGGTAGGAGTAGAGGCTCCCGGCGACCTGTCCGGCGGCGGTGGCGACGATCGCGGCGAACCAGCAGCCGAGGAACACCGGCCAGAACGCCCGCGGCCAGATGCCGATGGTGCCGAGCCAGGTCAGCAGCCAGGTGAGCACGAAGACGGTGCCGGTGAGGACGGCGGAGTTCACCAGCTCGTCGCCGGAGAAGAGGCCGCTGAAGGAGCCGTCGCCGAAGTAGGTGAGCCGGTCGCCGAGCAGCGCGGCCACCCAGCCGGCCGAGTCGGTGCCGTTCTCCTCCATCCAGGTCGAGAACGGCGCGGAGCCGGAGAGGAACTGCAGGACCCAGAGGCCACCGGTGACCAGGACCGCGTTGAGGAAGGCCGGGATGCCGCCGCGGGGGCGCTCGGCCTCGACCTCGGTCTCGTAGGCGGACGTTGGGGTGGGGTGGGGATCCATAGCCAACAATTCAACCGCACCTGGACCCTGCTGAACAGGCCGCGGGGTCTACGGCTCGGTAAGACCCTGCTGAAGGATGGGTCGCGCCCGCACCACGTCGGCGCGCATCTGCTCGACGAGCGCGTCGATCCCCTCGAAGGCGACCATGCCGCGCAGCCGTTCCACGAAGGCGACCTCGACCTCGACGCCGTAGAGCTCCAGGTCGTCGCGGTCGAGCACATAGGACTCGACCCGGCGCCCGACCACGCCCTCGAACGTGGGGTTCGTGCCGACCGAGATGGCGGCCGGGAACCGCTCGCCGGTGTCACGCCTCGTCAGCCAGCCCGCGTAGATGCCGTCGGGCGGCACCGCGGTCAGCGAGTCGGTGGGCACGTTGGCCGTCGGGAACCCGAGCTCGCGGCCACGCTGGTCGCCCTTCACGACGACGCCGCGCACCGAGTAGGGACGGCCCAGCGCCTCGGCGGCGCCGGAGACGTCACCGGTCGCCAGACACGTACGGATGTAGGTCGAGGACCACACCTGGGGCCCGCCGTCGAGCGGGATCCCCTCGGCGGAGAAGTCGTGGATCTTGCCGTAGGCGACCAGGTCGGCCACGTCGCCGGCGGCCTTGCAGCCGTAGCGGAAGTTGGCGCCGACCACGCACGCCTCTGCGTGCAGCGCGTCGACGAGCACGCGCTGGGCGAAGTCGTCGGGTGACCAGTTGGCCATCTCCATGTCGAACGGCAGCGCGAGCACCGCATCGGCACCGGCCGCGAGCAGGAGCTCGGCGCGCTCCTCCATCCTGGTGAGCACACCGGGGGCGTGCTCGGGCCGCAGCACCGCCATCGGGTGCGGGTCGAAGGTGACCGCCACCAGGGTGAGCTCCTTGGCGTCCGCCACCTCTCGCCCCCGGCGCAGCACATGCTGGTGCCCGAGATGGACGCCGTCGAAGTTGCCGACCACGACACAGGTGCGGCCGAGGTCGGCGGGCACCTCGCTCAGACTTCTCCAGAACACGTCGCCAGAATATCCACCCTCGCTCCCCTTCCCGGGATCCGGGCCACCTGACAAACCAAGCAGAACGCGTTCCACCGCGCCGAGCCGTCGCCCCTGCGGGCCGAGACGTCAGCCGACGAAGACGGCGGTCGCCTTGGCGGTCTCGGGTCCGACCGGCTCGTAGAGCGCGAGGAACTCGCCGTCGGGGGCGAAGACGGCGGTGAGCCCGTCGACGGTGATCTTCAGCTTCCGGCCGAAGCGGACGTCCTGCGCCTGCTCCTCGGAGAGGTCGTAGGGGGCGAACGCGGCGCGGGCAGCCTCTGCCAAGGGGAGCGCGGCGAACTCGTCGCTGAGCTCGTCGAGCGTCTTGGCGACGTCGAGACCGTAGGGCCCGACCGCGGTGCGGCGCAGCATCGTCAGGTGGCCGCCGACCCCGAGCTCCGCACCGACGTCGCGGGCGATCGCCCGGATGTAGGTGCCCGAGGAGCAGCGGACGGAGATGTCGACGTCGACCACGTCGCCCTCGCTGCGGATCTCGCCGACGGTGAGCTCGTGCACCGTGACCGGCCGGGCCTTCAGCTCGACCTGCTCCCCGTCGCGTACGCGCTGGTAGGCGCGCTTCCCGTCGACCTTGATCGCCGAGACCGCGGTCGGCACCTGGAGGATGTCGCCGACCTGGGTGGCGAAGGTGCTGCGTATGCGCTCCTCGTCGATGCCCGCGGCAGAGCGCGTCTCCACTACCTCGCCCTCGGCGTCATCCGTGGTCGTCGAGACGCCCAGCCGCACCGTCGCCGAGTAGGACTTCTCGGTCAGCATCAGGTGGCCGAGGAGCCGGGTGGCGCGCTCCACCCCCAGAACGAGTACGCCGGTGGCCATCGGATCCAGGGTGCCGGCATGCCCGACCTTGCGGGTGCCGGCCAAGCGCCGTACGCGCGCGACGACGTCGTGGGAGGTGATCCCGGCAGGCTTGTCGACGATGACGAGACCTGACGGGGCAGTCACTCCTCGTCGTCCTCGTCGTCCTCGTCCCAGTCGTCCTCGCGCGGCTTCTTGTAGGGGTCGGCCTCACCTGCGTAGTTCTCCCCACGCGCAGCGGCGACCGCGTCGTCCTGTGCCTTGGCGCGCGCGAGCACGTCGTCGAGGTGGCGGGCGGTCTCCGGCAGCGCGTCGTGGATGAACTCCAGCGTCGGCGCGGTGCGGGTGCCGAGCTGCTTGGCGACCTCGGAGCGGATCAGCCCCTTGGCCGACTCCAGCGCCGCCGCCGTACCAGCGAGTTCGGCCTCCGAGTCCGCTCCCAGCACTGTGTAGAAGATCGTCGCGTTCTGGCTGTCGCCGGTCACCCGCACATCGGTGATGGTGACGAAGCCGATCCGGGGATCCTTGATCCGCCGCTCCAGCATCTGAGCGACAACGACCTTGATCCGGTCAGCGATCCGACGAACCCGTGGGCTACTCATGTTCACACTCTCTCAAATAATCGAAGCAAATCGAGACGTTGGCCGGGCCGCGACTGCGACCCGGCCAACGTCAGAGGCTCATCTTCAGCCTCGGGGAATCTCCACCATCTCGAAGGCTTCGATGATGTCGCCTTCCTTGATGTCCTGGAAGTTCTTCAGGACCAGACCGCACTCGAAGCCCTCGCGGACCTCGGAGGCGTCGTCCTTCTCGCGGCGCAGCGAGGCCAGGTCGAGGTTGTCGGCCGCCACGGCGCCGTCGCGCAGGACGCGAACCTTGGCGTTGCGGCGGATGAGGCCCTCGGTGACCATACAACCGGCGATGTTTCCGGTCTTCGACGAGCGGAAGATCGCACGGATCTCCGCCTTGCCGAGGACCTTCTCCTCGTACTCCGGCTTGAGCATGCCCTTGAGGGCCGCCTCGATCTCCTCGATCGCCTGGTAGATGACCGAGTAGTAGCGGATCTCGACACCCTCGCGATCGGCCAGCTCCGTCGCCTTGCCCTGCGGGCGGACGTTGAAGCCGATGATGATCGCGTCGGAGGCAGCAGCCAGGTCGACGTTGGTCTCGGTGATCGCACCGACACCGCGGTCGATGACCCGGATGGAGACCTCGTCGCCACCCACGTCGATCTTGGCCAGTGCGTCCTCGAGCGCCTCGACCGAACCGGACACGTCGCCCTTGAGGATGAGGTTGAGCTCCTGGCTCTCGCCCTTCTCCATGGAGGCCATGAAGTCCTCCAGCGTGCGGCGTACGCGGCGCTTGGCCTGCTGCGCGGCACGCTCGCGTGCCTCGCGCTTCTCGGCGATCTGGCGAGCCATCCGGTCGTCCTCGACGACCAGGAAGCTCTGACCGGCACCCGGCACCGCCGAGAGACCCAGGACCATCGCCGGACGCGACGGGGTCGCCTCGGTGATCTCGTGGCCGTACTCGTCGATCATCGCGCGGACACGGCCGTGGGCCGGACCGGCGACGATGGACTCACCCACGCGCAGCGTGCCGCGCTGGACCAGGATGGTCGCGACCGGGCCGCGACCGCGGTCGAGGTGAGCCTCGATCACGATGCCCTGCGCGTCCTGGCTGGCGTTGGCCTGCAGGTCGAGCGAGGCGTCGGCGGTCAGCACGACGGCCTCGAGGAGGCCCTCGATGTTGATCCGCGACTTGGCCGAGATCTCGACGAACATGGTGTCGCCGCCGTACTCCTCGGGGATGACGCCGTACTCGGTCAGCTGGCCACGGATCTTGGTCGGGTCCGCCTCCGGCTTGTCGATCTTGTTGATCGCGACCACGATCGGGACACCGGCCGCCTTGGCGTGGTTGAGCGCCTCGATCGTCTGCGGCATCACACCGTCATCCGCAGCGACCACGAGGACCGCGAGGTCCGAGGACTGCGAGCCACGGGCACGCATGGCGGTGAACGCCTCGTGACCCGGGGTGTCGATGAAGGTGATCTTTCGCTCTTGGCCGTCGACCTCGGTCGATACCTGGTAGGCACCGATGTGCTGGGTGATGCCACCGGCCTCGCCCTCGATGACGTTGGCGTCACGGATGGCGTCGAGCAGCTTGGTCTTACCGTGGTCGACGTGACCCATGACGGTGACGACCGGCGGTCGGACCGTCCAGTCGGACTCGTCGCCCTCGTCGCCGAGCTCGATGTCGAAGGACTCCAGCAGCTCGCGGTCCTCGTCCTCGGGGGAGACGACCTGGACGATGTAGTTGAGCTCCTCACCGAGCAGCTCGAGGGTCTCGTCGTTGACGGACTCGGTCGCGGTGACCATCTCACCGAGGCCGAACAGCATCTGCACCAGCTGAGCCGGGTCGACGTTGATCTTCTCGGCGAAGTCGGTCAGCGAGGCGCCACGGGCGAGACGCACGGTCTCGCCGTTGCCCTTGCGTACGCGGATGCCGCCGATGGTCGGGGCCTCCATGGCCTCGAACTCCTGGCGACGCGCCCGCTTCGACTTCCGGCCACGGCGCGAGGGACCACCCGGGCGACCGAAGGCACCCTGGGTCGTTCCGCGACCACCGGGACGACCGGCACCGGGGCGACCGCCACCGGGACCGCCGCCGAAGCCGCCGCCACCAGGACGACCGGCACCGCCGCCGCCACCGGGACGACCCGGAGCACCAGCACGACCACCGCCGCCACCGGGACGACCCGGAGCACCGGCACGACCACCGGGACCGCCACCAGGACGGGCACCGAACGCGGCCGGGGACTTCGGCATCATCGCCGGGTTGGGACGCGGCATGCCGGGACGGCCACCTGCCTGGCCACCCTCACGGGCAGCAGCAGGACGCGGCGGACGCTGGTCGCCGCCGGCCGGGGCACCGCCCTGGCCACCTTGACCCTGGCCTCCACCCTGGCCGCCGGGACGCGGACGCCCCATGCCCTGGTTGGAGGAGAACGGGTTGTTGCCCGGGCGCGGAGCGCCGGGCTTGCCGACCGGACGCGGTCCGGGACGACCGGCACCACCGGTGCCACCCGCGCCACCGCGAGCCGCGGGGGTCTGCGGACGGGCGCCGGGCTTCGGGGCACCAGGCCGGGGCGCACCCGGCTTGGGAGCGGCCGAGCGGCGGTCACCGGACGGCGCAGCGTTCGGGGCGGGCTTGGGAGCGGCCGGAGCAGCGGACGCCGCGGGGGCGACCGGCGGAGCCTCGGCCTTCTTGGCCGGGGGCTTCGGGCCGGGCTTGGGCGCAGCCGCCTTGGACGCCGCGGGCGCCTCAACAGGCTTCTCGGGCGCCGTGTCCGCAGCCTTCTTGGGGGCCGCGGGCCTGGGAGCTGCCGGCTTGGGGCCGGGCTTGGGGGCGGCCTTCTCGTCCGAGGACGCGGAACCACCCTTGCCGCCGGCCTTCAGGCCGGGGCCGATCTCCTTGCGGAAACGCATCTCCGCAGGGAGCTCGACGGTCGAGCTCGCCGACTTGACGAACTCACCCATCTCCTTGAACTTCTCGAGAACGAACTTGCTCTCGACTCCGAACTCTTTGGCGAGTTCGTGGACTCGGGTCTTAGCCACGTTTCTCCTTCTGGCCACAGACCCAAATCCGGGTTGAAACTGTGACCACTAATGGTTGTAGAACACGCTCATCGCGAAGTACTCATCGAGTGCTCATGAGCTTTTGCTCCAGTTCCTGGTCAGTTGACCGTCGGCGACGGTCGTGGATGTGTGGCGCGTGTCAAGGTAGTCCTCCACCGGTGCGCTGGAAAGCCCGCCCTCGGCCCCCCTGCCTTTCGGGAACAGGGCCCGGGTGAACGCCTTCCGGCGCACCGCGAGTTCGTAACACTCACGCGTGGGGTGCACATGCGCCCCTCGCCCGGGTGCGGTGGCTGTCGGATCGGGCACCACGGCCGGCTGGCCGTTGCGGTCCGAGCCGGCGGTCACCCGCAACAACTCGCGCTTGGCGGCTCGCTTCCGGCAACCCACGCACGTACGGACAGGTCCGTTCTGCGTAGTTTCTTCGAGGCGTGCCACCGATCCTTAACACTACCGCTTCCGGGGTTCGGTAGACGAAACCGGGGCACAGGTCGTTCTTATTCCGTGACCCGTCCTCACCACATGGCGGCGATCACAAGACCGCGGCGATCTCCGGCCAGGCCCGCAGGCCGAGCTCGCGGTCGGCCGTCTCCGAACCACCCCACGCGAGCCGCTGGCTGAGCGGGAGCACCGGCTCGCCCGGCAGCACGACGCGGTGGCCGGCGTCGGGATGGGTGACCACGACCGTGTCCAGGTCGTGGGCCGTACGCCGCCGCCGGACCGCCTCGGCGGCGAGGACCGAGGGCCACAGCGCGTCTCCTCCCCCGGCGACCAGGACGACATCACCGGCGATGCGCTCGACCGGGATCGTCGCGGCGGGCACACGGTCGGCGTACTTCTCCAGGGCCGAGAGGTAGGCCTCGCAGAACGAAGGGAGCTCCCCGCCTGCCTCCTTCACCGCGTCCTCGATCGCCTCGTCGTCGAAAGGCACGAACGGCACCTGCTCGCCGCGCAGCGTCCAGGAGGACCGCTGCGGGCGCTCGTCGCTGAGGCCCGCCCAGGAGACGTACGTCGGGGAGATCCCGACCACCGCGTCGATCTCGGGATGCAGGGTGCCGAGCAGAAGCGCGGCCTGCGCGCCCCAGGACGTCCCGAGCACCACCAGCCGCTGATAGCGGGAGAGGAGGTCGGCGAGGACGTCGTCGAACGTCTCGAGCGGTATCAGCCGAGCCTCGCCCGGCTGTCCGGGACCGCCGAAGTAGCGGATCGACGCCGCGGCCACCCCGTGCGAGGCGAGCATCCGGCACCGGTCGGTCTCGATCCGCCCCGATGACCCCGACAGCACGAGTACGCCGGTGGTGGCCCCTTCCGGCTCCAGCAGGACGCCCTCGGAGCCGGTCAGAGTGGTCTCACGCACGCTCGCCATGCCGCACAGGCTAGCGAGCCGTGATGGTCATGCGACCGGGGTCTCCTCGTCGGAGCGGATGTCGATGCGCCAGCCGGTCAGGCGGGCGGCCAGGCGGGCGTTCTGCCCCTCCTTGCCGATGGCCAGGGAGAGCTGGTAGTCGGGCACCACGACACGGGCCGACTTGGTCGCCTCGTCGATGATCTGCACCGAGGAGACCCGGGCCGGTGAGAGCGCGGAGGCGACGAGCACCTTCGGGTCCTCGGACCAGTCGACGATGTCGATCTTCTCGCCCTGCAGCTCGGACATGACCTGGCGGACCCGCTGGCCCATGGGGCCGATGCAGGCGCCCTTGGCGTTGACGCCGGGGACGGTCGACTTGACCGCGATCTTGGTGCGGTGGCCGGCCTCGCGGGCGATCGCGGAGATCTCCACGGTGCCGTCGGCGATCTCTGGAACCTCGAAGGAGAAGAGCTTCTTGACCAGGTTGGGGTGGGAGCGCGAGAGGGTGATCTGCGGGCCGCGCATGCCCTTGCGCACGCTGACCACGAGAGCCTTGATCCGGGTGCCGTGGCTGTAGTCCTCGCCCGGCACGCGCTCGGAGAGCGGGATGACGCCCTCGAGCCGGCCCAGGTCGACGAGCACGTCGTCGGGGTTGCGGCCCTGCTGGATGACGCCCGAGAGGATGTCGCCCTCCTTACCGGAGAACTCGCCGAACTTCACGTCGTCCTCGGCGTCGCGGAGCCGCTGCAGCACGATCTGCTTGGCGGTGGTGGCGGCGATCCGGCCGAAGCCCTCGGGCGTGTCGTCGTACTCCCCGACGACGTTGCCCTCGTCGTCGATCTCGGCGGCCAGCACGCGTACGTGCCCGGTCTTGCGGTCCAGGTCGACCCGCGCCTTGGTCTGGGAGTCGCCGGTCTTGTGGTAGGCGGTCAACAGCCCCTGCTCGATCGCCTCGACGAGCACATCGAGCGAGATCTCCCGCTCCCGCTCCAGCATCCGCAGGATGCTCATATCGATGTCCATGGCCTACTCCCCCTCGTCGATCCGCTTGAACTCGATCTGCACAAGCGCCTTCTTCACGTCCGCGTACGCCACATCGCGGCGCTTGCCGCTCACCTCGAGGCTCGCGCGCTCCTCGTCGGACTCCTTGACCCGCCCGGTGAACGCGGAGCCGTCGGCGGTGGTGACCTTGACCAGGCGACCCTTGTTGCGGCGCCAGTGGCGCGGCAGGGTCAGCGGCCGGTCGACCCCGGGAGAGGTCACCTCGAGCGTGTAGGGCTGCTCGCCCATGACGTCGGACTCGTCGAGGACCCGGTTGACCTCACGGGTTGCCTCGGTGACCTCCTCATGGGTGATCCCACCGTCCTTGTCGACGGCGATCCGCAGGATCCGGCGCTTGCCGGCCGGCGTGATCTCCACGGCCTCGATGTCGAAGCCCAGGGCCTGAAGCGGGTCTGCGAGGGCCTTTTCGATGGCACTCGCGATCGCGTCCTTCCGCTCAGCACTCAACGCGATCTCCCTGCATCCTGTTGTCCGGTCCTGTTGGCTGGTCCAATTGTTTGGGCCTCCGAGCACACGGCCCCGCTGATGAAACCATACCTGTACGCCTCGGGCGTCTCGAACAGCGCGCGGCTGTGTTGGAAAGCCGCTGACGCGACTCTCGCCGGGTGTGGTTAGGGTTCCTCACGTGACCAGCGCACGTGCCCTCCGGATGCTCTCGCGGCGCACCGCTGTGGGTGTCGCCGTGGTTGCCCCGCTGGCCGCCTCGGCGTGTTCGGCCTCGGAGATGCTGGATCCTGTCAAAGCCCCTCCACCGAGCACTCCCCCGGCCCCCACCAACCCCGACCAGAGTGTGATCGACGCCACGGTCGCTGAGATCCTCGGAGCCGACGAAGGCGCCCCGTCCGCGTTCGTGCAGCTCCATCGCGTGCACATCGAGGCGCTGGCGCCGACCAAGGGCGTGACCGCGGCGCGGACGGCCGGGCGCTGGCAGGAGCGTCAGCTCGCCCTGGTCACGACGCTCACCGCCGCGGCCGGGCGCGCGGCGGACCCGCAGCTGATCACGCTGCTCGCCTCGGCCGCCGCCGGTCAGCAGCAGCTCCTGCACGGACGAGGTCTCGTATGACGACCGCGACCTCGGCCTCGACCGAAGCGGTCCAGGCGGCGCTCGCGGTCGAGCACTCCGCGATCTATGTCCTGGGCGCCCTGGGCGGGCGCACCTCGGCGGCGTCCTCGCCGGCTCTGGCGCGGGCGCTCACCGATGCGTACGACGACCACGTGAACGCCCGGGAGGCGCTGGCCGCGCACGTGGTGGCCGCCGGGATCGAGCCGGTCGCGCCCTCCGCCGTCTACGACCTGCCCGGCCGGATCGGGTCGGAGACGGGCATCGGCGCCGCGGCGCTGCGGCTGGAGCAGGACACCACCGCGACCTATCTCTCGTTGGCCCCGAAGGCGACCGGCACCGACCGGACGCTGCTCATCCAACTGCTCTGCCGGGCGGCCGCGCGGCAGCTCGATCTGGGCGCGAAACCGCGCGCGTTCCCGGGTACCTGATCCCTAAAAGCCGAGATGGCCCGCGAACCGTCCGGCGCGGGAGACTCCCGAGATGTCTCCCGAGACCGGGCGGCTCGCGGGCCAGGTTTTGGCCTGGACACGAGGCCTGAGAAGTCGCCTGGGGCTGAACCTCTCTTGCAGAAGTATGCAATCCCCGCTCAGAATGGCCCAGACCCGCAAAAGCGCATTGCAAGAACTTGCAACTTTTCCCGGCGTCATTCCCAGGAGCGAACGATCTGGTGTATGTCGCTCAGTCGTTGTGCGACGGCCTCCGGAGAGCCCTCGCTGTGGCCCACCTGGCTGCTCGGGATGTTGCTGTGCGGGATGTGGATCGCCCGCAGACCGGCCTTCTGAGCACCGTACACATCGTCGAAGAGCCTGTCGCCCACGTACACGCATCGAGACGGATCCGAGACCTTCACGGCCTCCATCGCCGCGTGGAACGCCTCCGCGGCAGGCTTCGTCCAGGGAACCTCGGAGGTGTAGACGTCTCCGTCGAGAAGGTCGAGCACCCCGTCGCGCTCGAAGAACCCGCGGTGCCACGCACGCGGCCAGATCGTGTTGGACAGCACCCCGACACGTACGCCGTCGGCGCGGAGCGCCTCCCACAGCGGCCCGACCTCGGGGTCGGTCAGGGTGTGCGGCTCCCAGAACTCGTAATAGGCGTCGAGCAGGTCCGGGTCGTGCTCGAGGCCGGCCTCGTCGAAGAGGTCGCCGATCGCCGAGCTCTGCTGGTGGTCGCGGCTGCGGGCCCAGATCGTCTCGCCGGCCTGGTGGAGCCTGGTCGCGTTGACCGGGTGGTCGTCGTCGCAGGCACCGCTCACCGCCTGCGCGAGCGCCAGCGACTCCGCGTGGAAGTCGATGTCGTGCCACTTCGTCAGCGTGCCGCCCCAGTCGAAGATCACCGCGTCGATCGCCATGGCCACGACCCTAGCGGTGCGACACCCGCCGACTCATCGTGATTTTCAGCGGGTCAGCTGCGCCGAGTCGACCAGGTCGGTGAGCTGCGCGCGGAAGTCGGGATGTGCGCAGCGGTCGATGATCCGCCGAGCACGGGCGGCGGGAGAGATGCCGCGCAGGTCGGCCACGCCCTGCTCGGTGATGATGACCTGCACATCGTGCGCGGTGTGGTCGACGTGGCCGACGAACGGCACGATGCGCGAGATGGTGCCTCGCTCGGCGGTGGAGGGGGCGGCGAAGACGTTGAGATGGGCGTTGCTCGCGAAGTCACCCGAGCCACCGAGGGCGTTCACGTTGCCGTGGATGTCGGCCTCGGCCATCGAGTCGATCGCGATGAGGCCGAGCCGCCGGATGACCTCGGGGTGGTTCGATATGTCCTGCGTGCGCAGCAGGACCCGGCCCTTGTAGTGGTGGACGTCGTCGTTGAACCGGCGCGCGCCCGCCTCGGAGAGGCCGAAGGAGGTAGCCGAGACTCCGATCAGCTTTCCGGAGTCGAGCAGGTCGAGGAGACCGTCCCGGACGGTGTCGGTGTAGGCCGTCAGGTGCTCGAACTCGGCGTCCTGGAGCCCGGTGAGAACCGCGTCGGCGACGGGACCCGCACCGGCGTGGAGCGGAAGCAGGCTGTGGTGCAGGCGGCCGTGGCGTACCTCATGGCGGAGGAAGTCCACGACGAGCTCGGCGATCGCCCGGCTCTCGTCGTCGATCACGCGCGGCGGTGAGCCTCGGTCGGGGCGATCGGTCTCGACGACGGCGACGACCTTGGCCGGATCGACGAGCAGGAAAGGGTCACCGATCCTCTGCATCGGCGTCGTCAGCTGGATCGGCGCCCGCGCCGGCGGCAGCTGGGAGCCGTGATGGATGTCGTGGAAGCCCTCGAACCCGCGCGGATGCCAGCTGTTGACCTCGAGGATCACGGCGTCGGCGACATCGAGCCACGTCTGGTTGTTGCCGACGCTGCTCCCCGGGACGAGCAGCCCGTTGGGCAGGATCGCCGCCACCTCGACCACCGCGACGTCGAGAGCGCCGTAGAACCCGGAGGCCGCGTGCTGGGCGACCCGCGAGTGACGTACGTCGACGCCCTCCGGCCACTCCCGGACCAGCCCCAGGGCCTCAGGCACCGCCTTCGGTCGCCCGCTTCCGGCGAACCCGGAGAACGCCACCGTCTTCCCCGGCCCGATCCCCGCAGCCGCCTCCGCGGCGCTCGCCACCCGCCAGGCGAGCGTACGGTCAAGAATCCTGTCCCCGGTCATGGGGTCGATCTTGCCGCATTCCCGGCGGTTGGAATCCCCGGTTAACCGGGTATTCCTGCGCTTCTCAGGCGTTGCAACACCCGAGAAGCGCAGGAAACACCCGAGAAGTTCCCGTTATGTCAGCCGCGGACGATCTCGGTGAGGTGGGCGACGGCGGCGTCGAGAGCGACCTCGGTCCTCTCGCCGCTCTTGCGGTCCTTGACCTCGACCTTGCCCTCGACCAGGCCCTTGCCGACGGTGACGATGGTCGGGACGCCGATGAGCTCGGCGTCCTTGAACTTCACGCCAGGCGAGACCTTGGGGCGGTCGTCGTAGAGCACGTCGATGCCGGCGGCCTCGAGCTCACCGGCCAGCTTCGCTGCGGCCTCGAAGACGGCGGCGTCCTTGCCGGTCGCGACGAGGTGGATGTCGTACGGAGCGACATTGCGGGGCCAGGCGAGGCCGATGTCGTCGAGGGTGCCCTCAGCGACGGCTGCCACGGCGCGGGTGACGCCGATGCCGTAGGAGCCCATGGTGACGGTGACGAGCTTGCCGTTCTCGTCGAGCACCTGAAGCCCCAGCGCCTCGGCGTACTTGCGGCCGAGCTGGAAGACGTGGCCCATCTCGATCCCGCGGGCAAGCGTCAGCGGGCCGGAGCCGTCGGGAGCCGGGTCACCCTCACGGACCTCGGCGGCCTCGATGGTGCCGTCGGGGGTGAAGTCCCGGCCGGCGACCAGATCGATGACGTGCTTGCCCTCGACGTTGGCTCCGGTCACCCAGCGGGTGCCGGTGACCACGCGCGGGTCCACGAGATACCGGATCCCCGATGCGGACGACTCCCCCAGCACCTCGGGACCGATGTATCCCTTGATCAGCTCGGGGTGCTTCTTCAGCTCGACATCGTCCATGGGCTCGACCTCGATCGGCTCCAACTGGCCCTCGAGGCGCTTGATGTCGACATCGCGGTCACCGGGCAGGCCGATGGCGAGCGGCTCGACGGTGCCGTCGGGGTGACGCAGCGTCACCAGCACGTTCTTCAGCGTGTCGCCGGCCTCCCAGGGGCGGTCGTCACGCGGGAATGCGGAATTGAGGTGGTCGACGAGCGTCTGGATCGTCGGGGTCTCGGGGGTGTCCTCGGCGTGGGCGGCCGGCACGTCCTCGTAGGAGAGCGGCCCGGGGGCCAGCGTCGTGACCGCCTCGACGTTGGCGGCGTACCCGCCGGGCGAGCGTACGAACGTGTCCTCGCCGGCCTCCGAGACGGCCAGGAACTCCTCGGAGGCCGAGCCGCCCATCGCGCCGGAGGTGGCCTTGACGATGACGTACTCGAACCCGAGGCGGTCGAAGACCTTGACGTACGCCGCGCGGTGGGCGTCGTAGGCCGCCGACAGCCCCTCGTCGGTGTAGTCGAAGGAGTAGGAGTCCTTCATGATGAACTCGCGGCCGCGCAGCAGCCCCGCGCGGGGACGCGCCTCGTCGCGGTACTTCGTCTGGATCTGGTAGATCGCCAGCGGCAGGTCCTTGTAGGAGCCGTAGAGGTCCTTGACCAGGAGCGTGAACATCTCCTCGTGCGTGGGACCGAGCAGGTAGTCGGCCTCCTTGCGGTCCTTGAGCCGGAAGATGCCGTCGCCGTACTCCGTCCAGCGGCCGGTCGCCTCGTAGGGCTCGCGCGGCAGCAGCGCCGGGAAGTGCACCTCCTGGGCGCCGATCGCGGCCATCTCCTCGCGGATGATCCCCTCGACCTTGCCGAGCACGCGCAGGCCCAACGGCAGCCACGAGTAGATCCCCGGAGCGGCGCGGCGGATGTAGCCGGCACGGACAAGCAGCTTGTGGCTCGCGACCTCGGCGTCGGCGGGATCCTCACGCAGGGTCCGCACGAACAGGGTCGACATACGGGCGATCATGCGGGCAAGCGTACGGCGCACCGGACCGGTCCCGCGAACCGGTTAGGAGCGTGTTGCAACCGACCCCCTCCCGCACACGTCGTCCCTCCATGAGACGTATCCGAATCCCGGCACTGGCCACGGCCATCCTCGTTGCTCTCATGCTCCCGGTCTCGCTGACGACACCGGCTTCTGCGGCGGCTCCGACCGTCGACGTACGTCCCCTTCCGCTGCCCATCGGCGACAGCCCGACCGTTCCCTACCTGCACCGTCCGTCGTCCGAGTCGGTCTCGGTGGTCGACCCGGCGACCGGCATGAAGACGCCGGTCGCCCTCGTCGGCGACGACCTCGACGAGTTCGCCCTTCTGGGCCGCTCAGCCAGCGGGTTCGTGCTGCGGGTCCGCAACCGCAACATCGACCGGATCATCCGGGTGCAGCTCGATGTCGCGCAGAGGTCCCTCACCGACATGTACTACGCGGACAAGGCCAGGCTGTCGGCCGACGGCCGCTACCTGCTCAAGACGGCCACCCTGAGCAGCGGCGGAATCCAGGCCCAGGTTCGCAGCGCCACCACCGGCGCGGTCGTCGCCCGCCACACCTTCAGGGCAGCCACCAGGCCCGATCCGATCGACGTGAGCGGCACCCGTGTGCTCCTCGGCGCCTACAGCACCCCGCGCACCCTGGTGTGGGACTGGAAGGCCAGCACGGTCAAGACGATCGCCTCCCGGGCGGCGTACGCGGGCAGCTTCGCCACCAACCGGCTGGCCACGTACACGAAGGACCCGTCGAACCTCGACGCCTGTTCGGTGGTCTCGACCGTCACCGCGCCCGCGACGACTCTCTGGCGCGGGTGCTTCGAGGCAGTCGCGTCGTTCTCACCCGACGGCGCCCGCTTCGCGACCAACGCGATCGAGCACGAGAACCACGCCGACGTGGTCCGCCGCCGCAGCCTCCGCGGCACGTTGCTCACCACCTACCGCAACCCCAACGGGCTGTGGATGTACGGCTGGGAGACCAACACCCGGATCCTGATGCGGTCCCACCCGAGCAGCGGCACGCCCTGGCTGGTGCGCTGCGAGGCCACCGACTGCGAGCGAGCTTGGCGGGCGTACTCCTAGAACAGAGCCAGATCAGAACATGATGGTGGAGAAGCGGGCCGTCTCGAGGAAGCCGGCCCGCTCGTAGGCGCGGCGCGCGGGGGCGTTCCACTCGTTGACGTAGAGCGAGACGCGCGGAGCGATCTCGCTGCGGACGATGTCGCAGACCGCGGCCATCCCGCGGGCGGCGAGGCCCTCGCCGCGGCGGTGCTCGGGTACCCAGACCCCTTGGATCTGGGCGGCTTCGGGGGTCGCGCAGGCGACCTCGGCCTTGAAGACGACCTCGTCGTCCTCGATCCGGGCGAAGGACCACCCGCGCGAGATCAGCTGGAGCACCCGGGCACGGTAGAGGTCGCGGCCGCCGCCGGTCTCCGGCGAGATCCCGACCTCCTCGGTGTACATCGCCACGCACGCCGGATAGAGGGCGTCCATGTCGGCGCGGACGGTGCGGCGTACGAACGGGTCCGGCTCGACGAGACTCTGCAGCTGCTGCTCGAGATGAGGCTGCTCCCAGCGCTGGTCGCGCGGCGTGCCCCAGGACTCGCCGATCGAGCCCCACAGCGCCCGCACCGCGGCCTGCCGCCCGACGACCGTCGAGACCGTGCGGACCCGGCTGCGGGCCCGCTCGCCGAAGGCGTACGCATCCTCCTCGGTGGCCTGGATGGGGACCAGGTTGGCGCCGACATGACAGGCCGCGACCAGGTCGCCGCCGTCCCATCGGCCCCAGATCTCACCGCCGAGCCAGCGCGGCTCGAGGTTGGTGGTGCGCGCCCGGTACTCCGCGAACACGTTGACCACCGGATCCTGCGCGGTCAGGTCGAGGAACGCGCTGAGATCACCCGCGTGCAGCGGGCGGATCCCCTGGCGCGTCGTCAGCATGTCACCGAGCCTAGGGCCAATCCGGTTGTACGTCGCCCTGCGGCTCGCGGACCGAGTCAGCCAAAGACGCGTTCGATCGTGTGCATTCGCTCGCGGATGGTCTTGAGACGTACGTCCTGGCCGGCCTCGCCGGTGTCTCCCCAGACCGCCCGGCCCACCATCACGCCGCCGGCGCCGAGCGCTTTGACCCGCGGCAGACGATCGCTGAAGTCGTCCCAGTCCATCCCGTCGGACCGCGCGACCCAGGAGGCTCGTCCGAGGTCGGCACGCTCGATGCTCTCCAGGCCATCGTCGTTGACCTTGAGCTTGAGCACGATGCCGCCGCACCGTGACCGCGTGGCGAGGGCGGCCAGATCCTCGAGGCAGCCCGGCGTCGTGCAGTACGGCTCGAGGAAGACCCGGTCATAGCCAGGGAGACTCTCCAGGATGTCGAGGGCCATCCGCGCGCACTCGGTCTGGTGGTCGTCGAACCCGACCTTCACCGCGTCCGTCGATCTCGACGGGACGACGAGCTCATCGACGGTCTCGATGTCCGGGAGCCCGGCGCAGGCGAGCTCGCGGCGTACGTCGCCGTGGCCCTGCGTGGGACGCACGACGATGCCCCAACGGGGGGTGTCGGCCACCAGATCGAGGATGTCGGGCCGGATGTCGGAGGAGTCCGGGGTGCGGAACAGCGCATCGTCTGCGTGATCGATGGCAAGCCAGAAATTGGTCAACGTTGTCGCCAGTCTGAAGAGGGGAAACAAAGACGTGTGGAGGCGCTAGGCGAAGCCTAAACAGCCCGGCGGCGCATCAGTTGCATCTCGGGTAAATTGCAGATTTCGCGCCGCGGGGTCAGTACTCGCCGCCGTCTGCGACGACACACTGGCCGTTGATGGCGCTGGCCATGTCGGAGGCGAGGAAGACGCAGACCTTCGCGACGGCGTCGGCGGTGACGAACCGGTGTCCGGGGATGCGCGCGGCCCGGTAGGAGATGTACTGATCGACCGTCACCCCCTCCTTGCGGGCGTGCTTGACGAAGACCTGCCGCGACGACTCGCTCCACATCGGGCCGGGCGCGACGACGTTGGCCCGGACGATGCCCTCCTCCTCCTGCGCGATCGCCTGGGCGAGGCCCGTCAGCGCGTGCTTGGACACGCCGTAGGCGGCCCGTCGTGACGGCGTACGGATCCCGAAGACGGAACTGACCAGGACGACCGCCCCGGACCTGGCCGCCCGAAGCTTCGGCAGCGCGAGCGAGGCCGTGCGCCACACCGAGGTCAGGTTGAGATCGAGGGTGTGCTGCCACTCGGACCGGTCGATCTCGGCGACCGTGTCGGGGCTGGGGTTGATGCCGGAGCAGTTGATGAGCCCCGACAGGGTCTCGAACGCGGCGAGCGTCTCGGCCAGGGCGTCCACACCGTCGTCGGTGGTCAGGTCACCCTCCACCCGCGCGACCGCACCGGTCTCGTCGGCGAGGTAGGCGAGCTCGGTGGTGCGGCTGTAGCCGTGCACGATCACAGGGGTGCCTTCGGCGCTCAGCCGGCGCGTAACGGCGCTGCCGAGGTCGCCGGTGGCTCCGAGGACAAGCACTGGTGGCCGAGGCTGTGCGCCCGGCGACTCAGGCAGTGTGCTCATGGCGCTCCTTGATCCGTTGGATCGCCGTCCTCACCACTTCCTCGTGGCTGGGCGGCAGACCAGTGAGAGCTTCAAGATGGCTCAGGCAAGAGATATCACCCATTTGCCCGAGCCGATATGCGGTTATCGGAATCGCCGGCGTGAGCACCGGGTGATCCAGCCTACGGACCAGCGCCTCGGTGATGTCGGTGTCCACGCGGAGCGCGTCGCGCTCTCGGCCGACGGTCCGTGGATCCTCTTCACGGTCGAGGATCTGGAGGTAGCCGTCGACCGGTACCCGACCGCGCAGGATCAACTGATACATCGCCGCCTTCCGCAGGAACAGCGACTCGAAGGCCTCCAGCACGAACTCCAGCTCGTCCCAGTAGCGCTCCGGCGCCTGGCCGAGGAGATCGCCGTAGTCCTCGCGCTCCTCGGTCAGGTAGAGACAGATCAGCCGGTCCATCCAGGACAGGCTCTCGCGTACGCTCAGCCGGGCCACGGCATCCAGGTCTCCGGGCTGGAACCCGGCCTTGAGGAAGCTCATCACCATCCCGCCGAGGTGCATGTGGACGAAGCGGGCACCGTCGAGCGCCATCGCGCGTCCGTCGCGCAGCCGGTCGCGGATGCTCTCGGCCACGAAGTAGCGGTAGAAGGTCTCGTGGGCGAACTCGGCGGACTCCACCGAGTCCTTGGTCCGCCCGCTCACCCCGAAGACCTCGGGGTGGTCGAGCAGGTCGGCGATCCATTCGTACGTCAGGAAGTCACGTTGCCTGGTGATGTCGAGATCACGCTGCAGGTTGGCGAAGAGCCACTCCGAGACGCGCGGGACCGGGATCAGGTCCTGCTCCTGCGAGCCCGGTTCGTCCATCCCGGTGAACAGGTCCCAGGCGATGTCGCGGTAGGTCTGGAACCTCACCCTGCTGGGGATGCGTGAGCTCTTCCGGTCCCAGGGCTGCCCGCAGATGTGCTTGAGGTGGACGGTGTAGCCGTCCCACAGCGTCCGGGGAGCAGGAGCGCCTTCCTCGATGGAGGCGTAGAGCTGCTTGAGGACCAACGGCGTCGCCGGGAAGAAACCGCCGCCGCGCTCCATCTCGGCGGCCAGATTGCTCAGCTTCTCATCGCCCCCGCGCTCTTCGCCGAGAGCGCGCACCTCGACCGGGGAGATCGGCTCGACGCGTACGACCATCGCCGACTCGACCCCGAGGTCCTCCAGCCGGGCCGGGCTGCGCAGCTGTTCGGCGAGCTCGTCGCGCTCGGTCTGCAGGTTGCGCTTGCTGATCACCACGAACCGTCCACCGCGGCCGAAGGCCGAGCGCAGCTCGCTCAGATCGGGGCGGGTGACGCCGTGCTCCTCGGCGCTGGAGGAGATCAGGTCGAAGTCGTCGATCACGATCGGCGAACGGTCCTCGTCGACGAGAGCGCCGTAGTCGACCGCGCCGTCGCGCAGGCTGATGTAGCGCACCGGCTCCTGCGAGGCGGTCCACTCGCGGGTCTCCACCGTCTTTCCCGAGCCGGAGGGGCCGGTGAGGAAGAAGAGGTTGGAGTCGGGGTCATCCAGCCACCGGCCCAGCGCCTCGATGAGCGGGATCGTGGGCTGCTCCGTCGTCAGTCCGCCCAGCGCAGCCACCCGAGCCCGCGGGAAGGTCAGCCGCGAGCCGGTGGCGGCCGGTGCCGCCGGTATGGCAGGTTCCAGCACGGGCCCGGGCACCGCGGTGCCCTCGCCACGCCAGGCGTACGCCTTCCACCACTTCGCCTGCCAGATGCCGGTGTTCTTCCGGATCCACTCGCCCCGATGGGCCGGGTCGAGGGTGCGTGGCACCGCCCCGCCGACCACGCGGATGAGCTCGTCGAGCGGCATCAGCTTCGAGCCGGACGTACGCCGGTAGAAGGTGCTCCGGGCCATCGCCACACCGGCGCCACCGTCAGCTTTTCCGGTCACCTGCCGGACCCAGGCGCGCAATTCGCCGTTGAACTGCTCTGGTGAGAGAGATTCGTCGGTCATTGCCCCTCGCCGAGTCGCCCGCGTTCGCGGTTGAGAGTATCTCGCAGGCGTCCCAATTCTGTCCCAGAAACGTCCCAACTGACCTGGGACTGTCTTTACTTCGTCCCCACTCCCACCCGCCCTCTGGTGGGACGGATGTGGCCTCCGCCACCGTGGAGATGTCCCCACCGGGACAGCGCCGGCCCCACCTACGGGCCCCACCGCTGAAGGAGATGATGACCATGAGGAACCACAAGTTCAGCATCGCCACCTTCGCCGTCACGCTTCTTGTCGTGTTCGGCTTCAACCAGCTGCTCAGCGCCGAGCCGCCCAAGTGCGAGGCAGCCGCCGGCACCTCGTCCGTGTCCGTCGTCCTCACGGAAGGAGTGCTGTCATGATCAGTGACTTCATGCGCCCTGGCGAAACCGTCCGGGCCCGCGGCGGCACCCGCTCCGGAAAGCGCGGTGTCGTCGTCGCCACCGCCGCAGGCCGCACCAAGGTCCGCTTCAACGGCAGCAGCGGCACTCGCTGGGTGCGCACCGGCAACCTGACCTCCACCGGCAGCGGCTCGCTGTCCTGGATCCTGCCGGTCAAGGCCGCACTCGTCCTGTTCCTGGTCGTGCCGGGCATCCGGTTCGTCGTCGTCCACCTGTGGACCCACGGCGGCTTGGACGGGTTCGCCACGGCCCTCGGAATTCAGATGGGCCAGGCGGCGGTCGCCTGGGGCCACCTGATCGCCACGGACCCTCTCGGAGCACTGCTCCACCTCGGGTTCCTCGGCGTGGTCTCGAGGCTGATGCACTGGTGAGACCACAAGATCTTCGAGACGTACGCAGGGGGACGTCTCGGAGCATAAGGGGAAAGGCCCGGCCCGAATGGACCGGGCCTTTTCAGTGAACCGGACACGCTGTCCGGAGACTGGCGATACATTTGCGGGACTCCAGCAGGACCCGCGCAGGACTGATCCAGGACCGGAACTGAACCGACCAGGTCCGACCGGGAGGACGAGATGGCTGAGGAGCCCGACGCCCCCGCCGCTCTCAACCGGGACCTACGTACCTGGGTGCGGAACTGGACAGGCCAAGGGATCGGGCAGATCGCGAAGCGCGCAAACATCAGCCACAGTCGCGCGTACGCCGCAACGGCCGAATCGAACCTCGTGCCACGTGACCTCCTGCGTGCCGTCGTGCGTGCCGCCGCACCGCCTTCGTTGAACGACGGACAGCGCCAAGCTTGGATCGGCGAATGGGCTCAGGAATGGGACCGACGTTGGGAGGCTGCCGAGGCAGCCACGCGCGGTGAGCAGCCTCGACCACGCCCACCGGCACCGGTCATCGAGCACGCATCGGCTCCGCCGGCCGTCCCGAACACGATCGGCCGCCTTGCGCCGGAGATCGCCCTGGCCGCGTTGGCCCCGATCACGGACGACGCAGTGCGGGAGATCGCATCCAGGCACGTGTACATCGCGCGGGAGCCGGTCCTGATCGGCCATCATGAGCAAACCTCCATCGGGGTCTACCTCGACCTGCACACCGCATCGTGCGATCCACGGAACCGAGAGACCCTCGCCCAGTTCCTCGCTGGACAGGTCGAGCACGCGGTCGGCCGGCTCGAGGCCGCAAAGACGGTCATCGCCACCCCGCGGGAGGGCAACACACTGGTCACCAGCCGAGTTGCCGAACTGTGCGGCGTTCCGTTCTTGATGGTGCGCACCTTCAGTCGGCCACGTTTCGGGTTCCCGGTCGAGGGCACCTTCACCGAGGGGCACGAGGCACTGCTCGTCGACGACCTTGTCATGGGCACGCTGATTCCCCGCACTGCCAACCTGCTGCGGACGCACGCGGGTCTCGCAACCCGGCGCTGCGTCAGCATCTTCGAGCGTGCCGACGTCGGCGCACGCGGCACCGTCGCTGACGCGGACGTCCGTCTCGACGCGGCGTACGTCATCGACGACGGCTTGATCGCTGCGCTTCGGCGTACCTTCGATCAGTACGACTAGCTGGTTGATCAGCCGCTGACCGAGACCTGCGCGCCAGCGCCCTCGACAGGCTCCATGCCCTCGGCGATCTTCATCGCCTCCTCGATCAGGGTCTCGACGATGGCGGCCTCGGGGACGGTCTTGATGACCTCGCCCTTGACGAAGATCTGGCCCTTGCCGTTGCCGGAGGCGACGCCGAGGTCGGCCTCGCGGGCCTCACCGGGGCCGTTGACGACGCAGCCCATGACCGCGACGCGCAGCGGGACCTCGAGGCCGTCGAGACCCGCGGTGACCTGCTCGGCGAGCGTGTAGACGTCCACCTGGGCGCGGCCGCAGGACGGGCAGGAGACGATCTCGAGGCGGCGCGGCTTGAGGTTGAGCGACTCCAGGATCTGGATGCCGACCTTGACCTCCTCGACCGGCGGCGCGGAGAGCGAGACGCGGATGGTGTCTCCGATGCCCTGGCTGAGCAGGTGGCCGAAGGCGACCGAGGACTTGATCGTGCCCTGGAAGGCCGGGCCGGCCTCGGTGACGCCGAGGTGGAGCGGCCAGTCGCCGGCCTCGGCGAGCAGCTCGTAGGCGCGCACCATCACGACCGGGTCGTTGTGCTTGACCGAGATCTTGAAGTCGTTGAAGCCGTGCTCCTCGAAGAGCGAGGCCTCCCAGATCGCCGACTCGACCAGCGCTTCGGGGGTGGCCTTGCCGTACTTCTCCAGCAGCCGCTTGTCGAGCGAGCCCGCGTTGACGCCGATCCGGATCGAGGTGCCGTGGTCCTTCGCGGCCGCAGCGATCTCCTTGACCTGGTCGTCGAACTTGCGGATGTTGCCCGGGTTGACCCGGACCGCCGCGCAGCCGGCCTCGATGGCGGCGAAGACGTACTTCGGCTGGAAGTGGATGTCGGCGATCACCGGGATCTGCGACTTCTTCGCGATCGCGGGCAGCGCGTCGGCGTCGTCCTGGCTCGGGCAGGCCACCCGGACGATGTCGCAGCCCGACGCGGTGAGCTCGGCGATCTGCTGCAGCGTGGAGTTGACGTCGGAGGTGAGCGTCGTCGTCATCGACTGTACGGAGATGGGGCTCTCGCTGCCCACGCCCACCGAGCCGACCTTGATCTGGCGGGTCTTGCGGCGAGGGGCGAGCACCGGGGCGGGTGCCTCCGGCATACCGAGGGGGATCGACGTCATGTCTACCAATCTTACGGGCGGGTCAGGCTTGGAGATGAAGTGGGACGACGAGGTCGGCGACGATCAGGACAACACCCATCACCAGGAGCGCCGAGGCCACGACGTACGCCACCGGCAGCAGCTTCGCCGGGTCGGCATGGCCCGGGTCGGGCCGCCGGAAGACCTTGGCGAAGGCGCGGCGTATGCCCTCCCACAGCGCGGTCGCGATGTGACCGCCGTCGAGGGGCAGGAGCGGGACGAAGTTGAAGATGCCGATGAACAGGTTGAACCCACCGACCAGGAACGCGAAGCTGGCGACCTTCTCGCCGACGTCGAGGCCCTCGTGGGCCGCGATCTCACCGGCGATGCGGCCGCCGCCGACGATGCTGACCGGGCTGTCGGCCGAGCGCTCCTCGACACCGACGATCGCGAGCGCGACGTGCCAGACCTTGACCGGCAGCCTCAGCAGCGAGTGGACGGCGTTCTCCGCCATCACACCCATCTCCTTCAGCGCATAGACCGGCCCCTCCTTGGTGGTGACCACGTGCGACTCGGGAGACATCCCGAAGAAGCCGACCTTCGCGGTCTCCGGGTCGGCGCTGGTGTCGTCGAGGTCCTTGACCCGCTCCTGCACGACCGTCTGGGTGTGCAGCGTCATCCGCTCACCGTCGCGCTCGATGACGATGGTGGCCTCGCCGTCCATGTTGTCGCGGATCAGCTCCTGGGCGACCGCCCACGAGGTCAGCTCGGTGCCGTTGAACGAGACCAGCTCGTCGCCGGGCTTGAGTCCGGCGTCGGCGGCCGGGGTCGGCTTGTCGCTCGCGCGGCACTCGCGGCCCTGGTCCTCCCAGGTCAGCAGGCACTCCTGCAGGCTCGAGACGACCGGATGTCCCTTGTCGACGACGTTCTCGCGGACCCCGTAGATCCCGAAGACGCCCCACAGCACGAAGAACGCGATCGCGATGTTCACCGTGGGCCCGCCGGCCATCACGATGACCTTCTTCCACCACGACATCTTGTAGAACAGCCGCGGCTCGTCCTCGGGACGGATCAGCTCCCACTCGGCCGAGCGCGCGTCGCTGATCAGCTGGGTGAACATGCCGGTGTTGGACTTGCGCACCTTGAGCGCACCGTCCTCGGTGCGCTCCCCCAGCTGGTCGGCACCGGGCGGCAGCATCCCGAGGATCTTGACGTAGCCACCGAGCGGGATCGCCTTGAGGCCGTACTCGGTCTCGCCGACCTGCTTGGACCACACCGTCGGCCCGAAGCCGATGAAGTACTGGGTCACCTTCCCGCCGAACGCCTTCGCCGGGATCATGTGGCCGAGCTCGTGGAGCCCGATCGAGACCAGGATCGCGAGAATGAAGCCGATCACGGCCAAGGTGTAGAGCAAATAGCTCATGGACGGGTCTCCAGGATCCGAGTGGTCTCCTCGCGCGCCCAGGCGTCGGCGGCGAGCACGTCCTCGATGGTGAGGGTGCTTTCAGAGCGTACGCCGTGATGCCGCGCCATCACCTCCGCAATCGTGTCCACGATGCCGGGGAACGGGATCCGGCCGTCGTGGAAGGCGTCCACGCAGACCTCGTTGGCCGCGTTGTAGACCGCGGGGTGGGTGCCGCCGCGGGTGCCGGCCTCGCGGGCGAGGCGCACCGCAGGGAACGCCGAGTCGTCGAGCGGCTCGAAGCGCCAGTCGGCGGCCTTGGTCCAGTCGATCGGCGTCTCGGCGTCCGGCACCCGATCGGGCCAGGCCATCCCCATCGAGATCGGCACCAGCATCGTGGGCAGCCCGAGCTGGGCGACCACCGCGCCATCGGTGAACTCGACCATCGAGTGGATGTACTGCTGCGGATGGACGACGACCTCGATCCGGTCGAAGGGTACGTCGAAGAGCAGATGCGCCTCGATGACCTCGAGACCCTTGTTGACCAGGGTGGCGGAGTTGGTCGTGATCACCCGCCCCATCGCGAAGTTGGGGTGCTTGAGCGCCTGCGCCGGGGTGACCTGGGCGAGCTCGTCGCGGGTGCGGCCGCGGAACGGCCCTCCGGACGCGGTCAGCACCAGCTTGCGTACCTCCTCGGCGCGGCCGGCGCGCAGGCTCTGGGCGATCGCGGAGTGCTCGGAGTCGACGGGGACGATCGTTCCGCCGGAGGTCGAGCTTGTCGAGACCACCCGCTTGACCAGCGGGCCGCCGATGATCAGCGACTCCTTGTTGGCCAGGGCGAGCGTGTTGCCCGCCTCCAGCGCGGCCAAAGTCGGGCGGAGACCGACGGCGCCGGTGATCCCGTTGAGCACCACGTCGGCGGCCTGGGCGGCGGCCTCGACCGAGGCTTCCTCCCCCAGCCCGGAGAGCTTGGGCGCGAACTCGGCCACCTGTGCCTCGAACAGCTCCTTGTTGGCCCCGCCCGCGGTCAAAGCCACGACCCGGAACCGGTCCGGGTTGGCCCGCACCAGGTCGAGGGCCTGGGTGCCGATGGACCCGGTGGAGCCGAGGATCACCACGTCGCGTGGTCGCTGCTCATTCACCCGCCCATCTTCCCAGCAGAGGCTGAGAAGGCGCCAAGCGGTAGGCCCCGTCAGGAGACTTTCCCGGCAAGCCCCTGGAAGACGTCGACCAGGACGCGGTCGAGGTTGGCCACGTCCGCGGGCTCGCTCAGGTTGCGCAGCGCTCCCCCGGTCTCCTCCGTCAGCCTGCCGAGCACGCCGATGGGTGCCTGGTCCCCGATCCCGACGGCGATGACCGGGATCGCGCCTTCGCCGCCGATCTCGTCCATCAGGGCGTCGAGGCTCTGCGGCGGGTTCTGGCCACCATCGGAGAGGAGGACGATCACGGTACGGTCCGAGACCTCGGTCTCGGAGGCGTCGATCGAGGCGCTCGCGTCGCGGATCGCGTCGTACAACGGCGTCTCGCCCAAGGCCCTCAGGTCACAGATCTCGCGCTCGAGCTGCGCACGGGTCGTACTGCTCAGTGGCTTGATCTCGGTGGAGGTGTCCTTCCCGGCAGGCGGGAACCAGTCCAGGCCCACTGAGTCGCGGCCGTCCTTGAGCTCGCCGATGGCGTTGAGCGCCGCGCTCTTCGCAACCTGGAGGTACGTCGGGTTGTCGGTCGTCTCCTCGGTGCAGGCGTCGGTGAAGCCGTCGAGGCGGACACGGCGGTCCTGACCGTCGATCTGCTCCATCGAGCCCGAGGTGTCGACGGAGAGCAGCACGCGTACGGGAAGGCGTACGTTCTGCCACTGGTGCCGCCACTGGTTGACCGTCTTCGGTTCCGGCCATGGGGTCACGGTCTCGACGTCGTCGGCGTCGATCACCTCCCGGAGCTGATCGGTGACCTTCTCCGGCTCACCAGCGGCTCGGAACCCCCAGGCACGAAACTCCTTCTGCGCCTTCTTCGTCCTCAGGTAGTCGACGAAGGCCTCCGACACCGACCGTTTGGCCTCGTCGGAGTCGAGGGAGGCCATCGGGACCGCGGGGTGGTCGAACGCATAGATCGTGTCGTCCGGGCTCACCGCGACCATCCGGCGGTCATCGTCCACCGTGTCGCGGCAGGAGAAGTCGTCGGAGCCGAGCGGGTCCTGGCAGTTGTAGAGGTACGCGGTCTGCTCCTGGGCCACCACGGCATCCATCTGGGCGAGGAGGTCCGGGTTCTGGTAGACGCGGTTCATCAGCCGGGTGATGTCCTCGCCGGCCAGCTCGTCGGGCACCGAGGCGATCGCGTCGCGCAGCAGCCCGACCGCGTCCTCCTCGTCGTGGTCGGCGACCAGCGCCTCGTTGAGGGCCACCGAGGTCGCCATCCCCGAGGTCGAGCCGATCGGGTCGTCGATAGCGATCGACAACTCACCACCGGCGGCCTTGGTGAGGAGCTCGTCCCAGTCGGGCGAGCCCGAGAGCTTCTCCCGCCTCGCTGCGGGCATCAGGATCGACAGGACGGAGGAGGCGACCGAAGTCCACTCGCCGTCGTTGTCGGCCAGCTCGTCGCCGCCGTCCTCACCGAGCTCGCCCGCACCCAGGAGCTCCGGCCAGACCGACTCCGTCGGCAGCCAGAGGTCCGGCTTGCGCGCCTCGACGACCTCGCAGTCATCCGGGTCGTCGACCGCGCACTCCAGCCGGTCGTCGGGGGCCGCGGCCCAGCCGGTGGCGATCGCCTCGGCGGCGTCACCCGAGTTGACTCCGAACACCTCGACATCGGCGCACGCGCCGTCATCGCCTCGGTACTCCTCGTTGAAGTCGGTGGCCAGCTGATCGATGAGACCGTCCTTCTCGGTGCTGACCACGACGCTCAGCCTGGTCGCGTCTCCTTCGCAGGCTGCTGCCGGAACCAGACCACCACCGCCGGAGCCGAGGATCGGCTGGACCGCCGCCAGCAGGGCGATCACCGCGGCGACCGCGACCGGGACCAGCCACCCGGTGCTGCGCCACCAGGAGGCACCGCCCACCAGGGCCCGCGCCTTGTCGCGGGTCAACGGCAGGTAGCGCGGACCGCGGTCGTCGGTGCCGTCGAGCAGTCCGACGACCTTCCGGTTGCCCGTCTGCAGCAGCGGCGCACCGATCAACTCCTCGCCGGTCGCGGTCTTCTCGGCGTCGAGGTTGACGACTCGGTTGTGCTCGCCCACCGCGTGCGCACGTCCGCCGAGCTCACGGTTGCCGTCCCCGTGCCAGGCCTCGGCGACGACCAACGCGTTCTCGACGTGTCGCCGGACCAGCGAGGCACTCTTCACCTGCCGGGGCAGCTTGTCCTCGGGCATCAGGGTGAGCAGCGCATAGCCACCGGGCAGCGCGGTCACGGCGACGTCGCGAGACTCCGCCGGAAACTTCCAGTGGACCCGCACGAACATCCCGTCGGTGACCGTCGTCGCCTCGCTCGCCGCGAGGACGACGGCCGCCGAGGTCATCAGGTGGCGCTTGGTCACCGGGAACGCGTAGCCGACGAGCTCCTCAGCCTTGTCATAGACCGCTGCGGTCATCATCAGGGCCGCTGACGTGGCCGGGATGGCGCGCTTCCTCGCCGCGTCCCAGGCGAGCAGCGCGTTGAGCACGACCGCGACGACGACGCAGCCGATGCCCGCGACGACGGCGAAGATCCCGGCCTGACCTTGGAAGACGGACTGGAGGTAGGCGAGCGCTGCCATCGTCACGGCGCCCACCACCGACGTCAATGCCCACGGCTTGGCGGACGACAGGTCCGGGTGTTGCGCCATCCGAGTCTCCTAGCGGGCATCGATCCGATCGCGCGGAGTCTAGTGAAGGCTATTCGAATCGCACGGCGAAAAGAGCCCGATTGCCTGAAGGACGACAGGGCAGACGACCCAGGAAATAGCAACAGCCCCGGACTCCCCCACGGGTCCAGGGCTGCGCATGAAACGTTTTGCAACGTCTGCCCACAATTAAGCCACAAAGATGCACGCAAAGGCAAATCCCGAAATGCGCGTCCCAGTTAAATTTGCGTCAGATCAGCGGCGCGAGGATGACGCCGAGCCGCGGCGTGACGTGGCGGACCCACGACTCGGTCAGGTGCGAGCTGTCGTAATAGGTGACCTTCTCCCCCACGACCAGCGGGCAGCGGTCCTCGGCGCAAACGAACCGCTGGGTGTCGACGTACGCCGCCTTGGTGCCTTCCAGCGCCGCCTCGGTGAGCTCGTTGCTGCTGGTCTCGCGCGAGTCGCGGTCGCTGAGGCAGGAGCTCTGGTCGGCGTCGGGGGCGCTGATGCAGTCGGCGGGGTTGTGGTCGACGGCGGGTACGTCGCCGAGGACGACGACCCTGCGGGAGATCTCCCGATACGCCTTCACGGTGCTGCGAACCGCCTGCGACCACTGCTCGTCACGGTCCATCCCGTCGTATGTCTTCGGCATGAAGAGCTGGCCGCGAGCCGTCGAGACGATCGTGTCGGGGTCAAGGCGCTCGAGCTGGTCCGCAGACCAGTCGCGGAAGTCGTCGCACTCGGCCTGGGTCATCTTCTTGCCGCGGTGCTGGACCGGGTAAGGGGCGCAGCCGACCTTCACGACCGGCACGACCCGGAAGCCGTTCTCCTTGCCGAGGTCGTCGAAGGCGGTCAGCCACATACCTGCGTGGGAGTCGCCGACGACGGCGACGGTCTTCTTCGCGTCGGTGTCGCCGAGGGTGCAGTCGGCGCCGCGGGTGTCTCCGTAGTTGGCGTAGCAGTCGCCGTACGTCTTCTGCCACCGGTCCTCGGTGATCTCCTCGCCGAGCACGGCCGGCGGGATCGGGCCCCCGCGGTCGGCGATGTCGAGGGCGGCGCGGAGCTCGCGCTGCACCTGCGGCGGCCCGCCAGTCTCGGCGGCGGTGTCGGGGACCTCGTTGGCCGCG
The DNA here is from genome assembly GCF_045206295.1 of Nocardioides sp. NBC_00163. Classification (NCBI taxonomy): domain Bacteria; kingdom Bacillati; phylum Actinomycetota; class Actinomycetes; order Propionibacteriales; family Nocardioidaceae; genus Nocardioides; species Nocardioides sp. NBC_00163. The sequence goes on along the minus strand of NZ_CP108155.1, from coordinate 5,038,951 downwards.
AACCACGCCTGTGCCTCGGCGGCCCGCTCCTTCTCGGCGTACGCGGCATAGCCGGTCGTCAGCCAGCCGCTGCCGACCGCCAGCACGAGCGCTGCCGGCCACAGGGCCAGCGAGCGCAGCCCGTGGGAGAGCACGGGCACCTGCTTGCGCTGGAACGGGAGCTCGATGAAGCGGTGACTCAGCACGGAGAGGAGCAGCGCGGCGGCGACCGCGACCGTCATCTCGAGCGCAGCGTTGCCGAGATGGAGGAACTCAGGGGCGAGCACGATCAGCGGCCAGTGCCACAGGTAGAGGGAGTAGGAGATGTCGCCGACGTAGCGCAGCGGGCGGATCGCGAGCAGCCTCGCGGTCGGGGCGTTGGCGCCGGAGGCGAGCAGCGCGACCGTGCCGAGGGTGGGCACCAGCGCCTGCCAGCCCGGGAACGGGGTGGCCTCGCTGAACGCGACCGTGGAGATGAGGATCGCCGCGGCTCCGCCGAGTCCGGCGGCGACGCTGGCGGCTCCCTTGAGCCGGCCGCCCCAGCAGGCCAGCAGCGCGCCGGCGGCGAGCTCGTAGGCGCGGGCCGGGGTGGAGAAGTAGGCGGCTGTCGGGTTCTCGCCGGTGGCATGGATCGACCAGGCCAGGCTCGCGACCGCGATCACCGCGGCGACGATCGTGAAGCCCTTGCGCCCGAGCTTGGGGATGAGCAGGAGCGCCAGGACCGGCCAGACGAGGTAGAACTGCTCCTCCACCGAGAGCGACCAGTAGTGCTGGAAGGGCGATGGCTCGCTGGGCTGGAAGTACTGCACCCCCTCGGCCGCGAAGTGCACGTTGGCCAGGAAGAACGCCGCCCAGGTGCCGTCAGCGGCCGCGTCGGTGAGCCGGGTGGTGGGCAGCTGCCAGGCGGCGTACGCCAGGACGACCAGGATCACGAGAGTGGCTGCCGGCAGGATCCGGCGGGCGCGGCGCGCGTAGAACTGCGGGATGCTGACCGTGCCTGATGTGTCGGCCTCGCGCAGCAGCAGGGTGGTGATCAGGAAGCCGGAGAGGACGAAGAAGACGTCGACGCCGACGAACCCGCCCTCGGTGTGCGGGACGCCCGCGTGGGCAGCGACGACCAGACCTACGGCAACGGCCCGGAGACCTTGGACATCTGTCCGCCATTGCTTGGCTGACATGTGGGGTGCACCTCGTGTGGGGGTTCGGCTGCTTCCATTGCTGGGTCCGTGTCGCGGAGGTGCGCGAAACGGCCCTCGATGCTTTCACGGACATGGTCTGTTCGCGTATCGAGGGTCGCCGGTCGACCTGTTCCTTTGGTGTCAACCTCCGAGGTAGGACATCACGTGCTTGATCCGGGTGTAGTCCTCGAACCCGTAGACGGAGAGGTCCTTGCCGTATCCGGAGTGCTTGAAGCCGCCGTGGGGCATCTCGGAGATGTAGGGGATGTGGGTGTTGATCCACACCACGCCGAAATCGAGGCGCTTGCTGACCCGCAGCGCGGTGGCGTGGTCCTTGGTCCATACGCTCGACCCGAGGCCGTAGTCGACGTCGTTGGCACATCTGAGCACCTCGGTTTCGTCGGCGAACCGCTGCACCGTGATCACCGGGCCGAAGATCTCGTGCTGGATCTGCTCGTCGTCCTGGCGCAGGCCGGCCAGGACCGTGGGCTGGTAGAAGTAGCCGTTCTCGCCGCCAACGACTCGTGCCGGCGCGCCGCCGGCTGCGATCGTGGCGTGGTCCGGGAGGCGGTCGACCATGCCCGCGACCCGGGCGAGCTGGCCGGGGTTGTTGAGCGCGCCGACATCGGTGTTGTCGGCGGGGAGGCCGACAGTGGTGTTGCGGGCCGCCTCGGCGAGAGCCGCGACGAACTCGTCGTGGATGCCCTCCTGCACCAGCACCCGGGTCGCGGCGGTGCAGTCCTGACCGGCGTTGAAGTAGCCCGCCGCGGCGATACCGGCGACCGCCTTGTCGATGTCGGCGTCGTCGAAGACGATGACCGGCGCCTTGCCGCCGAGCTCGAGGTGGACACGCTTGACGTCCTGCGCCGCGGTCGCGGCGACCTCCATCCCGGCGCGCACCGAGCCTGTGATGGCGACCATCTGGGGCGTCTTGTGCCGGATCAGCGCGCGCCCGGTGTCGCGGTCGCCGGTGACGAGGTTGAGCACGCCCGGCGGCAGGAACTCCTGGGCGATCTCGGCCAGGAGCGCGGAGCTGGCCGGGGTGGTGTCGGAGGGCTTGAGCACGACCGTGTTGCCGGCAGCCAGCGCCGGGGCGATCTTCCACGACATCATCGCGAGCGGGTAGTTCCACGGCGTGACCTGCCCGATCACGCCGATCGGCTCGCGGCGGATCCAGGAGGTGTGGTCCTGTAGGTATTCGCCTGCGCTCTTCCCCTCCAGGGTCCGCGCCGCGCCCGCGAAGAAGCGGAAGTGGTCGATCGTCGGCGGCAGTTCCTCCTCCAGGGTCAGCTGGAACGGCTTACCCGTGTCCTTGACCTCCACGGCAGTCAGCTCCGCGGCCCGGGCCTCCATTGCATCGGCGAGCCGGAGCAGCGCCAGGCTGCGCTCCTGGGGTGTGGTCTCGCCCCAGGTCGCGAAGGCCGATGCGGCCGCGGCGTACGCCTGGTCGACGTCGGCCTCCCCCGACATCGCGGCCTGCGCGTAGACCTCGCCGGTGGCGGGGTCTACGACGTCGTACGTCGCGGCGTCGGCGGCCTCACGCAGCTCGCCGCCAATCACGTTCCTGAAGGTCTGGTCAGCCATGCGGTAGAGACTAACTCCTTCCCGTAACAGGGATGTCACAACTGAATCCGAAGTGATAATCGCACTTTGAAACGGATTCGCTTGCGAAAGCGAGAGGCGTTGGGTGACCATTGAGTCATGACCGGCAACTACGAGCAGCTGCAGCGCGACGCCAAGGACCATCTCTGGATGCACTTCACGCGGCATTCGAGCTATGCAGAGGCCGACGTGCCGATCATCGCCAGGGGTGAGGGCGCCTACATCTACGACATCGAGGGCAACCGCTACCTCGACGGTCTCGCGGGGCTCTTCGTCTCCCAGGTCGGCCACGGGCGCGCGGAGCTCGCCGACGCCGGCGCGGAGCAGGCCAAGCAGCTGGCCTTCCACCCGCTGTGGTCCTACGCGCACGAGCCGGCGATCGAGCTGGCCGCGCGGCTGGCCTCACTCGCCCCCGGCGACCTGAACCGGGTCTTCTTCACCAACTCCGGCTCCGAGGCCGTCGAGACCGCGTGGAAGCTCGCCAAGAACTACTTCAAGCTCAAGGGAAAGCCGGGCAAGCACAAGGTGATCGGGCGCAACATCGCCTACCACGGCACCACCCACGGGGCGCTGTCGATCACCGGCCTCGCCGACATCAAGGCGCCGTTCGAGCCGCTGGTCCCCTCGACCTTCCGGGTGCCGAACACCAACATCTACCGCGCCTCGGAGATCACCGGCGGGCTGATGGACGGGAGCGACCCGGAGGCGTTCGGACGCTGGTGCGCCGACCAGATCGAGGTCGTGATCCGCGCCGAGGGGCCCGACACCGTCGCCGCGGTCTTCCTGGAACCGGTGCAGAACTCGGGCGGCTGCTTCCCGCCTCCCCCTGGCTACTTCCAGCGGGTGCGGGAGATCTGCGACGAGTACGACGTGCTGCTCGTCTCCGACGAGGTCATCTGCGCCTACGGGCGGCTGGGCACGATGTTCGGCTGCGAGCGGTTCGACTACGTGCCCGACATGATCACCACGGCCAAGGGGCTGACCTCGGGGTACGCGCCCCTGGGTGCCACGATCATCTCCGACCGGCTGATGGAGCCGTTCCTGACCGGTGAGGAGACCTTCTACCACGGCTACACCTTCGGCGGTCACCCCGTCTCCACCGCGGTGGCGATGGCCAACCTCGACCTCTTCGAGGCCGAGGACCTGCTCGGCAACGTACGCCGCAACGAGGACGCCTTCCTGGCCACGCTGTCGAAGCTGAAGGACCTGCCGGTCGTCGGCGACGTACGCGGCACCGGCTACTTCTACGGCATCGAGCTGGTCAAGGACCGCGCGACCAAGGAGACCTTCACCGAGGAGGAGTGCGAGCGGATCCTCTACGGGTTCGTCTCCAAGGCGCTGTGGTCCGAGGGCCTCTACTGCCGCGCCGACGACCGCGGCGAGCCGGTCATCCAGCTCTCCCCGCCCCTCACCGTGGGCCAGGCCGAGTTCGACGAGATGGAGCAGATCCTGCGCCGGGTGCTGGAGAAGGCCTCTACGATGCTGTGATCTGCCCGTCGTGGATCCGGGGCCACGGCGACTGCTCCTCGAGGGCATAGGCGAGCTCGAGAAGCGTCCGCTCGTCGCCGTACGCCGCGGAGAGCTGGACCCCGATCGGCAGCCCCTCCTCGCTGAGCCCCATCGGCAGCGAGATCGCCGGCGCACCGGTGATGTTCTGCAGCGGGGTGAACGCGACATGGCGAACGAGCCGGTCGACGAGGTCCTCGAACGGCACGTTCGGGGACAGATGACCCAGCGGCGGGGTGACACCGGCGACGACCGGGCACAGGACCACGTCGTGATGGTCGAAGACGGAGGCGTACGCCGCCGCGGCCCGCCGCAGGCGGAGCAGTGCGGTCGGCGTCCGGCGCCAGCCGCCGGAGGCGAAGGCGTGACGCAGGCCGTCGGTGAGGCCGTCGAGGCGGCCCTGGTCGAGCGTCCGGTCGATGGTCAGGCGGCCCAGGTTGCCGGCGAGGAAGGCGAGCAGACCCCAGTAGCTGAGGAAGTCGTCGCCGAAGCGCGCGTCGACGGGGATCGGGACCGGCTCGACGCTGTGGCCCTGCTCCTCCAGCAGGGTCGCGGTGCGTTCCACGGCCGCCTTCGTCGGCGTGTCCACGACGGCATCGGTCACCGACTCCATAATCAACGCGACCCGGAGCCGCCGCCGCGCGGGGCCCTCGACGAGCCCGAGGGGCGGCAGCGCCGGGTTGCGCCAGTGCCGCTCGAGCGCGGCGTGGAAGGTCGCGGTGTCGCGGACCGTACGCGTCACCACCCCTTCGCTGACCATGTTGATCGGGAGGGTGCGGGCCATCTCGCCGTCGATGTGCCGGCCGCGGCTGGGCTTGAGCCCGACCAGTCCGGCGGCCGCGGCCGGGATCCGGATGGAGCCACCGCCGTCGTTGGCGTGCGCGAGCGGCACGGCGCCGGCGGCGACCAGCGCCGCTGCCCCGCCGGAGGATGCGCCGACGGAGTGGCGCGTGTTCCAGGGGTTGGGTGTCGGCGGCCCGCTGCGGAACTCGGTGGTCGCGTTCAGCCCGAACTCGGGCATCCGGCTCTTGCCCAGCACCGTCACCCCGGCACTGAGGAACTGGGTCGTGTAGCGCCCGTCGTGTGCGGCCGGACGCGCGCGGAACGCCTCCGACCCGTGGTTCGTCGGCATCCCGAGCAGGTCGGTGTTGTCCTTGAGCAGGGTCGGCACACCATGGAGCAGGCCGGTGTCGGCCCCCGCGCGACGGGGCGCGTCGTAGGCCTCGTACGCCATCGCGTGCAGCCCCGGGGCCACCTGTCGCAGCCGGGTGATCGCCGCCGTCTCGACCTCGGTCGCACTCAGCTCGCCGGATCGGATGAGGTGGGCGAGCTCGACGGCGTCGTGGTCGCCGAGGGCGTCGTCGGTGAAGGCGTGTACGCGGGCCGGTGCGGTCATGTCGGACAGCGTGCTGGATCGGCTCTTAAAAGTCTAGAAGATCTTCCAGACTTCTTGCCGGCTCGCGTGAAACACTCTGCCCATGAAGCGACGGCACGGTGACAGCGCCAGGCAGCGACGCGACGCCCTCGTCCACGCCACGATCGAGGTGGCCGCCGAGAAGGGCATGGCCGGGGTCACCCATCGGGCCGTGACCGAGCGCGCCGGGCTGCCGCTGGCCACCGTCGGCTACTTCTTCGACTCGATCACGGACCTGGCGGCCGAAGCGATGCGCACGGGCGTGGCCGAGGACGTCGCCCGGCTGCGTACGCTCGCCGACGAGCTCGCCGCGACGGAGTCCGGCACCGACGCGATGGCCGAGGCGTTCGCCGCGGCGCTGATGTCCCCGCCGGCCGACTCGCTCGCCTTCCTCGAAGGGTTGCTCCACGCCGCCCGCGAGCCGCAGTTCCGCCCGGTGGTGGCCGAGGCGCTCACCACCGGCCGTGCCGTCGCGGACCGCGCGGCGACCGTGGCGGGCGCGACCCGGACCGACCCCGACTCCCTGCTCGCCCTCGTGCACGGCTACCTGCTGCACGCCCTCGCGGCGCCCGACCTGGTAGACCCCGATGCCCTGCTCCGTGGGCTCCGTGCGCTCGTCATCGGCACCCTGGTCGAGAGCGGAGAGGTCTCCGTCGCCCTCCGCCTCGCCGGCCGCGGCTCAGCCGAGGACGCGTACCTCGCTACCTAGGACCGCCCCGTCCTGCAGGGTCAGGTGGTCGCCGGACCAGAAGCGACCCGGGTCGTAGTAGTTGGTCGGGCGCTCGTCGTCGAGCAGACCCATCTCCTGGTAGGTGGCAGCGACGACCTCGGCACAGAAGACCTGTTCGAGCCCGGCCTTCGAGCGCACCCTCCCCCGCGCCCAGCGTCCGGCCAGCGCGGCGGTCGAGGGGAACGGGGTGCCGTCGAGCCGGGCGATCGTCCGCAGCAGCGCGTCCTCGCGCGGGCGGTCGATGTCGGCGGTCAGCTGGCGCAGCCAGACCTGCTGCTCGTAGCGACCGGCCCACTGCTCGACCGCGGCACGCAGATCGTGGAGCTGTACGCCACGGTGGTGGGTGCCGGTATAGAGATCGAGCAGCCCCTTGCCGAGCTCGGCATGCCACATCAGCGGCGGCAGGTCATCGAGCACCACCGCCATCCCGACATGGTTGACCGGGGCGTTGCTGAGCATCCGGATCGCCCGGTCGGCGACCGAACGCCCGCGGAAGAGCCACAGATCACCGGTCCGGGTCTGGTCCACGGCGTCGGCAAGGGAGATAGTGGTGTCATCAGACATCGTGAGCAGGGGGTCCTATGAGTTTCGGCAGTGCACGCGTGTGGAAGATCGTGGGAATGGCCGGCCTGGCCGGGGTCACCGCGACAGGCGTCATCATCGCGCGCAACCACCGCCAGCGTACGCAGCGCACGCCGGAGGAGATCCATGCGAAGCTCCGCGAGCGGGTCGCGGCGGCGCAGGACGCTGCTTGAGCCCGGTGCAGGGATACCCGGTTAACCGGGTATCCCTGCACTTATCAGGCAATGCAACACCCGAGAAGCGCAGGAATTGCCTGTACACCGTGACGGATGAGGTTCGAGTGACTCGCCGCTAGGAGTCGAAGCCGAGCCCGAGCCGGTCCATCGTCCGCAGGAACAGGTCGCGGCGCCCGCCGTTGGCGTCGGCCTTCCCTAGCGAGCGGACCATCATCGAGATGCCGGCGTACCGGGCAGGCTCAGGAGGGAACGGCAGCGGCTTCGAGCGCACCATCTCCAGCGACGTACGTTCCGTCTGCTCGCCGCTGAGGAGGTCGAGCATGACCTGGGCGCCGAAACGGGTGGCTCCGACGCCGAGACCGGTGTAGCCGAGCGCGTAGGCGACGCGGCCGGCGTACGCCTTGCCGAAGAAGGCCGAGAAGCGGGTGCAGGTGTCGATGATCCCGGCCCAGCGGTGGGTGAAGCGCAGTCCCTCGAGCTGCGGGAAGGTCTCGAAGAAGTGGCCGGCCAGCTTGTCGTGGGTGGCACCGGTCTCCAGCTCCGGGGAGATCTTCGAGCCGAAGTGGTAGATCGCATCGTAGCCGCCCCACAGGATGCGGTTGTCCCTGGTCAGGCGGTAGTAGTGGAAGTGGTTGGCGGAGTCGCTGACGCCCTGCCGGTTCGCCCAGCCGATGGCGTCCATCTGTTCAGCGGAGAGTGGCTCGGTCATGAGTACGTAGTCGTAGACCGGCACGGTCATCATCCGCAGCCGCCGCAGCAGCGGCGGGAAGGCGTTGGTGGCCAATGCCACCCGCCCGGCCCGGACCGACCCCGCGATCGTCGAGACCCGCATCCCCGAACCGTCACGCTCGAGACCTGTGACCGCGGAGCCCTCGTGGATCACCACACCGGCGTCCAGACAGGCCTGCCGCAATCCCCAGGCCAGCCGCGCCGGCTCGATCGTGGCCGTGTCACCGACCACCTCCAGGCCACCGAGGTAGGTCGGCGAGCGGAGCTCGTCCCGCACCGCGGTCTCGTCCAGCAGTCGGTGCTTGATGCCGTGCTCGGTCAGCGCGGTCGACCACTCGACGAGGTCGTTGACCTCGTGCGGGCGGGTGGCGACGTTCAGCGCACCGGTGAGCTGCCAGTCGCAGTCGATGCCGTGATCCTGGACAGTCGCCGCCATCTCGTCGAGATTCTGCTGGCCGAGCCGGTCCAGTGTCGCGAGCTCGTCGGGCCAGCGCTCCAGACCGTTCCAGAAGCCATGGGTCAACGACGCCTCGGCGAAGCCGCCGTTGCGGCCCGATGCCTGGTCCCCGCACTGGCCGGCCTCCAGCAGCACCACCGACCACGACGGAAACCGCTCACGGGCCAACAGCGCTGTCCACAGCCCCGAGTATCCGCCTCCGACTACCACCAGATCCGCCGACGCCACCCCGAGCAGAGGCGGCAGCGGCGCTGGCTTCGCAGGGTCGTCCAGCCAGTAGACGGCGGGCTTCGCATCGGTCAGCGAGACATGGTTCACGACGCCCACTATGACAACTTCAGAGCCCTTCAGCCACACACAATGTACGGAATCATGGAAATTGTTCGTTACACACGACGGATTTCGTTGCATCTGGCCACGGCAAACAGGTTGACTGGGCGCCATGACCACTCGCAAGCGCAACGGGGGCGCTCACCTCGACGAGGTCAACAAGCTGATCATCGAGCAGCTCCAGCAGGACGGGCGGCGCAGCTATGCCGCGATCGGCAAGGAGGTCGGCCTGAGCGAGGCCGCGGTGCGGCAGCGCGTGCAGCGCCTCGTCGACAGCGGCGTCATGCAGGTCGTCGCCGTCACCGACCCGCTCGAGCTCGGCTTCGCGCGGCAGGCCATGATCGGCGTACGCACCTCCGGACCGATCGAGGGGATCGCCGACGAGCTCGGCAAGCTCGACGAGGTCGACTACATCGTCATCACCGCCGGCTCCTACGACCTGCTCGTGGAGGTCGTCGCCGAGAGCGACGAGGCCCTGCTCAACCTCGTCTCCAGCAAGATCCGCGCCATCGAGGGCGTGGTGAGCACCGAGACGTTCATGTACCTCCACCTGCACAAGCAGACCTACGCCTGGGGCGTCAGGTGAGCGAGTATCCCGAGATCAGCCTGTGGCACGAGACCGCCGGCGACACCTGGGAGCCGCGGCCGGCGCTGATGGGCGACATCGAGGTCGACGTCGCGATCGTGGGTGCGGGCTACACCGGCCTGTGGACGGCCTACTACCTGGCCGAGGCGAGGCCCGACCTGAAGATCGCGATCCTCGAGGCCGAGGTCGCCGGGTTCGGAGCCTCGGGCCGCAACGGCGGCTGGTGCTCGGCCCTCTTCCCCGCCTCGCTCGACAAGGTGGCCGCGGGCTCGAGCCGGGAGGCCGCTCTCGCCCAGGACCGGGCGATGCGGGCGACCGTCGACGAGGTCATCCGGGTCGCCGATGCCGAGGGCATCGAGGCCGACATCGCCAAGGGCGGCACGGTCGTCGTGGCCCGTACGCCCGCCCAGCTCGAGCGCGCCCGCGACGAGGTCGAGCACGCCCGCTCCTGGGGGCTCGGTGACGCCGAGATCTCCCTGCTGGACCAGCCCGCTGCCCAGAAGCGGCTCGCCGCGACCAGCACCCTCGGTGCGACCTACACCCCCGACTGCGCCGCACTCCACCCCGCCAAGCTCGTCCGCGGCCTGGCCCGCGCCGTCGAGGCCCGCGGCGTCACGATCTACGAGCAGACCCGGGTCACGTCGATCGGTCCGCACCAGGTGAGGACGGACAGCGACGTGGTCACCGCCGACGTCGTCGTACGCGCCACCGAGGGCTACACCCCGACGCTGGCCGGCCTCGAGCGCGAGGTCATCCCGGTGCGCTCCCTGATCATCGCCACCGAACCGCTCTCGGACCTGGTCTGGTCGAGCATCGGCCTCGAGGAGCGCGAGACGTTCTCCGACGGCCGGCACCTGCTGATCTATGGGCAGCGCACCGCGGACGACCGGCTGGTCTTCGGCGGCCGGGGCGCTCCGTACTCCTTCGGGTCGAAGATCACCCACGCGGATGCCTCCGACATGCGCACCCACCGCCGCCTGCTGGCGACCCTGATCGAGATGTTCCCGGCCGTACGCGGCCACAAGGTCACCCACCGATGGGGCGGCGTGCTCGGCATCCCGCGTGACTGGCACGCCTCGGTCGGCTACGACCCCGCCAGCGGCCTCGCGCACGCCGGCGGCTACGTCGGCGACGGCGTCGCGACCACCAACCTCGCCGGCCGTACGCTGCGCGACCTGGTCCTCGGCACCGAGTCCGATCTCGCCGCCCTCCCCTGGGTCGGTCACGTCTCACCGCGCTGGGAGCCGGAGCCGCTGCGCTGGCTCGGCGTCAACGCCGGCCTGCGCGCGATGACCATGGCCGACGCCGAGGAGACCGCCACCGGCAAGGGCTCACTGGTCGCCCGGGCCGTCGCTCCGCTCGTCGGCGGTCACTGACCCGTTCTGGGCGAGGCTTAGGCTGCGGCTGTCGTCTCGGGATCTCGGAGGAATCATGGCTGTCTCGCCCGGTGCCAAGAAGGCGCTCATCGCTGTTGGTGTATTGACCGTCGCTGGGGCGCTGCTCGTCGGGATCGGCCACTGGCGAGCCCACGATCTGGTCGCCGGCGACGTCGTGTGGCACACGGAGGTCGACCGCGCGGCCGGCGAGGCAGTTGTCGTACGCGGCCGGATCTACACCTACGAAGACGACCAGCTGATGATTCGTGACCTGGGGACCGGGAAGGTCATCGCCGAGGAACTCCAGGACGGGAACTGGGCTCACGTCGGGGATGGCGGCCACGTAGCAACTGTCGGGGTCGAGCAGATCGCGATGTACGACCGCAACGGCAAGCTGGCGTGGCAGCAGGCCACGGACGACCTCTACCATCCGATCGCCATCAGCCTCGACGGGCAGCTCGACGCCGTCGTATGCGAAGAGAAGGCGTGCTCCACGGTTCACTTCGACGCCTCGGGACAGGAGACCACTCGCACTCCGCGGCTCTCGCCGGACCTCGCTACCCCCGTGTACGTAGGCTCCGGCACCTTCGAGGACACGCACGTGCGGCGAGTCCCGACGATCGCGACCGACATCGACCCGAAGACCCACTCCGTTCGGCAGCTACGTGACGGCAAACCCTTGGGCGCTCCGATCACGCTCCTCGATGACCACACGGCGGCGCAGGTCGGTGATCTCCTCGTCGGCGTCTCTCGCGAGAACGGCACCTGCACCTTCACCGCAACCAGAGCAGGCATCCGGGCTTGGACGACCACGACGCCGTGCCCGGAGCTTGGCTTCCCCGAGGTCGACGTGTTCGCGGACCGCATCTATCTCAACAGTCGCTCCGGCGACGCCTATGACATCGTCACCACGGACCTCGAGGGCCGGCGAGCCTCCAGCTTCCGGGTCAGTACCGGACCGATCGAGGAGTCGGACAGAACCCAACTGTCGCCGACCCCGGCCGCAGTCGTGCTCACGGTGACCGACCAGATCTCGGCGTACTCCCCGACGACCGGGAAGCGCCTGTGGACCGAGGACCTGAACCGAGCGTCCCACGATGTCCTCGAGAAGACGAAGAAGGTCTACCCCGGCGTCGAGGTCAGCGGCCCGGTCATCGATCGCTTTGGGAACGACCCGCGACCGGTGGCGCAGCTCGCGGTCGGGCGGGACCTGCCGGCCTACACGCACACCTTCATCGACTCCGAGTCCGGCAAGGAGTCGGCGAAGCTCGCCGCACCGTACGGCTCTGTCGCCCACGGTCTCGAGGACGGCCGGGTCCTCGTCCTCGGGCGGGACGACGTGTGGCTCGTCTCGTCAGATCCCGAATAAACCTGTTGCGTACGCCGGTCGCGGTCCTCCACCATGGAGCGCGACCGGCGTCCTCGTCCACGAGACGCCCCTGATCGAGAGGAGCAGACCATGACTGTCGTTGTCCTGTGCCTGCCCACAGACCGCATCTCTCGTATCAGGAGCACCCGAAGTGACTCAGGAGAACATCTCCGCTGATCCTCTCCAGAGGATCGACCCGAATTTCGTCTTCGACTTCCAGGCCTACGACGACCTGGACGACGGACAACGCTGGTCCACCTGGCTCTCCGTGGAGCCGCTCTCCCGTGGACCGGAGCCTCGCCCGGACTGGGTGGTGACCTCTCAGGGCGCCATCGACACCGAGCTCGGCATCCTCAAGACCGGCAAGGAGGCCGACGCCTTCCTGGTGGTACGGGCCGACCCGCTCTTCCCGGAGCTGGAGGCGCTGATGGTCGCCAAGCGCTACCGCGACGCCGACCATCGCACCTTCCACCGGGCCGCGAGCTATACCGAGGGCCGTTCTGTCAAGCGCTCTCGTGACGAGCGCGCGCTCAAGAAGGGCTCGACCTTCGGCCGCGAGGTCGCCAAGGCCGAGTGGGCCAACGCCGAGTGGAACGCGCTCGTACGCTGCTGGAACCTCGGCCTCCCGGTCCCCTATCCGGTCCAGATCGACGGGACCGAGATCCTGATGGAGTGGATCGCGGTCGACGACGGCAACGGCGAGTTCGAGACGGCGCCGCGGCTCGCCCAGACCCGGCCGGAGCACCACGTCCTGGAGATGTGGTGGGACGGGCTCGTCGACGCACTGGCCACGATGGTGCAGGCCGGCCTGGTCCACGGTGACCTCTCGCCGTACAACATCCTGGCCCAGCAGGACCGGCTCGTGATCATCGATCTCCCCCAGATCATCGACCTGGTCGGCAACCCGCTGGGTTTCGACTTCCTGCTCCGCGACATCACCAACGTCGCGAAGTGGTTCCAGGCCCGAGGCCTGGAGGTCGACGAGCAGGAGGTCTACGCCGACCTGATGGCCCACGCCTTCTGAGCCCGCCGTGTGCTGCCAGGAGTACGCAATGACGCACTCCTGGCAGCACAGCGCGACGGTTCAGCCGCTGAAGGAGCAGACCTTGGGGGCTCCTTTGAAGAAGAGGTGCCCCAGGATCGAGTTACCGAGAAGCTGCGTACGCATCGTGACGCCCGAGGGATGCTCCAGATCGGCGGAGTCGAAGTCGCGGTTGGCACTGGAGACCATGCCGTTCAGATTCTCCCGCTTGCTGATCCGCCATCCGTGGTCGGCGAGGTAGTCGAGGATCTCGACATATCCGGCAGCTCCCACCTCGCTCACCTCATCGAAGGCAACCTCCTCGGTCGCCTCCCACACGAACCAGGCACCAACCTGGACCAGATGGTGGTCCGACTCGTCGACGCGGCACTCGTCCACCACGGCATCCTCCGGCCAGCGGAGCCCCTCAGGCGTCGGGATGGAGTTGATCTGCTCGAGGTGGGGTTCGAGCTTGTCACGCCAGACCTCGAGCGCCTTCTGGTCCGTGACGACCGCGCGCTCCGCTTGTCTGCTCTTATCCACGCTCGCCCGGATGACAAGCCCTGCGAGCAGTAGGAGGGTGCAGAGGATCGCGATGCCGATCCCCACTTCGACGAGCACGCCGCGCGCCGCCACCGCGCGAAGAAGGCGCATCTAGCGGGCCAGGCCGCGCATCAGGGTGGCAACGACGTCCTCCAGCATCCGCTGGGACTGCTCGGGCGTCACGAAACCGGAGCCGACGAAGGTGGCCAGGCCCTGGATCGCGGCCAGGACGGTGACGCCGATGACCTCGGGGTCACCGTCGACGACCTCGCCACGGGCCTGGCCCTCGGTGAGCAGGGCGGTGGGGTGGGCGAAGGCGGCGGCGACGGCCTCGGCGATCTCGGCGCCGGAGGTCTCGCTGTGCTTGCGTGCGAACATCACCGAGAGCAGTGCCGGGTTGTCGGTGGCGAACTCCAGGTAGGCCGAGGCGAAGGTCACCAGGTCATCGGTCAGCGAGCCGCGGGTGGCCAACGCAGCGTCCATCACCTCGCCCAGCCGCCGGAATCCGGCGACCGCGAGCGCGTCGAAGAGCGCGTTCTTGTCGCGGAAGTGGGCGCTCGGCGCAGCGTGGCTCACGCCCAGATCACGGGCGATGCCGCGCAGCGAGAGCGCGTCGGTGCCCGACTCGCGCAGCACCTCCTCCGCACGGCGGAGCACCGCGGCGCGCAGGTCGCCGTGGTGGTAGCGGGTCATCGTCTCGGTCATCAGGCACACCTTATCGAGATTTGACCGATATTGGCATTGTCAAGATTCTTGGCACCGCCTAGATTGGAGTCATGACCGAACAGAAGTGGACTTCCGAACGGCTGCCGTCCTTCGACGGCCGCACCGTCATCGTCACCGGCGCGACCAGCGGCCTGGGCCGCGTCGTCGCCACCCAATTGGGCGCGAAGGGCGCCCGCGTCGTCCTGGCCGTACGCAACGTCGCCGCCGGCGAGGAGGTGGCCGCGACGATCGGCGGCAGGGCCGAGGTGCGGGCGCTCGACCTGGCCGACCTCAGCTCGGTGCGGCACTTCGCCGAGGAGTGGGAGGGTGAGATCGACGTACTCATCAACAACGCCGGGATCATGATGGTGCCCAAGCGCCTCACGACCGACGGCTACGAGAGCCAGTTCGCCACCAACCACCTGGGACACTTCGCGCTCACCAACCTGCTGCTCCCCCACATCACGGACCGCGTCGTGACGGTCGCCTCCTCGGCTCACCGCTGGGGCGGCTTCGACCTCGACGACCTCAACTGGGAGCGGCGCGACTACCGGACGGAGCGGGCCTACGGGCAGTCGAAGATCTCCAACCTGCTCTTCACCCTCGAGCTCCAGCGGCGTCTGGAGGGCACCGGGCTCCGCGCGTACGCCGCCCACCCGGGCTACGCCGCGACCAACCTGCAGGGCCACACCGGCAACCTGGTCAAGCACGCTCTCATGGCTATCGGCAACCGGGTCGTCGCGCAGTCCGCGGAGGCGGGCGCCCTCCCGACCCTGTACGCAGCCAGCCAGGACCTGCCGTCGGGAAGCTACGTCGGACCGGACGGGCTCGGCGAGTACCGCGGCAGCCCGACGCTCGTCGGCCGCACCGCGGTCGCCTCCGACCCCGAGCTCGCCCGCAAGCTGTGGACCGAATCCGAGAGCCTGACCGGAGTCTCCTGGCCACTGTGAGTCGGTAGGTTTCTCGGTATGAAGCATCACCGCGGACGGCATGTCGACATCGAGTCGGTGGAGGAGCTCGACGGGCATCTGGCGGCGGGGGCGGGGAGCCTCAGGGGATGGCGGCTGCGGTCGCTGGACCTGAGCTCGCGTTCGGAGACCCTGCGGGAGACCGAGCTGGCCGGCGCCACCTTCCTCGGGTGCACCTTCGCACCCGGGGACGGCGACTACGCCGAGGACGAGGGCGCGCTGGTGATGCCGGTGATCCCCGAGACACCCGTCGACGTCTACCGCTCCCGGCTCTACACCGCCGAGGAGCTCTACGACGACCCGGTCTATGCGCGGAGCCTGGATGCGAGGGCGTACGCCTGGCTGCAGCAGCCGCTCGACGCCGACGACGAGCTCGCTATCACCCTCCACGACCACGCGATCGACGCCGCTCTCGAGGCATGGGTGCGGGCGCGACGCGACGAGGGCACTCGGATCGTCGGGATGATGGGCGGTCACGCGCTGCGGCGCGGCGAGGAGGGCTACGCGACCGCCGCCCGCCTCGCCCAGCACCTGGCGAACCGCCATGTCGTCGCCACCGGCGGCGGCCCGGGAGCCATGGAGGCCGCCAACCTGGGCGCCTTCCTCGCCGGGGCACCGAAGACGGTGCTCGACGATGCGCTCGCGGCGCTGGCCACGGTGCCGTCGTTCCGGCCCTCGATCCGGTCTTGGGCGCAGGTGGCTCTGGACGTACGGAACCAGGTCGAGGGCAAGCCCGGAAGGTCGCTGGGGATCCCGACCTGGCACTACGGGCACGAACCGCCCAACGTCTTCGCCGGGGCGATCGCGAAGTACTTCCGCAACGCCACCCGCGAGGCGGTGCTGCTGGAGGTCTGCGACGGCGGGATCGTCTTCCTGCCCGGCGCCGGCGGCACCGTGCAGGAGGTCTTCCAGGACGCCTGCGAGAACTACTACGCCGACGCGAGCGCGGTCGCGCCGATGGTGCTGGTCGGGCGCAGCTACTGGACCGAGGAGCTGCCGGTCTGGCCGCTCCTGCAGGCCCTGGCCCGTGGCCGCGCGATGGAGGGCCACGTCCACCTCGTCGACACCGACGAGGAGGTCCTCGACGTCATCGCAGCCGGCGCGCCCGGATGACGTCGCGGTAGTGGTCGACCAGGGCGGCGTTCACCGCGCCCCAGGACTTGTGCGCGACGCTCTTGCGGGCCGCGCGCCCCATCCGCAGCCGCAGCTGCGGGTCGTTGTGGAGCAGCGCGACGTGAGAGGCGAGGTCGTCGCGGCTGCCGGGCTCGTAGAAGAACCCGGTGACGCCGTCGGCGACCAGGTCCAGCGGCCCGCCCGAGCGTGGCGCGACGACCGGGACCCCGGAGGCGAGCGCCTCCTGGACCGCCTGGCAGAACGTCTCGTGAGAGCCGGTGTGCGCGAACACGTCGAGGGAGGCGTACGCGGCCCCGAGCTCCTCCCCCTGCAGCACGCCCATGAAGGTCGCGTTCGGGAGCAGGTGCCGCAGTTCGCGCTCCTGCGGGCCGCCACCGACGAGCACGACCTTGTACGCCGGGTTGTGCGCGAGCGGAGCCAGCAGGTGCAGCTCCTTCTCCTGGGCGAGGCGGCCGACGTACCCGACGATGGTCTCCCCGTTGGGCGCGAGCTGGGCGCGCAGATCATGGTCGATGCGGCTCGGGTGGAACAGCTCGACGTCGACGCCTCGCGGCCACAGCCCGGTGCGCTGTACGCCGAGACCCTCGAGCTGGGTGAGGGCCGACGAGCTCGGCGCCAGGGTGCGGTCGGCGGCCGAGTGCGCCTGACGGGTGAGCATCGCCGCGGCCTGCGGGCCGCCGACTGCCTTGTACTTGTCCCAGAAGCCGACCAGGTCCGTCTGGTAGATCGCCACGCTCGGGATGCCGAGCTCCTTGGCCACCAGCACCGCCTGCCGCCCGAGCAGCGCGGGTGAGGCGACGTGGATGACGTCGGGGCTGAACCGGCGCATCACCGCGCGCAGCTTGCGCCGCGTCTCCAGGCCGACACGGAAGTCCTTGTAGACCCAGAACGTCGCACCACGGGTGCGGGTCACCGGGAACCCGGCGTACTCGGTGGGCCCGGTGGGGGCCACGACCTCGACGGTGTGGCCGTCGATCGCGAGATGCTCCAGGACGCGGCGTACGGAGTTCGTCACGCCGTTGACCTGGGGCAGGAACGACTCCGTGACGATGAGGACACGGAGCGGCTCTGAGTTGGCGGCGACCAGCGGGACCCGATCGAGGCTGATGCTCATGTTCCTGATCGTGAGCGCCGTCCGGCAACGTGACCCCCGACTTGGTTGACGGGTCGGTGAACCTCCCGTGGCCAGAACTCCGTACCGGGCGACAGCTGGTCCGGGCGGTGTCATCAGCGGAAACACCGCGTGACTCTCAGAAATCTGGGGCTTGCCGCCCGATCGCTCACTTTGCCACGATCGCGGCATGACCACCGATGAGGAGCACATCCGGCCCGAAGGCGTCGACGACCTCACCGTCGAGGCGCTCGGCTCCATCAGCGAGGCACTCGAAGCGATCGAGATCGCCCGCGGTCATCTGTATGCACTGCATCGCATCACCGGAACGGCCGACCTCACCCTCGGCAAGGGTGTCCAGCAGCTGCGCGAGGCCGGCCACACCGAGCTGGCGGACACGTTCGAGCGCGAGCTCGTAGGACGCAACGTGCTCCACGGCAGGTGGACGTTCCAGATCGTCGAGGAGTACGACGACGGCTACTACGCCACTTTCAAGCGTCTGGAGAAGGAGGCTCGCGAAACTCTCGTCGAGGGCAAGCGGCACCTCTACGAGTCGGAGATGAAGGAAGTACGCCGCACCCAAGGCCGACACGGACACGAGAGCCGGCCCGAGCCAGGGGCTTGAGCCGGCCGACCGTGCAGTCCCGTCGCGCTAGGACACCGACTGAGCGGCGAGCTGGCCGCAGGCGCCGTCGATCTCACGGCCGCGGGTGTCGCGGACGGTGGTGGAGATGCCCTTGGCCTCGAGGCGGCGTACGAACTCACGCTCGTCCTCCGGGTCGCTCGCGGTCCACTTCGAGCCCGGGGTCGGGTTGAGCGGGATGAGGTTGACGTGGACCCAGCCCCAGTCGCCGTAGGAGTTGAGGACGTCGGCGAGCATGTCGGCGCGCCAGCCCTGGTCGTTGATGCCGCGCATCATCGCGTACTCGATGGAGACCCGACGCTTCGTGACGCGCGCGTAGTTCCAGGCGGCGTCGACGGTCTCGGCGACCGAGAAGCGGGTGTTGATCGGGACGAGCTCGTTGCGCAGCTCGTCGTCGGGTGCATGCAGCGAGAGGGCGAGGGTGACCGGGATGCCCTCCTCGGTGAGCTGCTTGATCCGGGGTACGAGGCCGACGGTGGAGACGGTCACATGGCGCGCCGAGAGACCGAGGCCTTCGGGCGCCGGCGAGGTGAGGCGGCGGACCGCGCCCATCAGCGCCTTGTAGTTGGCCATCGGCTCGCCCATGCCCATGAAGACCACGTTGGAGAGACGACCGGGGCCGCCGGGGATCTCGCCGCTGGCCATCTGCCGGGCCGCGACGACGACCTGGTGGACGATCTCGGCGGTCGACATGTTGCGCTCGAGACCGCCCTGGCCGGTGGCGCAGAACGGGCAGGCCATGCCGCAGCCGGCCTGGGAGGAGATACAGACCGTGGCGCGGTCGGTGTAGCGCATCAGCACCGACTCGACGAGTGCGCCGTCGAAGAGCTTCCACAGCGTCTTGCGGGTGGTGCCCTTGTCGGCCTCCTGCTGACTGATCGGCGTCATCAGGTCGGGCAGGAAGGTGTCGACCAGCTCTTGGCGCTGGCCGGCGGGAAGGTCCGTCATCTTCTCAGGGTCGTCGACCAGCCGCTCGAAGTAGTGCACCGAGAGCTGCTTGGCCCGGAACCCCGGAAGCCCGGCCTCCTTCGCCGCGTCCTGACGGCCGGCAAGGTCGAGGTCGGCCAGGTGGCGCGGCGGCTTCCCGCGGCCCTTGGGCGGCGCCATCACCAGGGGCAGGCGGCGCCCCTCCATCGCGGCGGCCTCGGCCTCAGGGCTGTGCGGGGCCGGTACGTTCGCAGGGTCGGGCTCGGTCACGCATCCATTGTCCCACCGGGGTGCGGCGTACGGCTAAACCTGGATCCGGCCCGCTCGGTCAGCCAGTCTTCAGCAGGATCCAGAAGACCAGCGAGCCGACGCCGACCACCACCAGCACGGTGAGGATGATCCCCAGCCAGACGAACTCGGCCAGGCGGCGGGTCTTGCGCGGGATGAGCAGAGCCAGGGGCACCAGCAGGGTCAGCGCCACCCACGGGAACAGCTCCTCGGCCCGCTCCTGACCGACCACCCAGGTCAGCAGCGCGCCCCAGGTGCCGGGCACGAGGATCGCGTACGCCAGGCCGATGTAGAAGCCGACCAGGGCTGCCACGGTCGGGTGCGAGTCGTGCAGCCATGCAGACAGGCCACTGGACCCCGAGGAGTCCTCCTCCGGGCCGTGATCTGCCTCGACGTCTGGATCGGGGTCCACGTCGAGGTCCGCGGGACGCTGGCTCACTCTTCAACCGTAGCGCCGAACGACGACTTCCTTTGGTAAAGAATCGCTGCCCCAACGAACTCTGGGTGATTGCGGCCGATCAGGCGTCGACGGTGATCAGGTCCGGGAAGGCGAGGTCTCGCCACCGGGCGAGATCTGGCGGCGTGCCGGTCAGCTCGCTCACCAGGACTGTCCAGGCCGTGCCGTGGCCGATGAGCACGGCGTCTTCGCCCGCGTGGGCCGAGAGGATTCCGGCAACGGCCTTCGTCACTCGGGCGCGGCACTCCTCGAGCGGCTCCCAGCCGTCGTACGCCGGCACCGTCGGCTCCGCGAACGCCCGCTCGACCGTGGGGTGGAAGTCCTCGACCCAGGCCTCGCCGCGGCGGTGCTCACGGAGAGCGTCGACCACGCCGACGTCGCCGTCGGTGAGGAGCTGGGCGGTCTGCTGTGCCTTCGGCTCGGGCGAGGAGTACCACGCGGCGCCGACCGGGAGCCGGTCACGCAGCGCCCAGACGTCGTCGAACCCGGCCGGGTCGAGCTCCCAGTGCTCCGCGGCGACGCCGCGCACCTGGATGGGTCGTCCGTGGCGTACGAGGAAGAGCATCCGGCTAGAACCCGCTCAGAAGACGGCGTAGTGGAGGATCAGCCAGACCGGGGCGACGGTCGCCAGGAGCGAGTCGAGGCGATCCATGAGGCCGCCGTGGCCGGGGATGATCTGACTCATGTCCTTGATGCCGAGGTCGCGCTTGATGACCGACTCGACCAGGTCGCCGAGGACGGCCATCACGCAGGCGACCACGCCGAGCGCGACACCGACCCACCAGGCGCCGTCGAGCAGCCATACGACCAGGCCGACGCCGGTCGCGACGGTGAAGACCACCGAGCCGGCGAAGCCCTCCCACGACTTCTTCGGGGAGATCACCGGCGCCATCGGGTGCTTGCCGAAGAGGACCCCGGCCACGTAGCCGCCGATGTCGGACATGATCGTGAGCAGGACCCAGACGATGATGCCGCGTACGCCGTCGTCCGAGAGGCCGCCCGAGGTCCAGCCGCCGCCCTCGCGGAGCATGAGCGCGACGAACGAGCCCAGGAACGGCAGGTAGAACAGGGTGAGGACGGAGGCTGCTGAGGTGCGTACGTAGCCATCGACCCCACGCCGCAGCACCCACAGCATGATCACCAGAGCGGTCACCGCGGTGGCCGTCACCAGCGCGTCGGAGCCCAGGAAGTAGGCGACCAGGACCATCACCGTGCCGCCGATCATCAGCGGCTGCTCGGGGACGTCCATGTCCTTGGCCATCAGGCCCCGATGGAGCTCCCAGACCGCGGCCACGACACAGCCGACGACGATCAGCATGAACGCCGTCTTCACGAACATCAGGCTCAGCGCGATCGCGACCAGGAGGACGACGGCCGAGCCGATCGCTGCGGGCAGGTTGCGGCCGGCGCGCCCGTAGTCCTTCTTCGGCGGCTCGGAAGCTGACGGAGAAGGAGACGGCGGCGTCTGGCTCACAAGGGATTCCTTCATGCTCAGGTCTTTCCTCTGGATCCCGACCGCGCCGCTTGTGGGGCTCGACTGCGTCGCTGGCTGGATCTCGACACGCGGTCGCCGCTTCGCAAGCTCAGCGGCGCGCTCGCTCGATCTTTTCGCGTTGCGACCCTGCTCGCTTCGCTCGCAGGGTCACAGGCTCAAACCTCGAGCAGCTCGGCTTCCTTGGACTTGAGCAGCTCGTCGATCGTGTCGGTGTGCTTCTTGGTGAGGCCGTCGAGGCGCTTCTCGGCACCGGTGACGTCGTCCTTGCTGGCCTCGCCGTCCTTCTCGAGCTTCTCGAGACCCTGCTTGGCCTTCTGGCGCACCTGACGCACGGAGACGCGGCCCTGCTCGGCCTTCTCCTTGGCGAGCTTGATGTATTCCTTGCGGCGCTCCTCGGTCAGCTCCGGGAAGACCGCACGCAGGATCTTGCCGTCGTTGGACGGGTTGACGCCGAGGTCGGAGTCGCGGATCGCCTTCTCGACGTTGGCCATCGCGCCGATGTCGAAGGGGGCGATGTTGATGATCCGCGGCTCGGGGCTGGTGAACGAGGCGAGCTGCTGGATCGGCGTCGGAGTGCCGTAGTAGTCGACCAGGATCTTGCTGAACATCTGCGGAGTGGCGCGGCCAGCACGGATGGTGGAGAAGTCCTCACGCGTGGAGTCCACCGACTTCACCATCTTGCTGTCGGCCTCGTTGAGGATGTCGTTGATCACCGGATGCTCCTGTGCGCTCGTAAGTGTTGTGTTGTGGGTGGCGTGTGGGCTCGTGCCGCTCAGCCAGCGGTGACGAGCGTACCGATCTTCTCACCCTGGACGATCCGGTAGACCGCCCCCTCGTCCTCCGCGCCGTAGACCACGATGGGCATCTTGTTCTCCATGCAGAGGGCGAACGCGGTGGCGTCGGCGATCTTGAGCTGCTTCTGCAGTGCCTCGCCGAAAGTGATCTCATCGTACTTCGTCGCCGTCGGGTCCTTCTTCGGGTCGGCGGTGTAGATCCCGTCGACGCCGTTCTTGGCCATCAGGACGACCTCGGCGTGGACCTCGAGGGCGCGCTGGGCGGCGACGGTGTCGGTGGAGAAGTAGGGCATGCCGGAGCCGGCGCCGAAGATCACGACACGGCCCTTCTCGAGGTGACGCATGGCCTTGCGCGGGATGTAGGGCTCGGCGACCTGGCCCATCGTGATCGCGGTCTGCACCCGGGTGTCGACGCCTTCCTTCTCGAGGAAGTCCTGCAGCGCGAGGCAGTTCATGACGGTGCCGAGCATGCCCATGTAGTCGGCGCGGGACCGGTCCATGCCCGCCTGCTGGAGCTCGGAGCCGCGGAAGAAGTTGCCACCGCCGACGACGATCGCGATCTGCACGCCGGAGGCGGCGACAGCGGAGATCTCCTTGGCGATCGAGGCGACCACGATGGGGTCGACGCCGACCTCGCCACCGCCGAAGTTCTCTCCGGACAGCTTGATCAGGATGCGCTGGTAGCGGGTCATGCCGTGGCCTTTCCTGGGGCGACGTCTTGCGGGGTGGTGCATGTGGGGATGGCGTACGAAAGGGCCGGTCCGATGATCACCATTCGGTTCATCGGACCGGCCCCTTTCGTCGTACGTTGCTGCTCAACCTAACTGATCGCGCGCCGTTGGCGCGGAGTCAGGCTCGGTTCAGGCGCCGACGTCGAAGCGGGCGAACTGCTTCACCTGCGTGTTGGCGGCGTCGAGGACCTGCTTGACGGACTTCTTCGACTCGAAGACCGACTCCTGGTCGAGCAGGACGATCTCCTTGAAGAACGCCTTGATCCGACCCTCGACGATCTTGGCGACGGCAGCCTCGGGCTTGCCCTCCTCGAGCGTCTTCTTGGTGAGGACGTCCTTCTCGGCGTCGACCACGTCGGCCGGCACCTCGTCGGAGGTGAGGTACTGCGCCTTGAGCGCGGCAGCCTGCTGGGCGGCCTGCTTCGCGGCCGCCTCGTCACCCTCGTAGGCGACCAGGACGCCGAGGCTCGGCGGCAGGTCGGAGGCCTTCTTGTGCAGGTAGACCGTGGTCTCACCCTCGAAGTAGGCGACCTGGCCGAGCTCGATCTTCTCGCCGATGGTGCGGGCGAGCTCCTCGACGGTCTCGCCGACGGTCTTGTCGCCGAGCGAGATGGCCTTGAGGGCCTCGAGGTCGTTGACCTTGTTGGCGTCGGCGGCCTCGACGATCTGCTGGGCAGCAGCGACGAAGCTCTCGTTCTTGGCGACGAAGTCGGTCTCCGAGAGGAGGCTGACCAGAGCGTTGCCGGAGGCGGCGACGAGGCCGGCCGAGGTGGTGCGCTCCGCGGCCCGGGCGGCGGCCTTGGCCGTGCCCTTGACGCGAAGGATCTCGACAGCCTTGTCGAAGTTGCCGTCAGCCTCGTCGAGCGCCTTCTTGCAGTCCATCATGCCGGCCTGGGTCAGCTCACGGAGCTTCTTGACGTCGGCAGCGGTGTAAGCCATGCGTGTCTTCCTCTGACTTGTTAAGTGGCTTTGGGTGGACGATGAGGCTCAGGCCTCGGCCGGGGCCTCGGCCGAGGCCTCGGGGGTCTCGGCGGGGGTCTCGGCGGGGGTCTCCTCGGCCGGAGCCTCGGTGGTCTCAGCGGCCTCGGCGGCGGGGGTCTCCTCGGCCGCGGGGGTCTCCTCGGCCTTGGCCTCCTCGACGGCCGGGGTCGCCAGGAGCTCGCGCTCCCACTCGGCCAGGGGCTCGTCGGCGGTGGTGGCGCCCTCGGTGCCCTCGGTCTTGCCACCAGAGCGGGCGATGAGGCCCTCGGCAACAGCGTCGGCGACCACGCGGGTCAACAGGCCAACGGCGCGGATGGCGTCGTCGTTCCCCGGGATCGGGAAGTCGACCAGGTCGGGGTCGCAGTTGGAGTCCAGAATGGCGACGATCGGGATCCGCAGCTTGCGGGCCTCCTCGACTGCCAGGTGCTCCTTGTTCGTGTCGACGATCCACACGGCGGACGGCGTACGGCCCATCTCGCGGATGCCACCGAGGGTCTTGTCGAGCTTGTCGCGCTCCCGCTTCATCTGCAGGAGCTCCTTCTTCGTGCGACCCGAGCCGGCGACGTCGTCGAAGTTGACCTCGTCGAGCTCCTTGAGACGGTTGATCCGCTGGTGCACGGTCTGGAAGTTGGTGAGCATGCCACCCAGCCAGCGCTGGTTGACGTAAGGCATCCCGACGCGCGTCGCCTGCTCGGCGATGGCCTCCTGGGCCTGCTTCTTGGTGCCCACGAACATGATCGTGCCGCCCTTGGCCACGGTCTCCTTGACGAAGGCGAAGCTGCGGTCGATGTAGGCCAGCGACTGCTGAAGGTCGATGATGTAGATGCCGTTGCGGTCCGTGAGGATGAACCGCTTCATCTTCGGGTTCCAGCGACGGGTCTGGTGTCCGAAGTGGACGCCGCTCTCGAGGAGCTGGCGCATGGTCACGACTGCCATGATGTTTTTTCTCCTAGGTGGTGGCCCGCGTGTGCACCGCTGGTGGCTCGACCTTGCGTTTCTCGAGGTCGGGCGGGTGTTGGCGCGAGCCGGTCGGTTTTCAGTTTCGCGCCCATCAGTGCTGATGGGCCCTGACGCCTGCACGCGGTCCGACCTGAGCGTTCTGCTCGGGACTGAGGGCCGCGCCCGCGGGCGACCGGCGTCTCGGAGCGAGGCACCGTCGCGGTCTGCTGGCGTGCGAAGTCAGCCCACAGGGGCTGCCGGTCCAAGACTAGCCGCCGACCCGGGTCTCGGGCCAATCCTCCATGACCGGCTCCGGCGCGGGCCGATCAGTGTCCACAGGGGTGTCTCGGGGCGGGGTTATCCACAGGACGTACGCCGCTCGTTGTGCGGGTCCTCGATCCGGGGTTGTCTGCTCGTCATGACCTCGTACCGCCTCTCCGACCGGGCCCGTGCCCTCGTCGCGGCCCTGTTCCTCGTCGTCCTCATCGCCCCGGCAAGCCCAGCCCTCGGAACGCCACGTGCCGAGGTGGCGCCGTCCGGCGCCTCGCTGGGTGGGGCAGTGGGTCACGACGAGGGTCCGAGCCCGGTCGGAGAGACCGACGAGGCCCCCCAGGGCGAATGGCCGCTGGCGCCCCAGCCGGAGGTCGTGCGCCGCTTCGACCCGCCAGATGCTCCGTGGGGTGCGGGTCACCGCGGCGTGGACCTGGCCGGATCGCCGGGCGCGATCGTACGCGCCGCGATGGCCGGGACGGTCGCGTTCGTCGGAGTGATCGCCGGCAAGGCGGTGGTGAGCGTTGACCACGGAGCCACACGGACCACCTATGAGCCAGTCGTGGCCACCGTGGCCGTCGGCGCTCCGGTCGCGGCCGGAGCGCCGTTGGGCCGGCTCGGTATCGCCGGCTCCCACTGCTTCCCCGCCGCCTGCCTGCACTGGGGCTGGATCCGTCACGCCGACGATGTCTACCTCGACCCGCTCCTGCTCGTCGACGCCCCGCGGCCGGTCCGGCTCCTCCCCCTCTGGCGCGGCGACCCGGTCCGGTAGGCCGAATCCGCAGTTGTGGCGGGCTGAAACTGTAGTTGTGGGCGACGAAGCTCGACTTTCGTCACCCACAACTCACTTCTCGGCCCGCCACAACTACACACTCGGCCGACGCGGGTGACGTCTCGGCGGGTCAGGCGCGGGGGTGGGCCTGACGGTAGGCCTTGCGGAGCCGGTCGCTGCTGACGTGGGTGTAGATCTGGGTGGTGGCCAGGCTGGCGTGCCCGAGGAGCTCTTGGACCGAGCGCAGGTCGGCGCCACCCTCGAGGAGGTGGGTGGCAGTGCTGTGGCGCAGGCCGTGGGGGCCGAGGTCGGGGGCGCCGGGGACGTCGGCGAGGCGGCGGTGGACGAGGGTGCGTACGGCACGCTGGTCGAGCCGGCCGCCGCGAGCCCCGAGAAACAGGGCCGGCCCGGAGGACTCGGTGACCAGCTGCGGACGGCCCCGGACGACCCAACGGTCGAGCGCCCGGACCGCGGGGCCGCCGAAGGGCACCATCCGCTCCTTGCGTCCCTTGCCGAGCACCCGGATGACGCGGCGTTCGTAGTCGACATCGTCCAGGTCGAGGCCGACGAGCTCACCGACGCGGGCACCGGTCGCATAGAGCATCTCCAGCACGGCGATGTCGCGCATCCCGACCGGCGTGCCGTCCTCGGCCGCTGTGATGGCGGCGGCGATGAGGGACTCGACCTCGTCGGGGCGCAGTACGGGCGGAAGCGTCCGGTGGGCCTTGGGCGAGCCGAGCGCGGCACCGGCGTCGACCTGCGCCCGACCGGTCCGGACCAGCCATCCGCAGAAGACCCGGGCCGCGGTGGCCCTCCGGGCCAGGGTCGTACGTGAGTGGCCGGTCGTCTGCTGCTTGGCCAGCCAGCTGCGCAGCGTGCGCAGGTCGATCGCCTCGGGCTCGGTGCGGCCCATGCGGCCGGCGTGGTCGAGCAGGCTGCGGATGTCGCCCAGGTAGGCCCGGACCGTGTGGTCGGAGAGCCCGCGTTCGGCGCTGAGGTGTCGCTCGTAGTCCCCGAGCAGCGCGGCGTAGACCTCGGGGAGCTCCGCATCCGCGGAGCCGCCTTCCGGGTCCCCCTCGGGTTCAGCGCTCACCCGGGTCAGGATAGGTGCTTGCTCGGACCTCAGGTGCGAGCCGCGCCCGGGGCCAGCTGCCACCCGTCGGGGAACCGCTCGGCGAGACCGAGCGCCTCGAGTCGCGACAGCGCGGTGCCGGCCGTCTTCGGGTGCAGGCATGCCGACCTCGCGATGGCGAGCTGTGAGGAGGGGCTGCTCACCGGGACCGCATCGAGGACCTGCTTCTCGACGGAGGTCAGCGAGTCGCGGCGGCGTACGGGGCCACGGGGTTCCTCGGGGACCGCCTCCCCCATGTCGCCGACGAGCTCGCGTACGTCGAGACCGTCGGTCACCAGGACGCCTTTGCCACTGCGTACGAGCTCATGGGTGCCGACCGAGGTCATCGCGCCCACCTGACCGGGCACCGCCATTACGGGTGTGTTGATGCTGTAGGCCCAGTGGGAGGTGTTGAGGGAGCCGCTGCGCGCTGCCGCCTCGACGACCACGGTGCCCCGGGCGAGGGCGGCGATGATCCGGTTGCGGGAGAGGAATCGATAGCGGGTGACCGGGAACCCGGGCGCGATCTCCGAGATCACCGCTCCGCTCTCGGCGATCGCGTCGATCAGGCGCCGGTTGCGGAGCGGGTAAGGAACGTCGACGCCACCCGCGAGAACGGCGACGGTGCTCCCCGGTGGGCCGGTGAGGGCGCCTCGGTGTGCGGCCGCATCGATGCCGACCGCAGCCCCGGAGACGGTCACGAAGTCGTTGACCGCGAGGTCGGCCGCGATCCGCGCCGCGGCGTCGGCACCGTAGGAGGTCGCGTCCCGGGACCCGACGATCGCGACCGACCGGTCGAGATCGCTGAGCAGGAGCGGTCCCCGCACCCACAGGCCGAGTGGGGTGCCGGTGCGGTATTGAAGATGCTCCTGACCGGCGAGCCGCTCGACCTGGGTGGGCCACTCCTCGTCGCCGGGGATGACGTAGCGGAACCCGGCGTTGGCTGCCCGCTCCAGGTCGCGGTCGGGGTGGATCTGGGCGAGCCGCAGCCTGGCTTCGAGGCCGTCGTCGCCGAGGTCGGGATCCTCCTCGGCGAAGCGTCGGTAGACCTCGGTCGCGGTGGATCCCACCATGCAGGTGTCGAGCAGCGGGGTGCCGGGCTCGATCAGCTGGGTCAGCGCGATCCGGGCCAGGCGCTCACGCTCGAGGTCGGTGAAGCTCGGTGCGACGGGCGCCGCGGTCACGCCGACCTCCCTTCGAACGCCGACACCGTGAGCGAGCCGCCGTTGCGCAGCGCGAGCGCCGTCTCGGTCTCGGTGACGCCCGGCCAGTCGACCCCGGCGAGGTCGGCAACCGTCCACGCGAGGCGATGCACGCGCACCGCGCCACGACGGGTCAGGGCGCCGGAGAAGATGCGTGAGTCGATGAGCGCCTCGGCCGATGGCGGCAGCGGCCAGTTGTCGCGCAGGGCGATCCCGCTGGCCTGGCCATTCAACCGCCACCCGAAGTCGGCGTAGCGCTCGCGTTGACGGCGCCTGGCCGCCGTGACCCGTTCGCGGATGTCGGCGCTGTTCTCCGAGCCCCACGGGTCATGGTTCTGCTCGGACATCGGTCGCAGCGTGCGGATGATGTCGATGCGGTCGGTGATCGGTCCGGAGACCTTCCGCTCGTAGGACTGGCGCTCATTGGCGCGGCAGATGCAGCCGTCCTTGGTGATCGAGGCGTCGAAGTTGCCGCACGGACACGGATTGGCGGCGAGCACGACGAGGGTACGAGCCGGGAGCGTCACCGACTCCTCGCCTCGCGACACCGTGATGTCGCCGCTCTCGAGCGGCTCGCGCAGGCACTCGATGACGTCGCTCTTGAACAACGGGAACTCATCGAGGAAGAGGACGCCGGCGTGCGACAGCGAGACCTGGCCCGGGCGGACCCGGCCGGTGCCACCGCCGACGATGCCGGGTTTGGAGGCATCGTGGTGGGGAGCCGCGAACGGCGGCCGGGTCAGGAGCCCTCGGTCGACGTCGAGCACCCCGGCCAGCGACTGCACCGCCATCACCTCCAGCGACTCCTCACGCGAGAGATCGGGCAGGATCGTCGGGATCCGCTCGGCGATCGAGGTCTTGCCGCAGCCCTTCGGTCCCTTGAGCAGCAGGTGGTGTCCACCGGCGGCCGCGACCTCGACCGCGAAGCGGGTCTCGGGCATGCCGCGAAGATCGGACATGTCCATGTCGTCGAGCCTGCGGTCACCCCGCCACCCGAGCAGGCTGCCGCCCGTGCCGGTCGCAACCGGCGGCGCGTCGGGCACCGGCTCGCCACGCAGCTCTGCAACCACCTGGCCCAGCGACCGGAACCCCAGGACCTCCATCCCTGGCACCATCCGCGCCTCGGCCACCTGCGGCTCCGGCACGACCACCCGAGCGATCCCGGCGTGGGAGGCGGCGAGCACCATCGGAAGCACACCGGAGGTCGGCCGCAGCCCGCCGTCGAGCGCCAGCTCCCCGATGAAGACCGTGCGTTCCAGCCCGATCGTCTCGAGCTCGCCACCGGCCGCGAGGATCGCCAACGCCATCGAGAGGTCGTAGTGCGAGCCGCCCTTCGGCAGGTCGGCCGGTGAGAGCAGCACCGTGATCCGCTTGGTCGCGGGCCACTCGAGATCCGAGTTGATGATCGCCATCCGGACCCGGTCGCGCCCCTCGGCCAGCACGCTGTCGGCACGACCGACCAGCGTGAGCCCGACCAGGCCGGGCGAGACGTCGGCCTGCACGTCGACCAAGTGGCCGACAGCGCCCCGAAGGGCGACGCCATGAGCTCGCGCGTATCCCATCACAGGCCCCTGACGTGCTCGACCAGCGCCGAGCCACGGGGCGCGTGCATCACCGCGACCAGATCGATCCGGATCCCCGGAGCTCGCACGTCGTGCTGCTCCAGCCAGGCGATCGCCAACCGCTTCAGCCGGTCGAGCTTGGTCTTGTCGACCGCCTCGTGCGGCGTACCGCACCCGTCATGGCTGCGGGTCTTCACCTCGCAGACGACGAGGGTGTCGCCCTC
Organism: Nocardioides sp. NBC_00163; assembly: GCF_045206295.1. Taxonomy (NCBI): domain Bacteria; kingdom Bacillati; phylum Actinomycetota; class Actinomycetes; order Propionibacteriales; family Nocardioidaceae; genus Nocardioides; species Nocardioides sp. NBC_00163. The sequence goes on along the minus strand of NZ_CP108155.1, from coordinate 5,009,059 downwards.
GCGCAGGACCAGGTCGATCTCCCCGTCAGCGCATCTCCAGTTGCGGTCGAGCACGGTCATGCCCGCCTCGACCAGATGCCTCTCGGCGACCGATTCGCCGTAGTTTCCCAGCGCGATCCGCGCCGGCGCCGTTGAACTCATCATGGACCTCCTGCCCTTCGGCTTCGAGGTCCAGACTCATCGCGAGCACCGACAATCCGGGCTGGTTCCGGGGCACCTGGGGATAACCCCGGATCGAGATCGCCCTGTGGACGGTAACTGGCCCGAGATCAGCCGTACGTCAGTCCAGCGGCTGGTCGATGTCGGTCGGATTGAGCGTCTCGACGTTGACGTCCTTGAAGGTGAGCACCTTGACCGCCTTCGCGAACCGGGCCGGCCGATACATGTCCCACACCCAGACGTCGTTCATCGACACCTCGAAGTAGACATCCCCCGAGTCCGTACGCGCCCGCACGTCGACCTGGTTGCACAGGTAGAAGCGGCGGTCGGTCTCGACGACGTACTTGAAGATGCCGACCACGTCGCGATACTCGCGGTAGAGGGTCAGCTCCATCTCGGTCTCGTACTTCTCGAGATCCTCCGCGCTCATGCCGCCGCCTCCGTAGAGGAAAGCGAAGAATACGGACGCGGCGGCCTGAGGTCATTGGTCGCTCGCTGGCGCTCGCTCATGTCTTAAGACTCTAGAGCCAACACCGGCGAAGAGCCGGGAAGACTCCACGAGCGACGGTGATATGCCGACGGTCCCAGGCGCTCCAGCGCCGCGATGTGGGCGGGCGCGGAGTAGCCCTTGTTGTCGGCCCAGGCGTAGTCGGGATATTCGTCGTGGAGCGCGACCATCAGCGCGTCGCGCGAGGTCTTCGCCAGGATCGAGGCGGCGGCGACGGCGGCGCACTTCATGTCGGCCTTGATCATCGTCGTCACCGGCGGCACCTCGACCTCCTCCACCATCTGGGAGACCTCACCGAAGAGGCCCTCCTGCACGGGCGGGGTCAGATAGTTGTGGTTGCCGTCGAGCAGCAGCGCGTCGGGACGTACGTCCAGGGCACTCAACGCTCGCTGACCGGCCAGCCGCATCGCGGCCATGATCCCGACCTCGTCGATCTCGGAGGCCAGCGCGTGCCCGACAGCCGAGTCGACGGCCCAGCGGCGCACCTTCGGCGCGAGCATCTCGCGAGCCTCGGGAGTGAGCAGCTTGGAGTCGCGTACGCCCTGCGGCGCTGTGCGGGTCGCCGCGGAGATCACCACGATCCCGATCGAGACCGGTCCACAGAGCGCGCCGCGCCCCACCTCGTCGACGGCACCGAGATGGGTGACGCCCTCGCGCAGCAAGGACCGCTCGACTCGCAGGGTTGGCGCACTGCTCACTGTGCCGGCACGTCCTCGAAGCTCTCGGGCCGGTGGATCCACTTCGCCCGGTCCAGCGGCCAGCCCAGCGCGACGACCTTGCCGACCACGTTGTCCTCGGGCACCCAGGGCACCAGCGCGCAGTCGGTCTCGTTGGCCGTGCACATGTGGACGGTCGAGTCGGCCGAGTTGGCCCGGTTGTCGCCCATCACGAACAGCGAACCCTCGGGCACCGGTCCGGCCTCCCAGTGGCGGTTGCCGGGCATCGGCCCGAAGCACTCGCCCTCCTTGTTGGGGCGGCCGCACTTGGTCTGGGAGGGCCGAGCGTACGGCTCGTCGATCGGGACGCCGTTGACGATCAGCCGACCCTGCTTGTCGCAGCACTCGATGACGTCGCCGGGGACACCGATGACACGCTTCACCAGGTGGCCGCCCTCGGGGTAGAGACCGATGACCGCGAGCGCCTTGCCGAAGAGATTGCTGGGGCCGGCCGACTCGTCGACACCGAGCCAGGAGCCCGGGTCGGAGAAGACCACGACATCGCCGCGCTGCGGCGTGCCCGCGAGCCAGTAGGACGGCTTCTCGACCAGCACCCGGTCGTCGGTCGCCACCGACGGGCCGCCCTGCAGGCCGGGCTCCATGGACTCCGAGGGGATGTAGAAGGCCTGCACGAACAGGGCCTTCACGACGATCGCGACCAGCACGGCCAGCACGACCAGGACGATGCCCTCCTGCCAGGCCGACAGGCGGGGCTTGTGCTCCTCCTCGCGGCGCGGGCCGTTGGCCGGGCCCGGCTGCTCAGAGGCCCAACGCGGGGCTTGAGGAGAAGACGAGAACGACCGCGATCCCCCCATCTCGGGCCCGTCCCAGCGGGCCTGGGGCCCTACGCCGACGGAAGGATCGCGGTCGTTCGAAGTCACGCGGTGAGTCTAGAGACTCCCTCCACAACGAGCCTCATCGACTCGCAATGCTCAGGAAACCCTCAGACCTCCCGACTCACGCCTCGCGGCGCTCCTTGATCTTCGCCTTCTTGCCGCGCAGGTTGCGCAGGTAGTAGAGCTTCGCGCGACGGACGTCACCACGGGTGACGACCTCGATCTGCTCGAAGATCGGGGAGTGCAGCGGGAAGGTGCGCTCGACACCCACGCCGAAGGAGACCTTGCGGACGGTGAAGGTGCGGCCGATGCCGGAACCGTGGACGCGGATCACGACGCCCTGGAAGACCTGGACGCGGGACCGGTTGCCCTCGACGACCTTCACGTGCACCTTGACGGTGTCACCGGCGCGGAACTCCGGCAGGTCGTCGCGCTTGGCGACGTTGCCGACCTCAGCGAGTACGTTGCTCATCATTTTCTCCTCACGCTCGCCACAGGCCGATCGCGGTCATCCATGCCCTGGTCAGGGCGATCTTTGGCGGTGGTCCAGCCACGCTGGCCGGCGGCGTACGGTTCCCCCTGTGGCAGGAGCCCGTCGCGACACCTCCGGGTGTCATCTTCGGAGCGTGCTTCGGCCGACTGGACCGGCCCACAAGTCTGCCACAGCGCCGCGGAACGCCGGGAATCGAGACGTACGTCGCGCCCCCTGCGAGGATTCCCCCGTGACCGACACCGACTGGCCACCGCACACCTACGTGACGCGCCCCTACAAGCAGCGGATCCCGCGCGGTCCGCGCGTCGACCGGCTGCTCCGCGAGGTCACGGTGGCACTGCCGCCGCACATCGCCGACCTCGACCTGGCGCTGGAGCGGCCGGTGGCGGCGATGACGACCGCCAGTGCGGGCGCGCTGCGCCATCTCGACCTGGTCCACGGCCGGACGATGGACGGGCTCAACCACCTGCAGCTGCGCACCGAGGCGATCGACTCCTCCAAGATCGAGCACGTGGAGGCCAGCCTGGCCGACTACGGTCGGGCCCTGCTCGGCATCGGTGCCAATTCCTCGGCGACCTCGATGGCATCCGCGACCCAGGCGATGCAGCGGCTGATCAGCGAGGCCGACACGACCCGGAAGATCACCTCCGACGCGATCCTGCGCGCTCACCGGGACCTGTTCGTACGCCATCCCGACGAGGCGGCCAACGCCGGCAGGTTCCGCGTCGTGCAGAACTGGGTCGGCGGCTCCGACTACGCGCCCCGCGACACCCTCCACGTACCACCGCCGCCGGAGACGGTTGTCGACTACATCGAGGACCTCGTCGCCTTCGCCAACCGCGATGACCTCTCCCCCATCGCCCAGGCGGCGATCGTGCACGCCCAGTTCGAGTCGATCCACCCCTTCATCGACGGCAACGGCCGTATCGGGCGGGCGCTCATCCACGCCGTGCTCCGACGACGCCGCGCCTCGCGCCACCTGGCCGTCCCGATCGCCTCGGCGCTCGTCGCCCATCGTGACCGCTACTTCGCCGCCCTCAACGACTACCGGGCCGGCACCGCGTCCACGATCATCGCCATGCTCGCCGCCTCGACGACCATCGCGACGACGGAGTCGTGGAAGACGGCCGAGACGCTGGAGAGCATCCGGCGCGGCTGGGGCGAGGCGGCCGGCGACCCACGACCCGGGTCTGCTGCGTACCGCCTTCTCGACCTGCTCACCGAGGAGCCCATCCTCAACGCCGAGCTGGTCACCAAAAGCCTCGGGTACGAGGACCCCACCGAGACGATCGACGGCTTGGAGCGAGCCGGGATCCTCACCCGCACCAAGCGCACCCGCCGCTCCCCCGTCTGGGTGGCGCCGGCGGTGCTGGCCGAGGTCGAGGATCTCAGCACCCGGATCCAGGACCAGGCCCGGCAGCTTCCCTACGGCCCTCGCTGAGATACGCCGCGAGGCCCGCCCCGGCGAACCGGGACGGGCCTCGCGGCCGAAGCGATGACTCAGGCGAGCTCGGAGTAGCCCGGCTCGTGGAGAACGGTGTCGATACCGGCGACCTCGTCCTCCTCCTTGGCGCGGAAGCCGATGGTCTTCTCGATCGCGAAGCCGATGATGAAGGCCACCACGAACGAGAAGGCGATCACGGTGATCGAGGAGAGGAACTGTGCTCCGAGCAGCTTGAAGCTGCCACCGAAGACGAGGCTGCCACCGGTGAGCGACTCCATTCCGAAGATGCCGACCCACAGGCAGCCGATGAAACCGGCGACGAGGTGGATGCCGACGACGTCGAGCGTGTCGTCGAAGCCGAGCTTGAACTTGAGCTCGACGGCCAGGGCACAGATGGCACCGGCGACGAGGCCGAGGACGAGGGCCCAGACCGGGCTCACGAACGCGCAGGCGGGCGTGATGGCGACCAGGCCGGTGACGATGCCGGACGCGGCGCCGACGGCCGTGGGCTTGCCGTCCTTGAACTGCTCGACGACGATCCAGCCGATCAGGGCAGCGGCCGGGGCGATGATCGTGTTGATGAAGATCAGCGAGGTCTGACCCTCGTCGGCACCGAAGACACCGGTGTTGAAGCCGAACCAGCCGAACCACAGGATCGCGGCACCGATCAGCACGAGCGGTACGTTGTGAGCGACCGTCTCCTCCTTGGAGAAGCCGACCTTGCGGCGACCGAGCACGAGCGCCAGGGCGAGCGCCGCGGCACCGGCCGACTGGTGGATCACCGTGCCGCCGGCCCAGTCGAGGGCACCGCCGAGGCCGTAGACGTTGTTGGCGAGCCAGCCGTAGAAGTTGCCCTCGCCGTCCACGCCCCAGATCCAGCGGAAGGTCGGGAACACCACGAAGGTGGCGAAGAAGACCGCGAAGATCATCCACGGCCAGAAGCGCGCACGGTCGGCGACCGCCCCCGAGACCAGGGCGACGGTGATGATGCAGAAGGCGACCAGGAAGGCGTGTGCGCCGAACAGGTTGCCCGCGTCACCGCTGCCCGCGGAGGTCACGAGGTCGGTCATGCCGAAGTCCTCGAAGGGGTTACCGAACAGCTTGCTGCCACCGCTGGTGCCGTTGCCGGCGATGCCGGTGCCGCCGTAGAGGACATAGAGGATCGTCACGACGGCGATCGAGCCGAAGCTCAGCATCATCATCGAGACGACGGACTTGGCCTTCACCAGACCGCCGTAGAAGAAGGCGAGGCCGGGGGTCATGAACATGACCAGGGCCGCGCACAGGAGTTGCCATGCAAGTTCGACAGACATTCAGTGCCTCATTGATTGAGTCTCGGGATGTGGCTGTGACGTCACGCGAGCCACGTCGCTCGTCGTACGTATTGCCCGGCATCGTTGCGACGCAACGTTTCAGAGACAGATGCCTTGTGTTACAGAAAAGTAACAGAGTCTTGGGTTGCCGATCCGTTACCGACGAGACGCATGTGTCTTCGTCATGATGACTGCGCCTGGCGGAGCCTCGAGGTCGCGGCGCAACCGGAACCCCGACTTCTTGTAGATCTTCTGGTTCCGCTCGCTCTTGGCTCCGGTGAATAGCGCGTACGTCGTGGCGGTCGCCGGGGCCACGGCCTGGATGTGGTCCAGCAGCTGACGCCCGAGACCTCGCCCCTGGAGGTCCGGGGCGGTCATCAGCCGTCCGATCTCCCAGACGTCGCCCTCGAGCCGGGCACGGACCGAGCCGACCAACCGGCCGGCGGAGCGGACCACGTAGACGTCGTGCGTCTCCAGAGCGCGCGCGGTGTCCTCGAGCGACTCGTGCAGCGGCGGGATCTCGACGCCGGGGTTGTCGTGCATCTCCTGCACCCAGCAGGCGAGCTGCAGCGTGTGCAGCTCGGGGACATCAGCGCGTACGGCGGGCACGATCTCCCACTCCGTGGCTGCTTGGGATGCGTGGAGCAGGTCGGGGCGGCGTACGGAGGTCCGGGCCACCGCCTGGTCGTGGCGCCACTGCGCGATGCGCTTGTGGTCGCCGCTGAGCAGCACCTTCGGGACCTCGAGGTCACGCCAGGACGCGGGCTTGGTGTAGACCGGGTACTCCAGCAGGCCGTCCTCGTGGGACTCCTCCACGAGCGACTCGGCGTTGCCCATGAACCCGGGGAGCAGGCGTACGACGGCCTCGGTGATCGCCATGGCGGCCACCTCTCCCCCGTTGAGCACGTAGTCGCCCAGGGAGATCTCGCGGACCTCGGCGCGGGTCGCGGCATGGTCGAGCACGCGCTGGTCGATGCCCTCGTAGCGGCCGAGCAGGAAGACCAGCCTCTCCCGGGTCGACAGATCGCGAGCCAGGGCCTGGGTGAACGGCTCACCGCTCGGCGTCGTCACGATCACGGTCGCGCCGTCGATCGCCAACTCGTCGAAGGCCTCGCCGAACGGCTCCGGCTTCATCACCATCCCGGCGCCACCGCCGTAAGGCGTGTCGTCGACGGTGCGGTGTCGGTCGCGGGTCCAGTCGCGTACGTCGTGGACGTGCATCTCCAGCAGCCCCGACTCGATCGCCTTGCCCGGCAGGCTCAGCCGGAGCGGCGCGAGGTAGTCGGGGAAGATGGTGAGGTAGTCGAGCCTCACGTGGCGTCGCCCTCGTCCTCGTCGAACGGCGTGACCAAGCCGGGGCGGTCGGCGATGACGACCTTCTTCTCGGCGAGGTCGACGACCGGCACCAGCGCCTTCACGAACGGCACCAGCGCGTCGCGCCGGTCCGGGGTACGGATCGTCAGCAGGTCCTGGGCTCCCCCATGGACCAGCGCCTTCACCGTGCCCAGCTCGCGGCCGTCCTCGTCGAAGGCGGTCAGGCCGACGAGCTGATGGTCGTAGTACTCGTCGGGGTCCTCGGGAGTCTCCTCGGCCGGGACGTCGGCGAAGAGCAGCGTCCCACGAGCGGCCTCGGCCTCGTTGCGGTCGGTGATCTCCTCGAAGGCGACCTGGAGCACCTGCCCGTGCCAACGGGCGCCCTCCACGGTCAACTGCTTGGCGGCGTACGCCGATCCCTTCGGCGGCTGCGCCCGCAGCACCGTGCCCTCGGCGAACCGCCGGTCGGGCTCGTCGGTGCGCACCTCGACAGTCACGAACCCCCGGATGCCATGCGGCTTGCCGATCCGTCCGACCAGCACCTCGATCAACTCCACAGGAGTGAGATTAGGGGCTGTGGGGTTCCGGGCAGGAATCACCGGTTAACCGGTGATTCCTGCACTTCTCAGGCGTTGCATTGCCAGAGAAGTGCAGGTTTACCCGGTTAACCGGGTAAACCAACGGGCGCCACCCCCGAAGGAGTGACGCCCGTTGTGCGTTGATGCAGCCGTGCTCAGCGACCGCCGTCGACATCGACGAAGTCGATCCGCGCGCCGGCCTTGCCGGCCAGCGCTGAGATGACCGTACGGAACGCGGTGGCGGTGCGGCCGCCGCGGCCGATCACCTTGCCGAGGTCGTCGGGGTGGACCCGGACCTCGAGGACGGAGCCGCGACGAAGCTGCTTGTCGCGCACGCTCACCTCGTCCGGGTTGTCGACGACTCCTCGGACGAGGTGCTCGAGAGCTTCGGCGAGCATGCTGCTCAGGCCTCGGCCTCGGCGGCCGGGGTCTCCTCGGCCTTCGGCTCCTCAGCCTTGGGCTCCTCGGCCTTGGGCTCCTCAGCCTTCGGCTCCTCAGCCTTCTTGGCGGACTTCTTCGTCACGGCCTCGGCACCGGCGGAGGCGTGAGCCTCGGCGAGGGCCTTGTTGAAGAGCTCGAGCTTGTCGGGCTTCGGCGGGGCGACGCGGAGGGTGCCCTCGGCGCCCGGGAGGCCCTTGAACTTCTGCCAGTCGCCGGTCACCTTGAGGATCGCCTCGAGAGCCGGGGTCGGCTGGGCGCCGACACCGAGCCAGTACTGGGCGCGCTCGGAGTCGACCTGGATGAAGCTCGGCTCCTCCTTGGGACGGTAGAGACCGATCTCCTCGATGACAGCGCCATCGCGCTTCTTGCGCGAGTCGACGATGACGATGCGGTACTGCGGAACCCGGATCTTGCCCAGGCGCTTCAAGCGGATCTTGACAGCCACTGTTGGTGGTATTCCTTTGGAATCGAATATGGGTGAAGAGGCCCGTGTCGGTGTGGGGACACCCGTCAGGCAACTTCGGCGGGCACTGTTGCGCTGGGTGAGAGGGTCCCTGCGCACAGGACACACAACTCAGTTTGCCAGAGGTGGCCGGGAGCGGCGAAATCTCAGGCGTAGACCTTCCCCCGGAGTACGACGGCGGCCGGCCGGGCGAGGACGGTGAGGTCGTCGAGGGGGTTGGTGTCGTAGACGACGAAGTCGGCGGGGTCGCCCTCGGCGAGGCCGGGGTTGTGGCCGAGCCACTCCCGGGCGCGCCAGGAGGCGGCGCCGAGGACGACGTCGGCGGGGAGGCCCAGCCGGTGCATCGCGAGCACCTCCCGAGGGAGTACGCCGTGCAGCTGGTCCCCCGCGCCGTCAGAACCTGCGTAGAGAGCGACCCCCGCCTCGTGGGCGCTCATGATCGTCTCGCGACGGCGGGCGTAGAGGTCCTCCATGGTGGCGGCGTACGTCGGGAACTTGGGTGCTGCGGCGGCGGCCAGGTCGGGGAAGATCTCGAGCTGGGCGACGGTGGGGACCAGTGCGGTGCCCTGTTCGGCCATGGCCTCGACGAGATCCGGGGTCAGGCCCGTGCCGTGCTCGATGCAGTCGATCCCGGCCTCGATCAGGCCGGGCAGCACCTCGTGACCGAAGCAGTGCGCCGTGACCCGCGCGTCGTTGTCGTGGGCGACCTTGATCGCCTCGGCGAACGACTCCGCCGGGAAGGACGGCTTCAGGTCCCCCTCGGCACGGTCGATCCAATCGCCGACGAGCTTGACCCAGCCGTCACCGGAGCGGGCCTGCCGCTCGACGGCCTCGGCCAGGCCGTCGGGCTCGACCTCGTCGGCGTAGTTGCGCATGTAGCGCTTCGTACGTCCGATGTGGCGGCCGGCGCGGATCAGCCGGGGCAGGTCCTCGCGGGACTGGACCCAGCGGGTGTCGGCGGCGGAGCCGGCATCTCGCAGGAGCAGCGCGCCGGCGTCGCGGTCGGCGATCGCCTGGGCCTCCGCGGTCTCCTGGTCGACGGCGCCGTCGGGACCGAGTCCGATGTGGCAGTGGGCGTCGACGAGACCGGGCACGATCCAGCCCGAGGCGCCGGTCTCCGCCCCCGACGGCCGCTCGTAGGTGATGCGGCCGTCGAGGACGTACAGGTCCAGCACCTCTCCGTCGGGAAGGACCGGGCCGGAGAAGCGCAGAGCAGTCATGTGACGCAGGTTACCTAGTTGCCCGGCACCTTCACGCCGGCGGCCTCGAGGATCGGGAAGTGCTGGGCGAGCGGGATGACCTGACCGGTGACGACGTTGTTGTCGTCCCACCCGATGGAGGTCGGTACGCCGACGAGCTCACCGTCGTCGTTGACCGCGGCGCCACCGGAGTTGCCGCTGGAGATCCGGGCGGTGACGTCGAAGACCGCCCGATCCTCCCCTTCGAAGGAGAGGATCGTCGCCACGTTGCCCTCGGCGACGGTCGGCGGCTGGAAGAGCACGCCCTCCTTGTCCGCGAAGCTCTCCTTCGGCAGCATCGGGAAGCCGATCGTGGCGATGAAGTCGCCGCGGTCGACCGCGTTGGAGTCGCCGAGCGAGATCGTCGGCAGGTCCAGCGAGGACGGGTTCACCGCGTTGCCCTCGCCGTCGGCGACGATCTGCACGACCGCGCTGTCGACCTCGCCGTCGGACTCGATGACCTTGGCGATGTAGTCGGGCTCACCGACCTTGTAACCCTCGGCCGGGTCGGTCATGTGGATGTTGACGAACTCGGGCGAGACCTCGCCCTTGGCGGCGTACTCGGGGATCTTCGCCGGGTCGGCGACGTGGGCGTTGGTGAGGATCTTGCCGTCCTTGGTGACGATCGACCCGGATCCCATCGCGATGGTGTCCTCGGTCGGTGCGTACGTGATCCAGACGGCGGCCCGCTGCGCACTGTTGAGCTCGTCCTTGGTCAGGCCGGTGTCCTGGGCGGCCGACTCGCCGCCGGGCACGACGAACATCGCGACCACCAGTCCGATGACCACGACCGCGGCCGCGGCGCCGATCCCGCCCCACAGCAGCAGCTTGTTGCGGCGCTTGGCGGCGGCACGGGCGACCTCGACCTCGGCGGCGTAGATCGGGATGACCTTGAGAATCTCGCCCGCGACGGGGTGGCCGAGGCGGATCTCGGTCTCCTCGTCGATCTCCTCCCTGACCAGCGGCTTCCCCTTGAGGAACGACCCGGTCTGGGAGCCGTTCTCGAAGGTCCAGCCGCCAGGGATGGCCACCAGCCGGGCGTGCTGGCGCGAGACGCCCTGGTCCTCCAGCACGACCGAGTTGTCGGCCGCGCGGCCGATGGTCACCGTGACCGGGTGGCGGAAGCGGTGCTCCTTGCCCTCGGCGACCAGCAGCAGGTCGGGTCCGGTCGGTGCGGTCGGCGGCTGGCCGGGAGCGACCGGCCGCGCCATCCCGGGCGCGATCGTCATCTCCGAGATGTCCTGGGTCGCCGACGGCGCCGGGGGCGCGGGCGGGAGGTTGCCGGGCGGGGGCGGAGCCACCGGTGCCGCCCCGGACGGCGCCGCGGTGGCGCCCGCCATCGCCGGCGGAGGCGGCGGAGCCGGCGCCTGGGCACGCGGAGCACCCGCCGCGACCGGCGCGTCGTCGAGAGTGACGGTGATCGTCGAGCCCGGCCCCACCGGGCCGAGCTGGATCTCGGTCGCCCCGGTCAACGGCACCTCGGTGACGCGGCTGCCGGAGACGTACGTCCCTCCGGCGGAGCCGACGTCGACCAGCTTCCACCCGGACGGGTCCGGGCGCAGCTCCGCATGAGCGCGGGAGACGGAGGATGACGAGAGCACCACGTCGGCATCAATCGAACGCCCTATTCGGACGATCTTGTCGGGCGGGAAGCTGAGCGCTCGTCCCGATACGTCTACGCGAAGCGTCTGCATGCACGAATCATGCACCGAAATGGCCCGATCCAAGCGTCGCGAATCGAAGATTCGCACAACTCGGACCGGGCCTTTTCGCTAGCGGTGGGTCTTCAGACCGTGTCCGTACGCAAACAGCGGGTCATAGTCGGAATCGCCGATGTTGATCGGCTCCTGGTCGACCGAGCGGGGCCAGGTCACCGGGAGCTTGCCGGTGAACGGACGCTTGCTGAAGAGCACGTCGGCGACGCCCTTGCCCTCGCTACCGGGCAGCCAGGAGGCGACCAGGGCGTCGATCTGCCCGAGCAGCTCGGGCGGGATGATCATCGGACGCCCGGAGACGACGAGCACCGTGCAGGTCGCCGCGGCCGCGCAGACCGTCTCGATCGCCGCGGTGTCGGCGTCGCTGAGGTGCATCGTCAGCGCCGGCCGCTGCACGCCGCCCTCGCCGGGGTCGTAGCCCCAGCGGGGACCGCCGACGTCACCGAAGCCCTCGGCGTACGGGTGCTCGCCGACGACCACGACGCCGTGTGAGCCGGCCGGGACCGGCGCGGAGGCGTCGGGCGAGTGGGTCACCTCGCCGCGGGCAGCGGACTCGATGCCGTCGAGGATGGTGTCGCCGGGGATCTGGTGGGTCGAGTTGCCCTGCCAGGTGATCGTCCAGCCGCCGGCCTGGTCACCGATGCTGTCGGCCTTGCTGCCCGCGACGTAGACGTCGTCGCGCCCGGAGAGCGGCAGCGTGTGCTTGTTCCGGAGCAGGACCTGCGACTTGGCCACGGCCTCGCGCGCGACGCGACGGTGGGCGGCACTGCCGATCTCATCGATGTTGCGCCGGTCGGTGAACGGCTTCTCGAAGAGGCCGAGATCGAACTTGGCGGTCAGGATCCGGGAGACCGCGTCGTCGATGCGGGCCATCGGGACGGCGCCGTCCTCGACCGCGGCGGTCAGCGTCTCGATGAACTGCGGGTAGCCGACGGTGTCACCGGAGAACGGCTCCATGAACATGTCGACGCCGGCGTTGACCGAGATGGCGACCTGCTCGGCGTACGTCCCCGGGATCTGGTGGATCGCCCGCCAGTCGGAGATCACCAGGCCGTCGAAGCCCTGCTTCTCCTTGAGCCAGCCCGTGACGAGCTCCTCGTGGGCGTGCATCTTGAGCGGGTTGCCGAGGCCGTCCTCGGTCCAGTCGACGCTGGAGAAGGACGGCATCACCGAGCCGACGTCGTGCTTCTTGATGGCGGTGACGTACGGCGAGAGCGCCAGCTTGTCGAACTCGGCGCGCGAAGCCTGGGTGATGCCCTGGTCGATGGTGTAGTCGCCCTCGCCGGTCCCGAAGGTCGTGAACCCGTCGCCGGCGAAGTGCTTGGCAGTGGCCAGGACGCGGTCGGGATCGTCGAGCTCACCCTTGTCGCCCTGGAGCCCTTCGATCATCTGCGCCATCTGGGCGGCGAGCTTCGGGCTCTCCCCGAAGGACTCGTACGTCCTCCCCCACCGGTCGTCGCGGGCGACGCAGATGCACGGGGCGAAGTTCCACTGCGGGCCGGAGGCGCGGGTCTCCTCCGCGGTGATGTGCCCGATCCGCTCGGCGAGCTTCGGGTCGCGGGTCGCACCGAGTCCGATGTTGTGCGGGAACACGGTCGCGCCGTTGAGGTTGCCGTGACCGTGGACCGCGTCGACGCCGTAGAGCAGCGGGATCCCCAGCCGCGTCGAGAGCGCCTGCTCCTGGAAGGCGTCGACCGTGTCGGCCCAGGCCTCCGGGGTGTTCTCGGCGGGGGTCGAGCCGCCGCCGGACAGTACGCTGCCGAGCCCGAGCTCGGCGATCTGGCCGGGGTTGGCGGCGACGTCCGCGCGCTCGGCCTGGGCCATCTGGCCGACCTTCTCGGCCAGCGTCATCCGGGCCAGCAGATCGGCGACGCGGGTCTTGGTGGCGAGGCGTGGGTTCTTGTAGGGCAGCGCGTGGCCCGAGCGCGTGAGCGCATCGGTGGCGGACACGCTGGGGGACGCTGCGGTTGACGCTGGGGCTACGAGGAGCGTGGCGCAGAGCAGGCCGGCGAGAGCCGAGGCTCCGCCGATCGCGCCGCGCTGTCTGTGTGTTCGCACGGGACAGGCCTCCTGAGAGTGATCTGTCGGCACCTCGGCGTTGGGGTGCCGCGGCTCGTGAGAGCGCTCCCAGCGTGACGGCGATCACAATCGCGGTCAATGGCTACGCGTGCGTAACCCCTCGATTTCCTCAGATCTGGTCAAGCAACCAGGACGGTCCCAGAGCTGTAGCGCCGCCACAGCGGGCCTGGAGCAGACGGTCGGCGGTCACCAGCGTCACCCGGTCGCCCTTCTCCAGCGCCTCACGGACGACACCGACGATCGCGGCGTCGCCGTCCTTGGGCGCGTGGACCGTGTGCACGTGGGCGTCCCTGCCCGGACGTACGCCGCCCTTGGCCTGTCCCTCCAGGACCAGGACGATCCGGTCCTGCGGGAGATCGGCGACCAGCAGCGACTCGTGAAGCCGGCGCGCGGCGCCGGCCCGGTCCTTCCACCAGCCGTCCGGGCGGGCGCCCACGACGTTGGCGCCGTCGACGACGAGCACCGTGCTCACCTGGAAGGACTCCTACTTGAGGAACTTGGAGAAGTCCGAGGGCAGGTTGAGATCGGCGGCGGCCTTCTCGTAGTCGATCTCCTCGCCACCCGGCATCCCGAACGGGTTGGCGGCAGCCGGCTTCTTCTCGGCATCCGCCTTCGCCTGCTGAGCGGCCTTGGCCGGGTTGCCGGACTTGCGCGCCCCCTTGCCCTTCTTCTTCTGGGCCACCTGCTTGGCGCCGGCACGCTTGCCGAAGCTCGCACCGGGCGCGCCGGGCATCCCGGGCATGCCGCCGCCGGAGGCGAGCTGCTTCATCATCTTCGACGCCTCGGTGAAGCGCTGGATGAGCTGGTTGACGTCGGAGACCTGGCGACCCGAGCCCTTCGCGATGCGGGCGCGGCGGGAGCCGTCGAGGATCTTCGGGTTGGCGCGCTCCGCCGGCGTCATCGACTGGATGATCGCCTGGATCCGGTCGATCTCGCGCTCGTCGAAGTTGTCGAGCTGCTCGCGGAACTGGCCCATGCCCGGCAGCATGCCCATCAGCTTCGACATCGAGCCGAGCTTGCGCAGCTGCTGCATCTGCTTGAGGAAGTCCTCGAGCGTGAACTCGCCGGTCGCGATCTTGGCCGCGTCCTTCTCGGCCTGCCCCTGGTCGAAGGTCTTTTCGGCCTGCTCGATCAGGGTGAGCATGTCGCCCATGTCGAGGATGCGGCCGGCCATCCGGTCGGGGTGGAACAGGTCGAAGTCGGTCATCTTCTCGCCGTTGGAGGCGAACATGACCGGCTTGCCGGTGATCTGGACGATGGAGAGCGCCGCACCACCGCGGGCGTCACCGTCGAGCTTGGTGAGCACCACGCCGTCGTAGCCGACGCCGTCGAGGAAGGCCTGCGCGGTGTTGACCGCGTCCTGACCGATCATCGCGTCGACGACGAAGAGGACCTCGTCGGGGTTGACCGCCGCCTTGATGTCGGCGGCCTGCTTCATCAGCTCCTCGTCGATGCCGAGGCGGCCGGCGGTGTCGACGATGACCACGTCGTGGAGCTTGCGCTTGGCCTCCTCGATGGCGTCACGAGCCACGTCGACCGGGTTTCCGACACCGTTGCCGGGCTGGGGTGCGTAGACGGGAACGCCGACGCGCTCACCGTTGACCTGGAGCTGGTTGACCGCGTTGGGGCGCTGCAGGTCGGCGGCCACCAGCAGCGGGGCCTTGCCCTGCTCCTTCAGCCACAGCGCGAGCTTCGCGGCCAGGGTGGTCTTACCGGCACCCTGCAGACCCGCGAGCATGATCACCGTCGGGCCGGTCTTGGCGTAGCGGAGCCGGCGGGTCTCGCCACCCAGGATCGTGACCAGTTCGTCGTTGACGATCTTGACGATCTGCTGGGCGGGGTTCAGCGCCTGGCTGACCTCCTCGCCGCGCGCCCGCTCTTTGACCCGGCCGACGAACTCGCGCACCACCGGCAGCGCGACGTCGGCCTCGAGCAGCGCGATGCGGATCTCGCGAGCGGTGGCGTCGATGTCGGCATCGGTGAGGCGGCCCTTGCCCCGAATGTTCTTGAACGTCGTGGCGAGCCGGTCGGAGAGCGTGGCGAACAAAGCGGTCCTTCAGCAGAGTGGTTGTCCTGCCAAGACTAACGAACTGTTGTGTGTGGGGTGCTATTCGGCAGGCGCCATCGGGGTCCCGAAGCTCACCGAGCTACCTCGGTGAGCACTCGAGGGCCGCGCGGACCGCATGGGCCGCCTCGGCCGCCCGATGCTCGGCGAGGACTCCGGCCGAGGCCTCCTGGAGGTAGAAGACGTCGACGGCCTGCGGGCCGAGGGTGGAGATGTGGGCGGAACGGACGGCGATCTCCATCCGCGCCAGCGCGACGGCGACGGTGTAGACGACCCCGGGACGGTCGATGGTGCGCACCTCGAGGACGGTGGCCTTGCTGGATGCCTCCGGACGTACGACGACCGAGGGCTCGCTCCCCCGCGCGGCCGCGCTCGGGGCCAGCCGGGTGGCCGGGTCGAGGCGGCCCTCGGTGATGGCGGAGAAGCGCGTGCGCAGCACCGCGGCGTCGACATAGGAGTCGTCGAGGTCC
Organism: Nocardioides sp. NBC_00163; assembly: GCF_045206295.1. Lineage (NCBI taxonomy): Bacteria > Bacillati > Actinomycetota > Actinomycetes > Propionibacteriales > Nocardioidaceae > Nocardioides > Nocardioides sp. NBC_00163. Next base: position 4,993,227 of record NZ_CP108155.1, on the reverse strand, counting down.
CACACGCTGACCCCGAAACCGCCCTGCTGCCAGGCACGACACGCTCTGACCGGCAGCCGCGCGACCGCGAAGGTTGCGGCCAGGTCGGCGAGCAGGCCGAGCCGGTCGGGCGCGATCGCCCAGACCCGGGCGCCGTCGGCGAGCGGCTCGGCGCGGAAGGAGGTCGAGCCCGAACGTACGCTCTCGGGGATCTCCACCGCGGCCTGCGGCCGCTCCCCCGCGGCGACGCCGGTGTCGAGGACCCGAGCGGCGCGCCGGGCGAGGTCGAGGATGAGCCGGGCCCGCCAGGTGCTCCAGGCCTGGGTGCTGGTTGCCCGAGCGTCGGCCTCGGTGAGCGCGGTGAGCAGCGCGAGCGCCTCGGCGTCGCCCATCGTGTCCACCATCAGGTCGACGGTCGCCGGGTCGTCCGGGTCACGGGTGGTCGCGGTCGTGGAGAGCAGCAGGTGCCAGCGCACGAGCTGCGAGATCAGGTCGACCTCCTCGTCCGGGAACCCCATCCGGGAGGCGATCCGGCGGGCGATCGGCTCCCCCGCCACACTGTGCTCGGTCAGCGACCCCTTGCCGATGTCGTGGAGCAGCGCCGCAACCAGCAGCACGTCCGGGCGGGCCACGCGTGGCAGCAGCGCGACCGCCTCGATGCAGGTCTCGATGGTGTGCCGGTCGACGGTGAAGCGGTGGATGATCGAGGCGTGCGGAAGCAGCCGGATCCGCTCCCACTCGGGCAGGATCCGGGAGACCGCGCCGGTCTCCTCCAACGTCTCCCAGACCGCGAGCAGCCCGCGTCCGGCACCCAGGAGTCGTACGAAGAGATGCCGCGCCTCCTCCGGCCACGGCTCGGCCAGCGCCGGGGTGTCCCGGGCCAGTCGCGCAGCGGTCGGCGGCGCCAGCGCGACCCCGTGCTCGGCGGCGAGCGCCGAGGCCCGCAGCAGCATCAGCGGATCCCGCGACGGGCGGGCGCCCGGCACCAGCACCACCTCGCCCGAGGCGAGCGCCAGACCGTTGCCCAGCGGCGCGAGCCGCGGGCGGCGCGGTGCTCCGGGGCGCGAGCGTTCCAGGACCCCGTCCACCCGTCGCCACGCCAGGCGGGAGAGATGGGTGAGGCGGCGGCCGATGGTGCGTACGTGGGCCTGTGCCGTGCGGGCGTCGGCCAGCTCCAGCCGCTCGGCGAGCTGGTCCCACATCTCCGGCACGACCCGGTCGGTGGCCCGGCCGCCGATCTCCTGCACGAGATCACGTACGTCGAGCAGGGCGCGGCGCGACTTCTCCAGGTCGACCGCGGGCACGTCGACGAGCCAGGTGGCCACGATCGCCTTGATCACGACCGCATCCCGCAGCCCGCCGTACATCTCCTTCAGATCGGGCACCGAGGCGTGCGCGAGCTCACCGGCGCGCCGGTGTCGCTCCACGCTCATCGTCCTCAGCTCGGGCAGCAGGGCCCGGGCGTGCTTGCGCCAGTGCGCCAGCATCGTCGTACGCAACCGCAGCACCAGCCCGCGGTCGCCGGCCAGGTGCCGGATGTCGAGCAGCCCGAGGGCGACCCGGAGGTCACCGGTCGAGGACGAGAGCATCTCGGAGAACGACCGCACCGAGTGGTCGAGCTTGGGCGCGGTGTCCCAGAGCGGATACCAGACCTGCTCGGCCACCGACCCCGGCGAGACGGCGTCGTCGTGCACCAGGACCACGTCCCAGTCGGAGAAGGGCGCGAGCTCCCCGCGCCCGTATCCCCCGACCGCGACGAGGGCGACCCCGACATCGGGGCCGCCCGCGGCGGCGTACGCCTTGGCGCACTGCTCGTCTGCCTCGGCTGTGCGCTCCGCCCGACCCTCAGCGGTCACGCCGCCCCCTCGCTAACGCAGAATCAGATCGCGGCGTCGTCGCGGTCGCCGGTGCGGACCCGCACGATGGTCTCCAGCGGGGAGACCCAGACCTTGCCGTCACCGATCCGCTCGGTCTTCGCCGAGGTCTCGATGGCGCTGACCACGGACTCGACCTCCTCGTCGGGCACGGCGATCTCGATGCGGATCTTCGGGACCAGGGCGACGTCGTACTCAGCGCCGCGGTAGACCTCGGTGTGACCCTTCTGCCGGCCATAGCCGGAGACCTCGGAGACGGTCATGCCGGTGACACCGACAGCTTCGAGGGCGACGCGAACGTCCTCCCACTTGTGGGGTTTGATCACTGCGGTGACGAGCTTCATTTCTCTCCTCCGGTGGGATTCGATGGACCGGCACTCGGACGAAGCCTAGTCAGAGCGCCTCGGCATCACGTGCACCGGTCCGAACACGGACGACGGACTCGATCGGGCTGAGCCAGACCTTCCCGTCGCCGATCCGTCCGGTCTGTGCGGTCTTCACGACGATGCCGACGACGTCCGCGGCATCCTCGTCCTCCACGACGATCTCGATGCGGATCTTCGGCACCAGGGCGATGTCGTACTCGGCGCCGCGGTAGACCTCGGTGTGACCCTTCTGCCGGCCGTAGCCGGAGACCTCGGAGACGGTCATGCCGGTCACGCCGAAGGCTTCGAGGGCCTCGCGCACGTCCTCCCACTTATGGGGCTTGATCACTGCGGTCACGAGCTTCACGAGAGGGCGCCTCCAGAGGTCCTTGATCCTGTCATCTTCGCCGCCACCTTGACCCGGGGACGTTTCGACACCCCGAGGCGTCTGTTTCCACTGTGTAACAGACCATTTCACCGTACGTCGCCGAAGCGTCGAAACAGCCTGTAAATCACCCGTGCCGAAGCCGCGCGGCGCCGCCAAAGGTCGCTACCCTCGTCGCATGTCGCACTACGCCGTCGAGATCGACCTCGATCACCGCAACACCAGCCATGTGCAGGTCATCGACCTGGCTGAGTCCGCCGTCGCGGCGGGCAGTGGGAAGCGGGTCCTCGACGTCGGCTGCTGGACCGGCGAGATCGGCCGGATCCTCACCGAGCGCGGCTGCACCGTCACCGGGATCGAGATCGACCCGGAGGCGGCGAGCCTGGCCGATAAGGTCCTGGACACGGTGGTCGTCGCCGACCTGGATGTGACCCCGCTGACCGAGATCGTCGAGCCCGGCTCCTTCGACGTGGTGATCTTCGCCGACGTCCTCGAGCACCTCGTCGACCCGCGGGCTGCACTCGAGCAGGCCCGTGACCTGCTCGCCCCCGGCGGCCAGGTGGTCATCTCGATCCCCAACGTCACCCACGGCTCGGTCCGCCTCGCCCTGCTCCAGGGCCGCTGGCAGACCACCGACACCGGTCTCCTGGACCGCACCCACATCAAGTTCTACTCACGCGAGGGGCTGCTGCAGCTCTTCACCGAGGCGGGCTACGCGGTCGAGGACCTGCGCGGCACCACGGCAGACCCTCTCAACGTGGAGGTCTCGGTCGACCCCGGCCTGCTTCCCGAGGTGGCCGTGGAGTGGGTACGCCAGCAGCCCGACGCGCTGGTCTACCAGTTCCAGCTGGCCGCCCGGCCGCTCGCCGACGGCGAGGTCGCGCCGGCCGCCCCCGAGCTTGCCCAGGCCGCCCCGGCCGACGAGGTCCGGCTCCGCGACGTATACACCCAGAGGTTCGAGGAGGTCACCCGCTCCCGGCTGGCCACCCGCGACCACATCCTCGGCATCCAGGCCTCCGCCAACTCCGCCCAGGCCCGGGTCGGCACGCTTTCCAAGCAGCTGCGCGAGGCCCGCGAGGTCAACCGGCGCCGCCGCGAGCGCATCGAGCGGCTGCGCGGCAAGGTCGCCGGCCTCGAGGCCGACCTGACCTACGCCACCCGCTACCCGGTGCGGAACTTCGGCCGACGGGTCGTACGCCGCCTCCGCCGAGCGGCCCAGGGCTGACCGCCGAGTCAGCGGACGCCGTTGGAGTACGCCTCGCGGACGTCCTTGTAGTTGCCCCAGCGGTTGTTGATGAAGTCCTTCTCCCAGTCGTGGACCGCGTTGTCGCGGCTGACGGACTCGAAGTGGAAGAGGGTGACGTCGTGGAGCCAGACCAGGCGCAGGCCGAGTGAGCGACGTACCTTGAGGCACAGGTCGACGTCGTTGTAGTTGACCGGAAGCCGTTCGCTGAAGCCACCGGCGTCGAAGAAGACTTCGCGCCGCATCGCGACGCAGGCGCCGGTCAGCGCGGAGGTCTCCCGGTTGATGTGCAGCTCGCCGTGGTTGCCCCGCTCCTCGGGGCGGGCACGGTAGTAGGCGTGGGTGATGGTGCCGCTGCCGTAGACCAGGCCGGCGTGCTGGATGCGGTAGTCCTCGAAGAGGAGCTTGGGGCCGGTCATGCCGACGTCCGGCTCGCGCAGCGGCGCGATCAGGTTCTCGATGACGCCCTCGGAGTAGGCCTCCATGTCGTCGTTGAGGAAGATCAGGACGTCACCGGTGGCGTGGGCGGCGCCGACGTTGCACTTGGCGCTGAAGCTGAACTTCTCCTTGAACTCGACGAGCTTGATGTCGGCACCCTCGATCGCCCGCAGCGCCTCCAGCACCGGGGCCGGGGTCGGGGTGTCGTAGACGATCACGAACTCGACGTTGCGGTGCTTGGTGGAGGCGACCACGGAGCGAACGGTCTCGACCACCATCGCGCGTTTCTCGCCCCACACGATCGCGCTGGTGCCGATGGTCGGGATGATCACGCTGACCGGGGTGTCCAGGTCGGGCTCCCGCTCGACGCGGTAGAGCCCGGGCGAGACGCCGCGTGAGGCCGTGGCCCGGATCCCGAGCCGGTCGAGGTGAGCCTGCACGGCACGTACGCCGGCGTCCCAGGCGTACGGCTTGGCGTGGTTGTCCGCCGCGGCGGAGCCCGGTACCTGGCGCCAGTGGTAGAGCACGCCGGGGACGTGGACGATGCGCCGCGCGCGCTCGCTGACCCGCAGCACGAGGTCGTGGTCCTGGGAGCCGTCGAAGCCCTCCTGGAAGCCGCCGACCTCCTCCACGACCGAGCGGCGGAACACCGAGAAGTGGGTGCAGTAGTTGTGGTGCCGCAGCCGTTCCGGGGACCAGTCGGGCTTGTAGTAGGCGTCGCGGAGCTCGCCCGCATCCGACATCAGGTCCTGGTCGCTGTAGGCGTAGTCGAGGTCCTCGAACCGGTCGTAGGCGCGGACCATCTTCTCCAGCGCGTTCGGCTCGAGTACGTCGTCGTGGTCGAGCAGGGCGATCAGCTCGCCGGTCGCCTCCGCCAGCGACGAGTTCGAGGCGGCCACGATGCCACCGTTCGCCGCACGCTCCACGATACGCACCCGCGGCTCCTTCGCCGCCAGCTCCCGCAGCCGCGGCAGCACCCAGGGCGCGGGCGAGCAGTCGTCGCTGAGGACCCACTCCCAGTCCTCGTGGGTCTGGCCGAGAACCGACGCGATCGTGTCCTCGAAGGCATCGGCGGGCGGGTTGTAGACAGCGGTGATCAGCGATACCCGGGGCGATGGCATGGTCTTCAGCCTATGACCCTCACCGAGGGTTCGCGGAACCCGACACGGGGCACTCGCCCGTTTGGGGGATGGTCGTCATCCCGACTTCTCGGAGGGTTCACCGAGCGTCTGGAAGGAGACGGCAGCCGCCCCGCAGGGAGGGTCGGGGGCGGCTGCCGAGTCTTGCCTGACGAACTTCAGATGGCGTACGTCAGTAGCGCAGGCCACGCAGGTAGGAGTAACCCACCTCCGCGGTCTGGATCGGGGTGACGTCAGGGCTGTCGTTCTCCACGATGTAGTCCTCCACCTGGTGGGCGCGGAAGATCTTGGCGAAGTCGATGAACCCCGTGCCGAGGTCGACGTGGTCGCCGGTGGCCTCGTTGCGGTCCTTGACGTGGTACTGGCGGACCTGGAGCGGAGACCGGTCGACGACGTCGATCGCGAAGTCGATCGCCTCGTCGCTGGACATGCCGAGGTTCACGCCGCCGGTGACGGCCCAGTAGAGGTCCACCTCGAGGTGGACGTAGGCCGGGTCGAGCTCCCGCATGAACACGTCCCAGGGCGTGACCCCGCCACCGAGATCAGTGGTGAACTCATGGGCGTGGTTGTGGTAGCCATAGCGGAAGCCGCGCCGCTTCGCCGCCGCCGCCTCGTTGTTCATCTGGTCGGCCCAGGCCTGCCAGTCGGCGAGCGAGCTGGAGGCCAGGTAGGGCACGTTGAGGTAGCGGACCCCGAGCGTCTCAGAGTTGTCGAACTTCGTCTCGAGCGCGGCGAAGCTGCTGCTCAGACCGTCGTGGCTCGAGTTGGAGCGGATCCCGAGCCCGTCGAGGACGCCTCGGATGTCCTCGGCGGTGCGCCCGTAGAGACCGGCCAGCTCGACGCGGTCGTAGCCGATCTGCGCCAGCTTCGCCAGCGTCGCGTCGACACCTGCTCCGGTCATGATCGACCGCAGCGTGTAGAGCTGGATGCTGATCTTGTCGGCAGGGACCCGGCGGCCGCCACCGTGGCCACGACCGGAACGTACGCCGTCAGCGGCTGCCGGTGCGGCCAGAGCACCGCTGACTCCGAGCGCGGCGGCACCCGCGGCGGCGCCGCGGATGAGGGAGCGCCGGCTGAGGCCGCGCTTTTCGAGTGAGCGCTGCAGCGCACCGTCACCGTCGAATCCAAAACACATCTCGTAACTCCTTCTTCTTGGGTGTAGCGGGTCAGTCGGCGGTCGAGAACGCCGCGTCGAAGGCCGCCTCGGGGGCGTCGAAGGCGAGTCGGCGGACGAACTCGAGCGCCTCAGGGGCACCGACGAGGCGGTCCATGCCGGCGTCCTCCCACTCGACCGAGATGGGGCCGTCGTAGCCGATGGAGTTGAGCATCCGGAAGCACTGCTCCCACGGCACGTCGCCGTGGCCGGTGGAGACGAAGTCCCAGCCGCGGCGCGGGTCGGCCCAGGCGAGGTGGGAGCCGAGGCGGGCGTTGCGGCCGTTGCCGGTCTGCATCTTCGTGTCCTTGCAGTCCACGTGGTAGATCCGGTCGCGGAAGTCCCACAGGAACCCGACCGGGTCGACCTGCTGCCACACCATGTGGCTGGGGTCCCAGTTGAGCCCGAAGGCCTCGCGGTGGCCGATCGCCTCCAGCGTCGCGACGGTGGACCAGTAGTCGTAGGCGATCTCGGAGGGGTGGACCTCGTGGGCGAACCGCACCCCGCACTCGTCGAAGACGTCGAGGATCGGGTTCCAGCGGTCGGCGAAGTCCTGGTAGCCGGCCTCGACCATCGCCTGAGAGACGGGCGGGAACATCGCGACGTACTTCCAGATGGAGGAGCCGGTGAAGCCGACGACCGTCTTGACCCCGAGGTTCTTCGCCGCCCGGGCGGTCATCTTCATCTCCTCGGCGGCGCGCTGACGTACGCCCTCGGGGTTGCCGTCGCCCCAGATCTTCGCGGGCAGGATGTCTTTGTGGCGCTGGTCGATGGGATCGTCGCAGACCGCCTGGCCCTTGAGGTGGTTGGAGATCGTGAAGACCTTCAGGTTGTGCTTGGCCAGCAGGTCCAGCTTCGCCTGGACGTACGTCTCGTCCTCGGCGGCCTGCCAGACGTCGAGGTGGTCGCCCCAGCAGGCGATCTCGAGGCCGTCGTAGCCCCACTCGGAGGCGAGGCGGCAGACCTCCTCGAACGGCAGGTCGGCCCACTGGCCGGTGAAGAGCGTGATCGGTCGGGTCATGGTGTTAGTCCTTCCTCAGGGGAGCGGTTCAGGGGAGCAGGGATGCAAGCAGGTCGCGGACCTCGATGGCCTCGAACCGGTCGCGCTTGGCGGAGGCGTCGGAGCAGACGAGCACCGGGCCGTGCTCGGGGTCGTCCGGCAGCCGGCCGTGGCTGCCGGAGACGGGGGCGGGGTCGAGCGGCACCACGCTCATGGCGTAGCGCAGCCCGGCTGTCTTACGGGCCAGCGTGGTGGCGGCACGCAGCTTCACCCAGCGGTCCTCGGGATCGAGGAACAGCTCGGCGGGGTCGTAGCCGGGCTTCTTGTGGATCTCGACGCCGCGGGCGAAGTCGGGTGCGTTCGCGTCGTCGAGCCAGTAGTAGTAGGTGAACCAAGCGTCCGGCTCGGCCACCACGACGAGCTCACCGGCGCGCTCATGGTCGAGTCCGTACGCCGCCTGGCCGGCGCGGTCGAGGACCTCGGCCACACCGTCCAGACCCTGCAGCAGGTCGCGCACCCGGTCCAGGTCGGCGGGGTCCTTGATGTAGACGTGGGCGATCTGGTGGTCGGCGACCGCGAAGGCCCGCGACGTCCACGGGTCGAGCAGCTCGCCGGTGGCGTTGTGGTGGACGTGCAGGAGGCCCTCGCGGCGCAGCAGCCGGTTGACGTCGACCGGGCGGGTGGCGCGGGTGATGCCGTACTCGCTCAGCAGCACGACGCGTACGCCTGCGGCCTCGGCGTCGTCGAGCAGCGGCGCCAGGGTCGCGTCGACGTCGCGGGCCGCCTGGACGGCCTGCGGGCTGTCGGGGCCGAAGCGCTGCAGGTCGTAGTCGAGATGCGGGACGTAGACGAGGGTGAGGTCGTGGTCGGGCATGACCTTGCGGGCGGCCGCGACGATCCAGGCCGAGCTCTTGATCGAGGCCGTAGGACCCCAGTAGGTGAACAGCGGGAACGGGCCCAGCTCCGCGGTGAGGGTGTCGTGGAGCTCGGGCGGCCAGGTCCAGCAGTCCGGCGACTTCTTGCCGTCGGCGTGGTAGGCCGGGCGCGGGGTGACGGTGGTGTCGACGTCGGCACCCATGGCGTACCACCAGCAGATGTTGGCGACCTTCGCGCTGGGTCGCCGGCGGCGGACGACGTCCCACAGCTTCTCGCCCTGCACCAGCGCGTTGTGCTGGCGCCACAGGAGCACCTCGCCGAGGTCGCGGAAGTACCAGCCGTTGCCGACGATGCCGTGGTCACGCGGCAGCGCGCCGGTCAGGAAGGTCGACTGGACCGAGCAGGTGACCGCGGGCAGCACCGTGCCCAGCTCGGCGGTGAACCCCGACTCCCCCACCTGCCGCACCCGCGGCATGTGCTGGAGCAGCTCGGGGGTCATGCCGACCACATCGATGACCAGCAGCTTGTCGTTCGTACGCTCGCTCATGCCGATGCCTCCTGCAGCTGCTCGAGACCGGCCTCGACGAGCCGGTCGCGGGTCCAGGCCAGCTCGGCCGCGATTCCCGCGACCAGGCCGCCATCCCCGTCCGGACGGACCTGCTCGGGCAGGACTCCCCAGGTGTAGGTCTCGACCTCGAGGTGGTCGGTGTGCGCCACCGGGCCGCCGAGGAGCGCGTCGAGCGTGCCCGCGAGGTGGTCGCGGGTGCTGCGCAGCGGCGGGGCCGGGTCGGCGTGGAGAGGTACGTGGAAGTGCACCCGCCAGGGATGCTCGGCCGGCAGCGGACGATGGCCGGTGAGCGCCTCCGGCAGGTCGTCGCGGCTGTCGACCCGCGCCCCGCGCGGCTCGCGGGTCTGGTGGAGGAAGCGGTCCTCGGCGTAGGAGGCCAGGGCCTCCCGGGTCGCCGGGTCGCTGGGGTCGTCGGCGTGCAGGGCCGCGGAGACCTGGACCTTGACGACCGGCAGTCCGGCCACGCGAAGCCGGTCGAGCGCCTCGGTGGCGTCCTCGAACTGGGTGGCGAGGTGGCAGGTGTCGACGCAGATCCCGAGGTGGTCGGGGGCCAGTCCGGCGAGCCGGGTGACCGCGTCCCGGGTCGTCTCCACGACGCAGCCGGGCTCCGGCTCGAACCCGACCCGCACCGGCCGGCCGTGCTCGGCCTCGATGCCGGCCAGGCCGTCGGCGAGCTCGCCGATCAGCTCGCGCGCCGCCCGGTCGCGGTCGGTGAACCAGGGGGTGCGCCAGCCCAGCGGAAGGGTCGAGATGCTGCCGCGTACCGCATCGTCGGGCAGCAGCGCCGACAGCACCCGGGCGCAGTCGAGGGTGTAGTCGAGGCGGCGCCGGGTGGACCAGTCCGGGGAGTAGACGTCGCGCTTCACGACCGGGGCATGGAACCCGGCGTACGGGAAGGCGTTGAGGGTGACGACCTCCAGGCCGTGGCGGTCCAGGCCGGTGCGCAGCCGGTCGAGGGTGGCCGGGTCGCCGGCCAGCTCGTGCGCGGTCGCGGCGGGCAGCCACAGACCGAGGCCGAGCCGCTGGACGCCGAGCCGGGCGCGTACCTCGCCGGCGTAGCGGCGGAGCTGGTCGAGGATGCCGTCGACGTCCTCGGCGGGGTGCACGTTGCTGCAGTAGCCGAGGTGGACGACCGTGCCGTCGCGGTGCCGGAACCTCATGCCCGCTCACCTCGCAGCAGCGAGTTGCCGGCGAAGGTCGCGCCCTGGTCGGCCGCAGGTACGTCGAGCAGCAGCCGTCCGCTCTGGCCGAAGAACTCCACCGGGTTGCGCCACAGCACCCGGTCGACGTCGTCCTCGGTGAAGCCGGCCGCGAGCATCGCCTCGCCGGTCACCCTTGTCCGGAGCGGATCCGACCTGCCCCAGTCGGCGGCGGAGTTGACCAGCACCCGGTCCAGCCCGCGCCGCTGGAGGATCGCGACCATCCGGTCGGGGTCCATCTTGGTGTCGGGATAGATCGAGAAGCCCATCCAGGCGCCTGCCTCGTCGACGACGTCGACGGTCATCTCGTTGAGGTGGTCGACGACGACCATCCCGGGCTCCATCCCGGCCGCCTCGACGAGGTCGAGGGTGCGGCGGGTCCCGGCCAGCTTGTCGCGGTGGGGCGTGTGCACCATCGCGGGCAGCGCGAACTCGCGGGCCAGCTCGAGCTGGCGGCTGAACGCCTTCTCCTCGTCCTCGGTCATCGAGTCGAAGCCGATCTCGCCGACCGCGACGACGCCGTCCTTGGCAAGATAGCGCGGCAGCAGGTCGAGGACCGGCGTGCAGCGCGGGTCGTTGGCCTCCTTCGGGTTGAGCGCGATCGTGCAGTGGTGGGCGATGCCGAACTGCGAGGCCCGGAACCGCTCCCAGCCGACCAGCGCGTCGAAGTAGTCGATGAACGAGTCGACGCTGGTCCGCGGCTGGCCGAGCCAGAAGGCCGGCTCCACCAGGGCGCGGACGCCGGCGGCGTACATGGCCTCGTAGTCGTCGGTCGTGCGCGAGCTCATGTGGATGTGCGGGTCGAAGATGCGCATCAGGACTCCCGAGTGGTCTGAGTGGGGGCGGGAAGGAAGGGCAGGGCATCGACGGGCACCTCGCGGCCGGCCGCGCGCCGCTCAGCGGCGTAGTCGGCGACCATCCGGCGCAGCTCGTCATCGGATCCGTCGGGTCCGTCGAGGCCGGCCACCAGCCGCAGAGGTACGCCGACGAAGAGGCATTTGAGGACGGCCTGGCGCCACGCGGCGGGATCGAGACGAGCGGCGTACGTCCCCAGGGCGGCTGCCACCAGGCGCGGGTCGTTCGTTCGCAGCGCGTCGTGGAGCAGGTCGACGGCGCGGTCGCCGATCACGTCCTCGAGGTGGCCGAGGCCGAGCAGGACCGCCCGCCGCTCGTCGGCATCGCCGAAGCGGTAGAGGTCGTGCACCTCGGTGCTCAACGTGTCGGCGTCACCCGCCAGGCCGCGGCCGAGCGCCACCAGCAGCCGCACGCGTACGTCGTCCTCGACCCGTTCCGCGCCCGGCTCCGGCGAGGTGCCCGGAGTGCGGCCGATCTCCCTGGCCGCGGCCGGGAAGCGGGTCCTGATCCGGGTGGGGTCGGCCTCGATCTCGGCGCACCACTCGGCAAGGAGCTTCTCGTTCATGCGCCCACCTCCTCGGGTCGGGGCAGGTCGTCGAGGGTCTCGCGCAGGAACGCGAGGGAGCGCTCGGCGACGGCCGGGGCGGCATGGGACTGGCGGGGCAGCTCGAGCGCGGCGAGCCCGGTGTAACCGATCTCGACGAGGGTGCCGAGCGCGGCGGCGAAGTCGACCTCGCCGGTGCCCAGCTCCAGGTGCTCGTGGACGCCCTCGACCATGTCGTCGACCTGCACGTTGGCCAGCAGCGGACCGGCGAGGCGGATGGTCTCGGCCATCCCCCGCGGCTCGTTGCACACCACGTGGCCGAGGTCGAGGGTGACCCGCAGCAGCTCCGGGTCGTCGAGGCGATGGCGCAGCTCGATCACGGAGTCGAGGGTGGCGACGAAGTGCCCGGGCTCGGGCTCGACGGCGCACACGACGCCGCGGCGGGTGGCGACGTCGAGGACCCGCCACACCCCGTCGCACAGGCGTCCCCAGGCCCGGTCCTCGTCCACGCCGTCCGGCAGTGTGCCCGACCAGAACGAGACCGCCTCGGCGCCGAGGTCGGCGGCCACCTCGACCGCCCGGTGCAGGTAGTCGACCCGGCGGCTCGCGTCGGGGCCCGGGTGCAGCAGGGTCGGGTAGTGCTTGCGGAGCGGATCGAGGATGTAGCGAGCTCCGGTCTCGATCACGACCGACAGACCGAGCTCGTCCAGCCGGCGGCCGACCTGGGCGACCCGGCCCGCCAGGTTCGGCCGGAAGGGGTCCAGGTGAAGGTGGTCGAGGGTCAGTGCGACGCCGTCGTAGCCCAGCGCGGCCAGGAGGCTCAGCGCGTCCTCGAGCCGGTGGCTGTGCATGCCGTTGGTGCCATATCCGAACCGCAACGTGCTCGTGCTCATGTCGGTGACACCACCTTCGAGGCGGCCTTGGCGATCGGGCCGGCGGCCAGCAGCGCGACCGCGGCCAGCGGTGAGCGGCGAGCGACGAGCGCGGCCTGGAGCGGGATCATCCCGCGGATCCCGGCGCCGGTGGCCCGCCGGACGGTCCCGGCATCCGGCGAGGAGACCGCGGCGAGCTGGGCGGAGCCGACACTGCGTGCGTACGTCGCGGCGAGGGCGACGGGAAGCACCGCCCGTCCGTGGCCGGCCGCCGCGGCCGCGGTCAGGACCGTGACGCCGCCGGCGAGACTCGCGGTGGCGGGCCGGGTGCCGTGGACCTCGCCCCGGCTGAGCAGGGTGACCCCGGCGGTGTGGGCGGCGAGCAGACCGGCCGGCACCAGCCCCGCCCGCGTACGTCCGCTCGCACTCGCCCCGAGCAGCACGTCGAGGCCACGGGCCGCAGCCATCGCGACCGGCCCGGCGGAGGTGTCCTTCAGGACGGTGTCGTAGGCCCACACCGTCCCGGCCAGGGCGGCCGCCGTCACCGCGGCCGGACGCCCGCCGGCGAGCCCGGCCAGCCCGACACCCGCCGCAGTGAGCCCGACTGCCACCCCCAGCGCCTGCCGTGGGCTGATCCGGCCCGACGGGATCGGCCGCTCCGGGCGCTCGACGGCGTCGAGGTCCCGGTCGGCCCAGTCGTTGAGCGCCATCCCGGCCCAGTAGAGCGCCACCGAGGCGGCCGGAATCGCGACCGCGCGGGCCCGCAGCGGACCGGCCGCGGCGGCCCCGGCCAGGGTGTCCCCCGGCACGGTGAGGGCCGCCGGCAGCCGGACGAGCTCGGCGAAGGCTCGGGCGCGAGACGTCATCCGCCCACCCGAGCGCACCACGCGACCAGCTCTTCCCACTGGGTGCCGAGCCGGTGCTCGGTGGAGCCGGCCGGGTCCTTGAAGAAGAACCCGAACGGGAGCGGTCCGCTCTCCCCCACCTCCTGCGCGCGCAGGACGAGCCGGGCGAGGTCGAGCACCAGGGGCGCGGCCAGTGCGGAGTCGCAGCCGCTCCAGGTGAACTGCAGCGACATCCGCACCCCGAGGAACCCCTCGAAGGAGACGTGGTCGATGGCGGTCTTCCAGTCGCCGTGGTCGGGGACGTAGTCGATGTGCATCGGGCCTTCGACCGGGTGACCGAGCATCGCCTCCAGCCCCTGGGCCTTGGTGACGAGCTTGCTCTGCGCGTTGGCCGGGTCGGCGAGCGTGGCGCCGTCACCACCACCGAGCATGTTGTACGAGGCCCAGGCGTTGACCTGCAGCGCCCGCGTCGAGAACATCGGCGCCAGCGCCGACTTCAGCAGCGTCTCCCCGGTCTTCCCGTCCGAGCCCGCCCACGGGAGCCCCGCGCGCTCGGCGAGGGTGACGAGTACCGGCAGCCGCGGCCCGGGACTGGGCGTGAACGAGACGACCGGGCAGCCCGCCCGATAGGCGGCCAGGACGTAGACGGAGCTGGCCGGCAGCGGGGACTCCCCCGCGGCCAGCGCCGCGTCGAGGGCGTCGGGGTCGGCGAGCGGTCCGCCGTCCACGACCTCGGCCGGCGGCTCGGTGCTCGCTACGTCGATCACGACCACGCGCTCGAGCCCGTGCTCGTCGCGGAAAGCCACCAGATCGGCGGTCAGCCGCTCGACCGCGACACCTTGCGGCTCGGCGCCCGCTGGGTCATAGCCCGTACGCAGCCGCCCCTCGACCTCCTCCAGCTCACCGGCGATCGCCGGCAGGATCCCGGCGGGAACGACCCCGCCAGCGGCGAGCCGCTCGGCCCGCTTCAGCAACGGGTCCGCCCGCAGATCGTGCCCACCGATCACCAGGTCGTCCAGGGACGGCAGCCCGGCGGCGGCGATCTCCGGCTGCTCGGCGACCAGCCCGACCCGTCCGGCGAGCCCGGCCCGGACGGCCAGCGCGCCGACCGTCGTCGTGACGCCCACCGATCCGCAGGCGCCGACCAGCCAGAGCCCGACCCTCCCGTTCATCGGTCCGCTCATCTGTCCGCCTCGCAGCGGAACCGGGCGACCCCGGCGACCATCTCGATGCCGCCGAGCACGTGGGAGAGGAACTCCGGCTCGGTGAACGACTCCGAGGTGTGGCCCATGCCGGTGTAGAAGGCCCGGCCGCCGTCGTAGCGGTGGCACCAGGCGATCGGGTGCGGGTTCCCCATGGCGTGCTGGCCCGGGTCGTAGCTGCGCTCGTCGAGGTCGGCGAGGACCCGGATCGAGTCGGCCGGACGGTCGCGGAAGCTGTACCACTCGTCCCAACGCGTCCACCGCTTCGGCAGCTCGGCCGTCGCCGCGGTGTTGTGCCCGTGCACCTTCACCGTCGCGGTCTGCTGGGCGGGGTGACCGGCGAAGTAGGCACCGACGAGGCCTCCGTACCAGGGCCAGTCGTACTCGGTGTCGGAGGCGGCGTGCACGCCCACATAGCCGCCACCGTCCTGGATGTAGCGCTCGAACGCGGCCTGCTGGCCGGCGTCGAGCACATCACCGGTGGTCGAGAGCCACAGCACCGCCTCGTACGCCGCCAGGTCGGTGTCGTTGAACACCGCCGCGTCCTCGGTGGCGGTCACCGTGAAGCCGTTCTCGGCCCCCAGCCTCTCGATCGCCGCGATGCCGTCAGGGATGGAGCCGTGCCGGAACCCGGCGGTCTTGGAGAACACCAGGACGTCGTACGTCCCAGCCCCCTCGCCCCCGCCGGGGCGGTCGGCGCTCGCGGCGGGCGTCGGTGACAGGCCCGGGGCGAAGGCGGCCACCGCCACCAGCCCGATTCCCGCGATGAGTGTCCGGAACCTTCTCGATCCGTGCTTCATATGCGTATCCCTTCTGTGCTCAACGGTTTGAACAGGCTGGAATCGGCCGAGCGGGGTGGGTCAGGTGGGGATCTCCTGCCACGTCCTGGTGTCGGAGCTGGTCTCGACAGCGGCGAGCACGCGCTGCACCTGGAGTCCGTCGGCGAACGTCGGCGTCGGCTCGGTGCCGTCGCCGAGCGCTCGGACGAGGTCGACGACCTGGTGGGTGAAGCCGTGCTCGTAGCCGAGGCCGTGGCCCGGCGGCCACCATGCGGCCACCCACGGGTGCTCGGGCTCGGTGACGACGATCCGGCGGAAGCCGCCCTCGGCGGCCGGCAGGGTCGCGTCGTGGAAGTGCAGGACGTTCATGTCCTCGAAGTCGAAGGCCAGGCTGCCCTTCGACCCGTTGATCTCGATCCGGATCGCGTTCTTGCGGCCGGTGGCGAAACGGGTGGCCTCGAAGGAGCCGACCGCTCCCCCGGCGAACCGAGCCAGGAACACCGCGGCGTCGTCGACGGTGACCGGACCGCGCTCGGCCCCGGCGGTGGCGGAGAGCCCGGATGAGGTCTCGGCCACGGGACGTTCCTTGACGAAGGTCTCCAGCATCCCGGAGACCTCCAGGATCCGGTCGCCGGTGATGTGCTGGGTCAGGTCGATGACGTGGGCGCCGATGTCGCCGAGCGCACCCGAGCCGGCCTTCGTCTTGTCGAGACGCCAGCTCAGCGGGGTCTCGGGGTCGGCCAGCCAGTCCTGGAGATACTGCGCACGCACGTGGTGGAGCTCCCCGAGACGACCGTCGGCGACCAGCTTCCGGGCCAGGGCGATGGCGGGCACCCGGCGGTAGGTGAATCCCACCATCGCCCGCACTCCACGCTCGGCGGCCACCGCGGCGGCCGCGGCCATCCGCTCGGCCTCGGCCACGCTATTGGCCAGCGGCTTCTCGCAGAGCACGTGCTTGCCGGCCTCGAGCGCGGCGATCGCGATCTCCGCGTGGGTGTCGCCGGGCGTGCACACGTCGACCAGGTCGACGTCGTCGCGGGCGATCACGTCGCGCCAGTCGGTGACGCTCTCCTCCCAGCCGAACCGGGTGGCGGCCTCCGCCACGCGGGTCGCGTCACGGCCGCAGAGGATCTGCATCCGCGGGGTCATGGGAAGGTCGAAGAAGCGGTGGGCACTGCGCCAGGCGTGGGAGTGGACGGCACCCATGAAGGCATAGCCGATCATCCCCACCCCGAGCGTGGCGTTCTGCTCGGTCATCGGAACTCGATCCTGTGTTTCGGTGGTGTCGCTCCGCGCCCGAGCGCGGAGCGATCTTGCGGTCTGGCTGGGTCGGGCTCGATCAGGACTCGAATGCCGTGTCGAGGAACTCGCCCACGTTCTCCTCGGTGACCACCGGCGCGTCCAGCTGGATGGTTCGCGGCACGGTCACCTCGACCAGGTCGGACATCGCCTTGTCCTGCACCAGGAGCCGGGCGAGCTTGATGCCGTCCGCGGCCTGCGTGGAGGGGTAGATGACCGTCGCCTTGAGGACGCTGTCACCGGACTCGATCTCGCGCATCGCGTTCGCCGAGCCGGCGCCGCCGACCATGGTGAACTCGTCGCGGCCGGCATTGTTGATCGCAGCGAGGACGCCGACGCCCTGGTCGTCGTCGTGGTTCCACAGGAAGTCGATCTTCGGGGCCGCCTGCAGCAGGTTGCCGGCGGCCTTCTCGCCACCCTCGACGGTGAAGTCGGCGGCGACCCGGTTGTCGACGTCGAGGCCGCACTCGCCCAGCGCGTCCTTGAAGCCTTGGCTCCGGTCCTGGGTCAGGGGCAGCGAGTCGATGCCGGCGATCTCCGCGACGATGGCGTTCTCGTTGCCGTCGGCCTGCTCGCAGACGTACGTCCCGGCCGAGACGCCCATGCCGTAGTTGTCGCCGAGCACGGTGACGCGGGCGGCGTTGGGGTCGTTGAACTCACGGTCCACGTTGATGACCGGGATGCCGGCCTCCATCGCCTTGAGCGCGACCGGCGTCATCGCGGCGCCGTCGAAGGGCAGCAGCACGATGGCGTCGACCTTGTCGTTGATGAAGGTCTCGACCTGGCTGATCTGCAGGCTGACGTCGTTGGTTCCCTCCGCCAGGCGAAGCTCGACGTCCTCGTAGGAATCGGCGGCTGCCTTGGCCTGCTCGCTGATCGCGCCCATCCAGCCGTGGTCGGCGGCGGGGGCCGAGAAGCCGATGACGACCTGGTCGCCCGCTTCGTCGTTGGAGCCGGCCTCGGCGTTGGACGTACCCCCGCCCTTGTCGGACTCCTCGGGGGTGTTGCTGATGCACGCCGAGAGGGCAAGCACCGAGAGGCCGGCGACGACGATTTTTGCTGTGGACTTCAGTTTCATGGAAGTGCTCCTAGATCGTGCGAGGTGGAGAAGGGATTGGTCCGAGACCCGAGGACGGCTGGCTGGACGGCGTAGGGCGGTCATGACCCGGGCTGTCGTGAGAACCGCTTCTGCAGCAGCACGGCGGCGATGATGATCAGGCCCTTGGTGAATGCCTGAGCCGAGATCGAGAGGTTGTTGATCACGAACACGTTGGTGAGGGTCATGAAGATCAGCACACCGAAGACGGTGCCGACGATGGTGCCGCGCCCGCCGGAGAGCAGGGTGCCGCCGATGACGACCGCGGCGATGGCGTCGAGCTCGTAGAGCTGGCCGTGGGTGGCGCTGCCGGTCGTGGTGCGGCTGACCAGCATGACCGCCGCGATGCCGCAGCAGAGACCCACGAGCACGTAGAGGAGCACGGTGTGGCGGCGTACGTTGATGCCGGCCAGGCGCGAGGCCTCCGGGTTGCCGCCGATGGCCAGGGTGCGCCGGCCGAAGGTGGTGCGGTTGAGCAGCACCCAGCCGATCACGGCCACGATGGCGAAGATCCAGATCAGCACCGAGACCCCGAGCACGTCGCGGGAGAGCGCATCGGTGAAACCCGGCACGCTGACGATCTGGGTCTTGCGTGCAGAGATGATCTCGGCCAGACCGCGGGCACTGGCCATCATGGCCAGCGTCGCGATGAACGGCACCACCCCGCCGTACGCCACCAGCAGGCCGTTGATCAGACCGGCGCCCGCGCCGACCAGGAGCGCCGTGGTGACGATGAAGATCCAGTGGTAGTCGTTGGCCATCGCCTGCGTGGACAACGTCGTGCACCAGACCGAGGAGAGCGCGACGAGCGCGCCCACCGAGAGGTCGATGCCACCGCCGGTGATGACGAACGTCATCCCGATGCTGACCACGCCGATCACCGCCGCGAGGCGCAGGATCGTCATCACGTTGTCGACCGAGGCGAACCGTTCACCGCCCGTGATGACGCCGACCAGGGCCAGCAGCGCCAGCGCCAGGACCAGGCCCAGGTTGTGGCCCGCGCCGCTGCGCAGCAGCTGGCCGAGACCACCGGGCTCGGCCCGGCGGGCCGCCTCCTTCTCGACCCGAGCCGTGTCCTCCTGGGCCACAGCAGCGTTCGTCGGGTTGGTGTCGCTCATGCGACCTCTCCTTCCATCACGAGGTCCAGGACCTTCGACTCGTCGATCTCGGTGGCGGGTCCCTCGTGGACGACGGAGCCCTCACTGATGACAAGGACCCGGTCGGCGAGACCGAGCACCTCCTCCACCTCGCTGGACACCACGACCACGGCGACACCTTCGTCTGCCAGGCGGCGGACGAGGTTGTAGATCTCGGTGCGCGCCCCGACGTCGACGCCCCGGGTGGGCTCGTCGAGGAGCAGCACCTTGCAGTCGCGCAGCAGCCAACGGGCGAGCACGACCTTCTGCTGGTTGCCGCCCGACAGGTTGCGGACCGGCCGGTCCACCCCGGCCGGACGTACGTCGAGCGAGCGGCTGAGCTCCTCGGCGGCGCGGCGCTCGGCGCCGCTGTCGAGGAAGCTGCCCTTGGAGAACCGGCTCAGGGACGAGACGGTCACGTTGCGGTAGACCGCCTGGTCCAGCAGCAGCGCCTGGCTCTTGCGCTCCTCGGGAGCCAGGCCGATCCCTGCGGCCACCGCGGCACGCACCGAGCCACGGCGCAGGCGGCGGCCGTTGACGGTGACCGTGCCCGCGCTGGAGCGGCGGGCGCCGTAGACCGTCTCGAGGATCTCCGAGCGGCCAGAGCCGACCAGGCCGGCCAGACCGACGATCTCGCCGGCGTGGACGCGGAGATCGATGTCGTGGAAGCGGTCACCGGACAGGCCGGTGGCCTCGAGCACCGGCGTGCCGTCCCGACCGGGTGCGATCGCGGGACGCTCGGGGAAGACGTACTCGATCTGGCGGCCGGTCATCAGCGTGATCAGCTCCCGGGTCGGGGTCTCCTCGACCGGGAGCCCGGTGGCCACGGTGCGGCCATCCTTGAGGACCGTGATCCGGTCGCCGATCTGGCGGATCTCCTCGAGGCGGTGGGAGATGTAGATGATCGCGACGCCCTCCGCGGTGAGGCCGCGCATCACCCGGAAGAGGTTGTCCACCTCCTCCTGGTCGAGGACCGCCGACGGCTCGTCGAGGATGAGCAGGCGGGTGTCGTGGGACAGCGCCCGGGCCATGCTGACGATCTGCTGTCCGGCCGGGGAGAGGTCGCCGACCAGCTTGTTCGGGTCGACCTCGCTGTGGCCGAGCCGGGCCAGGAGCGTACGCACCCGCTGAGTCGCCTCGCCGCGGCGGCTGAACCCGGCCGTGGCGAGCTCGTGGCCGAGGAAGATGTTCTCGGTCACGGTGAGCCCGGGCACCAGGTCGAGCTCCTGGTAGATCGTCGAGATGCCGCGCTTCATGGCGGCGACCGGCGTGGTCAGCCGGACCGGCTCGCCATCCCAGAGGATCTCCCCCTCGTCGGGCTGGTACGCCGCCGAGAGCACCTTGATGAGGGTCGACTTGCCGGCGCCGTTCTGCCCGAGCAGGCAGTGCACCTCCCCCGCGCGGACGTCGAGGTCGACGCCGCCGAGGGCGAGCACGCCGGGGAACCGCTTCACGATCCCGGTCATCTCGAGCAGTACGTCACCCCCGTCTGCGCTGGCGGCGGGGCCGTCCGGCGACGGCTTCGGGGTCTGGGTCATCGGGTTCCTCCGTGCAGGTCGGCGAGAGCGGTGGGGTCGGAGAGCACCGGCTCCAGGGAGACCAGTGCGCCGCCGCGTACCGCGGCGGTCGGGCCGAAGGCGGAGATCGCGACCCGGGTGCCACCGGCACGCGGCGCGAGGACGTCCGCGGCGAGCCGCGCCTCGACGGCCGGGCGCAGCCACTCGCCGAGCACGGCGTAGTAGCCGCTGAGCACCACGGTGCCGGGGTTGAGCGTGTTGACCAGGACGGCGGCGCCGGTGCCGAGCCAGGTCCCGACCTCGTCCAGCGCGGCCAAGGTGCGGCCGTCGGCGAGCCGGGCCCGCTCGACCAGGGTGGCGAGCCGCTCCTCCAGGGTCAGCACGGGGTCGCGAACCGGGTCGTCGGGGTCCGTGGCCGCCTCGAGCAGCGCCCGCAGGCCGACGACGGTCTCCCAGCAGCCGGTGCGGCCGCAGCCGCAGCGGCGCCCGCGAGGGTCGATCGGGAAGTGGCCGATCTCGCCGGCCCAGCCGTGCCGCCCCGGGGCCACTCGGCCACCGCTGACGATCGCGCCGCCCAGGCCGACCTCGCCGTAGAGCACCACCATGTCGGCGCGGTCGGCGTCGGCGGGGTCGAGCTCGGCGGTGGCGGCGAGGGTGGCCTCGTTGGCCACGTGCACCGGCGGCACCGGCGCGGCGTCGGCGGTCAGCCGGAGGCGTACGTCCTCGGCGGCGTCGATGTCGCGCCAGCCGAGGTTGGGGGCGAGCGTGACGCGCTGGGTGGCGGTGTCGACGAGGCCCGCGACGCCGACGGTGACGCCCGCGACGGTGGCGCCGGCGGTCCGTGCCTCGGCGAGGGCGTCCTCGACGAGACCCGCGAGCTCGGCCAGCACGCCCTCGGGCGGAAGGCGCCGGCCGTCGATGCCGCGGCGGAACTCGGCGATCACCGTCCCGGCGAGGTCGACGGCGACGACGGCGAGGTGGTCGACGTTGATCTCCGCACCGATCCCGCACACCGAGCTGCCGACGAGCCGGACCTGGACGCCGGGGCGGCCGGCGCCGCGGCGGTCGGCGTCCTCGCAAGTGACCAGCCCGAGCTCGGCGAGCTCCTCGATCAGTCCGGTCGCGACCGTGCGGGTCAGCCCGGTCTCCTCGGCCAGGCGCCCGCGCGAGCGCGGGCCACGGTCGCGGAGCGACCGCAGGAGCAGCCCCATCCGCGCGGTCCGGACGGCGGCCGGGTCGGCGGTGGCGGAGACCCGCACGGTGATGTCTGCGTCGCGCACGGTTGCCTCCTGTCCGGGGTGGGTCGCCCATCGTGGGCAGCCTGTGATGGCAGTCACAGAATTCGGTGACTGAGAGACAAACTAGTGACCTTTCTCACGTTGTACAACCCTTTCGCGGCGGTTTCTGCAAAGTTTCTGTCGAACTTTGAAAAGTGATTGGACAAAGTAGCCGAAAGGGGCACCCGACCAGAGTTGGCCGAATGCCCCTTTCAGGGTCGATCGCGAGGGTCACTCGCTGGGTGCGATCACCACCTCGTCGGTGCCGGTGAGCGCCGGGATGTCGCCGTCACCGGGGTCGGTGTACTCCGCCACGAAGACGGCGTTCAGGTCGTCCTGCCCGGGGTCGTGGCCACCGGGGACGGTCGTCACGATCGAGCCGCTGCAGCCGTTCGCGGTGGACTGCGGGTGCCCGTGCTCGTCGTGGCCCAGGACGTACGTCACCGAGACCCGGTCGCAGTCCACAGCCTGGTCGTCGGTCACCTCGACCTGGAACTGGACGGTGTCACCGAAGTGGAACGCCTCGCCGGGCGCCGGGCTGGTCGTCAGGGTCACCACCGGAACGTCGTTGCCGACGATCACGTCGACGTCCGCCGAGGCGTGCTTGCCACGACCCGCCTTGCCCTTGTCGGTGACGGTCAGGGTCGCACGGTAGGCCCCCGGCTCGTCGTAGGTGTGGGTAGCGGTCTTCCCGGTGGCGTCGAAGGTGCCGTCACCGTCGAAGTCCCACTGGTAGACGAGGCGGTCGCCGTCAGGATCGGTCGTCCCGGCACTGTCGAAGGCGACGGTCAGCGGCGGCTGACCGGCGGTCTTGTCGGCGCTGATGACCGGCTTCGGGCTGTGGTTACCGGTGCGGGCGATGTAGTCGATCCGGGAGACCTGGGCCTCCTCGTTCTCGCTGAAGAACCCATCGCCGTACTCGAGCATGTAGAGCGAGCCGTCCTTGCCGAACTCCAGGTCCATCACGTTGTCCGTGGCGAACGAGGAGAGGACTGACTCGATCCCGGTCAGGTTCCCGTCGGCGTCCAAGCGCATGCCCTTGATGTAGTCGCGGGTCCACTCGGCGAGCAGCGGGACGCCGTCGTAGTACTGCGGCCACGCACCAGACCGCGGCCCGGACGCCACGGACTTCTTGAAGTCGTACACGGGGCCCGCCATCGGCCCGATGCCGCCCTGCGTACCGAGCTCGGGGAACTCCTCGGACTGGCCGTAGGAATACCACACGGTCGGCTGGGTGACCGGCGGCAGCTGGGTCAGACCCGTGTTGTGCCGAGAGTCGTTGACCGGGGCGTCACAGTCGAACGCCGGCCCTGAGGTACCGGTCGCGAAGTCGTAGTCGCGATAGGGCAGCTCGGCGGTCGCGCACAGCGGCCAGCCGTAGTTGGCAGGCTCCGTGACGACGGTCCACTTGCCCTGGCCGGCAGGCCCGCGCTCTGGGTTCGCAGCGGAGGCGTCGGGCGAGTAGTCGGCCACGAAGACGCGGTCGGTCTGCGGGTCGATCTCGATCCGGAACGGGTTGCGCAGGCCCATCGCATAGATCTCCGGACGGGTCTTGGGCGTGCCCTTCTTGAAGAGATTGCCCGTCGGGACGGTGTAGCCGCCCGAACGTCCCGGCTTGATCCGGACGAGCTTGCCGCGCAGGTCGTTGGTGTTGGCGGCCGTACGCCTCGCGTCGAAGGCGGGGCTGCGGTTCTCGCGGTCGTCGAGCGGGGCGTACCCGTCAGACTGGAACGGGTCGGTGTCGTCGCCGGTGGCGAGGATCAGGTTGCCCGCGGAGTCGAAGACGATGTCGCCGCCGACGTGGCAGCAGCGCCCCCGGTCCACCGGTACGTCGATGATCTGCTGCTCGGTGGACAGGTCGATCTTGCCGCCGGCGAACTTGTAGCGCGAGAGCCGGATCGCACCCTTGAAGGGCTCGAAGTCGGCGGGCGTGCCGTACTCGGGGGCGTCACCCTCGTTGACGTCCGGCGTGGCCGGATCGTCGACGGGGGTGTTCATCGGCGGTGAGTAGTAGACGTAGACCCACTTGTTGGTCCGGCCGTTGTATCCGGGGTCGAGCGCGATGCTCTGCAGGCCCTCCTCGTCGTGCTGGTAGACGTCGAACTGGGCTGCGACGCTGTTGACGCCGGTGTCGGCGTCGTTGAGCCACACCTTCCCGGCGCGGGTGGTGTGGAGGACGTCCCCGTTGGGCAGGACCGCGAGGTCCATCGGCTCACCGGGGCGGTCGTTGAGGGTCACCTTCTCGAAGTCGGTGTCAGGCGGCGGGGCAGCCGTGGGGGCCGCGTCCGCGGACGTCGTGAGGGGGAGAACCAGGAGGCCGGAGACCACGGTGGTGGCGACGCTCCAGAGGGTGAATCTGCGCACGGTCCATCTCCTTCTCTCGCTGCATGGGAGGGGAGCGAGATCGTCCGCGAACGTATCGATGTGACGCCGGTCACGTCAAGTGACTTGCGTACTTTCGCAAGATGATTTCGAAAGATGGGACGTTAGTCCGCCTCTGAGGTGGCCCGGGAGCCGGGTCTACGCCTCTCCGCTGCTGGGCGCGTACACCGAGGCGCTGATCAGGTGGGCGGCCCCGATGACGCCGCCCTCGTCACCCAGCTCACTGAGCACGATCGGGAGGTTGCCGGTCGCCAGCGGCAGCGAGCGACGGTAGGTCACGCTGCGGATCTCGGCGAGCAGGCCATGGCCCAGCTTGCTGACCCGGCCGCCGATGACGATCAGGCCGGGGTTGAAGAACGAGACCAGGCTGGCCAGGACCTGGCCGATGCGGTGTCCGCTCTCCCGGATGAGCTGGACAGCCTGGGCATCGCCACGGGCCACTGCGATGGCGATGTCCTCGGCGCTCAGCTCGCCCTTCTCCGCGAGCAGCTCGGCCAGCACCGGAGAGCGTCCCGAACGGGCCGCGGCGAGCGCCTCGCGAGCGAGCGCCGCCCCTCCGGAGAACGCCTCGAGACAGCCGGTGTTTCCGCAGGCGCAGGTGGGCCCGAAGTCCTCGACGCGGATGTGGCCGATGTCGCCGGCGCAGCCGTCGACGCCGCGGTAGAGCTCCCCGTCGACGACGATCCCGCAGCCGATGCCGGTGCCGATCTTGACGTAGAGGAAGTCACGAGCGGTCCGGGCGACGCCGGCGTGCTGCTCCCCCGCCGCGAGGACGTTGACGTCGTTGTCGAGCACGACCGGGCAGCCGAGCTCCCGGGCGACTGCGTCTCGCACCGGGTAGCCGTCCCAGCCCGGCATGATCGGCGGGGACACCGAGACGCCGCGGTGGAAGTCGACCGGCCCGGGTACGCCGACGCCCGCGCCCATCGGCTCGGTGACGTCGTGCTCGTCCAGAAGGGCGCGTACCTCGTCGAGCGCGGTCGCGAGCACCTTCTCCGGGCCGCTGCGGATGTCGCACGCCCGGGTGCGGGTGGCGATCACCGACAGCCGGCCGTCGGTGAGGCCCACCGACATGCTGGTGGCGCCGATCGAGATGCCGACGAACCGGATGTCCGGCGCGAGGTCGACCAGGGTCGAGCGCCGGCCGCCCCGGGAGGCCGCCGGCCCGACCTCGTGGGCCATGCCCAGCTCGGTGAGCCGGCCGACCTCGGCCGCGATCGTGGTGCGGGAGACGTTCAGTCGGTCAGCGAGCTGAACCCGCGACAGCGGGCCCTCGTCACGGAGCTGGGCGAGCAGTCGTGCCTGCATGGAAGTCTCGGCCCGGCCGGCGAGTGAATGGCGCATACCGGCGATCCTGCCATGTGGCACAGGGAGTTAGCCCAGGAGCGCGTCGACGAAGGCCTCAGGGGTGAACGGAGCCAGATCGTCGGGGCCTTCACCGAGGCCGACGAGCTTGACCGGAACACCGAGCTCGCGCTGCACGGCGACGACGATGCCACCCTTGGCGGAGCCGTCGAGCTTGGTGAGGACGATGCCGCTGACCGCGACGGCCTCGCTGAAGACGCGGGCCTGGATGAGGCCGTTCTGGCCGGTGGTGGCGTCGAGGACGAGCAGCACCTCGGTGACCGGGGTCTGCTTCTCGATGACGCGCTTGACCTTGCCGAGCTCGTCCATCAGGCCGGCCTTGTTCTGCAGCCGGCCGGCGGTGTCGACGATGACGGTGTCGACGCCGGTGTCGAGGCCCTCCTTGACCGAGTCGAAGGCGACGCTGGCCGGGTCGGTGCCCTCCGGGCCGCGTACGACCTCGACGCCGACGCGCTCGCCCCAGGTGGTCAGCTGCTCGGCGGCAGCGGCACGGAAGGTGTCGGCGGCACCGAGGACGACCTTGCGGTCCTCGGAGACCAGGATGCGGGCGAGCTTGCCGGTGGTGGTGGTCTTGCCGGTGCCGTTCACGCCGACCATCAGCACCACGCCGGGAGCGCCGTCGGCGCCGCTGACCTGGAGCCGGCGGTCCATGCCGGGGTCGACCAGCTTGATCAGCTCGTCACGCAGCGCCGCCTTGACGTCGGACTTGCCGCCCTCGACGCGCAGCCGGGTGCGCAGCCCCTCGACCAGCTCCTGGGTCGGGGTGACGCCGATGTCGGCGGTGAGCAGCAGGTCCTCGATGGACTCCCAGGTGTCCTCGTCGAGCTTGTCGGACGAGAGTAGGTTGAGCAGCCCGCGACCCAGCGCGTTGGAGCCGGCCAGGCGCTGGCGCAGCCGCACCAGACGGGAGGCGGTGCTCTCCGGCTTCTCGATGACCGGCGCGGCGGGCTCCGCCGGCACCGTCTCCGGCTCGGCCTCCCCGACCGTCGGCTCCTCCGGGCGGGTGATGACATCGGTCCCCGCCTGGGTCGGCAGCGAACGCTCCTTGCGGCGCCGGGTGCTGGTGACCAGACCGGCGATGCCGCCGCCGATGATCGCGACAGCGGCGACCGCGATGATGACGATGAGGGTGACCATGTCCATGGGCCTCATCCAATCAAACTAGGCGTTCTTTTCCGTAGTTCCTGGCTTGCGCTCACCGAGCAGCTCGGTGAGACGGTCCTCACGGCGGGTCTGCAGGCGCGTGGCCGGGCTGAGCGTGGGGGCCGTGTCGACGGCCCGCTCCATCGCCTTGCCGAGCTTGGTGGCGTACGGCATCTTCTGTCCGCGGTGGGGGAAGACCGTGTAGACGATCACGAGTCCGGCCAGCGCGACGATGACGAACATCGCCACGAAGATGACAAGGATGGTCGTCACTGGCTCGGCCAGCCCCCTTCTGGATACTCACGGACGGCGTCCACCCTCGCACACCTCGCCCCCGGAGCACACAACGGCACGCGCGGGCACGCGCGCCCGCGCCCGGGGTGTCCCGTCGTACGGCGCGGGATCTCGACAACGTACACCGGGCCGGTAGTGTTTCACGGCATGAGGATCATCGGGACAATGATGGTCCGGGACGAGGTCGACATCGTCGCCGCGATGATCGAGCACCACCTGGACCAGGGTGTCGACACGTTGATCGTCACGGACAACGCGTCGGTCGACGGCACCACCGAGGTGCTCGAGCGCTATGCCGCCACGGGACGGGTCGAGCTCCACCACGACCCTGTCCACGAGAAGCAGCAGGGCAAGGTCGTCACCTCGATGGCCCGACGTGCCCGCACCCACTTCCGCGCCGATTGGGTCCTCAACCTCGACGCCGACGAGTTCCTGGTGCCGAAGGACAAGGGCCTGACCGTACGCCAGGCGCTCGAGGCCACTCCCCTGTCGCTGAACGCGTTCACCGTCGAGGTCGAGAACCTCGTCGGTCCGCCCGAATGGACCGGCGGCGGCATCAATCGGCTCCAGTGGCGCGACCGGCGCTCCGACGAGCGCCTCGAGGCGGTCGGGCTCCACGCGCATCCGACGCCCAACGCGATCCACCGCGGCGAGTCGGACATCAAGGTCGTCCAGGGCAACCACTTCGTCTCGCTGATGAGCAACGGCCAGCCGCCCGACGAGGTCGCCCTCGAGGTGCTCCACCTCCCCTGGCGCTCCTGGGCCCAGCTCGAGCGCAAGGTGATCAACGCCGGCAAGGGCTACGAGGCCAACCCCGACCTGAAGCCGAGCCCGCGCCACCACGGGATGCGCGACTACCAGCGCTACCTGAGCGGCACCCTGCAGGACGCCTACCTCGCGCGCACGCCGACCCGGGCCGAGCTCGCCGCAGGGGCCTTCTCCGGGGACTACTCGTTCGACGACTGGTTGACCTACCACCTGCACATCGTGCTCGGCCGCGCGCTCGTCCTCGACCTCATGCGTGACGTGCTCGACCCCGAGAACGACAAGGCCGTGCCCGACGACGAGCACGCTCTTGGTGCCGAGCGCGGCCGGGCCGCACTGGCCGCCGAGCCCTACATCCCACCCCGCACCAGCTGAAAACTCTCTTCTCAGGAGGACCTGTCTTGCCCACCTTCAGGGGCGCCGTACGCCGCGGCCTCGCCGCCGCAGGTCTGCAGACCGTCCGTGCCGCCGATGCCGAGGCCGCGCGCCTGCACGACCGGATCGACGAGCTCAAGCAGCGCAACCAGAAGCTGCGTACGAAGGTGGAGGGGCTGCAGGGCGACCGAAACCGCACCACTGCGGTGCCGGCCATCCCGGGACTGGACCGGCTCGAGCTGCGTCGCGAGCAGGTGCTCGCCGGGGTCAAGCCCGACGCCCTGATCCTGGAGATCGGCCCCGCGCACAACGCGATCCTGCCCAAGCGGGACGGCTATGACGTACGCATCGTCGACTATCTCGACCGCGAGGGTCTGGTTCAGCGCTACGCCGGTTTCTCCCAGTACGACCCCGATGACATCGAGGAGGTCGACTACGTCTTCCGGCCGGGAACTCCCTGGTCAGACGTGATCCCGGAGCGCTTCGACCTCGTCGTCGCCTCCCACGTCATCGAGCACACCACCTCGATGATCGACTTCATCAACGAGTGCGAGAAGCTGCTCAACCCCGAAGGCGTGCTCGCCCTCGTCATCCCCGACCACCGCTACTGCTTCGACCGCTTCCGCGAGCGCGCCTCGCTCTCGCGGGTCATCGACGCCTCGCTCTACCCGTCGTCGGTGCACACCATGGGCGCGGTCATCGAGGAGCGGCTCAACGCCGCCAAGCACGGCGGCATCACCGCCTGGGGTCCGCGCCACAAGGGCGACTACACCTTCGCCCACGCCCTTGAGGCCGTGAAGGCAAGTGGCGAGGAGGCCCAGCGCGGGGAGCGCTACATCGACACCCACAACTGGGTCTGCACCCCCAACCACCTCCGCCTTCTGCTCCAGGACCTCGCCGACCTCGACTTCATCTCGATGCGGGAGACGTCCTTCCACGACACCGTCAAGCACGAGTTCTTCATCAACCTCTCCCCCACCGGCGAAGGCACCGGCCTCACCCGCGAGGAGCTCGTCGTCCTGGCCGACGACGAGCGCCGCGTCCTCGATCAGGCAGTCTTCGAGAAGTAGCCGAGGCGTCACTCCCGTCGGCCGAGACGTCAGCCCGGTCGGCCGACTCGGCACTGCCGTGACGTCTCGACCGACGTAAGTGACGTTTCGCCCGCCATATGTGACGTTTCGGCCGACGTACGTGACGCCTCGGCGGTCAGCGGCGCCGGAACTCGCGGAGGGCGAGGGCGGCGGCGAGGCCTACGACGACGCCGAGGAGGGTCTCGGCGAGGCGGGACCAGAGCAGGGCGTCGACGGGCTGCGGGTGGCCGAGCTGGACCATCAGCAGCGAGAGCGGGGTGATGGCGACGAGGGCGAGGCCGTAGTGACGCCCGACGAGCAGCTCGGTGATCCCTTGGAGCGCGGCGACGACCACCGCGACGACGAGGGCGGGGAGCGATACCGAGAGCAGCACCGCTGCCAGGACCAGGCCGACCAGGGTGCCGGCCACGCGCTGCAGCCCGCGGGTCGTCTGCGCCAGCAGCCCGGTGACGCCGAACGGCACCGCCGCAGCCACCATCGCCCAGTAGGTGTGACTGAGCCCGAGCGCGGTGGAGATCGTGCCGGCGACCACGACCGCGACGACGACCGCGGTCGCGTGGTCGAGGCGTACCTCACCGCGGCTGGCCTCGACCGAGGCTCCGCTGCCGACCAGCCGCTCCTCGAGCAGCCCGAGGAGCACGGCGACCAGGGCCGCGGCGGCTGCTACGCCGACGGCCACCCAGACACCCGACAGGGTCACCGGGAGCGCGGCACACGTCGCCACCGCGAAGACCGGGAACATCGGTCCCGGCGGCCGCAGCACGAACCGGTCCGAGAGCATCGACCCGGCCGCGGCCCATACCGCGGCGACGGGAATGACGAGCCAGGCCCGGTGCGGGGAGGTCGCGACGAGCGCGCCGCACAGGACCGCGGCACACATCAGCGCCCCGGCGGCAGTCTGGGTCCGCCAGCGTCCTCGCAGCGGCTGGCGGCCACCGTAGATGGAGGCGAAGGTGCCGAAGCAGGCGTACGCGGCCAGCTCGATGTGTCCGATCCCGGCCAGTGCCACCAGCCCGACCAGCAGCGTCGCGCTCGCGCGCCACGCGGGCGAGCGGCTTCCTGGCGCCGGTGAGATCCGGATCGACTCCTGCATCAACCGCTCGAGCCGGCTCCGGTCGCTGGCCAAACCGTCTCCCCCATGCCGTGGTGCCGTCATCGCTTCAGACACCATACGGCCACCTGGGCGAACCCAGATGGTCCGGAGCGCTCAGCCCAGCCGGCGTCGCAGCTCGGGGACGCCGTCTCCCTTGAGGTCCTCGAGCACCTCGCGCCTTCCGGCCATCGCCATGACGAGATCGAGCAGGCGGCCGTTGACCTCGGGGCCGTCGCCGGTCACGAACTCGGCGTCGACCGCTCGGAGCCGGAGTCCCTCGACCAGCGACTTGCTGTTGACCGCGAAGTCCTTGGTGGCGAAGGACCTGGCGACCGCAGCGAGCCCTTCGGGGTCGGGATCGTGCCGGATGCCGAGGGGCCGCCGGATGTCCTCGCCGTGCACGACCATCTCCCCCAGCCCGCCGACGCTCTCCGTCCGAGGCAGCCGGATGGGCCCGATCACGGCGTACATCTCGAGCGTCTCCTCCGGCGAGGATCCGCGGAACTCCTCGAGCCGCTTGCGGTTGTGTACGTCCGGATCGAACCGCGCCCCGATCATGCTGCGCAGCCAGGCCGGGAACGAGAGTCGTGAGGCCGCACCGAGGTGCGACACCACCTCCTCCGCGTCCCACTCCCCGCAGAGGGTGGCCGCGCGCCACTGCTCGGGCGAGAGCGACCTCAGGTCATCGACCAGTGCGTCCCGTTCGCGCAGCTGGATCACCGACAGCTTCGTCATGCGGACACTCTGACAGGTCGCTAGGAGCGGTCGCGCTTGGCGCGCTCCTCGAGCGCGATGTCGAGGAGGGATCGGGCGCGGGCGTCGAAGCCGTGGTCGCGGTGGATGCGGGCAGCCTCGGCGCGGATGTGCTCGTCGGTGCCGAAGACGACCGAGGGGTCGGGCATCGAGGACCATTTCACCAGGTCCTCGGGGGTCTCGTAGACCTGCACGGTGTCACCGAACACCTCGCGGAGACCGACGACGTCGTCGGAGATGACCCGGGCACCGGAGGCGACGGCGTCGAAGAGCCGGTTGGAGATGAAGCCGTAGTCGCGCATGTCGGCCCAGTGGTCGTTGAGCACGACCCCGGCGGCCCGGTACTCGGCGCCGAGCCGGGTGTTGGACATGAACTGGGCCTTGACGTAGTGGCGCGGGATGTAGGGCTCCCAGCCGTGGCCGTAGACCGACAGAGGCAGTCCTGCCGAGACCGCATCGTGGATGATCGGGCGCTCGACGTCGCGCGAGGTGCCGACGAAGAGCACCGCGTGACCGGAGTCGGGCAGCGCCCGGTCGGGGTTGAACAGCTCGGGGTCGGTGGCCTGTAGCAGCGGGTCGATGCGGATGCCCCACCGTGCCGACATCCGCTCGGCCCAGATCGGCCCGGCTGCCAGCAGCCGGTCGAACGAGGCTGCTTCGGCGCGGGTGACCGCGTCGGGGTGGGAGATCACCCAGCCGATGTTGATCCGGCCGTCGGGCGCCGGGAAGTAGCGCGAGAGACCGCGCAGGGTGACCACGACGTCGTCGTCGAGCGCGCTCGGCCGCTCCCACTCGTAGTGGTGGTCGACGACCGCCGACTGGCCGAGCCTACGCAGCGATCGGGCCAGCGCGCGGGCGAAGTGGGTGTCGCCCCACCGCTCGCCCTCCGGCGCTCCTGGCGCGGAGATCTTGATCGACCAGCGCAGCTGTGGGATGCCCTCGACGACCGAGGCGCGCGGCATCGGGGCGAGGATCGGGCGGGTGGCGGCGTACGTCTTAGCAGGGCCGGTCGGGTTCCCGGCCGCCGCGCGGCCGACGACCTGGTAGCCGCAGGCCGCCCAGGCGGCCACGTCGTCGCGGGGCTCGGTGCGCCCGGCCCAGCGGTCGAGGTAGATCAGCCGGTTGCGCGGGGCGCGGGCGAAGCGGCCCTTCGACTTCGACTCGTGGTGGACGACCTCGGAGGAGGTCACGACCCGGAACGAGCCCGGACGCAGCGCGGCGAGCCGGTGGCACAGGTCGACGTCCTCCATGCCGTTGGTGAAGATCGGGTCGAACCCCTCACATGCGACGACGTCGCGATAGCGCATCACCAGCGCCGCGCCGGTGAGCGCGGAGAACGGGTGGCCGTCGAGACCGGCGGCGTCCTCGGGCGGGTACTCGGCGAGCATGTTGTAGGGCAGCCCGCCGTAGGGCGGGAAGACGACCCCGGCCGACTGCACCGACCCGCTCGGGTAGAGCAGCAGCGGCTGCACCGCGAGCACCTCGGGATCCTCGAGAGCCGAGACAAGCGGCTCCAGCCAGCCGGCCAGGGCCGTGGTGTCGTTGTTGAGGAAGACCACGGTCTCGCCGGTGACGTACGGGATGGCGAGGTTGTTGCCGAGCGCGAAGTTGTGGTTGACCGTGCTGTGGACCACCTTCACCTCGGGGAACCGCAGCGGCAGCGAGTCGAGCACCGCCGAGACGCGGGCCGAGGAGCCGTTGTCCCAGACCACGATCTCGAGCCGCTTCTCCCCCGCGCCGTGCTCCATCACGGCCTCGACCGCGCCCACGGTCAGCAGCGAGTCGTCGTAGGTGGGGATGACGACCGAGACCACGTCGGGGTCAGGGGTGCGCGAGCCGAGCGCGTTCCAGTCGATGAAGGTCCGGTTGCGTACGACGTCCTCCCACGACTCCAGGTCGTGAGGGTCGAGCGGAAGCCGGTCCTGGCGCGGACGGCGCGGGTTGATGCCCTGACGCCGCTCGACGCCGACCTCGGGCACCACCTCGACGGTGGCCTGGGAGGTCAGTCGCAGCGCGAGGTCGTAGGCCCAGCCGAAGCCGATGTCGTCACGGGGACCACCGACCTCCGCCAGCAGCGGCGCGGAGATCAGCAGTCGCGAGAGCAGGGTCCGCATCAGCGGACCGGGCACGTCAGTCCCCGGCGAGGCCGGAGGTACGTCGACGGCGAACCGCTGCTCCTCCTGCCAGGGACGCTCCAGGACGTCGGCGACCAGCGGCCTCCCGGCCGCCTCGGCCACCGAGACCAGCCGCGCGAGACGGCCGGGCGTCCAGACGTCTCCCCCAGCGACGTACGCGACGAAGTCGCCGCTCACCTGCGAGAACGCCGCGACCACACCGGGCTCGCCGCGGTCCGGGTCGCCGAGCACCACCCGGGCGCCAGGGGTGACCTCAGGGATGACCTCGGCGACCGACGGGGTCAGGCCGCGGTCGATGACGATGATCTCGGTGCTCACCCCGGTCTGGGCGGCGACGCCGTCCAGCGTCGCGCGAGCGAGCTCGTCGGAGGCGCCCAGATCGACGATGACGGTGACCGTGCCTGCCGGCTCACGACCAGCCAGCGGGGCAGGGGCGCGGTCGATGTCCGGCCGCCAGGTCTTCGGGCCGCCCTGCCGGGCCTGCCACTCCGCGCGCCGGTCGCGGATCCAGTCGCGCAGGTCGGGGAACCGGCCGTCGACCTGCTCCAGCCAGTCGTTGGCGCGGCGTCCGTTGCGGGCGCCGCGGTCGACGTAGTGACCGATCGCGCCGCCGTAGAAGTTCTCGGTCTTGCGCCGCTCGGTGTAGCCGTCGGTGTCGAAGAGCGGGTGCGTCGGCTGCAGCCACAGCTCGGCGCGCAGCCAGTAGAGGAACGGGTCCTGGTCGCCCATCTGCTTGCGCAGCCGCGGGGTCAGCCGCGCGAGGAAGAACTCCGGGTCGAAGAGCGGGCTGGGCTGCGCCAGCGGCTTGGCCGGGTCCTGCTCGAGATAGTGCCGGGCGGCCCGTTTGCGGTCGAGGCGCTGACCGACCTGCTCGGCGTACCACTCGTGGTCGAACAGCGGGCAGTCGACGAGCAGACGTACGTCGTCGGCCCGGCTGTAGAGGGGCGAGTCGTTGTAGACCTTGCGAGCAAGGTCTCGCCCCCTGCGCAGTCCGCCACGTGCGATGCGCTTCAACTCTTCGTCCACAGAGGTCCCCCAAGACGCTCTAGATCGTGCTACGGCGGTGGATCAGCCTGTCACAGTGCCGGACAACGGTGAATGGCGCCACGCAAGATTTAGCGAGGCGTCACGGTCAGTTCTGCCGCCACAGCGGCATGACCGCCTCCCGGATCTCGTCGGGCATCGGCGTCACCGGACGTGACGCGTCGGTGTTGTCGACGTAGACGTGCACGAACCGGCCCTCGGCGGCGGCCTCCTCGCCCGGCCCCTGGAAGAGCCCGATCCGGTAGATGACCGACGAGCTCCCGACCTTGTCGACGACCAGCCCGGCCTCGACCGGCTCGGGGAACCCGATCTCGCGCAGGTAGCGGCACGAGGTCTCCGCGACGATCCCGATCTTCGGCAGCTTCCGCACGTTCACGCCGGTCGTCTCGAACAGGTAGGCGTTGACGGCGGTGTCGAAGTACTCGTAGTAGGTCGCATTGTTGAGGTGACCGTACGCGTCGTCGTCGCGCCAACGGGTGGTGATCGTGCGCCAGTGCACGTAGTCGGCGCGGGTCGGGGCCTTGCGGTCAGGAGTGCTCATCGCCGCTGATCTTAGATCCTAGAGCTCGTCCTCGACCGCACGGACCAGATAGGGCGCCAGCGTCATCGAGAAGGTCGCGGTGATGTGGCTCCGGTCGCGATAGGCCTGCACGTGGCCGACCACCAGGGGACACCGGTCCTCGTCGCAGTAGGCCGCAGAGAGGTCTATCAGCGAAGCGCCCGGCCCTGCCAGGCGAACCGCCTCGGCGAGCGGGTCAGAGGTGGCGTACGCCTCCTGGCGGGTCATCTCGCACGCGCCGGCGTCCGCGAGCGTCTCGATCTCGTCGAGGCAGGTCGCCGCCTCGGGGGTGAGGTACGGGTTGTCTGCGAGCGCGACGATCTTCGTGCCCCGCTCGAGGATCGGCTTCCAGGCCTGCGCGAGCTGGTCGGCGGCCGGGTCCGGCTTGCCGGCCGCGAGGTTCGGATTGCGGCGTTGGGTGACCAGCACGACGTCGTACGCCTCCTGGTCGAGCTGCTCGATCAGCGCCTCGCGGTAGGCGCGGCGCGGGTCACCCGCGGTGGCCGGGAGCAGCCCACCGCCGTTGGCGACCAACGTGTCGACCGACCAACCTGAGCTCTCGGCGACCCGGGTCAGGCCGGGGATCAGCGAAGCGCCGTGCGAGTCACCGACCAGCGCGACCCGGAGCGCATCCGGGTCGTCGGAGCCGAGGTGGCAGACCTTGGGGCGGGCGTCGGCGGCGTACGTCTCGATCTCGGGGAGATAGCACCGGTAGGCCCGGCCGGTGTCATCCTTACGGGCGATCGGCGCAGGGAGAAGCACGCCGTCGAGCTCCGGGTTCCGGCACCCCTCCATCAGGTCGGCGGCACCGAAGCACTCGGTGTCTCCCGATGCGAGCGCCTCAGCCTGAGCGCGACTCTCCTCGACCAGGTTGCGTCCATGCAGGATCCCGGGAACCGCGACGGCGGCGACCAGGGCCGCTCCGAGCACCCCGAAGAGGATGGCCCGCGGGGTGGTCCCCAGGATCGGTCCGGTGCGGAACGGCGTCTCCACGAACCGGTAGGTCAGGGCCGCGAGGCCGATGGTGACCAGGAGGATCAGCGGCTCGCGGAGCCAGGTGCCGAGCACGGGGCCGGTCTCGGGGAGCACGACCACGAGCGGCCAGTGCCACAGATAGAGCGAGTAGGAGACCGTCCCGATCCACTGCACGAGCGGATGGCCGACGACCCAAAGCCCGAGGCCGCGGGGCGCGCCCGCCCAGATGACCAGCGCGGTGCCGACGACCGGCAGCAGCGCCACCCAGCCCGGGAACGGCAGCGAGTCGTTGAAGAGCAGCAGCGCGCCGAGCACCCCGAGCCAGCCGGCCACCGCTGCGTACGGCGCCCAGCGCCCGGGCACGCGCTTGAGGGAGAGCGGCAGCACAGCGACGAGACCGCCGACCGCGAACTCCCAGGCGCGCGCGTAGGTGACGAAGTAGGAGTCGGCGCCGTCCATCGCGGTGACATAGACCGAGGCCGCGAAGCTGACCACGAAGACGGCGAGGAAGACCGCCCGGATCGCCGTCAGCCGCGCCTTCGGCCGTCGCCGGGTCAGGAGCGCCACGGCGACGATCAGCAGCGGCCAGATGAAGTAGAACTGCTCCTCGACCGAGAGGGACCAGTAGTGCTGCGCCGGCGATGGCGGGTCCTCGGCGGCGAGGTAGTCGACCGCGGCCCAGGACAGCTGCCAGTTCTCCACGTAGAACGCGGCCGCGACCGTCTCCCGCAGAAACTGCTGCCACAGCGCCTCCGGCACCAGGACGTACGTCGCCGCCGCACTGCACAAGAGCACCAGCAGCGCCGCCGGAAGCAGCCGCCGGATCCGGCGCGCCCAGAAGGCGCCCAGCCGTACCCCGCCGGGCTTGGCGGCCTCCCGCACCAGGTGGGAGGTGATCAGGAAGCCCGAGATGACGAAGAAGACGTCGACCCCGGCATACCCGCCGCGGATCGCCCCCGGCCACAGGTGGAAGAGCACGACACCGAGCACAGCGGTCGTACGCAGCGCC
The DNA here is from genome assembly GCF_045206295.1 of Nocardioides sp. NBC_00163. NCBI lineage: Bacteria > Bacillati > Actinomycetota > Actinomycetes > Propionibacteriales > Nocardioidaceae > Nocardioides > Nocardioides sp. NBC_00163. The sequence goes on along the minus strand of NZ_CP108155.1, from coordinate 4,956,603 downwards.
TGGATCTCGAGCCGCTTGTCCCGAACCGGCTGCCCGTCCTGCCCAGGCTGCCCGTCCTTGGCGGGCGCGACGGCGACTGCGGTCACCGGCGCACCCCGCGGACGATCCGGCCCGCCACGCGGCGGGCCTTGCGGACGCCCCGTTCGCCGAAGGTCAGCGGGATCTCGATCCCGTGGCGCGGGCGGCCGTCGAGCTCGACGATCTGAGCACGCTCGCCGATCCGCTCGCCGATGACGTCCTCATGGATGACCACCGGCCCGTCGAACTCGCCCAGCGCGTCGCGGCCCTCGAACCGCATCCGCCAGCGACCGCCCGAGAGCGCTGCGGTCGGCAGCGCGACTTCGAGGCTGCCGGAGGCGAGCTCTGTGGCGTCGTAGTCCAGCGTCCGGCGCCGGCGGTCGTGGAGAAACACGACGCGGAGCCTAGCGGGCCCCACCATCGTGTGAGCCAGGTGCAGGTGCGCGCGGCCGTCGACGAGCGAGAGCGAGGTGGCGGTCACCGGGTCGGTCGCGCCCGAGACCACCTGGCGCAGCAGCTCCGGGCCCTCGTCGAGGGCCGCCATGATCCGGCCGAGCCGCCAGCCCGGCGCCTCGCCGGCGTCGCCGGCCCTGACCGCCTCGGCGACCGCGGTGAACAGGTCGCGGTGCTTGAGCACCAGGTCGGCGAGGTCGTCCCCGACGAGCGTCTCGTCGCCCAGTGAGATCGTCGCGACGGCGTTGACCAGCGGCCGCTGGAGCGTACGCAGCGGCACCACGCCGCTGTCGGCGACCAGCTGCAGCGTCTCCAGGATGTCGGCGACCGCCCGGTCGCCCCAGCGGACGTCCTCGCCGATCAGCCGGGCCGCGGTCGCCCACTGACCCGACTCGACCAGCCGCCAGCCCCACCGCTTGTCGCGCTCCAGGTCGTCGACGACGCCGTCGTCGAAGAGCGCCATCAGCTCGGCGACCAGGACCCGCGCCGGCTCGAGCGCGGCTGGGTCGATCGCCGCCATCCCCCGCAGCGCCCGGACGATCGCCATCCAGCCGTCGGCGTCGAAGATCAGCGAGGCGTACTCCGCGCGCACCTCCGGGTCGCCGAGCGCGACGATCCGCCGGGCACAGCGCAGCTCCTGCTCCAAGTAGCTGATGATCCCCGCCGGCGAGTGCGACTTCGCCGTCATCGACCCCGGCCCGGGCCGGTCCCGGTAGACGTAGACCGTCTCGGTCACGATGTCGAAGCGGGCCGTGGTCAGCGCGTGGACCATCGGCTCGATGTCGTTGGACCGCGAGGCGTCGGGGAACGAGATCTTGGCCGCGTCCCAGAAGTCGCGCCGGAAGACCCGGTTCCAGCAGGCGCGGTTGCGCAGGGCCGACGGCGCATCGGCCAGCCTCACCAGGGTGCGCTCCTCGTCGAACGCCGGCCACGCCCGCACCGGCCACCAGACCCGGTCGCTGAAGAGCTTGAAGAACCGGCCGACGACCATGTCCGAGCCGGTCTCCCGCGTCTTGCGCAGCATCGCGGCGTACGCCCCGCGGGGCACCAGGTCGTCACCGTCCGCGAACGCGAGGAAGCGGCCGCGCGCCAGCGAGACACCGTGGTTGCGCGCCTGTCCCCCGCCCTTCCCGGGCGAGCGGACCACCGTCAGGCGCCGGTCGCGGGCGGCGTACGCCTCGGCGATCTCGAACGTCTCGTCGGTCGAGCCGTCGTCGACGACGATGACCTCGAGGTCCACCGGTTCGGCAGGCGTGGACTGGTCCTCGAGGATCGAGGAGAGCAGCTCGCCGACCCACAGGCCGACATCGTGCGTCGGGACGACGACGGAGAGCTCAGGCGTGGTCATCGGGCTGCACCCTCCAGATCGCCGGCCAGCTCGTCGAGCAGCCGCAGGTAGTCGCGCGACATGTCGTAGGGCGTGTACGCACGGGTGAACTCATGCGCGGCCCGATGCCGCGACTCCTGCCCGTCCAGGGCCTCCAGGATCGCCGCGGCCAGCGCCACCGGCTCATCGGGTTCCGGTGCATACGTCACCACCCAGGGCTGGTCGGCGAACTGCCGCGCGACCGGGGTGTCCGCCGGGATGAGTGCGGTGCGGCCGAAGGTGCCGGCGGCCAGCAGCGAGCCGGAGTTGAGGATGCGCCGGTACGGCAGCGCCACGACGTCGCTGGCCCGCATCCAGTCGGCGAAGTCGGCGGTCTCGACGAACCCGAGCCGCTTGACGATGTTGGGCGCCGAGAGCATCTCCTCGACCGTCTCCACGTCGGAGGCGGGCACCACCTTGCCGGCCACGACGAAGGTCAGGTCGGGCACCTGCTCGGCCGCGATCTCCACCGCCCGGCAGAGCACGTCAAGGCCCTTGTACGCCCGGATCTGACCGATGAAGCCGACCGTCGGCACCCCCTGCGGGACCCCGATGCGCTCGCGCGAGGCGGCGTCGTCACCGCCATCTGGGTAGACGCCGAGGTAGGACGAGTGCGGCAGGTCGACAACCTTGTCCGGCGGGAGCGCGTAGTAGGCCGCGGTCTCCTCGACGGTCGCCGGGTTGAGCTGGATGATCCGGGACGCGTAGCTCGCCAGCGCCTTGGCGACCGCGAGCTCGACATCGACGTAGTCGGCCTCGTGGGCGATCGAGTTGTGCACCGTCCACAGCACGTCGGCGCCACGATCGCGCAGGCCGCTCAGCACGTCCTCGAACCGGGCCGCGTTGGCCCACGCGTCCTCGAGGCTCTCGCAGCCGGCGGTCACCGGCGAGGTCCAGTGGACGTGGAGCACGTCTCCCCGCCCCATGTGCTCCGCGCGCGCCTCGAGCCGGTGCAGCCCCTGCACTCCTTCGACCACGTCCCAGCCCGCCGCCCGCGGTGCCACGGTGAGCATCGTGAGGTAGGGGTTGCTCCGGTAGTAGGGGAACGACAGCAGGGTCGAAGGCATGTGGGGGGTCCTCAAAGTACTTAACCGTGACGATCCCCCGAACGCCGAGACAAGGTCTCGCCGGTGCCCCGGTTGGCCGGTGACCGGAGGATTCTAGGCAGGCAAAAGAACCCACCTTGACCACTCAGACGGCTTCCCTGCATGCCTTCATCACGGGTTCATCGATGGTTCATCGAACCCACCCCTCCTGGTGGCCCTCGAGCGGACGTCCGTCCTTGGCTACACGTCAGTAGCCAAAGCCGCCTCCGTTGTCATCCGGCGTGGACGATTCCGACGGGGCCGAGGACCCGTCGGTCCGCGCCGCCGCCCACACGAACTGGGTGCCCTGGAAATCATCCGTGAAGCCGTCACCCTGGAGCTCGCCGGCGCCCTCCTCGACGAAGGTGTACAGCGGCAGGCCGTCGTACGTCAGCTGTGACGATCCGTCGGGACGCTCCACCATCCCGAACTTGCCGTCAAGCGTGGAGTTCGCCGCGTCGACGTCGGCGTCGGACGCGACGAGCGGCTCCCAGAAATCCGCGCAGGTGTCGACGCAGTGGATCTGTCCATCCTTCTCGACCTCTGCGGTGTAGAGCGTGTGCCCCTCGGCATCGGTGAGCACGTCGGTGTCGTCGACCTCGGCCACAGAAACGAGCGCTGATCCGCCGCCGGCGTCCGATCCATCCGCGCCGTCGTCGCTGCCGCAACCCGCGGCGAAGAGTGCCGTGGCAGCAGCCGCAAGTACGGCCCTAGCCAGGAAGAAAGTAGAAGGTCTCATACCAGGTACACGGGCCAACCCGCACCGCGGTTCATCGAAACCAGGAGACCGTACGTCGGTGCGCTGGTAACACCCGACCCTGAGAGCCGGGGTTGATCGCGGCCGCGCGTCGGCGCATGCTCGGAGTAGGAGGTTGCGATGAAGCCCTCACGCATTCCCGACGGCATCCCGGTCCTGTCACCTGGCCGGCATCGAACGCCACGACGCGGCGCATGCTTCATGGAGCTCGCCTCGGTGCTCGCCGGTGAGCGGTGGAGCGATCATCCGTCCTGCACTCATCCCTTGCTCGCCCATCTAGCAAGGCTGGTGAACGATCACACCAGCGACGGCGGACGCCAGCAGCTGGCACCACTCATCCCCTCGGTCGTGGGCCGACGCGGAAACGACCGGACATGGCTCGCGGTCGCGGTCGCAGTAGCGGCGCAGGCCATCTCCGACGTCCCCGAAGCGAAGCAGCGCCCGCTGGCAGCTGGGCTGCTTCAAGCTGAGCGTTTGTGCGCGGATGCCGAGCCCGATCTGGCGGCCACCCGGCGGGAGACCCAGCTCGCGCTCGCGATGGTTCCTGGCGCGGTTGCCTGGGTCGATCGTCTTGGGATCCGAAGCCGGATCGACGCCAAGACCTTCGCCAGGCGTTGCGCGCCGACGATGGTCCAGTGCGCCGTCGATGGGGTCGTGGCGAGCGCCAGCCCCGATCATGACGGACGGCTGGGCGCTCTGCTCGAGGTCGGCATCGCGGCTTGTCCCGCGCCAGACTCGGAGATCGCCGCACCTGCATTCACAGGTACCCAGAGCCTTGCTATGGCGTCCCCGCGCCCAGTGGAGTAGACAAGCGCGGGAACCTCGTCAATATCCGCTCTTGCCCTTCGGCCTCGGCGGAAACCGTCGTCGGGCCCAAAGGCCTGATCAACCGTCACCCAGCGCCGTCTCTCGCCTTCGCCCACTCGTCGTACGGCACCGGGTCGGCGTCGTTCTCCGCCTGGCCGACGATGCTCTCGGTGAACCAGGTCCGCAGCGAGACCATCTCCGGCGTGGAGCGCAGGGTGAGCAGCTGGTGGGTCTCGCTGAGCTCGTCGGCCAGGTTGTCCGCGGCCAGCAGCTCACGCAGCATCGGGGCCATCTCACGAGGGAGGGTCATCTCGATGTCGACATACTCCAGGCCCGCCGCGGCTGCATCCAGGGCGGTACGCCGGCCCATGTGCCGCGCGAAGGCCGGTCGCGTCACCAGACGCTCGATGAGCTCGCCGAGCTCGCGCGGCGGGGTCGGGCCGTCTTTGGAGTCGATGAGCTGGAGCTCACGGACGAGATCGTCGAGGCGCTGGTCGATCTGGAGCCCCAGCTGCACCGGGCAGGCGGGGAGCCGCACGGTGACCCAGTCCGCGGGAAGGGCGGCCGGCTCCGGCATCGCCTGCTCGCCGTACTCCACCATCGGAGGCCGTACGTCGTGCTCGACGCCGTCGCCGGCGAGCTCGGCCCAGATCCGTCGCCCTTCGACGCGCTCCTCGATCCCCCACGACTCCGCCAGCACCGACACGATCGCCAACCCGCGCCCGGTGGTGCCCTGGCTCTCGAGGGGAGGAGGGGCCACTGCCGGGAGCGGGACCAGCGCGCCGTCGTCCTCGACGCTGAGCCGTACGCCCGGCTCGAGGTCACGCAGACGGACGTGCATATAGGGGCTGCCGCTGTGCAGGGCGGAGTTCGCCGCCATCTCGGTGACGCACAGGGCGGCATCGTCGACGAGATGCCCGCGCCCCCACTCCACGAGCCCGTCGGTGACGAATCTGCGCGCACCAGGCACGCTCGCGGTCTCCGCCGCAAGGCGCACCCGCAGCTCGGGGCGGCCTCCGTCGGACACGGACTTCATGGGGTCAGTGTGCCTCGCGCCAGCCCCAGCCGTCAGCGACTCGACCTGACAGCTCTGATCAGTGGGGGGTCAGCGAGCGCCGGGCGCGGTGCCGGCGGACCGCGGCGCGATTGGCGCAGCGGACCGAGCAGTAGCGCTGCCGTCCGTTGCGGGTGACGTCCACGACCACCGCAGCGCATGGATCCCCCTCGACCTCCCCGGCAGCACACCGGCTCAGGCGATGGATGCCCCGAGTGGTCAGGTGCAGCGCCGTGCCCACGCTGATCACCGCTCGCAGCACGTCGGGAAGCGAATCGTTGACGTCGTCGCGGTAGTGGATGTGCCACCCTTCCCGCCCATGGTCGGTCAGCCTCGGGTACGCAGTCGCCTGCGCCATCAGCTCGTTGAGCAACCGCGCCCTCTCGCCCGGCTCCGACGCATCGACGACGCGAAGCCACTCATCGATCACCAGCCGGGTACGCCTGTGGTCGTCTGGAGACTCAGCGAAGTCCATCGTCATCCCGAACTCCCGGGTCCGGGCCTCGATCCCGACCCGGTCCTCGGGCCAGTCGTCGGCGAGCGAGGCGGCCATGAGCACGGCGTACTCACCGTAAGGGTTGAGATGCATAAGACCATTACAGCACAGTGGTGATCATGACCGACAGCGCAACAGAGGAGTCCCGGCGCACGGACGCCACCCACGACCACGGCTGGCTCACCGAGTCCAGCCATCAGACTTCGGAGGGCCAAGTCGTCTACGTGCGCTGCGCAGTCTGCGGCGTACGCCGCGTCGACCTCCAGCCTCACCCGCACCTGCCGCCGCGGCCGCTGAGCCGCGAGCAGGGGTGACAGGAGGAGCGTCCCTCCGGAAGTGCCGTATCAGTCGAGCGCTCGCAGCACCAGTGCCACCGCGCGTTCGCCGCCCAGGGGATGGACGTAAGCCGCGTGCGCGGCCGCGACGATCGCGGTCAGGTCGCGCTCGTCGACGTCCGCATGGACAACGCCCGCGTTATGAGCACGAGACAGAAGGACAGCCATCGCGCGATCGAGGTCAGCGACCGGACCGGACACCGCGGTGTCGATGTCGCCGGCACGAACCCGCAGGCGGGCGGCGAGCTCGTGGGTCGCCGCTCCTTCGGTGACCAGGTGCACCAGAAAGGCACGCAGGGCCGTGCCGGGGTCGTCGGACTCTGCGTACGACGACGCCGTGGCGACGAGATCCTCAACCGCCGCCGCGAGCACCGTCTCGACCAGATCGGCCTTGGTGGCGAAGTGCCGGTGGACGGTGCCTGCACCGACACCGGCACGCCGGGCGATCTCGTCAAGGGACACGTCAGGCCCTTCGGTCGTGAACGCGGCGCGCGCCGCGGCCACCACCTTCGCGCGGTTGGCGACCGCGTCCGCACGGAGCGGAGCGCTTGAAACGGGGCGTGCGCCCCGTTTAGGGTGAGTCATATCCAGATTCTTCCATGGAGCTCAGGAGCCCAGATGCCACTCACGACCGCGGACCGGCTGGCCATCCACGAGCTGGTGTCCCTACACGGCCACCTGGCCGACGACGGGCGCTCCGAAGATCTTGGGCTGCTGATGACGCCCGAGGCGTCGTATGACGTGACCGCCTATGGCCTAGGGGTGGTCACGGGGCTGCCGGCGCTCATCGAGCTCTTCGCCTCCGGGCCCGGCGACCAGCCCGTCGGTCACCACGTCACCAACGTGATAGTCACAGCCGATCCCGACCGCGACGACCGGGCCAGCGTGCGCTCCAAGGGGCTCTCGGTCATGGCGAACGGACGTACGGGCACGGTCGTCTACGAGGACGACGTGGTGCGAACGGCCAGCGGCTGGCGCATCAGCGCTCGGATCGTCGTTCCGTCGCGGCCAACGCGTCAGGCGTGAGTCAGGCAGGCTGGGCGTCGCGGAGGCGCTGCGAGATGACGGTGGTGACACCGTCGCCGCGCATGGTGACGCCGTAGAGGGCGTCGCCGACCTCCATGGTGCGCTTCTGGTGGGTGATGACGAGCAGCTGTGAGGACTCGCGCAGCTCCTCGTAGATCTCCAGGAGCCGGCCGAGGTTGGTGTCGTCGAGCGCGGCCTCGACCTCGTCGAGGATGTAGAACGGCGAGGGGCGCGCCTTGAAGAGCGAGACCAGGAACGCGACGGCCACCAGGGACCGCTCGCCACCGGAGAGCAGCGAGAGCCGCTTGACCTTCTTGCCCGGCGGCCGCGCCTCGACCTCGATGCCGGTGGTGAGCATGTTGTCCGGGTCGGTGAGCACGAGCCTGCCCTCACCTCCCGGGAAGAGCCGCGCGAAGACGTGGTCGAAGGCGACGCGTACGTCCTCCCAGGCCTCGGTGAAGACCTGCTCGACGCGGTTGTCGACCTCCTTGACGATGTCGAGGAGGTCCTTGCGGGTCTGCTTGAGGTCCTCGAGCTGCTCGGTGAGGAACTTGTGGCGCTCCTCCATGGCGGCGAACTCCTCGAGGGCGAGGGGGTTGACCTTGCCCAGCGCACGCAGGTTCTTCTCGGCGATCTTGAGCCGCTTGGCCTGCTCGGCACGGACGTACGGGATCGGCTCGCGCTCGTTGCCGTCCTCGTCGGGGTGCTGCGGGACCAGCTGGTCGGGGCCGTAGTCCTTCACGATCGCCTCGGCGTCGAGGCCGAGCTCCTCGAGGATCCGCTCCTCGAGCTGCTCGATCCGCATCCGCTGCTGTGCGCGGGCCATCTCGTCACGGTGGACGGAGTTGACCAGCTCCTCGAGCTCCTTGCCGAGGTTGCGCAGCAGCGAGCGGCACTCGCGCAGCGCCTGCTCACGTCCGGCGCGGGACTCCTCGATCTCGGTGCGGGCCCGGGCGGCCTGCTGCACCGAGAGCTCCAGACGGTCCAGCGCGTACGCCACCGCGGTGCCGACCGCTCGCGCGGCCTCGCCTTCGCGACGCATCTGCTCACGGCGGGCGGCCGCCTTGGCGCGCTGCTCACGCTCCTGACGGGCGGCGCGGAGCAGCCCTTCGGCGCGGCCTGCCAGCGCGCGGGCGCGCTCCTCGGAGGTACGCAGCGCCAACCGCGCGTCCATCTCGCGCTGTCGTGCGTCGCGGGCGGCCTGGGCCAGCTCGTCGCGGGCGCCGATGTCGGGCTCGTCCTCGGGGTCCTCCTCGGCCATCGCGAGGCGCTCCTCGAGCTCGGCGAGCCCGGCGACGGCGTTCTCGCGCGCCTCCTGCGCCTGCTCGACGGCGGCCAGCAGCCGCTCGGCCTCGCCGCGAGCCGCACGCGACTGCGCCCCGAACTGGCCGAGCTCCTCGGCCACGGCGGCCAGGGTCGCGTCGGACTCGTGCAGCTTGGCCAGCGCCACGTCGACCCGCTTCTGCGCGGCCAGCCGCTCGGCCTCGAGCCGGGAGGTCTCGAACGTGGCCCGCTCGGAGACCGCGTGGGCCTCGGCGAGCTGGGCGGTGGCCTCGTCGACCGCGGCCTGCACCTCGATCAGGCTGGGCACGCTGGAGGAGCCGCCGGAGGCGACGTGGGCGCCGATCAGGTCGCCCTCACGGGTCACCGCGGTGACCTCGGGGTCCTCCCCCACGAGCGCCTGAGCGGTGGCGAGGTCCTCGACCACCGCGACCTTGTCGAGCAGCCGCGCCACCGCGGGCCGCAGCACCGGCTGGCACTCGACCACGTCCAGCGCGTACTCGGCGCCGGAGGGCAGCGCCGGCCAACCGCCGGTCTCCCCGGGCGAGCCGCCCAGGAGCAGCCCGGCGCGGCCGAGGTCCTCGGCCTTGAGGTGCTCGATCGCCCCGACGGCACGCTCCGCGGACTCGACGACGACCGCATCCGACGCGGTGCCGAGCGCCGCCGCGATCGCGGCCTCGTAGCCGGAGCGCACCGCCAGCAGCGACGCGACCGACCCCAGCACCCCGGGAAGGTCGGAACCGAGCAGCGCGCCGGCGCCGTCCTTGCGGTTCAGACCCATCTCCAGCGCGTCCTTGCGGGCGGCCAGGGTGGAGCGGTCACGGTCGGCCTGCTGCGCCTCGGCCTGCAGCTTGGCCAGTCGCTCCTCGATGTCGTCGAGGGCCGCGGCGGCGGCCTCGTGCTCGGCGTCGAGGCCCTCCTCCCCCGCGTCCAGCCCGGCGACCTTGGTCTCCAGGGCGGTGAAGTCGCGCTGGGCCCGCTCGGCGCGCGCCAGCGCCTCCTCACGAGCAGCGGTCAGGCGCCCGACCTCGTCATCGGCGGCAGCGGCCCGCGACTTGAGCGCGTTGACCTGACCGGTCAACCGGGCCAGCCCCTCGCGACGGTCGGCGGCGGCGCGCTCGAGCCCCTTGACCCGGCGCTCCTCCTCGGCCGCCGCATCCTCCGCTTCCTTACGAGACTCGACGGCCTCCTCGAGGGAGTAGCGCAGCTCCTCGACCTCGGCGTCGGCGGTCTCCTCCTGCTCGCGCGCCACCTCGGCCTGGGCCTCAAGCTCCTCGGGGTCGCGCCCCTGGCGCACCTCCAGGTCCTCGGAGCCGGCCGCGTTGCGCACCCGCTCGGAGGCCAGCGACTGGGTGCCTCGCAGCCGCTCGCGCAGCGAGTTCAGCGCGAACCAGGTTTCCTGGGCGGCGGCCAGCGCCGGGAGGTCCTCGCGCAGCGCCGCCTCGAGCACGGCCTCCTGCTCCCGTCCCTCCGTGATGGTCTCCTCGACCTCGGCACGCCGGGCCAGCAGCGCACCCTCGTCGGCGAGCTCCTTGTCGAGCTCGGTCTTGGCGGTGACCAGGTCGTCGGCGTAGATGCGGGCCTTGGCGTCGCGTACGTCCATCTGCACCGTCTGCGCCTGCCGGGCGACCTCCGCCTGGCGGCCGAGCGGCTTGAGCTGGCGGCGGATCTCGACGAGCAGGTCCTGGAGCCGGTCCAGGTTGACCTGCGTGGAGTCGAGCTTGCGCAGCGCCTTCTCCTTGCGCTTGCGGTGCTTGAGGACGCCGGCGGCCTCCTCGATGAAGCCGCGGCGGTCCTCCGGGGTCGCGCGCAGGATCGTGTCGAGCTGGCCCTGGCCGACGATGACGTGCATCTCGCGGCCGATACCGGAGTCACTGAGCAGGTCCTGGACGTCCAGCAGCCGGCAGGATTGTCCGTTGATGGCGTACTCCGAGCCGCCGTTGCGGAACATCGTGCGCGAGATGGTGACCTCGGCGTACTCGATCGGCAGCGCCCCGTCGGTGTTGTCGATGGTCAGCGAGACCTCGGCGCGGCCCAGCGGGGCGCGCCCGGCCGTACCGGCGAAGATGACGTCCTCCATCTTGCCGCCACGCAGGCTCTTGGCACCCTGCTCACCCATGACCCAGGCGAGCGCGTCGACCACGTTGGACTTGCCCGAGCCGTTGGGGCCGACGATGCAGGTGATCCCTGGTTCGAGCTCGAGGGTCGTCGCGGAGGCGAACGACTTGAAACCCTTCAGCGTCAGACGCTTGAGGTACATCGGCTTCTCCCCCGGCTCAGGACCACGTGGTCGTACACAGTTCGCAACACATCAGCGTGGCTGAGGTGAGCCAGCAAATCTAATCGCCGCTGCTCAGGGGAACCCCAGCGGGTCGAGGATAACCCGCCGGGCCTGTCGATCTGGGGACCTCGAGGTCGAGCCCGCTGGTCGAGCCGCCGGAGCCGCTAGGCGGAGGCGTGTCGAGACCAACACGGTCGGCTCAGGCTCGATAGGACCGTGTTGGTCTCGACACGCTCGCTGGCGCTCGCGGCTCGACCAGCGGAATCTTCAGAGCCCCAACGTCCGCTTCACCTCGGCCCGCAGCTCCCGCAGATGGGCGTCCGCGGCCGTACGCAGACCAGCGACCGCCTCGGGGTCCGGGATGACGCGCTCGGTGAACCGCTCGGCCAGGTCGGCGGCGTCGAAGGCGGAGACGTTGGCCTCCAGCCCGATGCGCTTCATGAAGTTGCGGTTCTTGTTGGTCGCGATCATCACGATCGACGGCACGCCGTACATCGTGGCCACCACCGAGCCGTGGAACTTCATGCTCGCGAACGCGGTGCACTCCCCGATCGCCCGGGTGAGCTCGTCGAGGTCTTCGGTGTAGACGACCTCCTTGCCCGGGATGTCGAGGTCGTCGGCGTTGGCCACGTCGCGGCGACCGACCTCCATCGTGCCGAGGATGAGGTGACGTACGCGCCACCCCTCCGCGATCGCCTTGCCGGCCATCTCCTCGACGCGTGAGTAGTCGTCGGGCTCGTCCAGGTTGGGCCGGTAGCGGGTGACCACGCCGAGGATCGGCGCCCCCTCGGGCTTGGCCGCCGGAGGGAGGTCCAGCGAGCAGACCATGTCGGGAGCGACCTTGATGTCGAGGTCGGCGGAGATGTTGTCGAGGATCCAGTCGGCGGTCGGCTGGTCGCGTACGCCGATGAACTTCACGTTCGGGTGCTCGAGGAACTTCTTGTGCCTCTCGATGATGTGGGGCTTGATCTCGGTGTTGCGGTAGATCGGGACCCCGACACCGACCACGAAGACCGGCTTGGCCAGCATCTTGTGGTTGAAGTAGCGCGGGTCCGCCTGCCACGACTGCAGGATGTCCCCGCCCCCGATGAGGATGGCGTCCACCTCGTCGACGATCTCGGGCAGCGGCCGGTCGTAGTAGGGCTTGGTCATGTTGTCGGCCAGCACCCGCAGCTCGAACTCCTCGCCGAAGTACTGCTCGTAGACCGACAGGAACAGCTCGTCGCCGTAGTTGCCCGCCCCGAAGAACCCGGCGAGACCGATGACCGGCTTGCGGCCCCGTCGCTCACGGCGGGCCAGCGCCGCCCTGATCTGCTCCTTGAGCGGGGCGGGAAGGCGGCGAGCCGCGGACCGCAGGACCGGGTGATGGCGCAACGAGGACAACGGAGAGCTCCTGGGGGATCACGAAACGGGCCGCCGACGGCGGCGAACCGCGCGAGCGTAGCGACGCCGGGTTGTCCCCGACGCCCATCGGCCGAACCTGAGGTGAACGCTCGGCGACCATCTACCCCGGTGGTCGAGCTCGTCGAGACCCCGAAAAGGCTGAAACCGACCCTGAATACCAGAGTCGGTTCCCCCTGAACGAGAAATGGCTCTCGCTCATGGTGTTGCAGAGTTGCCCGCAGGTCAGGCGGGCTGCATCTCCTGCATCGAGGTGTCCAGGTCTGCGGTGTGAGCCGCGACCAGAGCGTCGTTCTCCGTCTTCAGAGTGAGAACGAGATCCTCGAGCTCACGCACACGTGCACGCAACCGAGCATTCTCGGCGGTGAGGTGGGCGGGAGTCCGCAGGTCGCTGCTCATGTAACCGATCAGCGCCTTCGCCATGAATACGTTTCCTTCGTTGGAATCACTAGAAGTTCCCGCGATACCGGGCCGTCTACAAGAGTGACACCGTTATCGACAAGCGTCAACGTCACGCGTCCAAAGCCGGGACCTCCGACCATGCATTCACCGCGAATACGGCCGAAACTTGAGTGGATCGCACTCAACTTCGGCTGATCTCCGCCTCAGCCGCGGCGTCGGCGCTCCCGCAGCTGCATGAGCTCCTTCTTCTCCTTGCTGGTCAGCGAGTCGGCCCCCTCGGCGTGGATCTTGTCGAGGAGCTCATCCATCCGCTGGTCGTCCTTGGAGACGGTCGAGGACTCCCAGGGACCGGTGACAACGGTCGGGCCCGACTTACGCTTCTTGGCCTTGGCGGGCTTCGCCGGCTTCGGCTGGCCCGGGCCGCCAGCCACCTGCGGGATCCAGGGGAACCGGTCGAGCAGCCCGAACTGACGCGCCACGAAGGCGTTGACGAAGAGGCCGACGACGAAGACCAGCAGCATCACCCAGCTGCGGTAGCCGAGGTACTGGATCAGCTGGATGCCGACAAGGATCACGCCGAAGAGCCAGGCCGGGATGTTGAACATGAACATCCGGTCGGGCCACTGCGCGATCCACAGCAGCACCACCATCATCTCGAGCATCCCGAGACCGGCGAGAACGTACGTCGGGTCCAGCACCGCGCCGAAGAGGACAGCCAGGAACGAGAGCACCCCGGTGAACGCCACCAGCAGCCAGGCGAACCGAACCTTGCCGAGCTCGTTCCGCTCGAGGTCGGAGCCGAAGTACCAGAAGAAGAAGATCGCCAGGACGTCGAAGATGCTGAACTGCGGGTAGGCGAACGGCCAGGTGAACAGCGTCCACAGCTTGAGCTCGGCGAGGTTGGGCTGGATCAGGGCCAGCCCGGCCAGCACACCCTGTCCACCCATCACGGCGAAGAGGATCAGCCCGACGATGCTCGCGAAGACCACGAGCCACGTCGTGGTCACCCCCAATGAACCGATGTGGAACCAAGGCTCGTGGGGGTAACGACCGCCTGGGGTCAACCGGAAACGTTCTCGCACGGGGCCGAGCCTATCCACGCATTGGTTGCCGCGTCAGCAGGGCACTCCCACCGACCTGCTCGATGTTGCCCAGATCCGGGGGCAGCGCCGGATCGTTGCGCCACGGATGCTGCCGAAAGGCCGCCCGGGCGCCGTACCTGTCGATCATCGCGATCAGCGCGACGAGGTCCTCGGCACGGTCCTGGGCGACCAGCCACGCCATCAGCCGTTGGGCACGTGGGACCGCCGTGTTCTCGAACGGAACCCCGGCGTCGTACCAGAACTCCAGGACGGCGCCGCGCAGCAGCTTCCAGTAGCGGCTCGGGTCCTCGGTGTCGGGGTGGACGGCCGCGCGGAAGTGCTCCCACATGTCGATCGGCAGGACCTCGACGAGCAGGGTTTCCATGAGCTTCGCCGAGCCGGCCGCGCGTACGAGCTCGACGGTCTGGCGCTTGGTGTCGATCCGCTCGACGAGGTTCGCGATCTGCGCACGCCGCTGCGTCGCCGAGGACCGGTCGGACCGGACCTGCCAGTCGTAGACGATCTCCGTCATGACGTCGAAGGAGTCGGCGGCGAGGAACACCTGGGTGAGGGCGACCTGGTCCTGGTAGCGAGTGCGCTCGGGGAAGGCGATCGCGTTCTCCGTCCAGAACGACCGCCGGAAGATCTTGTTCCACACGAAGATGTCGGCGAGCATCAACGGCGCGTCCTCGATCCGGCACCTGAGCCGTTCCTCCGCGTGGTTGCGACGCATCAGCGGTGTCGTGAACCTGCGCTCCACCCCGCCTTCGACCGCGACCCGCTCGGCCGCACCGACCGCGAAGTCCGAGCCCGTACGTCGCAGCGACCGCACCATCGCCGACCAGGCATCGTGCGGCAGGGTGTCGTCAGGGTCGACGAACGTCAGCAGCTCTCCTGTCGCCGCGTCGATCCCGGTGTGACGCGCGCGGGAGACTCCCGAGTTCGGCTGGGTGATGACGGTGACGCAGGCTTCCTCGGCGGCAAGCCGCCGCAGGATCTGCGCCGACCCGTCGGTCGAGCCGTCATCGACGACGATCACCTCGAGCTTCGAGATCTCGCTCCGCGGCTGGTCCAGGATGCTGCGCAGGCTCTTCTCGACGTACTCCGCCACGTTGTAGACCGGCACGACCACGCTGAGCGTCGGCCTGCCCCGCAGCAGCCCTCTCACCCAGCGAGCACCTGTCACCGTGGGAGGTCCTTTCCGGCCAGTCCGATGTCGAAGGTGAAGATCTCCTCGAAGTCACCTCGAGTTGCGACGTACACGCTGCCCGAGTTGATCCCGGAGATGAAGTAGTCGGCCTCGGACATCACCGTCAGGGACGCCACGTAGCGGTAGAGGCTCGTCAGGTTCTGCGCCGTTCCCTTCTTCGGGTAGCGGGCGACCAGGTACGGGATGGAGACGTCGGGGTCGTAGTCGACCTGCACGACCGGGAGCACCGTCACAAGGTCCCCGAACTCCTTCACCATGGACTCGCAGTACTGCCGGTCCTCGGAGGCGAACAGGACGGTGTCGATGTCATGGCGGGTCAGGAAGTCCCGCGTCTGGGCGATCACCTGATCGATCGACGGCTGCAGCTCGTGACCCCGAAGGTGAGGTGAGTCGGGGGCCATCCTGCGGAACTCCATGCCACGCGCGTAGACCGCGAGCACCTTGCCTCTCGGCTCGGGCAGGTGGCTCTCGCGGACGATGTCGATCACGGCCTGCAGCGCAGACGTACGCCGGAAGCAGTCCCCGAACCGGTCCCGGACCATCTCGCGGAACTCGTCGTCCAGGAAGATGCGTCGTGTCGAGACGACCGTCGGACGCCGCGAGTGACACACGATGACGTGCTTCGCCCGCAAGGCGTCCGCGACGCTCACGCCGCTGACGTCTTCGTAGAAGTAGTTGAAGGCGTTTCGGGTCATGAAGTCGTCACGACCGGCGGCGAAGTTGCTCTCGTACGTCTGCCAGTCGACAACCGGGACGAAGTCGTTCTTGCGCGCGTGCACGACCTGGTTCAGCGCATGCAGGTACTCGGCGAAGAAGCCCGAGGGCCATCCCAGGGTGCCGCACAGATACAGCACCTCGTCAGGGCGTTCGTCCCCGAAGCTGAAGTACGCCTCGTCCTCCTCGATCCTGTCCCGCAGCCACTCCGGTGCGTCCATCGACTCACCGCGAGTGATCAGGAGCTCGGCGAGCAGGTCGGCGGCACCGATCAGCCGCCTGTCCTTGGGCCTGTCCTTGGGCCGGCCGTCAGCGACGAAGACGTCCCGCGGGTCGGCGCCGTCCAGGAGCCGGCGGAACGCCTCGGCGCTGCGGACCGTAACGACCTCGTACTCGGCTCCGAGCGCGCGGCACAACGCGGTGGCGAGGACGGAGTCGTGCTCGCGGTGGTAGACGACCGAGTCGCCCCTGGTCAGACCCGCGACCCTCTCATCGATCCTGGGGTGACCCGGCATCAGGCTCTTGCGTGGCATCGGCGCCCTACCCCGCTCGGGCCTCGGTCACCGAGGGGTGACCTTCGGCGATCATGGTCGAGATCTCGGCGGCCGCCTGCTCGGACGGCGCCCACTTCATGCACTCGATCAGCGTCTCGAGGATCTTGACGTCGCCGAGGAGGATGCGCGCGGTGAAGCGGGAGCGGTACTCCGTGGTCAGCCGCCACCAGGCGAGTTCCCTCAAGTCATCCAGACCATTGTCGGAAGCGTCTCTGAGAACGTCTTGGAGGCCGGCGAGGACCGCGAGCGTTCGGCGGTGGTTCCAGTCGAGCTTCTGATGACCCCACCGGTAGCGGTACGTCGGTTCCGCCAGTGCGTAGAACTCCCCGGCCGCCACCATCGCGCGGACGAAGAAGGGCGGATCCTGGAAGCGGATGAGCTCGGGGAACCCGATGTCGTGGGTGCGCAGCAGGTCCAGCGAGTAGATGAACCGATGGAACCCGTAGTCGAACTGGTAGTCGGCGTACGTCAGCAGCTCGTCGCGCTCGAAGGTGTACTTGTCGTAGATGCCCTCGAACTTCGTCCGCACCCAGGTCGGGTGCTGCTCGCTCCATGATCCGCCGGCGATGGCGACGCCGTGCGTCTCGGCGGCGTCCCACAGCTTCTGCAGCGTCGTCGGTTCTGGATACAGGTCGTCCGGATCCATGAACGCGACGTACTTGCCGCGTGCCTCGGCGATGCCCCGGTTCCGGGTCACTGCGACTCCGGCGTTGGCCTGCGACATCACCCGGAACCGGGCGTCGTACCGCTCATAGTCCCGCAGGATCCGCAGCGAGCGGTCCGAGGAGCCGTCGTCGATGCAGATGTACTCAACGCCCGTCAGCGTCTGCCGAACCAGACTCTCCATGCACTGGTCGAGGTGCTGCTGCACGTTGAACGCGGGCAGGACGACGCTCAGTCGGATCTCGCGCTCCGCCATCAGATCAGACCCAGCTCTCGCAGGTCGGGCGACATCGCGAGCCAGACCGTCTTCGTGCCGGAGCAGGTCTCCGCCACGGCATCGATCCCGGCATCACGGAGTGCGGTCAAGATG
This sequence comes from Nocardioides sp. NBC_00163, assembly GCF_045206295.1. Classification (NCBI taxonomy): domain Bacteria; kingdom Bacillati; phylum Actinomycetota; class Actinomycetes; order Propionibacteriales; family Nocardioidaceae; genus Nocardioides; species Nocardioides sp. NBC_00163. The sequence goes on along the minus strand of NZ_CP108155.1, from coordinate 4,939,248 downwards.
GCATCGGCCGTGCGGGTCACGGCCGGTCGGTCGTAGTCGTCGAGAACGATCACGAACCGGTCCGAGAGACGCTGCGGGATCAGATCGAGAACGTCGATCCGCGTGTAGACGTTGTCCTCGTCCTCCACCGGCCCGGCGACGATGACCAGGTCGGAGGTGGTCTCCTCCGTCGCCTGGTCGAAGTCCCGATAGCGGACGACGGAGTCGCCCCTGAAGCTCGCGCTCTCCAGGCCGAGAGCCGTGATGGTGGTGCTCGTCAGCTCGGTTCCTTCGCCGAACGCCTCGATCCATCCCTGGTCGTGCTCGATGACCTGGTGCCGGACGTCCGGGTGACTCGCGGCGTACTGTGCCGTCATCGTGGTCGCCTGGCCGAGACCGAGCTCCATAACGGCGGACGGTCGCATCTCCTCGAGGATCCGGTGAAGGGCGATGAGGAACGGGTATCCGGCCGGCCGACGGCCCGGGGCGAGTGCCGTTCCCTCCAGCCACGGGCTCGCTGAGACGCCGTCGTGGAACCTCGCCGCCCAGGCTGCCTCGCTCGACGAGCGCGCCGCGCCCAGGGCCTTGCCGTAGACGTCCTCCGTGCGCTCGGCGAGCTCTTCGACCTGCTTGCTGACGAGCGCGAGCTTCTCCATCTCGTCGCTCGCCTCCCCAACCATCTTGGCGAGCGACTCGCTGGACTGGACGATGGCGTCGAGCGTACGCATCGAGGCGTCCTCGATGGTCCCCACGGTCATGCGCTCGGAGGCACGAACCAGGCCGACGACCTCCTCGAGCATGTTCTCCAGGTGCGCCATCGACCTACCCAGCTCCACCTGCTTGGCCTCGACGTCGCGGTAGCCGCGTCGGATCAGCCGGCGCTGCTCGTCGGCAGTGCTTGCCGCTTGGTGCTTCGAGGCTGGCATCGCTCGTGCGTAGAGCCGCTTGATGCCGCCGGACTGGTCGGCCGGCTCCGGGGCTGCGGGCATCGGGCGGAGCTCGAGGTCCTTCCCAGCAGGCCTCGCGCCCGGCCCGCCGGCAGTCGGGTTCACCCGCGCCGACTGCTCCGCCGCGGGAGCCTCCTCACCTGCTCGGCGCTTCCCGTCACGCACCTTGCGAAGCGGCATGGTCGCGGCGCGTCCGACCTTGAAGGAGACCGAGCCGCGGGTGTCCGCGAGCTCGCGATCGCGGTCTCGCACCGCGCGCTTGAGCTGCCTGACCTCCCGCTCGAGCCGCACGGACGCCAGCACCGCGTCCTGGTACTCGGCCGTCTCCCCCGCCTTGCGGGACTGGTCCTCTGCTCGGCGGCGCGCCCGACGCGCCTCGACCAGATCACCTCGATACCTGACGATCCGCTCGGTGGAGGTCGACATCGCGTCCGCGAGGTAGGCCGCAGAGATCTCGTCGCGTACCGGGCTCAGCGCGGCGTAATGCCACCAGCGGTCGGCGAAGTCCGTCGAGGCGTCCTTCCAAGGCTTGCGCTTGTCGGCGTAGTGGATGATCACCGGCGAGCTCATCGCCTGTTCCCACTCGTCCTTCGAGTAGCTCTCCTTGACGCCCGTCCACCCCCAGAACTCGTTGAAGTTCTGCGGCAGGTACTTGGTCATCACGTTGAACCGGAAGGGCAGCGAGAGGATCCCGTCGTAACAGGCGACGTTGAGGACGTCCTGGTCGTCGGACTCGAAACCCTTCGTCGACAGCTCGATGAACCTCTCGACGAGGCCGTCGTGGCGGATCTTCTCCAGATTCATCAGGAGCACGCCCGCGTTGACATAACGGTCGTAGGAGGGCAGCCCGATCTGCGCCGCCTTCTCGTCCGTCTCCACGCGGTAGCTGGCCGCGTACACGCCGGCGAGGTACTTGTCGTCGAGCACCTGACGGAACAGCGGTGTGAGGTCGCGCTCGACCACCAGGTCGACGTCGAGGTAGATGCACCGTTTGAGCTCGGGGAAGAGCGTGGGGATCATCAGCCGGAAATACGTCTCGACCGTCACGTGCGACGTCGTGATCGTGATGTCCTTGAAGCTGTCGACCACGACGAAGTTGATCTTCGTGCCGGGATAGGTGGTCTCGAAGCTGAGCAGCTTGTCGCGTACGTCCTCGGGATACTCCTCGGCCACCAGCACGTTCACCTCGTAGCTGGTGTTCGGCTGGGCATTCTCCAGGAGTGAGGTGATCGTCACCGCGAGCGGCTTGGAGTAGTTCAGGTCGGCAGCCATGACCACCGGAATCGTGTGCGGACCCTCGGCCGTCGTACGCGGCAGGGCACGGCCGCGCAGTCCCCGGGCGAGCATCTCGGTGATGAAGATCCCGGTCAGCCACTCCGAGACGAACATCCGCTTGCCCTCCATGTCGGCACGGACCTCGAGCTCCTCGAGGGTCGTGAACATGAAGTCGGCATACTCGAAGTACATCGCCTTCGGCATGATGAACATGTTGCAGAAGATGGCCTTGTTACCGGCGAGGTACGCCTCCGCGGATGCCGCGAAGTCCGGGAAGCGCTCCCCGATGATCGCCACCGCGGTGTCGAGGTCCTCGATGTGGTGGTTGCGCTCGAAGTGGTCGCGCACCGTCTTGCGGAAGTGCGGTCGCGGGTAGACGAAGTCGCAGTCGGCGAGGATCTCCTCGAGCACCTCGCGGCTGTAGCCGAGCGTCTCACCGAGGTACTCCGGAGCACCGAGGTTCGTCAGCTCGTACTCGGTCCGGTCGCCGTCCTTGAACATGAAGTGCCGGCGATAGTGCATGAAGCCGACGTACTCGGGGTCGCCGAGCTCCTCATAGTGCCTCCAGGCCCAGTAGAGGGCCGACATCTCGTTGTAGGAGGCGTTCTTCTCCGAGATGTTGTCACCGGTGTCGTCACCGGTGGAGTTCTCGAGGAGCCACTTGAGGTCCTCGCTGTCCTCCGGCAGCCGCTGACGGGCGAGTGCCCGACCAGCGTGGATCGGGGTCAGGATGTCGTCCTTCAGCAGGACGTCGGGCTTGTGGTACGCGAGGAGGAGTTTGATCGAGCTCACCGTGGGAGATTTCCTTTGATCCGAAACATCGAAGCAGTGTTCGCTGACGCGAGGGCGTGACGTCACGCCATGGGCATGGGTGTGGCTAGTGACTCACCGCTTGATCGAGTTCCTGATCCGGCGAGGAGCGGCGGTCACCAAGGACCCGACACGGAAGGTCACCGAGCGCAGCGTGGCCTCGAGGGCCTTCTCTCGACCCTCCAGCTCATGCTCGAGGTGGACCACCCGGTTCCGCAGCCGGGTCCGAAGCCCCGTGGTGAAGCCGGCGGCGGTCTCGACCGCACCGGAGAGATAGGCACTCATGATCTCGGCGCCCATCGGGCTGAGCGAGGCGTAGTGCCACCAGCGCTCGGCGAAGTCGGCGCCGGCATCGATCCACGGCTTGCGCTTGTCGGCGAAGTGGATGACGACCGGCGAGCGCATCGCCTCCTCATACTCGGCCGTCGTCCACACCAGACGGGTGGCGGGCCGGGACCAGAAGTCCTCGAAGCTCTTCGGGCCGTACTTCGTCATCAGGTTGAAGCGCAGCGGGAGATGATGGATCCCGTCGTAGCAGACGATGTTGATGATGTCCTGGTCGTCGGAGTCGAACTCCTGCGTGGAGAGCTCCATGAACCTCTCCACGAGCCCGTCCTCGCGCATGCGCCGCAGGTTCATCAGCATGACTCCGGCGTTGATGTAGCGCCGGAAGGACGGCAGGCCCATCTTCTGGGCGACCTCGTCGCCGCGCAGGTGATAGGTCGCGGCAGGGACGGCGGCGACGTACGCATCCTCGACGTCGTGCCCATAGAGCTCGCCCAGGTCGCTCTCGACAACGATGTCGGAGTCGAGGTAGATGATCGTGTCGAGGTCCGGGAAGAGGTCGGGCAACTCGAGGCGGAAGTACGTCGGCACCGTGAGATGTGAGGTCGAAACCGTCACCTCGGAGAAGGCCTCGACGACGACGAAGGTGACCGTCGTGCCCGGGTAGCGGGCCTCGAAGCTCTGGAACTGCTGGCGTACCGCCTCGGGGTACTCCTCGGCTACCAGGATCCTCAGGTCGTAGCTGGTGGCCGGCGCCGCGTTCTCCAGCAATGAGGTGATCGTCACCGCCAGCGGCCTGGCGTAGTTGAGGTCGGCGGCCATGGCGACCGGGATGGTGCGGGTCTGCTCGGCCTGAGCGTTGGCTACGCGGGGTTGCGGTAGTTCCAGATCCTGCGGGCGCGTTGTGGGCGCATGATCGGATACGGCGAGCTTGTGGGGAGCCACCTGTTGTCCTTGTCGAGCTGTTGACCAACCCGATGGCGCGGGCGTGTGGTTCACGCCTGTGCCGGTATGGGTGGGCCGTGGTTTGTCTTCCCCGAGATCCGGATGACCACGTCGCCACCCGGCAAAACCGCCAGCCCGAACAAGGCGGTGCGTCGTCTGCTGCCCCCCGGCTGGTGCAGAGCTGCACCCAGGACGAACGACCGAGAGATTAACCCAACCGAATCCGGATCACTTAACTTTCGTCGACGATTTTCGGAAGCGTCACAGGGCTGCAATATTCGCGGCCCCGAAGGGGCCGTGAGCAATAGCCCAGATGGGCTATTTACCCCTGGATTCGGCGGACTCGAGGTGCCGGCTGGCAGGTGGGGCAGAAGTAGGAGGAGCGGTTCATGAAGGCGGTGCGGCGCATCGGGGCACCGCACCGATCGCAGGGCTCGCCCTCACGTCCGTACGCAGCGAGCGACCGCTCGAAGTAGCCGGACTCGCCGTTCACGTTGACGTAGAGCGCGTCGAAGGAGGTGCCGCCCTGGGACAGCGCTTCGGTCATCACGTCGCGTACGTGACCGAGCAGCTCGCGCACCTTCGGGCCGGTCAGCCGGTCCCCCGGCCGTTCGCCGTGCAGCTTGGCGCGCCACAGGGCCTCGTCGGCGTAGATGTTGCCGACGCCGCTGATGACGGTCTGGTTGAGCAGGATCCGCTTGATGCCGCTCGATGAGCGGCGTACGCGGGCCACGACCGCTTCCGCGGCGAAGGCGGCCTCGAGCGGGTCGGGGGCGATGTGGACGATCTCGGGCGGGAGCTCGGCTCCCCCGGGGCTGATCGAGAGGCCGCCGAACATGCGCTGGTCGACGAAGCGGAGCTCCCGACCCTCCGCGGCGCCGTCGAGACGGATCCGGACGCGCAGGTGCCGCTCGTCGGGCGAATCCGGCGGCTGGACGAGCATCTGGCCGCTCATGCCGAGGTGGGCCATGAGGGCGTCACCGGAGTCGAGCGGCAACCAGAGATACTTGCCGCGGCGACGGGCGCCGACGAGCACGCGGCCCCTCAGCTCCTCGGCGAAGGCCGAGGCACCGGCGAGGTGGCGGCGTACGGGCCTGGGGTGCAGGACCTCGACGGCGACGATCCTCGCGCCGAGTACGTGGCGCTCGAGGCCGGCGCGTACGACCTCGACCTCGGGGAGCTCAGGCAAGGACAGTCCGTCTCAGGCGGAAGAAGAGGCCGCAGCCTGGATCTCGCCGTAGGCCGTCTCCGCGGCGGCCTGCTCGGCCTCCTTCTTGGAGCGGCCGACGCCGTTGCCGTAGAGCTGCTCGCCGACTCGGACCTTCGCGGTGAAGGTCTTCATGTGGTCGGGGCCCTCGTCGGTGATGACGTATTCGGGCACACCGAGGGCACGCTCGGCGGCGAGCTCCTGCAGGGAGGTCTTCCAGTCGAGCCCGGCGCCGAGGTCGGAGGCCGCCTCGATGAGGGGGTCGAAGAGTCGGTGGACGAGGACGGTGGAGACCTCGATGCCACCGGAGAGGTGGACCGCTCCGATCACCGCTTCCACGGTGTCGGAGACGATCGACGCCTTCTCGCGCCCACCGGTGGCCTCCTCGCCACGGCCCAGCTTGATGTGCTGGCCGAGGCCGATGGCCTGACCGACCTCGGCCAGGGCGCGGGCGTTCACAACTGCCGCCCGCAGCTTGGCCAGCTTGCCCTCGGGCAGGTCGGGGTGGATGCGATACAGGGTCTCGGTGACCACGACGCCGAGCACCGAGTCGCCCAGGAACTCCAGGCGCTCGTTGGTGGGCAGGCCACCGTTCTCGTAGGCGTAGGACCGGTGAGTGAGCGAACGCTCAAGCAGCTCGGGGTCCAGGATCGGATCCCCGAGCGCTTTGCGAAGCTCGGCGTAGTTGGTCAGGAGACTAACCGCGTGTCAGATCAGAGGACCTGGCGACGCTCGGCGCGAGCGCCGTACTGGCCGCACTCGCCGCACGCACGGTGCGGGATGTGCTTGGCGCCGCAGGCGGGGTTCGCGCACGTCACCAGGGTCGGCGCAACGGCCTTCCAGGCCGAGCGGCGGTGACGGGTGTTGCTGCGCGACATCTTCCGCTTCGGGACAGCCACTGTTTTCTCCTCTTATTCGGCCGGTCGGATCTCGACCGGCTACTGAAGCCTAGTTACTGGCGAACTCTAGTTGCTGGGCTCATCATTCAGCGAAGCCAGCCCCGCCCAGCGCGGGTCGACCTTGTCGCCGTGGTTGTGCCCGGGATCGTCCGCGAGCCGCGCCCCGCACTCGGGGCACAGTCCCGGACAGTCGTCCTGGCACATCGGCTGGAACGGCAGTGCGAGCACCACCGCATCCCTGAGCACCGGCTCGAGGTCGATCAGATCGCCCTCGGTCCGGCTGGTCTCGTCGTCCTCGTCAGGGGCCTGGCCGTCACGAGAGTCGTTGTAGACGTACAGCTCCTGGATGTCGACCTCGGCTTCGTCCTCGATCGGCTCCAGGCACCGCACGCACTCGCCCTCGAGGACAGCAAAAGCCGTCCCCGTGACCAGCACACCCTCCATGACCGCCTCGAGCCGCAGGTCGAACTCGACCGGCGAACCCTCGGGGACAGAGAGGACTTCGATACCAAGATCCGCCGGCGCCGGCACCGTCAGCTCCACGTGACGCTCGGACCCCGGGCGGCGGCCGAGCTCGCGTGTATCGAGCACGAGCGGCGCTCTCGGGTCCAGGGCAGTCATGTTTCACTTCCGGATGAGGGCACGACAGATCAGATAGATCTTAACGGGACCGGGCGACGGCGACCAAAAGGACGGTCACCACACCGGCCACGCACGCGATACCGGCGATGCCCGTCGCGACCCAGGCCGCCGACTGGAAGACCGGTGCGGTGGCCAGGTCGCCGCCGGAGGGGTTCGGCGGAGCGATGTGGGCGGCGAAGACCGCGAATGCCGCCGCGGCCCAGACCGCGACCGCCGGCCCCGCCAGGCGCGGCGTGGCGGCGAGCCCGAGCGCGGTGAGCAAGCTGGTGACGACGGTGAGCGGGATGAGATAGCGCCAGTACGCTCCCCCGCCACCGGCCGCGTACTTGAGCTGGATCCCGACAGTGACCACGGTCAGGGCGAGCAGCAGCAGCGCCGTCGCCACCCGGACGGGCTCGCGTCGCGACCGGGACAAGGCGCGGAGGCTGACCACCAGGCCGAGCACGAGCGGGGCGAGGGTGAGCACGGCACCGATGGTGACGTGCTCCTGGAGCGCCGGCGGGATCAGCAGCTGGCGCCAGATGTCGGGGTCGGTGGCGACGTCGAGCACGGGGCGTACCTCCCGTTCCTGGAGGGGGCCGCCGGGCTTGCCGACGAGGTCGGTCTGCATGCCGGACCAGTTGCCGGTGGCGCGGAAGTTGCGGAGGTAGAACCACGCGTTGACGGCGACGGCGAGGAGCACCGCGACGCCCAGACGCAGGATGCCCGACCAGTCGCGGCGCGGGCCGAACAGCCAGACCATGCCGAGGGTCGTCGCGCACAGGCCGATGAAGACGACACCAGGCAGCCGGGTGCCGAGGGCGGCCGCGGCGTACAGACCGAAGAGCACCAGCCCGCCGGTCCGGGATCCGTGGCGGAGCAGCCAGACCGTCTGGCCGACCAGGAGGGTTGCCCACAGCACGAACAGGTTGTCGTTGAAGACGACGCCACCGAGCCTGGTCAGGGCCGGGCTGAGCGCGGTGACGAGGCCGGCCGCGATCGACACCTCGGGGCGGCTGGGGACGATCTGGCGCGTCGTCCACATCACCGCGGCCACGACCAGGCAGGTGATCACGAGGACGATGCCGCGGGCGGCCATGCCGGCGGCGAGCAGGTGGCCGGCGTCGGTGAGCGGTCCGACCACGGGCGCCAGCAGCAGGTAGAAGAGCGGTGGGTGCTGGCCGGTCCAGTCGAAGGGCAGCGTGTAGCCCCAGATCTGCGGCATCCGCATCGGGTCGCCGATGCTGATCAGGGTGCCGTGCCATAGCTGGTAGGCGTGGTCGACATGGGCCACCTCGTCCTTGGTGCCGTAGAGCGGCGAGGAGAGCGCATAGCCGGCACACACGCCGGCGCAGGTGATGAGGTTGGCGATCAGGCCGGCGGTCCAGAGCTGTGGTGCGGTGGGCCGTGCGGTGGGCACAAAGATCTCCCGAGTGGTTCGTTGGCTTGTGGGGCTGGTGAGGGGATGTCGCCGGCGCGACGGGTCAGGAAGGCGGCGACCAGGGCGACGACGACGTCGGCCACGACGGCGATGCCGCGGGCCAGCAGCGCGACCAGCAGCGCCAGCCCGGGCGAGAGGACGCCGGAGAGGGCGACCACCAGGACCGCCTCGCGCAGCCCGGCGCCGGCCGGGAGCCCGATCGCGGCCATGCCCAGGCTGAACCCGAGCGCATAGCCGCCAACGCTGGCCAGCAACGAGGGCAGCGGGTCGCCACCCAGGCCGACCACGACCACCCAGATCTGGAGGCCGAGCAGGAGCCAGACCACGCCCTGCAGCGCCAGCGCCGTGCCGATCCCCCGCCAGGTCGGCAGCACCTCGAGCGGCTCACGACGCAGCAGCCGCAGCCCGGTGTCGGCGACCTTCGCGAAGACCGGCGGATGCAGCGCCACCAGGATCAGCGGCAGGAGCAGGACCGCCCACCAGTAGCGCGCGAACGTCTCCTGGCCGAGGAACGGCATCAGCAGCACCGACACCATCACCCCGGCGCCGACGGCGATCGCCAGCACGAGGACACCCTGGGTCAGGGACGTACGCCGCGGCACCCGCTCGGCGCGGGCGAGCTCCATCTGCCCGACGATCGTCCACACCGAGCCGGGCAGGTACTTCCCCAGCTGGCTGACGTAGAAGATCCTGGCCGCGGGCACGAGCGGCAGGGGCGAGCCGAGATCGGCCAGCACCACCCGCCACATCAGCAGCGCGACACCCTGGGCGAGCACGGTCAGCAGAAAGGCGACCCCGAGCACCCATGGCGGCAGCTCCTCGAAGCCCCGCACGAGCGCGTCCCAGTTGCGGTGGACCGCGTACGCCGCCACCAGGACGACGATCACGACGACCACCGCCTTGAGCGGCACCGCCTTCGTCCAGCCTCGGCCCACATCGTCGCCTTCGGCACCTACGACGTGGCCTCCCATCCGCGGGTCGCGGTACTCATCGAGGGCTTACGCGCCTGTGGCGCGGACGTCACCGAGGTCAACCGGCCGCTCGGCCTGGACACCGCGGCGAGGGTGGCGATCCTGCGACAGCCGTGGCGGCTGCCGCTGCTCGTGCTGCGCCTGCTGACCTGCTGGAACGGGCTCGTCGTCGAGTCGCTGCGTCGACGTCGGCGCGGGCGTCCCGACGCCGTCCTGGTCGGCTATCTGGGCCACTTCGACGTGCACCTGGCCCGTCTCCTCCACCCGCGTTCGACCATCCTGCTCGACCACATGGTCTCGGCGGCCGGGGTCGCCACCAACCGACGGCTGGCCGGCTCCGGCGGGTTGAAGCTGCGCCTGATGAAGGCGATCGACGCGATGGCGCTGAAGCAGGCCGACGTGGTCATCGTGGACACGGTCGAGCAGCAGGCCGGACTGCCCGAGGACGTACGCCGGCACTCGGTCGTGTGCCCGGTCGGTGCCACCACGGAGTGGTTCGACGCGGGTGCCAGGGCGCTCGAGCGGCCGACCGAGGCGCCGCTGCAGGCGGTCTTCGTCGGCCTCTTCTCCCCCACCCACGGCGCCCCGGTGATCGCCGACGCCCTCGACATCCTCGCCGACGACGAGCGGATCGAGGTGACGATGGTGGGGCAGGGCCAGCAGTACGACGAGGCTCGGCTCCTCGCGGCGGGCAACCCGCGCGTCTCCTGGGTCGACTGGGTCGACGCCGAGGACCTGCCCGACTTCGTCGCCGGGTTCGACGTCAGCCTCGGCATCTTCGGTACCGTCCCGCAGGCACGCCGGGTGGTGCCCAACAAGGCGTTCCAGGGCGCCGCCGCCGGCGCGGTCGTCGTCACCTCCGACACCGCGCCCCAGCGGCGGATGCTGGAGAGCGCGGCCATGCTCGTCTCTCCCGGAAGCCCCGAGGAGCTCGCCTCGGCCCTGACCAAGCTCGCCGACGACCCGGACGAGGCCCAGCGCCTCCGCGAGGCCGCCTACGAGCAGGCTCGCGAGCACTACACCCCGCAGGCCGTCGCCTCCCCCATCCTCGAATGTCTTTCGTGAATCCACCCCGACCCAGGAACCAGATGACGCTCAACGCCACCGACCGCCCGCTGCCTCCGCTCGCACCTCGCGCCTGGCTCCGCTACGACGTCGTCAGCCGGATCATCGACCGGCTGGCGCCGACGACAGCGCTGGAGATCGGCTGCGGCCAGGGCGCCTTCGGAGCCCGCCTGGCCACCCGCGCCGACTACCTCGGGATCGAGCCGGACGCGGACTCGTTCGCGGTGGCGTACGAGCGGATCACGTGCCTGGGCGGCACGGTGCTCAACGCGATGTCCTCGGAGCTGGAGTCGGGGAGGACGTACGACATGGTCTGCGCCTTCGAGGTGCTCGAGCACATCGAGGACGACAAAGGGGCGCTGGCCGAATGGGTCACTCACATCCGCCCGGGCGGGCAGCTGGTGCTGTCGGTGCCGGCCTTCCAGGAGCGGTTCGGGCCGATGGACCGGCACGCCGGGCACTTCCGTCGCTACAGCCCCGAGGAGCTCACCCACCGGCTGGAGGAGGCTGGTCTGGGCGAGGTCGACATCACCGTCTACGGCTGGCCGCTCGGCTACGCCCTGGAGGCGGTCCGCAACCGGATCGACGCCCGGAAGCTGGAGAAGGTGGGCGACCTCACACCCGAGGAGCTCACCCGGGCGACCGGACGTACGTTCCAGCCCAGCGGTCAGCTCAAGGGCGCCGCCATCGCCCTCGCGACCAGCCCGTTCATGGCCCTGCAGCGGCTACGGCCGGACACGGGCACCGGTCTGGTGGCCGTCGCGACCAGGCTCGACTGATCCGCCGGCCAGAAGACAACTTGACCGACCTACCGCGCGCGCTACCGGCGCCCGTTCCCGACTACTCATAGATTTCCGGCTGTGATCCCATCCGATCGGTGGCGCGCGGGCGTCGTCCTGGCGCTCCTTCTCCTCTTCGTCGCGGTGACCTTCGGTCCCGCGCTCGTGGGACAAGGCATGCTGCTGGACACCGGATGGCTGCACGCGATGATGCCGTACGCCGCCGACGGCCCGATCCCGCAAGGGACGCTGTGGTGCCGCGGCGACACCTGGGACTACTACCTGCCAGGCGTCGAGAACATCGTCGAGGGCGTACGCCACGGCAACTGGCAGACCTGGGCGCCCTACGAGGTGGGTGGCGCGCCGCTGGCCTCGCTGCCGAACCACGCGGTGCTGAGCCCGGTCTCGTGGCCCTACTGGGTGATGCCGATGTGGCTGGCGCCGGCCTGGGTGAAGCTCACCGAGCTGGTCCTGGTGCTGGCCGGGATGGTGCTGTTCCTCGGCCGGCTCGGGGTGCGGCGCAGCATCGCGCTGGTCGCCGGCCTGGTCTTCTTCACCTCCGGGTTCATGATGATGTGGACGAACTGGCCGCACACCAAGGTCGCCTGCCTGGTCCCGCTGCTGCTGTGGGCGCTGGACCGTGCGGTGCGGGAGCGCGGCGCGCGCGACCTGGCCGCGGTCGGCCTGGTCGTCGGCGCGATGCTGCTCGGTGGGTTCCCGGCGGTGACGATGTTCGCGCTGACCCTGGGCGGGATCTACGTGGTCGTCCGGGCGCTGGCGCTCCGGGACGTGCGCCGCACGCTGGTCGCGAGCGGTATCGCCGTCGGCGGGGTCGGGCTCGGGGTCGCGCTCTCCGCGGTCCAGGTGCTCCCCTTCGCGCTCAACATGAGCGCTCTCGGGCTCGACGGGCGGGTCCCCAATCAGGTCAAGCCCGCCAGTCTCGTGCTGACGACGGTCGCTCCTGACGCCTACGGCACGTGCGTCGACGGGCTCTGGTTCGGCGAGGACAACCCGATCGAGTCGATCTCCTTCATCGGCGTCGCGGCGCTGATCCTGGTCCTGTGCGCCCTGATCGTCAGGCTCCCCGGCGGTCGCCGCCCCTCGAAGCCCACCCTGCTCGCGGTCGTGCTGGCCGCGGTCGCCTGGCTGCTGTGGATCGGCGGGCTGCCGCTCGAGCTGCTCCAGAAGCTGCCCGGCTACAGCTCCAACAGCTTCGGGCGGGCGAACTCGATCTTCGGGTTCCTGTGCGCGGTGCTGGCCGGGATCGGGCTGGAGCGTCTCGTCCAGCGGGCCGAGGTGTCGCCGCCTGCTGATGAGGAGGGTCGGTCCTGGCGTCCGCGTCTGGTGGTGTCGCTGGTCCTGCTGCTGGCGGCTGCAGGGGTGGCTGCGTACTTCCTGTATGCGGCGTACGCCTACATCGACGGCGCCCCTCGTCCGATCCCCGACATCGCCGCGAAGCTGCGGGTGCCGGCGCTGCTGGGAGTGGTCTCGGTCCTCGCGGTGGCGGCGACGCTGCTGCTGCGTGGCCGGCTGCGACTGCTGGGGCCACTGGTGCTCGTGCTGGCGGTGCTCGCGCAGAGCACGATGTTCGCGCGCGAGGTGCTGCCGCTGACCGACCGTGCCGAGTTCTACCCGGTCACGCCGGCCCACGAGTTCCTGAAGGAGAACCTGGGAGAGGAGCGCTACGGCGCTTCGAGCTGGGAGCACACGGGCGTTGCCGACCACTACCGGCTGCGTACGCCGACCGGCCATGAGTTCACCTCGGCGGAGTGGAAGGCGCTGATCGCCGCGGTCAGCCCGGACGCCCAGCTGTCCCCGACCTACAGCGACTTCCCCGCCAACGTGCCCACGCCGGGGCGTCAGCCGGTGCTCGACCAGCTCTCCGTCCGTTACTGGGTGACCCAGCCGATGGAGGTCATCGGGGCATCCGAGCCGACGCCGGTGCCGGTCGCGCAGCGGCAGCCGCTGACCGTCATGCCCGGCCAGCAGGCGACGTGCCAGGTCCCGCAGGGCGACCTGCGCGGGATCGAAGTCACCGTCCCCGACGGCCTGAAGCCGCGGGCACAGACGCCGACGGTCGTCCGGGTGAGCGTCGGAGCCGGCGCCGAGAAGGTCACCTCGGAGCGGGCCATCGCCGTGAACCGGCCGCTCAAGCGCGGGGAGAAGCTGCGCGTCGCCGTGCCCGACCACCGCTTCGCGTCCGGTCCGGTGCCGGTCACCATCTCGTTCTCGGGGAAGAAGAAGCCTGTCCGCCTGGCCGGTCGAACCGACGGTTCCGCGGTCTGCGCCGCGGTCCGGCCGGAGAAGGGCGACGGGCTGCGGGTGGTGCACGCCTCGGCCGGCGCGGTCGTCTACGAGCGCGCGAGCGCGCTGCCGCGGATCCGCTGGGCCGGCACCAGCGAGGTCGTCACCGACGGGCCCACGCGAGTGCGGCGCCTGACCGAGGGCGTCGCGCCCGGCACGGTGCTCCTCGACGACGACTCGACCCCGGCCGCGTCCGGCTCGACCGCCCAGGTCGACGTACGCCGCGACGAGGCCGAGACGATCTCGGCCGAGGTCGCCGCCGACGGAGCCGGCTACCTCGTCGTCGCCGACTCGATCGCCCGCCCGGGCTGGTCGGCGACGGTCGACGGCCGCCCGGTGGACCTGGTCGCCGGCAACCACGCCTTTGCCGCGGTGCCGGTCCCCGACGGCGCACACACCGTCACCCTCCGTTATGACGCGCCCGGTCTGCGGGCCGGGGCGGTGATCTCCGCAGTCGGCGTACTTGTCCTTCTTGGCCTCCTGTTCGTCCCGACCGTGTTCCGCAGATGGCGGCGAAGCAGGAACGACTCCTCGGCCCCGAAGGATGCCGACGTCTAGAACACGTTCCACCCAGCGACACCGCAGGCGTGACACCGGTCCGTCCACGTACCAAGGTCTCGCTCATGGCTGTTCAGATCGCCGACCTGTTCGAGCACGTTGTCGACGTCGTCCCGGAGCGACCGGCGCTGATCGCCGGCGAGGTGCGCTACACGTACGCCGAGCTGGACGCGGAGGCCAATCGCTTCGCTCGCCACCTGCTCGGTGCCGGGATCGAGCCGGGCGAGCATGTCGGGCTGATGGCCCGCAACGTGGCCGAGCACGTGGTCGCGATGCTGGGGTGCTTCAAGGCGCGGGTGGTGCCGATCAACATCAACTACCGCTACCTCGAGGCGGAGCTCGACTATCTCTTCGAGAACTCCGGGATCGTCGGCCTCGTCCACGAGGAGCGTTATGCACCGGTGCTGGCCGGGGTCGTGCCGAAGCACGAGCACCTTCGGCACGTGGTGTCGATCCCCGACGGCAGCGGCGAGAGCACTGCCTATCAGTCCATCGACTGGCGCACGGCTCTCGATCGCGAGCCCACGACGAGGGGGTTCGGCGAGCGCAGCGCCGATGACGTCTTCATCATCTACACCGGCGGGACGACGGGTTACCCCAAAGGCGTGGTGTGGCGGCAGGAGGATGCCTGGAGGGCTCTGGGCGGCGGCATCGACTTCGCGACGCGGAAGCCGATCGAGGAGCTCGCGCCGTCTCAGGCCGCGGCCGAGGATCCATCGCCGCTGGTCACTCTCCAGCTCGGGCCGGTCATGCACTCCAGCGGGCAGTGGGCGATGCTGATGCGGTTCATCACCGGCCACACCAGCGTAATTCTTCCCAAGTTCGACCCAGCGACGATCTGGCGGACCGTCGAGGCCGAGGGGATCAGCACGATCTCGCTGGTCGGGGACGCGATGGCACGACCGCTGATCGAGGAGTTCGAGCGCGGCTCCTACGACGCCAGCACGCTGACCACCGTGACCAGCGCGGCCGCACTCTTCTCCGCCGAGGTCAAGGAGCGCTGGATCAAGACCTTCCCGGACGCCGTGGTGCTCGACGTCATCGGCTCCTCCGAGACCGGGATGACCGGCAACGGACGGATCGAGCAGGCGACGCTCGCGGACAAGGGCTCCCTTGTGCACCTCGGCCCCGGAACCGCCGTGATCGACGAGCAGCACCGGATCATCGATCCCACCGAGGTAGGCGCGATCGGGCTGATGGCACGCTCGGGCGCCATCCCGATCGGCTACCTGGGCGATCCGGAGAAGACTGCGCGCACGTTCATCGAGATCGACGGCACCCGGTACGCCGTGCCCGGCGACTATGTCCAGATCGAGGAGGGTCATCGGCTGACCCTGCTCGGACGCGGGTCGGGCTGTATCAACACCGGCGGCGAGAAGGTCTATCCCGAGGAGGTCGAGGTCGCCCTCAAGTCGCACCCGGGAGTCTTCGACGCGCTCGTCTTCGCGCTCCCCGACCCGACCTACGGTCAGCAGGTCGCAGCCCTCATCGAGCCCCGGCCAGGTGTCGCACTCGGCGTCGAGGACGTCCGCGCGCACCTGCGCACGCGGCTCTCGGGCTACAAGGTCCCGCGCACCGTGCACGTCGTCGAGAAGGTGCCACGACACGTGACCGGCAAGGCCGACTATCGCCGCGCCCGGGAGATCTCCGACGCCCTCCGCGCCGAGAAGGCGAGCTGACCATGTCGTACGTCACGGTCGACCGCCCCGCCGACGGCGTCGCCGTCCTCACCCTGGACCGAGTCGGCCGGGCGGCCACCGCACACCGAGGGGCTCGCCCGACCGGGCTATGCGTTGCGGTCGCTGGATCTCCTGGAGGACGTGATCGGAACGATCCGCCGCCTGCACCAACCGGTCATCGCAGCGGTCAACGGTGCGGCCATCGGTGGCGGGCTCTGCCTGACTCTCGCCTGCGACGTCCGGATCGCCTCCACCGCGGCGTACTTCCGTGCAGCCGGTTCGATGGAGAGCTACATGCCGATCGAGGGCATCGGCCAGCTCTACCTTCGCCTGCTCACCGACAACTTCGAGGAAGCCACGCGCGCCCGCAAGGAGGGGCGGCCGGCACGCTTCCGCGACGACCTACCCCGACCTCAGGCCCGTCCCTAGCCCACCGAGCCGCTCGGCCCACAGGCAAAGGAACGGACACGGCGTAGACCGGCGTTGAACACCAGGTTGCCTTAGCACATACGCCGGATGACACCCGCGAGGGGGCGTGGGGCCGCGGAATCCACGCGGTAATGTGGCAGCTCAGAAGCCCCTCATCTGCCCGAATCCCGTGTTCGGTCCCACTACTTGCCCTGAGGTCCCTGTGAAGCTTGTCGTTCAAGTCCCCTGCCTCAATGAGGAGGAGACACTCCCGTCCGTGCTCGAGTCGATTCCGAAGCAGATCCCCGGAATCGACGAGATCGTGATCCTGATCGTCGACGACGGGTGCACCGACCGGACGGTCGAGGTGGCCAAGGAGCACGGCGTGCGCGAGTTCGTGCACCACTCCCGCAACCAGGGGCTGGGCCGTTCCTTCCACGACGGGGTGGTTCGCGCGCTCGAGCTGGGCGCCGACATCGTGGTCAACACCGACGGCGACAACCAATACCCGCAGGACCGCATCACCGACCTGGTCCAGCCGATCATCAACGGCCAGGCCGACATCGTCATCGGCGACCGGCAGGTCGACCGGATCGAGCACTTCTCCGGGCTGAAGAAGAAGCTGCAGAAGGTCGGCTCCAAGGTGGTCAACATGGCCGCCGAGACCGACCTGCCCGACGCGGCCAGCGGCTTCCGCGCCTACTCGCGCGAGTCGCTGATGCTGCTCAACACCGTGACCCGCTTCTCCTACTGCATGGAGACGATCATCCAGGCGGGCAACAAGCGGATGAAGATCGCCTCGGTGCCGATCGAGACCAACGCCAAGACGCGTGAGTCGCGGCTGTTCAAGTCGATGCCGGAGCACATCGCGAAGTCGGGCGCGGCGATCGTGCGCTCCTACATGATGTACAAGCCGTACGCCATCTTCGTCTGGCTCACCGCCTTCTTCTTCGTCCTCGGGGCGATCCCGTTCCTCCGCTACCTCGTGCTGTGGATCAGCGGCGACAACGGCAACCACATCCAGTCGCTGCTGCTCGGCGGCGTGCTGATCAACCTGGCCTTCATGTCCGCGATGCTCGGCGTGATCTCCGACCTGATCCGCACCAACCGGGTGCTCATCGAGGACGACCTGGAGCACACCAAGAAGGCTCGCTTCGGCAAGTCCGGCACCGAGATGCTTCGCGACCAGACCTCGGTCGCCGAGTTCGACCTGCCGCACACGCCGCGCACGAGCAAGTCATCTGCCCAGTCCGGCGAGACGTGGACGACCAGCCTGTGACGACAACCCACTCCGGCCCGGTCTCCGCCACGGGGGCCGGGTCGTCGGCTACGCCCGGCCCGACGAAACCCAGCCTTGGGAAGCGGCTGCTCAAGATCGCGCTCGCCCTCGTCGTCGTGCTCGGCGGCGCCTACCTGGTCTGGCGCCAGCGTGCCGACCTGGCCACCGCGGTCCAGGAGCTGAGCCTCGGTCGCGTCGCGATCGCCGGGGTCCTGGCGATCGTCGGCACCATGCTGATCGGCCAGACCTGGGTCGCCCTCCTGCACGGCATGGGCATCCGGCCGTCGCTGCGCGACTCCCACTCGGTCTTCTACGTCTCCCAGCTGGGCAAGTACCTGCCCGGCTCGGTGTGGCCGGTCGTCGCGCAGATGCAGTTCGGGCTGCGTTGGGGCGTCGCGCGCCGGACGATGCTCGGCGCCAACATCCTCTTCATGGGTGTCGTCGTCGCCAGCGGCATCAGCGTCGGCGCGCTTCTGCTTCCCTGGTCGTCACCGGAGGGCCTCGACCGCTACTGGTGGCTGCTGCTCCTGCTGGTGCCGCTGGCCGTCTGCCTGCACCCGCGCGTCGTCCCGGGCGTGCTCGACTGGCTCTTCGCCCGGCTCGGCCGGGAACCCCTCAACGTACGCCTCACCGCGCGGGGCCTCTTCACCGCGATCGGCTGGGCGGTGCTCGCCTGGGTCGCCTTCGGCCTCCACCTGGCCGTGATGATGCAGTCGTACGCCTCGATCGGGCTGCTCGAGGTCGCGGCCGCGACCGGCGGGATGGCCCTGGCGTGGGCAGCGGGGATCGCGTTCATCCCCGCCCCGGCCGGCGCCGGGATCCGTGAGGGTCTGCTCGCCCTCACCCTCGGCCCGATCATCGGCGTCCCCGAGGCGCTCACCGTCGCGCTCGCCTCGCGGGTCCTCCTGCTCCTTGCTGATGTACTGCTGGCTGCGCTGGGAGCGGTTGTCGGGCGGCGTACGTCCTGACCGGCCGGGCCACGAGGCAGACGGCGACCAGACCACAGACAACGCCTGCGGCGACCACGAGCTCGGCCCCTCGCGACTCGGAGTTCGGCAGCCGGCCGGCGTAGGTGGCCGAGCTGACGAACCAGTCGAAGATCAGCAGCGCGTACGCACCCAGCGCGAGGGTCATCGCGGCCGCCGCGAGCTGCGCCCGCGACTCACGGGAGCCGAGCGGGATCAGGTCGACGAGCGCCATGACGCCGACGGCGAGCGCCGTGGCCAGCAGGGGCATCAGCGGCATCAGGTAGCGGTCGTTCGGGTTCCCGCCACCCGCGACGAACCCGACCAGGTTCGCCAGGATGACGGCTGCGTGGACCATGAGCAGCAGCCACCCGGCGCGAGAGGTGGGCAGGTGCGTCGGCCCGGTGGCTCTGCGTCGGACGAGCAGCACGAGAAGGCCGATCACCGCGACGACGGCCAGCACGTCGGCCGCCGCCGCGTACCCCTCGGCCAGCACCGGCGCCCACAGGCGCTCGTACCAGTCCTTCCAGAGCGAGCCGTCCGTCAGGATCTGCCACCAGGTCCCGTTCGGCTCCCGGTCGAACTTGTCCAGCAGCGCATCGGTGGCGGTCGGGTCGCCGTAGAGGACGATGTTGCGGACGTAGAACCATCCGGTGGCGAGCGCCGGAACGCCGGTGGCCACAGCCGAAGCCGCCAGAGCGCGGATCACGCCGCGGCGCGAGTGGTCCCTCAGCAGCAGAGCCACCGCGATCACCGCCCCGCACAGGACGACGGTCAGGACCCCCGGCGCCTTCGCCCCTGCCGCGGCCGCCCCGGCCAGCGCGACCAGTGCCAGGCGCCCCGGCGACAGGCCCCGGTTCAGGATCCGGATCGTGGCCAGCTGGGTCAGCGACGACGCTGCCACCGCGACCCCGTCGTTGGCGATGTGCCCTCCGGCGCTCACCAGCACGGCACACGAGGCGCTGATCCCCGTGGCCAGGAACGCGACCGTCTCCCGCCGGGTCACCTCGAAGGCGATCAGGCCCACCAGCAGTACGCACAGGGCGGAGCCGACCGCATTGATGAGCCGCATCCCGACGACCATCACCTGAGGTGCGTCCAGCGCCCCGGCCGCGGCCACGAACGGCAGCGACATCAGGTAGTAGAGCGGAGGGTGGTTGGCGGTCCAGATGTGCCGGTGCGGCTCATCCACCATCGTCCCCAACCCCTCGACGACCTGCGGATACCGGCGGGCATCCGTCGTCACGGGCGTGTCGATGGTCGGCAGCCGCCCCGAGGCCAGCTCCACCGCGTAGCCGGCGTTCGGCCCCTCGTCGCGGGTCTGGTACTGCAGGGCCCGGGTCAGCGCGACGTAGCTGCTCAGGCTCAGCGCGAAGAACGCCATCAGCACCATCGCCGCCAGCAGCCGCTTCTGGAGTCGTACCTCGGCGCGGTCCTCGTGGGGAGAGCGGAGCATTCACGACCTTCGGATGAGCTTGCGGACCGAAGGTGAGCCTATGTCAGGTTCTCCCGTGCTCTCGTGCTCTGGCCGCGTGTCCTTTGAGTTGACTCTTGTCTTCGGTCGTACGTGCCATGACGACTAGGGCAGCTTGCTGGAGGTCCTGGTGCCGTCGGGCTCGACCGTGACAGCCCGCTTCTCGAACGGCTCCAGCGAGCGGTGTGCCCAGATGCGGAAGCGCTGGTGTTCGTCCGCGATCCAGACCTCGGCGCAGGGCTCGTAGTCCTTCTCGATCGCGGTCTCCACCCAGCCGCCGCGGGCCATCGCGGTCGTCTGCAGCACCACCGGGACCTCTCCGCCGGCCATCATCGCCGTCAACTGCTTCTCGTTGCGATCGAAGTCGTAGTGGAACAAGTAGAACGGCGTCGGGTTCTCGACATCGAGGGCGTCATACAGCGACAGCTGGTTGCCCAACACGAAAGCGGTGCGGGCTCCCTTCAAACACCGTGTCATCTCGGGTTGTATCGCGTCTCCCCAGACCTCGGCGGCCTCGAGTTGACGACTGTCGCGGCTCAGGTCGTCGACGTGCTCGATGGCTGCGGCCAGGGGAACCACCCCCAGAACGAGGCAGGCGCCCACGGACACGGCGACCAGCCTCGCCCGCAGCCTCGTGCCGATCATCATGACGCTGACCAGGAACACGAGGATCACTGGACCGGCGAGGCTGTGCGCGCCGAAACCGAAGGCAAGAGCTGCACCCACCCATGCGGCCCCCGTCGCGAACCCCACGACCGCGGTCACCGTCTGCCAAGTGGACATGGACCTCGGCCGGCTCGGCAACGAGATCTGGTCCCTGCGGTCGTACACGTCGCAGAGGACGAAGATCAGAGTCGCGAACACCAGAGCGCTCACGGTCTCGGCGTGCCCGGGCCCAGGGCGCCGGATGGGGACGGTCGCGAGAAGAAGAGCACACAACGCGAGGAACCGCGTCGGGTCGCTCGCCAGACGCCAGATGACCGGCACGAACACCAGCAGCAGGAGGAAGGGATAGACGGCGACGATTTCGTAGCCCTCCCCGTCGGACGGCACGTCGAAGACGGGCCAGCCGAAGTGTTTCGGAAACTGCTGGGCCTGACCGAAGACGACCTGGCGGTTGAGCTCGGCGAGGCTCATTCCGTAGCCGATCCGGTAGAACAGCACCTCCGACACGATTCCGGCCAGGATTCCGGCGGCGAGGGCGACGCATCGTGTCAACCTCTCCCGCAGCGCTGCCTTGTCCCGCCCGATGAGCTCGTACAGTCCGGCCGCACCGGTCAGCAGGATCGCCAGCTCGACGTGCTGCCAGAAGAGGGCCGCCGGCACCAACACCCGCACGACCAACGACCATCGTCCGGAGTCGAGCCGACCTCCGGGCAGGAGGATGAACGCGAAGACGACAGGGAGGACGTACTTCACCTGAGCGGGCGACGCGAGCGTCAGGACAGCCAGCGCCATTGCGGCCATCGCAGCCGGATGTACGCGTCTGCGCAGCCCCATCGCGGCCACGAGGATGGCAGACAGGGTCACGCCGAAGAAACGGCCCAGGAGGAACTCCCACCACAGGGGATCGCCACCGGCCAGGCGATAGACCAGGCTGTTCACCCACCACGAACCGGCGTTCCAGCCGTGCTGGAAGTCGACCAGCGGGACCGCACCCTCGGCCGTGAGCTTGCCGAGGTAGTACTGCGCTCCTCTGTCCCCGGTCAACGGCTCCATCTGCGCGGTGAGGGTGTGGGCGGCATGTACGACGGCGACGACGACGATCACCGCGAAGGTCGCCCATCTGACCAGGCCGATGGGTTCACGCCCTCCGTGTGCGTCCGAGGGGATCGCCGTCGTGGCCGCCGGATCGAGCATGCTCTGAAAGTACGCGCTGCCGCAGGCTCCAGTGGGTCGAACGGAGTCTCTGGTTTTTGGACGTAGGCGTTGCTTTTCTTGTGTTCAACGACTGTTGCGCGTGACTGGTCATGGGCCGCAGACACTCACCCACGGAAGGTGACCGTTCCTCGCCTACGCCAGACATGGAGTCTCCGCGTGAAAGAAAAATTTCTTTCACCCCGCCAACCCCACCCCGGTCGAGGCAACATCTTGCGGCGAACGAAAGTTCGTTCGCCCGTTGAGAACACCCTCCCCAAATGGGTCGGCGGCAAACCCCAACCACAAACACAGCACCCTCAGCGCGTCGACCCCATCGCCCCACCCCGAACAGTGAGATCCCGCTGCTGAACATCACCACGAGACTTGTGAGTCCAGATCGTCACAGTCGTTGCCTGCTTCTCGATCCTCACGACCGAGCAGGGGACGTAGTTGGCGCGGATGGCGTCGGTGAGCCAGGGCTGCGGCGTGTGCAGCGGCATCGTCTCGATGATGACCGGGATCGAGCCGTCCTCGAGCTGAGGCACCAGCACGTCCTCGTACTGCGCGAAGTCGTAGTGGAACAGGTAGTAGGGCGTCGGGTTGGTGATCTCCAGAGCGTCGTAGAGCTCGAGATAGTTGGGCATCACCAGTGCCTCGCGGGTGCCGGCGCTGCAGCGTTCGTACTCGGGGCCCGCCCAGCGGGCGATCGAGTCGCTCACTGCGAAGGACTGCGCGTCGCGGCGCATGTCGTCGAGGTGGTTGACGGCGGCAAGCGCGGGTACGCCACCCAGCACTACCAGCGCGCCGGCCGAGACCGCGGCGGTGGCTCCGCGGAGGAACGCTCCTCCGAGGACCGCCCCTGCGATCGCCAGCGTCACCAGGAGGACCGCGCCGAGCATGCTCTGCAGGCCGAAGCCGATCCAGAGGGTGGCGGCAGCCCAGGCTGCCCCGAGCACGGCGAGAGGTAGCGCGATCATGGGCCGCGGTCGCGACTCGGTCAGCGGGATGCGGCGCTCGTAGAGCTCGGCCACCGCCAGGACGACGGCAAGGAGGACGAGGGCGGAGACGGTGGTGGTGTGGGGGTTGTCGACGCGCCGGATCGGGACGACGACGAGGACCAGTCCGGCCAGCGCGATCAGCCGGGTGGAGTCCGAGATCCGCTGCCACACCAGCGGCACGAAGGGGATCAGCAGCGCGAACGGGTAGAGCGCCAGGATGAAGAAGCGCCCCGACTCGGTCGGTAGGTCGAAGAAGTTCCACACGGCGTACTGCGAACCCTCGTGCGTCTCGGTCTGCCCGAGGATCACCTGTCGGTTGAAGTCGGCGAAGGAGAGCCCCCACACGAGCTTGTACGCCACCGCTTGGACGACCAGCCCGAGCACGAATCCACCGGACAGCTGCACGCAGTTGAGGATCCGGGTACGCCAGGGCGCCGCGCGCCGCGCGAACAGCTCGAAGAGCCCCGAGGCGCCGGTGAGGAGCACGGCCAGCTCGACGTACTGCCAGAAGACGAGGGCCGGGAGGAGCACCCGCGCGGCCGCGGCCAGGCGTGGGCGGGACTCGAGCCAACCGGTCGGCAGCAGGACGAAGACCCACAGCAGGCAGATCGTGTACTTGATGTGCAGCGGGGTGGCCAGCAGGAGCACGCCGAGCGCGAGCGCGATCATCACGGCCGGGTGCAGCCGCAGGCGGAGGCCGATGGCGGCGG
Source organism: Nocardioides sp. NBC_00163 (assembly GCF_045206295.1). Lineage (NCBI taxonomy): Bacteria > Bacillati > Actinomycetota > Actinomycetes > Propionibacteriales > Nocardioidaceae > Nocardioides > Nocardioides sp. NBC_00163. The sequence goes on along the minus strand of NZ_CP108155.1, from coordinate 4,915,789 downwards.
CGAGGACCGCGCCAAGGCCGGCGCCGAGCAGGCGGCCCCAGAGGAAGTACCAGATCGTCGGGCTGCCGCTCGCGATCGCGTAGAGCGCCGCGTTGACCCAGAACGAGCCGGCGTTCCAGCCGTGCTCGAAGTCGACCAGCGGGATCGCGCCGTGGGCGGTGATCTCGGCCAGGTGGTACTGCGCGCCGAAGTCCTGCGTCAGGAACGAGCCGTTCTGGGCGCCGACCGAGTAGGCCGCCCAGACCAGCGCCACGACGCAGACCCCGGCGAAGGTCGCCCAACGCACAGCTCCGACTGGTTCGTTTCGCTCCCCCGGTGATGCCATGCGCCAGACCTTAGAGCGCGTAAGCGGCGGCGTGGATAATCCACGCCGCCGCTTACGAAACGTACGAGATCAGCCCTTCGTGAGGACCGAGGTGCGCTCCGGGTAGGGCAGGGTCGGGGTGAGACCGGCGTGAATGGTCTCCTTCATCCCCGAGGCGGCGATGGCCTCGACGTAGCGCTTGCGGCGGCTGTTGTCGAAGACGATGATCCCGCCGGGAGCGAGCCGGTCCTTGGCCTTCTCCAGGCACGCCTCACGGGCACGCCCGTCGATCACCACGAGGTCGAACTCGCCGTCGACGTCGTCGATGGAGTTGACGTACGCCTCGAAGTCGAGGCCCGCGTGGCCCTCCTTCTGCGAGGGGACGACGGGGTTGTCGCTGGCGACCGGCTCGATGACCCGCAGCGAGATCTTCTCCTCGCCGGCGAGCTCAGCCTGCATCATCTCGCCGAAACCCTTGTGGTGCTCGACGGAGTGGATCTCGTCGGCGCGACGGGAGAGCCAGATGGTGGAGGCGCCGGAGCCGTACTCGTAGATCCGGATCGGTCGCTCACGCTCGCTCAGCCACGCGTCGACCGCGGCGATCGCGTCGTAGGTCCACCACGGCACGTCGAGCTTCGCCATCGCCAGGGAGTCGTAGACCTTGGTCAGCGAGTGGGCCCAGTGACGCCAGCGCTGCTCGACCGGCGGCGCGGTCTCCTTGGCGAGTCCCGTCTTCGTCAGCCCGCGACCGACGGCCTTGAGGGAAGCGGCATAAGACTGCTTGGCCAAGGAAAGCGGGGAACGACCTGAGGTGGACATTGATCTCCAGGGAAAGGATTGTCGGGGAGCCCTAGGAAGGACTACCCAGGGAACGATACCGGCGAACGCTCCCCCTTACTCGGAACGTTCTGCCAAACGCTTGGTGAGTCGCGCAAGAACATCCGGCGGCAGGAAAGCCGACACATCCCCACCGAAATGGGCCATCTCCTTGATCAGCGAGGAGGAGACCGCCGCCCAGCGCGGGTCGTTCAGCAGGAAGACGGTTTCGACGCCGGTCATGTGGGCGTTCATCTGCGCCATCGGCGCCTCGTACTCCAGGTCGGGCGCCCCGCGCAGCCCCTTCACGATCGCCTGGGCGTCGATCTCGACGCAGAAGTCGGTGACCAGACCGGTGAACCCCTGGACCCGTACGTTGCCCAGCGGAGCGGTCACCTCGGTGATCATCTCCATCCGTTCCTCGGCCGCGAACAGGCGCTTCGACTTCGACGGGTTGACCCCGACGGCGACGACGACCTCGTCGAACATCGCCGAGGCGCGGGTGAAGATGTCGAGGTGGCCGAACGTGGGCGGGTCGAACGAACCCGGGCACACCGCGCGACGCGTCATTGTCTTCTTCTTTCTTTGGGTCAGTCCGGCGCGTGGCCGTACCAGAGCGTGGTCTCGCCGTACTTCTTCGACTTCTGGTCGGTGAACCCGTCGGGCCAGACCGGCTCGGGGCTGCGTGCGGACCGCTCGACGACCACCAGGGCGCCCGGAACCAGCCAGCCGTGCTTGACCAGCAGCGCGATGTCCTCGGAGACGGCGTCGTCGGAGAGCGGGTAGGGCGGGTCGAGGAAGGCCAGGTCGTAGGGAGCCGGCGGCGGCGTCACCAGGGTGCTCGCCACGGTGGCCGCGACCACGTGGGCCCGCGGGAAGCCGAGCTCCTTCGCGTTGGACCGGATCACCCCGGCCGTACGCCTGTCCGACTCGACCAGGGTCACGACCCCGGCGCCGCGGGACCATGCCTCCAGCCCGACCGCGCCGGTGCCGGCGTAGAGGTCGAGGAAGCGCAGTCCGGCCAGGGAGCCGTAGGAGGACTCGATCGCCGAGAAGAGCGCCTCGCGGACCCGATCGGTGGTGGGACGGGTCCGCACCCCCTTGGGAGCGAGTAGGCGTCGCCCTCCTGCGACGCCACCGATGATCCGAGTCATTGGGATACCTTAGGACTTTTCCAAGTAGTCGGCGGAAGCGGACTCCTCGATCTCGGTGACCCGCTCGGCCAGGAGCGGTGCGGTCGCGAGCTCCGGGTCGGCCTCGAGGAGCGCCTCGGCCGCCTCGCGCGCCTCCAGGATCGTCTCCTCGTCACGGAGCACACGCAGGCTCTCCAGGCTCGATCGCCGGCCCGACTGGGAGGCGCCGAGCACGTCTCCCTCGCGACGCTGGTCGAGGTCGACCCGGGACAGCGCGAACCCGTCGGTGGTCTGGGCGACCGCGTCGAGGCGGGTCCTGGCCGGGGTGCCGGCCTCGGCGTGGGAGACCAACAGGCACAGCCCGTGCAGCCCGCCACGGCCGACCCGGCCGCGCAGCTGGTGGAGCTGGGAGACGCCGAAGCGGTCGGCGTCGAGGATGACCATGGTGGTGGCATTGGGTACGTCCACGCCGACCTCGATCACGGTGGTGGCGATCAGCACATCGATGTCGCCGGCGGCGAAGGCGCTCATGGTGCGCTCCTTCTCCTCGGCGGGGAGCTTGCCGTGGAGCTTGGCGACGTTCAGCCCGTGCAGCGGGCCGGTGGTCAGCTCCTCGGTGACCTCGTCGACGGCGGAGAGCTGGGCAGGGGCGGCCTTGACCTCGTTGCCGTCGGCGTCGAAGTCGCGCTGGTCGCTCTCCCCCTGCTCGGACTCGTCGCCGCTGATCCGCGGGGCGACGACATAGACCTGGTGGCCCTTCTCGACCTCTTCCTTGACGCGTTCCCACACCCGGGCGATCCACGCGGGATGCTCCACGAGCGAGACCAGGTTGGTCTGGATCTCGGCACGCCCGGCCGGGAGCTCGGTGAGGGTGGAGACCTCGAGATCGCCGAAGACGGTCATCGCGACCGTGCGGGGGATCGGCGTCGCGGTCATCACCAGCAGGTGCGGTGGGGTGCCGGCCTTGTCGGTCAGGGCGGCCCGCTGCTCGACGCCGAAGCGGTGCTGCTCATCGACGACGACCAGGCCGAGGTCGTCGAACATCACCTGGTCCTGAAGCAGGGCATGGGTGCCGACGACGATCCCGGCCTCGCCTGTGGCGATCCGGCTCAGCGGCCCCTTGCGCTGGGTCTTGGTCATCGAGCCGGTGAGCAGGTCGACATGGGTCTGCTCCTGGTCGCCGGCGAAGAGGCCGCCGGCCAGGCCGCTGGCGGCCAGGTCGCCGAGCATCGCGGTGATCGAGCGGTAGTGCTGCTGGGCGAGCACCTCGGTCGGCGCCAGCAGCGCGGCCTGGCCCCCGGAGTCGACGACCCGCAGCATCGCGCGCAGCGCGACCAGCGTCTTGCCGGAGCCGACCTCACCCTGGAGCAGGCGGTTCATCGGGTGGGGCTGGGCCAGCGCCTCCTCGAGCTCCTCGCCGATCTCCGCCTGTCCCTTGGTGAGGGTGAACGGCAGCCGCGCGTCGAGGGCCTCGAGCAGGTGGTGGGCCCCGCCGGTGCGCGCGGTGGTGCCCAGCGCCTGGAGCGCCCTCCGCCGGCGTCCCAGGACCAGCTGCAGCCCGAGCGCCTCCTCGAACCGGAAGCGGTGCAGGGCGCGCTGGACGTCCTTGAGCTCATGGGGCGCGTGGATCAGGTCCAGGGCGTCGCGCAGCCCCGGAACGGCGTACGTCTCCCGCAGCTGCTCCGGGAGCACGTCGGTGACGCGATGTCCTGAGCCTGTCGAAGGGTCCTCGACGACCTGCCGGGCGAACCGCACCGCGCGCATCACGTCCCAGTGCTGGAGTCCGGCGGTGAGCGGGTAGATCGGGAAGAGCTCGGTCAGCTCCTCGACCGCCATCTGGTTGTCGGCCGCCTCGGCGGCGTTCTCGGAGTCGGACGGGTCACCGAAGACGACCATCTGCGGGTTGGCCAGCTGCCACTCGCCGCGGAACGACCCTGCCTTGCCGACGAAGACGCCGCGGACGCCCGGGGCGAGCACGCCGCGCCGCCACTCGGCGATCCGCTGCGACTTGGAGAAGAAGGTGAGCTGCAGGTCGGCGGTGCCGGCCTTGAGCTGGGTCTCGACGCGGAAGGCGGGCCGGCCGGTGCGGCGGTCGGTGTGCTGCCGTACGACGCTGCGGACCACCTCGCCGAGCACCGTGAGCATCTCACCCTCGTGCAGCTGCGGCGTCTGGCTGAGGTCGGCGGTGCGCAGGTAGCGCCGCGGGAAGTGGTAGAGCAGGTCGCCGACGGTGCGCAGCCCGAGACCCTTGGTGAACTTCGTGGCGTGCTTGCTGTTGCCCAGCACGGCCTCGATCGGCGACTCGAGGGTGATCGGCACCGTCTCTTCTCCTCTACTCCACCGACATCAGGAGGGGGTAGCGCTCCTGGCCTCCGTCGTACACCATCACATCAACGGCCGGGTGGTTGGCAGCCAGCCACGCCGCGACGGCCCCGGCGAGCTCGCCCATGGGGTCCTCGAGGCCGGAGACCAGCGTCACCAGCTCGCCGCCACCACCGATGAGCCGGGCGAGCACGTAGGTCGCACATGTCTCCAGCTCCTGGCCGACCTTGACGAAGTCTCCGTCGAGCACCCCGAGCGCGTCGCCCGGCATACACGGCCCGGCCATGGTAATCGCTCGGGTGTTCGAGATGGTGACCGCACCATGCCGCGCGTGTCGCGCGGTGGCGGTCATCTCGAGCACGTCCTTGTCGAACTTCCGGCCGGGCTCGTGGACCGCGATCGCCGCCAGCCCCTGCACCTGGCTGCGGGTCGGGATCACCGCGACGTTGATGTCGAGGTCGTCCTCGGCGGTGCGGGCCGCGGCCTCGGCCGACTGCCGGGTCGGGGCGTCGTTGGGGAGCACGATCACCTCGGTGGCACCGGAGGCGGTGATCGCCTCGAGCAGCTCGGAGGTCGTCGGGCGCCGGTGCGGGCCGCCCTCGATCACGATCGCGCTGGCACCGCGGAAGAGCTCGGCCAGACCCGGCCCGGCCGCGAACGCGATCACCGCCCGGCCGGCGCGAGTCGCGTGGCGATGGGCCTGGCCGGCGATCTGCTCGGCGAAGTGGGTCACGTGGATCCGGTGCGGCCGCCCGGCGTTGATCCCCGCCTCGATCGCGGCGCCGACGTCGTCGACGTGGACGTGGACGTTCCAGATGCCCTCGCCACCGACCACGACCAGCGAGTCGCCCAGCGGCTGGAGCCGCTTGCGAAGAACGGGGATCGCGGCATCCTCGGCGTCGAGCAGGTACATCACCTCGTACGCCGGCCCGCCGGGCTCCAGCGCGTGGCCGTCGGCCGCGCCCATGCCCGTCTGGATCGGGATCGGGATGTGCGGGGTGCTCGGCATCGGCGTCTGCGGGCTCGGACGGCGTCCGGTCAGGGCGGTCTCGAAGGCGTCGAGCAGCACACAGATTCCGCGGCCACCGGCGTCGACCACCCCGGCAGCGGCCAGTGCGGGCAGCTGCTCCGGTGTACGGGCAAGAGCGGCGCGGGCCGCGCTGGCGGCGACCGACATGACGTCGCGGGTGCGTGCGGTCTCGTCGATCTCGACGCACGCCTCGGCCGCGTCCGCGGCGGCCCGGAGCACGCTGAGCATGGTGCCCTCCTGGGGCTCCCCCACCGCGGCGTACGCGGCGTTGCCGGCGCTGCGCAGCGCGTCGGCGAAGACCGTGGCGGTGCGCTCCTCCTCCGTGGCCTGGATCAGGCGGCGCAGCAGGGCGCCGATCATCTCGGCCAGGATCACGCCCGAGTTGCCGCGGGCATCCAGGAGCGCGCCGCGCGAGAACGCGCGCAGTCCTTCGCGCCAGTCGTGGCCGGTGAACTCGCGCAGCCGGTCACGGGCCGCGGCGATCGTGAGGTAGAGGTTGGTGCCGGTGTCGCTGTCGGGCACGGGAAAGACGTTGAGCGCGTCGATCTCCTCGCGGTGCGACGCGAGCGCGTCGGTCGCCAGGTCGCCGAACCGGCGGAACAGATCGAGCTTGACCTCGGCCACGCTGCCCTCCCTACTCCTCTACACCCCTGCATACACCCAGACACCGTGACGCCGGACACACTTCCCGGTATCGCGGCCCCCAGGGTAGGCGGTGCCTGGGTACGGGGTAAACGACGGGTGAACAAATCCGAGGCTGCAGCAAAGTCACGAACGAGTAACACCTTCTGCCGAGTTGCGCCCCACCTCGGTGACGATCATCCCTAGTGTTGAGGCGTCCCCAACGCCGAAGGACTCACGGATGTCGATTCCGACCCCGACCCCACGCGCGAAACGCGTCAACGAAATCTTCGACTTCTCGGCCGGGCGCGGCCTGGAGATCGGACCCCTGCACCAACCGCTCGTCCCCCGAGATGCCGCGGAGGTCTCCTATCTGGACCTCTACGACCGCGACCGGCTCTACGAGTCGTACGCCGAGCATCCCCAGGTGAATCACGACACCATCCCCGAGATCGACTATCCGATGTGGGACGGCACGCGGATGCGTACGCTCGAGGAGGCTGCCAAGGAGGGTGCCCCGTTCGATTGGGCGCTGGCCAGCCACGTCGTCGAGCACGTCCCCGACCTGGTCGGATGGCTGGCGCAGGTCGAGGCCGTCGTCGCTCCGAACGGAGCTCTCGTCCTGGTCGTCCCCGACCGGCGCTACACCTTCGACGCCCATCGCCCGCCCACGACGATGGGCCAGATCCTGCAGGCGTACGAGGCGGGCGACACGACCCCGTCGGTGCGCGCCGTCTTCGACCACCACCGGAGTGCGGTCAACACCGACGCCAAGCGCCTCCACCACCGCGGGCCGAGCGAGGCCGAGACCTGTATCCACGACCTCGGCTACACCAGGGCCCAGGTCGAGCGCGCCCGCCGGGGCGAGTACGTCGACTGCCATGTGTGGACCTACACCGACCGCTCGTTCCCCGAGATCATCGCCGAGCTGCGCCGCCTGGGGCTGACCGGCTGGTCGGTCGAGTCCCTCCTGCCCGTGCCGGAGAACGACATCGAGTTCTACGTCGTCCTGCGCCGCGGCCTCTCCCCCGACCTCCCCGCCGTGCCCGCCATCCCGGACTGGGTCGAGCACGGCCTCGAGTTGCGCGACGAGGTCGCCAAGCTCCGTGAGGTCGTCGCGGACCAGCGGCGGCGGCTCGAGTCGCAGCGCAAGCAGCTCGCCGGCCAGCGCGCCGAGATCGACGATCTGCGCGGGTCCAAGCGGTGGAAGCTGGCCACCGCACTGGCCGCGCCGCTGGACAGATGGCGGGATCGCCGCTCGGACGACTGACGATTTCGCCGGGCACAGCCGGACGGGCTACGCTTGTTCGGTTGTCTCGGCAGGGCAGCCGTTCATCGCGCCCGCCGACACTATCCAATCGACCTCGATCATCTATTCAACCTCAGGAGTTCACGGTGGCTGCCGTCTGCGACATCTGCGACAAGAAGCCGGGCTTCGGCAACAACCGGCCGTGGTCCAAGAAGGCGACCAGGCGCCGCTTCGACCCCAACATCCAGCGCGTTCGCGCCGTCATCAACGGCACCCCGAAGCGCATGAATGTCTGCACGACCTGCATCAAGGCCGGCAAGGTCGCTCGCTGACCCGGGATCTTCCTCGCACGAAGGCCGCTGCCCATTCGGGCAGCGGCCTTCGTCGTTCTCAGAAGTGCGTCCAGCCCGTCGAACCCTCGTAGACCTTCCCGTCGACCGTGACCGGCTCTCCACCGGGCTCGCCGATCGTCCCGATCACGGTCCATCCCTGCGGCAGCTCGACGTCAGGCGGGAACGCGGCGAGCAGGGAGTGGTCCTCTCCCCCGCCCAGCACGAACGCGAGCGCGTCGGCCCCGGTCGCCGAGGCGACCGCGTTGAGCTCGTCGGGGATGGTCAGCGCGGCGGTGTGCACGTCGATGGAGACCTCCGAGGCATCGGCGATGTGCCGGGCCTCGGACAGCAGCCCGTCGGAGACGTCGATCAGCGCCGAGGCACCCGCTGCCGCAGCGGCGGGGCCGGCTGCGTACGGCGGTTGTGGGCGTCGGTAGGCATCGACCAGCACCCGTGGTGACCGGAACCCTCGCTTGAGGATCGCCAGGCCGGCCGCGGCCCACCCCTGGCGGCCGCACAGCGCGAGTAGGTCGCCGGGCTCCGCGCCCGAGCGCAGCACCGGTGCCTGGGCGACCGCGCCGATGGCGGTCACGGAGATGACGATCTGGTCGGCGCCGGTGACGTCACCGCCGACGACCGAGGCCCCGACCAGCGCGCACTCCGCGGCGAACCCCTCCGCGAAGTCGACCGCCCACTCGGCAGGAAGGTCCGAGGGAAGGGCGAGCCCGAGGGTCATCGAGTGCGCGACACCACCCATCGCGGCTATGTCGGCGAGGTTCTGGCCCGCCGCCCGGTGGCCGATGTGGGACGCCTCGGCCCAGTCCCGCCGGAAGTGGCGGCCCTCGACGAGCAGGTCGGTCGAGACCACCACATGACCCTGCCTGACCCGCACCAGCGCGGCGTCGTCGCCGGGACCGACCAGCACCTGCTCCCCCTGAGCGAAGTGCTTGGTCATCTCGGTGATCAGCCCGAACTCACCTATGTCGGCGAGCGTCGTGTCCCTCGGAAAAGCCATGGCTCCATCCAACCCTCCTCGCCACGCGCGGAGATACCGGGACACGCATCACTCCGTCTCCGAGCTTCGCTCGGTCACTTCCTCGTTCGTCTTATCCCCAGGGTCGGTGTAGGTCGATCGATAGATAACGCGATAGGTTACTTGCCTGACGTTGTGCCAAGGAAGGCACGGAGAACAGGAGCAGCACAATGGTCGTACAGGCGTACATCCTCATCCAGACCGACGTCGGCAAGGCCGCAGAGGTCGCCACCGAGATCGGCAAGATCCAGGGCGTGACTCTGGCTGAGGACGTCACCGGTCCGTACGACGTGATCGTCCGCGCTGAGGCTCGCAACGTCGACGAGCTCGGCAAGCTGGTCGTGGCCCGCGTCCAGAGCCTCGAGGGCATCACCCGCACCCTGACCTGCCCGGTCGTCCACATCTGAGATTGACGGCTCTTCCCGGCCGTCTGTTAGAACGAACCCATGAGCACACCTCCTCTTTCCGGACCTGTCGCCGTCATCGCCGGCGGGCTCAGCCACGAGCGCGACGTGTCGCTGGCCTCTGGCCGCAACCTCGTGCGCGAGCTGTCGGCGCTGGGCGTGGAGGTGGCTGCGTACGACTTCGACCGGGCGCTGCTTCACAACCTCGAACGCGACAAGGCGGTCGTGGCGCTGCCGGCTCTGCACGGCCAGTTCGGTGAGGACGGCGAGATCCAGACGCTCCTGGAGCTGATCGGGATCCCGTACGTCGGCACCGTCTCCACCTCCTGCCGCGTCGCGTTCGACAAGACGGCTGCCCGCGAGCTCCTGCGCCGCGGAGGCATCCCTGTGCCGGACTCGGTCTCGCTGTCGTCCACGACGTTCCGCGACGTCGGGGCGCCGGTGCTGATGGAGCACGTCATCTCGCGGTTGGGTGAGCGGGTCGTGGTCAAGCCCTCGCGCGGCGGCTCCGCGCTCGGCGTCACCGGCGTCGACGGCCTCTCCGCCCTCCCCGCGGCCCTGGTCAAGACCTACGCCTACTGCGACGAGGCGCTCATCGAGCGCTTCTACGCCGGCATCGACGTCTCCGTGGTCGTCCACGAGCAGGATTCGGGCCTCTCATACATGACGCCAGTGGCCATCGACTTCAGCAAGGGCCACGAGTTCGACTTCGCGGCTCGCTACACCGCGGAGTTCGTCGGCTTCGGCCGCCCCGACCTCCCCGACGCGCTGCTCGCCGAGCTCGGCGAGACCGCCGTACGCGCCCACGAACTGCTCGGCATGCGTGACATCTCCCGCACCGACTTCATGGTCACCCCCGACGGCAGCTTCGTCGTCCTCGAGGTCGCCATCACCCCCGGCGCCACCGAGACCAGCGTCTTCCCCTTCGCCGCCAAGCACGACGGCACCTCGATGGGCGAGGTCACCCTCGCCCTTCTCAAGCGCGCCCTCGCCCGCTGAGCGGCCGGTCGCCAGGGATACCCGGTCGACCGGGTATCCCTGGACATGACGGGCACTGAAACACCCACCCAGTCCATGAAATGCCCGTCAAGCCCTGCCGTACGTCTCACCAACCGGACCGCGAGAACAGTCATCAAGCCGCCGCGCGCGCAAAGGCAGCGCGGATCCTGGCGGCGACCCGCTCGGGGCTGGCGAGATCGGCCCACGTCAATCGGATGCACCGCCAACCCGTGAGTTCTTCGATCATCTCCTGTCGGCGCTTCTCCCTGAGCACCACGTCAGTGACCGACTCACCCTCGCGCAACAACTCCTGATACTTGATACGGCCGTCGAACTCCACCCACACCCCGTACTCCGGCCATGCGAAGTCGAGTCGAGCGACTACGCTTCCCGAGTCATCGGATACCTCGTATTGCGGACAAGGCATCGGCAGCGCTTGGGCGAAGCAAAGGTGGAACACGCGCCCCTCGCCCACGGACTCGATCCGGCCATCGGCGAGCCGGAGGACCAAGTCGGTGGTCAAGGTCTGAGGCCAATGATCCATCGCACCGGCATAGCGCTGGACGACCTGTTCCATCGTGACCAGCTTGCGATGCAGGAGGCAGCTCGCGAGGACGAGACCGACCTCGACCCGTGCCATGGTGGTGACCTCTAGTAGGGCCCTCACCGGCGAGGTTACGTCGACGTCACCAATACGCACGACATCGCCTTCGACCAGGCGTCCGCGATGCTGCTGGACGCCGGCCTCCTTGCGCCCGCTCTTTCCGTCTCGTCTCGTCAGGTGCAGGTTGCGAAGGTCGAGTCCCCACGTAGGCACCGCTTCGGGGTAGAGGGCGATCGCGGACGTATGGGAGATCACCACCTCCGTCTTCGCCTGCTTCGCCGCGGCTCGGGCGCGCACCGCGTGCTGAGAGCGTTCATCGAGTGCGGCAAACGGCGCGGCGTTCACGTACGCCCCGCGTCGGGCGCGTGCGAACTGACCAGACCGGACGGCTCGCAGGATCGCGGCATCGTCATAGCCCGACGCAAGCAGCTCCCGCCGCAGTCGGATTGGCATGAGACGTACATCATCGGGATCTAGGTTCATGCCGCTCAGCCTGGCCATGACCTAGGACAGTCTTCGAGGCCCGGAGGCCTCTCTGTGGATAACTCGAACCTCAAGTGCACCTGTGGACGCCAACCGGCCCGAGTCACCGTCACCGTGGCTCGGGCCGGCTCAGAAATTGAGACCGTCGGGTCAACTTGACGGGCACTTCGTGGACTGGACGGGTGTTTCAGTGCCCGTCATGCCCAGGGATACCCGGTCGACCGGGTATCCCACGCCCGCCACAGCCGCGCCGACTCGGCGTGGTTTTCGGTCAGCTTGCGCCGACTCGGGCTCAGCTCAGGCCGGTGAGCTTGCCGGCGATACCGCCGGCGGCCTTGAGGGCGACGCCCTCCTCGAAGTTCCGGGTGACCTGGGGGATGTGCTTCTCGGCCTCGGCGATGGCGCTGGTGAGGACCTCGGAGGCGGGGGTGTCGGGCCACAGGTAGAGCGAGAGGGCGCCGGGGATGGAGTTGACCTCGTTGATGTAGACCTCGCCCTTGCCGTCGGAGAGGAAGTCGATGCGGAGGATGCCGGTCAGGCCGGTGAGCTCCACGACGCGTACGGCCAGGTCCTTGATCTGCTTGGTGACCGACTCCTCGACCTGGGCCGGGAACTCGCGCGGGGAGGAGGAGAGGCCGTCGGTGTGGACGTACTTGGCGGAGTAGTCGTACATCTTCGCCTCGTCCGAGCGCAGCGGACGCTCGACGTCGCTCACCGCGACCTCGGGGGCGGTGCGCACCGAGGCGTTGAGGTCGAAGAGGTCGGGGCGGTACGGCTCGACGACCGCGCCCGCACGCAGGTGCGGGGAGGTGTTGAGAAGCGCCAGTCCGGTCTCGTAGTCGTCGACGACCTCGATGCCGATCGAGGAGCCACCGAAGCGCGGCTTGACGATGTAGGGGCCCTCGAAGGACGGCGCGGCGTAGCGCGACAGGAGCTCACGAGAAAGCGACGGGAGGCCGGCGTTCAGCATGACCGCGCCGAAGGCGAGCTTGTCCATGCCGAGCGCGGCCGCGGCCGGGGTCGCGCCGGTCGCCTTGAGGCCGGCGAGCTCGAAGAGCCACTGGATGCCGCCGGCCTCGCCTGCGCCACCGTGGAAGGCGGAGAGGATCGGGCCGGTCTCGAGGCGCTTGCCGCCGCCGAAGCCGCCGACGGTGTAGAACCCGTCGCCCTTCTCGGAGCCGAGGCGGAACTCGACGGCCTTGGAGCCCTTCGGCTCGCCGCCGAGGAAGTCACGCGCCTCCTGCTTGGCGGGCACCAGGAACCACTTGTCGGAGCGCGCCCAGTAGAGGCACGTCACCTCGACGCCGGCACCGGAGAGGACCCGCTCGGCCTGCAGGCCGGTGAGGATGCTGATGTCGTGCTCGGCGCTGGGACCGCCGAAGACGATGGTGGCCTTGGTAACGCTCATGGTGAAAGCTCCTGGGGGTCCTACGCGTAGTGGTCGGGGAGGTCGTTCTCGTACAGCACCACGTCGCCCTCCTTGGCCGCGGTCAGAGCATGATCCGCTGCCGCCTTACGGCTCTCGAACGCAGTGGTTCGCGCTGGCTCCCCCGAACGCAGCGCTTTTCGGTTGGTGCGACCGACGATGCACAGCCGCATCTTGTCGGAGGCCGTGGCAGCCTGCGCGAACTCGATGTTGCGCGCGGCCTGCTCAGTGCCCAGCTCGACCATACCGGGCGTGATGGTCCACACCGTGCCCGACTCCCCTGCCAGCCGCTTGGCCTTCGCGAGCGCCGCGGCGGCTCCGGTGGGGTTGGAGTTGAAGGTGTCGTCGACGACCCAGACGCCGCCGGGCGTCCTGTTGGCCTCGGCGCGGTGGGGCGTGCCGGGGATCGACGCCAGCCGCTGGGTGATCGTCTCGATCGGGACCTCGACCGCGAGGGCGAGGCCGACGGCGATCGCCACGTTGATCGGGTGCCCGACCTCGTCGGGCAGCTGGACGGCGTACGTCTCGCCGTTGATCTGGAGCGCGCCGTCGGCCACCACGACCTCGGCGGTGGTGCCCGGAACGGCGGAGCAGGCGATGACGCGCTTGCTGGCGCGGAGGTTCTCGGCGATGAGCGCGAGCTCGGGTACGTCGATGTTGAGCACCACGGTCGAGGCCTTCGGGAGGATCTCCGACTTGGCCTTCACGATCGTCTCGCGCGACTTCATCCGCTCCAGGTGGGCCTCGCCGATCGTCGTGATGGCGGCGACCTCCGGCGGGAAGATCTCGGTCAGCTCGGCGATCTCGCCGGGGCCGTAGGTGCCCATCTCGGCGACGAAGATGTCGGTGCCGGGCTGGAGGCGGTCGTTGACCGCGCGGGAGAGGCCCATCGCGTTGTTGAAGCTCGCCGGCGAGGCCAGCGTCGACCAGCGGCCCTGCATGAGGTGGGTCGCGTAGTTCTTCGTCGAGGTCTTGCCGTAGGAGCCGGTGATCGCGACGATCCGCGGACTGACCTTCTTGATCGTGGCGGCCGCCTGGACCTGCCACTTCTTCGCCATCGCCTTCTCGATCGGCCACATGATCGCCAGCGCCGCCTCGGCCAGCGGGACCGCGAGGATCGGGAGCAGGCCCGCAGCGGCCGGGACGACGAGCGCGATCACGACGGTGACGATCGCGTGCAGCACGAACAGCACACCGGCCAGGCGCTTGACGCGGTCGGTCCACACCAGCCGCTTGGCGCCGGTGAAGCTCATCCCCACCGGCCAGCCGATGAACAGCAGCGCGCCGACGAGCGCGCCGTAGGGCAGCACGAACGAGGCCAGGCAGACCACGACGACCGCGCCGAGCAGGATCGCCTCGACCGGGCGTGCCTTGATCCAGATCCACTCGATCGCGAACAGCCGCGTCGGCTCGTAGTGCTCACGCTGAGCGACCCGCAGCCAGCGGTAGTACGAGACCAGGGTCAGCGCGGAGGTGACCAGGACGATCCACATGCTTCTTCTTCAGCCCCTCAGATTCAGTTCGTACGAAGTTCGTCGATGGCGCCTCGAAGGCTCTTGACCAGCCCTGCGTCGAGCAGGTGCGCGGACCCGGGGACGATCTCCAGGGTCGCGTTCTCCCCCAGGATCTCCATGGCCTCACCGGGCATCCAAACCGGTGCGGCGGTGTCGTTCTCGCCCCAGATCAGGCGGACCGGAAGGTCCTTCGGGATGGCTGCCAGCTGGTCGCCGTAGGACTCGTTGACGACCTTGACGAAGATGTCGCGGATGATGCCCTTGGCGTTGCGGTAGTCGGTCGAGCCGTACTTCTCCCGCAGCGCCTCCATCCGTGCCTCGGGGATCAGCCCCTTGGAGTGGAGCCAACGGCCGATCCGGTAGGCGAGCTTGGGCTTGCCACCGGTCTTCGGACGGAACAGCGGCACGCCGGTGAGGACGATGCCGCGGACGAGCTCCGGGCGGGCCGCGGCGAGCTGGACGGCCACCCGGCCGCCGAAGCTGTGGCCGACGAGCACCGGGCGGTCGAGACCCTCGAGGATCTGGGCCAGCCACTCGGCGTACTCCTTGCTTCCCCAGGCCTCCTCGGGGGCCGGGGTCGCGCCGAAGCCGGGCTGGTCGAGCGCGAGCGCGTCCATGCCCTCGAGCGTCGAGCCCCAGTCGCTGCGGTTGCGGGCCCAGCCGTGCAGGGCCACGACGGTGGCAGCATCCTTGCCGTGCTTCTCACCGAAGGCACGTCCATCCAGCAGGGTCGTCAACACGGCCGCAACCTTATCCGGGACCATGCGCTGAGCCGTAACCGCGCGGCGCGTGAGCCCGGTTGTCGAGCGGGCAATAGGGTCGAAGTCATGGATCACAAGCCCGCCACGATCGCCGTCCACGCCGGGCGGCCGGCCCACGAGCCCGACCAGCCGCTGAACGTACCGATCACGATGGCCTCGACCTATGTGGCCGGCGGGGACAAGGAGTACGGGCGCTACACCAACGACTCGTGGGTGGCGTTCGAGGAGGCGCTCGGGCAGCTCGAGGGAGGGCGGGCGCTGTCGTTCGCCTCAGGGCTCGCGGCGATCGCGACGCTGCTCGACCTGGTCAACGACTCGGTGGTCGTGGCGACCGAGCAGAGCTATCTGGGGACCATCGGCCAGCTGGCCGACCTCGAGGGGCGCGGCCGGCTGACGGCGCGCCTCGCGGACTTCTCCGACACCGCCGCGGTCGTGAAGCTGCTCGAGAAGCTCGACGGCGAGGTCGCGCTGGTCTGGGTCGAGACCCCGACCAACCCGGGGATGCAGCTCGCCGACCTGCCGGCCGTCATCGCCGCCGCCCACAACGCCGGGGCGCGGGTCGTGGTCGACAACACCTTCGCCACTCCCCTGCTCCAGCAGCCGCTCGCGCTCGGCGCGGACATCGTCATCCACTCGGCCACCAAGTTCATCGCCGGCCACTCCGACGTCGTCATGGGCGCGGTCGTCGTCTCCGACGACACGCTGTGGGACGTACTCAAGGCCCGTCGCGACCTCCTCGGCGCGATCCCCGGCCCATTCGAGGCGTGGCTGGCGCTTCGCGGCATCCGTACGCTGCACCTGCGCGTCGAGCGCTCCTCCGCCAACGCGGCGACCCTCGCCGAGCGCCTGGCGGCGCACCCGGCGGTCGCTGAGGTCCGCTACCCCGGGTTCGGCGGCATGCTCGCGGCCGTAATGCCCACCGCGGAGCAGGCCGATCTGCTCACCCACTCCACCTCGCTGTGGGTCAATGCGACCTCCCTCGGCGGCGTCGAGTCCACGTTCGAGCGCCGTCGCCGCTGGAAGACCGAGTCGGCGACGGTGCCCGACGGGCTGGTGCGGATGTCGGTCGGGGTCGAGGACGTCGACGACCTCTGGGCCGACCTGCTCCAGGCGCTGGACCGCATCGGGAGCTAGTGGGTCGGCGACACCGGGCTCACCACCAGCGCGGACCCGCCACCGCGTCGCCACGGCTCGGCGGTCGAGGTCAGCAGCCCGTCGGGACCGATCTCGATCGCGGTGGCCGCGCCGAGCTCAGCGGTCGGGGCGAAGGTGTGCCCCAGCGACGTCAGTGGCCCTCCGTACGCCTCGATGAAGGCCGGCTCGGCACCGGTGCTCGCCGCGTTGCGCTGGGAGACCCGCGGCGCCGCCATCGCCTCGGGCAGGGTCCGGTCGCGCGCGTACCGCTCGATGAGGATCTGGAGCACCGTGGTGATGATCGTCGAGCCGCCCGGTGAACCGACCGCCAGCACGGGCCGGCCGTCGGAGAGGACGATCGTGGGTGACATCGAGCTGCGCGGGCGCTTGTTGGGCTCGATCCGGTTGGGGTCGTCGGCCCGGTAGGTCGTCGAGAAGTCGGTCAGCTCGTTGTTGAGGATGAAGCCGCGGCCGGGCACGGTGATGCCGGATCCTCCGGTCTGCTCGATGGTCAGGGTGTACTCGACGACGTTGCCCCATCGGTCGACCACGGTCAGGTTGGTGGTCTCGAGGTTCTCGGTGTCCCTCGCGGTCTCGCCCGCACCTTCCGCGCCGTCGCAGACCCCGTCGAAGTCGTACGCATCACCGGCCGCCACGGGCTTGGGCTGGGCCGCCGCGGGGTCGATGGCGCAAGCCCGCTCGGCGGCGAAGGTGTCGTCGAGGAGCGCCTCGACGGGTACGTCGACGTGGTCGGGGTCGCCGAGATAGGCGCCCCGGTCGGCGAAGGCGATCGCGCTCGCCTCGAGGAGATGGTGGTAGGCCTCGGTGTTGGTCATCCCGGCGAGCTCGTAGCGCTCCAGGATGTTGAGCGCCTCGCCCACCGAGGTGCCGCCCGAGGACGGCGGGGCCATCCCGTAGACGTCCAGGTCACGGTAGGTCGAGTGGGTCGGCTCGCGGTCGGGGGCGGTGTAGGCGGCGAGGTCCTCGGTGGTCACCCAGCCGGCCGGAACCGGGAGGTCGGTGTCGTCGCTCTTGGGCGGCTCGGCCACCGTCGCGGCGATCTCCGCGGCCAGCGGGCCGCGGTAGAAGGCCTTCACGCCCTTGCGGGCGAGCAGGTCGTAGGTCGCGGCGATGTCGGGGTTGCGGAACCGGCTGCCGATCTCGGGCGCGGATCCTCCGGGAAGAAATAGTTCGGCAGTGGAATCGATCGCTGCGAAACGTTCCGCGTTGTCGACGGTCTGCTGGCGGAAGGTCTGGTCGACGACGAAGCCCCGGCGAGCCAGCCGCGCCGCCGGCTCGAGCGACTTGGCGAGCGACCGCGTGCCCCACTTCCTCAGCGCCTTGTCCCAGGTCAGCGGGGTGCCGGGCACTCCGACCGAGGCGCCACTGGTGACCATGTCGGGGAAGAATGGATACTCCTTCCCCGTCTCGGGGTCGATGAACGCGTCGCGCGGCATCGCGGCCGGCGCCGTCTCCCGCCCGTCGATCGTCTCGACCTCGCCGGTACGCGCGGAGTAGTGCACGAAGAAGCCGCCTCCGCCGATCCCGGCCGAGTAGGGCTCGGTCACGCCGAGCGCCGCAGCCGTCGCGACCGCTGCGTCGGTTGCGTTGCCGCCCTTGCGCAGCACCTCGAGCCCGACCCGGCTCGCGTCGGCGTCGACGCTCGCCACCGCGCCTCCGTAGCCGACCGCGGTGGGCACCTTCGGTGGTGGTGGCGCCAGCCTCTCCTCCGGGGCGGCGGTCGCCCCGGCGTACGGGACCAGGGTGGCCAGCGCGAGCGCACCTCCGGTCAGTGTGGCGACAACTGCAGAGCGGCGTCCGAGCATGGCGATCTCCCAGAGATTGGCGGCTCATCGAACGTACTACTTCGGCGCCGACCTCGAATTACGTTCTGAAATTCCTTAATTAGTAAGGGTTGCTTACAAACAAACCGACTGCCACCATCGAATGGCGATTCGGGCGCCTGGTGCCCGAGCCAGCCATCACCTCGGAGGTGTCACCATGCATGTCGCCTTGCCCTCACGAAGATCACGCCGGACAGCCGGCCTTCTCATCGGCGCACTCGCCGGAGCGCTCGCCCTCACCGGCACGCTCGTTCTCACCAGCACCCCGTCCAGCGCATCGCTGACGACGGCCGCCGCGGAGCCGACCGCGATCAACGGCTACCGCAACGTCGGCTACTTCGTGCAGTGGGGTGTCTACGGCCGAGCCTTCAAGCTCAAGCAGCTGGAGACGTCCGGGGTCGCCGACGACCTCACCCACCTCAACTACGCCTTCGGCAACATCCACCACCAGACGCTGACCTGCTTCGAGGCCAACAAGGCTCAGGGCGAGGGGCCCAACGGCTCCGACGGCGCCGGTGACGCCTACGCCGACTACGGGATGTCGTACGCAGCCGACGCCTCCGTCTCCGGCACGGCCGACACCTGGGACCAGCCCCTGGCCGGCTCCTTCAACCAGCTCAAGCAGCTCAAGGCGAAGCACCCGGACCTGAAGGTCCTGCTCTCGCTGGGCGGTTGGACCTGGTCGAAGAACTTCTCCCTCGCGGCGGCGACGCCGGAGTCGCGACGCAAGTTCGTCTCCTCCTGCATCGACCTCTACATCAAGGGCAACCTGCCGGTCATCGACGGCCGCGGTGGCACCGGAGCGGCCGCCGGCGTCTTCGACGGCTTCGACATCGACTGGGAGTGGCCGGGCTCGCCCAACGGCAACGCCGGCAACCACGTCGACCCGGTCAACGACCGCGCCAACTTCAAGGCGCTGCTGGCCGAGTTCCGCTCCCAGCTGGACGCGCTGGGATCGACCACGGGCAAGGACTACCAGCTCTCCGCGTTCCTCCCGGCCAACCCGCAGGACATCGAGGCGGGCGGCTGGAACGACCCGGCGATCTTCAACTCCCTCGACTTCGGCAACATCCAGGGCTACGACCTGTGGGGTGCCTGGGACCCGACGCTGACCGGCCACCAGGGCAACCTCTACGCCGACCCCGCCGACCCGCGCCCCGACGGCAAGCGGTTCAGCGTGGACGAGTCGGTCCGGGAGTACCTCGATGCCGGCATCTCACCGGCCCAGCTCGGGCTCGGCATGGCGGCGTACGGCCGTGGTTGGCAGGGTGCCACCTCCTCCGCCCCGTGGGGTCCGGCGACCGCCGCGGCACCAGGGACGTACGAGGCTGGCAACGAGGACTACGACAAGCTCAAGTCTCGCGGCACCGACCACTACGACGCCGCGACCGGCGCCGGGTGGCGCTACGACGGCAACCAGTGGTGGAGCTACGACAACAAGCGCACGATCGCCCAGAAGGCGGCGTACGCCATCTCGAAGGGCCTCGGCGGAGGCATGTGGTGGGAGCTCTCCGGTGACCGTCAGGGCGAGCTGATCGGCACCTTCGCCGACGCCATGCGCAACGGCACCGGCGGCCCGGTCGAGGAGCCGGACCCGACCGACCCGCCGACCGAGGAGCCCACGGACCCGCCGACCGAGGAACCGACCGACCCGCCCGGCGGGGCGGCCGCATGGTCCGCGACCACCGTGTACGTCGCCGGTGACCGCGTCACCTACGGCGGTCACCTGTGGGAGGCCAAGTGGTGGACCCAGGGCAACACCCCGGGCACCGAGGAGTGGGGCCCATGGAAGGACCTCGGCACCGCCTGACCCGCTGATCCTCCATCAAGGTATGCAGAGAAAGGCCCGCTTCCCGTGCGGAACTCCGCACGGGAAGCGGGCCTTCGGCTGCATACCCTTCGACAGGCTCAGGACACCGCCTTGACGAAGGAACCTACTCGGTCTCGGCCTTCGTCGGCCGCTCGAGCATCTCGTCCATGATCTCGCTGACGGTCTTGGCACCGGAGACGACGTCGTCGACGTACTGCGCCAGCGGCACGTCGACCCCGACCTTCGCGGCCAGCTCGCGCAGCGAGTGGGACGACTTGGCGCCCTCGGCGACCTGGTGGCTGGAGGCGAGGATGTCGGCGGTGGTCATGCCCTTGCCGAGCTTCTCCCCGAACGTACGGTTGCGGGAGAGCGGCGAGGAGCAGGTCGCGGCCAGGTCGCCGAGGCCGGCCAGACCCATGAGGGTCATCGGGTTGGCGCCGAGCTGCATCGCCAGGCGTGCGGTCTCGGCGAGACCGCGGGTGATCAGCGACGCCTGGGTGTTGTCGCCGAACCCCATCCCGGCGGCCATCCCGGTCGAGATCGCGACCACGTTCTTGTAGGCCCCGCCGATCTCGCAGCCGACCACGTCGGTCGAGGTGTAGGGACGGAACGCGGGCGAGTGCACGCGCGCCTGGATCGTCTTGGCGACCTCCTCGTCGGCGCACGCCACCACACCGGCGGCGGGCTCGCGACGGATGATCTCCTTGGACAGGTTGGGACCACTGACCACCGCGATCCGCTCCGGCCCCGCACCGGTGACGTGGGCGATCACCTCGCTCATCCGCTCGAGGGTGCCGAGCTCGACACCCTTCATCAGCGAGACCAGGGGTACGTCCTGGGGCAGGAACGGCGCCCAGTCGGTGAGGTTGGCGCGCAGCGTCTGCGACGGCGCCGCGAGGACGACCAGATCGGCTCCGTGCGCGGCCTTCTCGATGTCGTGGGTGGCGCTGATGTTGTGCGGCAGCTCGGTGCCCGGGTGGTAGTCGGGGTTCTCGTGGGTGTCGTTGATCGCCGCGGCGACCTCCTCACGCCGCGCCCACATGGTCACGTCGTTGCCCGCGTCGGCGAGGATGACCGAGAACGCGGTGCCCCATGAGCCCGCTCCGAAGACCGCTACCTTGCCAAGCTCGCTCACGCCGCCACCTCCGTAGCGCAAGCGCCAGAATACGGACGCGGCGGCGTGTTGTGCTCATGGTTCACTCGCTGGCGCTCGCTCAATTGTCGTCCTTCTTCTTCGTCTTGCGGGGGTCGCCGGTCGCGTTCACACCGGCCTTCTTCGGGTCGAAGAGCTCGCTGGGCGGCTCCTCCTCCCGGATGTCGGCCACCAGGCCGACGATCGCCTTCATGATCCGGTCGGTCGCCTCGTTGACGACCGCCGGCGTGTGCTCCTGGACCTCGAGATCCTTCAGGTCGACCGGGTCACCGATCTTCATCTGGATCATCTTGCGACCGATCAGGTGCGGCTTGAGAGAGTACGCCGGAAGCAGCTCCTGGGCTCCCCACTGTCCCACCGGGTAGACCGGGGCACCGGTCGCGAGCGCGATCCGCGCCGCACCGGACTTGCCGCGCATGGGCCAGCCGGTCGGGTCCTTGGTGATGGACCCCTCGACGTAGACGACCACGATGCTGCCCTCGTTGACGGCCTTGACGGCCGCGTCGAACGCCGACGCACCTGCTGTCCGATCCACGGGGATCTGCCGAGCGGCCCGCAGGAACTTGCCCAACGGACCCTTGAACAACGCTGCCTTGGCCAGATAGCTCGGCCTACGTCCGTAGTCCCACACGATGTGCGCGGCGGTGAACGGGTCGATCTCGGAGACGTGGTTGAGCGCGAACACCGCTCCCCCGCTCTCCGGGATCTTCTCGCCGCCCACCCACTGGTGCTTGGTGGTGGCGAGAAGGACGGGCTTCACGATGCCAACAGCCACGGTCCACGGCCAGCCGAGCTTGCCCTCCTGGAACTTCCGGTACTTTCCCACGCAGGGCAGGCTACCGGGCCATCTCCGCGTGGTTGTGAGATACCTGTCAGGATCTACCTCGATGCCTGTACCTGCACCCGGTTACGTCGTACTGCTACCCGTCAAGCCTCCGGCGCGCGGCAAGTCCCGGCTGGTCGGAATCGAGTCGCACGAACGGGCGGATCTCGCCCGCTCGTTCGCCCTCGACACCGCCGAGTCGTGCCTGGCCGCCTCCGGCGTCGGCGCCGTGCTGGTGATCACCGACGACTCCTACTTCGCCGCCGACGTCGCCCGTCTCGGCGCCGCCGTCATCCCCGACGGGGTCAGCGGAGACCTCAACGAGACCCTCGTGCAGGGAGCGCTCGAGGCCCGGCGCCGCTGGCCGGGGCTTCGCCCCGTTGCCCTGTGCGGCGACCTGCCCGCACTCCGCTCCACCGACCTGGACGCGGCACTGAGCGCGGCGGACGGGTTCGGGGCTGCGTACGTCGAGGACGCGGCGGGCGGGGGCACCACCCTCTACACCGGGACCCACGACCGGTTCCGGCCCGCGTTCGGGCCCGGGTCCGCCACCGCCCATCGTGACGGCGGCGCCCATCCGCTGGAGGGAGACCTCCGCTCGCTGCGCCACGACGTCGACACTCTCGAGGACCTCGAGACCGTACGCAGCCTGGGCCTCGGGCCGCGTACGACTCTCGCCTCCGTGCGCGTCGGGAGTCCGGGCTAGGAGTCGCCGGACGGCGTCTCGGTCTCGGTCGCCGGGCTTGTCGATGCCCCGCTCGCGGGAGCCTTCTTCGCCGCGGTCGTCTTCTTCGCCGCTGTCTTCTTCGCGGGAGCCTTCTTGGCGGTCGTCTTCTTGGCTGCGGTCGTCTTCTTCGCCGCCGTCTTCTTGGCAGCAGTCTTCTTCGCGGCCGTCGTCTCCGCAGGCGTCGTGTCTGCGGGCGTTGCCGCGGCAGAGGTCTTCTTCGCCGGGGTGGTCGCAGCGGAGGTGGTCTTCTTGGCCGCTGGGGTCTTCTGGGCCGCGGGGGCCTTCTTCGCGGTCGTCTTCTTGGCGGCGGTCTTCTTCGCCGCCGGAGCCTTCGTGGCCGTCGTCTTCTTCGCCGCGGTCGTCGTCTTCTTCGCGGGGCTCTTCTTGGCAGTGGTCTTCTTGGCGGCGGTCTTCTTCACCGGCTCGGCGACCGGCTCAGCGGGCGGCTCCACGACCGGCTCAGCGGCCTTGGCCGGCGCCTTACGCCGCCCTGGCCGCGGCACCTTGACCTTGCCGGACACCACGTCGGCGACCAGCTTCCCGGCCGTCTCCCGCACCGCGCCGACTACTCTTCCGGCCTGTTTGCCTGCATCAACTACTCGTTTTCTCACCACCCGATCGACCTTAGGCCATCTCCGGGACTTCCGGACATACCGACGGCATGTGAAAACGGATTGTTCACCTGATCGCTCCTGATTCCGACGCCTTCACGTGGTTACCGTGGAGAGACTCGGGGCACGTCCGCAGCATCGCTTCGACATCGCAGCCTTCGGGAGACAGGACGAGGAAGGTACGACCATCACCGACGTGCACATCGACGAGGAGCCGCCCGCCGTGGTGCTCGAGGAGCCGCAGACCACGGTGAGGCCCAGCCGCGCCGGGATCCTGTTCTCGGCCTGCATCATCCTCGCGCTGATCGCCTCCGTGGCCTGGCTGGCCGTCCACACGACCCGGCTCGCCGAGGGCCGCACGGGCGCCAACGTACCGACGCCGGCGCCGCCCGCTCCGACGGTCCGCAACAGCGAGCCGGCCATCCCCGCGACGTACGCCGATCTGCCCGTCGGCCCCGCGACGACCCTGCCCTTCGTCGACCAGGCCGGCCGGCTCCAGCTCGGCGCGAAGCCGCAGAAGGTCTTCGGCTCCCAGATGAGCGTGGCCGGCTGGACGGTGCTGATGTACGAGCGCGCCGACAAGCCCGGTCCGGTGTGGATCGCGCGGCGCGGTTCGACCATCCAGGTCCCCGGCCTGTGGACCCAGCCGGTCCTGAGCAAGGACGGCAACCAGCTCTTCGCGCTCCAGCAGACCGACGACGCCGTCTCCGCCCTCGTCGCGGTGGACACCACGACGGGCGAGGAGACCGACCGGCTCGTGCTCGAGGGCACGCCTGCCGCCACCGCGGTCCTCGGCACCGACCGCACCCGGGCCTACTTCCGCACCGGAATCGTGCCCGCCCCGCCGGCAGTGCCTGGCAACTACGGCGAGCTCACCGTCTCCCGGCCGCCGGTGACCGCCTGGGATCCGGGTGAGGCCACCCAGCGGATCTCGCTGCCGCTCGGCTACCAGCAGCTGATCCCGCTGCGCCGCGGCGTACTCCTCCACAACCCCAGCGAGTGGGAGGCCCGCTTCGCCGCCATCGAGGCCGACGGCAGCCTCACCCAGCCCGGCGTCCACGCACCGCTGCCGGGCTCGGTCGCCGACTCTCCCGACGGCTCGATCGTCGCCATCGCCCGCAACCCCAGCGACCCCGGGATGATCAGCTACGGCGCCGAGCGCGGCATCGCGGTCAACATGAGCACCTCCGAGCACATCGATCTGCGCGTACCCGACTCCGTCGAGAAGGTCCGCGTCGCCGGCTTCGAGTCCGACCGCAGCGTCGTCCTCTACACCGCGACCGCTGCCGAGTCCTGGTACCTCCGCTGCTGGGTCGACACCGGCTCCTGCGACCGCATCACCGGCTCCCAGCGTGGTGCCGAGGGCCGCCAGATCCGCCTCCCCTAGCGCCGAGAAGGCAGGTACGTCGGCCGAAACGCCAAGTACGTCGGCCGAGAAGGCAGTTGCGTCGGCCGAGAAGGCAGTTGTGGGAGACGAGAGTGCACTCTCGTCTCCCACAACTGACGGTTCGATCTATATAACTGACGTCTCGACCAACGCCGGTGACGTCTCGGCCAACCTAGGTGACGCCTCGGCCGACGCGAGCGCCTTCTCGGCGATGCTCAGGCGTGCAGGGTGACCGGCTTGAAGGAGGGCCGGGTCGCCTCGTACGTGGCGATGTCGTCCTCGTGGGACAGCGTGATGCCGATGTCGTCGAGGCCCTCGAGGAGGCGCCAGCGGGTGTAGTCGTCGATGTCGAAGGAGTCCTCGATGGCGTCGGGGCCCTCGCCTGCGCGGACGGTGCGCGACTCCAGGTCGACGGTGATCTGGGCACCGGGGTTGTCGTCGAGGTAGTCCCACAGCTTCTGGACGACCTTCTCGTCGACCTTCGCCGCGAGCAGGCCGGCCTTGCCGGAGTTGCCGCGGAAGATGTCGCCGAAGCGGCTCGAGATGACCACCCGGAAGCCGTAGTCCATCAGCGCCCAGACGGCGTGCTCACGCGAGGAGCCGGTGCCGAAGTCGGGGCCGGCGACGAGGACCGAGGCCCCGGCGTACGCCTCGTTGTTGAGCACGAAGGTCGGGTCGTTGCGCCAGGCGGCGAAGAGGCCGTCCTCGAAGCCGGTGCGGGTCACGCGCTTGAGGTAGACCGCGGGGATGATCTGGTCGGTGTCGACGTTGCTGCGGCGCAGCGGCACACCGGCGCCGGTGTGGGTGGTGAACTTGTCCATGTCAGGCCTCCACGAGAGTCAGGTCGGCGGGCGAGGAGAGGGTGCCGCGTACGGCGGTCGCGGCGGCCACCTCCGGCGAGACCAGGTGGGTGCGACCGCCCTTGCCCTGGCGACCCTCGAAGTTGCGGTTGGACGTGGAGGCCGAGCGCTCGCCGGGGGCGAGGGTGTCGGGGTTCATGCCCAGGCACATCGAGCAGCCCGCGCCGCGCCACTCGGCGCCGGCGTCGAGGAAGATCTTGTGCAGACCCTCCTCCTCGGCCTGGAGGCGCACCTTGGCCGAGCCGGGTACGACCAGGAAGCGGGTGCCGTCGGCGACCTTGTGGCCCTGGATGATGTCGGCGGCCGTACGCAGGTCCTCCATGCGCCCGTTGGTGCAGGAGCCGAGGAAGACGGTGTCGATGTGCACCTCGCGCATCGGGGTGCCGGCCTCGAGACCCATGTAGGTCAGGGCCTTCTCGGCCGCGATCTTCGCGTCGGCGTCCTCGAAGTCGTCGGGGCTCGGGACGGCGGCGCCCAGCGGGACGCCCTGGCCCGGGTTGGTGCCCCAGGTGACGAACGGGGTGACCTCGGCGGCGTCGAGGACGATCTCCTTGTCGAAGACGGCGTCCTCATCGGTGACCAGCGACTTCCAGTGCGCGACGGCCTGGTCCCAGTCGGCACCCTTCGGAGCCTCGGGCTTGTCCTTGATGTAGGCGAAGGTCGTCTCGTCGGGAGCGATCATGCCGGCCTTGGCGCCCCACTCGATCGACATGTTGCAGATCGTCATCCGGGCCTCCATGGAGAGCTCACGGATGGCCTCGCCGCGATACTCCACGATGTAGCCCTGGCCACCGCCGGTGCCGGTCTTGGAGATCAGGGTGAGGATCAGGTCCTTGGCGCTGACGCCGTCGGGCAGGGCGCCGTTGACCGTGACAGCCATGGTCTTCGGCTTGTCCTGCATCAGCGTCTGGGTCGCCAGCACGTGCTCGACCTCGGAGGTGCCGATGCCGAAGGCGATGGCGCCGAACGCGCCGTGCGTCGAGGTGTGCGAGTCACCGCAGACGATGGTCATGCCCGGCTGGGTGAGCCCCAACTGCGGCCCGACCACGTGCACGATCCCCTGCTCGGCGTCGCCGAGCGGGTGGAGACGTACGCCGAACTCCTCGGCGTTCTTGCGCAGCGTCTCGACCTGGGTACGGCTGACCGGGTCGGCGATCGGCTTGTCCCAGTCGAGGGTCGGGACGTTGTGGTCCTCGGTGGCGATGGTGAGGTCGGGACGACGCACCTTACGGTTGGACAGACGCAGGCCCTCGAAGGCCTGCGGACTCGTCACCTCGTGGATGAGGTGAAGGTCGATGTAAAGGAGATCGGGCTCTCCCGCGGTCGACCGGACGACATGCTCGTCCCACACCTTCTCCGACAAGGTCCTGCCCATGACACGTTCTCCATCTGGCATCTTTGGTCTGTAGTGGCCGGTGGCGGTTCGAGCGTTGAATCGCAATGTCAGATCCGCCACTTCCAGTCTGCTTCTCCGAGCGTAACGTTGCATCTCAGGTTCTGAGAAGTTAGTCTTGCGATATGGACAGTTCCAGCGGTGTGGGCGTGCTCGACAAGGCCGCCCTTGTGCTCACAGCTCTCGAATCCGGCCCGGCGACCCTGGCCGGTCTGGTGGCCGGGACGGGTCTCGCCCGTCCGACCGCACACCGTCTGGCGGTCGCCCTCGAGCACCACCGTCTGGTCGCCCGCGACATGCAGGGCCGCTTCGTTCTCGGCCCGCGACTGGCCGAGCTGTCCGCCGCCGCCGGCGAGGACCGACTGCTGGCCACCGCCGGGCCCGTCCTGGCGCGTCTGCGCGACATCACCGGTGAGTCGGCGCAGCTGTGGCGGCGCCAGGGCGACTTCCGCGTCTGCGTCGCCGCCGCCGAGCGCCCCTCCGGCCTTCGCGACACCATCCCCGTCGGCTCGCAGCTGACGATGCGTGCCGGGTCGGCCGCTCAAATACTGATCGCGTGGGAGGACCCCGAGCGCCTCCACCGCGGCCTGCAGAACGCCGCCTTCTCCGCCGCCGCCCTCTCCGGCATCCGCCGCCGCGGCTGGGCTCAGTCGATCGGCGAGCGCGAGGCCGGCGTCGCCTCGGTCTCCGCTCCCGTCCGCTCCCCCGGCGGCAAAGTCATCGCCGCCGTCTCCGTCTCCGGCCCCCTCGAGCGCCTCACCCGCCAGCCCGGCAAGATGCACGCTCCCGCCGTCCTCGCCGCAGCCGACCGGCTCTCGGAGTCGCTGCGGCGCGCGGCTGCGGAGTAGCTGCTGTCACTCCAGCCCCAGGGATACCCGGTTGACCGGGTATCCCAGCGACCTCAGCCGCAGATCTCCCGCACCGCGTCGCGCACGGCCTTGAAGTCCTCCGTACGCGTCTGGTCCTCGGCCGACCCGACGATCACCGCCACGCTGTAGTCCTCGAAGAGCCGGGGCTCGGCGTCCTCGAGGTCACCCGCGACCAGCACGACCACGCCGGCCGCGGTGCTCTCCGCGAACCGCACCGACCAGGTCGGCTGCTGGAGCCCGCCGACGCGTTCGATCGTGTCCTTCGCCTCGTCGCTCGACACGTCCTGGTCACATCTGACCCGGCCGTTGACCAGCAACGCGTTCTCGGTCTCGCTCCGGGTCTCACTGGTCGCGGGCTCCGCAGGTTCGGCAAGCTCCTCCGCGCCGCACGCGGCGAGAGCAGCCAGGAGCGCGGCGGCCACCACCGACGTACGCCACAACTGCGGTCTCGGACGCCACAACTGCAGTCTCGGCATCAGAAGAGGACGCCGCTCTCCAGGCCCAGCAGCGTCGTCTTGCGGTCGAGGCCACCTGCGTAGCCGGTCAGGGAGCCGTCGGCGCCGACGACGCGGTGGCACGGGATGACGATGGGGATGGGGTTTCTGCCGTTGGCGAGCCCGACGGCGCGGGCGCCGTGGCCGGTCAGCGAGAGGCGGCCGGCGATCTGGCCGTAGGAGGCGGTCGTGCCGTACTCGATCTGCTGCAGCTGCTCCCAGACACGCGTCTGGAACGCGGTGCCCGAGGGCGCCAGCGGGAGGTCGAAAATCGTCCGGTCACCCTTGAAGTACTCGGCGAGCTGCCGGGCACATTCCAGCAGCAGCGGATCCGAGTCGGACCGCTCCCCGAGCACCCGGCCCTTGGCGTAGTCGGCCGGCATGAAGTCGATCGCGGTGATCGCGCCGTCGTGCGCGACCAGCCGGAGCTCGCCGACGGGCGAGTCGATGAGAGTCCACATCACAGTTTCTCCAAGGCAGTCAGTGAGGTCCACAGGTAGAGCAGGGCGTACGAGCGCCACGGCCGCCACGCGGCGACATCCGCCGCGGGCGCACCGAGCACTTCCAGCGCTCGTTTGATGCCGACATCGGTCGGCAGGAAGACATCGGGATGGCCGAGAGCACGTAGCGCGACGTAGTCGGCGGTCCAGGGTCCGACCCCGGGCAGGCTGATCAGCTGCTCGTGCACGACGTCGCGGTCGGTGCCGCGGTCCAGCTGTAGCTCGCCGGAGGCGAGCGCCGCGGCCAGACCGGTGACCGCACGCCCACGCGAGCGCGGCATCGGCATGCCGGCCGGGTCGGCGGCGGCAAGGGCGTCCGCGGACGGGAACAGATGGGTGAGGCCGTCGATGTCGGTCGCGATCGGGCGGCCGTGCTCGGCGACGATCCCGGCCAGCACGGTGCGCGCACCGGCGACGGAGACCTGCTGCCCCACGATCGTACGCAGCGCCAGCTCGCCCCCGTCCACGGTGCCGGGCACCCGCAGCCCCGGCAGGGCCAGGGCCAGCGGGCCGATCACCTCGTCCCCGACGAAGACGTCGCCGACCGCACGCGGGTCGCAGTCGGCGTCGAGCAGCCGGCGGGCGCGCTCGACGGCGGCGGTGGTGTCCCGCAGGTCGGCGAGCTTGAAGGTCGCATGGACGAAGCCGGTCTCGCCCTCGGGGATGTCGGCGAGCTCGAGACGCAGTGTGCCGGGCCCGTTGGGCAGGTCGAGCGTCCGGGCGAACCACCGCCGCCCGCCGTCGACCCCGGCGACCTCGACGCCGGGCACCAGGTGATCGCGCAGGAACGCATGCAGCGCGCGCCCGGCGAACGGCGTACGGACGGCGAGCCGCAGCGCGATCGTCCCATCGGCCCGGCGCCGCGACCCACGGCGCCCGCGGAGCTCGGTCGGCGAGGCCGCATAGACCTCGCGGACGGTGTCGTTGAACTGACGTACGCTCGAGAAGCCGGCCGCGAAGGCGATGTCCGCGAAGCCGAGCTCGGTGGTCTCGACCAGCGTCCGGGCGGTCTGCGCACGGCGCGCCCTGGCCAGCGCCAACGGACCGGCGCCGAGCTCGGTGGTCAGCAGCCGGGTCAGGTGGCGAGGTGAGTAGCCGACCCTGCGAGCCAGGCCCTCGACGCCTTCCCGGTCCACGACGCCGTCGGCGATCAGCCGCATCGCGCGCCCGGCCAGGGTCGCCGCCACGTCCCACTCCGGACTGCCCGGGGTGGCATCGGGGCGGCAGCGCTTGCAGGCCCGGTAGCCGGCCGCCTGGGCCGCCGCAGCGGTCCGGTGGAAGGAGACGTTCACCAGCGCCGGGGTCCGGGCCGGGCACGAGGGCCGGCAGTAGATCCCGGTCGAGGCGACCGCCGTGTAGAAGATGCCGTCGAAGCGCCGGTCGCGCGAACGAACAGCGCGGTAGCACGATTCGAAGTCGAGTCCGTTCACGCTCGTCGTCCCATCCATGTCCACCATGTTGCCGCGTTCGGAACGAAATTACGCGCGGTTTTCGGACAGTGCCTTCCTCATGGTTTCACAATGCCGTTACCTGAAGCAGCAACCTCTCGGCTCACTGGCGCGTACAACCTGTGTGGGCTGCACACGCAGACGGTCCGCTCAGGCGGACGGGCGAGGAGGGTGATGAGGACCGAAACGAGGTCGGGGACACGTACGGTCGTGCTCACCGTGGTGGTCACGATGCTGTTCTTGGCGGTCGGCACCGGGATCGGCAGCTGGGCGTTCTACAGCCACCTCAACCGCAACCTCGGCTCCGGGGGCGACATCAACCACCTCCTCGACGAGCCGGAGACCGAGGACGAGGGCCCCAAGCAGCCGCTCAACATCTTGATCCTGGGCACCGACGGACGTGACTGCGACGGCTGCTCGATCGACGGCGAGGGTGGCTCCGGCGGCTCCGACAGCACGATCCTGCTGCACGTCTCCGCCGACCGGACCTCGGCATACGGCGTCTCGATCCCCCGCGACGCGCTCGTCGACCGGCCGGAGTGCACCGCCGCGGACGGCACCACGATCCCCGAGGCGAGCGGCGTGATGTGGAACGAGGCCTACGCCGTGGGCGGCCCGATCTGCACCGCCCGCCAGACCGAACTGCTCACCGGGATCCCGATCGACCACTACATCGCGCTCGACTTCGCCGGTTTCCGTGGGATGGTCGACGCCGTCGGCGGCGTCACGATCTGCATCCCGGAGGCGATCGACGACGAGGAGCACAACATCTTCCTGCCCGCCGGCACCCACAACCTGCGCGGCAAGCAGGCCCTCGACTATGTACGCAACCGCTCCTCGACCCCCAACGCCGACCTGGGCCGGATGCGGCGTCAGCAGTACTTCCTCACCGCCCTCGCCACCAAGGTCCTCTCCGCCGGCACCCTGACCCGCCCGCGCCGCCTGGCCACGTTCGCGACCGAGCTCTCCAAGAGCATCACCACCGACATCGGCTCGGTCGCCGGGCTGGCCGACCTGGCCGGCGAGATGCGCAGCCTGGATCCGTCGAGCATCGAGTTCGAGACCGTACCCAACCGGGCCTACCCCGCCGGCGACCCCAACTGGGGCCGTCTCGAGATCCTCCCGGCGGCCGATGAGCTGTGGGCGCGGATGCTCGATGACCGTCCGCTCCACGACACGACGGCCTCCGCCGCCCCTTCGCCGACAACCTCTGCCACACCGGGAAATCCCGAGGTCAGCGCCTCACCGGACGAGGTTCCTGCCGACTCGGTGAGCCCCGAGGACCAGGAGAAGGACGCCGCCGACAACGGCCTGTGCTCACCCGCCTGAATGTGATGTGATCCACTCTGGTCATGACCTACACCACGGTTCCCGTCGGGGTCGGTGCCCTCACCTTCGATCAGGTAGTCGCCGTCGCCCGTCACAACACCCCCATCACCCTGACCGACGAGTCCCTGACCGCGATGGCCACGAGCCGCGAGCTCATCGAGTCGCTGGCTCACGACACCCGGCCCCACTACGGCATCTCGACCGGTTTCGGCGCCCTGGCCAACACCTCGATCCCGCCCGAGCACCGCGCACAGCTGCAGGCCTCGCTGGTCCGTTCGCACGCGGCCTCCTCGGGCGCCGAGATCGAGAAGGAGGTCGTACGCGGCCTCATGCTGCTGCGTCTCTCGACGCTCGCCACCGGACGGACCGGTGTGCGCCCCGAGGTCGCCCAGACCTACGCCGCACTCCTGAACGCCCAGATCACTCCGGTGATCGGTGAGTACGGCTCGCTCGGCTGCTCCGGCGACCTGGCCCCGCTGGCGCACTGCGCGCTCGCGGCGATGGGCGAAGGAGACGTACGCAACGCCGACGGCGACCTCGTCCCCGGCGCCGACGCGCTGGCGGCCGCCGGGATCACCCCGGTGCAGCTGCGCGAGAAGGAGGGGCTGGCGCTGATCAACGGCACCGACGGGATGCTGGCGATGCTCGTCCTGGCGCTCGCCGACCTCGACGACCTGGTCGCCACCGC
The DNA here is from genome assembly GCF_045206295.1 of Nocardioides sp. NBC_00163. Lineage (NCBI taxonomy): Bacteria > Bacillati > Actinomycetota > Actinomycetes > Propionibacteriales > Nocardioidaceae > Nocardioides > Nocardioides sp. NBC_00163. Next base: position 4,883,688 of record NZ_CP108155.1, on the reverse strand, counting down.
CGACATCGCCGGAGCGCTCAGCATCGAGGGCCTCCAGGGCACCGACAGCGTCTTCGCCGAGGACCTCCAGGCCCTACGCCCGCACGCCGGCCAGGCGACCTCGGCGGCCAACATCCGTGCCGTCCTCGCGGGCAGCGGCATCGTCGCCGACCACCGCGGCACCGGGTTCACCCGGGTGCAGGACGCCTACTCGCTGCGCTGCGCGCCCCAGGTCCACGGCGCGGTGCGCGACACCATGGCCCACGCCGCCCGGGTGGCCGAGACCGAGCTCGCCAGCGCGGTCGACAACCCGGTGGTCACGCTCGACGGCCGGGTCGAGTCCAACGGCAACTTCCATGGCGCACCGATCGGCTACGTACTCGACTTCCTGGCAATTGCCACCGCCGACCTCGCCTCGATCTCCGAGCGTCGCACCGACCGCTTCCTCGACAAGTCGCGCAACCACGGGCTGCCGCCGTTCCTCGCCCATGACCCCGGCGTCGACTCCGGGCACATGATCGCGCAGTACACGCAGGCCGGGATCGTCTCCGACCTCAAGCGCCTCGCCGTCCCGGCATCGGTCGACTCCATCCCCACCTCCGCGATGCAGGAGGACCACGTCTCGATGGGCTGGAACGCCGCCCGCAAGCTCCGCCGCGCGATCTCCGGGGCTCAGCAGGTCGTCGCCATCGAGATCCTCACCGCCGCCCGTGCGATCGACATGCGCGCCCCCGAGCGGCCCGGCCCGGTGGGTGCCGCGCTGGTCGAGGAGATCCGCAAGCTGGTCCCCGCCCCCGGCCCGGATCGGTTCCTGTCCCCGGACATCAAGTCGGTCGTCGGCCTCGTCGCCGACGGCACCCTTCTTTCCCGTGCGCGCTCGCTCACTTCAGTGATGTGATGAGCGACATGAGCGAACCACGCACTGTCCGCGCACCGCACGGCCCCGAGATCACCGCCAAGAACTGGCAGACCGAGGCCGCCAAGCGCATGCTGATGAACAACCTCGATCCGGAGGTGGCCGAGCGTCCCGACGACCTGGTCGTCTACGGCGGCACCGGCCGGGCCGCGCGGTCCTGGGAGGCGTACGACGCCATCGTCCGCACCCTCGACGAGCTCGAGGCCGACGAGACCCTGCTGGTGCAGTCCGGCAAGCCGGTCGGCGTCTTCCGCACCCACGAGTGGGCACCCCGGGTCCTGATCGCCAACTCCAACCTCGTCGGCGACTGGGCGACCTGGCCGGAGTTCCGGCGGCTGGAGTCGCTCGGCCTGACCATGTACGGCCAGATGACGGCCGGCTCGTGGATCTACATCGGCACCCAGGGCATCCTGCAGGGCACCTACGAGTGCTTCGCCGCCATCGCCCGCAAGCGGTTCGGCGGCACCCTGGCCGGCACCGTGACCCTGACCGGCGGCGCCGGCGGAATGGGCGGTGCCCAGCCGCTCGCGGTCACGCTCAACGAGGGCGTCGTGATCGTCGTCGACGTCGACGCGGCCCGTCTCCAGCGCCGTGTCGACCACGGCTACATGGACACCGTCGCGTCGTCGCTCGATGACGCCCTGGCCCAGGCCGAGGAGGCCAAGAAGTCCCGTACGCCGCGTTCCATCGGCCTCGTCGGCAACTGTGCCGCGGTCTTCCCGGAGATCCTGGCGCGCGAGGTCGAGATCGACATCGTCACCGACCAGACCTCGGCGCACGACCCGCTCTCCTACCTCCCGCTGGAATACACCGTCGAGGAGTGGGCCTCGCGGGCCGCGGAGGACCCGGACGACTTCACCGATAAGGCGCAGGCCTCGATGGCCAAGCACGTCGAGGCGATGGTCGGGTTCATGGCTCGTGATGCCGAGGTGTTCGACTACGGCAACTCGCTGCGCGAGGGCGCCCGTCTGGGCGGGTTCGCGAACGCGTTCGCCTTCCCCGGCTTCGTCCCCGCCTACATCCGACCGCTCTTCGAGGAGGGCCTCGGCCCGTTCCGCTGGGCAGCGCTCTCGGGTGACCCCGAGGACATCGCCAAGACCGACCGGGCGATCGTCGACCTCTTCCCCGAGAACGAGGGCCTCAAGCGCTGGATCACCCAGGCCGGCGAGAAGGTGCACTTCGAGGGCCTGCCGGCGCGGATCTGCTGGCTGGGCTACAAGGAGCGCCACCTCGCCGGGCTGAAGTTCAACGAGATGGTCGCCTCCGGGGAGCTCTCGGCGCCGGTCGTCATCGGTCGCGACCACCTCGACTCCGGCTCCGTGGCCTCGCCCTACCGCGAGACCGAGGCGATGAAGGACGGGTCCGACGCGATCGCCGACTGGCCGCTGCTCAACGCGCTGCTCAACACCGCCTCCGGCGCGAGCTGGGTCAGCATCCACCACGGCGGCGGCGTCGGCATCGGCCGCTCCATCCACGCCGGTCAGGTCTGCGTCGCCGACGGCACCCCGCTCGCCGCGGAGAAGATCGAGCGGGTCCTGACCAACGACCCCGGCACGGGCGTCATGCGCCACGTCGACGCGGGCTACGAGCACGCGCGCGATGTCGCTCGTGAGCGGGGCCTCAACGTCCCGATGCTCGACGCCTGACAGCGGCCACGACTGTGATGGTCTCACCAGCGGTGGCCCCGCTGGTCGAGCCGCCGGAGCCGCTAGGCGGAGGCGTGTCGAGACCAACACAGCTCCTTCTCCGAACGACCTGAACCAAGGACCTGAATGACACTCGACGTCGTCACCCTGCTCAACGAGATCGCCGAGATCGGCCGCGACCCCGTACGCGGCGGCTACTCCCGGCATGTCTATGAGCCGGCAGAGCTGGAGCTGCGGGAGTGGTTCCGGCGTACGTCCGTGGGCCTCGGGCTCGAGGTCGAGACCGATCGCAACGGCAACATCTGGGCCCACTGGGGCCGTGGGGACGGGGCGATCGCGATCGGCTCCCACCTCGACTCGGTGCCGGGCGGGGGCGCCTACGACGGCCCGCTCGGGGTCGCCTCCTCACTGGCCGCGGTCTCGGCGCTGATGGAGGAGGGCTTCGCGCCTGCTCGGCCGGTGACGGTCGCCGCATTCGGCGAGGAGGAGGGCTCGCGGTTCGGCATCGCGTGCCTGGGCTCGAAGCTGATGACCGGCGCACTTCCCGGCGCGACGGTGGCCGCGCTCACCGACGAAGCGGGGGTGACGTACGCCGAGGCCTGCCGTGCCGACGGTATCGACCCGGCGGGGCTCGGCCGCGACGAGGAGCGGCTGGCGAGCCTGGCGGGGTTCGTCGAGCTCCACGTGGAGCAGGGCATCGGGCTCGCCGACCTGAACGCTCCGGTCGCGGTGGCCTCCTCGATCCTGGCTCATGGCCGCTGGAAGCTGGTCTTCTCCGGTGAGGGCAACCACGCCGGCGCGACCCGGATGCGCGACCGGCGCGACCCGGTCGCCGCGATGGCCGCCGCGGTCCTGGCCGCCCAGCGCATCGCGTCGGCCCACGACGGTGCCGACTCCGCCCGGGCCACGATCGGCCGCCTCACTCCGATCCCGGGTGGCACCAACGTCATCGCCTCCCGGGTGGATGCCTGGCTCGACGTACGCGGCGACACCGACCCGCAGACCCGAGCCCTTCTCGAGGAGATCCTGAAGGCCTCCCACGCTTCCGCGGAGGAACACGGTTGCACCCTGGAGGTCACCGAGGAGTCCTACGTCTCGACCGTCCACTTCGACCCTGACCTGCAACAACGCCTGGTCGGTGCGCTGGGCGGGGTTCCGGTGCTCGCCACCGGCGCCGGCCACGACGCCGGCATCCTCGCTGCCGAGATCCCCACCGCCATGCTCTTCACCCGCAACCCCACCGGCGTCTCCCATTCCCCCTACGAGACCGCCACCGAAGAGGACTGCCGCGCCGGAGCGAGGGCGCTGACCGAGGTCGTCCGACTGCTGGCGAGCGAGCCCCGCAAATGACCCGGATACATGCCGAACGGGCGCTGGTCGAGGGCCGCGAGCTCACCGACGTCGTGATCGAGGTGTCCGACGGCCAGATCACCGCGATCACCCCGGGCGGGAGCACCGAGCCGGCCGACCTCCGCCTCGGCACCGTGCTCGCCGGCTCCGGCAACGCTCACTCGCATGCGTTCCACCGCGCGCTGCGCGGCCGTACGCACGACCAGGGTGGTGACTTCTGGCGCTGGCGCGAGCAGATGTACGCCGTCGCCGACCGCCTCACCCCCGACTCCTACGAGCGCCTGGCCGAGGCCGTCTTCGCCGAGATGCTGGTGACCGGCTGGACCGCCGTCGCGGAGTTCCACTACGTCCACCACCGCCCCGACGGGACGCCCTACGAGGACCCCAACGCGTTCGGCGCCGCGCTCACCAGGGCCGCGAGCGCCGTCGGCATCCGGCTGACGCTCCTCGACACCCTCTACCTGACCAGCGCCCCAGGCAGGCCGCTCCTCCCCGAGCAGAGCCGCTTCGGGGACGGCACCGTCGAGGCCTGGCTCGACCGTTGGCAGCGGCTCCATCAGACGCACGCCGTCGGCGCGGCCATCCACTCGGTACGCGCGGTCTCGCCCGACGACATCGCGATCGTCGCCGAGCGCCTGCGCGCCGAGGTGCCCCTCCACGTCCATCTCTCCGAGCAGCCCGCGGAGAACGAGCAGTCGCTCGCCGCGTACGGACGGACGCCCACGCAGGTCCTAGCCGACGCCGGCGCCCTCTCCCCGCGAACCTGGCTGGTCCATGCCACGCACCTGACCGACGCCGACATCGCCCTGATCGCCGGCTCCGGTGCGGGGGTGGTGATGTGCCCGACCACCGAGGCCGACCTCGGCGACGGCATCGGACCCGCCCGCGAGCTGTCCGACGCAGGCGTGCGGATCGCGCTCGGCTCCGACCAGAACGCGGTCATCGACCCCTGGCTCGAGGTGCGCGGTCTGGAGGCGGGCGAGCGGCTCCGCAGCCGGCAGCGCGGACGCTTCTCCCCCGCCGACCTGGAGACCGCCCGCGCCGGCTCCGGCTACGCCGCCTCCGGCCTCCCGGGCGGCCTTCGGATCGGAGCCTGCGCCGACCTGGTGGAGATCGACCCCGATTCGGTACGCACCGCCGGAGCCGCGCTCGACCAGCTCGCCCTGGTGGCGACCGCCACCGACGTACGTCGCGTCGTGGTCGGCGGGCGCGTCGTGGCCGAGGACGGCCGTCTGGCCGACGGTCGCGACCCGGCCGCCATGTTCACAGAAGCGTTGAAGGAGCTCGGATGAGCGAGCGTCAGCGAGCGACCAGTGGACCTTTCATCGGGCCGCGTCCGTATTCTGGCGCTTGCGCTACGGAGGTGGCCCGATGAGCCTGTTGCTGACCAACATCGGTGAGCTGACCACCCACACCGCCGAGCACGGCACCCTCCATGACGCAGCCGTGGTGATCGAGGACGGCCGGATCGCGTGGATCGGTCCCGCCGACCGCGCTCCGGCAGCGGACACGCGGGACGACCTCGACGGTCGCGCGGTGCTCCCGGGCTGGGTCGACTCCCACACCCACCTGGTCTCGATGGGCGACCGCGCCGAGGAGTTCATCGATCGGATGGCCGGCCGGCCCTACGAGGCCGGCGGGATCATGCGTACCGTCGAAGCCACCCGCGCCGCCACCGACGACGACCTCCGCGCCCGGGCGCGCTGGCTGCGGGCGGAGGCATACCGTGGCGGCACCACGACGATCGAGGCCAAGACCGGTTACGGCCTCGACGTCGTGACCGAGCAGCGCCTGGCCCGGATCAGCGCCGAGCACGCCGAGGTGGTCACCTACCTCGGCGCTCACGTCGTCCCCGCGGGCGTGGACCGTCGCGCCTACATCGACCTCGTGACCGGCCCGATGCTCGCCGCCGTCGCGCCCCATGCGACCTACATCGACGTCTTCTGCGAGCAGGGTGCCTTCGACGTCGAGGAGTCCCGCGAGATCCTCGAGGCCGGCCGCGCCGCAGGCCTCGGCGTCAAGCTCCATGGCAACCAGCTCGGCGAGTCCGGCGGTGTTCAGCTGGCAGTCGAGATGGGCGCGACGAGCGTCGACCACTGCAACCACCTCAGCCCGACGGACATCGACGCGCTCGCCGGGTCGGAGACCGTGGCAACGCTCCTTCCCGCCTGCGACCTCTCCACCCGCGAGCCCTTTCCCCCGGCGCGCGAGCTGGTCGACGCCGGCGTGACGATCGCGATCGCGTCCAACTGCAACCCCGGCTCGTCCTTCACGACCTCGATGGGGTTCTGCGTCGCCACCGCCGTTCTCCAGCAGCGCCTGACCTTCGAGGAGGCTCTCTGGGCGGCGACGGTCGGTGGCGCCACGGCGCTCGGCCTCGACGGCTCGGCGGGACGGATCAGCGACGGTCGCCGCGCCGATCTGCAGGCACTCGACGCCCCCTCCGCCAAGCATCTGGCCTACCGCCCCGGGGTTCCCCTCACCCACAAGGTCTGGAGCAGCGGCAACCCGGTCTGACTCACCCGCGCCGCTTGCCGATCACGACCAGGTAGCGGCAGGGCTCGTCGGTCGGATTGACGAAGACGCAGTCGGCGGGCGGCCCCAGCTGCAGGCAGTCACCCGCGTCGAGCTCGTGGACGAGGTCACCCTCGACGAACCGCAGATGCCCCGAGAGCACCCAGATCTGCTGCTCCTTGAAGTGGTACGCCGAAGCGGGCGAGGCCACCGACGCACCGGCCGGGAACTCCACCTCGACCAGCTCCAGGATCCCGCGCGCGGGCGGGGAGACGGCGCGGCGTACGTAGCCGGTCTCGGGGTCCGTCCACTCGGTCTGCTCCGAGCGCCGAGCGACGCGCACGGCATCCCCTTCGGCCCGCGCGATCAGCTCCGACAGGGTCACCTCCAGCGCCCCGGAGAGCCGGGTGAGCAGGACCGCGGTCGGCTGTGCCTCGCCCCGCTCGATCTTCGAGATCATCGCCCGGGAGACCCCGGACGCCTCCGCGAGCCCCGCGACGGTCATCCCGAGCGCCTCCCGCGCCGACCTGATGTTGGACGCCAGGGCCTCACCGAACTTGTCACTATCGTCAGCCACGTGACTACTATAGGAGACATGCCTCCTGCCTGGACCATCCGCCACGCGACGCCCGCGGATGCAGCCGCCTGCGCGGCGATCTACGAGCCGTACGTCCGCGACACCGTCATCTCCTTCGAGACCGAGCCGCCGACGGCCGAGGAGATGGCGCGCCGCATCGAGTCCTCCCTGGCCGAGCATGCCTGGCTGGTCCTGGAGACCGAGGGCGAGGCCGGGCCGGAGGTGCTCGGCTATGCGTACGCCACCCAGCACCGCACCCGCGCCGCCTACCGCTGGGCCTGCGACGTGTCGATCTACCTCGACCGCGACCGGCGCGGCAACGGCGCCGGCAGGGCCCTGTACGCAGCCCTCTTCCCATACCTGAAGGAGCGCGGCTTCCACCGCGCTCTCGCCGGGATCGCCATCCCGAACGAGGCCAGCCTCGGCATCCACCGATCCTTCGGCTTCACCGAGGTGGGGACGTACACAAGGATCGGCTGGAAGTTCGACGCCTGGCACGACGTCACCTGGATGCAGCTCGACTTGGACCCGGAGAACCAAGAAGCCCCGAGCCAGTGACTCGGGGCTTCCCGTGCGTTGTACCCCCGACCGGATTTGAACCGGCGTTACCGCCGTGAGAGGGCGACGTCCTAGGCCGCTAGACGACGGGGGCTTGCACCTCCCGCGATGACCTTTCGGCCCCGCGGGCAGGAGAAACATTACCGGATGACCTGGCGATCCCCCACATCGGGACCCTCTCCGAAACGGCCACAACCACACCCACAACGGAAATGGCGAAGAGCCCCGAGTCAGTGACTCGGGGCTCTTCCTGCGTTGTACCCCCGACCGGATTTGAACCGGCGTTACCGCCGTGAGAGGGCGACGTCCTAGGCCGCTAGACGACGGGGGCTTGCAGCGGGTGAAACCTTAGCGAACCGCTTCGGTGACTCCCAAATCCTCCGGAGAGGATCCGCTGGGCTACTAGGACTCGAACCTAGAATAACTGGACCAGAACCAGTCGTGTTGCCAATTACACCATAGCCCATCGTCTTGGTTGACTTAGCCGCAGAGGCCGCCAACAAGAGCGATCCGGCCCTCGGGATTTCTCCCTCGAACCGAGAGGAAACATTACCGGCGAGGCCCCCAGGCTACGAAATCGGCACGCCCTAAACAGTCTTCGTCGTGGTCGAGAGGCCCGCGGACCGCGCTGCCCACACGGTCAGGGCCAGGAAGACGCCCGACTGGACCAGGGTGACCGGGATCCGCCACCACGACCCTTCGGTGGTGTTGAGCACCGTCGAGATGTCGCCGAAGGCCACGGCCATGCCGAGGCTGACGAAGTTGTTGAGGACGTGCATGGCGATGCCCGCCTCGATGCCCCCGGTGGCGATCACGCAGATGCCGGCGACGATGCCGAAGGCGAACCGGTCCAGGAACAGCGGCAGGTCCTGGGACCCGTGGGCGAAGGCGAAGAGCAGCGCGGTGATCGTCACCGAGACCGTACGCGCGCCCAGCATCCCGCCGAAGAGCGATCCGAAGGTCTGGAAGATGTAGCCGCGGAAGAGGTACTCCTCCCCCGCCGCCTGCAGCGGGGTGAGCAGCACGATCACGAGCACGAAATCGCGCATGGTGCTCGTCCAAGGGTTGAGGGTGTTGGCGCCGAGGTCCTCTCCCGGGATCGGCAGCCGGGAGGCGATGATGACGGTGACCACCATCGTGATCGCCGCGATCCCGAGACACTGCAGCAGCCATCGCCAGCGGATCCGTCGCTCGACCGAGGCCAGCCACCCCGGTCGCAGCCCGTGCAGCGCCCAGCACAGCAGCATCGCCGCCGGGATCGCTCCAGCCAGAGACAGCAGCAGGAACGCCAGTGACTCCGGCGTGACGTTCTCCACGTCGGCCACACGGACCATCCCGTTGGAGACGTCGTCGCCGGCGAGCACGAAGAAGACCTCGAACGCGGCCAGAACCACCGCGGGCGAGACGAAGAAGACACACAGACCGATCAGGATGAGTCCGATCAGGGGTCGTCCCCAACCACTGCGCCCGCTGCGCTGCACCTGGTAGTACGCCAGTCCCGAGGGCGGCTCCATGACCGTGCTCATCCTGCCCGTCCTGCCACGCTCAGCTCCTCCCGAGAACCGCCTTCAGGCGCCCCAGCGTACGCTCCCGACCGAGCAGCTCCATGGATTCGAACAGTGGCGGGCTGATCCGCTTGCCGGTCACCGCGACTCGCACCGGGCCGTACGCCTTGCGTGGCTTGAGCCCGAGACCGTCGATCAGAGCCGCGGTCAGCGCGTCCTGGATCTCGGCCGTCGACCACGTGTGGAGCCCCACGAGAGCTTCGTGGGAAGCGCGGACGACACCCAGGCCCTCCTCGTCGAGCAGCTTGGCGGCGTCGTCCTTGTCGAGCGCGAAGTCGGCCTCAGGGACGAAGAGGAACCGCAGCATGTCGGAGGCCTCGCCGAGCTTGTTGATCCGCTCGGCGACCAGCGGCATCGCGGCCTCGAGCATCTGCGCGTCGGCGTCGTTGACCGGGTCGCTGATGATCCCGTCGGCCTTGAGGTAAGGGATCACCCGGTGGGTGATCTCCTCGACCGGCAGCAGCCGCATGTGGGAGGCGTTGATCGCCTCCGCCTTCTTGACGTCGAAGCGGGCCGGGTTCTTGACCACGTCGTGGATCTCGAAGGCTTCGACCATCTCCTCCATGGTGAAGATGTCGCGGTCGGCCGCGATCGCCCAGCCGAGCAGCGCCACGTAGTTGAGCAGCCCCTCGGGCAGGAACCCCTCCTCGCGGTACTTCAGCGCGTGCGCCTCCGGGTCGCGCTTGGAGAGCTTCTTGTTGCCCTGGCCCATGACGTAGGGCAGGTGGCCGAACTCCGGTGCCCGCTCGGCCAGGCCGACCTCGACGAACGCGTCGAAGAGCGCGATCTGCCGAGGGGTCGAGGACAGCAGGTCCTCGCCGCGGAAGACGTGGGTGATGTTCATCGTGGCATCGTCGACCGGCGCGGTGAGCGTGTAGAGCGGGTCGCCGTTGGCACGCGCGAGCGCGTAGTCGGGGACGTGCTTGGTCTCGAAGGTCACCTCGCCGCGGACGAGGTCGTTGAAGGTGATCGAGCCGTCGGGCATGCGGAACCGCGGGACCGAGGAGCGGCCCTCGGCCTCGTACGCCTTGATCTGGTCCTCGCTCAGGTCACGGCAGTGGTTGTCGTAGCCCTGGGCCGGGGCCTCGCCCTTGATCCCCTCTGCCTTCGCGGCCTTGTAGGCGGCCAGGCGCTCCTCGTAGCGGGCAGTGGTCTCCTCGCCGGTGCAGTAGCACTCGTAGACGTGGGAGGAGGCGCGCAGCCGGCCGAGCGCGTCGGCGTAGATCTCCGAGCGCTCCGACTGGCGGTAGGGGCCGTAGGGGCCGCCGACCTCGACGCCCTCGTCCCAGTCGAGGCCGAGCCAGCGCATCAGGTCGATGAGCCCGTCGTAGGACTCCTGGGTGTTGCGCGCCTTGTCGGTGTCCTCGATGCGGAAGACGAAGGTGCCGCCGTGGTGGCGCGCGAAGGCCCAGTTGAACAGGGCGGTACGGACCAGGCCGACGTGGGGCGAGCCGGTCGGCGAGGGTGCCATCCGGACGCGGTAGTCCTTCGGCTCGAGTGTGCCGGTCATTCCAATGTCAGTCAACGCTGTGCCACCTTGTTGGTCAGAGCTCCGAGCCCCTCGACGAAGATCTCGATCTCGTCGCCGGGCTCCATGGGGCCGACACCCTCGGGGGTGCCGGTGAGGATCACATCGCCCGGCAGCAGCGTCATGACGCTGCTGATGTGGGCGATCAGCTTCGGGATGTCGTGGACGAGGTCCTTCGTGGACCCGTCCTGGACGACGTCACCGTTGAGGAAGGTCTGGATGCGTACGCCGGCGGAGAGCTGCTCCGGCTCGACGTCGGTCTCGATCCAGGGACCGAGCGGGCAGAAGGTGTCGTAGCCCTTCGCCTGGGAGAAGTGCTTGAGCCGCCGCTGCACGTCGCGCGCCGTGACGTCGTTGGCGACCGTCATCCCGTAGATGACGTCCTTCACCTTCTCCACCGGGACGTCGCGGCAGATCCGGCCGATCACGATCGCGAGCTCGCCCTCGAAGTGGAGATCCTCGACGTTGCTCGGTCGCTGGATCGCGTCACCGGGGCCGCAGACCGCGGTGTTGGGCTTGATGAAGAAGAGCGGCTCCTCCGGCACCTCGTTGCCGAGCTCGGCCGCGTGCTTGGCGTAGTTGCGGGCGACCGCGACCACCTTGCTGCGCGGGATGACCGGCGCGAGCAGCTTGACGTCTTCGAACTTGTGGACCTGGTCGGTGATGTTGACACCCGAGAACAGTGGGTCGCCCTGGAGCGCGACGACGGTCGCGTCCTCGCTGAGCTGGCCGTAGCCGTCGAGGTCCCCCATGACGACGCCGAACTGGGGCTCGCCACCCTTGGTCGTGAATCTGGCGATGCGCACGTGCTGAGCCTATCCGGACCCGTCGCCACGATTCACTTCACTATGCGACGCCTTCGTAGGCTTGTACGTCGTGGAGGTGCTGTCGCGTTCGGAGTGGACCGCTCGCGCGGCCGCTCACCGCTCGCGCCTGGCGCCCTATGTCGAGCCGCATCTCGCCCGCCGCGGCGCCCGGGTCAAGCACCCGGTCAACGACTTCCTCTTCACCTACTACTCCTACCGGCCCGCCCAGCTGCTGCGCTGGCACCCGGGGTTCGGGGTCAGGCTGTCGGACGCTGCGGAGTATTCCTCGTTGCGCGGCTATGCCGACGGCACCGTCTCTCCCGACTTCCTCGCCGACAAGCGTCTGCTCCTCGAAACCCTCCTGAAGCTGCTGCGGGCCACCGCCTCCCGCGAGGCCAACTTCGGATGCTTCGGCCTCCACGAGTGGGCGATGGTCTACCGCTTGACCCCCGAGCAGGTACGCCACGCCGACTGGCCCCTGCGGCTCGGGACCACCGGCACCGACCGCGTGGTCGAGTCCCACCGCATCGCCTGCAGCCACTTCGACGCGTACCGCTTCTTCACCCCGCCCGCGCTGCCCCTCAACACCCTCTCGCCGCGATCCGACGACCGAGCGGCCTTCGAGCAGCCGGGCTGCCTGCACGGCAACATGGACCTCTACAAGCACGCCTTCCGGCTCTCGCCGCTGGTCTCCTCCGACCTCATCGCCGACTGCTTCGAGCTCGCCTGGGACATCCGCACGATGGACATGAAGGCCGCTCCGTACGACCTCGCCGAGCTCGACCTCGACCCGATCCGCATCGAGACGGCTGCCGGAAAACAGGAGTACGCCGCCGCCCAGCGCGCCTTCGCCGAGCGAGCCGCCCCGCTCCGGGAGCGGCTGGTCGCCGAGTGCGAGCGGCTCATCGAGGCGTAACGGACGTCACACACGGTGGGAGCGTGCTCCCGCCGTGACCTCGCCGGACGGGTTACGTTAAGCCCACAATGGCCATCCTCCCCCACCCCCGCCAAGCTGCCGCCTCGATCGCCACCACGGTCAGCGCCGCCGCGGGGAACGTCGCGCACTCGCTGCTCTACGGCGGGCTCGCCGATCTGCGGCCGATGCCGCGTACCTTGATCGACGACGGCAACCGACGCGAGCTCTACCACTACCGGCCGGCGGCAGGGACGACGCCGGAGGGCGACCCGGTGCTGCTGGTGACGCCGCTGGCGGCGCCGGCGATCTGCTACGACCTGCGACGCGGCTGCTCGGTCGTCGAGCACCTGGTGGGGACGAACCGACCGACCTATCTGGTCGAGTACGGCGAGGTGAACTTCGCCGACCGCAGCCTCGGCATCGAGCACTGGATCGCGCACGTCGTGCCGGAGGCGATCCGGTCGGTCTCCGAGCACGCGGGCGGGCGGCCGGTGCACGTGGTCGGCTGGTCGCTGGGCGGGATCTTCACGATGCTCGCCGCCGCGGACGCCCCCGACCTCCCGATCGCCTCGCTGGCGGTGCTCGGCTCGCCCTGCGACGTACGTCAGGTGCCGTTGATCGCGCCGCTGCGGCCGCTGCTCAACCTGCCGCCGGGCAACCTGGTCACCACCGCTTACCAGGCCTTCGGGGGCGCTCCGAAGCCGCTGGTCAGGTGGGCTTTTCAGATCTCCTCGGTCGACAAGATGTTCACCAAGCCGGTCGCGAAGCTCTCCAACCTGGCCGACCGTGAGTTCCTCGCCCAGCTCGAGGCGGTCGACCGGTTCACCGACAACATCATCGCCTACCCGGGACGTACGTTCGGGCAGCTCTACCACCACTTCTTCCGCACCAACGCGATGTTCAGCGGGCAGATCGACCTCAGTGACGACCACTCCGTCTACCTGCGCGACGTCAAGCAGCCCACGCTCGTCGTCGCCGGCGCCAACGACGGCATCGGTCCCGTCGCCTCGGTCCGACCGCTGGTCGACCTGCTCACCGGCGCCGAGGAGCTCCGCTTCGAGATCGTCCCCGGCGGCCATCTCGGCCTGCTCACCGGCCGCGCAGCCAGAGACAACACCTGGCCCCTCCTCGACGAGTGGTTCACCCAGCACGACTGAGCCGGACCGTCACAGTGTCGGTGGCGGGTGGCAGGGTGTGCGCCATGCCGAACCCACCCGCCGAGGCGACCGAAGAGCACTTCCGCAACGAGGACTGGTACGCGGCCGACCTCACCGGGGCTCGGTTCGTCGACTGTGTCTTCACCGATGTCGACCTCACCGAGGCGACGACGTCGGCGGCGCTCTTCGAGCGCTGCACGTTCCACGGCGGGCGGTTCAACGCCTCGACCCACGTCGGCTCGGCGTTCGTCGGCTGTGACTTCCGGCGGACCAACTTCTTCGACTCGACGTTCGAAGGCTGCAAGCTCAGCGGGAGCGAGTTCTCGAACTGCACCCTGCGGCCGCTGAAGGTCACCGGCGGCGTGTGGCGCGGGGTCTCGTTGCGCGGCGCGAACCTCGCCCGGCTCGACCTGTCCGGTCTGGACCTGCGCGACGCCGACCTGTCGCTGGCCGACCTCACCGACGCGGTCCTGCGAGACACTCGGCTGGACGGAGCCACGCTCCAGGAGACGACACTGCACGGTGCCGACCTCCGCGGGGCCGGGCTCGACCGGGTCGATCTCGCCGCCGCATCACTGCGCGGCACCAGGCTCGATCTCGCCGGCGCCGTGATGCTCGCCGAGCTGCACGGCGCGGAGGTCGAGACGGCATGATCACCGATAGGTTGTCCGCCATGTCTCGTGGAGCGATTCGCATCGCGTTGGTCGCTGTCATCGCCGGCCTGCTGCTGGTCCCCGGTTCCGCGCGTGCGTGCGCTTGCGGAGCGGCGTACGTCCCGGAGGGGCACACCGTCGAGGCCGGGGAGGAGATCGCGTTCCTGAGCTGGGCGGAGGAGGGCGAGCGGGAGCGGCTCGAGATGCTGCTCGGGATCACCACTGAGACGCCCGACCTCGCGGTCCTGGTGCCGACGCCGACGGTCCCGGACGTGACCCAGGGAGACCCGGAGCGGTTTGACGAGCTGGCCCGGCTCACGACCCCGCCGCCGGAGAAGGACTGGTCGCTCTTCGACGAGGACGGTGCCGGGGCGCCACCCGGAGCCGCGCCGGACGTCATCTCGCGGACGGTGCTCGAGGATGTCATCGCGACCGTCATCGAGGGCGGGGACGCGAGCGGGGTGGCGACCTGGCTGCGTACGAACGGGTATGCGGCCAAGCCCGAGCTCGAACCGGTCATCGCCGACTATCTCGAGGAGGGCTGGCGGTTCACGGCGGTCAAGATGCGCGGCGACAAGCCGTTCGACGGGTACGCCGACCCGATCGTGCTCACCTTCGACACCCCGACCCTCGTCTACCCGATGCGGCTCAGCTCGGTCGCCGACGATCTCGGCGAGGTCACGGTCTTCACCCTCGACCGTACGTTCCGGTCGCCGCTCGCCTCCTGGACGACCTCGGAGGAGCCCGAGGCCGCGGTGGAGCTGGTCGAGGACGGGGTCCACGACGACGTGCTCGACAACCTCGTCGAGCGGGGCCAGAACCGGCTGACCAAGTGGACGTTCTCGATCGAGGACCCGGCGGCGCTCACCAGCGACCTCGAGCTCGCCCGGGAGCCGGAGATCGCGGAGACCTTCGCGCCTGCCGCGACCGAGTCCGCACGAGACGCCGAACGGAACCTCTCCCCGTGGGTGGCCGTGCTCAGCGGAGCGCTCGGCCTCGTCGTCGGGGCCGGGGCGGTCCTGCTGCTGCGCAGGCGCCGGTCCTCAGCGGTCGGCTGAGGCCTCGCGGACGGCCTTGGCCATCGAGATGCCGGCGGCGATCAGGCCCAGGCCGGTGAGGAAGTCGTCGGTGTCGCGTACGTCGTCCTCGATGGCGCCCGCGGCGGCGGCCTGGAGGTGGGTCTGCTCGTCGACGGCGTGGCCGTAGACGAAGTGGAGCAGGGTGCGGGCGGCGACGGGGGCGAGATCGCCGAGGCCGCCGTCGCTCAGCGCCGCGACGAGGTCGTCGTGGGGCTGCGTCGCGCCCAGCCCGAAGGCCCAGACGGTGGCGACGACCTCGGCACCGTCGCGGTAGGCGAGCAGCGAGTCGCGCAGGTCGGTGCAGATGCCGGTGACGCGTACGTCCCAGGCGCCCGACGGCTCGTGCCGGCCGCGGAGCAGGATCTCGTCCGCCACCGCGGCCAGCAGGGACTGCTTGTTGGCGAAGTGGTGGTAGAGCGCGCTGGGGCGTACGCCGAGCTCGGTGCCGAGCCGACGCATCGTCAGGTCGGCGAGACCGTAGTCGTCGAGGACCTGCAGCGCGCGGGCGACGACGTCCTCACGGCGGTATCGCATGTTGCTCCCAGGGGCCGGGTGGTGGGACGAAGTGGACGAAGACGTACGTCGACCTTAACCTGAACACCGTTCACCTGACCAAGGTTCAGGTCTGAGTACGCAGGAGCGAGTATGACCGAGTCCCCCACCAGCACGGAGTCGACCCCTACGGCCAGGTCGCCGCGCCTCGACGCCACCGACCTCGCGTTGGTCGCCGCGTTCGCGGCCCTGATCGCGGTCTGTTCCTACCTCGCCGCCATCCCGATCGGCGCCGCCGGGGTCCCGCTGACGCTACAGGGATTCGCGCTCCTGCTGACCGGCGCGCTGCTAGGCCCGCTGCGCGGGACCGCCGCGGTTCTCCTCTACCTGCTGCTCGGGGTCGCCGGCCTCCCCGTCTTCGCGGGCCACGCGGCCGGGCCGGGCGTCTTCGTCGGCGTGACCGCCGGCTACCTGTGGTCCTTCCCGGTCATGGTGCTCGTGGTCGGCCTGCTGGTGAAGTACGTCCTGCGAGGCCGCCGCACCAACCCGGTCCTCGTCTTCGCCGCCTGTGTTGTCGGCGTCGTCATCAACCACGTCGGCGGCATCATCGGCATGGCCGTCGTGCTTCATGTCGACCTGCTGAAGGCCGCGGCCTTCGACGCTCCCTACTGGATCGGCGACTTCATCAAGGCCGCGGTCGCCGCGGTCGTCGCCTCCCAGGTCCACCGCGCCTTCCCGAAGCTGCTCGCGCGACGTGCCTGAGATCTGTTTCGAGGCCGCCGAGGTCCGGGTCGAGTCCCCGGATCTCGACGACGAACGCACCATTCTGCACCCCACCACCCTCACTCTGACCGAGCAGCGGATCGGGATCATCGGCAGCAACGGCTCGGGCAAGTCGACCCTGGCCCGGATGATCAACGGCCTGGTCACCGCGACCGCCGGGAGCGTCTCCGTCGACGGCCTCGACGTGGCCCGCAAAGGCGCCGCCGTACGCCGGCGCGTCGGGTTCACCTTCACCGATCCGGCCGCCCAGCTGGTGATGCCGACCTGCATCGAGGACGTCGAGCTGTCCTTACGCAGGACGGTGAAGGACCGCGTACGCCGCAAGCAGGTGGCACTCGAGACGCTGGCTCGGTTCGGGTTGTCCGAGCGGGCCGAGGTCAGCGTCCATGCCCTCTCCGGCGGCCAGCGCCAGCTGCTCGCGCTGGCCGGCGTGCTCGCCACCGAGCCGGAGGTGCTCGTCACCGACGAGCCGACGACGCTGCTCGACCTGCGCAACACCCGGATGGTCGGCGACCTGCTCCTCTCGCTCCCCCAGCAGCTGATCCTCGTCACCCACGACCTAGACCTCGTCCGCCGCTGTGACCGCGTCCTCGTCGTCGAGGACGGTCGCGTCTGCTACGACGGCGAGGCCGACGCGGCGATCAAGCACTACGTGAGGACGGTGAGCGAGGAATGAGCATGACCGTCGGGCTCTACCGCGCCGGCGACACCGTCCTCCACCGGCTTCCGGTGGGTGCCAAGCTGCTCGGCCTGGCCGTCCTCAGCGTGGCGATCGTGGCGCTGCGCGGGCCACTGCTCGCGGCCGGCTTCCTCGTCCTCGCCGTCGCTCTCGCGCTGATCGGCCGGCTCGACCTGCCCTCCACCGCACGTGCGCTGCGCGCCGTACTCCTCATCGCGCTCCTGGTCGCGCTCCTGCAGTGGTGGCTGTTCACCTTCGACCGGGCGGTGGAGTCCCTGCTCGACCTGGTTTCGCTCGCCCTCCTCGCGCTCACCCTGACCGTGACCACGCCGACCACCGAGACCCTCGACGCCGTTGTGCGCTGGCTTCGGCCTCTGCAGCGCTTCGGGCTCGACCCGGAGCGGGTCGCGCTCACGATCGCGATGGCGATCCAGGCCCTTCCCGGCACCCTCACCCTGGCTCAGGAGACCCGCGACGCCGCCCGTGCACGCGGCCTCGGACGCTCACCCAGGGCGTACCTGACACCCTTCGTCATCCGCGTCGTCGCCCGCGCCCACGAGACCGGCGACGCCCTCAAGGCCCGCGGCCTCGGCGACTGACCCCCCGCCGAGGCGTCACTCCGGTCGGCCCAGAAGTCACTGCCGTCGGCCGAGTTGGCATGCGGGTGCCATCTCGGCCGACGCAAGCGACGCCTCGGCCGACGCGGGTGACGCCTCGGCGACTACCAGCCGGGAGGGAGCCGGTCGGCCCAGGGAGCGGCGGCTTCGATCTGGGCCGCGAGGGAGAGCAGGAGGGGCTCCTCGGCGGGGCGGGCGGCGAGCATGACGCCGACCGGGAGGCCGTCGGGGGTCCAGTGGAGGGGTAGGGAGATGGCGGGCATGCCGGTGACGTTCCAGGCGGAGGTCCAGGGGGTGAACTCCTTCTGCGCCTGGAAGTCGGCGGCGGGGTCGGCGTCGTCACGGATCGCGCCGACCAGGGGCGGCGGGGAGGCCAGGGTCGGGGTGAGCACTGCGTCGTAGGGCGCCAGCGCCTCCAGCGCCATGGCGGCGTACCGGCGCAGCTCGGCGATCGCCAGCCCGAACTCCGGGCCGCTGTACGCCTCTCCCCGCTCGGTGAGCCAGCGGGTCAGGGGCCGGATCTGGGATCGCTGGTCGGGGGCGAGGTTCACGACCGCCATCGCGGTGCCGACCGCCCAGACCGTCTCGAAGACCGCGACCGCCTCGACCGGCAGCGGTCGCGGGATGTCGATGATCTCGTGGCCCAGCGACTCCAGCAGCGACGAGGCGTTCTCCCAGGCGGCGACGCACTCGGGGTCGACCGAGGTCGGGGCGATCAGCGGCTCGATGAACCGGGCGATGCGCAGCCGACCCGGAGGCCGCTCGCACGCGTCCAGGAACGGAAGCGGCTCCTCGGGAGCCCAGAAGGGATCACCCGTACGCCGCCCCGCGAGCACGTCAAGGAAGGCCGCCGCGTCCCGCACCGAGCGCGCGATCGGACCGGCGGTGGCGAGCCCAGCCGCGTCGCCGTACATCGGCGACGGGGAGATCCGCCCGCGGGTGGGCTTGAGGCCGACCAGACCGCAGCACGAGGCCGGGATCCGGATCGAGCCGCCGCCGTCGGAGCCCTGCGCGACCGGCACCAGCCCGGCGGCGACCGCCGCGGCAGCACCTCCGGAGGAGCCACCGGCGATCCGCGTACGGTCCCAGGGGGTGACGGCGGGCGGTGCCACGTCCGGCTCGGTGTAGCAGGGCGAGCCGAACTCGGGGGTGTTGGTCTTCCCGAGCGAGATCATCCTGGCCGCCTCGATGGACAGGGTGACGTTGTCGGAGATGTCGGGTACGAAGTCGGCGAAGGCAGCCGACCCGAAGGTCGTACGCAACCCGCGGGTGAGGTTGAGGTCCTTGATCGCGGTGGGTACGCCCCACAGCGGCGAGGCGCCGACCGGCTTGACCACGAGCTCACGAGCGCAGGTCGAGATCCGCTCCTCGGCCACGGTGACGAAGGCGCCGACGTCGTCGAGCCTGGCGATCCTGTCGAGGTAGTGCTCGGCGAGCTCTCCCGGGGAGACCTCGCATCGATGGAGCAGCTCTCCCTGTTCCAGGGCGGTCAGATCATGAAGCTCGGCCACCCCTGCAGACTAGTGGCCAGAGCGCCACTCGTCCTCGAGCATCGCGTAGTGCACCAGTGTCGTCCACTCGCCCTTGAACCACTCCGCCTCGCGCTCGACCGCTTCCTTCCGCATCCCGAGCCGCTCGATCACCCGCGCCGAGGCGGTGTTGCGCTCGTCGACCCTGGCGGTCACCCGGTGCAGGCCGAGGCCGTCGAACGCCAGGCCCAGCAGCGCCCGTGCGGTCTCGGTGGCGAAGCCGCGGCCACTGAACTCGGGGTTGAAGGCGTAGCCGATCTCCCCCGACCGCTGCTCCTTGCTGTGCCAGAAGAGCACCACGTCGCCGATCAGCCGGCCCTCGTGCTCGACGGCGAGGCAGAGCACCTCACCCTCGCGGCGCAGGACGGAGAGACGCCTCTCGGATGCGTACGCCTTTCGCAGCTGCTCGCGGTCACGCGGCACCGGCGGGATGTAGCGGCAGACATCCTCGAGCGAGAGATAGGCGTGCAGGTCGTCGAGGTCGCGCTCGACGTCGATCGGGCGCAGCGCCAACCGCTCGGTGGTGACCGGATAGTCCGGCGCAAGAGCGGGCTCGGCGAGCTCTTGGAAGACACTCAAATGCAGCCCCGCCGGCCCGTCGAGACGGGCGTTGAGCGACTCCCACGGGGTGCGGGTGGGTGGCGCGACGAGGGTGGCGCCGCCATCGACGAGCCTGGAGGCGACGGTCGCGGAGTCCTCGACCTCGAACGCCACCCGGACGTGGCCGGCCGCCGGCTGCCCGACCTCGACCTCGTCGATGTAGGCGTGCTGGGCGGAGTTGGCGAGCTCGAGCGTGGCCTGGCCGGCGTCGAGGATCGTCACATGAGCCTCACCGGGGCCGGAGAAGGCGGCCTGCTCGGGAAGGCCGAGGGTGTCGCGGTAGAAGGCCACCGCCTGCTCGTAGTCCTTCGCCTCGACCACCAGACGGAGTTGCTTCACGGGTCCACTCATGACCGCAACGTACGGCCGAATCGCCCGTCGCGCACGCGATAAATGACAGCAGGGCAGGTCACCCCCGCGGACCTGCCCTGCTGCGCTACCCGGATCGGGGTCAGACGGCGGCCGGCTGGAAGCCCGCGAGCTTCTCGACGGCCTCGCGGAAGCGGGCCTGGGCCTCGGCGTCGGTGAAGACGTCGATCTCGTGGACCGGCTGGGAGACGATGGCGTCCTCGACGACGATGGCGCCGCCGATGCCGGCCGAGCGCGCGGCGTCGGCGTGGGACCACTTGGCACCGTAGGGGGTCGGGGCGACGCCGACGACCGAGAGGATCTTGCCCTTGAGCACGCCGGCGGCGTACGGGCGCGAGAGCCAGTCGATCGCGTTGTTGATGACGGCAGGCATGGTGCCGTTGTACTCCGGGGTCACGATGAGCACGCGGTCCGCCTCGTCGATCACCTTGCGGAGCTGGCTCACGGCCTCGCCCGGGTCGGCCTCGAGGTCCTCGTTGAAGAACGGCACGTCCGCCAGTCCGTCGACGATCTCCAGGACGACACCTTCAGGCGCCTCGGCGACGAGCTTCTCGGCGAGCTTGCGGTTGATGGAGTCGGCGCGCAGGCTGCCAACGAGTACGGCGATACGGGTGTCGGTCACGGGTTCTCCTCGTAGGACGCGGATAGTTCAATGTTTAAGTGTTGAACGCCCGCGCCCCGGGGAATCATTCCGTGACAGCGGCCCCCGGGGGTGTGGTCTCTCCCACATGCCGGCGCAGGCCGAAGGTGAGCCCGTCGACCAGGGCTTCCCACGACGCCTCGATCACGTTCGACCCGACACCCACAGTCGTCCACGACGTCGTGCCGTCGGAGGTCTCGATCAGCACCCGCGTCCTGGCGTCGGTGCCGTGTCCCTGGTCGAAGAGCCGCACCTTGAAGTCGATCAGGTCGAAGTCGGCGACCACCGGGAAGGCACGCGTGATCGCGGCCCGCAGCGCCTGGTCGAGCGCGTTGACCGGGCCGTTGCCCTCGCCGGTCTCGACGTGACGTACGCCGTCGGCGTGGATCTTCACGATCGCCTCGGTCGTCGAGCTGGTCTCCGGGCCGCCACCGCGGGCCTCGGAGATGACCCGCCAGGACTCGACGTCGAAGAACGACGGCCGGGCGCCCTCGACCTCCTCGATCAGGAGCAGCTCGAAGGAGGCGTCGGCCGCCTCGAAGGTGTAGCCACGCTGTTCGGCCTCCTTGACCCGCTCGGTCACCCGGGTCACCAGGTCGCGGTCGTCGGAGAGGTCGTAGCCGAGCTCGCGCCCCTTCAACTCGATCGAGGCCCGCCCAGCCATGTCCGAGACCAGCAGCCGCATGTCGTTGCCGACGCCGGCCGGGTCCATGTGCTGGTAGAGGTTGGGGTCCACCTTGATCGCGGAGGCGTGCAGCCCGGCCTTGTGGGTGAACGCGGAGGCACCGACGTAGGGCTGTCGGCCCGCGGGCGGCACGTTGGTCACCTCGGCCACCGCGTGCGCGACGCGGGTCGCCTCGCCGAGCAGGCCCGTCGGCAGCACCTCGCGGCCCAGCTTCAGCTGCAGGTTGGCGACCACGGAGACGAGGTCGGCGTTGCCCGTACGCTCCCCGTAGCCGTTGATGCAGCCCTGGACGTGCATCGCGCCGGCGTCGACGGCGGCCAGCGAGTTGGCGACCGCGCACCCGGTGTCGTTGTGACAGTGGATGCCGACCGCCCCCTGGGTGGCGCTGCGGACGTCGTGGACGACGTCGGCCACCCAGCCCGGCAGCATCCCGCCGTTGGTGTCGCACAGCGCGACCACCTCGGCACCCGCCTCGTAGGCCGTCTTCAGGACCTCCAGCGCGTAGTCGCGGTTGGCCCGGTAGCCGTCGAAGAAGTGCTCGGCGTCGAGGAAGACCTGCTGGCCCTCTTCGCGCAGGTGGGAGACCGTGTCGCGGATCATCGCGAGGTTCTCCTCGAGCGTGGTGCGCAGCGCGAGCTCGACGTGGCGGTCGTGGGACTTGGCGACGAGGGTGACGACCGACGCCCCGGAGTCGCGGAGCGCGGCGACCTGCGGGTCGTCAGCAGCCCTCACGCCGGCCCGGCGCGTCGACCCGAACGCCGCCAGCCGCGCGTGCTTGAGGTCGAGCTCGGAGACGGCCCGCTTGAAGAACTCGGTGTCCTTCGGGTTCGCGCCGGGCCAGCCGCCCTCGATGAACCCGACGCCCAGGCCGTCGAGGTGCCGGGCGATCGCGAGCTTGTCGGCGACGCTGAGGTTCAGGCCCTCCTGCTGCGCACCGTCGCGCAGGGTGGTGTCGTAGACGTGGAATTCCATGGCTCTGTGTCCTCGGGTCCTCGGGCTGGGCTGGGCTGGGCAACAAAAAACCCTCTCGGGAACGAGAGGGTGGCGCGTCGGGCAAGGCTCGACGCGCTAGCGAATGATGATGACGTACGTCGTCATGGCCCTGATACTGCCACGAAATCCCATCCCGGGGGACGGGCGTCTCACCAGCCGAGGAGCTCGACCCACCACGGCTCGTCGCCGCCGGAGAACTGCGAGCCATCCTCGGCGAGGGTCTGGATCGGGAAGAGCGCCAGGGTGACGACGACGGCGAACCCGAGGATCCACGGCACCCATCGCGCCGAGATCCGATGGACCGTCTTGGTCACCGGGTCCCGCAGCCGGTCGCGTCCGGAGCCGGTCCACAGCGCGCCGACGAACGCCAGGCCGGCGAAGCCCAGCGCCGCCTCGAGGGAGAGCTGCAGGGCGAAACCGAGCAGCACCGCCGCCACCACGAACCCGAAGCCCCACACCCCGACGACGAACGTCTTCGGGAGCGAACGGACCAGCCGCCAGGGAGCGCCGATCAGCAGCCGGGGCGCGTCGTGCCACTTGCGACCGCGATACCACCGCCACCGGCGCAGATCGCCGGCGGCCAGCGTGGCGGCGCGGATCAGCCACGCCGCGCCGAGCACGGCCCAGAAGCCGACGCTCGGGAAGGCGGCGATCACGCCAACGGCGAAGGCGAGCAGGCCGAGCCAGACGGCCCCGCGGCGCAGCTTCTCCAGGCCGCTGTCCTGGCGCGGCTTGCGCTGACGAAGAGGGGTGAACGGCGCGGCCGGGGTGGTGGCCTTCTCGCGCTCGGCCCGGTCACTCAGCGAGAGCTGCTCGACCGGCCTGTGCACGAACGGCCGGCGCGGCGTACGCAGCCACTCGCGCACCTCGTCCAGCGTCGGCCGGTCCGTGGGGTCGGGTGAGAGCGCCTGGCCGAGCAGCCCGCGCAGCGGCTGCGGCACCCCCTCGAGGTCGTGCTCACCGCGCCGGGCGCGGTCCATCAGCTTCATCGAGTTGCCCTCGCCGAAGGGCGGCCGGCCGGTCGCTGCGTACGCCACCACGGAGGCCCACGAGTGCACGTCCGAGGCCGGGGTGGCCGGGTCGCCGACCGCGATCTCGGGCGGCAGGTAACCGGGGGTGCCGATCAGCAGGCCGGTCACGGTGATCTTCGGGTCGTCGGCCACGCGGGCGAGCCCGAAGTCGATCAGGATGGGCGTACGCCCCTCCATGATGATGTTGGCCGGCTTGATGTCGCGGTGGAGGACGCCGACGGCATGGCAGTCGGCGATGCCCTCGGCCAGATCGCTGGCCAGCTGCTCGACCTCCTCGCGCGAGAGCACGCCCTCGTTGACGATCTTGTCGTGCAGCGTCGGCCCCGGGACGTAGCGGGTGGCCAGCCACGGCACCTCACCCCACGGGTCGGCGCCGACCACGCCGGCCACCCACCTGCTCCGCACCCGCTGCAGCGAGGAGACCTCGCGCGCGAGCCGATGGCGGCCCTCCTCGTCCCCCACGAACTGGGTACGCAGCACCTTCAGCGCCACCCGCTCACCGCTCGTGCGGTGGCTGGCCAGATGGACCCGTCCCATCCCGCCCTGTCCCAGCAGGGAGAGCAGGTCGTAGTCACCAACGGTGTCCCGTTGGGTCGCCGGGAGACGGCGAGGGGCTGTCGTCACGAGACAAACCTTATCCGCCGCAGCCGACACCCCGCCCAGGCGTCACCCGCGTCGGCCGAGACGTCGCTCGCGTCGGCCGACACGGCACCGATCTGCCATGTCGATTCGCGGGAGTGACGCCTCGACCTGCGTACGTGACCTCTCGGCTAGACGATCTTGCGCATCCAGCCGAAGGTGTCCTCGGCCCGGCCGAACTGGATGTCGACGAGCTGCTTGCGGATGGTCTTCCAGACCTCGCCCTCACCGGCGGAGGCGATGGAGCCGCCCTCGTGGACGAGCTCACCGACCGGGGTGACGACGGCGGCAGTGCCGCAGGCGAAGACCTCGGTGATCTCGCCGGACTCGACGCCGGCCTTCCACTCGTCGATGGCGAACTTGCGCTCCTCGACGGTGTAGCCGAGCTTGCCCGCGAGCTCGATGATGGAGGCGCGGGTGATTCCCTCGAGGATCGTGCCGGTCTCGGGGGTGACGATCCGGCCGTCGGCGTGGACGAAGTAGAGGTTCATGCCGCCGAGCTCCTCGACGTACTTGCCCTCCTGCGCGTCCAGGAAGACCACCTGGTCGCAGCCGTTGGCCGACGCCTCGGCCTGGGCGACCAGGGAGGAGGCGTAGTTGCCGCCGGTCTTGGCCGCGCCCATGCCGCCGCGGCCGGCGCGGGTGTAGTCCTCGGTGAGCCAGATCCGGACCGGCTTCACGCCGCCCTTGAAGTAGGAACCGGCGGGTGAGGCGATGACCATGTAGGTCACGTGCTGGGCCGGGCGCACGCCGAGGAACGACTCCGAAGCGAACATGAAGGGCCGCAGGTAGAGGCTCTTCTCATCGCTCTCCGAGGCCTCGGGCACCCAGCGCTGGTCGACCTTGACCAGGTCGAAGACGGTCTGCACGAAGTCCTCGATCTCGAGGACGGGCAGCGCGAGCCGCTCGCTCGAGCGGGCCATCCGGGCGGCGTTGGCCTCGGGCCGGAACGACCAGATCGAGCCGTCCGCGTGCCGGTAGGCCTTCATCCCCTCGAAGATCTCCTGGGCGTAGTGCAGCACGGCTGCCGACGGGTCCAGGCTGAGCGGTGCGTACGCCTCGATGCGACCGTTGTGCCAGCCCTGTTCGGGCGTCCACTCGACGGTGAGCATGTGATCGGTGAAATGGTTGCCGAAGCCTGGGTTCGCCAGGACCTCCGCGAGCTGCTTGTCGGTGGCCGGTTGGGTCGACAATGTGGTGCTGATCTCCATGACCATGAGATTAGTCCTGTTCTACGAGTGCTGTGCCATTGCGGCAGGGGTAAGTGATGCGGACGGACGAAGGGGCCGGGCGCAGATTCGTCTGCGCCCGGCCCCTTCGGGGATGAGCGTCTAGCTGGCTACGCGGGCGGCGATCGCGTCGCCGACCTCGGAGGTCGTACGTGGCTCGGAACCGCGCTCGGAGAGGTCGGCGAGCACGGCGGCGTCGATGGCGGCGGCAGCCTCGGGGTGACCGAGGTGCTCGAGCAGAAGGGCCCCGGACAGGATGGCCGCGGTGGGGTCCGCCTTCTGCTGGCCGGCGATGTCGGGGGCGGAGCCGTGGACCGGCTCGAACATCGAGGGGAACTCCCGGGAGGAGTTGATGTTGCCGGAGGCGGCCAGGCCGATGCCGCCGGTGATGGCGGCGGCGAGGTCGGTGATGATGTCGCCGAAGATGTTGTCGGTGACGATCACGTCGAAGCGGGCCGGGTCGGTGGCGAGGAAGATCATCACCGCGTCGATGTGGAGGTAGTCCACGGCGACGTCGGGGAACTCCTCGGCGACCTGCTGGGTGATCCGCCACCACAGCGAGCCGGCGTTGACGAGCACGTTGGTCTTGTGGACCAGGGTCAGCTTCTTGCGCGGGCGCGCCTGGGCACGGGCGAAGGCGTCGCGTACGACCCGCTCCACGCCGTAGGCGGTGTTGATCGAGGTCTCGGTGGCGACCTCGTGCGGGGTTCCGACCCGCATCGCGCCACCGTTGCCGACATAGAGCCCCTCGGTGCCCTCGCGCACCACGACGAAGTCGATCTCGCCCTTGTCGAGCACGGCCGGCGACAGCGGGGAGATCGCCCCCGGGAAGAGTCGCGACGGACGCAGGTTGACGTAGTGGTCCAGCTCGAAACGGAGCTTGAGCAGGAGCCCGCGCTCCAGGATTCCGGGAGGCAGGTTCGGGTCGTTCGGCTTGCCGCCGATCGCGCCGAGCAGGATGGCGTCCTGCTCCTTGATCTCGGCGAGAACGGACTCGGGGAGCACCTCACCGGTGGCGAGATAGCGCTCGGCGCCGAGGTCGTAGCGGGTCTGCTCGAACTTCACCGGAGAGGCGATCTCGAGCACCTTCAGCGCCTCGGCGGTCACCTCCGGTCCGATGCCGTCGCCGGGGATCACTGCGAGGTTGGTCGTAGACATACGGCGAGACTAGTTGTCGTCGGGCAGCTGGCCGCCGTTGTCCCGCAGGTCGAGCGCCTGCTGCACCGCGGCGATGGTGTTCTCGACGCTGTGCGGGTTGTCGGGGTCGTGGCTCGCCGGGCCCCACTCGCGGCCCTTGTTGTATTCGGCAGGGCTCTCGGGGTACATCGCGTACATGGCTTCTTTCCTTCACACATCGGGGAAACAGAGGGTGTGGGAGAGAAGCCGGGGTCTTTGGAAGACGGAAGCCACCGCGACGAGGTGGCTTCTCCTGCGGTCGTTACCGCCGGGCCCCGTCGCGGCACTCGAGTACGAGAAAAATGCTCCGCATGGTGTTCTGACGTTAACCCGGCAGACGCTTCCAGAGAGCAGATCTGGACGAATGGTCCGCCATCCGAGACACCCGTGCGCGCGCTCACACGCGATATCGGGAAGACTGGCCCTGTGAGTGCACCCCCAGAGCTTCCGGACATCGTGACCCGCGCCTTCGACGTCTCCCGTCGCGCGGGCTATGTGTCGTTCTGCCGCAACGAGACCGGGCGGCTGCTGGCGACTCTGGCGGCCACCCGGAGCGGCACCATGGCCGAGTTCGGCACCGGGTGCGGTGTCGGCACCGCGTGGCTGCGAAGCGGCGTACGCGGGGAGGCCGCCCACATCGTCTCCGCCGAGCTCGACGAGCACCTAGCGAAGGAGGCCGCCGAGATCTTCGCCGACGACTCGCAGGTCGAGGTGATCGCAGCCGACTGGGGCATCCTGCGCGACCGTGGCCCGTTCGCGCTGCTCTTCCTCGACGCCGAGACCCCCGGCGGGGTCTCCCCCGACCAGCTCTCCGACCTCGTCGAGGAGGGCGGCATCGTCGTCATCGACGACCTCATCCCCACCGACCTGTGGCCGCCGATCGTCTACGGCCGCGTCGACAGCCTGCGCGAGTCCTGGCTCACCGACGAGCGCTTCACCACCGTCGAGGTCATGGTCGCCGCCGACACCAGCGTCCTGCTCGCCACCAAGCGCTAGGCCGTTCCGGCCCGGCGGCTCAGATCGCGCAGCCGTCGGGACCGCAGGCGTCGCCCTCGCCGACGAGCGTGAGCGCCGGCTTGGTCTCGGCGTGCACCTTCTCCAGGAGCTGGCTGAACAGGTCGGTCGGCTGGGCGCCGGAGACGCCGTACTTCCCCTCGACGACGTAGAACGGCACCCCGGTCGCGCCGTAGGCGCGGGCTTGGTCGATGTCGGCCTGCACGTCGCCGGCGAACTCGTCGCTCGCGAGGACCTCGTCCACCCGGCCGGCGTCGAGGCCGACGTTCACCGCGGCCTGCTTCAGGACGGCGTGGTCGCCCATCGACTCACCGCGGGTGAAGTACGCCGCGAGCAGCTCCTCCTTGAGCACGGCCTGCTTGCCCTCGGCCTTGGCCAGGTGGAGCAGCCGGTGGGCGTCGATGGTCCGCGCGTGCGGGGTGTCCTCGTGACGGAACTCGAGCCCGGCCGCGGCGGCGGGCACGTTGGCCTGCTTCATCATCTCGCGGGCCTGGTCGACCGAGGCGCCGAACTTCTTCGCCAGGGCCTCGACCGTGGTCTCGACGGGCACCTGCGGCGCGCTGGGGTCGAGTTCGAAGGAGTGGTAGACGATCTCGACGTCGTCGCTGTGCTCGAAGCGCTCCAGGGCTTCCTCGAGGTGGCGCTTGCCGATGTAGCACCAAGGACAGACAACGTCGGACCAGACATCAATACGCATGCTCTGAGAACGTTTCGTCCGGTACGAAACATTCCACAGCGGACTGATCTACCCCGAGACGGTCTCAGGGGAGATCAGGGGAAGGTCCAGGCACCCGCCAGGGATCTGCCCGACGCGCCCGAGGGCCGCCTGGCACCAGGCTCGGAGCATGATCCAGATCGATGCCCTCTCCAAGAGGTACGGCAGGTTCACGGCCGTCGACAACGTGACCTTCACCGCCGAGCCCGGCCGGGTGACCGGCTTTCTCGGCCCCAACGGCGCCGGCAAGTCCACGACCATGCGCATCCTGGTCGGACTCACCGATCCGTCCTCCGGCAGCGCCCACCTCCTGGGCCGCCACTTCTCCCAGCTGCCCAACCCCGGTCGCGAGGTCGGGGTGCTGCTGGACGCCTCCGCCCAGCACGGCGGCCGCACCGGCCGGGAGATCCTGACCCTGGCCGCCCGCACCATGGGGCTGCCGAAGTCCAGCGTCGCCGAGACCCTCGACCGGGTGAGCCTGACCGAGGAGGAGGCCGGTCGTCGCGTACGCAACTACTCCCTCGGGATGCGGCAGCGGCTCGGCATCGCGACGGCCCTGATCGGCGACCCCGAGGTGCTGATCCTCGACGAGCCGGCCAACGGCCTCGACCCGGCCGGCATCCGCTGGATGCGTGACCTGCTGCGTGGCTTCGCCGACGACGGCGGCACCGTGCTGCTCTCCTCGCACCTGCTGCACGAGATCGAGGTGATCGCCGACGACATCGTGGTCATCGGCAACGGCCGCATCGTGGCGCAGGGCACCAAGCAGGAGCTGCTCACCAGCGGCGAGACGTACGCCCGTTCCAGTGATCCCACCTCACTCGGCCGAGCCCTCCAGCGGGCCGGCCACACCGCCGAGCTCACCACCGAGGGAGCCGTCCTAACCGACGCCGACCTCACCACCGTCGGCCAGATCGCCTTCGACACCGGGCTCGTGCTGACCGAGCTCCGCGCCGCCGACGGCGCCGGCCTGGAGGAGATGTTCCTCCAGCTCACCGCCGAGACCCAGCGCGACCATCTCGAAACCCTGGAAGGGAACGCAGCATGACCACCACGACCATCGCCCCGGAGCCGGTCAACCCCGCCGCGGTACGCCGCCGCGAGCGGGCCGTGCCCGCCCCGATCCCCTTCGGCCGTATCGCCGGCGTCGAGCTGCGCAAGATGTTCGACACCCGGTCCGGGTTCTGGCTGATGGCCAGCCTGGTCGTGCTCGCCCTGGCCGCGACCGCCGCGATGCTCATCTTCGTGAACGCCGACGACCTCGACTACGAGAGCTTCGCTACCGCCTGGGGCATCCCGATCTCGGTGATCCTGCCGATGATCGCGGTGCTCGCCGTCACCAGCGAGTGGAGCGCCCGCAGCGCTCTGACCACGTTCACCCTGGTGCCCGGGCGAGGTCGGGTCATCGCCGCGAAGGCACTGGTCACCGCCATGGTCGGCGTCGTCTCGATCGCGGTCGCGGCGGTCGTCGGCGCGCTCGGCTACCTCGGCGCCGCCACCATCATGGACCTCGACCCGGTCTGGAACCTCTCCTTCGGCGAGCTCGCCCGGGTCACCCTGGTCCAGGAGATCGGGATGTTCATGGGCTTCATGCTCGGCATGGTCTTCCGCAGCTCCCCGGCAGCCATCGTCGCCTACTTCGTCTACTCCCTCGTCCTCCCGACCGTCTCTTCGGCCCTGGCGTCGACCAACACCTGGTGGGCCGAGCACGCCAACTGGTTCGACCTCAACTGGGCGACCATGAACCTCTACTCCGAGACGACCGCCAAGATGTGGGCACAGCTGGGGGTCGCCAGCCTGATCTGGCTGATCATCCCTACGATCGTCGGCCTCCGCCTGGTCCTCAAGTCCGAGGTCAAGTAACCCGCCGAGTCGGCGCAAGCTGACCACAAATCCAGCCGAGTCGGCGCGTTAGAACGCGCCGACTCGGCTTGGGTTTTGACGAACAGTTGGGGTCAGCGGGCGGCTGAGCCCGAGCGACCCTTCGGGCCGCTGGGTCGCTTGCTCGGCGAACAAGCCAACGCTCGCTGGCGCTCGCGAGCTCGTTACCTCGCTGCGCTTCCCTCGGTGTAGTCGTCGTCGGACTGGCTCCACGAGAAGTGGGCGCGCAGGGCCTTGCCGGTGGCCTCGATCGGGTGACCGGCCTCCTCCTCGCGCAGCTTCTGGAACTCGGCCGCGCCGTTGTCCTGGTCGGCGATGAAGCGGGCGGCGAAGGAGCCGTCCTGGATCTCGGCGAGCACCTGCTGCATGGTCTCCTTGACCTTCGGGCCGATGACCCGCGGGCCGGAGACGTAGTCGCCGTACTCAGCGGTGTCCGAGATCGACCAGCGCTGCTTGGCGATGCCGCCCTCCCACATCAGGTCCACGATGAGCTTGAGCTCGTGGAGCACCTCGAAGTAGGCGATCTCGGGCTGGTAGCCGGCCTCGGTGAGCGTCTCGAACCCGGCCTGGACCAGGTGGGACACGCCGCCGCAGAGGACAGCCTGCTCGCCGAAGAGGTCGGTCTCGGTCTCCTCGGTGAAGGTCGTCTTGATGACGCCGGCGCGGGTGCCGCCGATGCCCTTGGCGTACGACTTCGCGAGGTCCCACGCGGACCCGGAGGCGTCCTGCTCCACGGCGATGATGTCCGGGATGCCGCGGCCGGCGACGTACTCACGACGGACGGTGTGGCCCGGGGCCTTCGGGGCGACCAGGATCACGTCGACGCCCTCGGGCGCCTTGATGTAGCCGAAGCGCACGTTGAAGCCGTGGCCGAAGACGAGGGTCTTGCCGGCGGTCACGTGGGGCGCGAGCTGGTCGTTGTAGAGACCACGCTGGTGCTGGTCGGGGGCGAGGATGACGATCACGTCGGCCTCGGCCGCGGCGTCGGCCGGCGCGAGGACCTTGAAGCCCTCCTCCTCGGCCTTGGGGGTCGACTTCGAACCGGGCTGCAGGCCGATGCGCACGTCCACACCGGAGTCACGCAGGTTGAGCGCGTGGGCGTGGCCCTGGCTGCCGTAGCCGATGACGGCAACCTTCTTCGCCTGGATCAGCGCGAGGTCGGCGTCGTCGTCGTAGAAAATCTCAGCCACGAGGGCTTCTCCTTTGGGTTTGGTGATTCTGGGGAACTTATCGGGGTTTTCCTGCACTTCTCAGGTGTTGCAATGCCAGAGAAGTGCAGGAATACCCGGTTAACCGGGTATTCCGCCCGGCTCAGACCGCGGAAGGCGGAGCAGGCACAGCCACGGATCGCAGGCTGCGCTCGGAGATCGACCGGGAGCCGCGGCCCATGCCGACCATGCCGGACTGGGAGAGCTCACGGATGCCGAAGGGCTCGATGACCCGGAGGAAGTCGTTGAGCTTCCCGGTGTTGCCGGCGAGCTGGACGATGACGGTGTCGGTGGACACGTCGACGACCTTGGCCCGGAAGAGCTGGATGGTGTCGAGCACCTGGCTGCGAGTCTCCGTGGTGGCGGTGATCTTGACCAGCATGAGCGCGCGCTGGACGCGCGTCTCAGGCTCGAGCTCGACGATCTTGATCACCTCGACCAGCTTGTTGAGCTGCTTGGTGACCTGCTCGAGGGGGGTGTTCTCGAGATTGACCACGACCGTCATGCGGGAGAGCTCGTCGTGCTCGGTCGGCCCCACCGCGAGAGATTCGATGTTGAAGCCGCGGCGCGAGAAGAGCGCGGCCACGCGGGCCAGGACGCCGGGCTTGTTCTCGACCAGGACGCTCAGCGTGTGCTTGCCGCCGGTCTTCACGGGCTGGATGCTCATCAGAGGTCGTCCTCGTCGAACTCGGGCGCGAGGTCGCGCGCGTACTGGATCTCGTCGTTGGAGGAGCCGGCGGCGACCATCGGCCACACCATGGCGTCCTTGTTGACCCGGAAGTCGACGACGACGGGCATGTCGTTGATCTCCATGGCCTTCTCGATGGTGGCGTCGACGTCGTCGGCGGAGTCGCAGGCGAGTCCGACGCAGCCCATGGCCTCGGCCAGCTTGGGGAAGTCAGGGATGCGCTTGGGCTGGCCGTGGGACTGCAGGTTGGTGTTGGAGTAGCGCTCGCCGTAGAAGAGCGTCTGCCACTGGCGCACCATGCCCAGGTTGTCGTTGTTGATGATCGCGACCTTGATCGGGATGCCCTCGATCGCGCAGGTGGCCAGCTCCTGGTTGGTCATCTGGAAGCAGCCGTCGCCGTCGATCGACCACACCGTGGAGTCCGGGCGGCCGACCTTCGCGCCCATCGCGGCCGGGACGGAGTAGCCCATCGTGCCGAGGCCACCGGAGTTGATCCAGGTGTTGGGGTGCTCGTAGCCGATGAACTGCGCGGCCCACATCTGGTGCTGGCCGACGCCGGCGGTGAAGATCGTCTCCTCGCCGGAGATCTTGCCGAGCCGCTCGATGACGTACTGCGGCGAGAGGCCGTCCGCGGGGAGGTCGTAGCCGAGCGGGTACGCCTTCTTGATCCCGGCCATGAACGCGACCCAGCCCTCGTAGTCGCCCTCCTTGCCGGCTTCCTTCTCGGCGGTGAGCACCGTGATCAGGTCGGTGAGGACCTCACGCACGTCGCCCACGATCGGGACGTCGGCGTAGCGGTTCTTGCCGATCTCGGCCGGGTCGATGTCGGCGTGGATCACCTTGGCGTTGGGGGCGAAGGAGTCCAGGTTGCCGGTGACGCGGTCGTCGAAGCGGGCACCGAGGCTGATGATCAGGTCCGACTTCTGCAGGCCGGCGACGGCGGGGACGGTGCCGTGCATGCCCGGCATGCCGAGGTGCTGCGGGTGGGAGTCGGGGAAGGCGCCGCGCGCCATCAGGGTGGTCACCACCGGGATCCCGGTGAGCGTGGCCAGCTGCAGCAGCTCGCGGTGGGCGCTGGAGCGGATCGTGCCGCCACCGACGTACAGGACCGGCTTCTTGGCCTCCAGCATCAGGCGCGCCGCCTCGCGGATCTGCTTGGCATGCGGCCTGGTCACCGGGCGGTAGCCCGGCAGGTGGAGCTCGGTCGGCCACCGGTAGGTGGTGGTGGCCTGCAACGCCGACTTGGTGACGTCGACGAGGACCGGACCCGGCCTCCCGGAGGAGGCGAGGTGGAAGGCCTCAGCGACCCGCAGCGGGATCTCCGCGGGGTCGGTGATGAGGAAGCTGTGCTTGGTGACCGGCATCGTGATGCCGCGGATGTCCGCCTCCTGGAAGGCGTCGGTGCCGATCATCGCCGCGCCGACCTGGCCGGTGATGGCCACCATCGGCACGGAGTCCATGTTGGCGTCGGCGAGCGGGGTGACCAGGTTGGTCGCGCCCGGGCCGCTGGTGGCCATGCAGACCCCGACCTTGCCGGTCGCGGCGGCGTAGCCCTGGGCAGCGTGGCCGGCGCCCTGCTCGTGACGTACGAGGATGTGGCGGATCTTCGAGTCCATCAGCGGGTCGTACGCCGGAAGGATCGCTCCTCCCGGAATGCCGAAGATGTTCTCGGCCCCCGCTGCTTCCAGCGACTTGATCAGGCTCTGCGCGCCTGTCATCTGCTCGCTCATGTCCGCCGTCCTACTCATCAGAGCTGTCTACTCATGGGCTGTGCTCGGTCATTTGGCTTGGGCTGCTTGTGCAACAAAAAACCCTCCGGCCCGGCGGGCAACGGAGGGAGACGCGTCGTCTGGGGCCAGTGGCTCCTAGGCGACGCGCCTGATAAGTACGAGAATGCTGTTCAGCATGCCCACACGTTAACCCCATGTGTCGCGCCGTGTCACCTCACCCTATCGCGCGTCCCATGATCTGAGATCACCGTCCCAGTATCTGTCAGTCGTTCGGCTGGAGCGGATCTCAGGGTTCTCACCGAAGCGACCGGCCCGCCGCCGTCGATACGCTGGCCGGACAAGTGGATCTCGGGTCTGACTGCCCATGGAGGCAACGATGTCGACCGACGAGAAGAAGAAGTCCCCGTGGCTGCCGCCACGCTGGTTCATCCGCGCCGCGTGGTGGTTCCACCGCCGGCTGTACGCCGCGGGCGGGGCCCGCTTCCTGCGCCGCCCGCGCGCCGGCCGGGCTGGCATGCTCAGGCTGACCACGGTCGGGCGCCGCACCGGACAGGAGCGTTCGGTCATCGTCTCCTATGTCCCCGACGGGTCCGGCTACGCCACGCTCGCCATGAACGGCTGGGCCGACCCCGCCCCGGCGTGGTGGCTCAACCTGCAGGCGCATCCCGAGGCACGCGTGGAGACGGTCGAGGGCGGCGTACGCGAGGTGCGTGCGCGCGAGGCCGTCGGCCCCGAGCGCGACCGGCTCTGGGAGCTGCTCGCAGCCGTGGACGACGGGTGGGGCGAGCTCGACGACTTCGCGGCTCGCCGCTCGCACCCCACCCCCGTCGTGGTCCTGGAGCCCACCGGGCCCGAGTAGCGGACCCGGCTCAGGCCAGGCCCAGCCGCTCGCGCAGGAAGGTCCAGGCGAAGGCGGAGAGGTGGGCCGACTGCGCGTTGTTGGCGGCGCCGCCGTGGCCGCCCTCGATGTTCTCGTAGTAGGTGACGTCCTTGCCGGTCGCGGCCAGGAGCGCGGCCATCTTGCGGGCGTGGCCGGGGTGGACGCGGTCGTCCTTGGTGGAGGTGGTGAGCAGGACGGGCGGGTAGTCCCGGGCGCCGTCGAGCAGGTGGTAGGGCGAGAAGGTCTTGATGAACTCCCACTCCTCCGGCACGTCCGGGTCGCCGTACTCGGCCATCCAGCTCGCCCCGGCGAGGAGATGCGAGTAGCGCTTCATGTCCAGCAGCGGCACCTGGATCACGACCGCGCCGAACAGCTCGGGGTAGAGGGTGAGCATGTTGCCGGTCAGCAGCCCGCCGTTGGAGCCGCCCTGGATCCCGAGGTGCTGGGCGTCGGTCACGCCGGTCTCGACGAGGTGGCGGGCGACGGCGGCGAAGTCCTCGTACGCCTTGTGCCGGTTCTCCTTGAGCGCCGCCTGGTGCCAGGCCGGGCCGTACTCCCCTCCCCCGCGGATGTTGGCGACGACGTAGACGCCGCCCTCGCTGAGCCAGGACCGGCCGACACCGGCGGAGTAGCCCGGCGTCATCGGGATCTCGAAGCCGCCGTAGCCGTAGAGCAGGGTCGGCGCCGGTCGGCCGCTGCCGGCGAGGGCGGCCTCGGCACCGACGATGAAGTAGGGAATCCGAGTGCCGTCCGCGGAGGTGGCGAAGCGCTGCTCGGCGCGAAGCCCCGCGGTGTCGAACCAGACCGGCGCCGACTTGAGCGGCTCGATCGTCTCCGCACCGATCTCGGTCAGCCCGTACGTCGTGGGAGTCAGGTAGCCGCTGGTGACAACCCAGACCTCGTCGGACTCGACCGCGTCGACGGCGCGGGTGCCGACCGCGGCCACCGGGTCTGTCGCGGGGAACACGGAGCGCGTCCACTCGCCGGAGGACGACGGGGTGAGCACATGGAGTTGGTTCTTGACGTCCTCGAACACGTTGAGGACGAGGTGGTTGCGGGTCCAGGTCGCCCCGGCGAGCGAGGTCTTCGCGGTGGGCTCGAAGAGCACGGTGAGGTCGCGCTCACCGGCCAGGAACCGCTCCGCGTCGGTCGCGAGCAGCGAGCCGGCGGCGTACGTCGTTCCGGCGACGGTCCACTCGTCGCGAAGCTCGATGACGAGCCACTCGCGGTGGAAGCCGGCCTCGGCGGAGTCGGGGATGTCGAGCTTGGTGAGGGTCTGCTCGGGGGTGCCGGGGTCGGTGGCGACGTAGGTCTCGGACTTGTAGAACGCGATCGAACGGCTGACCAGGTCGCGCTCGAAGCCGGGGGTGTGGATGCGGCGGGCGGAGATGTACATGTCCTCGTCGGTGCCCTCGTAGACCACCGCCGCGTCCTCGAACGGGGTGCCACGGCGCCACAGCTTCACGATCCGCGGGTAGCCGCTCGGAGTCAGCGATCCCGGGCCGAAGTCGGTGAAGACGTAGACCGCGTCGGGACCGCACCAGGAGAGCGCGCCCTTCGCGCCGCCCTGCTCGACGGCACGGGTGAAGCCACCGTCGGCCGGGTTCACGAAAGCCTTGGTGATCAGGTCGAACTCCCTCGTCACGTCGGCGTCCGAGCCGCCCGGGGAGAGGTCGACGAGCACTTTGCGCCACGGCTCGCCGGGCTCGGGGCGGAGCACCGAGGCACCGTGCCAGACCCAGCTCTCACCCTCCTCCTCGGCGAGCGCGTCGAGGTCGAGCAGGATCTCCCATTCGGGGGTGTCGGTGCGGTAGGACTCCGGCGTGGTGCGCCGCCAGATGCCGCGCTCGTGGTCGGCGTCGCGCCAGAAGTTGTAGAGATGCTCGCCGAGGCGCGAGACCTCGGGCACCCGGTCGTCGGAGTCGAGGACCTCGAGGATCTGCGCCTCGATCTTGGCGAAGACGGGATCGGCGCCGACGCTCGCGTGAGCCTCCTCGTTGCGAGCCCGGACCCAGACCAGCGCCTCGACCCCTTCGACCTCCTCCAACCAGCCGAACGGGTCCTCCCCGGCGGGGTCGAGCGGGGTCACGATCGTCAGCTCAGAGGTCATGCCGGAAGGCTACTTCGGGGTGTGCAAGTTGCAGCCGACAGGCACAATTGCGGCATGAACGAGGCGGAGGGGTCGTCGAAAGGTTTGCCGCGGCGAGCGGCGACGCGGACGGCGAAGCTGGCCGCGCTGCCGATGGGGTACGCCGGGCGCAAAGCGCTCGGGCTCGGAAAGCGGATCGGGGGCAAGCCCGCCGAGGCGGTGCTGGCCGATGTGCACCAGCGTACGGCCGACCAGCTGTTCCGCACCCTGGGCGAGCTCAAGGGTGGCGCGATGAAGTTCGGGCAGATGCTCTCGGTGATGGAGGCGGCGCTGCCGGAGTCGCAGGCGGCCCACTACCGCGCCCAGCTCACCCGGCTCCAGGACTCCGCTCCCCCGATGCCGACCGGGATCGTACGCGGCCTGCTGGCCCGTGACCTCGGCACTGACTGGTCCGAGCAACTGGTCGAGCTCTCCGAGAAACCGGCCGCCTCGGCCTCGATCGGGCAGGTGCATCGGGGCCGGTGGTCCGACGGCCGCGAGGTCGCGGTGAAGGTGCAGTACCCGGGCGCCGACGAGGCGCTGCGAGCCGACCTGCGCCAGATCGGCCGGGTCGCGGCGATCGGCAACGCGGTGGTTCCCGGGATGGACGTCAAGGCGCTGGTCGCCGAGCTGCAGGAGCGGGTCGTCGAGGAGCTCGACTACCCGAAGGAGGCCGGGGCCCAGCACGTCTTCGCCGAGGCGTACGCCGACCATCCCCTCATCGACGTCCCCGATGTCGTCGCGGTGGGGCCCTCGGTGCTCGTCACCGAGTGGGTGGAGTCGGAGGGCTCGATCGCGAAGGTGATCGCCGAGGGCACTCCCGAGGAGCGCGACCACTACGGCGAGCTGCTCGCCCGGTTCTGGTTCTCCGCGCCCGGGCTGACCGGGATGCTCCACGCCGACCCGCATCCGGGCAACTTCCGGGTCCTTCCCGACGGCCGCATGGCCGTGCTCGACTTCGGGCTTGCCGCGCGGCTCCCCGAGCGGGGCTTCCCCGAGCCGATGGGGCGGCTGATCCGGATCGCCGCGACCGGCGACGCGGATGCCCTGGTCGCGGGCCTGCGCGACGTGGGCTTCATCCGCGAGGGCATCAAGGTCGAGCCGCAGCACGTGCTCGACTACCTGGCGCCGTTCGTGACCCCGGCGCTGGAGGAGCGCTTCCGGTTCACCCGGGAGTGGATGCGCGAGGAGTTCAAGCGGATCAACGACCCCAAGGATCCCGCCTACACGGTTGGCCTCAAGCTCAACCTGCCGCCGTCCTACCTGCTCATCCACCGGGTCTGGCTCGGTGGTCTCGGGGTGCTGGCGCAGCTCGACGCGGAGGCGCCGTTCCGGTCGATCCTCGAGGAGTATCTGCCCGGGTTCGCGGGCTGAGGGGTCAGGGCAGCAGCGTCTGTCCCACCGGGCCGGGGTTGTAGGCGATCTCCCAGCGCACGCCGTCGGGGTCGGCGAAGTAGCCGGTGTAGCCGCCCCAGGCCCGCTCCTCGGCAACCGAGGCGTCCCGTCCGAGCGACCGGGCGAGCTCCAGGACGCTGTCGACCTCCTCGCGGGTGGCGACGTTGTGGGCGAGAGTGAACGGCGCGACGCCGTCGGCGACGGCGATCGTGCCGACCTCCTCCTCGAACTCGCCCCGATCCCACAGCGAGAGGATGACGTGCTCACCGACGCGGATCATGATGACCCCGTCCTCCTCCAGCTCGGGGGCCCAGCCGAGGCCGTCGACATAGAACGAACGGCTCGCCGCCACGTCGGCGACGGCCAGGGTGATGAAGCTGATGCGCTGGTCCATGACAGCAACACTGCCATGGACCAGCGGGGGCGTCAGGCGTCCACTGTCAGGCTTCCTTGGGCCGGCCCGGCTTCTCGCGGAGGACGTCGCGACGAGCCCGGTACTCGTTCTCGTCGATCTCGCCCGCGGCGTACCTCTCGGCCAGCCTGGCCTCGCCCGCGCGCCGCGGCCCTTCGGCCACCCGCTTGCGGTTGAAGAGGACGACCGCGGTGATGATCGCCGCGATCACCAGGAACCACAGGATCGGGAAGATCGGCCAGAACGCCGGCGGCCCTCCCCCGTCGTGCCATGGTCCGTTCTCGCGCCACGGGCCCCAGTTGTCGCCGGTCACGGCGAGGGTCGCCACCGTCTCGTTGATGCTCATTGCTCGTGTCCTCTCTGTTGGGCTTCTCGATGCCCTCCAGACTGCTGCGCGCGAGCCACCCGCACATCGGCTCAGGAGCGGGGGCTGCGTACGCAATCGTGCGTAGGCCGCCCCGCGAGGACGAACGCGACACAGGCGATGACCGCCGAGGTCACCATCACGATCGCCGCCGGCACGGCGGTGCCCTCTCCGCCGAGACTGACCAGCGGCGAGACCAGCGCGGCGAGCCCGAACTGGAGGGCGCCGAGTAGGGCCGAGGCGCTGCCGGCGGCACGAGGCACCGACTCGAGAGCGAGCGCGGTCGCGTTGCCGAAGACCAGGCCGAGGGGCGCGACGGCGACGAAGACCGCGACGGCGAGGAGACCGACCGGTAGGCCGGTGAGCGCGATGGCCAGGAACAGCACGGTGCCAGCGAGAGAGACCGCGAGCCCGAGCCCCACCAGGCGGCGTACGTCGACCCGGCCGGCGAGGTTGGCCGAGGCCGCGCTGACGATCATGAGGGCGAGCGCGTTGAGGCCGAAGAGCAGGCCGTACGCCATCTCGCTGAGGCCCATCATCTCCTGGTAGAGGAACGGCGAGGCCGAGATGTAGGCCATCATCACTGCGAACCCGAACGCGAAGGCCAGCGTGTGGCCGACGTAGCCCCGCGAGCCGAGCTCACCGGCCACCGACCCCTGGTCGACCCGGGCGGCGCGGAGCTCGGCGCGGCGGACGGGCGGCAGCGACTCGCGTACGACCGCGAGGACCACCACGAGCATCAGCACCGCGATCGCGAGCACGACGGCGAGCACACCGCGCCAGCCGAGCGGCCCGGCGATGAAGCCGCCGGCCAGCGGCGCCACGACCGGGGCGACGCCGCCGACGACCATCATCAGGCTCATCGCGCGTGCTGCGGCGGGCCCGTCGGCGCGGTCGGAGACGATCGCGCGGCCGAGCACCATGCCCGCGGCCCCGGACAGACCCTGCACGAGCCGGGCAACGACGAGGAGCTCGACGGTCGGCGCGAAGACGGTGGCGAGGCTCGAGAGCACGAAGACCGCGGCACCGACGAGAAGAGGCGTACGTCGCCCGACCCGGTCCGAGAGCGGCCCGAAGGCGAGCTGGCCCACGGCGACGCCGACGAGGAACGCCGTGAGCGTCAGCTGGATGCTCGTGGCGTCGGTGCCGAGGTCGGTCACCATCGCCGGGAACGCCGGGAGATAGAGGTCGGTCGCGAAGGGCGCGACGGCGGAGAGAAGGGCGAGGACGAGCAGCAGCGCCGGCCCGATCGCGGGAACGGCAGGCCGAGGCGGCGGCTCGAGGGTGGAGGTGGCGGCGGGCGAGGTCATGCGTCCAATATTAGTTATGTTTTCATAATTATGAAAGAGCAAGCACTAGACTGCGAGCATGCTTACTCGCGCCGACGCCGACGAGCTCGCCGACCTCGCGGAGATCGTCTCGACCCTCGCCCGCGACATCGAACGCCACCACGCCGGTGATCCCGGGATCACCGAGCTCACGACGGGCGAGCAGGCGGTGATGCGCTACGTCGACCGCCACCCCGGTGCCACCCCCAGCGAGATCGCCCGGGACGTCGGCATGCAGCGGCCCAACATGAGCGCCACGTTGCGCCGACTCGAGGACAAGGGCCTCGTCGTACGTTCGGAGGGCGTCGGCGACAGACGGGGCAAGGTCGTCACCCCGACGCCGCACGCCGCCGAGAACCTGCGCCGACTGCGCGCGGTGTGGAGCGACGCGCTCGCCCCGGCGGCGGGCGAGCCGGACCTGGCCGAGCTCACCGCCCGGCTCAGCGCCATCCGCGACCTCGTCGCGGCCAACCGCGACAGGCTCAGCGCCGGGTCAGGTCGCTGAGCGCAACCCGCTGACCACCGTCGGCATCGAAGTTGTCGGGCGCGAGCCAGCGCTCGTGGCCCTCCCGAACGCCTCGCCACTCCTCGGCGGTCACCGAGAACCAGTCGGTGTCGCGGTTGCGGCCCTTGACGACCATGTGGTTGCGGAACCGGCCCTCATAGCTGAACCCGAGCCGCTCCGCGGCCCGCCGGGACGGTTCGTTGAGCGAGTCGAGCTTCCACTCGAAGCGCCGATAGCCCAGCGTGTCGAACGCGTGCCGCATGAGCAGGTGGATCGCCTCGGTCGCCGCTCTGGTGCGGGCGAGCGCGGACCCGAAGAGCACTCCGCCGACCTCGATGCTCCCGTTCGCCGGATTGATCGCGTGGTAGCCCGCGACCCCGCTCGCCCGGCCCTCCCGCTCCCCCTCCTTCGGGACGAATGCGAACGGCACGACGTCGACCGCGTCGACGAGCCCCGCCAGGTGCATCCACAGGTCCTGCAGCGAGGTCGGCATCGCGATCGGCCGGTAGGTCCACAGGTCGGCGTCGTCGGGGCCGCAGACCGCGGCGTAGAGGTCCGAATACTGTGCCGACGAGAGTGGCGCGACCCGGACGTAGCGTCCCTCGAGGGTCACCGGTTCGGGCCACGGCCGCGCCTCCCAGCCTTCGACGACAGCACCGACGGGATACGAAAAAGCGGTCACGGCGGTCATTGTCTCCGACCGCCGTGACCGTTGCTCGGGAGGCCGCGCTCAGGCGGCTGCCGCGTCCACCGTGGCGAGCGAGCGCCGGGCGCTGCCGAGGGCGAGCATCCCGATCAGGCAGCCCAGGAGCAGCACCCCGGCCAGGACCATCACCGACTCCACCGCGAACCTGTCCGCGAGCGGCCCGAAGACGATCATCGAGACCGGCATCGACACCGACATGACGATCCCGTAGAACCCGAACACCCGGCCGCGCATCGAGTCCTCGACCTGCTCCTGCAGGACCGTCGCGGCGGGCACCAGCAGCGTCTGGAAGAGGACGCAGATGACCAGGCCCGCGATGGAGAACACCCAGAAGTCGGTGGAGACGCCCAGCCCGATGACGAGCACCCCGACACCGATCGAGGCGGCCACCATCAGCCGCGCCCGGCGCTTCACCCGGGGCCCGAAGACGGCCATCATCGCGCCGCCGACGACCATCCCGACGCTCCAGAACAGCTCGTTGACGCTCAGCATCCAGACCTCCTCGCCGAAGCTGCGCGTGATCACGGTTGCCGCCGGTTTCGACAGTCGCGGAGACGGCTACTCGGGTGCAGGGTCGAAATCGAACGCCGGGAGCCCGTCGAGACTGGCCAGGTTCTTCCGGCGCCGATACTCGGCCGACCCATCGACTCCCTTGCGCTCGAAGTACGCCGGAAGCAGGTCGCGCTCGCCGACGTACGACATCAGCGGGACGGCGAAACCACAGGAGTCGGAGACCCGCTCGATGTCAACGACGACGACCGCCCGGGCACCGGGAAGGTCCGCGAAGCGGCCGGCCAGGTCGGCGTACTCCTCGTCGTAGCGGGTCACGACCCGGCCGCGACCGTGGAAGCGGACGATGTTCGGCGCCCCGTCGAAGGCACAGAACATCACCGTGATCCGGCCGTTCTCACGCAGGTGCGCGATCGTCTCGCTGCCACTCCCGGTGCCGTCGACCCACGCGAAGGTGAGCTCGTCGAGCATCCCGAAGGTGCCCGGGATCCCCCGTGGCGACACGTTGACGTGGCCCTCGCCAGAGAGCGCTGCGGTGGCTACGAAGAAGACGACCTGGCGGTCGACGAACTCCCGCAGCCGGCCCTCGACGCGCGCATGAACCTTTCCCACGCCCGTTTACTCGGGCACGAGGCGGTAGGCGCCGTCGGAGGCCGAGGTGGCCATCGAGGCGTACGCCCGCAGCGCCGCGGAGACCTTCCGGTCCCGGTCTGCCGGGGTGTAGGGCTTGTCCCGCTTCTCCTGGGCGACGCGACGCTGGTCGAGGACCATGTCGTCGACGTCGAGGGAGATCGAGCGGTTCGGGATGTCGATGGAGATCTGGTCGCCGTCCTCGATGAGAGCAATCAGGCCGCCGCCTGCTGCCTCCGGGGAGACGTGTCCGATCGAGAGGCCGCTGGTGCCGCCGGAGAAGCGGCCGTCGGTGATCAGCGCGCACTTCTGGCCCAGACCACGGCCCTTGAGGAACGAGGTCGGGTAGAGCATCTCCTGCATCCCCGGCCCACCCTTCGGGCCCTCGTAGCGGATCACCACGACGTGGCCGGCCTCGACCTTCTTGGCGAGGATGCCGTCGACCGCGGCGTCCTGGGACTCGAAGACGATCGCGGTGCCGGTGAAGGTCAGGCAGTCGTCGGGAACACCGGCAGTCTTCACGACACAGCCGTCGGGGGCGATGTTGCCCGACAGGATCGCCAACCCGCCGTCTTCAGAGTAGGCGTGCTCGAAGTCGCGGATGCAGCCCTCGGCGGCGTCGGTGTCCAGGCTCGCCCAGAGGTTCTCGGTGGAGAACGCCTCGGTCGTACGCACCCCACCCGGGGCGGCGAGGAAGAGGTCGAGCGCCTCCTGACTGGGGTTCTCCGCGCGGATGTCCCAGGTGCCCAGCCACTCGTCGATCGTGTCGGAGTGGATGGTGTGGACGTCCTCGTTGAGCGCACCACCACGGCGCAGCTCGCCGAGGAGGGCGGGGATGCCGCCGGCGCGGTGGACGTCCTCCATGTGGTACTTCGGGCTGTTGGGGGCGACCTTGCTCAGGCACGGCACTCGGCGCGAGATCGCGTCGATGTCGTGGACGTTGAAGTCGAGCTCCGCCTCACGCGCGGCCGCGAGCAGGTGCAGCACGGTGTTGGTCGAGCCGCCCATGGCGACGTCGAGGGCGACCGCGTTCTCGAAGGCGCTGCGGCTGGCGATGTTCCGTGGCAGGACGGACTCGTCGCCCTCCTCGTAGTAGCGGCGGCACAGCTCGACGACCGTACGTCCCGCCTCCTCGAAGAGCGCGCGGCGCTTCGCGTGGGTGGCGAGGGTCGACCCGTTGCCCGGCAGGCTGAGGCCGATGGCCTCGGTGAGGCAGTTCATCGAGTTGGCGGTGAACATGCCGCTACAGGAGCCGCAGGTCGGACACGCGGAGCGCTCGACCGTGTCGAGCAGCTCGTCGCTGACCGCCTCGTTGACCGAGAGCACCATCGCGTCGACCAGGTCGAGCTTGTCGTGGACCAGGCCCTCGACGGCGACCGTCTTGCCAGCCTCCATCGGGCCGCCGGAGACGAAGACGACGGGGATGTTGAGACGCAGGCTGGCCAGCAACATGCCGGGGGTGATCTTGTCGCAGTTGGAGATGCACACGATCGCGTCGGCGCGGTGCGCCTCGACCATGTACTCCACCGCGTCCGCGATCAGCTCGCGGCTCGGCAGCGAGTAGAGCATCCCGGCGTGGCCCATCGCGATGCCGTCGTCCACGGCGATCGTGTTGAACTCCTTGGCTACTCCCCCGGCCTCCTGGATCTTCTCGGCGACGATCTTGCCGAGGTCACGGAGGTGGACATGGCCGGGCACGAACTCGGTGAACGAGTTGGCGATCGCGATGATCGGCTTGCCGAAGTCGTCATCGGTCATGCCGGTCGCGCGCCACAGCGCGCGGGCACCCGCCATGTTGCGGCCCGAGGTCGAGGTTGCGGAGCGAAGAGTGGGCATGCCA
This sequence comes from Nocardioides sp. NBC_00163, assembly GCF_045206295.1. Taxonomy (NCBI): domain Bacteria; kingdom Bacillati; phylum Actinomycetota; class Actinomycetes; order Propionibacteriales; family Nocardioidaceae; genus Nocardioides; species Nocardioides sp. NBC_00163. Next base: position 4,839,048 of record NZ_CP108155.1, on the reverse strand, counting down.
GAAGGCTAGACCGGTTCGGGTGGATCGTTCGACCCGGCGACGAACGGCGGACGTCAGGCGAGCCAGGCAAGCATGATCCGGCCGGTGCGCACGAGCTGGGCCGGGTCGACGACGTCGGGTGTGTCGGCGGGTGAGTGGTAGGCGGCGTATGGAGTCGAACCGAGGCGCACGCCGGGCAGGCCCGCCCGTACGAAGGACCAGTGGTCGCTGGAACGGTTGGGGGTCTGGGAGCAGGCGGTGGTCGGCACCTTCGCGCGCCTTGCCGCCGCTCGGAGGCTCGCCAGGGTGCGGTCGAGTCCTGGGCGTGCGCCGCACGCCGGGACAGCCTCCCCTACGCCGACCCGGTCCAGTGAGACCATGGCGGCCAGCGACCTGCGCTCGACGGGCGTGAGGGACGCAACATACGCGCGAGAGCCGTAGTGGTGGTCGTCGTCGGTCTCGCCTCGCGGCTCCTCGGAGCCGAAGACGACCAACCGCACCGGCACCCTCGTCGACCGTCCTGCGGCCGTCTCGGCGATCGCCAGCAGCACAGCCACGCCGGACGCGTTGTCCTCCGCACCCGGTGCCTGCGGGACGGTGTCGAGGTGGGCACCGACCAGGAGCCACGGCTGCCCGGGGCGTACGTCTCCTCTGTCGGCGACCAGGTTGACCGACTCCCCCGCGCTGACCGGGATGCCCCACGAGACTCCGGCAGGCGTCTGGAACCGCTGTCGGTGCACCTGCCAGCCGAACCCTGCCAGCTGTCCCTCGACCCAGGCTGCGGCTCGATGGTAAGCGGGCGACGTCCCGGGTCTCGGGCCGATCTCACCCGCCAGATGGCGTACGGCGTCGGTCGCTGTCCCGACGCGGAGCTGCTCGGGTGTCAATGGCGGGGCGGCCTGGGTCCCGCTCGGGGTGGGCGAGGGCTTGGACGCGGTGGCCGGCGCTGTCGCGGTGGTTGTCGGAGAGGTCTCGGGGGTCGGTGGCGCCTCACCGCACCCGGTGAGGACGAGGAGGGACCCGGCCGCGAACGCGATGCGACGGATCATGGCCTCGCCTGCCCAAGGATCCGGGCCGCCTCACGACCACCCACCACGCGTGGAGCAAACGTCTCGGGATCCATCCGGTAGGGCACGAGGTTCAGATCCTCCAGCGTGGCGCCGCGGAAGGTCGCCTCGAGAACGACGCCCTCCATCGTCTGGGACATGAAGTCCATGTCGAAGACGAAGTTTCCGAGCGAGTGGATGACCGGTACGCCGCCGACCCGCTCGAGCGGCTGGACCCAGTGCGGGTGGCCGCCGGCGACAAGATCCGCCCCGGCAACGACGAGACGACGGGCGACATGGCGCTGGATTGCCTCGGGGCGATGGGTGTACTGCGTACCCCAGTGCGGCAGCACCACCACGACGTCGGCAACCTTCTCGGCGGCTCGGACCTCCCGCTCGACCCGGCGCAGGTCGGCATCGACGAGAGGACCCGTACGTGGCGGCATCCGCACCGAGAAGGCGCCCGGGTCGCTCCTCGTCGCCCGAGGCGTCTCGCCGATCGCGTTGAACCCCAGGAACGCGAAGGTGATCCCGGCTCTCTCCACCACGGCCGGCCGGGCAGCCGCGTCGAGATCCCGCCCTGCCCCGAACGGCACGATCCCCGCCCCCGATAACGCCTCGACCGTCTCCGTCAGCGCCCGGTCACCGAAGTCACCTGTGTGGTTGTTCGCCAACGAGATCGCATCGAAACCAGCCTCCCGCAGAGGCCGCAACAGCTCCGGCCCAGCACCGAAGGAATCGCCACCCTGAGTCGGACTCCCTGCTTTCGACAACGTCGACTCGAGATTGCCTACGGTGATGTCAGCGCCCGCCAAGCGCGCCTGCATCGGAGCCAGCGCCGCCGCCGCATCGGGCACCCCGCGGGTCAGCATCAGATCCCCGACGACGGTCAGCCGCACTCGCGGCTCCGCAGCAAGGGTGGGCACCGGGACCGACGAGGACGAGGGAGGGGCCTGCGTCGTTGGGGACCCGACTGGTGTGCCGGCGCCACAGGCGGACAGCGCGCATACGAGCACGGCGGTGAGCCAGTGGCATCCCATACATCCAGCATGCCCCCAGACCAAGGATCCTGTGCAGCCTCGACCGACCGCATCGAGGACGGCAACACGCTACGGATCCGTGCGCCTCAGATCTTCGCGGCCCTGACCACCATCACATCGGGGATGTCGCGGAGGATCTCGCGCCAGGTCTCGCCGGCGTCGGCGGAGGCCCAGACCGAGCCGTTGCGGGCGCCGAAGTAGACACCGGCGGTCTCGTGGTCGTCGGCGCACATCGCGTCGCGCATGACACCCACGTAGAAGTGGTCGGGCAGGCCCTTGTCGAGCGCCTCCCAGTGGTCGCCGGCGTCGCGCGAGCGCCACACGATCGGCTTGGCCTCCGGCGGGTAGCGGGACTCGCCGGCACCGATCGGGAAGGTGAAGATCGTGTCGGGCTCCTTCGGGTGGACGACCATCGCGAAGCCGAAGTCGGTGGGCAGGCCGTCGGCGATCGACTTCCAGGAGGCGCCCTCGTCGTCGGAGCGGTAGACGCCGCCGTGGTTCTGCAGGTAGAGCCGCTCGGGACGGGCGGAGTGGCGGGCGACCTTGTGGACGCACTGGCCGAACTCGGGGTACTGCTGCCCCTCGGGCAGGAAGACCGCAATGATGCCGTTGTTGCGCGCCTCCCAGGTCTCCCCGCCGTCGCGGGTCTGGTAGACGCCACCGGTCGAGATCGCCGCGGTCACCGAGTCGGGATCGGTGGGGTGCGGCAGGATCGTGTGGAACGCCTGCCCGCCGAAGCCCTCGTTCCACTCGGTGCGGTGCGGGTGATCCCACAGCCCGCGTACGAGCTCGAAGGACGCGCCACCATCACGTGATCGGAAGATCGCACCGGGCTCGACGCCCGCCCAGATCGTGCCCTCCGGCAGCCCGGGCTGGAGCTGCCAGATCCGGGCCAGGCTCGCGTCGACGTCCTCGGGGAACGACATCGAGGTCTCGGTCCAGGTCTCGCCGCCGTCGGCCGAGGCACGCACCAGCGCACCCATCCACAGCGAGGAGCATCCGGCAAGGACTCGCCCGGTCCCGGGCTCGATCATGGCGGAGTAGATCTCCTCCATGTCATGGTGCGGACCGGTGAAGTCCCAGTCCTGCCGGGCGTCGTCAGAGCGCCCTATCCACAGACCCTTGCGGGTCCCGACCAGCAGCTGCGTACCCATGCCTTCCAGCATCCACCCGCTCGCCGTCTGTGGCCAGGAGATTTCAGCGAAAGAACGACGAGGGAAAACCTCCGGCATCGGCGACACCGGCGGGGCCTGGTTCTTCGGCCTGGGCCGCCCAGCCCCTAGCCTGAAGTCATGACCAGACCTGTTGCCTGGGAGACGTTCACCGCGATCCTCTTCGACCTGGACGGCGTGATCACGCCGACCGCGGTCGTGCACATGCGTGCGTGGGAGGAGATGTTCAACGCCTACCTGCAGGAGAAGACCCCGGGGGCGCCGGCCTACACCGACCAGGACTACTTCGCGTACGTCGACGGCAAGCCGCGCTACGACGGCGTCCGTGACTTCCTCGCCTCCCGCGACATCAAGCTTCCCGAGGGCACCCCGGACGACGCGCCCGAGCTCGAGACCGTCTGCGGTCTCGGGAACCGGAAGAACAACGCCTTCAACATGGTGCTCGAGCGCGACGGCGTGGAGGCCTACCCCGGCTCGGTGCGCTTCCTGGACTATCTGGCCACCCTCGACGTCCGGATCGGCGTGGTTTCCTCGTCGGTCAACGCGCCGACCGTGCTGAAGGCGGCGGGGCTGCTGGACCGTTTCGAGACGGTCGTGTCGGGAGCCGTCGCAGATGAGCAGGGCCTGCCCGGCAAGCCTGCACCGGACACCTTTGTCTACGCCGGTAAGGTCCTCGGAGCCACCCCGAGCGAGGCCGTCGTCCTCGAGGACGCCGTCTCCGGGGTGCGCGCCGGCAAGGCAGGAGATTTCGCGCTCGTCGTCGGGGTGGACCGTGGCGCAGGCCACGACACCCTCACGGCCGCTGGCGCCAGTCTCGTCGTATCCGACCTTGCTGAACTTGTCCCCAATGGACACAGTCCAGACCCTGCTCGAGGAGCACAGCAGTGAGAACCAACGTCGGCCCGAACCCCTTGGACCGGGCCCGTTACCCCATCGACCCGTGGCGGCTGGTGGAGACCAGCTACTCCCCCGACGACCTCGGTCTGACCGAGACGATCTTCAGCGTCGCCAACGGCTATCTCGGCATGCGCGGCACCCCCGAGGAAGGTCGCCCGACCTACGCGCACGGCACCTTCATCAACGGGTTCCACGAGACCTGGCCGATCCGTCATGCCGAGAACGCCTACGGCTTCGCCAAGACCGGCCAGACCATCGTCAACGCCCCTGACGCCAAGATCATGAAGATCTACGTCGACGACGAGCCGCTGACCTTCGGCACCTCCGACCTGGAGGAGTACGAGCGGGTGCTCGATTTCCGCGAGGGTGTGCTGCGGCGGCATCTGGTGTGGCGTACGCCCTCGGGTAAGCGGGTCGCGATCAAGTCGACCCGGATGGTGTCGATGACGCAACGCCATCTCTCGATCCAGACCCTCGAGATCACGATGCTGAGCGGCGCGGCGCCGATCGTGGTCTCGTCCCAGCTGCTCAACCGGCAGGACGGCAAGGACGAGTACCACGTGCCGTCGGCGGCGCTCGGCGAGGGCATGGACCCGCGCAAGGCCTCCGCCTTCGACACCCGCGTCCTGCTACCGCAGATGTCGGTCGCCGACGAAGAGCAGATGACCCTCGGCTACCGGTGCGCCAACTCGGGGATGACGATCGCCGTCAGCGCCGCCCACCAGATCGACACGCCGGACTCGGTCGAGACCGTCGTCCGTGCCGAGGACGATCTGGCCAAGACGGTCTTCCGGGTCGACGCGACCGAGGGCAGCACGCTGCGGTTGCAGAAGACCGTGGCGTACCACACCTCTCGCGGGGTGCCGGTGCGTGAGCTGGCCGACCGCTGCGGACGTACGCTCGACCGGGCGATCCGCCTGGGCGTCGGTCACTTCGAGCGCGACCAGCGCAACTGGTACGACGAGTTCTGGTCCGCTGCCGACGTCGAGATCTCCGCCGCCGAGGCGGACGACGCCGAGGACATCTCCGCGGCCCAGCAGGCGATCCGGTTCAACCTGTTCTCGCTGGCCCAGGCGACCGCCCGCACCGACGGGCTCGGCGTCCCCGCGAAGGGGGTCACCGGCTCCGGCTACGAGGGCCACTACTTCTGGGACACGGAGTGCTACGTCGTTCCGTTCCTCTGCTACACCCAGCCCGAGGTCGCCCGCAACGTGATGCACGCCCGCTCGGTGATGCTTCCCGCGGCCCGGCAGCGGGCGCTGGAGATGGCCGCGAAGGGCGCGCTGTTCGCCTGGCGCACCATCAACGGGCAGGAGGCCTCGGCCTACTACGCGGCCGGCACCGCGCAGGTGCACATCGATGCCGACATCGCCTTCGCGCTGATGAAGTACGTCTACGCGAGCGGTGACACCGGCTATCTCATCCGCGAGGGCGTCGACATCCTGGTCGAGACCTCGCGGATGTGGGCCGACCTCGGCTTCTGGCGCCACAACGGCGAGCCGTCCTTCCACATCCACGGGGTGACCGGGCCGGACGAGTACACCACGGTGGTCAACAACAACCTGTTCACCAACGTGATGGCCCGCTACAACCTGGAGAAGGCCGTCGAGACCATCGAGATGCTCCGGGCGGACTATCCGCGCGAGTATGCGCAGGTCATGGGCCGGCTCGACATCTCCCCCGACGAGGTCGAGGAGTGGGGTCGCTGCGCCGCCGCGATGCACATCCCCTACGAGGAGGGGCTCGGCATCCACCCGCAGGACGACAACTTCCTCGACCGCGAGGTGTGGGACCTGCCCAACACCCCCGACGACGTACGTCCCCTGCTGCTGCACTACCACCCGCTGGTGATCTACCGGTTCCAGGTGCTCAAGCAGACCGACGTGGTGCTCGCCCTCTTCCAGCAGGGCAACCGGTTCACCCCTGAGCAGAAGCGGGCCGACTTCGAGTACTACGACCCGATCACCACCGGCGACTCGACGCTGTCGGCTGTCGTGCAGTCGATCGTGGCGGCCGAGGTGGGCTACCAGGAGGACGCGCTGCGCTACTTCTACGACGCGCTCTACGTCGACCTGCACAACATGCACGGCAACACCGTCGACGGGATGCACATCGCCTCCACCGGCGGTGTGTGGGGCGGGCTCGCGTTCGGCTTCGGCGGGATGCGCGACTACGACGGGAAACTCTCCTTCGACCCGCGCCTGCCGGTCCAGTGGGGCTCGCTGACCTTCCGGGTGCAGTGGCACTCGACCCGGATGCAGGTCGCGCTGACCAGCGACCAGATCGTCTTCACCGTCGTGGACACCCCGGGCGAGGAGTTCGACATCCCGATCAGCGTCCGCGGGGAGGAGTTCGTGGTCTCGAAGGGCTCGCCGGTCATCGTGCCGCTCGCCGACCAGGGGCCGCGGATCGGCACCCACCTCGACGAGGAGCCCCACGGCGGCATCCGCCCCGACGGATCGCGGATCACCGCCACCGTGCCTGCGCCGATCCCGCCGGAGATCTACGAGCAGGACCACACCGAGCACGCCACGGTCCCGCACGACTCCCGGCGCGGGTCCGAGCGGCTCGCGGAGGAGGCCAACAAGGCCACCAACCTGTCCAACATCTCGCAGACGGACTCGGCGCAGTAGCGGGTCTTTACGTGGTCCTAGACTGACCGGGTGGTCACAGCTTCCTCCTCTCTGCGGGCGAGGCTGGCCCACCCGGTCGTCCTGGTTCTGATCGGGATCGCGTCGGTGCAGATCGGCGCGACCTTCGCGAAGTCGCTCTTCGACGAGGTCACCCCGACGGCCATGGTCTGGCTGCGGCTGACGCTGTCCGCGCTGATCCTGCTGGCGATCACCCGGCCCCGGGTCCGCGGTCTCTCGCGCCGCGACTGGCTCGTGGTGGTCGCCTTCGGGGCCTCGCTCGGGCTGATGAACTGGGCCATCTACCAGTCCTTCGCCCGGCTCCCGATCGGGATCGCGGTCACCATCGAGTTCATCGGACCGCTCACGATCGCGCTGGTCACCTCGCGGCGGGCGCGCGACCTGGTCTGGGTCGCACTGGCGGCCGCGGGAGTCGTGCTGCTCGGTCTCGAGCCCGGCCGGATCTCGATCGTGGGCGTGTTGTTCGCGCTGCTCGCGGGGGCCTGCTGGGCTGCGTACATCGTGCTGTCGAAGGCGACCGGAGCACGCTGGGAGGGGCTCGACGGGCTCGCCCTGGCCTCCGCCGTCGCGGCGGTGGCGCTGACGCCTGCGGCAATGGCGTACGCCGACGGGCTGGGGTCTCCGCACGTGTGGCTGGTCGGGCTGATGGTGGGTCTGATGTCCTCGGTGATCCCCTACTCCCTCGATCTCGTCGCCCTGCGTTCGATCAAGTCGGGGCTCTACGCGATCCTGATGTCGCTGGAGCCGGCCGCCGGCGCGCTGGCCGCGATCCTGATCCTCCACGAGGGGCTCTCGGTCCTGCAGTGGCTGGCCATCGCGTGTGTCGTGGTCGCCTCCGCAGGCGCGACCCGCACCGGCAAGCCGGAGCATCACGTGCCGGCGGAGTCGACCCCGGTGTAGTGGGGCGTTTCACACAAGCGACATCCGCACGTCACTGACTCCGAACGTTGAGGTCACTACAGTTCGGTGACAACTCCCCCTCGCCGCCCGGTCCCCGCCAGTCCTTGGAGTTGCTCCGTTGTCGACCATCACCGCCCCCGTACACACCGCTGCCGTCGCCCAAGTCGCCGCCCTCCTCGCCGCTCGCACCGCGGGGCGAATGGTCGGCCCGTTCCTACGACCCATCCAGCTGCTGCTCGCCTGGCCGGTGGCCTCCCAGCTCGTCGCCCGGCACAACGCCAAGGCCGCCGAGGAGGCGCTCCTGCTGCGGCGTGCGGAGCGTGAGGATGTGCAGAACTATCTCCAACTGCTCGCTTCGGAGAGAATGTCTGCATGACTGTTCCGCGGGCGATGGCCGAGTCCACTGTCGCCTTCCGGGACGTGCTCTCGGACGACGGCACCTTGATCCGCGCGTGGACCAACGACCCTGAGGGCGTGATCGAGGGGCCGACGGTGCTGCTGTGCAACGGCCTCGGCACCAGCCCGTGGAACTGGCCGGCGCTGCTGCACACCTCGTGCGGCGTACGCGTCGTCTCCTGGCAGCACCGCGGCACCTCCGGCTCGGCGCGGCCGAAGGACCCGGAGCAGACCACCTCGAGGCACTTCGCCGAGGACGCGCTGTCGGTGATGGACGCCTTCGCGCTCTCCCGGCCGGTCGTGATGGGCTGGTCGATCGGGGTCAACACCGCGTTCGAGCTGGCCGCAGACCATCCCGAGCGGGTCTCTGGCGTCTTCGGTGTCGCCGGGGTGCCAGGTGACACGTTCAAGTCGATGCTGGGGCCGCTGCGGCTGCCCGCCCCGGCGGCTGCTCTCGTGACCCGCACCGCGTCGAGGGTGCTGTGTCGCACCGGCTCCCTGATCACTCCGCTGGCAGCGCGTCTCCATCTCGGCCCGCGGGCGATCGAGGTGTTCTCCAAGGCCGGCCTGATCGGCAAGGTCCCTGATCCCGAGCTCGCCGCGGCAGCACTGGCGGAGTTCCTGACCACCCCGGTCGAGTGGTACTTCCACCTCGCGCTGCGCACCTCCCAGCGCCGCCCGGTCTCGCTGCGCCGGATCAAGGTACCGGTCGTGCTGGTCGCGGGCACCCGCGACCTCATCGCCGGTGCGCGCCACATGTCGCGGGTCGCTGCCGGGGTCAAGAACGGCACCTTCGTCGAGCTCGAGGGCACCCACTTCGTACAGATGGAGCAGCCCGAACGCGTCCACCAGCTGCTGCTCGCCTTTCTCGCCCGGGTCTCCGAGCACCAGCGCGTCTGACCTATCCGGTGGTCGAGCTTGTCGAGACCACCACGCCGGTGACCGTGGCCCGGCGGGCGACGCGACGCAGGGTGGCCAGGACAGCGGGACCGAGCAGAGCGATGGCGACGGCGGTGGTGATCGCGCGCACGGTGTCCCAGCTGCTGGTCGAGGTGACCAGGGTGTAGCGCAGGAACGTCGCCAGGTTCTCGGCGAACGCCGCACCGGGTTCGTAGGAGAGGTTGCCGCTCGCGCCGGGCACCGTGACCCCGGTGAGCAGCGGCCAGCCCTGCAGGTTGAGGAGGAGCCCGTAGGCGTACGAGGCGAAGATCCCGTACGCCGCCAGCAGTCCGATCTCCCGGCGGCCGCTCGCGCGCGGCAGGAGCCCGGCTCCCATCGCCACCCAGGCGGCGCCGAGCATCTGGTAGGGCAGCCAGGGTCCGACGCCGGCGGTGACGAGCGCGGCGACGAACAGGCTGGTGCAGCCGAGGACGAAGCCGAAGGCCGGCCCGAAGACCCGCCCGCCGAGGATGAGCATGAAGAAGACCAGCTCCACCCCACCGGTGCCGGCGGAGACGGCGCGCAGGACGGCCTCGATCGCGCTGAGCACGCCGAGGACAGCGATCATCCGGGTGTCGATGCCGCCCGTGGAGAGCTCGCTCAGCAGCACCACCAGCATCAGCGGAAGCAGCGCCAAGAAGATGAACGGAGGCTGCACCCGGTCGTAGCCGTGGAGCAGCAACGGCCAGCCGAACATCATCAGCCCGGCCACGGAGATGATCGCGAGCAGGACCGCCGTGCGAGGTGAGAACCTGATCATCTCTCGCCCACCGCCTCGACGATCTCGCGTACGTTCAGCCACCCCGGGCCGAAGACCTTGCTCACCTGGGGCGCGAACGCCGGCGACTCGGCCGTGACGGTGCGTACGTCACCGGCGGAGACCACCTCACCGTCGGCGAGCACCACCACGTCGTCGGCGGCCTCGGCGACGAACTCGACGTCGTGGGTCGCCACCAGGACCGCCTTGCCGGCCTCGGTGAGCTCGCGCAGGATCTCGGACAGAGCGTGCTTGGCGGCATAATCGAGGCCGCGGGTCGGCTCGTCGAGGAGCACGACCGGCGGGTCGGCGCTCAGGATCAGCGACAGCGCAAGAGCCAGGCGCTGGCCCTCGGAGAGGTCGCGCGGGTGCTGGCCGTCGGGGATGCCGGGGACGAGGCTGTCCAGGATCTCCCTCGTCCGCGGCCCGCCGGCGTCGCACTCCTCGGCCACCGTCTCCAGGTAGAGAAGATCGGCCGCGGTCTGCGGCAGCAGCCCGACGAGCTCGCGTCGCTCTTCGGGGTCGAGGGTCGCCGGATCCTTGCCGCCCACGTCCACCGACCCGGCCAGCCGCTTGTGGGTCCCCTGCAGCGTCCACAGCAGCGTCGACTTGCCCGATCCGTTGCGTCCCATCAGCGCCGTCACCCGCCCCGCGGGTAGCTCGATCGAGACGTCGTGCAGGACCGGCGTACGTCCTCGGGTGACGGTGAGCCCGGAACTTCTCAGGCTTTTCCTGCGCTTCTCTGGCGTTGCAACACCTGAGAAGTGCAGGGATACCCGGTTAACCGGGTATTCCAACGACCGCGCCCGCCGCCTCGCATCCCGAACCGTCAGCGGCAGCGGCGACCAGCCGAGCTCGCGACCGAGCTCGACGAGCGGGGGGACGATGGGCGAGGTCTCCAGGACCTCGGCGGGGTCGCCGACGGCAACGGAGCCGTCGCCGACGAGGAGCGCGATGCGGTCGGCGAACGGCACGACCCGCTCGAGACGGTGCTCGGCGAGGACGACGGAGGTGCCGAGGTCGTGCACCAGCCGGGTGATGGTGGCAAGGACGTCCTCGGCGGCCGTGGGATCGAGGGCGGAGGTGGGCTCGTCGAGCACGACGACCCGGGGGTGGGTGGTGAGCACCGAGCCGATCGCGACGCGCTGCTGCTGCCCTCCCGAGAGGGTACGCAGCGACCGCTGCCGCAGCTCGGCGATGCCGAGCAGGTCGAGGGTCTCCTCGACCCGACGCCGCATGGTCGCCGGCGGGAGACCGAGCTGCTCCATCCCGTAGGCGAGCTCCTCCTCGACCGTGTCGGTCACGAACCCGGCCACCGGGTCCTGCCCGACGTAGCCGATGATCCCGGCGCGCTCGCGCGGCGGCGTACGGACGATCGAGGCCCCGTCCAGCAGGACGTCCCCGTCGAGCACGCCGCCGGAGAAGCGCGGCACCAGGCCGGCGAGCACGCCGAGCAGGGTCGACTTCCCCGAGCCGGTCGGACCGGAGACGAGCAGCAGCTCGCCCTCCTCGATGGTGAGGTCGACGTCCTTGAGCACGTGCTCGGAGGAGTCGGGCGGGGTGAACGTGATGCCTCGCAGCTCGATCATGCGGCTGCCTCCTCGTGGACGAGCGATGATGCCGGTAGCGGGGCGGCGACGGCCGGGACCAGCCCGACGAGCACACCGGCCATGGCGGTCAGCGTGACTTCCGGGAAGGTGCTCACGCCCGGAAAGGCGATCGGGACCTGGTAGCGGGCGATCCACCAGCCCACGGCGACGACCGCGATCCCGCTCAGCGCCACCACGACCTCCGGCCAGCGCCACCGGTCGGGCCGGTAGACGGTCCGCGTCACCCGGCGGCCGGCGAGCGTCAGCCCACCAGCGGCGGCGCCGGAGCCGAGCGCGAGCATGGTGGCGGCCAGCCAGCCTGGCGTGGTGCCGTCCAGCACCGCGTAGACGCCGACGCAGAGCCCGACGAGCGAGACCAGCATGAGCGCCGAGGTGATCCGCCTGGTGGCGACCGGGACGCCGGCCGTACGTCCGTAGCCGCGCGTGTCCATCCCCGCCGCCAGTGCCATCGACCGCTCCAGGGCATCCTCGAGCACCGGCACCAGGAAGCGGCGCAGCCGCTTGACATTTCCGGTCGCACCGGCACGTAGTCGTTGCGCGGCGCGCACTCGCTGCACCGACTCGGCCAGCTGCGGCAGCACCGTCACCGCGACCACGACGGCGGTGCCGATCTCGTAGAGCGCCGGCGGCAGCGAGCGCAATAGCCGCTTCGGGTTCGCCAGCGCGTTGGCCGCGCCGACGCAGATCACGATGACGCCCAGCCGCATCCCGTCATAGAGGCCGGCCAGCAGCGCCTCGCGGGTGAGCGGCCCGAGCAGCCGGATCCCCAGCACCCACTCCGGGAGCGGGACCTCGGGCAGGTCGAGGATCACGTGCCCCGGCACGGCGCCCAGGAGCACCCGGAAGAGCACCCGGGTCACGACGATGAACACCGCGAGGCCGACGTAGAGCCGGAACGCCTTCGCCCACGGTTGGTCGCCACGGCGCGCGGCGACCACGACCGACACCACCCCCACTACGAGCAGGAGCAGCAACGGGTTGGTGGTGAAGGAGGCGTACGCAGCCATGCCGATCGCCCACACCCACCAGGCGACGGGGTGCAGGTCACGGGGCAGATGCGCGACCGCGGCAGTACGCAACAGCTCGCTCATCGTCGGCGCCACCACACGGCACCGGCGACGGTGAAGAGTGCGAAGATCCCCGCGGGCGCGACCCAGGTGGGCAGATGCTCGGTCCCGGAGGCCGAATCCGTCGGCTCCTCCGGAGATAACTCCGGCGACGGGCTTGAGGGCGCCCCCACAGCATCCCCAAGCTCCGTCGCCGGAGCGGTAACGACATCGTCGTCTATCCACGTGAACGCAACACCCTGCCCGGAGGTCACGCTGATTTCGGTAACATTTCTGGAGGCATAGCTCCAGGCCCCCGAATCGTCGGTGATCCACAGCGACCAGTACGCGTCGGCAGGCGGCATCTGGGCGCAACCGGCGGCTTTCGGCCGCTCATCGACGCGACATACGACGCTGGGCATCGAGGTCACATAGGTGAGCGGTTGCCCCGCCTTCTCGAAGAGGTCGGCGCCGGTGTCGCCCTCCCCGGGCTGGACACAGGTGACCTCAGGGCCGCCACCCAACGCGTTGGGCTCGACGACGACAGTGACGCCCTTACAGGCCTCGGCGGACGAGGCCGCAGACACGGCGGAGACTGGGGTGAAGACAGGTGCGGTGGCCCCGGCGAGGATCGCCAGGGCCACCAACGAGGATCGCAGGATCAGCACGAGCTCTTCGCGGTCGCATCCTTGGGCAGGAAGACCAGCGACGGCAGCGCCTGGGCGGCGGCGAGGCGGTACATCCCCTCGGACTCCTTGGTCAGGCCCTTGGTGTTGCCCTCGGTCAGCGCGGCGTCGTCGTAGGCCACCGCGCCGGCGTCGTCGCCACAGGTCACGACGTGGTCGGCGACCCAGCTCGCCGCCTTCTCCGCGGCGTCGGTCTCACCGGCGCGACCGAACGCCCACCCGGCCAGGCCGGTGGTGTTGGAGTTGGCGATGTTGCCGGTGGCCGCCTTGAACGACCCGTCCTCCGCCTGGGTCTCCTTCAGCCACTCCACGCCGGCTTTGACGGCCTTCTCCGCCTCCGGGGACGCCACCCCGGACAGGGCGATCAGCGCGAACGCGGTGGCGTCGGCGTCGGGGACGGCCTTGGGATCGGCGTCGCAGGTCTGATCGGCGGCTGAGGGGTCGGCCGCGAAGGTGACCCGGAACCACCCCTCCTCGCACTGCTGCCCGGCCAGGAACTCCGTCGCGGCCGCGGCCTCCTTGCTCTCGGCGTTGTTCAGCGCCCACACGGCGTACGACTGTCCGATGGTGTTGGAGTAGTCGGCCGCCTTCTTGTCCTTGGGATCGAGCTCGTCGGCGATGCGGCCGTTCTCGGCGACGGTGCCCTCGAGCTGCTTGAGCAGACCGGGGTCGGAGGCATCGACGTTCTGCTGGAGGACGAGCGCCTTCGCGGTCGCCCCTGCCGAGGTGATCGTGCCGAACCCGGGCGAGGTGTACGCCTTCTTGTTCTCCATCACCGCCGAGGCGATCGTGGAGATCTCCTCGTCGTAGCCGCCGACCTCTGCCAGCGCGATCCCGATGTCGGCGCTGAGCCCGAAGTCGTCGGTGCCGTACTGCGCGTTGCGGGCCACACCCTCCGGCGCCTGGGCCACGAGCCAGTCGGCCACCGAGGTGGACACCTTGGCGTCGTAGGTGGGCTTCTCCCCCTCCTCGACGGCTTTCTCGCCACAGCCGGCGAGCGAGGTGAGGGCGAGGGCGGCGGCGATGCCACCGAGGACGGTCTTCTTCATGGTTCCTTCCGCGCTGTTCGTCGGGAAGGCCCAGGGCCGACCCGCTGCTTTCCACGACAGCGTCAGGTCAGTACGCGTCCGTCGGTAGGTGCTCCGGCTCGCCCAGGACGCTCTCGCTGCCTGGGCCTACGGTTGCGGGTCAGCGCCGGGATTCGACCGGCTTCCCCTACCACGGCGTGTGTTGATTGAGGCTCTGCTAATTCGGGGCAATCCTATGCCGGGCGAGCCCTGCTTGCGGGATCGCCGACAAGCAGTCACTCTGTCCCCATGCGCCACAGGATTCTCGGCCTTGTCGCAACCTCGATCTCGGCCACCCTTCTCGCCCTCTCCCCGACCACGACGGCCGGCGCGGAGGAGGCACGGACATCGGTCACGTACGCCGATCTGGTCGCCATGTTCGGCGAGAAGGTGGGTGACCGGAGCACCGTCGAGACCGGGCTGCCGAGCCTCAACCGCGCCATGGCCGATGCCGGGATCACCACCGCCTACCGGCAGGCGGCGTATCTGACCACGCTCGCCAACGAGAGCTCCTTCCACCACGACGCCAGGGGCCGCGACAAGCGGAAGTTCACCGGTCGCGGCTACATCCAGCTGACCGGCGAGGCCAACTACACCGACGCCGGCGCCTACTTCGACATCGACCTGCGCCGCCGCCCCGAGCTCGCCCGGTCGCTGGACTACAGCGCGCCGATCTCGCGGTGGTACTGGACCGTCGCCCGCGACATCAACCCGCTCGCCGACGACCTCGACATGGGCGGCGTCAACGCGGCGATCGGCTACCCCCGCAACAAGGAGGAGGACACCGAGCGCTGCCGCGACTTCAAGGCCGCACTGAAGCACCTCCACGGGTCGGTGCCCAAGGGCGTCAGATGTGCTCGCCCGGCCACCGCGCAGACCCAGTAGAGGACGTACGTCACTTCTTGGTGCGCTTGTCGCTGACCGCGATCGCCGAGGTGCCCTCGTCCTTGAGCTCGAAGAGGTCGATCGCCTTGATCAGCTTGGTCCAAGTAGCGTACCCGTAGTTGCGCGGGTCCTCGGAGGACTGGTTGCGGATGCGGGAGACCACGGTGCCGACCAGTGCCCAACCGTCGTCGTCGGCGGCCGCGGCGATGGAGTTGCGCAGCAGCTGGATGAGGCGGGCGTTGCGCTTCAGCGCCTGCCCGTTGGTCGCCGAGGACGACTGCTTGCGGGTGCGCGTGGTCCCGGGCTCGGCGTCGACCTCGGTCTCCTCCTCGGAGCCGCCGAGCTTCTCCACCACGGTAAACCGGGTGCAGGCACTCTTGAACGGCGCCGGCGTCTTCTCCCGGCCGTAGCCGTAGACCGCCCGGCCCTTCTCCCGCAGGTAGTGCACCAGCGGCGTGAAGTCGGAGTCGGAGGAGACCAGCGCGAACGCGTCCGGGATCGCCGCGTGCAGCAGCTCGACGGCGTCGATCGCGAGCGCCATGTCGGAGGCGTTCTTGTGCGCGGTCAGGTCGAACTGCTGCATCGGCCTGATCGCGGCATCGTGCAGCTCCTCGATCCAGCCCTTGAGCTCGGACTTGGTCCAGTTGCCGTAGGCCCGCCGGATCGTCACCTCGCCATACTCGGCCAGGTCGTTCAAGATGTCGTCGATCTTCGAGGCAGGCGCGTTGTCAGCGTCGATGAGCAGTGCGATGCGGAAGGGCTCGGTCACGGTCACGCCGGACAGTCTGCCAGTGCACCCCGTCCCCGAGTCGGCTCATCCTGACCAAAACCACCGCCGAGTCGGCGCGTCATGACGCGCCGACTCGGCGGAGTTTGTTGTCGGGACGAGCCGACTCGGCGTGGGTCTTAGGCGAGCTTCTCCAGGATCAGCTCGCGGACACGCTTGGCGTCGGCCTTGCCGCCAGTCGCCTTCATGACCGCGCCGATGAGCGCACCGGCTGCGGCCTGGTTGCCGCCGCGGATCTTGTCGGCGACCGCGGGCTGGGCGGCGATGGCCTCGTCGACGGCGGCGCCGAGCGCACCGTCGTCGGAGACAACGGCGAGGCCACGGGCGTCGATGATCTCCGAGACCGTGCCCTCACCTGCGAGAAGACCCTCGAAGACCTGACGGGCCAGCTTGTCGGTCAGCGTCTTGGCGTCGACCAGTTTCTGAACCTCGGCGACCTGGACCGGAGTGACACCGAGCTCGGCGAGCTCGACGCCACGGTCGTTGGCGCTGCGGGAGAGCTCGGCCATCCACCACTTACGGGCGGCCTGTGCGGAGGCACCTTCGGCGACCGTCGCCTCGATCAGCGACAGAGCGCCGGCGGCCCAGACGTCGCGCATCTCCAAGTCGGAGTAGCCCCACTCGACCTGCAGGCGAGCCCGCTTGTCAGCGGTGCGCTCCGGCAGGCTCGCCCGCAGCTCCTCGACCCACTCGCGCGACGGCGCGACCGGGACGAGGTCGGGCTCGGGGAAGTAGCGGTAGTCGTCGGCGTCCGACTTCGGCCGGCCGGCCGAGGTGGTGCCGGTGTCCTCGTGGAAGTGGCGGGTCTCCTGGAAGATCGCCTCCCCCGCGTCGAGGATCCCGGCGTGGCGCGACATCTCGAAACGTACGGCACGCTCGACCGAGCGCAGCGAGTTGACGTTCTTCGTCTCGGTGCGGGTGCCCAACGTCCCGGACCCCTTCGGGGACAGCGACAGGTTGACGTCGCAGCGCATCGAGCCCTGGTCCATGCGTACGTCGGAGACACCCAGACCCAGCAGGATCTCGCGCAGCGCGGCGACGTAGGCCTTCGCGACCAGCGGTGCCTTGGCACCGGTGCCGAGGATCGGGCGGGTGACGATCTCGATGAGCGGGATGCCCGCGCGGTTGTAGTCGACCAGTGAGTAGTCGGCGCCGTGGATGCGGCCGGTCGCGCCACCGATGTGGGTGGTCTTGCCGGTGTCCTCCTCCATGTGGGCGCGCTCGATGTCGACCCGGTAGGTCTCCCCCTCGACCTCGACGTCGAGGTAGCCGTCGTAGACGATCGGCTCGTCGTACTGCGAGGTCTGGAAGTTCTTCGGCATGTCCGGGTAGAAGTAGTTCTTCCGGGCGAACCGGCACCACTCCGCGATCGAGCCGTTGAGCGCGAGGCCGATCCGGATCGCGCTCTCCACGGCCTTGGCGTTCACGACCGGCATCGAGCCGGGCAGGCCGAGGCAGGTCGGGCAGACCTGGGAGTTGGGCTCGCCACCGAACGTCGCCGGGCAGCCGCAGAACATCTTGGTGTTGGTGTTGAGCTCGACGTGCACCTCGAGCCCGAAGGCCGGGTCGTAGCGCTCCAGCACCTCGTCGAAACCGACAAGACCCAAAGAATCAGGCACAGCGGTCATCGGGCCACCTCCAGCTTGTCGATCGAGAGCACCGGGCCGATGGCGCCCTCGAGCGCGGCACCGACGCGGTAGAGACGGGCGTCCTCCAGGACGGGAGCCAGGAGCTGTACGCCGACGGGCAGCCCGTCCACGTCGGAGACCCCGGCCGGGACGGAGATTCCGGGCGTGCCGGCCAGGTTGGCCGGGATGGTGGCCAGGTCCTGCATGTACATGGCCAGCGGGTCGTCGAGCTTGGCGCCCAGCGGGAACGCGGTGCTCGGGGACGTCGGCGAGACCAGCACGTCGACCTGCTCGAAGGCCTTCTTGAAGTCCTCGATGATCAGCGTGCGGATCTTCTGCGCCTGACCGTAGTAGGCGTCGTAGTAGCCGCTGCTCAGTGCATAGGTGCCGAGGATGATGCGGCGCTTGACCTCGTCGCCGAACCCGGCGTCACGGGACGCCTTCATGACGTCCTCGGCGCTCGGGTCGCCGTCGGGAGTGACCCGCAGGCCGTAACGCATCGCGTCGAACTTGGCCAGGTTGGAGGAGCACTCCGCCGGCAGGATCAGGTAGTAGGCCGCCATCGCGTGCTCGAAGCTCGGCGTGGAGACCTCGACGACGTCGGCACCCAGCTTGGTGAGCAGGTCGACCGACTCGTTGAACTTGCGCATCACGTCGGGCGCCCAGCCCTCGCCCGCGAGCTCCTTGATGACGCCGACCTTGACGCCCTTGAGGTCACCGGTCGCGCCGGCACGGGCCGCGTCGACGAGCCCGGTCACCGGGGTGGTCGTCGACGTGGAGTCGAGCGGGTCGTGGCCGCCGATGAGCTCGTGCAGCAGGGCGCTGTCGAGGACCGTGCGGGTCACCGGACCGACCTGGTCCAGCGAGTTGGCCAGGGCGACCAGGCCGTAGCGGGAGACGGACCCGTAGGTCGGCTTCACGCCGACGGTGCCGGTGACGGCACCCGGCTGGCGGATCGAGCCGCCGGTGTCGGTGCCGAGCGCCAGCGGCGCCTCGAAGGCGGCGACGGCCGCGGCCGAGCCACCACCGGAGCCGCCGGGGATCCGGTCGAGCTTCCAGGGGTTCTTCGTCGGGCCGTACGCGGAGTGCTCGGTGGAGGAGCCCATCGCGAACTCGTCCATGTTGGTCTTGCCCAGGATCGGCAGACCGGCTTCCTTGATCTTCTTGACCACGGTCGCGTCGTAGGGCGGAACCCAGCCCTCGAGGATCTTGGAGCCGCAGGTCGTCGGCAGGCCGGTGGTGGTCAGCACGTCCTTGACCGCGATCGGTACGCCGTCGAGGGCATGCAGCGCGTCACCGTTGGCCCGGCGCGCGTCGGAGGCGGCGGCCTGGGACAGCGCGCCCTCGGCGTCGATGTGCAAGAAGGCGTGGACGTCGCCGTCGACCGCGGCGATCCGGTCGAGGTGGGCCTGGGTCAGCTCGACCGAGGTGGTCTCACCGGCGGCAAGGGAGTCGGCCAGGTCGGCGGCCGACTTCAGAATGAGGTCACTCACTGCTCGTCCCCCAGGATCCGCGGCACCGAGAATCGCTGCTCCTCGACGGCAGGCGCACCGGAGAGCGCCTGCTCCGGCGTCAGGCCGGGCACGACGACGTCCTCACGGAAGACGTTGGTCATCGGAAGCGGGTGGGAGGTGGCAGGCACGTCGTCGCCGGCAAGCCCCTGGATCGAGGCGACGGACTCGAGGATCACCTGAAGCTGCGGGGCAAGGTGATCGAGCTCGGCGTCGCTGAGGTCGATGCGGGCGAGGTCGGCCAGGTGCGCGACCTCGTCGCGGGTGATTTCTGGCATGCGCACATCCTAGGTGTCAGCGGCCCCAACTCTCACGTCGGTAACGCAGAGGCGAGCAGATGACGCCTATGGGGTCTTGTTCGGGCCGCCGCCGTTGGACGGCTTGTCGGTCGGCCTGCCCGCCGAGCTCGGCTGGGCGGGGGCCGCCTGGGTCGGATCGGCACCGCGAGTGGGATCGGTCGACGGGGTCGGGTCGGCGGCTTGGGTCGGCCGGGTGCTGGCCGTGGAGCCCGCACCGCTCGATGACGGCTCCGGGGCCGGGGTCGGGTCCGCGGTCGGCTCCGGCGGCGGGCTCCGTGCGGGCGTGGGCCGGTCCTCACCGTCGCGCGGCTTCTTCTCGAGCGCACCGTGGACATCGCCGACCTCGGGTACGTCCGGGCTGCCCACGGGCGCCGCGAGCGCGACCAGTCCGGCGAGCATCACCGAGCTGAAGGCGAGCACCAGTCCCCCACGCCGAGCAGCGGGAGCCGCGGCGGCGCTCCATGCCCAGATCCGCTCGCGACGGCGTCGCAGGTCGGCGGGCAGGTCGCTGTGGATCGCCGCCCAGCTGTTGATCGGGGCCAGCCCGTAGCCGATCCCCTGGAAGCCGAGCAGCGCCGCGATGGCGAGCCCGGTCGCCCCGCCGAGTGCGCCGACCAGGACCGCCATGGCCAGGCAGGCGACCGCGGCGAAGGTCTCCACCAGGTTGCCCCGAACCACGTCTCGCACCCGCGGCTGCCCCTTGATCTTCGGCGTACGCAGGAACGTGCCCTCGCGCGAGACCAGCCCGAGCCAGGAGGCACGTGCGACGGTCGCCCCGAGCGCCAGCCACAGCCCGAAGGCACCGATCGCGTCGCGCCAGGAGGCCCCGCTGCGCAGGCGGACCAGTGCGATCGAGCGGGCCGCGCCGAAGAGCACCAGCGCGACGGCGGCGAACAGAAGGAGCCCCGAGAGGCGGCGTACGACAAGTCCCCCGCCCAGCATCAGGTCGAGAGCGCCCGAGATCAGGAAGAAGGTGAACAGGGCTCCGGCGAGGTCCCCGAACCACTGCAGCCCGCCGACGAGGTAGGCCCAGCGCTGCGACAGGGTCATCTGGTTCTCCTCGGTGCGACGTCCGGGCATCAGCGAGCGCCAGTGCATGCGCAGGATCTGGATGCCGCCGAAGCACCACCGGAACCGCTGCTTCTTGAGCGTCTCGAAGGTCAGCGGCATCACGCCGCGGCCGTAGGAGCGGTCGACGTGCATGCCGTTGTAGCCCATCTTCAGCAGCCGCAGCGACAGCTCGGCGTCCTCGGTGATGCACCACTCGTCCCAGCCGCCGGACCGGACCAGCGCGGAGGCGCGGATCAGCCCCATGGTGCCGCCGAAGATGGCGCCGTTGCGCTCGTTGCGAGACACCTGGCTGACGTCGAAGAAGTAGCCGTAGGAGTGGTAGAGCCGGCGGAAGTACGCCGAGACGTCCCAGTCCCGGTAGTCCTGCGGTGTCTGCACGAAGGCCACCGACTCGTCGCTGAACAGCGGGGCGTTGTGGGCCAGGAAGTCACGGGCGACGTGGTAGTCGGCGTCGACGATCCCGACGACCTCGGTGAGCGGGTTCATCCGGGCCAGCGCGTAGTTGAGCGCCCCCGACTTGAACCCCGGCCAGTTGGCCAGGTGGATGAAGGTGACCCCGTCGTACTGCTCGCAGAAGTCCTGCACCGGCCGCCACAGCGCGGGGTCGTCGGTGTTGTTGTCGATGACCAGGATCTCGTACGCGTCGTAGTCCAGCTCGAGCATCCGCTCGAGGGTCTCGATGACCATCTCGGGCGGCTCGTTGTGGGTCGGGACGTGCAGGCTCACGAACGGACGGCCCCATCCGGGGTGGTGCTCGCCACGCACCGGCCAGCCACGCCAGCGGCGCCGGGCGAGCACGTCGACCATCTCCCACAGGTAGCCCACGCCGATCAGGAAGACGAAGACCTCCAGCAGCCACAGCAGGCTCGACAGCGTCGTCGTCCACGCTCCGGGATGGACCGTGACCGTCCACAGCCCCACGTAGGTCAGGTAGAGCAGACCCACGTCGATGGTGAGCGCCCAGGCGACCAGGCCGCGTACGTCCCAGTCCCGCGCCGCGGGCAGCCAGGCCAGCAGCGAGGCACCGAGGACGACGGCCCCGATCGCCGCCCGGGTGGCGTCCTGGCCGAGCAGCAGGCCGGCTCCGAGGGCGACCATGGCGGTGAGGGTCGCCGCGAGGACCGCCGTGCCCGCGGAGAGCGAGCCGGTACGCGGCATACGGATCGTGAACAGAAGCACGGTCGCCGGGACCAGGAGGACCGCGGCGACCGTGAGGAGTGGGGGAAGGGCCTCGAGCACGAGGCCACACTATGGGGGGTATTTTCTAGCCGAGTCCAGCGGGTCCGGCCTCCAGCAGAACCTTGAACGCCGCCTCGTCGAGGATCGGCAGGCCGAGCTCCTCGGCCTTGGCCGCCTTGGAGCCCGCGCTCTCACCGACCACGACGTAGTCGGTCTTCTTCGAGACCGACCCCGCGGCCTTGCCGCCTCGGCTGATGATCGCCTCCTTGGCGCCGTCGCGGGAGAAGTCCTCCAACGACCCGGTGACCACGATGGTCAGGCCCTCGAGGGTGCGCGCCACCGACGCGTCGCGCTCGTCTTCGAGGGAGACCCCGGCCGTACGCCACTTCTCCACGATCTCCTGGTGCCAGTCGACCTGGCGCCACTCGACGATGGCCTCGGCGATGATCCCGCCGACGCCCTCGGTGGCGGCCAGCTCCTCCTGGGCGGCGGCCCAGATGGCGTCCAGCGAGCCGAACTCGGTGGCCAGCGCCCGGGCCGCGGACGGACCGACGTGGCGGATGGAGAGCGCGACCAGCACCCGCCACAGCGGGACCTGCTTGCGCTCCTCCAGGTTGCGCAGCAGACCCAGCGCGTTGGCGTTGAGCACCCGGTCGCCGGCCCCGGCCTCCTTCTCCGCCTTCTTCGCGGCCCGGGTGAAGAACGCCGTGGTGGCGAGCTTGGCCTCGTCGAGCGAGAAGATGTCGCCCTCGTTGGTGATCACCTCGGCGGCCAGCAGCGCGTCCGCCGCCTCGTAGCCCATCCCCTCGATGTCGAAGGCACCTCGTCCGGAGGCGAAGAAGACCCGCTCCCGCACCTGCGCGGGGCAGCCGCGGTGGTTGGGGCAGCGCAGGTCCTTGTCGCCCTCCTTCTGCTCGGCGAGCGTGGTGCCGCACGCGGGGCACTCGGTGGGCATCACCCACTCCGGCAGCCCCTCGGGCCGCAGCGGCAGCACCGGGCCGAGGATCTCCGGGATCACGTCGCCTGCCTTGCGCAGAATGATGGTGTCGCCGGGGCGTACGTCCTTCCGCTTCACCTCGTGGGCGTTGTGTAGCGTCGCGCGCTCGACGGTCGAGCCGGCGACCTTGGTCGGCTCCATGACGCCGAAGGGCGTGACCCGGCCGGTGCGGCCCACGCCGACGTCGATCGCGAGCAGCTTGGCGTTGACCTCCTCCGGCGGGTACTTGTAGGCGATCGCCCACCGTGGCGCGCGGCTGGTCGAGCCGAGGCGGCGCTGCAGCGAGATGTCGTCGACCTTGATCACGACACCGTCGATCTCGTGCTCGGTGACGTCGTGTCGGTGCTCGCCGAAGTAGCTGATGAACTCCTCGACCTCGGCAAGGCTCTTGAGCACCTTGACCCGCTTGGAGGTGGGCAGCCCCCAGGCCTTCAGGGCTTCGTACGCATGCGACTGGGCGACCGGCCGGAAGCCCTGCCGGGCGCCGATGCCGTGGCAGACCATGCCGAGCTCGCGGGTCGCAGTCACGCGCGGGTCCTTCTGGCGCAGGGAGCCGGCGGCGGAGTTGCGCGGGTTGGCGAACATCGGCTTGCCCGCGTCGACCAGGGAGGCGTTGAGCTTGTCGAAGGCCTCGATCGACAAGAAGACCTCGCCGCGCACCTCGACCAGGTCGGGCACCGGGAACTCGTCGGTGCCGGTGAGCCGGTGCGGGATGGACTTGATGGTGCGTACGTTCGGGGTGACGTCCTCGCCCGTGCGGCCGTCGCCGCGGGTCAGCGCCCGCACCAGGCGGCCCTTCTCGTAGAGCAGGTTGATCGCCAGGCCGTCGACCTTGAGCTCGCACAGCAGCTCGGCCTGGCCGGCACCGTCCTTGGCGATCCGGGCATGCCAGCCGGTGAGCTCGTCGAACGAGAAGACGTTGTCGAGCGACTCCATCCGCTGCAGGTGGTCGACCGCGGTGAACTCCGTCGAGAACGTGCCACCGACCTTCTGGGTCGGCGAGTCGGGGGTACGCAGCTCGGGGAACTGCTCCTCGAGCTCGTTGATCCGGCGCCACTTCTGGTCGAAGTCGGCGTCGGAGAGCGTCGGGTCGTCGAGCACGTAGTAGCGGTAGCGAGCGTCCTCGATCTGCTCGGCGAGCTCCTGGTGCTCGTTCTTCTGCTCAGGGCCGGCGTCGGTCACGTCATCGTTCACGGGCACCATCTTGCCTGGTCCCGCCGACAATTTCCGACCACATACCCACCCGGGCGTTTTCGGCGTTTCACCAGCCCAAACGACTCTCAACGCCCTCAATATCGACGCAACCCGTCAACACCTGGGTGACGCGGCTCACGATGGAGGGTAAAGCAGGCTACCTTCCACCCCCGTCGGGAGAGGCGGGCCGACATCAATCCCCCAAGTGACCGCCTTGTGAGGTCTGCGGTGTTTTCTCGGCTCGTGGTGACGCTGTTGACGGCGCTCGCGCTCCTGCTGGCTCCGGTCGGCGCTACGCACGCGCTCGGGCTGGGGAGCGTGTTCTCCGACGCAGAGGTCGAGGTGTCGATCGTCGAGCAGTCGAAGGACGGCGTGGTACTCAATGTCCACGGCACCGACTACACCGGCAAGGATCCGGGCATCGAGATCGCGCTCAACCCGGTCGGCTACCGCGGATCGGGCACGAGGAGCACCTTCGTCAAGTCAGTCGTGATCAATCCCGACAACCCCGACGACTGGACCTACGCGTTCACTCTCGACGCCGCACAGGTCGCCGACCTCGACCCCGGCACCGACTACCAGATCATGACGATGCGCGGCGGTGGCCGCGACCTCTACGACTCTGCCGATTCGCGGGCGGTGGGCGTCCCCTTCGACTTCGATGCGCTCACTCAGCCCAGCAGCTCACCGACCCCGGAGGAGCCTTCGGACGACACGGGGTCCTCGGACGGTTCAGGCACGGGCTCGGGCACGGGCTCGGGCGGCGGTACGTCCTCGGGCCGGACCACAGGTGGCGACTCCGGCGACGGGGCCGGTGCCGGCTCCGGCGAGAAGCCGACGAAGAAGGCCTCCAAGAAGCCCTGGACCGCGCCCGAGGAGCCGCCGACGGTCAAGGGCCTGAACCTGACCGGGATCGACGACGCCTCCGTGGACGCCGAGGACGTGATCCATGCCGAGGCCTCCGGCTTCAAGCCCAACGAGACCGGCATCAGGGTCGTCGTCTACTCGACCCCGCTGGTGCTCTCGACCAGCGTCAAGGCCAACGGTCACGGCGTCGCGAAGTGGTCCGGCCGGCTTCCCAAGGACATCGGCCTCGGCAAGCACACCCTCACCTTCCAGGGCTCGGTGAACCGCGGGATCTCCTTCGTCGTGACCGGCACCCCGAGCGACGGCGAGTGCGTCCAGAGCGACTGCGCCCCGAAGACAGAGGCTGTCAAGCTGGCCGCACCGGCCGAAGAGGGCGGCGTCGGCCCGCTCACCTGGATCATCGTGGCCTCGATGATCGTTCTCGCGCTCGTGGCCAGTGCCGTCGCGCTGCTCTCCGGACGCCGCAAGCGCGAGCAGGAGTGGGACGCGCCGGGCTACGCCCAGGCCCCGCGGTATCCCGCAGACCCGCGACAGGCATCGGGGCCCTACCCGGCCCACCCTCGCCAGCAGCCCCAGTCCCGACCCGAGCCTCCGCTCCCGCGCCGGCTACCCGAGGGCCAGGAGCCGATCCGGCGCCAGCCAGGTCCGCGCCAGCCGGGCCCGCGCCAGCCCGATCCTCGCCAGCCCGTTCCGCGTCAGCCGAGCCACCGCCAGCCGGGTCCCCAGCACCTGGAACCGCAGCACGCGGCTCCCCAACTGCAGCCCGCTCGTCGCCAGCCGCGGCCGCCCGAGTCGTTCGCACCGCCGAGCCAGCGGGGTCAGGCCTACGACAGCCCGACCTACGAGGGCCAGCGGGTCGCCGGACGCTGAGCGCGCTCAGCCGACCAGCGACTCACCCCGGCTGGCGGTCTCGGCCGCAACCGTCGGCCACAGCGTCTCCAACGCCACCTCGAGCCCGGACAGGACCGGGTCGAGGTCGTCGCCGGGGAACGGTGCGGGCGCCTGCTGGCGTACGACCGCGCAGAACGCGGGAAGGTCACCCTCCGCCTCATGGCAGCGGACGGTCTCGGCCGACCCGTCGCTCCAGCCGTCGTAGCCGTCGGTGTCGCCCTTGGAGCAGGTGAGGGTCGTGGGGCACTTCCGCTTCCCGGCGGGCAGGTTCGGGGCATGGACCGCCGTGACGGTGCCGCCGGGGGTGGTGCCGACGACGCCGAAGGCACCCTTGCCGTAGGCCGAGACGTCGGCCTTCTCGAAGGAGTCGATGTCGGCGTACGCCTTGGTCTCGAGCAGTCCCGCCGCGATCGCCCCGGCGGTCAGAGCGACCTCGTCGGTGCCGTTGGCACCCTCCGAGGGAAAGCCGCTGACCTGTGCCTTCGTCATCTTCATGGTCGTCTTCGTGCCGAGGCGCGGGTCGGTGACCAGAGCGACCAGATCGTCCACGCTCACCTCGAGATCGAGCTTGCGGGGGTCGCCGGTGATCTTCTCGCCAACGTACGCGGCCCGGCGCTCCACTCCCCCGGACGCATGCGAGACCATCAGCTGACCGGGGGTGCCGTCGTCGGTGGCGAGGTCCCAGGCGACAGTCGAGGTGCCGGTAGCGGCCTTCATCTCGACACAGCCCGACATGCCGTCGTGGCACCAGGTCGAGAGCAGGTCGTCGTCGACCGCGCCGGCCTTGACCTCCAACGAGTGGTCGGCTCCCCACAGGAGCACGGTGCCGACCTCGTCCTGCTCGAAGTAGACGTCGCCGCCCTCGAACGCCTCCGGCTGTACGGGCACGCGCTGGAGCGTGATCGCCGCGATCGCCTCGGGAGTCGCGGGCTGGTTGCCGGGCCTAAGATCGGCCGGGTCGATGCTCGCCGCCTGTGTCGGCCTGGGCTTCTCGTCCGCCTCGGCCGCCTCACTCACGTCGTCGCTGCCACAGCCGGTGAGCAGAAGAGCCGCGGCCAGCAGTGCCATCCCCCGTTTTTGCATGAGGGGAATCTACGCCACGTGACGTGCACTTTCGGTGAGGATTCGCAGGACGGTGCGAGCCCATCGCCCGTCGGCGCCGGCGAGGCCGCACGCGGGCGTCAGCACGATGTCGTGGGCAGCATCCAGGCCGAGCATGTCGAGCCAGCGCTCCACGGTCTCGGTGACCGACTTGTCGGTGGGCGCGGCGCCCGCCGGAGCGATCGCGGGGACCACACCGAGCGCGACCGTGTCGCCCGCCTCCAGGGCCGTGGCCAGGTCGTCGTGGTCGGCGGCGGTGAGCTGGGTCAGGTCGACGCTGATCCCCTTCGCCCCGGCCCTGCGGACCAGGTCCAGCGGGGTCCCGGGTGCGCACGAGTGCACCCACGGGATCGCACCCTCCTCGGCGATCGCGCCGAGCACCCACTCCAATGCCTGGGAGGCCTCGGGAAGGTCGATGCTGCGGTGCTTGCCGAACCCCGAGGCGGTCGGCACCTGGGCGTTGAGCACGGCGCTCAGCGCCGGCTCGTCGACCTGGACGACCAGCGTGTCCGCGCCCGGGAGGCGACGGCGTACGTCGCGGATGTGGGTGCGTACGCCGTCGGCCAGCGCCTGCGCCAGGTCACGCCGGGCGCCGTGGTCGGCGAGCAGCTTGTCACCACGCGGCCGCTCGACCGTGGCGGCGAGGGTCCAGGGTCCGGCGACCTGGACCTTGAACGCGCCGCCGCCGGAGGTGAGCGGAGAGTCCTGGACCAGCTCCTCGACGGTGTCGAGGTCCTGGGCGAGCAGGCTGCGGGCACGCCGGTGGTCGACCCCGGCGGAGCCGGAGGTGCCGGTCAGGCGCCAGCCCGCGGGCTGCAGGTCGGCGTCGAGCCCCTCGAGGACGGCCAGCGCCCGGCCGGTCATGTTCGCGATCGCGCCACGCGCCGGCAGCTCGGGAAGGTGCGGCAGGTCGGTGAGCTCGCCGAGCACGACGCGGCAGGCCTCTGCGTAGTCCTCACCAGGCAGCGACCCGACTCCGGTAGCTCTCACGCGAGAGCCACCCGGCGGGTGTTGGAGATGGTGACCGAGCCGACGACTCGGGTGCCTTCGTAGATGACCGCTGCCTGGCCGGGCGCGATGCCGTAGGCGGGGTCGAGCAGCTCGATCTCGGCCCCCTCGGGGACCACCGTCACCCGGGCCCGGTGCTCGTCGCCGTGCGCGCGCAGCTGGACGGTGCCCTCGAGGACGCCCTCGGGCGCACGCCCGGCCCACCGCGGCCGGATCCCGGAGAGGCCGTCGACGGCCAGGTGCTCTCGGGGCCCGACGGTGACCGTGCCGGAGACCGGCTCGATGTCGAGCACGAACCGCGGCTTCCCGTCCGGCGCCGGCTTGCCGAGGCGGAGGCCCTTGCGCTGCCCGATCGTGTAGGCGTACGTCCCCTGGTGCTCGCCCAGGACCTCACCGGTCTCGTCGACGATGGGCCCGGACTCGTTGGGCGCCCGGTCGCCCAGCTTCTCGCGCAGCCAGCCGGCGTTGTCGCCGTCGGCGACGAAGCAGATGTCGTGGGAGTCGGGCTTGTCGGCGACGAGCAGGCCACGGCGAGCCGCCTCCTCACGCACCAGCGGCTTGGGGGTGTCGCCGAGCGGGAACAGCGAGTGCTCGAGCTGGGCCTGGTCGAGCACGCCGAGCACGTAGGACTGGTCCTTGCCGGCGTCGACGGCGCGGTGCAGCTCGACGAGCCCGTCGGCGCCGTTGCGAAGCGTCGCGTAGTGGCCGGTCGCGACCGCGTCGAAGCCGAGCGCGAGCGCCCGGTCCAGCACGGCGGCGAACTTGATCTTCTCGTTGCAGCGCAGGCAGGGGTTGGGGGTGCGCCCCTCGGCGTACTCCGACATGAAGTCCTCGACCACGTCCTCGTGGAAGCGGTCGGAGAGGTCCCAGACGTAGAACGGGATCCCGATCACGTCCGCGGCACGGCGGGCGTCGTTGGAGTCCTCGATCGTGCAGCACCCGCGGGCGCCGGTGCGGTAGGACGCCGGGTTGCGCGAGAGCGCCAGGTGGACGCCGGTGACGTCGTGGCCAGCCTCCTTCGCGCGGGCGGCCGCGACGGCGGAGTCCACTCCCCCGGACATGGCGGCGACGACTCTCATCCCCGTTCCCATCAGCAGAGTCCCATCAGCGCTGCAACCCCGCAGCCCGGCCGCGCTCGACCGCAGGCCCGATGGCCGCGACCAGCCGGTCCACGTCCTCGGCGGTCGTGGTGTGCCCGAGCGAGAAGCGCAGCGAGGAGCGCGCCTGCTCATCCGACTGGCCCATGGCCAAGAGCACGTGAGAGGCCTGAGGTACGCCGGCCGAGCACGCCGCACCGGTCGAGCACTCGACCCCGGCGGCGTCGAGCAGCATCAGCAGCGAGTCGCCCTCGCACCCGGGGAAGGCGATCTGGGCGTTGTTGGGCAGCCGGTGACGGCCCAGCGGCGCGAGGGCCGGGCCGTTGAGGTGGGAGTTCGGAACGACCGCCAGCACCTGCTCGACCAGCTGGTCGCGCAGGGCGCCGACCCGGGTCGCGTACGCCTCCTGCTCCTTGACCGCGAGCTCGACGGCGGCCGCGAAGCCGACGATGGCCGCGGTGGCGTGGGTGCCGCTGCGTACGTCTCGCTCCTGGCCGCCTCCGTGGACCAGCGCCGTCAGCTCGAGCTCGCGGCGCACGACGAGCGCCCCGGCGCCCACCGGGCCGCCGAGCTTGTGGCCGGTCAGCGAGAGCGCGTCGACGCCGCTGGTGGCGAAGTCGACCGGCACCGAGCCGACCGCCTGGACGGCGTCGGAGTGGACCGGGATGCCGTACTCGGCGGCGATCTCGGCGATCTCGGCGACGGGCTGCAGCGTGCCGACCTCGTTGTTGGCCCACATCACCGAGATGAGCGCCACCGAGGCGGGATCGCGCTCGATGGCCTCTTTCATCGCGGCGAGGTCGATGCGCCCGGTCGCGTCGCACGGGACGAGCTCGACCTGTGCTCCCTCGGTCGACTCCAGCCAGTGCAGCGGGTCGAGCACGGCGTGGTGCTCGACGGTGGAGGCCAGGATGCGGGTGCGCGCCGGGTCCTGGCCGCGGCGGGCCCAGTAGGCACCCTTGAGCGCGAGGTTGTCCGCCTCGGTGCCACCGGAGGTGAAGACGACCTCACCCGGCCGGGACCCGAGCGCCGCGGCGATCCGTTCTCGGGACTCCTCCAGCACCCGGCGGGCCCGGCGACCCGATGCGTGCAGCGAGCTCGCGTTGCCGACCAGTGCCAGCTCCGCGGTCATCGCCTCGATCGCCGCCGAGGCCATGGGAGTGGTGGCGGCGTGGTCCAGATAGACGGTCCGGGCATTCATCGTCTACCAAGGTTACGGCCCTATGGCGATGCTTGCTGAAACGTCGACGCCCGTTCACCTCCTCTGCCTAAGGTCGTGTGCATGTCCCAGGGATTCCGCGAGTACATCGACAACCTGATCACCGAGGGTCACACGATCGGCGAGGATCACGATGACGACCCCGTACTCCTGGACCCGGCCGGCAAGGCAGTCGACACCTGGCGCGAGAACTATCCCTACACCGAGCGGATCGCGCGCGAGGTCTACGACGAGCAGAAGTACCTTCTCCAGGTCGAGCTGCTGAAGTTCCAGCGCTGGAACGACCGCGTCGGCGGCAAGCACGTACTGCTCTTCGAAGGCCGGGACGCGGCCGGCAAGGGCGGCACGATCAAGCGGTTCATGGAGCACCTCAACCCTCGCTACGCCCGCACGGTCGCGCTGTCCAAGCCGTCGGACCGTGAGTCGCAGCAGTGGTTCTTCCAGCGGTACGTCCAGCACCTGCCCACCGCGGGCGAGATGGTCCTCTTCGACCGCTCCTGGTACAACCGCGCCGGCGTCGAGCGGGTCATGGGCTTCGCCTCCGACGACCAGTACGAGCAGTTCATGCACCAGGTGCCGCTCTTCGAGCAGATGCTCGTCGACTCCGGTATCACGCTCACGAAGTTCTGGTTCTCGGTGGGACGATCGGAGCAGCGGACCCGCTTCATCATCCGCCAGATCGACCCGGTACGGCAGTGGAAGCTCTCCCCGATCGACGTGCAGTCGTTGGACAAGTGGGACTCCTACACATCCGCCAAGGAGGAGATGTTCCGCCGCACCGACACCGACTGGGCGCCCTGGACCACGATCCGCTCCAACGACAAGAAGCGCGCCCGCCTCAATGCGATGCGCTACTTCCTCGCCCACCACGACTACGACGAGAAGGACCCAGAAGTCGTCGGCACCCCCGACCCCCTCATCGTCCAGCGAGGCATCGACGCCGTCGGCGACTGACCGATAGCCCGGCCACAGGATGCGCCGCGACGAACGCCCCGCGCACATCCGCCGGCGTCGGACGCCAGTGGTGGTAGCGGGTCCCGCGCCCAGATGATGTTGGCCGACCTGAAGTCGTTGCCGACCAGCTGGGCGCCCGGTGCCGGCGGCTCGTCGGTGGGGATCAGCTCCGGGTAGTCGGCCATCGCCGCATGCATCCTCGCGAGCATCTCGCCCGCAGCCCTGACCTGCTCGGGATCGGTGATGTCCAACAGCTCACCATCGACCACCCGCTGCAGCCCGAGCGAGAACCCGTCGACCTCCACCTGGACCCTGCCGTCCCGAGCCGCCTGCGGGATCGACACAGGTATCCCACGCTCCCCCAGCCACACTGTGAGCCGCGCGATCACCGCCAAGCGCGCAAACACGCGTGGCCGCATCGACCACTTGGCGATCATCCGACAGCCGTCGACGGTGATCCACGCCAGACAGTTGGCATCGCTGACCACCAGCCGTTCACAGCCAGCCACCCTCAGCCCCCAGTGCTCGGCCAGTACGCCGGTCAACCAGTCCGTCGCCTCTACCGCGGAGGCGAAGCCGAACCGCTCGGTCAGCGCGGCATCTGGATCGGCCGACTCCCAGAGCATGCTGATCGGCGTAGTCAGCGCTTCGGCTTCGGTCATGGGTCGCAGTCAAGCAGGTGGGGTGTGGGCGTTGTTGGGTGTTGCGTGGTGCTCAATCTTCGATTGGCTGGGGCCGCCGACCCTTTCGGGGAAGGTGTTCTCGAGTCGGCGGCGGGGTTTGGCGCGGATTCCTTTGGTTGGGTACGGGCTTGGAATTTCGGGCCGGCCGCTCCTGGCGGCGGAGGCTCTGCTCGTGCTTTTACAAGACGATGACACCTTGTGAACGCTTCACGAGCATGGCCAGGGATATGGGCGTCGACGATGCCTGTCGTGGCGGCTCGCGCAGGCGGACGGGCAGGGTCATCTGGCCACGCGTACAGCGCCCGGCAGGATTTCCAGATGCAGTGGGCCGGTTCGGGCTGGCGTACTCGGAGAAGATCCCGGGGCTGGCGGCTGCACCGCGGCAGCGGCAAGACCAGAAGTTGCGCGAGGACTCAGATCAGCGAGCGCTGCATGGGGTCCGATGAATCCGGGCACGCCAGCGCAGGCCGCCCCGGATCAGCCGGTTCGGGTACGCCGAGTGAACCGGATCCGACCATCCGGAAGTCGCTCATACCCGTAGTTGGCGTCGTGTATTCGGCGATGGTCACTGGGACACAACAGCACCATGTTTGCCAGGTCGGTTCGGCCGCCTCCGGACCAGGGTTTCAAGTGATGCGCTTCGGTCCAGGCCGCTGGGGCGTCGCAGTCTTCGGCTTGGCAACACTTGTCTCGTAGCCGGAGGGCGCGGTGTTGGATCGGATATGCCAACCGGGCGGTCCTGCCGAAGTCGAGGATCTCGGAATCGGTGCCCAACACGACCGGGACCAGATCTGCGTTGCAGGCCATCCGGCGGGCCTCGGCGGCGGTGATCTGCTCACCGTCGAACCCCAACGCCGCGGTGCCGAGTTCCTTGCGGAGGTCCTCCACGCTCATGGTGATGAACACCGTGGTGCCGTGCCCACCGTGCCGGGGCAACTGGTCCACGTCGTAGGTCTCGACCACCCGAGCGAACGCCTGACCCAGCAGCCGGTCATACGGTGCTTTGCGGCCTTTGTCCTCGGCCGAGAGCTTCCTCGGCTGGGCCAGCGAGTCCAGGAGGGTCCGCAGCCGCATCCCGATGGCACAGGAGACGCGGGCGTGGATGTCGATGGTGCCGTCGCCGTTGTCGCGGGAGGAGAAGAAGGTGCGCCGCTGGGCGTGCTCCTCTTCACGCTGCAAAGCCTTGGCTTCAGCGGCTTCGAATCGTTCGGGGTCGATCTCGCTCAGGATCCGTCGCCCGACGATCTTCAACTCGTTCGCCGTCAACTGGCTGGCGTAGTCGACCAGGAGCTTCTCGGCGAGGATCAGGTCCTCGGCGCTGGCGGCGGGGTCGGTCTCGATCTGGTTGAGGGTTTGGGTGATCACTCTTGCCTTGTCCTGGGACACGACGCCTTCAGCCAGGCCGGCGGCCACGAGGTCGTACTTCGCGACCCCGGCGGCGAGTTTCACCTGTGAGCGGGCCACTGCCTTGTCGACGAGGAGCTCGGTCCGCATCCACCCGGAGGCGTCCTTGGCGCCGGTCTCTTCGGCGATATCACCAGCCGTGGCGAGCACCCGCAGCTTCAACGCAGCCTGTTGGGCCTGCAGCTTCTCCAGACGCTCGAGGAGGTCTTTCTTCTGCCCGGTGCGCCAGTAGGCGGGGTCGGTGGCGAGAAGTTCTTGGAGGGCGGTCTCGATGGCCTTCAAGGCGGCGTCGATCAGGTCGCCGGGGTTGGTGCCCCAGTGGTCGATCGAGCGGCCGAGACTCATCGCCATCCCTCCCTTCAAAGAGGTGTTGTGATGGGTCTGATTCTACGCATTCAGCCCTGCTCTTGCCATCTATTTTCCCAGGTCAAAGCGCATTTTCGCAGTGAGTGAACGGCCTAGCATCTGTGGATGGTAAGTGGCCCGAAGGGCCGCCCTTCCGCCCCATCAACCTCACCTGTCCCAAGCAAGTATCCGCTGCGCCACACCCGGGCCGCCGCCCCGATAGCCAGCCAATTTTTTTTCTCGACGGTCCCCGGTGTCAAGGATCGCCGCAGGCGACCGGCGAAGCCGGCGGCCGAAGGCCGTCCTTTACTCCGGGGACCGTCGAGAAGACCCTCCAAGAAAGGGTCGGCGGCCCACCCCAACCAAGAAGCACAGACCCGACGAACCAGAACCACCCACGTACAACCCAAAAGGCCCCTGACCAACCCCGAACCCAGCTACCGTCCAAGAGCATGAAACCCCTGGGCGACGTCCCCTGGCCCCCAGACCCGATCGTCACCGAGCGCCTGATCCTCCGAGAGACCAGGACGGAAGACAGACCAGGTCTGGCCAAGCTTCTCTCGGACGAGGAAGTACAGGCCTACCTCGGCGGCCCGCAGCACACCCGAGAGGAGCTGGAGCAGCTGATCCCGGAGGATCCGAACACCAGGCCCGGAATCTTCGCCGTCGAGCACGCGGGCGAGTTCATCGGAAGGATCACGATCCAGCGCCGCGATCGGGCGTGGGCACACCACGTACGCGAGGAGGGCGACGAGGTCGAGCTCGGCTACGAGTTTCTTCCGACATCGTGGGGCGCAGGCATCGCGACCGAAGCGACGCGCGCGGCCCTCGGCTGGATCGAGAAGACGCTCCCGGGTGAGCCGGTCGTCCTCACCACCCAGGTGGCCAACGAACGCTCCCTACGCCTGGCCCGCAGGCTCGGGTTCGTCGAGGTGGAGCGGTTAGAGGCCTACGGCGCAGAGCAGTGGTTCGGGGCCCTCAAGACCGGCTAGCCCGGCGGAGCCTCACTCCTCGGGAGTACCGAGGTAGGCGACCAGCGCCAGGTGGTCCGAGCCCGGGACCTCGACCGTCTTCGTCGCCAGCGCGACCAGGTCATCCCCGATCAGGACATGGTCGATCGCGGTCGAAGGCGGAAGAGGTACGCCGGCGAAACCCTCGGTCGGCCAGGTGGGCTGCCATCCGGCGTTGCTGGCCCGGGCCGCGTCCTGCAGGTCTGCGTCGTCGAGCAGCCGCCGGACCGTGTGGTGGTCGAGCGAGGCGTTCAGGTCGCCCAGGACGAGGTCGGGCTTCTCCGCGGCCGCCTCCTCGATCATCAGCTCCTGCTCGGCAGGCCAGGTTGCGAGCGTGGGCGGCGCCGGGTGCGCGACGACGACCCGCCACTCCCCCACGTCGGCGACCCACGACCCCATCGCCGTGTCGATCCGGCGCGACTTGGTGATCGGCTGGTCGGCGAAGATCATCGTGCCCATGGTGCCGGGTGCGGCCTCGCCGATCCGGTAGGGCAGCTGGTCGCGCAGCGTCCTCGACAGCTTCGCGAACGCCTCCGGGGTGATCTCCTGGATGGCGAGCACGTTGACCTTGTGCGCACGCACCGTCTCGACCACGACGTCGGTGTCGCCCTTGCCCTCGAGAAGGTTGGTGGTCATCACGGTCAGCGGCTCACCGGCGCTGGTCGCGCGGGATCCCGCATAGAGCGGTGCCTGCCAGGCCACGTGCACCGCCAAGAACAGCGCGACGACCCCGGCGACGACCGCGAGCCGGATCCGGCCGGGACCGGTGGCCAGCCAGACCAGGACCAGGACCGCGACCAGGCACAGGGCGTACAACCCGACGCCAAAGGGCGCGAACGCGGCCAGGCGCACTGCCCGCAGGTCGGTGCTCGCCAGCGCCCGGGAGAATGTGATCGCCAACGCTGGCAGGCCACAGAGGACGAGCACTCCCCACGCCAGCGCCAAGGGAACCCACCGTGCTCTGCTCACAACACGACCAGGTCGTCGCGGTGGATGACCTCCCGAGCGTACGCAGCCCCGAGATTGGCCTCGAGATAGCCGGAGGACCGCCCGGCCAGCCTCGGGATCTCGTCGGCGTCGTAGTTCACCAGGCCGCGCGCGACGGCCACGCCCGACGGGTCGACGACGTCGACCGGGTCGCCGGCATGGAACGCGCCGGAGTAGCCGGTGACCCCCGCGGCGAGGAGCGAGGCGCCGCGGCGACTGATCGCGGCGACCGCACCGGCGTCGACCGTGATCGAGCCGACCGGCTCGGTCGCGTGCTGAAGCCACAGCAGACGCGCGGGGCGTCGTTTGCCGACGGCATGGAACAGGGTGCCGACGGCCTCGCCCGCGAGCGCAGCCTCTGCCTGAGCGGCCGAGGTCAGCACGACCGGGACGCCGTCGTCGACAGCGATCCGGGCGGCCTCCAGCTTGGTCACCATGCCCCCTGTGCCGACTCCGGCGGCACCGGCCTTGCCGATGGTCACGCCGTCGAGGTCGGCCGGCGAGGCGACCTCGTCGATCCGCCGCGAGCCGGGCTGGGACGGCGGCGCGTCGTAGAGCGCGTCGACGTCGCTGAGCAGCACCAGCAGGTCGGCCTTGACCAAGTGGGCCACCAGTGCCGCAAGCCTGTCGTTGTCGCCGAACCGGATCTCGGAGGTGGCCACGGTGTCGTTCTCGTTGACGATCGGGAGCACACCCAGGTCGAGCAGCTTCGACAGCGTCGCGTCGGCGTTGCGATAGTGGGCCCGCCGGTTCAGGTCATCGACCGTGAGCAGCACCTGACCTGCGATGATGCCGTGTCGGGCGAGCTCGTCTGTGTAACGGTGAACGAGCAGCCCCTGCCCCACGCTCGCCGCCGCCTGCTGCTTGGCCAGCGCCCGCGGACGCTTGGCCAGCCCCAACGGCGACAGCCCGGCCGCGATCGCCCCGGAGGAGACCAGCACGACCTCGGCGCCGGTGGCCCGGGTCTTGGCGAGCACGTCGACCAAGGCGCTCACCCGGTCGGGGTCGATGCCCCCTGCGGCCGTCGTCAGCGACGACGATCCGACCTTGACCACCACCCGGCGTGCCCCGGTCACGACCTCGCGCTGCACCGATCCCCCTCGTACGTCAGCCTGTGCTCTCCGCTGCACCGGATCCTACCGGCGCCGACGCCGCTCGATCCGCCGGTTTCCGCTGGTCGGGCGGGGCCGCTACTCCCCCGAGCGTGTTCTTGAGTCCGCCGACGGGTCGTCCTCGGCCCAGTCCGGGTCGTCCTCCCCGCCGATCTCGTACGCCACCGGGCCGGCCCCGTCGCGCAGCCGGCGGGCGACGTCGGCGCGGGCTTCGTACTCTTCCTTGGTCTCCATCCCGGCGTCGATCTCGCGTCGCCGCGAGGCAGCGGGCCGCTCCTCGTAGAAGCGCTGGTCCTCACCGCGGCGGCCGAGCATCTCGGCACCGGTGTCGATCGAGGGACGGAAGTCGAAGACGACCGAGTTCGCCGGGTCGCCGATGATGACGGTGTCGCCCTCCTCGGCGCCGAGCTCGACCAGGCGCTTCTCGACGCCGAGCCGGTTGAGGCGGTCGGCGAGATAGCCGACGGCCTCCTCGTTCTCGAAGTCGGTCTGCCGCACCCAGCGCTCGGGCTGCGGGCCGCGTACGAGGAATTCGCCGTTCTTCGACACCTTGACCGTGAACCCGTTCTTGCCCTCAACGCCCTCGGGGCGCAGCACGATCCGGGTCGGCGGCGCCACCGCGACGTCCTTGCGGGAGTCAGCGACGATCTCGGCCATCGCGTAGATCAGCTGCTGGGTGCCCTCGCCGGAGGCGGCGGAGATCTCGAAGACCTTCATCCCGCGCTTCTCGAACTCGCCGATGGTCATCTCGGCGATCTCGCGACCGTCGGGGACGTCGACCTTGTTCAGCGCGACCAGCCGGGGACGGTCCTCGAGGCCGCCGTGGCGGGAGAGCTCGTTCTCGATGACGTCGAGGTCGTCGACCGGGTTGCGGCCCGGCTCGATGCTCGCGGTGTCGATGACGTGGACGAGCGCGGCACAGCGCTCGATGTGGCGCAAGAACTCGTGACCGAGGCCGCGACCGTCGGCGGCACCCTCGATCAGGCCCGGCACGTCGGCGACGGTGAAGGTGATCTCGCCGCCCTTCACGACGCCGAGGTTGGGCACCAAGGTCGTGAACGGGTAGTCGGCGATCTTCGGCCTGGCGCGCGAGATCGCCGCGATCAGGGACGACTTGCCGGCGCTCGGGAACCCGACCAGGCCGATGTCGGCGACGACCTTGAGCTCCAGCCCGATCTCTCGCGCCTCACCCGGCTCGCCGAGGAGCGCGAAGCCGGGAGCCTTGCGCTTGGAGGAGGCCAGTGCCGCGTTGCCGAGCCCGCCACGGCCGCCCTCGGCGATGACCAGCTCGGAGCCCGGGCCGACCAGGTCGGCGAGGACGTTGCCGTTCATGTCGGTCACCACGGTGCCGTCGGGGACGGAGAGCACCATGTCCTCGCCGTGGGCACCGTTCTTGTGGTCACCGGCGCCCTGCCCGCCGTTGGGGGCCTTGCGCTTGGGACTGTGGTGGTAGTCGATCAGGGTGGTCACATCGGGGTCGACGCGCAGGATGATCGACCCGCCAGGGCCGCCGTTGCCGCCGTCGGGACCGCCCAGCGGCTTGAACTTCTCGCGGTGAACCGACGCCACCCCGTGTCCGCCGCGACCGGCCTCGACGTGGAGGGTGACGCGGTCGACGAAGGTGGGTACAGCCATGTCTCCAGCCTACCGACGGCACGCCCCACACCTGTTATCCGCGCGACGAGTCGCAGCCTCGGGTGCAGACTGTGCGCATGCGTGTGGGAACAGTGATGTGGCCGATCGAGGACTGGCCGGCGATGGGCGAGCGTTGGGTGCAGGCCGAGCAGCTCGGGTTCGAGACGGCGTGGGTCTACGACCACCTGGCCTGGCGCGGGCACAGCCCGTGGGAGGAGGCGTTCACGTCGATGGCGGCCGCGGCCGCCCTGACCTCCACGATCCGGCTGGGCACGCTGGTCACCACCCCGAACTTCCGTACGCCGATCCCGACCGCCGCGGCGATCCGCAGCCTCGACCGGATCTCCGGTGGGCGCGTGACGATCGGCATCGGCGCGGGCGGCGACGACCACACCTCCGACGGGGACGTGCTCGGGCGGGAGTTCACGCCTCGCGAGCGCGCCGACCGGTTCGCGGAGTGGACCCGCACCGTCGACCAGCTGCTGCGCGACTCGCCGGTGACCATCGACGGCGAGCACTGGCAGACCCACGAGGTCACCGTCTCCCCCGGTCAGGTGCAGCATCCCCGCACCCCGCTGTGGCTGGCCGGCAACGGCCCGCGCGGGATCCGGCTCGCTGCCGAGGTCGGCGACGGGTGGATCGCCAATCCGCAGAGCGACGACCCGAAGGCGTACGTCGCCCAGCGGCTCGACATGCTCCGTACGGCCTGCGAGAAGGCCGGCCGGGACTTCGACGCGATGCCGAAGCTCTTCATGTCCGGCTTCACCGACGAGCCGTGGACCGAGTCGGCCGACGCGTTCGAGGACCTCGCCGGCTCCTACGCCGAGATCGGGATCACCGACATCGCGATCCACTGGCCGCGTGCCGGGACCCGCTGGGAGGTCTCCTGGGACACCTTCGAGGCGATCGCGGCTCGCGCGGCGTACGTCTGATCCTTCGTCAAGGTATGCAGGTCAAGGCGCACATCCCCAGCGGAGCTCCGCAAGGGATGTGCGCCCTCGTCTGCATCCCTTGACGAAGGAACACCCAAAACGCCGAAGGGCCCTCTCCGTAATGGAGAGGGCCCTTCGAAAATCCTGGCTCAGGCGTCAGCCGGAACGATGTTGATCACGCGGCGGCCGCGGCGCTTGCCGAACTCGACCGCGCCGGGCTGCAGGGCGAACAGGGTGTCGTCGCCGCCACGGCCGACGTTGGTGCCGGGGTGGAAGTGGGTGCCACGCTGGCGGACGATGATCTCGCCGGCGCTGACGACCTGGCCGCCGAAGCGCTTCACGCCGAGGCGCTGGGCGTTGGAGTCGCGACCGTTCTTGGTGCTTGCCGCACCCTTCTTGTGTGCCATCTTCTCAGTCCTTTAAGTGTCTCTAGAACGCCGGAATCAGGCGTTAATCGCGGTGACCTTGACCTGGGTGTACTTCTGACGGTGACCCTGGCGCTTCTTGTAGCCGGTCTTGTTCTTGTACTTCTGGATGATGATCTTCGGGCCCTTGGAGGCACCGACGATCTCAGCAGCAACCGAAGCCTTGTCGAGGCCGGTCGAGGTCACGTTCTCGCCGTCGACCAGGAGGACCACGGGCAGCGAGACGGCCGAGCCGTTCTCACCGTCGAGGCGGTCGATCTCGATGACGTCGCCGACAACGACCTTCTGCTGCTTGCTGCCAGCCTTCACGATCGCGTACACCGCGGTCTCCTTCATTGCTCCGAACTCAAAGTCTTGTGTCGACCCGCGGCAAGGCAGACCGGACCCCGAAGCGATAGGTGCCAGCAGATGCCTGCAGGAACGGCGCACTGCGCACGCCGAGATTCAATCTTACGTACGCGGCGAGGTAGCCGCAAAACGCCGCGGCACCGTCCGCCCGACAGTGTCGACACGAAGTGCCGACGCCATGGTGCCTCAGAACCCCGCAATCACACCAACCGGGCGCCCGGTTCGGCGACAACCCCTACGAACCGGGCACGATTCCGGGCATGATGGCGCCCATGACGTCCACCGAACCGTCGCTCGCGAACGAGGCCCGGCAGGAGGAGATCCTGGCGCGCGCACGCACGACCGGCCGGGTGTCGGTGACCGATCTGGCGCCCGATCTCGGGGTGAGCGTCGAGACGATCCGGCGCGACCTCAAGGTGCTCGCCGACCGCGGCGTCGTGGAGAGGGTCTACGGTGGCGCGGTCGCCCTGGAGAGCGGCAGCTTCGAGACCTCCCTCGAGTTCCGCGCGGGCCGCGACGTCGACGAGAAGCACCGGATCGCTCGCGCCGCCCTCCAGCACCGGCACGGCGCCGAGACGATATACATCGACGAGGGCACGATGCCGCAGTTCCTCGCCGAGGAGATCCTCGGTCAGGGGCCGGCGACGATCATCACCCCCTCGCTCCCGGTGGCCACGCGTCTCTCCGCGGACCCGGACCTCACCGTGATCGTCCTGGGCGGGCGGGTCCGCACCATCACCCGGGGCGTCGTGGACCAGTGGGCGACCCGGATGCTCGCCGACCTGGTGATCGACCTCGCCTACATCGGCGCCAACGGGATCTCCCGCGAGCAGGGCCTGACCACTCAGGACCCCTCGGTGGCCGCGGTGAAGCGGACCGCCATCGAGCGCTCCAGGAGGCGGATCTTCTTCGGCGCCCACACCAAGTTCGGGGCCTCCAGCCTGTGCCGTTTCGCTGGCGTACGCGACTTCGAGCTGCTCATCACCGGCACCGAGCTGCCGGCCTCCGAGGCCCGCCGGTTCTCGGCCCTCGGCCCCCGGGTCGTACGCGCCTGAGACGAGGGCTGAGAACGGGCAGCAACCGGGCGCTTCGGGCGCACCGACCGGGCTAGGGGGTCTGGCCCGAATTACGCCATCGTGGTCCGTGATGACAGTCACACTGCGAGGAGGCAGATCGATGCGGGTACGGAGACGGACCTCCGCAGCGCTGACAGCGCTCTCATTGACCACCGTGTTGCTGACAGCATGCGGGACCGGCGGACTGGGCGCCGGCGGGACGAGCGCGGGTGAGCACAGCATCACGGTGCTGATGGTCAACAACCCCCAGATGCTCGAGCTCCAGGAGCTCACCGCGGAGCACTTCACCGAGGAGACCGGGATCGAGGTGAACTTCGTGGTCAAGGTCGAGCAGGACATGCGCGACACCGCGAGCACCGAGTTCGCCAACCAGTCCGGGATCTATGACGTGGCGACGCTGTCCAACTTCGAGATCCCCTACTACGCCGAGGCCGGCTGGATCTCGGACATGGAAAGCATCGCGAACGACCCCGAGTTCGACCAGGACGACATCCTGCCGCCCATGACCGAGGCGCTCTCGGCCAACGGCAAGGTCTACGGCCAGCCGTTCTACGGCGAGTCCTCGTTCCTGATGTACCGCAAGGACCTGTTCCAGAAGCACGGCATCGAGATGCCGGCCAACCCGACCTGGGAGCAGGTCGCCGGCTTCGCCGCCCAGATCAACGAGGCCGAGGCCGACATGCGCGGCATCTGCCTGCGTGGCCTGGCCGGCTGGGGCGACAACCTCGCCTCGATCACGACGGTGGTCAACACCATGGGCGGCACCTGGTTCGACGAGGACTGGAACGCCCAGGTCAACAAGGGCGGCTTCAAGAAAGCAGCCAACTTCTATGTCGACCTGGTCCGCGAGCACGGCGAGGCCGGCGCCGCGACCTTCAGCTTCCCGCAGTGCCTCAACGCCATGCAGCAGGGCAAGGTCGCGATGTGGTACGACGCCACCTCCGGTGCCGGGTCGCTGGAGGCCGAGGACTCGCCGGTCAAGGGCAAGGTCGGCTACGTCGCCGCCCCGCACGACCAGACCGAGAATGCCGGCTGGCTCTACACCTGGGCGTGGGCGATCCAGAAGGCGTCACGGCACCAGGAGGACGCCAAGAAGTTCGTCGCCTGGGCCTCCAGCAAGGAGTACGAGCAGCTGGTGATGGCCGACACCGAGAACGACACCGGCGGGCCTACCAACGTTCCCGCGGGCAAGCGTGCCTCGACCTATGCGGACCCCGAGTACCTCGAGGTGGCCGGCTCCTTCGCGACCCCGACCATGAACGCGATCAAGAACGCGCAGGCCGACAACCCCGGCGTCCAGAAGCGGCCCTACAACGGCATCCAGTTCGTCGGGGTTCCGAGCTTCACCGACTTCGGCACCGAGTGCGCCAAGCAGCTCAGCAGCGCCATCTCCGGCTCGAAGACCACCGACGCGGCACTCGACCGCTGTCAGTCGCTCGCCCAGGCGTACGGCGACGTCCAGAAGGAGAAGCAGTGATGGCCACCGTGACCGCACCACTCCGTGAAACGACCGACCCGACGGCGACCCGGCCGCCCGCGGCGTACAAGAAATGGGGCCGGGAGTCGTGGAACCTGCGCGCGCCGCTGCTGCCCGCGCTGATCTTCCTGATCGTGGTGACGCAGCTGCCGTTCGTGGCGACGCTGGTGATGTCGTTCATGAACTGGAGCGCTCAGCCCGACGCGCCGGAGCGCAGCTTCGCCGGCCTCGACAACTTCAAGACCGTGTTCACGACGCCGGCCTACCGTACGGCCGTCCTGAACACGATCGAGATGACCGTGGTCGTCGTCGGCGTCAGCGCCGTGCTCGCCCTCGGGATCGCGATGCTGCTCAACCACGCCTTCATCGGCCGCGGTCTGGTGCGCACGATGATGATCGCGCCGTTCCTGATCGTGCCGATCGCGGCCGCGGTCTTCTGGGGCAACGGCATCCTGATGACCGGGTTCGGCCTGGTCGACGGTGTGCTCGGTCAGCTCGGGGTGCCGGGTGCGCAGGACATCGCGTTCCTCACCGACCATCCGAAGCTCGCCATCGAGATCGAGCTGATCTGGCAGTGGACGCCGTTCATGATGCTGATCCTGCTCGCCGGCCTGCAGTCGCAGGATCCTGAGGTGCTGGAGGCGGCGAGCATCGACGGCTGCAGCGGGTGGCAGACGTTCGTGCACATGACGCTCCCCCACGTACGCCGCTACCTCGAGCTCTCGATCGTGCTCGGCACGATCTTCATCGTCCAGAACTTCGACTCGGTCCTCGGCATGACCGGTGGGCTGAACTCCACCAACATCCCGTACGCCGTCTACGAGACGTTCTACTCGGCCAAGGACTACGGCGTCGCCTCCGCACTGGGCGTCGTCGTGGTCATCGGCTCACTGATCATCGCGACCTTCGCGCTGCGCGTCGTGTCGTCCCTGCTCGAGGAGGAGAGCCGATGAACACCTGGAACCGGCAACGGGTGGCGAAGATCGTCATCCCGATCGCAGCGTGGCTGGTCGGCATCATCTTCGTGATCCCGATCCTCTACATGGTCCTGACGTCGCTGCACGCACCGCAGGACGCTCAGACGTACCCGCCCAGCTGGGGTGCCCCGCTGACGCTGGACAACTACACCGGCCTGTTCACCTCCGCGAACCCGATCACCCCGGCGCTGATCAACTCGGTGATCACCAGCGTGATCTCGACGCTGCTCGTGCTCGCCCTGGCCATCCCCGCCGCGTACGCCCTGGCGATCAGGCCGGTGAGGAAGTGGTCGGACGTGATGTTCTTCTTCCTCTCGACCAAGATGCTGCCGATGGTCGCGGGCATCCTGCCGCTCTACCTGTTCACGACGAAGGTCATCAACATGCCCGACAACGTGATCGTCCTGATCCTGATCTACACCGCGATGAACCTGCCGATCGCGGTCTGGATGATGC
This sequence comes from Nocardioides sp. NBC_00163, assembly GCF_045206295.1. Taxonomy (NCBI): domain Bacteria; kingdom Bacillati; phylum Actinomycetota; class Actinomycetes; order Propionibacteriales; family Nocardioidaceae; genus Nocardioides; species Nocardioides sp. NBC_00163. The sequence continues at coordinate 4,795,307 of NZ_CP108155.1, read as the reverse complement.
GCTCTTTCCTGGTCGAGGTGCCGCCCGCGATCATCGAGGCGGCCTCGATCGACGGCGCCAGCACGTTCCGCATCCTGACCCGCATCGTGGCCCCGATCGCCATGCCCGGCGTCGCGGCCACCTCGCTGATCTGCTTCATCTTCGCCTGGAACGAGCAGCTCTACGCCAAGGTGCTCACCAGCGTCGCCGCGCAGACCGGACCGGTCTACGTGAACACCCTGATCCAGACCGAGCACGCCTACCTCGCCGAGCTCGCCGCCGGGGCGACGCTGATCTCGCTGCCCGTGCTCATCGCCGGGTTCGCCGCTCAGGACAAGCTGGTGCAGGGCCTCTCCCTCGGGGCGGTCAAGTGACTCATCCGCGACTCACGACTGGCCAGCTCGGCGAGCTCTCCGTGTCCGTTGCCGTCCCTGCCTACGACCGCTCCGCCGTCACCCCCGGGATCGTGCATCTCGGGGTAGGTGGCTTCCACCGTGCCCACCAGGCGCGCTACGTCGACGACCTGCTCGCCTCGGGCGTCCGCGACTGGGGAATCGTCGGGGTGGGGCTGATGCCCCAGGACGTACGCATGCGGGATGCTCTCGCAGCGCAGGATCATCTCTACACGCTCGTCGAGCGGGCCCCGGACGGGGGCGTGCGGGGGCGGGTGATCGGCTCGATCATCGACTACCTCTTCGCCCCCGACTCCCCCACGGACGTGCTGGCGCTGCTCACCGACCCGAGGATCCGGATCGTGTCGCTGACCATCACCGAGGGCGGCTATCACGTCAACCAGGCGACCGGTGGCTTCGACGCCTCCGATCCCGCCATCCAGGAAGACCTGCGGCCGGGTGCGGTGCCGACCACGGCATTCGGGTATGTCGTGGAGGCGCTGGCTCGCCGCCGGGCCGCCGGGGTGGCCCCGTTCACGGTCATGTCCTGCGACAACATCGCCGGAAACGGGGAGGTCGCCCGGGCGATGCTGTCTTCCTTCGCGTCCTTGCGTGACCCGGCGCTGGGTGAATGGGTCGGGTCCGAGGTGGCCTTCCCGAGCTCCATGGTGGACCGGATCACCCCGGCCACCACCGACGCCGACGTCGAGGAGGTCGGCTGGCGGTTCGGGATCGGAGACGCCTGGCCGGTCGTCAGCGAGCCGTTCTCCCAGTGGGTGCTCGAGGACCACTTCCCCCAGGGACGGCCGCCGTTCGAGCAGGCCGGGGTCGAGATGGTGCCCGATGTCGAGCCCTATGAGCTGATGAAGCTGCGGCTCCTCAACGCCAGCCACCAGGCGCTGTGCTACCTCGGCTATCTGTCCGGCTACCGCTACGCCCACGAGGTCTGCACGGATCCGCTGTTCGTCGACTTCCTGCTCGGCTACATGTCGCAGGAGGGCGCCCCGACGCTGCCGCAGGTGCCCGGGGTGGACCTGCCGGGCTACCAGCGGGAGCTGATCTCCCGCTTCGCCAATCCCTATATCCGCGACACCCTGGCGCGGCTGTGTGCGGAGAGCTCCGACCGGATCCCGAAGTGGCTCGTACCCGTCATCTCGGCCCAGCTCGCGTCGGGCGGCTCCGTCCGCCGGTCGGCGCTCGTCGTCGCCTCCTGGGCCCGCTACGCCGAGGGCGTCGATGAGCAGGGCGCGCCGATCGACATCATCGACCGGCGCCGGGCCGACGTGACGGCCCGCGCGATCGCGCAGCGCGAGGACCCGCTCGCCTTCCTCCGCGACCCCGACCTCTTCGGCGACCTCGTCGACTCCCCTGAGTTCACCGAGCCGTACGCCGAGGCGCTCGCGTCCCTGCACGCGGTCGGCGCGCGGAAGACTCTCGAGTCCTGGGAGACCTGACACACAGTTGGTGCGATCCGGGCGGGTCGGCGGGGATATGAGGTTGAACCGTGTGCATCGATGCACCAGGTTGATCCCATCCCGGCAGCCGACCTGCCCAGACATCGATCCTCGAGGTGAACTGTGTGCGCCGCGCCCGTTCTGACAGACGTCCTCCGCGTACGCGGCGGGGCTGCCACCCGCAAAGAGCTGCTCGACCTGGGGCTCCGCGACGAACTCAACGCGGCTCTGTCTGCCGGGACAGCCATCGCGCTCACCGGCGCTCGCGTGGTACTTCCCGGGCTCCCCGACGACAAGTCGGCGGCACTCGCCATCGGCGGGGTCGTCTCCGGGCTCAGCGCCGCACGCGTGTGGGGCTGGTCGCTGAAGCACGAGCCGAGCGAGATCGAGGTGACCGTGCCGCGCAACAGCTCACGCAAGGCGCGACCAGGTGTGGTCGTACGCCGTCGGGATCTGCCCGTCGGCGCAAACTCGACCGGCGCCATCACCTCTCGGGCGCAGACCGTGGTCGACTGCGCCCGAGACCTCCCGTTCGACGAGGCGTTGTGCATCGCCGACTCGGCGCTGCGCGACGGGCTGGCCACCGGGCTGACCCGTGAGGACCTGGTCGCCGCAGCCGCGGCGTTACCGCGCACCGGGCGTCGGCGCGCGTTCGATGTGATCGCCGTCGCCGACCCACGAGCGGCGAACGCGTTCGAGTCGGTGACCAGAGCCATCGTGCTCCCGATCGCAGGTCTCTCCGTCGAACCCCAAGGCGACCTGGGACTCAGCGAAGCGGGTGCGGAGCAGTACGGCGATCTGGTCGACGCGCGCCTGAAGCTCCTCATCGAGTGCGAATCCTGGGCCTACCACTCCGGCGAGGAGCCGTTTCGACGCGACATCCGCCGCTATACCGACCTGGTCACGCGGGGCTGGACCGTCCTCCGGTTCGTCTGGGAGGACGTGATGCAGCGGCCTGACTACGTACGTCGCCAGGTCGAACGAGTCGTCGAACGCCTTGGTCCTCAGACCGTCCCGCGCGGATAGCCGCTGGTCACCGGCCCACCTGCGCAGCGCCCGAAACGAGGTGGGAGCAGCGGGAACGCCGGAGCCCCGGTGACCGCTGGTGCGGTCACCGGGGCTCCTGAGACGTACGTCAGCTGTCCTGGGACGGCGTGGTGTCGCGGCTGGCGCCACCGCGGGTGCGGGTCACGACCTTCGGCGCCGGGGTCGAGGCGGTGCCATTGCTGACGACCGGCGCCTCGGACTTGGTCGCGGTCATCACCGCGCCCTCGCCCGTGCTCACCACCTCGCGGCGGGCGCCGCGGCGCTGCCGGGTGACCACCTTGGGCTTGGAGTCGACCGGCTCGGCCGCAACCGGCTCGGCCACGATCGGCTCCGGCTTCGACTCGGGCTCGGTCACCTCGGGCTCGACGGCCGGGGCCACGGGAGCGGGCTCCTCCTCGGCGACCGGCTCGGTCGCAACCGGCTCGGACACAACCGGCGTGGACGGCGCCGGCTCCGGCTTCGACGCGGTCGAGCTACCGACGACGGCGGCCAGGACCGGACGGCCGGTGGTGGCGGCACGGCGAGTGCGCGTACGCGTGGTGACCTTCGGGGCCTCCGGCTCGGCCGGGGTCTTCGGCTCGGCCGGGGTCTCGGCGGCCGGGGTCTCGGCGGCCGGGGTCTCGGCGGCCGGGGTCTCGGCGGGCGTCTCGGCCGGCTCGGTGACCGGGGTCGACGCCTTGGACCGGCGCGAGCGGGTGCGGGTCGTGACCTTGGGAGGCTCGACCGCCGCCGGCTCGGGCGCAGCCTCGACGGGCTCGGCCGCCGGGGACTCAGCGGGGGTCTCGACCGGCTCGGCCGCCGGGGCCGATGCCTTGGACCGGCGCGAACGCGTGCGGGTCGTGACCTTGGGGGCCTCGGCGGGCTCTGCGGGGATCTCGACGGGCTCGACGACCTGGGCAGCCGGCTCGTCGGCCTTCTCCACGCTGTCGCTCTGTCCGGCCATGGCGGCGAACTCGGCGGGCGTGGGCGTCTTGGCGGACTCCTCGACGGGCTCGGCGCGCTGCTCGGTGCCGATCTCGTCCTTGCCCTTGCCGCGGCCACCGCGACCACCGCGACGGCGCGAACGCGGCTCGTCGGGGGCGACACCGGAGGACTTGCCGGCCTCGACCGGGTGCTCGTGGATCACCAGGCCACGACCGCCACAGGCATCGCAGTTCTCGGTGAAGGCCTCGAGCAGGCCGGTGCCGATCCGCTTACGGGTCATCTGAACCAGGCCCAGCGAGGTGACCTCGGCGACCTGGTGACGGGTACGGTCGCGGCCCAGGCACTCGACCAAGCGACGCAGCACCAGGTCACGGTTGGACTCGAGGACCATGTCGATGAAGTCGACGACGATGATGCCGCCGATGTCGCGCAGCCGGAGCTGGCGCACGATCTCCTCGGCCGCCTCGAGGTTGTTCTTGGTGACCGTCTCCTCCAGGTTGCCCCCGGAGCCGGTGAACTTGCCGGTGTTGACGTCGACGACGGTCATCGCCTCGGTGCGGTCGATGACCAGCGAGCCACCCGAGGGCAGCCAGACCTTGCGGTCCAGGCCCTTCGCGATCTGCTCGTCGATGCGGTACGCGGCGAAGGCGTCAGCCTCGCCGTCGTACTTCTCCACCCGCTCCTCGAGGTCGGGGGCCACCGACTGGACGTAGTCCTTGACGGTCTCCCACGACGAGTTGCCGGAGATGACCAGCTTGGCGAAGTCCTCGGTGAACAGGTCGCGCACGACCTTGAGGGTCAGGTCGGGCTCGCCGTAGAGCAGCTGCGGGGCGTTACCGTTGGCCTTCTTCTCGATGTCCTCCCAGCGCGCCTTGAGCCGCTCGACGTCACGCGTGAGCTCGTCCTCGGCGGCGCCCTCGGCAGCGGTGCGTACGATCACGCCGGCCGTGTCGGGGACGATCTCCTTCAGGAGGGTCTTGAGGCGGTTGCGCTCGGTGTCGGGCAGCTTGCGGGAGATGCCGGAGGTGGTGCCGTCGGGCACGTAGACCAGGAATCGGCCGGCCAGCGAGATCTGCGAGGTCAGGCGGGCGCCCTTGTGGCCGATCGGGTCCTTCGTCACCTGGACGAGCACCTTCTGGCCGGAGGTCAGCACCGACTCGATCTTGCGGGGCTGGCCCTCCTTCCAGCCGAGCGAGGCCCAGTTGACCTCACCGGCGTAGAGCACCGCGTTGCGGCCCTTGCCGATGTCGATGAATGCGGCCTCCATGCTCGGCAGCACGTTCTGGACACGGCCCAGGTAGACGTTGCCGATCAGGCTGGTCTGGCTCTCGCGGGCGACGTAGTGCTCCACGAGCACCTTGTCCTCGAGCACCGCGATCTGGGTGAGGTCCTCGAGCTCACGGATCACCATGACCCGGTCGACCGACTCGCGGCGGGCCAGGAACTCGGCCTCGCTCACGATCGGGGCGCGACGACGACCGGCCTCGCGGCCCTCGCGGCGGCGCTGCTTCTTGGCCTCCAGGCGGGTCGAGCCGGCCAGCGCGGTGATCTGGTCATCACCGGTGCGGCTCTGGCGAACCTTGGTGACGGTGTTCTCCGGGTCGTCCCCGGTGGCGGCGTCGCCCGAGGCCTCGCCGGCCCGGCGGCGGCGGCGACGACGGCGCGAGGAGGTGCTGCCCTCGCCCTGGTCGGCGTCGGCGTCCTTGCCGGCGTCGTCGCTCTCGGCCTCGGAGTCGTCGGACCTGTCGTCGTTGTCGGACGCGTCGGAGCCGTCGGCGTCGCCGTTGGCACCCTTGCGACGACGGCGGCCGCCACGGCGGCGACGACGACGGCCGTTGCCGCCGCCCTCACCGTCGTCGGCCGAACTGTCGTCGGACTCGGTCTCGGGCTCGGTGGTCTCGGCCTCGGGCTGCGTCTCGTCGGCAGGCTTCTCCTCGACCGGTGCCGCGTTGCGCGAGCTGCGCTTGCGGGTCCGGGTCGGGGCCGCCTCCTCTTTCGCGACCTCGGCGGCGGGCTCGGCAGCGGGCTCGGCAGCGGGCTCAGCGGCCTGCGGCTCGTCCTCGGCGGGCGCCTCGACAGCAGCCTCGACCGGCTCCTCGACGGGCTTCGGCTCGGCCGTCTTGCGCGTACGCCGGCGGGTGGTCGTCTTGGTCGGCGCCTGGAACAGCACCGCGGGGGCCGGCGGACCGGCCTGCTCGGCCTCGGTCTCCTCGAGGGTCTCGTCGGCGACGTCCTCGGCGGGGGTCTCGACGACGGGCGCGGCGGCCTTCTTGGCGGCCGTCTTCTTCGCGGTGGTCCGCTTGGCGGCGGTCTTCTTCGCCGCCGTCTTCTTGGCCGGAGCCTCGACGGACTCGGCGGGAGCCTCGGAGGTCTCGGCCTCCGGCGCGGCGGTGGCCTCGGTGGTCTCGACCTCGGCCGGCGCCGGGGCGGCGGCCTTCTTGGTCGTACGCTTCCGGGTCGTCTTCTTCGCCGCCGTCTTCTTGGCGGGGGCCTCGGCACCCTCAGTGGTCTCAGCAGACTCGGCGGGGGCCTCGGCAGCCTCCGCCGGGGCCGCGGCGGCCTTCTTGGTGGTGCGCTTGCGCGTGGTCTTCTTCGCCGCGGTCTTCTTCGCGGGAGTGGTCTCGCCGGTCGCTTCCGCGTCGGTCGTGGGGGTGTCGGTCACCGGAGCCTGCGCTGTTTCAGCGCCGTTCTCGGTGTTCTCGACAGTGGTCTCGTCGGCCATGCCGTTCTCCTCATCCAGGACCTTCACAGGTGCCGGATAGTCAGGTGCCGGGAAACGGGCGCTGCGCAGTATCGATCTTTTTCCACGTAGCAGCCGCGTCGCGGCGCAAAGCTTGTCAGGGCGGCGGCATCCTCCGCAGCGGTGCGTCACAGGCGGCGGTTCGTCACCTGCCGCGGTCGCTCGGCCGTCCGGGACCTTCCCGGGCGAGTCGCTCTCACTGACCTGCTAGGCCTGCGTCGCGGTCTGGTGACGCCCTACCTCCTGTGTGCCGGAGTGCGGCCCCGGAGGGTCCACGCCGGCGAGGCGTCGTCGGACTGTCCATTCCTCGGGGCGGGCCCGATTATTTGAGCAGTCGTCTCGGAGTATCGCATACACCCTGTCAACAGATCGATATCCGGGGACGACGTACGCCCCTGGACGGACCTGCCAGATCATCCCGCGGGCTGATTCGCCCGCCGCGCCGCGCGCCTAGGCTCGGCCTGTGATCCAACTGCGCAACCTCACCAAGAGGTACGGCGACAAGACCGCCGTGGACGACCTCACCCTCGATCTCGAGCCCGGGTCCGTGACCGGCTTCCTGGGCCCCAACGGCGCCGGGAAGTCGACCACGATGCGTCTCATCCTCGGCCTCGACGCCGCGACGTCGGGCACTGCGACCGTCGACGGCAAGGCGTACGCCGATCTCGACCGTCCCGCGCACACCATCGGCGCGCTCCTGGACGCCAAAGCGGTCCATCCGGGCCGTTCGGGACGAGACCACCTGCGCGCGATGGCCCGCAGTCAGGGCATCGAGGACCGCCGGGTCGACGAGGTCCTGGAGCTGACCGGCATGACCGCTGCCGGCCGCCGCCGTGCCGGGATGTACTCCCTGGGCATGAGCCAGCGCCTCGGCATCGCGGGCGCGCTCCTCGGCGATCCCAAGGTGCTGATGCTCGATGAGCCGGTCAACGGCCTCGATCCCGACGGCGTGCGCTGGATTCGTACGCTGCTTCGCGGCCTCGCCGCCGAGGGCCGCACCGTCTTCGTCTCCTCCCATCTGATGAGCGAGATGGAGCAGACCGCCGACCGGCTCGTCGTCCTGGGCCGCGGGCGCCTGGTCGCCGACGCACCGATGAGCGAGTTCCTCTCCCCCAGCGGCACCCGTGTCCGCGGCCCCGCGCTCGGTCCGCTCGCCGATCTGCTGGCCGGCCACGAGGTCACCTGGAACGGCGAGAACGAGCTGACCGTGGCGGTGCTGTCCCCCGAGGAGGTCGGCACGCTCGCCCATCGGGCCGGGGTGCTCCTGCATCTGCTCGAACCGGTCGAACCGACCCTGGAGGAGTCCTACGTGAAGCTGACCGCGGATGCCGTCGAGTACGCCGCCGGAGGTGCCGCATGAGTGCCCTCGCACGGGTCGTGAGCTCGGAGTGGCTCAAGATCCGGACCGTACGCTCCTCGCTCTGGTTCCTCAGTGGCGCAACCGCGATCATGCTGCTGACCTCGGTGCTCCAGGCCGACGACGGCGATCCGTCGGCCGTCGCCTCCACGGCGTCGGTGATCGGGTCGACGCAGTACTTCGTCCAGTTCCTCGCCGCCGCCTTCGGCATCCTCGCGATCACCGCGGAGTTCGCGTCGCGCTCGATCACCGTCACCTTCGCGTGTACGCCTTCGCGGACCCGGGTGCTGAGCGCCAAGGCGCTGGTCGTGGCGACGAGCGTTCTCGTGGCTGGGGTGGCCGTGGCCGGGCTCGGCCTGCTGGCCGCGGCGATCCGGCTCGGGGAGCTCGGCGACCTCACCGGCGGCGACGTCGCACTCGTCCTGCGGCTCGGCGTGTTCCTGGCACTGCTCGCGACTGTCGGGCTCGGTTTCGGTGGCCTGTTCCGCCGCACCGCCGGCGCGCTCTCCTTCGTGCTCTTCCTGCTGCTGCTGATGCCGGAGCTGCTCGGGCTGCTCGCCCAGCGGTTCGGCTGGTCGTGGCTGGAGACCGCGATCGACTACACCCCGGCACCGGCGGGGTACGCGCTCGTCCAGGGTGACTGGTTCTTCGGCGGCGTACTCCTGATCTGGGCGGTCGGACTGGTCGCCGGCTCCGCCTGGGTGCTGCGCCGCCGCGACGTCTGACCCTCGCTGCGGTCGTCCCTAGGGGAGCCGCGCGTCCTTCATCTGCCGCGAGGCGTACACGTTGGTGATCACCACACCGTCCAGCCAGGCGGTCAACCGCTCCGCCTCGGCCTCCAGCGCCTTCCGGCCGTCGTCGCCGATGTCGTGGCGCACGATCGGGTGCACCCGGCCCTCGTCGTCCTGCGCCCAGGCCCCGACGATCCGGCCGTCCCACCAGGCGGTGTTGCCGGCGTTGCCGTTGGAGTCGAAGAGGTACGCCACATCCTCGGCGTCCAGATAGAACCCGCGTTGCTTCCAGCCCATGACGGTGGGGTCGAGGGTGGGCAGCAGCGCGGCCCAGGGCTCGATCTCGGGCTCCGGCGAGGTGGCGATCGGGTCGTCGGGAAGGACCCATCCCGTGCCACCGCCCTCGAGCCCGACCTCCACGGCACCGACCGCGGCGAGCGCGGCCCGTACGGCCGACTTCGTGGACCCGAGCCACCAGACCACGTCGGCCTCGGTGCCCGGACCGAAGGTCCCCAGCCAGCGGCGGACGATCTCGGCATAACCCTCGTCAGCGGGAAGCGGAGCAGGCGCATCGGGCAACCACGACTCAAGCAGCGTCCAGGCAGGCTTGTTCAGCCGCCAGTGACCGAGGTTGGTCGCCCGCATCAGCCGACCCTGCGCGGCGAGGGTGCCGATCACCCAGCGCCCGATCGGAAACTCTCCGCCCCACTTCTTGCCGGGCGTGCCCATCCGGAAGCGGGCGTCGAGCTCCGGCACCAGCTCACGCAGCTGCGTCGTGGTCCGCGGCTCTCCGTCGGCCAGCGCGGCCAGCGTCGCGGCGTACGCCTTCTCGATCCAGCCGGCCTGGTCCTCGTGAATGCCGCCGGCAGTCAGCCACTTGTAGAGGTTCTTCTCCTCCTGGGCGGCCACCCGGGCCGAGGCGCTCCCCAGCGCGGCCGGCAACAGGTCGCGAGGGAAAGCGAAGAGCGTACGCCGCATCGCCAGCTGCTTGACCAGCGAGCGTTCCTCGTAGAGCGCCCGCTCGACGTCCTCGACGCGGAGGTCGTGGACCCGCGCGTGCAGGGCAAGGTGGACGGTCGCGGCCTCGGTCGCGTGCCAGGCGGTCATCGCCTGCGTCGCGGCCGCCACGTCGGCGTACCTGTGGTCGGGGGCGAGCCCGTGCCTTCGGGCCAGTCTCGCCCGGCGCTCACGGTCGGTGACCATTCTCATCGGCAGAGCCTCACCCAAGGCACGTTAGTGGAGCGGGTCGCCGATCGTGCCGGAAGCCTCGTCGAAGACTCCCTGGCTGAGCCGGGTCAGGAGCGGCAGTCCACCGTGCTCGGGGCCGATCTTCAGGCCGCCGATGCGCTCCAGGCCGGTGACGACGTCGTCGGGACGTACGGTCGGGGTGCCGTGCTTGAGCAGGAGCTCCAGCCGGGAGCCACCCTCGCGGGGCGCCGAGCCGAGGCGTACGACCGCTCCTCGGGCATCGAACTCGCGCAGACCCTTCTTGGTCATCCGGGACACGATGACCTCCTCGGCTCCGAGGAACGCCTCGACCGCCGCAGCCGCCTCCTCCGGCGCCGTCGGGAGGTCGATGATCCACTCGCTGCCGGTGAGCAGGTCGGCCAGCGCGCCCTTGGGCGAGGTGGCGGTGTCCACGACGTCGAGCAGGTCGAGACCGTCGGGCATGACCTCGTCCAGGGCAGCCTTGGTCGCGGCGGGGTCGACCGTCTCGCGCAGTCCCAGCTCGACGTACTCGGCCTCGCTCGCCGCTCCCGTCGGAGCCGCACCGGCGTAGGAGATCCGCGGGTGCGGGTTGAAGCCCGAGGAGTAGGCCACCGGGATCCGGGCCCGGGCGACCGCGCGCTCGAAGGCGCGGCTGAAGTCGCGGTGACTGGTGAACCGGAGGCGGCCGCGCTTCGCGTAGCGGATGCGGAGACGCTGGACCGGCGGGGCCTGCTGTTCGGGCTGTTGACGCACGGGTCGATTATGTCGGTCCAGGGGCGCGATCACCCATCCGGCGAATGGAAAGCGAACGGTCTGTAACGGTTTGCACACCAAAAATGGGAGACTCGCGCGGTGACCCACCACAGAAGCAGGAAGTTCTCGGTACGCCTCAAGGAGCTTTTGCCGATCTTCGCGGTGGTCCTCACGGTCGGCGCCATCGCCGCGCTGACCGTCCTCGCACCCCGGCTGAGCGACTCCAGGCAGGCCTCCGCGGACACTTCCTCCTCGCCGAGCTCTGAACCCGATGCGGCCAGCCCGTCGGCCTCCGCCTCGGCATTGTCGGAGCCGCTGCCGAAGTTCAAGACGCTGGACGCACCGCCGGCGATCGACAAGGTCCCGAAGAAGCCCAAGATCGACCCGTGCGCGGTCCCGCGCAACCTGACCGTGATGACCTTCAACATCAAGGGTGGCCGGGTCTCCCCCGGTGAGCTCGGCGGCATCGCCGGCGTGATCCGGGCCTCTGGTGCCGACGTCGTACTCCTCCAGGAGGTCGACCAGAACCGCCGCCGCTCCGGCAACGTCGACCAGCCGGCGATCATCGCCTCGCACCTGGGGATGCAGTCGGTCTTCGGCGCCAACGCCTACCTCACCGACCGCGGTGGCTACGGCACCGCGATCCTGTCGCGCTACCCCATCGACGGCTACGACAACACCCACCTGCCCAACCGCGACGGCAAGGAGCAGCGCGGCGTGCTCCGGGCCAACATCATCGTCGAGGGTCAGCGACTGGTCGTCTTCAACACCCACCTCGACCACACCTCCGACTCGCTGCGGCAGGCCCAGATCGGTGCGGTCATGTCCAAGGTGAACGCCTACGACGGCGCCAAGCTCCTCGGCGGCGACCTCAACGCCGGCGACGGCTCCAGCGTCCTGGGCGCCGCCCTGGGCACGCTCTCCGACGCCGGCGCCTCGTTGGGCTCCAGCCACGACGGCGGCGGCCGCGTCGACTACCTGCTCCCCAACTCTTGGCTCTCCGCCGGCGACGGCAACGTCACCCCCACCGGCCTCTCCGACCACCACGCCGTCAGCATCGACTTCGCCATGCGCGGCGCCGCGGACTGCTGAGGCTCCAGCGTCAGGTACGACGACCGGGCCAGCGCGTCAGTAGCGCTCGACCGTTACGGCTCGCTTCGGCGGGTCGTACGCCTCCGGCCAGAAGTCGGTGACACGTGTGATCCGCCCAGCGTCGATCTCGAGGAACGTCTGCGACTCGCCCGACTCATCACCCATCCTCCAGTCGAACCAGACCACTGCCCGATCGTCGTCGGCGATCACGATCTTCGGGGTGAGGCGCCATTCGCCGGGGTAGGTCTGGTTGAACTCGAGAAACGACTCGCGCCCGATGATCAGCTCACGGGTCTGCGGCATGTCGTAGACGACGTCCTCGTCCAGCACAGCCGCCAAGGCGTCCCAGTCCCGCGCATCGAGGAGCTGGAGATAGCTACGTGCCAGTGTTCTGTTGTCCGACATGGCGGCAACCTACCGGTGGGCGAGCGAGCGCGTGGGAGACTTCCCGCCGTGATCGAGTTGCGCCCAGCGGTTACTGCTGACGTCCCGTCACTTCTGGAGCTGTGGGAGGTGGCCGCCGAGAACGACTCGCGGCCGACCGACTCCGCGGTGAAGGTCGAGACTCTGATCGCGCGCGACCCGGAGGCCTGCACGGTCGCGGTCACCGAGGATGGCCGGGTCGTCGGTTCGTTGATCTCCGGGTGGGACGGCTGGCGCGCCCACCTCTACCGGCTGGCGGTACACCCCGACGTACGCCGCCAGGGACTGGCCCATCGCCTCCTGGACCACGCCGAGACCCGCCTCGTGGCGCTCGGCGCGGGCCGGATCGACGCGATGGTCCTGGAAGGCAACGACCTGGGGCAGTCGCTGTGGAAGAGCTCGGGCTACGAGTCGCAGGCCGAGTGGCGCCGCTGGGTCCGCCCTGTCGGCTGAGCGGCGGGTAAGCGGTCGCCAAAGGGACCGAGTCGGGTCTACGTTCAGCGGATGGAGTTCCTGACCCCCGAAGACCTTCCCGCACCCGCCGGCTACAGCCACGCGGTGATCACCGACCCCGGCGCCCGGCTGGTCGTGACCTCGGGCCAGGTCGGCGTCACCGACGAGGGCGCCGTAGCCGACGGCTGGGAGGCGCAGACCCGGCAGACCTTCGTCAACCTCGGCGTGGCCCTGGCCGCCGCCGGCGCAGCCTGGGCGGATGTGGTGAAGCTGACCTACTTCGTCGTCGACACCACCGACCTGCCGCTGATCCGGTCGGTACGCGACGAGTTCGTCGACCTCGCACACCCGCCGGCCAGCTCGCTGGTGCGGGTCGCCGGCCTCTTCCGCCCCGACGTACTCATCGAGGTGGAGGCGACCGCCGCAATCAGCTGACCGGTGAGCCAGATCGGGTACGCCGACTCATCCCGAGGACGAGGCTGCCTGGCGCTACGGCCGTCACAACCCCGCACGTGCGGGGAAATGACAGCTGAAGTGGCGCCGGCCGCTGCCACTTCCATGCACATGCGGGAAAGTGACACATCCCAGACGAGTCGTACGCCTCAGACCACGCTGAGTGGCAGCAGCTTCTTGCCCGTGGGGCCGATCTGGATGTCGGTGTTCATCTCCGGGCAGACGCCGCAGTCGTAGCACGGGGTCCAGCGGCAGTCCTCGACCTCGATGTCCTCGCCGTTTGCGACGGCGAGGGCGTCCTCCCAGTCGGCCCAGAGCCAGTCCTTGTCGAGGCCGGAGTCGAGGTGGTCCCAGGGGAGGATCTCGTCGTACTCACGCTCGCGGGTGGTGTACCAGTCGAGGTCGACGCCGGTGCCGGCGAGACCGGTCTCGGCGGCGGTCATCCAGCGGTCGTAGGAGAAGTGCTCGCTCCAGCCGTCGAAGCGGCCGCCGTCGCGCCAGACGTGCTCGATGATCCGGCCGACCCGACGGTCGCCGCGAGACAGCAGGCCCTCGACGATGCCGGGCTTGCCGTCGTGGTAGCGGAAACCGATCGCGCGGCCGAACTTCTTGTCGGCACGAACCGCGTCGCGCAGCTTCTGCAGCCGCTCGTCGGTGGTCTCGTGGTCGAGCTGGGAGGCCCACTGGAAGGGGGTGTGGGGCTTGGGTACGAAGCCACCGATCGAGACGGTGCAGCGGATGTCGTTGCGGCCCGACACCTCGCGGCCCTTGGCGATGACCTTCTTCGCCAGCTCGGCGATCTGAAGGACGTCCTCGTCGGTCTCGGTCGGCAGGCCGCACATGAAGTAGAGCTTCACCTGGCGCCAGCCGTGGGAGTACGCCGCACCGACGGTGCGGATCAGGTCCTCCTCGGTGACCATCTTGTTGATCACCTTGCGCATCCGCTCGGACCCACCCTCGGGGGCGAAGGTCAGACCGGAGCGACGGCCGTTGCGGGAGAACTCGTTGGCCAGGGTGATGTTGAAGGCGTCGACGCGGGTCGAGGGCAGCGAGAGCGACACGTTGGTGCCCTCGTAGCGGTCAGCCAGGCCGGTCGCGACGTCACCGATCTCGGTGTGGTCCGCCGAGCTCAGCGAGAGCAGGCCGACCTCCTCGAAACCAGACTTCCGGATCCCGTTCTCGACCATGTCGCCGATGGTGGTGATCGAGCGCTCGCGCACCGGGCGGGTGATCATCCCGGCCTGGCAGAAGCGGCAGCCGCGGGTGCAGCCGCGGAAGATCTCCACCGAGAACCGCTCATGGACGGTCTCAGCCAAGGGCACCAAGGGATTCCGCGGGTAGGGCCAGGCGTCGAGGTCCATCAGGGTGTGCTTGCGCACTCGCCACGGGATGTCGGGGCGGTTGGGGACCACGGCCTCGATCTGGCCGTCGGCGGCGTAGTTCACGTCGTAGAACTTCGGGACGTAGACGGCCCCGGAGACGGCCAGTCGCCGCAGCAGCTCGTCGCGGCCGCCGGGGCGGTCGTCCTGCTTCCACTCGCGCACGACCTCGGAGATCTTGAGCACGACCTCCTCGCCGTCGCCGAGCACGGCAGCGTCGAGGAAGTCGGCGATCGGCTCGGGGTTGAACGCGGCGTGGCCGCCGGCGAGCACCACCGGGTCGTCGTCGCCGCGGTCGACCGCGTGCAGCGGGATCCCGGCGAGGTCGAGCGCGTTGAGCATGTTGGTGTAGCCGAGCTCGGTCGAGAACGAGAGCCCGAACACGTCGAACGCCTTCACCGGACGGTGGGCGTCGACGGTGAACTGCGGGATCGGGCCGTGCTCGTCGCCCTCGCGCATGATCTTCTCGAGGTCGGGCCACACCGCGTAGGTGCGCTCGGCGGCGATCCAGTCACGCTCGTTGAGCACCTCGTAGAGGATCTGGACGCCCTGGTTCGGCAGGCCGACCTCGTAGGCGTCGGGGTACATCAGCGCCCACCGCACCTCGACCTCGTCCCACTTCTTGACGGTCGAGTTGAGCTCCCCACCGACGTACTGGATCGGCTTGGACACCAGCGCCAGGCGCGGCTCCAGCCGAGGGAAGACAGACTCAGGAACGAGGTCGCTCTGGGCGACGGTCACGATGGGCACCTCAAAGCTCGGGAACGATCAACCCCAAGCGTACGCCGCCTCCTGACTCCCCTACCAAACCCGGCGTCGCGAGGACAGAATGCCGGGCATGGCTTTGCGTACGTGGGCAGAAGAGTTCGCCGGAGGGACCGTGGCAACAGGCATGGCCAGGCTCAACGCACGGCATCCCTGGAGCCACAACGACCACTTCCACAGCTGGATCCTCGCGAACCTGCCCGCGCGGCGTCGCGGCGCGCTGGACGTCGGCTGCGGCCGCGGCGAGCTCGTCGCGTCGCTGTCGCCGCGGTTCGAGGCGGTCCGCGGGAACGATCGCGACGAGGAGATGCGGCGCCACGCCACCGCTCGCTGCGCAGGTGTCGCCAACGTCACCGTCGACGGTCGCCCCTGGGCCGAGGTCACCGGGCCGGTCGACCTGGTCACGATGGTCGCCGTTCTGCATCATCTGGACGTCGCCGCCGCCCTCGCTGATGTGCGCCGTCTCCTGGAGCCGGGAGGGCGGTTCCTGGCGGTCGGCCTCGCACCGCCGCACAGCGCGTCGGACCACCTCTGGGACCTCGCGTCGGCCGTGACCAACCCGGTGATCGGCTACGTCAAGCATCCATGGCCGTCGACCGACGGCACACCCGTCACCCCGGTCCCGATCAAGGACCCGACGATGCCCTTCGACGAACTGCGCGAGACCGTCCGAGACGTTCTGCCCGGCGCCTCGGTCCGACGCCGCCTCGGGTTCCGGCACACCATCGAGTGGACCAAGCCGTCGTAGCGGAGCGGAAATAGGTGTTGGGGCCGCCCCTCCCGGACGGCCCCAACACCCTGACCTCAGAGCCGGTGGCTCAGAACAGCGTGGTGAGCAGCAGGTTCGGCGAACCGGTGCCCGGGTTGGTGACCAGGTCGGGGGTGGCGGCGCCGGTCAGGCCCGTGGCGACGTCGGCCGGGGTGGCCGAGGGGTTCGCCTCGAGGAAGAGCGCGGCGGCACCGGCGACGTGGGGGGTCGCCATCGACGTACCGGAGATGGTGTTGGTCGCGCCGTCGTTCCAGGCCGAGGTGATGTCGACGCCGGGGGCGAAGATGTCGAGGCACTCACCGGTGTTGGAGAAGTCCGCGGCGGCGTCGGTGTCGTCGGTGGCACCGACGGTGATCGCCTCCGGAACGGCCGCCGGCGAGGAACCGCAGGCGTCGGAGCTCTCGTTGCCGGCCGCGACGGCGTAGGTCACGCCGTCGGCGATCGATGCCTGGACGGCCGCGTCGAGAGCGGCGTCGTTGCCGCCACCGAGCGACATGTTGGCGACGGCCGGGCCGTCGGTGTGGTTCTCGGTGACCCACTCGATGCCCGCGACGACACCCTCGGTGGTGCCGGAGCCCTGGTCGTCGAGGACGCGGACCGGAACGATCGTGGCCTCCTTGGCCAGACCGTAGGTGGTGCCGGCGACGGTGCCCGCGACGTGGGTGCCGTGGCCGTTGCCGTCGGTCGGGTCGGTGTCGCCGTCGACCGCGTCGAAGCCCTCACCGATCCGGCCGCTGAACTCCGAGTGGTCGGTCGCGACGCCGGTGTCGATGATGTAGGCGGTCACGCCGGCACCGGTCTGCTCGTAGTGGTAGTTCTTGTCGAGCGGCAGCGCGGCCTGGTCGACCCGGTCGAGGCCCCAGGTCGGGTCCGCCTGGTCACCCTGGGTGGTGTAGCGGTGGTTGGCCTGCACGTAGGCGACGTCCGGGTTGGAGCGGACCTCTTCGAGCGCGTCCTTGTCGAGCGAAGCCGAGAAGCCGTTGAACGCCGTGTTGAAGACCTCCCGTACGTCTCCACCGGCGTCGCGGGCGTCGCTGCGGACCGACTTGGCCTCCGACTTGGCCACGTCGCTATGGCCCTGCTTCTCCATCACGACGATGTACTCACCCTCGATTGCGGTCGAGGCGTCCGCGCCGCGCAGCGGTGCCGGACTGTCCGCGGCGCCGGCCGGGACGGTGAAGGCGATCGCCGAGGCTGCTGCTCCAACAGCTACGGCGGAGATGACTGCCGGCGCCTTGAAGGCCCGGTTCTTGATGGTTCGGTTCACGAACTGACTCCCGTCATCGTGCGGCCCGATGGGGCCACAACCATTCATTGCACCGGACTTGGGAACCGCCTGTAGGTGGTCCCACGCGCAGACGTCACACGTGCCGGCCGAACGCCCTGCGCCCTCCCTACGGCCGCAACCCGAAGCGTTCGGTCAACCACGTAATCACGTTACGTAGAACCCGTAACGACCCAACTCTTCGCATTGCAGCAACGTGCAGATACCAAAGGTGAACACCCGTAAACAGGCCATAAACAAGGTAGGAAAATTGGCTGTAACCAACACACCGGGCCGCCCGCATTACGCGAGCGACCCGGCGTGGTCAGGCCTCAGGTCAGGCCATCAGATGAGCGCCCGAGATCAGGCGACGGAGGTGTCGTCGATCAGGAAGCTGGTCCCGAGCGAGGAGTCCTCGGTACCGGTGAACGTCAGCGTGACGGTGCTGCCGGCGAGGGACCCGAGCGAGAACGACTTCAACGAGTACGACGAGCTCGCGTTCAGGTTGGAGTACGTCGCCAGCGTCGTCGACCCGACCTTGACGGTCAGCTTGTCGTAGGCCGTCGACGTGGTCGTCTCGTTGGTGATCACTCGCAGGTAGAACGACAGGGTCTTACCGGTCGCGGGCAGGGTGACCGACTGCGACAGCGTGTCGGTGCGGGCGGTGCCATAGCCGTTCAGCCACGCCTTGTAAGAGCCCGTACGAGCCGGAGCGCCGCTCGAGCTGTCGATCACGCCCGAGGATGCGCTCCAGCCGGTCGCGCCGGACTCGAAGCCCGGGTTGGTCAGCAGGTTGCCCGTGGTCGGCGGGTCCGTCGGGTCGGTGCCACCGCTCCACAGCGAGTAGAGGAGGCGGTTGGGTGAACCGGTCCCGGGCGAGGTGACCACGCCGGTGGTGGCGTTGGAGTTGATCGCCGAGGCGACGGCGGAGGCCGATGCCGTCGGGTTCGCCTGCAGGTAGAGCGCTGCCACTCCGGCGACGTGCGGGGTCGCCATCGACGTACCGGAGATCGTGTTGGTGGCCGTGTTGGAGGTGTGCCACGCCGAGGTGATCGACGAGCCCGGAGCGAACAGGTCGACGCACGAGCCGATGTTGGAGAAGCTCGACCGGGCGTCGGTGTTGGTCGTCGAGCCGACGGTCAGTGCTCCGGCCACCCGGGCGGGCGAGCCGTTGCATGCGTTCGCACCGGAGTCGTTGCCCGCGGCCACGGCGTAGGTGACGCCGTCCGCCATCGAGCTGGAGACCGCGGAGTCGAGGGTCGAGGAGACCCCGCCACCGAGCGACATGTTGGCGACCGCCGGACCGGAGGTGTGGTTGGAGGTCACCCAGTTCACACCCGCGATCACGCCGGCAGTGGTGCCGGACCCGGAGGCGTCGAGCACACGGACGGGCACGAGGGTGACGTTCTTGGCGACACCGTACGTCGACCCGCCGACGGTGCCGGCGACGTGGGTGCCGTGGCCGTTCTCGTCCTCGGTGCTGGACCCGATGGCGGTGTAGCCGGAGGTCACCCGGCCGCCGAAGTCCGCGTGCGCGGAACGGATGCCGGTGTCGATGATGTACGCCTTCACACCCGAGCCGGTGTAGTCGTAGTGATAGTTCGAGTTCAGCGGCAGGTTGCGCTGGTCGATCCGGTTGAGCCCCCAGGTGGGGTTGGCCTGGTCGCCGCTGGCCTTGACGACCTGGTTGGCCTCGACGTAGTCCACGTCGGGGTTGCTACGGAGCGCGTCGAGCGCGTCGGCGTCGAGCGTGGCGGAGAATCCGGTGACCGCCTTGTCGTAGGCGTACTTCACCGAGCCACCCTTCTCCTTGGCGAGCGCCCGGGCGTCGGCGGCGTTGGCCTTGGCCGCCGCACCGTTGCCCTTCATCACCACGATGTAGGAGTTGTCGATGGCCGTCGACTTCTCGGCACCGATCAGCGGTGCCGGGCTGTCGGCTGCGCCGGCGGGACCGGACATGGCCAGGATGGTGGTAGCCGCACCGACGGCGGTGACCGTCGCTGCTGCCAGTGCGCCGAGGCGCTGGTTTTTGTGGGGTCTGTTCACGGTTACTGCTCCCGTCGTCAAGCAGCCTCGGGATGAGGGCTGCAAGGGGTAACAGATGCCCTGTGGGGCACCGGGAGGGAACGTAATCGAGTTTAATTTCGATGAAACGCGACATCTTTTCGCACTGCAGCAACCTGCAGGCGATCACGCGAGCGGAGGTCCTGAAGTGGTCCGGACCGGTCCAGACCGGTGCGCCGCGAACGGGCCGAGATGCCGAGCAGCAGACCCACCGCCAGCAGCGCCGCGATCATCGAGGAACCGCCGTAGGAAATCAAAGGTAGCGGGACCCCGGTGACCGGCATGATGCCCAGGCACATCCCGATGTTCTGGAAGCTCTGGATGCCCAGCCAGCACACGATCCCGGCTGCCGCCACGCGCCCGAAGAGGTCGTCGGTGCGCGCCGCGATCCGCAGTCCGCGCCACAGCACGACACCGATCAGCCCGATCACCACCAGCGAGCCGACCAGCCCGAGCTCCTCCCCCACGACCGTGAAGATGAAGTCGGTGTGCTGCTCGGGGACGAAGCCCGCGCGGGCCTGCGAGCCCTGGAACAGACCCTGCCCGAAGATGCCGCCGTCACCGATCGCGATCCGCGCCTGCTGGACGTTGTAGCCGGCCCCGCGAGGATCCAGCGACGGATCCGTGAACGCCATGAACCGGTTGATCTGGTACTGCTTCAGCACCCCGGTCGCGACCACCGTCGTGGCACCCGCGACGCCGGCCAACGCCAGCAGCGCCAGCCATCGCCGCGGTGTCCCCGCGGCCGCGAGCACGCAGAAGACGGTCACACCGAGCACCAGCGTGGTGCCGAGGTCGGGCTGGAGCAGGACCAGGACGATCGGCACCGCCGCGACCAGGATCATCGCGACCACGTCGCCCAGCGACACCCGTGCCCGCCAACGGCCCTCACTGCGCTCGGCCAGGACCAGCGCCATCGCGATGACCACGGCCAGCTTGGCCAGCTCCGAGGGCTGGACCTGGACCGGCCCGAGATTCACCCACGACTTCGAGCCGTTGACCGTGGAGCCCATCACGAGCACCAGCACCAGCCCGACCACCGCGGCCAGGTAGGCCACGGGCGTCAGGAGCCGGACCCAGCGGTGGTTGGTCGCGACCACGCCCACCATCAGCACCAGCCCGGCGGCCACGTTGATCGCCTGTTTGCGCAGGTAGGCGGTGGTGTCTCCGCCGGTGATCGCGTCGCGGTGGATGGTCGCGGACCAGACCAGCAGCACCGAGAGCGACACCAGGACCAGCACCGCACCCAGGAGGACCAGGTCGATGCGGCGTACGAAGGCCATCACGTCGTTCTTCATGCTCTGCCCCTCAGTCCTTCGGGGCGACGATCGAGCCGTCGGCACCGAACGCGGGCAGGTTCCTGGGCGGGTCGATGCCCCGGATCGCGGCCTTGTCGGGCCGCACCTCGGCACCGCCCTCCTCGACTCCGTAGAGCGTCTCCCACAGCTTGCGTACGGCATCGCCCACCGAGCCCGAGCCGGTGCCGCCCTGGGAGATCGTCATGATGACGACGTACTTCTTGTTGTACGTCGCGACCCAACCGGTCGTCTGCTTGCCGGTGACCTCGGCGGTGCCGGTCTTGCCGCGCACCTTCACCTCGTCGAGCGGGAACCCGCCGAACTTCCAGGCCAGGGAGCCCGACTGGGGAGTGCCGAGCAGCGCCTCGTTGACGTAGTCGATGCTCTTGGCCGACATCTTCACCTTGCCGGCGACCTTGGGATCGATCTTCTCGACCACCGTCCCGTCGCCGCTGACGACCGCCTTCCCGATCCTGGGCTCGTAGAGGGTGCCGCCGTTGGCCAGGGACGCGTAGGCCCGAGCGAGCTGGATCGGGGTGACCATGGTGTCGCCCTGGCCGATGGAGAAGTTCACCGCGTCGCCGGTGCGGTAGTAGTTGCCCTCGATGCAGAACTCGTGGGCGAAGAGCTGCAGGAAGTCGGTGGGGGCGTTCTTCTTCTCGTCCATCCGGCAGTAGTAGCCCTTCATGGCCTGGTAGTACTCGGCCTTCCACTTCCGGTCCGCGATCCGGCCCGTCGACTCCCCCGGCAGGTCGATGCCGGTGCGCTTGCCGAAGCCAAAGGCCTTGGCGGTCTCCACCAGCGGGTCCTTGGCGTTGACGTCGGCGGGGTTGGCGCCGTACTTCTGCCAGTAGTGGACCCCGACCTGGTAGAAGAACGTGTTGCAGGAAACCTGGAGCGCCTTGGCGAAGTCGATGAACCCGTAGGCGCCCGACTCGTAGTTCTTGAACACCCGGTTGCCCACCTGGAGCCCGCTGGAACAGTTGAGCAGGGTGTCGCGGCTGTAGCCGTTGTTGAGCGCGCCGACCGTCATGAACGGCTTCCACGTCGAACCCGGCGCGAACTGACCCTGCGTCGCCCGTGGCAACAGCGGGTAGCCCGCCTTCTCGGAGTAGAGCCTGTCGAGCTGCTTCTGGGTGATCCCGCCGACCCACTCCTCGGGGTCGTACGTCGGCTGGTTGGCCATCGCGACCAGTCGGCCGGTCTGCGCCTCCATGACCACGACCGAGCCAGAGTCGGCCTCGAAGTTGCGGCCGGAGATCTTGTCGAAGGTGTTGCGCGCGGTCTCGATCGACTCGGCGAGCAGCTTCTCGGCACGGCCCTGCACCTTGGCGTCGATGCTGGTCACCAGCGTGTCGCCGGGCTGGGAGGCGACCGAGTCGCCGCGCCCGATCTCTCGGCCGAGCGAGTCGACGGTGACGGTGTCGTAGCCGGGCATCCCGCGCAGCCACTGGTCGTACTCCTTCTCGACACCGGAGCGACCCACCATCGAGGTGATGTTGAGCGACTCGTCGCCACGCTCCTTGGCGTTGTCGTTCTCGTCCTCGGTGATCGGGGAGAGATAGCCGAGCACGCCGGCGGCGTTGATGCCGAAGGGGCTCGGGTAGGAGCGCAGCGTCTGCTTCTCCGCGACCACCCCGGGGAAGTCCTCGGGCTGCTCGAGGATGCGCAGCGCGGTCGACTCGGAGACGTCGGTGGCGATCGGGACCGGCTGGTAGCGGGTGCCGGACCAGTTGGCGATCGCCTCGTTCTGCTTCTTCGGGGACACCTCGACGGCCTTGGCGACGCGGGCCATCAGCGTCTTCCTGTCGTCGTCGTCGAGCCCGTCGAGCACGCCTTGGTCGAGGCTGACCACCCAGGCGGAGCGGTTGGTCACCAGCGGCCGGCCCTGGGCGTCGACGATGATGCCGCGCACCGGCTGGCGCACGATCTCGCGCTTGGACTGCGAGGCCGCGGCTGCCTGATAGGCGTCGCCGTGGCGTACCTGCAGGTAGAAGAGCCTGACCCCGAGCGTGGCCAGCAGCGAGAAGACGAGCGCCTGGATCACGATCAGCCGCAACCGGCTGACCTGCGCGGTGGAGAGTCGGCTCGCCGCCATGTCAGATGTCCCCCTTGCCGATCAGCCACAGCAATGCCGGGATCAGCAACGGCGCCAGCAGGAGGTCGTAGCCCACGCTGATCGCCACGGTGGGCAGCAGTGTCAACGGCGCCTCACCGAGGATCAGGCCGCTGACCGCGAAGATGCTGACCCCGATGAACGCGCAGGTGGCCACCGTGGCCATCACGGTCATCGCGTTGGGGCGGCCCCGGCCGCTGTGGATGCTGCCCTCGTCGATGCTGCCTTCGCGGACACGGCCGGCGACGTAGCCGACGATCAGCAGCGCCAGCGCCCACCGGCCCGCGGTGTGGTCGGCGGGCGGAGCCAGATCGAGGAGTACGCCGGCGGCGAACCCGGTCACCAGACCGGCCTGCCCGCCACGGGTGAGCGCGACCGCGATGACGACCAGGAGCGCCAGGTCGGGGGTGATCCCGCGGATGGCGAAGGCCGGCGCCACGCTCAGCTGGAGGACGACCGCGATGACGACCAGAATGCCGACCAGCACGTTGCGCAGCACCGGAGCGGCGCCCGAGGCACGGGCTTCCATGTCAGTCATCGCAGCTCCCCTTCCGGTGTGATGACGGCGCGGTCGCTCATGGTGTCGTTGGGCACCACCACACCGACGACGTCGAGCGAGCCGAAGTCGACGTACGGCTTGATCCGGACCGTCTGCGAGGAGTCACGCACGCTCTCGAAGCTGTCGGTCACCTCGCCGATCGGCAGCCCGGAGACGTACGGAGCGGCCCGGCCGTCACCCCAGGTGATGACCGTGTCGCCCTTGAGCGGGGTGGTGGACCGGTCGACGAGGTCGAGGGTCAGCAGACCGGCGTTGGCGCCTCCGGCGACCGCGCCGGAGCCCCGGACCATGCCGACCTGGCCGGACTTCTTGTCGCCGCGGTCGGCGCCGCCGACACGGCCGCCGACGACCGAGGCGGCATCGACGATCAGCAGGACCGTCGCCGAGGTCTTGGTGACCCGCAGCACCCGGCCGACCAGGCCGTCGCCGGTCACGACCGACATGTCGGACCTGATCCCGGCGGCGCTGCCGGCGTCGATGGTGACGGTGCGGTTGAAGGTCTGGGCGGGGCCGTAGGCGGTGACCCTCGCCGGCACCATGGCGTAGCCGAGGTCCTCGGCAGCGCGGGTGATCGACTCGTACTCGGCGAGCTTGGCACGGCCGTAGTCGGTGACCTCGACCTGGCGGCGCAGGGTGGAGTTCTCGGCCTCGAGCTTCGCGACCCGGTCGCGCAGCGCGTCGCGGGTGTCGAACCACTCCGGGATGTCGGTGAACGGGCGGGCCACCAGCGCCGCGCCGGTCTCCAGCGGGGACATCACCTCACCGACGGCGGCGCGGGCCGGCTCGAGGACGGGGGTCTGGTCGAGCGTGGCCAGCGTCGCGCAGCACAGGATGAGCGCGATCAGCCAGGAGCGCTTCGGACCACCGCCGCCGGCCTTGGTCTCGAGGCTGCCGCGGCGGTTGAGCCTCTCCCGCGGCGTACGGACCATGGGTTTGGGGCCTTTGCGTTGTTCCAGCCCTTTGCGCAGACGTTCGCTGGGGCGGGGGCTCAGCAACGACACGTCACCATCTCCTGTTCTCGTTGACCAGGACGGGGCGGAGCACGTCGTAGTCCTCGACGCAGCGGCCGGCGCCCATCGCGACCGAGGTCAGCGGGGACTCGGCGACGTGGACGGGCATGCCGGTCTCGTGGCGCAGGCGCTCGTCGAGCCCGCGCAGGAGGGCGCCGCCGCCGGTCAGCACGATGCCGCGGTCCATGATGTCGCCGGCCAGCTCGGGCGGCGTCTGGTCGAGGGTGGACCGGACCGCGTCGAAGATGTCGTGCAGCGGCTCCTCGATCGCCTTGCGCACCTCGGCGCTCGAGACGGTCACGGTGCGCGGCAGGCCGCTGACCAGGTCGCGTCCCCTGATCTCGGCCTCGGGCTCGTTGGGCAGCGGCCAGACCGAGCCGAGGGTCATCTTGACCTCCTCGGCGGTGCGCTCGCCCAGGAGCAGCGCGTGCTCCTTCTTCAGCCAGGTCATGATCGCGTTGTCGAGCTGGTGGCCGGCGGTCCTGATCGACTGCGAGGTGACGATGCCGCCGAGGCTGATCACCGCTACCTCGGTGGTGCCGCCGCCGATGTCGACGACCATGTTGCCGGTCGGCAGGTGCACCGGGAGCCCGGCACCGATCGCGGCCGCCATCGGCTCCTCGATGATGTTCACCATCCGGGCACCTGACTGGTAGCCCGCCTCCTTCACCGCGCGGATCTCGACCGCGGTGATCCCGGACGGGACGCAGATGACCATCCGCGGCTTGGCGAAGTAGCGGCGGCGGTGGACCTGATGGATGAAGTAGCGGAGCATCTGCTCGGTCGCCTCGAAGTCGGCGATCACGCCGTCCTTCAGCGGCCGCAGCGCGACGATGTCGTCAGGCGTACGTCCCAGCATCTTCTTGGCCTCATGGCCGACGGCGACCATCTCGCCGGTGTTCTTGTTGAGCGCGACCACACTCGGCTCATCGACAAGGACACCCTTGCCGCGGACGTAGACGAGTGTGTTTGCGGTGCCGAGGTCCACCGCCATGTCACGTCCAATGATGCTCGCCATGCGTCCTCGCGTTCCCGGGGCGCCGCGTCGGGGATCTGTGCTGCAGGATGCGGGCCTCCCGACGAGGCTACGAAGGTCCGAGCCTCAATCCGGAGAGGCTCGCCGAAACCGCAACGATACGGGGTGCATCCACGCCGTAGAACCAGGGGATGCCTGTGTTCACCGGGCGCTGCGGAACGGCTCACAGAGGCCCGCGAAAGCGGCCTCCAGGGCAAATGAGAGATCGCGCCGGTAGCGGTACCGGCGCGATCTCGGGTCAGGCTTTTTCGCTCGTCTCAGGCGCCGAACCAGAGCTTGATCTCGCGGTCGGCCGACTCGGACGAGTCGGAGCCGTGGACGAGGTTCTCGCGGTTGGAGAGGGAGAAGTCGCCGCGGATGGTGCCCGGGGCGGCCTTGCGGCCGTCGGTGGCACCGTTGAGCGCGCGGACGACCTCGATCGCCTCGTCGCCCTCGAGGACGGCGGCGACGAGCGGGCCGGAGGTGACGAAGTCACGCAGCGGCGGGTACCACGGCTGCTCGACGTGCTCGGCGTAGTGCTCGTCGGCCATGCCGGCGTCGATGGTGCGGTGCTCCAGTTTCACGATCGAGAGGCCCTTGGCCTCGTAGCGGGACAGGATCTCCCCCACCAGGCCCCGGCGGACGGCGTCGGGCTTCAGGATCACGAACGTGCGCTGCGTCATGGGGCCGAGCGTATCGGGGAGGGCCCGTCCGGGCACGTTCGGGCCGGTCGCCGCCGTGCACCTGTCGGCCACGTTGAGATCATGTCGGTGGGATGCGGCAGGATGGCGCCCCGTGACGACAACCCCATCAGCTCCGACGCTCGCAGACTCGATGGCCGCCATCCCGGCCCGCATCGCCGAAGATCTCGGGGTGCGCCCGGCGCAGGTGACCGCAGCGGTCGCCCTGCTCGACGAGGGCTCGACGGTGCCGTTCATCGCGCGCTACCGCAAGGAGGTGACCGGCGGCCTCGACGACGCCCAGCTGCGTACGTTGGAGGAGCGACTCGGCTACCTGCGCGACCTGGAGGAGCGGCGTGCCGCCGTGCTCGCCGAGATCGCGAAGCAGGACAAGCTCACCCCGGAGCTGCAGGCCTCGATCCTCGCCGCCGACACCAAGGCGCGGCTGGAGGACATCTACCTGCCGTTCAAGCCGAAGCGGCGCACCAAGGCGATGATCGCCCGCGAGAACGGGCTCGAGCCGCTGGCCGACGGGGTGCTGGCCGACCCCTCGCTGGACCCGACCGTGGTGGCCGAGGGCTTCCTCGGCGAGAACGTCCCCGACGTGAAGGCCGCGCTCGACGGCGCCCGCGCGATCCTGGTCGAGCGGTTCGGCGAGGACGCCGACCTGATCGGCACGCTGCGGGAGCGGATGTGGACCGCCGGCCGGCTGGTCACCCGCGTCCGGGAAGGTCGCGAGAACGACCCGGCGGCGGCGAAGTTCTCCGACTACTTCGAGTTCTCCGAGACGTACGCTTCGCTTCCGTCGCACCGCACCCTGGCCGTCCTGCGTGCGGAGAAGGAGGAGGTTCTCGACGTCACCCTCTCCCCCTACGCCGAGGAGCCGGAGCCAGGCGAGGTGACCGACTACGAGCGCTCGATCGCTGCTCGTTTCGGGATCGTCGACTCCGGCCGTCCGGCAGACAAGTGGCTGGCCGAGACGGTGCGGTGGGCATGGCGTACGCGAATCCTCTTCCGCCTCGAGCTCGACATGCGCACCCGGATCCGCACCGCCGCCGAGGAGGCCGCGATCGCGGTCTTCGCCGACAACCTGCGCGACCTGCTGCTGGCCGCGCCGGCCGGCACCCGGGCGACGATGGGCCTCGACCCCGGCATCCGGACGGGTGTGAAGGTGGCCGTCGTGGACGCGACCGGCAAGGTGGTCGACACCTCGACGGTCTACCCGCACGAGCCGCGGCGCGACTGGGACGGATCCCTGGCGACGCTGGCCAAGCTGGCGAAGAAGCACTCCGTCGACCTGATCGCGATCGGCAACGGCACCGCCTCGCGCGAGACCGACAAGCTCGCCGCCGACCTGCTCAAGCTGCTGCCGGACCTGAAGATGACCAAGGTGATGGTCTCCGAGGCCGGCGCCTCGGTCTACTCCGCCTCGGCCTACGCCTCCGCCGAGCTTCCGGAGCTCGATGTGTCGATCCGTGGGGCGGTGTCGATCGCGCGCCGTCTTCAGGACCCGCTGGCCGAGCTGGTGAAGATCGAGCCGAAGTCGATCGGCGTCGGGCAGTACCAGCACGACCTGCCCGAATACGGCCTCTCCAAGTCCCTGGACGCCGTCGTCGAGGACTGCGTGAACGGCGTCGGCGTCGACCTCAACACCGCCTCGGCTCCCCTGCTGCGCCGGGTCTCGGGGATCACCGAGTCGCTCGCCTCGGCGATCGTCGCGCACCGCGACTCCAACGGCCCCTTCCGCACTCGCCGCGAGCTCACCAAGGTGGCGCGGCTCGGCCCGAAGGCGTTCGAGCAGGCGGCCGGGTTCCTCCGGATCCGCGGCGGCGACGACCCGCTCGACATGTCCGGCGTCCACCCGGAGGCCTATCCGGTGGTCAACCGGATCCTGGACAAGGCGTCGGCGGATATCGGGTCGCTGATCGGCAACACCTCTGCGCTGAAGTCGCTGAAGCCCTCGGAGTTCGTCGACGAGAAGTTCGGCCTGCCGACCGTCACCGACATCCTCGCCGAGCTCGAGAAGCCCGGACGCGACCCGCGTCCGGAGTTCCGCACGGCGACCTTCTCCGAGTCGGTGCACGTGATCGCCGACCTGCGTCCCGGCATGGTCCTGGAGGGCACCGTCACCAACGTGGCCGCCTTCGGCGCCTTCGTCGACATCGGCGTCCACCAGGACGGCCTGGTCCACATCTCCGCGATGTCGGACAAGTTCGTCGAGGACCCGCGCGACGTGGTCCGCTCCGGTGACGTGGTGCGCGTCAAGGTCCAGGAGGTCGACGAGGCCCGCAAGCGGATCTCACTCACCCTCCGGCTCAACGACGACGCTCCCGCGGGTGCTCCCGCCAAGGGCGAGTCCGGCGACCGCTCCGGCCGCCCCGGTGGCCAGCGGGGCCAGGGCAAGGGCGGACCCAAGGGCGGCGGCAAGAGCGGCGGCGGGCGGCCCAGTGGCAACCGTGGCGGCCAGGGTGGACAGGGCGGCGGGCGCGGCTCCTCCGCCCCGGCCAACAGCGCCATGGCCGACGCCCTGCGGCGCGCCGGGCTCAGCTGAGCGTTTGCCGGTTCCTTCATCAAGGTATGCAGGTCAAGGGTCACATCCCCAGCGGAACTCCGCACGGGATGTGACCCTTCGGCTACATACCCTTCGACAAGCTCAGGACATCGCCTTGACGAAGGTTCAGCCCGGCGGCGCGGCGTACGACGTCCTCCGGCGCCGGTTCGGTCGCGTCCTCGGCGGTGACCGGGGCGCCGGCGACGCGGTGGATCGGGATGACCCCGGCCCAGGTCCCGGCCTCGATGTCGTCGGGGTCGTCGACCGGCCCCTCGGCGCGCGCCTTCATCGACGCCTCGGCGAGGGGCAGGGCGAGCACGGCGGTCGCGGCGAGCTCCTTGCGGGTGGCTGGACGCAGGGTGTCCCAGCGGCCGGGGATCATCTGGTCGACGACCAGCGCGAGGGCGCGTTCGCGCTCCTCCGGGTCCTCGACCAGGCGTGCGCGGCCGATGACCACGGCCGAGCGGTAGTTCATCGAGTGGTGGAACCCGCTCCGTGCCGCGACCAGGCCGTCGAGCTCGGTGATCGTGACGCACACGTCGCGCTCCAGCGCCCGCGCGAGCCAGCCAGCTGCCACCGAGCCGTGCAGGTAGAGCGACCCGCCTGCGTCCTGGCCGTCGAGATCGAAGCCGTACGCCGTGGGCAGGACGACCGGGTGGGCCTCCTCGCCCGACCCGACGGTGACGCCCAGGTGGGCGATGAGCGCCTCGCCGAGGAAGGTGTGCAAGCGCTCGCGGTCGGGGACGGCGCGGTTCTTCCCGCGACTGACTCGGGTGCGTGGGGTGGGTGACAACGTCGTGCTCATGGCACCATCCTGGTAGCGAAGTGGCCTGCACGCACGGGCCAATTCAGACCCACTCCGACAGGCCATTCGACCCATGCTCCCCGTGACCCTCGACCGCACCTCCGCCGAGCCGCTCCCCGCCCAGCTCGCCGGCCAGGTCCGCGCCCTGGTCCTCGCCGGCACGCTCGGGACCGGCGACCGGCTGCCCTCGAGCCGTGCGCTCGCGGCAGACCTGGGCGTCTCGCGCGCGGTGACCGAGCAGGCCTACGACCAGCTCACCGCTGAGGGCTGGCTCGAGGCGCGCCGCGGGTCCGGGACGTACGTCACCGCGAGCCGCACCACGACCACCGCGGCGCCGCAGGTGACGTCTCGGCCGACGCGGCTGACGCCTCGGCCGACCGGGGCGACGTCTCGCCTGGATACGGGCACGCCGTTCTTCGACCCACGGCTGGAGCCGGGGTGGCGGCGGGCGTGGCGGGAGGTCTCGGTGGCCGCTCCCCCGCCTGGCTACGACGATCCGCGGGGGCTGCTCGAGCTGCGCGAGGCGCTTGCGGCGAGGCTCGGACGCACCCGTGGCCTCGACCTCCACCCGGACGAGATCATCGTGACCGCGGGCACCACCGACGGGCTCCGCGCGCTGCTTCCCGAGCTGCGGCCCGGGCCGGTGGCGGTCGAGGACCCGGGCTACCGGGCCGCGGCCGAGACGGTGCTCACCTACGGACGCGAGGTCATCGACCTGCCCGCCGTGGAGACGGCCGGCGACCTGGGTGATGCGGTGGCTGCGTACGTCACTCCGGCGCATCAGCACCCGCTGGGACGCGTCATGCCGGCGGCCGACCGGCTGGCCCTCCTGGAGGCCGCCCGACGGGCGGACGCGGTGGTGATCGAGGACGACTACGACTCGGAGTTCCGCTACGACGTCGCGCCGGTGCCCGCGATGGCGCGGCTGGACCGCGGCCGGGTGGTCTATCTCGGCACCGCGGCGAAGTCGGTGGTCCCGACGCTCCGTCTCGGCTGGCTGGTCGCGCCGCCCGACCTGCACGAGCTGATCCTGCGCCGCCGCACCATCACCCACGCCGGCGCCGCCTGGCCCTCGCAGCGCGCACTGCTGACGCTGCTTCGCGACGGCTGGCTGGACAGGGCCGTACGCTCCGCCCGCCGCGTCTACGCCGAGCGTGCCCCGAGGGTGGCCGAGGCGATGAGCCCGTACGCCACGCTCGCCGGCCCGCTCGCCGGGATGTACTCCACCTGGCTGCTGCCCGAGACGGATGCGCGCCGAGCCCGCGACGCCGCCCGAGCGGCCGGCTTCGAGATCAACCTGCTCTCCACCTACGCCCGCTCCAGCGGCCTGACCGGCCTGGTGATCGGCTTCGGCGGAGTGACCGACGCGGAGCTCGATCAGGCGCTCGCCGCGGTCACCGGCGCGCTCGGGGCCTAGCGCCCGGGCGCCTCGTCCTCGATCAGGTCGAAGAGGTTCTCGAGGCTGTCGGGGTCATCCTCGCCACCGCCGACGGCCCACCCGGAGCTGGTACGCCGCAGCTGCGCGCCCATCAGCCGGCATGACTCCCCGGCCTTGTGCGCGTAGTGGGCCGTACGCGTCCGCGGCCGCCGCAGCACCAGCGCGTTCCCGCACGCCGGGCACAGCGCCCAGTCGGTCGCGGTCTCGTCGTCGGTCGCCATCTGAAGCTCGTCGCGCTCCTCCACGGCAGCCAACCTACCTGGGCTCTGCCTCTTCCCCGGCGCTTTCCTGAGTGTCTTCCTCGGCGGCGATCCGGTCGAACGCCTCGAAGGCCGCGGCACGCTCGCTCTCGATCTTGCGACCGAGGATGTCGGCCATGCCCCACAGGACCGCGAAGATCACGCCGACGACGAACATGATCGAGATCAGGAAGCCCATCCCGATCGCGACGACCTGCAGCGCCCAGCCAAGCCAGTAGGCCCAGGGCCGGCGCAGCAGCCCGGCCACCACGATGCAGGCCACGAAGAACCCGAGGCCCAGCGGGAGCGCCAGCCCAGCGGATACCCCGCCGATCGAGATCATCACGGGTGCGGCCAGCGCGACCGCGAGTCCCTCCATCGAGATGATCGCGGCGCACATCCCGCGCCGCGGCGACTTCTCCCGCTCACTCGTCATCTGCGTCCGCCTCCAGATATGCCTCCAGCTCGGGGTCGGCGGTCGGTACGACCCGGGCGGTCGCAGCCGACCGGGCGGCCGGGCCGCGGGAGCCCAGCAGCGTACGCGCCTCTCCGGCGGTCACCACGGAGCCGGTCACCAGCACCGCACCCTCGGAGATCGAGCCGCCGCCGGAGGACTCCGAGAGGCCGATTGCGGCGTCGATGGCGTCGGCGAGACGCGGGACCACCGAGACCCGTTCCTCGCCGTAGAGGTCGACGGCGATCTTGGCGAGCTCGATCGCGGGAAGGGCTCGCTCGGTGGAGTTCTGGGTGACGACGAGATGCTCGAGCACGGGCTCGAAGACGGCGAGCAGGCCCTCGACGTCCTTGTCGCCCATCACCCCGATGACACCGACGACACCGGAGAACGAGAAGGAGTCCTCGAGCGCGGCGACCGTAGCCTCGGCACCGGCCGGGTTGTGGGCGGCGTCGAGCAGGACCGTCGGGGACGACCGCATGATCTCCAGCCGCGCCGGCGAGTCGACCTTGGCGAACGCGTCGCGCACGAGCTCGTCGGCCAGCACGGTGTCTCCCAGGAACGCCTCGACCGCGGCCAGCGCCGTCGCCGCGTTCTGCGCCTGGTGGGCGCCGTAGAGGGGCAGGAAGAGATCCTCGTACTCCCCCCGCAGGCCGCGCAGCGTGAGGATCTGTCCGCCCACCGCCGGGGTGCGGGAGACGACCCCGAAGTCGGTGCCCTCCCACAGCAGCCGGGCGCCGACCTCCGCCGCGTGCTGATCCAGCACCGCGGCGACGTCGACGGACTGCTCGGCGATCACGGCGACCGCGTCCGGCTTGATGATCCCGGCCTTCTCGCGCGCGATGGCGACCGGGGTATCACCGAGATACTTCGCGTGGTCGACCGCGATCGGGGTCACCACGGCGACGTCGGCGTTCGCGACGTTGGTCGCGTCCCAGCCACCGCCCAGCCCGACCTCGACCACGGCCACGTCGACCGGGGCCTCGGCGAACTTGGCGTAGGCCATCCCCACCATGGACTCGAAGAACGACAGCGGGTGCGGCTGGTCGTCGTCGACCATGCCGAGGTAGTGGGCGACGTCGTTGAACGCGGCCACGAACTCGTCGTCGGTCAGGGGCTCGCCGTCGATCGAGATCCGCTCGTTGATCCGCTCCACGTGAGGCGAGGTGAACCGCCCCACGCGCAGGTCGAGGGACCGCAGCAGCGTGTCGATCATCCGGGAGGTGGAGGTCTTGCCGTTGGTGCCGGTCAGCTGGATGATCCGGAACGCGTTCTGCGGATCACCGAGGATCTCGAGCAGGGCGCAGATCCGGTCCAGGGAAGGCTCGAGCCGGGTCTCGGGCCAGCGCGACTGCAGCGCTTCCCAGACCTCCTCGATCGTGGCCGCCAGACGCGGCGCGGGAGTCTCACTCATCAGGTCGAGTCTATGGCGTAGGCGCTTCCCAGCGAATTGCCAGACCCGCTACCCTCCCACTCATCTCGGACTGAACCCCATCCCCCCACAAGGTCCACCATTCATGCGTACGCTCCGGGCTGCTCTCGCGGTCTCGTTCCTGGCCGTTGCCTACGTCCTGGCTGCCTTCGCGCTGGTCGGTCAGCAGATGGCCCCACGGCGGCGCGTCAGGACCTCGAGCGACCCCGGCGGGCTCGTCCTCACCGAGCAGGAACAGCCCGGGCTGTGGGCCGAGGTCCGCGCGCTGGCCGCCACCGCCGGGACCCGCGCGCCCGACGAGATCCGGTTGGTGCCGGAGGTCAACGCGGCGGTCAGCGAGGAGACCAGCCTCCTCGGGCTCAGGACCGGCACCCGGCGCATGTTCCTCGGCGTACCCCTCCTCCAGGGCCTCTCCCGCAACCAGCTTCACGCGTTGCTCGCCCACGAGCTCGGCCACCACAGCACCAGCCACACCCGGCTCGGCGCCCTGATCCACCGGAGCCGGCTGGCGATCGCAGAGGTCGCCGCGAGCCTCTCCAACCCGTTGGTGAAGCGGCCGTTCCGGACGTACGCCCGTCTCTTCTTCTCCCTGACCCGCCCGCTCGCGCACGCCCATGAGATCGACGCCGACCGGCTCAGCGCGACGGTCGCCGGGCCGCGGACCGCGGCCACCACGCTGCGCACCCTCCCCGCGCTCGACGCCGCCTGGCACATCTATCTGGAGCAGTACGTCGAGGCCGGCACCCACTACGGCCTGCGTCCGACGCGCTTCTTCGACAACTTCACCAACCTGATGAGCGACCCCGAGCGGCTCGAGGAGCTCGCCAGGATCAGCGCCGCGCCGCCCGAGGCGAAGACGTCGGCCTACGACTCCCACCCACCACTGTCGGAGCGGATCGAGCGGCTGGAGTCGATGGCCTCCGCGGACGAGGCCGACAAGTCGGACAAGTCCGGCAACGCCGCCAGCATCCTGCGCTACCCGTCCCAGAACTTCCTCGCCCTCGAGGACAAGACGTTCGCCGGCTCGGGTCTGACGCCGGCGCCGATGGCCGAGATCGTGAGCGTCGCCGGTGCCCGTGCCGCGGCGATCAACGCCGAGACGCTCCTGAACGCGATGCAGGAGAACCAGATCGTGCCGGCCACCGTCCGCGGGGCTCTCGACCTGATCGCCTCCGGCAACCTCGACACGCTCCTGGACCTGGTCGACATCGAGTCCACGACCCCCGAGGCGGCTGGCAACGAGGCCGACGAAGCCAAACGAAAGGTCATCGCCCGGCTCCTCGGCGCCGCCATCGCCCACGAGCTGGTCGGCGAGGACAAGGCACGCTACGAGCTCAGCTGGGCGGGCCCGTGGCGGCTGGTCGACATCGCCGGCCAGGAGGTCGACCCCGAGGACCTCGCCTACGAGGCCCTCGGCTCCCCCGGCTACGCCGCCGCGCTGCGCGCCTGGGTGCACCAGCTCGACCCGCAGGTCGACGCCGAGACGCAGGCGGGCCCTGACGCCGCGCCGGCCCCGACGCCGCCCGACGGCTACATCGGCGCCTTGGCCCCCATCTCCGGCGACGGCTTCCGTACGCTCCTGGTGACCGAAACAGGCCTGATGCTGCTCAAGCCCACCGGCTCCGACCGCCTCGCCACCGGCCTGGCCACGGTGACCTCCGGCTCGCCCGGCCGGAAGCTGATCCAGCGCGCCCTGGACAGGTCACCAGCCGAGCTGGCCACCGCCTCCAACGCCGCCTACGTTCCCTGGGACCAGATCCGCGCCCTCCACCTCAAGCAGAGCAGCAGCGGCCGCCGCTCCGCCGACATCACCACCGCCGCAGGCAAGGGCTGGTCCCTGCAATGGACCAACGCCGCCGAGTCGGAGGGCCACATCTGGCCGGCCGTCGACCACTACCTCGGCCGCCGCTTCACCGTCGACTGACCCGCCGAGTCGGCGGGTCAAGGGACGATCGTGTGGTTGGCCATGTCGACGACGGGGCGGTAGCCGATCTTGGCGTAGACGTGGTTGGAGACGGGGTTGTCGGCGTCGGTGAACAGGCACAGCCGGGTGCCGTCGGCGCCGAGGAGGCGCGAGGCCTCGGCGGTCACCGCGGTGCCGTAGCCGTGGCCCCGCTGCTCCTTCGGTGTGTAGACCGGCGCGATCCGGACCACGCCGTGCGCCGGCAGGGTCGCGCCGACCAAGGACACGACCTCACCGTCGACCTCCCACAGCAGCAGGAACTCCTCGATCCGGCGCCGCACCTCGTCCTCGCCGACCGCAGCGTGCTCGTGGGCGTAGGCCTTGTTCGAGGACTGCTCCCGGGCCGCGTGCCCGAAGTCGGCCAGCCATTCGCGGCACAGCTCGAGGTCGTCGTACGTCGCCGGGCGGGCGTGCCCGGGCACACCGGACGGGATCACCAGCGTGCCGAGCTCCTGCAGACGCGACGCCATCGCGACGCTCACCCGCCCGCCCGTGAGCCGGACGGTCTCCTCGGCCACCGTCCGGGCCGCCGGGAGCGCTCCGTTGGCCCCGCCCGCATACTCGCCCCGAGCGTGCAGCGCCCGCGCCAGCTCGAGCGCCGCCGGCTCGGGCATCGGGCACACGTAGAGCGGGTACGGCTCGAAGTTGGCCGTCCGCATCGCCGCCCCCACGACGCGGTCACCCTCGCGAGCGACCGCGAACCACCGGTACGGCCCCTCCTGCTCCATCCGGGTCGCCTTCTCCGCGTTGGTGGCGACCACGTTGGCGGTCACCGGCTCCGCGGCGAGATAGTCCTTGGCGACGGCGAGGAACTCGGCCGGGTCGGTGAAGAAGTCGATGGTGCCCATGACCGAAGCATGGCGAGTGGGCAACGCCGGTCTCAACCGGTTTCGCGCCAACCACCGCGCGCCCATAGGATTTGGTCCCATGACTGAGACCACGCCCACGCAGACCGCACCGGAGACGACTACGCCCGCTGAGCAGCGCGTAGTCGCCGTACCGGACAAGCCGGTCCTCGAGGGCCTGGAGGCCAAGTGGGCCGAGCAGTGGAAGAACCAGAAGACCTACGCCTTCGACCGCACCCAGCCGCGAGAGAACGTCTACTCGATCGACACCCCGCCGCCGACCGTCTCCGGCAGCCTGCACGTCGGCCACGTCTTCTCCTACACCCACCCCGACCTGATCGCCCGCTTCCAGCGGATGAACGGCAAGTCGGTCTTCTACCCGATCGGCTGGGACGACAACGGCCTGCCGACCGAGCGGCGCGTCCAGAACTACTTCGGCGTCCGCTGCGACCCGAGCCTCCCCTACGACCCCGACTTCACCCCGCCGGAGAAGCCGGACCCGAAGCGCCAGATCTCGATCAGCCGGCCCAACTTCGTCGAGCTGTGCAACCAGCTGGTCGTCGAGGACGAGAAGGTCTTCGAGGACCTGTGGCGCACCCTGGGTCTCTCCTTCGACTGGGACCAGCAATACACGACGATCGGCAAGGTCTCCCAGACCGCCTCGCAGAAGGCGTTCCTGCGCAACCTGGCCCGCGGCGAGGCCTACCTGCAGGAGGCGCCGACCCTGTGGGACGTCACCTTCCAGACCGCCGTCGCCCAGGCCGAGCTGGAGCCGAAGGACTACCCCGGCTTCTACCACCGCGTCGCGTTCCACCGCACTGACGGCACCCCGGTCCACATCGAGACCACCCGACCCGAGCTGATCCCAAGCGTCGTCGCGCTGATCGCGCACCCCGACGACGACCGCTACAAGGACCTGTTCGGCAGCACCGTCACCAGCCCGATCTTCGGCGTCGAGATCCCGGTCCTGCCTCACGAGGCCGCCGAGATGGACAAGGGCGCCGGCATCGCGATGTCCTGCACCTGGGGTGACCTCACCGACGTCCAGTGGTGGCGTGAGCTCAACCTTCCCGCCCGCGCCCTGATCGGCCGCGACGGCCGCTTCTCCCGCGAGACCCCGGAGTGGATCACCTCCGAGGCAGGGGTCTCGGCGTACGAGGAGCTGAAGGGCAAGACCGTCCACTCGGCCCGCGAGGCCGTCGTCGCGATGATCCGCGAGTCCGGTGACCTCGACGGCGAGCCGAAGAAGACCCAGCGGATGGCCAACTTCTACGAGCGGGGCGACAAGCCGCTCGAGATCGTCGCCAGCAGGCAGTGGTACATCACCAACGGTGGCCGCAACCCCGAGCTGCGTGAGCAGCTGCTGTCCCGCGGCGGCGACCTGACCTGGCTGCCCGAGCACATGCGCCACCGCTACGACAACTGGGTCGGCGGCCTCAACGGCGACTGGCTGATCTCCCGCCAGCGCTTCTTCGGCATCCCGTTCCCGGTCTGGTACGCACTCGACGCCGAGGGCAACCCGGACTACGACAAGCCACTGCTGCCGAGCGAGGACCAGCTCCCGATCGACCCGTCCACGGATGTCCCGGCCGGATACGAGGAGGCGCAGCGCGGCAAGCCCGGCGGCTTCCAGGGCGACCCGGACGTCATGGACACCTGGGCGACCTCCTCGCTGACCCCGCAGATCGCGGGCGGCTGGGAAGCCGATCCCGACCTGTTCAGCCGGGTCTACCCGATGGACCTGTGCACCCAGAGCCACGAGATCATCCGCACCTGGCTCTTCGGCCGCATCGTCCGCGCCCACCTCGAGGACGGCACCGTCCCGTGGAGCCACGCGATGATCGCCGGCTGGATCCTCGACCCCGACCGCAAGAAGATGTCGAAGTCGAAGGGCAACGTCGTCGTCCCGACCGAGATCCTCGAGAAGTTCGGCGCCGACGCGGTTCGCTGGCGTGCCGCGCTGACCCGCCCGGGCATGGACTCGCCGTTCGACGAGACCCAGATGAAGGTCGGTCGCCGCCTGGCGATGAAGATCCTCAACGCCTCCAAGTTCGTCCTCGGCAACGTCGGCGCGACCACGCTGAACCCGGTCGCGATCACCCAGCCGGTCGACTGCGCGCTGATGGCCCGTCTCAAGGAGACGATCACCAAGGCGACCGACGCCTTCACGGCCTACGACTACTCCACGGCGCTGGAGGCCTCGGAGAAGTTCTTCTGGGAGTTCTGCGACGACTACCTCGAGCTGGTCAAGGAGCGTGCCTACGACGAGGACGGCGGTCTCGCCACCGAGTCCGCGCGCGCGACTCTCGCCACGGCTCTCCACGTCCAGCTGCGCCTGCTGGCCCCGTTCCTGCCGTACGTCACCGAGGAGGTCTGGTCGTGGTGGCAGACCGGTTCCATCCACACCTCCTCGTGGCCGCGTGAGCTCGAGCTCGGCACCGCTGCCGCCGCCGACCCGGCGGCGCTCGACGCCGTCGCGGCGACCCTGACCGGGATCCGGGGCGCGAAGTCGACCGCGAAGGTGAAGATGCGTCACCCGCTGGCCAAGGCCGAGGTCACCGGCCCGGCCAAGCTGGTCAAGGACGCCGAGGCCGCCGCGCCGGACCTCAAGCGGGTCGGCAACATCGTCGGCGACCTCTTCTTCACCGTGGATGAGAACGCCACCGAGATCTCCGTCAGCGCTGAGCTTGCGGAGGTTCCCGAGGAGGCCTGAGCCTCAGGCAGACGGAGCCCAACGACGGAGCAGGCCCCGGACCGCGATGCGGTTCCGGGGCCTGCTCCGTCCCTCACTCCAGCCAAGCGCCCGGGGGGACTCGCTCGGCCGGTCACTCTGGCGTGGTGCAGTCGCCATCGGAGTGATCCCTACTGCACCGACTTCTCGGCACAAGTCTGGTCGTCCTTGCTGCCTTCCTTCGGCTCCTGCTCCGGCTCTTCTGTATCCGTCGTCTCAGCGTCGGACTGCTCAGTGTCGGACGGCTCAGCGGATTCGGTGGTGACCTCGGGTTCGGCTGCGGGCGACGACCCTACCGGTGTCTTCGGCTCAGCGCACGCCTCGTCGCACTCGGGCGTGGCCCCCGGTTCGGTGGCGTCGTTCGCTCCCGGCAGCGTCTTCACGTCCTCGGTGATCGCGGCGGTGAGCTCGCAGGCGTCCTCGATGACTCGTTGAGCCTCGGACTCGTCCTTGGTCGAATCCGCGCCAGGCTCCTTCGACTCCGCGGTCGCCTCATCGGTCTCCCGGTCTTCCTTGGGCTCCTCCAGCGGAAGATCCTCGACCGGTACGCCGGCGTCGGCGGCGATCAGCTGCCGCAGGAACATCGGCACGGCCTCGTCGACGGGGCGGGCGTCCTCCTCGGCCACGAACGGCCACAACAGCGGCGCCATGATCCCCGGGATCGGCCCCACGGACGGGACCAGCGTGGGCGGCTTGCCGTTGCCGTTGCCGTTGCCCTCACCGGGGTCGGCGGGCGTCGTCGGCTCCTCGGAGGGCTGTGCGTCGGGCTGCTCAGCGGGCGCGGACGGCGCCTTGTCCGGCTTCTCGTCCTCGCGGCTCTTCGGCGGTGCGGGGTCCTCGCGGTCGGTCCCGCGGTCCGCATCGGGCGTGGTGCTGGGGATCGTCGACACCCCGGAGACATCGGGAGACGGCGCCGGCGGGATCACGGTGAAGTCGGCTTGGCCCGAGAGCGTACGCGGCACCCGGTGCAGCGCGGAGACGTCCGGGCTGAGGGTCTGGATGACCACGAGCAGGCCGATGAGCACTACGGCGGCGTAGGCCATCACCGGGCCCCTCTGGAACCTCACGTGCCTACTTCCCTACCGAGTGACGGAGCTGGAAAGGTACAGATGATCATCAGTGAGTATTGTGTCGGACCGCCCGGGCCGATACCGACCCGGGCGCCGAAAATGACCCAAACGGACTAGGCCGTGTCTCTCGGACTAGGCCGACTTCTTCTTGGTTTCCTTCTCGCGAGGCACGAGGGTCGGCATCTCGCCGTCGTCGACCACCTCGCGGGTCACGATCACCTTGCCGACGTCGCCACGGGAGGGCACGTCGTACATCACGTAGAGGAGTACCTCCTCGATGATCGCCCGCAGGCCGCGGGCACCGGTGCCACGCTCCAGGGCCTTGTCGGCGATGGCGGTGACCGCGTCCTCGGTGAACTCGAGGTCGACGCCGTCGAGGTCGAAGAGCTTCTGATACTGCTTGACCAGCGCGTTGCGCGGCTCGGTCAGGATCTGAACGAGCGCGGCCTGGTCGAGCTTCTCGACGCTCGCGATCAGCGGCAGCCGGCCGATGAACTCCGGGATCAGCCCGAACTTGGTGAGGTCCTCGGGACGGACCAGCTTCAGCAGGTCCTCGGACTCCTTCTCGGCCTTGCCGCGCACCTCGGCGGTGAAGCCGAGGGTCTTCTTGCCGACCCGCTGCTCGATGATGTGCTCCAGACCGGCGAACGCGCCACCCACCACGAAGAGGATGTTGGTGGTGTCGATCTGGATGAACTCCTGGTGCGGGTGCTTGCGGCCGCCCTGCGGCGGCACCGAGGCGGTGGTGCCCTCGATGATCTTCAGCAGCGCCTGCTGCACGCCCTCACCGGAGACGTCGCGCGTGATCGAGGGGTTCTCCGCCTTGCGGGCCACCTTGTCGATCTCGTCGATGTAGATGATGCCGGTCTCGGCCTTCTTGACGTCGTAGTCCGCGGCCTGGATCAGCTTGAGGAGGATGTTCTCGACGTCCTCACCGACGTAGCCGGCCTCGGTCAGCGCGGTGGCGTCCGCGATCGCGAACGGGACGTTGAGCATCCGGGCCAGCGTCTGCGCCAGGTAGGTCTTGCCGCAGCCGGTCGGGCCGATCACCAAGATGTTGGACTTGGCGACCTCGACCTGCTCCTCCTTGGCGTGCTTGCCGGGGCCCTGCGGGCCGCCGGGCTGCAGGCCGGCCTGGACGCGCTTGTAGTGGTTGTAGACCGCCACCGCCAGCGACTTCTTCGCCTGCTCCTGGCCGATGACGTAGGAGTTGAGGAAGTCGAAGATCTCCTTCGGCTTGGGGAGGTCGGCGATCTCCACCTCGGAGCCCTCGTTGAGCTCCTCCTCGATGATCTCGTTGCAGAGGTCGATGCACTCGTCGCAGATGTAGACGCCGGGACCCGCGATGAGCTTCTTGACCTGCTTCTGGCTCTTCCCGCAGAAGGAGCACTTCAGCAGGTCACCTCCGTCGCCGATGCGTGCCACGAGTGGCCTTCCTTCCCCGACTTGTGCTGCTAGGTCCGAATAATTACTGACGGTACCCCGCGCCGCGCCTTCGATGTGGGAGCGGCGCGGGGCCCGATGGTCAAACGAGCGCCGGCGTCTTGAGCGACTCGAGCACCGAGTCGATCAGGCCGTACTCGACCGCCTGGGCGGCGGTGAGGATCTTGTCGCGCTCGATGTCGTGGCTGACCTCGTCCATCGACTTGCCGCTGTGGTCGGCGATCATCTTCTCGAGCAGCTCACGCATCCGCAGGATCTCGTTGGCCTGGATCTCGATGTCGGAGGTCTGGCCGAAGGTGCCCTCGGTGTACGGCTGGTGGATCAGGATGCGGCTGTTGGGCAGCGCCATCCGCTTGCCGTGGGCACCAGCACCGAGCAGGATCGCGGCGGCCGAGGCGGCCTGACCGATGCAGACGGTCTGCACGTCCGGCTTGATGAACTGCATCGTGTCGTAGATCGCGGTGCAGGCCGTGAACGAGCCACCGGGGCTGTTGATGTAGATCGAGATGTCCTGGTCCGGGTTCATCGACTGCAGGCAGAGCAGCTGGGCGATGACCGCGTTGGCGACATCGTCGCTGATCGGGGTGCCCAGGTAGATGATCCGGTCCTCGAAGAGCTTGGCGTAGGGGTCGATCCGGCGGACGCCGTACGACGTACGCTCCTCCCACTGCGGGATGTAGTAGTTCATGTCCTCAGTCCTTCTTGTGAGCGGGTCGGCCCTCGTCGGAGGCTTCCTTGGCGCTCCGGATGACCTGGTCGACCAGGCCGTAGTCGAGAGCTTCGGCGGCGGTGAACCAGCGGTCGCGGTCGGCGTCCGTGGTGACCTGCTCGACGCTCTGGCCGGTGTGCTCGCTGATCAGCTCGAGCAGCACCTTCTTGATGTGCAGCGACTGCTGCGCCTGGATCTTGATGTCGGAGGCCGAGCCACCCATGCCCGAGGAGGGCTGGTGCATCATGATCCGCGCGTGCGGCAGCGCATAACGCTTGCCCTTGGCGCCGGCGCAGAGCAGGAACTGGCCCATCGAGGCCGCCAGGCCCATGCCGACGGTCGCCACGTCGTTGGGGATGTAGTGCATCGTGTCGTAGATGGCCATACCGGCATCCACCGAGCCACCGGGCGAGTTGATGTGAAGGAAGATGTCGGCCTCGGGGTCCTCCGCGGAGAGCAGCAGGAGCTGCGCGCAGATCGCGTTGGCGTTCTGGTCGCGGACCTCGGAGCCGAGGAAGACGATGCGCTCCCGCAGCAGTCGGTTGTAGATGTTGTCGTCGAGAAGGCTCAGACCGCCGCCGTTGCCGCCTAGGCTCGGGGAGAGCCCTGGGGCACCGGCATGAGCGTCAGCCGCGCTGGAGTCGATGTTCACAGGATCGACACTAGCCGCCACATCCAGTTGATCCACGGCTGGTGTGCCATTGTTCGCCGACGGCAGAACTATTGGCGATCGCGTCGCAATCCGGGCGACGCCGCGACCCTCACGGCTACGCCAGCCAGCGCAGCAGCGCGTCGTGGACCGCAGGATGGTTCGACAGCGGCGTCTCGGCGGTCGAGAGCGTGAAGCGCTCCGCCGTCGGGAACAGGTCGCGCACCCGGCGCGACCGCAGTGGCGTCTTGTGCCGCCACCACAGCATCTCCCCGAAGAGTCGCCCGACCCGGTTGGGGCGCGAGGTCGCCTTGTCGGTGACCAGCAGATAGTCGACATCCGGTCGCGGCGGGAGCATCGCCTCATCGGCCCCGACGACCGCGATCCCGGCGAGGTGCTCGTCGAGCTGCTTGCCGACCCCACCCGAGATCGGGGCGGAGGTGACCGCATAGGGCGTCGTGCCGAGGGCGATCAGCTCGGAGACGTACGTCGTCCACGGCCGCGCCCCAGCGGTGGCCACGCCGAGCGCGTTGCGGGCGATGAGACCACCACCGGCGTAGCCGACCAGGACGATGCGCGGCTCCGCAGCGAGGGCGTCGACGCACTCCTGGATCCGGCTGCTGAGCGCCACCGCGGCGGGCACCGACTTGCTGCCGGCGGACACGTGCATGTGCAGCGGCATCCAGCCGAGCAGCTCGGCGAGCCGGTCTGCGTACGTCGCACCGGTCGCCTGCGAGCCCTCCTCCCAGACGGTCTCGTCCTTGCCCGTGGGCGGGATCAGGACCAGGATCCGAGGGCTCGACCCGACCTGCCGCTGGGCGGCGGCCCACTCCTTCGGGCTGACCATGCGGCCTTGGTGCCGGACCGCGACGGCGGGTCCGGAGTCGGTGTTGACGACACCGCGGATGATCGGGGTCGCGAGCGCGAACGGCGCCGCGAACGGGCGACGCGCGAAGGCCGTGATGCGCCAGGCGAGCTTCGCCAGACCGACGATGCCGGCCACCTT
This sequence comes from Nocardioides sp. NBC_00163, assembly GCF_045206295.1. Classification (NCBI taxonomy): domain Bacteria; kingdom Bacillati; phylum Actinomycetota; class Actinomycetes; order Propionibacteriales; family Nocardioidaceae; genus Nocardioides; species Nocardioides sp. NBC_00163. Next base: position 4,752,046 of record NZ_CP108155.1, on the reverse strand, counting down.
GCTCTGACCGCGGTCGAGCAGCTCCTCGGCGTCGGGGTCCACCGGGGCGTCCTCGACGTTGAGGACCACGGCGCGGACGGTCTCAGGGCTGGAGGTCACGCTGGCAGCGTAGGGCCTACGCTGGACCGACGGGATCACCTGTGCCCACTGTCCAGCCCGTCTGTGTCTCAGATCACACCGGCGCGACGACATTCAGTACGTTTGCGTTCGCTCACGCGTCTGGTGTCTGTGATGCTGTTGTTACTGGTGTTGCGTGACGACACTGGTCTCCGCGGGTTACCGTCGGATGCGGAAGGGGGTGTCCGGGCGTGAGCGACGAGAAGGAATCACACTGCCAGTCGTGCGGCGATGATCTGCTGCCCGGGGCCATCTACTGCATCGGCTGCGGAGCCCCGCTCCTGGCTCCCCCGGAGCAGCACCGTCCGCTCTTCGTGGACGAGCTCGGCGACGATGCGACCACGGGTCGCGGCACCCGGGGATACTTCTTCGACGACGCCGCCTCGCCAACCCCCGCGCAACGGAAGGGCCGCACGGCGCCGATCCTGGTGATGATCGTGGTGCTGGTGCTCGTCGCCGGCGTGCTCGGGTTCATCTTCGGCAAGGACGGGACCGGACCCTTGCAGTCCGAGGCGGAGCCGGAGCCTTCGACCAGCCCCACGAGCGAGCCGTCGAGCGTGCCGTCCGTGGACCCGAACGCCCCGCCTGAGGATCAGCTGCTCCGCATCTCCCGTCTCGACACCGAAGCGGCCACCAAGCTCATCGGCACCTGGATCCCACAGCTCGCGGCGGTCGGCGCCGGGGACGGCGGCGACGCCGACTGGCAGCAGGCGCTGACCCGCTACCAGAAGATCAAGACCGCCCACCCCGAGGCGCTGCTCCTCGACACCGGCGAGTGGCCGAGCTCGTACGTGAAGCCGGGGATGTACGCCGTCGTGCTGCCCCATCCCAGCGACACCTCCACCCCCGCGCTGGAGTGGTGCGTCGAGCAGGGCCTGTCGAAGTCCGACTGCGCGGCCAAGAATCTGGAGGTCTCAGGCGACCCGACAGACAACTTCGACGCCCAGTAGCACCGGCTCACACGAAAACGACAGCGCCCCTGCCGTGAGGCAGGGGCGCTGTGACGTACGTCTGAGGGTGATCAGGCGTCGGCCTTCTCGGTCTCCTCGGGGGCCTCGGCCTCAGCCTCGGGCTCGTCCTCGCCGATGGTGCCGTCGGGGCGGAGGTTCTTCAGCTCGACGTGGTTGCCGGACTCGTCGGTGACCTTGGCGGCCTCGACGAGCTGGGCGAGCGCCTTGCCGCGCAGGATCTCCTGGACCAGCTCGGGCACGTGGTTGTGCTCGAGCATGTGGTTGACGAACTCCTGCGGGTCCTGACCGGACTGCTGCGCGCGGCGCATCATGTGCTCGGTCAGCTCCTGCTGCTCGACCCCGATCTCCTTCTCCTTGGCGATCTGGTCGAGGATCAGCTGGGCGGCGACGGCGTCACGAACGCGGCGCTCGAGGTCGGCCTCGAACTCCTCGATCGTCTGCTCCTCGTCCTCGAGGTACTTCTCGAAGGTGAGGCCGGCGAAGCCGAGCTGCTGCTCGATGCCCTCGCGGCGCGCGTTGAGCTCGTCGGTGACGATGCTCTCCGGCAGCGGGATCTCGAGCTGCTCCAGGAGGGCCTCGAGGACGGCGTCACGGGCGGCGGCGGCCTGCTCGAGGCGCTTGCCGTTGCCGAGGCGGCCGCGGACGTCCTCCTCGAGCTCCTTGACGGTGTCGAACTCGCTGGCGAGCTGGGCGAAGTCGTCGTCGTACGCCGGGAGCTCCTGCTCCTGCACCTGGTTGACGGTGACGTTGACGTCGACCTCCTGGCCGATCAGCTCACCGCCCACGAGGGTGCTCTTGAAGTCCTTGGACTCGCCGGCGGACAGACCGACGATGGCCTCGTCCAGGCCGTCGAGCATGCCGCCCTTGCCGACCTGGTAGCTCATCCCGACGGCCTCGGCGCCCTCGACGTCCTCGCCGTCCTTGGTCGCCTTCAGGTCGATGACCACGAAGTCGCCGTCAGCGGCGGCGCGCTCGACGTCCTTGAGAGTGCCGAAGCGCTCGCGCATCGCCTGGATCTGCTCCTCGACGTCAGCGTCGGTGAGCTCGATGTCCTCGACCTTGGCCTCGATGCCCTCGTAGTCGGGCAGCGTGATCTCGGGCTTGATGTCGACCTCGGCGGTGAACTCCAGGGTCTCGTTGTCCTCGAGCTTGGTGACCTCGATCTCGGGCTGCGCGAGCGGCTCGAGCGAGTTCTCCTGGAGGGCGTCGAAGTACATCTGCGGGAGGACGTTGTTGACCGCCTCGGAGAGCACCGCACCGCGGCCGACCTGCTTGTCGATCACCTGGGGCGGGACCTTGCCCCGGCGGAAGCCGGGAACGTTGATCTGCTTGGCGATCTGCTTGTACGCCGCGTCGAGGCTCGGCTTGAGCTCCTCGAAGGGCACCTCGACGGTCAGCTTGGCCCGGGTCGGGCTCAACGTCTCGACGGCGCTCTTCACAGGGTGTCTCCTGTCGTTTGTTTCTGAGAATGATGTCGCGTGCAGGGCTATGAAATGTCGGGGCGACAGGACTCGAACCTGCGGTCTCCTGCTCCCAAAGCAGGCGCGCTAGCCACTACGCTACGCCCCGTCAAGGGCCCCTCCCCAATCAGCGGGAATGGCACTTGGAGCGGATGACGGGAATCGAACCCGCGTAATCAGTTTGGAAGACTGAGGCTCTACCATTGAGCTACATCCGCGCACGCGAGAGCCAGCGCCCTCGTGCGACCTGCGAAATCCTGCCATAGATCTGGCTCACACCTGTAACCGGCTCCCCTACCGGTCGGTTCGCAGGGTCGGTTCGGTCACCGTCGCCCGACCGCGACGAGCGCGCGATCGTCGGAGCTGGCGCTCAGTCCCTCGAGCAGGCGGCGCGCTCCCCCACCCCTGCCGGTGACCGCGAGATGGTCGGCGGTGGCGACCAGGTTTCCGATGCCGCGCTCGAGATCGACCCCTCGCGCCTCCACGACGCCGTCGGTGTAGAGCATCACCATGTCGCCCACCCCGAGCACTCCCTCGCAGGCGTCGAACTCGACGTCGTCGATGAGCCCCAGCACCGGGCCGTTGCTCTCGGCCTCCTCCCAGCGGCCGGTGGCGGCGCGACGTAGGAGGGCGGGCGGGTGACCAGCCGAGCGGATCTCGTACGCACCGTTGGTCAGGTCGATCGAGAGGTAGACCGCGGTCGCGAAGCCCTCCTGCCAGTCCTGGCGAAGCAGGTAGCGGTTGGCCGCAGGCAGGAACTCGGCCGGCGGGACGGCACCGAGGAGTCCGCCGAACGCACCGGACAGCTGAAGTGCCCTGGTGCCCGCACGCTCCCCCTTGCCGGAGACATCGACGACGACGATCTCCAGCCGGTCGGCCTCCCGCGCAGCCACCACGAAGTCACCGGTGAACCGGGTGCCGCCCGCCGGTAGGACGGCCGAGTCCGCGAGCCACCCCGGAGGCATCGGGGGGATCGCACCCTGGTCGAGCTTGTGGGTCAGGTCGAGCAGCATCAGCTCGTCGTTCAAGCCGCCCACCCCGAGGTAGGTGCGGCGCATCGCGACGGACAGCACGATCGCGCCGAGCAGGAAGTGCACGCCGATGGCGGCGGCGTCCCGGTCGGAGAGCGTCACCTGGCTGGCGGCGACCACGATCATCACCATCACGAAGACGACGAACCAGCTGAGCGTACGCGGCCCGAGCAGCACCGCTCCGAGCAGCAGCGGCACGGTGAGGACCGCCACCGGGACCACCTGCAGCCAGCCGGTCTGAGCCGCCGCGAGGACCGTCAGGACGATGGTGAGCAGCCCGAGCCACAGCACCGCTCGCAGCTCCGGGTCACGGAATCTGCGGCGGATCGCGTTGCTCCGCAGGCGGTCTGCGAAGGCATGGCTCGACATGGCCTCACTCTAGGTCTCGGGGTGGGGGCTGCGTGGTCGTTCTCGCAGGCCGGAGAGTAGTGCGGGCTACTTCTTTACGGTCGTCCGGGGCCGGTACGTGCGCTGGCACTTCGGGCACCAGAACAGGTTGCGCTGCTGCAGCTCGGTGGTGCGTACGCTCGTGCCGCACACCAGGCACGGCTGGCCGTGGCGGCGGTAGACGTAGACCTCGCCGCCGTGGTCGTCCTTGCGCGGCGGACGGCCCATCACTTCGGGGGTGTGCTCGTCGCGGACGGTGTCGATGCGGTTCCTCTGGACGCCGAGCTTCATGAGCTCGACCAGGTCGTCCCAGATGGCGTCCCACTGCTGCCGGCGCAGGGTGTTGCCGGGGCGCATCGGGTCGATCCGGTGCCGGAAGAGCACTTCGGCCCGATAGACGTTGCCCACCCCGGCCAGGACGGACTGGTCCATCAGCAGCGCGCCGATGGTCGTACGGCTCCGGCTGATCCGCAACCACCCCCGGCCCGGGTCGGCGTCGTCGCGCAGCGGGTCCGGCCCGAGCTTCGCGACCACCGCGTCACGCTGAGCCGTGGTGACGAGGTTGCACGTGTTGGCGCCGCGCAGGTCTGCGTACGTCCCATCCTCGGTGCTCGAGCTTGTCGAGACCAGGCGGAGTCGGACCTGGCCGACAGGCAACGGCGGCTCGATGGCGTACGGCTTCAGGTCGAGCTTGCCGTAGAGACCGAGATGGATGTGGACGTACTGCTCCCCCGGGAACTCGAGGAACAGCTGCTTGCCCCACGCCTCGGCGCCGGTGAAGATCTGGCCGTCCAGCAGCGCGGCGGAGTCGGCGAACCGGCCCTGCGGGCTGCTGACCCGGACCTGCTGGCCGGCGAAGGCGACGCTCAGATCGAGCGCGAGGCGGTGGAGGGTGTGCCCCTCGGGCATCCCCGGATCAGTCCTGGTCCTCGGCGGGCCCCAGGCCCTTGGCCGAGTCGGGAAGCGGCGGACGTACGCCGTCGGCGTCGTAGGCGTGGAGCTGGTCGATGCGGCGTACGTGCCGCTCGTCCTCGCTGAACGGCTCGGCCAGGAAGATCTCGACGAACTTCGTCATGTCCTCGAGGCTGTGCATCCGGCCGCCCACTGCAACCACCTGGGCATTGTTGTGGTCGCGGGCGAGCTTGGCAGTCTCCTCGCTCCACGCGAGTGCGCAGCGGATGCCGGTCACCTTGTTGGCCGCCATCTGCTCGCCGTTGCCCGACCCGCCGATCACGACACCGAGGCTGTCCAGCCCCTGCTCCCGATCCCGGGCCACCCCCTCGGCCGCCCGGATGCAGAAGACCGGGTAGTCGTCGAGTGCGTCGTAGACGAACGGGCCATGGTCGACAGGCTCGTAGCCGAGCTCCGTCAGACGGTTGATCAGGTGGGACTTCAGTTCGAGACCGGCGTGGTCACAGCCGATGTGGACGCGCATGCTGCCCATCCTCTCTTACCGCTGCTGGATCTTCGGATTTGGTGGGTCGTCGAGGCTGGAAGGCCTCCTCGTGCTTTTACAAGACGATGACGCCTTGTGAATCCTTCACAAGGACGCACGGGTGAGCGGTCGTACCAGAGCAGCTCGCTCAGGTGCGCCGGGTGAACCGGATCCGCCCATTCGGAAGTCGCTCATACCCGTACTTAGGGTCATGGATTCGGCGATGGTCGCTGGAGCAGAGCAGGACCATGTTGGCCAGGTCGGTTCGGCCGCCTTCGGACCAGGGTTCGAGGTGATGGGCCTCGGTCCAGGCAGCGGGTGCGTCGCAGTCTTCGGCCTGGCAACACTTATCTCGTAACCGGAGCGCCCTGTGCTGGACCGGATACGCCAACCTCGCGGTGCGACCGAAGTCCAGGATCTCAGAATCGGTGCCCAACACGACCGGGACCAGGTCTGCGTTGCAGGCCATCCGGCGAGCCTCGGCGGCGCTGATCTGCTCCCCGTCGAAGCCGAGGGCTGCGGTGCCAAGCTCGTTGCGGAGGTCTTCCACGCTCATGGTGATGAACACCGTGGTGACGTGGCCGCCGTGGCGGGGGAGCTGGTCGACGTCGTAGGTCTCGATGACAGCGCCTTGCGGCCCTTGTCCTCGACCGAGAGCTTCCGGGGCTGGGCCAGGGAGTCCAGCAGCGTCCGCAGCCGGATCCCGACCGCACGCGAGACGCGGGCGTGGATGTCGATGGTGCCATCCCCGTTGTCGCAGGAGGAGAAGAACGTGCGTCGCTGGGCGTGCTCCTCCTCGCACTGGAGGGCTTCGGCTTCGGCGGCTTCGAATCGCTCGGGGTCGATCTCGGCGAGGATTCGTCGTGCGACGATCTTCAACTCGTTCGCGGTCAACCGGGCGGCGTATTCGACCAGGAGCTTCTCGGCGAGGATCAGGTCCTCGCTGCTGGCGGCCGGATCGGTCTCGATGGCGTCGAGGGCTTGGGTGATCACCCTGGCGTTGTCCTGGGACACGATTCCTTCGGCCAGGCCTGCGGCAACGAGTTCGTACTTGGTCACTGCCGCCGCGAGTTTCACCTGGGAGCGAGCGACGCCCTTGTCGACGAGGAGTTCGGTCCGCATCCAGCCGGAGGCGTCCTTGGCGCCGGTTTCTTCTGCTCGGTGCGCCAGTAGGTGGGGTCGGTGGCGAGTAGTTCTTGGAGGGCGGTCTCGATGGCCTTCAAGGCAGCGTCGATCAAGTCGCCGGGGTTGGCGCCCCACGGGTCGATCGAGCGGCCGAGACTCATCGCCATCTCTCCCTTCAAGAGGTGTTGTGATGGGTCTGATTCTACGCCCCCAGTCCTGCCACTGCCATCTGTTTTCGCAGGTAAAACACCGTTTTCGCGGTGAGCGAGCGGCCTAGCATCTGTGGATGGTAAGTGGCCCGAAGGGCCGCCCTTCCGCCCCATCAACCTCACCTGTCCCAAGCAAGGATCCGCTGCGCCACCCCCGGGCCGCCGCCCCGATAGCCAGCCAATTTTTTTCTCGACGGCCCGTCGAGAAGACCCTCAAAGAAAGGGTCGGCGGCCCACATGAACCCCGAAATACGGTCCGCAAACGACAAACGCACCGATAGATTCCCCCAGCGTGGACCAGTGGACAACGATGGACGAGATCCTCGCGGCAAGATCAAGGTTCGAGTCAGCGATCGACGGCTGGACGCCCCCGAACGCCCACGGCGTCGGCCTCCGCCCATCGACAGCACCCGACCACAAGCCAGAGCATTTCCCCCTGGTCAACGCCTACGGCCACCGCCTCCCGGCCGTGGTGATCGCGACAGTCGTCGGACACAAGCGCGGAACCGCGGCGTACCGGCTGACCCGAGAGGAGCTCGAGCGGGCGATCGAGCTGATCTCGCCCGCGGAGGCGTACGTCGACTATGACCACCCCAACGTACGGAGCTGGCGTGACAAGATCTTGCCCAAGCTGACCGAGGATCCCGAGGCCGAGGTGGTGGCGGTGTTCATCGGCGACGAGCCGGAGGAGTTCCCGGATCCAGCGATCGACGCCTTCCGGGCAGCGTTCCCGGACCAGGCCGTCGCGATCGCGGCGGCGACGGCGGGGGCGGCGGTCGTCAGAGAGATGTACGGCACCGACCTGAGCCACTTCGACAAGTCCCCTACAGACTTCGCGACCGAGGCGGACATCGCCTCGGAGAAGGCGATCCGGGAGACGATCGCGACGTACCGGCCGGAGGATGCCTTCGAGGGCGAGGAGACCGGGCGCAGCGGCGACAGCGAGCGGCGATGGTTGGTCGACCCGCTCTGCGGGACCCTCAACTACGCCGCCCAGACCCCGCTCGCCGCGGTGAACGTCGCACTCGTGACACCCGAGGGCGTGAAGACGGCAGTCTCGGCGGACCCGATCAGCGAGGAGATCTTCTGGACCGACGCCACTTCCGCCTGGTTACGCCAGGGAGGCGGCGACACCGTCCTGACCCCGAGCCCGCGCACCCGGCTCGTCGACATCCAGTGCGACGGCCCGCTCGACCGGCCGTTCGTCGGCGGGCAGCTCGTCGCCGACCCGCGCCTGCGGGCCCAGTTCGGCCCGCGCGTGATGTCCTCCACCCTCGCGGTCGCCTGGGTGGCGGCCGGCCGGCGGGCGGCGTACGTCACCGATGGCCACCTCGAGGGAAGCGTTCACTTCACCGCCGGCATCGCGCTGTGCCAGGCCGCCGGCTGCGTCGTCACCGACCTCAACGGCGACCCGATCCACACCGGCCGCGGGATGATCGCCGCGGCCGACGCGGCGACCCACCAACTGCTGCTGGACCTGGTCCGCCCGCACCTGGCGGCAGCGGACCCGGACCGGACGAGCCCAGCCTGAGCCGAGTGGCTTCAGCGCTGCATCAGCGCGTCCATCGCGACCGCGAGGGCTGCGGCGACCCGGAAGTCGACGCGCGGGTCGTGGACGGTGACCGTGTACTTGTCACGGAAGGCGAAGCGGCGCTCGATCGAGATCAGCGGCTGGCCCTCGGAGGACACGTAGTCGAAGTGGATCGGCATGAAGTCGAACTCGGTGAAGCGGCGCAGGATGGCAACCAGCTGGTTGCGCTCCTGACCGGTGCCGGCGTAGCCGGGGCCCTCGACCTGGAACGTCGAGCGGAGCAGGCTCTTGCCGAAGTCCTTGCGGAAGAAGCCAAGCGCCGCACCGCTCGGGTCGGTGACGTCGTAGCCGGCGTTGAGGTCCATCACCGCACGCGCTTTGAACGCGAAGACGGCCTGCGACTTCGACTCGTCGGCGTAGAAGGTCACCTGCTCCTTGAACGCCAGCCGCTTCTGCTGCGCGAAGGCGAGCACCTGCCCCTCGGAGCCGTCGGCGTTGGCGGCCTGGGCGACGTACTTGTTGGTGAAAGGCGTGACCTTCTGGCGGAGGAAGAAGCGGGGGACGTGGTACGGCTGCTGCGTCATGCGCGCAACCTATCGTCGTCAGCGACGTCGCGCGACGAGATAGGCCTGCGGCGTCCGCTCCCAGTCCTCGGCGGAGCGCACGACCGTCGCGGTGACCTCGAAACCCGCCTCCTCGAGCAGGGCGCTGGTCGCCTCGACCGGGAGCCGGTAGCCGTCGAAGGTGACGTCGTGGCCGTAGGCGCCGATGTGGCGTACGTGCTCGTCCCCGACCTGGAACGCGGTCACGAACCGGCCGCCGCGGCGGGTGACCCGGGCGAGCTCGGCGATGACCTCGGGCCGGCGCGCAGGCGGGGTGTGGATGAGCGAGTACCAAGCCAGCACCCCCGCGAGCTCACCGTCGCGGAGCGGGAGGCGAGCCATGTCGCCGACCTCGAACCGGAGCGCCGGATGCCGCTCCTTGGCCTGCGCGATCATGCCCGTCGACAGGTCGACTCCGAAGACGTCGATCCCCCGCTCGGCCAGATAGGCCGTCACCCGCCCGGGCCCGCAGCCGATGTCGCCGACCAGCCCACCACCGTCCTTGCGGACGTAGCTGACGAAGGTGTCGAGGACACCGGCGTCGAAGGAGGTCTCGGTGATCGTAGGGTCGACGATCTCGGCGTACGCCTTGGAGACGGTGTCGTAGGCGGCCCGGACCTCGGTGACGTCGTAGGGCTCCGTCACTGACGTCCCCGAAAGAAGGCAGCAGTCATCGCCATCACCGACTCCGCGGCCGGGAAGGTCTGGCCGTGGCGCCAGAAACCGTGGATCTGGCCGACCGCACGGAAGGCGACCACGTCGACGCCGAGGTCGGCCAACCGGAGCGCGAAGTCCTCGTTCTCGTCGGTGAGGATGTCGCCCTCGGCGCTGACGATCAGCGTCGGCGGCAGGCCGCGAAGCTCCTGGTCAGAGGCGAGATAGGGGCCGAGGTCGGGATTGCGAAGATCGGCCTCGGTCGAGGCGTACTGCTTCCAGTACCACGCCGCCTCCTCGTTCCAGCCGTCCACCATCGCGTAGCCCGGGGTGCTCATCGACGGGTCGAGGAACGGGTAGACGAGCACCATCGCGCCGAAGACGCCCGGGTTGCGCAGCGCCGCGACGAGGGCGAGGTTGCCGCCGGCGCTGTCACCGTGGACGTACGCCGGCAACGTGCTCAGCAGCGGGTCGTTGCCCAGCCACTTGACGACCGTGTCGACGTCGTCGGGAGCCGCGGGATAGGGGTGCTCCGGAGGCCTGCGGTAATCGACCGACAGCACCCGCAGCCCGCTCCTGTTGGCGAGCCGCCGGCACGCGGCGTCGTGGACCTCGACGTCGTTGAAGACGAAGCCACCGCCGTGGAGGTGGACGATCACCCCTTCGCGTACGTCCTCGGGGGTGTAGAGCCGGCACGGAACCCCGCCGGCGTCGATCCCGGCCACCTCCGCGACCTCCTCCTTCGCCTCAGCTGCGGCCAGCTTGCGGGCCTGGTCCCGCTGGGCGGAGACGTCGACCTCCCAGACCGGCGGCGAGGCCTCCTCGGCAGCGATGGCACGGCGGGCGGCAGGGAAGAGTCGAACCATGTCAGAAGATTCCCACACGAGTGGCGGTGGTGCATGCTGATGCGCATGACAGTGGCGGGGGTCATGGGGACCTCGATCTACATCATCGACCTGCTGGTCAAGGTCATCGCGCTCGGAGTCGTGCCGAAGAACCGGCGTCCGGCCAGCGCGATGGCGTGGCTGCTGGCCATCTTCTTCATCCCGGGAATCGGCCTGATCGGCTACCTGCTGCTCGGTCAGACCCGGCTGGATCGCCGGCGACACGCCCGCCAGCGAGCCCTGAACGACGAGGTGTCCGAGTACGTCCGCGGACTGCCGAGAACGCCGCACCAGAAGACGATCTCCGAGGTCGACGCGGCCACGATCGAGCTGAACGAACGGCTCGGCTCACTGCCTGCCAGGTCGGGGAACCGGATCGATCTGATCGACGACTACGCCGCCTCGATCGAGGCGATGACGGCCGCGGTGGACGAGGCCGAGACGTACGTGCATGCGCAGTTCTACATCACCGCCTGCGACCACATGACCGAGCCGTTCTTCGACGCCCTGGACCGGGCCGCGGCGCGTGGGGTGAGCGTCCGGCTCCTCCTCGACCACCTCGGCTCGCGCGGCATCCCGGTCTGGCGCAAGCTCGTGAAGCGGCTCGACGCCTCCGACATCGACTGGCACCCGCTGCTGCCGATCGACCCCCTCCGCGGCCAGATCCGCCGCCCCGACCTGCGCAACCACCGCAAGCTCCTGGTGGTCGACGGCCGGGTCGCGTTCACGGGCTCGCAGAACCTCATCGAGCCCGGCTACAACAAGCCCAAGAACCACCGGGCCGGCCGCGAGTGGGTCGAGCTGAACGCACGGATCGAGGGTCCGCTGGTGACTGCGCTGAACGTCGTGTTCGCCAGCGACTGGGACACCGAGACCGGGGAGCTGCTGCGCTCCGAGCTGGCCGCCACCGCGCCGCGCGCCGGCGACGTGACCGGCCAGATCGTGCCCAGCGGCCCAGGTGTCGACGCCGAGAACAACCTGCGCGCGTTCACCCATCTCATGTACGCCGCCAAGAAGCGGATCTCGATCACCAGCCCCTACTTCGTGCCGGACGAGTCGCTGCTGTACGCCGTGACCACGGCCGCCCGCCGTGGCGTCGAGGTGGAGCTCTTCGTCAGCGAGGGCAAGGACCAGTTCATGGTCTACCACGCCCAGCGTTCCTACTACGAGGCGCTACTCGAGGCCGGTGTCCGCATCTATCTCTACCCCAAGCCCGCCGTCCTGCACTCCAAGCACTTCAGCATCGACGACGAGGTCGCCGTGCTCGGCTCGAGCAACATGGACATGCGCTCCTTCGCCCTCAACTACGAGATCTCGCTGATGCTCTTCGACGGCGAACCGGTGACACAGCTGCGGAAGGTCGAGGACAGCTACCGGGCCATCTCGCGCGAGCTGCTGCTCGAGGAGTGGCTCGCGCGGCCGAAGGTCGCGGCGTACGTCGACAACGTGCTGCGCCTCACCGCCGCTCTTCAATGAGGTCGATGCGCACACCAGTCCGCGGGAACGTACGCTCCGAACCCATGCCCGTGAGCACCCGAATCCTGGCCCTGTTGACCATCCTCTGCGCGGTGACCGTCGGCTGCGGCTCAGCGGAGACCGCCGATGACTCCGCATCGCCCACCACCAGTGCGAGCGTGCCGCCCACGTCGCCCCCCGCCGCCGGGAACGACTCGTCAGCCTCGTGCGAGGCAACGGGCCGCTATGCCGACTACTCCGAGGCGGCCGTCGCCGACGAGTGCTACACCGACACGATCCTCTTCTTCCACGCGCCCTGGTGCCCCGAGTGCCGCGGGTTCGAGGAGGCGATCAAGAGCGGCGAGGTGCCTGACGGGGCCCAGATCCTGAAGGTCGACTACGACTCCGCGACCGACCTGCGCAAGCAGCACGGGGTGACGATCCAGTCGACCTTCGTACGCGTCGACCCCGCCGGCGAGACGGTCGAGCTCTGGTCCGGCTACGGCCAGGACAAGTCGGTCGACGCCATCCTCGAGAACACCCAGTGACGCTGCTGCTCGCGTCGTTCCTCGCCGGAGCGCTCTCGGTGCTCGCCCCGTGCGTGGTGGCGTTCGTGCCGGCCATATTCTCCCGTGAGTACAGCCTGCCCCGCGGGACCGGCAAGCGCCGGCCGTGGGTGGCGGTGGCCGCGCTCGGCGTCTCCGTCATCGTGTTCAGCATCGTGCTCAAGTCGACGACCCTCTTGATCGACGTCCCGCCACGGTTCTGGAGCGTCGTCTCCGGTGTGATCGTGGCGCTCTTCGGTGTCGTGATGATCTGGCCACGGCTGTGGGACGCGGTGGCGTTCCGGCTCGGGCTCGGATCGCGCGCCCAGGAACGTATGGCCCGGGCGAGCACCCGTCGCGGGATCGGCGGCGACATCCTCCTGGGCGCGAGCATGGGGCCGGTCTTCAGCGCCTGCAGCCCGACGTACGCCTTGATCGTGGCCGCCATCCTTCCGGCTGAGCCGCTGAGCGGGCTCGGCTACCTGCTCGCGTACGTCGCCGGCCTGACGCTCCTGCTGGCCGCGGTCATGGCGGGCGGACGGGCGCTGATCGCCCGGCTCAGGTGGGCGATCGACCCCGAGGGCGCCTTCCACAAGGTGCTCGGCGTCGTCCTGGTGCTCATCGGGGTCGCGATCGCGACCGGGCTGGACAAGGCCCTGCTCACCCTGCTCGTGGAGCAGGGGCTCTTCGACTGGCAGATCGGTCTGGAGGGCCGGCTCAGCACGGATCAGTGAGCCGGTCGGTGGCTGACATGAACGACCGGCCGCTCAGGAGGGGCACCACCGACGAGCCGTCGACCTCGGCGGCCACCATCACGTCGTCGGCGTAGCCCTTGGCAGTCAGCTCCCGGCCACCGGCGCAGGCATGGAGCGCGTCCGGAAGATCGGCCGCACGGAAGGCGTCGCGCGCCATGGCGGCCTCAGGCGAGAGCTCGTCTGGGTCCAGGACGTCCAGGACGGCGCCGGCTCCCCAGAGATCCTCGACCGCGGGGCGGAGTGTGCCGTCCGGCCAGCGCTCCCCCGACGCGATGAAGGCGACGCTCGCGCCGTCAACGCAGCGAGGAGCGAGCCACTCGGCGACCGCGGTCCGGTTGCGGAGCGAGACACCGACGACCTTGGCACCGCCGTCGGCGAGCAGGGTGCTGATCGTCGAGCCGTTGGGCGAGGGCAGCACGAGCCGCCGGACGCCCTCGGCCCGGCGCAGCGATGCGGGAGAGAGCGAGGGCCGGCCCGGCACCGCGTCCTGACGTTGCACCGCGAGAACGGCGTCGTGCTCGCGTGCGTACGCCTCCGCCCGGTCGTCCCGCCACCGGAACGGGAACACCTCGATCCCGCGCTCGACGGCGACCGTCAGCGTCGTGGTGAACGAGAGCACGTCCACCACGACGGCGATGTCCACCGGCCCGATCGCCTCGGCGCCCACCGGCCCCCAGTCGAGCCGGAACCGGTAGGCGTGCTGACGGTGCTGCGCGTCGAAGGTGGTCACCCGCCGAGGCTAGTGACCCCTAGCCGAGTGCGGCGGCGATCTGCGGGGAGATCTCGCGCAGGGCGCGACCACGGTGGGAGATGGCGTCCTTCTCCTCGATCGACAGCTCGGCAGACGTACGCCCGTCCTCGGTGTCGACCGCGACGAACAGGACGTCGTAGCCGAAGCCGCCGTCACCGCGGACCTCGCGGATGATCCGGCCGTCCATGCGGCCCTCGACGACGATCTCGCCACCGCCCGAGACGAAGGCGATCGCGCAGGCGAAGTGGGCGCCGCGGCGCTCGTCGGGCACGTCGGAGAGCTGGGCCAGGAGCAGCTCGTTGTTGCGCTCGTCCGACTTCGGGGGCCCACCCCAACGCGCCGAGAGCACCCCGGGCATCCCGTTGAGCGCGTCGACGCAGAGACCCGAGTCGTCCGCGACGGTCGGCAGCCCGGTGGCCGCGAACCCAGCACGCGCCTTGATCAGCGCGTTGCCCTCGAACGTCGGCGCGTCCTCGACCGGCTCGTCGTAGTGGGTGACGTCGTCGAGGCCGACGACCGAGACCCCGGGCACCAGCGGCGAGAGGATCCGGAACATCTCCTCCAGCTTCTTGGCGTTGCGCGAGGCGACGTGGATCTTCGGCTCAGCCGGCAAGTGCGGCCTCCTGCAGCTTGGTCAGGTCGGCGCAGCCCTTCTCGCCCAGCGCCAGCAGGGCGTCGAGCTCGGCGCGGTCGAAAGCGACGCCCTCGGCGGTGCCCTGCACCTCGACGAACTTGCCCTCGCCGGTCATCACGATGTTCATGTCGGTCTCGGCGCGGACGTCCTCCTCGTAGGGAAGGTCGAGGCGCGGTACACCGTCGATGATCCCGACCGAGATCGCAGCGACGGAGCCGGTCAGTGCCTTCTGCACGCCCAGCGAGGCCACCGCGTCGGACAGCGCGACATAGGCGCCGGTGATGGCTGCCGTACGCGTCCCGCCGTCGGCCTGCAGCACGTCGCAGTCGATGTTGATCGTGTTCTCGCCCAGGGCCTTGTAGTCGATCACCGCGCGCAGCGAGCGCCCGATGAGCCGGGAGATCTCGTGCGTACGTCCGCCGATCTTGCCCTTCACCGACTCGCGCGAGGAGCGCTCGTGGGTCGAGGCCGGCAGCATGGCGTACTCCGCCGTCACCCAGCCCAGCCCGGAGCCCTTGCGCCAGCGCGGCACGCCCTCGGAGGCCGAGGCGGCGCACAGGACACGGGTCTTGCCGAACTCGATGAGGACGGAACCGGCCGCGTGGTCGAGCCAGTTGCGGGTGATCTTGATGGGGCGCAGCTCGTCGTCGGCGCGCCCGTCAGCTCGTGTGGTCACGGGACCACCCTATGCAACGCTCTCCCGGCTCTGCTCACCACTGGGTCGAACCGGTCGCGCCCAGGCCTGGCGCACCACCCAGGGCCCCAGATCCCGCGCCCGCCGCCCCATCCACGGCACTCCCTCACCGGCCATCCAGGCCAGGTCCTGCCGCCAGGTCGTCGGCAGCCCGCCGGCCGGCTCGAGGCTCGGCGGCTCGAAGGTGAGGCCGTACGCCACCAGCTGCTCGCCGAACGAACGCGCCATCCGCCGGTGGCCGAGCTCGGAGGGATGTAGCCGGTCGGCGGCCCAGAACCTCCGCTCGTGCAGGTCGGGAACCGCGCCCAGGTCCACCCGCAGCCCACCGTATGTGCCATGGACCTCGTCCCAGATGGCGTTGAGATCGGCCGTACGCCGCTGGATCGACCGCTTCATCCAGCCCGGCATCGGCCACATCACCGAGTGGTCGTGGAAGCGCGCGGTCATCAGCAGCGCACCCTGGCCCGCGAGCGCGTCGGCGCAGGTCATCAGGTCGTTGCGGAGACGCTCGGTGTCCCAGCCGGACCGCATCACGTCGTTGACCCCGACGATCAGCGAGGCCACGTCGGGCCGGTGCGCCACCGCATCGGCGAGCTGCTGCTCGACCACCACGGTCGAGGTCGCCCCGATCACCGCGGTGTTGCAGAAGGAGATGTCGTACGTCTGTCCCAGAGCCTCGGCGAGAAGCCGGGCCCATCCTCGCCAACCCTCACTGACAGGGTCGCCGAGGCCAACGGTGGCGCTGTCGCCCAGCGCCGCATAACGCAGGTAGGTGCCCACGTCTCACAACGGTGACGGGGGCGGGTGCCGAAGCACCCACCCCCGCGTGTCGTGTCGCGAACAGTCCGATGAACTACTTGAGCTCGGACTTGAGAACCCGCATCGTGCCGAGCACCAGCGGCAGCCCGACCCACAGGGTGATCGAGGTGGCCAGCCTGGCGAACCCGAGCGCTCCGTCCTCGACGGCCATTCCGGCTGCCCTCATCTCGTTCTCCGCGATGTAGGGCATCATCGCCACCTGCATGGAGATCCAGGGGAAGATGTTCTGTGCCCAGTCGAAGATGAAGTAGAGGGCACTGAAGACGGACGCCTCCAGGATCAGCGTGTAGCCGTAGTAGATGACCAGTGCGGCCGGGGTGTTGAGCAGCAGCATCGCGAACCCGAAGCCCATGAGCAGGTAGAGGATCTGCGTCGCCAGGGTCCACGCGAGCGCCTCACCGCTCACGTTCCAGTTCGCCTCGGAACCGGCGATCGCGGCTCCCGCCACCGTCCCGATCGCACCGATGCCGACCGCGATGGCCATGGTCACGATGCCCAGGACGAAGACCGCGACCAGCTTCGCGAAGATGACCTTGAGCCGGCTGGGCTCGAGGGTGAAGGTGACCATATGGGTGCGCTGGCCCCACTCCTGGGTCACGATCATGATCGCCAGCACCGGCACCAGGAGCGAGACCGGGAACGAGAGGGCGCTCATCCAGGTCGATGCGGGCAACGCGGCCATGTCGGACAGCGCCGTGACGAGCAGGATGATTCCCGCGACCAGGGCGATCAGCCCACCGGTGATCATCAGCATGACCCGTCCGGCACGCGTGTCGGTCATCTTGCGCCACTCGACCAGCACCAGGCGGCCGAACGGCACCTTGGTGGCCGTCGGGAGCGGGGTGGAGGGCGCTACGGATACGGCACTCATGCGGAGGCTCCTTCGGCCTGGATGGGCGCGACTTGCTCGCGCTGGGTTGCGGCGGTGAGCTGCAGGAAGATGTCCTCGAGCCCGGCGCCGCCGTCACGCAGGTCGGTGAGCACGACGTTGGCCTCCAGAGCGGCCTTGCCCACCTCTGCCGGGGCGGCGGAGACGCGCATGCCGGTGCCGACCGGCTCGACGCTGTAGCCCTTGGCCTTCAGCGCAACGGTGAGCGCCTCGTTGTCCAGGGAGGTGACCAGAGACTGGCCGGCGGTGCCCTGGCCGGCGAGGATGGCGTCCTTGGTGCCCTCGGCCACGATGCGGCCGTTGCCGATGAGGATCAGCTCGTCGGCGATCTGCTCGACCTCGTGCAGCAGGTGGGAGGAGAGCAGGACGGTGCCGCCGCGGTCGGCGTACTCCTTCAGCAGGCCACGCATCCAGCGGATACCCGCCGGGTCCAGGCCGTTGGCCGGCTCGTCCAGGATCAGCACCTTGGGGTCACCGATCAGCGCGTGCGCGATGCCGAGACGCTGCTTCATGCCCAGCGAGTAGTTCTTGATCCGGCGCTTCGCCTCCGACGGCGTCAGCGAGACCAGCTCGAGCATCTCGTCGACGCGAGACTTGGGCAGGCCCATCGTCATCGCGGCGAGCGTGAGCACCTCGCGGCCGGTGCGGCCGTCGTGCTGGGCGCTGGCGTCGAGCAGCACGCCGACGTGGCGGCCCGGGTTGGGGAGGTCGGCATAGAGGCTGCCGTTGATCGTTGCCCGACCCCTGGTGGGGTTGGTCAGTCCGACCATGATGCGCATGGAGGTCGACTTGCCCGCGCCGTTCGGGCCGAGGAAGCCGGTGACTTTGCCGGCCTCGGCGGTGAACGACACGTCGTCGACCGCGGTGAAGGTCCCATAGACCCTCGTCAGTCCTTCGACTTTGATCATGACGTACATCCTGCCGTGCCTCCGGCGCAGACTGCATCGGACATACGGATGACCTGCAACCCGACGAAAGTATTGGCCGGTCGCGACCACGGCATCGGGTCCGTCAGGCTTCGGTTCACTAACGTGTATGCCGTGCAGCAACCGTCACCCGAGGCCTATCAGCCACGCCTGAGCCTGTGGGGGCACGTGTGGCGGTATCTCCTTGCGCTGGGGATCAGCGCCGTTGGCTTGGTCTCCAGCACCGATGGATGGCCGGAGTGGCGCTTCCTGCTCGATCTCAGCCTCGGCGTCCTCTCCATGGTCCTGGTCTTCTGGCGCCGCCGCTGGCCGGTGGCGATCGCCACGTTCACAGTCGTCGCCGGGGCGTTCTCGATCCTCTCCGCCGGGGCGTCAAGCCTCGCCTTGGTCTCGCTGGCGACTCGGCGCCGCTGGCGCGAGATCATCCCGATCTCCCTGCTCAACGTCGCCGCAGGCATGTTCTGGTTCGCGGTGATGGAGACCACCCCCGCGGAGGAGATCCCTGGCATCCCGTTGTGGGGCTTCAACCTCGGCGCCAACGTGTTGATCATCGCCGCGATGGTCGCCTGGGGCATGTACATCGGCTCCCGCCGTGAGCTGATCGCAACGCTCCGGCTCCGCGCCGAGACCGCCGAGGCCGAGCAGGCACTGCGCGTCTCCCAGGCCCGCGAGACCGAGCGCCGACGGATCGCCCGCGAGATGCACGACGTGCTCGCCCACCGCATCTCCCACATCTCCATGCAGGCCGGCGCGCTCGCCTACCGCGAGGACCTCTCCGCCGACGAGGTCCGGGGCGAGGTGGGCACCATCCGCGACGGCGCCCACCGGGCGCTTGACGACCTCCGGACCGTCCTCGGCGTGCTGCGCGGCAACGGCGAGGATCCCGAGACCGCACCCCAGCCGACGTACGCCGACCTCGGCCGCCTCGTCGAGGAGGCCCGAGCGGGCGGGATGAACATCACCTTCGAGGACGATGTCGAGGGCTCGCCGCCGGAGGCGGTCGGCCGGTCGATCTACCGGGTCGTGCAGGAGGGCATCACCAACGCCCGCAAGCATGCGCCCGGGGCGGCCCTGAAGGTGTCCCTGCAGGGCTCGGAGGAGCACGGGATCGAGGTGCTGCTGCGCAACCGGCTCGGCTTCGACTCCAACACTCCCGGGGCCGGCCTGGGCCTGATCGGGCTGACCGAGCGCGTCGACCTCGCAGGCGGACGGCTCGCGCACCGTACGGAAAAGGATGTCTTCATTCTCGAAGCATGGCTACCGTGGGGCCAGTGAGCAGCCCAGGGACCAACCCAGAGCGTCCGGTGAAGATCAAGGTGGGGATCGTCGACGACGACCCGCTCGTGCGTTCGGCCCTCGGGCTGATGCTCGGCGGTCAGGCCGACATCGAGGTCGTCGGTGAGGCGACCGACGGGCAGGAGGCGCTCGCTCTGGTGCGTACCTCCGCCCCTGACGTGGTGCTGATGGACATCCGGATGCCCCGGATCAACGGGCTCGAAGCGACCCGCCGGGTACTCACCGAGTCACGATCGCCGCGGGTCATCGTGCTGACCACCTTCGGTGCCGACGAGTACGTCGTCGACGCCCTCGCCGCCGGCGCCGACGGGTTCCTCCTCAAGGACACGCCCCCGCCCGAGATCGTCGCGGCGATCCGCGCGGTCGCCTCCGGGGAGCCGATCCTCTCCCCCAAGGCCACCCGCACCCTGATCACCCGGCTCCGCGCCGAGCCGACCGGCGAGCGCGCCGCTGCCGCCAGCCGCCGGCTCGAGGCGCTCACCGACCGCGAGCACGAGGTCGCCCTCGCGGTCGGGCGCGGGCTGAGCAACGCCGAGATCGCCAAGGAGCTCTACCTCTCGATCCCGACCGTCAAGGCGCACGTCTCGCGCCTCTTCGACAAGCTCGGCGCCACCAACCGCGTCCAGATCGCGATCACCGTGCACGACGCCGGCCTGGTCTGAGCGCTCGCCTCACCGACCACTTGCGTCACACCGCTCGGGGTTTTCCTGCACTTCTCGGGTGTTGCAACGCCTGAGAAGTGCAGGGATACCCGGTTAACCGGGTATCCCTGCACGAGCTCAAACCTCGTACACAGCCCCGGTAGCCGCCAGCTCGGTCGGCCCCTCGTACGCCGACCGCGCCTCGCGGAGGGCGTCGGCGGAGTCATGCCAGGGCGGGACGTGAGTGACGACCAGCTTCTTCACATGAGCCTTGGTGGCGTACTCCCCCGCGTGGACGCCGGTGATGTGCACGCCGGGCGGGTTGTCGACGCCGTCGCGAAAGGCGGCCTCGCAGACGAACAGGTCGGCGTCGGTGGCGATGTCGAGCAGCGCCTCGGTCTCGGCGGTGTCACCGCTGTAGGCGATGACCTTGCCGTGCGCCTCGATCCGGAGTCCGTACGCATCGACCGGGTGCTCCACGGCCGTCGGGATGATCCGAAAAGGACCGAGATGGATCGGCCCGGTGTAGGTCGAGAACGCGAACTCCTCGCGCATCCCGGGGCGCTTGGGCAGGTCGTAGGCCTTCGCCAGGCGCCGGCCGGTGCCCTTGGGGCCGTAGACGGGGATCGGCGGCTGCGGGCCGGTCGGGTGCCACTTGCGGAGGACGTAGTAGGAGGTCATGTCGACGCAGTGGTCGGCGTGCAGGTGCGAGAGCAGGACCGCGTCGATCAGCAGCGGGTCGATGTAGCGCTGCAGGACTCCGAGCGCACCGTTGCCCATGTCGAGCACGATCCGCCACGTACGTCCGGCCTCGTCGTCGGCCTCGACGAGATAGCAGGAGGCGGGGCTGTCGGGTCCGGGATAGGAGCCCGAGCATCCGATGACGGTCAGCCGCATCCCGGAGGTCATCCCATCCCCCCGGCGAACTGCTGGGCGGCGGCGAGCTCCGGACCGAGGAACCGGGCACCGATCGCCTTGAACTCGGCGGGGTTGCCGGTGGTCAGGAACGTGTAGGTCGGCTCGCCGCCCTCGCGCATCAGGTCATGCTCGGCCAGGACGCGGTAGACGTCCTTCGCCGACTCCTCGGCACTGCTGACCAGCGTCACGTTGTCGCCCATCACATAAGAGATCACACCAGTCAGAAGCGGATAGTGGGTGCACCCGAGGATCAGCGTGTCGACTCCGGCGCTGGTCAGCGGGTCCAGATACTCGTGCGCGGCGGCCAGGAGCTCGTCGCCGCCGGTGATGCCGGCCTCGACGAACGGGACGAACTGGGGGCACGCCTGGGTGTGCAGCGAGACGTGCGGAGCCGCGGCGAAGGCGTCGTCGTACGCCATCGACTCGGCGGTCGCGTGGGTGCAGATGACTCCGATCCGGCCGGTGCGGGATGCCGCGACGGCGCGGCGGGTCGCCGGCAGGATGACCTCGACGACGGGCAGCGGCTTGTAGCGCTCCCGGGCATCGCGCAGCATCGCGGCCGAGGCCGAGTTGCACGCGATGACCAGCGCCTTCACGCCTTGGGCGACGAGATGGTCGAGGCACTCCAGGGCGTACTCGCGCACCTCGGCGATCGGCTTGGGCCCGTAGGGCGCGCGGGCGGTGTCGCCGACGTACAGGATCGACTCGTGGGCGAGCTGGTCGATCACCGACCGCGCCACGGTGAGACCACCGAAGCCCGAGTCGAAGATCCCGATCGGGGCGTCGCGGTCGGGCTGGGCTGAACCCAGGGGCGAGGGCGAACCCAGGGACGAGACGGACTGCACGATCGTCAAGGCTAGGCCCAAACAGCGCAACTTCGCAGTGCTGGGGGTCACTCGAGACATACCCGAGATCCATCTCACGTTCATGAGCGGGCCGGATCAGTGTTGTTAACGTCCGGTTATGACGATTTCTCGGCGCTCGCTGGTGCTGATGGTCCTGATCACCCTGTTGGGCGTCACCTTCGCGGTCGTCGAGCTGCCCGGGCGGCCCGCACAGGCGGCGACCACGAAGCGGGTGCTGGCGATCTCCGTCGACGGTCTCAGCGTCACCGCGATCGAGAAGCTCGGCCCGGGCAACCTGCCCAACATCTACCGGCTGATGCGTGGCGGCGCCTCGACCCGGCAGGCGCGCAGCGAGTACGAGCAGAACGTCACCCTGCCCAACCACACCTCGATGGTCACCGGCCGCCGGATCACCCGCTCCGAGCACGGCCACGGGGTCACCTGGAACGACGACCGCCGCTGGATGACGGTGCAGGAGGCCGCCGGCCACGCAGTCTCATCGGTCTTCAGCCAGGTCGAGCGCACCGGCCGGAGCAGTGCCCTGTTCGCATCGAAGTCGAAGTTCGGCATCTTCGACCGCTCCTGGCCCTCGATCGACCGGTTCGTGGTCGACAGCGACGCCGACCTGGTCAGCCGGGCGGCCGCCGACCTGGCGACCGACAAGCGTGCCTTCACCTTCGTCCACCTGGGCTCCCCCGACCACTACGGTCACCGCGACGGCGGGATGAGCGCGGCCTACCGCGCCTCGGTGATCCGCACCGATGCCCGCATCGGCAAGCTGCTGAAGGCGATCGACTCCTCGATGACGCTGAAGCGGTCGACGTACGTCATCCTCACCGCCGACCACGGCTTCAAGGCTGCCGCCAGGGACCACGGCGCCCACCTCTACTCCAACTACCGGATCCCGTTCGTCGTGTGGGGTCCCCGGGTCGCCCGCGGTGCCTCGCTGTACCGGCTCAACCCCGACTACCTCGCGCCGGGGACGACCCGGCCGGCGTACGCCGGCAGGCAGCCGATCCGCAACGGCGACCTCGGCAACCTGGCCCTGGACCTGCTCGGCCTGGGCCCGATCCCCGGCAGCACGCTGAACTCAACTCAGTCACTAGACATTCGCTGAGCGTTCGCCCGGGGTGCCATCGGGTTCACTTAGGGTGTGCCGGTGCGTCGCCTCTTCCCTCTCGTCTCCCTCGGCATCTTCGTCGTCGTGGTGCTCGTCGTGGCGTTCACCGCCCTTCCCGACCGGAACGGCGGCGGTGGCGACAGCGGCGACAAGAGCGACGCTCGCGACCGTGCGGAGCGTGAGCCGACCCAGGTCGAGCGCAAGGTGCTCGCGATCTCGATCGACGGGCTCAATCCGGATGCGCTGGCCAAGCTCGGACCGGCGAAGACGCCCAACATCCACCGGCTGATCGACGAGGGCGCCTCGACGCTCAACGCCCGCACCGCCTACGAGAAGAACATCACCCTGCCCAACCACACCGGCATGGTCACCAGCGACCCGATCAACGCCGACGACGGCGGCCACGGGGTCACCTGGAACGTCGGCGACCCGTCGAAGTCGATCTCGAAGAACGAGGAGTCGGTGTTCACCGTCGCCCACGAGGCCGGGCTCAGCACCGGGGTCTTCGTGACGAAGCAGAAGTTCGAGCTGTGGCAGCGGGCCTGGGAGGACGACATCGACCTCTACGTGCCGATCGACGACCACGACGAGCTGGTCCCGGAAGCCGCCGAGGACCTCGCCGACGAGCGGCGCGACCTCACCTTCGTACATCTGTCCCTTCCCGACGCCGCCGGGCACGCCTCGGGCGGGATGTCGCCGGAGTATCTGGAGGCCGTCGAGGAGTCCGACGCCCAGGTCGGTGAGTTCCTCGACGTCATCGACGCCGACCCCGGGCTGACCAAGGAGCTCGACGTCATCCTCACCGCCGACCACGGCTTCAAGTCGGGGATCACCAACCACTCCGAGAAGGTCTACGAGAACTACCGGATCCCGTTCATCGTGTGGGGGCCGGACGCCGGCGCCGGCACGGACCTCTACGAGCTCAACGCCGACGACTACCGCGACCCCGGCGAGGACCGGCCCGACTACGAAGGCCCTCAGCCCGTACGCAACGCCGACCTCGGCAACCTGGCCCTGGATCTCCTCGGCCTCGGCCCCATCGAGACCAGCGACATCGGCAAGAAGCAGACGCTCGACGTCAAATGATGTTTGCCGTAACCGTCCACGAGCACACACGCCCCTGAGGTACGTTTCGAACGTAACCTCCCCAAGGAGCGTGCGATGTCAGTCACCCGGATGGCTCGGGCAGCTTTACGCAGGGATCGTCGTGCCCGGCGGGTCACGATCATCGGCGCCGGCATCGGCGGCCTGACCCTCGCCGTCGAGCTGCGCCGCCGGGGCGTCGAGGTCGAGGTGTACGAGGCCGCGACCGATCCGCGCCCGGCCGGCGACGCCGTGCTGCTACCGGCCAACGCGACCAGGCTCCTGGAGCGCCTCGGGCTCGAGCCCGATCTCGGTGAGGCGGCGGCGACCGTCGGCGGCTGGGTCTGGCGCGACGGCCACACGGGCGCCGCGATCGGACGGGTGCTCTCCGCCGCGGAGTACGCCGACCGCGCCGGGGCTCCGTGCTACGGCATCGATCACGCCGACCTGCACGCGCTCCTGAGCGAGGCGTTCGGCACCGAGGGGCTCCACCTCGGCCACCGCCTGGTCGCGCTCACCGATCCCGGCGACGGCCCCGTGACACTGGAGTTCGCCGACGGCGAGTCGGTCGAGGCCGACCTGGTCATCGGCGCCGACGGCGCCGGATCGATGCTGCGCGAGCACGTCGTCGGCTACGACGACGCCCATTTCTCGGGCTGCATCGCCTGGCGTGGGATCGTCCCGCGCTCGCAGCTCACCCTGCTCCCCGATCCAGGCCGGGTGCAGGTGTGGACAGGAACCGACGGCCACCTCATGCATCACCCGGTCGGCAAGGGCGACCATGCGTTCCTGCTGGTCAAGCGGCAGCTCGGACCCTGGGCACCGGACTCGTGGTCCTGGCCGGCCGACCCGGACGAGCACGTCCATGCGTACGCCGGCTGGCATCCGGCCGTGGTCCAGATGATCTCCGCGGCACCGTGCTCGGAGCACTGGGCTCTCTTCCACCGCCCTCCCCTGGTCACCTGGTCGCGCGGCCGGATCACGCTGCTCGGCGACGCCGCTCACCTGATGGTCCCCCACCACGGCCAGGGTGCCGCCCAGGCGATCGAGGACGCGATCGTCCTCGCCGACTGCCTCGCCACCGACGACGACACGGACCGCGCCCGCACGAACTACGAGGTACGCCGTCGCGACCGCACCCGCCGCATCCAGATCGCCTCGCTGGCCGCCGCCGACGTCCTCCACCTCCCCGACGGTCCCCGCGCGCAGGCCCGCAACAAGCGACTCGGGTCAGGCGATGCGTACGACCGTCATCTCGCCTGGATCCACGACCACGACGTGGCCGAGCCCGGCCACCGCCCGTAACTCCCGGGCCCGCTGCCGCGTTGTCCAGGAGTGAGAGCCTTCCTCGGACGCAAGGGGTTCCTGGCGCTCGGCATCTGGGCGATGTACGCATCGGCCATCGCCGTAGCGCTGGTGCAGCTCGGCGCCGAGCCCGAGGCAGGCAGCGTCTGGTCGGGGCGACCGATTGCCCCCGGCAGCCCCGCCGCCCTCATCGAGAAGCACGACTGCTGGAGCGCCGAGGCCCCACGCGACATGACCGGCAGGCTCCCCGGCCACGCCATCGTCGCCACCGGCCCCGCCCCGCGCTACGTCGACGCCCACCTCACCGGCAAGGCCCTCGACCAGGTCTTCTCCGGGGAGGACCACGGCCTCGTCGTCTACGCCTTCTGCCGCTGAGGCTCGACCAGCAGTGGTCAGGCCCAGAGCTGACCCTCGAGGCCTTCCTCGGCGTCGTCGATGGTGCCTTCGTACGCCCCGGTGGAGAGGTACTTCCAGCCGCCGTCGGCGACGACGAAGGCGATGTCGGCCTTCTCGCCGGCCTTGAGGGACTTGGCGGCCTGGGCGAGGGCGGCGTGGAGGATGGCGCCGGTGGAGATGCCTGCGAAGATGCCCTCGAGCTCGAGGAGCTCGCGGACGCGGCGTACGGCGTCACGGGGGCCGACCGAGAAGCGGGCGTCGATCAGGGACGCGTCGTAGAGCTCGGGGACGAAGCCCTCGTCGAGGTTACGCAGGCCGTAGACGAGCTCGCCGTAGCGCGGCTCGGCGGCCACGATGCGTACCTCCGGCTTGGCGGCGCGGAAGAAGCGGCCGACGCCCATGAGCGTGCCGGTCGTGCCCAGTCCGGCGACGAAGTGGGTGATCGCGGGGAGGTCGGCGAGGATCTCGGGGCCGGTGCCCTCCTCGTGGGCGCGCGCGTTGGCGGCGTTGCCGTACTGGTAGAGCATCTCCCAGTCGGGGTGCTCGGCGGCGAGGCGCTTGGCGACCCGGACAGCCTCGTTGGAGCCACCTGCGGCGGGCGAGGAGACGATCTCGGCGCCCCACATCCGCAGCAGCTGGCGCCGCTCCTCGGAGGTGTTCTCGGGCATCACGCACACGATCCGGTAGCCCTTGAGCTTGGCCGCCATCGCCAGCGAGATCCCGGTGTTGCCGGAGGTCGGCTCCAGGATCGTGCAGCCCGGGCGGAGCCTGCCGTCCTTCTCGGCCTCCTCGACCATGCGAAGAGCCGGGCGGTCCTTGATCGAGCCGGTGGGGTTCCGGTCCTCGAGCTTGGCCCACAGACGTACGTCGGGAGAGGGCGAGAGGCGGGGCAGCCCCACCAACGGGGTGCCCCCGACCGACGCCAGCAGGTTGTCGTAGCGCATGGGGTCCATCGTCGCATCAACCGATCGTCTGATGCCCACTCGCGCCGATCGCCCGATCCGTGAGACCGCGGATCACGACAGGCTCCGGGTATGCATCAGGAACGAGAACCAGCGGTCGTCGTGGACGGCCTGCGCAAGACCTATGGCGACAAGGTGGCGGTCGACGAGATCAGCCTGAGCGTCCACGAAGGCGAGATCTTCGGCATCCTCGGCCCCAACGGAGCCGGCAAGAGCACCACCGTCGAGTCGATCGCCGGCCTACGGGTCGGCGACCGCGGCCGGATCCGGGTCCACGGCATCGACCCGTGGACCGACCGCGCTGCGGTGACGGAGGTGCTCGGCGTGCAGCTCCAGGAGGCGAAGCTGCAGCCGAAGATCACGGTCCAGGAGGCGCTGGAGCTGTGGAGCGCCTTCTACCCCGACCCGGAGCCGTGGGCGCCGCTGGCCGAGCGACTCGGCCTCGGCGGGCACCTGCGACAGCGGTTCGAGAACCTCTCCGGCGGCCAGCAGCAGCGGCTCTCGATCGCGCTGGCGCTGATCGGCAGGCCGCGGGTCGTCGTGCTCGACGAGCTCACCACCGGCCTGGACCCGCGGGCCCGCCGTGAGGTGTGGGACCTGGTCCGGGACGTACGCGACCGGGGTGTGACCGTCCTACTCGTCACCCACTCGATGGAGGAGGCGCAGACGCTCTGCGACCGGATCGCCATCGTCGACGCCGGCCGGATCCGGGCGCTGGACACCCCGGCGGGGCTCATCGACTCCGCCTCCGCCGCCACGATCACCACCTTCGAGACCTCGGTCGCGATCGACCTGGCCTCCCTGCGCGACCTCGACGGAGTCACCGCCGCGCGCAGCGAGAACGGCATCGTCACCGTCGAGGGCGCCGAAGGTGTGGCGCTCGCGGTCATCGAGGTGCTGCGTACGCAGGGCGTGGCCCCGCAGCGGCTCCGGGTCGCCGCGGGCAGCCTCGACGCCGCCTACCTCGACCTCACCGACACCTCGCCCGACACCGACGCCATGGAGGCGATCCGATGACCAGCCCGACCGTTGCCGTGATTCGTACGGAGTCCCGGCTCTTCACCCGGGATCGGCTCGCCCTCTTCTGGATCGTCCTGTTCCCGAGCCTGATCCTCGTGGTGCTCGGGGCCATCCCGGCCTTCCGCGAACCCAACCCCGACTACGGTGGCCGTGCGCTGATCGACGTCTATGTGCCTGTCGCCGTGCTGCTCTCGATGATCATGGCCTCGATCATGACGATGCCGCAGACGCTGACCGGCTACCGCGAGACCGGAGTCCTGCGACGGCTCGGCACCACCCCTGCCCGCCCCGCCTCGATCCTGCTGGGCCAGGTGCTGGTGCACGCCGCCGCGGTCGCCGCCTCCACGGTCATCGCGGTCGCCCTCGGCAGGGTGGTCTTCGGGACCCCGCTGCCGGAGTCCCTGGTCGGGTACGTGGTCGCGTATGTCCTGGCGCTGGCCGTCTCGCTCGGGATCGGCGCCGCGATCACCGCGGTCTCGCCCAACGCGAAGACCGGGCAGGTCGTGGGGATGGTGGTCTTCTTCCCGTCGATGTTCACCGCAGGGGTCTACGTCCCGATCGAGTACTTCAGCGGCACAGCGCGCGACATCCTCTCGTTCACGCCCTACGGCGCGGCCTCGAACGCGCTCAACGACGCCGCAGGGGGCGCCTTCCCGCAGCTGGTGGATCTGGCGGTGATGGGCGGATGGGCGGTCGTGCTCTACCTGGTTGCCGTGCGCGCCTTCCGCTGGCAATGAGAAGGTCCTCCACATGACCTCGGCCGTCGAGCACGAGCAGCTCTGGGAGCGAAACCTCAAGGCGCTGCCGTTCGTGCTGCTCGCGCTCGCCACGGTGATCAGCGTCGCGACCATCCCGGAGATGGGCCCGCGCACGCTCGGCATGCGGGTGACGCTCGGCGTGCTGGTGGCGGCGACCGCGGTGTGGATGTGGCGATGGATGTATGTCTACGGCCGCCCACATCCGGTCGGCTACGTCGGGCGCACCCTGCTGGCCGCGGCCCTCACCATCGTCCATCCGCTCTTCTGCATCTTCGCCTGGGTCGGGTTCCTGGACGCCTTCGAGTCCTTCCGCGGCCGCTGGAGATGGGTGGCGATGGCGGCCACCTCGCTGATCATGGCCACCGGCCAGACCGGTGGGCCGCCGCCGTACGACAGCCCGTGGCAGAGCGCGGCGCTGCCCGTGCTCTTCGTCGTCAACTTCGGGCTCGCCACCCTGATGGCCCGCTACAGCATGCACCTCGACGCCGTCAGCCAGGAGCGGGCCGACACGATCGTCCGGCTCGAACATGCCCTCGCCGAGAACGCCCGCCTCCAGGAGCAGCTCCTAGCGCAGTCCCGCGAAAGCGGCGTACGCGACGAGCGCGAGCGCCTCGCCCGCGAGATCCACGACACCATCGCCCAGTCCCTGGCCGGCGTCGTGGCCCAGCTCCAGGCCGCCGAGGGCTCCGCGGACGCCCAGGACGTACGCCGCCGGGTGGCCCGGGCCACCGAGATGGCCCGCACCGCGCTGGTCGAGGCCCGGCGGTCTGTGCAGGACCTGACCCCCGCCGAGCTGGCCGACGCGTGCCTCGCCGACGCGCTCTCGACGCTGGTCGCGAGCTGGCGCGTCGACCACGGCGTCGAGGCCTCCTTCGTCGTCGTCGGGGATCCCACGGCGCTGCACTCCGAGGTCGAGGCGACGCTGTTGCGGATCGCCCAGGAGGCCCTCGCCAACGTCGCCAAGCACGCCTCCGCCCGACGGGTCGGCGTCACCCTCACCTTCGACGAGTCCGAGGTCATCCTCGACGTACGCGACGACGGCTCCGGCTTCGATCCCGCCGCTCCCCGCCGCTCGTCCTCGTTCGGGCTGGGCGTGATGCGCGACCGCGCCCAGCGCCTGACCGGCACCTTCACCCTGGAGTCCGCCCCCGGCTCCGGCACCGCCGTCTCCGCCAGCATCCCCGCACTCCCCCGAGGACCCGCATGAGCTCACCGATCAGGATCGTGGTCGCCGACGACCACCCCGTCGTACGCGACGGGGTGGTCGGAGTGCTCCGCGCGCAGGGCTTCGAGGTCGTCGGCCAGGCGGGAGACGGGGCGCAGGCCCTGGCCCTCGTCGAGGAGCTCGAGCCGGACGTACTCGTGCTCGACCTGCGGATGCCCGGCACAGGCGGGGTCGAGGTGATCGAGCGGCTCCGGGCGTTGGAGTCGCGGACCGGCGTACTGGTCCTGACCACGTTCGACACCGACTCCGACGTGGTCGCCGCGATCGAGGCGGGTGCGACCGGCTACCTGCTCAAGGACGCACCGACACCGGACCTGGTCGAGGCCGTCCGCGCGACGGCGGCCGGCGAGACCGTCCTCTCCCCCGCGGTCGCGACCCGACTCGCCTCCCGGCTGCGCTCACCCGGCCCGACGGCCCAGCTGAGCCCCCGCGAGCGCGAGGTGCTCACCCTCGTCGCGCGCGGAACGACCAACCGCGCCATCGCGGCGAAGCTCTTCGTCAGCGAGGCGACGGTGAAGACCCACCTGGGTCACATCTTCGACAAGCTCGGCGTCACAGACAGAGCAGCCGCGGTCGCACGAGCGTACGACCGCGGCATTCTGGGCTGAAGGGTTCAGCAGCCGCCGGCGACGGCGGGGAGGACTACGACCTGGTCGCCGTCCTTGAGCTCGGCGTCGAGACCGCCGATGAAACGTACGTCCTCGTCGTTGATGTAGACGTTGACGAAGCGGCGCAGGTCACCGTTGTCGATGAGGCGCTCCTTGATGCCGGAGTGGTTCGCCTCGAGGTCGTCGATGAGCGCGCTCAGGGTCTTGCCCTCGGCGCTGACTGCCTTCTCACCGGCGGTGTAGGTGCGGAGGATGGTCGGGATCTTGACCTCGATGGCCATGGGTTCTCCTAGCTGGATGTTTCTTGGGCGCGTCACGACAACGTCGCGACGATGCTGATTTCTTCCTCGGTGACTTCGCCGTCGACGATCCGGTACGACCGGAACTCGACGGGACCTTCGTCGTTCCCGTGCTTGCGGGTGCTGACCAGCACGTAGTGCGCGTTCGGCTCCATCGCCAGCCCGATGTCGGTGCGCGAGGGGTAGGCCTCGGTCGCCGTGTGGGAGTGGTAGATGATCACCGGCTCCTCGTCGTTCGCGTCCATCTCCTTGTAGAGCTGGAGCAGATCGGTCGAGTCGAACTCGTAGAAGGTCGGCGAGCCGGCGGCGTTGATCATCTCGATGAACCGCTCCGGCCGGTCGGACCCCTCAGGGCCCGCGACGATCCCGCACGCCTCGTCGGGATGGTCGCGCTTCGCGTGGGCGACGATCGCGTCGTACGTCGCCTGGTCGATGGTCAGCACGGGATCAGCCTAGGCGGGCCGAGCAGCGGAGACGTACGTGACCGGGTGCCGGACACGGCCCCGACCGCACCACGACATGGTGTAGTCAGGACGCCGCCCACAGCGCCTCGACCATGGTCTCCTGCAGGATCCCGACCCACTGGTAGATCCCGTAGACCTGGCCGGCGGGGTCGTCGTCGGGCAGCGAGTCCCAGAAGTCCTCGTCGCCCTCCTCGACCCCGAGCCGGGTCGCGAGCGCGAGCCGGATGTCGGTGAAGGAGCGCATCCACGCCTCGGCGTCGGGGATCGGGAGCTCGACGTCGATGACCAGCCCGTCCTCGTCGAGCTCGGGCGGGAGGCCCGCCTCCTCGAGCGAGTCGATGATCGTGGACGCAGCCCGCGCCTTGCCGTCGCGCAGCCCACCCTCGGTGAACCGCCGAAACTCCCCGGCGGCCTCTTCGTCGTTCCCGTAGGCGGAGGGGAAGAGCCGCTTCAGGACCGGGTCCTCGGGCTCGGTGGTCGGGCCCGAGAAGTCGAGCAGCGCCTCGAGCGGGTCATCGCTCTCGGCCGGCGCGGCGACCTCGTTGCGCAACAGCTCGACGAGCTGCGAGGCCAGCGAACGGAGCAGGTCGGCCTCGAACCCGGAGAAGGTCGCGATGATCTGCTTGCCGCGGCGGTGGTAGCTGAACCCGCCCATCAATCCTGCTTCTCCAGCGTCGCCCACAGGCCGTATTCGTGCATCGCCTGCACGTCGCGCTCCATCTCCTCGCGTGATCCGGAGGAGACGGCCGACTTGCCGTCGTTGTGCACCTCCATCATCAGCTTCTCCGACTTCTTCTTGGAGTAGCCGAAGTACTTCTGGAAGACGAAGGTGACGTACGACATCAGGTTGACCGGGTCGTTCCAGACGATGGTGACCCACGGGGTCGCGGGCGCTACGAGGTCGTCGACCTCGGGCTCGTCGAGCTCCACGGGGCTTGGCGCGCTCATGCCATCCATCGTGCCACGATGTGCTCGTGGACTCGACAGCGGACTCGACCGCGCTCCTGACAGATCACTACGAGCTGACCATGCTCCAGGCCGCCCTGAAGGCGGGCACAGCGGAGCGTCGTGCCGTCTTCGAGCTGTTCCCCCGGCGCCTGGCCGGCGGGCGGCGCTACGGCGTGGTGGCCGGGGTCGGACGGGCGCTCGACGCTCTCGAGGCGTTCCGGTTCGGCTCGGAGCAGCTGGCCATCCTGGAGGGCGTCGTCGACGGCCCGACCCTGGAGTGGCTGGCCGGCTACCGCTTCACCGGCGACATCTGGGGGTACGCCGAGGGCGAGACCTTCTTCCCGCACTCGCCCCTGCTCGTGGTCGAGGCCAGCTTTGCCGAGGCGGTCGTCTTGGAGACGGTGCTCCTCTCGATCTACAACCACGACTCGGCCATCGCCACCGCGGCCTCCCGGATGACGATGGCGGCCGGCGAGCGCCCGTGCATCGAGATGGGCTCGCGCCGCACCCACGAAGCGGCCGCGATCGCCGCCGCCCGCGCGGCCTACGTGGCCGGCTTCACCGCCACCTCCAACCTCGCCGCCCGCGCCCGCTTCGGCGTGCCCACGACCGGCACCTCCGCGCACGCCTTCACCCTCCTGCACGACACCGAGGAGCAGGCCTTCCAGGCCCAGGTCGCCTCCCTCGGCAAGGGCACCACGCTGCTGGTGGACACCTACGACATCGCCGAGGCCGTGGCGAAGGCGGTCGACATCGCCGGTCCCGAGCTCGGCGCGGTGCGGATCGACTCCGGTGACCTGGGGCTCCTCGCCCATGACGTACGCCGCCAGCTCGACGACCTCGGCGCCACCGAGACGAAGATCATCGTCACCAGCGACCTGGACGAGTACGCCATCGCCGGCCTCGCGGCCGCCCCGGTCGACGGCTACGGCGTCGGCACCCAGCTGGTCACCGGCTCCGGCCACCCGACCGCCGGCTTCGTCTACAAGCTGGTCGCCCGCGAGGGCTCCTCGGGCGAGCTGGAGCCGGTCGCCAAGAAGAGCGCGTCCAAGGCGTCGATCGGCGGCCGGAAGTACGCCCTGCGCCGCCGCAACCGCAAGGATGTCGCCGACGCCGAGGTGATCGGCATCGGCACCCCTCCGGACGGTGACGCCAACGACCGGCCGCTGCTCAGCCAGCTGGTCAGGAACGGCGAGGTCGTGGGCCGCGAGCCCCTCGACACCGCGCGTGAGCGCCACCGGGCCTCGGTCGCCGAGCTCCCCGTCATCGCCCACTCGCTCCTGAAGGGCGATCCGGCGATCCCGACGCTCTTCCAGTGATGTCTCGCGGGGCCGGTCTCGCCGGGCCGGTCTAGGCTGGCGGGCATGACGCGTGCACTGATCGTGGTCGACGTACAGAACGACTTCTGCGAGGGCGGGTCCCTGCCGGTCGACGGCGGGGCCCGGGTGGCCTACGACATCGGTCAGCTGCTGCGGGAGCGGGCAGCGAGCAAGGACCCGGAGCAGACGTACGGGCTGGTCGTGGCAACCAAGGATCACCACATCGACCCGGGCGACCACTTCGGCAACCCGCCGGACTACGTCGACTCCTGGCCGGCGCACTGCGTGGTCGGCACCGACGGCGAGGCCTTCCACCACAACCTCGACCCGGTCACCTTCGACGAGATCTTCCGCAAGGGTGAGTACGCAGCGGCCTACTCCGGCTTCGAGGGCGCGGCCACCGGTGGCGCCACCCTGATCGACTGGCTCCGGGCCCACGGCGTCGAGGAGGTCGACGTGTGCGGGTTGGCGACCGACTACTGCGTACGTGCCACCGCGCTCGACGCCCGAGCCGCCGGTTTCCGCACCACGCTGCTCGCCGACCTGGCTGCGGGCGTGGCCCCGGCGAGCACCTCGGCTGCCATCGACGAGATGCGCTCGGCCGGGGTAACGGTCTCGTGACAGAAATGGGAATTTACCGCAGATAGAAATCACCTGACGGTCTATTCTCTCTCGAATGGCTCGGATCTCGGCGACAGCCCCATTTCGCGAACCCCACTTTCGCTGGTTCTTCGCGTCCCGCTCCATCAACCTGGTGGGCAACTTCATGGCGCCCGTCGCCCTGGCCTTCGCGGTCCTGGAGATCAGTGACGCGCCGATCGCGATCGGCGCCGTCCTCGCGGCCCGCACCATCCCGATGATCGTCTTCATGCTCATCGGCGGCGTGCTCGCCGACCGGATGGGCCGAGCCCGGATCCTGTTCGCCTCCAACCTGGTCTCGGGTTTGAGCCAGGCGGCCGTCGCCGTCCTCGTCATCGCAGGTGTCGCCGAGCTGTGGCACCTGATCGCACTCTCCGCGCTCAACGGCATCGTCTCCGCCGCCGGCCTGCCCGCCCAGCAGGGGATCATCCCGCTCGTGGTGCCTCGCACCATGCTGCAGGAGGCCAACGTGCTGATGTCGCTGACCCGCGCGATCGTCGCGGTCGCCGGTCCCGGCACCGCCGGCCTGCTCGTCCTCAGCGTCGGCGCGGGATGGGCGCTCGCGCTGGACGCCGCCACCTGGATCGTCGCCGCGCTGCTGCTGCTGCCGGTCAAGATCAGCGGCGCGGTCGGCAAGGCCTCGGTCATCGGCGATCTGCGCCTCGGCTGGAACTACTTCCGCTCGACGACCTGGCTGTGGCTCTGCGTCGGTGCCGCGACCATGCTCAATGCGCTGTACGAGGGCGGGCTGCTCACGCTCGGCCCGCAGCGGGCCGAGAGCTCAGGGCTGGGCGCGGGCGGCTGGGGCCTGATCCTCACCTTCCAGGGGATCGGCGTGCTCGCCGCGACGCTGGTGCTGATGAGGGTCCGGCTCGAGCGGCCGCTGTTCTACGGCATGATCGGCATGGCCCTGTTCGGGCTGCCGATCGCCGCTCTCGGCTTGTCCACCGAACTCGCCGTGCTGCTGCCCGCGGCCGCCCTCTCCGGCGCCGGCATCCAGGTCTTCAGTCTCGGCTGGCAACTCTCGATGCAGGAGAACGTCCCCAGCGAACTGCTCTCCAGGGCGTCCTCCTACGACCAGCTCGGCACCTACATCGCCATCCCCGTCGGGCAGCTGGCGATGGGGCCGTTGGCCGCTGCGTATGGGATCGAGAACATGCTCGCGATCGCCGGCATCGCCTACGTGGTGATCTCGCTGGCGACGCTGCTGAGTCCGGCCGTACGCCGCCTGAACCGGGTCTCCTTCCCGGCTCCCGAGCGCAACGGCGCCCCGGCGCACTAGCTCTCGCGACCTACGACGCAGGCGTCGCACTCGCCAGCAGCGATCGCAGCAGGTCGACCAGGCTGGTCACCGAGAGGTCGGGGTCGAACGCACGCTGGACACCGAGCCCGATGCCGAGGGAGAGCAGCTGGACAGCGGCGTCCTCCGCCGGTGAGGCCAGGGTGAGGCCGAGGTCGGTGGCCTGCTGCTCGATGAGGCCGGCGATGGCCGCGGTGAGCTCGCGGCGCCGGCCGGCGAGCTGTTGGCTCAGCCCTGGGACGCGGCGGGTGCTGGTCGCGAACTCGACCTCGAGCGCGGTCCAGCCGACGTCGCCGATGTTGGCCTCGGCCCACGCCGCGAAGGCGTCGATCCGGCCCTCGACGGTGTCGACGCCGCTGACGGCGTCCGCCAGGGACTGGGCCCGCTCCCGGTGGATCACGTCGAGCACGGCCAGGCCGAGCTCGTGCTTGGTCGAGAAGTTCGAGTAGACCGCGCCCTTCGAGAAGCCCGCCGTGGTGGCGACCTTGTCGAGCGAGGTCGCGTTGTAGCCGTCGGAGAGGAACAGCCGGTGCGCGGTCGTGACGAGTCGCTCACGCGTCTGCGCGTGCGACTCCTTGCGCGTGATCCGGCCCACGGGTCAGATCTTACCAGTTCGGGCTACCGCCGGTATTCAAATACCATTAGTATCCGAATATGATTCGGCAGCCTAGAACAACCGCATGAGCACCCACCACGAGGTCGTCGTCATCGGCGCCGGCATCTCCGGCATCGCGGCCGCGATCAAGCTGCGCGAGGCGGGCGTCGAGGACGTCGTCATCCTCGAGAAGGCCGACACCTACGGCGGCACCTGGCGGGCCAACACCTATCCGGGGTGCGCGTGCGACGTACCGTCCAACCTCTACTCGTTCTCGTTCGCGCCCAACAGCGACTGGTCCCGGGTCTACGGCAACCAGCCGGAGATCCTCGCCTACATCGACGGCGTCGCCCGGGATCGCGGCCTCGAGGACATCACCCGGTTCGGAGTCGAGGTCCGCGGCGCGACCTGGAACGCCGAGTCCGCCGAGTGGCACCTGGACACCAGCGACGGCGAGATCACCACCCGCTTCCTGGTCGCCGCCGCCGGACCGTGGAACGAGCCGAAGATCCCGGACCTGCCCGGTCTGGCCGATTTCCCCGGCGAGGTCTGGCACTCGGCCCGGTGGAACCACGACGTCGGCCTCGACGGCAAGCGGGTGGCCGTGATCGGCACCGGGGCGTCGGCGGTCCAGTTCGTTCCCGAGGTCCAGAAGGAGGTCGCCGACCTGCACCTCTTCCAGCGCACCGCCCACTGGGTGCTGCCGAAGGTCGACCATCCGGTTCCGGATGCGGAGAAGTGGGTCAAGCACCACGTGCCCTTCTTCGAGAAGGCGCTCGGGGCGGTCGAGTACGCAGCCATGGAGGCCGTCGGCATCGCCTTCCGCCGCCCGCAGCCGCTGATGCAGGGCCTGCAGCAGATCGGCCGGGCCTACCTGCGCGCCGCCGTCCGAGACAGGGAGCTGCGGGCGAAGCTGACGCCCGACTACCTGCTCGGCTGCAAGCGGATCCTCTTCTCCAACAACTACCTCCAGTCGCTGACGAAGCCGAACGTCGAGGTGCACGCGACCGGCGTCGCCCGGGTCGAGGACGCAACCGTGATCGGTGCCGACGGCAGCACGGCGGAGGTCGACGCGATCATCCTCGGCACCGGCTTCCACATCCTCGACATGCCGGTCGCCGACCTGATCCGTGGCGCCGACGGCCGCACGCTCGCCGAGCACTGGGCCGGCTCTCCCGAGGCCTACCAAGGCACCTCGGTCACCGGCTTCCCCAACGCGTTCGTGGTGCTCGGCCCCAGCCTCGGCACCGGTCACGGCTCGGCCTTCGCCGTCGCCGAGTCGCAGGTGGCGATGATCACCGAGGCCATCACGACCGCCCGCGCACAGGGCTGGGCGGAGCTCGACGTCAGTCCGCGGGCCCAGGCCGCGTACGTCGCGGACGTGCAGGCCGCACTCGCCGGCACCGCCTACAGCGGCGCGTCCTGCCACAGCTACTTCATCGACGCCAACGGTCGCAACAGCTTCTCCTGGCCGTGGTCCACCGGCGAGCTGGTCCGCCGGATCAGCCGCTTCGACCCGGCCGACTTCGAGATCACGGTCAACGAGACGGAGGAGATTCCCGCATGACCCGACACTCCAGTCGCCGCAGGCCTCAGGCCCACTTGTCGGCGAGCGTGCGGATCACGTTGAGGTTGCGGTTGGTGCTGATCGAGATGTGGCGCTCGACGACGGCGTTGGTGATCTTCGTCTGCTGGAAGCTGTCGGTGAGCAGGTGCACGGCGCGGCCGATGACATAGACCCGCTCGCCCTCCCCCGCCCGAGCGACCAGCGCGTCCCGGGAGCCGGAGTCGGTGAGCTCCTTGCACAGGAACACGTACTGCTTGCCCTCGTGCCCCATCCCGACCGCGGCGGCGTCGTTGGCGATCACCTTCAGCTCAGCGGGCGTCACACAGATCGTCGGCACCTCGAAGAAGCGGTCGGCCGCGAAGGCCTCCTCGAGGATCGCCTCCATCTCGGCCCGGTCGCCGACCGGGTGGTCGAAGCGTACGTTGCCTGTGTTGATGTAGGTCTCGACGTCGGTTCCGCCCGCCCTCACCACGGCGGCGGAGATCGCCTGTTTCGGGAACTTCCGGTTCGCGCCGAGGTTGATGGCGCGCAGGAACGCGATCCAGGTGTGCCGTTCCGTAGTCATTCTCAGATAGTCTCCACCCGTTCACCGCGCCGCAACCCCCAACTCTGGATTCCGATCGATGCCTTCACAGCAGCTGCTTCCCTCGGAAGCTCCGACCGCCTCGGCGGCGAAGACCCTGGACCTCTCCAGCGACCTCGTCGTCTACGCGGCGCGCCTCATGCGCCTGGTCCGCCGAGCGCTCGACCTTCCGGCCAGCGTCCGGGTCCTCACGATCCTCGACGCCATCGGACCGCTCGGCATCACCGACCTGGCCCGCGCCGACGGCTGCTCGCAACCGACCATGTCGGCCCAGATCGCCCAGCTGGTGGAGACCGGCCTGGTCAGCAAGGAGCCCAACCCCGCCGACGCGCGGGCGAGTCTGGTGACCCTCACCGACGCCGGCCGCGCCGACCTCGCCGACGTACGTGAGCGCATCTCCCACCTCATCGCCGAGCGGCTGGAGTCGCGTCACCGCACCCAGGCCGATCTCGAGGGCGCCGTCGCCGTGCTGCGGGACCTGGTCGAGGGCGATTCCACCGCCTAGACCAACGCGGCGGCCGCTGCGGCGATCACGCCGGGATCGGTCACCCAGTGCCCACCGTCGTCGGCGACTCCCAGCGCCACCCGGCCGGCCGTGACGACCCGTCGCTTGGCGGAGAGATGCACGCCCTCGACGCCGAGGGCCGCGAGCGCCCTGATCGCGTCGACGGTCACGCCGCCTCCGGCCAGTACGTCCGGTCCGCCAACCGCGACCATCTCGGCGATCGTCGCGGCCCCTGCCGCGGCGGCCGGCGCGCCTCCTGAGGTCAGCACCCGGTCGACCACGCCGTCCAGCGCCCGGATGGCCGCGACCGGGTCCGCGCTGAGGTCGATCGCCCGGTGGAACGTCACCGTCGCCTCGTACGCAGCGGCAGCATCCGCCAGCTCCCGGACCAGCTCCATGTCGGGCTCCCCGTGCGGGGTGAGCGCGCCGATCACGATCCCGTCGGCTCCGGCTTCCAGGACCGTCTCGACCTCGCGCCGCAGGAGGTCGCGCTCCTCGTCGGAGTAGCCGAATCCGCCCGGCCGGGGCCGGACGAGCACGTGGACGCCCTGCCAGCCGTCATCGGCGTCGACGCCGCCGACCTCGTCGAGGACTCCCTCGACCAGCCCTTGCGACGGGGTGACGCCACCGACCTCGAGGGCGGAGCAGAGCTCGACCCGGGTCGCCCCACCCGCACGCGCGGCGAGCGCACCGGCCACCGACGTCACCGCGATCTCGAGCGCTGTCATCGCGTCCTCACGGCACACAGTGTGCCCGACTCCTCGACTCGCCGGAATCAGGCTGACCCGCGCGCGGCCCAGTCACGCAGGGTGTCGATGCGAGCCTTGAGCTGGTCGGCGTTGGCGACCGCGGCGGGCGGGCCGCCGCACTCCTTGCGGAGCCGGTTGTGGGTGACGCCGTGGGGCGCCTTGGTGCGGTGGTGCCAGGCGGCGACCAGGCCGTTGAGCTCGCGGCGGAGCACGGCGAGCTGCTCGTGGGCGGCGACCGCGGCGACGGGCTCGTCGGCAGCGACCGGCGCGGAGGCCGACTTCTGCTTGCGAGCCCGGTCGCTCTGCCGCTGCTGGAGCAGCGTCTTCATCTGGTCGGTGTCGAGCAGCCCGGGGATGCCGAGGAAGTCCATCTCCTCCTCGGAGCCGACGTGCACCTCGCCGGAGTGGCCGAACTCGCCACCGTCGAAGAGCACCCGGTCGAAGCGCGCCTCGGAGCCCATGGCCTCCCAGGCTCCCAGCTCCTCCTCGGAGGCGCCCTCCTCGGCGTTGGCCGCGGCCATCAGCGCGTCCTCGGCCGCGAAGATGTCGTCCTCGCTGGTGACCTTCTTGCCGAGCACATGGTCGCGCTGCAGCTCCAGCTCGGAGGCGAAGCCGAGCAGGTTCGGGACCGACGGCAGGAAGACGGAGGCGGTCTCACCCCGAGTGCGAGCACGTACGAAGCGCCCCACCGCCTGCGCGAAGAAGAGCGGCGTCGAGGTGGTGGTCGCGTAGACCCCTACCGCGAGCCGGGGCACGTCGACGCCCTCGGAGACCATCCGGACCGCGACCATCCAGCGGTCGTCGGACTCGGAGAACTTGGCGATCTTCTTCGAGCCGGCCTTCTCGTCGGAGAGCACCACGGTCGCGCTCTGCCCGGTGATGGTCTTCAGCGTCTTGGCGTAGGAGCGCGCCGAGTCCTGGTCGGTCGCGATGACGAGCCCGCCTGCGTCCGGGACGTGGCGCCGAACCTCGGTCAGACGCTTGTCGGCGGCCGCCAGCACCGACGGGATCCACGATCCGGCCGGGTCGAGCGCGGTCCGCAGCGCCTGCGAGGTCAGGTCCTTGGTCAGCGGCTCGCCGAGGTGGGCGGCGATCTCGTCGCCGGCCCGAGTGCGCCACTGCATCTGTCCCGAGTAGGCCATGAACAGCACCGGCCGGACGACGTGGTCGCGCAGCGCCTCGGCGTAGCCGTAGGTGTAGTCGGCAGCCGAGCGCGGGATCCCGTCATCGCCCGGCGCGTAGGTGACGAACGGGATCGGGTTGGTATCGGAGCGGAACGGCGTACCGGTCAGCGCCAGCCGCCGCGCGGCCGGTTCGAAGGCCTCCCGGACCCCCTCGCCCCACGAGAGCGCGTCGCCGGCGTGGTGGACCTCGTCGAGGATCACCAGCGTCTTGAACCGCTCGGTGCGGATCCTCATCGCGAGCGGGTTGACCGCTACCCCGGCGTACGTCACCGCGATCCCGACGTAGTCGGCCGAGGTCTTGCCCTGCCCGGCCGAGTAGGTCGGGTCGATCGCGATCCCGGCCCGCGCGGCCGCCTCGGCCCACTGGACCTTGAGGTGCTCGGTGGGCGCGACGATGGTGACCCGGTCGATCAGCCTGCGGCCGAGGAGCTCGGCGGCGACGGTCAGCGCGAAGGTCGTCTTCCCGGCGCCGGGCGTCGCGACGGCGAGGTAGTCACGGGGCTGTTCGGACAGGTATTTGGACAGCGCCTCCTGCTGCCAAGCACGCAGCTTGGTCGCAGTACCCCAGGCAGCCTTGTTGGGCCACGCGGGTGTGAGTGCGCCGGGAAGGTCGGCGCGACTCACTCGTCGTCGCCCTCGCCGCCGCTGGGCGGCATCCCCTCGAAGATCTCTTTGCAGTCGGGGCAGACCGGGAACTTGGACCCGTCGCGGCTCGGCACCCACACCTTGCCGCACAGCGCGACCACGGGCGTACCCATGACCATCGCCTCGGTCAGCTTGTCCTTCTCCACGTAATGGGAGTAGCGGTCGTGGTCACCCTCCTCGGTGGGGACGTCCTGCTCGCGGATGTCCTCCCGTTCCTTGACGGCTTCTTTCGTGCCGAATCCCAGGATGCCCATGCCCCCAACCTTACTAGGCCGCTAATTCAGTTCGGGGTCGGGCGGTCGCGTGGCGTGGAAGGCCAGCTCACCGGGCTGGCGCCGGAGCACCGCTGCCCACATCGAGCTCACGTCGTCGAGGAAGGAGTCGTACGGCTCGCCGTCGACGACATACCAGGACCCTTCGTCCACCTCACCCTGGAGCTGAGCCGCGCCCCAGCCGGCGTATCCGGCGAAGATGCGCAGCCGCGACAAGGTGCCGTCGACCAGCTCGACGGGCGTGTCGAGGTCGAGCAGTCCGAGGCGCCCGACCACGGGCCGGAAGCCCAGCGGCGCGTCGTCGGAGTCGACCAGGAGCGCGACCGCGATCGCGGAGTCCTTGCTCACCGGTCCGCCCTGGAAGAGGACGTCGGGATCGGCGACGGAGGTCGCCCACGGGTGCAGCACCTCGGCGACCGGCACGGGCGAGGGACGGTTCAGCACCACACCGAGCGCACCGTCGTCGTTGACCTCGATCAGGAGCACCACGGTGTCGACGAAGTTGGGGTCGCGAAGCTCCGGGGTGGCTACCAGCAGCCGCCCGGCGCGTACGTCCTTCTTCTCCGTCATGACGCCATGATCGCACCACCCCGGTCACGTCAGCCGCAACAGGAAACCAACAAAGCACGCCGATCGGATCGAGACAGGAAAAGGCCCCGGGGCCGGCACTTAGGGAGGTGCGGAGGGAGTCCGCGGAGGGAGCGCACCGGCACCCGGGGCCTGGTCAGGCTGCCGAGCGGACCGCTCGGAGCATGTCGACGAGGCCGGCGAAGGGCCCGCGCTCGACGACCTTGACGGCCGGTACGTACTCGGCACGGGCACGCGCCTCGATCATCGAGCCGAGACGGACGCACTCGGCGTCGGCGAAGGCGCCGCGGCCGGCCATGACCGCGAGGGTCAGGTGCTCCTTGGCCTGCGACTTGGCCAGCGCGGTCGCCATCGCCTCATCGACAGGGAGCGCGTGGTAACGGTCGAGGACCGTGCGGATGCCGGGCAGGTCGTCGGCAGCGCCGTGCCAGGCCCGGACGACGGTGTCCTCCAGGTCCATCGGCTGGCTGGCGAGCTCGGTCTCGATGCGGCCGGACAGGCGGGTGTGCCAGCGCAGCTGAAGGGCGGCGAGCAGGTCGAGCTCGTCGGCGAAGGTCTCGGTGACGCCGGGAAGATCCATGGGCAGCAGGCCGTCTCGACGCTCGTCGATCACGGCGACCACGCCGCGGAGGATCTCCCCGCGCTTGTGATGGCTGGTCCAGCTCATTGTCGGCTCCTTGCGGAAGGTGAGCACTCACATACCGTGAGTACGTACCTATAGTATTGGACATACTGACGGTATGGCCAACACCTGGGACGGTGATTCCGGACACGGCCGTTAGAGTGGACGAGTGGCAAAGTCGTCCGTGAGCAAGCTCGTCCCCAAGGTTCCTCCGCTTCCGTCGGTGCCGGGGATGTCACGGAGGCAGCAGTTCTCCGCCTCGACCAAGAAGACGCTCGTCGAGGTCGCCGAGAGACTCTTCACCGAGCACGGCTACGCGAGCACCTCGCTGGACGCCATCGTGGCCGGGGCCGAGGTCACCAAGGGTGCGCTCTACCACCACTTCAGTGGCAAGCAGGCGCTCTACGAGGTCGTCTTCGAGAAGGTCGAGGCTGCCACCGCGCAGAGCATCGACGCCGCCATGCGTGAGACGAAGGACCCCTGGGAGCAGGCCCGGGCCGGGCTGCGTACGTTCCTGGAGGCCGTCCAGCAGCCCACCTACCGCCGCATCGTCGTGCAGGAGGGACCCGCCGTCCTCGGCTACCAGCGCTACCGCGAGCAGGAGGAGCGCTCCACCTTCACCGTCGTCGAGGACATCGTCGCCGCCGTCCTGCGG
The DNA here is from genome assembly GCF_045206295.1 of Nocardioides sp. NBC_00163. Taxonomy (NCBI): domain Bacteria; kingdom Bacillati; phylum Actinomycetota; class Actinomycetes; order Propionibacteriales; family Nocardioidaceae; genus Nocardioides; species Nocardioides sp. NBC_00163. The sequence continues at coordinate 4,709,061 of NZ_CP108155.1, read as the reverse complement.
GCCGGTGACCGGAGCGTCGACGACGAGATGGTCGCGACCTTCGCCCGGCTCTTCTTCGGGGCGATGTCGGCGGCCGGCGAGTCCGTCACCGAGGCCAGCGACCCCGAGGACGCGGCCGAGCGCATCGAGCTGGCCGTGACCTACCTGCTGACCGGGGTTCAGACCCTGGCGAAGCAGGGCGTCAAGGTCGAGGACATGCGCTGAGAGCCCGATCTCTGGGCACTACTTGACGATCACGCCACCGGGCTCGACCTGACCGTTGCCCTTCGGGATCAGGTCCAGCCAGACCTTGCCCGGCGGGATCTCGATCGCGGCGCCGCTGGCGTCGGTGAACGTCACCGCGCCCTTCTCGCCCTTCTTCACCCAGGTCGCCTCGACGATCTGCCCGGCGCGCATGATCCACGCCTTGCCCCGGCCGGTGAAGTGGGAGACCGGCACGATCGCGCCGCCCGGGTCCTTGTAGGGGGCGATGGTGGTCTTGGTCTGCGCAACCACGACGGTGTCGGCGAGGAACTGGCCGCTCTTGGACATGTAGTTGTTCTGCAGGCGGTACTTGCCGCCCTTGAAGACCCAGTTGTCCGTGCGTGCCTGGGAGAACTTCACGTCGACGGCCTTGGCGGGCTTGCCACCGGTCAGCTCGGTGGTCGTGTCGCCCCAGGGCATGAAGTCGCCGGGCCGCTTCGCCTTGCCGTCCTTCGCGGCCGCGTTGCCGGCCTTCGCGACCTTGCCGACCACGCTGTGCAGGTAGTCGTGGGGCTTGCTGGTGTCGCGTACGACGTAGGGGGTGGACATGTCGATCCACTCCACATCGTGCTTCTTCAGCTGCGCGAAGGTGTACGGCGCCGCGCCACTGGTCATGATCTTGGCGTCGATCGGCGCGGCGATCCCGGCGTCGGTCGCCCGCATCGAACGGACCGGCCCGGCCTCCTTGGGAAGCTGGGAGTAGTACGCGACGGCCAACCGGGTCACGCCACCCTCGACCAGCTCCTGGACGACCATGTCGGCCTTGGCGAGACCGTACTGCGGGTCGCTGGCCGAGGTGTTGTCGATCTTGACGATGTAGGCGGGATGCTTACGTGCGGCGGTCTGCCCCTCGGGGAGCTCGACACCCGTCAGCGGCTCGTGGTCGGGCTCAGCGGGCGCGGACGGCGACGCCTTCGCATCCGTCGGCTCCTCCGAGGACCCACAGCCGGTCAGGACCAGACCCGCAGCGGTCAGCGTCGCCGCTGCTCGCAGGAGGAACCCCGGGCGGGACGTACGCATCATCGATCTCCATCTGAATCGGCTCAGTACCAAGACGAGTGACAGACGGTAATCGTTGCGGTCAACAGGCCTGCGCCCGGGGTTCCTTCTTCGAAGGACTCAGGCGACGGTGGCGCCACCGTCGACGTAGAGGGTCTGGCCGGTGATGTAGGAGGCCTCGTCGCTGGCCAGGAAGGCCGCGGCGGCGGCGATGTCGGCGGGCTCGCCGACGCGCTTGACCGGGTTGGCGTCGGCCGAGAGCTTGCGGAAGTCGTCCACGTCGAGCCCGAGGCGGGCCGCGGTCTGGTCGGTCATCTCGGTGGCGATGAACCCCGGCGCGATGGCGTTCACGTTGACGCCGAACGGGCCGAGCTCGAGCGCGAGCGTGCGGGTGAAGCCCTGCACGCCCATCTTGGCGGCCGAGTAGTTCGCCTGGCCGCGGTTGCCCAGGGCCGAGGTGGAGGAGACGTTGATGATCTTGCCGTACTTCTGCTTCACGAAGACGGCCTGCGCGGCCTTCGACATCAGGAAGTGGCCCTTGAGGTGGACGTTCATGACCAGGTCCCAGTCGTCCTCGGTCATCTTGAAGAGCAGGTTGTCGCGGGTGATGCCGGCGTTGTTCATCAGGATGTGCAGGCCGCCGAGCTCCTCGACGATGCGGGCGACCGCGGCCTCGGTGTCCTCGGCCTTGGCGACGTTGGCGCCGATGCCGACCGACTTGGCACCCTCGGCCAGCGGAAGCTTGGCGGCGGCCTCAGCGGCGGCGGCCTCGTCGAGGTCGATGATCGCGACCGAGGCACCCTCCTCGGCGAAACGCGTGGCGACTCCGAAACCGATCCCGCGCGCTGCACCGGTGATGACTGCGACGCGTCCGTCGAAACGACCCATGACTCAAACTCCTTTGGTTGTGACCGGGCCCACGAACACGTGCGGCCCCCGCCGACAATAGCGAGGGCCGTACGTCATGTCGCGAGGTGTCTACTGATTGGTAGGCTCCATCAATTTTCCAGCCAGGCGTCGCGCGCAGCCACGCCCAGGTCGGGGTGGTCGGTGAAGAACGCGTCGACACCGGCGTCGAGGTAGGGACCGACCTCGCAGCCCAGATCACCGATAGCGATCGGGTCGGTGCCGATGCGGCACTCGGTGGGGAGGTTCTTGTTCTCGGCGCGCATGGTCCAGATGACGGTCGGCAGCCCGATGCGCTGTGCGCGGTCGGCGAGGTCGGTGGCCTCCCCCAGGGTGCCGTCCACGTTGCGCGGGATGAAGTAGAACTTGTACGGCGCCACCTGGTCGGCGTACCTCTTGATGCCTCGCAGACCCTTGTTGGTGACCAGGTAGTCGTTGGTCACGCCGGTGCCGGCCACCACCTGGTCGTAGGGCGCGCCGCCGAAGTCGATCAGCTGCACCAGCGGCGTGTCGACCATGCGGTTGAGGTCCTTGAGGTTGCTGACCTCGAAGGACTGGATGACCGCCGCGGCGCGCTTGCCGCCGAGGCCGTGGCGCTTGAGGCTCTTCGCGAGCGGCTCCTCCAGGGAGAGACCGATGGAGTCGAAGTACGTCGGGTGCTTGGTCTCCGGGGCGACGCCGATGGTGCGGCCGGTCTCGGCCTCCTTGGCGTCGACCAGGTCGAGCACCTCGTCCAGGGTCGGCACCTCGTAGAGGCCGTTGTACGCGGTGTTGGCCGGGCGGTCGCCCGGGATGCGCTCCTTGGCGCGCAGCGTCTTCAGTTCGGCGAGGGTGAAGTCCTCGGTGAACCAGCCGGTCAGCGCGTTGCCGTCGATGGTCTTGGTCGTCTTCAGCGCCGCGAACTCGGGGCGGTCGGCGACGTCGGTCGTGCCGGAGATCTCGTTCTCGTGGCGGGCGACGAGCACGCCGTCCTTGGTCGAGACCACGTCGGGCTCGATGAAGTCGGCACCCTGCTGGATGGCCAGGTCGTACGCCGCCAGGGTGTGCTCGGGCCGGTAGCCGGAGGCACCGCGGTGACCGAAGACGATCGGGTCGGCGTGCTTGTGCTTGGCCGCCTGGACGGCGGTCGTGGTGGTGGCCGTCGCGGAGGCGGGGTGCGAGACCAGAACGGTCCCGGCGGCGAGCGCCGCGGCGGCGGCAAGCGCGAGAGTACGCATGCGAGTGGGGTTCAGCGTGGTCATGCCCCGATCACACCGGCCCCGGGAGTCCCTGGGGCCGGTGTGCGGTGAACGTGGCGTGACGATCTGCCGAAGCACGTCAGGCGGCATCGCCCAAGTCTAGGGAAGGCGTACGCCGCCCCGCGATCACTTCGCGGAGCACGTCGGGGTTGTTGGTGATGATGCCGTCGACACCACGGTCAAGGACGGCGCTCATGGTCGCGGCGTCGTTGACCGTCCAGGAGTGGATGTGCATCCCGAGCGCGTGCACCCGGGCGACGTAGCCCGCGTCGAAGGAGCCGAAGTGCGGGTTGATCTGGTCGGCCCAGGTGTAGCTGTCCAGGTCGGCGTAGGCCGGGGTGCCGAGCAGGCCGACCGGCACCTCGGGCTGGATGCGCTTGTAAGTCTTCATCGAGTCGAAGTCGAAGCTCTGCACGGCGAGGCGGCCGGCTGCGACCGCGGCGGGCACGTAGCCGGGGAACGAGTCGAACTCGGCCGCGACCTTCTTCTCGATCCCCGGGTAGAGCTCCGGTGACTTGAGCTCCATCAGGATGCCGGACCGCGTCGGCCGCACCTGCTCGACCATCTCCTTCAGCGTCGGCACCGGCTCGCCGGCGTACTTCTCGCCGAACCAGGAGCCCGCATCCAGCGTCTTGATCTCGGCGAGGGTGAAGTCCTTGACGTTCCACGGCGAGCGGCCGGGGAAGCGCTGCTCGACGTCGGTGGTGCGCGACAAGGTGGTGTCGTGCATCAGCACGAGCTCGCCGTCCTTGGTGGCCTGCACGTCCGACTCGATCCAGTCGGCGCGCTGCTCGATGCCGACGGCGAAGGCCGCGAGCGTGTTCTCGGGGGCGTACGAGCTCGCCCCACGGTGGGCGGTGACGGTGATGTCGTCGGCCCGGTTGGCCTCGACGGCGTTGACCGCCACCGGAACGATCATCGTGCCTGCTGCCAGCGCGACGCCGGCCAGTGTTGAGGTGAAGGTCTTGGACGCGACGGACGACAGCGACATTGCGCACTCCCGAGATCAGTGGACGACAACTGATCTCGAGTGAATCGGTCGCCGCCGACCTCACCCCGACGCCTTGATGGCCGAAGCCGTACGCCTCGGTGAACTCGGCCCGGAACAGGCCCGGAGTCAGCCCAGCACGGCACGCAGCCGGTCGGCGTACTCCTTCTGCTCGCCCTCGCCGTATTTGTGGCGCGGCCAGAAGAATCCCTTGAGGCCGTCGCCTCGGGTGCGGGGGACGACGTGCAGGTGAAGGTGCGGGACGGACTGGCTGACCACGTTGTTGACCGCCACGAAGCTGCCCTGAGCGCCGAGCCCGTCCACGACCGCGGCGGCCAGGCGCTGGGCGTTGACGACGAAGCGTTCGTGCAGGTCAGGAGGGAGATCGAGCAGCGTCCCGAGATGCTGCCTGGGCACCATCAGGATGTGGCCCTTCTGCACCGGCCGATGGTCGAGGAACGCCAGGAAGCCCTCGTCCTCGAAGACCACCTCGACGGCCAGGTCCCCCGCAACGACGTCGCAGAAGACACAGCTCACGACTCGTCTCCCCACGACAGAGTCGCGACGACGAGGTCGACGGTGGGCAGGGCCAGGTCGGCGAGGTCGGGGTGCGGGAAGGAGTAGATCAGCCGCGACTCGTAGAGCCGGTCGGGCGAGGCCACCCACCGCTCCCCCACCGTCGTCGTCTCGGCCTGCAGCGGGTGCCGCACCATGCCGAACGGAGCCGGCCGGCTCAGCGCGACCGCCAGCCCGGCCGGGCGCCGCCCGACCCGCTGCAGCCAGTAGGCCAAGAACGCAGCGCCCTGCTCGACGGCCGCGTCCTTGGCGGCAGCCATCCACTGGGCCCAGTCGGGCTGCTCGACCTTGGACCGCTGCACCTTCGGGAGGACCTTGGCGGCCAGGTCGGCGAGCTGGTAGTCGCGTACGTCCTCGTCGGACATGTCCACGACGTACCACTCCTGCGCCTTCGGCAGCCGCAGGTCGACGTGCGGCTTGGGGCCGATCGCCTTGAGCACGTCCTTGATGCCCGCCCGGAACCGGTTCGGCCCGGCCGGGTCGAAGGTGACGTACGCGATCTCCTCGATGTTGGCGGTCAGAAACTCCCGCAGCCCGTCGACGTTGCGCAACTGCGCGCGCCGTCGGGTGTCCTCGGCGAGGAAGGTCTCCAGCGCCTCCTGGGAGGAGAAGAGCATCGCCTCGTACGGTGGCCGGTTGCCGCGATCCCCGGGGAAGACCCTGATCCGGGCCTCGTCGAGCTGGGGAACGACAACCTGCCCCGTACGCAGCGCGGCACCGACCGCGTCGGCGTCGGCGGCGGCGAGCGCCGCCTCGAGCGCGCGGTTGCGGTAGCCGTCGATCATCTTCCGAGGCTAACCCTCGGACCTGGCCGGATCGGCCTAGGCGGCGCCGAGACGCTGTGGCGTGTCGTCGTCGCAGGTCGCGAAGAAGTTGCCGACCTCGTCGACCATGTGGCTGAACGACTCCGCCGCGAAGAGCACCGGCTGGTAGTGGGTGATGTCGTAGTCGACCGTCGCCATCTGGGCGAAGTCGATCGGACGCACCTCCACCTCCCGCATCTCCTCGATCTCGCCGTAGGACGAGAGCAGCCCGGCCCCGTACGCCTTCAGCTCCCCGTCCTCGTGGAGCACGCCGAACTCGATGGTGAACCAGAAGACATCGGCCACGACCTGGAGCGCCTCCCTGGTCTCGACGCGACGCGCGGCGGCGCCGGCGAGACGCTTGACCTCAGCGACCTGAGGGTCGGCGAGGAGGTTCCCGTGGCCGATCACCTCGTGGATGATGTCGGGCTCCGGGGTGTAGAGCGGCACGGCGTGATGACGCAGGTACTGCGTCGAGTGGAACTGTCCGTCGGCCAGGCTCCCGTAGAACTCCTCCAGCGGGACGATCCCCGCGGCCGGGACGTACTCGAAGCCCGTCAGCGGCTTCAGGCCGGCGCTCACCTCGTCGAGCTGTGGCACCCGGTCCTGCGGGAGGTTGAGAGCCTCCACGGCCGCGATGTAGTTGCGGCAGGCGTACTTCGCGTGCAGCGGTGCGATCTCACGGCACACCGTGCGCCAGATCTCGTTCTCCGTCTCGGTGTAGTCGATCCGGGGCACCGCGTCCCCCGGCTTCCAACCCAGCGCCGCGGCAGCGATCTCGCTCCGCCGTGCCCGGTAGTCCTGGTCCGCGAACCCGGGGTGGTTGTCCCCCAGATGCACCTCGACCTGCCCATCCTCGCCCACGGTGACGGGTGAGTAGAGCTGTCCTTCCTCGAACATCCTTACCTCCATGTGACGTACGCCTCACAACCCTATCGCGCACGCAAGAGAAGTCATCCCGCCAGGGAGATGAACGACAGGAGTTCTTTCGTCTGCAGTCGCAGCCATGGCTCCGCTGTGCGGTCATCATCACCTGTCGGCCCGAGATCTTCCGCCATAGCGCGGATCTGCGGGCCGATCATTGCGTGCAGGTTTTCGTACGCGGACTCGGCCCCGCCAGATCGAGCAGGTCGTGGGCGACAATGGGTTCATGACCTCGTCCTTGTTGACTCCTCGTTGCCAACACCACGGCGCGTTGGGTCGAAGCCCGGACGAGGTCGGCGGCGAGACCCGGGCGACGGCGATTCTCGACACAGCAAGCGGCCCCGTCGAGGCGCTCATCGCCGAGCACACCGATGCCCCGACGCAGCGCGAGTTCCTCAGAGCGGTTCACGCGGACATCGCCAGCACCGTTCGAGCGGTCTACGCGATGGAAGACCTCCAACCTGCGTCCCTCACACTGCGGCGCGGACGAGGTTCGTGCAGCCAGCGACTGGCAGTGCTGGAGGCTGCGGCCCGCGGCAAGGGCATCAGCACTCGCGTCCGCGGCATCGCGGTGGACGGATCGTTCTGGTACCCAAGGTTTCCCAAGCTGAAGACGCTCGTCCCCGACCGAGTGATCCTGGCTTGGCCCGAGTTCAGGATCGATTGCACCTGGGTGCCCGTCAGCGAGCTCTACGGCACGCTGGGCGAGATGGCCGCCTGCGGGGTCGGATTCACCAACGCGGGCGGGGAGACCCTGTTCGATGCGATCGGACGAACCGCAGTCGACTGGGACGGGACAACGGGCGGCCGGTGCGACCTTTCCGCAGCCGTCTCCGAGTGCCTGGGCTACTTCGACTCGCGCGACGAGCTGTTCCTCACGCAGGGCCAGACCTTGGCGTGGCTCCCGCGCAAGCTCGCCGATGGGGTCATGAGCCGACGCTCCGCGGCCGGTGCACGTTGAGGTGCACGCGTACGAGTTCGAGCATCTGGTCAAGCGTCTCGCCGAAGCCACACCACACGCCCACCACGCGCAACCAAGGGGCGCGTGGGATATCCCCGCCGCGACGCGGACCATCAGCAACGCACCACATGGCAGGGGGTGCGGGTGGCGAAGCCCCCGCCCCCCGCGCGAAGCGCGGACAAATGACGAGAGCGACGTGGCTCGCGCTGTACGCGAGCACACGTCGCCCTCGATCGAGTGGAGCTGCGGGGAATCGAACCCCGGTCCTCGAGCGCCGTGCCAGGTCTTCTCCGGGTGCAGTCTGTGGGTGGCGTTCTCTCATCCCCGGGGCTCGACGCAGACACGTCCCCGACAGGCTCAGCCGACTAGATGTCCCTCATGCCCCGTCGGCATGTGCATGAGGTTGAGTCTCCTAGATGACGCCTGGATCCGAGCCGGAGACGGATACTCGGTCAGACGCTTCGATCACCGCTCAGGCGGCGAGAGCGAAGGAACTGCGCTTAGCGTTGGCAGTTATTGGTTTCCAGCGATCGTTTACGAGATGACGCTGGCTCCTCGACCCGCTTCCCCTGGGAGCAACGTCCCAAGTCGAAACCGATCAGCCCCTTTTGAGTTTTCAACGCCTGCAACCAGGCAACAGGACAACACTACAGTCCCCCGCCGGCATTCCCCACTCGGTTTATCCCGTCATCCCCTTGAGCTTGCGGCCGACCTCGACCTCGGCCTCCCGCTTGGCCGTACGCTCGGCGATGGTGTTGCGCTTGTCCCACGACTTCTTGCCCTTGGCGACGCCGATCTCGACCTTGGCGCGGCCGTTGAGGAAGTAGAGGGCGAGGGGGACGACGGTGAGGCCCTTCTCGGAGACCTTGCGCTCGATCTTGTCGATCTCGGCGCGGTGCAGGAGGAGCTTGCGCTTGCGGCGGGCGGAGTGGTTGGTCCAGGTGCCGTTGAGGTATTCGGGAATGTGGATCCCGTGGATCCAGGCCTCGCCACGGTCGATGTCGACGAAGCCGTCGACCAGGGAGGCGCGACCCTCACGCAGCGACTTCACCTCGGTGCCCTGCAGGACCATGCCGGCCTCGTAGGTGTCCTCGATGTGGTAGTCGTGTCGCGCCTTCTTGTTCTGCGCGATCATCTTGCGCCCCTGCTCCTTCGCCATTCTTCTATTCTCTCAGGCGCAGGGTCATGACCGCGAAACGTTTAGGGCCCGAGTCACAGACCCAGCAGCGGCATCGGGTCGACCGGGGTGCCGTCGCGGAGGATCGTGAAGTGCAGGTGGCAGCCCGTGGACCAGCCGGTGGTCCCTGCGTACGCCACGGTCTCACCGCGCCCGACGGACCCTGAGGTCCTCGCGTAGCTCGAGATGTGGTTGTAGACGGCGGTGTAGGAGCGCCCGTTGACCTTGCCGAGATACAGGTGCAGGCGGTTGCCCCACACGCTGGAGTACGAGGTCGAGATGATCTGCCCGGAGTCGACGGCGAGCAGCGGGCGGCCGCAGGGTGCGGAGAAGTCGGTGCCGTTGTGCAGCGAGACGTAGCCGTAGATCGGGTGCTTGCGGACGCCGTAGGGCGAGGTGACGTAGGTGTCGGTCACCGGCGGCCCGAAGAGCCCGCCGACCGACCCGACGTTGCGGTCGGAGCCGGAGCCCGCCGAGGCGAGCGACCGGATCTTCGTACGCAGCGCCGACTCCTCGGCCTCGAGCTCGCGCAGCTCGGCGGCGTCCGCCGCCCGGGCCGCCTCGGCCGACTGCTTCGCGGTGGCTGCCTGGTCGGCCAGCGTGGACATCTCGGCGTGGGCCGCGGCGGCCTGGTCCCGGAGCGAGTCGACCTCGGCGACCAGCTGCCGAGCCTTCTTCTCCTTGGCCGCGATCGCGTCGGTCGCCTCCTGCACCTCGCCCTCGCGGACGACGAGCATCGTCTCGGTCGCCTCCATCCGCTGGAGGGTGGCGTCCTGGCCCGCGGAAGCCGCGTCCACGTACGTCTGCTGGCGCATCAGGTCCTCGAGGGAGCCTCCGGAGAGCAGGGCCGCCGCCTGGGCGAGCTGCGGGTCTCCGCCGGTGAACCGGGTCAGGATCGCGTCGCGCATCTCCTCGCGCTGCACCTTCACCTCGGCCTGGCCCTCGGCGAGCTCCCGCTTCGCCTCGGCGAGCAGCAGCTTCTGCTCGGCGAGCTCGGCCTCGAGCTTGTCGTGCGCGGCCTGCACCTCGACGAGCTTGGCGTTGAGCTCATCGAGACGGGTCTGGGCCTGGTCGAGTTTCTTCCGGGCCGCGGCGTACGTCTCCGACGCCTTGCGCAGGCCGGCGCTGGAGTGCTCGAGATCCTCGGCGGCGGCCTTCTGGTCCTGCTGGACCTCGCGCTGCTCCTGCTCGAGGCGGTCCTTCTCGTCGGCGGAGGAGGGGAGGGTGGGCGAGAGCAGCACGGCAGCCACCACGGCGCAACAGAGCACAGCGGCGAGCGAACCGGCACGGGGGAAGGCGTGCACGGCTCCGACGGTAGGGGATCCGGGTCAGACCTTGATGTATTTGCGGGTGAGCAGGAGTGTCGGGACGAGCGTCAGCAGGATGCCGAGGATCGCGACGATCGCGAAGGAGCTGAAGAACTCCTCCCAGCCGACCCACTGGGTCACCGCGGTGGACGAGAGCCGCTGCTCGACGCCGAAGTACATCACCGCGGCCAGCGCGATCCCGGACAGCCCGATCCCGACCAGGGCCACCACGAGCGACTCCAGGAGGAACGGCAGCGCGATGTAGAGGGTCGAGGCACCGACCAGTCGCATGATCCCGATCTCACGACGGCGGGCGAAGGCCGCCAGCCGGATGGTGTTGGCGACCAGCAGCAGCGCCGCGATCACCAGCACGATCGCGCCGACCAGGGCCGCGCTCTGCAGCCCGTCGACGGCGGCGAGGATGGGCCCGGTGACCTCGTGGACGTCACCGACGTGGTCGATGCCGTCCAGGCCGGCGACCGCCTCGATGATCTCGGCGGAGTGGTGCGGGTCGGTCATCGTGACCCAGTAGGACTCCCACATGTCGCTGGACTTGACCACCGGGTCGGGACCGCTGACGCCTTCGACGTCGAGAGCCTGCAGCCGCTCGTAGGCCTGCTCCTGGCTCTCCTCCTCGATCTTGTCGACGTAGCGGTTGTCATCGAGGGCGGCGGTGATGACCTTCTTCTGGCTGTCGTCGACGGCGCCGGCGCACTGCGGGTTACGGTCGTTGGCGCCGTTGCACATGTAGAAGGTGATCTGCAGCTCGTCGCCCCAGACCTCCTCGGTCAGCTGGGCCTGCTCACGCAGCAGCAGGCCGACGCCGGCGAGGGTGAGCGAGACGAGCAGCGTCAGGGCCACCGCGACGTGCATCGACAGGTTGCGGCGTAGCCCCTGGCGGAGCTCGGTGAATACATAGCGCAGCTGCATGGCGGGTCGAGGAACCTTTTCTGGTTGTGGGACCTGGTCGAAAGCGAGAGGGCCGGCTCAGCGCCGAAGCCTCAGAACTGGGCTCCGTAGCCGCCCTGGACCTGGTCGCGTACGAGGTGGCCGTGCTCGAGCTCGATGACGCGCTTGCGCATCTGGTCGACCATCTGGACGTCGTGGGTCGCCATCACGATCGTGGTGCCGGACCGGTTGATGCGGTCGAGCAGGCGCATGATGCCGACGGTGTTGCCGGGGTCGAGGTTTCCGGTCGGCTCGTCGGCGATCAGGATCATCGGCCGGTTGATGAACGCACGGGCGACGGCCACGCGCTGCTGCTCACCACCGGAGAGCTCGTCGGGCATCCGGTCGCCCTTGCCGTCCAGACCGACCAGCTCGAGCGTCTCCGGGACGCGCTCCCGGATCTCGCGGTTGGAGTGACCGGTCACCTGCATCGCGAAGGCCACGTTCTCGGCGACGTTCTTGTTGGCCAGGAGGCGGAAGTCCTGGAAGATCGTGCCGACCTGGCGGCGCAGCCGCGGCACCTTCCAGCCGGCGAGCCGGTTGATCTCCTTGCCTGCGACGTAGACCCGACCGGTGGTCGGGCGCTGCTCGCGCAGCATCAGCTTGAGCGCCGTCGACTTCCCCGAGCCGGATTGGCCCACGAGGAAGACGAACTCCCCCTTCTGGATGTCGATCGAAAGGCTGTTGAGGGCGGGGCGCGCCTGCCCTGGGTAGGCCTTGCTGACCTTCTCGAAGCGGATCACCGCACCGAGGGTAGTGCAACGGTGGTGGGCTCAGCACTTCGGCTCAGAGATACCTGCCCCTGTACTCTGACGGCGTGCGCTCTGCAGTCCGGATCCTCATCGGTGCCGTAGTCCTCACCGCGATCGCGGTCGGGGTCGGCGTACTCACCCTGAAAGACGACGAGCCCGAGGTCGCCGAGGTGAAGGGCGACCTGAGCACCGCGGACACCACCACGATGCACGTACGCCGCGGCGCGTTCTGCGACCGCGTCCCGACCGAGGACGCGACCGAGGCTCTCGGCGGCGCCGCCGCCGAGAAGAAGGCCTACGGCGACGGCGACCAGACCGCCATCTCGGGTGAGGTCAACGACGTCTCGCAGGAGTACGGCTGCATCTGGACCGGGCCGGAGGACTCGGCCACCTCGGCGCGGGCCTGGGTCTTCGCGCCGCCGGTCACCCTGGACTGGGCCACGCAGATGATCAAGAGCGTGCCCAAGGGCTGCAAGGCCGCGTCGACCCCTGCGTACGGGAAGCCGTCGGTCGCGCTCACCTGCACCGACGCGAAGAAGCAGACGAAGGTGGTCTACCGCGGCCTCTTCGGCGACGCCTGGCTCTCCTGCGAGCTCACCGGCAAGGCCGGCGAGGCGCCCGCGACGGTCCAGAAGCGTGCCTCCCGCTGGTGCCTGGTGACCCTCACCGCGGCCGCCGCTGACGCCTGAGGTTCTGGATCGAGACCCGGTCCCGGCGCGTCGTTTGCACCGATCTAAAGTCTAGTGCTTTAATCGACTTAGTCGCTCGGGTCGGGTAGGCACCTCACCGGGCGGCGCGCGCCGCGGGCACTGAGTCAGAGCAGAGCCGGCTGGCGAGAGCGGGTGGGGTCCTTAGGGATGGGGATCCCACCCGCGACGCGAGCCACGCCAGGACGGTGCCGGCGAACTCGTCGGGCTGGTTGCGATGCACGAAGTGACCGACGTCGAAGTGGACGAGGTCGGCCTGCGGAATCCGCTGGGCGACCTTCTCCAGGTCCGACTGCGGGATGTGGCTGTTGCCGCCACCAGCCACGATCAGGGTCGGCATGGGCAGCAGCTCGAGCTGCTCCCACATCCACGCGTCGTACATCGTCGCCTCGACCAGCAGGGACGCGATGCACTCCCAGTCGTGGGGCATCGGCCTGGCCGCGCGCCCGGGCGACCTGCGCTCGCGCGGCGCAGGTGGCACCACGTCCTCGATGATCAGCCGGGAGACCAGGTCGGGCCGGTGCATCGCGACCAGGAGGGCGACGTTGCCGCCGGTCGAGTGCCCGACGACCACGGCGCCCGAGATCCCGAGCGCGTCCATCGCCACGATGACGTCGTCGGCGATGAGCCGGTGGGAGTACTCCGAAGCCCAGTCCGAGTCCCCGTGCCCCCGCATGTCGAAGGCATGCACCCGGTGGTCGGCCGCGAACGGCGGCACCACACCCTGCCACCGCTTCGCGCTGCCTCCGAGCTCGTGCAACAGCACCATCGGCACCCCGTCCTCAGGACCGTAGGCGTCATAGACGTACGCCGCTCCCCGGCCCGGGAGTGGAAGCCTGGTGCGCGTCAGCGCATCCATCAGGTCAGTTCTGTTCGGCCTTCTCGGCGCCACGGCGCCACCGGATCCCGGCCTCGAGGAACCCGTCGATGTCCCCGTCGAAGACCGCCTGCGGGTTGCCGGTCTCGTAGGTCGTACGCAGGTCCTTGACGATCTGGTACGGGTTGAGCACGTAGTTGCGCATCTGGTCGCCCCACGAGGCGGCGACGTCACCCTTGAGATCCTTGAGGTGGGCCTCCTCCTCAGCCTTCTTCAGCGCGAGGAGCTTGGCCTTGAGGACGATCATCGCGGCGGCCTTGTTCTGCAGCTGCGACTTCTCGTTCTGGCAGGAGACCACGGTGCCGGTCGGGATGTGGGTCAGCCGGACCGCGGAGTCGGTGGTGTTGACCGACTGGCCACCCGGCCCCGAGGAGCGGTAGACGTCGACCTTGATCTCGTTCTCGTCGAGCTCGATCTCGTCGGTCTGCTCCAGCACGGGCACGACCTCGACCGCGGCGAAGGAGGTCTGGCGGCGGCCCTGGTTGTCGAAGGGGCTGATCCGCACCAGACGGTGGGTGCCGGCCTCGACGGAGAGGGTGCCGTAGGCGTAGGGGGCGTGGATCGCGAAGGTGGCGGACTTGAGCCCGGCCTCCTCGGCGTAGGAGGTGTCGAAGACCTCCACCGGGTACTTGTTGCGCTCGGCCCAGCGGACGTACATCCGCATCAGCATCTCGGCGAAGTCGGCGGCGTCGACGCCACCGGCGCCGGAGCGGATCGTCACCAGGGCCTCGCGGGCGTCGTACTCCCCCGAGAGCAGGGTGCGGATCTCGAGGCTCTCGACGGCCTTCTTGACCCGGCCCAGCTCGGCCTCGGACTCGGCGAGCGAGTCTGCGTCGCCCTCCTCCTGGGCCATCTCGACCATCAGGCCGAGGTCCTCGATGCGGGTGCGGAGCTCGGTGAACTTGTTGAGCTCGTTCTGCAGCAGGGAGAGGCGGCCGGTGACGCGGGTGGCGTTGTCCTGATCGTCCCAGAGGTCGGGCGCGGCGACCTGCTCGCCGAGGTCGGCGATCTCCTTGCGCATCGCGTCCAGGTCCAGCACCTGGCCGATGGTCTGCATCGTTGCCTGGAGCTGCTTGATCTCGGTGTCGAATTCGGGGCCTGCCACGTCTTACAGGTTACTTGACGCGTGGTGCCGCACCCGATTCGCCGACCTTCAAATATGCGCTCGCCCTCCGGTACGGGGAACCGGAGGGCGAGCGCCAGGGGGATATGGGCCCCGAGACTGGGCTCAAAGGGAGGTCAGGCCTGGTGGGTCGAGCCGGCGAACCAGCCGTCCCAGGCAGCCTCTTCACGAACCGACGCGCCCGGCTTGGGGGCGTGCAGCATGATCGCCTGACCGTTCTCCCAGCGCAGGAAGATGCCCACGTGGTAGACCGGGCTGCCCCAGAACATCAGGTCGCCGCGCTGAATCTGGTCGTTCGGGACCGTCGGCAGCGCAGCGGCCTGGTCCCGCGAGACCCGGGGAAGCTCGATGCCGGCGGCACTGAAGGCGTACTGCGTCAGGCCGGAGCAGTCGAACGAGCTCGGGCCGGTGGCACCCCAGACGTACGGGTCGCCGATCTGCTCCGAGGCGACGCTGATCGCCCGCTCGATCTTGCCTTCCTGGCTCGCAGCGAAGGCCTTCGCCTCAGCCTCGGCCTTCTTCTTCGCCTCCGCGGCCTTCTTGGCGGCGATCGCTGCCTTGCGCTTCGCCTCGGCGGCCTTGCGGGCTGCCTCGGCCTTGCGCTCCTGCACCTCGACAGCCCTCTCGAGCTGCTTGATGTCGGTGAGCATCGCGGTGGGGGTGGCCGAGGCCTCCAGGGTCGGAGCCTCCACCACCTTGGCCGCCTCGACGGTCGACTCGACCGTCGTGGTCTCGTGGGAGGCCGGGGCGGCGTTGGCGGCGGGCACCGCCACCAGGGCACCGGCGGCGATGCCGCTGGCGAGGGTGATGCGGCCGATGAGCTTGCCGTGGCCGCTGAGCGTCGTCCTGAGCTTGTCGAAGGGAGATCCTGCGATCGACCGGGCGATCGAGACGTTCGGCGACCGGAACGGGCGGGGCGCGCCTCGATGGGCAGGGTTGGATACGGACTTGGACATGCGTGAGTTCCTTCCCACGCCTGCGAGGTGAGCTGTCGGGTTCGGGCTAGAAGGTTGCCCGGCCATCTGCGATGGCTTCACCCCAAGCGACCGTCCGAGTTAGTCGCGTGGAACTTGGGTCCCCCGCTCCTGTCCCATACGTACTGCTGAGTGTGAGGGTAAAGGGGGTTCAGTAGTTGGGGCCGGCGTCCGGAGGGACAGGATTCGGCGTGTACCGGGGCCGGTCGTGCGTTCTGCACGGCTCAACCAAGGTGACATGCGATCTGGAACGGATCCAATCCCGAATGGCCGAACCTGGAGCACAATCCGCGTGTTCACGCGTGACTTTGCCGTCGTTTGTGAAACATCTCACGGACTGAACACGCGTATGACACCGTGTCGAACTTGCGTTTACTCCGCAGCTTCGAGACGGAAACCGACGCCGCGGACGGCGACGACCTTCTCCTGCACACCGGCCGCCTCGAGCTTCTGGCGCAGGCGTCCGACGGTGACGTCGAGCGTCTTGGTCGAGCCGTACCAGTTCTCGTCCCAGACCTCGGCCATCAGCCGGTCACGGGAGACGACCTTGTCGCGGGAGGCGGCCAGGACGGCCAGCAGCGCGAACTCCTTGCCGGTCAGGGTCACCTCGCGCTCGCCGGCGTAGACCCGGTGGGCAGCCACGTCGATGCGCAGGGCGTCGTCGTCGGCGCCGAGCTCGACCGGACCCGAGCGGCGCAGCAGCGCGCGGACCCGCGCCTGGAGGACGGCCAGCGCGAACGGCTTGGCCAGGTAGTCGTCGGCACCGGCGTCGAGCCCGACGACCAGGTCGATCTCGGCATCACGTGCGGTGAGGATCATGATCCCGCCCTCGTAGCCGTTGTCGCGAGCGGCCTTGCAGACCTCGAGCCCGTCCATGTCCGGAAGGCCCAGGTCGAGCAGCACCAGCTCGGCGTCGTACGGAGGTGCCAGCAGCTCCAGCGCCTTCTTGCCAGAGTCGACCCAGGTGACGTCATAGCCCTCACGCTGGAGCGTGCGCACCAGGGGAGCAGCGATGTCCTCTTGGTCTTCTACGACAAGCACGGAGTTCGACATGAAGAGAACAATAGTTACAGCCCCGTAGGGCTTGTGAAGAGATCCCCCCTTTCAGATAAGCGCGTGATCACATCGTTAGGTCCGAGCTGGTCGATACCGAGGGGATCCTCGGCCCCTTCGGAGACCTCATCCCAGGTCACCGGAGCAGCGACGGTGGGGATCCCTTTGCCTCGCAGCGAGTAGGGACAGATCGTCGTCTTCGATCCCGAGTTCTGCGACCAGTCCAGGAAAACCTTGCCTGACCTGCGACTCTTGGTCATGGTCGCAGTGACCTTGCGCGGGTGGGCCTTCTGGAGGTCCTCGGCGATCTCCTTGGCCAGCGCCGTGGCGACGTCCGGCTCGACGGGCTCCGGCAGGGCGGCGTACAGGTGCACGCCCTTGCTCCCGCTGAGCACCGGAGTCGCGGAGAGGTCACGGGCGCCCAGCGCCTCCCGCACGAGCAGCGCCACCTCGCAGCACTCCTGCAGGCCGGCCGGCTCGCCGGGGTCGAGGTCGATCACGATCCGGTTCGCCCCGGCCGGGGCGCCGTCGCCACCGACCGTCCACTGATGGACGTGCAGCTCCAGCGCGGAGAGGTTCGCGGCCCAGGTGAGGGCGGCGAGGCTGTCGAGGATCGGAAAGGTGAGTGTTCCCTCCCTGTGGTCGGCGGTTCGGGATCCCGTTGTCGGAACGACGACCGTACGGACCCAGCTGGGTGTGCCGGCCGGTGCGTTCTTCTCGAAGAACGACATGTCGCCGACGCCGTGCGGCCAGCGGATCCTCGTCACGGCGCGGTCCTGGAGCTGCGGCAGGAGCGCCGGCGCGACCTGGGCGTAGTAGTTGAGCACCTCGCCCTTCGTCATGCCCGTACGTGGATAGAGCACCTTGCTGAGGCTGGTCAGGGTCAGGACCCGGCCGTCGACCTCGACGCGTACCTCTTCTCGTTCGACCATCACAGATCCTCCGGTGAGACGTCGTCCCTGATCCCGATGAAGCTCGGCTGCCGCAGCCGGCCCTTGTAGCTCGCCGCCGCGACGGCGGTGCCGTGGGTCTCCACCTCGACGACGAGGAGCGGCTCGACCCAGTGGGTGCCCCGAGCGTCCAGCGACGGCACTCCCCCGTCGGGGTCGACGTCGGGTCCGGCGAAGGGGCTCCGGCTGGTCACGCGGAGCAGCTCCCCGAGTCTCTGGGCCCGCTTGCCGGTGATGCCGCTGCCGACCCGCCCGCGGTAGATCAGACCCTGGGGCGTCGGCTGCCCGACGAGCAGGGCGCCGAGTCGTTCGGTGCCGCCCTCGGTGCCCACCTCGGGTCGCCAACCGCCGACCACCAGGGAGGCCCGGTAGCGGTGGGCCAGCTTGATCCAGTCCTTGCTCCGCTCCCCCGGCCGGTAGCGGCTGCCGCGCCGCTTGGAAACGATGCCCTCCAGCCCCTGCGCCCGCGTCACCTCGTGGAGCATCCGGCCGTCGTCGTAGGTCGCCGGCACCTGCCACGAGCCCAGGTCGCCGTCGGCATGGACGGCCTCGAGGATCTTGCGGCGCTCGGCCCAGGGCTCCTCGATGAGCAGCCGCCCGTCGAGACGGAGAAGATCGAAGACCATGTACGTCGCCGGGATCTTCTCCGCGAACCGCGCGGCGCGGCGTGCGTCGCGGTTGTGCATCCGATCCATGAGCACCCGGAAGTCGGGCAGCCCGGCGTCGTTGAGCGCAATCACCTCCCCGTCGACGACGATGTCGCGTTCCGGCCCCCTCGCGATCTCGGGCCAGGCGGGGGTCGCGTCGTTGTCGTTGCGTGTGGTCAGCCGGGTCTGCGTACGTCCTTCCGGGCTGTCGCCGAGGAGGCGGATGCCGTCCCACTTGACCTCATGGACCCACTCCTCCCCCGGAGGAACGTGGGCGCCAGGGGTGGCGAGCATGGGACGCATGCGTCCATCTTGCCTCTACGAAGTCGTTGCACCGGGCAGATCTGGTCCAATCCTCACGCCCAGTCGACGCCGACGCCGGCGCTACTCCAGATCGGGTACCTCGGCCGGTGGTCGGCTGCCGCGCTCGACCAGGCAGGCCTAGCGTCTGGGTCACGGGTCAGCGACCCGTGGGCCCTCTCCGTTGGGTTGGCGGAGGGGGCCCGTTTCGGCTTCGCACCCAACCGGGGAGAGAGGGCCCAGACCCATGACCATCCAGCTACGTGTGCTGTTCGTCTTTGCCGCGCTGATCGCGGCCCCCGTCGCTGCCTACATCGGGCTCATGCCCCTCGACGCACCATCGTGCGGGACCGGGCTGCGCCCCGAGGACATGTGCTTCTGGACCACTCCCGAGGAGCGCCGCCCGGAGGCGCTCGTGTGGCTCGCAGGCTCGGTCGGCCTGGTCGTGGCGGCGTTTCTCAGCGGCCGCTATCACTGGACCGGTCGCGACCTGTGACCATTGGCGCCGCCGTCGCGTGAGCCGACCCTGGCGAGTGCATTCCTCTCACCCGCCGTGTGACAGGTGCGGTTAAGGGGTACCGAGAAACTGGATTCCGGCAGATACTGGGGAAGTCGTTGCCGTTGCGGAGGGAGTCACCATGCGTGCGATCTGGAAGGGCGCGGTGTCGTTCGGGCTGGTCAGCGTGCCCGTGAAGCTCTATTCGGCGACGGAGTCCCACGACGTCTCGTTCCGTCAGGTGCACCAGTCCGACGGCGGCCGGATCCGCTATCAGCGGATCTGTTCGATCGACGGCGAGGAGGTGCCCTACTCCGAGATCGCGAAGGGCTATGAGACCGAGGACGGCGAGATGGTCGTGCTCACCGACGACGACTTCGCCAACCTGCCGACGACCTCATCGCGCGAGATCGCGGTGGAGAAGTTCGTGCCGAGCGACCAGATCGACCCGATGCTCTTCGAGAAGAGCTACTACCTGGAGCCGGAGAACACCGGGGTCAAGCCCTATGCGCTGCTGCGCCAGGCTCTGCTCGAGGCCGACCGTGTCGCCTTGGTGACCGTCGCGCTGCGGCAGCGCACCACGGTCGCGGCGCTGCGGGTGCGGCCGACCGACAACGGCGACGTGATCGTGCTGCAGACGATGATGTGGCCCGACGAGATCCGGGTGCCCGACTTCAAGGTCGAGGCCGGCGAGATCAAGGACTCCGAGATCAAGATGGCCAACATGCTCGTCGAGACCCTCGCGGGCGACTTCCATCCCGAGGAGTTCTCCGACGACTACGCCAGCGCCGTCGAGGAGATGGTGAAGGCCAAGATCGAGGGCGGCGAGGTCGAGCGGACCCCCACCTCCACCAAGACCTCCGGCGAGGTCGTCGACCTGCTCGCGGCGCTGCAGCGCTCGGTCGCCGCGGCCAAGAAGTCGCGCGGCGAAGAGGTCCCCGAAGAGGCCGAGGACAAGAAGTCGGAGGCGTCCTGAGGCGTCCTGACCGACACGTACCGAATTCTCTGGTGCTGACGTGTCGAAAGCGGCAGGCTCTTCTCGACGCGTAGGCGACGACGCGCAACGGACGCGACGCCGACACGCAAGGAGAAGCCGATGCGCTACATGATGTTCGTGAAGATGGACCCCGAGGCCGGGCCGCCGCCGGTCGCGCTGATCGAGGCGGTGGAGGCCGAGATCAAGCAGCAGTACGCCGACGGCATCCTGCTCGACGCCGACGGGCTCGGTCCCGCGGTGGAGATCCGGCTGACCGCGGGCGAGGTGACCCACATCGACGGGCCGTTCGCCGAGGCCAAGGAGGTCGCCGGCGGGTTCTCGCTCTTCGAGGTCCGCTCGCCCGACGAGGCCATCGAGCTCGGGCGCCGGATGATCCAGCTCCACGAGGAGCTGTGGCCGGGACAGGACGTGGCCGTGGAGATGCGGCCGCTGTTCGGTCCGCCGACCCCGGCTGAATGAGCTCGCCCACCGAGCACGCGATCGTCGCGGTCTGGCGCAACGAGTCCGTACGCCTCCTCGCCGGTCTGGCGCGGATGACGCACGACCTCGACCTGGCCGAGGACCTCGCCCAGGATGCTCTCGTCGCGGCGCTGGAGCAGTGGCCGCACGAGGGCATCCCTCGCAACCCCGGAGCGTGGTTGATGTCGATCGCGAAGCGGCGCGCGATCGACGGGTTCCGCCGTGACGAGGTGCTGCGCCGCAAGGTCGCCCTGCTGGGCCACGAACTGGAGGAGGGTGAGATGCCTGACCTGGCTGCCGCCGTCGATCACATCGAGGACGATGTGCTGCGGCTGATGTTCCTCTCCTGCCATCCGGTGCTGGCTCCCGACTCCCGCACCGTGCTGACCCTGCGGCTCGTGGGCGGGCTGACGACCGCCGAGATCGCCCGGGCCTACTTCGCCAAGGAGTCGGCCGTCGGCCAGCGGATCTCGCGGGCGAAGCGCACCCTGGCGGAGGTCGGGGCCTCGTTCGAGCTGCCCACCGGCGAGGAGCGGACGGCACGGCTGCGCGACGTGATGCAGACGATCTACCTGGTCTTCAACGAGGGCTACGCGGCCACGTCGGGGCCGTCGTGGACCCGGCCTGAGCTGTGCCTGGAAGGGATGCGGCTGGCCCGCATGCTGGCCGCGCACGCCCCGGGCGATCCCGACGCACAGGCGCTGCAGGGGCTGCTGGAGATCCAGGGGTCACGGCTCGCGGCCCGGGCGGATGCAGAGGGTCACCCGGTGCTGCTCGAGGACCAGGACCGGACCCGCTGGGACCAGTTGCTGCTGCGGCGCGGCCTGGCCGCGGTAGACCGGGCGACGGCGCTGGCCTCCTCCGGCACCCCCGGCGGAAGCTATCTGGTGCAGGCGATGATCGCCGCGTGCCACGGCCGCGCCCGACGGGCCGAGGAGACCGACTGGGCCGAGATCGCACGCCTCTACGACATGCTCGCGACCGGCGTCCCCGGCGCCGTCATCGAGGTCAACCGGGCGGTGGCACACGGGCGCGCTTTCGGTCCCGATGCCGGGCTGGCCATCCTGGCAGCACTCCCCGAGGGAGCGCTTCCTGGGTCGCATCTGCCCGCCGGCGTACGTGGTGACCTGCTGCACCGCGCCGGGCGGCACCTCGAGGCCGCGGTGGCGTTCGACGAGGCGGCATCGTTGACCACCAACGCCGGAGAACAGGAACTTCTCCAGAAACGTGCGGCCGCGTGTCGAAGCGACGAGGTCTCGTCCGACGCGTAAGTATCAACCGGCTCGACCACCGCGACAGAAGTGAGCAGACGATGACCACAACCACCACCTCCGCCGACGGCACCACGATCGCCTACGACGTCACCGGCACCGGCCCGGCGCTGGTCCTGGTCGACGGGGCCCTGTGCTACCGCGGCTTCGGGCCGTCGAAGGAGCTGGCCGACGCGTTCTCGGACCGGTTCACCGTCTACCGCTACGACCGCCGCGGCCGCGGCGACAGCAACATCGCCAAGCCGGCTGCCGCCGGCACGATGGAGGCGGTCGAGCAGGAGGTCGCCGACCTGGGGGCGGTGATCGAGGCGGCCGGCGGGCACGCCCACCTGCTGGGCCTGAGCTCGGGCGCGTTCCTCGCCCTGGAGGCCGCACGGGCCGGGCTGCCGATCGACAAGATCGTCGCCTACGAGGCGCCGCTCATCCTCGACGACACCCACCGCCCCAACGACGCCGACCTGGCGCAGCAGGTCGAGGCCCTGGTGGAGAAGGGCAAGCGGGCCGCCGCGGTCGAACTCTTCATGCGCATGGTCGGCATGCCGCTGATCGCGGTCAAGATGATGCGGCTCACCCCGGCCTTCAAGAAGCTCATCCCGGTCGCCCACACGCTGGTCTACGACCTGGGCATGTGCGTGCCGTTCCAGCAGGGTCTGCCCCTGCCGGGCGGCTACTTCAAGAACGTGTCGGTGCCCGTGCTGTCGGTGGCGGGCAGCAAGAGCCCGACCTACATGACCAACGCCCAGCAGGCCATCTCCAAGGCCGTTCCAGAAGGCCGCTACGTCGTCCTGGACGGGCAGGACCACATGGTCAAGGCCGACGCCCTGGCTCCGGTGGCCACCGAGTTCCTCACCGCCTGAACGACCCCGCCGGAGGGCGGCCTATCCTGGCGCCATGGCGCAGCTCTGGGACATCTCCCCACCGGTCCATGCATCCTCGCCGGTCTTCCCCGGTGACCATGCCACCGAGGTCGGCTGGACGTTCCGGATCGGCCCCGGGTGTCCGGTCAATGTCGCCGAGCTGACTCTGTCGGCCCACGTCGGCGCGCACGCGGACGCTCCGCTGCACTTCACCGACGGCGGCACGCCGGCCGGCGAGATGCCGCTGGAGCCGTTCCTCGGTCCGTGCCGCGTGGTCGACGTGTCGGGGGTACGGCCGCTGGTCACCGTCGACGACATCGACCTCACCGATCTTCCGCCGCGCGTGCTGTTCCGGACGTACGCCACCCAGCCGACGACCTGGGACGACGACTTCTGCGCGCTCGACCCTGCGCTGATCGACCTCCTGGCCGCCCACGGGGTGCAGCTGGTCGGCACCGACGCGGCCAGCCTGGACCCGTCCTCCTCCAAGGATCTTCCGGCCCACTTCGCGACCCATCGTCATGACGTACGCATCCTGGAGAACCTGCTGCTCGATGAGGTACCCGCGGGCGACTACGAGCTGATCGCGCTCCCCCTCAAGCTCACCACCGCCGACGCCGCGCCCGTGCGCGCCGTGCTCAGGCCGATCAAGGAGACTGCCGAATGAACCGCGACGATGCGGTCGCTCTCGACCAGGCCGACCCACTGGCCCCGCTGCGGGACCTCTTCGACCTGCCCGAGAAGACGATCTATCTCGACGGCAACTCGCTGGGCGCTCTCCCCCGCGCCACCGCCGGCCGGGTGGCCGAGGTGGTCACGCAGGAGTGGGGCCAGGGACTGATCGAGTCCTGGAACACCGCTTCCTGGATCACCCTCCCCCAGCGCGTCGGCGACAAGATCGCCCGGCTCGTCGGCGCAGGTCAGGGCGAGGTCGTGGTCGCCGACTCGACCTCGCTCAACGTCTACAAGGTGCTCGCCTCGGCGCTCTCGATCGCTTCCGCCGACTCACCTGAGCGGCGCATCGTGGTCAGCGAGCGCAGCAACTTCCCGACCGACCTCTACATCGCCTCCTCGCTGTGCCGTGACCGCGGCTACGAGCTGGTTCTGGTCGACTCCCCCGACGAGATCGAGGGGCTGCTGGACCGGACCGCGGTGCTGATGCTGACCGAGGTCAACTACCGCACCGGCTACCTGCACGACATGGCCGCGGTGACCGCGCTCGCGCACGAGCACGGCGTGCTTGCCGTCTGGGACCTGTGCCACTCGGCCGGTGCGGTGCCGGTCGACCTTCGGGGCGCCGACGCCGACTTCGCGATCGGCTGCGGCTACAAGTTCCTCAACGGCGGCCCCGGCTCGCCTGCGTTCCTGTGGGTCAACCCTCGCCACGTCGACCGTTTCGAGCAGCCGCTGTCGGGCTGGATGGGTCACGCGGCGCCGTTCGAGATGTCGCCGGGCTACCGGCCCGCGGAGGGGGTCTCGCGCTACCTGTCCGGAACCCCCGCCGTCATCGGCATCTCCGCCCTGGAATGCGGCGTCGACACGCTGCTGGCGGCCGAGACGTACGGCGGTCTCGAGGCGATCCGGGAGAAGTCGCTCGCGCTGACCCGGCTCTTCGCCGACCTGGTCACCTCCCGGCTTCCCGGGTTCACGATCGAGTCCCCGCTCGACGACGCGCAGCGGGGCAGCCAGCTCTCGCTGAGCATCGGCGAGGGTGCGTACGCGATCGTGCAGGCGCTCATCGAACGCGGTGTCGTCGGCGATTTCCGCGCAGGCTCACCGGACATCCTCCGTTTCGGCGTCACCCCGCTCTATACGCGCTACGTCGACGTGTGGGACGCCGTCGACCACCTGGTCTCGGTGATGGACAACGACGAATGGCGCGACGAGCGCTTCTGGACCCGAGGAGCAGTCACATGAGCAGCACGCAGGACCTTCCGATGGACTACTCCGACTATCTCCACCTGCCGGAGGTGCTCGGCGCGCAGCACCCGCTCTCGGGCGACCACAACGAGATGCTCTTCATCGTGCAGCACCAGGCGATGGAGCTGTGGATGAAGCTCGCGCTGCACGAGCTGACCGAGGCGCAGCGGCTCCTCGCCGAGGATGCCGTGCGTCCGGCGTTCAAGGGGCTGGCCCGGGTCTCCCGGATCATGGAGCAGCTCGTGCATGCCTGGGACGTCCTCTCGACCCTGACCCCGACCGAGTACGACAAGTTCCGCCCCTACCTGGCCACCGGCTCGGGCTTCCAGTCGTGGCAGTACCGCTGCATCGAGTTCGCGCTCGGCAACAAGGCCGCCTACACGCTCCGCGTGCACGAGGGACGCCCGCACGAGCAGGATGTGCTGGCCGCGTACGGACGTCCGTCTCTCTACGACGAGTCGCTGCGCCTGCTGGCCCGGCGCGGCTTCGACATCCCGTCCGATCATCTCGACCGGGACTGGAAGCAGGAGTACGCCGCCTCCGACGCCGTCGAGGCCGCCTGGGGCGAGGTCTACCGCGACCCGGACAAGCATTGGGACCTCTACGAGCTCGGTGAGGAGCTCACCGACCTCGAGACCGCCTTCCGGGTCTGGCGGTTCCGGCACGTGACCACCGTCGAGCGGATCATCGGGTTCAAGGTCGGCACCGGCGGGACCAGCGGTGTCTCCTACCTGCGCAAGCAGCTCGACATCATCCTGTTCCCCGAGCTGTGGGCGATGCGCACGGGGCTGTGAGTCAGCGCGCGAGCTTCCCGCGGAGCCGCTCGGCGAGACGTACGGAGGCCTCGATCTCGACCTTGCGGATCGAGACGGACTCGATGTTGATACCGAACGGCACGCCGAGCTGGCGGCAGAAGGACATCAGCTCGATCGCCGTCGCCTCGGCCTGCTCGAGCGAGGCGTCGAGAGTGTCGGTGGCGTGGCGCAGCTCGTTCTCGATCCAGCGTGGGACGTCGACGCCGAGCCAGCGGAGGAACTCGAGGGTCTTCATGGAGCCGCAGACGGAGAAGGTGAACACGATCGGCACCGGCTGCAGGCCACGGGTCTCGCACTCGTAGCGGTAGTCGGAGACGAGGTTCTTGGCGGCGTTGACGTCGTAGACGACCTGGGTGACGAAGTAGGAGCAGCCCGCCTCCTGCTTGGCGATCAGCCGAAGGTGCTCGTCGCCCTTGGCCGTGTGTCGCTCGGGAATGGCGACGGCGCCCAGGAGCAGGTCGGGGTTGGCCTCGTTCCGGATCTGCTGGGCACGGCGCAGGCTGGTGGCGACCCGCTTCTCACCCGAGGAGGCGCCGACGAAGACCGACAGCGCCTTGGCCGGGTCCTGGGTCTTGACCCAGTCGCGCAGTGTCGGCTCGTCGTACTTGCCCGTGGCCCGGTAGACGACGGCCGGCACGTCGAGACCGGCGAGGTTGCGCTCGAGGAACTCGGCGGGGTCGAGGGTGCGTGCGAACGGGAACGGCCGCTCTTCCGGGTTGCGGTCGGACTCGTCGTCGATGTCGTAGAGGATCAGCCCGTCGACATCGAGGGGCCGGATCCGCTCGAGCGTGACCTCCGCGATCTGCTGCACCCTCTCGGGTGCCGTCGTCACCCTCGGCGGGGTGACGGCGAACAGAAGAATCTCACCGGCACGGTCATTGATGCGCTGCTGCAGATCCACGACATCAACGCTAGCCGAGCCGTGCCGACCCGGCGCGTCTGTCCCACCCCAGAGCGCCGAGTCGGCGTCGATCAGTAGACGCTCGGCCCCGAGGTGGGGGCGTCGTAAGCCTCGGTGTCCGGCTTGATCTTGAACAGCTCGGCACGGCGCTTGATCGTCTCGGCGCGAGCCAGACGCGGCTTGTCGCTGCCGTCGCGGATCACGCGGCCGCCCTCCTCGAACTTGTGGAGGAACTCGTGGGCCCAGGTCACGTCGGACGGTGTCGGGCTGAACGACTCGTTGATCACCGAGGGCTGCTCGATGTCGAGGCAGAGCTTGCCGGTCATACCCATCGCGACGCCGTCGGCCGACTGCTCACGCAGCAGCGGGTGGCTGCTGCCCACCGTCGGGCCGTCGATCGGGCCGGACAGGTTTCCGATCCGCGAGGCCAAGACCAGCTTGGTCCGCGGGTAGGCCATCGCGAGCGGGTCGTTCTCCGCACCCGTGTCGCGGCGGTAGTCACCGGAGCCGAAGGCGAGCCGGTAGGCGCCGCGGGCGCGCGCAATCGTCGCGGCGTCCTCGATCCCCAGCGCCGACTCGAGCAGCGGGATCACCGGGGTCTTGCCACCCAGCCGCTGGAACGTGTCGGTCACCTGGTCGGGCGACTCGGTCTTCGCGAGCATCACACCGGCGAGCGTCTCGATCCCGGCGAGCGCCGCGATGTCCTCGCTCCAGTCCTCGGTGGTCCAGTCGTTGATGCGTACCCAGGCACGGCCGCCACCCTTGAGCCAGCTGGTCACGTTCTCGCGCGCCTGCGACTTGAGCGAGGTGTCGATCGCGTCCTCCATGTCGAGGATGATCTGGTCGGCTCGGCTCAGCTGGGCGTCGTCGAAAATCTCCGTACGCATCGCGGAGACCAGGAGCCAGGACCGGGCGTTGTGGCCCTCGACTCGGTTGGCTTCGCGGACCTCGCGCTTCTCGGCGATCTGGCTCGTGCTCATCGTTCGTCTATCTCCCTACTGGCGTCCTGGATGGGCGCGACTTCGGACGGTAAACCAACTTCTCGGTGACTCGCGAGTAGGAGGCGGCCTGGGGCAGGCGTTGAGACATGACTCACGTCGCCGCCCCCGGATCGGCCTCACCGGCCAGGTCCGGCATCGGCTGAACGAGCTGGTAGACCGAGTAGAGGTCCCGCTCCTCACCGGATGGCTGGCGGCCGGTCTCGCGGTAGCGCGCGACGACCTGGTTCAGCTCCTGCTGCAACTCGAGGGCCTCGTCCTTGGTCAGTCGCAGCGACGACTCCGACACGAGCCGCCTGGCCTGATCGTCCTCGAGATCCGAGGAGACCTTGAAGGCCTCGTCGACCAGATGGTGCCCCCAGGCGACGGAGCTGCGCTGGAACACCGTGTACGCCGCCTCGCCTCCCGGCTGCTGGACCATCTCTCTCGGGCTGATGGTGATGTCGTCGTCGGTGAGCCGCCAGACACGGTCGCGCTTGTCCCGCCCGGCGTCGGGGTCGATCTCCACCAGGCCGTACTTCGCCAGCTGCCGGAGATGGAAGCTGGCCTGGTTGGCCGGGATGCCGGTGCGCTGGGCGACATCCGCGGCCCGGAGGGAACCCGCCGCGGACAGCTCATGCAGCACCCGGTTGCGAGTCGGGTGGGCGATCGCGCGCAGGATCCGCGGGTCGTCGTACGTAGCCATGGCCGCAGTCTACAGAATTCCGCAATACATATTGCGCAACATACCTTGCGCACCTTATGGTGCGGGTATGCCCTCCTACCGCGAGCTCGCCCGCAACCACGACTTCACCGCCCTCTGGATCGGCGCCACCGTCGCCGAGCTCGGGACCCGGGTGAGCCTCTTCGCGATGCCCCTGGTCGCCTACGCGATGACCGGATCCGCCTTCTGGGCCGCGTCCGCGGAGGCGATCCACCTCATCGGGATGGTGGGGATGCTGCTGCCGGCCGGGGTGATCGCCGACCGCCGCCATCGGCTGCGGATCATGCGGTTCGCCCACGGCTCGGGCACCGTCCTGTACGCCTCGCTGGCGATCGCCGGGATCCTCGGCTCGCTCACCCTCCCCCACCTGCTCCTCGTCGCCCTCCTCACCGGAGCACTCAACGGGCTCTTCCTCCCGGCCGAGAACTCAGCGATCAGATCGGTCGTCGCGGCAGACGACCTCCCGACGGCCCTCTCCCAGCAGCAGGCACGCCAGCACATCGCCGGACTGCTCGGCGGGCCGCTCGGCGGCGTGCTGCTCGGCTTCACCCGCTGGGCGCCGTTCGCCGGAAACGCCATCGCGTACGCCGCCGGCTGGCTGCTCCTCGGACGCGTCCGAGCCGACCTCTCGGCACCGCCGGCCCTCACCCGCGCGCCTCGCGAGAAAGCCTCGACCGACCTGGTCGCGGGACTGCGCTACAGCTGGCAGCAGCCGTTCCTGCGTACGCTGCTCTTCTTCGGGCCCGCCGCCAACCTGGCCGTCAACGCGCTCTTCTTCATGGCCCTGCTGCGACTGATCGAGGCCGGGTTCCCGGCCTGGCAGATCGGGTTGGCCGAGGCGGCGATCGGAGCATGCGGGGTCCTCGGCGCGCTGGTCGCTCCGTGGCTCATCGACAAGACCCCGACGGGCAGGCTCACCGCCCTGGTCGCGTGGAGCTTCGTGCCGCTCTCGATCCCCCTCGCGTTCTGGACCCACCCCGCCGTGATGGCTCTGGCGGTCTCCGTCGGCCTCTTCCTCAACCCTGCAGGCAACGCCGGCGTCGCGGCGTACCGGATGGCGATCACCCCACCGAAGCTGGTCGGACGCGTTCAGTCAGCGGCCCAGTTCGTCTCCATGCTCTCGATCCCGCTGGCGCCCGCCCTGGCCGGGGCACTGCTCGCCGTCACCGACGGCACCACCGCGGTCCTCGCGGTCACGGCGCTGGTCGCTCTCGCCGCCCTCATCCCCACGCTCGCTCGCTCCGTACGGTCGATCCCGCGCCCCGCGGACTGGCAGACGCTGCGCTCGAACGATGACAACCTCGGCCACACACGCGCTTCAGAGCGTAAAAATGCGGTTCCGCAGGGATAACCTTCGTCAAGTCCCCCAACGCAACGTTTGCTCCTCGGAAGCAAAGGATCCCCTCGCATGTTCAACCGGGCCTGTCTGGCGTTGGCACTTCTGGCCGGCGTGTTCGTCACGGTGCTGTCTCCGGGACCGGCTCATGCCGCGACCGACTCGTGGGCCGAGTGGGCGCCCGTCTCCGGGACGTCCAACGACTACTCCACGACGATGACCCAGCGGTCCGCGGGCTTCCCCGCGGCCCAGATGGCCAGCGACTCCCGGGCCAACGTCGCCCTTCCCAGCGGCGCGAGCACGTTCCTCGACGCCAGCACACCCCCTGGAGCGAAGTACGGATCGAGCCGCGGCTCGGCCTACATCAACCTGCGCCCGAAGGCCGACACCCCGACCGGCGCTTCGACCACGGCGTACGCCTTCGAGAACCCCACGCCCGACACCGGCTGGGCGTTCGTGCTTGGTGACATCGACTCCGACCAGGTCCAGGTCCAGGCGACCGACGAGAACGGCGAGGAGGTTCCGGCCGCGGCGATCTCCTCGTGGTTCCAGGGTTCGTTCAACTACGCCGGCGGCACCGACCAGCCGACCTGGAACCCGGCCACCTCGACGCTGACCGGCAACCCCACCGCCACCGACACGAACGGCGCCAGTGGCTGGTACGAGCCCGACATCCGGCTCACCAGCCTGACCTTCGTCTTCACCCGCCGGGCCGGCTTCCCGGTCTACCAGACCTGGTTCGTGAGCCGGGCGCGGCCGATCGGCGGCATGGTCTCCGATGTATCGACCTCCGGGTCGTGCCCGGTCGAGAGCTCGGTGCTCACCCTCGTCTCGCCCTACGGGGAGACCCTGGCCACCACGAGCCCCGCCGCCGATGGCACCTACTCCTTCGGCGAGTTCGCCACCCAGGACGGCTACACCGTTCGGCTGAGCCAGCCCGACGGATGTGCGACGGTCGGGCAGACCGAGGCGACCGCCAGCAACCGCGGCGAGGACAGCGACCCCGCCTCCCGGGCCGACTTCGAGGTGCGGCAGGTGATCCCGCAGGCGATCAGCGGCACCGTACGCGACGACGCCGGCGCTCCGGTCCCGGGCGCGACCGTGACCCTCACCCGGCCCGACGGGACCACCGCGACCACGACCACCGGCACCGACGGCAGCTATCTCTTCGACGACAACGCGGTCGGCACCGGCTACTCGCTGACCCTGACGGTGCCCGACGGCTACACCGCGGGCCCCGATGGTACGACCCGCTCCGACATCACCGTCGACGACAGCCCGATCACCGACCAGGACTTCGTGGTCAACCAGCTGGCCAGCGTCTCCGGCACCGTGACCGGCGGCGGCAGCGGGCTCGGCGGCGTCCAGGTGCGCCTGGTCCCCGCCGGCGGCGGCGACCCGATCACCACCGTCACCGACGGCGACGGCAACTACGCGCTCGACGGGGTGCCGCCCGGCGACTACACCGCCGAGATCGAGGCACCCGAGGGCTACACGGGCGCCACCACGCGACCGGTCACCGTGGCGACGAGCGACGTGACCGGGGTCGACTTCGACCTCACCCGCCCCGGCACGATCGCTGGGCGGGTCACCGACGCCTCCACCGGAGACCCGGTCGCCGGCGTCACCGTCACCGTCGACGGGCCCGACGGCCCGATCACCGCCACCACCGACGACGCGGGCGGCTACATCGTCGAGGATCTGCCGCCGGGCGACTACACCATCACCGTCACCGCACCCGATGGGATGCGGGTCGTGGGTGAGGCCTCGCGTACGGTCACGATCACCTCGGCCGGCGAGATCCGGGGAGGACAGGACTTCAGGGTCGACGAGGTCCCATCGCCGAGCCCCACACCGGACCCGACCCCGACGCCGGACCCGACCCCGGATCCCACGCCGACCCCGGATCCGACGCCCACGCCGGATCCGACCGACGTCCCGACTCCCGGCGGAAATGAGAATCCGCCGACGGCCCCGAACCCGGGACCGCCGACGGAAACCTCACCTCAGAGCTCGCTCCCCGAGACCGGCGGCCCGTCGTGGGTGTTCGCCGCCCTCGGCATCTCGCTCCTGCTCGCCGGCACGGTGCTCACCGTGACGGCGCGTCGAGCGTCCCGAATGCAAGGTTGACCTCCTCGTTGAGCACCGAGGTCGCCCAGATCTCCCACCGCAGCGGGTGATCCACGATGGCCTCGGGGAACCGCTCGCGGATCGCGGTCGGGAAGTAGGCCACCAGACGCTCCGTCATCACCGGATCCGCGGCCGGGTCGGGAAGACCCGCGGCGACCAGCTCGCGTCGGCGCTCGATCTTGGTCCAGGCGAGCATCACGGCCAGCTCGGGGGCGGTGAGCCCCTCACCCGCCTCCAGACGGCGGGCGACCTCGGTCGAGGAGGGCAGGCCCTCCACCTCGCGGCCGAGCAGTCCGGCCGTGACCCACTCCGCGATCTGGCGCTCGTGAGCCTCCAGGAGCTGCGGGGCCGAGGCGACCGCACGGGTGAGGGTCACGTTGTGGGCCTCGTTGTGAGCGAGCACCAGCGCGGCGACCTCGTCGGTCATCTCCTCGAGGAGCTCGTCACGCGCGGCCAGCGTCAGCGAGCCCGCGCGTACCTCTCGGTCCAGCAGGATCTTGAGGTTGACCTCGTGGTCGGAGGTGCCGACACCGGCGGAGTTGTCGATCGCGTCGGTGTTGATCAGCCCACCCTTGCGGGCGAACTCGACGCGGCCGGCCTGGGTGATGCCCAGGTTGCCACCCTCACCGACGACCCGCACCCGCAGCTCGGCGGCGTCGACCCGGACCCCGTCGTTGGCGTGGTCACCGGCGTCGTCGTCGGTCTCGCTGGACGCCTTGACGTACGTCCCGATCCCGCCGTTCCACAGCAGGTCGACCGGAGCGCGCAGGATCGCGCTGATCAGCTCCTGCGGGGTGAGCCGCTTGACGTCGGTCGCCAGACCGAGCGCCTGCCGCACCTCAGAGCTGATCGGCACCCACTTCAGCTGCCGCGACCACACGCCGCCGCCCGCCGAGATCAGTGAGGTGTCGTAGGACTCCCAGGTCGACCGGGGCATCTCGAAGAGCCGCTTCCGCTCCTGGAATCCCACCGCCGCGTCGGGCGTGGGGTCGATGAAGATGTGCCGGTGGTCGAAGGCGGCCACGAGCCGGATGCGATCCGAGCGCAGCATGCCGTTGCCGAAGACATCACCGGACATGTCCCCGACGCCGACCGCAGTGATCTCGTCGGTCTGCGGGTCGATGCCGAGCCGCTTGAAGTGGTGCTGCACCGAGACCCAGGCACCACGCGAGGTGATGCCCATGGCCTTGTGGTCATAGCCCGCCGAGCCGCCGGAGGCGAACGCGTCGCCGAGCCAGAAGTCGTACTCCGCCGCGACCGAGTTGGCCAGGTCGGAGAACGTCGCGGTGCCCTTGTCGGCGGCGACGACCAGGTAGGAGTCGTCGCTGTCGTGGCGCACCACGTCGGCCGGCGGCACGATCTCACCGTCCACCCGGTTGTCGGTGACGTCGAGCAGGCCACGCAGGAACGTGACGTACGCGTCCGGACCGGCGACGCCCTTGGGGACGAAGCCACCCTTCGCGCCGCCCGGCACGATCACGGTGTTCTTGACCTGCTGCGCCTTCGCCAGCCCGAGCACCTCGGTGCGGAAGTCGTCGCGCCGGTCGCTCCACCGCAGGCCGCCACGGGCCACGGGGTCGAAGCGCAGGTGCACACCCTCGACGTCGGGCGAGTAGACGAAGATCTCGTACGCCGGCCGCGGCAGCGGCAGGTCGGGCACCTGCTGCGGGTCGAACTTGAACGCGAGGTAGCTCCGACCGCGGTAATAGTTCGTCCGCGTCGTCGCCAGGATCGTGGAGACGTAGCTGCGCAGGATCCGGTCCTGGTCCAGGCTCGCGACGTCATCGAGAGCCTCGATGATCGCCTCGGCCCGCTTCGTCTCGTCACGCGTGGTGAGCGAGGGATCGAACCGGGTCTCGAACAGCTCCACGATCTGCCGGGCGATGCCCGGGTTGGCGCACAGCGCGCCCGCGATCGTCTGGAACGAGTTGGGCGTACCGGCCTGGCGCAGGTAGCGACCGTAGGCACGCAGCAGCGTCACCTGACCGTGGTCGAGACCGGCCAGGACGAGCGCGTTCAGCCCGTCGACCTCGCTGCGGCCGGACCAGGCCTGGTGCAGCGCGGCGACCAGCTGGGTCGGGGTGCCGGCCGGGGTGCCGGAGTAGGCGAGCCCGAAGTCGTAGATGAACCACTCCTCCGACCCGGACGTGCCGACGCCCTCGAGGTCGTAGGGCCGCTCGTCGGTGACCTCGAAGCCGAACGAGGACAGGATCGGGAGCATCAGGGACAGCGAGAGCGGACCACCGGTGCGGTAGATCTTGATCCGGAAACCGCCGGGGCTCTCCGGGTCCTTGTAGAAGGAGAAGTCGACCGCCTCGCCCTGGTGCGAGAGCATCTCGAGCCGGGTCAGGTCTGCGGCGCCGGTGTCGGCGTCGAAGTCCTCCTTGTAGGCCTCCGGGAACGCGTCGAGCACGTGCGAGAGCCGGGCCGCGCCGTCCTCGCCGGCATGGGCGATGACCGCGCTGACCAGGTCGTCGCGCCAGCTCCGCGCGGCCTTGCGCAGCCGCGACTCGAGGCTGTCGACCAGCCCCGGGGTGTCCAGGGCCTTCCCCAGCGACTCGGTGGTGCCGTGGACCACGAAGTGCACCCGGGCGGTGGTCGACTCGCTGATGCGTACGGTGAACTCCAGGTCGGTGCCGCCGAGCGCGTCGAGAAGCACCTTCGAGAACCGCTCGCGGACCGTCGTGTTGTAGCGGTCACGCGGCAGCGAGACGAGCACCGAGACATACCGACCGTACGTGTCGGGCCGGACGGCCACCCGCAGGATGCGACGCTCGATCGCTCCCAGCGCGGCCTCGGCCAGGTCCAACAGCTCCTCGGTGGAGGCGTGGAACAGCTCCTCGCGAGGGTAGGACTCCATCGCGTCGAGCATGGCCTTGCCGGTGTGGCTGCGGGCGTCGTAGCCGGTGTGGTCGAGGACCGCGGCGACCTTGCCGCGTACGACCGGAATCCGGGTCACCGACTGGCGAGCCGCCTTGGTGGTGAAGAGGCCGAGGAAACGGTGCTCGCCGATCACCTCACCGGCGGCGTTGAAGATCTTGATGCCGACGTGGTCGAGGTAGGCGGGCTCCCCGACGGTCGAGCGGGAGTTGGCCTTGGCCAGGACGAGCATGACCTTGTCGCGGGCGTGGGCGGCGACCTTGGGCGGCATCTTGCCGTGGTCGGGGGCCTGCGGCGGGTCGGCGCGCAGGATGCCCAGGCCGGTGCCGGAGCGACCGCGCAGGTACTCGCCGTCGAGGCGGTACTCGCGGTAGCCGGTCAGCAGGAAGTGGTCCTCGGCCAGCCAGGCCAGCAGCTCGGCGGCCTCGGAGGCCTCCTCACGCGGCACGCTGTTGGGCGGGGTGTAGCGCAGACCGGCCGCGATCTCCGCCAGCCGGCGGTGCAGCCTCGGCTCGTCCTCGACGACCTCGCGTACGTCCTCGAGGACTCCCTCGAGGCCCGAGACGATCTCCTTGGCGGCGTCGGGGGCCAGACGGTCGATCTCGATGTGCATCCAGGACTCGCTGATGTCGCCTTCGTTCACCCCCTCGAGCGCACCGGTCACGTCACGGGCGACGTCGATGACGGGGTGGACGACAAGATGCACGTCGAGGCCACGACGGTAGAGCTCGGTCTTGACCGAGTCCACGAGGTAGGGCATGTCGTCGACGACGATCTCGACGACGCTGCGGCCTCCGGCGGACCAACCGTCTGCGGCGGTGGTCGGGGTGAGGATGCGCACGGCGGCGGTGCCCTGCGGGCGGTTCGCTGCCAGCGCCAGATGCGATCCCACCGCGCCGGCGAGATCAGTCTCGCTGCGGCCGGTGAGCTCCTCGGGGGCTACGTGGCGGAAGTAGGTGGTGCTCGGCAGTCGGAACTGCTGGACGTTCTGCTGAGCTTGGACAGGTTTGATATGCGTCTCCGTTGACACACCTGTCACGGTATCCCGGGCGAGCACCGAGTAGGCGGCTGGATCCGAAGGAATCGCCGATGTGAGTCATAGGCTCACGACCTCCCGCCGGCCTGGGGATAAAGAGCATACTCCTGGAATGTGTCGGTTCTCTCGGCCGCTTCGCTGATGACTCTGGCCGGACTAGGCGTCATGATGTGTGCTTATGAGTAAAAAGCTGTCGATCGACCTGGCCTACGACGCGCCGATCGCGGCCGTCTCCGGGATGCTCGCCGATGCGGCGTTCCGCGAGCAGGTCTGCGACGCCCAGCACGCGCTGTCCAAGAGCGTGGCGATCACCGGGTCGACGGTGAGCATCCGCTACGAGCAGAAGGTGAGCGGCGTGCCCGGGTTCGCGAAGAAGTTCGTCGGCGACACCATCGAGGTGCACCAGGACGAGATCTGGTCGGCCGACTTCACCTCCGGCGACCTCAAGGTCACCCTGCCTGGCAAGCCGGGCTCGCTCTCCGGCGTCGCGCGGGTGGCCGAGAACGGCACGAAGACCATCGAGACGGTCACCCTGACCGCTACGGTGAATGTTCCCCTGGTCAGCGGAAAGCTGGAGGATCTCATCCTCTCGATCTTCAAGAAGGCGCTCGAGAAGGAGCATGAGGTGGGCACCCGCTGGCTCGCCGCCTGATCCCCTCAGCCCCAGCCCCAACCCGCAGAAGCCCCAAAGGATTCGGCAATGACGACGACCCTTCAGCACGAGCTCGTGTACGACGCCCGCATGGGCGAGGTCTCCGCGATGCTCGCTGATCCGGGCTTCCGCGAGCGGGTCGCCGACGCTCAGGGAGCGCTCCGTCGCCGGGTGACCGTCGGCGGTGCGCCGCGGGAGGTCCGGATCGACCGGGTGCAGTCGACCGTCGGCGTACCCTCCTTCGCGAAGCGCATCGTCTCCGGCGATCTCACCGTCCATCAGAGCGAGGTCTGGTCCTCCGACACCGTCGCCGTCGTCGACATCACCGTCCCCGGCGGCCTGGCCACCTTGCGCGGCAACATCTCGCTGTCCGAGTCCGACGGACGCACCACCGAGAGCGTGCGGCTGAACATCAAGGTGCCCGTGCCGCTGGTCGGGGCCAAGCTCGAGGAGTACGTCGAGGAGCTGATGCTCAAGGCCTTCGACCTCGAGCAGGCGGTCGGCGCGGCGTACCTTTCTCGCTGATCTCACCGATCTGGTGCAACCAGACCGGGAAACCAACCGTCCCCATATGCGGCGGGCACTAGATTGCCGGCCACTCGGCGCCTCGGATCGGGAGGATCCAAGGCCGTTATAAGGGGATCTCGATGGTCAAACCTCGCACTCGCGTCCGGCAGCTGGTCTCGGCCGGCATCGGGCTGGTCGCAGCCGCACTCGTCGTCACCACGACGGTGACGGCGAACTACGGGGCCGCGAGCGGCACCACCGGCAAGGGAACGTTGAAGCTCGTCGCCGCTGCCGACACCGTCGAGGTGGCGTCCTACGACGGAGTGGCGTACATGGAGCCGTCGGTCTGGCTGGCCGCCTATGACGCGGCATTCGAGTTCCGCGCCAGCCACACGGCGTACGACAAGCCGGTCAAACTGACCAAGACCATCATCCGGGGCAAGAAGCGCACCACCACGACCGCGCCCGCAGCGATCGTCGACGGGATGAAGGGCTTCAAGGACGGCCTGCGGGTCACGCTCAAGAACAAGGCCGGCAAGGTGATCCTCGACGAGAGCCGACCGCTGTGCCCCGGCGGCTACGACCGGCAGCGGGTGCAGACCGACGGTGCCACCGGCCCCGTCTACCCGGAGTTCTGCGGCGGCAACTGGTTCACGAAGGGCGTCCTGTACGGGATCGAGCGGGGCATGGCGGTCCCGACCGTCTCCGACCTCGAGTTCGAGACCAAGGGCGAGACCAAGCTGACCATGACGATGAGCGTCAGCAAGCCCGTCGCCGACTTCCTCGGTCTGCCGAAGGCCAGTCGCAGCGCCAAGCAGAACCTCGTCATCGTCGACGGCTGCCCCGAGGGCGGCTGCGAGGGTGAGGGCGAGATGGGCGCTCGCTCAGCCCATGGAGCCGATGGAGCCCACGGAGCCCATGACGACCAGGGCGCTCGCACTGTGGTCCCGCGAGAGTCGCTGGAAGGCGCCGAGGACGGTCGTGGACGACTCCCGCTCGGCGGCGGCGCCGGCGGTACGTCGCACGGCAAGCCCAAGAAGAGCAGCCTGCCCGACCTCGTCTCCGTGCCCGCCTGGCAGATCTCGACCGCGATCGACGAGGAGGGCACCGACCGCCTCAACTTCGCCGCCAACGAGTGGAACGCCGGACCGGCTCCGATGATCGTCGAGGGCTTCCGGCGCGGCACCGCTCCGGTGATGGACGCCTACCAGATGTTCTACAGAGACGGTGAGCAGGTCGGGATGAAGCGCACCGGCACCATGGAGTTCCACGAGGCGCCGGAGCACAACCACTGGCACTTCCTCGACTTCGCGAAGTACGAGCTGGTCGATGCCAAGGACAAGGTCGTCTCGACCAGCGGCAAGCAGTCGTGGTGCCTGGTGCCCACCGACCCGGTGGACCTGACCGTGCCCGGTGCGACGCTGCGGCCGGGGCAGACCGGCCTGGAGTCGGCGTGCGGCTCCAAGTCCGCGCTGTGGCTGCGGGAGAGCCTGCCGTCCGGCTGGGGCGACACCTACGACCAGTCCCAGACCCAGGCCTTCGACCTCACCAAGGTCAAGAACGGCACCTACCGGATCAAGGTCACCGTCAACCCGGACGGCAACCTCTACGAGACCACCCGGTCCAACAACGTCAGCCACCGCACCGTGATCATCGGCGGCAAGGCCGGCGCCCGCACCGTCACCGTCCCGCCCTACCAGGGCGTCGACACCGAGACCTGGTGGAACGAGGACTGAGGAGTACGCCGACCGCCTGCTCGAGGGCGACCTCGAGCAGGCGGTGCGTGCCGGGTGCGGTTCACGATCGCCCAGGTCGCAGCATCGTGTGGGCACTCGACCAGGCCCATCTCCCTCGGGACTTCGCGGA
The DNA here is from genome assembly GCF_045206295.1 of Nocardioides sp. NBC_00163. NCBI lineage: Bacteria > Bacillati > Actinomycetota > Actinomycetes > Propionibacteriales > Nocardioidaceae > Nocardioides > Nocardioides sp. NBC_00163. The sequence goes on along the minus strand of NZ_CP108155.1, from coordinate 4,670,784 downwards.
CCTGGCTGGCTGCTCGCCGCCGCAACTGTTCGCCGATGACGTCCCAAACGTCCAAGACTCGCTGGGGGACGGAGTGTGACGCTGTGTCCATGACCTACACCAACACCAGCGGAACCGATGGCCCGACCCGCGTCTGGCCGGTCCTCACCTACCGTGACGCCCCCGCGGCGACGAAGTTCCTCAGCGAGGCGTTCGGGTTTGAGCTGCGGGTGGCGTACGCCCGCGACGACGACCCCACAGTCATCGAGCACGCCGAGATGCGGTGGGCCGGCGGTGGTGGCCTCATGCTCGGCACCGCCGGAAAGGATGACTCGGCGTTCGGGCTGCGCAACTCGGGCAACGACTGCGTGTACGTCGACTGTGACGCGCCCGATGCGCTGTTTGAACAGGCCGTGGCAGCCGGAGCCGAGGTCGTCCGAGCCCTGAACGATGCGGAATCCGGCTCACGCGGCTTCACAGTCCGCGACCCGGAGGGCAACCTCTGGAGCTTCGGCACCTACGACGGCGAAGCCAAGCCGGACTCCGGAGAAGCATCGAGCGCGATCGACACCTTCGCCAAGCTGCTGGACGATTGGGCGGAGGCTTTGGTTGCCAACGATGCCGATGCCATCGGCGCCTTCGCCGAGCCGGACTGGATGTTCGTCGGCGAGAACGGGATCGTGCCGGGCTCGTCCTTCCTCGAGAGCGTGACCAGCGGCCTGGTGACCCACAGCTCGATGGCATTCGAGGTTGCGGAGGCCCGGATACTCGGTGACACCGCGTTCGTCGTCGCCCGCTGCGACAACCACGGCACGTGGCAGGGCGAGCCGTTCCACCTCGACGAGTGGACCTCCGACGTGTTCGTCCGCCGAGGCGCCCGCTGGCTGTGCAGCCTGACTCATCTGACGCCGGTCAAACCATGACACTGGAGTCCGACAGCGAGGTGGGCGTAGCGGTTGAGTTTGGCGGAATGTCCGCCCTCGATTGAGTAGAACTCACAGCGAGGTCACGCATGGCCATCATCGGAAGGGCCACGCCACCCCACCCGAAGACACCTGAGCCGCCGCCGGGTCCTCGAAGCTCTGACGATTGGTGGAGTAGAGCGACGGCGCGCCGACGAGCGGCTGCATCACGAAGGTGGGGCTGTCGAGTCCGCGATCGCGAGGCAAGTAGGACTGCACGGTGGCTCGGCGGCTGCACATGGGTGTGCGTACTACCCCTACCCGATGAGCTGCGGGATCTCCTGGGTCGCGAACCAGCCCAGATCCTCGTCGGGGTCGGCGTCGGCGGGCCGGTCGGCCAGGTCGGCGTGGACGGCGGCGACGAGCTTGAGCGGCACGACCTGGTCGCCTAGCGCGGCCGGAGCGTCGACGACGACCACGACCCGGCGCCCGGGGCCCGCCAGGAGTGCCGCCGAGTCGTCGGCGGCGCTCATCAGGGCTGCGTACTCGGCCTCTTCGCTGTCGTCGGGAGCCGCGTAACCGTCGGCGGTGCCGGGCAGCTCCCCCTTGGCGTACCAGTCAGCGAGGAGCTCGAGCGTGGCGGGTACGTAGATGCGGGTCACGGGTCGGATTCTGCCTCACTCGCCGGAGTTCTTGACCACGCGCAGGCCCCGGGGCGCCCGGAACCGGCGTCCGGAGACGGTGTCGAGCAGCTCGTCGAGGGCGTCGCTGATGCACTGTCCGACCAGTGACGCATCGGGCACCAGGTCGCGGTCGGCGGTGATCGCGAAGAAGACCTGGCCGTCGTAGGAGGTCACCCCGATCGCGAGGGTGTGCCCCTTGGCCAGCGGGTGGATGGGATAGGAGGCGACCAGCCGGGAGCCGGCGGCATAGCGCGGCTCCTGCGGGCCGGGCACGTTGCACACCGAGAGCAGGTAGTCGTGCTCGCTCTCGGCGGCCACCCGGGAGCCGACCACGTGGAAGGTCGCCGGGGCGAAGCCGCTGATCCCGGCCAGCCGCTGCGCACTGACCGTGCGGGCGTTGGCCTGGTGCTGCTCGAAGGAGTAGGACACCTGGTGGAGACGGACCACCGGCGACGGCTCTGCCACCGGGAGCACCACGAAGTGGGGCGCCACCGCGGAACCGAGCTGGGTCGGGTCGAGCTCCTCGTCGATCACCGAGACCGGCACCAGGGCCGGCACCTGGCGTACGCCGGCCAGGGACTGCTGCCGGGTCATCAGCCAGTCGCGCAGGCCGCCCGTGACGGCAGCGAGAATGACGTCGTTGACGGTGCCGCCGTGGGTGTCCCGGATGCGGCGGAAGTCGGCCAGGTCGGCTTGGAGGGTCACCACGAGACGCTGCTGGGAGAGCGTCCCGTTGAGCGGCGTCGGCCGCTCCGGAGCCCGGCGGGTGAGCGCCCGGGCGATGCCGGTGCCCGCGTTCTGGACGTCCTTGGCGACACCGGTGACCCGCCCCAGGGCGAAGCCGCCGAGGCTGCGCGCCGTGTCGGTCAGGCCGCTGACCGAGGTGACCGCCTCGAAGACCGCGCCCGCGACCAGGCGCGCGCTCGACTGCGGCTCGGGCGGCTCCCACAGGTCCGGCACGACCGGCCCGACCTCGGGCTTGTCGTCGAGGAGCAGCTGGACCAGGTCGACGGTCTCGGCGCCGTCCACCAGCGCCTGGTGGGTCTTGGTGATCAGCGCGACCCGGTCACCGGCCAGCCCCTCGATGACGTACAGCTCCCACAGCGGCCGGGAGCGGTCCAGGGGCCGGGAGACGATCCGTCCGGCGAGGTCGAGGAGCTGATCCATCGAGCCCGGACGCGGCAGCGCGGAGCGGCGTACGTGGTAGGTGAGGTCGAAACGGTCGTCGTCCGCCCAGACCGGGTAGGCGATGCGGCCGGGCACGACACGGACCCGTTGGCGGTAGCGGGGCACGAAGGACAGCCGGTCCTCGACGTGCTCGAGGAACGCGCCGTAGTCGAAGCCCTCGGCCTTCGGCTCGATCAGTTCGATGCTCGCCACCTGGTGCGGAACGGACAGCGTCTCCCCGTCCAGAAAGGCCACGTCCCGTGCCTTCAGCCGATCACTCATGCCCTCTCAGCCCCCTCTTTGGTTCATGTGCGATTGTGGCAGACGCCAGCTTGAACTTAGCCCACGAAACGGGGAAGCAATGCGCCTCACGGCCCGGATAATCGCGGTCGTGGCAGCAATCTGCGGGATCGCGTCCGTCGCGACAGCCTGCGGAAACGACGTCGCCACCGAGCCCAGCAAAGACAGCGACCCGGTGGTCGTCGGTATCAACTTCTCCGGTGACTCGGTCGACCCGCACGGGACCCAGATCGACGTCCCCGTCGGCCACGGAGTCGAGCTCGACGTGACCGCCGACGCCGCCGGCGAGATCCACGTGCACTCCGACCCGGAGCAGTCTGCCGCCTACGGCGTGGGCACCACGCGGATCAGCCTGGGCGCGTTCGATATCCCTGGTCAGTACGAGGTGGAGTCACACACCCTCGGCAAGACCATCGTCACCCTCGAGGTCAAGTGATCCTCACCCACGGCGTGGGTGGTCGCCAGGACCTCCCACTGCCGCTCGAGTACGTCATCGCGGGCGCAGTCCTCGCCCTCCTCGTCTCCTTCGGGCTGCTGGTGCTGACCACCAAGCGCGCCGCCGAGGGCCAAGTGGTCGGCGTACGCAACCCACGCGGCTGGCCGGTCCCCCGTCTCGGGCGTGTCGTCGACTCCCCCGCCTGGATCGCGCTGTGGCGCGTCGTCGGACTGCTGATCTTCGCCTACTTCGTGCTGGTCGCCTTCGCCGGCTCCGACAACGCCAACAACCCCATCTTCGGGATGACGTACGTCTGGCTGTGGGTCGGCCTCGTCCCGTTCTCCCTCATCTTCGGACGGGTCTTCCGGGCGATCAGCCCGGCCCGCACGATCGTGGCCGGACTGACATGGCTGCGCGGCGCCGGCGATCCGCCGCTGCGCCTGCCCGAGCGTCTCGGCTACTGGCCGGCGGCGTTCACGCTGCTCGCCTTCGCCTGGCTCGAGCTGGTCTACCCGGAGAACAACTACCTCGGCCCCGTACGCCTCTGGCTGGCCGTCTACCTGGCCGTGATGATCCTCGGCGGCGTGCTCTTCGGCGAGAAGTTCCTGGAGCGCTGCGACCCCTTCGAGGTCTACTCGTCGCTGACCGCGCGACTGTCGGTGTGGGGACGTACGCAGGCCGGCAACCTGGTCCTGCGGACGCCGCTCGGCAACCTGGACACCCTGCGTCCGACCCCGGGGCTGGTCGCGGTCGTCTCGGTGCTCTTCGGCACCATCGTCTACGACTCCTACCGGGAGTCGCCGACATGGCTCCAGTTCGTGCAGAACCCCGAGATGTCGGCCAACACCGCCTACCTGATCAGCAACGTCGCCCTGATCGCGTTCCCGCTGCTCGTGGCCGGGTTCTACTGCCTCGGGACGATGCTGACCGGCGTCGGTGACGTGCCGCGCCGGGCGCTGCCCGGCGAGCTGGCGCCTTCGCTGGTGCCGATCATCGTCGGCTACGTCGTGGCCCACTACCTCAGCTACTTCTGGGAGAGCGGGTTGGCGACGCTGCGCAACGCCTCGGATCCGTTCGGAAACGGAAGCGACTGGTTCGGAACCGCGGACATGCCGGTCTCCTACTTCTTCGCCTTCCACGCCACGCTGCTGGCCGTCATCAAGGTGGCAGCGGTGATCACCGGACACGTGCTGGGAGTCTGGTCGGCCCACATCCGAGCGCTCCAGGTGCTTCCGCCGCAGCACCTGGTGACCGGGCAGATCCCGCTTCTGCTCACGATGGTCGGCTTCACTGTTGGTGGGTTGTATCTGCTGTTCGCCGCATAGCGCGTCGCTGCTTCACGGTTCACCCACCACGCATCCACAAAGCAGCGCAACAGTACCTAATGCGGACTAACAGGTTGGCGCGATGGTTTACGGCCGCTTGCAGAGTCTGGGAGACTGATCCTTATGTCTGGTACCCCCCGCTTCCTGACTCTTGCCGACGTCGCCGAGGTGCTCAACACCTCGAGCGCACAGGTCTATGCCCTTGTCCGCCGTGGCGAGCTTCCCGCCATCAAGATCGGCGGGCGCGGCCAGTGGCGCGTTGAGTCCAGCGTCCTCGAGAAGTTCATCGATGACATGTACTCGCAGACCAAGGCCTTTGTGGCCGACCACCCGTTCGTCGAGGCCGAGCCTGCTGCGCCCGCCGCCACGCCGGACGCTTCTTGAGTCAAAGCAACCTCAACCCCCACAACTAAACCTTCCCCACAACAACGCGAAGAGCTGCCAGGCATCCTGCCGAGCAGCTCTTCGCGTCTTTGGGTCAGGCGAGGTTCTCGGTCTGCGCCTCGAGCTTGATCTTGAGCTCGTGGCGGGCGCCGTTGCGCATCACCGTGAACTCGACCGTCTCGCCCGGCTGGTGAGCCCGGATGGCGACGATCATGCCGATGCCGTCGGTGACGGTGACGTCTCCCACCTTGGTGACCCGGTCGCCGTCCTTGAGCCCACCGGCGGCGGCCGGCGAGCCGGCATCGACCACCGAGATCAGAGCTCCGTTGTGGTCGGCGGCCTGCACGTCGACGGAGGCCCCCACGATCGGGTAGGTCGCCTTGCCGGTCTTCAGGATCTGCGCGGCGGTCACCTTGACCTGGTCGATCGGGATCGCGAAGCCGACGCCGATGCTGCCGGCCTCTCCGCCCTCTCCCCCGCCCGCGGTCGCGATGGCCGAGTTGACCCCGATCACCTGGCCGACGAGGTTGACCAGCGGACCACCGGAGTTGCCGGGGTTGATCGCCGCGTCGGTCTGGACGGCGTTGATGTAGGAGGTGTCGTCCTCGGTCTGCCCGGTGCTCACCGGGCGCTGGAGCGCACTGACGATGCCCGAGGTCACCGTGGAGCTGAGACCCAACGGCGACCCGATGGCGACGACGCCCTCACCGATCCTCAGCCGTGACGTACTGCCGAGCGAGGCCGGCTCGAGCTCCTTGACCTCGGGCACGTCGAGGACCGCGAGGTCGTAGACCGCGCTGCGGCCGACCACGTCCGCCTTGTAGCGGCGGCCCTTGTGGTCGACCACCTCGATGCTGCCCTTGGCCTTGGCGGCGTCGGCGACCACGTGGTTGTTGGTCACCACGTGGCCGTTCCGGTCGAAGATGAAACCGGAGCCGGTCGCGGCATCCTCAACGCCCTGGTACTCGGCGAAGATCTGGACCGTTGAGGGCAGCAGCGTCGCGGCCACCTTCACGATGCTGGCGTCGTCGCCCTCCAGGGGCGCGTCGGTCTCGATCGAGCCCGGGTCGAGACCACCGCCGGCCAGGCTCGACATGTCGTCCTGGTCCTCGAGTACGCCGCCGGCATAGCCGCCCAGTACGCCGAGCAGGAACGCGACGGCAGCCGCGAGCGCCCAGATCGGGCCGGGGATCCGGCGGCGCTGCGAGGAGTCGGTCCGGGGTGAGGACGGTGGTGGCGCAGGCGGGGTGTCGAACCCGGGCAGGGAACCGCCAGGCGGTGGCGGCACCATGGGCGGCAGCGGAGCGGTGTCGGCGGCCGGAACCGGCGCGACGGCGGGTCTCGGCATGCCTGGCAACGGCACCTCGGCCGTGTCCCGCTCGTCGTCGACAAAGTCGTCAGGGGACGACTGCCCGGCCGGGGGCACGTCGGAGGGTGGTGCCCAACGGGAGATCGGCCGCGACTGGTCGTCTTGTGGTTCCTGCGTCACGACACCCATTCTTCCCACTCGCCCCAACAATGGGCAGCCCGGGTCTCGTGTCGCGTCGCCGGGCCGATGCTCAGCGGCGTACGTGAGCGACGACGGGAGCGCCCGGAGCGCCCGGGACCTGGGTGACCGCGGTGACCGGGAGATTCCTGGGGACCGGCGCGTCGGCGGGCGCGGCGGCGAAGGCGAACATGCCGAATACGGCGGCTCCGACAGCACCGCCACCGGCGGCGACCATCACCAACGTACGCCGCATCGACCGGGGGTCGGAGTAGGTCTCGTCGAGGTCGTCGGCTGGCCACACAGAGGCGGCCAGGGCGCCGCCGCGGAGCGAGCCCTTGAGGTCGGCCGGTGCGGTGACGCCGGGGTCGACGCTGAGGCCGGCCAGGCGTCGCTTGAGCCAGCCCTCACGCTCCACGGCGCGGCGGCAGGCGCAGCACTGGTGCACGTGCGCCCAGGCGCGCTCCTCCTCCGCTGCGGGGAGCTGTCCGTCGAGAAGAGCGCTGGTGCGTGCGCCGAGGTGGTTGCCGAGAAGACTCATGAAGCCCCGCCCCACAACACCTTGGGCCCGGAGTGACGCAGTCGTCCGCCGCGCGGAGCGCGGTGGGCGAGGTTGTCACGGAGCATCGCCCGGCCGCGGTGGATACGCGAGCGGACGGTGCCGAGCTTGGCACCGAGGATCTCGGAGATCTCCTCGTAGGAGAGCCCCTCCACGTCACAGAGCACGACCGCGGCCCGGAAGTCGGGCGGCAGCGTCGCCAGCGCGCGCTCGATGTCGTCATCGAAGCGCTGGTCGGTATAGGCCACGTCGGGCGTCGGGCCGCTGCTCGTCAGGCGCGAGGCGCGCTCGTCGGAGAGGGCGTCGAAGCGGATCCGCTGCTTACGACGGGCCTGGTCGAGGAAGAGGTTGGTGGTGATCCGGTGCAGCCAGCCCTCGAAGGTGCCGGGGCTGTAGGTGTCGAGAGAGCGGAATACGCGCACGAAGACCTCTTGGGTGAGGTCCTCCGCGTCGTGGCGGTTGCCGGTGAGACGGTAAGCGAGCCGGTAGACCCGGTCGGAGTGCTTCTCCACGATCTCGTCCCACGTCGGAACACCCGGCTCTACGGTCGGGGCCTGCGTGGGTTCGGCGGTCATGGTGCTCCTGTCGTCTGTCTCGCTGATCGCTGACATCTCCTACGGTAGATCCCCTGGGACCGGAAGGGCTGAGAGTTGCCTGTGAGGCTCCTATTTTTCCTCTTCCTGTGCTCTTCCAACGCACAAGTTGGATCAGGCGTTCCCGCACCGTTGCGCGAAACAGGTTAGGTTTTGCGGTGTGACCAGCCCTGTCTCGACCGCAAGTTGGACCTACGCCGACGAGTTCGTCGGTGAGGACGACCTCCTCGCAGCCGCCCGATCCCGGGCCGAGGAGGTCGGTGTCGCCCCGATCGGGCCTGGTGGCGGAGCGGCGCTGCGCTTCCTCGCCTCCGTCCTCGACGCCAAGAACGTCGTCGAGGTCGGCACCGGCACCGGCGTCTCCGGGCTGTGGCTGCTGCGTGGCATGCGTCCCGAGGGGGTCCTGACCACCGTCGACATCGAGACCGAGCACCAGCGACTGGCCCGCCAGAGCTTCACCGAAGCCGGCTTCGGCCAGCGGCAGGCGCGGTGCATCGCCGGCGCCGCCCTCGACGTACTCCCCCGGCTCACGGACAACCACTACGACCTGGTGTTCGTCGACGGCGACAAGACCGAATACTCCGCCTACCTCAAGGAAGCGCTGCGTCTGCTCCGTCCCGGCGGCGTCGTCGCCTTCGACAACGCCCTGTGGCACGACCGTGTGGCGGACCCGTCCGTACGCGACGAGGAGACCGCCACCATCCGCGAGCTCAACCAGCAGGTCGCCGACAACGACGGCCTCATCCCGCTGCTGCTCCCGGTGGGCGACGGCCTCCTGCTCGCCCGGAAGATCTAGCCGAGACGTCACCCCCGTCGGCCGAGGCGGCACCTGAGTGCCATCTCGGACGACGTACGTGACCTCTCGGCCGACGCGGGTGACGTCTCGTCAGGAACCGACTCGGGAGAGCGGGTCCGCGCTCGCCAGCCAGCTGAGGAGGACCCGGGCACCGAAGCCGGTGGGGCCGGGAGTGAGCTCGTGGACGTCGGCGTACGCATCACCGCAGGCGACGTCGATGTGGGCCCACGGGATGCCACCGGTGAAGTGGTGCAGGAAGAGCGCGGCGGTGATGGCGCCGGGCCCACCGGGGGCGTTGTCGGCGTCGGCGACCTTCGAGGAGAGCTTGTCCTCGTAGTCGGCGACCAACGGCATCCGCCACAGCACCTCGCCGGAGACCTCCGACGCCTCGGCCAGCAGCGTGGCCAGCGCGTCGTCGTCGGCGAAGTAGCCGGCCATCGTCTGCCCGAGCGCCACCCGCATCGCACCGGTGAGGGTGGCGATGTCGACGAGGGCAGCCGGCTTGAGCTTGTCCACGGCGTACGCCATCGCGTCGGCCAGCACGAGGCGGCCCTCCGCGTCGGTGTTGGTGACCTCGGAGGTGCGGCCGCCGTAGTGGGTGACCACGTCGCCGGGGCGCAGCGCCGAGCCGGAGATGGCGTTCTCGGCGGCGGCGATGAGGCCGACCACCTTGACCGGGCAGCCGATCTCGGCCAGCGCCGACATCACCGCGAGCACCACCGCGCCGCCGGTCATGTCGCGCTTCATGTTGAGCATGCCGTCACCGGGCTTGATGTTGAGCCCGCCGGTGTCGAAGGTGATGCCCTTGCCGACCAGCACCACCGTCGGGGCCGTCTTCAAGGAGTTCAGCCGACCCGACTTGCGGGGCGTGTAGTCGAGCCGGATCAGCCTCGGCGGGGTCGCCGAGCCTTGGCCGACCGCGACGATGCCTCCGAAGCCATCGGCCGCGAGCTGGTCCTCGTCCCAGACGGCGACCTTCAGGCCGCTCTCGCCTGCCAGTGTCGTCGCCTGCTCTGCGAGCCAGCCCGGATTCTTCAAGTTGCTCGGGACCGAGGAGAAGAACCGCGCGCGCCAGCTGGCGCGCGCGATCGCCTGGGCCCGGTCCAACGCTGCCGCCTGGTCGTCGCCGAGGTCGGCCAGAGTGATCGTCTCCACCGGCTTCCACGGCGCACCCTCGGAGCGCCAGTGGAAGAGGAATGACCCCAGCGTCGCGCCGGCCACGAACGGCTCCAGCCCGACCTCCGGATCGGCCGCCGGAATGGTCGTGACCACCTCGGACCGATCCCGCACGGCACGAGCCAGCGCGGCCCCCGCCCGCCGGAAGTCGTCGCGACGTTGCGCGCCGACGCCGATCAGGAGGACCTGCCGCAGGGTGCCGGAGCCGGTGACGGCGTACGTCGTCACCTCACCGGCGCTGCCGGTGGCACCTTCGAACTCGAGATGACCCAGGAGGTCGTGTTGGTCGCCGAGGTCGGCGGCCCCAGGACCGATGACCAGCTCGTCCTCGCCCGGGATGACCGGGAGCGCGATGATCTCGGCATCGAGACTCTCCGGGCCGAGCGGATTGAGCGTGAAGGTGGGCGGCGTGACCTGGGTCGGCAGAGCCGGTGACGGCAGCGTTGTGGTCATCTACGCGTTCAGCCCAAGACCTTTGATCTCTTCGCCGAGCGCGGCGGCCTCTTCGGCGTTCAGTTCGACGACCAACCGGCCACCACCCTCGAGCGGGACGCGCATCACGATGCCCCGACCTTCCTTGGTGACCTCCAGCGGACCGTCTCCCGTCCGCGGCTTCATCGCCGCCATGCGGCACCTTCTTCCGTGTCTCGCGTGTCGGCGCTCACCTGCCGGATGGCCTCGGAGCGCGCATTGCACGTCCATTATCCCTCATCAGGTCAGCAGACCTGACGGCAAGGTGGGAGTTTCGGCGGGTTGACCTGCCTTCGAACCTGTCAGATGACCGAGGTTCCGTAGGCCCAGGTCAGCCAGATCGCGAGGATCACCAGCGTGAGGTGCACCGCGATGGCCACTCCGGAGGACTCGTGGAACGCTCCGCCGCGGTCCCGACGGTCGCCTCCGACGGGCCGGTCGTAGGCATCGTCGTAGCGCTCGTCATAGCGGTCGTCATAGCCGCGGTCGTAGGCCTCGTCGTAGTCGTAGCCCTGCGCGTACGCCTGGTCGTAGCCCTGCTCGTAGCCCGCGTAGGCCGGCTCGTCGTAGCCCTGGTCCCGCCGCCGTCGACGGGGCTGCGCCTCGGCCGCGGGCGGGGTCGGGGCGGGGGGCTCGGTCCGGTCACGGCCCCGGTCCCGGTCGCTCGGACCGTAGGACTCGAAGGAGTAGGGATCGTACGTCTCGGGCTGCTGCTGCCCCGCCTGGCGGCCGGACGGCCGGCTCGGCGCGGGCGGCGGCGCAGGCGCAGGTGCGGGTTGGGGTGCCGACTGCGGGGCGGGCCGGGGTGCGGGGCGCGGCGCGCGCGGCGGGCTCGGCTGCTGTTGACCCGGGTAGTCGGAGTAGCTGCTGTCGCGCCGGTAGCGGCGGTCGGCGAACTCGTCATGGCTGTCGTTGCGGCGGTCGTCGTAGCGATCGTCGTAGCCGCGCGAGCGGCGCTGCGGCGGCTCCTGACGGCGACCCCATGGGTCCTGGCCGCTCCGGCCCGGCTCGCCCTGACTCGGCTGGGGCTGCTCGGGCGCCGGGCGCTGAGGAGCCGGACGCTGAGGGTCGGGACGCTGAGGGTCGGGACGCTGCGGGGCGGGACGCTGGGGGGCCGGACGCTCACGCATCGGCTGCTCCGGGGCTCGCCGCTCCTGTGCGGGTCGCGCGGGAGCAGGGCGGTCCTGCCGCGGCCGGGCGGGAGCCTCCGGGACCGGCGGCTGGGGCGCGGGCTGGTGACGTACGGGCTGCTGGGGTGCCGGCGGCTGGGGGGCGGCTGCCCGCCGCGGAGGCCTCTGCGGGGCGGGCTGGGGCTGCGGTGCGGGCTGCGGCGCGGGCTGCGGTGCGGGCGGGGGCGGTGTCTGCCGCCCGGCCACGCGGCGACCGATCTGCCCGTCCCGCGTCGGAGCAGGAGCCGGAGCAGGGACAGGAGCCGGAGCGGGGGCCGGCGCAGGGGCCGGGGGCGCAGGCGAGGAGTCACGCTCGATCGGCGCCATCACGGCGGTCTCCTCGACACCCGAGGCTGCTCGCCGGGGCTCGGGCCGGCGTTCGGCCGGACGTCCCTGCTGTGCGACAGGCTGAGGAACAGGCTGCTGAACCGGTCGGCGCGGGTCCGCGTAGCCCGCCCGGCCGTCGGGCTCGGCGTAATCGTCGTAACCGGCCTCTGCATAGCCGTTCTCGCCGTAGGCGTAGCCGTCCTCGGCGTACTCCTCGGCGTAGTCGTCATAGCCGTCGTCATAGGCGTAGTCGTCGTGGCCGGAGGCTGCGGCGCGCTGCTCCTTGAGCCGGCGGGCGAGCAGGTAGAGGCCCGCGATCGCGGCGAGCCAGATCCCGAAGAGCCCGATCACGCCCGGGAGGTCGCCGCCGAGGAAGAACGACGACGGCGAGGCGAGGAAGAGGACCCAGACCAGGAGGCCGGCTGCGCCGGCGTACAGGTGGATCTTGGGCGGCAGCCCCGCCTCCTGCGGCTGCAGGAGATGTGGCTTCAGATAGGTGAGCGCGACGATCACCGCGACCAGGGCGGTCACGGCGTAGACGAGTACGGCAGCGAAGCTCACGGCAGCGATTCTGTCCTAGACGTCGGGCGAGCCCGAATCGGGCTCGGGCGATTGTGATGTGAGTCCCCCGACTCCGACCTCGGCACCGGCATCCCCGGCCGCGGTCGACTCACGCCATTCTGCCTCCTCGGCAAGGCGGGCGATCAGAGCGTCCACCTCGTCCATCCGGTAGCCGCGGAAGGCCACCGAGAAACGTACGTGACGCAGGTCCGCCGCTTCCAGGACGCGGTCGCGGGGCACCAGAGCGTCGGGCTGGTCGCCGTACTCCTCCCCCATCGGCGCGCCTGTCCCGGCGGCTACGAGGGCGACTCCTCCGAGAGCCAGCACGATGAGTGCCGCGAAGATCCAGCCCATCCGTCAGTCACGCGCCTTCAACATCAGCTCGACCGCCTCGTCCACGTCGTCGGTGAGGGTGATCATGTCCAGGTCGCTCTGCTTGATCCGGCCGTCGGCCAGCATGGTCTCGCGCATCCAGTCGAGCAGTCCCTGCCAGTGCTCCACGCCCATCAGCACGATCGGGAACTGGGTGATCTTCTTGGTCTGGGAGAGCGTCATCGCCTCGAAGAGCTCGTCCATGGTGCCGAGCCCGCCGGGCATGACGATGTAGCCCTGGGAGTACTTCACGAACATCATCTTCCGCACGAAGAAGTAGCGGAAGTTGAGCCCGAAGCTGACGTAGTCGTTGAGCCTGGCCTCGAAGGGCAGCTCGATGCCGAGGCCGATCGACTCGCCACCGGCCTCGAGAGCGCCCTTGTTGGCCGCCTCCATCGTGCCCGGGCCACCGCCGGTGATCACCACGAAGCCGGCCTCGGCCAGGCCGCGGCCGACCGCCTCGGCCTGGGCGTAGGTCGGGTGGTCCTGGGGCGTGCGCGCCGACCCGAAGACGCTGATCGCCGGGCCGATCTCGGAGAGGTCGTTGAACCCCTCGACGAACTCGGCCTGGATCTTCATGACCCGCCACGGATCGGTGTGGACCCAGTCGCCGTGGCCGGAGCTGTCCAGCAGTCGCTGGTCGGTGGTGCTGCCGGCGGGGCGTCCCTTGGTGGGGCGTGGGCCGGAGCCGCTGCGTCGGGTCATGCGGTCAACCAATCACGAAGGGCCTGCTCGCAGGTGGTGATCTCGGAGATCCGCACGTGCTCGTCGGCCTTGTGGGCGAACATCGGGTCACCTGGACCATAGTTGACCGCCGGTATGCCGAGAACCGTGAACCGCGCCACATCGGTCCAGCCGAACTTGGGTCCGACCTCGCCGCCGACCGACTCGATGAAGGCCTTGGCCGCGGGACGGTCCAGGCCCGGCAGCGCGCCCGGGGCCGAGTCGGTCAGGGTGACGTCGTAGCCCTCGAAGAAGTCGGTCACGAACACCAGCGCCTCCTCCTCGCTGCGGTCCGGCGCGAAGCGGAAGTTGACCGTCACCACGCACTCGTCGGGGATCACGTTGCCCGCCACTCCCCCGGCGACGAAGACCGCGTTGAGGCCCTCGTGAAACTCCAGCCCGTCGATGACCGGCTTGCGCGGGACGTACGACTCCAGGCGGCGCAGCACCTCGCCGGCCTTGTGGATCGCGTTGACGCCGCGCCAGGAGCGGGCGCTGTGGGAGCGCTCGCCGGTGGTGCGTACCTCGACCCGCAGGGTGCCCTGGCAGCCGGCCTCGACTCCGGCGTTCGAGGGCTCCATCAGGATCGCGAAGTCTCCGGCGAGCAGGTCGGGCTCGCTGGCAGCTAGCTTGCCGAGACCGTTGTGGACGGCCTCGATCTCCTCCGCGTCGTAGAAGACGTACGTCACGTCGCGGTTGGGCGTCCGGAGGGTCGCGGCGAGCTTGAGGATGACCGCGTCGCCGGACTTCATGTCACACGCGCCAAGGCCGTGCAGGATGCCGGTGGCCTCGTCGAGGCGGCTCGGGAAGTTGCCGTTGACCGGCACCGTGTCGAGATGGCCGGCGATGACGACGCGCTCGGGGAGGCCGAGGTCGGTGCGCGCCACGATCGAGTTGCCCCGCCGCTCGACGACGAGGTGGTCGTACGCAGCCAGCGCCCGCTCCACGGCGTCGGCCAGCTCGAGCTCGTTGAGGCTCACCGAGTTGATGTCCATCAGCTGCCGGGTCAGCGTCACCACGTCGGTCGTCAGGTCGATCTCAGGAGTGTCAGGACTGGTTGTCACAGGCGCTAGTCAACCAGCCCTTCATGAGAGTTCGTCGGCCGCACCGGTTGACCGGCGGCCCACGTGCGCGAGCACGCCGTCGATGATCCGGGCCAGCCCGTAGTCGAGCTCGCGCGCGGGGTCGGTGGCGGCCTGATAGGCCTCGCCGGCAGCGGTGCCGACCCGGTTGGCCAGCGGATAGTGGCTGCCCGCCATGACCTCGCTCAGCGTGTCGTAGTTGGCCTCCCACCACTCTGACTCGGTCATCCCGGTGACCTGCTCGGCGCGGCGCTTCATGAGCTCGCTGCGGGCGATGTTGCCCGCGAAGCCAACCAGCACGGCGACCGTCTGGTCCATCTCCAGGTCGGAGAGCCCGAGGCCTTCGACGGCCTGCAGCTGCCACTCGTAGCGGTCGCTCATGTTCGGACCCAGCCAGGGGCGTACGTCCTGCACCTCGAGCAGCCACGGATGGGCCCGGAGCTCGTCGTGCGTGAGGTTTGCGACCAGCTCGAGGCGCCTGCGCGGATCCTCGGGCAGCTCCGGAAGCTCGGCGCGGCCGGTCACCTGGTCGGCCATGAGCACCAGCAGCGCGTCCCGGTTGGGCACGTAGGAGTAGAGCGTCATCGCCCCCAGGCCGAAGCGCTGCGCGATCGCGCGCATCGTGACGGCGGCCAGGCCCTCGGCGTCGGCCAGGTCGATCGCGGCGTCGACGATCTCGTCGACGCTCACCTTCTGCTTCGGGCCGCGCTTGGTCTTCGGCTCCTCACGCGCACCCGCCCGATGGCGCCACAGCAGGCGCAGGGAGGGGTCCGACTGGTCTGGCTGGTCCGGCACGTCGCTCATCGTAACCTCATCCGAAATAATTTCGTACGTTGTACGGAACAAATGCTACAGTCACTCCGTTGACATCTTCGTACAGCGTACGAAATTGGAGGAACGTGTATGCCGAACGACGCGAAGCCGGTCCCGCCGCGCTGGCTCAAGCCGATGAACAAGGTCTTCATGACCCTGTCGAAGACCGGGATCGGGATGAAGGACCTGCCGGTGCTCACCGTGCCGGGCCGCGCGAGCGGCAAACCCCGCAGCACCCCGCTCTCGGTCCTGGACCTGAACGGACGCCGCTACCTGCTCGAGGGCTTTCCGGGAGCCGACTGGGCCCGCAACGTACGTGCCGCCGCCGGTCGCGCCACTCTCCGGATCGGCAAGAACACCGAGGAGGTGCGTCTCGTGGAGGTGGAGGGCGAGGAGGCGTTGGCCGTGCTCCGGGCCTGGCCGGAGCGGATGACGGACGGCGCGAAGATCATGCTCGACGCCGGCGTGGTCACGGCGGTGACGCCGGAGGCGTTCGAGGCGGTCGCCGGCCGCTGCGGCGTGTTCCGGATCGAGGTGGGCCGATGACCTCGACTCCCCTGTCCGCGCGCGGCGTGCGCAAGCGCTACCGCGACACCCATGCCCTCGACGGCCTCGACCTCGACGTCGCCGCCGGCACCGTGCACGCCCTGCTCGGGCCCAACGGCGCCGGCAAGTCGACCGCGGTGAACGTCTTCGCGACCCTGACCCGGCCTGATGCCGGTGAAGTGCGTGTGGGCGGCCATGATGCCGTACGCCATCCCGCCCGGGTCCGCTCCACGATCGGCCTGGTCGGCCAGAGCGCCGCGCTCGACGAGGCCCTCCACGGCCGGGAGAACCTGGTGATGTTCGGCCGTCTGCACGGCCTCTCGAAACCCGATGCCGTACGCCGCGCCGGCGAGCTCCTCGACGCCTTCGGCCTCACCGAGGCCGCCGACCGGAAGGTCTCGGGCTACTCCGGCGGGATGCGGCGGCGCCTCGACATCGCCGCCGGCCTGGTCACCCGTCCGCGGATCCTCTTCCTCGACGAGCCGACCACCGGGCTGGACCCGCGCGGCCGTCACGAGGTCTGGGAGATGGTGCGGCAGGTGGTCGCCGACGGGACGACGGTGCTGCTGACCACCCAGTACCTGGACGAGGCCGACCAGCTCGCCGGCATGGTCACCGTGCTCGGCGCGGGCCGGGTGATCGCCGAGGGCACCCCGTCGGTCCTCAAGAGCGATCTCGGCGGCGACCGGGTGATCATCACCGCGACCGGGCCCGACGACCTCGCCCGGATGGCCGGCGTCCTCGGCTCCGCCGCCGTCGTCGACCCCGACCGGCACGAGGTCACCGTCGAGGCCGGCGCGGCTGGCGGCGGTGCCGCGGTCGTGGAGGTCGTACGCACCCTCGACTCCGCCGGCATCACGGTCGACGACGTGCTGCTGCGCAGACCGACCTTGGACGAGGTGTTCCTCCACTTGACCGCCCCCGAACCCGCACACGATCGCGAAGGAGCCGCCCGATGACCGCCATCGCCTCGACCCTGCGACAGACCGTGACCCAGACCTGGGTGATCACGCTCCGCGACCTCAAGCACTGGCAGCGCGAGCCGTGGGGACCGATCTTCGGGATCCTGTTCGCGATCATGATGCTGCTGATCTTCGGCTACCTGTTCGGCGGCGCGATCGAGATGCCGGGCGGCGGGTCGTACCTGCCCTATCTGCTGCCCGGAGTGCTCGCGCTGACGATGATGTTCGGCATCGACGGCACCATGGCCGTGGTCACCGAGGACACCAAGCGCGGCGTCACCAACCGGTTCCGGTCGCTGCCGATGAGCGGTCTCGCGGTGCCGCTGGGGCGAGCGATCGCCGACCTGGGCAACTCGGCGGTCCAGCTGGGTGTCCTGATGCTCGGCGGGCTGTTGATCGGGTGGCGGATCGAGGGCTCGTTCCTCGAGGCGGTCGCCGCGGTCGGGCTCCTGCTCTGGCTGCGGCTGGCGATGCTGTGGCTGGGCATCTTCCTCGGGCTGACCCTGCGGATGGAGGGTGCGCTGACGATGGTGCAGGTGCTGGTGTGGCCGCTGGGGTTCTGCTCGAGCCTGTTCGTCTCGCCCGAGACGATGCCCGGCTGGCTCGGCTTCCTGGCCTCCTGGAACCCGGTCTCGGCGACCGCCACCGCCTGCCGCGACCTCTTCGGCAACCCGACCGGGATCACCTCCGGGGTGCTCGCCGACCACGCGACCCTTTTGGCGCTGGCCTGGCCCGCGGTTCTGCTGGCGGTCTTCGTCCCGCTCTCCGTCCGCGCGTTCCGGCGCCTGGGCTGAGAACGGAAGAACGGGCCCGGGAAGGCGATGCCTTCCCGGGCCCGTTGGCGAATGGGCGGGGGTCAGGCGGTGGCCGGCTCGAGGCCGTCGGGCTCCTCCGCCGACTTCTTCTTCACAGGTGCGACGGCTCGGGTCAGTGAACCGAGCGCGAACGCGACGAAGAGCAGCACGACGCCCAGGCCCGCGACCAGCGCCGAGAGGCCGAACGCGGTGACCGCGGTCAACAGAGAGGCGCGTACGAACGACGACTCCGCCGCGACCGCGCGGATCGGGTCCTCCTGTGCGAGCTCGGCGTACGTCTTGCCCTTGGTGATCCCCAGGGCGTGCTTCTCGACGGTGGCCGCCTGGGCGTAGGCGGAGAACGGGCCGTCGACGTTGTCACCGGCGAGGAAGGAGGCGTCGTCGGCGACGGTGATCTCCTGCGCCTTCAGCTGGGTGTGGGCCAGGTAGTAGGTGGCGGCGCCACTGGCGATGAACAGGAGGCCGAACAGCCCGATCAGGGGGCTCAGCAGCTTCGCGATCCGAGGTTTGCGGGTCATGCCGGTTAAGGCTCACCTAACTTACCTTGGGATGTAAGCCCTGGAGGGTGTGATCTTCGTCGTGCAGAACTTTTTTCCGGGAACCTGTCGGATCGGTGTCGAGCCGTTCGTGGAGTGAGTGAGAAGCGGCCAGACGGACCGCGACAAAACCACCACCAGATGAGAGGCACCATCATGAGCACCAGCACCTACACCCAGGCCACGACCACCTCCCGCGGTCAGTTCGCAGCGCGGATGCCGGTCTGGCTCGTCAGTGTCACCGCCGTCCTTGTCGGCGCCCTGGTCACCGGCGTCTACGAGTTCTTCGCCCGCGCGGTCGGGGTGCCGTTCAACGTCGCCCTCCCCGGCACCGGCGTCGAGCCCGCCGCGATCCCCGCGACCGGGCTCGCCTGGGCCGTCGCCGAGCTCGGTCTGATCGGCATCATCATCGCCGTGTGCCTGGACCGCTTCGCCAAGCGCCCCCGCTCCACCTGGAAGCGCACCGCCTGGACCCTGACGGCGCTCTCGATGGTGCCCAGCCTGATCGCCGTCACCGACTCCTACGCCACCAACATCATGCTGGTGATCTCCCACCTCGTCGCCGCGGCCGTGATCGTCCCCGTGATCGCCGCCCGGCTGGCGGAGCGCAACCCGCGCCGCGCCTGAGGTGTCTGCGGACGTCAGCCCGGTGGTCGGCGAGCGATGATCAGCTCGCCGACACCGGGCATCGGCGTCGTCTCGACCGTGAACCCGGCGTTGGCAAGGTCGGCGAAGAGCGCCGGCCTGGGATGGGTGCGGTAGTACATGACGAACTTCGGCCGCCACACCGCGTTGCGCACCCGCATCACCAGGTCGAAGCCGGAGAGCAGCCAGTAGGCCGGGTGGGTCGGCCCCGGCGCCCTGCTGACCGGCAGCGCGAACACCCCGCCCGGCCGCAGCGCCCGATGGATGCCGTCGAAGAGCTCCGGCCGCTCCTCCGGCAGGAAGTGCCCCAGCGCCCCGAAGCTCACCACCAGGTCGTACGCAGCCTCGAACGGCAGCGCGCGAGCATCCGCCCGAACCAGGTCGGCGTCGGGGTGCGCGGCCCTGGCCTGCTCGAGCATCCCGACGCTGAAGTCGACCCCCGTCGGCCGCTCCCCGGTCGCCTCCGCGAGCAGCTCCAGCCCCGCCCCCGTACCGGTGCACACATCGAGGCCACGCTCGAACGGCCCGTACTCCCGCAGCGCCGTGATGGTCGCGGCGAGCATCCAGTCCGGGGTACGGAACGGGGTCGCGTCGAACTTCGGCGCCAGCAGGTCGTAGCCATGCTCCACCGACGACAGCGCTTGGACGGCGAGCTCCTTGAGCGTGGGCCTCTCCACGGTTCAACGATAGGTGCGAACAGGTGATCAGCGCCGTCGTTCTCGATGACCCTAGGAGACTCGATCACGTCTGCCGTGATCAAGTCTCCTAGGGTTGCCGCGCTATCAGGCAGGCGTCGTCACATGCCCTCGGAGAGTCCGCCCAGCCACGAGATGCCAGGACTCTCGCGATGCCCTGTGCGGTTCGGCATGGTGTCTCGAAGACCTGGTGCCAGCGCAGTCGCGCGGTCACGGTGCGGGTGGCTGCGAGGTCGTCGAGCACCCGGTCGGCATCGCGGGCCTGGTCGCGCCAGGTGTCATGACCCAACGCTCCGTCGAGCTCGACGACCAGCCCGTACGCCACGTACTCCACGTCCCGGAACTGACTGCCCTTCGGCGTCGCCCGGACCGTCTGTCGCTCGGACCGTGGCAGCCCGTGGACGCGCTCGACCTTGGTGAGATAGCCGTGCTCGAGAACGGAGTTCGTGCCGGACTCCAGATCGTCGATGATCTTGGCGATCCAGGCACGGCGGCGCAGGGACGGAAAACGACTCAGCGCCCCACGGAGCGAGCCGGCGGTGACATGAGTCCGCCCAGCGACGCCGGCGAGACTAGCGATCGCGTCGATCTCCGAGCGGGCGTCGTGCGCCATCGCCAGCGCGTTGTCCTCCAGCTTCAGGCGAGGCGGGACGCCACCGTGGGCATGGGTCTCGAGGTTGGTGAGCCGGTGGATCACGATGCCGGGCTGAGGCGCGACCCGCCGAGTCTGGTCGATGGCGACGTGGATCGGGTCGGGGACCATCCCGGGCACCATCGGCCGCTCCGCGCGGGGCGCCTCGACGCTCGGGCCGCACACATAGGCGGGTGCGGCATAGAGGACAGCTGCCCAGGCGCGCTGGTGCCAGGTGAGCGGACCCGTGTGATCGACGTACACCCGCCGATGCACCCGCACGATCTCCTTGCGCCGCTGCATCCTGATCATGTCAGCGCGCGTCAGCCCACCGGCCGTGAGCTGCGCATGGCTGAGCACACCATCCTGCTGACGTCGCTGCGCCTCCATCAGCCTGGCGGCATGCTCCCGCTCCCAGACATCCTCGTGACCGCTGGTGACCCCCGAGTCCTCCACACTCCCAGTTATCCCACGTAAAGCCCCGGAACCCTAGGAGGGTGAGTCACGCCTGGCGTGACTCACCCTCCTAGGGTTCAACAGAGATCAGGCCTTGGCGACCGCGATCTGGGCCTTTTCGCCGTCGCCCAGGTCGACCGGGTTGCACTCGAGCGACTCGACCAC
Organism: Nocardioides sp. NBC_00163; assembly: GCF_045206295.1. Lineage (NCBI taxonomy): Bacteria > Bacillati > Actinomycetota > Actinomycetes > Propionibacteriales > Nocardioidaceae > Nocardioides > Nocardioides sp. NBC_00163. The sequence continues at coordinate 4,650,029 of NZ_CP108155.1, read as the reverse complement.
GTCGTACGTCGTGGCGAGGGTCTCGCGGGCGATGAGGTCGGCGTGGGTGGTGGCTGCCTGGCGTACGGTCTCGGAGCCGGCCACCGAGAGGGTGATGCGGTCCTCGACGTTGAGGCCGGAGTCCTTGCGGGCCTGCTGGACCGCGCGGATCAGGTCTCGGGCGAGGCCCTCGGCGGCGAGCTCGGGGGTGACGACCGTGTCCAGGACGATGAACCCGCTTGGCAGCATCGAGACGGCGATGTCGTCGGAGGCGGCGCCGGCGACGGTCTCGAGGGTGTATTCACCCTCCTCCAGCGCCAAGCCTCCGGCGACGACCTCGCCGGAATCGGAGACCGACCAGTCACCGGACTTGGAGCCCTTGATGGCCTTCTGTACGTCCTTGCCCAGCCGCGGGCCGGCGGCGCGGGCGTTGACGGCGAGCCGCTGCTCGATGCCGTAGGTGCCGGCCTCCTCCGAGTCGGCCGCGAGCAGCCGGACGGACTTGACGTTGACCTCGTCGGCGACGATCTCCTCGAAGCCGGCGATGTCGGCACCGACGACCGTCAGGCCGCCGAGCGGCAGGCGGTTGCGGAGCTTGCGGGCCTTGCGCAGGGCGGAGGTCGAGGAGCAGACCGTGCGGACCGCGTCCATCCGGGCGACCAGGTCGGCGTCGGCCGGCAGGTCCTCGACGACCGGGTAGTCGGCCAGGTGCACCGAGCGGCCACCGGTCAGACCGCGCCAGATCTCCTCGGTGGTCAGCGGCAGCAGCGGCGCGACCAGACGGGTCACCGTCTCCAGCACCGTGTAGAGGGTGTCGAAGGCGGCCTTGTCCTCGTTCCAGAACCGCTCGCGGCTCCGCCGGATGTACCAGTTCGTGAGCACGTCGATGAACCGCTGGGTCGCCTCGCAGGCCTCGGCGACGTAGTAGTCGTCCATCGCCGAGGTCATCTCGGCGACGTAGTCGCGCAGCTTGGCCAGGACGTAGCGGTCCAGCGGGTCCTCGGACGCCGTCGAGCCGGTGGTCTCCAGGTCGGCCGCGTTGGCGTAGAGCTGGAAGAAGTACCAGCTGTTCCACAGCGGGATCATCACCTGGCGTACGGAGTCCCGGATGCCCTGCTCGGTGACGACCAGGTTGCCGCCGCGAAGGATGGGCGAGGACATCAGGAACCAACGCATCGCGTCGGCGCCGTCGCGGTCGAAGACCTCGTTGACGTCGGGGTAGTTGCGCAGGCTCTTGGACATCTTCTGCCCGTCCGAGCCCAGCACGATGCCGTGGCTGATGCAGCTCGAGAACGCCGGGCGGTCGAAGAGCGCGGTCGCCAGGATGTGCAGGGTGTAGAACCAGCCGCGGGTCTGGCCGATGTACTCCACGATGAAGTCGCCCGGGAAGTGGTGCTGGAACCACTCCTCGTTCTCGAACGGGACATGGTTCTGGGCGAACGACATCGACCCGGAGTCGAACCAGACGTCGAGGACGTCGGAGACGCGGCGCATCATCGACTTGCCGGTCGGGTCGTCCGGGTTGGGACGGACCAGGTCGTCGACGTACGGACGGTGCAGGTCGGGGTTGCCCTCGGCGTCCTTGGGCAGGGTGCCGAAGTCGCGCTCCAGCTCCTCGAAAGAGCCGTAGACGTCCAGGCGCGGGTAGGCCGGGTCGTCGGACTTCCACACCGGCACCGGCGAGCCCCAGAAACGGTTGCGGGTGATCGACCAGTCGCGGGCGTTCTCCAGCCACTTGCCGAACTGGCCGTCCTGGATGTGCTCGGGCACCCAGCGGATCTGCTGGTTGAGCTCGAGCATCCGGTCCTTGATCTTGGTGACCTCGACGAACCAGCTCGAGACACCCTTGTAGATCAGCGGCTGACGGCAGCGCCAGCAGTGCGGGTAGGAGTGGTTGTAGGACTCGCGGCGGAGCAGGATCGTGCCCGCGGTCACCGATCCCCCGGCCTCGCCGCGGGTGACCGACTTGAGGTGGTCGATGATCTGCAGGTTGGCGTCGAAGACCTGGACACCGGCGTAGTCGACCACCGGCGCGGTGAAGCGCCCGTCCTTGCCGACCGGCATGACCGCCTCGATGTTCTCGCGGTCGGTCACCTCCTTGTCGACCTCACCGAACGCACCGGCAGTGTGGACGACCCCGGTGCCGTCCGTGGTGGTGACGGCGTCGTCGGCGGCCACGATCCGGAAGGCGTTCTGGTGACCGGCGTAGTAGGAGAACGGCGGCTGGTAGGTGCGGCCGAGCAGCTCGGCTCCCTTGTAGCGGCCCAGGACCGTCGCCTCGTCGGCGTCAGGGAAGAGCTCCTTCTGGTACGCCGCGAGGCGAGCCTCCGCGAGGACGTACTTGGCCGTCTTGTCGGTGCCCGGGACCGGGCCCTCGACCACGACGTAGTCGATCTCGGAGCCGACCATGACCGCGAGGTTGGACGGCAGGGTCCACGGCGTGGTGGTCCAGATCAGGATGTGGGCGTTGTCGAGGACCTCGTCCTCACCGGTGGCGTCGATCGCATAGCCGACGGTGACCGCCGGGTCCTGGCGGTCCTTGTAGACGTCGTCATCCATCCGCAGCTCATGGTTGGACAGCGGGGTCTCGTCCTGCCAGCAGTAGGGCAGGACACGGAAACCCTCATAGACCAGGCCCTTGTCGTAGAGCGTCTTGAACGCCCAGATCACCGACTCCATGTAGTCGGGGTTGAGGGTCTTGTAGTCGTTGTCGAAGTCCACCCAGCGCGCCTGACGGGTGACGTAGTCGCGCCACTCGCCGGTGTACTTCAGCACCGAGGCGCGGCTGGCCGCGTTGAACTTGTCGATGCCCATCTCGACGATCTCGTCGGTCGTCTTCAGGCCGAGCTGGCGCATCGCCTCGAGCTCGGCGGGCAGGCCGTGGGTGTCCCACCCGAAGCGCCGCTCGACGCGCTTGCCGCGCATCGTCTGGTAGCGCGGGACGATGTCCTTCACATAACCGGTCAGCAGGTGGCCGTAGTGCGGCAGGCCGTTGGCGAACGGCGGCCCGTCGTAGAAGACGAACTCGTTCTCGCCGTTCTCCCCGGCGTCACGGTTGTCGATGCTCGCCTGGAAGGTCCCGTCCTTCTTCCAGTAATCGAGAATCTGCGTCTCGATCTCCGGGAAGCGTGGGCTGGCCGGGACTTTGGCTGAGTTGACCTTCGGATAGGCCATCGACGCATCTCCTGCTGGGTGGTAGTGGGTTGTCTTCACCACAGGGACGATCTTTCGACCGCGGTACCACCCTGCTTGTCCTGGTCGGCCACGCTCCACCGGTGGTTGAGCTTGTCGAAACCAGGGCCACTCATTCTCGGCTGTGACGGGCCACTCCCGCCGGGTTCTACTTGCCCGAAGGCTTTCTTCCCGGGGCTCGCCGCTGATGACGGCTCGAACGCCTGTAAGGAAGAGAGTACGCCGCCCGGCGCCCGCCACGCGAACCCGATTACACCGCGCGCCACATCCGCACGTGCGGACCGATCTCGGGGTCGTCCCACGGCTCACCGATCTCGACGAACCCGGCCCTCGCGTAGAAGGCTGCCGCCGGCGTACGCGCGTTGCACCAGACCAGCCCGCCGCCCCTGGCCGCGACATGGTCCAGCGCCGCCTGCAGCACCTCGGCTCCGACACCCTGGCCGCGCCACCCGTCCGCCGTCGCCATCCCCCGGATCCGCCACCCCTTCCCGGGGTGTTCGGCCAGGTCAGGAAATGCTTCCGGGAAGAGTCCGACGCACCCGACGATGTTCCCGCCTGCATCCGTCGCCGCGTACGTAGCGACCTCGGGACCGTCGTCCCCCGGCACTCTCGCAGCCTCCGGCGGCCCACCGTTGCGCAACACCTTCGCCCGCAACGGATACGTCTCCTCAACCGCCACCCGGCGCACCGTGATCACGACGCGACCATATCGGGGTGCCGACGCCTCGTCGGGGCACCTGGCAGGATGCGCGCATGAGCCTGATTCGCTACGAGTACGCCGACGGTTGCGCCCGCATCACGATGACCAACCCGGACAAGGGCAACGTCTTCAAGCCCGAGGCGGGCGCGGAGATGCTGGCGGCGATCCTGCGGGCTAAGGCGGACTCGGCGCGGGTGATCGTGCTGGCGGCGGAGGGGAAGTACTTCTCCGTCGGCGGTGACCTGGCCGGGTTCGCGGCGGCCGACGACCTGGGGCCGTTCATCCTCGAGCTCGCCGAGGGCGCCAACCGGATCATCACCGAGCTCGTCCGCTGCGACGCGATCGTGGTCAGCGCCGTCCAGGGCACCGCGGCGGGGGTCGGGTTCCCGCTGGCCGCGGCCGCCGACATCGTGATCGCGGCCGACAAGGCGAAGTTCAGCCTGGCCTACGCGAAGGTCGGGCTGTCGGTCGACGGCGGCGGGTCGCTCCTCGTGCACACCCTGGGCCTGCACCGGGTGCTGCGGCTGACCCTGCTGGGCGACATGCTCGCCGCGACCGAGGCGCTCGAGGCCGGGCTGGTCGCTCGTGTCGTACCGGCCGATGACCTCGCCGCCACCGTGGACGAGGTCGTCGCGACCCTCCTCGCCGGCTCGCCAGAGGCGCTGGCGAGCACGAAGCACCTGATCCGCGACGTCGCCGACCCCAACCCCGAGTCGGCGCTGCGCCGCGAGGCGCAGTCGATCTCCGCGCTCGGAGGCTCGGCCTCCGGCCGCGAAGGCATCAACGCGTTCCTGGAGAAGCGGCCGCCCAGCTTCACCGGCTGAAATCGCTGGCCGCTGAATTCATTTGGCGCGGGGGCGCTCGTTCCGCGAGGGTGAGCCCATGAGCAGTGATCAGCGACAGGTGGGCTTCGGCGGAATCTGGCTTCCCGAGGGCGAGGATCCACGCCACCAGGACCAGCAGGCCGTCGGCGAGCTCGCGACGTACCGGGACTACCTGCGCCACTACCGGCTCACTCTCGAGCTCAAGTGCGAGGACCTCGGTCCGGAGGATCTGGCCAAGCAGAGCGTGCCGCCGAGCGACCTGAGCCTGCTCGGGCTGATCCGCCACATGGCGCGGGTCGAGCACAGCTGGTTCCAGCGGGTGCTGAAGGAGAACCTCGAGCTGCCGCGGTTCGACGCCGACGACCCCACCGGCGGCTTCCACAGGGTGGCGCCGACCAAGGAGTCGGTCGACGAGGCGTTCGCGAGCTGGCGCGAGCAGGTCGCGGCGGCCGACGAGTGGCTCGACTCGATCGACGACACGATGCTCGGCGAGACCCGTGACGTCGGCCGCGGCGACGAGCCGACCAGCATCCGCGACATCCTGGTCCACATGATCGAGGAGTACGCCCGCCACGCGGGCCACGCCGACCTGCTGCGCGAGGTCATCGACGGGCGTACCGGGCAGTAGCCCCTCCCCCGCCCACCAGGCGGTTTCCTGAGACTAGGCTGAGACAGCGGTCACAACGACCGTTACCGCGCTGAATCAGAGGGAGACCATGTCGACGTCGACCGCCAACCCCACCAGCTCGGGCCCAGGGTCCGGGCCCAACATGCCCCGTAATTGGAGGGCAATCGCCATCTGGACCGCCGTCGCTGTCGTCGGCGCCGTCTGCTGGGCCATGCTCGCCCTGTCCCGAGGCGAGAAGGTCTCGGCGCTGTGGATCCTGTTCGCCGCGCTGGCCTCGTACGCGATCGCCTACCGGTTCTACTCGAAGTTCATCGCCAACAAGGTGCTGAAGGTCGACGACACCCGGGCCACCCCGGCCGAGCGGCTGGAGAACGGGCAGGACTTCGACGTCACCGACCGGCGAGTGCTCTTCGGGCACCACTTCGCCGCGATCGCCGGCGCCGGCCCGCTGGTCGGCCCGGTGCTGGCCGCCCAGATGGGTTACCTGCCGGGCACGATCTGGATCATCGTCGGCGTCATCTTCGCCGGTGCCGTGCAGGACATGGTCGTGATGTTCTTCTCGATGCGCCGCGACGGCAAGAGCCTCGGTCAGATGGTGCGTGAGGAGATCGGCACCGTCGCCGGCGTGGCCGCGCTGATCGCCGTCTTCGCGATCATGATCATCATCCTGGCGGTGCTCGCGCTGGTCGTCGTCAATGCCCTCGCGGAGTCGCCGTGGGGTGTCTTCTCGATCGGTCTCACCATCCCGATCGCGCTCTTCATGGGCTTCTACCTGCGCTACCTGCGCCCCGGCCGCGTCAGCGAGGTGACCGTCATCGGCGTCGCGCTGCTGCTGCTGGCCATCATCGGTGGTGGGTACGTCGAGGAGATGGGCCTGGCCGGCGCCCTCACCCTCTCCCACGAGACGCTGGTGATCTGCCTGGTCGTCTACGGCTTCGTCGCCTCCATCCTCCCGGTGTGGATGCTGCTCACGCCGCGTGACTACCTCTCCACCTTCATGAAGGTGGGCGTCATCGTGCTGCTCGCCGTGGGCCTGGTCCTCGCGGCCCCCGTGCTGCAGAACGAGGCCGTCACCGACTTCGCCACCAACGGCGAGGGTCCGGTCTTCGCCGGCACGCTGTTCCCGTTCGTCTTCATCACCATCGCCTGCGGCGCCCTCTCCGGCTTCCACGCCCTGATCGCCTCGGGGACGACGCCGAAGATGGTCGCCAAGGAGTCGCAGGTCCGCATGATCGGCTACGGCGGCATGCTGATGGAGTCGTTCGTCGCGATCTCCGCCCTCATCGCAGCCTCCGTGATCGACCAGGGCATCTACTTCTCGATGAACGCCTCCGCCGGTGCAACCGGCGGCACCCCGGAGACCGCGGCCGCCTTCGTCAACGGGCTCGGCTTCTCGATCACCCCGGCCGACCTCGAGGCAGCCGCGGCCAGCGTGGAGGAGTCGATCATCTCCCGCACCGGTGGCGCCCCGACCCTGGCGTTCGGGATGTCGCTGATCTTCACCGAGGCGTTCGGTGGCGGCCTGGCCGCCTTCTGGTACCACTTCGCGATCATGTTCGAGGCGCTCTTCATCCTGACCGCCGTCGACGCCGGCACTCGCGTGGGCCGGTTCATGCTCCAGGACACGATCGGCAACGTCTGGAAGCGCTACGCCGACACCTCCTGGCGGCCGGCGGCCTGGTCGGCCTCCGCGCTGGTCGTACTGGCCTGGGGCTACATGCTCTGGATCGGCGTCGGTGACCCGCTCGGCGGCATCAACCAGCTCTTCCCGCTCTTCGGCATCGCCAACCAGCTGCTCGCCGCGATCGCGCTGACGCTGGCCACGACGCTGCTGATCAAGCACGGCAAGCTCAAGTGGGCGTGGGTGCCGGGCATCCCGCTGGTCTGGGACCTCATCGTCACCATGACGGCGAGCTGGCAGAAGGTGTTCAGCGACAACCCCGCGATCGGCTACTTCGCCCAGGCCTCTGCCGCGCGCGAGGCACGCGACGCCGGTGAGCTCTACGGGGTTGCGAAGACCCCCGCGGACGTCGACCAGATCATCTACAACTCGACCCAGTCCGGCATCCTGCAGGCCGCATTCGCGGTGCTGGTGATCGTGATCGTCGCCGGTGCCGCGGTGACTGTGGTCAAGGCGATCCGCGCCGGCGGGTTGCCGACCACCGAGGTACCGAAGGTCGAGTCGAAGATCGTCGCGCCCTCAGACTTCTTCGCCACCAAGGAGGAGAAGGAAGCCGTACGCGAGTGGGAGGCCTCCCAGAAGGCGCCGGTCTCATGAGTCTGCTCGCCGAGCGTGTCTCGGATCGCTTCTCCGGCGCCTGGCGGCTGCTCCGCCAGGCGACCGGGGAGGCGAAGTGGGACGAGTACGTCGCCCGGTGCGAGCGCGAGGGCGTCGAGCCGATGAGCCGGCGCGCGTTCGAACGTCACCGGGCCGACGAGAAGGAGCACAACCCGCAGGCCCGCTGCTGCTAGCGGTCTAGCGGGGGCTGTCGTCGGCGAAGGCGGCGTCGAGCCAGGCGTACACCTGCGAGTCACCTCGGGTGACGAGCAGGACCACCTGCTTCTCGGCGTCGCTCACCGGCTTGCCGTTGATCCAGCTGCGGACGATGTTGGAGGCCGCGCGGCGGACGACCTCGACGCCCTTGGCCATCGCCCACTCCGGCGCCGGATGACCCTTGCTGGTCGCCACTCCGGGGATCTCCAGGGTCCAGGTGCCGTCCTCGGCCTGGAGGAGCTGGGGCATCGGGGGCGCACTCTTCTTACTCACCTCCACATGTTCGCACGTCGAGACCGTCGATAAGGGACCACTCAGGCTCGGCCACTAGACTGCGCCCCGTGACGAATGCAGCTTGGGGCTTCGGCCTCGTGACGTACGCCGCCGACAACTCTGTGCTCGACGTGTGGTTCCCCGCGCCGCAGCTGGGCGAGAAGCCCGCCGACGCGACGGCGCCGGCCGAGCTGACCGCGCTCGAGGGCGCCGACGAGGTGCGTCAAGTCACCCAGCGGGTCGCCCTGGTCGAGGTCAACGACCTCGAGACCGCGCCCGAGACCACCGAGGACGTCTGGCTGCGGCTCCACCTTCTCTCCCACCGCCTCGTGCAGCCGCACGGGCAGAACCTCGACGGCATCTTCGGCCTGCTCACCAACGTGGTGTGGACCAGCGCCGGCCCGTGCGCCGTCGAGGGCTTCGAGCTCACCCGCGCCCGGCTGCGCGCCGCCGGCCAGCACGTGACCGTCTTCGGCGTGGACAAGTTCCCGCGGATGGTCGACTACGTCGTCCCGAGCGGCATCCGGATCGGCGACGCCGACCGCGTCCGCCTCGGCGCCCACCTGGCCTCCGGCACCACCGTGATGCACGAGGGCTTCGTCAACTTCAACGCCGGCACGCTCGGCGCCTCGATGGTCGAAGGCCGGATCTCCGGCGGTGTCGTCGTCGGCGACGGCTCCGACGTCGGTGGCGGCGCCTCGATCATGGGCACCCTCTCCGGTGGCGGCAAGGCCGTCATCTCCATCGGCCAGCGCTGCCTGCTCGGTGCCAACTCCGGTATCGGCATCTCGCTGGGCGACGACGCCGTCGTCGAGGCCGGGTGCTACGTGACGTACGGGACCAAGGTGACGCTCCCCGACGGCACCGTGACGAAGGCCGGCGAGCTCTCCGGCGCCTCCAACATCCTCTTCCGCCGCAACTCGGTCAGCGGCGCCATCGAGGCAGTTCCGTGGAAGGGCGAGGGCATCGAGCTCAACGCCGCCCTCCACGCCAACTGACTCTCGCCGAAGAGCCCGAAGAGCAGAGTGCCGAGTTGAAGAAGCTTCTCACCGCCCTGGTGGTGCTCAGCGTGATCGCCGGCGGCATCTACTGGGTCGTTCAGGCCGCGACGGACAAGCTGGACTCGATCCTGCCCGACCTGCAGCAGTGCACTGCGGTCGCAGGTGAGTACGAGGCGCGCTTCGACCCCGAGCAGATGGGCAACGCCGCCGTGATCACGGCGCTCGGGCTCAAGCGCGGCCTGCCGGCGCGGGCGGCCACGATCGCGATCGCGACCGCGATCCAGGAGTCGAAGCTCTACAACATCAGCCACGGTGACCGGGACTCGCTCGGCCTCTTCCAGCAGCGCCCGTCGATGGGCTGGGGCACCGAGGAGCAGGTCCAGGACCCCGTCTACGCCACCAACAAGTTCTACGACGCGCTGGTGAAGATCGAGGGCTACGAGGACATGGTGGTCACCGAGGCGGCGCAGGAGGTACAGCGCTCGGCCTACCCCGAGGCGTACGCCGACCACGAGGGCGAGGGCCGCGCGATCGCCTCCGCGATCAGCGGCTACTCCCCCGCCGCGCTGACCTGCCGGATCGACGAGCCCGAGGCCGGCTCCGGCAAGCCCCAGGCGACCAAGACCGAGGTCAACCAGCTGCTCGGCCAGATGGTCGGCCGCGCCCGGGTCGACGGCACCACCGTGGTCATCCCCGTCGACGCCGGCGAGACCGGCCAGCGCAACGGCTGGGCCGTCGCGCACTACGTACTCGCCCGGGCCAGCGAGTTCGGCGCCACCTCCATCGCCTACGACGGCCGCACCTGGTCCGCCGGCAAGGACGAGGAGTGGGCCGACACCCCCCAGGCCACCGGCGACCAGATCGTCGTCACCCTCGCCTGACCCCACCAGTCGAGGCGTCAGCCCGGTCGGCCGAGACGTCACCCCGGGCGGGCGACATGGCAGTCGGGTGCCAACTCGGCCAACGCGAGCGACCTCTCGGCCGACGTACGTGACGCCTCGGCGTCAGTCGGCTACGTCGACGTGCACGTGGTCGCGGTGCTCGAGGATGGCTTGGTCGCCGCCGCGGGGCGGGACCTCGTAGTCGCGCCAGCCGGCGCCGGAGCGGAACTTGGTCCAGATGCGGTCGTCGTAGATGACGGTCTCGATGTCGAGGCGGTCGGCGTTGGCGACGAGGTACTGCGCCAGCGACCAGCCTCTGATGTTGTTGCGGGCGTTGATGGGCCGGAAGAAGTAGTCGACCGCGCGGCCCTCGTAGTGGGCCGAGCCGACCATGTGTCCGGTGGTGACGCCGCCGGGCTGGAAGCCGCCTTCGGGGACGCCCCCGTAGACATTGCGTACGTCCTCGCGCAGCGCCTCCGCACGCGAGGTGAGCCCGGCGCCGCTGAGCCTGTCCGGGACCTCCTCGGCGCTGCCCTTGACGACGCACGAGAACGCCTCAGGGGTGTTGCCGGTCAGCGCCGAAGCAAGGGCCCGCGCCTCGGGCTCGGCGTCGCGATAGCTGTCGCGCGAGCCGTCGCCGATCTGCTGGGCGACGCCCGGGACGGACTGCTGGCGGTAGTCGGCGACCCCGGAGAGCCGGTCGTAGAGGCCGGCCGCCTTCGCCGGATCCCGTTCGAGCGAGTGGTCGGCGAGCTCGACCGCCAGCACGACAGAGGCCGCGCGGGCAGGGAGGCCGCGGCGTACGGCTTGGGCGGCGATCGCCGAGGCACGCTCGGCCTGCTCGGAGGAGAGGTCGTAGGTCTCGCCCTCGGAGGTCACGGTGCAGGCCTCGCGGGCGAGGACCGGGATGCCGCCGACCCCGACGCCGAGGAGCCGCAGGCCGGCGAAGACCAGGGCGACCGCGATCACGACGCCCAGGACGATGAGGTGCTTGCGCACCGGCCGCAGCTGCTTGCGGGCTTCCCGCGCCGACTTGCGCAGCGCCTTGCGCGCCGGCTCGGGGAGCCTCGGCCCGTGAGGGCCCGGCGCAGGAGGCCGCGGACCCGGGGGCGGGATGGTCGGCGGGCCCGTCGGGGTCCCCGGCTGTGCGCTCACTCCACCAATCTTCACGTATGGGGCAAACCCGCCCGGCTATGCCGTGAGACGGGCGACGGCCGCGTCGACGCGCTCGTCGGTGGCGGTGAAGGCGATGCGTACGTGCTGGCTGCCGGCGCGGCCGTAGAAGGTGCCAGGTGCGGCGAGGATGCCGCGTTCGGCGAGCCACTCGACGGTGGCCCAGCAGTCCTCGTCGCCCCCGGAGATCGGGCGCCGTGACCACAGGTAGAGGGATGCCTCGGAGTGATCGATGCGGAAGCCGGCCGACTCCAGCGCCGTCTTGAGCTTGGCGCGCCGGGCGGCGTAGCGGGCGTGCTGCTCCTTGGCGTGCTGGTCATCGCCCAGCGCGGTCACCATGGCGACCTGCTGCGGGCCTGGCATCTGCAGGCCGAGGTTCTTGCGGACCGCGAGGACCTCACCGAGGACGGAGGCGTCACCGGCGACGAAGGCGCAGCGGTAGCCCGCGAGGTTGGAGCGTTTGGAGAGCGAGTGGACGGCGAGGATGCCCTCGTAGGAGCCGCCACAGACGTCCGGGTGGAGCACGGAGATCGGCTCAGCGTCCCAGGCGCACTCGATGTAGCACTCGTCGGAGATCAGCAGCGTGCCGCGCTCGCGCGCCCACTCGACCGTCTTGCGCAGGTGCTCGACCGGGAGCACCCGGCCGCTCGGGTTGGAGGGCGAGTTGATCCACAGGATCTTCGGCGCCTTCGGGCCCAACGCGACCAGCGAGTCGGTGGCGACGGTGTCGGCGCCGACGAGAGCCGCGGAGACCTCGTACGTCGGGTAGGCGAGCTCCGGGTAGGCGACCAGGTCACCCTGGCCGACGCCGAGGTGCAACGGCAGCGAGCCGATCAGCTCCTTGGAGCCGATCACCGGCAGCACGTTGTCTAGCCCGAGGCCGTCGACCCCGTGGTTGCGCGCGAGCCAGTCGATCGCGGCCTGACGTACCGCGGGTGTGCCGATCGTGGTCGGGTAGCCCGGGGAGTCGGCGGCAGCACGGAGCGCGTTCTGCACCACCGCGGGGGTCGAGTCGACCGGAGTCCCGACCGAGAGGTCGACCAGCCCGTCAGGGTGCGCGGACGCCTTCTCCTTGAAGGGAGCGAGCTTGTCCCAGGGGAAGTCGGGCAGCCGCTGCGAGACTGGGATCGAGGCCGGCATCATTCCTGGTTCTGCGGGGGCAGCGCGGCGACGAACGGGTGGTCCTTGTCGATCTCACCCATGCGGGCGGCACCACCGGGCGAACCGAGGTCGTCGAAGAACTTGACGTTGGCGTCGTAGTACTCCTTCCACTCCTCCGGGGTGTCGTCCTCGTAGAAGATCGCCTCGGGCGGGCACACCGGCTCGCAGGCGCCGCAGTCGACACACTCGTCGGGGTGGATGTAGAGCATCCGCTTGCCTTCGTAGATGCAGTCCACCGGACATTCGTCGACGCAAGCCTTGTCCTTCACGTCAACACAGGGCTGGGCGATGACGTACGTCATTCGGGGCTCCTCCAAGCGGGGTATCACGAAAGTCAGAGGGGCACGACTGGCCCTTCAGGGAACAGCCTAGTATCCCCACGTGCCTGCTCATCTCCTGGGACCACATGTCGTCGGCAAGCGGATCGTCATCCGCCGCCTCGTGCCCGGCGAGACCGGCCCCACCGGCGGCCCCGCCTTCACCGACATCCTCGGAGTCTGTACGTCCTGGGCCGACGGCGTCGCGGTCATCGAGCGTGAGTCCGGGGAGCAGGTGAGCGTGCCCGTCGCCGAGATCGTCTCCGGCAAACCGGTGCCGCCACGGCCGAACGTACGCCTCCGGATCGGGGTGCGCGAGGCCGAGCTGCTCAGCGCCGCGATCTTCCCCGGCACCACCTCCGAGCCGTTGGGCGAGTGGGTGCTCTTCGACCACGAGGTCTCGGTCCGCCGGCGCCCCAACTCGGCGCTGGCGATCGGCGACTCCGGCATCGGGCTGGATGCGGCCATCGACCGGGTCGAGAGCTACTACCGGAGCCGCCACAAGCGCCCGCGCGTGAAGATCGAGGTCGGCTCCGCGGTCGAGGAGGCTGTGGTCGCGCGCGGCTGGGTCGAGGACGTGACCGTCGGGTTCCAGCTCGCCGGGCTCGCCGCCACCCGCCGCATCCTGCCTCCGCCCGTCGAGGACGCCCGCGTCGAGGTCCAGGCGAACGACGCACAGGTGCTGATCACCCTCGGCGACACCGCCCGGATCATGGGCACGATGGAACGCGACTGGTTGGCCATCCACGACCTCGAGGTCGCCGAGCCACACCGCCGCCAGGGCCTCGCCTCGAAGGCTCTCGCCACCCTGCTCGAGTGGGGCGCCGAACGCGGTGCCCGCGCCGCCTGGCTGCACGTCGAGACCACCAACGCCCCCGGCCTCGCCCTCTACGAGGGCCTCGGCTTCACCGAGCACCACCGCTGCCGCTACTACGCCTCGCCCACCCCCTGACCCGCCTAGAGAACCAACTCGGTCGCTCAACAGCTCCAGCCGATCTAGAGTGGCGGCGTGGAGAGCGCAAGGGCCGAGGCCATGAGCGAGGAACAGCCGAATCAGCGTACTCTCGGCGGACTGCGCGTAAGCGTTCCTGATGACGCATTCGACCCACTTCCCGAGAGTGAGATCACTTTCTGGGAGGGCTCGCTCGACGAAGACACGACGCGCTGACACAACTGGTGCGGCGATCGTTCGTCCCTGGTCCTAGGCACTTCCTGGGCGAACGAATTTTCGTTCGCCCCCGCTAGCGCCCACGCAGTCGGCATCTTGGTGGCGGCGATGACCGCTAGTCGGAGAGCAGGTCCCACAGGTTGCCGAACGGGTCCCGGAAGACCTGGAGGGTGCCGTAGGGCTCCTCGCGCACCGGCCCGACGAGCTCGATGCCGGCGGCGACCAGCTTCTCGTACGCCACGCCGAAGTCGTCCACACGCAGGAAGAACGTGACCCGGCCGCCGGCCTGGTCACCGACCCTCGCGGCCTGCGCGGGGCCGTCGGCCCGGGCGAGCAGGAAGCCGGTGCCGCCGCCCGGCGGACGTACGACCACCCATCGCTTCGGGCGCCCGTCGTTCGTGGTCGACGGGGCGTCCTCGGTGACTTCGAAGCCGAGGACGCCGCGGAAGAACTCCACCGCCTCGTCGTAGTCGGGAACGACGAACGTGACCAGGTCCAGGTGCATGGGTGAACGGTAGGCGAGGTCAGCAGGTCTTCAGGTCCGGGGAGGCGGGGCCTTCGTGGGTGAGCGCGTCGAGGGTGAGGGCGATGGCGGAGGCGCTCATCGGGATGAGCAGGTGGTCGGAGAGGTCGAGGGCGCAGGCGTCCTGGATGCGTACGTTGGTGGTGTTCGGGCCCTCCGCGAGGAAGCCGGAGGTGTGGGGCACGACCACCTCGTCGGTGGCGGTGACGATCTGGGTGTAGGAGATGTCGCCCGGGGTCTCGTCGCCGGCGTTCAGGTCGGCGAGGAACTGCGAGCCGGCGGCCTGCTGGGCACACGACTGGCACAGACCGGTGGCTCCGAACGCGGTCCCGTCCAAGACGATGGTCGTGCCGTGGTTGGAGGGAGCGAGGCCGACGAGGTCCTCGACGTAAGCGGCTCCACCGAGGTTCTTGATGTAGTAGCGCGGCATCATGCCGCCCTGGGAGTGACCGACGAGGGACACCTTGTCGGCGTCGGTGACCTCGCGTACCCGCTCGATGAACTCACCCAGGTGAGCCGCCGAGTCCCGGATGTCGCCGGTCGCGCGGTTGCCGTAATCGAGCGAGTAGACGCAGAACCCTGCCCGCTTCATGGCCAGCGAGATCGGATCCAGCAGCGAGCGGCGGTCGCCGAAGGTGCCGTGCACGAGGATCACCGGCGTCGGGCGGGCTGCCGACGGCGCGCACGCCCAGTCGTTGGACCCGGCTGGATCGCCGTAGGGCGAGCCCGGAAGCGGGATCCCGGTCCGGCTCGGCCCCGCCGCGGCGGGTGACGAGATCGGGGCCAGGACGAGTGCGACAGCAGCGAGAAGACTCAGCAGAAACGGGCGCATGACCGCTTCAACGAGCAGCTGTGATCCGCGTCACGGTCAACAACGCCGAGTCGGCGCGTCATGACGCGCCGACTCGGCGTTGGTTGCGGTCAGAACCGGCCGACTCGGGTCAGTTGGGGTCGGCGGGAGGCGGCGGCTTCTCCGACTCGTCGGTGCACACGACCTCGTCCTGCGGGATGTAGGTCGTCTTGAAGGTCTCGGTGTCGACCTTCGAGCCCGATCCGGCGTTGTAGAAGTCGCGCCAGACGTTGATCGAGAAGCCCTGGGCGCCGACGGTGTTCTCGCAGTTGCCGTCGGTGATCTTCTGCTTGCCCGGCGACTTGAAGTCGTAGCGCTCGCCGGTGCGGGTCTTGATGTCCCAGATCTTGGTGGACCACATCTCCACGGTCACCGCGCCCTGGCTGCTGCCGCTGGCGGGGTTGACCCAGGAGCGGATCAGGACGCCGTACTTGGTGTTGTTCTTGAACTTGAGGTCCAGCGACGGCCAGGCGACGGTCGCCTCACGGCCGATCGGGTAGCGGTCGATGTAGAGCGAGTGGGCCTTGTGCTCGACGTCCTGGAGACCGGCGAAGAACATCGCGTTGAACGTGGTCGTCGCCATCTGCGAGACACCGCCGCCGTAGTCCTCGCGGAAGACACCGTTCTGGATCATCCAGCCCTTGGTGAACCCGTTGGCGGCCGTACGCTCCCCGACGATGCCATTCATCGAGAAGGTGTCCCCCGGCGCGAGCACGGTGCCGTTGACCAGCTCGGCGGCGCGGCCGATGTTGACGTTGCGGTATTCGGCGTAGGGGAAGTTGGTGGTGAAGGTCGAGACCTTCTCCTTCACGCCCCAGGCCTTGGCTTCCTCGGTGGTGACCTTCGGCTTGGCGACCTTCGACTTCACCTCGACGGTGCGCTCGCCCTTCGGCGCCGTGACGACGTCGAGGAAGACCGCCTCCAGGTCCTTCTGGTTGAAGGTGACACCCGGCTTGGCGGGGATGACCTTCGGAGCGCCGTTGACCATCTTGATGGTCGCGTCTACCGGCTTCGCGGCGTCGTCGGCGAGGGCCTTCTTGAGCACCTTCTTGAGCTTGCTGGGCGCGACCGAGGCCTGCAGCTCGCCGTCCTTCGGGTCGAACCGGATCGCGTCGCCGAACTCCTTCGGGGACAACTCCACCGGGGTCTTCTCGAACTTCAGCGTGATCGGCCCGGAGACCGCCGGCGTGGCGACCTTGTCGACCGCCTCCTGGACGTCGGCCTCGTCGACGTCGGGGGTGAGCTCCGCGAGAGGTACGTCGGCCTTGCGGTCGCCCTCGACGAGCAGCTGACCGGCGAGCGCGGTCCGGAGCGCGTCGTCGCTGACGCCCTCGCCCGCGACCGGCTGGGTGGTCTTGATCTTGCCCTTCTTGATGACGACGTCGCCGTCCTTGAAGGGGGTGCCGGCGCGCTTGTTCACCTTGGCGGCGACCTTGGCGATCAGCTTGTCGTCGGCCTTGATGACGGGCTCGATCTCGGCACCGCCGGTGAAGTGCTTCCACAGCTTGACCGGGCTCCAGCTGCGTACGGCGTTGGCCTTCTCGATCGTCGCCTCGGCGTCGAAGCTCAGGCCCGCGTCGGCCGGGTTGACCTCGGTCGTGCTGTCGCCGGCGGTCACGTTGATCGGCTGACTGTGGGCGGGAGCGAACTTCTGGTCCAGCAGCGGCGTCGCCGCGGCGGCCGTCATGCCGCCGATGTCCACGCCCGCGACCGTGGTGCCTTCGGGGATCTTCTCCCCCGCCACGGCGTACGCAGCAGCCCAGCCGACGAAGGCCAGGACGGCGATGCCGCCCGCGATCGCGGCGACGACCTTGGTGCCGGTGCCGAGCGGCTTGCTCTCGGCCGCGACCGGCTGGGCGTAGTCGGGCTGTTCGAAGGCGGAGTGGTCGTAACCGGAGTGGTCGTAACCGGAGTGGTCGAAGCCGGACTGGTCGAAGCCGGGCTTGTCCGCGGGGACCGGCTCGTGCACAACGAACGGCCCGACGCCCATGACGGTCGCCTCGAGCGGCTCGTCATCGAAGTCGGGAGCGTTCTGGGCCTGGTTGTCGAGCGCGATCTCGGTGGCCGCGTCGCTGGCCAGCTCGGGGGCGGCGTCGACCGCGTCCGGCTCCGGGGCGAACTTCCGGTTCTTCGAGACGAACAGGAAGTTGTCCTCCTCCGGCAGCTCGGCGCGCTTCGGCAGCTCCGAGCGCAGCATCGTGCTGCGCAGCAGGGTCTCCTCGGCCGCATCCTCGTCGAAGTCGCCGGCGGGGACCACTCGGGTCGCGCCCTCGGGCTCGTCATCGGCGTCGTTCGGAACCGGCTTGGCACCCGTGGACTCGGCAACACGGGCGTCGATCTCGATCTGAGGGATCATGATCGTCTCGATGGCAGCATCGTCCGCGCCAGCTTGGCTGGCGTTGGACCCGGCCGCGTCAGTTTGCTTCGCGGGCTCGGGGGCCTTGGAGGCCTCGGGCTCATTGGACATGCGGGAGAGCCTAGGACCTATACCCCCCTAGGCCGAACCCGTAGCCCATCTTGGGACGTTCGTCACTTCCCGGGGAGGTCCTGATCCGCCCGGGAAGCGACCCTCGACACGGTCGCGGTGGCCACCACGATCATCAGCACGGCCCAGAAGATCATCAGGTACCCCGCCACGTCGCCCGCGACGGCATACCCGCCCGTCGGCCTCGGCGTCGCGGCCAGTGCGACCACGATCGCCCAGGCCGCGGCGTACGCGATCCTCGAGACTCCGCGCGGCAGCACGAACAGCATCGCCGAGGACGCGGCCAACGCGAGCGACAGACCCCACCACCAGGGATGAACTGCGACCGCCGCGACCCCGACGACGAGACCGAGGAGAAGACCGGCCCCACAACGAGCCAGGCCGCCGCCGAGCAGCCTCACAACCCGGCGAAGAGGTCAGTCAGGCTGGTCCCGTCGACAGTCCCTTCGACAGTCCCTTCGACGGCTCCCTTGGCGATCCGGAAGTGCTCCTGGGACCACGCGGTCGTACCGAGGCTGTTGGTCATCGCGAACATGCCCTGCTCCATGTCCATCTGGGTGGGGTAGGCGCGCATCGCGGCGACCTTCTGACCGGCGTAGGCGGTGCCGTCGATCGCGGCGGCGATGTCGACGTCGGGAGTGGCCATCGGCAGCGGACCCTCCGGGTCCATCCCGCCGAGCGCGTCCTCGTCGCCGGCCGCGCGGGCCGCCCGCAGCCCCTCGCGGATCCAGCTCTCCGCGATCGCGGTCCAGAAGATCCGGTCGATCTCGTGGGCCTCGCCGAGCTCCTTCTTGTAGGTCGGCACGGCGGCGAGATGGGCGGCGTACGTCGCGACCCGGTGAGCCTGGATGTGGTCGGGGTGGCCGTAGTTGCCGAACTCGTCGTAAGTGACCAGAACCTGCGGGCGCACCTCGCGGATGATCGTGACGAGGTGGTCGGCGGCCTCGTTGAGGTCGGCGTACCAGAAGGCGTTCTCACGGGCGTCGGGGTCGGGGAGCGCGTGGGTGCGGTCCTCGCTCCAGGTCATCCCGGAGTCGCGGTAGTTGCCGAATCCGCCCAGCCAGCGGTGGTCGACCTGGCTGCCGTCGGGCGCCTTCAGGGCCGCCATCGCGTCCTCGATCTCGCCCCGGCGGTGCTCGCCCAGGGCGTCGTCCTGGTCAGCGGCGAGATGGGCGAGGCCGGGGACCAGGATCTCGCCCATCTCCCCGGCCGTGCAGGTCACCAGGGTGACGCGGGCGCCCTCGGCGAGATATCTCGCCATCGTCGCCCCCGTCGCGATCGTCTCGTCGTCGGGGTGGGCGTGGACGAGCAGCAGGCTCTTCTGTGAAGTCACGTCATCGATCCTAGGAGTCGCCCAAGTCGGGGCGCTTGATCCGCTTCGGGTTGTCGGGGAGCTCGACGGGTTCGGGGGCGATCGAGTCGTCCGGTGCGTCCTCGGGGATGTCGAGCCAGCCGTCGTACTCGTCGACCAGCAGCTCCAGGACCATCTCCGGGGCGTCCGTCTCGACCGACCACGGGTGGTCCTCGTCGTCGTCCTCGCCCTGGTAGCGCTCCCTGCTGACCCGGGCCGTCCAGCCCTCGCGCTCCAGCGTCGAGGCGGCCGAGCGGGCGTACTCCTCCTCGAAGAAGATGCCGCGCAGAGTGGGCCCTTCGGGCACGCCGAGTACGTGGCGGAGCGCATCGAGGAACGGACGGTCGGGCTCGAGCCAGTCGATCGAGTCGAGGTCCTCGGCCGCCAGCCAGAGGACCTGGTCGTGCTCGCGCGGTCTCGGCTCTCCCGCGACCACCCGGGCGGTCGCGGCGATCAGCCTGCCGGCGGTCCCGCCGATGGCCGACTCGCCCTCCATCCAGTCGAGCACCTCGATCAGGCAGCCGAGCTCCTCGCCGATCTCGCGGACGAGGGCCGCCTCGGGCGTCTCCCCCTCCTCGACCTTGCCGCCGGGGAGCTCCCAGCGTCCGGCGGCCTCGGGCGGGGAGGTACGCCTCGCGGCCAGCACCTGCTTGCCGTCGGCGCTGAGGATCGCCGCGGCCACTACGGTCTTGGGGCTGTTCACGTGTGAGATTGTTCCCTAGACACCCGGAAAGTGGTGTCTCTTGGGTACGCTCCAACGCCGTGCCCCGCTGTCTTCTGCTCATCGCCTGCCTGCCCCCGTCCGGGGCCCGATCATGAGCGATCAGCAGTGGCCCCCGCGGCGCCCCGGCGAGCCTCGCCCGCCCTACCGGGGACAGGAGCCCTTCCCCGGCCCGCGGCAGCCCCAACGGCCACCGGCCCAGCCGGGCCGACCTCAGCAGCCGCAGCACCCGGGGCAGCAGCCCCACCCCAGCCAGCAGCGGCCCCATCCGGGGCAGCACCAGCCCTACCCCGGCGGGCAGCGCTACTCAGACCAGCGGCCGTACCCGCCTCAGCAGCAGCCCTATCCGCCGGCACAGCAGCCTTATCCGCCTGAGCAGGATCCCTACGGCCAGCAGCCCTATCCGGATCAGCCCTACCCCGAGCAGCCCTACGGGCAGCAGCCGCCCCCGGGGTACCCGCAGGGTTTCGGTCCCGGCCGGTTCGGGCCCGAGCCGCCGAAGAAGCGGCGGTGGCCGAAGGTGGTCGTGGGCCTGCTGGTGCTCGCGCTGGTCGGGGTCGGCGGCTACGGGGCGTACGACTTCTACGACCAGATGCAGAAGTGGGAGCAGACCACGACCGACGACCTGAACGGCGTCGGCAGCGACCTGTCGGTGGCCGTGGCGTCGCTGCGCAGCGTCGGCTGGGAGGTCACCGCCGCGGACATCGGAACCTGGCTGGAGCAGCCGGGCGCCTACGGCGACGGCCTGAGGCTTCGTACGCTGCAGGCCGATCCTGCCGGCACAGACGGCAACAGCTTCTCGGTGGCCGGCTACCGGACCTGGCAGGACACCTACGCAAAGCGCGACCACACCACAGTCGTGTGCGCGAACATCACCCTCGCTACCGGGACCCAGAAGCCGTTGAGCGAGTCGATCACGACCTGCCCCGAGGACGTCCCGAAGACGGCCCCGGACGCGGCCCAGCCCGACGCCGACGCGAACGCGGGCGGGGTCACCGGCCACCTCGCCGAGCTGGCCGTGGAGGCCTCCGAGCAGCGCGCCGCCGGCGCAGCCGAGGGCAAGCTCCTCGAGGTCGCGGCACCGACGAGGCCGGTCGGCAACGTACGCGCCGACTCGACCGCGCTCGTCTGCTCACCGGGGACGAAGGACCTCGGCGAGGGCGAAGGGTATGACAAGGGCAAGCTGATCCCGGTGCGGCTCTGCGCGGTCGAAGGACTGCCCAACACGGGCACCGAGAGCACCAAGGGCGACCCCTACTACATCGACGGCGCCGAAGGCCTGACCGTCGTCAACGCACGCATCTCCGGGGCCGCGGCGGCGCTGGTCAAGAAGGCCTCGAAGCAGGGGGTCGACCTGGTCGCGGGCAGCTCGTTCCGGACGATGAAGAAGCAGAAGACGCTGTGCCAGACCGACGTCACCGGCGGCTGCCCGGCCGGCGACTACACGCTCACCGCCCAGCCCGGCTACTCCTCCCACCAGCTCGGCATCGCCATCGACTTCGAACAGCCCAGCGCGACCGGCGGCAAGACCTGCGCGACGCGGGCCTCGGAGCCGGCCAGCGCGGTGTGGAGGTTCCTGAACAAGACGGCGCTGAGCGTCGGGCTGAAGCAGTACTCGGCCGAGGCCTGGCACTGGGACGCGTACGGCGGGAAGGACCGCTGCGCTCCGATGTGACCGCCTCGGTCTGACGCGTCAGGCGCGCGGCAGTCGAGCCAGCTGACGCGCCTGCGCGACCAGCTTGCCCTCGGAGTCCCAGACCTCGCAGTCCTCCTCGAACATGCCGCCCGAGAGGTTGCGGGAGAAGTGGGTGACCTTGAGCCAGCCCGGCGACGGCTTGTGGCGGATGTGGCAGGTGAGCTCGAGAGTCGGCGCCCAGCCTGGCAGCTCGAGCCCGAAGGTGACCGGCGGGAGCGCGTCGAGCACCTGCAGCAGCGAGATCGGGTCGGGCTCGCGCTCGTGGTGACGGAACCAGCCGGTGAAGACGGCCTCGCCGGTCGGCGCGGCGCCGCCCCAGACGAACTGCTCCTTCGGCACGCAGAGCTCGTAGCGGTCCAGCATCGGCACGAACTTCTTCATCTCCTCGGGCGCCGTGGTCGAGGAGAGGCACTCATCGAGCGGCGGCAGCTCCGGCTCGGTCGCGGTGACCCGCTCGAAGCCGCTGCTCTTGGCGTGGAGACCGTCGAGGTCCGCGTACGTCGCGGTGGTGGTGATCCGCAGCTCCTCGCCCTGCCACAGCTCGGCGGTCGCGATGGCCAGCGAGCCCTTGTCGCGCTTGGTCTCGATGCGGACCTCCGCCGGGCCCGGGGTGCTCGCGCCGGCGTAGAACGCGCTCAGCACGATCGGGTCCGGGTGGTTCGGCAGGTGAGCCCGCAGGGCGTTGGCGATGACCGCGAGCAGGTAGCCGCCGTTGACCCCGCCGCCGACCACCCAGCCGGGGGCGAGGTCGGCTGCGTACGTCTTCTGGTCGGTCCTACGGACCGCGATGTCACGGTCGAACTCGGCCGGTTCCCTATTACCCATGGGTAATAATCTAGATCGGGACGCGATGTGGTGGACGATGGGGGCATGACCGAGACGCCATCGAAGGAGGACCCGCGGCACCCGCACTGGGTCTACCACCACGGCTCCGAGCCGGACCCGCGGTTCACGCTGGCCAACGAGCGCACCTTCCTGGCCTGGGCGCGCACGGTGCTCGGCCTGCTCGCCGGGGCGGTCGCGCTGCACTCGTTCCAGGTGCCCACCGCGGAGGGCGTACGCATCGGGGTGGTCGCCATGCTGGTGCTCACCGCGATCCTGTGCACTGTCCTCGCGATGGTCCGTTGGGCACGGGTCGAGCGCGCCATGCGGGAGCGGCGCCCGCTGCCGGCCTTCTCCACCGGGTTCATCCTCGCTGGGGCGCTGCTGCTCATCGCGGTGCTCCTCGGCGTCGCGCTCGTCTTCTGAACCATCGGCTGATCCGCGCGTCACGAGCGTGAAACATCCGTTCCATACGGTTTCGGCCATGACTGCCCCCACCGTGACGGCACTGCAGCCGGGAACCGGACCGATCAGCTCCTCGACCTACCTCCCTGCCGAGGTCGACAACGTGCTGTGGGGGCGGCTGCCGTGCGCGACGGACTCCCCCGTGCTGAGCATCGCGCCGGGGACCTCGGTGACCGTGGACACGATCTCCCACGAGGGCATCCTCGAGGACCAGGGGCGGGACCCGGAGAGGTTCTTCTCGGCCCACGGCGTCTCGGAAGTCCTCTCCGACGCCGTCGCTCTCGCGGCGTCGGGCTATGAGCGGACCTTCGGCGTCGACGGTCCGCACGTGGTCTCGCGGCCGATCGAGGTCGAAGGTGCCGAGGTGGGAGACCTGCTCGCGATCACGGTGCTGGAGACGCTGCCGCGGGTGCCCTACGGCGTGGTGTCGAACCGGCACGGGCGCGGCGCGCTGCCGGACGAGTTCCCGCGTGGCGACTCGCCGGTGCACAGCGTCTTCACCCCCGTCGTCGACGGACGTGGGGTGATCGGGCCGGCGTCGTTCGCCCTCGACCCGTTCCTCGGGATCATGGGGGTCGCCGTGCCGGGGTCTGAGCGGCCACACTCGGTCCCGCCCGGGTCGCACGGCGGCAACATCGACATCCGGCTGCTCACGGCCGGGGCGACCCTCTACCTGCCCGTCCAGGTCGCCGGGGCGCTGGCCTACGTCGGCGACCCGCACTTCGCGCAGGGTGACGGCGAGGTCTCGCTGACCGCCTTGGAGGCCTCGCTCCGGGCGACGCTCCGTTTCGACGTGGTCGCTCGCGAGGAGGCCGCCACGCGATTCGGCGAGCTCGCCGGGCCGTTGGCGGAGACCTCGGAATTTCTGATCCCCACCGGGCTCGACGAGTCCCTCGACGTGGCCACGCAGAACTGCGTCCGGGCCGCGATCGCCCTGCTCAGCGCGCGCTTCGGGATGGAGCCGGAGGCTGCGTACGCCTATCTCTCGGCGGCCACCGACTTCCGGATCTCTCAGGTCGTCGACGTCGTCAAAGGCGTACACGCCACGATCCGCAAGGCAGACTTCGCCCTATGACCCCTCGACATGCCGGCGCCCAGCTCAAACCGGTCCCGCACGGGCTGCTGCAGGCCTTCCGGGCGTACGAGAGCGCGCTGATGTCCGAGGACGTCGCCGCTCTGGACGCGCTCTTCGCCGACTCACCGACCACCCTGCGCGGCGACGCCGCCGGGCTGCTCGTCGGGCACGAGCAGATCTCCGCCTTCCGCGGGTCGCGCGGCGGCGCGCCGAAGCGGCGCATCGTGCAGACCCATGTGCAGGTGATCGACGACGACCATGCGCTGATCGTGGCCGTCACGGAGCTCGACCGCGGTGGGCGCGGGCTGCAGACGCAGCTGTGGGCGCGGGACCCGGTGCGGATCGAGTACGGCGGCTGGCAGGTCACCGCGGCCCATGTCTCGGCGCCCGCGCCGGCCTTCGACGCCCGGATCTGGCGGGTCGTCGGGGACCCGCTGGTCTCCTCGCACACCGCCGACGGCGCCCTCTCGGGAGAGACCGTCGCGGTCAAGGACCTCTTCGCGGTCGCGGGTTTCGCGGTCGGCGCCGGGAGCCCGGCCTGGCTGGAGCAGGCACCGACGGAACCGTCGCATGCCGCCGCCGTCGCCGCGCTGCTCGACGCCGGAGCGTCGGTACGCGGGATCGCGCGCACCGAGGAGTTCGCCTACTCGCTGTCGGGGCTCAACGCCCACTACGGGGCGCCGCCGAACCCGAAGGCTCCCGGCCGGATCCCCGGCGGCTCGTCATCGGGGTCGGCGACCTCGGTCGCCCTCGGCCAGGCCTCGATCGGCCTCGGCACCGACACCGGCGGCTCGATCCGGGTCCCGGCCGCCTACCAGGGCCTCTACGGGATCCGTACGTCGCACGGGGCCGTCTCGCGCGAGGGCCTGCTCCCGCTCGCCAAGGCCTTCGACACCGTCGGGTGGATGACGCGTTCGGCGTTCCTGCTGCAGGCGGTGGGTGACGTACTGCTGCCGGACGCTCCGGCGTCATCATCCCCCAACGTGCGCACAGCGCTGGACGAGGTCCACCTGGTGCCGTCGCTGGTCGGGCTCGCCGCGGAGGACATCGCCACCGCGGTGAACGAGGCGCTGCCCGAAGCCAAGCCGCTGGCCTGGGAGGCGGCGCGGCTGGACGAGTGGCGCCAGGCCTTCGTCATCGGACAGGCCTACCAGGCGTGGCAGGCCCACGGGGCCTGGCTCGAGACCCGGCTCGACACGCTCGGCGAGGCGGTGCGCGGGCGGTTCGAGATGGCCCGGTCGGTGACCCGGGAGCAGGCCGCCGAGGCGCGTGAAGTGCTCGCGCAGGCGCGTACGGAGATCCTCGACGTCGTCGGCGACCGCATCCTCGCCTACCCCAGCGCCTCGTCGGTCGCACCGACGGCGGCCGACGCTGCCGGGGTGCGCGACGACACCATGCGCCTCACCTGCATCGCCGGTATCGCCGGCCTCCCCGCCGTCTCGATCCCGGTCCGCACCCCTGGCAATCTCCCGGCAGGGCTCTGTCTGGTCGCCGCACCCGGCCGCGACCGCGACCTTCTCGCCCTGGCCCAGAGCTTCGCGGGGTAGCTGCCCGGGCGTTACACAAAGGCAACCTGCGTTGCGGACGCCGAAACGCTCGTTTCATAGGCTGCCCTGGTGACCATGACGCTCGCCGAGTTCGATGCCCTGCCCGCCGACGCGGCGGAGAGCGTCGTCGCACCCTGTGTCGCGATCCCCTCGTGGGCGGCCGGGCTGGTCGCGGGGCGGCCCTATACGGACCTACCGGACCTGCTCGCCGCCGCCAGGCAGCTGGCCGCGGCCTGGACGGACGAGGAGGTCGAGGCAGCCCTGGCCGACCACCCGCGGATCGGGGAACGGCACGCCGGGGACGGCGAGAGCGCGGCACTCTCCGCCCGTGAGCAGGCCGGGGTCGACCCTGCCGACGCCGAGGTGCAGGCGCGGCTGAGGGCGGGGAACGCGGCCTACGAGGAGCGGTTCGGGCGGATCTACCTGGTGCGGGCGGCGGGACGCAGCGCCGAGGAGATGCTCGCGCTCCTCGAGGACCGGCTGGAGAACGACCCGGCTACCGAAATCACGGTGACCAAGGGCCAGCTCGCCGAGATCGCGTTGCTCCGGCTGCGAGGCTTGCTGGCATGACAGGTTTTGGTATGACCACCGTCTCCACGCACGTCCTCGACGCCGCCCTGGGCCGGCCCGCCGCCGGGCTCGCGCTCTACCTCACCCTTCCCGACGACAGCGCGCGCACCGCGACCACCGACGCCGACGGGCGGGTGCGGTTCGACGGCGAGGTGCCGCCCGGGCCGCACTTGCTGACCTTCGCGACCGGCCCCTGGTTCGCCGAGCAGGATCGCGAGACCTTCTTCCCCGAGGTGACCATCGGGTTCACCGTCACCGCCGGCGAGCACCACCACGTCGCCCTCCTGCTCAGCCCGTTCTCCTACACGACCTATCGAGGAAGCTGATGTCGATCACTCTTGGCCCCAACCAGCACGGCAAGGCGGAGGTACGCCTGGTCAAGGTCGACAGGGAAGGCGCACGGCACACGATCCACGACCTGAACGTGTCCACCCAGCTCAGGGGCGACTTCGCAACGGCCTTCACCGAGGGTGACAACGTGCACGTGCACGCCACCGACACCCAGAAGAACGTGGTCTACGCGAAGGCCAATGAGCTCGGCATCACCTCGCCGGAGGCGTTCCTGCTCGACCTCACCGCCTACTGGGCCGAGCAGCCGTGGGTGACCGGGTCGGTGATGAAGGCGGAGTCCTACTCCTGGGACCGGATCCCGGCGAACGAATTTTCGTTCGCCCGGCGCGGTCAGGAGACGCGTACTGCTGTGGTCAACAGCTATGGCGAGCGAAGGTTCGTTCTGTCGGGCCTGACCGACCTGGTGGTGCTCAAGTCGACCGGGTCGGAGTTCCACGGCTTCCCGCGCGACCGCTACACCACCCTCGCCGAGACGACCGACCGGATCCTGGCGACCGAGGTCACCGCGTGGTGGCGGTGGGAGAGCCACCCGGAGGACTGGAACGAGGCCTACGACCGGATCCGCGCGCTCATGCTCGACACCTTCGCGGAGGTGCACTCGCTCGCGCTGCAGCAGACCATCTACGAGATGGGCAGGGCCGTGATGGAGGCCTTCGAGGGGATCGCGGAGTTCAAGATCTCCTGCCCCAACAAGCACCACTTCCTCGTCGACCTCTCCCCGTTCGACCTCGAGAATCAGAACGAGGTCTTCTTCGCCGCCGACCGCCCCTACGGGCTCATCGAGGCGACCCTGCAGCGCGACGGATCGACCGAGCCGGACGCCTGGGCCTCAGTACCTGGGTTCGCGTGACCCGCATGACGGTGAGCACGACTCGGGTGGACCAGCGGATCGACCGGCGGATCGCCGCGAACTACCAGACGCTCTCGCCCCAGGAGCGCAAGGCGGCCGACACGCTGCTCGAGCATCTCGACGACCTGGCGACCTACCGCGCGGCCGAGCTGGCCTCGCTCGCGGAGGTGTCCAAGGCGACGATGAGCCGGCTCTTCCGCTCGCTGGGATTCGACGGCTTCGACGAGGTACGCGATCACCTGCGTGGGCTGCGTACGGCCGGCGAGCCGCGACGGGTCGAGGGCGCTCCGGACCTGAGCGCCCACGCAGAGGGCGAGGCGGCCGCGATCGCGCGGGTCGTGGAGCAGGCCGGCATCGCCGAGGCGATCGAGGCCATCGCCGGCGCGAGCGACGTGATGGTCGCGGGCTGGCGCAACTCCTACCCGGTCGCGCTTCATCTGCGCCAGCAGCTCACCCAGACCCGCGAGCGGGTCACGCTCGCGCCCGCTCCAGGCCAGGTCATCGGCGAGGAGCTGGCCGAGCTCGGTGAGGGCTCGGTGGTGGTCGCGGTCGGGCTGCGGCGCCGGCCGCCGGGCTTCGGCGAGTTCGTCGACGCCGCCGCGTCCTCCGGGAGCACCGTGATCGTGATCGCCGACCCGACCGGAACGGTCCACCTCGGCCGTGCCGACATCGCGCTGGAATGCCCGGTCCAGGGCGCTCTCGCCTTCGACTCCCTGGCCGCGCCGATGTCGCTGGCGAGCGTGCTCGCCGACGGCGTACTCCACGAGCGGGGACGGGCCGGACGCGACCGCGTATCGACCATCAGCGCCACCTACGACCGGCTCCACGAGGTCGAGTGATGCCTGGGAGCAGAATGGCAGTAGGACATCGATCCGGGGGGATCTTATGAGCGACACCATGTGGTTGGAGCAGGCGATCGCACTCGCCGTGCGCAACGTCAACAACGGCGGTGGCCCGTTCGGGGCCATCATCCTTCGCGAGGGCATCCTGCTCGGCACCGGCCAGAACCGGGTCACGCGCGACCTGGATCCGAGCGCCCACGCCGAGGTCGTCGCGATCCGTGCCGCCTGCAAGGAGGCCGACAGCTTCTCGCTGGCCGGCTGCACCCTCTACACCTCGTGCGAACCCTGCCCGATGTGCCTGGCGACCGGGCTGTGGGCGCGTCTGGACCGCGTCGTCTACGCGGCTGACCGGGACGACGCGGCCAAGGGCGGGTTCGACGACCGCGCCTTCTACGACCTGTTCGGGACCGGCCGCGCCAACGAGCACCACGACTGGCCGACCCGCGTCGACGAGCTGCGGATCCCGCAGGCGTACGACCCGTTCGACGCGTGGCTCGCGAAGCAGGACCGCACGGACTACTGACCTGCCGAGGCGTCACCCCCGTCGGCCGAGGCGTCACGTACGTCGGCCGAGTTGGCATCAGATTGCCCACTCAGCCGACGGGAGTGACGCTTCGCGCGACGTACGTGGCGCCTCGGCGCTACCGGGTCGTCATCCCCATCCGCTCCAGCGCGACCGACTCGAGGAGCTGGACGAGGTTGTAGAGCACCAGGGTGACCACGGTGATGATCGCGACGGCTGCCCACAGGTCGTCGAAGCGGGCGGCGGCGGGGAACTTCTGGATGTTGCCGCCGATGCCCTTGCCGGTCGAGAGCCACTCGGCCAGCAGCGCGCCGGTCACGGCGCCGGGCACCGAGACGCGGGCGGCGGCAAAGATCGACGGGAGCGCGCCTGGCAGCGACACCTTCCGGATCGCGGTGAGTCGCGAGCCGCCGTAGACGGCGACCAGGTCCAGCGACTGCGGCGAGGCCTGCGAGAGGCCGAACAGGACCGCGGCCAGCGCCGGGAACAGCACCACGATGATCCCGAGCACCACGACCGATGCTGTCGAGGCGCGGCCTGTGATCAGCATGACCACCGGAGCGATCGCGACCAGGGGGATCGAGCGCAGCAGCAGCGCCAGCGGCATCACGCCGGCCTCGACCGTACGCGACAGGTTGAACAGCACCGCCGCCACCACCGCGAGCGCCATCCCGGCGAGGAAGCCGAGCGCGGCGTCCTTCAGGGTCACCCAGGTCAGCGGGAACAGCTCCGCCCGGTGGGCGGCCGCGTCCGGCCCCGTGAAGAGGTGGTCGAGGACGTCCAGCGGCCCCTTGGCGACGAACTCCGAGACGCTGGAGAACGACACGAACGCCTGCCAGAGCACGACCACGATCGCCAGCGCGGCGACGGTGTGCAACACCGGCCCCAGGACCGCCCGCGACAGACCCCGCGACAGACCCTTGGCACCCGACCTCATCCGGACCTCCCAGCGACCCACGGCGTCACCAGACGCGAAACCAGCCCCAGCAGCAGGTAGCCGGCCAGAGCGACCAGGGCGCAGACCAGGAAGACGGCCCAGAGCCGCTCCGGGTCGGGCTTGCCCTGCAGGACGATCAGCGTGCGCCCGACGCCACGGTCGGTGGAGCCGAGGTACTCGCCGAGCACGGCACCGAGGATCGCGGTCGGCACCGCGATCTGCAGCGCGTTGAGGATCGCCGGCACGGCCGCGACGAGGCGTACCTTCACCAGCTGGGTCCACACCGACCCGCCGTAGACCCGCACCACGTCGAGCGAGGCGCGATCGGCCGACTTGAACCCGAGCACGGCCCCGACGACGGTCGTGAAGAAGACCATCAGCGCGGCCAGGAAGATCGACGTCTTCGACGGGTCACCGGGCTGCTCGGCGCCGCCGAGGACCACGATCGAGATGCCGCCCACGGCGACCACGGGCAGGCAGTACGTCGTCACCGCGATCTGCATGATCATCGGCTCCAGCCACGGCACCAGCAGCACCAGCGAGGCCAGCAGCAGGGCGATCAGGTTGCCCCAGAGGAACCCGATCGATGCCTCCATCAGCGTCTCCCGGAGCACGCCGTCCCAGAACGCCGACGGGCCCGCGGCGGCCATCTCGGAGAGGACCGTCCACGGCGGCGGCACCGGCGTGAACCCGGTGCCGGGGTCGGGCGGGAACCCGGCCACGGCCACGACCGCCCACAGCACGAAGAGGGTCACCACGCCGATCAGACCGGCCACCCAGCCACCCAGCTGTTGACTCACCCGCATCAAGACTCCGCCTCGGCGCGCCCGTCGTCACCGAAGAGCAGCTCGGAGGCCCGGTCGGCCAGCGCGTGGAACTCCGGCGTACGCATCATCTCGGGCGTACGCGGCCGGGGAAGGTCGACCTCGATGATCTCCTTGATCCGGCCCGGTCGCGGTGACATCACCGCGACCCGGTCGGAGAGGAAGATCGCCTCGTTCACACCGTGGGTGACCAGCAGCGTGGTCGCCGGCTTCTCGGTCCAGATCCGCAGCAGCTCCAGGTTGAGGTTCTGCCGGGTCATGTCGTCCAGCGCGCCGAACGGTTCGTCGAGCAGGAGCACCGACGGCTTCAGCGCGAGCGCCCGGGCGATCGAGACCCGCTGCCGCATCCCGCCGGAGAGCTGCGCGGGGCGGGCCTTCTCGAAGCCCTCCAGCCCTACGAGCTTGATCAGCTCGCGGATGTAGGACATGTCGGGACGCCGCCCGGCGACCTCGAAGACGAGCTTGATGTTGCCGACCACCGAGCGCCACGGCAGCAGCGCGTGGTCCTGGAACGCGATTCCCAGCTCGGAGTCACGCCGCAGCTCGGCGGGAGCCTTGCCGTCGACGTACGCCTCTCCGCTCGTCGGCGTCTCCAGGCCCGCGAGGATCCGCAGGATCGTCGACTTGCCGCAGCCGGAGGGTCCCAGCAGGGCCAGGAACGAGCCCTGGTCGGTGTGGAGCTCGGTGTCCTTGAGCGCGGTGACGGCCTTCGATCCGGAGCCGAAGACCTTGCTGATTCCGGAGATGTGGATGCCGGTGCCGCCACCGGTCTCCGCCGTGGGAGCACCGGCATCCATGAGCTTGTCCTGAGTCATGACTACTTCAGGTAGTCCTTGAGCTCGGGGTTCTCCTCGTAGATCTCGTCGATGATCGAGGTGTCGAAGAGGTCCTCGACCGAAATCTCCCAGCCGGCGGCGGCGAGCGAGTCGACGGTCTGCTGCTGGAGCTCCTCGGAGATGGTGAAGAGGCCGTTCTCCTCGGTCTCTGGCGTCGAGATCAGCTTCTGCGACTCCTCGAGACCACGCTTGGTCTTGACCGGGTCGAGCTCACCGAAGCTGGCCTCGAGACCGTCGGAGTCGCTGGCCGCCTGGTTGTAGTGGGTGGTGACGACCTTGACCACCTCGTCGCTGGGGTTCTTGAAGGTCTCGGTCCAGCCCTTGATCTCGGCGGTCAGGAGCGCCTTGAGAAGGTCGCGGTTCTCGGCGAGGTACTGGTCGGTGACGGTGTAGGTCTCGGCGACGTACGGCACGCCGTTCTCGGCGTAGGGCAGGTTGGTGACCTCGTGGCCGGCGAGCTCGACGGTGATGGACTCGTTGGTCAGGTAGGCCATGAAGCCGTCGACCTGGCCCTTCATCAGCGGCGTCGGGTCGAACTCGACCGGGACGACGGTGATGTCGTCCTTCTTCTCCTCCAGGCCGTTGGCCGCGAGGATCGCCTTGAAGACGTTGACGTTGGAGTCCTGGACGCCGATCTTCTTGCCCTTGAGGTCGGCCGGCGTCGCGATGTTGCCGCCGTCCTTGAGCGAGAGGATGGTGAACGGATTCTTCTGGAAGGTGGCGCCGATGATCTTCAGCGGCGCCTCCTGCTCGGCGATCGCGGAGCCGACCGAAGCGGCGTCGTTGATGGCGACCTGGACCTTGCCGGAGAGCAGCTTGGCGACGCCGGTGTCGGGGCCGGAGATGCCGTTGACAGCGTCGAAGCCGGCTTCCTCGTAGTAGCCCTTGTCCTCGGCGTAGAACTCGCCGGCGAACTCTTCGTTCTTGATCCAGGAGTACTGCATCGAGATGGTGCCGAAGCCCTCCTCGCTGCTGCCTTCTTCGGAGTCGGAGCCGCAGGCGGCCAGGGTGGTGGCGGCGACCAGGGTCAGGAGGGCCGCGGCGGCCCGGCGTTGAACTGACTTACGTCGCGAGGTCCGAGAGGCGGGGGTAGACATCGAAACGAGTTCCCTTCGAGGAGTGTCACGCATAGGTTTCGGGGACCGTAGCGAGCGGAGGTTTCAGGGGCTGGCACTGGCGTTTCGGCGTTGTAACGACCCTTTCAAGACGAAACTCTCGAACAGGGCGTACGGTCCCGAGACACGGCGTCCGCTGGACAAGAATGCCGTGGCTGTTGTCTAGTTACCCGACGCGCTCGGACGCGTCGCGTGTGCCGTCTGCCACACCGGATCCGCCGTTATCGGTTCGTGATCGGCCCGAGACCGTTCGGTGACCAAACCGTCAGGTCGTACGGCGCAGCAGCGGCGGGTGCAGGTGCTCGGCGGAGCCCCGGCGGAAGAGCTGAGCCGGCCGGCCACCGTCGCGGGTCGTCGTGGTGCCCGTGGGCTCGAGGAAGGCCTCGGTCTTGGTGACCTTGCGATGGAAGTTGCGGGGGTCGAGGCGCTCGCCCCAGACGATCTCGTAGACCCGGCGCAGCTCGGCGACGGTGAACTCCTCGGCACAGAACGCCGCGCCCAGCGGTGAGTACTCCAGCTTGGAGCGGGCGCGCTCGACGCCGTCACGCAGGATCGCGGCGTGGTCGAAGGCGAGGCCGCCGCCGGCCAGGAGCGAGTCGACCGGCCACCACTGCGCGTCCGCGGCGTCCGAACCCGCCGCGGGCACCGGCAGGTCGGGCGCCAACGCGAGATAGGCGACGGTCACGACCCGCGTCCGCGGGTCCCGCCCCGGAGAGCCGTACGTCGCCAGCTGCTCGACATGGACGCTGCCCGGCCGGATGCCGGTCTCCTCCGCGAGCTCGCGCGCCGCCGCCTCCTCGAGGCCCTCGTCGTCGAGGACGAACCCGCCCGGAAGCGCCCAGGCGCCGACGAACGGCTCGATGCCGCGGCGTACGACCAGGGCGCAGAGCGCGTCGTCACGAACGGTGAGCACGACGAGATCGACGCTCACGGCGAACTTGGGGCACTCCACGTGGCAGACCCTAGATGATCGAGCGGTGCACCCGGGCGTGCCAGGCGCCGAGGATGGTGGCGAGCCCGATCAGGATGCCGGCGAGCAGCAGGCCGCCGCCGGTGTGCCACAGCAGCATGCCGGCGCCTGCGAAGGCACCGAGCAGGATCAGCAGGACGGTGATCACGCGCCGCGCGGTGCCGCCGCCACGGAAGGACGCCTTGCCGGAGCCGATCGGCGAGTCGGCCGCGAGGCCCGTGATCGTGCTGGTGACGACGACGGTGGTCACGTCCTTGACCGCGATGTGCCGAGCGGCCGCCGCCTGGGTCCCCATGGCGAGCGCGGCGAGCGTGGTGGTCGTGATCATCACCGCGCTCGAGGGCTCGTCCCCGGTCACGAAGAGCAGCCCGGCCAGCGCCAGCATCACCGCGGCGACCAGGGAGAACAGCGCGGTCGTACGCCCTCCCCAGGCCTGCTTGTCGGCCTTCAGCACCCGCCCGCCGAGCGCGGCACCGGCCATGAACCCGACCAGCGCGAGCGCCGGCCCGAGGACCGGCAGGCCGGTGTCGCCGACCAGCGCCATGCCGAGGATGACCACGTTGCCGGTCATGTTGCCGGTGAACACCTTGTCCAGACCGAGGTAGCCGACGGCGTCGTTGATGCCCGTGGTGAAGGTGAGCACGAGCATCAGCCACAGATGCATGCGGTCGGCGGGGATGGTCTTCAGCAGCGAGTTCACCCGCGCATTGTGCCGGACCCCCGATCAGCCCTCGGCGATCGCACCCGCAGCCGCGGCGAGATCGGCCACCCCGGCGGCGAGCTCGTCCGGCCGGTCGGTGGCCAGGTCCAGGTGGAAGCCGAACAGCGACGAGTCGACGAGCGTGACGATCCGGCCCGCACGCTCGGGCGGCGCACCACAGGCGGTGATGTAGTCGCGCAGCGCGGCATACCACAGCTCGTTGGTCTCCCGGACGACCGAGCGATAGGGCTCCATCCCGATCAGCCCGGTCGCGGCCGCCTGCAGGTAGATCTGCAGACAGCTGTGCAGCGGCTCGGTGCGGTAGGCCCGCCACAGGGCATCCACCCCGGCACGTACGTCATCGGCCGGCGCCAGGGCCGCGACTGCTGCGACGGAGAGCTCGTTGGTGCGTGCCACCACCGCGGCGACGAGCTCGTCGCGACCGCCGAAGTGGTAGATCAGCATCCGGTCGCTGGTGCCGATCGCCGCCGCCAGCGGACGCAGGGTCAGCCCGATCAGCCCGCGCTCGAGCACGTGGTCGACCACCTGCCCGAGGAGCTCCTCCTTGCGGTCCATGAAAAGCATTATGCCCAACATGTAGCGACTGCTACATTTGGCATGATGTAGCAGTCGCTACATGCGCCTCAGGAGGACCCGAAGATGTACGCCGCCATTCTGCTCGTCGCCGCCATCGCGATCGAGGTCGTCAGCACCGCGCTGCTCCCGCGCACCGAGGGCTTCCGCAACCTCGGCTGGTCGGTCGCCGTCCTGGCCGGCTACGGCGCCTCGATCTGGCTGCTCTCGGTGGTCGTGGAGCGGATGCCGGTCTCGGTGGCGTACGCCATCTGGTCAG
The DNA here is from genome assembly GCF_045206295.1 of Nocardioides sp. NBC_00163. Taxonomy (NCBI): domain Bacteria; kingdom Bacillati; phylum Actinomycetota; class Actinomycetes; order Propionibacteriales; family Nocardioidaceae; genus Nocardioides; species Nocardioides sp. NBC_00163. Next base: position 4,615,332 of record NZ_CP108155.1, on the reverse strand, counting down.
GCCTCGGCACCGCGCTGGTCGCCGGCATCGGCGTGATGTTCCTCGGTGAGCACCTCACCGCCGCCAAGGCCGGCTTCCTGGCGATGATCGTCGTCGGCGTGGTCGGGCTGAACCTCTCCAGCGCCCACTGAGCCGATCGGGTCAGACCGCGGCAGCCGCGGCCCTGCCCGCCGTACGTCCTGAGAACAGGCAACCGCCGAGGAACGTGCCCTCGAGCGCGTTGTAGCCCATCATCCCGCCGCCGCCGAAGCCCGCGACCTCGCCGGCCGCGTAGAGCCCGGGAAGCGGGGTGCCGGCGGCGGTCAGGCAGCGGCCGGACAGGTCCGTCTCGAGCCCGCCGAGGGTCTTGCGGGAGAGGATGTGCAGCTTGACCGCGATCAGCGGGCCGGCCTCGGGGTCGAGGATCCGGTGCGGCTTGGCGGTGCGCTGCAGCTTGTCGCCGCGGTAGTGGCGGGCCGCGTACAGCGCGGTGATCTGGGCGTCCTTGGTGAAGTTGTTGGCGATCTCGCGGTCGCGGGCCTCGAGGATCCTGCGCAGTTCGCTCTCCTTGATCTGCGGGCCGGTCGGGTCCTTGTCGGCGAGGCCGTTCATGCCGTGGACCAGCGCGGTGAGGTTCTCGGCGACCACAAAGTCCTCGCCGTGCTCCATGAAGCTCTTCACCGGGCCGGGGCCCTTGCGCGCCCGCTCGGCGAGCAGCTTGAGGTCCTTGCCGGTCAGGTCGGGGTTCTGCTCCGAGCCGGAGAGCGCGAACTCCTTCTTGATGATCTTCTCGGTCAGCACGAACCAGGAGTAGTCGTAGCCGGTCTGACGCAGGTGCTTGAGCGTGCCGAGGGTGTCGAAGCCGGGGAAGAACGGCGCCGGGAGACGCTTGCCGGTCGCGTCCAGCCACAGCGACGAGGGGCCGGGCAGGATCCGGATGCCGTGGTTGGCCCAGATCGAGTCCCAGTTGCGGATGCCCTCGACGTAGTGCCACATCCGGTCGTCGTTGATGATCTTGGCGCCGGTCGCTCCGGTGATGGCGAGCATCCGGCCGTCCACGTGCGCCGGGACGCCGGAGACCATCGACTTCGGCGGGGTGCCGAGGCGGGCCGGCCAGTGCTTGCGGACGAGGTCGTGGTCACCGCCGATGCCGCCGGAGGTGACGATCACCGCCTGGCCGCTGAGCTCGAAGTCCTCGACCTCCGTGCGAGAGGAGGCGTGCCCGCGCTCGATGTCGCTGGGCTCGAGCACCTTGCCGCGTACGCCGACGACGGCCCCGTCCTCGACCACGAGATGGTCGACGCGGTGCCGGAAGGCGAAGGTGATCCGGCCGGTGTCGGCGTGGGCGCGCACCCGCCGCTCGAACGGCTCGACCACGCCCGGCCCGGTCCCCCAGGTGATGTGGAAGCGCGGCACGGAGTTGCCGTGGCCATCGGCGCGGCCGTCGCCACGCTCGGCCCAGCCGACGACCGGGAAGATCCGGTGGCCCATCTGGCGCAGCCAGGACCGCTTCTCGCCCGCCGCGAAGTCGAGGTACGCCTCGGCCCAGCGTCGCGGCCACAGGTCCTCGTCACGGTCGAACTGGGCGGATCCCATCCAGTCCTGGAGCGCCAGCTCGGGTGAGTCCTTGATCCCCATCCGGCGCTGCTCGGGGCTGTCGACGAGGAAGAGCCCGCCGAGGCTCCAGAAGGCCTGGCCGCCCAGCGACTGCTCCGGCTCCTGGTCGACCAGAAGAACACTCTTTCCCGCGTCCGCGACCTCGGCCGCTGCTGCCAGGCCGGCAAGGCCGGCTCCCACCACGATCACGTCGGCGTGCTTCGTCATGTCGGCAGATCCTGCCACCATAACTACCCGCGAGTACATGGAACCTGTCGCCCGACCGTTCCGTCAGGTGGACAGTTGTCGGACTCGCGCCCCGAAGCGACCGCCGATCGGTGTCCGAGCGGATAGATTTTTTGATCGTGATCGACCCCAAGGTGATGGCCAAGAGGCAGCAGAAGTGGGTCCAACGCGGCATCGACCGCACCGAGACCTGGCTGGGCCGTAGTGGCAGCAGACTCGGTCCGCTGATCCCGCACATCGCCACCGCCGGGGTGCTCACCGGGGACGAGGACCACGGTTGGGTCCCTCAGGGCTTGGCGTACTCCCCCGAGGCCGAACTGCTCCTGCAGGGCTACCACGGCGACAAGCTCGGCTCCGCGCTGGCTCTGGTCGACCGGCCGTCGGGCGAGCTCATCAACGCCGTCTATCTCGGCGGGCCGAAGGGCAGCGTCAGCGGCCCGGTCAACGCCGGCGGCGTCGCGGTCATCGGCGACGAGGTCTACGTGTGCCGCGAGGGCAACCCGCCCCGCCTCTACCGCTACTCACTGACCCAGATCGTCCACGCCGAGCCGCTCTCGACCGTCTCGACCGTCTCCCCGCTGGTCGCGCTCGCCGCCGGCTCCTACCTCGCCGCCGCGAAGGACCTGCTCTACGTCGGGTCGCACGCGAACAACCGCCTCTACAAGTACATCCGCAAGGACGACACCTGGCAGATCAAGACCCCGATCGGCGTACGCACCCCCGTCGGCACCCAGGGCGTCGTGGTCCGGGAGGAGGAGTACGTCTTCAGCGTCAACCGCGGCCCGGCCCGACGCAGTCAGCTGGTCGTGCAGGACCGAGTCACGATCCGGCCCCGTGCCGTGCAGTCGCTCCCCAACCTGGCCGAGGGCGTCGCCGAGGTCGGGGACGAGTTCTTCGTGACCTACCAGTCGGGCGCCAGGCTCTACTCCCGCGGCTCCTCCCGAGGCCAGACCTGGCCCTCGGCCCACATGACCTGCACTCCCCTGGCCAAGCTCGGCCTGGAGCCGCGGAAGTCGGCAGACTCCCTCTGATCAGGCCGGCCAGTCGGTGATGTCGGCGTACTCGTCGCCGTGCCGCTTCAGCCACCCCGCGACGTACGGGCAATGCGGAATGATCCGCTTGCCCTTCGCCTTCACATCGGCCAGCGCGAACGCCACCAGCTTCGAGGCGAGCCCCTGCCCGTTGTAGGCCTCCTTGACCTCGGTGTGCAGGAAGTCCACATGCTCGTCGTCGGGCAGCCGATAGGCCGCCAGCCCCGCAACGGTCTCGCCGTCACGGATCTCGTAGCGATGCCTGGCCGGGTTCTCTACGTACTCGATCTCGCTCACGCCCCTATTCTCACCCACCCGCCGAGGACGTACGCGGGCCGCGGCGCGGGCCGAGCCAGCGGGGCGCGGCGCTCCGGTAGGAGTCGTACGCGTCGCCGAAGCTCCACGACAGGGCGCGCTCCTCGGCGGGGATCTGGGTGCGGTCGATGACGGCGACGAAGGCCGCGACGGGGACGAGCGGAAGCCAGCCACCGCGGAGAACGGCGTGGGCGGTGAGGAGACCGGCCATGCCGACGTACATCGGGTTGCGGGTGTAGCGGAACGGCCCCTCGGTGACGACCGCGGTCGCACCCTCGGGCTCGAGCGGGTTGAACGTGGTGTCCTTGTGCTTGAACGCCCGCGCGGCTCCGCCCGCGACACAGACCGAGCCGGCCGCGAGGAGACCGGCCGCGACGGACCGCACGACGGTCGGTCGGCGGCCCCGAGCGAGCAGATGCTGGGCGGCCAGGCCCACGGCGACGTAGACGGGCGGCGGCACCTTCGGCATGCCCCACACCGTAGCCCGGCAGCGGAGGTCCGTACCCCTCTTTCTTGGGTAAAGAGAAGTTCAGTGCAAGAGCGCACGAACCAGGCGCTCGGCGACGTCCGGAGCGGGCTCGGTGCGCTCGAGGGAGTGGAGTACGAAGCCACCGACCAGGGCGCTTACGAACTCCTTGACCGGCAGGTCGGCGGGCAGCTGGCCGGCCTCGACGGCCGCCTCGATCCGGGTGGAGACGGTGGCGGTGATGCCGAGCGCGTCGTTGAGGCGGGTGCCGATGTCGGGGTTCTCGCAGGCGGCCGCGACGAGCGAGCGGACGAGGCCGTCGTTGCCGGGCTGGGCGACGAGGTCGATGAGGCTCTGCATCCAGGCGATCAGGTCGGCACGGATGTCCCCGGTGTCCGGTACGACCGGGTGGTCCGGCAGCAGCAGGTCCTCGATCAGGGCATCGGCGACGACCGCGCTCTTCGAGGGCCACCAGCGGTAGATCGTCTGCTTGGAGACACCGGCCTCGGCCGCGATTCCCTCGATGGTGAGGTGGTCGTAGCCCTGGGTGGCGAAGAGCCGCCCGGTCGCGTCGAGGACCGCCATGCGAGCCTCCTCGCTGCGTACGGCACCCCTTCGGCGCACTCCTGCTGACGCTGGCATGAACGGCATCCTAAGAGCCCGTGGCATCTCCTGGCCACGGCACAGGTGTGACACATCACTCGCTCAGCAGCCCTTGTCCATCGGCGTACAGGTGATTAACTGGACGCACCGTTGCGTATTACCGGAGGGATGCCGTCATGGCGGAGCTGTTGTACCGATTGGGCAAGTCGGCCGCGCGCCGCGCCTGGCTTGTGATCCTTGCCTGGGTGCTGGCGCTGTCCGGCGCCGCCGGGGCGTACGTCGCCTGGTCCGGCGAGCTCACCACCAGCTTCGACATCCCGGGGCTGCCCTCGTCCGAGGTGGTCGACGAGCTCCAGGAGGGGCTGCCTGACCTGGCCGGCGGCTCCGGCACGATCGCCTTCCAGACCGAGGACAGCACCCCGCTCAGCGCGACTCAGAAGCAGGAGATCCGGGCGCTGATCACCAGCGCCGAGGACCTCCCCGACGTCGCCGCGGTCACGGACCCGTTCCAGACCGAGGCCCAGCGCAAGGCGCAGGCCGAGAAGGTCACCGAGGGCCAGGCCCGGCTCGAGGCCGGTCGGACCCAGCTCGACAGCGCCCAGGCCAGGCTCGACAAGGCACAGGCCGACATCGACAAGGCCCGCGCCCAGCTGCAGGCCGGCGGGATGCCGACCACGCAGATCGACGCCCAGCAGGCCGCTCTCGACAAGCAGCAGTCCAAGCTCGACGACAGTGCCGCCGACCTCGAGGCCAACACCGCCAAGGCCGAGAACGGCGCCGATCTGCTCGAGCTCTCCGAGGAGATCCGGATGGTCTCCGCGGACGGTTCGGCCGCCCTGGTCAACGTCGCCTACTCCGTCGGCCGTCTGGAGATGTCCGAGGAGACCAAGAAGGCCACGGTCGACCACTTCACCGACAACCCGATCGACGGCGTCGAGATCGGCGTCTCCTCCGACATCTCCCAGGAGGCGCCCAACCCGATGGGTCCCGGTGAGATCGTCGGCGTCGGCGTCGCCGCGATCGTCCTCCTCGTCATGCTCGGCACGATCATCGGCGCCGGCGTCCCGCTGGTCACCGCGTTGACCGGAGTCGGCATCGGCGCGCTCGGCGCGCTCTCCCTCTCCGGCGTCGTGCAGATGGCCTCGATGACCCCGATCCTGGGCCTGATGCTCGGCCTGGCGGTCGGCATCGACTACTCGCTCTTCATCCTCAACCGGCACCGCAAGCAGCTGCTCCACGGCTCCGATGTGAAGGAGTCGATCGCGCTCGCCAACGGCACCGCCGGCACGGCTGTCGTCTTCGCCGGCTCCACCGTGATCGTCGCGCTGGTCGCCCTCAACATGACCGGGATCCCGTTCCTCGGTCTGATGGGCTCGGTCGGCGCGGCCTGCGTCGCCATCGCCGTCCTGGTCGCGATCACCCTGACCCCGGCCATCCTCGGCCTCGTCGGTGGCCGCATCGTCTCCAAGCGCGCCCGGAAGAAGGTCGCCAAGCAGGACGCGGCCGAGGCCCACGCCAAGCCGATGCCCACCTGGCGCGCGCTGGTCACGGTCGTCGCCTCCGTGGTCGCCCTGCTCGCCCTCGCGGTCCCCGCCCTCGACATGCGCCTGGGCCTGCCCGACGGTGGCTCGGAGCCCGAGGGCTCGCTGGCCAAGACCGCCTACACGATCACCGAGGACAGCTTCGGCGCCGGCGCCAACGGCCCGCTGCTGGTCGCCGCCGAGCTGCCCGACGGCCTCAACGAGGCCGGCATCCAGCGATCCCAGCTGACGGTCGCCAAGGCGCTGGCGGACCTCGATGACGTACGCGCCGTGGCTCCTGTCGCGGTGTCCGAGGACGGGCGCACGGCGGCCTTCCAGGTCGTCCCCGAGGAGGGCCCCAACAGCGTCTCGACCAACGAGCTGGTCAACGCGATCCGGGAGATGCCGGCGGTCAACGGTGACATCACGCTCGGCGTCGCCGGCGCCACCGCGGTCGCGATCGACGTGTCGCAGGGCCTCAACGACGTGCTCCTCCCCTACCTCGCCGTCGTGGTCGGCCTCTCGCTGCTGATCCTGATCCTGGTCTTCCGCTCGATCCTGGTCCCGCTCATCGCGACCGGTGGCTTCGTGCTCTCGCTGCTGGCGACGTACGGCGTCGTGGTCGCGGTCTTCCAGAAGGGCATCGGCGCGGAGTGGATCGGCCTGGACAGCACCGGCCCCATCCTGAGCTTCCTGCCGATCCTGCTGGTCGGGATCCTCTTCGGCCTGGCGATGGACTACCAGCTGTTCCTGGCCTCCGGGATGCGGGAGGCGTACGTCCACGGGGCTCCCGCCCGCATCGCCGTCGCCCAGGGCTTCCGGGCCGGGCGTTCGGTCGTGATCGCGGCCGGCCTGATCATGGTCTCCGTCTTCGGCGGCTTCATCTTCGCCGAGTCGGTGATGATCCGCTCGATGGGCTTCGGGCTCGCCCTTGGCGTGCTGCTCGATGCCTTCATCGTCCGGATGCTGCTGATGCCGGCGCTGATGCACCTGCTCGGCCGCTCCGCGTGGTGGCTGCCGAAGTGGCTCGACCGCATCCTGCCGAACGTGGACGTCGAGGGCGCCGGGCTGGAGCGCGCCCACGGCCCCGCCGCTGCGTCGGAGGACACCGTGCGACGCGAGCGGATCGGCGTCTGAGGAGGTTGTGAAGCTGAGGGTGACCTATAGACCACTCTCGGCTTCACAACTCCGGACCGTCGGTGGCGGCCGATAGGGTCACACCTGTGAGTGAGCTGACCCCGGAGCTGGATGTACTGCGCCGCGTCTTCGGCTACGACGAGTTCCGCGGCGAGCAGGCGGAGATCATCGCGCACGTCGCCGGTGGCGGCGATGCGCTGGTCCTGATGCCGACCGGTGGCGGGAAGTCGCTGTGCTACCAGATCCCATCCCTGGTGAGGGCCGGGACCGGGGTGGTCATCTCGCCGCTGATCGCGCTGATGCAGGACCAGGTCGACGCGCTCTCCGCGCTCGGCGTGCGCGCCGGCTTCCTCAACTCCACCCAGATGCCCCACGAGCGGCAGCAGGTGGAGAAGGCGCTGCTCGCCGGTGAGCTCGACATGCTCTACCTGGCCCCGGAGCGGCTGCGGGTGCCCGAGACCGGCCGGCTGCTCGACCTGGCGAAGATCTCGCTCTTCGCGATCGACGAGGCCCACTGCGTCTCCCAGTGGGGTCACGACTTCCGGCCCGACTACCTCCAGCTCTCCCACCTGCACGAGCGCTGGCCGGAGGTGCCGCGGATCGCGCTGACCGCGACCGCCACCGCCGAGACGCGGCGCGAGATCGCCTCGCGGCTCGACCTCGAGGACGCCCGCCACTTCGTGGCCTCCTTCGACCGGCCCAACATCCAGTACCGGATCGCCCCGAAGGACAAGCCGGCCAAGCAGCTCCTCGACCTGATCACCACCGAGCACCCGGGCGAGGCCGGCATCGTCTACTGCCTCTCGCGCAACTCGGTCGAGCGCACTGCCGCGACCCTGGTCGGCGCCGGCATCCCCGCGCTCCCCTACCACGCGGGTCTCGACGCCAGGACCCGCGCGCAGAACCAGTCCCGCTTCCTGCGCGAGGACGGCATCGTCATGGTCGCCACGATCGCCTTCGGGATGGGGATCGACAAGCCGGACGTACGCTTCGTGGCCCATCTCGACCTGCCCAAGTCGGTGGAGGGCTACTACCAGGAGACCGGCCGCGCCGGACGTGACGGGCAGCCGTCGACCGCGTGGCTGGCCTACGGGCTGGCCGATGTCGTCCAGCAGCGGCAGATGATCGAGACCTCCGAGGGCGACCGGACCCACAAGCACCGGCTCGGTCAGCATCTCAACGCGATGCTGGCGCTGTGCGAGACCGTCGACTGCCGGCGGGTGCAGCTGCTGCGCTACTTCGGCCAGGCCGCCGAGCCGTGCGGCAACTGCGACACCTGCCTGGCCACACCGGAGTCCTGGGACGGCACCGTGCCGGCCCAGAAGGTGCTCTCCACCGTCATCCGGCTCGACCGCGAGCGCAACGGGCAGCGCTTCGGGGCTGGGCAGATCGTCGACATCCTGCGGGGCAAGGAGACCGAGAAGGTCCGCCAGTTCCGCCACCACGAGCTCTCGGTCTTCGGGATCGGCACCGACATCGCCGAGAGCGACTGGCACTCCGTCATCCGGCAGCTCCTGGCTCGCGAGATGCTCGCCGTCGACCCCCGCTACGGGGTCTTCTCGGTGGCCGAGGCCGCCGGCCCGGTGCTGCGCTCGGAGCAGCAGCTGATGCTCCGCAAGGAGCCGCCGCGACAGGCCCGTCGCAGCGGCTCCGGGGAGCGGAAGCCGAAGGTGGCCGCCGCCGACCTCTCGCCCGAGGCCGCCGAGGTCTTCGAGCGGCTGCGGGCCTGGCGCGGCGAGGTCGCCAAGGAACAGGGCGTGCCGGCGTACGTCGTCTTCCACGACGCCACGCTCCGCGAGATCGCCACCCGCCTGCCGGCCAGCCGCGACGAGCTCGGCACGATCAGCGGGATCGGCGAGGCGAAACTTGAGAAGTACGCCGACGGCGTGCTCGCCGTCCTCTAGGCAGCGAGCTTCTCGGTCCGCACCCTCGGTAGGCTGCGCCGCGATGAGTTCTGAGGTCTGGTACGTCAGCTATGGGTCCAACATGTGCCGCGACCGTCTCGGCGCCTATCTCCTCGGTGGCCAACCGGAGGGTGCGCGGCGGTCGTACGTGGGGGCCCGTACGCCAGCCATGCCGGTCGACGACGTCGCAGTCGACCTCCCGGGACGGCTCTACTTCGCGGGTGAGTCGAGGACGTGGACCGGTGGAGTGGCGTTCTACGACCACGATGCGGCCGGGTCGTGGACTGCTGCCCGGGCCTTCCGGATGACCGCCGAGCAGTTCGCCGACATCGCCGCCCAGGAGATGGACCGGCTGCCCACCCCCGGCGACCCGATCGAGAAGGTCGTCATCGACGGGCTCGAGAAGGGCCGCCACGAGGCGGGGCCGGGGCACTACGAGACCCTGATCGAGGTCGGTCGCCGCGACGGCCTCCCGATGCTCACCTTCACCGCGCCGCACGGCTTCGACGCCGTCCCGCACACCCAGCCGTCGGCTGCGTACGTCTCGATGCTCGTTCGCGGGCTCGAGGAGTCACGCGGCTGGGATCGCCGGCAGGCCGAGGCTTACGTCAGGGAGCGCTGCTGAGCGCCTCGCGCAGCAGGCGCACCGCCTTGGGCCCGACGCCGTGGAGCGTCAGCAGAGCGTCCAGGTCGGCCGGCAGGTCTGACAGCGTCAGGTAGCCCGCAGCGAGCAGCGCGACAGTCGCGGGCCGCCCGATCCTCACGCCATCGAAGACCGGCCCCGCGTCGTTCGTCGTCGACATGGCGGACAGGCTACGGCCCAGGGGCCATGCAGCGGCGGACGCCCGGCTAGCCTGCCCGCATGAAGATCGGACAGGCGGACGAGCGCGCGCTTCTCGAAGGAATGGTCGACATCCAGCGGGACGAGATCAATGCCATCCTCGAGGACCTCGACGACGAGGAGGCGCGGCGGAAGCTGGTGCCGTCGCTGACCACACCGTTGGCCCTGGTCAAGCATGCGATCTTCGTGGAGAAGGTGTGGTTCCACGCCAGGGTGGCGGGCGTGCCGCGCAAGGAGATCAGGCTGCCCGACACCGTCGACGAGAGCTTCATGCTGGACCCCGAGGACACGGTCGAGTCCGTCCGGGCGGCCCACCGCGCGGCCTGCGAGCGTTCCCGCGAGGTCGCCGCCGGACACGAGCTGGACGATGCGTTCGACTGGCACGGTAACCCGGTGTCACTTCGGTTCATCTACGCGCACATGATCCAGGAGCTCGCCCGCCACGCCGGGCACGGCGACATCCTCGTCGAGCAGATCCGGGCAGGGCGCTGACCGAGCACTGCCCGCACCGGCGTCTCCTCAGATGTCGATGACGAGGTCGCCGAGCGGTTTCGAGCAGCAGGGCAGGAACTTTCCGGCGGCCACCTCGCGCGGCCGGATCCCACCGGCATGGTTCATCTCCACCTCGCCGGAGACGAGGGTCGACTTGCACGTGCCACACATGCCCTGCACACACGATGAGGGCAGGCGTACGCCGGCGGCCTTCACGGCGTCCAGGACAGTCTCGTCCGGGGCACACTCGAGGTCGCGGCCGCTGCGCTGCAGCCGGATCCGGTACGCAGCCCCGGCCCCAGCGGCGGGCGCCTCGGCGTCAGGAGCGTCAGTGAGGACGAAGCTCTCCTCGTGCCACCGCGCGGACTCGCCACCGAGCGCCTCGAAGGCGGTCCGCGCCGCGCCCATGTAGCCGGACGGACCGCAGCAGAAGACCTCGCGTCCGCCCAGGTCAGGAACCAGTTCGGCGAGCTGCCCGGCGCTCATCAGCCCGGTCGGCCCGGACCAGGAGGCATCGGGCTGGTCGACGACCCACACGACGCGTACGCCGTCATGGGCAGCCGCCAGCGCCTCGAGCTCGGGCCGCTCGATCAGGTCGGCCGGCGTACGCGCGTGATGGACGACGACCACGTCGGTGGTCTCGGCGAGGTCGGCGAGCGTGCGCAGCGTCGAGAGGGTCGGGGTCATCCCGCTGCCGCCGGAGAGGAGCAGGTAGGACGAGGAGGGGTGCTCCCGCACCGAGAACCCGCCCATCGGCCCGCTCGCCCACAGCCGGTCACCGACGGCGAGCCGATCGTGGAGCCAGCGGGACATCGGCCCGTCGGGCACCCGCTTGACGGTGATGGTGAGCAGGTGCGGGCGGGTCGGCGGCGAGGAGATCGTGTAGCACCGCTCGACGGGCTCGCCGTCGATCGACGCCCGAAGGGTCAGGTACTGCCCAGGCGCGTAGGCGAACCTCTCCCCTCCGGTCGGCTCGAGGGTCACCTCGACCACATCGTGGGTCACCCGGCGCACCCGCCGGCACCGCAGCTCACCCTCGAACGGCCTCTCCTCGGGCAGGATCCCGGCCCCCAGCGGCGACGGGACCGCGTAGAGGATTGCCGGCGGCGGAGCCACCTCGACGGGCCATGGCTCAGTCATCGGCTCCACCTCTCTGCGCTTCTGATCGGATCTGGGCGTCGTACCAGCGCACGAAGTCGTCGACCTGTCGCTCCGCCTCGTTGTAGGGCCCGGGGACGTAGGCCGGGTCGGAGACCCCGAGCTGGGTGTTGCGTACGAACTCGGCGTCCTGCTCGTTGGTCGCCCGCCATACCGCGGTCAGGGCCTCGACGTCGTAGTCGACCCCCTCCACCGCGTCCTCGTGGACGAGCCAGGTGGAGCGGACCAGCGTGCGGTCGGGCGAGAGCGGCGTGACCGAGAAGGTCACCACGTGGTCGGCGAGCAGGTGGATCCAGGCGTTGGGCTGGGTGTGGAGGGTGCAGCGGCCGAGCTGCGGATCGTCGAGGTCGCCCAGCAGCCGGCCCACCAGCCGGGACCCGTCGATGCTGAAGGACTCCCCCGCCCCGTCGAGCGGCTCGCGCTGGATCCGGAAGCCGAACGGGCGGTCGGCGAGCTCTTCGATCAGCGCGTACGGCATCCCGAGCGCGTCGCAGCGTCGCGCCAGATCGGCCTCGGCGAACAGATAGCGGTCATGGTCCGCCCGGAGCCGGTCGGGGATCTGGTCCTCGCGGAGCCCCCAGGTCGGGAAGAAGGTGCAGATCAGCTCGGGGTGGCCACCTTCGCAGTGGTAGCACTCCCGGTTGTTCTCCATGACCAGCTTCCAGTTGCCCTCCTCCACCAGATCGACCTGGGCGGCAACCTTGGCTCGATCGAGACGGTGCGGAGTGATGTAGTCACGGACCTGCTCGGCGACCACGTCCAGGTCGCCGTCGGGCTCGGCGGCGAGCGAGCAGTAGAGCAGCCCGCCGACCTCGCGCAGCGCGACCGGGCGCAGGCCGAGGCAGGCGGTGTCGATGGCCGGCGAGAGCTGGGGCGCGTAGCGGAGCGAGCCGTCGGTGGCGTACGTCCAGCTGTGGTAGCCGCACACCAGGTTGCCGACGCTGCCGTGTCCCGGCGCGACCAGCCGGGAGCCGCGGTGGCGGCAGACGTTGTGGAAGGCACGCACCTGCTCGTCGTCGTCGCGGATCACCAGGACCGAGGAGCCGGCGACGTCGAAGGAGAAGTAGTCACCGGGCTCCGGCACCTCGGCGACGGTGCCGACGAAGAGCCAGCGGCGTCGCCAGAGCAGGTCGACCTCGCTCGCGAAGACGTCGGGGTCGGTGTAGAGAGCACCCGGCAGCGAGTGGCCGGGGGTCCTGCGGTCGAGATGGTCGAGGATTCTGGTACGTCGGCCGGCGAACGGTTCGCCGACGAGTTGGTCTGTCATCCATCGCTCCCAGGAAGATTCAGAAACGTTCGGGGGGGGTCAGATCGTCAGGCACAGCCGCAGCGCGTCGTAGACCGCGGCATGGACGTTCCGGCTGGCGACCGCGTCGCCGATCCGGAACAGCTGGTAGCTGCCCGCCGCATTGCGGGACACCGTCTGCGACACGCCGGTCAGCAGCGCCGCCTGGTCGACCTCACCGAGGTTGATCGAGCCGGGGACGAGGTCGTGGTACAGCTCGTCGTTGGGGGTGGTCCCGTGCTCGACCACGACGTGGTCGACGTGTCTCTCGACCTCGGCACCTGCTGCGTATTCGCTGGTCAAAGTGGCAATGAGCCGGTGTTCCGAGCCCGCCGGGGCCCGACGCACCGCGACCAGCTTCCGGGCCACGGTCAGGGTCACGTCATGCGCAGCGAAGACCCCCAGATAGGCCGGGCTGTTCATCGAGCCGACGGAGATGCCGACCGTACGCTCCGGCGTGACCAGCTCGACCTGAGCGCCCAGCGTCGCCAGGTGCTCGGCGGCGTCGAGCGCTGGCTCGGCGCCGTTGTCGTCGTAGACGAGGACGGTGCCGTTGCCGGGGGTCAGGGTCCCGTCGAGCACGTCCCAGGTGTCGTTGACCAGCTCGGCGCCCACCGGGACGCAGGAGCGGTCGGGCACCCCGCCGGTGGCCACGACCACGACATCCGGGTCGAGGCTCCGGACGACGTCGGCGTCGGCGTAGGTGCCGAGCCGGAAGTCGGCGCCGCTGTGCTTCGCCTCGGCGACGCGCCAGTCGACGATGCCGATCAGGTCGCGGCGGTGGCTGGTCGAAGAGGCCAGCACGAGCTGACCACCGGGCCGGTCGGCGGCCTCCAGGACGGTCACGGCGTGACCGCGCTCGCCCAGGACGCGAGCGGCCTCGAGACCGGCGGGGCCGGCGCCGACGACCACGGCCCGGCGGGTTCGAGGGGCCGGGGGCGTGAGGTGGGGCAGCGACTGCTCACGCCCGGTCGCCGGGTTGTGGATGCACTTGGCATCCCCGGACTCATAGATCGCGTCCAGGCAGTAGCTCGCGCCCACGCACGGCCGGATCCGGTCCTCCTCGCCGCGCGCTACCTTGGCGACCAGGTGCGGGTCGGCGAGCTGGGGACGGGTCATCCCGACGAGGTCGAGCAGCCCTTCGCGGAGCGCGTAGCGCGCGGTCGCGACGTCGCTGATCCGAGCAGCGTGCATGACCGGGACATCCACCCGGCGGCGTACCTCTCCGACGAAGTCGAGGAACGGGGCCGAGGGCGTGCCCATCGACGGGATCACCGCGGCGAGGCGGGCGTCGGTGTCGAGACCTCCCTTGATGACGGAGAGGAAGTCGACGCCGGCGCCGACGTAGCGGCGCATCACCTGCTCGGTGTCGTCCAGGCCCAGGCCGGAAGGCAGGTCCTCGTCCATCGCCATCCTGACCCCGACGATGAAGTCGGGTCCGACGGCGGCCCGGATCGCGTCGAGCACCCGCAGAGGAAAGGCGAGCCGGGCCTGCGGGTCGCCCCCGAACTCGTCGTCGCGGAGGTTGGTGGCGGGCGAGACCCAGGCGTCGAAGAGATGGCCGTAGGACTCGATCTCGATCCCGTCGAGGCCCGCCGCCTGGCAGCGCGAAGCCGCCTCGGCGTAGTGCCGCACGATCCGGTCGACGTCCCAGGCCTCGGCGACCTTCGGGAACGACCGGTGCTGCGGCTCGCGCAGCCGGGAGGGGTAGACGAGCGGCAGCCAGTCACCGGCGAAGTTGCTGGTGCGACGGCCGAGGTGGGTGATCTGGCACATCACCGCGGCGCCTTCTTCGTGGACGTCGTCGGCGAGCCGGCGCAGCCAGGGCACGACCTCGTCGCGGTAGAGCAGCATGTTGCCGAAGGCCGGTGGGCTGTCGGGCGAGACCACCGCGGACCCGCCGATCATGGTGAGCCCGACCCCGCCGCGCGCCTTCTCCAGGTGGTAGAGGCGGTAGCGGTCCTTCGGCATCCCGTCCTCGGTGTAGGCGGGCTCGTGGGAGGTGCTCACCACGCGGTTGCGCAGGGTGAGGCTCCGGAGCTGGAAGCTCGCCAGAAGGGGATCGGCGCTGGGAGACACAGGACCAGCGTGGCGCCTCGGCACTGTTCAAGAAAAGCGCACGTTTCCGCTATTTACCGTGCGATTCCATTGCACAATCGAAGCATGATCGACCAGCGGCTGCACGTGCTGCGGGTGCTCGCCGAGCGCGGCACCGTCTCGGCCGCCGCAGCCGACCTCGGCTATACCCCCTCGGCCGTCTCCCACCAGCTCCGCACACTGGCCCGCGACGTGGGTGCGGAGCTGCTGGTGCCGGAGGGCCGCGGCGTACGCCTCACCGGTGCTGCGCTCACCCTGCTCGAGCGCAGCCACGACCTGTTCACGCAGTGGGAGGAGATCCGCGCCGACGTACAGCAGGCCTCGGGCACCTCCCGTGGCTACCTGCGGATGGCCGGCTTCTCCACCGCCGCCTCGGCGCTCCTGCCGCCGGCCGCGGTGGCGGTCGCGCGGGAGTTCCCGCAGTCCACGATCAAGATCATCGAGGCCGATCCCGAGGTCTGCTTCGACATGCTGCTGGCCGACCAGGTCGACGTCGCCGTGGTGGTCAACATGTCGGAGCTGCCGCCGACCGCCGACCCGCGGTTCGAGCAGGAGCGGCTGATGGAGGACACGCTCGACCTGCTGGTCAATGCCGACAGCCCGCTCGCCTCCCGGTCCCGGGTCCGGCTCGCCGACGCCGCCGAGGAGCACTGGATCATGGAGCATCC
Organism: Nocardioides sp. NBC_00163; assembly: GCF_045206295.1. Classification (NCBI taxonomy): domain Bacteria; kingdom Bacillati; phylum Actinomycetota; class Actinomycetes; order Propionibacteriales; family Nocardioidaceae; genus Nocardioides; species Nocardioides sp. NBC_00163. The sequence continues at coordinate 4,599,994 of NZ_CP108155.1, read as the reverse complement.
CGGCCGTCCCTACCACCAGCTGGTGACCTCCGCCTGCGCCGCGGCCGGATTCACCCCCGAGCACGCCCACGAGGTCGTCGAGTGGGACACCGGCGCCGCCCTGGTCAGCGCCGGCTTCGGTGTCGCCCTGGTCCCTCGCCTCGCCCGGATCCCGAACGCCGCCGGCCTCGTCCGGATCCCGCTGCGCGGCGAGGCGAGCCCGGTGCGGCACGTCCGGACCAGCGTACGCAGCGGCACCTCGCGCCAGCCCGAGATCGCCTGTGCCCTCGCCGAGCTCAGAAAGGTCGCGACCTCCCTGGCCGAGATCGATGCCGGCTAGGGCCGACCCGTCGCATCTCGCCCACCAGAAATCATTCGTACGCCACCACGACCCTGCCGCAGAATGAACGACGTGCCCACCCTGAGCCAGTTCGCCGCCTTCGCGCTCGCCTCCGTCATCTTCATCCTGATCCCCGGACCGAGCGTGCTCTTCGCCCTCGGCCGGGCCCTGACCGCGGGCCGCCGCGAGGCGGTGCTCGCCGTCGGCGGCAACGCTCTTGGCCAGTTCGGTCAGGTCCTGGCGGTCGCCGTCGGGCTCGGCGCGCTGGTGGCTGCCTCCGCGACGGCGTTCACGGTCGTGAAGCTGGTCGGCGCTGCGTACGTCATCTATCTCGGCATCCAGGCGATCCGCCACCGTGCCGACGCCCGGGCCGCCCTCCACGGCGAGGATGTCGCCCGGACGACCGCGTGGGGCGCGATCCGCACCGGGATGATCGTCGGGGCGACCAACCCGAAGACGATCGTCTTCCACCTGGCCTTCCTGCCCCAGTTCATCAACACCTCCGCCCCGGCGGTGCCCCAGATCCTCCTGCTGGGCGCGATCTTCTCGGCGATGGCGTTCACCTGCGACTCCGGGTGGGTCCTCGCGGCCAGCCGGGCCAAGGCCTGGTTCGCCCGCAAACCCAAGCGTCTCGACAGTCTCGGCGCCGGTGGCGGCGTCGTCATGATCGGCCTCGGCGCCACCATGGCGACCGCGTCCCACGGCGCCTGACCGGCGCGACGCGAACGCCGGCAACCGGCCGTCAGCCGCCGAATTCCGAAGACAGGAGCGCCCTGGTCACCGAGACTGGGACGCATGCGGACTCCACTCTCGGGCCTCATCGCGGCCGCGCTCGCCTCACTCGCCATCACGTCGGGGGCCCTCGCGACTCCCGCCCACGCCACGGAGGCTGCCCACGCCGAGGAGGGGCGTACCGACCCGCTCCTTGCCTTCAACCACGCCTGGGCGATGGTCGACCGGGAGACGGCCGACGCGATCGAGCACTCCGACTACCTGGGCGAGTTCGCCGACCGCCGGATCAACACCGGCAACGACGGGACCTCGACCTGGACGGGTCGCTACCTGCTCGGCAAGGAGACCTACCTGGAGTTCTTCGGTCCGGGCGACGCTCCCGACGCAGTCGCCGGTGACACCGGGCTCGCCGTCTCGGCGGACAACGACGGCGACCTGGCCATCGCGGCCGCAAACCTGCGCGACCTCGGCGTCGACCCGGTCGAGTTCACGCAGGTGACCGATCTCGGCGACGGCAACCTGATCCCGTGGTTCGACGCCGCCTACACGACCTCGACCTACGACACCTTCTTCTCCTGGGCGATGGAGTACCGCGACGAGTTCCTCGACGACCCCCGGCTCTCCTTCCCGCCCGCCGCCTACGAGGGCGACGTCAGCCGCGACCGCTACAACCGGGATCGCTATCTCGACCACCAGCTGCGCGACGTCATCGGCATCCAGATCGCCACCACCGCCGCCGACATCGAGAAGATGGTGCCGCTGTGGCGCGCCGCCGGGATCACCATCCGGGTCCTCAAGGACGGCGGCGTACTCGCCTTCGACGGCATGACCACGATCCGCCTGCTCCCGGTCCCGGCCGACGAGGCAGGCGTACGCCACATCATCCTCGCCCTCAACGAGGCGGCCGAGGAGCCGCACACCGAGACGATCGGCAACTCGACGCTGCACGTCGGCCCGGGGGCGTACGCGCTGTGGACCTTCGACCCGATCGAGGCCTCCGCGTCCACCCGTTCCAAGGGGTCCGGCAAGCCGCTCCACCCCGCGTTCGGCGGCTGAGGTAGTAATCTCCGCAGCAATGGCCGGGAACACCCGACAGACTGGCACGAGCGTGACCAGCCGGGCACTTGCGATCCTGAGCGCGTTCGACGAGCAGCACCGGTCGATGTCGCTCAGCGACATCGCTGCCCGCGCGGACCTTCCGCTCGCCACGACCCATCGGCTCCTCGGCGAGCTCTTTCGGTGGGGTGCACTGGAGCGGCTGCCTTCCGGCGACTACGTCATCGGCCGGAGGATCTGGGACATCGGCCATCTGGCCCCTGCCGAGACCGGGTTGCGCCAGGTCGCCGAACCCTTCCTCCACGACCTCTACGGCGCAACCCTGGCCACCGTGCATCTCGCCGTACGTGAGGGGCTCGAGGTCGTCTACCTCGACCGGCTGCGCGGCAACCAGTCCGTCCCGGTGGTGAGCAAGGTCGGCGGGCGCCTGCCCCTGCACACCACCGGGGTCGGCAAGGTCCTCCTCGCCCACGCTCCGGACGAGGTCCAGGAGACGGTGCTGGGCGCTCTCACCCGGGTCACCCCCTACACGATCACCCAACCGGGTGTCCTCCGCAGACAGCTGCGGCAGGTGCTCGACAAGGGCTACGCCACCACCCGCGAGGAGATGAGCCTCGGCGCCTGCTCGATCGCCGTCCCGATCCACCGCCGCGACGAGGTGATCGCCTCCCTGGGCCTGGTGGTGCCTACGCTCAAGGGCAGCGAACAGAGGTTGTACGGCGCACTCCGCGTCGCCGCGCAGTCGATCGGACGGCGGCTCTGAAGAACTTCGGCTCTGAAGAATTTTGGCGGGCTTTCCACTGAACGGAAGCTGTGTCGATGTTCACAGGGGTGACCGCTCTTAGGTTCGTCCCATGAATGTGTCCGCAACCACATCGTCCACCGTCAGTGGCGATACCCGGAGCCTCTGGCCGGTCGTCCTCTGCTGGCTCGCTGTCGCCCTCGATGGCTATGACCTCGTCGTCCTAGGAGCGGTCATCCCCACCTTGGCGGGGACCGGCGCGCTCGGCTTCACCGAGGCGTCGCTGACCACGGCCGCCACGGTCGGCCTGATCGGGGTCGGCATCGGTGCCGTCGCCATCGGCCCGCTCGCCGACCGGTTCGGCCGTCGCCGGACGCTGATCAGCAGCATCGCACTGTTCTCGCTGCTCACCCTGGCCGTCGCCTTCGCGCCGAACGCCACGGTGTTCATCGTGCTGCGCTTCCTGGCAGGCCTGGGCCTGGGCGCCTGCCTGCCGACGGCCCTGGCTTTCATGAGCGAGCACGCTCGCCAGGGACGTTCGGGCACGGCCATGACGCGGATGATGACCGGCTACCACGTGGGCGCCGTACTCACCGCTCTGCTGGCTCTGTGGGTGATCCCGAACCTGGGCTGGGAGGCGATGTTCGTGATCGGCGGCGTCGCGGGCCTGCTGACGGTCCCGGTGATGTGGGCGAAACTCCCGGAGTCGCAGGCCTACCTGGAGACCGTCGAGGCCGAGAAGGTACGTCCCTCCGAGGTCGTTCGCGGTCGCCTGCTGTGGGTCAGCCTGGGCCTGTGGGCGGCGTCGTTCTGTGGACTCCTGCTGGTCTACGGCCTCAACACCTGGCTGCCGACGATCATGGGCGAGGCGGGCTACTCCCTCGACGCCGGGCTCGGCCTGCTCCTCACCCTGAACGTCGGCGCGGTGATCGGACTCGTCCTGGCGGGCCTGATCTCCGACGCCAAGGGCAACAAGCCGACGGTGGTGACCTGGTTCGGCGTTGCTGCGCTGATGCTGGCCCTGCTGTCGATCAAGATGGAGAGCAGCCTCTTGGTGTACGCGGCGGTGCTGGCCGCCGGCATCTTCGTCTTCAGCGCGCAGGTACTGGTCTACGCGTTCGTCAGCCACCTCTACCCCGCCCGGATCCGCGGCACGGCGCTCGGCATGTCCGCCGGCATCGGCCGGGTCGGCGCCATCGTCGGACCGTTCCTCGGCGGCGCACTCCTCACCGCCGGCATCGCCTATCCGTGGGGCTTCTACGCCTTCGCCGGCGCGGCCGTGATCGCCATGCTGGCTCTGCTGACCGTGCCGGCGCATCCCGAGGAGGGGGCGGCCGCGTAGTGGATAGAGCTGCCGCGTCCGACGGTCAGTCGCGACCAGCTCCCTCCGGGGCGAAGGCGAGGGACTCGCCGGACAGCTCCTCGAGCGCCTCCCAGACCCGGGCCGCGACCTCTCGGCCCGGGTCGATCGTGTGCGGCAGCGGAGCCAGGCGTACGGGGCGGCCGGCTGCCTTCTCGGGACCGTAGTAGTCGCCGCCGACCGCGTCGCGGTCGACCAGGGCGCGCACACCGGACCAGGCCGCCGCGTCCTTGCCCTGCGCCCACGGGGTGAACGGGTTACACCGGTAGCCGATCCTGCCCTCGCGGATCCCTGCGCGCTGCGGCGTCTTCGCATCGACGCCGACGCCGGGGTGAGTGAGGATCGAGGCGACAGGCAGCCCCGCGGCTCGCAGCCGGCGGTCGAGCTCGTAGCCGAAGATCTCGGTGAGCGTCTTGGCCTTGACGTACGCGGCGATGCCGGTGCGAGGTGTCGCCCTCGGATCGGACACGTCCATGCGGAAGCGCCGCACGAACCCGGTCGAGGCGTGCACGATGCGAAGCGGATCGTCGACGGCGGAAGGCCCGGCGGCCCGCACGGAGAGCAGTCGGGCGACGAGGCCGAAGTTGGCGACGGCATGCGCGCCGGTGATGAGCGGAAGGCCGTCCTTCGTCGTGGACGCGCCGGAGAGCTGCATGGGGGCACCGTTGAGGAAGATCCCGTCGAGCCGCGGCAGCGCGGCGAGCTGCTCGGCTCCCTCCGCGACCGACGCGAGAGAAGTGAGGTCGAAAGCCACCGACGTGGTGGCCGCCCCAGGGACCTGGCCGCGGATCGCGGCAGCGGCGACGCCGATCTTCTCGGGCGAGCGCGAGGCGAGCACCACCTCGGCGCCGGCCGAGGCGAGCTGCTCGGCAGCGAAGTAGCCGATTCCTCCGGTGGCGCCGGTGACGGCGTAGACGCGACCACGTAGATCGGGCAGGTGAATGGGGTCCCAGGTCATGAATGCTCCTCTAATCGGATAGATGATCCGTTTCAGGATATACCCAAAGCGGATAATTAATCCGAATCGAGTAGAGTGTGCCCATGTCCCTGCTACGTTCGGACGCAGCCCGCTCCCGCGCGAAGATCCTCGACACCGCCCGCGCGCGGCCGGTCACCGAGCTGCGCCTCAACGAGCTCGCGCGTGCAGCCGGCGTCGGCGTCGCGACGGTCTACCGCCACTTCCCCACGGTCGACGCCCTCGTGGAGGCACTCAACCTCGATGCGCTCGAGCAGCTGGTCGCCCGGGCGCGCACGGCGGCCGAGATCCCCGATCCCGGCGAGGCGTTCACCACCTTCGTACGCAGCGCCGCCCGATTCCAGGTCGAGCACGAGGGTCTCCAGGCGATCCTGCTGTCCGAGGAGGTCTCACCGGCCGCACGCGCGCTCCGCGACGAGCTCTTCGGCCTCGCCGAGACCACCCTCGAGGAGGCCATCCGCAATGGCTCCGTACGTCCCGACATCACCACCAGCCACCTGCAGCGGCTCGTCTGCGGCGTCGAGCATGCCGTCCGGCTCGGCGACGGAACCGACCGCGACCTGCTCCTCGATGTGATGCTGTCCGGCCTCGCCCCGACCGCCTGACCGCTGCTCGACGACCTACTGATCGAGCGCTGGATGGAGGTGCTCGGTCTCGATGGCGACACGGGCCTGCTCGGCGGCGGCGCGGAGCGCACCTTCGACCGATTCCGTACGCAGCCGCGCGGCCAGGAAGCCGGCCATGAACGCGTCCCCGGCGCCGTTCGTGTCGACGACGGTGGCCGGCACCGCGACGACCTCGTGGCGTGTCCCGTCGGCCTCGAGCGCGATCGCGCCCTTGGCGCCGAGGGTGCACACCGCTAGGCGGGGACCGCGGTCGAGACACGAGGCCATCAGCTTCCAGGGGTCATCGGTGCCGTCGTCGTTCATGAACACGCCTTCGGCGGCGCGCAGGAAGGGCTCGTGGAACGCCGAGGCGCCGTCGTAGTCGTGCAGGTCCATCCACAGCGGCGCCCGCCGGGCGGGCATCGCCTCGAGCACCAGCCGGCCGAGCTCGCTCAGGTCGATCACCGCGAGATCCGCCGCGGCGACCGCGCTCACCGCCGCCTCGACCGCGTCGGTGGGCGGAATAGAGGGGGTCGAGACGTACAAAGAGACCCGGCCGCCACCCTCGGCCATCAGGTTGACGTGCCGCTCGGTCTGCTCGCTGGCGATCGCCTCCACGACGACGCCCGCCTCGGCGAGCCGCTCCCGCAGCAGCGCGCCGTCCTCGTCATCCCCGACAGCAGCCCATAGACGTACGTCGATGCCGAGACCGGCGAGATGGAGCGCCTTGCCCGCGGAGGTGCCGCCGACCGTGTGCCACGCCCGCCGCGCGAACTGCATGTGCGGCACCGGCTCGGGCAGCCGGTCGAGCTCGATCAGGTGGTTCCAGGACGCGGGGCCGCAGACGACGACACGAGGAGCAGACGACATCGCCCTATTCCAGCACTCTCTTCCAGCACCCTTCGCGGTCAGTAGGTTCAGTATGTGGTGACGTCGACCGACACCGACGACGTATCCCGCAGCGGCGCGATGCTCTCCGCCTCTGCAACGAGGGCCTCCTGATGACGTCTGCTCAGAGCCTCGAACGCCTGGAGCTCGACGCGCAGCTTCCGGCCGCTCTTGCGTGCTCGCCAGCTGCCGACGATCTCGCCGTCGGCGAGCATCGTCCCGGGGTCGCCGGCGGTCCTCCAGATGTCCCGGTGATGGGCCTTGTCCACGATGGTGTCTCGATCGCGCAGCTGGGTGTAGGCATCCCGGGGCGGAAGCAGCCGCACGCCGGTGGGCATCGTTGCCGTTCGAAGTGCGTCGAGATCGCCGGCGAGAGCCCATGTCCGACCACCGAAATCCACCTCGACCAGCTCATGCTCGAGATGGCTCCACCACGGATCGACATCCCCCGCCCGTACACCCAGCCACGTCGCGAAGTCGCTTCGGGTCGACGGGCCGTAGCAGCGCAGGTAGCGTCGGAGCAGCTCGCGGCGACAGGCCACGGGATCCGCCTCCGCGACGGGACGCCCGAGCCATTCCTCGGTCAGGACGAACGGGGCCCTGTTCCCGGTGCGCGGCGCGAAGCAGACGGTACGCTGCAGCGCGAGCAGGCGGACGCAGAAGTGCACCACCGCCTCGCCGATGGGCTGGCCTACGGCGTACGGCCCCTCTTCGTTCCAGACCCCGCGCTGCTGAGCCGTCAGCTCGGGAGCGATCCGGGCGGCCACCTCGGCTCCGAGCTCGTCGATTGCCAACTGTCGTCCCGACAGGACCTCGTGCGTGGCCGTCGTGACGATGTCGACCGTCTCTGTGAGACTCAACCCGAGCCGGTCGACGGCCTGCTCGACACCCAGCACGAAGTGCCGTCGCGCCTCCTCGGTCACAGGCAGCACCCCGGTCGTGTAGACCTCGGCCTCAGCGGTGGGGACGTAGTACGGGGCACCCCGCAAGCTCCACGTCAGCAGCATGGTCCTGTCCTCCACCGCCCCGGCGACCACGTCGGCCGAGACGCCCTCGACCCGAGCATGGAACGCCAGCAGCGCCGACCCTGGTGGAGTGTTCTGGATGCCGCACCGCCCGGCGGCCGTCAGCAGGTCCCGCTCGCCGAGCCGGACGTCGAGATGGTGCGACGCCAGCCGGAACGCGACCACGTTCTCCCGCTCGATACGCTCGGCCACCGGACCAGGGTACTGCCCGGGCTCACCCCGCGACCGAGGCTCTTGGTGACGTACGGGCGAAGGCGATCGCAGCGAGGGCCGCTGCCTGATCTCCGAGCAGCGCGTCATCGAAGACCACCCGCGGGGAGTGGTTCCACTCCACGCTGGCGAGATCGGTGTCCGCGGGCGAGGTGAGCATGCCGATGAAGGTGCCGGGGACCTCGTCGAGGACGAAGGAGAAGTCCTCCGAGCCCATCATCGGCGTCGGCATGATCATCACGCGCTCCTCGCCGAAGACGCCGCGGAGCACGTCGACCGTGTCGGCTGTCTCGGCGTCCGCGTTGACGGTGACGGGATACATCACGTCGAACTGCATCTCGGCCGTCAGCCCGTGAGCAGAAGCGACCCCCTCGATCACCCGCGGCAGACCCTCCTGAAGGATCGCGAGCGAGGCGGGTGACATGTTGCGTACGGTCGCGGCGAGCTCAACCGTCTCGGGGATGACGTTGATCGCGCCGTCGCCGGTGGACAGGCGCGTCACCGAGAGCACGACCGGGTCGAACGCGTCGAACCGCCTGGTCACGAAGCTCTGCAGGGCGAGCACCATCTCGGCGGCGGCGGGCACCGGATCGAGGGTCTGGTGCGGCTGGGAGCCGTGGCCGCCGCGGCCCTTGACCGTGACGGAGAGGTGGTTCGAGCCGGCCGCCATCGCGCCGGGCCGGGTGGCGAAGAGACCGCGCGGACCGGGGCCGACGTGGATCGCGTACGCAGCGACCGGCCGCTCCCCCGCGACATCGAGCAGCCCCTCCTCGAGCATGACCTTGGCCCCGCCGTGGCCCTCCTCACCGGGCTGGAACATGAAGATCACCGAGCCGTGCAGCTCGTCTCGGCGGGCCGAGAGGAGCTTGGCCGCGCCGACGAGTCCGGCGGTGTGCAGATCGTGGCCGCACGCGTGCATGTTGCCGTTGGTCGAGGCGAAGTCGAGCCCGGTCGCCTCCTCGATGGGCAGCGCGTCCATGTCACCGCGCAGCAGCACCGTGGGTCCGGGAAGCGCCCCGCGCAGCACCGCCACGACCGAGGTCGTCGCAGTGCCCGTGGTGATCTCGAGCGGCAGGCCCGCCAGGGCGGCGAGGACCCGCTGCTGCGTACGCGGCACGTCGAGGCCCAGTTCCGGGTCGGCGTGGATCGCCCGGCGCAGGGCGACGAGGTCGGGCAGGAGGGCTTCGGCGTCGGCGGCGAAGTCGGGGATGGTCATGGATCAGCCTTCCGGAGTGACGGCGGTGGGGGCAGGGGTGACGACGGGATCGGCAGCGGCGGCGCTCTCGCGCGGCATCCGCATGAAGGCGAGCGCGAGGGCGGAGAGGACGAACGCGGCGGCGCAGACGCTCCAGACCGTGACGTACCCACCGATCGAGGAGCTCAGCGAGCCCGATGCGGTGAACGCGGCGAGCACGACGGCGAACACGGCCCCGGCGGCCGATCCGCCGAGTGTGCGCAGCGAGTTGTAGACGCCGGCCGCGATGCCGGTCTGGTCGCTGGGCGCGAGCTCGGCGACCAGGGCGGGAAGGGCTCCGAGGAGCAGCCCCATCCCGATGCCGTTGACCGCGGAGACGAGGAAGATCTGCCACAGCTCGGAGTGGAACGCGATCTGGACGAGGAACCCGCAGGCCGGCAGCACGGCCCCGGTGACCAGGACCGCGCGGATGCCGACCCGGCGGGCGATCGACGCGAAGACGGCGGCGCCGACCGTGGCCAGGATCGTCACCACGGCGGTGACCGCGGATGCCGTGCCCGCCGTGGCGGCGAACCCGTAGCCGGTCTCGGCCGGGTCAGCGGTCAGGAACGTCGTCGACGGCGACTGCGCACCGAACATGACCATGCCGAAGAGGAACGCGGTGAGGTACACCGGCCCCATCCGCCCGGAGACGATGAGGCGTACGTCGATCGCCGGCGCCTCCGCGCGCAGCTCCCACCCGACCCAGAGCGCGAAGATCACCAGGGCCACGGCGAGGGTGCCGATGGTCGTGACGGAGGCGAACCCCTCGCTGGAGGCCAGTCGCAGCCCGAAGAGCAGCACGACCATGGCGAGGCCGATGCCGACGAAACCGAGCACGTCGATCCTGGTCCGGGTGCGGGTCGTGGACTCCGGCACCTTGACGAAGACCGCGTACACGCTGACCAGCACGAACAGCACCGGCATCAGCAGCGTCAGGGTGAGGCTCGGCAGCAGCGCGGAGAAGACTCCGGCTGAGATCGTGCCGAGGATCGCGCCGCCGGTGAGGCAAGAGACGAGCAGGCCGATCGAGGTGCGCGCGGTGTCGCCCTTGATCCGGTTGTGCACCAGCGCGATCTCCAGCGGCAGCCACACAGCGAGCGGCCCGACGAGGATGCGCGCGGCGAGCACGAGCGGATAGCTGGGCAGGAACGCCGTGACGACCGTGCCGATGAGCACGGAGACGACGCCGATGCGCAGCATCCGACGATGCCCGAAGATGTCACCGAGCTTGGAGAGCAGCGGAACGCAGACGGCGGCGGCGAGCGTCTGCACGGTGAGGAACCAGGTGATGTCCGAGTCGGAGACCCGGAGGTGGTCGGCGATCTCGCCGAGCAGCGGGGCGTAGAAGCCCTGGACGAAGCCGCTCGCGAGCTCGCAGAAGACGAGGAAGCCGACGATCGCGCGAGCGTTGATCTTCGGCGGGGACTGGGTGGGGGTGTCAGTGGTCATGGTTGGCCTGTTTCGTCAGCGCCGTCGAGGCGGCGCGGCGGTCGGGTGACGAGGGCGTCGATGATGTCGACGTAGTGGCGCTCGTCGATGTGGATGCGCTTGACCGACTGCCGATAGAGGGTGAGCCCGGCGATCGTGTCGAGAATGATGTCGTGGTGGACATCGGCAGGGAGCTCACCTCGGGCGATGGCCCGGTCGATGATCTCGATCCCCTGCTCGCGGCGGTGCTTGAAGAACCCCTCCCACAGGGCGGGGAAGACATCGGGCTCGAACATCGCCCGCATGCCATGCACCCGTTCGGGAGAGAGCTCCTGGTTTCGCTGGTTCTGACGAGCGTGCTCGAGAAGGTCGGCGCGTACGTCGCCACTGTCGGGTGTCGCCCCGAGCTCCACCTGTGACCGAACCACAGCAGCGACCAACGCACCCTTGTCGGCATAGCGCCGGTAGATCGCGGTCTTGCCGCAACCGACGGCCTTGGCGACCTTCTCCACACTCAGCCCGGCGTAGCCATACTCGCCGAGCAGACGTCCCGCCGTCTCCAGGATGCGACGCGTGAGGTCCTCATCCGTGGGCCGGCCGAGCTTCTCGTCAGATGCCATGCCCAAAACAATACGATACGACCTGTTTCGTATGTGTAAAAAGCGTGTCGCTCCCAAACCCTGTTCTTGGAACAGAGTCAAGGACGACGCCGTTCGCGCTACTTCCGATCGAGTCCGGCGATCAGCACGAGAGCGGCGAAGCCGTCGTCGCTGCCCGGCCACTGGGCTCGAACCGCGTCGATCCCTGCGCGACGTACGACACCACGCAGGACGGCGGCGACGATGATCGCGTCGTCGGCGTAGCCCAGCACCGGGATGAAGTCGGGCACCAGATCGATCGGCAGCGCGAGGTAGATCATCAGCAGCCCGAGCCTGATCCGTACGCCGCGAGGCATCGACCTGTCAGCCGCGAGCCGGCGCAGCAGCCGGACCACATCGGGCAGGATCCGCAGTGCCTCGCGCAACAGGTCGCCGCGCGGGCGGACGACGAGCAGCGCGACGACGAGGCAGAGCCAGGTGAGCAACAGCGCCGCGGCGACGCCGATCGCCAGGTCCCACCAGAACGATCCGGTCATCCTCACCCTCCGAGCCACGCCGCGCTCTGTGGTGGCGCCGCGCCCCTGAAGTCCATCACGGCGCCACACCGGACCGGACGGTCAGGCCGCGACGACCGCCACGCCCGTCCGTCCGCCGTCGACGTCCAGCACGGCGCCGTGGACGAACTCGGCCTCATCGGAGGCGAGGTACGCAACCGCCGCGGCGATCGCGTCCGGACCGCCCGAGCCACCCGCCGGGGTGCCGGCCATGAGTCCGTCGGCAGCCCAGGGGCCATCCAGAGCGGGGTCGCGAATGACCCCGGGCGAGACCGCGTTGACCCTGATCCCGCTGTCGGCGAACTCGGCGGACCAGGCGCGGGTGAGGGTCTCCATGGCCGCCTTCGTCGAGGCGTACAGGGCTCCCAGGGGGAGGCTCAGCCGCGCGACCCAGCTGCCGAGGTTGATGATGACGCCTCCACCAGCCGCCTGCATCTGCGGCGCGAGCGCCTGGGTCAGGAAGAACGGCGCCTTCACGTTGACGCCGTACACCTGGTCGAACATGGTGGCGTCGGCCGTGAGGGTGTTGGCCGCCGGGAAGATCCCGGCGTTGTTGACGAGGATGTCGAGCCGCCCACCGAGCGCGGCGAGGGCCTGCTCGGCGAGGGCAAGGCTCGCTTCGGGACTGCCGTCGAGATCCGCGGCGACGAAGTCGGCGCGGCCACCGTTCGTACGGATCGCCTCGACGACCGCCGCCCCGCGCTGTTCGTTGCGGCCGGACACGATCACGTGCGCGCCCTCGGCGGCGAGACGCTGAGCGATCGAGCGTCCGATGTTGCTGGTCGAGCCGGTGACGAGAGCCGTCTTCCCAGAGAATCTGTGTGTCATGTCTGCGACGGTAGAGAGCGTAAATTGGACTTACAAGTCCAGTATTTCGAGGAGCGGCATGGGCCCGACGCTGTTCCTCGAGGCGTCCGTGGAGGTCCTGTTCGATCACCTCCGCGGCTGATCCCCCGAGCAGTACGCTCGACCAGACGGCGAGCTGAACTCGACGTCATGGCTCACGGAGGAACCCATGCCACTCACCAGAGTCCACAATCTTTCGATCTCGCTCGACGGCTTCGCGACCGGGGAGCCGCAGTCGGCCGAGGCTCCGTTCGGGCATGCCGGCGAGCGCCTTCACGAATGGATGTTCGCCACCCGCTACTGGGATTCGTCCGGCGGCGCGGGCGCGGACGACGCGTTCGCGCAGCGGCACAGCCAGGGCATCGGCGCCGAGATCATGGGTGCGAACAAGTTCGGTCCGCCGGGATGGCAGGACGACCCGGACTGGAAGGGCTGGTGGGGTTCCAACCCGCCGTTCCACTCGCCGACCTTCGTCCTCACCCACCGGCCGCGTCCGCCCGTGGAGATGGAGGGCGGCACCACCTTCTACTTCCTGGACGCGTCCCCGGCCGAGGCCCTGGAGGCCGCGTTCGAGGCCGCCGATGGTCAGGACGTACGTCTTGGGGGCGGGGCGACGGTGGTGCGCGACTTCGTCGCCGCCGGGCTCGTCGATCTGATGCACCTGGTCCAGGTCCCGATCGTCCTCGGTCGTGGCGTACGCGTCTGGGACGGGCTGGAGGGCACGGAGAAGGACTACGACATCGAGGCGGTCTCGACACCCAGCGGCGTCACCCACCTGACCTTCACCCGCAAGCCTGCTGCCTCCTGACGCGGGCGAACGGTCCGTCGAGGGCCGCCCACTGCAGGAGCATGACCGTCTTGCCGTCGATGATCCGGCCGTCCCGGGTCATCGCGAGCGCCTCGGCGAAGTCGAGCTCGAGCACCTCGATGTCCTCGCCCTCCTCGGCGACCCCTCCCCCGTCACCGGTGCGGCTCGCCGGCGAGTAGGCGGCCGCGAAGAAGTGGAGCCGCTCGGTCACCGACCCGGGGCTCATGTAGGCGTCGAAGACGTGGTCGACGTCGGCCAGGCTGATGCCGAGCTCCTCGGCGCTCTCCCGCCGGATGGCGGTGACCGGGTCATCGGCATCCAGCAGCCCCGCGGCCGCCTCGATGAGGAGCCCGTCGGGATGGTCGTTGACGTAGACCGGATATCTGAACTGCCGCGTCAGCAGGACCGTGCCGCGCTCGACGTCGTACGGAAGGAGCACGGCGCCGTTCCCACGGTCGTACGTCTCGCGCTGCTGCGTCTCCCAGCGCCCGTCTCGTCGGCGGTAGTCGAACGTGGTGCGCCTGAGTACGTGCCACCCCTGCGAGGTCAGCTCGACGTCTCGGACCACGACGTCGGGGTTGCGGGTCAGCTCCCGCCCGGCGCGGTCGAGACCGGTGCGGCCTCGATGGTCGGGGACCTCGATGCCAGGGCGTGCGCGGGCTTCGGCTGTCGTCATGACGGCAGATTACATGCAATACTGTGCAAGAACAGAAAGGAACGTGCATGCTCGTTGGACAGCGCCGCGCCCATCTTCTGCGCATTCTGGACGAAACAGGCAAGATCGTGGCCAAAGACGTCGCTACAGACCTGGGCGTGTCCGAGGACAGCATCCGCCGCGATCTGCGCGACCTGGCCGCGGAAGGTCTGTGCCAGCGGGTCTACGGTGGCGCGCTCCCCGTCTCACCGGCGGTGGTCGACTACACCACCCGTCACAGCGTCGAGCCCGGCGGAAAGCGCGCGGTAGCGGCCACGGCCGCCGGCCTCGTACGCCCCGAAAGCACGCTCATCCTGGACGGAGGCACCACCGCCCTCGCCGTCGCGGAGGCACTTCCCCGGGACTTGGAGTGCACCGTCATCACCAACAGCCCGACCGTCGCCTCGGCCCTCCTGCAGCACCCGAGCGCCGACCTGTTCCTCCTCGGCGGCAGGGTCTTCAAGCACTCCGCGGTCGCCTGCGGCGCGGCAGCCGTCGAAGCAGCCCAGAACGTCTCCGCCGACCTCTGCCTCATCGGCGTCACCGGCGTTCACCCCGAGGCCGGCCTCACCACCGGCGACGCCGAGGATGCCGCGATGAAGCGCGCCCTGGCCGCGCGTGCGGCCGAGACGTACGTCCTCGCCTCCTCGGAGAAGATCGGCACCGCCTCCCCCTACCGGGTGCTCCCCTGGGATCAGGTCACCGGCATCATCACCGACGCCGACCAGACCGACGACGTGATCAAGCAGCTGTCAGCACTCGACGTCGAGATCCTGCACGCCGGCGGCGCGTTCTAGGAACGAGTCCCATGCCCAGCGGATCACCGAGTCACTGGGGCACCAGAGACGAAGGCCGCCCCAACCCTCGCGGTTGCCGTTCCAGAGCTCCTGGCGACCGTCGATTTGCCCGAACCCGAGGATCCGACCACCGACACCCGCATCAGAGTGTCTTCTTCATGAGCACACGACGGTATCCACTCTCGACCAAGTACCCGGTCTCCTCATACCCCAGCCGCGCGTAGAGTCGGCGATTCTCGGTCATCGCCTCATGCGTGAAGAGCTCGACGTACGCCGCGCCGCTGGCCGTCGCGCGAGTCTCGACCTGGGCGATCAGCGCTCGTCCGATTCCCCGGCCCTGATGACCCGGTGCCACCGCGAGGTTCTCCAACAGCACACCGTCGCCCCCCGCGCGCCTCATGACCGCGTATCCGGCGACGTCGTCATCAGCCATCGCCACCCAGACCTCGCCGGACTCGATCGCCTCCTCGTAATCTGCCCCCATCGGCCCCGGCTCGAGCCCGATCCGATCCACATACTTCGCGTACGCCGCCAACGCGATCTCCCTCAGCCTCGGCGCGTCCGCCGGCTCCGCCGGCCTGATCGGGATGGCGCTCATGGTGGCAACCGTACGACGCACGGCCGAGGTCTATGTGCGTCTGGTGAAGCGGATATCGCCGCTGGGTAGGCGTTCGTGGAGGTATGCGGCGTCGTGGGCGCGGTGGTGGTGATGACTGCAGAGCAGGGCAGCGTTGTCGAGATCGGTGGCGCCGCCTCGGGCCCATTCGATCCAGTGGTGGGCCTCTGCCCAGGTGCCGGGGATGTCGCAACCCTCGGCCTCACAAGTCGCCGACCTCAGCAGGAGGGCTCGACGTTGGGCCGCGGTGAAGAAACGTTCCTTGCAGCCGAAGTCGAGGACCTCCGAGGCACCACCGAGAACCGCCGGGATGATGTTCGCGGTGCACGCCAGCCGCCGGGCCTCAGCCGCCGTGATCGGACTGCCACCGACGATCTGGGCGATACCGGCGTCCTTGCGGAGCTGGTCGATGTCGATCGTGACGATCACCGTCGTCGCATCCCCGCCGTGGATCGGCAGCCGGGTCGGGTCGAGGGTCTCGAGCATTTGGCAGAAAGCACGGCCCAGGCGCCGGTCGTAGGGCAGGTACTCGCCTGTGTCGGTGCGGGTGCCGTCGTCGCGGCGGGGTGAGGCGAAGGCCTCGAGGTTGGTGGCCAGCCGGTCCGCGGCCGCGTCCGGGATGACCGCCGTGATCCGGGTGGTGCCGTCCCCGAGCCGCCGCATGGCCAGTCGGGTCTTCTTGCGGGCGTGGGCTTCCTCAGCAGCGAGCCGTCGCGCTTCTTCGGACTCGGCGATCTCGGGCGCGATGACATCGAGGATCCGGCGGCCCAGGCGACGCAGCTGGGTGGGATCGAACTGGGTCGCGTAGGCGACCAGCGTCTCCTCGGCCTTCGTCTTGATCTCGGGATCGAGGTCAGCAGGGAGGTCGTCGAGGGCATTGATGATCACCTGGGCCTGGGCCGAGTTGCAGGCACCGGCGCGCATCGCGGCCGCGACCTGGTGGTAGGTCCGGTCCAGGGCCTGAGCCAGTCGCAGGTCGGCGCGCAGGGTCTCGGGGCGCTGGTGGGTGTGGTGATGCAACCACGCCGCGACATCCCGAGCCGCGGACACAGCAGCGACGTCATCAGCGGTAGCGAGTACACGCAGCTCGAGTTCAGCCAGCTGCGCCTTCGCGCGGGCGATCTCGATCAGGGTGGTGGCCTTCTGGTCGGTGGCCATAAACGACGGATTCGCCTCAGAGACTCGGCCAAGCGCGGCGGTGACAGCGACCACGGCCCCGAGCACGGGGTGTTGTGGCTGTTGCAGCGTGGTCATCACGGTCACCTCCCGACGTACGAACTCAAGGGTTTCTGCCTGTGCAGAATCCCGGTTGGTTCGCTGGTCTCGGAGGCCCGGCAGTACGGGCTATTACTTACCCTCGCAGCTCAGCGTTCACGCCCCTGGTTCCCCTGGATTACCCCACCCCCGTTGTGTCTCGGGCAGATAGGGCACGCCTCTTTCGAGGTGGTCGGCCTTCACGTTTACGCCTGCGCCGAGCCTACCACACAAAGCAAAACCAATGAACCCAATCAGGGACAGATATCCCCACGAAAACCCAGACCGCTGCTGGAAGCCCGCAAGACACCCGAATGGCACCCAACCCAGACACCCTGCTTATAAATCTCCCAACCCAAACAACGTATTGGCCCCACCCACGCTGGAACTCAGGCACAAATCCCCGAGTAACCTGCAGCCATGAGTAAGCCGCTGGACGACGGGCCGTTCTACCACGGCACAAAGGCCGATCTTCGCGAAGGAGATCTACTCACCGCCGGGTTCCGCTCCAATTACAAGCCCGACGTCGTGATGAACCACATCTACTTCACCGCGCTCCCCGACGGCGCAGGCCTGGCCGCCGAGATCGCCCCCGGCGACGGAGATCCACGGGTCTACCTCGTCGAGCCGACCGGCGAGTTCGAGAACGACCCCAATGTCACGGACAAGAAGTTCCCCGGCAACCCGACCCGTTCCTACCGCAGCACGGCACCGCTGAAGATCGTCTCCGAGGTCCACGACTGGACCCGACTGACCCCGGAGGCCTTGCAGATGTGGCGAGACCGCCTCACTGCCATCCGCACGGATGATCGGGCCGAGATCATCAACTAACCGATCAGTGCAGGGCGGCGTCGGCCGAAGTCGTACGCCAGGCATGGAAGGCGATCGTGAGCCCCGCCCGCGTGGGAGCGCAGGTGAACGGCCCAGCCTCGGCGACGAGGTCTGGGGCGAACGGAACGAGTCGGACGAGCTGAAGAGGCCCACCGTCGACCGCGGCCCGGATGGTGAGCGCGTCACCGGATCGACTGACCCGCATGAGGACCTTCCGATCGCGCCAGTCGGGCACCGCCGCCAGCGACCAGTCCGATCTGCCGTCGGTGACGACAGCGCCGAGCTGCGGCCGGCCGTCGGCGTACTCGACGCCGGCCTTGACCCAGTGCGTCTCGCTGACGCGTACGAAGATCCCGGCCTGGTCGAACTGCTCCGAGAACGCGGCCGTGAACTCGACCTCGACCGCGGTGTCCTGGTCGAAGGGAGCCAGCAGGGCGTGCTCGCTGTCGTGGACGAACCCGTAGGAGGTCGTACGCCACGCGTCGCTCCCCTCGGCGGCGGTGACGAGCAGGTCAGAGCCGCGCGCGACAGCGGCGACGGGCGGATGGGTCCAGCGCCCACTCCCCCAGCGGATCGAGGTCAAGGCCCGTCAGCCCTCGCGAATGGTCATTTTGGTGAGCCGGTCGCCGTCGATGTCGAAGACGAACTTCGAGCGGCCGTTGGCGTGGGTGGAGCGCCAGTCGCCGATCACGGTCACGCTGGTGCCCGCGGCCTCGACCTCCTCGACGGCGAGGGTTCCCTGCGCGCCGATGAACTCGTTGTCGCTCCACCCCTTGATCTGCTCCCGTCCCGTGAAGACACGGCCCCAGTCGTCGACCGCTCCCCCCTCGGTGAAGGCGTCGAGGAACGCGGACTCGTCGTGCCGGTTGACGGCCTCGATGAAGGCCGCGACCGGTTCAGGGATCGTCTGCTCTGTCATGTGCACTCCTTCTCAGCGGGTGGTGTCGCGAGTATTCAGTGTCGCTCCTCGAGCCCCACGGCCTCGCGCAGGATGCGTACCGAGTCGGCGAGTTCCTCGTCGTCACGGGCCCGGGACTCCATGAGATCGGAGAGGGCCGAGGCGATGACGTTGAGCTTCTCGTGGGACGCCTCCTCCGAGCGCCGCCCGGCGTTCTGGAGCAGCACCAGCAACAGCAGCGAGAGGACCGAGGAGCCGGTGTGCACGGCCAGCTCCCACTTGGTGCTCGAGGACCAGAGCGGGAAGCTGACCGCCCACACCAGCAGAACGCCGACGATCACATAGAAGAACGGAGCATGGCTTACCACGGAGGTGACCACCTCCACGAAGCGTTCGAACCCGTTCCGTCCGTCGCCTCGCTGACGAGACTTCCTGGCCTTGTTCTCTACGGTCATGCGCACACCGTAGTCCCGATCGCCGCCGCTCAGGCCGCGATGACGGAGGTGACCAGGACGTACGCCGCCGTGCCGGCGAAGATGCTCAGCGTCATGCTGCCTCGCCACAGGTGCAACCCGATCGTGATCGCGAGGGCCAGTGCGGCCGGCCCGGCAGAGGTCAGGACGACAGGGTCCGTGTCGCGGAGGGTGTAGGCGGCGAGGATGACCATCACGCCGACGGGCATCCGGTCGCCGATGTAGGCCAGCAGCGCGCTGTGGCGCAGCGGAGCAAGCATCGCGAAGGGAGCCGCGCGAAGGGTCCAGGTGACGGCCGCGGAGACGAGGACGGCGGACAGGACGTACCAGGGATCAGTCACGCCTGCTCCTACGGGAGGCCAGGACGTACGAGCAGACCAGCGCGACACAGAACATGCCCATCGCGATCAGCAGCATGTTGTCCCGCGAGATCAGCGCCGCGACGATCGCGCAGCCCAGGGCGAGAGCCGAGATCGGCAGAGACCGACGGACCTTGTACGCCTCGATCCCCAGCACCGCGAACAATGCGGTGACCGCGAAGTCGAGGCCGACCACCTGCGGCGGGATCAGGGAGCCCAGCCCGGCGCCGGCGGCCACGCAGAGCACCCACGCCAGATGGAAGAAGGCCTGGATGCTGACGATCCTGGTCCGCGACCACCCGGCCGCCTCCGGCGTCGCGGTGAGCGCGTACGCCTCGTCGGTCAGGGCGAAGGTGCTGTAGGCCTTCCATCCGCGGCCGTGCACCCGGTGCATCGGGAACGAGATGGCGTAGAAGACATGCCGGAAGTTCACCAGCAGCGTGCTGACCGCGATCTGCGCCAGCGGAGCAGCGGCGGCCAGGAGGCCGACCAGCAGGAACTCCATGGAGCCGGCGAACACGACCGCGCCGAGCACCGGCGCCCACCACCAGGCGAGCCCGGACTGGACCACCAGTACGCCGAGCGCGAGCCCCAGCGGCACGACCGCGACACAGGCGGGAAGCACGGTGCGCCACCCGGCGGCGACCTCCTCGCGGGTCCCCGCGGGCTCCCGGTGCGCCGTCTCCATCTCCATCACCTGCATGTCGCAAGCCTAGGAAAGTTCTGACGTCCTTGGGTTGCCCATTGACGATGCTAAAGTGCCGCTATGCGCAATGATCATGCGATCGACGACCTGGATCGAGCAATCATTGCCGAGCTCGAGGATGACGCCCGGCTGAGCAACGCCGAGCTGGCCCGACGGGTCGGGCTCACCCCGGCGCCATGCCTGCGCCGCGTGCAGCGCCTGGAGCGCGACGGCGTGATCAAGGGCTACCACGCCAGCATCGACCCGAAGAGCGGTGGACGCGGTTTCGAGGTCATCGTGGCCATCGACATCGCCGTCAACGACGGCAAGACCATCGAGGACTTCGAGACCGCCGCCGTCGCCGTCCCCGAGGTCACCGAGATGCGCCGCATGCTCGGCCAGCCCGACTACTACCTGCGCGTCCAGGTCGCCGACCCCGATGCGTACGAGGCCCTCATCGTCGGGACGATCTCCCGACTGCCCGCGGTGAACAGGCTGCTCTCGCACCAGACCATGCGGCTGATCAAGGGCTGAGCACCTCTCGCGTCCGGTCGTCGGCGGGGACGAAGGTCTCCAGATGGAGGCCGTTGAGCGTGACGTCGGCGGCGCTCTCGATCTGGCTGGCGACGCTGAAGAAGCGGAGCACGTGGCCGCCCACGTCGATCTCCAGCGGGACGACCGGGTCGGCCAGCGGCCGGGCGGACGGCACGTCGGCGGAGGGGTACCCGGTGACCTCGTCCCGGAGCGCGACCAGGGCCGGGTCGCCTCCAGTGTGCGTGATGCGCCGGCCGAGCTGGTGGAGCAGGTGGGCGCGCCAGACGGGCAGGTTGCGGATGCGCGGGGCGAGTCCTCGCGGATGCAGGCAGAGCCGGATCACGTTCAGCGGAGGCTCGAGCAGGCTGGGGTCACAGCCGTCGAGCAGCCCGTCGACGGGCTCGTTGGCATCGACGATGTCCCAGTGGTCGTCGAGGAGCAGGGCCGGGTACGGCGCGTGGGCGTCCAACAGGCTGCGCAGGCCGGCCATCACCGGCGCGAGCGCGTCGTCGTCGGTCGCGCGGTGTGGATAACGAGGGGCGAACCCTCCGGCGAGCAGGAGCCGGTTCTGCTCGGCCATCGGCACCCGCATCACCTCGGCCAGTCGGACGATCATCTCCGGTGTCGGCCGGGAGCGCCCGTTCTCGACGTAGCTCACGTGCCGGGTGCTCACCTCGGCCTGAGTGGCGAGCGCGAGCTGGCTCAAGGACCGCAGCTCGCGCCAGCGGCGAAGCTCGGTGCCGACGGACGATGCCGATGATGGCGGCGCTGACGGTGACGTCGCGGTTGAGATCACGGCCCGAGGCTAGCCAACCCGGCATCGCAACGGCCATGACCTCAGAGGTTATCGACCAGCGCACCGACCAGCGGCGAACCTTCTCGTGGCAACCCGATCCGAGAGAAGGAAGACACCATGAACGACATCGTGACGCGCTACCTCGACACCTGGAACGCCACCGACGAGTCGGTGCTCACCGAGCTGCTGGCCAAGCACTGGTCCGACGACTGCGTCTACGTGGACCCGCTCGCCGACGTCCAGGGCCGCGAGGCCGTCGGGGCGACCATCCAGGCCGTACGTGCGCAGTTCCCGGACTTCGTGTTCACGCCCGTGGGCGCCGTCGACTTCCACCACCAGCAGGCCCGCTTCCAGTGGGGTCTGGGACCGGCCGGCGAGGAGCCTGTCGTCATCGGCTTCGACGTGGTCGTGGTCGACGCGGACCAGCGGATCCGTGACGTACGCGGCTTCCTCGACAAGGTTCCCGCCTGAGATCAGGCGCGCGGCAGCACGCCCACGAGCGCAGCGCTGAAGGACGTCCGCAGGGCGTCGCGCAGATCCAGACGGAGTACGCCGAGGTCGGGCTCGTCCGCGTAGGCGGCGAGCAGGCTGGGCGGTGGCGGGTCGTACGCCGCGAGGGCGCCCGCCGAGATCAGGCTCATCAGGCAGAACGTCTGGGCGCCGTCACCGAGCTCGGGCAGGTGACGGCGCACGAGCTCGGCCATGGTCGCGAGCTTCGCATGGGAGGAGCGCTTGTGACGCTTGACGACCTCGACCGAGACGTTGTGCTCGAGGACGCCACCCTGCGCGCCGACGAGGTCGCAGAGCACCATCCGCTCGGCCAGCGACCGACTGAGGATCTCGGCCAGCTGGTCCGCCCGAACCTCCGGTGACGCATCGGCCTCGATCCCCGCAGCCAGCTCCTCGGCCAGCTCCTTGAGCCACCTTCCCAAGAAGTCGTCCAGCAGCTCGAGCAGCACCGCCTCGCGCGACTCGAAGTAGCGCAGGACGTTCGACTTGGCCAGCCCCACCCGCCGGCTGAGCTCGTTGAGACTCACCTCGGCCACCGGCATCTCGTCGAGCATCCCCGCCGCCGTGTCCAGGATGGCCCGCCGGCGGATCTCCCGTTGCTCGTCGCTTCGCGCCCGTTGGAATGTCACAGCCCCAGACTAACTTAAAGACCGCCGGTCCCTTGACATTAGACCACCGGTCTCTTAAGTTGATCACAACAGACCGATGGTTCTTTAAGGAGCAGGCAAATGAGCGAAACCTGGACCGAACAGCACATCCCCGATCAGCACGGCAGAGTCGCGATCGTGACCGGCGCCAACACCGGGCTGGGCTACGAGACCGCCCGGATGCTCGCCGAGCACGGAGCCCACGTGGTCCTGGCCGTCCGCGACGTCGAGAAGGGGAAGCAGGCGGCCGCGCGCATCGGCGGCGACGTCTCCGTCCAGGTCCTGGACCTGACCTCCCTGGACTCGGTCCGGTCGGCGGCGGCCGACCTCCGCGCCGCCCATCCGCGGATCGACCTGCTGATCAACAACGCCGGCGTGATGTACACACCGAAGCAGACCACCGAGGACGGGTTCGAGCTGCAGTTCGGCACCAACCACCTGGGCCACTTCGCCTTCACCGGGCTGCTGCTGGACCACCTCCTCCCCGTCCCCGGCTCCCGGGTGGTCACCGTCAGCAGCATCGGCCACCGCATCCGCGCCGACATCCACTTCGACGACCTGCAGTGGGAGCGCTCCTACAGCCGCGTCGCCGCGTACGGCCAGGCCAAGCTCGCCAACCTGATGTTCACCTACGAGCTCCAGCGCCGGCTCGCACCGCACGGCACCACGGTCGCGGTGGCCGCTCATCCCGGCGGGTCCAACACCGAGCTCGCCCGCAACACACCCGCCGCGCTTCGGGTGCCGCTCACCTGGCTCGCGCCGCTGATCACCCAGCCGGCCGAGATGGGCGCCCTGCCGACCCTGCGCGCCGCGACCGACCCGTCCGTCATCGGCGGCCAGTACTACGGACCCGGCGGCCGGGGCGAGGTCCGCGGACATCCGAAGCTGGTGACCTCCAGCCCCGCCTCCTACGACCTGCAGACGCAGCAGCGACTGTGGACCGTCTCGGAGGAGCTCACCGGCGTACGCATCCCGCTCGACAGCTGAGCCGTGGATCAGGCCTGGTCCACGACCAGAGGCGAGAGCGGCCGCTCGAAGAAGGTCTCCAGGACCACCGTCGCCTGCGTTCCGCTGACGCCCTCGATGGCGTAGATCCGGCGCAGCACGTCCTGCAGCTGCTCGGTGGTCGCGGTCCTGACCTTCACCAGCACCGAGGCGCTGCCCGCGATGATGTGCGCCTCCACGATCTCCGGAAGCTCGGCGAACGCCTGCGCCGAGTCCCCCATCCATGACGTCGAGTCGACCATGACGTACGCCAGGACGCCGCTGCCCACGGCGGCCGGGTCCACGTCGGCGGTGGTGCGCCGGATGACGCCACTCTCACGCAGCTTGCGTACGCGCTCGTGAGCCGCGCCCGCGGAGAGGCCGACGGCCTGGCCGAGCGTGGCGTAGGACTGGGTGGCGTCGCGCTGGAGCTCGGCCAGCAGCTCGCGATCGATCTGGTCCACAGGTACTCCATTCAGAAATATCTTGCGTGAACCGTATCTCATCTTGCAGTCTTCGCCTCAGGCCGATTCAGGTTCGGCATCCTGGATACTGAGGAGTGGACTCCATGAGCAGCGATCGCCCTGGGCTGTACGAGATGCTTGACGACCGATTCCGCACCGGGCGGTGCATGAACGGTGACGAGGCGCTGGAAGTGCTCTTCACCGGGTGCCGTTGGGCCGAGGGGCCGATCTACGTGCCCGCCTGGCGTCAGGTGGTCTGGAGCGACATCCCCAACGACCGAATGCTGCGCTGGGACGAGGAGACCGGGAACGTGGGCGTCTTCCGCCGCTCTGCCGGGCACACCAACGGCAACACCCTCGACCGCGAGGGCCGGCTGATCACCTGCGAGCAGGGCAACCGCCGGGTCACCAGGACCGAGCACGACGGCACGATCACCGTGCTGGCCGAGCGCTGGCAGGGCAAGCGCCTGAACAGCCCCAACGACGCGACCGTGAAGTCCGACGGCTCGATCTGGTTCTCCGATCCCGACTTCGGCATCACCAGCGACTACGAGGGTTACCGCGCGGAGAGCGAGATCGGTTCCAACAACGTCTACCGGATCGACCCCGCCACCGGCGAGGTCCGCCTGGTCGCGGACTGCTTCGGCGCGCCGAACGGACTGGTCTTCTCCCCCGACGAACGCCAGCTCTTCGTCTCCGACACCCGCGCCGGCAAGATCTGGGTCTTCGACGTACGCGAGGACGGCACCCTGTCCGACGGATCGGTCTTCGCCGAAGCCGGAGCCCGCGATGGCGCCCGCTTCGACAACCTCCGCTTCGACGACGGCGGCCGGCTCTGGGTCGCCGCGATGTTCGACGGCGTGCACTGCTACGACCCCGACGGCACCCTCATCGGCCGGCTGAACGTCCCCGAAGTCGTCTCCAACATCTCCTGGGGCGGCGCCAAGCGCAACCGCCTCTTCATCACCGCCGAGACCAGCCTGTACTCCGTCGTCATGGGCGTCACCGGCACCCACCCGACCGGACCCGGGCGGCAGCCCTGGCGGTAGCCGGCGGCGATCCGGGACTTCAGAAGGCCCGGTCCGCGACCCGTACGCGCTCAGCGTTCTTGAGCACAGACGCAAGACGCGCGATGTCGACCGGAGCGGCGGGTGCGGTCATCATGTCCTCGACAGGGGTCGACTGGTCGGCGAGGTAGACGCGGGTGTAGCCGGCAGCCTCCGGCTCGAAGCGCCAACTCTCGGCAAGGGATCCCGCATCGTGTACGTCGTAGCCCAAGCGGTCGATCATGGCGGCCGCGACGGACTTCGCCCGCTGATCATCGCCGGCGATCGGCAGGGCCGTGCGGTCGGCGGCGCCTGAAGGCCTGGCGAGCAGCGGGATGTGGTGCGCCAGGATGTTGTTGAACGCCTTGACCAGATGCCCGCCCGCGAAGTGTCGCTGCACGAGCTCGCTCGTGGTGACCTGCTCGTCGTCCAGCTCGCGGATGCGGCCGTCCCGGTAGGGGTAGTAGTTGCCGGTGTCCAGCACCACCTTGCCGGCGAGCAGCGACGGCGGGATGCTCGTGTGGGCCGGCAGCGGCACCGACAACACGACGACCTCGCCCGCGGCTGCCGCCTGCTCGACTGTCCCCGCCACGGCCAGCGGACCCAGCTCCTCGACCAGGTCGGCCAGGCTCTCCGGTCCCCGCGAGTTGGCGATGACGACGGGTACGCCGCCCGCAACCGCCAGCCGGGCAATGGCCGCCCCGATGTTCCCGCTGCCGATGATTCCGAGCCTGGACATGATCCTCGATCCGACGAAGGTGGTGGACTGTACGTGCTGAGACGTCCCGTCGCTATGTTCACCTTCATTTAAACATAGGACTGCGAGATACTGAGAACATGGCCAGCCGCACCTCGACTCCCCTCACGCACCCCGAGCGGGAGGAGCTCGACCTGTTCCAGGTCATGTCGGCGCTGGTGGACCCGATCCGACGGGGCATCGTGGTCCAGCTCGCCGCCTCGGCGGACCCCACGCCCTGCACCGAGTTCCCGCTGCCCGTCAGCAAGGCCGCAGGGACCCGGCACTTCCGGACCCTGCGCGAGGCCGGGATCATCCACCAGCACGATGTGGGCGTACGCCGCATGAACCGCCTGCGGCGCGAGGACCTCGAAGCGCGCTTCCCCGGACTGCTCGAGCTCGTACTGCGCGAGGCATCCTGACGGAGCGCCCGCGCCCGTGATCGGCAGAAGCGCACTCACCTGAACCGGGGGATGCGACAGGACCCGCCGAGAGATCAGTGTCTGGAGCAAACGACGAGGGGCGGAGACGAGATGGCCAAGCAGTTCAATGGAATCGTCAATCTCGACGTGCGGGACTCGGTCCCGGACTGGACGCCCTTCCGCGAGCCGCCGGCTCCGGAGGGCGCTCCCAACGTACTGCTGGTTCTCTACGACGACACCGGCATGGCCGCGTGGTCGCCGTACGGCGGCCGCATCAACATGCCGACCATGCAACGGCTCGCCGACAACGGCTTGACCTACACCCAGTGGCACACCACGGCGCTCTGCTCGCCGACCCGATCGTGCCTGCTCACGGGGCGCAACCACCACGAGAACGGCTTCGCCCAGATCGCTGAGGGTGCCCAGGGGTTCCCCGGCCACACCGGCCACATCCCGATGGAGAACGCCACCATCGGCGAGGTGCTGCGCGAGAACGGCTACAACACCTTCTGGGTCGGCAAGAACCACAACGTCCCGCTCGACGAGTGGGCGGTCGGGGCGAGCAAGCGAAACTGGCCGCTGGCGCGCGGGTTCGACCGCTTCTACGGGTTCATCGGCGGCGAAACCAACAACTGGTTCCCGACCTTGGCCGAGGACAACCACTACGTCGACCAGCCCTACCTCCCCGAGGACGGCTACCACCTCTCCAAGGACCTTGCCGACAAGGCGATCTCGTTCATCGCCGACAGCAAGACCTCGGCACCGAAGAAGCCGTGGTACCTCTGGTTCTGCCCCGGCGCCAACCACGCCCCGCACCACGCGCCGGAGGAGTACATCGCGAAGTACGCCGGCCAGTTCGACGACGGCTACGAGGCCTACCGCGAGTGGGTGCTGCCACGGATGGTCGAGCGCGGCATCCTTCCGGAGGGCACGGAGCTCACCGACATCAACCCGCTGCCCGGCGAGGCCGCGCAGCCCATGGACCACGTACGGCCCTGGGAGTCCCTCAATGACGAGGAGAAGCGGCTCTTCGCGCGGTTCGCCGAGGTCTACGCAGGGTTCTCGGAGTACACCGACGCCCAGGTCGGCCGGATCATCGACTACCTCGAGGAGACGGGCCAGCTCGACAACACGATCGTCATGTACGCCGCCGACAACGGCGCCTCCGGGGAAGGGGGTCCGGACGGCACGGTGAACGAGAACAAGTTCTTCAACGCCTATCCCGAGAACCTTCAGCAGAACCTCTCGATGCTGGATCAGCTGGGCTCGCCCGAGACCTACAACCACTACCCGACCGGGTGGGCGACGGCCTTCTCGACGCCGTTCAAGATGTTCAAGCGCTACACCTACCAGGGCGGTGTCGCGGATCCGCTGGTGATCTCCTGGCCACGGGGGATCGCCGCTCGGGGCGAGGTACGCAATCAGTACCACCACGCCATCGACATCGTGCCGACCATCCTCGAGTGCGTCGGTCTGGAGATGCCGGAGTCGGTGCAGGGGTACGCACAGAGCGAGCTGCCCGGCGTCTCGATGAGGTACAGCTTCGAGGCAGACGGTCCATCGCAGAAGGTCGTCCAGTACTACGAGATGATGGGCACGCGCGCTCTGTGGAGCCAGGGCTGGCACGTCGTCGCGCAGCGGGCACCGCAGCAGGGCGGCACCGCTTCCGACCTCCTCAACGACACCTGGGAGCTCTACCACTCCGACGAAGACCGCGCCGAACACCACGACCTCGCCGCCGAGCATCCCGACAAGGTCAAGGAGCTGGTCAACCTCTGGTACGTCGAGGCCGGCAAGTACGACGTACTGCCGCTCGACAACCGGTCGCTCGCCGACCTGGTCAGGGAGATGCCGGTGGCGGAGATTCCCGAGGGCGGCGTCTACCGCTACTACTCGGACACCTCTCCCGTGCCCGAGTTCGCCGCAGCCGAGATCCGCGGCCGGTCGTTCAAGATCCTGGCCCAGGTGGAGCTCGACGACGACGCGGAAGGCGTGATCATCGCGAACGGGGCCCGCTTCGGCGGGCACACGCTCTTCATCAAGGACCGGAAGCTCTGGTACGCGTACAACTTCCTCGGGATCCCACCCGAGCAACAGCTGGTCTCAGCGGACGACCTGACACCCGGAAAGCATGTGCTCGGCGTGGAGTTCTCCAAGGAGGGCCACGGCGAACACCAGGAGGCGATCGGAACGGCGACGCTCTACGTCGACGACCAGGCGGTCGCCAAGGGCGAGTGGAAGACGCAGCCCGGCCACTTCGCACTGTGTGGCGAGGGGCTCACCGTGGGCAAGGACGGCGCCGACCCGGTCTCGCGGGAGTACTCGTCACCCTTCGCTCTCACCGGGGCCAAGATCAGGGTGGTCGAGATCAACATCGGCGACGACGTCTACCTCGACCTGGAGCGCGACTTCCACGCCGCGATGTCTCGAGACTGATGAGGATCCTCCCGTCCAGCGGGACGTGACTCCCCTTCGACCGTGTGATCGAGCAGACCGATCCCACGGTCGAAGGCCGTCAGGCGTCGTCAGAGCCTCTCGGCGATCTGCTTGATGGCAGCAAGGCGACGGTCCCACTCGATGCCGATGGCATCGAGGCGACGGGCGACGGTGCTGAGCTCGGAGCCGACTACCCGATACTGGACCTCGCGCCCGGCCTGGACGGTCTCCACGAGACCGACCTCGTGCACGACGGCGAGGTGTTTGGCGATGGCCTGCCGGGTGATGGGCAGGCGCCGGGCGAGGGCGGACGCCGAGGCGTCGCCCTCGCCCAGGGCGGCAAGGATGCTCCATCGGCTCTCGTCGCCGAGCGCGCTGCACATCTCGACCACGGCCTGGTCGATGGGGGTGTCGATGCTCATGAGCCCTGGTCGAGGAGGGCGACCAGCTTGTCGAGTTCCTCGTCCCAGCCGCCACGATGGTCTGCCATGAGCCCCGTCGGGTCGCCGGTGTACTCGAAGCCCGTCTCGACGACGGTGAGCTGAGTGCCGCCGGGAGTCGCCTCTAGGGTGAAACGGAAGACAGTCGAACGCTGTTCGTCGACCGTCTCCGGCAGCGGTCCTTCCTCGTTGCACCAGCGGTAGGACACCTCCGACGGAGGGTCGAAAGTGTCGACCCGGATCGGCACTCTGCGTTCACCTGGCCAACCGATCGTACCGAGGGCGCCGACACCGGTACCGGTGAGAGTTATCTGGCCGAACCACTGCGAGATCAGCTCGGGCTCGGTGACGGTTCGCCAGACCTTTTCACGGGGCGCGTTGACATGGATGGTGCGGCGTACGCTGAAGGTGTCGGCCTCGATCTCGGCCAGCGGGTTCTGTGTGTTCTTCATGAGTTTCCTTTCTCTCGGTGTCGGCATCAGCTGATGGCGACGGGTTCTGGTTCCGGTGTCCGATCTGGTTCGGTCGAGGTTGAGGATGCGGGACGCAGCGAGCGGCTGGCGATCGCGGCGGCGACGGCGATGGCGGCGAGGATCGCACCGGGACCGGCGAGGCGTTCGACGCGGTGCTGCCACGGGGCGGTGATGCCTGCGCTGCACATGCCGAGGCAGAGGACCGCGAGAACCGCGACGACGGCGCTCGTCCCCCACTGGACCATTGCGATGAGTGACGCCGCGGAGCCGACGGCGCCGACTGTCAGGGCGCGTGCGGCACCGATGTCGGCGAACCTTCCACCAGCCAACGACCCGACTGCGGCGGCGATGCCGTAGCCCATCAGGCAGACTCCGATCCAAGGCCCCGAGACCTCGGCCACACCGCCCAGGAACGATGCCCGCCAGCCGACGGCTTCGCCGAGGAGGCGGCCCAACGGCACTCCCACCGCGCCGGAGACGGCGAACCCGGAGATCACCACCGCCATCGCTCGGCCAGCCCGTTCCGGGGGGTGTGCCGAGATGCTCGTGGTGGGCATGCTCGACCTCATGGCTGAGGACCTGGCCCCCATCACCAGCGTCCCCGTGAACAATGCGCCCAGCGCGATCGCCGCTCGTGAACCGCCCGTTACCGAACGCCCCCGTCGATGAGACATCTCTCCCCCAAGGAATCTGCAACCCAATGGTTGCATGCCACTCTGGCACGCCTCGCACTGAATAGCAACCCCAAGGTTGCACTACTGCCTTGGGTGACTTCGGGACTCCCCCTGGTGGTGTACCGGGTCAGCACGAGGGCGTTCAGCAACCGCCCGACCGAGCGGGCAGGCGACTCGAACTCCACGACATCTGTCATCAACGTGCCGTCGGCGACCGATTCGAATCGGGGCTGGTGCCGCCACCGCCGAAACGGCCCGTTCCCCGGCGAGCCTCAGACCTCGGAGCGGGGCTCCGGCACTCCGATGTCTGTCTCTGGCCAGAGCGATCCCGCAGCATGCCCCATGAGCAGCTTGGGGTAGTAGGACCAGGCGAACCATGGCGCGACGGTCGAGCTTCCCAGTGCACGGTCGAGAACTAGACCACCAACTGTCAGAGCCAGCCCCAGGCTGCGCCGATTGGTCGGGGAACGTCGGATGATGGCGGTGGACAGCATCATGTAGCCGTACTGGGCCGCAGCCCAGGCGACGACGTTGTCGCGGGCACCCACGCGATGATCCACCCAGGCGACCACGGCAGGATGTCCGTGCAGCGCTGCGAACCTGAGGTGATCGGCATCGTCCTGGCCGGCACGCTCGTACCATCGGACAGACGCGCGAGTGTTGTTCACATACGCGCCACCGATCAGGTCGGCAGCCAGTACGGCCATGGTCGTTGTCGACCCGCCGCCCGCTCCACTGCGCTTCGCCCACATCGCTGCCCCGACCAGTCCGACGACTGCGGACCCGAGGGCGATCGTGGTGTTCGCACGAGTGGCTTCGGGGCCCACCAGGTTCGCCCAGCCACGCTTGACGGACTCTGTCCATACGCTCATCGGTTGCCTCCAGAGGCGGTTCAAACGGTTGGGTGGCTCTCGGCGAGGTCCTGCGCGGCGGCGATCACCTCGGCAGAGTTGGTGATCATGGGGAGGTGCGCGCTGGCGATCTCGGTCACGCCGCTTGCACCGAGCTGCCCTGCGTAGCCTCGCTGCATACCGACGGTCAGCTCGGCATCATCGGTGGTGACGACGTACTTCCTGAGCGGCACCGCGCGCATCGCTTCGTGCCCCGTGGTGCGGGTGGTGAAGTACTTCACCGGCTCGGGTTCGAGGTCGGCGATCAACCGCTGCACGGTCTCCTCGTCGAGCCCCGCGGCGAGGCCCTTGCGGATCACTGACTCGGGCGGCTTGGTTCCCGCGACGCGGAGGATCAGAGGAAGCAGGATCTTGTTGGGGAACGGTAGCGACGAGGCGAAGGATGCACCGGACGCGGGGATCACGGCGGCGATTCCGAGCACTGCGTCCACTCGACCCGCGGCGAGACGTGCCAGCTCCGTGGCGACCACGCCTCCAGCAGAGTGCGCGACGACACCAAATGATCCCTCGGGAGCGGCGTCGAGAGCCGCTCGAGCGTACTCAGTTACGGTCCCTGAACCTGTCGCGGGGCGAGGGCCGACCACCGACGGGGTGGTGATCCCGGAACGAACCTCGTCCCAGATCCAAGCGGGTAGCCCGGCACCGGACAGGAAGAGAAGAGGAAGTGTCATACGCTTCAAACTACGGTCAGAGGCCGACAGGCAGGTGTCGGCATTAGGGTCGTGTTGTGGCGTTCTCCAGGTCGGCCGATCCGCATCTGACTCTCCGTCGGATCGAGCGACAGCACGCTCTCATCGAGCAACTGCGATGGCAGCGCGGCGTACCGAAGTCGGCACTCGCCTTGGCCCATGCTCTCGACGTGACCGCACGGACCGTCGAGCGCGATATCGCCCGGATGCGTGAGAGCGGCATCCCCATCCGCGTCCAGCGAGGCCCGGGAGGTGGCTATCTCTTGGATGTGCGGTCGAAGCTGGACCCCATCTCGCTCGAACCGGACGAGGTGGCGGCGCTGATCGTTGCCCTGGTTGCCCTCGGTCCCACAGCGACCGACTCGGCGAGGACAAGCATGCACAAGCTCACCCGGGCGCTGCTGCCCTCGGGGTAGCTGCGGCTCCGTCGCGCGTGTTCGACGATCGCGTCGGCATAACAGGGGGCACGTAGGATCGAGTCAGGAGCTGACCCTGGTTCCCCAATGATGGGAGACCGGATGTCCGGCGCTGTTTCATCCCTTTCCACCGCCACCAGCTCGTCGACCAGCACGCTGCTCACCCTCGGACTGCTCGCGGCATCCTCGATGGAGAACGAGCACCGGCTGCCGATCCACCCTCATCACCTCGATCTGATCGACCCGGATCTCCGTGCGCGGATGATCGTCGAGCGTGGCTACGGCGCTGACTTCCAGCTGGAGCCCGGCTACGTCGAGTCGCGGGTCGGCAAGGTCGCGGATCGCTCCGCGGTGATCGAGGCAGCTGACGTGCTGCTGCTTCCGAAACCGCAGGCGGCCGACGTGGCAGCGATCCCCGAGGGCGGTGTGCTGTGGGGATGGCCGCACTGCGTTCAGGACCCCGGGCTGACGCAGACGGCGATCGACCGCCGGCTCACGCTCATCGCATTCGAGGCGATGAACCACTGGAGCCGCCGCGGTGACTTCAGCCTGCATGTGTTCCACAAGAACAACGAGCTCGCCGGCTACTGCTCGGTGCTCCATGCCCTGAGCCTCATCGGATCCACGGGCATGTACGGGCCTCGTCGCAGCGCAGTCGTCATCGGCTTCGGTGCGACGGCACGGGGTGCGGTGACTGCGCTCACCGCGCAGGGGATCCATGACATCCAGGTCCTCACCCAGCGCGGCGTCGCGGCGGTCGGCTCCCCGATCCACGGCGCGCACATCGCCCAGCTCAACACCGGCGACGGCGAGACCCACCTCAGCGAGGTGCTCACGAAGGACGGCAACGTCCTGCTCCCCGAGTTCCTGGCCTCGCACGACATCGTCGTCAACTGCACGCTCCAGGACGTCGCAGAACCGTTGACCTATCTGCGTGCCGAGGATCTGGCGGGGTTCGCCCCGGGCAGCCTGATCGTCGACGTCTCGTGCGACGAGGGGATGGGGTTCGAGTGGGCGAAGCCCACCACATTCGACGAACCGATGTTCACGGTCGGCAACGGCGTCAACTACTACGCGGTCGACCACACCCCGTCATACCTGTGGAACACGGCCACCTGGGAGATCAGCGAGGCGCTGCTGCCGTTCCTGCGCACGGTCATGGAGGGACCGGCCGCGTGGGCGACTGACCTGACCGTCTCCCGGGCGATCGAGATCGACCACGGCGTGATCAGCAACCCGAGCATCCTGAGCTTCCAGGGACGCGACCCGGCCTATCCGCACATTCGCGCTGCCGAGGCGCTCAGTCGTTGAAGCGGAACTCCACCGTTCTGTCGCTGACCAACGTTTCGAACCGAGGCCGCTGAATATGATCGGATTGTTGTATGGAGATCGAGCGCATCGCCCCGATCCTGACCGTCGATGATCTCGCGACCGCCATCACCGAGCACACCGGCGTGCTCGGCATGCGGGTGGTCATGAACATGGGGTGGATTGCCTTCCTTGCCGACGACGCCGGCCACCAGATCGGATTGATGACCACTGACGCAACGGCCTCGGTCAACCCGGACGTCTCGATCTTCGTCGACGATGTCGAAGCTGCCCACGCCGCGGCAGTGACTGCGGGCGTTGAGATCGTGCACCCCCTGTCCACGGAAGAGTGGGGCGTGCGCCGATTCTTCTACCGCGACTCGTCCGGGCGGGTGATCAACGTCGGCACCCACACCTGACCGGGGAGGACTGCGAAGATGCTGCCCCTACGACTCATCCGAGCCGAAGCCCGGTCCTACGTCCGGTCCAAGCTTTGGGGTACGACAGGTGGCGGGTGCCGTCGCGGCGACTTCATGGCTCCGGGTCACTCGGGCCCGAGGGAGTCGGACGCCTCGATCCGGTGTGCGTGCCGCACCGACACCGAACCGGCGTACCCCTCGACGAAGCCGACCACCACGTCGTACTCATCCCCCGCGGTGGAGCGCAAGGGGAGCGTCCAGGAGTTGTCCGCCGCGTGGTGCTCCTCCGCGCGGAGTGACAGGGCGTCCGGGTCCACGGCGTACGCCGTCGCGGCCGCGCGCCGGGTGCGCTGGACCGCCGACTCCCGCGAAATCGGCGTCCGCTCCGGCTGGCCGACCACCTCCATCACGTCACGAAAGGCGCGGGACACACCGGCGTACGACGCCTCCGAGACGGCCGTTGTCCGGGGCCCGGTGTTCACCAGCAGCCCGATCTCGAGGGCACCCGGACTGGCGCCCCAACTGGTGTGCCATCGGTGCTGGTGCAGCGAGTAGTGCCGCCGCGCGTCGGCCCCGGCGTACAAGACTGGCTCCAGTGCGGCGAGGATCCCCCGCTCGTCGAGGACATCCTCGCCTCCCCCGCCGTCCGGCTCTGGGACCGACAGGTCGAGCAAGTACTGCCGATCCACCTGCTCGTCCGGGCTGGCCCGATAGCCGACCTGGACCCGCACCGAGTCCACCCGGCCGAGAGTCAGCAGCGAACGCGAGTCATCGATCGCACCGTTAGTCATCTCTCCAGACTTCTCCTGGTCCCCACCAGGGTCAAGCGCCAGACCGTGCGCCGAGTGCTTCGCGAAGCTGTCTCGAGGCGGATCGCGGGGTAGCGCCCGCCCGCCAGATGGCGAGCAGCAGATCCGCCCGCGGCCGGCCAGGCTCGGTCCAACTCGGCCCGAGTCCTGCCTGGCGGAGCACGTCGATCAGGTCGTCGTCGGCTGCCGTACGCGCTTCGGCCCAGGCCAGCGCGTACGCCTCATCGACCCGGTTCAAGGCCGTCTCGGTCTCTACGATCGCAGGCGACACCGCGACCACGGCTCGGGACTCCTGTCGGTGACGCAGGAACGCGATGAGGAAGTAGACCAAGGCACCTGCCCAGCTGAAGACCAGCACCATCACGATGTCGAGGACGTCCAGCCCACTCATGCGTCCCCGGGCAGAGATACTGCGGACGATCAGGACCAGCGCGACGATCGTCGGCACCCACCACAGCGCCACAAGCGCGACGATCCACATCACCTCAACCTGGCCAACCATCGCAACTCCACTCCGTCAGCCGAGACTAGCGGTGGCCAGCAGGCGGCTGCAGACGTTGACGCGGAACTCCACGACATGGACGAGTACGCCTCTGAGCTGGCCATCGACGGCCAGATCTTCCCCGGGGTCCAAGCAGAAGCAGAAGGTGCCGCGACCTTGACTGGCAAGCAACGTGGGAGCCCTGAGGTCAGTCCATGCCTTCGATGATGCGGAAGTCGCGCTCGACGCCGTCGGAGAGGGCGGCCAGCGCCTCCTGGTAGGCCGCACTCTCGTGCGCCGCGACGGCCTGCTCGAAGCTGTCGAACTCGATCAGGACGGTGCGCTCGGCGATTCCGGCGTCATGCGCCACGACCCGACTGCCACGGCTGAGGACCCGACCGCCCCCGGCCTTGACGGCCTGCGGGGCCAGCTTGTTGTAAGCGGCCAGCTTCTCAGGGTCGGAAATGGTGCGGTACGCGCTGACCCAGTAGCCCTTGGGCATGGAACCTCCAGTGTTGGGTTGAGTGCATCTGACGTACGGGTAGCGCAGCACGCCACCCGGCGGCCGATCCGGTCCGTCGCTCAGACGTTGAAGCGGAACTCCACGACGTCGCCGTCGGCCATGACGTAGTCCTTGCCCTCCATGCGTACCTTGCCGAGGTCGCGGGCCTTGGCTACGGAGCCGGCGGAGATGAGGTCGTCGTAGGAGACGATCTCGGCCTTGATGAAGCCCTTCTGGAAGTCGGTGTGGATGACACCGGCGGCCTCGGGGGCGGTGGCGCCCTTGGGGATCTCCCAGGCGCGTACTTCCTTGGGGCCGGCGGTGAGGTAGGTCTGCAGGCCGAGGGTGTCGAAGCCGACGCGGGCCAGGATGTCCAGGCCGGGCTCCTCGACGCCGGCGTCGGCCAGGAACTCGCGGGCCTCGTCCTCGTCGAGCTCGACCAGCTCGGACTCGAACTTCGCGTCCAGGAAGATCGCCTCGGCGGGGGCGACCAGCTCGCGCATCGAGTCCTTCAGGGCCTCGTCGGCGAGCTCGTCGGAGTCGCAGTTGAAGACGAAGATGTAGGGCTTGGCGGTGAGCAGCATCAGGTCGCGGATCAGCGCGCGGTCGATCTTCGTGGCGATGATCGGGGTGCCGGCCTCGAGGGCCTCCTTGGCCTCGACCGCGGCGGCGAGGTTGGCCTTGAGGTCGGGAGCCTTGCGCGACTCCTTCTCCAGCCGCGGGATCGCCTTCTCGACCGTCTCCAGGTCGGCGAGGATCAGCTCGGTCTGGATGGTGGAGATGTCGTTGGCGGGCTCGACCTTGCCGTCGACGTGGGTGACGTCGTCGTCACGGAAGACCCTGGTGACCTGGCAGATCGCGTCGGACTCACGGATGTGGGAGAGGAACTTGTTGCCCAGGCCCTCACCCTGCGAGGCGCCGCGCACGATGCCGGCGATGTCGACGAACTGCACCGTGGCCGGCAGCAGCTTCTGGGACCCGTAGATCTTCGCCAGCTCGGGCAGCCGCTCGTCGGGCACCCCGACGACACCGACGTTGGGCTCGATGGTGGCGAACGGGTAGTTCGCCGCGAGTACGTCGTTCTTGGTCAGAGCGTTGAAGAGGGTCGACTTGCCCGCGTTGGGAAGTCCCACGATGCCGATGGTGAGTGCCACGATCGACAATCCTATGGTCGTACGCCGACCACGGCCGAAACGCGGCCGCGCGACTCGGTCACGTGGTACGCCTCCGTAATCGCCGATCCCGAATTCCGACGGTAAAGGGACCTCACCCAATAGGCTCGCGCCCGTGAACGCCCCCGATGCACCACAGCGACTGCGCGAGCCCGCACATCAGGTCTCAGAGCGCGCACCGGCGTACTGGCGTACGGCGGAGGCGATCGGCGCCGTGATCTGGCTGGCCCTCGCGGTGGGTGCGATCGTGGCGGCGGTCCTCGTCCCGGAGGGCTTCTGGACGTGGATCCTCTGGCTCGTCGCCGTGGTCTTCGTCCTGGCACCGGTGCCGGGGCTGACCTTCGTGCCCTCGATCCGGTTCCGGATCCACCGGTGGGAGGTGACCGACATCGCCGTCCATGTACGCCACGGGTGGATCACGGTCGTCGACGAGATCGTGCCGCTCTCCCGAGTACAGACGGTCGACTCGACCCAAGGGCCGCTGATGCGGCGGTTCGGGCTGCGTACGGTCAAGGTCTCCACCGCCTCCTCCGCAGGCATCGTCCAGATCGCCTGCCTCGACGACGCGCTGGCGCTCGAGGTCGTCGCGAAGCTGGTGGCGATCACCGCGGCGACGCCTGAGGACGCGACGTGAGCACGCCCGAGGTCCCTGACGTTCCTGAGATTCGCGAGGTCTCTGAGATCCCTGAGGTACCTGACGCTCCTGTCGTTCCGGACGCGGAGTGGCAGCGGCTGGCCGGCTGGACCGCGGTCGTCAGCCCGCTGTCGACGCTGCGCCAGGCGATCATCCCGGCCGCGATCGGTGCCTTCGGTGCCGGGCAGGCGAACGTGTTCATCGGTCTGCTGGTCGCGGCCGGCATCGCGGTGGTCGCTGCCCTGGCCGGCATGGTCCCGTGGCTGACCACGAGCTATCGGGTGACGCCGACCCACCTGGAGGTACGCAAGGGTCTGCTCAACCGCACCACCCTGACCGCGCGGCTCGACCGCGTGCGTAGCGTCGACCTGAGCTCGACGCTCATCCACCGCGCGCTCGGGGTCACCAAGGTCAATGTCGGCACCGGGGTCGACGAGGGCCAGATCACCCTCGACTCGCTGACCAAGGACGCCGCCGCCCGGCTGCGACGCGAGCTCCTGCACGCGGCCCCAGCGACATCGACATCCGCGCCATCCGCGTCCGCCGTGCCCTCAGCTGAAGGTTCATCGCCAGAGACCGAGCCCGCCGAGGCCCCGTCCGAAGGCGAGGTCATCGCCAGACTCGACTGGTCCTGGATCAGGTACGCCCCGCTCAACCTCAAGAACCTTGCGATCGCGGTCGGCGGTCTGGGTGCGGTCTTCGGTGCCTTCTCCGACCTGATCCCGTGGGGGTCCTTCGGAGTCCGGGTCACCAACGGCGAGGTCAACGGCGTCCCGGTCGACGAGGTCGTACGCATGCTGTTCATCGCCATCCCGATCGCGATCGTCGGGGCGGCCGCGGTGTGGGCGATCGGGTCGTGCGTCGGCTACGCGGTGCGTTGGTGGGACCTCCAGGTCGTGCGCGAGCAGGGCCGGGAGGGCACCACGCTGCGGCGCAGCTTCGGCCTGACCAGCACCCGCGCGACGACGGTCGAAGAAGCGAAGGTACGCGGCGCCACCTCCACCGTCGGCCCGCTGATCGGCCTGGCCGGCGGCGCCGACCTCAACCTGCTGACGACCGGGCTCGACGACAACTCCCCCGCGGTGTTGCCGACCGCCCCGGAGCAGGTCGTCTCCGAGGTCGGCACCGACATCCTCGGCGAGGATGCGTTCTCGGCGGCGCTCACCGGCCATGGGCCACGGCCACGCCGGCGCTACTGGTTCCGGGCGGTCGTCGCCACCGTCGTGTGGACGCTCGTCGCGCTGGTCCCGACCGTGCTGATCGGCGTCTTCGGCGACGTCTGGCTCTGGTGGATCCCGGTCGCCATGCTGGTGCTGGCCCTCGTTCTCGGGCTGCTCGGTGCCGAGCTGCGTCACCGCCACCTCGGCCACGCGCTCACCGACCGCTACCTGGTGGTCCGCTCCGGCTCCTACACCGCCGTACGCACCGCCCTGCAGACCGACGGAATCATCGGCTGGCGGGTCAGGCAGACCTTCTTCGACCGCCGCATCGGCCTGGCCCAGGTCACCGCGATGACCGCGGCCGGACAGGAGCACGTCGACATCCCGGACGTGCCGCTCGAGACGGCCGTCGCCCTCACGGCGGCGGCCACGCCGCGTACGGTCTCGGAGTTCGTCGAATAACCCGTTCCGCTACGGACAGGCTTCGGTGGATGATCCGGCCATGACTATCCAGATCCGCCACCTCACCTTCGACTGCGCCGACCCCCGCAAGCTCGGGGAGTTCTGGTCGGCCGTCACCGGCTGGCACCTCTTCTACGACGAGGACCCCGAGGTGATCGTCGCCCGCAGCTTCCCGTCGAAGGAGCTGATGTTCCTCTTCGTCCCGGTGCCCGAGGCGAAGTCCGCGAAGAACCGGGTCCACATCGACATCAAGCCGGAGGACACCACCCGTGACGAGCTCGTCGAGCGCGCGCTCTCACTCGGCGCGACCATCTTCGGTGACCACCGCAAGGAGGACGGAACCGGCTTCGTCGCGCTCCGCGACCCCGAGGGCAACGAGTTCTGCATCGAGCGCGGCGAGCACGAGATGACCTCGAGCGGTCCGATGACGATCGGCCTCAAGATCTGACCTCAGCGGGCGAGCACCCCGACCCGTCCGCCCGCACCGGCGGCCCAGCAGACACCTCGGGCGCAGTCGACGGTGTGGAAGCGGGTCTGGGTGGCGCCGAACGGCTTCCAGGAACGGCCGTTGTCGTGGCTGATGTCGCTGCCGTTGGGGCCGACGGCGATCGCGGTGCGGCCGCCGATCCAGGCGACTGCTTCGCGGTATCCGCCCAGGTCGGAGTCGGAGTTGGTCCAGGTGCGACCACCGTCGGTCGAGTACGCGGCGCGGTCGACGCCGTCATCCTCGAGGCCGAAGTCGCCACCGACCGCGATCCCCTGGCGAGGGTTGCGGAAGCCGAGCCCGAAGACGCCGGCGGCCTCGCCGGTCGCGATCGTGGAGTCGGCGGCGGACCAGGAACGACCACCGTCGTGGGTGGCGTAGATCTTCGCGGCGGCGCCGCCCCCGCCGATCCAGGCGTCGCGCGCCCCCGCGGTGACCAGGCAGGTCCCGCTGGCCGAGTAGCCGAACTCGCCCGGCGCGACCAGGCCGCGCGTGTCGGCGATCGTCCAGGTGTCGCCGCCGTCGGAGGTCGTGATGATGCGCCACTCGCCGTCGACCGGGTCGCTCATCGCGATCCCGCGCTTGCCGCCGGGCCAGAAGTCGACGCAGTTGTAGAACGCGGCCGGCTCCGCGGACCGGAACGTCTCGGTCCAGGTGGCTCCGCCGTCGACGGTCTTGTAGATCCGGCTCGCCTCGCCCTCGCCGATGGAGAGCACCACGGCCTCCCTCGCAGAGCTTGCTTCGACGTCTCGGAAGAGGAGCCCGTCTGATCCTGGCGGCGAGACCTCGTCCCAGGTCCGGCCGCCATCGGTCGTACGGAACACTCCCCCGCCATCCCCGCCGACCCACGCGGTCTTCGCGTCGACGGCGTCCAGCGCCCGGAACCCCTGTGTCGTATCCACGTTCACAGACGTCCAGTCGTACGCACCCCCTGACTGCACTGACTGCACAGCCTGCGCCGCCGGCGCGAACGTGAGGGTGGTGAGAGCGAGAGTGGCCGCCGCTGCGGCTCCGACAACGATGCGCACGAAGGTTCACCTTGGCCCTGCGAGGCCGTTCTGTCCACCGATCCGGCAAAACTCGTCCGCCGAATCGGCGGCAACGGCAGGCGAATCTGCAGTTGTGGACGACGAAAGTCGAGTTTCGTCCTCCACAAGTGCAGATTCGGCGGGCCAGATGTGCGGACTCGGGAATTTTCTTCCGTGACCGGTTGGTAGCCCCTAGAGTGAATCGCCGTGCCGCGTACCAGCGGTGCAGATGGGGAGGTTGTCATGAGCAGAACGACACTGACCAGACGCGGAAGGTTGGCGGCTGCGGGACTCGCGGCCGCGGTGGCGGTGGCGATGCCGTACGCAGCAACGCACGCCGCCGAGCCGGATCCGCCCGCGACGACCGCCACCAAGAAGCCGACGCAGCACGGCCAGATCGTCTCGCTGATGCGCCACATGTCGCTGCAGCAGAAGGTCGGCCAGCTCTTCGTGATCGAGGTCTACGGACGCGACGCCAACACCGTCAGCGACACGGCGAAGGCCGGCAACCAGAGGCTCTACGGGGTGGACACCCCGGCGCAGGCGATCGCCAAGTACCAGCCCGGCGGGGTCATCTACTTCACGACCCGCGGCCCCGACAACATCGGTGACGCGGCCCAGGTGGCGACGCTCTCCAACGGTCTCCAGCGCGCCGCGCTGCAGCAGCGGCCCAAGATCCCGCTCAACATCGCTGTCGACCAGGAGGGCGGCGCGCTCGTGGCCCGCTTCGGTCCGGCCAGCGGCGCCACCCAGATGCCCGGCCAGATGGCGCTGGGCGCCGGCGGCTCGACCGAGGACGCAGCCCGATCGGCCGAGGTGATCGGCACCGAGCTGGCCGCCGTCGGGGTCACCCAGGACTACGCGCCCGTCGCCGACGTCAACCTCAACCCCAACAACCCGGTGATCGGGATCCGCTCGCCCGGAGCCGACTCCGCCGCGGTCTCCGACATCGTCTCCGCCGAGGTCGGCGGCTTCGACGACGGTGACCTCTCCTCGATCGCCAAGCACTTCCCGGGCCACGGCGACACCGGCACCGACAGCCACTACGGCCTGCCCGAGGTGACCCACAGCCGCGAGGAGCTCGAGGCGATCGACCTGCCGCCCTTCGAGGCCGCCATCGACGCCGGGATCGACGCGATCATGACGGCTCACGTGACCGTGCCCGCGATCGACCCGAGCGGCGAGCCGGCCACCATGTCCGAGCCGATCCTCACCGGTCTGCTCCGTGAGGAGATGGGCTTCGACGGCCTGATCGTGACCGACGCCCTCGACATGCAGGGCGCGAGCGCGACGTACCCGCCCGACGTCGCTCCGGTCGAGGCGTTCCTCGCCGGCGCCGACCAGCTGCTCATCCCGCCGCAGATGGGCACGGCGTACGCCGCGGTCCTCGACGCCGTCAAGAACGGCACCATCTCGCGCAAGCGGCTCGACGAGTCGGTCTACCGGATCCTGAAGCACAAGCTCGACAACGAGATCTTCAAGAGTCCGTACGTCGACCCGGCTGCCGCTCCGGCGGTCTTCAGCAACCCGGCGCACAAGGCCGACGCCCAGGCGATCTCCGACCGCACCACCACGTTGGTGAAGAACGACGACGGCCTGCTGCCGCTGGCGCCCGGGGCGAAGAACGTCCTGGTCGCGGGCTGGGGCGTGGACACGACGGCGGGCATCGCGGCCGGGCTCCAGAAGCGCGGCGCGACGACCCAGGTGCTGCAGTCAGGCACCACTCCGACCGACGCGCAGATCGATGCCGCGGTCGCGGCTGCCGCGGGCAAGGATCTGGTGGTGATTCCGACCAACAACGCCTGGCAGATCAACCCGGCGACCGGCCAGCCGACACCGGCGGCCGTGGCCCAGACCAAGCTGGTCAAGGCGCTGCTCGCCACCGAGGTCCCGGTGATCGTGACCGCGATGCGCAACCCCTACGACGTCACGTCCTTCCCCGAGGCGGCAACGGTTCTCGACACCTACGGCTACACCTCCCACCAGCTCGAGTCGCTGGTGCGGGTGCTCTACGGCGAGGTGAACCCGAGCGGCAAGCTCCCGGTGGAGATCCCGGATCTCTTCCCGCTCGGCCACGGGCTGTCCTACTAGGAACCCCATGAGAGCGGCCCTCCCGGGAAACCGGGAGGGCCGCTCTCATGCTGCTGGTGGATCAGGAGCCGTACAGCGCCCGGATCCCGGCCGCGTCGGAGGCCTGGAACTCCAGGTCCTCCGAGCCACCGTTGCACTGCGGGTAGTGCATGATCGAGGACGAGTCGTACGGCGTCAGCGCACGCCAGTTGTTGTCCTCGAAGCAGGTCGCCGACTCCGGCCGGGTGTGCTCGTGGCGGAACCCGAGGGTGTGACCGAGCTCGTGGCCGAGGATGTCACCCGCCTCCCAGTTGCCCGACGAGAAGATCGAGTCGTCGATGAGCACGTTGCGCGAGCGCTTCGAGGTCGACGGGAAGAACGCCCGCGC
Source organism: Nocardioides sp. NBC_00163 (assembly GCF_045206295.1). NCBI lineage: Bacteria > Bacillati > Actinomycetota > Actinomycetes > Propionibacteriales > Nocardioidaceae > Nocardioides > Nocardioides sp. NBC_00163. The sequence continues at coordinate 4,556,907 of NZ_CP108155.1, read as the reverse complement.
GATGTACTGCGAGGTGCTCACCGGCTCGACCGAGAAGAGCACGTTGGAGTTGCGGGTGTTGCAGGACGCGTCCTGGGCGGGGACGTAGATGAACTCGACCGCCGAGCTGGCCGCCTCCCACATACCCTCGCCCTGCGCCATCGCCGTCACGATGGCGGCCTTGTCGGTGCCGAACTTGTTCGAGACACAGTAGGTGAGGTTGAGCGCCTGGGAGGCCGACCACTTGTCGTCCTTCCCGCTGACGGTGTTGACGATGAGGCCGTCCTCGGGGACGTGCTTCGGCGCCGAGACCATCGACTCGTAGAACTTGTGCAGGTCACCCTGGTTGGAGACGACCTCGTCGCCGTTGACGACGTACTGACCGTCGAAGTCGACGTACGTGGACGCCTCGAACTCCTTGTAGCTCGGTGCCTCTTGGGCGAATGCGGGAACCATCGACGCAGTCAGCGCCGCGGCACCCGCAGCCGCGGCGATCATCATGGGAATACGAACTCGCATAGCTCTTCCTCCTGGATTTGTGAACGGCCGCCGGCGATTGACGCCGGCAGCCACAGGAGATTCAAGCGTTGCGACTAGGGATGGGCTATAGAAACTTCGGTGAAATTGCCGTTGAACAGGCAAAACTTTCGAGTCGAATTCCTACGTTTGCCATCAGGAGCGTCACGGAGCGGGCCAGATCACCTTGTCGTTGTCGTCGACGACCGCCTCCGCGAAGGACGTGTCGAACCAGGAGGCGGCCTGCTCGGGCGTGACCTTCTGACCTGCGTACGCCGTCACGACCCCGGCCAGCGCCGCGACGTTGTCGGGGTCGATCGATCCGAACTTGCCGGGGAGCGGGTTGTCGGCCGCGACCGCGACCTCGGTGCGCCAGATGGCCGTCTCGTGCGTCTCGTCGGACTCGGCGCCGGCCAGATCGTGCTGGTAGCCGATGCACTCCTCGACGTGGTCGTCGGCGGCGCAGTAGGTGTAGGCCTTGAAGACGGCCCGGAGGAAGTCCTCGACGGCGGTGGGGTGCTTCTCGGCCCAGGCCGGGTTGACGGAGTAGGCGCCGAGGGAACCGGGCACCTCGAAGTCGGTCGGCTCCCAGACCGTGACCTCCTCGCCGGCCTCCTTCAGCTGGTTGGGCTCGTTGGAGACGAACCCGACCAGCGCATCGACCTGGCCGCGCGGCAGCACGCCGGGGTCGTAGCCGACCTTGACCTGCTTCACCTTCGCCATGTCGACGCCGGCCTCGGCGAGCATCGCCTGCACGCCGACCGGGACCCAGCCCTTGTGGCCGAGGGTCTTGCCCTCGAGCTGCTTCAGGTCGGTGATCTCGGTGCCGGTCATCAGCACGTCGAGACCGGCGTTGGAGTAGGACGAGACGCCGAGCACCTTCAGCCCACTCGCGTTGGAGGTCATGATGTCCTGCTCGGAGAGCGGCCCGACCTGCACCTTCCCGGCGGCGATCAGCTTGGCGTTCTGGGAGACGTCGCCCGAGCCCGGCTGGAGCTCGACGTCGAGGCAGAGATCTTTGAAATAGCCCAGCTGATCTGCGGCGATGGCCTCCATGATCGAGGCCGACGCCTGCCAGTAGTAGCCCGACATGTAGGTGATCCTGCCGGCCTTCTCGTTCTGCTCGCAGCGCTCGGCCGAGACCGCGCTCCCCTGCTCACCCGCGGAGTCCTGCGAGGACCCGCAGGCGGTCAGCGCACCGAGCAGGACGACCGCCGACGTGAGGGCAGCGGCGAACGGACGTACGCGAGACATGAAGGGCTCCTTCAACTCAGGTCAGGACTCGTGCCAGTGGAGCACTCGACGCTCGGCGAGCGTCACGAGCCAGAACAGCAACGACCCGAGCGTCGCGAGGACGAAGATCGCTGCCCACACCGTAGCCAGTCTGTTCTGCGAGCTGGCCACCTGTATCACGCTGCCGAGGCCGTCGGCCGACCCCGCGGCGGAGAGCTCGGCCACGACGGCGCCGATCATCGACAGCGGGAAGACGATCCGGAGCGACGCGAAGACGTAGGGCAGCGAGGCGGGCACCCGCAGGTGGCGCAGCACCTCCAGCCGGCTCGCGGCCACGGTGCGGTAGACCTGCAGCACCGGCGAGGGCACCGCCCGCAGCCCGGTCGCCACGTTGATCAGGATCGGGAAGAAGCAGACCAGCGCGGTCAGGACCACCTTCGGCCCCATCCCGAAACCGAGCGCGACCACGAGCAGCGGCGCGATCGCCACCAGCGGCGTCACCGAGAGCACGACGGCCACCGGCATCACCGCCCGCCGCACCACCGCGATCTCGCTCACTACTACGGCGAGGGCGAAGGCGGCGACGAAGCCGATCCCGAGCCCCACCAGTGCCTCGCTGAGGGTGACCAGAGTGTTGCTCAGGAAGTAGCCGGGGTCCTCGGCCAGCACGCTCGCGATGTCGCCGAGCGGCGCGAACAGGTAGGGCATCCGCCGCGCGCCCAGCTCCCAGGCAAGCCCGAGCACCACGACGAGAAGGACGAACGGGAGCCAGTAGCGCGGGCGGAGCAGCCGGGTGCGGCGGCGCAGGCGGCGCGCGGCGAGCTGCTCGGAGGTGGGGACGACCAGATGTGGCCGCTGCCGAGGGGCCGGCTGCGTACCTGAGTCCAGGGTCACGAGACGACCTCTCCGTGGCTGAAGGCGTCCCTCAGGCTGCCCCGGAGGGCGAGCTCGTAGGCGTGGAACTCCGGCGAGGTGAGGAGCTCCTGGTGGCGGGGGCGGGGCAGGTCGATGTCGATGACGTCGGTGATCCGGCCAGGTCGCGGGGCCATCACCACGACCTTGTCGGACAGCCTGACCGCCTCGGAGATCGAGTGGGTGACGAAGACGACCGTCGCGCGGGTCTGCTCCCACAGCTCCAGCAGCTGCTCCTGGAGCGCCTCGCGGGTGAACTCGTCGAGCGCACCAAAGGGCTCGTCGAGAAGGAGTACGTCGGGGCGCAGCCCGAAGGCGCGTACGATCGCGGTCCGCTGCTTCATGCCGCCCGACAGCTCGGCGGGGAGCTTGTGGAGCGACTCCCCCAGGCCGACCTCGCGCAGCATCTCCTCGAGGTCGGGACGGCCGCGGTCGCTGCGGCGGTTGGCCCCGCGCCGATTGACCTTGTGCGGCAGGGTCACGTTGCCGAGCACGCTCAGCCAAGGCAGCAGCGCCGGAGACTGCGGCACGAACCCGAAGGCCTTCGCCTCGGCCGCCTCCTTCGGGGTCAGACCGCACACGGTGATCTTCCCGGCGTCGGCCGACTCCTGCCCGCTGATCAGCCGCAACAGCGTCGACTTGCCGCAACCCGAGGGCCCGATGATGCTCACGAACGTGCCGGGATCGATGGTCAGATCGATGTCGTCGAGGGCGATCAGCTCGGCGAGATCTGCCTGCTCGTAGAGACGACGGACCCCATGCATCTCGATCGTCGCGCTGCCCACGCCTCAAACGGTAGTCCAATACGTCTTCTGGATAGTCTGACGGGCGTGCGTATCGCCACCTGGAACATCAACTCCATCCGCTCCCGCATCGACCGCGTCGAGGCCTTCGTCGAGCGACACTCGATCGACGTGCTCGCCCTGCAGGAGACGAAGGCCAAGCCCGACCAGATCCCGACGATGGGCCTGGAGGCCCGCGGCTACGAGGTCGCCTCGGTCGGCTACGACCAGTGGAACGGCGTCGCGCTGATCTCCCGGGTCGGGCTGACCGACATCCAGGTCGGGTTCGAGGGGATGCCGTCGTTCAAGGACGTCGCCGAGGCCCGCGCGCTCACGGCGACCTGCGGTGACGTACGGGTGACCTCGGTCTACGTCCCCAACGGCCGCAAGCCGGACGATCCCCACTATGCCTACAAGCTGGAGTGGCTCGCGGCCCTGCAGAAGGCCTCGCAGGCCTGGCACGACGGACCCTCGGCCATGGTCGGCGACTGGAACGTCTGCCCCTTCGACGAGGACTGCTTCGACCCCAAGCAGTTCGTCGGCAAGACCCACCTCACCCCCGCCGAGCGCGACGCCTTCTTCGCCATCGAGAAGGACTTCAAGGACGTCGTACGCCCCTTCGTGCCCGGCCCGGAGGCCTACACCTACTTCGACTACTACCGGCAGCGTTTCGAGCGCAACCGCGGCCTGCGCATCGACTTCGTCCTCGGCTCCCCTTCGTTCGCCTCACGGGTGACGGGCGCGTCCGTCGATCTCGACGAGCGCAACCCCGCGATCGGCACCGGCTCCCCCTCCGACCACGCCCCGGTGATCGTCGATCTCGCCGACTGACGACGATGCCGTGAAACGGGAGCGCCGGGGAACGGTCTGGTCCCGCGGCACGGTCTGCGCGGTCCTCCTTCTCGTCATCGCCGGCGCGATCCTCTTCCGCGCCCATCTCCCATCGGCGTTCGGTATCGGCAGCCTCGTGGAGACGTTCCTGCCGTGGCTCGGCGCCGTGGCGGTGCTGGTCCTGCTCGTCGGGCTGGCGCGACGGTCGGCCGCCGCGGTCATCGCGTTCATCGTGCCCGCCGTGGCCTGGGGCTGGACGTTTCATCCCAAGCTCTCCGACGTTCCCGCCTCGAACCCCGACCTGGTCGTCGTCCAGCACAACGTGAGCGACACCAACACGGATATCAGCGGGACCGTCCGCGAGATCCTCGCTGCCTCGCCCGACATCGTGACGCTGAACGAGGTGGTTCCCGAGCTGGTCGGCGACTACAGCCGGGCGTTCGGAGCTGCCCTCCCGCACCACGAGACGTACGGCACCGTCGGGGTGTGGTCGGCACGACCTCTCGAGAACGCGACACCTCTCGATCTGCGCCCGGCGGGCGTGGACGCGTCGTGGAGACGTGGGCTGCGGGTGGAGACGAGGCCTGCCGACGACGCCCCGGTCGTCGCGGTGTATGCGGTGCACCTGCCCTCGATCCGGCTGGGCGTCCGCGGCCTGGACGTCACGGCGCGCAACGGGAGCATCAAGCTTCTCGCCGAGGCCTTGCGGGCGGACGACGCCGAGGTCGTGATCGTCTCCGGCGACTTCAACGCAGACGCGGGTGACCGCGCGCTACGTCCGGTCATCTCCCAGGTCAGCGAGCCGCAGGACCGCTTTGGGTTCACCTTCCCGGCAGCCCTCCCTGCCATCCGCATCGACCACGTCTTCGCCCGTGGCGCCGAGGTCGAGGACGTACGACCGTTGGACCGGACCGGGAGCGATCACCTTCCCGTGGTCGCGCTACTTCGGTGGCAGTGACTCGGCGGTGGCGACGCCGCGCTCGACCCAGCCGGCGAGGGCATCGCCGTTGAGCAGGTCGGCGGCGACGTTGACGTAGCCGGACATCGTCCGGGCACCCATGATCATCGGCTCGGCGCCTGCCGCGAGGGCGGCCTCGTAGGCCGACTTGCCGGTGCGTACGAGCAGGTCGTCGGCACCGACCGCGCACGCCATGTTGCCGTTCACCATGAACGCCAGCCCACCGAACATCTTCACCTCGGTGGCGCCGGCGGGCATCAGGTCCCGGACGCGTTCGGCCAGCTCGACGTTGTGGGCCATGCCTCCATGGAACCACGAACCGCCGACCGTGCCCATCCGAACAAATTGTCGGTGGTCCCTGCGAGTATCGATGTCATGGAGATCTGGATCCTCGTGCTCGGACTGGTGATCGGTCTTGCCCTGGGCGTCGTGCTCGGGGTGCTGTGGGCGCGGGCCCGGAGCGTGGGGACGGTCGCGGCCGGGATGGTGGACCAGGCCGAGGTGATGCAGGGGCTCGACCGGCTCAGCGACCAGATGCAGCATCTCGACCGGGAGCGGGCCCGCTGGCAGGGACAGTTCGAGACGGAGGTCGGGCGGCTCCAGACCGAGACCCGGTCGCTGTCGACGGCGCTGCGGAAACCTCAGGTCAGGGGCCGCTGGGGCGAGATGCACCTGCGCCGCGCGGTGGAGCTCGCCGGCCTGGTCGACAAGTGCGACTTCTCCGAGCAGGTCCATCTCGAGGACGGGCGACTGCGACCCGACCTGGTGGTGCACCTGTCCGGCAACAAGGAGCTGGTCGTCGACTCCAAGGTCCCCCTCGACGCCTACCTCGACGCCGCGTCCGCGGACAACGAGGACGACTACCGCGCTCACCTGCGCAGACACACCGCCCAGCTGCGTACGCATGTGGACCAGCTGGCCTCGAAGTCCTACTGGCGCTTCCTGGAGGAGTCGCCCGAGTTCGTCGTGCTCTTCGTGCCGGCGGAGTCGTTCCTCTCGGCGGCGCTGGAGACCGAGCCCGGCCTGATCGAGTACGCCGCGGAGCGCCGGGTCGTGCTGGCCTCACCGACGACACTGATCGCGCTGCTGCGCACGGTGGCGCACGGATGGTCCCACGAGGCGCTCGCCGAGCAGGCCCGGGAGATCCACCGGCTCGGCCGTGACCTGCACCAGCGCCTGTCCACCATGTCCGGCCACCTGGACGGGATCGGACGCTCCCTCAACACCGCGGTGACCCGCTACAACCAGGCGATCGGATCCCTCGACAACCGGGTCCTGGTGGCCGCCCGTCGTTTCAATGAATTATCGGTAACCGACGATGAACTCGAGACGCCGCGTCCGGTGGAGATACGCGCTGTGGAAAGGCTGAGCAGCGTAAGGGAGGATGATCGGCGCGCCGCCGAAAATGACGGTGTGCCGGGCCCTACCGTGGGTTCTGATACACAGGCTGCATTCGAGAGATCGTGACCCCATGAGCGAGCGCCAGCGAGCGACCATAAGCCTCAGGCCGTCGCGTCCGTACCATGGCGCTTGCGCAACGGAGGCGGCGGCATGAGTCAGCGCACCATCTGGGAGGAAGGACGCGAGTCCGGCCGCCATGTTGTCGCGCTCGGATCCGCCACCTCGCTGACGGTCACCTTCGTCGATCTGCTCATCGACGACCAGATCGGCCTGCTCTTCGACTTCACCTTCGTGGCGATCGCGCTGACGCTCGCGCTGATCGTCAGACCCAGCGACTTCTTCGTGGTCGGCGTGCTCCCGCCGCTGATCATGCTCGGCATCTTCATCCTGCTGGCCGCGACCCAGCCCGGGTCGATCGCCGACGCCGGGGACGGCTTCGTCCAAGCCGTGGTCAGCGGCCTCGGGCACCACGCGATCAGCCTGTTCATCGGCTACGCCCTGTGCCTGGGCTGCCTGGTGATGCGCCGCCGGGTTCTGAAACAGCGCACCGAGACCCGCGACGAGGTCGAGCGCGAACGCGCCCTGGCCTCCTGATCAGTCCAGCGCCAGGAACCCGGAGACGTCGCCGGCACCCTCACGGATGACCTCGGGCTCGCCGTCGGACCAGTCGATGACCGTGGTCGGCTCGGCCGGGGTCTCACCGGCCTCGATGACGATGTCGACCTGGTGGTCGAGCGCCTCCTTGACGTTCCACCCGAAGACCTCCGGCTCGGTCTCGCCGGGCAGGATCAGCGTCGAGGACAGCAGCGGCTCACCGAGCTCCTCGAGCAGCGCCTGCACGACGGCGTGCTCGGGGATGCGTACGCCCACGGTCTTCTTCTTCGGGTGCATCAGCCGTCGCGGCACCTCAGGGGTCGCCGGCAGGATGAACGTGTAGGGCCCCGGGGTCGCGCTCTTGATCGCCCGGAAGGCGCTGTTGTCGACGTGGACCATCGTGCCGAGCTGCGCGAAGTCCTTGCAGATCAACGTGAAGTGGTGGCGGTCGTCGAGGCCACGGATCTTGAGGATCCGGTCGCGACCGTCCTTGTTGCCGATCCGCGAGCCGAGCGCGTAGCCGGAGTCGGTCGGGTACGCGATCAGCTGGTCGTCGCGCAAAGCATCGACGACCTGGCTGATCAGACGGGACTGCGGGTTGTCAGGGTGTACGTCGAGAAATCGGGCCACCCCTCGACCCTAACGCCCATCACGGGTCGGGGATCAACCCCTCGCGGCAGCGGCTTTCAGGTCCTTGCGGAGTTCCGTGGGCAGCGCGAAGATCAACGACTCCTCGGCGCTCTTGTGTGCCAGGGCGTCGGGGAAGCCGCGCTCCTTGAGGAACTCGACGACACCCTCGACCAGCTTCTCGGGCACGCTGGCACCAGAGGTGACCGAGACGCTGCGTACGCCATCGAGCCAGGACTCGTCGATCTCACTGGCGTCGTCGACGCGGTAGGCCGCCTTGGCGCCGGCCTCGAGCGCGACCTCGACCAGGCGGACCGAGTTGGAGGAGTTGCCGGAGCCGACGACGATGACCAGGTCGCTGGCCCCGCCGATCTCCTTGACGGCCTGCTGGCGGTTCTGGGTGGCGTAGCAGATGTCGTCGCTGGGCGGGTCGAGCAGCTCGGGGAACTTCACCCGGAGCGCGGCGACCGTCTCCATGGTCTCGTCGACCGAGAGGGTGGTCTGGGAAAGCCAGACGACCTTGGAGGGGTCGGCGACCTCGAGTCCGGGTACGTCACCGGGACCCTCGACGAGCGTGGTCGCCTCCGGCGCCTCACCCATGGTGCCCTCGACCTCCTCGTGACCGGCGTGGCCGATCAGCAGGATGCTGTAGCCCTCGCGCGCGAACCGCTTGGCCTCCAGGTGGACCTTGGTGACCAGCGGGCAGGTCGCGTCGATCGTCTTCAGCTCACGCACTGCGGCGTCGGCGTGGACCGCTGGGGAGACACCGTGGGCGGAGAAGACGACGGTCGCACCCGAGGGCACCTCGTCGAGCTCGTTGACGAAGATCGCGCCGCGGTTGCGCAGATCGTCGACGACGTGCTTGTTGTGCACGATCTCCTTGCGCACGTAGACGGGCGCGCCATAGAGGTCCAGCGCCTCCTCGACGGTGATCACGGCCCGGTCCACCCCGGCGCAATAGCCGCGCGGCTCCGCGAGGAGGACAGCCTTCTCGTCGTCGGAGATCAGGCGTGGGGTGCCGAGGTCGATGCTCATGGGACCAGTCTAGAGACCGTGGCGTGACACCTCTAATGTCGGTGGCCCGCTCTAGGGTTGGCGGCATGGCCCTGGACACCTCCCCCGAGTCGCCCGCTCCGGTGCGGCAGATCGCGAACGCGATCGGCGGCTGGATCGACAAGCTCGGGGCGGTCTGGGTGGAGGGGCAGGTGGCCCAGATGAGCCGGCGGCCGGGGATGCAGACCGTCTTCCTGACCCTGCGCGACTCGGTGGCCGACATCTCGGTGCCGGTGACGTGCACGCGGTTCCTGCTCGACAGCCTGAATCCGCCGCTGGTCGAGGGCGCCTCGGTGATCATCCACGCGAAGCCGTCCTACTACGCCAACCGCGGCACCTTGTCGCTGCAGGCCCGCGACATCCGTCCGGTCGGGCTCGGTGAGCTGCTCGCCCGGCTCGAGCAGCGCCGGCAGCTGCTGGCCGCCGAGGGGCTCTTCGCTGCCGAGCTGAAGCGCCCGCTCCCCTTCCTGCCGACCAAGGTCGGGCTGCTCACCGCCGCGAACTCAGCGGCCGAGCGGGACGTGCTCGAGAACGCGAAGCGGCGGTGGCCGCAGGTGCGGTTCGAGGTGGCGTACGCCGCGATGCAGGGGGCGCGCAGCGCTGCCGACGTCGTCGAGAAGCTGCAGCGGCTCGACCGCGACCCCGAGGTCGACGTGATCGTCATCGCCCGCGGCGGCGGTTCGGTCGAGGACCTGCTGCCGTTCTCCGACGAGCACCTGATCCGTGCGGTGCACGCCGCGCGCACCCCGGTCGTCTCCGCGATCGGCCACGAGCCCGACTCGCCGCTGCTGGACCTGGCCGCCGACGTACGTGCCTCGACGCCGACCGATGCCGCCAAGCTCGTCGTACCCGACGTGGTCGAGGAGCAGCGGATCGTCGCGACCGGACGCGACCGGCTCCGCGGCGGGATCGCCGCACTGATCCACCGCGAGCAGACGCTCCTGGACGCGTTGCGCTCGCGGCCGGTGCTGGCCGACCCGCGCTCCCTGATCGACGCCCGCCGCGACGAGGTGACCTCGCTGCGCGACCGTGCCCGCCGGACCGTCGGGCACGCCCTCGACCGGGCCGCCGACGACATCGGCCACCATCGCGCTCGCGCTCGCGCGCTCTCACCCCTGGAGACGCTGAGACGGGGGTACGCCGTCGCCCAGGATGCGGACGGACACGTCCTCACCAGCGTCGCCGACGCCGCCGAGGGCGAGGCGGTCAGCATCCGCCTCGCCGACGGCCGCCTGACAACGACCATCACCTCGATCGAGAAGACTGAGCCCACTAAGGACGTAGCCGATGACTGACGACGACAAGAACCTGTCCTACGAACAGGCCCGCGAGGAGCTGGTCGAGGTCGTCCGCAAGCTCGAAGCCGGCGGCATCACCCTCGAGGAGTCCCTGGCCCTGTGGGAGCGCGGCGAGAAGCTGGCCACGCTGTGCCAGGAGTGGCTCGACGGCGCCCGGAAGAAGATCGACGCCGCCATCCACGACTGACGAGACGTCGCTCCCGCCGCCCGAGGCGGGTGACGTCTCGCTACTTCAGGGGCTCGGTGGTGACGAGGGCGAGGTAGTCGCGTACGTCGCCGTCCTTGGGACCCCAGAGCATCAGCGTCTGGCCGTCGACCTCGGCGGAGTAGCCGGTGTCGCCGCCAGAGTCGGACCATTCGGTCCAGGTGTCGGCGACGTCGGTGTCGATGCTGACCTCGTCGCCCTCCTTGGCCTGTGTGTCGATGTTCTTCTGAGCCAGCGCCTGCGCCGAGCGGGAGGAGAGCTCCAGGCCGACGTAGGAGGTCTCGCCCTTGACGAACGACATGGTCCACGACGGCTCGTCGCCGCCCTGGTAGGACGGGTCGGTGTTGGCGTACCAGCCTGAGGGCAGCTCGCGCGGGTAGACGACGTCGAGGTCGGCGACCTGGGCGCTGCGTACGGCCTCGGCCCAGTCCGCCTTGTAGGTCTCGTTGGCTCCGCTGACCTCGCGCTCGAGGTTGCCGCGCCACTGCACGATCAGCACGATCGGGACGACGAGGACGAGCAAGAAGATCATCGACCCGATCAGGGCACCGAACGTGCGTGGGTAGCTGCGCGCCGGGGTCTCCGGCTGCTCGCCCGCCGGCTGATTCGACGGCTGGGCGGGCTGCTGCTGATCGGTGTCGCTCACGCCCTCCATGGTCCCACTCGGTCGATGTTCCCTCGAATCGTGGTCCCGACAAGCTCGACCACCGAATCGGAGCGTTCCGCAGATGAGGACACTTCGCGCGTGATTTCGCCGCAGATGCGATACTCCTCCCGTGACCACCTACCGTATCGCCGAAGCCGCTGGCCTCCTCGGCGTCAGCGACGACACCGTGCGCCGCTGGATCGACGCGGGACGGATCGAGGCGAGCACGGAAAACGGCCGGGCGGTCATCGACGGCATCGTTCTGGCCGAGCTGGCCTCGGAGCTGGCCGATGCCCCCGATCCGGTCCGGGCGAAGGCGGTCAGCGCCCGCAACCGGATGCTCGGGATCGTCACCAAGACCACCCTGGACACCGTGATGGCCCAGGTGGAGATGGTCTGCGGGCCCTACCGGATCGTCTCCCTGATGAGCGCCGAGGCCGCCATCGAGCTGGGCCTCGAGCCCGGTGTCAGCGCGGTCGCATCCATCAAGTCAACCAACGTCGTCGTGGAGCGCCCATGATCAAGAACCCACGAATCGGTGCCACCGTCGCGGTGGCGGCCGCCCTCGCGCTCGCCGGCTGCGCGAGCTCGAGCGAGGGGTCGGAGGACCGGGAGCTGACCGTCTTCGCGGCGGCCTCGCTAACCGACACGTTCACCGAGCTGGCCGAGCAGTTCGAGAAGGACCACCCCGGCGTGAGGGTGACCACCAGCTTCGGCGGCTCCTCCGACCTGGTGGCCCAGATCGAGGACGGCGCCCCGGCGGACGTCTTCGCCTCGGCCGACACCAAGAACATGGACAAGCTCGGCGACCTGGCCGCCGACCCGCAGGACTTCGCCGCCAACACGCTGGAGATCGCCACGCCTCCGGGCAACCCGGCCGAGATCACCGGCTTCCAGGACCTCGCCAAGGCCGGGAACAAGGTCGTCGTCTGCGCGGCCGAGGTCCCCTGCGGCAACGCGACCGCTCAGATGGAGGAGGAGACCGGCGTCGACATCGAGCCGGTCAGCGAGGAGCAGTCGGTCAGCGATGTACTCGCCAAGGTCACCTCCGGTGACGCCGATGCCGGGGTCGTGTACGTCACCGACGTGACCGCCGCCGGCGACACCGTGACGGGCGTCGAGTTCGACGAGGCCGACCAAGTCGTGAACACCTACCCGATCAGCACCATCGACGGCTCCGATGAGGCCGACCTCGCGCAGGAGTTCGTCGACCTGGTGCTGAGCGGGACCGGGCAGAAGGTACTGACCGATGCCGGCTTCAGCCAGCCCTGATCTTCTCGGGACCGCCAGGCGGACGGACCGGCAGAGGGGGGTCGGTCCGTCCGTCGGTATGCCACGCTGGCTGTGGTTCCCGGCGGCCCTCGCGGCGGCGTTCATCATCCTTCCGCTCGCCGCGATCATCCTCCGCGTCGACCTGGCGAGCTTCCCGGCGCTGATCACCTCGCCATCCGCGCTGGAGGCGCTCTGGCTCAGCCTGCGCACCTCGGTGGCGAGCACCGCGCTGTGCATCCTCCTCGGCGTACCTCTCTCCACCGTCCTCGCCCGCACCAGCTTCCGGGGTCAGGGACTGGTGCGCTCGCTGGTGCTCCTTCCGCTCGTGCTGCCCCCGGTCGTCAGTGGCCTGGCGCTGCTCTACACCTTCGGCCGGCGGGGCCTACTGGGACAGTCGCTGGACCTGGTCGGCATCCAGATCCCGTTCACCACCCTCGCCGTGGTGATGGCGCAGACGTTCGTCGCGCTGCCGTTCCTGGTGATCAGCCTCGAGGGCGCGCTGCGCACCAGCGGCACCCGCTACGAGGCGGTCGCGGCCACCCTCGGCGCTCGCCCGACCACCGTCTTCCGGCGCGTCACACTTCCGCTGGTCGGCCCCGGCCTGCTCTCCGGGTCGGTCCTGGCCTTCGCTCGCTGCCTGGGCGAGTTCGGCGCCACCATCACCTTCGCCGGCAACCTGCCCGGGATCACCAGCACGATGCCGCTGCAGGTCTACCTGCTCCGCGTCGACGACCCGGACGCGGCGGTCGCGCTATCACTGGTGCTGGTCGTCGTCGCGGTCGCCGTGATCGGCTTCGCCCGCCACGGGAGAGCCCTATGAGCAAACTTCATCTGCGTGCGGTGATCCCCCAGCGCGGCATCGACGTCACCCTCGACGTGGCCGCCGGCGAGACGGTCGCGCTCACCGGCCCCAACGGCGCCGGGAAGTCGAGCATCCTCGGCGTGATCGCCGGGCTCCTGCGTCCCGACGAAGGCGAGGTACGCCTCGGCGACCGCATCCTCGACCGCACTCCCCCGCACGCCCGCGGGATCGCGCTCCTCGCCCAGGACCCGCTGCTCTTCCCGCACCTGTCGGTGCTGGCCAACGTCGCCTTCGCGCCCCGGGCCCGTGGCGTACACCGCCGCCAGGCCAACGAGCTCGCCACCCGCCACCTCACCGAGGTCGGCGCCGAGATGCTCGCTGGGCGCAGACCCACGCAGATCTCCGGCGGTCAGGCCCAGCGGGTGGCGGTCGCCCGGGCGCTCGCGGCCGACCCCGAGCTGCTCCTGCTCGACGAGCCGATGGCCTCGCTCGACGTCGACGTACGTCCCGCGCTGCGGCAGACCCTGCGTACCGCCCTCGAGGACCGGACCGCCATCATCGTCACCCACGACGCTGCTGACGCCCGCGCGCTCGCCGACCGGGTGGTGGTGATCGAGCACGGTCATATCGTCGAGGACGGCCCCACCGAGCAGGTTCTGAACGACCCGCAGTCGGGTTTCGCTGTGAGGCTTGTCTCTGGATCGATCAAGTGACACCGTGGCCGCTCCGCCGCGCCCGGCGGATAGATTGACCCTATGAACGACACCCAGCCGCTCGGCGTCGCCCCCACCGCTCCTGACCGCAACCTGGCCCTGGAGCTCGTGCGCGTGACGGAGGCCGCGGCGATGGCCGCCGGCCGCTGGGTGGGTCGCGGCGACAAGAACGGCGCCGACGGCGTCGCGGTCAACGCGATGCGCACGATGATCTCCACCGTCGCCATGAACGGCACCGTCGTGATCGGCGAGGGCGAGAAGGACAACGCCCCGATGCTCTACAACGGCGAGGACGTCGGCGACGGCACCGGCCCCGACTGCGACGTCGCCGTCGACCCGATCGACGGCACCACCCTGTGCGCCAAGGGCATGAGCAACGCCGTCGCGGTGATGGCGGTCGCCCCGCGCGGCAGCATGTACGACCCCAGCGCCGTCTTCTACATGGAGAAGCTGGTCACCGGGCCCGAGGCCGCCGACGTCGTCGACATCCGCCTCCCCGTCGCCGAGAACATCGCCGCGGTGGCCAAGGCGAAGGACACCAAGGCCTCCGACATCACCGTGATCGTGCTCGACCGGCCGCGCCACGACAAGATGGTCGAGGAGATCCGCGAGACCGGCGCCCGGATCAAGTTCATCGTCGACGGCGACGTCGCCGGCGCGATCTCGGCGGCCCGTGCCGGCTCCGGCGCCGACCTGCTGATGGGCATCGGCGGCACTCCCGAGGGCATCGTCGCCGCGTGCGCGATGAAGGCACTCGGCGGCACCATCCAGGGCCGGCTGTGGCCCAAGGACGACGAAGAGCGCCAGCGCGCCCTCGACGCCGGCCACAACCTCGACCCCGACTTCGTGCTCCACACCGACGACCTGGTCACCGGCGACGACTGCTTCTTCGTCGCCACCGGCATCACCGACGGCGACCTGATGCGTGGCGTGCAGTACCTCCCCCACGGCGCCATCGTCACCGACTCCCTGGTGATGCGCAGCCGCTCTGGCACGATCCGCAAGGTCACCTCGGAGCACCAGCTCGCCAAGCTCCAGGCGTACAGCGCGATCGACTTCTGATCCTCGCCCGGCGCTTGCGCCGGCCGGATGCGCGGCAAGGACCTCTTGGTCCTTGCCGCGCTTCTCGTTGTCCTTCTTGTCCCCGAAGTGACCGCCCGTGGCGCCACTTTGTTGCTATCTTGTGGTTCGACACGAGCATTGATGAGCGTCTCAGGTGTATGTCACTCGGGGAGGCATCGTTGTGACGGACCCATTCTTCGCCGCGCTGCGCACGCGTCGTCCAGACGTCGACATCGTCATCCTGCCTCCGGCAGACCCTCCCGAGCCCTCACCCGAGGCAACGACCGATGAGCTGAGCCGGTCGGCGCAGGTGGTGGACGCGACCGTCGCAGCAATCGCCGCACGCATGCCGGAGCCGACCTCGGACGGACCGAGGTGGGAGCCCTACAACAGCGAGAACGTACGTCGCCGGGCCCAGCTCGAAACTCGAACGGCCGACGGCGGCGCGATCCTGGCCGGCCTCGATCAGGCGTTCCGAGACGCGAGGTGGCACTCCAGCGTCGAGGTGAAGGCCTTTCATCGATGGACCGCTTCCCGAGCGGACGTCCAGGTCGTCGGCACCTGGTCCGAGCGTCATCACCGGCTCGTGGTGACCGTGACCGGCCGGGTCCTCCGCCCCACGCCGACCGTGCGGGCGGCGCTGGCATGACGCTCCACGTCGAACCCACCAAGGTCCAGTCCACGGCTGCCGCGTGGGATACCGAGAATCTCCATCTCACTGCTGCGGCGAAGCAGATCAACGATGCCGGCGCAGGTGGCTTCACGCCGACCGTGGCGAGTCTGGTCGGACAGTTCATCGAGGCGTGGCAGGCGATCGCGACGAAGTCCGCGCGCTCAGCCGAGTCCCAGGCCGACGGGCTGAGGAGCACCGCGATCGGCATCCTCGAGACCGACGCGAAGACCGACATCGATGCCTCGTTCGCACTGAGCAGCATCAGGGAGATCCGGTGAGCATCACCGTCTCCCTCCCCCCGAGGCCGAGCGAGACGCCCGAGTTCACCGCGGACGGTCAGAAGGTGCAGGAGATCGGGTCCACCCTGCGCACCTCGTCGTCGATCTTCGACGACCACGGCTCGTTCCTCGGTGGAAAGGCGAAGGACTCCGGCCTCCTCGACGGCCAGGCGGCCGCCGCGTACGCCCAGGCACTCAGCCCCATCGGCAAGCATGCCGATGCCTGCTCGCTGGCGTTGCGCGCCGCGGCCAACGCCGTCCTGGGCCATGGCGATGAGCTGGTCGACCTCGAGAGGCGTCATCAGGATCTGAAGGGAGAACGGGAGCGCCTGACCCGCCAGGTCGACGCGCTCGCCGCCCGAGCGAACCCGCTGCCCACCGACGAGGCCGAGCTCCGGAATCTCCAGGCGGACTGCGACCGCTGCACCGACCAGATCGAGACGTACGAATCCGATCTGGTGAAGTGGGCCGAGGATCTCAGGGCCAGCGAGGAGAAGGTCGCGGCTGCGCTCCGCGATGTGATGACCGAGCGGCAGATCGACCAGAAGTACGCCGGAGTCGCCGACCCCGCTGACACCGCCAGGGACTCGATGCCGTCGAGCAAGGACCCCACGGCGGTCAAGGCGTGGTGGGACGGCCTCACCGAAGAGCAACGAGCGGGCATGACCGCCGCCTACCCCGAGATCGTCGGAAACACCGACGGCATCCCGGCGACCGACCGCAGTGACGCGAACACGATCTCCCTGGACCGCGACCTCGCCGAGCTCGGCGCCATCCCCGAGGACCAGCGCACCGAGGACGAGCAGACCCGCTACGACAACGCAAAGGCCGCAGATGTCGCGCGTGACAAGATCGAGAGGTCCAGGGACCCGATGACGAACGAGAACTACGACGCCCAGGTCTACATCTATGACCCGATGGCGTTTGGCGGCGACGGGCGTGTCGCGATGGCGGTCGGCGACCTCGACACGGCGCGCAATGTATCGGTCAGTGTGCCGGGCTTGACCACCGACATGGAGTCGTCCCAGTCGAATGCCGAGGATGTGATCAACCTCCATCAGGCAGCTTCGTTCGAAGGCGGCACCAGCACAGCCACCATGTTCTGGATCGGCTATGACGCGCCCAGCGGAGCCGACTCGGCCGGTGTTGCGGCCGAGGGCATGGCCACCGCCGGCGGGGAGCGGCTCGCCGACACCCTCGACGGCCTCAACGCCATGCGTACCGACGACTTTCACCTCACCGCCATCGGCCACAGCTACGGCTCGACGACCGTCGCGCACGCGATGACCGACGGCCGCCCTGACGTGGACGACGTCGTCCTGCTGGGCAGCCCCGGAGCCGGCGACGATGCCGACTCCGCCGACGACCTGGGCGTCGGCTCGGGACATGTCTTCGTCGGCACGAACAGCGAGGACCTCGTCGGCCGGCTGGGGCAGACAGGATGGATCAGCCCGGCAGCCGTCGGCGCGGGTGTGCTCACCGGTCCCCTCGGTGGCGCCGTCGCCCAGCTGGCCGGTGCCGGCCTCGGCCACAACCCGGCCGAGGACGACTTCGGTGCCGTACGCTTTCAGGCCGAGAGCACCAGCAGGGGGTCGGTCCCCAACATCGACGACCACGTCAAGTACTACGACCACGACTCGGAGTCACTCGCCAACATGGCCCACATCGTCAACGGGCAGTACGACGACGTGGTGCGCGCCGGGCAGGTGCACGACCCGTGGTACCGCGACCCGGTCGACCCCGAGAGCGACCGCACCCCGACCAGCCCGGACACGGACGGCCAATGACGGCTCGGGCCCTGGCCGCCGTGATGGCGACACTGACGATCCTGCTTACCGGAGGGTGTGGCGGAGTGAGCGACAAGACCTACGCCGAGCTCGAGCAACAGCGAGACGACGTACTCACGTGGGCACGCGAGCTGTCGGCCGCTGCCTCAACGACACTTGCCACGTCCCCCGAGGACGCAACGGAGGCGTACGACGGCGTGGATCAGAAGGGGCTTTCGGACAAGTACAAGTCGTACAAGTACGACGTCCAAGCCGACTTCGTCACGGAGCAACAGGACCCGCTCAACGCGCTGCGCGATGAGCTCGAGGAGTTCAGCCCAACGTTCAGTGGGAACTCGCTGCGGCTTTCGCACGGTGACCTGACCGCCCACTTCCAGACCTACCCGAATGCCCCCGGGGCGGTCGGCCTCGTCGTTCAGGGGCCACCGATCGAGATCGATCAGGAAGACATGAGCGACTGGGACGGCTTCGTCGTCGCTGAACCGGTCGACCTGCAATGACGACCCGGTAAAGTTTGCGCATGACCACCGCCGCCGAGCCGACCGAGTCCACCGCCTTCCTCCCCGGAGGGGTCGAGCTGGCGTACGACACGTTCGGCAGTCCCAGCGCTGATCCGCTGCTGCTGATCATGGGTCTCGGCGGCCCGATGACCTGGTGGAACACCGAGCTGTGCGAGCAGCTGGCCCAGGCCGGGTTCTACGTGGTGCGCTACGACAACCGCGACATCGGCCACTCCTCGCCCCACCCCTCCGACGAGCGGATCACGCTCGCGAGGCTGGCCCGGGCGTTCGCGGGGCTGCCGACCCCGTCGCCGTACGCGATGGACGACCTCGCGGACGACGCCGCCGCGCTGCTGACCCATCTCGGCATCGACTCCGCGCACGTGTGGGGCGTGTCGATGGGCGGGATGATCGCCCAGACCCTCGCCATCCGCCACCCCGACCGAGTGCGCTCGGTCTGCTCGACGATGTCCACCACCGGCCGTCGCGGGGTCGGCTTCCAGCACCCGACCCTGCTGCCCGCGCTGGTCATCAAGAAGCCCGGTCTGGAGGGCTACATCGAGCGCCAGATCAAGGGCGGTGTCCAGATCGGCTCCCCCGGCTTCCCCGAGCCCGAGGACGAGGTACGCCGGCGGGCGATCGACACCTGGAACCGCGGCGTCAGCGGACCGGCCGTCGCGCGGCAGATGCTCGCCGTGCTCACCCAGCCCGACCGCACCGAGGAACTCGGGCGCATCAAGGTCCCGTTCAGCGTGATCCACGGGCTGACCGACAAGATGGTCCATGTCTCCGGCGGCCGAGCGACCGCCGCGGCCGTCCCAGGCTCGGAGATCACCCTGTTCAAGGGCATGGGCCACGACATGCCCCGTGCGCTGTGGCCGGCCTTCATCAAGGTCGTACGCCGCACCGCTGACCGAGCCGCCGACCGCACCGTCTCCGCGTAGCGGATGCGCACCACGGTCCCCGAGGGCGAGTCGGGCTCGATGCTCGCGAGGGCGCTCGCGGACGTCGCCGAGCCCATCGAGGACGAGGCGGTGACCGCGAAGCTCCTCGACGCCGCCGCGGAGCAGTTCCGCCAGATCGGGATCAGGCGGACCACCATGGAGGAGGTCGCGAACCGCGCCGGGGTCGCCCGGATCACGGTCTACCGGCGCTTCGCCAACAAGGACGCCCTGGTCGAGCAGGTCGTACGCCGCGAGTTCCGGCGCTACTTCGACCAGTTCGTGCTCGACATCGCCGATGCGGCCGACGCGGCCGAGCGCGTGGAGATCGGCTTCGCCAGCGCGATGCGGGCGATCCGCGGAAACCCGCTCATCGGGGGCCTGCTCACCGTCGAGACCGACTCGCTGGTGCACTCCATCGTCGGCGACGGCGGCCGCACCGTGGCCACGATCGCGCGCTTCGTCGCGGGCCAGCTGCGTCGCGAGCAGCGGGCCGGGAACGTACCTGCCGAGATCGATGTCGACCTCGTCGCCGAGCTGATGGTCCGCACCTCGACCTCGTTCCTGGTCACCCCGAGCGAGGTCGTCGACATCGACGACGAGACGCAGCTGCGCGCGCTCGCCCGGCTGTTCCTGGTGCCGCTGATCGACCCCGGCAGCCGCCCGAACTAACCTTCGTCCGGGCCCCGGAGATACCGTGAGAGCATGCACGACCACGGCTCCCTGCCCCCGCTCGGTTGGTCCGAGTTCTTCACCACCTGGAGTCTCCAGCCCGGCTGGCTGCTCGCCGCGGTCATCCTCGCCGCGGGCTATCTCACGCTCCGCAACGCCGCCGGCCCTGCCTCGACTGTCAAGGGCTGGCGGGTGGCGTCGTTCCTGACCGGGCTCGGCCTGATGTACGTCGTGGTCGCATCGGCCATCAACGGCTACGCGATGGCGCTGGCCTGGATGCACATGGTGCTCCACCTGACGCTGATCATGGTCGTACCCACGCTCCTGGTGCTCGGACACCCGCTCACCGTCATCGCCGAGACCGGCCCGCGGGCCGAGCGCGCGATGCGCTCGCTCCCGGTCACCATCCTGATCCACCCGGTCACCGGCACCCTGCTCTACTCGGTGGTCATCATCGGCACCCACCTGTCCGGGTTCATGGACTCGATGGCACAGAGCACCTCACTGATGGTCGGCGAGCAGGTGCTCTACGTCGTCGCCGGCTTCCTCTTCCTCACCGGCGCGATCGGCGAGGAGAAGGTACGCACCGACCTGCCCTACCTGGGCAGGATCGCGCTCCTCGTCGTCGGGATGGTGCCCGACACGATCGTGGGAATCGTGATGCTGCAGACCGAGCGCGACCTCTACCCGGTCTACTCCGCCGCCCGTCCCGAGTGGGCGCTGGACGCGGTGAAGGACATCCAGACCGCCGGCGGCCTGATGTGGGCCGGCGGCGACGGCGGCATGATGCTGCTCGCCATCGGCCTGGTCATCGCCGTCGTCTCCTCACCCGAGCGCCGGGCCAAGATGACCGGCCGCTTCCTCGACGGCGTACGCAGCAGCCGGCTCGCCGAGGAGAGCGCCCGGGGAACGACTGAGGGCCCCGCCGAGCCGGGATCCGTGGATCCCGACAGCGACGAGGCCCTCGATGCCTACAACGCGATGCTGGCCAGAATGAACCAGCACCACTGAGTCAGTTGACGCGCAGGCCCGACTCGGTGTCGAAGACGTGGACGTCCTCGGGGTCGGTGGTGACGTAGATCGTGTCGCCCTTGCTGACGTGGTCCTTGGACGAGACCCGGACGATCAGGGTCGACGGGACACCCTCGACGTCGCTGGTGCCGTAGACGTAGGAGTCGGAGCCGAGCTCCTCGACCACGGTCACCTGGACCGGCAGCCCGCCCTGGCCCTCGCCGATGACCCGGAAGCTCTCCGGGCGCACGCCGACGGTGATCTGCGTGGGCATGTCGGTGGTGCCGACCGGAACGACGTACTCCCCGATCTTGGCGCCGCCGCCATCGGCGGCGGTGGCCTTGATGAGGTTCATCTGCGGCGAGCCGATGAAGCCGGCGACGAAGAGGTTGACCGGCTTGCGGTAGAGGTTGAGCGGGGTGTCGACCTGCTGCAGCTCACCGTTGTTCATCACCGCGACGCGGTCGCCCATCGTCATCGCCTCGACCTGGTCGTGGGTGACGTAGACGGTGGTGATGCCGAGGTCGGCCTGGAGCTTGGCGATGTCGGTGCGGGTCTGCACGCGCATCTTGGCGTCGAGGTTGGAGAGCGGCTCGTCCATGCAGAAGACCTGCGGCTGGCGGACGATCGCGCGACCCATGGCAACACGCTGGCGCTGACCACCGGAGAGCGCCTTCGGCTTGCGGTCGAGGTAGTCGGTCAGGCCCAGGGTCTTGGCGGCGTCGGCGACGAGCTTGTCACGCTCGGCCTTCGGGACCTTGGCCATCTTCAGCGAGAACGCCATGTTCTCGGCGACGCTCATGTGCGGGTAGAGCGCGTAGTTCTGGAAGACCATCGCGATGTCGCGGTCCTTCGGGGCCACGTTGGTGACCTCGCGGTCGCCGATCCTGATGGCACCGGAGTTGACCTCCTCCAGCCCGGCGAGCATGCGCAGGGTGGTGGTCTTACCGCATCCGGACGGGCCGACGAGCACCATGAACTCGCCGTCCATGATCTCGAGGTCGATGCCCTTGACCGCGGGCTCGTTGGCGCCGGCATACCACCGCTGCGCCTTCTCGAACGTAACTGTTGCCATGATTCCGTTGTCTCCTTCACCGGCAGGTACGTGCCGGACGATCCGTTGTGAAGTGACCGAGGACACATTTCCTCGGCGGAGACACCATAGCCCAGATCAGTTATCAGCGCGTCAAAGCCCGGCACACAGCTGGTGCGCAACCCTCGTAGGCGTTCAACCGGCGCATCAGGTCACGGGCGTACGGCTTCGCGTGGTCCTCTGCGAAGACGTTGCGGTCCTCCCACGGCCGGTCATAGCGGTAGAGCTCGTAGGCGTAGTCGGTGCCCTTCCAGGACTTGTCCAGGTCGAACCGGACCAGCAGCCCCTGCGAGCCGCGCACCGCGATGTAGGACGGGATGATGTCGATGGTGCCGCCCGAGCCCTTGTCGAGATCGACCTCGCCGGGGTGCGACTTGGCGTAGGTGTGCTCGAAGAAGGCGTACCGCCCACCCGGCAGCCGCGGCCGGCCCAAGGTCTCCGCGAACGAGCTGCCGGAGACGTAGGACGGGGTCGGGGCGCCGGCGATGTCGAGGAAGGTCGGCGCGAGATCGATGTTGTTGACGAACTGGCTGCGCTTGCCCGGCACCACGTCGGGGCCGACCACGACCATGGGCACGCGGGTGTCGGAGTCGTACGGCGCGCCCTTGCCGCCGTTGAGCTGGTGCTGGCCGAGGTGGAAGCCGTTGTCGGAGGTCAGCACGATGTAGGTGTCATCGCCGGCGGCCTCGCGCACCTGGGTGATCATCCTGTCGATCGACTGCACCATCCGGGCGCGGTCGCGGTACTGGCTCAGCGCGGTCTCGTCGGTCAGCGAGACCTTGTTGGTGCGCCAGGCAGGAGCCTGCGACGTACGTCCCCCGCGGCCGAGGTAGGTGGGCGCGTTGTCCCAGCGGTCGTCGCCGTAGCCGACCAGGTCCTTCAGCGTCAGGCCGGCGCACGCGACCCGGCCGCAGTTGCCGCCCGCCGGGTCGCCGGCGGGCGCCTGGTCGGCGAACGCGGGCGGGAACCAGGTGTCCAGGCCCGGGTAGTGGTGGCCGAGGCGCGAGTGGGGCCCGTACGCGGCGATCTCGAGGAAATAGGGCTCCTCGTCGTCGCGGTGCTCCTGGATGAAGGCGAGGGCGTAGTCACGGGTGACGTTGGTGGCGTACCCGGCGTCCTTGACGGCCGGGCCGGCGGAGGTCGGCGGCCGCGGGTGGTTGCGCAGCTGCACCGCGTCGTTGTCGTCGAGGAAGGTGCTCTGGTAGCCCCAGCCGCCGTAGGCGCCGCCGAGGAGGGCGTTCCAGGAGTCCCAGCCGGGCACCTTGGGCGGCGGGACGCGCTTGCCGTCGGCGCCGATGGTGGCCTCGTAGGCGTTGATGTACTTCCCCACGAACCCGGTCGTGTAGCCGGCCTCCTGGAGCCCGACGCTGAACTGCTTCTCGAGGTTGCCGTAGCGCTGGAACGCCGACCAGCCGCCGACCGGGTGCTCCGGGTCGTTCTGGGTGTTGGTGAGGACCTTGGTGTGGTGCGGGGTCTGCCCGGTCAGCAGCGCCGCGCGCGAGGGGCAGCAGAGCGAGTCGATGACGAAGGAGTTCTGGTACGTCGCACCCTCGGCCGCCATCCTGGTCGCCTCCGGCATCGTGCGGAGCAGCTCCAGGGAGAAGTCGTCCATCAGGATCAGGACCATGTTGGGGCGCTCGTCGGTCGTGGCGGCCAGCTCCGCCGCCTCCTCGACCGGCGCGGCCGACGGTTCGGCGGCAGCAGAGCCGGCAGCCACCGTCTTCGGGCCGAGGACCAGGAGTCCGGCGATCAGGGCCACGACCGCCAGGAGTGCGGCGCCCAGCAGTGCGCTCCACTTCGGCTTCATCCCGAGACTCCTTTGTCTAGTATTCAACTGCACTATATCTGGTTCAAGCGAGGTTAGTGCCTCATTTCCAGGCACGACAAAATGGGTCCGCGGAGCGGACCCCAAGGGGCGTGCACAGCCCCGAGTTGGTGTTGCTCAGTGCAGCTCGTGCGGCGGCGGCATCTTCAAATGCCTGGAGCCCTTCGCTTCCTTCAGCGGCTTGCGGATGACGGTGACGCCACCCATCAGCGCCAGGCCCTTCACCCGCAGCACCGGACCGCCGGTCGGCTCGATGCCGCGCGGACCGACGTAGCCGCCCATGATCCCGACTCCCTGCATCACGACCTGGACATCGGGGCCGACGGTGATGTTGACCCCGCCCATGATCGCGTTGGCGTAGATCACGGTCTCCTGCGCGGAGAACTGCGCCTGGCGCATGTCGAGCTCGGCGCCGCCCATCAGGGCGATCACGTTGCCGGTCGCCGGCACCGTCCAGACCCCGCGCCGGTCGACGCCGCTCATGATCGCGACGTAGAGCTGGCTCTCGATCGGGTTGGCGGCGAAGACCGCGGGGCTGTTCGCGGCTGCGGGCTTGGACACCGGTACCGGCGGCGCCGGGGTGCCCACGGCCGGCAGGTCGACGGTGATCGGGATCAGGTCGGCGTACGTCTTGGCCTTGAAGGTCGCCTCGAGGCGGTCGTCGAGCTCGTCGATCTCCAGGCGGCCCTCGCCTGCGGCCTCGCGCAGGATGTCGGCCACCTTGTGGCGGTCGGCATCGCTGATCCGGAGGTTCGGATCAGGATTCTGGCCGCGAAATGGCTCGGGGGTCGTTCCCATGGGGCGAATGCTAGTGGGGGGCTCGGAGAAACGCCTCAACAATCCCCCGATGGCATTCACTCCAGGCCGAGGTGCTGCCTCAGCGTGCGCTTCGGGCCGCGCGGAGCCCGGCGCTTGACGGTCACGTCACCCAGCACCGCGATGCCGCGCACCCGCACCACCGGCGAGTCCGCCGCGAGCACCTCGGGCACCTTCTCCGACGGCTCCTTGAAGTCGCCGAGGACGCCGTTGCCCTCCACGATCACGTGCACGTTCGGCGGGACGGTGACCTTCACGCTGCCCAGGACGGAGGTGGCGTTGATGACCACCTCACGCGCTGAGTAGTGCGCCTCGCGCAGGTCGATGTTGGCGTCGCCCAGCACCGCGTGGACAGAGAACTGCTGCGGAACCACCCACACGCCCTTGCGCTCGACGTTGCTCAGGAACGCGCTGGCGCTGTCGCTCGCATCGCCCTCGCCGTAGACGACGGGGACCGCGCCGGCGGCGGGCGCCGCGGGCATCACCGGCGCATGCCCAGCGACCGGCAGATCCTGCGTGATCGGCTCCAGGTCGGCGTACGTCTTGGCCTTGTAGGTCTCCTCGAGCCGCTCCTCGAGCTCGTCGATGTCCAGGCGGCCCTCGCCGGCAGCCTCGCGCAGGATGTCGGCCACCGCGTGGCGGTCCGCATCGCTGACGCGCAGGTCGGGTCGGCGGGGCTGGCCAGGTTGCGGTTCAGGGAGTCCCATGGTCCTGAATGCTATCGGCGTAGGTGTCGCCCGTCTCTCAGGTTCTACCCTGAGGCTGGGCACTGACCATTTGGTGCGTACCCCAGTAAATAGTGGGTACTCCCGCAGCCGGGCGACGTCCGCCAGCATGGATGATGTGTCAGAAACCGATAGAAACCCGACCCCCTTGACCGACGTCACCGTGCTCGGCCTCGGCGCGATGGGCAGCGCGCTGGCGACCGCGTTGCTCGACGGCGGCCGCTCCATGACCGTCTGGAACCGCACGCCTGGCCGCGCCAAGGACCTGGTGACCCGCGGCGCCGGTGCCGCGGACTCGGTCGCCGCGGCGGTGCTGGCCAGCCCCGTGGTCATCGCCTGCCTGCTCGATCACTCCTCCGTCGAGGAGACCCTCGGACTGGCGGTTGACGAGCTGCGCGGCCGAACCCTGGTCAACGTCACCACCACCACACCCAACGAGGCCCGCGCACTCGCCTCCTGGACGGCCGAGCACGGCATCGACTACCTCGACGGCGCCATCATGGCCGTGCCCGCCATGATCGGGTCCCGCGCGGGCCAGATCTTCTACAGCGGCTCACGGGCGGCGTACGACGCCCTCCTGCCGACGCTCGACGTCTGGACCACGAGCGAGTACCACGGCGAGGACGCCGGCCAGGCGTCGCTGGTGGATCTGGCGATGCTGTCGGGGATGTACCAGATGTTCACGGGCTTCTTCCACGGTGCCGCGATGGCCGCCACCATGGGGATGAGCGCGTCGGACTTCGCCGCCCGGCAGGCTCCCTTCCTCGCCGCCATGACCGAGGAGCTCGCCGGCTACGCGAAGGTCATCGACGGCGGCGACTACACCGTCGCGGGCCAGCAGAGCCTGGAGTTCTCCGACCTCTCGCACATCGTGCGTGCCAGCGAGGAGCAAGGGATCGATCCCGCCCCGATCGCCGCCGTCCAGGCGCTGATCAGCAGAGAGATAGACGCGGGGTACGGCTCGGAGGGGCTCCCCAGGGTCGTCGAGAGCCTGCGCGCCGACGGGTGACGCTGGGGCGACGGTGCCCTGGCCGCCGGCCGGCCAGGGCACTGTCGCGTCGGGTCAGTCGGCGAGCGGGAGATACACGCGGCTCCCCGCTGCCGCGAACTCCTTCGACTTCTCCAGCATCCCGGCCTCGATCTCCTCGGGGGATGCGCCGTTGTCGCCGCCGAAGCGGTCGCGTACGTCCTGGCTGATCTTCATCGAGCAGAACTTCGGGCCGCACATGGAGCAGAAGTGGGCGGTCTTGGCGTTCTCCGCCGGCAGGGTCTCGTCGTGGAAGCTCTCCGCGGTGACCGGGTCCAGCGAGAGGGCGAACTGGTCACGCCAGCGGAACTCGAAGCGGGCCTTGGAGAGCGCGTCGTCGTGGTCGCGGGCGCCGGGGTGGCCCTTGGCGATGTCGGCGGCGTGGGCGGCGAGCTTGTAGGTGATCACGCCCGTCTTCACGTCGTCCCTGTCCGGCAGGCCGAGGTGCTCCTTGGGGGTGACGTAGCAGAGCATCGCGGTGCCGTGCATCGCGATCGTGGCCGCGCCGATGGCGCTGGTGATGTGGTCGTAGCCGGGCGCGATGTCGGTGGCGAGCGGGCCGAGCGTGTAGAACGGCGCACCGTGGCACCACTCCTGCTGGAGGCGTACGTTCTCCTCCACGAGGTTGAGCGGGACGTGCCCGGGGCCCTCGACCATGACCTGTACGTCGTGCTCCCAGGCCCTCTCGGTGAGCTCGGCCAGCGTGCGCAGCTCGCTGAGCTGGGCCTCGTCGTTGGCGTCGGCGGTGGAGCCCGGGCGGAGCCCATCGCCGAGGGAGAAGGCGACGTCGTACTGCTTGAAGATCTCGCAGAGCTCGTCGAAGTGGGTGTAGAGGAAGCTCTCCTGGTGGTGCGCGAGACACCAGCCGGCCATGATCGAGCCGCCTCGGGACACGATGCCGGTGACGCGGTTCGCGGTGAGCGGGACGTATCTCAGCAGGACTCCCGCATGGATCGTCATGTAGTCGACGCCCTGCTCGGCCTGCTCGATGACGGTGTCCCGGAACACCTCCCAGGTCAGCTTGTCGGCCTCGCCGTTGACCTTCTCCAGGGCCTGATAGATCGGGACGGTGCCGATCGGGACGGGTGAGTTGCGCAGGATCCACTCGCGGGTGGTGTGGATGTCGTCGCCGGTGCTCAGGTCCATCACCGTGTCCGCGCCCCAGGTGATCGCGTGGGTGAGCTTGTCGACCTCCTCCGCGATGCTGCTGGTGACCGCGGAGTTGCCGATGTTCGCGTTGATCTTCACCAGGAAGCGCTTGCCGATGATCATCGGCTCGGACTCGGGGTGGTTGACGTTGTTCGGGATGATCGCCCGGCCCGCCGCCACCTCCTCGCGGACCAGCTCGGGGTCGCAGCTCTCGCGCACCGCGACGTAGGCCATCTCCTTGGTGATGATGCCCTGGCGCGCGTAGTGCATCTGGGAGATGTTGGCGCCCTTTCGCGGCTTCCGGCGCTCGCCCTGCCATTCCTCGGTGGCTGCTCCGCGGCGTACGGCGGTCTTGCCGTTGTCCCGGAGGTCTGCCGGGCGTCCGTCGTACTGCTCGGTGTCGCCGCGTTCCTCGATCCATTCGAGGCGGCGGGGCGGAAGGCCCTGCTCCGGCTGCGAGCCGGGGCCCTCGGTGCAGTAGCGGTCGAAGGTCTCGCCGTTGGTGAGCGCGACCCGGGTCACCGGGACCTTCAGGTCGCCGATCTCGAGGCGGGTGTGGGCGGGGTGCACGGTCATGCGGTCTCCTCAGGTGTTCAGGTGGGCGATCGGTCCTCGGCCGCGGCCGAGAGTCCAGTGCCGGCTTGCGGCGAGCTGTCGGGTGACGTACGCGGCCGCCTGCTCCGCCGCTTCGCGCAGCGGGGCGCCGTGGGCGAGGTGGGCGGCCAGGGCCGAGCTGTAGGTGCAGCCGGTGCCGTGGTCGTTCTTCGTCGGGACGGCGGGATGCGTGAGCGGGATCGGCGCCTTCCCCGGCTCGGCGAGCCAGTCCGTGCACGTCCCGGTTGCCTCCGGGTCGCCGCCGGTGACGATCACGGCCGGCTTCACACCGGCCAGCTCCCTGGCCAGTTCCTCGGGCGACCCGTCGTGCCCGGCCAGGGCACCGGCCTCGTCGAGGTTGGGGGTGACGACGGTGGCGACGGGGAGCAGGTGGTCGAGATAGGCGTGGCGTACGTCCTCCCCGCCGAGCACCGCGCCGGAGGTGGCGACCAGGACGGGGTCGACGACGAGCGGCCGGCCGGTGCAGAGGCGCGCGACGAGCTCGACCACCTCGGCGCTGCCGAGCATGCCGGTCTTGACCGCCGCGACGGGAAGGTCGTCGAAGACGGCGTGGAGCTGGGCCTCGACGGTGGCGAGCGGGACGGCGTGGATGTCGCTGACCCCGGTCGTGTCCTGGGCGGTGACGGCGGTGATCACGCAGGCTCCGTGGACCCCGAGCGCGGCGAAGGTGGCCAGATCAGCCGCCGTGCCCGCCGCTCCCCCGGAGTCGGTGCCCGCGACGGTGAGCGCGACCGGCGGGTTCACGACGTCACCGCCGTCGTGCCGAGGGCGGCCAGCAGGTCGCGGACGACCGCGGCCGGCTCCTCCGCGCGCATCACCGCCCCCATCACGGCCACCCCGTGGGCCCCGGCCGCCACCGCCGCCGCGGCGTTGTCCGGGGTGATCCCGCCCAAGGCGTAAGTCGGGAGCGGCAGGTCACCGAACGCCTCCGGACCGAGCGGCGGCCCGTAGCCCGGCTTGGACTCGGTCAGCGCGTACGGGCTCAGCATCGCGTAGTCGAACCCCTCCTCGGCCGCGCGGGCGACCTCGGTGGCGCTGTGGCAGCTGCGGCCGCGGGGTGGCCCTACGAACGACGTGTTACTGCTCGCGGAGGCGGGCAGGTGCAGGCCGACTGCGGCAGGGAGAGGGGTGTGGGCGGCGATGACGTTCAGGCCGAGTCCGGCGAGCAGCTCGGCCAGCTTTGCTCGATGCTCCAGGGGCTCATCGAGCTCACGGAGTACGACGTGGGTCAGGCCGGCCTCGGCGCACGCTGCAATCGTCGCGACCAGGCTGCGGCCGAGCGGCAGCTGGGAGCGGTCGGTGAGGACGAGCAGTCGCGGTAGCGCGGTCATGCGATCCGGCCTTCCATCGGCGAGGACGCCCGGGCGACCGCTTGGCGTGGGATCCGGCCGGCGCGGCGGGCGGTGTGCCCGGCCTCGACGGCCAGGCGCAGCGCGCGAGCCATCCCGACCGGGTCGTCCGCACGGGTCACCGCGGTGGCGGCGAGGACCGCGGAGCAGCCGAGCTCCATCGCCAGGGCCGCGTCCGAGGCCGTCCCGACGCCGGCGTCGAGCACGACCGGCACGGACACGGCAGCGACGACCGCCTCGATCGCGTACGGGTTCAGCAGCCCCAGCCCGGACCCGATCGGCGAGCCGAGCGGCATCACCGCCGCGCAGCCGGCGTCCTCGAGCCGGCGGGCGAGGACGGGGTCGTCGGTGGCGTACGGAAGGACCGTGAAGCCCTTGCGCACCAGCTGCTCGGCGGCCTCGACGAGCTCGACGGCGTCGGGCATCAGCGAGGTCTCGTCACCGATCACCTCCAGCTTGACCCAGTCCGTCTCCAGCGCCTCGCGGGCGAGCTCGGCGGTCAGCACCGCCTCGCGTGCCGAGAAGCAGCCCGCGGTGTTGGGCAGGATCGGCACCTTCGCCGCGCGAAGCGTCTCGAGCAACCCGCCGGAGGCCGTCGAGGACGTACGCCGCATCGAGACCGTCACCAGACCGGGCTCGGCCGCGTCGATGACGTCGGGGAGCAGAGCCAGGTTGGGCAGACCGCCGGTGCCGAGGAAGAGGCGTGAGGACAGCTCGTGGCCAGCGATCTTCAAGATGTCGCTCATCCGCCCTGCACCGCCGTCACGATCTCGACGACATGACCGTCCCGGAGCTGCCAGCGCGCCCAGTCGTCGCGCGGCACGATCTCCTCGTCCACGGCGACGGCGATGCCGCTCGGCCGCCGGTCGCCGGTACGTGCCTCGAGCAGGTCGGCAACGGTGCCGCTGACCTCCGTCGGCTCGCTGTTCACGGTGATCTTCATCCGTCCTCCTTCATCCGGAACCGGCGCGGATCGACCGCGGGTTCCACTGAACCGGTCTCGATGTGGTCGGCCACCAGCTGCGCGATGAGCGGCGCGAGCAGGACCCCGTTGCGGTAGGCACCCGCGGCAAGCACGACGCCCGGCTCGTGGGTCGAGCCGACGAGAGGAAGGTTGTCGGCGGTCCCCGGGCGGTCGCGCGAGGTCACCTCCACCACGCTGGCGCGGTCGAGCGCCGGCACGACCCGGCGGGCGGAGTCGAGCAGCCGCCACACGCCCTCGACGGTCGGCCGCAGCGGACCGTCGCGCTCCTCGGTGGTGGCCCCGATGACCACCTCGTCGCTGTCGATCCGCGGCACCACGTAGATCTGCTCGCCGTGCGCCCAGGCCCGCACCGTCCGTTCCACCCGCTCCTGCGTCCGTACGCGCACCACGTCTCCGCGCACCGGACGTATGAGGGAGGAGTACGGATCGGGCAGGTTCGCCCCCGTCGCGATGACGGTGACTGTGTTGGTCTCGACACCGGCTCGCTGGCGCTCGCCGGGCTCGACCAGCGTGGACAACCGATCGAGCAGGGCCGCGACGACGGCACGCGGGTCGACCGAGTGGTCCTCGGCGAGGAAAGCCCCGCCGGCGACGCGGCCGAGCCCGGGTTCGCGGGCGAGCAGCTCGCGGCGTACGAGTCTCTCGTAGGAGACCCCGGCGAGGTCGAGCACCGAGAGCTGCCGCTCGACCTGCTGGACGTCTCCGGCGTCGACGCCGACCAGCAGGGTCCCGCGGGTGTGCACGGGCACCCCGAGCCGGGCGGCGAAGTCGGGCCAGAGCGCGAGGGAGGACAGGCAGAGCCGGGTCAGGTCCTCCTCGCCGTACCAGGCCTCACCGGCCGGGCTGAGCATGCCGGCCGCGGCGTACGAGGCCCCCGAGCCCGGCGCCGGATCGACCACCGTGACCTCATGCCCGCGACGGATCAGCTCGTCGGCCACGGACAGCCCGACGATCCCGGCACCGAGGATCCGCACGCGCATCAGCCGACGGCTTCCACGAGCTCCTTCGCGGCCTGGAGTGGGTCGGGATGTCGCCAGAGCCCGCCGATCACGGCGACCCCATGGGCGCCGGCGGCGCGTACGGCCCCGGCGGAAGCGGTCGAGATCCCGCCGATCGCGATCAGCGGGAGGACACCGACCGCGTCGGAGACCGCGGAGACCCCCAGCGGGTCGGGAAGCCCGGCCTTGGACGTGGTGGCGAAGACCGGTCCGAAGCCGGCGTAGTCAGCGCCCGCGGCGGCGGCCGCCTCGACCGCGGCACGGTCACGGCAGGTCGCGCCGACGACAAGACCCGGAGCGGCCGCGTCGGCGATCCGCCGGGCCTCGGCCAGCGGAAGGTCGGAGGCGCCGAGGTGGACGCCGTGCGCACCGGACGCGAGCGCCACGTCGAGCCGGTCGTCGACGACCACACAGGCGTCGTACGTCCCGACCCGCTCGATCACGGCCGCGGTCAGAGCGAGCAGCTCGCGGGTCGTCGCTGCCTTGTCGCGCACCTGGAAGCCGGCGACGCCGAGCTCCGCGAAGGCAGGCAGCAGCGCGAGATCTTCGCTCAAGGAGACCAGGCAGAAAATACGTGGAAGAGGCACAACCAATCACTTCCTTCGCCGGCATGATCCGGATCAGGTGTAACGGTCGGAGCGGCCTTAGCTCCCTCTCAGCCCGCTGCCGCGGACTCCCGTGTGGACGTCTCAGACCATAGCGCGCACCACCGAGAACCCCCAGCCCTAGGCCCATCCAGCGGGATACCTCTGGTAGGTCGAGATCCGCGGCGCCGTCGCCCCGTCGCCCCTGACCCCCGCGACGAGCCGATCGTGTCGATCGACGATCGCGGCGCGCGAAGGTCTGGCGCCGCGATGTGACGTGCCCTACAGTCTTCCCTGAGCGATTGATTCTGCCGATACAAGCGTTGATTCGATCATAAACGATCACTCAGGCCGTGTCGGCCCGACCTCGACTTCGGAGCGAAGACATGCAGACGACGTCCATCACCACGCCCGACACCAAGCTCGCTACCGGGTTCTCCCGGCGCAGCGTCCTGGGCTCCGCCGCCGCAGTGGGCGGGGCCGCCCTGGGCATCGGCGCCCTCACCGCCGGCGCCACCCCGGCGCGGGCCGCCGGCCAGCGCACCATGGTCAACCAGCCCTTCGAGGCGCACGAGATCGTCCGCATCGGGCTGATCGGCCTCGGCAACCGCGGCTTCGGGATGGCCCGTGGCTGGGCCGACATCCCCGGCGCGCAGGTGGTCGCGGTGTGCGACATCCGCGCCGACCGCGCCACGCGGGTGGCCGACG
This sequence comes from Nocardioides sp. NBC_00163, assembly GCF_045206295.1. Lineage (NCBI taxonomy): Bacteria > Bacillati > Actinomycetota > Actinomycetes > Propionibacteriales > Nocardioidaceae > Nocardioides > Nocardioides sp. NBC_00163. Next base: position 4,524,287 of record NZ_CP108155.1, on the reverse strand, counting down.
ACCTCGTCGCGCGCGGCAAGACCCGCCCCAAGGAGTACGGCGGCAAGCGTGGCTCCTTCAAGCAGATGCTCGACCGCGAGGAGCTCGACCTCATCTACATCGCCACCCCCTGGGAGTTCCACTACGACCAGGCGCGGACCTCGATGCTGGCCGGCGCGCACGTCGCCGTCGAGCTGCCGATCGCCACGCAGCTCAACGAGCTGTGGGACCTCGTCAACACCTCCGAGATGACCCGGAAGCACCTGCTGCTCGCCGAGAACTGCAGCTACGGCCGCAACGAGCTGGCGATGCTCAAGATGGCGCACGAGGGGGTCTTCGGCGACATCACCCACGGCGCCGGCGGCTACCTGCACGATCTGCGAGCCCTGCTGTTCAACGACGGCTACTACACCGACGACTGGCGGCGCCTGTGGCACACCCGCAGCACCGCCAGCTTCTACCCGATGCACGGCCTGGCGCCGATCGCTGCCGCGATGGACGTCAACCGCGGCGACCGAGCCGTCACGCTGGCCGCCACCGCGACCGCGCCGCGGGGCCTGGCCGACTACCGCGAGCGCTTCGTCCCCCGCGACCACCGGTCGTGGAAGGAGGAGTACATCAACGGCGACCGCATCAGCTGCGAGATCACCACTTCCGGGGGTCGCACCATCAGCGCCGAGCACAACGTGAGCCAGCCCCGGCCCTACAGCCGCATCAACAGCATCGAGGGCAGCCGCGGCCTGTTCGAGGACTACGTCGGCGGCGACTCGACCGGCGCCCGCGTCTACGCCGAGCCGCTGCACAGCGGCGACACCTGGCGCGGCTTCAAGGCGCTGCGCCAAGAGTTCGACCACTGGCTCTGGAAGGAGCTCGAGGACGACGCCTCCGGGAGCGGTCACGGCGGCATGGACTACATCCTGCAGTGGCGTCTCATCCAGACGATGCGCGCCGGGCTGGTCCCCGACATCGACGTCTACGACTCGGCCATGTGGTGCTCACCGGTCCCGCTGAGCGTCGAGTCGCTGGCCAAGAACGGCAAGCCGGTGGAGATCCCCGACTTCACCCGGGGCAATTGGCGCAAGCCGAGGGTCGGCCTCGACTCGCGCCAGACCGAGATGCCCCCCGTCCCCTGATCCCTACCGACATCACCTTCCGAAAGGCACCTACCATGGTCGCTCCGTCGTTCATCGCCCGCGCGGCTCTCGCGCTCACGATCGCCCTCGGCGGTCTTCTGGTGGCCCCCGCCGCCACCACAGCGGCACCGGCAGCGGCTGCGGCGACCACGCAGACGGTCGGCGTCACCATCGGAGCGGTCGACCTCGACGGGCCGGCCATCGTCGAGGTGCCGGTCACCGTCCGCAACCAATCGACGGCGGCGCTGCGCAAGCTCACGGTCTCGCTCCGGGGACCGGTGGGCTGGCAGGTCGCCCCGGCTTCGCGGTCGGTCCCGGGAGCCGTGAAGCCGGGCGCCAGCGCCACCGTCACCTTCTCGGTGCGGGTGCCCGAGCGGCGTCCGGGCTTCCATCTGCGCACCTTCACCGCCACGGCCGCCTACCGCGGCGGTGACGGCGCGGGTGCCGCGGTCGGCACGCGGGTGGAGCGCTCCGGCGAGCCGATGGCCAATCTGGCGGCGGCCTTCAACAACACCGGGGTCACCGACGAGAGCGCCACCACCGCCGGGAACTTCGACGGTGCCGGCAACAGCTTCTCGGCCCAGAAGCTGGCCGACGTGGGCCTGGGCCGGGGGGCCGAGGTCGAGGCGCTGGGCGCCACCCTGACGATGCCCGACGTCGCGCCCGGCACGGCCGACAACGTCGCCAGCGGCGGCCAAGCCGTGAAGGTGAGCGGCAGCGGCGACGCGCTGGTCCTGCTCGGCTCGGGCAGCAGCTACGGTGCCACGGGCACGGTCACCGTCTTCTACACCGACGGCACGTCGTCGACGGACGAGACCGGTCTGCCCAACTGGTCGTTCCAGGAGGCCGACGCGCACGGCGCGACGTTGGTCGCCTCGAGCGTCGGTCGCAACCGACCCGACGGGTACGGCGACGCGGCCTACCAGTACCGGGTCTTCGCCAACTCGGTGCCGCTGACCGCCGGCAAGACCGTCGACTTCGTGGTCCTGCCCGCCAACAGTGCCCTGCATGTGTTCGCGATGGGCCTCGCCGGCTGACCCGCTCGGGTAGGTTGCCGAAGTCAGGAGAGCACCCGAGCGAGTTCGAGGATCACATGTCCAGGCACACCCGGCTCGTGGCGGTGCTCACCGATGCCTGAGCGCGTCCTGCGCGTGGGGCTGGTGGGCTCCGGGCCCTGGGCCCGGCTGACCGTGGCGCCGGCGCTCGCCGCCGCACCCGAGGTGCGGCTGACCCACGGCTGGTCGCGCAACGACGCCGACCTCGCCGACCTGGCCCGCCGACACGGCTTCGAGCCGGCGAGCACCTACGTCGACCTGCTGGACCGGGTCGACGTCGTTGCGTTCTGCGTGCCGCCCGACGTCCAGGCCGGGCTGACGCCGGCGGCGTTGGACGCCGGCAAGGCGCTGCTGCTCGAGAAGCCGGTGGCCCGTCGGGTCGAGCAGGCCGAGCGGCTGCACGGACATCCCGAGCCGGTGCTCGTCCACTACTCCCGGCTGCTCGACAGCACCGTCGCCCCGTGGTTGGACGCCGCGGCCGAACGCACGTGGTCATCGGCGAGAGCGGTGCTCACGAACACGGCCACGGTCGGCGACGACCCCTTCGGCCGATCTGCGTGGCGGCGCGAGACCGACGGCGCCCTGTGGGATCTCGGACCCCACGTGCTCGCCGCCCTGCAGGTCGCGCTCGGTGACGTGACGACCGTCTCGGCCCGCCGTACCGACGAGGGCATCGTGCTCGAGACCACCCATGCGCGAGGGGCGAGCGCGCGGTCGCTGGTGTCGGTCTCGGCGTCCACGAAGCAGGACGTCCTCGAACTGGTCGGCGCCGACGACTGCGTGCACCGCCTGCCCCGGGACCCACGGCAGGGCGGGGTCCAGACCTACCGCGCGCTCGTCTCCGGCCTGGTGCCGCCGTCCGGCCCGTCCCGCGGCCCGTGCGCCGCGGCGGTGATGGATCCCGCCTTCAGTACCTCCGTGGTGGCGACGCTGGTCGCGGCATCGGCGGCCCTGCGAGCCGGGCCCGCCGCCTGACGGCCGGCTCCCAGCCCCCGCCCCGCGCGTAACAGCCACGACTCCACGCCACTCTCGAGAAGGCCGGCGCCATCCTCTGCCCTCGGTGTCGGCCCCGGAGCCGACGCCGGGACCGAGGCCGGGACCGAGGCCGGGGCGGCGTACGATTCCCTTTCGTGGCTGACGTTGAGTTCCGGTACTCCGACCTCCTCCCGACCGGCAAGGACGACACTCCTTACCGCTTGATCACGAGCGAGGGGGTGGAAGAGATCGAGGTCGACGGGCGCAAGTTCCTCAAGGTCGACCCCGAGGCGATCCGGCGGCTGACCGCCGAGGCGATGAAGGACATCAACCAGTACCTCCGCCCGGCCCACCTCCAGCAGCTCCGCAAGATCATCGACGACCCCGAGGCCTCGGGCAACGACCGCTTCGTCGCGCTCGACCTGCTCAAGAACGTCAACATCTCCGCCGGCGGGATCCTGCCGATGTGCCAGGACACCGGCACCGCGATCGTGATGGGCAAGAAGTCCGAGGGCGTGCTGACCGGCGCCGACGACGCCGAGACCGTCAGCCGCGGTGTCTTCGACGCCTACACCAAGCTCAACCTGCGCTACTCCCAGCTGGCGCCGCTGACCACGTACGAGGAGAAGAACACCGGCTCCAACCTGCCCGCGCAGGTCGAGATCTACTCGACCAGCGAGGGGGAGAACGGCCCGGAGTACAAGTTCCTCTTCATGGCGAAGGGCGGCGGCTCGGCCAACAAGTCGTTCCTGTTCCAGGAGACCAAGGCGATCCTCAATCCCGACCGGATCCTGACCTTCCTCGACGAAAAGATCCGCTCGCTCGGCACCGCCGCCTGCCCGCCGTACCACCTCGCCGTCGTCATCGGCGGGACCTCCGCGGAGTTCGCGCTGAAGACGGCCAAGTACGCCTCGGCCCACTACCTCGACAACCTCCCGACCGAGGGCTCGATGAGCGCCCACGGCTTCCGCGACACCGACCTCGAGGAGAAGGTCTTCGAACTGACCCAGTCCTTCGGGATCGGAGCCCAATTCGGTGGCAAGTACTTCTGCCATGACGTACGCGTCGTCCGGCTCCCCCGCCACGGCGCGAGCTGTCCGGTGGCGATCGCGGTCTCCTGCTCCGCCGACCGCCAGGCGCTGGGCAAGATCACCCGCGACGGCGTCTTCCTCGAGCAGCTCGAGACCGACCCGGCGCAGTACATGCCCGACGCCGGCATGGCCGAGGAGATCGCGGCCGGCGAGGTCGTGGACATCGACCTGAACCAGCCGATGTCGGAGATCCTGGCGACGCTGTCGCAGCACCCGGTCAAGACCCGTCTCTCCCTGTCCGGCCCGATGGTCGTGGCTCGCGACATCGCGCACGCCAAGATCAAGGAGCGCCTCGACGCCGGCGAGGAGATGCCGGACTACCTGAAGAACCACCCGGTCTACTACGCCGGTCCCGCCAAGACGCCCGAGGGGATGGCCTCAGGCTCCTTCGGCCCGACCACCGCCGGCCGGATGGACTCCTACGTCGAGCAGTTCCAGGCCGCGGGCGGATCGATGGTCATGCTCGCCAAGGGCAACCGCTCCAAGGTCGTGGCCGAGGCCTGCGGGACCTACGGCGGCTTCTACCTCGGCTCCATCGGCGGCCCCGCCGCTCGGCTGGCGCAGGACTGCATCAAGTCGGTCGAGGTGCTCGAGTACCCCGAGCTCGGCATGGAGGCGGTCTGGAAGATCGAGGTCGAGAACTTCCCGGCCTTCATCGTCGTCGACGGCGAGGGCAACGACTTCTTCACCGACCCGAGCGGAACGACCACCGTCCCCCTGACCGGGATCCGGGTGCGCTCCAAGGAGCGCTGAGCGGGGGGGCACACCCAATTCGCTGTCGCACTTCGTCTATCGGTCGTAGTATTCCTGCTATGCCCGATAGCGAGAGCACAACAGCGCTCACCGACCTAGCGCTCGACGTACGCGACCTGCGGGTGCGCTACGGCAGCAACGAGGTGCTCAAGGGCGTGACCTTCTCCGCCCGTCGCGGCGAGGTCGTCGCCCTGCTCGGCCCCAACGGCGCCGGCAAGACCACGACCATCGAGGTCCTCGAAGGATTCCGGATGCCGACCTCAGGCGACGTCTCGGTGCTGGGCTCCGACCCGGCACGGGGCGACGAGCGGTGGCGTGCGCGGGTCGGCGTGGTGCTCCAGTCATGGCGGGACCACAGCCGCTGGCGGGTGCGCGACCTGCTCGACTACCACGCGCGGTTCTACGCGCCGTACGCCACCGCTGAGGTCCCTCGCCCCTGGGACGTCGACGAGCTCCTTGCCGTCGTCGGCCTCACCGCCCACGCAGACCAGAGGGTGATGCGGCTCTCCGGCGGCCAGCGCCGCCGGGTCGACGTCGCGATCGGCATCGTCGGCCGTCCTGAACTGGTGTTCCTCGACGAGCCGACGGCCGGCTTCGACCCGCACGCGCGACGAGAGTTCCACGAACTCGTGCACCGGCTCTCCGACTTCGAGAACACGACCGTGCTGCTGACCACCCACGACCTGGCCGAGGCGGAGAAGCTCGCCGACCGGATCCTCGTGCTCGACCGCGGCACGATTATCGCCGACGGCAGTCCCGACAAGCTGGCCCTCGACCTCGCGACCAAGGCGGAGGTCCGCTGGACCGCCGGAGGCGAGCGGCACGTGCACGCGGTCGAGGACCGCGACCCGACCGAGTTCGTACGCCGCCTGCTCGCGACCGACCCCGACGTGACTGAGCTCGAGGTGAAACGGGCCAACCTCGAGGACACCTACCTGACGCTCGTCCAGCGGGTCGAGAGCGGCCAGGCCGAGGAGCACGAGAAACTGGAGGCGCTGTCATGATCACCACCGGGACGAAAGGTACGCGCGGCGTCGCCGTACGCGCCGGGCTGCACCGCGGGTGGCTGGAGACCAAGTATTCGCTGACCGACGTCGGCGACATCTTCTGGATGCTCCTGTTCCCGGTCAGCTTCACGGTGACGCTGCTGTTCATGCGCGGCAACACCGTGCCCGGCACCGACCTCGCACTGGGTGCGATGGTGCTGCCGAGCCTGATCGGGATGTCGATCGCCTTCGGCGGCCTCGCGGGCCCGGCGATGCAGATCGCCACCGACCGTGAGGACGGCACGCTGCTGCGGGCCAAAGCCACGCCCGACGGGATGCTCGGCTACCTGATCGGCAAGATCTGGTTCTTCGGGCTGACCACGCTGGCCAGCCTGGTGCTGCTCGCGATTCCCGCGCTGACGGTGATCGGCGACCTCCGGATCGACGGCCGCACGGCGCTGCTGCTCCCAGTCATCTTCGTCGTCGGCATGGTCGCGACCGTTCCGATCGGGTCGGCGCTCGGCTCGATCTTCAAGTCGAGCGCCCAGTCGATGCTGATCATGCTGGCCTCGATGCTGTTGATCGCCATCTCCGGCATCTTCTACCCGATCACCGCGATGCCCACCTGGCTGCAGTGGGTCGGGCAGATCTTCCCCTTCTACTGGCTCGGGCTCGGCACGCGGTCCGCGATGATGCCTGCGGGGGCGGAGGCCGCGGAGATCGGAGACTCCTGGCGCACGGTCGAGATGTTCGGCGTCCTCGGCGTCTGGGCCGTGGTCGGCCTCGTGCTGGCACCGATCGTGCTCCGCCGGATGGCTCGCCGCCAGACCGGCTCCGCGATCGCTGCCGCGCGCGACAAGGTCATGACCAGGGGCTACTGACCTGTGGCCAACGAATCGGACACCGTCTACAACCGGATCGCGATGCTACGCGCCGAGCGCGGTATCTCCCGTCGGGAGCTCGCCGACGCCCTCGGCGTCCACTACCAGACCGTGGGCTACCTGGAGCGGGGCGAGTACAGCCCCTCGTTGCATCTTGCTCTGCGGATCGCCGCCTACTTCGACGTCGCCGTCGACGTCGTCTTCGCCATCGAGCCGTTCAAGCGTCTCGGCGACTGATCCCATTCCTTCCGGAGCAGCCGAAGACCGGAGGTCCGCCGACGCTGAGCCTCGGCGATGCGGGGCGACCGGATAGGTTGATGGGCGCCGATCCCCGACGACGAGGAGACCCCCATGCAGTGCCCCATCGACGGTGCCACCCTGGTGATGAGCGAGCGCCAAGGCATCGAGATCGACTACTGCCCGCAGTGCCGTGGCGTGTGGCTGGACCGCGGCGAGATCGACAAGATCGTCGAACGGTCCGTCGGCGCCCCGCAGCCCGGCGGCTACCAGCAGCCCCGCCAGGAGCAGCGCGACGAGCGACGCTATGAGAAGCGGGACTACGAGAAGAAAGAGTACGAGCGGCGCGACTACGACGACGACCGGCGCCACGACAAGCGCCACAGCCACCACCGTGAGTCCTGGTTGGGTGACCTCTTCGGCTGATCCGGCTGGAGGCCACGGACGCGCTTGACGGTCCCTGCGACACACCGACATGCGGTGTGTCGCAGGGGTTTCCCGCAGGCCCTATGGCCGCCACTCACGTCGGAGCAGCCCGAAGACCCACGAGTCCGAGACATCGCCGTTCACCACGCAGTCCTCGCGCAGCGTCCCCTCCAGCGTGAAGCCGAGCTTCTCCAGCACCCGGGCAGAGGCGGCGTTGCGGGTGTCGGCCTCCGCCTGGACCCGGTTCAGGTCCAGCGTGTCGAACGCCCATCCCAGGAGCGCACCCGCGGCCTCGGTCGCGATGCCCTGACCCCATCCGGCCCTGGCGAGGCAGTAGCCCAGCGAGGCGCTGCGAAATTCGGGGTTCCAGGAGTTCAGGGTGCACCAACCGACGAAGGTGGAGTCTCGCTCGATGACCATCCGCGCCCCGCTCCCCTCCTCGGCCATCGCACGGCTTCGGGCGATGAACTGCTCGGCACGCGCCCGCTCGGTCCAGGGCGGCGAGTCCCAGTAGCGCAGCACGTACGCGTCGCTCTGGAGGGCGAACAGCGGCTCGGCGTCGGCGTCGGCGAACGGCCGCAGCCGCAACCACTCGGTCGTCAGCGTCGGGGTGGGCAGCGGCACCCCGCCATCCTGTCAGCGACCGGGTGCCTCAGGAAACGGGTTTCTGCGACCTCCGCGGCGTCACCCGATGATGCGATCCGCCCTGGCCGACTCCTCGTGTGCCGCCTCGACCGCCTTGGCCGCCTCGTGCTCCGCCTGCTCGATCGCCTCGCGAGGCGAGGGAACCGGCGGCGTACGTCCTGCGTCGTGGCCGTTGTCCGACCCCTTCGCCGACTGCATAGAGGAGGCGCTGTCGGCGAAGGCGCCGGTGACTGTGCGCATCGCCTCGGTGAGCTCACCGGGGATGACCCAGAACGAGTTGCCGTGCGAGGCGAGCGAGGGCAGCATCTCGAGGTACTTGTAGGCCAGGACCTTGGGGTCGGCGTCGTTGGCGTGGACCGCCTGGAAGACCCGCTCCAGCGCCGTGGCCTCACCCTCGGCCTCGAGGATCCGGGCCTGCTGGTTGCCCTCCGCCTCCAGGATGGACTTCTGCCGGGTGCCCTCGGCCTCGAGGATCAGCGAGGCCCGCTTGCCCTCCGCGTGCAGGATGGCGGCGCGCTTGTCACGCTCGGCGCGCATCTGCTTCTCCATCGCCTCTTTGATCGAGGCCGGCGGGTCGATCGCCTTGATCTCGACCCGGTTGACCCGGATCCCCCACTTCCCGGTGGCGTCGTCGAGCACCTCGCGCAGCCGCGCGTTGATCGTCTCGCGCGAGGTCAGGGTGCTCTCCAGGTCCATCGAGCCGATCAGGTTTCGCAGGGTCGTGACGGTGAGCTGGTCGATCGCCTGCAGGTAGTTGGCGACCTCGTAGGCGGCCGACCGCGGGTCGGTGATCTGGTAGTAGAGCACCGTGTCAATGTTGACCACCAGGTTGTCCTCGGTGATCACCGGCCGCGGGTTGGAGGAGTAGACCGTCTCGCGTACGTCCAGCTTGGTGTTGACCCGGTCCACCAGCGGGATCACGAAATTGAGCCCTGGCTGCAGGGTGATCCGGTAGCGCCCGAAGCGCTCGATGTTGTAGCGCCTGGCCTGCGGCACGATCCGCACCGTCGAGGCGACGGCCCCGACCACCAGCCCGACCAGAACCAGAACGATCAGCAGAAGTTCCATGTCGTACGTCTCCTCCTAGGGCGACAGCGACAGCGGGTCCCGCGGATGCACGAGCGCCGTCGCGCCTTCGATCTCGAGCACGTCGACCCGGCATCCGACAGGGATGACCAGGTCCTCGTCATAGGGGCGGGCGGTCCATTCCTCGCCCGCGAGCCGGACCAGCCCGTGCGCGTAGCTCACCTCCGCGAGGACGACCGCCTGACGGCCGACCAGCGCGTCGGTGCCATCACGCACCGGCGGCGGCAGGGCCATGTGACGGCGTGCGATCGGCCGCACCAGCAGCACGCTGCCGCCACCGGCGAGCGCGAAGATCAGCATCTGCAGGAGCACGGGCGCGCCGAGGGCGGCGCTGCCCGCGGCAAGCAACGCCCCGCCGGCGACGAAAGCGAACGCCAGCGTCATCGTGAACGCCTCGGCAACTCCGAGCAGTACCGCGACGATGATCCAGAAGTACGACCACATAAGCCCACCAGACTTCGGTTCCTCACCAGGGTACTCCCGGTGTGGTGGACATCACATGGGATCAGTGCGAGTTGTTTCGCCCGTTCATCAGTGGCAGTCCCACCCACAGCGAGACGAACAGGACCAGGACGCCGAGGGATGCGACGACCCCGGCTCCGAAGGAGAGAACGACGTCGAAGACGAGCAGCACGACCAGCGCCGAGGTGATCGCGATACCCGCCAGGCCGGCCCGCGCACAGGCGTGCGAGGCCTTGACCAGCCACGGCCGCTGGCGGCGCCGGAACAGGATCCGGTGGAAGGAGACGGGGGCGATGATCAGGGACGTGGTGACGACCGAGCCGACCAGCACCACGAGGTAGATCATCTGCTGATGGTCGGCCAGGTCCGGGAAGCGGGGCGAGAACGGGACCGTCAGCAGGAAACCGGTCAGGATCTGCACGCCGGTCTGCAGCACCCGAAGCTCCTGGAGGAGCTCGTTCCAGTTACGGGTGATCCGCTCCGCCGGGCCCTCGTCCGGACCACCACCTTCGATCGCATCGTGGTGAAAGCTGCTCGCGGCCATCAGAACACCGGCCGTCCCCCAGTCACCCCGAGGACGGTGCCGGAGACGTAGGACGCCTCGGCCGGAGAGGCCAGGAACACGAACGCCGGCGCGACCTCGGCCGGCTGACCGGCGCGCCCCAGCGGTGTGTTGGCCCCGAACTTCTGCACCTTCTCCGGCGCCTGCGTCGCCGGCTGCAGCGGGGTCCAGATCGGTCCCGGCGCCACCGCGTTCACCCGGACCCCATCGGGCCCGAGCTCGGCGGCGAGGTTGACGGTGAAGTTGTTGATGGCCGCCTTGGTCGCGGCGTAGTCGAGCAGGCTGGTCGAGGGTTCGTACGCCTGGATCGAGGCGTTGTTGATGACGCAGCCGTTGCTCTTCTGCAGGTGCGGGACGGCTGCCCGGGTCAGCCAGAGCAGGGCGTAGAGATTGGTCTTGAACGTCCGGTCGATCCGCTCGTCGTCCATGTCCGTCAGACCCTTGTCGCGGGCGAACTGGTAGCCGGCGTTGTTGACCAGGATGTCGAGGCCGCCGAGCTCCTGCACGGTGCGTTCGACGACCTCGTCGCACGCCTCGCGCTCGCGCAGGTCGATCGGGATGGCCAGCGGCGTACGTCCGGCCTCCTCGACCAGCTTCGAGGTCGTCTGCGCGTCCGGCTCCTCCTCCGGGAGGTAGGTGAAGGCCACGTCGGCCCCCTCGCGGGCGTACGCGATGGCGACCGCGCGGCCGATGCCGGAGTCGGCACCGGTGATGAGCGCGACCTTGCCATCGAGGCGGCCGTGGCCCTGGTAGCTGGACTCGCCGTGGTCGGGCAGCGGGTCCATCTCGCCGGTGAGCCCGGGAGGCTCCTGCTGCTGGGCTGGGAACTGGGTGGTGTCATCGCTCATGACCTGCCCGGTACCCACATCCGACACAATGGAACCGTGAGCGGGAGTGAATCGGTGATCGTCGACGGTGGCCTGGCCCTACGGCATCGAGCGGACGGCCACCTGGAGCTGCGGGCCAACGGGATCTTCGTGATGGACACCCGAGAGACCTCGACCGAGAAGGCGCTGGCCACGCACGCCCTCGAGCTGCACCCGGCGCCGAAGCACGTGCTCATCGGTGGCCTCGGGCTCGGGTTCACCCTCGAGGCCGTGCTGACCGACCCACGGGTCGAGGCGGTCACGGTCGTCGAGATCGAGCCGCGCCTGGTCGAGTGGATGCGGACCGGCCGGATCCCCCACGGCCCCGACCTGCTGACGGACGAGCGCGTCCACATCGAGGTGGCCGACGTGGCCGTGGTCCTGCGCGAGAGCCGGGCCGAGGCGTACGACGTCGTGCTGCTGGACGTCGACAACGGCCCCGGCTACCTGGTCCACGACGCCAACGGGGCGCTGTACGAGGCGCCCGCGCTGGCGGATGCGCGGCGAGCGACGGCCCCGGGTGGCACCGTGGTGGTGTGGTCGGCGGCGAAGGCTCCGGCGCTGCTGGAGGTGATGGCGCAGGTCTTCGACGACGCCGAGGCGCTCTCCTACCCGGTCGACCTGCAGGGGCACTCCGAGACGTACTGGCTCTATGTGGGCCGGCTCTCTGCCGGCGGGGTCTCGCGAGGGAATGGCACCAACTAGTCAAAGGTTGAATCAGACATGGACGACATGAGCTTTCGCATCGAGCACGACTCCATGGGAGAGGTCCGGGTCCCGAAGGACGCGTTGTGGCGCGCCCAGACCCAGCGGGCCGTGGAGAACTTCCCCATCTCGGGCACGCCCATCGAGCCGGCGCTGATCCGTGCGATCGGTCATGTGAAGGCGGCTGCTGCCAAGGCCAACTTCGACCTCGGCGTCCTGCCCGGCGACAAGGCCGAGGCGATCATCGCCGCCGCGGGCGAGGTCTCCGAGGGCCGCCACGACGACGCGTTCCCGATCGACGTCTTCCAGACCGGTTCCGGCACCTCCTCCAACATGAACGCCAACGAGGTGATCGCCTCCTTGGTGGCGCGGGCGGGCGGCGACGTACATCCCAACGACCATGTCAACGCCTCCCAGTCCTCCAACGACACCTTCCCGACCGCGATCCACGTCGCGGCCGCCGTCGCCGTCACCGAGCAACTGCTGCCCGCGATCGACGTGCTGGCCGGCTCGCTCGAGGCGAAGGCCGAGGAGTTCTCCGGGCTGGTGAAGTCGGGGCGTACGCACCTGATGGACGCGACGCCGGTCACCCTGGGCCAGGAGTTCGGCGGGTACGCAGCCACCGTCCGCTACGCGGCCGAGCGGCTCGAGTCGGTGCTCCCGAGGGTGCGCGAGCTGGCGCTGGGCGGCACCGCGGTCGGCACCGGCATCAACACGCCCGCCGGGTTCCCGCAGGCGGTGATCGCCGACCTCTCCAACCGCACCGGGCAGCCGTTCACCGAGGCCCGCAACCACTTCGAGGCCCAGGGCACCCGCGACTCGCTGGTCGAGCTCTCCGGCGTCCTGAAGACGCTCGCGGTCGGCCTGATCAAGATCAACAACGACCTGCGCTGGATGTCGTCCGGCCCCACCACCGGCCTGGCCGAGATCCACCTGCCCGACCTCCAGCCGGGCTCCTCGATCATGCCCGGCAAGGTCAACCCGGTCGTGCCGGAGGCGACCTTGATGGTCGCGTTCCAGGTGATCGGCAACGACGCCGCGGTGACCGCCGCCGGCGCCTCGGGCGCCTTCGAGCTCAACGTCGCGATGCCGGTGATGGCCCGCAACATCCTGGAGTCGATCCGCCTGCTCTCCACCTCGATGACCGTCCTGGCCGAGCGCACCGTCGACGGGATCGTCCCCGTCCCCGAGCGACTCCGCGCCTACGCCGAGTCCTCCCCCTCGATCGTCACCCCGCTCAACAAGTACATCGGCTACGAGGCCGCCGCCAAGGTCGCCAAGCAGGCCCTCGCCGAGGGCGCCACGATCAAGGACACCGTCATCAAACTCGGCTACGTCGCCGACGGCACCCTCACCGAGGCTCAGCTGGACGAAGCCCTGGACGCAGAGTCGATGACCCACCCCTGAAACGCCGAGTCGGCTCATCCTGACCAAGAAACACGTCGAGTCGGCGCGTCATGACGCGCCGACTCGACGTGATTTGGTGCCAGGTTGAGTCGACTCGGCCTCTGCTCAGTACCAGCCGACGGACTGGGAGTGGCTCCAGGCGCCGCAGGGGGAACCGTAGCGGTCGTTGATGTAGCCGAGGCCCCACTCGATCTGGGTGGCGGGGTTGGTCTCCCAGTCGTCGCCGGCGGAGGCCATCTTGGAGCCAGGGAGGGCCTGCGGGATGCCGTACGCGCTGGAGGAGGGGTTGGCGGCGGTGTGGTTCCAGCCCGACTCCTTCTCCCAGAGCGGCTCGAGGCAGGAGAACTGGTCCATCCCCCAGCCGAAGTCGCCGAGCATCGACTTGGCGATGTCCTTGGGGTTGCGCAGATCGATCTCGATCTCTTCGACGCCGGCGATGGCCCGTACGTCGTTGCCGGCCGACAGCGCGGCCTGCTTGCCGGGGTCGGCGACCTCTCGGCGGTCACCGGCCGAACGCGACAGGGAGGTCTCTCCGCCGCGCGCGGCGGACTCGGCCTCGATGGCGGCGCGCTGGGCGTCGGTGAGCTCGGGGATGTCGGCAGCGGCCGACTCACCCGCGCTGAGCGTCGGGTCGTCGGTGGCTGGCCCGGAGTAGGCCACCCCGCCTGCGACTGCGGCGCCGGTCCCGCCGAGGGCGAGGACGGAGAGGAGGAGGGTTGTCTTGGCGGTCGTACGCGCAGCCTTGTGCGGAACGTCGACAAGCGGATTCGCTGGCGCACCGCGATGTCGCGGGGCACGATGAACTGGCTTGGTCACGGGCTCTCATTCGGGGGCTGAGGCATTGCAGACCCGCAAACAATGCATGAGCACCAACCTCGTATCAAACCGGACGCACCGTTTGTAGGTCAGAAATGACCGTCCTGAGCATCACTTCCGTAACATGAGTCACAGAAATCACAACGGCCCCAGACCTTTCAGGTCCGGGGCCGTTGACGTGACAAGGATTACGGCACCACGTTCTCCAACATCTCGGTAACCAGCGCGGCGATCGGCGAGCGCTCGGAGCGGGTCAGGGTGACGTGGGAGAAGAGCGGGTGGCCCTTCAGCTTCTCGATCACCGCGACCACGCCGTCATGGCGTCCGACCCGGAGGTTGTCGCGCTGGGCGACGTCGTGGGTGAGCACGACCTTCGAGTTGGCGCCGATGCGGGAGAGCACCGTCAGAAGCACGTTGCGCTCCAGCGACTGCGCCTCGTCGACGATCACGAACGAGTCGTGCAGCGACCGGCCGCGGATGTGGGTCAGCGGCAGCACCTCCAGCATGCCCCGGTCGATGATCTCGTCGATCACGTCCTGCGTGGTGATCGCGGAGAGCGTGTCGAAGACCGCCTGGCCCCACGGCGACATCTTCTCGCCCTCGGTCCCAGGGAGGTAGCCGAGCTCCTGGCCACCGACGGCGAAGAGCGGGCGGAAGATCAGCACCTTCTTGTGCTGGTTGCGCTCCATGACCGCCTCCAGGCCCGCGCACAGCGCCAGCGCCGACTTCCCGGTGCCGGCCCGGCCACCGAGGGAGACGATGCCGACCTCGGGGTCGAGCAGCATCTCGAGCGCGATCCGCTGCTCCGCGGAGCGGCCGTGGATCCCGAAGACCTCCCGGTCGCCGCGGACGAGGTGGACCTGCTTGTCGGGGCCGACCCGGCCCAGCGCGGTGCCGCGGTCCGACATCAGCACCAGACCGGTGTGGCAGGGCAGGTCGCGGGCCGTGTCGAGCTCGAGGACGCCGTCGTCGTAGAGCTCGTCGAGGGCCGCGGCGGCGACGTCCAACTCGGCCATCCCGGAGTAACCCGGGTCGGAGTCGTTGATCCGCTCACCGCGGTAGTCCTCGGCCTTGAGCCCGACCGCGGACGCCTTGATCCGCATCGGCAGGTCCTTGGAGACCAGGGTGACGTCGAGCCCGTCACCCTTCAGGTTGCGCGCGACCGCGAGGATCCGGGTGTCGTTGTCCCCGAGCCGGAATCCGCTCGGCAGCGAGGACGGGTCGGTGTGGTTGAGCTCGACACGGATGGTGCCGCCCTCCTCGCCGACCGGGACCGCGGTGTCCAGGCGGCCGTGAGTGATCCGCAGCCCGTCGAGCTGCCGGAGTGCGGAGCGGGCGAAGTAGCCCAGCTCCGGATGGTGCCGCTTGCCCTCCAGCTCGGTGATCACCACCACCGGGAGCACGACCTGGTGCTCGGCGAAGCGCGTCATGGCCTTCGGATCCGAGAGCAGGACGCTGGTGTCGAGAACGAACGTACGCGCTGAAGGCGCCTCGCTCTCGGAGGGCGAAGACTCCGACGCCGGTGTCGGAGCGGCCGACGTATCGACCTCGGTGACATGCTCGTTCGTGGTTGGGTTGGCCACGCGGATCACCTCTCGCGACCGGCTCATACACCCATGAGTCCGGTCATTTCATCACTAATCAGATGGACCGGACGGTGGACCGTCAGTCGGGGTGCCGACCGCCTCACACCCGTCGGGATCGATGAGATCCTGACGCAGGTTCGGTTCGTGACTACTCACGTAACGGGCCTCCAGGTGCGACGGGAATTTGTTCCCCGCCGTTGGTACAACGCTACGACGCCGAACCAACGGTCCGTGGCAACACGAACGATTTTTCTTTGTGAACTCCTGGTGACACCACCGAATTGTTCCGGCCAGTGGTCAGGACAGTGGTCACCTTCCGAGGCGACGCTCGCGGTGGGCGTAGGCGCGCAGGGCCCGCAGGAAGTCCGTGCGGCGGAAGTCGGGCCAGTAGGCCTCGCAGAAGTAGAACTCCGACTTCGCGCTCTGCCAGAGCAGGAATCCGCCCAGGCGCTGCTCCCCCGACGTACGGATCACCAGGTCGGGGTCGGGCTGGCCCTTGGTGTAGAGGTGGTCGGCGATGTGCTCGACGTCGATGATCTGGGCGAGCTCCTCCAGCGAGGTGCCGCGGGTGGCGTGCTCGTTGAGCAGGGCGCGTACGGCATCGGCGATCTCGCGGCGGCCGCCGTAGCCGACCGCGACGTTGACCAGCATCCCGTCGACGTCCCGGGTCGCCTCCTCGGCGGCCTTGAGACGCTGGGACAGCCAGTCGGGCAGGAGGTCGAGCGCCCCGACCGGGTGCAGCCGCCAGCGGCGTACGTCCGCGAGCGAGTCCACCGCGTCGGCGATGATCTCGAGGAGCGGTGCCAGCTCGTCGGCGGGGCGGTTGAGGTTGTCGGTGGAGAGCAGCCACAGGGTGACCACCTCGATGCCGATCTCGTCGCACCAGGTGAGCAGCGGCTCGATGTTGGCCGCGCCGGCCCGGTGGCCGTGGGCGGTCGACTGGCCGACCTCCTTGGCCCAGCGACGGTTGCCGTCGAGCATCACCCCGACGTGCTTGGGCAGCTTGGAGGAATCGATCTTGCGGAGCATCCGCGCCTCGTAGGCCGGGTAGAGAACCCGACGTACGCCTTCCTTCCAGTCTGCCACGTGCAGAAGGGTATCGGCGCCGTGCCCACATCTCCCAGCGGGACGGGGTTCACCCGGTCTTCAGGTCGAGCCGATAGTCTTGGCCGCTATGAGTGAGATGACAGACGCGATGCGCCTCAAGGTCGGCACGATCACCGACTCGGTCTCCTCGAGCGTTCACGAGGCCCTCCCGAAGCTGCGCGGCTGGATCCATCTGGCCACCGCACCACTCACGCTCGCGGCCGGCATCGTCCTCATCGTGCTGGCGCCCGCGGGAGCGCCGCGGGTCGGCGCGGCAGTGTTCACCATGGCCGCCCTGCTGCTCTTCACCGTCTCCGCCGTCTACCACCGGGTCAACGCCCTCGGCCGCTGGAACGAGCGCTGGTTCACGATCATGAAGCGCTGGGACCACGCGAACATCATGCTGATGATCGCCGGCTCCTACACGCCGTTCTCGCTGCTCCTCCTCGACGGCGCCACGCAGGTCGTGCTGCTCTCGGTCGTATGGACCGGCGCGATCCTCGGTGTGCTGTTCCGGGTCTTCTGGAACGACGCCCCGCGTTGGCTGTACGTCCCCAACTACATCGCGCTCGGCTGGGCGGCGATCTTCTTCATCCCGTCGTTCTTCACCGGAGCCGTGGCGCTCGGCCTCGGCATCGGGATCGCGACCTTCACGCTGATCTGTGTCGGCGGCGCCCTCTACACCGCCGGCGGCGTCATCTACGGCTTCAAGCGCCCCAACCCCTGGCCGCGCTGGTTCGGCTTCCACGAGGTCTTCCACACCTTCACGATCCTGGCATTCGTCGCGCACTACACCGGCGTCTCGCTGGCGACGTACTCGCTGCGCTGAGGCTGATCCCCGGCGCGTGCCGCGGCCGCGTGCCGGGCGAGCACCGCGGTGAGGATGCCGGTGACGGCGAAGAGCGCGCCCAGCACCATCCAGCCACCGGTGCCGTGGTCGATCGCGGTGGCGGTCACCACCAGGGGCGCGAGCATGTGCGCCAGCGCGTAGCCCATCTGGCTCACGCCCTGGTAGGCGCCGGCCCGCTCCTGGTCGGCGAGCTCGAAGGCCAGCCCCCAGCTGCCCGCCTCGCCGCGGGTCTCGGCGGCCGAAGCCGCCAACGCGGCGAGCAGCAACAGGCACGTGGCGAACACCGGGCCCGTATAGGCCGCTCCCGCGAAGAGGATGCAGGCGGCGAGCAGCAGGAACCCGGCACCTCTCACGGCTCGACCCGCCGTGGCGATGTCGTGGGTGCCGCGCGAGGCCCGTACCTGGAAGAGCGCGACGTAGACGGTGTTCACCACCAGGAGCAGCGAGACCAGGACCGTCGGCGCGTCGGTGTGGTCGGCCACCCACAGCGGCACCCCGATCGAGGTCACCCCGAAGTGGATCGCCATCACCCCGCTGAGCACGGTCGCGGTCACATAGGTGCGGTCGCGCAGCGGTGAGGGTCCCGCGGCCACCGTCGGCCCGGAGCCGGCGTCCATGCACGCGGCCAGGGCGGCGACCCGGCGCCTGAGCCCGATGAGCGGCACCGCCGCGAGCGTGGTGAGCACCCCGACGAGCACCATCGTGGCGCGATAGGCGGCGCCGGTGTCGACCGCCAGCGCCAGTGCGGCGAGCAGGGTGCCCACGCCGATCATCACGTTCATGACCACGCGCAGCCGGGCACGTACGGCGACCCGGTCGGGGCCGTCGAACCAGCGCGCGACCAGCGTCGACTGGGCGCTCGACTGGAAACCTCGCGAGGCCGAGACCCACGTCGCGACCAGCACGAACGCGGCGACATCACGCGCCAGGGCGTAGGCGAGCAGGGCGATGCCATAGCTCGCCATCGCCCACAGCTGCACCCGGTCGGCGCCCCACCGGTCGCTGAGCCGCCCGCCTGCGTACGTCGCCACGACACCGACGGCGCCGGCGACGGTCAGGCCGATGCCGACGGTCACCGCCGAGAGGCCGATCGTGCGGGTGAAGTAGAGCGCGCTGACCGCGAAGAACATGCCACGTGCGAGGGAGAGGGCGGCGACGGCACCGACGAGCGGACGCTCGACCGGGTCGCTGGGAGGTCGGATCACGGGTCCAGTTGTCGCACCCCGCGCCCGCGCGCGCTAACGATGTAGCGTATTGCTTCATGATCAGGTACGAGCTGGCCGGTCCCGATCTGAGCGAGGTCCGGTTCGCCATCTCGCCGCTCAACGAGCTCACCCTCTCGTTGCGAGCGCTGCGCGACCCCGGCCGCTTCCCGCTCCACCTGCCTTGGCTGCGCACGGTCGCCACCGCGGACCTGGATCGGGAGACCCTGCTGGCGCTGACCAACGAGCGCCTCTGGACACCCGACTTCCTCAACCCGCGACCGCGCAACCCGCTCGCCCGGCTCGAGGACGAGGTCGAGGTGATCGCGGCGACCCCTCCGGACCGCGTACGCACCGACCTCGCCGCGGTCCACTTCGACGGCAGCCAGCCTGCGGTCCTCAGCGGACGCCCGCAGGTGGTGCTGCGCCGCGTCCTCACCGCCCTCCGAGGCTACTGGGACGCCTGCTTCGAACCGCACTGGCAGCGGATGCGAGCGGTGCTGGAGGCCGACATCGTCCATCGCGGCCGGACGATCGTGCACTCCGGCATGGCGTCGATGTTCGCCGACATCTCGCCCCGGGTGACCCTGGCCGACGATCTCCTCACGATCCGGCTCATCACGTCGAAGGTCGACTACCGGCGTACGACCGCGGGCGACGGGCTCACCCTGGTGCCCACCCTGTTCACCCGCAACCCGTCGACGCCGATCTCGCCCGAGGAGCCGCCGGTCATGTTCTACCCGGCACGCGGCCTCGGCACGCTGTGGACCAGCGACCGGCCGCAGGCGCCGCGCGCGCTGCGCGACCTCATCGGCGAGACCCGCTCCGGACTCCTCACCCTGCTGGCGGCTCCGGCCTCGTCGACCGAGCTGGCCGTACGCCTCGGGGTGACCCCTACGGCCGTCAACCAGCATCTGCGAGCGATGCGCGCAGCCGGACTGCTGACCTCGGCCCGCCACGGCCGATCGGTGCTCTACCTCCGTTCCGACCTGGGCGATCGTCTGGTCGACGCCGTCGGGTGACATCGAGACGACGAAAGGGGCGCGCGGCCACCGGCCGCGCGCCCTTCTCGTCTAGGAGAGCCTCACATGTGCAGCGGCTCGACGACATTGTCGTCGCCGCCCTTGCCGACCCGCGAGTTGCGGTAGCCGTAGAGGAAGTAGATCGCGAAGCCGATCGCCATCCAGACCAGGAACCGCAGCCAGGTCTCGACACTCAGGTTGAGGGTCAGGTAGATGCAGATCAGCGCGGCCACGATCGGCAGCACCGGGCTGAACGGCACCTTGAAGGAGCGCGGCAGGTCCGGGCGGCGCTTGCGCAGGATCGGTACGGCGATCGAGACCAGCGCGAACGCGGTCAGGGTGCCGATGTTGACCATCTCCTCGAGCTTGCCGATCGGGGTGAAGGTGGCCACGATCGCGACGAAGGCACCGATGGTGAGGGTGATCCGGACCGGGGTGCCGGTCTTCGGGTTGACGTGGGCGAACCTCACCGGGAACAGACCGTCGCGGCTCATCGCGAAGACGACCCGGATGGCGCCGATCATCAGGGTCATCACGACGGTGGTCAGACCGGCTACGGCGCCCGCCGAGATCAGGGTCGCGAAACCGCCGCGGCCGACGTCGCGGAACGCGGTGGCGAGCGCGGCCTCGGTATCGATCTGGTCGTACTTCACCATGCCGGTGATGACCAGGGCGACGGCGACGTAGAGGATCGTGCAGATCACCAGCGAGCCGATGATGCCGCGGGGCAGGTCGCGCTGGGGGTTCTTGGCCTCCTCCGCGGTCGTGGCGACCACGTCGAAGCCGATGTAGGCGAAGAAGACGACGGACGCGGCGGAGATGATGCCGAGGACGCCGAAGGTCTGCGGCTCGAGGCCGAAGGCCCACTGGATCAACGGCTGATGGATGCCCTCACCGCTGACGGAACCGGCGCGCTCGGGGATGAACGGGTCGTAG
This sequence comes from Nocardioides sp. NBC_00163, assembly GCF_045206295.1. NCBI lineage: Bacteria > Bacillati > Actinomycetota > Actinomycetes > Propionibacteriales > Nocardioidaceae > Nocardioides > Nocardioides sp. NBC_00163. Next base: position 4,503,540 of record NZ_CP108155.1, on the reverse strand, counting down.
TTGGAGCCGGAGACGTAGAACATGCCGGCGACGATGACGAACAGGACGATGAACAGCTTGACAGCGACCAGCGCGAGGTTGACCCGCAGCGACTCCTTGATGCCGATCGTGATCAGGCCCACCAGGACGATCACGAGCAGCAGCGCAGCCAGGTTGGGCTGACCCCAGTCGGCGCTGGCATCCGGCCCGTAGCCCTTGGGCCAGCCGAGGCCGATCTCCTCGAGGAACGTCACCAGATAGCTGCTCCAGCCCTGCGCGACCACGGACGCACCGAGCACCATCTCCAGGATCAGGTCCCAGCCGATGATCCAGGCGAGCATCTCGCCGAGGGTGGCGTAGGAGAAGGTGTACGCCGACCCCGACACCGGCACGGTCGAGGCGAACTCGGCGTAGCACAGCGCCGCCAGGCCACAGCAGATCGCGGCGATGATGAAGGAGAAGACCACACCCGGTCCGGCGTACTCGGCCGCGGCTCTACCGGTCAGGGTGAAGATCCCCGCTCCGATGATGACGCCGATCCCGAAGACGGTCAGGTCAACCGAAGTGAGCCGCCTTTTGAGCTTGAACTCCGGGGTCTCGGCATCGGCAAGGGACTGCTCGATGGATTTGGTGCGCCAAACAGACATGAGGGATAGCAAACCATCTCGATCGGTGGACTCGATAGGTCGGGGGGCAAACCTTTATCCGTCGCACCGGAGGCTGCTCGCCTCCGAGGCGGGGCCACCGACGTACGCGGGCCAGGCCGGCCATTCGCACAACGGGCGGGTTCGGCCGGCTCCGGCGTTGCCGTCGGCGACCACCTGGTTCTCGCCCGGCGCGACGCCCCGCTCGGCCCACTTCTCCAGGGCCGTGAGCGAGTCGTACGAGGCGGAGAAGGCGACCGGGGCGAAGTTGGCGTGGTTGGCTCCGGGCACCAGATAGAACCGGGAGAACCCCTCGGTCGCCCGCTTGCCCATCACCCGCTGGACGCGCTGGTAGTAGTCGATCGTGGAGCGGTGGCTGACCAGCTCGTCGGCGGCCCCGTGGACCATGATCAACCTGCCGCCGGAGCGGGCGAACGGGCGCAGGTCGGCGTCGTTGACGTCCTGGAGCGCAGTCAGCTCGCTGATCCGGCGCTGCCACTTCCCCGGCGCGGCCGGGTCGATCGCGAAGGGGCTGATCTGCGGGTCGCGGGCGACGAAGTACTTGGCCCACTGGTTCCAGAACTGCATACCGTAGCCGGCGGTCACCGACATCGGGTCGGCCGGCGCGGTGGTGCCGAAGCCGAGGACCGGCGTCGACATCCGTGCCCCGGACAGCACCGGGAACCCGGGGTAGCCCCACTCCCCGCTCGCCACCCGGTAGGGCAGCCGCCAGCTGCTGTCGGCGGCCACCACCGCGTCCACCTGCTCGCGGGAGAGGCAGGTGTCTCCGGGCGTCTCGCCCTCGCCGCACAGCAGCGTCTCCGGATCGAAGTCGCAGCCGGCCTCGTCGGAGATCACTCCGTCCGCGAGCCCGTCGCCGCCGTCGCAGGCGGCCAGCACCCGCTGCGCGACGAGGTCCTGCTGCGTCTTCGACGGGAACGCACCGGGCTTGCCGAACTCGTGGGTGATCCGGCCGAAGAAGAGGTCGAGGGTGGCGGCGTTCCAGGCGGGGTACGCGGAGATCACCCCGTCGAAGTCGCGCGGCCAGCGCTGCGCGACCGCCAGGGCCTCCCGGCCACCGGTCGAGCCGCCGGCGAAGTAGGTCGTGCCCGGCGCACGGCCGAAGGACTTCTTGATCACGTACGTGGCGGTGTCGTGCACCTTCTTGAGCGCGTCACCGGAGAAGTTGCGCACCGCCTCGTCGTTCTGGCCGAACCAGCCGTCCAGGCTGGCGATCGGGTGGCGGGTGGTGTCTGCCTGATGGCCGGAGTCGCTGGCGTAGGTGGCGTAGCCGCGGCCGAGCGGGGTGCGTTGGTCGACCGGCCCGAAGGGCACGTTCTGGGCGAGGTTGGGGACGGTGCCGTTGTAGCCGCCACCACCGAACATCATCGACTTCCCGTTCCACCCCTGCGGCAGGGCCAGACCCATCCGGATGTCCGGGGCGGCCGGGACGACCGGGTGGATCGCGATGTCGGCGCGGCAATAGGCCGGCAACGCGGTCGGGCCGGTCCCGGAGGCCGGCATCGACGTCGTCGCGGTGACCTCTGCGCCGGTGGTCGGCAGGCCGATGCGGTGGGCGGGGATCCTCAGCCCGACCAACGACTCGCAGTCGACGGCCGTGGACGGGGCGGCAGACGCGGGCGTCTGACCGGCGACCAGGGCCGCGGCGGCGAGGGCGAGCGCGGAGCCGACGGTCAGGAAGCTGCGTACGAGGGTGGGGGCCATTGCTCCAGGATCGCGACGCGGTGTGACCTGCGCCATGTGGCCGCCGCACACAACTCCGGTGCGCGAGATGTGGCCAGCCGAGAGTGGAGCGCCGAAAGGCTGGCATGGGGACGAGCCACACAACGGATGGGTCCAGTGTGTCCCGAACCCCTATGGCGTACGTCTCACCACTTCCCTAGCGTCGCCCCTGTGACGAGCACCACACCGGCGCCGAGGTGCGCACTACGGACCGAGGGTCTCACCAAGGACTTCCGCGGCTTCCGCGCGGTCAGCTCCGTCGACCTGGAGGTCGCCGAGGGCACCGTTCACGCGCTCGTCGGCCCCAACGGCGCCGGCAAGACGACCCTGTTCAACCTGCTGACCGGGTTCCTCAAGCCCACCGGCGGACGGATCACGGTCTTCGGTGACGACGTCACCGGGATGGCACCGGAGCGGATCACTCGTCACGGGGTGGCCCGCTCCTTCCAGATCACCAGCCTCTTCGAGAACCTCACCCCACGCGAGCACGTCGAGATCGCGCTCCAGGGATTGACCAACCAGGGGCTGAAGTTCTGGCGCTCGGAGAAGCTGCTCGGGCGTCGCCGCGAGGAGGTCGACCGGTTGCTGGCCGAGGTCGGCCTGACCGAGCTGGCCGACAAGCCGACCGGGCTGATGGCGTACGGACAGAAGCGGGCGCTCGAGCTCGCCCTCGTCCTCGCCGTCGAGCCCCGGCTGCTGCTCCTCGACGAGCCGACGGCCGGGATGGGCATCGAGGACGTGGACCGCACCATCGAGCTCGTCCGGCGCATCGCCGAGGGCCGCACGGTCGTCTTCGTCGACCACAACATGCACGTCGTCGCTCACCTCGCCGACCGGGTCACCGTCCTGCAGCAGGGCGCGGTGCTCGCCGAGGGGCCCTACGACGAGGTGCGCGCCGACCCGCGCGTCATCACCGCCTACCTCGGAGAGGCCCACAGTGCTTGAGATAGAGAAACTGAGCGCGTGGTACGGCGAGGCGCAGGCTCTGCGCGAGGCCACCCTGAGCGTCGGCGAGGGAGAGGTCGTCACCCTCGTCGGCCGCAACGGCGCCGGCAAGACCACGCTCGTACGCTGCCTGATGGGCCTCCACAAGCACCTGACCGGATCGATCCGGCTCGACGGCCGCGAGATCACCTCGCTGCCCGCGCACAAGCGGGCGCGCGCGGGGCTCGGCTGGGTGCAGGACGACCGCGGCATCTTCGCCAACCTGAGCGTGGAGGAGAACCTCCTGCTGCCGCCGAAGGTCTCGGACTCGGCGTGGACGCTGGAGCAGGTCTACGACGCCTTCCCGGCTCTCGGCAACCGCCGGCGCGCAGGCGGGACGACGCTCTCGGGCGGCGAGCAGCAGATGCTCGCCGTCGCCCGCGTGCTCCGCACCGGCGCCCGCCTGCTCCTGCTCGACGAGCCCTCCGAAGGGCTCGCCCCCGTCATCGTCGCCCAGATCGGCGACATCGTGCGGACCGCGAAGCAGTCCGGGATCGGCGTGCTCCTGATCGAGCAGAACGTACGTTTCGCCGCCACCGTCGCCGACCGCCACTACCTGCTCGCCCAGGGCCGCCTGGTCGAGAGCCTCGACAACGACGAGTTCGTCGAACGTCAGGACGAGCTACTCGAACACCTCGGGATCTGACGTACGTCCCCAGAGATCGAGCACAGCCCTACCCCACGAGGAGAGACACGATGAACAAGCGACGCACAGCTGCCGGCGCCTCGATACTGATGGCAGGCGTCCTGGTCACCGCAGGCTGCGGTGCCGGCGGACCGAGCGCGAGCGGAGGCGACTTCACCGACGACAAGGTGGTCCTCGCCCTGCTCAACGACGCCTCCGGTGTCTACAAGGACGTCTCCGGCCCCAACTCGAAGATCGCGATCCAGATGGCGATCGACGACTACCAGGAGAAGTACGGCGACGAGGCCGTCGTCGACGACATCGAGGTGACCTCGGCCGATCATCAGAACGAGCCGGACATCGCCAACACCAAGGCCCAGGAGCTCTACGACCGCGAGGGCGCCGACGTGATCCTGGACGTGCCTACCTCGTCGGCGGCGCTGGCCGTCGCGACGCAGGCGAAGAACAAGAAGAAGCTCTACATGAACGTCGGCGCAGCCACGACCGAGCTGACCGGCGCACAGTGCAACAAGTACACCTTCCACTACGCCTACGACACCTGGATGCTGGCCAACGGCACCGGCACCGTCGTGACCGAGGACGGGGGCAAGAACTGGCAGCTGATCTACCCCGACTACGCCTTCGGCCAAGACATGGTGAAGTCGTTCACCGGCGCCATCGAGGCCGGCGGCGGCGAGGTCGCCGGCACGATCGCGACGCCGTTCCCGAACGACAACTTCGCGACGTACATCACCAAGGCGGGAGCCGCGAAGCCGCAGGTCATCGGCACCATGCACGCCGGTGGCGACCTGATCAACCTGGTCAAGCAGTACAACGAGTCCGGGCTCAAGGACCAGGGCATCGACCTGGCCGTCGGGCTGATGTTCATCTCCGACATCCACTCGCTCGGCGTCGAGGCGTTCGAGGGCACGATCTTCACCGACGCCTGGTACTGGAACCTCGACGAGAAGTCCCGCGAGTGGGCCGACCGCTTCATGGAGGAGACCGGCGACCGGCCGACGTACGCCCACGCGGGCAACTACTCGGCGGCGACGCAGTATCTCGAGGCGGTCCAGGCGGCCGGCACCGACGACGCCGACAAGATCGTCGAGGAGCTCGAGGGCAAGAAGGTCGAGGACATGTTCCTGCGCAACGGCGAGATCCGCGCCGAGGACCACCGGGTCATCCACGACGTCTACCTGGCCCGGGTCAAGGGACCGGACGACGTCAAGGAGGACTGGGACTACGAGGAGATCATCAGGACCATCCCGGCCGAGGAGGCGTTCCGCCCGGCAGCTGAGTCCGGCTGCTCGATGTAGGCGCGAGGTCTAGAGGGATTGGTATGAACGCGGTTCTGCAGTACACCGTCCAAGGGCTCGCGGCCGGCAGCTTCTACGCGCTGGCCGCGCTCGGCCTGGCCGTCATCTTCGGGGTGCTGGGCGTGGTCAACTTCGCCCACGGCGCCTTCTACATGCTGGGAGCGGTCGCCGCCGCGGTGCTCCTGGACACCGTCGGGATGAGCCTGTGGCTGGCGCTGATCGTGGTGCCGCTGCTGATGCTGGTCTTCGGGATGCTGGTCGAGCGGCTGCTGGTGCAGTGGCTGCTGCCGCTCGACCCGCTCTACAACCTGCTGCTCACCTTCGGGTTGACCCTCCTGCTGGTCGACCTCGTCAAGCGCCGCTACGGCGTGAGCGGTCTGCCCTACGAGCGCCCCGCCGCGCTCGACGGACGGGTCGAGCTGGCCGGGGTCGGGCTGCCGATCTACCAGCTCTTCGTGATCGGTGTCGCGCTGCTCGTCTGCCTCGGCGTCTGGCTGCTGATGACGCGTACGCGGGTGGGCATGATCGTCCGCGCCGCGACCGAGCGGCCCGAGCTGGCCGGTGCTCTCGGGATCAACGTCGGGCGCTGGGTGACGCCGGTGTTCGGCTTCGGGGTCGCGCTCGCCGGTCTGGCCGGGGTGCTGGCGGCACCGTTCCGGGCGATCACCGCCGAGATGGGCAGCGACTTCATCATCATCCTGTTCGCGGTCGTGGTGATCGGCGGGCTCGGCTCGATCGTGGGCGCCGTCGTCGGCGGGTTCCTGGTCGGGCTCGTGGAGGCCTTCGGGCAGGCGTACGCACCGACGTTCTCGCAGGTGCTCATCTTCGTGCTGATGGCCGTGGTCGTCCTGGCCCGGCCGGCCGGGCTCTTCGGCCGAGAGGAGGCGACGGCATGACGTCGATCGCGACGGCTGGCGCGAGCGTCACCGAGCAGCATGCGGCGATCGCGGGAGCGCGCCCGTGGCAGCGACTGGTCCTGCTCGCGGTGGGGCTGGTGGCCGCGTTGGCGCTGCCGTGGTTCGTATACCCGCCGGTGGCGATGGACATCGCCGCGTGGGCGCTCTTCGCGGTGGCCCTCGACCTGCTGCTGGGCTACTGCGGGCTGCTCTCGTTCGGCCACGCCGCGTTCTGGGGCGGGTCCGCCTATGCCACCGGACTGATCGCGATCCACCTCGGTGTGCCGTTCCCCGTGGCGGTCCTCGGCGGGGCGCTCTTCGCGATGCTCCTGGCGGTGCCGATCGGCTACCTGTCGGTGAAGCGGTCGGGGATCTACTTCGCGATGGTCACCCTCGCCTTCGCGCAGATGCTCTTCTTCGTCGCCAACCAGGCCTCCTCGCTCACCGGAGGTGAGAACGGGCTCCAGGGCGTACCGCGCTCCTTCTTCGGGATCGAGGCCGTCGAGACCGACTCGTTCTTCTTCTACTACGCCGCGCTGCCGATCATCCTGCTCGGGATGTGGGCGGCCTGGCGGATCGTCCACTCCCCCTTCGGGCGGGTCCTGGTCGCGATCCGCGACAACGCACCGCGTGCCCGGGCGCTGGGCTACGACGTCGAGCGCTACAAGCTGATCGTCTTCGTGCTCTCGGCCGGGCTCTCCGGGCTCGCCGGCGGCGTCTTCGCCGTCTCGCACGGCTTCGTGGCGCTGCCCGAGCTGCACTGGGCCACGTCCGGCGAGGTCGTCCTGATGACCGTGCTCGGCGGCATCGGCACCCTATGGGGCGGCGTCATCGGCGCCGGGCTGATCGTGATGCTCGCCGACTACCTGGCCTCGTCCGGGTTCGACGGGATCGGGATCGTCACCGGCGCGGTGTTCGTGACCGTGGTGCTGCTCTTCCGTCGCGGCATCTGGGGCACCGCGCGCCATCTCTGGCTGAGCAGACGCCGTTCCTAGGCCGTTCTAGGCGACCAGCTGATGGAGCCGGAGCGCCAACTGCACCTCGAGCTGGCGCTCCGGCTCCTGCCAGCCCTTGCCCAGCAGCCGGGTGACCCGCTCCAGGCGCTGGGTGACGGTGTTGACGTGCACGTGCAGGGCGCCGGCGGTGCGGGTGAGGTTGCGGTCGGCGGCGAAGTAGGCCCGCAGCGTCTCCACCAGCTTCGATCCCTTCGCGGTGTCGTAGTCGATCACCGGACCCAGCCGTGAGGTGACGTACGCCGCCGGGTGGCCGTCGGAGCCGAGCAGCAGCCCGACGAAGCCGAGGTCCTCGGCGGTGACCACCTGACCCTCGCGCCCCAGGGTCATCGCGGCGGCCAGACAGCGGCGGGCCTCGTCGTAGCCCTTCACCACGGCGTCGGGACTGCTCAGCGGTCCTGGCACCGGGCCGGCGGCGCCGACCGTCACCGGCGCGCCCGCGGACAGCCGCAGCCCCTCGACGACCAGCTCGCCGGCGGCGCGGGCGTCGCAGTCGGGGAAGATCAGCACGACCTGTCCCTGCCGCACGGCCGCGAACCCGTCGTGGGTGGCGGCGACGAACGTGGCCGCCTGACCGACCCGGGCTCGGTCCCCGGGGACGTTCGCCACCACCACGGCATAGGGCCGGGACAGATCCGCCTGCAGCAGCCGGCCACGCTCGCGGAGCGTCTCCGGGTCAGGAGTGGTGCCGGAGAGGAGCTCGTCGAGGAGCTCGCCGCGTACGCGTCCCTCGGCCTCGGCGACGCTGCGGCGGAAGAGCAGTAGCAGCGCCGTCACCAGCGCCGCCCGCTCCAGGATCCGCTGGTCGCCGTCGTCCAGATCCCCGTCGTCGCGGTCGACCTCGCGGGGGCCGAGGAGCATCGAGCCGAGCTGCTCGGCGCCGGCGAGGACCGGGGTGGCGTAGATGTCGCCGCTGCCTGCGGTGCGGCTCAGGTCGAGGCTGCGCCTGGTCACGGCGGCCTCGTAGTCGGAGACGGGCTCGCCCGGGGCGCTGCTCGCGATCGTCTCGCCGTCGAGGTCGAGCACGACAACCCGGGCGCCGAGGACCTCGGCGACGCTGCGTACGACATCGTCGACTCCACCGCCCTCGACAACGATCCGAGTGAGCCGGTCGTGGGCGTCGGCGGCGCGCTCGACCGTCTCGTTGCGCGTCTGCAGCTTGCGGGTGGTCACCTCGAGCTCGGCGACCGCGGCGCGGGTCTCCTCCAGCAGCCGGGCCTTGTCCACGGCGATCGCCGCGTGGGCCGCCAGGGAGACGAGCAGCGCGCTCGCCTCGGCACCGAAGGGACGTACGGTGCGGTTGGCGGCGAAGAGGACGCCGATGACCTGGGTGCCGAGCAGGAGGGGTACGCCGATGATCGCGCGGATGCCCTCGCCGCTGACCGCGCCGTCGATGTCGGGGGCGTGCCGGAAGCGCTCGTCGGGGATGTAGTCGGCGGTCGAGTAGGGCTTCATGGTCTGGGCGACGAGACCACCGAGCCCGATGCCGTAGGGAATGCGGGTCGAGCGGAAGGCCGCGGTCAGGATGCCCTCGGTCACGCGCATGTACTCACCACGACGCTCGTCGTTGAGGGTCAGGTAGGCGACGTCGCTGTTGAGCAGCTGCCTCGCCCGGGTCACGATCGCCTGCAGCACCGCCTCCAGGTTGGTCAGCATCGCCAGGTCGTTGGCCGACTCGAACAGCGCTCCCAGCTCGCCCTCGCGCCGGCGGCGCGCGTCCAGGGTCGCCCTGACCTGCAGCGCGAGCCTCTTGGCGTAGTCGATCCGCTCCTGCTCCCCGGCGGTCGCCCCCGCCGCTCGCGCGGCCCGCGACGGCCCTTCGAAGTCGGCCTCCGCGGCATCCCCGGCCAGCAGCTCCAGGAACGCGACCACATCGACCGTCATGTGACCGAAGTTACACTTCTACGCGCGCACCGACATAGGGGATCACCACATAGTTGCCCGGGATCAGGTATGGGTCTTCGCCAGGTCCCCCACGGAGGTGACGGGACGCTCGCAGACGAACCCTCGACAGACGTACGCCGCCGCCTTCCCGTCCACTGGAGTGCGACTGCTCAGCAGAGGGATGTCGTCGCGCGCCTCGTCGGCGACGACCACCACCGCACCCGGCTTGCGCCGGGCCACGGCCTCGAGAGCGTCGCGGTCTGGTCCCGGCGGCCCGACGACCGCGATCTCGAGCGGACCGTCGGCCATCGTCGCCGCAGCCGCCAGCGACCAGCCGGCGAACCGGGGCGCCTTCGTCATCAGGTTGCTCGTGGCCGCGAGCGCCTCCTCGGCGGCCGTGCGGTAGCGGCCCTCGCCGGTGAGCGCATGGGCGGTGACGAGCGCATGGACCATCGCGCTGATGCCGCTCGGGCTGGCGTTGTCGGAGGGGTCGCGGGGCCGGGTGACCAGCGCCTCCGCGTCGTCGGCGGTGTCGTAGAAGCCGCCGTCCTCGGCGCGGAAGTGGGTCAGTGCGGTGTCGAGCAGTGCCGTCGCCCGGTCGAGCCAGGTGCTGTCGCCGGTCGCCTGGGTCAGCGCCAGGAATCCCGCCGCGACGCAGCCATAGTCCTCCAGCACCCCCGCGTGCGCGCCGGCCACGCCGTCGCGGCTGACGCGGAGGAGGCGCGCGGGGTGTTCCTCCGTCAAGGTATGCAGGTCAGTGCTCACATCCCCCGCGGAGTTCCGCACGGGATCTGTTCCTTCGTCTGCATACCTTGACGAAGGAACGTGCACCCGCCACAGCAACTCGGCCGCTGCGACCGCCTCGTCCACGTAGCGCCGCTCCCCCAGCAGCAACCCGGCATCGACCAGACCGCTGATCGCCAGGCCGTTCCAGGCCGCGACGACCTTGTCGTCGCGCGCCGGGCGTACCCGCTCCGCACGCGCCGCCAGCAGACGCGCCTTGACCGACTCGAGCCGCTCGGTGTCCTCGGGCCGATGCCGCAACTGGAGGGTCGAAGCACCTTCCTCGAAGGTGCCGGCCTCGGTCACCTCGAAGACCTCCGCGGCCCAGGCGCCGTCCTCGGCACCGAGCACGGCGACGAGCTCGCCCGGGCTCCAGACGTAGAACTTCCCCTCGACCCCCTCGCTGTCGGCGTCGAGCGCGGAGGCGAACCCACCCTCGGCGGTGCCGAGCTCGCGGATCATCCAGTCGGCGCTCTCCCGGGCGACCCGGTCGCCGAGCTCGGTGCCCAGACGGGCGTAGAGGCCGATCAGCTGCGCGTTGTCGTAGAGCATCTTCTCGAAGTGCGGAACGACCCAGCCGCGGTCGACGGCATAGCGTGCGAACCCGCCCCCGACCTGGTCGTAGATCCCGCCGCCGGCCATCGCTGCGACAGTGCGCGAGAGCATGTGCGAGACCCGCGAGTCCGCCCCGAGCGCCCCGGCTGCTCGCCGCAGGAACTCCAGCACCATCGACGGCGGGAACTTCGGCGCACCCCCGAACCCGCCCGCCATCGGGTCGAACTCCCCCGCCAGCGTCTCGACCACGGCATCGACGTCGACCTGCCAGTCGCCCGCAGACCCGGCCGCCCCAGACACGGCGGCCAGATGCTGACGTACGTTCTCCGCCACCGCCCCGATCTCCGACCGCCGCCGCGTCCACGCCTCCGAGAGTGCCTGCAGCACCTGCGTGAACGCCGGCTGCCCGTGGCGCGGCATGTCCGGGAAGTAGGTGCCGGCGAAGAACGGGTTGCCGTCGTGGTCGAGCACCACCGTCATCGGCCACCCGCCCGACCCGGTCATCGCCGTCGTCGCCGCCATGTAGACCGCGTCCACATCCGGCCGCTCCTCCCGATCGACCTTGATGTTGACGAAGTGCTCGTTCATGTACGCCGCCGTCGTCTCGTCCTCGAACGACTCGTGCGCCATCACGTGGCACCAGTGGCACGCGGCGTACCCGACCGACAGCAGGACAGGTAAGTCCCGCCGCCGCGCCTCCTCAAACGCCTCGGGCGACCACTCCCACCAGTCCACCGGATTCTGAGCGTGCTGGAGCAGGTAGGGCGAGGTCGCGGAGGCGAGTCGGTTGGCCACTCCTCCAGCCTTGCACGCACATGAGCAAGTGATGCAAACGTGTCAGATGACAGGGATTCTTGACACGTATTCCGCTCCAACATTCAGTGGCCAACGGCAGACACCACGCTTACGGTGGCGTCGCCGGGCTTGGCGAAGCGCCCCTGTGCTGCCGTGACCAACTCGATCGCTACTACGACTTCTAGGCATAGAGCGCTGACTGACGTGAGCCCCTCCCCCGTTTCATCGGGAGAGGGGCTCAGTCGCGTTGTTCGTCGAACTTCTCCCCGCCGGGTACGCGCCGCAGCGGGAGCGCGGCGGGAAGTACGCATCGGCTATCTGGAACCTGGGCGAGCCGGTGCAACACATGTTCTCGTTGGCGCGTCATGAAGACACACATCGCCCGGACTCGGAGGGTTCACATGAAGAAGCTCGTCGTCTTCCTTCTCATCGGCGCGCTCGCACCCGTGGTGGGGCCGGTCCTCAGCGCCCAGGCGCTGCCGCCCGACCTCGTCTGCGACGGCAGCTACCACCACCGGACGTTCCGCAACGTAGTCATCCCGGACGACGCCCGCTGCGTGATCACCATTTCCAGGATCACCGGCAATGTCCGCACCACCGGTGCACCGAGGGTGGTCAGCATCACCGACACGAGCCTCGGCCGGAACATCCACGTCCGCAACGTCGTCGAGCGCGTGACCATCGGGGCCGCGGGGTGCCGCGTGGACCCGGTCGCCGGACGAAATCTCATGGTCCGCAACTCCCGCAACGTCGCGATCTGCGAGATGTCGATCGCCAACAATCTCGTGGTACGCGACAATCGGGGGACCTTGATGGTCCGGGACAACAAGGCGTGCAACAACCTCCGCGTCGTCGGCAATCACGTGCGTTCCCTGCGTGTGCTCAGGAACTCCTACGCCGGCAACTTCTCGGTGGCTCGCAACAGCTGGGTGGACCGCAGGATCGTGAGGGACAACGTGGAGCTACGTCAGAACCCCGCGGCGTGCCGTCGTGCTGGATGAGTGATTCCACGCCACCGTCACGACCTCCACGAACGCGATCCCGGGGGCCCGAGTGTCCTCGAGCATCGGATGAAATCGGCAAGAACCGCTGCCGGCACCCGCTCGACGGCAGCGACATGGCGACCGGTCGCCACCACGACGGTCACCGCTCTCCGAGCGCGCTACAAACGACGACATCGAGCGCCAACAACGGCTTCGGGCTCGGCGCCACTACGATGCCAGCCACGGCCCTGTGTACGGCAACACCTACGCCAACGTCCAGATCATTTCGGGTAGCGCCGAACAACTCTTCGATCGTCTCCTCGCCGCCGCCTACACCGTGGAAGACAACCACAGGTCCGTGATCCCGCACCCGATCGGGACTCTCAGGGCCGGCCTCAGTCCTCGAGCGGCCCCAGGGACGGCCCGGCGACGAACCGGGCCGTCGGATCGGCGAGCACGTCCAGCTCCAGTACGACCAGCTCGTTGCCTTCGGGACGCAGCACCGGGCCCGGCACGAACAGGGTGCGCTGCGGACCGCGCCGCCAATAGCGGCCCAGGCAGAAGCCGTTGACCCAGGCGATGCCCTTGCCCCAGACGGTGGTGTCGAGGAAGAGGTCGACGTGGGGCTCGGCCGAGAAGAGGACGCGCCACGCGGTGGGCCCGACCCCGGAGCCATGGCCGTCTGGTGGGCCGGCCTCCCACAGGCGCGGCACCTGGTCGAGGTCGATGGCCAGGACCTCCCAGCCCGTGAGTGGCACCTCGTCGAGGAGAGCCGGCCCGACCAGGCCCTTGTACTCACCGATGCGGGCGCCGTAGTTGACCCGGCCCTGGTCCTCGACAACCATCTCCAGCCGACCGCGACCGTGCGGCAGCGCGATCGCCCGTTCGTGGTGCTCGCGCTCGAGGATGCCGACCGGGGCGCCGTCGAGGAAGACGGCGGCCCGGTCGCGGACCTCGCCGAGGGCGAGGACGCCCGGGCGGTCGCCCGGCAGCTCGGTCCGGTAGACGGCCAGACGAGTGTCTGTCTCCAGCTCGTCCAGCACCGGCAGCGACTCCCAGCTGCTCCAGGAGCCCCAGGCCGCCGGGTCGTCGAGCAGCCGGACCGGCTCGCCCAGCGCCACCGTCTGCTCGGGGGCCAGACCGGCGGTGACGGGGGTCTCGGTCGGCACCGGCGCGTAGCGGGCGATGACGTCGCGGAACGCGAAGTACTTCGCGGTCGGGTTCCCGGCCTCGTCCAGGGGAGCGTCGTAGTCGTACGAGGTCACCGTCGGCCGGTAGATCCCCTTGTCGTTGGCCCCGCTGGTCAGGCCGAAGTTCGTGCCGCCGTGGAACATGTACACGTTGACCGAGGCTCCTGCGGCGAGGAGGGCATCGAGCTCCTCGGCGGCCTGCTCGACGGGGGTGGTGTGGTGCCGACCTCCCCAGTGGTCGAACCAGCCGTCCCAGAACTCCATGCACATCAGCGGCCCGGTCGGCTGGTGGTCGCGGAGCGTGCGCAAGCGGTTCGCGCTGTCCGAACCGAAGGAGCTGGTACGCAGCACCCCGTCGATTCCGCCGGCGGCGAGCATGGCATCGACGGGCTGGTCCACGGTGACCAGCGGTACGCCGATGCCGGCTCCACGGGTCATCTCCACGAGTGCCTGCAGGTAGCTCCGGTCATCACCGTAGGCGCCGTACTCGTTCTCCACCTGGACCAGCAGCACCGGTCCGCCCTCGTCGACCTGGTGCGGGCGCACGAGCGCCAGGACCTGGTGGAGGTACTTCTCGACCTCGTCGAGGAAGCGCGGCTCATGGCGGCGGATCCCGACGCCCGGCTCCCGGAACAGCCAGGCCGGCAGCCCGCCGTTGTCCCACTCCGCACAGATGAACGGCCCCGGACGCACGATCGCGTACATGCCGGCCTCCCCCACCAGGCGCAGGAACCGCGGAAGGTCGAGGATGCCGTCGGTGTCGAAGACGCCCTGGCGGGGGCTGTGGGCGTTCCACGGCACGTACGTCTCGATGGTGTTGAGGCCCATCAGCCTGGCCTTCTCGATCCGGTCCGCCCAGTGGTCGGGGTGGACCCGGAAGTAGTGCAGCGCGCCGGAGAGGATCCGGAACGGCTCACCGTCGAGAAGGAAGTCGGACTCGCCGATCGTGAACTCGGGCATGCCTACCTCTCGCAAGGGACCGACAGCCGCCGCTCCGCGAGGTGCGGCGGCTGTCGGTCCGGTCAGTCGTGGGTCAGTTGACGCTGAAGCCCTGCTCGTCGCCGTACTTCACGAGCGCTTCCTGCCAGGCCCCCAGGCCGTCCTCGAGGGCGGTGTGGGTCTGGTAGGACTTGCCGACGGTGTCGCCGTAGATCGTGTCGGCGTACAGCTGGTAGGGCAGGTACTGCCAGCCCTCGACCACCTGCGTGGCTGCTTCGGTGAGCACCTGGTTGACCTGCTGGCCGCCGAAGTAGTCGAGCTCCTTGTCGACGAACGCCGGGTCCTGCAGGTCCGCGACCGTGGCCGGGAAGCCACCGCTCTCCAGGAACGGCTCGACGCCCTCCTCGTGGTTGAGCCAGCGCACGAACGCCGCGGCCAGCGCGGGGTTCTTGCTCTGCTCCAGCACCGACTGGGTGCTGCCGCCGTTCTCGGCGGTCGCCGGCTGCCCGTCGTACGTAGGCATCGGTGCGGCCCGCCACTTGCCCGCGCCGTCGGGCACGGACTGCTCGAACACGCCGGGTGCCCAGGCACCGAGACCGATGGACGCGATGGTCCCGTCACCCAGCGCCTTGTACCACTCCTCGGTCCAGCCGGGGATCGTGCAGACCAGCTCGTCCTCGATGAGCTGGTTCCACACGCCCGTCCACTTCTGCGTGCCCTCGTCCTGCAGATCGATCGTGACGCTCTCGCCGTCGGACTGGAACGGTGTGCCACCGGCCTGCCAGATCATGCTGGTGGTGAAGCCGGCGTCACCGCTGTCGTTGGTGATGCACTGCGACGGGTCCTCCTTCTTGATGGTCCGAGCGGCCTCGACGTACTCGTCCCAGGTGGTCGGCACCTCGAGCTTGTGCTCGTCGAAGACCTGCTGGTTGTAGAAGAGCGCCATCGGGCCGGAGTCCTGCGGCAGCCCGTAGAGGCCCTCGCCAGCCTGCACCGAGGCCCAGGTCGACGGCGTGTAATCCGACTCGAACTCGTCGAAGCCGTACTGGCCCAGGTCGACCAGGTCGCCGGGCAGCGCGAACTGCGGCAGCGCCTTGTACTCGACCTGCGCCACGTCGGGGCCGCCGGAGCCGGCCTTGATCGCATTCTGCAGCTTCGTGTAGTGGTCGTTGCCGGTGCCGGCGTTGACCAGCTTCACGTCGACATTCGGGTACTGGTCCTCGAACGCCGCCACCTGAGCCTCGGCGGACGGGGTCCACGTCCAGTAGGTGATGGTGCCCCCTTCCTCGAGGGCAGCGTCGAGGTCTGCTGCCGTACCTCCGCCTCCGCCTCCGCCGCCCCCGTCGTCCGAGCCGCAGCCGGCGAGCACAGAGGCGGCGGTGAGGGCTGCCGCGACGAGGGCGATCCGGCGGGATCTGCGCCCATTGATGATCAACATGGCGTTCCTTTCA
This sequence comes from Nocardioides sp. NBC_00163, assembly GCF_045206295.1. NCBI lineage: Bacteria > Bacillati > Actinomycetota > Actinomycetes > Propionibacteriales > Nocardioidaceae > Nocardioides > Nocardioides sp. NBC_00163. The sequence continues at coordinate 4,487,757 of NZ_CP108155.1, read as the reverse complement.
TTTCACTGTTTGACGCTTCCCGCGCTCAAGCCGGACTGCCAGAACCGCTGGAGAAGGAGGAAGGCGATGACGAGCGGGGCGATGGTCAGCAGAGAGCCTGTGACCACCAGGTTGTAGACGGGCTGCGCGTTCGCGCCCGTCGCCTGAGCGCTCCACTGGGTGAGGCCCACGGTGAGCGGATAGAGCTTCGGCTCGCTCAGCATGATCAGTGGCAGGAAGTAGTTGTTCCACGTCGAGACGACGGCGAACAGCAGCACCGTGACGATGCCGGGAGCGAGCAGGCGCAGAGCGACCGTGAAGAAGATCCGAATCTCGCCGGCGCCGTCGATGCGCGCCGCCTCGAGCAGCTCATCCGGTACGGCGTCCGCGGCGTAGACCCACATCAGGTACAGGCCGAACGGGCTGATCAGCGAGGGGATGATGATCGCCCACACCGTGTTGGTGAGCCCCATGTTCGAGAACATCAGGAACGTCGGCACGGCCAGCGCGGTGCCGGGCACGGCCACCGCGCCGATGATGACGGCGAAGACCGCCCGCCGTCCGGGGAAGCGGTACTTGGCCAGGCCGTAGCCGGCCGCGGTGGCCAGCAGGGTCGCGCCGCCGGCACCCACCACGACATAGAGAAGGGTGTTCGCCAGCCAGCGCAGGAAGATGCCGTCGCGGTAGGTCAGCGTGTCGCGGACGTTGCTGAAGAACGCGAACTCGTCGCCGACCCACAGCCCCGGGCTCGAGAACAGATCCGCCTGGGTCTTGGTGGCACTCAGGATCAGCCACGCCAGCGGCACCAGCGTATAGACGAGGAACAGCGCCATCAGCACGGTCAGCAACGGCGACCGTCGCGGCGCCAGCGGCGACGTGCTCACCCGGCTCGTCATTTCATCGCCTCTCGTGAGCCGCGGAGCTGGACGGCGTACGCGATCACCGCGGTGAGCAGGCCCATCACGATCGCGACCGTCGCCGAGTAGTTGTACTGCTGCCCACCGAAGGACAGGTTGTAGGCGTAGAGGTTCGGTGTGTAGTAGGTCGTGATGATGTTGGGTTCCAGAGTGCGCAGGATGTTCGGCTCGTTGAAGAGCTGGAAGGTCCCGATGATGGAGAAGATGGTGGCGATCAGGATGGCCCCGCGCAGGGCCGGGATCTTGATCGAGAGCACGGTCCGCAGCGGCCCGGCGCCGTCGAGCGCGGCGGCCTCGTAGATCTCGCCCGGCACGGTGCGCAACGCGGAGTAGAAGATCAGCATGTTGTAGCCCACGAACTCCCAGGTCACGATGTTGGCGATCGAGGCGAGCATCCAGCTGCTGCTGAGCGGCGCGATCGAGGTGCCGAACAGCTCGTTGAAGTCGGCGGCCAGCCCGAAGTTGGTGCCGTACATGAAGCCCCACATCAGGACGGCCACGACACCGGGAACGGCGTAGGGCAGGAAGATGAAGAGCCGGAAGAAGCTCGTGCCGTAGAGCCGGGCGCTGTCGATGGCCAGCGCGGCCACCAGGGCGAGGCCGAGCATGATCGGCACCTGTACGACGAGGAACAGCAGGACCCGCAACGAGCCGTCCCAGAACTTGTCGTCGGTGAACACGTCGACGTAGTTGTCCAGACCGACGAACTCCGTGGTGCCGAAGAACGCCTGCGCACGGAAGAGGCTGAGGTAGGCGGCGTAGGCGATCGGCGACAGGAAGGTCAGCGCGAAGACCGCCAGGAACGGGCCGACGAAGATCCACCCCTTCCTGTCGCTGCGCGACCACCGGCGACCGGGCACGGGCGGTCGCCCAGCACCGCGGGTCTCCCGGCTTCTCTCCAGCTGGGTCACGGTCCCACCTCCCTTCACCGCCATTCCGTGGCGGCCTGTTAACGTCAACAGGTACAGTGACGTACGACACATGTTGACGTCAACAGGTTGGCGGAAGGATTATTCGGTCCATGGCGACAGACAGCACGGCCGGGGCACCAGTTCCACGGCGGGGAGCCTCACAGGCCGACGTTGCCCGGATCGCCGGGGTCTCGGGACAGACGGTCTCGCGGGTCGCGAACGGCGCCCGCTACGTCGACGCGGCCACCCGGGAGCGGGTGCTGTCCGCGATGCGCGAGGTCGGCTACCGGCCCAACCGGGCGGCCCGGGCGCTGCGCAGCGGACGGTTCCAGAGCATCGGCGTGATCGCGTTCGAGCTATCCAGCGTCGGCACCACCCACACCCTCGACGCGATCGCGGCCGCCGCCACCCAGACCGGGTACGCCATCAACCTGCTGCCGGTGCTGGACGCCACCCAGGACGCCGTTCGAGCGGCGTTCGACCAGCTCGGCGAGCAGGCGGTGGACGGCATCATCATCCTGGTCGAGACGCACCGGCTCGACGGCGTCGCCGTGCCGGAGGGACTGCCGGTGGTCGTGGTCGACTCCAGCGCGGAGTACGACTACCCGATCGTCGACAACGACCAGGCCCTCGGAGCGCGGTTGGCCACCGAGCACCTGCTCGACCTCGGTCACGAGACCGTCTGGCACGTCGCCGGGCCCGAGCTGTCCTACTCCGCGCGGCGCCGCTGGACGTCGTGGCAGCAGACGCTCGAGGCCCACGGCCGACCGGTGCCGCCAGTGCTGCCGGGCGACTGGTCGACCGGAGCCGGCTACGAGGCCGGCCTCCGGCTGGCCGACAACGAGGAGGTGACCGCGGTGTTCACCGCGAACGACCAGATGGCCCTGGGACTCCTGAGAGCCCTGCACGAGCGCGGTCGCCGGGTCCCCGACGACGTCAGTGTCGTCGGCTTCGACGATATGGAGGAGGCGGCGTACTTCTGGCCGCCACTGACCACCGTCCACCAGTCGTTCGACGAGGTCGGCCGGGGCGCAGTCGATGCCCTGATCCGGGAGATCCAGTCCGGCGAGCACGAGCACCAGGAGGCTCTGGTGCGGCCCCGGCTGGTGGTCCGGGCCAGCACCTCACCGCCCCGCGGGACGACCGCATGAGCCGGCGACCGCACCGCTGGGTGCGATGGCCCGAGTCGCTCGCGATCGAGAACGCTCGCGGACCGCTCGGCTTCGGGGCCGACTACAACCCCGACCAGTGGGGCCGGGAGGTGTGGGACGAGGACGTCCGGCTGATGCGTCAGGCCGGGGTGAACGTCGTCTCCCTCGGGATCTTCTCCTGGGCCCGCCTGCAGCCGGCCGCGGACACCTGGGACTTCGCGTGGCTCGACGAGGTGATGGACCTGCTGCACACCCACGGCATCGCCGTCGACCTCGCCACCGCGACCGCCTCGCCGCCGCCCTGGTTGAGCGCCGGGCACCCGGAGATCCTTCCTGTCACGCGCACCGGCGAGACCATGTGGCCGGGCTCCCGGCAGCACTGGCGGCCGACGTCACCGGTGTTCCGACAGCACGCCCTGGCGGTCGTCGAGATGATGGCGAGCCGGTACGCCCACCACCCGGCGCTCGCCGCCTGGCACGTCTCCAACGAGCTCGGTTGCCACAACCTCTACGACTACTCCGACGACGCCGCGACGGCGTTCCGCACCTGGCTGTCGCAGAGGTACGGCGACCTCGACGGCCTCAACCACGCCTGGGGCACCGCGTTCTGGTCGCAGCGCTACAGCGACTGGAGCGAGGTGCTGCCGCCACGGCTGACGCCCACCATTCCCAACCCGACACACCAGCTCGACTTCAAGAGATTCTCCTCCGACGCCCTCAAGGACTACCTGCGCGCCGAGCGGGAGATCCTCGACCGGCTGACCCCCGACGTACCGGTGACCACGAACTTCATGGTGATGGACCACTTCGACGGCATCGACTACGCCGACTGGGCGGCCGAGGTCGACTTCGTCTCCAACGACCACTACACGCTCGTCGACGACAGCGCCCGCGACGAGCTGTCGTTCTCGGCCAACCTGACCGGTGGCATCGCCGGCGGTGAGCCGTGGTTCCTGATGGAGCACTCGACCAGCGCGGTCAACTGGCGCGCGATCAACCCGCCCAAGGCGGACGGCGCGCTGGTGCGGGACTCGCTCACCCACGTGGCGCACGGTGCGGACGCCGTCTGCTTCTTCCAGTGGCGGCAGTCCGTGTCCGGCGCGGAGAAGTACCACTCGGCGATGGTGCCCCATGCCGGCGAGGACAGCGAGGTCTATCGGACGGTGGTCCGACTGGGTGGGCACCTCGAGCGGCTCGCCTCCGTAGTCGGGTCGCGGCGCCAGCAGGCCCGGGCCGCGATCCTCTTCGACATCGATTCGTCGTGGACCCTCGACCTGGAGGCCAACCCGAGCTCCTCGGTGAGCCATCGGGCGGAGGCGCTCGACTGGTACGTCGCGTTCCTCGCGCTCGGTGTCCGGGCTGACGTCCTGCCCGTCGGCGCGCCGCTCGACGGGTACGACGTGGTGGTGGCGCCGGTGCTGCACGTGATGCCCGCCGCGACGGCCGACCTGCTGACGGAGTTCGTCGCCCGCGGTGGCCACCTGGTCACGACGTACTTCTCCGGCGTCGTGGACGAGAACAACCACGTGTGGCCGGGTGGCTACCCGGGTGCGCTGCGCGACCTGCTCGGCATCCGCATCGAGGAGTTCGGGCCGCTCCTGGACGGGTGCGAGGTCGTTCTCGACGACGGCAGCACCGGGACGCGGTGGACCGACCGGATCACCGCGACGACTCCCGGCGCGCAGGTCCTCGCGTCGTACAAGACCGGTCTGCAGGAGGGCCGCCCGGCGGTGACCCGACGGGCCCTGGCTCACGGCTCGGCCACCTACGTCTCCACCCGGTTGGGTGCGGATGGTCTCGAGCCGCTGCTGGCCCGACTGCTCGAGGCCGCCGGGGTGGACAGCGAGCTGCCCGCGGGGCTTCGCGGCCGGGTGGAGCTCGCCATCCGCGCAGACGGCGAGAAGGAGTACTGGTTCCTGGTCAACCGGACCGACGACGTCGTCGACCTCGGCGAGCTGGGCGACCTCGGCGAGCCGATGTTCTCCTCGGGTGCCGATCGCGGCGTCGCCGAGCTGGCGGGCTCCGGGGTGGCCGTGTTCACCCGCACCGCCCGATGACCAGCGAGACCCGCCCCGCCCGCGGCGCTCACCTCCGACGCGGCGACACCAGCCTGGTCGTTCGGCTCGACTCCACCGAGCTCCCGTGCATCCTCCACTGGGGACCGGATCTCGGCGAGACCGCGGCCGAGCACCTTCCCGACCTTCTCCGCTCGCTGGAGATGCCGAGCCTGGACGGGGCGATCTACCAGCACTCGTGGGCATCCGTGCTGCCGCAGCAGACCAGTGGCTGGGTGGGTCGTCCGGGTCTGCTGGGCAGCCGCGCCGGCCAGGCCTGGGCGCTCACCTTCGACGTGGTGGACCACACGGTCACCGAGTCGACCGACTGCACCCGGCTCACCAGCGTCGCGCTGGATGGGCCGGCCGGCGTGGAGGTGACCACCGAGATCGAGCTGTTCGGGAACGGTCTGTTGCGCCTGCGCGCCTGCGTGCGGAACCTGGAGGCGACGCCGTACGAGGTGACACTGCTCGAGCCGGCTCTGCCGGTGCCGGCCGAGGCCGACGAGCTCTTGGACATGGCAGGGCGGCACGCCCATGAGCGCACCCCGCAGCGCCACGCGTTCACCCAGGGACAGCACGTCCGCGAGGCCTGGGGCGGCCGTCCCGGGCACGACTCGGCCACCGTGCTGTGTGCCGGCCGGTCCGGGTTCGGCTTCCGTGCCGGTCGGGTCTGGGGTGTTCACCTCGGCTGGAGCGGCAACCAGGTGCTCTGCGCCGAGAACTCCTTCACCGGCTGGAAGCTGCTGCGCGGAGGCGAGCTGCTCATGCCCGGCGAGATGGTGCTGGGCCACGACGAGACCTATGCCTCGCCCTGGCTCTACGCCTCCTGGGGCGAGGGGCTCGATGCCTTCTCCGGCCGCTTCCACGAGCACCTGAGGGCGCGGGAGGTGCACCCACGGCGCGCGCGACCCGTGCTCCTCAACACCTGGGAGGCGGTCTACTTCGACATGGACATGCAGAAGCTCATCGAGCTCGCCGAGCGTGCAGCCGAGCTGGGTGTCGAGCGGTATGTCCTCGATGACGGCTGGTTCAAGGGGCGGCGCGACGCCACGAGCTCCCTGGGTGACTGGGTTGTGGACGAGGACGTGTTCCCGGACGGCCTCACTCCGCTGGTGAAGACCGTGCAGGGCCTGGGCATGGAGTTCGGGCTGTGGTTCGAGCCCGAGATGGTCAGCCTCGACTCCGACGTGGCCCGGGAGCATCCCGAATGGATCCTCGGCACCCACGCCGGTCCCGGCATCAGTTCGCGCAACCAGCACGTCCTCGACCTCTCCAACCCGGACGCCTGGGACCACGTGTTCGGTCAGATCTCGGCGCTGGTGGACCGCTACGACGTCGCCTACATCAAGTGGGACCACAACCGTGCGCTGACCGGCGCGGGCCGCGGCCGAGACCACAGACCCGCGGTCCACCTGCAGACACTCGCGGCCTATCGCCTGATGGACGCACTCCGTGCCCAGCATCCCGCGCTCGAGATCGAGTCCTGCTGCGGCGGTGGCGGGCGCCTCGACCTGGGAGTCCTCGAGCGGGCCGACCGGGCCTGGGTATCCGACTGCATCGACGCGCACGAAGGGCACCGTCTGGTCCGGTGGACCGGACTGACCCTGCCGCCCGAACTGATGGGCACCCATGTGGGATCGAGCACCGACCACACCACCGGACGCCGGCACACCCTAAGCTTCCGCGCCGGCACCGCCATGTGGGGACACCTCGGCATCGAGTGGGACCTCACCACCATGACGGACGAGGAGCGCGAGGAGCTCCGGGCCTGGATCGCGCTGCACAAGCGGTTCCGTGGCCTGCTCCACTCCGGCCGCGTCGTGCGGGCAGACACCTTGCACGACGGCCTGCAGCTGGACGGCGTGGTCGCCCCTGACGGGCGCGAGGCGCTGTTCCGTCTCTCGGCGCTCGACCTCACCCTGGGCCAGCCGGCCGGCCGCATCCGGTTCCCCGGCCTGACCCCGGAGACGGCGTACCGGGTGACGCCGGTGCCGCTTGCGGTGTCGCCCAAGGACCGCCCGCGACCCGCGTGGTACGACGGCGGCGCCGTGATGAGCGGCCGACTGCTCGACGAGGTCGGCATGGTCGCGCCCCTGCTGGAGGCCGACGACCTGGTCATCGTGCATCTGGTCGCGGAGGTGGCGTCGTGACCGTCACCGTCGGTGCCGGCCGCGATACCCAGGATTCGTCGCTCGTTCGCGCCTTGTTGGTCTGGCCAGGTTCCACCTGACTTACGGGTCCGGTTGTCTGACTCACGCCTTGCCGCTCGGGCTCGCATGCCAGCCATCGCCAGCAACAGGACCCCCCACATGAACCAGATCAAGTTGGTCGTCGCCGGCGCAGTGGCCCTCCTGGGCGCGATCGCCTTCAGCGGACACTTCTCGGACCCCGCACCATCCGCCAGCGGAAAGGCGAGCGCCGCGGCCGGCAGCAGCAACACCCTTCGGATCGGTGTCGACAGCACCGAACCCGTCTACTACGAGAGCGGCGGCGCGACCAAGGGCTTCGACTACGAGATGGCGCACAGCGTCGCCGAAGGCATGGGCGTCGAGCCTGAGTTCGTGGCGATGGAATTCAACGAGCTCTTCCCGGCCCTGCGAGCGGGAGAGATCGACATGATCGGGGCCCAGGTCACGAGCACCTCAGAGCTCGAGCGGGAGTTCGACTTCAGCGCGCCGTACTTCTCGACGTACGTCGCCTTCCTCACCCCCAAGGGATCGACCATTCACACGCGCCGTGACGTCAACGGGAAGAAGATCGCGGTCGTCGACGGCGCCGTCCAGGGGTCCTACCTCGAAGAGAAGTACCAGGACGTCCAGATCGTCAGGGCCCCTACCGTGGGCGCTGCCATCGAGTCGATCAGGCGAGGCGAAGCGGACGCGTTGTTCCATGGAGCTCCGTACGCTCAGTCGATCATCAAAGGCGCACCCATAGCCCTGGAGGAGCCGATCGTCTACCCGGTCAAGGACGCACCGATCGGATTCGTGATCCGCTCCGGCGACCAGCGAAAAGAACAGATCGACGAGGTCCTGGGGGACATGGTCCTCGACGGCGAGTGGCTGAGGATCAAGACCGCCTACTTCGAGGCAGACCCGCTCTCCGATGTGTTCCGCGACAAGGGATCCTGAACCGTTTCCGCCACATATCCCCACCGGTCCGTGATACACGGGAGTGACACCCGAAGAACATCCTGGTAGGCCGGGAGGTCCGTCACATGGAAACCTCGGCGCTGGTAGCGGTCCTCGCGACGATCGTCGCGTGGTGCGTCCTCGCAGGTCGCCTCCAACAGCTGGGGCTCACCGCCCCCATCGTGTTCGTGGCGAGCGGCTGGGTGTTCGCGGACGTACTCGGCCTTCTCGAGCTCGAGGCCGAACCCGAGCTGGTCAAGATCGTCGCCGAAGTCACCCTCGTCTGGGTCCTCTTCGCGGATGCATCGCGGGTCCGGCTCGAGCAGTTCCGACGCGATCTGAGCACCTATGTTCGGCTGCTCGGGGTCGGTCTGCCGCTGACGATCGCCATGGGCACCGGAACCGCGATGATCGTGCTCGGCTTCGACCCGTGGGCAGCGCTCCTGGTCGGCGCCGCGCTCGCGCCGACGGATGCTGCGCTCGGTGCACCCGTCATGTCGAACCCTCACGTGCCCGCGAAGGTGCGGGGCGTACTGAACGTGGAGAGCGGGCTCAACGACGGCATCGCCACCCCGATCGTGCTGGTGGCCATCGCCGGCGTCGCGGTCGATGAGGGGGTACTCGGTGTCGAGAGCCCCGGCGGCGCGATCGTCTCCCTGCTGGTCGGCCTCCTCGTGGGCGTCATCGTCGGCAGCGTGGGCGGCGTGGTCACCAGGCGGGCCCGCGAGCGCGGCTGGCTGTCCGAGGAGCTCGGCGGCCCGGCCGTCCTCGCACTCGCACTGTTGGCGTACACCGCGGCACTCGCCACGGACGGGAACGGTTTCGTCGCCGCCTTCGTGGGCGGTCTGGTCTTCGGGAACGTTGCCGGACGAAGCGGCGAGAAGGAGGTCTACTTCGTCGACCAGTCCAGCGACATGGCCTCGATGATCAGCTGGCTGATCTTCGGCGCGCTGGCGATTCCGGTCATCCAGGCTTCTTGGAGCTGGACGATGCTGGGCTACGCCGTGCTCAGCCTGACCGTCGTGCGAATGCTGCCGGTCGTCCTGGCGCTGCTCGGTGCGGGGCTCGACCGCTACAGCGTGGTGTTCGTCGGTTGGTTCGGCCCGCGCGGCCTGGCCTCGGTCATCTTCGCGTTGATCGCGCTGGAAGGTCTCCACGGCGCGGGTGAGGACGTGGTCGCGGTCATCTCGCTCACGGTCCTGCTCAGCGTGATGGCACACGGCTTCAGCGCCGTACCCGCGGCGAACCGGTTCGCCGCGAAAGGACCGCCTGCTGATGGCTAGGAGCCGAGGAGCCCGATCGAGATCACCTGCCGGACCGCATCACTCCGCGATGTGACGCCCAGCTTCCGGTAGATCGAGGCGACCTGCGAGCTGACGGTGTTGCGGGAGACGAACAGTCGCTCGCCGATCTCGCCGATGGTGAGGTGGGTCTGGAGGTAGGGCAGCAGGCGCAGCTCGGCCGGGCTCAGGGGCGGCCTTCCAGCGGTGGTGCGTTCTGAGGAGTTGATCCTGGCGCGCAGCCTCGCGACCTGGTCGACCAGCACCCCGAGATCCGGTCGGCGCTGCAGCACGTCGTCGATCTCGCGCAGCAGATGCCGGGCGGACGTCTGGTCACCACGTGCCCAGAACACACTGGCCAGCTGGAGGCGACTGCGCACGGCCAGATACGGCAGCACGTACGTGCAGGACGGACGCGCACGCATAGCCCGGGTCAGCTGCCGGTCCACCTCACCGAGATTCCCGTCGTGCAGCCCGAGCCGGGCAGCGGCCGCGAACGCGAGGACGCTCACCGCGTAGTCGTACATCCGGTGCTCCTCGACGACGGCAAGGGCGAGGGCCACTCGCTCCGCCGCCTCGTCCCAGCTCCCGTGTTCCATCGCCAACAGCGCGAGCTCCGCCTGAGCGTTGACGATGGTGTCGGTGTTGCCGAGCTCGGCTCCGGCGGTGGAGCTCTCGGCGAACAGGGCGGCTGCGCGTTCGACGTCCCCCATCAGCAGATGCGCCTCAGCGGCACCGACCACGGCCGTGTCGCGCCAGGGGCTCCACGGCGGTTCCTGGGCCATCGCGAGGTCGGCATCACGCATCATCGCCGCAGGTCCTGCCGGGCACATGACGGCCCGCAACATGGCGCGCGCTGACTCGAACGAAGCGGTGCCGTCCATCGGCACCCAGTCGTACTCCGCAGCCTCTGCCACGGCAGCCCAGCGCTGCGCCCCGAGGGGGTCGCCACCCAGGACGTCCATCCACGCGGCCAGCACGGCCAACGGAGGGTGTTCCTCGATGGCCGAGTCACCGAGCGCGGACAGCCACCGCCCCACGGTCGACATCTGCCCGGCGCTGTAGGTCGGCAGCACCAGCTGCGTCGCGATCTGGACGCACCGATCACGCTCGGACGTGTTCAGCAGGTGCTCGAGGGCCATCGCCGAGGACTCGTTGGCCTCGAACCAGTCGGCGGCCCGCAGGTGCAGCTTCGCGACGACCTCGGGTTCGACCCGACGCAGCTCTCCGAGCAGGAACTCTCGATACAGCGGGTGATAGCGGTACCACTCCCGCCGCCGGTCGAGCGGCAGCAGGAACGAGTTGGATCCCTCGAGCGCGAGAAGCCGATCCTGACCGTCGGTATCCCCCGAGAGCGCATCGCACAGGGAGCCACAGAGCCGGTCGAGCACAGCGGTACGCCGCAGGAACCGTTGCGTCGCCTCGTCCTGCTGGCTCAGCGACTCGCGGTAGAGGTAGTCGGCCACGTACCGGTCGTCGCCGGAGATGCTCGACACGTCCTGCTTCGTGTCCCGGGCGATCATCGCCGCCAGGTGCAGGCCGGCCGCCCAACCCTCCGTCCGCTCGGTCACCCTCATCGCCTGGTCGCGCGTGAGCGGCACCTGTGCCGCGCTGAAGATCTGCTCGGCACCCGTCACGTCCAGCGCCAGATCGGGTCCCAGCACGTCGAGGACCGTGCCGGAGGCGCGTAGCCGCGCCAGGTGCGGTTGCTCGACCCGGCTCGCCGACACCAGCTGGGAGCCGACCGGGACACCGGAGATGACCACGCTCAGCACATCGTGGCAGGCCGAGGAGTGCAGCTCGTGCAGGTCATCCACCATCAGCACGAAAGGTTCCGGGCTTCGGCTGAGAGCGGCGGCCAGGCGCGGTGCGGCGCGCCCCAACGGCGAGACGCCCAGACCGCTCACGTCGGCGACCACGCCCTGCTGATCCGGCACGGCCCGCGCGTATGCCGAGGCGAGCAGCACGAGGAGGGCGCTGGAGTCGTCGTCCAGGCGGTCGAGTGACACCCAACCGACCGGGCGGTCCTCGGCCTGTGCCCACTGCGCGAGGAGGGTGGACTTGCCGTAGCCGGCGGGCGCGGTGATTCCGACCGACGGCGCGCCGCTGCTCCGGGCCGCCTCGATCAGAGGGGCCCTGCTCACCAGTCTGAGCGGCAGCTCGGGAACCGAAAGCTTGACGTCCAGCAGAACGTCGTCGAGCCCGGCAGCCGTTCGCGCGGCTTCGCCAGCGTCTTCCACCCTCCGCACGCTAGAGATCCGGGCAGCCCGACGTCTCATCCCTGACGGATGACTTGTGGGTGGCCCGGCGGAGTCTCAGCCACCTTCTCAGTCCTGACGCCCTCACGTTTCACACAATGAGGATGATTCGCCAACAGGCCCCGGCGACCAGATTGAGATCGTCCGTTCACTTCACGACCCGACATCGAGTCCGTCGAGGTCGGCGGCAATCCAAGGAGCGTCCCGTCATGACCGAACAGACCCCATTGAACGAAGAGACCACCTGGCAGGCGCAGGAGCCGCCGCCCAGTGGCTGGGCGACCGGCTTCATCATGTTCGCCGGCGTGATGATGATCATGGCCGGCAGCTTCCAGGCCTTCGCCGGCCTGGTCGCCATCTTCGAGAACGAGTTCTACGTCACGACCCCCAACTACCTGCTCCAGCTCGACGCCACCAGCTGGGGCTGGATCCACCTGCTGCTGGGACTGCTCGTGGTGTTCGCGGGCTTCGCTGTGCTCAACGGCATGGTCTGGGGTCGCATCATCGGAGTCGTCCTGGCCGTACTGAGTGCCTTCGCCAACTTCGCGTTCATCCCGTACTCGCCGTTCTGGTCGATGCTGATCATCGCTGTCGACATCTTCGTCATCTGGGCGCTGACGGTGCACGGGCGCGACATCACCCGCTGACCTGGCCGGTTCGTCCACTTCGGGTGATGCCTCGGGCGAACCCTCCAGACAGCCTGGGGAGTGGCCTCGTTCGAGGCCAGTCCCACGACCACCGAAGGGTTGCCATGTCAGACATGACCGCATCCGACACCCCCGTCCTCGACCTGCTGGCCACCATGACGGCCGAATCCGTGCAGGCATCGAGCCTCGACGTACAGTCCATCGCTCTCGTCCGACTCGCTGCCCTCGTCGCGAGCGATGCTCCGGCCGTCTCCTACGCGTTGAACCTCGCGATCGCCGACGAGGTCGGCCTCGACGCCGAGGCCGTCCGCGGTGTGCTCGCGGCGATCGCACCCATCGTCGGGACGTCGCGGGTCGCAGCGGCGACCAGCCGCATCGTCCTGGCGATCGGAGTCGGCATCGAACAGGCATCCGCGCAGATGGCCGACGACGAACTGAGCTGACGCACCATGTCGAGCGACTCGCCCATCACACGCGAACTCCGAGAACCCACCGACGACCCCGTCGTCACCACCGCAGACCGCCCCTCACGAGGCCGCTCGATAGCGGCGGTGATCTGCCTGGTGCTGGCCGGGTTGTTGACCACGCCGGCCGCGGTGGCCTACTGGGGGCAGCGCACATTGAACGACGCCGAGCGGTACGTCGAGACCGTCGGCCCTCTCATCGAGTCCCCCGAGGTGCAGGACGTGATCGCGACCCGGGTCACCGGGGCGATCCAGCAGCAGGTCGACGTCGAGGCGATCCTCAACACCGCGTTCGCCGGCGTGATCGACGACAGACCGCGCCTGGAGCAGCTCGTGGCGCCACTCGCCGCGGCCATCAACGGTCTGGTGGAGCGCGAGGTCCGCGCGTTCATCGCCTCCGACGAGTTCGCCGACATCTGGGTCCTGGCCAACACCAGAGCCCAGCAGACCCTCCAGCGAATCCTGAACGGCGACGACTCCGGTGCCGTGTCGCTCCAGGGCGAAGAGGTCGTGCTCGACGTCGACGAGGTGATCGAACGGGTCAAGGAGCGACTCGTCGCCCGGGGTCTGACCATCGTCGAGAACGTGCCCATCCCCGAGACCGACCGTCAGATCGTGCTGATGGAGGCACCCCAGCTCAGGCAGGTACGCACGATCTACGCGTTCTCGAACCCGGTCGCCCAGTGGCTCCTTCCCGTGGTCGGGGTCCTGTTCCTGGCCGCCTTGGTGCTGGCCCGCCGCCGCCCACGGATGGCGGTGTGGATCGGGGCGGTCGTGGCTGCCAACGCGCTGCTGCTGGCGTGGGTGCTGTCCATCGGGCAGCAGATGTTCATCAACGCGCTCTCCGGCACGGACTTCGGCCCGGCGAGCAGGGTCTTCTTCGACACCCTGCTCGCCTACCTGGAACGCGGCCAGCAGGTGGTCCTGTGGCTCGGTCTGGTGATCGTGCTCGCCGGCTGGTTCGCCGGTTCCAACAGGTACGGCACCACGGCACGTACGACCATCGGCGGGGGTCTCGAGAGCGTCGGCGCTCGCCTGGGGGACGGTCCCGTCGGCGGAGCGGGCCGCTGGGTCGCCGCCAACGTGACCTGGCTGCGAGTCGCCGTGGTGGCGTTGGGCGGCGTGGTCCTGCTCTGGGGCAACAACGTCACGATGGACCGGCTCTGGTGGTCCCTTGCTCTGGTGCTCGGCCTGCTGGTCGTTCTCCAGGTTCTGGTCGGAGCCGGCCGGCCCAGGGAGCCAACCGCCTCCCTGGGCTCCAGCCCGGCGACCTAGAGCACGTGGTGACCTAGCTCGGTCACCCGTCGCCCAACGCCCGTTCGATGACCTCGACCACCTTGGGCCGCAGGTCGCTGGCCGCGATCACCTCATCCACCGAGCCGACCTCCACAGCTCGGTGGATGTCGTGCACGTCGTCGAACTCGGCCGCGACCTCGGCGATCTTGTCCGCCCGCAGCTGGGCGCGGAGCTCGGCCAGCTCGACGACGAGCTCGCCGCGCTCCCCGTCCTCGGCGTGGTCGATGCGCTCCTCGAGCGCGGCCACCCGCGGGTCAGCCGCCGCCCGCTTGGAGACCTCCGCAGCGAACACGACGGCCGCCGCAGGGGCGCCACCGAGGACCGAGGCGTACGAACCCTCGATCGCGAGCACCGTCATCGACGGGTTCAGGTGCTTGGAGAACACCACGAACGCACCCCCGTGGTAGCGGGAGATGACGCAGAAGACGATCGGGCCCTGGAAGTTGACGACCGCTCGGCCGATCTCGGCGCCGTACTCGAGCTGTAGGTTGCGCATCGACTCCGGGGAGCCGTCGAAGCCGGACAGGTTGGCGAGCACCACCAGCGGCCGGTTGCCCGATGCCGCGTTGATCGCGCGCGCGACCTTCTTCGACGACCGCGGGAACAGGGTGCCCGCGGTGTAGGTGTCGGGACCGTCGGTGGGAGGGAAGCCGGCGCGCGGCACCGGCTTGGACTCGATCCCGACCAGGCTGACCGGGTAGCCGCCGATCCGGGTGTCGACGACCACTGCGGTGTCGGCGTCGGCCATGCCGGCCCACCGCTCGAGCATCTCGTGGTCGGCGTCGGCCAGCGCCCGCATCACCGTGCGGATGTCGAAGGGTCGTTTGCGGTCGGGGTTGTGCTCGGCCGAGAAGATCTCGCCGACCGTGGCGAAGTCACCCGCGTGGGGGAACGACGACACGTCGCGGTCGATCGGGTCGGCCGTCGGCGCGCGGCGCGGCCCGGTCTCGCCGGGGACCACGTAGCTGTGCTCGTAGTGCGCCATGAGCACCCGGAAGGCACCGGCCAGGTCGGGCACCCAGTACTGCGCCTGACCGTTCGGGCCCATCACCCGGTCATAGCCGCCGATGCCATGGTTGTCCTCGGCGGAGACCCCGCCGGAGAAGTCGAGCGACTGCTTACCGGTCAGCACCATCGCGCTGTCCGGGGTCATCACCAGGATGCCCTTGGTGTGCATCAGCATCGTCGCTTCGGCGTTCCAGTACGGCTGGGCGCCGACGTTGATCCCGGCGACGACGATGTTGATCTCGCCGCCGTCCTGGGTGAAGTGGACGATCCGGCGCAGCGCGGCGGCGACCCAGTCCATGTTCTCGGTGCCGCTCTCCATCGAGATCCGCGCACCGGCCGACACCGCGAACCACTCGACCGGAATCTGCATCCGCTCGGCGAGGTCGATGGCCGCGATCACCCGGGCGCACTCGGGCTCCGAGAGCGCGCCGAGCGACTTGAGCGGGTCACCGCAGAGCACGACTCGGCTGATGCCGTCGGGGTAGAGAGTGCTCGGCGTGGTCACGACGGCGACGATGATGCCGGCACTGTTGAGCCCGGGAGCACGATCGACGGGCACGAGTACGCCGTCGGCGTCGAGGTCGTGCTCGACGACCGTGCCGCTCCCGGCCAGGGCGCGCTGGAGCTCGTAGGGGTAGACGAGACCGCGGCGGCGGGCGCGCAGCACCTTGGCGGCGTACTCGTCCATCGGGGCGAGCGGTTCGGTGGGCGGTTCGATGACGTCGGCCACGACGCCTGCGCCCGGCTTGGCGTGGAAGCGGATGGCCAGCGGGGTCGGGGCGTCACCGTCCTGCCCGGCCACGCGGCCCTGCGCGAGCACCTCCTCGATCCCGGCGCCCTCGCTGAGCGGGGTGATCTTGCTCTGCAGCGCGGTGATCTGGTCGAGATCTGCCTCGACGACCGGCCACACCGTCACCCACACGTGGTTGACGTCGAGCTTGGTGCCCTCGCGGCCCCGGGCGGAGCGTACGCGGCGGATCGCCTCGAGGCAGTTCTCCACGGCCCGCTCGACGTGCGGCAGCGCGATCACGCGGCCCTCGTCGTCGCGGACCACGGCGAGCTGGCGGGCCTGGGCCGCCGCGACGAGCCGGCGGTCGGCCGGGTTGGCCCGGGCGACGCACTCGTAGAGCAGGACGTCGTCGGGCGCGGCGAGCCTGGTGACGTCGAACTCGCTGAGCCGCCACAGGTTGAGCCTGCGACCGACCATCGGGTGCATGCCCCGGACCAGGCTGTCCTCGACCAGCTCGGCGGTCGGGGTGTGCGGGGCGCCGTCTGCGTGGTGGCGGTAGGTGAAGTAGTCGATGGGCTGTGGCGCGGCATGGCAGACCGCGATCGAGACACGGCGGGCGCGGCGGGCGAACTCGTGGCCGGCGAGCATCTTGGCGAGCTCGGACGAGGCGAGGTCCGGATCGGCGGGCGCGTCGGTCCAGCGCAGGTAGATCTCGACGACGTCGTCGTGGTCGGAGCTCAACGCCGAGGTGATGGCAGCACCGAGTGGGCCGTCGGGACGGGCGAGCTCCGTCACGTCGCCGATGGTGGACACGACTCGGGTCGCACCCTTCTCGTCAGTGGCGTACTCGGCGTGCGCGAGCGGGCGTCCGCCGTCGTCGTCCATGCCGGTGACGGTCAGGTCGTGCAGGTGGTAGTCGCGGTAGTGGCGCCGGATCAGCACCTCCAGCAGCGGCTCGCGCTCGGGAATACCCTCGACCAGCCGGTCCCGGAGGAATCCGACCAGTGGCTCGGGGACAGCCGCCAGTGCATCGATGCGGGCGGCCCGGTCAGGGGCGTCCGGGTCGATGAGGGCGGCGACCTCGGCCGGCACTCCCTCGAGCACCGCGCGGCGCTCGTCATCGACCAGCGCCTGGTCGAACCAGCCGAACCGGACCGAGCGAGCCAGGTCGCCGACCACGGCGAACCGGCGCTGCGTGGCGCGCACCATCCGCTCCAGCAACGCGCGGACCGCGGCGGCGTCCTCCGTCGCCGGCGGCGGGTCGCCGAGCCAGCGCTGCAGCACCCCGATCGCGACGTCGACGTCGGAGGGATGCTGCTGGGCGAGGAAGATGCGGAACACCGCGCGCTCGAGCTCCGGCGTACGTTCGAGGTCGGAGACCCCGTAGTGCGCGAGCACCCGCAGCAGCTTGTCGCGGAAGTGGTCCGGGAGCGCGCCCCGGTCGGGGTCGAGGCTGCGCAGGTAGGTGTGGAAGTACTCCCGCGAGCTGTGCACGCGCAGCTCGGTGGACGGCTCGTCACCGGCCGGGCGGTTGCGGCTGAGCTCGGCGAAGTCGGTGAACAGGGCCAGCAGGTCCATCTCCGTGCGGAGGGTGTCCGCGGGCGCACCGGTGGAGCGAGAGGCAAGATGGGCGGCGAGCAACGCCGGACGCTGATCCTCCTCGACGTCGTAGCCGAGCAGCAGGCTGCTCAGGTCGTCCAGCGCACCATTGCTGCGGCCGGACTCCGTGACGGGTGCGGGCAGATCGAGGTCGGCCAGGGTGGCGGTGGTCGCCTCGCCCTCGGCCTCGCCGGTCGGCTCGAGGCGCAGCAGCGGCGCCGCGGTCTCTACCTGGCTCCCGACCCGGACCAGGAGCTCCTTGACCCGGCCCGTGAACGGCGCGGTCAGCGCGGTCTCCATCTTCATCGACTCGAGCACCAGCACGGGGTGCCCGGCTGCCACCTCGTCGCCGACGGCGAGCGGGGTGGACACGACGAGCGCCGGCGCGGGGGCGCGGACCATGCCACCCTCGTCGCGGCTGACCCGGTGCATCACGTCGTCGACCTCGACCAGATGGACGGGGCCGTGGGTGGCGGTCACCAACCGGTAGCGGTGGCCGTCGACGGTGAGCCGGCCGTGCACCTCGTCGATCCGGTCGAGGGTGGCGGTGAGGGTGCGCCGCTCGCCGCCGGCCGTGATGGTGACCTGGTAGCGGGCGGGTCCGGACTGCCGCACGGTCAGGGCGTACGTCGCCCCGCGCAGCTTGAGCTCGATGGTGCGGGCAGGGTCGTGCTGGATCTGCGGCCGGCCGCCCTGGGCGGTCTGGAGCATGCGTGCGATCTCGCCGCGCTCGGCCTCGTCGTACCCCTCGATCGCGGCGGCGACGAGCGCGACGCCGGCGTGCCGGGCCGCCTGGAGCCGTCCCTCGCCGCGCACCCGGTCGATCCACCCGGTGTCGGCCCAGGCCGGGCTGCCGGTGGTGACCTCGGGCTGGTCGAGGAGGTCGAGGATGAAGCTCTTGTTGGTCGCGCCGCCGTCGATGATGACGGTGGTCTCCCCCATCGCCCGGCGCAGTCGCGCGAGCGCCTGCTCGCGGTCGGCGCCCCAGGCGATCACCTTGGCGATCATCGAGTCGAAGTCGGCCGGGATGGTGTCGCCCTCGGCCACGCCGGTGTCGACCCGGATGCCGGGGCCGGCGGGGAACTCGAGGCGGCTGATCCGGCCCGGAGCGGGCGCGAAGTCGCGGTCCGGGTCCTCGGCGTTGAGCCGGGCCTCGACCGCGTGGCCGCGCTCGACCGGCCGGTCGCCGGCGAGCGGTACGCCGGAAGCGACCTGGATCTGCAGCGCGACCAGGTCGGTGCCGGTCACGGCCTCGGTGATGGGGTGCTCGACCTGGAGGCGGGTGTTGACCTCGAGGAAGGCGAACGTCTTCTCGCCCGGGTGGTAGAGGAACTCGACGGTGCCGGCTCCGGCGTAGCCCACCGCCGTGGCGAGCCGCTCGGCGGACGCCTTGAGCTCGGCGGCCTGCTCCTCGGTCAGCAGCGGGGAGGACGACTCCTCGATGACCTTCTGGTTGCGCCGCTGCACGGAGCAGTCGCGTACGCCGATCGCCCAGGCGGTGCCCTGGCCATCGGCGATCACCTGGACCTCGACGTGGCGGGCATCGGTGACCAGCTTCTCGAGGAAGACGACGCCGCTGCCGAACGCCCGCTCCGCCTCGTCCCGAGTTCGCTGGTACGCCTCGGTGAGCTCGGCACCGGAGGTGACCTTCCGGATGCCGCGACCGCCGCCACCGGCGGTGGCCTTGAGCATGAGCGGGTAGCCGATCTCCTCGGCGCTGGCGAGTGCCGACTCGAGGTCGTCCACGCCGCCGCGGCTCCAGGGAGCCACCGGGACGCCGACCTCCTCGGCGATCAGCTTCGAGCCGATCTTGTCGCCCAGCTTCCGCATGGCCTCGGCGCTGGGGCCGATGAAGGTGACGCCCAACCGGTCGCACAGCTCGGCGAAAGCGGGGTCCTCGGCGACGAAGCCCCAGCCGACCCAGGCGGCGTCCGCCCCGGAGGCGACCAGCGCCTGCTCGAGGACGGCGAGATCGAGGTAGGGGCGATCCGCGGCCGCGCCGAGCAAATAGGCCTCGTCGGCCTCGCGTACGAACGCCGACCCGGCGTCGACGTCGGTGTGCAGCGCGATGGTGCGGATCGTCCCAACGGATGTATCCCGCGCGTTGAGGTCGCGGACGGCATGGATCAGACGCATCGCGGCTTCACCGCGGTTGACGATGGCAATTCGAGAGACCTGTGGCACGGTGCAGACCCTTTCATCAGGCGCCGCCCCTGTGACCGCTCGACTCCGACAGGCTTCTGATGGATTCCTTGTCGAGTTCCTAGTGGACACCGCCCGGCGACGCCCCAGGATCGCGCCCGTGTGATGCGTCCAGGATGGCCGGTTCCTACAACGTCCGGCGGGCTCCGTTGACCTTCTGGCGGAGCCAGTCCGGGACGCGGTCGTCGTCACGGGGGAACGTCTCGAGGTCGAGCGCGTACAGGCCCGGGTGGGCCGGCCAGCGCCAGACCGGTTCGTCGTCGTAGTTGAAGACGACCTTCGTCGAGTGCTTCTCCCCCTCGCCCTCACCGGTCGCGATGGTCCAGCGCGCGGAGAACCAGGCGCCGCGACCGGGCTCGTACATCACCCGCCTGAGCTCGTCGGTCAGAGCGAGGATGGTGTCGGGCGGCCGGGCGTGGGCGAGGCTGCCGTCCGGCCGATGCACGTCGACGCGCCCGGTGAAGAACATCGACAGGTTGCGGTGGTTGAAGACCAACGTGGACCAGTCGCCCTCTACCTCGTCAGCGAGGTGGAGGGCGATCTCGTCGATGAGCTGTTCCTGTCTGACCACAGGAGGAACGGTCATGGCCATCAACCTACTACCGCTGTCGACAGCATTTCGAAACTCCGTTTCGTGGCGGCGGCACGGATGTTGTTTCCGACACACGTCGGATCCGTGAGTTCCTCGTGACGCGGTGAACACGGAGCACCGACGACGGCTAGGTTGAGCAGGTGACTCGGAACCCGCGACAGTCCCTGGATCGCTCGGTGCTGCGGCTGGGCGCCCGTGTGCGGGAACTGCGCAAGGCGCAGGGGATGACGCTGGTCCAGCTCGCCGAGGCGACCGACCTGTCGCACCCGTTCCTGAGCCAGATCGAGCGCGGGATGGCCCGCCCTTCGATGTCGTCGCTGTTCCGGATCGCCGAGACGCTGGGCACCACCCAGCAGGCGCTGCTCGCGGACAGCGTCGAGAGCGCCTCCGCCGGCCCCGTGTCAGTCGTACGCCGCTCCGACCCCGGCACCGCGGAGGCGTCCAACGGCATGGTGCAGGCGCTGGTCGCCGGGGCCGACCACGCCTTCATCCCGATGGAGTTCGCCGGGGACGAGCCGACCTGGGACCGCTACTGGCAGCACGAGGAGGACGAGTTCGTCTACGTGGTCGGCGGGACCCTTCGGATCGACCTGGACGGCGAGGAGCAGGTCATGGAGACCGCCGACTCGGTCTACATCCCCGGCGGCGTACGGCACCGGTGGGCCAGCGCCGACGGCGAGCTCTTCCGGCTGCTGGTGGTCAAGGAGCAGCGCAGGCGCTGAGCCGCCCCAGATCCGCGACGATCTCGCGCTCGTCGGCGGTGGTGAGCACGCCGTCGCGTACGACGACCCGGCCGGCCACGACCACGTGCCGCGGACGCCGCCCGGGCGAGGCCCACAGCAGGCCGGCGACCGGGTCGTGGACGCCTGCGTCGGCGACCCCGGAGACGTCCCAGACGCACAGATCCGTCCCCGAACCCAGCCCCGGTCGGCCGAGGCCGGCCACTGAGCCGGTGGTCGCCATCGCGAGCACGTCGGCGGCCGCCAGCGGAGGACCCACCAGCGGCGCCACCTGCATGGCGAGACGGGCATCGGCGAGCAGGTGGCCGGCGTCGTTGCTGCCGCCGCCGCTGGTGCCGAGCCCGACCTCGACCCCGGCCGCGCGGAGGGCGGCGACCGGCGCGATCCCCCACCCCATCGGCAGGTCGCAGCCGGGCGCATGGGTGGCGCTCACCCCGGCCGCGCTCAGCCTCCGGATCTCGTCCGGCGTCACGTCGCACAGATGAGCCAGGGTCACGTCGGGCGCGAGCCAGCCCCACTCCTCCAGCAGGTCGATCGGGCGGCGGCCGTAGCGCTCGGCCGCGATCGCGACGTCGACCTGCTCGTTGGCCTGGGTACGCCGCCGCAGCCCGCGCCGGGCAGCCACCTCCCCCATCAGCCGGAAGGTCGGTTCCGGATCGGAGTGCACCCCGGCCGGCCCGACCGCGACCTGCAGCATGCCGTCGGCGCTCACCCCACCGGGCGCATCCCCCACCAGCGCCTCCGCGATCAGGTCGGCGCTGTGTGCCGCGGTCTCGGGGTCGTCCCGGGCGGCACCGCGGACGAAGACCAGGCGGGCGCCCAGCTCGGCCGCCGCCCGCGCGGTCCCCTGCGCCAACGGCACCGTCTCCTCCGGTGTCAGGGAGCCCGGCCAGGTCAGGTGATGGTCGGCCACCGTCGTCACCCCACAGAGCAGCGACTCGGCGAGCCCGGCCCGTGCGGCGGCGTAGGTGAGCTCGGCGTCGACCCCGACACGGTCGTAGGCCGCCGCCATCGTGGGCAGCCAGGTCGCCATCGGGACGCCGCGCGTCCCGGGCAGGGTGCGGAACGCGGTCTGCAGCAGGTGATGGTGGGCGTTGACCAGGCCCGGCGTGACCAGGCAGCCCGAGGCGTCGAGGGTGTCCTCGGGCCCCTCGATCGAGAGGTCGCCCGAGGCTGCCGCGGTGATCCGCAGCGTCATGCCGACGGCGTGAAGCGGGAGGCTTCCACGATGACCTCGGCCAGCGTGGCGACCCCGGCCTCGAAGCGGACCTTGCCGTCCTCCGCGGTGGCGGTGGTCGGGTCGCCGAGGTAGCCGTCGGTGCCGAAGTCGTCGGAGAGCCAGCCGAAGGAGACCGGCTTGCCGAAGCCGATGTACCGGTAGCCGGCCAGCTGCTCGGGCACCTTCCGCTCCCCTCGCTCCTGGTGCACCAGCTCGGGACGCAGGTGGAGCATCATCGAGGTCTCGCCGTGGCCGCCGTGGATGCCGAGGCCGAGCTCGTCCTCGCGTGAGGAGCGTCCACCTTGGTCGGGTGGCACCGAGAGGTGCGCGAAGAAGGTCGCCAGCCCGAACTGCTTGCGCAGCTCCCGGCTCGCGACCTGTCCCAGGGCGGAGTTCCCGCCGTGCCCGTTGACGAAGAGCAGGCGGGTGATCCCGGAGGTGCTCAGCGAGCGGCCGATGTCGACGAGGACCCGCATCAAGGTGTCCCAGGAGAGCCAGATCGTGCCGGGCGACCAGGAGTGCTCGTCGGACTTGGTGTAGGCCAGCGGCTCGAGCAGCACCACGGACGCGCTGCCTGCCGCGGCGACCGTCGCCACCGCGGCCTCAGCGGCCTCGGCGGCGATGACGTAGTCCGTCGAGACCGGCAGGTGGGGACCGTGCTGCTCGATCGCGCCGAGACCGAGCACCGCGACGGTGTCCTCGGGCAGAGCGGCGATCTCGGGAGCGGTGAGGTCGGCGAAACGGGGCATCAGCGGACTCCGATGTTGATGCGGGTGTCGACCAGCGCGTGGTCGGTGAGCTTGCCCTGGTTGAGCAGCCCCTTGGGGTCGCGCTCGCGCGCGACCGCGGTGACGAGCTCGACGTTGCGGTCGACGTACCACTGGTGGGGCGAGTGCACACCGACCCCGATCTCGTCGAAGCGCGGGATGCCCGCGAGGACCTGCTCCTCGGAGACGTACTCGGCGACAACCATCGCCAGCGGGGCGTTCCCCATCAGCTCCAGGTGCAGCCAGACGGGGCCGTCGTAGACCTTCCGCACCCGGTCGGCGTCGCTCCAGTAGAGCTCGCCCCCGGTCTCCATGTGGAACCAGCTCCGGTCACGGTGCGCGCGCTGGAGGAAGTAGACCGGATGGTTGTAGGACATCCCGGAGAGCAGATCGGTCGCGGCGTAGTCCTCCAGACAAGCTCGTACGCTGCCTCCGGCCGCCACGACTAGCGACTCGATCTCGGCGACCGTGGACGCCTCCGCGATCACCCGCAGGCTGTGCTGGGCCGGGTCGAGCTGGACGTTGGTGGTCAGGGTCGGGACCAGCGCCGGCTCGTCGCCCGAGGCCAGCCTCGGCAGCACCGGCAGGTCGAGCAGGCGGCGGTGCACGGACACCATCGCGTCCCAGCTGTCGAAGGCGGCATAGACCGCCACCCAGTCCCGCGCGGGGTCGGTGCGGACGACCACCGAGGTCACCACGCCGGTCACGCCGTAGGCGTGGATGTAGGGCAGCGTCTCCTCGCCCGTCACCGTGAGCAGGCGTCCGCTGCCGTCCATCGGGGCCACCGTCAGCTCGGTGACGAAGCCGTCGGAGGTGGTGCCGTGCTCGATGGTCCCGGTGCCGGCGCTGCCGCCGCCGATGAAGCCGCCGATCGTGGAGCCCTTGGTGGAGGGGAAGATCCACAGGTCGCGCCCCGCCTCCCGGGCGACCTTGTCGATGCGGGTCATCCGGGCACCGGCCCCGGCGCGTAGGTTGCCGTCGGCCCGCACCTCGATCGAGTCCAGGCCGCGCAGGTCGAGGATGATCCCGCCGGTGAACGGTGTCGCCTGGCCGTAGTTGCCGGTCCCGGCCCCACGCGGGACGACCGGCACGTCGTGCTCGTAGGCCACGGCCAGCACATCGGCGACCTCCTGCTCGGTGCGCGGCCGGACGATGGCGTCGGCGACATACCTGCCGCTCGGCACCTTCTCCTGGAGCACCGGCGACATCCGGGACCAGTCCGAGGAGAGCTTGACCAGCGCGGCCGGGTCGGTCTCGACCCGGTCCGCGCCGAGGCGATCGGCGACCAGGGCGGTCACCAGGGACGTACGCTGCGAAGTCGTCATCGGCGTCACTTCATCGAGATCGAGTCGTCGATGAACCGGTTGTCGTAGAGCGACTCCGGGTCGATGTCGTCGGAGGTGATCGTGCCGGCCTGCTTCATGATCGGCGCGAACGTCTCGACGACCCCCTTCATCCGCTCGCCGTCGATCTGGCCGAAGACTCCGGACTTCGGGTCGTCGTGGACCAGGTCGAGGTCGGTCATCGTCTTGGCGGCGTACGCGGCGACGCCCTCGCTGTAGGTCCAGCCGGTCTGATAGCGCTCGACGATGTCGACGATGATCCCGTTGGCCCAGTCCGGGTCGGCCAGGTAGTCGATCTCGGCCTGCTGCATCACCGGGACGAGCTTCTCGAGGCAGTCGGCCTCCTTCTCGACGTCCTCGGCACGCACCGCGATCGGCTCGGGGTAGATGGTGTAGCCGACGTCGGCGAGCAGCTGGTAGCCGATCGGCTTGGCCCAGCTGCTGATCTCGTTCTCGTAGATGTAGGGCTCGGCGGTGGCGAAGCCCTGCTGGAGGATCGTGGGCTCGGTGACGAAACGCTGCGGGGTGCCCTCGTAGGAGAGGTCGGACTGCTTCTTCTCGATCATCCCCTGCGACTCGAGCAGCGCCGGGATCACGTCGCCGGCGGTGACGACCGGGTCGCCGTCGCCGGCGGCCTCGGCGATGGTCTTCGCGTCGTCCTGGCTCTTCGGGTCCCACATCAGGATCTGCGGCGAGACGGTGAGCTGCGAGGCCAGCGCGACGGTCGGCTGCTTCTCCGCGGCCGCGATCGCGGCGTCGGTGTTGACCGCTCCGATCAGGATGTCCTTGTCGAGGTACATAGTCGCGGGGACGGGCTGGAACCCGGTCGCCGGACCACCCGAGCGGACCTCGATCTTCACGCCCGTGTCGACGCCGCCGGACACGAGCGGCCCGGTGACGGTCTTCTTGTCGGTGTCGACGGTGTAGCCCTCGCCGATCAGGCTGTACATGCCGCCGTGCTCGGCCTCGGGCTGCCAGTCCTGCTGCATCACCACGGTCGCGGGACAGACGTCGGAGAGGTCCTTCGCGCTGCCCTTCTCCGCCTTCGTCACCTCGCCTGCGGTGGCGGTGTTGGCGGAGCCGGAGTCACTCCCGCAGCCGGTCAGGGCGAACGGGACGATGGTCGAGAGTGCCACGAGGGTGGCGGCGCGCACGGGTATGTGTCGGTTCATGCTGTGTCCGTTTCTTGGGGGATGGGGTGAGGTCAGCGCTCGCCGTACCACTTGCCGATGACGGCGCGATCGAGAGCGGCGAAGGCCGAGAAGACGACGACACCGAAGAGAGCGGTCAGGATGATCGCCAGGAAGAGCGGCTCCATGCTGAGCCGCAGCGTGTAGACGCGGAGCAGGCCGCCGATGCCGGGGCTACCCTGCTGGAAGTAGAAGTCACCGACGATCACGCCGATGACCGACAACCCGGCGGCGTTGCGCAGGCCGGTGAAGATCGCCGGCATCGCGGCAGGCAGCTGCAGCTTGAGCAGCCGCTGCAGCCGGGTCGCCCGGTTGAGGGTGAAGAGGTCGTGCGCCGGTGCCGTCGCCGACTGCAGGCCGAAGAGGGTGTTGGCGATCATCGGGAAGACCGCGATGATCACGCAGACCACGATCCGGGCCGCGATGCCGTAGCCCATCCAGATCCCGATCAGCGGGGTCAGCGCCAGGATCGGGACCGTCTGCAGGATGACCGCATAGGGGTAGAGCACCTTCTCCAGCAGCCGGGTCTGCGCCATCACCATCGCCCAGGCCATCCCGATGACCACCGAGATCACCAGACCGGCCAGCGCGACCATGACCGACTGCCACAGCGCGGCGAGCATCGGCTGCATGATCTCGGGCCGACCCAGCGTCTCGCCGAAGACCTGGTGCGGCGGCGGCAGCAGGAACCGCCTGTCCTCACCGAGGACGAGGTACGTCACGGCGTACCACACGGCCGCCAGGCCGGCGAGCGCCGCGAGCATCGGCACGACCTTGGCGAAGAGCCGACCGAGAACCGGGGGCGTACGTCTGGCGGGCGGCTCGGCGGGCGCGGCCTCGGTCACGGCCCCGACGTCGGGCTCGATCATCAACTCGGTGCTCATGCGTGCTCCTCCAGTGCCTCGGAGACCTGGCCGACCAGGTGGGCGAAGTCGGACTCGAAACGCAGCTCGGGTGGGCGCGGGAACTCCCAGGGCACCGGGATCTCCGCGACGATCCGGCCGGGCCGGCCGCTCATCACGACGACGCGTGTGGAGAGGTACACGGCCTCGGCCACGGAGTGGGTGATGAAGAGCCCGGCGAAGCCGAGCAGCTTGAAGAGCCGCTGCAGCTCGGTCTGCATCGCCAGCCGGGTGATCTCGTCGAGTGCGCCGAACGGCTCGTCGAAGAGGGCGAGATCGGGTTCGGCGACCAGGGCCCGGGCGATCGAGACCCGCATCCGCATGCCTCCGGAGAGCTGGCGCGGATGCTGCTTCTCGAAGCCGGTGAGGCCGACCAGGTCGAGGGCCTCCTGGGCCGCGCGGCGGCGCTGCTCCTTGGGGAGCCCGCTCAGCTCGCCGATCAGCTCGACGTTCTTCCGGGCGCTGCGCCACTCCAGCAGGGTGGGGTCCTGGAAGACGTAGCTGGTGGTGTCCGCGTCGACGTCGACCCGACCGACGGTGGCGTCCTCGAGTCCGGAGGCCAGCCGGAGCAGGGTGGACTTGCCGCAGCCGGACGGGCCGACGACGGAGACGAACTCCCCGGCGTCGACGCTCAGGTCGACCCCGGTCAGCGCGGTCGTACCGGTCGGGAATCGCTTCGTCACCCCGGAGAGGGCGAGCGTGGCGGTGGTGGTCGTCGTGTTCATGTCACCTCGGCATGGGATCGAGATCGAGGACGGTGCTGACGCGGGTGTCGGCGAGCACGCGGCCGCCGTGGACGACCACACGGGCGGTCTGGGAACCTGCGACGACCTCGTCGAGAGGTACGTCGGGGACGAGCATGAAGTCGGCCCGGCTGCCCGGCTCGGTGCCCGCCTCCGGGAGCCCGAGCACGGTGCGGGTGGTCGTCGTGACCGCGGCGAGGGCCTCGGCCGGCCGGAGATGACCGGCGGCGACCAGGAGCGAGGTGGTCTCGAACGGGTCGGCCCGGCCGACCGGGTTGAAGGGGTCGCGCAGGTTGTCGGCGCCGGCCGCGACCGGGACCCCCGCCTCGAGCAGCGCCCGGACAGCGGTGAGACCACGCGGCACCGCCCCGTCCGCGTCGCGGCCCTGCAGGTAGAGGTTGGTGATCGGGAGCGTCACGATGCCGATCCCCGCCTTGGCCACCAGGTCCAAGACGGGACCTCGGCGGTCGTGGTCGAGCATGCCGAGGCGTACGCAGTGGGAGGCGGTCACCCGCTGCTGCATCCCCCGGGCGATGACCTGCTCGGCGAGGTCGGCCAGGTCGAGGTGGCCGGTGGTGGTCTGCTCGTCGGTGTGCAGGTCGACGGGGAGACCGGACCGCTCGGCGTGGTCGAGGATGCGGCTGGTCTCCTTGGCGGGCTCGTCGGCCAGGTGCGGACACCCGCCGATGACGTCGATCCCGCGCCCGATCGCCTCCTCGATCACGGCGTCGGGGACGTCCTGGCCGGCGAGCAGGCAGATCTGGAGCGTGATCGTTCCGCTGAGCTCCTCGCGCAGGCCGAGCAGGGCATCGACCCCACGCAGCGGGTCGCCCGCGAGGAGTGCGTCGGCATGCGTACGGATCGTGGTGATGCCGTTCGCCACGTAGCTGCGGACCGCCCGCCTGGCGCGGTCGGCGAAGTCGTCGGAGGTGAGCGTGGGAACGAGCGAGCGCCACTGCTCGATGGCGGTGACCAGGTCGTTCCCGGCCTGCGGGCCCGGCTCGATCTGCTCCGCGCTCAGCGCCTTGTCGAGATGCGCGTGCGGCTCCCCGGCGGCGGGGATCAGCCGCCAGCCCCCGGCATCGGTTCCGGCGTCGGCCTTCTCGTCGGCCGCCCGGACGGCGCTGATCTCACCGGCCGCGAGATCGAGATCGGCGAGGCTGCCGTCGAGGAGCCGTACGCCGCGCAGCGCGGTCAGCTCCACACCGGCCAGCTGCGCCGGTCCGTCCACGGGCCCGACCCGTTCCGCATTTCGTGCCACGGCCATCGACTACCCCTTTCGGCTCAAATGTTGATGAGATGAACATTTTCGAGCGTAAGGAGCGGTTATTTCGGCGGCGTAACCGTTTCGGTCCTCCTCGATGAAACCAGCGAGGGCGGCCATCCGGTCAAGCACGGGCGACGGACGATCAACGCGGACTCTCGGATCGCGGCGACGATCGAAGGGTGACAACGACTTCGCCTGAAACGACCCCGTCCCCGACCAGCTCCTCCCAGGGCCGAGCGGCGCCGGTGGTCGCGCTCGCCGCCGGGATCGCGATCCTGGTCTCGAGCGAGTTCCTGCCCGCGGGCGTACTGCCCACGATGGCGCGCGACCTCGGGATCAGCGAGGGGACGGCCGGGCTCGCGGTGGCCGCGACGGCGATCGCCGGGGCCGCGACCGCACCGACCATCGCCATGATCCTTCCCCGGATGGACCGGCGTACGTTGCTGGTCGGCCTGCTGGTCGCCGCGGCCGTCGCCAACCTGGCGGTCGCGATATCCCCCGGTTTCATCGTCCTGCTCCTCGGCAGGCTCGTGCTGGGCGCGGCGATCGCCGGCTACTGGTCCTTCGCCTTCGCCGTCGGGACGTACGCCTCGCCGGGCCGCGACCACGTCATCTCGACCTCGATCGCACTGGGCGTCACGGTGGCCACGATCGTCGGCCTGCCGCTGGGCTCGCTGCTCGCCGACGGCCCCGGCTGGCGCTGGGGGTTCGCGGCCGCGGCGGTGCTGAGCCTGATCTCCGCCGCCGCGCTGGCCCGGGCGCTGCCGCCGGTGCCGGCCCACCCGTCGGCCGGGCTGACCATGATGCGTCAGGCGCTCCGCAACCCACGGCTGGTCGCCGGGGTGGTCCTGGTCGTCGTGGTGGTGCTCGGCAACTTCGTGGCGTACCCGTTCATCCGGATCGCGATCTCGGCGACCTCGCCCGGCGACGGCATGTGGATGCTGGCGCTGTGGGGTCTCGGCGGGCTCTTCGGCAACCTCGCGGCCGGCCGGTTCGCTCACCGGCTGCGGGTCGTCGTCACCGTCGCACCGCTCCTCCTCGCGGGCGGGTTGGTGCTGACCTTCCTCGCCGAGAGCACGCCGGTCATGGCGCTGGCGATGATCGTGTGGGGCTTCGGGTTCAACCTGGTGCCGGTCGGCACGCAGCTGTGGGTCACCCGCGTCGAGCCCGAGCGCACCGAGTCGGCGCTGGCGCTCCAGGTCACCGCGTTCCAGATCGCGATCGCCCTCGGGGCGGCGCTAGGAGGCGCGGTCCTCGATGAGTACGGCGTCGGGCGGGTGCTCCTCATCGGAGCGGTCGGTGCGGTGATCGCCGCGGCGGGCTTCGGCGCGGTCCGCGTCCCGCGTGGTTGAGGCGTCCCGCCACGCCTGCGGCCCGGTCCCGTGGACGGTGGTGAAGGCGCGGCTGAACGCCGCGCCCGAGCCATAGCCCACGGCGTACGCCACCTGCTCGACCGGACGGTCACCGCCGGCCAGCAGGTGGCGGGCCGCGCGCATCCGCACGTCCCGCAGCGCCTCGCTCGGGCTCTGCCCCAGGCTGCGCCGGAACCGCTCCCCCAGCGCCGACCTCGACAGGTGCACGGACTCCGCCATCGCCTCGACCGACCAGGCCCGTCCCGGATCCGCGATCACCGCGGACAGCACCTGCGCCACCGTCGGGTCCAGGACGGGCGCGGGACCATCGGTCCCGCGCCCGGTGTCCTCTAGCCAGGAGGCCGTCATCGCCGCTCCGAGCAGCGACGCGTAGCCCGACGCGAACAGCGCCGACGGCCGGCACGGCCCCGCCAGCGGACAGCGCCGCACCAGCTCGGCCACCCCGCCGTGGCGGCCGACGAAGTCGCGCACGACCAGCGGGTTGGCGATCGGGTACGCCACCGCGACCGCCCGCAGATCGGCCCGCGTCACCGCGGCCCCGTCGTGGGTCGCCAGCCGGTGCCTGACCTGGCCCCCGACCAGAGCCGCATCCCCCGCGCGGAGCAGGTGCGACTGCCCGGCGGCCGTCAGCACGACCGTGCCGTCGTCGACGAGCAACCAGGTGGCGGAGCGTACGTCCTCACCGGCGGAGCCGGCGGCCAGCTGCTCCTGGTAGGCGAGCGTCATCTCCCACGACGGGCGGTCCTCGTTCACATCAGCCCCAGCGTGCGAACGCCATAGGGCTATTCCCGAAGGCCGGTCGACGGCGCGTCAACCGTGCAGGGCGCGATACGCCGACAGGGCGCCGGGGTGGAGGGGGATCCGCCCCGTCTGGATCATCGTGGCGGGCTCCAGATATTGAAGCCCTCGGACGAAGTCCGGGATCAGCAGGTCCGCACGGCTGACCATGACGTCGACGATCTCCCGCGCCACTCGGTGCGGTAGGTCGCGGCGCGCCAACAGCAGGTTGGGAACGCCGATCGTCGTGCCACCGGAGGGAGGACCGTAGTCGACCGGTGGCACCTTCCGGGTCGAGTAGCGGTAGCCGGACTGTCGTGACATCGGAGCGGCGAGCGCGCCGAGATCGATCATCCGGAGCGGCCGCTGATCCCCCGCCTTGCTGATCGTGGGCGTCGGGATCCCGCCGGACCAGAACACGGCGTCGACGTCGTCCTCGAGCAGCCGGTCCAGACCGTCGGCCAGTCCCAGGTACCTCACCGTGAGATCACGGGTCCGCAGACCAGCTGCCTCCAGGAGCACGACAGCGGTCACGGCGGCGCCGGACCCGGCGGCTCCGAGCACGACGCGCCGTCCACGAAGGTCGCCGACCTCGCGGATCGGACTGTCGTCGGTCACGAGGAGCTGCAGATAGTTCTCATAGATACGCGCCAACGCCACCGGACGCTCCGCTTCGGGCATGTCAGCGACGATCCGATCGAGGCCGTCCTCGAGGGCGAGCCCGAGCGCGGCCTCGCCGTCCCTGAGGAGACGTACGTTGTCGAGACTTCCCTCCGTCGACAGGACCGTCGGCTCCAGCCCAGGACTCACGGCACGCAGCTGATCGGCGAGCAGGCCCGCGAAGACCGCATAGGTCCCGTACTCCGTCCCGGCAGCGATCGTGACGGGCGACGTCTCGGTGCGGCATCCCGCCAAGGACGCCACCGTCGGCGCGACGGCGGCGGCGGTGACCGTTCGCACCAGCGTCCGCCTCGTCAGCTGCCCACCCAGCCAGGTCACGACGCCACCCGCAGCGAGAACTCGGCAATCGTCCCGACCGGTTCGGCGGGCCGCAGGCGTACGCGCCCGCCGTTGGCGCCGGCGAGCTCCTCGGCGATCGCCAGCCCGAGGCCGGATCCCGTCCGCTGGTCGCCGGATCGCCAGAACCGCTCGGTGGCCTGGTGCCACTCGTCGGGTTCGAGCCCGGGACCGTCGTCACGGACCCAGCCGACGACTCCGTCGGCGGTCTCGGTCGCCGAGAGCTCGACGTGGGCGCCCGGACCGGCATAGCGGATGGCGTTGTCGATGAGGACGTCGAGGATCTGGTCGAGCACCCCGGCCACCTCCACCTCTGGCAGGTCTCTCGTGACCTCCAAGGACTGCCCCGCCGCTTCCGCGGCCGGCCGCCAGGCCTCGACGCGCTCACGGATGACGGTGCCCACCACCTGGTTCGGGACCGTCACGCGTCCACCGGCACGGGCCACCCCGGCCTCCTGGGCCCGCGCCAGCGACATCAGCTGGTCGAGGAGCGTCTCCAGGCGCTCCAGCTCCTTGGTCAGACCCGCATAGGCCCGCTCACCGGTGCTGTTCACATGTGACTCCAGTCCGTCGGCTCGCAGGCGCAGCGCCGCCAGCGGGTTGCGCAGCTGATGCGACGCGTCGGCGACCAGCTGACGCTGCTGCTCCAGGGACCTGTCGACGGCCGCACCCATGCGATTGAACTCCGCCACCAGACCGCGGAGCTCCGCCGGGCCGGTAGCGAGCACATCCGCGCTGCGGTCCCCATGCGTGATCGTGCGCGCCGCTGCCTCGAGCGAGTGCACCGGACGCATGGTCCATCGCGACAGCCGCCTGGTCAGCGCCGCGGCCAGCAGCAGGAGCGCCAGCGCCCCGACCGCGATGAGCGCCCAGTCCCGCCTGACCTGTGCGGCGGCAGCCGAGGTGTCGACGCGAGTCAATGCGTACGACCTGACCTCGCCGTCCTCGCGGCCCGGAGCTCCGCGCAGCGGGTCCGCGGTGGTCCAGGGCAGGATCCGACGCATCGCGACGGGAGGCACGCCCACCAGTCCGATACGCAGCGCTCCCCTGACCGAGGCGGCACCGGTGTCGAGGTCGCCTGCGAGCGAGAGCTCCTGGCCGTCGGCGTCGACGACGAGGACCGGCTCGTCGTAGACGTCGTGGTAGCGATCGACCAGCTCTGCGACCGGCTGGCCGGAGGCCGCCGCCTCCGCGATCACCGCCATCTGCCGGTCCCGCTCGGACGCGAGCCGGGCGGTCCGCCGGTCAGCGAGCGTGGTCGCCAGCGGAAACGCCAGCGCCAGGAGCGTCCCGAGCAGGAGCAGGCCGACAACGACCTGTACCCGACGCTCCATCACCCGACTTCTCCCCTTCTCGATCAGCCGAGCCGGAAGCCGTAGCCGCGCACCGTATGCAGCGGCAGGTCCCCACCCAGCTTGCTGCGAAGCGCGGTCACGAAGAAGTCCAGCGACCGCGACTTGCCGACCGCCGGCGTACCCCACACCTGGAG
Organism: Nocardioides sp. NBC_00163; assembly: GCF_045206295.1. Classification (NCBI taxonomy): domain Bacteria; kingdom Bacillati; phylum Actinomycetota; class Actinomycetes; order Propionibacteriales; family Nocardioidaceae; genus Nocardioides; species Nocardioides sp. NBC_00163. The sequence goes on along the minus strand of NZ_CP108155.1, from coordinate 4,454,711 downwards.
CAGCAGCTCGTCGCGACTCACCGCCTCGCCCGTCCGAGCGATCAGCGCAGCCAGCAGATCGAACTCCGTAGCGGTCACCGAGACCGGGGACCCACCACGGTGAACGGTGCGCGCTGCGACGTCGACGCTCAGTTCGCCCAACGTGACCACACGCTCGGCCGGCCGCGGTTCGGCGGAGGCCATCCGGCTCCGCCGAACCAGCGCGTGGACGCGCGCGAGCAGCACCGCCCTGCCGACCGGCTTCACCAGGTAGTCGTCGGCGCCGGCACGCAGGCCGAGGACGACAGACCCGTCACTGTCACGGGCCGTGAGCACGAGCACCGGAACCGTCGAGACCCGCCGCACCGTACGCAGGAAGTCGAGCCCGTCCATGTCCGGCAGGCCGAGATCGAGCACCACGAGGTCGGCCCCGGCGATCTGGTGCAGGCCATCGTCGCCGCGGCTGCAGTGGGTCGGGGTCCACCCCACGTCCTGGAAGGCGTCCACCAACGCCTCCGCAACGCTCGGGTCGTCCTCGACCACCAGAATCCGCACGGAGCAAACCTAACGTGGTGCGGTGATCAGAGCGCGCCGGTGATGACGACGCGGACCTGATGCACTGCCAGTGCCAGGAAGGCGAGTGCGCACAGTCCCATCACGACGTTCGAGGAGATCCGGTTGCGCCATTCGCGCGGCACCCGGTCGGTGTTGAGGATCCACAGGAGCGTGATGGCGAGGAACGGCATGAAGAGCGCCCCGAGCACACCGTAGGCGAGGATCAGATAGACCGGCTGGTCCAGGAACAGGGCGATGATCGGCGGGAACGTCAACCACAGGATGTACGTGCGGTACCAGATGCCGCCGGCCATCCGCTCGGGCGCGTCCTCGGGTGCCTTCCGCACGTGACCGGCGAAGTCGGCGAACATGAGGCTGACCCCGTGCCACACCCCCACCAGCGAGCTCAGCGCGGCGGAGAGGAAGCCGATCAGGAAGATCGTTCCGGCGGCCGGGCCGTACCGATCCTCGAGGACGTTCCCGATATCGAGCATCCCCTTGTCGCCGGTGTCGACCGCGATGCCTGCCGAGTACAGCAGCTCAGCCCCGACGATGAGCGTGGAGACGACGAAGATTCCGGTCACCACGTACGCGACCGAGTTGTCGATGCGCATCACCCGCATGAACGCCGGGGTCGCCCAGCCCTTCTCACGCAGCCAGTAGCCGTACGCGGCAAGCGTGATCGTCCCGCCGACACCGCCGGCGACGCTCAGGATGTTGAGCAGCGACCCGTCCGGAATCCGAGGCACCAGGCCGGCGGCGAGGTCGGGCAGGTTCGGCACCGTGAGCGCGGCAGCGGCGACCATCGAGATGAACATCAGCAGCACCATGATGCTGAGCGCCTTCTCGAACAGTCCGTAGCGGCCGGTCCAGACCAGCGCGAGGCCGAAGAGCCCGGCGATGATGCCCCAGGCCTTCACCGACAGCACCGGCAACAGAGCGTGGGCGGCGAGCCCGGTGCCGGACATGGCGGCAGCCCCGTACACGAAGCCCCAGATGATGAGGTACGGCCCGAAGTAGGCGTGGGTCCAGCGGCCCAGGCTGCTCCAGCCCTCGTAGATCGTGCGTCCGGTCGCCAGGCTGTAGCGGCCGGCTCCCTCGACGAGCACGACCTTCATCAGGCATCCGAGCACGACGGCCCAGAGCAGCGCATAGCCGTACTTGCTGCCCGCGATCATGGTGGCGACCAGGTCGGCGGCGCCGACACCGGTCGCGGCGACGACCAGGCCGGGTCCGATCAAGCGCCAGCGAGGGACGGCCCCTGCGGACTTGTCATCGATGACAGTCATCAGTTGTAACTCCTCGGTCTTCTCCGGGTGGGGTCACCCGGACGCCCGACTATGTGACGGTCGACACAGTCACGTCCACGAGGAGAGGCCCTGAACGGGCTTTCCTTACACAACCCAATGAAATCGCGCCTCGCCCGCGGCTCACCCGAGCGTCTGGTTGCCGACGACCGTGGCCAGCGCCAGACGCTCGGCGTCCTCGGTGCCGGGTTCGGCGGTGTAGACCATGATCCGCAGGTCCTCGACGGCGACGGTCAGGGTGTCGCAGTCGAGCGCGATCCGGCCGACCGTGGGGTGGTCGATGATCTTGTGTCGCGCCGGTTCGTGGTGTCGGGACGGGTCGGTGCTCTCCCACAGGTCCGCGAAGCGGGGGCTGGCAGCGCGCAGGTCCTCGATGAGCCGTCGCAGTCGCTGGTCCCCGGGGTAGCGGGCAGTGGTGAGGCGCAGGTCGGCGACCAGACCCGCCTGCAGCGCCTCGGTCTCCGCCCGGGCGGAGACGGCTCGGCTGCTCTCGAGGACGATGTTGCGCCATACCGCGTTGCGCTCGCGGCCGCGCCAGGTCGTCGTCGCACCCATCAGCGCGTCGTACGCCTCATTGGCGATCACCAGGTTCCACGCGGCGTCGTAGACCACGACCGGGGTGTGCGCCAGCCGGTCCAGGAGACGCTGCACGCTCGGCGAGACCCGCGAGGAGATCACCTCCCTCCCGGGGGTGACGTGCCCGGCGAGACGGAACAGCACGTCGCGGTCCGCGTCCGGGAGCCGGAGCGCACGGGCGAGTGCCTCGACCACCTGCGCCGACGGCGAGGTCGCCCGGCCCTGCTCGAGCCTGGTCAGGTAGTCGACCGAGATGCCCGACAGGTGCGCGACCTCCTCGCGCCGCAGACCGGTCGCCCGGCGACGGCCGCCGGCCGGCAACCCGACGGTGGCGGGTTCCACGCGATCACGCCAACCGCGCAGCATGCGACCGAACTCCGATGACTCCACCCCACCAGTCTCCGCCACAGCGGCGCCGATGTCCTGGCCCTGCCAGTCCTACGAAAACCGGACCGCTTCCTGGACCCGCGTCCCCGGCGCAGCCTGGAGGCATGACCACAACACTGATCACCGGGGCCAACAAGGGCCTCGGCAAGGAAACCGCCCGCCGCCTTCTCGCCGCGGGGCACACCGTCTACATCGGAGCCCGTGACGAGGCCCGGGGCCGGGCCGCGGCCACCGAGCTCGGCGCCCGGTTCGTACGCATCGACGTCACCGACGACGCCTCCGTCACCTCTGCTGCCGAGCAGATCGCCGCCGACGGCGGCCTGGACGTACTCGTCAACAACGCCGGCGTGGAGCCGCGACTGGCCGACAACGCCATCCCCACCGCCGCCGACGAGAGCGTCGAGGACGTACGTGCCACCTTCGAGACCAACCTGTTCGGCGGGCTCCGGGTGACCCAGGCCTTCGTGCCGCTGCTGCTGAAGTCGCCGGCACCCGTCGTCGTCAACGTCTCCAGCGGTCTCGCCTCGCTGGGCATGCTGAGCGATCCCGACGGCTTCACCTACTTCTACCGGGGCCTGAGCTATCCGGCGTCCAAGGCCGCCGTCAACGCCGCCACCATCCAGCTCGCCAAGGCCTACCCGAGCATCCGGATCAACGCGGTCGAACCCGGCTTCACCGACACGGACCTCAACGGGCACACCGGCACCCAGAGCGTCCAGGAAGGTGCCGAGATCATCGTCCGGATGGCACAGGTCGGCCCGGACGGCCCGACCGGAACATTCGTCTCCGGCCACGGCCCGCTCCCCTACTGAGCGTCGAGCAGCGGCAGTACGTCGGCGATGGAGGAGACCACGCGGGTCGGCCGGAACGGGAACGTCTCGACCTGCTCGGGCCTGGTCGACCCGGTCTCGACGAGGATGGTGCGCATCCCGGCCTCGAGGCCGCTGATGATGTCGGTGTCCATCCGGTCGCCGATCATCACGGTCGTCTCGGAATGGGCCTCGAGCTGGTTGAGGGCGCTGCGCATCATCAGCGGGTTGGGCTTGCCGATGAAGTAGGGCGCCCGGTTGGTCGCGGCGCTGATCAGCGCGGCGACGGAGCCGGTCGCGGGCAGCGTGCCCTGCGGGCTCGGCCCGCTCGGGTCGGGGTTGGTGGCGATGAACCGCGCGCCGCCCTCGATCAGCCGGATCGCCCGGGTGATCGCCTCGAACGAGTAGGTGCGGGTCTCGCCGAGCACGACGTAGTCAGGGTCGTTCTCCGTCATCACGTAGCCGACCGCGTGCAGCGCGGTCGTCAGACCGGCCTCCCCGACGACGTACGCAGATCCATCCGGCCGCTGGTCGGCGAGGAACTGCGCGGTCGCGAGCGCCGAGGTCCAGATCGACTTCTCCGGGACGTCGAGACCGGACCGGAGCAGCCTTACCCGCAGGTCCCGTGGGGTGTAGATCGAGTTGTTGGTCAGCACCATGAACGGCACCGAGTTCTCGGTGAGCTTCGCCAGGAACTCGGCGGCGCCGGGGATCGGCTCCTCCTCACGCACGAGGACACCGTCCATGTCGGTCAGCCAGGTGTTGATGGGGCGCTCGTCGATCACGGAGACATCCTCGCCGATCGCAGCCCAACCGCCAACCGTTGTCGCCGACTACTACTTTTCCCACCGGTCAATAGTGCTTTCGGCCACCCGGGAATGGTCTTCGGCTGGATGTTCCCGTCTTCCGATCAGCGAAGACTGACACCGTCACAGCACCATCCTCGGGAGGAACAAATGAAACGCATCTCAGTACCGCTCGCGGTCGCCGTCGTCTCGCTGGCGGCCACATTGGCCCCAGGGGTCTCGCTGGCAGGTCCGGCCGCGGCACAGGCTGCGCCACCGGACACCATCAAGTGGGGCGAGTGCCCCGCCGAGATCTCTCCGGTGCCGATCCCGAAAGGGATGCAGTGCGGGACCCTGAAGGTCCCCCTGGACTACAGCGCCCCTGACGGCAAGACGATCGATATCGCGGTCTCACGGCTGGCGAGCACGAACCCCGACAAGCGACGCGGCATCCTGGTGACCAACCCCGGCGGCCCCGCCGCGGGCGAGGGCTACCCGGCGATGCTCGTCGCGACCGGGCTCCCACAGAGCGTCCGGGACAGCTACGACGTGATCGGCTTCGACCCGCGCGGGATCGGCCGCAGCACGCCGGTGACGTGCGACCTCACCGCGGAGCAACAGCTGACCGGGAACATCCCGCCGTACGCGCTCGACGCCGCTGAGGTGACCGAGCGGGCGGCCATGAGCAAGCAGATCGCCCAGCAGTGCGCGACGTCCAAGACATCCTGGATGCTGCCGCACGTCAGCCCGGCCAACACCGCACGTGACATGGATCGGATCCGGACTGCGCTGGGCGAGTCGAAGCTGTCGTACGCCGGCGCCTCCTGGGGGACCCACCTGGGCGCGGTCTACACCACCCTGTTCCCGCAGCGCAGCGACCGGATCGTGCTCGACAGCAACCTGGGCCCGGGTGGTTGGGACTACGCGAGCGACCGGCTGTGGTCGAAGGGCGTCGAGGACACTTTCCCGGCCTTCGCTAAGTTCGCTGCGGCCAACCACCGCGAGTACGGCCTGGGCAAGACACCGGCGCAGGTACGAGCGAAGTTCTTCGAGCTCGCCGAGCGGCTGGAGAAGAAGCCGATCCCGACCCCGGACGGCCCCTTCGACCAGGTCGCGTTCCGGCTGATGAACTTCGGTCTCCTGTACGGCCCGACCCAGCTGCCCCTGCTGGCGGACATCTGGCAGGCGGTCGACGCGAACCAGCCGCCGCCACCGCTGCCCGGAGGCGGCGCCGTGAGCGACGTGGACAACCTCATCTCCGGTCGCTACTACATGATCTGCAACGACGCGCGCTGGCCGTCGTCTGTGGCGACCTACCAGCGCAACGTCGCGGTCGACCGGATCAGGTACCCGCTGTTCGGTGCAGCCGGAGCCAACATCACGCCGTGCGCGTACTGGCCGGATCCCGCCGAACCGCAGGTCCGGATCACCGATCAGGGTCCGTCCAACGTCCTGATGGTGCAGAACCTTCGCGACCCGGCGACACCGCTCAAGGGGGCGCGGGATATGCGGGCGGCATTGGGCAAGCGGGCCACCATGGTGACCGCCGACCAGAGCGGCCACGGCGTCTACCCGGGCGGCAGGAACCGCTGCGCGAACCACGTGGTGACGACCTATCTGACCACGGGTGAGCGGCCGTTGCGCGACTACCACTGCTCGGCCGACGCCGCACCCCGCGCCGCGACACCCTCCGACGGCTAGTCGGCCAGGTCTCCACGCGGCCAACCATTGGGTTGGCCGGGTGGAGACCGCCGACGGCCCTGAAGCGTGGTCAGCCCTCCAGGCGAAGGTCGCCATCGGCCCGGGGTGGCAGGTTGGAAAGGGCGGCCTGGACGAGCGCGACGCGTGCCTTGACCGTGACCGCCCGGCGGAGCCGGCCGACGTCGTCACCGATGTTGCGCTCGACGGACTCGCGGATCTGCTCCTCATGGAAGGTCGGGCGACCACCGACCGGGACCTCGATGTCAGGGAGGTCGGTGAGCACCGGGAAGATCTGGGTGCCGATGCTGTCCAGGAGCTTGAAGCGCTGGAAGCGGTCGGTCTCGTCCCAGACCTTGTCGATGTCGGCACCGCCCTTGCGGAACCTCCGGCCGGAGGCCAGGACGGACTTGGCCGTCCCGGTCAGGGCCACGGTGAGCTCATGCTCGGTCAATCGCATGCGCCAAGCATGCCCGCAACCGGCCCGGACATCTCCCTCGGGCCGATTACCCTTCGATAACGCCTGCCCCAGATATCAGGCGCAGATATCAGGCGGCGTTGAAGGTCGCCGGGTCCGGGCCGGTGCGGCCCTCGCTCTCCAGGGCGTCGATCGCGGCCAGGTCGGCGTCGGTGAGGTCGAAACCGAACACGTCGAGGTTCTGCGCGATCCGCGACGGGGTCACCGACTTGGGGATGACGATCCGGCCCTGCTGGAGGTGCCAGCGAAGGATCACCTGGGCAGGAGTGCGGCCGAGGCGGTCGGCGATCGCGGTGATCGCCGGGTCCTGGAGCATCGCGCCCTGGGCGAGCGGGCTCCAGGCCTCGGTGGCGATCCCGAGCCCGTCGTCGGCAGCGACCGTCGCGCGCTGCTGAAGCGCCGGGTGCAGCTCGATCTGGTTGACCGCCGGCACCGTGCCGCCGAGCCCGACGATCCGGTCCAGGTGCTCGGGCAGGAAGTTCGAGACGCCGATCGCGCGGGTCCGCCCCGCGGCGTACAGCTCCTCGAGGCCCTGCCAGGCACCGACGTACAGGTCGCGGGCGGGGGTGGGCCAGTGGATCAGGTAGAGGTCGACCTGGTCGAGACCGAGGAGCTCGAGGCTCTTCTCGTACGCCTCGACCGGCCGCTCGTGGTCGGCGTTCCAGAGCTTCGTGGTGACGAAGAGCTCCTCGCGGGCGATGCCCGACTTCGCGAGCGCTCGGCCCACGCCGGCCTCGTTGCCGTAGACCGCCGCGGTGTCGATGCTGCGGTAGCCGGCCTCGAGCGCCGCGGTCACGGCCGCCTCGGTCTCGTCGTCGGGCACCTGGAAGACGCCGTAGCCGAGCTGCGGCATCGCGACGCCGTTGTTCAGGGTGATGTTCGGGATTGTCATGAGACTTCCTTCTCTGAGATGGGTGAGGTTCAGGCAGGGACGGGCCCGGACGTACGCCGCTCGCCCCCGGGCGCGCGGACGGCGACCAGCAGCACGAGCAGGCCGAGCGCGGTGACTCCGGCGCCCGCCCACAGCGGCGAGGTGTAGCCGAACCCGGCCGCGAGGGTCACGCCGCCGATCCAGGCGCCCAGCGCGTTGCCGAGGTTGAAGGCGCCGATGTTCGCGCCGGAGGCGAGGGTGGGGGCCTGGTCGGCGTACCCCATCACCCGCATCTGCAGGGCCGGCACCGTGCCGAAGCCGACCGCGCCCATCAGGACCAGGGCGACGACGGTCAGCACCTGGCTGCTGGCGACGAGGGCGAAGGCGGCGAGGATGACGGTCAGCGCGCTCAGCAGCACACCGAGGGTCTTGACCACGTCTCGGTCGGCGGCCCGGGCGCCCACGATGTTGCCGAAGAAGAGGCCGACACCGAAGAGGACGAGCAGCCACGGGACCGCGCCCGCGGAGAAGCCGCTGACCTCGGTCAGGGTGAAGGCGATGTAGGTGAACCCGCCGAACATGCCGCCGAAGCCGAGCACGGTCAGGGCGATCGAGAACCAGACCTGCGGGCTGGCGAAGGCGGCCAGCTCGGTGCGTACGGCCGGGGCGGCCGCCTCGCTGCGACCGGTGTGGGCCGGGACCAGGAGGGCGATGCCGATGAAGGCGATGATGCCGATGACCGTGATCGCCCAGAAGGTCGAGCGCCAGCCGGCGGCCTGGCCGAGCAGGGTGCCGAGAGGTACGCCGAGGACGTTGGCCAGAGTGAGGCCGCCGAACATGAAGGCGATCGCGCTGGCCTTGCGCTCCGGAGCGACCAGCTGGGCGGCGACGACGGCGCCGATGCCGAAGAAGGCGCCGTGGCACAGAGCCGCGACGATCCGGCCGACCATCATCGTGGCGTAGTCGGGCGACATCGCGGAGATCAGGTTGCCGAGGATGAACAGCACCATCAGGCCGAGCAGGGCGATCTTGCGGGGCACCCGGGTGAGCAGGAGGGTCAGGCCGACGGCGCCGATCGCGACGCTGAGGGCGTAGCCGGAGATGAGGTAGCCGGCGGTGGTCTCGCTGACCCCGAAGTCGGTGGAGACCTCGGGCAGCAGGCCCATGATGACGAACTCGGTGAGGCCGATGCCGAACCCTCCGATCGCGAGGGCTAGCAGTGCGACGGGCATGGATGACTCCTGAACGTGGACGGGTTGCGTCTGTCGATAGTCCGCGTGCGCAGTAGTTGCACACGCTTCGTATTTATAGTTGCACGCGCGCACTATCCGCGCAACTCGGGTATGCTTGAGGTGTCCACGAAGGAGGACCCATGGGAATCGCTGACGACGCCGTCGAGATCCGCGCACAGGGCTGGCGCACGCTGGCGGCCGTGCACGGCCTGATCGAGGCCGCGCTCGAGAAGGCGCTGCAGCGCGAGCACGGGCTGTCGGTCGTCGAGTTCACCGTCCTCGACGCGCTCAGCCGTCAGGACGGCTGGCACATGCGCATGCAGCAGCTGGCGCGCGCGGCGGCCCTCTCCTCCTCGGCCACGACCCGCCTGGTCACGCGCCTGGAGAACCGCGACCTCCTCACCCGGATCCTCTGTGCCGACGACCGCCGAGGGATCTACACCGAGCTCACGCCAGCCGGACGCGCCCTGCTGAAGAAGGCCCGTCCGCTGCACGACGAGGTGCTGCGTACGGCACTGGACGAGGCCGCCGAGATCCCCGAGCTCGCGCCGCTCGTGCACGCGCTCGGGTCGTTGTCGCCGGTCTGATCGTCAGGCGAGCCAGCCGTTGCGGCGAGCGGTGAGGGCCGCCTCGGTCTTGTTGCGGGTGCCGGTCTTGCCGATCGCGGCCGAGAGATAGTTGCGCACGGTGCTCGGTGAGAGGAAGAGCCGTCCGGCGATGTCGGCGATGCTCGATCCGTCCTCGGAGGCGGCGAGCACGTCGCGCTCGCGCGCGGTCAGCGGGTTCGGAGCGGCGCGGAGCGTGGCGGCGGCCAGGGCGGGGTCGAGGACCGTCTCGCCGTGCAGCACCCGGCGGATCGCGTCGGCCAGCTCCTCGACCGGCCCGTCCTTGACCAGGAAGCCGACGGCCCCCGCAGCCATCGCCTGGCGCACGTAGCCGGGCCGGGAGAACGTCGTCAGGATCATCACCCGGCACTCCGGGATCCTCGCGGTCAGCTCGCCCGCGGCCTCGAGCCCGCTGATCCCGGGCAGCTCGATGTCGAGCAGGGCCACATCGGGGCGCACCTCGAGCGCCGTCGGCACGATCTCGGTGCCGGTCCCGACCTGGGCGACCACCTCGAGGTCGTCCTCGAGCCCGAGCAGCACGGCGAGCGCGCCGCGCATCATCGCCTGGTCCTCGGCGAGCAGGATGCGGATCACGATGCCGGCACCCTCGCCTCGAGGCGGAACCCGTCGGCCCCAGGACGTACGTCGAGGCGACCGTCGACCGCATGCAACCGCTGCCGCAGGCCCTCGAGCCCACCCGGCCTCTCGCTCGTGTCCACCGGACCACCGATTCCGTCGTCGACCACGGCGAGTCGGAACTGGCCGCCGTCCTCGGTGAGCTCGAAGCGGCAGCTGGCCGCGCCGGAGTGCCGGAGCACGTTCGTGGCGCCCTCGCGCACGACCCAGGCGAGCGCCTGGCCGGCGATGTCGGGAACCTCGGCGGGGGCAGCGGCGACCGACGTACGGATCCCGGCGGCGTCGAGCGCGCGACGTGCGCCGTCGAGCTCGTCGGCCAGGGAGAGCGTCTTCATCTGGTCGACGGCGGCCCGGACATCGGCCAGGGCTGCGCGCCCGACCTCCTCGATGTCGGCCGCGTGCGCGGCGGCTGCCTCGGGGTCACGAGCCGTCAGGCGGCGTACGGCCTCGGCCTTGACGACCATCACGCTCAGCGTGTGGCCGAGCAGGTCGTGGAGGTCGCGCGACATCCGGGCGCGCTCCTCGGCGACCGCCGTCCGGGCGAGCTCCTCCCGGGTGCGGCGGAGCTGCTCGACCGCTTCGACGAGGCGGAGGAACGAGGTGGTCGTCACGCCGCTGAGGAAGACGCCGCCGACGCTGAGCAGATAGGCGTCGCCGATGCCCTCGATCACCGCGATCGAGACCGCGACGCCGACCGTGGCCGCGACGATCGCCACCAGCAGGCGCCAGCCTCGCAGGACCGCCGGGGAGACGATGGCCAGCACTCCCCAGACCGTCTGCCAGCCCTCGCCCTGAATGGCGGCAAGCACGATCAGGGCGACGAGGGCGGGCAGCAGAACCGGGACGCGGCCGGTGACCACGAGCCCGACCGCGGTCGCCGCGAGGGCCAGCACCAGGACCACCTGGCCGGCGGCCGGCAACGCCTCGCCGGAGAGGTTGAGCAGCGGGAAGAGCAGCAGCACCGGCAGCCACACCAGCACCACGCCGTGGCGCTGGAGGTGACACCACAACCCGGACACGTCCGTCACCTTATCGCCGCCGCAGGCCGGCGATGACCACAACGGCGACCACGACATGCAGGCTCGCGAGGCCCAGCCCCGCGGCCACGGTGAGCGCGCTGGTCGGTGTGATCAGGGAGAGCACGGCGATCGCGACGGCGAGCATCGTCCATCGCCGCGTCCCGCGCTCGGAACGGCCCTCCCACCAGCGCAGCAGCGCCCCGCCGGCCAGTGCGATCAGCAGGCTGCTGACGATCACCGACCCGACCCCGATCTGCTGGCTGCCGGCGCCCGACTTCACCTCCAGCTCGACTCCCCCGGCCGCGGTCCACAGCAGCCACACGGCGGTCGCCGCCACGGCCGCGATGGCCGCCGTCCCCGCGATCCGCGGCCACCCCGCCCGGGTGCGCTGCGCGGTCTCGTTCGTCACGGTTGTCATGCCTGTCCTCCGTCTCCACCACCCACCGTGGGTGGTGTCTCCAGACTCGCGCTCGGAGGCACCCGGACGTCAGATCTGAATGTCCGGACCCGACGGTGACAATTGTCAGTGGTGGATGTGCCTATCGTGGAGGCATGCGCATCGCCATCGTCGGCGGCCACGGCAAGGTCGCCCTGCATCTCCATCCGATCCTCGCGGCCGCGGGCCACACCCCGGTCGCACTCGTACGCAGCGAGAGCTACCGAGCCGAGCTCGAAGGGCTCGGAGCCGAGGTTGGCCTGCTCGACATCGAGAACCAGGACGCCGACGGGTTCGCCGCCGCCTTCGCCGGCTGCGACGCGGTGGTCTTCGCCGCCGGCGGCGGCCCCGACGGCAACATCGAGCGCAAGCGCACCGTCGACCTGGAGGGCTCCACCAAGTCGATCGCGGGCGCCAAGGCCGCCGGCATCCGGCGCTTCGTGCAGGTCTCGGCGATCGGCGTCGACGAGCCGGTCCCGGCCGACGCGGGCGAGGTGTGGAAGGCCTACGTCGAGGCCAAGCGCGACGCCGACATCGCCCTGCGCGACAGCGATCTCGCCTGGACCATCCTGCGTCCCGGCGGCCTCACCGACGAGCCCGCCACCGGGCGGGTGAAGCTGGCCGAGAAGCTCGACCGCCACACCATCCCGCGTGCCGACGTGGCCGCGGTCATCGCCGCCGTGATCGACGACGACGCCACCGTCGGCAGGCAGTGGGAGCTGGTCTCCGGCGATGCCTCGATCGACGAGGCCATCGCCGCCGTCCTCTGACCTGGGCGCTGAATCAGCGGAGACCCAGCAAGCCCTTGACATACGCCGCCTGGCCGATGTGCTGGGCGGCGTCGTCGACGACGCTGACCAGCCTCACCGCGAGGGTGACGGGCGGGTCCCAGCGCTCGTCGATGACGCGGGCGAGGTCGTCCTCGCTCAACGTGTCGACCAGCTCGATCGTGGCCTCGTGGACCGCCTGGTAGTAGCCGGTCAGCAGGGCCTGGTCCTCGAGCCGGAAGGCCGCGACCTCCTCGGCACTCTGCCCGTAGCCCATCGCGCCGGGCGCGTACGGCAGTGCGAACCGCTCAACCCAGCCGTCGCGCGCCCACACCTCGTCGGCGCCGGCGAGCGGCGCGATCTGGGCGTCCTCCATCCGGGCGATGTGCCACAGGATCCAGGCGATCGAGTTCGCCCGGTCGTAGGGCCGCCACAGCAGGTCGCCGACCGGTAGGCCGTCGACGATCGAAGGAAGGGTCTCCGCGATCCGGCCGAAGCCGTCCGCGAGCAGTCGCTGGGGCCAGGTTTCGCTCATGCCTTCCGTTCTACACCTCGGAGGGTCGACACCGTCCCGCTTCGCCAAGGCGTGCCGTGGTCCCAGCGCGTTTTCCCGCCATGGCGGGATTCTGTGCGCGCTGGTCGCCCTGATCCGGGCCGCACTTTCCCGCCATGGCGGGATTCTGCGCCCCCGAACGCGCAGGCGAATCAGGCCAGCGGCGGTAGGTGACTTTGCGCCTCGTTCCACATGCGGGTCACGACGTCGGCGGCCGGCTCGGCCACCGCGCGCGCCGCGGCCTGGCCGGCCCAGTGGTTGGCCCGGTCCAAGGTCACCTCTGCAGCGGGGTCGGGCGTTCCCTTGCGCCACCGGGCGACCAGGCGTCGCTGGTGCGGGTAGGGCGCGGGCGAAGGCGCACCCGGCGCCTCCCAGGAGCGCACATACGGAGTCGGCGCGGCGCGGCCGAGGCGGCCCGAGTAGGCCCGGGTGGCGACGGTGTCCTCCGGCGCAAGGCCGTCGAGCGAGGCCGCCCAGGCGTCGGCGATCGCGGTCTCCGGCGAACGCAGCAGCGCGGTGCCGACCTGCACGGCACTCGCACCGAGGGTCAGCGCGGCGGCGACGGCACGTCCGTCGGCGATCGCGCCGGTGGCGATGACCGGCACGTCGACACCGTCGACGATGTGCGGCAGCAGCGCGAACAGCCCTACGGCCGTACGCTCCGCCGTCTCCGGCTCGAAGACACCTCGGTGCCCGCCGGCCTCGAGACCCTGCGCCACGATGGCGTCGGCACCGGCCTCCTGCGCGGCGATCGCCTCGGCCAGGGTCGTGGCGCACGCGAACCAGGCGATCCCGGCCTCGTGCAGGCGGTCGACGTAGTCCGGCGAGAAGAGGCCCATGATCGAGGAGACGGCCCTCGGCCGGGCGGCGAGCATCGCCTCGCACTGCTCCTCGAACGACGGCGCGGGCGACTGCTCGGGGCCCGGCGTACCGAACCGGGTCAGGAACTCCGCCGCCGCCGAGATCCTCGCCGGGTCGTCATCGGCCGGGTCGGGGATCCAGATGTTCAGCTGGAACGGACCCGTCGACAGCGACCGGAACTCGGCGGCCCACTCCGCGACCCGCTCCGGCGGGTCGAGCACCACCCCCGCCGCGCCCATCCCGCCGGCATCGGCGACCGCGGCCGCCGCCGCGGGCGGACAGGCACCCGCCATCGGCGCCTGAAGGATCGGCATCGAGAGGCCGTACGCCTCGCAGAACTCCTGAGCACGTCGTCGAGCGGTCACCCGGCCAGGCTAGTCTTTGACCAGCCCGTCGCGACCCCAGCGGGGCGTCGGACCCGGGTCGCCGAGGTCGGTCCCCGGCGGTTCCTGGGAGACGTCCTTGGCGATGGCGGTGCCCCAGTCGAAGTAGGCCATCAGCGTCTTGTGCAGGTCTGGCCGGTCGGCCAGGACCTCCTCGATCGCGGCCTGCATGAGCTCGAGCCAGCGCTGCCGGTGCTCCTCGAGGATCCCGAGGCCGAGGTGGACCTTGAGCAGGGCCTGATGGCCGCCGAGCCTGGCGGTGAAGTCGGCCGGGCCACCGAAGATCTCGCCGAGCCAGATCGCCACCCGCTCGACATGGGTGGGCGTGAAGTTCGCGAACACCGGCGCGAGGAGCTCGTCGGCAAGCACCCTCTCGTAGAACGCGTCGCTCAGCCGGCGCAGCGCGGGCTCGCCGCCGAGGTCGTCGTACAAGGTCATGCCTCACCATCACGTGCGGCACCGAGATACGCAACGAAATACTTGTGGCGGTATGGGGACCCGCGCGGCAGGATCGACCCATGCGCACACTCATCTACTCCGCCTTCGTGTCCATCGACGGCGTCGTCGACTCCCCCGGCGGCGGCTCCGAATACGAGCAGCACCGCAGCGGCGGCTGGACCTACAAGGACATCGAGTTCCTGCCGGAGGCCTACGCGATCAAGGGCAGCGAGATGGAGGAGGCCGGCGCGATGATGTTCGGCCGGCGCAGCTATGAGGCGTTCGCGCCGATCTGGCCCGACATCGAGGACTTCACGGTGGTCAAGGACATCCCGAAGTACGTCGTCTCGACCTCCCTCGGCGACGACGCCCTGGTCGAGGGTTGGGGTCCGCAGACCATCGTGAGGTCGCTGGACGAGGTCGAGAAGCTCAAGCAGGGCGACGGCGGCCCGATCCTGATCGCCGGCAGCGCCGAGCTCGCCCGCAACCTCGCCGACGCCGGCCTGATCGACCGCTACAACCTGCTCGTCTTCCCCGTCGTCCTCGGCGCCGGCAAGTCGATGTGGAGCGAGACCGACAAGGACAAGCAGCGGCTCGCGCTGGTCGAGTCGGAGACCTACGCCAACGGCATCATCAAGCTCGTCTACGACGTCGTCCGCTAGGGGCTGTTTCGGAATGCGGCGCCGAGCCAGACGCCGTCCAGCGCGTGGCCTGGCCAGGCGCCGCCTCGAAGGCATACCGGGTGTCTGTCGAGAGGCGGCAACGCCGCCAGGGCGCGTGCTGGGCGGCGTATGGCCGGCGCTTCCGCATTCGGAAACAGGCCCTAGCGCCGGTCAGGGGCAGCGCGCGTAGAGACGACGCGACCCGGTTCCGTACGCCGTCGGATCGGTGAACGCGCAGCCGTAGTCGGGTGCGGCGACGGCTGCCCGGTCGAGCACGTCGTCGCCCGCCGGACGGTCCCCGTGCTCGACCCACTCGACGAGGTCGCCCCAGGCGGCCGAGGCCTCGGCGGGGCTGAACTCGCAGTGCCCGGCCGAGCGGATCGCGCGCTGCACGACCAGACCGCCGCGGTGGTGGCGCTTCACCTCGCGCAGATAGATCTGCTCCAGCGAGAACGGCACGAACATGTCGCCGAGGTTGTGCAGGCTCACCACCGGGGCGGTAGGACGGCCGGAGATCCGCGACGGGGCGTTGAGCCGGTGGCTGTAGCGCCCGGCCGGGTCGGTGGGGTCCGCCCGCTCGATCTCGGTGTTGAGGTCGACCGGCGAGCTCGGCGTGTAGTCGGTGTTCCGGTTGGTCGCCACGCGGCCGATGTTGAAGCCCAGCGTGCCACCGTCGTCGACCGACGGCAGCGTGAAGAGGAAGTCCTTCCACTGCCCGAAGGCCGCCACCGCGCCCGGCCGCGGACCGCCGCTGCGCTCGATGGTCATCGCCCGCAGCTGCTCGCCCTCCGGGGTCAGGGTGCCGCCGAGCCCGAGCCGCTCCTTGATCACCGGGACGTCGACGCTCTGATAGTCCTTGGTGTAGGGGTAGGCGTCGTGCCCCGCGAGCGCCTGCGCACCGAGGTTGTAGTCGACGAAGAAGTCGAAGAGCTCCACGTCCCCCAGCTGCCCGCACATCGGCATCGCGCCGTCGTAGAAGCCCGGATACTGCTCCAGCGAGCGCCCGATCACGTGCCCGCCCATCGACACCCCGGTCACATAGGTGCGGGTCGCCTTGCGCGGCAGCAGCTTGGAGGCGTACGTCGCCAGGTCCCGGGTCGAGCGCACCCCGGCTCCCACGTCGTAGCCGTTGGTCGAGTAGCTCGACGCCGCCCACGCGTAGCCCTGCTCGAGGAACGTACGCCGCAGCCCGAACCCCGGCGTCTCGGGCGTCAGCGTGTAGCTGAGCCCGCGGTAGCCGTGGGCCCACATCACCAGCTCGCCGTTCCAGTCCGCCGGCACCTCCAGGATGTACGCGGCGTGCTCGTGCACGCCCTGGCGCACCGTCGTCCCCTGGCCACCGACGACGATCGGCGCGACCGGCGGGTTGCTGATCGTGTAGCCGGGAAGCGGCTGGTCACCGGGTGGTTCGGGGTCGGCGAGCGCCGTGCCGGTCGAGGCGACCAGAGCGGAAGCGGTCAGGAGCAGGGCGAGGAGAGCGGCTGACGCACGAGGCATGCCCCCGAGGATAGGGTGCTCTTGTGACTCACGTCACAGAAACTGGAGAGAGACCTCGCTGCTCAGCCCGGAACGCTTCCGGCGTACCAGCGCTGCACCTTGATCCGACCGACTCGCACCGAACCGTCGCCGATCCTCGCGGCCGTCGGGGTGAACCGGTTGGCGGGGCCGCGGTAGGACTTGGTGCACCTGGTGACGTACGAGGAGTTGTTCACGCTGGTCTCGGTACTGAACGCCTGCGGCTGGAGGTTCACGGTTCCGCGTCCCCTGAGCGTCACGCAGTAGCGGTACCTGACGTTCGCCGCGGTGCTGAAGGCAGGACGCAGCGTGGTCCACGACCTCGAGCTGAGCACCTTGTTCACACTCCGGTCCGAGATGGTTCCCCACCCCGCCGCCTGCGACGAGGACGTGCTCATCGCCACGAGTGCCGAGCCCATCACGAGTCCGGCCACCACGACGGCAAGAAGCTTTCGAGCAGTGCGCTGAGCAACAGTGTTCAACGGTCTTTCCTTCGGTTGAGATACGAGCCGGCCGAACGATGGCCGGAGGTCGAGCGGACGCTATCTCCGCGCCGGCTCCGGACGTTCCCGTACCTTTCCCGTACCTCAGCGCCCGGTGACCCTCCGGATCGCGCCGAACGCTGCCCGACCGACGCCCTTGATGCCTGCCGCGATGAACGTCGTCCAGTCGAAGTAGTCGCGCCAGAGCACGATCTTGCCGTCGCGCACCTCGAAGGTGCCGCACACCCAGAACTCGGCCGAGACCGAGCCTCGACTGAGGACGTCGATGCGCTCGGTGAGCACCACCGGGCCGTTGGCCGCGATGTTGATCATCCGGACCTCGAAGCCGGTCGTGTACTTCCCCATCACCCGCAGCTGGCGACCGACCTCGGAGAGGCCACGCGCAGGTGGAAGAGGAACGTTCTGGTAGGTGACGTCGTCCGAGCACAGCAGCAGCGCAGCGTCGACCTCTCCGGTCTCGAGCGCGGCCAGGAACTGCTCGACGATCTGGATCTCGGTCATGCCGCCTACGTTATCGCCGATCAGGGCTCCCACGGCTGCGCTGCAGACAATCCTGGGCTCAAAACGACACAGTCCTGTCGATGCAGCGCCGGGTTGTCGAGAAGCTCCTCGACGGCGACCCGGCCACCCGGCACCCGTCGCAGCGCGACTGAGTCCTTCTCCTTCACGAACACGTCGCGCGTCCTGGCCAGCTCGGCGAGGTAGCCGCGGTCCATGTGCTCGATCTCGAGCATCAGCGCCCAGTGGGCCGTATCGGCCAGCGACCGCGCCGCGCCGTCGACGACCTCGCGCTCGAAGCCCTCGACGTCCACCTTCACGCAGAACGAGCGCCCCGACCCACCGAGCACCTCGTCGAGCGTGGTGACCTCGACGTCGCGGAGCTGCCAGCGGGCCGAGCCGTCATGGCGCTCGTCGTACAGCGACGACGTCCCCGACCAGGTCCGGTCGACCGCGAACCGCGCGGCGCCGGGCTTGTCGGCGACCGCCTGCGCGCGCAGGTCGATGGTGATCCCGCGGGTCTCGAGCGTCTTTCGCAGGACCTTGTGCAGCGAGGTGTTCGGCTCGAACCCGATCAGTTCGACTCCCTCGGGGATGTCCGCCCCGACGAGCATCTCGCCGTAGTTCACACCGATGTCGATCACGGTCTGCCACTCGTGCAGCCCGAGCGCCAACCGCCACAGCTCGAGCGAGCCGCGGATGATCCGACCCTTGTTGGCGATCAGGCCCAGAGCCCGCGGATCCGTCGGCCTCACATAGATCCGATACCCGTCCTCGGTCGTCGCGTACGCCATCTCGAGCACCTTCGCCTAGGGATCTTCCGGCCCAGCCGCCATTGGCTGTCGCCGAACCCTAAAGTGCCTACGGAAACGCCAGCCGAACCTTGGGCGACGCGGATCGGGCCGCGCGCAACTCGAGGCAGGGTCAGGAGATCTTCTCGACCAGGTTCGCCGCGTACTCCTGGACGGTGTTGCCGTCCTGGAACTGCTCTCCGTCGAGCAGGACGGTCGGAGTGCCCTGGACGCCGTCATCAGCGGCGGCCTTGGTGGCGGCGTCGGCCCAGGCCTTGCCGTCGAGGCTCTCGATGCGGTCCTTGACGGCGGACTCCTCGGCACCGGCCTCGACGGCCAGGTCGACGAGATCGGCAGCGTCGGGGAACGGGCCGGACTCGCTGGGCTGGTTCTCGAAGAGCAGGTCGTGGAAGGTCTTGGCGACGTCGTCGCCGGCCTCCTCCTGGACGACCGCGAAGGCCGAGGTGGCGAGCTCGGAGTAGGGGCCGACCTGGTCGAGGAGCACGAACGGGCGGTAGTCGACCTGGACCTTGCCGTCGGCGGCGAGCTCGGCGAGGTCATCGCGGGACGCGGCCTCGAACTCGGCGCAGTAGGGGCACAGGAAGTCCTCGTAGATGACGACCTTGTGCGGCGCGTCGTCAGGTCCGATCACCAGGCCGTGCTCGCTGCTGCCGGCCTCCACCGCGGTGACCTTGTCGTCGCCGGAGCGGCTCACGCTGAACCAGACGAGGCCACCGATGATCACCGCGATGGCGACGACGACCGCCGCGACGGTGAGGATCGACTTGCGGGCCTGCTTCTTGCGCAGAGCCTCCAGCTCCGCGGCGGCCTTGGCAGCGCGTGCCTCACGCTTGTCCTTGCGCGAGGGGCTGCTGGCTGAATCCGTGCTCATGAGGCCAACATAGGTCGGTCTCCTGAGCGCAGGCTGAAACCACGCCATGGGAACCGTTATCACATCGTCGCCTATCCCTCCGCGAAGCCGTTGACCAGCGGCGTTATGGTGCTCCGGTGGCTTCACTGAACGAACGTCTGGTCTGGATCGACTGCGAGATGACCGGGCTGTCCCTCGAGCACGATGCGCTCATCGAGGTGGCAGCCCTCGTCACCGACTTCGATCTCAACGTGCTCGGCGACGGGGTCGACATCATCATCAAGCCTCCGGCCGAGGCGCTGGAGCAGATGGACGACTTCGTACGCGACATGCACACCAAGTCCGGCCTGCTGGTCGAGCTCGAGAACGGTGTGCCGATGCGGGAGGCGGAGGAGCAGGTCCTGGCGTACGTCTGGGAGCACTGCGGCAAGGACTCCCGGCCGCCGCTGGGTGGCAACACGGTGGCCACCGACCGCAACTTCCTGGCCCGCGACATGCCCGAGCTGGAGGGGTTCCTCCACTACCGCAACGTCGACGTCTCCTCGATCAAGGAGCTGTCGCGACGCTGGTTCCCGCGGGCCTACTTCTCGGCTCCTCCCAAGCGCGGCAACCACCGCGCCCTGGCCGACATCCAGGAGTCGATCGAGGAGCTTCGCTACTACCGCGAGGCGGTCTTCGTGCCGATGCCCGGCCCGGACTCCGAGGTGGCGAAGGAGATCGCCGGCCGGCACGGAGCCTCGATCACCGGCCTCGGCGACCCGGCGGCCACCCCCGATTCCACAGATCCGGTCTGATTCCCCTATGATTCTTGCTGGCTCGGACATGCGCTGTTCGAGCCGATGGTGGGCGTAGCTCAGCTGGTAGAGCATCGCGTTGTGGTCGCGAGGGTCGCGGGTTCAAGCCCCGTCGCTCACCCCATCAGAACGGCCCGTCCGAGAGGACGGGCCGTTTGCCATTTCAGACTCCGCACCCATCGTCAGCCAAGCCCCTTCGCACGTTCCCGGAGCGCGTCGCGGACCAACTGCGCAGGTCGGTCGAGAGGTGAGTCGGCCCTGTAGACGATCTCGGAGACGATCCTGCCCTCCCCCTGGATCGGCACCCACGCTCCGGCAGTCGCGACCCCTGGCAGGTTCGCGGGTACTCCGACACCTACACCGATCCCCGCGTCAACCATGGTGACAATGTGATAGATGCTGGACACCTCTGCGACCACATTCGCCGTGGGCAGCCCGGCAGCGAGACCTTCGCCCAACGTGGTGTCTCGACGCATCGAAATGAGCGGCCAGGGAGCGATCTCGTGCCACGACACCGAACTTCGGTCGTACAACTCATGCCCTGGCAAGACATAGATAGCCATGGGAGTGACCGCGACCGCCTCCCTGCGAAGCTGACCTGACACGGTCCCGCCGAGAGAGCTCAACACAGCGAGATCGAGGAGTCCTCGGGTGACGCGGTCGAGGATGTCACCGGAAGGGCCGTCAATGACCTGGACCCGGACGCCCATGTGCTGGGACCTGATCTCGGCGACGACCGGTGTGAGCAAGAGCGCCGCCAGGATCGGGTTGGCGCCCACGCGCACCCTCCCGACGAGGCGGTGGGAGTAGGTAGAGGCTGCGTCGAGCAGCGCACGTTGCGCGGCAATGAGCTCCTCAGCTCGCGGCAACAGAGCAGCGCCCGCCGACGTGAGCACGACGCCCTGACGGGTCCGCCGGAGGAGGTGCGTATCGAGTTCCTCTTCTAGGGCAGTGATCTGCTCACCCAAGACTGACTGAGTGACCTGGAGCCGGTTGGCGGCGGCGCGCAGCGACCCGGCACGGACCGCTTCAACGAAGTAGATCGCTCGCTCGACTCGCACGTGAAACTCCCATTTCGTGAGCGGTTTTCCCGGACACCCATGATCGCACAGGGCCTCTTCCCCAGCGACGAAGTGCGCCCCAGAGTGGTGGTTGTCCACATTGGCATGACCATCAACGGAGAACACGTGTCTTCTGCACCCCTAAACGGCGTTCGAGTCCTCGACGTGTCGACCGTGCTCGCGGCGCCGCTCAGCTGCGCCCTGCTCGGAGAGCTCGGCGCGGACGTGGTCAAGGTCGAGCACCCGGCCGGCGGTGATCCCACCCGGAGCTATCCGCCCCTACATGACGGCGTGTCCGTCGCCTGGGAGCAGTTCGGTCGCGGCAAGCGGAGCGTCGCTCTGGACCTGCACGAACCCGAGGGTGTCGCGCTGCTTCATGAGCTGATCCGTACGTGTGAGGTCGTCGTGACAAACTTCCGGGCGCCGACCGCGAACCGTTTCGGCCTGGACTTCGAAACAGTCAGCGCGTTGCGACCCGGCATCGTCATGTTCCATCTGACCGCCTTCGGTCGTACCGGTCCTTACGCCGACCGGCCGGGCTTCGCCCGAGTCGTCGAGGCATTCGCCGGCCTGACCCACCGCACCGGCGACGCGGAAGGGCCACCGCGGTTCTCCGGCTACCCCATCGCCGACGGCGTCGGGGGAATCTACGGTGCGTTCAGCATCCTCGCCGCCATGCGACAGCGCGACCTCACCGGTGAGGCGCAACTGGTCGACCTCGGGTTGTACGAGCCGATGCTACGCATGATGGAGGACTTCATCGGGACCTACGGCGCGACCGGGGTGAGTGCCGGACGGATCGGCAACGGCAACCCGGCGGTAGTGCCGAACGGGCTCTTTCCCACCGCCGACCGACGCTGGGTGGTACTGCCCGCCTCCACCGACGGCATGTGGCGCCGCCTGCTGCGTGTCATGGACCGGCCCGACCTGGAGTCGTTCGACACGATGGCGGCCAGAGTCGATCATCGTGACCTCATCGACGACGCTGTCGCTCGGTTCACCGCGAGCTATCCGTTGGACGACCTGCTTGCTGTCCTGCACGAGGCCGGGATCGCGGCCGCGCCGGTCAATACGGCCGAAGACATCGTGGCCGACCCCCATGTCCAGGCTCGCGGGTCGATCCTGCGTGTTCAGGCCCGAGACGGCAGCGACGCCATGATCGTCGGGCCGGCCGGACGGTACTCGGGTTTCGACTTCGCCCAGCGCTGCCCTGCGCCAGCACTGGGCGAGCACACCGACGAGGTGCTGGCCCAGTTGAAGGGCGTGACCACCGCCGACATCCACGGGCTTCGTGCGCGAGGCGTCATCCGATGACGCTGACCATGCCCTGCCGCCGCACCGCCCGAGGAGAGGACCCCATGCCCATCATCGCCATGCACACCACCACGAGGAGCCACCGATGACGAACGCCGATGTCTCCATCATCGGACTCGCGGTCCTGTTGACACTCTCACTCGTGCCGCGCGCCCACCTGGGGCTGGCGGCCTTTCCAGCCGCCTTCATCGTCGCCGGAATCACCGGCGTCGACGCCGACGACTTCGCCACCTTCTTCCCGTCGGGGTTCTTCACCCTGATCGTGGGCGTCATGGCGCTCTTCGCGATCATCCAGATGACTGGCGCGATGGACGCCATCCTCTCCGTGGCTCGGCGCCTGGCCGGGGGAAAGGTGGTTCTCCTACCAGTCGTCGCCTTCGCCGTCGGCGCGCTGCTTGCTTGCATCGGCACTCTCCCGGTCGCGGCCATCGCAATCGCGGCGCCGCTCACCATGGGGATGGCCAAGACCTACCGCCTGCCGCAGTTCCTGATGGCGGCCTCCATGCTGAACGGCATCCTATGCGGCCTCTTCTCGCCGATCGCCGTGTTCGGGCTGACATCCAACGCGGAGATCGACAAGCTCGGGATCGACATGCCGAGCTTCAGCAACGTGGCGCTCACCCTCATCCCTTTGGCGATCGGCGTCGCCCTGACTGCGATCTTGATGTTCGTCTATCGCCACCGGCTACGCGAGTGCGCGGCCCAGACCAGCTCAGTCCGAGTGGATGCCGACCAGGACCAGCGACGCGGTGGACGCCCGGCCATGATCGGCGCTCTTGTGGCACTCGCGCTGCTCGTCATCGCCGGCGTGGGCTTCGATCTCAACATGGGCTACGTAGGCTTCCTTCTGGCCTTCGTCCTGATGATGGCGTTCAAGCTGGAGTCGCGCGACATCATCGACCGCGTCCCATGGGGTGCCGTGGTTCTCATCTGCGGGCTCCTGACCTATCTGGGCCTCATGGAACACCTGGGAGCCTTCAAACGACTCGGCGAGCTGCTCACTATCGGTGACAGTGCGGTACTGGGGCTGCTCGTACTGTGTTACATCGCCGCGATCACCTCCTTCCTCGCCAACTCCATCGCCGTGATCGTCACGGTCCTGCCGCTTCTACCGCCACTGATCGACGCCGGGGTCAACCCGCTCGGCGCGGTCTTGGCCGTGCTGCTCTCGGCGGTCCTGGTCGACCTGAACCCGATCGGCGCGACCGGCGGGCTTGTTCTCGGAGCTACCACCGCGGACAGTCGGCAGCGGCTCTTCCGTCAGATGCTCGCCTGGGGCCTGGGAGCCGTCGCGATGGCGCCGGTCACGATGTGGGCGTTGTTCGGCCTGTGGTGAACTCGCACCCGCACTCGTCCGAGTCGGGCGAGGATCTGCCTGACTACCGGTTCCTGCTCGCCAACGAACGCACCCTGCTCGCGTGGATCCGCACGAGCCTGGCCATGTCCGCCGCCGGCGCCGGTGTGGTGATTCTCAGCGCGACCGAACACCTGCCGTATGCGGCGGTCTGGAGCGCGGCGACGCTCGGAGCGGTTGGGGGCCTTCTCGCCGTCGATGCCACCATTCGCTGGCGCCGGTCGTCCAGCGCGATCTGCGCCGGCGCGCCGTTGCCGCCCCTCGGACTTCGGAGCGTGGTGCTCGCCGCCGCGGCGGTCATGGCGTGCTGCTGTCCGGCGTTGTTCGCGCTTCTCGGGGAGTGAGGGAACCATGGTCAACAATCGTCCGGCGCCGCAGGACCCGAGCCTCGCGCGCGAGCGAACCGCGATGTCGCGTACGCGTACTGCGCTGACCGCGATCGTCCTCGCGACGATAGTGTGTCGGGCGGCCCAGAGTCAGTCGGACAGTCTCGGCACCGCGACGGTTGTGATCGCGCTCGTCATACTGCTCTGCGTCGTCGCGGCTGCGCTAGGAGTACTGCTGGCCGGTTGGCGGTCGTCCTGTCTCGCGCTCGCGTGCGCGGCTGCCCTCTTCGGACTCGCTGTGGCGATGCTGTCGATTGCTCTGGCGGCGCACACCATACTCGGCCTTGGATTCCCGTAGATACCTGACTAAAGTCAGTTATATGACAGTGGACACCTCGGTGATGCGCAAGTTCAACATGAGCTACGTCCGGCGGGTGGGAGCGCTCGAGGACTCCTTCCTCGGCAGCGGCCTCCCCTATGGCACGGCCCGGATTCTCTACGAGATCGGGCTCGCCGCCTCCGACTCAGCTTCGGCCACTACCGTGCAGGACCTGAGGACCAGGCTGGGTGGCCTCGACTCCGGCTACGTCAGCCGGATGCTGCGGACGCTGGAGAGCAAGGGGTACGTCGCGATGGACCGCGACCCCTCCGACGGCCGCCGCCGGCTGGTGGCGCTCACCGAGGACGGCCTCAAGCAGTGGGACGACCTCGAGCGCCGCTCCGAGGAGCGCGCCCACCTGCTGCTCGATCCGCTGACCCAGCGGCAGCGCGACCGCCTCAACGAGGCGCTGGCGACGGCCGACCTGCTGGTACGGGCCGCCGCGATCACCATCGAGCAGGTCGACCCGCGCGACCCGATGGCCCAAGAGGCGATGGGCCACTACTTCGCCGAGATCGGCGACCGCTTCGGGTTCACCGTCGGCGACGAGGGCTTCGGCGACGACCCCTCCCTGCGCGCGCCCCACGGCGCCTTCTTCGTGGCCGCCAGCGACGGCGCCCCGGTCGCCTCCGGTGCGGTCCGCGAGTTCGAGGGCACCGGCGAGATCAAGCGCATGTGGGTCGACCCCGCCTGGCGCGGCGCGGGCCTCGGCTCACGCCTGCTGCGCCACCTGGAGGCCGAGGCGCTGCGGCTGGGCCACCGGGTCGTACGCCTCGACACCCGCGACGTCCTGAGCGAGGCGATCGGGATGTACGAGCGGGCCGGGTACGAGCGCATCGACCGCTACAACGACAACCCTCACGCCACCCACTTCTTCCGCAAGCAGCTGGTCTAGACGTACGTCTCCAACCGCTCCAGCGGCGGCTGGGCGCCGGGGTGCGCGACCGCGGCGGCGCCGACCGCGCAGGCCGTACGCAGCGCCTGCTCGTCCGGTGTGCCGGCCTGGATCGCGAGGGTGAGCGCCGCGGAGAACGCGTCGCCGGCGCCGACGGTGTTGACCACGTCCGGCGCCGGCGCGGCGGGGACGCGAGCAGTCTCGGTGCCCTCGGTGATCATGGCCGCGCCCGAGGCGCCGTAGGTCACCGCGACCCGGCGGGCCGCACGCAGCTCGGGCATGGCGGCGTACTCGGTCTCGTTGACGATGAAAAGGTCCACCCGCTCGACGAGGTCGGCCGGGAGGGGCTGTGCCGGGGCGGCGTTGAGCGCGACGAACCCCGGCGTCCGCGCTGCGACGGCACGGACCACCTCCAGGGACAGCTCGAGCTGCATCAGCACGGCCTCGTCCGCCCCGACCGAGATCCCATCGACGCCGACCGACGCGTTGGCGCCGCTGCACACCACGATCTGGTTCTCCCCGGCCGTGTCGACGGCGATCAGCGCCGTGCCGGTCGGCGAGTCGGTGATGCGGATGTCTGCGACGTCGACCCCGGCGGCCCGGATCGTCTCGACCGCCCAAGCACCGTCGGCATCGGAGCCGACCGCGCCGACCATCCGCACGCGGGCCCCCAGCCGGCTCGCCGCGACCGCCTGATTGGCACCCTTCCCACCGACGTCACGGCGCAGCCGACCACCACCGACGGTCTCTCCGGCGCCGGGCAACCGCTCGACGGCCGCCGTCAGGTCGACGTTGATGCTCCCGACGACGACCAGGTCCTGTGGAGAGGGCACCGGCATCAGGGGCGTACGAGACCGATGCAGGAGTAGGGCAGGCCCGAGATGCGCTCCACTGGCACGTCGCGCGCCTCGGCGAGCTTCTTGACGGGGCCCAGGTCGGTGTCGTGGGCCGGGTCCACCAGGATCTTCGCCGGCTCGCCGTGCAGCAGCAGCCGGAGGGTCTCGTCGACGCCGGCTTGAACGAGGCTGACGTCGCCGTCCGCGAACTTCTCCGCGACCTCCTCGACCGCGTCCCAGCCCACCCAGGTGGGCGTGTGGTCGCCGCCGAGGTGGGCATCGAGATCGAGCATCACCTTGGTGCGCACGATCGGGAAGCGGGCCGCGACGGTGTCGATGAACTTCTTCGACACGTCGGCCGGAGCCAGGTCGGCGTGGAACACCGCGCCGTGGAAGTCGTTGGGGCCGACCCGGTCGTCGTCGATGACGGGGCGCGAGACGAGGCCCGAGACGGTCGACCCGAGGGACGCCGACGGGATCAGGTAGTCCTCACGGGTGCCGTAGACCGCCACGCTCCGGCCCGGGTCGGCGAGGACCGCGAGCTCCGGGGAGAACGGCGAGGCCAGATGGGCGTCGAGCGTCGAGTTGGCCTTCTCGACCGACGCGGCCAGCTCGCGGGCGATCGCGCCCGTGCCGGTCCATCCGTCCACGAACATCACCTGGGCGGGGTCGTGGTGGGCGGCGAGGTAGGCGAGCGCGGTCTGGTCGATGCCGCGCCCGCGGATCATCGAGATCGCGTAGTGGGGCAGGTCGAGCCCGTGCACGCGCTGCGCCCAGCGCCGCATGAGCACCCCGATCGGGATGCCCGCACGTACCAGGGAGACCAGCACGGCATCCTGCCCGCGCCTGGCGAGCACCTGCTCGGTGACCAGGCCGATGGCGTACGCGACTCGCTGGGCCGATGCGGTCAGGGCCTCGTCGAAGAGCTCCCGGTGTGCCTCTGCGTGCTCCTCGGCCGGCGCGTCCGCCGGGTCCGCGGACAGATCGTTGAGCAGCCAGGCGACGTCGTCGCGGTCGTAGGAGCCGAAGGCCGGCCCGTGGAGCGGAGCAGGCAGCTGCCGGGCAGGCTGGTCGTGGCGCGGCTCCGGGGCGTACGCCGGGATGGTGACGACCACGACCCGCGGCGCGATCCGGGCGAGCTGGTCGACCAGGCCGCCCTCTTCGTGCAGCGCGGGTGTGTCGGCCGGCTCGTCGACGACCAGCACGATCGTCTCGAACGCACCCTCATGCAGGTTGTAGGCGAAGCGTGGCCCGTCGCCGTCGGCCGGGTCGTCGTGGGACGGAAAGGTGATCGCGGTGCGGATCGCGTAGCCCGGGTCGTCGACGTCGAGCACCGGCGAGCGCGTGGTCGTCGAGTAGGTGATCTCGTGGCGGCGGCCCTCGGCCGCGCGCCGGTCCGCCAGCGCGGAAGCGATCCGCAGCGGTGCGTACATCAGCTCCTCGGTGCCGAGGACGTGCACCGGGCCGTCGGGGATGCGGCCGGCGACGGCCGCGGCGGTCACCGTGACGGCCGACTCGTAGGAGCCGGAGGCGCCGGCCGTGAAGCCGTGGCGGCCACCCTCCGGGACGGCGCGTGGCCAGGTCGCGACGACCTGGACGACCTCGCCGCGCGGACGCCGGCTCGGCTCGACCCCGGCCAGCTGACGGAGGTTCTCGACGGTGTCGATGAGCCGGTTGCCGTTGTCGGCGAGGTCCTCGGGCAGCTCGATCTCGCCGCTCGCGAGGGAGACCACGTCCAACGTCGCGCGCAGCCGCTTGATCGAGCGCTCCATCCGGCCACGGTCGGCCTCCGAGCGCAGGTCGACCAGCGCGGCGACGACGTAGTGCTTGTGCGGGAACTTCTTGTGCAGTGCCCGGATGGTGTTGACGACCGTCTTGCCGGTGATGACCTCGTCGTCGACCAGCACCAGGGTCTCGGCACGGGCGAGGAAAGCCGGGTCGGCGGGGAGCAGCCGGTGGGCGGTCGCGTGCGAGTGCTCCTCGAAGAAGTCGGCGACGGACTCGATACCGTCGACGACCCGGCGGGTGGAGTGCAGGTAGGGCGCTCCGAGGGCGTCGGCGACGAGATGGCCGAGCGCGGTCGCGGTCTCGGCGTAGCCGAGGACCACCGCGTCACCGGTGGCCGCGGCGCGCGCCTTGGCCCCCAGGCGGAGCCCGGCGTCGGTCACCAGACGCGGGTCGGTCGGGACGTGCTTGCCGAGGACGGAGGAGACGAGGAGCTGTGCCCGACGGGGGTTGCGTCGCACCGCCAGACCGACCAGATCGGTGAGCATCATCCCGCTCGGCGCGTCGGTCGTCCGCAGACGCACGCCCAGACGTTCGGCCACCCAGGTGCCTGACCAGCCGCTCGCTTCGTCTCTCACAGGTGACATTCTCCCCCAATGCTCCTCGTCTGACTCAACCGCACGCAGGGCACCCGTGTCCACTGCAGGCCCCGTCCTGACGGGCTATACGTCCAGAATGAGAACACGTTCTTGTCGGTGGTGGCGGGGACCATTAGGTTCCGGACATGCCTCGTCGCTCGGGAAGCTTCGGAATCGTGGCCGCCGCGGCGGCCGTGCTCGCCTTCGGGACCTCGCTGCTGAGCCCGGTCGGGCCCGCCGGCGCAGACCCGGCGGAGGCTGATCCAACGAAGGGGGCCCAACGGCTGTCCCGCGAGGGGCGCTGGCTGGTCGACCAGCACGGCCGGATCGTGCTCGTGCACGGGCAGAACCTGGTCTGGAAGCACGATCCGTACGTCCCGCCCGACTCGCCCGAGGGCTTCACCGCGGCCGACGCGGAATGGCTGGCGGAGCACGGCTTCAACGGCGCCCGGATCGGCACCCTGTGGGCCGGCGTGACCCCGGACGCCCCCGGGCAGGTCGACGAGGACTACCTCGACGACTGGCAGCGGGTGATCGACCTGCTCGCCGACAAGGGCATCTGGATGCAGTACGACTTCCACCAGGACATGTGGCACGAGACCTACGGCGGCGAGGGCGTGCCCGACTGGGCAGCGAAACGGCCGGCGCCCTACAACCTGCACCCGCCGATCAAGCTGTCCTTCCCCGCGACGTACATCACGCCCGAGCTGGCCACCGTCTACGACAACTTCTGGGCGAACAGGAACGGCGTGCAGGACGGCTGGGCAGCGGCCTGGGGCGCAGTCGCGCAGCGGTGGGGCGACCAGCCCTACTCGATGGGCTACGACCTCATCAACGAGCCGTGGGCGGGCCGGGAGTGGCTGACCTGCCCGATCACCGGGTGCGCGAGCTCCTACCGGGACGAGTTCCAGCCGGCGTACGAGAGTGCGACGGCGGCGATCCGCCGGTCCGACCCCGACGGGATCGTCTGGTACGAGTCGCAGCTGCTCGCCAATCAGGTCCCCAACTCGAGCTTCGGGCCGGCCAACGACGACCAGGTCGGCTACTCCTGGCACAGCTACTGCCCCTACGGCTATCTCGACTCCCAGGGCATCCCGATCGGGGTCAGCGGCTGCAAGGACTACGACGAGACGCACAACCTCAAGGCGCTCGAGCAGGCCGAGACGATGGGCGCGACCAACCTGATGTCGGAGTTCGGCGCGACCGACAACACCGAGCTGCTGGCCATCGACACCGCCTCGGCCGACGACCACTTCACCTCCTGGATGCACTGGGCCTACAAGCACTGGGACGACCCGACCACCGCCGACGGCGCGCAGGGGATGTTCGCGGACGACGCCGATCTCTCGACGGTGAAGTCCGAGAAGCTGCGTACGCTGGTCCGCACCTACCCGCAGGCCACGGCCGGCACCCCCGTCGACCTCTCCTTCGACCCCGCCACCGGCGCGTTCAGCTACACCTACGAGCCATCCGCGGAGATCGACGAGCCGACCGAGATCTTCGTCAGCCCGATCCACTACCCCTCCGGGCCGGACATCGCCGTCGAGGGCGGCAAGGTCGTCGGCGAGGCCGAGCACAACCGGATCCTGGTCGAGGCGAGCGGAACGGAACCGGTGACGGTCACGATTGACTAAGGTGGCCATGCACCCTCGTCGGTCCAGCCATCGGAGGATCAGTTGTCCGTCTCGCTCGCCAAGGGACAGTCGGTCTCGCTCACCACAGGTGACGGCAGCAGCATGACGCACGTACGGATAGCGCTCGGTTGGGACGCGGTCAGACAGGGTCTCTTCGGCGGGTTCCGTGGCGCCGACGTCGACATGGACGCCTCCGCGATCCTCTACGACGCGGCCGGCGGCCACCTCGACCAGGCCTGGTTCCGGCAACTGAAGTCCAGGGACGGCGCCGTCGTCCACACCGGCGACAACCGCACCGGTGCCGGCGAGGGCGATGACGAGTCGATCATCGTCCATCTCGACCGTGTGCCGGCCGAGGTCGCGCAGATCGTGTTCACGATCAACTCCTTCACCGGCCAGAGCTTCGCCCAGATCCAGAACGCCTTCTGCCGCCTGGTCGACGAGAACACCCACACCGAGATCGCTCGCTTCGACGTGAGCCAGACCGGCCCGCACACCGCCGAGATCATGGCCAAGGTCAGCCGTCAGGACGGTGGCTGGGCGATGACCGCGCTCGGCGAGATCGGCAACGGGCGTACGTTCCAGGACCTGCTGCCCTCCATCGCCCCGACGCTCTGAGCAGTGAGGTCGCGGTCAGCCGAGTGAGCCGACGCCGACGATGGTGAGGCCGGCGCCGAGGACCGTGACGCCGAGCGCGGCCAGGATCGGGGTGACCTTCGCCGCGACCTGGAGGTAGGTCTTCGACTCGGCGACACGGACCACGAGGTTGTTGCCGGCCAGGGCCAGCAGGCCGACACCGAACAGGATCGTCGCCATGCCCAGGCCGAAGGTGATCACCAGCAACAGGGCGAACGCCGAGCGGCCGGCGAACAGGCCGGTCACCAGGACCAGGAAGGCGCCCGGGGACGGGGTCAGGCCGCCGGAGATGCCGAGCAGGACGATGCCGGGACGGCGTACGCCTGACTGGCCGTGACCGTGCCCGCCCGAGTGGCCATGTGAGTGCCCGTGGGAATGCCCGTGCCCGGTCCCCGAGCGAGCAGCGCGCCAGTGCCGGCGCAGCAGCCAGAGCCCGGTGCCGATGATCAGCACCCCGGCGACGATCTGCAGCCCGGCGGTGAGGTTCTCCAGGCGTACGAGATCCGAGAGCGAGTAGAACGACCACGCCACCGCGATGACCAGCACCGAGAACGTGTGCATCACCGCCACCGAGCCGCCCAGCCAGGCCGCGTCGCGCACCCGGCCCTCCGCGCCGATCAGGTACGCCGCCGCCAGGGTCTTGCCGTGGCCCGGCGCGATCGCGTGCGCAGCGCCGGCGGCGAAGGCGAGCACGAAGGCGGCCGCGGCGATGCCGGGCTCGTCCAGATAGCCCTGCACGCGCTCGACCAGAGCCGCCGCGCCGAACCAGTCACCCGTCAAGAAATCGTCCATGTCAGACGCAAACGATGGCACAGAGTTTCGACGCCGGATACGGCTGCGGCAAGCGTTTACCCACCGGACAGACGGGCGTCGACAACGCCGCTCGGCCGCGTTCACCGGATCTCAGGATCCTCGTCCAATGGCCGGGCGTGTGCCTCGGCCGTTCGGCACCTCGGGCGATGCCGCACGTCATGCCGCACGACCCCAAGGAGCATCGTGTCCGCACCAACGAGTGCCAGCCTCGCCAGACCCGGACGGAGGCGACTCGTCGCCGTGGCCGCCGGTCTGGCCCTCGCGGGTGGTGTCATCGCCGCCCTGCCCGGTGACGCCGTCACCTCCGCCAGCGCAGCGACCTACACCGCCGTCGGCGCACCGCTGACCGGTCCGCCGCGCGCCGCGCTGGCGACCGTGGACGCGCCGACACCCGACGTACTCGACATCGACTTCGAGGGCGGCGCCCCGCACGAGCGTGCCCAGTCGCTCGAGCCGCGCACCTGGGGTGCGCCGACGTACGGCACCGACGACACCCTCGCCGAGATGCCGACCGATGTCATGACCGTCGACGGCACCGACGACGCGGTCTCCGTCGAGCACGACCCGTGGGCCGGCCTGCAGCAGGGCTTCACCATCGAGTGCGTCTTCCGGGTCGAGACCACGCTGCCCACCACCAACGAGAAGGACCTCTGCTCCAACAAGGAGGCGGGCGGCTACTCGGTCTACGTGACCGGCTCCAACCTGGGCACGATGGCCCACATCGGCGGCGGCTACAAGTCGGTGCTGACCCCGATCACGGCCAACCGCTGGTATCACGTGCTCTCGGTCTGGGACGGCCAGACGCTGAGCCTCTACGTCAACGGCACCAAGGCCGGCTCGACCGCCGCGACCGGCGCGCTGCAGGCCCCGGCCGCGACCTCGCGCCGCTTCGTGGTCGGCGCCGACTCGGCTCCCACCGGGATCGGCCAGCCGGCCCCGCCCGCCTCGTTCGCCGCTGCCTCCCTCTTCGCCCGGACGGTGACCGATGCCGAGGCCGCGGCGCTGGCCGGCTCCTACGACACCGCTCCCCCGGTGCCGGCCGCGGACGTGCTCGACGTCGACTTCGACGACGGCACCCCGGCCGACGACACCGGTCGCGTCGTGACCACGGTCGGCGAGCCGGTGATCTCCGACGACACCGCGCTGGACGCCAAGGTCGCCTCCTTCGACGGCTCCAACGACGCGTACGCCTATGCGATGGGCTCCGCGGCCTGGGACCAGATCGACGAGCAGGTCTCCATCGAATGCACCTTAAAGGACAACGGCACCTTCCCCAACGGGACCGAGCACTCGATCTGCTCGGAGAAGGAGGGCGGCGGCTACTCGATCGTCGTCTACAGCGGCAAGCTGACCTTCGCGGTCCACGCCGGCGGCGCCTACCGCAACGCCCAGGTCGAGATCGAGACCGGCCGCTGGTACCACGCCGTCGGCACCTGGGACGGCTCGACCGCCCGACTGTACGTCGACGGCGCGCTGGCCGCGTCGATCGCCGCTCCCGCCCCGCTGACCCGCCCGGGCGGCGGCGCCCTCAACTCCTTCTACGTCGGGGCCGACTCGGTCAACCAGTTCTGGTCGCCGGTCACCGTACGCAACGCGCGGATCTTCACCGAGGTGCTCACCGCCGACCAGGCCAACGCCCTCAACGTGGCCGCGCTCGGTGACGTACGCGACGCCGGAGTCGTCGTCAACGGCACCACCCCCGCGGCCGGGTCGCACCTCACCACGCCGACCGAGTTCGCCGTCGACATCACCAACCAGGGCAACGCCTCCGGCTGGACCTACACGCTCGACGGCGACCCGATCCGGCCCGGCCAGGAGATCGGCGCAGGCCTCGCTCGCGGTGAGCACACGATCGAGATCACCGCGAAGGACGTCTTCGGGCGGCCGGTCGCGCACACCTCGACCTTCACCTCCGACGCCATCCCGACCGGCGGCGGCACCGACACCGGTCAGGGCAAGGGGAAGGTGACGCTCTCCGCGATCGCCAACAGCCCCGACGGCTCGGACGTGACCACCACCTTCAAGACGGCCTCCGCCTCGGTCGCCGACGGCGGCTTCCAGGGGGTCGTGCCGGTGCTCCCGAGCGCGCTCGAGTTCGACTACTCCTCCCCCGAGACGATCGCCGGGAGCCAGAAGCCGGACGGGCAGACCACCGACAGCGCCTCGAGCAAGCTGATCCCGTTCCAGCGCTACGACGTCTCCGTCCCGGCCTCCGACTCGCGTCGCCACGTGGTCTGGACCGGCACGGCTGACCCGGCCCGCTCGGTCTCGCTACGGGTGTGGAACACCGTCGAGAGCCGCTGGGACGAGCTCGCCTCCGCCCGCGGGATCGCCGACGGCGACACCACGCTGCAGGGCAGGGCGCTGGCCGCCCACGTCGACAACGACGTCGTGCACGTCCTGGTGACCGGCATCGACCCGTTCGCCGACGACCTCTCGCCGCGCGACGAGTCGGCCGCCGACGACAAGGACCACTTCGAGAACCCCGACGACTACGACTTCTCCTTCGCGCACTTCACCGACACCCAGTACATCGCCGAGGGTGCGGCCGGCGGGACGTACGAGAACTTCAACGGGATCGAGGAGCCCTCGGACGTGCAGCTGGTCGAGGAGCAGGCGGTCTGGCAGCGCGCCTACCGCGCCGAGACCGAATGGATCCGCGACAACGCCGACCAGCGCAAGATCGAGTTCACCTCGCACACCGGTGACGTGACCGAGAACGACACCAAGGACCCGCTGGCCACCGACGCCAACGGCAACCTGCTCTACCCGGGGCTCGACGAGCAGATCACCCGCGAGTTCGAGTTCACCTCGGACGCGCAGGGCATCCTCGACGAGGCGGGTGTGGTCAACCAGGTGGTGGCGGGAAACCACGACAACCAGGGTGGTCGAGAGACCGGAGCGCAGTCGCGGTTCAGCCGCTACTTCAGTCCGTCGCGCTACTACGACGCGGCGCAGGCGTGGCCTGACGGCGCTTCCTATCACGCCTGGGACGAGGAGACCGACGCCTCCGGCAACGTGGTCACGCCCGGCACGGACAACCAGAACAACTACGTGCTCTTCTCCGCCGGCGGGCTCGACTTCGTCGCCGTCGGTCTCTCCTACGGCGTCACTCCGGAGGAGGCGGACTGGGCGAGCGAGATCTTCGCGCGCTTCCCGGACCGCAACGGCATCCTGAGCACCCACGCCTACCTGGCGCCCTCCTCGGCTCCCGACGGGCGTGGGGCCAACTTCTCCGCCGACGGCTCCCGGCTCTTCGACCAGGTCGTGGAGGCCAACCCCAACGTGTTCCTGGTCCTCGCCGGCCACGAGCACGGCGTCGGCACGAACCTCAAGCGCGGCATCGGCGCCACTGTGTCGCACAATGTGGTCGAGCTGCTGGCCGACTACCAGTTCTACAAGGTGACCGCCGGTGAGCTCTTCCCCGACTCCGTCGACGCCTCGGGCAACATCGACCTCAACGGTGACGGGACGGTCGACCACAAGTCGACCGACCTGCTGCAGTTCGGCGCCTCCTACCTGCGCCTGCTGCAGTTCGACACCGAGCGTTCGGAGATGTCGATCGACACCTATTCCCCGCACCTGGACGACTTCGGGGCGACGGAGTACGACGACCGGCACCGCTACAACGGCGCCGAGGACAACCTCACGCTGCCTGTGGACCTCTCCACCAGGCGTACGTCCTTCACGACCGACGCGCTGACGGTAGTCACCCCGACCGACACCGTGATCGGCACCGACACCGCGCGTTCGGGCTGGCCGGCGACGGTGGAGTGGGCCGGGCTGACCGAGGGCGAGGTGTACGCCTGGACCTCGACCTCACGCACCGGTGAGGCCCAGACGCTCGGCTCGGTCGACCAGTTCGGCGGCGTCTTCCTGGCCACCGCGGCCGGCACCGACGCGACGCCGCCGGTGCTGACCGTCCCGGCCTCGACGACGATCGAGGTGGGCGCGGAGTTCGACCCGCTGGACGGGGTCAGCGCGACCGACAACACCGACGGCGACCTCACCGGCAGCATCCAGGTCTCCGGCAGCGTCGACGTGAACACGCCGGGCGCCTACCCGCTCACCTACACGGTCACCGACGCCAACGGCAACCAGGCCGTCGCCTCGCGCGCGGTCGTCGTGGAGGAGGCAGACGTCCCTGAACTGACCCCGGTCAGACTCACCGCGAAGGACGTCACGGTCCGCTTCGGACGGGACCTGACCTTGCGTACGTCGGTCGCGCCGCGCAGCGCCACCGGCACGGTGCAGTTCCTCATCGGTGAGGACGTCCTGTGCGAGGCGCGGGTGCGACGCGGGGTCGCCGAGTGCGAGGTCGACGTGCTGCCTCCGCCGGGCCGTCACCAGGTGCAGGTCTTCTACCCGGGTGACGACACACACGCACCGGCCACGACGAACCTCACGCTGACGGTCAGGCAGCGTTAGTGCCTCGTCTCCTCAAGGTTCTCGCGGTGGTCGCCGGCATCCTGCTGGCGGCCACCGCGGGCCTGCCCGCCGACGCTCATCCGTTCGGAGCCCCGCAGACCGCGACGATCGCCGGCACCACCGGCGCTCCCGAGGTGACCTGGCGGTTCGGGGCCACCGACGACGTCGCCTACCTCGCTGTGCAGGTCGGCGCGCTGCCGCCGGACCGGATGACGCTCGACGGCGTCGTCCTCTACGAGCCCGGCGACGAGACGGCGCTCGCGCGGTCGGAGGCCTACGCCGACTACGTGCTCGACCACATCCGGATCGAGGGCTGCGACGGGTCGGTCGAGGCCAGCCAGGATCTGATCGCCGATGGCACCACGGTCACCTTCGACTGCCCGTCACCGGCCTCGGCCACGAAGATCGAGATCGACATGATGACCGACCTGCATCCGGCGTACCAGACCCTCGCTTCAGGACCGAGCGGTCAGAAGGCGGCGTACGCAGGGGCCGCCCGCTCCCACGGCTGGTCCCTCGACGAGTCCCGGGCCGCGGCAACCGGGCTCAGCGCACTGCTCCAGCTCGGCGGCACCCTCGGCGCGATCGCGCTGGTCGTTGCCGGCGGGTGGCGGCTCGTACTGCGTCGCCGGCAGGCGGAAGCTAGCGCTTCAGCTTCTTGATCTCGTCCTTGGCGGCCTGCTGGGCGATCGCCTCGGCCTGGGCCTCCTCGCCGAAGACACCCTCGACCTTGGCCTTCTCGACCTTCTTGAACTGACGCAGCATGCTCCACGCGATCACCGCGACGGCGACGCAGAGCGCGATGAAGATGCCGAAGGCGGTCCAACCCGCGACCACGTCCTCGTCCTGGGGCGGGGTGGGCTCGGGAGCGGGCTGGGAGGTGTGCAGAGTCTGCGTCGTCATCGGGAGGCCGGACATACCGACATTGTCTCACCTGTGCCTGAGAGATCTTCAGGCGGTGACGACCTTGCCGAAGCTGATCTCGCGACCGACCGCGGCCTTGCCCTCGTCGTCGGCCGTGGAGACGTCGAGACCGGCGAACAGATCGGTCTCCTCGCGCTTCTCCGCCTCGGGCACCGGCACGTAGGAGGTCACCAGCTCGTAGTCCTCGGTCGGCCAGGCTTCCTTCTCGATCTCCCGCGGCACCGCGAACCAGGGACCGTCGGGGTCGATCTGGGTGGCGTGCGCGAGCAGGGCCTGGTCACGTACGCCGAAGAAGTCAGCGCACTCCACCTTCGTGGTGACCCGCTCGTCCCAGCCCGGGTCCTGCTTCCAGTCCTCGAGGCGCTCCTCGTACGGCGAGGCCAGGCCATGACGCTTGATCGCCTCGTGCAGGGCGATCATGCGGGGGTAGTTGAAGGTGTGGCTGTAGTAGAGCTTCAGCGGCTGCCACGGCTCGCCCGCGTCCGGGAACAGGTCAGGGTCGCCCGCCGCCCGGAACGCCTCCACCGAGACCCGGTGGCACATGATGTGGTCCGGGTGCGGGTAGCCCCCGTTCTCGTCGTACGTCGTGACCACATGCGGCCGGAAGGACCGAATGATCTCAACGAGCCGGCGCGTGCTCACCTCGAGCGGCGTCCGGCCGAAGCAGCCCTCGGGGAGCAGCGACCAGTCCTTGGCCCCCATCTCCTTGACCAGCATGAACTCCTCGACCCAACCGGAGTCGACGAAGCCGAGCCAGTCCTGCTTGATGCCGAGGATGTCGCGGGCGCGATGCATCTCCTCGCGGCGGATCTCGTGGATGTTCTCCAGGATCCCGGGGCGCTCCATCTTCGGGTTGAGGATGTCGCCCCGCTCGCCGCCCGTACACGTCGCGACATGGACGTCGACCCCTTCGGCGACGTACTTCGCGGTGATCCCCGCGCCCTTGCTCGACTCGTCGTCGGGGTGCGCGTGCACGTGCATCAGGCGGAACGCCTGCTGGAGCTGCTCTGGCATGGGTTCAATCCTAACCACGCTCCGTCTCACCAATCGGTTACCCGCTCCCACTCCGCGGACAACTTTGGTGGTAAGCGTCCGGGGACGGATGTGCGGTCTCCTTCGGCGGGGTGGGACCATGTTTCCCGTGAGCACGCCGTCATCTGCCGAAAGCGGATCCCGAAGCCGTGAGCCTGCTGAAGCGGAGCCCGAAGCCATGAACTCTGAAGAATCCCGCATCGCGGCCCGCTACGGCCGCGGCCCGCGCCGTCGCCCGGGCGTACTCATGATCGGACTTGTCCTCGCCCTGGTGGCGATCATCGGCTGGTTCGGCTGGGCGCTGTGGCTGGCTCTTCACCCCGAGGTCTCCTCCGGGCTGGAGAAGTGGGAGGCCGTCAGCGAGAACGAGGTCGAGGTGACCTTCGTCGTACGCCTCCACGACAAGGACGCCAAGCCGGTCTGCTCCGTCGAGGCCGAGGACGACCAGGAGGAGAAGGTCGGCCACCTCGAGTTCACCGCCACCGAGGGGCGCCAGACGATCACCATCCCGACCGAGCGCCGTGCGCTGCGGGTCGAGTGGGGTGAGTGCACGGTCGAGTGACCGTACTTCTCAGGCAATCCCTGCACTTCTCTGGCGTTGCATTGCCAGAGAAGTGCAGGGATACCCGGTTAACCGGGTATCCCTACCCGGTGAAAACCTCAGTCTTCAGGATCTCGACCTTGAGCGGCCCGCGAGGACCCTCGTAGGTCACGGTGTCACCGACGCTGGCACCGATGAGGGCAGCGCCGATGGGCGAGGCGGCAGAGGAGATCTCGACGCCGCCCGCGTAGTCCTTCATCTCGATCGAGGCGATGAGGCGGGTCTCGGCCTCGTCGTCGTCATCGCCCTCGAACTTGAACGTGACCAGCTTGCCGACCGAGACGACACCGTCGTCCTCGGGGACGGTGGTGTCGGCCTTGCGCAGCAGTGCCTCGAGCTGCTGGATCTGACCCTCGAGCTTGCCCTGCTCCTCGCGAGCGGCGTGGTAGCCGCCATTCTCCTTGAGGTCACCTTCGTCGCGGGCGGAGCTGATCTCGGCAAGGATCTCCTGGCGTCGGGGGCCCTTCAGGGATTCCAACTCCGCGGTGAGCTTGTCGAATGCACCCTTGCTGAGCCAGATAGTGGCAGCCGTGGTCTCGGTCGACTGAGTCATAGCGAGTTACTCCTGATGGGTAGTGAATAGGTAAGGGGCGCCGGTCAACCCCCATCAACCGGCGCCTTTTCTCCCTGCTTTGCGGGCATGGTTTCACCCAGCCGAACGTTCCACGGGAGATTGTCAGAAGGTTCAGTTTAACAAGGCAACCACACCCGAAGACAGTTCGCGACCGAAACGTTGCGCAATCTGACCTCGGGACCGTTCCACGGAACGTCAGGCGTGGCCTTGGTGCGTGGTCGCGGGATATCCCTTGCTGCGCAGCTGTTCGAGCACTCGCTCGGCGTGGGTCTGACCCCGGGTCTCCAGCTGGAGCTGCACGCCGACCTCGGCGAGTCGTAGTCCAGGGTTGGTGCGCGAGTGCACGACCTCCATGACGTTGGCTCCGGTGTCGCCGATCACCGACAGCAGGGTGGCCAACGCACCGGGCTGGTCGGGGATCGTCACCGCGACCGGCAGGTAGCGCCCGGCCAGCGTCATGCCGTGCTGGATCACCTTGCCGAGCAGGAGTGGGTCGATGTTGCCGCCGGAGAGCACCACCACGACGGGGCCCTCGAAGGCCTCGGGCGCGTCCATCAGAGCGGCCACGCCGACCGCGCCGGCGGGCTCGACGACCAGCTTGGCCCGCTCGGCGAGCGCCAGCAGCGCCCCCGAGATCGCTTCCTCCGAGACCGTACGGATCTCGTCGACGTAGGCCTGGATCATCGGGAAGTTGGTCTCCCCCGGCAGGCCGACCGCGATGCCGTCGGCCATCGTCGGCATCTTGTCGAGCCGGATCGGACGGCCCTCGCGCAGCGAGACCGGGTAGGCGGCGGCGGTCTCGGCCTGCACGCCGACCACCTTCACGTCGGGGTGCTTCGACTTGATCGCGAGCGCCGCACCGGCGAGCAGCCCACCACCGCCGAGCGGGATGACGACGGTCTTCACGTCCGGCGCCTGCTCGAGGATCTCGAGCCCGATCGTGCCCTGACCCGCGACGACGTCGGGGTGGTCGAACGGGTGGATCATCACCGCACCGGTGCGCTCGGCGAAGGCCATCGCGGCCTCGAGGCACTGGTCGACGTACTGCCCCTCGAAGATCACCTCAGCGCCGTACGCCCGGGTGGCCTTCTCCTTCGGGATCGGCGCGCCCTCGGGCATGAACACGGTGGACGGGATGCCGAGGGTCGTCGCCGCCAGCGCGACGCCCTGGGCGTG
Source organism: Nocardioides sp. NBC_00163 (assembly GCF_045206295.1). Taxonomy (NCBI): domain Bacteria; kingdom Bacillati; phylum Actinomycetota; class Actinomycetes; order Propionibacteriales; family Nocardioidaceae; genus Nocardioides; species Nocardioides sp. NBC_00163. Next base: position 4,414,356 of record NZ_CP108155.1, on the reverse strand, counting down.
GTTGCCCGCGCTCGCGGCCACCACCCCGTACTTGCGCTGCTCCTCGGTCAGCCGGGCGATGCGTACGAAGGCCCCGCGGGCCTTGAAAGAGCCCGTACGCTGCAGGTTCTCGCACTTGAGGATGACCGTGTCGCCGATCATGTCGGTGAGCCAGCGGGCTCCCTGGACAGGGGTCTCGGTGATGTGGTCGCGCAGCAGCTCGCGGGCTTCGAGGATGTCGCCATACGTGGGCTGACCGGTCGTCGGCTGACCATGCATCTCAGGCACTGCCTGCTCCTGGGCTCGGCGGGGGTGGGGAGGTCGGGCCGTTGGCCGGCAACGGAGGCGGAGGCGACGTCGGCGCCTGAGCCTGGGCCGGGGCCGTGGCGGTCAGATGGTTGGCCACCGCGTTGAGGGCGGCCACCAGCGGCACTGCCACGAGCGCACCGGCCACGCCGCCCAGCACGATGCCGGTCGCGACCGCCAGGATGACGCCGAGCGGGTGGACCCGTACCCAGCGGCCGAGCAGGAACGGCTGCAGGCCGTGTGCCTCGAGCTGCTGGACCAGGATCACGCCACCGAGCATCAGCAGCGCCGTCAACGGGCCCTGGGAGACGAGCGCGACGAGCACGGCGACCGCGCCGGCGACCGTCGCACCGATCAGGGGGACGAACGAGCTCAGGAAGACGAGTACGCCGATCGCCGCCACGAACGGGACCTGCAGGGCCGCGGCGATGATCATGATGCCGACCGCGTCCACCGCGGCCACGATGACCGTGGCCCGGGTGAACTGGGTCAGCGACACCCAGGCGACCCGGCCCGAGCTGTCCATCCGGCTGCGCGCGGCCCGCGGCGCGAGCCGGACCAGCCAGCCCCAGATCCGCTCACCCTCGGCGCAGAAGAAGTAGGTGGAGAAGAGCACGATGAACAGGCCGGCGAAGACGTCGAGGGCGACCCCGCCGACCTCGCTGACCCGGGAGAACGGGTTGGAGGCGTACGACGCCGCCCACTCCTCCAGGGTGTTCTGCACCGTGTTGAGCCAGGTGTCGATCTGGGTCTCGCTCGCGTTGAACGGCCCGTTGATCAGCCAGTCGCGGATCTCGTCGAGCGCCTTGACGGTCTGCCCGGCCAGGTCGTTGAACCCGTTGGCGACCTGCGTGCCGGCGAAGCTCAGCAAAGCGATGACCACCACGAGCACGCCGATCACCACGAAGAGCGCCGAGATGCTCCGCTTCAGACCGATCCGAGCCAGGCCGTTGACGACCGGGGAGACGAGCGCGGCGATCAGCAGCGCGATGATCAGCGGGACCACGACGATGCTGAGGTAACCGAGAGCGCGGACGATGAGGTAGCCGGCGGCCACGATGACCAGGAACCGCCAGGCCCACTGCGCGGAGAGCTCGACGCCATAGGGGACGTCGGTGCGGCTGACCGCCTTGGGAGCGGTCACCGGCTCCGGCGCGGCCAGCTGCTCCTGGCGCTCCTCGCGCAGACGCTCGAACTGGTTGACGAGGCGTAACGCGAAGTTCTCGGCCGACTCACGGGCCTCCGCGGCGGCCTCCTTGGCCACCTCGGCGGACTCACGCGCGTCGGCTTCGTCCTGGGCGTGACGGTGTTCCTCACGCGCCTGCCGGTTGCGTCTGAACGCGCCTGTCATCCGCTCGAGGCCATCCTTGGCGGTCCGCTTCTCGCCCCCGGGAACATCCCCCTGATCTGTCACCTGACAGAGGCTACCGGGAGGGTGTGAGGTGGGTCGCAAGGTGCCTTGCCGTCGCGGGGTGCGACCGCGCGAGCAGCCCTACTGCGGCGAGCACGTAGTCGCCGTCGACCGCCCGCAGCGGGACCTCCGGGAGCTGCCATCCGCCACGAGCCGACCAGCGCATCACCCGCTCCTCGATGCCCCGGCGACCGTGCCGGAGCACGCCGCCGGAGCCGATCACCACGCCGACGCGGCGCAGGTCGGTGCCGGTGCGCTCGATGACCTTGCCACTCGGGGACAGGACGACTCGGGAGCGTCCCGCGTGCCGCTGCAGGGCGGTGGAGATCGCGATCCTCGCCAGGAGCTCGTCGATGTCCTTGTCCTGCTCGGTGCGCGGCAGCCAGCCGGGGTGGTTGCGCCGATGCTCGACCTCGCCGGAGAGATCCGACTCGGCGAGGCTCGGGTCGGAGTGATCGGCCGCCGCGAGCGTCGTGGTCGCCGACCAGCGCATGCCCAGATCGCCTTCGACGGTCCGGGTCACCGGGGTGACGGCGACGACCTCCTCGCGTACGTGCTCCGCCTCGGGGTCGGGGCGGACCACGCTGTGCACGTCGGTCGTGGCTCCGCCGACATCGACGACGACCACGTCCTCGCCGAGCACCTCGGCCAGCGTCTCGACTCCCTGGAGCACTACATCGGGGGTCGCCCCCTGGACGATCCGCCGGAAGTCGGCCCTGCTGCTGAGGTTCTTGCCGCCGATCACGTGCTCGAGGAACATCTCCCGGACCGCCGCACGGGCGGTCTCGGGCGCCAGCACGCCGATCTTGGGAACGACGTTGTCGCAGGTCACATGCGGGACATCGGTCAGGATCTCGTCGATCTCCTGGTTCGCCTCACGGTTGCCCGCCACGACCACCGGTCCACGCCAGCCGGCCGCGGCCAGCTCGCGCGCGGCCGAGACGACGGCCTCCCGGTTGCCCCCGTCGGTGCCGCCGGTCAAGAGGACGAGGTCGGGGGTTGTGAAGCTGAGGGTGGCCCCTAGGTCACTCTCAGCTTCACGACCTGCGGTCGCGACCACCGCTACGACCTTGCCACCGCTGGACAGCGCCACCCGGCGCCCGGCCTCGGCGGTCACCAGCTCCTCGTTGCCGACCACGGCGATCCGGAGCCCACCGCCGGCCGAGGAGCAGGCGAGGACCTCGGCGTCGGCTGCCCGGGAGTCCTTGTCGGTGAGCGCGGTCAGGCAGGCGTCGTACGCCTCCATCACCTCGTGCAGCGACGTCGGTGCGCTCGCGGTGCCGAGGATCTCGCCGGAGACGAGGTCGACGTGGAGCGCCTTGGTCCAGGTGGAGCCGAAGTCGACGCAGACGGCGGTCTGTGGCGCGTCAGCTCTGGTCAAGGGCCTGCTCGAGGTCCGCGACGAGGTCCTCGGCGTACTCGATCCCGACGGAGAGCCGGACCAGGTCGGCCGGCACCTCGAGGTCGGTGCCCGCGACGCTCGCGTGGGTCATGCGCCCGGGGTGCTCGATCAGGCTCTCGACACCGCCGAGCGACTCGCCCAGCGTGAAGATCTTGGTGCGCTCGCACACCGCGAGCGCAGCGGCCTCGCCGCCGGTGACGCGGAAGGAGATCATGCCGCCGAACCGCTTCATCTGCTTCTGGGCGATCGTGTGCCCGGGGTGCGTCTCCAGGCCCGGGTAGATGACCTCGCCGACCTTCGGGTGCGAAGTCAGGAAGTCGGCGACGCGCTCGGCGTTGTCGCAGTGGCGGTCCATGCGTACGGCCAAGGTCTTGAGGCCACGAAGCGTCAGCCAGGCACCGAACGGGTCCGCGATCGCGCCGGCGGCGTTCTGGAGGTAGCCGATCTTCTCGGCGAGCCCGAGGTCACGCACGATCACAGCGCCGCCGACGACGTCGGAGTGGCCACCGACGTACTTCGTCGTGGAGTGAACCACGACGTCGGCGCCGAGGGTGAGCGGCTGCTGCAGGTACGGGCTGGCGAAGGTGTTGTCGACGACAAGGCGCGCGCCGGCCTCGTGGGCGACCGTGGCCAGGGCCGAGATGTCGGCGATGTTGAGCAGCGGGTTGGTCGGCGTCTCGACCCAGACGACCTTGGTCTTGCCCGGCTGGATCGCGGCCGCGACCGCGTCGACGTCGGCGACCTGGGCCGGGGTGTGCGCGATCCCCCACTGGCTCTCGACCTTGTCGATCAGCCGGTGGGTGCCGCCGTAGGCGTCGTCGGGGATGACCATGTGGTCGCCGGGCCGCATCAGGCTGCGGATCAGGGTGTCCTCGGCGGCCAGACCGGAGGCGAAGGCGAACCCCTTCTCGCCGTCCTCGACCGCCGCCAGCGCGCCCTCGAGCGCGGTGCGGGTCGGGTTGGCGGAGCGGCTGTACTCATAGCCGTTGCGCAGGCCACCGACGCCGTCCTGCTTGTAGGTCGTGGTGGCGTAGATCGGCGGGATCACCGCACCCGTCGTCGGGTCGGGCTCGTAGCCCGCGTGGATCGCCTTGGTCTCGAAACCGGCCTTGCCGAGGTGCTGCTGCTCGCTCACACAACCGAGCCTACGTCCGATCCCACCTCGCGGCCCATCCGGGAACGTTCGCGCGTCGAACTGTGTTGGAGACTGGTAGCAACCCTGACTTTCTGGAGGTCACTCATGTTCGGTCGGCCAAGACAGCTCTTCCCCGAGGACCGCACCCTCGCCGGGCGCGACCAGGCCCTCTTCGACCTGCCCGCGAAGCACCGCGTCCTGGGGACTCCGCTGCTCGCCTCCCCCGAGGACGGCACCGCGCCAGAGGGGTCGGAGGTGGCGTACTTCGGTCTCGGCTGTTTCTGGGGCGCCGAGGAGATCTTCTGGCAGACGCCGGGGGTCTACTCGACCGCTGTCGGGTATCAGGGCGGCACGACGGCCAACCCGACCTATGACGAGGTCTGCAGCGGTCAGACCAACCACACCGAGGCGGTCCGGGTCGTCTTCGACCCCACCGTGGTGTCGTATGCGGACCTCGTCAAGAAGTTCTTCGAGGTGCACGACCCGACGCAGGGGATGCGGCAGGGCAACGACGTCGGTACGCAGTACCGCTCGGCGCTCTACTTCGTCTCCGACGCGCAGCGGGAGACCGCTGAGGAGCTGACGAAGGTCTACGGCGACGAGATCGCCCGGCGGGGCTACGGCGAGATCACCACCGAGATCCGCGAGGTCCCGACCTTCTACGCCGCCGAGCCCGCGCACCAGCAGTACCTGGACCGCGTGCCCAACGGCTACCGCTGCCACGCGAACACCGGCATCGGCTTCCCCGCGACCGCCTGAGGTCAGGCCAGCGGCAGATACATCACATGGAGGCCGACCCGGCCGTGCGACGTCGAGTCGAACGCGTCCGGGACGGTCCCGATGATCTCGAATCCGAGGGACTGCCACAGGCGTACGGCGGTGGTGTTGGTCTCCACGACCGCGTTGAACTGGATGCCGTGGAAGCCCTGCTCGCGGTGCCAGCTCACGCAGTAGTCGCCGAGGACGCGGCCGACCCCCTTGCCGCGGGCCCTCGGCGAGACCATGAACGAGGCGGTGCCGATGTGGCTGCCGCGGCCCGGGCGGTTGGGGCCCATCTTGGCGCTGCCGAGGATGTGCTCGTCCTTGGCCTCGCCCTCGACCGCGACGACCACATGGTCGTACATCCACAGGTCCTTGGCCTCTTCTGACGTGAGGCCCTCGGGGTAAGCGTAGGTCTCCCCCGCCGCCACGATCTCGGACCAGAACGGGTAGATCTGGGGCCAGTCCTCGGCCGTCGCTTCGCGGATCTGCATCAGAGGTCAACCTTTCCGTCGATGGCCTCGCGCATGAGGTCGGCGTGGCCGCAGTGGCGGGCGTACTCCTCGATCATGTGGACCAGGATCCAGCGCAGGCTGATCGACTGGCCGTCGCGGGTCGTGCCGGCCGCGATCTGGTCGAGGGAGCCAGCCGCGTCGGTGAGCCCGTTGGAGCGAGCGATCGCGTCGCGGAGCAGGGTGCACAGCGTCTCGGGGTCATCCTCGGAGGCGCTGGTGAACTCCCAGTCCTTGTCGTCGCTCCAGGGAGCCGTGTCGAACGGCGGGACCGGGCTGTTGCCCGCCAGGCGTACGCCGAACCAGATGTCTTCCACGTACGCCATGTGCTTGAGGAGTCCGGCCAGCGTCATGGTGGTGGGCGGGAAGGGACGGTTGAGCTGGTCGTGGTCGAGGTCCGCGACCTGCCTGAGCAGGGTCGCCCGATGGAAGTCGAGGAACGTGCGCAGGGTCGTGGACTCGTCCGCGACGTAGGGGGCACCGGTCGGATGGCGGGTGTCCTCGAAGAGTGCCTCGGTCATGGGCGCCAACGTAGCGGTGGCCGAGTTTCCTCGGCGAATCGCTTTCGCGAAACTGAAACGCGTTCTAGATTTGGCGCATGTCCCACGCGCCCAGAGGTCCACAGAGTCCCGAGAAGCCGCTCCGAGTCGTCGTCTGGTCCACCGGGACGGTGGGTCGTCATGCGATCGCGGGAGTCGATGCCCATCCCGACCTGGAGCTGGTCGGGGTCTGGACCTCGACCCCGGCGAAGGCAGGAAAGGACGCCGGGGAGCTGGCCGGGCTCGGACGTACGCTCGGGGTGGCGGCGACCACCTCGCGCGACGAGCTGCTCGCGCTCGCCCCGGACTGCGTCGTCCATGCGGCGATGACCGACGACCGGGTCTTCGAGGCGATCGAGGACCTGACCGGGCTGATCCGGGACGGGGTCAACGTGGTCTCCTCCGGGCCGGTGATCCTGGTACACCCGCAGGGGACGCTGCCGGACGAGATGATCTCGGGCATCGACGAGGCAGGCCGCGAGGGCGGTGCGTCGCTGCACGTCAACGGCATCGACCCGGGCTTCGCCAACGACGTACTGCCGCTCGCGATTACGTCGCTGTCGCAGCGGATCGACCATCTCCGGGTCAGCGAGATCGCCGACTACTCGACGTACTTCCAGCCCGTCGTGATGAAGGACCTCTTCGGCTTCGGGGGCTCGCTGGAGGACAAGCCGTTCCTGTGGGAGCCGGGCGTGCTGAGCACTGCGTGGGGCCCCGTCGTCCGGGTCCTCGCCGCGGGCCTCGGGGTGACCCTCGACGAGCCGCTCGTCGAGCACGTCGAGCGCCGCCCGGCGGTCAAGGACACCAAGACCGTGTCGGTGGACATCGCCGAGGGCACCCAGGGCTCCGTACGCTTCACCGTCACCGGCAGCGTCGACGGAGTCCCTCGCATCACTCTCGAGCACGTCACCCGGACCGACGCGGAGTCCGACCCCGACTGGCCGATCCCGGCCACCGGCGACGGCTGCTACCGAATCGAGGTCACCGGCGAGCCGTCGATGACCGTCGAGTTCAGCCACCACGGAGAGCACGGCGACCACAACGTCTCCGGGATGATCGTCACCGCCCAGCGCCTGGTCAACGCCATCCCCGCCGTCGTAGCAGCCGCCCCCGGCCTGGTGAGCCCCCTCGACCTCCCCCTGATCACCGGCCGCGGCCTCGTCACACGATGAGCGAGACGTCACCCCGGTCGGCCGAGACGTCAAGCACGCCGGTCGAGACGTCACTTAGGACGACCGACACGTCACGTACGTCGGCCGAGACGTCACCTGCGACATCTCGACCGACCCGGCTGACGCCTCGACCGACCGGAGCGACACTTCGACCGACCCAGCTGACGTCTCGACCGACGCAAGCGACGTCTCGGCCGACCAGGCTGACGTCTCGACATGAAGGAAGCACATGAGCATTCTTGATCGATTCACACTGACGAATCACGTGGCCGTCGTGACGGGGGCGGGGCGCGGGATCGGGGCGGCCACCGCGGTGGCGCTGGCCGAGGCCGGGGCGGACGTGGTGATCGCCTCGCGTACCGAGAAGCAGCTCCGGGAGGTCGCCGAGAAGGTCGAGGCGGTGGGTCGGCGGGCGCTGGTGGTGCCGGCGGACCTGGCCGACACGGACGCGACGGCGGGGCTGGCGGCGACGGCGTACGAGGAGTTCGGGCGCCTCGACATCGTGGTCAACAACGTGGGCGGGACGATCCCGAACACGTTCCTCGACACCGATGAGGGCTACCTCGAGGAGGCCTTCCACTTCAACGTGACCACGGCGCACGCACTGACTCGGGCGGCGGTGCCGTACCTGGTGAAGAGCCCGGACGGGCAGCAGTCGGTGGTGTCGATCAGCTCGATGATGGGACGTACGGCGGGGAGGGGCTATCTCGCCTACGGCACCGCGAAGGCGGCCCTGGCGCACTGGACGCGGCTGGCTGCGACCGACCTGGCGCCGCGGATCCGGGTCAACGGCATCTTCGTCGGCTCGGTGCGTACCAGTGCCCTCGAGTTCGTGGCGGGCGACGACACGATGCGCGGCGAGATCGAGTCGAAGACGCCGCTCGGACGCATCGGGGAGGCGGAGGACATCGCCGCCGCGGTGGTCTACCTGACCTCCCGGGCCGGGCAGTTCGTCACCGGGAAGATGCTCGAGGTCGACGGCGGCACCGAGGCGCCGACGCTCGACCTCAACCTCCCCGATGTTGGCGCCTAGACGGTGACGTCCTTGTGCCAGGACTCGGTGACGTAGTCGGTCACCCAGCCCATCGACTTGTAGAGCCCGTCGGCCCCGGTGGGGCTGTCGGCGTCGACCTCGAGCGAGACCCGGTCACGGCCGCGCTCGAGGGCGTCACCGATGACGGCGTAGAGCAGCCCCTTCGCCACCCCGCGGCCGCGGGCGTTGCGGTTGACGCCGATGTACTCGACGTACGTCCCCTCGACCCCGGCCGCGTTGGCGGGCAGCACGGAGGCGACCAGCGTGCCGGCCGGCAGCGTCTCGTCCACGTAGGCCAGCCACCAGTGGTCCCAGCGGTGACCGGGATCCTCTCGGAGGCGCTGTACGAACTCCGGGAAGCTCTCCCGGTAGGAGTTGAAGTGGTCCTGGAAGGACTCCTCCAGGGTCTGGTGGACCGTCTGCAGGTCGGCCGCGACGGGCATGCCGTTCTCGTGGGTCTCGACCGGGCGGATCGTCACCCCTTCGCGGAGCGGGGGCACCTTCTCGTCGGGCAGCACCGGCCGGCTCATGTGCAGCCAGGTGCGCTTGTTGGTGAACTCCGCCGCGGCCAGCCACTCGCGCTGCACGGTGTCGTCGGCGAACGGGCTGGCGTCGAGGTGGGACTCGGTGATGCCGCGCAGCTCGGCCATCGATCGGGCCTGGTCCTCGAGCCAGGCGTAGAGCCCGGCCGCGACCTCGGCGGCCTGGGCGATGGTGCGGTCGACGTAGAGGTAGACGAGCGTGCGGCCGGCGGCGCGGTCGTGGGCGATGGCCCAGGCGCGGATGTCGCCGCCGGGGTCGATCGCGACGAGCTGCTGGCGGGTCCAGGAAGCAGGGCCGGCGATCTCGCCGGTGATGGCGTCGGCATCGACCTTTCCAGAGCCCTCGAACGGCGTCTTGTCGGCCGCCCGCAGCCTCAGCAGTGCGGGCAGATCGTCGAGGTCTGGGACCTTCGCCGTCCATCCGGCAGGGAGTTCCACGGGCGTCTCGCTATGGTCGCTCACCCGTCCATTCTCCCAAAGAGAGTCAGCGGTCGACCCAGCGGTCCGTGCCTGGGACCAGCGACGATGCTCCGGCGGTCAGCTCGGCGAGCAACGATTCCAGTCGGTTCTCGTCCTCCGGAGGAGCCCCGATCCGCAGGGTAACGGCGTTCCCATAGGCAGTGTCGAGGACGGTCACACCGGCGGATCGCAGGTCGGTCTCGAGGCGGCCGGCGGCGTCGTACGGAACCTCGATCCGATACTCCCGGACCAGCTCACGCCGCAGCGTCCCGACCTCGTCGAGCGCGGTGCGGACGGCCTCGGAGTAGGCCCGGACGAGGCCACCAGCGCCGAGCAGGGTTCCGCCGAACCAGCGGGTCACGATGGCGACCGTGTCGGAGACGCCGGCGCCGCGGAGCACCTCGAGCATCGGCGCTCCGGCGGTACCGGCCGGCTCGCCGTCGTCGTTGGACCGCTCAACGGGCTGTGGAGGCGGGCCGATCCTGAAGGCCGAGCAGGTGTGGCGGGCGTCCCAGTGCTGCTTGCGCAGCCGCTCGACCACCGCCCGCGCATCGGCCTCATCCTCCACCCGGACAAGCGTGCACAGGAACCGGGACCGCTTCTCCTCGATCTCGGCGGCGCCGTCGCGCCCGATGGTCAGGTAGTGCACGGTCTCACCAGATCCCCAGCACACTGCCGCCGAGGCGGATGATGAACCCGGCGACCACGACGATGAAGAAGACGCGTACGAACCCTGCGCCCTTCGCCACCGCCGTCCGCGCCCCGAGGTAGCCGCCGATCAGGTTGCAGACACCCATCACCAAGCCGGTCTTCCACAGCACCGCGCCCTGCGGGATGAAGACGACCAGGGCAGCGAGGTTGGTGGCGACGTTGGCCATCTTCGCCTTCGCGCTCGCCTCGAGGAAGGAGTAGCCGAGGAGTCCGACGAGCCCGATCACCAGGAAGCTGCCGGTCCCGGGGCCCAGCGCACCGTCGTAGAAGCCGACCGCGAACCCGACCACCATCGCGCCGATCAGGTGTCGGTGACCGTCGTACCTCAGCTCGGTCGCCTCGCCCAGGGACGGCTTGAAGAGCACCCACGCCCCGACCAGGATCAGCGCGATCAGGACGATGGGCTCGAAGACGGACTCGGGAAGGTACGAGGCCACCCCAGCCCCCAGCGCAGAGCCCGCGAACGCGAGGATCATGAGCGGGATGAAGGTCTTCGGATCCGGGCCCACCCGCCGGTAGTAGGTCGCCGCGCTGATCGAGGTGCCGAAGATCGAGGCCAGCTTGTTGGTCGCCAGGATCTGCACCGGAGCTGCGCCGGGAAGGAAGAGCAGCAGCGCGGGGAGCTGGATCAGCCCGCCTCCGCCGACCACCGCGTCCACGTAGCCGGCGGCCAGGGCCGCGAGGGCGAGAAGGGCAAGTACGTTCAGCGTCTCCTCGGGCACGAGCGCAGATTACGCGGCGGGATGCTCGCCGAGTTAACTCGGTTCAGCCGGCCCACCAGCCGCGGCCACCGAAAGCATCGGGATAGCCGCCGTAGGAGTTAGACGTACGCCGCGCCGTCCGGTCGCCGAGATAGGACCCGACCACGGCCGCGCCGAGGTCGTCCAGCTCGGGCGCGACGACGCGGCCCTCGACGCGACGGGCCATGGAGTCGATGAAGCGGGCCAGGCCGGGATCGTCACCGAGGCGGAAGAAGGTCGTCTGGGCGCCGAGGCGGCGCGAGTTCTCCAGCTCCTCGACGGACCGGGCGATCGTCACCGGGTGGGGCGGGTAGGAGAACCAGACGTCGCCGCCCGCCTCCAGATGGGCGGTGGGCTCGCCGTCGGTCACGATCAGGAGCACCGGCTGGGCGCCGGGGTGCTTGCGGAAGTGCCGGTTGGCGAGCAGCAGCGCGTGGTGCAGGTTGGTGCCCTTGTCCCAGATCGCGTCGAGCGCGGTCAGCTTCTCGATCTCCATCGTCTGGGCATAGCGACCGAACGAGATCAGCTGCAGGTCGTCGTTGCGGAAACGGCTCTTGATCAGCGTGTGCAGGGCCAGCGCGGTGCGCTTCATCGGCACCCAGCGGCCGTCCATCGCCATCGAGAAACTGGTGTCGACCAGGAGCGCGACCGCTGCCTGCGTACGGGCCTCTGTCTCCTGCACCTCGATGTCGTCGACACTCAGCCGCACTCCGGGGCCGCGTCGGCCCTCGCCGACCTCCCGGATGACGGCGTTCGTGATCGTGCGAGGTACGTCCCAGGGCTCGGTGTCGCCGAAGGCCCAGGGCCGCGAGGAGCCGGAGAGGTCGCCCGCCGCTCCGGCGCGCTGCAGGTCGCGTTCGCCCTGCCGTCCGGAGAGCCGCTGCGCGACGTCGCGGAGCAGGGCCTTGCCGAGCTGGCGCATCGCCTTCGGGGTCAGCCGGAGGTCGCCGTCGGAGCCGCGCTCGAGCTGGCCGGAGTCACGCAGTGCCTGCTCGAGCTCCTGCAGGGTGCGCGCGTCGACCGCGGCCTCATCACCCAGCTGACGGGAGAGGGCGTCGAGGTCGATGTCGTCGAGCCGCGAGCCGGCGTAGGACTGCTGGAGCTGCTCGGAGAGCTGGTCGAGCTCGGCGACGTCCTGCAGCACGCCGGTGCCGTCACCGAGGCCCAGGCCCTCGCCGCCGCCGAACTCCTCGGAGCCGTACCAGTCCTCGCCGGGCCGCGCCGCCTGCAGGTTGGCGTCGAGCTGTGCCATCTGCTCCATCAGCGCGGGCGATCCGAAGGCCTGCTGGGAGAGTTCCATCAGCTCGCGCCGCTGCTCGGCCGACATCGAGTTGAGCATCCGCTGCGCTGCCGCCGAACGCTGCGCGAGAGTGTCGAGCAGCTCGTCGATGTTCTGCGGGTTCTCGGGGAAGTACTGGCCGTGCTTGGCCATGAACTCGTCGAAGTCGTCGGGGGTGTCCTCCCCTCGGTTGTGCTTGTCGAGCAGCGTGTTGAGATCGCGCAGCATCTCCGCGATCGCCTCGCGGTCCTCGTCCGTGGCCCCTTCGAGCGCCTGCTTCATCCCGGCGAACCGCTGGTCGAGGAGCTCGCGGCCGAGCAGGTCCTTGATCTCCTCGTAGGCCACGCGGGCCTCGCGTGAGGTCCAGTCGTAGGAGGCGAGCTCGCTGACCGCGGCGGCGGTGTTCGGCGAGAGGTTGTCGATCTGCATCTCCCGGAACGCGCGGTCGCCGTCGTCCATGGTGACGTCGCGGGCCAGCTGCTTGCGCTCCTCCAGCACCGCCTTGTCCAGCAGCTCGCGCACCTGCTCGAGCGTGCCGTCGAGGTTGTGCCGCTGCAGCAGCTCACGGCGCCTCTCCGCGACCTGCCGGGCGATGTCGTCGAGCCCGCGCTGGTCCTGTCCCCCGCGCCGCAGGAACTCCCGCATCGCCCGCTCGGGCGAGTAACCCGACATCACGTCCTCGCCGATCGCGTCCAGCGCCTCGGCGATGTCGACCGGTGGCGCGAGCGGGTCACCCCCGGCGTACTTCTTGTAGCGGCTCATGGTCGGTGCTCCTTCACGCATGTAACACGCTGTTCGTAGGTCTATCCGGTCGTTCTGATAGGGCGAGTGGTCCTACGAACGACGTGTTACCCCCTGCCGATGCCTTCCGGCTCAGCCATAGATCGTTTCCCCGTCGGCTGTGTCTTTGCCGATCTTTCTCGCTAGGAACAGGCCCTCGAGGGCCAGCTCGATGGCGCTGGCGAGCTGGCCGTCGTTCTTGGGGCCGCCGGTGGACTCGTAGACGCGGTCGCCGATCTGGTCGTAGAGGTCGGACTCGCCCAGGACGGGGAGGCCGGCCAGGAAGTCGGCGGCAGCGACCTTGGTGCCGGTGGTGACCATGCGGCCGTCCTCGATGGCGTCGATGAGCAGCGCGAAGTCGAGACCGCGGAAGGACTTGCGGACGGTCTCGGCGATGGCCGTACGCAGCAGGTGGGTGAGGATCTCGGACTCGCGGCCCTCCTCACCGGACTCGAACTCGATCTTGCCGGAGAGCACCTCGACGGCCGTCTCCAGGTCGACGATGCGGGCGACCGCGTCGGCCTCACCCTGGACGGTGGCGCGGTGCAGGGCCGCGGCGGCGACGGTCTCGGCGCCCGCGATCGAGAAGCGGGCGGAGACCCCGGAGCGTTGGTCGACCGCGGAGGAGCTGCGCAGGTGACGGGTGAAGACGGCGAGGATCTCGAGGAGGTGGTCGGGTACGTCGGCGACCAGGGCGGCCTCCTGCCGGATGACCGCCATCTCCGCGGCGAGCTCGCGCGGGTAGTGGGTGCGGATCTCGGCGCCGAAACGGTCCTTCAGCGGCGTGATGATCCGGCCGCGGTTGGTGTAGTCCTCCGGGTTCGCGGAGGCGACCACGAGCAGGTCGAGCGGCAGCCGCAGCACGTAGCCGCGGATCTGGATGTCGCGCTCCTCCATCACGTTGAGCATCGCGACCTGGATCCGCTCGGCGAGGTCGGGCAGCTCGTTGATCGCGACGATGCCGCGGTGGGAGCGCGGGATCAGGCCGAAGTGGATCGTCTCCGGGTCGCCCAGCGAGCGCCCTTCGGCGACCTTCATCGGGTCGACGTCGCCGATCAGGTCGGCCACAGAGGTGTCCGGGGTGGCCAGCTTCTCCGAGTAGCGCTCGGAGCGGTGCTTCCACGCGACCGGCAGCGCCTCACCGGCGGTCGCTGCCAACCGCTGGGACCCGACGCTGACGGGCTCGTAGGGGTGCTCGCCGAGCTCGGATCCCTCGATGACCGGGGTCCACTCGTCGAGCATCCCCACCAACGTACGCAGCAGCCTGGTCTTTCCCTGACCGCGCTCGCCCAGCAGGACGACGTCGTGCCCGGCGATCAGGGCACGTTCGAGCTGCGGGATGACGGTGTCCTCCAAGCCGTGCAGCCCGGGCCAGGGGTCCTCTCCGGCTGCCAGCTTCGCCAGCAGGTTGTCGCGGATCTCCTCGCGGAGCGACTTGAACACATGGCCACTCGCGCGAAGCTGGCCGAGGGTGCTGATCGTGGGTGCGGCAGTCACGGACGCAACGCTACGCCGCCGCCCAACCCCTGGGCGGCCTCGGCGTCGACGTCCCGATCCGCGGATGCGGAGGACCCGACGCTGGCGAGGAGCTCGTCGACCCGCTCCCGGGTCAGCGCGGTGCGGTCGAGCTCCCCCACCTCGTCCAGGATCGCTACGACCTCGTTGAGCGTCGCCCGGGCCTGCGCGACACGCTCGGTCTCGCGCTCGATCACGGCCCGGCGTACGAGGACGTTGGCCTCACCCCACCGGTTGCGCTCCTCGAGGCGGTGGGCCAGCTCCAGCCGCAGATGGCTCTCGGCCTCGGGGTAGCGCCGCAGGCCGATCAGGGCATCGACCAGGGTCATCCGCGGCGAGGCGGAGGAGTCGACGTCGACCGACGCGTAGCCGATCTCCTCCTCGACCAGTCGCACGGCGTCCTCGTAGCGCTCCATCCGGACGTAGACCTCGGCCAACCCGATCAGGCTGGCGCGGGCACGGTCGTCCATCCCGGCCGCATCCGCGACGGCGTACGCCTCCTCGAGGACCGCGACGGCCTCGTCGAGGGAGCCGGTCATGCTGAGCGCCTGGCCGCAGTTGGACAGCGCCATCTCCAGGCCGGCCGCGGTCCCGGCCTCACGGAACACCTCGGCAGCACCGCGGAACTCCGAGATCGCGCCCGCCAGGTCGCCGACCCGCGCCCGACTGATCCCGAACTGGTTGCGGATGTAGGCCGCGTCGACGTGCTGACCGGCACGAAGGGCAGCGTCGAGGCCGAGCTCCTGGAGGGGGACGGTCTCGGCGGGTGGGTGCCGCATCGAGAGGCTGAACATCTTGTTGACCAACTGGTAGGCGGGACCCAGCAGCCCCGCGCGAACGGCGAGACGTACGGCACTGCCCATGGTCAGCCACTCCCGGTCGCCCCAGGCGCGGGCCTGCGGCGAGGTGGCGAAGCTCAGCGGCGTCACCCCGTCGACCACGGGGTCGAGGCTCATCAGCCGGAACGACCGGCCGTCGGCCTCGGACGCGGCGACCAGGGAGTGGGTGTACCAGCTCACCAGCCGCAGCAGCGCCTCGCCGGACTCCTTCTCGGAGCCCATCTCCAGGGCGTAGTCGCGGATCAGGTCGTGGAGCACGAAGCGTCCGGGGCGGTGCTCGCGGACGAGGTTGGCGTCGACCAGCTTGTCGACCAGGCGCCGGGAGGCAGCGATGTCGACGGCGAAGAGCGCCGCCATCGCGGGCATCCCGATCTCATGACCCGGGCGGAGGCCGAGGAGGCGGAAGGCACGCCGCGACTCCTCGTCGAGGGAGTCGTAGGACCAGGAGAAGACCGCACGCAGGTCGGAGATGGGGTCGAGCGGTGCCTCCAGCGCTGCCAGCCGGCTGGTCTCGCCGTCGAGCTCGGCGACCAGGTCGGTCAGCGGGAGGTCGGGGTAGCGGCTGCAGCGCTCGGCCGCGACGGCGAGTGCCAGCGGGAGATGTCCACACCTGTCCGCCAGGGCGCGGATGTCCGCCTCGTCGGCCGTCCGGTCGATGAGGCGCTGCCTCAGGAAGGCCGCAGACTCCGCCGGTGCGAGCGTGTCCAGCGCGAGCCGGCGGGCACCCTCCCTGGTCGCCAGGCCACGCAGCTGGCTCCGGCTGGTCACCAGCACCAGCGAGTCACCACCTGGCAGCAGGGGTCGCACCTGGGTGGAGTCGCGAGCGTTGTCGAGCACCAGGAGCATGCGCCGCTGCGCGAGGGTCGTACGCAGCAGGGCCGATGCCGCGTCCACCTCGGTCGGCACCGAGGCGGCGTCGACGCCGAGCCCGATCAGCAGGGTCGTGAGTGCCTGGGCGTGCGAGAGCGGCTCGCCCGGCCCGAATCCGCGCAGGTCGATGAAGAGCTGACCGTCGGGGAAGTGCTCGGTCCGGGCGCGAGCCCAGTGCACCGCGAACGCGGTCTTGCCCACCGCCCCGATGCCGTGCACGGCGACCACGCTCGGCCAGCCGGCGTCGTGGGAGATGGTCACCGCGTCGAGCAGCCGGAGCTCGGCCTCACGCCCGGAGAAGCTGGGGATGTCGGCCGGGAGCTGTCTCGGGACCATGTCCTCCTCCGAGACGCGCTGCGCGGGCACGGTCGCCTGGCCATGGGAGGCCTCGATCTCCGGGGCCGGCGAGGAGCCGGTCAGCAGCCTGGTGAAGGTGGAACGCAGCTCCGCGCCGGGGTCGGCGCCGAGCTCGTCGGCCAGCCGCGCCCGGACCTCCTCATAGGCCTCCAACGCCTCGGCCGTACGCCCCGCCGCGTCCAGCGCGTCCAGGAGCACCACCCACAGAGACTCCCGAAGCGGATGGTCGCCCACGACCCGACGCACGTCGGCGACCGCCTTCGCGGCCCGGCCGGCGGCGATGTCGAGCTCGGCGCGATGCTCCAGCGCGGCCAGGTAGCGGTCTACCAGCCACGGCCGGGTGCGCTCGGCCAGCGAGTCCCCGGATGGCTCGTCGAACGGCTCGGCGCGCCACAGCGCGATCGCCTCCTCGAGCCGGTCGTAGGCCTCCGGACCCTCGGCCGTGTCGAGCAGGTCGATGAAGGCGAGCGCGTCCACCGAGGAGCGCGGCAGGTCGAGGATGTAGCCGCCGGCGGCGCGGCGTACGACCTCCTTGCCGAGCACGCGACGCAGCCGCCCGATGTAGGTGTGCAGGCTGCCGCGCGGGTTGTCGGGGAGCTCCTCGCCCCAGATCCGGTCGGCGAGCAGGTCGGCGGAGACCGGGGTGCCGGCCTCCAGGGCCAGCAACGACAGCAACGTGCGCGGGCGTCGCCCCGGGACCTCCACGGGCTCGCCTGCGCGCGTGACGATCAGGGGGCCCAGCAGACAGATGTTCACATCCGTCACCGATGCACCCCCGCCGTCCCGAGCCGCTTGCGCCTGAGAGCCACCCCCACACAATAGACGGGGCGCTCCGGGCCTACGACGAGAATGAGCCCATTCCGGTACACAATGGGGCGCATGTCTCCCCTCGGCCGCACCGCCACCGGATCGCCCCTGACCGAGGAGTGCCCGTGCGGCAGCGGGCGGCGCTATGCGATGTGCTGCCACCGGCTACACCGCGGCGGTGCCCTGGCCGAGACTCCGGAGGAGCTGATGCGCAGCCGCTACGCGGCGTACGCCCTCGGGGACTGGGACTACATCTTCCGCACCTGGCATCCGGGGACCCGCCCCGACGACCTGGGCGTGGCCGCACCCGACTCACGGCTGACGTGGACGGGGCTGGAGATAGAGGGCTCCGGGCTCGATGACGACACCCACGGCTGGGTGGCGTTCCGGGCGTCCTACAAGGCACCGTCGGGCGACGGGGTGCTCGCCGAGCACAGCCGGTTCGAGGTGCGTGCCGGACGGTGGCTCTACGTCGACGGCGAGATCGCGAGTCAGTGACCAAACGCAAGCATTCGCGTGAGTTTGAGGCAGACAGTGGAGAAACTGTTGCCGATATGTGGACGCGACCGGGTCCAGCACGACAGACTCTGACAAGTGACCACTGACGCGACCGAGGACCTGACCGGTCTGGAGCCATCGGCGCGCTCGCTCTTGGACGCGGTCATCGCGATGTCGAGCGAGCTCGACCTGAGCGCCATGCTGGAGAGGATCACCCGCTCCGCCTGCGAGCTGACCGGGGCGAGCTACGGCGCCCTCGGCGTTCTCAGCCCCGACGGCGACCTGCAGGACCTGATCACCTACGGCCACCAGCAGGAGCCGACGCTGCAGGTCGTCGGCAAGAGCCGGGGCCGCCGGGCGCGGCTCGACGTCGAGGACGACGGCGAGCCGGCATCGACGACCCGGCCCAGGGGAATCACCGCTCCCGAGCCTCTCCTGCTGGTCACACCCCGCACCCCTGACGGCGGCGGCAACCACGCGCTGCGTACGGGCGACCCCGGCAAGCGCAAGTTCATCGAGGTGCCGCTGCGCATCGACAACCGCGACTTCGGCCACCTGCTCCTGTCCGAGAAGGTCGGCGGTGCCGAGTTCACCAGCCACGACGAGCAGCTCGTCGTCGCCCTCGCTCGCGCCGCCGGCGCCCAGATCGACAAGGTGCGCGAGCTCGAGCTCAGCGAGCAGCGCCGCAGGTGGCTCGAGGCGAGCGCCGAGCTCAGCCGCGCCCTGACCCCGCCCCTGGACCACCTGGTCGCCCTCGAGCGGATGTGCGAGACCGCGCTGCCGCTGATGCGCGCGATCGGAGTCGGTGCCGGCACCCGCATCGAGCACGGTCTCGTCTCCGGTGTCGCTTCCGCGCCCGGTCACGAGGAACAAGTCCAGGCGGTCACCGAGAAGGTCCCGCTCCTGATCGACCGTCGCATCGTCGAGCCGCTCGACCTCGAGGTCGACGGCCTCTACGTCGTGGTCGCTCCGGTGCGCTCCTCGCTCGCCGGCCGCGGCGCGCTGCTGGCGATCTACGACAACGTCGGCGCCGCCCACGACGAACACGAGCGCGAGCTCTTCTTCGGCTTCGCCGGTCAGGCGGCCCTCGCCCTGGACCGCCTCCGCGCGGTCGAGGACAGGGCCGACCTCGCCGTCATCACCGACCGTGACCGGATCGCCCGCGACCTGCACGACGTGGTCATCCAGCGTCTCTTCGCGATCGGGCTC
Organism: Nocardioides sp. NBC_00163; assembly: GCF_045206295.1. Lineage (NCBI taxonomy): Bacteria > Bacillati > Actinomycetota > Actinomycetes > Propionibacteriales > Nocardioidaceae > Nocardioides > Nocardioides sp. NBC_00163. The sequence goes on along the minus strand of NZ_CP108155.1, from coordinate 4,395,502 downwards.
CAGCTCGAGACCCTGGGCCGCAACCCGCAGCGGGTCGAGGACCTGCCCAAGCGGCTCTCGGAGCAGGTCGACGCCTTGGACCAGACCATCAAGGACGTACGCGGCTCCATCTTCGACCTCAGCAACCACGACGCCTCCTCGCTGCGCGCGCAGGTGCGCGAGGTCGTCCGGGAGTACGCGGGCGTCATGGACTTCACCCCGGAGATCAAGATCACCGGGCCGGTCGACACCGCGGTGCCCGACTCGGTCCGTAACCACCTGCTGCCGGTGCTGCGCGAGGCGGTCTCCAACCTCGCCCGGCACGCCCAGGCCCACAGCGCCCAGATCGAGCTGACCCTTCAGGACGACGAGATCAAGCTGGTCGTACGCGACGACGGCGGCGGCGTCCCCGACGAGGCCGAGGAGAGCGGGCTGAAGAACGCCCGCTGTCGCGCGGTCCAGCTCGGTGGCCAGCTCGAGATCGGCCCGCGCTCACCCAGCGGCACCGAGCTCGTCTGGCAGGTGCCGTTGGGCGCTGGGGTCTGATTCCTACTGACCCCGGCGGGGGTGGAGCAGCTCCTTGGCCATCAGCGCGGCCTGGGTGCGTCGCTGCACACCGAGCTTGGCCAGGATGCTGGAGACGTAGTTCTTGACCGTCTTCTCGGCCAGGAACATCCGCCCCGCGATCTCGCGGTTGGTCAGACCCTCGCCGATGAGCGCGAGCAGGCGCTTCTCCTGTGGCGTGAGCGCCTGCATCTGCGGCGACTCGCCATCGGGGTTGCGCATCTTCTCCATGACCTTCGCGGTCATCAGCGGGTCGAGCAGCGAGCCGCCACCGGAGACGGTGCGGATCGCCTCGACCAGGTCGTTGCCGCGGATGTCCTTGAGGACGTACCCCTTGGCCCCGGCCATGATCGCCGAGAAGAGCGCCTCGTCGTCGTCATAGGAGGTCAGGATGAGCGCGAGCATCTCCGGGTAGGCCGCACGGACCTCACGGCACACCTCGATCCCCGAGCCGTCGGGCAGGCGGGCGTCGAGCACGCACACGTCCGGCTGGAGACGGTCGATGTCCTCGCGTGCCTGGGCGGTGGTGCCGCCCTGGCCGACGACGGCGATGTCGTCATGACTGTCGAGCAGTGTCGTCAACCCTTGGCGCACGACCTCGTGGTCGTCGAGCAGGTAGACCCGGATCGTCCTTGTCTCGGTCAACACCGTCTCACTTCCCCCATTCGTTGAAGGGAGACCACGGTATCGGTCAGCCCCAGTCCGGTCGATGTGTGAGTCATCCACAATACGGTTTTCGTGCCGCCATGCGGACCAGGCTCTGCGCCAGCTGTCGAGCCATCCTCCCGCGCCAGCACCTCACGCGCCAGCGACGCGGCGGTCGCGGTGTCCAGATGAGCCAAAGGTTCATCCAGAACTAGGACCTTGTGCCCTGCCAGCAGCGACCTCGCCACCGCCAGCCTGGCCCGCTCGCCCCCGGAGACCTCGGCGGCACCGTCGCCGAGCCTGGTCTGCATCCCTGCAGGGAGGGCATCGAGCCAGTCGCCGAGGTGGGCGCGCCGGATCGCCTGCTCGACCTCCTCGTCCGTGGCTCCGGGCCGGGCCAGGCGGACGTTCTCGACGAGGCTGGAGGCGAAGACGTGCGGGTCGTCGTCGACGAGACCCACGATCTTCCGTACGTCCTGCGGGTCCATGTCGCCGGTCGACCTTCCGCCCAGGGTGATCGTGCCGGTGTCGGGGTCGAGGAAGCGCAGCAGCAGCGCGGCCAGGGTGCTCTTGCCGGAGCCGGACGGGCCGACGATGCCGATCCGCGCGCCCGGCTCGACGTGCAGGTCGGGGATCTCGACACTCTGGCCGACGCTCTGGCCGATCGTCTGGCCGCCGGGGTGGGCGGTGACGCCGGTGATCGTGATCGTGGTGTCGTCGCTGGGCGGCTCGGGGTGCTCCGGGGTTTCGACCGCCGGGGAACGGCTGGTGAGGTCGTCGAGACGGCGCTGCGCGGCACGGGTGCGGGCCCTGGCGGCGCCGGCGTCGGCGAGCGTCGCTGCGGGCTCGGCCAGCGCCAGCGGGACCAGGGTGAGCAGAGCGAGCATCGGACCGTCGCCAACGGTGGCGTAGGCGGCGGTCGCGGCGACCGCCGCGCCGGCGGTGACCAGCACGATGGCCTTGGCCAGCGAGGAGGCCGAAGCCGCTGTCGTGGTCGCCCTGGTGGCTGCGCCGGCCAGGTCGTCGAGGGTCTGCAGCACCGGCTCGCCGGCCTGCCACATCCTGCGCTCGGTCGCCGTCTGGGTCGCCTCGACCACCTGCTCGGACACCCTCGCCCGCACCGTGACCGAGATGTTCTCGGCGCGTGCTGCACCTGCGTACGCGATCCCGAAGGCGGCTCCCGCCGCCAGCACCGTGACCATGGTGAAGGCCCCGGCGATCGGGTCGATGAGCGCGGTCGCCAGGACCGCGAGGCCCGCCACGACGGCGTACTCCCGGATCGGCAGCCGCACCCGCAGCTCCTCGTCGAGCACGGCGTCGACGTCGTCGACGACGCTGGCCAGCACGTCTCCCCGGCGGCCGGGGAGGGCACCGGGCACCAACGGCACCAGCGCGTCGTAGATCTCCACCCGCCGCTTGGCCAGCAGCCGCAGCGCACTGTCGTGCGACCACAACCGCTCCAGGTAGCGCAGCACCGGCCGCGCGATCCCGAACGTACGCACCCCCACCATCGCGGCCACCAGCGTCAGGATCACCGGGTGGTAGGAGGCCTTGATGATCAGCCACCCCGCCAGCGCTGTCAGCGCCACACCCGACGCCCAGCTCAGCCCACCGACCACCGCCGACCCCCACAGCGCCACCCGCACCGAGCCGTCAGGTACGTCGGCCGAGGCGTCAGCGGTCGCCGTCTCGACCGACGGGAGCGACGTCTCGGCCGACGCGGGCGACGCCTCGGCGGGCGGGGTTCCGGCGGAGAGGGTGATGACCTGGTCGGCGATGTCGATGAGCGCCTCGCGGTGGGCGACGAGGACGACGGCGCGGTCGCGAGCGAGGTCGGTGACGGTTTCGGCGATGATCCGTTCGGTGTCGGGGTCGAGGTGGGCGGTCGGCTCGTCGAGGAGGACCCAGGAACGATCGGAGAGTACGACGCGGGCCAGCGCCAGCCGGGCTCGCTCGCCCGCCGAGAGGGAGCGGCCGTCCTCGGCCAGGTCGGCGCCGAGACCGCCGGGGAGGTCGGCGATCCGGTCGGCGAGGGCGACCCGCTTGAGTACGCGCCACAGGTCGCTCTCGGTCGCCTCCGGCGACCCCAGCCGCAGGTTGTCGGCGATCGTCCCGCTGACGAACACCGGACGCTGCGGCAGGTAGGCGAACCGTCGTCGCCACTCGTCACCCGCGGCCGGCGTCTGTCCGTCGAGCTCGACCGTGCCGGCGTACGTCTCATGGAGGCCCGCCATCGTCGCCAGCAGCGTGGACTTCCCGCAACCGCTCGGCCCTACGATCGCGGTGATCCCCCGGCCAGGGACCGTCGCGGAGACCGGCGCCAGCGCCGGCCGCTCGCGGCCCGGATAGGTCAGCCCCACTTCCCCGAGAGACATGCCGAGGCGTCGCTCTCGTCGGTCGAGATGGCAGTCGGTGACGTCTCGGCCGACGCGGGTGACGTCTCGCGAGGAGAAGTCCGCGGTGGCCTCGAGAGTCGCAGTGCCCTCGGCGGCCGCGTGGAACTCGGTGCCGACGCGGCGCAGCGGCCAGTAGGCCTCGGGGGCGAGCAGCAGGACCACGAGAGCCGTCTGCAGGTCGACCGAGCCGGCGGCGAGCCGGACCCCGATGATCACCGCCACCAGGGCGACCGAGATGGTCGCGACGAGCTCGAGCACGGCCGAGGAGGCGAACGCGATCTTCAGGGTCTCGAGGGTGCGGCGGCGGTAGCGGTCGGTGATCGTGGCGATGACGCGCGACTGGGCCGTGGCGCGACCGAAGGCGACCAGCGTGGGCAGGCCCTTCATCACGTCGAGGAAGTGACCGGCCAGGGCCGACATCGCCCGCCACTGGCTGGCCGCCTGATCACGCGTGGCCAGCCCGACCAGCACCCCGAAGATCGGGATCAGCGGCAGCGTGAGCCCCACGATGAGACCGCTGAGCGGGTCGGTCCAGACGATCACCGCGAGCACCATGACGGGCAGTACGCACGCCAGCACCAGCGCCGGCACATAGCGCGTCAGATACGGCTCGGCGGCCGAGACCCCGCGTGTGGCCAACGCCGAGAGCGAGCCCGAGCTCTCCGACCGGCCCCGCAGGATCGCCCCGACCACCCGGCGCCGCAGGTCCGCCCCGACGACACCGGCGGCCCGGGCACCGGCCACGTCGGAGACCACTCCGAAGACGGCGCGTCCGGCGAAGACGGCCACGACCGCCAGGGCCCAGCCGCTCACCGACCCCGTGTCGCGGATCGCGGAGATGAGCAGCCCGGTGACGGCGTACGTCTGGGCGATCAGCAGCACCGCCCCCAGCACCCCGGCCGCCACCACGACGGCCAGCGGCCGCCGGGCTACCGACAGCTGGGCACGCAGTCGCGGGTCGTTCGGGCGCATCTCAATGAGCGGCGGGGATGTGATGGATCGAGATCCGCTTGCGGAAGATCCAGTACGTCCAGGCCTGGTAGCCCACCACGATCGGCGTGAACACCGCCGCCACGATGGTCATCAGCTTCAGCGTGTAGGGCGTCGCCGCGGCGTTGGTCGTCGTCAGCGAGTTGGCGACGTCGGTGCTCGAGGGCATCACGTCGGGGAAGAGCCCCACGAAGAGCCCGGCCACGGCCAGCCCGATGGCGAGGAAGGTGCCCGCGAAGGCGAACCCCTCACGACCGACGTACGCAGCCGCCAGCCCGCCCACGAGCGCGAGCGCCGCCACGACGAAGATCACGGCGGTGCCGAGGTTGCCGGTCAGCACCTGGGTCCAGACCAGGAACACGACGGCGAGGACGGCAGCAACGACCCCGACGCGGAGCGCCAGCGCACGAGCCCGGCCGCGGATCTCGCCGTCGGTCTTGAGGGCGATGAACAGCGCACCGTGGGTCACGAAGAGCGACAGCGTGACGAGTCCGCCGAGGAGGCCGTACGGGTTCAGCAGCGTCAGCACCGTCCCGGTGAACTCGAAGTCGGCGTCGATCGGCACCCCGCGCACGATGTTGGCGAAGGCCACACCCCACAGGAACGCGGGGACGTAGGACCCGAAGATCACCGCGCGGTCCCACCAGCCGGCCCAGGTGACCGAAGGCCGCTGGTGGCGGTACTCGAAGGCGACGCCACGCACGATCAGCGCGATCAGGATGAGGAACAGCGGCACGTAGAAGCCGGAGAACAAGGTGGCGTACCACTCCGGGAACGCCGCGAACGTCGCCCCGCCCGCGGTCAGCAGCCAGACCTCGTTGCCGTCCCAGACCGGGCCGATCGTGTTGATCATGACGCGCCGCTCGCGGTCGTCACGGGCCAGCACCGGGAGCAGCATCCCGACGCCGAAGTCGAAGCCCTCCAGGACGAAGTAGCCGATCCACAGCACGGCGATGAGGCAGAACCAGATAGTCGTGAGTTCCATCAGTTGCTCCTCAGTACGCGAAGTTCATCGGCTCGTCGGCATCCGAGTCGGAGCCGCGCAGGGAGGGGTCGGGTGGCTCGACGAACGGGTCCGGAGCCTTCTTCACATACTTGATGAGCAGCCCGACCTCGACGACCGCGAGCACGGCGTAGAGCAGCGTGAACCCGATCAGCGACATCCACACCTCCCATGGCTCGACGCCCGGCGAGACGCCGTTGGGCGTGGTCAGGACCCCGAAGACCACCCACGGCTGACGCCCCATCTCGGTGAAGATCCAGCCCATCGAGTTGCCCAGCAGCACCATCACCGGCGCCGAGATCGCCAGCGCGGGCAGGAAGCGCCCGACCAGCCCTGTCGGCGTACGTCCTCGGCGGGTGAACCAGAGCACCGCCAGCCCGATGAGGCTGCCGACGACGCCCAGACCCATCATCCAGCGGAAGGTCCAGTAGGTGACCGGGATGTTCGGGGTGTAGTCGCCGGGTGAGTAGTAGGTCGCGCCCGGCGTCGAACCGTACGTCTCCCGATACTTCTCCTGCAGGTCGTAGATGCCCTCGACCTTGCCGTCGAAGGTGCCGGTGCCGAGGAAGGAGAGCACGCAGGGCACCTCGAGCGCCCACTTCTCGTGCTTCCCGTCGCGGGTGCCGATGGTCAGAATGGAGAACGGCGCGCACGAGTCGGAGGTCTCCCACAGCGCCTCCGCGGCCGCCATCTTCATCGGCTGCACCTCGGTCATGATCTTGCCCTGGATGTCACCCGAGACCGCCACACCGATGCCGGAGAAGACCATGATCCAGGCCGCCAGCACCATCCCGCGCCGGTGCATCGGACGGTCTGCGTTGTTCTCGCCGGGCCGGCGCAGGTAGAGCCAGCCCAGGATGCCAAGCATGAAGGCGGCCGAGGTCAGGTACGCCGCGAGGATGACGTGCGGGAACGTGCCCAGCTGCACCTTGTTGAACATCACCGCCCAGAAGTCGGTGAGCTCGGCGCGGCCGGTGATCTCGTTGAACTTGTAGCCGACCGGGTGCTGCATCCAGGAGTTGGCCGCCAGGATGAACCACGACGACGCCAGGGTTCCGAGGTGGACGATCCACATGCACGCGTTGTGCAGCGCCCGCGGCAGCTTGTCCCAGCCGAAGATCCACAGGCCGAGGAAGGTCGACTCCAGGAAGAAGGCGAGCAGCGCCTCGATCGCCAGCGGAGCCCCGAAGACGTCCCCGACGAAGCGGGAGTAGTCCGACCAGGTCATCCCGAACTGGAACTCCTGCACGATCCCGGTGACGACACCGAGCGCGAAGTTGATCAGGAAGAGCTTCGCGAAGAACTTGGTCAGCCGAAGCCACTCAGGGTTCTTCGTACGCAGCCAGATCGTCTCCAGCACGGCGACGAGCATGGTGAGTCCCACCGTGAGCGGGACGAACAGGAAGTGGTAGACGGTCACGATGCCGAACTGCCACCTGGCTAACTCCAGGACGCTGTCCACGTCGATCACTATGTCACTGCCGCCACATGAACCTCAGCACCCCCTCCCGAGGGGGTACGTTTCTTGTGAGCCACCGCACCTGGGGCTGTCATCCTGGCCCGATTCCTGCGCGGCCCGAGCGACGAGCAGGATGCCCGCCCAAGAAGAACCACCAAAATCAGGTCTCTACGGTGTCACGGGATCGCGCACCTCGCGCGGCGAAGCACGCTGAGGCGAGGGGGCAGGTGGTGACATGACATGGCGTTCACTGCGGGGGGTATCGGTGGTGCTCGTTGTCGTCTTCGCGCTGGGTGCATGCGGCAGCGCGAGCACCACGCGGGCTGGGAGCCAGACCGTCGATGAGATCGCACTGAAGCTGTCGGGTTCTGGCGACGACGTCGACTCGTTGGCGACGCAGCTGCGCGCAGCAAATGGCGGTCGCAACACGGTCGACGACACCGTCGCCAAGCAGCTCATCTCGCGCTCGGACGTCATCGATGAGATATGGGACGCGACCAAGGAAGCATCGGGGCCGGCGTGCGACGCCTGGACTAGCGGACTCAACGACGTCGTGGTCGATGAAGTTTCCGAGGTCGCCTACGTGTTTGAGGCGCGAACGCTGCTTGCCCAAATTCGGAGCGATGTCAACCAAGGGCTCGTGGTGGCGCAGTCGGTGACTCTTGCCTGTGAGCTCGCCGGGCTCGAGTTCTGACCGTCGCTAGCTGATCGACTCGGGAACAAAGAAACCCGGCCGCCCTGGGCTCGAGGTCACGACCGCGGGGGGATGATCGCGACCTCGAGTCCGGGACGGCCGGGCTCTCAGGTCTTCGTGCCACCAGGGCCGCATACAGATGGGGGAGCTGATGCGGCAACCTGGTGTCACTCAGTGTTCAGGCCGAGGAGAACCTCAGCCCGTGAGATCACTATCTCATCATCTGCGCCCAGACGTTGCGGTCGCGGACGGACTGTTTACGTACTGTAAACAGGTAACCTGCGTATCAGTAGACCTAATACGCGGGCGATACAGCGCCTCCACAGAAAATCGGGTATGCATTTGGATGTACCTTGAGGTGGGGGGTGAGCATGTCGGATCGCGAAGGTGTCCTCGCGCGGGTGGTCGACGAGGTCATCGACTACGTCGGCGCGGGCCTGAGCGTCCATCTGGTGGGGCCCCGCGGATCCGGGCGCAGCGAGCTCTGCTCCCTGGTCGCCAACCGGTTCGAGGACGAGGGCCGGTCCGTGCTGCAGATCAGCGGCCACCGCGCCTGGCAGAACGAGCCGTTCGCCGCGCTGACCGCCGCCGGCATCGGCAGCGCGACGCCCACCGGCCCCCGTCGCACCATCGGTGAGATGACCACGGCGCTGAGCAAGCAACTCGGCAACGGCACCGTGCTGGTGATCGACGACGCCGACGCGCTCGACACCTACTCGGTCGGCGCCCTGCGCAACATCCACCGCCAGCGACGTCTCCTGGCCGTGACCAGCAGCCGCCACCAGCACCCCGTCGCCGAGAACACGCTGATGCTCGGCATCGCCCCGTCGGTCCAGGTGCGCTCCCCCGCGCTCGAGGTCGACGAGGTGCACGAGGTGTGCCGCGGGATCCTCGGCGGCCCGGTGGAGGCCGGCTCCCTGGCCCGGATCGCGATGGCGACCGGCGGCCTGCTCGGTCTGGTCCGGGCCATCGCCACCGTCGGGCCGCGGGCAGGGGTGCTGGAGCAGCTCGACGGACTGTGGCGGCTGCCGAGGCGTACGGGCTGGGCTCCTGAGCTCGCCTCTGCCGTCGAGCCGCTGGTCGCCGGTCTCGATCAGGACGCCTGGGACGGCGCGACCGCGCTCGCGGTGACGGGCCCGGTGCCGTTGGACGAGGCCGAGAAGATGATCGAGCGCAACGTGCTCGACGCGCTCTTCGCCCACGGCCTGGCGCGGCACAGCGAGGACGGCCCGGGCAGTGGCGTCGTGGGCCTCTACCCGCCGCTCATCGGCGACTACCTGATCACCGAGGGCTCGGCGTTCGGGCTGGTGATCGCGCGGAACCACCTGGCCGCCGAGCAACCGCTCCTCGACTACGCCACCCACCGGCCCCGCGGCGCCGACGCCGCCCTGCTCCACCAGCGCTCGCTGCGCCAGATGGCCGACGAGGTCACCCGCGCGCGCCGCTCCTGGACCGAGATGCCCTCGCCCGAGACGGCGCTGCCGCTGCTCGTGGCGCTTCGCAACACGGCGGCGCCCAGCGACCAGATCGAGGAGGTCGAACGGCGTACGCCGTTGACCGACACCCAGGAGTCGGCCTGGATGCTGGCCTGGTTCGCCACCTGGAAGGCGGTGGAGCTGGGCGACCTGAACGCCGCCAAGGCCGTGCTCGACGACGGGCTGAAGCGGCTGCCCACCTTCGCCGCGACCCTCGAGGCCTCCCGCGCCCACCTGCAGTTCCAGACGGAGTACGTCCCCGAGGTGCCCACGGTCGAGCCAGACCCGCGCGACACGGTCGGCCCCGAGATGCTCGGAGTCGTCGCCGCCGAACGCCTCCTCGCCGCCGGGATGGTCGAGCAGGCGCGCAACCTGCTGGAGAGCCAGCGTCCGGAGAACCCGCTGCCCGCCGGTCTGCACGCCTTCCTCATCGGGCTCGCCGACATGCTCGGCGGCGACCTGGAACGCGGCATCGATTTCGCCCGCGAGCAGCTCGAGGCGGCCTACCAGAGCTCGAGCGCCATGCTCATCCAGGCCCACGCCTACCTGTGCGTGCTCGGTCTGAGCATCGCCGGCCGGCTGACCGAGGCGAGCCAGGCGGCCTTCCAGAGCCTCTCCTCCTCGAGCGTCGCGGCCTACCGCGACGTCGCCCACACCGGCATCCTGACCCTCGGCGCCGAGATCGCGATGGCGCAGGGCCGCCCGGAGTACGCCCGCAGCCTCGCCTCCCAGATCGGCGGCGCGAAGGTCGCCTTCGGCCCGTGGCCCGGGATGGTGGCCAGCATCATGGCGCCGGCCAGCGGCCGGATGCCGAGCCTGAAGGAGCTGTGCGAGCTCGTCGGCCAGCGGCTGGACGCCGGCTACATCACCGGCGGCATCTTCCTCGCCGTCGAGGCGGTCGAGCGCGGTGCCAACGAGAACAAGCACATCACCCGGGCCGCCAGCCTCGCGACAGGCACCGAGAGCCCGCTGCTGCAGGGCATGGGAGCGTACGCCGCGACCACGGCCGCCGGCGATGTCGACGGCCTCCGCGAGGCGATCGTGAAGCTCGCCGACGCCGGCGCCCTCGTGTTCGTGACCAGGGCCGCGATCTCGCTGGCCATCCTCCAGCGCGAGGCCGGCGACCTGGCCGGCGCCGCCGAGACTCTCGACACCGCCTGGGAGCGCTCCGAGATCTCCGGCAGCCGAGCCGGCATGTTCCGTCGCGCGGCAACCCACATCGGCCTCTCCGGACGCGAGAGCGAGGTGCTTCGACTGCTCCCGGAGGGACCCACGACCGCCTCGCTGGCAGCGGACCTGGAGATGAGCACCCGCACCGTCGAGACCCACCTCCACAACATCAGCCGCAAGACCGGGGTCTCGGGTCGCGAGGACCTCGCCCGGGTGGCCGACACCTGGCTCCGGCCGGCGCCGAACGGCGACTACTCAGCCGGCGACAGGCACTTCACCAGCGGCTCGTAGAGCTCCTTGCTGGCCTTCTGATCCGCCTCCGAGAGATCCTCCGGGCTGATCGTGGAGACGTCCTCGGCCTCGACCAGGAGGCGTACCGCCTCGTCGGAGAGGTCCGACTCGTAGTAGGTCTTCGCCAGGCACCCTGCCTGCTCCTCGGTCACCTGGTCGCGGCTGCTCTGGGTGATCTGTCCCTCGATGTCCTCGACGCTCGGCCGATCACCGCCGCCGCTGCCCTCGCCACCGCCACATGCAGTCAGCAAGAAGGCGGTGAGCAGAGCTACCGCGGCGATCGCCGATCGGCGATGCTGACTACCTCGGGCTCCGCTTCGGCGGGTGTGGGGGTACGCGATCATGAGCACGAATCATGGCGTACGCGACCCTCCCCCGCTAGGGGGGAGGGTATCCGCGGACTCAGGAGCTGGTGAGGAAGAAGAGCAGGTCCTGGCGGGTGAGGACACCGACGGGCTTGCCGTCCTCGTGCACCAGCAGCGCGTCGGAGGAGCCCAGGGTGTGGGCGGCGTCGTGGGCGTCAGCGCCGGAGCCGATCGAGGGCAGCGGCGGGGACATGTGCTCCTCGACGGAGTCGGTGAGCTTGGCCTTGCCGGTGAAGAGCGCCTCGAGCAGGGTCCGCTCCGAGACCGAGCCCGCGACCTCGGCGGCCACGATCGGCGGCTCGGCGCGGACGACTGGCATCTGCGAGACGCCGTACTCCTGCAGGATGTGCACCGCCTCGGCGATCGTCTCGCCGGGGTGGGTGTGGACCAGGTCGGGCAGCCGGCCGGACTTGCCGCGCAGCACGTCGCCGACGGTCTGCTTGCCCGCCTCGCCGGTCTCGAAGCCGTACTGCGCCAGCCACTCGTCGTTGAAGACCTTGGTCAGGTAGCCGCGCCCGGAGTCGGGCAGCAGCACGACGATCACGGCGTTCTCGCCCTCCGGCGTGCCGGCCAGCTCAGCGGCGAGCTGCTTGGCGGCGTACGCAGCCATGCCGGCGCTGCCGCCGACGAGCATCTGCTCCTCGCGGGCGAGCCTGCGGGTGTAGGCGAAGGAGTCGGCGTCGGAGACCTCGATGATGCGGTCGGCGACATCGCGGTCGTACGTCTCCGGCCAGAAGTCCTCACCGACACCCTCGACCAGATAGGGCCGCCCGCTGCCGCCGGAGTAGACGCTCCCGGCGGGGTCGGCGCCGATCACCTGGACGTGAGGGTTCTGCTCCTTGAGGTAGCGGCCGATCCCGGAGATCGTGCCGCCGGTGCCGACACCGGCGACGAAGTGGGTGATCTTCCCCTCGGTCTGGCGCCAGATCTCAGGGCCGGTCTCCTCGTAGTGGGAGCGCGGGTTGTTCGGGTTGGCGTACTGGTTCGGCTTCCAGGCCCCGGGCTGCGAGGCGAGCCGGTCACTGACGTTGTAGTAGGAGTCGGGGTGCTCCGGCGGCACTGCCGTGGGCGCGACGACGACCTCGGCGCCGTAGGCCTTCAGCACGTTGCGCTTGTCCTCGCTGACCTTGTCGGGGCAGACGAAGATGCACTTGTAGCCCTTCTGCTGGGCGACCATCGCCAGGCCGACACCGGTGTTGCCGGAGGTGGGCTCCACGATCGTCCCGCCGGGTTTCAGCTCACCGGACGCCTCGGCCGCCTCGATCATCCGGGTGGCGATGCGGTCCTTCACCGAACCGCCCGGGTTGAGGTACTCCACCTTGGCCAGAACCAGGGGTCCCTCGCCGGGTGCTGCGGCCCCAGCACCGTCCAATGCACGCTCCAGCCGCACGAGCGGAGTGTTGCCAATGAGGTCCAGTAGCGAGTCGACGTACTCCATGGCCCCAGCGTATGTCCACTAGGTGAGATCCCCTATATCCCGATACTGAGTGCCCGGTAGTGGGCCGAAGACTTTAGAGTGGTCCCCGTGGCGAAGAAGAGTCTGGCACGCAAGACCGCGTACGCCGGCGGGGGTGTTCTGGCCGCGACGGCCGCGTTCGCCGGGGTCCTCGTCGCGGAAGCGGCGCTTGCCGTCAAAGCGACGCATCAGGTCAAGATGCCGGTGGCACCCTCCCCGACCGGGTGGTACGGAGCGCGGCATCCGGGCCGACCGATCAGCATCGCGCTGCTCGGCGACTCGAGTGCCGCAGGCTACGGAATGACCGAGGTCGAGGACACGCCTGGCGCCGTCCTCGCCTCCGGCGTCTCCGAGAAGGCACGCCGGCCGGTGCGCCTGCACGACCTCTCCGAGATCGGCGCCAAGTCCTCCGACCTGCACCCGCAGGTCGAGAAGGCGATCGCCGCCGACGCCGACATCGCGGTCATCCTGGTCGGCTCGAACGACGTGATCCGCCGGGTGCGCCCGCGGGTCGCGGTGAGCCACCTCGCCCAGGCCGTCATCCGGCTCCAGGAGGCCGGAGTGACGGTGCTCGTCGGCACCGTCCCCGACCTCAGCACCGCCACCCCGATCCTGCCGCCGCTGCGCTCGATCATGCGGGCCTGGTCGATCCGTATCGCCGCCGGCCAGATCTTCCACGTCATCCGCGCCGGTGGTCACACCGTGTCGCTGGGTGACGTCCTCGGGCCGGCCTTCAAAGCCACCCCGGCGTTCTGGTTCGGCGCCGACCAGTTCCACCCCTCCGCCGCCGGCTACCACGCCCTCGGCGAGGTGCTGGTGCCGCCCACGCTCTCTGTGCTCGGCCTCGTCGGCGACGAGAACGCCATCCTGGAGACCTACAACGGCAAGCAGGTGATGCCGCTGGCGGCAGCCTCCCTCCGCGCCGTCATCCGGCCAGGAACCGAGATCGACCCGGCTCCGCGCCCCCGTGGCCGCGTCGGCCGCAACTGGGCCCGTGCCCGTTCCTTCGAGAACGAGCACCGCGAGCCTCGCCGGGGCGAGCGCCCCGACGAGACTCCCCCGGTCGCCGAGCCCCACCACTCCCAGCGCTGACAACGACAGAACCGCCCCGCTCCGAAGGGAGCGGGGCGGTCCTGTTGATGCGACTGATCAATCCTGCTGGAAGATCGCCAGCAGGCGGAGCAGGTTGGTGTAGATCCAGACGAGGCTGACGGTCAGGCCGAAGACGGCGCGCCACGACTCACGCTCAGGGAGCTGGGCACGGATGCCGTACTCGATCTGGTCGAAGTCGAGGATCAGCATGAACACACCGAGCGCAAGGCCGGCGATGGCGGTGATCATGCCGAGCGTGCCGAAGCCGAAGAGGCCGAAGCTGGCACCGAACATGCCGAGCACGAGCTCCATCAGGCTCAGGCCCACCATGCCGAACATGGCGGCGATCACGAAGGTGCGGAACTTGTTGCCGACCTTGATGTTGAAGAACTTGTACGCAGCCAGGGTGCCCGCGAACGCGGCGAAGGTGCCGATCACGGCCTGGACGACGATGCCGCCCCCGAACAGAGCGTCGAAGGTCTTGCTGAGCGCACCCAGGGCGATGCCCTCGGCGAGGGCGAATGCCAGGACCAGCGCCGGGCTGACCACGCGCTTGAACGAGTTGACCAGCGACAGGATGAACGCCGCGCCAGCACCGAGGGTCGCGGCCAGGTAGAGCGGCGCGAGGTTGGCGTCGGAGCTGATGTCGGGGGTCATGATCCACGTCGCGATGGCGGCCAGGAAGACCACGCCGAGCGTGATCGCACCCTTCTGCACCACCGAGTCGATCGTCATGGGGGCGCCCGTGGTGGGAGCCTCGGGGCCGCCGGTCGACCACTGGCTCGGGTCCTGCCCGTAGCCGGCGTACGAAGCCCCGTTGCCACCGTAGGTCGCGTTGCCGTAGGCGTTCTGCGACGGCTGCCCGAAGCCCTCTGCCCTACGGAACACCGGGTTGTTGCTCTGCATCTGGGGGTCACTCCTCGAAAGCGACTGGAAAGTCGCCGCCACGGTGGCGGCTCCTGTGGCCAGCGTACCGGCCCTGTGTCTCACTCAACGTCCGGGACAACCCTGATGTTCCGGCGATCGCAGAGTGCCCCGGGTGGGACTCGAACCCACACTGAAGCGTTTTTAAGACGCCTTCCTCTGACCGATTGGGATACCGGGGCGCGCGGAAGAGATTAGCGTCATAAGTACGTCTGCCGCTGGTGCAGCGCGTGGGCGCCGGCGACGCGGTCGATGAAGAGCAGACCGTTGGTGTGGTCGATCTCGTGCTGCAGGCAGCGGGCCTCGAAGGCGTCGGTGACGATCTCGACGGTCTCGCCGGTGACCGGGAGCTGGCCGCGTACGGTCAGCCGGGAGGCCCGCTTCACGTCACCGGTCAGGTCGGGGACGGACATGCAGCCCTCGCGCGCCTTCTCGTTGCGGCTGGCCTCGATGACCTCGGCGTTGCACAGGACGTACGTCCCATGGTGGGTCTTGGTCTTGACGTGGGTGGAGACGTCGACGCAGAAGACGCGGGCCGAGACGCCGACCTGGTCGGCGGCCAGGCCGACGCAGCCGGGCGAGACCCGCATGGTGGCGATCAGGTCCGCGGCGAGCTGGACCGTCTCGGGGGCGGCGGGGTCGACGTCCTTGCCGGGCACGGAGAGGACCTGCGCGGGAGCGCGTACGACCTCGAGGACCTTGCCCTCGACACCCAGCTCGGCTTCGGTCCAGGCCGCGACTCGTTCGTTGAGACTCACAGGTCGTCGGCCTCGATCGGCCGCAGGGTGGCGTCGACGCCGAGCTCCTGGGTGACCCGCTTGATCGACGCCTCGAGCACGGAGACGTCGACGTCCGCCGGCAGCTCGAGCTCGGCGACGACGACATAGAGGTCCCCGGAGAGACGGGTGGTCAGGTCGGTGATGTTGCCGCCGACGGCGGCGATCTCGGCGGTCACCGTGGAGACGATGCCCGGGCGGTCACCGCCGTGGACGGAGAGCACGAAGAGCTGGCCCGCGCCGGCCGGCGCCTGCTCCTCAGGGAGCTCGTAGACCGTGACCGTCAGGGTGCCATCGGCCGCGATCGGCTCGAGATCGGCCTGGATGGCCTCCGTGGTCGCCTCGCCCGCGCAGAGCAGCGTCATCGCGAAGTGACCGCGGAGCCGGGTCATCGTCGAGTCCTCGAGGTTGAGTCCGAGTCCGGCCAGGCGGGCGGTGGTGTCGGCGATGATCCCCGGGCGATCGTGTCCCAGGACGGTGATGGCGTGGATGGTCACCAAACCATTGTCACCCGCGGCCCGCCGATGGCGGGCCGCGGGTGACTCAGATGGACATCTAGCCGCAGCTCAGCCGCGGAACCACTTGTCCTTGTCCTCCTCGGGAGAGTCGACCGGCTCGGGAGCGAACTCGGGCGTGCCCTCCGAGGTGGGCTTGACCGCGGTGTCGCCACCGCCCAGGTCGTCGTAGGACGCCTGGTCGGGGGCGGCCGGCGGGGGCGGCGGGACCTCGGCGGCGTACGGGTCGGCCGGGGCGATCGGGTCGGTGAGCGGGTCACCGGTGACCCCGGCCTGCGGGGCAGACGGCGCCGGCGGAACCGGCGGAGCCGGCGGGTAGCCGCCGTACTCGCTGCTCGAGGACGAGCCGGTGGTCGACTCCGGAGCGGCCTCTGGGGTGGACTCCGGGACGGAGCCGTTGCGGTGCAGCTTTTCGGAGGCGACCTCGGCCGCGGCCGTGACCTTCTCCTTGGCCTGCTCCGCGTAGGGACCGGCCTTCTCCTTCACCGTGGCGGCGTAGGGACCGGCCTTGGCCTTGGCGGCCTCGGCATAGGGAGCAGCCTTCTCCTTGATGGGCGCCGCCTTCTCCGAGGCGGTCGCGAGGGCCGACTGGACGCGCGGGTCATGGGTGACCTTGTTCGCGCCGGCCTTCAGCTGCTCAGACTTGTTCTTGACCAGCACGCCGACACCAACGGCAGCGATGGCAAGCAGGATGAGCTTTTTCACGTCTTGACCTTCCGAGAGACAGCATTTGGTTCTGTTTGATGGGATATTCGCCGGTAAACCTAGACCTAGGCGTCAAACACCAAGATGCCATAAACACAGATCAAGTCCCCCGACATGCCTAGTCTCTAACGGACCAGGCAATTCCGTCGAGGATGTCGGACTCGGAGACCAGCAGAGACTCGACACGCGAGCGCCTCAGGATCCGGCTGAGGATCACTCCACCGGCGGCGATCACGTCGGCGCGGCCGGGGTGCATCCAGGGCAGCGCCAGCCGCTCCTCGACGGTCATCGCCAGCAGGCGGTCGACGAGCCGGTAGACGTCGTCGGGCGCGACCTCGGCGTGATCGGTGGCGGTGCGGTCGTACGCAGCCAGCTCGAGCAGCCCCATGGCCAGCTGGATCATGGTGCCGCCGACGGCGACCACGGTGTTGGCTGTGGCCGGCTCGACGGGGCAGGCGTCGAGGTGCGCGTCGATGTCGCGTACGCAGGCCTCGATCTCCTCCCGCGTGGGCGGGTCGGAGCGCAGGTGACGCTCATGCAGACGCACCGAGCCGATGTCCATGCTGTCCGCCTCGCCGACGCTCGACGCCGAGCCGTCCCCGAGGATCAGCTCGGTGGACCCACCGCCGATGTCGATCACGAGCACCGGCGGCTCCGGGGTGCCGCGCAGGTTGCGGACCGCGCCGCCGAAGGAGAGGGCCGCCTCCTCCGCCCCGGTGACGACCTCGGGCGTGACCCCGAGCCGAACGCGTACGCCGTCGATGAAGGTCGCCGCGTTGGTGGCGTCGCGGGTGGCCGAGGTGGCCACGAAGCGCACCTTCTCGACACCGTTCTCGCGGATCAGCGTCGCGTACTCGTCGATGGCCCTGAAGGCGCGCTGCAGGGCCTCCTCCGCGAACACGCCGGTGCGGTCGACACCCTGTCCGAGGCGGACCATGCGGGCCTCACGTACGTCCTCGTTGAGGCCGTCGGCGGTGACCGTCGCGATCAGGAGCTTGATGGTGTTCGTGCCGCAGTCGATCGCAGCAACCCTCGTCACTGCTCCTCGTCCTCCAGCTCCAGGTCCACGCAGGGACCGGACTTCCACCACTCGCCGAGGCGCTCGAGCACCTCGTCGCCGAGCGGGTTGACGCCGGGGCCCTGGGCGAGCGCCTGGCCGGCGAGGACGTGCAGGCACTTGACTCGGTTGGGCATCCCACCTGCGGAGATGCCGTGGATCTCGGGCGGGTCGCCGAGCTCGTAGCGCGCCTCGAGATAGGCCTCATGAGCCTTGGTGTAGGCGGCGGCGAGCTCCTCGTCGGACGCCAGCCGCGCCTCCATGTCCTTCATCACGTGGGTGCCCTCGAGGGTGCCGATCTTCGAGGCGGCACGCGGGCAGGTGAGGTAGAAGGTCGTCGGGAACGGGGTGCCGTTGGGCAGCCGCGGCTCGGTGGTCACCACATCGGGCAGCGAGCACGGGCAGCGGTGCCCGACCTCGTGGATCCCCCGTGGCTCGCGTCCCAGCTGTGCCGTGATCGCGGACACGTCCTTGGGATCGATCGCCATGTCTTCAGTCTTTCTTCTGCTTGGGCGGGTCGATCTCCGACTCCGGCCCGTCTCCTGTCTGCTCCGGCGGGTCACCGGCCAGCAGCACGGAACCCCACGCATCGTCCCACCAAGCCTTCGGCTGCTCCGCACTGCCCACCTTGCCGGGGTCGGTGAGCTCCGGCTCGGTCTGGATGCGCTCGCCGTTCTCGTCGAGGGCGACGTACGCCGTCTCGCCCGGCATCACGAAGCCGAACCGCTCCCGGGCCTGCTGCTGGACGTAGGCAGGGTCCTCCCAGCGACGGGTCTGCTCCTCGAGCTGCTTGATGTGTTCCTTGCGCTCGGCGATCTCGGTCTGGAGGGCGTTGATGTCATGGCGCTGCTGGATGTAGGCGCGCAGCGAGGAGGCGTAGGAGATCACCATCACGGAGGCCACGACGATGATCATCATCGCCCGGCCGGTGAGCTTGGGCCGGCGCAGGCGCTTACGCAGCGCATCGATGCCGCCGATCGACGCCGGGCGGGCAGGGATGGGAGCACGCGGCCGTCGCCCCGGCCCCTGTGGGGCCCGAGGACCGCGTACGCGCTTGCTCTGACCGGGTCCCTGCGTTGCCACGTCGCTCATCCTCCCATCCACGACCTACCTCCTGGCGGCAGACGCGCGGCGGCCCGTGTCCTGAGGACACGGGCCGCCGCGGCGTACGGAACTACCTACGCCTGGTAGCGCGGGAAGGCGGAGGCGCCGGCGTAGCGGGCGGCCTCGCCGAGCTCGTCCTCGATCCGGAGGAGCTGGTTGTACTTCGCGACGCGCTCGGAGCGGGCCGGGGCGCCGGTCTTGATCTGGCCGGAGCCGACGGCGACGGCGAGGTCGGCGATGGTGGTGTCCTCGGTCTCGCCGGAGCGGTGGGACATCATCGTCTTGAAGCCGGCGCGGTGAGCCATGTCGACGGCGTCGAGGGTCTCGGTGAGCGTGCCGATCTGGTTGACCTTGACCAGCAGCGCGTTGCCCTGACCACCCTCGATGCCGCGGGCGAGGCGCTCGACGTTGGTGACGAACAGGTCGTCGCCGACGAGCTGGGTCTTGGAGCCGATGGCGTCGGTGATCGCCTTCCAGCCGTCCCAGTCCTCCTCGTCGAGGGGGTCCTCGATGGAGACGATCGGGTAGGCCGCGACGAGCTCCGCGTAGTAGGCGGTCATCTCCTCGGCGGTCTTCTTCGCGCCCTCGAAGAGGTACGCCCCATCCTCGTAGAACTCCGAGGCGGCCACGTCGAGCGCGAGGACGACGTCCTTGCCGAGCTCGTAGCCGGCCTTGCCGATCGCCTCGGCGATCAGGTCGAGGGCGGCGCGGTTGGACTCGAGATTGGGGGCGAAGCCACCCTCGTCACCGAGGCCGGTGGCCAGGCCCTTCTCCTTCAGCACGGACTTCAGCGCGTGGTAGACCTCGGCGCCGATGCGCAGCGCCTCGGCGAAGGTCGGCGCACCGATCGGCGCGATCATGAACTCCTGGATGTCCACGTTGGAGTCCGCGTGGGAGCCACCGTTGAGGATGTTGAGCATCGGCACCGGAAGCACGTGGGCGTTGGGGCCACCGACGTAGCGGAACAGGGAGAGACCCGCCGAGTCGGCGGCTGCCTTGGCGACCGCGAGCGAGACGCCGAGGATCGCGTTGGCGCCGGCCTTGGCCTTGTTGGGGGTCGCGTCGGCCTCGATCATCGCCTGGTCGATGGCGCGCTGGTCGTCGGCGTCGAAGCCCTCGACCGCGGGCGCGAGGATCTCCACGACGGCGGTCACGGCGTTCTGCACACCCTTGCCGCCGTAGCGCTCGCCACCGTCGCGCAGCTCGACCGCCTCGAAGGCTCCGGTCGAGGCGCCACTGGGGACCTGGGCGCGGGCGAAGGTGCCGTCGTCGAGGACGACCTCAACTTCGACAGTCGGGTTGCCTCGCGAATCGAGGATCTCGCGGGCGCCTACGGCGTCGATCGATGCCACTGAACTACTCCTGGGTCAGGGACGGGACGGGTGTCGTCCGTCAGCCTATTACCCGGCCGGATGGGCCTGGCGATTGGAACGTTAACCGGTCGGTAGGGCCACTCCTACCCGCGCCCACCTGGTGTTCACGTCGAGGTCCGCACCTCGTCACCACGTCGATGCCTCCGGGTGCGGTGCCGCCCGGATCGTTCCTCCGGCAACAATTCCCCGAGAGGAACCCTCACATGCATCTCCGCAAGAACCGCCTCGCACTCGCCGGGGTCGGCGTCCTGGCCATCGGGGGCCTGGGCGTCTCGCTGATGACCGTCCTCGGCGGCACCGCCACCGCCGATCCGGGCCGGCACCGCGAGTTCAGCCGGCTCGCGACCTATCCGGTCTTCCAGAACGTTCCCGCCGGGGTCGACCCGGCCGACCCGACCGTCGCCGAGATCTCGGCCGTCTCCGAGGACGGCAGGACACTGGCGTACACCGACGCGGCCGGCGGCCGGATCGGCTTCCTGGACATCACCGACCCCTCCTCGCCGAAGGGCATCGGCAGCCACGACGTCGCCGGCGCGAAGGGCGGCTCGCCGACGTCGGTCTCTATCGTGGGCGACTATGCGCTCGTCGTCGTCGACGAGTCGACCTACCCCGGCCTCGAGGACACCGAGTGGGAGGACGAGGAGCCTGCCGTCGGCACCCGTGCCGGGCGGATCGACGTGATCTCGCTGGCCGCCCCGCACGAGGAGGTGGCCTCGTACGACCTGGGCGGTCAGCCCGACTCGATCGCGGTCAGCCCTGACGGGACGTACGCCGCGATCGCGATGGAGAACCAGCGCAACGAGGCCGCCACCCCTGCCGGCGGCGAGGAGGGCGACCTGCCTCAGGCGCCGGCCGGATCGGTCAAGATCGTCGGCCTCGACGGCGGGCCGGCCGAGTGGCGGATCACCGACGTGGCGCTGCCCGCCTCGCTGTTGAAGGGGCTGGACACTCCGGAGGACGCCGAGCCGGAGTACGTCGACATCAACGCCGACAACCAGCTCGCGCTCACGCTGCAGGAGAACAACGGCGTCGCGATCATCGACCTTCCGTCCGCGACCGTCGAGACGGCGTGGAGCGCCGGGAACGCGGTCGTCTCCGGTGTGGACGCGAGCAAGAACGGGTTGTTCGACCCGGTCGACACCATCGACGCACCGCGCGAGCCCGACTCGATCCAGTGGGTCGGCAAGGGCCTGGTCGCCACCGCCAACGAGGGCGACTGGAAGGGAGGCACCCGCGGTTGGACCGTCTTCCGCGCCGCGACCGGCGACGTGGTCTGGGACGCCGGATCCACCTTCGAGGACCTCGCCACGAAGTACGGCATGCACAACAACGACCGCGCCGCCAAGAAGGGCGCGGAGCCCGAGGGGCTGGCCTTCGAGACCTTCGGTGGCGTCCCGTACGCCTTCGTGGGCTCCGAGCGCAGCAACTTCGTGGCCGTCTACGACATGCGTACGCCTTCGGCCCCGAGGTTCACGCAGGCGCTGCCCGCGACCAACGGGCCGGAGGGACTGCTGCCGATCCCGTCGCGCAACCTGCTGGCGATCTCTTCGGAGGAGGACTCGGCCGAGGACCTGGTGCGGGCGTCGGTCTCGCTCTACGGGTTCGGCCGGAAGTCATCGTCCTTCCCCGCCGTCGAGTCGGCCTCGCAGAACGGCAAGCCGATCGGCTGGGGCGCGCTCGGCGCGCTCTCGAAGGTGCCCGGTGAGCCCGGCAAGCTCTACGCCGCCAGCGACGCGGCCTACGCCACCGGCCGGATCTACACCCTCTCGGTGAACCGCTCCCCCGCCGTGATCCGCGACGTCATCGAGGTCACCGACGCCTCGGGCGAGGTGGCCGAGGGGCTCGACATCGAGGGCCTGGCCGCCCGTCGTGGCGGCGGCTTCTGGGTGGCCAACGAGGGTGCGACCGGTGCCGGGAACGCGCTGCTCCGCCTCGACCGCGACGGCCGGATCGCCGAGACGGTGCCGCTGCCCACCGAGGTCGCCGAGAAGGTCGGCAAGTGGGGCCTCGAGGGCGTCACGGTGACCGGGAAGCGCCGCTCGGAGAAGGTGTACGTCGCGCTCCAGCGCCCGCTCTGGGCCGACTCGACCGCGAAGAAGCCCGGCGTCGACGGCGCGAGCACCGCCCGGATCGGTCGCTACACCCCGGCGACGGGCGAGTGGGAGTGGTTCGGCTACGGCCTGGAGTCGACCTCGGTGGCCGGTGACTGGCTCGGGTTGTCCGAGATCACCGCCGTCGACGACGACACCCTCGCGATCATCGAGCGCGACAAGCAGAACGGAACCACCGCCGCGATCAAGCGGGTCTACACGGTCGACGTGCCCCGCCAGGGCGTCACCGGACTCAGCCCGGTGACCCCGCTGCGCAAGCGCCTGGCGTACGACCTGCTGCCTACGCTGCAGGCCGGCCACGGATGGACCCAGGAGAAGCTCGAGGGCTTCACCATCGGAGCCGACGGACGCGCCTACGCGGTCACCGACAACGACGGCCTCGAGGATGCCACCGGAGAGACGGTCTTCCTCGACCTCGGTCGAGCAGCCAAGCGCTGAGGATCAGCATCACGCTGGCCCGTCACCGTCTCGGTGGCGGGCCAGCGTGATTTTTTGGACCGGTCAGTCTTCGGAGCAGCGGTCGGCCGGAAGATGCGTACCGGCCCACTCGGTGAGCGCGCCGAGGGTCGGCGCGAGCGCGGCACCGGATCCGGTGAGCGCGTAGCGGACCGCCACGGGCGGGCCTGGGTCGACCTCGCGGGCGAGCAGGCCCAGGCCGGCCAGCTCGCTGAGCCGCTCGGAGAGCATCGAGTCGCTGATGCCGGCCACCGCTCGCTTGAGCTCAGCGAAGCCGAGCGGGCCCTGGGTCAGGCTGCCGAGGATCACGCCGTTCCAGCGCTTGCCGAGGAAGTCGAAGGCCCGCACCAGCGCGGCACTGCACACCTGCGGATCGTGTGCGGGCTTCGTCGCGGGCATGCATCCCAGCGTACAGGACTTGCCTGAATCCCGAGGTACTACTATTTTCGAAGTAACCGGAATATCCCTAGTAACCACGGAGTTCAGAGCAACATGACCGAGACCACTGCCCTCGAGACCACTACGCTCGAGAAGCTGGACGACCGCGGCCGCCAGATCGTCTTCACCGGTGCGCGCACGTCCAACACCTTCGCCGACACCCCTGTCACCGACGACGAGCTCGCCGACGTCTGGGAGCTCACCCGCTGGACTCCGACGATGGCCAACACCCAGCCGCTGCGCGTCGTGTTCGTGCGCACGGGAGAGGGCAAGGAGCGCCTCCTCCCGCACATCGCCGAGGGCAACCTCGAGAAGACGAAGGCTGCCCCGGCGACCGCGATCGTCGCCTACGACAACAACTGGCACGAGGAGATCCCCAACGTCTTCCCGATCCGCCCGGAGATGAAGGACTACTTCGACGCCGACGAGGCCGCCCGCCACGGCGCCGGTGGCTGGTCCGCCGGCCTGCAGGCCGGCGCCTTCATCCTCGCCGTTCGCGCGGCCGGTCTCGCCGCCGGCCCGATCGCGGGCTACGACACCGCGGGCGTCGACAAGGAGTTCTTCCCCGAGGGTGACTGGACCACCAAGATGATCGTCAACATCGGCCACCCGGGCGAGAACCCGTGGTTCGACCGTCTCCCCCGCGTGGAGACCGAGGCCGCGGTGAAGTGGGCCTGACCTGCTGAACTGTTCGTTCGAGGCGCTCGCCTGCCAGCACGGCAGGCGAGCGCCTCTATTGTTTTCGCCGGAATACAGTTAGCCAAGCTAAACTTTGCCTCGATGTCCGTGACCCACACCAGCCCCCGCCTCACCTTCGCCATCGTCGCCATCGGCGTCTGCTCCTACTCCTTGCTGCAGTCGGTCTCCGTGCCGACGATGCCGCTGATCCAGACCGAGCTGGAGACCGACCAGGCGACAGCGTCCTGGATCCTGACCGCCTTCCTGCTCTCGGCCTCGGTCGCGACCCCGATCATCGGCAGGATGGGCGACTCCTTCGGCAAGCGCCGGATGTACGTGTGGAGCCTGGCCGCCCTCACCGCCGGCGCCCTCCTCGCCGCCGCGGCCCCAAGCATCGAGGTCATGATCGGCGCGCGCGTTCTGCAGGGGCTGGGTGGCGGCACCCTGCCGCTCGCCTTCGCGATCCTGCGTGACGAGCTGCCCAAGGAGCGCGTCGCCGGTGCGATCGCGGTGACCTCGTCGCTGCTCTCGATGGGCTTCGCAGCCGGAATCGTGCTGGCAGGTCCGGTCGCCGAGACGCTCGGCTTCCGGGCGCTGTTCCTGCTGCCCGCCCTGGTCGCGGCCGGCGCCGCGATCGCCGCGCTGTGGCTGGTGCCGGAGTCCCCGGTGCTCACCAGTGAGCCGATCCCGCTGCTCCCCGCCGTGCTTCTCGCCGGCTGGCTGGTCGCGCTCCTCCTCGGTGTCAGCCGGGCGCCGTCGTGGGGCTGGACCTCGCCCGCCACCATCGGTCTGCTCGGTGCCGCCGTGGTGCTCCTGGCCACATGGATCCGGGTCGAGTGGACCGTACGCCAGCCGCTGGTCGACCTGCGCCTGATGGGCCGCCGCGGCGTCTGGACCGCCAACCTGGTCGCCCTGCTGATCGGCATCGCGATGTACGCCTCCTTCGGCTTCATCCCGCAGCTGACCCAGACCCCGCCGTCGGCCGGCTACGGGTTCGGCGCGTCGGTCACCGTCGCCGGCTACCTGATGCTCCCGACGGCCATCACCTCGTTCCTGTGCGGTCTGGTCAGCGCCCGGCTCGCCGAGCTCATCGGGATGCGCCGCATCCTGGTCATCGGCGGGCTGCTCACCGCGGTCTCCCTGGCCATGGTTGCCTTCGTCCACGACGAGCCGTGGCAGATGTGCGTCGCCGCGGGGCTCTCCGGCTTCGGCACCGGCCTGGTCTTCGCCAACCTCGCCAACGCGGTCGTCGCTGCGGTCCCACCGGAGCACACCGGCGTGGCCACCGGGATGAACGCCAACATCCGCACCGTCGGCGGCACCATCGGCACCGCGGTCATGACCTCCCTGGTCACCGCCCACACCCTGCCGTCCGGCTACCCGACAGAGCAGGGGTACATCAACGGCTTCGGCTTCCTCACCGTCGTCGCTCTGGGCGCGGCCCTCGCGGCCATGCTCATCCCCCTGGCTCCGCGAAAGGTCGCCCCCGCCGGCCGAGAGGTCACGTACGCGAGCCGAGGCGTCGCTCCCGTCGGCCGAGACGGCACCGAGATGCCGTGTCGGCCGACGTAAGTGCCGTCTCGGCCGACGTAGGTGCCTATTCGGCGGGGCGGGCGCGTTCGGCGGCCTTGGCCGCCGACCAGAGCTTCTCGACCTCTTCGAGGGTGTAGCGGCGGCCGGAGGTGGCCTCGGGGCCGAAGACATGCGGGTTGCGGCGCTTCATCTTCGCCGTGAGGCCGGCGATGACGTCGTCCATGGTGAACTCGCCGGCCTCCTCCGCGATGGCGGCGTGGAAGTAGACCTGAAGCAGGAGGTCGCCGAGCTCCTCCTTGAGGTGCTCGGGGTCGGCCTCGTCGATGGCCTCGAGCACCTCGTCTGACTCCTCGCGAAGGTACTGCGCGAGCGATGCGTGAGTCTGCGACGACTTCCACACGCACCGTTCACGCATCAGCCGCATCAGGTCGAGGAACTCGACGAGCCCCTCCCCCGATGCGTACGTCCTGCCCTCGTCGTCTGCTGGGTTCAATCCAGCGCCCCGAACGCGCTCAGGCACTGCCGCAGCAGCACTCCCCGACCACCCTCCATGTCGCCGACGACCTCGTCGGAGGCGGCCTCGGCCGGCGTCATCCAGGACAGCTCCAGGGCGTCCTGGCGCGGCTCGCACTCGCCGGTCACGGGGATGACGTAGACCAGCGAGACCGCGTGCTGGCGCGCGTCCTGGTAGCGCTCGCCGGGCCACGGGAAGTATTCGGCGACGGTCACCGGAACCGTGGTCAGCGGCAGGGTCGGGAAGGCGACCGGGCCGAGGTCCTTCTCCAGGTTGCGCATCAGCGCGTCGCGGATCCGCTCACCGTGCAGCACCCGGCCGGAGACCAGCGACCGGGTGATCGTCCCGGTCGTGGGCGAGCCGCGCAGCAGCAGCCCGACCTCGGTGACCCGGCCGTCGGGGTCGACACGTACCGGGACCGCCTCCACGTAGAGGATGGGCACGCGCCCGCGGGTCTCGCCCAGCTCCTCCTCGGAGAGCCACCCGGGCTCGGTGTCCCACTCGTTACCGAAGGGCTCCTCAGGGAAGGACTGCTCGCCGAAAGCCTCCATCGTCATGCGTCGATCCTGCCAGACACAGGCGTACGTCACGGAGCGACGGCGCCGCAGTGTGGACTCTCACCGCCGCAGGAGGAGGAAGCTGTCGGCCTTGAACGCCTTCTCGACCATCCACCAGGAGAAGCCGTCGTAGTAGGGGCGCGCCTCGTCGCGGCCCAGTATCCGCGGCTGGGTGGCGGCGTGGTCGCGGCCCTTCCAGGTGATCGTGCACTCGCCGGCCGCCAACACGTTGCGTACCCAGTTGGTGCCGGCACCCCACGGAAGCGTGATCACGAACTCGTCCTCGGTGTGCAGCAGCGCGACCGGGAGGCTCAGGTCGCGTCCGGTCTTGCGGCCTCGGTGGTGCACCACGGCCCAGAGTGGGAACAGGCGGCGCCCGGCCAGGGTCCGCATCATCGGGGCGGTCGCCTTCGCCATCCGCCAGGAGTCGTTGCTGGGAGTGATCGTCGTCATGCTCCCCACTGTGCCCAGGGTCGCGGGGTCGCCGCTTCCCGGGCAGTGGGCAGCCGGACTGACGGGTTCCCGTCAGTCCGCCTTCAGGCCGCGCCGTTGCGGATCGCCCAGGCGGTGGCCTCGGCGCGGCTGCGTACGCCGAGCTTGCGGTAGAGGTTGGCGGCGTGCCGCTCGACGGTGTGCTCGGTGATGCCGAGGTCGCGGGCGATGACAGCGTTCGTACGTCCCGTGGCGATCAGCCGCAGCACCTCGTGCTCGCGCGTGGTCAGTGCCGTTGTGGCCTGACCCGAGGCGGGCGCGGACCCGCGGTGCACCTCACCGGTCAGGAACCAGCGGCTCACCATGGCGAGGTCACGGGCTCCGCCCTCGACGAACAGCGTCGGAGTGCTGCCCTCGAGCTCGACCAGCGTCCCGTTGCGTACCCCGTCGGCCAGCCGCCGGGACACCTCGACCGGGATCTGGCTGGCTGCCTGCCGGTGCAGCACGAGCGTCGGCGCCACCACCTGGTCGAGGAGGTCGCTGACGTCCATCCGGGCGGCCTCCGCGAACCAGTCGCGGGCGACCGCGGGCGTCGCGGCGGTGCGGAACGCCTCGGCGACGCGGCCGGCGTTCTCACCCGACCCCCATCCCAGCCAGGCGGTCGCGGCGGCGTCGGCGAAGAGGTCCCAGTCCTGCTCGACCAGCGACAGCAACGCCTGTGTCTGCGCGGGGCTCATCGCCTCGCGCATCCGCGCCGCCCCTCCGAACAGGAGCATCCGGTCGACGCGTTGCGGGTTGGCCGCTGCGTACGCCACCGCGGCCGCGACCGCGTGGTAGTAGCCGAGCAGGTTGACCCGGTCGGCACCGACCGCCTCGATGACCGCCTCCAGGTCGCGCAGGTGTGCGTCGAGGCCGAGGTCGCCGGCGCGGCGGTCCGAGGAGCCGGTGCCGCGGCCGTCGTAGAGCACCAGCGTCAGGTCCTGGCTGAGCCGTTCGTAGGCCATCCGCAGCGCGGGCACCCGCCATTGCGCCCGGATGTTGCTGAGCGAGGGCATCCAGATCGTCACCGGCCCACTCCCGACGGCCTGGTAGGCGATCGCGATGTCGTCGCTGGTCTGCGCGTAGCGCACCTCTGGCTCGCCGGTCACGCGGCCATTCTTGCGCGTGGAATGCCCCAGTAGCGTCGTTGTCATGAACCGAGTCCTCCTCATCGGGCTGGCGCCCGAGGCAGTCGATCTCTCCGACGCACCCATCGACCTGGCCACGTTGAAGGAGCGGATCGCCGTCGGCAACGCCGAGGTCGCCGAGGCCGGCTACGACGCGCTCTCCTGCGAGATCGGCACCGGCGTCGACAACGCCGTCTCGCAGGTGCGCGAGGCGCTCGGACAGAAGACCTGGGACATCGTCATGATCGGCGGCGGTGTCCGGGCCGTCCCGGCCCACACCGAGCTCTTCGAGGCGATCGTCAACCTGGTCCACGAGCTCGCGCCCGGAGCCCGCTTCGCCTTCAACGCCGGCCCCGACACGACCCTGGCGGCGCTGCGCCGCGCGGCCGGCACTCGCACCTGAGTCGGCTGACTCAGGTGTCGAGGCGAGCCACGGCGGCGTCGTACAGCGTCTGCGCTGCCTCCGCGGCCGCGTCGGCGGCGGCGTGCGTGACCGGCTTGCCGAGATAGTTGTTGGCGTTGCGGTCCAGGCGCATCACGTCGTAGTGGGCGGCTGCGTCGCGCGGCGGCGGGGTATCGAAGATGGCGGCGAGGAACCTGCCGACCTTCACATGGCCACCGGCGCCGTACGTCGTCTTGTAGCCATAGCTCGCGAGGACCGCCTCGCCGACGTCGTGCGCGGCCTTGTAGGCGAGGTTGTAGCGGTTCTCGGTCCGGGTGACGTTGGGTACGTCGGCGAGGGCCGACTCGGCGCCGGCGAGGAAGGCCCGGGCCTTCTTCTCATCCGGCCTCACGGCGCGCAGGGCGCCGGAGCGTACGAGCGCGTCAACCGCCTTCTGCTGCGCCGGCGTCAGCGGCAGGGGCATCCGGTCCTCCTCCATAGATCTCGATCACCGGGCTGGCCCGGACCTCCTCGAGGAACCCGGTCTGCTCCTCGGCCTCCTCCGGGCTCATGATCGTCGGGTTCACGATGCGCCCGACGCTGTCGGAGACCTCCCGGCAGACGCGGTAGACCGCCCGTGCGTCGGGACTGCCGATCACCATCAGGTCGATGTCGTTCGGCGGCGGCCCCGGCTCGCCCTTCGCCCTGGCCGCGAACGAGCCGAACAGGAACGCCCGTTCGATCCCGCCGACGTCTTCGAGGGCCTCCCGGAGCAGCACGACCGGGCCGGTCACCGTCAGCAGGATCTCTCGCGTCGGCGCCAGCAGCGGGCTCTGCTCGTTTCCCCTGATCAGCCGGGTCCTGCCGACTCGGCGGTCGACGAGCAGACCCGCCTCGAGCAGCCGCGCGACCTCGCGATGGACCGTCGGATAGGGCAGTCCAGCCCGCTCGGCGAGGTCGGTCATGCTCATCTCCTCTGCCGGGAGCAGCAGTTCCGAGAGCAGCAGCGCCTGCGCCTCCGACCGGAACAGAGGCGCGAGCACCGGAGCCTGACTTCTCACAAAATGGATAATAACCTCCATTTTGTGGATATGTCACCCCTTCGGCCCGCAGCTCACGCGGCGACAGGCGTGTTCAGGGCGGCCGCGAGGCCCGGCATCCCCGACCCCACCTGGATGACCACGTCAACAGTCTCGTCCCGAAGGTGCGCTCGGTGGGTCAGCACCGTCGCAAGGACACTGAGCCAGGACTGCACGACCGCCCCCGTCACACGGTGAGCGAGTGTCGCCTGACGTACGTCATCCAGCAATGGCGCCGAAAGCGCGACCGACAGGTCGGGAAACATCGATGGACCATGGATGGCGGCGACCTGGAGATCCCCACGGGCGCCCATCACCAGCTCGTTGTCCACCAGGCGCCAAGCACGAGCTGCCGCAACAGCCGCGTCGGCGTCGACCAGCAACCCGACCACGACGTCGACAATGTGCGGCGCAGCATGCCATCGTCCATCGGGCGGCAGGCCGTCGATCGTCGCAGCGAACGCGACCGGACCCGTCCCGGTCAGCTCTTGGTCCGTGGTGAGCTGGTCCGCGACCGCAACCGTCAACAGATGACTGATCACGATCGTCTTGACCATCCGCCGAAGGTTCTCCTCCGGGAAGGGGTCGTCGCTGTTATCGCTGTCCAACCAGTCGCGCGCAGCCGGCCAAGCGGCGCGGCTCCAAGTGAGACCGATTCCGTCGACCAGCGTCGACGTGTCCTGGGCAAGGCGGTCGAGCGCGGCACTTCTCCCGACGCTTCGCGCCGCCGCGCGCGCCACCAGTTGCGGATGACCGGCGGCTC
Organism: Nocardioides sp. NBC_00163; assembly: GCF_045206295.1. Classification (NCBI taxonomy): domain Bacteria; kingdom Bacillati; phylum Actinomycetota; class Actinomycetes; order Propionibacteriales; family Nocardioidaceae; genus Nocardioides; species Nocardioides sp. NBC_00163. Next base: position 4,365,360 of record NZ_CP108155.1, on the reverse strand, counting down.
TCGCCGCCTCCAAAGGAAACGCGATGTTCACCAACCCGATCATGTCCTCTGGCGAGAAGGCGCAGATCACGCCAGCGTGAGCGGCCACCAGCGGCGTACGCGGTCCCCATCGCTGGTGCGGATCCCAGGATGAAACGGAAGGCAGTGCCCATATCCCACCGGGAGCGCCATCTGAGCGCCGGAAGCCCGCGCTGAGTCCGGCATACTCAGCTTCAGCAACATCGATCGCGTCATCATCCATCGCTACGAGCGCCCCCTCGGGCACACGATGGAGCGACCAGCGCAAGGGTATGACGCTCGATGGCTCCGCCTGGTAGGCGTCGAGGCTGGCTGCCTCCACGGGGGCGCCGAGCTCGAAAGTGACCTGCACCATCCCGGCGTCGAACCGCTGGCTGTACGTATCGCCCGGGGCGATACGACCATCGATCAGCCGCCAGGCAAGCTCATTGAGGATGACAGCCGCATCGTGGGAGCTGAACCGCCAGTCATGGCCGGGGTCTTCGCCGGCATTGGGCCGCGCCCACATGTGCACCTCAGGCAGCCCGCGTTCGGCCAATCCGACCGTGTAGGCGAAGTCTCGACTGTCGTCCTCGTTGTGAAAGACCGCCAGGACTTGCCAGGACGGCTCCCTCGAAAGCTCCTGCTTCTCCGTCATGTGCCCACCGTAGATCTGAGCACCGACATCGAGGCCGGGCTCAGGCCGCGAGGCGCTTCACAGCCAGCGTCGTACAACGTCTGCGCAGCGTCGGCCGGGAGATCTCCCCATCCAAAGGTAGGTTCCCCACGCACCGGAGCGTGGGGAACCTACCGACGAGGTGGGAAAGATCCGGGTGAGTGGGGAAATGCCCGGCCCCGGCGCCGCATCACTTCAGCGGGTCGATGATCGCGTCGATGACGACCCGGGCCCAGTCGAGGAGATCCGGGCCGTCGAGGGGCTTGGCGGGGAAGCCGGAGGAGACCGGGCGCGGGACCATGATGGTGTCCAGCTGCGGCTTGACCAGGGACTTCGGGTACATCCGGTTGAGCCGAACGACACGGGAGTCGGGCAGCGAGACCGGGTGGAAGCGTACGTTCTTGCCGGCCAGGGTGACCTCGGAGACGCCGGCCTGGCGGGCGCGGGCGCGGAAGCGGGCGACCTGGAGCAGCGAGGAGACCTCCGCGGGCGGCTTGCCGTAGCGGTCTAGGAGCTCGGCGGCGACCGACTCGACGTCCTCGTCGGAGCGGACCTCGGCCAGGCGCTTGTAGATCTCCAGGCGCAGCCGCTCCGAGGGGATGTAGTCGTGAGGCAGGTGGGCGTCGACGGGGAGCTCGATGCGTACCTCGTTGAGCTCTTCGGCGGCACCGTCCGGGCCGGCCTTGAACTCGGCCACGGCCTCACCCACCAACCTCACGTAGAGGTCGAAGCCGACGTCGGCGATGTGGCCGGACTGCTCGCCGCCGAGCAGGTTGCCGGCGCCGCGGATCTCGAGGTCCTTCATCGCGATCGCCATGCCGCCGCCGAGGTCGGAGTGCTGGGCCAGCGTGGCCAGGCGCTCGTGGGCGGTCTCGGTCAGCGGCTTCTCGCCGGGGTAGAGGAAGTAGGCGTAGGCGCGCTCACGCGAACGGCCGACGCGGCCGCGCAGCTGGTGGAGCTGGCTCAGACCCAAGGTGTCGGCGCGCTCGATGATCATGGTGTTGGCGTTGGAGACGTCGAGGCCCGACTCGACCAGCGTGGTGCACACCAGCACATCGAACTCCTTCTCCCAGAAGTCGACCATCACCTGCTCGAGCTGCTTCTCGTTCATCTGGCCGTGCGCGACGGCGACCCTCGCCTCGGGCACCAGCTCGCGGATCCGCGCGGCCGCCTTCTCGATCGAGTTGACCCGGTTGTGGATGTAGAAGACCTGACCCTCGCGGAGCAGCTCACGCCGCACCGCGGCGACGATCTGGCGATCCTCGTAGGCCCCGACGTACGTCAGGACCGGGTGTCGCTCCTCGGGCGGCGTGGTGATCGTGGACATCTCCCGGATGCCGGTGATCGACATCTCCAGGGTGCGCGGGATGGGCGTGGCCGACATGGACAGGAAGTCGACCGAGGTTCGCAGGCGCTTCATCGCCTCCTTGTGCTCGACGCCGAAGCGCTGCTCCTCGTCGACGACGATCATGCCGAGGTCCTTGAACCGGATGTCCTTGTTGAACAGGCGGTGGGTGCCGACCACGATGTCGATGGTGCCGTCGGCGAGGCCGGCCATGACCTCGGCCGCCTCCTTGTCGGTCTGGAACCGAGACAGCCCGCGTACGTTGACCGGGAAGCCCGACATCCGCTCCATGAAGGTCGACAGGTGCTGGGAGACCAGCAGCGTCGTCGGCACCAGCACGGCGACCTGCTTGCCGTCCTGGACCGCCTTGAACGCCGCCCGCACCGCGATCTCGGTCTTGCCGTAGCCGACGTCACCGCAGACCAGCCGGTCCATCGGCACCGGCCGCATCATGTCCTGCTTGACCTCGTCGATGACGGCGAGCTGGTCGGCGGTCTCCTGGAACGGGAAGGCGTCCTCGAGCTCGCGCTGCCAGGGGTTGTCGGGGCCGAACTGGAAGCCCTTGGTCGCCTGCCGCGCGGCGTAGAGCTTGATCAGCTCGGCGGCGATCTCGCGGACCGCCTTGCGGGCACGGGCCTTGCGCTTCTGCCAGTCCGCGCCGCCGAGCCGGTCGAGGCTCGGCTGCTCGCCACCGACGTACCTGGTGACCTGGTCGAGGGCGTCGGCCGGGACGTAGAGCCGGTCGGCCGGTCCGCCGCGCTTGGAGGCGCCGTACTCCAGGACGAGGTATTCGCGGGTCGCGCCCTGCACCTCGCGCTGCTTCATCTCGATGAACTGCCCGACGCCGTGCTGCTCGTGGACGACGTAGTCGCCGGGCTTGAGCTCGAGCGGGTCGATCTGCTTCTTGCGCCGCGCGGGCATCTTGACCATGTCGCGCGTGGACGATTTCTGCCCCGAGATGTCCTCACCGGTGAGCACCACGAGCTGGTTGCCCTCGTCGACGAAGCCGTGGTTGAGCCGGGCGTGGACGACGGTGACCGTCTTGTGGACGGGCTTGGCGCTCTCTTCGTCACCCTCTGCCAGGCGGGCCGGGACGTCGCGCTCGCCCAGGGCTTCGACCGTACGCTGCGCCGTGCCGTGCGCGGGCTGGACCACGACCACGCGGTAGGAGTCGTCGCGCCAGTTCTCGATGTCGGTCAGCGCGGCAGCGGTGTCGCCGCGGTAAGCCTTCGCGGGCTGCCAGTCGATCTTGCGGGTGGAGACGCCGACGACGTCGGGGTCGGTCTCAGCCGCCTGGTCGTCGAGGCCGAACGGGCTGACCGACCACCACGGCTTGCCCTGGGCGATGGCGTGGGCGCGTACGTCGGCGAGGTCGCGGTAGGAGGCCGCGGAGAGGTCGATCGGGGCGACTCCCCCGCTCGCCGCGGCGGCCCAGGAGGCGCCGAGGAACTCTTCGGCGGTGGCGACCAGGTCGTGGGCGCGGCTGCGGATCCGCTCGGGGTCGAGCAGCAGGACGTGGCTGTCATCCGGGATCAGGTCGAGCAGCAGTTCCATGTCATCGACGAGCGCGGGCGCGAGCGACTCCATGCCGTCGACCGCGATCCCGGCGGCGATCTTGTCGGTGAGCTCGATCAGGGTGGGGTGGGCCTCGCCCAGCTTTCGCGCCCGGTCCCGGACCTCCGGGGTGAGCAGGAGCTCGCGGCACGGCGGCGCCCAGAGGCGTTCGGTGGCCCCACCGTGCTCCTCAGCGATGGCGCGCTGGTCGGCGACCGAGAAGTGGCGGATCGAGTCGACCTCGTCGCCCCAGAACTCCACGCGTACGGGGTGCTCCTCGGTCGGCGGGAACACGTCCACGATGCCGCCGCGGACGGCGAACTCACCGCGCTTCTCGACCAGGTCGACGCGGGAGTAGGCCGCGTCGGCGAGCTTCTGCACGACGACGTCCAGGGTCGCCTCCTGACCAGTGATCAGCTCGACCGGCTCCAGGTCGCCGAGGCCCTTGACCTGCGGCTGCAGCACGCTGCGTACCGGGGCGACGACCACCTTCAGCGGGCCGTGGGCACCGTCAGCGTCGGGGTGGCGGAGGCGGCGGAGCACGGCGAGCCGACGTCCGACGGTGTCCGACCGCGGGGAGAGCCGCTCGTGCGGCAGCGTCTCCCAGCTCGGGTAGAAGGCGACCGAGTCGGGCGGGAGCAGGTCGGTCAGGTCGCTGACCAGATCCTCGGCCTCGCGAGAGGTCGCGGTGACCGCGAGGACGGTGCGCTCCTGGCGTACGAGACCGGTGACCACGAACGGGCGCAGCGCCTCCGGCCCGGTGACGTCGAGCGCCAGCATCCGGCCGCCCTTGGCCTCCGCCATCACCTCGCTCAGGGCAGCATCGCGCAGGACGAGATCGGCGAGCGGGGCGAGGATCACGGGTGACTCCAAAATGACGGCAAGCACGAGAGCCCCCGGCCGGAAAGACAGGGGGTGCTGGCACCAGTCTAGAAGACATGTGTAAAGACGTTTGACTTCGAGCGCGCGCGAGGCCGGAGCGTGGATCGCATGAGATACACGACCATCGGAACAGGCGCCGGGTCACGGCGCGTCAGCAAGCTCGCGCTCGGCGTGATGCGGTTCGGGACGGACACGGACGTCGAGACGTCGTACGCGATCCTCGACCGCTTCGTCGAGGCCGGCGGCACCTTCGTCGACACCTCCAACAACTACGCCTACTGGGCCAACGGCACCCAGGGCGGCGAGAGCGAGACCGTGCTCGGGCAGTGGCGCCGGGACCGCGGGATCGGCGAGGAGCTCGTCATCTCCACCAAGGTCGGGGCACGCCCGACCGACGTCGTCGAGCGCGTCGAGAACGGATGGCTGAACCAGCGCAACCGCACCTGGGAGGGGCTGGCTCCGGAGAACGTACGCGAGCAGGCCGACCGCTCCCGCGAACGCCTCGGCGTCGAGCGGCTCGACCTCTACTACGCGCACGTGCCGGACACGAAGGGCGTGCCGCTGGAGGAGTACGCCGCGGGCTTCGCCGCCCTCGTGAAGGACGGCGTCATCGGCCAGTTCGGGCTGAGCAACCACTGGTCCTGGCAGGTCGAGCGGGCACGGGCGGTCAACCCGGAGGAGGCCCGGCCGAGCGTGCTGCAGTATCACCACACCTACCTGCGGATGCGTACGGACATCCCCAACCCACGGCTCTCCATCGACGGCGAGATCGGCGTCGCCGACGCATCCCTGCTCGCCTACCTGCGCGCAACGCCGGGGCTGACGCTGGTCGCCTACACACCGCTGCTCAGCGGGGCCTACACGAATCCTTCGAAGCCGCTCGATCCCGCCTACGACCACCCCGGGACGACCGCACGCCTCGCGGTGCTCGACGAGGTCGCCACCGAGACCGGCGCGACCCGCAACCAGGTCGTGCTGGCCTGGATGCTCGGCGACCCGCTCCCGGTGATCCCGCTGATCGGGGCCTCATCCGTCGCCCAGCTCGACGAGAGCCTGGCGGCGGTCGACCTGGAGCTCAGCGAGGAGCAGAGGGCTCGGCTCGACGCTGCTGGGCGATGAGCTCGGCGTCAGGATCCGTCTCTCCGACCGCGGCCGCGTAGTAGGAGACCTTGAACTCGATCGCGTCGAGATGGGCCGCCGTCTCCTCCAGCTGCGCGCGCACCCGGTCGCGGTGTGCGCGCAGCAGGGCGAGGCGGGCCTCCTCGTTGCCGGAGCCGTCGCGGACCATCTCGGCATAGCGCCGGATCTCCCGGATCGGCATCCCCGTCGAGCGCAGCCTGGTGATCAGCGTGATCCAGCCGAGGTCGCCCTCGGTGTAGGCGCGGTGGCCCGACCCGTTGCGGCCGACCCCGAGCATCAGCCCGTCACGCTCGTAGTAGCGCAGCGTGTGCGCCGTCAGGCCGGTCCGCGCGGCCACCTCGGCGATGCTGAGCCCGTTGCTGTGCGCCTGCGTCGTCATGAACTCCAGTCTCCTGGTTCGAGTGCACTCGAAGTCAAGTAACTCAGAGCGCCGAGCCGCCCGTCACGTCGAGCGTCTCGCCGGTGACCCATCGCGCCTGGGGCGAGGCGAGGAAGCCGACCGCGTCGGCGACGTCCTCCGGGGTGCCGATCCGGCCGAACACCGACAGCGCGTCGGCCTGCGCCCTCGGCTCGGGCAGGTTGATCCAGTCGGCGTTGATGTCGGTCTCGATCACGCCGGGGAGAACCGCGTTGACCGTCGCCCCGCGTGCGGCGAGGGGTGCGGCCAGCGAGCGGGTGAGGTTGTTGATGCCTGCCTTGGCCGCGGCGTACGCCAGGTGGGTCGGCGCCGCCACGCGGGTGTAGCCGGTCGAAACGTTGATCACGCGGCCGCCCTCGCGCAGGTGCGGAGCGACCGCCTGGGTCAGGAACATCGGCGCGATCAGGTTGACCTCGAGGACGCGGCGCGCGGTGGCCGGGTCGAGCTCGTGGAGCTCCTGGTTGCCGTTGATGCCCGCGTTGTTGACCAGGATGTCGAGCCCGCCATCCTCCTCGAGCGCGGCCGCGGTCCACGCCTCCGCGATCTCGGCCGCCGCCTTCGCGCCGTCCTCGCCGAGGTCCGCCTCGATCAGGACCGCCCGGGCCCCGGCGGCCTCGACGAGTCGCGCGGTCTCCTCCGCGGCCGCGCGGTTCGAGCCGTAGTGGATGCCGATCAGGCCGACACCGTCGGCGGCCAGAAGTACGGCGATGGCGCGGCCGATCCCGCGCGAGGCTCCGGTGACGAGTGCGTTGCGGGTCATCTCGGTCTCATTTCTGTAGTGGTCGCTAAATAATGCTCTGGGAGTTAATGTAGGGATCACTATGGAAATGCGCAAGCCCTCCCGCGGACGTCCGCGCTCCTTCGACGAGGAGGCGGTGCTCGACGCGGTGATGCGGGCGTTCTGGGAGCACGGGTACGAAGGCACGAGCGTCGCGACGCTCGAGGCCGCGACCGGGCTGAAGGCCCCCAGCCTCTACGGGGCGTTCGGCTCCAAGGAGCTGCTCTACCAGACCGCCCTCGAGCGCTACGCGAGCGAGCACGGCAACGTGCTCCGGCCCGACGGACCGGCTCGCGAGGCCATCTCGGAATTCCTGTACGAGGCCGCCGACCGGTTCAGCGAGAGCGGCCTCCCGCCGGGCTGCATGGTCTCGACGGCCGCGCTGGCACTGGGCACCGCCCAGCGCGGCGTCGCCACCCGCCCGGCGAAGATGCGCTCCGAGACGCTCGCCGGGATCGAGCAGCGATTGCGGACCGCGGTCACCGAGGGTGAGCTGCCGGACGGGACCGACGCGGGCGCCCTGGCGCGGCTCTTCGGCGCGGTGATCCAGGGCATGTCGGTGCAGGCGATCGACGGCGCCACCCGGCAGGAGCTGCGTGGGCTCGCCGCGGCCGCGATGGCTGCGTGGCCGCGATGACGTTTCGCGGATCGCTGAGAGCCAGGACGTACGCCGCCGGGGCGGCCCTCCTGCTCGCGCTCAGCGCCTGCGGTGGGACACCCGAAGCCGAACCGTCGCCGACGACCAGCGCCTCGGCTCCTTCGACGTCGGCGGAGCCGTCACCCAGCGACGTACCTTCGTCTTCTTCTCCGGCCGTCGCGAAGCCGGGGACGGTGCCGCCGCCGTGGCTCGGCACCCGGGTGCTGAAGGAGGACGCGGAGGGCTACGGGATCGCCGGGCCGACGCCGAAGGAGCTGCGCAACCGGGCCTGGACGCTTCCGGACATGATCCCGATGCTGCCCGGTGACGGCTTCACGGCCGAGGTCGACATCGCGCCGGACGAGGTGATCGCGCGCTCGACCTGGGTGCCTGGATGCCCGGTCTCGCGGCGGGAGCTGGCCTGGGTACGGATGACGTTCTGGGGCTTCGACGGCGCCCGCCACACCGGCGAGATGCTGATCAACGCCCGGGTCGCCGAGGACGTCGTCGGGGTCTTCCGGCAGCTCTACGAGGCGAGATTCCCGATCGAGCAGATGGACATCACCACGAAGGCGGCCCTGGACGCGCCGCCGACCGGCGACGGCAACGGCACCGGCGGCTTCGTCTGCCGCCCGTCGGTCGGCCAGACCTCCTTCTCCCAGCACGCCTACGGCCTGGCGATCGACCTGAACACCTTCCAGAACCCGTACGTCAAGGGTGACCGCGTCATCCCCGAGCTCGCCCGCTGGTACCTGAACCGGTCCAGGAGGGCGCCCGGGATGATCCACCCGGACGATGTGGTCGTCCATGCCTTCGCCGACATCGGCTGGGAGTGGGGCGGCGACTGGAACTCGCTGAAGGACTACCAGCACTTCAGCGAGAACGGCACCTGACTCAGGCGGACTCGGTCTCGGCGAGCTCGCGCTTCCAGTCGCGGAAGGTCTCCTCGGTGCGGCCGCGGCGCCAGTAGCCGGAGATGGAGAGGTCGGCCTTCGGGACGCCGCGCTCCTTGAGGAGGTAGGGGCGGATGCCGTGCATGGTGACCGCGGCCTCGCCGTGGACGAAGGCGTGGACACGGCCGTCGAGCCACTTCAGGTCGCGGATGGCGGTGACCAGCGGCTGCTCGTGGCCCTCGGCGTCCTCGGCGGCGTGGTGGGTGTGGCCGCCGGTGACCAGCCAGGTCACCTCGACGCCAGTGCGGTGGTCGAGGGGCTGCTCGTGGCCCGGCGCCGGGATGTCGATGACGGCGTAGCCGCGGGCGTCGGAGGGCAGCGCGGCCAGCGCGGCGCGGATGGCCGGCAGGGCGGTCTCGTCGCCGGCGATGAGGTGCCAGTCGGCCTCGGGGTCGGGCGAATAGGCACCGCCGGGGCCGCGAGCCGCGAGGGTGTCGCCGGGCTTGGCCGCGGCGGCCCAGGGGCCGGCGTACCCCTCCGTGCCATGTACGACGAAGTCGATGTCGAGGGTGCCGTCCTCGACCGAGGGGTTGAGAGCGGTGTACGTGCGCACCACCTGGCCGTCGTTCTGCTCGAAGACCAGCTTGACGTAGCGGTCGGTGAAGACGCTCGACGAGAAGGCGCTCAGGTCCTCGGAGCGGAAGCTCACCCGGATCATCGTCGGACTGAGTCGCTCGGTGGCGGTGACGACGAGGATGGTCTCAGGCTTGGCGGGACGGGTCATGTAGGCAACCCTAACTTGCCTTCAAACACGCCGCGGTCAACCCGCCGACCGGGTGGAGTGCGTGGACCGGGGCTGGGTGGCCTCGGCCGGGAGTGCCGGCGAGGGGATGTCGGGAGCGGGGCGCTGGGGCTTGGCGACCAGCGACAGGCTCGGCTCGAGCACCCGCAGCAGCGACTCGACGTGGCCACGGGCCTCGGTCACCAGCCGCCGGGCTTCGCGCGGGGTCCGCTTCCGCAGGTCCTGGAGGTCGTCGTCGGCCGGCCGCCGGACCCGCCGCCGGGCCTTCTGCAGCGGCGCGAGCTGGACGAGCGTACGCACCCGGGTGGCCGCATCCGCCTCCGAACCCGCGGGGCCGCCCAGGGCCGTCCGTCCGAGCAGGTCCCCGAGCGCGGCGATCTCGACGAGGGTGAAGGTGCGCTTGACCGCGGAGGGCACCAGCCGGGCGACCTCGCTGCGGTGGGAGCGTTCGGCGGTGATGATCAGGTCGGCGCTCTCGATGTCGTCGACGTCGAGCGGGTAGGCCTGGTGCCTGGTCAGCCGGACCCCGGCGAGGGCCACCTCGGAGGCGATCATCGGGTCCATGTCGTAGCCCTCGAGCGCCTCGCTGCCGGCCGAGATCACCGTGATGCCGTGGCGAGCGAGCCCACCGATCTGGCCGACGCCCTCACGGAGCATCGCCTCGATCGCCGGCGATCGTCGTACGTTCCCGCTGCAGACGACCAGGATCGTCGCGGTGTCCATCCCTGCCTACCTTCGAAAAAGTTGCCTGCCGGTTCTCGAGCGTGGACCTCACATCCACGCGGCCAACCCCCCGAACGTGACGGACAGACATTACGCAGTCGACGTACGCCTCCAGAAACCGACGGCGGATCAATCCCCCATTTGGGTGAACGAGCCGGACACCCGGCCCTGTCATCCCCAAAACGGGGTGAGGATGTGCGATGGCCCCGCGGCCCCGCCCTGACGGCGGATGAGTCACGGACGAGCAGCCTGGCAAAGACATCGGATGGAGTGGCCTGTTGGACCTGCGCGACTATGTCGCTGCCCTGCGGAAGCGCTGGTACATCGTCGCGGTGCTCGCGATCATCGGTGCCGGCGCGGCCTTCGCGCAGGCGCACGCGAGCCCGCCGCAGTACCGCGCGCAGAGCACCGTCTTCGTCTCGATCGCGCACGGCGCGACGACCCAGGAGCTGGTCCAGGGCTCGACCTTCACCCAGGACATCGTCCAGTCCTACGCCAAGCTGGCGACGATGCCGGTGGTCCTCGACCAGGTCATCTACGACCTCGACCTCGACACGACCCCCAAGGCGCTGGCCGAGACGATCACCGCCGAGAACCCGCTCGACACCGTGATCATCGAGATCGACGCGGTGGCCACCACGAGCACCGGCGCCTCCGACCTCTCCAACGCGGTCGCTGACGAGCTCACCACCACGATCACCAACCTCTCCCCCACCTCCAACAAGAAGTCCGCTGTGCAGGTGACCGTGGTCGCCCGTGCCGACCCGCCCGAGGAGGCGTTCGCACCGCGTACGCGACTGGCCGCCCTGGTCGGTTTCGCCGGCGGCTTCGGCCTCGGTGTCGCGATCGCCGTGGTCCGCGCCCTTCTGGACACCCGGGTCAGGACCGCGGCCGAGCTCGAGCAGCTCACCGACATGGGGCTCCTCGGGGCGATCCCCCGGCGCCGGGGCCAGCGACGCTCGCGTGGCGCGGTGACCGCCATCGACCCGCACAACGTCGCGGCCGAGGCCTATCGGAGATTGCAGACCAACCTGCAGTTCCTCGACGCCTCCGCGAGGGTCCGCTCGATGGTCGTGACCTCCTCGATCGGCGGCGAGGGCAAGTCGACCACCTCGATCAACCTGGCCCTGGCGATCGCGGAGCAGGGCCAGCGCGTGCTGCTGGTCGACGCCGACATGCGCCGCCCCGCGGTCGCCGACTACTGCGGCCTGGAGGGTGCGGCCGGGCTGACGACGGTGCTGATCGGGAAGGCCGAGCTCGGCGACGTCGTCCAGGTCTGGGGCGACGCCAACCTGCACGTGCTCACCATGGGCGAGATCCCGCCCAACCCCGCGCAGCTGATCGGCTCGCCGCGGATGGTCGACCTGCTGGAGGAGGCGCGGGACGGCTACGACGTGGTCATCCTCGACTCCCCGCCGCTGCTCCCGGTGGCCGACGGCGCGATCCTGTCCCGGCTGACCGACGGCGCCCTGGTCGTCGCCAACTGCCGTACGATCCACCGCCCGCAGGTCCTGGAGGCCATCGACAGCCTCGAGGCCGTCGACGCCCGCTGCCTCGGCATCGTCGCCAACCAGGTCCGTGACACCGCCGCGCACACCTACTACGGCCAGCCGGAGCAGAGCTGGTTCGCCCGCCTCCTCTCCGGTCTCGTACGCCCCCGGGAACCGCGGCAGCAGGGCTACCCGGCCGCCGGGAGCTGAGCATGGCCGTCGCTACGGCGGTCCGGGTCCGCACCGGTCGCACCGGGCGTACCCGACGCGCCGAGCGCACCGGCTGGGAGGTGCTGACCGCTCTCCTGGCCGGTGCCGCGGCGTTCCTCGCCGGGACCGACTTCGATCTCGTCCGTGGGCTGACCGTGGGCGGGCTGATGGGTGCGGCCCTGGCGCCGGTCTGGATCCGGGAGGCGGGCCGCTACCGCGGTGCGGCCCTGGGCGGCGTACTCCTTCTTGCCTGTCTCTTCTCCGCGCTGGCGCTCGCCACCTGGCGCTCGGCGACCCACCCACCGACCGAGGCCGGCGTGCTGTTCGAGTTGCTGCCGGTCGTCTCGGCCGCGATGTGCGTCGGGGCGCTGCTGTGGGCGCAGCGCGTGCTGTCGCCGGGGGTCGTGGTGTGCCTCTACGCCCTCGGCTCGTTCATGACCGCGACGATGGGCTCGCGGTTCGCCGAGGACCCGTGGCGGTTCGGGTTCTCGATGCCCGCGACGATGCTGCTGCTGGGAGTCTGCCTGCTCATCCGGCGGCGACCCCGAAAGCGGCTCCTCGCCGACATGACCGTCCTCGGGATCCTCACCGCGGTCACCGCGCTGTCCGGAGCCAGGTCGATGAGCGCGTTCCTGATCATGACCGCGGTGCTGCTGCTGTGGCAGCACCGGCCGAGGACGGCCAAGCGGACCACCTCGGCGCTGCTCTCGCTGGTGCTGGTGGGGGCCTTGGGGCTCGGGCTCTACCAAGCGCTGGAGGGTGCCGCACTCGACGGCTACCTCGGCCAGTCGGCCCAGGAGCGCACCGAGGAGCAGACCCAGGCGGCCGGGTCGCTCATCCTCGGCGGCCGGCCCGAGATCGGGGCCACGGTCGCGCTGATGCTCCACGAGCCGCTCGGCTACGGCGCCGGCGTCATGGCCACGCCGACCGACATGCAGGCCGCGAAGCAGGGCATGTCTCTTCTGGGCTACGACCCCGACAACGGCTACGTCGAGCACTACATGTTCGGCACCCGGATCGAGGTGCACTCGCTGATCGGCGACCTGTGGATCTGGTTCGGGCTCGCCGGACTGGTGCTGGCGGGATGGCTGCTGTGGCTCGCCACCATCTATCTGGGCCGCAGCATGGCCAACCGCACCGGCACCGCGCTCGGCATCTTCCTCGCCCTGCAACTCGGCTGGAACCTCTTCTTCGGCCCGATCATCAGCTCGCTTCCCCCGCTCGCGCTGGCGCTCGGGGTGTTCCTGCTCCAGCGCAAGGAGGCTGCTGCCTCGCCGTCTCCGCCTGTTCAGATGTCACGGAAGCCACCGGCGCGACGGCGACGCCAGGTCCGCCGTGACCAGCGCGCTCGCCGCCGCTACCTCGCCGGAGGTCCGCAGCGTGCGTGAAGGCTGGATCGACTCCGCGCGCGGCCTGGCGATCATCCTGGTGGTGCTCTTCCATGCCGTGATCAACCTCGACCTGGTCGGCCTCGCGGGCCCCTGGTCGCGGCTGGCCTACACCCTCGACACCTTCCGGATGCCGCTGTTCTTCTTCCTCTCCGGCCTCCTCGCTCCCTCGCTGCTCGCCCGGCCGCTGCGGGAGGTGCTGCGCACCCGGTGCCTGAACCTGATCTATCTCTACGTCCTGTGGTGCCTGCTCCTCGGCACCTTCCGCGGGCTCCTGCCGCATCCGCCGCCCGACGCCTTCGCGTCCCTCGCCCGGATCCTGGTCGAGCCCAACGTCTATCTCTGGTTCCTCTACACGTTGTGCCTGTTCACGCTGGTCGGCTGGCTGACCCGGCGGCTTCCCGCGTGGCTCGTCGTCGGCACCGCGCTGATCGTCTCCGCGGTCTTCGCCGCCGGGCTCCTCTCCACGGGCGACGTCCCCTGGGACAAGACGTTCCGCTACTGGTTCTTCTTCGTGCTGGCGTCCCGCGCCGCACCCGCGGTGCGCTCGGTCGTCCCGCGGATGCGGCCGGTGCACGTCGTCGGGCTGGGGGTGGCGTACGTGGTGGCCTTGGGGTTCTTCCTCTACGTCGCCGACGACCGGATCATCTTCGTACGCCCGATGCTGGGCCTGCTCGCGGTGGCCGCTGGCTGCGGGCTCGGGGTGCTGATCGCCCGGGTCCCAGCACTCCGGTTCGTACGCCACCTCGGCACCCGCACGCTGCCGATCTACGTCGTCCACGCCTTCCCGATCACCGCCGCCGCGGCCCTGCTCACCCAGCGCAACATCGACTGGCCACCGGGGACCGGGCTGGTGGCGGTGCCGCTGCTGACGCTCGTCGCGATCCTGCTCGCGCTGGCTCTCGACCGGCTGATCACCGGCCGCATCCGCGGCATCTTCGACTTCCCTGTCGCACGCTGGACCGCCAAGGGCCCGGCCGGCGTGGGTCAGCGGGCGTACTCGGTCACGTAGGAGCCCCAGGCGCCGCGGAGCATGCCGAGGCCGCGGAGGAGGGTGCGGGTGCCGCGGGCGTGGTGGGTCAGCGAGCCGGTGAGGCGGCCGAGGACGAGACGGGCGGATCCGCCCAGGACGCGGACGAGGCCGCGGGCGGTGGCGCGCAGCCGCGCCACCGGACGGCGGCCGGAGGGGGCGAGGTAGACCTGCACACGCGAGTCCGAGTTGCCGATGCGTGCGGCGCGGGCGCGCACCCACTCCGGTGTCGCGCGGTCGGCGGGGACCAGGTCGTCGACGGCAGCCTCGTCGCACCACACGATCCGGCCACCGGCGGCGGAGAGGGTGCGGGTGAAGACGGTGTCGGAGCCACCGGAGAGGCCGAAGCCGAGATCGAAACGGAGCTCGCCGACCTGGCTCATGTCGAGCAGCAGGTTGTTGGTCGCCGCGGTGGTGACGACGGTGCCGGTGACATGCCGCAGCCTCTGGAAGAAGCCACCCGCCGTGATCCACGGATCCGGCTCGGCGGTGAACGTGGAGAGCACCGGCCCGACGACAGCAGCCGCTCCCGTCTCCTCCCAGCAGGCGAGCAGGGTCGGCAGCCACTTCTCCGAGGGCTGCTCGTCGTCGTCGATGAAGACGACTACCGCCTCGGGACCGGCTTCATCCAGCGCCCGGTTGCGGGCGGCGGCGATCCCGGGGGTCGGCTCGTGCACATACCGCACACGTACGTCGCCCCCGGCCGCCTCCGCCACTGAGGCCGAGGCGCTGGGCTGCTCGTCGTTGTCGACGACGAGCAGCCGTGCGCCAGGAACCAGATCGAGCTGGGTGCGGAGCATGCCGATCGCCTCCGCCAGCCCCTCGGAGCGCCGGTAGGTGAGCATGCAGACCCAGACCGGCTGAGCCAGCGGACCCGTCATCGCTGCGACATCATCTGATCGTGACCGTCACCCAGTCGGAGCGAGAGATGTTGCCGAGCGGGTCCACTGCCTCGATCTTGTACTTCTGCGACGAGCGACTGGTGCGGCCGGTGTCGGTGAAGGTCATCGCGGTGTGCTTCCAGAACGGGGCCGAGACCTTCACGGTCTTGATCGGCGTGGAGTCGAGCGAGCCGCGGTAGAGCTTGTAGGTGACGGTCGCGTTGTCCTTGTCGGGGTTGCCCGGCCACTTCAGCGTGGCCTTGCCCGCGGAGGGTGAGGAACCGGTCAGGGCCCACTTGGCGCCCTTCAGCGTCGGACCGACCTTGTTGGGCGCGACGTCCTTGACGGCGAAACGCACCAGACCCTGCTGGGCGACGCCGTTGACCTTCAGGAACTCACCGCCGTACACCACGTAGCTGGCGTTGGCGGTCACGGTCCAGGTCGACTGCTTGGCGCTGGTGTAGGTGCCGTTGGTCCACTTCGGGTACCACTCCAGGAACTCCGGACGCGGGGTGCCGGGGTGGTCGGCGTAGCCGTACTTGTCGTCGGCGATGTTGGTGCCACGTACGTCCTGGGTGGTCGCGGTGGCGTGGTACCACGCCCGCGGCTTGGTCTCCGGGAAGCCACCGGAGGTATCGCAGCCGTGCTTGTGGCTGGCTTGGTAGACGGTCTCGGCGGTCGGCCAGACGGCGTAGGTGTCGCCGTGGCAGTCCTCGAGCCAGGTCAGCTTGCCGGTGGCCCAGTCGGCCTTGAAGGAGCCTTCGAAGTTGCCACCGCTGCCGTAGTCGTAGCCGGTGCCGTAGAAGCTGGTGCCGTCGGACTCGAGCGACAAGATCGCCGCCTCGGCGCCGCCGTTCCGGATCTCGGTGTTGACCGGCAGCGCCAGCGAGCTGCCCGAGGAGACCTCGAGCCGCGCCACCCCATAGCCAGGCGACGAAGAGCCGTTGACGCTGGTGAACGCCCCGCCGATCACGATCTTGGTGCCCTCGGAGGAGACCACGATGTCGTTGACGTTGCCGCCGGCGAGCTTGGGGTTCATCGGCAGCAGGCCGGTGCCGGTGTCGCCGGGCTTGACGGCGGCCAACTTCGTACGTGCCGTGTTGTCGGCAGAGGTGAACACGCCGCCGTAGAAGACCGCGGTGGACGTGGCCGCGACCGCGTTGGTGGTCGAGTTGAAGATCGGCCGGAAGCTCGTCACCTTGCCGGTCGCGAGGTCGATCGCCGCGCCGCGGTAGCGATTGACGCCGTCGATCTGGGTGAAGCCGCCCGCGACGTAGAGCAGCTTCTTGTCAGGTGAGAGCGCCATGTCCTTGACCTGGCCGTTGAACTTCGGTGCGAAGGTGGTGATCAGCTTCCCGGTCGAGAGCCGGTAGGCCAGCATGTTGGACCGGGCCGTCTCGCTGGTGCCGGCCGCCGCACCCGCCGGGCGAGCGGAGGTGAAGCTGCCGCCGACGTAGACGATGTCGCCGACGATCACCTGCTTCCAGGCGACACCGTTGATCTGCACGGTGGGAAGTACGTCGGCCGCGACCGTCTTCGGCAGGTCGGTATCGGTCGGCGCGGTGTCCGCCGATGCGGAGGTCACGGAGGTCGCCAGGGTCAGGCTCGTTGCCACGAGCAACAGAACAGCCAGGATCGGCTTCATCACATCTCTCATCTGGGGGGAGGGTTATCGCTGGGGACGGCCCTTGAAGACCACCACGTCGGCGCCGTTGCCCAGATCGAGCTCGACGCGTACGGGGCGGGCTTCCTCAGGGATCTGGAAGACGTAGACGCCATTGGCCGACTCGCCGTCCGCGACCGAGGCCGGGAACGGCACCTCGCCATCGGAGGCGACGCTGACCGCAGGGGTGCGCTCAGGCCCGTAGTAGGCGTTGACCACACCGAGCGCCAGGTCGAGCTTCTTCCCGGTCTGGTTCTTCACCTTCACGGTGATCGCGAGCGCCGGTCCGCCGATCTCGCCGGGCAGGCTCGCCGTGGCCTGGACCGAGTCGATCCGGGCCAGCCGGGCCGTCACGCCCGGGGACGTGGTCGCCACGGCCTTGAGACCGAGCGCGCGGTTGTCGTCCGACGGTTTCCCCGCCTCGTCGTCCTCCGAGTCGGAGGACGATGTGGACTCCTCGTCCGACGGGGTCGCCGTCGGAGAGGGGGCGGCGGCCACCGTCGAGTCCGACCCGGCGTTCGCCGGACCGGACGGGTTGCGCACGATGAGCACGACCGCGACGCTCACCAGGACGACGGCAGCGACAGCTGCCGCGACGTACATCCTCGAGCGCGGGACTTGACTGAGCATGGGGGATCTTCCGCGGGCGGGTCGGACAAAGACATCGATTCAAAGACGTTGGATTAAAGCCCAAGCCGGACGCCCGTGGGGGGATCCGCGCACGCGCTCCCCAAGATCGGGTATGTCTCCTACGGCTCGATGACCTTCAGGTCGTCGTAGCCGACCCTGACCGGCGTGGTGCCGATCGTCGAGGCGCCGAAGCTGCGCAGCATGACTCCGCCAGCGACCTGGTTGGCGAGGGTCGAGTCGGAGAGCTCGTACGTCCAGCCCGACGGCTCCGCGGAGCCGGCCGGCCACACCTTGGTGCGCACGGTCGCCGGCGCGGTGCCGGTGACCTGGAGGCGGACCATCAGCCGGTCGCCGGGTGCGACGCTCAGGCCGGGGAGGGCGTTGGCGCCGACAACCGGGGTGCCGCTGCGGACGATATGGAGGCCGACGGTGCCGTCCGGGTTGAACCGGAGACGCGAGGCGTAGTGGTTGGTGCCGGAGACTCGGGCGCCGAGGATCGACCAGACGTAACCCGCGTCCGGGAGCCGGGAGGCGGCGACGCTGACGGTGGCGTCGACATCGGTCGCTGAGACCTCCTCGAGCCGGGACTCGGTGGTTCCACCGGGGGTGACGGAGTGCCAGCCGCGGCCCTCGGAGACCGAGAAGTTGCCGGCGGTGCCGGTGCGCGCCCAGGTGCCGCCGGTCTCGGCTGTCCCCCAGCCGCTCGCCTCGGCACGTTCGAAGGTGTCCTCGGCGACGGTGCCCTCGGCCGGCGGGACGGGCTCGCCGTCGACCTCGACGGTGACCCACTCGGTGAGCGACTGGTTGCCGAACGCGTCCTCGGCGACGACCCGATAGCTCTGGGTGGTGCCCGGCGGCGCCTCGGTGTCGACGAAGCTCTGCGTGGTCTGCTTCCAGAACGCCGCGGTGACGGGTTTGGTGTGGATCGGAGCGACATCGGTCGAGCCGCGGTAGACCTTGTAGGTCACGGTCGCGTTGTCCCGGTCAGCGTTGCCGGGCCAGGTCAGCCGGACCTGGCCGTCGGCCGGAGAGGTCGCGGTGAGCCCGAACTCCGCGCCGCTCAGGGCAGGGCCGACGTCGTTGGGGGCGATCTCCTTGACCGCGAAGCGCACCAGCCCCTGCTGGGCGACGCCGTCGACCTTCAGGAACTCGCCGCCGTAGACGACGTAGTCGGCGTTGGCCGTCACCGTCCAGGGCGCCTGGTTGGCACCGGTGAAGGTGCCGGGGGTCCACTTCGGGTACCACTCCAGGAACTCCGGACGCGGGGTGCCGGGGTGGTCGGGGTAGCCGTAGATGTCGCGGGTGTTGGTGCCGCGTACGTCCTGGGTGACCGCCGTCGAGTGCTGGAAGCTGCGCGGGTTGGTCTCCGGGAAGCCGCCGGAGTTGCCGCAGTAGTGCTTGTGGCTGGCCTGGTAGACGACATCGTCGGTGGGCCAGATCGAGTAGGTGTCGCCGTGGCAGTCCTCGAGCCAGGTCAGCTGGCCCGTGGCCCAGTCGGCCTTGAAGGTGCCCTCGGAGTTGCCGCCGCTGCCGTAGTGGTAGCCGCTGCCGTAGAAGCTGGCGCCGTCGCTCTCCAGGGCGAGGACCGCGGAGTTGGTGCCGGCGTCGCGGAACTCGGAGTTGACCGGCAGCGCCATCGAGGCGCCGGTCGCGACCTTGATCCGGGCCAAGCCGTAGCCCGGGTTGGAGGAGCCGTTGACCTTGGTGAAGTTGCCGGCGATCACGATGTCGGCACCGTCGGGCGAGACCACGACGTCCTGCACAGACCCGTTGGAGACTGTCGGGTTCATCGGGAGCAGCTGGGTGCCGGTGTCGCTGGGCCGGACGGCGGCCACCTTCGTACGCGCGGTGTTGTCGGCAGAGGTGAAGACGCCGCCGTAGAAGACCGCGTCGGCGGTGGCCGCGACCGCGTTGGTGGTCGAGTTGAAGATCGGCCGGAAGCTGGTCAGCGCCCCGGTGGCCAGGTTGATCGCCGCGCCGCGGTAGCGGTTGACGCCGTTGACCTGGGTGAAGCTGCCGGCGAGGTAGAGCAGGGACTTGTCGGGCGAGAGCGCCATGTCCTTGACCTGGCCGTTGACCGTCGGCGCGAAGCTGTCGATCAGCTCGCCGGTCGAGAGCCGGTAGGCCAGCATGTTGGACCGCGGAGTCTCATCGGTGCCCGCCGCCGCGCCCGCCGGACGGGCCGAGCTGAAGTTGCCGCCGACATAGACGATGTCGCCGACGATCACCTGCTTCCAGGCGACCCCGTCGATCTGCACCGTCGGGAGTACGTCGGCCGAGACCGTCTCCGGCAGCTCCGGGTCGACCGGAGCCGTATCCGCCGTCGCCCCTCCCGACATGACCAGGCTGCTCACCCCGAGAACAGCTGCGACCGCTCCCGCCGCCAGCAGACGCCATTCGTGAATCCGCGTCATCATCCATCCCTGCACAAGGCGGCCACCTCGGCCGCGACACGGCAGTGTCGCGGACACACACGGTCATCCGCCCGTCAATCGCACGTCCGATCCCCTGAATCGGGTATGTGTGGGGGCGTAAGCATCCAACGCTCGCAAACTGCGTGGTTCAGGGGGCAGACTCCCACACCGTCAGTTGGATGCAGAGTCCACAGGAAGGCGTACGTCTCTTGGCTGTCCCGTCCCGGGTCCTTCTCGGTATCTCCACGGTCGCCACCGTTGTCGCGCTGGGCTCGACCTACGCGCTGACCTCCGGCCCCGCCGAGGAGCCCACGCCGCGTGCGGAGAGGAACTACGGCGATCTGCCGCCCGACGACTTCGGCGGGCCGGTGACGCTGACGCCGTCCCCCTCGCCCTCGGTCTCTCCCTCTGCGTCCTCGACGCGCTCGGCCAAGCCCTCCGACGGCGCGGAGCCGAAGAAGCGGCCCACGGACTCGGGGAAGCCGAACCGCTCCGGCGACCGGCCGGGCGAGCAGGGACCGCGCGAGGGTGAACCGCTGAGCTCACCACCACCGGCGGGCGGCGCTCCGGGGCCGGGCGACACCGGCGTACCTCCCAAGAAGAAGCTGCGCGTCCATCGCGGAGACCTGATCATCAGGACCCCTGGGAAGGTCGTCGACGGGCTCGAGGTGCACGGCCGGATCAACGTCGAGGCGCCGAACGTGACGATCCGCAACACCAGGGTGATCGTGCCGACACGGTCGGAGACCGCTGGGATCTCCAACAACAACGACAACGGTCGCGGGATGCTCGTCAGCAACGTCGAGGTGCTGGCCGAGAACGCCGCACCGGGCGTCAACGGCGTGGTCGGCCACGACTTCACGCTCCAGAGCTCCGAGATCCATCACGTCACCGACCAGGTCCACATCACCGGCAGCAACGTGACCTTGCGCGACAACTGGTTTCACGACAACTACCACTTCGAGAGCGACCCCTACCAGGGCGGCGGTGCCTCCCACGACGACTCGATCCAGATCATCGGCGGCGGCAACATCACGATCGCGAGCAATCGCTTCACCGGCGCCTACAACGCCGGCGTGCAGATCACCCAGAGCATCGGGGACGTCAACGGGGTCACGATCCGCGACAACCTCCTCGGCGGAGGCGGCTGCACCGTCAACATCGCCGAGAAGGGCCGAGGCCCGGTCGACGGCCTGGTGATCCGCGACAACCGGTTCCTCAGCGACCAGCGGATCGACGGCTGCGCGATCATCCACCCGTCCTCGACGAAGGTCAGCCACTCCGGCAACGTCTGGGACGACTCCGGCCGTCCGGTGGCCCTCAGCCGCGGCTGACCTTCTGGGCCAGCGCACCCCTCACGGTCACCACCAGCGACATCACGTCGCGGCGGATCGGCGGGATGAGCAGAAGAATTGCGTACGCTGCGGCCCCGGCCACCACGCAGACCGACACCGTCACCGCGGGGTGCTGCCCGTGAAGGGCCTCGGCGGTGGCGTACGCAGCGGCCGCGACCGCCCCGGCGACCACCAGGATGCGGGCGGCACCGAGGTAGAGCGGGCCGACCCGGAGCTGGGTGCGGCGGGAGATCCACCACAGCGACAGCGGCCACTCCAGGAGATGGGCGGTCGCGTAGCCGACCGCTACCCCGGTGACCCCGTACTGCACCCCGACGAGCACGCAGAGGACCTTCAACGCCGAGGCGACCAGGGTGTAGTGGCGCAGCTCTGTGATCAGCCCGTGAGATAGATAGACCCAGTAGCCGACGTAGGCCAGCGTCTGGAACAGGCCCGCGCAGGCGAGCAGGGCGACGATGCCGGCGACGTCCCAGCCCGGACCGAGCAGGAGCGCACAGACCGGGGCCGCGGCGCCCGCGACCAGGCCGAGCCCGGCGCCGAGGCTGTAGCCGAGCGCGACCTGGCCGCGCTGCACGAACCGCTGGGTCAG
This sequence comes from Nocardioides sp. NBC_00163, assembly GCF_045206295.1. NCBI lineage: Bacteria > Bacillati > Actinomycetota > Actinomycetes > Propionibacteriales > Nocardioidaceae > Nocardioides > Nocardioides sp. NBC_00163. The sequence continues at coordinate 4,343,865 of NZ_CP108155.1, read as the reverse complement.
CGCCGGGTTGTCGCGGATCCGGCTCAGCACCGGCAGCGCCACCGTCGTGGTGGGGCTGCGCAGCTGAACCAGCGGGTTCATCAGCAGCTGCCAGGCGCGGTTGTAGGTGCCCAGCTCGTGGGCGCCCAGGCGGGTGCCGATGAGCACCGAGTCGATGTTGCTGGCGGCATAGTTGATCAGCTGCGTACCCGCCAGCGACCAGCCGAAACGCAGGAAACCGCCCATCTCGACACCACGGCGGGGGCGGCCGGGGAGCCAGCCGGCGAACGCGCCGATGGCCACCAGGCCGACAGCGGCCTGGACCAGCTGCTGGACGACGAGGGCCCAGTAGCCGGCGCCGTTGGCCGCTGCGTACGCCGCGATCCCGAGGGCCAGCAGGGGCGCCAGGACTGTGGCGGCGGCGAGCCTGGTGAAGAGCAATCGACGGGTGAGGTCGGCGCGATACTGCGCGCCCATGCCGTTGAGGACGAACATCCCCGCCATCGCGGAGGTGAGGGCCGTCAGGGCCGGCTCGTCGTAGAGGGCGGCGACGAGCGGGGCGGCCGCGATGACGACGAGCGCGAGGCCGACGCCGAGGGCGGTGTTGAGCCACCACAGGTTCGACTGCTGCGCCCGGGTGAGCACCTTGGCCTGGATCGCGGCGGTCGAGAGCCCGAAGTCGCGGAAGATCTCGGCGACCGCGACCACCGCGAGCACCATCGCGACCAAGCCGTAGTCGCGCGGCGTGAGCAGCCGCGACAGCACCACGACCGAGGCGATCTGGACCAGGATGCGTACGCCCTGGCCGCCGAGCACCACCATCCCGCCGCGGGCAGCGCTCCTGCCGAGGCCGCGCCGCTCGGTGTCCTCCACGCTCAACCGAGGACCTCGGCCGCGATCTCCTCGCGGTAGCGCTCGGCGCCGAAGCGCTCCTCGGCGTCCTTGCGGCCCGCGGAGGCGAGCTCGGCGGCGAGGGTGGGGTCGGCGGCGAGCCGCTGGATCGCGTCGGCGAGGTCAGTCGCATCGCCCGGGGTCACGAGAAGGCCTGTCTCGCCGTCGGTCACGATCTCGGCGAGGCCCTGGACGCGGCTCGCGATCAGCGGCCGCTCGGCGAGCAGCGCCTCGACCGCGACGTTGCCGAAGGGCTCGACGCGCGACGGCACCAGTACGACGTCGGCCTGCTCGAGCTCGCGGGCTGGCTCGGCGACGTAACCGAGGAACTCGACGTTGCCGGCGAGGTCGCTGTCGGAGGCACGAGAGCGGAGCTCCTGCTCGAACCACTCATAGCCCGCGAACACCGACCCGCACACCCGCAGCCGGGCGTCGATCCCCCGGCGGCGCACCTCGGCGAGCGCCTCGAGCGCCACGTCGGTCCCCTTGCGCGGCGAGAGCCGCCCGACCAGCACAAGCCGCAGCGCCTCGTGCGGCATCCGGTTGCGCGCCGACACCACAGACTCCGGTCCCGGCACCCCGTTGTAGACGACGGTCGTACGCCGCCCCAGCACCTTCACCGTGTGCGTGAGGACGTCGCGGGATGCCCGCGAATTCGCCACCACGCGGGTGGCCAGCAGGAGCGGAGCGGTCAGGGCGAGGCGTACGGGCTTCGGCTGGTCGTCCTCTGCCTCGTGCACGTGGCAGACCACGGGGACGCGGGCCGCGCGCGCGACGACGATCCACCACGGGATCGTCACTGTGTTGACCAGCACCCGGCTCGGCCGGACCCGTCGCCACAGCCGCGCCGCACGCACCCAGAAGACCATCAGCGCCGCGGCCAGGCGGACCAGTCCGATGGGACTGAGATACGCCTTGCGCAGCACCGGGAAGGCCATCACCTCGACGCTCGCACCGGCGGCCTCGAGCAGCGGAAGGAGCGGTCCGCGCTCGGGTACGACGACGGTGACCCGCTGTCCCGCCTGGTGCAGCCCACGCACCGTCTCGACCAGCTGAAGATCGGAACCGTAGACGTCCGGCGACGGGTGGGCGACCAACAAACGCATGATGGGCAACGGTATGTCACCGGCAAGGCCCGGGCCGAAGGTCCTGGCAAAGTCCTACCCAGATCTGGGGAGCAGACGGCCTCGGCGACCTGGAGCGATGGAGGGTCGTCTAGGGTTCCGACGTCACTCACCCCCACGTATGAGCGAAGCAGGATCGAGCATGGCCGCGACCGGCGCCGAACGCGCCCCAGCCGGGTTCCGTGCACATCTGGAGGCGCTGGCTCAGGCTCAGAAGCCCTCGCTCAACACCGCGGCCTACTCGCGCCTCGTCAACCGGCCCGCCGGCCGGGTCGTCGCCGCGGCCGCGCACACCGTCGGCGCGAGCCCCAACCAGGTGACCGCGCTGAGCGCGACGCTCTCGGCGGCCGGACTGGCGGTGCTCGCGCTGGTCGAGCCGCGCTGGTGGACCGGGATCCTGGTCGCGGTACTGCTGGCCGCGGGGTACGTGCTCGACTCCTCCGACGGGCAGCTCGCCCGGCTGCGTGGCGGCGGGTCGCGCTCGGGTGAGTGGCTCGACCACACCATCGACTGCTTCAAGACCGCCAGCCTGCATCTGGCGGTGCTCGTGTCCTGGTATCGCTTCGGTCCGGTCACCGACGGCTGGCTGCTGGTGCCGCTGGGCTTCGAGGTGGTCGCCGTGGTGACGTACTTCGGGCTGATCCTGATGCCGACTCTGCGCCCCGCGTCCTCCGGGGCGCCGGCGGCAGTCCACGAGAACCCGCTGCGCAAGTGGGCCCTGCTGCCGATGGACTACGGCGCGCAGTGCTGGATGTTCGTGCTGCTCGGCTTCGGGGCGGTCTTCTCCTGGGTCTACGCCCTGGTCTTCGTCTGCAACGCCGCCGCGCTGGCCATCGCGCTGCGCAAGTGGTGGCGCGAGCTGCGTGCGTTGGACGGCTCGCCATGAGCGACCTCTCCCGGCTTGCCGTGGTGGTGGTCAGCTACGGCGATCCCGCCCTGCTGGAGCGGCACACGACCCAGGTCGCCGCCGCGCTCCGGCCCGCCAGGATCGTCGTCGTCGACAACCATTCGACCGACGCCAATCGCGACACGGTCCGGCAGGCCTGCGACCGCGAGGGCTGGACCGGCGTCTTCCCCGGCACGAACACCGGCTTCGGCGCAGGCTGCAACCTGGGCGCCGCGGCTGCCCTGGCCGAGGGCGCCGAGGTGCTGCTCTTCCTCAACCCGGATGCCACGATCGACGCCGAGTCGGCCGTACGCCTCGTGGCCGCCGTCGAGGCCGAGCCGCTCCTGCTCGCCGGGCCGACGGTGCTCGACCCGGACGGCGAGGTCGCCTCCGCAGGCCTCGATCTCGACCTGGAGACCGGTGCGATGCGCCCCTGGCGGCGTCGATCCGAGCATCCTGGTGCGGAGACGCTGCCGTGGGTCACCGGGGCCTGCTTCGCGGTCACGCGTGAGCTGTGGGAGCGGCTGTCCGGCTTCGACGAGCGCTACTTCCTCTACTGGGAGGACGTCGACCTCTGCGCCCGGGTCCAGGCGCTCGGTGGCCGGGTCGCCGTCATCGACGGGGCCACCGCGATCCACTCCGGCGGCGGCACCCAGCGCGCGGAGGGTTCCCGCGCCAAGTCGCCGGCCTACTACTACTTCAACATCCGCAACCGTGCCCTCTTCGCGCGGACCTGGCTCAGCCAGGAGCGGGAGCGGGCCTGGCGTCGCGGGGCCTTCGGGGCTGCGTACGAGATCTTCATGCGAGGCGGCCGCCGACAGCTCCTGCACCCGGTACGACCGATCTCCGCGGTCGTCCGTGGGCTGCGCGACGGGCGCCGCGACCGGCCGGTCCGGGTCCTGGCGTCGGCCCGGGAGCTGCGCGCGACGACCAACCCCTACATCGTCCAGCTCGTCGAGACCCTGGGGCAGCGCGACGACACCGAGGTCGTGCTCTTCGGCTTCGCCCGCGCCATCGCGGGCCGCTACGACGTCTTCCACGTGCACTGGCCCGAGCTGCTGCTGACCTCGGCACGTACGCCCCTGCGCCGGCTCGCCCGTCGTCTGCTCACCACCGCGTTCATCCTCCGGCTCCGGCTGACCCGGACCCCGGTCGTACGCACCTGGCACAACCTCGTCCGCCCCGACGGCCTGAGCCGCTGGGACCACCGGCTCCTCGACGCCCTCGAGCGCCGCACCAGGCACGTCATCCGGCTCACCGACCAGACCGCTCCCCCGCTCGACGTACCGACCTCGACGATCGTCCACGCCCACTACCGCGACTGGTTCGAGCCGGTGCTCGTGCCCGTCGAGCCCGTCGAGAGACGGGTCCTCTACTTCGGTCTGATCAAGCCCTACAAGGGCGTCGAGCAGCTCCTGGAGGCGGTCGCAGACAGCCCCGAGGCAGACCTGGACGTACGCCTCGTCGGCTCCCCCTCCGACCCGGCTCTCGCCGATCAGGTCCGCGCCGCAGCAGCCGCCGACGCCCGGATCAGTGCCGACCTCACCTACGCCGACGACGCCACCCTGGCCGCCGAGATCGCCGCCGCCACGTTGGTCGTACTGCCCTACAAAGCCATGCACAACTCCGGCGCCCTGCTCCTGGCTCTCTCACTCGACACCCCGGTCCTGGCCCCCGACAACGAGGTCAACCGTCGCCTGGCCGAGGAGGTCGGCGAAGGTTGGCTCCACCTCTTCGAGGGCACCATCACGATCGAGGACTTGGAGCGTGCGCTGAAGGCAGTCGCGGCGTCCCCGCCCGATGGGCGTCCCGATCTTTCGGCTCGGGAGTGGCCGGAGTCGGCTGCTCTTCACGCTGCCGTGTTTCGGGCTTCGTTGTACCCGTAGGTCCCGTCTTTTTCGGGCCGGCGATCAGACAGGTTGTACGTCGTCGGCGTGCAGGTTGCCGGCTGTTGCTAGGTGGTTGGTGTTTGCCGCAGCGGATTCAGTTGGGTGCGTGCTTGGGCCGTGGGTTGGCCGTGCAAGGACCGCCCGGTGCCCCGTGGGCGCCTATGACAGTGGGCGCGACCTTGTGAACCGTTCACAAGGGAGCCGTCGCTTGGCCGGGGCGGGTTCGGTGCCGGCAGGGTCATCAGTTCCCCACTGATCCGAAGAGTTCCCCACGGGCGTGGAGGTTCCCCACCCTCCGGAGCGTGGGGAACCTTCGCCGCAGTGGGGAAAAGTCCCCATCAGGAGGGAAGCGGCCATTGTGGAGTCGAGGGAGCTGGCCAGAACGCTCGTGGGGCATCGCGGCGGACGGGTTCAGCGAGAGCTGAGACCGGTCGGCGGTAGGGTCGTCAGGTCTGGCGCGCAGGTCCTGGTGACGTGATTCCTCGCCCAGCCGGTTAAGGACGGCGGCTGAACCGGACGGTGCCATCCGGTAGTCGCTCATGGCCGTAAGCCGGGTTGTGCGCCAAGCGGTGATGATGAGGGCACAACAACGCCCCGTCCTTCAGATCTGTCTTCCCGCCCGCCGCCCAGGGTTCTAGATGATGGGCATCGCACCACTCCGGTGGCATGTCACAACCCTCGGCCTGGCAGCACTTCCGCTGCAACCGCATCGCCTTGCGCTGGATCGGCTGGAAGAACCGACTGCCACGACCGGCGTCGAGGACCTCACTGTCGCCGCCCAACACCCAGGGGATGATGGTGGCGTTGCAGGCCATCCGTCGGGCTTCGGCCGCACTGATGGTGGTGCCGTTGGTCTCGTCGTAGCCCAGGGTGGCGATGCCGAGGTCCTTGCGGAGCTCCTCGAGGCTGATCACCACGTTCACCGTGGTCGCGTCGCCACCGTGACGGGGCAACGCCGCCGGGTCCACCGTCTCCAACAACCGCGCGAAGCCCTGGCCCATGAGCCGCTCCCACGGAGGCAGGGTCGCACCCTTGCCGACCAGCTGCTGTTTGCGGGGTTGGGCATAGGCCTCGACCAGCCGCTTGAACCGCATCCCGATCGAGGTCGGGAGGACGCCATCGAATCCGATGGTGCCGTCGTGGTTGTCCCAGACCCGTAGAGCGGTCTTCTGCTGGGCGCGTTCTTCTTCGGCGAGGAGTGCTTTGGCTTCGGCGTCTTCGAACCGGGCCGGGTCGATCTCGGCCAGGATCCGTTTGCCGACGATGCGGAGCTCGTTGGCCGTCAACCGGGTGGCGTAGTCGACCAGGAGTTTCTCGGCCAACACCAAGTCCTCGGCGCTGGCGACGGGGTTGGTCTCGATCTTGTCGAGCGCCTTGGTGATCACCCTGACCTTGTCCTGGGACACGACACCTTCAGCGAGACCGGCGGCGACGAGGTCGTACTTCGCGACACCGGCGGCGAGTTTGATCTGCGAGCGAGCCACGGCCTTGTCGACCAGCAACTCAGCGCGCATCCACCCCGACGCATCCTTGGCGCCGGTCTCGTCGGCGATATCGCCAGCAGAGGCGAGCACCCGGAGTGTCACCGCAGCCAGCTTGGCCTGGAGTTTCTCCAACCGCTCCAGTGAGTCCTTCTTCTGCCCGGTGCGCCAGTAGGCGGGGTCTCGGGTGAGCAGCCTGTCGAGGGAGGATTCGATGGCGCTCAGGTCTGCGTCGATCGCGTTGTCGGGGTTGGTGTCCCAGTGGTTGGTGTCGCGTTCGAGACTCATCGCCATCCCTCCCTTCAAAGAGGTGTTGTGATGGGTCTGATTCTACGCCTCAACCCCTTCTCTGGCCATCTATTTTCCCAGGTCAAGCACCGTTTTAGCGGTGAGCGAACGGGCTAGCTTCTGTGGATGGTAAGTGGCCCGAAGGGCCACCCTTCAGCCCCGATCACCCCAACGTCCCGCATACGAGTTTCTCCGCGCCACACCCGGGCCGCCGCCCCGATAGCCAGCCAAATCTTTCTCGACGATCCCCGGTGTCAAGGACCGCGAAGCGGCCGGCGAAGCCGGCGGCCGCAGGCCGTCCTTTACTCCGGGGACCGTCGAGAAGACAATCGAAACCGGGTCGGCGGCCCACACCATCCTTTGGGCGAAACGTTCCGGCAGGGAGGTCTCGACAAGCTCGACCACCAGGGACACCAGTCCTTTACTAACCTGACAGCGTGCCCCACACCCCAGCCCCAGACCCCAAACGCCCACCGGTCTGGATCTCCATAGCCTCGTTCGTCAGCAGCTTCGACAGGTTCGTGGTGAGCCCGATCCTGGTCCTGGTCGCGGCGACGTTCGAGGTCTCCGTGGGGCAGGCGGTGGCGATCGCGAGCGGCTACTACCTGGCGTACGGACTCTGTCAGCCGTTGTGGGGTGCACTCTCGGACAGGTTCGGCAGGGTGCGGCTGATGCAGGGTGCGCTGGTCGGGGCGGGGATCGCCGGGCTGGTCTCGGCGGCGGCCCCAAACCTGATCACCCTGGTGGTGCTGCGGGTCGTCGCGGGAGCGTTCTTCGGGGCGATCGTGCCGACCTCACTGACGTACGTCGGGGACACCGTCTCCGCGACCCACCGGCAGCGGGCGCTCTCGGACCTGATGGCAGCGATGGCGGTGGGGACCGCGCTGGCGGCAGCGGCGGCGGGGATCACGGGCCAGCTGGCCGGGTGGCGGGTGGTGTTCGCGGTGCCGGCGGTCGTGGCGCTGATCAGCGCCTGGGGTCTGCGCTCGCTGGCCGAGCCGCCGAGGGCCACGAACAGCGGGATCAAGGCATCGTTCCGGGCGGCGCTGAGCAACCGCTGGGTGCTGGTGGTCGGGCTGCTCGTCTTCGTCGAGGGCGGTCTGGTCCTGGGCGTACTCACCCTCCTCGCCCCCGCGCTGCAGGCCCAAGGTGTCGACGCGGCGCGAGCGGGGCTGGCGGCGGCTGCGTACGGCATCGCGGTCCTGCTCTCCTCGCAGGTCCTCAAGGCTCTCACTCGACGGCTCCCACGCTGGGCGCTGATGGCGATCGGAGGCGTCGCCCTGACTGCCGGGTACGCCGCCGCGACCGTGACGGTCTCGGTGCCCACCATCATCGGCATCGTCGTGATGCTCGGGATCACCTGGGCGTTTCTGCACACCTCGCTGCAGACCTGGGCCACCTCGATCGTCCCCGAGGCGCGCGGCACCGTCGTCGCCTGCTTCGCCGCCTCGCTCTTCATAGGCAGCTCCATCGCCGCGGTCATCGCCGGCCCGGCCGCTGACCACAACCAGTGGCACACCCTCTTCACTGCCTGTGCCGCCACCGCCGCGGTCCTCACCGTCGCCTGCGTCCTCGCCTACCGCGCCTACACCGCCCGCGAGCCCACACCTCGAGCCGCGGACATCGCCACCGACGTCTAGGACGGATCAGCGCTGGTGGGCCCGGATGAGCTGCTCGTACTGGTCGGTGATCCGGCTCCAGGTGAACTCGGCGGAGTGGCGGGCGCGGGCGTGGCCGGACAGCGACGCCGCCAGCTCGGGCTCGGACAGGAGCCGCTCCAACGCAGAGACGATGCCGGCCTCGTCGGAGAAGTAGAGCGCGGCGGCGTCGGCGACCCAGCGGTTGTAGCGGTTGTCGTGGGCGATCACGGCGTTGCCGCAGCCGAGCGCCTCGACCAGGGACGGGTTGGTGCCGCCGACCTGATGACCGTGGACGTACGCCACGGAGTGGAAGCGCAGGGCCGAGACGATGTCGGTGTCGTAGATCGCGCCGAGGAAGACGACCTCGTCGCTGGCCGCCTCGAGGACGGCGCGCTGGTAGTCGTCCGCCGGATCATAGGAACCCAGGACGACCAGCTGCCGGCCCCAGCGGCGGCTGGAGAAGGCCCGGACCACCTCGAGGATGCTGTTCTCCGGCACCGGCCGAGCGACCAGGGTGAGGTAGGAACCCGGCTCCAGCCCGTGGTCGAGCACCGCCCACTCCGGCGCGTCGACAACGGGCGGCGCGCCGTAGGCGATCGTGGTGATCTTCTCCGCCGGCACCCGGGTCGCCAGGTGGCGGGCGATCTCGGGGTGATCGGCGATGAGGTGGTCACCCAGCCAGCAGGCGGCCCGCTCCTGGGTCCACAGGAACGCCTTCTCGGGGCCCGACCAGCGGGCCCGCTTCCACTCGATGCCGTCCATGTTGATGATGTTGGGGACGCGGCGGGAGCGCAGCACCGCGTTGAGCGCTCCGGTGTTGTAGCCGAACGTCACGCACACGCTGCCGTCCTGCTCGGCCTCCCGGGCGGCGTGCCGCACCGCGCCGACGTCGAACTCGATCGTCCCGCGCGGGCCGTCGTGCCGGGCCGGCACGTGGACGCGCTCGATGCCCTTCCACGAGTCGATCCGCAGGTCAGCGTGGGGTTCGTCGTCCTGGCAGTAGACGACGACCCGCCAGCCGCGATCGACCAGGTCCAGACCGATGTTCTCCACCGCGGTCTCGAAGCCGCCGTGGGCTGCGGGCACGCCACGGGTACCGAGCATCCGTACAGTTGGGGTCACGTGGGGTTGACTCCTAGTTTCTAGGAGCCGATGGCTCCTATTTTCAGCACAAGGAGCCATCCAAGAGGATCCGCGGGCGCAGCGGTCCCGAAGTCGGGGTCATATACCCCAAATCGGTTACGTCACCGCAGGTCCGCGAGTGAGCACGAACTGGCGCAGCGCGTCCGGGTCGTCCAGATCCACGTACTCGAACCCGTCCACCGCCGCCGGTGCCTCGCCGATCGCGCACATGGAGTCGTAGACCTGCACGTACGCCGCCGACTGCGGGCCCCAGTCGAGCACCTTCGCCGCGCGCTCCCGCGCCCGCAGGGCCAGCTCGACCCGCAGCTCGGGATCGTCCAGCAGCGACTCGACCGCGTCGGTGAACGCGGCCACGTCCCCGGAGGGAACGAAGAGCGCGGCGTCCTCGGCGGAGACCCGCGTCTCGACCAGGTCGAAGGAGACCGACGGCAGGGCGTACGCCATGTACTCCATGGTCTTGTTCATCGTCGAGACGTCGTTGAGCGGCGTCTTCAGATCAGGGCACAGCCCGATGGTGGCGGCGCTGAGGTGCTGCGCGATCAGCGCCGAGCCGGCCCGGCCGGTGAAGGTGACGACGTCGTCGAGGCCCAGCTCGGTGCAGCGGCTCTTGAGGTCCTCGAGGCAGTCGCCGAAGCCCATCAGCACCGCGTCGACATCGCTGCGGCCGCGCCGGTGGACGAGCTCGTCCATGACCTCCAGCACCGTGTCGACACCGTCCTGGGGCCCCATGATCCCGAGGTAGACCAGGGTGTGGCGGTTGGCGTGGGCCGCCGGGTCGTGCGGCCGCACCGGGCGCATCACCGAGGTGTCCGGTCCGCTGCGGACCACGGTCACGTCCGCGGGCGCCATCCCGCCACGGGTGATCGCGACCTTCCGGTAGGACTCGTTGGTCGAGATGACCTGGTCGGCGGTGGCGTACGTCTGCTTCTCGAGCCAGCGCAGCGCAGCCAGCTGGGCGCGACCGGACAGGGATGTCGGGGTGCCGAACCGGGAGAGGAAGAGCTCGGGGTTGAGATCGTGCTGGTCGAAGACGAACCGGACGCCACGGCGCTTCCAGATGCGGGCCAGCAGCCAGTAGGTGTCGGGCGGGTTGCACGCCTGCATGATCGCGAACGGGCGGTCCCGCCAGACCTTGTTGGCCAGCAGCGCCGTGCGGATCCAGCAGTAGACGAACTCGAGCAGGTAGCCGAGCACGCCGCGGGCCTGCGGCGCGGGACGGTACTTGTAGATGCGTACGCCACCGAGCTGCTGGCGCCCCGGATCGCCGGGGCCCTTCGGGCAGATCACGCTGACCTCGTAACCGCGCGCAACCAGCGCCTGGCACTCCAGCCAGACACGTCGGTCCAACGGCACGGGGAGGTTCTGGACAATGATCAGCACGTGCGTCTTTGCCACGCCATGTCTCTGCTGGGCTGCGTTGACCATGTGAGAAGCGTTGAGTGTGCCGAGACCGGCGTGTCGGGCATCTGCGGCCATATCCCCGAATCCGGGGATCGTGAGTGGCGACGCAGGTGCCGGAGCGGCCCGCGGCTCCTAGCCTCGCATCCTGTGAACCCGCTGGCCGAGCGCATCCGATCCGTACGCACCCGACCCCGGTCGCAGGCCGTGATCGCGGACCGGCGCACCTCGGTCGATGCGGACGGGCTGGTCGGCGCGGCCGAGGAGCTGCGGCTCGCCCTCGTCGCGGCCGCCGGTGTCCCGCGGCCGCTGGTCGCGGTGTCGCTGCCGTTGTCCACCGACGCGGTCGTCGCGCTCGTGGCCGCGATCCTCGGTGATCTCTCGGTCTGCTTCGTGGACCCGTCGGCGGCCGAGGATCACCGCCGGTCCCTACTCCAGGCGCTGCATCCCGACGTCGTGCTCGACCGATCGGGGATCCGGGCGGTCGCGTCGTCAACCTCCCGCTCGGGCGTGGAGGCCGGTTATGTCGCGATGTCCTCCGGCTCCACCGGCGGCGGCCCCAAGGGCGTGCTGTCCTCCTGGGCAGGCATCGACGCCTTCGTCCCGCACGGCGCGGCCGCGCTCGATCTCGACGCCTCCTCGGTGTGGGCCGAGGTCTCGCATCTCTCCTACGACCTGGCGATGACCAACCTGCTGGTCGCTCTGGCCGCCGGCTCCTCCCTGCACCTGTCCGGTTCCCTGGGCGACCGGCTCCGCCCACTCGGCTTCTGCGCCCGCGTCGACGCGACACACCTGCGGCTGGCTCCCCGGTTCATCGACCTCGCCGCCAACGAGCGCGGTCCCGCCTCCCCACGAACCCTGCGGGTCTGGGGCTCGGGCGGCGACCGGCTCTCCGCCGCCGACGCCCAGCGTGTCTTCGACCTCGGCGTCTCGACGGTCGTCAACACGTACGGCACCAGCGAGACGATCGGCTTCGCCAGCGCCGCCCGGTTCGACGCCGGCGAAGACCTCCCGACGGTCCACGGCGCCCTCGGCATCGGGCGCGGGGCGGTCGGGGCGTGGCGTACGTCGTTGCTTCCCGACGGCGCCGCCGCGGACATGCTGACCATCGAGTCGCCGCACCTGCCCGGCGGCTATCTCTTCGGCAGCCCGAACGGGGAGTTCCCGCGCTGGGAGGGTTCGGAACGGGTGCTCACCGGCGACCTCGGCGCCCGGCGCGGCGAGGAGCTCTTCTGCCTGGGCCGCGCGGGGCGTCGGGTGAAGCGCAGCGCGAGCTTCGTCGACCTCGACGCGCTCGACGCGGAGGTGAAGCAGGTCTTCGGCCTGGCCACCTTCACCGCCGCCACCCCCGAGGGGGACCTGGTCAGCCTCGTCGAGGGCCCCGGCGCTGATCTCGGCGACCTCCGCCGCCGGCTACCGACGGTCCTTCGCCCCGACTCGGTCCCGGACCTGCTCGTCCCCGTCGCCCAGCTCCCCCGCCTCGGCAACGGCAAGATCGACCAGGCTGCCGCTCAGCTCCTCGCCGCCGCCGCTAGCTGAGCCGCCCCGCTGGTCGACCAGCGGGGGCGGCTCGACCAGCGGTCACCCCACCTGCGCGCGCACGTACTCCGCCAAGGACCCGACGGACTCGAAGACCTCGGCGTTGATGTCGTCCTCGTCCATCTCGAAGCCGAAGCGGTCCTCGAGGACGGTGATCAGCTCGACCAGGGCGAGCGAGTCGAGCTCGGGCAGGGAGCCGAAGAGCAGAGTGTCCGCGCTCAGCGTGCCGGCGCTGGGATCGGTGCCGATCACCTCGGTGATCGCCTCACCGACCCGGTCGAGGGTCGCTTCGGTGGTGTCGATGGTCATAGACGTACTCCTTCGATTCGGAAGATTCAGGGAACTCAGACGAGCACTTCGAGCGGCGCCGGGTGGCTGAGGAAGGCGGTGGGGCTGGCGGTGAGGCCGTACGCCCCGGCCTGGTGGACCACGACGAGGTCGCCCACCTCGGCGCGCGGCAGGCTCACCTTGTCGCCGAGCAGGTCAAGGGGCGTGCACAGGCAGCCGACGACCTGCACCGTCTCTTCCGCCGCCCCGGCATCACCAGCAGCCGCGGCGACCGAGATCGGGTAGTTGCGGCGGATGACCTGGCCGAAGTTGCCCGAGGCGGCGAGCTGGTGGTGCATGCCGCCGTCGACGATCAGGAAGGTCTTGCCGCGCGAGATCTTGCGGTCGACGACCCTGGTCACATAGACCCCGGCCTCGCCGACCAGATAGCGGCCGAGCTCGATGACGACCTGCGCGGACGGCAGCGCAGGACGTACGCGGGTGGCGAGCAGCTCCTCGAGGCGCGATCCCACCAGCGGGAGGTCGAGGGGCTGGTCCTGGGTGTAGTAGGGGATGCCGAAGCCGCCGCCGATGTTGAGATAGGTCATCGCCGAAGGAAGGTCACCGGAGAGCCGCAGGACGAGGTCGACGGTGCGCTCCTGAGCCTCGGCGAGGATCTCGGCGTGCAGGTTCTGGGAGCCGGAGAAGACGTGGAAGCCGGTCACCTCGACGTCGCGGTCGTGCAGCGTCTTGAGCAGCAGCGGCACGGTCTCGGCGTCGACCCCGAACTGCTGGGCGCCGCCTCCCATCCGCATCCCGGAGCCTTTGACCTCGAAGTCCGGGTTGACCCGCACCGCGACCCGCGGCCGGATCCCGAGCCGTTCGGCGGCCTCGACCAGGCGGTCGGCCTCCAGCGGCGACTCGATCTCGACGAGCACCCCGGCCGCGACGGCCTGGGACAGCTCGGCGACCGACTTGCCCGGCCCCGCGAAGCTCACCGACCCCGGGTCCGTCCCGGTATCGAGCGCCACCCGCATCTCGGCCCCCGAGGCGACGTCGAGCGCGTCGACGGCGCGCGCCAGGTGCTGCACGACCGCGGGCATCGGGTTGGCCTTGACCGCATAGCTCAGGTGCACATCACCGGGAAGCGCCTCCCGCAACGAGGCCACCCGGGCATCGATCGCGGCCCGGTCGTAGGCGAAGAACGGGGTCGATCCGACCCTCTCCGCCAACAGCCGCACGGGCACACCCCCGACGGTCACACCGCCGACGTTCGGCATCTCACCACTCCAGACATGTCAGCTCGCTGTACAGGTAGTCGACCCGCGCGGGGTCGAGGGCGTCGCTGCGCAGCATCTTCGGCCGCGACCGCGAGAGCCGGTAGGAACCGCCCGGGGCCCCGCCCGCGACCCGGTGCTCGACCAGGGTCGCCGCGGCACCGTGCTGGGTCAGCAGGTGCGAGGCCAGCCGCGGCGCGTGCCGCCGGAGCAGCTCCGGGTTGCTCGCGTAGAGGATCGAGGCGAAGGCGCGTACGCCCTTGCGGGTGTCCTTGCGGGCCACGACGTAGCAGTGCTCGGAGCCCGTGCTCAGCACCACATGAAGGGCCGCCGCCGCGGCACGGTGGTCGGCATAGAGGTCCCGCTCCTCACCCTGGAGCACCGAGTCCAGTACGTCGGGACGGCTGCTCACTCGCACCCCGCGCCGCCTCGGCAGCACAGTGCCAGGCGACACGGCCGGCACCAGCGAGGTGGTCGTGTCCAGGTCGGTGAACTTGAGCTTCCGGTTGAGCGCGATCACGTTGCCCGACGGCGAGAAGTCGGTGAACTCGTAGCCGGGCTGCTTGAGCAGCGTGGTCAGCAGCCGCAGTCCCTGATGGCGGTGACTGTCGAGCACGCACCAGGCGCCCAGGTTGCAGACCTGGAGCGTCTCCGCGCCGACCCGCCGCTCGGAGTAGTAGGCGAGGTAGGCCCCGACGACCCGCTCCTCCTCGGCGAGGAAGAACCCGTGGTTGGGCTGGGGTACGTCCCACGGCACCCGCAGCGCCTGGATCCACTCCAGCTCCTGCACCCGCGGGTTCAGCTGCTCGTGCAGGAACGTCGAGACGGCCGGAAGATCCTCGGCGGTGATCGGGGCGAGCACGGCCTTCATGCGCTCGCCACCCATTCGGGCCCACGCGGGGCGCTCATCCGGCGGGGGCTGACCAGGGTGCGTACGGCACGTCGCGACGTCTGCTTCCCCAGCAGCGCCCGGCTGCACTCGCGGGCCAGCACCATCAGCCAGTACGCAGCCCCCTGGACCCGCCCGCGGCGGACCGTGAAGAGCCGCACCCGGTTGGCGACCAGGAGTGCCCACAGCCCGGGTGAGGTGGTGGACTCGCCGCCGAGGTGCACGGCGCGGGCGGCGGGCGCGAACCGCACCCGGAAGCCTCGGTCGCGGGCGCGCAGGTGGAACTCGGTCTCCTCGGAGTAGAGGAAGTAGGACTCGTCCCAGGGGCCGCACGCACGCCAGCACTCGGCGCTGATCAGCTGCGTCGAGCCCTCGGCCCAGTCGGTGTCCTGGCCGCGCTCGTACTCCGCGGGGTCGGCCACGATCTCCCCCGCCCACCGGACCCGGCCGGCGCGGTTGGCGCCCACCACGGCGTCGGCGAAGGCCCGCACCAGGCTCGGCGCGCCACGCATCGACTCGATCAGCCGGCCCTCGGCGTCCACCAGCCGGGGCACTGCCACGCCGACCCCGGGCACGAGCTCGCGGGCGAGCGCCACGACACAGTCCGGCTCGAGACGTACGTCCGGGTTGAGCACCAGCACCGCGTCGACGTCCGGATCCGCGGCGAAGGCGGCCGCGACACCGGCGTTGATCCCGGCGGCGTAGCCGCCGTTGCGACCAGTCTCGACGACGGTCGCATCCGGCGCGAGGCGGCGCGCGGTCGCCACGGTGTCGTCGGCGGAGGCGTTGTCGGCGACCACCAACCGCCACCCGAGACCGGCGAGCCCACCCGGCAGAGAGCCGATGAGATCGGCCAGCAGGTGAGCGCTGTTGTAGGTCACCACCACGACGGCGATGGTTCGGATGGGGAGCGACACGTCATGAGTCTCGGCGGGATCGACCCCCGCCGGACCCTCCTCCCGACCGCAGATCCCCCGTATGAGGTAGGCCTTCGCAAAGGTCGGCCGGACACCGCCTCCGGATCCTTAGCGTGGAGAACATGCCCGCCCACGTGACCAACATCTGCTTCCACGGTATCGGCGAGCCCGAGCGCGAGCTGGAGCCGGGCGAGGACCGCTACTGGATCAGCCAGGACGCCTACGAGGACATCCTCGATGCCGTCGCCGGCCGCCCCGAGGTGCGCATCAGCTTCGACGACGGCAACCACTCCGACGTCGCGATCGGACTGCCGGGCCTGCAGGCCCGCGGCCTGAGCGCGACCTTCTTCGTGCTGGCCGGACGGCTGGGGAAGCCGGGGAGCGTCGACCGCCTCGACGTCCGGCTCCTCCGGGTGGCGGGCATGCGGATCGGCACCCACGGCATGGACCACGTCAGCTGGCGCGGCCTCGATGCCGCGGGCGTACGCCGCGAGCTGATCCAGGCCCGCGAGCACATCACCATGGCAGCCGGCGAGACGGTGGACGAGGCGGCGCTCCCGCTGGGCCGCTACGACCGCGCCACGCTGCGTCACCTGCGCCGCCTGAGCTACCAGCACGTCTACACCAGCGACCGTGCTCACGCGGTGGCCGGAGCCTGGCTGCAACCGAGATTCAGCGTCACCGCGGAGGACGACGGGGCCAGCGTACGCAGCCACATCCTGACCGGGCACGGCATCGCAAAGCGGATGGAACGTCAGGCGGCAGGCCTGGTCAAGAGGCTGCGCTGAACGGGCGCTGACCTGCTGAAGAAGTAACCAGTTTGAAGGATGCCCCCGACCACGAGGTCGGGCAGTGTCGGCAAACAGTGCCGACGAAGACAATGGCCATCGAGACGCGAACGGGTGCGAACACATGCCAACCAAGCCAGGCCGGCGCCGGCGGATCGCGATCGCGGGTGGGCTGGCTCTGCTGCTGGTCGCCATGACCTGGTTCCTGTGGCCCGACTCGGACCAGGCGAGCAACGTCGGCTCCGACTCGCTCCCGACGGTCCAGCCACCTGCGAGCGTGTCGCCCTCCCCTTCGGCCGAACCGAGCCCCACGGTCTCGTCGAGCCCGCCGACACCGACCCCCGCGCCGTCGGCGACCCCGGAGCGTACGCAGTCCTCGACCGCCGCCGCGCCGCCGGCCAAGGGCTTCCCCACCCGTGAGTCGGCCGGCCTGCCCGCCGGCTGGAAGCCGAAGCGCACCGCGACCGGAGACTTCTGGATCCGGCATCGCGGGGCGGTCGTGGAGGACCTGCGGATCACCAACGGAGTCATCTACGTCACCGCGCCCGGCGTCACCCTGCGCCGCGTCGAGGCGATCGCCTCGGTCGTGGTCAACGACTACAACGACCAGTGCAGCACCGGGCTGGTGATCGAGGACTCCGACTTCATCCGAAGCAGCGCCCCCACGACCGAGGAGGCCTGGCCGGCGGTCTCCGCGGGCGGCTACACGGTGCGCAACGTCGTCATCGACGGCGTACCCGAGGGACTGCGCGCCTCCAACAAGGAGCGCTGCGGAGGCATCGGCATCCAGGACTCCTTCATCCGGGTCACCTCCCCGGACGTGTGCAGCGACTGGCACGGCGACGGCCTGCAGGGCTACGGCGGCGGCGAGATCAAGGTACGCCGGACGGTCATGATCTTGGACGTCAAGAACGAGTGCCACGGAACCGCCCCGTTCTTCAATCCCACCGATCAGGGCAACGAATCGGTCGACATCGACGGCCTGGTCGTGGCCGGCGGCGGCTACCCGTTCCGCAACGGCATGCCAGGGCCGGTCCGCAACCTCTACGTGGTCGACCAGAGCTGGGTCTTCAGCCCGCTCGACGTCAACTGCTCGGTGGTCACCGAGTGGAGCGCGGCCGTGGTCACGATGGACTCAGCGGGCCAGCCCGTCCCGATCCGCGACCTACCCTGCGAGTGACGTCTGGGGCTGGAAAACCCCCAATAGATACCAAGTTTTGGGGGTGTCTGTGGAGGACGGATCAAACGTAGTGTCGATGCCTTCGGCGGTATCCCATACGAACAGGTGCATTCATGCCCTCCCACAGCATGCCCCCCAGCACGTATCGACGACGGATCGACCGACCTCCCCACGGTCGCCGCAGGACCACCCGGTGGCGGCGTACCGCCTTCGCCAGCGTCCTGGTCACCCTCATCGCCGGCAGCGGCCTCTGGGCGTTCGGCACGGCGACGGCGCACTCGGAGACGGTCAGCCTTCTCCCCGACGACGCGGTCCCCGCGGTCCTGACGGACTCCGACTCCCGGCCGGTCGAGCTCGGGATGCGGTTCCGGACCTCGGAGCCGGTCGAGGCGGTCGCGGTCCAGGTGTACCTGGGCCCGGACAACCACGGCCCGCACCAGGCGACCCTGTGGTCGGGACGGGGCCGCGCGCTCTCCCGCGTCCAGCTCGGCGGCACGGCCGGAGACGGCCTGCGGGCCGCCACGCTCGAGCGGCCGGTACGTCTCGAGCCAGGCCGCTCCTACGTCGTCTCGTACACCGCGCCCGGTGGTCACTATTCGACCGACGAGCACTTCTTCGACCGTTCGATCAGTAACGGTCCGCTGTCGGCGGGCGCGAACGCGGGTGTCTACAACTACCAGCCGGGCGAGTTCCCCCGCTCGACCTACCGCGCCACCAACTACCAGGTCGACATCGTCGTGCGGCCGGCCGGCTCTGGCGAGGCGCCGACGACCTCACCGACTCCGTCCGGCAGTGCATCGCCCTCCAGCGCGCCTCCGTCCCAGAGCTCCAGCCCCTCGACGAGCGTCAGCCCGAGCGCGCCGGCGAGCTCGCCGACAGCTCCGTCGACCTCCCCGAGCTCCCCGACCAGCACTCCGACGACGTCCGCCCCATCGCCGACCTCCGCCCCTCCCGCCGGTGGCTTCCCGACCCGCGCCTCGGCCGGGCTGCCGGACGGCTGGCAGCCGAAGCGGTCGGCGACCGGGACGTACACGATCAGTACGCCGGGGGCCGTCGTCGAGGACCTGCGCGTGACGAACGGAACGATCAACGTCACCGCCAAGAACGTGACCCTGCGCCGGGTGCAGGCGGTCGGCTCGGTGATCGTCAACTTCGCCAGCGCCACCTGCGCGACCGGTCTCGTCATCGAGGACTCCGAGATCGTCCGTGGCTCGGCCCCGACGACGGACGAGGCGTGGCCCGCGGTCACCTCGGGCGGCTACACGGCGCGCAACGTACTCATCGACGGGGTTCCGGAGGGCTTCCGGGCCCAGGGGAAGTCGGCCTGCGGCGGCGTCGCGATCCACGACTCCTACGTACGTGTCGTCTCTCCCGACGTCTGCACCGACTGGCACGGTGACGGCATCCAGGGCTACGGCGGTGGGGCGCTCACCGTCCGGAAGACGGTCATCGACTTCGTCGACACCAACAACTGTGGCGGCACCGCCCCGTTCTTCTACCCCGACCAGGACAACACCTCCGTCGACATCGACGGCCTGATCGTGAGCGGCGGCGGCTACCCCTTCCGGCTCGGCACGCCAGGCACGGTGAGGAACCTGTACGTGGTCGACCGGAGCTGGGTCTTCGGGCCGCTCGACGTCAGATGCAGCCTGGTCAGCCAGTGGCAGGCCGCGACCGCGACGCTGAACTCCGCCGGCCAGCCCGTCGTAGTCCGCAACCTGCCCTGCACGACCTGACGGGATGGGCTGACGGGATGGGCTGACGGGACGGGTCACCCGGGGCGTACGGTCTGCGCGACCTCGCCCTTGGCCTCGGTGTGATCCGGTGGCGCCTTCGCGGATGGTGAGAGTGCGTTCAGCCGGGTGACCGCGCTCGCCAGCCCGAGCACCAGGAAGATCGTGCCCATCGTCATCGGGAAGGCGAACGCGTCGAAGAACGCCAGCCCGGCGAAGCCGGCCGCAGCGGCGCCGATGAGCGCGACGACGAGGTCGCGGGTCTTCGGGTCCTCGCAGGCGCGGTAGACCCGGGAGAGCTGGATGAACGTCGCGATGATGAACGCCGCGAAGAGGAGCACGCCGATGATCCCGACGCTCACCATCATCTGGAGGTACTGGTTGTCGAAGATGCGGTACTTCGGCAGGAACGTCCCCAGCCCGCGCCCGAAGAACGGGTTGCGGTCGACGAAGAACCAGGCCACCCCGTAGCTGTCGGTGCGCGAGGTGACGCTCGGGTCCTCCTCGGCGCCGACGAACATGCCGGTCACCGAGTTGATGATCCGGGGCGCGACCAGGAACACCAGGCCCAGCCCGCCGACCGCGAGTCCCAGCACCATCGCCCGCTGCTTGCGCGACCAGCCGACCATGCAGACCGCGACCGCGATGGCGGCGCCGAGGTAGGCCGACCGGCTCGAGGAGGCGGCGATGATCATGCAGATCAGCACCACCGGGGCCCAGCGGACGAGCGGGTTGAGGTTGCGGTGCTGGAAGCCGACATGGAGCGCGATCGGCACCAGCATCCCCATCAAGGTGCCGTACTCGATCGGGCTCAGGGCGGTCCCGGCGGGACGTACGAGGCCGTTGCGCATCGCCAGCTCGACCGTCGTCACCGGGGTCAGGACAGGGACCGAGATCCGGTCGACGAAGATCTGCCGGAGGAAGAACTGGGCCAGGCCGAGGATCGCGAGGAAGGTGCCGCCCACGACCAGCCGCCACACCAGCACATGGACCCTGGCCATGCTCGGGATGGCGTCGCCGGCGAGCAGCAGCGTGCCCACCCAGGAGACCATCGCGAGGATCGCGACGTCGGCCGGGCTCACCTCGTCGCGGCTGATCGGACGCGACATCGCGATGACATAGGTGACGCCGACGCTGAACAGGAACAGCGCCAAGACGACCCGCATCGGCTGCGGGGGCCGGTCCACCGGCAGCGGCCGGCCGATGCTCAGCAGGACCCAGAGCGCGAAGCTGCCCAGCCCCATCAGCATCGAGACCGACCCGGCGCTGCCCAGCGGCCGGAAGACCAGCCAGGACGGGATCACGAAGAGAGCGAACGTGTAGAGACTCAGCCACGTCACCGCATCGACACCCCGGCGTACGGCCATCGTTCCTGCCTCAGCCGTGGAGGCGCTGGACGATGTGGTCGTCGTCCCGGTCGCTCTGGTCGTCCTGGTCGGGCTCGTCGTCGTAGGCGGCGTCCTGGGCGGCCAGGGACGCGGCCCGCTCCTCGCGGGCCAAGCGGCGGCGCAGCACGATCCCGTCGATCGCATAGACCAGCACCGCGGTCATCGCGAGACCGAGCACGACTGCCATGATCCGCGCCCGAAGCGGGCCGCTGCCGTCGATGGCTGCCGTCTCGTCCAGTGCGAGCGTCCGCGAGCGCAGCCGGGCGTTGCCCTTCGCGTTGACCTCGTCCTGGAGCCTCCCGAGTGTGTCCGGGATCGAGTCCGCGACGAAGTCGAGCGCCTCGATGGCGTTGGCCTCGCTGTCCGCACTGACGTCGATCGCGATCACCGGCCCGCGCGTCGACTCCTCCATCGAGACCGTCACCGCGGCACCCGGGGTGACCTCCGCGATCGCCTCCTGGGCGGGCGCGCTGGTGTAGTAGGCGACCACGACCCGAGCCGGCAGGTCGAGCCCACCAAGCCCCAGGAACGGGTTGCCGCCGGGGCCGACCGCGTTCTTGGAGGGGAGCATCAGGACCAGGCCCCGGGCGGTGTAGGTCGGCGCCACGAAGGCCGATGCGCTCCAGCCGAGCACTCCGGTCAGCAGGACGCCGACCACCGCGAGATACCAACGCCGCCGGATCGCACCGACGAACTCCGACAACACCATGCGGCCGAAGGTACCCATCCAGGATCGGTGCGAGCCGACCTCGCCGACGTCCTACCCGATTTGGGCGATGACCCCGCTGACCTGGGCTGACCTGGCCTCGGCAGACCTAGCGTTCCGACCATGGCGCTGTGGGACCTGCTGCGGGCGATGGTCCGACGATGGCCGATCGTGGTGGTCGGCGCGATCCTCACTCTCGCCGCCGCGAACTACGCGAGCCAGGACCGCAGCGTGTACTGGACGCGTACGGACCTGGTCTTCCTGGCTCCGAAGAACGCGCAGTATCCCAACGCGCTGCGGGCGACCTCCGAGGATCTGGTCATCACCGCCGGCGTGGTCGGCAAGCTCGTCGTCGGCACCCGGGAGATTCCGAAGTTCACCGCCACCGATGCCGGGCTGATCGGGATGGGCGTACGCGAGGGGTGGACCGTCCGGCTGCCCGACACCGGCGGCCAGTGGGCGCCCAACTACACCGACCAGTGGCTGATCATCGAGGTCGTCGGCTCCGACCCGGAGACCGTCCGCGCCCAAAAGGAGCAGCTGGTCGAGGAGATGACGGCCGCGCTCGACCGGGTGCAGGACGAATACCAGGTGGCCCGGGCGTTCCGGATGTCCACCAAGGAGGCGCCCGGCTCGACCGTCGTCTACCCCGTC
Source organism: Nocardioides sp. NBC_00163 (assembly GCF_045206295.1). Lineage (NCBI taxonomy): Bacteria > Bacillati > Actinomycetota > Actinomycetes > Propionibacteriales > Nocardioidaceae > Nocardioides > Nocardioides sp. NBC_00163. Next base: position 4,321,808 of record NZ_CP108155.1, on the reverse strand, counting down.
GGCGGAAGCTCGAAGCGGGCGTTCGCCGTCACGGGGCTGCTCGGCGCCGCGGCCACCCTCTACCTGGTCGTACGCATCGACCCGATCCTGCTGCGGCGCAAGGCGCGCCGCGCCGAGACACCGCCGGAGACCGACCTTGGCTGAGACCCGCCCTCACACCGCCCTCGCCTGGAGCATCGCCAACACGGCGGTGACCAAGCTCGGCACGATGGTCGTCGGCATCCTCGTCGCGCGGCTGCTCGGGCCGGAGAGCTACGGGACGTACGCCGTCGCCTTCCTCGCCCTGATGGCGGTGCTGAGCTTCAACGAGCTCGGCGTGAGCCTCGCGGTGGTGCGCTGGAAGGACGACCCGCGCGAGATCGCGCCGACGGTGACCACGATCTCGGTCGTGGCGAGCCTGCTCATCGCCGCGGCGATGGTGATCGGGGCCGGGCCCTACGCGCGGGCGATGGGTGAACCGGACGCGGCGGTGCTGGTGGCGATGTTCGCCATCCCGGTCGTGCTCAGCGGGATCACCGCGACGCCCGCCGCGCTGCTGCAGCGCAACCTGATGCAGGGCAAGCGGATGCTCATCGACCAGATGGCCACGATCGTGGCGGTCCCGGTCATGCTCGGGCTCGCGTTGGCCGGCGCCGGTCCGTACTCCCTGGTCATCGGTCATCTTCTCGGCGTATCCGTCACCACCGTGATGTTCCTGCGGATGTCACCGCTGCCGTGGCGGATGGGGCTCTCTCGTGCCCACGCGGTCACGCTGCTTCGCTTCGGCGCCCCGCTGGCGGTGACCAGCATCCTGGTCTTCGCGGTCGGGTTCGCCGACCAGATCGTCATCGGCAGCATGCTGGGAGCGACCGCGCTCGGGTTCTACGTGGTCGCCTTCAACCTCTCCAGCTGGCCGGTCACGATGCTGTCGCGACCGTTGCGGCAGGTCACACCGGTGATCTTCGCCCGGCTGCAGCGCGACCCGGCAGGGATGCGGCACGCCTTCACTCGCCTCTCCGCGCTGGTGCTGACCGTGACGCTCCCGGGCTGCTCGGCGCTGGCCGCACTGGCGCCGGAGGTGATCGGCCTCGTCTACGGCGACGTCTGGCAGGCTGCCGCGGCACCGCTCCTCTGGCTCGGCGCGCTGGCCGTGCTGCGGATCTCCTTCGAGCTCGCCTACGACTTCCTGGTCATCGCCGGCTCGACGCGCAGCCTGATGACGATCCAGATCGTCTGGCTGATCGCCCTGGTGCCGGCGTTGCTGGCAGGGGCGGCATGGGACGGCGTCGGCGGGGTCGGCCTGGCCACGTTCGCGGTCGGCCTCGTCGTCATCCTGCCGCTGCACCTCTTCTATCTCGCGCGGGCCGGGGTCGGGCTCGGCGGCCTCGCCGCCGGAGCCGCCCTGCCGGCTATCGGCGCGCTCGCCGTCTGGGCCGCGGCCGTCGGGATGCGCTTCGCGCAGCCGTCGGTCTGGGTGACCTGCGCGGTCACCGGTCTGGTGCTCGCCGCCGTGTGGGCGGTGCTGCTGCGACGCCGACGCGAGGACGTGCGCTGGTTCCGCTCCGGTGCCGGCTCCCCCACCCCGAGTGAGCCCTCCACGACCCTGAACGAGGACGTCCATGTCTGACCGTCTCGACGACAACCACGACACCCTGGAGGAGATGTACGCCGCCGCCGCAGCAGCCGCGAGGCGACGGCCGCGGCGCGCGGCCGCCCTGGCCCAGGCCGCGGCCGAGTTCGCCTGGGGCAACCACACCGGCTGGTTCGCGTACGAGCCCCTCGAGCTGCTGCTCACCGAACTGGGCCGCTCGCTCCCGTCCGTGCCCGTGCCGACCCGGCCGCGGCGCACCCTGCACGTGGTCACGCAGATGTACCAGAGCGGCGGGCACACCCAGATCATCGCCGGCTGGACCGACCAGCTCGCCGACCGCTCCCACGAGATCGTCGCCACCCGGCAGATGACCTCGCCCGTGCCGGCCAAGATCGCCTCCCGGCTCGGGGACCGGGTCGGCCTGACCATGCTCGACACCACACCCGGGAGCCTGCTCCACCGCGCCGCCCGGCTGCGTGCGCTCGCCTCGACCGCCGACCTGGTGGTCTCCCACTGCCACCCCTTCGACGTGGTCCCCGCGCTCGCCTTCGCCGACCGCCGGGACCTGCCGCCCGTGGTCTACATCGACAACACCGACCACGTCTTCTGGGTCGGCGTGCGGGCCTACGACCGGGTCGTCCACCTGCGCCGCAGCGGCCAGGACCTCGCCCAGCACCGTCGCGGCCTGCCGATGGAGCGGTCGATCGTGCGCAACCGGCCGCTGTCCGTCCGCGGCCGGACCAAGCGTCGCGAGACCGCGAAACCGCAGTGGCACGTACGCGCCTCCGACGTGCTGGTCGTCACCGCGGCCGACTCGAGCAAGTTCCAAGGCGGCGACACCTTCCTGGCGGCCGTCGAGGCGGCGGTGGCCGCCGAGCCCCGCCTGCAGTGGCGGGTCGCCGGCCCCAACCCGGAGTCGGAGCCGTGGGCCGGGTTGGCGCGGCGTACGTCCGGACGGATCCAGGCCGTCGGCATGCTCCCCGACGTGGCCCCGCTCCACCACGCGGCTGACGTCTACCTCGACTCGTTCCCGTTCGCCGGGCTCACCTCGCTGCTCGAGTCCGGCGGCCTCGGCAACCCCGTCGTCACCTTCCGCGGCCACCGGCCCGAGTGCGCCGTGTGGGGCTCCGACTCTCCCGGGATCGACCACCTGATGCTGCGCCCGAACAGCGCCGACCAGCTGCGCGACACCCTCCTCGACCTGGTACGCCGGCCACGTGAGCGGGTCTCGCGCGGCAGCGCGACCGCCCAGGCGATCCTCGAGTGCCACACCGGCCCCGGCTGGGTCGCGGACGCCGAGTCGCTCTACCTCACGCCGCAGCGGCTCGGCGACGACCTGCTCGCCCCCGTCCGCGGCCGCGGCCACCTCGACCTGCTCACCGTCTCCGTCCAGGCGACCAACCCGTTCAGCCGCACCGGCGCCGACATCACCGCCGGCCTCCTCGGCGCGATGCCTCTCACCGACCGCATCTCCATGTGGCGTCAGACCCGCCGCGGCGGCGCCGGCCGCGTCCGCGACCTCGCCCCCGAGTGGGCCGCTGCTGCGGTTCGCGCGCGGCTGCGCCGCCGGCCGGCAGGAATACCCGGTTAACCGGGTATCCCTGCACTTCTCTGGCAATGCAACACCTGAGAAGTGCAGGGATTGCCTGAGCGCTGTGACACGTGTGGCTGCGGTGACTGCCGGCGCCGCTCAGCGCGGGCGGCGGAGACTCCCCTCAGGCGCTCCTCGGCACCTGCGCGGTCATGGCAGACTCGAGGAATGCGCGGATCCGAGCGGCCAGGCGTACGGGATCCTGCAGATCGGCCCACGAGATCCGCATGCACCGCCATCCGGTCGCCTCGGCAATCCGCTCTTGGCGGCGCTTCTCGCGGAGAACCACGTCAGTCGCTGTCTCCCCCACCCGATAGGGCCGCTCGTACTTGACCTTGCCGTCGATCTCGAACCAGACGCCGAACTCTGGAAGCGCGAAGTCGAGGCGCCGAGTCTTCCCCTCAGAGTCCGTCACCTCGTATTGCGGGATCGGCATCGGCAGGCTCTGCAGCCACGCAACCCCGACGAACAACGACTCAGCGAGGGACTCGATGCGTGGGTCAGCAAGCCGCAGCACGGCCTGGGTCGAAAGCGAGTTCGGCCACTGCTCCATCGAGAGCTCATAGCGTGCCTTCACACGCTCGAGGGTCGTGATCTTCCGATGTAGGAGATCGTTGACGACGCCAAGAGCCGCGACCATGGGAGCCACGGTCGTCACCTCCACGGCCGTTCGCTCCGGCGAGGTCAGCAGAAGCCCGTTCTCCGTCACGACATCCGCGTCGAGAAGCTTCCCGCTGTGTTGACGTACGCCAGCCTCGCGCCGGCCGGTGCGATGGTCTGGACGACTCAGGTGCACCTCTGCGAGATCCAGACCCCACAGCGGCCCATCACGGAAGGGAACGGCCGAGACGTGGGATAGGACCACGTCGGTCTTCGACTGCCGGTACGCCGCACGGCAGCGGACCGCGTACCGATCCTCCTCCGAAAGCCCGTCCCAGAGACTCCCATCCACGTAGGCGCCGCGCCGTGGCCTCGCGAGCGCGCCCGTACGTAGTGCCTGCGCCAGAGACCTGTCGCTGTGCCCGTTGTCGAGCAGCTCCTTGCGAAGGGCGATCGGAGTGAGTCGAGAATCGTCGAATGAGAGTGTCATGCTCTGCATCCTGCCGACTGCCACCGACATTTTCAGTCGCGCATGTTTCCGCGCATTGCCCTGCGCACGGCTGATTTCGGCTGACTTCTCTGGCATTTCCTGCACTTCTCTGGCATTGCATTGCCTGAGAAGTGCAGGGATACCCGGTTAACCGGGTATCCCTGCGCCCCCTCACCCCACAAAGAACGGCCGGTTGCGCGGACGGCTCCACAGCGGCGCGAGAGCGGCCGGGTCGGGGCCGAGGAGGAGCCAGAGGCCGGTGTCGCGGGCGAGACCGACGACGTAGGGGCCGGTGGCGGTGGCGGCGAGGGGGGCGATCTCCTCGGGGCGTAGGCCGGAGACGAGGAGGAGCCGGTCGGGGGTGGTGGCGGCGACGGCGGCGACGACACCGGGCCAGCGGAGGGTGGCGGCGGAGAAGGCGAGGCCGTTGCGCTCGAGTCCCTCGGCCTCGCCGACGGTGCCGTCGCGGGAGGGGTCGATGACGCGGATCGAGGAGCTGCCGGCGAGCCGGGCGACGTCGTCGACGAGCAGCCGGATGTCGGCGAGCACCACCTGGCGAGCGCGCCCACGAGCATGGTCCCGGTCCTGCGGGACCCCGCGCAGCGAGCGCGTCACCCGGCGAGCACGGGCGGACTCGCCCCAGAACGTACGCGCGCCCCGGGCGCGCCGGACGGGCCAGGACGTGGTCCCGGCACCGTGCTCACCGGCCACGATTCCGCACGTGGTGCGGACGGGCATCAGGCTCGCGTAGGTGCGGCCGACGCTGCGATGCGCGACGTCGAGGCGGGCGAGGTTGGTGGTCATGCTGTTGTGGGTCAGCGGGACGTCGACGGCGGCGGCGCGGCGGCCGGAGGCGCGCATGCGGAGGCAGTACTCCACGGCGTACGCGTGCCAGGCCAGGTCGGGCGACTCCGAGAGCGGCTCGCGCAGCACCTGTGAGCGGGTGACCATGAAGAGCACCTCGTCGAGCGAGTCGACGTCGACCGGGACCGAGGTGGAGCGGCCGAGCGGGACGACCCGGTCACGCACCGCGCCGATGACCTCGCCGCGGTGGTCGACCCCGACCGCACCCAGGACGCCGATCGCCTGGTCGGCGAGGAGGGTCGCGGCGGCGGCCTCCAGCGCGGGCAGCGAGTGCAGATAGACGTCCTGGTGGACGAAGACGACGACCTCGTTGCGTGCCATCCGGGCGCCGTGGTTGAGCGCCGCACCGGCGCTCGCGAACGCATTCGAGACGTTGTCGACGGGGATCACCTCGGTCTGCGGCGATGCGCCCGGACCGGCCTTGACGGAGGTCGCCAGGCACGACTCCAGCACCGCCGGGTTGTTGTAGACGCAGACGATCGAGACCGGTGTACGCACCTCACCCATGCCTCACCGCCGCGGTGAGCACCTCGGCGACGTACTCCTGCTGCTCCGGGCTCAGGTGCGGGAACATCGGCAGCGACAAGATCTCGCCCGCCGCCCGCTCCGCGACCGGGAAGGAGCCCTCGCCGAACCCCAGCGAGGCGTACGCAGCAGTCAGATGCACCGGGAACGGATAGTGGATCCCGGTGCCGATCCCAGCCTCCAGCAGGGCCGCGAGCACCCGGTCACGGTCACCGACCCGAACGACATAGAGATGCCAGACGTCGACGTTTCCCGGCGCGGACGAAGGCAGCCGAACGCCGGGCACGCCGTCGAGCAGAGCGTGGTAGCGGTCGGCGGCCTGCCGGCGCAGCTCGTTCCACTTCTCCAGCCGCGCCAGCTTCGCAGACAGAACGACGGCTTGGATCGTGTCCAGGCGGGAGTTCATCCCGACGACCTCGTGGACGTACTTCGTCTCCGAGCCGTGGGCCGCGAGCAGCCGTACCATTCGCGCGATCTCCGGGTCGGAGGTCGTCACCGCGCCGGCGTCGCCGGCCGCGCCGAGGTTCTTGCCGGGGTAGAAGCTGGTCGCCGCGACAGTCGCGAGCGAGCCGCCAGAGCGACCGTTCCGGCGAGCGCCCTGCGCTTGCGCGGCGTCCTCGATCACCGGGATACCCACCGCGGACGCGATCGGGAGCAGCTGCTCCACGAACGCGGTCTGCCCGAACAGGTGCACCGGCACGATCGCCTGCGTACGCGGCGTAAGCGAACGCTCGACCGCGGCCGGGTCGATCAACAGGTGCGACTCGTCGACGTCGACGGGCACCGGTACGGCCCCGATCCGGCTGGCCGCCTCGGCGGTCGCGATGAAGGTGTTGGCGGGCACGATCACCTCGCCACCGGGCCGCACTCCGACGGCCCGCATCGCGAGCTCGAGCGCGTCGGTCCCGTTGCCGACGCCGACGCAGTGGTCGGCACCGACGAAGGCCGCGTACGCGTTCTCGAACGAGGTCACCTCCGGCCCGCCCACGAAGCCGGTGCGCTCGAAGACGCGGTCCAGCCCGAGGCGTACCTCGTCATCTATCTCCGACTGCTGCGACCCGAGGTCGACGAGCGGCACCTTCACCAGATCAGCTCCTGACGTGAATTGAGACGGCGGGCGGGCACTCCGGCCCAGGTCTCCCCGGCGGGCAGGTCGTTGAGCAGGACCGCTCCCATGCCGAGGACGGAGTCGGCTCCGACGGTGGTGCGCTGACGCACCGAGGAGCTCATCCCGAGGTAGGCGGCCTCACCGATCACGACCTCGCCGCCGAGGGTCACCCCGGCGCAGATGGTCGCGTAGTCGCCGACGATGTCGTCGTGGGTGAGGACCGCATTGGGCATCGCGACGACATGGCGCCCGACGCGTACGCCGGCGGTCAGCACGACCCCGGCGAGCAGCACGGTCCCGACACCGAGCTCGCAGCCGGCCGGCACCGAGGCGTTGGGATGGACGATGGTCGCGTAGCGCTCCGGCGCCACCCCGTAGCCGATCAGCCGGTTGTAGAGGCGTCGGCGCGTCGACCCGGCCCCGGCGCAGATGACCAGGTCGTCACCGCAGTCGGTGGCGACCTCGACGGGCCCGATGACCTTGACTCCGCCGGTCCCATCGACCGAGCCGATCATCTGGCCCCAGCACTCGCGGTCGTCGTCGACGGCGACGATCTCGTCGTACTCCGCCGCCGCCGCGACCTCCCCTGCGAGCCCACTGGCCGCCACGAGAACGAGCGTGGTCATCGACGTGCTCCCCCCTGCCGGAGTACGTCGATGACCCGCGCCTGCTCCGAGTCCGAGATCTGGTGGAAGAGCGGCAGGATGAGCGTGTTGTCGGTGAGGTGCTCGGTGGCCGGCAGGCTGAGCGACGGCGAGGCGTACGCAGGCTGCCGGTGCGACGCCATGATCCCGCGTCGCGCGGAGATCCCGGCCTCGGCCAGGGCGCTCAGCAGCCCCTCGCGGTCCAGCCCATAGGGGTATCCCACCTCGATCCAGAACGACTGGAAGTTGGAGGTGCCCCAGGCCGGGTCGGCCACGGCCCGCAGCCCGCCGATCTCGGCGACCGACTTCGCGTAGACCGCGGCCAGCTCGCGGCGCCGGGTGACCACCTCCGGCAACCGCGACAGCTGCACCAGCCCGACCGCGGCCTGCAGGTCGGTCATCCGGAAGTTGAAGCCGACCTCGTCGTAGGACTCCGGCGGCGAGACCAGGCTGGCGTGCCGATCGGTGGCGGAGACGCTCATCGCGTGCTCGCGCAGCCTGCGCGCCCGCTCGGCAAGGTCAGCGCGCGAGGTGGTGAGCATCCCGCCCTCGCCGGTGGTGAGGATCTTGCGCGGGTGGAAGGACCAGGCAGCGATCTCCGCTCCCGCGCCCACGGGACGACCTCGGTAGGTCGAGCCGGCACCGCAGGCGGCGTCCTCGATGACCATGATGTCGCGCGGGTCGCAGACCTCCCGGATCGCGTCCAGGTCGACCGGCACCCCGCCCTGGTCGACCACGATCACCGCGGTCGTCCGCGGCGTGAGGGCCTCCCGGACCGTCTCGGCGGTGAGGTTCCCGGTGACCGGTGACACGTCCGCGAAGACCGGCCGGGCGCCGACGTAGACCGCGGCGTTGGCGGTCGCGATGAACGAGAAGGACGGGACGACGACGTCGTCCCCGGGGCTCACTCCCGCCACGACCAGCGCCAGGTGGAGCGCCGTGGTGCAGCTCGAGGTGGCGACCGCGTGAGCAGCCTGCTGCGAGGCGGCGAAGCGGCGCTCGAACTCGGCCACGCGCGGCCCCTGGGCGACCCAGCCGGAGCGGAGCACCTCGGCGACCGCCTCGACCTCCTCCTCGCCCAGCCACGGCTGCATGACGTTGACCCTGCTCACGACGTACCTCCGCTGAGCTCGCGCCCGGCCGCGATCTCGGAGCGCAGCGGCGCCCACCACTCGACGAGCTGTCGCAGACCCTCCTCGAGCCCGATCGTCGGGGACCAGCCCAGGTCCTCGCGGGCCGCGGAGATGGAGGCGAGGCGGCGGGTGACCCCGTTGACCGCGCGCTCAGGACCGTGCTCGACGCCGAGCGGGGAGTCCATGGCCCGCAGCAGCGCCTCGGCCAGCTCCAGCAGCGAGGTCTCGGTGCCGGAGGCGATGTTGTAGACGCCCTCGTTCACCTCGGAGGCGGCCGCCAGGATGTTGGCGCGGGCGATGTCGGGGACGCAGACGAAGTCCATCGTTTGGCGCCCGTCGCCGAAGATCAGCGGCAGCTTGCCGTCAGCGATCCGCTCCATCCACCGCACCAGCACCTCGGTGTAGGCGCCGTGGACGTCCATCCGGGGTCCGTAGACGTTGAAGTAGCGCAGCCCGACGTAGTCGAGCCCGTGCATCGCCCGGAAGGACCGCACCAAGCCCTCGTTGTAGGACTTCGCGGCCCCGTAGAGGGTGTCGTTGTTGTTGTGGTGGTGCCCCTCCGGCGTCGGGAACTCCTCGGCGAGCCCGAAGACCGAGGCCGAGGAGGCGTAGATCAGCTTGTCCACCCGTGCCTGCACGGCGGCCTCGACCACGTTGAAGGTGCCGTCGACGAGCACCTCGTTGGCCAGCCGCGGCTCCTCGGCGCACAGCGTGATCCGGATGGCGGCCTGGTGGAAGACCAGGTCCTTGCCTGCGGTGAGGTCACCGACCAGGTCCCGGTCACGGATGTCGCCCTCCACCAGCCGTACGCGACCGGTGGCGAGGGCGTCGTCGAGGTTGGCCTTGCGACCCCGGATCAGGCTGTCGAGCACGTCCACGTGCGCGGCCCCCGCGTCGAGGAGCTGGTCCACGATGGTGGAGGCGATCGTGCCCGCACCTCCGGTGACCAGGACGTTCGCGCCATTCAGTTTCGTGAGGTCGGGAGAGGTCATCGGATCAGCTCCAGGGTTGGTGTCTCGGCGGCCACCTCGACGAGGGCGCCACGGGCTCGGAGGCTGGTCTGGGCCGCCTCCAGGACGGAGAGGACACGGAGCCCGGCGGCCCCGTCGGTGCGCGGCGTACGTCCTTGCCGGATCGCCTCGGCGAACTCGCCGACCATCCGCCCGAGCGCCTCGTACTCGGGCAGCGCGGGCGCCCAGGTGTCGCCCAGCCGGTAGGAGATGGTCGCGGCGGCGCGGTCGGCGATGTCCACGCTCTGCTGGACCAGGTCGACGCCGCGGTCGAAGACGCTGAGCCGCTGTTGCGGGTTGAGGTCGTCCCAGACCAACGTACGCCGGCTCCCGCCGATCACCATCTGCCTGATCTTGGTGGGGCTGAGCCAGTTGACGTGGACGTGGGCCATCGCCCCGCCCTCCAGCGGCAGGGTCAGGTAGCCGACGCAGGACTTGCCGGCCCTGAGGGGGTCGGCGCCGTGCGCGGCGACCCCGGTGGGGCGTAGCCCGCCGGGCAGGATGAAGTCGAGGATGGAGAGGTCGTGCGGGGCCAGGTCCCAGAAGACGTCGACGTCGGGCTGCACCAGCCCGAGGTTGATCCGCACCGAGTCGACGAACAGGATCTCGCCGAGCGACCCGTCCTCGATCAGCTCGCGGATCTTCTGCACGACCGGCGTGTAGCAGTAGGTGTGGTCGGCCATCAGCACGAGATCGTTGGCACGCGCGGCCTCGACCATGCTCCGCCCGGACCCCACGTCGTCGGCCAGCGGCTTCTCGACGAGCACGTGCTTCCCGGCCCGCAGCGCCCGCTCGACGAGCTGCCGATGCGTGCCCGCGGGCGTCGCGATCGCGACCGCGTCCACGTCCTCGCGCGCGAGCACCTCGTCGAGGTCGGTCGTGGCCAGCACGTCCGTGCCGCCGCCGATCACCTCCTGGGCCCGCGCGAGGTCCAGGTCGACCACCGCGACCAGCGACCAGTCCCGTGCGCTGCGGAAGTTGCGGACCAGGTTCGGTCCCCAGTAACCGGCCCCGACCACTGCCACGCCGAGCGGATCCCCATCAGTCATGTCGACCATGAAATCCGCGTGGGGCGAGACTCCGAAGAGCCTCGCCCCACCTATCCCCCCAATTAGGGACCGCTCAGCCGGCCTAGGGGGACGCCGGGCGGAACCTCACGTCCACGAAGTAGTTCGTGGAGTTCCAGGATCGGTTCGGGAGCCCCCCTCCGGCCCCGTACCGATACCTGCCGTTGGCTCCGCCCGGGGCCGTCAGTGGGCCGACCGTCCGAGACTGGGTGAGGGCGGCGGGCGTCGAGGAGTAGCGCCCGTTCGGCGCGTAGTAGGACACGACGTACGTCGCCCCCGGCGTGAGCGCGACCGGTGTCGGCAACGTGGCGGTCTGCCAGCCGGTCGCGGTCTCGTTGGTGAAGGTCACCTGGGCGATCCGGGTGCCTGCCGAGTTCCACAGCGAGCCGGTGTGGGTGCCGGTGTTGCCTGTGCCCTTGTAGAACCGGATCGCCGTCACTGATCCGGCCACCGACGTCGAGAACGCGGTGCCGACCTCGATCGGCAGGATGTCGAGCGTCGACGCGGTCTGCGGAGTCACCCCGGTGAACAGCGACACCTCCGTCACGACGGCCGGGACCGTCGTGAACGACCACGTCTGCGTGGGCAGGTTCGCCCCCTCGGTCGAGACCACCCCCGAGACCGTCACCGACACCGTCGCCCCGGACGGCAGTGCCGCCGACGGGGTGAAGCGCAGCGTACGTCCGTCGGTGCTCAGCGCGGCCGAACCCGCCACCGAGGACCCGTTGGCCGTGACCGACATGTTCCAGCCGGTCGCGATCCCTGTCGAGAACGTGATCGACGGGTTCACCGAGGTCGCCACCTCGGTCGTGCCCGGGTCCGGAACCCGCTCGGTGACCGAGATGGTCGGTCCCGCCCGTTCGAAGACGACGTCTGCGAAGTAGTTCGTCGACCCGAACGAGTACTGCGGGAATCCACCCGCGGCACCATAGAGATAGCGACCGTTGGTGCCCGCCGGAGCGGTCAGGTCACCCGAGGAGTAGGCGGTCGCGAAGAACTGCGACGTGGTCGCGTAGTGCCCCTGCGGAGCCAGGTAGGAGACCATGTACGACACCCCTGCCTGCACGTCCACCGGACTGGACAGCGTGGCCTGCTGCCAGCCGGAGGCGGTCTCACCGGTGAAGGTCACCTGGGCGAGCCGCTGGCCGGTCGAGGTCCACAGCGACCCGACGTGGGTGCCGCCGTTGCCGGCTCCCTTGTAGAACCGGATCGCCGTCACCCGGCCGTCTCGGGTGGGACTGAACAGCGTCCCGACCTCGACCGGAGAGCTGTCGTCCTGTGCCTCGACCGCGGGCACCACGTCACCGAAGAGCGTCTGGCTCGCTGGTGTCTCCGCGGATCTGGTCCGGAACGTCCAGGTCTGCGTGGGCAGACTCGCCCCCTCGGTCGAGGTGACCCCACTGATCGTGACCGTCACGTCCGCGGATGCGGGCAGCGAGGAGGTCGGGTCGAAGGTGAGCGTCGTCCCGGAGTTGCCGAGCGTCGTCGTCCCCGGGATCGGCTGGCCGCCCGAGGTCGCCGACACCGAGTAGCCGGAGCTGATCGCCGAGGAGAACGACGCCACCACGTTGGTCGAGCGCGGCACCTCGACCGCCCCGGGAACCGGGCTGCGCGAGGTCATCGTCAGCGACGGTGCGCCCTTCTCGAAGACGACGTCGACCATGTAGCTCGAGGGCGAGGTCCCCGCAGGGAAGCCCGTGCCATAGGCGTACGCGCCTGCCGTCGAGGTCACCCGCAACGGCGGCTTCGACAGATTGGCCGAGGCGAAGGCGTTCGGGGTGGCCGAGTAGTAGCCGTTGGTGCGGTAGGAGGCGACGTAGTCGGTGTTCGCCTGGATCTGCACCGGCTCGGTGAAGGTCAGCGTCTGCCAGCCACTGGTCGACTCGCCGGTGAAGGTGCCCTGGGCGAGCACCGCCCCGTTGGCCGACCACAGAGTGCCGGTGTGCGGAGCGGCGTTGTTGACGCCCTTGTAGAACTTGACCCCGGTGACCGTGCCGGCGACGTCCGCGCGGAACCTGACGCCCAGCGTCAGCTGCGCGTTCTCCGGGTCCTGGAGGACCGTCGGAGTGGCGTCCTCGTCATAGATCGAGCACGGGCAGACCCCTGCCGCAGCCGGCGGCTTGGCCGTACGGAACGACCACGTCTTCCCGGTCGAGATCGCCGTCCCACCGCTGTCCTGCCCCGAGAGCGTGGCGGTGTAGGTGACGAACCCGGCGAGGTTGGCCGACGGGGTGAAGGTCACCGTCCTGGTCGTCGAGTCGTAGGCGGTCGACCCGGCCACCACGTTGCCGAGCGAGTCGGTCAGGCGCAGCCCGACCGACGAGGCGACCACCGGCTTGGTGAACCTGGCGCTCACCGTCGTGTTGCGCGGGACCGAGGAGGAGTCGGCCAGCGGCCACTGGTTGGTGGCGGCCAGCGGCGAGTTGTCCGTGGTCGTGAACAGCACGTCCACGAAGTAGTTGGGGTTCTGGTACGAGCTCGCCGGGAACTGCCCGGCACCCGCGTAGACCCCTGCCGGAGCGGCCCCGTAGCCACCCTCGACCTCGAACGGGTACGCCTCGAACCCCTGCGCTGCGAACGCCCACGGCGCCACGGCGTAGTGCCCGGCCGGAGCCGTGTAGGAGACGGTGTATCTCGCCCCCGCGGCGACCGCGACCGGCTGGCTGAACGTCGCCGACTGCCAGCCGCCGCTCGACTCGTTGGTGAAGGTGACCTGGGCCAGCCGCTCTCCGCTGCTGCTCCACAGGGAGCCCACGTGGGTGCCGGTGTTGCCGGCGCCCTTGAAGAAGCGGACGCCCGCGACGTACCCGTCGGCCTGCGGGGTGAAGCGCAGGCCGAGCTCGGCGGCGCCGCCGTCGTTGGCCGACGGTGTCGCCGGGCTGGTGACGGCGTTCCAGGTCGTCGGCACCTCCCGCTGGCCGAGGATGCTGCACGGGCAGGTCACGTTGAAGCTCCGGTTGACGGCGGTGCCGATGTTGGCGCTGTCGTCCACGGCGCGGACCCGCACCGGGGTGCTGCCGACCCCGGGCTGGACGTACGTCACCGACCAGGCGGTCGTCCCGGTCGCCGGGTGCCAGGAGGTGCCGTCGTCGAGGGAGTACTCGACTCCGGCGACCACGCCACCGCCCGTGTCGGTCGCTGTGCCGGTGAGCGTCACCTTGGTGCCGTTGGGCTGTGTCGAGCCGGCAGCCGGCGACGTGATGGCGACCGACGGACCGGTCGTGTCGGTGGTCTTGGTCGCCGCGACCAGGCCGCTCATCAGCGTCGTCGGCTGGGCGTCCATGTCGGCCAGCAGGTTCACCTGCGCCTGCTGCATCCGGCGGTCGGCGGTCTCGTCGTGGTACGGGTTGTCGTGCTCGGAGTCGAGGCCCCAGGTCCACTGCACCGATCCCGCGCCGAAGACGAGCGCGCCGCTGGCGGCCCGGTAGAGCGTGAGCGCATGGGTGGTGGTTCCGTCGCCCGTGGTCCGGCCGAAGTCGGTCATGTACTGGTTGTCGATGAACCCGGTCGTCTCCGACATTCGGATCAGGCCGGGTGGTCGGAACCCGTTGTCCTGGTCCTCGTCGGACTCATAGCCGACCGTGTGTGGTGCCAGCTCGGTCTGGTCGGCGGTCATCCCGGACAGGCCGGTGTTGCGCCACAGCCGTAGCCCGCCCTGGGACTTCTTCACCGTCACCGGCAGGTCGGTCAGGTTGGACATGAAGATGGTGCCGGTCAGGGAGTTCTCCGGCTTGCCGCCGCCCTGGGACTTCGGCGTGTAGCGCGGGTCGCGCCAGGTGCCGGTCGACTCCGGGGCGGGGTCGAGCTTGGCCTGCGCCCAGGACTCCTTGTAGGTGACCAGGGTCCGGTAGGGCGTGTTGGTGCCGTCCTTCGAGGCCTCGTAGCGGGTCCGCCAGTAGACCTCGTTGCCGCTGAGGAACTGCAGGTTGACGCCCGCATCCCGGGCGGCCTCGACGTTGGCCCGCTGCTGCCCGCTCCAGTATTCGTCGTGCCCGACGCTGAGGAAGGTCTCGTGGTTGGTGAGCAGTCCGCCGCGACGGTCGGTGTCGATCCCGGCGATGTAGCTGACGTCGTAGCCGTTGCGCTCGAGGAACCGCACCAGCGGGTACTCGTTGGCGAAGAAGAAGTCGTGGGATGTCCCGCCGGAGCGGGTCGAGAACGGACGGTTGTAGCTGAGCTTGTAGGCCCGGCCGTTCCCGCCGCCGGTGTAGAAGCTGGAACCGCCGTAGTTGTTGTACGCCTGCCAGGTGGTGTCGGAGGTCTGGAAGACGACGTCGGAGTGGCTGTCGTCGTCACGGACGATGAAGGTGATGTGGCTCGACTCGTCGGTGTCGCCGCGGTCCAGCTTGGCGACGTAGACGCCCGAGACCGCGGTCGCCGGCACGTTCCAGGAGGCCGAGACCGCCCAGTTGCCGCAGTCGGTGATCTCGGTGGTGGTGTCGCGGTAGCAGTTGGGCTGGTTCTGCGGCAGGTTCGCCGACGGGGTCACCGAGGTGATCCGGCGGGCGCCGTCACCGCCGTAGTAGCCCATCCGGTAGATGGTGACCGTGTACGCCGAGGCATCGGTGTCGACCTTGAAGTCGATCCGGTTGCCGACGTCGACGCTGATGTCGGTCGCGAACCCCTGGATCGAGCTGTCGCCGGCGCCGGTGATGCCCCATTCGCTCGCGGGACTCCCTGGTTTGCTGTTCTCACACGCGATCGCATTGCCCTCCGGCCCACATGGGTCGGCACTCGCGCTGGACGCAGTGACGAGCGATATGACAGGTGTGACAAGAACAACTCCGAGCAACGCGGCCAGTCCCGTTCGCAGCTTCACAGTCGTGCTCCTTCTCGGATCAGGCTCGCGAACTCTCGTCGCGCAACCAGGTGGTGTAGTCGCCGGTCCGGACAGCTCTGCGGGAGAGCATCCGGGCGACGAGGGTGACTGTCATGAAGACCGGAACCCGAAGTCCGATCGCAGGCTGACGTAGCCCGAGCGTGAGGAGATCCGAGAACGAGGTGGATCCGTGCCGAGCACCATGGGCGTCGGCTTGAGCGTTGCCGGTCGCGACGCGGATCCTGCGTCTGACCAGGTCTTTCACCGTACGCGGCGGCCTCACGACCACGGTCGCGTCGGTGACGACGCGGCGCTCGGCTGGCGTGAACAGCTCCGAGGCGACCAGGTCATCGTTCATCAGACTCGCCCCCGGACCGGTGGCGGCGGCGATCCGGGCCTGGCCCTCGGCGGTGAGGCAGAAGGCCCCGCGGCCGAACAGGCCGCTGCGTACTGCTGGAAGCGCCTGCCACACCCGGTAGTAGGCGCGGACCGGCCAGGAGGAGTGCTCGGTCGGGATGCTCCGCCCCGGCGCGACGGCCAGCACCCCGTCCTCCTCGAGCGCGTCGACCAGCCGGAGCAGGTCGGCGCCGGTGAGGCGTACGTCGGCATCCAGGTGAAGTCTCGGATAGGTGACCGCAGCGGCGTTGCCGACCTCGACCGCGCGCGCCTTGGAGGCCTCGGCGATCTCCAGGACGCGTACGCCCGGGACCTTCCGGGCCACGGCGGCGGTGTCGTCGGTGCAGCCGTTGCAGACGACCACCACCTCGACGGCCCCCTCGGGGATGCCGTCGAGCAGGGCCGTCAGGTTCTCCGACAGCCCCTTGGCCTCGTTGTGCGCCGGCACCACGACGCTCGCGATCATGATGGTCGCTCCCCGCTGGGGACGACGAAGTTGATCATGTTGCTGTTGTCGTAGTCCTTGGCGATGACCCGGCCGGGGTTGCCGCAGACGAGGCTGTGGGGCGGGACGTCCTTCGACAGCACCGTGCCGGCGGAGATCGTGCAGCCGTCGCCGACCGTGATCGCGCCCGTGATCACCGCGCCGGGACCGATCCAGACGTCGTCGCCGATCGTGGGCAGGCCCTGGTCGCCGTCGGCGATGCGCTGGCCGATGGTGACGTTCTGGTGGAGGACGCAGTTGCTGCCGACCACGGCCGGGCCGACGATGATCCCCGAGCGGTGCATGAGCAGCAGCCCGGGCCCGATGTCGGCGCGCCGGAAGATGTCGGCGTGGTGGACGCGGATGTTGCGCCGGTTCCAGAACCAGTAGACCCCCAGCGCGAGCACGCCGAGCAGGCGGTTGCGGGTGCGCAGCCGGGTCGCCCAGCGTCCGAAGCGGTAGCAGGCGACGCAGTGCAGCTCGTAATCGAAGAGCCAGAACCGCAGCCTGGACAGGCGAGACGTACGCGGACCGTCGAGGACGATCGCGTACATCTTGGCCAGGTCGACCTCGAAGTCGCCTGTCACCTGGGCTCCGTCAACTAGCAAGGCTCTCTCGATCCTGGGCCGCTGTCTTCCGGCCGACGTACGCCACCAGATTGGCGACCCCGTCGAGGTTCTCGGGCACGGTCTCGGCCTCGTCCACGGAGATCCCGAACTCCGCCTCGAGGAACTCGATGAGCTCCAGGATCCCGGTCGAATCGATCACGCCCGACTCGACCAGCGACTCCGACGGCCCGGGCAACCGGGTCTCATCACCCAGCAGCAGGCTGTCCAGGATGAAGCCTTCGATCGTGCGCTGTACGTCCGCCATCACATCTCCCTGTTTGTGAACGGTCTACGAATGCCCCTCCGTTCTGTCAGCCGAAGCGGGTCGGGAGCAGAAATCGGGCCCGGAGATGCCGACATTGGGTGATAAACGGGTCTATCCCGGTGCCCTGGCATACCTGCGCGAGCAAACCTTCGGGCACCGTCCGGGATCGATCGAGGAGCGCCATGTGCGGGATCTGTGGGGTGCTGAGCAGCACCGAGGCGCCTGACCCTGCCCTCGTGCGGGACATGCTGGGCGCTCTCGCCCACCGTGGCCCCGACGGCAGCGGCTACTACCGCGACGAGCGGGTCGCGCTGGGCCACACGCGGCTGGCGATCGTGGACACGGTCGGAGGCACCCAGCCGATGACCAGCCGCTCGTGCCGATCCTCACCCGAGAGCGAGCAGGTCTGGGTCACCTTCAACGGCGAGATCTTCAACCACGTCGAGCTGGCCGCCCAGCTCCGCTCCCGCGGCCACGTCTTCGACACCCGCTCGGACACCGAGGTCATCGTGCATGCCTGGGAGGAGTGGGGGCCGGGCTGCTTCGAACGCTTCAACGGCCAGTGGGCGCTGGCGATCTGGGACCGCCGGACCGGAACGCTCGTCCTGTCCCGGGACCGCTTCGGCGTCCGCCCGCTCTTCTACACGCGCGCCGCCGGGCAGCTGCTCTTCGCCTCCGAGGTCAAGGCCCTGTACGCCTCCCCCGACGTCCCGCGCGAGCTGGACCCGGCCGGGCTGGACCAGGTGCTGACGCTGTGGTCGGCGGTCGCCCCGCGCACCGTCTTCCGCGACATCGCGCAGGTGCCCCCGGGCTCCTACCTCTCCTTCCGAGACGGGGTCGAGGTCGAGCGCCGCTACTGGGCGCCCTCGTTCCCACCGGCGGGTGCCGAGGAGCTCACCGACCTGGAGGCCAACGCCGAGGCGCTGCGTACGACGCTGATGGCCGCCACCCGGCTACGGTTCGAGCGCAGCGACGTACCGGTGGCCGCGTACCTCTCCGGCGGGATCGACTCCGCGGTCACGGCGGGCGCGATCGCGGGGTTCACATCGGCGCCGCTGCACACGTTCTCGCTCCGGTTCGCCGAGGCCGAGTTCGACGAGGGCGGCTTCCAGGCGCTGATGGCCGAGCGGCTCGGCACCGTCCATCACGACGTCGTGGTCAGCGAGCGCGACATCGCCGACGTCTTCCCCCAGGTCGTACGCCACGCCGAGTCGCCGCTCCTGCGGACCGCCCCGGCGCCGATGTTCCTGCTCTCCCGGCTCGTGCGGGAAGCCGGCTTCAAGGTGGTCGTCACCGGCGAAGGCGCCGACGAGGTGCTCGGCGGCTACGACATCTTCCGCGAGGCCAAGATCCGGGACCTGTGGCTGCGGGACCCGGAGGCCGCCGAGGCGGCCGTCCAGCAGCTCTACCCGTGGATGCACCGCTCCCCGAACCAGGCGCCGGCGTTCGCACGCAGCTTCTTCTCCCGCAACCTCTCGGCCGACGATCTGGCGATGTCGCACCGGCCGCGGTGGGACTCCACGGCGGTGCTGGCCTCGATGCTGCGGCCCGAGATCCGGTCGGTCGGTGGCAGTGCGGCCGGCGTCGTCGACGCGATGCCCGCCTCGGCCGCGTCGTGGGACCCGGTCGCGCGCGCCCAGTGGCTGGAGATGACGACCCTGCTGCCCGGCTACATCCTGGCCTCCCAGGGCGACCGGATGCTGATGGGCAACTCGGTCGAGGGCCGGTTCCCGTTCCTCGACCCGCACGTCGCCGAGCTCGCCGGCCGGGTCCCGGCCGAGCACAAGATCCACGGCATGGACGAGAAGCACCTGCTCAAGCGGGCCTTCGCCGACCTGGTGCCCGAGGAGATCCTGCGCCGCCCCAAGCAGCCCTACCGGGCACCTGATGCCGCCGCGTTCTTCGCCGGCGGCACCCCGGACTGGGTCTTCGACGTCACCTCCGGCTCCGCGCTGGAGGCCGCCGGGGTCTTCCGGCCAGAGCTCGTCCAGCGGCTGCTGGAGAAGGCCCGGCGGACGGGCGGACGGGGCCTGGGCAACACCGACAACATGCGCCTGGTCGCCGTCCTGTCCACCCAGCTGCTGCACAGCGAGCTGCTCACCGCACCGACTTCATCGGCCGCACCGCCGGCCCCGCTCACCGTCTTCGACCAGATTCTCGGGCCCAGCCTCGAGCCGACCGGAAGGACCTCAGCATGACCACGACCAGCCAGAACGCAGCGTACGGACTGGAGACGCTCCGCTTCGACGAGGAGGCGGAGGCGATCCGGATCGGCGACGCGATCCGCCACTATCTGGTGGCGAACAAGCGCAAGGGCATCGTGCTCGGTGTCTCCGGCGGAATCGACTCCAGCGTGGTCGCCGCGCTGGCGGTCAAGGCGCTCGGCCCGGATCGGGTCTTCGCGCTGCACATGCCCGAGCAGGAGTCCTCCGACGACACGATCGGATTCAGCACGAAGCTGACCGATGCCCTGGGGATCGACTCGGTGCTCGAGGACATCTCCCCGGTCCTGGTCGGTCTCGGCGCCTACCAGCGGCGGGACGACGCGATCCGGCGGGTCGTGCCGGCGTACGGGCAGGGGTGGAAGTCGAAGATCGTGCTGCCCAGCGTGGTCGACTCCGACGCGTTCCGGCTCTTCTCGGTCGTCGTCGAGGACCCGTCCGGCGCGCAGAGCACGCACCGCCTGACCACCGAGGCCTACCTGGAGATCGTGGCCGCGACCAACTTCAAGCAGCGCGCCCGCAAGGCGCTGGAGTACTTCCACGCCGACCGGCTCAACTACGCCGTCGCCGGCACCCCGAACCGGCTCGAGTACGACCAGGGCTTCTTCGTGAAGCTCGGCGACGGTGCCGCCGACGTGAAGCCGATCGCGCACCTCTACAAGTCGCAGGTCTACGCGATGGCCGCCCACCTCGGCGTGCCCGAGGAGATCCAGGCCCGTCCCTCGACGACCGACACCTACTCGTTGGAGCAGTCGCAGGAGGAGTTCTACTTCTCGCTGCCCTACCAGCGGATGGACCTGTGCCTCTACGGGCTCAACCACGACGTCCCGACCGCCGAGGTCGCCGAGGCCACCGGGCTGACCGTCGAGCAGGTCGAGCGTGTCTACCGCGACATCGAGCAGAAGCGGCGTACGACCGCCTACTTCCATGCCGCCCCGATGCTCGTCGAGGACGTCGCCGAGATCGCCAGTCCTAGGTAGATCCTTGACGCTGCGGCTCGCCGTGCGGTGACCGGAACAGGGTGGATGGAGACATGTCCCACCCAGAACCGAGGAGGTTCCATGTCCGAACCGTCACCAGAACCCGGCGAGATCGTAGACCTGTCACTCGGTCTCTCCGACAGCGACGCCAAGCCGATGATCGACGCACTCGAGATCGAGATCGACGAGGCCGTCACCGCTATCAACATCTTCGACGAGGACACCGAGGACGGCGAGGCTGCGGAGACCGCAGGCACCGACGCGATGATCCCTGCCGAGGATCTTCCGGAGGACCTGATCTATGAGTGAGATGCTCACCCTCAGCGGCAAGCCGATCGACTGGAACAACCCACCGAAGCAGACCGCTCTGGCGCTGTGGTCGCGAACGACCTCGAGCGGCAAGCTGGTCAAGGGATCGGCTCGGACCATCGCGCACCTGTGCGCGATCGACGCCGCTGCGCAGAAGAAGTTCGGCACCAGGATCGTCATCATCCAGGCGCCGTTCAACAACACCGTCAGGGCGTCCGCGGGCACCCACGACCACGACGCCTGCACCGACCTGCACATCCCGGGCGTGAACTGGCGAACGCAGGAGAAGTGGCTACGAGCGCTCGGGTACGCCTGCTGGTACCGCTTCCCGCCGGCGTTCGGCCACCACATCCACGGGTTCACGCTGCCGCCGCAGTCCGGTGTCGTCCGGACCGACGACTTCCGCGACCTCGGGGTCACCGTCGGGAAGTACGTCGACGGGGGCTCGGCGCTCTTCGGTTTCCAGGCCACGAGCTCGCAGCTCGATGACTACCTGCACCACGCGTTCGGTCTCAAGGGCCAGCACGGCGAAGGCAGTGACAAGAGCTGGCACCCCGCCAACATCAGGGCCACGATCTTCGACTACGCGGCGTACGCGAGGTCGAAGGCCAAGCCCGTGTGGAAGCCGAAGAACACCAAGTCGAACCTGGCGGTCGTCCAGCACCAGTTCCAGATCGCGGCGGGTCTGCGCAAGGGCAAGCGGATCCGCACCAACGGCGTGGGCTGGATCCAGAACGCGCTCAACGCCAAGGCCGGTTCGGACCTCGTGGTCAACGGCATCGTGGACAGCGCCACGCTCGCCACCTGGAAGAAGTTCGAGATCAAGACGGGCGGCACCGGCGCGAAGTCGACGCCGGATCCGCGGAGCCTCAAGAAGCTCCAGATCGCGTTCCGGTTCGTCGGGCCCGAGGCGCACCTGCCTGGCGGGTGATCAGGGTTGAATATCAAGATCCGTTGATATAGCGTCGGCAGGTATGAGCACACCACCCTTCATCCCTGCCGACCACCTCGGCGCCGTGAACCGCGCCCTGACCACGACGACCCGCGGCGGCGAGGAGCTGCGCGTGCTCGTCGTCGAGCGCAGCTACGACGCCGACCCCGACGAGGTCTGGGACGCGCTGACCACCAAGGAGCGCATCCCGCGCTGGCTGATGCCGGTCACCGGCGACTTCGAGGTCGGCGGCCGCTACCAGCTCGAGGGCAACGCCGGCGGCGAGATCCTCGCCTGCGACCGCCCGAAGCTGCTCTCGATCACCTGGGCCTACGGCGACATGATGTCATGGGTCGACGCGACCCTGACCGCCTCCGGCGGCCGTACGCTGCTCCGCCTCGAGCACTCCGCCCCCGTCCCGCCGGAGCAGTGGAAGGAGTTCGGCCCCAGCGCCGTCGGCATCGGCTGGGAGCAGATGCTGCTCGGCCTGGCACTCCACCTCTCCGCCCCCGAGGCCGAGAAGATGGACCCGATGTCCCCCGACGCGCTGCCCGCGATGATCGAGCACACCAAGGGCTCCGCCGCCGCCTGGGTCGAGGCCGACATCGCCTTCGGCACCTCCCCCGACCAGGCCCGCGCCGCCGGCGAGCGCTGCGTAGCCGCCTACACCGCGATGCCGGACTAGCCGCTTGCACGCCTTCGACGTCCTCGGCGACCCAGTACGCCGCCGCATCCTCGAGCTCCTCGCCGACGACGACCTCACCTCCGGCGAGATCGTCGAGACCATCTCCGCCGAGTTCGGCATCCGCCAGCCGGCGGTCTCCATGCAGCTCAAGGTCCTGCGCGAGCACGGCTTCGCCAACGTACGCCCCCACGGCACCCGCCGCATCTACTCCCTGGACACCGGCCCCATGGCCGAGGTCGACGCCTGGCTCACCCCCTTCCGCCGCTTCTGGACCCAGCACCTCGATGCTCTCGACACGGAGATTCGGCGTGGGCGTCGGGAGGGTTCTACGGGGGACTGAAGCCGCGCGTTGGTCTCGGGAGGGCACGCAGAAGGGGCCGTGGCTTCGTTTCAAGGTTCGCCGCCGACCCGTGCTTCGATTGTTTCTCGATCACGCACCGCGTCAAGGACGGCCTTCGGCCGCCGGCTTCGCCGGTCGCCTCCGGCGATCCTTGACCCGGCACCCGATCGAGAAAGATTTCGCCTGTATCGGGTCGGCGGCGAGGGTGTGGCGCAGCGGATTCAGTTGGGCACGGGCTTGGGGCCCGTGGCTGGTCGTGCGCGGGCGGCGGGTGCCTCGTGGGTGCCTATGACAGTGGGCGGGACCTTGTGAATCGTTCACAAGCTAGCCGTCGCTTTGGTCGGGGCGGGTTCGGTGCCGGCAGGGTCAGGTTTTCCCCACACATCCGAAGAGTTCCCCACGGGCGCGGAGGTTCCCCATGCTCCGGAGCGTGGGGGACCTCCGCCGCAGTGGGGAAATGTCCCCACCAGCAGGGAAACAGCAAGCGTGGAGTCGAGACAGTCTCGGCGAGCCGGTTAGGGGCGGCGGGTGAACCGAATCGTGCCATCGGGTAGCCGCGCGTGGACGTAGGCAGGGTTGTGCGCCAGACGGTGATGATGCGGGCAGAGCAAAGCCCCGTCCTTCAGATCCGTTTTCCCACCCGCAGCCCACGGCTCTAGATGATGCGCATCGCACCACTCCGGTGGCATGTCACAACCCTCGGCCTGGCAGCACTTCCGCTGCAACCGCATCGCCTTGCGCTGGATCGGCTGGAAGAACCGACTGCCACGGCCGGCGTCGAGGACCTCACTGTCGCCGCCCAACACCCAGGGGATGATGGTGGCGTTGCAGGCCATCCGCCGGGCTTCGGCCGCACTGATGGTGGTGCCGTTGGTTTCGTCGTAGCCGAGGGTGGCGATGCCGAGGTCTTTGCGGAGCTCCTCGAGGGAGATGACCACGTTGATGGTGGTCGCGTCACCACCGTGACGGGGCAACGAGGCCGGGTCGAGGGTCTCCAACAGCCGTGAGAACCCCTGGCCCATGAGGCGCTCCCACGGCGGCAGCGGGGCGCTCTTGGCGACGAGCTGTTGTTTGCGGGGTTGAGCCCAGGCCTCGACCAGCCGCTTGAACCGCATCCCCATCGAGGTCGGCAACACACCCTCGAACCCGACGGTCCCGTCGTAGTTGTCCCACACCCGCAACGCCGTCTTCTGCTGGGCGCGTTCCTCTTCAGCAAGGAGGGCTTTGGCTTCGCCGTCGTCGAACCGATCCGGGTCGATCTCGGCCAGGATCCGCTTCCCGACGATCTGCAGTTCGTTGGCCGTCAACCGGGTGGCGTAGTCGACCAGCAGCTTCTCCGCCAGGACCAGGTCCTCGGCGCTGGCGACGGGGTCGGCCTCGATCTTGTCGAGCGCCTTGGTGATCACCCTGGCCTTGTCCTGGGACACCACACCTTCAGCGAGACCGGCGGCAACGAGGTCGTACTTCGCCATCCCTGCTGCGAGCTTGATCTGGGAGCGCGCGACGGCCTTGTCGACGAGGAGCTCGGCGCGCATCCAGGCGGAGGCGTCCTTCGCGCCAGTCTCTTCGGCGATGTCGCCGGCAGACGCGAGCACCCTCAGCTTCAGCGCGGCTTGTTGGGCCTGGAGCTTCTCCAACCGTTCCAGCAGGTCCTTCTTCTGCTCGGTGCGCCAGTAGGTGGGGTCGGTGGCGAGCAGGTCTTGGAGGGCGGTCTCGATGGCCTTCAAGGCTGCGTCGATCGCGTCGCCGGGGTTGGTGCCCCACTGGTCGATCGAGCGGCCGAGACTCATCGCCCATCCTCCCCTTCAGAGGTGTGCTGTGATGAGTCTGATTCTACGCCTCCAGCCCGTCCCTGACCATCTATTTTCCCAGGTCAACCACCATTTTCGCGGTGAGCGAACGACCTAGCATCTGTGGATGGTAAGTGGCCCGAAGGGCCACCCCTCCACCCCAACAACCTCACCTGTCCCAGCAAGAATCCGCTGCGCCACACCCGGGCCGCCGCCCCGATAGCCAGCCAAATTTTTTCTCGACGGGCCCCGGTGTCAAGGACCGCGAAGCGGCCGGCGAAGCCGGCGGCCGAAGGCCGTCCTTTACTCCGGGGTCCGTTGAGAAGACCCTCCAAGAACGGGTCGGCGGCCCACCCCAACCACGAAAGAACATCAGCGGATCCGAGCCCGACGCCGATCAGTAGTGATGAGCTCGACATTGATCCCAGCAGCCCGCACGAACGCGATGAGCTCGTCGTCGAACATCTCCCCAGGCTGAGGCGGACTGAGCGTACGAGCCCCAGCAACCCCGAGCTCGACAAGTGTCGACTCCAGATCAGGAACCATGAAGGCCAGATGATGGAGACCGTACGCATGCGGCCCAGGAGTCACCGGAGTGATGAGCTTGATGGGGATCGAGTCGGGCTTCTCCAGGAAGACCCCGCTGACGCCGTGGCGGGTGTTGACGACCGGGTCCGTGACGCGTCGGTAGCCGAAGAGCCGCTCGAAGGCCTCGGCGGTGCGGAGCAGGTCGCGGACCTGGATGCCGATGTGGTCGAGCCGGAGGTCAGGCATCGTCGCCCCGCATCGGGACGCCTTCGGCGACGGCAGTGGCGATGGCCATCCGGGGTCCGGGGACGGTGGCGACGCGGACGGCGGTGACACCGGCCAGCGCCGCGAGGTCCGCCGCGGGGCCTTCGAGGGTGACCTGGAGAGACCCGGGAGCATCCTCGAGCACGGTGATCCCGCGCCACGGCAGCGGCCCTGACCATTCGCCGGGACCGAGGGCCTTCCAGACGGCCTCCTTGGCGGCGTACCTCATCGCGAAGGCCGTGGCGGGGGTCGCGGCGGCCATGCACTGGGCGATCTCGGCGTCGGTGAACCAGCGCACCGCGAACCCGGAGCCGCGCATCGCCAGGAGCCGAGCGAAGCGCCTGATGTCGGCGATGTCGATCCCGACTCCCTGCAGGCTCATCGCACGCTCATCGCCCTGTGTCAGCACCTCAGGCGACCGGACTGTGGGTCGCCACCATCTTGAGCAGCTCGGCGGCGACGGCCTCCGAGCCGGCCTCATTGAGATGACCGCGGTCGAAGGTCAGGTTCTTGTTGAGCACGTAGTACGTGCTGCCGTCCTGGCTGCGCTCCCCGGTGCCGTCGGCCTCGGCCGCGGCGATGTCGACGAGGCGGCCGGTGGCGCCGTACTTCTCCCGGATCATCGCGTTGTAGCGCTCCCGGGCGATGTTGTCGGCCGGCCCCATCTCGTCGTCGCGACCCAGGGCCGCCTTCACCTTGGACTTCCAGTTGCGGTCGGCGGTGAGCGGCACGGTCGTGTAGAGGAAACGTACGTCGGGATGGGCTGCCTCGACCTCGTCCATCGTCGACACATAAGCGTCGAAGACGGCCTGCACATCGGTGGAGGCGGTGATGTCGACGTAGCAGAGCTTCATCAGCGCGACGTCGACGTCCTTCCCGGCAGGGCTGTCCACCAGCTCCGCGAACGCGGCGAACTTGCTGAGCGGATCCTCGTTCACCCCGATGTAGGCATGCCGCATCGTCGCGCCCTCCGCATCAGTCATGCTGGCGCCGGAGATCTCGGGACCGGACACATCGGCCATGGCCGGCGCCGGCACCGAGGCGTCGGCGTACACCTTCGTGACCCCGTCGAGGATGTTCATCCCGACGGAGTTGTGCCCGAAGAGCACCTTGGTCTGCCCCGCGACCTGCAGCTCGGACTCGCTGGGCTCTGCGATCGCGACCTGCTCGTTCATCCCTGGACTCCTCAGCAACCATGCCCCGGCCAGCGCGACCGTGACCACCAGCACTCCTGCCCATACTCCGGCCAGCAGCTTCACCGGACCGGAAACCTTTGTCATCGACATCCTCAACCCACCTTGACCCCTTCGAAGCCGGCATCATCCGCATCATCGACGTCGTCGTCCTGTCCCTCGGCCGGCTCCTGGTCCAACCGCAGGCACATCGCACGTACGTCGCGCTTGATGACCTTCCCGTTCGCGTTCAGCGGCAGCGCGTCGACGAAGCGGACCACCTCGGGCACCATGTGCTTCGAGAGCCGCTCGCGACAGTGCGCGATCACGTCGGCGCCGCGCAGCACCGACCCGCGGCGCCGCACCACCACGAGCTCGACCCGCTCACCGGCGGCATCGTCCGGGAGCCCGACCGCGGCCGCCGCCACCACGTCCGGCAGATAGAGAGCCGCGGACTCGACATCCTGGCTCGCGATCCGATGCCCCCACGACTTGATGAAGTCCTCGACCCGGTCGACCACGTAGATGTAGCCGTCCTCGTCGACCTTCGCCAGATCTCCCGTACGCAGCATCCCGCCGGGCATCTTGCGGGCCGTCGCCTCGGGGTCGTCGAGATAGCCGGGCGAGATGTTCGCGCCGCTGGCCCAGATCTCGCCGACCTCGCCCGGGGCGACGTGCACCCCGTCGCGGTCGAGGACCCGCAGGTCGACGCCCGGGATGCCCCGGCCGATCGACCCGGGCCGCCGGGGGAGCTCCTCCGGCGGAAGATAGGAGAGCCGGGCGGTGGCCTCGGTCGCGCCGTACATCACGAAGACCCGCGCCTGCGGCTGGGCACACGCCATCTGCTCCACCAGCGCGGGGGCCAGCCGGCCGCCGGCCTGCTGGATCGTCCGCAGCGTCGGCACCGCCGTGCTGCCGAAGGTGCTGTTGCGCAGCAGCATCCCGAACGTCGACGGCACCCCGGCGAAGCCGGTGCAGCGCGCGGAGGCCATCCGGTCCACCACCGCCTGCGGGAAGACGAACGTGGGCTGGATGACCATCGCGGCACCGGCACGCAGATGGGTGTGCAGGAGCGAGAGCCCGAAGACGTAGGTGAACGGCAGCACGACCAGCATCCGGTCCTCCGACGTGACGTCGAGGTAGCCGAGGATCGAGGTCGTGTTCGCCTGGATGTTGCGGTGGGTGATCCGGACGGCGCGCGGCTCTCCGGTGGTGCCGGAGGTGAACATGTAGAGCGCGTCCTGGTCCGGGTCGACCTCGACCGCGTCGGTCAGCTCGATCGGCGTCGATCTCTGCTTCGGGACCAGCCTCTCCTTCCGCTCCACCAGGACCGGGAGGCTTCGGGGCAGGCTCAGCCTCAGCGCCTCGGCCTGGGCGCGTCCCACCAGCAGTGCGTCGGCGCCGACCCACCGGGCCCGCGCCACGACCTCCTCGGTCGGCAGCGTGACGGCCAGCGGCACCACGACCAGCCCCATCCGGAGCGCGGCGAGATAGGCCGAGGTCCAGAACAGCCCGTTGGGCGCCATGATCCCGACCGGCGTGCCCGGAGTAAGACCGAGCACGGAGAGCCGTCCCATGAGCACGGACACGCTGGTTCGCAGCTCTTCGAAGGTGTACTCGCGACCCGCTTCGGCGAGCGCGATCGAATCCTCGGGCGCGTGCTCGAGAAGAAAGTCGGCAGTGTTCAACGTGGCCCGTCCCCCGGGATGCTTGGGCCGGGACCGTTCCCGGCTACGGCAACGTCGCATGCCTCACCTCGACCGGCGGTGGGCCGCTCGGCAGGCTGCCTGAAATTGAGTACGCGACCCACCCATCGGTCCCGACTCGGGTCCGCTACGCGTCGACTGGTCTCGTGAACCTCAAGCGCCTCCTCATGTTCGTGCTGCTCGGCGTGCTCGTCGGCGTCGCGATCTTCTGGGCGCCGGGACGCTTCGCCGACTCCTCGTCCGGCAACGACGGCGGAGGCTCGAGCTCCTCGTCCCAGTCCGGCTCGCCGGGAGCCGACCCGAGCTCCAAAGCCGGATCCGGGTCCGGCGAGAAGTCGGAGAAGGACCCCGAGCCCGCGACCGAAGCGCTGCCGGAGGCGGCCTCGACGCCGAGCGAGTCGGGCCTGCCCGGCCTCACCGAGAAGCCACGTACGAAGACGGCGGCGCTGATCTCGGAGCCGCTGCCCAAGCAGGCGGTCCGCAAGGGCACGCTGGTGGCCGGCTACCCGGCAGCGCTCGAACCCCCGTCACGCACCACGGTCGACGTCTCCAGCGTCTCGCCCACCAAGGGCGCGCTCCAGGTCGCACTGACCGCGAGCTGCCGGAAACCGTGCGACGTACTGCGTCACTTCCGGACCACCCTCGCGAAGCACGGCTTCAAGGAGGTCACGACGACATCGGTCGAGAACACTCCGGCGATGTCGATGCACCGCGGCGACGAGACCGTGAGCGTCACGGTCACCCACACCGGCCGCCGCAACGTCGACTTCACCCTCTACTCCGTCCTCCACACGAAGACCTGAGCCGGTGTATCTGTCTCTCAGCGACCGTCCCACCTCGAGTGCCGAGCCGCGGCAGACCGGCGGGCGGGTCTCCCGGACCGTCGTCACCCTCGGCATCGTCAGCCTGCTGACCGACATCTCCTCGGAGTCGGTCTCGGCGATCCTGCCGCTCTACCTGACCGCGGTGGTCGGGCTCTCTCCGGTGGCGTACGGGCTCATCGACGGGCTCTACCAGGGCGTCTCCTCGCTGGTACGGATCGCGGCCGGGTGGGCGGCCGACCGCACCGACCGGCCGCAGCCGGTGGCGCTGGCGGGCTACGCGATGAGCGCGGTCGCGCGGCTCGGCCTGATCTTCGCCGGCGGCTTCGGGACGATCTCCGCGGCGATCTCGCTGGACCGGGTCGGCAAGGGTGTACGCACCGCTCCGCGCGACGCGATGATCGCCGCCTCCAGCGACCCGGCGCATCTGGGCCGCAGCTTCGGCGTCCACCGGGCTCTGGACACGATCGGGGCCACGCTCGGGCCGCTGCTGGCGTTCGTGATCCTGTGGCGGATCGCCGACGGCTACGACACCGTGCTCGTCGTCTCGCTCGGCTTCGCAGTGCTCGGGGTGGCGACGATGGCGTGCTTCGTGCCGTTCCGCACCGGCGCCGTCCGCCGGACCGCTCCTCGCCGCAGCGGGCCGCGCCTCAAGGCTCCCAAGGTGCGCTGGCGCACCGTGCTGACGCCCGGTCTCGCGCGGGTGACCGGTGTGTCCGCCGTGCTCGCCCTGCTCACCATCGGTGACGGGTTCGTCTACCTGGCGCTGCTGGAGACCGGCGGCTTCGCGGCGCAGTGGTTCCCGGTCCTGTACGTCGGGACCAACCTCGCCTACCTCGCCCTGGCCGTCCCGATGGGCAGGCTCGCGGACCGGGTCGGGCGCGTCAGGGTCCTCGTGCTCGGCCATCTCCCGCTCGCGGCCGCCTACCTGTGCGCCGCGACCGGGTCCGGCGCGCTCTGGACCACGTGCGCCGCGGTGCTCCTCCTCGGCGTTTTCTACGCCGCGACCGACGGCACTCTCGCCGCGGTCGCCGGGCAGCTGGTCCCCGAGACCGTACGCGCCAGCGGCATCGCCACCGCCCAGACCGCCGTCGCGCTGGCTCGCCTCGTCGCGGCGACCGGCTTCGGCCTGCTCTGGTACGCCGTCGGCCCCCGGATCGCGATGCTCGCGGTCTGCGCGGTGCTGCTCGCCGCGATCCCGGCCGGGCTCGCCGTGATGCGGAGGGCGGTGCGATGACGACGTTCTGGGTCAAGCAGCGCACGGCGATCTTCGGCGCGATCGTCGTGCTCGTCACGGCCGGCGTGACGGCGTACGCCCTCTCCGCGATCGCGGAGAACGACCGACGTACGTCCCGAGCCACCGACGCGACGACCACCTCCCTGAAGCAGATCGAGGAGGGGCCGAGAATCCTCTTCCGGCACACCGGACGCGACGCCGACTACGGCCACGTCGGCGCCGTGGCACTGGCCGACCCCGACGGCGCCCGGGCGCTCACCGACCTGAGCTGTGACCGGGTCTACGCGCAGGCGCAGTCGGTCTCCTGCCTGGTGACCGAGCGGGGCGTGGTGAGCCGCTACCGGGCGACCGACCTGGCGACCTCGGCGCCGGGAAAGGCCTGGAAGGAGGTCGACGGGACCGACCTGCCGGGGCTGCCCAGCCGCACCCGGATCTCGCCGGACGGACAGCTGGTCTCCTCGACGGTGTTCGTCAACGGCGACTCCTACATGGTCAGCGGCTTCTCGACGCGCACCCTCATCCGCCGGATCGGCGGGGCGAGCTACGGGGACCTGGAGAAGTTCAGGCTGGTCGTCGACGGCCGCAAGGTCTCCCCGGTCGACCGCAACATCTGGGGCATCACCTTCGCCGACGACGACCGCACCTTCTACGCCACCGTCGCCACGGGCGGGCGGACCTACCTGGCCCGCGGCGATCTCACCGAACGCTCGCTGACGACCATCGCCGACCACGTCGAGTGTCCGTCGCTCTCCCCCGACGGCACCCGGATCGCGTTCAAGGAGGCCGACAAGGACGGCACCCGATGGACGCCCGCGGTCCTCGACCTCGCCACCGGCCAGCGCACCGTGCTCGCCGGTGAGACCCACAGCATCGACGACCAGATCGAGTGGCTCGATGACGACACCGTCCTCTACGGCCTGGAGCGCGAAGGCGAGCCGGTCAGCGACGTG
This sequence comes from Nocardioides sp. NBC_00163, assembly GCF_045206295.1. Taxonomy (NCBI): domain Bacteria; kingdom Bacillati; phylum Actinomycetota; class Actinomycetes; order Propionibacteriales; family Nocardioidaceae; genus Nocardioides; species Nocardioides sp. NBC_00163. The sequence goes on along the minus strand of NZ_CP108155.1, from coordinate 4,290,699 downwards.
TGGGCGCTCGACACCTCGGCCTCCGCTACCCCTCGAGTGCTCGTCGCGGAGGCGGCCTCGCCCGCGGTCCTACGCTGAATCGGGTACTCCATCGCGGGTCTGCCCACCCACCTGCCGAGCTTCGGTTTGCTGTGGGGATGACCGTTGAGGAGACTCACGCCGCCGCCCCCAGGATCGAGCCCAGGATCGAGCCCAGCGCGGACGTCGACGACCGTGCCACGATCGGCGCCGGAACCGTTGTCTGGCACCTGGCCCAGGTCCGCGAGCACGCCCGGGTCGGCAGCGAGTGCATCATCGGCCGAGGGGCGTACGTCGGTCCCGGGGTCGTGGTGGGAGACCGCTGCAAGATCCAGAACCATGCGCTGGTCTACGAGCCGGCGGTGCTCGAGGACGGCGCCTTCGTCGGGCCGGCGGTGGTGTTCACCAACGACTACCTCCCCCGTGCCGTCAATCCGGACGGCACCCTCAAGGACGGCAAGGACTGGGAGGCCGTCGGCGTGACCGTACGCACCGGCGCCAGCATCGGCGCCCGGGCCGTCTGCATCGCGCCGGTCACCATCGGCGCCTGGGCGATGGTCGCAGCGGGCGCCGTGGTCACCCGCGACGTACCCGACCACGCGCTGGTCGTCGGGGTCCCGGCGCAGCGGATGGGCTGGGTCGGGCACGCGGGCGCGCCGCTGGTCGCTCAGGGCGATGCCTGGCGCTGCCCGAAGACCGGCACGCTCTACGTCCTGCGCGGCACGAGCGAGGACGACGGGCTGGTCGCGGTCTGACGCGTCGATCGACCGAGGGTCAGGCGGCCCGCCACTCGGCCTTGTGGGCAATGCTGACCGCCGCGATCTGCGAGGAGACCCCGAGCTTGGCGAGGATCGACTTCACCTGGGTGCGCACGGTCGCCTCGGACACCACGCGGAGCTTGGCGATGTCGCCGACGGTGAAGCCGTCCATCAGGTGCTCGAGCACCTGCGACTCCTTCGGGGAGAGCTGGGCGAGCCGGCGACGGATCTCGATGACGCCCTGCTCCTGCCCCACCCAGGCCCGGATCAGGCGCTCACGGTCGTCGACGTCGAGGACGCTGAGACCGTAGTTGAGCCTGCGTACGGTGCCCAGGATCTCGCCCAGCGGCACCGTCTTGGGCAGGACCGTGCGAGCCCCGACATGCAGGGCGTGCCCCCAGCGGGTCTGGTCGGTCGAGCCCGTCACCACGACGACGTCGGCACCCGCCCTGGCGAGCGGCGCGATGAGGCGTACGCCCGAGCCGTGCTGCCCCAGGTCGAGGTCGAGCAGGACGATGCGTGGCTGGGAGCGCATGATCAGCGAGGTGAGCTTGGCCTCCGAGAGCGGCTCCTCGGGCAGGTCGACGCGGTGGGCGTCGTAGCCCTCGAAGGTGAGGGCCAGCTCGAGCGACTCGGCGAACAGGGTGTGGTCCTCGACGATGACCACCTTCACCCTTTTACGCGGCGACACCACGGCGACCTCCCCGGGTCGGGGTGTCGTGCTGGTCGGCCCCGTCGCCTGTCCCGCCATCGGCACAACCGAGCATCGGGATGCCGAGGACAAAGGTGGTGCGCTCGCTCGCCTCGACCAGCTCGAGGTAGCCGCCCTGGCGTTCCATCAGGTCTCGCGCGGCGTGCAGGCCGATGCCCTGGCCCGTCGAGCCCGGTCTGCTGACGCCCCAGGCGAAGATCCGCCGGCGCAGCTCCGGCGGGACCCCCGGCCCGTCGTCGGTCACCGCGATCTCGACCGAGGTGCTCGCCGGCTCGGCGGCACGTACCTCGATCCGGACCGATCCGCTCCCGTGGACCGCGGCGTTGTCGAGGAGCACGTTGAGCGCCTCGGTCAGCTGGTCGGAGTCGCCCAGCGCGAGCATCCGGCTCGGGCGCCACACCACGTCGGTGCCCTTGGCCTCATGAGCGAGCACCATCGTGGCCACCACGGAGTCGAGGTCGATCACCTCGGCCCGCATCTCGCCAGCCCCCACCTCATCGGCCAGAAACTCATCGGTCCGCGGCTCCGGGATCCCCGGCCTCGCGGCATCCTGCTGCCGCTGGACCATCCGCTCGAGCCGCTCCAGCTCGCTCTGCACCATCGCCGTCATCGCGGCCCGCCGGTCGTCACCGATCGCACGCGGAGAGCTGAGCAGCGTGGTCGCCGCCCGGATCCCGGCCAGCGCGGAGGCAGCCTCGTGCAGCCGGGCTCGTTCATCCCGACCGACTCTTGACATCGACACAGCTCTCCCAGGTCATCCTCGTCCCACGGCCTCCCAAGACGCGGCCAGGCGCACGAAACACGTGCGGACCTGAAGGTCCGACATGAACAGCGCCCTACGGCAAAGGGACTGTACTCACTCGATCCGGGGGACGTATCGCCTACCTATTTTTGGTTACCGGCCGTTACCGACTGGTGCCTGAAATTGAGGAATGGCGAGCATCTGGACCCCATATGGAGGGAGTCCCGGGTCCCATACTCGGGTGGCCATCCTCGATCATCCGCCCGTGCCGCCGCAGCCGGAGCCTGCGGACGAACCCCCCGCGCGCGGATGGCGTCGGGCCCGCAAGCCACTGATCGGGCTGCTGGTGTGCCTCCTCCTGCTCTGCGCCGCGGCCCTGACCGGGGTCCTGTGGCTTCAGGCGAAGGTCGAGGGAAACATCCAGCGACTGCCCGACACGTTCGCCGGCCTCACCGACCGGCCAGCCAAGCCCACCGCCGGGTCGGCCGCCGACGCGACGAACATCCTGGTCCTCGGCACCGACACCCGCTCAGACATGCCCACCACCGGAGCCGAGGCGCCCGGCTGGGAGCCGGGCCAGGCACGCTCCGACACGATGCTGCTCGTCCACATCGACGGCGACCGCGACTCCGCCTCGGTGATCTCGATCCCGCGCGACTCCTGGGTCGACATCCCCGGCCACGGCAAGGGCAAGGTCAACTGGGCCTACTCCTTCGGTGGCCCCAACCTCACGGTCGAGACCGTCGAGAAGATGACCGACGTACGCATCGACCACCTCACCGTCATCGACTGGGACGGCTTCAAGGCCCTCACCGATGCGATCGGCGGCGTCGACATCGACATCCCGAAGACCGTCTACGACTCCGCCCGTGACGTCCGCTGGGAAGCCGGCCGCCACCACCTGAACGGCGAGGAGGCTCTTCTCTACGTACGCCAGCGCTACGGCCTCCAGGACGGCGACCTCGACCGCGTAGCGCGCCAGCAGGCCTTCCTGCGCACGCTGCTCAAGCAGACCCTCGAGCAGGAGCTGCGCAAGAACCCCGACCAGGTCCTCGACCTGCTCTCCCTCTTCTCGAAGCACGCCTCCGTCGACGACGACTGGTCCACCACCCAGATGGCCAAGCTCGCCGCCTCCCTGCGCAACCTGCGCACTGACGACATCAGCTACCTCACCGTCCCCACCGACGGCACCGGCATGGTCGGCGACCAGTCGGTCGTACGCCTGGACCCCTCCCGCGACCGCGACCTGTGGCGCGCCGTCCGTGAGGATCGGATGGGCGAGTGGGCCGACGACAACCAGGATCTGCTGACGCCTGACGTCGTCCGCTGACCGGAGAACGTCGATCACCGGTTGGTCACGGGGTGGCCCAGTCGGACGCCCGCTCGTGGTCGTGGGCAGGGACCACCTTCACTGAGGCTGGCAGGGCATGGAGACGGTGCAGCGTGCGCCAGGTCTGCTCACGATCCACGTCCACCAGACAGCCGGGGAAGCCGGAACGCTGGCGCAGGTGCTCGATCTGCAGCCCGTGCCACGCGGCGTCTCCGACGAGCAGGACAGGCCCGCCCGCGGTGGCGAGCATGACGCCGACGCTCCCGGGCGTGTGCCCGGCCAGGTCCACCAGCACGACGCTGCCGTCGCCGAAGAGATCGTGGCTCCGCTCGAAGGTGAGGACCGGCGGCCCGTCGAGGGAGAACTCCAGAAGGTCCCGATCCGCGAGCCCCCGGCGTACGCCGCCCACCGGCGCCTGGTCCCCGGCAGCGGCCCAGGTCAGCTCCTCGTCATGGAGGATCGCTGGCAGATCCGGGAGGTCGAGCAGCCCCGAGACGTGGTCCCAGTGGGCATGAGTGCTCAGGGCGAGGTCGGGTCTGACTCCTGCCGTCGCGAGGGCCTCGATCGTCGGGATCGTCGTCGCCGGCGGTCGCACGGTCCGCCGCAACAGCGGCTGGAGCTCGGACACCGCCTGGGCGTCAGCGTCTCGCGGCACCGCCGGGTCGATGAGGATCGTCGCCTCGGGATGATGGACCACGAAGGACTGGAGACTCAGCTGATCCGCGCCCGGCATCCCCTCGTACAACAGCCGGCTCGGAACCGGCCGCGGTCGTTGCCGCAGCGTCTGCAGCCGGACGGTTCTCGTCGCCGGTGGCAACGGACCCTGCGCGCGCTCCGACAACGAGTCCAGCAGGCGCCGGTCGGCTCGTCTCGGCGCCACGAACGAGCGAGCCCCCGCCACAGCCGTCTTCACCAGCTGCCGGGAGGTGTAGGCGGCGGGCAGCGGATCGAGTCCTGCGAACGGGTTGGGTCGGTTGCGTAGTTCCATGTCCCGAACGCTAGAACTTCAGGTCGACCTGAAGGCAAGATGCCTTTCATGCGGATCTCATTGGCCGCCGACCTCGTCGGCGTACCTGCCCACGTCCTGCGGCACTGGGAAGACGAAGGGGTGCTCGCGCCGAGCCGGCAGAACGGAAATCAGCGGGACTTCACCGATCAGCACGTGAACGAGGCGCGGATCATCCATCGCCTTCGCCAAGCCGGCATCGGCCTCGCGGAGATCAGAGAGCTCCGATCCGCCCCTGCCGGCCACCGCTCGGCTCGGCTGACAGCCTCAGCCGACCGGATGGCCGCGGAGGCGAACCGACTCGCTGCGGCAGCCACCTTCCTGCGCCACACCGCGGAGTGTGAGCATCCGGTCGTCGACGAGTGCCGGCAATGCCGCGACTACGCGATCGCCGAGGAGGCAACCTCCCCGAGATCGACCCGCTCCGGACGCGGCAACCCGTAGTGATCCCGGAGAGTGACCCCGGTGTACTCAGTCCGGAAAAGCCCCCGCTCCTGCAAGATCGGCACGACAGAGGAAGCAAACGCCTCGATCCCCGACGGAAGCACAGCGGGCATGATGTTGAACCCGTCAGCAGCACCGTTCTCGAAGTAGTGCTGGATGGTGTCGGCAACCTGGACAGGGGTCCCGGTGAAGGTGCGATGACCACGCCCACCACCCAGTTTCCCGATCAGCTCACGGACAGTCAGCCGATCACGACGAGCCCAGTCGACGACGAGCGTGTAGCGGCTCTTGGCACCCTCGATGGAGTCCTCCGAAGGCAGATCGGCGGGTAGCTCCGAATCCAGGTCCAGCCGCGAAGGATCGACGCGGAGCAGCTGAGCGAGCTGGGCGACGGCGTACTCCGGAGCGATCAGCCGGTCGAGCTCGGCCTCCAGTTCACGTGCCTCGGCTTCGGTCTCGCCGAGGACCGGGACGATCCCGGGCAGGACAAGCACGTGGTCAGGATTGCGGCCGGCACCGACGACGCGCCGCTTGATGTCGGCGTAGAACGCCTGGCTCTCGGCCAGCGTCGGCTGGGCGGTGAAGATCGCCTCGGCCCAGCGGGCCGCGAACTCCTTGCCGTCGTCGGAGGAGCCGGCCTGGACGAGCAGCGGGTGACCCTGCGGCGACCGCGCCAGGTTGAGCGGGCCCTCGACCGAGAAGTGAGGCCCGACGTGAGAGATCGGCCGAATCCGGTCACCGAGCGCATGCACCCCAGCGTCCTTGTCCGCCACGATCGCGTCGTCGGCCCAGCTGTCCCAGAGCTTGGTCGCCACCTCCAGGAACTCCGAGGCCCGCTCGTAGCGGGTCTTGTGCAGCGGCTGCCCCTCCAGACCGAAGTTGCGCGCCGCGGCGTCCCCGGCCGTCGTGACGATGTTCCACCCGGCCCGCCCACCGGAGATGTGGTCCACCGAGGCGAGCCGCCGGGCGAGGTTGAACGGCTCGTTGTACGACGTCGAAGCGGTGGCGATCAGGCCGATGTGCTGCGTGGAGACCGCCAGCGCGGACAGCAGCACCGTCGGCTCGATCCGCCCCGACGGCCGACGGCCCGGCTCGCCGAACAGAGCCGGGGAGTCGGCCAGGAACAGCGAGTCGAACTTGGCCTCCTCCGCCACCCGCGCCAGATGCTGATGCGCCGCGAGCGACAGGTTGGCGTGCGGGTCCGAGGCCGGCAGCCGCCACGACGCCTCGTGGTGACCGGTGTCGAGCAGGAACAGGTTGAAGTGGAGCTGTCGGGCGCCCATCAGGCCACCTCCTCCTCGACCACGCCGAGCTCGGCCAGCAGCTGGGCCCGCAGCGCCGCGAACCGCGGGTCGCCCGGGCTCCGCTTCGCGCCCAGGTCGATCCGGAGGTCGGAGCCGACGACTCCGTCGACCAGCACGATCACCCGGTCGGCGAGCGCGATCGCCTCGTCGACGTCGTGGGTGACCAGCAGGATGGCGGGGTTGTGGGCGGCGTACAGCTTCTTGAGAAGCTTGTGCATCTTGATCCGAGTCAGCGCGTCCAGGGCGCCGAACGGCTCGTCGGCGAGCAGCAGCTGAGGGTCGCGCACCAACGACCGCGCCAGCGCCGCGCGCTGCTGCTCGCCACCGGAGAGCTCGTGCGGCCAGGCCTTGTCGCGGCCCTCGAGCCCGACCTCGGAGAGCGCCTCGAGACCACGCTCACGCGAATCCGACCCCCTCAACCCCAGGGTCACGTTGTCCAGCACCCGCCGCCACGGCAGCAGCCGGGAGTCCTGGAAGACGACCGAGACCCGCTCGGGCACCTCCGCGACACCCGAGCCCGAGACGGCGCGGTCGAGACCGGCCAGCGCCCGCAGCAGCGTGGACTTCCCGGAGCCCGAGCGCCCGATCAGCGCCACGAACTCGCCGCGAGCGATGGTGAGATCGAGCCCGTTGAGCACCCCGCCGGCCTCGGAGAAGCTGCGGCGCAGCCCCTCGACGCGTACGGCGGGTTCCCTCAGTGACTCTCCAGCGTGCGTCGCCATGCCAGTGCCTTCCTCTCGGTGAAGCGGACGATGCCGTCGGCGACCAGGCCCAGCAGGGCGTAGACGACCAGGCCGACGACGATGATCTCGGTCTGGCCGTAGCTGGACGCGAGGGTGATCATGTGGCCGATGCCGCTGGTCGCGTTGACCTGCTCGACGACCACGAGCGACAGCAGCGCGTTGAGCACCGCGAACCGCAGCCCGAGCAGGAAGCCCGGGGTCGCACCCGGCAGCACGACATGCCGGACGAACGCTCCACGGCGCAGGCTGACGGTCTCGGCGAGCTCCGCGTAGCGGCTGTCGATGCCACGCAGCCCGTTGTGGGTGTGGATGTAGATCGGGATGAGTACGCCGAGGGCGATCGTGATCACCTTCATCGGCTCCCCGATCCCCAGCCACAGGATCAGCAGCGGCATCAGCGCCAGGCTCGGGATCGCCCGCTTGACCTGCACCGGACCGTCGATCAGCGCCTCACCGACCCGGCTGAGCCCGGAGACGAGCGCGAGCGCCAGCCCGACGCCGACCCCGATCACCAGCCCGAGCGCGGCCCGGTAGGCCGAGGTCGCGAGCGCCTCGGGAAGCCGTCCGTCGGCGATCAGCCGCTGAGCAGTCTCGACCACGACCCACGGCTCGGACAACGTACGCGGATCGAGCACACCCGTCGCCGAGGCGAGGCACCACAGACCCAGGAGCAGGATCGGTCCGATCCACAGCGTGCCGGGAACCCGCGGCCCTGGGCCGAGGCGGCGGCGTACGACCCGCTTGTCGCCGGCCTTCTCGGAGACGACGCCGACGATCGGCGCCTCGACGGCCGTGGTGGCCATCACTGACCGCCCTTCACGGCCTCGGCGATGACCTTCTCGTAGCGGCGGTCGTAGAGCTCGGTGACGTCCAGCTCCGGATGGTCCTGCTCCCTGGAGAGGATGTCCGCGGTCTCCTGGTGACGCTTGATGAACTCGTCCCAGTTCTCCGGGATGACCGTCTGCCCTGACGACTCGAACACCTTCTTGCCGTCCTCGAAGGTCAGACCCTCGTGGTCGACGTAGTAGGCCTGGATCCACTCGTCCGGATGCTCGTCGACCCACTTCTCCGACCTGACCCACAGCGCGAGGAAGTCCTTGAACGCGGCCGCCTTGGCGGCGTCCTCGAAGGTCTCCTCCGGCCCGTAGATGAGCGTCGCGTCGTCACGGATGCCGGTCCGGATCGAGGTGGCACCGTCGCGGCCGTACTTGGCCAGGTAGGAGGTCAGCTGCGGCCCACCCAGCGGGGCGACGTCGACCTGGTTCGAGGCCAGCGCGTTGGCGAAGGTGTCGTCGACGCTCTGGATCTCCACCAGCTCGACGTCCTCCTGGCTGAGCCCGGCAGCCTCGAGCGTCTTGAGGACCAGCGCACCCTGAGCCTGGCCGGGCGAGTAGGCGATCTTCTTGCCCTCGAGATCCTCGAGCGTCTTGACCTTCGACTTCGGGGCGATGCCGAGCTCGTAGATCGGGTTGTCGAGCGGGTCCGGGTTCTCGGTGACCGCGACGATCTTGACCGGGGTGTCGGTCCAGGTCGCGAACAGCGGCGGGATGTCGGCGACGTAGCTCGCGTCCAGCGCGTCTGCGCGGAACGCCTCGATGCTCTTCGGACCACCGGAGATGTTGGCCCACTCGATCTCGTAGCCCTCGACCTCGTCGATCAGGCCGGACGCCTTCAGCGCCACCTCGATCGGCGGCAGCCCGAGGCGCAGGACGGTCCCCTCCGGGACCTGGTCGGGGAGCGCCGCGTCGGCGGCGAGCTTGGAGGCACTGGACGCATCGGCGCCGCCGCACGCCGTCAGCCCCAGGAGCAGGGTCGAGAGAACGGCGGCGATGGCGGTCAGGCGCGGTGGGGTGGGGCGGATCATGGCTCTCCTCTGGTTGGTCCGTCCAAACCAGAGTAAGTCACTAGAGTTTAGCCATAAATGCCCGTTCGGATCCTGAGACCGCCGAGAAGTCAGGTACGCAGGCCGAGACGTCACTTGCGTCGGCCGAGTTGGCATTCGATTGCCATCTCAGCCGACGGGAGCGACGTCTCGGCGGGATGGGGTCAGACGCGGTCGAACCAGTCGGTGAACCCGGAAGGGTCGTGGCGACCGAGGATCCCGTGCTCGAAGAGCCCCCAACCGACAGCGCCAGCGGCATCCGCGACCCCCGGACCGCGCGCGACCGCGTGCCCGACGTGATCGATCACCCCGAACGGCACCCGGCCGACGACGTCGGGCGCCTTCATGTCATAGGTCAGCCGCTCGGTGAACCCGGCGCCCTTCCAGATCCCGTGGGACCAGTCGGAGTCGCCGCCGTAGCCACCACCGACATGGATCGGCACCCCCAGCAGCGAGGAGACCTCGAGCACCAGCGGCTCCCCCGCCGGTGTCGAGCACGTGATCGTCGCACCCTCCGGGAGCCTCGTCCCGTCCTGGTAGCGGATCCGGACGTGCGGCCAGCCGAGCTGCTCGACCCGGCCGTCGGCGAAGGTACGGGTGCAGTCGTTGAGGGTGCGGTGACCGTCCGGGGTCTCCTGGATGATCAGGACGACGGCGAACTCCTCGAACCGCAGCGGCACATAGAGCCACCACATCCCGTCGAACCCGGGGTCGGCCGGCTTGCCCGGCGGCAGCCCCTCGCCGGAGGGGCGGATGCCCCAGGACCGATCCCGGGTGCCGACCCAGCGGTCGGGGTCGACGACGATCGTCTCGCCGTCGACCTCGATCACCCCCTCCCAGGTCCCGACCTGCGCAAACCTCTGCGCATCGAGCACTGTCGCCGCACCCTGACGCATCACGTGCGGCTGCTCCTGGACCACCTCGAACGAGCCCTCCCATCGCAGATCCAGGGCGATCCCGTGGGTCTCCTCCATCACCAGCCGAAGCTTCCGCAGCGGCTCCGAGACCTCGATCCGGTACGCCCCGACCTGCTGCTCCAGCCGGTCACCGCCCCGCGGATCGGCACCGTCACCCAGGTGCACCGCGGTCTGCTCGTCGCCACGGCGGAGCAGGACGTACGCGTCCTTGGTGCCGAGGTTGGGATAGAACCCCATCCCGGAGATGAGAAAGATGTCGCCCGTGCGGTCGTGGGCGTTGAGGTAGCAGCGGTCGTAGAAGTTGCGGTCGCTGCTCCCAGCCCAGGCCACCGGTCGCGGGAGCTGGTGGATCGGGTACTCGTCGAGCGGCCCGACACCGACGTACTCTCCGTGCGCCCCGCTCACGCGCCGACCTCGTCCAGCATCGCCTCGAACATCGCCCGGTGATAGAGCACCGACTCCGGGTCCTCGGGCGCCTCGATCTCACCGAAGTGGATCTGCCGCGCCGCGATCCGCAGGTAGATGATCCCCCACATGACGGCCGCGTGGACCTCGTGCCAGGTCAGGTCGCCCAGCTCGACGCCGCTCGCCGCGGCATAGGTCTTCCGGACCTCGTCGGCGGTGAGGAAACCCGGCATCCCGGGCAGCTCCAGCATCGCGGCCAGGTCCTCGAAGATGCGGTGGGCGAAGATCATCCAGGTCACGTCCATCTCGCGGGGCCCGAGACTGACCATCTCCCAGTCGAGGACCGCCACCGGCGCGAAGTCGCGGTAGATGATGTTGCCGATCCGCGCGTCACCCCAGCACAGGACGGGCTCGCCGCCGTCTTCGGAGAGGCCAGTCTCGGGAAGGTGTGCCTCGAGCCAGGCCAGGCCTCGCTCGACCAGCGGCGAGCGGCCGCCCCATTCCTCGGCAGTGGAGGCGAAGGCGTACCAGGCCCGGGTCTTGGCCAGGTTGCGGGCGACCAGCGTCTCGCCGGAGTGACCGGCCGCGGCTGGATCGAGGAAGCCGAACCGCGAGGCGGCGTCGGGGATCGAATGGAGCCCGGCGAGCACCTCGACCGAACGCCGCTGAAGCGCCGCCCGGTCCGAGGGCGAGGCGTCGAAGAGCCAGCTGTCGCCGAAGTTGTAGGGCATCACGTCGGGCGGGACGACTCCCTCGACCCGCTCCATCAGGAAGAACGGCGTGCCCAGGACCGAGCCGCTCATCTCGGCGAGGCCGACCTCCGGCACCGGCACGGGAGACAGCGAGCCGGCCAGGCGCATCGCGTCGTACTGCGCCTGCAGGTCATAGGTCGCGAAGACGGGAATGTCCTCGGGGCGGGGCGCCACCCGGAGGACGTACGCCTTCGTCTGCCTCTCTCCGGCGACGGTCGAGGTGACATCGAGCAGGACGGTCTCGCTGGAGAGCCCGTTGGCGTCGATGCCTCCGATGAGGGCTACGTCGGGGTCGGCACCGGGCGGTAGCGCCGTAGCCAGCCACTGCTTCAGCCTCGCGCCGATCGCCGCAGGGTCGCGGCCCGATCGCTGGAAGGTCATCTCGGGCGGTGGGGGCGCCTGGGTCACGTGCTCCTCCTGGTGGCGTGTGAGTCAGGTCACACACCACCAGGTTGGTGGAACACGTTCTAGTTTGTCAACCGATCAGAACTGGATCTTCGCCGGTGTCTCGGTCGGCGCGGCCTTGGTGACGAACGCCTTCCGCTTCGCGGCGAACCCGAAGCGGTCGTCGAAGAAGTCGCGGGCCATCTCGGCCAGCTCGATGCTCTGGTAGTAGGACATCGGCATCGCACAGGCACGGCGTGCCTCGCGCGCCGCCAGGGCCGGGACGTACGCCTCGGGCTCCGCAACGCTCTGCGCCAGGTGGCGCAGCCAGCCCTCGAACTCCGCCGCGTCGCGCGGACCGAGATCGCTGACCATGCCGATCCGCGCCGCCTCAGCCGCCGAGATCGGCAGCTTCGCGCCGAGCAGCTCATCGGCCTTCTCGGCGCCGACCCGGCTCGGCAGGCCCCAGGTGTGCAGCTCGGAGCCGAAGATGCCCATGTCGTAGTAGGGGTTCAGCACGACACCGGCGCGCGAGACCGTGATGTCGGCACAGAGGCCGGCCATCACCCCGCCGGCTCCGGCATTGGCGGTGAACGCGGCGATGGTCAGCTGCTCGGCCTCGGCGATCGCCAGGCAGAGCTCGTCGATGGCGCGGATGTTGTCCCAGGCCTCGGCCGCCGGGTCCTGCGCCGCCTCGATCACGCCGAGGTGGATGCCGTTGGAGAAGGCGTGCTCGGTGCCGCGTACGACCAGGACCCTGGTGTCCTCGATGAGCGCCTTGCGGACGGCATCGGTCATCCGCCGGCACTGCTGGGTGTGCATCGCTCCGCTGTAGGAGCGGAGGGTGAGGTAGCCGACGTCGCCGTCGCGCTCGTAGGTCGTCTCGGCCAGCGCATCCGGCATCCGCCGGTAGGGCGCGTGCCCGGGGTCGAGCACCCAGGCCGCCGGAAGCTTGGGACCGCGCTTCTTCTCGAGCGTGGCCGCGTAGCCGACCCACAGAGTCCCCTCGCCGGTGGCGATCGCGACCGCGTCAGTGTCGACACCGACGATGGTGCCCGGTTCCACGTCGCCATGGTCCTCAGGCGTCGTGGCGGCGTCGAAGAGGCAGTACGTCTTCCCGTCGACGATCGCCGGCGCACCCGGGGCACCGTCGGCCGCCGCGATCCGCCGGGCGATCTCGGTGGCTGGCGCGGACCAGTCGATCTCGAAGGCCTTGCGGCGCAGCAGCGGCAGCTCGCCGGCGCCCTCGACCCCGGCGGCCCACTCCTCGGCAGGCTTCGGCGCCTCCTCCGCCGCGACCATCCGGAGGACCTCCGCGACGCAGTCCATCGCGGCATCGGCGACCGGGCCGTTGTAGAGCGCGCTCTTCGCGATCGGGATCTCGGGCATCGCGAAGGTCTCGGTCGCCCAGACCGGGCCGGCGTCCATCTCCTCGACGGCCGACAGCGCGGTCACGCCCCAGCGGTCCCGTCCGTCGAGGGTGGCGTGGTCGAGCGAGGACGGGCCCCGGTCTCCGACCGGGCCCGGGTGGATCACCACCGTTCGATAACGACCCCAGACCGCCTCCGGCACCCGGTGCTTGAGGAACGGGCACAGGATCAGGTCAGGCTCGATCGCTTCGACGGCCGCCACCAGGGACGAGTCGTCGTGGACCGGCGCCAGGAGGACACCGACGTCATGGCCGCCCTCTTTGAGATCGCACCAGACGCGTTGGGTAAGACCGTTGAACGCGGAGACGAGCAGAAGAATGCGCATGTGGGGGAAGTGTCCTTCTTGTCAGTAGCCCGAACAGACCTCGTATCCCCCGAGGGGTATTTATCCCCCGAGGGGTGTCACTGTATCGGGCACGTCCGGCCGAGCGCACGTTGGTGTCCAGACGAGGGACGGAAGACCTGGTGAGGCCCGGGCCGCTCGCCCCGGTCTCATGCTGGGCACCGCGCTGCCGTCTTGTCGACGCCTGTAAAGATGGCTCTGTCAGGAGGGGACAATGACAACAGTCGACGACAACCCGATCAACGGGTTGATCGATCTCGTCGGGACGAGTAGCGACGAGATGGCGCGCGAGCTGGCCAAGTTCCGGATGCGCTACAAGTTCGCGATCGACGAGGTCTCGACCAAGATCGCGATCCTGCGCGAGGAGTTCGAGCACGCTCACGACCACAGCCCGATCGAGCACGTACGCACCCGGCTCAAGACGCCCGACAGCCTCCTCGCCAAGGCCCGCAAGATCGGCTGCCCGCTCACCCTCGAGGCGCTCGAGCAGCAGATCCGCGACATCGCCGGGATCAGGGTCGTGTGCCCGTTCGTCTCCGACGTCTACTGGATCATGGAGATGCTGGGCAGCCAGTCCGATGTCGACGTGGTCGAGGTCGAGGACTACATCGCCGACCCGAAGGCCAACGGCTACCGCAGCCTCCACCTGATCATCAAGGTCCCGGTCTACCTCTCCGACCGGGCGGTGGACGTGCCGGTCGAGCTGCAGATCCGCACGATCGCGATGGACTTCTGGGCCAGCGTCGAGCACTCGATCTACTACAAGTACGACGGCACCGTCCCCACGACCCTGCGCGACGAGCTCGGCGCCGCGGCCCGCACCGCGGCCGACCTCGACGCCACCATGGCGCGGCTACGCAGCGAGGTCCACGGCCCGGTTCGCTGAACCGGGCCGCGGACGCTCACAGGCTCAGCGGCCGTTGACGAACCGCTGATACTGGGCTCGCGCCTCGTCCGGCGTGATCGCCCGGTCGAGGAACATCAGCGAGTCCATCCGGCAGTTGCACGGGTTCCGCTCGACGGTGTCCTGCGGGAACGATCCGCCGACCTTGTAGCCGCGCGGCAACGTGTCGGAGGTGCCGGTGCCGTCAACCTGCCACGGGTCACCGGGAGTGGTGTAGAACCCCTCGACGGCCTTGCCGTTGCGGTAGAGCGCCATCTTGCCCGTGGTGTAGTCGAACGTCGCCGTCAGGTGCACCCACTGACCTCGTGGCAGCAGGGTCTGCCAGTCCGCTGAGGCGGCGAAGGTCTGCGAGGCCCCCTCGTCGAGCCGGCGTCCCAGCGCGACCAGGCGCAGGGTGCCGTCGACGTTGATGAGCTCGAGCAGGGCGCGTACGCCATGGCCGTCGGAGTTGCCCGAGAGCACCCCGGCCAGTCCGATCGCGTTGAACCGGTCCGTCGGATCAGCGGTCACCGAGTTGAGTGCCGGCCCGTCCATGTCGACCTTGAACCAGCCGGCCACGGTGATCTGCTCGGCTCCCGCGAACGGCGCCAGCGACGCGACTCCGTTCTGGTTCCACGACCCTGCCTTCCAGTCGTCGTTGCCGTTGACCTCCGGGTTCAGCTGCTGGGTCTGCAGCGCGTTGTTGCTGGTCCGGTAGGCCGAGTCGCGCACCTGCATGGCGTTGCCGCCGTTGACCTGGTTCAGCAGCGTCCGCGAGAAGCCCTGGTCCTCCTCGCGCGACCCCGGGGCGAAGGGGTGCTCGAAGTCGTAGTAGCTGACCAGGTCCTCGCGCAGCGACGGCACGACCTCGCTCGGCCAGGGCCGGTGCACCGTGTTCACGACCTTCCAGATCTTCCCGTTGGCCTTGGCCAGCAGGTAGAGGTTGCGGCGGGAGTCGGTGCCGAAACGCAGGTCGACGCGCGGGTCGTCGACGAAGTCCTGCATCGAGAGCCGCTTGCCCGAGGTGTCGAAGAGCTGCATCTGGTGCAGGGTCGCCTCCCGGCTGCTCCCCCGGCGCATCTGCTTGGCATCGGTCCAGTAGACCTCGCCGTTGACCAGGTCCCCGAAGACGTACTTGCCCTTCAGGTCGTTGAACCGGCCACGGTAGACGACACCGCCGCTGACCGCGTGGCCGCTGTCGGAGGTGCAGGAGTAGTTGGCCGGCGGGTCGTGGTCGAAGGAGGCCACCGGAAGGGTGAAGCCGGACATGTCGTAGTCGTCGGGGACGGTGTAGAGGGCACACTCGTCGGTGTTGTCGTAGAGCAGCCGGCCCTCGATCTCGCTCCAGCCGAGGTTGTCCCCGGCCCGTACGTCGTAGACGGCCTCGATCGCGTGCTGGCCGATGTGGCCGAGCAGGAAGGTGCCCTTCTCGACGTCCCAGGAGAACCGGTGCGGGTCGCGCATGCCGTACGCCCAGATCTCGCCGATCGCACCCTCGCGGTCGACGAACGGGTTGCTGTCCGGGACCCCGTACGCCCCGTTGCGCCCGTCGCGGGCGAGCGGGTCGATCCGCAGGATCTTGCCGAACGGGTTCCCGAGGTTCTGCGGGTCGTCGCTGCGGACGCCGTTGCCGCCGTCGCCCGAGGCGACGTAGAGCAGCCCGTAGTCCTCGTCGCCGGGCCTGGCGGTCGGGTTGAAGTCGATCTGCTGGATGGCGTGGATCTGGCCGGCGAAGTCGATCCGCATCACCTCACGGCTGGTGCCCTCGAAGGTGTCGGCCGCAGGATCGGTGGCATCCCACTCGGTGACCACGCTGACCGTGCGTCCGGAGCCGGGGTTGGTCTGCGACGGGAAGGTGGGCGTCTTGGCGAAGCCGCCGAAGCGCTCGGTGTGGGTGGTGTAGAAGAGCCCGTTCGTCTCGAACTCGGGGTGGAACGTGATGAACCCGGCGCCGCTGCCCAGCCCGGCACCGGACCAGAAGTCGACGAAGTGGTCACGGAGATTGAGGTACTCGTGCTGCTGTCCGCCCTCGAGCAGATACATCGGCCCGTTGAGGTCGGGGACGTACATCCGGCCCGAGCCGTCGGGGACCTCGCCGATGAAGTTGATGCGGTTCTGACGGACCAGGCGCTGGTCGGTGGGGGCGGGATAAGGCTCGGTCTTCGGCAGCTGTGCGACCTCCTGGAGGACGAGGCCGAGACTGCTGCGTAGAGGCTGTTCGGGGATGGGGTCGGGGACGGGCTCGCTGCCGGGGATGGCGGCGTTGGCAGAGAGTGTGGGGGTGAGTAGCGCGGCGAGCATGGCGCCCACCGCGAGACCGCCCCATAGACGTGAGGTTCCCATGGGTGTGTTCTCTCCTTACCGAGGTTCAGTGATGACGGAGGCCCGCGACGGTGACGTCACGGATGCGACCGAAGTTGTCGAAGGAACCGAAGCCGAACCGGCCTCCGGTGAAGGTGGTGTCGGTGGCGGTCATCCGGGGCTCGTCGGCACCGTCGAGGTAGACCGCGATCGCGCCCGTGCGGGCGTTGTAGTCGAGACGTACGTCGTGCCACTCGGCGTCGGTGATCGACGGCGCGGCGCCGACGGTGCCGTTCCACTGGTGGTCGATGCGCAGCCGGTCGGCGTCGTTGACCACGAAGATGCCGTTGTGGGGGTAGATGGTGTTGTCGGTCGAGAGGTGGGCGTAGTAGAAGCGCGTCGGGGACTGGTAGTTCCAGACCAGGATCACGTCGCGGTTGGTGACCTCGACGGCCTCGTCGATGCGGACCTCGGCGCGATAGGTCAGCGAGCCGAGCTGGGGCCCCTTGGTCACCACGGCGTACTCGAAGGGGCGTCGCGGGCCGGGCTGCGCCGTCCCAGGCTCGGTCAGGATCACCTGGCCGCCCTCGAAGGCCCACTTGTCATCGGTCACCGGATCCCAGTCGGCGAGGCTCGCCCTGGGCTTGACCACGGCCAGGCCGGGTCCTTCGGTCGGCTGTGTATGTGTCTGGGCATGGGCTCCGGCGACCGGAGCGGCCAGAGCCACTGCGAGGGCGACCACACCGGCGCGTACGCCTCGCCCCACCATTCGGTTCAGCTTCCATCTCATGGTGCTTTCCCTTCCCCTAATCGGGACCGTCGGTGGTCCCTGCTGAGGTTGTTGCGGCTCCCCCGAGGTAGAGCTCGGCCATGCGCGGGTCGGCGAGCAGGTCGGCAGCGGCCCCTGCGATGTGCACCTTCCCCAGATCGAGTACGCAGCCCAGGTCCGCCGACTCCAGGGCCCGCCGGGCGTTCTGCTCGACGAGCAGGACCGCCAGACCGGCGTCCCGCATGCGTACGACCTGCTCGAACACGGTCGCCGTGGTCTTCGGGTCCAGGCCCATGCTGGGCTCGTCGAGCAGCACCACCTTCGGGCTCACCATCAGCGAGCGGGCGAACTCGACCTGCTTCTGCTGGCCGCCCGAGAGCGCGCCGGCGAGGGCGTTCCACCGCTCGGCGACGACCGGGAAGAGCGTCTTCACGAAGTCGGTCCGCTCCTGGATCGCGGCCGCGTCGCGCACCGTGTAGGCGCCCAGGCCGACGTTCTCGGCCACGGTCATCTCCTTGAAGACGGAGTGGCCCTGGAGGACATGGGCCATGCCCGCGCGGAGCATCTGCTGCGGCCCGTTGCGGGTGACGTCGACACCGTCGACGGTGATGGTCCCCGAGCGGGGCGTCAGCATGCCGCTGGCGACCTTGAGCACCGTGGACTTGCCGGCTCCGTTCGGGCCGACCAGACAGACGATCTGACCTGCTGGAACGGTGACGGTGAGGCTTCGCAGCACCAGCGCCGCACGGCCGTAGCCGGCCTCGATGTCGCGCAGCTCGAGAAGAGGTTCAGACACCAAGGTAGGCCTCCAGGACTCGTGGGTCGTTCTGCACGTCCGCCGGCGCACCGGAGGCGATCGGGCGGCCGCGGTCGAAGACCACGACATGGTCGGAGAGGCTCATCACCAGCTCCATGTTGTGCTCGACGATGACGAAGGTGCGGCCCTCGGCGTTGAGCTCGCGCACGAGCGTGGCGATCCGGCCGATCAGCGCCGGGTTCACGCCGCCGGCGGGCTCGTCGAGCATGATCGTGTCGGGCTCGGCCATCAGCACCCCCGCGAGCTCGAGCAGCTTCTGCTGCCCGTAGGAGATGTCGCGGGCCTCGCTGCGCTCGAGGTGCTCGATGCCGACCCGGGCCAGCAGCTCCCGCGCCCGGGCGATGTCGTCGGGGTTGTGCGCCCCGCGCAGCCTGTGGACCAGCCCCTTGGACCGGACCCCGGCCAGCACGTTGTCGAGCACAGTCATCCGCGGGAAGATCCGGCACAGCTGGAAGCTGCGCCCGAGCCCGGCCCGCGCGATCCGGTGAGGTGCGTGGCCGGTCACGTCGCGACCCTGGTAGGTCACCGTCCCCGAGTCGGGCCGGATCATCCCGGTCACGCAGTTGAAGAAGGTGGTCTTGCCCGAGCCGTTCGGGCCGATCAGGGC
Source organism: Nocardioides sp. NBC_00163 (assembly GCF_045206295.1). Lineage (NCBI taxonomy): Bacteria > Bacillati > Actinomycetota > Actinomycetes > Propionibacteriales > Nocardioidaceae > Nocardioides > Nocardioides sp. NBC_00163. Next base: position 4,272,152 of record NZ_CP108155.1, on the reverse strand, counting down.
GTTGATCTTGCCCTCCTGGAAGCTGACCGTGGCCTCGTCCACGGCGCGTACGCCGCCGAATGCCTTGGTCAGTCCCTCTGTCTCCAAGAAGCTCATGACTTCGTCTCCTCGAGCGCCTTGCGCTCCTCGGCCAGCTGGGCGGCGTCGATCTCGCGGATCGAGGTGTCGCCGGGTCGGAACCGGTCGAACTGCGCGGTCAGCCAGGGGATGACCCCGTCGGGCATGAAGAGCACGACCAGGGCGAGCAGCAGACCGAGCGCGACCAGGTGCAGCTGGGTGTCGCCGTACTGGTTCTTGAAGAACTCGACCGCATAGCCCACGATCACCGCGCCGACGACCGGACCGAGCAGGCTGCGTACGCCACCGAGCAGGGACATCAGCACCAGGTAGGAACCGGTCAGGATCGAGAACTGGAAGATCGGGTCGAGCGAGCCGAACCAGAGGGCGTACATCCCGCCCGCCATTGCGGTCATGAACGCCGAGACGACGAAGACGACCAGCTTGTAGGCGAACGTGGGCACACCCAGCGCCTGGGCCTTGTCCTCGTCCTCCCGGATCGCCTTGAGCCCGGTGCCGAGCCGCGACCGGTCGATCACCCACCACAGCACGAGGGCGACCAGGGTCAACGCCACGAACAGGTAGAAGAACCGCTCGTGCTGCTCGGGCCGGAGTACGTCCGTGCCGAACGGCCGCGGCACCCGCAGCCCGTTGGACCCGCCGGTCACGTCGGCCCAGCTCTGCGCGACCAGCAGCAGGATGAGCACCAGCGCGATCGAGACGATCACGAACGAGGCGCCCCGGACCCGCAGCGACGCGATCCCGATCGGCACCGCCGCCAGGCCCACGAGCACGGCCGCGAGGACCATCGAGACCCACGGGTTCACCCCGGCCTCGGTCACCAGCAGGGCGGTGCCGTAGCCACCCAGCCCGGCGTAGGCGGCGTGACCCAGCGAGATGTAGCCGGTCAGCCCGCCGACGAAGTTCCACGCCACCGCGAGCGCGGCGTAGCTGGCGATCACGACGCCCACCGACAGGATGAACGGGTCCGGCGCGAGCGCCGGGAAGGCGAGCACGAGGCCCAGTGCGACGGCTGCCGCGACGAGCTTCGTCACCAGGACGGATCGGCCCGGATGCGTACGGCTTTCTCTGTGCTTAGAAGCGCTGAGCAAGGCGACCTCCGAAGAATCCCTGGGGGCGGAACATGAGGGTGGCGAAGAGGGCGAGGTAGAAGACCGTCTGCGCCCAGGTGGTGCCCATCGGGATCTGCAGCAGGCTCTGGGTCACGCCGAGGACCATCGCCGCAACCGCGGCGCCGGGGATGCTGCCGAGGCCGCCGATCACGATGATCGCCATCAACGGTCCGATCCAGTGCCAGTGCAGCGAGGGATAGATGGTGGCGTCGAGCGCCAGCGCGGTGCCACCGACCGCCGCGGTCGCCAGACCGAGCCCGAAGCCGAAGCCGGCGATCCGGTCGGTGTCGATGCCGAGCAGCTGGGCGGCCTCACGGTGCTGGATCGTGGCGCGCAGCGCCTGGCCGAAGCGGGTCTTCTTGAGCAGCAGGAAGAGCGCCAGGAGCGAGACCACGGCCAGCCCGAAGGCGACCAGCTTGACCACCGCGATCCGTGCTCCCCACAGCTCCAGGCTCGCGCTGGAGTAGTCGAGCTGGATCCGCCGCTGGGTTCCGGAGAAGAGGTATCCGAGGCCGCCCTCGATGACCAGCGCGATCGCGAAGGTCAGCAGCACCGACATCATGGTCAGCGTCGCCGGCCGCAGCCGGGAGAGCAGCGCCCGCTGCATCCCATAGCCGGCCGCGAAGAAGAGCGGCACGGTGATGACCAGCGAGAGCAGCGGGTCGAGTCCGGTCTGCGTGGTGAAGAACCAGGCCAGGTACGCAGCCAGGATCAGGAACGCGGAGTGGGCGATCATCACGACCCGCATGACACCGAAGTAGAGCGTCAGGCCGGCGGCGAGCAGGGCATAGAGGCCCCCGAGCAGCAGCCCCAGGATCAGGCTCTGCAGAAGGAGTGGTCCTGACATCGACTCACCACGCCGGCTTCGGGTAGATGAACTCGGCCTCGGCCTGGTCCTCGGGCAGGACGATCTTGATCTCGCCGTCCACCCACTGCTGGATCATGTGGGCGCTCTGCGGGCGGCCCTTGTCGTCCCAGCTCAGCGGCCCGACGACGGTCTCGACCTCGTTCTCGTGCAGCCAGTCGATCAGCTTGGACTGGCAGTCGGGGTCGGGCTCGGCGCACTCGACCGCCTCGACCGCTGCCGCGACGACCTGACCCGTGGTCCAGGCGTTGGCCTCGTCCTCACCGGGCGCCTCGCCGTGCTTCTCCTCGTAGAACTTCACGAACTCCTGGTTCTCGGGGTAGTCCGCCTTCGTGGTGTAGCCGGTCGGCGCGATGATGCCCTGCGTCTTGTCGCCGATCGCCTCGGCGAACTCGGTCTCGGTCGGCGCGGTCGAGAACGCGGCCAGCTTGGGCTGGTAGTTGAGCTGCTGCAGCGCGACGATCAGGTTGACGCCGTCCTGGTACTGGCTGCCACCCACGACCATGTCGGCCTTGCTGTCGGCGATCTTGGCGGCGATGCCGCTGAAGTCGGTCGTGTTGGGCGGGTAGACCTCGTCCGCGACGGTCTTGACGCCACCCTCCTCCAGCGCGTCCTTGAGGCCGTAGGCGGTGCCCTGGGCGAACGGGTCGTCCATGGAGGCGTACGCCGCGGTCTTGGGCCGCTCGCTCTCCGGCATCGCCAGGATGTGCTCGGCGAGGAGCTTGTAGTGGTCGTTCGCGACGGCGGGGGCGGCGTAGAAGAGGTTGTCGAAGCCCTCCTCGAAGACCTCGGGCGCCGCACCGGCAGGCTCGACGAAGAGGAAGCCGTAGTCCTGGGCGACCTGGGCGGCCGGGATCACCAGGCGGGTCGAGAACGGCCCGACGACGAGGTCGACCTGCTCCTGGTTGATCAGCTTCTCGTAGTCGGCGGCGACACGCTCGGCGCTGGACTGGTCGTCGAGCATCTCCAGTCGTACGTCGCGGCCGAGCAGGCCGCCGTTGGCGTTGACGTATTCGGCCCAGGCCTCGTATCCGCGCTGGATGCCCTTGCCGGGCTCGCTGAAGTCGCCGGTCAGGGGCAGCGAGATGCCGATCACGATCTCGTCGTCGCTGCCTCCTTCCTCGGCGGCGCCACAGGCGGCGAGGGTGGAGGCGAGAGTCACGGCCGCCGCGGCAGCCAGGGTTGCTCTGGACCGCTTGCTCGCGGTGGGGATCTTCGTGAAGCGCATCTGCGGGTCTCCTCTACGAAAGCGCTTACGTAAGCGTTTACGATGACGTTACCCACTCTCGCTTACTGTGGCAAGAGTCACATTCCTGACGACAAGGGGCATCGATGGTCCGAACCAACAGCTCCCCCCGCCTGATCGACGTCGCGCATGCATCCGGCGTGTCGATCGCAACCGCCTCCCGCGCGCTCTCCGGAACCCCCGGTGTCAGCGACTCGGTGGCCGAGAAGGTCCGCCAGGCGGCACGCGAGCTCGGCTATGTCGCCAATCTCCATGCCCGCTCGCTCGCCAGCGGATCGACGGCCACAATCGGGCTCGTCGTGCACGAGATCGGCGACCCCTACTTCTCCGAGATCGCCAGCGGCGTGCTCAGCCTCGCCGCCGAACACGGGCGCACCGTCCAGATCTGCCACACCGGCCGCGACCCCGAGGCCGAGGTCGAGCAGGTACGCAGCCTGGTGGCCAACCGCGTCGGCGCGATCCTGATCGCAGGGTCGGGCTTCGTGGACGCCTCGGTCGAGGCGCCGATGCGCTTCGAGGTGCAGCGTTACGCGGAGGCAGGCGGCCGGGTCGCCGTCGTCGGCCGACACCACCTCGGGGTCGACAGCGTACTGCCCGACAACCGCCCCGGCGGCCGCGCCGTCGCCGAGCACATCCTCGGCCTGGGCCACCGGCGCATCGTGGTCGTCTCGGGCACCCTGGAGCTGACCACCGTCGCCGACCGGCTCGAGGGAGTGCGCGACGCGCTCGAGGCGGCGGGGCTCGACGCCCGCGACGTACCCGTCCTCGAGGGGCCGTTCACCCGCGAGGGCGGTCGCGAGTGCATCCGCCGGATGCTCGCCGACCACCCGCGTACGACCGCTGTCATCGCCCTCAACGACGACATGGCCATCGGGTGCCTCTCCCAGCTGCGCAGCTCCGGTGTCTCGGTGCCCGGCCAGGTCTCGGTCAGCGGGTTCGACGACGTCGCCGTCGCCCAGGACCTCTCCCCCGGACTCACCACCGTCCGCCTGCCGATGGCCGAGATGGGCGCCCGAGCGCTGACGCTGGCGTTGAAGGAGCCCGGCTCACGCGCCCGGCGGCAGCGGGTCCCCGCCGAGCTCGTGGTGCGCGACTCGACCGGGCCCGCCGCTCGGTAGACCCGCGGTCTAGGGTTCTTCGAGTGAAGGATCTTCGAGTACCACCGGGCCCTGGGCTGCCCGAAGGTCTCGTCATCCCCGACACCGAGCTGGTCGAACGCTTCTCCCGCTCCCCCGGCCCCGGCGGGCAGTCGGTCAACACCACCGACTCCCGCGTCGAGCTCTCCTGGGACCCGGCCGTGTCATCCGCCCTCGACGAACGCCAGCTCGCCCGCCTCCTGGCCCGCTCCTCGGGGCCGCTCCTCGTCGTCTCCCACGAGCAGCGCTCCCAGCATCGCAACCGCATCGCCGCACGCGAGCGACTGGCCCTCCGCATCCGCGAGCTCCTCGCCCCGCCACCTCCCACCCGCCGCCCCACCAAGCCCACCCGTGGCTCCAAGGAGCGCCGCCTCGACGCCAAGCGCCAGCGCGGCCAGACCAAACAGCTCCGCGGCCGCGTCCAAGACTGACCTCGCGAGCCGTCACCCCCGTCGGCCGAAGCGTCGTCTAGGTCAGCCGAGGCGTCACGTGGGTAGGCCGAGGCGTCACTTACGTCGGGCGAGATGTCACCAAGGACATCTCGATTCGCCGGAGCGACGCTTCGCGCGACGTACACGACGCCTCGCCCGACCGGGGTGACGCCTCGCCCGACGTACGCGCCATCTCGGCGTCAGGCGGGGTCGGGGTCGGTGGCCAGCCGGGCGTGGGTCTCGGTGTCGTAGCGGACGCCGTCGTAGAGCAGCTTCTGGCGTTCGCGGCCCTCGACGAGGAAGCCTGCCGCGGTGGCGACACGGCACGACCCGGGGTTGTCGATCCGGTGGCCGGTCTCGAGGCGGAAGAGGTCGAGCTCGTCGAAGCAGTGCCTGGCCAGCAGCTGCAGGCCGGCGCTGCCGACACCTCGCCCGCGGTGCTTCTCGAGGGTCCAGTAGGAGATCCAGCCGATGCTGTGGGCCCGCATCTGCGTGGTGACCCGCATCTGCCCGAGGATGTCGGCGCCGTCGACGACCGCGAAGGTGTAGGCCCGGTCGGCGACCGCGTCCTCAGCCCACCCGGCGATCAGCCGCTTCGCATCCTCGATGGTGGCCACGTCCTCCGGCCGCTCGGTCTCCATCCCAGCGCCGGCGTACGCAGCGAGCAGGACCGCCGCATCCGACTCCTCCCACTCGCGGAGCCGAAACCCGTCGTTCCTCATAAGGCACACGATAGCCACCAGCCAGTCGTGCACGATCGGTGCACCGACACCGCCAACTCGAATGCACCAATCGTGCACATGCACGATCCAGGCATCGGCGAGCACTGCTTGGGTGCACAGATCGTTCACGGCTGCTAGCGCACCACCGGGAAGTGGGGACGCCAGGCATCCGAGAGATGCTTCGGCACTCCGGGTTCACCTCGTTCCAGCAACACCCTGTGGATCCTCTCCAGAGTCAGGTCGGGTCGACGGTAGATGCCTTTCGCTACGACGGTCAGGATGCGCCAGCCGTCATCGTCGGCCTCCTCACGTCGCTCGAGGTCACGCTCCCACTGCTCAGCAGCGTGTTGTTGGCCGTCGTACTCGACCACTGTCTTCGACGCCGCGTACACCAGATCATGCTCCCGCTTGAGCATGCCGTCTCCGGTGCCGACGAGGGCGTTGATGCGTGGTTCGGGGAGTCCCGCGAGCACGATCAACATGCGAAGGCGAGTCTCCATCGGGGAGCGCACGTTCTCGCGTACGTAGCCCGCAGCCGTGGCAGCAACGCGCGAGCCGGGCAGGACGCCGGCCGCCGCGAAATCGGCCAACGTCGACGCAGTCACGCCACGGTGACGGCGTACGAGGTGGTCGCCCGCGACTACGAGGTCGACCAGGCTCACCTGACTCGCGAGCTCGGTGAAGAGCTGGTCAGGTGAGGAGACACCGATGCCGTCGAAGACCACCGCTCGCGGCTTCCGCATCACGTGGCAGACGATGCCAGGATGCGTACGCCGGTGGGCCGCGGCCGTCACCGTCACATGCTCGTCGGGCAGCGTCGGGATCGGCACCTCGTAGACCCGAGCCGCAGACGCGTGACTGGCGAAGCCATTGCCCCGGAACGGCACCAAGGCGGCTCGGACCCGCTGCAACGGCGTCAGCGGGGCATCAGTTGAGACGTACACACCGCTGAAGAGGCGGGTGAAACGCGGCCCACGCAACGTGCTCGGCTTGATCTTCGCCTTCGCGGCATCTGCTCGCGAGAACGGTCGCGACGCGTCCAGGACGAATGCCTCGTCCTCATCGGTGGGATCCCCCATGAAGGCATCATTCGCCACCGATGCAGTGCACCCGCCGACACCGGCGCGGTGCACCGATCGGTCACAGAGTCGACTGGATGCCGGCGAGGAGCTGGCGGGCCATGACGATCCGCTGGACCTGGTTGGTGCCCTCGTAGATCTGGGTGATCTTGGCGTCGCGCATCATCCGCTCGACCGGGTAGTCGCGGGTGAAGCCGTAGCCACCCAACAGCTGGACAGCGTCGGTGGTGACCTGCATCGCGACATCGCTCGCGAACGCCTTGGCGGCGGCACCGAAGAAGGTCAGGTCCTTGTCGCCGCGCTCGGAACGACCGGCGGCGGCGTAGGTGAGCTGGCGGGCGGCCTCGATCTTCATGCCCATGTCAGCGACCATGAACTCCAGGCCCTGGAACTCCGCGATCGGCTTGCCGAACTGCTTGCGCTCCTTGATGTAGCCCAGCGCGTAGTCCAGCGCACCCTGCGCGACACCGACGGCCTGGGCCGCGATGGTGATGCGAGTGTGGTCGAGGGTCTGCATGGCGTAGGTGAAGCCCATACCCTCCTCACCGATGAGCCGGTCGGCAGGGATGCGTACGTTGTCGAAGTAGACCTCGCGCGTCGGCGAGCCCTTGATGCCGAGCTTCTTCTCCGGGGCGCCGAAGGACACACCCTCATCCGACTTCTCCACCACGAACGCGGAGATCCCCTTGGAGCGCTTCTCCGGGTCGGTCACCGCCAACACCGTGTAGTACTCCGAGACACCCGCGTTGGTGATCCAGCGCTTCACGCCGTTGAGCACCCAGAAGTCGCCGTCGCGTACGGCCCGGGTCTTCTGGTTGGCCGCATCCGAGCCCGCATCGGGCTCGGAGAGACAGTAGGAGAAGTTGCCCTCACCAGCGGCGAGCTTGCCGAGGTACTTCTTCTTCAGCTCCTCCGAGCCACCGATCTGCACCGGCAGCGAGCCGAGCTTGTTCACCGCGGGAATCAGCGAGGCCGAGACGTCCGCACGAGCGATCTCCTCGATGACCAGAACGGTCGCGAGGGCGTCGGCACCGACACCGCCGTACGCCTCCGGCACGTGCGGCGCGAAGAACTCCGTCTCGACCAACGCGTCGTGGGCCTCCTGCGGATAGCGAGCCTCCTCGTCGACCGCAGCAGCGGCCGGCGCGATCTTCGCGTCACAGATCTCGCGGATGGCCTTGCGGATCTCCTGGTGCTCCTCGGAGAGGGCGAACAACGGGTACTCGGCACTCATGTCCCGGAGTCTATGCCTGTTTGCTACTCGCCAGTAAGTCGCCGCTACGTCGGCGGGTCACGGAATCCTCCGAGCCAGGTTGTTGTTGTGCGCTACATGACCTCGGCATGGCTTGACCAGGACACCATCGACAAGCTCCTCGACGACTCCGAGACGTGGGCCATCGTCGGCCTCTCGGGCGACCCGTGGCGAACCGCCTACTCGATCGCGCAGGAGCTCCAGCAGCACGGGAAGCGGATCATCCCGATCCACCCGGGGGCCGCGGCAGAGGGCAAGGAGGTGCTCGGCGAGAAGGTCTACGCGACCCTGGCCGACGCCGCCGCGGCCGTCGGGAAGATCGACGTCGTCGACGTCTTCCGCCGCTCCGAGGCCGCCGGCCAGTTCGCCGACGAGGCCGTGGCGATCGGCGCCGGCGGGGTCTGGTTCCAGATGGGCGTGGTCGACGAGTCGGCCTTCGAGCGCACCACCGCGGCCGGCGTACCCATGGTCATGGACACGTGCCCCAGCAAGATCTGGTTCCAGCGCGCCAGGTCCGACGCACAGGCGTAAGGGCTAGGGCTCGAACGTCATCGTCCGCAGGTGCTCGTAGATCACCGAGGTCTCCACGTCGGCGATCTCGGCTCGCGAGGTGAGCCGGTCGATCACGAACGCGTAGAGCGCGTCGTTGTCGGCGACCGCGACGTGGACGATGAAGTCCATCCGGCCGGAGGTGACGAAGACGCCGATGGCCTCCGGGAGCGCGCCGACCCAGTCGCGGAAGGACTCGATGTTGGCGCGCGAGGGCGGTCGGATCCGCACGGCGACGAGCGCCTGCACGCCCCGGTCGATCTGGCGCAGGTCGAGATCGAGGTACGCCCCGCGGATGAGCCCGCGGCGCTGCATCGCCCGCGCGCGGTCGTGCACGGTGGTCGCCGAGACGCCGACTTCGGCGGCGATGTCCCGAAGGCTCCGCCGTGCATCCATCGTCCAGGCAGCCAGAATCTGACGGTCGACTTCGTCCATGCACGCCAGATTAACCGATCCTCCCGACAATGACCGGTGTGATTGCACTCAGTCCTGACATTCTCAAGACTTGTCCTCGAATCAGTTGGCGAATGACAGGAGTCAGAGTGATGAGCACAGACGTCGAAGAAGCCAGGATCGGGTTCGCCCCGGACGAGATCGACCAGTCCGCGAGCACGCGGGACGTGCCCTTGAAGTGGGTGGTCGTCGTCGATCAGGCTCTTCCCGCCGGACGCGCGGTGAACGCGGCCGTCTGCGTCGCGGGCGCGACCACGCAGCGTACGGTCGGCCTCCTCGGGGAGGACGCGGTCGATGCCGACGACTCGGCACACCCGGGCCTGCCCTGGATCGGCTGTACGGTCCTGGGCGCCCCGGCCCAGCGGCTGACCGACCTGCGGCGTCAGGCGGTCGCCCAGCCCGGGGTCGCGGTGATCGACATGCCCACCCAGGCGCAGCACACGAGGGTCTACGACGACTACCTGTACGCCGTCGGGAACAGTCGCAGCGCCGACGTGTCCTACTACGCGGTCAGCCTCTTCGGCCCCCGCCGGATCATCGACAAGCTGGTCAAGGGGCTCTCGCTCCTGCCCTGAAACTCAGGAGGTGGCGTTGCGGACGACCTCGCCCTTGGCGGCCGCCAGCTCGGCGAGTGACTTCTCGTACTCCACCAGCTTCTGCTGGAGCTCGGGGTCGGCGACGCCGAGGATGCGGGCGGCGAGGATGCCGGCGTTCTTGGCGTTGCCGATGGCGACGGTGGCCACCGGGATGCCGCCGGGCATCTGGACGATCGACATCAGCGAGTCGAGTCCGTCGAGGTACTTCAGCGGCACGGGGACGCCGATCACCGGGAGCGGCGTGACCGAGGCGAGCATGCCGGGAAGCGCTGCTGCACCGCCGGCGCCGGCGATGATCACCGAGAGGCCGCGACCAGCAGCCTCGCGGCCGTAGTCGAGCATCTCCTGCGGCATCCGGTGGGCCGACTTCACATCGGCCTCCCACTCGATCCCGAACTCATCGAGAAGCTCCGCCGCCGCCTTCATCGTCGGCCAGTCGGAGTCGGACCCCATCACGATCCCCACGCGCGCACTCATGAGGACAGGCTATGCGCCGACCGAGCTGCCTCGCGTCACCGGGCCGACCTCTGTCCGTCATCTACATGTCGGTGCTGCCCGCTAGGGTCATCCGACGCCGTCCTGTACGCCCCCACGACCCCACAAAGGCAGATGGATCCAGCTACCAGCACCGACGTCGTCGTCAGCGCGCGACCGAACCCGACCGCAGTCGAGCGGTTCACCGGGCTGACCAAGGCGGAGCGCAAGGCGCTGCCGTCCCGGGTGCGGCAGGTCGCGTCCTGGTCCCGGCAGGCGGCGTCGGCGACCCGCGCACGGGCTGAGATCGAGCAGGAGGCGGCGGAGGCCGTAGACCACTACCGGGCGAGCGCGGCCGAGCTGAAGCGCGCGGCGCAGGTGGCCTGGCGCAGCATCGCCCTGGACCGGAGCGACGGGCCGCGCCTGGCCGCGATCGCGCGGCGTCACGCGCTCGAGCCGGTCGAGGAGACCACCCAGGAGCTCGTCGACTCGCTCGCCGACGCCGCGGACGTCGTGACGCAGGCCAAGAAGGCTTCCGGGGCGCGTCGTCTGCTGGTGCGCAGGAGCCGCCGCGAGGAGGCCGAGCTGGCGGGGAGACAGGTCCTCGATCTGCACCAGCGCGCGAGCGAGATCCAGGCGCCGGCGCGGCTCGACGAGCTCAACAGGCTCCCGTCCCGGCGCCGGGTACGGATCCGCGAGGCGCTGCTGCCGAGCGTCGGTCTCCTGGAGGCGCTCTCCGACCTCGGCTCCGAGGCGGTGCTGGCTCCGCGCAAGGGCGTCATCGTGCTGCGCAACGAGGGCGAGGCCCTCAACGAGGCCAGGCGCTCCGAGGAGCCCGCGCGTCGAGCCGCGACCGACGCCGCCAACGCGGTCCGGAGCGCGGACACGGACACGGCGGTCAGGTCGCTGCCGGTCGACGAGCTCGCTGATCTCGTACGCGTCGAACCCCTCCTCGAGGCCGGGATCCATACCGTCCACGAGGTCATCCATCCCGCCTCTGACCTGCGACAACTCCCCGGGGTCGGCCCGGCCACCGCGATGCGGATGCAGGAGGCGGCGCAGGCGTTGTGGCAGCGCACCTACGACGAGATGCCGCTCGCGATCGACCACGAGCGCCGCACCCCGGCGGCCACCAGGCTGCTCGCGCGGCTGGCGGAGTGGGAGGCCGGGCGGCGTACGAAGGACGCGGGGGCGGAGCTCGCCCTGGTCCAGTCGCTGCGGCCGCTGACCCGGTCGCTCGACAGCGGCGCGAGGTTCCATCTGATCCTGGCCAACGCGGCCAGCCTCGACGACTTCCAGGGCGCGCTACGGGCGATCGCCCATCGTGCCGAGATGGCCCGCCGGGTGCGCCCGGGCAACCGCCCCGGCGACCCGTGGGAGGACTTCGAGAAGCGGCCGGCCGACTACTACGCGATGCTCTCCGAGCTCGGCTTCCTCACCGAGGACGAGGACAAGATCCACGGTGACCTGTCGGCCGAGATCATCGAGGCGGTGCGGGCGCAGGAGCTGCGCACGAACAACCTGACCGCGTCGCTGCGCGGCTACCAGCACTTCGGCGTCCGCTTCGCGCTGGTGCAGATGAAGGTGATCATCGGCGACGAGATGGGGCTCGGCAAGACGCTCCAGTCGCTGGCCGTGCTCGCTCATCTGCACGCGATGGGCGCGTCCCACACGCTGGTCGTCTGCCCCGCTGCCGTGGTCACCAACTGGGTGCGCGAGACCGACTCGAAGACGACCCTGATCCCCCACCGTCTCCACGGCAACCGCCGCCTGAAGGCCGCCAAGATCTGGGTCGAGCAGGGCGGCGTCGCGGTGACCACTTACGAGACACTCAACGCGATCCAGCCGTTCCTCGACCATGTCAAGGTCGCCTGCGTCGTGGTCGACGAGGCACACATGATCAAGTCGCCTCGCACCCAGCGCACCGAACGCGTACGCCGAGTGTTGGACGCCTGCGAGCGCGCCATCCTGCTCACCGGCACGCCGATGGAGAACCGTATCGACGAGTTCCGCAACCTGGTCTCCTATCTCCGCCCCGACCTGCTGCTCTCCGCCGACGAGTTCAACCCCCACCGGTTCCGCAAGCAGGTCGCCCCGGTCTACCTGCGCCGCAACCAGGAGGACGTACTCACCGAGCTGCCCGACCTCGTCGAGGTCGAGGACTGGCTGCCCCTGTCCGTGGCCGACGAGAGGGCGTACGCCGAGTGCGTCCGCGACGGCAACTTCATGGCCATGCGGCAGGCCGCGATGCTTCAGGGCACCTCGTCGGCGAAGGTCGAGCGGCTGGTCGAGATCGTCGGCGAGGCCGAGGAGAACGGCCGCCGCGTCATCGTGTTCTCCCACTTCAGGAAGGTCCTCGACGACCTGGTCACGCTCCTGCCGGGCGAGGTCTTCGGCCCGCTCACCGGGTCGGTCCCCGCCGAGGAGCGCCAGCAGATGGTCGACGAGTTCTCCGCGGCCGGGCACGGTGCCGTGCTGATCACCCAGATCGTCGCCGGCGGCGTCGGCCTCAACATCCAGTCGGCCAGCGTCGTCGTCATCTGCGAGCCCCAGCTCAAACCGACCATCGAGTGGCAGGCCATCGCCCGCGCCCGCCGGATGGGCCAGCTCCAGTCCGTCCAGGTCCACCGCCTGCTCTCGGAGATCGGAGTCGACCAGCGCATCCACGACATCCTCGCCGCCAAGGCCGAGCTCTTCGACGACTTCGCCCGGGTCAGCGCCACCGCCGCCAGCAGCCCCGAAGCGTACGAGACCTCGCACCCCGAGGATCCCTCCACCACCCTCGCCGCCGAAGCCTCCGACGCCGAGATCGCTCGCGACGTCGTCGCCACCGAACGCCAGCGTCTAGGCGTCTGACCTCGTCCAACCCCGCCGAGGCGTCAGCCCCGTCTGCTGAGACGTCACTTGCGCAGGTCGAAACGTCACTTACGCAGGCCGAGTCGGCAGCGGCGTGACAACTCGACCGACCTAACTGACGTCTCGTCCGGCGCAGGTGACTTCTCGGTCAGTCGGAGTCGTTGCCGAGGTCTCCCTGGAACCAGTCGGCGGCGTGACGGGCGCGCTCGAGGCAGTCGTCGAGGTCGTCGCCGTAGACGTTGACGTGGCCGACCTTGCGCCCCGGGCGCATCTCCTTGCCGTAGAGGTGGACGCGGAGGTGGGGGTCGCGGGCCATGGCGTGGGGGAAGCCGTCGTAGAGGCGGCCGACGTTCTCCCGGGTCGAGCCGAGGATGTTGACCATCACCGACCACTTCGCGCGGGGCGCGGGAGAGCCCAGGGGCAGGTCCATGACCGCGCGCAGGTGGTTCTCGAACTGCGAGGTGACGGCGCCGTCCTGGGTCCAGTGGCCGGTGTTATGGGGGCGCATGGCGAGCTCGTTGACGAGCAGCCGGCCGTCGACGGTCTCGAACATCTCGACCGCCAGGATGCCGACGACGCCGAGCTCACCCGCGATGCGCAGCGCGATCTGCTCCCCCTGGACGGCGAGCTCGGGCGAGAGGTCGTGCGCCGGAGCGATGACCTCCTTGCAGACGCCGTTCTCCTGGTAGGTGTGCACGACCGGGTACGCAGCGGCCTGGCCGCTCGGCGAACGGGCGACGATCGCGGAGAGCTCCCGGCGGAAGTCGACGAGCTCCTCGGCCAGGACCTGGACACCCGCCTCCTCGGCGACACGAAGCGGCTCGGCGACATCGGCGACGTCGCGTACGACCCAGACGCCCTTGCCGTCATATCCACCGCGGGTGGTCTTGAGGACGCACGGGAAGCCGAACGCCTCGACCTCGGTCGTGGACGACACGATGGCGTTGCGCGGGCACGGGATGCCGAGCTCGGTCAGCCGAGCGCGCATGACGCCCTTGTCCTGGGCGTGCACGAGCGCGTCCGGACCGGGGCGGACCGCGACGCCGCCGGCCTCGAGCGCGTGCAGGTGCTCGGTCGGGACGTGCTCGTGGTCGAAGGTGACCACCTCACAGCCCTCGGTGGCCTTCTTCAGCGTGTCCAGGTCGCGGTAGTCGCCGACCAGCTGGTCGGGGATGACCTGAGCGGCCGAGACACCCTCGCCCTCGGCGAGAAGCCGGAGCGGGAGGCCGAGCGCGATTGCAGGCTGAGCCATCATGCGGGCCAGCTGGCCGCCGCCGATGATCGCAAGGGTCGGTGCGAGGGTCACGACGACAGAATAAGGAAACTGCCCCGCCGGGGCCGATTTCGCGGATCCCCCTCACGCAATCCGCGAAACCCGACCCCCGGCAGGTGAACGAAGGTCAGGCCTTCTCGAAGCGCAGGCCCTTGCCGCGCAGGGTGGTGATCAGATGGGGCTTCCGGGGGTCGTCGCCCAGCTTGCGACGCACCCATCCCAGGTGTACGTCGATGGTCTTCGACGAGGTGTAGAAGGTCGCGTTCCACACGTCCCTCATCAACTCGTCACGGGAGACGACGTTGCCAGCCCTCTTGATCAGGGCGTGGACCAGGTCGAACTCCTTGCGAGAGAGCGTCAGCTCCTCATCGTTCCGCCATGCTCGCCGGGTCTCCGGGTCGAGCTTGATCTCCTGTACCTCGATCATGAGACCGACATTAAAGAGGTAAAGAGCCCTTGGCAAAGGATTGCACGATATTGCCACTGACATCTTCATGCCAGAGTGCAACGAATTGGGCATGACAAACGTGCGCCCCCGAATGGCGCACTCAACCATGCCCACGAAGGCATGGTCAGGTAAAGCAGTCAGCACTCGGCGTTGATCGACTGTTAACTACAACGGAATGTGAACAAATCCGCGAAACCGCAGGTCAACAGCGCCCTTGAAGGTCACGATTCAGACACGGCGGACGGCGACGGGCTCCACGATCCCGAAGCCTCGCACCGGTCGAGCGGCCAGTCGCCGGGTCTCGAACTCGTCCTCGGGCATCGTCCCGGCGGTCGCCTCGTCGACGATGATCCGGTTCCGGCGGGCGACGGCGGTCAGCCGCGCGGCCATGTTCACGGGCGGTCCGAAGACATCGCCGAGACGCGAGACGACGTTGCCGGAGGCGAGCCCGACACGTACGTCCGGCATCCGCGGGTCCCGGCCGATCACGTTGATGATCCCCTCGGCGGTGCCGTACGCCTGGAGCGGGTCGTCGTTGACGAAGAGCACCGAGTCGCCGAGCGACTTGATGATCCGGCCGCCCCAGGTCGCCACCACGTCGGCACACCGCGACTCGAAGAGCTCGACCAGGTCACCGATCTTCTCCTCGGTCAGCGTGTTCGACAGCGCGGTGAACGAGACGATGTCGGCGAACCCGACCGTCTGCCAGACCGTGCCCAGCTGCTCCTCGGGACCGGCGACCGAGGCCTCGGCCCGCGCGAGCGCGGCGCGCGTGTGCCGGCGCCAGGCGAAGATCATCATCTCCTCGAACGCGCTCTCGAACTGCTCGGAGACCGAGACGGTCGCCTTCAGCAGCTCGGCGGGAGTCCGGTCGTCCTCGTTCTGGGTCTCGACGTGGTGCAGCAGCGCGGAGACCTCGTAGTCGGACAGCCGCGCCATCGACTGCCCGATGCCGCGGGTCAGGTTGACGACCAGGTCGAAGCTGACCAGCCCGTTGCCGGCGATCTCGTTGGCCTTGGCCAGGGCCTGCACGTCCGCCTCGTCGAAGAAGGCCTCGTCGTCCTTGATCTCCGGGAACCCGAGCGCACGCCACAGGCGCTTCGCCTGGTCCAGGCTCACGCCGGCCTTCTCGGCGACCTCCGCCGAGGTCAGGTTGACGGGCTGCTTCGATTTCGCCACGAACAGATCATGCCATCCGGCTCGTCACGACCGCCCGTTACGACCGCGGACGGAGCCGGGCGTGGATGACGTCGCCCGCACCGACCACCCGAGAGCCCTCGTCGGTCGCGATGACCAAGCGGCCGAAGTCGTCGATCTCGGTGGCCACGCCCTCCCAGACGTCCCCGCCCGGCAGCTCGGCGCGTACCTGCTCACCGACGGTCACCGACAGCTCCCGGTAGCGGCGAGCCAGCTCGGCGGCGTCCGAACCCCAGATCTCGTACGCAGCCCCCAGCTCCTCCAGCAGCGCGGCAAGCATCTCGGTGCGGTCGACGGGCGCACCGCTCTCCAGCTCCAGCGAGGTGGCGGTCTCGATCGGCAGCTCCTCGCGCGTCAGCGAGGTGTTGAGCCCGAACCCGATCACGGCGGCCGCGCCCTCGGGTCCTTCGATCCGCTCGATCAGGATCCCGCAGACCTTGCGACCCTCGATGAGTACGTCGTTGGGCCACTTCAGCCCGGCTGCGTACCCCTTGTTCCGCAGCACCGATGCGACCGCGACACCGGTCATCAACGGCAGCCACGGCCACCGCTCGACCGGGATCGAGGGCGAGGGCCGCAGCAGCGCGGAGACGGTCAGCGCCGAGCGCGCCGGGGTGGTCCACCCTCGGTCGAGGCGCCCCCGGCCGGCGGTCTGGTGCTCGGTGGTGATCACCAGGCCCGGCGTCTCGCCAGAGCGCGCACGCTCGGCCAGTACGGCATTGGTCGAGGGCGTCTCGTCGAGAATCTCGACGCGCCACCCGCCCGGCAACGCATCGAGCTGGGAACGGTCAAGTGACGGGCGTCGCATCGCGAAAGGTGGCACGGGATTAGATTGGCCCTCGCACTGCACGAAGTCCAAAGGAGCAACGTGAGCGCCGAACCCACTCCTCAGCCAGAGATCGATCTGCACACGACTGCCGGGAAGCTGGCCGAGCTGGAGCGTCGTCTCGACGAGGCCGTCCATGCTGGTTCTGCCAAGGCGGTGGAGAAGCAGCATGCGAAGGGACGTCAGACCGCGCGGGAGCGGATCGAGATGCTGCTCGATGAGGGCTCTTTCCAGGAGGTCGACGAGCTGGCCCGGCACCGTTCGGTCGCGTTCGGGCTGGAGAAGAACCGGCCCTTCGGCGACGGGGTGGTCACCGGGTACGGCACCATCGAGGGCCGCCAGGTGTGTGTGTTCTCTCAGGACTTCACCGTCTTCGGTGGCTCCCTGGGTGAGGTCTACGGCGAGAAGATCACCAAGATCATGGACCTGGCGATCAAGACCGGTTCCCCGCTGATCGGGATCAACGAGGGCGCCGGCGCCCGGATCCAGGAAGGCGTCGTGTCCCTGGGCCTGTATGGGGAGATCTTCAAACGCAACGTGCACGCCTCTGGGGTGATCCCGCAGATCAGCCTGATCATGGGCAACTGCGCCGGCGGCCACGTCTACTCCCCCGCGGTCACCGACTTCACCATCATGGTCGACAAGACGTCCGGCATGTTCATCACCGGCCCTGATGTGATCAAGACCGTCACCGGTGAGGACATCACCATGGAAGAGCTCGGCGGCGCCCTGGCCCACAACTCCAAGTCCGGGGTGGCCCACTACATGGGTGCCGACGAGCAAGATGCGATCGAGTACG
Source organism: Nocardioides sp. NBC_00163 (assembly GCF_045206295.1). Taxonomy (NCBI): domain Bacteria; kingdom Bacillati; phylum Actinomycetota; class Actinomycetes; order Propionibacteriales; family Nocardioidaceae; genus Nocardioides; species Nocardioides sp. NBC_00163. The sequence continues at coordinate 4,254,760 of NZ_CP108155.1, read as the reverse complement.
TCAAAGCGCTGCTCTCCTACCTGCCGTCGAACAACATGGAAGAGCCCCCCGCCTACGAGGAGACCGCGGATCTGGAGATCTCCGAGCTGGACCGGGAGCTGGACACCTTCATCCCCGATGGCGGGAACCAGCCCTACGACATGCACGAGGTGATCTCCCATGTTGTTGATGAGGAGGAGTTCCTCGAGGTCCAGCCGTTGTGGGCGCCCAACATCATCATCGGCTATGCCCGGATCGAGGGCCGCCCGGTCGGGATCGTGGCCAACCAGCCGATGCAGTTCGCCGGCTGCCTCGACATCGACGCCTCCGAGAAGGCCGCCCGCTTCGTGCGGACCTGCGACGCCTTCAACGTCCCGGTGATCACCTTCGTCGACGTACCCGGGTTCTTGCCCGGCACCGACCAAGAACACAACGGCATCATTCGCCGCGGCGCGAAACTGATCTATGCCTACGCCGAGGCCACCGTCCCGCTGGTCACCATCATCACCCGCAAGGCCTACGGCGGCGCCTATGACGTGATGGGCTCCAAACACCTCGGCGCCGACATCAACCTGGCCTGGCCCACCGCCCAGATCGCGGTCATGGGCGCCCAAGGCGCCGCCAACATCATCCACCGCCGCACCCTGGCCGACCTGGAAGCCTCCGGCGCCAGCACCGACGAGGTCGAAGCCAAACGCGCCCAGCTGATCGATGAGTACGAGACCACCCTGGCCAACCCCTACATCGCCGCCGAACGCGGCTACATCGACGCGGTCATCCCGCCCCACGAGACCCGCGCCGAGGTCACCCGCGCGCTGCGTCTGCTGCGCACCAAACGCGAGACCCTGCCCGCCAAGAAGCACGGGAACATCCCGCTGTGACCACGCCCGAGAACCCGACCAACGACCCGAAGGCTGAGCAGAGGCCCCTGCTCAAGGTCATCGACCAGCACGCCACCCCCGAAGACATCGCCGCGATCGTGGCCGTCTTCGCAGCCCTGGGATCGGCGAGCGAGGCACCCAAGAAGAAGGGGCGCTCGCTGTGGGCCACCCCGCAGCTGCGTACCCCGCTCCACCCCGGCCCCGGCGCCTGGCGCGCCAGCGGCCTGCCTCGCTGACGAGGACCGCAATGTAATGATCGCTCCGTGATCACGTTCTCTCGGCGATATCTCCTGGTCACCCTGGCATGGCTGGTGACCCGGGGATGGGTGGTGATCCTCTACGGCTTCCCGGCCGCGGCGGAGGGCTCGTTCTCCTGGTGGGGCGCGGAGTGGGGCGTGGTGGGCGACGTGAACTACTACCGCGACAGCCTCGACGCACTGGCTACAGACGGGGTCGCGGGGACGCTGGTCGAGTATCCGGTGCCGGCGCTGCTGCTGCTCTGGATCCCGTACGCCGCGATCGGCCTGCTCCACCTGGGCGGCGAGGCGTACATCATGGCTGTGCTGGCGATGGCGGCGCTGACCGACCTGCTCTTCATGGTGCTGCTCGTCCGCAACCGCCGCGGGACGCACCCGAGGTTCGGGATCTCCGCCGCGGAGGCGTTGTGGCTGGTCGCCGTCCCGGCGCTGGGGGCGACGGCGTACGCCCGCTTCGATCTCTTCCCCGGGATCATGGTCGGCCTGGCGGTGCTCTACGCGGTCAGGAGACCGAAGGTGGCTGCGGCGTTCGCGGCCTTCGCGACCGGTGCGAAGTACTGGCCGATCCTGGTCATCCCGGCCCTCGCCGCGAACCGCGCCACCCGCCGCGGGGTCATCCTGACCGTCGCCGGCACCGGCATCGCCCTGGCCGGGCTGAGTCTTGTCCTCGGTGGCTGGGACCGGCTCTGGACACCGCTGAACTACCAGGGCGAGCGGGGTCTGCAGATCGAGTCGGTCTTCGCGACCCCGGCGATGTACGAGTGGGGCCACGGCGGTCCGGAGAGCGGCTACGCGATCGACTACACCGAGTGGAAGGCGTACGACATCAGCGGGCCGCTGGTCGAGGCGCTGCTCCTCGCGGCGACGGTCGCCTCCGTGGTCGCCGGGGCGCTCGTCATCATCTGGTGGGTACTCGCCTGGCGTCGCCTCCCCCGTGGCGCACGGACCGAGGAGACGATCGTGTGGCTGGTGCTCGCGACGGTGGCCGCGTTCCTGGTGACCAACAAGGTGCTCAGTCCGCAGTACATGCTCTGGCTGCTCCCCGCCGCCTCCGCCGGGCTGGTCCTGCTCCGCGGCCGCGCTCGCCGGCAGCTCGGGATCTGGTCGGTCGTGCTGGTCGTGGCGACGCTGCTGACCCACGAGATCTTCCCGCGGATGTACGGCTACATGCTCACCTTCAACGACATCGGCTCACCGTGGATCACCGAGGTGCTGGCCTGGCGCAACGGCCTGCTGGTGCTTCTCTTCCTGTACGCCGCGTGGCGCACTACTCGGTTGCTGGCCGCCCTCCCCGAGCGGGGGCGGCCAGCAACCGAAGATCAGGAGAGGCAGACCTTGGCGACGTCGCCCTGAGCCGAGTAGATCGTGACCGGCTCCTCGGCGAAGACCGGCCGGCAGGCCGCCGCGGTGAGCTCGTGCACGGTCACGCCGTCGTAGAACCCGTGGTCGTCGCAGTTCTCGTAGTTCACGAAGACCTCCCCGGGCTCGCCTCCGTCGCGGAAGATCCGCAGGATGACGTACGCCGTGACCGGCTGCCCGGCGGCACAGTTCTGCGGCGTGTTGGGACCGGAGCGGGCCGGCGCGCTGCGGATCGCCTCGAGGAGGCCGGCGGCGTCGGAGCCGGTGATCTCTCGCGACCCGGTCAGCGATGCCGAGGACGGCTCGTACCGGCAGATCGCGATCGAATCCGGGTCATCGCCCTCCAGCGGCGAGGTCGCCGCGTCGGTCTTCGGCCGCACCGGGTCGCCCTCGGCCAGCGGCGAGGCGGTCTCGCAGCCGTAGGGATCCTTCGCCACGGTCCTCAGGGACCCCTTGATCTCCTGGTTGACCCGCTCGTCGCCCGGCCCGGTGAGGATCGTGGCGTACGCGTCATCCCCGACCTGGACCCGGGTCAGCAGCCAGCCCTCGTGCTCCCAGGAGCCGGTCTGGAGGCTGGCGCCCTTGCCCGGCTTCTCGATCAGGACGTAGGGCTGCCACAGTGCGAAGGGCACCTTGCCAAACTGCGGCGGGAAGTCACGGTCCTCGGTCTCGTTGCAGGCGATACTCGGCACCGGCTGGTTGGTGATGTTCGCGACGTAGGGAGTCCGCGGCACGGTGTCCCACTGGTCGCCGGGCTTCGCGATGCACTCCGGCAGCGCCGGCGCCGTGGCGTCGGCCCACTCCTCGGGCACCTGGAAGGCGATGTCGTAGCGGACCGCCCAGCGGTTCCCGTCCGCGGGTGCGGGCAGGTCGGTGCGGCCGCCGTTGTCGTAGGTGCCTTCGGGGGCCGCCGCCTCCGGCTCGGAGAGCGCCTTGGGCGCGTCGCCGGAGCGGTCCTCGGCGCCGGAGGCGTCGCTCGCGGCCGTGCTCTCGCCACCGCCGCCGGTGGGCTGCAGGTTGGCCACCACGCCACCCAGACCGACAACTGCCAGCACCGCGGCGGCAGCGGCCAGGATCCAGGGCGCCTTCCGGCGTACGGGTGCTTTCTCCTCGGCCTTCTCGGTCTCGTCGGCCAGGTCAGCCGGTCCAGACCCTTCAGAGGCCCCGGGGATCGCGAGCTCTCGCGGCTCGAAACCATCGGCCGCACGGGCCAGGGCGGCCCGGAAGGCCCGCTCCTCGCGCTCGAAGTCACTCATTGTCAACCCCCTCGTTCCCTCTCCGATCAACAGAGCCTTGCTCGTTCAACCGCTGCCTCAGCTTGGCCAGCGCCCGGTGCACATGTGAGCGGGCAGTCGCCTCGGCGCAGTCGAGCACCGTCGCTATCTGCGCGAACGACAGGTCCTCGTAGAACCGGAGGACCACCGCCGCTCGCTGGTTGGACGGGAGCGTCTGGACCAGCTCCCACGCCTCGTCCGCGTCTCGCTCCTCGGGGCCGGGCTCATGCCTGGTCGCCATCGGCTCGACGTCCTCGACCAGCACCAGCCGGCGCCGCTTGCGCCAGCCGCTGATCGACCCGTTGACGATGCTCCTCTTCACGTACGCCTCCGCCGTCCCGGACGCCGCCAGCGACTCCCACCGCGGCAGCGCACGGGCGAGGGCGTCCTGCACCAGGTCAGGAGCGTCGGAGTTGTTGCCGGTCACCAGGTAGGCGAACCGCTGCAGCGCGGGCCCCCTCGAGGCCACCCAGGCCCCGAAGTCCGGATCCCTCTCCTGCTCTTCGGCATCCACGGACACCTCCTCTGGCACGTTCACACACCTCCTACGCGAAGTCTGGCGCGTTCGTTGCGTGTAGCGGGGAATTGAGTTGCCCGAAGACGTCCCGGTCCTAAGGTTGGCCGGGTGACCCGTGAAGTAGACGCCCGCACCGACCGCTATGTCGAGGAGCTCTGCGCCCTCGACCCGCTGACCGCGACGTACGTCGGTGTCGCCGGCCACGACGCGGAGCTCCCCGACCTCTCCCCCGACGGGATGCAGGCGGTGGAGGAGCTCAACCGTTCGGCCTACGCCGACGTGGCCGCGATCAAGCCGGTCGACGAGCGTGAGCAGGTCGCCAAGGACGCGTTCCTGGAGCGGGTCGGGCTCGACATCGAGTTCGCCGACGCGCAGCTGGACCGGAAGTTCGTCTCCGTCATCACCAGCGGCATCCACAACCTGCGCGAGGTCTTCGACCTGATGCCGACCGGCACCGAGGACGACTGGGCCGCGATCGGCGCCCGGCTGGCCGGGATGCCGACCGCGGTCGCGGGCTACACCGCGACTCTCCGGGAGGAGGCCGCGGCCGGACGGGTCTCGGCGACAGCTCAGTACGAGAAGGTCGCCGACCAGATCCTGAGCTGGACCGGGCAGAAGGGCGCCGGTGACTTCTTCACCGGTCTGGTCTCACGTGCGCCCGAGGCCGTTCCTGCGTCCCTGCGCGCCGAGCTCGAGGCCTCGGCGGCCAAGGCCAACGAGGCGTTCGCCGAGTTCGGGCGGTTCATGGCCGCCGACCTGGTACCCAACGGGCTGCCGAAGGAGGCCGTCGGGCGCGACCACTACCAGCTCTCCTCCCGGCGCTACCTCGGCGCCGAGATCGACCTGGAGGAGACGTACGCCTGGGGTTGGGAGGAGCTCAAGCGACTCTCCGACGACATGGAGGCCACCGCCGACCGGATCCTGCCGGGATCGAGCGTCGTCGAGGCGGCGGCCCATCTCGACAAGGACCCCGCGCGGCAGCTGACCTCGACCGCAGCGCTCAAGGAGTGGATGCAGACCGCCGCCGACCGCGCCATCGCGGAGCTGGCCGACGTGCACTTCGACATCCCCGAGCCGGTCCGGCGGATCGAGTGCATGATCGCGCCGACCACCGACGGTGGGATCTACTACACCGGCCCCTCCGAGGACTTCTCCCGGCCCGGCCGGATGTGGTGGTCGGTGCCCGAGTCGGTCACCTCTTTCGGCACCTGGCGCGAGCTGACCACGGTCTACCACGAGGGTGTACCGGGCCATCACCTCCAGGTCGCCCAGACCGCCTACCGCGCCGAGCTGCTCAACCGCTGGCAGCGGCTGATGTGCTGGGTCTCGGGCCACGGCGAGGGCTGGGCGCTCTACGCCGAGCGCCTCATGGACGATCTCGGCTACCTGGACGACCCCGGTGACCGTCTCGGCATGCTCGACGGCCAGTCGTTCCGGGCGGCGCGGGTGATCATCGACATCGGCATGCACCTGGAGCTGAAGATCCCGGAGGACAACCCGTTCGGCTTCCACCCCGGCGAGGTGTGGACGCCCGAGCTCGGCCGAGAGTTCATCGGGCAGCACTGCCTGATGGAGGACGCTTTCCTCGACTTCGAGGTCGCCCGCTACCTAGGCTGGCCGGGCCAGGCCCCGTCCTACAAGGTCGGGGAGCGGATCTGGCTCCAGGCCCGCGAGGACGCGCGCGCTCGTGCCGGCGCCGCGTTCGACATGAAGGCCTTCCACCGCGCGGCGCTCGACCTCGGGTCGCTCGGCCTCGATCCTCTTCGGGCGGCGCTCGGGCGGCTGTAGTTCTGCGGGGTTGGTCAGAAGACTTTGGTCGTACGCGGGTGCTGCTTCGTCTGCGCTGCTGTTTCCACGGGGTTGGTCTGGGCCGCCGACCCGTTCTTTGAGGGTCTCTCGATCTGGACCGGCGTCAAGGACGCCCTTCGGGCGCCGCCTTCGCCGGCCGCTTCGCGGTCCTTGACTCCGGACCAGATCGAGAAAAGACTTGGCTGGCTATCGGGGCGGCGGCCCGGGTGTGGCCACGGCACACTCACCCACGGAAAGTGACCGCTCCACACCTACATCAGCCATGGGGTCTCCGCGTGAAAGAAGAATTTCTTTCACCCACCCACCAACCCCACCCCGGCCGAGGCGGCATCTTGCGGCGAACGAAAATTCGTTCGCCTCCACCACTGCCCGACTGACCAGACGAAACACCAACCAGAATCCCCAAGCCCGTGCCCAACCCAAACCTCCGCGCCAAACCCCTGCCGCCGACCCGATAGCCAGCCAAAAATTCTCGGCGACGGCCGGTGTCAAGGCGATGTATCGAGCTTGTCGAGATGATCGCCGCAGGCGACCGGCGTCAGCCGGCGGCCGAAGGCCGTCCTTTACTCCGGACGCCGCCGAGAACACCCTCCAAGACAGGGTCGGCGGCAAACCCCAACCACAAAAACACGGCCCCCAACAGAGAAGGAAAAACCGACCTACCCCCGCCGAGTCAACACCCGCTGCGCAACGACAAACACAAGCACCAGCACCCCGATCGTGATCCGAGTCCACCAAGAGGACAGCGTGCCGTCGAAGGAGATGAAGGTCTGGATCGTGCCGAGCACGAGCACCCCCAGCAGCGACCCGATCACGAACCCACGGCCGCCGGTGAGCAGCGTGCCGCCGATGACCACGGCAGCGATCGCGTCGAGCTCCATCCCGACCGCGTGCAGGGAGTAGCCCGAGAGCGTGTAGAGCGCGAACAGCAGCCCGCCGAGCGCCGCACACAGCCCGCTGATCGCGTACACCCCGACCTTGGTCGCCGCCACCGGCAACCCCATCAGCAGCGCCGACGGCTCGCTGCCGCCGAGCGCGTAGACGGTGCGTCCGAAGCGGGTCGAGGCGAGGACGTACGCAGCGACCGCGACGATCACCAGCGCGAAGACCGCCGTCCACCCGAGGTAGTAGCCACCGGGCAGGGTGATCGTGCCGAACGCGATGGCTGAGAAGGTCTCGTCCTTGATCGGGATCGAGTCGACGCTGATCAGGTAGCAGAGCCCGCGGGCGAGGAACATGCCCGCCAAGGTGGCGATGAAGGGCTGGATGTCGAAGTAGTGGATCAGCAGCCCCATCGCGGTGCCGAGCAGGGTGCCGGACAGGAGCACGATCACGATCACCGCGACCACCGGCAGGCCTAGCTCGAGCGTCCGAGCCGCGATCAGCGTCGAGAGGGCCACGTTGGAGCCGACCGAGAGGTCGATCCCGCCGGTGAGGATCACGAACGTCATCCCCACCGCGAGCACGATCAGGAACGCGTTGTCGAGCAGCAGGGTCAGGAAGACCTGCGGGTCTGCGAACCCCTCATAGCGGATCCCGCCGACCCCGAACATGCCGATGAACAGCGCGAACGTGCCGAGCACGGGGAGGTAGCGGCGCGGCGGGCTGTAGCGTGCGACCCGGGCGATGAGCCCGGTCTCGATCGCGGGCACCTGAACACTCATGCGACAGCCTCCTCGCGGCTGGTCGGCGTACGGTCGGTGCGCCGTTGCAGCACCGCTCGCGCCTTCGGCGACTGCAGCAGGCACACGACCACGACCACCAGCGCCTTGAACAGATAGTTCGCCTCGGCCGGGATGCCGATGTTGGGGATGGTCCGGGTGAGTGTGGCGATCAGCATCGCCCCGACCAGGGTGCCGGTCAGCGAGAAGCGACCGCCGGCCAGCGACGTGCCTCCGATGACGACGGCCAGGATGGCGTCCAGCTCGATCCACAGTCCGAGGCTGTTGGCGTTCACCGAGTGGGTGTTGGCGGCGATGATCAGGCCGGCGGTCCCGGCGCACAGCGCCGCGAAGACGTAGACGGTCCAGATGATCGTGCGGGAGCGTATGCCGGCCAGCCGGCTCGCCTCCGGGTTGATCCCGACCGACTCGATGAGCAGGCCGAGCGCGGTGCGGCGTACGACGATCTGGGTGGCCGCGAAGACCCCGAGCGCGATCAGGGCGGCGACCGGGAGGGTGAGCAGGTGGCCCGAGGCCAGCGCGGCGAAGGCGTCGTTGTTGACAGTGGTGATCTGGCCGCCGGTCACCAGCATCGCGATCCCGCGGCCGGCGACCATCAGGACCAGCGTGGCGATGATCGGCTGGATGCCGACCACCGCGACCAGGAAGCCGTTCCACAGCCCCAGCGCGACGCAGACCGCGAGGGCCATCGTGATCGCGATGACGGCCGTGCCCAGGGCTCCGTCGGCGGGACTCTTGACGATGTAGACGCAGGCGACGGCGCCGGCGATCGCCGCCACCGCACCCACCGAGAGGTCGATCCCGCGGGTCGCGATGACCAGCGTCATCCCGATCGCGACCAGCAGCACCGGGGCACCGTTGCGGACGATGTCGACCAGGCTGCCGAAGAGGTGACCGTCCTGGATGCGTACGTTGAAGAAGGTCGGCGTCGCGATCAGGTTGACCACCAGCAGCGCGCCGAGCGCGGCCAGCGGCCAGAAGAGGCGGTGGGCCATCGCGCGGGCGCCGAGCCCCTGGCCCGGTCTGATGTTCTCAGGCATCTGCTCGCTCCTTCTCGGCCAGGCCGCCAGGTTCGCCGGTGATGATCTCGAGTACGTCGTTGACATCGATGCCCCGGTTGGGCCGCTCGGCGATCTTGCGGCGGTCCTTGAGGACCACCAGCCGGTGGCTCAGCCGGAGCACCTCCTCGAGCTCGGCGGAGATGAACACCACGCTCATCCCCTTCTCCGCGAGATCGGCGACGAGCTGCTGGATCTGGGTCTTGGCACCGATGTCGATGCCGCGGGTCGGCTCGTCGAGCAGGAGTACGTCGGGCTCCGTGATCAGCCAGCGCGCCAGCAGGACCTTCTGCTGGTTCCCACCGGACAGACTTCGCATCGGCAGGCTCGGGTCGGCCGGCCGTACGTCGAGAGCGGTCATGAACTCCGTGACCAGCTTCTCGCGGGTGGCCGTCGGGATCGGCCGCAGCCAGCCACGGGTGGCCTGCAGGCCGAGCAGCATGTTGTCGGCCACGGAGAGCTCCTCGAAGACCCCCTCGGCCTTGCGATCCTCGCTGCAGAAGGCGAGCTTGCGGTCGATCGCGTGCCGGGGGCTGCGCAGCCTCCGCCGGCTCGAGCCGCGAACCGTGAGCTCTCCGGTGTCCGGGGCGTCGGCGCCGAACAGCAGCCGGGCAAGCTCCGTACGCCCCGAGCCGAGCAGGCCGGCGATGCCGACGACCTCGCCGGGGTACAGGGTGAGGTCGGTGGCCTCCAGGCTCCCCTTCCGGCCCAGCCCGACCGCACTGAGCACCGGGAGGCGCTGCTCGGTCGCAGCCTCCTCGGATGCCTCGTGCACGGCATGGTCGAGGCGCTCGAGGACCTGGAGGTCGCGGCCGATCATCAGCTGCACCAGCTCCAGCTGGGTGGTCCCCTCGACCAGCCGCTCGCCCACCACCCGGCCGTTGCGCAGGATCGTCATCCGGTCGGAGATGTCGAAGACCTGGTCGAGGAAGTGGGAGACGAAGACGATCGCGGTGCCCTGGTCCCGCAACCTTCGCATCACCTCGAAGAGCCGAGCCACCTCGTCGGCGTCGAGGCTGGAGGTCGGCTCGTCGAGGATCAGGACCCGGGCGTCGGTGTCGACGGCACGCGCGATCGCGACGAGCTGCTGGACGGCGATCGGGTGGCTGCCGAGCTCCGAACCGGGGTCGATGTCGATACCGAGGCCCTGCAGCGAGGCAGCGGCGCGGCGGTTCATCCCCCGGCGGTCGATCGGGCCGATCCCGTTGAAGCGGCGGGGCTCGCGGCCGAGGAGCATGTTCTCGGCCACGGTGAGGTTCGGCACCAGGTTGACCTCCTGGTAAACCGTGCTGATCCCGGCGTGCTGAGCCGCGGCCGGGGTGGCGAACTGGGTCTCGACGCCGGCGATCTCCACCCGACCCGAGTCGATCGTGTAGACCCCGGTCAGGGCCTTGATCAGCGTGGACTTCCCGGCCCCGTTCTCCCCCATGAGCGCGTGCACCTCCCCCGGCAGGAGTCGCAGCGAGACGCTGTCGAGCGCTCGGACCGCTCCGAACGTGATGGAGACGTCGAGCATCTCCACCACCGGTCGGGGTGGCTTCACTTCTGCCTGGCTCATGTCGTACTGGCTCCTGCTGGTCGGAGGGGGCGGCGGCGGATGCTCACCGAGGTGACTCGGTGGGCGCGCGCTTCCCTCGTGGAGTTCCACGAGGGAAGCGACGCCTCACCGAGGCACCCTTCGACAAGCTCAGGACACCGCCTCGGTTGATGGTCAGTACTTGCGGTCGGGCAGCGCCTCAGCGGCCTGCTCCGGGGTGAAGGTGGTCTCCTCGGTGACGATGCGATCGGGGACCTCCTCGCCGGCGACGACCTTCTCGGCGACGTCCATCAGCTGCGGCCCGAGCAACGGGCTGCACTCGACGATGAAGTTGATCTCGCCGGCGGCCAGCGCGGTCATGCCGTCCTTGACCGCGTCGACGGTGATGATCTTGATGTCGGTGCCGGGCTTCTTGCCGGCTGCCTTGATCGCCTCGATCGCACCCAGGCCCATGTCGTCGTTGTGGGCGTAGACGACGTCGATCTTCGGGTTGGACTGCAAGAAGGCCTCCATGACCTGCTTGCCGCCGTCACGGGTGAAGTCACCGGTCTGGGACTCGGTGATCTTGATCTTGGAGTCCGCGGAGATCTTGTCCTCGAACCCCTTCTTGCGGTCGATCGCCGGAGCCGATCCGGTGGTGCCCTGAAGCTCGACGACGTTGACCGCGCCGTCCTTGTCGACGTCGGACGCGTCTGCGTTGTCGACCAGCCACTGGCCAGCCTTCTCACCCTCCTCGACGAAGTCGGAGCCGATGAAGGTGACGTAGAGCGAGGTGTCTTCGGTGTCCACGGCCCGGTCGGTCAGCACGACGGGGATCTTGGCGCGCTTGGCCTCCTGGAGCACCGCGTCCCAGCCGGTCTCGACGACCGGGCTGAACGCGATGACGTCCACCTTCTGCTGGATGTAGGACCGGATCGACTTGATCTGGTTCTCCTGCTTCTGCTGAGCGTCGGAGAACTTCAGGTCGATGCCGGCCTCCTCGGCCGAGTCCTGGATCGATGTGGTGTTCGCGGTGCGCCAGCCACTCTCGGCGCCGACTTGGGCGAACCCCATGGTGATCGAGCCGTCGTCGGCGGCTTCGCTGCCGCCGCACGCGCTGAGCGACATCCCGCCCAAGGCGAGCGCACACAGCCCGATGAGGGTCTTCTTCACTGTCGTCCTCCAGTGTTTTTACTGCGGCGGCCAGTGTGACCGTCGTCACGATGCGACCCAGTGTGAGCGTTAACATCCGCGCGGTCAAGCGGAATGGGAAGATCGGTTCGAATCGGCAGCAGGTCGTCCGGAACTCCCCATACTGTGTGGACCATGACGCTCACCCTGACCCCGGAACAGGCGCGCCGGATCGCCGTCCGCGCCCAACTCCTCGATGCGCGTCGGCCGGTCTCGCTGGTGGAGACGGTGGACCAGCTGACCCTCCTGCAGATCGACCCGACCAGGGCGATCGCGCCGAGCGCGGATCTGGTGGCGTGGTCGCGGTTGGGGGATGCGTACGACCATTCGGATCTGACCTTCGCCCTCGAGCAGGAGCGCTCGCTGGTGGAGTTCTCCAGCTTCATCTTCCCCATGGACGAGATCGAGACGGTTCTCGCTCTGTCTCCCGGCCGGATCCACCCGACGGCGGTCGAGTGGGTGGACGCCAACAAGAGATTCCGTACGCAGGTCCTGGATCGCCTTCGAGCCGACGGCCCCCTCGTGGCCGGCGAGATCGAGGACACCGCCGAGGTGCCCTGGGCCTCGACCGGCTGGACCAACGACAAGAACGTCCTGCGGATGATCGAGCTGCTCAACCGGATGGGTGAGGTCGCCATCGCCGGCCGCCGCGGCAAGCTGCGCACCTGGGACCTCGCCGAGCGCGTCTACCCGTCCGACCTGCGACTTCCGCCGACCGAGGACGCCCTCAGGGTGGAGACGGTGCGCCGGCTGGCATCGCTCGGGATCGCCCGCCCCGGGCGGAAGGACTCCTCCGGCGGCGAGGTGCTCGGCGCCGGGGACGCGGGCGTCCCGTGCGCCGTGGCCGGCGTCGACGGCGAGTGGCGGGTCGACCCCGAGGCGCTGGCCGCCCTCGAGGACGGGTTCGTGCCGCGGGCCGCCCTGCTCTCCCCGTTCGACCGTCTCGTCTACGACCGCGACCGGGCGCTGGACCTGTTCGGGTTCGAGTACGTCCTGGAGATGTACAAGCCGGCCGCCAAGCGCCGCTGGGGCTACTTCGCCCTCCCGATCCTGTACGGCGAGCGGCTCGTCGGGAAGCTCGACGCGAAGGTGGACCACAAGAAGGCGCTGTTGAACGTCTTCGCCGTCCATGAGGACTTCGGCTGGACCGCCGAGATCGGTGACGCCGTCGAGGCCGAGATCGAGGCGCTGGCCGGGTGGCTGGGGGTCGAGATCGTCCACCCGTGACGCGGACCCGAAAACAGGGCAAACCGACGCGAATTGCTCTTCTCCACCTCCTTCGAGGCGCTTACTGTGAACGAACGGGGTCGGAAATCGATCAAAGGAGACGATCCGAATGGCAACGCTCAACCCCTACATCAGCTTCAAGTCCGAGGCCGCTGAGGCGCTCGAGTTCTACCGCTCGGTGCTCGGCGGCACCGTCGAGACGATGACCTTCGACTCCATGGGCGACGCGATGGGTCCGATGCCGCCGGAGGCGAAGGGCCTGGTCATGCACGGCTCGCTGACCCTCGACGACGGCCTCGTCCTGATGGCCGCCGACACGCCTTCGGGGATGGGCATGGAGTACGTCGCCCCGACCGCCGGCGTCACCGTCGCGATGACCAGCGCCGACCCCGCCGACCACCCGCGCTTCGCCGACTACTACGCCAAGCTCTCCGAGGGCGGTACGCCCGGGATGCCGTTCGCGCAGGCTCCCTGGGGCGATTACTTCGGCCAGTTCGACGACAAGTTCGGCGTGAGCTGGATGTTCGACGTCGCCGGCCCCGAGTCCGCACAGGCCTAGACGAAGGTCCGAGCAAAGATCCGTCTTTCGTAGGAGGCGCCGGGCTGCGAGTCGTTTTACCGTCGATACATGCTGATCGCGGAAGACCTGCTGCTGCTCGTGCTCGACGACGAGAAGGGCACGCTCGCCTCGTCCTGGGTCCAGCAGGCGCTGGGCGGAGCGATCCTGACCGAGCTCGTCATGGCGGGCTCGGTCCAGGTCGTCCCGAAGTCCGGGCTCACCCCGGCCAAGGCCATGGCGGTGCCGGGCCGGCGGCCGGACGAGCCGATCCTGGCCGCAGCGTACGATGTGTTGGCGGCCAAGCCGCTGGCGGCCAAGAACGCCGTCACCAACCTCGGCAAGGGCCTGCACGAGGCCCTCGCCGCGCGACTGAGCGACCGCAACATCCTCAGGCGCCGCGACGAGAAGATCCTCGGCCTCTTCCCGCGCACCACCTGGCCGGCCGCGGACTCGACCCACGAGAACGCCGTACGCGGCCACCTGGTCGCCGTGCTCATCCAGGGCGCCGCACCGGACGCACGGACCGGCCCGCTCATCGCCCTCCTCTCCTCCATCGACCTCGCCCACAAGGTGGTCGACACGAGGGCCGTCGGCGCCGGAGCGGTCAAGAAGCGGGCGAAGGAGATCGCCCGGGGTGACTGGGCCGCCAAGGGCGTCAAGGACGCGATGGACGAGGTCACCGCGGTCATGACCGCGGTGATGGTCGCCACCACCGTCACCACGACGACCACCTGACAAAACCCGAGGATCGCAGCCGCGAAGGGGCTGCGATCCTCGGGTTCGTGCGAGGCGGTCAGGCGAAGAACGCCCGCAGGTCGGCGGCGACGTCCTCGGGACGCTCCATGGCCGCGTAGTGGCCGCCCTCGGAGAACTCCGACCAGTGCTGGATGTTGGCGTTGTCCCGCTCGGCCAGCGACCTGATGGTCTGGAAGTCGTCCTTGAAGACTGCGACACCGATCCGGCCCTGGGAGACCTCCGGCTCGCGCTCGGCGTGCCCCTCCTCGTAGTGGTAGCGCGCCACCGAGGCGTAGGAGTTGGTGAGCCAGTAGTAGGTCGCCTGCTCGATGACCTGCTCAGGGGTGACCAGCGAGGTGCCGTTGCCGAAGGACTCGAAGAGCTCGCTGTAGGCCAGCGTCCCGACCGGCGAGTCGGCCAGCGCCGCGCCGATGGTCTGCGGCCGGGAGCCGTTCATGGCGTTGTAGCCGCCGACCGACTGGAACCACTGCATGTGCTCGAGCGCGGCGTACTCCTTCGGCCCGAAGCCCTCGAACTCGCTCGGGTCTCCCGACGGGAACGAGAAGAGCTGCAGCACGTGCGCGCCGAGGAAGCCCTCCGGGTTCAGCAGAGCCAGCTCGCGGCCGACCATCGCGCCGCCGTCGCTGCCGTGCACCCCGTAGGAGTCGTAGCCGAGCCGGCGCATGAGAACGTCGTACGCCTCGGCCGCCCGCTTCATCGTCCAACCGGTGTCGACCACCGGCGTCGAGAGCCCGAAGCCCGGCAGCTCCGGGATCACCAGGTGGAACTCGTCCGTCAGGAACTCGACCATCGGCAGGAACTCCAGGAACGAGCCCGGGTAGGTGTGGGCGAGCAGGAGCGCCTTGGCGTCCGGGTTCGAGGACGGTACGTGGACGAAGTGGATGACCTGGCCGTCGATCTCGGTCAGGTGGTTGGGCACGGCGTTGATGCGCGCCTCGACCGCACGCCAGTCGAAGCTCTTCCAGCGCTCGACCATGTCGGCGAGGTAGGCCGTCGGGGTGCCGTAGTCCCAGGAGTCACCGGGGACGCTGGGCGCGAACCGGGTGCGCTCCAGACGGGAGCGGAGGTCGTCGAGATCCGCCTGCGGGAACTCGACGGTGACGGTGCTGATCTCGGTGTTGACCTGCGTGTTCATGACTTCTCCTTGGTTGTTTCCGACCTTGTGAGACCTACGTTATGAAGGGTTCCGGCAAGCCTGATTCCGGAATTCCACTGGCCCGTGAATCTTTTTTCCCGCACTCTGAGCCTGTGCTGGAAACCTCTGCGCGACTGCTCGCGCTCCTCGGTCTGCTGCAGTCCTCGGCCGGCTGGACCGGCGCCGACCTGGCCACCCGGCTCGACGTCTCCGAGCGCACCGTGCGCAACGACATGACCAAGCTGCGTGACCTCGGCTATCCGGTGGAGTCGGTCCGCGGCCCGGGTGGGCGCTACCGGCTCGGTGACGGCGGGAAGCTTCCGCCGCTGCTGCTGGATGACGAGGAGGCGCTCGCGGTCGCCGTCGGGCTGCGTGCCGCGACGGGCATCACCGGTGTCGCGGAAACCAGTGCCAGGGCGCTGGGCAAGCTCGAGCAGGTGCTGCCCGACCACCTGCGTCGCAAGCTCGCCGCGGTGGTCGATGCGATGGATGCCGGCCCGGTCAACACCGACAGCAACGTCCCCGACCCGGACGTCGACGCCGGCACCCTGCAGGCGCTGGCCACCGCCATCCGGGACCATGTCGGCGTACGCGCCGACTACCGCGACGAACCCATCGAGGTCGAGCCCTACCGGCTGATCGCCTGGCAGCGCCGCTGGTACCTCGTCGCCCGCGACCCCCGCGCCGAAACCTGGCTGCCGCTGCGCGTCGACTGGCTGCGTCTCAAGATCCCCGGCGGGCGCCCCTTCCGTCCGAGCGACCCCTCCTTCGACCTCACCGAGTTCGTCGTACGCGAGGTCGCCCGCACCGGCTGGGCCGTCCACGCCCGCCTGATCATCGCCGCCTCCGCCGCAGAGGTCCTCTCCCGGATCAACCCCGCCGTCGGCACCGTCGAGCCGATCTCCCCCGACCGCAGCGTCCTGGTCACCGGCGGAGACAGCCTCGAGGTCGTGGCCGTCTGGATCGGCATGCTCGGCCTCGACTTCACCGTCGAGTCACCCCCAGAGCTCCGCGACCACCTCAAGATTCTGGCGAACCGCTACGCCGCCGCCGTCGACCTCCCGAACCTGACCAGGTAGGTGCATCCGGCGCGGCTCAGCCGCGGACAGCCTCGACGAACGCGCGCACGAGGGGATGGACCGGGGCTCCAGCAAGGGCGCCGATGTGGGGCTGGAACATGCTGGTGACGTAGAACGGATGGTCCGGGAACTCCAGGACCTCCGCGCCGGCGTCGTCCGCGGTCGCGCCGACGACGACACCGATCTTCTCCAGCGTCGCTACCGCCTCTGCTGTGGGCGCGTAGTTGCAGAAGTGCATGCCGACGAACGGCTCCGGCTGCCAGCCCGCGAAGCGGGTGCCGGGGACCGGGGTCACCAGCCGCTCCTCGCCGTAGAGCGAACAGGCCAACGCGGCAACCGCATTGTCCTCCCCCGCGCCGTCGGACTCGGCATGGGTCGCCGCGGAGCCGAGCACGTTGCGGGTCCACTCCAGCACGGCGTACTGCATCCCACCGCACACCCCGAGAAACGGGATCCCCCGCTCGCGCACGACCGTGAGCGCCGCGACCACCGCAGCGTCATCGGCATAGGGCGAGCCAGGAACCAGCCAGACCCCGTCGTAGCTCGAGATCTCGAACCCCGAGTCGGTCGGCACCCACTCCGTCTCGACCCCGAGCTCGGCCAGCTGCGGCCGAAGCGCGTTGAGCTCCTGATGGCTGCGGTGTCCCCGGTCGTCGCCGAGCAGTGCGATCATGCGCCGAATCGTCCCAGCCATGCCGGGCTCGATCCAACCGATTACGGCAGCCGCTACTCCGGCTTGATGCCCAGGCGGTCGAGCTCCTCGTCGATGATCGCGGTGTCCAGCTTCTGGAAGACCGGGGTGGGCTTGGCGACCGGAGTGCCGACGACGATCTCGTGGCGCTCCCAGGTGGGCGCGCCGGAGTAGTCGCCGGTGATGATCGGGTAGGGCTTGCCGTCGTCGAGGTCCTCGACCTCCTCGATGCGGGGCATCGGGGCGACCTCACCCTTGCCACCGAGGGCCTTGTCGATCTCGTTGGCGGAGAACGGCAGGAACGGGGACAGGATCAGGTTGAGGTCGGCGACGCACTGGGCCATCACGTGCAGCACGGTGCCGAGCCGCTCGCGGTCCTCGGGAGCCTTGGCCAGCTTCCACGGCTCGAGGTCGGTGACGTACTTGTTGACCTCGCCGACCGCGCGCATCGCCTCGCCGATCGCCTGCTTCTGCCGGTGACGACCGATCAGGTCGCCGACGGTGCCGAACGCGGCGCCGACGGTGTCGAGGATCGCCTGGTCCGCCTCGGTCAGCGTTCCGGCGGGGGGCAGCTCGCCGAAGTTCTTCGCGATCAGGGTGGCGGTGCGGTTGACCAGGTTGCCCCAGCCGGCGACGAGCTCGTCGTTCGTACGCCGCACGAACTCCGCCCAGGTGAAGTCGGAGTCGTTCGACTCGGGGCCGGCGGCGGCCACGAAGTAGCGGAACGCGTCGGGCTGGTAGCGCGAGAGGAGGTCGCGTACGTAGATCACGATCTTCTTCGAGGAGGAGAACTTCTTGCCCTCCATCGTCAGATACTCGCTGGAGACGACCTCTGTCGGCAGGTTCAGCACATCGAACGAACCGGGCTCGCCGCCCTTCGACCCCTGGCCGTTGTAGGCGATCAGCTCGGCCGGCCAGATCTGGGAGTGGAAGACGATGTTGTCCTTGCCCATGAAGTAGTACGACAGCGCCTCCGGGGCGTTCCACCAGTCGCGCCACGCCTCGGGGTCACCCGAGCGTCGGGCCCACTCGATCGAGGCGGACAGGTAGCCGATCACCGCGTCGAACCAGACGTACATCCGCTTGGTCGGGTTCTCGCGCCAGCCGTCGAGCGGGACCTTGATGCCCCAGTCGATGTCGCGCGTCATCGCGCGCGGGCGGATCTCCTTGAGGATGTTCTGGCTGAACCGGATGACGTTGGGACGCCACAGGCCGGTCTGCTCGCGGTCGTCGAGGAACGCGTGCAGCGCATCGGCCAGGGCGGGCAGGTCGAGGAAGAAGTGCTGGGTCTCGACGAACTCCGGCGTCTCGCCGTTGATCTTGGAGACCGGGTTGATCAGCTGGTCCGGGTCGAGCTGGTTGCCACAGTTGTCGCACTGGTCACCGCGAGCCCCGTCGGCCCCACAGATCGGGCAGGTGCCCTCGATATAGCGGTCCGGCAGCGTCCTGCCGGTCGACGGCGAGATCGCGCCCTTGGAGGTCTGCTCGACGAAGTAGCCGTTGTTCCACACCCCGAGGAACAGCTCCTGCACCACCGAGTGGTGGTTGGCCGAGGTGGTGCGGGTGTAGAGGTCGTACGTCAGGCCGAGCGAGACCAGATCCTCGACGATGATCCGGTGGTTCTTGTCGACGAGCTCCTGGGGAGTCACGCCGGCCTCGTCGGCGGCGATCAGGATCGGGGTGCCGTGCTCGTCGGAGCCGGAGACCATGAGCACGTCGTGGCCCGCCATCCGCATGTACCGACTGAAGACGTCGGAGGGCACGCCGAAACCGGCCACGTGGCCGATGTGGCGCGGGCCGTTTGCGTACGGCCAGGCGACTGCGGACAGAACGTTGCTCATGGCCCCATCCTAGGGAGAGGGCGCCATCAGTTTTCTATCGACATGGCTATCGATGCGGGCAACCCGGATCACGGGTTGAACATCTGGTCCCGCTGGTAGGCGTACTTCCGGATCCACGGCAGCCACTTGGCGAGCTGTGCGCCCGGGCAGGAGGTCTCGTTGGTGTGGAAGTGGCCGTCGATGACCCAGACCCGGACGCGCCGGCCGGCCGGGAACCGGTCGCTGCCCTTCGAGATCGTCTCGAGCGTCCCGCGCTCGTCGCGGCCGGCCATGTCGAGCTTCCAGGCCGCCATCCGCTCGGTCTTGATGAGGGCGTCGTCGGAGGGACGTACGTTCTCGAAGTTGCCGATCAGGGCGATGCCCATCGACTGGTGGTTGAAGCCACGCGTGTGGGCGCCCTTGACGAGCCGGTCGATGCCGCCGGAGCGTCCCTCCCAGGCACGGCCGTACTTGTCGATGAGGAAGTTGTAGGCGATGTCGAACCACCCCAGTGACCTGGTGTGATAGCTGTAGATGCCGCGGATGATCCCTGGCACGTCGCCCTTGGAGTAGTTGTTGCTGGTGGCGGTGTGGTGGATGTGGACCTGCTTGAGCGAGCTGTTGTACTCCGGCCGGCCGTTGCGCCAGGAGTTGTTGGCACCCCACTGCGACCGGGTGAAGATCACCGGCTTCGGCGCCCACTTCGGTCGCGACCGCGCGACCCGGCCGTTGGCGCTGCCGTTCGAAGCGCTGCCGTAGCCCAGGTCGTCGGCCTCCCGCTTCGGCGCCTTGACGTCCTCCTGCGGCCCGGTGTTGATCAGGGTCAGTTTCAGGTCCTTGGGCTGCGCACCCTCGACCCGCACCTGTACGCCGCTGGCCCGGCCGGTCCACACCGGCTGCGTGCCTCGGCGCTCGACCTTGCCGCGCGCGGCGACGTCCCCTTCGCCGCCGTCGGGCAGGTCCTCCTGCAGCGGCAGCTCCTGCCACTCTCGCCACTGGTCCGACTTGCTCACCCGCACCTCGACCTGGGGAGTCTGCGCTCCGGTCCAGGAAACCCCGACCATCGAGAAGGTCGTCGTACGCAGCTTCTCCGTCGAGGCCGCGGCGGCGGACCGCTCGTTCAGCCGCGGCGGCAGCTTCACGTCACGGGTGGCGATGCCGTCCTCGAGACGGGGCAGCTTGATCAGCTGACCCTCCTCGGCGGCAGCCGGATCGATCGCCGAACCGATGGCAGGCACGAGCATCGACGCGCCGACAACGACAGCGGTCAGGGTCACGGTGATGACGCGGGGGAAGCGGGCCATACCCTTGATTTTGAAGAGTCGAGCGCCCGACATGCCGCAAACGCATGTGTTCGGTGTGTCGTTTGGGACTTCTGTGACTAAAGCGACGGTGCCGGCGCGAACGGCACCGGCCTCCCGGCGTACGCAGCCAGGTGCTCGTAAGCACACGATCCCTCGGGCGCCGAGAGCGCGTTGGCGAAGGCCCGCCCCTTGCGCTCCGGCCCAAGGATGCGGTCCATCGCGACGACCGCCCGCTGGGCGACCGCCTCGTCGAGGCCGTCGGTCGGGCGGCCGAGCGCCGCGCACACGTCCCAGGTGTGGACCGCGATCTCGGCCGACTGCCAATCGGGGTCGATCATCACCATGTCGTCGGGGCCGACCTCGCGCCACAGGTTGATCAGCGCGTTGCCCCTGGTGCGGAGCTCCTCGCCCAGATTGACCGCGTAGTCCTCACGCCCGTCCCATCCCGGCGGCGAGCCCTGGAGCATCGTCACGAAGACTCGGGGCTGGGCGATCATGTGGTTGGCCAGCTTGCGCAGATCCCACTCGGGACACGGCGTCGGCCGGGTCAGGTCGTCCGCCGTGACGGTGTCGAGAAGCTCTGCTGCCTGCGTCAGTGCCCGCTGCAGCGCGAACACTCCCATCTGGTCAACCACACCACCATGGTCTCAGGCGAGCCTGCGTCCCGCGAAAGCAGCCAGCCGCTCGTACGCCCCGGCGCCCTCGGGCGCCGCCACCTCGGCGTCGAACGCACCCGTGCGCATCTCCGGCTTCAGGGTCGCCTTCATGAAGGCCAGCCCGACCTCGGCCAGCTCCGGGTCGAGCTCGGAGGTCGGGACGTCGAGCGCTTGTGCGAGGTCCCAGGAGTGAGTGGCGTACTCGGCGACGAGCAGGCCGACCGGCACGACCGCGCCGCCCTCCCAGCCGTCGGTGCCGGGACCCTGGCCCCACGCGTGGATGACGTCGTCGGCACCGACCTTGAACGCCGGCCCCCAGCTCTCACTGATGTGCGGCGCCGGCGCACCCCAGTCGGGCTCGCCGCCACGAAGCATCGTGACGAAGTTGGTGCCGTCCGCGATCACGTGGTCGGCCAGCGTGCCGACGTCCCACTGCCGGCACGGTGTCGGCCGCGAGACGGTCTCGGCGTGCACCCGGTCGAGCAGGTCGCCGGTCTGGTCCAGCGCCCGCGAGAGAATTCCTGCCTCGTCTGTAGTAGTCACCCAGCCAACGTACGACTGGTCGACCTCGGCGTCACCGCCAAATTCAGCTGAAGTCGAGGTCGTGGACCCGCGCGCGCTTGAGCTCGTAGACGTAGGGGTAGGCGGTGATCAGCTGGAACCCGTCCCAGAGCTTGCCGGCCTCCTCGCCCTTGGGCGCCTTGGAGATGACCGGCCCGAAGAAGGCCGAGCCGTTCATCGCGATCGTCGGGGTGCCGACGTCGTTGCCGACCTGGTCCATGCCCTCGTGGTGGGACTTGGCGATGTCCTCGTCGTACGAGGAGTCATCCATCGCGTCGGCTAGCTCGACGGGCAGCTCGACCGAGGCCAGCGCGGCCTCGATGACCTCACGGGTGAAGTCCTTCTTCTCCACGTGGCGCCGGGTGCCGAGCGCCGTGTAGATCTCGGCGAGCTTCTCCTGGCCGTACTCGTTCTGCACCGCCATGCAGACCCGCACCGGGCCCCAGGCGGTCGCGAGCATCTTCCGGTAGTCCTCGGGGATGTCCTTGTCCTGGTTCAGGTACGCCAGGCTCATGATGTGCCAGGTCACCTCGACGTCACGCACCTTCTCGACCTCGAGGATCCAGCGCGAGGTGATCCAGGCGAACGGACAGGCGGGGTCGAACCAGAAGTCGGCAGAGGTCTTCTCGAGGGTCTTCTCGGACGGCGCAGCGGGGGTGGTCTGTGTCATATGACACTGAACCACCCCCGCTGCGGATCTGTTCCGGCCGTCAGTTGACGGTGGTGAAGTCACCCCCGCTGGCCCAGTAGGCGACCTCGTCGCCGCTGTAGGCAGCAGTCACTGCATACTCGCCCGCGGGGAGCTTGACGAAGGTGACTCCGGCCGAGCTACCACTGAGCGTCTTGGTGACCGTACGTCCGCCGTTGGTCGTGATCTTGACCGTCCCGGTCGGCTGGTAGCCCGGCGCGGTGACCTGGACGGCCACCTTCGCCTCCCGGGATCCGCCGGTCGCGGTGACCTTGACGCTCGGCTTGACGCGGACCCGGCCGCTGGGGCCGTACGTCTTGGTCAGCGTCCCGCTGCTGGAGCGGGCGACCACGGTGACGCTGAGGCGGCGACCGACGTCGGCCTCGGCCGGACGGTACTTCTCGGTCGTGGCGCCGGAGATCGGCGTGCCTTCACGCGTCCACTGGTAGGAGAGGTCGACCGCCTCGCTGAAGCCGCCCGGGTCGACCTGCATCAGGCCACCGAGACGAGTGCCGCCCTTCACGAAGCCGGCCTCGGTCTGCGCCAGCTCGCCGCCGCTGGGCGGCTCCGCCGGCTGCTGCGGCGCCTTGCCACCGCCGACGAGCGTGCTGGCGAAGGCGTACGACTGCTTCGGGCGGTAGCCCTCCTGGACACCGACGACGACCGCGCCGATCCTCTTCCCGGAGGCCGCTGCGGGCACCTTCAGGAAGCGGGACTTGGTGCGCGTGATCAGCTGCTTGTCGGCGTACCACCTGACCTCGCCGATCTTGGCCGACGGCTCGTAGTCCGCCCCGCCGACGGAGACCGTCGAGCCGACCTTCTGGGTGCCGGTGATCTTCGGCTGCGCCAGGACCTTGAACGTGCCCTGCTTGATCGGGGGCAGGATCTGGCTCATCGTCTTGGCCTCGCTGTAGTCCCGGCGGGTGCCGGTGAGCACCGCCGCGATCTGCTTGCCGGCGAGGTGGCCGGGGATGCGGAAGGTCTTGTTGGTCGCACCCGGGATCGGCTTCTTGTTCACGATCCACTGGTAGCGGATCTTGTTCGGGTTCGGGCTCCACGAGCCGGTGTTGACGGTGACCGCCTTGCCGACCTGTGCGGTGCCCTCGACCGTGGGCCGCTTGGTGACCGAGAGGCGCTGGTCGTTGAAGTGGATGAACCCGGTCGGGTAGTTCACCGAGTCCCTGCCGATCCGGCGCCAGCTGATGTCGCTGCCGTAGTTGGACTCCGAGATCGTGATCGTGTCCGCGCCGACCTTCTCGACGATCGCGACGTGCCCGAAGCGGCTCGCGCTCGGGTGCGAGGAGTGCCACCAGGCGACCGAGCCGACGGTCGGCGTCCTGTTCGTCAGCCTGCTCAGCGCAACGCCCCAGTTGGTGGCGTTGCCCTCGCCCGACCAGGGGCGAGCGTTCGGCAGGCCGGTCTGGATCAGCTTGTACGCGACGTAGTTGGTGCAGTTGCGACCGGCGTACATCCGCCAGTACATGCTCCCCCACGCACTCTCGTAGCCGCCGGTGGAGTAGCCCTTGCTGCGGCAGTCCGAGAAGCCGGAGCAGAGCGTGATGGAGCCCGCGTGCGCCGGTGATGCCAACTTGGGGATGACTTGCACACCGAGGCCGACGAGCAGCAGAACCGCACCGGTGACCAAAGCCCGGCGCAGCGCCCCGCCAGGCTTCCCCACCTGGCGCGACTCCTGTGAATACTGATGTTCCTGTGACTTGAGGGGCACATGAGCACCCTAGAGAAAGTTGTCAACCATTGATACCGGTGTGTCGGAATTACAACACTGTATTTTTACTTTTCACGCTCAGTGACTCCCAAGAACCGGCAACAAGCGCTATATAAATGTCTCGAATTCCGGGCACAGTGAGAGGATCCAGCCATGCCTGGAACCAATCTGACGCGCGCCGAAGCCACCGCTAGGGCCGCACTACTCGACGTCCTGTCGTACGACATCGATCTCGACCTCACCACGGGTGCTGAGACCTTCGGTTCGACGACGACGATCACCTTCACCTCCACCGAGGCCGGCGCCTCGACCTTCGCCGATCTGGTCGGCGCGACGGTCCACGAGATCACGCTCAACGGCGTGGCGCTCGACCCCGCGGTGGCTTACCAGGACTCTCGGATTCAGCTCGACGGCCTCGCCGCCGAGAACGTGCTCGTCGTCAAGGCCGACTGCGTCTACTCCCACACCGGCGAGGGGCTGCACCGCTTCGTCGACCCCGCCGACGACCGCGTCTACCTCTACTCCCAGTTCGAGGTCCCCGACGCGCGCCGCGTCTACACCACCTTCGAGCAGCCCGACCTCAAGTCCGTCTTCACCTTCCACGTGACCGCTCCCGAGGGCTGGAAGGTCGTCTCCAACGCGGTCACGCCCGAGCCGAAGCCGCTCGGCGACGGTCGTGCGACCTGGGACTTCGAGCCCACCAAGAAGATGTCGACCTACATCACCGCGCTGATCGCCGGTGAGTACCACGAGGTCCAGGACGTCTACGAGGGCAAGTTCGGCACCATCCCGCTGGGTCACTACTGCCGCCAGTCGCTGGTCCCCCACCTCGACCGCGACGAGGTCGTGAAGATCACCAAGCAGGGCTTCGAGTTCTTCGAGGACGCATTCGACTTCCCCTACCCCTTCGGGAAGTACGACCAGCTCTACGTGCCCGAGTACAACATGGGCGCGATGGAGAACGCCGGCGCCGTGACGCTGCGCGACGAGTACCTGCCGCGCTCCAAGCAGCCGCGCTCCTTCTACGACTTCCGCGCCTCGGTGATCCTCCACGAGATGGCGCACATGTGGTTCGGCGACCTGGTCACCATGAAGTGGTGGGACGACCTCTGGCTCAACGAGTCCTTCGCCGAGTGGGCCTGCTACCACGCCCAGGCCAACGCGACCGAGTTCACCGACGCCTGGACCGGCTTCACCAATGCGCGCAAGCAGACCGGCTACCGCCAGGACCAGCTGCCCACTACGCACCCGATCGCCGCGGACAACTACGACCTGCAGGCCGTCGAGGTCAACTTCGACATGATCACCTACGCCAAGGGCGCCTCCGTCCTGAAGCAGCTCGTGGCGTGGGTCGGGCTCGAGCCGTTCCTGGAGGGGCTGAAGGCCTACTTCAAGGAGTTCGCCTACGGGAACTCCGAGTTCAAGGACCTGCTGCGCCACCTCGAGGCCGCCTCTGGCCGTGAGCTCCAGGGCTGGGCCCAGGAGTGGCTGCAGACCGCCGGCGTCAACACCCTCGCGCCCGAGTTCACGCTCACCGAGGAGGGTGCCTACGCCTCCTTCGCCGTGCGCCAGTCGGCGGCCGCCGACTACCCGACGCTCCGTCGCCACCGCATCGGCCTCGGCCTCTACGACCTGGTCGACGGCTCGCTCGTGCGCCGCGACGCGTTCGAGATCGACGTCACCGGTGAGCTGACCTCGGTTCCCCAGCTCGAAGGCGTCAAGCAGCCCGACCTGCTGCTGCTGAACGAGGGCGACCTGACGTACGCCAAGATCCGGCTCGACGAGCGCTCGCTGGCCACCGCGCTGTCGTCGCTGTCCGTGCTGGGCGACTCGCTCTCGCGCGCGCTGATCTGGGGTGCGGCCTGGGACATGACCCGCGACGCGGAGATGCGGGCGAGCGACTTCGTCGAGCTCGTACTCGCCAACATCGGCCAGGAGACCGACGCCTGGGGCGTCACCCGGATCCCGGTCTTCGCCGCCCAGGCGGTGGGCTCGTTCTCGGCTCCGGCCAACCGCGACGCCCTCAAGGCGCGCTGGGAGACCGGTCTCCGGGAGCTGCTGGTGGCCGCCGCGCCGAGCAGCGACCACCAGCTGACCTTCGCCCGGACGTACGCCGCGGCAGCCCGCTCCGAGGCCGCGATCGCCGACCTCAAGGGCCTGCTCTCCGGCGACCTGGCCTTCGACGGTCTCGACATCGACCAGGACCTGCGCTGGGCACTCGTCACCGGCCTGGCCGCCTCGGGCACCTTCGGCGAGGCCGAGATCGCCGCCGAGCTCGAGCGCGACAACACCATCTCCGGCCAGGAGAAGGCAGCCGCCGCCCGCGCCGCGCAGCCGACGGCCGAGGCCAAGGAAGCCGCCTGGGAGTCGGTCGTCGTCCGCACCGACGTGGCCAACGAGACCGCTCGCTCGATCGTGCTCTCGTTCCAGCGCGGCGGGCAGGACGAGGTGCTGGCGCCCTTCGTCGACCGCTACTTCGAGGCCGCCGACACCCTCTGGGACCACCTCGGCACCCACCGCGCCTCGACGGTGCTGGAGTTCATCTTCCCGAAGCCGGCCGCCTCCCCCGAGCTCCTGGAGAAGGCCGACAAGTGGCTCGAGACCTCCCCCGCCGAGCCCGCCGCCAAGCGGTACGTCCGCGAGGGACGTGACGAGGTCGCCCGCGCCCTCGCCGCTCAGGACCGCGACGCGCAGTAGCACCACACGCGAAGGGGGCCCCGGAAGCACCTGCTTCCGGGGCCCTTCGTACTTGCTCGAAAACCAAGAATGGAAGGGAGATCTCCCCTTCCACTAACAACTTTATAGCGCATATAGGGGCTTGCCGCAAGACCCCCGGATTGGGGCAGAATCTCGTCCTCGAACAGGTAAAGTGCCTGATCAGACAGGGGATTCAACGTTGCAAGCATTCGATCTCGCGGGCCGTCACGACGCCAAGGCGGACCCGGCACTGATCGCCGAGGACGAGCAGCACTTCGCTGCCATCGCGCAGAGCCTCGAGGAGCAGATCTCCGAGCTGAACGAGCGGCTGGATGACGTACGCCGCCGCCCGGGCGGGCACGGGCAGGAGGCGATGGACCGCGATCTGGAGGTGCACCGGATCGGTGGGCAGCTGCGGATGCTGCGCAGGTTCAGTCTGGACCTGTGCCTGGGGCGGATCGTCACGGAGTCGGGCAGCACCATCTACATCGGGCGGCTCGGGCTGACCGCCAGCGACGGCCGGCGGCTGCTGGTCGACTGGCGCTCGCCGGCAGCGGAGCCGTTCTTCGCGGCCACGCATGCCGACCCGCGCGGGCTGCTGAGCCGGCGCCGCTACCGCTGGACCAACGGTCGGATCACCGACTACTGGGACGAGGTCTTCACCGCCGAGGGGCTCGAGGGGCACGCCGCCCTCGACGACCAGTCGGCCTTCATCGCCACGCTCGGCAGCAGCCGCTCGCCGCGGATGCGCGACGTGCTCGGCACCATCCAGGCCGACCAGGACGCCATCGTCCGAGCGTCCTCGCGGGGCGCCCTGGTCGTCGACGGCGGTCCGGGGACGGGCAAGACCGTGGTCGCGCTGCACCGCACGGCGTACCTCCTCTACTCCGACCCGCGCCTGGGCGAGGGCAAGGGCGGGGTGCTGTTCGTGGGACCGCACGAGCCCTACCTCTCCTATGTCGCGGACGTGCTGCCGAGCCTGGGCGAGGAGGGCGTACGCACCACCACGCTGCGCCGGATGGTGCCCGAGGGTGCCTCGCTGGTCCCGGAGCCGGACAAGGAGGTCGCCCGGCTCAAGGCCGAAGCCCGGATGGTCGCGGCGATCGAGCCGGCGGTGGCGCTCTACGAGAAGCCTCCGTCGAAGCCGACCCTGGTCGAGACCCCCTACGGCGACGCGGTGATCAGCACCGGCGACTGGGCCGAGGCCATCGCCGCGGCCGAGCAGGGTACGCCGCACAACGACGCCCGCGACCAGGTCTGGGAGGCGCTGCTGAGGATCGTGACCGAGAGGATCCAGGAGAACACCGGCGCCGACCCCGACCGCGACTACGACGCCGATATCGACGACTGGGGCGACGAGGACCAGGAGGAGGACGAGTTCGACGCGTACGGGCTCGTCGACCAGGACTCGACCGACGCCCTGCGTGCCTCGCTGGAGACCAACGCCGGACTGCTCGACGTCTTCGGCGAGGTCTGGCCGCGGCTGCGCCCGGCCGACATCGTCGGGGACCTGTGGGAGGTGCCCGCGTTCCTGCGGATGTGCGCGCCCTGGCTCACTCCCGACGAGATCAAGACGCTGCAGCGTGACCGGGTTCTCCAAGCCGGCAAAGCCTGGACCGACGCGGACCTGCCGCTGCTAGACGCCGCCCACCGCCGGCTCGGCGACCCCGACGCCTCGCGGCGCCGGAGCGCCCAGAAGGCAGCGGCGGCCGCCGACCGGAAGGCGAAGGCAGCGGTCGTCTCGGACCTGATCAGCCACGACGACTCCGACATGAAGGTGATGTCGATGCTGCGCGGCCAGGACCTGCGCACCGCGCTCCTCGACGACTCGGTGCGGGAATCGGAGGAGCTCGATCCCTACGCCGGCCCGTTCGCGCACATCGTCGTCGACGAGGCGCAGGAGCTGACCGACGCCGAGTGGCAGATGCTGATCAGCCGCTGCCCCTCGCGCAGCTTCACGATCGTCGGCGACCGCGCCCAGGCGCGGCACGGGTTCACCGAGTCGTGGCAGGAGCGGCTCGAGCGTGTCGGCCTGGACCGGATCGAGATGGCCGGCCTGAGCATCAACTACCGCACGCCCGAGGAGGTGATGACCGAGGCCGAGCCGGTCATCCGCGCAGCACTTCCCGACGCCAACGTGCCCACGTCGATCCGTGCCTCCGGCATCCCGGTCGTCCGCGGATCCGTCGCGGATCTCGACGTGATCCTGGACACCTGGCTCGCCGAGAACGAGGAGGGTGTCGCCTGTGTGATCGCCACTGGCTCACCGGACATCAACGAAGGCCGCGTACGCCGCCTGTCCCCCGTGCACGCCAAAGGGCTCGAGTTCGACCTGGTCGTCCTCATCGCCCCCGAGACGTACGGGACCGGGATCGAGGGTGCCGTGGACCGCTACGTCGCGATGACGCGGGCGACCCAGCAGTTGGCCATTCTCAGCTAACCGACCCGAAGGGTCAGTGCGTCGCGGCGGGGAGGTTGTCGTCGTCTGCCTTGTGGGGCTTGGGCAGCAGCCCCTCGCCGCGGAACACACCCGGCAGGAGCACGAGGAGGGAGATGACCACCATCAGGATCACCGGGATGAGCAGGATGAGCAGGAGCAGACCGGAGGCGGTCATGTCCTCGGCGACCGGCCAGCCGTTGGGAACCTCGGCGCTGGCGGGGCCGGCGGTAGCAACAGAGGCGACGACGGCGGCGGAGGCGGAGGCGCCGAGGAGGCCGGCGCGGCGCAGGATCTGGTTGCTCACGGGTCAGATACTAACGGCGTAGGTCCCGTAGTACGGACTCGGTGCGGGCATTGGCACGCGCACGATGCTCCATACCGTCAATGGCATGTCGACGAGACGAGCCGCAGTTGCAGTTGCAGTCGCAGGATTGCTCCTCAGCCTCACGGGCTGTTCCTCGGCCACACCTGAGAGTGATTCGCGTGACGTCCGCGCCGAGGATCGCGCCGAGGGTGCAGCTGAGGGCGAGTTCGGCGTTTCTCGAGAACCGTGGCAGGTGGTGCTGAGCGCTCCGCGGGCCAAGGGCATGTGGTCCGCGGAGTTCACCACCGACTACGTCGCGGTGTGGGATGACAGGGAGGATGTCGGCCAGCGGCAGAAGCTCTCCGTCTCCGACAAGGCGCATGACGAAGTCCTGGAGTGGACGTCACGCGGTGGCGACTGGATCCTCCAGGACGTCTGGCTGACACGCCACTTCCTCGTCGTCGAGGAGATCAACGAGACGGCCAAGAGGATCGAGCTGAGGGCCTGGGATCTCTCCACGGGCGAAGAGATCGAGATCCCCCTGCAGCCCAGCCAACCCGAGATGGCGGCCGACTTCGGCCGTGTGGCCTTCATGACTGGGCGAGCAATCACCAGCATCTGTCAGCAGAGTCTGGATCTTGCCACCGCGGAGCTCGCCACACCGCGCTGTGCCCGGCCGGGCGCCGTTCTCGGAGACCTCGCGCTCGGCCAGAAGGAGACCACGTACTCCGAGGTTGTTGCCCCAGGAACCGACGATCGCTGCAAGAGTCTCCTCGTCGACGGATCGAACCCGACGCGCGAAGTACCCATCACGAAGCGCTGCCTGGGCTGGAGCTCGGCGATCGCCGATGGCCTGGTCGCTTGGGACGAGACGGATCCGGCGAGTGAGAGCTTCCCGACCTCTCTCGGCTACGTCCTCGCCGGCGACCGCAGGAGTGCGCTGGGTCCGATGGTGACCGACACACTTGTCGGCTGCGGGTCGAGCTTCTACTGGATCGAGGTCGACGGGCTCGGCCACCGGATCGAGCGCTGGACGCGCGGGTCCGGCGTGCAGACCGTATGGGGTCCGCAGGACGAACGACTACCAGGCGAGCTGCAGTGCGCCGACGGACGTTGGCTGTCGACACGTGTCGATGACATCGACGGGCACGAGGAGTCGCTGACCTTCGCGGTCCTCGACTCGGCGTGAGCACCGACAGCGCTTGCTGCGCTGCATCAACGTCCCGGGGACCATCCGGACTCGGGCGAAAGCAATGTCGAACAGGAAGGAAGCTCATGAATATCCCCCAAGCGGTCGCAAGTATGACCGCACTGATGAGCCTCGGCGCACTCGCGTCGACGGCCCCGGCGCATGCGACGGATGTCGGCACCCTCGACACCTCGGCCATCGCGGCGGAGGTCGCGGCGACCTCGCCGAGCAGCGCGGAACTGGCCGAGCTCTCCACGCTCGACCAGGTCACCAAGCTCAACCGGTGTGTGGACCTGGCGACCGAGCGCTACTGCATCGGGCTCGGGTTCGTCGACGTCGACCCGAGCTACGAGCGACTCGCCAACGCTGCGAACGCCGCGCCGGTGTCGGATCCGACCGGCGCCATGTCGACGGCGGACTGGGTACGGACCCGGCTGGAGATGTCCGATGCGGAGCGGATCAAGGCTGAGCAGGACGAGATCGACGTCGCCCTTGCCGGCGTCGAGAAGGCCCGCACCGAGCGTCTTCGGACCGAACTCACGCAGTCCGGCGACTTCGGCCAGGCCGACGTCGGGACGCAGGCAGCTGTGGGTGGGCCGTACACGATCATGACCGGGTACCAGACCAAGCAGGGGAAGACCTACTACTGCGGGCCTGCCACGATGCAGTCGATTGATTGGGGCGACCCGGGCGACGACGGCGTGAAGGACACCCAGAACGTGTGGGCAGACATCCTGGGCACGACGGCAGGATCAGGCACCGGAATCTCGGCGTTGGTGTCGACGACCAACTCAAGCACGACATGGGACAACTACGTCAACTCCTACATCGTCGGCTCCGTCAGCTCGTGGAACACGGCGACCTGGTACGACAAGCACTGGAACCACTTCGGCGGCAATCCGAACGCTCGCTCGCGCAAGGCCCCGATCATCGAGCACGTGATGCTCAAGAAGGCGTACTTCCCGTACTTGAAGTACGACCACGGCGGCCACTTCCAGGTCGGACGCGGGGCGAAGTGGGCCTCCGAGACCGACCCCAAGACCATCTACTACTTCGAGGTCTACAACGAGAACGACTGGTACAGCTCCGTGACCACCGATACGTGGGGTCCGAGAACGATCGCGTCCAGCACCTACCTCAACGCGACCAAGGCCCACGCCCAGCAGAACATCGGCTACTGATCCGGGAACATTCACCCGGGCCTGCCGATCCTCCCGAGGATCGGCAGGCCCCTCGGCATCTGCGAAGCGCCGTCGGCCCGGACCGGCCGCCGCTATGATTCGCGCGTGGATCGGGCTTCCGACGGTGGGCCACCACCATCACTCGAACGTCCCTCGTCACGGGACTTCAGTGGTTTGCTGCGGTTCCATCGCGAGTCCGGTGGCCTGACCCAGGACGAGCTCGCACACCAGGCGGGCGTCAGCGTCGCTGCGATCCGTGACGTCGAACAGGGCCGCACCAGGCGACCCCGACCCGCGACGGTCACCCGGATCGCGGCGGCCTTGGGTGTGACCGAGGATGAGCTGCTGCGGTTCGGCGGCGGGGCTGAAGCCACACCCGGTTCCACGCCGACCAGACCTCGCGCCGACGGCCGCGTCACGATCAACGTGCTCGGGCCGTTGGAGGCCAACCGCGGCCGGAGTCCTGTGCTGCTGACGTCGAGGAAACAGCGACTGCTGCTCGCCCGCCTCGCCCTGACCCCTGGCCAGCCGGTCGAGAGACACGAACTCATCGACCTGATGTGGGGTGACGCACCGCCAGCAGCGGCACCCGCACGGCTGAGCAGCCACATCACACGTCTACGCCACCAGATCGAGCTGCCCGGAGAGCGACTCATCTTCCCTATCGCAGCCGGCTACCGACTCGAGATCGATCGCGACCGGCTCGACATCACCCGCTTTCGGCACTTGGTCGCCACCGCCACCACGCAGAGCCCGGAAAGCTCGTTGGCGGCCCTGGGCGACGCCCTGCGACTGTGGCGTGGGCACCTTGATCTCGAGGAACTACGTCAGAGTCCGCTCGCTGCGGCTCTCGACAATGAGCATCTCCAAACGATTCACGCGTACGCGTCCGCCGCCGTTCGTCACGGAACCCCGGAGCTGGCGTTGCCCGAGCTGCGGTCGGCGGCTGCACATCACGAGCTGGATGAGGGTCTACACGCCCGGCTGATCGCTGTCTTGGGATCGGCCGGGCGACGCGCCGAGGGGCTGGCGCGGTACGACTCCATTCGCCGCCGACTCGACGACGAGCTGGGAGTGCGCCCCGGCTCCGCTCTTCAGGACGCCCTCGCAAGCGTTCTCCGGAACGAGATGGAACCGGCGACGCCGCGGACCAGTGTCCGCGAGAAGCCCCAGCAGCTGCCAGCACGTCCGCTGACCCTCGTAGGACGTGACACCGAGGCGAGTCGAGTCGAACGTGCCTTGTCCGAACCCGAACGGCGTCGCACCCCGGTGGTCGCGCTCATCGTCGGACCAGCCGGCGTCGGGAAGACGGCGCTCGCACTCACGCTCGGCCACCGCCTGGCCCATCGGTATCCCGACGGACATCTGTACGCCGACCTGCGGGGCGATGCCGGAGCGACCGTGCCACCGCGGATGGTCCTGGCCAGGTTCCTCAGGGCACTTGGGGTGCCTCAGCGCCGGATCGGTCGTGACGAGGTGGAAATGGCTGCCCTGTTCCGCAGCGAGCTGGCCGATCGCTCGATGCTCATCGTGCTTGACAACGTCGTCGACGGAGCGCAGCTGATGCCGCTGCTTCCTGGCGTCAGCGGCTGCAACGTGATCGCCACGAGCCGGCGACGGCTCCCGCAGATCCACGCCACCGTCACCCAGGAGCTGACCCCGCTCTCACCGGGCGACGCATGTGCCTTGATCGCCGCAGCTGCGGGCTCCGCGCGAGCAGCGGCAGAGCCGGGCGACACCGAAAGGCTGGCCGCTGCCTGCGGATATCTTCCACTTGCGCTACGGATCGCCGGTGCGCGGCTGGCGAGTCGCCCCACGTGGACCATCGCGCACATGGCCGGCCGCCTCCGTGACGAGAGCCAGCGGCTTCAGGAGCTGGCCGCAGGCGACGTGAGCGTACTGGCGACCTTCCAGGCCGGTTATGCGGACCTCAGTGCACGAGCGAGAGATGTCTTCAGGCTCTGCGCCGTCCATCCGGGTCCTGACGTGGATGCGGAAGCAGTCGCCGTCCTGCTCGGCTGTGACCCGGCCGAGGCCGAACTGGGCCTCGAAGAACTGCTCGACGCCAGCATGATGATGCAGTACGTGCCGGATCGCTACCAGGCCCACGACCTGTTGCGTCTCTATGCGCGCAGGCTCTTGGAGACGAGCGACGACGAACTCGATGCCCGTGCCCGCCTCCTCCGGTGGTACGTCGATCGCGTCACGGCCGCGATCGATCTGACGTATCCGAGGTCGGTGCGGCTGCGGGGGCACCTGGATGACCCCGGCCCGTTCCAGGACGAACACAGCGCGATGGCATGGCTCGAGCGAGAAGTCGGAGCGATGGTGATCCTGGCCGAGCGGGCCGTCCAGCGCCCAGCGACGCGGTATGCAGCGTGGGCCATGGCAGATCAGCTTCGGTCGTACTTCGTCATGCGTGGCGGCGTCGATTGGTGGGACCGGATCACGAGCGCCGGGCTCGAGGCCGCCCGCGCAGCTCAGGACAAGGACGCCGAGGCAATGATGCTGCTGTGCCGCTGCCAGGCCGCGGAAGCCTTAGGTCGTGAGAAGGAGTTCTTGGCCGACTCTGCCGAGTGCACACGGTTGGCACGGGCGAACGGCCAGTGGGAGATTGCTGCGTACGCGTCCTACGTCGTGGGGTGGTACCAGTTCGAGCGCGGGTCGTTCGGGGAGGCAGAGTCTTGGCTGGCCGATGCGGCGTCAGCGGCCGAGGGAGAGATGAGCGGTGTCAGAGCCACCATCCTCAATGGATTGGGCATGCTCGCGCTCGAGCGCGCCGACTTCGAGGACTCTGCCGACTACTTCCGCGGCGCGATCGACATCAATCGCGCCATCGGCCGACGTCACACGGTACTGACCAACCGGGGGAACTTGGCCAGCGCAATCAGGCTGATGGGTCACGCCACCGGCGCCGAGGCCGAGCTGACCGATGTCCTTCGTGAGTTCGTGGCTCTCGGCGACCGGCGGGGCGAGCTGTCGACACTGGACGAGTTGAGTCGTCTGGAGCTGGATCGTGGAGACTCTCGCGAAGCCGTACGGCTTGCGACCCGTGCCCACACCCTTGCCTCGGCCCTCCACGACCCGAGGGCGACAACGATGACCGCGTGCACCCTGTCGATCGCCTCCAGCGCGGCGGGCTCGCACGAGCACGCGGCCCAACTCGCTCGTGCATCCATCGGACTTGCCGTTCGCCATGGCTACCGGTTCCACGAGGCCCGCGCCCGGGTTGCACTCACCGACGCACTTGCCCACCTTGGAGAGTGGGGAGAGACCCACTCGGAGCTCCAGCGATCCTCCGACCTCGTACGTAGCCACGATTATCGCGCGATCGAGGAAGCGTGCGTTCGACTTGCCGCAATCCTCGAAGAGGAGCAGCCGCCGTGATGACCGTCGCGTCGCGCCCGATGCCCGGGCGGGGATTGGCCGTCGAGCTTGAACGGCTTGGATACTGGAACCCATGTCCATCCCCCCGAACCCCCCACTGATCTCGGTCTCCTGGTCGACGCTCGGCAATTGGGTGATCGGCATCCCCTTGCGTATCGCCGGCCTGATCCTGCTGGCGATCGTGCTCCGCTGGATCCTGCACCGGGTGATCGACAAGGTCGTCGTCCGCGCCGTGGAGGCCCCCGGGCTGAGCGGCAAGATCACCAAGATGGCCGACGGAGGCGAGGCCAGCGTCGCGTCATCGCGCCGCAGTCAGCGCGCCCAGGCGATCGGCTCGCTGTTCAAGAGCGTCGTCACCGGCGTCATGGTCGCGATCTTCGCCACGATGATCCTGGACCAGCTCGGCATCAACATCGCCCCCATCATCGCCTCGGCCGGGATCGTCGGTCTGGCGCTCGGTTTCGGCGCCCAGTCGCTGGTGCGGGACTACCTGTCCGGCATCTTCATGATCATCGAGGACCAGTACGGCGTCGGTGACAGCATCGAGGTCAACAACATCAGCGGCACCGTCGAGGCCGTGACGCTGCGGATCACCCGGCTGCGCTCGCTCGACGGCACGGTCTGGTACATCCCCAACGGCGAGATCCTCACCGTCGGCAACCACAGCCAGAACTGGGCCCGCGCCGTCATCGACGTCGGCGTCGGCTACAACGAGGACCTCAACAAGGTGCAGCGCGTGCTGCGCGAGGTCTCCCACGACCTGTGGGTCGACGAGGAGTTCAAGGGCCAGATCATCGAGGAACCCGAGGTCACCGGCGTCGAGGCGCTGGCCGCCGACGCCATCACCGTGCGGGTGCTCATCAAGACCCTGCCGCTCAA
Organism: Nocardioides sp. NBC_00163; assembly: GCF_045206295.1. Classification (NCBI taxonomy): domain Bacteria; kingdom Bacillati; phylum Actinomycetota; class Actinomycetes; order Propionibacteriales; family Nocardioidaceae; genus Nocardioides; species Nocardioides sp. NBC_00163. Next base: position 4,218,958 of record NZ_CP108155.1, on the reverse strand, counting down.
GCAGTGGGGGATCGCGCGCGAGATGCGCCAGCGGATCAAGGCTCGCCTCGACTACGAGGGCATCGAGATGCCCTTCCCGCAGCGGGTCATCTGGCACCGTGACGAGAAGGCGGCCGCTTCCGAGGAGGAGACGGCCAAAGCCTGACGTACGCCGCCAGTGATGCCCCGGCCGAGGTCGGGGCATCACCACATTTCAGGCGAGGGCGGCGTCGAGGGTGATCGTGGTGCCAGCGAGAGCCTGGCTGACCGGGCAGCCGGCCTTGGCCGCCTCGGCGAGGCGGACGAAGGTGTCGTTGTCGAGGCCCTCGACCACACCACGCGTGGTCAGCTTGATGCCGGTGATGCCCTTGCCGGGGGTGAACTCGACGTCCGCGCTGGTCTGCAGGCTGGTCGGCGGGGTGCCGTTGTCGGCCAGGCCGTTGGAGAAGGCCATCGAGAAGCAGGAGGAGTGGGCGGCGGCGATGAGCTCCTCGGGGCTGGTCTTGCCGCTGGGCTCCTGCGAGCGGGCCACCCAGGTGACGTCGTAGGTCCCCAGGCCGGAGGAGTCCAGCGTCACCTTGCCGGCGCCCTCGAAGAGCGAGCCCTCCCAGACGGTGGTGGCGGTGCGGGTGGTGGCCATCGTTATCTCCCAAAGTTCGTGTGAATGCGTACGCCCCCGATCCTGCCACGGCAGGCGAGCGCGGACCCGCGTGGAAGAATGGCTCAGTGACGTTTTATGAGGAGATCGGCGGGATGGACACCATCCGCACGATCGTGGCCAAGTTCTACGAGGGCGTGGCGACCGACGAGCTGATGCGGCCGATGTATCCCGAGGAGGATCTCGGTCCGGCGCAGGAGCGGCTGACGCTCTTCCTGGCTCAGTACTGGGGCGGCCCGACGATCTACTCCGAGCAGCGCGGCCACCCGCGCCTGCGGATGCGTCACGCCCCGTTCGAGGTCACCTCGGAGGCCCGAGACCGCTGGCTCCAGCACTTCCGCGAGGGCCTCGATGCCGCCGGGCTGACCCCGGAGCAGGACGCGCAGTTCTGGGCGTACGCCGAGCATGCCGCCAACTTCATGATCAACACCCCGAGCTGAACCCCGGGCCGATCCGTCAGCCCACGTGCACGTGCGGCCGCCGGCTCCGGTCCGGCTCGGCGCGCCGCAGAATCTCTCGGGTGGTCGGGGCGACCTCGCCGACCCCGATGAACAGGAACCGCAGCAGGTTGGTGACCGGGTTGCCCTCGGTCCACTCGAAGTAGATGTGCGGCACCACGCCGGTGACGTCGCGGACGTGGAGAAGGACGGCGGCCAGCGCGTTGGGCACCGCCGGTGCCTCCAGCCGCAGCACCCGTCGGCGTCCGGTGACCTCGCCGCGTACCTTCAGGGTGCCTTCGAAGTCGGACGGGTCGGTCACGAGCACCTCGACGAAGATGGTGTCCCCGTCGTCGGCCAGGTCGTTGTCGAGGACCATCTGGCGCAGCTTGTCCTCGTACTCCTCCGGCCCCTCGGTGCCCTCGTGCTCGTTGGCGATCAGCCGGATCTTGCGGCGCGCGCACTCGCGCAGGAACGTCTCGGCCTTCTTGTCCAGCTCGACGCCGGTCACCCGCAGCTCGAAGGAGCGCATGATCCGGGAGACCAGGGAGACCCCGATGATCGCGGCGATGAAGCAGGCGGCGATCTTGACCCCGTCGGGACGCTCGATCACGTTGGAGACCGTGGTGTAGGCGAACACGGCCGCGATCAGGCCGAACAGGACCGTCCGGACCCGCTGACCGGCCTTGTGCGCGGCCAGCGTCACCGCCACCGCGGCGGAGAGCATCAGAACCAGCACACCCGTCGCGTACGCCCCGCCCTGGGCGTCCACGTCGGCGTCGAAGATCCAGGTGATCAGGAAGGCTGCGGCCGAGATGGTCACCACCAGCGGCCGGGTCGCTGCCGCCCACTCCGGTGACATCCCGTAGCGCGGCAGGTAGCGCGGGATCAGGTTGAGCAGGCCGGCCATCGCAGAGGCGCCGGCGAACCACAGGATGAGGATGGTGGAGACGTCGTACGCCGTCCCGAACGCGCTGCCGAGGTAGTCGTGCGCGAGGTAGGCCAGTGCCCGGCCGTTGGCCTCGCCGCCCTCCTCGAACGCCTCGGCCGGGATCAGCAGGGTGGTCACCCAGGAGGAGGCGATCAGGAAGACGCTCATCGTCAGCGCGGCCGTGGTGAGGAGCTTCTTGGTGCCCCGGATCCGTCCGGCGGGGCGCTCCTCGGTGTCGCTCTCTTCGCCTCTGACCTGCGGCATCACGGCGACGCCGGTCTCGAAGCCACTCATCCCGAGGGCGAGCTTGGGGAAGACGAGCAGCGAGACGGCGATCATCGTGGTGATGTTGCCGTGCTCGACGAAGAGGGCGTCGTTCCAGCTGGTGAAGACGCTGGGGTTGCTGAACACGTGCACCAGACCGACGGCGATGACGATCGCGTTGAGCACGAGGAAGGTGGCCACCAGGCCGACGGCGATGCCGATCGCCTCCTTGAAGCCGTTGAGGAAGACGGCCCCGAGTGCCGCCAGCAGCACCAGGGTGATCAGCATGTTGTGCCCGTGCCAGGCGGACGGGAAGAGCGGGTTCTCGACCATGTGAGCGGCACCGTCGGCGGCGGAGAGGGTCATCGTGATGATGAAGTCGGTGGCCGCGAAGCCGAGCAGGGCGAGCACGAACGCCTTGCCGCCCCAGCGGGACAGCAGCCGCTCCAGCATCGCGATCGAGCCCTGACCATGCGGGCTCTCGGCCGCGACGCGGCGGTAGACCGGGAGCGCACCGAGCAGGGTCAGCCCGACCAGGACCAGCGTCGCGATCGGCGAGAGCAGGCCGGCGGCGAGGGCCGCGATGCCCGGCTGATAGCCCAGGGTCGAGAAGTAGTCGACACCGGTCAGGCACATCACCTGCCACCACGAGTGCTTCTTCTCGTGGGTCTCGGTGGGCTCTGCCGCGCCGGGGGCGCTGCTCGCCGTGGTCACTGCGGTCACCCGATCAATTCTTCAGGCCGGGCGGCCCGGATGCGGCATCCCAGCCCCACAGGAAGGCGTAAGGATTCCGTCAAGATTCCGCGAGGCGGGTGTCAGAGGAGCGTCCATACCGCCACCGGGGCCCGATCACGGGCGCACGCTGGGGATATGGAGCTGCTGGAGAAGGTCACGGCTGTACGCGCCGGAGCGGCCGCCGCCACGCTGCTGGTGGCCACGGCCGTCCTCACCGTCGCCGGCGTCGGCTTCTCGGCCTGGCTGATTACCATGGTCGCACTGAGCACCGGGGCCGCGCTGACGCTGACCATGCCGTACGCCCTGCTGCTGGCGCTGACCGGTTGGGGGCTGGTCACCGGATTCGCGGTCAACACCGGCGGTCAGCTGACCTTCACCGCCAGCGACCTGCGCCACCTGGCGCTGCTCCTGGCCCTGGGGGTCGTGGCCTCGCTCTACTCCCCCGGGTCGAGGGTGTAGCCGACCCCCGAGGTGGTGACCAGGTAGCGCGGATGCGAAGGGTCGTCCTCGAGCTTGCGGCGCAGCTGGGCGGCGTAGACGCGCAGGTAGTGGGTCTCGCGCGCATAGGCGGGACCCCAGACCTCCTTGAGGATCTGTTCGCGCGGAACCAGTCGGCCCACGTTGCGGGCGAGCAGCTCCAGGAAGGACCACTCGGTCGGGGTGAGGCGTACGTCGTCCCCGGCCTTGTGCACCCGCTTGCGGGCGAAGTCGATCTCCAGGTCACCGACGGCGAGGGTGGTCGCGGCTGGGGGCGCGGACTCCTGGGAGCGGCGTACGGCGGCTCGCAGCCGCGCCATCAGCTCGTTCATCGCGAACGGCTTGGTGACGTAGTCGTCGGCGCCGAGGTCGAGCGCCTCGACCTTGTCGTCGCCGTGCTGACGGGCGGAGAGCACGACCACCGGCACCTGGGTCCAGCCCCGCAACCCCTCGATCACCTCGGTGCCGTCCAGGTCCGGGAGCCCGAGGTCGAGAAGGACGACGTCGGGGTGGGTCGCCGCGGCGGCGGCTAGCGCCGAGCGGCCGTCCGTCGCCGTCTCGACCTCCCAGCCGGCGGCGCGCAGGTTGATGGCGAGCGCCCGCAGCAGGGCGGGCTCGTCGTCCACCACGAGTACGCGACTCATCGCACACTCCTCGCGCGCGGCACCGCGACGACCATGGTCAGGCCGCCGCCGGGGGTGTCGTCGGCCGACAGCCGGATGCCCAGTGCCTCGCTCAGGCCCCTGGCCACGGCCAGACCGAGCCCCAGCCCGCCGGCCGAGGTGTCGTCGAGACGCTGGAACGGCTCGAACATCCGCTCCCGCTGGTCCTCGGGAACCCCAGGTCCACGATCGACGATCATCACCTCCACAGTCTCCGGTGTCTCGTGCGCCAGGACGCGCACCGGCTCGCCGGCGTTGGGCCCCTGCCTGCTGACCCGGACCGCGTTGCTGACCAGGTTGGCGACGATGCGCTCGAGCATGCCTGAGTCGGTGCGTACGAGCGGGGTGTCCTCGCCCACCTCGAAGGCGATCGATCCGGGAGGCAGGCCGGCGACCGCCATCGGCAGCGACTCCTCCAGGCTGACGTCCCGCATCGCGGGATGCACCAGACCTGCCTCGACCCGGGAGAGGTCGAGCAGGTTGTCGATGAGCGCCTCGAGCTGGTCGGCTGAGGTCGCCGCCGACTCGACGAGCTCCTTGCGGTCCTCCTCCGGCACCCTGCCCACGAGCAGGCCGTCGAGGGCGGCACGCATCGTGGCCAGCGGCGTGCGCAGGTCGTGGGAGACCGCGCGAAGCAAAGCGGTCGAGGTCTGCTCCGCCCGCTCCAGGGCGAGGGCGCGGTCGGCCTGGTCGCGCAGTCGCCGATGCTCCAGCACCAGCGACGTCTGGACCGCGAAAGCCTCCAGGACCCGTCGATCGCTCGCCCGCAGCGGGGTGCCACGAAGGACGATCACGTGGGTGTCGTCGACGGCGACCTGGGCGTCACCCTGGTCCGGGTCTGCCGGATAGCCGATCCCGGCACCGGCCAGCCGCACCCACCCCTGGGGTGTCTCCTCCAGCAGGACCACCGCCTGCTGGGCGAAGGTCTCACGCACCCGGCTCACGATCGCCTCGGCGGTGTCCTGGCCGGTGAGCACCGAACGGGACAGTGCACCCATCGTCGCCGCCTCTCCCCTGGCCTGGCGTGCTTCGGCAGCTCGCCGCGAGGCACGGTCGACGACGGTGGCGACGCCGACCGCGACCGCGACGAAGATCACCAACATCACCAGGTTGCGTGGCTCGGCGATGGTGAAGCGGCGTACGGGCTGGGTGAACCACCAGTTCAGGTGGAGGAACCCGGCCAGGGCGGCGACCACCGCCGGCCAGCGCCCACCCACGAGCGCGACCAGGACGGTGGCGGCGAGCAGCAGCATGCTGGCCAGCGGGAGCTGGTTGGAGATGTCGCCCTCGATGCCGTCGTTGTGGAGCAGCCAGACCAGGGCCGAGGGCACCAGGAGCGCGCTGATCCACCCCAGGGTCTGCCGGGTGCGGCTGAGCGGTGACCCGAGGCCGCCTCGGACCCGCGAGCCGCGGGCGATCTCGTCGTGGGTGACGAGGTGTACGTCGATCGAGCCGGCCGCGGCCGCGATCCGGTCTCCGGTGGTGCCGGTGAAGAGCCTTCGCAACCGCCCGTGACGGGAGACGCCGACGATGATCATCGTGGCGTTGGCGCCGGTCGCGAAGTCGACGACGGCGGTCGCCGCGTCCTCGCCGATCACGCTGTGGAAGGTGCCGTCCAACGACGCCGTCAGCGCCTGGACGCGCTCGATCGACCCGGCCTCCGGCCTGGCCAGCCCATCGGCGGTGACGACGTGTACTGCCAGCAGCTCGGACCCCTTCGCCCTCTGGCACAGCCGAGCCGCTCGCCGCAGCAGCGTCTCCGACTCCGGGCCACCGGTGACCGCGACCACGATTCGCTCCTTGGTCGGCCAGGGGTGCTCGATCCGGTGCTCGCGGCGGTAGTCGCCGAGCGCATCGTCGACCCGGTCGGCGAGCCACAGCAGCGCCAGCTCGCGCAGCGCGGTCAGGTTGCCGACCCGGAAGTAGGAGGTCAGGCTCGCGTCGATGTTCTCGGGCTTGTAGATGTTGCCGTGGGCCATCCGCCGCCGCAGCGCGTCGGGCGCCATGTCGACGAGCTGGATCTGGTCGGCGGTGCGGACCGCCTCGTCGGGCACGGTCTCCCGCTGGCGTACGCCGGTGATCCGCTCGACCTCGTCGTTGAGCGACTCCAGGTGCTGGATGTTGACGGTGGTGATCACGTCGATTCCGGCCGCACGGATCTGCTCGACGTCCTGGGCTCGTTTGGTGTGCCGGCTGCCGGGCACGTTGGTGTGCGCGAGCTCGTCGACGCAGACCACCTTCGGGTCGCGGGCGATCACCGCCTCCACGTCGAGCTCGGTGAAGGTCGCCCCGCGATAGTCGATCTCCCGGCGCGGGATCACCTCGAGTCCTTCGATCTGGCGCGCGGTGTTGCTGCGGTCGTGGGTCTCGACGAACCCGACCACCACATCGGTCCCCCGCGCCTGGCGCCGCTGCGCCTCGCCGAGCATGGCGTACGTCTTGCCGACGCCTGGCGCGGCTCCGAGATAGACGGTCAGGCGGCCCCGCTTTCGCGGGGACCGCCCGTCCGTTGACGTGGTCTGCACGTCCCTATTCAACCCTCTCCGCGCGCACCGCGATGTTGAGCTCGAGCACATTGACCCGCGACTCGCCGAGGAACCCGAAGGTACGGCCGTCGGTGTTCTCGGTCACGAGCGACTTCACCTGCTCCTCCGAGAGCCCGTTGGCCCGGGCGACCCGGGACACCTGGATGGCTGCGTAAGCCGGCGAGATGTCTGGGTCGATGCCGGATGCGGAGGTGGTGACGGCGTCGGCGGGGACCTGGTCGACCGAGACGCCTTCACGCGCGGCGATCTCGCGCTGGCGCTCCGTGATCGCCTTGACCAGGTCCGGGTCCTCCGGCCCGAGGTTGGAGCCGTAGGTGGACAGCGTGTCCCAGCCGTCGCCGGCCGCGCTGGGACGCGGGTAGAAGAGCCCCTCGTCGTCGTTGCCCTGCCCGATCAGGGCCGAGCCGACCGCCTCGGCGGGGTCGTTGGTGTGCGAGCCGGACTCGGTGACCAGGGAGCCGTCGGCACGCCAGCCGAAGGCGGCCTGGGCGACGCCGGTGACGACCAGCGGGTAGATGATCCCGCACAGCAGGGTCGCGGCGATGAGCACGCGGAGCCCGGCGAGCGAGTGACGTAGCAGTGCAAAGAGATCAGACATTTTCACAGTCCTGGGATGAGGGAGATGACGAGGTCGAGCAGCTTGATCCCGACGAACGGCACGATCAGGCCGCCGACCCCGTAGAGCAGCAGGTTGCGGCGCAGCAGCGCGGAGGCCGAGGACGGCCGGTAGCGGACGCCGCGCAGCGCCAGCGGGATCAGCGCGATGATGATCAGCGCGTTGAAGACCACCGCGGAGACGATGGCCGACTCCGGCGAGGACAGCCGCATGATGTTGAGGACGTCCAGCGCGGGGAAGGCGCCGACGAACATCGCCGGCAGGATCGCGAAGTACTTCGCGACGTCGTTGGCCACCGAGAAGGTGGTCAGTGCGCCCCGGGTGATCAGCAGCTGCTTGCCGATCTCGACCACGTCGATCAGCTTGGTCGGGTCGGAGTCGAGGTCGACCATGTTGCCGGCCTCCTTGGCCGCGGTCGTCCCGGTGTTCATCGCGACACCGACATCGGCCTGCGCGAGCGCGGGCGCGTCGTTGGTGCCGTCGCCGCACATCGCGACCATCCGACCCCCGCGCTGCTCCTTGCGGATCAGTGCCAGCTTGTCCTCCGGGGTGGCCTCGGCGAGGAAGTCGTCGACCCCTGCCTCCTTGGCGATGGCCGCGGCGGTGGCCGCGTTGTCGCCGGTGATCATCACCGTCTTGATGCCCATCGCGCGCAGCTCGTCGAACCGCTCGCGGATGCCGTCCTTGACGACGTCCTTGAGATGTACGACGCCCAGAACCCGAGCCGGGTCGCTGTTGCGGTGCTCGGCGACGACGAGCGGCGTGCCACCGGTCTCGGCGATCTCCGAGACGATCACTGCGGTCTCCGGGGGCACCTGGCCGCCGTTCTCCTTGACCCAGGCCGTCACCGCGGAGGCGGCGCCCTTGCGTACGCTCAGGCCGGGGCTGTCCAAGCCGGACATCCGGGTCATGGCGGAGAACTCCACCATGGTGGCCTCTGCCGGCCCACCCATCGAGCGCCCCACCAGTGTCAGGATGCTGCGACCCTCGGGCGTCTGGTCGGAGAGGCTGGCCAGGACGGCCGCGTTCTCGGCCCCGGTCAACGTGGTGCCGGTGACCGGGATGACCTCGTACGCCTGCCGGTTGCCGTACGTGATCGTGCCGGTCTTGTCGAGCAGGAGCACGTCGACGTCACCGGCCGCCTCGACGGCCCTTCCCGACATCGCCAGGACGTTGCGGCGTACGAGCCGGTCCATGCCCGCGATGCCGATCGCGCTCAGCAGCGCGCCGATGGTGGTCGGGATCAGGCAGACCAGCAGCGCGGTCAGGACCAGCCAGGACTGGTGCGCACCGGAGTAGCCGGCCAGGTAGTAGAGGCTCCAGCAGACGACCACGAATATCGCGGTCAGGCTGGTCAGGAGCACGTTGAGCGCGATCTCGTTCGGCGTACGCTGCCGCTCCGAGCCCTCGACCAGGGCGATCATCCGGTCCACGAAGGAGTGGCCCGGGTCGGAGGTGATCCGGACGACGATCCGGTCCGAGAGGACCAGGGTGCCGCCCGTGACCGCCGACCGGTCGCCGCCGGACTCGCGGATCACCGGAGCGGACTCGCCGGTCACCGCGCTCTCGTCGACGCTCGCGACCCCCTCGATGACGTCGCCGTCGCCGGGGATCCGCTCGCCGGCCTCGACCACGACGACGTCGCCGGCGCGTAGGCCGGTGGAGGCGACGACCTCCTCGGCACCGCCGAGGCCACCCTTCAGGCGGCGCGCGGAAGTCTCGGTCTGCAGGGAACGCAGGCTGGCCGCCTGGGCCTTGCCACGGCCCTCGGCGACGGACTCGGCCAGGGAACCGAAAACGACGGTGAGCCACAGCCAGACGGTGACCAACCAGCCCATCACCGACGGGTCGAGGACCGACATGACGGTCGTGGCGGCCGCACCGATCTCGACCACGAGCATGACGGGCGTCGCCACCAGCTTGCGGGGATCGAGCTTGCGCAGCGCACCAGGCACCGCCTCGGCGATCTGCTTGGTCGTGAGCACCGACGGTGCCGCCTCGACACGGGTGGCGTGCTCGGTGTGTTCTTCAGGGGTACGTACTGGGGTCTGGGTCATGACAGGGACTCCACGATCGGGCCCAGCATGAGAGCCGGGACGAAGGTCAGGCCGACGACGACCAGCGCGACGCCGGTCAGCAGGCCTACGAAGAGCGGGCGGTGGGTGGGCAGGGTGCCGGCGTTGTCCGGCAGCCGGTTGGCGGTCGCGAACCGGCCCGCCAGGGCGAGCACGAAGATCATCGGGACGAACCTGCCGAACAGCATCAGCAACCCGAGCAGCGTGTTCCAGAACGGCGTGCCCGAGGTGATCCCGCCGAAGGCGGAGCCGTTGTTGTTGGCGGCGCTGGTGACGGCGTACAACGCCTCGGAGAGGCCGTGCGGACCGTCGGTCGAGAGACCGGCCAGCCCTGCCGGAGCGGTCAGCGCGATCGCGGCGCCGACGAGCACCAGGATCGGGGTGGTCAGGATGTAGACCGCGACCAGCACCATCTCGTCGCGGCTGATCTTCTTGCCGAGGTATTCAGGCGTACGTCCCACCATCAGGCCGCACAGGAACACCGTGACCACGGCGAGCATGAGCATGCCGTAGAGACCGGAGCCGACACCGCCCGGCGCGATCTCGCCGAGCATCATCCCGAACAGCGCGACGCCGCCACCGGGCGCGGTCAGGCTCTCGTGCATGCCGTTGACGGCACCGGTCGAGGTGCCGGTGGTGGCGGCGGCGAAGAGCGCCGTGGCGGCCTCGCCGAAGCGGGTCTCCTTGCCCTCCATCGCGGCTCCGGCGAGCTGCGGAGCGGTGCCGGGGCCGGCCATCTCCGCCCAGGTCAGCAGGGTGATGCCGACGGTGAGGAGGGTGCCCATGGTGGCCAGGACAGCGCCCCCTTGGCGCTTGTCCTTGACGATCAGGCCGAAGGCCCAGGCCATCGAGAACGGCAGCACGAGCAGCGCCCAGATCTCGAGCAGGTTGGTGAACGGGTTGGGGTTTTCGAAGGGGTGGGCGGAGTTGACGTTGTAGAAGCCGCCGCCATTGGTGCCGAGCTCCTTGATCGCCTCCTGGCTGGCCACCGGACCTCCGGTCAGGGGCTGGGTGCCCCCGGTCAGCGTGGTCATCTCGTGCACGGAGTGCAGGTTCTGCACCGCCCCGGCCGCGACCAGCACGATCGCGACCACGAATGCTGCCGGCAGGAGGACCCGAACCGTCGTACGCACCAGGTCGACCCAGAAGTTGCCGATCCTTCCCTGGTTGCGGGTGCGGGCGAGCCCGCGCGCGAAGGCCGCGGCGACGGAGAGACCGACCGCGGCGGAGACGAAGTTCTGCACCGCGAGCCCGGCCATCTGGATCAGGTGGCCAGTGGCCGCCTCACCGGAGTACCACTGCCAGTTGGTGTTGGTCACGAACGAGACGGCCGTGTTCCAGGCCCCGTCGCTGGGCAGCGGGTCGAAGCCGCCGTCCAGCGGCAGCCACTGCTGCAGCCGCCCGAAGGCGAACAGGAACAGGATCCCGGCCAGCGAGAAGCCCAGTGCCGACATCGCGTAGGAGCGCCAGTGCTGGTCGGCCTCGGCGTCGACCTTGAGCGCCCGGTAGGCGACCTTCTCGGCACGCAGGTGCTTCGGGCTGGTGTAGATGTGGGCGAGGTAGCGGCCCAGGAGCGGAACCGCGACGGCCAGCGCTGCGATCAGGACGACGATCTGCAGGACGGCGGCGACGACGGAGCTCATCGGCTCACCGCCCGCGGCTCGGTCTCAGTGGGGGTGGCGCCGGTGTCGGTGTCGGAGGGCTGGCCCAACCGCCGGTCGATGAGACCGACGAGCGCGGCGAGCCCTGCGAAGGACACCAGCGTGATGAGGATGTAGACGAGATCTAGCACGACTCCATTGCATCCCCGCTCGGAGCCTTGGAGTGCCCACCTTGACGGTTCCCTGACGACGTACGCCGTCCGATTGACGCATCCTTGACCTGGTGCCACAGAAATTGCCTCGCGCCGGACATACCCGAGTACGTCCGGCGCTCGTGGCTGGCGCGGCCTAGTAGAGGAGAACTCGCATCAGCAGGCTCAAGGCGACGGCAAAGGCGGCCGCGGCGGCGACCACCAGGACCCCGCCGTACTCAGGCCCCGCCATCACACGGACACCTTCTCGACAACCGGCGCGGATCGACAGACCAGAACGCCAGGAACGCTTGACTGAGACTCGTAGAGACACACCCCGCGACGCTAGGGGCCACCCGCCTCGTCCCCGGTCCGATTGACACATCGCTGACGCCGGTGGCGTCCACCTTGACGCATTACTGACGCCCCGGCGACTACCTGCGGCGAGCAGGCCCGCCGTACGATGTCCCGGCGCGGACGAGGCTCCGCGCGGACACAACAGGCAGTCGGTTGCTACCGCGAGCGAGGAACAGGAGGTGGCTGAGATGGACGGCCAACCTCCGAGTACCACCTCGCCCTGACCGGTCCGGCCCACCTGAGAGCGTGCCGGGCTGGTGCGTCGCGTTCCCGCGTCGCGATCCCGCTCGCACCATCTGGGAGGCCATCATGTCCGAGCACCCGTTCCTGCGCCCCTTCACCAAGCAGCGCCGTTCCGACCCGCCGGCGACGCTGCCGCTGCATGGCGGAGGCGGTCGGGCCTCGACGCCGACACCCATGACTCGTGGCAGCGTGATCGACAGCGCCGTCTACGTCGGCGGCGACCGGGTCGACTCCCCCTCGACGCTGGCCGAGACGTACCGCTCGCTCCGCGACCACGACGACGCAATGGCCTGGATCGGTCTCTACCAGCCCAACCAGCACGAGCTGGCCTCGCTGGCCGAGGAGTTCGGCCTGCACGAGCTCGCCGTGGAGGATGCCATCCTGGCTCACCAGCGACCGAAGATCGAGCGCTACGACGAGACGCTGTTCGTGGTGCTGCGGGCAGCCTGGTACGTCGACGAGACCGAGAACATCGACTTCGGCGAGCTGCACCTCTTCGTCGGTCCCGACTTCGTGCTCACCGTCCGCCACGGCACCCAGCCCGACCTCTCCCCGGTGCGCCGCCGGATGGAGAGCAATCCCGATCTGCTCAGGCTCGGCCCGGAGGCGGTGCTGTACGCCATCCTCGACCGCGTCGTCGACGGCTATGCGCCGGTGGTGGCCGGACTCGCCAACGACATCGACGAGATCGAGACCGAGATGTTCCGCGGCGACACCCAGGTGTCCCGTCGCATCTACGAGCTCTCCCGCGAGGTGGTCGAGTTCCAGCGGGCGACCCGACCCCTGCTGGGCGTCGTACGCTCCCTGGCCGCCGGGTTCTCCAAGTACCGCACCGACGAGGAGCTCCAGCGCTACCTGCGCGACGTCGAGGACCACGTGATCGGAACCGTCGAGCAGATCGACGAGTTCCGCAACCTGCTGCGCGACATCCTGACCGTCAACGCCACCCTCGTCGCCCAGCAGCAGAACGAGGAGATGAAGGCGCTCAGCGAGCTCAGCGTGCAGCAGAACGACGAGGTCAAGAAGATCTCCGGCTGGGCGGCGATCCTGTTCGCTCCCACACTGGTGGGCACGGTCTACGGGATGAACTTCGACTTCATGCCCGAGCTGCAGTGGCGCTACGGCTACTTCATGGCGCTCGGGCTGATGCTGACCGTCAACGTGGTCCTCTATATCCTCTTCCGCCGCCGCAACTGGATCTGAGGAGAGGCCCCCACATGATGGTCTACGCACTGCGCCCGACCGGGCTCACCGAGCACGCCCCGAAGGAGGTCCCCGATCTGCTCGACGAGCCGGACACCGTGGTGTGGATCGACGTGCCACAGTGCGACGAAGCGGCATCCGAGCAGCTCAGACAGTGGTTCCCCTTCCACGCCCTCGCTCTGGGCGACTGCATGGCCCGCAACCACATCTCGAAGTTCCACTTCTACAGCGACCACGTCTTCACGGTGCTGCACGCTCCAAAGCTCGGGACCGGCGGCCACGTGCACTACGTCGAGCTCGACCAGTTCATCGGCGCGAACTACCTGGTCACCGTGCACGGGCCGGTCAACCCGGTCGTCGCCCCGGAGGTGGCACACATCGACACCGACAACGTGCGCCGGCGGCTCCTGAAGGGCGAGGTCGACCTCCGTACGTCCTGGGACCTGTCCCACGCCATCGCCTCGTCGATGATCCGCCGCGAGACGCAGCTCGTCGCCGACCTCGCCCGCGAGTCCGGACGGATCGAGCAGCAGGTCACCGACGACGACCCCGACGACGATCCGGCGACCCTCCTGGAGGACCTGTTCCAGGTCGGCCACGCGCTGCTGACCGTACGCACCATCGCCACGCACAGCGCGGAGACGTGTCGCGCGGTCGCGCGGCGCGGGACCGGGCCGGTCGCAGGCCTGGCGGCACGAGCGGCCGAGCTGGCCGACCGGTTCGACATGGTGCGCACGATGGCCGACGGGCAGGGCGAGTTCGTCCGCGGAGTGATCGACTTCTACCAGGCTCGCACCAGCACTCACCTGGCGCTGGCCACCGAGGAGCTGGCCGCGACCTCGGTGCGGCAGAACGACGACATGCGCCGGATCTCGGCGTGGGTCGCCATCATCGCCGCCCCCACCCTGGTCACCGGCTTCTTCGGTCAGAACGTCCCCTACCCCGGGTTCGGTCAGTTCAGCGGCTTCATCGTCTCGAGCGGCATCATCGTGGTCGCCGCGATCGTCCTGTACGTGCTGCTCAAGGCCAGACGCTGGCTGTGACCCGGGGGGCCGGGCTCGACGACGAACGCCTGGGCCACAATGTGCCCATGCTGCAGCTGCGGATCACCTCGCCGACGCGCCTGACACCCGCGGTCCTCGAGATCCTCACCACCGACCCCGCCGTCAGCGAGCTCTCGTCCCTGCCGGGCGCCTCGCTGCGCCCGGAGGGCGATGTGGTGCTCGCCGCGGTCGCCAGGGAGGCGGCCAACGACATCATCGACCAGCTCCGCGACCTAGGTGTGCCCCAGGAGGGCAGCCTCCATGTCGAGCCCGTCCAGACGTGGATGTCCGAGGCCGGCCTGGTCGCCGACCACCTCGCCCCGGGCAGCAGCGCCGACTCGGTCGTGTGGGCCGACGTCACCCAGCGGGCCTACGAGGACTCCGAGACCAACTGGACCTTCCTGAGCCTGATCAGCCTGGCCACGATGCTGGCCGGCATCGCGATCGTCCTCGACTCCCAGATCCTGGTCATCGGGGCGATGGTCATCGGACCCGAGTTCGGCGCGATCGCCGCCCTCGGCGTCGCCCTGGTGCGCCGCCGCTTCGGGCTGCTGGGCCAGTCGCTGCGTACGTTGCTGGTGGGGTTCGCGGTCGGCATCGCCATGACCACGCTGGCCGCGCTCGTCGCCCGCGGGCTGGGCTGGATCACGGCCGCGAACGTCACCGCGGAGCGACCGGGCACGGCCTTCATCTACACCCCCGACAAGTGGTCCTTCATCGTCGCGCTGATCGCGGCCGCCGCCGGGGTGCTCGCGGTGACCTCGGCCCGGGCGGGCAACCTGTCCGGCGTTTTCATCTCGGTCACCACCATCCCGGCGGCCGCCAACGTGGCCCTGGGCCTCGCCTTCGGGCTCGGCGAGGAGATCTGGGGCAGCACCCTGCAGCTCGTCGTCAACGTCGCAGGCATGGCACTCGCCGGCTGGCTGACCCTCCTCATCCAGCAGCACGTGTGGCAGCGCGTCTCCGAACGCCGCGCGCTGTTGGCCGCGCGGCTCAGGAAACGCTGACAAAGGTCCCGCTTCTCGACAACTGACGCAAGCACTGGGAGGCTACTGGACTCAAGCAGAACATTTGGTTGACCAGAGCGCTCTCGGAGGACGCATGCGGGCAATTCAGCGGGCTATCGTCGGAGTCGGGCTTGCAGTCGTCGCCCTCGTCGCGATGGCGCTGCTCATCGGAGGGATACGGTCGATCGGACCGGACCAGTCGAGCCGTCCCGCGCACCAGGCGACCGGCCTGCAGACCCGGCTCGCCGATGGCCCGACCGGTCCGCCCGAGCCCGTCGACGCCGCCGAGGACACCTCGGTCGGCACGCTGCCCCCTCCCCCCGACGCCTCGCTCGCCACCCAGCTCGCCTCCCGCGACCTGCTCGCGCCGCCCGACTCGGCGCCGAACGCGAAGCAGCCCACCGAGGCCAGCACGCTGAGCGCCCGGAAGACGCGCGGCCGCGAGAAGTCGGGCGAGACCCCAGGTCAGGTCCCGGCCATGCCCGGGCAGGACTTCACCGCGACCCAGGACGGCTGGGACTGGAGTCAGTGGGCCGACGCGGACGGCTGGTACGGCGACCGCGACAGCGACGACGACTGCCGACGTGAGCACCACGACGACCGCCGCGACGACTGCGACGATGACGACCGGCGCGACTGAGCCTGCCTAGAGCACGCTCTCGACGGCCGCACGCACCTCCGGGCTGGGCTCGATGGCCTTCCCGGACTCCAGGTCGTAGAAGACCAGCGTGACCTGCCCGCGGGCGAGCCTGAGGTCTCCGTCGGCGATCTCGGACTCGATCGTCATCGACTTGGTGCCCAGCCGGGAGACGTAGCTCCACACGTCGTACGGCTCCGAGCGAGCCAGGACCGGCGCGTGGTAGGTGACGTCTGTCTGCGCGACCACGACGGACGGCCAGCCTTCGATGCCGTGGTGCGACCTGAGCCGCATCATGAGTGCCAGTCGCGACTCCTGGAAGTATTCGAAGTACTTCACGTTGTTCACGTGCCCGTAGGCGTCGACGTCGGAGAAGCGGACGAAGAGCGGGAAGCGCCCGTCCTCGAGCCGCTTCGGCTCGCCCAGGGCGAGCGGCTTCGGCGACCATCCCTCGGGGTCGGCCTCGAGGTACGGCTGAAGGTTGGCCTTCTCCTCAGGCTTGAGCCGGCGCGGCGACTCGGTGGCGAAGACGTACGGCGCCAGGACCGTGCTCGCCCGCACGAAGACCTTGCGGGTGCCGTCGGGCTGGTCGCGGAAGATCTCGTAGGCCATCGTGAAACTGGCCGCCCGGATGTCGGTCACCCACGACTCGACGTAGACCGGCTTGAAGTCGAAGAGCAGCGGGGCGACGTACGTGACCTGGTGGCTGGCCACCACGACTCCCTCGGCCAGGCCCTGGGTCTGCGGGCTCCGGGCGTGCGTGCGCAGCATGTCCACGCGCGCCTCTTGGAGGTAGTCGACGTAGACGACGTTGTTGACGTGGCCGAGCATGTCGAGGTCGGCCCAACGCATGGGGCATTCGTAGAGGTGGCGCACGTGACCGATCCTTCCAGATGATCTTGGGCACTGGGCCTGGCGACCAGACGCTGTCCGGGCGAGTATGGTGTCGACCACAGTTCTACCTACTCATCAGTAACCGGGAGTCTTCATGCCTGAGGCAGTCATCGTCGCCGCCGCCCGCACCCCGATCGGGCGAGCCAACAAGGGATCTCTGAAGGACTTCCGTCCCGACGACCTTGCGGCACTCATCACCAAGGAAGCCGTCGGCAAGGTCGAGGGCCTCGACCCCAACGACATCGACGACCTGCTGCTCGGGTGTGGTCTGCCGGGCGGCGAGTCGGGCAACAACATGGGCCGCGTGGTCTCCGTGCTGAACGGCTGGGACAAGGTGCCCGGCGCGACCATCACCCGCTATTGCTCCTCCTCGGTGCAGACCTCGCGGATGGCGCTGCACGCGATCAAGGCCGGCGAGGCCGACATCATCGTCTCCGCCGGTGTCGAGACGGTGTCCCGCTTCTTCAAGGGCACCTCCGACCACCTGCCCGACACCGTCAACCACCTCTTCGACGACGCCCAGTCGCGGACCACCGCGACCGCCGCGTCCAACGAGAAGTGGCACGACCCGCGCCAGGACGGCCTGCTGCCGGACGTCTACATCGCGATGGGCCACACCGCTGAGAACCTCGCCACCTCGCGCGGCATCTCGCGCCACGAGATGGACGAGTTCGGCGTACGCTCCCAGAACCTCGCCGAGAAGGCCATCGCCGACGGCTTCTGGGCCCGCGAGATCACCCCGGTCACCACCCCCGACGGCACCGTCGTCTCGGCCGACGACGGCCCCCGCGCGGGCGTGACCCTGGAGGCCATCTCCGGCCTCAAGCCGGTCTTCCGCGAGGATGGCACCGTCACCGCCGGCAACTGCTGCGCCCTCAACGACGGCGCCGCCGCCGTCGTGGTCATGTCCGACACCAAGGCCGCCGAGCTCGGCGTCACCCCGCTGGCCCGGATCGTGTCCACCGGCGTCTCCGGCCTCTCCCCCGAGATCATGGGCCTCGGCCCGGTCGAGGCGACCCGGAACGCGCTGAAGTACGCCGGCATGTCGATCGGCGACATCGACCTGGTCGAGATCAACGAGGCGTTCGCGGCCCAGGTGATCCCGTCCTACCAGGACCTCGGCATCGACATCGACCGCCTCAACATCAACGGCGGCGCCATCGCCGTCGGTCACCCCTTCGGCATGACCGGCGCGCGCCTGCAGAACACCATGCTCAACAGCCTCGACTGGCACGACAAGACCACCGGTCTGATCACCATGTGCGTCGGCGGTGGCCAGGGCATGGCAATGATCCTCGAGCGCATCTGACACAACTCCCGCCGAGTCGGCTCGTTATGACGAGCCGACTCGGCGGGAGTCAGCGCATCTCGATGCCGGGGCGGTCGCTGATCAGGTGGTCGGAGACGGCGTTCATCACGCGACCCAGAGCCGCGAAGTCTTCCTCGCTGACCAGATCGATGAGGTAGTCGCGTACGCCGGTGACGTGGACCGGAGCCGCCTCGCGCAGCAGCTCGAAGCCGCGGTCGCTGAGGGTCGCGACGACACCGCGGCCGTCGTCGGCCGAGTTGCGGCGCTCGACCAGCCCGGCACGCTCCATCCGGGTGATCGTGTGCGTGATCCGGGAGCGCGAGTGGGCCAGCGAGTCGGCCAGTTGAGCCATCCGCATGGCGCCGTCGTTCTCGGAGAGGCGGACCAGGATCTCGTACTCCGGGAGCGAGATGTCGAAGCGGGTGCGTAGATCGGCGTCCAGGCGGTCATCGAGCAGGGTCATCCCCATCATCAGCGCACGCCACGAGCGCTGTTGCTCCTCATCCAGCCACCGAGTCTCATCACCCACGGGGCATTACGTTAGCCCTGTCCACGGGCTGTTCCATGCACTGGCACCCCTTAACGGCGAGGAAGTTGTCACCGAAGGTTCGATTCGCACCCGGGACGAGAGCCCTGAAACAGCCGGGACCAACGGCAATATGAGGCGGGACCTTAGCCCGGGCATTGGATCGGCCCGAGCCTTCACAGTCCCTTAGAAACAATTCGCCACGGCTCCGGGTAGAGGCGAAGATTGTGCGGTGTCGACTCCCCCTGCTCTCGGTCTCCGTGACTTCATAGCCGCACTTCCACGCGAGGGCCGCTGGCTCCTGTCGACGGTTGCGATCCAGCTCCTCGGTCGCGGCATGACGCTGCCGTTCACGATCATCTACCTGCATGAGGTACGCGGCTTCGACCTCGGTCTCGCCGGCACCCTGATGGGCCTGATCGCCATCGTCGGCTTCATCGTCACCGGCCCGGCGGGCAGCCTGATCGACAAGTACGGTGCCCGCCCCGTCATCCTCGGCGGTCTGGTCTGTGCGATCGCCGGCGACGTCATGCTCGCCTTCGCCACCACCCCGGTGCTCGCCGGTGCGGCACTGTGCCTTCTGGGCGTCCAGGCCGGCGTGTCCTGGCCGGCCGCCAACGCCCTGGTCGCCACCGTGGTCGAGGGTGAGCTGCGGCAGCGCTACTACGGGGTGAACTTCGCGCTGATCAACCTCGGCATCGGCATCGGTGGCGTCATCGGCGGGCTCTTCATCGACGTGAGCCGGCCCGAGACGTTCACCTACGCCTTCCTCGCCAACGCCGCCACCTTCACGATCCCGGCCCTCGTCCTGCTCGGCCCCCTGCGTCATCTGCACGGCCGCGCCGCGCGACCTGCTGCCGACGAGCCCGACGCGACCGCGTCGTACGCCACGATCCTGCGCCGTCCCGAGGTCATCTGGCTGGTGGTGATCGGGGTGCTGCTCTCGACCCTGGGCTATGGCCAGATCGAGAGCGGGTTCCCGGCCTACTCGCGTCAGATCGCCGAGGTCTCCACCCGGGTCATCGGGTTCGCGTTCGTGGTGAACTGCGCCGTGATCGTGCTCGCCCAGTTCTGGGTGATGAACCGGGTCAGCGGACGGCGGCGCACGCGAGTGCTCGTCGCCACCGCCGCGATCTGGGGCCTGGCCTGGGTGGTGTTCGGGGCGACCGGCCTGGTGCCCGGCTCCGTCGCGGCCATCGTCGGCGTGGTCGCCTTCCAGGGCATCTTCTTCGCCCTCGGCGAGACGCTGATGCAGTCGGCCTACCCGGCCCTGACCAACGACATGGCGCCCGACCATCTGCGCGGGCGCTACAACGCGATCAACTCGGCCTCGTTCCAGACCGGGGCGATCATCGGCCCGATCCTGGCCGGCTTCCTGCTCGAGCACGGCCAGTCGACCGCATTCATCGCCCTGATGGTGGTCGGCTGTGTCGGCATCGTCGCTGCCTCGATGCGCCTGGAGCGCCGGATCACCCCCGCCGTGAACGGCGTACGCCCGGCAGCGACCCAGGAGCCCGCAACCCTGTGACAAACCGCGCCGAGTCGGCTCGTTGTGACGAGCCGACTCGGCGCTGGGTTTGGTCAGGACGCGCCGACTCGGCGCGGGTTGGTCAGTCGCGGGTGAGGCGACGGTGGGTGACGCGGTGGGGGCGCGCGGCCTCCTGGCCGAGGCGCTCGATCTTGTTGGCCTCGTAGGACTCGAAGTTGCCCTCGAACCAGAACCACTCGCCCTCCTTCTCCTCGGTGCCCTCCCAGGCGAGGATGTGGGTGGCGATGCGGTCGAGGAACCACCGGTCGTGGGAGGTGACCACGGCGCAGCCGGGGAAGTCGAGCAGCGCGTCCTCGAGCGAGGAGAGCGTCTCGACGTCGAGGTCGTTGGTGGGCTCGTCGAGCAGCAGCATGTTGCCGCCCTGCTTCAGGGTGAGCGCGAGGTTGAGGCGGTTGCGCTCACCACCGGAGAGCACGCCGGCCTTCTTCTGCTGGTCGGGACCCTTGAAGCCGAAGGAGGCGACGTAGGCGCGCGAGTTCATCTCGAAGTTGGCGACCTTGATGAAGTCCAGGCCGTCGGAGACGACCTCCCAGACATTCTTGTTGGGGTCGATGCCACCGCGGCTCTGGTCGACGTAGGAGATCTTCACCGTTTGGCCGACGTTGAGCTCACCCGCGTCGGGCTTCTCAGAGCCGGTGATCATCCGGAACAGCGTGGTCTTGCCGACACCGTTGGGGCCGACGATGCCGACGATGCCCGCACGCGGGAGCGAGAACGAGATGTCGTCCCACAGCGTGCGGCCCTCGAAGCCCTTGACCAGGCCCTTGGCCTCCATCACCACGTCGCCCAGGCGCGGGCCCGGCGGGATGTTGATGTCGGCGGTGTCGATCTTGCGGGCCTTGTCGGCCTCGGCGGCGAGCTCCTCGTAGCGGGCCAGACGCGACTTCGACTTGGTCTGGCGGGCCTTGGCGTTGGAGCGGACCCACTCCAGCTCCTTCTCGAGCATCCGGGCGCGCTTGGCGTCCTTCTGCCCCTCGACCTTGAGACGGTCCTTCTTGGTCTCCAGGTAGGTGGAGTAGTTGCCCTCGTAGCCGTGGATCGCGCCGCGGTCGACCTCGGCGATCCACTCGGCGACGTTGTCGAGGAAGTAGCGGTCGTGGGTGACGGCGAGGACGGCACCCTTGTAGGACTTGAGGTGACCCTCCAGCCACTGCACCGACTCGGCGTCGAGGTGGTTGGTGGGCTCGTCGAGCAGCAGCAGGTCGGGCTCCTGCAGGAGCAGCTTGCACAGCGCGACCCGGCGGCGCTCACCACCGGAGAGGTTGTCGACGATCGCGTCGCCCGGAGGGCAGCGCAGCGCGTCCATGGCCTGCTCGAGCTTGGAGTCGATGTCCCAGGCGTTGATGTTGTCCAGGTAGGTCTGGAGGTCACCGGTCTCGGCCATCAGGGCGTCCTGATCGGCGTCGGGGTCACCCATCTCCATGTAGGCGTCCTCGAGGCGCTTCATCTTCGTCTTGATCTCGCTGACCGCCTCCTCGACGTTCTCGAGGACAGTCTTGCCCTCGGTCAGCGGCGGCTCCTGCTGGAGCATCCCGACGGTCGCGTCCTGGTCGCGGACGATGTCGCCGTTGTTGGGATGGTCCAGCCCCGCCATCAGCTTGAGCAGCGAGGACTTACCCATGCCGTTCGGGCCGACGACGCCGATCTTGGCACCGTGCAGGAACGAGAGGGTGACGTTGTCGAGGACGACCTTGTCGCCATGGGCCTTGCGCACATTGCGCAGGGAGAGGATGTAGTCGGCCATGGTGCCCACCCTAATGAGGGAGAGGCACGCCGGTACAACCGGCGCACCCCGCCACCGGGGCCGGCGCAGGCCCGGCTCACCTCAGGCCGCCACAGACGGCTCCGTCTCATCAGTCGCCTCGCCCTCATCCGGGGTGATCGGCTTCTGATCCCACGGGTCCGCGCCCGGCGCCCGCCAGTCGGAGAGCGGGTCGCGCTCGGGGTCGTCGTCGCGGGGTTCGGGGGCAGGGGCAGCGACCGCGGCCAGGGAGCGCGGATTGCGCGAGAGGCTGCTCATGCCACGGTTGAGGTCGTGGCCGACGACGGTCGCCTCGACCTCGAAGGTGTTGACCTCGAGCCCGTCCTTGTTGACGTAGCTGCGGGTGGACAGCCGTCCCTGGACGACCACGGGGTCGCCCTTGCGAAGCGAGCGCCCGACGTTCTCCCCCAGCTGACGCCAGGCACTCACCGAGAACCACTGCGTCACGCCGTCGCTCCACTCGCCGGTGGACCGGTTGAGCTTCCGCGGTGTGCACGCCATCCGGAAGTTCGCGACCGAGAACTCACCGACGCTCCGCACGACGGGGTCGGCGCCGACGTTGCCGCGCAGGGTGATGATCGAGTCGTTCATCGTTGTCTCCTCAGAGTTCGCGCCCGCCTGATGCGGGCCTCGGAGACAACCCTGCGCTCGACCACCGACAGTTCCGGGCGGCGTACGTCCGCCTGTGGACAACCCCGGATCGAACCGTGCCTGTGGACAGTGATCGGCCCGCTGCCGGTCAGCGCAGCGCTTTGGCCACCCCGTGCCGAAGGGCGGTGTAGGCCGCCAGCTCAGTCTCGATCGGGTCGACGACGAGCTCACGTGACACGTCGGCGACCGCCGTACGCAGCCGCGCATCGGCCGACCGCGCGCGCCGTCGAGCGGTGCTGATCACCAGCAGATGGCACACCGCCCACAGCACCAGCCCGAGCCCGACACCCCCGATGAAGAGGACGTACGGCAGCTCGACCCCGGCAACTGAGGGCGTCACGTCGCCGAGCTGAGCGGCTCCGGAGAGAAGCAGCGCCACCGACCACACCAGCCCGACGGTGGCGAGGATGATGAGGAGCCACTGGAGCGCCTTGACCAGCCCGATCCACAGCGGCAGCCGCTCGGCGTTCAGATCGACACCGCCGACCGATGCGTCGAGCCTGTCGGCGAGGTCATCCATCCGCGAGACCGATGCCCGTCGGATCGCGTCGCGCCACGGCGAGGCGAGCCCGGCGCCGGCCTCGTCGGCCAGCTGACGCACCTCGGTGTCGACCCGCGCGCGCTCGACGGCAGTGGTCTGCGGCAACGAGGTCCGGGCGCGCCCGGCCAGCTGGGTCGCCTCCTCCCCCAGCGCCAGATGAAGCCGCTTCAACGGATCCGGCCTCAACCGGGAGACCCACGAGACCAGCGGCCAGCCCGTGGCCGCCCTGGCCCGGGTGCGTACGGATCGCTCGACCGCGTCCACCACGGTCGGCACCCCGGCGGCCTCGGAGATGGCGTCCTCGAGGGCCTCCACCCGGGGCTTGGCCAGGGAACGCGGCTTGGCGTCACCGGACGCCTTGGCGAGCTTCACGGCGGCGGTCTTGATGTCGGCGGAGAGCCGGGACTTGTTGGCCCGCTTCGCCGCGGCCCGCTGGGCGATCTCGGTCTTGAGCTGCGGGATCCCCCAGCCGAGCTTGGCCGAGACCGGGATCACCGGCACGTTGCGCAGCCCGTCCTGGTCGAGCAGGCGGCGTACGTCACCCAGCATCGACTCACGACGGTCCTCGGGAACGCGGTCGATGTGGTTGAGCACCACGACCATGATCTCGGAGTGGGTCCGGAGCGGCTGCAGGTAGCGGTCGTGGATGGCCGCGTCGGCGTACTTCTGCGGGTCCAGCACCCACACCAGCATGTCGGCGAGCTCGACCAGCCGGTCGACCTCGAGATGGTGAGAGACCTCGGTGGAGTCGTGGTCGGGCAGGTCGAGCAGCACCACGCCGTCGAGCTCGTGCCCCTCACGGCGGGTGTCGAGCATCGAGTCGCGGGTGGTCTGGTGACGCTCGGGGATGCCCAGCCACTCGAGCAGCTCCTGAGCGCCCTCCGAACCCCACACGCAGGC
The DNA here is from genome assembly GCF_045206295.1 of Nocardioides sp. NBC_00163. Lineage (NCBI taxonomy): Bacteria > Bacillati > Actinomycetota > Actinomycetes > Propionibacteriales > Nocardioidaceae > Nocardioides > Nocardioides sp. NBC_00163. The sequence goes on along the minus strand of NZ_CP108155.1, from coordinate 4,195,164 downwards.
GGTCGCCCAGGAGGTGGTCGGGCGACGGACACCGACGGCGGAGAGCTCCAGCCCGGTCAGGGCGTTGAACGTGGACGACTTGCCCGACCCGGTCGCCCCCGCGACCCCGACGACCGTGTGGTCGGCGGAGAGCTTGAGGCGTCCCTGAGCCTTGTTGACCACAGCGCGCGCGTCCTCGACGAGTCCGTCGTCGAGGCGCCCCGTCGCCGCCACGGTCGCAGCGGTCAGTCCGTCCAGCCGATCACCGAGATCTCCACCTCGGCTGACCAGGTTCTTCGCACCTTCGAGCAGGCCGCTCAATGATCCCCCTTCCCTTCCCGAAAAGTCTCAGTCTGACAAGTCTCAGTCATCGCCGCGCTGGCTGGCGAAACGAGCGTCGCCGACCTTCCGCGCAGCGTGCCGCAGTCGCTCCGGTGCACCATGGTCGATCTGCAGCGCGTCGACCTGACCCGTGTAGCGCGCACGCTCCTCGTCGACGAGCCCCACGATGCGTACCTCCAGCGCCTTGCGCGCTCTGGACGCGAGCCCACGCACGGCCTGGTCGCCGAAGACCGCCTCCAGGAGCTTCTGGCCGAGCAGGAGGGTGCCGCCGGCGATGCCCACCTCGGCACCGACGAGCGCTCCGCCGGTCGAGGCGAAGACGACCACCATCAGCGCGACGCCGAGGCCGTTGACCCCGTAGGAGAGGAACTTCGCGGTCGTACGTTTGTCCTGACCCTCGCTGCGCACCATGTCGAGCACGTCCTGCTGCCAGTCGCGCACCGCACGCTCGGCCTTGGGCCGCAGCGCACGCGAGGCTCGGCCGAGGTCGGCGGGGCCGGCGGCGAGCAGCCCGCGGCCCGCGGGACTCATCTGCCAGGCCGCCTCTGCCCTCTCGGCAGCCGCCTCGCACTGCTCCAGGATCAGCATCTCCAGGCCGCCCTGTACGGCCGCGGTCACCCGTTCTGCCTGCTGGGGCTTGCCCTTGATCGAGCCGAGGATCTTGTCGCGGAGCATCCCCACCTTCGTCTCGAGCGCCTTGAGGATCTCGCCGCTGCCGACGAACTCCTGCCAGCGCGCGAGCACCTCGCCACGCAGCAGCGTCCCGTCGGCGGTCGCCGCCATGATCGACTTGAGCGCCTCGTCGTAGGCCATGTCCGCATCGGTACGCAGCCGCTGCGCAGCCTCTCCCTGACCGTCCGCGGTGTCGGCGATCGGGTGGACCTCCAGGGTCAGCGCCCGCACCGCACCGTCGAGGGTCTGGGTGACGACCTGGTGTCGCGCGGTGGCGTCGTCGGCGAGCATGTCGAGCCAGGCGCGTACCTCGGCGACGTGTTCGGCCGGCAGCAGCCCGTGCTCGGAGACCTCGCCCTCGTGGACGATGAAGAGCGGTGAGTCCTTGAGCCCGCGCGAGGCGAGCATCCGGGCCAGGTGGCCGGCGACGGTTTGGACGGCCTCGGTCGGAGTGCGGTCGAGCACCACCGCCACCGCGGTGGAGCGGTTGGCGGCGAGCTGGAGGAACTCCCAGGGCACCTGGTCGGCGTAGCGTGCGGCCGAGGTGACGAAGACCCACAGGTCGGCCGCGGCGAGCAGCTCGGCCGCGAGCACCCGGTTGGCCTCCTCGACCGAGTCGACGTCGGGCGCGTCCAGGATCGCCAGGCCGGGGTGGAGCCGGTCGCTCGCGACCAACTGCAGTGCGCCGGGGTCGTTGGTCGGGTGGTGGACCCGCTCCAGCTCGGGAAGCAGGCGGTCCTGGCCGAACCAGCGGCCGTCTTCGGGGTTGTGCACCAGCACCGGCGAGCGGGTCGTCGGCCGCAGCAGCCCCGGCGTGGTCACCTTGGTGCCGACCAGCGAGTTCACCAGCGTCGACTTGCCGGCTCCCGTGGAGCCGCCGACGACCGCGAGGAGCGGCGCGTCGATGGTCATCATCCGCGGGATGACGTAGTCCTCGAGCTGCTCGACCATGTTCTGCCTGGCGGCCCGCTGCTCGTCGGCGCCGGGCAGGTCCAGCGGCAGGGTGACCTCGGTCAGCGCCTGGTGGAGCTGGATGAGCGAGGTCACCATCCGGTTGCTCTCGCCGCCGGACGCCTCGATCTCGGCCCGAGCGGCCTCGAACTCGGTGGTCGGCTTCTCCGCGAGCATCCCCGCAGTCAGCGCCTCGTAGGGCTCCGGCCGCGTCTCAGGGGCATGTTCCGGAGCAGGCTCCGGCGCGTTGTCGTCGTGTCTGTTCTCGTCAGTCATCCGGCCATCACCTGCCCGCTCGGGAACGCGATGTGTGGACGTACCTCACTGATGCGGTCAACGTATGCCCTCCCCCGGGCGGCGAAGTCTGGCGGCGGGTTGCCGCGCAGGAATCGCCAGTGCAAGTATCCGAGCTCGATGGCAGCCTGCTGGTATTCACGCATGGCCGCAACCCCCTGAGCCCCTCCGTGGGTCGACGCGAACCTCCGCGCCTGCTCCCGGCGCCGCAGATCGACCACCCAGTCGATGTCGGTGTAGGGAATCAGCCCCCGTTGGGCGGCGTCGGTCAGCGACCGGGTCAGCACGATCCGCTCGGACTTTCGCCGCCAGACCGCGAAGACCACCAAAGACACGAACGCGGGCACCATCACCACGACGTACGCCAGCAGGAACCCGGCCCCGTCATAGAGCAGTGTCGAGCCGTTCCAGGTGGCGTGGGCGAGCACCGCGATGGCGTAGCCCAGCAGCGGCGCCACGACCTTCAGCCAGCGCTTGCGCGTGACCACCGCGACACCGATGCCTATGCCGAGGAAGGCGGTGAAGAACGGGTGGGCGAAGGGGCTGAACAGGCAGCGCATCACGAAGACGGCGGTGAACTCACCGATGTGTCCTGTGGAGCTGTCGCCCATGCCGGGCGTGCCGTTGTAGGTGCCGCCCAGGTAGAGGATGTTCTCGGTGAAGGCGAAGCCGATGCCGACCATGCCTGCGTAGACGATGCCGTCGAGCACCCCGTCGAGGAGGTGTCGACGCCAGACGAGCAGCACCAGGAGGAACAGCCCCTTGGCCGCCTCTTCGGTGACCGGAGCCACGATCGCGAGCTGGGTCGGCTGGCTCCACCCGGCGAGCAGCGCCCCGACGCTCTGGACGATCAGCGCGGCGGCGACCGCGACGAAGGCGCCCCACCCCAGACCGAGCGCGAGCAGCGACTTCGGCTCAGGTTCGTAGCGGTCCAGCCACAGGAAGGCGTAGACCAGCGGCACCACCGGGATGGCCGCGAAGAGCACTCCCAGGATCGCGCCGGTCGGGGCAAGATGGTCGTTGACGACGCTGGTGCTGAGCAGAACGATGCCAAGCACCGGCAAAGAGGTCAGCACGACAAGCACGCCCACCACGATGGTGAACGTGCGGTTGCTTCTCGTCGGATCCTTCGGGATCGCCCCCATGCGCGCCAGACTATCGGGCGTGCGGACCGCACGTGCGACCCGACACCGATCGAGACGTCCCCGCCACCCGCGTGGCCTGGGAACTCACGAGCGTTGTAGATCCGGCGCGGCGTACGATTCCGGTATGACGGACAAAGGCGCCCCCACTCCTGCAGACGACCACACCGAGAGCCACGACCAGACGGTTCCGGAGGCGTGGTCCACGTTCATGAGGGAGGGCTGGGACGACCGCGAGGTCGAGGTTCCCGAGCATCCGATCACGCCATGGGCGGCCGCCCGCCGGGAGCGCCTCTCGGGCATCTTCCCGGGTGAGCGCCTGATCGTCCCGGCCGGCACCTACAAGGTCCGCGCCAACGACACCGACTACCGCTTCCGCGCCGACACCGCCCACGTACACCTGACCGGCAACCAGACCTCCGACGCCGTCGTCGTGATCGAGCCCGACGGCACCTCGGTCCTGTACGCCCGTCCGCGCAGCGGTCGCGACACCGACGAGTTCTTCCGCGACCGTCAGTACGGCGCGCTCTGGGCCGGTGCGCGTCCCTCTGCCCGAGAGCTCTCCGACTCGCTGGGCATCGAGGTACGCCACATCGACCAGCTCGAGTCCGGACTCTCCGGCAACACCCCGACCCGCGTCCTCCGCGGAGTCGCGGCCGACGTCGACAAGCTGGTCGCCCCGGCCGAGGCCTCCCGCGACGAGGAGTTCGCCAAGGCGCTCTCCGAGCTGCGCCTGATCAAGGACGAGTGGGAGCTCGGCGAGCTCAAGGAGGCCTGCGACATCACCGTGCGTGGCTTCACCGACGCGGTGCGCGAGTGGGACCAGGTCCTCAAGCACGGCGAGCGCTGGATCGAGGGCACCTTCTTCCGCCGCGCCCGCGCGGAGGGCAACGACCTCGGCTACGACTCGATCGTCGGCGGCGGGTCCCACGCCACCACGCTGCACTGGATCGACAACGACGGCCCGATCGTGCCCGGTGAGCTGGTGCTGCTCGACATGGGCGTCGAGGGCCACAACCTCTACACCGCCGACATCACCCGCACCCTGCCCATCTCCGGGACGTTCACGCCGCTGCAGCGCAACCTCTACGAGCTCGTCTACAAGGCCCAGCAGGCCGGCATCGAGGCGATCCGCCCGGGCGTGACCTTCCGCGCCGGCCACTTCGCCGCGATGGAGATCCTCGCCCACGGCCTGGACGACCTCGGTCTGCTGCCGGTCTCGGTCGACGAGGCGCTCTCCGAGGACAACAAGACCTACTCCCGCTGGACCCTCCACGGCGTCTCCCACATGCTCGGCCTCGACGTCCACGACTGCGCCTCCGCGTCGAAGGAGTCCTACATCGAGGGACCGCTGCAGGAGGGCATGGTCCTCACCGTCGAGCCGGGCCTCTACTTCCAGAAGGAGGACAAGCTCGTCCCCGAGGAGCTGCGCGGCATCGGCATCCGCATCGAGGACGACATCGTCGTCACCAAGGACGGCTCCGTGAACCTCTCCGCCGGCCTGCCGCGTACGGCCGACGACGTCGAGGCGTGGATGGGTCAGCATCTGTGACGTGAATGCTGACCGAGGCAACTCAGTCGAGTCGCGCTTCCCTCGTGGAGTTCCACGAGGGAAGTGGCTGCCCACCGAGGTAACTCGGTCAGCGGCCGCCGTGGCCGGCTGCCTCGCTCTGACGGCGACCCTGGCGGCCTGCAGCCCAGGAAGTACGCCACGGCAGCAGCCCGCCGCATCGCCATCAGGGACGGCGTCCCCGTCCGCGCCCGCGTCGAGCAGTTCAGACGACGTCTTCGAGGGAGCCGTGGTCGGGATCGACCCGGGCCACAACGGCGGCAACGCGGGCGCGCCCGAGGTGATCAACGAGCCGGTGTGGAACGGGCGCTCGCAGAGCCCGTGCAACACGACGGGCACCGCGACCGACGACGGCTACCCGGAGACCGACTTCACCTGGGCCGTTGCCACGAAGCTCGCGGCCGATCTGCGCGAGTCCGGCGCGAAGGTGGTCATGACCCGCGACAGCAACGACGGGGTCGGGCCGTGCATCGATAAGCGGGCGAAGATCATCAACGATGCGAAGGCCGACGTCGCGATCGACATCCACGCCGACGGGGCAGCCGCGTCCGAGCGGGGCTACTCGCTGCTGATCCCGGTGCCCTCGGGCACCAACGACGAGGTCGTCGAGCCCTCGCGACGCTACGCCCAGATGCTCCGCACCGAGATGCGGAAGACCGGGATGCCGCTGGCCAGCTACCTCGGTGAGGGCGGGTTCGTCGAGCGCGACGACCTGGCCGGCCTCAACCTCACCACGGTGCCGCAGGTGCTGCTCGAGACCGGCAACATGCGCAATGCCGAGGACGCGCGCCTGCTGAAGTCCGACCGGTTCCAGGCACGGACGGCCGCCGCCATCAAACGGGCGATGGCGGCGTACCTCCGCTCACGCTGAGCTCCGCGCTTCGCGCGGTCACTCCTTCGCTCGGCCTCGCTCCAGTCGTCTCAGAGCTTCTTCCACTCGACGGGCTCGAGGCCGTACTCCTCCGCGATCGGCCCCCACGCCTTGGCGGCCGCCTTCTTCGGGTCGTGGCTGGCCAGGCTGAGCGTGGTCGCCTTCTCCAGCTTGCCCTTGCCGCCCACACACTCGCCGTCGGCGTTGACCTTGCGCTTCTCGCCCCAGGCGGCGAAGGCCAGGTCGGCGTTCTGCGAGGTCATCCATGCGGACTCGAGGTTCTTGACGAGCTTCCGCGACCCCGGGAGGACGGCGGTGTCGATCTTGGCGACCTTCGTTGCCAGCTTCTCGCGAGAGGCCGCGGCGTCCTGGAAGGTCTGGATCGCCTCGTCGATGTTCTCGCAGGCCTCGAGGTCGGCCTGAGCGGCACCGATGGCCGCCTTGTCCTTGGCCGAGGTCTTGATGAGGTCGTCGATCTTCTTGGCCTCGGCCGCGGCACCGCCCTCGGTCGTGGTGGCGCCCTGGGTGGTGCCGGTCTCGGCGTTGGCGTCGTCGCCGTTGCTGTTGATCAGGCCGATGACGAAGGCGATGATCGCGACGACGACGGCCAGCGCGAGGACGATCAGGCCCCAGCGCTTCAGGTCGAGACCGCCAGGTCCCTTGCCCTGACCGCCCTGCGGCTCGTAGCGGGCGTCGTAGCCGTTCCCGTACGGGTCGTAGCCCTGCGGCGCCATCGGCGGCGGCGCCGGGGTGTTGGGCCCACCGCCGACCGGCGGCTGCCCGACGAGGGTGGCGTCGTTGTAGGGATTCTGGCCGTAGGGGTCACCGTACGGCTGGCCGAACTCGTCCTGGGACCGGTCCTGCGGCTGGCCGTAGGGCTGCTCGTAGGACTGCTCGTACGCCTGGCCGAAGCCCTGGTCGGGGCCCTGGCCGTACGGCTGGTCGTAGGGCTGGTCGTAGCCCTGGGACCACTGGGCCTGGTCCGGCTCCAGTTGCGGTGCGAGCGGGGCGTAGGCAGGGTCGCCGTACGTCGGGGCCTGCTGGCCGAGATCGGGCTGGCCGTCGTCGTAGCGCGACTCGGGCGCCGGGGCGTCGAACTGCGGCTGTGGCGGCGCGAACTGCTCGAACTCGTCACGCGGACGGGTGCCCCCGGAGGCCTCCTCGTCGACGGCGTCGAACCGAGGGCTCATCGCGACTTGGGTCTCGTCGGGACGGACCGGCTCGGGCTGGCGTCGCTCGACCGGCGGCATCGCCTCGTGGGTCGCCTCGTAGGCCGCCTCGGGGGCCGGGCCACCGAACTGCGGCGCGGGCTCGACGAAGGTCGGGTGCTCCGCGCTCTGGTGGTACGCCGCGGCCGGACGCTCGGGCAGCGGAGGCGCAGCCATCGGCTCCGGGGTCTGCGGCGCCTGCGGTTCCGGCATCTGCGGCTCGGGCGTGGGCGCGGGAGCGGGCGGCTCGGGCGCGCGCTCCTGTGCCGGCGGCCGGGTCGGCAGATCCGGGAGCGGCGCCGGCGCGGCCGCCTGTGCCTCGGGCTCAGGATCCGGGGTCGGCTCGAGCTCTTCTGCGGCGCGCTTGCGCTTGGGCAGGAAGAGCGACTGCGACTGGGAGGCGAGCTCGGGCTCGAACTTCGGCGTACGCGCCGCCAGCCCGAACAGGCCACCATCATCCGAACCCGCCGGCGGCGGGGCCATGCCACCACCGAAGGCCGGCTGCTCACCGCTCGGCGCGGTCATGTTCAGCTGAGGCGCCATCGAGGCCCCCGGCGTACGCCTGACCTGCTCGAGCGGCAACGGGGCCGGCTCCGGGTCGGCCTCGGGCGTGGGCGCAGCGACTCCCTGCCCACGCCTCGGCAACGACAGACCACCCTGCTCAGGATCGGCACCCCGCTGCGGCAGTCGCGGCGGTGCAACCGGCTCCGGTGCACCCTGCGACGGCGGCTGATGAGCGCTTCTGACGGGGGTCCCACAACCTGTGCAGAAGCGCATACCGGTGACGGCCGCACCGCACGAGGTGCACATGGACTCCATAGTCATGTCCGGGGACCTTACCGATGATCGGGCCCAGTCTCGAACCCTCGTGGTCCGCCAATCGGACACTCACGTCGACAGTGCGGGGACAGTGCACCCAAATACCCCCCACACCTTGGTAACACTCCGGCCAGCGTTTCGGATTCCGATGCACACAAGGGATACGGGCACCGGTAAGATCGTGCGCGGCCTGCGCAAACCCCCTTCAGCGGGGTGCTCACACAGGCCACGCCTCCGTAGCTCAGCTGGATAGAGCATCGGCCTTCTAATCCGACGGTCACAGGTTCGAATCCTGTCGGGGGCGCCACAGGAAATTCGTGTGGGTTAAATCATGCGCTCGCGCGTGTTTCGGCGGCGACCGCCGCGGCGTCCGGCCGCCCGGCGTAAAGGGTCCGGAAGAACGGCAGGGTGCGGTGCACCATCGGACCGATGAGCAGCGCCTCGGCGACGGTGCCGATGCCGACCATCCCGCCGAGGAGCCAGCCGACTGCCAGCACGGTGATCTCGACGCCCGCACGGCAGAGCCAGACCGGGGCGCCGGTGCGCTCGTGCAGGCCGGTCATCAGGCCGTCGCGCGGACCCGGGCCGAGGCCGGGAGCGATGTAGATCCCGGTCGCCGCGGCCAGCAGGAGCAGGCCGCCGGCGAAGAGCGCGACCTGTGCCACCAGGTCCGACGGCTGCGGGAGCAGCCAGAGGCCGATCTCCGCGGAGGTGCCGACGAGCAGGACGTTCAGCACGGTGCCGACGCCGGGCCGCTGTCGCAGCGGGATCCAGAGCAGCAGGACGACGAGCCCGATCAGGTTGGTCATCATCCCGAAGGAGATCCCGGTGATCTCGACGAGTCCCGATGCCAGCGTGTTCCAGGGCGCCAGGCCCAGCGAGCCCTGCACGAGCATGGCGAGTGCGATGCCGTAGAGGAAGAGTCCAGTTATCAACCAGGAGAGCGACTTCACAGAGAGATCCTTCACGATTGCAAAGCCAATCACGGGTCCAATCGAAGGTAAAGAAGCCAATCGCGGTAAGGTGGCCTCATGCCTCGCGGAAGAATCGGTGCCACCGCGCTCGCTGGCCTGCTCGGTCAGTGGCAAGGGGAAGGCCCGGCGTACGAGAACCTCGCCGAACGGATCCAGCTGCTGCTGATCGACGGACGGCTCTCCGCCGACGTACGTCTCCCCTCCGAGCGCGAGCTCTCCGAGCGGCTGATGCTGAGCCGCACCACGATCACGGCCGCCTACCGGCGCCTGCGGGAGCACGGCTACGCGCTGAGCGTCCAGGGATCGGGTACGACGACGAAGCTGCCACCCACCGCGCCCGACTCGTTCACCGAGGGCGGCGAGATCGACCTGGTCAGGGCCACCCTGCCGGCCACCCGGCGGCTCCCGGAGGCCGCGGTCGAGGCGACCCGCCGGCTGGCCGACCACATGACCGGCCCCGGCTACACGCTGTGGGGCATCGAGGAGCTTCGCGCGGAGATCGCGGCGCGCTACACCGATCGCGGGCTGCCGACCGATCCCGACCAGATCATGGTGACCACCGGTGGCCAGAGCGCGATCGCCCTGCTCGCCCGCACCGTGATCAGCCGCGGCGACCGGGCCTACGCGGAGAGCCCGTCCTACCCCAACGCGTACGACGCCCTGAGCCTCGCCGGAGCCCGGATCATCACGAGTCCAGTGACCACCGACGCCGGCTGGGACATGCCCGCGATGGAGGCGGCCATCGCCCGGACCACCCCCGTGATGGCGTACGTCATGCCCGACTTCCACAACCCGACGTCTCGCTCGATGTCGACCGAGGACCGGCTCCGCCTGCTGTACGCCGCGGCGAAGGTCGACACCCTCCTCGTGGCCGACGACACCACCGCCGAGCTGAACATCGACCGCCCCCACACGTTCCCGCCGCTGGCCGCGATGGCCGGCGAGCACCAGGCCCGCGTCGTCCACATCGGCTCGGCGAGCAAGATGCTGTGGGGCGGGCTACGGGTCGGCTGGATCCGCGCCGACCCGGTGCTGCTGACCCAGATCGCCAGCGGACGCTCCGCCACCGACCTCGGCACCCCGATCTGGGAGCAGCTGGTCACCACCATCCTGTTCCGGCATCTGCCCGAGATCCTCGAGGAGCGCGCCGCGCAGCTCGCCGCCGGCCGTGCCGCGCTCTACCACGCGATGCGCGAGCACCTTCCCGACTGGGAGCTGCCGCCGCGTATCGACGGCGGCCTCTCCGCCTGGGTCGGCCTGCCCGCGCCGGTCAGCTCCCAGCTCACCCTCGCCGCCCGTCCCCATGGACTGCTCGTCACCGCCGGGCCGCGGTTCGGCGTCGATGGCGCCTACGAGCGTCACCTGCGGCTGGCGATCACGCCCCGCCCCGAGCTCGTCCGGCGCGGGGTCGAGATCCTCGCCGAGGTCTGGCCGCGTGCCGCCTCCACACCCGCCCTGGCCCTCACCACGACCGAGGCCGTCGTCTGACCGGACTTCAACCCCGCGCGAGGGCTTCCAAGGCCCACAGCCCGAGCCCGTCGAAGCGTGCCGTCTCGTAGCTGGGTACGTCCCCGCTGGTCGCCTCCAGGAGCCGGCGAGTGGTGATGTGCGAGGCCCCTCGGGCAAGGCTCGCGTTCGCGATGTCGGCAGCGGTCACGGTTCGCGACGGGATCTCGCGACGTTCCCGCGCCCGTCGCCGCTCGTAGTCGAGCTCGTCGACGGTAGTGATGCCGCGGATGATCGTCTCGGCGCTCCCCAGGGATCGGGTGTTGATCAGCGCCTCTGCGAGCGGGAAGTCGTAGGTCACGACGGCATCGAGGCGCCACACGGTCGCGCTCGCCTCGCTCACCGGGACGGGGGTCTGTCCTCGTCTCATCTCCACAGCGCCCCGAAGGCCGCGCGCGGCTGCCGCGGCCAGCGTCGTCGCCTCGGTGGGATGCCAGCCGAGCGAGTCGCCGACCCGGTCCACATCCGCGGTCCCCAGCGTTCCCACCTGGGTCCCACCGAGCCCGCCGAGGATGGCGATCACCTGCTCGGCGGGGAGCTCCCCGTCCACGCCGGGGCCGACGACGGCGAGCCGCACCGGCAGGCCGCTGCGCAACGCCGCAGCAAGCGTGAGCGAATCGGCCAACGGGCTCAGCAGGCCGGGCTCGTCTCCCCGGGCGACCACGTCGCCACCGACGTCGACGACCGTGAGCGAATCGGCGCCGAGCGCCCGAGCGAGATGCTGGAGCTGCTCGGCGAGTCCGACCGCACCGTCCGCGAGGTCGTGCAGGAAGAGGCGCGCGTCGACGTCGCCGGCAAGCCGCGGCAGCACGGACCGGCCCGGAGGAAGAGTGTCCGTCGTGGTCGATATCTCCGCCCGGACGCCATCGACCAGGCGGAGCCCGATGAAGTCGCCACGCGAGCGAGGGCCAGGCACCGGGTCGATGCGGAGCCGTTCCCAGGCGCAGGTCGACACGAACACATCGCCGTCGTCCATCTCGGGCTCGAGGACCCGGCGCGCCAGGAGCACGCCGAGCGCATCACCCCCACCACCGGCCGCGACGAAGAGAGTGCTCACGCAGACGATTCTGACCGCTGGGCATCCGGCGCGCCACAGGTCGGCCGCATCGCCTGGCAAGAAGTTCGCGGGAACTCGTTGTGACGCGCGCCACGTTGGGTCACGATGTGCAGCATGCAAGGACTGATCCAGGACGCACCGCTGACCATCGACACGATCATCCGGCGCGCCGAGCGCGTCTTCCCGACGCGGGAGATCGTCACCAAGACCGCCACAGGTCTGGAGCGCAACACGTTCAAGGACCTGGCCGTGGAGGTACGCAAGCAGGCCACCGTCCTCGACCGGCTCGGCATCTCCGAAGACGGCCGGGTGGCGAGCTTCGCGTGGAACACCCTGCGCCACCTCGCGCTCTACTACTCCGTCCCCTGCACCGGCCGGGTGCTGCACACCGGCAACATCCGCTACTTCCCCGAGCAGCTCGTCTACACCTTCAACCACGCCGAGGACGAGGCCGTCTTCGTTGACCGGTCGCTGCTCGGTCTGCTGGCTCCGCTTCTCCCCCAGCTGACCACGCTCAAGCACGTCGTCGTGATGGATGACGGGGCGCCGACCCCGCTCCCCGACGACCCGCGGGTCGTCTCCTACGAGGAACTGATGGCCGACGCCGAGGAGGCGGTGATCGAGGGCCGGGTCACCGACGAGCGCACCGCTGCCGGGATCTGCTACACCTCCGGCACCACCGGCAACCCGAAGGGCGTCGTCTACACCCATCGCTCGCAGTACCTGCACGCCCTGGCCTCTCTGGCCGGCACCCTCTTCGGCACCAACGACCGCGACCGCGTGCTTCCGGTGGTGCCCTTCTTCCACGCCAACGGCTGGGGCTTCGCCCACTCCTCCCTGCTGGCCGGCGCCAACCTGATCCTGCCCGGTCCCGACCTCTCGCCCGCCGGCATCATCAAGCTCCTCGAGGCCGAGAAGGTGACGATCGCGGCCGGCGTACCGACGATCTGGATGGGCATGGTCCCGCTGCTCAAGGACGCGGACCTCTCTTCGCTGCGGGTGGTCATCTGCGGCGGGTCCGCGGTGCCGAAGTCGCTCTCCGAGGCCTGGCGCGAAGCGATCGGCCTGCCGATCACCCAGGCCTGGGGCATGACCGAGATGTCCCCGCTCGGCAGCGTGTACAACGAGCGCGCCGAGATCACGGACCTCTCCGAGGAGGAGAAGGCCGACTACCGTACGTCCCCTGGCATCCCGGCTGTCGGCGTCGAGCTCCGCATCGTGGAGCCCGGGACCACCGACGAGCTCCCCTGGGACGGCGAGACGACCGGCGAGCTCGAGTGCCGCGGCCCGTGGATCGCGTCGGGCTACTACAAGGTCGACGCACCGACGTCGTTCTCGCCCGACGGCTGGCTGCGCACCGGTGACATCGCCGCGATCGACCCGCTGGGCTACGTACGCATCGTCGACCGCACCAAGGACCTGGTGAAGTCGGGTGGCGAGTGGATCTCGACCGTCGCGATCGAGAACCTCATCATGGGCCACCCGAGCATCGCCGAGGCGGCGGTCGTGGCGGTGGCGCATCCGAAGTGGGGCGAGCGGCCGCTGGCGTTCGCGGTGGTCAAGGAGGGCGAGTCGGTGACCAAGGAGGAGCTGCTCGGCTACCTCGCCGACAACCTGGGCAAGTGGCAGGTGCCCGATGACGTGGTCTTCATCGACGAGGTGCCCAAGACCTCGGTCGGGAAGTTCTCCAAGAAGACCCTGCGCGAGGAGTACGCCGACTACCAGCTGCCCACCGCGTAGCCGGAGCAGTCAGCCCAGCTGCGCGAGGATCGAGGCGGACTCGACCCTCGCGCAGCGGGCGTCCTCGTCCTTGCCGAGGGCGGCGCGGGCGTCGGCCAGGTGGCCGAGGGCGTCGGCCAAGCCCGGCAGGTCACCGGCGGCACGGAGCTTGGTCACGGCCTCCTCGAAGTGGCCGGCCGCCTCGTCGACGGAGCCGAGCTGCTGGTGGATCCAGCCGATGGTGGCGATGACGTTGCCCTCGCTGCGGTAGCCGGGCGCCACCCGGCGCAGCTCCGCGAGCGCCGCCTCGCAGTGACGGAGCCCGGCCTCGTACGCACCGTCGAGGGCCTCGTAGAGCCCCAGCCGCCCGGTCGTCCAGGCCGCCCGGATCGGGTCGCCCGCGCGAGCGAAGACCTCCGCCGACCGAGCCGCGTACGCAGCAGCCCCGGCATGATCGCCAGAAGCAGTGGCCACGGTGGCCAGCCGGTGCAGGGTCTTTCCCTCGCCCACCAGGTCGGCGGACTCCATCGCCAGATCGAGGGCCCGGCCGAGGTGGTCGAGGGCGTCCTTGACGCGCCCCAGCCGCCCGCAGGCCGCCCCGGCGGCGCGGTGCATGACGCCGAGCCCGGCGGGGTCGCCGCCCTGCGAGACGCTGCGGCGCACGCCCGGGAGCGCGGCCTCGGCCAGCGCGGCCAGCTCGATCCAGCGTCCCTGGAGGTCGAGCAGACGCTCGAGGGCACCGACGAGCAGCACGATCCGGTCGGGTGCGATTCCCCGGGCGACGGCGACGTCGATCACTCGGGAGATCACCGGCAGCTGGGTGCCGATCCAGGCCAGCGCCTCGACGCTGTCGCCGACGACATCGGGGCTTACCCCGTCGCGCATCGGCTCCAGCGCATCGAGGTGGCGCTGGTGCGGGTCGTAGGCGCTGTGCACCGCCCGAGCGCTGAAGACGTAGTGGTCGATCATCCGCAGCTCGGCCGCCTCGCGGACCTCAGCGGGCTCGCCTGTGGCGAGGTCGGCGGCGTACTCCCGGAGCAGGTCGTGCAGCACGAACCGTCCGGGCGCCACCTCGGTCAGCAGGTTGGCTTCGGTGAGCTCGTCGAGCAGGCGGCGGGCTCGCACGCGGGAGATCCCGGCCAGGCTGGCCGCGGCCAGGACGGTGAGCGTCGGCCCGGGATGCAGGCCGATCAGCCGGAACAGCCGGGCCGCGGCATCGGACAGGTGCTGGACCGACCACGAGAAGGTCGCCCGGAGGTCGCCACGCCCGCCGCCGAACCCGTCCAGGCGGGACTCGCCGAGCTCCTCGGCCAGGTCGGCAAGGGCGTACGCCGGCCGGATCGCCGCCCGGGCGGCCACGACCGAGAGCGTCAGCGGCAACGAGGCGCACAGCTCGATGATCCGCTCCACGGCCTCGGGCTCGGCCAGGAGACGGTCCTCACCCAGTCGCCCGGCCAGCAACTCATAGGCCTCGGCGTCGTTGAGCAGGCCCAGCTCCATCGGACTCGCACCGGCCTCCGCGACCAGGCCGGAGAGCCTGTTTCGGCTGGTCACCAGGGTCACACACCCCGGGCTGCCGGGGATCAGACTGCGTACCTGCTCGCTGTCGCGGGCGTTGTCGAGCACGAGCAGCACCCGCTTGCCGGCGAGCTTGCTGCGCAGCAGCCCCGCCCGGCCGTCGATGTCCTGGGGCTGGCGGGATCGCTCGACCCCGAACGCCTCGAGCAACACCCCGAGCGCGTCCAACGGGTCGAGCGCGTCGCACGGGTCGAAGCCGCGCAGGTTCACGAACACCTGGCCGTCCGGGAAGCTGGGAGCGGTCCGGTGCGCCCAGTAGAGCGCCAGCGTCGTCTTGCCGATCCCCGCCGTGCCCGCGATCGCCGAGATCACCACGGCCCGTCCGCTCTCGTCGACGCTGGCCGTCGCCACCAGCTCGTCGAGCATCGTCAGATGGTCCTCGCGACCGGCGAAGGCGGCGACGACCGGCGGCAGCTGGCGCGGCACGATCTCCTCGTACGTCCGTGCCGGCGCGGGCTCGGGATCGTCTCCCTCGATGATCCGCAGCTGCAGGTCGCGTACGTCCTTGGACGGTTCGACCCCGAGCTCGTCGCGGAGGACGCGGAAGAGACGCTGGTAGGCGTCCAGGGCCTCCGCCGTGCGGCCGGAATGCCACAGCGCCGTCATCAGCAACAGCCACAGGCCCTCCCGGAGGGGGTTGGCCCGGACGACCGGTCCCAGGTCGGCCACGACCGCGGCCTGCCGACCGAGCGCCAGGTCAGCGGCGGCCCGGGACTCGACGGCGACGAGCCGCAGCTCCTCGAGCCGAGCTGCCTCGGTCGCGATCATCGGCGACTCACCGACCGCGCCGTACGCACCCCCGGTCCACAGCCCCAGGGCAGCGTCCAAGAGCATGCTGGCCCGCTCGTGGTCTCCGGTCTCGGCCGAGGCACGGCCCTGCTCGACCAGGTCCTCGAAGCGGGCCTGGTCGAGGTCCGCACCGACCAGCGCGTAGCCGTTCGCCCGGCTCTGCAGACGGCGGCGATCCTCGCCGAGCGCCCGGCGCAGGTCACGGACGCGCTGGTGAAGCAGGTTCACCCCCGTTGCCGGGGGTGAACCTCTCCACAGCTCGTCGACCAGGAGGTCCGAGGAGACCGGCGCTCCGCGCGCGGCCGCCAGCAGGGCAAGCAGAGTCCGCCGCGTACGCGACAGATTCTGCACCGTGCCGTCGTCACACACCAGCTCGACGGCACCTAGGACCCGGACCCGCACCAAACCTCCTGTTGACCACGCAGCATTACGTCCGAGAAGACACATCGTCTCATCACCACAGAGATGGTGACGCGTAATGCCGCCAGAAGGTTGCTTGAGGTTGGTGCTGAATCCAGATTTAGGGGTTCTGGTTTACGGAACCCGCCACAGGCCGCTCTCGCCGCCCTTGTCGATCTGGAACCCGACCTGCTTGATGTTCACCCCGACCGGTACGACGAACGGCACCAGGGCCGTCCGCTGGTCACGCGGCTGCAGACCGAACGGGTTCGGGAACACCTCGCCGCCGTCGACCCTCACCGTGCTGGGCAGGCTCTTGTACTTCTTGCCCGAGGCATCGATGACCGTCGTGCCGGTGGCCGGGGTGTCGTTGAAGACCCTCGACCCGGCGTTGACGACCTGGATCTCGACGGCCATCACCCGCGACCCCGGCGGGGTCTCGGTGCCGTCCGTGAAGGACGTCTCGAAGACGTCCTGCACGATCACCCTCAACAGGATTCCGGGTGCTTCGCCCTTGATGGTTCCCTCAGTCGTCAACCCGAGCTGCTGGTTCTGCTCGATCCTCTCGGTGCTGTCGACGGTGATCACCTTCTTCTCCATCGCGGGGTTCTCGCCATGGTTGTTGCTGTAGAACCCGTAGTCGATGGAACTGTCCGAACCGCAGCCAACCCCGGCCGCCGCGACGGCTCCCCCGAGGATCAGCATGGCCACACGACGCACACGCACTCCTTATGAAATTTGTTGCACTGGAAAGGAAATTGTTCCCCCTGATTTACCATGGCAACATGCCGGAGTCCAAGCATTCGGCCTAGGGTCTAAGGTCCCAATCCTGGCTGCAACTCTTCGCAGTCATCTCCACATCACGAGGTAGCAGACGAGCACCGGAATCACGGGCGCCACGAGAAACCAGGGCGTGACCAGCGGAAGCTTGTTGATCAGGCGTACGTCGGCCACTGCCCCCGCTCCCAGCGGCACCGAGATCATGAAAAGGCCCTAGCGCGCGCCACCTTCGTCGGCGCCGGTCGCGCCGAACGCGGCCTCGCCAGTGAGTGCAGCATCACGCTCGATATGCACGAGCGGACCCTACTCCGTCGTCATGGCCGGACGCTCGACGAGGGCGGCCAGCTTGGCCGGAGCCTGGATGCAGTAGGAGTCGGTCAGGAGCTCGGCGACCTCGTCCCAGTCGGTGTCGTCGTCGAGGATCATCCCGACCACGTTGCCGCCCCAGCCGGCCTTGAAATACGGGTGGCCGAGGTGCTCGAAGGCCACCACCTCGTCGGGCTCGCCCCGGAACATAATCCGGAAGAGCTGGTCCTCGCCGCCGAAGACGTGCGCGATCGTCGCCTGGCCGACCCGCCAGCGCACCCCCACCCAGGCGTCGTCCTCCAGGCATTTCGGGAACGCGCCGAGGATCCCCCTCAGCCGCACCACCATCGCCTCGGGGACCTCAGGACGCTCAGCCATGCATCCGATCCTGCCAGGCACCACCGACACCGTTAATTGCTATACATGTTTATGATCAACATGTACCGTTTCTGCTATGAAGAAGCAGACGATCGGATACGTCGTGTGGCGCCTCGCCATGCGTCTACGAGTGTCGATGGACAGAGCGCTCGCGCCCCTGGGGCTCACCCACGCGCAGTACTCGCTCATCGCCTCCCTCCACGGCCTCCACGCCTCGGAGGCCCCGACCCAGAAGCAGCTGGCCGACCTCACCGGCCTCGAGCCGATGTACGTCTCCAAGCTCGCCCGCCAGCTCGAGACCAGGGGCTGGATCGAACGCGTCCGCGACACCAGGGACACCCGAGCCGTACGCCTCGTCATCACGCCCGAGGGCACCGAGGTGACCCGCGAGGCGATCGCGGTGACCGGTCGACTGCTCGACCAGCTCACCGCACCGCTCGGCGGCCGCAACAGCCGCCGTGCCGCCGAGGCGCAAGCAGCGCTCGAGGCGATGCTCGCCGCCCCCATCGACACCGACCCCACACCTGGAGACTGATCATGACCGTTGCCACTCCTCCCCTCACCGGCGCCAACCTGGGCGTCGCCTACTTCGCCGTGCGCAAGAACCTTCTCAACGTGCTCGACGACTACGACCTGACCTTCGAGCAGTCGCTCCTGCTCAACTATCTGCGCCAGGGCGATGCCACGCGTGCCGATCTGGTCGCGTCGACTGCCGACAACATCAAGGTCTCCCCGGCCGAGGTCGAGTCGCATCTCGACGCCGCGATCGCCCGCGGCCTGATCGCCGACGGCCTCACCCTGACCGAGGAGGGTGACCGTCTCCAGCAGCAGATCACCGAGCGCACCCAGCCGCTGACCAGGACGTTCTTCGCCGACATCCCGGCCGAGGACCTGGCCGTGACCGCGCGGGTCCTGGCCACCCTCACCGAACGGGCCAACGCCGCTCTGGCCACCTCCTAGTATCGGGGCCATGGCACAGGAGAAGTACGACGTAGTGGTAGCCGGCGGCGGACACAACGGCCTCACCGCCGCGGCCTATCTCAGCCGTGAGGGCCTCTCGGTCCTGGTGCTCGAGCGGCTCGACCACGTCGGGGGTGCGGCGATCTCGGCGCAGGCGTTCGACGGCTTCCCGACCCGGCTCTCGCGCTACTCCTACCTGGTCTCGCTGCTTCCCGAGCAGATTCGCACCGACCTCGGGCTCGACATCGAGCTCGCGTCACGGCAGACCGCGTCGTACTCCCCCTACCTCGACGGCTCGCGGGCCACCGGCCTCCTCGTGGAGACGCCCGAGGGCGAGGCCACCGCGGCGAGCTTCCGCGCGGTGACCGGGTCGGACGAGGAGTACGCCGCGTGGCAGTCGTTCTACGACGAGGTCTCCGACCTCGCCCGCGTCGTCGCGCCCACCCTCACCTCCCCGCTTCCCACGGGTGCCGCGATCCGCTCGGAGGTGGGTGTGCCGATCTGGCGCGACATCGTCGAGCGGCCGCTCGGAGAGGCGATCGAGCGCCGCTTCGCCAACGACCTGGTCCGCGGCGTGGTCGCCACCGACGCCCTGATCGGCACCTTCGCCGGCCTGGGCGAGGCGAGCCTGATCCAGAACCGCTGCTTCCTCTACCACCTGATCGGCAACGGGACCGGCGAGTGGCGGGTCCCGATCGGCGGCATGGGCGCGGTCACCGGGGCGATCGCCAAGGCGGCGTACGCAGGCGGGGCGCAGGTCCTCACCGGCGCGACCGTCACCTCGATCCGCGGCGGTGCCGTCGGCGAGGGCGCCGAGGTCACCTGGACCGACGCCTCCGGATCCCACACGGTGGCGGCCGACTACGTGCTCTCCGGCCTGGCTCCGTACGTCCTCGACGGCCTCCTCGGCCGCACCCCTGCCCCGTCGGCCAAGCCGGTGGGTGCCCAGCTCAAGATCAACATGCTCCTCGAGCGCCTCCCCCGGCTGCGTTCCGGCGAGGACCCGAAGGCCGCCTTCGCCGGCACTCTCCACCTCGGCGAGTCCTACTCCGAGCTCGAGAAGGCGTACGTCGAGGCTGCCGCCGGCTCAGTGCCGACCGAGATACCCGGCGAGGTCTACTGCCACTCGCTGACCGACCCCTCCATCCTCGGCGACGTACCGCCCGGCACCCAGACCCTCACCTACTTCGGCCTGCACGCCCCCGCGACCCTCTTCGAGGACCCGGCCACGCGTGAGGAGCGCAAGGCCCAGGCGGTCGAGCGCGCCATCGCCTCCCTCGACCGCCACC
Source organism: Nocardioides sp. NBC_00163 (assembly GCF_045206295.1). Lineage (NCBI taxonomy): Bacteria > Bacillati > Actinomycetota > Actinomycetes > Propionibacteriales > Nocardioidaceae > Nocardioides > Nocardioides sp. NBC_00163. The sequence goes on along the minus strand of NZ_CP108155.1, from coordinate 4,175,581 downwards.
TGCTCGACCCGATCTCCTCCGTCGTCGCGCGGACCGTGGATGGCGAGCCGTGCATCGAGGCCAAGATCCCCCAGGAGATCGAGGCAGACCTGGCCATGCCGGGCGGCCACATCTTCCACGGCGACCTCGCCTGGCCCTGGGCCCCCGACTCCGACGACCTCTCCACTCCCGCCGCCCGCTGGGGCGTTGCCACAGACGTCGGCAGCATCCTGCTCTGCGGCTCCGGCGCCCGCCGCGGCGGCGCCGTCTCCGGCCTCGGCGGCCACAACGCCGCCCAAGCCGTCCTGGAGCTCCGCTGACCACGCCGTTGATCCGGCGCAGCCTCGATTTGGGGCGAATCCGAGCCCGCTGCTAATGTTCTTCTCGTCGCCGAGCGCGCAAGCAGCTCGAAGGACATGCGCCATTAGCTCAATTGGTAGAGCAGCTGACTCTTAATCAGCGGGTTGTAGGTTCAAGTCCTACATGGCGTACATCTAAACCGGCCCTCACCTGCACGTTCAGGTGAGGGCCGGTTCTTTTTCTACCCAGCCCGGACACACAATTGGGCACACAAAGCACGGCTGGCCGCCTTCTGGTCGGGATTGTCGCGCGGCTTGCGGAACGACTCGCGGCAGCCGGCTACATGAGCCGACTGCTTGACTCGAACGTACGTTCGATACGATGAGGTGTGTCGGCCAACCCTCCCAAGAACGACGCCTGGCCCGAGCCCAGGCACTGGCTGCACGTCTGGGTGCATCGCCAACGCAGGAACTACCCGCCGCCCATGCCTGGCCTCGTGCTCAAGTGGGAGCTGCACAAGGGCAGGTGGCGCGCCTGGGTGATCTGGGTCGACACCACGTACGCCGCCCCGGAGATCCGGCATGCCTGGCTGCCTGTGAGGGAGATTCGCCCAGCGAAGAGCGACATCAACGTATGGAACGACCGGAGGCGGTAGACCAGGCGTTCCACACAGGTGCGGGCAGATTCCCGCCATGGCGGGAATCTGCAGGGATCTGCGGCCAGATATGGCCGCACTTCCCCACCATGGCGGGAAACTGCCCGCCGGCGCGTCGCAGCCGAGTCTCACAGGGCGCCGACGGCGCGGAGGACGAACTCCTCGATCCGGTCAGCGGGGAGGTTGCGGGTGCCGAGGACGGCGTGGACGAGGGCGAGGGTGGCGTCGACGTCGGTGACGGCGAAGACGCCTTGCTCGGCGCCCTGCTCGAGGATCTCGGCGAGGACCTGCTCGACGGCGACGACGTGCTCGCGGATCTCCTGGCGGGCCTCTTCGGGGAGCCCGCCGTAGACCTGGGGGCCGAAGCCCATGTGGAACTTCTCGCCGAGGGTGAGGTGGTTGCGTACGTAGATCCGCAGCCGTTCGGTCGGCTGCTCGCTCGCGGCGAGCTGGGCCTGGAGGGAGGTGACGTACTCCGAGGTCTCGTGGGTCGCGAACGCGACCATCACCGCGTCGCGGTCCTTGAAGTGGTGGTAGATCGCGGTGCGTCCGATCTCGGCGCGCTGCGCCAGCTTCGACATGCTGACCGCGTCGTAGCTGCCCTCAGCCATCAGCTCCGCGAACGCCGCGAAGATCCGTTCGCGCACCAGTCTGCGGTGCTCGGGAACGTTCTCGGCGGCGATACGGGGCACGAGAGCGAACCTTAGTTCACCTGCGATAAGCGTCGAGGCGGCCGCCGAGCTCCTCGAAGAGAGCCTGGTTGAGGCCGAAGGCGACCTGGACCTCCTCGACGATGCGGATCTTCTCCGCGGGGTCGAGCGGCAGGGCGTCGAGGCGGGCACGGTAGCCGTCCTTGTAGGGCTTCGGCTTGGGGATCTCGGCGAACTCGTAGAACGCCACCCCCTCGCCGTCGAGCTCGAAGAACCGGTCGAGCAGCCGGCCGATCGCCTGGCCACCGGAGAGATCACCCAGGTAGCGGGTGTAGTGGTGGGCGGCGTAGAGACCGCCCCAGGCGCGGGTGGCCTCGATCCGAGCGACGTACGCATCGGCGGCATCCGACTCCACGGCGTCGCCGTCGACACCGGGCGCCCACACAGCCAGGTCGGCATCAATCGCGGCCAGGCGCTCCAGGGCGACGTCATGGACGGCTTCGGCGACAGCATCCGTGGCGGCCAGGTCGCGGCCGACCGTCTCGAGCGCGACGTAGACCTTGCGCAGGCGCAGCAGATAGTCGGCGTACCCCTGCTCGTTGACCCGGCCGGCCAGCAGCTCCTCCATGAAGGAGGAGCTCTCGGCTGCGGTGTGCTGGGTCCGGGACCCCTCGCGCATCAGCGCGGAGAGTGGAGCGTCGTGCATCTCGTCGGCGAGGAGGGCGGACATGTGTGCTCCAGTCAGGGGTCGGGCGGCAGCGATCGGCTGTCCGGCAAAGATACTGACACACTGTCAGAAAGTCGGCAAGGCTATAGTTAGGTCACCCTAACAAAACCACCCGAAGGCGGTGAGCAATCGCGCAACGGACCGGATGTGGAGATGGATACATAACATTGTTCACGAGTCCGGGAGCGCAACGTGTAGACCACAACTTGCCCAGGCATCTCAGACGTCCGAGTTTCGATCGCGACGTAGATCCACAAGGGGTCCGATCAGGTGCTCGAGGACGAGGTGTTGCCGCGAAAGTTACGGCCGATTTCGCGGGTCATCCGGGCCCTGCGTACGCCTATGCACCCGCGATCCGACGTGGCTAGACTCCCCGCTTCGTCACGGCGAGTCACAGCAACCGGGGGGCTGCAGAGGCTGACTTCTACTCGTCGTGCCCTGTCATCGACAGTTATCAACACCATTGGAGAAGTCACTTGCGCTCCCCACTCTCGGTCCGCGGAGCCGCCCTTGCTGCGGCGACCGCGATGATCGGTCTTTCCGTGACCGCGGCCCCGGCGACTGCGGCGGAGAAGCCCCAGGCCAAGGCCTCGTCGGTCGCTCTGACCGTCAACGTGTCTGACAAGGTCAAGGTCGACACCGGTCGCTACACCGCCACCTACAACGGCAAGAAGACCGTCAACTCCGGCACCAACAAGCCGGCCCTCCCGATCCTCAAGGGCGACCAGCAGCTGCTCTCGGTCGGCGTCTTCGCCCAGGATGCGGCCGCCGCCCTCCAGAACGGCACCGCCTACTCCGGCGCCTGCTCGGCCCTGGCCGGCAAGGGCGCGACCCTGGTCGCCATCGGCGACGGCTCCAGCTGCGTCAAGCCGGGCGAGGCCGTCACCGTGAACCTCGCCGAGCTCAACCTCGAGAAGCTGGGCGCCACCACCGACTACGTGCTCAACGACCAGAGCAAGTCGGTCCACGTCAAGCTCGGCCCGGTCAACGACCTGGTCCAGACCGTCGTCTCCGGCGTGCTCACCAAGGTCGGCGGTCTCTCGGTCGGTGTCGACCTCGACGCCGCGGAGAGCACCTGCATGGCGCAGGGCTCCGACTTCAAGGGCAAGACCCAGCTCAAGAACGCCGCCGTCACCGTCAACGTCCCCGGCAAGGGCGACATCAAGGTCGCCGACCTGCCGACCAACCCGAAGAAGAACACGACGGTCGTCCCCGACCTCTCCCCGGTGACCGACGCCGTCCTCGGCCGCGTCGACACGCTGCTCCAGTCGGGCCTGAAGAGCAAGATCGCGCCGGGCGTCCTGGACGTCTCGATCCGCGTCGACCTGATCGAGCACATCAAGGAGCAGCTCGCCGTGCTGCTCAAGGGCCTCGAGACCGACCTGGTCAAGCTCACCCTGAACAAGCAGGACAAGACCGCCAAGTCGCTCGAGGTGTCCGCCCTGGACATCAACGTCCTCGACGCCGTGAAGAAGGTCGGCGCCCCGACCGCTGCCAAGGTCGCCATCGGCACCAGCACCTGCGGCACCAACGGCCTCACCTCCTCCGAGGAGAAGGCTGCGGCCAGCGGTGACAAGAAGAACGTCGACGTCGTCGTCTCCGGCGACAAGTCCGACCCGGACACGAGCGTCCAGGTGAAGCCGGACAACGCCCCGGCCAACGCCGAGCTCAACCTGCTCTCGTCCCCGGCCGCCAAGGGCGGGTTCGCCGCCGGCGCGCTCGTGCTGCTCGTCGCCGCTGCTGCCGCCACCCGGTGGTTCCTGCTGCGCCGCTCGCACGCCTGATCCGCTGATCAGGAATCCCTTGTAGGACCGTTGTAGAACCTGCAACACCCGCATCCCGGGCCAAGGCTCCAGCCTCGGCCCGGGATGCGCTCGTTTTGTCGGAAGATGGCAGTTTCTGGGCGGCGCGCCTGCGTGCCGTCTGCCGTGGGATCCGACAAAGTTGGGCCGCCCCCGATGCTCCCCAGAGCTCTTCCCCCATCTCTCTGGAGTCACCCCATGCTGCGCCCGTTGGCGACCCTGCTCGCCGTCGTACTCCTCTGCTCCGGCTGCGCCGAGGTCTCCCAGCCCGACACCGCCGTCCAAGCCGGATACGGCGCCGACAGCGGCGAGGAGGTCAGCCTTCCGCTGAACGAGGCCATCGCGAAGCTCCCCGTCGCCAAGGAGGTCACCTCCGGCTACGAGCGCGAGAAGTTCAACCACTGGGTCGACGCCGACGGCGACTGCCAGGACGCCCGTACCGAGGTGCTCCTCGAGGAGTCGAAGAAGAAGGCGCGCGGCAGGTGCGACGTCACCAGGGGCGCATGGCTCTCCACGTACGACGGGGTCACCGTCAAGCGCCCGGGCGGCCTCGACATCGACCACATGGTCGCGCTCAAGGAGGGCTGGGAGTCCGGCGCCAACGCGTGGACGGACGAGCAGCGGGAGGCGTACGCGAACGACCTCGGTGACCCGCGCGCCCTCATCGCGGTCACCGCCGCGACAAACCGCAGCAAGGGCGACCAGGACCCGGCCGACTGGATGCCCGACGCCACGAGCTACCACTGCACGTACGTCGCCGACTGGGTCGCCGTGAAGATCCGCTGGAGCCTCTTCGCCGACCGAGCGGAGAAGGCCGCGCTCGAGGACATCGCCGTCGGATGCGACAACCCCGAGATCACCGTGCGGCTGGCCCAGGCCGGTCCAGCCCCAGACGACCCGGACCAGAGCGACGCTCCCGAGGGCGGCTCGGGGGACGACCCCCGCTTCGACACCTGCGCCAAGGCGACCGCGAAGGGCTACGGGCCGTACCGGAAGGGCCGCGACGCCGAGTACGCCTGGTACCGCGACGGCGACAAGGACGGCACGGTCTGCGACAGCTGATCGACGCCAGGATTCCGCAGGTCAGAAGCGATACCCCAGCCCGTAACGTACGGGGTTCCTCCTCCGTTGAGTGTGACGAACGTCAAAGGGAGGGAAGTTCACGTGCGCACAACACTCATCGCGCGGGGAGCCGCGGTGGCGGCCGCGGCCGCCATGGTTGCCTTGTCAGCCGCACCTGCGAGCGCCGCCACGGTGTCGCAGGCGTCCGCCACCGCGCTGAGCCTCGAGCTCGCCGGCACCGGGGCCACCGACTCAGGCACCTATGCCGTCACCAACGACGGCTCGACCGAGTCGGCCGAAGGCACCAACGAGCCGATCATCACCGCGCTCGGCGGCCAGGACGCGATCCACGCCGGCACGCTGGCCCAGGACGCCGTGGCCAAGAGCAACGCCACCTCGGCGGCCTGCTCGGGTCTCGCCGGCGACGGCGCGACCCTGGTCGCGGCCGGATCCGGCGACTGCCTCAGCGGAGGCAACAACATCAAGCTCGACGCGGCCAGCCTCGACTTCAGCGAACTGCAGGTGATCCAGTCCGACCTGTTCCAGGGCATGGATGCCGAGGTCCAGAAAGCGCTGAAGCCGTTCCAGACCCAGATCACCGGCGCACTCGACCAGCTCCTCGCCCCCGTGGTCGACGGATTGGACGGCGCAGGTCTCTACGTGGACCTCGGCGCCGTACAGAGCCACTGCACTGCCAACGACGACACCGCGCGAGGCGACAGCACCATCGCCAGCTCGTCCGTCTACGTGGTCCTGCCCGGCGGCAAACGGGAGACCGTCGTCGAGCTGCCGGTCGACCCCGCAGTGAACCAGAAGGTCGTCACCGACCTCTCCGGCGTGGTCGACGTCGTCATCAAGGGCCTGCGCACCCAGCTGGCCAACGGCCTCGGCGGTGCGCTCCAGCCGATCGATCCCGTCGTCGTCGAGCTGCAGAAGCAGGTGCTCAACACGCTGCTGACCTCGATCGAGGGCCAGCTCGCGCCGTTGGAGGACAACCTCCTCGACATCACCCTGAACGCCCAGGAGACCTCTCCTGGCGCGATCACCGTGACCGCACTCGACGCGAAGATCCTGCCCGCGGCCGAGCCGTTCGTCGGTGGCCCGCTGACTCACCTGACCATCGGCACCAGCAGCTGTGGCCCGAACAGCCCGGCCCCGAAGACGGTCGTCAACAACCCGCCCAAGGCAGCCGACCCGCCGGCTTCGGTCCCGACCGTGGTGACCGCCGGCATGGAGAGCTACGACGACGGCAGCGCCGGACGCATCGCCCTCGTCACCCTGCTGCTCCTCGCGGCCGCGGGCGCCGGCGTGGCGACGTACGTCCGCATGTTGCGGCGTGGCTGACACCTCTGCTGACTCGCCGCCGCGGCTTGCCGCGGCGGCGGGCGGCCTCTGGACCGCGCTGGTCGTGCTCGCTGTCGCGATGGTGCTGGCCGGGATGTTGTGGCCCAGCGGCAGCGCCGCGGTGGAGGTGCCGCCCGGCGCCCCGCAGCGCCTCGAGCTGCCCGGGCTGAACACGAAGGCGAGGGTCGTCCCGATCCGCCTCGAGGGCGAGGTGCTCGACCCGCCGCGCAACCCGCGCGAGATCGGCTGGTGGGTCGGCAGCGCCAAGCCGGGCTCGGCGCAGGGTCAGACCGTCGTCACCGGCCACACCGTGCACACCGGTGGCGGCAGCCTCAACAAGCTCGACCACATCGAGAAGGGGCAGGAGGTCGACATCGTCACCAAGGACGGGACCTTCCAGCACCAGGTCGACTCCGTCGAGGTTCTCAGCCGCAAGGAGCTGGCCGAGCAGGCTCAGCGGCTCTTCGGGCAGGACCACGGCGACGGCCGGCTGGTGATCATCACCTGCACCGACTGGAACGGCTCGAGCTACGACAGCAACGTCGTCGTGCTGGCGCACCGGTTCAACGCGCTGCCCAAGGCTCAGAAGACGAGCTAGAGGTAGAGGCCCGTCGAGTCGTCGGCGATCCGCTCGGCCGCGACCGCATGCACGTCGCGCTCACGCATCAGGATGTAGACCTCTCCGGCGACCTCGACCTCCGGCTTGTCGTCGGCGTCGAAGAGCACCCGGTCACCGATCTCGACGGCTCGCGCGTGCGGGCCGACCGCGACCACCCGTGACCAGGTGAGCCGCCGGGCCGCGCCCATGGCGGCCGTCGCCGGGATGACGATGCCGCCCGAGGAACGACGCTCACCGGCGTCGGACCCGACCTCGACCAGCACCCGGTCGTGGAGCATCTTGATGGGGGTCTTGTCGGTCACGTCCGTGTTGCCTTGCCGGTGGGGAGTGGTCAGTTGGCCTTGGTGATCTTACGCAGCGTCGCCATGAGCACGACGGTGCCCACCACCCCGCCGACGGTCTTCGCGATGTTGCCCATCTTCGGCTCGCCGGAGACCGGGTCGACGTAGACCGCCTTGAAGGCCGCCACCTGGCGCTGCACGATCGTCTTCGGCCTGCCCCGATAGATCAGCTCGTCGATGGTGCCTGCGAGCCGCTCGCGGATCTCTTCGATCTCGGACTCGAGCGAGGAAGTCTGGTCCTTGGACATGCGCAGACCTTAGCAACCGGCGTACGTCCACTGCGTGCTCCACCGCTGCGGTTCGTCTGGGAATGTTCGCTAGGTTGGCTCCATGACGCGTCTCGAGCCGGGCGATGTGGCCCCCGACTTCACTCTTCCCGACGACACCGGTGCGGAGGTCTCGCTCAGCAGCCTCCGCGGCCGCAAGGTGATCGTCTACTTCTACCCCGCCGCGATGACCCCCGGCTGCACCAAGCAGGCCTGCGACTTCACCGACTCGATCGACTCGCTGAAGGCCGCCGGCTACGAGGTCATCGGCGTATCCAAGGACAAGCCCGCCAAGCTCGCGAAGTTCCGCGAGCGTGACGGGCTCACCATCACCCTGGCCTCCGACGAGGACCTCTCGGTGCACAAGGCGTACGACGCCTACGGCGAGAAGAAGCTCTACGGCAAGGTCGTCGAGGGCGTCATCCGCTCGACGTTCGTGGTCGACGAGGAGGGCAAGATCGAGGTCGCGCAGTACAACGTCAAGGCGACCGGTCACGTCGCCAAGCTCCGCCGCGACCTCGGCCTCGCCTCGTAGGTCTTACTGCTGGTCGTCGGGCTTCTTGAAGTCGGGCGGAGGAGGTACGTCCTCTCCCGGGATCTCCTTGGGCGGCTCGACGACCACGGGGCCGGTGTCTGCGCTCCACTTGGCACCGGTCTCCATCAGCCACTCGCCCGCCTGGGCGGCGACGTCGGTGGCGGCCGCGCCGACCTGGAGCAGACCCGACAGGGCCTGGTTGCGCGGCGTGTCCGCGTCAGGTGCGGACGCCATCTCGGCCCTCTTGGCCTCGATCTGAGCCTTGAACTCGCCAGCCTTCTCGACGGTCTTCTCGCCGCCGGTGACAAGGTGAGGTGCTGACTTCACCTTGGCGTCCGCAACAGCAGGCTTGGCGCCTTCGACGCCCTTGTGGACGCCATTCTGGACGCCATCGCGCCAGTTGGACGCGTTGTCCTTGAACGACATGACTTCATCCCTCTTCCTGGATGGGGTGTTGTTCTTCCATCCTTGAGGGTCAAGGGTCTGTTGTCCATCAGGATCGACCCTGGGACTCCCCGGGTCGGACCCGGACTCTGTGTGCCGAAGGCGGGACTTGAACCCGCACGCCCTGGAGCACAGGAACCTAAATCCTGCGTGTCTGCCAATTCCACCACTTCGGCCGAGCGGCGATCAGTCTAGAGACTGATCGCCGTTCGTGGTTAGCCGCCGGTCAGGCGACGTTGTACTTGTCGCCCTCGGCCTTCTCGGGCAGCGCCCAGAAGACGATCAGCGCGATCCAGCCGATGCACGGGAGGAGCCAGAGCAGCTGCCACCAGCCGGAGCGGCCGGTGTCGTGCAGACGTCGGGCGCCGACCGCGAGGGACGGGACCAGGATGGCGAGCGCGAAGATGCCGCCGATGATGGAACCGGCGGTCGAGTCGGCGCCGAGGAGCAGGTTGATCGCCATGTTGACGACCACAGCGGCACCCCAGGGCCACCAGAACTCGGACCGGCTGGCGCGGCCCTCGAAGGAGGCGTACTTCTTGAAGAAGCGCACGATGGCGTCGCGGGGCGACGCGCCGCGGAGCGGCTGGCTCAGCGTAACTTCGCCCACGGGGCCAGCACCGTACGGCTGCTGGGGCGGGGGCGGCGGGTAATCCGTCACTTCGGATTTCTCCTCGTTGAGATGGGTTGGATGTGCGAAACCTAGTCGGGACGGACTCCGGGGTAAAGCACCACTGCCCCTAGGGTTGAGCCATGACCACGCTGGTCCTTGCCTCCAAGTCCCCCGCCCGGCTGCAGACGCTGCGCAGCGCAGGTGTCGAACCTGTGGTGATCGTCTCCGGTGTCGACGAGAGCAAGCTCGATGGACTACCGCCGACAGAGCTGGCGCTCGGGCTCGCAGAGCTCAAGCGCGACGCCGTCGCCGGCCGTCCCGAGGTGCCCGAGGGGGCGCTCGTACTGGGCTGCGACAGCGTCCTCGAGCTGGACGGGAAGCCCCTGGGGAAGCCGCACGATCCGGAGGAGGCGACCCAGCGCTGGCGGGAGATGCGGGGGCGCAGCGGCGTACTCGTCTCCGGGCATGCGCTGGTCGACACCGCGACCGGTCAGCAGGTGTCACAGACCGCTGTCACGACGGTGCACTTCGCCGATGTGAGCGACGAGGAGATCGCTGCGTACGTCGCCACCGGTGAGCCGCTGCACGTCGCCGGTGCGTTCACGATCGACGGGCTCGGCGGGGCGTTCGTGACCGGGATCGAGGGCGACCACCACAACGTGGTCGGATTGAGCCTGCCGCTGCTACGCGACCTGCTCAGCCGGCTCGGTCACGCGTGGCCGGCTCTGTGGAACCGCTGACCGGCTCGCGGCGCTCCGGCCGCATCAGGATCGTCTTGTCGTCGGTGAAGCCGAGCGCAGCGGCCTCCTCCTCGACGCTGCCGTAGACCTGCGTGTAGCGGATCGGGCGGCCGAAGACGAACTTCCGGAAGAGGAAGAACCGGGCGATCTGGCCCAGCAGCACGCCGACCACGTTGGCCGAGACGTTGTCGGCGATCGCGCTGTCCCAGCCGATCACGCTGCGGGTGACGTACAGGCACGCCACCGGCAGCAGCATCGTGACCGCGTTGATCACGACGTAGGCCGTGAACCCGCCGTCGGCATGCTCGGAGACACGGTGACGGAACGTCCAACGACGGCTCAGGTCGTAGCTGATCAGCATGCCGACGGTGTTGGCGATGATGTAGGCCGGGATCGGCTGACCGTTCATCGGCCCGGCGCCCATGAAGAAGCCGTGGACCAGTCCGTTGAACAGCACGAAAGCGACTGCTGTCGCGATTCCGCCGACCATCATGAAGCGGACCGCCTCTCCGAAGAGGCGGGTGCGACGCAGCCGTCCTAGCAGCTGTCCCCCGAACACCATGTGGCCACAGTAAACGGTCAATGGTGAGATGGCTCTTGATTACTTCGCGGGTTTCGTTCAGCGTGCCGTAAGATTCGCGCCTACTCGACGGGGAGGCCGAGACCTCTGGCGAGCAGCATGCGCTGCACCTCGGAGGTGCCCTCGCCGATCTCCAGGATCTTCGCGTCGCGGTAGAACCGAGCCACCGGATACTCCTCCATGAATCCGTAGCCGCCGAAGACCTGGGTGGCGATGCGGGTCGCGGTGACGGCCGACTCGGTGGCGTACAGCTTGGCGGCGGCAGCCGCCTGCTTGAACTCCTTCATCGTCACGGCGCCCGAGTCGAGCCCGGACTTCATCGCCGCGGCCTCGTACGTCAGCAGGCGCGAGGCCCGGAGCATGACCTCGAGGTCGGCGATCTGGAAGGCGACGCCCTGCTTGCGGCCGATCGGGCCACCGAAGGTCTGCCGCTCCCCCGCGTACTCGAGCGCCATGTCGAGGCAGGCCTGGATGCAGCCGACGGCGAGCGCGGCGATCGCGACGCGGCCGTCGTCGAGGGTGGCCAGGAACTGGGCGTAGCCGCGGCCGCGCTCACCGAGGAGGTGGTCGGCCGGAACCCGGGCGCCGTCGAAGGAGAGCGGGTGGGTGTCGGAGGCGTGCCAGCCGAGCTTGTCGTACGCCTTCTCGGCGGTGAACCCGGGCGTGCCCGAGGGGATCATGATGGTGCTGATCTCGGGCTTGCCGTTGTCGCGGGTCCCGGTGCGGGCGGTGACGGTGACGACCGAGGTGATCGAGGAGCCGGAGTTGGTGATGAACTGCTTGGCGCCGTCGACGACCCACTCCTCGCCGTCGAGGACGGCCTTGGTGGCGGTCGCGCCGGCGTCGGAGCCGGCACCCGGCTCGGTCAGCCCGAACCCGGCCAGCTTCTTGCCCGCGACGAGGTCGGGGAGCCAGCGCTCCTTCTGCTCGTCGGTGCCGTAGGTGAGGATCGGGTTGATGCCCAGACCGACGGCGGCCTCGAGCGTGATCCCGATCGACTGGTCGACGCGGCCGAGCTCCTCGATCGCGACGCAGAGCGCGACGAGGTCACCCTCGCCCCCGCCGTACGCCTCGGGGGCGGTCAGGCCGAACAGGCCCAGCTCACCCATCTTGTGGACCACGTCGACGGGGAAGTGATGGTCGCGGTCCCACTGCGAGGCATGGGGCGCGATCTCCTTCTGGGCGAAGTCACGGACGACAGCACGCAACTCTTCGTGCTCGGGCTGGAGAAAGGAGGTCACGCGCCCCAGGTTAGCGCTTATTAACCTGGGGCGCGAGACCCGCATCACATCTGGGTCAGATCGGGCTCAGCGGAACGTGCCCGTCGAGACCGTCCCAGCGATCCTCCGCTGGAAGATCAGGTAGACGACCAGCACCGGAAGCACAGTCAGCACCACCCCGGCGAAGAGCGCACCGAAGTCGACGTTGTAACCCGCCTGGGAGGAGAACGACGCCATGCCCTGGGTGAGCACGTAGTTGTCCCGGTCGGTGTTGAGCGCCACCGGGAGCAGGAACTGGTTCCACAGCCCGAGGAAGTTGAAGATCGCCACCCCGGCCATCCCGGGTGCGGCCATCGGCAGCATGATCTGGAAGAACGTGCGCCACTCGCCCGCACCGTCCATCATCGCGGCCTCGTAGACGTCGTCGGGCAGCGTCTTGAAGAAGGCGTAGAGGAAGAAGACGGTGAACGGCAGCGCGTAGGCGACGTACGTCAGGGTCAGCCCGGGCAGCGTGTTGAGCAGTCCGATGCCCTGGAGCACGAAGAACAGCGGCACGATGACCAGGAAGACCGGGAAGGTCAGCCCAGCCAGCATCGAGTAGTAGATGACCCTGCGGCCGAAGAACTCGAACCGCGCCAGCACATAGGCGCACATCGCCCCCAGCAGCATCACCAGCACCAGAGCGGTGCCGACGACGATGACGGTGTTGAAGAAGTACGTCCCGATGCCGGCCTTGGTCCAGGCGCTGGCGTAGTTGTCGAAGTTCCATTCCGCGGGCAGGGAGAACGGCGAGGACAGGATCTCCTTCGACGTCTTGAACGAGGAGAGCACCACCCAGCAGAAGGGCACGATGACGATGACCGACCAGATGATCAGCATCGTGTGCGAGGTGCCCGCGACCAGTGCGTCGCCGGGCGTACGTCGCCCGCCTTCGGATCGGGTAGCGACAGGCTTGTCCAGAGTGACGGCGCTCATCAGCGTACGTCTCCCTTCTTGTCCCGTCCGCCAGCGAAGTGGAAGACGACGAAGACCAGGGCGGCGAAGAGCAGCGTGACCAGGGCGAGCACCACGCCCATCGAGGTGGCGTAGCCGAACTGGCTCTTCTTGAAGGCGGTGTTCATCAGGTGCTGGCTCATCGTCAGCGTGCTGTTGGCAGGGCCGCCGCCAGGGGCGAGCGCCGCCATGAAGACGTACGCATCGAGGGTGAGGATCCCCAGATAGATGTAGGCCGTCTGCACGTTGTCACGGATCGAGGGGAGCGTGATCGAGATGGCGGTGCGGAAGCGGCCGGCACCGTCGATGCGGGCCGCCTCGTAGATCTCCGCGGGTACGCCCTTGATGGCGGCCACGAAGAGCACGGTGTAGAAGCCGATGCTGGCCCAGATGATCACGAACATCGAAGCAGGCATCGCCGCACGCACCTCCCCGAGCCAGGCGTAGTCCTGGAACCCGTCGAGGCCGATGCCGGTGAGCACGCCGTTGAGCAGTCCGGCGGCCGGGTCGTAGACCTGAGCCCAGAGGAGACCGATGACGACGGCCGGGACGGCGTACGGGAAGAACGAGACGACCCGGTAGAAGCCGGACCCGTTCAAACCGCGGACCTGACCGGTGCTGGGACCGGCGGTGGTCACGACCACCGCGATCGCCAGCGCCGCGACCAGAGTCACGAACGGCACCACGATCGTGAGCAGTACGTTGTTGCGCAGCGCCTTGAGGAAGGTCTCGTCGTCGAGCAGCTTGGCGTAGTTGTCCAGGCCGACGAAGTTCATGACCGGAGAGAAGCCGGTCCAGTCGGTGAGCGAGTAGAAGAGGGCCTGCCCGATCGGGACCACGACGAAGATGACGAAGACCGCGACCGGTAGGCCGAGGAAGACCGTCATGAACAGTGCCCGGTCGAGGGTGAGCTTGCGGCGGCGCCGGCCGGGGGCGGCCCCCCAAGGATTCTCCTCGGAGGGGCCGCCGACCGTCTGGGCCATCGTGGTTGATGGGTCCGGCATGGTGTCAGGAAACCTTGAGCTTCTCGATCGATGAGTCGTCGGCAACCTTGTCGAAGATGCCCTGGACTGCGGTGGTCAGGCCCTTGACGTCGAGGTCACCGGAGAGGAACGAGTTCCACACGACGAGCTCGTCGGCGTTGGTGCCGTAGTAGTCGTAGAACTGGAAGTTGAAGGTGTTCTCACCAGCGGCGTCGAGCATCGCGCTCTGCGACTTCAGCGCCGCGGAGCCGAACCCGTCGGCGGGGATGGTGTCCTTGACGATGGTCGGCGCGAGCTTCGTCTTGGCGAAGTTGGTCGCGGCCTCCTTCGACAGCATGGCGCGGAGGATCTCCTTGCCGCCGGCCGGGTTCTTCGCCTTGCTCGGCACGATGAACGCCTCACCGGCCGCGGCACGAACTGCCTCGTACGGCAGCGACGGACTGTCGCTGAGGACGAACTCCGGGATGCCGGTCATCTCGAAGCCTTCCTTGGTGGCGTCCTTCATCTCGTTCTCGATCCAGCCACCGCTCGGGTAGAGGAGCGCCTGCTGGTCGTTGGACCACTTGGCCTGCGCGGCGGTGAACTGGGTGCCGGCACCGCCGGGGACGAACATGTCCTGGCTCACCATCTCGCCGAGCTTCTCCAGGATGCCCTGGATGACCGGGTGGGACCAGGCGCCCTTCTCGAGGTTCTCCAGCGCGAGGCGTACCTCGTCGCCGCCCTCCTTGGCCGCCGAGTCGATCACCAGGGTGCGGTAGTAGGTCGCCGCCTCCTTGCCCCAGACCCAGAGGTACTTCTTCTTGGCCTTGGCCTTGGCACCGAGGTCGAGCGCCTCGTCCCAGGTCTTCGGCGCGGTCCAGCCGTTCTCCTGGAAGAGCGAGTTGGAGTACCACACGCCGTAGAGGGTCATGACGTAGTTGATCGCCACGAACCGGTCGCTGTAGGTGCCGGGGTTCTTCACGTTCGGGTAGAGGGTCTCCTCGATCTTGACACCCTCGTAGCTCTCGGCCTCGAAGACGTCGTCGAGCTCCTCGAGCTGGGCGGCGATCGAGCTGAAGCCGATCAGGTCCGCACCCGAGTTGTCGATGAGGTCCGGGGGCGTTCCGCCGACGAAGCGCGGCTGCAGCTCCGTGGCGATCTTGGTGGTCGCGCTGACCTTGAGGTCGGCGTCCGCGAACTCCTTGGCGACCACACCTGCGGCGAACTCGACGTAGTCGTAGCCGTAGCCACCGTCGAAGATCACCGCGTCGACGGTGCCGTCCTCGGGCATACCGAACGGGTTGGACGCGGACTTGGTGCCACCGCCGGAGTTGTCGGAGTCGCTACCGGGCGCGCCACACGCGGCGAGCGCTCCAGAGAACGACACGAGCGCCGCGCCGGCGAGGGTGCCGCGCAGAAGAGTCCGGCGATCGAGCCGGTGAAGCTGCTGGGACATCGTGCTGCCTTCTTTCGGGTGGATTCCTCGTTACTTCTTCTTTTACGGGTGTTTCAGGCCATGCTTCCGATGCGTTCGCCGTAGCGAGCCTTCAACGCATCGTTGTGCTCATCGCCACCCGGGATGTTGGCGGAGAGGTAGAGGGGCGGGGTCTCGCCTGTCTCCTCGATCCTCGCGGCGGTGGCGAGGGTCAGGAGCTGGGCGATGTAGGCCGCCGTGATGGAGGAGACGGCACCGGCCATGACGCCGGAACCCTCAGGGGCGTCGGCGCCGGAGGCGCTAACGGGCACCGTGGCGTCGCCGAACGGAGCCAGGTTGTCGATCACCACGTCGGCGATCTCGGCCAGGCGCTTGCCGCTGGGGTGCTTGGGGGTGACCGCGTTGGTGTGCTCGAGGCTGGTCACCGCGATCACCGTGTGGCCCTCCTCCTTCGCGCGCAGCGCGATGCCGACGATGGAGCCGTTGACACCGGAGTTGGACGCGATCAGGAAGACGTCCTCGGGGTGGAACTCGTGGAGCTCCCAGAGCTCGTTGGCGATGTTGGTGTCACGTTCGAGGAGACCGCCCTCGAGGTCGCTCGCCGGCCGGTCACCTTTGAGGACCGTGTCGCGCAGAGCGATGGCGTGGGTGGGGATCAGACCACCGGCCCGCCCGGCGATCTCCATCGCGAACGCCTGCGAGTGGCCGGTGCCGAACGCCTGCAGCACACCGCCGTTGCGGATGCTGCCGACCATCGCCTCGACCGCCTCGTCGAGGCCACCGGATTGCGCCATCGACTGCAGCTCGGACAGGCGTGTGCGAACCTGCTCATCGAAGGCTCCGAACACGTCTCTGGTCAATTAGTCCACCCACCTAGCAAACTCCGGCCGCGACCGTATGTCGAGGCCTGCGCTCGAAAACTATTTGGAGAGAGTACGCCTGGCAATGGTTTTCTGTTACGAAACGGTGTCAATGAATGACAACTATCTGGGACTCGACGCGGGAGGCACCAGCACTCGCGCCGTCGTCGTCTCCTCCGACGGACATTGCGGGGGCATCGGAAAGGCCGGCAGCGGCAACCCGACCTCCGCCGGAATCGACGCTGCCACGACGGCGATCAGGGACGCGGTCACCCAGGCCGTGACCTCCGCAAATGCCGGTCGGCTCGCCGGCGCGGCCCTCGCGGTGGCAGGGGCGGGCGGCGCCGGCCACCGCGCCGCGATCGTCGCTGCTCTCTCCGACCTGGTGGCGGTCGAGCCGGTCTTCGACTTCGATGTGCTGGCTGCGTACTTCTCGGGGACGGCGGCGCCAGACGGCTATGTGCTGCTCTCTGGCACGGGGGCGTCGGCGGTGCGGGTCGAGGACGGACGGCTCGCCGGGATCTCGGACGGACTGGGCTGGCTGCTCGGGGACGTCGGCTCGGGCTTCTGGCTGGGCAGGGAGGTCGTACGTGCCGGGCTGGCGCCCTTGGACGGGCGCGGCGCAGCGACGCTGCTGACCGGGCTGCTGCTGGACCGACTCGGCATCACCCGGGACGAACGGCCACAAGGAGGACGGACCGGGACGCTCGTCGCGGCGACGGCGGCGCTCTACGCGATGCCGCCGCTCCGGCTGGCCGACTTCGCCTCGCTCGTCTTCACCGCGGCGGGTGCCGGCGACGAGGTCGCCGCGGGCATCCTCGACCAGGCGGCTGCGGGACTGAGGGAGACGCTGGCGGCGGTGCGTACGCCTGATGTCGAGGGACCGTTGGTCGCGGCCGGGAGCGTCCTGGCCCGGCAGCCCGAGTTCGCCGCCCGGGTCGCTCCCGGGGCTGTCGTCGCCACCGACGGCCTGGCCGGAGCGGCCGTGCTGGCTCTGCGGCATGCGGGCGTGCTCGTCGACGACGCCGTGTACCGCCGAGTAACCTCTTCGCTCGCTCAGCTCACCGAGGTGTGACAATCGTTACGACGGGCGGCCGGATTCTGGGCGAGATGGCCTCCCCTAGCATGTCCATGCATTCACGATGGAGGAGTTCTCGTTGAGCAAGCCACTGACAAAGGTCCTGATCGCCAACCGTGGTGAGATCGCTGTTCGAGTGATCCGTGCGTGCAAGGACGCCGGGATCGGCTCGGTCGCGATCTATGCGGACCCCGACCGTGACGCGCTGTTCGTGCGGCTGGCTGATGAGTCCTACTCGTTGGGTGGCGCGACCCCGGCGGAGTCGTACCTCTCCATCGAGAAGATCCTCGAGGTCGCCGCGAAGTCGGGGGCGGACTCGGTCCACCCCGGCTACGGGTTCCTGGCCGAGAACGCCGACTTCGCCACCGCGGTGATCGAGGCCGGGCTGACCTGGATCGGACCCTCGCCCGAGGCGATCGACGCACTCGGGGACAAGGCCAAGGCCAAGCAGATCGCGTTGAAGGCCGGTGCGCCGTTGGCGCCGGGTCTCAAGGACCCGGTCAAGGACGCCACCGAGATCGTCTCCTTCGCCCAGGAGTACGGCCTGCCGGTCGCGATCAAGGCCGTCTTCGGTGGCGGCGGCCGCGGCCTGAAGGTGGCCCGGACCCTGGAGGAGATCCCCGACCTCTACGAATCCGCCGTGCGTGAGGCCGTGGGTGCGTTCGGTCGGGGTGAGTGTCTGGTGGAGAAGTTCCTCGACAAGCCCCGCCACGTCGAGACCCAGTGCCTGGCCGACACCCACGGCAACGTCGTGGTCGTCTCCACCCGTGACTGCTCGCTGCAGCGCCGCCACCAGAAACTGGTCGAGGAAGCCCCCGCACCGTTCCTGTCCGAGGAGCAGAACAAACGCCTCTATGAGTCCTCCAAGGCCATCCTGCGTGAGGCCGGCTACGTCGGCGCCGGGACCTGTGAGTTCCTGGTCGCCGCCGATGGCACCATCTCCTTCCTCGAGGTCAACACCCGCCTCCAGGTCGAACACTGCGTCTCTGAGGAAGTCACCGGCATCGACCTGGTCCGGGAGATGTTCCGCATCGCCGCCGGCGAAGAGCTCGGCTATGACGACCCCGAGGTCCGCGGCCACTCCATCGAGTTCCGCATCAACGCCGAAGACGGCGGCAACAACTTCATGCCAGCCCCCGGCACCCTCACCCAATGGGCACCCCCGGCCGGGCCGGGTGTGCGTCTGGACGGGGGCTATGAGAAGGGCGAGACCATCCCCGGCGCCTTCGACTCGTTGATCGCCAAGCTGATCGTCTCCGGCCGCGACCGCACCCAGGCCCTCGAACGCTCACGGCGTGCGCTGGAGGAGTTCCAGGTCGACGGGATGCCGACCGTGATCCCGTTCCACCAGGCCGTGGTCACCGACCCCGCCTACACCGCTGAGAACGGGTCCTTCGAGGTCTACACCACCTGGATCGAGACCGACTTCGACAACCAGATCACCCCCTACACCGGCACCCACGGTGAACCCGCCGAGGACGGCGAGCGCCAGACCGTGGTCGTCGAGGTCGGCGGCAAACGCCTCTCGGTCACGCTGCCCGCCGGACTCGGCGGCCTCGCGGCCGGCGGCGGCACCGCGGCGAAGAAGCCCAAGCGGTCGGCGAAGAAGGCCGGCGCAGCCGCCTCCGGTGACTCGGTCACCTCCCCGATGCAGGGCACCATCGTCAAGATCGCCGTCGAAGAAGGCCAAGAAGTCACCGAAGGCGACGTCGTGGTCGTCATCGAGGCCATGAAGATGGAACAACCCCTCAAGGCCCACAAGACCGGCACCATCACCGGCCTCAACGCCACCGTCGGCGAGACCGTCGCCAACGGCGCCGTCATCGCCGAGATCAAGTAGCTGGTCGAGGGCTGGTTCCTTCATCAAGGTATGCAGCCGAAGGCGCACATCCCCAGCGGAGTTCCGCTGGGGATGTGTGCCTTTTCCTGCGCACCCTTCGACAGGCTCAGGACATCGCCTTGACGGAGGATCACAACCCGAGCTCGTCGGCCAGCGTGGCCAGGTGGAGCTCGAAAAGGGCGGCGGGGTCGCCGAAGCTGTCGGGGCCGAACTGGCCGAAGACCTCGAAGCTGACCCGACCGAAGAGGCTCGTCCAGACGAGTACGCCGCGGGTGAGGCAGGCGTCGGGCAGGTCGAGCCCGAGCTGGTCACGGATGCCCTGGAGGCCCGTTGCGAGAGCGGGTGAGATCTCCCCCGGCACCTCGGGCACGCTCAGCCGACCGGCCGCCATGGCGCCGGCGGCCAGTCGCAGCATCGCGGTCGGGACGCGGGTGCCGGGCACACTGGTCCGCTCGTCCGGCGCGGCGTAGCCGGGGACGGGCGACCCGAAGAGCAGAGCGTACGTCGCCGGCTCGGCGAGCGCCCAGGTCCTGACCGCGCGCCCGAGCGCCTGGAACTGGGCTCGGTAGTCGTCCGAGGGGGCCGAGGCGACGGCAGCGTCGGCGGCGTCGCCCAGCTCGTCGTACCCGGAGACGAGGAGCAGGGTCAGCAGCTCGTCGCGGTTCTTCACGTAGCGGTAGACCGCCGAGGAGACCACTCCGAGATCGCGGGCGACCGCGCGCAGCGAGAGCGCGGCGGCACCGTGGATCGCCAGGTGCTCGCGGCCGATCCGGACGATCTCGTCCATGGTCTGCGCCCGCGCCCGTTCGCGTGGGGTGCCGTCTCGTGAGGTGGCTGTCATGACGCCATCGTGACCCGACCCAGAGAGCGCTGTCAACAAAAGTGAGCACTGCTCTTGCTTTTGCCGAAGTCTCGCGTCAGACTCATTCCGAGAGCACTGCTCTCGAAACCTCACACTCAGGAGACAGCCATGAACAGCACCCACCTCGTCATCGGCGCCGGCCCCGTCGGCGCGACCATCGCCCAGCAGCTCGCCGCCCGCGGGGATCGCGTACGCCTCCTCACCCGCTCCGGCAGCGGCCCGGTGCACGCGAGCATCGAGCGGCTCCGCGGCGACGCAACGGATCTCGACACCGTCACCCAGGCGGCCGCCGGCGTGAGCGCCGTCCTCCACTGCATGCACGGCAGCGCCTACGCCGCCAACACCTGGCGCGCCGAGCTCCCGCGGGCAGAGAAGGTCGTGCTCGAGGCCGCCGGACGGGCCGGTGCCGTGGTCGTCTTCCCGGAGAGCCTCTACGCCTACGGCCACGTCACCGGGCCGATGACCGAGCAGACGCCGCGCAACGCCGACTTCGGCAAGCCCGCCGTGCGGGTCGAGCTGCTCCGTGCCCGCGACGCCTCGCCGACCCCGACGGTCAGCGTCGCGGCCTCGGACTTCTACGGTCCGCTGGTGCGCAACGCCCACGCCGGTGAGCGCATGGTGCCGACGGTCCTCGCCGGCCGAACCATGCGGGTCCTCGGCGACCCGGACGCACCGCACTCCTGGACGTACGTCCCCGACCTCGGTGCCGCGATGATCAAGGCCGCCGACGAGGAGAGCCTGTGGGACTCCTTCCTGCACGCGCCCACCGCGCCCGCCATCTCCCAGCGGGAACTCGTCCAGCTCTATGCC
Organism: Nocardioides sp. NBC_00163; assembly: GCF_045206295.1. Classification (NCBI taxonomy): domain Bacteria; kingdom Bacillati; phylum Actinomycetota; class Actinomycetes; order Propionibacteriales; family Nocardioidaceae; genus Nocardioides; species Nocardioides sp. NBC_00163. The sequence goes on along the minus strand of NZ_CP108155.1, from coordinate 4,154,864 downwards.
GACGTGGCCGGGGTCCCCGCACCTCGGGTCGGCCGCATCCCCACCTGGACGATGAAGGCGATCGGCACGGTGCACGCCGGCACCCTGGAGCTGGCCGAGATGGTCTACCAGTTCGACAAGCCGTTCGTGCTGGACTCCTCGGCCAGCGAGTCACTGCTCGGCCTGGCCCCCACCCCGCTCGAGACCGGGGCGAAGGCGACGGTGGACTGGTGGCGTACGCAGGCCTGAGCGCGGGAAGGCTGGGGCTACCGGGCGCTCCAGCCGCCGTCGATGGCCCACGAGGCGCCGGAGACCATCGAGGCGTCCGGGCCGGTGAGCCAGCCGACCAGGGAGCCGACCTCGTCCGGCTCGACCAGCCGCTTCACCGCCACGTCCTGCAGGAGCACCTGCTCGACGACCTCGGAGGCCAGGACACCGTGCACCGCGGCCTGGTCGGCGATCTGCTTCTCCACCAGCGGCGTACGCACATAGCCCGGGTTGATGCAGACGCTGGTCACCCCGTGCGGGCCGCCCTCGAGGGCAGTGACCTTCGAGAGTCCCTCCAGACCGTGCTTGGCCGAGACGTAGGCGCTCTTGAAGGGGGAGGCGACCAGGCCGTGCACGGAGGAGATGTTGATGATGCGGCCCCAGCGGTTGGCGTACATGTGCGGCAAGGCGGCCCTGACCAGCAGGAACGGAGCGACGAGCATGATCGAGTGGATCCTGCGGAAGTCGTCGGGGTCGAACTTCTCGATCGGGCTGACCCGCTGGATGCCGGCGTTGTTGACCAGGATGTCGACCTCCAGGGTGAGGTCGTCCAGCTCCTCGGTGGCGGTCAGGTCCACCACCCACACCTCGCCGCCGATCTCCTCGGCGAGGGCATGGGCGGCGTCGCCGGCCACGTCGGCGACGACGACCCTCGCGCCACGGGCGGCGAGCTCGCGTGCCACCGCCGCGCCGATCCCCGAGGCGCCGCCGGTGACCAGGGCGCGGCGGCCCCGCAGCGTACGTCCGGAATCGGCCGCCGCAGCCGGGGCCGTCGTCGCTGACGTCACGCCGGGCTCACCTCACGCTCGGTACGTTCGGCGTCAGCGCGGTCCAGGGCCCGCAGCGAGGCGCCCCGGGTCTCCTTGAGGGTGAGGACGACCAGGCCGGTGATGATGCCGGCCACGGCGAGGTAGATCGCGGTGTTGGTCCAGGTGCCGGTGTCCTTGAGCCAGGCGATGGCCAGCAGCGGCGCGAGCGAGCCGGCGAAGATCGAGGTGACCTGGTAGGAGATCGAGATGCCGGAGTAGCGCATCCGGGTCGGGAACATCTCGGCCATGATCGCGGGCTGCGTGGAGTACATCAGCGCGTGGATGGCCAGACCGGCGATCAGCGCCGCCACGATCGCAAAGTTGTTCTTGGTGTCGAGCATCGGGAACGCCCAGAAGCCCCAGGTCGCGCCGAGCACAGCACCCACGAGGTAGACCGGCTTGCGGCCCACGCCGTCGGCGATCCGGCCGACGGCGAGGATGAAGAAGAAGTGGCAGGCGTGCGCGACCGCGATCAGGCCGAGCAGCGCACCCTGGTCCATCTTCTGGTCCTCGACCAGGTAGACGATCGAGAAGGAGACCACCAGGTAGTACATGATGTTCTCCGCGAACCGCAGGCCCATGCCCTTGAGCACGCCCAGCGGGTAGCGGCGGAGCACCTCGAAGACGCCGTAACCGGCCGATGCGGACTCGGACTGCTCCGCCTTCGCCTCCTCGAAGATGGGCGAGTCGGTCACCGAGCGGCGGATGAAGTAGCCGACGACGACCACCACGGCCGAGAGCCAGAACGCGACCCGCCAGCCCCACGCCAGGAAGGCGGCGTCGGAGAGCGTGATGGTCATCAGGGTGAGCACCAGCGTGGCGAGCAGGTTGCCCACCGGCACCGCGGCCTGCGGCCAGGCGGCCCAGGTCGCCCGCCTGTCGTCGGGGGCGTGCTCGGCGACCAGCAGGACGGCGCCGCCCCACTCACCGCCCAGGGCGAGCCCCTGTACGAACCGCAGCACCACCAGCGCGATCGGCGCGGCGAGGCCGATCTGGTTGTACGTCGGCAGGCAGCCCATCAGCACGGTGGCGACACCGATCAGCATGATGGTCAGCTGCAGCGTGTACTTACGGCCGAGGCGGTCGCCGATGTGGCCGAAGACGACGCCGCCCAGCGGGCGGGCGACGAACCCGATGGCGTACGTCACGAAGGCGGCGATGATCGCGTCGTAGGCGTTGCCGGTGGCCGGCATGATCACCTTGGCGAAGACCAGCGCCGAGGCGGTGGCGTAGAGGAAGAAGTCGTACCACTCCACGACCGTGCCGGCCATGGAGGCCGCCACGGTCCTGCGGAGCAGGCTCTGCTCGTCGACTGGGGGGTCGTTGGGGGCGGCGGTGGCGCCCGGCTGTGTCGTGGACATGGCTCGGAGTGTGACAGCGATCATAATGTGCTTGCAACGCGCATGTTGGCACACGGTGTGAACGCAAATGCACATTCGTCGATAGGCTGGACCGATGGCCACCTCCCCCTCGACGCCGCCCTCCGCCGACCAGCTGCTGGTGCTGCTGGAGGTGGCGCGCAGCGGCCGCTTCACCACCGCGGCCCGCTCGCTGGGCCTGACGCACACGACGGTCAGCCGCAACATCTCCGCCCTCGAGCGCGCCCTCGGCGGCCGGGTCCTGGTGCGCGGCTCCGACGGCTGGGCGCTGACCGCTCTCGGTGAGCGCGCGGCGCGGGCCGCCGAGGGAGTCGCCGAGTCGCTGGCCCGGCTGGCTGCCGACGAGCCGGCCGACCCGGTGGCCGGCGTGGTCCGGATGTCGACGACCGACGGGTTCGCCGCGTACATCGCCTCGCCGGCGGTGGCGGTGCTGCGGCAGGACCATCCCGAGCTCTCGGTCGAGATCGTCACCGTGACCCGGCAGGCGGCCCAGCACCGCTCCGGCGTCGACATCGAGGTGGTGGTCGGCGAGCCGGCGGTGAACCGCGGCCGGGCGATGCACCTGGGCGAGTACGAGCTCGGCCTCTACGCCTCCCCCGGCTATCTGGAGCGCCACGGCGCTCCCGGCACGATCGAGGAGGCCGTACGCCACCGCCTGGTCTACTTCGTCGACTCGATGCTCCAGGTCGACGACCTCGACATCCCCCGGCGGCTGCTGCCCGGCATCCGCGACGCGGTCACCTCCACGAACGTGTTCGTGCACGTCGAGGCGACCCGGGCAGGCGCCGGTCTGGGCCTGCTGCCCTGCTTCATGGCCGACCGGCACCCCGACCTGGTCCGGATGCTCCACGAGGACATCCACCAGCGGCTGCCCTACTGGGCGGTCGTGCATCCCGAGTCCTGGCGTAGGCCGGCCGTGGCCGCCGTCGTGGGCGGTCTGCGGAAGCAGATGGACGAGCAGCGAGGTGCCCTGATCGGCCGATGACGCCCGCGGATCGACCATCAGCGACAATTCACGGGTGCCACATTCGACTCGGGCAGCCGCTACGCGCCTGGTGGCATTCTTCGTGGCCGGGATGCGACTGGCGACCCTCGCACAGATGGCGCCGTCGCTGCTGACGGCGATGCCCGCGCTCTCCCGCGTCGACCACCCCTGGCTGACGGGGGCGAGCTGGATCCTGGCCACCGTCATGCTCGTCGCGATCGCTGCGATCACCCTGGTCACCCGGCGGCCGCCGGGAGTGACGTACGCCGTGCTCGACGTCGCCGTGGCCGTGGCGCTGCTGATCGTGGGGCTGTGGACGGTGCCGGTGGAGCTGCGTACGGGCACCTGGGTGGGGTTCCAGCTCGGCTATGCGCTGTGCGTGTCCTGCGGGCTCTCGGCCGTACGCTCGCGGTGGCTGTGGATGTTCCTGCTCGGCTCGCTGGCGGTCGCCGAGGCGGTCTACATCGCGCCGACCGTGGACGGCTGGGCCGACCTCACCGGTGCGCTGAGCACCTGCCTGACGCTGCTGGTGCTCGGGCCGCTGGCCTGGTTCGGCTGTCAGACGATCGTGCGGATCGGGACGGAGGCCGATGAGGCCCGGCGCTATGCCGCCGAGGCCGCCAAGGCCGAGGAGGAGCGTCGTGCCCGGCTCGCGATCCACAACGGCACCGCGATGATGCGGCTGCTCGTGGAGACCGACACCGCCGACGGCAACGGCGCGCTGCGGTCGCAGGCCGAGGTCGAGCTCAACCGGATGCGCGCCTATCTGAGCGGTCAGACCCCGCCTCCGGTGAGCGAGGCGACCAACCTGGCCGCGGTGGTCACCGCCGTCGGCGCGGAGTTCGACGACCTCCCGATCACGGTGGTCGCCGACCTCGCCCAGGACGTCGCGCTCCCGCGCGCGCTCGCCGACGACCTGGCCGCCGCAATGCGCAGCCTGCTCCTCAACGTACGTCAGCACGCGCGGGCGGGGCGGGTCGTCCTGCACGCCGCCGAGGACGAGGACGGCATCGGCTGGGAGGTCACCCTGCACGACGACGGCATCGGCTTCGACACCTCCGCGACCGACTACGGGGTCGGGCTGCGGGAGGTGGTCGTCGCGCAGCTCGCGCGCTCCGGCGTCGACGTCCAGATCAACAGCATCCGCGACCTCGGCACCACTGTCACGCTCGCGCAGACGACCGTCGCGGAGGTCTCGTGATGTCTGACGTGACCCCCGGACCGCGCTTCAGCCACGTGGACGACGCGACGGCGATGCGCGCCTCACTGAGTCTGCTCCTGCCCGATCTGAACTTCGTGTCCAGTCACGAGAACGTCGAGGACCTGCTCACCGCGCGGCCGGAGGCCGACGTGGTGATCCTCGACCTCCACCTCGCCAACACCGGCCAGCCCGACGCCTCACAGGGCACCACGGCCATCCGGCGCATCGTCGAGGCCGGCTACCGGGTCTGCGTCTACTCCCAGGAGGAGCGCCGGTTCGTGCTCGCGGCCTGCCTCGCCGCCGGGGCGACCGGCGTGGTCTCGAAGGCGGCCTCGCTGGCCGAAGCGGAGGCGGCGTTCCGCGCGGTGGCCGCCGATGAGCCGGTGATCCCCCCGGGTATCACCGGACTCATCGAGGTCCTCGTGCGCCGCCGCAGCATCACCGTGCTCACCCCGCGCCAGCGCGAGGTCCTCGCCCATCGCGCCCGCGGGCTGACGTACGCCGAGATGAGCCGGTCGATGTATCTGTCCGAGTCGACCTTGCGCGGCTACTGGATGGAGCTGGCCCAGCTGGTCTCGGAGTATCTGCGCGAGACCTCGCCCGGCGACATCGAGCACGCCCTCGGGCTGCGCCCGGGGGACCTGCTCGACCTCTGGCCAGGGTGAGCGCTAGCTGCTGATCCCGCTCCACTTCCACGAACCGTCGGTGCCGACCCGGGTGGAGGCGGAGAACGTCGTGCTGTGCCCGATCCCGCTGCTCTGGCGGATGCGCACGGCCTTGCCGGTCGTGGGGTTGATCAGCACGATGTCCTTGGCCGCGACCGCACCGTCGGCGTCGTAGCAGTTGTGCACCGACATGTACCGCCATCCGGTGCCGAGGCTGCGGACGACATACTTCTTCGCCTCCGCCGGGCGGTCGGGACGTACGACGATCTGCTCGAGCTTGTTGGTGCTCGGGTTGATCGAGTAGAGCAGGTTGTACATCACCCCGTTGTGGCTCGTCCACACGCCTGCGACGGTCGTCGTGCTCGGCAGGGTGACCGGCAGGTTCGTGACCGTGCCGAGGCGGGTGCCCGCGCTGGAGTACGAGAGCGCCGTCTGCTGCACGACGCCGGACGTCGTGACGCTGTAGACCGCCGTCGTCGGGCCGTTCACGACCTTCTTGGGGTTCCAGCCGGTCACCGCGGTGCCGTTGGAGCGGTAGAGCTGCGCGGCCTTTGTCTCGGACAGCACGGACTGCCCGTTGGTCCCGCCGATGGTCACGGTGCGGCCGGTGCCGTCGGTGCCGGGCACGATGTAGCTGGTCTTCCAGGTGGTCTCGTCACCGGCTCCGCCGATCTCGATCCACGCCCGCGGCGACCAGGTGACGGTGCCGGCGCTGCGGTAGTTGCTGGTCACCGTGCTGTTCTTGATGCCGCGCTTGCGGATGTAGCCACCGGCCTTGCCGTTGATCGAGCCGGAGCAGTTCACCGTGCCGGCCGCGGCGGCGGGCGAGCTCGCCGCTCCGAGCGCGGTGAGCGATCCGGCCAGCAGGGCCGTGCCAGCGATGGCGACCAGAGCTGAACGACGCTGTCGAGTCTTGATCTTCATGCCGCCGAGGGTATGGCCCGCGACCCGTTCAGCGGTCCCAACGAATCCGCACAGTTAGCGACTTCTTGACGTCCACTAACTGGGCGAAATCGTCCCATAACCTGGACGACGCACTTCGGATGGGTAGCGTGGCCGCCATGTTCACGAAGGTGTTGGTTGCCAACCGCGGCGAGATCGCGATCCGAGCTTTCCGCGCAGGCTTTGAACTCGGGGCCAAGACGGTCGCCGTCTTTCCCTACGAGGACCGGGGCTCAGAGCACCGGCTGAAGGCCGACGAGGCCTACCAGATCGGAGAGCTCGGTCACCCGATCCGGGCCTATCTCGATCCAGACGCGATCGTCGAGGTCGCCAAGCAGAGCGGCGCGGACGCCATCTACCCCGGCTACGGGTTCCTCTCCGAGAACCCGGCGCTGGCCGAGGCCTGCGCCCGGGCGGGGATCACGTTCATCGGACCGTCGGCGGAGGTCCTCACGCTCACCGGCAACAAGGCCACCGCGATCGCGGCGGCCAAGGCTGCCGGCGTACCGACCCTGCAGTCGGTCGAGCCGTCCACCGACGTCGACGCGCTCGTCTCCGCCGCTTCGGCCCTTCCCTACCCGCTGTTCGTGAAGGCGGTCGCGGGTGGCGGTGGTCGCGGGATGCGACGGGTCGACTCCCCCGACAAGCTGCGCGAGGCGGTCGAGACCTGCATGCGCGAGGGCGAGGCGGCCTTCGGTGACCCGACCGTCTTCATCGAGCAGGCCGTGGTCGAGCCGCGTCACATCGAGGTGCAGATCCTCGCCGACAGCACCGGTGAGGTGATCCACCTCTTCGAGCGTGACTGCTCGGTGCAGCGCCGCCACCAGAAGGTCGTCGAGATCGCCCCCGCCCCCAATCTCGACCCTGAGCTGCGGGAACGCATGTGCGCGGACGCGGTGCGGTTCGCCAAGGAGATCGGCTACTCCTGCGCCGGCACCGTCGAGTTCCTGCTCGACCCCGCGGGCAACTACGTCTTCATCGAGATGAACCCGCGCATCCAGGTCGAGCACACCGTGACCGAGGAGGTCACCGACGTCGACCTGGTGCGTTCGCAGATGCGGATCGCGTCCGGCGAGACGCTGGCCGACCTCGGGCTCACCCAGGACTCGGTGCAGCTGCGCGGCGCCGCGATGCAGTGCCGGATCACCACCGAGGACCCCGCCAACAACTTCCGGCCCGACACGGGCATGATCACCACCTACCGCTCCCCCGGCGGTGCCGGGATCCGGGTCGACGGCGGCACGACGTACGCCGGAGCCGAGGTCTCGCCCCACTTCGACTCGATGCTCGCCAAGCTCACCTGTCGCGGGCGCACCTTCGAGGACGCCGTCACCCGGGCCCGGCGGGCCGTGGCGGAGTTCCGCATCCGCGGCGTGGCGACGAACATCCCGTTCCTGCAGGCGCTGCTCGACGACCCCGACTTCATCTCGGGCTCGATCACGACCTCGTTCATCGAGACCCACCCGCAGCTGCTGACCGCGCGGGCCTCCGGTGACCGCGGCACCAAGCTGCTCACCTACCTGGCCGACGTGACCGTCAACCAGCCGCACGGCGCTGCGCCGGTCTCGCTGCACCCGGTCGAGAAGCTGCCGAAGCTCGACCTGTCGGTGGCTCCGCCAGCGGGCTCGCGCGATCTGCTTCGCGAGCTCGGGCCGGAGGGCTTCGCCGCCGCGCTGCGCTCCCAGGAGTCGGTCGCGGTCACCGACACCACCTTCCGCGACGCCCACCAGTCGCTGCTGGCGACCCGGGTCCGCACCACCGACCTGCTCGGCGTGGCCGGCCATGTCGCCCGGCTGACGCCGCAGCTGTGGTCGATGGAGGCATGGGGTGGCGCGACGTACGACGTGGCTCTCCGCTTCCTCTCCGAGGACCCGTGGGAGCGGCTGGCGCACCTGCGTGAGGCGATCCCGAACATCAACCTGCAGATGCTCCTGCGCGGTCGCAACACGGTGGGCTACACGCCCTACCCGACCGAGGTCACCGACGCGTTCGTCTCGGAGGCCGCCGAGACCGGGATCGACGTGTTCCGGATCTTCGACGCGCTCAACGACGTGTCCCAGATGAGGCCCGCGATCGACGCGGTGCGGGCGACCGGGACGTCCGTCGCCGAGGTGGCGCTCTGCTACACCGGCGACCTCTCCTCGCCCGACGAGAAGCTCTACACGCTCGACTACTACCTGCGGCTGGCCGAGGAGATCGTCTCGGCTGGGGCACACGTACTGGCGATCAAGGACATGGCCGGGCTGCTGCGGGCGCCCGCCGCGCGCACCCTGGTGACCGCGCTCCGGGAGCGGTTCGACCTGCCGGTCCACCTGCACACCCACGACACCGCCGGTGGCCAGCTGGCCACGCTGACGGCCGCGATCGAGGCCGGTGTCGACGCCGTCGACGCCGCGACCGCGTCGATGGCCGGCACCACCTCCCAGCCGCCGCTCTCCTCGCTGGTGGCGGCGACCGACCACACCTCGCGTGCCACTGGCCTGTCGTTGGCGGCGGTCAACTCGCTCGAGCCCTACTGGGAGGCCGTACGCCGCGTCTACGCGCCGTTCGAGTCCGGACTGCCCGCGCCGACCGGCCGGGTCTACCGCCACGAGATCCCGGGCGGCCAGCTCTCCAACCTGCGCCAGCAGGCGATCGCGCTCGGACTGGGCGAGAAGTTCGAGCAGATCGAGGACATGTACGCCGCGGCCAACCAGATCCTCGGCCGCGTCCCCAAGGTCACGCCATCGTCCAAGGTCATCGGCGACCTGGCTCTGTCGTTGGTCGCGGCCGGTGCCGACCCGGCCGCGTTCGAGGCCGACCCGGCTGCGTACGACATCCCGGGCTCGGTCATCGGGTTCCTCAACGGGGAGCTCGGTGACCCGCCGGGCGGCTGGCCCGAGCCGTTCCGCAGCAAGGCGACCGCGGGACGCACCTGGAAGGCGGCGTCGCCGACGCTGTCGGCCGAGGACGCCGCCGGGCTCGCCTCCGACCGCCGTGGGACGCTCAACCGGCTGCTCTTCCCCGGACCGACGAAGGACTTCGCCGAGGCCCGCTCGAAGTGGGGCGACGTATCGGTGATCTCGACGCTCGACTACCTCTACGGTCTACGCGAGGGCGAGGAACACATCGTCGAGCTCTCCGAGGGCAAGACGGTCATCTTCGGGCTCACCGCCGTCTCCGAGCCCGACGAGCGCGGCATCCGCACCGTCATGGCGACGATCAACGGCCACCTGCGCCCGATCGGGGTACGTGACCGCTCCGTCGCCGCCGAGGTCGCCGCCGCCGAGAAGGCCGACCCCGCCGTTCCCGGCCAGGTCGCCGCGCCGTTCCAGGGCGTCGTCACCATCTCGGTCGCGGCCGGTGAGTCGGTCAAGGCCGGCGACACCGTCGCCACCATCGAGGCCATGAAGATGGAGGCCGCCATCACCGCCCCCGTCGACGGCACCGTCTCCCGCCTCGCCTTCTCCGCCACCCAGGCCGTCGACGGCGGCGACCTGGTGCTCGTCCTCGACTGAGCCGAGACGTCAGCCGCGTCGGCCGAGATGGCACCTAAGTGCCATCTCGGCCGATGCGCGCGCCTTCTCGGCAGGTCAGACCGCTGCGTACGCCTCGACCCAGTCCTCCGCACGCAGGTCCCGCGGCAGCACCGGGGCCTGAGATCGTCGGCGTCGCCGGGCGATCCGGCCGGCGAGCGCCGCGGGGACGCCGTTACGGCGCAGGATCTCGGCGGCCCCACGGCCTCGGCTGCTGAAGACCGTGGCCACCCACGACTGGAAGTCGCGGAGCTCCGACTCGGGCAGCAGCGGCTCACGACGACGGTCGATGAGCAGCAGCCCGCCGTCGACGTTCGGCCGCGGCCGGAAGGCGGTCGACGGGACGCGGCGGTCAAGGGTGAAGGTGAACCACGGCCACCACTGCGCGGTCAGCTGGGTCGTGCCGCCGACGCCCGCGCGCTTGCGGGCGACCTCCCACTGGGTGAGAAGCACGGCATGGCGCCACGTCGTCGAGGCGAGCAGGTGGCGCAGGATCGGCGTGGTCAGGTGGAACGGGACGTTGGAGACGACGACCGCGTCCTGCGGTGGCGCGTGACGCAGGATGTCGCCCTCGGCGATGCACACGTGAGGTCCGGTCCGTCGGCGCAGCTCGGCGGCTCGGCGGGAGTCGATCTCGACCCCCTCCAGCGGACGGTCCAGCTCGGCCAGCGCCAGGGTGACGGCACCGTTGCCGGTGCCCCACTCCACCAGCGGACCCTGCCGCTGCGAGACGAGATGGACGATGCGGTCGAGTACCGACCTGTCGGTGAGAAAGTTCTGGCCGAGCTCGTGCCGGCCAGGGCGTACGTCGGGCATGGATGCTCCTCGAGACAGAAGGAGCCGGGCGGCATGCGGGTAGCACTCGGAGCCGCCCGGCAGGGTTGCCAGGTGGCGGCGCGAATGCGACGAGTGCTTCGGTGGGATCCGCGCCGTCAGCGGCGGCGGATCCGAACGATCATCGTCATGCAGCAGTTACCCATGGCGCTCACGCTAGCGAAGCCGTGGCGCTGCTCGCACACCGTTTTCGAGTGCCATCTCGGCCGACGCAAGTGACGTCTCGGCCGACGTACGCGACTACTCGACGTGGTGGAGGCGGCGGGCGACCTCGGCGGTGGAGCCGGAGATCGAGGGGTAGACGGTGAAGGTGTTGGCGATCTGGTCGACGGTGAGGCCGGTGGAGACGGCGAGCGCGATCGGGTGGATGAGCTCCGACGCGCGCGGGCCGACCACGACGCCGCCGATGACGACGCCGGTGCCGGGGCGGGAGATGAGCTTGACGAAGCCGTCGGCGATGCCTTGCATCTTGGCCCGCGGGTTGCCCTTGAGGTCGAGGCGCAGGGTGTCGGCGACGACCTCGCCCGAGTCGACCTGCGCCTGCGAGTAGCCGACCGTGGCGATCTCCGGCGAGGTGAAGACGTTGGCCGCGACCTCCTTGAGGTCCATCGGGATGACCGCGTCGCCGAGGAAGTGGCGCATCGCGATCCGCCCGGCCATGGCGGCCGTCGAGGCGAGCATGAAGCCACCGGTGCAGTCGCCGGCTGCGTACACGCCGTAGGCGGAGGTACGCGACACCTTGTCGGTGCGGATGAACCCGCCCTTGTCGAGCTCGATGCCGGCCTCCTCGAGGCCGAGGCCCTCGGTGTTGGGGATCGAGCCGAGCGCGAGGACGCAGTGGCTGCCGGTGACCTCGCGGCCGTCGGTCAGCTTGACGGTGACGACGTCGCCGGAGCGGGTCACCGACTCCATCCGCGACTTGCTGAGGATGTTCATCCCCTGCCGCTCGAGTACGTCCTGGAGGACCGTCGCCGCATCGGCGTCCTCGCCAGGGAGAACACGGTCGCGCGAGGAGACCAGGGTGACCTGGGAGCCTAGGTTGAGGTAGGCGTTGGCGAACTCCACACCCGTGACACCCGAGCCCACGACGATCATGTGCGAGGGCAGGTCGTCGAGGTCGTAGACCTGCTCCCAGGTCAGGATCCGCTCGCCGTCGGGCTGGGCAGTGGGCAGCACCCGCGGCCGGGCACCGGTGGCGATCAGGACCGCGTCGTTCTCGATCGCCTCCTCGGTGCCGTCCTGGGCCCGGGTCGCGATCACCTGACGCTTGTCGGCGTCGATGCGCCCGGTGCCCTTGACGATGCGGATCCCGCGGCGGGTCAGCCGGTTCTCGATGTCGCTCGACTGCGCGAGCGCGAGCGACTTGACGCGCTTGTTGACCAGCTCGAGGTCGGCGTAGAGCTCGGTGGCGGGGTCGCCGTGGTGGTCGCGGAAGTTGATGCCCAGGTCGCGGGCGAGCGTCATGTCCGACATCAGCTCGGAGGTGGCGATCAGGGTCTTGCTCGGCACGCAGTCGGTGAGCACCGCGCTGCCGCCGAGGCCGTCACGGTCGACGACCGTGACCTCCGCCCCGAGCTGCTGCGCGACCAGCGCCGCCTCGTATCCGCCTGGACCCCCACCAATGATCGTCACCCGCGCCATGGGCCGCATTCTTCCACGCGCCCCGGAGCGGCAGACTCAGCCCATCGTCTTCTGACCGTCGATGGTCTCCCGGATGATGTCGGCGTGGCCGGCGTGCTGGGCGGTCTCGGCCAGGATGTGGGCGAGGGCGCGGCGGTTGGACCAACGCGCGCCGGCCTCGAACCACGGGGCCTCGGGAAGGGCGTGGTCCGCGTCGAGGTCGACGGTCCGGATCAGCTCGTCGGTGGCGGCGGCCACGTCCTCGTACGCCTTGAGCACGCCCTCCAGCGTCTCGTGCTCGGCGAGCACGAAGTCGGCGGCGAACTCGGCGTACTTCTCCGGGGTGAGCTCCTGCGCCACGGCGCCACGGACGATGAAGTCGGCCCAGCCCCGCTCGCCGGCCGTCACGTGCTTGACCAGACCGCCGAGGCTGAGCACGGAGGCGGTCGGGGTGAGCCTGGCCTGCTCGTCGGTCAGGTTGCGGACGGCGTAGCGCAGGAAGCCGCGGTGCTTGGCCAGGGTCTCGAGCAGGTCGGTGCGCTCACGGGACAGGGTGGCGGTGGCGCTGGTCTTCATGGCGCTGGCGGCGGTTGCGGTCATGACATGGACTCCTTGGTGGTGTTTCCCTCTGACACCGACAACGCTATGAGCCGTTCAGGTCAGTTTCTGTCCGCATTGGACCGGGGGCTGGAAAAGACTCGCCGGCGATTACCCTGCTGGGATGACCAGCCCTGCCAACCCGACCCGGAGCGACGCGGTCCGCAACCGTGACCTCCTGGTCACCGCCGCCCGCGAGGTGCTCGCCGAGCAGGGTCTGGACGCGCCGATGTCGGCGGTCGCCAAGCGCGCCGGCGTCGGCCAGGGCACCCTCTACCGGCACTTCCCCGACCGGCTCACCCTGGCCACCGCGGTGCTGGAGGAGAACGTACGCGACATCGAGCAGGTCGCCGCCCGCCCCGATGCGACGCTGGCCGATGTGCTCGGCGTCGTCACCTGGCAGATGATCCACTCGACCGCGTTCGTCGGCATCATCCGGCTCAGCGACGAGGAGAGCTCCCGCTTCCTGGCCGATCGGGTACGCACCGCCATCGACGGGCTCCCCCGGGAGACCTACGACACCGACGACCTCATGCTCGCCGTCGCGATGGTCTCCGGCGGGGTGCACGGGCCGACCCCGGAGACGCGCGAGACCGCCGCCCGCCGGGCGTGGGGCCTGCTCGGGATCGAGATCGGTCCGGTCACGCCGGGCGTCTGAGGTCCCGGGCTCTAGGCGGCCGACCAGCCGCCGTCGGAGGCGACCACGGCTCCGTTGATGTTCACCGAGTCGCGCGAGAGCAGGAACGTGATCGACGCGGCGAGCTCGTCGGCGGTGGCGATCCCCGGGATCGCGACGCGCATCCCGGCCGTCCGGGACGAGCCGTAGGGCGCGCCCTCGGGTACGTGGATCCCGGTCGCGACCGCACCGGGAGCGAGCGCGTTGATGCGTACGCCGGTCCCCGCGTACTGGAACGCCGCCGACTTCGTCAGACCGACGAGGGCGTGCTTCGAGGTCGTGTACGCAGCACCGGCGGCCGAGCCGCGGAGCCCGGCCTCGGAGACGACGTTGACGATCCTGCCCTCACCCGCGGCGAGCATCCCGGGCAGCACCGCGCGCATCAGCCGCATCGGCCCGTCGACGTTGACCGACATGCAGCGGGCCCAGATCGTGTCGTCGATCTCGTGCGGGGCGGCGTCGTCGTCCATCACACCGGCGACGTTGGCCAGCGCGTCGATGCGCTCGCCGGCGGCGGCCACGACGGCGGCTGCGGTCTCCGGCGCGGTGATGTCCGCGGCCAGCGCGAGGAACCTCTCGCCCAGCTCGCTCGCGGTCGTGGACAGCTTCTCGGCCGAGACGTCGATGCCAACCACCCGTCCGCCCTCGCCGACGATGCGGGCCGCGACGGCCTTCCCGATCCCGCCCGCGGCCCCGGTCACCACCACGGTCTGGCCGGCGAACCGGCCGCCGGTGAGCACCTCGGTCCAGGGCTGGGGCGAGCCGATCTCGATGCCCAGGTCGGCCGCGGGCTCGGCGGGCGCGCTCGCCGGAGCGGCGTCGACGGTCGGCACGCCGTCGGGGATCACGCCGGTCTCGGCGACACCGACCAGCAGCCCGACGACCTCGGCCGGGAACCTGCCGCCGGACATCTCGACGAGCTTGTCCAGCGGCAGCCCGAGCGCGGGCGCGAGCGCCTCCTCGGTGCCGCCGCCGGCCGCGATGATGCCGCGCAGGACCTTGCCTGCCACCGGATGGGCCAGGAAGCTGCGTACGGGCGAGGAGGGGGTGAGGGTCGACATGGCGGCGGCCTTTCGTCGGAGGCGATCCGGACACGCTTGTCCGTTTCGGCTATCGTAACCGCGAATGCCGCTCGGGGCACTTCGCGACCCTCGTCGGCGCACCGGGCAGACCCCACCCCACGAGAGGAGCCGCGCCATGACCCTGCCGCGCTGCGAGAACCCGGTCACCCCCGAGCGCGCTGCCCAGATCAAGGCAACGCAGATCAGGGAGCGCTACACCGCCGAGCGCGAGCGCCGCGTGCGTCCCGACGGATCCGCGCAGTATCGGCCCACCGAGGCCGAGTTCGGCTACTTCGCCGAGGACCCCTACACCGAGCGCGCCGAGCGCGAGCCGGTCCGCGACGTCGTCGACGTGGCGGTCGTCGGCGGTGGCTTCGGCGGCATCCTCGCAGGCGCGCGGCTGCGCCAGCAGGACATCGGGTCGGTGCGCATCGTCGAGAAGGGCGGCGACTTCGGCGGCACCTGGTACTGGAACCGCTACCCCGGCATCCACTGCGACATCGACGCGGCGGTCTACCTGCCGCTGCTCGAGGAGACCGGCTACATCCCACGCTGGAAGTACGCCCCGGGCGAGGAGATCCGGCAGCACGCCGTACGCATCGCCGAGAAGTTCGACCTCTACGAGAACGCGCTCTTCTCGACCGCCGTGACCTCGCTGACCTGGGACGACGCCGACCAGCGCTGGCTGGTGACCACCGACCGCGGCGACGAGTTCCGGGCGACGTACGTCATCACCGCGACCGGCACCCTGACCGAGCCGAAGCTGCCCGGCATCCCCGGGATCGAGTCGTTCGCGGGGCACACCTTCCACACCTCGCGCTGGGACTACGGCTACACCGGCGGCACCGCCGAGGGCGGCATGACCGGCCTGGCCGGCCGGAAAGTCGGCATCGTCGGCACCGGCGCGACCGGCATCCAGGCGGTGCCGATGCTCGCCGAGGACGCCGAGCACCTCTACGTCTTCCAGCGCACCCCCTCCACCGTCGGCGTACGCGGCCAGCGCCCGCTCACCGCCGCCGACCTCGGCGCGGACCGCCCCGGCTGGGCCACCGAGCGCCGCGAGAACTTCCTGCGGCTCGTCTCCGGCGAGGCCGTCCCGGGCGTCGACGAGGACCTCGTGGACGACGCCTGGACCGAGTCGGCGGCGCTGCTCGAGAAGCTGCTGCCGAGTTTCCGCCGCGACGGGGCCGGCCAGGGCAACGAGGAGTTCGAGGCCGCGTACGAGGCCCTCGACCACGCCACCATGGAGCGGATCCGCGCCCGGGTCACCGAGATCGTCGAGGACCCGGCGACCGCGTCGGCGCTTCAGCCCTGGTATCGCTACGCCTGCAAGCGGCCGACGTTCTCCGACAGGTATCTGCCCGCGTTCAACCGCGACAACGTCACCCTCGTCGACACCGCCGACTCCCACGGCATCGAGCGGATGACCGAGCGTGGTGTGGTCGTGGACGGCGTCGAGTACGAGGTCGACGCGCTGGTCTTCGCGACCGGGTTCTCCGTCGGTGTCTCGGGGATCACCTCGGGGAGGCTGCCGGTGACGGGTCGCGACGGCCTACAGCTCCTCCATGCCTGGGCGCAGGAGGGCCCGCGGTCGCTGCACGGCTTCGCGTCCAGCGGGTTCCCCAACCTGCTCAAGATGGGCTCGCTCCACAACGCCAGCAGCGTGAACTTCAGCCACATCCTCGACGAGCAGGCCGTCCACGCCGCCGCGCTGGTGGTCGCCGCCGAGACCCGCGGCGCTCTCGTCGAGCCGTCCCGCGAGGCCGAGGACGCCTGGGCGCGCCGGATCGCCGAAGGTGCGCCTCGGCATGCCTGGTTCCACGCCGAGTGCACGCCGGGCTACTACAACGCCGAGGGCGCCGGCCGGCCCGACGTCCCCACCGGCTACCCAGGCTCCGCCGTCGCCTTCCACGAGGAGCTCCGCGCCTGGCGCGAGACCTCCATCGACGAAGCGCTCACCGTGCCCCGGACGTGAAGAGGCCCGGGGATGCGATACGTACGCGTCCCCGGGCCTCTCTCAGCCGGTCAGAGGTTGATCATGTGACCCGCGATGCCCTCGATGGCTTCCTTCATCGCCTCCGACAGCGTCGGGTGGGCGAAGACGTTGCGGGCGACCTCGTCGGCGGTCAGGTCCCACTGCTGGGCGAGCGTCAGCGCGGGCAGCAGCTCGGTGACCTCGGGGCCGATCATGTGGGCGCCGAGGATCTCGTTGTGCTCGGCGTCGGCGACGATCTTCACGAAGCCGACGCCCTCGGCCATGCCGCGGGCCTTGCCGTTGGCGGAGAACGGGAAGGACGAGGTCTTGACGTCGTAGCCCTTCTCCTTGGCCTGCGCCTCGGAGTAGCCGAACGAGGCGATCTGCGGCTGGCAGAACGTCGCGCGCGGGATCATGTCGAAGTTGATCTCCATGGTCTCGGCGTCGGCGATGGTCTCGGCGGCGACGACACCCATCGCCTCAGCGGTGTGGGCGAGCATCAGCTTGCCGGTGCAGTCACCGATGGCGTAGATGCCCTCGACGTTGGTGCGGCCACGGGCGTCGACTGCGATCGCGCCCCGGTCGGTGAGCTCGACGCCGGCGTTCTCGAGGCCGAAGCCCTCGACCCGCGGCGCGAACCCGAAGGCGGCCAAGAACTTGTCGGCCTCGAGGACCTGCTCCTCGCCGCCGGCAGCCGGAGCCACCCTGACCTTCACGCCCGAGCCGGTGTCCTCGGCGCCCTTGACGGCGGTCGAGAGCAGCACGTTGACGCCGAGCTTCTTGTACTGGCGCAGCAGCTCCTTGGACACGTCGGCGTCCTCGGTCGGCACCATCCGGTCGAGGAACTCCACGATCGTGACGTCCACGCCGAAGTTCTTCAGCACGTAGGCGAACTCGACGCCGATCGCGCCCGAGCCGCCGATGATGATCGAGCTCGGCAGCTGCTCGGTGAGGATCTGCTCCTCGTACGTCACGATGTTCTGCCCGTTGGGCACGACACCCGGGACCGAGCGGACGGTCGCGCCGGTGCCGATGATCAGGTTGTCGAAGGTGTAGTCGGTCGAGGCGCCGTCCTTGCCCTTGACGGCGATCGACTTCGGCCCGGAGATGGTGCCCCAGCCGTCGATCTCGGTGATCTTGTTCTTCTTCATCAGGTAGTGCACGCCCTTGGCGCTCGCGTCCGCGACGCCGCGGCTGCGCTTCCAGGTCGCGCCGAAGTCCATGGTCGCGTCACCCGAGATCCCGAAGGTCTTCTTCTCGTGGGTGATGATGTGCGCGATCTCTGCGTTGCGCAGCAACGCCTTGGACGGGATGCACCCGACGTTGAGGCAGACACCGCCCCAGTACTTGTCTTCGACGACGGCGACGGACTTGCCGAGCTGAGCGGCACGGATGGCGGCGACGTAGCCACCGGGGCCAGCGCCGAGGACGAGAACATCAAAGTGGGTCACGTACCCAAGGGTAGACCGCCAATAACAGATAGATCCCAAGCGGGTGAGGACTGGGCGGTAACCTCGTGACCCGTGACTCTCTATGCGGCCTATGGCGTCAATCTCGACCCGGCGCGGATGAGTGAGCGGTGCCCGCATTCGCCGTTGCGTACGACCGGGTGGCTGGGCGGTTGGCGACTCACCTTCGGGGGCGAGGACAACGTGCTCGGCGACGGACCGACGGCCACGATCGTCCAGGACCCGTTCGAGCAGGTCTTCGTCGCGGTCTACGACGTCGTGGACCAGGACATGGAAGCCCTGGAGAAGTGGGAGCTGGCCGACATCGGCCTCTACTTCAAGACCAAGGTGCGGATCTCCGCGCTCGCCGAGGACCTGCTCTGCGAGACCTATGTCCTGGACACGTACGAAGGTGGCATCCCGGACGCCCGCCACCTGGGCGCGCTGGCCGATGCCGCCGAGGCGGCCGGGGCACCGGCCGACTACGTGCACGCGCTGCGTACGCGGCCGTGCCGGTCCAACGACTGAGCCGGTCCGGGCAGGTCTAAACTCAGCGAGTGACCACGCCTTACGAACTCGCCAAGGAAGCCGCCTCCGCGCTCGCGGAGAAGACCGGCATCGAGAAGCACGACATCGCGCTGGTGCTGGGCTCGGGCTGGCTGCCCGCCGCCGACGCGCTCGGCGAGGACTACACCGAGATCGCCACCACAGACCTGCCGGGCTTCAGCGCCGCCGCGGTCCAGGGCCACAGCGGCAAGATCCGCTCGATCCGCTCGGCGAGCGGTCGCAACCTGCTGGTCTTCCTCAGCCGCACCCACTACTACGAGGGCAAGGGCGTCGGCGCGGTCGTGCACCCCGTACGCACCGCCGCGGCCGCAGGCTGCTCGACGATGGTGCTCACCAACGGCTGCGGCGGACTCAACCCGTCCTGGTCTCCCGGCACCCCGGTGCTGATCAAGGACCACATCAACCTCACCGCCACCTCTCCGCTGGTCGGCGCCAACTTCGTCGATCTCACCGACCTCTACTCCTCGCGCCTGCGAGGGCTGGCGAAGCAGGTCGACTCCTCGCTCGACGAGGGTGTGTACGTCCAATTCCCCGGGCCCCACTACGAGACCCCGGCCGAGGTGAAGATGGCCGGCATCATCGGTGGTGACCTCGTCGGCATGTCGACCACCCTCGAGGCGATCGCGGCCCGCGAGGCGGGGATGGAGATCCTCGGGATCTCGCTGGTCACCAACCTGGCTGCCGGCATCTCCGACCAGCCGCTCGATCACGCCGAGGTCCTCGAGGCCGGCCGCAGCGCCGCGACTCGGATGGGCGCGCTTCTGGGCGATCTGTTGCCCAAGATCTGAGTGGTCCGCGGGGTTGGGCTGGGCCGCCGACCCTTTCTTCGAGGGTCTTCTCGACCTGCCCCGGAGTAAAGGACGGCCTGCGGCCGCCGGGTGTGGCCACGGCACACTCACCCACGGCAGGTGACCGCTCCACACCTACAGCAGACATGGGGTCTCCGCGTGAAAGAAAAGTTTCTTTCACCCCACCAACCCCACCCCGGTCGAGGCAGCATCTTGAGACGAACGAATTTTCGTTCGCCCAAGATCCCGACCCCCGTCCTTTACTCCGGGATCCGTTGAGAACACCCTCCCCGAAAGGGTCGGCGGCAAACCCCAACCACAAAACACAGAAGCCCTTCGGTCTTCCGGCACGAGATGACCTAGGGTCAGATCCATGGTCCCCACAGATCAATCTGCGCTCGTCGTCCAAGCCCGGGAATGGCTTGCCGATGACCCAGACGCACAGACCCGAGCAGAGCTCGAGAGCCTCCTGACCTCCACCGCCCCGGGGGCCGCGGCCGAGCTGGCCGACAGGTTCTCGGGCATGCTGCAGTTCGGCACCGCCGGGCTGCGGGGCGCGCTCGGGGCCGGGCCCAACCGGATGAACCGGGTGGTCGTGATCAAGGCCGCCGCGGGGCTGGCCCGCTACCTGCTCGCGACCGGCGCGCAGGGGCCGGTGGTGATCGGCTACGACGCCCGGCACAACTCCGACGTCTTCGCCCAGGACACTGCCGAGGTGATGACCGGAGCGGGCCTCCCGGCGCTGGTGATGCCGCGCTCGCTGCCGACGCCGGTGCTGGCGTACGCCGTCAAGGCACTGGGTGCAAGCGCGGGGGTGATGGTGACGGCCAGTCACAACCCGCCGCAGGACAACGGCTACAAGGTCTACCTCGGTGATGGTTCGCAGATCGTGCCGCCGGCCGACATCGAGATCGCGAAGCGGATCGCGGCGGTCGACAAGGTGAGCTCGGTCCCGCAGGGCCCGGCCGGCCAGGTGATCAGCGAGGACCTGGTCGACAGCTATCTCGACACGGTCGTCGGGCTCCTTGCCGAGGGCGGCCCGCGTGACCTCAATACGGTCTACACGCCGCTGCACGGTGTCGGCGGCGACCTGGTGAACCTGGCGATGAAGTTCGCCGGCTTCCCCGAGCCGTTGGTGGTCAAGGAGCAGGAGCGGCCCGACCCCGACTTCCCGACCGTCGCCTTCCCCAACCCCGAGGAGCCCGGGGCGATGGACCGGGCGATGGCGCTGGCGAGCAAGAAGGGCGTCGACCTGGTCATCGCAAACGACCCCGACGCCGACCGCTGCGCCGCAGCCATCCCCGTCGGCAAGAAGTGGCGGATGCTGACCGGTGACGAGGTCGGCGCGCTGCTGGCGACCCACCTGATCCGCAAGGGCGTGACCGGGACGTACGCAGCCTCGATCGTCTCCTCCTCGCTGCTCGGCAAGCTCGCCGCAGCCGCGGGGCAGGCCTATGCCGAGACGCTCACCGGCTTCAAGTGGATCTCGCGCGCGCCCGGGCTCGCGTTCGGTTACGAGGAGGCGCTGGGCTACTGCGTCGACCCCGAGCACGTACGCGACAAGGACGGCATCTCGGCGCTGCTGCTCCTGTGCGAGCTGGCGGCGTCGCTGAAGGCGGAGGGTCGCGACCTGGCCGACCTGCTCGACGAACTGGCGGTCGAGCACGGCCTGCACGCCACCACCCAGCTCTCCGTACGGCTCGAGGACCCGGCCCAGATCGCGGGCGCGATGCAGCGCCTCCGCGACCGGCCGGTGACCGCCCTGGCCGGAGCCGCCGTGCAGCAGCTCGACGACCTCACCACCGGGGTCGGCGGCCTGCCGCCGACCGACGGGATCCGCTACCAGCTGGCCGGCGGGTCACGAGTGATCGTGCGGCCCAGCGGCACCGAGCCCAAGATCAAGTGCTACCTCGAGGTCGTCGAGCCGGTCGACTCACCGGAGGCGCTGGCACAGGCCCGTACGGACGCCGAGATCGCCCTCGGGGCGCTCAAGGTCGACATCCGCGCCGCCCTCGGCGTCTAGAGGGCTAGACCACGAGCAGGACCACGAAGACGACGGCCGCGACGCCGGTGGCGGCGATCAGCGGCCAGTCCCAGCTGCGGCGTACGTCCTCGGCGAGGGCGAACTGCTCGTCGGAGTCGCGCTTGATCCGGCGCCGGTCGCGGGCGTCCTGGGCCAGCCCGTTGAGCCGGTCCTCGATGAAGTCGGCGTGGTTGCTCAGCGGGTTGTGGTCGCGCTTGACGCCCTTGATCGCCTCCCGCATCGGACGCCCGACGGCACCGCTGACGTAGGTGCGTCCGCCGGCGTAGGCGCCGAGGGTGCGGCCGACCGAGACGCTCTCCAGGGCGGCGATCGGGAAGCGCACCGTCGAGTAGAGGTGGTGGAGCACGAAGTCGCCCTCGCTGACCCCGACCCTGGTGCGGACGAACGCGGCGTACGCGACCAGCGCGAACAGCAGCCCGCCGGCCGTCGTCTCGGGGTGCCAGCCGGTGACGGCGTCGATCACGATGACCGCGACCGCGGCTCCTGCCGCGAGGAGTCCCCAGGTGGTGCTGCTGGAGTTGCGGAACCACTCCTCGGGCTGATCTTCATTCACGGCGCAAACCTTAGCCTTCGCGGGGTAGATGCATATGCTGAGCCCGTGCCTACCCCCGCAGACATCGCGAAGCTGATCGACCACACCCTCCTCAAGCCCGAGGCGACCCACGCCGACGTAGAGGCGCTGATCGCGGAGGCCGCCGAGCTCGGCACCTACTCGGTGTGCGTCTCGCCTTCGATGCTCCCGCTCACGGTGCCGGACGGTCTGAAGGTGGCCGTCGTCTGCGGCTTCCCGAGCGGCAAGCACCTCTCCTCGATCAAGGCCGCCGAGGCCAGTGCCGCGGTCGACGCCGGCGCGGACGAGGTCGACATGGTCATCGACGTCGGCGCCGCGAAGGAGAAGCGGTACCCCGACGTGGAGGCCGACATCGCCGCCGTCCGTGCGGCCGTTCCCGCCCCCACCGTGCTGAAGGTGATCATCGAGTCCGCGGCGCTCGATGACGACGAGATCGTCGGCGTGTGCCAGGCGGCCGTCCGCGCCGGCGCGGACTTCGTGAAGACCTCCACCGGCTTCCACCCCGCCGGCGGCGCCAGCGTCCACGCCGTGGAGCTGATGCGCCAGACCGTCGGCCCCGACCTCGGCGTCAAGGCCTCGGGCGGCGTACGGACCATGGAGCAGGCCGAGCAGATGATCGCCGCGGGAGCGACCAGGCTCGGGGTCTCGGGCTCGCGCGCGCTGCTGTCGGGGTCGGCCCCCGGCGCCGGCTACTGACTTCGGCCCGGCACAGGCGAGAATGCTCCGGTGCGCGCTCAGGTCATCGTCCTCGCCGGCCCCTCGGGCGCCGGCAAGTCCCGCCTGGCCGAGCGGCTCGGCCTGCCGGTCCTGAGGCTGGACGACTTCTACAAGGACGGCTCCGACCCCTCGCTCCCCCGGATCACCGAGGGTCCCAACGCAGGCCTGGTCGACTGGGACCACCCCGACTCCTGGCTCCCCGCTGACGCGGTGAAGACGATCGCGGCCCTCTGCGAGGCGGGCGCTGCCGACGTACCCGTCTACGACATCGCCCACGACGGCCGCACCGGCTGGCAGTCGCTGACCCTCGGGGACGAGCCGTACTTCGTCGCCGAGGGGATCTTCGCCCAGGACATCGTCGCCGAGTGCCGCGACGCGGGGCTGCTGGCCGCCGCGTACTGCGTCACCCAGTCACCGACGGTGACCTTCTGGCGTCGGCTCACCCGCGATCTCCGCGAGCGTCGCAAACCACCGTTCGTGCTGGTCAAGCGGGGTCTGGCGCTGATGCGCGCGCAGCCGCAGGTCGTCGCGAACGCGGTCGACAAGGGCTGCACCGCCGTCTACCCGAAGCACGGCTACGTCGCCATCGAACGACTCACAGGGCCGCGTACGCGTCCTTGATCTCGTGGATCAGGTCGACCCGCTCGTCGTAGGGGATGAACGCGGACTTCATCGCGTTGGTCGTCAATCGTTGGAGCTCGGGCAGTCCCCAGCCGAAGGCCTCCACGATGCCGGCCATCTCCGCCGACATCGAGGTGCGTGACATCAGCCGGTTGTCGGTGTTGATGGTGACCCGGAACCCGAGGTCGTAGAGCAGCCCGATCGGGTGCTCGGCGATCGACTTCGCCGCCCCGGTCTGCACGTTGGAGCGCGGGCAGAGCTCGAGCGGGATCCGCCGGTCCCGGACGTACGCGGCGAGCCGGCCGAGTCGCGGTGCCTCGCCCTCCTCGAGGGTGATGTCGTCGACGATGCGTACGCCGTGACCGAGCCGGTCGCAGCCGCAGGGGTGCACCGCCTCCCAGATCGAGGGCAGCCCGAAACCTTCGCCGGCGTGGATCGTGAAGCGCATGTTGTCGGCGGCGAGCTGCTCGAACGCCGCCAGGAACCGGCTCGGCGGGAAGCCCTTCTCCGGCCCGGCGATGTCGAAGCCGGCGACCCCGCGGTCCCGCCAGGTCACCGCGAGCTCGGCGATCTCGGCGGCGCGGGCGGCCTGCCGCATGGCGGTGAGCAGCTGGCGTACGACGATCTTCCGACCGGTGGTCGCGACGGCAGCCATGCCCTCGTCGAACCCGGTCTGGACGGCCGCGACGACCTCGTCCAGCTCGAGACCGTTGGCCAGATGGAGCTCCGGCGCCCAGCGGACCTCGGCGTAGACGACGCCGTCCTCGGCCAGGTCCTCGACGCACTCCCGAGCCACCCGCGTCAGCGCGGGCAGCGTCTGCATGACCGCCAGCGTGTGCGCGAAGGTGTCGAGGTAGCGCTCCAGCGACCCCGAGTCCGCGCTGGTCACGAACCACTCCTCCAGCGCGACCGGATCGTCCTGGGTCCCCTCCGGCAGCCGGTGACCCACCTGAGCGGCGAGCTCGACGAGGGTCGAGGGACGTACGCCACCGTCGAGGTGGTCGTGGAGCAGCACCTTCGGGGCGGCCTTGATCTGCATGTCGGACGGTTCCATGGGCCCATCATTCCGTATGCCGCTAGATTCCGGGGGTGCGCACTTTCACCACTCTCCAAGAAGTCTCCGACGCCGCAGGCACCGAGATCGGCACCGGCGAATGGCTCCAGGTCGACCAGGACCGCGTCAACGCCTTCGCTGACGCCACCGGCGACCACCAGTGGATCCACGTCGACGAGGAGCGGGCCAAGGAGGGTCCCTTCGGGGGCACCATCGCCCACGGCTACCTGACGCTATCGCTGATCCCCTACCTCGGCGTCAGCGTCTACTCGCTGGAGACCCCCGGCGCGAAGCTCAACTACGGCCTCAACAAGGTCCGGTTCCCCATGCCGGTCCTGGTCGGCTCCCGCATTCGCCCGATCATCACCTTCGGCGAGGTCACCGAGCTCCCCACCGGCCTCCAGCTCGTGGTGAAGACGACGATCGAGATCGAGGGCTCCGCCAAGCCCGCATGCGTCGCGGAGTCGGTCGTCCTGCTCCTGGCTGACTGAGGCCGGATCGGCCGAGCGCGACGGCCGCGGACCGGCACCGAAGGCATCGGTGCAGAGCTGCACCAGATGCCGTACGCCGGGCAGCCCGAGCGCCCAGCCGGCCATCGCCCAGCGGAGGTCGATGTGGTTCAGGGCCCGCGCCACCGCGGCGACGCCGCTGACCCTGACGCCCGCAGACTCGTAGGTCACCCGGTAGAGCACCTCCGGGTGCTCGGCGGCCGGCCTGATCGCGAGCCCGCGCGGCTCGTGTCGTAGGAACCAGCGGCCGACCTCCGAGCAGATCCCGCAGTCGGTAGCCACCCACAGGCTCGCGCTGTCGATCACCGCCGGGCGCCATCGGGGAACCCACGACGGCACCTCGGTCCGGTAGGCCACCCAGCGGTCCCCGAAGGCCGTCCGCAGCTGGGCGCCCTCGTGCCAGGCGGCCAGCCCGACCGAGTACGCCGCGGCCGCGACGGCCGCGACCAGCAGCCACGCGTCGCCGAACGTGAGCGCCAGGGCGACGAAGACCAGCACCATGCTGATCTGCATCGGATTGCGGACGTAGGCGTACGGGCCGGAGGTGACGAGCCGGCTCGGCGGATCGTAGGGCAACGGGGTGCCCCGGCCGACGATCGCCAGCTCGCGCATCGCGGCGACGCTCGGCAGCGCACAGACCACGGCGACCTGGACGCCCGCCGAGGTGATCACGTCCGGCCAGCGCGGCTCCGGCGCGAGCACGGCAAGCGGCCCTCCGACGATGAGGCCACCGGCGCAGAGCGCCTGCGCCCAGCCGCGGGCGACGACATGGCGGTCGAGCAGCGTCCAACGGGCCAGGAACATGGCCGGGACCAGCACAAATGCGACCGCGACCAGCTCGCCGACGAGCCAGGTCTCGCCGAGGCGTACGGCCGGAAGGGCCAGCGGCATCGCGCCCAGGTCGACCCAGACCAGCCCCGCCGCGATCCCGACGGCCGGCCATCCCGATCGCAGCAACAACGCTGGCAGCGCGCCCCACAGCAAGGCCCACGCCAGCCACAGGTCGACCGCGATGCCCTGCCACACGGCGCCGTCGACGTCGTAGGCCCACCATCCCAGCCGCTGGGCGACCAGGTTCACCGGGAGCAGCACGAGCAGCGACCAGGCGGAGGCGACGATCATCGCCGCCAGCTCGCGCTGGTTCGGCGGGCGCCGGACGCACAAGATGGCGACCGCGACGACCGGCAGCGCGAGCCCCAGGCTGCGTACGACGGCGGGGTCGGTACTCATCGCCGCACTCAGCTGCCGGCCGCGGCGGCGGCGAACGTGTCGGCGAGGTAGCCGGCCGCAAGACCGGTGGTGTGCTGCTGGAGCGGTCCGAAGTACCACGACGGGTCGTAGGTGCGTGCCCAGTCGAGGGTCCAGGTCGTCTCGGTCCGGTCGCCGACCCGGTGCCATACGACGGTCGCCGACTGCAGCTCCATCCACCGCGACAGCGTGCTGTCGGCGGTGACCTCGAAGACGACGCGCCCGGCGTCGGTGTCGATGTCGGACTCCGCGACGCGCAGCGTCATCGACCGCGGCGTCGGCTCCGCGCCGAGACCGAGCGACTTCCGGTCGTTGAACCTGACCAGCCGCCGATCGCCGACCTCGAGCCCGGATCCGGTCGCCGAGACCGGATGCGGGAACGGCACGGTCTTCAGCAGGACGGCGTCGAAGGGGCCGTACGCCGGCGGCGCGGCGAGCGCCGCTGCGTACGCCTCCGGCGACGCGTCGACCATGACCGTCGCGGAGGCGGCCGACTCGCGCGGCAGGTAGCTCACCCCGGCGACGCCCTCGATGAGGGCCGCCGCGAGCAATGGGACGGCGACCAGCGCATGGTGATGCTTCCATGCCGGCCTGGTCAGCGCGGACACAATCCAGGCGATCAGGGCGGCCACGCCGTAGATAAGCGGAGCGGCCATGATCAGGCAGACGACTCCCTCGTCCAGGAGCGGCCCGGCGAGGGCGAGCCCGATCGTGGTGACGGCGAGCGTGAGTCCGACGGCGCTCCGCGGCCGGGCGGTGAGCACCACGGTCACCGCGATCAGCGCCGGGATGCCGACGTAGAACATCGCGGTCTGCTCCAGGCCTCCGCTCGCGAGGGCCTTGGCGAACAGCATCGCTCCGAAGACGGCGAGCAGGAGGGCGGCGAGGACCAGGCGCTCGCGGCTCGGTCTCTTCTCCGCACGGGGATCGTCAGTCATGGTCCGGCTCCTTGATCGCTAGGTTTAATCACCTGATTAAAGCGTACGATAAGCACATGCCGCCACGGAAGCGAACAGCCGGGACCGAGAAAACCAGCGAGGAGACCCGCCGACGCCTGCTCGACGCCGCCGACGAGGTGCTGCGCGAGAAGGGCTACGCCGGCGCCTCGGCGCGCAACATCGCCACCGCCGCCGGGGTCACCTCGGCGCTGGTCTTCTACCACTTCGGCGGCGTCGACCAGCTCCTGCTGGCGGCGATGGACCGTGACACCGCCACGCGGATGGAGGCGCACCGCGCGACGATGGCGGAGGTGCGTACGGTCGAGGAGTTCACCGCCGCCGCGGTCACGATCTACCGCACCGACCTGGAGCGCGGGTCACTGGCGAAGTTCAGCGAGATGATCGCCGCCGCGGTCACCAACGAGGACCTCCGCAAGGAGATCACCGAGCGCGCCGAGCCGTGGCTCGACTTCGTCGCCGAGCACTGGGACCGCGTCACCCGCGGCACGCCGCTGGGCAAGCTGCTGCCCGCGCGCGACGTGGCCAACGCGGCGATCACCTTCTACCTCGGCGTCAACCTGTTCTCCGTGATCGACCCCGACCGCCGGCGCACCGAGGACGTCTTCGCCCTCGCCCAGCGGCTGGCGCCACGGGCGAAGCTGCTCACCATGAAGCTCCCCGGCCGCAGGTAGACCTCAGGAGTAGTCGGCCCACAGACGCTGGGTCGTGCTGTCGACGGTCATCTCGCCGCCGTAGGGCACGATCCACTGCGGCCGGGTGTGCCCGAACGGTGGGCCGACGACGACCACCGCGTCGGGGTTGTAGCGGGCGACGGTCTCGATCGCCGCGTCGCGCTGTTCGGCGCGCTTGGCGGCACGCTCCTCGGCGCTTGGCCGGCGTTCGAAGTCGGAGGTCGGCGGCCGGGCGACGATCACCGCGTCGATCGCCTCGAGCAGCCCGCGCTCACCCAGCGAGCGCGCGATCCAGCCGAACTCCTGCGCCGGGATGAGCTCCTCGGAGGTCTCCAGGAGGAGTACGCCGCCTTCCAGCACCCCCGGGTCGGCCGGGAAGCGTCCGGCGGTCAGTGCCCACTGGAGGATCTCGATGCAGCCGCCCCAGGTGCGTCCGGTGACCTCGCGGGCCGGGCCGGCCCAGGTCCACGGCTCGGTCGCGTCACGCTCGCCGTACTCGGTCAGCGCGCGTGGGTCGTTCCAGTCGCGGCCGATGTCCTCGGACTCCCCCGGCTCGGTGATCTCGAGGGTCTCGCCGGTGAGGAGCGCAGCCTTGAGCGAGGCCTCGTGAACGGGGTCGAGCGCTGGTCCCGGCCCCAGGTGGACCTGCGTCGAACCGCCGTGGAACGCGGCGACGCCGTTGGTCCACAGCCAGTTGAGGAGATTGGTGTTGTCGCTGTAGCCGAGGAACGGCTTCGGGTCGGCCCGCACCAGGTCGGCATCGAGGTGAGAGATCACGGTGATCTGGTCCTCGCCCCCGATGGTCGCCAGCACCGCCCGGATCTCCGGATCGCAGAAGGCGGCGTTCAGGTCGGCCGCCCGCTCCTGCGGCGTCGCACCGACCTTCCGCGTCGTCGGATACTCCACCGGCACCAGCCCGGTCACCTCGGTCAACCGCGTCAGCGCCTGCTCGTGGATCGCGGGTGCCACCCCGGGTGCGGCGAACGAGGGTGACAGCACGGCGACCTTGTCGCCCGGAACGGCCTTGGGTGGCTTGACGATCTTCATGGATGAAGTCTGGCCTCCGGCAGTGGCCCGAAGCGACCGGTTATCTCTGTCCCTCGGCTCGAGACCAGCGGTGAATCAGCCGATGCGGTCGAGGATCAGCGGCGTCGGCTCGTACGCAGCCCCGTCCTCGATCTCGTAGCCACCCTCCAGCGCGGCCAGCGCACGATCGAAGCGCTCAGGGGTGTCGGTGTGGAGGGTGAACATCGGCGTACCAGCAGCGACGGAGTCGCCCGGGCGAGCGTGCCAGGTGACCCCGGCCCCGGCCTGGACGGCGTCCTCCTTCCGCTCCCGCCCGGCGCCGAGGCGCCAGGCAGCGAGCCCGACGGCCATCGCGTCGAGCCGGGTGAGGACACCGGACGTCGGCGCGGTGACCACGTGGGTCTCGCGGGCGACCGGCAGCGGCGCCGACGGATCGCCGCCCTGGGCCGAGATCATCGCCCGCCAGGCGTCCATGGCCTTGCCGGAGGCGAGTACGTCGGCGGGGTCCGGGCCGGACACACCCGCAGCGGCCAGCATCTCCCGGGCCAACGCGACGGTGAGCTCGACGACGTCGGCGGGTCCGCCGCCGGCCAGGACCTCGACGGACTCGGTGACCTCGATCGCGTTGCCGGCGGTCAGGCCGAGCGGGGTGGCCATGTCGGTCACGAGCGCGACCGTGTTGACGCCCGCGTCGGTGCCGAGATCGACCATGGTGCGCGCCAGCTCCTGCGCGGAGGCGAGCGTCTTCATGAACGCCCCGGCGCCGACCTTGACGTCGAGGACCAGCGCCCCGGTGCCCTCGGCGATCTTCTTGGACATGATCGAGGAGGCGATCAGCGGGATCGACTCGACGGTGCCAGTGACGTCGCGCAGCGCGTACAGCTTGCGATCGGCCGGGGCCAGCCCCTCACCTGCCGCGCAGATCACCGCGCCGACCGACCCGAGCTGAGCCAGCATCTCCTCGTTGGACAGCGACGCGCGCCAGCCGGGGATCGACTCGAGCTTGTCGAGCGTGCCGCCGGTGTGGCCGAGCCCGCGCCCGGACAGCTGCGGCACCGCCACGCCGCACGCGGCGACCAGCGGCGCCAGCGGCAGCGTGATCTTGTCGCCCACGCCTCCGGTGGAGTGCTTGTCGGCGGTCGGCCTGTCCAGGGAGGAGAACGACATCCGCTCGCCCGACGCGATCATCGCCGCCGTCCACCGCGCGATCTCGCGCCGCGACATCCCGTTGAGCAGGATCGCCATGTTGAGTGCCGACATCTGCTCCTCAGCCACGACCCCGGCCGTGTAGGCCGCGATCATCCAGTCGATCTGGGAGTCGCTCAGCTCGCCACCATCGCGCTTGGCGAGGATCACCTCGACCGCATCATGTTCCGCCATGCGGACAGCGTAAGGCGCGACTGCCGCAGGTCCGCTACCGGACGACGCCCCTCACCCACGACCGCCCGGAGAAGTGGTCACTTTGGGCCTCCTCGAGCCCACGGAGACAGCCCAAATTGACCACTTCTCGTCGGAGCTTCAGGTCCGTAGCGCCTCGACGACGTCGGCTCCGAGCTCTTCCAGTCCCTCGATCTCGACACCGGATCGGAGGATGGTCACCTGCACGTACGAACTGCCCCCGATGTGCTCCACCCTGTTGTGAACGGTGCCCGCCCCGGCCTCGGCCTCGGCATTGTCGTTCTCACCGGCCCGGACCTCGGTGGCCGCACACCACTTGTCGGGCACCTCGTCGTAGCTTCCCTCCGGGATACCAGGGCCCTGAGGCATCATCGCGAAACCTTTCAGCGCACCGCAGCGAAGCGACACGAAGCGCTCCGGGTCCTCCTCCATCCGCGCGGCGGGTCCGGTCTCGCCGATCGTCGTGAGGCTGACGAGAACCGAGGTGTCCCCTGCGGGGGTGGCGCCTCGGAACGAGCACAGCACGACGCCGTCGACCGAGTCCGTACGTCGTACGTCGCCGACCTGGCTGAGCTCCGGCGGCAGCACGTCAGACACCTTCGAACAGACGTCGGGAGGAGGAGTCCCGGCCTCGCTCTCGTCCGGTCCGAGCAGCGCGACCGCGCCACCGACCACACCAGCGACCACAGCGATGGCGACCGCTGCTCCACCGATCAGCGGAAGCACGACCCGTGACATCGCAGAGCTTCCCGACGTCATGACAGCTCGCTCTCTGCGGCGTCGAGGATCTCGACCAGGCGTACGTCGAGTCGTGGATGCTCACTCCCGTCGGGCCTCACCGTGAGACTGAGCGAGTCCGTGAGCATCCGGCCGGCCCACCCGATCCTGCTCCTGGACGCCGTCACGACGCAGGTGTCATCGTCTTGCTCACCCGGCAGAATCACAACGCCCGCCGCTCGCTGGCCGTCATGACAGTCGCGCACCCAGTCGATGAGGGGATGGAGGTTCCGCAGCTCGATCTCGAAGCTCGCCTCGGGCCTGTGCCCGAACTCCTCCGAGGCGGGGTTCGCTTCCGTGAGGGTGCAGGTGCCGCCGTAGTCCAGACCGAAGGCGTCGCCCGACAGGTCGTCGCCGACGTAGTCCATGCCGAGCTTCTCGGCGATCCGGTAGCAGTAGTTCTCACCGACCAGCGCCTCGATGTTCGGCCGCTCGTCATCGCTACCACCGCTCGCCGCGCGCGCGAGCACGAAGATCCCTGCTCCGATCAGACCGACGACCAGGCCACCGGCGATGCCGACGACGAACCAGACCCACCGGGTCGTTCCGGGCGGCTGCTGCGGAGTCGGTGGATGGGCGGGCGTTGCGTACGTCATGGTGACCTCCGAGAATGTGGCCGTTCAACCTGGCAGCACGCAGTTCGGTTACGCGAGGTTCTCCGGGCCGAAGGCGTCGGGAAGGACCTCGGACATCGGCCTCACGCCCGAGACGGTCATCAGCAGCAGCTCCGGGCCACCGTTCTCCCAGAGCAGCTGACGGCAGCGGCCGCAGGGCATGATGACCTCGCCGGAGCCGTTGACGCAGACGACGTGGGTGAGGCGGCCACCGCCAGTCATGTGCAGCGAGGAGACGAGCCCGCACTCGGCACACAGCGTCACGCCGTAGGCGGCGTTCTCCACGTTGCAGCCCTTGAGCAGGCGTCCGTCGTCTGCGTATCCGGCCACTCCGACGGGGTAGTTGGAGTAGGGCGCGTACGCATGTTTTGCGGCCTCCACCGCTTGCGCACGCAGGCCTTCCCAGTCAAAGCCCTCTGCGGCGTACGTCTGCTTCTCGGTCATGGTTCGACCTTAAAGCCTGTCCGGACAACCAAGCACAAGCTACGAGGCTTAGGCTTCGTCGAGATCAAAAGTTGGTAACCGTTCGCGTAATCCCTGGCAATGCTCGGTCTTTGGGGAGAACGTTCGGACATGAATGTCCTTTGCGCCGCGCTTCGCGGAGCAACGACCTGGAGGCACCAGTGAAGAACAACATGAAGAAGGCCGCCGCCGGCGGCTTCGCCGCGGTCCTGACCGCTGCCGCGCTCGCCGCGTGCGGAGAGGCGCCGGCCGAGCGCGCTGGGGAGGGAAACAGCGACTACCTTCCCTGCATCGTCTCCGATGAGGGCGGGTTCGACGACAAGTCGTTCAACCAGCTCAGCTACGAGGGCGTGAAGGAAGCCGCCGACGAGCTCGGCGCGAAGTTCAAGGACGTCGAGTCCAACAGCCCCAACGACTACACCTCCAACCTGGAGGGCCTGGTGGGGCAGAGCTGCGACACCATCGTCACCGTCGGCTTCGCGCTCTCGGCCGCGACGATCGAGTCCGCCAAGGCCAACCCCGAGACCGAGTACGTCCTGATCGACGACGCGGCCGACGCCGACTTCGACGGCAAGACGGACGCGGAGAACATCAAGCCGATCCTCTACGACACCGCCCAGGCCGCGTTCCTGGCCGGCTATGTCGCCGCCGACTACACCAAGACCGGCGTCGTCGGCACCTACGGCGGCCAGCCGTTCCCGACCGTGACGATCTTCATGGATGGGTTCAAGCAGGGCGTCGAGTACTACGCGAAGACCAAGAACAAGGACGTCAAGGTCGTCGGCTACGAGGGCGGCGAGAAGGGCTCCTTCACCGGCGAGTTCGTCGCCAACGAGAAGGCCACCAACACCGCCCGCCAGATCATCGACCAGAACGCCGACGTGATCCTGCCGGTCGGCGGCCCGATCTACCAGGGTGCGCTCACCGCGATCGCCGACTCCGGCAAGGAGGTCGCCCTGATCGGTGTCGACGCCGACTTCTACGAGACCGACCCGAACACCCAGGACGTCGTGCTCACCTCCATCCTGAAGAACATGAAGACCTCCACCACGGATGTCATCCTCGCCGCGGGTGAGGACAAGTTCGACGCGACGCCGTACGTCGGCACGCTCGAGAACGACGGGGTCGGCCTGGCGCCGTTCCACAACTTCGAGTCGAAGGTCTCGGAGACCCTCCCCGACGAGATCGAGGAAGTCACCGCCGGCATCAAGGACGGCTCGATCAAGGTCAACTCCTACCTGGCGGAGTGACCCACCCGGTGGTCCCGCTCGCCGGGACCACCACGACGAGGGGGCCGGATGCACCCGGCCCCCTCGCCACGTACTTCCGGAATTTCTCCACCCCTGCAAGGAATGATCCGTGCCATGAGACTCGCGCTTCGCGACATCACCAAGCGCTTCGGCTCCCTGGTCGCAAACGACCACATCTCCCTGACCGTCGAGCCGGGCGAGATCCACTGCCTGCTCGGTGAGAACGGTGCGGGCAAGTCCACGCTGATGAACGTGCTCTACGGCCTCTACCAGGCCGACGAGGGCGAGATCGTCATCGACGACGAGCCGCAGCGCTTCAAGGGTCCCGGCGACGCGATGGCCGCCGGCATCGGCATGGTGCACCAGCACTTCATGCTCATCCCCGTCTTCACCGTCGCCGAGAACGTCATGCTCGGCCACGAGGCCACCGGGTTCGCCGGCAGCCTCGACCTCGACGCCGCCCGCAAGCGGGTCCGGGAGATCTCCGACCGCTTCGGCTTCCAGGTGAACCCCGACGCACTCGTCGAGGACCTCCCCGTCGGCGTGCAGCAGCGGGTCGAGATCATCAAGGCGCTCTCGCGCGACGCCGAGGTGCTCGTCTTCGACGAGCCGACCGCCGTGCTGACGCCGCAGGAGACGGATGAGCTGATGGCGATCATGCGCCAGCTCAAGGAGTCCGGCACGGGCATCGTCTTCATCACCCACAAGCTTCGCGAGGTGCGCGAGGTGGCCGACCGGATCACGGTCATCCGCCGCGGCACCGTCGTCGGCGAGGCCTCCCCGGACGCCTCCAACGCCGAGCTCGCGGCCCTGATGGTCGGACGCCCGGTCGAGCTCAAGGTGCACAAGGACCCGGCGCAGCCGGGCGAGCGCGCACTCGTCGTCTCCGACCTCACGGTGGCCGACGAGACCGGCCACCTCCATGTCGACGGGATCAGCTTCCACATCGACGCGGGCGAGATCCTGGCGGTCGCCGGGGTCCAGGGCAACGGCCAGACCGAGCTCACCGAGGCCATGGTCGGCCTGGCTCCGCACGTCGAGGGCTCGATCAAGCTCGACGGCCGCGAGATCGTGGGCCGCTCGGTGCGCAAGGCACTCGAGGCGGGGATCGGGTTCATCCCCGAGGACCGCCAGGTCGACGGCCTGGTCAGCAACTTCACCATCGCCGAGAACCTCATGCTCAACCGCAGCTATGACGAGCCCTTCGTCTCGCGCGGCTCGCTGAACCTGAAGAAGCTCGACACCTTCGCCAAGGAGAAGCTGGCCGAGTACGACGTACGCGCCCCCGGGGTCTCGACCCTGGCCGGGCAGCTGTCGGGCGGCAACCAGCAGAAGGTCGTCGTCGCCCGAGAACTCTCCCGTGACCTGCGACTTCTCGTTGCGGCACAGCCGACGCGCGGCGTCGATGTCGGGTCGATCGAGTTCATCCACCAGCAGATCGTGGCCGCGCGCGACACCGGTGTCCCGGTGCTCGTGGTCTCCACCGAGCTCGACGAGATCGCCGCCCTCGCCGACCGGATCATGGTCCTCTACCGCGGGCGGGTCGTGGGCATCGTGCCCGCCGACACCTCTCGCGACACCCTCGGCCTGATGATGGCCGGCGAATCTCCTGAAGGGATCGAGTCGTGAGTGAGAAGGGGCCGGAGAACGAGCCGGCCGAGACGACAGAGCCAACCGAGGCAACCGAGCCGACTGAGTCGGCCGAGGCGGTGAAGGCGTCCTCCGACGCCGACCAGGTGCCCGAGGCGAGCCGTTGGCACGTGGCAATGCGCGAGATCACCACGGGCAACGCGCTGGTCGCGGTGCTCTCGGTGGTGCTCGCGATGTTCTTCGGGTCGCTGATGATCCTCTTCACCGACGAGGACGTCCGCTACGGGCTCTCCTACTTCTTCGCCCGCCCCTCCGACACGTTCTTCTACGCGTGGGAGGCCATCTCGGGGGCGTACGTCTCGCTGTGGCGGGGTGCGGTCTACAACGACCTGGGCGGCACGTTCGCCCAGCAGATCAAACCGATCACCGAGACGATGAAGTTCGCCGCGCCGCTGACGCTGGCCGGGCTCGGCATCGGCCTGACCTTCCGCGCCGGGCTCTTCAACATCGGCGGCCGTGGTCAGATGCTGCTCGGTGGCGCCGCGGCTGCCTTCGTGGCGGTCAGGCTCGACCTGCCGATGATCGTGCACCTGCCGCTGGCGATCCTCGTCGGAGCGCTGGCCGCCGCCCTGTGGGGCGGGATCGCCGGCCTCCTCAAGGCACTCACCGGTGCCCACGAGGTGATCGTGACGATCATGCTCAACTACATCGGCTACTACCTCGTCTTCTACGCCCTGACCCGCAAGTCGCTGCTCCAGGCGCCGGGGTCGGGCAACCCGAAGTCCTCGCCGATGCCGGAGTCGGCGATCCTGCCGGACCTGCTCGGGCAGCAGTTCAACCTGCATGCCGGTTTCCTGCTCGCCGTGCTGGCGACGTTCCTGGTCTGGTGGATCCTCAACCGGTCCTCGCTCGGCTACCGGTTCCGCGCGGTCGGCGAGAACCCCGCCGCCGCGAGGGCTTCCGGCATCAACGTCGGGGTCGCCTACCTGAGCGCTTTCCTGATCTCCGGCGCCCTGGTCGGCCTGGCCGGTGTCAACCAGGTGCTCGGCTCGGTGACCGACGGCGCGACCAGCGGTCTCGACGCCGGGATCGGCTTCGACGCGATCACCGTCGCGCTGCTCGGACGGTCCCGTCCGTTCGGCATCCTGGCCGCCGGGATCCTGTTCGGCGCGTTCAAGTCCGGCGGCTTCTTCATGCAGGCCTCCGAAGGCATCCCGGTCGACATCGTGCTGGTCATCCAGTCCCTGATCGTGCTGTTCCTCGCCGCGCCACCTCTGGTGAAGGCGATCTTCCGACTCCCCACGAAGGAGGCCTGAGCACCGTGTCCAGTGTCGATCTTCCGGTCAACTCCGACGCACCAGTCGTCGCCGAGCGCATCCCGGGCCTGTGGAAGACACCCATCGTCATGGCTGTGTTCACCGTGCTGGTGGCGTTGCTGGTCATCCTGGCTCCTCGCACCGGCGACTCCACCTTCAGGTGGAGTCGCGACGGTGACTGGTTCGCCATCCCCGACATCACGCTGCCCGCCAACGGCATCGTGTGGACGGCCGTGGTGCTGTGCCTGCTGTGCACGGCGTACGCCGCCTGGAACGCTCGCGCCGGCCGCAAGACTCCCCTGGTGCTGGTCGCGGCGTTCGCCGTGATCGCGGTGTCCGGGTTCCTGGCCTGGGCGGTCGCGGGCAAGACGCTTCCCGTGGTAGGCCTGCTCGCCGGCTCGCTGGCGCTGGCGGTGCCGCTCGTGTTCGGTGCGCTCGGCGGCGTGGTCGGTGAGCGGTCGGGCGTCGTCAACATCGCCATCGACGGCCAGCTGCTCTTCGGCGCCTTCGGCGCGGCGATCGTCGCCTCCCTCACCGGCAGCCCGTGGGCGGGCCTGGTGGCCGCGATGGTCGCGGGGATGCTGGTCGCACTGCTCCTGGGCCTCTTCGCGATCACCTACTGGGTCGAGCAGGTCATCGTCGGCGTCGTCCTCAACGTGCTCGTGATCGGCTTCACCAGCTTCATGTTCTCCCAGGTCCTCTCGGAGAACGCCGCGGCGCTGAACAACCCGCCCCACTTCCCGCGCTTGGAGATCCCGCTGCTGTCCGGCATCCCGGTGGTCGGCCCGATCTTCTTCCGCCAGACGGTGCTGGTCTACATCATGTACGTCGCCGTCTTCCTCGTCGCCTGGGCCCTCTACCGCTCCAAGTGGGGCCTGCGCGTGCGCGCGGTCGGCGAGCACCCGAAGGCGGCCGACACCGTCGGCATCAACGTGATCGCCACCCGCTACCGCACCGTGCTGCTGGCCGGCGCGATCGCGGGCATCGGCGGGGCGACGTACACGCTCGTCTCGGTGCCGTCCTTCGGCCGTGAGATGACCGGCGGCGCGGGCTACATCGCGCTCGCGGCGGTGATCTTCGGCAAGTGGGATCCGATCAAGGCGACCCTGGCGGCGCTGCTCTTCGGTTTCGCCTCCAACGTCGAGTCCGTGCTCTCGGTGATCGGCTCTCCGGTGCCGTCGCAGTTCATGCTGATGCTGCCGTACGTGGTGACGATCTTCGCCGTCGCCGGTCTCGTCGGGCACTCGCGCGCACCCGCCGCCGACGGCATCCCATACCGAAAGGGCTAGCCCCGAGTCAGACCAGCGCGCGGTGGGCGGCGGCGGCCAGAACCTTGGCGCCGACGCCCACCGCGCGTTCGTCGATGCGCAGGTCGCCCTGGTGGAGGTCGTAGGTGGGGCCGCCGGGGGTGCGTACGCCGAGCCGGAACATCGAGCCGGCGACCTGCTCCTGGTACCAGCCGAAGTCCTCGCCGCCGAGACTCTGCGCGGAGACGACAGCACCCCGCTCCCCCAGGACCTCGCGGACGCTCTCGACGAGGATCTGGTGAGACTCCTCGTCGTTGCTCACCGGCGGGACACCGCGGGTGTAGTCGACGGCGGCCGTGACGCCGTAGGGCGCGATGATCTCGGCGACGACCTCGCGTACGACGTGCTCGACCTCGCTCCAGGCGTCGCTGTCGAGGATCCGCACGGTGCCTCCGACGGAGCCGTGGGCGGGGATCACGTTGTGGATCTGGCCGGCGGTGACCTTGCCCCAGACCACGCTCACGCCGGCCCGGGGGTCCATCCGCCGGCTCAGGATCACCGGTAGCTCGGTGGTCACCTTGGCCAGCGCGAAGACCAGGTCGCCGGTCAGGTGCGGGCGCGAGGTGTGACCGCCGGTGCCACTGAGGTGTACGTCGATCAGGTCGGCCGCGCTGGTCAGCGCGCCGGAGCGGATCCCGACGCGGCCGACGTCGACGGTCGGGTCGCAGTGCAGCGCGAAGATCCGCTCCACGTCGTCGAGCGCGCCCAGGCTCATCAGGTGCAGCGCCCCGCCCGGCATGACCTCCTCGGCGGGCTGGAACAGCAGGCGTACGCCGCCGGGCAGCGGTGACTCGCGATGCAGGTCGGCCAGCGCGAGGCCGGCACCGAGCAAGGCCGTGGTGTGTACGTCGTGGCCGCAGGCGTGCGCGACCCCGGGAACGGTGCTCGTCCAGATGTCGGTGGTGACGTCATCGACCGGCAGCGCGTCCAGGTCGCCGCGCAGCGCGACGACCCTCGACCCCTTCCCGTCCCCGCCCAGATCGGCGATCAGACCGGTCGCGGACGGCCGGTCGACCTGCCAGCCCGCCTTCTCCAGTCGCTCGGCGATCAGCTCGGTGGTGCGATGCTCCTGCCAGGAGAGCTCAGGATGCGCGTGGATGTCCCGGCGCAGGTCGGTCAGCTCGGCGTCGTAGGTATCGACTCGCTCGGCGAGGAAGGCAGCAGGCTCCAGCATGGTCCCGTCAGACTAATCCTTGTCGTAGGCCGCGAGGATCCTGTCCGCGGCGACGGTCGCCGGAAGCTCGCCGGAGAGCACCTCGGCACGCACCTCGTCGCGGATCGCCTTGACGCCCGCGG
Organism: Nocardioides sp. NBC_00163; assembly: GCF_045206295.1. Classification (NCBI taxonomy): domain Bacteria; kingdom Bacillati; phylum Actinomycetota; class Actinomycetes; order Propionibacteriales; family Nocardioidaceae; genus Nocardioides; species Nocardioides sp. NBC_00163. The sequence continues at coordinate 4,116,126 of NZ_CP108155.1, read as the reverse complement.
AGTGCTTGAGCCGCTGGTCGAGCTCGTCGCGGACGAGGGCCCAGGTGAAGTCGAGCTGCTGCTCGGCGCGCTTGGTGCGCAGCCCGTCCTTGCCGAGATGGGTGCGGTGCGCCATCACCTGCTCCCAGACGGAGTCGACCCCGTCGTCGTGGAGCGCCGAGGCGGTGACCACCGGCGGCGCCCACTCCTCGCGGGAGCGCACCAGCCGGAGCGCGCCGGCGAGCTCGCGCGCGGCCGCGCGCGCCTCCTGGGCGCGGTGGGGGTCGTTGGGGTCGGCCTTGTTGACCGCAATCACGTCGGAGATCTCCAGGATGCCCTTCTTGATCCCCTGCAGCTGGTCACCGGTGCGCGCGATGGTGAGGAACAGGAACGTGTCCACCATCCCCGCCACGGTCACCTCGGACTGCCCGACGCCGACCGTCTCGACCAGCACCACGTCGTAGCCGGCCGCCTCCAGCACCGCCATCGCCTGCACGGTCGCCCGGGCGACGCCGCCGAGCGTCCCTGCCGATGGGGAGGGCCGGATGAAGGCGTTGGGGTCGACCGAGAGCCGCTGCATGCGTGTCTTGTCGCCCAGGACGGAGCCGCCGGTGCGTACCGACGACGGGTCGACGGCCAGCACCCCGACCTTGAGGCCGTTGGCGGTGAGCCGGCTGCCGAGCGCCTCGATGAAGGTCGACTTGCCGACCCCCGGCACCCCGGAGATCCCGACCCGCACGGTGTCGCCCGCCGGGAGCTTGGTGAGCAGCTCGCGGGCGATGTCGCGGTGCTGGGGCTTGGTCGACTCCACCAAGGTGATCGCTCGTGACACCGCCGCCCGCTTGCCGTCGCTGATGCCGTCGAGAAGGTCTTGTACGTCGGGCCCTGGCATGGCCAGCACCTTAGCCAATCGCGAACCGGGTCAGCGAGCGCGCCGCAGGACGTCGCGCACGACGCCGGGCAGCTGACCCGAACGTACGTCGTCCAGCGGCACCCACGAGACACCCATCTGCGCCGCGTACCAGCCGACGGCGGCGGCGATGATCGCCAGGCCGACGACGGCGACGACCCAGCGCTGTGACGGCGAGGAGGCGGCCCGGGCGACCGGTCCGACCGTGTCACGGACCCGTTGCGAGGCGAGCCAGGCCGCGGACATGAAGACCATCGCGGCGACGTAGAGCACCACGGTCAGCGGCAGCTCGAGCGCCAGGCAGCCGACCGCGACAGCGGCCGCGATGACCCCCGTCAGAGCGGTCAGCGCCGCCGTGCCGGGGATGGCGCGCACCAGGTCCCACGGCGAGCGGACGAGCGCCCACAGGCCGTCGTACCATTTCCGTCCGCGCGCCTCGCGACGCTTCGACAGATGGTCGGCGGCCAGCGAGACCGCCCGCAGCAGCCAGACGCCGAGGCCGAGCAGCGTGGCGCCCAAGAACGGGTACGCAGCCACCACCCCGGCGAGGATCGCGGCGAGCGCGACCAGGATCAGGAAGTGCATCGGCCCCGGCCAGCGCTTGAGGTTGGCGTGCTTGCTGGGTGGGCTCCAGCCGGGCTCGGGCGACGGAGCCGGTGGCGGTGCCTGCGGGTCGAACCGGCGCACCACCACGGGCTCGGCCGGCGCGTCGGCGACGGTCACCGCTGTCGGCGGCACCTCCTCCACCTCCGTCACGGCATCGCCGGCGGCGTCCGGGTCCACCAGCGTCGGCTTGAGCTCGGCGTCCGCCGGCGCGGCGGCCAGTGGCATCGTCACAGGCAGCACCTTGGTGACCGTCGAATCGGCCCCGGACCACGGCACCTCGGGCTCCATCAGCCACTCCCTCAGCTCCTCCAGGCCCGGGCGGTCCGCAGGATCCGTCGCCAGCGCCGCCGTCAGGACCTCCCGCATCGAACCCTCGATGCCGTCGAGGTCGTGCTGGCCGCGGCGTACCCGATCCAGGACGGCCATCGACGGACCGGTCCCGAACGGAGGTCGGCCCAGCAGCGCAAAGGCCGTGGTGGCCGCCCAGGAGTGCACGTCGCTGGCCGGCGAGGAGGGCGTCCCCTCCAGGATCTCCGGCGCCAGGTAGCCCGGCGTGCCGACCAGCCATCCGGTGAGGGTGATCTTGGGGTCGTCGGCGACCCGGGCGAGCCCGAAGTCGATGAGCACCGGCGTACGTCCCTCCATCACCACGTTGGAAGGCTTCACGTCGCGGTGCAGCACGCCGGCGTCGTGGCAGGCGGCGACACCGCCGGCCAGGCAGCGCGCCAGCCAGAACCGGTCCTCGCCGACGACGGGTCCGTCGTCCTTGATCCGGTCGTGCAGCGTCGGCCCCGGCACGTAGCGGGTCGCGACGAAGGGGAGGTCGGCGTACGGGTCGGCGTCGACGATCTCGGCGATCCACGGGCTGCGCACCTGCCGCAGCGACCGCACCTCGCGCTCCAGGCGGGCGCGGGTCTCCTCGTCCCCCACGACATGCGTACGCAGCACCTTCAGCGCCACCCGCTCGCCGGTCTCCTCGTGGCGAGCCAGGTGGACGACGCCCATGCCGCCCTCACCGAGCTTGCTGAGGATCTCGTAGGCGCCGACCCTCATCAGCTCGTCCCCGGATGCCCGCCCGGGGCGTAGGTCCGTCACAGCTCTGAGGCTAGACGAGCCCGACGCCCCCGGCGAGGACATACTCAGGACGGTCAGTGATCGAGCTGCTCCCGCAGACGACCGAGCAGGTCGATGGCGGAGTCGGCGATGACGGTGCCGGGCAGGAAGACCGCGGCGGCGCCCATCTGCTCGAGCGTGGCGACGTCGTCGGGAGGGATGACCCCGCCGATGACGATCATGATGTCCGGGCGCCCCTGCTCCTCCAGCGCCGCCTTCAGCGCGGGGAGCAGCGTGAGGTGACCGGCAGCCAGCGACGAGACCCCGACGATGTGTACGTCGGCGTCGACCGCCTGCTGCGCGACCTCCTCGGGCGTGGAGAACAGCGGGCCTACGTCCACGTCGAAGCCGAGGTCCGCGAAGGCCGAGACCACGACCTTCTGGCCACGGTCGTGGCCGTCCTGACCCATCTTCGCCACCAGGATCCGCGGGCGGCGGCCCTCGGCCTCCTCGAACTCCTTGGTCGCCTTCAGCACCTCGGTGACCTTCGAGTCACCCGACGTCGTCGCCTCGTCCCGATACACACCGGAGATGGTACGGATGACGGCCTGGTGGCGTCCCCAGGCCTTCTCCATCGCGTCGGAGATCTCCCCGACGGTCGCCTTCGCACGGGCCGCGTCGACGGCCAGCTTGAGCAGGTTGCCATCCAGGTTGCCGGTGCCGCTGGGCTTGCTCGTCGAACCGGCCGCATTGGTGATGGCCTCCAGGGCCCGGCGTACGTCCTCGTCGTCACGCTCCGCGCGCAGCCGCTCGAGCTTGGCGAGCTGCTGCTTGTAGACCTGGTCGTTGTCGACCTTGAGCACGTCGAGCGGGTCCTCGGAGGGGAGCCGGAAGGTGTTGACGCCGATCAACTTCTGGGCACCGGAGTCGAGGCGCGCCTGGGTGCGGGCGGCCGCCTCCTCGATGCGCATCTTCGGGATGCCCTGCTCGATCGCCTTGGCCATCCCACCGGCCGCCTCGGCCTCCTGAATGTGTGCCCAGGCGCGCTCGGCGAGATCGTGCGTCAAACGCTCGACGTAGTAGGAGCCGCCCCACGGGTCGATGATCTCGGTGGTGCCGGACTCCTGCTGCAGCAGCAGCTGGGTGTTGCGGGCGATGCGGGCCGAAAAGTCGGTCGGCAGCGCGATCGCCTCGTCCAGAGCGTTCGTGTGCAGCGACTGGGTGTGGCCCTGGGTCGCGGCCATCGCCTCGATCGCGGTGCGGCCGACGTTGTTGAAGACGTCCTGGGCGGTCAGCGACCAGCCGGAGGTCTGCGAGTGGGTCCGCAGTGACAGCGACTTCGGGTTGGACGGGTCGAACTGCGAGACCAGACGCGACCACAGCGCGCGGGCCGCGCGCATCTTGGCGACCTCCATGAAGAAGTTCATCCCGATCGCCCAGAAGAAGCTGAGCCGCGGCGCGAACGCGTCGACGTCGAGGCCCGCGGCCAGACCGGTGCGCAGGTATTCGACGCCGTCGGCCAGCGTGTAGGCGAGCTCGAGATCGGCCGTCGCCCCGGCCTCCTGCATGTGGTAGCCGGAGATCGAGATCGAGTTGAACCGGGGCATCTTCGCGGCGGTGTAGGAGAAGATGTCGCCGATGATCCTCATCGACGCCGCCGGCGGGTAGATGTAGGTGTTGCGGACCATGAACTCCTTGAGGATGTCGTTCTGGATGGTCCCGGCCAGCTTCTCCGGAGGCACCCCCTGCTCCTCGGCCGCGACGATGTAGAGCGCCAGCACCGGCAGCACCGCACCGTTCATGGTCATCGAGACCGACATCTGGTCCAGCGGGATGCCGTCGAACAGCGTCCTGGTGTCGTAGATGGAGTCGATCGCGACGCCCGCCATGCCGACATCGCCGCGCACGCGCGGGTGGTCGGAGTCGTAGCCACGGTGGGTGGCCAGGTCGAAGGCGACGCTCAGGCCCTTCTGGCCGGCGGCGAGGTTGCGGCGGTAGAACGCGTTGGACTCCTCAGCGGTCGAGAACCCGGCGTACTGCCGGATCGTCCACGGCTGGGTCGTGTACATCGTCGGGTAGGGCCCGCGCAGGAACGGGCTCAGACCGGGGAAGGTGTCGAGCGCGTCGAGACCCTCGAGATCCGCAGGCCCGTACGCCGGCTGGATCTCGATGCCCTCGGGGCTCAGCCACGGCGCTCCGTCGGTTGAGCCGCCGGAGCCGCTAGGCGAAGGCGTGTCGAAACCAACAGAGTCACCGTTCAGCGGGATCCCTTTGAACGAGCCGGGAATCGTCATGCGAGCTTCTCCCTCGTAGCGGTCAGGAAGGCGAGCGCGTCGACACCCATCGAGGCGGCGTCGTCCACCTCGGCGTCGACGGCGTCGGGCTTCCCGGCGATGATCACGTGCGTGGCGCCTGCCTCGCGGAGGGCCGCGATCGCGGCCGCACCCCACTCGGCGTACGTCTTGTCCGAGCCTGCCAGGCAGACGACCGGGGGCGCGCCGGTCGCACGGTACTTCCCGGCGAGGTCATCGGCGTCGGCGGTCGCGCCAGCGACCTCGACGCCGATGCCACCGGCGGCGAGGAGGTTGGTCGCGAACGTCGCCCGGGCGGTGTGCTGGGCGACCGTGCCGATGGTGGCGAGGAAGACCTTGGTGGTGGCGGGAATGTCACGCAGGGCCTCGAAGGAGGCTCCGTAGCGCACCACCCGCTCGTTCAGCGGGTCGACCGGACGCTCGGGGAGCGTCTCGGCGAGGTTGGGGAACTCGGTGAGCCCGGTGATCGGGCGCCTGCGCCGAGCGATCGCCTTCTCCCGCTCGGCGGAGACCGCGGCGATCCGGTCGCGGAAGGGCGAGAAGTCGTGGCCTCCGACGGCGTTCGCCCCGGTCCACTCCTCCTCGAGCTCGATGAACGCCTCCCAGCCGGCCGCGGCCATGTCGGCGGTCAGCTGCTCGACGGCGAAGGAACCACCGGCGGGGTCGGCGACGGCCGCGACGTGGGACTCGTCGATCAGCAGGTGGGACACGTTGCGAGCGATCCGTCGCCCGAACCCGTCCGGCACGCCGTTGGCGGAGTCGAAGGGCAGCACGGTCACCGCGTCCGCGCCGCCGACACCGGCGGCGAAGGCGGCGACGGTGCCGCGCAGCATGTTCACGTAAGGGTCGTACTTCGACAGCATCGGCCGCGAGCTCACCGCGTGGATGCGCATCTCCACGCCCTCGGCCCCGGAGAGCTCGAGGACTCGTGTCCACAGCTGACGAGCGGCCCGCAGCTTGGCGATCGTCGGGAACTGCTCGTCGGTGGCCGCGAACCGGAACTCGATGAGGTTCGCCGCGACGGCGGGTGAGAAGCCAGCCTCGGTCAGGGCGCGCAGGTAGGCGACGCCGACCGCGACCGACCAGCCGAGCTCCTGCACGTCGGACGCGCCCAGATCATGCGCAGCCGTGGCATCGACAACGATCGCCCGGACCCCGATCCCCTGCGCCAGACGAGCGAGATCGACCAGCTCGGCGAACGCCTCGTCGGGCGCCAGCGGCAGGTCGCGCAGCAGCGCGCCCATCGGGTCGGCACCCAGGTTGGTCGCGGCGTGCAGCCCGGCACCGCGCTCGGCGATCAGCGCGAGCAGGTTCTGGGCGACCTTGACCGCACCGAGCGGCGCGTCGAGCACGATCGGCGCCAGGTCGAGGAGCACCTTGTCGAGGAGCACAGCGAGGTCGGTGGTCTCGTCGGCGGCCACCCACAGCGAGGACACCCCGCCGTCCAGGTCGACCAGCGCGGCCTCGTTGGCCGCCTTGGCGTCCACCCCGGAGAGACCGGAGACGAGCGAGCGGATGTCCCAGGCGCCGGCGCGCGTGGGACGCGCCGCGTCGGCGAAGGACGTGTCCGGCAGGCCGAGCGGGGCGATCCGGAGTCCATCGAGGGAGGTGCGCGTCAGCTTGTCCCAGACGAGCGAGTCGGCGTCGTCAGCGGTCAGCCGACCGCTCTTGCGGAGGACGGCAGCGGTCGCCGCCTCCCACTCTGCCTGGGAATGGGCATCCGCCGGCTGGGCAAGGCGCAACGAGTCGTCGCGAGCGGCGTCGTTCATGGGTCGAACCTTAGGCCGATGAAGTGGCGGTGACCACAAAGTGTGAGGTTTACAACCGCTAACTGAGACGCGCCGCTAGGTTGACCGCCGTGAAGGTACGCACTCCAGGCGGACAGGTCTATCGGATCACCCGACGATGGGTCCCGTGGCAGCGGAAGTCGCGCCGTCTGAGTCTCGACGGACTAGAGGTCCCTCTCGGCGCGCCTTCCGGCGACGATCCGATCAGCGCGATCCTCATGGTGCTCTGGCTCATCATCGCGCTGCCGATCCTCGTCGTAGTCGTCGCGGTCATGCTGCTCACCGGCATCGAGCTCCTCCTCCTGCTCGCGATCCTCCCCTTCGCCGTCGGCGCCCGGGTCGTCTTCGGCCGTCACTGGACCGTCGAGGTCCGCCGCAGCTTCCACCCCATCTACGAGGAGCGCGCGGGCGATTGGCGAGCCAGTGGCGTACGCATCACCGAGCTGGCGCGGGAGATCGAGGCGGGCAACGTCCCCGCCGACACCCTCGCCAAGCAGTCCTAGTCCCGCCACAGACGCAGCAGCGGCAGGCCGGTGTAGACCAGCACCCACACGGGCCAGAAGAACCCCTTCCCGGTGAGGTGCCAGACCAGGACGGCGATCACGCCGCAGATCAGGAACACCAGAAGATCGCGTACGAGACGGTGGTTCGCCGCACCAGGCGGAGCCGGATCCTCGCCCAGGTCGTCGACCACCGCGACGAGGTCGGCGGACCGGGCCGCACCCCACACCGCCTCGGCACGCGACTCCAGCTCGGGCGCGTCGATCCTCCCCGCGGCGTACGCCTCGACGAGCCGCGCCCGCGCGGCCTCGCGCTCCAGGTCACCGACCCTCGTCACAGCGTCTCCAGATCGAGCGCCCAGCCAGAGGCGTACAGGTCCTTCGGGCAGGTCGAGGCGGCGCAGTCCCGGTAGCGGTCGGCGAGCCTCGCGAGCGCCTTCACGGTCTCCGCGACCGCCGGGTCGGCGGCGAGGTTGTGCTGCTCATAGGGGTCCGAGGAGCGGTCGTAGACCTCGACCTGGCCGGTGTGCAGGCGGGCGTAGGTCCAGGAGCCGACCCGGACGCCGGACCACAGCTGCCTGCTCCCGTCGGTCACCCGCCAGCCGCTGATCGGGATGGCGCGGACCTGCTCGGGCGCGCTCAGCCACGGCATGATGTCGATCCCGTCCGGCGCTCGAGGTGGCCGAGCCCCCGCCGCCGCCAGCAGGGTGGCGGCGAGATCCGGGTTGGTGACCGGGGTCCGCACCGTGCGGCCACGCGGCACCCCGGGACCGCTCATCAGCACCGGGATCCGCAGCGACTCGTCGTAGTGCCACAGCTTGCCGTTGAGGTTGTGATAGCCGTTCGAGAAGCCGTTGTCGGAGGTGAACACGACCAGCGTCCGCTTCAGCTCACCGCTGCGCTTGAGCGAGGCGATCAGCGAGGCGATGTTGCGATCCAGGCTGCGGATGGCCTCGAGTCGGCGCTGGTAGGCGATCCGGAGGGCGTCCTTCTTCCGCGGGTTGAACTTCCTGCGCCCGGGCGAGCCCTTCGCGTAGCCGGAAGTGTCCTCGGGAAAGAGGTTGGGCCGCGCCGGGATCTGCGCATTGTCGTAGAACCCGCGGTCCTGGGTGTCGGGCACGGTGACCGACAGGGCGGCGTCGGTGCCCCGGTAGATCTTCTTCGGATCGTCCGGCCCGGACGGCCCGCCGTGGTGCGGCGCCACATAGTTGACCCAGGCGAACCAGGGCTTCCCGCTGGCGCGTTCGGCCGCGATCCCGGCCTTCGCCTGCTCGGTGATGACGGTCGAGGAGTAGCCCTTGGACTTGATGATCTCGCCGTTGACGCTGAACTTCGGCGACCGGAAGTTGTAGGTCGACGGGTCGACGGTCGCGCGCCACTGATCCCACCCGGGCGGCACGTCGCCGCGGGTCGCGCCCTCGCCGTAGCCGTTGAGGTACTTCCCCGCCAGGATCGTCGAGTAGCCCGCATCCTGCAGCGAGGTGGCGACCGTCGCGGAGTCATCGAAGGCCTGATACCCGCCGTACGGCCCCTCGATCGTGCGCGCACCGTGGTTGTGGGCGTACTGCCCGGTCAGCAGCGAGGCCCGCGCGGGCACGCAGATCGGCGTCGGCGCGATCCCCTCGGAGAAGGAGACCCCGGTCCGCTCGACCAGCTTCCGCACCCGCGGCAGGTAGTCCATGTCGAGGGAGGAGAGGTCGTCGACCGTGACCATCAGCAGGTTCGGCCTCTCCGCGGGCCGCTCCAGGGCAGGCGTACGCGTCGGGCCCGCGGCCACGGCGGCCGGCTCGTGCACCAGGCCGGTCACCGCGAGGGCGCTCATCGCCACCGTCGCCACAGCGGCGCGCTTGCGACGCGTGAACATGTTGCCGACCGGCATGACCAAACACTCCCAAAGTAATAAGAGTTATTTAGTCTACTTTAACCCGTTACAGCCCCGCCAGATCAAGCGGGCGGTCGGCGGCGTACATCTTCTTGGGACAGCCGTCGCCGGCGCAGTCGCGGTACTTGTCAGTCAGATCGGCCAGCCGGGAGACCGTCTTGGCGTGGGCCGGGTCGTCGGCGAGGTTCGTCATCTCGTACGGATCGTTGGTGCGGTCGTAGAGCTCGGCCTCACCGGTCGTCAGCTCGACGTAGGTCCACCGCCCCACGCGCACCCCGGACCAGAGCCGCGAGGTGCCGTCGGAGGTCGGCCACGCCTCGATCGGGACGACACGGGTCTGTTCGGGCGCACGCAGCCACGGCAGGATGTCAATGCCGTCGGGCTCGTGCGGGTCGTCGGCGCCGGCCGCCGCGAGCAGCGTCGTGGCGATGTCCGGATTGGTCAGCGTGGTCCCGACCTCGCGCCCCTTCGGTACGCCGGGACCGCTCATCAGCACCGGGATCCGCAGCGACTCCTCGTAGTACCAGAGCTTGCCGTTGAAGTTGTGGTAGCCGCTCGAGAACCCGTTGTCGGAGGTGAACACGACCAGCGTGCGCGCCAGGTCGCCGCTCTTCTTCAGCCCACCGAGCAGGGAGGCGATGTTGCGGTCCAGGCTGCGCGCCGACTCGATCCGCCGCTGATAGGAGAGCCGGTAGGCGTCCTTCTCGATCTGCGAGGGGTTCTTCCGCGACGGGGACCCCTTCGGGAACTTCTTGCGCGCCTCCGGGAACAGGTTGGGCTGCTGCGGGATCGGCTCGTCGGCGTACTTGTCCCGGTCCTGCTTGTCCGGCACCGGCACGCCGATCGCGCCCTTGGTGCCCGGGAAGCGCTGCTTGGGGTCACCCTTCTCCGTCGGCCCGCCGATGTGCGGTGCCACGTAGTTGACCCACTGGAACCACGGCTTCTCCTCGGCCCCGGGCTTCTTCCTCGCGTCCGTCAGCGCCGCCTTCGCCTGCTGAGTGATGACGGTGGTCGAGTAGCCCTTCGGCTTGACCAGGCGGCCGTTGACGTTGAACTTCGCGCCCAGATAGTTGTACGTCGACGGGTCGACGGTCGCGCGCCACTCGTCCCAGCCTGGGGGCAGGTCGCGCTCGGTCCCCGCGTCGCCGTACTCGTTGAGGTACTTCCCGGTGAACACCGTCGAGTAGCCCGCCTCCTGCAACGAGGTGGCCAGGGTCGCGGAGTCGTCGAAGGAGGGATAGCCACCCTCGGGGCCGTGGATTGTGTGGGCGCCGTGGTTGTGGGCGTACTGCCCCGAGAGCAGCGAGGCGCGGGCCGGCACGCAGATCGGCGTCGGCGCGACCGCGTCGGTGAAGGTGACGCCGCTGTCGCCCACGAGCTTCTGCACGCTCGGCAGGTAGTCCATGTCGAGGGCGGAGAGGTCGTCGACCGTGATCATCAGCAGGTTGGGCTTCTCGACCGGCATCTCGAAGGCCGGGGTGGCGGTCGAGGGCTGTTCAGAGACGCGCGCGCCCGACGGCTGCTGGGTCGGCGCCTGACCACAGCCCGCCAGCCCCACGACTCCGCCGACGACCCCAGCCACCGCGAGTGCTGCTGCCGAAAGCGTCCAGACCCGCCTGGGTACCGCCACTGATTGTCCTCATCATGCTGGTCGTCTACTGGCCGTGCCGATGGTTCATCCCAGGTCAACGCGCACGTCGCGCTCTCGCCATCCCCGGGCAGGACGCTGGTCCTATGAAGATGGCGCTGGTCACCGAGAGCTTCTTTCCTACCATCGATGGTGTCACAACCACGGTGAAGGCCATCGCCGACCGCATGATCGAGTCGGGCCACGAGGTGCGGTTCATCGCGCCCGGCCCCGGACTCTCGGTCTACCGCAACAGCCGGGTCGTCCGCGTCTCGCCGATCGCCAAGACCGGCCGTCAGGTACGCAGCGCCCTGGAGTCCTTCGAGCCGGACGTCGTGGTCACCTTCGACCCGGGTCGCCTGGGCCGCAAGGCGCTCTCGTCGCCGACAGCAGCCGCTGCGACGACGCTGGTCGTCCAGCAGTCCCCTCTCTCGCCCAAGGCGGCGCTCACCTGGAGCACCTCGATCGCCGCGTACGCCGATGAGATCTTTGTCACAAGCGAGTATCTGCGCCGCACGCTCGCGGCGATCGACGTCGCCGCCGAGGTGTGGGAGCCGGGGGTCGACACGGCCGCCTTCTCGCCCAGTCTGCGCGACGACTGGCTCCACCGCCGCTGGTCCAAGGCGAAGTCCCGGCCCACACCGCTGGTCGTGGTCGGCTACGCGGGCAACCTCGCCAAGAGCCATGGCGTACGCCGCCTCGCCGAGCTCACCGTGGTGCCCGGGATCCGCCTCGTCATCATCGGCGACGGGCCCCAGCGCGGCTGGCTCAAGCAGCGGGTCCCGCAGGCGAAGCTGACCGGTCCGCTGGGCACCGGCGACCTGGCCGTCGCACTGGCCTCGCTCGACGTTCTCGTCCACCCCGGGGAGGAGGAGGGCTGTGGCCACATCCTGCGTGAGGCCGCGGCCAGCGCCCTCCCGGTGGTCGCCCCGCGCGCCGGCGCGGCGGCTGAGATCGTCCAGCACATGGAGACCGGATTGCTCTACAACCCGGCCCGCGCCCGGGAGCTCGCGGATGCGGTCGCCTCGGTCGTCTCCGACCCCCGGCGGCACCTGCTCGGCGACCGCGGTCGGGAGCTGGTCGCGACGCGGCCTTGGACCGATGCGGTCGACGAGCTGCTGGCCCGTCTGGTCGCACTGACCGAGTACCGGTCCTCACAATCTCACACCATCGCCGGGGAGAATGCGCACCCTGCTGTTAGGCTTGCCTAACCCGTTCCCAAGATACTCGTCAGTAACCCCACCCGCCCGCGCAGCGCCGAAAATGTCACATACTCCCTGCGTACAAGTTCGGGTATGAGGGGTAGTAGCGTGCGTGCCGTGGCAACCACGACTCTGATCAAAGGCGCGCGGTCGACGCGCTCAACGATCGCCCTGAAGCTCCTTATGGCGGCCAGCGGCATCGTCTTCATCCTGTTTGTGCTGGTGCACATGTACGGCAACCTCAAAGCCTTCAGCGGCGAGATGGCCTACAACGAGTACGCCGAGCACCTGCGTACGTTCGGGGAGCCGTACCTTCCGTACGGCGGCCTCCTCTGGATCCTCCGGGTGGTGCTCCTGGGCTCGCTGGTCGCGCACGTCGGCGCCGCGGTGGCGCTCTCCATGCGTGCGCACGCCCAGCGGCCCGTCAAGTACGCGGTGAAGAAGAACAAGGCTTCGTCGCTCTCCTCGCGCACCATGCGCTGGGGCGGCGTGACCCTGCTCGTCTTCATCATCTGGCACCTGCTCCACTTCACCATCGCGAAGATCAACGTGGGCACGGGCGGGCAGGCCCCGGAGATCACCGAGAACCCTTACCGGCTCCTGGTGAACTCCTTCCTGCCGGAGCAGTGGTGGATGGTCGCCATCTACCTGTTCGCGATGCTCGCGCTCGCGTTCCACCTGCACCACGGCACCTTCAGCGCCATCCAGACGCTCGGGTTCACCAACACCGCTGAGTCGCGTGCCAGGGCCCGCGTCGCCGGCTGGGTCGTCGCGATCGTGATCGCCGGCGGCTTCTCGCTGGTCCCCCTGTTCACCGTCTTCGGCGTCATCTCGTAAGGACATCTGACACATGGCTGCTGGAACCCACTACCTGCCCGGCCTCACCCCGACCAACGAGGCACCGGTCCAGAAATCCGACGACGCCGCGGGCTACTACGTGCTCGGCGACAAGCTCGTCGACCCTAAGGCTCCGACCGGTCCGATCGAGGAGCGCTGGACGACCCGCAAGTTCGAGAACCGCCTGGTCAACCCGGCCAACCGCCGCAAGCTGTCGATCATCATCGTCGGCACCGGCCTGGCCGGCGGCGCCGCTGCCGCCACGCTCGGCGAGGCCGGCTACAACGTGAAGTCGTTCTGCTACCAGGACTCCCCGCGTCGCGCCCACTCGATCGCCGCCCAGGGCGGCATCAACGCCGCCAAGAACTACAAGGGCGACGGCGACTCGGCCTACCGGCTCTTCTACGACACGGTCAAGGGCGGCGACTACCGCGCCCGCGAGTCCAACGTCTACCGCCTCGCCGAGGAGTCGGTGAACATCATCGACCAGTGCGTGGCCCAGGGCGTGCCCTTCGCCCGCGAGTACGGCGGTCTGCTCGACAACCGATCCTTCGGTGGCGTGCAGGTGTCGCGTACGTTCTACGCCCGCGGCCAGACGGGGCAGCAGCTCCTCATCGGCGCCTACCAGGCCATGGAGCGCCAGGTCGCCGCCGGCACCGTGGAGCAGTTCACGCGCCACGAGATGCTCGAGCTGATCGTCGCCGACGGCAAGGCCCGCGGCATCATCGCCCGCGACATGGTCACCGGCGAGATCGAGACCCACCTGGCCGACGTGGTCGTTCTCGCGACCGGCGGCTACGGCAACGTCTTCTACCTCTCGACCAACGCGATGGGGTCCAACGTCACCGCCACGTGGCGTGCGCACCGCAAGGGCGCCTACATGGCCAACCCCTGCTACACGCAGATCCACCCGACCTGCATCCCGGTGACCGGCGCCCACCAGTCGAAGCTGACCCTGATGTCGGAGTCGCTGCGTAACGACGGCCGCATCTGGGTGCCCAAGAACGCCGAGGACTGCGCCAAGGACCCGCGTGAGATCCCCGAGGAGGACCGCGACTACTTCCTGGAGCGGATCTACCCCTCCTTCGGAAACCTGGTCCCCCGCGACATCGCCTCGCGCGCCGCGAAGTACATGTGCGACGAGGGCCGCGGTGTCGGTCCGGAGGTCGACGAGACCCAGCCCGACGGCACGGTCAAGAAGTTCCGCCGCGGCGTCTACCTCGACCTGGGTGCCGCGATCGAGCGCCTCGGCAAGGCCGCGATCGAGGAGAAGTACGACAACCTCCTCGACATGTACGAGCGGATCACGGGTGAGAACCCCTACGAGCTGCCGATGCGCATCTACCCCGCCGTCCACTACGTCATGGGCGGCCTGTGGGTCGACTACGAGCTCTCGACCAACATCGAGGGTCTCTACTGCACCGGTGAGGCCAACTTCTCCGACCACGGCGCGAACCGCCTCGGCGCCTCGGCGCTGATGCAGGGTCTGGCCGACGGCTACTTCGTGCTCCCGAACACCATCCGCGAGTACCTCGCCGACGGGCCGTTCGAGCCCATCTCCGAGGAGCACCCGGCGGTCGTCGAGGCGAAGCAGTCGGTCCAGGAGCGGATCGACAAGTTCATGTCGATCAACGGCACCCGCTCGGTCGAGTCGATCCACAAGGAGCTCGGCCTGATCATGTGGGAGTACTGCGGCATGGAGCGGACCGAGGAGGGCCTCAAGAAGGCCATCGGCCTGATCCGCGAGCTCAAGAAGGAGTTCTGGACCAACGTCAAGGTCCTCGGCTCAGCCGACTCCCTCAACCAGGACCTCGAGAAGGCCGGCCGTGTCGCCGACTTCATCGAGCTCGGTGAGCTCATGTGCATCGACGCGCTCAACCGGCGCGAGTCCTGCGGCGGCCACTTCCGAGGCGAGTCGCAGACCGAGGACGGCGAGGCGATGCGTCACGACGACGAGTTCGCCTACGTCGCGGCCTGGGAGTTCGGTGGCGAGGACGGCGCCCCTGTCCTCCACAAGGAAGATCTGATCTACACCGCCATCGAGATGAAGCAGAGGTCCTACAAGTGAAGCTCACCCTCAAGATCTGGCGGCAGGCCGACGCGTCCGAGAAGGGTGCGCTCAAGACGTACGAGCTGGACGGGGTGTCCTCGGACATGTCGTTCCTCGAGATGCTCGACCTGCTCAACGAGCAGCTCCTGCACAACGACGAGGAGCCGGTCGCGTTCGACTCCGACTGTCGCGAGGGCATCTGCGGCATGTGTTCGCTGATGATCAACGGCGAGGCACACGGCCCGGAGGTCACCACGACCTGCCAGCTCCACATGCGCTCCTTCAACGACGGTGACACCATCACCATCGAGCCGTGGCGCGCCTCGTCGTTCCCGATCGTCAAGGACCTGATCGTCGACCGCTCCGCGTTCGACCGGATCATCCAGAACGGCGGCTACATCTCGGCCAACACCGGCTCGGCCCCCGAGGCCAACTCGGTGCCGGCCCCGCGCGACAAGGCCATGCGGGCGTTCAACACGGCCACCTGCATCGGCTGCGGCGCCTGCGTCGCCGCCTGCCCCAACGGCTCCGCCTCGCTGTTCCTCGGCGCGAAGATCACCCACCTCGGTGAGCTGCCGCAGGGCCAGCCGGAGCGCTACTCCCGCGTGCAGTCCATGGTCGGCCAGCACGACGCCGAGGGCTTCGGTGGCTGCACCAACATCGGTGAATGCGCCTCCGCCTGCCCCAAGGAGATCCCGCTCGACGTGATCTCGCAGCTGAACAAGGACCTGCGCAAGTCGCTCATCCTCGGCTGACGTCTGGTTCCAACCGAAGGGCCGCCCTCCCGTGTGGAGGCGGCCCTTCGGCCGTTTCCCGGTACGACGGGACGTTCTTGTCGGTTACCGACGGGTAGTGCGACCAGAACGTCCCGTCGTATCTGCACCAGCTCAGCCTCAGGCGGCTCGGTGTCTCAGGAAGCGCTCGCGGTCGGCGGCCGTCAGTGAGCGGCGCTGCTCGACCGTGACCGTGGGCGTCCACCACGCCGGTTGATCGACCGTCCATCGACGCTCCGGTCCGAGGCGCAGCACTCGTTCCCGCGCTTCCTTCGTACGTCGCAGGAACTGAGTGGGGTCACGCCGGTCGATCGAGGTCATGGTGACGTACTCCAGGCCGGCTCTACGGAAGAGGCTCTCCCGCTGGATGTCGCTGGCACGGCGCTCGCCGGCGAGGTGTAGGCCGCCGTCGTACTCACCGACGACCCCGGCCTCGACGTCGAGCAGATCTGGAGTGCCGATGTGGTTTCCGGCGAGGTCGAAGATCGGGTGGTTGCACAGTGGACGCGGCAGCCCGAGATCGAGCTCCCAGTGCAGGCGCATCTCGGGTTCCATCGGCGACCAGCTGTTCTCGTCGGCGAGTCCGATGGCCTGGCGGAACTGTTCGACTCCGTACCAACCGTTGAGCGTGCCGGCGTGCTCGACCAGCTCGGCGATCGATATGCGGTCGGTCTGCAGCGCCATGTCGAGCACGACCACCGCTCGCCGAAGCGACGAGGCACGGCGCGCCTCGTAAGCCGCCGAACGGAGCGGATGGGTTCCGCTGACTCCATCGAGGACGTACCACTGACTCAGCGGCAACCGCTCCGCCGTGAGCAGGATGCCCGGCCGGCTTCGGTAACGATGGTTGGTGATGACGATCGGTACGGGCCTCGCATTGCCGTTCCCGTCGAGCCCGTCGAACCAGCGCGCTCCGGCCCAGGCGAAGGCCGCCCAGCCGGTGACGTGGCCTCCAGGAATCTCCGTCGCTGCCTCCAGCACCCGCTGCTGAGGTCGGTCGGAGTCGACGGAGGCGGGGACGTACAAACCAGGTCCGGTCCGACGCCAGGCGCTCCCCCGCACCTGCCTGGGCGTCGGCCCCCTCTTCCCCGTCGGATCCACGCGCACCGGCGCGACGAGCCCAAGCCCCCGGTCACCATGAGGTGCCGGGCGAAAGTGAGCCGTCCGAGAAGTCATAGAGGGATGGTGAGCCAGATGCGATCGACACGCACCCGCAATCCGAACCCCTGTGGATAACTCGCCCAGCAACAGATACGACGGGACGTTCTTGTCGGCCTACCAGTCGGTAATGGACAAGTACGTCCCGTCGTATCGCTATCGGGGAACCTCAGACGACCGCGAGCTTGACCTCGATGTTGCCGCGAGTGGCGTTGGAGTAGGGGCAGACCTGGTGGGCCTGCTCGGCGAGCTGCTGGGCGGTCGCGGCGTCGGCGCCGGGGATGGTCACCTCGAGCTGTACGGCGAGGCCGAAGCCGCCCTGGCCGTTCTCACCGATGCTCACGTCGGCGACGACCTCGGAGTCGGTCATGTCGACCTTGGCCTTGCCGGCGACGAGCTTGAGGGCCGAGTGGAAGCAGGCGGCGTAGCCGGCGGCGAAGAGCTGCTCGGGGTTCGTGGCACCGCCGGCACCACCCATCTCCTTGGGGATGCGGACGTCGGCGTCGATGAGACCGTCGGAGGACTGGACGTGGCCGTTGCGGGCGTCGCCGGTGCTGACTGCGGTGGCTGTGTAGATCGGTGTCATGCGCACAACTATATTGCGCACAACTTAATAGCGCAAGGGGGTAGACTGGTCGATGTGTCCGGACGTACCTATCCGCAACTCTCGCTCGACCTTCAGCTCTGCTTCCCGCTGTACGCAGCGACCAGAGCCGTCACGAAGCGCTATGCGACCCTGCTCAAGGACACCGGGCTGACCTATCCGCAGTATCTGGTGATGCTGGTGCTCTGGGAGAGCGAGGAGCCGCTCTCGGTGACCTCCCTCGGCCAGCGGCTGCGGCTCGACTCCGGCACGCTGACGCCGCTGCTCAAGCGGCTCGAGACCGCCGGGCTGGTGCGGCGCGACCGCGACCCCGGCGACGAGCGCCGGGTGCTGGTCAGCCTGACCGAGGACGGCCGGGACCTGGAGGAACAGGTCTCCAGCGTGCCGCAGGAGCTCGGCGCATCGATGGGGATCACCCGTGACGAGGCGCTCGCGCTGCGCGACCAGCTCACCGAACTGGTCGACCACCTCGACACGGCCGAGTCCTCCTGAGGGCTATCCCCTGGTCAGCAGCCGCTGAACACCGAGCTTGATCAGCAGGCCGCCGAGGAGAACATCGACGACCACGAGCACCGCATGGGCGATGTAGTAGGGCTTCGGACGGGTCTGCTCCGGGTCCTTGGCGGTCTTGACGAGGTTGCGGCCGAAGTTGGTCCAGATCGCGATCGTCCAGACCCCGATGACCAGAAGGAGCGCGCCGTCAGTCTTCTCGAGCTTCATGGGTACGACTCTCTCATCCGCCGGCCAAGCCTCGCCGGCCAGCAGCCCGTAAAGCGGGCGATCACGTCGATGCAGCCTCGGAGCTGGGTTCGGCCGGGGTCGCCCCCACGTGTGCGAAGCACGCGGCGTACAGGATCACCATCGAGGTGTAGTGGATCCAGACGACCAGGATGAGGGCGATGCCGAAGGCCTGGAAGGCGGGCTGTCCCTGGGTGGCCGTGAGCAGCAGGGCCGAGGCCTGCTTGAGGATCTCGAAGCCGATCGCGCCGAGCACTGCTCCGGCCCACAGGGGGCGCTTCGGGTTGTCGTTCTGGGGAGCCAGGTGGAACATCGCGAAGAAGAGCACCGTGTTGGCCGCGAGGCCGAGCACCAGGGTGAGGAGGACGATCAGCCAGCCGAAGCCTTCGTCGAGGCCGATCCAGTCCAGGACGTTGACCGAGAAGGTGCGTACGAGGCCGGTGAACGCCACCGCGACCAGCAGGATCAGGCCGAGCCCGATCAGTGCGACCAGGTCACGGGCCTTGGCCGCCAGGAAGCCCGGCTGCTCCTCGTCGGGCACCAGGAACACTGCCTCGAGGGCCTTGCGAAGTCCGTCGATGAAGCCGAGACCGGCGTAGAGCAGACCGATGACACCGATGATCCCGACCGCGCCGGCCGCACTCTCGATGTCGGCGATCTTCAGCTGTCCGGGACCGTCGCCGACCAGCCCGGGCAGGACATGGTCGATCGCCTCGACGAGGTCGCTCTCGGCTCCGGAGTAGACCTGGGCGATCTGGCCCACGGCGAAGAACGCGAGCGCGAGGATCGGGAAGGTCGACAGGAAACCGAAGTAGGTGATCGCGCCGGCCTGCTGGGCGGCGCCCACCTCGCCGTAGTGCTCCTGGGTGCGCACCAGCCGATCCAGCGCCGGGAAGCGCGCGCGCAGCTCGGCGATCTTTGCCTTGACCTTGTCCTTCATCCCGAGATCCCCCATCCGTCGTTCGTGGGCGGACCCGAGCCCGCCTCAACCGGTCAGTGCTGCTCTCAGCGCGAACTCCCGCGTCGGGCGCCAGCCATCCGTGTCGTCGTGGACATAGAGGTGGAACTCCTCGACCGACCACTCGCACTCGAAGTCGGCCAGCTCACCGAAAGCCTTGTCGAGGCTAGCGTCGGGAAGGTCGTGAGCGATCGTGACATGCGGGTGATAGGGAAACGTGAGCTTCTGGTCGAGCGGCCCCTGCCGGACCGCGTTGGCCAGCTGTTCGCAGCCCGAGATGCCCTGCACCACTGCCACGAACACCACCGGCGAGACCGGCCGGAAGGTGCCGGTGCCACGCAGGTGCACGCTGAACGGGGCGACCCGCGAGGCTGCGGACTCGAGATGGCTCTCGACGTCCGGCAGCAGGTCGTCGTGGATCTCCGTCGGGGGCACAAGAGTGATGTGCGTCGGGATCATGGTCGCCGTCGCGTCCCCGAGAGACGTCCGGTAGTCCTGGAGCTGACTTGCCCATGGCTCCGGGATAGCAATGGCAACACCGATGGTGCGCATGCGCCGACCTTACTAGCCGAGCGGCGACGCGGGGGCCACAAAGCCAACCCGCTCGTAGACGTCGGCCAGAGTCTTGCGGGCGACCACGCCTGCCTTCTCCGCACCCTGCTGCAGGATGCCGTCGAGGTACGCCCGGTCCTCGAGAACCTCGAAGGTCTTCTCCCGGAACGGGGTGACGTAGTCGACGACGACCTCGGCGAGATCCTTCTTCAGATCGCCGTAGCCCTTGCCGGCGTACTTGCCGACCAGGGTCTCGATCTCGGAGCCGGTCAGCGCGGAGTAGATCCGGAGCAGGTTGGAGACGCCCGGCTTGGCCTCCTCGTCGAAGCGGATCTCCATCTCCGAGTCGGTGACCGCGGAGCGGATCTTCTTCGCCGAGACCTTCGGGTCGTCGAGCATGTCGATCAGGCCGGTCGGGCTCGAGGCCGACTTGGACATCTTGATCGCCGGGTCCTGGAGGTCGTAGATCTTCGCGACCTCCTTGAGGATGTAGGGCTCGGGCAGCCGGAACGTCTTCTTGTAACGGCTGTTGAACCGCTGCGCGAGGTCGCGGGTCAGCTCGAGGTGCTGTCGCTGGTCCTCGCCGACCGGGACGTACGCCGGGCGGTAGAGCAGGATGTCGGCGGCCATCAGCATCGGGTAGGAGAAGAGGCCGACGGAGGCCGCGCCCTCACCGCCCTTGGCGGACTTGTCCTTGAACTGGGTCATCCGCCGGGCCTCACCGAACGAGGTGATGCACTGCATCACCCAGCCGAGCTGAGCGTGCTCGGGCAGGTGGGACTGGACGAAGATCGCGGACCGCTCCGGGTCGACACCGGCGGCCAGCAGCTGAGCGGCGGCCCGCCGCGTACGCTCGCGGAGCACCTTCGGGTCCTGCTCGACCGTGATCGCGTGCAGGTCGGCGATGAAGAAGAACGGCTCGTGCTCCTCCTGCAGGTTCACCCACTGCCGGACCGCGCCGAGATAGTTGCCGAGGTGGTAGGAGTCCGCCGTCGGCTGGATGCCGGAAAGGACCCTGGGCCTAGTCGTAGGAGCAGTGCTGCCGGTCATGTGCGCATTCTGTCAGCCACCCGCCGAAAGGCTCGAAATGGTGGGAGGAAGAGGATCGAGAACCGATCCGTACGAGCTGTGGACCCTGCCCGCGGCACCGACCTGCGTGCCGGCCATGGGCCTCGGCGCCCCCCGTGATCAACGTCGAGGACCGTGGTCGCCCGCGGTCTTCTCGAAGGCCGCGGGCAGGATCCGCATGCCCCCTCAACGACAGATTCTCGATGGAGTTATCGAACAGGTGCATCCAATTTCTTACGAGTTTGTGGACCTCCTGAGAGGCTCTACTCAGAGGGGATTCGATGGCCCGTCAAATGCCCTTTTCCCGCCCGACACATGCCCCTGTTAGCCTGTTTGGTCGACCCGCGGATCCTCCAAGGGGTCCGCAGCCTCGGGCCAGCTGCCGAATCGGCCTCGAGGCCAGGCGACCCTCGAGGAGACTTGTGAACGACACGTCCGCTGCCAACGCACGCATGCTGCTTGCGACCGATCTGGACGGAACCTTCCTAGCCGGCGACCCCGAGGCGAAGGTCAAGCTGTACCAGACGCTGAGCCGCCGCGAGGACGTACTGCTGTCCTTCGTCACCGGTCGTGGGCTGGAGTCGGTGCTGCCGCTGCTCGCCGACCCGACCATCCCGACGCCCGACTTCATCATCTGCGACGTCGGCGCCACCATCGTGACCGGACACGACCTGCTCGCCGTCGAGCCCATCCAGCAGGAGATCGCCGCCAAGTGGCCGGGCGAGCTCACCGTGCTCGAGAAGATCGGCGACCGCCCCGGACTGGTCCGGCAGAACGTGCCCCAGGACCGCCGGGTCTCCTACTTCTGCGACCCCGAGGCGGTCACCGACGACCTCGCCCCGCTGGTCGCACAGATCGGCTGCGACCTGCTCTACTCCGCCAGCCACTACCTCGACGTGCTGCCCGGCGGGATCAACAAGGGCCACACCGTGACGAAGCTCGTCGAGCACCTCGGCATCCCCAAGGACCGCGTGCTGGTGGCCGGCGACACCCTCAACGACCTGTCGATGTACGACATCGGGTTCCCGGGTGTCTGCGTCGGCGAGGCCGAGGACCTGCTGCTGGACGCGACCCGCGACAAGGAACGTACGTTCCACGCCACCGCCCCTGGCACCGGCGGGATCCTGCAGGCGATCAGTCACTTCAACCTGCTCGACGACGAGCACATCTACGACCCGGAGAACGACGCCGACGACCCGGGGAAGTCCGACCTCGTCATGGTCTACCACCGCCTCCCCTATGACGAGGTCATCGAGGACGGCGAGGTCAAGCGCCGGCGACCGAAGTCGCCCAACGGCATCATCCCGACGCTGCTCTCCTTCTTCACCGAGCGCACCGGATCCTGGGTCGCCTGGTCCATCGACGACCCCAAGCGCGGCAAGTTCGCCACCCACACGGTCGTCGATCCCAAGCTCTACCCGGGCCTTGTGGCCTCCCGGCTGCCGCTGTCGAAGAAGGAGGTCGACGTCTTCTACAAGCGCTTCTCCAAGGAAGCGTTCTGGCCGCTGCTGCACACCTTCTGGGAACGCGCGAAGTTCAAGGAGGAGGACTGGAAGGTCTATTGCCGGGTCAACCGGGCCTTCGCCGAGCAGGCTGCGGCCGAGGTGGCGTACGGAGGCATCGTCTGGATCCACGACTACAACCTGTGGATGGTGCCGGCCTACCTGCGGGAGATGCGGCCGGACGTGAAGATCGCGTTCCTGCACCACACCCACTTCCCCGGCGCTGACGTGTTCAACGTGGTGCCGTGGCGCCGCGAGATCATCGGCTCGCTGCTGCAGTGCGACTACATCTCGTTCCACATCCCCCGCCAGGTCGAGAACTTCGTCGACGTGGCCCGCGGCGTGGCGCCGGTCGAGGTGATCGAGACGGAGGACTCGGCGCCGCGGTTCCGGACGTACGGCTTCGCTCTCGGTCTGGACACCATGCCCTCGGTGATCGACGTCGGTGGACGCCGGGTGCACCTGGGCGCCAACCCGGTCAGTGTCGACACGAAGCGGATCGAGCAGACCCTGGCCTCCCCCGCGGTGCAGAGCTCGATCGCTCGGGTGAAGGACGAGTTCGAGGGCCAGCGGATCGCGCTGGCCGTATCGCGGCTCGACTACACCAAGGGCGTGCTGCAGCAGCTCGAGGCCTTCGAGCGGGCGCTGCTCGAGGACCCGTCGCTGATGGGCGAGCTGTCACTGGTGCTGGTATGCGTGCCCGCGGCCGGCGAGATGACCGTCTACAAGACGCTGCAGAACCAGATCGAGCAGGCGGTCGGGCGGATCAACGGCCGGTTCTCGCGGATGGGCTGGATGCCGGTCCACTTCTACTTCCGGCCGATCCCGTTCGAGGAGCTGCTGGCCTACTACGCCAACGCCGACGTCATGTGGATCACCCCGCTGCGCGACGGCCTCAACCTGGTCGCGAAGGAGTACGCCGCGGTCCACGGTCTCCTCGGCACGAGCGGCACCCTGGTGCTCTCTGAGTTCGCCGGGGCTGCCGCCGAACTGCGCGGCGCGGTGCTGACCAACCCCCACGACGTCTCCGACATGGTCCGGGTCTTCCTGCAGGCCGTCGATATGGACGAGGCCGAGGCCAAGGACCGGATGCGCGGGCTGTGGGACACCATCCGCCACCACGACTCCAAGGCCTGGGCCGACGGGTTCCTCGCGGCGGTCGAGGCGGCCACCGCCACGGATGGCAACGAGGAGGCCCTCTAGGCCCTACGCCGGTGGATGCTGGTGCTCCACAGCAGCACCAGCATCCCGGCGGCGGCCAGGCCGGCGCCGACCAACGGCGCCTCGCGGACGCTCCAGACGTCGAGGGCCATGCCACCGGCGAAGGCGCCGAGGGCGTTGGCGATGTTGAGGCTCGCGTGGTTCATCGCCGCACCGAGGGTCACCGCGTCATCGGCGACGTCCATCAGGCGCACCTGCAGGTTGATCACCAGCACCGACGCCACGGCGGTGGTCAGGAAGGCGACCGGCGCGAGCCACCACCCGGCCGGGGCGACCAGCCAGAAGAGCGTCAGCACCGCCACCATGCCCAGGCTGCTCGCGAGCAGTGAGCCCATGACCGACCAGCGGGCCAGCTCCCCCGCGACCCAGGTGCCGACGACCATCCCGGTGCCGAACGCGAAGACGAACCAGGGCACCGCTCCCTCGGCCAGGCCGGCGGTGTCGGTGACGATCGGGGAGATGTAGGAGTAAGCCGCGAACATGCCGCCGAACCCGATCGCGCCCGCGAGCATCGTCAGCCAGACCTGCTTGTTGGTGAAGAACCGGCCGGCCTCGCTGCGACCGGTCGCGTTCGGGTCGCCCGGGAAGTGGGGCACCGAGAGCTGCACCAGGACCACGGTCAGCAGGGCGAGGCCTGCGGCAGCTGCGTACGGTGCCCGCCAGCCGGCGGTCTGACCGAGCCAGGTCGCGAACGGGACGCCGATCACGTTGGCGACCGAGAGCCCGAGCATCACCAGGGCCACCGCTCGCCCGCGGTGCTTCGGTGCGGCCATCGACGTCGCGACGATGGTCGCGACGCCGAAGTAGGCGCCGTGCGGGAGCCCGTCGAGGAACCTCGCGACCAGCAGCATCTTGTAGTCGACGGCGACGGCGCTGAGCAGGTTGAACAGCGCGTACGCCGCCATCAGCGACAGCAGCAGTCCCTTGCGCGGAAGATGGGCGACGAAGAACGAGAGGATCGGTACGCCGACCACCACCCCGACCGCATACGCGCTGATCAGGTGGCCCGCCGTGGAGGTGCCGACGCCGACGCCCTCGGCGATCTCGGGCAGCACGCCCATGGTGACGAACTCGGTCGTACCGATCGCGAACCCGCCCGTCGCGAGGGCGAGCATGGCGATCACGAACTGGACGGTGGTGACCGGTCTGACGGCGGTCTCGGGGCTGGCGGTGTCGGTCACTACTGCCTAACCTTCGGCGATTTGTGGGCTATTCCGTGAATCGGTGTGACACGGGTCCCGACGCCCGCGGTTTCGTCAACTCTGGTTGACACGACGTTGGTGTCAACCTATATTGACACCATGACGGATGCGAAGGACCTTGCCGAGTCGGCCGCGAGTGCCGACCCGAGCACCGGGTTGCGAGCCGCGCTCGCACTGCGCCGCCTCGCCGACTCGCTGGAGCGGCTGCAGGTGGCGAACGCCCGCCGACAGGGATGGGCCTGGCAGGAGATCGCCGACGCGCTGGAGGTCAGCCGACAGGCGGTCCACAAGAAGTACGCGAAGGAGATGTGATGTTCGAGAGGTTCACCAGGCCGGCCCGCGATGCGGTGACCGCTGCCCAGACGTACGCCGCCGAGCTCGGTCACGAGCGCATCGGCGACGACCACCTGCTGCTGGCGATCGACTCCAGTGCAGGCTCTTCCGCCGCCCAGGCGCTCGCCGAGGCCGGGGTCGATGCAGCTGGGCTGCGGGCGGAGATCGAGCGTGCCCACGGGCGCCTCGGCAACGACGACGCCGACGCGCTGTCCACGCTCGGGATCGACCTGGACGCGGTGCGCTCCAAGGTGGAGGAGGTGTTCGGTGCCGGCGCCCTGGACAGCGGGAAGCCACGCCGCCGGCTCGGCGGGCACATCCCTTTCACCAAGGACGCGAGGAAGGTCCTCGAGCTCTCGCTGCGCGAGGCGATCCGACTCAAGGACCGCTCGATCGGCACCGAGCACATCCTGCTCGGCATCCTTCGCGCGGAGGGGGAAGGACATGTTGCCCTACAGGCCCTCGGCGTGGATGCTGCTGCGCTGCGCCACACGCTCGAGCACGGCGAGGCCGCCTGAGGTCTCACCCCCGCCTCCCGAGGAGGCGGGGGTCAGCCGGCCAGGTGGGACCAGGCCGGAGCCAGCTCGGTCCACGGACCCACAGCCGCGATCTCGCCGTCGACCATGACGACGACCCGGTCGGCCTGAGCGAGAGCGGCTCGCTTCGAGGTGGCGCCGATGACCGTCGTGTGCCGGTCACGCAGCGCCCGCCAGAGCTCGATCTCGGTGGCCGCGTCGAGCGCACTGGAGACGTCGTCGGCCAGGAGCAGCTCGGTGTCGGCGGCCAGCGCTCGCGCCAGGGCGAGGCGCTGGACCTGTCCCCCGGAGAGGCGTACGCCACGGTGACCGACGATCGCGTCCGCGCCGCCCGCCTCCTTGACGTCGAGCTCGAGCCGCGCGTCGGCGACCGGGCTGTCGAACGGCCGGTCGTGGCCCAGGCGGATGTTGTCGGCGAACGTGCCGGAGAGCACCCGCGGCACCTGGGCGACGTACGCCACCTGCCCGGGCCTCAGGAAGGACTGCGTGTCCTGGACCAGCTCGTCGTTCCACCGGATCGTGCCGGTGTGCTCGATCAGGCCGGCCAGCGACGCCAGCAGGGACGACTTGCCGGAGCCGACCTGCCCCACGAGGAGGACCAGCTCGCCGCGCGAGATCGTGAGCGAGACGTCGGAGACACCGATCGTGCCGTCGTCGTGAACCGCCGACAGGGCCGAGAGCTCGAGGGACTCGAGCGGCACCTGCTCGACCGGGCCCGGGTCCGGCGCGTCGCCGGAGACCAGGTCGACGCCCGGCGGCAGATCCATCAGGTCACGACCACCGGCGAACCGGCTGGTCTCCTTCTGCCACGCACGCGTGCCCGGAGCCTCGGTGACGACCATGCCGGCCACCCGGCCGAACCAGTCGAAGCCCGAGACCGCGTTGGCGACCAGCAGCGCGGTGGCCAGACCCCAGCCGCCGCCGAAGTAGATCCCCCAGGCAGCCACGACTCCGCACTGCACCATGAGCGCGGGAACCCCGTCGAGGAACGCCTGCACCCGGTGTTCCTTCACCGCTGCCTCGACCCGGCCCGAGTCGACGTGCTGCAGGTGGGCGTGGACCTGCGGGGTGGCCGCGGCCAGCTTCACGGTGCGTACGGACTCCAGCGCGGAGACCACCGCGCGGCCGAACCGCGCGCGAGCAGCGGAGGAGGCCGCGGCCGAGCGCCCGGCGATCGGCCGACCGACCGCGGAGGCCAGCGCCGAGGCGATCATGACGACCAGGAGCACGGCGCCCGCGAGCGCGGTGCCGGCAAGCAGGGCGGTGATCGTCGCGATGACGAGACCGTTGACGAAGTCGACCCAACGGTCGGCGTAGCGGGCGTAACGGTCCGCATCCATCGAGCGGGCGACGACCTCGCCCGGCGGCGTACGCGTCAGGCGGTGCTGGCTGGTCTGACCGTAGAGCACGGCCATCCGAGCACGCAGCATGACCTCGATCCACCAGCGCGGGTAGCGGTAGAAGGCGTCGGCGAGCATCAGCGGCGCGGCCAGCAGGCTGACCACGAGCAGCACCGACATCACGGTCGGCCTGCCGCCGTCCTGCAGCGACTCGACGATCCGGCCCCACAGGAGCCCGGTGAAGGCACCCTGCGCACCGGTCATCGAGGCGAACAGGAACAGCAGCGCACCCGCGACGCCCCACTCGGGGCGCAGGAACAGTACGTGCAGCATCCCGCGGGCGAGCGACGGCCCGGTGCCGACCTCTGGGACGTCCGGCGGAGCGCCCGAGCGGCGCTTGCCGCCCACGTTGCCCGCCGCGACGTGGTCGAGGGTGGAGTGGTCGACAGGCTTGGCAGCCGGCGAGGGCGAGTCGTGGTGATCGGTGCGGCTGGCCTCGAGCAGGTCGTGGAACGGCCCCGGCGCGGTCGCCAGCGAGGCCCGCAGGCCGTGCTGGATCACCCGGCCGTGGTCGAGCACGGCCACGTGCGGCGCCCGCTCGATGGTGGAGAGCCGGTGGGCGATCAGGATGCCCGTACGCCCCGTCAGCAGCCGGTCGGCGGCCGCGACCACCCGGCGCTCGGTGAGCGGGTCCATCCGCGCGGTCGCCTCGTCGAGGACGACCACCCGTACGTCACGCACCAGCAGCCGCGCGAAGGCGACCAGCTGCTCCTCCCCCGCTGACAGCGAGGTGCCGCCGGGGCCGAGCAGGGTGTCGAGCCCGTCGGGCAGGCCGGCGACCCACTCCGAGAGCCCCAGCCGGGCGACCGCCCGCTCGATGTCCTCGCGCGGACGCAAGTCGTCGAAGAGCGCGATGTTCTCCGCGAGCGTGCCGGCCAGGATCTCGGTGCGCTGAGTGACCACGCCCACGGAGGCGCGCAGCTGCTGCAGGTCGAGGTCGCGTACGTCCACGCCACCCAGGAACACCGAGCCGCGCGGCGGCTCGACAGCCCGGGAGAGCAGCGAGGCGAGCGTCGACTTGCCGGAGCCGGTGCGGCCGACAAGGGCGATGGTGTCGCCGGCCGGGACCGTGAGCGAGATGCCTTGGAGGGCGAAGGTGCCCTCGGCGTAGGAGAAGGTCAGGTCGCGCAGGTCGACCTCGAGCGCTCCCCCGTCGGGGACGGGCGCGCCACCTTCGGGCTCCGGCTCGGAGCCCATCATCTGGCGCAGTCGGATGACCGCGCCCAGGCCCGCCTGGATGTCGGGCAGGTGGTTGGCGAGCATCGCGATCTGGCCCACGAACGTGCTCGTGACCAGGAACAACGTCACCAGCGCGCTGATCCCGAGGCGGTCGTTCGCGGCGAGCGCAACGCCGGCCAGACCGATGCCGGCCAGCAGGGAGTGCAGGAGCAGGCCGGCACGGCGGCCGACCTTCGCCTCGACCGTGACGACCGCACGGAACCTCTCGTGGACCGTCGCCGACAGCCGCGCCACCCGGGCGACCACATGGGCCTGGCCCAGGCTCGTACGCAGATCGTCACGCCCCGCGATGCCCTCCTCGAGCACCGCGGCATGGTCGGTCCACGAGGCCTCCTCGATGACCTTGAGCTCGGAGATCTTGCTCAGCAGCCGGCGGATGACGAACCAGGTCACCGCGGCGAGCAGCGGGAACAGGATCGCCGCCGGCCACCAGGTGAAGCTGGCCACGATCCACATCGGCAGCGCCGCGAAGATCGAGCGGAACAGCATCCACAGCTGCCAGCGCAGCAGGTTGCCGACCTCGTGGGAGTCGTCGTCGACCCGGTCGAGGATCTCGCCGACGGCCTGCTCGCTCAGCTCGGAGAGCGGCTGTCGCATGGCAGCCTGGAGCACGTCCTCGCGCAGCTTGCCCTCGGCCCGGTCGGAGACCCCGACCCAGGCGATCTTGGCGGTCGAGTCGATCAGCGAGGCGCCGATCACGCACAGCGCCAACCAGCCGACCAGGCTCGCGGTCGGGTTCTCCGCCAGCCGTCCGGCCACGACGGTGCCGATCGACTGGGCCACCATGGCCACCGCCAGCGCGATCAGCGCGGCGCCCGTCACCGGCCCCTTCAGGCGTCGCCAGTCGACCTGCCGGCTCGGGTCGGCAGGGTCGGTGGGGACTCCAAGAGCCTTGCCTGAGGTGGGCACGGGCGGAGTCGAGAGCGTCGCAGTCATCAGAAGATCACGGTAAGTGCGACCACCGACACTCACCTAAAGGTTTTCCGCCCTCACCCGCCAGAAAACACCACGCTGACCTGCACCTATAGGAATCAGAAGAAAGATCTGGAGAGCAAAGTCACGTACGCCCGGAAGGTGTCCCGAAATGGGACGACGGCTCGGCACGGAGTCCGTGCCGAGCCGTCGTGAGGTGGACTAGAGAGAGTCGATCGCCTCGTTGAGCGTCGCGGAGGGACGCATCACGGCGGTGACCTTCTCGGGGTCGGGCAGGTAGTAGCCGCCGATGTCGGCGGGCTTGCCCTGGACCGCGAGGAGCTCCTCGACGATCTTGGCCTCGTTGGCGGCGAGGGTCTCGGCGAGGCCCTTGAACGCGGCGGCGAGCTCGGCGTCCTCGGTCTGCGCGGCGAGCTCCTGGGCCCAGTAGAGACCCAGGTAGAAGTGCGAGCCGCGGTTGTCGGTGGTGCCGAGCTTGCGACCCGGGGAGCGGTCGTTCTCGAGGAAGGTCGCGGTCGCGCGGTCGAGCGCACCGGCGAGCACCTTCGCGGCCGGGGCGGCAGCCTGCTCGGCGTACTTCTCGAACGAGGGCACCAGCGCGAAGAACTCACCGAGCGAGTCCCAGCGGAGGTAGTCCTGCTCGACCAGCTGCTGCACGTGCTTCGGCGCCGAGCCGCCCGCACCGGTCTCGAACAGACCGCCACCGGCGATCAGCGGGACGATGGAGAGCATCTTCGCCGACGTACCGACCTCGAGGATCGGGAACAGGTCGGTGTTGTAGTCACGCAGCACGTTGCCGGTGACCGAGATGGTGTCCTCACCGTTGCGCAGGCGCTCGAGGGAGTACGCCGTGGCGAGCTCGGGCGAGAGGATCTTGATCTCGAGACCCTCCGTGTCGTGCTCCGTCAGGTAGGTCGCGACCTTCTTGATCAGCTCGGCGTCGTGGGCGCGCGACTCGTCGAGCCAGAAGATGGCCGGGGTCTTGGAGTCGCGGGCGCGGCTGACGGCGAGCTTGACCCAGTCGCGGACCGGGATGTCCTTGGTCTGGCAGGCGCGCCAGATGTCACCGGCCTCGACGTCGTGCTCGATCAGCACGTCGCCGGCCTTGTTCAGCACCCGGACGGTGCCGGCGGCCTCGATCTGGAAGGTCTTGTCGTGGGAGCCGTACTCCTCGGCCTTCTGCGCCATCAGACCGACGTTGGGGACGGTGCCGATCGCGGCCGGGTCGAGCGGGCCGTTCTTCTTCACGTCGTCGATGACGGTCTGGTAGACGCCGGCGTAGGAGGAGTCCGGGATCACCGCGAGGGTGTCGTCCTCGCCGCCGTCGACTCCCCAGAGCTTGCCGCCGTTGCGGACCAGGGCCGGGATCGAGGCGTCGATGATGACGTCGGAGGGGACGTGCAGGTTGGTGATGCCCTTGTCGGAGTTGACGTAGGACAGGCGCGGGCCGGCCTCGATCGCGGCCTTGAAGGCGGCCTCGATCTCGGCGCCCTTCTCCAGGCCGGAGAGGCCGGACAGGATCGCGCCCAGGCCGTCGTTGGCGGACAGGCCGGCGGCCTCGAGGTCGGCGCCGTACTTCTCGAAGACGTCGGTGAAGTAGGCCTTCACGACGTGGCCGAAGATGATCGGGTCGGAGACCTTCATCATCGTGGCCTTCAGGTGCAGCGAGAAGAGCACGTCGTCGGCCTTGGCCTTGGCGAGCGCGTTCTCGAGGAAGGCGTGCAGGTTGGCCACGGACATGTACGTCGCGTCGACGATCTCGCCCTCGAGCACCGGCAGCTCGGCGAGCAGCGTCACCGTCTCGCCGTCGGACTTCTCGAGCACGATGGAGAGCGTGTCGTCGGCCGGCAGGGTCACGGACTTCTCGTTGGACTTGAAGTCGTGCGAACCCATCGTGGCGACGGTCGTCTTGGAGTCGTCGGAGAAGGGCTTGTTGGTGTGCGGGTGAGCCTTGGCGTACGCCTTGACCGAGCCCGGCGCACGACGGTCGGAGTTGCCCTCACGCAGGACCGGGTTCACCGCGGAGCCCTTGACCTTGTCGTACTTGGCCCGGATCTCCTCCTCCTCGGGCGTGCTGGGCGCCTCGGGGTAGTCGGGGATCTGGTAGCCCTGCGTCTGCAGCTCCTTGATCGCGGCCTTCAGCTGCGGGATGGAGGCGGAGATGTTGGGCAGCTTGACGATGTTGGCTTCCGGCGTCTTCGCCAGGTCACCGAGCTCGCCGAGCGCATCGTCGGCCAGGCCGAACTGGGCCAGGATGCGCGAGGCCACGGAGATGTCACGCGTCTCGACCTCGACCCCCGCCTTGGCCGCGTAGGCCGAGACGATCGGAAGGAAGGAGTACGTCGCCAGCAGCGGCGCCTCGTCGGTGTGGGTGTAGATGATTCGTGCGGCCATTGCTGTGGCTACTCCTGACAAGTTGCGATCTGCTTATGACTGAGGCCGGGGACCCGGACGAAGGAAAGTGTCTTGACATCAAGATAACAGAAAGGGTGATGAGACACCGCCCCGCCCCACCTAAGCACCACGATGCGCCGTCGCAAAAGAGTTACTGTGTGTCAACACCTCATGTTGTTCAGGTGACTGCTGATACCTGAGTGCTTCTCGGGTGTCGATGGGTCTGACCGACGTCAACAGACATTGAAGGGTTAAGGGGACATGACTGAGGAATCACTGTCGGCGGCTGAGCCGACCTTCATCCAGAAACTCGCAGCCGAGGTCATCGGGACATTCATTCTGGTGTTCATCGGGTGCGGCTCGGTCGTCGCAATCATCGCCGGCGCCACCCACGCTGGACCCGAGAACGCGATCTGGGGCCTCGAGGTCGCCGCTGTCGGCCTGGCGTTCGGTATCGCCGTCGTGATCGGCGCCTACACCTTCGGTCGCATCTCCGGCGGCCACTTCAACCCGGCGGTGACGCTCGGCGTGGCCACCGCCGGCCGGATCAGCTGGAAGGACGCCGGCGCCTACATCGGCGCGCAGTTCGTCGGCGCGACCATCGGTGCGATCGTGCTGTTCCTCGTCGCGCTCGCCTCGGACTACAACTCGTGGAACGACGGCGGCCTCGGCGCCAACCGCTTCGGCGACGGAGCCGGCACCGGCCTCATCGGCGCGATCCTGGTCGAGCTGGTCCTCACCTTCATCTTCGTCTTCATCATTCTCGGCGTCACCGATGTTCGAGCCGGGACCAACGCCACCGCTGCGCCGCTCGCCATCGGCCTTTCGCTGGCCGCGATCCACTTCGTCGGCATCCCGCTGACCGGCACCTCGGTCAACCCCGCCCGTTCGTTCGGCCCCGCTCTCTTCTCCGGCACCGACGCACTGGCCAACCTCCCGGTCTTCCTGATCGTCCCGGCTCTGGGCGGTGCCGTCGCCGGTTTCGTCTACCCGCTGATCTTCAACAAGGACGGCTCCGAGATCGCGGGTGCCGGCCTCGCCTTCGGCGGTGACAGCATGACTCCGGCCCATAACGTGCCGGCCTGGGACTCCCAGGCCGTCGCTCCCGCGGCCCCGGCCGCGACTCCGGCCGCTGCTCCCGCGGCACCGGCTGCACCGGCGGCTCCTGCCGCGCCGGCCGCGCCCGCTACCCCCGAGACGAGCGACCGCACCATCGTCTCCGGCGGCTCCGGCACCGGTGGCCAGCAGTCCTGGCAGCAGCCGACCCCGGCCGCCGAGGGCGACCTTCCGGTCTACGAGCAGGACGGCTGGCGTTGGGACTACGCCAAGCAGGAATGGGTCCCGATCGAGCAGTAGTCTCGAGAAGCACGAAGGCCGCCCCTCGGGGCGGCCTTCGTCCTATTTGTACGTCTTCATTCTCCTGGAACGGTCACCGCGAGGATCCACAGCGCGCCCGCGGTCAGCGCCAGCAGGGCCACGTCGAACCAGCGGTTGCGCACCGCCAGCATCCCGGCATCCTTCGTACGCAGCACCGCACGCCCCAGCGACGCGGCGCCCACCCCGGCGGCGAGGACGATGATCCCCACCCGCCAGTGGCCGAAGCCGACCAGCCCGAGACCGACGATCGCCGCCGTCAGCACCCCGAGGTAGACGAACCCACCGATGGTCGAGGGGAAGCCGCGTACGTCCTGGGGGTCCGTCTTCTCGTGCTCAGGTGTCGCCACCGCCGGTGCGGGAGCCTCCGGCGTGGGGCTTAGCGGGGGGTGGACGGACACCATTTCAGAGCCTTTCGAGAGCCTTCTCGGCGCTGAGGACGATATTGGAGAGCAGCATGGCGCGTGTCATCGGACCCACCCCACCGGGGTTCGGCGACACCCAGCCAGCCACGTCCCATACGTCCTCGGCCAGGTCTCCTGCGATCTTACCTTCGACTCGGGAGACGCCGACGTCCAGCAGGGCCGCGCCGGGCTTGACCATGTCCTTGGTGATGATCCCAGGCACGCCCGCGGCAGCCACCACGATGTCGGCGTTGCGGGTGTGGGCGGCCAGGTCGCGGGTGCCGGTGTGGCACAGCGTGACCGTCGCGTTCTCGCTACGGCGGGTGAGCAGCAGGCCCAGCGGACGCCCGACGGTCAGCCCACGGCCGACCACGACGACCTCGGCGCCCTTGATCTCGACCCCGTGACGCCGCAGCAGCTCGATGCAGCCCACCGGGGTGCACGGCAGCGGCCCGTCCTCACCGAGGACCAGCTTGCCGAGGTTGTAGGGGTGCAGCCCGTCGACGTCCTTCTCCGGAGCGACCCGGGAGAGCAGCGCGAACTCGTCCAGACCGGTCGGCTGCTGCACCAGGAAGCCGGTGCACGCCGAGTCGGCGTTGAGGCGGTCGATCTCCGCCTCGACCTCTTCCTGGGTCGACGTCCCCGGCAGGTCCACCCGGATCGACTCGATGCCGATCTCGGCGCAGTCCTTGTGCTTGGCGTTGACGTACCACCGGCTTCCCGGGTCATCGCCCACCAGCACGGTGCCGAGGCCCGGGGTGATGCCCTGGGCCTTCAGCTTCTCGACCCGCTCGGCGAGCTCTGCCTTGATCGCCTTCAGCGTCGCGGTGCCGTCCAGCTTCTGTGCTGTCACGATGTCAATCCTGTCACTCGAGTCTCTGTATTCCTTGTACGCGACGCCGACCCGGCGCATCTTGACCAGATCAAGACCCGAGTCGGCGCGTTCTGACACGATCTCCCGCCGAGTCGGCTCGTCTTGACGAGCCGACTCGGCGGGGTTTTCTGGATCAGTGCGCGAAGTGGCGCGTGCCGGTGAAGTACATCGTCACGCCCGCAGCCTCGCAGGCCTTGATGGTGAGCTCGTCGCGGATCGAGCCGCCGGGCTGGACGATCGCCTTGACGCCGGCGTCGATGAGGATCTGCGGGCCGTCCTCGAAGGGGAAGAAGGCGTCGGAGGCGGCGACGGCGCCGCGGGCGCGCTCGGAGCCCTCGGCGAGGGTGTTGGCGCGCTCGACGGCGAGCTTGCAGGAGTCGACGCGGTTGACCTGGCCCATGCCGATGCCGACCGAGGCACCGTCGGAGGCCAGCAGGATCGCGTTGGACTTGGCCGAGCGGCAGGCCTTCCAGGCGAAGGCCAGGTCGGCGAGGGTGGCCTCGTCGGCGGCCTCACCTGTGGCCAACGTCCACGAAGCCGGGTCGTCGCCCTCGGCGTCGACGTGGTCGACCTGCTGCATCAGCAGGCCACCGGAGATCGGGCGGGTCTCGACCGCGGCACGCTCATCGGCGGCGGCGACCAGGATCCGGATGTTCTTCTTGCCCTGCAGGATCTCGACGGCGCCGTCCTCGTAGCCCGGCGCCACGATGACCTCGGTGAACACCTCGGCGACCTGCTTGGCCATCTCGACCGAGACCGGCCGGTTGGAGGCGATGACGCCACCGAAGGCGGAGACCGGGTCGCAGGCGTGCGCCCGGCGGTGCGCCTCGGCGATGTCGGCACCGACGGCCAGTCCGCACGGGTTGGCGTGCTTGATGATCGCGACCGCCGGCTCGGCGAAGTCGTTGGCGGCGCGGCGCGCGGCGTCGGTGTCGGTGTAGTTGTTGTAGGACATCTCCTTGCCGTGCAGCTGCTCGGCGCGAGCGAGCCCGGCGGGTCCGAACCCGTTGAGGTAGAGCGCCGCCTTCTGGTGCGGGTTCTCGCCGTAGCGCAGGACGTTCGCCTTCTCGTACGTCCCGCCGACCCACGCCGGGAAGCCGGTGCCCTCGGAGGTGTCGGTGAGCACGGAGCCCATCCAGGAGGCGACGGCCACGTCGTACGTCGCGGTGTGGACGAACGCGGCCGCGGCGAGGGCCTTGCGCTGGTCGTAGGTGAACCCACCGGCAGCGACGGCAGCGAGGGTGTCGGCGTACTGCTCCGGGGAGGTCACGATCGCGACGGAGGGGTGGTTCTTGGCGGCGGCGCGGACCATCGAGGGGCCGCCGATGTCGATCTGCTCGACGACCTCGTCCGGCCCAGCGCCGGAGGCGACGGTCTGCACGAACGGGTAGAGGTTGGAGACGACGAGGTCGAACGGCTCCACCTCCAGCTCCTTGAGCTGCTCGACGTGGGACTCGAGGCGGCGGTCGGCGAGGATGCCGGCGTGGACGCGCGGGTGCAGGGTCTTCACGCGGCCGTCGAGGCACTCGGGGAAGCCCGTCAGGTCCTCGACCTTGGTCACCGGCAGGCCGAGCTTCTCGATCAGTGCCGCCGAGCCGCCGGTCGAGACGAGCTCGACGCCGGCGTCATGAAGCCCGCGGACCAGGTCCTCGAGACCGGTCTTGTCGTAGACGGACACCAGGGCCCGCTTGATGGTGATCTGATCGAGCACAGCAATCTCCTCATCGGTCAACGATTTCGATGAGGGCACCCAGGCGGTCGATGCCGTCTCTTCACACTCCCCGGTGGTCCCCCACCTGCGCCAGTCGTGTGCTCGTCACTCTAACCGCTCAGGCAGGCCCGAATCGAACTCGCCTGCCGTCGACGGTGTAGCCCTCGCGGGCGATCCGCCCGACCGTCTCGACGAGCATCGAACGCTCGACGACCTTGATCCGCTCATGGAGCGTCTCCTCGGTGTCGTCATCCTCCACCGGCACCGTCACCTGGGCCATGATCATCCCGGTGTCGACCCCGGCGTCGACGATGAACAGCGTCGCCCCGGTGACCTTGACGCCGTAGTCCAGCGCATCCCGCGCCCCGTGCATCCCCGGGAAGGACGGCAGCAGCGCCGGATGGGTGTTGAGCGTCTTCCCCCCGAACCGGTCGAGGAAGGCCTCCCCCACCAGCTTCATGAAGCCCGCAGAGACCACGAGATCGGGCTCGTACGCAGCCACCGACTCGGCCAGGGCCGCGTCCCACTCCTCGCGCGAGCCGAAGTCCTTGACCCGGTGCACGAACGTCGGGATCCCGGCGTCGGTCGCCCGGGTCAGCCCCTGGATCCCGTCGCGGTCAGCCCCGACCGCGACGACCTCCGCCCCGAACTCCGGGGACGCGCAGGCGTCCAGCAGGGCCTGGAGATTGGTGCCCGAGCCGGACACGAGGACGACGAGACGCAGCGACATGCTGCGAACTCTAGGCGGCCGGGTCGGTCGGGAGGGAACGCCGGTGCCACCAGGTCATGGTGAGCCCGGCGAGCAGACCGGCGAGCCCGAAGAAGGCGATGGCGTTGACGAGCACCTGCCCGGCGTACGGCCCGACGTCGAGCATCCGGCCGGGGCCGACGGCGCCGCCGGCGATGCCGGAGGCGATGGCGACGAGGAGGCCGGCGACGACACCGGCGCTGACGCCACGGAGCGCGCCCTCCGACCAGCGCAGGGTCGGCCGGACCCGGCTGACTCGGCAGACGGCCCAGAAGGCGGTCAGCGGGCCGAGCGCCATGACCGCCGCGACCCAGGCGGGCGGGGCACCGTTGTCGGGCAGCGCGGCGAGCATCGGGAACATCGGCAGCGGCCCGAGGGTCACTGCCGTCGGGGTGACAGTCGTCCCGACACCGACCGAGAACCCCGGGCCCAGGGCGTACGCACTGGAGAAGAGCACGGCGTTTGGCAGCACGAGGACGGCGAGCAGGGAGTAGAGGATGATCCCGCCGAGGTCGAGGTGGAGCTGGGAGACGACGTTGATCGAGGTGGTGAAGTCGGCGAAGAGGGCCGCGAAGAACACCAGCGTGCTGACCGCGAACCACCAGAGCAGGATCGACCTGACCATCACCAGTACGTCCACGGCGGCGCGTGGCAGCAGGGTGATCCACAGCGCCGCGCGGCCGGAGCCGACCGCGATCGCGGGCAGGGCCACGACCACGCAGAGTCCGACCGACCAGGAGAAGACGCCGAGGATGCTCGGCGCGGTTGCCGGGGTGCCGGCGATGATGGCGGTGGTCAGCGCGGTTCCGGTATAGCCGAGCGTGAAGAGGCCGGCGACGACCGGGACGGTCAGGTCACGCTCGCCGTCGGCGAGGGCGTTGACGTCCGGGCCGTGCAGCGAGACCGAGTCACCGACCCGGACCGCGACCTGCCACATCGCCCAGGCGAGGACCAGGGTCAGGCCGAGCGGGACGACGGTGACCGCGATGCCGGAGACGAGGACGCCCGAACCGTGGCCGAGCAGCCAACCCAGCGCGGCGACACGCAGGGCGTCCGACGGCTCGCCATGGGCGCCCATGTCGCTGAGGAACCAGCCGAGGATGCCGATCGCCAGGCACACGACCAGCGTGGCGGCGGCCGTGCCGATGCCGCCCAGCAGGGCGACCGCGACCAGCGGGCGGCGGTGGCGGAGATCGTGGAGATCATCCGCGACTCGCCCGCGGTCAGGGGTGCGTGGAGGCAGCAGCGAGGACATCGCGTCTCATCCTCGCAACCCGCGTGGTCTCGATCTCGGCGACGCGCCGCCTGAGGCGGTCACCGGGTTGGTCACAGCGGTTGATACCCGCCTGTGCATCTGCGGCTATTGCCGTTCATTCGACCGAATCACCTACAGTTGACCGCTGACATGGGCATGACCACGGCAGACCACGAGACCTTCGAGGCGTTCTATCAGGACGTCCGTGGACGCCTCCTTCTCCAAACCTGGTCGCTGACCGGGGATCTGGAGGCCGCCAAGGCCGCCGTGCGCGGCGCGCTGGTCATCACCTGGCACCACTGGCGCAAGGTGAAGCCGATGGACGACTTCGAGCGCGAGGACTGGGTCCGCCCGATCGCCTGGTCCAAGGCGATCCGCAACCACTCGGTGCCGCTGCTCCACCGCGACCAGACGATCGCGCCGGAGGCCCGCCACACCCTCTCCGCGCTGCGCAGCCTGCCGCTCCACGACCGCAAGGTCTTCCTGCTCGGCCACCTCACCAGCGTCGACCTGGCCCAGCTGGCCCGCGAGGTCGGCACCCCGATCAGCCGCACCGAGACCGACCTGCAGGGCGCCAACGCCGCCATCTGCGCCGAGCTCGGGATCGCTCCGGAGCAGCTGCAGTCCATCTTCGACCCGCTCGTCGACGTGCTCACTGAGCAACCTTGGCCGAAGACCTCGACGATCACCACCGCCGGCGCCGTACGCCGCCGGGTGCACACCACCATCGGCGCGGTCGCGGCCATCGCCGCCCTGGTCGGCACCGGCTTCTTCGTCACCCAGGATGCCGAGACCGAGCCACGGCTCAACACCCTCTCGATGCAGTCTGCGGCCGAGGAGTTCGAGGTCGAGCCGAGCCAGATCCCCGGCAAGAAGCTCACCGCCAAGGACCTGATGACCGAGGAGGAGGTCGCGAAGATCTACGGCGGCTCCTGGGCCGTCGACATCTCCTCCGACAACCTCGAGGGCACCGGCCTCACCATCCCCTGCCAGGCCGACACCTCGGCCGACAAGCGGCCGGCCGCGAGCCTGGCGCGCACCTTCATCGCCAAGGCGAAGGCGACCACCGCCGGCACCACGATCGAGTCGTCAGTCGACGCGAAGGCGGCGGCTGCGGCGTACAAGAAGATGCAGGGGTGGTACGCAGCGTGCGCCGAGCCCCGTTACCAGCTGATCTTCACCGAGTCGGTCGACGGCATCGGCGACCAGGCGACTCTCTTCACCTACCGCGACTGGGAGAACAACCGAGCGGTCACCTACGGCGTCGCGCGCACCGGCAGGCACACCGCCGCGGTCACCGTGAAGACCGAGGGCAAGTCCAGCACGACCGCGGCCAAGACCTCCACCATGCTCGGCACCGCCGTCCACAATCTCTGCTCGATGCCGGGCGCGGGCGCGTGCGTGGAGACCAAGCGACCGCGTACGACGGTGGTCCCGATCGCCACCGGCAAGGCGCCCGGGCTGATCAACGAGACCGATCTGCCCCCGGTCAGCACGATCGGTGACCCGTGGGAGGGCACCGAGGCGAAGCCGGCCAAGACCAACCCCGCTCAGACCCGCTGCGACAACACCGAGTTCAACGCCAAGGGCATGACCGGCGCCCAGACGCGCTCCTTCGTGATCCCCGAGACGAAGAAGAAGCTCGCCCCGATCTTCGGGCTCACCGAGACGGTCGGCAAGTTCGGCTCCGCCAAGGAGGCGCAGGCCTTCAACGTCGCGATCAAGGGCCGGCTGGACAAGTGCAGCGACAAGCAGCTCGGCAGCCACGTCACCCAGCTCGCCACCGAGTCCATCAAGGACGGCGCGATCACGGTATGGGACATCCGGGTGGAGCTCGAGAACTCGTCGATCTACTACCGGATGGCCGCGATCCGGCGCGGCGCCAACGTCGCCCAGATGAGCTTCGTGCCCGACGGCGACGCTGACATCAGCAACTCCGACTTCGTTGCGCTCACCAAACGCGCCGCCTACCGGCTCGACTATCTCTGAGCCCAGAATCTGAGCCCAGAAATCTGGGCCCAGATTCCTCCCGGATGCAACCGGACCCGCCTCCCATGCATCTGACCCTCTGAGGCTGGCGCAGGGCCAGATCAGGGTCCGGCCAGTCTGGGGAGGCAAGCGATGGACGAGGACGAGTTCGACGCGTTCTACAACGCGTCCTTTCGTCGCGTGTGCGCTCAGGTGTACGCCATGATCGGCGACTCCGACGAGGCCGCCGAATGCGTCCAGGAGGCCTTCGCCCGCGCCTGGGCGCACCGGCGAAAGATGTCCTCGGTCGACTACCCCGAAGCCTGGGTCCGCACCACCGCCTACCGCCTCGCGGTGGGCCGCTGGCGAAGAAAGAAGTACGCAGGCCGCGTCACCGACAGGGCCGTCGGCATCCGTACGGAGATGCCCGCCGTCGACGAGACCCATGTCGCCCTCGTCGCCGCGCTCAAGAAGCTCCCCGAGGCCCAGCGCCAAGCCATCGTCCTGCACCACATCGCCGACCTGCCGGTCCACCAGGTGGCCGCCGAGGTCGGCGTGCCGACCGGAACCATCAAGGCCCGCCTCTCCCGCGGGCGCACTGCGCTGGCAGCTCTGCTGGCCGACGAAGCGCCCGGCACGGCACTGGAAGGAGGCGTGCGATGAGTGACCCGATCTCCCGCCTGGACCAGTTCCGCGCGAATACCCCTGGAGCACCGATGAAGTCCGCAGCCGAGGTACGCCGCCGGGGTGACCAGATCCGCCGCCGTCAGCGCGCCCTCGTCACCGCCGGAGCCGTGGCCCTCACCGCGGTCGTCGCCGGACCGATCATCTTCCTCTCCGCCGGTTTCGGCGACAAAGCCATCGAACCGCAGCCCGCACCGGCGCCGAGCCAGACGCCGAGCACGGTGGCACCGAGCCCGTCAGCCTCGGCCCCCGCTTCGGACCTCACCCGCGCCAACCTCCCGTCGGAGGACGACCTGGTCGCCGAAGACCCCTATCCGCAGTGGGTCCTGGAGCAGACCTACGACGGCGAGGGGCGGGGCGACCACAACGAGTGCCTGGCGACGTTGGCCGACTCGGGCGCGTTGGCGACCTTCCGCCGCGACTTCATCGCCGAGGCCGGGCAGGAGTACGCGGACTCGGCCGGCACGCTGAAGGCGGTCGTCGCCGAGTTCGGCTCGGCCGACGAGGCCGAGAAGGCGCGCGCGGAGTTCTCCGACGCCGCGAGCTCCTGCACTGCCGTCGACGGCACGGAGGTCGCCGGCTCGCTCCCGGTCGAGGGCGGCGTCGTCACCGGTGGCGACATCAACGTGGTGACGTACTTGTCGGAGGATCCGAACACGAACGCGGGCTGGGAGGTGGCGACCGCTGTCGTCGCCGCCGAGGACCGGCTGGTGGTGTTGACGCGGCGGCGCGGCGTACAGGACTACGTCTCGCCGACGACCCTGCAGACCTCCGCCGTCAACGCCGCTTACCGGCTGGTCGGTTCATCGCCGCCACCCGCGACGGCGTCGAGCTCAGCGTCCTCGAGCTCGTCCTCATCGGCATCCGCGCCCGCGGCGATCCTCAGCGACGCACATCTCGTTGTGGCCGGGTCGCTGCCAGGACTGCCGATGGAAGGTGAGTCGTCCGCGATCTGGCAGCAGGTCGCGCCGCAGCCGACCCCGACGCTCTACTGCCAGGGCGCCTGGCTCTCGTCGCTGAAGGCCGCCGAGTCGGTCAGCCGGGAGTTCCGCCTCGAGAACGGCGGCAGCCAGATCGGCAAGGTCAACGTGACGGTGCTGGAGTTCGCCGAGAAGGAGAACGCCGACGCCGCCTTCGACACGGTCCGCGGCTGGCTCGACGCCTGTCCGGCATCGTTGGACGACGCGAAGCTCTTCACCGCCCGGCCGGTCGAGGCCATCGCGATCGGCACCACGCCCGAGATCGACCGAGCCGCGCAGACGCTCGCCGAGTACGCCGCCGACTGCGGTGGCGAGGGCTGCGACGCCACCTGGTACGACCACCAGACCGTCGCCCAGCTCGGGACCCGACTCGTGCTGGTCACCCATGCCGAGGCCGGTGGCCCCTGCCCGCCGACCAGAGCCTGCCCGCCGGAGGAGGCCTCGGACTACACCGAATGGGACAACCGGGTCGCCCAGACGGTCGAGGCCACCGTGGACCGAGCCTTCCAGGACCTGCCCTGATGAGGACCCAGTGCAATTGACCTTTACGCTCGCACATGCCACCGCTGACACTGGCGCTCGGGCAAGAGTCATGGAAAGCCAGCCGGGGAGGCGAACGATGGACGAGGACGAGTTCGACGCGCTGTACAACGCGTCGTACCGCCGCTTGTGTGCTCAGCTGTACGCCATGATCGGCGACTTCGACGAGGCTGCGGAGTGCGTCCAGGAGGCGTTCGCCCGTGCCTGGGCGCACCGGCGGAAGATGTCCTCGGTCGACTACCCCGAAGCCTGGGTCCGCACCACCGCCTACCGTCTCGCGGTGGGCCGCTGGCGCCGGAAGAAGTACGCCGGGAGGGCCGCCGACAGAGCCGTCGGCGCCCGCACGGAGATGCCGGCGGTCGACGAGTCCCACGTGGCTCTCGTCGCAGCGCTGAGGCAGCTCCCGGAGGCGCAGCGCCAGGCCATCGTCCTGCACCACATCGCCGACCTGCCCGTTCATCAGGTGGCCGCCGAGGTCGGTGCGCCCACCGGCACCATCAAAGCCCGCTTGGCTCGAGGACGAGCCGCCCTCGCGGAGCTGCTCGCCGAGGACAATCCCGGCGCCGTCTGGAAGGAGGCCTGAGATGAATGACCCGATCTCGCGTCTGGACCAGTTCCGCGCCGATGCCCCCGGAGCGCCGATGAGCTCCGCAGCCGATGCACGGGGCCGAGGTGACCAAATCCGGCGCCGCCGTCGTGCCGTCGTGACCGCAGGCACGGCGGCCCTGGCCGCCGTCGTCGCCGGGCCGATCATCTTCCTCTCCACCGGACTCGGCGACAAGGGCATCGACCCCGCACCGGCACCGAGCGACAGCGCGGCTGCGCCCAGCGCGTCCGCCTCTGCGCCGGCGTCCGACTTCAGCCGGGCCAACCTGCCGACCGAGGACGATCTGGTCGCCGACGACCCCTATCCGGCATGGGTCCAGGAGCAGACCTACGACGGCGAGGGCACCGACACCTACAACGACTGCCTCACCGAATCGCTGGGCGACTCGGGCGCGCTGACGACGTACCGCCGCGACTTCGTCGCGGAGCCCGGGGAGGAGATGGCAGACGCGGCAGGCACGCTGAACGCGGTCATCGCCGAGTTCGGCTCGGCCGACGAGGCCGAGAAGGTACGCACCGACCTCTCCGACGCCGCTACCTCGTGCCCCGGCGTGGACGGAGCTGAGGTGGCCGGCTCGCTCCCGGTCGAGGGCGACGTCATCTCGGGCGGGGACATCGACGTGGTGACGTACCAGCCCGACGACCCGGACATGAACGCGGTCTGGGAGACCGCGACGGCCGT
The DNA here is from genome assembly GCF_045206295.1 of Nocardioides sp. NBC_00163. Classification (NCBI taxonomy): domain Bacteria; kingdom Bacillati; phylum Actinomycetota; class Actinomycetes; order Propionibacteriales; family Nocardioidaceae; genus Nocardioides; species Nocardioides sp. NBC_00163. The sequence goes on along the minus strand of NZ_CP108155.1, from coordinate 4,072,944 downwards.
CGTCTCCGCGGAGGACCGGGTGCTGGTGATGACCCGGAAGCGTGGCGTCCAGGACTACGTCTCACCCACCACCCTGCAGACCTCTGCCGTCAACGCCGCCTACCGGATGGTCGGCGCCGCGCCCCCGGGCGAACCGTCCACCGACCCGACGGAGACAGGATCGCCCGCGGCGGAAGGTCTCAGCGCCGTCAACCTGATCGATGGCAGCACCCTCCCCGCGCTCGACCGCTTCGAGAGCTCGCTCGGCTGGAACCAGTACACGCCCACTCCCGACGTACCGACCCTCGCCTGCCAGAAGGAATGGCTCTCCACGCTCGGACCCACGGCGAAGATCGCGTCCGACTACCGCTGGGACACCGACAGCGCCATGGTCGGCCAGGTCCACGTGGCGGTGCTGGAGTTCGCCGACGAGAACGCCGCCGGCGCTGCGTACAACGAGGTCATGGAGTGGATGGAGGTCTGCCCGGCCAACAAGCTCGGCGTCGACCCGGACGTCACCGCGCTGCCCATGGACGTCAGCTCCGAGCTCGATGCCGGGCCGAAGCGCGCGGCACGGTCGCAGGCGACGTACCCCGGGGAGGACGGCAACGACAGCATGTGGTTCGAGACCGAGCTGGTCGCGGAGTACGAGACTCGGCTCGTCCTGGTTGGCTACGCCGAGCTCGCCGGCCCCTGCCCGCCGAGCACCGGCGACAAGAACGACCCGTGCTACCAGCCCGACCAGCCCGACTCCTGGCCCAGCCGGATCCTCGCGATCGAGAAAGCGGCGATCACCGCCGGGATCAGCGACCTGCGCTGACGGACACCACTCAAACACGATATGGTTGATCGTCTTTCATGACTTAGCGCGTGGAGACTCCTGTCACAACGCGCTCATCCAAGGAAGACACGTACTGGTCATGGCGTTTGGGCCCATCAGAGCCCCGACCCGCATCAACCTTGGAGAAGCCCTCTCGTGTCCACCGCCCCCACTGCACCCGCCAGGCGGCGGTTGCCGCTTCCGTCCTTCTCGGTCCAGATCATTCTGGGCCTCGTCCTCGGCGTCGCCCTCGGTGCGGTCGCGCGAGCGATGGGTCCCGGGGCCGGCGACGAGGCCAACTGGCTGACGACGACCCTCGCCACGATCGGCGACTCGTTCGTCTCGCTGCTCAAGGCCGTCGTCGTACCGCTGATCTTCACCGCCATCGTCGCCTCGATCGCCAACCTGCGTACGGTCAGCAACGCGGCCCGGCTCGCGGGCCAGACGTTGCTGTGGTTCGCCATCACCGCGGCGATCTCGGTCGCCATCGGCATCGGCCTCGGGCTGCTCTTCCGGCCCGGCAGCAACACCGCGGTCAGCACCGCCGACGCGGCCGAGGCCGGCGCGTCCGCCTCGTGGCTCGACTTCCTCCAGGGCCTGATCCCCGGCAACTTCCTCGGCCTCGAAGCATCGACCAGCGTCGAGCAGGTCGGCGGGAGCCCGCTCGCGGAGACCGCGCTGAGCTTCAACGTCCTCCAGGTGCTCGTGGTCGCCCTCGCGATCGGCATCGCGGCGCTCAAGACCGGCGAGAAGGCCGAGCCGTTCCTCGCCTTCAACCGCTCCTTCCTCGCCATCGTGCAGAAGGTGCTGTGGTGGATCATCCGGCTGGCGCCGATCGGCACCCTCGGCCTGATCGGCAACGCGGTCGCGTCCTACGGCTGGGACTCGCTGAGCTCCCTGGCCTGGTTCGCGGTCGCCGTCTACGTCGGCCTGGCACTGGTCCTGTTCGTCGTCTACCCGGTCCTGCTGCGGGTCAACGGCCTCAACCCGCTGGCGTACTTCCGCGGCGCCTGGCCGGCGATCCAGCTCGCCTTCGTGTCGCGCTCCTCGGTGGGCACCATGCCGGTGACCGAGCAGGTGACGGTCAAGAACCTCGGCGTCCCCCGGGAGTACGCCTCGTTCGCCGTCCCGCTGGGCTCGACCACGAAGATGGACGGCTGCGCGTCGATCTACCCGGCGATCTCGGCGATCTTCGTCGCCCAGATCTTCGGGATCGACCTCGGCATCACCGACTACCTGCTGATCGCCTTCGTCTCGGTCGTCGGCTCGGCCGCCACCGCGGGCCTCACCGGCGCCGTCGTGATGCTGACCCTCACGCTCTCGACCCTCGGCCTGCCGCTGGCCGGCGTCGGCCTCCTGCTCGCGATCGACCCGATCCTCGACATGGGACGTACCGCGGTCAACGTCGCCGGACAGGCGCTCGTGCCGACCATCGTGGCCAAGCGCGAGGGCATCCTCGACATCGACCGCTACCGCTCCGCCTCCGCGGCCGGGCTCCTGGCCGACGACGAGCCCGTCAAGGAGACGGTCGCCGCCTGACGTCCGCGGACAGCCCCGGACGTACGCGATCGAGCGCCCCGGCAGCCAACTGGCTGCCGGGGCGCCTCCGTCTCATCCGGGGTAGGGCGCGTAGCCACGCGCGGTCCGCAGGGCCTCGGCCCACCAGGAGAGCTGGGCGAGCATGCCCTTGGCGTAGACGGCCGAGTCCGGGTCGTTGGGCCGACCGTTCTCGTCGAGGCGCTCCCAGTAGCGCGGGAAGGCGAGACGCGCCTGGAGAGGGTGGGCGTGCAGCTCGGTGAGCACGTTCTCCAGGTGGAGCGCGGCGTGGCGGCCGCCGCTGTCGCCACCATAGGAGACCAGCGCGACCGGCTTGGCCTGCCACTGGGTGAAGTGCCAGTCGAGGGCCGACTTCAGCGAGGCCGGATAGCTGTGGTTGTACTCCGGCGTGACGACGACGAAGCCGTCGGCAGCCTCGAGCGCCTCGGTCAGGTCGCGCTGACCGTCCGGCCGCGGGTAGTCGTCGCCGGCCGCCTTCGGCGACTCGGCGGGCAGGGACAACGGGATCTCATGGTCGGCCAGGTCGATCAGCTCGACGTCGAGACCGCCGTACGCCTCGGCCTGCTCGGCCACCCAGGAGCCGAAGATCGGGCCGCCGCGGCCTTCCCGGACGCTGGCGGTGATGACTGCGATACGTAGTGGTGTGTTCATGCCGTCCAGGTTCACGCGGATCGGCGGCCGGCGGGAGACCGAGCCGAGGCTGGCCCCAGCAGGGCCACCCTGACCGCCTTGCCGGGCCGTAGGCTTGATGACATGCCAGCCAACGCGGGAGCCCTCGGCTCGTACATCCGGGACCGCCGCGACCAGACCACGCCGGAGAGCGTCGGTCTCCCGGAAGGCGTACGCCGCCGAGCCCCCGGCCTGCGGCGCTCCGAGCTGGCCACGCTGGCCGGGATCAGCGTCGAGTACCTGGTCCGGATCGAGCAGGGCCGCGACCGGCATCCTTCCCCGCAGGTCCTGCGCGCGATCGGTGACGCGCTCCGCTTCGACGCCGCCGCCCACGAGCACCTGCGCACCCTCGCGATGGCCTCCAGCGGCCAGTGCCTCGGCCCGTTCTCGTCCGGCCGTGACGTACGCCCCGGCGCACGCGCCCTGGTGGAGCAGTTCGAGCCGGGCATCGCCGTGCTCACCAACCGGCTCGGCGACATCCTCGCCCACACGTCCACGTTCGACCTGCTCGCTCGGCCCCTGGGGATGCTCGACCACGCGGAGCCCAACCTGACCGCGTACGCCTTCCTCGATCCGCGCGCCCGGGAGGCGTTCCCCGACTGGGCGCGGGTGGCCGACGACCTGGTCGCCAACCTCTACCGCGGCCCCAACCCGATCGCCGCGCGGATGATGATCGAGGCGATGTCGGACCGGGCGGGACCGGAGTTCACCGACCGGCTGAGCCGCCACGACCCGCCTCACGGCGGCGTATGGCGCTGGCTGCATCCCGATGCCGGCGAGCTGCGGTTTGACGTCGAGGAGCTCGAGCTTCCGGCGGCCGACAACCAGCAGATCCAGGTGCTGATGCCGGCCGACGACGCCACCGCCGAGGCCCTCGACGCGATGCGGCGCCGCCGCTCGGGCGCCCTGCGCGCGGTCTGACCTACGGGATGTAGAGCTTGTACCCAGGGGGCAGCTTGTCGGGTGCCCTGGTGCCGTTGTAGATCCGCAGCTCCTCCTCGGTGATGCGGAACCTCTTGGCAACGCTTGCATAGGTGTCTCCGGCGACGGTCGTGTAGACCGTCTCGCCGGTGCCGGGCTGGGGTTTCGGCTTCGGCTTGGGCTTGACCGCCTTGGCCGGGATCTCGATCGTCGCGCCGGCGAGCAGCTTGGTGGGGTCCTCGTAGCCGTTGTGCGCCATCAGCGCATCCGCGGTGACGCCGAACCTCTTGCCGATGCTGACGAACGTGTCACCGGCGACGACCTTGTACTTCTTCAGCTTCGGCTTCGCCGTCGGGATCTTGATCTCGCTCCCCGCCAGCAGCTTGGTGGGATCCTCGTAGCCGTTGTAGGCCATCAGCTCGCCCACCTCGACGCCGAACTTCTTGGCGATGCCGGAGAAGGTGTCACCGGGCGCCACGGTGTACGTCTTCCCGGCAGGCTTTGCGGGCGGGCTCACCACGAGCTCCGCCCCCGCTCGGATCTTGGCGGGGTCGGCGATCTGGTTCCAGGTCGCGAGGTCGCTGACCTTGACGCCGTACTTCCCGGCGATCCGGGAGAGCGTCTCCCCCGGCTGGACGGTGTGGGTCCTCCGGTCGGGCTCCGCCTGAGCCACACTCCGATCCACACCCTGGGTCGGTGCCGCCGCCACCGGCGGCAAACCCACGGCCAACGACGTGATCGAAGCCGAGAACCCGATACCTACGACACCCGAGATCAAACGTGCCATTCGCTTGGCCATGGTCAGCACATTAATCCGTGCAGATGCTCAAGCGTGCGCATTCGGAGCAATTCCGCCAGAGATGCCGACCGCCCCGCGACCATGACGGTCGCGGGGCGGTCAGGAACTGACGTACGTCAGAGGGACTGCAGGATCTCGCGAGCGAGAGCAGCGGTCTCCGACGGGGTCTTGCCGACCTTGACGCCGGCGGCCTCGAGGGCCTCCTTCTTCGCCTGCGCGGTGCCGGCGGAGCCGGACACGATCGCACCGGCGTGACCCATGGTCTTACCCTCCGGCGCGGTGAAGCCGGCGACGTAGCCGACGACAGGCTTGGAGATGTTCTCCTTGATGTAGGCCGCGGCCCGCTCCTCGGCGTCGCCACCGATCTCACCGATCATGACGATGAGCTTGGTCTCGTCGTCCTTCTCGAACGCCTCGAGGGCGTCGATGTGGGTGGTGCCGATGATCGGGTCACCGCCGATGCCGATGGCGGTGGAGAAGCCGAAGTCCTTCAGCTCGTACATCATCTGGTAGGTCAGCGTGCCCGACTTGGAGACGAGACCGACCGGGCCCTTGCCGGTGATGGTGTGCGGGGTGATGCCGGCCAGCGACTCGCCCGGCGTGATGATGCCGGGGCAGTTCGGGCCGATCATGCGCGTGGCCTTGCCCTGCAGGTAGGACCACACCTCGGCGGTGTCCTGGACCGGGACGCCCTCGGTGATGACCACGATCAGCGGCATCTCGGCGTCGATGGCCTCGATCGCGGCATCCTTGGTGAACGCCGGCGGCACGAAGAGCACCGACACGTCGGCGCCGGTCTCCTTCATCGCCTCCGCGACCGTGCCGAACACCGGGAGCTCCACGTCGGCGCCCTGGGCGTCCTTGTGGGTGACCGTGGTGCCGGCCTTACGGGCGTTGACGCCACCGACGATCTGGGCGCCCGAGTCGAGCATCAGGGCGGTGTGCTTCGCACCCATGCCGCCGGTGATGCCCTGGACGATGACCTTGCTGTCCTTGTTGAGGTAGATGCTCATGTTTCTCTCTCCTGACCTCAGGCGTTGGCCAGCTCGGCGGCCTTGTCGGCGCCGCCGTCCATGGTGTCGACGATGGTGACCAGCGGGTGGTTGGCCTCACTGAGGATCTGGCGACCCAGGTCCACGTTGTTGCCGTCCAGACGCACGACGAGCGGCTTGGTGGCCTCGTTGCCGAGGATGTCCAGCGCGCCGACGATGCCCTTGGCGACCTCGTCACACGCGGTGATGCCACCGAAGACGTTCACGAACACGGACTTGACCTGCTCGTCGTTCAGGATGACGTCGAGACCGTCGGCCATGACCTGCGCGTTGGCGCCGCCACCGATGTCGAGGAAGTTGGCGGGCTTGACGCCGCCGTGAGCCTCACCTGCGTACGCGACCACGTCGAGGGTCGACATGACCAGACCCGCGCCGTTGCCGATGATGCCGACCTGGCCGTCGAGCTTGACGTAGTTGAGGCCCTTGTCCTTGGCCTTGGCCTCGAGCGGGTCCTCCTCGTCACGGATGACGAACTGCTCGTGGTCCTCGTGGCGGATCTCGGAGGCGTTCTCGTCCAGCGACACCTTGCCGTCCAGGGCCTCCAGCTTGTCGCCCTCGAGGCGAGCCAGCGGGTTGACCTCGACGAGCGTCGCGTCCTCCTCGGTGAACACCGTGTAGAGGCTCTGGATCATCGCGACGGCCTGCTCGAAGACGGGCTCCGGGAAGCCGCACTCGGTCGCGATCTCGCGCGCCTTGGCCTCGTCGACACCCGTGCCGGGGTCGATGCCGATCTTCTTCACGGCGTCGGGGTTGGTCTTGGCGACCTCCTCGATCTCCACACCACCCTCGACAGACGCGATGCAGAGGTACTGCCGGTTCGACCGGTCCAGCAGGAAGGAGAAGTAGTACTCCTCCACCGGCGGGGTCGCCGGCGTGATCAGCACCCGGTTGACACGCAGGCCCTTGATCTCCATACCGAGGATGTTCGAGGCGTGCTCGAACGCCTCGTCCGCGGTCTTGGCCAGCTTCACGCCGCCGGCCTTGCCTCGGCCACCGGCCTTGACCTGCGCCTTGACGACGCAGAAGCCGATCTCCTCGGCGGCCTTCCTGGCTTCCTCAGCCGTCTCGACGACGACACCTTCGGTCACGGCGACGCCGTGCTTGGCGAAGAGCTTCTTCGCCTGGTACTCCATGAGATCCACTGATCCACCTGGTCTGTGTGTTGCGGTACGGGGGCCGTACCGCATTGATCAGCGGTCGACGCCCTCGTCTTCAGATGTGTCCGTCCAGCACCATAGACCCCGCCGAGCCGGACTTACGAGCCCAGGGCACACGACGTGACGTACGCCACTAGCGGGGCGTGGGGCCGGACACACCGGACATATACCAACAAATTGGCAACCTTGGGTAACAGTCCGTAGCCCTACGTAGTGACCCCCGTTTGACCCCGTACGACGCGGCCCGAGGCCCGGGGGCCGGCAGGTTTTGACACCGTATCGAGGCTCAAATGGGCCGATGACACGCGTTTCGGGTGACATGAATAAGTCGCAATCGAGTTCCGAATCTGGCGGAAATACGCAGATCAGCGACTGATTCGGCCACAGCCGTTGGTGAAATCAGCGAAACGGGCGTGCCACATTTCTTGACCGCGCCCTTCGGTCCGTTACAGTCATGGCTCGCCGTCTGACCCCGAACAGCGGAGATATGAACTGATGGGCAACCACCGAGCCGACGTCACAAGTGACAGTCCGCGTTCGGTCACCCCTTCCCCCGGAGCAACCACGAGCAGCAGCAGCTACGTTGGGAAGCGGCGCGCAGCGCCGGCGACCGACAGCCCTGCCTCCAGGCCTGCCCCGCGGGCGACCGGATCGACCTCCTACGTCGGGAAGCGGCGCGCCGCGCCGTCCCCCGCCGTTGGGACCGCGAAGCCATCCCCCGCCCCTGAGATTCCTGAAGAGCCGGTCGCCAAGGCCCGGCCCAACCGTGTGGTCCTCGAGCAGACCGGCAAGCTGCCGGTCGTCGGGTCCCCGCGCACCGACGAGGCCCACGACGGCCGCATCTCGACGGGTGAGCTGCGTGCTCTCGTCGAGGGCGACGGCCCGTCCTTCCCGGCCTCGTTCCCGACGCCGCCGCCCTTCGCGGCGACCCCGATCGTGCCCGTGCAGCGCCGGGCGGCCCAGATCGACCCGGTCCTGGCCGACCTGCTCTCCTCGATGGGCATCGACCCGGACAAGGTGACCCCCGAGGTGCTCGAAGACCTCGGCGTCGGAGGCATGACGACCTCTGAGCTCACCATGTTCCTCACCCAGCCGACCAAGCCCGCGCCGACCAAGGCGACGTCGAGCAGGTCGGTCTCGACCAAGACGCCGCCGCGCGGCGTTCCGGCCGTTCCCGCAGCTCCGGCAGTTCCCGCGCCGGTGCTTCCCGAGCCGGTGGCGCCCGTCGCCCCGGTCGCTTCTGTCGTTCCTGAGCCGACCTTCCAGGCGCCCGAGCCGACGCACACGCCGAAGCCGCTGCGGATGGCCAACACGTTCGCGCCGCTGACCGGCAAGATCCGCGCTGTGCGCGAGGCCCGCCAGATCCCGGCTCCGCCGGTGGCGCCGGTGGCGCCGGCTGCTCCGGCCTACGAGCCGGAGATCCAGGAGCCCCGCGGGTTCCAGGAGGCGTTCGACGCGCCGCCGACGTCGTTCAAGATCGACACGACCTCGTTCCCGGCCCCGCCGGTGTCCCTGCCGCAACAGATCGACTTCGACTCGATGGCGATCGACCTCCCGGCCGAGACCTACACCGTGGATGCGCCCTACTACGAGGCGCCGCAGCCCCACGAGGCGTACTACCAGGACGACTACGCCGACGGTTACGACAGCGACCCGCAGCAGGCCGAGACCTACTTCCGCGCCGACACCGGCAGCATCGACCTGCCGAGCATCAGCGAGATCGCGACGTACCGGCCCGAGCTGCACGACCTTCCGGCGGTCGAGACCACCGGCACGATGGTCGGCATCGGCGGCCCCACCCGTCCCCGCACCCGACGCGCCGCCGCTGCGGCGGCCGGTGGCCGCCCGACGGTCCCTCTGACCGCCGGCGCCGCTGCTCTCGCCGCCGCCATCGGTGGCATCGCGCTGACCGGCGGCCCGACGATGGTCGCCGCTGATGACGTACGCCTCGTCGGCGCCACCGCGCTCGGTGGCGACAGCGACATGGTCGTCGTCGGTGACCGCTCCGCGACCGTCACCCGCAACGACGAGCGCTCCGAGGCCGACACCGCGGCGAGCGACCGCGAGAAGGCGCTCCAGGGCGTCGACGTCCAGGCCGACAAGCAGGACAAGTTCCTCAAGTCGAACATGTGGGAGCTGCCGATCCCGGCGGGCGTCTACCGCATCACCGGCACCTTCGGCTCCTCGGGCTCCAACTGGTCCAGCACCCACACGGGTCTCGACTTCGCGGCCCCCTACGGCACGCCGATCCACGCGATCGCCCGCGGCACGGTCACCGAGACCGCCTGGGGCGGGGCGTACGGAAACCGGACGATCATCACCCTCGAGGACGGCACCGAGATCTGGTACTGCCACCAGAGTGACTACGGCGTCTCCGTCGGCCAGACGGTCTCGCCCGGCGAGGTCATCGGCTACGTCGGCTCGACCGGTAACTCCACCGGCAACCACCTCCACGTGGAGGTCCGCCCCGGTGGTGGTGACGCCGTCGACCCCGACGCCGCCCTCAACGAGCACGGCGTCGACCCCAGCTGACGTCGAGTCGGCGCATCCTGACCGAAAAACCCCGCCGAGTCGGCTCGTCATGACGAGCCGACTCGGCGGCATTTCGGGTGAGAACGAGCCGACTCGACGCTGATCTCTGTCAGGACGAGCCGACTCGGCGCGTCAGAGCTTCTCGACGGGCGCGTAGCGGAGCAGGAGGCGCTTGACGCCAGTGTCGCCGAAGTCGATGCTCGCTACCTGCTTGTCGCCCGAGCCTTCGATGGTGACGACGGTGCCGAGGCCGAAGGAGTCGTGGGTGACCCGGTCGCCCGGGTCGAGCGAGGGCACCTCACGGGCCGGCTTCGACTTGGCGGCGACGTCGGCGCGCAGCGCGGCCGAGGAGAAGTTGCGGCGGCCGGCGGCCGTGGGCTGGCCGAGACGCTGGCCGCCACCCCAGCTGTCGTTGGCGAAGTTCGGCCGGCCCCACGAGGACATCTCCTTCTCCGTGCGCCGCCAGTCGACCAGGTCGACCGGGAGCTCGTCGAGGAAGCGGCTGCCGGGGTTGTGCGAGGGCGCGCCCCAGGCGGACCGAACGACGGCACGCGAGATGAAGAGCCGCTTCTCGGCGCGGGTGATCCCGACGTACGCCAGGCGGCGCTCCTCCTCGAGCTCGGTGCCGTCACCGAGGGCTCGGGAGTGCGGGAAGACGCCGTCCTCCATGCCGGTGAGGAAGACCGCGGGGAACTCCAGACCCTTGGCGGTGTGGAGCGTCATCAGGGTGACCACGCCGTCCTCGTCGTCGGGGATCTGGTCGGTGTCGGCGACCAGGGCCACCCGCTCCAGGAAGTCGCGGAGCCCGGGCTCGACGGTGCCGGCGTCGACGTCGGCGGGGTCGGCGCTCGGGGCCGCGACCGGGTCGTCGGAGAACTCACGGGCCACAGCGACGAGCTCGGCGAGGTTCTCCACGCGGGTCTCGTCCTGCGGGTCGTCGGACTCCTCGAGCGAGGCGAGGTAGCCCGATCGGTCGAGCACCGCCTCCAGGATGACATCGGCCCGCTCGCCGGCGGCGACCATCTGCAGCAGCTCCTCGACCATCGCGACGAAGGCCTTGATGTTGGTCAGGCTGCGGGTGGCCAGACCGGGGGCGTCCTCGGCCTTCTGCAGCGCGTCCCAGAAGGTCAGGCCGTCGCGCTCGGCGAGCGCGTTGACGCAGGCCACGGCGCGGTCGCCGATGCCCCGCTTGGGGGTGTTCAGGATCCTGCGGAGCGAGACCTGGTCGTCGGGGTTGGCCAGGGTGCGCAGGTAGGCCAGCGCGTCGCGTACTTCCTTGCGCTCGTAGAAGCGCACACCGCCGACGACCTTGTAGGGCTGGCCGGTGCGGATGAACACCTCCTCGAAGACACGCGACTGGGCGTTGGTGCGGTAGAAGACGGCGACGTCGGCGGCCTTGAGCCCACCGTCGACGAGCTTGTCGATCTCGTCGGAGACGAACCGGGCCTCGTCACGTTCGTCGTCGGCGACGTAGCCGACGATGCGGTCACCGTTGCCGGCGTCGCTCCACAGCGCCTTCTCCTTGCGACCCTTGTTGTGCTTGATGACCGCGTTGGCGGCGGTGAGGATCGTCTGCGTGGAGCGGTAGTTCTGCTCCAGCAGGATCGTGGTCGCGTTGGGGAAGTCCTGCTCGAAGTCGAGGATGTTGCGGATGTTGGCGCCGCGGAAGGCGTAGATCGACTGGTCGGCGTCACCGACCACCATCAGCTCGGCCGGCTCGGCGCGAGGGGTGTCCTCGGCGTAGGTGTCGGTCAGCGCGGTGTCGTCCATCCGGTCGGCGCAGAGCTCGTGGACCAGGGCGTACTGAGCGTGGTTGGTGTCCTGGTATTCGTCCACCAGCACATGCTGGAAGCGACGCCGGTAGACCTCGCGCACCTCCGGGTAGGTCCGGAAGAGCTCGACGGTCGACATGATCAGGTCGTCGAAGTCGAGGGCGTTCGCCTGCCGCAGACGCTTCTGATACTCCTTGTAGGCCGCCACATAGGTCTGCTCGAGGTGGTTGCGCGCGTCCTTCTCGGCCGCCTCGACGTCGCGCAGCTCGTTCTTCTGGTCGCTGACCCAGTTGAGCACCTGACCGGGCTGGTAATGACGCGGGTCGAGGTCGAGGTCGCTGAGCACCAGCTGCATCAGCCGCTTCTGGTCCTGGGCGTCGTAGATGGAGAAGTTGGACTTCAGCCCGACCTTGTCGATCTCCTTGCGGAGGATCCGTACGCAGGCGCTGTGGAACGTGGAGACCCACATGATCCGGGCGCGCTTGCCGACCAGGACCTCGACGCGCTCCTTCATCTCGGCCGCGGCCTTGTTGGTGAAGGTGATCGCCAGGATGCTGCCGGGGTGGGCGCCGCGCTGCGAGATCAGCCACGCGATCCGCCGGGTCAGCACCCGGGTCTTGCCCGACCCTGCTCCCGCGACGACCAGGAGGGGCGCCCCCTGGTGCTGCACGGCGGCCTTCTGGGGCTCGTTCAGCCCGTCGAGGAGCTCCTCGGTGCTCGGGCCACGCCGTTTCGTACGCGGCTCGTCGGCCGGCTGCGCCGAGGCGAAGGCCTCGAGGCCCGGAATGGTTGCGACAGGGGTCTGGTCAGGCGTACTCATGCTGGCTCCAGCCTAGAGTGCGCCACCGACAAGTCGCGGGTCGGCGGGCCCGGTGGGATCGTCAGGCAGCGACGTGCGCGGACGACCAGAAGACCGCCACGCAGACGTTGATGATCGTCAGCCCGAAGATCGTCCAGTAGAGCGCGTCGGAGATCTTGGGCTTGCGCAGCTGCGACATCACCAGGCCGAGGATGACCAGGCCGATCACGAGCTTCACGCCGACCTTGGCGTGGTCGACCGGACCGTCGCCCATCTCGAGGACGCCGACGAGCAGCAGACCGGCGAGGAAGGCGGTGCCCGAGCCGTCGCGCATGAGGCCGTTGGCGACCTTGTCAGGGGCCTTGATCTGCACCAGCAGGCCGCCGAAGAGCGCCGCGAAGCCGAGCAGGTGAATGACGAGCAGGATGTGCCGCACGATCTCCATGCGCAAAGACTAGAGCCACCGCCTCGGAGCCCGCCACGCGGTACCGGTTCGGCACGTTTTCGAACGATCACACGATTTTGGTCACATTCGCCTTGGGGAATTCGGCGACGTCTGCCTACTCTCACCGTGACCGCCACCATCGCTCTCGGCTCCGCAAGGAGGATTCTGACGTGTCATCACCTCGCCCGACCCTGCCCACCGGCGGGTCCAGACCGCTCGATCAGCTCCGCCAGACCATTCGCTTCGACGTACCGGCCTCGCTGGTCGTCTTCCTCGTCGCCGTGCCGCTCTCGCTCGGCATCGCCGTCGCCTCCGGTGCGCCTGTCGCCGCGGGCCTGATCGCCGCCGCAGCGGGCGGCATCGTCGCCGGCCTCTTCGGCGGCTCACCACTGCAGGTCAGCGGCCCGGCCGCAGGTCTCACCGTAGTCGTCGCAGAGACGGTCGCCGAGTTCGGTTGGGAGGCGACCTGTGCGATCACGGTGATGGCAGGAATTCTCCAGGTCGTGCTCGGTGCCACCCGGCTCGGGCGCTACGCGCTGGCGATCTCGCCGACCGTGGTCAGCGCGATGCTGGCCGCGATCGGGATCTCGATCGTCCTCGGCCAGCTCAACGTCGCTCTCGGCGGCCGCTCCCAGCCCAGCGCGTTCGAGAACCTCGAGCACATAGTCGGCAACGCGCAGGAGCCCAACATCCACGCCATCCTGGCCGGGCTCGGGGTGATCGGCATCCTGCTCGTCTGGCCCCGGCTACCCCAGCGGGTCCGCGCGGTGCCCGGCCAACTGGTCGCCATCGTCGCGCTCACCCTGCTCGCCGCGGCATGGCTGCCCGGCGCCGAGCGGGTCGAGCTCGGTGGTGACCTGCTCGACGAGATCGGCTCGGTCGCGCTTCCCGAGGGCACCCCGCTCGCGGTGGCCGGCGCGGTGCTCACCGTCGCCCTGATCGCGAGCGTCGAGAGCCTGCTCTCGGCGGTCGCCGTGGACAAGCTGCACGGCGGCCCGCGCAGCAACCTCAACCGCGAGCTCGTCGGCCAGGGCCTGGCCAACTCCGCATCCGGTGCCCTCGGCGGACTCCCCGTCACCGGCGTCATCGTGCGCAGCTCGACCAACGTCGCCGCCGGGGCCCGCACCCGCGCGTCCGCGATCCTGCACGGCGTCTGGGTGCTCCTCTTCGCGCTAGTCCTGGTCGGACTCGTGGAGCAGATCCCGCTCGCCGCCCTGGCCGGGCTGCTGATCATGATGGGCACCGGCCTGGTCCGGCCCGCCGACATCTCCCAGGCGCACGCCCGCGGCGAGCTGTGGATCTACGGCCTCACCATCGCGGGAGTGCTCGCGCTCAACCTCATCGAGGGCGTCCTGATCGGGTTGGTCGCCGCTCTGGTCCTGGTGCTGTGGCGGCTGGTCCATGTGCGGATCGACGTACGCCCGGCAGGCCTGGCCGCCGACGGCCGCGAGAAGTGGCTGGTCGAGGTGCACGGCAGCCTCTCCTTCCTGGCGACACCGAAGCTGGTGAGCCGGCTCGACGCGATCCCGGAGGGCCAGGTCGTCGAGCTCGACCTCCTCGTCGACTACCTCGATCCGGCCGGGCGCGACCAGCTCGACCACTGGCGTGTCCGCTACGAGGCCGCCGGCGGCACCGTGCTCGTGGAGCACTCCGGACCGCACGGCGATGAGGCACCCCGTCAGGAGCGCGCGCTCAAGGCGCCTCCGATCAGCCCCCGCGGCCTGCTGCCGTGGAGCGCCTGGCAGGACGTACGTGCCGACCGCATCGACGGGCACCACCCGCTGGCCCTCGGCGTCCGGGAGTACCACCGCCGCCATGCGGCACCGCTGCGCCCGGTCTACGAGGGGCTGGCCGACGGTCAGGAGCCGCACGCGGTCTTCCTGACCTGCGTCGACTCCCGGGTGGTGCCGAACCTGATCACCTCGAGCGGCCCGGGCGACCTGCTGACGGTCCGCACCATGGGCAACCTCGTGCCCGAGCCCGGTAGCCCGGACAGCTCGGTCGCGGCGCCGATGCTCTTCGGCGTGGACGACCTCGGCATCAACACCGTCGTCGTCTGCGGTCACTCCCGCTGCGGGGCGATCACCTCGGCTCTGGAGAGCACCCGTGCCGGCACAGTGCCCGCCGGACCGGTCGGCGACTGGCTACGTCACGCCGCTCCGGCGATCCTGGAGTGGCAGGCCGGGCACCCGGTCGGCGCCGCTGCCGCCGCGGCCGGCCGGAGCGAGGTCGACCAGGTCTCCCAGGTCAACGTCGCAGTCATGATCGACCGTCTCGGGGAGATCCTGGCAGGCCGGGACGTACGTCTCGTGGGGCTGTTCCTCGACATCTCTGACGGGAAGCTGCAGATCCTGCGCGGAGAGGGGTTCACGACACTCACCGACGCCGAGACCGACGAGCTCGCCCACCTGATGGAGGCTCGCCCGCCGGAGCCGGCCTAGGCCCTAGAGCAGGCGGCGGTCGTTGGCCCAGCGAGTGAGCTCGTGACGGCTCGACAGCTGCAGCTTGCGCAGCACGTTGGACATGTGGGTCTCGACCGTCTTGATTGAGATGAACAGCTCGCCGGCGACCTCCTTGTAGGAGTAGCCGCGGGCGATGAGGCGCATCACCTCGCGCTCTCGTTCGGTCAGACGGTCGAGGTCCTCGTCGATGTCGGCGATGGCGATGGTGCCGGCGAAGGCGTCGAGCACGAAGCCGGCCAGGCGCGGCGAGAAGACCGCGTCTCCTCCGGAGACCCGCTGGATCGCGGCGACCAACTCGGAGCCGGTGATGGTCTTGGTGACGTAGCCCCGGGCACCGCCGCGGATGGTGCCGATGACGTCCTCGGCCGCGTCGGAGACCGACAGCGCGAGGTAGCGCGGCGAGCCGTCGACGGCAGGCGCCTTGCGCATCACCTCGACACCGCCGCCACCGGGAAGATGTACGTCGAGCAGCACCACATCGGGCTTGCCCTCGGCGATCGCCTTGACCGCGGTGTCGACATCCTCGGCCTCCCCGACGATCCGGATCACCGGCGACCGGCTCAGCTCGGCGCGTACGCCGGTGCGGAACATCGCATGGTCGTCGACGATGACGACCTTGACCTCACTCATCGTCGTTCCTCTCCAGAATGTGTATTGCCGGTCCGCGGCTGCTTCAGCCGCACCTCGGTGCCCTCTCCCGGAGACGATCTCACCACAGCGCTGCCGCCGTGTCGCGACATCCGGTCGATGATGCTGTCGCGTACGCCGTGCCGGTCGGCGGAGATCTCGTCGACGACGAAGCCCGCTCCCCGGTCGCGGACGAAGACCTCGAAGGCCTCCTCGGTCGCCTCAGCGTAGACGTCGACCCGTCCGGTGCCGGCGTGCTTGGCGGCGTTGGTGACCGCCTCGCGGGTGGCGGCGACGATCGGGCGCACCGTCTCGTCGAAGGGGCCGTCGCCGACGACCACCACGTCGACGGTCACGCCGTGGGCGTCCTCGACCTCGGCGGTGGCCGCCTTCAGCGCGGCCGCGAACGTCTCGTCGGCCTCGGCCGGGGTCGAGAAGAGCCACTCCCGCAGGTCGCGCTCCTGGGCGCGGGCCAGCTTCTGCACCATCGCGGGATCGCCGGAGTTGCGCTGGATCAGGGCGAGGGTCTGGAGGACGGAGTCGTGCAGGTGAGCGGCCATGTCGGCGCGCTCCTGGCTCCGGATCCGCTCCTCGCGCTCGCTGCCCAGGTCGGTGGCAAGCTGGCGCACCCACGGCCCGGCAACGAGGAAGCCCGCGCCGAGCACGATCAGCCCGGCGATGATCAGCGCGGTGGCGTTGCCGAAGTCGAGCTGGCCGCCGGCGAGGATCACCGCGAAGAGCATCAGCCCGACGCCGACCCCGACCCGGACGTACGCCCGCCAGCCGCCCTTGCCGAAGACCATCCGGACCAGGTCGAGGCGACCGGTGCCGTCGATCCAGCGCTCCCGCTGGGCGGCGTCGGCCTGGCGCCACAGCAGCGCGACGCCGGCGACGCCGAGCATCGCCGGCCAGATCAGCGCACCGGCACCGAGCAAGGTGTCGAAGAGCACCACGGCACCGAATCCGAGGGCGAGCAGCGCGATCGCCGGGCCCTTGTCGACGCCGCCCGAACGCGCGGCGGGGCGGCGGCCACCGCGGGTCGCGCTCTCACCGCCGGGCGTGGACTGCTCCAGGAGGGGCGCGGCGGGGACGAAGATCCACAGGGCGGCGTAGAGGAGAACGCCGAAGCCGCTGAACACGGCGGTCACCACGAAGAACGCGCGCACGGCGAGCACCGGCAGGCCGAGGTGTTCGGCCAGGCCCGCGGCCACGCCGCCGATCACCGACGCGTCGGTGTCGCGGTAGGCGCGGCGTACTGCTGAAGCGGAGCCCGAAGCCATAGGCCCTGCGCGCTCCGGGGGCGGTGCCGGCAGCTCCGCCGTGGCATGGGTTGTCGTCATGATGACATCCATCGTCACACCAACCGCGGGTGTATGCCATGAGGATTCACCCTGATCCTTGCGCATCGAGAACTCAGGGCCGTCCCTGATGGTCTGCAGGGTGTTGAGGAGTCAGAGTAGGGGTGTGACGATCCCGCCCGAGGCACCGCTGCCTCCCAACCCGGAGCCGCCCTCGCCTGCCTCCGAGGAGCGCGCCCGCCCCAGTGTCGAGCAGCTGCGCAACCTCAGTGGCCTGCGGCGTACGACCCATGCCTCTCCGGAGGGACGGCACATCGCCGGCGTCGCGGGTGGGATCGCACGCCACTTCGACGTCGACCCGCTGCTGGTGCGGGTACTGCTGGTCGTGGCGGTGTTCTTCGGGGGCGCCGGCGGGATCGTGTACGTCGCGGCCTGGGTGCTGGTGCCCGAGGAGGGTGCCGAGGACGGGATGATCCCCGTCGGGCCACCTGCCCGCAACCTCCTGCTCTGGATCGCCGGCGGGATCGCGGCGATCTCGCTGCTCGGCGACGCGTTCGGCGACACCAGCGTCCCCTGGTTCTGGCTCGCGGTGCTCGGGGTGGTCGCGCTCTGGTACGCCAACCGCGGCAAGTGGGGCCGCAAGCGTGGCGGACCACCACCGTCTCCGGCTTCGTCACCTGCACCCACGAGCATGGACGTTTCCGCAGCTCAGGCGCGTACTCTTCCGGCGCCGTGGCCCCCCGGATCCTACGATCCCAACGCGCCTGTCACCCTGGCTGGTCAGCGGCGTCCGCCGCTGCTGTTCGGCCGCGCCATCGCGGTCGCCGCGCTGGTGGTCGGTGTCCTCGGGCTCGTCGACGTCGCCGACTGGACGCCGGTCCCGACCAGCGCCTACCCGGCCGCACTGCTCGCCGTCTTCGGTGGCTTCCTCGTGCTCGGCGCCTTCTGGGGCCGGGCCGGCGGGCTGATCTTCCTCGGGCTGCTCGCTCTCGCCGCGCTACCGCTCACCATGATCGACCCGTCGAACATCGACACCGGCAGCAGCATCGAGTCCCATCCGCGGAACGTCGCGATGCTGGAGTCGTCCTACCAGGTCGATGCCGGGGAGGTCCTGCTTGACATGAGCGCCATCGACGCGAAGACGCTCGAGGGCCGCGAGCTCGACATCAACAGCTCCTTCGGCGAGATCACGGTGATCGTCCCCGACGACGCCACCGTCGCCGTCGACGCCTCGGTCGGCACCCTCGGTGAGGCGCAGGTCTTCGACGAGACCCGCAGCGACGTCGGCGGTTTCAACCTGGCCCGCACTCACCTGGCCGGCGAAAAAGGCAGCGAGCCCGGACTCGCCGATGACGCCGA
Source organism: Nocardioides sp. NBC_00163 (assembly GCF_045206295.1). NCBI lineage: Bacteria > Bacillati > Actinomycetota > Actinomycetes > Propionibacteriales > Nocardioidaceae > Nocardioides > Nocardioides sp. NBC_00163. The sequence continues at coordinate 4,054,696 of NZ_CP108155.1, read as the reverse complement.
CCTCCAGCTGACCGCCACGGCCGATGTCGGTGCGATCAACGTCTACGAGGAGAGCGACCCCCGAGCCGCCGCCTTCGTCGGAACGGCCGAGAGGAGCAACCCGTGAGCTACGACTACGCCCCACCGCCACGCTTCGAGGACCAGGCTCAACCGCCGAAGCGCACCGGCCGGCACCCGGTCAACATCGGCCACCTCGTCATGGGCCTCGCCTTCCTCGTCTTCGTCGTCGTGTGGGCCCTGATCGTCAGTGGCACCGTTGTCATTCACAGCATCGAGGACCTCCGCTGGCTCCTGCCGCTCCCGTGGATCGTCGGCGGCTCCATCGGTCTCCTCGCGGCGCTGCTCAGGAAGAACTGACCTAGGGATCTTTCGCGGGGACGTTTGGCGTCTCTGCGGGATCGTTCTTCGGGGCTGGCCCGGGTGTGGCGCGGAGAAATTCCTACACGGGACGTTGGGGTTGATGGGGCGTGAGGGTGGCCCTTCGGGCCACTTACCATCCACAGAAACGATGCCGTTCGCTCATCGCTAAAACAGTGGTTGACCAGGGAAAATGGGTGGTCACTATGGGTTGGAAATAGTAGAATCAGACCCATCACAGCACACCTCTAAAGGGAGGATGGCGATGAGTCTCGGCCGCTCGATCGACCACTGGGGCACCAACCCCGGCGATGCGATCGACGCTGCCTTGACGGCCATCGAGACCGCCGTTCAGGACCTGCTGGCCGCCGATCCCGTCTATTGGCGCACCAGCCAGAAGAAGGACCTGCTGGAACGCTTGGAAAAGCTCCAGGCCCAGCAAGCCGCGTTGAAACTCCGGGTCCTCGCCACGGCCGGCGACATCGCCGAAGAGACCGGCGCCAAAGACGCCTCCGCCTGGATGCGCGCTGAGTTGTTGGTCGACAAAGGCGCAGCCCGGTCCCAGATCAAACTCGCGACCAGTGTCGCAAAATACGACCTCGTCGCCGCCGGCCTCGCCGAGGGTGTCGTGTCCTTGGACAAGGCCCGGGTGATCACCAAGGCGCTCGACAAGATCGAGGCCGACCCCCTCGCCAGCGCCGAGGACCTGGTCCTGGCTGAGAAGCTGCTGGTCGACTACGCCACCCGCCTGACCGCCGACCAACTCCACACCGTCGGCAAGAAGATCCTGGCCGAGGTCGACCCGGTCCGGTTCGAAGACGCCGAAGCCAAAGCACTGCTGGCCGAAGAAGAACGGGCCCACCAGAAGACCGCGCTGCGGGTGTGGGACAACTACGACGGGACCGTCGGTTTCGACGGTGTCCTTCCGGTCTCGATCGGGATGCGGTTCAAGCGGCTGGTCGAGGCCTGGGCCCAACCCCGCAAGCAGCAGTTGGTCGCCAAGGGCGCGCCGCTGCCCCCGTGGGAACGGCTCATGGGCCAAGGCTTCACTCGGCTGCTGGAGACCGTGGACCCGGCCGCCCTGCCCCGCCATGGTGGAGATGCGACCACCATCAATGTGGTGATCTCGCTCGAAGAGCTCCGCAAAGACCTCGGCACCGCCACCCTGGGCTACGACGAAACCAACGGCACCACCATCACCGCGGCCGAAGCCCGGCGGATGGCCTGCAACGCCACCATCATCCCCTGGGTCCTCGGCGGCGACAGCGAAGTCCTCGACGCCGGCCGAGGCAGCAGGTTCTTCCAGCCCATCCAACGCAAAGCACTCCGGCTCCAGCACAAGTGCTGCCCAAGCCGAAGGGTGCGACATGCCACCCGAATGGTGCGACGCCCACCACCTCGAACCCTGGGCAGCCGGCGGCAAGACCGATCTCAAAGACGGGGCACTGCTCTGCCCGCATCATCACCGCCTGGCCCACGCACCTGGCTACACCCATGAGCGACTACCGGATGGCACGATTCGGTTCACCCGCCGCCCCTAACCGGCTGGGCCGAAACTCTTTCGACTCCACACGTGCCGTTTTCCCTGCCGGCGGGGACATTTCCCCACGGCGGTGAAGGTTCCCCACGCTCCGGAGGGTGGGGAAGTTCCTCGCCCGTGGGGAACTCTTCGGATCAGTGGGGTACTCGTGACCATGCCGGGACGAACCCGCCCCACCCAAAGCGACGGCTGGCTTTGTGAGCGGTTCACAAGGTCGCGCCCACTGCCATAAGCACCGGAACCGTCCGCGCACGGCCAGCCCACAGCCCCGAGCCCGTCCCCAACTGAATCCGCTGCGCCACACCCTCGCCGCCGACCCGATACAGGCCAAATCTTTCTCGATCGCGCGCCGGGTCAAGGATGGCCGAAGGCCGTCCTTGACGCGGTGCGTGAGCGGGAAACAATCGAACCAAGGGTCGGCGGCGAACACCGAACCGAAACCACAGTCCCTTCAGCGCGCCATCCCGGGACCAACCAGGACTCGACACGAGTCGGCCCGAGAAGACGGCCGGCAAGCTAGGAGACGCTGGAGATCTCCCCCGCCCACCGCCCGATCAGCTCGGCCTCATGCGGAGGCGGACCGGGAAGGCGGCGGCTGGCTGCCTCGGCGCGCAGGCCGTCGCAGACGAGGGCGAGGTATCGGCGGCGCAGGGCGGCGCTGCGTACGTCGTCTCCTACGTCGATGCGACTGATCTGCTCGAGGAGAACGGTGATGTCGGCGCGGGTGACGTCGGGGCGGAGGATGCCGCTGCCACGGGCGCCGCGCAGGAGGCGGTTGGTGGTGTCGACAGCGAGTTTGTCCAGGTCACGCAGGCCCTGGTCGAAGCTGACCTCGTCGCGCAGAGCGAGGGTGAGCCGCGGGAGGCCGTCGTCGAGCACCTGGCGCAGGAAACCCGTGAATGCGTGCCACGGGTCGTCGGTGTCGCTCAGCGCCGCCTCCGCGAGGGCGATGTAGCGGCGGTAACTGTCGGCGGCGACGGCCCGCAACAGCGCCTGCTTGTTGGCGTAGCGGCGATAGAGCCCGGCGACGCCCATCCCGGCCTCCTCTGCGACCGCGGCCATGGTCGCGCGGGGGTCCCTGAGCAGGACCTCCCGAGCGGCGATCAGGACCGCGCGGTCCGCGTTGAGGGGCGGCATGCCCCACACCCTACGTGCGGGCGCCACGCTCAGGCGGTTTGTACCTGTGTGATGTCGGCCAAGGCCGCGATCGGACGGTTCGGGTAGTCGGCGAACACCCCGTCCACACCGGCCTCGAAGAGGCGATTCGCCTGGTCGCGGCCCGCTTTCAGGGTCCACACGAAGACCAGCAGACCGTGCCGGTGGGCCTCGTCGGCCAGGCCGGTGGGCGGCTGCCCCTTCTTGCGGACCATCGACTTCTTGGGGCCGATGGCCTGGGCGTACGTCGCGATCTCCGCGCAGTCGACCGCGCCCCACTTCTTGTCGACCAGCTGCACCAGCGGAAGGTCGGTGCGGGTGCTCATCTCCCGCACCCACGCCTCGTCGAAGCTCTGCAGCCACAGCCGCTGGGTGGGCAGGCCCGGGAGACTGTTCCAGGCGTCGACGCCGTGGTCGGCGAGGGTCTGCAGCAGCGTCTCGGTGACGGGCAGGCCGATGGAGGCGAAGTACGTCGGGTGCTTGACCTCCACGTGCAGCCCGACCCGCCGCCCGCGGCGCTGGGACTCGTCGGCGACGAGCAGCAGCAGCGTGTCGAGGGTGATGATCGGCTGGCTCGTCGTCGGCGCCCCGAGACTGAGCAGCTCGGGGAAGGTGAAGTCCTCGGTGAACCACCCGGTCCACTTCTTGCCGCTGATGACCTTGGTCGTACGCCGCTCCGCGAACTCCAGGCGCGAGGCCACGTCCGTGGTGCGGGAGAGCTCGTTCTCGTGGCGGAGCACCATCACCCCGTCGCTCGTCATCACCACGTCGGTCTCGAGCGCGTCCACGCCCTGGCGCAGCGCCAGTCGGTAGGACTCCAAGGAGTGCTCCGGCAGATAGCCGGGTGCTCCGCGATGGCCGATCACAAGGGGGCGGTGGGCCGATGCCATGGCGCCAAGCGTGCGTGCCGGCAGCGACGCGGCGGCGGGCGCAATGTGAATGGGACGTTACGAGCGGCGGGCCGTTCGGTTCGGCCCCCTCGGGGTCGTCCTCAGGGAGTGTCCTCGCCGGACCAGACGACGTTCTCACGGATCAGTCGGGCGGGGACTCCGGCCACGGCCGTACGCGGCTCCACCTTCTGGTTGCGGACCATCGCGCGCATGCCGACGACGGCACCGTCACCGATCTCGGCGTGGCCGGTGACGATCACGTCGCGGCCGAGCCAGACGTGCTCGCCGAAGCGGATGTTCGCGCCGTACGGATTGATCCGCTGCCCCGTCTCAGCGTCCTCGAGCCGGTGCATGTCGTCGGTGGCGACGTAGACGTTGGCCGCCCAGAGCTGGTCGCGGGCAGCCACGATCGACCCGCCGTTGCGGGCATCGATCTGTGCGCGGGAGGTCGCGACGAGACCACCGGAGAGGATCACCGCGGAGCCGCCGCCGCAGTAGATCTCGCCCCAGACCATGCTCGTGTCCGGGCCGATGAAGATCGTCGGCGAGTCGCCGCCGACCAGCAGCGCCTGCATCGAGGTGATGTCGGTCGCGACCACGATCAGCGCGTCGGAGAACGGATAGAACCCGAGCAGCTCGATCAGCCGCTCATCAAGGGGGAACCCGTCGCGCAGATAGAGCGCGTTGCCACCCTCGTGCCACCACTCCGGCAAGGGCCCGGTGATCTCGCTCACCTCGAGCCCGGCAAGCACCTCCGGCTCGAGCCCGGCGGCGATGAGCCGCTCCCGATGTACGTCGGTGAGCGGCTCACCCCTGGTCCAGGACATGCCGGGAACCATAACCCGGCTCAGCTCGGGTACATCCCACTGGACACGTTGAGCCAGGTGCCGGTGATCGCGCCGGCGCCGTCGGAGGCGAGGAAGGTCGCGGTGTCGGCGACCTCCTTCAGCCGCGGCGACCGCTTGGTCATCCGCATGCCGTCGAGGTTCGCCCGGATCCCGTCGAGGGCCTCCTCCGGGAGCCGCGTCCCCAGGACCCGCTCGAACTTCTCCGCGGTGAACGTCTCGGTGATCCCGGCGGTCCAGATCCCCACGACGCGTACGCCGGAGGGGCCGACCTCCGCGGCGAGATCACGGACCAGCGCGTCGAGGGCACCGTCGGCGGCGCTGGTGCCGCCCATGCCGGGCGCCGAGCCACGTGCGGAGCCGGAGTCGAGCGCGAGCACCACACCGCGGCCCTGCGCCACCATCTGCCGGGCGGCCGCGCGGGCGGTGTGGAAGGAGCCGGCGATGCCGCGTACGACCGGCTGGGTGTAGTCGGCGGCCGAGATCTCCAGCAGCGCCTGCCCCTGGATGTCGCCGCGGTCGGCGACATTGAACGAGATGTCGAGCGAGCCGGTCTCGGCGACGACCCGCTCCACGAAGGCGACCACGGCGTCCTCGTCGAGGATGTCGACCACCCCATAGCCGGCGGCGCCGACCTCCTCGACCCTGGCCGCCAGGGTGGCCTCGGTGCGGCCGGCGAGGTAGACCTTGGCGCCCGCCTCGGCGAAGGCCTTCGCGGTCGTCGAGCCGATGTCGCCCGCGCCGCCCCAGACGATGGCGGTGCGGTCCTGAAGCTGTGCGTTCATGATGTCTCCTGAGCTGTCCTCGCGCACCCGGTGTGCGTGATCTGCCCGTTAGGACGTACGCCGGGCCAGCAACTCATCGGCTAGGCGCAAACTTTTTTCAGGTCAGCGCCTGCGGGAGCCCGAAGGCGGGAAAGAGATGCGGCTCGAAGGTGGTGATCTGGGCGAGCCTGCCGTCGACGATGCGGAGCACGTCGAGCGTCTGCGGGCGGTAGATCGTGGTGCCCGGGCGACGTACGTAACCCGCGACCGCGGGCATCCGGTTGGCCTGCGCCGGGATGAACTTCCATTCGCCCAGGTAGGTCGGCGAGGTCGGATCGAGGTTGGGCAGCACGAACGACAGCAGCGCGTCGCGGGTGGTGAACCAGAACGGGTTCGGCGGCATGGTGAGCACGGCGTCGCTTGTCAGCAGGTCGGCGATGCCCTCGCGCCAGTTGCTCGCCCCGGCGGCGATGTAGGCGTCGATGACCTTCCGCTCCTCCTCGGTCGGCCCCTCGGTACGCCACGTCGACCGGTCCTCGGGCAGGTGCCGGCGCAGCGCCGGCTTGGCCCGCTGCAGCAGCGAGTTCACGGTGGCGACGGTGACGTCGAGCGCGGCCGCGGTGTCGGCGGCCGACCAGCCGAGCACCTCGCGGAAGACGAAGACGGCCCGCTGCTGCGGCGTCAGGTGCTGGATCGCGGTGAGGAAGACCAGCTCGATCGTCTCCCGCGCGACCGCCTCCTCGTCCGGACGCTCCGGCTCCAGCAGGGCGTCCGGGAACGGCTGCAGCCACTCCAGCAGCTCCGGGGGCTCACCGGTCCCGTGGTCGAACCCCGGCAGGGCGGCGTACGTCTTCGGCCGCCGTTCGTTCCGGCGCAGGAAGTCGAGGCAGGTGTTCGTCGCGATCCGGTAGAGCCACGCTCGCATTGCCTCGGGGTCGGTCAGCTGGTCGCGCCGCTCCCAGGCCTTGACCAGCGTCTCCTGGACCAGGTCCTCGGCTTCGTCGAAGCTCGCCACCATCCGGTAGCAGTGCACGCGCAGCTCGCGCCGGTGCTGTTCTGCGGCATCCACGAACGGTTCCATGGCTGGCGAGCGTAAACCCGGGACGGCCGTCGCGAGACCGATTTTGCAAGCAATGTCAAACTGCTGCAACGCAACTCATCCGCACGACGTACGAAGTATGTGGGGCGGTCCTCCCAGGGTCCCGGCCGCTGTGCGAGTGAATTGGGCTCCCGGCCGGGGCCCTGGTGCGTTCTCAGACGAGGCCGCGGAGCTTGGGGAGGATCTCCTCACCGTAGAGCTTGAGGAACTTCGCCTGGTCCGGGCCCGGGGCGTGGAAGACCAGGTGGGTGAAGCCCATGTCGAGGTATTCCTTGATCCGCGCGACGTGCTCGTCGGGGTCGGTCGACACGATGAACCGCTTGGCGGTCGCCTCGGTCGGGAGCGCGTCAGCGAGACGCTGCATCTCCACCGGGTCCTCGACGGAGTGCTTCTGCTCGGGGGTGAGACCGAGAGCGCCCCAGAAGCGGGTCGCCTCCATCGCCTGCTCCAGGTCGTGGTCGAAGGAGACCTTGACCTCGATCATCATGTCCACGTCCTCCGGCTTGCGCTCGGAGAGCTCGATGCCGGTCCGTACGGCCGGAAGCAGCGTGTCGGTGTAGAGCTCGGCGCCCTTGCCCGAGGTGGTGATGTAGCCGTCACCGGCGCGGCCGGCGTACTTGGTCGCGGCCGGGCCGCTGCCGGCCAGGTAGATCGGGACCGGCGTGGACGGCTTGTCGTAGATGGTCGCCCGATCGAGCTGGTAGTAGTCGCCCTCGAAGGTGACCCGGTCCTCGGACCAGAGCTTCTTGATCACCCGCACGGCCTCGCGGAACCGCGCGAAGCGCACCTTGCCCTCGGGCCACTCGATGCCCAGCGGGGCCTCGTTCATCGCCTCACCGGTGCCCATCCCGAGCACGACGCGGTCGGGGAAGAGCGAGCCCAGGGTCGCGAAGGACTGCGCCACGATCGCCGGGTGGTAGCGGAACGTCGGAGTGAGCACCGAGGTGCCCATCACGATCCGCTCCGTGCGCGCACCGAGCGCGCCCAGCCAGGTCATCGCGAACGGCGCGTGACCGCCGTCGTGTCTCCAGGGCTGGAGATGGTCGGAGATGAAGACCGAGTCGAAACCCTGTTCCTCCGCCATCACTCCGTAGTTCAGCAGCTCCGTGGGTGCGAACTGCTCGTTGGACGCCTTGTATCCGAACCTGATCTCCGTCACACGGTCACGGTAGCCTCCTCGGCATGAAGCTTGCGATGCCCTTGACCTACTTCGGCAACCCGCGGGAGACCGCTGACCAGGTCGTCGGCCTGGAGAAGGCGGGGCTCGACCAGCTCTGGGTCGCCGAGCCGTACGGCTTCGACGCGGTCTCGCTGCTCGGCTACCTGGCCGCGAAGACCGAGACCGTCGAGCTCGGCGCGGGCATCCTCAACATCTACAGCCGTACGCCGGGAGCGCTGCTCCAGACCGCGGCCGGTCTCGACAACGTCTCCGGCGGCCGTGCGATCCTGGGCCTCGGCGCGAGCGGGCCCCAGGTCATCGAGGGCTTCCACGGGGTGGCGTACGACAAGCCGTTGACCCGCACCCGCGAGATCATCGGGCTGCTGCGCGCCGGCCTGCGGGGCGAGCGGCTGCAGAGCGACGGGCTCTACAAGATCCCGCTGCCGGCCGACCAGGGCACCGGCCTCGGCAAGCCGCTCAAGCTGCTCAACCGGCCCGAGCGTGCCGACACCCCGCTGTGGGTGGCTGCGCTCGGTGACAACAACGTCGCCATGACCGCCGAGATCGCCGACGGCTGGCTGCCGTTCCAGTTCCTGCCCGACAAGGCCCGCGAGGTCTGGGGTGAGGCCATCGACAAGGGCCTGGCCAAGCGCTCGGCCGACCTGAAGCCGCTCGAGATCTCCGCCGGCGGCCTCCTCGCGATCACCGACGACCCCGACGAGGCCAAGCGCCACCGCGACACGATGCGCGGGCTGCTGGCGTTGTACGTCGGTGGCATGGGCGCGCGCGGCAAGAACTTCTACAACGACATGGCCGTGAAGTACGGCTTCGGCGACGCGGCCAAGAAGATCCAGGACCTCTACCTCGACGGCCACAAGCGCGACGCCGAGGCCGAGGTCCCCGACGCATGGCTCGAGGCCGGCAACCTGGTCGGGCCGGAGTCGTTCGTGAAGGAGCGGATCGCGGCGTTCAAGGAGGCCGGCGTGACCAGCCTCCAGGTGACCCCCGCCTTCGGCACCGACGGTCTCGCGTCGATCGCCCAGGTCAAGGAGTGGCTGGTCTGATTGCCTCGGCCGGCTGTGAACTCGCTTACACCCACAGCCGGCCCGGACGTCCCGATGTGACGCTGCCCCCACGGGCATTGGTTGCATGGACGTATGTCTGAGCGGATCGTCAGCGCCATCACCGGGCCCGTCACCAAGTGGGTCGTGCTCGGCTTCTGGCTGGTGATGCTGATCCTGATGGGACCGCTGACCGGCAAGCTCGGCGATGTCGAGTCCCACGACAACTCCGACTGGCTCCCGGCCAACGCGGAGTCGACCCACGCGATCGACGAGCTCGCCAAGGTGCAGGACCCCGACGACCTGACGACGACGATCGTCTACCACCGCGACGGTGGCCTGACGAAGTCCGACTACACCGCGATCGTGCTGCAGATCCCGGAGATCGCGTCTCTCGACGGAGTGGTCACCCAGGAGAGCAAGCCCGATCAGCCGGTGATGCCGGCGATCGCGTACCCGACCGGGGAGAAGAAGGGCCAGAAGCACGGCCTGGTCTCCGCCGACGGCGAGGTCGCCACGGTCTCGCTCGTGGTCAACTACGCCGACGAGGACCCGACCGCGCTGCTCGATCTGCGCGACGACCTGGTCGAGATGACGAAGATCGACGGCGTCGACGTCTACATCGGCGGCGCGGGTGGTTCCACGGCCGACCAGATGGAGGCCGGCGCCGGCATCGGCGGTGCGCTGCTCTACGCCGCCGCGGGCGTAGTCATCGTGATCCTGCTGATCACCTACCGCAGCCCGGTGCTGTGGTTCCTCCCGCTCGTCTCGGTGCTGGTCGCGCTGGTCGTGTCGATGGGGGTCGTCTATCTCTGCGCGATGTACGCCGGGCTGACCCTCAACCAGATGAACCGGGCGATCCTCGACGTACTCGTCTTCGGCGCCGGCACCGACTACGCGCTGCTGCTCATCGCCCGCTACCGCGAGGAGCTGGGCCGTCACGAGGACCGGCACAAGGCGATGGCGGCGGCGCTGCGCGGGTCGGCGCCCGCGATCATCGCCTCGGCCGGCACGGTCACCGTCGGCATGCTCGGCCTGATGGTCGCCACCATGGGGTCGACCGCAAGCCTCGGCCCGGTCTGCGCGATCGGCATCGTCGCCGGCCTGGTCGTGATGCTGACCCTGCTCCCGGCCCTGCTGGTGATCACGGGTCGCTGGGTGTTCTGGCCGGTCAAGCCGGCGTACGGCACCTCCGGCGAGAAGAGCGGAGGCATCTGGGCGCGGCTCGGCGACTGGATCCGGAAGCGGCCCCGGGCGGTCTGGATCGGCACCGCCGCGGTACTGCTGGCCTGCTGCGGCGGGCTCTCGATGCTCAACATCACCACGCTGGACAGCTCGGAGACCTACACCAAGGACTTCCCGTCGCTGATCGGCGACCGGGTACTCGAGGAGCACGACCTCGGCGACCCCTCCAACCCGATCCAGGTCGTCTCGGCCCCGGGCACCGAGAAGGATGTCGTCGAGGCGCTCACGAAGGCCGGCTACGAGGGCGTCACCCCGGTCACCGACGGCAGCCACGAGGTCGCGCTGACCGCGGTCCCGCTGGCCACCGATCCGATGTCGAAGGCGTCGTTCGACACCGTCGAGGACGTACGCGGCGTCGTCCACGCCGTCGACGGCGCCGACGCGCTCGCCACCGGCACCGCCGCGATCCAGCTCGACATGGCCTCGGCGACCGACCGGGACACCAAGGTCGTGATGCCGCTGGTGCTCGGGCTGGTGCTGATCATCTTGATGATTCTGCTCCGCTCGGTCCTCTCCCCGCTGCTGCTGATGGCCACGGTCGTGCTCAGCTTCGGTGCCGCGCTCGGTCTCTCGGCGATCATCTTCGACGCGATGGGGTTCGCCGGACAGGGCCGCGAGTTCCCGCTGTTCGTCTTCGTGTTCCTGGTCGCGCTGGGCATCGACTACAACATCTTCCTGATGCACCGGGTCCGCGAGGAGGTCGTCGCCCATGGCGACACCCGGCGCGCCTCCCTGGTCGCCCTCTCGGCGACCGGCGGCGTCATCACCAGCGCCGGCATCGTCCTGGCCGCGACGTTCGCGGTGCTCACCACGCTGCCGCACGTGAGCTTCATCGAGATCGGCCTGGCGATCGCCCTCGGCGTACTCCTCGACACCCTCGTCGTCCGCTCCATCCTGGTCACCGCCATCAACCTCGACCTGGGCGACGTCATCTGGTGGCCGAGCAGGCTCGCCCGCGGACGAACGAAAATTCGTTCGCAGCATCCGGTGGCCGGTCGGAGGCCGATGGCCCCGGTCCATCACCAGCTCCGCCAGCCCCCGCCCATGCGCGGTCCGCAGCCCCCTCGGGATCTCCGCGGCCGTCCTGATCTTCGGGGTCATCCGCAGCAGCACCGGCCCCGCAATCCTGGCCGGTACTGAGGCCCCGGCTGCGAATTCGGCGAAGTGTCTTTACGATGTGCCCTACGACTCGGGTCGCTCGGCCCGGTCGCTCCACTTCACTGACATGCGGGGCGTGCGACATGGGGCCAGACGACCAGGACAAGACGAGACCGGGTACGCCGCGGCCCACGCCGCCTCCGGCGCCTGAGCCGGCGAACCCCATCGACCCGGACGCGACTCGGATCCCCAGCGCGAGCCCCACTCCGCCGCCGCCTCCGCCGCCGTCGTCGGCCCCTCCGTCATCACCCCCGCCGTCATCACCCCCGCCGTCGTCGCCCCCGCCTGCTCAGCCGCCGACGGCACCGCCCCCGCCGCCGCCGCCCACGATGGCGATGCCGGCGGCCCCGCCCAGCGGCTACGGGCCGCCTCCGGGGCAGCCGCCGGTTGCGTACGCCTCGGGCTATGGGCTGCCGCCGCACCACCAGCAGCCGAAGAAGAGCAACAAGGGGCTCCTGATCGGGCTCGGCGCCGCGGGCGCGGTGGTGCTCGTCGCGCTGCTCAGCACCGGGGCGTGGGCGTTCTTCACCGGGCGACTCGGGTTCGGCCCGCTGAGCGCCGAGGACAAGAAGGCGGTGACCGCGATCGCCGCGGACGCGCCGAAGCCGGCCTGGGCCTCGGCCGGAGACGCCAAGTGCGCCGCCGAGCAGCTGGTCAAGGACGAGCGCAGCGACGCCCTGCGCAAGGCCGGGCTGATCCAGATCTCCGGCGAGTCGGTGACCTACACCGGCGCGTGGCGGGGACAGCAGGCGACGACGTACTCCGAGGGTCTGCTCTCCTGCTCGGGTGACTGGAGCAAGGCGATCGGCAAGGAGTGGGCCCTGACCGACACCGACTGCCTCGGCGACGTCGACGAGACCGCGATGGCCGGCCTGATCACCACCCAGGTCATGGAGGTCGAGGACGCCGGCGTCACGAAGCAGGCCGACAAGGCGGTCGCCGCGCTCGATGAGTGCTACGTCAGCGACGAGCTCACCGCGCCGGCCGCGACGGCCACCCCCGCCGTGCTCGGCGTCGACTTCGCGGTCACGTCGCCGACCGTCGAGGGCAGTGAGGTGGTCGTGCAGGCGAAGTCCGCCGACTCCTCGGAGTGGGCCCCGGTGACCGGCGGGAAGGTCAACATCCCCGTTCGCGAAGGCGGCCAGGAGGGCTGCGCGACCTTCCAGGCCTCGATCAACTACCCCTGGGGCACCACCAAGACCAGCGAGAGCGAGGCCTGCGGGAAGGCGAAGGACCGCAGGCTGTGGTGGACGAAGGACAAGTCGTGCGCCCAGCCGAAGTACGCCCCGTGCAGCTCCTGGACGCTCCACTACGAGGGCTACGAGCTCCTCTCCAGTGTCACGATCAAGCTGAAGCTCAACGGCGGAAACTGCCGGTCGGCCTCCGGATCGTGCTCGGACAGGGCCTTCGTCACCAAGCCGAGTGGCACCTGGACCAACTGGACCGCACCCAAGGGCTGGAAGGACCGGTTCACCGCCGAGGTCGACGGTCTCAAGGCAGTCCTCCCGAACTAGCCCTTCCTAACCAACGCCTTAACAATTGGTCTCGCCCGTGGCGTTGCCGCGCGACGATCGTTAAGGGGACGCTAGGGTTTCGGCAGAGGTCTGGAATCGGGTAAAAAAATCAGGGCGAGGTTCTAAAGATGGTTGCGTTCCCCCAGGAAGGCGAGCAGTTCGGTCGCTACGTGATCGAGCGGGTCCTGGGTCAAGGTGGCATGGGTGTCGTCTATCAGGCGAAGGACCCGGCACTGCGACGCAAGGTGGCACTGAAGCTGGTGCTGCCCTCGCTCACGGTCGACAAGGACTTCATCACCCGCTTCGAGCGGGAAGCCAACATCCTGGCCAAGCTGCGCTCGCGCAACATCGTGCAGATCATCGAGTACGGCGAGGTCGAGGGCACCGTCTACCTCGTCACCGAGTACGTCCCCGATGGCGACCTGCACGGCTGGCTGAAGACCAAGGGGCAGCTGGAGACCGTCCAGGCGCTGCGCCTGGTCGGTGACGTCAGCGACGCCCTCTTCGACGCGCACCGCGCCGGTGTGGTCCACCGCGACGTGAAGCCGTCCAACGTGCTCCTTTGGGAGCGCCAAGAGGGCGAGCTCGTCCCCTACCTCACCGACTTCGGCATCGCGACCGAGGGCGACTCCAACGTGACCCGGGCCGGCTCGGTCGTGGGCTCGCTGCCTTACATGTCGCCCGAGCGTCACATGGGTGAGCAGGCGACCGCGGCGGGCGACATCTACGCCGCCGGCTGTCTGCTGTGGGCCTGCCTGACCGGCAAGGCCCCCTACGTCGGCACCGACTTCGAGCTGATGAGCGCCCACATCAACAGCCCGGTGCCGAGGCTGCCCGCCTCGACGCCGGGCGCCGACCTGATCAACCCGATCATCCAGCGGGCGCTGGCGAAGAAGCCGGAGAACCGCTTCCGCACCGCGGCCGAGCTCTCCAAGGCCCTCGACAAGGCCGCCGACCGGCTCGAGGAGTCCGGTCTGGGTGGTGGGGTCATCGGCGCTGTCGCCGGAGCGGGCGCCGCCGATCTCGGCTCCCGTCCCGGCGTCAGCTACGACACGACCGCGAGCGGGACCTCCGGCGGCGGCACGCCGGTCCCCGAGGCCGAAGCCCAGCCGACGATCGTCAAGCGCCCGGGCGAAGGCACCCCGACTCCCGCCCCGCTCGCCAACGAGACCGACTCCACGGTCGTGCACAGCGGCAAGGGTCTGCCCCAGACCGCTGCCGCCGCTGCCGCCGCGTCCTCGACCGGCAACACCGGCGCCGGCGGCGGCCAGCCCGAGTGGCTGCCCTCGCACCACTCCAACGCCGGCCAGGGCAACGGCGGCGACAAGAAGAAGCTCTACACCATCGTCGGCGGCGGGGTCGCCGCGGTTCTGCTCCTCGGCGTCGGCATCTTCACCCAGGGCTTCGGCATCTTCGGTCTCCACGGCGACGACGCCAAGGCGGCTGAGGCGATCGCCAGTGGCGTACCGAAGCCGGGCTGGGCCTCCGAGGACCAGATGACCTGCGCGGCCGAGAGCCTAGTCGGGAAGGTCCCTGCGGCCGAGCTGCGCTCCCACGGGGTCGTGGACGCGGGCGACGACTGGACCTACACCGGCGACTGGCCCGCCGACGACGCGATGAAGTTCACCCAGGGCATGCTCGACTGCACCGAGTCCTGGTCGACCGAGATCGGCGACAACTGGAAGGTCGGCGACACTCGCTGCATGGAGAAGGAGGTCGACAAGACCTCCATGGCCGGTCTCCTCGCCGTCGGGGACCTCCTCAAGGACGGTGACACCGGCGCCGCCGGCCCGGCCAGCGAGAAGGCCGTCAAGGCCCTCGACGCGTGCTACGTCAAGGCCGATGCCCTCGGCGCCAAGGTGACGCCCAAGGCCACCTACATGCAGGTCGACTTCGACGTGCAGGAGCCCACCGCTCCCGGCGGGCAGTCGGTGATCGGGATCGCCAAGAAGGGCAGCAGCAGCTACGAGGAGCTCAAGGGCTCCTCCTACGAGCTCCCCGTCACCGAGGGCGGCGTCGAGGGCTGCATCGCGGTCAAGACCACCGTCAACTTCGCCTGGGGCACCGCGAAGGCCACCGACGCCGACGCGTGTGGCAAGGCCGAGCCGAAAAAGCTCGTCTGGGACAAGCTCGACAAGTGCACCGACCCGACGTACACGAAGCGGAAGATCGCGTGCAACACCTGGCAGCTCAACTTCGAGGGCTTCGAGCCCGGCAAGAAGTTCAACGTGAAGCTCACCCGCAACGGCGGTAAGTGCTCGGACGCGAAGGGCGCGCAGTGCACCTACCCAGGCACTCCCGCCGGCGACGGCCGGGGCGCCGTCGTCCAGTGGTCGGGCCCCCAGGACTGGACGGACAAGTTCGTCGCCACGGCCCCCGGAGCGAGCGCCCAGATCGACAACTAGTTCGACAACTGGGCGGCCCATACTAGGCTGCTTGGTGATGAGCGAGCAGCCGACACCTCAGCAGATCCGCCGGGCGCTGGCCCGGGCCGAACGCGGCGCAGCCCTGGACGTGGCGGAGGCTTCGGCACTCCTCGCGGCCAGGGGCGATGACCTCGAACGACTGACCGCCGCCGCGGCGAAGGTACGCGACGCCGGGCTGGTCGCGGCCGGGCGACCCGAGACCGTGACGTACTCCCCCAAGGTCTTCATCCCGGTCACCAAGCTGTGCCGGGACCGATGTCACTACTGCACGTTCGTGGAGACGCCGGGGCAGGCCGAGCGTGAGGGCCGCGAGCCGTACCTGAGCCCTGATGAGATCCTGGAGATCGCCGCCGAGGGCGCCAAGCTGGGCTGTCTGGAGGCGCTGTTCACCCTCGGCGACCGGCCCGAGGACCGCTGGCCCGAGGCGCGCGAGTGGCTGGAGTCGCGTGGCTATGAGTCGACCCTCGACTACGTGCGGGCGATGGCGATCCGGGTGCTCGAGGAGACCGGCTTGCTCCCCCACCTCAACCCCGGGGTGATGTCGTGGGAGGAGATGAACCGGCTCAAGCCGGTCTCCCCCTCGATGGGGATGATGCTGGAGACCACGAGCCGGCGGCTCTTCGAGACCAAGGGCGAGGCCCACTACGGCTCGCCCGACAAGGACCCGGCGGTGCGACTGCGGGTGCTCGAGGACGCCGGTCGCCTCTCGATCCCGTTCACCAGCGGACTCCTGGTCGGCATCGGCGAGAACCTCACCGAGCGCGCGGAGACGATCTTCGCGCTGCGGAAGGTGCACAAGGCCTACGCCGGCCTGCAGGAGATCATCGTGCAGAACTTCCGGGCCAAGCCGTCGACCGCGATGCGCCATGTCGACGACCTGGGGCTGGATGAGTATCTGGCCGCGATCGCGGTCACCCGGATCGTCCTCGGCCCCAAGGCCCGGGTCCAGGCGCCGCCCAACCTGGTCGACCTCGACGAGTGCCGGGCCCTGCTCGGCGCCGGGATCGACGACTGGGGCGGCGTCTCGCCGCTGACGCCCGACCACGTCAACCCCGAGCGGCCCTGGCCCTCGCTGGACGCGCTGCGCCAGGTGTCCGCCGAGGCCGGCTTCGGGCTGCGGCCGCGGCTGACCGTCCACCCGGAGTACGTCAACGGCACCCTGCGCGACGGGCAGGCCTGGATCGACCCGCGCGTCCTCTCCCACGTCGAGGCCCTCGCCGACGAGGACGGGCTGGCCCGTGACGGCATCCGGCCCGAGGGGCAGCCGTGGCAGGAGCCCGACGGCGGCTTCACCGCAGCCGGCCGGGTCGACCTGCACGCCTCGGTCGACACCGAGGGCCGCACCAACGACCGCCGCGACGACTTCGAGACGGTCTACGGCGACTGGGACGCCGTTCGAGAGGCCGCCACCACGACCGGCGCACCGGCCGTACTCCACGCCGAGGGACACGAGGCTCTCGCCGCAGCCGAGAAGGACCCCGGCAACCTCTCCGACGAGCACGCACTGACCCTGATGACCGCCGAGGGCGACCTGCTGCGCCAGGTCACCAAGCTCGCCGATGACCTGCGCCAACAGGTCAATGGCGACACCGTGACGTACGTCGTCAACCGCAACATCAACTTCACCAACGTCTGCTACGTCGGCTGCCGGTTCTGCGCCTTCGCCCAGCGCAAGACCGACGCCGATGCGTACTCCCTGGATCTGGACCAGGTCGCCGACCGCGCCGAGGAGGCCTGGAACCTCGGCGCCACCGAGGTGTGCATGCAGGGCGGGATCGACCCCGAACTCCCCTCGACCGCCTACTTCGACCTCGTCCAGGCCGTCAAGCAGCGGGTGCCGGAGATGCACGTGCACGCCTTCTCCCCGATGGAGATCGTCAACGGCACCTCCCGCACCGGGCTCTCCATCGAGGACTTCCTGATCAAGGTCCGCGAGGCCGGGCTGGGCTCGCTCCCCGGCACCGCCGCCGAGATCCTCGACGACGAGGTCCGCTGGGTCCTGACCAAGGGCAAGCTACCCGCGAAGACCTGGATCGAGATCGTCTCCACCGCCCACCGCGTCGGCATCCCGACGACGTCGACGATGATGTACGGCCACGTCGACAACCCGCGCCACTGGGTCGGTCACCTCCGCGTCCTGGCCGGCATCCAGGACCAGGCCCGTGAGCACGGAAACGCCGGATTCACCGAGTTCGTACCGCTTCCGTTCGTGCACACCAGCGCACCGATCTACCTCGCCGGCGCAGCCCGCCCCGGCCCGACCATGCGCGACAACCTCGCCGTCCACGCGCTCGCCCGGATCATGCTCCACGGCCGCATCGACAACATCCAGACGAGCTGGGTCAAGCTCGGCGTCGACGGCACCAGAGCCATGCTCCAAGCCGGCGCCAACGACCTCGGCGGCACCCTGATGGAAGAGACCATCTCCCGGATGGCCGGCTCCGAGCACGGCTCGGCAAAGACCGTCGCCGAGCTCGAGGAGATCGGCGCAGGCATCGGCCGGGACGTACGCGAACGGACGACCTTGTACGAAGGTCGATGACCTGATGCACGTCGTGTTCTACCGGAACCTCAACCTCGGTCATGCCGGGTCGCCGAACCGGGAGCAACTGGAGGGTGCGCTCGAGCGGGGCGGCGCCTTGCGCGTGAGGTCGTTCCAGACGAACGGGACGGTGTTGCTCGAGGCCGATGCCCCCGAGAGGGTCGTGGCTGCGGCAGCCGGCGAACTGGGCTCCCTGGCAGGGTACGACGACGCGGCCATCGTGAGGCCGTTGGCGGATCTCGAAGAGCTGTTGGCCT
Organism: Nocardioides sp. NBC_00163; assembly: GCF_045206295.1. Taxonomy (NCBI): domain Bacteria; kingdom Bacillati; phylum Actinomycetota; class Actinomycetes; order Propionibacteriales; family Nocardioidaceae; genus Nocardioides; species Nocardioides sp. NBC_00163. The sequence goes on along the minus strand of NZ_CP108155.1, from coordinate 4,036,684 downwards.
TGGGGGTGTTCGAGAAGCACCAGTCCCCCCGCACGTACCGCGAGACCGTGACGTTCTTCCAGGGCGGCAAGGAGCCGAGTTGGTCAACACCATGGACCAACTCCAAAGACGACGTCGACGTGCTGCACGTCGGAGACGGGATCGCCCTGAGCCTGATCCGCAAACCCCGCAACTCCGCGGGGAGTCCCACCTTCGAACTGGAACGGGCCACCGGTGGCGTGGCCACGACGAGGACCCGCGGCTCCATCGACCGGCTGTTGAATGCCGCCGCAAAGTGGAAGTAGTCCGCATCGTTGAGGCGGAAGCCACTGGGGAGTGGCAGGGGGTATCGGAAACGACTACCCTCTACGATCCTCGCTGAACCGTCTCGAGAAGAGTGAGATGTCCGACCCCACCGGCAGCACCGCTCAGCAACAACCGAAACCCACCGAGCTCGCCAACGCGGCGGCTGAGGAGGCCCGTCGGCGACGGCTCGGGCTGCCGCCGCTGCCGCGGCGGCGGCGCGACCGGGGCCGCCCCGTACGCCTGGCGCTGCGCTGGCTCGTGAGCGTCGGCGTACTCGTCGCGGTGGCCTTCCTCGGCACCTCGGCGTGGGCTTACTTCACCGGCGAGATCGGTCCGCTGCGCGGTGCCGAGAAGGACGTCGCGCGCACTCTCGCCCTCGCCGGCGACACCCCGGCCTGGGCCGACCCGGAGCAGATCCGCTGCGCCGGAGACGCCATGGTCAAGGACAAGGGCAGCGCCGGGCTCGCCGATGCGGGAGTGGTCGACAAGACCGGCAGCGGGTTCAGCTACGCCGGGGAGTGGCCCTCGGCGCTGGGCTCGCAGTGGTACGCGGAGCTGCTCGACTGCGCCGACGGCGGCGCCAACAGCTGGAGCAGGCAGGTCGCGGACGCCTGGACGCTCGATGACCCCCGATGCCTGCGGGAGGTCGGCCGCCCGGCGATCGCCGGTGTCCTGGCTGTCACCAACCTGCGGCTCACCGACGAGGACCTCGCCGCCAAGAACGTCGCCACGATCACCCACCTCGACAGCTGCTACGCCCGCACACCCGAGGCGCCGACCGGAGCCGCCGCCGCGGGCTACCGCGAGGTCACGCTGAAGGTCACCGCCCCGGCGGTCACCTCCGGCACCGCCTCCATCGACGACGGCGCCGCGCAGCCCACCGCCGGCGAGGACCCGGAGCTCACCTACACGCTGCCGGTCGCCAAGGGCGGCACCGAGGCTTGCGTAGAGGCGACCACCAAGGTGACGTACGCCTGGGGCACGGTCCGCGCCGGCGAGCCGGCCAAGCTCTGCGGCAAGGCGGCCGCGGCCCGGATGGAGTGGCACACGGTCGAGCGTTCGTGCCCGAAGGGGAAGCCGAAGTGCACCTACATGGCGGCCTATGTCGAGGGGTTGGCCGACAACCAGACGATGACGGTCACCTACCGGCCGACGGGTGACTTCAAGTGTGCCGGCAAGAAGCCGACCTGCACGGTCAAGATCAAGGCCGACGCCACCGGGAAGGCCCGCACGCCCGGCCTGATGGTCACCGGCAAGAAGGGGAAGATCGTGGCGAGCGCGGGCAGTCTGAAGGCGACGTTCAGCGGCTCGTAGGCTGGGGGCGTGCCTTCTGATCTCACCTTCGGCGCGACCCGCGGGCCCAGCCCCGACCCGGCCCAGCGCCCGCCGGCACTGCCCCGCAAGCGTCGCCGGACCCTTGTCGACCTCCCCTGTGGGACGTACGTCGCCGGGGACTCGTTCGGCGAGGGCTACCAGGCCGACGGCGAAGGTCCGGTGCACTCCGTCGACCTGCCGAGCTTCCGGCTGGACGCGACCGCGGTCACCAACGAGGAGTTCGCCCGGTTCGTGAAGGCGACCGGCCACGTCACCACGGCCGAACGAGAGGGCTTCTCGGCCGTCTTCCACCTGGCCTTCGAAGGCTCGCCGCGTGACATCCTGGGCCGCTCGCCGGAGGCACCCTGGTGGCTCGGCGTACGCGCCGCGTCCTGGCGGGCGCCGGAGGGCCCCGGCACCAACGTCGGCCGCAGGGGCAACCACCCGGTCGTGCACGTCTCCCACGACGACGCGCTGGCCTACTGCGACTGGGCCGGGACGAGGCTGCCGACCGAGGCCGAGTGGGAGTACGCCGCCCGCGGCGGCATCGCCGGCTCGCGGTTCCCGTGGGGTGACGACCTGGAGCAGGACGGCACCCACCACGCCAACGTCTGGCAGGGAGTCTTTCCGGACACCAACACCGCCGACGACGGGTTCGTCACGACCGCGCCGGTGCGGACGTACGAACCCAACGGCTTCGGGCTGTTCCAGATGATCGGCAACGTCTGGGAGTGGTGCGCGGACTGGTTCTCGCCGACCTACTACGCCGACCTCGTCGACTCCGGCTCCTCCGCGGACCCGCGGGGCCCGGCCGAGGGCCTGACCCGGGTCATGCGCGGCGGCTCCTACCTCTGCCACGACTCCTACTGCCACCGCTACCGGCTCTCGGCGCGCTCCAGCAGCCCGCCCGACTCGACCGCGGGCAACCTGGGGTTCCGCTGCGCGGCCGACCTGGACGATCAGTCCGCCGGGTAGAACTCCTTCGGGCAGGTGTCACCGGCACAGTCGGCGTACTTCTCGCTCAGCCCACGCAGCTCGGCCAGCTCGTCGGCGTACTCGGGGAGCAGCGCGAGCGAGCGGATCTGGTAGGGGTCCTCGGCCAGGTCGTAGAGCTCTTCGCTGCCGTCGGAGAAGCGGGCGTAGGTCCAGTCACCGAAGCGGATCCCCGAGTAGATCTGCTTGGAGCCGTCGTTGACCCGCCAGGCGGAGAGCGGGATCACCCGGTCCTGCGCGGGGGCCTCGAGCCACGGCATGATGTTGACGCCGTCCTGGGTCCGCCCCGGCTCGGCGCCGGCGACCGCCATGATCGTGGTGGCGATGTCGGGGTTGCCGACCCCGGTGGCCAGGGTCCGTCCGGCCGGGATGCCCGGGCCGCGCAGGATCACCGGGATCCGCTGCGTCTCGCGGTAGTGCATCAGCTTGCCGTTGATGTTGTGGCCGCCGGTGGTGTAGCCGTTGTCCGAGGTGAAGATGATGATGGTGTTGTCGAGCTGGCCGGTCTCCTGCAGGCGGAGTACGTGGCTGGCGACCGCGCGGTCGAGCGACTGGACTGCCTCGACCCGCTGCTCGTGCGCGATCCGCAGCTCGGCGCGGCCCTGCGCGTCGAAGTGCTTGCGCGAGGCCGAGATCCGCGGCGCATCGGTCGGGGTGCGGAACATGTAGGGAGTGTCCGGCAGTTCGAGACCGTCGAAGGAGTGCTTGTCCTCCTCCGCCGGCCTGGTCGTGCTGGTGCCCTCCGGGTCTTCCGGCTCATCGGGTCCACCGTGGTGCGGTGCCACGTAGTTGAGCCACATGTACCACGGCTTGTCGGCACGCTCCGGCGCCGAGATCATCTCGTTGGCCTGGTCCCGCATGACGTACGTCGTGTAGCGGTTGTAGGTCGTGAGCTTGCCGTTGTGGTTGATCCGCGGCCGGATGAAGTTGTAGGTCGACATGTCTGTCGTCGCCCGCCAGTCGGTCCACCCGGGCGGCACGTCCTTGGCGGTCCCGTCGAGGCCGTAGCCGTTGAGGTACTTGCCGGCGAAGAGGGTGTCGTAGCCGGCGTCCTGCAGCGCCTCGGGCAGCGTGCCGGTGTGGTCCATCGACTGGTAGCCACCGCGTTCGCCGTTGATCGTCACCGTGTGGTGGTTCTGGCTGTACTGCCCGGTCAGCAGCGACGCACGGGCCGGCACGCAGATCGGCGTGGGAGCGATCGCCTCGGTCAGCGAGGTGCCCTGCGCGGCCAGGAGGCTGCGGGTGTGGGGCATGAACTCGAGATCCTCGTAGGCGAGGTCGTCGGCCGTGATCATGAGGATGTTGGGCTGGGTCGAGTAGGGCGACCAGTCGGGCGTCGATGTGGCCGTCGAGGGCACCACGCCATCGTTGTCGCGCGCGAAGGCGTTCCCTGCCAGAGATCCCAGCGACCCCAGCGGACCGGCCGATTCAGGCATCGCGCCGAGCGCGATCGAGGCGCCGGCGAGCACGGCAACGGCCGCCACCGCCAGTCGGGCGCGAGGCGCCATCTGCTCTGCTCCCTTGGTCGATCCCCGCGTCGTATGTTTCCGTCCGGTTCCACTCCATACCGGACCGGGTTAACGTTACCGAAGGGGGCCGTCATGACCCCAATGCCCGGCTGATCAGGAGACTCAAGTGAGCGAATCGCGCGAGAACTACGGCGACTACAGTGTCGACGACGAGGACCAGATCACCGGTGAGGACGCGCTCTCCGGGGACGTTCTCGAAGGTGAGGTGCGCGACGAGCTCGACCACGGCATCGTCACCGCCGACCGCTATTCCACCGACTACGGCAACACGCCCTGGGAGGAGGAGCACCGGGAGTGCATCGACCAGCGCCGCCACCAGGAGGTGCCGGAACCGGATCCCTACGCGGTCGAGTACGACGATGCCGAGGAGAGCGACGACCCTGACGGCCGCGAGGTCGGCAACCAGCGAGCGGGGCGGCTGGTCGACCCCGACCGTGGCGAGGGGGAGGACGCGGAGTCCGAGCTCTACGGGATCGATGCCGGCATCGACGGCGCCGGCGCCTCCGCCGAGGAGGCCGCCATCCACATCATCGACGACAGCGACGCCGACGGGGACGACTACCGCTAGGCGGTGAGGTCGTCGATCTCCAGCACGATCTCGACCTCGAACCCCTCAGAGCTCTCCAGGTAGAGCGCCGTGTGCTCGTCGCCGCCGGCGTGCGGGTAGCGGTCGGCGTACATCTCGTGCCAGCCGTGCTCGGTCGACGCCGCCCGCATCCTGTCGAGCTGGTCTCGGTCATCGATCATGAACGCGATGTGGTTGACGCCGGGCCGGAGCCGGTCCTGCGTGCCGTGCTGGTCCGTGGAGTGCTCCATGAAGACGTACGTCCCGTCCGGTGCCTCCCAGAAGTGGCCCTTCTCGCCGGCCTCCCAGCCGAGCTCGCCGAAGAGCCAGCCCCACTCCCCCGAAGCGGTCTCGAAGTCGTCGACCCAGAGGTCCCAGTGGTGGATCGCCCGCATCTCTCCCCCTAACCAGCCAGTGAGCCTGAGGCTACATCGTGCACCGGCGTACGCGGATCGGTTCGGACTCGGAGTATTGGTGGCGAAGCCGAGAAACGGAGTCGCGGGAGGGCGTGCCGCGTGTGAGGATCGGGGCGTGAGTGACCTGAAGACCTTTATCGCCGGGCTGCCCAAGGCCGAGCTCCATGTCCACCATGTCGGATCGGCTTCGCCGCGGATCGTCTCAGAGCTGGCTGCGCGGCATCCGGGGACGGTGCCGACGGATATCGAGCTGCTGCGGGAGTACTTCACGTTCAGCGACTTCGCGCACTTCATCGAGGTCTACCTCTCGGTCGTCGACCTGGTCCGTACGCCGGAGGACATCCGCTATCTGACCTACGAGATCGCGCGCGACCTGGCCCAGACCCAGCAGGTCCGTTACGCCGAGCTGACCTGCACGCCCTACACCTCCGTACGCCCGGATCTGGCCGTGCGCACTGAGCCCATTCAAGCGGGTGGGACCGGGCACACCGGGATGGCGATCGAGGCCTACACCGAGGCGCTCGAGGACGCCCGGGTGGGAGCCGAGCGCGACTTCGGGATCACGCTGCGCTGGATCTATGACATCCCGGGCGAGTCGGGGATCCCGGCGGCCGATGCGACCCTGGCGTACGCCGTCGACCACGGCCCGGAGGCGCTCATCGGGTTCGGGCTCGGTGGACCCGAGGTGGGGGTTCCCCGGCCGCAGTTCGAGAGGCACTTCGACGCGGCCCGCGCCGCGGGACTCCGCTCGCTGCCGCACGCCGGCGAGACCACCGGACCGCAGACGATCTGGGACGCCCTGACCGTGCTGAAGGCCGAGCGGATCGGCCACGGCACCTCGGCAGCCCAGGATCCCGCCCTGCTCGCCCACCTCGCCGAGCACCGGATCCCGCTCGAGGTCTGTCCCTCGTCCAACGTCGCCACCGGTGCCGTCGCGACGCTCGAGGAGCACCCGCTGAAGACTTTCGTCGATGCCGGCGTGCCGGTCACGATCAACTCCGACGACCCGCCGATGTTCGCGACCACGCTCAACCAGGAGTACGAGATCGCGACCGACCTCCTCGGCCTCGACACCGCCGGCATCGCCGACCTCGCCCGTGCCGCCGTCGACGTCTCCTACGCACCCGACGACGTCAAGACCCGGCTGCGCGCCGAGATCGACGCGTACGCCACGCCTTAAGCGCTTGACGCGGCTCGGACCCGCCCGTTTGCTGGATGCCATGGGCGAACTGACACTGGCTGTCAACGGGATCGAGCTGTGCGTCGAGACGTTCGGGAGTCCGGCGGACCCGCCGATCCTGCTCGTCGGTGGGATGAGCGCCTCGATGGACTACTGGGAGGACGACTTCTGCCAGTCGCTGGCCGCGGGCCGGAGGTTCGTGATCCGCTACGACCACCGCGACACCGGCCGCTCGACGACCTGGCCACCGGGAGAGCCGGGCTACACCGGGCGCGACATGATCGCGGACATCCCGGCTCTGCTCGACGCCTTCGGCCTCGACAAGGGCCACATCTTCGGCATCTCGATGGGCGGGGCGCTGGCCCAGTGTGCGGCGGTGCTCTATCCCGAGAGGGTCGAGACGCTGATCCTCAACGAGACCTCACCGGCCTTCGACGGCGTACCCGACCTGCCGCCGATCGGCGAGGAACTGGCCGACTTCTTCGCGAAGGCGGCCACCACCACGGTCCCGGATCCCGACGACCACGAGGCTCTGGTGTCGATGCTGGTGGAGGACCAGCGGGCGTTCGTCCCGGAGGGCTTCGACGAGGCCAGGATGCGGGCGGTGATCGAGCGGGTCGTACGCCGCACGCCGGACATGCGGCCGAGCTTCGCCAACCACCAGGCGATGAGCGACGGCGAGCCGGTCGAGGCGACCCTGGCCGACATCGCCGCCCCGACGCTGGTCATCCACGGCACCCGTGACCCGCTGTTCCCGATCGGCCACGGCGAGATCCTCGCCCGCGACATCCCCGCCGCGACGCTCCTCGTCCTCGACGGCGTCGGCCACGAGCCGCCCCCGCCCTCCACCTGGGACAAGGTCGTCCCGGCGATCATCGATCACACGAGCTAGACCTCGATCTTCCCGAGCACGTCCCCGATCGCGACCGTCCCACCCACGTCGGTGCCGCGGGAGAGCACTCCCGCACGATGTGCGGCGACCCGGGTCTCCATCTTCATCGCGTCGATGACCGCGACGTCCTGGCCCTCCGTGACCTGCTCGCCGTCGGGGACGAGCCAGTCGACGAGTACGCCGGGGACGGTGGCCTCGAGCACGGTCGGGTCTGCGACGGCCGTCGCCGGGCCCGCATCAGCCGCCGTCCCGCCTGCGGCGATCCCGCGCAGGAGGTCATCGGGAAGGCCCAGCATCACCCGGCGACCGTCGATCTCGATCGGCACCCGCCGGAGCGGCTGCACGGGCGCCGGCTCGGGTCGCCGCTGCGCCTCCAGGCGCGGCATCAGCGTGGTCTCGATCCACTGCGTGTGCACCGCGAACCCGGCGGTCGAGAAGGCCGGGTCGTCGAGCAGGACGCGAGCGAAGGGTACGACGGTCGCGACCCCCTCGACGCTGAGCTCACGGAGCGCGCGGCGGGCACGTACGACGGCGGTGTCCCGGTCCGGCGCGTGCACGATCAGCTTGGCGATCAGCGAGTCGAAGGCGCTCTGCACCGTGTCGCCCGCCTCGATCCCGGCGTCCCAGCGCACCCCCGGCCCGGCGGGGACCCGCAGGCCGGTCACGACGCCGGGGCTCGGCAGAAATCCGCGGCCCGGGTCCTCGGCGTTGATCCGCAGCTCGATCGCATGGCCCGTCGGCGCCGGCGTCTCCGAGAACGAGAGTCCCTCGCCCGCGGCGATGCGCAGCTGCTCCGCGACGAGGTCGACGCCGGTGACGGCCTCGGTGATCGGGTGCTCGACCTGGAGGCGGGTGTTCACCTCGAGGAACGAGATCACCCCGTCCTCGCCCATCAGGAACTCCACGGTCCCGGCCCCGCGGTAGGAGACCGCGGCGCAGATGTCACGCGCGGCGTCGTGGATGCGGCGACGCTGCTCGTCCGTCAGCCCCGGCGCGGGCGCCTCCTCGACGAGCTTCTGGTTGCGGCGCTGCAGAGAGCAGTCCCGGTCGCCGACGACCACGACGTGCCCGGTGCCGTCGCCGAGCACCTGCACCTCGATGTGCCGCGGACGCTCCAGGAACCGCTCGACGAAGCACTCCCCGCGACCGAAAGCGGCCAGCGCCTCGCGCGAAGCGGAGTCGAAGGCATCGGCGACGTCGTCGAGCTCGCGGGCGACCTTCAGCCCGCGACCACCGCCGCCGAAGGCCGCCTTGATCGCGATGGGAAGCCCGTGCTCGCGCGCGAACGCGACCGCCTCGTCGGCCGACTCCAGCGGCCGGTCGGTGCCCGCCACCAGCGGTGCGCCGACGCTCTGCGCGATCCGGCGTGCGGTGATCTTGTCGCCGAGGCTGTCGATGCTCGCAGGAGCCGGGCCGATCCAGATGAGGCCGGCGGCCTCGACTGCGCGCGCGAACTCGGCGCTCTCCGACAGGAACCCGTAGCCCGGATGCACCGCGTCGGCGCCGGAGGCCTGCGCCGCGGCCATGAGCCATTCGATGCTGAGGTAGGACTCGGCGGCGGTGGACCCACCGAGCACGTACGCCTCGTCGGCCAGACGCACGTGCAGCGCGTCGGCGTCCTGATCGGCGTAGACGGCGACCGACACGAGGCCGGCCTCGGCAACCGCCCGCACGACGCGGACGGCGATCTCTCCCCTGTTGGCGATGAGCACCCTGCGCATGTCAGTCTCCTCGGATCTCGGCCGTCGGCCCAATGGGCACAATCGGCACAGTGGGCGTGACGGGACGGAAGCGGATGCGGACGCCGGGCGGCAGCTGACCGGCCAGGTCCAGGTCGCGGTCGATGACCGCGCCGATGATCGGATAGCCGCCGGTGAGCGGGTGGTCCGGAAGGAAAAGCACGGGCTGGCCGTCGGGCGGCACCTGGATCGCGCCGGTCACCGCCCCCTCGCTCGGCAGCTCACCGGTGACCTCACGCTCGAGCGGAACGGCGCCCTCGAGGCGTACGCCGACCCGGTCGGAGCGCGGCGTGACGGTCCACTCCTGCTCGACGAGGGTGCGTACGCCGGCCGGGGAGAACCAGTCCTCGCGCGGGCCGAGCACGATGCGCAGCTCGACCGTCTCACCGGGGGCGGGCAGCGGGTCGGCGGGAGCCGGGCTGCGGTCGACCGCGTGCGGCGCGGCCGCGGGTCCGCGCAGCGGCACGACGTCGCCTGCGCGCAGAGGCCGTCCGCCGAGGTCGCCGGGGCCGAGGCCCGCGAGCGTGTCGCTGGAGAGGCTGCCGAGCGCCGGCTCGAGATCCAGGCCGCCACGCACCGCGATCACAGCGCGCAGGCCGGCGCTCACCGCGCCGAGACGCAGCTCCTCGCCGTCCTCGAGCGCGGTGGCGGCGCCGTGCTCGACCGGGAGCGGCGGTCCGTCGGTGCGTACGATCGTCGTCTCGGCAGAGGCGCCCGCGACCGCTACGACCGCCGGACCGGTGAAGCGCAGGACCGCACCGCCACCGGCGAGCTCGAAACCTGCCGCTCCCGGAGCGTTCCCCACGGCGCGGTTCGCGGCCCGCAGGGCGCGGCGGTCGGCCGTCCCCGACGCGGAGACGCCGAGGGCAGCATGGCCGGGGCGGCCGAGGTCCTCGAGCACCAGCTGCAGGCCGGGGCGTACGACCTCGACTGCGAAGGGGTGTTCTGCGGCGTCGACCGAGGGAGCGGACTCTGTCACCGTGACCGACTCCCGCTCGCGCCGCTCGAACCGCACGGTCATCCCGGGCGCGAGCAGGGCGGGCGGATCCCGGTGCAGGTCCCACATCGGTGCGTCCGTACGCCCGATCAGCTGCCAGCCACCGGGGCTCTCCCGGGGGTAGACGCCCGAGAACGTCCCAGCCAGCCCGACCGAGCCGGCCGGGATCCGGGTGCGTGGAGAGGAGCGCCGCGGTACGTCGAAGAGCGGGTCATCGCCGACGAGATAGCCGAAACCGGGCGCGTAGCCGGTGAAGGCCACCCGCCAGGTCGCGGCCGCGTGGCGCGCGGCGACCTGCTCGGCGCTGACCCCGAGCAGGTCGGCGACCTCGTCGAGATCCTGCCCGTCGTAGCGGACACCGATCGTCACCGAACCAGCGGTCGGGAGGCCACCATGGACGGATTCGACCCGACGCAGCTCCTTGGCGAGGCTGACCTCGTCGACCAGCGTCGGATCGAACCGGACGAGCACCGTCCGGGCGGCGGGCACCAGCTCGACGACGCCGGTCGGCGGCGCGGCCATGAGGGCAGCGTGCAGCCGCATCGCGCCCTCGAGGTCGTCCTCCTCGACCAGCAGCGCCTGGTCCGATGCGATGAGAACGCGCCTCACGCCAGATACTCCGCATCCCGTACGTCGGTGATGAACATGTGGCCGGGCGCGTGGGTGAGCGCGAACGGCGGGCGCGAGTCCATGATCGCGGCCTGCGGCGTGACCCCGCAGGCCCAGAACACCGGCACCTCACCGTCGCGCACCTCCGGCGGGTCCCCGAACTCGGGAGCGGCGAGGTCGGCGATGCCGAGCGACGCCGGGTCACCGACATGCACCGGCGCACCGTGCACCGCCGGATAGCGCCCGGAGATGCGTACGGCATCGGCGACGCGGTCGGCGGGGATCGGGCGCATCGAGACCACCATGTCGCCGCGCAGGCGCCCGGCGGGAGCGCACGGGCGGGATGTGCGGTACATCGGCACGTTGCGGCCGAGCTCCTGATGGCGGATCGGGATCTCGGCGTCGGCCAGGCCCGCCTCGAACGTGAAGCTGCAGCCGATCAGGAACGAGACCAGGTCGGGGTGCTCCTCCCACGCCGCGCCCGCGTCCGTGACCTCCTCGGTGAGCACGCCATCACGCCAGATCCGGTACGCCGGGATGTCGGTGCGCAGGTCGGAGCCGGGAGCCAGGGTCGACTCGTAGGCGCCCGGGTCGAGCACCTCGAGCACCGGGCACGGCTTCGGGTTGCGCTGCGCGAAGAGCAGCACCTCGAACGCCCAGTCGGCCGGCACGGAGATCAGGTTCGCCTGCACCAGGCCGTGGGCGACGCCACTCGTCGGTGCGACCTCGCCCGCCCGGTAGGAGGTGCGCGCGGCGCGAGCCTGGGCGAGCTGGGTGATGCTTGCGGTCATGCCGTGGCTCCGGCGAACGGGCCGATCGCGATGCCCTCGGCCTCGAGCAGAGCGCGGGTCGCCGCAGCCATCCGGATCGCCCCGTCGCTGTCGCCGTGCACGCAGATCGAGTCGGCGCGTACAGCCACGTCGGTGCCGTCGATCGCCTCGACCACACCCTCGCGCGCGAGCCGCAGCATGCGGGCCGCGACGGCGTCGGCGTCGTGCAGGACCGCGCCGGGCTCGGCGCGCGAGACCAGCTCGCCGCCGGGCGTGTAGGCACGGTCCGCGAAGGCCTCCGCGGCCGTCGCGAGGCCGGCGCTCTCGGCCACGTCGAGCGCGACACCGCCCGCGAGCCCGAGCAGGACGAGGGACGGGTCGATCGCCTTGACGGCTGCGACCACGATCTGCGCCTGTCGCTCGTCGCGGGCGATCGTGTTGTAGAGCGCGCCGTGCGGCTTCACGTAACGGACCGCTCCGCCGACCGACGAGGTCAGGCTGATCAGCGCGCCGAGCTGGTACTCGACGTGTGCCTGCAGCGTCGCTGAGTCGATCTCCATGGCGCGGCGTCCGAAGCCCTCGTAGTCGCGGTAGCCGGGGTGCGCGCCGATCGTGACGCCGTTGGCGACGGCGTCGGCGAGCGTCGTACGGATCCCTTCAGGGGTGCCGGCGTGGAACCCACAGGCGACGTTGGCGCTCGAGACGATCGCGAGCATCGCCGCGTCGTCCGCGACCAACCGGTCGGGTGCGTTCTCGCCGAGGTCGGAGTTCAGGTCGATGGTTGCTGCCATGGTGTTCATGGTGCTCACACTCCAATGCCGATGAAGGCGAAGATCGGGCGGATCGAGACGATGCCCATGTACCAGCTGAGCAGGGTCGCGGTCGTCCCCAGAACCAGCAGCCACATCGGGTAGCGGTAGCCGCGGAGGACATCGCGCTGACGGAACCAGCCGATGTACATGAAGATCGACATGCCGATCGGGAGGATCAAACCGTTGAAGCCGCCGACGAAGACCAGGATAGCCGCGGGTGCGGCACCGATCAGCAGGTAGAGGACGAGGGAGACCAGGATGAAGGCGACGGTCGCGAGCTGCAGCGGCCACCCCGCTCCGAGCTTCTTCGAGAACGTCGAGATGAAGGTGGCCGAGGTGTAGGCGGCGCCGATCACCGAGGTGATCGCCGCGGCCCAGAAGATCGCACCGAAGATGCGGATGCCCGCGTCACCGAGCACGGCGCCGAACGCCTGACCGGCAGGGTTGGCCGCCTGGCTCGAGAAGTCGAGGGTGACGCCGGAGGCCACGACACCGAGGATCGCGAGGAAGAGTACGTAGCGCATGATCCCGGTGACGAGGATGCCGCTCATCGAGGCACGGTGCACGGCCGGGACGTGCTCGGGGCCGGTCAGGCCGGAGTCGAGGTAGCGGTGGGCGCCCGCGTAGGTGATGTAGCCGCCGACCGTGCCGCCCACGATCGTGGTGATCGTCGCGAAGTTGAGCGTGCCGGGCACGAAGGTCTGGCGCAGCGCGTCGCCGACCGGAGGCTGCGACGCGATCGCGACGAAGAGCGTCAGCCCGATCATCAGCAGACCGAGCACGAGCACGACCATGTCGACGACGCGGCCTGCCCGCTTGTACATGAAGATGCCGATGGCGAGCAGCGCCGAGAGCAGGCCGCCGACCTTCGGCTCGATGCCCAGCAGGGCGTTCAGGCCGAGACCGGCACCCGCGATGTTGCCGATGTTGAACGCCAGGCCACCGATCACGATGAGCGTCGCCAGCAGATGACCGGAGTACGGCACCGCCTCGTTCGCCAGGTCGCCGGCCCGTTTGCCGGCGACGGTGATCATGCGCCACACGTTCATCTGCAGCGCGAAGTCGATCAGGATCGAGGCCAGGATCGCGAAGGCGAACGCCGCGCCAAGCTGCGCGGTGAAGGTCGCGGTCTGGGTGATGAAGCCGGGGCCGATGGCCGAGGTGGCCATCAGGAAGATGGCGCCGAGGATGGGTCCTCGGCGGGAACGGGCGAAGCTCTTCGCGCGCTCGGCGCTGGTCGTCTCAGTCATGGGGGACTCCTGCCATCACTGTGTGGCTGGCACCACACTCTCTTGTGTAGTACAAGATGGCATAGATTGTTCTACAACAACACCCGTCATTGTTAAAATGGTGTTTCGATTGTCCGCGGATGCGATTCCCTTAGGATGCGGTCATGCCCGATGTCGAGGACACCCTGACGAACGCCCTGCGCCGGCGGATCATCGACGGCGAGTTCGCGCCCGGCACCCGGCTGTCGGAGATCTCCCTCGCCGAGAAGCTCGGGGTCTCGCGCAACACGCTTCGAGAGGCGTTCCGCGTGCTGGCCGAGCAGGGCCTCATCGAGCACGTGCCCCATCGCGGAGTCTCGGTCGCCTCCCCGACGGTGGCGGACGTCGTCGACATCTATCGGGCGCGGCGCTACGTCGAGCCCGCCGCGCTGGCCGCGGGCTCCCCGCTGCATCCCGCGGTGACGGCGATGCGCGAGTCAGTGGACTTGGGCGAAACCAGCCTTGAGGCGCGCGACTGGCGCACGGTCGGTACCGCCAACATGGCATTCCACGACGCCATCGTGGCCCTCGCCGACAGCCCGCGCCTGGAGCGCCTGTTCCGCGACATCGCCGCCGAGCTGCGGCTCGCGTTCCTCGAGATCGACAACCCCGAGGCCCTCCACGCGCCGTTCGTCACACGCAACCGCGCCCTGCTCGAGACCTTCCTCGAGCAGGGAGGACCTGCGGCCGCTGAGGAGCTGCGCGGCTACCTCATCCTCTCCGAGCAGACCGTGCTCGGAGCGTTCACGCGACTGCGCCGCGGCTAGGCGATAGGCGCTCGAAGATCGCCGGTGAGGTCAGGCGCTCTTGAGGTGCCGGAGTCGGGCCACCGCATCGGCACCAACCCTGCGGTGCGGCCCTTCGGGAAGGGTCTCGAGATGGCCCTCCAGGGCATCGACGACCGCCACGGAGACGGTCTCCGGGGCTCGTTCGATCAGTTCGATCAAGGACGTCAGGTATTCACCTGCGTCGATGTCGTCCGCGATGACCTCGAGCACATCAGCGGGGATGGACGGCAGTGCCTCCATCAGCACGCCATAGGCGAAGTCCTCAACGTTCATGACAACCATGCTAAGCCTCGGACGTTTCTCGGTTCCGTCCAGTCAGGGCGCCATACGGCTCCGCCAGAGATCCTCGCCAGGCCCCGCACATTCCCGTCACTATGACAGAGGGTCCGGCCTTGTGAATCGCTCACAAGGCCGAACCCTCCGCCATGGCTGCGAGCCCCCCTCGCACGCCGGCTGAACGTCCCACAGTCTCACGCGGTGATCAGACCGCGCAGCCGCTCGTCGCGCGGCCAGGCACCTGCCCAGACGAGGACCGCGGTGGCGATGGCGAAGACGGTGTTGAAGGCCGGCTGCCCGAAGACCAGGTTCACCGTGACCGCGCCGCCCAGGTACGCGGTGATCAGGATCGTGCCCATCGCCCGGGTGGCCGGGACGTGGTAGGCGACCAGCGACAGGCCGAGGACGACGCCGCAGACGACGGGGAACCAGCCCGGAGCGCCGATCTTGTCGTTGAAGTCCATGACGGGCTCGACCCGTAGCAGGTGCGTGACGATGTCGAAGCCGAGGAACAGGGTGACCAGGACGGTGATGACCCAGCCGGCTCGTTGTGCGTTGGTGCTCATCTCGATCTCCTCAAGGGTGGGTGGTGTTGCTCTTACCCACGCGTCGAGCGTGCACCGGCGATCTCGACATCGCCTTTCACTTTTTCTCGAGAGCGGCGGCGGCGACCTGCAGATCGGCGACCAGACCGTCGTACGTCGCCTGCCTCCCGTCCTGAGGACGGCAGAGGGGCGCGTCGCGTGTTGTCTGGACTGTTCACTCGCTGACGCTCGATCACGGGGCGAGCGGGTCGTGGCCGACGTTCATCAGACGACGCCGCCATTGCGCATCGCCCGCGGTCGGCTCCCACTCGCCGGTGTCCCCGCCGCGCAGGTCGGTGACCTTGTCGACGACGCGCCGCATCACGTCCACGTCGTCCGGGGTCACGTCGGCCCGACGCTTGCCGAGGATGTCGGCCACCCGGTGGCCGAGCTCGCTGCCGGCTCGGTCCGGTTCGGTCTCGGTCGTTTCCCCCGCGCCTTGCACTGCGAGCCACTGCCGCAGGTCGCGCGAGGTCATGTTCACCGCGCGATGGAAGTTCTCCCAGAGCCTGTCGTCGACGATCGTCTCGGCCATGTCGTGCCTCCTACCTGATCGACTGCTCCGATCCGGTACCCAGCGCAGCGGCCGAACACACGGGGCGTCACCCCAGGAGAGCCTGGGCCTCCGGAGAGTCGTAGAAGCTCGAAAGCCGGCGGCGGATCAGCTGCTCGAGGACGCCGGCCTCGGCGAGCGCCTCGATCACCGGCGGGCCGAAGCGGAGCGCCTCCTCGACCAGGTCATCGCGGCCCAGACCCCACTCCTCCAGGAGCCGGTCGAGGGTGAAGCTCCCATAGGTGTCGAAGAAGAAGTCGACACCCGTGTCGACCAGGGCCTGCAGGTATTCGGAGTCCCGGACATCGAGCCAGACCTGGTAGAGCCCGACGAAGAGCGCGACCAGCTGCTCGTCGTCGACCAGGTCGGCGAGCTCGCGCACCGGCCGGGTCGCGAGCGCGTCCCAGACCTCCAGCAGCGCGTCATGCACCTCCTCGTCGGTGACCGAGCTCGCGGCGGTGTCGGTGAGGTATCCGAGAAGCGCTCCGGCGCCCCGCTCCGCGAGCTCGCGAGCGCTCTGGTCGACGGCCGCACCGACCGGGGTGCCCTTCACCGTGTCCGCCATCCGGCCGGCGACACGTTCGGCGATCGAGAAGCCGAGCGAGCCGCCCGGGAGGTTGTCGGCGAACCTGCGGCCGGTGTCGACGGCACCCCGAGCGGTGCCACGCATCAGAGTGCCGACGCCGGCCTGGATCCCGGAGTTGTCGGCCAGACTGCGCAGGACCTGCTGGCGCAGCGTACGCATCTCGACCAGGGCCTCGACGAGCTCGGCGATCCGGGGCCGGCTGACCACCTTGCCCAGCGGCGTCTCGTTGGCCGGATGCGCCTTGAGCCTCGTCGCGAGCGCCCCGGCGACCTCCGGGATCGCGCCCGGGAGCCGGAAGGTGCTGACGTACTTCAGCGCGACCTCCTTGATCAGGTCGCGGGGCATCACCTGGTCCAGCGTCAGCTCACTGGCGGCGCGCAGCGCGAAGTCGATCTCGCCGGTGGCGAGATCGAGAAAGCGTACGCCGCGCATCGCCGCCATCTCATGGGCGACGTGGGCGTCGAGGAGTCGTCGAGCAAGGTCCGGCTCAGTCATGGAGGACATTGTCCACGGACGGAGCCGGTCCCCGGCTCATTCCCACTCGATGGTGCCGGGAGGCTTCGAGGTGATGTCGACGGTGACCCGGTTGATCTCGCTCACCTCGTTGGTGATCCGGGTGGAGATGCGCTCCATGACCTCGTAGGGAAGCCGGGCCCAGTCGGCGGTCATCGCGTCCTCGGAGGTGACCGGGCGGAGCACGACGGGGTGGCCGTAGGTGCGGCCGTCGCCCTGGACGCCGACCGAGCGGACGTCGGCGAGCAGCACGACCGGCATCTGCCAGATGTCGCGGTCGAGACCGGCGAGGGTCATCTCCTCGCGGGCGATCGCGTCGGCCTCGCGGAGGATGTCGAGCCGCTCCTTGGTGACCTCGCCGATGATGCGGATGCCCAGGCCGGGGCCGGGGAACGGCTGGCGCTGGACGATCTCATCGGGCAGGCCGAGCTGGGAGCCGACGGCGCGCACCTCGTCCTTGAAGAGCTCACGCAGCGGCTCGACCAGCTCGAACTCGAGGTCCTCGGGGAGGCCGCCGACGTTGTGGTGGGACTTGATGTTGGAGGTGCCGGCACCGCCGCCGGACTCGACGACGTCGGGGTAGAGGGTGCCCTGGACGAGGAAGGCGACCTTCTCGTCGCTGTCGCCCAGGATCTCGACCTCGGCACGCTCGAAGCAGCGGATGAACTCGCGCCCGATGATCTTGCGCTTCTCCTCCGGGTCGGTGACCCCGGCGAGCGCGTCGAGGAACTCCTTCTCGGCGTCGACGATCTTCAGCTCGGCGCCGGTCGACTCCCGGAACGCCTTCTCGATCGCGACCGACTCGTTCTTCCGCATCAGGCCGTGGTCGACGTAGACGCAGGTCAGCCGGTCACCGATCGCCTTGGCGACGATGGCTGCGGCGACCGCGGAGTCGACGCCACCCGAGAGCGCGCAGATCGCGCGGTGGTCACCGATCTGCTCGCGGACCCGCTCGATCTGGTCCTCGGCGATGTTGCCGATGGTCCAGGTCTGGCGCGCGCCGGCGATGTCCCACAGGAAGTGCTCGAGCACCTTCTGCCCGTGCTCGGAGTGGAGCACCTCGGGGTGCCACTGCACGCCCGCGAGCTGCTTCTCGACGTTCTCGAAGGCGGCCACCGGGGTGTCGGCGGTGCTCGCGAGCACGGTGAAGCCCTCGGGCGCCTCGGAGACCGAGTCGCCGTGCGACATCCACACGTTGTGGGCCGGCGGGATGTCCTTGAGCAGCGTGCCGGAGACACCGACGGTGACCGGCGTGCGGCCGTACTCCCGCGCTCCGTTGTCGTCGACGGTCCCGCCGAGGCCCTGGGCCATCAGCTGGAACCCGTAGCACATCCCGAATACCGGGGTGCCCGCGGTGAACAGGGTGTTGTCGATGGCGGGGGCGCCCTCGGCGTACACGCTCGAGGGGCCGCCGGAGAGGATGATCGCCTTCGGGTTCTTGGCGAGCATCTCCTCGACCGGCATCGAGTGCGGCACGATCTCGGAGTAGACCTTCGCCTCACGTACGCGGCGGGCGATCAGCTGCGCATACTGCGCGCCGAAGTCCACCACGAGAACCAGATCGTGCTCTTCCGCCCCAGGAGCCTGCGTCATGCACGAATCCTAACGACGACGTACGTTGCCCGCGAAATGCACCAGGGCCCGACCGGGGAGGGAGGTGGTCGGGCCCTGATTGCCCGAGGCAAAGCTGTCCCGGACGAAAGACCCGGCATGTATTAGGGAGGGAGCAATCCCGGGTCTGATCACTCCAACGAACTCTTTTAACCACGGTTACGGGTCAACCAAAAACTTCCTGCCGGAAAATTCTTGCGCAGCCCGTATCACCAAGGCAACAGGTTGGTCACCGTACGTCAACAATGGGCAGCTGCAGCGCCCCCGGCGCGCTTGCGGGCACCGCGGGCGAAGCCGGCCTGACGGGCTGGATCCGGGCATAGCCCGCACCCAGCTTCGGCCGCGGGTCGGCCTGGTCCTTGTTGGGCCAGAACGCCATCGCCCGCTCGGCCTGGGCGGTGATCGTCAGCGACGGGTTCACGCCCAGGTTGGCGGAGATCGCGGAGCCGTCCACGACATGCAGGCCGTCGTAGCCGTAGAGCCGCTGGTAGGGGTCGATCACGCCGGCGTCCACCGAGTCGCCGATGGTGCAGCCGCCGATGAAGTGGGCGGTCATCGGCTTGTTGAACGGCTCCCCGATCGTGCCGCCGGCATACCCCGGCTTCTCGCCCGAGCTCATCACCCCGGCCATCTTCCGCACCGCGTCGAGGCCGGCGGGGATCCAGGTCGGGTTGGGCTTGCCGTGGCCCTGCTTGGACGACATCCGCCACCCGAAGATCGTGCGCTTCGGGAAGGTCGTGATCGAGTTGTCCAGCGCCTGCATGACCAGCGCGATGACAGTGCGCTCGGACCAGTGCTTGAAGTCGTAGAACGTACGCAGCGACCGCCGCTGCAGCCACATCTCCTTGAGCCACCGGCGGAGGCGATGGGGACCACCTTCGGTGAGCACCGTCTGCATCGCCGCGATCGCATTGCTGCCGTGCCCGTAGCGGACCGGCTCGATGTGGGTGTGCTCGTCGGGGTGCCACGAGGAGGTGATCGCGACACCCTCGGTGTAGTCGATGGCGGTGTCCGGGGCGATCGCGCCCAGGATCGACTCGGAGTTGGTGCGGGTCAGCTCACCCAGGCGCGGGGAGATCTCGGGGAGGTCGCCGGTGCGCTTGAGTTTGTGGAGCAGCTTCTGGGTGCCGAGCGAGGCCGCCGAGAAGACCACCTGGTCGGCGGTGAACCGCTTCGTGCGGCCGATGCCCAGCTTGGCCTTCGTGGAGCGGGTCTCGATGACGTACCCGCTTCCGGTCTTGGCCGGGTAGACGCGCGTCACCGTGGTCAGCGGGTGCACCTCGGCGCCGTTCTTCTCGGCCAGGTAGAGGTAGTTCTTGACCAGGGTGTTCTTCGCGTTGTGGCGGCAGCCGGTCATGCACTCGCCGCAGTTGGTGCACGTACGCCGGTCGGGGCCCTCCCCACCGAAGTAGGGGTCGGCCACCTCCTGCCCGGCCACATGGCTCGGGCCGCCGAAGAAGACGCCGACCGGCGCCTTGTGGAAGGTGTCACCGCGGCCGGCCTCGGCTGCGACCTTCTGCATGACCTCGTCGGCCGGGGTCAGGTGGGGGTAGAGGGTGACGCCGAGCATCCGCTTGGCCTGCTCGTAGTACGGAGCGAGCTCGTCCTTCCAGTCGGTGATGTGGCTCCAGGAAGGGTCCTCGTAGAACGGGTCGAGCGGCTCGTAGAGGGTGTTGGCGTAGACCAGCGAGCCGCCGCCGACCCCGGCGCCGGCCATGATGACGGCGTCCTTGACCATGTCGATGCGCTGGATCCCGTAGCAGCCGATCGCCGGTGCCCAGAGGTATTTGCGCAGGTCGAAGGAGGTGTTGGGCAGCTCGTCGTCGCTGAACCGGCGACCCGCCTCGACCACTCCGACGGAGTAGCCCTTCTCGGTCAGGCGCAGCGCGCTGACCGATCCACCGAAACCCGACCCGATGATGAGTACGTCGTAATGGGTCATGCGCGGCCCAGCGACTTCAGCACGCGCAGCGAGGCCGTCATGAACTTGGCGTACGCCTGGTCGCTCATCCCGAACTGCGGGGCGAAGCGCAGGATCGCCTGGGACGCGACCGACTGGGTCTCGGTGTAGCGCAGGATGCCCTCGACACCCTGGCGACGGCCCTGGCCGGACTCGCGCATGCCGCCCATCGGGGCGTCGATGCTCGCGAAGGTGGCGCCGAAGGCCTCGTTGATGTTGATCGTGCCGCACTTGACCTGGCGGGCGATGCGGCGGGCGCGCGAGGTGTCGCGGCTGTAGATCGAGCCGTTGAGGCCGTACTCACCGTCGTTGGCGCGCTCGATCGCCTCCTCCTCGCTGTGGAAGCGGTAGATCGAGACGACCGGGCCGAAGGTCTCGTTGCCGAAGCAGGTCATCTCCGGGGTGACGCCCTCGAGGATGGTCGGCTCGAAGAAGAACGGCGCCAGGTCGGGGCGGGCCTTGCCGCCGGTGAGCACGCGAGCACCCTTGGAGACGGCGTCCTCGACGTGGGCGGTCGCGGTGTCGACCTGGGCCTGCGAGATCAGCGTGCCCATGTCGTTCTCCCAGCCCAGGGTGGCGCCGAGGGTCATCGCCTGGGTGCGGGCGACGAAGCGCTCCACGAACCGGTCGTAGACCTTGTCGTCGACGAAGAGCCGCTCGACGCTCACGCACAGCTGGCCGGAGTTGGAGAAGACCGCGCGGGTCGCGCCCTCGGCGGCCTTCTCGATGTCGGCGTCCTTCAGGATCAGCATCGGGTTCTTGCCACCGAGCTCGAGGCTGGCGCCGATCAGGCGCTCCGCGGCCTGCTTGGCGACGAGCTTGCCGGTGTTGGTCGAGCCGGTGAAGCAGACGTAGTCGGCGCGCTGGATGATGCTGGTGCCGACCTTCGAGCCCGGGCCGGCGACGACGGTCCACAGGTTCTCCGGGAGCCCGGCCTCGGCCAGCAGCTCGGCGCCGAGGAGCGCGCTCAGCATGGTCTGCGAGTCGGGCTTGATGACGACCGCGTTGCCGGCGGCGATCGCGGCGATGCCGTCGCACAGCGCCATCGTGAACGGGTAGTTCCACGGGCTGATGATGCCGACGACGCCCTTGGGGACGTGGTTGAGCTCGACCCGGGTGAGCACCGGGATGACGCCGAGCTTGCGCTCGGTGTCGAGGATCTTGCTGCTTCGACGCCCGTAGTAGCGAGCGGTCAGCGCGATGTGCAGCGGCTCGTCGAAGGCGTGCTTGCGGGCCTTGCCCGACTCCAGCACGATCAGGTCGAGGATCTCGTCCTGCCGGTCGAGGACCAGGTCGTGCAGCTTGATCAGGATGCGCTCGCGCTCGGCGACCGGGGTCGCGGCCCACTTCTCCTGCGCGACCCGGGCCTTGGCGAAGGCTGCGGCGACATCGTCATCGCTCGACTGCGGGATGTGCGCCAGCGGCGCCCCGTTGAGCGGACTGATGACCTCTCGGGACTCCCCCGTGGTCGCCACGACGCGGCCGGTCAGACGGGAGACGTAGTCAGGCTCGAGGGCCAGGGACGCCGTGGCGTCGTGCTCGGGATCGAGCGGGCCCTCGACGATCGGGCCGCCGGAAGAGGTCGGGTTCGATGCGCTCATGTACCGAGAGTATGTGACGGGCGTCTCGGAAGCCAGACAGGCGTCCCACTAACTCACGATGCGAACGTCGGCTGCCCACCACAGGTAGTCGTGCTGCTCGGCCGGAAGGTCGATCACGACGCGGTCCACGGGCAGTCGGTCGAGCGCATGCACGGTGCACTCCTCCGCGGGAGCGGCCCGGTAGAGATAGGCGTCCAACGGCCATTTCGTACGCAGCCACTCGTCCAGCCGCTCCGCGATCGACGCGGTGAGCCCGGGCTCTCGGTCCTGGCGGAGCCAGTAGCTGACCCGGGCGGTGGACCCACCGGCGTACCTGAGCAGGGTCTGGGCGTCGGCCCCCATCGCCTCCAGGTAGGGGAACAGGGGCTGCACGTAGAGGCAGCCGAGGGAGGAGGTGCCCTCGGGGTCGAGGAAGAGGTAGGTGAACGCCCGTTTCGCCTGGTGGTCGGACCAATGCCGGATCACCAGCGGCAGGTTGTCGTCGCTGCCGAAGCCCTCCAGCGGCCACCTGCCGCAGCTGTGATCGCGGATCACGTCCGGGCTGGCCAGGTAGGCCTCGGTGTCCAGGTCGAGCAGCTCGGGACGAAGCGGCGCGAGCACGAAATCGTCGGTGGCCAGCGGCTCGGGGGGATCAGCGACCAGGAACATGTCGACAGAGTGCTACGTCAACCGCTTGCTCCGCCACGGCAATTCGCGGGACCGCCTCACGCTGGTTCATCGCCCTGAATCAGCGGACAGACCAGCGGCGTTCAACACGGATGCCGAGGACGAACCCATCGGTTAGACGTGCGGTGAGCGACCGGGCTCTCGTCTCATTGGCCGAGCGACGAGCGCCAGCGAGAGTATCGACCAACGCGGTCCATATCGGCCGCGGCCGACCGACGAGCATCATCAAGTCGAGGTGAACCGCTCCAAGGACGCCAGTTCTGCACGGTCCGCGGGAGTCGTGGCATACCGGGATACAAGGCCAATGACCTCGTCAGCAGGGAGAGCAACAGCCGTGATCCCGATCTTGATCTCCTCGTCACCACGCAGGTGCAGCCCGATCCACCCGTCCCAGAGCGGATCGTTCTCCACCTCGAAGATGTCACGCCACAGCACAGTGCGTGATCGGCTCAGCAACGGGAAAGACGTCAAGCCCTCCGGGGTCAAGAGCAAGCCGCCCCTGCGGCGGACAATGGCGACGGCCATGAAGGTGGCCAATACGAGGAGGCCCGGCGCACAGATGACGAGCGCTCCTGCACGACGGTCGCCGGCCTCAGCAAGTAGAGAGACGACCCCTACGATGCCGCCTCCTGCAGCTCCGAAGAGGCAGATCGAGAACAGCTCAGCGGCATAACCTGGGCGCCGCGGCAGCAGTACGCCACCGCCGAACGCCTCCGGTTCCTTACGCCCCCGTGGCGCATACACGACATGGGCCGCTACGCCGCATGCGATCACCCCGCATGCCCCCGCAACCCGGAGCCACGTGGAGTCCGATAGGGCAACCAGGTACGCGCACACGATGACACCCGCTACCAGGAGCAACCCCGTCCCGAGTCGGTGACGTCGCCGGCGGCTCAGACCCATCCGGTCGCCCAATCCCATGCGTTCTCCGCTCCATCCGTAGCGCCGTTCCAGCCATCTTTGATTCCGTCGTCGACCGAGTCGGTGAACGAGTCTGGCAAGGCGTCCCAGCCCGCCCCCGCAGCCGCGCCTGCAGCAACGCCGACCACCGCCGCCCCAAAGCCGACAGCCAGCGCCGTCCCCCATGCGGGGGACGAAGCGGTGATCCCAGCGATGGCGGCCCCAGCCACCATCCCGCCCCCAATGCTGGCGGCGGTTGAAGTGATCACTTTGCCTGGCGACTTCCCCTCTTTGAGGTCGCCATAGGCGTTCCAGAGTTCGAGCCCAATTCCGATAGGCCCAAGAGCCTTGCCGCCCCTCCCCGCCCACTCAGCGAGCTTGCCGAGCCCCTTCGCCTTCGCCTTGGTCTCCGGTTTGGTGCCTTCCGCGCGTCGACCCGGGTGTCCCGAACGCTCTAGTTTTCTGAGGCGCTCGGCTTCCTTTGCGAGTTCCTTGGCGCGCTTGGCAAGTCCCTTTTCTCCCCCCGCCGTTGTGAAGCCGATCAGCAGAGCATGAGCATTGCTCTTCAGGAACTCCGCAATCTTGTCGATTCGGGAGGTTTCGTCCTTGATCTCGGCTTGAACCGGGGTCAGGTTGGCAGCAATCCACTGCGTGAACGACTCACGCTCAGCGCTCACCTCGTTGCTCAGCCGGTTGTAGAGCTCGACCTTTGCCGCCGCTACCTCGTACGCAGCCATCGCTTGATCCAATTCAGCCAGCTCACCGGGGGTCAACGGCCTGGATGGCACGCTCGGACCGACCGCTGTCGGCGGCGTGGCAATCACCGTCCCGCTGACCGTGAGTCCCCCGGCCGAGGCTTCGTCTCGCCAGCTCGCCATCCGATCTTGACAGGCCCTCAGGCGGTGGGCGTAGAGCTCGAACTTGGTTGCCGCCCTCTCAACGACCGGCACCAGCTCATCGGCCGCTACGACGAGACCCCGCGCATATCCGCGGTACGCATCTCCGGCATCGCCGTCCCAGCCATCCAGCGCAGCCGAACGCGCCGTCTGGACCTCGTCACCGGCGGTCGAG
Source organism: Nocardioides sp. NBC_00163 (assembly GCF_045206295.1). Classification (NCBI taxonomy): domain Bacteria; kingdom Bacillati; phylum Actinomycetota; class Actinomycetes; order Propionibacteriales; family Nocardioidaceae; genus Nocardioides; species Nocardioides sp. NBC_00163. The sequence continues at coordinate 4,012,206 of NZ_CP108155.1, read as the reverse complement.
ACGGCGGCCTTCAGCCGTGAGCGAAGCCAGTTGGCTGCGGCTTCTACATCACCGGCCGCGCCATCTACCTTCGTCTCGAGCATCACCGAACCTCCGAGGCGAGCTGGTCGAATGTGACCGCAACGTCTTCATCAGTCACCTGAAGGTCCAGGATCGCCGAGGTCACCATCTCCCCGCTGGCTCGATTGATCATCGCAAGCGTTCCCGCAACATCCGCGACTACAGCGAGTATCTCCGTGAGATCCGGCGCGCCCTCACCACCGTCAACACTCTTCGGAATAGATCCAGCCAGGTCATCGATCCCCTCCGCCGCATCTGTGTGTGCTCTCTGAATGCCCGCGGCACTCCTGGGATCGATTCGAATGGTCACGACCCACCATCCGATGACATCAGCCGCATCTGCGGTGGAAGCGGAATATCAAGGTAAGCCGCGTCGTACGGCTTCACCGCCTTCAGATCCGCAAGATCGGCCGTCTGGTACAGCACCCAAGGATGAGCATCACCGCAACAGGCCATGAACCGGTCCAACGCCGTGTAACCCATCAGGGCAACCGCGCCGTCGGCCATCTGGACCATCAGGATCTCGTCGACCTCATCCTCGTCATCGAGTTTGCACGGCAGATAAGCCACAGGTGGCTGGATCGCAGCTGGTTCCCGAGTCATGCTGTTCTTCTACCTCGTCATCACCATTCCAAACATCCAGGGCAAGAATTTTACCTTCACCACAGACAGGTCAGACGAGATCCTCGACCTCTAGTCGCGCGCGGTCGGCCTCCTCGTCGGTGACCTGAAGCTGGGAGCGGCGCTCGGCCTCGATGCGACGCAAGTAGTGGTCGATCTCCTCCTTGGCGCGCTGCTCGTCCCAGCCGAGCTCGTCGGCCATGATCTTGGCGACCCCCGGGGCAGCACCCACGCCGCGGTCGAAGGTCTCCATCGAGATCCGGGTGCGGCGCTCGAGCACGTCGTCGAGGTGGCGGGCGCCCTCGTTGTTGACGGCGTAGACGACCTCGGCGGCGAGGTAGTCCTCGGCACCTTCCAGGGGCAGCGCGAGCGGGCGGCGCTCCTGGATGAGGTCGAGCACGTCGTCGATCAGGCCGCCGTGACGGCCCAGGAGGTGGTCGATCCGGGCGACGTGGAGGCCGGAGCGACGCGCGAGCAGGACGCGCTGGTTCGAGCGGGTCTCGAAGCCCTCGGCCCCGACCAGCCGCACCTTGTCGGTGATCGAGTCGCGCAGGGTCATGTTGGTGGTCGTGCCGAGCGAGTGGGCCGCGGCGTCGACGGCGTCCTTGGCCATCACCCGGTAGGTCGTCAGCTTGCCGCCGGCGATCAGCACCAGACCCGGCAGCGGCGTGACCACGGTGTGCTCGCGGCTGAGAGCGGCGGTCTGGTCGGACTCGCCGGTCAGCAGCGGGCGGAGCCCGGCGTACACGCCCTCGACGTCCTCGAGGTCGAGCGGCACGCGGAGGATCGCGTTGACGTGCTCCAGTACGTACTCGATGTCGGTCTTGGAGGCCGCCGGGTGGGCGAGGTCGTAGGTCCACGGGGTGTCGGTGGTGCCGATGATCCAGTGGCGGCCCCACGGGATCACGAAGAGGACCGACTTCTCGGTGCGGACGATGAAACCCGACTCGGAGCGGATCCGGTCGCGCGGGACGACGAGGTGGATGCCCTTGGACGCCTTGACGTGCAGGGCGCCGCGGCCACCGACCATCGCCTGGATCTCGTCGGTCCACACCCCGGCGGCGTTGACGACCGTCTTGGCCCGGATGACCAGGTCCTGGTCGTGCTCGAGGTCGCGGGCTCGGACCCCGACGACCCGCTCGCCCTCGCGCAGGAACCCGGTCACCTGGACCCGGGTCGCGATGTGGGCGCCGTGGGAGGCGGCGGTGCGGGCGATCGTCATGACCAGGCGGGCGTCGTCGACCTGGGCGTCGTAGTACTGGATCGCGCCGGTGATCGCGTCGGTGCGGAAGTCGGGAGCGATCCGGGCGACGCCTCTGCGGGTGAGGTGGCGGTGGCGCGGCAGGCCGGAGTTGCCCATCCCGGAGAGCGGCCCGAAGCTCGCCATCCCGTCGTAGAGCGCCAGGCCGGCACCGATGTAGGCGCGCTCCCACACCGGGTTGGTCAGCGGGTAGAGGAACGGCACCGGCCGGACCAGGTGAGGCGCGAGAGTGTTGAGCAGGAGGCCACGCTCCTGGAGCGCCTCGCGAACCAGCTCGAAGTCGAGCATCTCGAGGTAGCGGAGTCCGCCGTGGACGAGCTTCGAGCTTCGCGAGCTCGTTCCCGAGGCCAGGTCGCGCTGCTCCACCAGCCCCGTGCTCAGGCCTCTGGTGACCGCGTCCAGCGCCACGCCGGCGCCGGTCACACCTCCACCGACGACGAGTACGTCGAGCTCGGTCTCCCCCGCGGCACCGACCATCGTGCCGATCGCGAGGTCGCGGCTGTGTGGACTCAGTGCCCCTGTGCGAGTCATACGTTCGAAGTTAACTCACCACGTCGAATTGTCACTTCTGGCGCGCGAGAATTCACCGGCGCCGACTGATAAGTCACGCAGCCGTCACAGACGGGCTTCACAGACGGGCAGCGCTGACGAGGGTGGTGAGGCGGTCGGGAGGCATCGGCTCCTCGACGACGACCATCTTGTCGCCATCGGCGTGGATCATCGGACGTACGCCTTCAGGCTCGGGTGGCGCGGTGGCGATGGCCACGTGGGTGATGCGGCCGCTGGGGTCCTGGGCGAAGAAGTAGAGGTCGCCTTCCGTGACGTCGTCGAGGTCGATCGGCTCGAGCGCGGCGGCCTGGTCGCGGGCGTCTCGCGGAAGGCGTATGCCGATCGCCTCCGCGGCTCGGAAGATCAGCCCGGAGCAGTCGATGCCGGCGTCGGTGGTGCCGCCCCAGACGTAGGGGACGCCGAGATAGCTCCGAGCCTTGCTCAGCAGGGTGGCCACCGGCTCGGCGAGGGCGGCCGTCGGCAGCCAGCCGGGATAGCCCCGCTCGTCCTTCGTCGAGGAGTGCGAGGGGACGACGACGTACGTCCAGTCCCCCTGCGTCTTCAGGACGACGATCTCCTCGCCGGGGACGACCTCGGTCTCGTGCTCGGCGTCGTCGGCGGGCTCGGCGACGACGAAGGTGGGCTGGTTCACGGTGGTCACGAGAGGACTCCTTCGATGCCGAGGCCGGGGGCGTCGGGGAACAGGATGCGGGGGCCGTCGTAGCCGATGCCACCGATATACGGACTGGTCTTCGCCCACCAGCCCGCGTCGAGATCCTGCTGGCCGGGGATGCCGGCCGCCGCGACCAGGGCCGCGGCCGCGCCGATGCCGAGGTGCGACTCCATCATGCAGCCGACGAGGCGTCCCAGGCCGTGGCGCTTCGCGATCTCCAGCAGCTCGATCGCGGGCGTCAGCCCGCCGCACTTGGCCAGCTTGATGTTGACCGCATCCGCCGCGCCGGCCCGGATGACGTCGACGAGGTCCTCGAGGTCGAAGACCGACTCGTCGGCCAGGATCTTGTAGGGCTGGTGACGCCGGACGTACGCCATCGCCTCCAGGTCCCGCCGGGCGACCGGCTGCTCGACGAACTCGAGCTCGACATCCTCGTCGGCCAGGGTCGTCAGCACCGCCACCGCCTCGTCCGCACGCCAGCCGGTGTTGGCGTCGAGCCGGAGTACGCACCCCGGCGCCGCCTCGCGGACTGCGAGCACCCGCTCGGCATCGCCCGCGGCATCGGTCCCGACCTTGATCTTGAGCGTCGTGAACCCGTCTCGCGCTCGGGCCGCCGCCGCTTCTGCCAGCTCGTCGGGGGTTCCTACGGAGAGGGTGATGTCGGTGGTGAGGTGCGTTGGAATACCCGGTTCACCGGGTATTCCTGCACTTCTCTGGCGTTGCATTGCCCGAGAAGTGCAGGAAGTGCCTGAGCGGTGTGACGCATGGGACGTCAGATGCTCGGTCATCGAAACCCCTGCCCGCCGGGCGACGAGGTCGTGCAGCGCGATGTCGGCGGCCATCTTGGCCGAGCGGTTGCCGACGACCGCGCCCCCAATCAGGCCCGCCGAGGTCAGATCGGCAGCGGCACCGATCAGCACGTCGGAGACGGGCCCGTCGAGCGCCGCGGAGGATCCAGCGAGCGAGTCGCCGGTGACCCTCCAGACCTGCGGCGCTTCACCCCACCCGACGCAACCGTCGGAGTCCTCGACGGTGACGACGACCGTCTCCGCGAACTCCGTACGCCGCAGAGCGGTCACGAACGGGGTGTGCAGCGGCACCCGGACACGCTGGGTGCGCACCGCGACGATGCGCGGAGAAGTCACAGGGTCGACCACAGATAGCGCGCGACCTCGCTGATCCGGAACTCCGACTCGTCGTCGTCCAAGCCGGTCGTGAGCACGACCATCACCTGCGGTTCACCCTCGGCGGGCCGGATGATCGCCATGTCGTGGCGTACGCCGTCGATCCAGCCGGTCTTGTTGCCGACCACCGCGTCCTCGGGCACGCCGAGCGGGATCGCGTCGCGATACTCCTGGGCGACCAGGATCCCCTCCAGCTCGGCGGTCGACTCGGGCGACAGCAGCCGGCCGGAGGCGAGCTTGGTGAGCAGCTTGCCCATGTCGTTGGCGGTCACCAGGTTCTGCAGCCCGGCCTCACGCGCGGGCGCGTCCTCGATCCCCCGCGAGACCGTCGTCATCGGCGTCACGCCAGCGTCGGCGAGCACTGCGGCGACCGCCTCGAGCCCGACCCGCTCGAGCACGAGGTTGACGGCCAGGTTGCCGGAGACGGTCAGGGAGCGGCGTACGAGATCACCCAGCGGCAGCGGAGACCCGACCGCCGCCCAGGTGTCGGGGTCCTGGTCCTCGGCCGGGTCCATCTCGAAACGCGACCCGACGACGGCGGAGTCGAAGTCGGGATGCACCGCGATCGGCTCGTCCAGCGACAGCAGCCCGCGGTCGCGCAGCCGATAGGCGGCGATCGCGACGGGCACCTTCATCAGGCTCGCCGCATAGTGCTGCTGGTTGACGTTCTGGGCCTGGGTCGGGATGCCGTCGAGGCCGCTGAGCCAGGTCGAGACCAAAGGTTCCACGTCGGTGAGACTAGTCGGTCCGGTCGAGCTCCTGACGGATACGGTTCACGTCGTCGATCCAGGCGTCGACGTCCGAGGCGCGCGTGGCGTACTCCTCGGCCACGTCGGGCTCGAGCGAGATCCAGAACTGCGAGCCCTGCCCGGCATCCCAGACGGCGTCGGCGACCTCCTCAGCGGTGAGCGCGCCCTCGGCCGACCGGAAACCCGGGAGTCCGGAGGAGCGCTCGAGCATCGCCGTCTTCACGCTGCGCGCGACGATCGCCTGAGCGACCACGCCCTGGTGCCGGTAGGTGGCGGCGAGCCACTCGGCGAAGGCGATCTCGGCGTGCTCGGTGGCCGCGTAGGAGGGCGAGCCGAGCAGCGTGAGGAGACCCGCGGAGGAGGAGGTGACCACGAACCGGCCAGCACCGCGGGCGACCCACTCGGGCAGCAGCAGCCGCGCGGCACGTACGTGGGCGAGGACGTTGACCTCGTACGAGGTCATCCAGGCATGGTCGGAGGCCTCGAGGCCGCGGCCGCGCTCGACTCCCGCGTTGCCGTACCAGGCGTCGATCTTGCCGAGCTCCTCCCGGGCAGCGTCCACGAGCGCCGCGGTGCCGGCGGCCGAGGCGGCGTCGCCGGGAACCGCAAGGGCACCGATCGAGTCGGCCACCGAGCGGAGCTCGGCGTCGTCGATGTCGGCAACGACGACGCGACACCCCTCCGCTGCGAACCGCATGGCCAGGGCCTTCCCGATCCCTCGGGCTGCTCCGGTCACAACCACCCCGCTCCCGGGTGCGAGTACGTTCACGGACCGACCACCTCCAGTGGCGTTAGTGAGGGTTAATCACTGTAACCGAGGCCGGTCCGTGAACGTGCGGCAACCTACTGATCAGTACCGATCACTCGGCCCATCTCATTCGGGCAGCCCCGACGAGGGCGGGGCGTCCGAGGCGGCGCTGTCGTCCTCCTCGATGGGGGCGTCGCCGATGTCGGTGACGAGGACCGGCGTGAGCGGCTCCGAGGCACCGTTCTTGATCTCGACCACGCTCATCCCGGAGATGCCCATGTGGGAGTCCTCGGAGAACCGGAACGGCGCCATCCCGGGCCCTTCGAAGGAGGAACCCTCCTTCTCGATGGTCTCCACGATCGACTCGCGGGTGAGGTCCTTGCCGTTGGCCTGCAGCGCCTGGACGAAGGTGTAGGCCTGCGACATGCCGTAGATCCGGTAGTTGGTCAGCTTCTCCGAGCCCTTCTTGGAGTACTCGTCCCAGACCTTCTGCCAGAGCTTGACCCACTCGTCCTCAGGAGCGTCGACGCCCGGGATGTACTCGGTCGTCATCATCCCGTCCATCAGCTTCACACCCTGCTCGGCCGGGATCTTGCCCTTGGTCATCGAGGCCAGCAGCCCGCCGACGAGCGACGGGTCCGAGCCGACGTTCGAGTAGAACCACTTCGACTTGAAGCCGACGCCCTGCGCGGCGATCTGGCTCAGCGCCGTGTAGGACGGCGTGTTGAAGCCGATCACCAGATCGACGCCCTTGGACTTGAACGAGGACATCTGCGGGGAGAAGTCGGTCGACCCACCCGGCGTGTACTTCTGTACGTCGACGATCTGGGCGTCGAGGAACTGACGCGCACCCTTCTCGCCGTCCTCGCCGAAGTCGTCGTCCTGCAGGAAGAGGCCGACCTTGGCGTCGGGCAAGTTCTCCTTGACGTACTGACCGATGACCTTGCCCTCGATCTCGTAGTCCGGCTGCCAGCCGAACGTCATCGGCGAGCCGGACGGGTCGTCGCCCCACTGCAGCGAGCCGCTGGAGACGAACAGGTCGGGGATGCCGTCGTCGTTGAGGCGCTGTACGACCGCGCGGTGCGTGGGGGTGCCGAGGCCGCCGACCATCGCGAAGATCTCGTCCTGCAGGATCATGTCGTTGGTGACGGCGCTGGTGTTGGTCGGGTTGTAGGCGTCGTCCTTGACGACCATCTCGATGTCTCGGCCGTGGACGCCACCGTTGTCGTTGACGTACTCATAGAACGCCTGATGGCCGGAGGGGATCTCCGAGTAGCCGGGTGCGGCCGGGCCGGTCAGCGGGAAGTGCGCACCGACCTTGATCGAGCTGTCGGTGACGCCGACCGCCGACCCGTCCTCGGACGGCCTCTCCTGCCCCGCGCCACAGGCAGCGAGGAGCGAGGCAGTGGTGAGGACACAGACGACCTGTACGGCTCTGCGTGCAGTGCTTCTCATGTTGTCTTCTCCTTGGTTTGCCCGAGAGATGAGGTGAGGGATGTGCGCGCCAGGAACGAGCGCAGGCTGCCGACGATCCCCGCCGGAGCGAGGAGGATGACGAGCATCAGCACCAGCCCGTAGACCACCGGGGTGACCTCCGCGGCCTGGGTTGCGCTGAGCCCGACCGACTCCCCGAGATCGGTGGCGAAGTGAGGAAGAAAGGCGAGTACGCCGGCCCCGATGAGCGCTCCGGTCAGGCTGCCCAGCCCGCCCAGGACGACCGCGGCCAGCAGCGTCAGCGAGAGCGTGATCGTGAACGCGCCCGGCGCCGTGAGACGTACGTTCATGGCCATCAGACCACCCGCGAGCCCGGCAGCCATGGCGCTGACGGTGAAGGCGACCACGCGGGCGCGGCCCAGGTGGATGCCGGCCAGCTCTGCGGAGACGTCGTCGTCCCGCACCGCGCGCCAGCGACGACCGATCCGCGAGCGGCTCAGGTTCGCGAGCGCCACGAAGGTGATCGCGAGGAGCAGCCAGCCGAGGTAGGCGAGGAACGAGTACTGGTCGATCTCGACGGCGGTGAAGAACCAGACCAGGTCCTGGATCAAAGCCGGGAGGTCGGTCGCGCGGGGCACCGGCACCTGAAGCCCCTGCTCGCCGCCGAGGACCTCCCACTGGTTCGCCAGCCGGGGCACCGCCACGGCCAGTGTCAGGGTCGCGCCGGCGATGTAGGGCCCGTGCAGCCGCGCCGCCGGGACCCCGACCATCACCCCGACCACGGCACAGACCGCGATCGCGACGAGCAGGGCGACGAAGACGTCGGCCAGGGTCTCGCCACCGGTGCGCTCGAGCACCAGGGTGGCGGCGTACGCCCCGACGGCCATGAGCGCGCCGTGGCCCAGCGAGAGCTGGCCGGAGAGCCCTGTCAGGAGCGTGAGACCGCCGGCGGCGATGGCGAAGTACGCCATCTCGGCATAGCGGGTCTGCAGATATTGGCTGGAGCTGCCGATGACCGCCATCGCCACCACGAAGGCGATCAGGGCCACGATGAAGTGCCGTGCCAGGGGCACCGAGGTCACCGGACGGACGAGTGAACGCAGACGTTCCATGGGTCAGACCCTCCTGGCCGCAGCGGCCGCGAAGAGGCCGCTGGGACGTACCAGCAGCACCACCATCAGAATCCCGAGCGCGACGAGCGGCGCCAGGTGCTCACCGACGTAGCCGGTGACGTAGGAGAGCGAGAGCCCGAGGATCAGGCCGCCGATCACCGACCCGAGCGGCGAGTCGAGGCCGCCCAGCACGGCGGCGATGAAGCCGTAGATCACGAACGGGTCCATGAACGCCGGGTTCACCAGGTCGCCGCCGGCGATGAGCATCCCGGCCACCGCGCCCACGGCTGCGGCGAGCGCCCAGCCGAGGGTGAGCATGCGCCCGACGCGTACACCCAGGAGCCGGGAGACCTCGCCGTTGAACGCGGCTGCCCGCATCCGCAGCCCCAGGTCGGTGAAGCGGAAGAGGACCACGAGCCCGGCCATCACGAGAGCGACCACGACGATCGTCAGGATGCCGAACGGGGTGATCCCGATCGAGGCGTCCCCCACGTTGATCGCGTTGGTGCTGACCGGGGCCGGGAAGCCGCGGTGCTGGACGCCGAAGGTGATCGCGGTCAAGCCGTGGAGCACCATGAACAGCCCGAGGGTGAGGATCACCGCGTTGAGCTCGGCCTTGCCTTCGACCGGGCGGATGATCACCCGCTCGATCACGGCGCCGAGCCCGAACCCGGCGGCGATCGCGGCCATGAAGGCGACCCAGTAGGGCACGTCGGCGTTGATCAGCGAGAGCGCGATGTAGGTGGTCACCATCGCCATCGCCGCCTGGGCGAAGTTGACGATCCGGGTCGAGCGCCAGATCAGGCACAGGGCGAGGGCGAACGCGGCGTAGACCGCGCCCAGGACCAGCCCTCCGAGGGTGGTGTCGAGAAACTGCTGCATGTCTGCTTCTCCTCAGAACCCGAGATAGGCGTGGCGGAGCTGCTCGTCGGCGGCCAGCTCGGCGGCCGGCGCCGAGGCGACGACCTTGCCGAGGTTGAGCACGACTCCGTGGTCAGCGATGGACAGGGCACTGCGGGCGTTCTGCTCGACCAGGACGACGGTCAGCTCCTCGGTCTGCACCAGTCCGCGGAGCAGGTCGAAGATCTGGGCCACCACCCGGGGCGCGAGCCCCAGGGAGGGCTCGTCGAGCAGGAGTACGGACGGTCGCGCCATCAGCGCGCGGCCGATGACGAGCATCTGCCGCTCACCGCCCGAGAGCATGTGGGCGGTGGCCTCGCGGCGCTCGCCCAGGCGCGGGAAGAGCTCGAAGACCCGCTCGATCGGCATCGGCTCGGAGCCGGTCGCACGGTGCAGCCCGCCGAGCCGGAGGTTCTCGGTGACGGTCAGCTCGGCGATCACGCCACGCCCCTCCGGGACGTGGGAGAGGCCGTACGAGGTCAGTTTCTCGGTCGCGGTGCGCGTGATGTCCTTGCCGTTCAGCGTCACGCTTCCCTTGCTGGACTTCACCAGGCCGGAAACGGTGCGCAGCAGCGTGGTCTTGCCGGCGCCGTTGGCGCCCAGGACGGCGGTGACCTGGCCTCTCGACGCGGTGAAGGTGACGCCGTTGAGCGCCTTGACAGGTCCGTACGCAGCGCTCAGATCCTCGACGGCGAACATCAGGCCTCCTCGGCAACAGTCAGTGCGTGGACTTCGGCGTCGTCGTCGTGCTCGACCTGGTCGCCCAGGTAGGCGGCGAGGACGGCCGGGTCGTTGCGGATCTCGTCGGGTGAACCGGCGGCGATGACGCGGCCGAAGTCGAGCACGGTGATCCGGTGGCAGACCGACATCACCAGGTCCATGTGGTGCTCGACGAGCATCACGGCGGTGCGTTCGGTCAGGCCGGTGATGATCTCGCCGAGCTCGGTCATCTCCTCGGCGCTCAGTCCGCTGGCGGGCTCGTCGAGGAGCAGCAGCTCCGGCTCGGCCACCAGGGCGCGCGCGAGCGCGACCTTCTTCCGGATCGGGTACGGCAGGCTGCCCGGGTAGCGGGCGGCGTACGACTCGATCCCGAGCTCGCCGAGCACCTCCCGCGCCTTGGCGGCCAGCCGGGCGTCGTCGCGGTGGCCGAGCCCGAGCAGCCCGCGTACGAAGCCGGCACGGGCGAGACGGTCGGCGCCGACCATCACGTTGTCGAGCACCGTCATCCGCTCGAAGAGCCCGAGCCCCTGCAGGGTCCGGGCGATGCCGTGGCCGGCGAGCTGGTGCGGGCGGAGGTCGTGGATCGTCTCGCCACGCAGACGGAGCTCGCCCTCGGCGGGGCTGACGAAGCCGCACACGACGTTGAACAATGTGGTCTTGCCGGCACCGTTGGGGCCGATGACGCCGAGCACCTCGTGGGGCGCGACCTCCAAGGAGACGTCCTCGAGGGCGCGTACGCCCCCGAACCGGACCGAGACCCCCTCGACCGCGAACAGCGGCGGGTCTTCGCCAGGCATCTGCATCATGCTCCCTTCGCCTATGTGACGGCTCTCACTTTGGACTCTCCGCACAAGTGGGGATATGGGCAGTGCGCACAAAATCTTTCGGGCGCTCCGACTGAGATTCCCTGGTTTGCTGGCGGATGCGGCAGCAGGCGTGGGACGCTCCGCACATGGCTGTGACGAGTGACACATCTCCCGACGCGGAACTCCGTCCGCTGGTGGAGCGTGCCTGGGCCTCGCTGGTGAGCCAGGCGGACGCGATCGCCGACGACATCACGCTGACCCTGATCGCGATCCAGCCGGAGTGGCACCAGAACGCCGACCCGTCGGTGCGGGCCGACCTGCGCTCCAGCACCCGGGAGCACGTACGCCGCGGCATCCGGGCCATGGCCGGAATGACCCCGGGAGCCAATCCGGTCGACCTGTGGCGCGACACCGGGCGGCGACGCGCGCGGCAGGGCGTACCTCTGGAGTACTGCCTCAACGCCTACACCGTCGGCACCCGGATGCTGTGGGAGGCGATGGTCCACCAGCAGGAGGAGCTCGGGATCGACGACCGAGTGATGGTGCTCGCCGGGCGCCAGGTGTGGACCGACCTGGACGTGCAGAACTCGGTCATGTCGGGGGCCTACCGGAAGGAGGCGGCGCTGCTGCAGCGTCGCGACCTGCAGCTCCAGGGCCGGCTTCTCGACGGGCTCGCCGAGGGTCGCGGTGGCGACCCCGCGTTCGCCGCCGAGGTGCAGGACATCCTCGGGGTCGCCGCCGACGCGCGGATGGCCTGCGTGGTCGCGGCCTTCGACGGCAACCGCGACTCACCGCTGCGCAACCCCGACGACCGGCTGGAGAAGGCCGGTCTGGTGTCGTTCTGGCACGTACGCGGCGACCACCACTTCGGGCTGGTCCCGTTGGGGTCTCGCCCGGTCGCAGAGGCCGTCGCTGATCTGGTCGAGCAGCTCGCCTGCTGCAACTCGGGCCGGGTCGGGATCGCCACCGCCGACGACCTCGGCGGCTTCGGCACCGCCTTCCAGCTCGCCACGCACACGGTCGAGACGGTGCCGCGAGGGCGTACGGACATCGCGGTCGTCGACGACCGTCTGCCTCAGGTGCTGCTGACCGCCTCGCCCGCAGTCTCCCACCTGCTCGTACGCCGCACCCTCGGCCCGATCCTGGCGCAGCCGTCGCATCAGTCCGACGTGCTGCTGGCGACGCTCCGCGCCCTCATCGCGCACGGCGGCTCCCCCACCCACGCCGCCGAGGACCTGATCTGCCACCGCAACACGGTCATCTACCGCGTCAAGCAGATCCAGGACCTCACCGCGAAGAGCATCTCCGACCCCCGCGACCGCCTCCTGTTCGCGCTCGCTCTGATGGCCCTGGAGAAGTAGCCGAGACGTCGCCCGCGTCGGCCGAGTTGGCACCGTGGTGCCCACTCGGCCGACCGGCGTGACGGCTCGGCATCAGATGTCGACCAGGGCCCCCAGACGGTCGCGATGGAGGCCGGGGAGGCCGTACGCGATCTGGTCGGCCTTGGCTCGCTTCAGGTAGAGGTGGGCGGGGTGCTCCCAGGTCATGCCGATGCCGCCGTGCAGCTGCACCGCCTCCTCGGCCGCGGTGACGGCCAGGTCACCGCAGTACGCGGCGGCGACATGGGTCGCGATCTCGGTCTCCTTCGCGTCTCCGAGAGCCAGCGCCCCGGCCGCGTAGCGCGCAGCCGCGCCGGCTCCTTCGACGCTGGTGTAGAGGTCGGCGAGCCGGTGCTTGAGCGCCTGGTAACCACCGACGATCCGGCCGAACTGCCGCCGGACCTTCAGATACTCCACCGTCGTGGTCAGGCACCACTGCGCCACCCCGACCTGCTCGGAGGCCATCAGCGCGGCCCCGGCCAGCAGACCGGAACGTACGGCGTCGGCACCGTGCTCGGCCGCGACGACCACCTCTCCGGCAACCGGGTCGAGGGTGACATCGGCGAGCTGGCGGGTCATGTCGAGCGAGCTCACCGGGGCGATCGTCGCCCGGTCCGCGGGGACGGCTCGGACCTCGATGCCGTCAAGCGTCCTCACGGGCACCAGGAGCGTGTCCGCCTCCAGGGCGCCGGCGACCGACCGGATCTCGGTCTCGACGGGCTCCAACGGCTGGACGGTCGTGGTCGCGAGCGACACGGCCAGGGCCGCGGTCCGCTCCCCCGACGCCAGTCCGGCCAGCAGCTCCGCACCGGCCTCGGTGGGCCCGGCCAGCAGGACCGAGGTCGCGACGACGGAGCTGGCCAGGAACGGCACCGGGGCAACCGCCCGGCCCAGCTCCTCGAGGACCACGGCGGCCTCACGGGCGGATGCCCCGGCACCACCGTACGACTCCGGGATCAGCAGCCCCGCGAGCCCGAGCTCGCTGGCGAGCCCCTTCCACAGGACCGGGGTGAGCGTGCTGTCCCCGTCGTACGCCTTGACCACGTCGGCCGGCGAGCAGTGCTCGGCCAGGAACGACCTGACCGTGGCACGCAGGTCGGCATCGAGCTCGTTGTCGAGCAGTTCGACATCACTCATCGTGGACTCCGTTCATCGGGGGATGGCCTTCCAGGAAACGTCCTTGTCGACCCGGTGCTCCCCGGGCAGACCGAGGACTCGCTCGGCCACGATGTTGCGCAGGATCTCCGAGGTGCCGCCCTCGATGGAGTTGCCCTTGGCGCGCAGGTAGCGATAGACGGCGTCGCGGCCGCCGAAGTCGACGTGCTCGGGCCGGACCATAGCCCAGCCGTCGCCGTCCTCGTAGCGAAGGCCCTCCTCGCCGCGCAGCTCCAGATCGAGCCCGGTGAGCTGCTGGTTGACCTTGGCGAAGGTCAGCTTCATCGCCGACCCCTCGGGCCCGGGCTGGCCGACGGCCAGCTTCTGCCGCAGCCGTGCCCCGGTGAGCCGGGCCACCTCCGACTCGACCCACAGCCTCAAGAGCCGGTCGCGCAGCTCCGGGGTGTGGTTCTCCGGATGCGTACGCCACGACTCGGCGACCACGCCGAGCATCCCGCCCTCGCGGGGCATGGCGGCGCCACCGATGGCGACACGCTCGTTGTTGAGGGTGGCGTTGGCGACCTCCCATCCCTGCCCGACCGCGCCGAGGCGGTGAGCGTCGGGGATCCGCACATCGGTCAGGAAGACCTCGTTGAACTCCGCCTCACCGGTGATCTGGCGCAGCGGCCGCACCTCGACCCCCGGATCGTGCATATCGCACAAGAAGTAGGTCAGACCGCGATGTTTCGGGACGTCCGGATCGGTGCGGGCGACGAGGATCGCAAAGTCGGCGTTGTGGGCGCCCGAGGTCCACACCTTCTGCCCGTTGACGACCCACTCGTCACCGTCGAGGACCGCTCGCGTCGCCAGGCCGGCGAGGTCGGAGCCGGCGCCGGGCTCGGAGAAGAGCTGGCACCAGATCTCCTCGCCGCACCACAGCGGCTCCAGGAAGCGAGACTTCTGCTCCGGGGTGCCGTAGGCCAGGATCGTCGGCGCGGCCATGCCGAGCCCGATCCCGTTGCGTCGCGGGTTGTTGTCGGGGGCGCCGGCCGCCTCGAAGAGGTCGGACACCAGCGGTTGCAGGGCGCGGGAGGCGCCGAGACCACCGTGGCCCTCGGGGAACGCGACCCACGCCAGCCCGGCCTGGTAGCGGGCGTGCAGGAAGGCGCTCGGCTCGGTCGTCGCGACCGGGTGCTCGGCCAGGAACTCCTCGACGCGACCCCGCAGCTCCTCGGGAGTCACTGCCGTCCCTCTCGCCGCGCCGCCTGCTTGCGCAGCTCGGCCTTGGCCAGGGCGTTCTTGTGCACCTCGTCGGGGCCGTCGGCGAACCGCAGCGTGCGGATGCCGGCGTAGGACTTGGCCAGCGGGAAGTCCTGGGAGAGACCGCCGGCACCGTGGGCCTGGATCGCCTTGTCGAGGATCCACTGGACGGTCGCCGGGGTGGCGATCTTGATCGCCTGGATCTCGGTGTGGGCGCCCTTGTTGCCGACCGTGTCCATCAGCCAGGCGGTCTTGAGGACGAGGAGCCGCAGCTGCTCGATCCGCACTCGCGACTCGGCGATCCAGTCACGGATCACGCCCTGCTCGGAGAGCGGCTTGCCGAAGGCGACCCGCTCCTCGACGCGGGCACACATCAGCTCGATCGCCCGCTCGGCCAGGCCGATGGAGCGCATGCAGTGGTGGATGCGACCGGGGCCCAGACGGGCCTGCGCGATCGCGAACCCCATGCCCTCGGTGCCGATGAGATTGCCCGCCGGGACGCGTACGTCGGAGAAGATCAGCTCGGCGTGGCCGCCGTGGTCGTGGTCGTCGTAGCCGAAGACCTCCATGCCGCGCTTGATCGTGAGGCCCGGGGTGTCGCGGGGCACCAGGATCATCGACTGCTGCTTGTGGCGCTCGGCGGACGGGTCGGTCTTGCCCATCACGATGAGGATCTTGGCGTTCGGGTTCATCGCGCCGGTGATCCACCACTTGCGGCCGTTGATGACGTACTCGTCGCCGTCGAGCGCGATCGAGGTCTCGATGTTGGTCGCGTCGGAGGAGGCCACGGCCGGCTCGGTCATCGCGAAGGCGCTGCGGATCTGCCCCTCCAGGAGCGGCTCCAGCCACTCCTTCTGCTGCGCCTCGTTGCCGAAGTCGTGCAGGACCTCCATGTTGCCCGTGTCGGGCGCGGCACAGTTGAACGCGGCCGGCGCGAGGTGGCTGCGGCCGGTGATCTCGGCCAGCGGGGCGTACTGCAGGTTGGTCAGGCCAGCTCCACCCTCACCGGGCAGGAAGAGGTTCCACAGGCCGCGCTTGCGGGCCTCGGCGCGGATCTCGCCGAGTACCGGGACGCTGTCCCAGGCCCACTTGTCGTCCTGGGCCG
Source organism: Nocardioides sp. NBC_00163 (assembly GCF_045206295.1). Classification (NCBI taxonomy): domain Bacteria; kingdom Bacillati; phylum Actinomycetota; class Actinomycetes; order Propionibacteriales; family Nocardioidaceae; genus Nocardioides; species Nocardioides sp. NBC_00163. The sequence goes on along the minus strand of NZ_CP108155.1, from coordinate 3,996,550 downwards.
CGAGCTGCTCGGAGAAGACGGCCTCGTTGGGCTCGACGTACGTCTTCTGGAAGTCCCATACCGAGGCGACGAGCTCCTCGGTCCTGGCGTCGGGTGCGAAATCCATCAGTCAGTTCTCCTTCATTGCAGACAGTCCCATGTCCAGGAGCGGGTGGATCCCGTCCCCGATCTTGTCGAATCCGGGCCCTACGGTCTGGCCCTTGAGGTAGCGGTAGTGGATCCCCTCGAGGATCGCGGCGAGCTTGTAGGCGGCGAGCCCGAGGTAGAAGCCGAACTCGGTCAGGTCGCGCGGGCTGGCGGCGTCGTAGCGGGCGATGATCTCGTCCTCGGAGAGCCAGCCGGGTGCGTTGCTGACGTCGGTCACGGTGCCGTCGCCGGAGACCGTGGCCATCCGCTGGTAGGTCAGCAGGATCGCCAGGTCGGTGACCGGGTCGCCGAGCGTGGCCATCTCCCAGTCGACGACGGCCTTGATCTGGTCGTCGGCGGAGGTCAGCACGTTGTCGAGCCGGTAGTCACCGTGCACGATCCCCGGCCCGGTCGAGGCGGCCTCGGCTGCGCCCACCCGCGCCTCCAGCAGCGCGTGGAGCTCGTCCGCTGCGGGGAGATCGCGGGAGTACGACGCCTCGAGCTGCTTCTTCCAGCGCCTGACCTGGCGCGACAGGAACCCCTCGGGGCGGCCGAACTCGCTCAGCCCGACCGCTGCCGGGTCGACCGCGTGCAGCGAGGCCATCACGTCGATGAGCTGCTCCGAGATCGCCCTGGTCCGCTCGGCGCCGAGCGGCTCGAGCTCGCGGGCGTAGCGGTAGGGCCGGCCGTCGACCTTCTCCATCACGTAGAACGGCGCCCCGAGCACCTCCTCGTCGTCGCAGAACGCGTAGGTGAGCGGCACCGGTACGTCGGTGTCGCGCAGCGCGGTGATCACCGTGTGCTCACGCTTCATGTCGTGCGCGGTGGCGAGCACGTGCCCCAGCGGCGGGCGCCGGACGATCCACTCGTGGGTGCCGTCGGAGACGGCGTACGTCAGGTTGGACTTGCCTCCGGAGATGTGGGTCGCGCTCAGCTCTTCTCCGGCGCCTGTCACGTTCTTGGCCAGCCAGGGGCCGAGCCGGTCCAGATCGAGTCCGGGCAGCGATTCGGTCGTCACGCGGCACCTCCGAGTGCGGGAATCATTCGGGCGAGCGCTGCACGGGTGCTCGCCGGGTCTGTGTGCAGCAGTGCGTCGAGACCGACCGCCCGGGCGCCGAGGACGTTGGGCTCCGCGTCGTCGATGAAGAGGCACTCCTCGGCCGAGAGACCGAGCCTGCTCAGGGTGCGGTCGAAGATCGGTGCCTCCGGCTTCCGCATCGCGACCTCCTCGGAGATCACCACCACCTCGAACAGCGCGTCGACCTGCTTGCGAGGGTAGAAGTTGCCCCAGCTGTTGGAGAGCAGGGCGAGCCGGATCCCGGCGTCGCGGAGCTCCTCGGCCAGCGCGAACATCTCCGGGTTGGGCCGCATCCCGGCGAAGAGCCGGGACAGGACGCCGTTGGGCTCGACCGGGCTACCGTCGTACGTCTCCAGGCGAGCGGCCAGAAGCGTGTCGAACTCCTTGACCGAGAGCTCGCCGAGCTCGAGGCGGTGGATCGGGGTGCCGGCGTCGGCGTAGCGGCCCAGCCACTCCTTGAGTACCTTCGTGAAGCTCTCCGGCTTGATGCCGTCAGCCTCCAGCCAGGTTCGGATCGAGTCGCCGATGGGCGTGGTCAGCACCCCGCCGTAGTCGAAGATGACAGCCTTCATGCGACGTACACGACCCGTCCGACGGTGGTGCCGTCTGCAAGACGCTGTACGCCGTCGGCCACCTCGTCCAGGGACAGCTCCTCGCTGACCAGCGGCTTGATCTTGCCTTCGTCCGCCATCCGGGTGAGCTCGCGGTGGCACTCGGCGACGAGATCGGGCGCGAGCGCGTTGTAGAGGCCCCAGTGGAGCCCGACGATCGAGTAGTTCTTGATCAGCGAGTGGTTGAGCGCTGCCTCCTGGATGCGCCCGCCGGCGAAGCCGATGATCAGGATCCGGCCCTCGAAGGCGATGCACTTGGTGGAGCGGTCGTAGGTGTCGCCACCGACCGGGTCGTAGATCACGTCGGCGCCCTTGCCGCCGGTGACCTCCTTGACCACCTTGACGAAGTCCTCGGTGTGGCGGTCGATCACGACATCCGCGCCGAGCTGCTTGGCGACCGCGGCCTTCTCCGGACCGCCGACGACGCCGATCACGGTCGCCCCGGCGGCCTTGCCGAGCTGGATCGCGGCGCTGCCGACCCCGCCGGCCGCGGCGTGCACGAGCAGCGTCTCGCCGGGCTGGATGTGGGCGCGGCGGTGGAGCGCGAACCAGCCGGTCTGGTAGCCGATGTAGAGGCTCGACGCCTCGGCGTCGGTGAGCGCCTCCGGAGCCGGGAACGTGGTCGCGGCGTCCATCAGCGCGAGCTCGCCGAAGCCGCCGTACGGCAGCGATCCGCCGCCGATCACGCGGTCCCCGACCTGGAATCCGTCCACGCTCTCGCCGAGCGCGACGACCTCACCGCACAGCTCGACGCCCGCGGTGAACGGCAGCTCGGGCTTGACCTGGTAGAGACCTCGGGCCATCAGGACATCCGGGAAGTTGGCGGGGCTGGCCAGCACCTTCACGACGAGCTGTCCGGCCGCGGGGGTCGGGTCGGGCACCTCCTCGAGCCGCATCACGTCCTTGGGCTCGCCGAGCGAGCCGATCCGCCACGCCTTCATACCTGTCCTTCCACGTGCTGCCAGAGTCGATTCATCCCACCGAGCCACTTGTCGGTCTGCGTCGCCCGTGCGGCGTAGTAGTCGCCCACCTCCGGGTGCGGCAGCACCAGGAAACGGTCATCGGCCGTCGCCTCCCAGGCCGCGTCGGCGACCTGCTCGGGCGTCAGCGCTCCGTCGCGGCTGAGCAGGCCGGCCATCGGTCCCGACCGCTCGAGCATCCCGGTCTGTACGCCCTGTGGGCAGATCGCCTGGACGACGATCCCGTGATGGCGGTACGTCGCCGAGAGCCACTCCGCGAAGGCGACCGCGGCGTGCTTGGTGACCGAGTACGTCGGCGTACCGACCATCATCAGCAGCCCTGCCGCGCTCGCCGTCACCACGTAGCGACCGTTCTTCCGCTCGACCCAGTCGGGGACGAGGAGCCGCGCCGCCCGGACGTGGGCCATCACGTTGACCTCGTGCGACGCCTGCCAGTCCTCCTCGGGACAGTCCAGGCCGATGCCGCGGTCGATGCCGGCATTTCCGTACCACGCGTCGATCTGGCCGAGGTGGTCCTTCGCCGTCTCGACGAGGCGAGCCACGCCCTCGACCGAGGCCGCGTCACCGGCCACCGGGTGGGCGCCGATCTCCTTGGCCGTCTCGGTCAGGCGTACGTCGTCGATGTCGTTGACCACGACGCGGACGCCCTCGGCGACGAGGCGGGCGGCGAGGGCACGGCCGATCCCGCCCGCGGCGCCGGTGACGACGGCGGTGCTGCCTGGAGCCGGGGCCATCAGACGCGTCCGCCGGCGAGGGTGAGGCCGCCGTCGACCGTGACGAGCTGGCCCGTCATCCAGCCGGCGTCCTCGGAGAGGAGGAACGAGGCGACGCCGGCGATGTCCTCGGGGGTTCCGAGGCGCTTGAGCGGGTACGCCGCCGAGACCTCCTGCTCGCGGCCCTCGTAGAGGAGCTCGGCGAACTTGGTCTTCACCACGGCCGGGAGGATCGCGTTGACGCGTACCTTCGGGCCGAGCTCGACCGACAGCTCCTGGGTGATGTAGCTGAGCATCGCCTTGCTCGCGCCGTACGTCGCGATCAGGGGCGTCGGGGCCAGGCCGGCCACCGAGGAGATGTTGACGATCGCGCCGCCGTGCTCGGACATCCACTCCCGCCAGACCTGCTGGGTCCAGCCGATCGGCGAGAGGCAGTTGACCTCGACGGTCTTGCGGGCCGACTCGCGGTCCATGTCGATCAGGCCGCCGGCCTTCGGGTTGATGCCGGCGTTGTTGACCAGCAGGTCGGCGCTGCCGAAGGTGTCGATCGCAGCCTTGACGACCTCCTCCTGGTGGCCAGGGTCGTCGGCCTTGCCGGCGATGCCGAGGGCGACCTCTTTGCCCCCGAGCCCCTCGACCGCCTCCGCGAGCGCCTCGGGCTTGCGCGCCGTGATGACGACCTTCGCCCCCTCGTCCACCAGCCGCTGGGCGATGCCCAGACCGATGCCCCGGCTGGCCCCGGTGATGATCGCCGTACGTCCCTCGAACCTCGACATGCTCATTCCCTCGTGTGCTCGGCTAATCTAAGCGCTTGCTTAGGTGGTGACAGCGGTCACTCTACGGGGTCGCCCAAGAACATGGAAGGTCGGCGTCCAAGCAATGCCGAGAAGTCAGGTACGTCGGCCGAGGCGTCGCGTACGTCGGCCGAGACGTCACTTGTGCCGGTCGAGTTCGCACCGTCGTGACCACTCGGCTTGCAGAAGTGACGCCTCGGCAGGCGCGGGTTCGGGGTCGCCGGGCGGGGCAGAATCCCGCCATGGCGGGGATCTGCGGTGCCCGGACGCGACTAACCCCCACATTTTCCCGCCATGGCGGGAAATTGCGCCGACCCCGGGCGGTCAGCCGACCACTCAAGCACTGCCGAAAACGCAGTTGTGGGTGACGAAACGACAGTTTCGTCACCCACAACTGCGGATTCGGCTCGCCAGAACCGAGGACTCGATCGTCAGCCGACGACGACCTCGATCCGCTGGAACTCCTTGAGGTCGGTGTAGCCGGTGGTGGCCATGGCGCGCTTGAGGGCGCCGACGAGGTTCATGGTGCCGTTGGCGACGTGCGAAGGACCGAAGAGGACCTCCTCGAAGGTGCCGACGGGCTCGAAGGCGACGCGCTCGCCGCGGGGCAGGTCGGCGTGGTGGGCCTCGTTGCCCCAGTGGAATCCCTTGCCGGGGGCGTCGGTGGCACGAGCGAAAGGCGATCCGACCATGACCGCGTCGGCACCGCAGGCGATCGCCTTGGCGATGTCGCCGGAGCGGCCGACGGCGCCGTCAGCGATGACGTGGACGTAGCGGCCGCCGGACTCGTCGAGGTAGTCGCGGCGCGCGGCGGCGACGTCGGCCACAGCGGAGGCCATCGGCACTGCCACGCCGAGCACGGTCCGGGTCGTGTGCGCCGCACCGCCGCCGAAGCCGACCAGGACGCCGGCCGCGCCGGTGCGCATCAGGTGCAATGCCGCCTGGTAGGTCGCGCACCCGCCCACGATCACCGGCACGTCGAGCTCGTAGATGAACTCCTTGAGGTTGAGCGGCTCGGCCTGCGAGGAGACGTGCTCGGCCGAGACCGTGGTGCCGCGGATGACGAAGAGGTCGACGCCGGCGTCGACGACGGCCTTGGCGAACTCCTTCGTACGCTGCGGGGACAGCGCCCCGGCCACGGTGACGCCTGAGGCGCGCACCTCACGCAGCCGCTCGGTGATCAGCTCGGCCCGGATCGGGGCCTCGTAGATCTCCTGCAGACGCCGGGTGGCGTCGACACCGCTCAGCTCGGCCAGCTCGTCGAGGAGCGGCTGCGGGTCGTCGTACCGGGTCCAGACACCCTCGAGGTTGAGCACCCCGAGGCCGCCGAGCTTGCCCATCGCGATCGCGGTCGAGGGCGACATCACCGAGTCCATCGGCGCCGCGATCAGCGGGATGTCGAAGCGGTAGGCGTCGATCTGCCAGTCGGTGCTCACCTCGGTGGTGTCACGGGTGCGCCGGGACGGCACGATCGCCACGTCGTCGAAGGCGTACGCCCGTCGTGCTCGCTTGGCCCGGCCGATCTCGATCTCAGTCACATGACGGATTGTTCCACGGGACCGGATCGAGATCGGAAAGGCCACACGCACCGAGCCACACGCACGACCGGGCTAGCTACGCACCGCGGTCAGCAGCAGGTACTCCCACTTCATCACCCCGGCCGTGACGTAGCGGTCCCCCAGCTCGGCGAGCGCGGCGTCCAGCTCCGCCGTCCGCGCGGCGTCCTCGGCGATCCCGCGATAGGCGACGATCGTCGGCCCGTAGCAGGCCTTGAAGAAGTCACGGAACTCCGCGCCGGTCTCGAACGAGTCGATGGCGACCATCCGCTTCTCGGCCTGGACGGAGGTCACCTGGTCGCCCAGCAGGCCGCGTACGTGGGTCTCGTCGCCCCATCGCGGCGGCGGCTGCGCGCCCTCGGGCGGAGGCGGCATGAACGGCTTCATCGTCGCGAACATCTGGCCGATGAAGCCCTCCGGCGTCCAGCTGACCAGGCCGATCCGGCCACCCGGCCGTACGACCCGGAGCAGCTCGGCCGCGGCCTTCTCGTGGAACGGCGCGAACATGATCCCGACGCAGGACATGGCGACGTCGAAAGCGGCGTCGTCGAACGGCAGCGCCTCGGCATCGGCGACGCGCCACGTGATCGAGTCGGCAGCTGTCTCGCCCGATGCTCGGGCCTGTCCGATCTCGAGCAGCTCGGGTGACAGGTCGCTAGCGGTCACGTCCGCCCCCGCGAGAGCAGCTGGGATGGCGGCGTTCCCGGTGCCGGCGGCGATGTCGAGTACGCGGTCGCCCGACCCGATCTCGCAGGCCTCGACGATCACCTGGCCGAGCTCGGGGATGAGCTCGTCGGCGACCCGGGCATAGTTCCCGAGGCCCCACATCGCACGGTGGCGGGCCTTCAGGTCTGGCTGGACGGGTGCTGCGGTCATGGCTTCCTCCACGGACGTCTGACCCGAGAGGAGATCTGGAGCCTCCAGCATCGCCCCCGCGCCGCGGCCTCGGATAGTTCCTTATCTGTACTTGCCGCCCGCCACCGATAGCGGTCTACTGAACAGACAGGGATCTCGGGCTGCACAAGGGGAGGCGGTCCAATGGCGGGGTACGGCCAGTTCTGTCCGATGGCGAAAGCCATGGAAGTGCTCGACGAGCGGTGGACGCTGCTCGTCGTACGCGAGCTTCTGCTCGGCAGCACCCACTTCAACGAGCTGCGCCGAGGTGTGCCCAAGATGTCGCCCGCCCTGCTCTCCAAGCGCCTGCGGACCCTGGAGCGCGCGGGCATCATCCAGCGCCGCGGCGAGGGGCAGCGGACCTCCTACCACCTCACCGCCAGCGGCCAGGAGCTCGCCACGGTCGTCACCGCACTCAACGAGTGGGGTGCGCGCTGGGTCGGCTCGCTGGGCCAGGCCGACCTCGATCCCCACCTGCTCCTGTGGGACATGCGCCGCACGATCCCGATCGACGTGTGGCCGGAGCAGCGCACCGTGGTCGAGTTCCGGCTCACCGACGTCGACCCGAAGGTCGCCCGCTGGTGGCTGATGGTGGCCGCCGACCAGGCCGAGGTCTGCGACTTCGACCCCGGGTTCGAGGTCGACGCGCGCCTCACCGCCAGTCTGCGTACGCTCACCGAGATCTGGCGCGGCGACCTCGCCTGGCCGATGGCGCTCCGCGCCGAGATGGTCACCATCGCCGCCGCCCAGGAGGTACGCCACGCCCTGCCCTCCTGGCTCGGCCAGTCCTCCGCCGCCCGCGTCCCCCGCCCCCGGGTCGACGCGGGACGAGTTCAGCTCCAGTCGTAGGAGAGGACGAAGCCGTACGCCTCGCCGCCACCCTCCTCGGAGAGGACCATGTCGGCCTCGCCGACGAGGCCTTCGAGGCCGCCGGTGCCGAGGCCGGGGACGACGGTGAGGTGGGAACGGACGGTGGCGTCGGCGTACGTCCCGCTGATCCGCCACACGCACGAGCCCTCCTGCCCGGCGATGGAGCCGGTGAACTGCTCGTACGCCTCGAAGACCGCGCCGCCGGCGGGGTTGCCGTAGGCGCCGATCATCCGCGCGACGCCCGTGCCCTGGATCTCGCCGGCGTAGGTGTAGTCGGTCTCGGCGGTGGTCAGGCCGCGATGGGGGATGTAGACGTCGTCGCCCATCTTGGTGCCTTCGCCGTCGATGTCGACGTAGGCCGCCTCGTGCCAGCGCGCGACGGTCATCGTGGTGCTCGCCTTGTTGCCGTAGGTCTTGTCAGTGCTCTGTTCGGTCATGGGTCCAGCCTGCTCCGGGAGCAGGGACGCGGGATTGAAGGAACGCGCCATATCGTTGGCGGCATGGCCGACGACACCGAGGGCAGGGGCTATCCCGACGCGATCGTGCGCCCGGTGACGGCGGCCCGGACGATCACCACCGAGCGGTTCGCGGTTTCGTCAGCGCTCGCGGGACACGTCGACTACCACTGGTACGTCGGCTGGGAGCTCGAGCACCCGCACGACCAGCAGGTCATCCCGCAGCCGAGGATCCACGTCGCCGCCGAGGACGGTCGGCTGCTGGTGCACGGGATCGGCCGCAAGCCGTTCACGCGGCACCTGACCGGCCGGGGCCACACGCTCGGCGTCTCGTTCCTGCCCGGCCTCTTCCGCCCGGTCCTCGGCAGCCGGGTCAGCGCGATCGCCGACCAGGTCGTCCCGGCCCAGGACCTGCTCGGCGTCGACGACCGGCCGGCGGCCGACCGGATCCTCACCTCGACGGACCCGGCGCAGATGGCCGCCGCGATGGAGTCCTACCTCCTGGAGGTCGGCCTCCCCACGGACCCGGTCGCCGAGGACGTACGCCGCTGGGCGACCCTCGCCGAGGACGACCGCTCGATCACCCGGGCCGAGCAGCTCGCCGACCGTGCCGGCGTGAGTCTGCGGTCGCTGCAGCGCCTGTTCAGCGAGTACGTCGGGATCGGCCCGAAGTGGGTCGTGCAGCGGTTCCGCGTGCTCGAGGTCGCCGCCCGCGCCCACTCCGGTGAGGTCGACTGGGCCGCGGTCGCCGCGGAGCTGGACTTCAGCGACCAGGCCCACCTGGTGCGTACGTTCCGAGACGTCGTCGGCGCTCCCCCGGCGACCTACGCCAAGGACCTCTAGCGCGCGAGGAGCTCGAGGGCGTCGGCGGCCGGGCTGCCGGGCTCGGCGTGGTAGAGGCACATCCGGTGGCTGGTCTCGGGCATCACCGGCGCCTCGTACTCGAGGTCGAACCGCCCGACGAGCGGGTGCTGGAACTTCTTGACGCCGTAGCCGCAGTCGTTGACCGGGTGCTGCGCCCACAGCTCGGCGAACTCGTCGCTCTTCTGGGTCAGCTCGCCGACCAGGCAGCTGAGCAGGTGGTCGGCGGGGTGGAGACCGGAGGAGTAGCGGAGGAACCCGACGTGGGAGTAGGCGGTGGCGGCCTGCTCCACCCACAGGTCGCGACCCCCGGGCTCCAGGAAGAACCGCCGGGTCAGGTTGGGTCGGTTCTCGACGTCCTCGGGCTGCTTGAAGGGCAGCTCCGGCGCGATCAGCAGGTGACCGAGCCGGTTCCAGGCGAGCACGTCGTTGCGATGGTCGATCAGGAGCGCCGGCCCGGGCGCGGAGCGGATCAGGCGTACGGTGCTCGGCCGCGGCCGCTCGACGCGGTAGCGGGCCGGCGCGGCGGTCTCGGGGCGCGCCAGGCGACGCAGGTGGTCGTGCTCCTCCGCACTCAGCCGCAGCGCCCGGGCGAGCGAGTCGATCACCGAGTCGGAGGCGTTGTGGTGGTCGGCCTGCTCGAGCCGGGTGTAGTAGGTCGGCGAGACGCCGGCCAGCATCGCCAGCTCCTCACGCCTCAGCCCTGGGACACGGCGGGCGCCGTAGGACACCAGCCCGGCGTCCTCGGGACTGATCGCCGCCCGGCGGCTGCGCAGGAACTCTCCGAGCTCGGTCGTCATGATTCCTATAGTGCCGCCGGCCGGCGATTTCTTCCTGACCCTGTCAGTGACAGGCACGCGGGTGGGTGGCAGGACAGGTGTCTGGCTGGCGTACGTCATCTGCCAGAGCGTTGGTGTCATGACCCTCACTACTCAGGCCGAGCCCGTACGCCCGGCCGCCATGACCCGCGGACAGCTGCTGGTGCTCCTGCTGCTGCTCGCCTCCCAGTTCACCCTCACCGTCGACTTCTCGATCCTCAACGTGGCGCTGCCGACCGTCGGTGCCAGCCTCGGCTTCGCCGAGGCCGACGTGCAGTGGATCGCGACCGCGTTCGCTCTGTGCGCGGCCGGGTTCACGCTGCTCTTCGGCCGGATCGGCGACTACGTCGGCCGACGGCGGGTCTTCCTGATCGGCATGGTCGCGCTGGGCGCCGCCTCCCTGCTCGGCGGGGTCGCCACCTCTCCCGAGCTGCTGCTCACTGCCCGGGTCGCCCAGGGTCTCGCGACCGCCGCGGTCACCCCGGCGGCGCTCTCCTTGCTCACCGTCTCCTTCCCGGAGGGGCCGCTGCGTCAGCGCGCCCTGGGGCTGAACAGCGTGGTGATGTCGACCGGGTTCACCGCCGGGGCGGTGCTGGGTGGCGTACTCACCGATCTGCTCTCGTGGCGCTGGGCGTTCCTGGTCAACGTGCCGATCGCGTTGCTGGTGGTCGCCGTCGCGCCGTTCGTGCTGCGTGACTCCGCCGACCGGGAGCGGTCGCGGCTCGACCTCCCGGGTGCTGTGCTGGTGACGTCCGGGCTGCTCGCGCTGGTCTACGGCGCGACCCGCCTGGGTGAGGCCGGCATCGCCGACGTGTGGGGGCTGGCCGCGATCGGCATCGCGGTGGTGCTGCTGGTCGCGTTCTGGCGGGCCGAATCCACGCACCCGCACCCGCTGGTGCCGCTGCACATCCTCACCCGGCGCACCATCGGCTTCGGCAACATCGCCGGCTTCGCGACCTTCGCCTTCGAGTCGTCGCTGGTCTTCGTGCTGACGATGTATCTGCAGCACGTCCTCGGCCTGGACGCTCTGCAGACCGGGCTGATGCTCGTCGCGATGGGGGCCGGGGCGATCATCGGCGGATCCGTCGGCTCGCGGGTGATCGAGGCCTTCGGCGTACGCAACACCGTGGCGGGCGGGCTCGCGATCCAGGCGGTCACCACCGGCGCACTCGTGCTGATCGGGCCCTCGGTCGGCTGGCTGTGGTTCATCGGCCTGATGAACTTCATCGGCGCCATCGGGCACGTCGCCGCGATCGTCGGTTTCATGGTCGCGGCGACCTCCGGACTCCCCGACCACGAGCAGGGCCTGGCCACCGGGTTGGCGATGATGACCCAGCAGGTCGCGATCGCGCTCGGCATCCCGATCATGTCCACCGTCGCCACCGCCGCCGGCGGAGTCGCCTCGCTCGGTGCTCTCCAGGTGGCGATCGCGGTCAACGCGGTCCTCGTCCTGGTCGCGGCGCTGCTCGTGGCCGTCGGACTGCCCCGGGCGCGGTCCATCCTCCGAAACTCTCCACACTAAGTTGATGAAGTCAGTAGACTTTTACTCATGAGTGCGCCCCCATCTCGTCTTCAACTCGCCGTGGCTCTCGACGGCGCCGGGTGGCACCCGGCCGCCTGGCGGGAGCCGAACGCCTGGCCCGGTGATCTGCTGAAACCCGGCTATTGGGCCGGTCTCGTCCAGGAGGCCGAGGCCGGCCTGCTGGACTTCGTCACGATCGAGGACTCGCTCTCGATCCAGACCGACTCACCGTTCGGCACCGAGGACGACGACCGCACTGACCGGGTGCGCGGACGGCTCGACGCGGTGCTGATCGCCTCCCGGATCGCGCCGCTGACCAGGCACATCGGCATCGTGCCGACGGCGGTCGTGACCCACACCGAGCCCTTCCATCTCAGCAAGGCGATCGCGACCTTGGACTACGTGAGCCGGGGGCGGGCCGGCGTACGTGTTCAGGTCGCGCCGCGACCGCGGGACGCGGCGCTGTTCGGCCGGCGCGAGTTTCCGGAGATCTCGTACGCCGATCTGGAGTCCCCCGCCGGCGACGAGCTGATCCGAGATGCGGTCGCTGAGGCGGCCGACTACGTCGAGGTGCTGCGGCGGCTGTGGGACTCCTGGGAGGAAGACGCGGAGATCCGCGACGTCGCGACCGGGCGGTTCATCGACCGGGACAAGATCCACTACATCGACTTCGAAGGACTCCACTTCGACGTGAAGGGGCCCTCGATCACTCCACGGCCACCGCAGGGACAGCCGGTCGTGGCCGCCCTCGCCCACCGCGACCGGCCGTTCGAGCTGGTCGGGACCTCGGCCGATGTCGGGTTCGTGACGCCTCGGACGGCGGCCGACATCGCCTCGATCACCGCCGAGATCCGGGCCGCGCAGGACACCGCCGGACGCGGCGGCGAGACGGTCCACGTCTTCGGTGACATCGTCGTCCTCCTCGACGAGACCGAGCAGGGTGCCCGGGAGCGGCTGGCTCGCCTCGATGAGGCGGCCGGGGCTGCGTACGCCTCGGACGCACTGGTCTTCGCCGGCACCCCGGAGGGCCTCGCCGACCTGCTCGCGACCTGGCACGCCGCCGGGCTCTCCGGGTTCCGGCTGCGGCCGGCGGTGCTCCCCGACGACCTGAAGCAGATCACCCGCCGGCTCGTGCCCGAGCTGCAGAGGCGCGGGCTCTTCCACGATGCGTACGCCGAAGCGACCCTGCGGGGAGCGCTCGGTCTGCCGCGTCCCACCAGCCGCTACGCCACCACCGAGGGGACGCCCGCATGAGCACGCCGCGCAGCAACGACAGGCCGAAGAAGCAGATCCACCTCGCCGCCCACTTCCCCGGCGTCAACAACACCACCGTGTGGAGCGACCCGGCGTCGGGCAGCCACATCGAGTTCGACTCGTTCGTGGAGTTCGCGCAGATCGCCGAGCGCGGGCTGTTCGACTTCATGTTCCTCGCCGAGGGGCTGCGGCTGCGCGAGCAGGCCGGGGAGATCTACGACCTCGACGTGGTCGGTCGACCGGACACGTTCACGATCCTGGCCGCGCTCGCGGCGGTCACCGACCACCTCGGACTGACCGGCACGATCAACTCGACCTTCAACGAGCCCTACGAGGTGGCCCGCCAGTTCGCCTCCCTGGACCACCTCTCCGACGGGCGCGCCGCCTGGAACGTGGTCACCTCCTGGGACGCGTTCACCGGCGAGAACTTCCGGCGCGGCGGCTACCTTCCGCAGGGCGAGCGGTACGAGCGGGCCAAGACGTTCCTCGACGCCGCGATCCGGCTGTGGGACACCTGGAAGGGCGACGAGATCCTCGCCGACAAGACCTCCGGAGCCTTCCTGTCGACACCGCTCTCGACGCCGGCGCCGGGCGCCTTCGAGCACCACGACTCGCAGTTCGACATCAGCGGCCGGTTCAACGTCCCCCGCAGCCCGCAGGGGCGCCCGGTGATCTTCCAGGCCGGCGACTCCGAGAAGGGTCGCGAGTTCGCCGCACAGAAGGCCGACGCCATCTTCTCGCGGCACAGCCATCTGGAGGACGGTCAGCGGTTCTACGTCGATGTGAAGGGACGGCTGGAGAAGTACGGGCGCCGCCACGAGGACCTGCTGATCCTGCCCGCGGCCACCTTCGTCCTCGCCGACACCGACGCCGAGGCCGTCGAGCTGGCCCGGGAGATCAGGCTGCAGCAGGTCTCCCCCGCGACCGCGATCAAGCTGCTCGAGCAGCTGTGGAACCGCGACCTCTCCGACCACGACCCCGACGGCCCGCTCCCCACGGTCGACCCCTCGGAGAACGACGACCTGATCGCCAAGGGCCGCGCCAGCGCCCGATCGCACGGCGACCGGTTGGAGCAGGCCGAGCGCTGGCGGGCGATCTCCCGCGCGAAGGGGCTGAGCACCCGCGAGACGATCGTCGAGGTCACCGGCCGGCAGAGCTTCATCGGCTCGGCGGAGACGATCGCCGACACGATCGACACCTACGTGCAGAACGACGCCGCCGACGGCTACATCCTGGTCTCCCACATCACCCCCGGCGGTCTGGCGCCCTTCGTGGACCATGTCGTGCCGCTGCTCCAGGAGCGCGGCGTCTTCCGCACGGCCTACGAAGGGACCACGCTCCGCGAGAACCTCGGCCTGCGGGAGCCGACCAGATGAGGTTCCTGGCGATCACGCTCATCGTCCATCGTCCCGATCCGGTGACGGGGCAGCAGAAGGCGACGTACGACAGGTTCCAGGAGGTCGTCACCAACGCCGTCCTCGCCGAGGAGCTCGGCTTCGACGGGTTCGGGGTCGGCGAGCGGCACGAGCGGCCGTTCATCTCCTCCTCCCCGACCGTCGTCCTCTCCCACCTCGCCGCCCGTACGCAGCGCCTCCGGCTCTTCACCGCGGTGACGACACTGGCGCTGCTGGACCCGGTGCGCGCCTATGAGGACTACGCCACCCTCGACCACCTCTCCGGCGGCCGGCTCGAGCTGATCATCGGCAAGGGCAACGGCTCCGCTCAGCGTGACCTGTTCCAGGTGACGCCGGAGGACCAGTGGGACCGGAACGCGGAGTCGTACGAGATCTTCCGCAAGCTGTGGCGCCAGGATCGCGTGACCGCCTCGCCTCGCTTCCGCCCTGAGCTGGTCGAGGCGGAGGTGTGGCCGCGACCGCTGCAGCAGCCGGTGCGCGTGTGGCACGGGAGCGCCACCTCGAAGGAGTCCGTCGACCTCGCCGCGCGCTACGGCGACCCGCTGTTCTCGGCCAACGTCACCAACCCGATCGAGCCCTACGGCGAGCTGGTCGACCACTACCGCGAGCGCTGGGTGGCCTACGGCCACGACCCCGCCGACATCGCGATCGGCGCAGGGACCGCCGGCCTCTACGTAGCAAGGACGAGCCAGGAGGCGTACGCCGCCTATCGACCGGTCTTCGAGGGCCAGCTCGCCTTCCAGGCCGGCCTCGGGCTCGAGCCGGTCTTCCCGACCCTGGAGGACTTCGTCGAGAGGTCATCGGCGCTGGTCGGGTCGCCGCAGCAGGTGATCGAGAAGATCCACCGCTACCACGAGGGCTTCGGGCACCAGGTCGTCCACGTCCAGGCGGACGCCAGCGGCCTCACCGAGCAGCAGCACCGCGACAGCCTGGAGCTCTTCGCCACCGAGGTGGCCGCACCATTGCGGACCGCTCTCCCCGACCCACCCTGGGGCTGGGGCTCCCCGGCCGAGAGCATCTCCACGATCGGAGCACACCCATGAGCCGCACACCCTTGTCAGTCCTCGATCTCGTGCCGGTGTCCTCCGGGGCCTCCGGCGCCGATGCCGTACGCAACGCCATCTCGCTCGCGCAGGCGACCGAGTCCTTCGGCTATCACCGTTACTGGGTCGCCGAGCACCACCTCAACCCCGGGGTCGCCGGCACCTCGCCGGCGGTGGTCCTGGTCCTGCTGGGCGCGGCGACCTCGCGCATCCGGCTGGGTTCCGGCGCGGTGCTGATGGGGCACCGGACGGCGCTGTCGACGATCGAGGAGTTCGGGCTGCTCGACGCCGCCTTCCCCGGTCGGATCGACCTCGGCCTGGGCCGCTCCGGCGGCAGACCCGGGTCTGCCGGCGCGGTCGGCGCCTCGGTGGAGCTGGTCGACGGACGCACCCCAGAGGGCCTGCTCGTTCCACCCAAGTTCGATCCGAGCGGGCTGCTCGGGTCGCCGAGGTTCCAGCTCCAGAAGGAGCTCCTGCAGCTGCCCGGGGCGACCTCCGCCGACTACGGCGAGCAGATCGACACGATCCTCGCCTTCATCGACGGCACCTACCGGGATGCCGCTGGCACCCCGGCGCGGGTCGTACCCGGCGAGGGCGCCGAGCTCGAGCTGTGGGTGCTGGGGAGCAGTGGCGGCGAGAGCGCCGAGGTGGCCGGCAAGCGCGGCCTCCGGTTCGCGACGAACTACCACGTCAACCCCTCCGGCGTCCTCGAGGCAGCGCACTCATACCGCACCGCCTTCGCGCCCTCCGACACCCTGATCGCACCCCACGTCGCGGTCTCCGCCGACGTGGTGGTCGCCGAGACCGAGCAGGAAGCCCGCGAGCTCGCCACCGGCTACGGCCTCTGGGTCCGCTCCATCCGCACCGGCGAGGGCGCCATCCCGTTCCCGACCCCCGACGAGGCCCGCGCCTGGGAGTGGACCGAGGAGGACCGGGCCCTGGTCCAGGACCGTCTCGACACCCAGTTCGTCGGCACCGCTGCGCAAGTCGCCGATCAGCTGGAGATCCTCCAACGCGCCGTCGATGCGGATGAGCTGGTCATCACGACCATCACCCACGACCACGCCGACCGGGTCCGCTCCTATGACCTGATCGCCGAGGAGTGGGCCCGCCGCGGTCACTGAGGCCGCGGCGGGCCGGATGTGTCAGGGCTTCTTCTCCCCCGCCTCGACCGCTACCGGCAGCCGGTTGCCGGCCGGCGGGAGCGGGCAGGTGGCGTGGTCGGTGTAGGCGCACGGCAGATTGGTCGCGCGGTTGAAGTCGATCACCACGTCGCCGTCCGCGTCAGGCGCACCGACGGAGAGCGACCGGTTGGCGGCGTACGTCGTCCTGCCCGAGGTCTCGTCGACGAACAGCACGTGCAGAGAGCCGGGTGCGAAGCCGGGGAAGGCGATGAGGCTGTGCACGGCACCGCCCACCTCGAACTCGATCTCGCCGACGGCCTCGTAGACGTGCTCGAGGCCGTCTACGACCGAGCCGACGGTGGTCGGCACGGGCGTCTGGTAGGCGACGAAACGCCCGGGCACAGCCCACGCCGGGTCGGGCGCGTACGACTCGGTCCCCTGGTAGCCGGTCAGGACCGGGTTGTCGGGGTGGCGGGGGCGGATGATGTCGTTGCCGCCGCGCTTGGCGATCTCGACGACCGCGTCGCCGAACTCGGCGGTGATCCCGCCGCGCTCGTCGATGACGCCGAAGGAGTGCCGACCGGTGACCTCGACGCCGTCGATGACCAGCGACTCACCCGGTGCCAGCGAGACCACGATGCCCTCGGGGCCGCTCGACCAGGCGCCCGGCACGTCGTCGTACGTCTCCGGCTCCTCGCCGAGCCAGCGGATCGAGGTGATCGCGAGGAACCCGTGGGGCGAGGCGCGCTTCTTCTCGTGCTCCTCGTGCCAGGCGGTCCAGTCCTGGACGAAGGTGTCGGTGTCTGTGACGGTCATAGGTCCTCCCGGAAGGTTCAGAATGCCGGCTTCGGATTGAACTCCGATTTGTCGAGCTTTATGTCCGAAACGTCCCACTTCGTGAAGATCTTGTTGTAAGTCCCGTCGGTGATGAGCGCATTGATGGCATCGACGAGCACCTGACCCAGCGGCGACTTCTTGGCGACGACGAAGCCGACGTCGGTGAGGCTGAGCTCGCCGAGGTACTTCAGACCGGGCTGGTGGGAGACCAGGTACTTCAGCGACAGGGTCGGCCCGAAGTAGAGGTCGGTCTTGCCGTTCTGCAGACCGAGCAGGATCGCGGCGTTGTCCTTGAAGTACTCGACCTCGTAGGCCTTCTTGCCCGCCTTCTCGCACTCCGCGGCGCCGTCCTCGAGGATCTGCTGGAAGCTGGAGCCCGGCGACGTCGCCACCGTGTGCCCGCAGATGTCGGTCAGCGTCTCGACCTGGTCGAGGTCGCTGTCCTCGCGGGTGACGAACGACTGCCCGTCGAGCAGGTAGGTGGCGTAGTCGACCACCTTGATCCGCTCTGAGGTGACCGCGAAGTTGGCCTGGCCGACGTCGTACTTGCCGCTCTGGGTGCCCGGGACGATCGTCTCGAAGCTGCCGAACTCCGACTTCCAGGTCACCCCGAGCTTGGCCGCGAGCGCGTTGCGCAGGTCGATGTCGAGACCGATCTGCTCGCCCGACTGGTCCGAGCCACCGTGCGGGAGCCCCTGCTCGCCGGTCGCCTCGGTGGTGCCGAGGACGAGCGTCTTGGACTTCCGTACGTCAGCAGGCAGCCGCCCGGTCAGCGCCGGGTCCGCCTCGACGTCCGAGACGACGTCCTGGGTCGGGATCGCGGCCGGCTCGGCGGAGGCCGAGCCCGAGGACCCGATCCCGCGCTCGGCGTCGCTGAGCGTGTCGGAGGCATTGCCGCATCCGGCGAGGGCGAGGGCCGCGACGGCGACCAGGGCGAGCTTGAGCTTCATGGATCGGTTCCTTTTCTGGGGGCTCACAACACAGCGGAGAGGAACGCCCGAGCGCGCTCGTGGGTGGGAGAGACGAGTACGTCGCCGGGTGCCCCGGCCTCGACCAGCCGGCCATCGTCGAGGAAGACGACCTGGTCGGCGACCTCGCGCGCGAAGCCGATCTCGTGGGTGACCACGATCATCGTCATCCCGGTCTGGGCGAGGTCCTTCATCACGCCGAGCACCTCGCCGACCATCTCGGGGTCGAGCGCGGAGGTCGGCTCGTCGAAGAGCATCAGGTCGGGTTCGACCGCGAGCGCGCGGGCGATCGCCACGCGCTGCTGCTGACCACCCGACATCTGCCGCGGGTAGGAGCGCTCCCGATCAGCGAGGCCGACCCGGTCGAGCAGCTCGCGCCCGCGCGCCTCGGCCGCGCGGCGGCGTACGCCTGCGGCCAGCTGCCCCTCCAGGATGTTCTCCAGCGCAGTCTTGTGGGGGAACAGGTTGAACTGCTGGAAGACCATCCCGATCCGGCTGCGCTGCCGGGTGATCGCCCGGTCGGAGAGCTCCCGCAGCTGGTGACCGTCACGCCGGTAGCCGATGATCTCGCCGTCGACCTCGACGAAGCCGGCATCGGGCTTCTCCAGGTGGTTGACCGTACGCAGCAACGTCGACTTGCCCGAGCCCGACGGCCCCAGGACCACCGCCACCGAGCCCCGCGCGACGTCGAGGTCGATGCCGTCGAGGACCGTGTTGGGGCCGAACCGCTTGGTCAGGCCGCGGACCCGCACGAGGGGCTCGCTCATCGCAGCACCTCCAGCTCACGTCGCCGGGGCGAGCGCGGCACGAGCGGGAGCTGACCCCGCCACAGCCGCCAGAATCCGGTGCGTGCACCCTTGCCGCGGGCGTAGTAGCGCTCGACGAAGAACTGGATCGTCGACAGGATCGTGACCAGGATCAGATACCAGATGGTGGCGACCAGCAGCAGCGGGATGACCAGGTAGTTCTGCGCGTAGATCAGCTGCACCGAGTAGAGCAGGTCCTGCACCGCGATCACCGACACGATCGAGGTGCCCTTGAGCAGCCCGATCAGCAGGTTGCCGGAGGCCGGGATGATCGCGGGCATCGCCTGCGGGAGCACGATCCGCCAGAAGATCCGGGCCCTGGACAGGCCGAGCGCCTTGGCCGCCTCGGTCTGGCCCGCCTCGACCGAGACCAGGCCGCCACGGATGATCTCGGCGGCGAACGCGGCGATGTCGAAGGTGAGTCCGACGAAGGCCGCGAGCAGGCCGCTGAACAGGTGTGCCGTCTCGATCGTGACGAACGGTTTCAGGAACGGGATGCCCAGGCTGATCTGCGGATACAGCGAGGCCATCTGGAACCAGAAGAGCAGCTGCAGCAGGGGCGGCACGCTCCGGAAGAACCAGATGTAGACCGCGCTGACCGAGCTCAGCACCGGGTTCGAGGAGAGCCGCATGACCGCAAGCACGATGCCGAGCAGGTAGGAGCTCACCAGCACCGCGGCGGTCAGCCACAGGGTCAGCACAAGCCCGTCGAGGATCGAGGGGCGCAGGAAGAACGCGCCGACCACGTCCCAGTGGTAGCGCGGGTTCGTCACCAGGCTCTTCACGATCCCGGCGACGACCAGCAGCGCGAGCACCGCCGAGATCCACTGTCCCGGTTTGCGGCGCCCGACGAGCCGGGCATCGAGGAGCTCGTCGTCTCCGTCGCGAGCGAGCAGGGGGTGGCGACGTACGGCCTCATCAACACTCACGCGCGACCACCTCTATATGTCGAGTAACTTGCTCAACATTCTATCTGTAGAGGATGTTTCCGGGTGAGGCATCCGAGAAATGGGACGAGCCCCGAACCCAATGGGTTCGGGGCTCGACGCGCGAGAGCGTCGGTCGGTCAGACGTGGTAGTTCGGCGCCTCGGCGGTGACCTGGACGTCGTGGGGGTGCGACTCCTTGAGCGAGGCCGAGGTGATCCGCATGAAGCGTCCCTGGGTCTGGAGCTCGGGGATGGTGCGCGCGCCGACGTAGAACATGGTCTGGTGGAGGCCGCCGGTGAGCTGGTGGGCGACGGTGGCCAGCGAGCCCTTGTACGAGACCTGACCCTCGACACCCTCGGGGACGATCATGTCGTCGTCGGTGACCTCGGCCTGGAAGTAGCGGTCCTTGGAGAAGGACTTCTTGCCGCGGCTCGACATCGCGCCCATGGAGCCCATGCCGCGGTAGGCCTTGAACTGCTTGCCGTTGATCAGGACCGTGTCACCGGGGGTCTCCTCGGTGCCGGCGAGCATCGAGCCGAGCATCACCGTGTCGGCGCCGGCGACGATGGCCTTGCCGATCTCGCCGGAGTAGCGCAGACCGCCGTCGGCGATCACCGGGACGCCGGCGGGCTTGCAGGCCAGCGAGGCCTCGTAGACAGCGGAGATCTGCGGCACGCCGACGCCGGTGACGACGCGGGTGGTGCAGATCGAGCCCGGGCCGACACCGACCTTGACCGCGTCGGCGCCCGCGTCGACGAAGCTCTGCGCGCCTTCCTTGGTGGCGACGTTGCCGCCGATGACCTGGACGTGCTTGGTCGCCGGGTCGGTCTTGAGACGGTGGACCATGTCGATCAGCATGCGTACGTTGCCGTGGGCGGTGTCCGCGACCAGCACGTCGACACCGGCGTCGATCAGGGTGGTGGCCCGCTCCCAGGCGTCGCCGAAGTAGCCGATCGCGGCGCCGACGAGCAGCCGGCCCTGCGCGTCCTTGGAGGCGTCGGGGAACTGCTCGGACTTCACGAAGTCCTTGACGGTGATCAGGCCGGTGATGCGGCCGTCGGTGTCGACCAGCGGAAGCCGCTCGAGCTTGTGCTGACGCAGCAGCTTGGTGGCCTCTTCGCGCGAGATCTCGGCAGGACCGGTGATCAGGTCCTTCGAGGTCATCACCTCGTTGACCTTCGTGGTCGCCCACTCCGCGACCGGGGTGAACCGGAGGTCGCGGTTGGTGATGATGCCGATCAGCTTCTGGTCGACGTCGACGACGGGAAAGCCGGAGATCCGGTATTCACCGGCGAGCTTGTCGAGCTGCTCCAGCGTCGCGTCGGGGCCGATGGTGACGGGGTTGGAGATGATCCCGGTCTGGGTGCGCTTGACCAGGTCGACCTGGTAGGCCTGATCCTCGATGCTCAGGTTGCGGTGGAGCACTCCGATGCCGCCCTGGCGCGCCATCGCGATCGCCATCCGGGACTCGGTCACCGTGTCCATCGCCGCGGAGATCAGCGGGACCCGCAGGTTGATCTCGCGGGTGAGCCGGGAGGTCGTATCGATGTCAGACGGCGCCAGATCCGAGTATCCAGGCATCAGGAGTACGTCGTCGTAGGTGAGGCCGAGCGTCGCGAACTTCTCCGGGATCTCCATGGAGAAATGTTACGGCCGGGCCCCGAAGATCGCCGAAACGGCGAGACTTCTCTGGCTTTTCCTGCACTTCTCGGGTGTTGCAACGCCAGAGAAGTGCAGGAATATCCGGTTAACCGGGTATTCCTTCCTACCTGCTCAGCGGCTTGAGGTCCCGCACCGGCACCTTGACGGTCAGCAGGTCGCCGGCCATCCGGATGCGTCCGCGCATCCCGGCGGCGAGAACCATGGGCAGCACGGCCTGGTTGTCGGACTGGGTGGTGAGCAGGATCTCGTCGGCGCCGAGCATGTGCGCGAGCCTGGCGGTGTCGACCAGCAGCCGGGTGCCGATGCCGCGGCGCTGCCAGGCCGGGTCGACGCGCAGGTTGACGATGCGTACGTTCTCGTCGTCCTCGGTCGGCGCCAGGACCTCGCCGATGCCGACGGCGACGCCGTCGATCAGGGCGGTGACGGTCTCCCCGGTGACGACGAGGTCGGGGGTGCTTCCGGTGCCCAGGCGGCGTACGGGCGGGGTGGTGCCGATCGCCGCCGACTCGCGGCTGCGGTCGAGGACGTCGTTGACCAGGTCGGCCATCGCGGAGCCGCGGGCATGCTCGGTCGCGGTGAAGGGGGCGGTGCGGTGCAGCTGGACGTCGACGTCGGCGACCCGCAGCTCCATGGTGTCGTGGACGACCCCGGGCGGGGCCTCGGCCTCGGCGTCGAAGAGCTGGGCGACCACCTCCGGGAACGACATCGGCCGTTCCAGGACGTGCCGGGCGGCCTGCACGTAGCGCGTCGGCTGGTCGGCCAGAGCCGCCTCGGTCGCGGTCTGGATGACGATCGCGCCGCCACCTGCGGAGGAGATCAGGTCGCAGATCTCCTTCTCGCCCCAGCCTTCGGGCGTACGCAGCACGAACTCGTCGGTGACCTGCGCCAGCCCCGGGAAGATCTGCATCCCCAGGATGTTGACCCCGGCCTCACCACAGCGCTGCGCCAGCGCCGCCAGCGTGCCCGGTCGGTCCGGCAGCGTCGTACGCACTCTCCACAACATCGTCCCCACCATGAGCCCTAGTCTGCCTGTTTCGCTGTTTCTGGTCCGTTACCCACGGTTAAACCTTGGACGCAGTCAGTCCGCGGGCGGTCGCGGCGGGGTCTGTTCGCCCGCTTCGACGAGCACGTCGATGTGGTTGGTCGCGGGCGGGAGCGGGCAGGTGGCGTGGATCGTGTAGGCGCAGGGCATGTTGGCGGCGCGGTTGAAGTCGAGGACGACGGTGCCGTCGACCGGCGGATCGACGGCGAGCTGGCGGCA
This sequence comes from Nocardioides sp. NBC_00163, assembly GCF_045206295.1. NCBI lineage: Bacteria > Bacillati > Actinomycetota > Actinomycetes > Propionibacteriales > Nocardioidaceae > Nocardioides > Nocardioides sp. NBC_00163. Next base: position 3,973,974 of record NZ_CP108155.1, on the reverse strand, counting down.
GGCGGCGTACGTCGTCACGCCACTGGTCTCGTCGGTGAACAGCAGCCACAGCTCGCCGTCGCCACCGTCGAACGCGATCAGCCGCTGCGGGCGGCCACTCACCTCGAACGCGACCTCCCCCACGGCGTCGATGACGCTCGAACGGCCCTCGACCACGGAGCCGACCGAGATCGGGCGGTTCGTCTCGTAGGCGGTGAAGGAGGCCCGGACCTGCCACGACGGGTCCGGAGCGTACGTCGGTGTGCCGGTGTAGTCGCGCAGGAACGGCCCGTCGGGCTGCCGCGGCCGCAGCACCGGGGTGCCGAAGCGGTCGGCGACCTCGACCGTCCCGCCGTCGAAGGTCGCGATCACGCCGACGGGATCCACGTGACCGAAGACGTGCCGGCCGGCGAGCTTGGCGCCGCCGAGCTCGAGCCACTCGCCCTCACCGAGCTCGACGACGGCGCCCTCCGGACCGGTCGACCAGACACCTGGGATGCCGGGGAACCGGACCGGCCTGCGGCCCAGCCAGTGCAGGCCGGTGATCGCCAGGAAACCTTCGGGGCTTCTCAGCTCGGCTTCCCGCTCATCGCGCCACCGTTGCCAAGACCGCTCGAAAGTCACGCGCTGCACTCTACAAAGACTTGCGTTGCCAGGTCTTGCAATGGTCGCTGCTTTTACCTCAGGTTTACCGTCGGCGCGCCTGACCCTTCACGCGAGAGAGCCGGGCCAGACGGATCGCGCCGCGGGCCGTGGTGACCAGGACGAGGTACCAGATCGCGGCCACCACCAGCAGCGGGATGATCAGGTGGTTGCGCTCCTCGAGCGCCTGGACGACCCCGAGCAGGTCGGTGATCGAGAGCACCGAGACCAGGCTCGTCATCTGGAGCGTCGTCACCAGAAGATCGCCCAGCGCGGTCAGCCGGTCACCGCCCGGGGCAGCCTTGGCCGCGTACGCTCCCATCGCCAGCGCCAGCCCCGTGATCGCCGCGTAGACCGGCGTGACCAGCCGGACCGCGTCGATGTGCACCCCCGGGATCCCGAAGGTGATGTCGGGAAAGATCAGCGCGATGTTGCTCCACAGCAGCAACTGGACGAGCACCGGGATGCTGCCGAAGACCCAGACGTACGCCGCCGCGATCCCCCCCAGCACCGGGTTGCCCGACCTCTCCATCCAGATCGCGACGATCCCGATCGCCCAGGCCACCGCGAAGACCAGCACGGTCAGCCGAATGGTGAGCCAGACTCCGGCGAGGACATCCGGGTGGAGCAGATAGCCGACCACTGCGCCCGGGAGCAGGTTCTCGTTCCTCAGCAGGCTCCACAGGAACCGGAGCAGCAGCAGTCCGAGAAGACCTGCCACCAGCCAATCGAGGAGACCGCGCCGGGTCAGCCAGACCGGGTATGCCCGGCCGGCCCTGTCGGCAGCAGCGGTCTCGGTCATCGCGGTGAACCATGGCCTGGTGCGATGACCAGAAGGTGTCGGCGAGCTGGTCATTCGCTGAAATCGCCGAGTCGGCGCATCCCGCCCCGGGATGCGCCGACTCGGCTATCAATCAGTAGGAGGGCTGAGCCTGGACGTTCAGCTCATCGAACCTGACCCGCTTCGCCGAGGCGACCCGGGGGTCGCGCAGGTCGAAGACGTCGAAGCCGCGCTGGATCTCGTTGGAGTAGATGTAGCCGTTGTAGTAGTAGGTCGACCAGGGTCCGGCGATCGTCGAGGTGTCCTCGAACGGACCACGGTCGAACCAGGCGATCTCCTTCGGGTTGGCCGAGTCGGTGAAGTCGTAGACCGACACACCGCCCTGATACCAGGCCTGGACCATGATGTCCTTGCCCTTGACCGGGATCAGCGAGCCGTTGTGGGCGACGCAGTTCTCGGTGTTGGACTGGGTGCGCGGGATCTTGTAGTAGGACTTGAAGACGAGCTGGCCGCCCTCGATGTCGTAGATGCCGTTGGCGCCCTTCTCCATTCCGGTCTCCGGGTTGCAGGTCGGCGCACCGCCGCCGCCGAGCTCGTCGGTGAAGACGACCTTGGTGCCGGTGTTGTTGAAGGTGGCCGAGTGCCAGAACGCGAAGTTCGCGGTGTCGGTGACCTGCTCGGTCACCACCGGGTTCTCGCGGTCGGAGATGTCCATCAGGATGCCGTCGCCCATGCAGGCGCCGGCGGCGATGTCCTTGGACGGGTAGGTGGTGATGTCGTGGCAGCCGGCGGTGTTGGTGTACCCGCCGTCGGGGAACAGCACCGGCTCGTTGACCACCGCGGCCCGCTCAGGCGCTCGCTTCGGGATCTTGACGATGCTGATCTTGTCGTGCGGAGGCTGGCAGTCGGGGTACTCCGCACGCGGACCGTACGAGGAGACGTACGCGTAGACGTCCCTCCCGTTCTTGCTCGGTGCCAGCGAGTGGGTGTGGGAGCCGCACTTGGTCTCGACCGCCGCGACGTACTCCGGGTCTCTCGGGTTGCTGATGTCGAAGACGCGGATGCCTTCCCACGACTCCTTGATCGCGGCCGACTGCGCCACGTTGTCGCAGGTGTTGTTGCTGCGGCTGGAGTCGACGGAGAGGACCAGCAGGTCGTCGTAGACGGAGATGTCGTTCTGGGACCCGGGGCAGGCGTACTGCTTGACGAGCTTCGGCTTCTTCGGGTTCTTGATGTCGATGACGTTGAACCCGTTGTAGTTGCCCGCGAACGCGTAGTGCCCCTGGAAGGCGAGGTCGCTGTTGAGGGCGTTGGCGGGCGTGAAGGCACCCGACTTGGGGATGTTGGCGATCAGGTGCATGTTGGGTGTGCCGTCGGACTCGCCGGCGGGCACGACCGGATTGTTGGCGCCGAGGTTGGCGAGGTCGTTGCCGGCGACGCAGGCGGAGGCAAAGTTGTCACCGAGCTTGGTGATCGCCTGCTTCTCCTCGGCGGTGCAGCTCGTCTGGGCCTCGGGAGCCTCGGTGGTCTCGGTGCCGTGGGTGTGGGACTCGTCTGCGGAGGACGGGGCGGCGACGGCCAGCCCTCCTGCGACAACCATGACCACCGCGATGGGGGCCAGGTATTGGGTGGGTCGTCTAAGCCTCATGTTCGCAAGCCTTCCGAGTCGGCCGCCGTGGGGTGGCACGGGCAGGACCACTCAACTTTAGTAAAAGTCGTACACGAGAGGCAGGGAATATGAATAAATTGTTCACCTCTGCGGGATCTCGGAAGGAGACACGTGCGCGGTAGGCGGTTGGGTGTCATCACATCGGGTGTCGTGTTCGCGGCGATCTCGCTCGGCGGGTGCGGAGGTTCCTCGGACGACGCGCACGGCGAGCACGCAGGTCACTCGCCCAGCCCGGAGGCGGCCGCCCAGTCGGCCCCCGTGGTCCAGGGCGGAGCGCCGGGTGAGGCCGCGACGACGATCTCGCCCTCGGCTGCTGCCACGGACCCGTGGACCCAGACCGATGCCGACTTCGTGACGATGATGATCCCGCACCACGCCCAGGCGCTGGAGATGACCCGGCTGGCGCGCGAGCACGGCGTCCACCCCGAGGTCGTCTCTTTGGCCAAACGCATCGAGTCGGCCCAGGGCCCCGAGATCGTGGCGATGAGCGGTTGGCTCAACACCCGCGGGCTGCGGGTGCCGCGTGCCTCTGACCCCGCGCACACCATGGCCGGCATGCTCACGCCGGATCAGATGAGCGAGCTCGGCAAGGCCCGTGGCCAGGAGTTCGACCGGCTCTTCCTTACCGGGATGATCCAGCACCACCAGGGCGCCCTGGAGATGGCCGAGCCGATGGCCTCCAAGGGCAGCGACGCGCTGGCGATCGAGATGGCGACGGACGTCGAGGCCACCCAGTCGGTCGAGATCGACATCATGGAGAAGCTGCTCGAAGAGTTGTGAGAACCGGTACGGTTCCGCGGTGCCCCTCGCCCCCGCCCGCCGTCGACGCGTGCTGATCGGCTCCGCCGTCGTCGTCTGCCTCGCCCTGATCATGACCGCGCTGGTCTACACCGGCGTCGTGATGCCGACCCGTCTGTTCGCGGCCAAGTACGACGTACGCGGCATCGACGTCTCCCACCACAACGGCACCATCGACTGGCCACGGGTCGCCGAGCAGGACATCGACTTCGCCTGGATCAAGGCGACCGAGGGCTCTGCGCACGTGGACACGCGCTTCGCCGCCAACTGGGCCGAGGCCCAGCGAGCCGGAATCGCGACCGGCGCCTACCACTTCATGAGCTTCGAGAGCCCCGGCGCCGACCAGGCGCACAACATGATCGCCACCGTGCCTCGCGTGGCCGGCACTCTCGCCCCGGTCGTCGACCTGGAGCCCTATGGCTCCTTCAAGGGGAACCTGCCGCCCGCCACCGAGGTCCGCGCCATCCTGGACCCTCTGCTCGCCAAGCTCGAGGCGCACTACGGCATCGCGCCGGTCATCTACACCACCCCGTCGGCCTACCGCGCCTACCTGGTCGACCTCTACCCCGACAACCCCATCTGGTTCCGCTCCGTCGCCTGGCCGCCCCGGGTGCCCGACGGACGCGACTGGACCGTGTGGCAGTACTCCAACCGCGACCGGCTCGACGGAGTCGGCAGCGCGGACGAGGCGTACGTCGATATGAACGTGCTCTCGGACGACGTCGATCTCGACTCGCTGATCGTTCGCTGAAATCGCCGAGTCGGCGCATCCTGACCCTCTCGCTCGCTTAGCTTCGCGAGGTACTGGTCAGGATGCGCCGACTCGGCTTTGAATCAGTGGCCGTGACCGTGGCCGTGACCGGCCGCGGGCGCCTCTTCCTCTTCCGGCTTGTCGACGACCAGGGTCTCGGTCGTGAGCAGCATGCCCGCGATCGAGGTGGCGTTGATCAGCGCGGAGCGGGTGACCTTGACGGGGTCGATGACGCCCTGGGCGACCAGGTCGCCGTACTCACCCGTGGCGGCGTTGAAGCCCTGGCCGACGCCGAGCTCGCGGACCTTGGTGGTGATGACGTAGCCGTTGTCGCCACCGTTCTCGGCGATCCAGCGCAGCGGCTCGTCGGCGGCCTTGCGGACGACGCGTACGCCGACCGCCTCGTCGCCCTCGAGGCCGAGGTCCTTCTCCAGGACGGAGACGGCGTGGATCAGCGCGGAGCCACCGCCGGCGACGATGCCCTCCTCGATGGCGGCGCGGGTCGCGGAGACAGCGTCCTCGATGCGGTGCTTCTTCTCCTTGAGCTCCACCTCGGTGTGAGCGCCGACCTTGATCACGCAGACGCCACCGGCGAGCTTGGCGAGGCGCTCCTGGAGCTTCTCGCGGTCCCAGTCGGAGTCGGTGCGCTCGATCTCGGACTTGATCTCGTTGACGCGACCCTCGACCGCGGCAGCGTCGCCGCCGCCTTCGACGATCGTGGTGTTGTCCTTCGTGACCGTGATCCGGCGAGCGGTGCCGAGCACCTCGAGGCCGACCTGGTCGAGCTTGAGGCCGACCTCCTCGGCGACGACCTGCGCGCCGGTGAGGATCGCGATGTCCTGCAGCATGGCCTTGCGGCGGTCACCGAACGCGGGCGCCTTGACGGCGGTCGCGTTGAAGGTGCCCTTGATCTTGTTCACGACCAGGGTCGAGAGGGCTTCGCCCTCGACGTCCTCGGCGATGATGAACAGCGGCTTGCCGGCAGCGATGACCTTCTCCAGCAGCGGCAGGAGCTCCTGGATGGAGCTGATCTTGCCCTGGACGAGCAGGATCAGCGGCTCGTCGATGACGGCCTCCATCCGCTCCTGGTCGGTCACGAAGTACTGAGAGATGTAGCCCTTGTCGAACTGCATACCCTCGGTGAACTCGAGCTCGGTGCCGGTGGTGTTGGACTCCTCGACGGTGATGACACCGTCCTTGCCCACCTTCGCGAAGGCCTCGGCGAGGATCTCGCCGATCTTCGCGTCGCGGGAGGAGATGGTGGCGACCGAGGCCATGTCGGACTCGTCGACGACCTCGCGGGCGGCGGCACGCAGGGCGTCGCCGACGGCGGCCGCGGCGGCGTCCATACCGCGCTTGAGGCTCATCGGGTTCGCACCGGCGGCAACCGCGCGCAGACCCTCGTGGACCATCGCCTGAGCGAGGACGGTCGCGGTGGTCGTACCGTCACCAGCGATGTCGTTGGTCTTGGTCGCAACCTCCTTGGTGAGCTGAGCACCAAGGTTCTCGAACGGGTCGTCCAGCTCGATCTCACGCGCGACGGTGACACCGTCGTTGGTGATGGTCGGAGCGCCCCACTTCTTGTCGAGGACGACGTAGCGGCCCTTGGGGCCCAGCGTCACCTTGACGGCGTTGGCGAGGGCGTCGACGCCACGCTCGAGGGCGCGGCGGGCGTTCTCGTCGAACTCCAGGATCTTCGGCATTAGTATTTACTCCCTAGTACGCAGAACGCGGCCGGGGCCCAGGACTTGATAAACCCCGTCGGCCCGGCCGCGTTGATGCGAGACGGATGACGTCAGGCGATGACCGCGAGGATGTCGCGAGCCGAGAGGATGAGGTACTCCTCGCCGGCGTACTTCACCTCGGTGCCGCCGTACTTGCTGTAGATGACCTTGTCGCCCACGGCGACGTCGAGCGGGACGCGGTTGCCCTTGTCGTCGATGCGACCCGGGCCGAGCGCCAGGACCTCGCCCTCCTGGGGCTTCTCCTTGGCGGTGTCCGGGATGACCAGACCGGAGGCGGTGGTCTGCTCGGCCTCGACGGCCTTGACGACGATCCGGTCCTCAAGAGGCTTGATGTTGACCGACACTGTGTCGACCTCCCCATTTCTTTTCTACGGAGTCAGACTTCGGTGGGTGTTGCTACGTCTGTGCTTGCGATCTGCCACGTACGCCGTCGCGGGGGTCGCACCTGGCTCGCAAGCGCTGGCACACTCAGGGGGAGAGTGCCAAAGCAGACGTTAGCACTCGACTGCAATGAGTGCCAGCAAGGCCGCTCTATCGACGCCTGTCGCTGCCCGGGAGCCTCACCAGGAGCGCGATCACACCGGCGAGGAGACCGACGATGATGATGCCGCCGGCAACCACGAGCGATCGCAGATTCTCCTCGTCGCCCTCGTCCTCGAACTCCTTGACCGAAGTGATCTGGAGCTCTTCACCGTCGCTCAGCGCCGGCATCCGCGATGAGTCCTCGGGCAGCGCGGAGATCTCGACAGAGGGCTTCCGACTCGGCTTCTGCTCCTTCTCGGTCGCACTGGCCGACGGCGCGCGCTCCTTCTCGGGCTTCTTCGCCGCCCCCGCAGCCCTCTCCTCGTCCTCTGCCGCGGCGCTCTGCTCCGCTTCGGCCTCAGCCGTCTGGCCCGCCTCGTCGTTCTCGCCCTGCCCGCCTTCGGCTTCCTCCTCTGCCTCGGGCTCGTCCTCTTCCTCGGGCTCGTCCGACGAGGGGACCCGGGTGTACTCCACCGAGTAACCCTCGATCGGGCGCCCGTCGCTGTGCCAGACAACTGTGGTGCGTTGCGGCGTGGACAGGGTGCGCACCTCCGAGCTGCCCCGCCTGCCCCGGCCGTCCACGCAGTAGGACACGATCAGGTAGCCCTCGGGCGCAGTCACCACGCTTGAGGAATCACCGTCAAGCTCGCGGTAATCGTCACCGCGCATGCAGTGACGCACCGGGGTCACCGTGTCAGCGGATGCTGGCGTGGCGAACAACAACGACAGCAGAGTCATGACGCCCGCGAGCGCCCAGAGGCTCACCAGAACTCGACGTGGGGGTCTACGCACCCGGCGGATCCTAGATCACAAACACCCGGTGGGGTAATGGAGTTTGCCCAGACCGGAAACCGGCCTGAGAGGATCGGATGCATGGATCTCGACGCCTTCTCCTGGTTGCTGACCGATGACGGGCAGCGGCTGCTGGCGCGGGCCACCGAGATGACGGGGTCGGCCCTGGCGGTGCAGACCGCGCTGCGCAAGGACGAGGCGGCCGAGCGCGTGGCCGTGGCGATGACCCAGGTCGACCTGCGCCGGAAGGCGGCCGCCAAGTTCGGCGACCTGGCACCGCGGATGTACTTCACCCCCGACGGCCTCGAGCAGGCCACCCGCCTCGCTGTCGCCCACCATCGGGCGGCGCGGTTGCGTGCCTTCGACGCGGCGAGCGTCATCGACCTGGGCTGCGGGATCGGCGGTGACCTGATCGCGTCCTCGCGTGCCGGGCTCACCGCCGCCGGGGTCGACCACGATCCGGAGCGGGTCGCCGTCGCCCAGGCGAACCTCGACGCCCTCGGGCTGCCCGGTGCCGTCACCGTCGCCGACGCCACAGGTGTCGACCATTCCCCCTTCGACGTCGCGTACGCCGACCCGGCACGCCGCGGCGCCAAGGGCCGGGTCTTCTCCGCGGAGGGGTGGGCGCCGCCGTGGTCGTGGGTCGAGACGCTCTTCGCGCGCGACGCGTGCGTGAAGGTCGCCCCCGGGATCCCGCACGATCTCGTACCCGACAAGGTCGAGGCCGAATGGGTCAGCGACCGCGGCGAGGTCAAGGAGGCCGCGCTGTGGTCGGGTTCGTTGGCCAGCACCCACCGCCGGGCCACCGTGATCGGCGAGCGCGGCCTGGCGACGCTCACCTCCGAGGACGATCCCGGTGCCGAGGTCGGCCCGGTCGCCGAGTTCCTCTACGAGCCCGACGGGGCCGTGATCCGCGCGGGGCTGGTCACCGCCGTCGCCGCCGGGGTGCAGGGCCACCTGATCGACGAGCACATCGCGTACGTCGCCTCCTCCGCCTCCTTCGAGACACCGTTCGCCCGCGGGTATCAGGTGCTCGAGGAGCTCCCCTACCGGGACAAGCAGCTCAAGGCGGCGCTGCGCGAGCGCGGGATCGGGAAGCTGACCATCAAGAAGCGCGGCGTACAGGTCGTCCCCGAGCAGCTCCGCAAGCGGCTCGCGCTGTCCGGCACCGAGGAGGCCACGATCGTGCTCACCCGTGTCGCCGGCGAGGGAACGTGTCTGTTGGTGCGGCCCTTCTGAGGGTGGTCTCGACAAGCTCGACCACCGGTTAGACCAGGACGGTTGTGATCGGCTGGGAGGAGTCCGCCGGGAGATCAAGCGCCGAAGGCGTACGTCCCCTGGCCACCATCTCCGCCCCCAGAGCCGCCACCATCGCCCCGTTGTCGGTGCACAGGCCCGGGCGCGGGACTCGGACGCGGATGCCGAGCTTGGTGGCACGCTCCTCGGCGAGCACCCGGAGCCGGCTGTTGGCCGCGACCCCGCCGCCGATGATGATGTCCTCGATGCCTTCTGAAGAGGCTGCGTCGAGCGCCTTGCGCACCAGGACGTCGACCACGGCCTCCTGGAAGCTGGCGGCCACATCGGCAACCGGGACGGGTTCGCTGCTGCGCTCCTTGGCCTCGATCCAGCGGGCGACCGCGGTCTTGAGGCCGGAGAAGGAGAAGTCGAAGCGGTGACGCTCCAGGTCGCGGCGGCCGGTGAGCCCGCGAGGGAAGTCGATCGCGATCGAGCTGCCCGCAGTGGCGGTCCGGTCGATCACCGGGCCGCCCGGGAAGCCGAGGCCGAGCAGGCGGGCGACCTTGTCGAAGGCCTCGCCCGCGGCGTCGTCGATGGTCGCGCCCATCGGGTCGACACCCTCGGTGATGTCGGTGATTTTGAGCAGGCTGGAGTGGCCGCCGGAGACGAGCATGGCAACGCACGGCTCGGGAAGCGGCCCGTGCTGCAGCTGGTCGACCGCGACGTGCGAAGCCAGGTGGTTGACACCGTAGATCGGCTTGTCGAGGCCGAGGGCGAGTGCCTTGGCCGCCGCCACCCCGACCAGCAGGGCACCCGCGAGTCCCGGTCCCGAGGTGACGGCGATCGCGTCGACGTCGTGGAGCTTGATGCCCGACTCCGCGCAGGCACGCTCGATCGTCGGCACCATCGCCTCCAGGTGCGCCCGGCTGGCGACCTCCGGCACGACCCCGCCGAACCGGGCATGCTCCTCGACGCTGCTCGCCACCGCGTCTGCCAGCAGAGTGTGCCCGCGCACCACCCCGATCCCCGTCTCATCGCACGACGTCTCGATCCCGAGCACTAGCGGTTCATCGGCCATAGGTGCATTCTGCCGTGTCACCGTCGAGTCTCCTTGAATCGGTCCGGTCGAGGCACTGGTCTCTCCGGTGAAAGAAAATTTTCTTTCACGCGCGGGGCCACGCACCAGAGGGGACGCTGCAGTCCGTCACCACGTCGAGCGCAAGGGCACTTCTCCGTCGTGAAAGAAAGTTTTCTTTCACATGCGCCCAGCTTGGTTTCCAGGTACAACAGCGTCGGCCCGCATCCGAGAAGCTTCATCGAGGTCCATGGGGGCGTGACCGTCGCAGATGCTCACCCAGAGCCCCCGAAGGACCACCGCCTCGCGCACGACGTCCGATCGCCGGATCGCGTGGCCGAGGATCAAGTGCAGCTCCCGCCAGGCCTCGGCGACCTGCTCCGCAACGGAGTCGTCGGAACGGCCGATCTCCTCGAATGCCAAGAGCGTCCTGATCGGGAGAAACTCATTGTCCCTGCACGGCATGAACCCTGCTGCGCCCCTGGCACCCGAGCGGTCACGCATGACGTCGAGGATGACGCCCAGATACGCTCCCGCCGCCCAAGCGAGCTTCCCTTTGCCACCGCCGAGCCATCGATGAACTGTCGGGACGCTGGCGCCCATCGTTTCACCGATCTGCTTCAGAGATGGCGTCCGCAGCCCGTGCAGGGCGATGGCACGTGCCAGCCCCAGACCGGCCTCCCGTGCGTTCGAATCTGTAGCGAACTGAACCATGGCGGCAGCAGATCATGGATCGGAAATCTCCGTCGAAAGTTATCCACAGCTGCCCGTAGACGACCGACCGGGACTCAGCCGAGCTCCATGGCCAGAACGATCCCAGTCGCACCGTCGCGGTAGTAGCGTTCGCGGCGGTCGATCTCGATGAATCCGGCCTGGTGGTAGAACTCGATGGCCCCGACGTTGCCCTCACGCACCTCGAGGAGGAGTCGCTCGGCTCCCTCGCCCCGAGCGAGGTCGATCGACGCGGCGAGGAGCGATCCACCGATCCCGCGGCGGCGCTGCTCCTCGGCCGTCGCGATCCGCTGGAGCTCGGCGATCTCGTAGACGACGCTCACCAGCGCATGGCCGATGACCGTTCCCGCATCATCGACGGCGACAAGGATCCTGACAGTCGGCATCTTCCCGTCGATCGCCACCTGCAGGTACTCGGGCGTCCAGGCGTCGTCGGGGAACGCCTCGAGCTCGAGGGCAGCGATTGCGTCGACGTCGTCCGAGCCAGCCGGGCGTACGTTCACTGGGAAACCTTCTTCTGAACCTTCTTCTGGGCAGCCTGCTCCACCGCATCAGGCCTGCGCAGGTAGAGCGGCTCGGGATCCATCAGCTCGACCTGCTCCTCGGCGACCGCCCGGGCCAGCCAACCGGCGGACGGGCGTACCGGGCCGAGCGGCGTCGGGAACGCGTCGGGATAGAGCAACGCCCCCTCCCCGACGACCGGCGCCGAGGTGGCGACCTCGGCGGGGCGGGCGACGACAGGGCCCTCGAGGCGTACGCCGTCGGGGTCGTAGGAGGCCAGGTAGACCTCCTTGCGCCGCGCATCCGTGGCCACGAAGAAAGGCCCGCCGACCCCGGAGGCAACGGCCTCCACCGCCAGCACGTCCAGCGTGCAGGCCGCATAGACCGGGATCTCCAGCGCGAACCCGAGCGTCCGGGCGGTGACCAGCCCGACCCGCAGGCCGGTGAACGGCCCGGGGCCTGCGCCAACGGCGATGGCGGTCAGATCCTGGCGTACGATCCCGGCCTCCGTCAGGACGTCGGAGATCAGTGGCGCAAGCTGCTCACCATGCTTCATGGTGCGGTCGGAGACGACCTCGGCGACGACGTCGTCCCCATCGTGGAGCGCCACAGTCACTTGGGGCGTGGCGGTGTCAAAGGCGAGAAGCACAACTCACACCCTAGAGCGCGCTGAGGTCCACGCCGCGCCAGCGGGCCCCGACAGGGACGATCTCCACGCGTCGAGGATCCGCACCGTCGGGCGCCTCGACCAGATCCAACGGAGCCTCGTCTGCCTCGGCACGTACGATCCGGATTTCCAACCGGGACTCGGAGAGCCCCTCGGCCAGGCCCTCGCCCCACTCCACGACCGTCACCGCGTCGTCGAGATCGGTGTCCAGGTCGAGGTCGTCGAGCTCCTCGATCCCGCCGAGCCGATAGGCGTCGACGTGGACGAGCTCCGGGCCGCCGACCGTCGAGGGATGCACCCGGGCGATCACGAAGGTCGGCGAGGTGATCTCGCCGCGCACCCCGAGCCCCGCCCCGAGGCCCTTGGTGAAGGTGGTCTTGCCGGCGCCGAGGCCGCCGGAGAGGACGAGTACGTCGCCGGCGGCGACCAGCGCGGCCACCCGCCGGCCGAGCTCGAACATGGCGTCGGCGTCGAGCGCCTCGACGACATGCTCGTTCAGCGGACGATGGAGGCGCACAGCGGGAGACTCACGGGAGATCTCCCGAAACCCTTGCCGCACCCAGAACCGCAGCGTCTCCGGAAGCTCCTCGCGCGCGATCACCGCGAGATCGTCGAAACCCTCGGAGACCGCGACGCCGGCGGCGTACGTCACCATCTTGTGCGCCACCCCATGACCCTGCTGATCAGGCAGAACAGCGAAACGACGCAGCCACAGGGTCGAGTCCTCGGGATCCATGAGGACGGCCCCGACACCGACCCCGTCCAATCGCGCCACCACTCCGCCGAAGCCGGAGAGGCGTTCCTTCATCGACCCCTCGGTCTCCCCGAGCGCATCCGCGGGCGGATCCAGCGGCGGGCGAGCGGAGAAGGCCTCCCGGACGATACCGAGCACCTCGGTCGCGGCCTCCGGCCCGACCCGCTCGAAGACGAGCGTCATGCCGAAGCCGCATCCCGGGTGGCCGAGGCGAGCAGCTGGTCGAGCTCGGCGTTGACCTGACCATGGCGCTCGAGGATGACCATGTGGCCGGCCTTCTCACACTCGACCAACCGGGAGCCCGGGATGTAGGAGTGCAGCTTGCGGCTGTGGCCGATCGAGGTCAGCCGGTCGGCGGTGCCGCAGATGATCGTGGTCGGCACCCTGCCGAGCGTGGTGATCGACGCGAACTTGTCCAGCGCCCGGAAGCTCGGGAAGAACTCCGCGACGACCTCGAACGGCGTCTGAGAGAGCAGTCCGTCCACGAAGTCGACGTACGCCTCCGGCACCTCGTCCCCGAAGGCGAACACATCGGTGAAGACGGTCGCCACCGAGGCCCCCATCGCGCGGAACCGGTCGACGATCCCATGTCCCCTGGCCAGCGTCCGTATGGTGCGGTTGGCGATCCCGCCGGACAGCTTGGCCGGGAGCACCGGGATCAGCAGCCGGCTCGGGTCCAGTCCACCGGCGGTCGTCGAGATCAGGGCGGTGCCGATGATGCGGCCACCCTTGTCGTACGGCGCGAACAGCTCGGGGTGGTCCTCGGCGAGCGCGGCGATCGTCATCCCGCCCATCGAGTGGCCTACCAGGATCACCGGACCCTCCGGCACGACCGCGTCCAGCACCCGGAGCAGGTCGTCGCCGAGCTGATCGATGGTGGCGTTGCCGAGCGAGGAGCGGCCGCTGCGGCCGTGGCTGCGCTGGTCGTAGAAGACCGACCGCACCAGGCCCCGGTAGGCGGCGCGCTGGAAGTGCCAGCAGTCGAGGTTGAGGCAGTAGCCGTGCACGAAGACGAGCGTCACCCCGTTCGCCCCGCCGGGGTGCGAGTGAGCCGGGTCGACCTCGTCGACCTCGACATGAAGAGGTACGCCGTCGGAGGTCACCACGGTGACCGGGCAGGACCGCAGCGTACCGAGCGGGGTCCGGTCCTCGGGGCGTTCCTCGATCGCGCGGCGGTGCTTCCTGACCACCACTGCGCCGCGGGCCGCGGCAGCGACCGCCGCCGCTCCCAGAGTGCCCGCCGCGATCTGGCCGATCCGTGCTGCGATGCTGCTCATGTGTCGTCTCCCTGCTCGGTGTCGACGTCTGTGTCAACATAACGGCGCTTCATCCGTCCTCCGATTCTGGTGACGACCTCGTAGGCGATGGTCTCGCTCGCCTCGGCCCAGTCCTGGGCGGTCGGCTCGCCATCGGCACCGGTGCCCCACAGGAGCACCTCGGCACCGCGTTCGACCGAGGCGTCCCCGAGATCGACGACGATCTGGTCCATGCAGATGGTGCCGCGCACGGGGTATCGAGCTCCGTCGATCCACACCTCGGCGCGATTCCCGGCACGACGCTGGATGCCCTCGGCGTAGCCGACCGGGATCAGCCCCACCCTCGTCGGCTCGTCGGCCACCCAGGTGTGGTTGTAGGAGACACCCGCACCGGCCTCGATCGGCTTCACCAGCGCGAGCTCGGCCCGCACGGTCATCGCCGGGACGAGTCCGAGATCGGCCCACGGCGATCCCTCGACGCCAGGCGCCGGGTCGACGCCGTACGTCGCGATCCCTACCCGCACCAGGTCGAGCCGCGCACCGGGGCGCAGCAGCGCTCCCGCGGAGTTGGCCAGGTGACGTACCTCCGGCCGGAGGCCGGCCTCCTCGGCGACCGCGAGCGCCTCGGCGAAGACCTTCTCCTGGAGGGCGCTGGCTGGGTCGGCGGTGTTCTCGCTGGCGCTGAAGTGCGACCAGATCCCGGTGACCCGGATCGCTCCCTCGGCCTCCAGGATGCGCGCCATCCCGACCAGCTTCGACCAGTCGGCGAAGGCGGCGCCGCCCCGGCTGAGTCCGGTGTCGACCTTGAGCTGCACCCGGGGCGTACGGCCCAGGGTGTCGCCGGCCGCTGCGAACTTCTCCAGGTCGGCGATCGTGTAGGCGGTGACATCGATGTCCGCAGCCACGAGCTCCTCGGCGGGCTCGCTGGGCATGATCAGCCAGGCCAGCAGCCTGCCCTCGTCGCCGGCTGCGCGCAGCGCGAGCGCCTCGTCGGCCGAGGCCACGCCGAGCCAGTCCGCGCCGCCCTCACGAGCGGCCCGCCCGGCCTCGACCAGGCCGTGCCCGTAGCCGTCGGCCTTGACCACCGTCATGATCGGCGTACGCAGGTGCTCCCGCAGCCGCGAGACGTTGTGTCGGATCGCGGCGAGGTCGATGACGATCTCGGCTCGCCGAAGCGGAGCCCGAGGCGCTGGGCTCGGTGACATGGTGTCAAGGATAGTTCGTGCTAACTGGAGACAGCAGGAAGGGACCGGATAACGGCGGGTATCGCGGCGGCGACGCCGCTCGCCGTGACCGGCCCGCCGTCACTGGCGAGAGTGGCGGCCGCACCGTGCAGCCAGGCGCCCGCGGAGGCGGCGTCGATGGGAGCGAGACCGGCGGCCAGCAGCGAGCCGATCAGTCCGCCGAGCACGTCCCCCGAGCCGGCGGTGGCCAGCCAGGAGGTACCCGTGGTGTTGACCCGTACCGGTGTGTCGGGGTCCGGTGAGGCGATCGTGGTACGCCGCCCCTTGAGCAGCACCACCGCGTCGAACCGCTTGGCCGCGAGCCGTGCGTAGTGCAGCGGACGAGCCTCGATGTCGCCGCGATCCTCACGGATCAGCGCCGCGAGCTCGCCGGCGTGCGGAGTCAGGATCGCGGGCAACCCGAGCGGCCCGTTCAGCGCACGCAGGCTGTCGGCGTCGATGACCAGAGGTACGCCGCTCGCCCGGGCGAACGCGAGCGCGCTGTTGGCGCCGTCGGCGCTGCCGGAGCCGACCACCCAGGCCTGTGCCTGGCCGTCGCCCACGACCTCCGGGTTGTGTCGCTTGACCCACTCCGAGGCGGTGCCGACGTAGCGGACCATCCCGGCCAGCCCGGTGTTGGCTCCGGAGACGGCCAGCAGCGCGGCTCCTGGGTAGGTGGCGCTGCCAACCCTCAGCCCGACCACGCCGCGGGAGTACTTGTGCCCGTCCGGCGCGGGACGCGGCACCAGGTCCGCCACATCGGCGGCCTCGAGGCTCTCGATCGCCGGCGTCGGGAGCCGGAGGCCGATGTCGACCAGCTGGACCGTCCCGCACGCCGACGCGGCCGGGTCGAGCAGGTGACACGGCTTGTGGGTTCCGAAGGTGACCGTCAGGTCGGCGGTCACATGGGCTCCGTCGACCTCCCCTGTGTCTACGCAGACCCCGCTCGGCGTATCGACGGAGACGACCGGGATCCCGGCGAGCAGAGCCAGTGCTGCCTCGGCGTCCGGCCGCAGCCCGGGCTTGCCCCCGATCCCCACGATCCCGTCGATGACGACCGAGGGTTGTGAACCTGAGCGTGGCCTATAGCCCTCGCTGAGCTTCACAACCCTGCCCCCGGCGGCCTTCAGAGCCACCAGACCACCGGGGTGGGCCTTGTCGGAGAGCAACCACGCCTCTACCTGCGCACCGCGGCGCGCGAGAAGCGCACCGGCGTACAACGCATCTCCGCCGTTGTCCCCGCTCCCGACGAGCAGCACGATGCGCTTCCCGTAAGCCCCCCTCAAGAGGTCGATGACCGCGTAGGCCA
Source organism: Nocardioides sp. NBC_00163 (assembly GCF_045206295.1). Lineage (NCBI taxonomy): Bacteria > Bacillati > Actinomycetota > Actinomycetes > Propionibacteriales > Nocardioidaceae > Nocardioides > Nocardioides sp. NBC_00163. The sequence continues at coordinate 3,957,542 of NZ_CP108155.1, read as the reverse complement.
GCCCGGCCGCCGCACGCTGCATCAGGGCATCTTCTGGCAGGCTCGCCATCAGGGCCTTCTCTGCCGCTCTGACCTGCTCAACCGAGTGCGCACGCCGCATGGCCCAAGCCTACGCGCCAATGCACTGGCGGGGTTGGGCCGAAGGCCTCGAACAAGCCCCGTCAGTCCTCCAGGACGACCATCGCCGAGGCGATGCCGGCGTCGTGGGAGAGCGAGAGGTGGACGGTGGCGACACCGAGCTTCGTGGCCTGCGCCAGCACGGTGCCGCGGAGCTCGAACCGAGGCTGCCCGGAGGACTCCGAGATCACCTCGGCGTCGTGCCACTCCATCCCCTGCGGCGCACCGAGCGCCTTGGCGAGCGCCTCCTTGGCGGCGAACCTGGCGGCCAGCGAGGCCATCGGCTTCGTCGCCTCCGCGGGCGTGAACAGGCGCTCGCGCAGCCGAGGCGTACGCTCCAGCGACTCCTCGAAGCGCTCCAGGTCGCAGACGTCGATGCCGACTCCGAGGACAGCCATCAGTGGACCGCCATCACTCGACCGTGACGGACTTGGCGAGGTTGCGCGGCTGGTCGACGTCGTAGCCGAGCTCGGTGGCGAGCTGGCAGGCGAAGAGCTGCATCGGTACGACCGCGACGAGCGGCTGCAGGAGCACCGGCACCTTGGGCAGCCGGATGATCGTGTCGGAGACCGAGTCGACCGAGTCGTCGCCCTCCTCGACCAGGGCGATGGTGCGGGCGCCGCGGGCGCGGACCTCCATGATCCCGGAGCGCATCTTGTCGTGCAGGAAGTCGCGGCCGCGCGGGGGCACGATGCACCAGATCGGCAGGCCCTCCTCGACCAGCGCGATCGGACCGTGCTTGAGCTCGCCGGCGGCGAACCCCTCGGCGTGCAGGTAGGCGAGCTCCTTGAGCTTGAGCGCACCCTCCAGCGCCACCGGGTAGCCGGCGTGGCGGCCCAGGAACAGGAAGGCCCGGCGGTCCGCGTACTCACGCGCCAGGTCGTAGACCTGCGGCGCGGTCTCCAGCACCTTCTCGACCGCCGCGGGCATCGCCTCGAGCTGGGTCATCACGCCGTCGATCTCATCGCCGTACATGGTGCCCTTGACCTGGGCCAGGTAGAGCGCGAGCAGGTAGCAGGCGACCAGCTGGGTGACGTACCCCTTGGTCGAGGCGACCCCGATCTCCGGGCCGGCGTGGGTGTAGATGACCGCATCGGACTCGCGCGGGATCGTGGAGCCGTTGGTGTTGCAGATCGCCAGCACCTTGGAGCGCTGCGAGCGCGCGTGCCGGATCGCCTGCAGCGTGTCAGCGGTCTCGCCGGACTGCGAGATCGCCACCACCAGGGTGGAGTTGTCGAGGATCGGGTCGCGGTAGCGGAACTCGGAGGCCAGCTCGACCTCGACCGAGATCCGGCACCAGTGCTCGATGGCGTACTTCGCGACCATCCCCGCGTAGAACGACGTCCCCGCGGCGATGATGATGATCTTGGTGACCTCGCGCAGCTCGTCGTCGTCGAGCCGCATCTCGTCGAGGTGCAGAGACCCCGAAGGCGTACGCCGCCCCAGCAGCGAGTCGGCGACCGCACGAGGCTGCTCGAGGATCTCCTTGCGCATGAACCAGTCGTGGCCGTCCTTCTCGGCGGCGGCCAGGTCCCAGTCGACGTGGAAGCGGCGGCCTTCGGCGGGGGTGCCGTCGAAGTTGGTGACTGTCGCGCCGTCGCGGGTGATGGTGACGACCTGGTCCTGGTCGAGCTCCATCGCCTCGCGGGTGTGCTCGATGAAGGCGGCGACGTCGGAGCCGAGGAACGACTCCCCCTCGCCCAGTCCGACCACGAGCGGGCTGTTGCGCCGGGCGGCGACGACCCGGGACGGGTCCTGGGCGTCGATCGCGACGAAGGTGAACGCACCTTCGAGGATCGAGCAGACCTTCTGCATCGCGATGGTCAGGTCGGCTCCGCCGACGACCTCGCGCTCGAGCAGGTGGGCGGCGACCTCGGTGTCGGTCTGCGAGGTGAACTCGTGTCCGTCTGTCTCCAGCGAGGCCCGCAGCTCGGCGAAGTTCTCGATGATGCCGTTGTGCACGACCGCGACGCGGCCGGTGCGCCCGACGTGCGGGTGGGCGTTGCCGTCGGTCGGGCCGCCGTGGGTCGCCCAGCGGGTGTGGCCGATCCCGGTCGTCGACGCCGGCAGCGGCGTGCCCGCGATCGCCTTCTCCAGGTTGGCGAGCTTGCCGGCCCTCTTGTCCACCGCAAGCTTCTGGTCCGCGATCAGGGCGATCCCAGCCGAGTCATAGCCGCGGTACTCCAACCGCCGCAGTCCATCGATCACGACGTCCTGCGCCGACCGGTCTCCGACGTACCCAACGATGCCGCACATGGCGGATGATCCTACGGCTCTCGTGGACCCCAGCAGGAAGCGGCGGCGCATGTGCGTAACAATCGTTGCCATGTCACACCCCGGGCCACACGGCGATGACCGCGGCTCCTCGCCCTACGTCGAGCTCGACCGTAGCGCGTGGGCCGAGCTCGCGACCGAGACCGAGAGTCCGCTGACCGAGGCCGAGATCGAGTCTCTGCGGGGCCTGGGCGACCAGATCGACCTCAAGGAGGTCGAGGAGGTCTACCTGCCGCTGAGCCGGCTGCTCAGCCTCTACGTGAGCGCCTCGGACAAGCTCCACGACCAGCAGGAGCTCTTCCTCGGCAAGACGATGCCGGAACGTACGCCGTTCGTCATCGGCGTTGCCGGATCCGTCGCCGTCGGCAAGTCGACCACGGCTCGTGTGCTGCAGCAGATGCTCGCCCACTGGCCCGAGCACCCCAACGTCGCCCTGGTCACCACCGACGGGTTCCTCTACCCCAACGCCGAGCTCGAGCGTCGCGGCCTGATGGAGCGCAAGGGCTTCCCGGAGTCGTACGACCGCAAGGCCCTGCTCCGCTTCCTCGTCGACCTCAAGTCGGGTGAGGACGAGGTGCGCGCGCCGATCTACTCACACCTGACCTACGACGTCACCGACCAGACCGTGCTGGTCAAGAAGCCCGACATCGTCATCCTCGAGGGTCTCAACGTCCTGCAGCCCTCCCGGGTCCGTGCCGACGGCACCATCGCCCTCGCCCTCTCGGACTTCTTCGACTTCTCCGTCTTCGTCGACGCCGACCCCCGCGACATCAAGCAGTGGTACGTCGAGCGGTTCCTGCGGCTGCGCGAGACCGCCTTCCGCGACCCGTCGTCCTACTTCACGAAGTACGCCGCCCTGTCGCACGACGAGGCCATCACCCGCGCCACCGAGATCTGGAACGAGATCAACGGCCCCAACCTCCGCGAGAACGTCCTCCCCACCCGCTCCCGCGCCACCCTCGTCCTCCGCAAGGACCGCGACCACTCCGTCCGCTACGTGCGTCTGCGGAAGATCTAGGGTCGGGGCGGTTGGGATACCCGGTTAACCGGGTATCCCTGCACTTAATGGGTGTTGCATTGCCCGAGAAGTGCAGGAATACCCTGTTAACCGGGTATTCCTGGGGCCAGTGTGACGAATGATCAGAGAGCGAGCCGCGCGCGTACGACGTCAGCAAGCCGCTCGGCACAGGCCTCGGCCTCGTGATGGGTGGGGGCCTCGACCATGACGCGTACGAGGTTCTCGGTGCCCGACGGGCGCAGCAGGATCCGGCCGGAGCCGGCGAGAGCCTTCTCCTCGGCGGCGACGGCATCGAGGAGGCCGTCGTCGGTCTTGCAGCGGGCCTTGTCGACGCCCTTGACGTTGAGCAGGACCTGCGGGAGGCGGGTGACGACGGAGGCGAGATCGGCGAGGGTGCGCCCGGTGAGGGTCATCCGCTGCAGGACGTGCAGCGCGGTGAGGATGCCGTCGCCGGTGGTGGCGTGCTCGCTCATGATGATGTGGCCGGACTGCTCGCCACCGATGGCGTAGCCGCCCCGGCGCATCTCCTCGAGCACGTAGCGGTCACCCACGGCGGTCTGCTTGACGTGGACGCCCGCGGCGTCCATCGCCTTGACGAAACCGAGGTTGCTCATCACGGTGACGACCACGGTGTCGTCCGGGAGCCGGCCGGCGTCGTGGAGCCCGAGGGCGAGGATCGCGATGAGCTGGTCGCCGTCGACGAGGTTGCCCTCACCGTCGACGGCCAGGCAGCGGTCGGCGTCGCCGTCCCAGGCGAACCCGACGTCGGCGCCGTGCTCGAGGACCGCCTTCTGGAGCATCTCCGGGTGGGTCGAACCGACCCCGTCGTTGATCGAGAGGCCGTCGTTGACGTCGTTGATCGCGATCACCTTCGCCCCGGCCTGGTCCAGGGCCAGCGGGCCCGCGGCTGCGGCCGCGCCGTTGGCGCAGTCGACGACGACGGTCAGCCCGTCGAGGCGGCGCTCCAGGGTGGAGATCAGGTGGGCTGCGTACGTCTCCACGGGGTTCTCGTGGGACGAGATCCGGCCCACCGAGGCGCCAGTGGGGCGGTCCCAGGGCTCGTCGAGGTGTGCCTCGATCCGGTCCTCGAGCACGTCGTCGAGCTTGTGCCCGCCGCGCTGGAGGAACTTGATGCCGTTGTCGGGCATCGGGTTGTGCGAGGCCGAGATGACCACACCGAGGTCGGCCTGGAGGGCCGCGGTGAGGTAGGCGACCCCGGGCGTCGGCAGCACGCCGACGTCGATCACGTCGCAGCCGGCCGAGGCCAGACCGCCGGCCACCGTGGCCTGCAGGAACTGCCCGGAGACGCGCGAGTCGTTGCCGACCACCGCCAGCGGCTTGCGTCCGCTGCCGGAATCGCGCAGCTCCTCGGTCAGGACCAGTGCCGCCGAGGTCGCCAGGTTCTGGGCGAGCGAGGCGGTGAGGATCTCGCCGTTCGCGAGACCACGAACTCCGTCAGTGCCGAAAAGGCGTGCCACGTCCGTGTGACCTTCTTTCGTACGTCGGCCCCCGCCCGAAAAATGAGTCGGGGTGCCTCGGCGAGCCGAGGCACCCCAACAATGCTAGGCGATCTGCTGGGCGATCAGCGCTTGCTGAACTGCGAGGCCTTGCGGGCCTTCTTGAGACCGGCCTTCTTGCGCTCCACGACGCGGGCGTCGCGGGTCAGCAGACCGGCCTTCTTCAGGGTCGGGCGGTTGGCCTCTTCGTCAACGATGTTGAGCGAGCGGGCCACGCCGAGACGCAGCGCGCCGGCCTGACCGGCGATGCCGCCGCCGTCGATGCGGGCGATCACGTCGAAGCGACCCTCGAGCTGCAGCGCGGCGAACGGCTCGTTCGCGATCTGCTGGTGCAGCTTGTTGGGGAAGTAGTCCTCGATGGTGCGACCGTTGATGGTCCACGAACCGGTGCCCGGGACGATCCGGACGCGGGCCACGGACTCCTTGCGGCGGCCGGTCGCGGCGGCCGGGGCGATGGTCGCCGGGCGCTCGGGGGTGTCGGCGGACGGGGCGCTCTCGGAGGTGAAAGCAACGCCCTGCTCGTCGGTCTCGAAGGTCTCCTCGACCTCTGCGGTGTTCTCAGTCATGTCCTGGTCCTGGCTCACTGGGCGATCTGCTTGATCTCGAACGGAACGGCCTGCTGCGCGACGTGCGGGTGCGTCGGACCGGAGTAGACCTTGAGCTTCTTGAGCATCTGGCGGCCGAGCTTGTTCTTCGGCAGCATGCCCCACACAGCGGTCTCGATCGCCTTGCGAGCGTCCTTCTCGAGGATCTCGCCGATCGGGGTCGCGGTCAGACCGCCCGGGTAGCCCGAGTGGCGGTAGGCCAGCTTGGTCTTGGCCTTGTTGCCGGAGAGGGAGACCTTCTCGGCGTTGATGACGATGACGAAGTCGCCGGTGTCCGCGTTGGGCGCGAAGATCGGCTTGTGCTTGCCGCGCAGGAGCTCAGCGGTCTGGACAGCGAGACGGCCGAGACGGACGTCGGTCGCGTCGATCACGAGCCAGGCCCGCTCGATGTCGCCCGGCTTGGGAGCGTAAGTACGCACTTGTGCCTTCTTAGTTCGTTGGACCCGGCGCACGGATGCGCACCGGGATGGTGCTGCGTGGCTTCTGACGAACACGGCCCGGCTTGCCCTGTCCTCTGGGTGGTCCCAGCGGCAGTCATCCGGATCTGCGCCCCTGACCGTGCGAAATGATCAGGACGCGGCAGGAGTCACGACCTCACAAGGTTACGAGCCCCCGCACGGCATAGACAAATCAAGACGTACGCCGCCGGTCGGGGAGCCGGGCGGCGTACGCGATCTTGGAACGGGTCAGCTCGCCTGACCCTGGTTTCCAGTGTCCGTCCGGTTCCTGTGATGAGGCTGTGACGGGCCTTCAGCTCTGCTGAAAACCACAGACGTACGCCGCCGGGACCGTGCCCGGCGGCGTACGTCTCATTCTGCTCGTGTCGACTAGTGGTCGACTAGTGGTCGGCTAGTGGTCGGCTAGTGGTCGGCGCCGACCTCACCCTCGGGGGCGTACAGGTCGGTGACCTCCTCCGGATCCGGGGCCGAGCGCTCCTCGGGTCCCGGAGCGGCCGGCTGGTTCTTCTCGACGACGGGTCGCTTCGGCTCCTCCTCGCCGGTGAGGGCGAGGACGCCGCCGAACGCGCCGGCGGCGACCAGCACCGCTGCGACGGCCAGCATCAGCTTGCGTGCCATGGTCACGCGAGCACGCGGTACTGGATGCCGACCGAGTACTTCCAGATGTCGTAGCGCGAGCTCGAGTTGAGCCCGGCGGTCCACCACACGGCGGGGCAGTACTGCGTCGACGTGCGGCTCTGGATCAGGCTGTTGGGCGAGGCGACGGACGCCATCGTCTTCCACTTGACCGAGTTGCCGAACTGGTGCTTCTGGCGGCTGGCCCAGTCGGACGGACGCAGGACGGTGGAGACCATGTAGACGTTCTTCGTGTAGCCCTTCGGACGACCGCCGTAGTGCTTCAGCGACAGGTTGCGGTAGTTGCCGTCGACCGACTTCGGCAGGCACTTGACGTTCTCGGTGTAGACGGTCGCCTTGGAGCTGGTGCCGGACGCCTTGCAGCGTACGTTCGAGCGCAGGCCGCGGGACTCGGACCAGTCGCTGCGAGCGGGCGCCTTGAGGGTCGAGCAGGAGCCGACGTACTTGTAGTTGAGGGCGTCCGCGGCGGTGACCGTCCTGCTGTAGGTCTTCCAGGTCAGCTTCTTGGCGGACGCGGCGACCGAGATCTGGGCGGCGGTGGCGTTGCCGGCCCTGTCCTTGGTCTCGACGCGGATGTAGTAGGTGCCCGAGACCCGGGTGCCGGCGTTGTTGTAGCCGTTCCACGCGTAGGACGTGGTGCCGGAGAAGCTCGAGGACGAGCCCAGGGTGCGGACGAGGGTGCCGCCGGCGGTGACCACCTTGGCGGTGAAGCCGACGGTCTCGTTCACGGTGAACTTCGCCGTGACCGTGTCGCGGTAGCCGTCCTTGTAGGGGTAGAAGGTCGTCAGGTTGCGGCTCAGGGTGACGACCGGCTTGGTGGCGTCGACGGCACCGAGATCGGCGGTGACGGAGTCGGTCGCGCCGCCCTCACCCTCGATGAACGCGGTGATCCGGTAGGTGTCGGTCGCGGTCGGCATTGTCGCCTGGACCGTCCCGACGCCGTCGGCGTCGAGCGTGATCGGCGCCGACTGCGGGCCGCTCGGCGAGGTGCCGTTCGAGCCGGTGATCGTCCAGTTGGCCACCGGGTTCGCCCCGAGCGCCTCGACGTTCTCGACGTCGTACGTCACGGGGAGCGTCGCGCCCCCAGCTGGGGTCGTGGCGGGGACGGTGATCACGACAGTGGTCACCACGGCGGCGGTCGGCTCCTCCGCCACGCCCTCCGTGGCGGGCTCGGTCTCGGGCTCAGTCTCGGGCTCGGTCTCAGTCGCGGGCCCCGTCTCCGGCTCGGTCACGGTTTCCGTCTCGGTCTCCGTCCCGGGATCGGGCTGCGACGGGTCGGCGGGGGCCGTCTCCGACGGGTCGGTGGTGGTCGACGGGGTCTCCGTCGCGAAAGCCGGCACCGCCGGCACGATCAGGGCGACGGCAGCAGCCGCCACCAGTGCGCGGATGCGCATCTGTGGTTCCTCCGAGTCTCTTACCCGAGATGGTCTGGGTCGCTTCGCTGCCAGAGAACGCGAGGCGGGCGGACGGAACCTATACCCCCAGACGCACCGTCCGCACCGAGATTTACCGCCGTGTTACCGACCGGGAGACAACGATGAGACATCTGGCGTAGCCTGATCGTAGGATTGTCTGACAATCAGATGATCTTGGCTCAGATCACCGAGAACGCCCCACAGATGGAGGAGTGCGATGACCCTGCTCAACGAGGCTCAGGCCACCGCTGCGACCAGCTTGACCCCCGCCGCCTTCGCGGCTGCCGAGGCGCACTCCGCGCACAACTACCACCCCCTCGAGGTGGTGATCAGCCACGCCGAGGGCGCCTGGGTGACCGACGTCGACGGCCGCCGCTGCCTCGACATGCTGGCCGGATACAGCGCGCTGAACTTCGGTCACGGCCACCCCGCCCTGCTGTCGGCAGCCCGTGAGCAGCTCGACAAGGTCACTCTCACCTCGCGTGCGTTCGTGCACGACCAGTTCGCCGAGTTCACCGCCCGCCTGGCCGCGATGTGCGGCAAGGACATGGTGCTGCCGATGAACACCGGCGCCGAGGCCGTCGAGACCGCGATCAAGGTCGCCCGCAAGTGGGGCTACGACGTCAAGGGCGTCCCCGCCGACCAGGCCGAGATCATCGTGATGGCCGGCAACTTCCACGGCCGCACGACCACGATCGTCGGCTTCTCCGACGACGCCGACGCGCGCGACGGCTTCGGCCCGTTCGCTCCCGGCTTCGTGATGGTGCCCTACGCCGACCTCGCCGCGATCGAGGCCGCGATCACCCCCAACACGGTGGCCGTGCTGGTCGAGCCGATCCAGGGCGAGTCCGGCGTCGTCATCCCCGGCGACGACTTCCTGATCGGGCTGCGCGAGGTCTGCACCCGCGAGAACGTGCTCTTCGCCGCCGACGAGATCCAGGCCGGCCTGGGCCGTACGGGCTACACCTTCGCCTGCGACCACGCCGGCGTGAAGCCGGACATGTACATCCTCGGCAAGGCCCTCGGCGGCGGCATCGTCCCCGTCTCGGCCGTCGTCGCCGACCGCGATGTGCTCGGCGTCATCGGCCCCGGCCAGCACGGCTCCACCTTCGGCGGCAACCCGCTCGCCTGCGCCGTCGGCACCGCCGTCGTCGACCTGCTGGAGACGGGCGAGTTCCAGGCCCGCGCCGAGGCGCTCGGCCAGGTCCTGCGCGACCGCCTCCTGGCGATGGTCGGCAAGGGCATCGTCGGCTTCCGCTCCCGCGGCCTGTGGGCCGGCGTCGACATCGACCCGGCGATCGCCAGCGGCCGCGAGATCTGCGAGCGCCTCCTCGCCCGCGGCGTACTCGCCAAGGACACCCACGGCTCCACCATCCGCCTCGCGCCGCCCCTGGTGATCGCCGAGGAGGACCTCCACTGGGCCCTCGACCAGCTCGAGGCGGCAGTCTCGGCCTGACCCAAGCGAGCCTGCAGTTCTGGCGGGCCGAATCTGTAGTTGTGGGCGACGAAACTCTACTTTCGTCGCCCACAACTACCATCTCGGCCGTTTCGCCGTGCCGGGCTCAGTCGACCTCGGCGAGGTCGTCGATGAGCTCGTTCGCCGCCGCGACGGCCAGGTTCTGCAGCCCGCGGAACAGCTCGGTGCAGGACGCCGTATGCTGGTCCGGCGTCATCGTGACCCGGTCGAGATTGCCGTTGGCCAGGACCTGGTTGACCGCCCGTTGCGCGGGAACCCCGACGGCCCCGTTGGTGGCAGTGTTCTTGGTGATCTCGTCGAGGGAGTCGCGCTGAGGTTCCGAGCTCGACGTGTAGAGCGCCGAGAGCGACAGGCGCCACTCAGCCTCGGCCCGAGCAAGCTCGGCGAACTCCTCCTTGCTGAGAGAATCCGCGCCCGCAGCGCCCGCATGCTGCATGGCCTCACGCTTGGCGAGTGCCGTCACCATGATGTTCCGCTGCGTGCCGAGCGACCGGAAGGCGGGGCCCAGGTGGCCGAGCGCCTCGATCTCGTCGTCGATCTCGGCGTCACCGACATACGGCACGAGCGTCGGGATCGCGAGGAGGTCGTTGGAGAGTGCCGACAAGGCCAGTGCCCCCTGCAGCCGAGTCTCCTCCGTACGCATCATGGATCGCGTCTCCGGTAGGGCGGCCAACGACTGCTGGATCTCGGAGGCGAGGTCAGCGAGCTCCTGGTCCCCGCCGTCGATCTTCTCCGCTTTCGCGGTCCAGGTCACGATGGCCTCGTCGGTCTGCTCCTGGATCGGCTTCATCACCACGTCAGGGACGTCCGCGAGGGCAGCGTCGCGCTCGAAGATCAGGTTGATCGCAAGGCCGAACGTGCTGGGCAGCGCCTGCGCGACCGACTCGGCCCGGCGCACCGACGAGGAAGATGTGGAGGTGGGCGACACGGCCGGGTCGGTGGCCCGATCCGCAACGAGAGGCCGCAGCGCGACCCCGGCGATGGCGATGATCCCGGCGGCCATGATGGTCCCGGCGGCGGTGAGCAGTCGCGCCGAGCGCACGCGGCGGCGGCCGCGGCGTACGTCCTCGGAGGGGTCCGGGAGCGGGACCGGAACCGTGGCGCCGATGCGGTAGAGGCGCTCGCGCAGCAGGGTGTCGTCGTCGAAGGTGTTCATCGCCGGCCTCCTCGGGCAGCATCGGGGGCAACGTCGGGGACAGCGAGGCCGGGACGGAGGGCGCGGCGCAGGCTGGCCAGGGCGGCCGAGGTCTGGCTCTTGACCGTCCCGGTGCTGATGCCGAGGTCGGCAGCGGTCTCCTCGACCGACAGACCCCAGTAGTGACGGAGCACGACGACTCGCCGCTGACCTGCGGGAAGCGCACGCAGCGCGGTCCAGAGCTCGTCGAGGTCCTCGGTGTCCGGGCCGCTCGGCGCCGGCCGGTCGACGATCTCGCCGGCCCGCTCACGCCGCCACGGACGACGGCCCTCGTCCAGGTGGCTGTTGACCAGCACCCTGCGCACGTAGGCATCGACGCTGTCGGCCTTCCGCACCTTTCGCCATGCCGCGTACACCTTCGACAGCGTCAGCTGCACGATGTCCTCGGCGCGATGCTCGTCACCGCACAACAGGTACGCCGCGCGGTACAGGTGCGCGCGTCTGTCCCTGACGTAGGCGGTGAACTCCTCGTCCCTGCTCAACGTCTCTCCTCCTCCGATTCCAACCCCCGACGCCCTATTGACGTAACCGGTCGCCGATCGGTTGGGGGCGCCTCAGCCCTTCGGCTGCCACCTCTGATCGAGTACGAAGTCGATGGCGCGGTCCACCGGGATCGCCCCGTCGCCGTACACGCTGACGGTATAGACGGGGCCCTGGAAGACGACGAGGTTCACCGGGTCAGCGGGCTTGCCCATCCAGCGGCGCTTCTTGCCGAGCCCGATGAAGACCTCGTTGCCATCGACGGTGCGGATGATGCAGCCCTTGTAGACGGCGCGGTGGCACGCCTTGTCCATCTGGATCGGGTTGAGCGTCTCCTCCAGCCGCACGTCGACAAGGCCCGGCTCCCCACTGGAGGAGCCGTTCGCCATGTCCTTCTTGACGTCGGTCAGAACGACGGATCCCTCGTGATTGAAGCGCGTCGGCATGCCGTCGTACCACTTTGCCGGGGTTCCGGGCGGGACCAGCGCCTCCAGTGCGGTCCTGCCCAGCTCCTTGGCGTCGACGTCAGGCGGCAGATCCAGCTCCGGTACGACCAGCCGGGGGTCGGCTGCGGCCGCCATGACCTCGTTCTCCCCGAGGTCGACACCGGAGACGGGGATCGTCGAGTTGTTGCCGAACAGTGAGTCGAGCGTGATCGCGACGACCGTCCCGTCGGATCGCTCGACGGCATAGGTGCGTGCGCCACCATGCGTCGCGATTCTCGCCACCTTCGCCCCCGGGTGGTTGACGTCCTCACAGGTCCATCCGGGGTCATCGCACAGGAGGCCGGCTCCATCCCAACCGGGCCCGACGGCCAGCTGAACCATCCCGAGACCGTCCTCGCCTTCGACCGTCCACCCCAGCTTCGTACCGATGGTGCGCCCGCTGCCGGCGTCACCGCTTTGCATGTTGGAGACGGTCTCCTCGAGATGCTCCCCGGTGGGATCCAGGTGCTCGGCGAGGACGTCTCGGTACTTCTGAAGCACCGGGATGTCGCGAGACCACGCGACTCCGTTGCCGTTGAATGCCGCGGGCCACAGCCCCGTGGCGCCGTCCCCGGGGACCTTCACCGGCCCTACCACCCGGTCGGGCACCGGCGACGGCTTGGCCGACGTCTCCAGCGGCCCTGCGATCTGCTTGTCACTGCTCAGCAACGACGTTCTCTGGGCGACCACGACGCCACCGGCCGCCGTGACCGCCACCGCGGCGGCAGCCGCGACGGGCACCATCCACCTCTTCGTACGACTCTCCTGCGAGATCGCCTGCATCAGCTCCGCCTCTCGCCGCGCCTTCACATGGGGGCGCAGACTGCGTTCAGGAATTCCGGTCATCACTTCTCCCCCTCACCCATCAACGCGGCGACCCGCTTGCGTGCGCGGGAGAGCCGGCTGCGTACGGTCCCGACTGGGATGTCGAGAGCCTGGGCAACTTGCAGATAAGAGAGGCCGTCCCAGGCGATGAGCATCAGGATCTGACGGTCCTTGCGGCTGAGCCGGTCGACAGCCACGAGGAGCTCGGACATCCGACGCTCCTCGTCGAGGCGGCGTACGACTCCGTCCGCGTGGTCCTCGGCGTCGTCGAACCGCACCAGCTGCAGCCTGCCCGCCAGTGCGTTCTGCCGGCGGGCACCGCGCGTGGCGTTGCGGCAGACGTTCTCGGCGACCGTGAAGAGCCACGGCATCAGCGAGCCGTCGTAGGCCACCGCCCGTTCGCGCACCCGCCAGACCTCCAGGAACGCCTGGGACATCACGTCCTCGGCGAGGTTCCAGGAAGCCACGCGGCGGAAGCAGAAGTTGTAGACCGGGTCCGCATAGCGCCCGAACAGCTCCGCCATCGCCTCGTGGTCGCCCCGGCGCAGACGCTCCGCCAGACCGCTGTCGTTCTCCGTCACCACGAGTCCGAAGCCCTGGGACTCACTACCTCTCACGCACCCTCTATGTCCGGTACGCCCAGAGGGGTTCCAACTCCGGACGTCCCATTTTCAGGCCCCCATCTGCGTGCCGGGAGCCGTGTAACACGTCGTTCGTAGGACTATTCGCCCTATCAGAACGACCGGATAGTCCTACGAACGACGTGTTACAGCTCCCCCGACCCGAGCAGCTCAAGCAGCACCGGCAGCGACCCCGCCAGCAGCTCCAGCAGCTCCTCACGTGACAGCCCCGCGGGATCGGCCTTCCACGACAGCACCAGCTCCTCGGACATCGCCTGCCAGCCCCTGACGATCAGGCGCGCAGCGGGCGTGTCAGACACGAAGTCGACATCGGCCTTGAAGATCCGGGCACCGAGAGCACCGAAGGCGTCGTCGTAGATCTGGCGCAGGACGGGGTCGCTGGCGGCGCCGCGGACCATGGAGACGTACCCCTCGTAGTTGGCGTCGACGAAATCCACGTAGGCGGTCATCGACGCCAGCAGGCGCTCGACCGGCTCGCCGGTCTCGGGCGGGGCGGTCTGGGCGACGAGCGCGTCGGCGGCGCGGCGTACGACCGCCTCGCGGAAGGCCATCTTGTCGCCGAAGTAGTGGTAGAGCAGCCCGCGCGAGATGCCGGCCTCACGCGCGACCACGTCGATCGATATCTCGTCGAGGGAGTGGTTCGCGAAGAGGCGAATGCCCAGGTCGAGCAGCTGCTCGCGGCGTTGCTCGGGCGTCAGTCTCGTCCGTTGGCTCATGCCGACCATTCTATTGACATCTGTTCAATAGGCAAGAATACTCTCGGTATGACCACTGCTGACCTCACCCATGTCGACCACCTGATCGTCGGTGCCGGCTTCGGAGGCCTGTGCGCGGCGATCAAGCTCGAGGAGGACGGCGAGCGCGACTTCGTCGTCATCGAGAAGGGCTCCGGCGTCGGCGGCACCTGGCGCGACAACACCTACCCCGGCGCCGCCTGCGACGTCCCCAGCCAGCTCTACAGCTACTCCTTCGCACTCAACCCCGACTGGTCGATGAGCTTCTCGCCGCAGCCGGAGATCGAGGCGTACATCAAGAAGGTCGCCGAGCAGTCCGGCACGCTGGACCGCTTCGTCTTCGACACCGCGATGACCGCCGCGACCTGGGACGAGAGCCGGCAGCGCTGGCTCGTCGAGACCGAGGGCAAGGCCGGGAAGAAGACGTACGCAGCGACCACCGTCATCGCCGGCCCCGGCGCGCTCTCCGAGCCCAAGCTCCCGGACATCGCGGGCATCGACACCTTCCAGGGCGAGATCTTCCACTCCGCGCAGTGGAACCACGACGTCGACCTCACCGGCAAGCGTGTCGCGGTGATCGGCACCGGCGCGAGCGCGATCCAGATCGTCCCGGAGATCCAGAAGAAGGCCGCTCGCCTCGACGTGTACCAGCGCACCGCGCCGTGGGTGCTCCCCCGCAACGAGCACCGCTACTCCAAGCTCGAGAAGGCTGCGTTCCGCCACGTCCCCGGCGTCCAGCGGCTCGCCCGCGCGGCGGTCTACTGGGGCCTCGAGGTCCGCGTCCTCGGCCTCGCTGTGCAGCCCAAGCTCACCCTGGCCCACGAGCTGATGGCGAAGAACAACATCCGCCGCGGCATCAAGGACCCCGAACTGCGCCGCAAGGTCACCCCCGACTACACGCTCGGCTGCAAGCGCACGCTGATCTCCAACGCCTACTACCCGGCACTGGCCGCCGACAACGTCGACCTGATCACCGACGGCATCGCCCGGGTGAGCGAGAACGCGATCGTCGCCAAGGACGGCACCAGCCGCGAGATCGACGTCCTCGTCGTGGCGACCGGCTTCTACACCACCGACCTGCCGATCGCCCACGCGATCACCGGCAGCAAGGGCCGCACCATGGCCGAGCGGTTCGCGGAGGTCGGGATGAGCGCCTACAAGGGCACCACGGTCCCGGAGTTCCCCAACCTCTTCTTCGTGGTCGGACCCAACACCGGTCTGGGCCACTCCTCGATGGTCTACATGATCGAGTCGCAGGTGGCGTACATCCGCGACGCGATCCGCACCATGCGCACCAACTCCTACGCGACCGTCGAACCCACCGAGGACGCCACCTCCGCCTGGAACGACGACCTGCAGCGCAAGATGGACAACACCGTCTGGTCCGAGGGCGGCTGCGCGTCCTGGTATCTCGACGAGCACGGCCGCAACACCACCCTCTGGCCGACTTTCACCTTCCTGTTCCGCCACCTGACCAGCAAGTTCGACGTCGACAAGTACGCCGTCACCGCCGCCACCACGACCAAGGAGAGTGTCCCCGCATGAAGTCCTTCGACGACAAGGTAGTCGTACTCACCGGAGCCGGCTCCGGGATCGGCCGCGCCCTCGCGGTCAACCTCGCCGGCCGCGGCGCCCGGCTGGCGCTCTCCGACGTCAACGAGGCAGGTCTGGCCGAGACCGTCGAGCTCGCCAAGCAGGCCGGGGCCCGCGAGATCAAGGAGGACAAGCTCGACGTCGCCGACCGCGAGGCCTTCAAGACGTACGCCGAGGGCGTCATTTCCCACTTCGGCCAGGTCAACGTGGTGATCAACAACGCCGGGGTCGCGCTGTCGGGCCGGGTCAACGACCTCGACTGGGACGACATCGACTGGATCATGGGCATCGACTGGTGGGGCGTTGTGCACGGCACGAAGTTCTTCCTGCCGGCCCTGATCGAGTCCGGCGACGCGCACATCGTGAACATCTCCTCGCTGTTCGGGCTGGTCTCGATGCCCGATCAGGCCTTCTACAACGCGGCGAAGTACGCCGTGCGCGGCTTCACCGAGGCGCTGCGCGAGGAGATGCTGATCGACGGTCACAACGTCGGCGTCACCTCGGTCCACCCCGGTGGCATCAAGACCGCGGTCGCCCGCAGCGCCCGCGTCTCGGCCAAGGACGACCAGGCCGCGACCGCGAAGTTCTTCGACGAGAAGCTCGCCAAGATGGAGCCGGCTCGCGCCGCGGAGATCATCGTCAAGGGCATCGAGAAGAAGCAGGCCCGCGTGCTGGTCGGCCTCGACGCCCACGTGATCCACAACTTCGGCAAGTTCACCGGCTCGCGCTATCAGGACCTCATCGCCCTGGGGGCCAAGTACGTGATGCCGAAGAAGAACGGCTGATCTCTAGACTGAGCGCCATGCGCTTCGAGGCCGGTCACCCTGTTCGTGTCGAGTTCACGAAATGGGGTGGCCGGCCTCATTGGTCCTTCACGGGCCTCTACCTCGGCGAGGACGAGCACGGCGAGTGGATCGGTCACCCGGTCGGCACCGAGTTCGCCCGCCCGGGTCATGGCTGGGTCGCCGACTGGGAGTCGGTCAGCCTGGTCCCCCACCACGACGCGGCCCACTTCCCCGCGTTCAACCAGCCCAACGATCGGGTGAGCTCGCAGATATATGTCGACATGTGCACCCCGCCGGTGTGGCAGGACTCGACGGTCACCTGCATCGACCTGGACCTCGACGTGGTCAAGAAGTTCGACGGCTCGGTCTACATCGACGACGAGGACGAGTTCGAGCACCACCAGCTCGAGTACGGCTACCCGCCCGAGATCATCTCGATGACCGAGGGCTCCGCCGAGCGCGTCTTCCTCGCGGTCAAGGAGAGCCAGGCACCGTACGACACGACCCCCGAGCGCTGGTTCGAGGTGCTGAGCGGCCTATGAGTCGGTCTCGGCGACAGGCACCGGGGCTCGGTCCTTCCGCAGCGGACCGACCAGGCGCGGCCCGGACAGGCGCGTCTCGATCCGCCACGACCGGCGACTGAGCGGCTGGGCGATGAACTCGCCCAGGTAGACGCCGGAGGCGAGGGCGAGCGCGACCGAGGCCGCGGTGAAGAGGGCGACCAGGCCGACCGAGGTGGTCGCCGGTGTCTCCTGGGCGAGCATCGTGAGACCGCGGTAGATCGAGTATCCGGGCAGGAACGGCACCACCGAGGAGACCACGACGACCAGCGGCGGCACCTTCAGCCGGGTGGCGACCGAGTAGGCGATCAGACCGATGAAGAGGGCGGCCACGGCCACCCGCCAGGTGCGCCCGACGTCGCCGGGTACGACGATCGACAGGATCACGGCGACGCCGGCGATGACCGCGATCGGAGCGAGCGTCCGCTTGGGTGCGTACGCCGCGTAGGCGAAGGCCGCGGCGCCGACCGCGCCGCCCGCGGTGGCGAGGGTGATCGACTGCAGCGAGCTGACGTTGCTCGCCACCCCACCGTGGATCGGCACGCCGACCGCGCCCGCGAAGACCAGACCACCGGTGACCCCGGCGATGATTCCGGCCGTCGATACCAGCGCCTCCATGATCCGCGCGCTGGCGGTGACATGGAACCCGGTCAGGGCGTCCTGGAGGGCACCCATGAAGCTGATCCCGGCCAGCATCACGGTGATGTTGGCGGTGATCGAGGTGGAGACGTCGAGGTCCAGCGGCAGCGCCGCGGCGATGACCGCGAGCAGCGTGGCCAGGCCCGCACCGGCGACCTGCAGGTAGAAGAGCGGCAGCCGCCAACGGCGGTGGAGGAAGTGCTGCAGCTGGTCGATCGCGGCGCCGGAGATGAAGGAGAGGACGATCACCCAGAGCTCACCACCGACGTAGACGGTGAACGCGGCGGCCATCACCGCCATGCCGAGCGTCACCGCCCAGCGCGGCCGGCGGTGGCCGCCGGAGATGATCCGACCGAGCGCGATCCGGGCGCCCTGGAGGTCCACCTCGTCGCGTACGACCTGGCGGACCAGGTGGTCGACGGCGGTGAGGTGGTCGTAGTCGATGGTGCGGTTCTTGACCTGGCGGGTGGTGTGCACCGGGATCGCCTCGGGATCGGCCTGATAGCTCATCGAGAGGCTGGTGTAGGTGACGTCGACCTCGGCCTCGCGAAGGCCCAGATGTTGGGCGAGCGACCTCATCGTCGCGGTCACGTCAGCGGCCCCGGCGCCGGTCGAGATCAGCAGCTCACCGACGCGGAGGCAGAAGTCCAGAGTCAGGTTCACCTCACGCGCGTCCACCGTCACAGGGTGCCATCGGGCCGGTGAACGACAGGCATTCACGATGCTCGACAAACGGGCCCGTGCAAGGAACGCTCAATACATGCGGATCGACTTCCATCCCTCCCCCCGGCCGACGCTCGGCGTCGAGTGGGAGCTCGCGCTCGTCGACCGCGAGACTCGGGATCTGGTCAACGTCGCGGACCATCTCTTCGCCCGGGCCAAACCGCGGGTTCCCCACCCGGGGCGGATCCACAAGGAACTGCTGCGCAACACCGTCGAGGTCGTCACCGGGGTCTGCGGGACGGTCGAGGAGGCCATGGACCAGATCCGTGAGACGACCGTCGGCGTGGTCCGTGCCGGTGACGATCTGGGTGTGGATCTGTTCGGTGCCGGGACCCATCCGTTCGCGTCCTGGACCACGCAGGAACTGTCCGCGGGGCATCGCTACCAGGAGCTGATCAACCGCACCCAGTGGTGGGGCCGGCAGATGCTGATCTGGGGCGTACACGTGCACGTCGGGATGCCGGAGCGGGACCGGCTGCTGCCGGTGCTCAACGGGCTGCTGACCTACTACCCGCACTTCCAGGCGCTGTCGGCCTCCTCACCGATCTGGGCGGGCGTGGACACCGGCTACGCCTCCAACCGGGCGCTGATGTTCCAGCAGCTGCCGACCGCCGGGCTGCCGTTCCAGTTCACGACGTGGCAGGAGTTCGAGGCGTACGTCTCGGACCAGTCCGTCACCGGCGTGATCGAGGACATCAGCGAGATCCGTTGGGACATCCGGCCCTCGCCCCGGATCGGCACCATCGAGAACCGGATCTGCGACGGGGTCTCCACGATCCACGAGCTGGCCGCGATCGCCGCCCTGGCGCACTGTCTCTGTGTCGACCTGGACTCCCGGGTGGCGGCCGGGGAGCCGGTGGCCACGATGCCGCCGTGGCATGTCCAGGAGAACAAGTGGCGCGCCGCCCGCTACGGCGTGGACGCGATCGTGATCCTCAACGACGCCTCCGAGGAGCGGCTCGTCACCGACGACCTCGCCGACCTGCTGGTGCGCCTGGAGCCGGTGGCCGCGCGCCTGGGCTGCGAGAAGGAGCTCGCCGGCGTGCACGACATCATCCACAAGGGTGCCTCCTACCAGCGACAACGCGCCATCGCGGCCTCCACCGAGGGCGACCTGGTCGCGGTCGTCGACTCGGTCGTACGCGACCTGCGCGGGTCGCTCTAGCGCGACGGCAGCGGCGGCAGGGCGTCGGTCGCCTCGAACTGCCCCATCCCGGTGACCCCGAGCAGGTCGACGATGATCGACCTGATCTGGACGAGGATGACCTCGGCGTTGAGTGATTCCGTACGCTCCACCTCAGCCGAGTGCTCGCCGACGGCGAGCAGCACCGACCTGGCCTCCTGGCTCAGTCCGTCCGGGCTGCGGCCCGCGCGGAGCTCGGCCTCGACGACGTCGACGGCGTCGGCGAGCCCGAAGGCCAGTTGGTAGTAGCTCTCCGGGACCACGTCCCCGCGGTAGGCGGACACCGCCGCCCGCCGCACCAATACCCGGGTGCTGCGCAGGGCGCGGTCGAGCGGCTCGACGAGCTCGGCCATGCGATGTACGTGGCTGCGATGTCGGAACCGGAAGGGCGAGACGGCCAGCACCGACATGCCCTCGTCGGAGGCGTCCTGCAGCTCGCGGATCAGCGGGTCGGTGGCGCGCGCGTCGGCAAGCACCTTGAGCCCGTGGACCGCGTCCGCGTCGAGCATCACCTGGCCGGCGGCGCGCAGCAGCGAGGCGATCTTCTTGGCCACCACGGCCGCCTGCTCACCGGGCCGTCGCAGCGGCGCGGCGGGCACGATCGAGGCGGCCACCAGCGCGACCGCACCGCCGATCAGCGCGTCGGTCCAGCGCGTGAATGCCGCGCCGGGCGTCGGCAGCAGCCCCATCACGAAGATGGACTGCACCGCGGCCTGGTTACGGAAGACCTGGCCCGAGGAGATGAAGATCCCCACCGCCATGGCCATCGCGACGACCAGGGTCATCTGCCAGGCACCGTCACCGATGACCTGCACCACGACGTCGCCCAGGAACACCCCGAGCGCGACCCCGATGGTCACCTCGGTCACTCTCCTCAGCCGCTGGCCGTAGGAGGTGCCGAGGCTGACCACCGCCGCGATCGGCGCGAAGACGGGTTGGGCGTGGCCGAGCAGGGTGGCCGCGATGAACCAGGCCACCCCGGCTGCCCCTGCGGCCTGCAGCACGTGCCACCGCTTCGACTTCAGCCGCGCCAGCCGGCGGCGTACGTCGGACTCCACCTGGTCACGTGTGACCCTGGGGGTGGAGAACGCCATGCGCAGATCCTAGGGCAGCCGGGCGCCCGGGATCAGCGCGCGCGGGTCACCGAGACGGACTGGCTGCCGCAGCCGTTGGCGGAGGTGAGGTTGGTGAGGGCGGACTTCTCGGTGCTGTCGACGGAGAGGCGCCAGCGGATCTTCACCGAGACGTACTCCTTCAGGTAGCGGCACTTCTGCAGATCAGGCATCCACTCGGCCGGGTCGGCGTCGGACTTCTCCTGGTTCTCGTTGTCGGTGACGCCGACGAGGGAGCCGTAGTAGCCGAGGTCGTTGGCGTAGTCCCGGCGCTCGGTCGAGGTCCACGTGCGGGCACCGGAGTCCCAGGCCTCCGCGAGCGGGACCATGTGGTCGATGTCGATGTCGCTGGTGGCGGTCCAGGAGAGACCGTCGTAGTAGGAGTACCAGCGGCCGCCCGACAGCGAGCAGCTGGAGCCGACCGTCGGGGCCTCCTCGGCCTCCGCGATCAGCACCTCGTTGCGGGTGCTGCAGCCGTCGCCGTCGGCGTCGATCCAGTGCTGGAAGAGGTCGCGGCTGTAGCCGGTGCGGTTCTCGGCTGCGACCGTGAGGTCGCCGATGGCGGTCGAGAGTGGCTGGGAGTAGGTCTCGGCGTGTGCTGCCGCCGGAATGGTGAGCGGCACGAGGGCGCCGCAGGCGAGGATGAACAGGCCACGGAGTTTCATGGGGGTCTCCCGAGGTGAGGTGTTCGGTCGCCCCCTGACGATGCCGCGTTTTACGCGCCCCGTGTAACCCGGTTACCAGATGTTTCGAGAAGTTCACCCAGCGGTGCGATCACGCCGAGATGAACGGCTCCGTCAGATGCGGCGTCGCCAGGTGAAGCGTCGCCAGATGAAGCGTGCCGGCGGCTTCGCGGCTGAGCATGCGCTCCCTCGAGTGCCTGGCCACCTCAGGATCGATCTCGTGTGAGTAGGCGAGCTCGGGGTGGAGCAGTTGGAGCGCGTGTACCAGGAGGTCGCCGGTGACAAGCGCCAGCTCGCGCCCCTCGGCGACCAGCACGCTCTGGTGCCCGGGCGTATGACCCGGCGTGGCGACCGCGCGCCCGGCGCGCAGGGGCGTGTCACCGTCGAGGAGCCGAAGCCGACCGGCCGCCGCGAGCGGGTCGGTGAGGGTCTCGCGAAGCTGGGGGTTGAGCGCGTCGAGGGCGTCGTACTCGGCCCGCTGGAGCAGGTAGTCAGCGTTCGGGAAGTAGGGTCGGCGGCCGTTGGCCTCAGTCACGACCGCCCAACCGACGTGGTCGGTGTGCAGATGCGTGAGCACCACGGTGTCGACCTCGGCCGGGTCGATGCCCGCGGCGTCGAGCGACTGAGGAAGCACACCGGGCACGGGCGCCCACGAGGCGGCCGGGCCGTCTGCCGGACCGATCCCGGCGTCCACGACGGTGATGCCCTTGTCGCCGCGGATCGCGTAGGCACGGAACTGGAGCCGCCAGCGGCCCTCGGCGTCGACCGCGTCCGGATCGTAGCCGTCGACCTCGGCCCAGTGAGCGGCCGTGGCCCCGGGGAAGGCATCGGCGCGCGGGGAGAAGAACAGGCCCTCGCCGTCGGCGAGGGCGATGATCTCGGTCGAGCCGATCCGGAGGCGGGGAACACTGCGGGTCATGGCCGCGATCCTGCCATGCCTTCCACGCAGTGGTGAGGTGTCCGGTCGCCACCTCACGATGCCGCGTTTCACGCCCCCTGTGTAACGCGATCGACAGGCAATTCGAGAAGTTCACCCAGGTCGCGCTCGACCAACGCCTTCGCGCCGCCGTTCCCGTGGGCCGCGACCACGGCCCGCAGCCGCGCGCGGGTGACATCGGAGACGTACGCCATCTCGGCCTTGGCCGCGTTCGAACCCGGCCGGGTCGTCTCGGCGATCTGGACCGACCAGCACGTACGCCGCGCCCCGTCCTCCACGTTGGCCAGCGCGACCGCGTGGCCGGTCGTGCCGGAGCCGGCGAAGAAGTCGAGGACCCTCGCATCGGTCGGCATCGTGGCCAGGATCCGCCGGATCAGGCCGGTCGGCTTCGGCGACTCGAACAGCGGCCCCACCAGGGACTTCAGCTCCGCGACGGCGGTGTCGGTCGAGCCGATCTCCTCGGCCATCCAGATCGTGGTGAGCTTCTTGCGCCTCGCCTCACCGGAGGCATCGCGGGAGAGCCAGTCGCGCTGGTAGACGTCGACCCGCTCCCCCAGCTTCCCGCGTACGCGACGGCACATCAGGTCGTCGGGACGGGCCGCGATCAGCGGGGCGCTCCACCGCCAGACCGCGGGGCGACCGTCACCGAAGACCGGCCAGATCTCCTGGCCGCCGGCGAACGGCTCGACCGCGACGCGACCGGTGTCCGGGTCTCCCCACACCGGGAAGTGGAGGGTCCTGGCGGTCGCCGGGTTGAACTTCTTGTTGGTGTTGCGCAGCGGCAGCCGCCGGTAGTGGCGCCCGTCGTCGGTGACGAGCGGGAAGTCCTGCTCGTTGACGGCTTCGGGGATGCTCGACTCCAGCGCGCAGGCCCGCGCGTCCTTGGCGTAGACCAGCAGATACTCGTGGGACGTCGCGAACCCGTTGCCGAGCTGGCGGCCCTTGGGGTTGAGGTTGACCACGATCTGCGCGAGCTGGTTGCGCTCCTCGAAGACCTCGTCCATCAGGACCTTGAGGTGGGCGGCCTCGTTGTCGTCGATGGAGACGTAGATCGCCGCGCGCTCCGACATCACGGTGCGCGCCGCCTGCAGCCGGGGCCTCATCATCGCGACCCAGGCCTCGTGGCGACCGGCCCGCCGGCCGTCCTCACCGCGCCGGTCGTCGTGGTAGGCGAAGAGGCTGCCGGTGTTGTAGGGCGGGTCGATGTAGATCAGGTCGAACTTCTCCCCCGCCACCGAGAGCGCCCGAAGAACGTCGAGGTTGTCGCCCTCGACGAAGGTGTTCCACGGCTCCCCCACGCGGGGAACGTTAGCCGACCGGGATCTCGGTGCTCAGCAACGCGACCGATCGCTCGGCCACCAGGCACTGGATCTTGGTGCTCTTCGGCGGCGTGACGCTCAGGACCACGTCATCGCCGGTCCTGCCGGCGGTGATCGTCGCCGGGTCCGGAGTCTCACAGCCGTCGTAGACCGTCTGGGCATAGAGCCGCTGGCCCGACGGGACGTGCGCGAGCAGCCTGGTCGCGTCGGTGGTGAAAGATGCCTGGAGCGAGGTGCCGAGAGTGGCTGCGTACGCGTTGATCGCAGGTTCGTCCGGGAGGGGCGTCGCGGTCTTCTCCAGATCGCCGTTGGCCGCGCCGCCGGCGGAGACCAGGCCGCGTACGGGCTTCTCCGAGCTCGGCGGGCGGGACGGCTCGGGCTGGGGCTTCGGCTTTGGCATCGGGGTTCCGGACGGGGATGGCGAGGCCGAGGCCGAGGGCGACGGGCTCGAGGCCGGGTCGGTCCCTTCATCGGCGGTGCCGCAGGCGGAGACCAGAAGCGCCGTCGCAGCGAGTGCGAGTGGGAGAAGACGCGTGGGGTGCATATTTCACATACTCCCCACGGCACCCTGCTGTTGCACCCCCGACCGGCACGTCGTTACTGAGATGGAAGGATCACGCCGTGGCCCGCTTCACCCAGGCCGAGCTCCAGACCTACTACGGCGCCTCGGTCCCCGACCTCCTTCCGGCAGACGACCAGCCCCTGCACCTCCTCTTCGTCGGCATCAACCCCGGCCTGTGGACGGCAGCGACCCAGACCCACTTCGCGCACCCGCTCAACCGCTTCTATCCGGCGATCTTCCGGGCCGGGATCACCACCCGTCCGATCGACGCGTCGGCAGGGATGACGCCGGAGGACCGCGACTACTTCCGGGCCCGGGGCATCGGCTTCACCAACATCGTCCGTCGCGCCACCGCGAAGGCCTCCGAGCTCAGCAACGCCGAGCTCAAGGAGGGCGGCGCCGAGCTGTTCTCCCTGGTCGCACGGAGGAAACCGGCAGTGGTCGCGATCGCCGGGATCACCGCCTACCGGACCGCGTTCAACCGCCCCAAGGCCAAGCAGGGCCTCCAGCCGGAGCCGCTGGCCGGCGCCGAGCTCTGGGTCGTACCGAACCCCTCGGGCCTCAACGCCCACGAGACCGTCCCGACCCTGGCCGCCGCCTACGCCGAGGCTGCCCGCGCCGCCGGCCTGATCTGACTGCTCAGAACCCCGTCGGCGCTTCCGGCAGGTCCGGAACCCCGAGCTTCGCCAGCAGCGCGACCGCGTCGTCGGCCGAGACCCGCGACGGCTGGGAGTGGAGCATGTCGTCGACGGCGAGGTCGACCTCGCCGGTGAGGCAGACGAGTACGTCCTCACCCTCGGCCTCGGCAGGCCCCTGGAAGGCGAGCACGGGGAGGTAGGAGAGGTCGAGGGATGCGGTCTTCTGGAGAAGACGTACGGCGGCGAGCACATCGGCCCGCGGATCGGCGACCTCAAGCGGGCGGCCGTCGACAGAGGCCGCGCCCGAGGCCGGCACCTCGACCATGCCCGCGGTCGAGGGGATGTCGTGCTGCTCGATGACCGCGACCCCACCTGGATGCACCACGACCGCCTCGAGCTCACGCGACCCGATGCTCACGTTGAGCACGACCAGCGCCGACTCGAGCTGGCCGAGCGCCTGGCGGAGCTTCTCCTCGCCGAAGGTCTCCGGCGCGCCGAGGTCGAGCATCCAGCCGCCCGCGGCGGTGGCCACCCACGAGGCGGTCTCCTGCTCCTTGAGCGCCACCAGCTTCTCGGCCTCCTGCCGCAGCCGGTCCCGCTCGAGGGCCGCGTCGTGGGCACGGCGCCGCTCGTCGTCGAGCTCGGCGCGCAGCATCGCGACCTCGCTCTCGGCCAGCTGCTGCAGCTCGCGGCGCCGCTCCGCCTCCCGGGCACGCTCCTCGGCCCGCTGCTTCTCGGCCCGCAGCCGGGCGACCTCGAAGCGGCGTACGCCCTCTTCGAGCAGCCCGAGCGTGCGGTCGGAGACGGCCACATCGGCGCCCGACTCGAGCCGGTCCCGCAGCGCACCCCAGTTGACCTCGGGGTGGTCGGTCACCAGCGCGTCCAGCACCTTCACGAGTACGTCACCCTCGACCCCCACACGCGAAGCGAGTGAGGCCTGGTTGAACCGAGCCGGCGCGGGCGCCGCGGTCGGGGCCGGAGCCAGGCTCCACTGCCCCGGCGGCCCCTCGACGAAGCCGCCCGAGTTCAGCACGCCGAGCAGCTCCTCCTCGGTCAGCAGCACCCGCTTGCCCTTCAAAGCGGCGCGCAGAACCTGCAGGCTCAACGGAGCCCGCAGGCGCAGGATCTCGGCGACGGCCGGCATGGAGGAATGAGGCATAGGGGCTGGTTAGGGGGTTGTTCTCGCAAGCGCCGCGATCGTACACCGCAGCACCGACATTCGAGCCCAGCCAGAGCGGTTCCGAACAAACACGCGAAGGCCCCGGACACCAGCAGGTGTCCGGGGCCTCGCTGTCGAGCCGGTCGAGCGCTAGTCGAGCGGCTTCAGGTCGAAGTCGTAGACAGTCGTCTGACCAGCCACGATCTGCGCCTTCTTGGTCGCCGGGACGAACCCGTCGGCCGCGACGACCACCTGGAGCGGCGCGTTGGACTTCTGCATCCAGTACCCGTAGGTGCCGTCCGCATCAGTCCGAAGCGTCACGTCGTACGACACGCCGTCGAGGGCCACCACAGCACCCTCGAGCGCCTCACCCGAGCCCGTCACCGTGCCCGTGATCTTGCCCCAGCCCGCGGGCGCCTTCACGATCATGGTCGCCGGGACCGGCGCCACGGTGTAGGGCGTGTTGTTCCCGATGACCACGTCGGCCGTGTAGGTGCCAGGCTGGTCGACCGTGGCGGCGAACGTGGCGACCGCGGTGACCGACTTGCCCGGCGCCAGGGTGAACGACGGCGGCTGGACGTCCAGCCACGCGATGCCACCGCCGCCACCGGCCTCACCGGTCACATCGAGGATGATGTTGGAGTCGGGGAACCCGAGCTCCGCGGCGTCGGTCGGCTCCGGCGTACCGCAGGCGTCGGAGGCCAGGTAGGTCGGCGAGGTCTCGGCGGCGGGGTTGCCGCCGAAGTAGACCGCACCACCGGCGACGGAGACGACCAGGATGTCGTCCGGAGCGATCTCCGCCGACGCCGCGACCGGCACCGTGTAGGTCGCCCCGAAGTCGCCGGTCACCGTCGTCGTACCCGACCCGATCGGGGTCAGGTTGGCGAAGGTGAACGCCGCGCCCTCCGGCAACGTGTAGAGCGTCGCCGTCACCGGCGTGCTCCCGTTCGCCGACTCCTGCACCGCGAAGCTCACGCTGGTGGGCGTGAAGCCGCCGGAGATCCCGAAGTCACCGGGTGAGTAGGTGCGCAGGATCGTCGTGGTCCCCGAGGGGCACGCGACCGAGCTGGCCTGCACGACCTCGTGCGAGCTCGAGTGGGACAGGGTCGTCTCACCCGCGGGAGTCGGCGCGAGAGCGGTCACCGAGGGCTGCCCCGACGAACCGAGCTTGCTCCCCGACTTCGACGAGGTCAGACCCGACGCCTTCGAGCCGGCGCCCGGCTTGGTCTCGACCGTGGTGGCTTTGTTGGTGACGCTCTTGGTGACGCCGGCCGAGGCGGTCTTGTCACCCTGGATGACGATCTCCTCGCCGGTGGCACCCAGATCGACCTCGGCGGGTGCGGACCCGGTGTTGGTGATCTTCAGGTTGCGGGAGACCGAGCCACCCATCGCGAGGCTGGCGTTCAGCGCCGTCTGGGTGACGGCGAGCCGGCCTGCCTTGAGCTGGGCGTTGGAGGTGAGCGTGGTGTCCTCTGCGACGGTGAGGTTGCGGCTGATCGGGTCGTAGTCGGGCGCGGTGAAGCTCACGCCGTACTTCCCGGTCACCAGGTCGACGCTGTAGGAGCCGTCGGCGCCGGTCTCGACCGTCTTGACGGACCCGCCGGCGGTCGGGGTCAGGGTGACCTCGGCGCCGTCGATGCCTGCCTTGGTGTTGTAGTCCTTGACGACACCGGAGACCGTGCCCATCGGGGCCAGGTCGAAGGTGATCGACTTGTTGTCGCTCAGCGAGGCGGTGTTGAGCGAGAACTGGGTGCCGATCGTGCCGGTGGCGTTCTCGATGCCGATCGTGGCCGAGCTGCCGAGGGCTCGATCCGAGCTGGGCAGGTCCCCGTAGCCGAGCTCGACCCGGCCGTCCTCGAAGAGGGTGACCGAGAAGTCGAGCAGCTGGTCGGCGCCGTTCAGCGGGAAGACGTCGCGCCACTCGATGACGAACGCGTCCACACCGTCGACCGTCGTCGCTCCGGTGAACACGTCAGCCGCACCTCGGGCGTCGAGGTCGTCCCAGAACGGGTAGATCGCCGCGTTCGGCACGGCCGTGGACGGGATCGCCCCGTTGCCGTAGGCCGTGCTGGACGCGAGGAAGTTCACGTGACCGTTCGATGCGACGTACGCCTTGGCGTAGCTGCCTCCGTAGAGCGGGAAGCTGAACGGCAGGTCCACCGAGGCGGCCGCGTCGTCACCGTCCAGCCCGAGCGCGGTGGTGCCGGAGCGTACGCCGCTCGAGCCCTCCGAGCAGAAGTAGCCGTAGTCGTCGTAGGAGAAGACCACCTTGACGTTGTGCGTCTTGGCGCCCGTCACCTCGATCTCGGAGCTCGTGGCCTCGGCACAGCCGGACCCCTCGGTGAAGATCGTGTACGTCCCCTCCGGGACGCCCGCGATCGAGTAGGTCCCGTCGGCGCCCGAGGTCGCGGACAGGTTGCCCGGCGAGAGTTGGACCTCGGCCCCCGCGATCGGGGCGTTGGTGCTGGCGTTGGTGATCGTGCCGCTGACCGTGTGCTTCGGAGCCTCGGCGAGGTCGAAGTCGACGGTCGTGGTGGCGTCCTCGGTGACCGTCGCCGACCCCGTCTCGGTGACGAAGCCGAAGGCGGAGGTGGTCAGGTCATAGTCACCGACGAAGACACCGGCCGAGAAGTGACCCTCGGCGTCGGTCGTGAGAGTGCGGTCGAGAGCGTCACCGTCGAGCTCGACGGTCGCGCCCTCGATCGGCTCGCCGCCGCTGGTGACGGTGCCGGCGACCGTGCCGCCCTCGGCCGGAGCCAGGGCGATCAGGCGCGCCAGGTCGAGGTAGCCCTCGCCGTACACGTTGTTGTTCTCGGCGGTGCCACCGCAGGTGGTGTCGTCGACGTCGGTCGCCGCCTCGTTGAGCAGGCGGCGGGTCTCCTCGACGTTGCCGATCAGGGTCGGGTTGTAGCTCCACAGCGCCGCGACGGCTCCCGCGAGGTGCGGGGCGGCCATCGAGGTGCCGTTGTAGCTGCCGTACGAACCACCCGGGAGGGAGGAGCGTACGTTCACACCCGGTGCCGCGATGTTGGGCTTGACCAGGCCGTTCTGGCCCGAACCACGGCCCGAGAAGGAGGCGACCGCGCCGGAGGAGTCGACCGCGCCCACCGAGTAGGTGAGGACGTTCGCGCCCGGGGAGGACGTCCCCTGGCACATCGAGCCCGGGTTGCCGGAGGCCCACGAGGAGAACTGGCCGGCTGCGTTCCAGGCGGCGTTCACGTCGTCGAAGAAGGAATCGATGTAGCCGACGCCGTTCCAGCCCCAGGAATTGTTGATGACGTGCGGGCGCTTGGCGACGTCCGGGTTCTCACCGGAGGCGTCGGTCGGCTCCAGCAGCCACCAGCCCGACTCGAGGAGTCCGGCGTCGCTGCCGCAGCAGCCGTTGGTCTCGATCCACTCGGCGTCGGGTGCGACACCGATCTGGTTGCCGGCGCCGTCGTCGCCGATCATGGTGCCCATGGTGTGGGTGCCGTGGCCGTCGAGGTCGCAGGGACCGCTGGAGCAGTCGCCGTAGGCGTCGTACCAGTTGTAGTCGTGGGTGAAGGTGCCGTCACCGTTGTTGCCGCGGTACTGGTTCACCAGGGCCGGGTGGGTGTAGTCGGTGCCGGAGTCGACGCTGGAGACCACGATGCCGGCGCCGGTCGCGCCCTGTTCCCACGCCTCGGGAGCGTTGATGAAGTCGATGCCCCACTCGATGCCCTGCGGCGCCTTGGTGGCCGTCTCCTCCTTGACCGGTTCCACGAGCGAGAGCTTGGCCCGCTCGTGGACGGTCTTGATCTCCGGGTCGGCGGCCAGCTTCAGCGCCAGGTCCTCGGAGCCGTCCTTCACCAGGATCGCGTTCGAGATCGCGTACGTCTTGTAGCTGACCTTGGCGGAGTCGAGCTCGGCGACCGCGCCGGCCTGAGATGCCTTCGCCGTCTTCTCGAGCGCGTCGACGACGTACTGGCCACGCTCGGTCCAGTCGTCGATGGAGGAGGCCGGGCCGAGGTTGGCCTTGTCGGAGAACCGGAGCCAGAAGTCGGTCGAGTCCGACTTCTCGAACTTCGACTCGAGGGTGGACGTGAGCTTGGCCGCGGGGGCCTTGTCGTCGGCTGTAGGGGTGCCGGCGAATGCGGGGGTGGCGGCAAGCATCGCAGCCGTTGCGGCGAGTATGCCTGTGGCTGCTACGGCCGATCGGCCGAGGCGTGAATATCTCAAGGTGGGTCTCCTTGCGGAAACCGTCGGCAAAACCCGCGAACAGAGATCGTGCACATTTCCCGGGTAATGCGGACGGATCGATTATTGCCACGGGAAAGCGTTCTCTCGATTTGTTACGGGCGCAGTCATTCGGAGCGCTGGAGCGCGGCAGATACCTGCCAATGTCGTAAAAGCGTCACGGCTCTAGACAAGTTGGCGAGGCAAATATGACACGGCTGCGTCATTGACACCCGCCCCCGGTATCGGCGTCAGCCGAATCCTCCGTCAAAGGCCGGGTCGTTGACGTAGGTCCGCTTTCCGTTCGCTGTACGTTTTTGTAAAAGGAGGGGCATGTCTGCGATCAAACGCGTGACGAACACGTCCGAGGCCGAGGCGCTGGCGGCGTTGCTCAACGGCGACTCCCGCACGAAGCCGACCGTGGTGGTGACGGTTGCCTCAGGACACACCGAGCCCTACGCCGACGTGGAGCGGATCGCGGCCGAGATCGGCGATCTCGCCGACCTCTACCTGGTCACGACCGGCGGCCACACCTGGGCCTTCTCCAACAAGATGACGCCGGGCACGCAGGTCTACGGCGGTGCCGGGCGGGTCTACCCGGTCGGCCTGGCGTGGAACATCGACCTGAAGCTGGCCCCGCTGCGGTTCGCGTGGAGCAAGTCCGAGGGCCGCAAGCTCACCGGGCAGCTCATCGACGACTCCCTCGACATGGCCGCGGCGGCCGGCCTCTTCGACAGCGCCCGCACCGCCTCCACCCGCGAGCGGCGCGCCGGCATGGTGCTCTCGATCATGAGCGAGCGCGCGCTGGTAGACCTCGTTGGTGGCGATATGGCCTCGGTCCCGCCCCAGCTCGCCCAGGCCGGTGTGCCGATCGAGCGCGTCCTCGCCCCCGGGATGCACGTCGACGGCGTACTCGAGAAGAAGTCACGCTGGCTCGACATCCGGGAGAGCCGTCCCACCGCCGAGGAGGCATTGAAGACGTACGCCGCCGGGGACGTCGTCCCCGCCGAGGTCCGCTCCGTGCTGGCCGGCTCGGCCGACCTGCGCCTGCATCCCGATGTCACCGTCGAGCTCTTCCGCTCGGATGTGACCGGCGACCCCGACGACGACCTCTCGGCGCTCCTCACCCCTGGTGAGGTCGTGCTCGCGCGGGTCGTCGCCGCCGGGCCCAAGTGGCGGCTATCGCTGCGCGAGGTCCGCGAGCACGACACGGCCCGCGAGGCTCTCGCCCTGTACGCCGGTGGCCCGCCCTGGCTCGACCCGGATGCTCCGCCGCCTGCGGTCGTCGAGCATGTCGATCCCGAGCCTGCACCGCCGGAGACCGCTCCGGTGGTCGACGCGGTCGAGCCGGTCGAGCCTCCCGCCGAGTCCGTGGTCGAGGCTCCGGCCAAGCCGGCGATCCCGAGTCCCGCGATGATGCCGCGGCGCAAGGGCGAGCCAGTCCGCGCGGTCCGGCCGGCACCTGCGCCGTCGCCATCGCCCGAGCCCGTGCCGGAGAAGGAGCACGCGCCGGCGAAGAAGGCCGCGGTGCAGTCGATGTCGCTGCAGGTCACCGCGATCAAGGCCGAGAAGGCACATCTCGAGGCGGAGCTGACCGAGCTCCGCGATCAGGTCTCCGGGCTGCGCAACGAGCGCGTGCAGTTCGCCAAGGACCTCGCCCGCGCGGCCCGACAGGTCGAGACCCGCGACGCCGAGCTGGCCCGGATGCGCTCCCAGCTGCGCCGCGCCAAGCAGCGCACCGCACCGCCCGACGTCGCCCTACCCGTCTTCGCCGACCGCGAGCGCGGCTTCCGTCATCTGGTCGAGGCCTCCTGGGCCCGCCGGATCCCCGTCGGCGAGCAGCCGACCCGCCCGCTGCCGGACTTCGCGATCGGCGAGCGGTTCCTCGACAGCGTCGACGCACTCGAGGGCATCGCCGTCGACAAGATCGCCGACGTGGTCATGGAGGTGCTCACCGGCCTCGCGGAACAGTCGACCGGCCGCGAGCTGCACCAGCTGCGTACCTCTGCCGGAGGGAACTCCGCGCCGCAGTCCCGCCCCGACGGCGCGGTCTGCTACCGGGTCTCGATGCAGATCCACACACCCAGCGCCCGCCGGCTGCACTTCTGGAAGTGCCCCGACGGCACCATCGAGCTCTCCCGCGTCGTCGTCCACGACGACATGGAGCCCTAGGGCCTGGGCGTCAGCCCCAGCACCAGGTCAGCAGCCCGACGAGCGGGTCCGGGATCGACTCGAGCTCGACGGCCTCACCGAGGATGGCGCCGTAGCGGATCTTGCGTCCCGACGCGGTGCCGAAGAAGCGGTGCAGCTGGTCGGCGACCTCCTCGCCGCGGTGCTCGGGCTGGTTCTGCAGCGTACGGAATTTTCCGCCCTCGCCGTTGGCCTCGAGGATCTCGACGATCCGCGCAGCCCCGATCGCCCGGATCATCTCGTCCTCGAGGTCGCGCCGGCACGCGAAGAACCCTTGCCCGGAGAGGTCCTCCCCGATCTGCCTGCCGAGCGCGTTGGTGACGAAGTGCTCCTCGGCCTCGTCGTAGAGTCCGCCGACCCGATGTCCCGCCGCTGTCGTCTCCCGGATGAACCGCCCCGCGTTCCCGGCGCCGCCCATGGAGACGACCTCGATCCCGAGCTCGACGAGCTCCACCCCGTAGCGCGGAGCCAGCGCCTCCACCAGAGCCTTGTCGGACTCCCCCTCGACAAGCAGCGTGATCGGTCGCGTCATGGCGCACACCTTAGAAGAAGGTACGCCGCCGCGCCTGTTCCATATATGCAACAAGTCGACCTAGGGTTGCATATATGGAACAGGACGTCGGAAGCCTGGTCGCCGAGTGCATCGAGCGATCGGGGCTCAACGCGCGCCAGGTGGCCGCACGAGCCGGTGTGGCCGCGTCGACCGTCCACCGGATCCTCAACAACCAGGTCAGTCCGTCGGTCGCGACGCTCCACAACATCACCGCCGCCTGCGGGCTCGACCTGACGATGAGCACCTCGACGCTGGCGTCCCCGGCAGCCGCCGCGGCGGCGCGAGCGATCCTCGACGAGCACTACCCGACCGAGGTGGACGCCGAGATCGAGGAGTGGGCGGGCCGGCTCGACACCTGGGCCGACGGCGACGCGGTTCAGATCATCGAGGAGGCGGCGCGAGCCTCCGGCGTACTCCACCGCGCCGACGCGATCCGGCTCAGCGGGGAGGCAACCATCGGCCGGCTCGCGTCCGCCGGCGACGCCTCCGGTCAGCGTTGGGCGGTCTCCGGCGCGGCCGGCCTGGACCTCCCGTCCTTCGACGAGGCCGTCCCCCGGATCTCGGTCCTGTGGTGCGAGGATCCGAGCGAGATCCGGCCGCTGCTCACCGGCGGAACCCTCCGTCCGGCGTCCGCGCCGCACCGGTCCACCGTGGTCATCGCCGCCGCCGAACCCAACCTGTTCCTCGGCACGTTCGAGCGCGATCGGGTCGTCTACGCAGCCCCGATCCAGATCGCCATCGACGCCATCTCCGTCGGCGGAGACGCCGCGGCCCGCGCCCGCGAGGAGATCCGGACATGGTGACCAAGCAGCCCCGCTGGGCACCGGACCCCGAGACGTACGCCGCCCGCAAACCGACCACGAACGACACCTACCGGGAGGTCGCGGACCGCGATGCCCTGCTGCGCGACACCGGCGTCTGGTGGACCGAGGTCGACACCGCCCGCATCCTGCCGAGCGACACCGACCGCGCCTGGCGTCGGTTCCGCGCGAGCCTGCCCGAGCTGATCTGGAACGCCGCGAGGCTCGAGGGCAACAGCTTCACCCTCCCCGAGGTCCGCTCGCTCCTCGACGGCGACACCGTCGGTGGACACACGACCGCGGAGGAACTGCAGGTGCTGGCGCTGAACGAGGCGTACGGCGCACTCCGCGACCTGATCGGCTACGGCAGGTTCCATATCGACAAATCGACGTCCGATCGCCTCAACCGCATCGTCGCCCGCCACGAGACGCTCGACGCCGGGAGGTTCCGCGGCGAGGGCACGCTGCGCCGCAATGGCAGCGAGCTGCTCCGAGCCCGTTTCGCCACGCTTCAGGAGCGACTTGCCGAGATCGGCGACCCACGGCTCCAGGCACTGATCTACTTCTGCTCCGCCGCCCGGACCCGGTTCTACGCCGGCGGCAACAAGCGCACCGCCCTGCTGATGATGACCGGCATCCTGATCTCGAACGGCTTCGACGCCGTCACCGTCCCCAACGCCCGACGCCTCGAACTCGACCACGCCCTCGACACCCTCGTCACCACCGACGACGCCACCGAGCTGATGGCCTTCCTCGTCGACTGCGCCACTTCCGAGGGCTGACGGCTACAGCACCAGATCCGCCCGATCCCGCGTCGCCCGCACCAGCGCGGCGTTGCGCAGATCGCTGGCGGCAATCTTCGCCTCCGCCTCCTCCCGCGACCTCCCGCCGGCGAGGAACCGCTCGAGCAACCTGGGCACGAGGACGGCGTCCGGAACATCGACGAACCACACCTCATCCAGCAGCCCGCGTACGTCCTTCCACGGCCCCTCATTCAGCAGCAGATAGTTGCCCTCGGTGATCACGATCGGCTCGTCCTCGATCACGACCCCACCGGGCACAGGCTCGTCGGTGATCCGGCTGAACGTCGGCCACTCGACCCGCCCCTCACGCACCTGCCGCAACGCCGCCACATACCCCTCGGCGTCGAAGGTGTCCGGCTCGCCCTTTCTCCCGCGCGCCCCCATCGCGTCCAGCTCCGCGTTGCTCCGGTGGAACCCGTCCATCGGCGCGACGACCGCAACGTTCCCGGACTCGTTGAGTACGTCTCGCAGCCGCTCCGCCAACGTCGACTTCCCTGCTCCCGGAGGCCCGACGATCCCGAGCACGAACCGGGCGCCCGCCTTCTCCTTGAGCTGCTCCGCCAGCCGAACGAGTCCGTTTCCACTGAGGGTCAAGGCAAACCTCCACGACGCACCCGGGTAGCCCGGCAATCGGGCCTTTTACTAGACGATGACACTTTGTGAACGGTTCACAGAGTGTCATCGTCTAGTAAGAGCATGGCGGAACGCCGCTCACGCCGTGTGATCCCGGGCCAGGCATCAAGTGACGCCCGGGCCGTCACGACACCGCCACCTCGAGCTCGACGACCGACCAAGACAACGGCGGAAGGTTCAGCCGCACGGCGCCGTCCTGGACACCGACGTCGCGAAGCGGCACGAGCCCCACTCGGTCAGGCGCAGCCTCCACGTTGGACGTGTGCCGGTCGCCACCCTCGGGGATGGTGAGGACCTCGGCGCTCGCCACGCGCGCCACCCCGAGCCCACGCAGATCGACGGTGACATCAGAGGCCTCGTCGAGGCCCCGGTTGGCGACGAAGAGCGCGACCCGACCGTCCACCTCGGACCAGGTCGCGGCCGCGTCGATGACGTCGACGTCGCCGAACTTCTCGGTCGAGATCTGGTCGGCCGAGACCGCCAGCCGCATGATCTGCCCGCGGGCGAGCGAGGCCATCCGGGCGAAGGGCCAGAAGATCGTCTGCCGCCAGGCCGGTCCGCCCTCCTCCGAGCGGATCGGGGCGATCACGTTGACCAGCTGAGCCTGGTTGGCGATGCGTACGCGGTCGCCGTGGCGCAGCAGGCTGTTGAGCAGGGTGCCGACGACGACGGCGTCGGTGACCGAGTACTCGTCCTCGATCAGCCGCGGGTGCTCGCGCCACTCCTTCTTCACCTGATCCGGCTGGTCCTCGGAGTCGAGGCCTTCCATGTACCAGACGTTCCACTCGTCGAAGGAGATGTCGACCTGCTTGGTGTGCTTGCCGGCCGCCTTGACCGCGTCGATCGTCGCCACGACGCCGTCGATGAACGCGTCCATCCCGACTGCCTCGGCGAGGAACGAGGCGGCGTCCCCGGAGCGCTCCTGGTAGTACTCGTGCATCGAGATGTAGTCGATCTCGTCGTACGCGTGGGTCAGTACGGTGTGCTCCCAGGTGCCGAACGTGTCCATGTAGCGGTTCGAGGAGCCGACCGCGACCAGCTCGATCGAGTCGTCGACGAGCTTCATCGCCTTGGCCGTCTCCTGCGCCAGCCGGCCGTACTCGTGCGCCGTCTTGTGGCCGATCTGCCACGGCCCGTCGAGCTCGTTGCCCAGGCACCACAGCTTGATGTCGAAGGGCTCTTCGGCCCCGTTCTTCCGCCGTAGATCCGACCAGTACGTCCCACCGGGATGGTTCGCGTACTCGACCAGCGCCCGCGCCTCCTCGACCCCACGCGTACCGAGGTTGATCGCCTCCATCACCTCGACGCCGGCCTCGCGGGCCCAGCCCATGAACTCGTGCAGGCCGAACTCGTTGGTCTCGATCGTGTGCCAGGCGCCGTCGATGCGGCGGGGCCGGTCCGCGACCGGGCCGATGCCATCCTCCCAGCGATAGCCGGAGACGAAGTTTCCCCCGGGGTAGCGCACCACCGTCGGGCCCAGCTCCCGGACGAGCTCGAGCACGTCCTTGCGGTAGCCACGGTCGTCGGCGGTCGGATGGCCGGGCTCGTAGATGCCGGTGTAGACACACCTCCCCATGTGCTCGACGAACGACCCGAAGAGACGTCGGGGTACGTCGGCGATCGTGAAGTCACGGTCGATGGTGATACGTGCGCGGGTCATGGCCCGAAACTATTACATCGTTGTAATGACGCTGGCAAGAGTCCCCGCCTCCCCTATTCGGTGGATCCCTTCCGACCCCGACCGGCCACGCCTCGATCACGAGTGCCAATGGGAAGCATGAAGTCCCGAAGGCCACGCTCCCGATGAGTACGACGATGCTCGTCGCCGCAGGTATCGGCTACCTGCTGGGCATCCTCGTCGGCGTCTGGATCGCGCACGGCCGCTGGACCGCGCACTAGACCACCGCGGCCGCGCTACCGCGTCGTGCTCGCACGGACGACCAGCTCGTGCGGGATCGCCACTGCGCGAGGAGGGCTTGTCCGATCCCCGATCCGGGTCAGCAGCAGGTCGACAGCCGCCTCGGCGAAGGCGTGCCGGTCCAGGGCGATGGTGGTCAGCGACGGATGCATGAACCGAGCGTGCTCGACGTCGTCGAACCCGGTCATCAGTACGTCGCCGGGCACCGAGATCCCGTGCTCCTGGAGCACGTGCATCGCGCCGAGGGCGATCGAGTCGGTGAACGCGACGATCGCGTCGAAGCCGGCGTCGCGGACCAGCAGCTCGGCGGCCGCCTCGGCGCCACCCGCCATCGACCACTCCTCGACGTACACCTCCAGCCGCAGATCAGGCTCGATTCCGTGCTCCCGTAGCGCCCGGTGATAGCCCTCCAGCCGCTGGATGCTGGTCGCCGACGCACCGGTAGCGCCCGTCTTCCCGCCCAGCGCCGCGACCCGTCGCGCGCCGCGCTCGAGCAGGTGCTTTGTCACCTCATACCCGGCTTGCCGGCTGTCGATCAGCACCCGGTCGACCTTGTGCTGCTCGACCTCGCCGATCAGCACCACCGGCGGCAGCTGATCGTCGTGGACGACGATGCTGTCCTGGAGCCGGATCGGGTTGAGGATCAGCCCGTCGATCTGGTGCTCACGGGCCCGCGAGACCAGCTCGTACTCCCGCTTCGGCTCGGCCCCAGTCTCCTCAATCTGGACCGCCATCCCGCGCTCGTGCGCCACCTGCACCACCCGGTGCACCAAGTCCGCCGAGAACGCCGTCGCCAGATCCGGCAGCGCGAGCGCGATCACCCCCGTCCGGCCGTTGCGCAGGCTCCGGGCGCTCAGGTTCGGTACGAACCCCAACTCCTCGACCGCCGCCAGCACCTTCTCCTGCGTGTCCGGACGTACGAACACCGTCCCGTTCATCACGTTCGACACCGTCTTCGGCGACACCCCCGCCAGCGCCGCGACATCCTTCACCGTCGCCCGCCGCGGCCTCCTGGTCATGGGGTCAGCGTAAGTCAACGATTCATCCCGGCACCTCACGCTCTCTTGGACCCACCCACCTGGTTCGGCAGTCACCCTGTCTGCGTCGCATGCGGAACAAAACGATTCTCGGCCTCTCAGGACCTTTCTCTGGCAAGCTATCGTTGTGGATATCGAGCCTTCAGAGCTGACGAAGCGTGAAGCTCTCATGCAGGCTCTAGCAGAGAAGTTCGCACAATCCGCCGTCCTGAAACGTGAATGGCTCTCGAGAGTCGATTTCGGCTTCGGCACAGAGCGAATCATCGACACGAGCAAGGGCATCTGGAACCCCAGTGCCTATGCCGCGACCCTGACCATCATCAGCGACCCGCAGAGCGAGTACGACGACGGTGATCACGATGATTTCCTGTACCGCTACTCATACGAGAAGCGGCCCGCGGGCCAGGACCCACGTGGCGGGTCGAACGCCAAGCTGCGCGACGCGATGCGGCTACGGCTTCCGGTCATCATGTTGCGCAAGGTCGACAAGGGCCAGTTCGTGCCGATCATGCCCGTGTACGTGATCAAGGACGAGCCCGAGAACCAACGGTTCCTGCTCACTCTGGACGAGAGTCTCAGGTTCCTGACGGACCCGGCGGTCCTGAGTCCGGAAGAACGTCGTTACGCCGAACGGACCACACGGCAACGGCT
Source organism: Nocardioides sp. NBC_00163 (assembly GCF_045206295.1). NCBI lineage: Bacteria > Bacillati > Actinomycetota > Actinomycetes > Propionibacteriales > Nocardioidaceae > Nocardioides > Nocardioides sp. NBC_00163. The sequence continues at coordinate 3,918,993 of NZ_CP108155.1, read as the reverse complement.
TCACCAACCAGTTTTCCGCGCCCGGATCCTTGATGCATATGAGCGGCAATGCGCGGTCTGCACTCTCAAGAAGGCCCCGCTGTTGGACGCTGCACACATCACCGAAGACTCTTTCGAGCACGGCGTTCCCGTAGTGACCAACGGAATGGCGCTGTGCAAGATCCACCACGCTGCGTACGACGAGAAGATCCTGGGCATCTCGCCGGACTACGTCGTGCACATCAATCCGGATGTGCTCGCCGAGGTCGACGGCCCGATGCTGAAACACGGGCTCCAAGAGATGGATCGCCGGCCCCTCCTCTTGCCGGCCAGGCGCCACGACCACCCCGACCGTGACAGGCTCGCTGCGAGGTTCGACGCGTTCAAGGATGCCGGCTGAGAGTGCTACGCCGGACTGGGCCTGCTCAAACAGGCGGCAACCCTCGCCGCTGCATGGTCGGCGCTCTCGTGCTCCCAGATTCGGACGACGGTCCAGCCGAGCTCACCGAGCGCCGCATCGGTGCGCCGATCTCGAGCGATGTTTGCGTCGAGCTTCTCGCGCCACCACTCCGCGTTGTTCTTCGGAGATGTGGCGTGCTGCGGACAGCCATGCCAGAAGCAGCCGTCGATGAAGACCGCGACCTTCTGTTTGGTGAAGCAGACGTCGGCCCGCGTGCGAAGCGGTGGCGCGAGCCGGAAGTCGACTCGAAACCGATAGCCGCGTGCATGTAGTCGCCTACGTATCTCCAGCTCGAGGGGGGTGTCGCGGCGCCGCTGACGCTGCATGCGCCGGCGTACCGTTTCGTCGAGCGGCTCGGGCATCAGGCCGGCGCCATTGCCTCGATGTGGTCGCTCAGAGCAGCCTCGAACTCGGGTCGCGCTCTCAGCGAGCTCCGCTTGAAACGACTGGCGAAACCTGTGGTCGCCTTGTGGTTCAGCTGATCGGACGTGAGATCCGTCAGAGGCTGCTCCATCGTCGACGCAGACTCGAGCGCCAGCGCATGCTCGCTCAGCGCCCGCATCTCCCGCTGCCCACCCACCGAGCAGCAGCGACTGGCCAATGTCAGCCCGCGATCATCGCCTTGTGATCCACGCTCCCCGACACGCCCGGCTCGACCCGCCGACCTTCGAGCCGCACCATGACAGGGACCGCGTTCCGCCGCCCGTGGCGCGGTACCAACCCCAGTCACAGTCCTGAACTTATCTGGCTACCCGGCACGGTTCGACCTTCCTCGGGAGACCTCAAGCCAACCAAGGTGCATGCGATGTGTCTCATCGAGAACTCGATCCCACGTCTTGAACTCCAGGCGCGGCGACGGAATTTGCTCAAGACCCTTCCTGATCGAATCGGCCTGCTGGGTGTATCCCTGAGCGACCATCAGACCACGCACGGTCGGCGGCACGGTGTTTTTCGCATAGTGCTGGGCAACCGCCTGCACGTAAGAATGGAACTTATTGACCTCGTCAAGGTCTGCCTTTCGAGGGACTCCGCTCGAATAAGCGCCGCGCTTGATCTCGACGACCACAACTTCGTCAACGCTAGCCGGCGCCGTTGGCACCAAAGCGAAGAGATAGTCGAGATGATTTCCACTCTCCGCCTCGGTCTCGGGGCTGAAGGTCACCCCTGGCATTGTCGTCACGTCGATCTCGTCGCCGAGGAGGTGCCACCGGGGATCGAGCAGCCACGCGTCACCGCGGACGATGTTATGGATCTCAGGTACTTCTTTAGCACCCTCCTCCAGCGCCTTCTGAAGCTTCTCGATTGTAGCGATACGTGCCTCAATGACTGACATGAGACGCCGTGCATCGATAAGGCCGAACTGCGCAACGAGTGACCACATACGGTCCTGTACTGGTTCGTCTTCTTCCTCAATCTGCTCCATAAGCTGACGCACTTGGACGTCGCTGCGACTGTTCACCACCGATCGCATGATGTTGTTGACATCACCCTGATCAACCTCGGGGAGCCGAGCAAGCTTGCCTGCGACGCCGAGCATCGCACGTTTCTCGCGTGCGGTATAGACTTCAAGCATCTCATCCAGTTCGGCATTTTGCTCGGCCTCTGCAACAGCCGCCTCGGCTCGAAGGTCTTGCCGCGCCCTGAGAGCCCACGTGAGACGGCGCCGGCCCCAGTTCATAAACTCGTCAAGCCGTGCGTCTTCGAGCTGAAGCTGGTCCCGATTGCTTTGGATATAATCCAACTCGATATCGTTACCCTGGTCGAGCCAATCTGCCTCGACTTCACCGACTAGATACTCGAGACCCAACTGCGCCGTTGTCCCTTGAGACCGCTCGAATTTGAAGGGCCGCTGCGCCATCTTGCTCCTCGCCAAGACACTGATTCCCTGCTGGTCCCCTTCCGCGAGCGGCTTCTCGGTAAATCCAATCCACCAACGCACGGTCTCTCCCGTTGGCAGGGTCTCGATACCCCAGCCGTCTTCATCGACCTCGACTCCATCGGGCGCTTGGTCCTTCGGCAGACGGAACTGTAGATCGATGGAAAACCTGGCGAGTGGCTCACCGTTTATCAGGACAGTCATGTCACGGAGGGCGAAGCGTCGCGACATTGAGGTCTGAAATGATTTAGCTGAGATCTTCCGCTTGACGCGCAGACTGCTGAGGCGAATCCGAGTTCCACGCTCTAAGACAACACCATCGGGAGTGACTAGCGGCGTTGGCTGTACTGCCTCAACTTGGTAGTCCTCGTCGGGCCGCAACTGTCGCACGGCGTCGTAGTCGATCGCGAATGCAGTTGGCGCGTCGCCTCTAGTCGTCGTGCACTCCAGATAGCCAGCGGTGCCGAACGCCGCGAGTTTGCCGATACCCTTTCTGCCATGAACCAGTCTGCCCCCCTCGGATCGATCGCCTAGTGAGGTCAGGCGCCGCTTACGGCCCACCACGAGGTACGCGTCTTGGGCCTGTTGCCTCGTCATCCCGTGTCCGTCGTCGAGCACGATGAGTTCAGCACCAGTTGCCCAGTCTTCTTCGAACGGCACAGTTACCCACACATTCTCCGCATCCGCGTCCCATGCGTTGCTGATTAGCTCAGCAACCGTCGCAGTGACCGACGGATAGAGCTGCGCACCGAGCTGTTCTACCAGCGACCCGCCGAACTTCAGCACGAGCGGATCTTGAGAGCTGTCTGCGTTCTTCGCGGTTACGACTTCAGCGTCTGACATCTCTGCACATCCTGTCCCGGCCCCAACTCATGTTTGCACGATCGCCCTTCCATCGGAGGCGAACCATGTCGCAAGAGATATATTGCCGGTCAGACGACCCAAGCGGTGGAGAACTCTGAAAACGTCTCCACCCAGCCGAGTTCACATAGTCCGCGCAGCCGCGTCTGCAACTTGGCTCGGTCCACCGCGCTGCCAGAAGCCCGCTTCACCTATTCGCCCTCGCCGAACAATCGTGCCGCCCAAGTCGCGCTCGGAATCGCGTTGACCGTAGGAACGCGATGCCTCGCACAGCCGGCTCTTCACAGATGAGGGTGTAGTCGTGGCCTGAACCCGCCCGACTCGAGCAGGCTCCTGGCGATGTAGTTGGTCAAGTTCCGGAAGCGCAGGGCAGATCCGCGGACGTGTTCAAGTCGACCGTTGAATCTCCTATGCTTGTCAAGCGCCTGCTGGAGCAGTGGTCGCGGCGTTGGGTTGCCGGTAGATCTGGCGGGCGAGGTAGCGCTTGAGCAAGCGGCGGATCTCTCGCAGGATGTGGCCTTCGGCCGTCCGTTTCTCGACATAGGCTCGGGGGTCGGGCTCCATGCGCACGCGGATCACCACGGCCGTGTGAAGGGCGCGGTTGAGTCGTCGATCTCCTCCGCGGTTAATCCGGCGACGCACGGTGTTCCCGGACGAGGCGGGGATCGGATTGACGCCCGCAAGGCTCGCGAACGCGGCCTCGGATCTGACGCGCCCCGAGTGCGACCATGCGGCGAAGGCGATAGCGGCGGTGACTGGTCCGATGCCGGGTTTGTCGAGCAGGCCCACTGCCGGGCTCGTGGCAAGCAGGGGCCTCATCTGTCGTGTGAGATCGGCCAGTTCGTGGTCCACAACGCGGACGCGCTTGGCTAGTCTGACGGCCTCGGTGCAGACGATGCTGATGGAAAGTTCCTCGCCGCGGCTGCGCCATCACGCGATCGTGGTGATCTGGCCGGTGTGAGGGTGCCACGAGCGTGACCGTCGCGCGTCATGACTCATGGGTCAGGCTTCTACCAGCGCTGCGCCCGATCTGGCTGGCCTTGTCAAGTTGTCCTCTAGCCTTGGACACCCGTCGGTCACTGGCAGGTAGTAGCGAAACGCTCGTATCCGCGTCGAGAAAGGCACGAATCGCGTCGCCGTGCATCTTGGTGAAGTGCGGCGGCACAGCCTCACCAATCATCTCCCTCAACTTCGTGTGGCCCCAGCGCTGGAGCGCATCTCCCCACTTAAAGTCCAGCGGAATCGTCTGGATGTGGGCACACTCGTATGGACTCAGGAGCCTGTTCTCCCAAGGGTGGATCGTCTTGTCACTTCCGACACGGCCGCTTGCTGTGGTGACGGTGGATGCGGGCACATCAGGTCTCATGCGGGTATAACTGCTAGTGCGAAAGCCCTTGATGAGCCTCCACGACCCGTTCTCCAAGACAACCGGCCGCGGCAGCGGCTCCCCGCATACAGAGCATGTCGCGGCGTCAAGGTCAGGAGTGTTCGAATGACACATGGAACACTGCTGATTCTTCCAGGCGCCATCGCCCGAGTTCGGCGGAATCGCGGCGACCATCCGATACTGGCGGTCGTCCCAAACAGGCACGAAGTGCATCGAATTGCCCGGATCTACTGCCTTGCGCGCATCGGCCGCGTCAAGAGGCGCAGCGGCCAGGTCCCGGAGCGACTCGGTGATCGTGACCTGCTTTCCGTTCCAGTCTGCGGCATGAGTAGGTCGGGGAAACGGGGTGACTCCTTCATGGCAGTCGAGTCCTCGTTCATCCTTTCGGATCAGGGTTAGGAAGGACCTCTTGCGCGTCTGCGGCACGCCCCAGTCAGCAAGATCGGCAACCATCGAAAAGATCTCGTAGTCGTCAGACAACGCCTCAACGAGAAGGAGCGCGGCACTGATCGGCCGACCTGTGGCCGGATCAGGAACCGCCCGCGTAAGAAATGCCGGGACGTTCTCGACCACAATCGCGCGAGGCTTAAGTGCCTCGGCTACGGCCTTGATCACAACCACCAGAAGGTTCCGAGGATCACGCCCTCCACCCGTCGCATCGTCATGCCGTCCCAAACCGCCACGTGCGGTGCTCATCCCTTGACAGGGTGGACATGCCGCGAGCAGATCCGGCCGCTGGTCGCCCTCGGCGTCCTTCCATTTACCGACGACTGTCCTCCACGTCTCCCGGAGGTCGCCCGGCACTCCCAGCGCTGTGGGATGGTTTGCCAACGCCACGGAAAGTCGATTCGGATTGAGTTCTGCCATCACCTTGAACTCAAAGCCGGCTCTCTTGTACCCGACATCTCCTGCCCCACAATTCGAGAACAGGCTGAGTGCCTTCACACCAATCCCCGCGAGACCTTCGGAACGGCGCCGACCCCCACGATGACATGCCAACAAATCTCAAAGCCGAAAGTATCAATCGCGAAACGACGGCGCCTGGCCTGGGGGCCGTTCCCCTCCGCTGTGGCGACGACGGTCACAGTCTGGCTCATGAACAAAGACTATCGTTGGTTCCTCGCTCTCGTCGCATCTTCACACCCTCCACGACAGGGGTCCGTCGCCCGTCCGCGAGCAACTAGAGGCGCACCAAAGGCCCGAGGCACCGATGTCGCTGTGGCGACGGCCCGCCGTCCAGCGCCACGGCGCCACAGGCGACCAGAGATCCTGGAACGCTGACGGCGGCTATCGGGGCAGCAAATGGGTGAGTGCCAGCCAGCCAGTCGAGGAGGGTGCAGCCGGTGCGTTGGCTGATGACGGTGGTGAGGTGGCCGGGGGTGTAGCCCAGGGAGCGGGCCAGGTCGCCGGCGGAGACCTTGGTGGCGTACGTCCTCTCGAACTCGTCGAAGACGCGGGTAACCAGCGGGTCCGAGGCGATGGGGGCCGGCGCTATGACATGGCAACGAGTACCTCGTCCGGCTCGTCGAGATCACTGACCTAGACGGTGACGGTGGTTTGTCAACAAAGCGCATTGACCTCGCAAAGAACGCTTTGGTCGAGGCTTACGACTCTCAGATGTCCCTGTTGCATTGCTAGGCAGGCGGGAGAAAGCCGCCTCGACATACACACCCCAACCGGTCCTGTTGCAGACGAGGTGATTGGCCCGGCCTGACCACCACCATCGGAGCGGCCTGGCCGGGAGACTAGGCGAACCGGCCGACCAAGCGCTCCGCGGTGAGGGCGGCGGTCCAGATCTGTTCGGCGGGTACGTCGCAGATTCGGAGTGCGGAGGCTGCGATGGCATGACGTTTCGTGTCGGTGAGCGTGTCTCCGGCGCGGCGGATGCTGATGACGACTTCGACGAGTTGGAGCAGCACGCTGCCCAGGCGGAGATCGTGTTGACTCCGGTTGTTGGTGAGGTGTGAGGCGATGCGGTCGTAGGCGTCGATGAGTTCTCGGCGCACGGTCTTGGCGCGCTTGAACAGCGGCTGGCTGGTGACGTCGGGCAACCGCGGGAGCATGCCGGCGTTGTGGGGCGCGATGGCGAGAATGTGCACGTCGACGAGGACTAGGACGTACAACACGATTGCCCAGCCGTGCTCGGCGGCGAGCCGTTCGATCTCCTCGACCTTGTCGATCGTCGGGCGGATTGTCTGCTCGAGCAGCTCGCTGAGAATCTCACCTTTGTCTGCGAAGTGGTAGTACAGCGAGGACTGTCGGATGCCGACGGCCTCGGCGATGTCTCGGGTCGAGGTGCCTGCGTAACCGCGACTTGTGAACATACGCGCGGCGTGGTCGAGGATGTCCTCGCGGGCCGATCCTGTCGCGATCTGGCCAGTGTGGCGAGGACGTCCGGGCCCTCCGGGTCTGACGGTGCGGGTCATGGTTGCTGACATCTCGATCTCCGGGTTTCGGCGCGGCGTGAGTACCGCGGATTGACCCGACCAGCGTGCTGGAGCAAGCCGGTCAGGCTCCCACGCGGAGCGGCAACTTTCTGGTCCGCGGCCCGACAGGCCCTTGACCTGCGTATTTGGGCGTGGGTGAGTCGGGATCTTGTATCTGGATGCAAGTTTCTGCGCCGTGTTCACGCATCGGTGGCTGCGGGCTGGGCGCGCGGATACGATCGCGTCAGATAGGGGCCGCAGACGACGATCGGGCGAGGAATTCGACGTGGCACGAAGCGAGAGGGCTGCGCGCGAGCAGTTGCGCGTGCGCTTGGTGGCCGAGGATCGCTCGGTGGCTCAGATCGCTGCGCAGATGCAACAAGCTTTCGGTGACCGCCCTCGGCGGGCCTGGCGGGCAGCTCTCGGCTGGACGCAGTGGAAGGCGGTGCAGCAGTACCGGACGGTCAACCCGGATGCCCCGATCGATGACTCCCGGCTCTCTCGTTGGGAGAACTGGCCACACGGAGGTTCGCGTCCCGCGCTGGAGGACCTCGCACGTCTGGCTCGCGCATTTGGACACGGCTGCACGGTCCTCGACCTTCTCGATGACGTCGATCACGAGCACCTGCCACTGGCTCAGCAGGATCTGCTTCGGCAGCTGCAAACCCCAATGGCTCCGGCCGCTCGGCCGGCCCGGGACAATGGCGCTGTGGACCTGACTCGACGTGAGGCACTTGGTGCGGCCGCGGCAACCGTGGTGTCGTGGGGTTCCCCGCCGACAACGGGACGACGCTACGGCGCGACCGATGTGGCACGGGTCTACTCCACGGCGGCCGGATTCGCTCGCGCTGACCAGAAGCACGGCGGCGGAAGCGCGCTCGCTCAGGTCACGGCGTACCTCACGAACGACGTGCAAAGGATGGTCACCGGGGTCTTCCCTAACGAGTCGGTCAGGGCAGCGATGTTCGCAGCAGCATCCGAGGTCGCCTACGTCGCAGGGTGGATGGCCTTTGACGATGCCCGCCACGGCCAGGCACGTCGTCTGCTGACGACCTCGGTCAAGCTCGCCGAGGAGGCCAGCGATCCGGCACTTGCGGGCCACGCCCTTCGGGCACTCGCGCATCAAGCGATCGAGCTCGAAAAACCCAACGACGCGCTCGCGCTTGCCGAGGCATCCGTGGACGGCGCCCGATACCGCACGGCGTGCCCGCGTGAGCGTTCCCTGATCGGTGTCGTCCATGCTCGGGCGCTCGCCACCGCGGGACTCGGTGGTGCGTCCGCGGCCGCCCTGTTGCGTGCGGAGAAGGACCTCGCCGCAGCGAGCAGTGGAGACGAAGAACCAAGCAGGGTGTTCTTCTTCTCCCAGGCATCACTCGCCCATGAGACCGGCCGCACCCTCTACGCCAGCGGCGACCTCAACGGCGCCGAGACCGCTCTGACCCGCAGCGTCGAACTGCGCGGCAAGGAGTTCGTACGCACCCACGCGGTCACCCTCGGCTACCTCGGCGAGATCCAGGCCGCCCGCGGCCACCTCGATCGTGCCGGTGCGACCTGGTCGACCGCGCTGGACGCCACTTCTGGCGTGCGATCCGGACGGGTGCGGGACATGGCCGCCACCGTGCGCCAGGTCCTCCAACCTGTTCGCTCCACCAGCGAGTTCGCAGACCTCGACCAGCGCGCCGCCGCCTACCTCGCCACCGCCTGACTCGAACGCCCCACCCCCAAGGAGCAACCGTGGAACCCATCCCCATGACCCCGATCGCCCAGGTCGTCGGCGGCCGGACCGAGCCCACCGATGACTACTGGGGCGGTACCCAGGCGATCATCCGCGTCGACCCCGACCTGTACCCGGTCGAGGCGACCCAGGGTCTGGAGGAGTTCTCCCACCTCGAAGTCGTCTTCTTCTTCCACCTCACCGACCAGACCGACCTCAACCTCGGCCTACGCCGTGCCCGCGAGAACCCGGCCTGGCCCGAGGTCGGCAACATCGGTCACCGCAACATGCGCCGCCGCAACTGGCTCGGTATCTCTCGCTGCAAACTCATCAAGGTCGACGGACTCGACCTCCACGTCGAAGGCCTCGACGCCGTCGACGGCACCCCCGTACTCGACGTCAAGCCATGGTTCGCCGAGTTCGGCCCCCGCGGAGAGACTCACCAGCCGGCTTGGGTCACCGAGATGCTCGGCGACTACTTCGCCCCATCGACCGAGGCCTAGCGACGCAACACCGGCCACCGGACCTGCTGAGCCGAGGCTGTGCACACTGCGTGCGCAAGCGAGATTCTTTGCTTGATTCGGTTTAGATGTCGGTGGTCGCGGGTAGAACACTTCACGTGAAGGCTGCTCGGGCGGCATCGAGGGATCTGTCAGGCAGGCGGGCGTTTGGCCGTCTGCTGGCCTTGGCAACCCTCCTGCTCGCGTTGCTCACCGCGCTCCCGGCCGCAGCGATCGACGTGCCGTTCGACCCGTTGCCGATCCCGGGCGAGGACGCGTGCAACAACCTCGATGCGCCGATTCCGGCTTCACCTCATGGGTTCGGATCGTTCGTCGTCGAGCTCGATATCGATCCGGCGGGGCGGTCGGCGGATCCGTTCGCTGCCCAGCACCCGGCGTCGATCGAATCGGTCTACGGAACTTCACCGCAATGGTTCACCTACGACAACGGCTGTACCGGGCAGTTCGTCGCCGATGCCGGGACAGCGCTCGGCAACATCCTGCTCGAGCTCTCCGGCCTACTGCCGAACTGGTCCCACGCTCTGCTCCACTCGGCGCTCTCCCCTAGCTCGTGGCTCATCGCGCTCGAAGAACCCGTCGTGGAGGCCACGACGGCGACCGCTCAGGGAGTCTGGTCGCCATGGCTGCCCATCGTCCTGCTTCTCGTCGTCGTGATCATCATCTTGCGGTCGCGAGCGGGTCGATTCGCAGGCTCCACCACCGCAGCGGCCTGGGCTCTTCTCGTGCTAGGCCTCTCGTCCTGGTTGATGAACTATCCGTTGGAGGCAGTCCACCTCGTCGATGACGGAGTGCGTGGAGCGACCGAGCTGATCGCCACGTCGTTCAACGACGACAAAGCCCTCCCGGAAGACGCCAAAGACCTCGGCGACGAGTCGGCGGTCGTCGCGGTGGACATTCAGTTCGACCACATCGTCCGAACCACGCAGTACCGCACGTGGGCCACTGGAGTCTTCGGCAATCCCGATTCCGCGACTGCCAAGGAGTACGGGCCGAAGGTCTTCGCCGCTACGCACTTCTCCTGGGAGGAATACGAGACCTACCGCGACGATCCGGAGGGCGCCGGCGCGAAGATCGTCGAGAAGAAGGCCGATGACTTCAAGACGTACGCCGAGCAGATCAAGGAGAACGATGCGCTCGCGTACGACCGCTTCAAGGGCGGTCACTGGTCGCAGCGAGTCACCACATCGCTCGTGAACCTGGTCATGATCCTGGTGACCTGCGGTTTCTTGCTTCTCGCCGCTCTCGCCACGCTGCTCGCGTACGCCCTGATTCGGCTTATCGTCCCCTTCTCCCCGGCGCTGGGCGTGCTGTTCATGATCGATCGCACTCGCGACGCGGCGATCGCGATGCTCAAGCGTGTCGCCGGGCCGCTGGTGATGGGCCCGATCTGTTTCCTCGTGGGACTTCTGCTGCTGCGATTCTTCGCTGCCATCCTTGCGACCGACGCCATCTGGTTCGTCCTCAAGCTCGGCCTCATCGGCGTGCTGACGTACATCGCCTGGAAGCTGGTGCGTCCGCAGGCCTACACAGTGGGACCCGTCCTGAATCGCGCCTTCGCGCCTCTCAGAGCGGCGTTGGCGGCTCGGGTGGGTGCTGCGGCCGGCACTACCGCAATCCCTGACCGGAGCGTCCAGGCATCGACTACGCACGCCCCGGGGCCATCAGCCAGTTTTGCTCTTCCGTACTTGCCGCCGCCAGGAGCGACTTGGACGGACCCAGACGCAGCGGCCTTCGTTCCGTATGTTCCACCCGCGAAGGTTTTGGAAGGTACATCGGCCACACTGCCCGCCGTCAGCGGAACGACGCAGTATGACTGGCCGATCGGCCCGCACCCATTGGTTCGAGCCACCGAGAAGTACCCGCCGCCTCGGGTGGGCCGGACTATCACAACCAATCCGCTAGGACCGCGAACTCGGTTTCCACCGAGGGGACTTGCCCTAGAGCCGAACACTGCCTATGAGGTGCCCGGTCGTGGCATCTACTACACCAACGACGCAGCGGAGCTCACCCACGTCGAAACGGCGTTTGGAACGAAAGGCAATCTGAACTGGGATCTGAACTATCCGGCCCCGAATGTCACCTACGTCGTCAGCGACCGCTTCCGCTATGACACCGATGACGAGACCCGGACGGTGAAGGCAAACGATGTCCAGGCGGCCCGCGGGGATGCGCCACGGTCAGAATCAATCCAGTCCGCAGTCGGAAAGACAGCGGGCGAGGGATACGACGGCGGTCACCTGCATCAGAACGCGCATGCGGGAGGCGCCGAGAGGATAAATATCGTCGCGATGCTCGAAGAGTTGAACCGATCCGGGTCGCAGGAGTTCGGATCCATCCCGAACAGCTTCTACGCGTTCGAGGCGAGGCTGCGCGGACTGGTCAGCCAAGGGCGTAACGTGAGCGTCGACCTCAAGATCGAGTACCAGCGCAACAGCAGCAGCCGAACGCCACGCCGTATTCGAGCCGACTACACCATCGACGGGGTGCACCAGCCGGAGGAGTATTTCAGGAATGTCCGAAGCCAGCGACAACGGGACTCCAGCGATGATCCGCCAAGGTGAGTTGATCAGCGAGATCGCGGCACTGGCCGCAGCGGCTGTCCCCGGTGAATGGACGAGCTTGGTCTACGCCCCTCGAGTTCTCACGATGTACGCCGAGATCGAACTGCTCGCACGCCGCCCAGACGGCACGGTCGAACGCGTCCCGGGACCCGATGCACTCGACGCAATCGAGGAGCTGCGCGACGTGATGTATCGGCCCGGCGCCGGAACATGGTTCTCGTCGAAGTGGACCGTGACCAACGACAACGGTCAATGGTCTACCGAAGTCGAGTTCAACTACAACGACGAGCCAGCTTGGAGTAGGCCGGTCGACCCAGGTCTCTATGGGCTCGATCTGGAGGACTTCCCGCGCCGCGATGACCTCATCCCTGACTGGCTCGCTGCCAGGCTGACGGAGGCCCGCGCTCGCGCGAAGTGAGCGCTGTCAGCGTTGGTAGGAGAGCGTAATCGGTCTGGTGGAAGTAACGACGACGCCGGGAAGCTGGGCCAGGGCGGCACAGACAAAAGACGAGCGCTTCACGTTGAGGTCGTCGGCGGCGACGAGTTCCTTGTTCGTGAGTACGCCCCGAACAGTTAGACGTTCCCACGCTTTCGTCAGCATCTCGGCAGGAACACGTTTGGGACCGGCGCCACGGTCTCTGGAACGCTCGGTCTCTACGTAGATCCCCTCGGGAGCGATCCTGACGATCCAGTTCGGTTGCTGCGAACCAAGGGTGTAGATCGCCTCGCCGAGTCGCAGATTGTCGGAGAGGAGCTGGAGTAGGTCGTCGTCGAGCGACATGCAATGAGCATCCCATGGAATGGGCGGGCTTGCAGTCGCTCACACGGCGTCCTCGCACTGGCACCAGGAGCCAAACTCGACCATCACGGCATCAAGCCTCCCGGCGCCAGCGGTCGGGGGTGGTGCCGTAGCGGGACTTGAAGCGGCGTACCAGGTAGCCGGGGTCTGTGAGGCCGGTGCGGGTGGAGATGACCGAGAGCGGGAGGTCGGTTTCGCGGAGGAGGCGGCGGGCTTCGGTGAGGCGGCGCTCGGTGAGCCAGTCGAGGAGGGTGCGGCCGGTGCGTTGGCGGATGACGGTGGTGAGGTGGCCGGGGGTGTAGCCAAGGGTGCGGGCCAGGTCGCCGGCGGAGACCTTGGTGGCGTACGTCCTCTCGATCTCCTCGAAGACTCGGCTGACCAGCGGGTCGGGGGCGATGGGAGCGCTGGGGGCCAACCGCGCCGACGCGACCAGGAGGTTGGTGAGGATCGCGGTGACGGCGTCGTGGGAGCCGAGGCGTTCGGGGTGGCGTAGCTCGTCGTCGAGCTCGGTGAGCCAGGCCTGCCAGCGGGGGCGCTCGGCCTCGGGGACCATGCCGCGGCGGCCGTCGGCGGCGAAGAGGGCGAGCAGCGGGTGGTGGGCCCAGGTGAGCGGGGAGATGGAGGCGAGGGAGGGGATGGCGTCGGGGGTGAACGCCACCGACCACGCCCGCGCGTGCGTGAGCTCGGCGAGCGACTCGGCGGCCACGACCTCGCCGGGCGCGACCGCGTGGACCTCGCCGTCACGCAAGGCCACCTGCTTGCCGTCGAGGCCGACGGCGCCGCCGCCGCGCTCGACATAGGCCAGCACCCAGAAGTCGTGAGCGTGCCGGTTGTCGGGAGGCAGGTGCTCGGTGTCGCAGTCGGGATCGAGGGGTACGACCCTGACGGCAGGTCTGCCCGGGCGCTGGTCCCAGGCGTAGACCGGGGTGCCGTCGGCGCGCACGGTGCGCACGGCTCGGGCGAGCACCGAGGTCGAATCCGAAGAACGTCCCATGTCGACCGACTTCCCTCCCACTATAGATCCGCAAGATGTCCCATCGTGGATGTATGACCACCATACAGATCATCGACGGCCGCGCCGAGGGCGAACGGGACCGCCCGTTCCTCCCCGGCATGGGCCGCACCTGGCTCCTTCCCCTCTACGACCTCTTCACCCGGTTCGCCCGCGTGCGCCCACTCCACGAACGGACGGTCGAGCTCGCCGGCATCTCGCCCGGGCAGACGGTGCTCGACGTCGGCTGCGGCACCGGCAACCTCTCCTTCTCGGTGCTTCGCGCCGTCCCGGGAGCCGCCGTCACCGGACACGACCCCGACGACGCCGCACTTCGGATCGCCGCTCGGAAGGCGGGTCGGCGGGGCGTACGTCTCTCGCTGGTGCAGGGGTACGCCGACCGGTTGCTGCCCGAGGACGGCAGCGTCGACCACGTCGTCTCCTCGCTCGCGCTTCACCACGTCGACGACGCCGGGCGCGAGGGGTTCGGTCGCGAGGCTCACCGGATCCTCCGGCCAGGTGGGCGGGTGACCATCGTCGACTTCGGCGCCCCCGACCACGGTCATGGCGGGCACGGAAAGGGACACGGCCACGAGGGCCACCGGCATCGCGGGATGAACGCCCATACCGAGCGCAACCTCGACAACGGGATCGTCACCCTGCTGACCGACGCCGGGTTCACCGATGCCCGCGAGATCGACCACATCGACCACCGGTTCGGCCCGATCACGATCGTGCAGGCGACTCGCTGACGGCCCGGGGGTTAGACCCGCGCCTCTTGGGCGGGCAGTCTGGCCCCATGTACTTCCTCGGAGTCGACCTCGCCTGGGGCGTGCGCAGGCCGACCGGCCTGGCCGTCCTGGACGAGGAGGGCCGCCTCGTGCACGTCTCTGCCGCCAAGACCGACGACGAGATCGTCGCCGCCCTCGAGCCGTACGTCGACGACTGTCTCGTCGCGATCGATGCTCCCCTGATCGTCACCAACCCGACCGGGAACCGTCCGGCCGAGGCTGCGCTCAACAAGGACTTCGCTCGCTTCGACGCCGGCGCGCACCCCTCCAACACCAGCAAGCCGGAGTTCAGCGAGCAGCCTCGAGGCGCCCGGATCGCGGCTCGGCTCGGGCTCGACATGAACCCCCGGTCCGGCCGGCGGCGCCGGGCGATCGAGGTCTACCCCCACCCCGCGACGGTGGCCCTCTTCCGCCTGGGACGGACGCTGAAGTACAAGAACAAGTCAGGGCGTGACATCGACCAGCTCCGCGCCGAGCTGATCATGCTGTTCGGCCTGCTCGAGGGACTCGCGAGCGCAGACCCGCCGCTGCTGCTCGACAACAACCCGTCGTGGCACGCCCTGCGAACGGCCGCCGAGAATGCCGTACGCAAGAGCGAGCTGCGCGTGGTCGAGGACCAGGTCGACGCGGTGCTGGCCGCCTACATCGGCCTGTTCGCGACCCGCGCACCGGACCGCACCACCACCTACGGAGACTTCGCCACCGGCTACATCGTCACGCCGACGCTGCCCGACGACCTCCGCCCGACACCCCGCGGGCGAGCCGGGGCGAGGATCCACGACACCGCGACCGCGGTCCGTGAGTACGCCGCGATGCAGCCGACGCTGCAAGAAGCAGCCGACCAGTACGTACAGCTGGTGACCTCGATCCTCGACGACGCGGGCATCAACTACCTCACCGTGACCTCTCGCGCGAAGTCGGTCGCCTCGTTCGCGGCCAAGGCGGCTCGTACCGTCGACGGACGACAGGTCTTCACCGACCCGCTCCGCCAGATCACCGACCAGATCGGGCTGCGGGTGATCACCTACGTCCACAGCGACGTCCAGGCCGTCGCCGACCTGCTCGACGACCAGGTGGTGGTCCACGACGACCGTGACATGGGCGAGGAGACCGCGAGCGAGGGCCGGTTCGGGTACGCCAGCCGTCACCTGCTGGTCAGTCTCGACCTCGCGCGCGAGGGCCAGGCGGCGTACGAGCTGTTGCGAGGCCGCCAGGCGCAGATCCAGATCCGCACGGTGCTGCAGCACGCCTGGGCCGAGTTCGAGCACGACATCCGCTACAAGGGCACCATCCCCAGCGAGCACGTGCCCGACTTCGACCGACGGTTCACGCTCGCTGCCGGCCTGCTCGAGCTCGCCGACCGCGAGTTCTCCACGATCAGGGATCGGCTCCGGGAGGGCGCGACCGCCGCCAGCACGGAGGCTCCCGACGACGACCCGCGGATCAGCCCCCGGGAGCTGGCGGCGTTCCTGGCCGGGCAGTACGCCGAAGCCGGCTGGTCGCGGACCGACCACTACGGGTGGATCTCCGGAGTCATCCTCGAGCTCGGCATCACCTCGCTGACCGAGCTCGGCGACGCGTTGCGCTCGGTCGACGAGGAGACCCTCATGGCGCGGATGGACTACCGCTATCCGCCGGGCGCGGTGCGCCGGCTCGACGACGCCCTGCTCTGGGTCTACGGCGACGCCTATGTCGGGCTGCGTGCCAATGCGCACCGGGCGCCCGGTCTGAGAGCCAGGCTCGCCAAGATGCGCGACTCCGACTGAAATCCGTTCCGGGCGCGGGCGCGAATTCCCGCTATGAGACACCTGGATCGCCACACCCTCGCCCATGCCGCCGCCGGTGTGCTCGCCGGAGTGGCCGGAATGTCCGCCGCGCACCTCACCGCTGCGCTGCTCACCCCGGCCTCGTCCCCCGCGCTCGCGGTCAGCACCGCGGTCATCGACGCCACGCCCACCCCGGTCAAGGAGTGGGCTGTACGCGAGCTCGGCAGCGCGGACAAGCCGATCCTGATCGGCAGCGTGCTGCTGGTCACGATCGCGTTCGCCGCCGTGATCGGCGTCGTGGCCCGCAGACGGCTGAGACTCGGCGTCGGGCTCATGGCCGGCCTGGTCCTGCTCGCCGGGGCCGCCGTGGTTCGCCAGCCGCTCTTCGAGGTCGCCAACCTGGTGCCCACGTTGGTGGCGCTCGTCCTCGGACCCGCCGTCCTGGTGCTGCTGACCCGCGCCCTGACCGTTGAGCGCACGCCGACCCACCGGAGCGACACCCCGAGCGACAGCGCGGCCACGCGCCGCAGCGTACTGATCGGGTTCGGGGCCCTCGCCCTGCTCTCCGCAGCGGCCGCGACCGGCGGGCAGCTGATCGTGCGGGGGCGTACGGCGCTCGCCGACATAATGCTGCCGCGGGTCCGCGACCCGCTGCCGGCGCTCCCGGCGGGCCTGGAGGAGACGCACCAGGGGATCTCCCGGTTCATCACCCGCAACCGCGACTTCTACCGTGTCGACACCAAGCTGGCCGTCCCGATCGTCGACCAGAACAGCTGGTCGCTGACCATCGACGGTGACGTCGAGCGGGAGCTCACCTTCAGCTACGACGACCTGCGCGCGCGGGAGAACGTCGAGCACGACATCACCCTGACCTGCGTCTCCAACGAGGTCGGCGGCAAGCTCGTCGGCGCGGCGCGCTGGACCGGCGTACCTCTCAAGGAGCTGCTCGAGGAGGCCGGCGTCGGCGATCGGGCCGACCAGATCCTCTCGACCGACGTCGAGGGCTTCACGATCAGCACCCCGCTCGAGGCCGCGATGGACGGGCGCAATGCGATGGTCGCCCTCGGCATGAACGGCGAGGTCCTCCCCCGCACCCACGGCTTCCCGGCCAGGCTGGTGGTGCCCGGTCTCTACGGGTACGTCGGCGCCACCAAGTGGGTGACCAGGCTGACCCTGACGCGCTACGACGAGGCGACCGCCTACTGGACCGACCGCGACTGGGCCATCGATGCCCCGATCAAGCTGTCCAGCCGGATCGACACGCCCCGCCCGCTGAGCAACGTCCCCTCAGGCCGCACCGTGATCGGCGGCGTCGCCTGGGCCCAGCACCACGGCGTCGCCACGGTCGACGTACGCATCGACGGCGGCCGCTGGCAGCCGGCCGAACTCGGCCCGGACGCCGGGATCGACTACTGGCGCCAGTGGTTCCTGCCCTGGGACGCCCAACCCGGCAGCCATCAGCTGGCCGTTCGGGTCACCGATCGCGACGGCAACGTGCAGAGCGACGCGCGAGCCACCCCGTTCCCCGACGGGTCCAGCGGGATCCAGGAAATCGTCGTCACCGTCACCTGATCAGAAATTGGCGAAATCCGATTCGGCCACCGTGCCGAAGCCCTCATGACAGCAAGAGACCAACCCTCGAAAGGCTCTCCCAATGAAGCTCAACACGATCACCCGCACCGGCAGCGTCGCCGCGTCCATGGCGCTCCTGCTGGGTCTCGGTCTCTCGGCATGTGGTTCGGAGGACTCCGCGTCCGGCAGCGAAGGCGGGTCCAGCACCTCCGAGTCGACCGAGGCGGCTCCCGAGGAGTCCGAGAACATGGAGGCCGGCGCGCAGACCTTCGGCGAGGGCTGCAAGCTGATCCCCGCCGACGGCGAGGGCTCGTTCAACGGCATGTCCACGGCCCCGGTCGCCTCCGCGGCGAGCGCCAACCCGCTGCTCACGACGCTGGTGTCGGCCGTCGGCCAGGCCGAGCTCGTCGACACCCTGAACAGCGCCGACGCGCTGACCGTCTTCGCCCCGACCGACGACGCCTTCGCGAAGATCCCGAAGGCCGACCTGGACGCCGTCCTGGCCGACAAGGAGACGCTGACCAAGGTCCTCACCCACCACGTGGTGGCCGGTCAGCTCGGCCCGGACGAGGTCGCTGGTGAGCACGAGACCCTGGCCGGCGACATGATCACCGTCGAGGGCGAGGGCGAGGAGTTCACCGTGGGCAAGGAGAACGCCAAGGTTCTGTGCGGCAACATCCCGACCGCCAACGCCACGGTGTACGTCGTCGACACCGTTCTGATGCCCTGATCGGGACATCGGACCGGATATCCGCGAGGATCGATACATGAGACCGCTCAGCTCAGTTCCCTCCGGCGACTCGTCGCCGGAGGGAGCGGGGTCCCCGGGGCTTCCCGAGCTCCTCCGTCGCGTCGCCAGAGGCGATGAGGCCGCCTTCGCCGCCCTCTACGACGCGACCTCCGCCCGTGTGCACGGACTGGTGCTGCGAGTGGTGCGAGACCCGGCTCAGGCGGAGGAGGTCACCCAGGAGGCGTACCTCCAGGTGTGGCGTACCGCCAGCCGGTACGACGAGAACCTGGGCAGCGCCCATTCGTGGCTGCTGACACTGGCCCATCGTCGTGCCGTCGACCGGGTTCGATCCGCGGAGTCCGCCGGCCGCAACGACACGGCCTACCACGGCACCACCCAGACCCCGCCCCATGACACGACGGCCGAGGCCGTGGAGACCTCCTTGGAGGCTCGCCGCGTCCACACGGCCCTCGAAACCCTGACGGCAGTTCAACGTGAGGCGCTACAACTGGCGTACTTCGGTGGTTACACCCACACTGAGGTCGCCGCCATGCTCGACCTGCCGATAGGCACTGCAAAGACCCGAATCCGGGATGGACTGATCCGGTTGCGCGACGCGATGGGAGTGAGCCGATGACCGCGCATGACATTCACGCCCTCTCCGGGGCGTACGCCGTCGACGCCCTCGACGACATCGAGCGCGCCCGGTTCGAGGAGCATCTCGCCGTGTGCGCCGACTGCCGTGACGAGGTGGCCAGCCTGCGCGACACCACCTGGATGCTCGGCGGCCTGACCGACACCGCTCCCTCGCCGGAGCTGCGCGACCGCCTGCTCGCCGGCATCAAGGAGATCCGGCCGCTTCCACCCGAGACCGCGCCGAAGCACAGAGCGATCGAGACTCCTGAGCCCTCGGACGCGTCGTCCGACCCTCGCCGGTTCGGTTGGCGTACGTTCGCCGCCGCGGCTGCGGTGCTGGCCGTCGTCGGCACCGGCACGGTCACCGCCGTCGAGCTGCTCCGCGACGACTCCAGCCAGACCATGACGACCGCGGAGCGGGTCCTGAACGCGAAGGACGCCACGACCGTTGCCATAGACCTGCCCGGCGACGCCCGGGCCAGGGTGGTCCGATCGGTCTCGGAGAACAGGGCCGTGCTGGTCACCTCCAACATGCCGGCCGCGCCGACCGGCAAGGTCTACGAGCTCTGGCTCCAGCACGACGACGTCATGGTCCCCGCCGGCGTGATGCCCGCCGGCAGTGACCAGACCGTCGTCCTGGAGGGTGACGCCGGGGACGCGAGTGCGGCCGGGATCACCGTCGAGCCCGAGGGAGGCTCCGACGAGCCGACGTCGGCCCCGATCGCGTTGTTCGACTTCGCGCAGGCCACCTGACCTGCGCGAAGTGGGGAACCGGCCGGCTCAGGCGTAGGGGTCGAGGGAGACCCCGGCCGGCTTCCCGCCCGCCAATGCGTTGCCGAAGCGCGCGTCGGTGAGCTTGAACGTGGCGGCGCCGAAGTCGGCCGCGGCGAGGCGGTCGCGGATGCCGGCCGGGTAGTTGTCCCAGCCGACCAGACCCTTGACCTGCCAGACGCCCTCGTGGTTCTCGGGCGGCTCGTCTCCGCCGCCGGTCTTGGGGAAGCGGAAGCAGTGGGTGCTGCCGCCGTCCTTGTGATAGACGGCCTTGGGGTGCGTACCGCCCTCGAACTGCAACTCGGACTCAGACTTGATCTGGTAGCCGGAGTGCTGGGAGACGGACATGAACCTCGCGTGGCCGTCCTGCACCCACACGATGATGTGCTCCCAGTCGTGCCGGTGGCCGGCCGAGCCCGGGCCCCACGAGACCTGGTCCTTCTCGAAGTAGTAGCCGTAGAGGTACGCACACCAGCCGTTGTTGCACTTCGAGCGGGAGTAGACGTTGGTGCTCTGCAGGTCGGAGAGGTCGCGGCACTGGCCGTTGACCGTGCCGCCCATCGCCAGGCCGCCGTTGAGCGTGGCGTCCGGACCGATCGCCGGGGTGCTGTAACAGCCGTCGGTGTCGAAGTCGAGCGCCGGCTGCCAGGTGCGGTCGCCCTCCGGCGCCGAGGCCGGCAGCGCCGAGGGCGGGGCGGCCCAGGCGGCCGCCGGAACGAGGGAGAGGAGTGCGGCGAGCGGAAGCGCGACGGCGAGCTTGCGCGTGAGTCGTTTCCCGAGAGTCATGTGCGGTCCCTTGTTCGTGGGGGAAGGGGGTGCACAGATGCAACCAGTGCCGCGATCGCGTGACAACCCCTTGCGTGTGAACGCGCCGGTAACGCTGCTCGCCGGCCCTGGTTGGATGGACCGGTGGACGCAACGCAGTGGCAGGAACGGATCGTCTCCGAGCTCGCCGGCCTCGGCCAGCAGGAGTTCGTGATCATCGCTGAGCCCTCGCCGTCGGTGCCGGACCCGACAGGCCTCCTGGCCCGGCTCAGGTCGAAGGCGTCACGGTCCGCCCCGCCGTCTCGCTGGGGGCAGGTGCTGTGCGTGGACTCGATCCTCTACGCGGAGTTCGCAGGTACGCAGCACATCGGCGGCACCTGGGAGGCCTCCGCCGAGCAGCACGAGGCGCTTCGCGCGGCCGGTTGGCTGACCCCCGACGAGACCGACCCGGTCGCCCCGGCGTCGGCCGTGCCGCACTACTGGCGCACCGTTCCCCAGGCCGAGGCAGCGCTCGTCGCCGGGCTCCTCGTCGACGCCTTCCGCATCCTCGGCGCCGACTTCGCGACCCTTGGTATCCGAAGGGATCAGTAGGCGCCGAGCTGCTCGCAGAGCATGCGATAGAAGACGGTGTTGGTCATCGGCGTGAGCCTGTCCTCCAGCGCGAGGTGGAGGCCGTCGGGGCCGTTGATGCCGGCGAGCTGCCAGGGGCCGACCGTGATCGACCAGGCGGTGCGGGCACCGAGCTCGGTCAGGACCACGTCGCGAGCGTCCTGGTCCTCGCTCAACAGCTCGGCCATCCGGGCGGTCGGGAACGGGCGTACCGACCCGGCCGCGCCCTTGACCGGGCGGATCTTCAGGGTGCGGACCAGGCTCGGGACCAGGTGACCTCGCGGGAGGTCGAGGGGCTGCGTACGCGTGCCGTCGACGCCGAGCTCGAGGTGGATGCCCGTGGGGTCGACCGCGGCGCGGTGCTCGAGGCGTCCGCCGGGACCGGCGAGGACCCAGACGACCTCCGTGGCAGCGGCGCTCATGCCGGGCTCCAGGTCGCGGCAGCGGCGTCGATCTGGGCGGCCCAGGTCGCATAGTCGCTGGTCAGCACGGTAGCGGTCAGGGTGTGGCCGACTCCGTCGATCGCCACGAACCACTGCTCCATGGTCAGCGCGGAGCCGCCCGGCCCGTCGTACATCGCCAGCCGCCGCCCCGCCTCCTGCCCGGCGATCGTGAGGCGCTCGAGGTCGATCGGCGTGTAGCCCGGCATCATCTCGGTGAAGGCCATCTCGGAGCCGACCTGCCAGTCGCGGAACCCCAGCTCGCCGTTGGTCTGGGCGGTCACCGTGAGGTTGGAGCGGAAGGTGCCACTCGCTGGCGCGAGCGCCAGGAAACGTACGCCCTCGGGTGGCTCGACGCTCTCCCAGCCCTCCGGGATCGTCATCGTCGTCTGATCAGACAAGGTCACTTCTTTCCCGCGGTGCGCTTCTTCTTCGGGCGCGACTCGCGATACCACTTCGGCTTGATGAACGACGGGGTGGGCACGATGACCAGCAGCGGATAAACGAGGCAGGTGAGCAGGAAGAGCCCACCGATGATCGTCCATGCCGCGGTCTGCTCCGGCACCAGCCCGAAGGCCGTCGAGCCGGTGATGGCCAGCGCGGAGATGCAGGGCAGATGGATGAGTACGACGTCCTCGCCCACACCGCCCCGGTTCCACGCGGTCGCCCAGGAACGGGCACGAGCCGAAAGCCCGAGATGTTGCCAGATGCTGACCCCGGCGCCGATGACGCCGGCGGCGAGGATGAGTGCGGCCCAGATCATTGCGGTCCTAGTCCCAGAAGGTGATGGCGTCGCCGACATCGGAGGCTACCTCGCCGGCGCCCTCCGCGAAGTCGCTGACCCCGTCGACCACGGCCTCGCCGAGCTCACCGGCCTCGTCGACCACGAAGTCGGCCGCCTTGCCGGCCAGCCCGGAGCCGATCGCACCACCGATCACGCCACCCACGACACCGCCGATGACCGTGCCCGGGCCGGGGAAGATGCTGCCGATAGCGGCACCGGCCTGGGCCCCGGCCCAGGCCCCACCCGCGGCACCAGCAGTCGTGATCGCCGACGTGCTCACCGTGCGGCTCACCCGCTCCGTCGTCGACAGCGACGGGTCGTCGGCGTCCTTCTGCCACTGCTCCCACCCCGAGGCGCCGGCCGTGACCACCCAGCCGGCCCGGGTCGCCCACTTGCCCGCGGTCAGCCACTTGCCGCGTACGGCTGCCTTGTTGGCCTTCGCGTGCCAGTTCTTGTCGTTGAGAACCTTGGCTGCCCGCTCGAGCTTGGTCAGGCTCGACGGACTGGCGAACCGGCCGTTCACCCGCGGCTGGAACGTGCCGTAACGGCTCTTCACCATCCAGTCGACGCCGACACCGGCGCCCAGACCGGCCAGCCCCAGAGCGTACGCACCGATCTGCATGCCGTCCGAGAAGTCCTTCGGCAGCAGGCCCAGGTCCTCGAGGCGGTCCTCGATCCAGCCGTCGCCGGTCGACTTCGAGATCGCCTTGCCGAGGTCCTCGTGAGCGTTGTCCTCGTCCTTGCGAGCCGTCTCGACCCGGCTGACCAGGTCGTTCCACTTCTCGACCTTGGTGTTGTGAGCCTTGACTTCGCCCTCGGAGGCGTCCTCGCCCGGGTCGGTCGGCGGCGAGATCATGGTGCCGCTGACGGTGAGCCCAGCGCCACTGGCCTCGGTGCGGATCGTCGACATCTTGGTCTCGACCGCCTTCAGGTCACCCGAGAAGGTCGAGAGGCCCTTGCCCATGGCCTCGATCCGCGACTCGAGCTGACGCAGGTCGCTCTTGCGCCTCTCCGCCTTCGACTCGAAGGCGGCGCCGGCCTGGCCCTTCCACGAGCCGGCAGTCTTGATCGCCTTGCCGAGATCGGCGAGGGCCTCACCGACCCCGTCCTTGGCGGTCGTGCACGCGTCCGCCGCTGTCTGCGCTTCCGACGCGTCGCCGTAGACCTTCGTGTCCATCGCCTCAGCCATCTCAGTTGCCCCTCACCCTCTGCTCCTGGCGCCGGCCCGCATCGCCGGCCCCGTGATCGGCCGTGGTCGCATGGTCGAGAGCGTTCTGTACGCCGTCGCTGAGTGACCCGAGGCCTTCCGCCATCCCTCCGACGGCTGCCGCCAGCGACGCGAGCGCGGTCGCGACCTCGGAGGACGACTCGCCAACGTCAGGCGTCTTCTGCAGCGGCTTGGCCTCCTTGAAGAGATCGCCGCCGGCGGTGTCGAGCGTGCTCTTGATGGACCTGAGATCGTCGGGATTGACGTGCATGTCGTCGTCACTCATGCCTTCGTCCTACCCGCTTTCGCCGATTTCAAACACGACGAAAGTAAAAAGCCCTATAGGGCGGCCGCCTCGGCCGGGCTCCGCACGTCGTGCTCACCCTCGACGAACCTGCGGGAGAGCACGGCGAGCGCCTCATCGAGCTTCGCGTCGTCGGCGCCCCAGTCGGAGAGCTCGGTGGCCAGCCACTGCTTGAACGCCGCGACCAGCTTGTCGAGCTCCTCCCTGCCCGCCTCCGTCAGCGCGTACGCCGTCTCGTCGCCGTGGAGGTAGCCCTCCGCCGCGGCGGTGGCGAATGCCGGTGCCAGCACCGCGCCCGGCATCCCGAGGCGATGGCCGATCGCGACCAGCGAGGTCTCGCCGCCGACCCACTCGCGGATCCCGATCTGGCGTACACACCACGCGGTCGCGGCGTCGAGATCGATCGCCGACTCCCGCAGCATGGTGAAAGTCTCCGGCGGCTGGCGGCGGACCAGCTGGGCGACGGCGGTATCGAGGCGCATCGCGCTGTCGGAGGAGTTGGGCATCGCGAAGCCGTCGCCCGTGTCGGTCGCGGCAGCCCTCGAGGTGCCGCGTAGGGGCACTTCCTTGAGGAGGAGCGCGACCACGAATGCCAGCCCGGCGACCGGGACCGCGGCGAGGAAGACGATCTGCAGCGTCTCCGCGTAGGCACCGATGATCGGTGCGCTCTGGGCGTCGGGCAGCGCGTGCAGCAGGGCGGGTGTCGCGACTTCGTTCGGGGAGACTCCGGCCGAGGCGAGGGCGGAGGGGAGCCGGTCGGCGAGCCCGTTGGCGTAGACGGTGCCCATGATCGAGGCGCCGAACGAGCTGCCCATCGTCCGGAAGAAGGTCACGCCGGAGGTCGCGACGCCGAGGTCCTCGTAGGCCGCGGTGTTCTGCACGATGATCGTCAGGATCTGCATGCTCAGGCCGACGCCCATGCCCATGATCAGCAGATACAGCGACATCATCAGGGTGCTGGTGTCGGCGTCCATGGTCGAGAGCAGATAGAGCCCCAGCGCCATGATCAGGGCACCGGCGACCGGGAAGATCTTGTAGCGGCCCGTCCGGCCCACGATCGAACCCGCCACTGTCGATGTCACCAGCAGACCGATGACCATCGGCAGGGTTCGGATCCCGGACGACGTCGCGGAGACGCCGTGGACGTACTGCATGTAGGTCGGCAGGTAGGTCATCGCGCCGAGCATCGCGAAGCCGACGATGAACGAGAGCACGACGCTGACCGTGAACACCCGGTCCCGGAACAGCCGCAGCGGCAGGATCGGAGAGACCGCCCGCGACTCGACCCAGACGAAGATCGCGAACGCGACCGCCGAGCCGATGAACAGACCGATGATGGTCGCCGATCCCCAGGCGTACTCCGTCCCGCCCCAGCTGACGGCCAGCGTCAGCATCGAGGCGCCGAGACCGACGAAGAGGATGCCGAGGTAGTCGATCGAGGGGCGCTTGCCGCGGGCGATCTGCGGCAGCGTGAGGCTGGCGATCGCAATCACGGCGATGCCGAGCGGCAGGTTGATGTAGAACGCCCAGCGCCAGGAGAGGTGGTCGGTGAAGAGACCGCCGAGGAGCGGCCCGAGGACGGTGGTGGCACCGAAGACCGCCCCGAGGGCGCCCTGGTACTTCCCTCGCTCCCGCAGCGGGATGATGTCGCCGATCAGCGCCGTCGCGGTCACCATCAGACCGCCGGCACCGATGCCCTGCACGGCTCGGGCACCGATCAGCCAGGCCATGTCGGTCGCGAACCCGCACGCGGCCGAGGCGAGGATGAAGAGCCCGGCGGAGACCTGCAGCATCAGCTTGCGGCCGAAGAGGTCACCGAACTTGCCGGCGAGCACGGTCGCCACCGTCTCGGCCAAGAGGTAGGACGACACCACCCATGACAGGTGTCCGGCACCCCCGACGTCGGCCACGATCGTCGGCAGCGCGGTCGACACGATCGTCTGGTCGAGCGCCGCGAGCAGCATGCCTAGGAGCACGGTGCCGAAGATGAGATTGATCCGGCGCCGGCTCAGCTGAGGCTCGACGTCCGACGCCGCCTGCGGTGCTGCCATTGCGACCCCCACGGTCTCGACTGGAATCAAACTAGGCCAAACTCCAGGTCGGGGCGAGGGGCCTCGCGGAGTGTCAGGCAGCCTCCTCGTGGTGGTCGGCCAGGTCGCGGATGAGGCTCGCGGCCGGCTCGTGGACGAATTCGGCGAACCCGCCGAGCGCGGAAAGGCCCTCCAGCGGCACGCCCGCGCCGAGCGCCGTGATCGTCTCCGGTCGCATCAGCCACGCGGCCAGACACGCGGGATAGTCGGCAGGATGGTTGAACAGCTCGTCGAGCTCGACCAGGCCGTCGTCATCCGGATTCCTGAACGCATGCAGACCCGCGTCCATGGCGAGGTTGACCAGTCCGTACGGAATGTCGGTGAGCAAGCCGTAGTCGCGCAGCCCGCGGTGGGTCCAGATCTCCCCCGGCTCGTGCCCCGGCCTGCCAGTCCTGTCCCGCAGCGCGTCGATCCACCGCTCCGGCTCATCCGCGACGGCGTACGCCACCTCCTCAGGCACCCGCAGCGGCGCCGTCTCGAACATCAGGCCGTCATCGATCGGCACGATCCTGCCGATCACGCACTCCCCGTCATCTACGAGCAGTCCGGCACCGATGTTGATCGTGGTCAGCTGCTCTCCGGTCCGCGGATCCTCCCAGAGCAGGTGTCGCGGCTCGTGTCCCAGCAGCCGTAGGCCACGCATCGGCGCCCGCGCCCACTCCCAGATCCGGTCGGCACCGGCGATGAGGTCGCCGGACGCGTTGTGGCGCAGGAACGCCTCGAGCCCGCCGAGCTCGTAGAGGAAGGTCTGCCGGTAGACCCAGTCGCGATCCAAGATCTGGATCCGGTCGTCCTCCCGGTCACGTCCGGGGTCAGGGCCGCCACGGACGTCCAGCGCGACACGGATCGCCTTCGACATCCGCCACTGGTTGCGCGCGTGGGTGCTCTGCAGCGCCTGCGCGACGATCCATCGCGAGTGCGCCCACCTCGGCATCAGCGCCTCGAGCAGCCGCAGCTGTTCCAGCCGCTCGAGGCGCGACGGATGCCAGAACTGCTCCTTGTCGAGCTGGTCGCTGGTCGTGTGGATGATCTCCAGGGCCGACTTCACGTCTCCGCGGGCCTCGGCGTCGTTCACCGCGAACATCGCCGGCCAATAGGGACTGTCGACGACCTTCTCCGCGAACGACCGCCGCCGCGGATCTCCGGGCCTGTTCGGTGGACGAGGTGACTTCTCACGCTTCTTTCGTTTGGGCATGACCCCAGCAGACCCCGGATCCCTACGCCCCGCCAGCGCCTATCACCGGCCTGTGGATAACCCTGTCCCGGAGCTCGCCTGTGGACAGTGAACGGCCCGCCGATCAGGCAAGAGCGAGGAAGAGCTTCTCCATCTTCTTGGTGTCGACACTGTCGCGCCCGCCCTCGGCGAGGCACTTCTCCAGCCCGGTGGCGACCAGCGCGTAGCCGCCCCGGCTGACCGCCTTGTTGACCGCCGCGAGCTGGGTCAGCGCGTCTTCACACTCCGAGCCCTCCTCGAGCATCCGAATCACGGACGCGAGGTGTCCGTTGGCCCGCTTGAGTCGGGTGATGACGGCCTTGATCTCGTCAGGCTCGAGCTGCATCGGTGTCCATCTTCTTTCCTGTGAGCGTCTCCAGCCGGCCGAGAAGCCGCTGGCATTCAGGGATTCTATAACCCCCCGGGGGGTTATGCTACCGTCGTCGACGTAACCCCCCGGGGGGTTACGGAAAGGAGTCAGCATGACCACCACGACCGACCACGGCTCACCCCACGGCAAGAGCGTCCTGCGGGACCTGGGGCCGCTCCACCAGGAGCTACGCCGTGCCATCCCCGACGTCTACAAGGGCTGGGGCGGGCTCTCCAAGGCGGCCTTCGCCGATGGTGCGCTCGACCGCAAGACCAAGGAGCTGATCGCCTTCGCGATCGGCGTGGTCGAGGGCTGCGACGGCTGCATCGCCTCCCACGGCCAGGCCGCCGCACGCGCCGGCGCGAGCCCCCAGGAGGCAGCCGAGGCGATCGGCGTCACCTTCCTCATGCACGGCGGCCCCGCCACCATCCACGGCGCGCGAGCCTTCGACGCGTTCTGCGAGTTCGTCGACGCCCTCGACGCCGGCGAACCTCCCGCCTGACACCGACCAGAACCACAGAAGCAGGAACCGAACAATGTGTCGCCCCGTCCGCTGCAAGAAGTGCAAGAAGACCACCTGGGCCGGCTGCGGCCGCCACATCTCCGACATCAAGGCCTCCGTACCCGCCGGTCAGTGGTGCCCCGGCCACTCCGCCGATCCCAAAGACCCCAACGGCACCTTGCTGAGCCGCATCCTCGGCCGCTGACGTCTCGGCGTCTCCAAATAGGTCCGGTCCCGCACCCTTTCCTCGGGTGCGGGACCGGACTCATTCAGTCTTCAGGCTCAGCTGCAACCGGAGGTCGAGCCGCAGCCCTCGCAGACGTAGCAGGAGCCGGCGGGGCGCATCTTGGTGCCGCAGGTGAAGCAGAGCGGGCTGTCGATGGCCATGCCACTGATCGACTCGAGCAGCTCGGCGGTGGTGTGGGCGGTGGCCTTGGGCGCCTCCTCGACGACCTCGGCCTCCTCCTCGACCTCAGCCTCGACCGGCTCGGCGACAGGAGCGGCCTTGCGCTCCGGAGCCGGCTTCTGGACCAGTTCGGCGGCGGTGGTGCCGTTGCCGAGCTGCTCGTAGGAGCCGGTCTCGAGGTAGCGCTGACGCTCGTCGGCGGAGTAGATGCCGAGAGCAGAGCGGTCCTCGAAGGACATGTAGTCCAGCGCCAGGCGGCGGAAGACGTAGTCCATGAGCGACTGCGCCATGCGTACGTCCGGGTCGTCGGTCAGACCGGCGGGCTCGAACTTCAGGTTGGTGAACTTGGAGACGTAGGTCTCCAGGGGCACGCCGTACTGAAGGCCGACGGACACCGCGATGGAGAAGGCGTCCATGACACCGGCCAGGGTCGAGCCCTGCTTGCCGAGCTTGAGGAAGACCTCACCGAGCTCGCCGTCGGCGTGGGCACCGGAGGTCATGTAACCCTCGGCGCCACCGACCGTGAAGGAGGTGGTGCGCGAGACGCGGGACTTCGGCAGGCGCTTGCGGGTCGGCGCGTAGACGATCTTCTCGATGATCTTCTCGATGACCTCGGGCTCGACCTCGGCCTCAGCAGCCACGGCGGCGGTGGAGAGACCCTGGTCCTTCTTGGCGCTCTCCGACTTGCCGTCGGCCAGCGGCTGGCCGACCTTGCAGTTGTCGCGGTAGATCGCGGTGGCCTTCAGGCCCAGCTTCCACGACTCCATGTAGACCTGCTCGATCTCCTCGACCGTCGCGGTCTCGGGCAGGTTGACGGTCTTGGAGATCGCACCGGAGAGGAACGGCTGGGTCGCCGCCATCATGCGTACGTGGCCCATCGGCTGCAGCGCACGCTTGCCCATCGCGGTGTCGAAGACCTCGTAGTGCTCCTGGCGCAGGCCGGGGGCGTCGATGACGTGGCCGTGCTCGGCGATGTAGGCGACGATCGCCTCGATCTGCTCGGGCTGGTAGCCCATCTTCTTCAGCGCGCGCGGGATCACCTGGTTGACGATCTGCATCGAGCCGCCGCCGACGAGCTTCTTGAACTTGACCAGCGAGAAGTCGGGCTCGATGCCGGTGGTGTCGCAGTCCATCATGAAGCCGATGGTGCCGGTCGGAGCGAGCAGCGAGGCCTGGGCGTTGCGGAAGCCGTTGACCTTGCCGATCTCGACGACGTCGTTCCACACGCGGGTCGCCGCGTCGATGATGTTGCGGTCGACCGGGTTGATCGAGCGGACCGCGTCGTTGGCGGCCTGGTGCTTGCGCATGACCCGCTGGTGGGCCTCGGCGTTGCGGGCGTAACCGGCGTACGGCCCGACGACACCGGCCAGCTCGGCCGAGCGCTTGTAGCCGGCACCGGTCATCAGCGAGGTGATGGCGGCGGCCATCGTGCGGCCACCCTCGCTGTCGTAGCCCAGACCCATCGCCATCAGCAGCGCGCCGAGGTTGGCGTAGCCGATGCCGAGCTGGCGGTAGTCGCGGGTGGTCTCGCCGATCGCCTCGGTCGGGAAGTCGGCGAAGCAGATGGAGATGTCCATCGCGGTGAAGACGACCTCGCAGGCCTGCTGGAAGCGCACGGCGTCGAAGGTGTCGTCGTCCTTGAGGAACTTCAGCAGGTTCAGCGACGCCAGGTTGCAGGAGGAGTTGTCCAGCGACATGTACTCCGAGCACGGGTTGGAGCCGGTGATCCGGCCCGTCTCCGGGTTGGTGTGCCAGTCGTTGATCGTGTCGTCGTACTGCAGACCCGGGTCGGCACACTCCCACGCGGCGATCGAGATCTTGCGGAACAGCTCGCGGGCGTCGATCTCCTCGATGACCTCACCGGTCGTACGCGCCCGGAGGCCGAACTTCTTGCCCTCCTCGACGGCGCGCATGAACTCGTCGGAGACGCGCACGGAGTTGTTGGCGTTCTGGTACTGCACGGACGAGATGTCCTTGCCGCCCAGGTCCATGTCGAAGCCGGCGTCGCGCAGTGCGCGGATCTTGTCCTCCTCGCGCGCCTTGGTCTCGACGAACTCCTCGATGTCGGGGTGGTCGACGTCGAGCACGACCATCTTCGCCGCGCGGCGGGTGGCGCCACCGGACTTGATGGTGCCCGCGGACGCGTCGGCGCCGCGCATGAAGGAGACCGGGCCGGAGGCGGTGCCGCCGGAGGACTTCAGCAGCTCCTTGGAGGAGCGGATGCGGGAGAGGTTGAGACCGGCACCGGAGCCGCCCTTGAAGATCAGGCCCTCCTCCTTGTACCAGTTCAGGATCGAGTCCATGGAGTCGTCGACCGAGAGGATGAAGCAGGCCGAGACCTGCTGGGGGGACTCGGTGCCGACGTTGAACCAGACCGGCGAGTTGAAGGCGAAGTGCTGGTTGACCAGCAGCCAGGTGAGCTCACGGCCGAAGAGGTCGGCGTCGGCGTCGGAGGCGAAGTAGTCGTTCTCCTTGCCGGAGGCGACGTAGGTGTTCACGACCCGGTCGATCAGCTGCTTCAGGCTCTGCTCACGCTTCTCGGTGCCGAGCGCGCCGCGGAAGTACTTGGTCGTCACGATCGTCGAGGCGTTGATCGACCAGAAGTCGGGGAACTCCACGCCGGTCTGCTCGAAGACGGTCGCGCCGGTCTTCCAGTTCTTCTGGACGACGTCGCGCCGCTCCCAGGTGATCTCGTCGTAGGGGTGGACGCCCTCGGTGCTGAAGATCCGCTCGATCTTCAGCCCAGCGCCTGCCTTCGCCGATGCCTGTGCCTCTGCTGCCGTGTCTGTCATTTCGTTCCCCCTGTTGTCATCGATCGCTGTGCCGTACTGCTGGTCGGTGCTGATGGTGGAGTCCTTGCTCTGTTCTATCTGTTTCCGCTGGCTGTGCCGTTGATTGGCCCGAGCAGGTCGCTTCCCCACGGCCTGCCCGGGCCGGTCTATGTGTCCCGTGGGACCTAGTCGGAGCCCACTGGGGCCTCGACCGGATGTTCTGCCTCGAAGTCCTGGACTTCCCGTTCCGTACGCAGCATCTGGATCTCACGCTCGAAGTCCTCCACCGACCCGAAGGCCCGGTAGACGCTCGCGAAGCGCAGGTACGCCACCTCGTCGAGCTCGCGCAGCGGCGCGAGGATCGCCAGCCCCACCTCGTTGCTGGGAACCTCGGCCAGCCCCTGGCTGCGCAGCGCCTGCTCGACCTCCTGGCCGAGGCAGGCGAGCTGGTCCTCGGTGACCGGCCGGCCCTTGCATGCCTTGCGTACGCCGTGCACCGCCTTGTCGCGGCTGAACGGCTCCGCTGCGCCGGAGCGCTTGGCCACCATCAGCTGCATCTGCTCGACGGTCGTGAACCGCTTCCCACATTCCTGGCAGACCCGGCGGCGCCGGATCTGGCCACCGTCCTCGGCCACGCGGGAGTCGAGCACCTTGGTGTCGCTGTGTCGGCAGAACGGACAGTGCACGGTAGAGCCCCTCTCGTGAGACCTGTGGATCCAGGCCGTCTCATTGGCGGCCCGAGCCTGTGGAACCTGTGGATATGAGCGTGAGTCCCTGTGGAACAACACCCCCATCGCTGTGGGCCATCCGCCCGTTCATGTGAACTAGATGTGGATAACTACAGCGGTGTAACTACTAGATGTAGTGGTAACCGTACGCCCGCCCCCACGACGATGCAAGCGAGCGTCGGGTTTACCCGCGTGCCCGGCGTGTCGCCGGTCAAACACCGAAAGATTCCGGTTCAGCGGCGACGGACTGGCCTGGATGAGTAAGAATGACCCCCGTGACAAACATCTCCGGAGGAAATCGCGTCGGGTCGCGGAGAGGCACGCGCCCCAGAAGCGGTCCCCGGCCACCTTTCATCTTGCCTGCGATCGCGACACTGGCCTTCCTCGTCATCTGGGGAGTGCTCGTGTGGGTCGCCGTCGGTTTCGGGGCCGACGCACGGGGAGGCGATTCCGGCGCCTGGGCGAAGCTCGCCATCGCGGCGGTCGTTGCAGTCGCCTGCCTCTTCCTGACCTTCACCTTCGCCGGGAAGGCCTGGCGGGCCTTCTCCGGCTCCCCCACCACGCCACCCACCGACGACTACGCCGGAAGCCACTCCAACGCCTACGTCGAGGAGCAGGACTACTCGGCCCCGGCCTACGCCGACCAGGCCTACCCTGAGCAGGCTTACCCGGAGCAGGACTACTACGGCACCGGCTCCTACGGCTACGACGACACCGGCTACGGCCGGCACAGCTCCGACACCGGGAGCCAGCCGCCCTACGGCGACACCTCGAACCGCTCGGCCTACACCGACACCGGCTCCCAGTCGCCGTACGGCTACCCCAGCAGCGATCAGGGCTACGGCAACACCGGCAGCCGGGCCGCCTACGGCGCATCGTCCTACCAGCCGCCGACCAGCCCGCCGCCCACCCCACAGCCCTACTACTCGAGCCCGCCGACACCGACGTCGACGCCGCAGAGCACTCCGGGGTACGGCTCGCAGGGATACGGCACGGACAGCTACCCCACTCAGCAGGCGGGCTCCCCGCAGTATCAGTCCGGCGCCTACCAGACCCCGACCGGCTACGGCCAGACCGGCTCGCGGGCTCGACTGACCCAGGACCCCGCCGCAACCCAGGCGATGCCCTCCCAGCGTCAGCCCCAGGACCCGCCGGTCGAACCGGACGACGAGTGGCCGCCGCGGCACGGCACTCGCAACAAGCAGTGGCCGCCGGCCGAGCCGGACAGCCCCTACCGCGGGCGCCACTGACCCGACGCAGCGAGAGTGCTGCAGACGCTTCCCATCGTCTGCAGCACTCTCACTCTTTTTCCCGGTAGCCGGCCGCCAGGGTCGAAGGAGCAGCCGGACATCTGTGCGGCGCCTAGGGCGCGGTCGGAACGATCAGCGTCTGTCCGGACACGAGCATCGAGGACTCGAGACTGTTGAGCTCCTTGATCCTCTGCTCCATCTCCCGAATCGAGGAGTCGGTGCCGGCGACGGCCTTCGAGGAGATGTCCCAGAGCGTGTCGCCATCGCCGACGACCATCGCGTGGGCGGTGGAGGAGGGACTTTTGTCGGCACCGTTCTCCACGGCGAACGCCACCTTCGCCCCGATCAGCGCGATCCCGAAGAGCACGACGAGCGCGAATGCGAACACGACGACTCGTCCGCGACGAGTGAGTCGCACGGTCGAGCGACGCACCTCCGGCGCCGGACGCGGTGGCTCGGCTACGGGCAGCACATAGACTGTTGCACTCATCTCACGGCCTCCTGATCACCAGTCTCTCGATCACGTGTTCGATCGAGCACATGTTCGAAGGTAGATCACGTGTTCGAACAACGCAAGTAGCGACCCCAAGAATTTTCGAACGCCGACACGCGCCGACCACGAGGTCGAACAAATGTTTGATGTCGTGGTGCCAGAGGGACTAATGTGGTGACATGACCACGCAGAAGACAGGCACCGGATCAGGCGGTTCGAAGAAGAGCCGCGTCCGCGAGCTGCCCGACGGGCCGCCGGACGCGACCGGGCTCACGCCGCGTCAGCAGCGCATCCTCGCTCACCTGCGCGACAGCATCGAGCAGCGCGGCTACCCGCCCAGCATGCGCGAGATCGGCGCCGCGGTCGGGCTGACCAGCACCAGCAGCGTCGCCCACCAGCTCCGCGCGCTGGAGCAGCGTGGTCTGATCCGCAAGGACCCGAAGCGACCGCGCGCCCTCGAGGTCTTCCTCCCGGAGGTGATGGCCCACCGCAAGGCCATGTCCGGCGAGGAGCCCGAGTCGACGATCACCGCCGAGGCCGACATCAACCCCAACCCCGACGCCGCCATGGTCCCCCTGGTCGGGCGGATCGCGGCCGGTGGCCCGATCCTGGCCGAAGAGACCTCGAGCCAGCAGAGCATCGAGGACGTCTTCCCGCTGCCCAAGCAGCTGGTCGGCAACGGCGATCTCTTCCTGCTCTCGGTCTCCGGTGACTCGATGGTCGACGCGGCGATCTGCGACGGCGACTTCGTGGTCGTGCGCCAGCAGCCGACCGCCGAGAACGGCGAGATCGTGGCCGCGCTGATCGACGGCGAGGCCACCGTCAAGACGCTCTCCCGCAAGGACGGCAAGGTCTGGCTGCTGCCGCACAACGCTGCGTACGAGCCGATCGACGGCACCCACGCGACGATCCTCGGCAAGGTGACGGCGGTCCTGCGCAGCCTCTGAGTCCTGCGCCACCTCCCGGAACGAGTCCGGGAACACTGCGTGAAATCCAGCCGCCGGCCCATGACAGGGCCGGCGGCTGCGTCGTTCCCTACAGCGTGACCCAGACGCAGATCGACCGCCGCACCCTCATCGCCGCCGGGCTGGCGACCGCCGCGGGAGCGGGAGCCATCGCGCTCCCTGAGCCCGGCGAGGCCGCCAGCGGCTCGCTCAACCACTTCCAGCACGGCGTCGCCTCCGGCGACCCGCTCCCGGACCGCGTGGTCATCTGGACCCGGGTCACGCCAACGACGGACGCGACTCCCGGGTCCGGGCAGGGCGAGGAGGTCCTGGTCCGCTGGGAGGTCTCGCCCACCGCGGACTTCGGCCGCGTCACCGCGAAGGGATCCCAGCAGACGGGTCCCGACCGCGACCACACCGTGAAGCTCGACGTCACCCGCCTGGCGCCGGAGAGCTGGTACTTCTACCGCTTCACCTACAACGGCCAGACCAGCCGCGTCGGCCGCACCCGCACCGCTCCGGCCGCGGACGCGGTCCCGGAGAACGTACGTTTCGGGGTGGTCTCCTGCTCCAACCTGCAGGCCGGCTGGTTCGCGTCCTACCGCCACCTGGCCGCCCGCGACGACCTGCACGCGATCCTCCACCTGGGCGACTACCTCTACGAGTACGGCCCCGGCGAGTACGGCTACGGCATGGCCAACGAGGACGTCCGGCCGCACGAGCCGGCCCACGAGATGCACACGCTGGCCGACTACCGGATCCGGCACGCGCAGTACAAGCGCGACGTCGACCTCTCCGCCGCCCACGCCCGGCTGCCCTGGATCGTCACCTGGGACGACCACGAGTCGGCCAACGACGCCTGGCTGCTCGGCGCCGAGAACAACGAGCCCGGCGAGTACGACTGGATCGACCGCAAGACCAACGCCAACCAGGCCTACGACGAGTGGATGCCGCTGCGCGTCGATGGCACAGCGACGGTGGAGACCGACGGCCATCTCCACGACCGCATCTACCGGCGGCTGCGTTTCGGCAACCTGCTCGAGCTGAGCATGCTCGACCTGCGCTCCTACCGCTCCCAGCAGGTCGCCCGCACCGACCTCGCCGGCGTCGACGACCCCGACCGCACGATCACCGGCGACGAGCAGCTGGAGTGGCTCAAGGACGGCCTGCTCACCGACGCTCAGTGGAAGATCGTCGGCAACCCGGTGATGATCGCGCCGGTCACCTTCGGTGCGCTTCCGAAGAGCCTGATCACCCCGGTCAACGACGTCACCGGCCTGCTGCCCGACAACGGCATCGCCTACAACGTGGACCAGTGGGACGGCTACACCGCCGACCGCACCGAGCTCTTCGAGCACATCCGCAACAACGCGATCACCGACACCGTCTTCGTCACCGGCGACATCCACTCAGGTTGGGCCTGCGACCTGCCGTACGACTCCGCCGTCTACCCGCTCGGCAAGACCGCCGGAGTGGAGTTCGTCGCCACCTCGGTGACCTCGAACAACCTCAAGGACATCCTCGGTGCGCCGCGCCGTTCGGTCAGCCTGACGGTCGAGAGCATCATCAGGACCGCCAACCGCCACGTCCGCTACCTCAACTTCGACGACCACGGCTTCTCCGTCCTCGACGTGACCCGCAACCGCGCCCAGATGGACTGGTACGTCATCGGCGAACGCAAGGACTCCAATACTGCCGCCACCTGGACCAGGTCGTACGCCACCGCAACCGGAAGCAACAGGCTCCATCACGTCACGCAGCCCGTCTAGGCCATGTCCTAGGCCGTGTCCGCCGGACACAGCGGCACTCTGCGCTTAGACTGCCCAGGTCTGTCTTCCCGAACGTCTGGTATCTCATGCGAAACATTGCCCGCCGGATCAACCGTAAACAACGATCCCTCGTCTTGATCGCAGGCATGGTCGTCGCGACGTTCGTCGCCACCATGCCCGCAACCGGTTCGACGCCGGCGACCTCGGTGAGGACCGGCGGTGACACCAGCGCCGAGCAGCCGGTGACGGAGAAGGCGGCCCGGGAGGCGCTCGCCGCGGCCAAGAAGGTCAAGCGGAACCAGTCGGTGCGCGGCACCCGGCAGGTCGTGCCCGGGCGGCACGTCGCCGGCCGGCCCGACGCGACCATCGCGCTGACCGACCTGTGGAACGCCAAGGATGCCCTGGACGGCTCCAACAAGGCCGCCGCGCGGGAATTGCTCGCCCGCCCGCGCACCGCGGCCCAGACCTGCAGCGACGCGGTCTGCGTCCACTACACGCCAGGCAAGGGCGGCGACCGCGCCTCGACGACGTACGCGACCCAGGTCCGTGACGTGGTCACGAAGGTCCACAACCTCTACGTGCAGGCGGGCTACCGCAAGCCCGCCGCCGACAAGGCGGTCACTCCGGGCAAGGTCGACATCTACCTGGAGAACCTCTACGACGAGGGCTACTACGGCTACTGCGCGCCCGAGACTAAGGTCTCCAAGACCGCCGCGACGGCCTACTGCGTCCTGGACAACGACTACGCCACCAGCGAGTACGGCTCGTACAACACGCCCACCGAGAACCTCCGTGTGACCGCCGCTCACGAATACTTCCACGCCGTCCAGTTCGCCTACGACGCCGGCGAGGACCGCTGGATGATGGAGTCCACCGCGACCTGGGTCGAGGACGAGGTCTACGACAGCATCAACGACAACCGGCAGTACCTGGGCTACGGCCAGCTCGAGGACCAGCGCAAGCCGCTGGACAACTCCTACGCCTCCAACCTCGGCATCTACGGCAACTGGATCTTCTTCCGCTACCTCTCCGAGCGCTTCGCCAGGGAGCGGGGTGGCCTGCCGGCCGTGGTCCTCGATATCTGGAACCGAGCCCCGTCGACCTACTCCACCCTCGCCATCCGCCGGGCGCTCGCCGACCGCGGCACCACCCTGAAGACGCAGTACACCCGCTTCGCCGCCGCCAACCTGGCACCCTCGAAGACCTACAGCGAGGGCGGCGCCTACTACGCGCCGGTCTACGACGGCCGCACCGCGCTGCCCGCCAAGCGACAGACCGTCGACGGCAAGTTCACGCTGAAGCACCTCACCTACGCCTCGCAGCGTCTGGTCCCGAAGAAGGTGGGCAAGGGCTGGAAGCTGCGGGTGAAGGTCGACCTGGCCCGACCCAGCGCCAACGCCGCCGTGGTCAGCATCTTCCGCACCGACGGCACCCGCGGCGTCTACTACCTCAAGCCCAACAGCAAGGGCATCGCCACCAAGACCATCGAGGGCTTCTCCTCGAAGCGGATCCGCAAGGTCGAGGTCACCTTCGCCAACGCGAGCAGCAACTTCAAGTGTGGCCAGGGCACCGCGTTCTCCTGCCACGGCGTCGCGACCCCCGACAAGGCCACCCACCGCTGGTGGGCGAAGACCTACCGCTGACCCAACCCACGCCGAGTCGGCTCGTCTTGACGAGCCGACTCGGCGTGCATTTCGGTCAGGCCGAGGCCATCTCCGAGAGCCGCTTGAGGGCCTTTCGTACAACGTCGGGGTCGGTGGTGGCCCACATCGGCGGCAGGCTGGCCTTGAGGAATCCGCCGTAGCGGGCGGTGGCGAGGCGGGCATCCAGGACGGCCACGACGCCACGGTCGGTGGTGGTGCGGATCAGCCGGCCGGCGCCCTGCGCGAGCAGCAGCGCCGCATGGGTGGCGGCGACCTGCATGAACCCGTTGCCGCCGGCCTTGTCGGCCG
This sequence comes from Nocardioides sp. NBC_00163, assembly GCF_045206295.1. Classification (NCBI taxonomy): domain Bacteria; kingdom Bacillati; phylum Actinomycetota; class Actinomycetes; order Propionibacteriales; family Nocardioidaceae; genus Nocardioides; species Nocardioides sp. NBC_00163. The sequence goes on along the minus strand of NZ_CP108155.1, from coordinate 3,880,555 downwards.
CCTGCTGCCGGGCCGACATGAGCGGGTCGTCGGGCCGCGGGAACGGGATCCGGTCGATGATCACGAGCTGGCAGGTGTCGCCGGGGACGTCGAGGCCCTGCCACAGCGACAGCGTGCCGAAGAGCACCGTGTGCGGGTCGGCGACGAACTGCGCGGCGAGTTCGGGCAGCTGTGCGTCGCCCTGGGCCAGCGTGGTCAGGTGAGGCAGCTTCTGGCGCACGACCTCGGCGGCGGCCTCGGCGGCACGACGGGACGAGAAGAGCCCGAGCGTACGTCCGTCGGCGGCGTCGACGAGGTCGACGATCTCGTCGAGGGTCTTGGCGCCCATGCCGTCGCGCCCGGGAGGAGGCAGGTGGCGGGCGACGTAGAGGATCCCCTGCTTGCCGTAGTCGAACGGGCTGCCGACATCTAGGCCGATCCACGGCAGCACGTCATCGGTACGCTGCGCCGCGGCGCCCACCGCGGTGCGCTCCTCCGCCTTGAGCCCGAGGGATCCGGCCACGGGGCCGAAGTCGCCGCCGAGCTTGAGGGTCGCCGAGGCGAAGACGACAGTCTTCTCGGTGAGCAGCTTCTCGCGCATCTGCGCCCAGACCTGCAGCGGCGCGACACAGAGCCGGGGCGGGATCCGGTCGCCGCCCTCGTTGAGCCAGATCACGTCGTGCTCCGACGCGGCGGCCATCCGCTCGGCGGTGGTGAAGACCTCCTGCAGGCCGCCCTTGGCCTGTTGGAAGCCGGGGTCGGCGCCCTCGGAGTCCTTCGGCTTCGGCAGCGCGGAGATCGCGGACCGAGCGGCATCGCGCACCAGCACCAGGGCGTCCGAGACGACCTCGGGCAGCGTGATCAGCCGGCCGGGTGAGGTCTCGTTGATCGCCGCGCGCAACGCGTCGGACGCATCGGCGAGGTCATCGGCCTCGGAGCCCTCGATGTGCTTCTGGGCCCGCCGGGCGGCCCGCTCCACCTCGGCCGCGGTCAGCTCGTCGGTCGCCGCCTGGGTCACCCGGGCGACGAGCTCATGGGCCTCGTCGATCACGACGGCGTCGTACTCCGGGATCATCGGCACGCCCTCGATCGCGTCGATCGCGAGCAGGGAGTGGTTGGTGACGATCAGGTGGCTCTTCTGGGCCTTGTCCTTGGCGACCTCGGCGAAGCACTCCTCGCCGAAGGGGCACTTGGCCGCGCCGAGGCAGTCGCGGTGGTTGACGGAGACCTGGCGCCACTCGCGGTCGGTGTGGCGGGGCGCGGAGTCGCGCTCGCCGCTGCCGCCCTTCTCCGCCTGCTTCTCGGCCCAGCCGCGAAGCTCGAGGACCTTCTCCGCCATCGGGCCCAGCGGGACGTCGACCAGGGTGCCCTGGTCGTCGGGGGCGCCCTCGCGCACCCGGTGGAGACAGGCATAGTTGGAGCGGCCCTTGAGGACGGCGTAGGACGCGTCGATGCCGGGGCGCGAACCGATCGCCTTGACCAGGCGCGGCAGGTCACGCTCGACGAGCTGGTGCTGCAGCGCCAGGGTCGCGGTGGCGATCACGACCCGGCTGTCGTGGAGCAGCGACGGGACCAGGTAGGCCAGCGACTTCCCGGTGCCGGTGCCGGCCTCGACCAGCAGGTGCTCCTCGTCGGCCAGGGCCTGGGCGACCGCGTCGGCCATCAGCACCTGACCCTCGCGGGTGGCCCCGCCGAGGGTCGCGACCGCATCCGCCAAAGCTTCACGTACGGGCGTCTGGGAGGCGGTCTCGGTTACGGTCACCCGGGCCACTTTAGCCGTGGGCGGGGACAGTCTCCGATCGGCTCTCCGCGATCCGGCGGGCGACGATCTCCCCGAACTGCATGTGGCCCGCCACCGTCAGGTGGGTGTTGTCCGCGAGCATGGGCAGTTCGAGGTCGAAGACGTTGATGTACGTCACCCCGTACTCCGCCGAGACCCGCCGCATCATCTTGTTGACGACCCTGATGGCCTTGGCGCGGGAGTTCACCTTGGGCGCGCTGAGCACGATCACCTCATGGCCCTTCAGCTCGTCCAGGGTGGCCCGGAAGCCCTTCTCGACGTCGTCGAGATCGCTCTTGGAGTCGTTGATGCCGCCTTCGAGCACGACCAGGTCGGCCCCCTGCGCCACCGCGTCGGGGACACGCTCGGGGAACGAGATCGGGCCGCACCGCTCCATCAGCTCGTGCGAGTAGCCGGTGCCGCCGAAGCCGGAGACCCGCACCTCGCCGTCGAGATAGCGCGGCCAGGAGAGCCCGGGGTCGTCCAGCCCGAAGCCAGAGGCCCAGGAGTCACCGATCACCACGACCCGCTCGCCTGCTCCGGTCACCACGGAGGCGCGGGTCACCGACTCGGCGGCCAGCCGGGTGCACAGGTCCTGGGTCACCTCGGCCTCGTGGTTCGCCTTCTGCCCTGGGAGGGCGGCGTCGTCCTGGCTGCCACAGCCCGCGAGCGTGGCCACCAGGACAGCACCAGCCAGCGCGCTCACGATCGTGGCGCGCGCCGCGTGGCGTACCTCTGTCCGCATCCCTGCCCTCTCCGAGACTGATCGTCCCAAGTGTGCGGGACGATCCTGGCATCACCAATCTCGAAACGCCGGATCAGAGTGCGCGCTCCGCGCTCAGTTCGTGTACGCAGCCAGCTCGCCGGCCAGGTCCGCGTTGGCGCGGCCCTTGACGACGGTGCCTTCGGCGGTGTGCTCGAGGTGGTCGATCTCGCCGTGCTGGTGGATCCGGTTGACCAGGTCACCCCGCTCGTAGGGAACCAGCGCGGAGAACTCGACGCCCGGCCGCGGCAGGTCGGTCTCGACGGCCTTGATGGCCGCGTCGATGCCCTCGCCGGTCTTGGCCGAGACCGCGACCGAGTGAGGTTCGGCGCGCAACAGCCTGGCGATCACCAGCGGGTCGGAGATGTCGGCCTTGTTGATCACGACCAGCTCCGGCACCTCGCTGGCACCGATCTCGGCGAAGACCTCACGCACCGCCGCCAGCTGACCCTCGGGGTCGGGGTGGGAGCCGTCGACGACGTGCACGACCAGGTCGGCGTCGGCGACCTCCTCCAGCGTCGAGCGGAAGGCCTCGACGAGCTGGTGGGGCAGGTGACGCACGAAACCGACGGTGTCGGACATCGTGTAGACCCGCCCGTCCTCGGTGGTGGTGCGGCGGGTGGTCGGGTCCAGGGTCGCGAAGAGCGCGTCCTCGACGAGCACCCCGGCACCGGTGAGCCGGTTGAGCAGCGACGACTTGCCGGCGTTGGTGTAGCCGGCGATCGCGACCGCCGGGATGTGGTGGCGCTTCCGGTCGGCACGCTTGGTGTCGCGGGTGCCCTTCATCGCCTTCAGCTCACGGTTGAGCTTGGCGATCTTGGTGTTGATCCGGCGGCGGTCGGTCTCGATCTTGGTCTCACCGGGACCACGGCCACCGATACCGGCACCACCGGCGACGCGGCCACCGGCCTGGCGGGACAGGTTGCCACCCCAACCACGAAGCCGCTGCTTCATGTAGCTGAGCTGGGCGAGCTCGACCTGTGCCTGGCCCTCGCGGGACTTGGCGTGCTGGGCGAAGATGTCGAGGATCAGCGCGGTCCGGTCGACGACCTTGACCCCGGTGCGGTCCTCGAGGTTCCTGAGCTGGCTCGGGGCCAGCTCGCCGTCGGCGATCACGGTGTCGGCGCCGGTCGCGGCGACGATCTCCTTGAGCGCCTCGACCTTGCCGCGTCCGATGTACGTCGCGGGGTCGGGCGCCTGGCGACGCTGGTAGATCGCCTCGAGCACCTCCGAGCCGGCCGTCTCGGCGAGGAGCGCGAGCTCGGCCAGGGAGTTCTCGGCGTCGGTCTGGGTGCCGCCGGCCCACACGCCCACGAGCACCACTCGCTCCAGGCGAAGCTGGCGGTATTCGACCTCGGTGATGTCCTCGAGCTCGGTGCGCAGGCTGGCGACGCGCTTGAGCGCGTGCCGCTCGGCGAGCTCCATGGCACCGACGGTCGGGTCGATGTCTTCGGGATCCTCGTCGGCATAACCCGACTCGCTGTACCCAATTTCTTGGTTGTCGTCGAGCGCGTCCCAGTCCTCGGTGGCCTCGAGCTCGTCAGCGAGTGAAAAATCGTGTGCGTTGTTCGTCATATACCAACAAGGATACGGCGCCGCACCACCCGGGGGACAATGCTTATCCACAAGCCCGATCCGGGGCCGGTCTCAGCGTTGCCCGAGCGCCTCTCGAAGGACCTGCCCGACGTCCTCCGGCCGATCGGCGACGTACGCGGCCCCGCCGGTCGCATCGGCGATCGCCTGCAGCGTACCGAGGTCGGCGTCGGCGGTGATCCCGATCCCCAGGACGCGGACCGGCCGCCGTGGGTCGGAGGCAGCCTCGAGCTGGCGTACGAGCTCGGCCACGTCGATCGAGTCGGGGTCGTCGTTGGTGCCGTCGGTGAAGAGGAGCACGTCGTTGGAGGCCAGCGGGTCGTAGGAGGCGACCGCGGCCTGATAGGCCGCCAGGGCGGTGTCGTGCAGGGATGTGCCGCCGCCGGTGCGCGCGGTGAGACCGGCGATCTCCTCGGTCAGCTGCGCGCGCTGGTTCTTCGAGGCCAGCTGACGGGTGGGGACGAGCACCTTGTGGTCGGCTCCCAGCGTGCCCTCGGTCTTCTCGGAGAAGGCCCAGAGCCCGATCGCGGCGCCGCCGGGAAGGAGATCGACGGCCTCCGAGGCCGCCTCCTGGGTGAGCTGGAGGCGGGTGGTGGCGCTGTCGGGAGCGGTCGGCCACGCCATCGAGCCGGAGACGTCCATGACCGCGATCGCCCGGGTCGGCCGAAGCCTGGCGCTCCACTCCGAGGCCGTCTCCGCGACCGCGGCCGAGTCGACGCGGGTGTACGCGCCCACGTTGGGCGCCGGTTTGCCGGCTCCGGTGGTGCGGAACCCGGCCTGGGTCAGCGCGGTGTCGGTGGCACCGCTGTCGAGCACCCTGGCGAAGCTGGTGATCGAGGCGGCGATCGAGTTTCGGCGCGAGGCGTCCGCGGTGATCAGGACCGGGTAGTCGAGGACCACCGTGCCCTCCTTCGGGGCACTGGCCTTCAACGTCGGCGCGTACGTCGACCACTGCTGCTCGCTGGTCGCGGTCACTCCGCCCATGACCGTCTGCAGCTCGGCCAGGCGTCCCGAGTCGGTCGGCCCGGCGCCCTCCTCGCCGGAGGCGAGCCGCTCTGCGAACGGCTCCAGCTTGGCCTCGCTCTGGGGCTTCCCCCGGCTCGCGACGGCCGTGCCGAGAGCGCTCATCATCCGCTGAGGGTCGCCCATCAGCAGGTCGTCCTCGGCGAAGGCCTCGGCGTACGAGGTGCGGGTGAGCCCGTCGCCGGAGACGAGCACGACCGGCGAGGAGGCCATCGAGTCCCGCAGCGTCACCGGCTCGGCGGCCGGGTCGACCCGGTCCAGCCAGACCGAGGAGTCGGGGATCCACACATCGGGGAGATCGCCGTCGAGCGCCAGCGGCGCAAGGACCTGGTCGGCCTTCGCCGACTCCACCTCGATCTGGCCACAGCCGGCGTCCTCGAGGATGTTGCCCACTGCGGTCGCCGCCTCGGGAGCCACCGCGACCGTCATCTCCGGGCCGAGACAGGTCCGGTCGTCGGTCGAGTCCGCGTTGCCGTTGGCGACCAGCGCGGTCGCGATCAGGCACACGGCCAGTACGCCGGCCGCACCGGCGATCACCCCGATCGTCTCCCGCGTCAGTCGTGGCTCGCGCGGGGGCTCGCCCGTTCCCGCCGGCCCCGTGGGCTCGTCGGACTCGATGATCGCGAGCGCTTTCGACGTACTGGTGTCCGCCTTATCGGACATGCGAACTCCTTGCTCCGACATTCCGCGGAGCGGTCTGAAACTGTCCGCGGCTGGCGCACACATTAGCGGTGCGCCAGCCGTCGGGGTACATCTTGCCTTCAGTTACTTCGGTGGCATCCGGATGCCACCGTCGACGCGGATCGTCTCGCCGTTCATGTAGTCGTTGGTCAGACACTCCACGACCATGCTGGCCAGCTCCGCCGGCTCACCGAGCCGGTGCGGGAACAGCACGCTCTCGCCGAGCTTGGCCTTGAACGCCTCCGACTCCGGGCCCTCGCCGTAGATCGGGGTGTCGATCAGCCCCGGGGCGACGGTGTTGACGCGGATGCCGACCGCGGCGAGGTCGCGCGCGAGCGGGAGGGTGAGGCCGACGACGCCGCCCTTGGACGAGGAGTAGGACACCTGTCCGATCTGGCCGTCGAAGGCCGCCACGCTGGCGAGGTTGACGATCGCGCCACGCTGCCCGTTGGCGTCGGGCTCGTTGCGGCTGATGTAGGTCGCGGCCTGGCGGCACATGTCGAAGGTGCCGATCAGGTTGATCGCGATGACCTTCTTGTACGCATCCAGGTCGTGCGCCGAGCCGATCTGGCCGTCGCGTCCGATGGTGCGCTGCGCCCAGCCGATCCCGGCCGAGTTGACCACCGCCTTCAGCGGCGCGATCTCCACGGCCCTCTCCACGGCGTTGGTGATCTGGTCGGTGTCAGTGACATCGACGGGCACGAACAGGCCCTTGATCTCCTCCGCCAGGGCCTCGCCCTTGTCCTTCTGCATGTCCGCGACGATCACCGTCGCACCCTTGGCCGCCAGCGCCCGGGCGGTCGCCGCCCCGATCCCACTGGCCGCACCGGTCACGATCGCTGTGCTATCAGTCAACTCCATGGGCAGCACCATAGACGTGACCACCCTCACGATGGTGAATACCCGTTAACCGTCTCGCAGTCAGAGCGCGGTGGTGCCTTCGGCGATCAGGACCGCCGGCCCGGTGAGCAGCACCCGGTCGTCGGTCGTCCAGGTGACGTGGAGCGTGCCGCCAGGAACATCGACCCGGTACGTCACATCAGCATCGCGCGCGATCGCGAGACCGTCGGCCTCGGCGGCCGCGACCATCACCGCGCATGCTCCGGTGCCACACGAGCGGGTCTCCCCCGCGCCGCGCTCGAAGACCCGCATCGCGACGTGACGCTCGGCGACGCGTTCGAAGAACTCCACGTTGACTCCGTGCGGATAGACCGCCTCGTCGAAGATCGGGGAGTCGTAGAGGTCACCGACGGGACCGTGTGGGTCGATCGAGTCGACCTCGGCGGCGGCGTGCGGGTTGCCCATGTCGACGTTGCAGGCCGACCAGAAGTGGTGGGCGACGGTGACCTGGGTCGACCCGAGCAGCTTCGGCGAGCCCAGGTCGGCGGTCCAGACGTCTCCGGACGCCCGGAGGGTCTTGTCGCCCGCGCGGGTCGCGAAGGTGACCTCGTCGCCGGCGAGCCCGGCGGAGCGCAGATACTCCGCGAAGACCCGAGTGCCGTTGCCGCACATCTCGGCCCGGGTGCCGTCGGCGTTGCGGTAGTCCATGAACCACTCGGCGTCGCTGACCGGACGGTCCTCACCGGTGTAGGCGGCGGTCCGGATCACCCGCAGGATCCCGTCGCCGCCGATGCCGGCACGGCGGTCGCACAGCGCCCGGACCCGGTCGGCCATCGCCTCGTCCGAGAGGGCGCCGTGCACCGACCCGTCGACGTCGGGCAGCAGCACGAAGTCGTTCTCCGTGCCGTGTCCCTTCAGATACGGGTAGGACATCAGTAGAGGGACTTCGAGTAGGTGTCGGTGCGGTAGTAGTCCTCCATCTCGGCAAGCGTACGCGGGTCGTTCTCGACCTGCTTGGCGATGACCGCACGCTTGGGGAGGTGGTCGGGGTCCCACGTCTCCGGGTCCCACAGGCCCGAGCGCAGGAACGCCTTCGCGCAGTGGAAGAAGATGTCGTCGATGTCGACGACCAGGGCGAGGATCGGCCTCTTGCCCTTCACGACCATCTCGTCGAAGAACGGTGCGTCCGAGACCAGCCGGGCACGGCCGTTGATCCGCAGCGTGTCGCCGCGGCCCGGGATCAGGAAGTTGAGCCCGACGTGCGGGTTGGCCAGTACGTTGCGGTAGCCGTCGACCCGCTTGTTGCCCGGCCGCTCCGCGATCGCGATCGTCTTGTCGTCGATGACGTGCACCAGCGACCCGGCCGGGTCCCCCTTGGGCGAGGCGTCGCAGTTGCCGGCGGTGTCCGACGTCGCGAGCACGCAGAACGGCGTCGCGGCGAGCCACTGCCTGTCGATGTCGAGGAGCGCCGGGCGCCCCTTGGTCGCTGCCCGCTCGTGCGGCACGCCGACCAGGTCGACGAGCTCCTCGATTGTGCTGATCTCAGTCCAGGTAGGGGTCACGGCCTCAGGGTACGAGGCGGGCGCGCGGGCGGCCGAATCATTTCGCCGCTCGCTCAGACCGTCGGGACCTCGCCCCGGCGGGCCCGCAGCCACTCGATCGGGTCGCCCCGGTCGACCTCGACACCGGCCATCCGGAGCATCATCCGGGCCAGCAGACGCCGATGGGCTGCGTACGTCAGGACGTGGGCGACCACCGAACCGATCTGGAAGCTCTCCGGCGGCTCGCACAGGGCGTCGATGAGCCGGTCCTCCCAGGCCCCGCGCCGCTCGATGTCGCGTACGACCGCCAGCCACCGCGCCGCCACGGCCTCGTGCCGCTCGACCAGCGCGACGACCGAGTCCGTGCGGCTCCGGACCGGCATCGCGAGGCCCTCGATCGAGGCCACCCAGCACTCCTTGGCCCACACCGTCGCCTCCAGAACCTGCGCGAGCGACTCCTCCGGGCCGTCCCACTCCAGCACCTCATGGCCGGCCAGCCGCACCTGGGTGAGCACCTCCGCGGGCAGTCCCTTGGCGAGGTCGAGCAACGCTCGGGTGTCGTCGAGGTCGTGCAGGACAAGCTGCTCGGTCAGCGGAGAGAGCACCCGCTCCTGGGAGTCGACCCACAGCGACTCCGGCGGATGGAAGTGGATCCCGTTCGGCGCCGGTAGCCAGTGGCTGAGCGCGGCGGTGCTCGGGGGGTGCCCGAAGGCCTTCGCATAGGCCCGCGAGAACCCTTCCACCGACTCGTACCCGGCGGCCCAGGCGGCATCGGTCACCGTGCCACCGTGCTGCAGCTGCCACGCGGCCCGCTCCAGCATCACCCGCCGCCGCATCGCCACCGGCGGCTCGCCCGCGCCCCGGGAGAGCAGCCGGTTGAAGTGATAGGGCGAGGTGTAGGCGTCGCCGGCCATCTGCGCCAGCGTGCGCGGCTCTCCGGCGTCGGCACCGTCGAGCACCGCGTCGAGCAGCTCCCGCAGCCGGTCACGCTCGTTCCCTCTCACGGTGCCACCTCCCGCACGGCCGCGACGGCCTTCTCCATACGGGACGGATCGTCGTACGAGACCCATACGACCCGCGGATCCTTGCGGAACCAGGCGTCCTGCCGGCGTGCGAACTGCCTGGTCTTGATGGCGGTTCTCTCCACGGCATCCTCCAGCGTCGTCTCCCCCGCGAGATAGGCGGCGACCTCCTTGTAGCCGATGGCCTTCGACGCGGTCCGCGACCGCCCCAGACCGGCCTCCAGGAGCCGGGCCACCTCGTCGATGAACCCGGACTCGAACATCTCCGAGACCCGCTGCCGGATGCGTACGTCCAGAGCTTCCCGGGAGATGTCGACGCCGATCTGGATGGAGGCCGGGTCGTGGTAGACCTGCTCGGGCAGTCGTGCGCTGAACGGCTCACCGGTCAGCTCGATGACCTCCAGAGCGCGTACGACGCGGCGACCGTTGTCGATCTCGATCCGCTCCGCCGCGACCGGATCCAGGGCTCGCAGGCGGTCGTGAAGTGCCTTCTCGCCTGCGGTTTCGAGCTCCTTCTCCAGTCGCTCACGCACCTCCTCCGAGGTCCCGGGGAACTCGAACCGGTCCAGGATCGCTCGCGTGTAGAGAGCACTGCCGCCGACCAGCACGGGTGTCTTCCCAGCCTTGCGAAGCGTCGCGATCTCCTCGCGCGCCAGTGCCTGGAAGTCGGCGACGGAGGCCGGTTCGGCGATGTCGAGGAGGTCGAGCAGATGGTGCGGGATCCCGCGCCGCTCCGCGACCGGCAGCTTCGCCGTCCCGATGTCCATGCCGCGATAGACCTGCATCGCGTCGGTGTTGATGATCTCTCCCCCGAGAGTCTCGGCGAGGTCGAGCGAGAGCGACGTCTTCCCTGCTGCGGTGGCTCCGACGACGGCCACGATCGGGGTGGCGGACAGGGGAAAAGATCCCAAGTCGCGTAGTCCGGATGACCCATCCGGGTCGCGTGTCCCCCTGTTGCTGTCGTACTCCATGCAGTTAGTCTGGCCGCAAGTTGGCTCAAACGGGGAGCCACCGATCCAGAGGGGGGAAGCATGAGCTTCTTGGACAAGGCAAAGGATCTCATCGGGCAGGGCGTCGACAAGGTCGGTGCCGACAAGGTCGGCGAGGGCCTGGACAAGGCCGGTGAGTTCGCCGATGAGAAGACCGGTGGCAAGTTCAGCGACCAGATCGACCAGGGCGTCGAGACTGCCAAGAACGAAGCAGAGAAGCTGGACGGCGGCAACTGAGCCCTCCACACGCCACGAGGCGGGGAGCGACCCACACCGGGTTGCTCCCCGCCTCGCGTTTACGTCCCGTTACACCCAGCTGACTTTTTGCGTGTCGACTTTCGAAACACTGTTACGAACCTGTTGCGACTCGTGCCGTCACCTGGAACGGTCTAGACCGTCTCATTCTCGTCTCACCGAATGAGGCAGCCGGGGGGGCGGACGTGCGATGCACGTTCGATTCCGGTCCAATCACAACTACTCGGAAGTGTGGACCAATATGTCTGAGAACTACGGCAACAGCGACGAGCAGCAGAACTACGGCCAGGAGGGTGGCTTCGGCGGCCAGGAGTCCAGCGAGGGCTCGTCCTACGGCTCCGACGAGGGCTCGAGCGAGGGCGGTTCCTCCTACGGCGAGCAGTCCAACGAGGGCGGCTCCTACGGCGGCGGCGAGCAGTCCGAGGGTGGCCAGAGCGAGGGCGGCTTCGGCGGCCAGGAGCAGTCCGAGGGCTCTTCCTACGACTCCGACGAGGGCTCGAACGAGGGCGGCTTCGGCGGCGAGCAGAGCCAGTCGCAGTACTGATCCAGCACTGCTGATCACACACGGATCGAGCGCCGGGCCCGCAAGGGACCCGGCGCTCGGCGCGTATGTCAGGCGACGATCAGGCGCGGTACGCCACCCACCCGTCGATCATGCGCTGCACCTGACCCGGCGTGAACTCGTCCATGCACGCGTCCTCGGTGTAGTCCATGAAGTTGTGGATCGGGTCGAGGCCCGGAGCGGTGCAGGTGTCGGAGCCCTCCGGGCAGCCGAAGGCCGGCGCGGCCTCGGCCGGGGTGTCGGCGACCTGGTCACCCTTGCCACGACAGCCACCCTGGAAGGTGTGGTAGAGGTGCAGCCAGTGGCCGACCTCGTGGGTTGCCGTGTCGCCCTCGTCGTACGGGGCCGCCGAGCCGCCCGGCAGCGACTCGCCAAGGATGACCACACCGTCCTGCGACCCGATGTTCTTGGTCGGGAAGGTCGCCCAGCCGAGCAGACCATCGTCGATCTCGCCGATGTAGACGTTGAGCGCGTTGTCACCGCCCTGGCGCAGGGACGACTTCATGTCCCGCTCCCCGGTCGAGCCGGAGATGATCGGGTACCAGGCCGGGTTGATCGTGGTCTCCTGGCCGGCCACCTCGAAGGAGAACGGCGTGCCGGCGTACGCCGCGTTGAGCACGTCGATCTGGGCGTCGATGTTCGCCTGCGGGACGGCGCCGGTGGTGGCGTTCTCCTGGATGACGTGGATGTAGGTCGGGATGGTCGTCGCGGCGAGGTTGGCGCTGCCGCCCTTCTTCCCCTGCGCGGCCAGCGCGCTGGAGAGCGCCTTCTCCTTGGCGTCGGCCTGCTTAGCGGTCAGATGGTTCGTGTCGCGGACCTGCTTGGCCCCTTCGGCGACGCGGGCGGCGCCGACCTCGTGCGGGTCGAAGCAGGCATCTCCTCCTGCGGACGCCTGCATGGCGCCCGCTGGGGCCGCGGCTGCCAGGCCTGACGCCACGAGAACACCGAGTGCGCCCATCGCCGCTGCTCTGTTGACCAGCTTGGGAATCGACATGGGGGTATCCCTTCCTGAGACAAGTTGCCTCAGGCTAGAGCAGGAATACCCTCAGGGGGAGGGGTACTACGGAGAATTTGCTGTTCGTGCGGCAGCCAGCCGAACGATCATCCGCACGCCGGCGCAGCGGGCAGCGGAGCGGGAACGCCGACCGACGGCATGCCGAGCCCGACCGAAGCGGCCTCGGGCTCGGGGCGGCCCTGGCGCGCCTCCCAGGCGTCACCGGAACGGGTGCGGCGTACCTCGAGCACGGGGTTGTCGGCGACCAGGTGGTGCGGGGCCGCGTAGGTGACCTCGACCTTCACCATGTCGCCGGGACGTACGCCCTCGGCTCCGGCCGCGTTGAAGTGGACCAGCCGGTTGTCGGGAGCACGACCGGAGAGCCGGTGGGTCTCGGCATCCTTGCGGCCCTCGCCCTCGGCGACCATCAGCTCGAGCGTACGTCCGACGTTCTTCTTGTTCTCCTCGTAGGCGATCTCGTTGACGAGGTCGACGAGCCGGCCGTAGCGGTCCTTCACGACCTCGGGAGAGATCTGGTCGGGGAGATCGGCGGCGGGGGTGCCGGGACGCTTGGAGTACTGGAACGTGAAGGCGGAGGCGAAGCGCGACTCACGGACCACGTCGAGGGTGGCCTGGAAGTCCTCCTCGGTCTCCCCCGGGAAGCCGACGATGATGTCGGTGGTGATCGCCGCGTGCGGGATCGCCGCGCGGACCCGCTCGATGATGCCGAGGAACTTGGTCGACCGGTAGGAGCGGCGCATCGCCTTGAGCACGCGGTCGGAACCCGACTGTAGCGGCATGTGCAGCGACGGCATCACGTTGGGCGTCTCGGCCATCGCGTCGATGACGTCGTCGGTGAACTCGGCCGGGTGCGGGCTGGTGAACCGGACCCGCTCCAGTCCCTCGATCTCCCCACAGGCGCGCAGCAGCTTCGAGAAGGCCTGCCGGTCGCCGAACTCGACGCCGTAGGCGTTGACGTTCTGGCCCAGCAGGGTCACCTCGGTGACACCCTCGGCGACCAGCGCCTCGATCTCGGCGAGGATCTCGCCCGGTCGTCGGTCCTTCTCCTTGCCGCGCAGGCTCGGGACGATGCAGAAGGTGCAGGTGTTGTTGCAGCCCACGCTCACCGACACCCAGGCGGCATAGGCCGACTCGCGCTTGGTCGGCAGCGTGGACGGGAAGACCTCGAGGGACTCCAGGATCTCGACCTGGGCCTCCTCCTGCACCCGGGCCCGCTCGAGCAGCACCGGGAGCGAGCCGATGTTGTGCGTCCCGAACACCACGTCGACGTACGGCGCCTTCTTCGTGATCGTCGCGCGGTCCTTCTGCGCGAGGCAGCCACCTACGGCGATCTGGAGGTCCGGGTTGGCCTCCTTGATCGGGGCCAGGTGGGAGAGGTTGCCGTAGAGCTTGTTGTCGGCGTTCTCCCGGACCGCGCATGTGTTGAAGACGACCACGTCGGCCTGCGTGCCCTCGGTCGCCTTCAGATAGCCAGCATCCTCCAGCAGCCCGGAGAGGCGCTCGGAGTCGTGGACGTTCATCTGGCACCCGTAGGTGCGGACTTCGTAGGTGCGCACCGCCGAAGCGGAGCCAGAGGCGATCGACGTAGTCATAGCGCCTTCAAGCGTACGACCGCAGGGGCCGCGTTGAGGAATCCAGCGCGGATGACCGGTGCAGCGGGCGTACCGAATCTTGTTGGTTATCTGGTTGTAACCGATCCCGGGGGCCAAGTCATAGATGTGCAATGCAGGATGTGGTTAGGTCTGCGGCATGACCGTGCTTGACACCGAACCCGCCAGCGCACCTTCGGGAGACGCCTTGGTGGTTCTTGACCATGTCGACAAGCACTACGGCGACCTGCACGTGCTCCGGGACATCAACTTGGAGATCAAGCGTGGCGAGGTCGTCGTGGTGATCGGGCCGTCGGGCTCGGGGAAGTCGACTCTCTGCCGCGCGATCAACCGCCTGGAGACGATCGACTCGGGCACGATCAAGCTCGATGGCAAGGAGCTGCCAGCAGAGGGCAAGGGCCTGGCCAAGCTGCGCGCCGAGGTCGGGATGGTCTTCCAGAGCTTCAACCTCTTCGCCCACAAGACGATCCTGCAGAACGTCACGCTCGGCCCGATGAAGGTGCGCAAGCTCAAGAAGTCCGCGGCTGAGGCCGAGGCCAAGAAGCTGCTCGACCGCGTCGGCGTGGGCGTCCAGGCGAGCAAGTACCCTGCGCAGCTCTCCGGTGGTCAGCAGCAGCGCGTCGCCATCGCCCGGGCGCTGGCGATGAAGCCGCAGGTGATGCTCTTCGACGAGCCCACCTCCGCGCTCGACCCGGAGATGGTCAAGGAGGTGCTCGACGTCATGGTCAGCCTCGCCAAGGAGGGCATGACGATGATCGTGGTCACCCACGAGATGGGCTTCGCCCGCGTCGCCGCCGACCGCGTCGTCTTCATGGCCGATGGCCAGATCGTCGAGTCGAACACCCCGAGCGAGTTCTTCGACAACCCGCAGTCCGAGCGCGCCAAGGACTTCCTCGGCAAGATCCTCAAGCACTGAACGTACGTCTCGGGTGAGCCCTGGGCTCGCGAACCCTGCAACGCACCAACCCTTAACTCCAGAAGGTGGAAACGATGAAGTTCACGAAGATCGCCGCGACCCTGGGCGCTCTCGCGCTCACGGGCTCGCTCGCTGCCTGTGGTGGTAGCGACGACACCGGCTCCGACGCCGGCGGCGACAAGATCAAGATCGGCATCAAGTTCGACCAGCCGGGCCTCGGTTTCAAGGAGGCCGACGGTGACTACTCCGGCTTCGACGTCGACATGGCGGAGTACATCGCCGAGGGCCTGGGCTACGACGACGACCAGATCGAGTGGGTCGAGGCCGTCTCCGCCAACCGCGAGACGTTCCTCAAGGACGGCTCGGTCGACATGATCCTGGCCACCTACTCGATCACCGACGAGCGCAAGGCAGAGGTCGACTTCGCCGGTCCTTACTACGTCGCCGGTCAGGACCTCCTCGTCCGCGCCGACGACTCCTCCATCGCGGGTCCGGAGGACATGAAGGGCAAGAAGATCTGCTCCGTCACCGGCTCTACCTCCGCCCAGAAGGTCAAGGACGAGTACGGCGCCGTGCCGCAGGAGTTCGACTCCTACAGCAAGTGCATCAACGCGCTCCAGGGCGGCCAGATCGATGCCCTGACCACCGACGACATCATTCTGGCAGGCTACGCCGAGCAGTTCCCCGGTGAGTTCAAGATCGTCGGCCAGCCGTTCTCCGAGGAGAACTACGGCGTCGGCCTGCCCAAGGGCAGCGAGGACCGCGACAAGATCAACGACCTGATCGAGAAGTCCTTCGAGGACGGCGCTTGGGAAGAGGCGTTCAACGACAACCTCGGCAACTCCGGCTACGAGCTGCCGGAGCCGCCGACTGTCGACCGCTACTGAGCGAGGCGTTCAGCCAGACCCGAGTCGGCGGATCCTGACCCTATTGCTCGCTTCGCTTCGCACGAAGCGGGTCAGGATCCGCCGACTCGGGGCGAGCCATAAGACGGACCACCAAAGAACCGAAAGTACCCAATGGACCTTTTCTCCGAGTACGGGTCGGCCATCCTCGAAGCGTTCGGGCTGACCCTGAGACTCGCCGTCTTCAGCGGTGTCTTCTCGCTCCTGCTCGGCGTCGTACTAGCCGTTTTCCGTGTCTCCCCGGTGCCGGTTCTCCGCTGGGTCGGCGCCGCGGTCGTCTACACGTTCCGCAACACGCCGCTGACGCTGGTGATGTTCTTCGCGCTCTTCGGGCTCGTTTACCAACTCCACATCTACGGCCCCCCAGACGAAGTCACGCTCTCACTGAGCGAGCAGAATTTCTGGATGGCCGTACTGGCGTTGTCCGTTTACACCTCGACGTTCGTGTGCGAGGTCCTCCGGTCCGGGATCAACACCGTTCCGCTGGGTCAGGCAGAGGCAGCACGGGCGATCGGCCTCACCTTCTCCCAGAATCTCCGGTTGATCGTCCTCCCGCAGGCGCTCCGATCGGTGCTCAGCCCGCTGGCCAGCGTCATTATCGCGATGATCAAGAACACCACGGTCGCCGTCACCATCGGGGTCGTCACCGCCACAGGCGTCAACGAAGCGTCCGGTCAGATGCGGACGATGATGGAGAACGAGGCCGACCAGATTGTGCTGATCTTCATCATCTTCTCGATCGGCTTCATGATTCTGACCCTGCCGGTCGGCTTCCTCGCCGGTTGGGCATCCAAGAAGTTCGCGGTGATCCGATGAGTGCCTCTGTTCTCTACGACGCTCCCGGCCCCCGCGCCAAGGCCCTCAACTGGGTTTACTCGGCGATCGCGCTCGTCGCGCTCGGTGCCGTCGGGTGGTTCATCTACTCGAAGTTCGAGGAGACCGGCCAGTGGGAGGCGGAGAAGTGGACGCCTTTCCTCGACGCCGATGTCTGGAACAACCTTCTGATCCCCGGCCTGATCGGCACGCTGAGCGCGTTCGCGGTCGGCTCGGTGCTCGCGCTGGTCTTCGGGTTCGTCTTCGCCGTCGGGCGGATCTCAGACCTGAAGATCATCAGTGTCCCGTGCGGTGTCGTCGTCGAGTTCTTCCGCGCGATCCCGATGCTGCTGCTGATGTTCTTCATCTACTTCATGCAGCCCTCGCTCGGGATCACGCCGACCAGCATCTTCTGGGCCGTCGTGCTCGGTCTGATGCTCTACAACGGCTCGGTCATCGCCGAGATCATCCGCGCCGGCGTGCACGCGCTTCCAAAGGGCCAGAAGGAGGCTGGCGTCGCCATCGGGCTGACGCAGGGCCAGGTCATGCGTACGATCCTGCTGCCACAGGCGGTTCGGTCGATGCTGCCCGCGATCATCGCTCAGCTCGTGGTGCTGTTGAAGGACACCGCACTGGGCTACGTGCTCGGCTACAGCGAGCTACTCAGCCAGGTCAAGCAGCTCGACGGCAACTTCCACAACCTGATCCCCGCAGCGATCGTGGTGGCAGTCATCTACATCGTCCTGAACACGATCCTGGGCCTGGTGGCCACCTGGATCGAGGCACGTACGCGGCGGGTGGGACACACCGCCGGCCCCGTCGGCCACGCCGAGGATCCGAACCTCGACGTCAACGCGCCGCATCTCCTCAACGAGGAACCGCCGACCAAAATCTGAACCCTCCGTACGCCGCAACGGCCCGCTGCCTCTCTCGGGCAGCGGGCCTCCTCGCTTACGGAGTGGGATCTTTCTAGAACCACATTCTCAGCGGGGAGGCCTGGACCGCATACATCGACACCGCGTTGACCTGATATCGCCGTGGCCCGAATGAACAAGCGGCCGGGATACGCACCTATCGGATTGAAGAGCATGGGCGCGGGGTTGCTGGCCGGCTACGCCCGATTCCCCAAACGGGAGTCCTAGGTCGCCAAGTAAATGGACTCCGCGGCCGTGCATGAGCGACTCATTCGGCGCGCCGCCGCATCATATGCGCATGCCTTAAAGAACATCGCGCCGGGCTCGGCCAGATTTTTGGTGCACTTCACCCACCTGCCGGCTCCAAGCCTGTTTCTGCAAACGAACTTCGTGGTACGCGATCCACCGGCGATCACAGACACTCTCGCGATGGCCGAGCGTCCGTCTGCTCTCATGTCTTTGACCCACACGACGTCACCGGCGCGTCGCCAGCAGGCGACTGCGCTTGATCCGCCAGCGTCAGCGTAGCTGTTGCACGTCATTCCCCGAGTTGAGGGCGCGCCAGAAGCTGACGACGGTGTGATCCAACTGAAACCAGCGAAATTGGCGGGCACCCCCCACGCCGCGAACGCCGATCCCTGCCCAAGACTAGGAGAAAGGGCGATCGCCAGGGAGAGAATGGCCAACGACAGTAAGCGAAGAAGTCCCGAATTCATTCTCCTTTAATATCAGCCAAATGGACCCTAGGAGACGGAAACGCGTAAAGACCTTCTAGCCACGCGAGAGGCCCTGAGACCCGGGATTGGTTGGGCAAGAGCGCTGATGCACGGGCCACAGAGTCGACGAACCATCCCGGAGACGCCACCACATTGGCGCGCTCTTACTTCTTCTTCGGGGTCACCCAGAGGTTGATCGTGCCCTCGATGGCCACGGTGCCGTCCTCGCGGATGCCCTTGACGCGCACTGCGAGGTCACCGTCGGCGGTGTCCCACTCCTCCTGGTCGGTCTCCGCGATGCAGGTGATGTCGGTGGAGGCCTTGGCGGTGTAGGAGACGGTCATCCCCTTCGGGATCCAGCGCTTGTCGCGCGGGATGGTGACCTCCGCAAGGGCACCCATGGCCATCTCGAGACCGTTGCACAGCGCGATGGCGTGAACGGTGCCGATGTGGTTGTGGTTGCCCTTGCGGTTGGGGACGATGACCTCGGCGTAGTTGGGTCGCAACTGGTTGACCAGCGGGTGGATGGACCCGAAGTAGGGCGCCTTCTTCGCGAACGCGACCGAGAATGCTCGCTTGCCGACAACCGGGACACGGTTGAAGGACTTCCAGAGGTCGTAGAGCTGGCTCATGGCAGTCAGGTTACCCGAGGGTAACCTCCTCCCCTCTCCTGGCCCGAGATCAGGAGAGGGAGAGGAAGACCTTCTCGAGCTCCTCGATCTGCTCCGGGCGATCCCCGTCGGCGTGCGCGCGGCGCAGCTCGTTGGAGAGCAGCGCGAAAGCCGCCTTGTCGAGGGCGCGAGTCACTGCCTTGAGCTGGCCGACCACATCGGCGAGCTCACGGCCGTCTTCAATCATGCGGAGCACGCCACCGAGCTGGCCTTGAGCCCGGCGGACTCGATTGACCACGCTCGTCGTCTCCGCGTCCCGAGGCTGGGGGACGGTCACGTCGTCAGTCAAAGTCTTGCCTTCCATCGTTTCTGGCATCATTCCTGGCTCGTTGTTGTATCCCCCGGGGGACAACGGTCCAGACCAGTTGGCGTTACGGTTCTTTTTGGTTGATTCCGGTTTTCGCCTACACGGGACGGAAGTTCGTGCTAGTTGCCCGTCGGCCACACGATCTCGACGCGGTTGCCGAACGGATCACGGACATGAAAGCGCTGGAAGCCCTCGGCGTTGTAACGCTGGCTCCAGTCGACGTCGAAGCCGAGGTCGGCCAGCCTCGCGCCCATGGCCTCCAGGCCTGCCTCGGTCTCGACCGCCAGCGCGGGATGGGCCTTGGCCTGCGGTCGGTGCGGATCCTCGACACCGAGGTGAATCTCCGCGCCGCCCGGTGAGCGGAACCAGGCGCCACCACGCTTCGCCAGCTCGGCCGGCTTCGGGACCTCGGTCAGCCCGAGCCCGTCGGCATAGAAGGTTCGGGCCTCGTCCTCGTTGCCGGCGGGCATGCCGACCTGTACGTGATGGATGCGCATCATGCCTCCAGTCTGCGGGCGACCACGAAGACGCGACGGAACGGGAGCAGGACGAAACTGTTTCCTACCGAATCGTTTCGTACCGGATAGGCCCGTGCCAGACGGTTCTTGAGCTCCTCGGCGAACGGCTCGAAGAGACCGGCCCCCTCCAGCGCGGCAGCGGTGGGACGGAGGCTCGTGCCGGCGATCCAGGTGAAGACCGGGTCCTCGCCGGTCAGCACGTGGAGGTACGTCGTCTCCCAGGCATCGACCTCGAAGCCCGCTTCCACCAGGACGTCGTAGTAGTCGGCCGGGTCGTGCGACCCGGGCGCCTCGAGGTGACGGGTGTGCTCGGCGTACGGCCCCTCGGCGGCGAGCTCCTCGCGGAGCCGGTGGCTGGGCTCGT
The DNA here is from genome assembly GCF_045206295.1 of Nocardioides sp. NBC_00163. Taxonomy (NCBI): domain Bacteria; kingdom Bacillati; phylum Actinomycetota; class Actinomycetes; order Propionibacteriales; family Nocardioidaceae; genus Nocardioides; species Nocardioides sp. NBC_00163. The sequence goes on along the minus strand of NZ_CP108155.1, from coordinate 3,860,778 downwards.
CGAAGTTGCCCGGGACCTGGAAGGCGAACCAGCCACCCTTCCCGACCGCGCCGGCGAGCGCAGGGAGCAGGTCCAGATGACCAGGGACCCACTGGAGCGTGGCATTGGAGAGGAGTACGTCGACCGATCCCGACACCGCCGAGTCGGCCCAGTCACGAAGGTCCACCACCGCGAAGTCGACGCCGTCGATGGTCGAGCACGCCTTGTCGATCATCGGCGCACTGGAGTCGAGGCCGACAACCCTGGCCTCCGGCCAGCGACCGGCCGCGAGGGCGGTCAGGTTTCCGGGACCACAGCCGAGGTCGACCACGGTCTTCGGACGATCCGCGTCGACCCGGCGAAGGAGATCGACGAACGGCCGACCTCGCTCGTCGGAGTAGGTCAGGTAGCGCTCGGGATCCCATGCGGTCATGGCGTACGTCCTCTCGATTTCTCTTGACGTCAAGATATTCAGATCGTCCCTCCGACTTGTCTCGATGTCAAGATTCTCGATGGGGTGAACTTGGGCTACGCTCTCGCCATGCGCGACGAAGTCGACGACCTGAGCGAGGCCTGGGCACACGAGCGGCCCGACCTGGACCTGGGTCCCGTCGAGATCTTCTCGCGTCTCTCCCGCCTCTCGCGTCACCTCGACCTCGCTCGGCGCGACGCATTCTCGGGTTCAGGGATCGAGTCGTGGGAGTTCGACGTACTGGCCGCCCTGCGCCGAGCGGGCGACCCCTACGAGCTCTCACCCGGCAGGCTGCTGCGCGAGACCCTGGTGACCAGCGGGACCATGACCAACCGCGTCGACCGGCTCGCCTCGCGCGGTCTGGTCGAACGGCTGCCGGACCCGGCCGACCGGCGGGGCGTCCTCGTCCGGCTCACCCCCGACGGCAAGGCGACCGTCGACAGCGCCTTCGAAGCGCTGCTCGCAGCCGAGCGGGAGTTCCTCGACAGCCTCTCCGGCGACCAGCAGAGCCAGCTCACCGACCTCCTGCGCCGCCTGCTGGTCCCCTTCTCATCCTGACGAACTCCCCGCCGCGCGGATCCGCGAGCCGTGTAACACGCTGTTCGTAGGACTATCCGGTCGTTCTCATAGGGCGAGTAGTCGTACGAACAACGTGTTACACGCTGCGCGAGCCGCCGACCAGCACTCCCTCGGAGGCGCTACTCCAGGACTTCGGCCGCTTCGAGCCACTCCAGCTCGAGGTCGTCCTTCTCCGCGGCGAGCTGATCCAGCTCAGCGCTGAGCTCGGCGAGCCGGGTGTAGTCGTTGACCGACTCGGCCATCGCGAGCTCGAGCTTCTGCTGCTGCTCGCCGATCCGCTCGAGTTGCTTGTCGATCCTGGCGATGACCTTCTTCGCCGCTCGCTCGTCGGCGGAGCCGGGCTTGGCCTTCGACGGGCCACCCACTGCCGTCTCGGCCGACGCGCGTGACGCCTCGGCCCGCGGGGCTGACGCCTCGGCAGGGATGGGGAGGCGGCGCTCGAGATACTCGTCGACGCCACGCGGGAGCATGGAGATCTGGCCGTCGCCGAGGAGGGCCCAGACGGAGTCGGTGACGCGCTCGAGGAAGTAGCGGTCGTGGGAGACGACGATCAGGGTGCCGGGCCAGGCGTCGAGGAAGTCCTCGAGGACGTTGAGCGTCTCGATGTCGAGGTCGTTGGTGGGCTCGTCGAGAAGCAGAACATTCGGCTCGGTCAAGAGCAGGCGCAGCAGCTGGAAGCGGCGGCGCTCGCCGCCGGAGAGGTCGCCGATGCGGGTGACCAGCTTGTCGCCGGTGAAGCCGAATCGCTCGAGCATCGAGGTCGCCGAGAGCTCCTGGCCGTCTGTCGTCTTGGTGACGCGCTTGATCGACTCGACGGTCGGGAGAACCCGCGCCTCCGGGTCGAGGTCGTCGAGCTGCTGGGTCAGGTGCTGGAGAGCGATGGTGCGGCCGTGGCGTACCTTCCCCACCGCGGGCGGGAGGGAGCCGTCCAGCAGCGACAGCACCGAGGTCTTGCCGGCGCCGTTGACGCCGACGATGCCGATCCGGTCGCCCGGACCGATGCGCCAGGTGGCGTGCGACAACAGCTGCCGCTCGCCGCGGAAGAGGTCGACGTCCTCGACGTCGATGACGTCCTTGCCGAGCCGCTGGGCAGCGAACTTCTGCAGCTCGAAGCGGTCGCGCGGCGGAGGTACGTCCTCGATGAGCTGGTTGGCGGCGTCGATGCGGAACTTCGGCTTCGACGTACGCGCCGGGGCGCCGCGGCGCAGCCAGGCCAGCTCCTTGCGGACCAGGTTCTGGCGGCGTACCTCGGTGGCGGCGGCCTGACGGGACCTCTCGGCCTTGGCGAGGACGAAGGCGGCATAGCCACCCTCGTAGGCGTCGACCTGGCCGTCGTGGACCTCCCAGGTGAACTGGCAGACCTCGTCGAGGAACCAGCGGTCGTGGGTGACCACGACGAGCGCGGACGAGCGCGCGGCCAGGTGTGAGGCGAGCCAGGCCACGGCCTCGACGTCGAGGTGGTTGGTGGGCTCGTCGAGCACGATCAGGTCGTGGTCCCCGAGGAGCAGCTCGGCCAGGGCGCAGCGACGGCGCTCGCCACCGGAGAGACCCATGACGGAACGGTCGAGGTCGATCCCGGCCAGGAGCTGCTCGACGATCTCACGGAGCACGGGGACGCCGGCCCACTCGTGGTCGGACCGCCCGCCGAGCACCGCCTCGCGGACGGTGTGGGAGTCGATGAGCTGGTCACCCTGGTGCAGGAACCCGACCAGCAGGCCACGCTGACGCGAGACGCGACCGGAGTCGGGCTCCTCCAGACCGGTCATCACCTGCAGCAGCGTCGTCTTCCCGTCGCCGTTGCGGCCGACGATGCCGATCCGGTCGCCGGCACTGATGCCGAGGGAGACGTCGTCGAGGAGGGGCCGGATGCCGTACGCCTTGGAGACGTGCTCGAGGTTGAGGAGGTTCGCCATATCGTCTCCCATTGTCCCCGAGGGCGGTGAGGCAGCCAGCATCGCGGCGGCCACCCAGCGGCACACCGGGCGGACGAAGCGCCCCTGACCTGCTTAGACTCGGTGCAATGGCCGAGAAGACGCTCCGTGAGCACACACAGGGCTCGCGTCAGATGATCCTCGAAGCAGCGCTGCGGCTGGCCGCCGAGCGCGGCTATGTCGGCACGACGATGGCGCAGGTCCGCCGCGCGACCGGTCTCCCGCCGTCCTCCCTCTACTGGCACTTCTCCAACAAGGACCAGCTGCTCGCCGAGGCGCTCGAGCACGGCTACACCCGCTGGAACGACATCGCCCCGCGGTGGGAGCCGACACCGACCGGCGACGACCTGCGCGAGGGGCTGCTGGCCAACCTGCGGCGTACGACGTCGGACATCCACGGCGCCAAGGCCGACTGGTGGCGGATGGGCCTCATGCTGGCGCTCGAGTCCGGACCGACGGTCGGCGACGGTCCGCGCGAGCGCTTCCTCCAGATCCGCACCCAGACGCTCGCCGAGTTCGAGCGGTGGTGGGCACAGGCGGTCGACCTTCCGACCGCGCACATCGAGACCCTCGCGCGGCTGACGCTCGCCGCCCACGACGGTCTCTTCATCCACGCCCAGACCGACGAGTACGCCGAGCTCGACCCGCTCCGGCAGCGGCTCGCCGACGGGCTGGCCGAGGTCGCGGAGCACCTCCGTAAGCAGGACCCGGCCGTCGTCCCCGAGACCGTGGAGCTGCCGCCGGTGACGTACGAGGGCAGGAGCAGCAGCCGCGAGAAGCTCGTCGCGGCAGCGCTGGAGGTCGCCGCCGAGAGCGGCTACGAGGGCGCCTCGATCAGCCGGATCTGCGCCGCGGCAGAGCTGCCGGCCTCCTCGGTCTACTGGCACTTCACGAACAAGGACGACCTGTTCTCGGCCGCGGTCGACGACTCCTACCGCGCCTGGATCAGCACCCAGTCCTCCTGGCAGCCGCCGCCGAGCGCGGACTGCGACTGCGCCACCGAGCTCCCCTTGATGCTGAGGCCACTGGTGGCCAGCCTGCGCCGGCTGCCCCCGTTCCTGCGGATCGGCTTGATGCTGGTGCTGCCGAAGCGGTCCGAGCCACTTCCCGGCCGCGACCGGTTCCTTGCCGTACGCCGCCAGTCGCGCGACGACTTCACCGGCTGGTTCCGTGGAGCTCTCGGTGACGACGGGTCGGCGCACGCGGACGAGATGGCCGCGCTGCTGCTGGTGATCGCAGACGGACTTCTCTTTGCCGAGGCGCTCGACAGCGCCGACATGCCACCGGCCACGACCTCGGACCTGCTGGCGCGACTGGTGACGGCTACGCCGTTTCATACACAGATCAGTCACTGACCTACTACCGTAGGTCCACAGAGGGTTTACGGCGCTAACGGGCGGAAACGCATCGAACTGTATGCCGTGTCATCTATTTCCGCAGGTCAGGAATGAGATTTATCCAACATTTGCTCCACAACCTCCGGAACGATCGTTACAGTGACTGCTGTCACAGAGAGTTGGAGGCCCCAGATCCCCCCTTCGTGGTGCCTCCGTCTCAATTAAGGAGATCCCCCCATGAGCGTCACTGCTATCCCCACCCTGGCTAGTCAGCACGACCATGAAGGTGCCCCGAGGACGACCTCCTCGGCGACCCCGTCTGCGACGAAGGCCCTCCAGATCCTGGAGGCATTTCTCGGAGCCGGCCCCAAGCTCGGTGTCAGCGAGATCGCTCGCACCGCGGGGCTTCCCAAGTCCACCGCGTTCCGCCTCCTGCGCCACCTCGAGCAGAGCGGGTACGTGGAGCGCACCGGCCGCCACTACGTACTCGGCCGGCGGCTCTTCGAGCTCGGCAACGCGGTGCAGATCTGCCGCCCGCAGGGCATCCGGGAGACCGCGATGCCGCATCTGGCCGAGCTCTACGTGGCGACCGGCAAGACCGTGCACCTCGCCATCCTCGAAGGCACCGACATCGTCATCCTGGAGAAGATCACCGGTCGCGGTGGCATCCAGCCGGACACGTACGTCGGCGGGCGAGCGCCCGCAGCCTGCTCTGCCCTCGGCAAGGCGATCCTCTCGTTCAGCGACCGCAACCACATCGCGGCCGTACTCGAGTCCGGCCTGGTGAGGCGCACCCGCCACTCGCACGGCGACCCGGCGAAGTTCCTCGCCGAGCTCCGCCGCGCCAACAGCGAGCGCATCGCCTTCGACCGCGAGGAGGCCCAGCTCGGCATCGTCTGCGCCGCGGTCCCGATCATGATCGAGGGCCGCGCCATCGCCGCCGTCTCCGTCTCCGGCAGCGCCGCCGGGTTCAACGCCGCCAGCATCACCCGGCACCTGCGCCGCGCTGCCGCCGCGATCTCCGACGAGGTCGTCTCCAGCGCCGCCTGACCCGGCCGAGGCGTCGCGTACGTCGGTCGAGACGTCACGCACGTCGGCCGAGATGGCTCAGCGCTGCCATCTCGGCCGACGCGGCTGACGCCTCGGCGGGGTGGGGTCAGTAGGTGACGACGTGGGCGCCGGCGACGGGGCCCGGGGCCGTCCAGACGCGGTCGTACGCCTTGGCCTGCATCGCTCCGGCGACCTCGCGGGCGTGGGCGGCGTCGCGGCACAGCATCAGGACCGTCGGGCCCGAGCCGGAGAGCTGCACGGCCAGGGCACCTGCCTCGGCGCCATCGGCGAAAGTCTGGGCGAGGTCGGGACGTAGTGCGAGCGCCGGGGCCTGCAGGTCGTTGGTGAGCGCCTCGGCGAGGAGGGCCGCGTCGCCCTTCTCCAGCGCCATGAGCAGGCTCTCGGGCACCTGCGGGTCGCCGACCTCGGTCCCGGCATGCTCGTCGAAGGCGCGGTAGACCGCGGGCGTCGAGAGTCCCTGCTCGTTGCCGACCGCGACCCACCACCAGGCACCGTTGTCGGTGACCGGCTCGACGATCTCGCCGCGGCCGCCGCCGATGGCGGTGGCGCCGATGAGCGCGAACGGTACGTCGGAGCCCAGCTGCCCCGCCAGGCTCAGCAGATCCTCGTCGGAGGTCTCCAGCGACCACAGGCGGTCGAGGGCGACGAGCGTCGCGGCCGCGTCGGCAGATCCACCGGCGAGGCCGCCGGCGACCGGGATGCCCTTGTGGATCGCGACGTTCGCGGCCTTGTCGATGCCGTGGTGGGCGGCGAGAGCCTTGCCCGCCCGCACGACGATGTTGTCCTCGCCGGTCGGGATCTCGCCGAGCGCGATGTGGTCCTCCGCGGTGAGCGTGACCTGCCACGCGGCGGCCTCGCTCACGGTGACGTCGTCGTAGAGCCCGATCGCCTGGTAGACGGTCGCCAGCGGATGGAACCCGTCCTCCCGAACCGGCCCGACGCCGAGGTGGAGGTTGAACTTCGCGGCCGCGCGGACGGTGATCGTCATGAGGGAACCTTTTGCAGCGATTCGGTGATGCGTACGAAGTCCGCGATGGTCAGCACCTCGCCGCGCGCCAGCGGGTCGATCCCGGCCGCGACCAGCGCCTTCTCGGCGGCGTCGGCGGAGCCGGCCAGAGGCTTGAGTACGCCGCGCAGCGCCTTGCGACGCTGCGCGAACGCGGCGTCGATGACCGCGAAGACCTCTTCGCGCGAGACGGCGGTCGACGGCGGCTCACGGTGACGCCAGTAGACGAGGCCGGAGTCGACGTTGGGCGCCGGCCAGAAGACGTTGCGGCCGATCGCGCCGGCGCGGCGTACCTCGGCGTACCAGGCGGCCTTGACCGAGGGGACGCCGTAGACCTTGGAGCCCGGCTTGGCCGCCAGCCGGTCGGCGACCTCGGCCTGCACCATCACCAGCCCGTGGCGCAGCGAGGGCAGCAGCGCCATCAGGTGCAGCAGGACCGGCACCGAGACGTTGTAGGGCAGGTTGGCGACCAGGGCCGTGGGCGGCGGACCGGGGACGGAGTCGACCCGGAGGGCGTCCGCGCGGAGCAGGCGGAACGCGTCGGCCTGGTCGGGGGCGTACTCCTGGATGGTTCTCGGCAGCCGCTGCGCCAGGACCTCGTCGATCTCGATCGCGGTCACCTTCGCGCCGGTCTCGAGGATGGCGAGGGTGAGCGATCCGAGGCCGGGGCCGACCTCGACGACGACGTCGTCGGCGCCGACGCCGGACTCGCGCACGATCCGGCGCACGGTGTTGGCGTCGATCACGAAGTTCTGCCCGCGCTGCTTGGTGGGGCGGAGATCGAGCTCGGATGCGAGCGACCGCACCTCCGCCGGGCCCAACAGGCGCGGCGGGGTGCGGTCGGTCATGGGTACAGACTATGGCCCGAGGGCCGAAAGAGCCTTACTGCGGCAGACCGAGCTGCTGCGAGCAGTGCGGCCAGGCGCCGTAGCCACCGTTGGCGTCACGGAGCTTGCTCGCCACCGCGATCTGGGTCTCGCGGCTGTTCTCGCTCGGGAGGCCGGAGCCGCCGTAGGCCTGCCAGGTCTGCAGGTTGAACTGCAGACCGCCGTAGTAGCCGTTGCCGGTGTTGATCGCCCAGTTGCCACCGGACTCGCACTGCGCGAGCTGGTCCCAGACGGTGCTGCCACCGGCGAAGTTGGCCGCAGGGGCTTCCTTCTCCTTGGTGCCTACCTTGACGATGCGCGGCTCGGCCTTCTCGAGGACGTTCTGCTCGAGGACCTTCTTGGAGACGGCCTCACCGTTCTTGAGGACGATGCGGTACGTCACCGAACGGACCCCGTCGGAGCCCTCCTCGACGACCTCGGTCTCACCCTCGTACATCGAGGAGTCCTCGCGTTCCTCGACCGGCGCCTCGACGGTCTCGCGGGCGACCTTCTGGTTCTTGGCGGAGAAGTCGGTGAAGACGATCTTCTGACCGGTCTTCAGAGCCTTGTCGGAGGCCGGGGAGACCTTGTCCCGGCGCTCGAGGTCGACCCCGAGGTCCTTGAGCGCGTCGCCGACGGTCAGCGCGGTCACGCTGACCTTCTTGGCCTTCTTGCCGGCCAGCTCGACCTTGACGTTCTTGGGAGTGACGACGTCGAGGGACATCCCGTCGCGGCCGATGTAGGCACCACGGCTGGTCGAGAGCTCCGCCCGGTCGTAGTCACGGCCGAGCTCAGCGAGAGCGCCGCCCACGGTGGTCGCGGTGACCCAGTGGTCCTGGGCCTTGCCGTCGACCTCGAGGCTCAGCTGACGGGCGTAGCGGACGCTGATCGCGCTGCCGTCCTCGACCTCGGTGTCGACCGATGGGGCAACCGCGTCACGGTCGCCGATCTCGATGCCCTCGGCCTCGAGGACCTCACCGACGGTGTCGGCGTTGACGCTGACGTCCTTGGCCTTGCCGTCGACCGAGACGATGACATCGGTCTGGGAGGTCTTGACCCCGTACGCCGCGCCGCCTGCGGCGACCACTGCTGCGGCGAGTCCGCCGACCAGAACAGCCTTGCGGCGGCGGGTTGAAACGATGTTGCGGAACCACGAGTTGGTGCTGCTGACGGGCACGATGCTCCGATGTTCGTTCTCCCCGGGCACGGGCGAACGGTGTTGCGAGATCAGGTGATCTACGCGCTGAGGCCCACCCCCAACACCGTCCGGATCTATCCCGATCCCGGCTATCTCGCCGGACAGCGGAACAAATACGGTCGGTTAAATGCAAGTCCCCCGCCCGATCCGCAGGCAATTACAAGCATGCAATCTCGGCATCAAATGAGGGCCAGGGAGTGCTGTCAATACCTGTCGTAACGAATGACAGGTGTGCGATTCAACACGTCGAAATCGCTGGTCAAGCGGGTCGATCAGAGCGCATGTCGTAATCCCGCCACGAAATTTCGTTCCCTCTGGCCAATAGGCGACAAATCCTTTACAGGTAACTCCATTGCTTGGTGTTGTACTCCGAAGCCATCTCTGTCGTGATGGCCCGTCGTGCCGGTCAGTTCTCGGGGAAGGCAGATGTGCGCGATGTCACCAGACTCCGGAGGAACGATGAACAGACGCCTTACCAGCGTTCTCGCCGCGGTTGCGGTCGCCGGCGTGACGCCGGTGGCCCTGACCCACTCGTCGGCTAGCGCCGTCGAGGACTCGGGGACCCCCGCCGCCGCTGCTGCGGTGAAGCAGAAGGTCGATGACAAGCCCGACGCGCTCAACACCAAGCGCCGCGAGCTCAAGACCAACGCCGCCACCGCCGTCGCCACGGGCGAGAAGCAGACGGTCACCAAGAACGGCAGCGAAGTCGTCAAGATGGGCTCGGGCAAGAACACCCGCTGGGTGGAGCACGAGCCCACCGAGAAGTCCCAGCTGCTGAGCTTCCTGGTCGAGTTCGGCGACGGCGGCAACCCGGCCTTCCCCGATAACACCTCGGGCCCGCTCCACAACGAGATCGCGCCGCCCGCCGAGAACGACAACTCCACCTACTGGGAGGAGGACTTCTCCCGCGAGCACTACATGGACATGTTCTTCAACCAGAAGAAGGGCAAGGAGTCGTTCCACAACGTCTACAAGGAGATGTCGAGCGGCCGCTTCGACCTCCAGGGTGACGTCAGCGACTGGGTGACGCTCCCGCACGCGGAGTCCTACTACCAGAACGACAAGGGCGACGAGACCGCCGCCGCGATGAAGAACTACGTCCAGGACAGCGCCAACGCCTGGTACGACGCACAGAAGGCGGCCGGCAAGACCGACGCCGAGATCACTGCGTACCTCCAGGACTACGACATCTGGGACCGCTACGACCTCGATGGCGACGGCAACTTCAACGAGGCCGACGGCTACATCGACCACTTCCAGGCGATCCACTCCGGTGCGGGCGAGGAGGCCGGCGCCGACCCGTGGACCATCTGGTCGCACCGCTGGGCCGCCAACGCGTCCGGCTCCGACGGCCCGGCCGACTTCCCGAAGGCCGGCGGCGTCAAGATCGGTAACACCGACATCTGGATCCGCGACTACACCACCGAGCCCGAGAACGGCGGCCTGGGCGTCTTCGCGCACGAGTTCGGCCACGACCTCGGTCTGCCGGACTTCTACGACACCGCGGGCGGCGAGAACGGCACCGGCTTCTGGACCCTGATGAGCTCGGGTTCCTGGCTCGGTCACGGTGACGGCACCATCGGCACCACCCCCAACCACATGGGCGCCCCGGAGAAGCTCTTCCTCGGCTGGCTCAACTACGACACGGTCGAGGCCGGTACGTCCAAGAAGCTGACCCTGGGGCCGAGCTTCCACGACACCGGGGCGAAGACCCCGCAGGCACTCGTGGTCAACCTGCCCGACGGGCAGACGACCCACGACGTCGGCTCCGGCACCTCGGGCAAGACGTTCCTCTATTCCGGCAAGGGCGACGACCGCACCGCCACCGCGGTCAGCCCGGAGATCGCGGTTCCCGCGGGCGGCACGCTCTCGGCCAAGGTGAAGTACGACCTCGAGGCGGAGTACGACTTCACCTTCCTGGAGGCCTCCACCGACGGCGGCACCACCTGGTCGACGCCGCTGGCGACGAACCTGTCCTCGGCCGAGTACAACAACGGCATCCACGGCACCTCCGACAGCACCTGTGACGGCAACTGCGCCGACCACGACCCGCAGGAGTACGTGGACCTGACCGCTGACCTGGCGGCGTACGCGGGTCAGAACGTGAAGCTCCGCTTCCGCACCGCGAACGACGGCGGCGTCGCCTACTACGGCTTCGCCATCGACGACCTCTCGGTCGGCTCGGCCTACACGACGGACTTCTCGTCCTTCGACGGCTGGACCAACAAGGAGTACATGGGCATCACCGACGGGACCTACACGTCGACGTACCCGCGCTTCTACATCGCCGAGAACCGGCAGTACAAGGGCTACGACAAGACGCTGGCCGAGGGTCCGTACAACTTCGGCTACGGGGTCACCGCGCCTGACAAGGTCGACCACTACGCCTACCAGGACGGACTGCTGGTCTGGTACCAGAACGGCGCCTACGGCGACAACAACACCTCGGAGCACCCCGGCGGCGGCCAGGCGCTGGTCGTCGACTCCACCGTGGGTGTCCAGAAGTGGTCGGACGGCACCCTGTCGCGCAACCGGATGCAGGGTTACGACTCGACGTTCGATGTCGACCGCACCGACCGGCTCCACCTCGAGAACGAGGTCGCCGGTGCTCCGAGCAACGTCCTCGACGTGCCGCGGCGCAAGAGCGTGCCGACCTTCTACGACAGCTCTGAGACGGCCTACTGGGACGCGTCCAACCCGGCGCACTCCACCAAGACCGCCGGCAGCGGCGTCAAGATCAAGGTGCTCTACTCGGACGAGCGCAGGGGCACGATGAAGATCAGCGTCTCCTGACCTGATCACAGCAATGAGAATGGCCCGAGGCGATCGCCTCGGGCCATTCTCATGTCAGTGCCGGTGGGTCACCAGGTGCCGCCGAAGGCCGTCTCGGTGTTGGTGTTGACGGCGTTGCACAGCGCCTCGAGGTCGTCGCCGCGTACCTCGGCCATCACCCGCATCGTGGCCGGGATCATGTAGCTGGAGTTGGTCGCGCCGCGGTGCGGGTGGGGCGTCAGGAACGGGGCGTCGGTCTCGACCAGGATGCGGTCCTGGGGGGTGATCGCGAGGGCGTCGCGGAGGTACTGCGCGTTCTTGAACGTCACGGTGCCGGCGAAGGAGAGGTAGGCGCCCCGGTCGAGGCACTGACGGGCGAACTCAGGATCACCGGAGAAGCAGTGCATCACCCAGCGCTCGGGCGGTCCGACGCTGTCGATCACCTCAAGCACCGCCGCGTGGGCGTCGCGGTCGTGGATCATCAGGGTCTTGTCGAGACGCTTGGCGATGTCGATGTGGCGCCGGAACGAGTACGCCTGGGTCTCCCGGCCCTCCTCGTCGGTGCGGAAGAAGTCCATCCCGGTCTCCCCCACCACGCGCACCTTGTCGTGCGCCCCGGCGAGCTTCTCGATCTCGTCCAGCGCGGCCTCGAGATCGGGCTGGCGAGGAGCGTCGTTGGGGTGGAGCGCCACACCGGCGACCATGTTGTCGTACGTCTCGGCCGCCTCCACCGCCCAGCGCGCTCCCGGCAGGTCGCAGCCGATCTGGACCACCCTGGTCACGCCCACCGCCGCCGCCTGCGCGAGCGCCTCCTCGACCGGGAGACTCTCGTCCCCCCTGACGATGTCGAGGTGGGTGTGGTTGTCGACGACCGGTGCGGGCAGTGGCTCGGGTGCCGGGGCGAAGCTCATGCTCCCAGTCTTCTACACGCTCTTGTGGACGAGGTCGTAGACCTCGCGTTTCGGTACACCGGCGAGCCTGGCCACCTCGGCGATGGCTTCCTTCTTCGTGTGACCCTCACCTTCCAGGTCGGCCACGGCGGCGCGGAGGCTGTCGGGGTCGCTTCCGATCTCGGCGGACGGGTCGGCGCCGGTGACGACGATGGTGACCTCGCCGCGTACTCCCTCGGCGGCCCAGTCGACGAGCTCGGCCAGTCCCCCGCGGCGTACTTCTTCGTGGGTCTTGGTCAGCTCGCGGCAGACGGCGGCGGCGCGGGTGTCGCCGAAGGCGTCGCGCATGGCTTCCAAGGCGGCCTGGGTGCGGTGGGGGGCTTCGAAGAAGACCATGGTGCGCTCCTCCTTGGCCAGCGAGGCGAGGCGGCGCGAGCGCTCACCGGCCTTGCGGGGCAGGAAGCCCTCGAAGCAGAACCGGTCGACAGGGAGGCCGCTGACGGCCAGGGCCGTCAGGACGGCCGAGGGGCCGGGCACCGCGGTGACGCGTACGTCCTTCTCGACCGCGGCGGCGACCAGGCGGTAGCCGGGGTCGGAGACCGAGGGCATCCCGGCGTCGGTCACCAGCAGCACCCGGTTGCCGTCGAGGAGATCGGCGAGCAGCGTGGGCGTACGTGAACTCTCGTTGCCCTCGAAGTAGGAGACGATGCGACCCTTGATTTCGACGCCGAGATCCGTCGTCAGTCGACGCAGCCGGCGGGTGTCTTCGGCGGCGATGACATCGGCGGTGGCGAGCTCGGAAGCCAAACGGGGTGGGGCATCCTCGATGCGCCCGATCGGGGTTGCCGCTAGTACGAGCACGCCATCGTTTGGATCTACCACACCGATATTGTCGCAGGCTTATAAGGTTCCCTCGTGACGACGACGGTGACCGAGGAGCCGGAGCCCATGGAGGGCCTGGCCAGCACCCCCTCTGGTCACTTCCTTCCGACCGCCTGGGAACGCGCCCGGCGCCGCATCAACGGCTCGCCGCGGGCCGGCTGGGCGGCGACGATCGGGATCACCGCGCTCGCGTTCCTGCTGCGGCTGTGGCACCTGGGCACCCCGAAGGTCTTCGCCTTCGACGAGACCTACTACGCCAAGGACGCCTGGGCGCTGCTCGAGTTCGGCTACGCGCGCAACTTCATCGAGGGCGCCGACGAGAACATCCTGGCCGGGCAGCTCGAGGGGCAGTTCGCCGACGGGCCGTCGATGATCGTCCATCCCGACGTCGGCAAGTGGCTCATCGCGATCGGCATCAAGCTCTTCGGGATGGACCCGTTCGGCTGGCGGATCGCCTCGGTCGTGGTCGGGTCGCTGCTGGTGCTGCTGACGATCCGGTTCGTACGCCGCGTCTCCGGCTCCATGATGCTCGGTCTCGTCGGCGGCATCCTGATCACCTTCGACGGGCTCGCGTTCGTGCTCTCGCGCCTGGCCCTGCTCGACCTCTTCGTCGCCTTCTTCCTGCTGCTCGCGGTGCACCTGATGGTGATGGACCGCGACTGGTGCCGGCGGCGGTTCTCCGCGCTCGCGCCCACCCAGCTCGCCGCGCCCGGCGCGTGGGGACCCGTCCGGCAGATGCTGTTCCGTCCGTGGCTGCTGTGCTCGGGCGTCGCGTGGGGTCTGGCGATCGGCTCCAAGTGGGAGGCGCTCTACCCGCTGGCCGCCTTCGGTCTCCTCTATGTGGCCTGGTCCGCGGGGATGCGGCGCTCCTTCGGCGTACGTCTGTCCTGGCTTCGTGCCTGTGTGGCCGACGGGCCGACGGCCTTCGCGCACCTGGTGGGCGTCGCGCTCGCGGTCTACGTGATGACGTGGATCCCGTGGATGACCCACGCGGACGTCTACGAGGAGTCGCTCTCGGCGACGCAGTACACGCGCTACACCGGCGAGGGCCACTGCGAGAACAAGTCGTACGTCCCCGAGAACCTCAACGACAAGCGCTGGCCGACCGCCAAGGAGCCGGATGCGTCCGGCCTCGGCGAGGTCAGTCAGTCGCTGCGGTCGCTGTGGTACTACCACCGAGACGTCTTCACCTTCCACACCCACTTCCTGGAGTGTGCCGAGCACACCTACGGGTCCCATCCGATCGGCTGGCTCGTCCTGAACCGGCCGGTCGGGGTAGCCGCCGACACCGGGATCCTGTCCGGCGCGAAGTCGCGCGGCGAGATGTGCGACGCCTCCCCCTCGACCGATCCCGACGGTGACGGTCCCGCCGAGGCGGGGACGTGCCTGCGGCAGGTGCTGCTCCTGGGCACCCCGGTGCTGTGGTGGGGAGCGTTCGTGGCGCTGATCGTCTCGGCGTTCATGTGGGTCGCCGCGCGGGACTGGAGGTTCGGGGTCGCCGTGGTCGGGGTGCTGTCGACGTGGCTGCCGTGGCTGCAGTACGCCGGGCGGCCGATCTTCTCCTTCTACATGATCATCGCGCTCCCGTTCCTGGTGCTCGGCCTGTGCCTGTGTCTGGGCAAGCTGCTCGACCGGCCACCGCCGCTGGCCGGTGGAACGCCGGCCACCCGGCGTCGCGTCGGGGGTGCCGTCGCCGGTGGCATCTTCGTCGTGCTGGTGATCTGCAACTTCGCCTGGTTCTGGCCGATCTACACCGATGAGCTGCTCACCCGGCAGGAATGGCTGACAAGGATCTGGTTCAAGCGATGGATCTAGAACATGTGGTACGCGGCCGAGTGCCGCGGCCGGGCGGCTTCGACGACGTCGTCGTGACCGTGTCCGCGGGGCTCGTCTCCGAGGTGCGGGCTGCCGTCCCCGGCGACCCGTCGTCTTCAGGGATCCTGCTCCCGGGGCTGGTGGACATCCACAACCACGGCGGTGGCGGTGCCTCGTTCCACACCACGTCGCCGGACGAGATCGCCACCGCGGCCGGCGTTCATCATGCTGCCGGCACGACCACGCTGCTGGCCTCGACCGTGACCGACTCGCCTTCCCGGTTGCTGTCGGTCGTCGCGGCGCTGGCCACGGCTGCCGAAGCCGGGCTGATCGCCGGCATCCACATGGAGGGGCCGTTCCTGGAACACTCCTGCCGCGGGGCGCACGATCCGGCGCTGCTACTCACGCCCGACGCCGGGCTCGCCCGTGAGTTCGTCGCCGCTGCCCGTGGCCACCTGCGGGTGATGACCCTGGCCGCGGAGCTCCCCGGGGCCGACGAGGTCGCCTCGGTGCTCACCGAGGCCGGGGTCGTGGTGGCGCTGGGGCACACCGCGGCGTCGGCTTCGCAGGCTCGGGCTTTCCTTTCCGGACCGGGGAGCCTGGTCACCCATCTCTTCAACGGGATGCCACCCGCGCACCATCGCGACCCCGGCCCCGTGCTCGGATCCTTGGGCGCCGCCGGTGTCGGCGATGCCTGTGTGGAGCTGATCGCTGACGGCGTACACCTCGACGACGAGACGGTCCGGGCCGTGATGTCGATGGTGCCCGGCTCGGTCGTACTCGTCACCGACGCGATGGCCGCGGCCGGGATGGCCGACGGCGACTACCAGCTCGGACCGCTGTCCGTGGAGGTACGCTCCGGGGTCGCCCGAGTGGCCGACGGGACCGGCAACGGGTCGATCGCCGGCGGCACGTCGCGACTCATGGACCAGGTACGCCGCCACGCGGCCGCCGGGATCGACCTGGCCATGCTGATGAAGGCCGCGAGCCTGCGGCCGGCATCGGTGGTGGGCATCGACGTTGGCCGCCTCGAGCCCGGCGCTCGCGCCGACCTCGTGCTCACCGACGAGTCGCTGCAGCCGACCCGCGTCATGCGCGGCGGAGCCTGGCTGATCCCGTAGACCTGAATCGCCGGCCGGGCTCGTATTCTGGGCACCATGTCCTCCACGAAGCCCGACGACTCCTCCCCACTCATCGCCGGGCTCGTGCCCAAGTGGGCGGTCGCGGCCTTCGCCGTCGACGTCTTCTTCGTGCTCCTCTTCGCCTTCGCCGGGCGCCAGTCGCACGACTCCGGCCCGGCGCTCGTCGTGCTCCGCATCGCCTGGCCCTTCCTGATCGGGCTCGTCGTGACCTGGGCCGTCCTGATCTGGCGCCGCTGGCCGGCCGCTCGCGCCTGGCCTGCCGGCGTGGTCGTCTGGCTCGGGACGTACGTCATCGGGATGGTGCTTCGCGGCCTCTCCGGCGAGGGCCTGGCGCCGGCTTTCCTGGTCGTCTCGCTCCTCTTCCTCGGCCTCACCCTGGTCGGCTGGCGCGGCTACGTCAGCGCCAAGCTCCACTACCGCTCCCGCCGAGTCGGCTAGAGGGTGGCGGCTGCCGCGACCGGGTCGAAGCCGAAGGGGAGCTCGAGGCGGTGGGCTCGCATCAGGTCGGCGTTGGAGAGTACGTCGACGGTGCGGCCCTCGGCGGCGACGATGCCGCCGTCGAGGATGATCGAGCGCTCGCAGAGCTCGAGGGCGTACGGGAGGTCGTGGGTGACCATCAGGACGGTGACGTCGAGGTCGCGGAGGATGTCGGCGAGCTCGCGGCGGGAGGCCGGGTCGAGGTTGGAGGAGGGCTCGTCCAGGACCAGGATCTCGGGGTCCATCGCCAGCACGGTGGCCACCGCGACCCGGCGGCGCTGGCCGAAGGAGAGGTGGTGCGGGGGCCGGTCGGCGTACTCCTCCATGCCGACCTTCGCGAGCGCCTCGGTCACCTTCGCGTCCAGGGCCTCGCCGCGCAGGCCGAGGTTGGCGGGGCCGAAGGCGACGTCCTCGCGGACGGTGCCCATGAAGAGCTGGTCGTCGGGGTCCTGGAAGACGATGCCGACGCGGCGGCGGATCTCCTTGATGTTGGCCTTGGTCACGGGGAGCCCGCTCACCGAGACGGATCCGGCTCCGGCGAGGTGGATGCCGTTGAGGTGCAGGACCAGCGTCGTCTTGCCGGCCCCGTTGGGGCCCAGCAGCGCGACCCGCTCACCGCGGTGGACGTGCAGGTCGACACCGAAGAGCGCCTGATGGCCGTCGGGGTAGGCGAAGGCGAGGCTGTGCACATCAAGAACCGGCGTACTCATCGTCGCCCCACCCTGTCCATGGTCGGCATTCTCCCTGTGTAGCCGCGCGAGACCATAGCCAGGTGCACCCGCTCGCCCCGCTCGAAGGAGCGGATGAACAGCGCACCGACCGAGCGCGCGAGCACCGGCCAGTGGAGCGGGTTGCGGGCCTCGAAGCCTCGTGAGGCGCGCGCCACCGCCATCCGGCGCATCTCGTCGGTCACCACCTCCAGGTAGCGCACCATGAACGCCATGATCTGCACGAGCTGCTGAGGCAGCCGCAGCCGCTCCAGGCCGTGGACCAGCTCCTGGGGCGTCGTGGTCGCGGCCAGCAGCAGCCCGGCGATCACGCCCAGCGTGCCCTTGACGAGCAGTCCCCACGCCGAGAGCAGGCCCGACTCGCTGAGGCTGAGCCCGAGCACCTCGACCCGCGGCCCGTGCGCGATGAACGGCATCAGCACCGCGAAGACCACGAACGGCGTCTCCACCACCATCCGCTTCAGCACCCACCCAGGGCGCACCCGCGCCACCGCGCCGACCGTCACCAGGACCGCGAGGAAGAAGGCGTACGCAGCGAACCACTCCCGCGGCGTCGCCACCACCACGAGCATGAAGCCGATCAGGGCGAGCACCTTCAGATGGGCGGGCACCGGCTCAGGCCTCGTCGGAGGAGCCGGTGGATCGGCGGCGTACGACCAGAGCGAGGCCACCGGCGAAGACGAGCACGACGACGGTGCCGATCACGCCGGCGAGTCCACCGGAGAGCCGGGCGTTGTCGACGCCCTTGGTGCCGTAGTCGGCCAGCGGGCCGTCGGCCGCGCCGTGCTCCGAGGCGCTGTCGAGGAAGCCGGTCTTGCCGGCGACGTACTCGAGGCCGTCGGGGTTGGCGGAGGCGTAGTAGGAGACCACTCCGGCCAGGAGCAGCGCGACGACGGCGATGCCGACGGCGACCCACCTGAACCGGACGCGCTTCTTCTCGGCGGTGCTCATGCCACCGACTCCTTCGGCTTGATCACCAGGTCACGCTCGGCGATCACGCCTCGCGCGGCGTAGACGAGGTCGGGGCGTACGGACAGGATCGCGCCGACCGCGAGGAACGTGATCGCGCCCTCGCCCAGACCGATCACCGTGTGCCAGCCGAGCATCGCGGTGGCCAGTGTGGTCAGCGAGATGTCGGCGGTGCCGCCGACCGCGTAGAGCGCGGTGAAGACGGCCGCCGCAGCGGGGACGGAGAGGAAGGCGCCGATCGCCGCCGCCGGGGCGACCAGGCCGACCCGCTTCGGCAGCACCTTGATCAGCACCCGGCTCACGAACCAGCCGACGAGCACGGTGGTGACGGCCATGAGGAGGATGTTGGTGCCGAGAGCGGTGATGCCGCCGTCGGCGAAGAGCAGGGACTGCACGATCAGCACGACCGAGACGCACAGCACCCCGGTCCACGGCCCCACCAGCACCGCCGCCAGCGCGCCGCCCATCAGGTGACCGCTCGTGCCCGCCCCCACCGGGAAGTTGAGCATCTGGGTCGCGAAGACGAACGCGGCCACGAGGCCGGCCAGCGGGGCGGTCTTGTCGTCGAGCTCGCGGCGTGCGCCGCGCAGCGCGACGCCTACCGCGACGACAGCGACTGCACCGGTGGCGATCGACGTCGGAGCGTCGAGGAAGCCGTCGGGGACGTGCATGGTCACCTCTTGATCTGCGTGGGGGTCGGTCGACGTGTCGCCCGAGAGAGAACTGCTAACGCGAACTTATCGCAATAGCCTCGCCCGCGCACTGTCCGGTCAGACGGGTGATAAAGACTTCAGAGGTGTCAATCGACGCCAAATGAATACTTCTCAAGTCATGACTGCGCGCGTACCGTCGGTGGCATGAGCAGCTCCGCCAACGACATCGTCATCTGTGAGCCCCTCCGCACCCCTGTCGGCAGGTTCCTCGGCGCCCTGGCGCCGCTGACCGCGACCGACCTCGCCACGACGGTCCTGCGCGAGCTGGTCGAGCGCACCGGCCTCCAGGAGGGCGACGTCGACGACGTCATCCTCGGCAACGGCTACGCGAGCGGTGAGAACCCTGCGATCGGGCGCATCGCGGCCCTCGATGCCGGGCTCGGCAACGGCGTCCCCGGCCTCCAGATCGACCGTCGCTGCGGTTCGGGCCTTCAGGCGATCCTGTACGCCGCGGGCTCGGTCGCCACCGGCGCCGCGAACCTCGTCGTGGCCGGTGGCGCGGAGTCGATGTCCAACGTCGAGCACTACGCGCTCGGGCTGCGCGGCGGGTTGAAGCAGGGCGGCATCGAACTGCTCGACCGCCTCGACCGGGCTCGCGAGACCGCGGGCGGCAAGGACCACCCGATCCCCGGCGGCATGATCGAGACCGCCGAGAACCTGCGTCGCGAGTACGGCATCGGGCGCGAGGAGCAGGACGAGTTCGCGCTGCGCTCCAACCAGCGTGCCATCGCCGCCCACGAGGCCGGCAAGTTCGCCGACGAGCTGGTCCCGGTGACCGTCCCCGGCGGCCGCCGCAAGCCCGATGTCGTCGTCGACCGCGACGAGCACCCGCGTGCCGACATCTCCCTGGAGAAGCTCGCCTCGCTCCGCCCGATCCGGCTGAAGGTCGACGAGGAGTCGACCGTCACCGCCGGCAACGCGTCCGGCCAGAACGACGGCGCCGCGATGTGCGTCGTGACCACGCGCGCCGAGGCCGAGAAGCGCGGCCTGACTCCGCTGCTGGCGCTCAAGTCGTGGGCCGTCACCGGCTGCGAGCCCGAGCGGATGGGCATCGGGCCCGTCCTCTCCAGCAAGGCGGCGCTGTCCCGGGCCGGGCTCACCCTCGACGAGATCGACCTGATCGAGCTCAACGAGGCCTTCGCGGCCCAGGTCCTCGCCGTCCTGCGCGAGTGGAAGATCGACGCCACCGACGAGCGGCTCAACCCCAACGGCTCGGGCATCTCGCTCGGCCACCCGATCGGTGCCACCGGCGCCCGCATCCTCGCCACCGCCGCCCGGGAGGCGCAGCGGCGCGAGGCCCGGTACGTCCTGGAGACGATGTGCATCGGTGGCGGCCAGGGGCTCGCGGCGGTCTTCGAGTCGGTTCGCTGAACCGGCACCAAGCGGACGTACGAATTTCCTTCGAGAGAGCAGAGAAGACATGGGTCTGGACAAGGTGGTCGGGTCGGCCGCGGAGGCGGTTGCCGACATTCACAGCGGGGCCAGCCTCGCCGTCGGCGGCTTCGGGCTGGTGGGAATCCCGTGGTTCCTGATCGAGGCGCTGCGCGAGCAGGGTGCGGACGACCTGATGGTCGTCTCCAACAACTGCGGCGTCGACGGCGCCGGGCTCGGGCTGCTGCTCGACGACCACCGCATCTCCCGGGTGATCGCGAGCTACATCGGCGAGAACAAGGAGTTCGGGCGGCAGTACCTGGCCGGCGAGATCACGCTCGAGCTCACCCCGCAGGGCACGCTCGCGGAGCGGATGCGCGCGGGCGGCAGCGGGATCGGCGCCTTCTACACGCCGACCGGCGTCGGCACGATGGTCTCCGACGGCGGCCTCCCCTACCGCTACAACCCCGACGGAACGATCGCCGAGGCCTCCGAGCCGAAGGAGGTCCGCGAGTTCCACGGCAAGCAGATGGTGCTCGAGGAGGGCATCATCACCGACTTCGCGCTGGTCCGCGCGACCCGTGTCGACCGGGCGGGCAATGCCCAGTTCAACGCTTCCACCCGCAACTTCAACGTGCCGGCCGCGATGGCCGGCCGGGTGACCGTCGTCGAGGCCGAGGAGGTCGTCGAGGTCGGTGAGATCGCCCCGGCCGACGTCCACCTTCCGGGGATCTTCGTGAAGCGGATCGTCGCGCTGACGCCCGAGCAGGCAGCGCGCAAGGACATCGAGAAGCGTACGACGCGCGGCGAGCGCCCGACCACAGCGAACAAGGAGGCCTGAGTCATGGCTTGGGACCGCAACCAGATGGCCGCGCGCGCCGCGCAGGAGCTGCAGGACGGCGACTACGTCAACCTCGGGATCGGCCTGCCGACACTGATCCCCGACTACATCCCGGAGACCTCGACGGTCGTGCTGCACGCCGAGAACGGCATCCTCGGCGTCGGTCCGTTCCCCTACGAGGACGAGGTCGACCCCGACCTGATCAACGCCGGGAAGCAGACCGTGACCGTGCTCGCGGGTGCCTCCTACTTCGACTCCGCGACCTCGTTCGCGATGATCCGCGGCGGCCACATCGACGTCGCCGTCCTGGGCGCGATGCAGGTCTCGACCAACGGCGACATCGCCAACTGGATGGTGCCCGGACAGATGGTCAAGGGCATGGGCGGCGCGATGGACCTCGTCTCCGGCGCCGGGCGGGTGATCGTGCTGATGGAGCACGTCACCAAGAAGGGCGCCCCCAAGCTGCTGGCGGCCTGCGACCTGCCGCTGACCGGTCGCGGGATCGTGAAGCGGGTCATCACGGACCTGGGTGTACTTGACGTCGCCGGTTCGTCGTTCGAGCTCGTCGAGCTCGCTCCCGGGGTGACGTACGACGAGGTCGTGGCGGCCACGGGCGCGCCGGTCGTCGACAAGACCGTCGCCGTGACTGCTTAGTCTCACTATTCAAAACCCGGAACCGGTTACGTAACTCGCGTTTGCACTCCGTCGTTCGAGGTGTGACATCCAACACACCCCTGGAGTGAGTCGTGAAACTCGGCAGACTGGCATTCCTCGTATCGTTCCTGGCTCTGGTCGCGACCTTCCTGCCACCGGCGCACTCCGCGACCGCCGCCCCTGCGACGGCTTCTGTCGGAACCGCCGCGGCGCAGGCGCCCCAGGCGCGGGCCGGGGCGTGGAAGCCTCGCCCGGCGACGTACGGCGTGGTGGTCGAGAAGGACATCCAGCTGACGATGTCCGACGGGGTGGTGCTGCGCGCCGACGTCCACCGTCCCGCGAAGGCGGACGGGACCGCGGCGCCGGGCCGGTTCCCGGTGATCCTGACCCAGAACCCCTACAACAAGAACGTCTCCGGCGGGAGCGGCGGGGACTACTTCGTGCAGCGGGGCTACGTCTTCGTCCAGACCGACGTACGCGGCACCGGCTCCTCCGCGGGCCAGTGGGAAGCGTTCGGCGACCGCGAGCAGAGGGACGGCCTCGAGGTCGCCAACTGGGCGACCTCGAAGAAGCGCCCGTGGAGCAACGGCGAGCTCGGCCTGTGGGGCCCGTCCTACATGGGGATCAACCAGTTCTTCACCGCCGCTCAGCACCCGCGCGGGCTGAAGGCGATGTTCCCGATCGTGCCGGCCGGCGACGTCTACCGCGACGTCGTCGCCTCCGGCGGTCAGATCGACGCCGGGTTCATCCCGCTGTGGTTCGGGCTGGTCACGGGCGCCGGGCTGGTGCCGCCGGCCGTCAACCAGGCCCGTCCCGACGCCACCTTGACCACCCTGCTGCAGCACGTCAGCGGTGCGCTCGGGTTCCAGGTGCCGATGCTCGTCAGCGCGGTGATGGGCAGCGATGCCGGCTACGACGGGCCGTTCTACCGGAAGCGGTCGCCGCTGAGCGTGGTCGACGAGATCGACGTACCGACGTTCGTGACGGCCGGGCAGTACGACATCTTCCAGCGCGGCACGCCCATGCTCTTCGACCGGATGCAGAAGAACGGCGTGGACACCAAGCTGCTCGTCGGACCGTGGACGCACGCCGAGGCCGCCACAGGCGCCGGCCTGGAGGGCAGCGGGATCAACAGCATGGCCGAGATGGCCCTGCGGTGGTTCGACACGCACCTCAAGGGACTGCCCGACACCACCCTCGACCGTGACGTCGCGCCGGTGACCTACCACGAGATCGGCTCCGGGAAGTGGCGCACGATGCAGTCGTGGCTCGGCAGCGAGGTCCGTGCGAAGTCGTACGCCCTCGGGTCGGCCCTGAAGCCCGTCGGCGGCGACACCATCCTTCCGCTGCCGGTGCAGGGGCTGTGCTCGCGCAGCACCGCGCAGTGGACCGCCGGCGCCCTCGCGATCCCCGGCTGCGAGACCGACAACCGGATCAACGACGCGCTCGGGGTCTCCTACGAGACGGAGCCGGCGACGTCGGACCTGGCCTTCTCCGGCCCGCTCAACGCCGACCTGTCCGTCTCCACGACCGGCACCGACGGCCTGATCTCGGTCTCGGTCGAGGACGTCGCGCCCGACGGGTCCGTCGACCGCATCACCGGCGGCTGGCAGACGCTGCGTCACCGTGCTGTCACCGCGTCGAAGTCGCGGACGCTGAACGGTCAGGTCGTCCAGCCCTGGCATCCCTTCACCCGTGAGGCCGAACAGCCGGTCAGGCCTGGTCAGGTCTATCGCGTGCCCGTCGAGGTCTTCCCGACCGGCGCGGTGATCGAGAAGGGCCACCGCCTCCGGGTCACCGTCCACTCCTACGACGTCCCCCACCTGCTGCCCAACGTGAAGCAGCTGGTCCGCGGCATCGCCGGCGTGGTCACGGTCCACCACACGAAGACGAACCCCTCGACGCTGGTCCTCCCGGTCCGGAGGTAGCGCCGAGGGGCCAGATTCTGACGTCGAGACGTCAGAATCTGGCGGCTTCGTCCGGCACGCGCTCGGAGACCTTCGGGTCCCGGGCGCGTGCCGCGTCCACGAGCAGGTACGCCGCGACCGCGGCTCCAGTGGCCAACGCGATCGCGGCCGAGGCGTAGGCGGCGCCGTAGCCGACGGTCGTGACCAGGCCGGCCGCGATCAGGGTGCCGAGGAACCCGCCGAGCTGCTGGGTGGTCGTGGTCAGACCGGAGCCGATCCCGGCGTGCTCCGGTGCCAGCGCGCCCATCGCCAACGCGGTCACCTGCGGCATCGCGAGGCCGAAGCCGAGGGCCATCACGACCGCTCCGGGGAGAACGTCGAGGGGGAAGCCTCCGGCTTCGGGGATGCGGACCAGGTAGACCATGCCGGCGACGAAGGCGAGCACACCGACGAGCAGGACGCGCTCGGACCCGAACCGTTCGGCGAGCGTGGCGCTGAAGCCGAGAGTGGCGATGGCGATCACCACGGTGACCGGAAGGAACGCCAGGCCGGTCGAGAGTGCTCCGAAGCCGAGGACGTCCTGCAGGTAGAGCGTCGTGACGAACTGGAACGTGAAGCCGCCGAAGGTCAGGGTCAGCAGGATCAGGTTCGCGAGCGTGAACCTGCGCTGGGCGAACAGGCCGCGCGGGAGCAGGCCGCCCTTGGCGCCGGTCGGCGGCGTACCCTCCACCGCGCGGAGCGCGACGATCAGGGCGATGATCCCGAACGGCACGTTGATCAGGAAGGCCCAGCGCCAGGAGGCGACGTCGGTGAGTACGCCACCCAGGACCGTCCCCACCGACGCACCGATCGAGCCGACGAAGGCGAGCACCGCGAAGGCGCGGAGGCGCTCGCGGGGCTCGGCGTAGAGGCCGGCGATCATGCCGAGCACCACGGCCGAGGCGATGCCGCCGCCGAGGCCTTGGACGAATCGTGCGAGGACCAGTGAGATCGGGTCCCAGGCGACGCCGCACCATGCCGAGGCAAGGGTGAAGATGCTCAGCCCGGCGAGGAAGACCGGGCGGGTGCCGAACGCGTCACCGGCCCGGCCCGCCGGGAGCAGGACGAGCGCGAAGGCGAGCAGGAAGCCGTTGACGACCCAGGACAGCGAGGCGTCGCCGAAGCCTAGGTCGTCGCGGATTGCGGGAAGGGCGACGGTCACGACCGTGCCGTCGAGGATCACCATCAGCTGAGTGGCTGCGAGGGTCGCGAGCGCGACTGTCTTGGTCGTCATAGATACGACCATAGAAGATTGTTTGTTATGAAACAATCTATTTCGGGATATTCAGTTGTGAACCCATCCCTAGCGGGACGAGGCAGGCGCGCGACGCCGCAGCGTCATCGTGTGCGACGGCGTCGCCCACGGCCCCTCGACGAGGTGCTGCAGCGCCTCGATGAACGCCTCGCCCTCACTCGGCGCCAGCCCCTCGAGCGCCTTGGCGACGGTCGCGTTGTAGGCCTTCGAGGCCTCCTCGAGCGCCTTCATGCCGGCCGGCGTGAGCGCGACGATGCGGGCACGGCGGTCGGTGGTCGAGACCCGTCGCTCGGCCAAGCCGCGGCGCTCGAGGTTGTCGAGGGTGGTGACCATCGTGGTCTTGTCCAGCATCGCCATCTCGGCCACGGCGTTCTGGGTGTACTCCCCCTCGGCGGCCTTCATCAGCACGCAGTACTCCCGCACCGAGAGCTCCAGGTCGGCCAGCGCCTCGCCGACCTGGGCCGCAAAGGCGTGCGCGGACTGGTTGAGCAGGAACAACAGATCAATACGCGGTCCGGTCATGAACTAGATCTTAACGAACCATCCGATACCGAACTATCTTCTGCCCAACTATCTAATCCAAACGGCGCCCGACCCCGCGGTCATCGGGATCGAGCGCCGTCCGGCATCGCCTCAGAGATACTGCGCGAGGTCCGCCTGGATCTCCTCGGGCGTCACCTGCGGCTCGTACCGCTTGACGACCTCGCCCTCGCGACCGATGAGGAACTTGGTGAAGTTCCACTGGATGTCGCCCGGCGCCTCGGCACGCAGGAACTCGTAGAGCGGAGCAGAGTTCTCCCCGTTGACATCGACCTTGGAGAGGACCGGGAACGTCACGTCGTAGGTCGTCTTGCAGAACTCCTGGATCTCGTCGTCGGTGCCGGGCTCCTGACCCATGAATTGGTTGCACGGGAACCCGATGACCTCGACGCCGGAGTCGCTGGTGGCGCGATAGAGCGCCTCGAGGCCCTCGTACTGCGGCGTCAGACCGCACTTGCTGGCTACGTTGACGATCAGCAGCAGCTTGCCCTTGTAGTCGCTGAGCGAGACGGTGCTGCCATCAGCGGCCGTCACTTCGAAGTCGTACGTGGTGGTCACGGGTCTCTCCTCGATCGAGTTGCGGTGCAGGGGGACAACCTTGCTCGGCCCGAGGTTATGCCCCGCGCTGGTGCGGAACCGACGAGGCCTCCTCGGCCAGGCGCCGGTCACGCGCGACCGTCATGATCGCGGCAGACATCCATTCCAGCGCCTCGGGCATCTCGAAGGCGATCTCCTCGAGCAGCGTCGGCATGTCGTGCCGGCCGACCGAGAGGAGCATCTCGCTGAGCGAGCCGTCGGGCGCGGTGACCATGAACCGGAACTCGATCGCCTCAGGGGTCACCGTCGCGGCGCACCGACTGGTCTCGAACGTCCACGGCGCACGGCGGGCACTGCCGTGGGTGCCGGGAGTCGTCATGACCGGGCATCCTATTCAGGTTGCCGCCCCGACCGCACCCCTTTCACGCCTCGGATCAGCCCTCGAACAGTGATTCGAATCTCGTCACCAGACACACCACCCCGACGCACGCGAAGCGGCCCGAGGACCGGTACGTTCGTCCGCGGTCATTCAGCGGGGGAACACTGGAGAGGGACACAACTTCACATGATGGGCGGGCATCACGCGGCCTCTGGGGCTGCCGCGTGGATCGCAGTGACATCGTCGGCACCGATCGCGTTCGGGTGGTATCCCGGCGTCTCGGACATAGGCGTGATGACCGGCACCCTGGTGTGCGCCGGCGCCGCGCTGCTGCCGGACGCGGACCACCACAACGGCACGATCGCCCACTCGCTGCCACCGGTCTCCGAAGGCTTGACCAAGATCGTCGGACAGATCTCCGGCGGCCACCGCAACGGCACCCACTCGATCCTTGGCGTACTCGCCTTCACCGCCCTCGCCTGGGGCGCAGGGAAGCTCTCGCTCGAGACCGAACGCTTCGGCAGCGTCCTGATCGGCCCGGGCATCATGTGCGTCCTTCTGGTCGCCTTCGCCATGGACGCGCTGAAGCTCACCCGTAAGGGCGTCCACTGGCCATGGATCCCGGCGGTGGCCCTGGCGGCGGTGATCGCCATCTTCGCCCCCGAGGAGTGGTGGTGGATGCCCTTCTCCGTTGCCCTCGGCTGCGTCGTGCACCTGCTCGGCGACTTCGTGACCACCATGGGGATCCCGCTGTTCTGGCCGATCGCACCGAAACCGCCGAGGTGGGTCCGGCGCAACAAGTGGCTGCCGTTCGACAACATGTGGACCCGGGGCGGCCACTTCGCCCTCCCGATCCTCGGCGACGCCGGCTCCATCCGGGAGTGGGTCGTGATGACCCCGATCAGCCTCTACGCCGTCGTCGGCTTCGGCTGGGCGCTGCTGAGCCAGATGGGCTTCGACGTCGACAGCCGCTGGGAAGCCCTGGTCTCGAGCCTCAGCACCCTCGTCTGACGACGTCTCGCCGCTCAGCTCTCGACGGACCGCCGGCGCCCGCGGAGCGGGCGGACGAGGTACATCCCGGCCAGCAGCGCGATCGCGGCTAGGAGCGCGGCGACGGCGAGCACCCCGCTCAGGACGACCTTCGTCTGGATGCCGCGGTGCTCCTCGCCGACATCGTCTGAGACGATCAGCGTCATCGACACGATGGTGTCCTTGAGGAGCTGGATGAAGCGGGTCATGTCCTCGGACCAGACCTGCGCGGCCGGCCGCCCCGGAGCGTGGGACTCCAGGTCCCGGACCGCGCCCGCGAGAGAGCCGTCGTTGATGACCTGGACGACCGCGTTCTGCGACACCAGGCCCCGGGATCCGTCGGCGAAGGTGCCGTCCGAGATCTTGTCCAGCGCCTTCTGGGTGGCCTTCGGGGCGTCGCCGTAGAACGAGCGTGAGGTGAGCTGCCAGGACGTACGCGCCTCGCTCATCGCCTCCATCGACTCCTCGTCGATCTTCCCGGTCATGAGCGCGGGCACCATCACCGTGCGCTCGATCCCCAGCGACTCGGACGCCGACCTGACGTACTTGAGGTTGGTGACCTGCTTGTAGATGTTCTCGTTGCGGATGTTGGGCATCTCGGTCGCGAAGTCGAGCAGCTCGTAGGCGGTGTCGGTGTAGGCAGCGACCGCCGCCTCCGTGCTCGCCTTGTCGCCTTCCTCGAGGTCGGTGCGGTAGGCGTCGATGCTCTTGAGGACCGTGTAGGTGCGCTCGACGCGCTCCCGCAGGCTCGGGGTGTCGGCGAGGTCGACCTTGGTGATGTCGTCGTGCCACGCCTCGATCGAGTCGTCGGTCACCTGGCGATAGGCCTGCCGGACCGCGTCCGGGACCTGGTCGGAGCCGAGCGCGTCCCGCTCGAAGATGAGGTCCATCCCGAGCTCGTAGCTCTCCGGGAGCGCTCCGGCGATCATCACCGCGCGACTGGAGACGGCACGCTCTTCGAGCGCATCGGCGAAGGTCAGCCCGCCGAGCACCAGGGCGATCAACACCGGGACCAGCAGCACGCCGAGCACCCGGGTGCGGAGGAACCTCGGCTTCGGGGCGGCATGAGACCGAGGCGTACGCTGCGCCGACTCGACCACGCCGGCGACCGCCGTCACCGACGAGACCGAGGCGGCCGAGGAAACCGAGGAGACCGAGGCGGCCGAGGACGTGGACGATGACGATGAGAGCGCCAGGGGCTTGAGCCCGGCGGGCAGCTCGCGGCTGCCGGCCGGAACCGGGGGCACGACCTCGGGCCGGCGCGCGAAGGCGACGACCTCGCCCGCGGTGGGTCGACGGGAGGGGTCCTTGTCCATCATCGACGCCACGAACTCGTCGACATGGGACGGCACGGTGACCACGTCGTTGACGTGCGGGACGGGCGCGGTCACGTGCTGGTAGATCATCGAGACCGGCTCGGAGCCGGCGTACGGGGCGCGTCCGGTGAGCAGCTCGAAGTACACGCAGCCGAGCGCGTAGATGTCGCTCGGCGGGCCGACCACGTTGTCGGCGGCCTGCTCGGGCGAGATGTAGGGCAGGCTCCCCATCACATGGCGGGTCGAGGTGAGCCGCTCGGCCTGGTGGCTTGCCAGCTGAGCGATGCCGAAGTCGAGAACCCGGATCCGGCCGTCGCCGTCGTAGACGAGGTTGGACGGCTTGATGTCGCGATGGATGATCCCGGAGGAGTGGACCGCGGTGAGCGTACGCGCGACCTGGACCATCGCCTCGCTCGCCTCCTCGACGGTGAACCGCCCCTGCTTCTCCAGGCGGTCGGCCAGCGTCGGGCCGGGAAGCAGCTCCATGACGAGGTAGACGATGCTGCCGTACTCGGTCTGCTCGACCCCGACGTCGTGCACCTGCACCGTGCCGGGGTGGCTGGCCGCCGTCGTCGAGAGCGCCTCACGCCGGAAGCGCTCGGTCACCTTGGGGTCGGCAGAGGTCTCCACGACCTTCACGGCGACCCAGCGTTCGAGCCTGATGTCGGCCGCCTGCCAGACCTCGCCCATCCCGCCGCGGCCAAGCAGTCGGTGCAGGCGGTACCGGCCTGCGATCGGGGGGCGCGTTCGCATGCGCATATGTTGTCGGACTCACACCCCGTGCGTCTCGTGTACGCACCGATGAAATCCGCCGATCTTTGCTATTGTCGCCGGTTTACGCATCAACTGATCGCCCTCGCGCGCGGAGCAGCGCGACCCCGAGCCCGGCCAGCACCGCCAGCACGATGCCGGTGAAGACTCCCCAGGCGATCGTCTGGTTCTGGGCGTCCCTGTGCTCGCGCTCGATGTCGTCGGCGAGCCGGCTGGCGGCGTCGACGACCACCTCCTTGAGGTCCTGGACGTAGCTGGCGGCATCGGCCAGCCAGAGCTGTTCCACGGACCTGCCGTCGGCGCTGTCCTCCAGCTGTCTGACGACGTCCTCGACGTCACGAGCGTTGAGCACCCGGATGACGGCACGCTGGGAGGAGACCGCGTAGGACCCGAACTCGAACGACCGGCCCGAGATCCTGTCGAGCCGCTGCCGCGTCGCGGCATCGGCGCGAGTGTAGATCGACTCCGAGTGGGTCGCCCAGGAGTCCTGGGCCGCGCTGAGGTCGGCGATGCCCTGGGCACTGATCCGCTCGTTCCGCAAGGCGTTCGCCATGATCCTCCGCTCGAATCCAAGCACCTCCGAGACGGACCCGATCAGCTCCAGGTTCCGGGCCTGTTTCGCCAGCTCGTCATCCCGGAACGAGGGCAGCTCGGCGGCGAGGTCGAAGAGCCCGTTGACCGCGTTCGTGTACAGCTCGACGGCCGCCAGCTTGCCGGCCCTGTTCCCCGCCCGGGCAGCCGCGCGGATGTCCGAGAGCCGCTCGAGGGCGGCCGCGGACCTCTCCGTACGCCGCCGCAGACCCGGATCGCCGGCGGTGTCCAGCTTCGCGACCTCGGCGGTCCAGGCCTCGATGGACCGGTCGGTGATCTGGAGGAAGTCCTCGGTCAGCGCTGCGTCGGTCCGGAGCGCATCGCGCTCGATCGAGAGATCGAAGGCGAGCTCGAAGCTGGTCGGCAAGATGTTGGCCAGCGGCGCGGCGCTGCCGACGCTCGACATCGTGTCGCCGGCCCGGAGCGTGCCCCAACCACCCAAGACCAACCCCGGCAGGACCAGGACCATCAGCACACCCAGCAGCGTGGGCGAGAGCCGCGGGCCCCTGATGTCGGGCGGACGTACGATCCGCTTCGGCGGCGGAGCGACGCCGCTCTCGAGCACCGTCGCCACCTCGTCGGCTCGGGGACGCTTGGCAGGGTCCGGGTCGAGCATGGCGGTCGTGATGCCATCGAGGTGGCCGGGCACGGTCACCAGTGTGCCGACCCGCTCGGGCTCGAGCCCGGCGTACGGCGGGCGGCCGGCGAGCAGCTCGAAGAACACCGCGCCGAGGGAGTAGATGTCGCTCGCCGGGCCGATGCGCTGGCGGTCGATCTGCTCGGGGGACATGTACGGCAGGCCCTCCCCGCCGCGGGGCGCAGGCGCACCGAGCAGTGCGATCCGGCCGTCGGGGCCGTACCCGATGCTGGCCGGTCTGATGTCTCCGTGCACCTGCCCGGCGGCGTGGGCTGAGGCGAGGAGCCGCGCGACCTGCGCGACGATGCTCGAGGCCTCATCAGGGGAGAACGGGTGCTGCTCGACAAGCCGGCCGGCGAGATTCTGGCCGCTCAGAGCGGGTCCGCCCTGTCCGGTCAGATGGTTCAAATGCTGGCGACCGGCGCGTGGGGGACGGATACGCATGGGTCCATGGTCCCTGGTGAGCACCCCTGACGCCCCGGCCTCAGCCGAGAGTTTTCCTGGACTTGGCCAAGAGTTCGACTCCCCCGCGGACTAGCTCGGCCGAAGCCTGATCCCGTACTGCTGCACCTTCCGGTAGACGGTGGCGCGCGACATCCCGAGCTCCGCGGCCGCTTCCTGCATGGTGATCCCCGGTCGGGTCAGGACGCGGACGATCTCGCCCCGTTCGAAGGCATCGATGCGCGACAACGGCCGCCTGGTGTCGGAGAGTACGTCGGCGGGAAGGTGACGCAGGTCGATCAGGTCACCGGCGCTCACGGCCCGCTGGACGACATGGACGAGCTCGGCGACGTTTCCCGGCCAGCCGTGGTCGTGCAGCGCCCGCTCCGCAGCCGGGGTCAGCGCGATCTCCCGGCCTCGCACCCGCAGCCCGACCTGATGCGCCAGCGGAAGTACGTCCTCGGGCCGCTCCCGCAGCGGCGGCACCTCGACCACGGTGTCGACGAGATCGGCCAGGGCCGCCGGAATGCCGTCGAAGGTCTCGGCGGTCATCGCGAACGGCACCCCTGCGACCGCCCCGGGCGCCGCCTCGACGAGGAGGGCGTGCAGCCGCTCGGCCACCCAGGCGGGGAGCGTGTTCACGTCGCGTACGACCACCGCGGTGTCCTGCTTGGCGAGCTCCGGCGTCCACAGCGACAGCCAGGCCTCGGCGTCGGCCGGCTCCGGGGCGGAGGCCGCCAGGATCCGGTCGCGGGGCCGCAGGTCGCGGAACGCCTGGGCGACCAGAGTCGTACGCCCCACCCCCGGCTCCCCCACCACGGCGACCCGCCGGCCGACCCGGAGCGCATCGCGGACGCTCCCCAGCGCCTCGCACCACGCGGAGGAGAGGTCGCGGAGGCTGCCGGCGCCCGGCTCCAGCCGGGGCGCCTCGACCCGGAAGACCTCGCCGCGAGGAGCCGGTCGCGGGAACCGGCCGTGGGCGCGGGCGAGCATGAGCGACGCGGTGTTGCTGGCCGCCGACTGCGCCAGGGCGAGCAGCAGATCGTGGGACGACTCCGACCAGGTGGTCAGGTTGACGCTGCCTTCCAGGCGTCCGCTGATCGGGTCGATCACCGGCGCGGCGGCACAGGTGTAGCTGCACAGCGAGAGCGAGTAGTGCTCCTCGGCCCGGACCACCGTCGGCGTCCGGTCGGCCAGCGCGAGCCCGAGCCCGTTGGTGCCCGCCGCGCGCTCGGCGTAGCTGAACCCCGGCGCCAGGTGGACGGCGTCGAGGTCCCGGAGCAGCTGCTGGTCGCCGCTGAGCCGGTTGAGCACCAGGCCGACGGGGTCGGTGAGCATCAGGCTGACCGGCTCGCCGACGAGCGTCCGGTGGAGGTCGTCGAGCACCTCCTGGCCGCACTGGAAGAAGAGCGACTCCTGGTCGTAGGCGCCGGAGAAGACCGGGTCGACCTCCTCGACGGAGACCCCGTACTCCTGGCTGCGCTGCCAGGAGGCGCGTACGCGTGGCGCCAGTGCCGACGCGTCGACGGCCGCGGTGCGCTGCGCGATCGGATGACGCCCTGTCATGTGATCGACGTTACATCCGCGGGCCGACGGAGACAGCCGGGCAGCGTCTCAGATTGAGACGGTCGAGGTCTCACATTGAGACGCCGCACCCCTGATCTGCGCGTCGCAGCCGCCCTAGCGTCCTGTGACGAAAGCCACAGATCGGAGGAACCGATGTACACCAAGAACAACGAGTCGTACTTCATCGTCGACGCCCACGTCGCGCTCTGGGACGCCCGTCCGGAGAACCAGCGCAACATCCACGGCAAGCAGTTCATCGACTGCTTCTACGACTACCACCGCAACCTCTCCCCCGAGTCGGAGCACTGGTCCTACGAGGACTACCTCTACCAGGGCGGCGAGCGGCTGATGCACGACCTGTTCGAGGTCGGCTACGTCGACCACGCGATCTTCCAGCCGGCCCACCTGGGCGAGTTCTACACGAACGGATTCGGGCAGACCGAGGAGGCCTCACGGCTGGCCGCGAAGCACCCCGACAAGCTGACGTACAACCACCACTTCGACCCACGCAACGGCGAGGCCGGGCTCGAACAGCTCCACGCCGACGCCGAGCGGTTCGGGCTCAAAGGCGTGAAGCTCTACACCGCCGAGTGGCACGGGGAGTCGCGCGGCTGGAAGCTGACCGACCCGTGGGCGTACCGCTACTTCGAGGCCTGCCGCGAGCTCGGGATCACCAACATCCACATCCACAAGGGCCCGACGATCCGGCCGCTGGACCGCGACGCGTTCGACGTCGCCGACATCGACCACGTCGCCAGCGACTTCACCGACCTCAACTTCATCGTCGAGCACGTCGGCCTGCCACGGCTGGAGGACTTCTGCTGGATCGCCACCCAGGAGCCCAACGTGCACGGCGGGCTGGCGGTCGCGATGCCGTTCATCCACACCCGGCCGCGCTACTTCGCGCAGATCCTCGGCGAGCTCGTCTACTGGATCGGCGAGGACCGGATCCAGTTCTCCTCCGACTACGCGATCTGGACGCCGAAGTGGCTGATCGAGCGGTTCGTCGACTTCCAGATCCCGGAGGACATGACCGAGTACGCCCCGCTCACGGTCGAACAGAAGAAGAAGATCCTGGGCCTCAACGCCGCGAAGATGTACGACATCGAGGTGCCCGCCGAGCTGCGGCTGCCCGAGGCGGACGAGACCGCGACAGGTCCCCGTGAGCCCGAGCGGGCCGACCTCGCGGCGGTGTGACATGTCGCTGCTGACCCAGGAGAGCACCCGCGCCGCGGAGGCGTACGCCGCGCTCCACGCCGTCGTCGACCCCGAGCTCGACGAGCCCATCACCGACCTCGGCTTCGTCCGGTCGCTGACCGTCTCCCCGACCGCGCCGGACGGCGAGACGGTCAGGGTCGAGGTCCACCTGCGGCTGCCGACGTCGTTCTGCTCGCCCAACTTCGCCTACCTGATGGCGAGCGACGCCAAGGACGCGCTGACCGCGTTGCCGTGGCCCGACCAGGTGGTCGTCGAGCTCGACGACCACCACGACTCCGACCTGATCAACGCCGGACTGGCGGCCGATGCCGGCTATCTCGGCACGTTCCTTCACGAGGCCGAGTCGTCCCTGGACGAGCTGCGGACCACGTTCCACCGCAAGGCCCACACGGCGGCGCTCGAGCGCTGCCTGACCCGGCTGTTGAGGGGGCGGCCGGACCTGGCCGAGGACGCCGTGGGCGAGGTCCGTCTCGAGGACCTGCCCGACGACGAGTTCACCGCCTCGCTCCGGCGGCGCCGGGCGGTCCTCGGGCTGCCCGACCTGCCGGAGGCGTACGTCCTGGTCGACCACGACAACGAGCGACCCGGCGACATCCCGCTGGCGTTGCGGCGGGCGCGTTCGACCCGGATCTCGATCGATGGGAACGCGCACTTCTGCCGCGGCCTGCTGGCCACGCGCTACGGCGAGGAGGTCACCTCGCCCGCCTTCGTACCTCTGACCGACCTGCACCGAGAAGGAGCATCATCATGAGCACCATGCGAGCCGTCCAGGTGGTCGGCTACCACCAGCCGCTGGCGATGGCCGAGGTCCCGGCCCCCGAGCCGACCGGGCCGTTCGACGTCGTCGTCAGGATCGGCGGCGCCGGCGTGTGCCGCACCGACCTGCACATCCTGGAGGGGCAGTGGGAGGAGAAGTCCGGCGTCACGCTGCCCTACACGATCGGCCACGAGAACGCCGGGTGGGTGCACGCGGTCGGTGACGCCGTCACCAACGTCGCCGAGGGCGACAAGGTGATCCTGCACCCGCTGATCACCTGCGGGCTGTGCCGCGCCTGCCGCTCGGGCGACGACGTGCACTGCGAGCTCAACCAGTTCCCCGGCATCGACACCAACGGCGGCTACGCGGAGTATCTGAAGACCTCCGCGCGCTCGGTGGTGAAGATCGACGACTCGCTGGAGCCGGCCGATGTGGCCGCCCTGGCCGACGCCGGCCTGACCGCCTACCACGCGGCCGCGAAGGCGGCCCGGCGCCTGACCCCGCGCGACAAGTGCGTGGTCATCGGCGCCGGCGGGCTCGGCCACATCGGCGTCCAGGTCCTCAAGGCGCTCAGCCCAGCCGAGCTGATCGTCGTGGACCGCAACCCGGACGCAGTGAAGCTCGCCCTCGACATCGGTGCCGACCACGGCGTCGTCGCTGAGGGCACGCAGGTCGACCAGGTGCTCGAGCTCACCGGCGGCCACGGCGCCGAGGTCCTGGTCGACTTCGTCGGCGAGGGCGGTGCGACCGCGGAAGGTGTCCGGATGCTCCGCCAGGCGGGCGACTACCACGTCGTCGGCTACGGCGAGAACATCGATGTGCCGACCATCGACATCATCTCCGCCGAGATCAACTTCATCGGCAACCTGGTCGGGTCCTACAACGACCTGTGCGACCTGATGGCGCTCGCCGCTCGCGGGGCCGTCACGCTGCACACGCAGAAGTACGACCTCGACGACTTCCAGTCCGCCATCTCCGACCTCGACGCCGGCCGGGTCCGCGGCCGCGCGATCCTGGTCCCCTGAGGAGGCGACGACATGAAGAAGCTCCTCGGAATCGGCATCTCGGTCGGCGTGCTCGCGGGCATCTGGACCCAGGTGAGCATCGAGCTCACGCTGATCACCTGGGTCGGGTTCGTCGCCTGGGCCTGCTACTTCGCCGCCGGAGGTGGACGTGAAGGCTTCCAGAAAGGTCTCGCGGCCAACCTCGCCGGCGCACTGTGGGGGTACGGAGCGAGCCTGGTCCTGACGTACGCCACCTTCACCGGCGCGGTGGCCCTGGTGGTCACGGTCGTCGCGTTCATCCTGTGCCTGCAGGCGGCCGTGGATCTGCTGTCCTTCATCCCCGGCGCCTTCGCCGGGACGGCAGTCCTCTTCGGCACCTCCTTCGACCTCGGCGGCACGCTCATCGCGCTGGTGGTCGGCGCCTGCCTCGGCTGGCTCTCGGACATCGCCGGGCGCCGGATCCAGGCCGCGGTCGAACGACCCGGGCAACCGGTCCGCGCCGCCCAGCCCTGATCGTCACCCGAACGCACCGATCCCGCTTGACCAGATTCCAGGTCAAGCGGGATCCGTACGTCATCCGCGTGCCGCGGTGCGCCTTCCCAGGTAGGCGAGGCAGGCGACGGCAAGCGCGACGCCCCAGAGCGGCCAGAGCATCTCCGGCGCCCATGCGCCCCAGTCAGAAGTGGCTCCGGGGACCGTCCAGAGGTCGTCCGCGATCGCCATCCGCCAGAAGGAGATCCCGGCGGACATCACCGTGCCGGCGACCAGGATCCCCGGCACGAGGGCCATCGCGACCGGGACCGGACGGCCGCCGATACGGGGCACCCAGCTCCAGAACACCTCGCCCCAGCGCGCCACCAAACCCCAGGTCAGAACCGCCCCGACCACGGCGAAGGCCGCGAGCCCGAAGCCGGACCACCTCGCCTCCCCGAGGTCATCCAGCATCTCGCGACTGATCCCGAGCGGGATGTCCAGCGCCCAGGCGATCCGGGTAGCGGCGTAGAGAAGAGGTACGACGACAGCGACCGCCACCGCAGGACGCCCCCAGCGTGCCCAGCGGCCCCAGTCCAGACGCCTTCCAGGCTCGGCCTTCCCGAGCAGGGTGACACCGGCGACGACCATGGCCAGCCCGCCAGCAGCATGCGCCAGAGCGACACCCGAGTCGACGAAAAGACCCCACTCGAGCTGTCCGGCGCCCGGTCCGAGCCCGACCATCGCAAGCAGGACCTGAGGCAGATAGCCGAGGAACATCAGCGCGCGGACGTCCGAGACGACCACGGCAATGACGAGCCCGAGAACGATCAGGAGCCACCCTGTCGCTCTCGTCGTACCCCGCGTCCGCACGTTCGCGACCGCGCCCCCGGCAACCAGGGCGAGGAGCGCGAGCACCGCTATCACCCAGGACATCTGGGTGCCACTCAGAGCGCCGAGCGGCGAAGCCGCATCGGGGACCCACGGGTCCGGCGCCCTGCCCAGCAGGGCGAGCCCCGCCAGGGCGCCGAAGACGAAGGCCCAGGCGCCGGCCACCCAGGGCGCAGCGCGCAGCACGACGGAGCGCTGCTGCGTACGTTCCGTACGTTCCATCAGGGCGCTCATCAGGCCACGCTCCTGGCCATGTCCCAGCGCTGCCCGACCGTACGCAGCAGGGCCGGATAGACGATGGCGTGGCGGAACGGCTTGATGAACCTCATGTAGGCGTCCCCGAGCAGTCCGTTGGGCCGCACCAGCACGCTCATCTGCGCGCTGTAGCCGTCGGGCGAGCTCTCGTCCCGGACCCAGCCGAGGTGCAGGACACCGTGCATCGTGCGGTTGGCGATCTCGGCGGCGTACTCGCGATCGGTCAGATAGAGCGGCCGGAACGGGCTGTCGTCGCGCTCGGGCGCGGGGTGGTCGCGGAGGTCGTCCGGCAGCCGGTCGCTCAGCGGAGCGACGCGGCCGCCGAGGCCGTGCTCGGCCTCGTCGGCGCCGAGCATCCGGCCCAGCGCCCAGCGGAGCGCGAAGAGGAGGCGGTACGCCGCCGGGAAGTCGCGGTCGTCGCTGCTCATCATCGCCTCGACGAAGGCCCGGAAGTCGTCGGGTCCGCCCTGGACCGGGAGGGCCCAGACGTCCTCGAGCTCGAAGTCGTGGGTGATCTCGTGGATGCGCCAGGACTGGCAGGAGTAGGCGCCCGACGGTATCGGGCCCGTCCGGATCGGGCTGAGTCTGATGGGTGCGTGTGTGGTCATGTCTCCACACTGGTCCGCGAGCGCCGGGGGTTCGTCGCCCTCAGGTCGCGGGCCTCTCAACCTCTGGGATGAGACTCAGCTCCGGGGACCGACCAGCCCCGTCTCGTACGCCAGGACGACCGCCTGCACGCGGTCGCGCAGGCCGAGCTTGGCGAGCACATGGCCGACGTGCGTCTTCACCGTCGCCTCGGAGAGGTGGACGCGCCGGGCGATCTCGGCGTTGCTGTCGCCGGTGGCGAGCTCGAGGAGCATGTCGAGCTCGCGGGGCGTCAGCGTTGCCCGGATCTCGGCGCCCCGGCCGTTGTCGGGCGCCGGCGCGGTCGCCACGTGCTCCAGCAGACGGCGCGTCGTCGACGGTGCGACCACCGCGTGACCTGCGTGGACGGTGCGGATCGCGGCCACGATCTCCTCGGCCCGGGCGTCCTTGAGCAGGAAGCCGCTGGCCCCGGCCCGGATCGCCGGGAACGCGTAGTCGTCGAGGTCGAACGTCGTCAGCGCGACCACCCGCGTGTCCGGCTGTTCCCCGGTGATCGCCGCCGTCGCCTGGATCCCGTCGAGGCGGGGCATCCGCAGGTCCATCAGGACGACGTCGACCCGCTTCGTACGCACCAGGGCGAGCGCCTCGTGTCCGTCGGCCGCCTCCCCGGCGAGCTCGAGGTCCGGCTGGCTCTCGACCATCATCCGGAGCGCCGAGCGCATCAGCTCCTGGTCGTCGACGATCGCGACACGGATCGGGGTCTCTTCCTCGTTCACAGCGGCATCATGGCGCGCACGCGCCAGCCATCGCCGCTCGGCCCGGCCTCGAGGCTTCCGCCCACCGCCGCCACCCGTTCGCGCATCCCGCGCAGGCCGCGGCCGGGCGGACGCTGGATCCCCACGCCGTCGTCGCTGACCTCGATCGTGAGCTGGCGTGCGGTGCGGGTCACCGACACCGTCGCGACGGCTCCCGAACCTGCGTGGCGGGTGACGTTGGTGAGCGCCTCCTGCACGACGCGGTAGGCGGTCAGCCCCACGGCAGGCGCGACCTGACCGGGCTCGTCCGCCTCGAGCCGGACCGTCAGCCCTGCCTCACGCATCCGCTCGACGAGGTCGCCGACGTCGGCCAGCCCCGGTTGCGGCTCGGTCGAGGACTCGCCGCCGAGCACGCCGAGCAGCCCGCGCATCTCCATGAGCGCCTCGCGGCCCGTGGTCGCGATGGTGTCGAGGATGCCCGAGGCCCGTTCCGGCTGCTGCCCGACGACCATCCGGCCGGCCTCGGCATGGCTGACCACGACCGCGAGCGAGTGCGCGACCACGTCGTGCATCTCGCGCGCGATGCGCTGGCGCTCCTCGGCGGCGGCGCGGTCGGCGAGCTGGTCGATCCACGCGGCGCGGGTCGCCCGGAACCGGCCGAGCGCCCAGGCCGCCACCGTGGCCGCCACCGTCGCGGTGGCCACCATCAGCCACCACGTCCACCCCTGCAGGCCGGTGCCGTCGAACCCCGACAGACGTACGACGGTCAGCAGGCATCCCACCAGCCCGATGCCGAGCACGATCCCCGGCCACGGTCGCCGGTCCTGCGCACTCACGGCGTAGAGCAGCACGAAGAAGCACAGGCTGCTCGGCAGCAGCACCGGCCCGTAGGCGCTCCCCGCCGCCTCGGCCGTCGGACCACCCAGATCCGGAGCGGCGACCAGGACCAGCTCGGCCAGAGCCCCGACGGCGTACGACGGCAGCGGCCAGCGCCGGGCGGTGGCCACGGCGGCGTGAAGCGCCACCAGCGCGACCAGGAGCGCGATCTGCCACGCCGTGCTGACCTCGCCGTCGACCACCGAGGTCCACCCGACCGGCAGCAGCACCAGCGCCAGCGCCCCGGCCAACGCGACCTGGCCCGCGTCCCCGAGCCAGCGGGGTCCGGGAGCAGCTGCCACGGTCATGGGCTCACCCTAGGGCCTGTTTGAGAACGACCGCAGGCCCTCTCCGATCGGAGAGGGCCTGCGGGCTGTCCCGGCTCAGCGGGACTGTCGACGAAGCGTCACATGCTGCGCGGACCGGTGGCGTCGTCGCGCTCCTTCTCGGTCATGCTGCGCGACTTCAGGAGGCTCAGGATGGTCGTGATGGCCAGGATGCCGATGATCACGCTGAGGGAGACCTCGATGGAGACCTCCGGGGCCCACTCGACGTGCTGGCCACCGTTGATGAACGGCAGCTCGTTCTCGTGGAGCGCGTGGAAGACGAGCTTGAGACCGATGAACCCGAGCAGGATCGCCAGGCCGTAGGAGAGGTAGACCAGCCGCTCCAGCAGACCACCGATGAGGAAGTAGAGCTGGCGCAGACCCATCAGCGCGAAGATGTTGGCGGTCAGGACCAGGTAGGCCTCGTTGGTCAGACCGTAGATCGCCGGGATCGAGTCGAGCGCGAACAGCAGGTCGGTGGTGCCGAGGGCGCAGATGACCACGAACATCGGGGTCGCGATCCGCTTGCCGTTCTCACGGACGAACATCTTGGCGCTGTCCCAGCTCGAGGTGAGCGGGATGTGGCGCTCGAGGAACTTCACCACGGCGGGCTCCTCGTACTCGTCCTCGTCCTCGCCGCCCTCCATGGCCAGCTTGACCGCGGTGTAGATCAGGAACGCGCCGAACAGGTAGAAGACCCAGCTGAAGTTCTCGATGGCCGCCGCACCCACGGCGATGAAGATGCCTCGGAAGACCAGCGCCAAGATGATGCCGATCAGCAGCGCCTTCTGCTGGAACTGCCTCGGCACCGCGAACTTCGACATGATGATGATGAAGATGAACAGGTTGTCGACCGACAGCGAGTACTCCGTCAGCCAGCCCGCGAAGAACTCCGTGCCGTACTTCGGGCCGGAGAACACGAAGACACCGATGCCGAACAGGATCGCCAGGCCGATGTAGACGCTCAGCGCGACGATCAGCTCCCGACGCGAAGGCTCGTGCGGTCGCCGGCCGATGACGAGCACATCGAAAAGCAGCACAGCGCTGGCGATGCCGATGGTCAACCACCAGATGAGAGGGGAGACGTCCACGAAGGGACTCCTTAGATCGTGAGGCAGAGCGGTTCTTTGGGAAGGTTAGGCGACCGAGGTCAAACCTTCGAAGTCGTAGCGGGCGCGGCGTCCATCGACGGCATCGGCGACGGAAGCGGAATCGGCGTACGTCGGCACACCAACCCGAGTTGTATGACAAGCGAGCAGCTAGTCTAACAAGTTGCACTCCCGCTGATCCCCATGATCCCAGCCATGGACAAGCAGATGAGTCGACGATCACAGCGTGGATGACTGGACCTCAACCGGACTTGATGTTTTAGCGTCACTGCCAACAGAGAGAGGAGGGGGTGTGAGCGACACACTCACCGACCAGTTCAAGGCCGGCTTCCGTCGATATCCCACCGGCGTGGCCATCGTCGCCGCATCGACCGAGACGGGACCCGTCGGGGCGACGGTGTCGAGCGTGGCCTCGGTCAGCGCCAACCCGCCGATGCTGTCGTTCTCGGTCTCCCGGTCCGGGCGGTCCGGGCCGGCACTCACCGGAAGCGACCGTCTCGCGGTGCACGTCCTGACCGAGTCCCAGGCCCAGGTGGCCGCAGCCTTCGCCGACCGGACCGCGCCGCGATTCACGGTCACACAGGGCTGGACGCTCCCGCACGGGGAGCCGCCGGCCCTGGACGACGCCGCGGCCAGCTTCTCCGGGCGTGTGGCCCGCGTCATCCCCGCCGGCGAGGCATGGCTGGTGCTGCTCGAGGTCGACGCGGTCAGCCTCGGCGAGTCCGCCGACCCGCTCCTACACCACGACCGGCGCTACTGGTCGCTAGGTCCGTCGGTCAGCACCCTCGATCGCATCCTGCCCGAGAAGGCTTCCTGACCGTCGACCTCGACGGTCTCTCCACCACACCACCGAAGGAACCAAACATGCGTCTGTTCGCTCCCACCATCGAGGTCTCGGCCCACTGCGACCTGCCCTGCGGCGTCTACGACCCCGCCCAGGCCCGCATCGAGGCCGAGTCCGTCAAGGCCGTCATCGCCAAGGCCCTGGACAGCGACGACCCCGACTTCCGCACCCGCGCGGTGATCATCAAGGAGCAGCGCTCCGAACTGGTCAAGCACCACCTCTGGGTGCTGTGGACCGACTACTTCAAGCCCCCGCACTTCGAGGCCTACCCCCAGCTCCACACCCTCGTCAACGAGGCCACCAAGCTCGCCGGCGCCTCCGGCACCAAGGGCACCCTCGACCTCGAGGTCGCCGACAAGCTCCTCGCCAAGATCGACGAGATCGCCGAGATCTTCTGGGCGACCAAGAAGGCCTGACCCACCCAGAACCCACGCAAGGAAGCCAGGTTCCGGCAGCCAGCCGGGACCTGGCTTCCTCCATGCTCCACCCCCGCGAGGGCATAGACGTATGACAAGTTGGTCACTAGTGTGACAAGTGTCACCGTCCCCCTCGCGGCGGCCCTGGGCCGCCGTCGGAGCTCTCGAGGAGCATGCATGCGTCACATTCGAAAGCGCGCGACACCCCTCCTGCTCGCCCTCGGTCTGGTCGGCTCGCTGACCGCGACCACACCGGCCGTCGCAGACCAGAAGACGGACCGGGCCGTACGCGGCCCGGATGCTGCCGCGATCGCGAAGATCGTCGACCGCATCGAGGAGCCCTCGATCCCCGATCGCGACTACGAGATCACCGACTTCGGTGCTGTCGGAGACGGCACGACAGACGCTCTGCCGGCGATCAGGGCCGCGATCGAGAAGGCGTCGGCCGACGGCGGCGGCCGGGTCGTACTCCCTGAGGGCACCTGGCTCTCCGAGGGTCCGGTGCACCTGGCGAGCAACATCGATCTCCACGTCTCCGACGGGGCCACGCTGCTGTTCGGGACCGATACGGACGACTACCTGCCCGTGGTGCGTACGCGCTGGGAGGGCACCGAGCTGGACGGCTACTCGCCGCTGATCTACGCCAACAACGTGCACGACGTCGCCATCACCGGGTCGGGCACGATCGACGGCAACGAGGACTCGGAGTTCCACGCCTGGAAGGCCGACGAGAAGCCCGACCAGTTGCGGCTGCGCCAGATGGGCTTCGACGGCGTACCCGTCGAGGAGCGCGTCTTCGGGAAGGGTACGTTCCTGCGGCCCAGCGCCATCCAGTTCTTCCACGCCGAGCGGGTGCTGCTGGAGGACTACCGGGTCACCAACTCACCGTTCTGGATCAACCACCTCGTCTACACCGACCAGGCGACCGTGCGCGGACTCGACGTCGACAGCCACCGGGCCAACAACGACGGCATCGACGTCGACTCGAGCACCAACGTGCTGATCGAGGAGAACCGCTTCCGGACCGGCGACGACTCCGTGGTCGTGAAGTCCGGACGTGACCTCGACGGCCGCACCATCGCCCGCCCCAGCGAGAACGTCGTGATCCGCCGCAACGACATGGGCGGCGAGGACGGCATCGCCCTGGGCAGCGAGATGTCCGGTGGCATCAAGGGCGTCTACTTCACCGACAACGTGCTGCGCGACGGTGCCTCGGCGATCCGGTTCAAGGGCAATCTCGACCGCGGCGGCACGGTCGAGCACATCCGGGTGAGCAACATGGAGATCGGCAACTTCGAGACCTTCATCTGGTTCCAGCTCGACTACCCCGGCGAGCTCGGCGGCAACTACCCGCCGGTCTACCGCGACATCGTCTTCTCCGACATCACCGTCGCCTCCGCCAAGACCGGCCTCGACATCCACGGGCCTGCCGACGCACCCCTGAGCGATGTCACCCTGCGTGACGTCACGGTCGAGAAGGTCGAGACGCCGATGGTCCTGGAGAACGTCGAGGACCTGCGCTTCGACAACGTCCGGTTCGGTGACCAGTACGTGGACGGCGAGCTCGACTGGCTCTCCTGAACCGGTCCCCCACCCCGCCCGCCGCGCGCCTTTTGCGAGGATCTCGCGGCGGGCGGGTCATCCGGTCGACTCCGTACCCATCGTCTCGGAAGGAAGAGTCATGAACACAGTCCGACAGGTCAGCGCCTTCGTGGGGCGTTGGTTCGCCCTGATCGTCCTGATCGCCGGCGCCATCGCACTGGCAACCCCCAGCACCTTCGACGGGTGGGCGGCCCAGGTGCCGTTGCTGCTCCAGATCATCATGCTCGGGATGGGCATGACCCTCAGGCCCGCCGACTTCGCGATCATCGGCCGGCGGCCGTGGGCTCTGCTGCTGGGTGTCGCCACCCAGTTCACCGTGATGCCGCTGCTCGGCTGGGGCATCGCGAACGCGCTCGGCCTCTCCGCGGTGCTCACCGCGGGCATGATCCTGGTCGGTTGCGCACCCGGCGGCACCGCCTCCAACGTCATGGTGTTCCTGGCCCGTGGCGACACCGCGCTGTCGGTGGCGATGACGTCCGTGTCGACGCTGCTCGCGCCTCTGCTGACGCCGCTTCTGGTCCTCTTCCTGATCGGCGAGGACCTGCCCGTCTCCGCCAGCGATCTGTTCGTCTCGATCGTGGAGATCGTGCTCGTCCCGGTCCTCCTCGGACTGGTGCTCCGGCTGCTGCTGCCGCGTCTCATCGAGAAGGTCATCGATGTGCTTCCGCTGATCTCGGTCGCCGGCATCACCGGGGTCGTGCTCGCCGTCGTGGCCGGAAGCGCCGACACCCTGCTCTCGGTCGGCCTCCTGGTCGTGCTCGCCGTGGTCCTGCACAACATCGCCGGCCTGAGCCTGGGGTACGCGGTCGGGCGAGTCTGCGGCATGCCGATCTCGAGCCGCCGCGCCATCAGCATCGAGGTGGGCATGCAGAACTCGGGGCTGGCCGCCGCCCTCGCCACCGTCCACTTCTCACCGGCCGCGGCGCTGCCTGCCGCGATCTTCTCGGTCTGGCACAACGTGTCCGGCTCGATCCTGGCGAGCTACTGGTCGCGGCGCCCCATCGAGGCCGCAGACGCCCCGGACCCCCTCGCCGCACGGT
Organism: Nocardioides sp. NBC_00163; assembly: GCF_045206295.1. Classification (NCBI taxonomy): domain Bacteria; kingdom Bacillati; phylum Actinomycetota; class Actinomycetes; order Propionibacteriales; family Nocardioidaceae; genus Nocardioides; species Nocardioides sp. NBC_00163. The sequence continues at coordinate 3,815,928 of NZ_CP108155.1, read as the reverse complement.
CGTCCTGAACTGAGCGCCGGACGGCGGGTCGCCTTCCGCCGCGGCGCCGTGGGTGACCTGTTGACCAGGAAGCCAGCCAGGAGCAGGGCGATGACGAGGAGTGCCGCCTCGACCTGGCACGCCCGAACAATTCTGAAGAAGTACGCGTAAAGGTTACCCACTTCCGCCTTGCCAAGGGCGTCAGAGGCTCCTTCACCGCCCGAGGCGCATTGGCAAAAAGTCTTCCTTCGATAAGTCGATACCCCAGCCCGTATGGGCATTATCACTTCACAATGCACTCGCGCCAGCGGCGGAAAAGGGTGAACGACAACAAGGCGTTACGGGGGTGTTGCAGCCACCCCAATTCCCTGAACACCAGCGTTAAGAGCACTTCACTCAGCACTTTTCTTTGTTACCGGCGACATTCGCATGCGTAACTGCTCCGCAACCGGTCTGAGTTCAACTATAAGTGCCAACTTTCGGAACCAACCAATGCACATCGTCGTGCACGTTCGCGAACACAAAATGGGTACTCGCCATGCAGAAGGTTATCGCCCGCAGCACTGCCGCCACCCCATCCCATTCGTCGTCGCCACCGGCGACCACGGTGATCGCAGCCACTCCCGCGTCGGCACCGACACGGACGGCGGGAAGAACCACGAGCCGGATCACGGGCACATGGACCACCCCTAGTTCGATGACTCTCGAAACCTCGCTTAGGTGGAAGCAATGTCGAATGCTTCAACACGCGGATCGCAGCGCCTCGCCACGGCGTTCGCAGCGACGATCTTCGCGCTCTCGTTCTTGATTCCCATACTATTCGCAGCGGCGCCAGCGTCCGCGCACGCCCACTTGGTCAAGAGCCTTCCGAGTGCCGGCGCCGTGCTCGCCGGCCCATCGGAGGTGGTGCTCACCTTCGACCAGCCGATCCAAGCGTTCCCCGGCGCTAACGGAATAGTGGTGACCGGACCACAGAGCAGCCACTGGGCGTGTGGTCGTGCTCGTATCAACGGGAACACCCTGACCGCCTCGATGAGTGAGGTCGGGCCTACGGGCCGCTACCAGATCCACTACCGGGTGCTCGGAGCGGACGGTCACCCGATCACCGGGTCAGTGCCGATCAACATCCGGCGGTCGGCGTCCACCGCTTCCACCGCTTCCACCGTTTCCACCGCGTCCGCAGCCACCGCGTCCGCTTCCACCGCGATGACGGCGTTCGACGTAGATCGGCCGCGTGGTCTGGCAGCGATGCCCACGTGGCTGTGGATCGCGATGCTGGCCGCGATCGCGGTGTGCGTCGGGGCTGTCGGTCGCAAGACCGCACGCCGAACGGATGCGACATGAACGAACGTACCTGGCTCCTGCAGGTCTCTGCGCTTGTCGGCGCGAGCCTCGTCGTGCTTGCCTTCGGGATCCTGGTCACGCTGCCCCAGCCAGTCGTCGGCATTCCGGAGCCGTCGGTGGTGGTGCGCACCGGGATCCCGCTGCTCCGCTGGATCGCCAACGTGTGCGCGATCGGAGCTGTGGGCTCCGTGCTGGTGCTGGTGCTACTGGGTGAGGCTGGTCGCGACCGTGCCCCTGCCTTGGCCCGACGTACTTCAGCGGCGGCGGTGTGGGCCGCAGCAGTGTGGGCGGTCGCGGCGCTGCTGGGTCTCTGGTTCAACGCGGCGGAGATCTCTCTCCGCCAGCTACGGGTGCCGGTCGGCGGCGTGCTCGGCTACGGCGGAAACGTCAGCCTAGGTGTCGCACTGCTGATCAGCGCCGGGTCGGCGGGAGCGTTGACCGCCTATTCGGCTGCCCGCTTGCGGCGGCCGTCGCTGCCACCGGACGTGGGCTTGCTGATCGCACTGTCGGGCCTGGTGGCCGTGTCGATGAGCGGGCACGCTTCGCAGGCTGAGCCGCCGTTGCTGCTGATGACGGCCAGCGCCCTCCACGTGACCGGAGCGTCACTCTGGGTGGGCGGACTGGCAATCACCGCTCTGATCATCAGCGCCGACCGGCAGGCGCTGGCCGTCGTTCTTCCCCGGTTCTCGCGGGTCGCCGAGGCGAGTTTCGCGCTGGTGGCGGTCAGCGGCCTGTTGTTGGCCGCGCCCCGGCTGACCGGCGACGTGACGCCGTCACTCGGAGAGGCATTCGACGCGTTGACACAGACCGGTGCCGGCTGGCTGGTGATGGGCAAGCTCGCCTGCATGGTCCTGCTCGGCTGCTCGGGGGCGTACATCCGTACTTCCGTGGTCGACCGCGTGGCGCGCCAGCAGCCCACGCCACTCATCGTGTGGGCCGGGCTCGAGCTCGCCGTGATGGCGGTCGCGGTCTCGCTGGCCACGGCGCTCGGGCGTCCCCTCTGATATGTGACGACCTCTTGCCAAGCGCAGGGTGACGCGCCGCCGAGGCCTTGACGGCCTTCGGCGGCGCCTCTGCTGCCCATGGGCCTCAGGCAGCGCTCACGCGGGCACGGCGCCGCCGCAGTGAATTCACGGTGCCGTCGATGAGGACGAATGCGACGAGGGTGACGCCGAAGACCGGCATCGCCCAGCCCAGGGCACCCGCCACGAGAAGCACCACGACCAGCATCGGCACCGGCAGGTTGCGCCACACCGGTGCCGGGGAGGAACGCCCGGACCGGGTGGGCCGGCGCTGCCACCACATCCGATACCCCAGGCCCAGGAGCGCGAGCGATCCCAAGGCCAGCAGGGCCAGCGCGAGCTGGTTGGCCAGACCGAACAGGGTGCCGCTGTGGGCATCGACACCGACGCTGGTGAGCTTGGCCATCAGGGGGTAGTCCTCCCAATCCTGGCGGGCAGTGACCTGCTCGGTGTAGGGATCGATGACGACGGAGGTCTTGCGGATCGGCAGCCCGTCGGACGACTCCGCAACGGTGAAAGGCCCTCCGGCGGCGTGCGGCGGGACGAGGGTGAGTTCACCCTGCAGGCCTTCCGACCTGGCCACCTCGACAGCACGGTCGAAACTGATCGGCTCAACACTGTCCACGGCCGTCACCTCCGGCGCGGAAAGCAGAGGGGTCTTGCCGTTCAGGGCGGTGATCGCCGCGTCGACGCGGCCACCGGCATAGTTCGACCAGGTCAGGCCGGTGATGCTGATGCCGAGCAGCCCGACCGCCAGCCAGAGGCCCATGACCCCGTGCCAGGACCGATTGCGTGCACGTCCCTTCGCGGTGAAGGACGGAACCAGCACGGCCCGCAGGGATCGGCCACGGGCGCGCTTGCTGAGCCACAGCACCAGGCCACCGAGCACGATGAAGGGCAGCCAGCTGGCAACGAACTCGGAATAGAGCCGACCGAGGTCGCCCAGGTGCAGGTTGCCGTGCAACTCGCGCAGCCACACCTGCGCGGGTGGCCGGTTGTCCACGGTGACCAGTTCACCGTTGACGCCACCGGTGTACGGATCGACGTACACGGTCAGCGACTCCGAGGAGAAGTGGCTCCCTGTCTGTTTCAGGCCTTCGATGCCCGCGAGCACGACCTGGGCGGTCCGGTCGGGCTCCTCCGCCGGAATGACCGTGGTGACGTGTGCGTCCGGATGGACGGCGAGGGCGGCCTCGACCTGCTCCGACAGCGGTCGCGGGCTTCCTGTCTGCGCCTCCACGTACAGCTTGTCGCCGTACAGCACATCGTTGATCTGGGGAGTGAAGGCATAGGCCAGGCCGGTCAACGCCAACACCGCGAGGAACGGCGCGACCAGAAGGCCCGCCACGAAGTGCACGCGTCGGGCGAGCAACCACAGCAGGGCACTGGAACGCTTTCGATCGGGCGTGCCGACACCAGCCCGGGGCTGTGAGGGTTCGGTGGGGATCGTGGTCATGCCAACTCCATCGGTACGACGTAGGTAAGACTGGGCATGGCCCCTCCTTCTTTACTTTTCCCTCGTTATACCCAATTGGTTTTGGATGTTTCAGAGGTTTGTTTTGGATGTTTCAGGGCTTCCCAGAAACGCCATTTGGGCCCCGATAGCCAGTAGGCCGACCAGGTATGTCTGATTCGTCGCTGCCACGTAACGCGACAGTAAAAGAGCCCGCCAGTGCCCAATTTTGCCTTTTCGGTGGCTGTTTCCAGGCGCGCATTAGAGGTCTCGAATAAGCACCCGGGGGTATTATCGAGGCGAAACCACCCGGGGTATTATCGAGAAAAAAGCCGCCCGTTTCTAATTCCCTCGTGAGGTTGTGAGGTCCCATTAACGATTAGATTTCAGCCAGGGTTCTGGGCCCTTAATGAGCGCGGGATTAAGTGGATTGCACTCCTCGGAATCCCCAAACTTGTCCCTTGGAGCTCGAAATCAATGCGCGAAACGGAGAGGCATTCTTATGTCTGAATCAGCTCCCCAAGGCTTCTTGGGGCCCAGGAAGCGACGGCGACGGCTCGGCGCAGTGGCCGTGGTGGCGGCCTCGGCGATCACAGCGGCGGGTCTCACCACGATGCCGGCGGCAGGCCAGCAGCCGGTTGGGGTGGGCCCGCTCCCCATCACCTTCGACCTGACCGACGAGAACGGAGGATGGTTCGACTCCGGTCTGAACCTCTTCGGCAGCAAGTCCCTTGCGGTCGGCGTGCTCCCCCGGGTCGGCGTACCTGCTGGCGGACTGCCCTCTATCGGTGGCCCGGTGCTGCCGACTGACGCGTCGTTGGTGGAGAACCTCCTCGGCGGGCTCGGCACCGCCGGCGGGTCGGGTGCCCCGACCGACCCGCTGGCCCTCGACACGACCCTGGCCACCGTGCAGGGCATCGCGAAGTCCTCGCCGGAGGCAGCTTCCAAGGCCGCCGAGGCCGAGGATCTGATCGGCCAGCTCGAGGCGACGGTCGCCGACATGCCGGCGGACGAGCCGATCGACCTGACCTCACTGCCGGTCGGCGTGGACCTGGCGGGTGTCCTGGACTCCCTCCAGGAGTTCGCGGTCGAGGGGCCTCCGGTCACCGTCAAGTTCAACGTGGACCCGGCCAAGTCCCAGGGAATCCGCAACCCGATCGGGCTGATCGGCCCGGAGGGGGCGGACGGATTCCCGTACATGGATTCCAAAGGCGCCTTCTTCGGCGAGAAGACGATCCAGCTCACCGAGCCGGGGCTGTATGCATTCACCGACTCGGTCGCGCCCTACATGCTCGGCGCCGTCGTGGTCGACGACCCGCTCACGTTGGGTCTCGACTTCGGCGAGAAGCTGGTGGTCAACGGCAAGCCCGAGCCCGTTCCGTCGAACGCCGACATCATCCAGCGGCTGGTGAACGCCTTCTTCACCATCACCAACCCGAACAACTGGCAGCAGTTCAGCAGCACGAAGGAGGTGTCCTGGAACCCGGTCCAGCCGCCCGCCCCGATCCTGCAGTACGACGCAGACGGCAAGCCGGTGCTGATCCCGAACCTGGACGCGTACTTCGACCAGAAGTTCGAGTACCCGAGGAAGCTGCCGGCGTTGAAGAAGCCGACCACCCCTGGTGTGGGTGAGGTCTGGATGGCCACTCAGATGGAGGACTTCGCAGGTAAGGAGAAGCACGGCTCCATCACGAAGATCAACGCCGAGGACTGGACGATCGATCGGAAGATCGCAGCCCCCGAGATCAACATGAACAACGTCCACAACATGTGGTCGGACAAGAACTACAAGTACGTGTACGGGAACGAGTGGTTCGACAACGAGACCGACGTGTTCGATCGGGAGACCGGCAAGTTCGTGCGGAGCCTCGAGGTCGGGCCCAACCCGGCGCACGTGATGACCCGTCCGGGCAACGACAACCTCACGATCGGCATCAACGCCGGGACGGACATCGTCGAGGCGTCACCCGGCGCCACGAAGATCGTCAAGCGCATCCACGCCGACCCGGACAGCGGCATGACTCCGCACCCGCACGCGCACTGGACCAGCCATGACGGCAAGACGGTCGTCGCGCCGAACACGATGACCGAGGAGGCCGTCATCGCCGACATGGACTCGGGGACCGTCAGGCACGAGCCCGTCGGGGCGTTCCCGATCGCCACGTCGATGACGCCGGACTCGAAGAAGGCGTACCTGTCCAACTTCCTGGGCATGAGCGTGTCGTGCGTGTCGCTGAAGGAGGACGCGTGTGCGACCCCCGACGGCGGTGTGGCCAAGAACTCCACGATCGACCTGTGGCAGAACTACGACGCAAAGACCGGTCCTGAGAAGGGCAAGCCGTGGGGCGGTCTGACCATCCAGCTCCCGGTGAGCCCGGACGGTAAGGCGCTGCTGGCGGTGAACACCCTGTCCCAGACGGTCAACGTGATCGACCCGAAGACACACAAGTTGATCAAGGATCTGCCGTGCAACGCCGGTTGCCACGGCGCCAACTTCGGCGCCAAGGAGGGTGGCGGCTACTACGCCTACGTCTCCAACAAGTTCTCCAACGCCATGCAGGTCATCGACGTCGACCCGAACAACGATGGCGACATCTCCGATGCCGCCGTCGCCGGCCAGCTGACGCTGGGGCCGACGTCGGACACCAAGATGGACGACGAGCTCGTCGCTCACCCAGGTGTGGGTGGACAGGGCGTCCTGGCCCTCCCGCTGGTCTACAACGGCTGGTCGCAGGAGATCCCGGAGGCCTGGCGAAAGGGCCTGACCTGCGAGCAGATCAACCCGATCGACGAGTCGGCCTGCTGATCACCATCTGACACCACCGACGGTCCGGGGCTGTGCAGCGCAGCCCAGCCCCGGACCGTCTCCGCCGGGCCCCGGCATCCCGACGAAGTCAAGTCGGGTGTCGCCGGGGCCCGACATTTCCCCAAGAGTTCCCAATCATGCAGGAGGCTGGCCGATGACGGCGCAGGAGATTCGCCCACAGGCTGTCAAGATCCCACCCCGCCCCGGGCTCCGTCGGCGCGTGATAGGGCTGATTGTGTTGGTTGCAGTCTGCTGGGGAGTGTTGCTCACGGTGCTGCCGTCGCCATCCGGTGACCCGGTGCTGGTCTCGTTGAGCCCGACGGACGGCGAGACGGTCAAGTCCCCCGACGAGGTCCGGATCACCTTCGACCGGCCTGTCCCCGCGGAGCTCGCGACGGTCCAGATGACCGATCCCGCAGGCGAGCGCATCGTGTCGACCCGGCCGTACAACCCTCCGGGGGCCGACGACACGATTGCCGTGCCGATGCCGAAGACCCGCTACGAGGGGATCTACTCGGTCGTCTGGTCGGTGCCGTCCAGCACCCTCGAACCGATGGTCGGGTCTTCGTCCTTCTCGGTGTTCTCCGCGGCGAGGCTCACCGCGGTCCCCGGGCTCGTCGTCGACCGCGACCCGGTGGTCGTCACGGTGTACACGGTGGCAGGAATCCTTGCGACAGCCGCCCTGGTGCTCGGTGTCGGGACCGTGTTCGTGCTCGGGGTCGTCTGGCCTGAGGGCGCCCGCCGCCGGGGATCGCGCCGTCTGCTCCGGTACACGTGGGCGACCATGGTGCTGGCGACGCTCGTGTCATTGCTCTCGTTCGGCGGTTACGCCGCCCGGACCTCGCTCGGTGACGCGTTCGACCCGGCGCTCCTCGCCGGGACGGTCAAGTCAGACATCGGGGCGGCGCTCATGGCCAGGCTGCTCATCCTGCTGCCGCTCACGCTCGGCTTCTTGCAGCTCCTGCGGAGCGCCCCCGCCCGGACCTCGGTCGAGCGCGGGACGGCCGCGGCGACGGTGCTCGGTGCCGCCTCGGCGTTGGCGGCCACCTGGGTCTTCGCCCGCCCGCACGCACCGGCGGGACCGGCGCCGCTCACAGTGGCCGCGGACACCGCGCTTCTACTCGCGGCTGCGGTCGGCGTCGGTGCCGCGGTGATGCAGTGGACGGTCCTGCGTCGAGCCGGTGGACCGGCGGCGCCCGCCAAGCGGCTACTTGCCCGGATCATGCCGGTGGCCGGTGCGGTGCTGCTGCTCGCGGCGACCACGACCGACGGCTGGCAGCTGGCAACGTACGGCGCGCTGGCGGTGGTGACCTTCGGCACGGGGGTGGCACTCCTGTACCGGGAGCGGCGCCGCAGATCCAAGCCCGACGAGAGCGACGGCCGGCGCGACAAGCCCGGTCGCCGGCGGCTGCAGAAGGTAGCCGCGGTGTCAGCCTCGGCCACCGTCGTGGCGCTCGCAGCGCTACCCGGTTCGGGCCTCCCCGGTTAAACCCGCGACTCACACGAGAGATACCCATGTCTATGCACCACCGCCACCCTCTCGGGCGATTCAGCATCACCATCGCTGCGACGTTCACACTCGTCCTCGCGCCCGCCGCGTGCGGAAGCGCCGAGAACACCGCCCCACCGGCCGAGCCGACCGACGCGACGTCCTCCGTGACCCCCTCGGCTGCCTCATCGCCGGCAGCTCCGGTCAGCCCCAGCTCCGAGTCAACCGATCTCGGTCCGCTGCTCACGATCACCATCGACGGAGAGGAAGTGTCACCCAATGCGGAGGAGATCCATCTCGGCACCGGAGAGAAGCTCCTCGTGGAGATCGACTCCGATCGGGCCGGCGAACTACACATCCACTCTGCCCCTGAACAGTTCGTCCCGTTCGCCGAGGGGACCACGGACAGCGAGATCGTCGTGAACACTCCTGGCACCGTCGAGGTCGAGGACCACGACACGAGCGCCGTCGTCGCCCTCATCGAGGTGCACTGACTTTGTTTCCCCTGATCCTGCCCATGCATGGCTTGGGCGGGGGCGCCGACCTGCCCATCCCCGCCTCCTACGCGATCGCGGGCGGCACCGCCGCACTCGCGCTGTCCTTCGTCGTGCTGCTCCTGGCCTGGCGTACGCCGCGGTTCTCGACCGCCGGCGGCGAGCGAACCGTCCCAGCCGAGCTCGCCGCGTTCCTGGACAGTCGCGGCTGGACCATGAGCATCCGCACACTCGGGATGGCGTTCTTCTGTTTCATGCTCTGGCCCGCGCTGTTCGGGCCGGACCTGCTGAACAACCCCACCTTTGGCGTGGTCTATGTCTGGCTCTGGGTCGGCATCGTCCCGGCTTCGCTGCTGTTCGGCCGCTTCTACCGTGCCGTCAGCCCGGCCCGCACCCTCCACTTGATCCTCGCGAAGGTCGCGGGGCGACCACCTGGCGAAGGCGTACGCCGATATCCGGCCCACCTGGGGTACTGGCCCGCAGCGATCGGTCTGTTCGCCTTCGTCTGGCTCGAGCTCGTCTCACCCCAAGCGACCTACCTGGGCTCGGTCCGCGCGTGGTTCGCGTGCTACCTGGCAGCGATGTTGCTCGGCGGCGCGATCTTCGGCGAACGATGGCTCGAACGGGCCGACCCTTTCGAGGTCTACTCCACCCTGCTGGCCCACCTCTCACCCTGGGGACGCAACGACGAAGGCGACCTCGTCTGGATCAGTCCGCTACGCCACCTTGCCCGGGTGCCGGGCGAAGCTGGACTGGTGGCCACGGTCGCCGTCCTCCTCGCAAGCACCGCATACGACAGCTGGCGCGAGAGCGTGACCTGGATCCGGTTCGTCCAGTCCAGCGGCATCGATCCGGCCGTGTTGGGAACGGCCGGGCTCCTGACGGCGGTCACCGTCGTCGGAGTCGTCTTCATGGCGGCGTCGATGGCAACAGGGGTCGATGAGAGCGTCGATCGCTGGCAGATCCCGCGTCAGCTCGCTCACTCCATCGTCCCGATCGTCGTCGGCTACATGGTGGCGCACTACCTGAGCTTCTTCGTACAGGTCGGCTCACAGACTCTGATCCAGATCAGCGACCCCATCGGAACCGGGGCGAATCTGTTCGGGACCGGGGAATGGGAGGTCAACTACTGGTTCTCCGAGCATGCGACCTTCCTGGCCACAACCAAGGTGGTCGCCATCGTGACCGGGCACGTCTTGGGCGTCATCGCAGCTCACGACCGTGCCCTGGAGATCCTCCCACGGCGTCACCAGGTCGCCGGTCAGCTGCCGCTACTCATCGCGATGGTGCTCTACACCTACATGGGCCTCTACCTGCTGTTCGGAGCCTGACACGGTCAGCCGACGGCTCCCCACGCTGGCGGGGTGGTTGCGTACGTCGCAACCAGAGGTGGGCTCAGCGGACCAGGTCGTTGACGCAGCGGTTCCAGGCCACCAGGTCGAGCCGGTTCACGCCGTTCGCCGTGCATCGCGTGATCGCCTGGGTCAGCGTCAAGACTTGATCGACAGGTTCGCTGACAGGGGCTGGAAGTGGCTCGATGACCTTCTCGAGAGTCCCCTCGGCCTCGTCCTGTCCCGGCTTCGGCGGCGAAGACGGAGCCTCCGAAGCAGGTGACTCGGGCTTGGCCTCAGGCTCGTCTTCCGTGCCTGCCTGACCACCACGATCCGGGTCCGGAGCGGAGGTCGGGCGAACCGTGGCGCCGTCGTCACCCCGCGGGAACCGCCCTGCTTTCGGCGCCCCATTCTCGCCGATGGCAGCAGCGTCAGCCCGCCGATAGGAGCCGGACATGGAGGTCGCCGGCACGGTTTGGTCGGGAACGGCGGCGTAGTCACCCTTCAGGTACGCCACCCGAGTCCGCAGCACCTGGTCGGCGTAGGACCGCGACCGGTTGTAGCGGAGGACCGCTTCGTGGCGGCCAGCCTCGCTACCAAGATCATCGGGCCCTGAGCACAGGTACACCGCTGCCGCCAGCACAGCGTCATTGATGTTCTGCGGGTTCCTCTGCCCGTCGCTGTCGGCGTCCACGCCGACGGCCGACCATGTGGTGGGGATGAACTGCATCGGACCGACAGCACGATCCCAGATCTTGTCTCGGTCGTACTGCCCGCCGTCGGTGTCTTCGATCGCCTGGGTGTCATTCGTACCGTCAAGAGGGATGCCATAGATGCCTGGACGGGAGACGCCGTCGGCGCCCAGGGTGCTGCCGCCGAAGCGGCCGTGGTCCGACTCCACGTAGCCCACGGCCCCAAGCAGCTGCCAGTCGATGTTGCACGTCTCGTCGGCAGCGTTGATGACGGTCTCAGCGCGCTGGTACGCGGCAAGCGCAGCGCTCGGGATTCCACTTGCCGAAGCGGCCGACGCAACCTGCACAACACGCCTCTGCGGCACGCCAGCCCCGACGACCGCGGGTAGGGAGTAGCTCGCTGGTGCCTGCGGCGCCGCCGCCGGCACCGAGATACGACTGGAAGGCGTGGCGCCCTGCCCGTTTGCGCTAGCGAGCGCGTATGGACTCATCAGGTGCGCGGTCCATACGAACGACAGGACGACCAAATCGATGTGTGCGACAACGCGCCGCTTCGTGCTCGACGTCGGCGTCTCGGCACTATCCGTGGCAAACATGGCACCTCCGTGGGGTCTACGGTCGATGTTGAATCGAGGTCCATCCGTCCGCTCAGTAGTCCGTCGCCCAGAATCAGTCCACCGACGCACGATCTGCCAGAGCAGGATCGCGCCGTTGCGACCGAAGAGGGGTGGGTCCTACGAAGGGGCCACATCCGTCGGTGGCTCTGACTCGAGCGGGGCAACGGGAGGCGCCGGACCTCTTGACCGTCAATGCTCGCGAGCCGGATCGCTCCTACAACCACGGCGGCGTAAACATGCGGCGCTCCTAGGTCTCACAACCTCACACCACGCCGCTCGCTCAGCCGGCGGGGCGTACCAGCCGATCGTCGGGGATGACGGCGACGCCGAGGATCTCGACCATCGCCTCCGGCTGCCACAGCTCGGTGGTCCCGATCCCGGCCATCGCCGGGTAGACCGGGCCGGCCAGCTCACGCCAGACCGCGCCGATCTCCTTGCCGTGTGCCTGGTAGTCGGGGATGTCGGTCAGGTAGATCGTGATGGACACCAGATCCTCGGCGATACCGCCCACCTCCCGCAGCGTGGACAGTACGTTGCCGAACGCCTGCCGGAACTGCTCGACGATGCCTCCGGGGACGATCCGCATGTTCTCGTCCAGCGCCGTCTGGCCGCCGAGATGGAGGGTGTTGCCGCTGAGCGTGCCGTGCGAGTAGCCGCGCGGCGCGGGCAGAGCCGCGGGGTTCACCGGTACGGGCGTGAGGTCCGTGTTCATGATTCGACCGTAGGGCATCTATTGACATGCCTACAACGTTCGTGCAGAAAATGAAACACCTCCTGAATCGAACGGACAGGACCTCACATGGACCCCACCTCCGACACCTCTGGTCTCGTCGTCCCGGTCGTAACCCGCGCCGGCTTCGAGCCCGACCTGACCGGGCAGAGCGAGGGCGCGACCCGGATCAGCGGCGTCAGCATCCAGCACACGCCCGCGACCAAGCTCTGGTTCGGCAAGGTGCACAACCTCGCCGGCTATCGCTCCGTCCCCCATCACCACGGCGAGGCCGAGACCGGCGGCTACGTGCTGTCGGGGCGGGCCCGGATCTACTTCGGCGAGAAGTTCGAGGACTACCTCGACATGTCCGAGGGCGACTGGGTGTTCGTACCCCCGTTCCTGCCGCACGTCGAGTGCAACCTCGACCGCAACCACCCGCTGACCTGGATGACCACCCGCACCCCGGACAACATCGTGGTCAACCTCCCCCAGGTCGACGACGCCGACCTCCGCGACTGGGCTGACCGGCCATGACCGCCGGCTCCCAGACGTTCACGGACGCCGTCACCCTCAAGGAGTGCGAGCCGGAGATCTTCGACCTCGCCTTCACCGCGACCACCCAGCCGTGCCCGTGGCCGAAGGCGTACGGCGGCGACATGGTGGCCCAGGCGCTCGTCGCCGCGTCCCGAAGCGTGACCGACGGCAAGACGATGCACTCGATGCACTCCTACTTCATGCGGCCCGTCGACATCGGCGCCGAGGTGCGCTACGAGGTCGAGGTGCTGCGCGACGGCCGCGGCTACAGCACCCGCCAGGTGCGCGGCTTCCAGAACGGCAAGCCCGTCTACGTGTGCATGGCGAGCTTCGCCGTCGGGGAGCCGAGCGGCAGCTTCCAAGCCACGAGGCCGGCCGACATCCCCGGTCCCGAGACGTTGCCGACCTCCGCGGCCTACCTCGCCGAGCGCGCTGGCGGCACCATGACAGAGACCTCCAAGGCGTACTGGTCCAGCGGACGCAGCTTCGACATGCGACACGTGCCGGGTCCGGTCTATCTGACGGTCGAGGGCGAGCGGTCGCCGCACCAGGCCATCTGGGTCAAGCCGTACGACACCCTGCGCCCGGTCGAGGGGCTGACCGACCAGCAGCGCGACGCCGCGGCCCTCGCCTACGTCTGCGACTACACGATCCTGGAGCCCGCTCTGCGGGTGCTCGGCCTGGCCTGGGCCGACGAGGGTCTGGTGACCGCCAGCCTCGACCACGCGATGTGGTTCCACCGCCCGGTCGCGATGGACGACTGGCTGCTCTACGCGCAGGAGGCCGTCTCCGTCGAGGACGGCCGCGGCACCGGCCTGGGCCGCTTCTTCACCACCGACGGCGTGCTGGTCGCGACCGTCGTCCAGGAAGGCATGATCCGAGCCGCAGGAGCGGCGTCATGACCGCGCTCAGCCCGACCGGCTACCAGGACACGTTCGCCCGCGACCACCTGCCGCTGGCGGATCTGTGGCCGAGGCTGGAGTTCACCACGCCGCTCCTGGACTACCCCGAGCGCCTCAACGCCGCGACCGAGTTGATCGACGCGCCCGTCGCGGAACATGGCCCGGACCGTCCTGCCCTCCGCACCCCCGACGGCACGGTGTGGACCTACGGCGAGCTGCTCACCCGCGCGAACCAGATCGCTCACGTGCTGGTCGACGACCTCGGTCTCGTCAGCGGCAACCGGGTGCTGCTGCGCTCCCCGAACAACCCGTGGACGGTCGCGGCCTGGCTCGGCGTACTCAAGGCCGGGGGCATCGTCGTGACAACCATGGCTGCGCTCCGGGCGACCGAGCTCGGGCCGATCGTCGCGAAGACCCGGCCCGCGGTCGCGCTCGTCGACCATCGGTTCGTCGAGGACGTCCACGCGGTCCGGGACACCGTCGCACCCGACCTGACCGTGGTCGCCTACGGCGGGGACGCCGAGGACGACCTGACCCGCCGGATCCTGGCCAAGCCCGGCGACTTCACCGCGGTCGACACCGCGGCCGACGACGTCGCGCTGTTCGGGCCGACCTCGGGGACGACCGGCATCCCGAAGATCACCACCCACTTCCACCGCGACATCCTCTCGATCGACAACACCTTCGGCCGAGCGACCCTGCGGCTGGAGCCCAGCGACGTCGTCGCGTGCACGGCGCCGTTCGCGTTCACCTTCGGACTCGGCATGCTGGTCGTCTTCACGCTGCGGGCCGGGGCCTGTGCCCTGCTCACCGAGGCCGCCTCGCCGGTCCAGCTCGCAGACCTGATCGCGACCCACGGCGTCACCGCGCTCGCGACCGCGCCGACGGCGTACAAGCAGATCCTCAAGTCCGGCGCGATCGAGCAGCTCAAGGGGCTGCGGGTCGCCGTCACCGCGGGCGAGCACATGCCCCAGGCGACCTGGGAGGAGCTCGAGCGGGAGCTGGAGCTGCGGGTCATCGACGGCATCGGCGCGACCGAGATGCTGCACATCTTCATCTCCGCGGCCGGCCACGAGATCCGCCCCGGGGCGACCGGCAAGCCGGTGCCCGGCTACCGCGCCACCATCCTGGACACCGAGGGCAACGAGGTCGGACCGGGCGTCGAGGGGCGGCTCGCGGTGATCGGCCCGGTCGGCTGCCGCTACCTGGACGACGCGCGCCAGCGCGGCTACATCGTGAACGGCTGGAACGTCACCGGTGACACCTTCGTCCGCGACGAGGACGGTTACTACTGGTACCGCTCACGCACCGACAACATGATCGTGTCCTCGGGCTACAACATCGCCGGGCCCGAGGTCGAGGAGGCGCTCGGCACCCACCCGGATGTCGTCGAGGCGGGCGTGGTCGGCGGACCCGATCCTGACCGCGGTGCCGTCGTCTGCGCCTTCGTCGTGCTCCGTGAGGGCGTGGACGGCGACCCCGCGAAGGCCGAGGAGATCCAGCAGTACGTCAAGGGCCGGCTGGCTCCCTACAAGTACCCGCGCGACGTGCGTTTCGTCTCGTCCCTGCCGCGCAACACCAGCGGCAAGCTGCAGCACTTCAAGCTGCGGCAGCTGATCGCCTCGGAGAGCGGGACATGAGGATCGCGATCGTCGGAGGTGGTCCCGGCGGGCTCTACTTCGCCACGCTGATGAAGAGCCTCGACCCGAGCCACGAGATCACCGTCTGGGAGCGCAACGCCCCCGACGACACGTTCGGCTTCGGCGTCGTCTTCTCCGACGAGACTCTCGGCAGCATCGAGGGCGCCGACCAGGTCGTGCACGACCGGATGGAGGAGCTGTTCGCGCGCTGGACCGACATCGATGTCGCGATGACCGACCGGCAGGGTCGGAGCCACGCCTTCACCGTCGGCGGGCAGGGGTTCGCCGCGATGTCACGCAAGGACCTGCTGCAGATCCTGCAGGAACGCGTCGCCGAGCTGGGGGTGGCCGTCCACTTCCGGACCGCGGCTCCCGACCCCGACGAGCTGCGCGCTTCGTACGACCTGGTGCTGGCCGCGGACGGCGTCAACTCGGCCGTCCGGACCAAGTACGCCGACCGGTTCGGGCCCAGCCTCGACCGCCGTCGGAACAAGTACATCTGGTTCGGCACCGACCTGGTCTTCGAGGCGTTCCAGTTCTTCGTCAAGCAGACGGAGTGGGGCACGATGCAGATCCACGGCTATCCCTTCTCCGACCGCGGCTCCACGTTCATCGTGGAGATGCACGAAGACGTGTGGCGCCGCGCCGGCCTGGACAGCACCGAGCACCAGGTCCTCGCCCCCGGCGCCTCCGACGAGCACGCCGTCGGCCGGGTTGCCGAGATCTTCGCCGACGAGCTCCACGGGCACACGATCCTGACCAACAACTCCAGGTGGATCAGCTTCCAGACCGTCCGCAACGAACGCTGGTACGACGGCAACGTCGTGCTCCTCGGCGATGCCGCCCACACCGCTCACTTCTCGATCGGCTCGGGCACCAAGCTGGCGATGGAGGACGCCCTCGCCCTCGCGGCCTGCCTGCATGAGCACGCCTCGCTCGACGAGGCGCTCAAGGCGTACCAGACCGAGCGGAAGCCGGTGGTGGAGTCGACCCAGCGCGCGGCCCAGGCCTCCCTGGAGTGGTTCGAGAACATCGAGATGTACGCCGACCAGGACCCCGCGCAGTTCGTCTTCAACCTGCTGACCCGCTCGCGCCGGATCACATCTGCGAACCTCGAGGAACGCGACGCCGACTTCGCGCGCCTGATGGAGGCGGAGTTCGCTCGCCACCAAGGCGGCCAGGAGGTGGCGCCGGCGATGTTCCAGCCCGTCCGGATCGGCGAGCTGGAGGTGAAGAACCGGGTCATGCTCTCCCCGATGGACATGTACTCCGCGACCGACGGCGTCCCCGACGAGTTCCACCTGGTCCACCTCGGCTCCAAGGCGCTCGGCGGGGCGGGGCTGGTGATGACCGAGATGACGTGCGTGTCTCCCGAGGGCCGGATCACGCTCGGCTGCCCGGGCATCTGGACCGACGAGCAGCGCGACCACTGGCGCCGAGTGACCGACTTCGTGCACAACCACTCCACCGCCAAGATCGGCATGCAGCTGGGCCATTCGGGCCGCAAGGGCTCGACGAAGCTGATGTGGGACGGCATGGACGATCCGCTCGATGACGGCAACTGGGAGGTCATCGGCCCCTCCGCGCTCCCTTACGGCGAGGGTTGCCACGTCCCGCGGGAGGCGAGCCGTGCCGACCTGGACAAGGTGGTCGCGGACTTCGTCTCCGCGGCTCGGCGCGCCGTCGACGCCGGCTTCGACCTGGTCGAGATCCACGCCGCGCACGGCTACCTGCTCAGCTCCTTCCTCTCCCCCGTCGCCAACCATCGCGACGACGAGTACGGCGGACCGCTGGCCAACCGCCTCCGCTTCCCCCTGGAGGCCTTCGACGCGGTACGCGCCACGGTGCCGGCCCCGATCCCGGTGACCGTACGGATCTCGGCCACCGACTGGATGCCCGACGGCAACACCGACGACGACGCCGTCGAGATCGCCCGAGCGTTCGTCGAGCACGGCGCGGCTGCGATCGACGTCTCCTCCGGCCAGGTGAGCAAGGAGGAGAAGCCCGCCTTCGGGCGCTCGTACCAGACCCCGTTCGCCGACAAGATCCGACACCTTGTCGCCGAGCCGGCCGGGGTGAAGGTGATCGCCGTGGGCGCCATCTCGTCGTACGACGACGTCAACTCGATCCTGCTCGCCGGCCGCGCCGACATCTGTGCGCTCGGCCGCACCCATCTGTTCGACCCGAACTGGACGCTGCACGCCGCTGTCGAGCAGGACTACGACGGCGCCGCGGCCGGATGGCCGGTCCAGTGGGCGGCCGGGCGGCGCAAGCCACCGACGTCGCGCAGCGACAAGATCCCGCCCCGGCTGCAGCTGCTCAGGGCCGGTGAGACCGACCAGGTCCACGTGCGGTGGGTACGCGGGAAGCCGACGGAGGATCCGGCAGAATGCCGCGGGTGACGAAGGCGGGGTCTGCACCGGCAGCACAGGTCAACCGACAATCGCGCACCACCGTGGTGACGTTCCTCGGCGCCGTCGTGCGACCGCTCGGCGACTGGATGCCGATCGCCGGCGCGATCGACCTGCTCGCCCAGGTCGGGCTCGACGCGCCATCCGTACGCACCGCCGTACACCGCCTCAAACGGAACGGCTGGCTCGACTCGGAGACTCGCGACGGCACCCGCGGATACGGGCTCACGTCCGTTGCCCGCTCCACGCTCGCCGCCGGCGACGAGGTGATCTGGCACGCGCGCAAACCAGCGGACCTGGCCGACGGCTGGTGCATCGTGCACTTCGGCGTACCCGAGTCGATGCGCGCCAAGCGCCACCAGCTGCGCGCCCACCTCTCCCACCTTGGCTTCGGCAACGTCGGCACGGCACTGTGGATCGCGCCCGCACGGATGCGAGACGCCGCCGAGCGAGCGGTGACCGAGCTCGGGCTCGAGTCCCACGCCGCGATCTTCGTCGGCGGCTATCACGGCACCCAGGACCTCACCGAGCTGCTCTACAGCAGCTGGGACCTCGACGCGATCGACCAGAGCTACCGCGACTTCATCGCCGCCCACAGCGCTCTCGCCACCCGGCTCGAGGACACCGCCCCCTCGGGCCAGGACGCCTTCGCGACCTATCTAGGCGTCGTCGGCCAATGGCGCAAGCTCCCCTTCCGCGACCCGGGCCTGCCCCACCACGTCCTCGCCCCGAACTGGAGCGCCCCCGCCGCCGTCGCGCTGTTCGAGAAGCTGGTCGCGGACCTGGAGAAACCCGCACTCGCGCACGCGAGCGCCCACTGGCCGTCGAGCTGACGACGACTCACTCCACCGGGAGCGGCTGGGCGTGCAGGTCCGAGATCCTCGCGGCGGCCCTGCGTACCGCCGAGGTGAGCTCTGATCGTCGCTGCTCGTCGACGAAGTGGGCGGGGGTGCCGCTGATCGACACGGCCGCGACGCACCGGTCGGTGCCGGCGAATACGGGCGCACCGATGGCGGCCACACCGTAGGTGTTGTCCTCGGAGCTGATGGACACACCGGTGGATCGAATGCGTGAGACGAGCGTGTCGATCTCTCGGGCCGTGGTCGGGGTCTTCGTGGTCAGCGCGACCGCCTGCCCGCGATCGAGGACAGCCTGCCGCCAGCGGTCGTAGACCGCTGACCCACTGAAGGCGAGCAGAACGCGCGGCCCGGCACCGGCGTGCAACGGAAGAGATCCGCCGATGCGCAGGCCGTGTCCTTGGAGGGTTCGACCGTCGAGCCGTTCGACGCAGACAGACCGAAGGCCACGGAGGACGTTGAGGTAGACGGTCATCTGCGTCTCGTCGCGCAGCGCACGCAGGACCGGCATCGCGATGCGCCGGTTGACCTCCTGGTCCATGGCCGCACGGCTGAGATGCAGCAACCCGAGACCGAGCGCGTAGTGACCGCGCTTCTGTGGCTCTTCGATCCAGCCCATCTCGCGGAGCGTGCTCAGGAGCCGATAGATGGTCGAGCGCGGCGTACCGGTGGCCTCGGAGAGCTGGACGACCGTCTGCGCTCCGCGGAACGCCATCACTTCGAGCAGCTGACCTGCCTTGGTCAGCACGGCGACCTGGTCCTCGGGCATCCCTTTTCCTTCCCACGATCCGGACAGAAAGTTACCACTCCCCGGGAACTTTCCGGCTGATCGCCCGGAATGACGGCGATCAGGGCCAAAACTCCCGGTGTCACTTCCGAGTGATGACCGTCACTGCGAACACCGACTGCAAGGAGATCTACGGACATGACCACCGCAACCGCCGCCGGCGCGAGCGAGTCGCTGGCCTATCAGGGCGAGCAGCCGTTCGGGAAGACCGACGACCTGGTGCTCCTGGGAGCGCTGAACCTCGACTGCGACGAGCGCCTCTGGGTGCCCCAGTCGGAGAGCGTCTCCTTCCGGCCGCTCCTGCTGTCGGTGAGCCAGGGCTACTTCGTCAACATCCTGCGGGTGCGCAAGAGCGGCATTCTGTCGCGCCATCGCCACGCCGGCCCGGTTCACGCCCTCACCCTGAAGGGCCGCTGGCACTACCTCGAGCACGACTGGTGGGCCGAGGAGGGCGGCTACAGCTTCGAGCCTCCGGGCGACATCCACACCCTCGAGGTCCCGGACGACGTCGAGGAGATGGTCACCCTCTTCCACGTCTCCGGCGCTTACATCTACGTCGACCAGGACGGCACCCCCAACGGCGTGGAGGACGTCTTCACCAAGCTCGAGAACGCGCGCCAGCACTACGAGTCGAACGGGATCGGGCTCGACTACCTCAATTCCCTCGTTCGCTGACCTCCGGAAGGCCGACCATGCACGCGCTCGTCAAGCACAGCCACTCCTCGCTCGACGTCACTGTCACCCGCAGACGCCGACCTTCCCCGGGCCCCGGTCAGGTGCTGGTACGAACCGAAGCGGTGGGGCTGTGTGGCAGCGACGTCCACGCATGGCGCCAGGATCCTGGCTACGAGTGGGTCGCCCCGCCGGTGACCCTTGGCCACGAGGCGGTCGGCATCGTCGAGGACACCGCTGACGATGTCGACCCCGCCTGGCGGGGCCGCCGAGTGGTGCCGATCTCCATCGACGGCTGCGGCACCTGCCGCGTCTGCGGCGGCGGTCAGCGCCAGATCTGCCCGCGACGTACGGTGCTCGGTCTCTCCTTCGACGGTGCGGCCGCCGAGGCCTTCACCGTGGATGCGGATCGACTGGTCGCCGTGGACCCGCAACTGCCGGCCACGGCACTGGCGCTCACCGAGCCGCTGGCGATCGCCGTCCACGCCGTGGCGCGCCTGACCACGCAGGCCGGGCCGACCCCGATGGAGGTCGTGGTGACCGGACCCGGCCCGATCGGGCTGATGGCCGCCACCCTCCTCCACGATCAGGGACACAAGGTGACGGTGGTCGGAACAGCACAGGACCGTGCCGTACGCCTCGAGCTCGCGGCCGGCCTGGGGCTTCGCACCAGCGAGGGCGAGGACCTGCCAGTGGACCCGCCGCTGTGGCTCGAGGCCTCCGGGGCCGGCGCGGCGCTGGCCACGGCGGTGGGCCGCACCGCGGTGGGCGGAACCATCGTGGTCCCGGCCCTGTTCGCCCGGATCCCGACCGTCGACATCAACCTGATCACCCGCAGGGAGCTGAGCGTTCGTGGCAGCTACGGCGCAACTCGCAAGGACTACGAAGCCGCGGCGGCCCACATCGGATGCGACCCCGAGCGGTGGGCGCGGTTCGTCAGCGTCTTTCCGCTGGCCGAGGCCACCTCGGCGCTCGAACGCATCAGCCAGGGCGACGTCAACAAGGCCGTCCTGCTCCCGTGAACCTACGACAGAAAGCCATCATCATGACTGACGCACGCCCCCATGCCATCCCGCCCGGGGAGGAACAAGGCCACCAGCCTCCGGCGCAGCGATCGATCGGACGCGTTGTCTTCGCGAGCCTGATCGGCACCACTGTCGAGTGGTACGACTTCTTCCTCTACGGATCTGCCGCCGCCCTCGTCTTCGGGCCCCTCTTCTTCCCCGAGAACGACCCGGCCACCGGCGTACTCCTCGCCTTCGGCACGTACGCCGTGGGCTTCGTCGCTCGCCCCGTGGGCGGACTCGTCTACGGCCACTTCGGGGATCGCATCGGGCGCAAGAAGATGCTCGTGACGAGCCTTCTCCTCATGGGTGCGGCAACCGTCGCCATCGGACTCATCCCCGGCTACGCCACCATCGGCATCGCCGCGCCCATCCTGCTGATCGTCTGCAGGCTGCTGCAGGGGTTCGCCGTCGGCGGTGAATGGGGCGGAGCGGTGCTGATGGCCGCCGAGCACAGCGATCCACGACGGCGAGGCTTCTGGGCGTCCTGGCCGCAGGCGGGCGTACCGCTGGGCAATCTGACCGCCGCGGCGGTGCTCTGGCTCATGGCCGTGGTCCTCAACGACCAGCAGTTCATCCAGTGGGGCTGGCGCATCCCGTTCCTCCTCAGCGCCGCGCTCGTGTTCATCGGCCTGTGGGTTCGGCTGAACATCTCGGAGTCGCCGGTCTTCACCGAGCTGCAGCAGGACAAGCAGAACCATCCCAGGATCCCTGCCCTGCAGGTCATCAAGCAGCACCCCAAGGAGCTGCTCCTCGCCATGGGCATGCGGTTCGCGGAGAACATCGGCTACTACGTGTTCTCGGTCGTCGTCCTGACCTACCTGGTCAACTACCTGGACGCGCCGCGGTCGCTGGCGCTGACCGGGGTCTTCCTCGGCTCGACGGTGCAGTTCCTGCTGACCCCGCTCATCGGTGCGCTCTCGGACCGGGTCGGCCGACGCCTGCTCTATCTGATCGGCGCCGCGGGCACCGGGATCTGGGGCGGCCTGATCTTCTTCCCCCTGGTGGACACGGAGAACCAGGTCGTGATCACCCTCGCCATCGTCGTCGGCCTGATGTTCACCCAGCTCATGTACGCACCCCAGGCGGCCTTCTACTCGGAGCTGTTCAGCACCGAGGTCCGCTACAGCGGTGTCTCCATGGCCTCCCAGATCGCCTCCGTCTTCGCCGGCGGCATGGCGCCCCTCATCTCGGTCGCCCTGCTCGGCACCGTCGACGAGCGCAACACCACCGCCCTCGGTGCGTACGTCATCGCTGCAGCGGTCCTCACCTTCACCTGTGCGTGGTTCGCCCGAGAGACCTCGGGCTCCTCGCTCCACCAGGACCGCAAGGCCGCCTGATGAGCTCGTCACCGTCCGTGATGGACCAGCTCCGGCTCGACGGCAGGTCCGCCCTGGTGACGGGTGGCGCGCAGGGGCTCGGCAGGGCGATCAGCGTCGCCCTCGCCGAGGCCGGTGCCGACCTCGTCGTGCTCGATCGCCTGCCCGAGAGCTCACCCGAGGCGAGCGCCCTCCGAACCGAGCTGGAGGCTCGCGGTGCCACGCTGCGCTACCGCCAGGTCGACCTCGTGTCCCTGACCAGCTCACAGGCGGAAGAGCTCATCGCCTGGGCGGAGGGCGACGAAGGCGATCTGTCCGTGTTGGTCAACAACGCCGGCATCGTCGACCGCGGGCCCGCGGTCGAGACCAGCGAATCCGACTGGCGACGGGTGATCGACCTGGACCTGACGGTTCCTTTCCTGCTCAGTCAAGCGTTCGCCCGCCGTCTGATGCCCGAGAACCGCCCCGGCAATGTGATCAACCTGGGCTCCATCAACAGCTTCCAGGGCGGGATCGAGGTGGCCAGCTACGCGGCGGCCAAGCACGGCCTCCTCGGGCTCACCAAGGCCCTGGCCAACGAGTGGACAGCCACCGGCATCACGGTCAACGCCATCGCGCCCGGATACATGCGGACCCAGTTCACCCAGGCACACCGCGCCGACCCCGAGCGGTACGCCACCATGTCCGCGCGCATCCCCGCCGAGCGCTGGGGCGAACCCACCGACATCGCCGGAGCTGCCGTCTTCCTCGCCTCACGAGCCTCGGCGTACGTCACCGGCACCACCCTGACCGTCGACGGCGGCTGGCTCGGCCGCTGAGCCGGTTCACGGCCGGCGGGGCGGCTGAGATCCAGGACTCTCGGTGAGCGCCTGGCGAGTCTCGATCAGCCAGTCCTTGTAGTCGAGGTGCGCCTTCCGCAGCGCGGCACCTGGCCAGTCTGCGGGAAGCAGCTCGTCGGGCAGGACGGGATCCGCGAGCAGGTGACGTACGGAGGTGGCGCAGGCGGTGAACCGCAGCACGGGGTCGTCGGTTTCGGTGGCTGCCAGCAGCTCGCGCGCCCGGTCAGCCCAGCCGGCCAGATCCCACAGCCTGCCGGCAAGTTCCGCGGGGTCGGTCGTGGGCCGCATCGTCAGCCGCTCGCCCAGACCGGCGAGGTCATCGGACCACTCGAGGTCGAGGTTCGCCGGGCGTATCCAGACGCCCTCACGCAGCTCGGCCAGACGGAGCTCCGTGAGCGTCGCCCGGAGGCTCGCCCGGTCGGCGGCGGAGCGGCCGGTAGCGGTCACCACGACCATGTCCCAGTCACCGTCCCAGGCGCCGGCCTGCACGTGGATCGCCGCCTCCTGACGGCGCTGGCGGTGGCTCAACCTCTCGGAGAGCCGGTATCTCCCGTCCGCAGTTCGGACCAGGTCGTCGGCGGCGACCATGCGGGAGAGCGCGACCCGGACCGTCGTCTCCGAGAAGCCGACCAGACGGCCACCCGCGACAAGCTCGCGGGCGGACAACGTCGGCACCTCGGCGCTCATGAGCAGACCCAGGAGCGCAGAACGGGCGGACACAGGACGAAGGGCGCTCGCATCGGCATGGGTCGGTGGCATCCCTCGGGATGTTACATGAACCCTGCACCCGCAGGCGATGTGTTATTTACATCATTGCCACAGTCGCAGGATATCTGTAACGTCCCCAGGCATGAGCCTCACTGGACGCACCATCATCATGTCGGGCGGCAGTCGCGGAATCGGCCTGGCCGTGGGCATCGCCGCGGCCAAGCTGGGAGCCAACGTCACGCTGCTGGCGAAGACGGACAAACCCGACCCACGCCTCCCCGGCACGGTTCACACCGCCGCCGCGGAGATCGAGGAAGCGGGCGGTCAGGCGCTGGCAGTGGTGGGCGATGTCCGCGACGAGGCATCGGTGGAGAACGCCGTCGCACAGACCGTCGAGCGGTTCGGCGGCATCGACATCGTGCTCAACAATGCCTCCGCGATCGCGCTCGACGGCACCGAAGACCTGCCGATGAAGCGCTTCGACCTGATGACCCAGATCCAGCTGCGCGGGACGTACCTGCTCACGAGCAAGTCGCTTCCCCACCTGCGCGCATCGGCCAACCCGCACATCCTGTCGCTGTCGCCGCCGATCAACCTGTCGCCGCAGTGGCTCGGCGCACACCCGGCGTACACCCTGGCGAAGTACGGAATGAGTCTGCTGACGCTCAGCTGGGCGGCGGAGTACGCCGAGCACGGCATCGCCGCCAACTGCCTGTGGCCGGAGACCCTCATCGCCACGGCCGCTGTGCAGAACCTCCTCGGCGGAGACGCAGCGGTGGAGAGGTCGCGTACGCCCGAGATCGTCGCCGACGCCGCGGTGGAGATCCTGGGACGCCCCTCGCGTGAGTGCACCGGCAACTCGTTCCTGGATGTGGACGTGCTTCGGGATGCGGGAGTCACGGACTTCTCGAAGTACGGCGGGACCGGCGAACTGGAGTACGACATCTTCGTGGACCGGCCATGACCAGCCTCGTGCGGGAGCGGCGCGGAGACGTCGAGATCCTCCGGCTCAACCGTCCCGAGAAGCGAAACGCCCTCGACACTCCGACGCTCCGCCTGCTCAACGACGCGTTGAGAGAGCTGTCGGATGACGGCGAGATTCGCGCGGTGGTGCTCTCGACGACATCTCCCGACGCCTTCTGCGCGGGCGCGGACGTCACCGAACCCCTGGACGCGGCGGGCGGAGTCGCCCGGATGGAGGCGTTCGCGGAGCTCTATCGGCTCGTCGAGCAGGTGCCCGTGCCGACGATCGCTGTCTGCGTCGGCAACTGCGTGGGCGCCGGTGCCGAGATCATCGCCGGCTGCGACCTGCGCGTGGCCGGGGACAACCTGAAGCTCGCGTGGGCGGGCGCTCGGCTGGGCGTTCCGGTCGGCCCGGCCCGGCTGACCCAGCTCGTCGGTCTCTCACGCGCCAAGGAGCTGATCTACACCGGGCGCCCCGTCGGCGCGGATGAGGCTGTCGCGATGGGCCTGGCCCTGCGCACAGCCCCGGCCGGCGAGGCCGAGGCGGTGGCTCTCGAGCTGGCAGGACTCATCGCACGTCAGTCGTCCGATGGGATTCGCACCCTCAAGGAGATGTTTCGCGAGCTCGAGAGCACTGCCCACCGGATCACCTACGAGAACGAACGGCTGATCGACTTCCAGAGGAACAGCGTCGGCTTGCCGCAGGGCTAGCGGTCCAGGACGTACGACCTAGAGGAAGCCGGCTGTGATCTGTTCGCGATATGGGCGACGGGTGAATGCGACCCTGGTCGGATGGATTTGATGCGGAGGTCGTGTTGAGTTGACGCCATGAGCGTGCGTACTTTCCGGCACACCTCGACGATCGCTGCCCCGCTCGACGAGGTGTGGCGCCGGGTGACCGACTTCGAGGGAATCAACGATGAGCTCATGCCGGTGATGCGCATGCGGGTGCCGCCCGGCCTTCGCGACGCGACGATCGATACCGTGCCGCTCGGGGTCCCCCTGGGCAGGTCCTGGATCTTCTATCTCGGGTTCCTGCCGCTCGAGTACGACGACCTGGTGATCACCGAGCTCGCGCCCGGCTCTCACTTCCAGGAAGCCTCCAGCATGGCGTCGATGCGTCGCTGGATGCACCGTCGCGAGCTCCATGCCGTCGACGCCGACCGCACGGAGGTGACCGACGTCGTCGGCTTCGAGCCGCGACTCCCGCTGCTGGCCAGTCCCCTGGAGCCAGTGATCCGCCGCCTTTTCGTCCACCGGCACCGGCAGCTCGCCCGCCACTTCGCGAACAGCTAGAAGGCGGTACGGGCCGCGAGCCCTCGAGGCCGTGCCGTTCTCAGAGGATGCCGAGACCGGTGGCGTGGCGACGTACCGCCTCGCTGTCGGCGACGAGCACGAGCGGCACCTCGTCGCCCATGGAGCTCCACACGCGCTCGACGCGGCCGTCGTGAGGATCGAGCCGCACCTCGCGGATGTAGACCGCGAGGATCCGCCCAGGATGGCGGCGGACGGCGTCGGCGTAGATCTCCGGATCGTGCTCACCGGAGTCGCCCAAGAGGACGAACGGAAGGCTGGGGTGGAGCGCGAGGACCTCGTCGATGCGCCCGCTCTTCGGCTCCCGGCCGTCGGCGCTGCCGAGCAGATCGCGCAGCAGCAGCGGGCCTCGGGGGAAGTCGCGGTGGCGCACGAAGGCGTCCAGGAACGCATGCAGGTTCCACGGGCTGGAGGAGATGTAGAACACCGGGTTCGCGCTGGCGGCAAGGTCACGGTAGAGCTCGGGCGCGCCAGGGAACGGCGTACGCGTGAGCTCCGATCCGGTGAGGGTCTGACGCACCATCCGCCCGACGCGCTGCACCCCGGTCTCGAGGATCGTGTCGTCGATGTCCGAGATCACGCCGAACTGCGCCTCACCGACAGGCACGCGTACCTCCACCGCGACTCGGTAGTCGTCGGTCAGACCGCGGTACTCGCCGGACAGCTCGACGGCGCCGCGCGTCAACGGAGCCTCCAGCGTTTCCGGGTCGGGCCGCAGCCGTGCCACGAAGTAGCCCTCGTCATCGGTGACCGCGTCCACCGTGGCATCACCCACGGTGACCCACAGCGGCACACCCGGCAGCTCGTCGGTCACGAAGTGGCGGATCATGCGGCGTACGGCGGCCCCCGCGCCCTCGCCCTCCACGGCCTCGGAGGGCGGCGGATCGTCGACGACCCGACCGCGTACCACGACCCCCTCGGCACTCCCGTGCCCGCCGTAGCACTCGATCCGGAAGTCCGCCGGAACCCGCGACCCTGCCCGACGGAATCTCGCCGCATCCCACGCTCGCTCCAGCCCGAGCATCCATTGACGTGCCGACATGGCCACAGCCTAGAGTCCGCCCCGTCTCGACGGCTCACCGCCGCGACGGGACCAAGGGACGTGCTCAGCGCGCGTCGCGCGCACCTTGGCGACGAGCACCCTGTGCACGCGAGGACGCGTCCCGCTTGAGGCCTCCGGTCGTCCGCGTCGCGTCCCGCCGCGCGCTGGGCACAGGGGTGCCCCCGTCGTTCACGGCAGTTTCACGAGGTGGCCCTGCGCTGGTGGCGGCTCGCGCCGCGGCGATCCGTTCGGCCCGCAGCTCCTGCGAGGCCTTCCTCGCCGCCGCGCTGACCTGTCGACTGACCTGCGCCAACACGGACTCGAAGACCTCCACCTTGGCCCTAGCGCGCTGGTTCTGGTCGTAGGCCTTACCGCGTCCGCCGACGCTCTCCACCGCGGCGCTGGCACCGCGACGGTAGACCTTCATGTGCTTGCTGCGCTCGCGTCTCACCCGCTCATGAAGCTCGAGGAGCTGGTCCTCGTCGAGCTCGCGCAGGACAGCAGGGTCCGCCTCACGGACGAGAGCTGCTTCTTTCTCGGTCAGGGAATTCAGCAAAGCCTTGTTCACAGGACCCTCCGGTGCCTTCGACGACTGCGCCGCCCCCGGTTGACGCCCACGGCGCAAGCCCATGCTACGCCCGGCGCAGGGCCCCGGTCTGGCGTTCAGGACCCTGCAGGGACACGAGGGGGGGGCACAAGACGAAGAGACAGGCGAGCGGAAAGCAGAAACCCGGCCCGTTCAGCAACGAATTGCCTACTGAGACCGGGTTTCACCTGGTGGAGCTGAGGGGATTCGAACCCCTGGCCTTCTCATGCCTCCGAGATCTCTCGGTCTCATCGCATGATCATTCGGCTTCCTTCGAGAAGTCTCGCCTTGACCTGCACCGATGCCCAACGTCAGTTGATGATTCATCTCGCACTGTAGCGCGTCAGCTGGGCCCACTTCGAGACCCAAAGTGCGGAGTTTCCGCGGAGCAGTTCGGTATATCGGCGTCAAGACGTCCCGCAAGTCGGTGGACATGGCGTACAGGTCTGCCCGGAGAGAGCAATGGTCCGGGCTTTGACGTCGTCACGGACCGGGGGTTCTCTCACTCGGAGCTCATCGTGGACAGGAAAGAAGGCCTGGCCGAGCGCGACCTGTTCAGAGGCCTTCGCGTTCTAAGCGCCTGCGGCGATCGAACCCCTTACCTTCTGGTCGAGATCGCGCAGACCGACATCTCGGCCGATCTCGTCCAACTTCGGCTCAGCTCGCAGCGTCTCCGGCTCTGACCAGCAGGAACGTCCGACACTCCGGTTCCGTCACCGGTCAGGCTACCCGACTTCTCGGACAACTTCGAGGCTTCTACCAGCGCCTTCACAAGCCTGAAGTGTGGAGTTTCGTTGAGCACCGACGCGGCGAATTCGGGCTAACTATGGTCACCGCGGCGTTGAAACCGAAACACCGTCACCAGGAGTTCCTCGCGTTCCTGCGGCAGATCGACCGCGCCTACGCCGAGGCTCTCGACCAGGACGGCCAGCCGGTCGAGTTGCACCTGGTGATGGACAATACGCCGCTCACAAGCACGCCAAGGTCAAGGACTGGCTCGCCGCGCACCCCCGGTTCAAGGTCCACTTCACCCCGACCCACGCCTCCTGGATGAACCTGGTCGAGTGCTGGTTCAGCCTCGTCGAACGCCAAGCCGTCCGCCGCGGCGTGTTCAAGTCCGTCAAGGACCTCAACGCCAAACTCCGCGGCTTCATCGAGGGCTGGAACAAACGCACCCACCCCTTCGTATGGACCAAGACCGCCGACCAGATTCCTCAAGAAGGCCAACCATCCAACAACTTCAAGCTCACGCCACTAGGAGGACAGGGGCAAGCAGCTCGGCGAGACTGCTTGCCCCTGTAAGTTTCCTACTTGATGGCGGCTGTTTGTTTGCTATTTAAACTAGAGGGTTCCGGGCCATCGCGTCCCTGAACTCCCAGGCACCAAAGGCCAGGCTCGGGTGTGCCTTGCTTACCGGTTGCGCGCTGCACTGGCAGCCAACTCGAGGCTGCTGACCAGTTCGGCAACCGGCAACTTGAACCGAAAACCGGCTTGGCGAACAAGATCTACGACGAGCTCAATCCCCACATCTGACCGGTCCTCGGGGAGGACATCGAGATCGAATACCGCAGACACCTTGCACCGCCCGTTACGACGGGAAAACTTCGGAGCCTCAACGGTGCCATCCATATGCCACGCGAAAATCTCGACATAGACCGACTTGACCTCACCGCTGTCAACGACAGCCTGAAGCGCCTTGTCGCTTTCGACGATCCCCTCCGCACGTTCAAACCCGCGCGCGATGTTAGGCGCGCGGGCGGCGACCTCAGTGCTACCCGGAACCGAGAAAATCACCTTCCCGTCGGCCCAATCATGCTCAGGCTCTTCAGTCTCCGCTTCCAAGACCTCCATCAGCTCGAGCCCCCGCTCCACAGGCTCAGGAACGGTCACCACACCATCGGCAATCGCCTTTACAGTGCGGTCACGCCCGCTCGCCACGAGCATCACCGCCGCAGCCAACTTCGCATCCCCGACATAGGAACAACCCTCGCCATCGACGATATCGACCACAGACACAGCCTTGAGCGTCCTGTCCAGGTGACCCCGAAAGCCCTTGAACTGCCTCTTCGACAACAGCTGCAGCATATTGCGGAACATGACGAGGTCGTCCGAATCCTCGGCGCCTGTCGAGAGGAGTTCCCACATGATTCGTGAGCCAGTGAGCTTGGCACCCATCAGATACAACTAAAGTACTGTCCGGGCGGGCAGTGCCCATGCCTCATCGCATATTTCCAGATCAAACCAGCCTCGGCCATGCGGGCATGGTACCAGCCACGAACGTAGAACTTCGCCGACCAATCGCACTTGCTGCCGTAGTACCTTGCGCATTTGGGCAACTGGCTCGCAGGCCGGGAACTACCACCCTGGCGCGAGATTCCGTACTTGTAGGTGCGCCCCGAACTGACGTTGTAGATCCGATAAACGAGATATCTCGTCCCGTGGTACTTCCAAGCAGAACGAGCGAATGGGTTCGGGAACGGAATCGAGAAACTTCGTACCTTTACGTTGCACCCAAATGTGCAATTGCGAAGCAGGTACCAGGTCAGCATGATGAGGCCCGCAGTGACGGTGAAGATCGCCAGGAGCAAAGCCACGCCGTCATCGACCCCGGCGAAGAGACCGCTCGTGTCGGAACTGTTGACCGGATCAGCCGGGTATGTGTAGGCGGTTGCATTTCCTCCGAGCACTTTATCGACGCTGAGGAACGACCCGGAGATGGGATTGTAGAGGCGAGCTCCCATGAGCGTGAGGCCGCCGAGGTTCGTGGGTGCGCGTTGGCTGGCCCCGAGGTACCCGTATCGCGAATCTGGGTTTGAACTGCTGGGCACGGCATTGCCGAACTCGTCAGTTTCGCCGTAGCTACTTACGCCTGGTTCTGCCAGGCCGACGGTCGCGACGGTGTCCCCGTGAAGGTTCGCGAGGTTGAGGGTTGCCGTGGCATCCGTGATCGATGCCACCATGCCGGCGGTTCCGATCGAGACGTATCTCGTTGTTGACCAGTTGGTTCCGGCGTTGGTCGAGGTACGCACGACTCTCGGGCTGTCGCCGCCTGCAGCGAAGACGAACTGTTCGCGACTGGTCTCGGCGCCGGCAGTGGTGTTGGTGATGGTGTTGATGCGGCCGGTTGGGTCGAGGCCATAGCGCGTGGTTTTCGCTACCTGCGTGGGGCCGGTGTCGGTTACGCCGTCGCCGTCGGTGTCGGTTCCTGCGGTCTGTACTGTCTGAGTGAGCGACTTGGCCATGTCGTTGGCGTAGTAGGTAACGCTGAGGGGGCTGACCGAGACGTCGGACCCGTTGGACGTATCTGCGGCCGGGACAGTTTGAGTGCGGCCAAGGGCATCGTAGGTGTAGCCGGCGTCGCGGATGCGGCTGGCTGTGTCGTAGGTCGTCGTGTCCGTCGATTTCGCGGTGGTTGTCTGGCATCGGCCGATACCGGAGTCAAGTTCTCCGTCACCATCGGTGTCGGTCCCGGTAGCAGGTGCGTAGGTTGCGAGGCCGGTGCGCTCGGATGTGGCGCTGAATCCGTAGACCCGGCTGATACATCCGTCGGCTCTGGTGTCTTCGGTCTTGGTGAGTCGACCGAGAGCGTCGTAGGTATAGGCCCGGGTGGATTCCGGACTAGTGGACTCCACGACACGTCCATCGACGTCGAGCGTGTTGGTGAACTCGAGCAAGTCGCTTCCGTCACCGTTGGTGTACTCAAGCCCGGTGATGGCTCCGGCCTGGTCGCGGGTGTAGACCGCAGTGGTGCCGCCGGGATAGCTGATCTGAGCGGTGCGGTCGGCCGCGTCGTAGGAGAGCTTGAACGGGGCAGCCGAGGTGCCGTCGGCCTTGAGAATGCCGGCGTGGACGGTGGTTGCGACGCGGCGGTGCTCCCCTGAGGGCCCGTCGTAGGTGTAGGTGTAGGTGCCTGCTGAGTCGTTGAAGGAAGCGATCTGTCCGTCGACGGTGTAGGACGTAGTTGAGGTGTTCCCCAGCGAGTCGGTGTATGTGCTCACCCTGCCCCAGGTGTCGTAGGTGGTCGTGATGGCGCCATCAGTGTTGGACTGTGTGGTGGGCATGCCTGTTTTGGGGTCGTACCCGGTGGTCATTGACCGTGAATCGGCCTCGATCCCGCCACCTTGAGTGGTGGTCGTGGTGGTCTGGCTGCGCCCGAGGAGGTCATAGGAAATGGTCGTGGTCCGAGTCGTGGCCCCAGAGCTCTCCGTAACCCGTGTGGGCTGGAGGGCTTCGTCGTACGCGGCGTAGTGGGTCACCGGCATGGTTGGTGCGTCCGTCGTATCTGGCTGCGCTGCGGGACCGCTCTTGCAAAGCTGGCTCTCCCAGCCGGCACGTTCGGGGTGACCGGTGACGCCACAGTCGGGATCAGTGCTGTTCTTGGCGTAGTAGGAGAACACGGTGGCGTGCGCGTCGGCACCAGACCCGTCCGCGTTGGCGGCACCGCCCGGCTGCCGGGACTCGATGCGTCGCCCGTCGCTGTCGTGGCGTGTGATCTGGGTCGACCATGTCGGAGCCCCAGTACTGTCCGAGCCGGTCCGTGTCTTGATCTTGGTCGGCGAACTGAGCTTCCACCCGCTTCCGTCGCCCGCGACGACGGGATCATAGATATTGCGGGTGAGGGTGATGTCGTAGTCAGCACTCATGTCTGCGCTCGCGGCGGAGTCGGATTGCTCGACCACAAGGTTGAACGTTGCCTGCCCCTCGGGGAGGGCGGGCTTGTCGTCGCCTCCGAGCTCGGGAGCTTGGTCGTCGTAGACATAGTGGCTGTGGCTTCGATACTGGCCGATGCTGCCGTCCTCGAGAGTGGCGGTGTGAGCAGGACCGTACTCGTCGAGGACACGGTCACCGAGACCTTCATCGCTGCCCTCGGAACCTCCAGCGACCTTGGGCACGGGTCCGTAGACGGTGAACGCGGAAGCATCGAAAGCGACCTGCGAAGTGACTGCAGGGTCCGTAGAAGCCGCCAACGCCTGGGCTCGTCCAGCCGCGTCCAACGTTCTGTGAGTGTTGCCGGCGTTGTCGTACCACGTGGTGTCGACCAGCCATTCGCCGTCGCCGCTGCCGTCGTGGGTCACGTTGCCGTGCTTGGCCGTGTTGACGGTTTGGCCAGTGGCGTCTGTGTAGTAAAGCGAGGCGTAGGACAGGTCGGCAGTGCTTGGCGTGCTACTAGGAACACGTTCGGGGCCGAAGACGGCATAGACCTTGGCAGGTGCGGTGTCCTGGCCCCACTTGGACGTTGCGGCTGTACTCATGTCAGGAAGGCCAGCGGTACTTGTGGTCAAACCGTAGGCGATGGTCCAGATTGCCTCGGTCGTGTTCGAGGTGACGTTGGCTGGATCCAGCGGCCTGGACACGCTGGTGAGACGCCCGGTGGAGTCGTAGTCGAACTTCCAGGGTTTCTGGCCAGGTGCGGCCGCGCTCACGAGCAGAGTCCTGCCACCTACTGTGGTGTAGTCGTAGCTGGCACACAGCGCCGTCTTGGCGCCGGCACCGTCAGGGTCAGGCCCGCAGACGTCGACGAGTTGACCAGCAGCGTTGTACGAGTAGGTGGCCAGGGTGGTGAGCCCTGTCGTGCCTGCGATGCCTCGCTCGATCTTGGTGACCCGTTTGGCATCGTCGGCACCGGTGTAGGAGATCTGCAGCCAACGACACCCGCTGGTCTGCTGAACTGGCGTACAAGTGGCGGCGGCCCCAGCCTCAGTCTGGCCGATCCAGGTCGTGCCATCGACGCTACCGCTGAACGAGGCGGTACCTCCTCCATTCGCCTTCACCAAGACCCATTCCTCTGGTTCAGTGCCCGGCGTCGTGTCGGTGGCATCGGGCCGCTTCCAGGTCCATGTCGTGCTCACCTGCTGCGGACGGGTCACCACCACGCTCGATGGGGCCTGAGCCGATGCCGGCGACAGGACGAGACGCGAACCGTCTTCACCACCAGTTGGAACGAACGTAACCGGACCTGTCGGGTTGACAACATCAACGCTGTTATCTGCCGGGGTGTAGGTCTGGGACGCATTCCCAGCGGTGACAAGAACGAATGTGGCGTCTTTGGCTCGGTTGTCTACCAGATAGGCGTCAGAGTCACCTTCCGAGAGCAGCTCGGTTGACCAGCCAAGGCCGAACTCACCCGGGCTGGAGGTGGCAGCATCGTAAGAGGAGAACGTACGCCCAACCCCTGCGAGCGTGTCCACAGCATCGGTCTCGCTGAAGGCGACCTCGCCTGTCAAGAGCGCGACGCTGGCCGGTCCGAGATCAGTGGTCGGGAAGTTGTCACCGAACGCAGAGGGAACCAACTCAACGGGCTGCGCCGGCGTGCAGGCCTCTGCCGCCCCGCTGGGGTAGCTGAAGCAGACTCGAAGCTCGATATGAGACGGGGCCTTGATCTCGACGGGGTCAGCCTCGGTTCCGGCCGCTGGGTCCGCCTGCGCGGAGGCGTCCCAGTTCAAGGTTCCTGTCGCCGAGGATGCCGAGTCACTGGTGACAGCGCCATCCCACTCACCGCTGCCCTTGGTGACGTCGTCGGCCGTGTTCCATTCGGGTGTCGTGGTCGAGGTGGAGGTGTAGCGCCAGGAAACGCTGGCACCCTCTGCACCCGGAGGTCCTTCGGCAGACACTGGGAACACCCCGGTCGAGCGGGTGTCCTTGTTAGGCAGGACGAAACCGGCAGACCCTACGCCGAACGTGAAGTCGTCAGGTGTGTAGGTGTTCCCGGCTTTGTCGGTCGCGGTGACCTTCAGCATGTGGGAGCCGTTGGCGGGCACCCATGACAGGGACGCATCACCCGAGCTGTTCGCGGTCAGCATCGTGGCGGCACCGCCGTCGCGGACGACGCTGAACGACTTGGTGTCGGTGGGCCCGTTGAAGTTGAACGTGTTCGAGGCCGGCCGGTCGGTGCGCCACTGCCCGTTGGTGAACGACGACGCGGTGACCGTAACGTTGGGCTTGGCTGTATCGACCGTGAATGTCTTCGAGGCCGAGTAGCTCTTCGACCAGTCGGTTCCGTCGAAGGCGCGTGCCCGCACGGTGTAGGTCGACCCGTTGGTCAGCTTGCCGGCCGCGATCGTGGGGCAGACGTTTGTGCCGGTCGAGACTGCGTTGGCGTCGGTCGCCGTCCAGGACCACAGCGCGGTCCCGGACGCCGTCGAGCCTGCGTAGACCTCTACCGAGCCCCGCAGCTTCGCGCCGGCATCGGTGTCAGAGACCGTGAAGCAGACCTTCGGGGTCAACGACGTGGCATACGGCGCCGTGCCAGGTGAGACCACCGGAGTGCCAGCCGTACCCGGGTAGGAGTTGTAGGTCACCGACAGCGTCGGGGCCAGGGACGTATCGGTGAAGTTCGCTGACCGGTACCGACGCCAGGAACTGTTGACGTCCTCATTGACGGCCATCAACCGGAGGCCGTAGTTCTTGGTGCCGCTGGCCCAGGCCTGGACCATCGAGGTCAGGTTGAAGGACACGTCAGCGGCCGGGCACGACGAGCTGAATCCACGTGCGGTCGACATGTCGGTGTAGTTGGTGGTCGCGCCGTTGGGCTGGTTGCCCCAGGTCAATCCGGACAGGTCCCAGTTCGACGTGAGTCGCGAGGCCCGGATGGCCGATCCCGTGCAGGATCCGGAGTAGAAGTTGCGCAGCTTCATGGAGGCCGAGGTGACGTGCTTGCCGGCCCACTTGCTGTTGCCGTCGTCGAACTTCAGGTACGACCGCGCCTTGTGGCCGCCGTTGTCGTTGGTGCCGACGCGGAGCTCTTGTGAGGTCACCTGGGAGGTGGTGTAGTCCGGTGTCTGGATCCAGGTGTCTGCGTTGGGGTCGACAGTGAACGACGGGTCGACAGTGACGGGTCCGGCCGCGGCGGCGCTCTTGAGGACGTCCGCGGGGATGCCCAGCCTGATCACGGAGACACCGGTGGCTTTGCCGTTCTTGGACAGGTTGCGGGCGCTGGTCTTCGCCTTGTGCACGTGCCCTTCATCCGCTGGTTCGCCTGGCGGGGTGGTCCGCTTCGGGGGCTTCTTGCCGCGCGTCTTCAGCGCTTTGGCTGCCGGGTCGAACTCATCGGGTCCCGTGGTGGTGGCGTCCCAGTAGAGCGGCCCAGGCGCCTGCAGCACCGAAGTGCCCTTGCCCGTGAGGATCTTGATCCCGCCACTGTCGGTGGTAACCACCTCGACCGGGTCAACCTTCGAACTCTTCTGCGCGGTCACGTCGGTGACCGTCAACCCAAGGTCAAGATCGGTGATACTCGCCGCGGCGAGCGCGGCACCCTCCTCTGCCGCTCCCGCCGAGGGTGCCGTCGACTTCTGTGCCGTGGTCTGCACGGGGTTCAGGACCCACCAGTGCTCGAACCCGATGGCCGATGCGCGGACCACCAGGTCAGCGCTCCACGCCTCATCGGAGGCGACGTTCTTGTACACCGCTGTGTTCTCCGAGACCACAGGCGTCCCGAACTGCACCGGCGACCCGTCGCCGGTACCGGCATCGGTACCACCGGCAGCCAGGTCACCATCCAGACCGAACCGAAGCTCATGACCCGCCTGAGTCAGCGAGGCGAACCAGTCTGTCCCACCCGCGGTGAACGACTGCTCCACCACCGCATGAGCCGGCCGCCACCCGGCCGCGGTGCCCGGAACCTCGACGAGAGTCGGGTCAACCAGATTCCACTGAGCTGTCCCGTCGGACCCCGAGGCCCCGTCCTGCACCTGGGTCGGCTCCGATGCCGTCTCCGAGGTCCAACTGCCATCAGGGTTCGCGAACACACGCTCGGACTCACTGCGCTGCGAGATGTCCTCCACGGCCACCCCGGAGGTCCGGGCCGTCACCGAAGCCGACACCGCATCCGGGCGTCCGGGCCGGTCATCGAGATCACCAGGCCCCAACACGGGGTCATCCGCCGCTTGGACCGAAGCCGCCGCCGGCGTTACTGGTATCCACAGACCGACGACCGCCACGGCCAACGACAGGACGCCGACAAGAGCAGCCAATGTCCACGGACGGACACAACGAGCACGAAAAGAGATGAACGAGTCGACGCATAGGTCAGACCCGCAGTTAGACAGGCGCCGGATGGCATGGGAAAGCACACCGGGGTGGGGGAGGTTCACAGAACTCCTGAAGAATCGAACAATCAGAAACGCATCTCCGACCCCGAGCCGGCGAGCAAGCGGAAACGTAGCCCGTGGGGGTATTACGCGCGTCAGTTTTCGAACCCATTGTTAACCGTTTGTATCTCCCAGGTTTTCACGAAACGAGACTCCAACACCGACATCCAAACCGAAGGAAGGGCGCCGTCAGATCGCCGCTCCGTCCTCGATCCGTGCCTTGGGCCCGGGTGCCAGCCCCCGCCTCCCGCGGCGCTGCACCCGAACGCCATCACGGGACGTCGTGGGCCGTACGCTCAGTCCGCGAGGAACGCGACCAGGGTGTACGAAGGGTGCCTGTCGAGACTGTGTCGGCCGCGGTTCGTGGCGCCTGGTGGTGCGGGGGTCGGCGTGGCGGGCCGCGACTTGGACGTCCTCGAGCAGAGCGCCAGCCTCGCGGGCGAGAGTCACGAAGGTGTGCCGCAGGCTGTGCGGCGAAATCCGGTCAGCATGCTCGATCCCGGCTGCCTTCGCGATGCGCCGGATCAAGCGGAAGGCGCCGGGCTGGTCGAGCCGGGTCCCATTCTTCGTGATGAATACCGGACCCGCCTCCCGGTCGCCTACGTACGCATCGATGACGGCGGCGGTCGTCGGGGCGAGCACGACGTCGCGGCGGGCCCGCCCTTGCGGATGATCGTGAGGGTCCTCAACGACGGTCTTCGACGTGCGGGCAGGGCGTCTACGACACTGCAGACCCTCAACACCCGCTGCGGAGGTTCGATCTCGACGCCAAGCGCGAACGGTACGAGTCCGAGGTCGCGTTCGTCCGACTACCGAAGGAGGAGCAGAACGCACACACTGCTGACGCGATGCGACGACTTTCAAATCTCCTCGGCGACGAGGACTGACCCCAGGCTCGCGACCAACGACCCGTCGAGCATCTGACGAAACCAGGCGTGGGCGGTGCGCAGGGAGTGAGAGGTGACCAAGTTCTGCCCGAAGATGGATGGGATTCACTTCCGCGCATCGCGGAAGGCCCAGCCTTGCGGTCGTCGACCCCGTCGCCCTGCGAGGAACTCCGTTGAGCAAGGCGGGCGCCAGACATTCCGGCCCCCTACCAGTCGGCGCAGCAGGGCCGCGGGATCGGCCGCCACAGGGTCGGCAAACGGATCCGCTCGGTCGCTCCGATCGCAGCCGCACGGCATCTCCCCGCAGCATGCCGAGGTATCGAACGCTGACGATCACTGCCGACACCTGAATCAGCAGGCGCCAGGCACCCTCTTAGCCCTTCAAGACTCCCAGCACGCATGCGACCGTCGTCAGCGCGCGCGAACGGAGGTCAACAACTCACCTCGACCGCGGGCAGGGTGAAGGTGCCCTGGGTGATCCGACCGACCATCGAGTGCGCCGTGACGAGTCTGTTGACTGTGCGCTGGTATCGCACGTCCTCGACAATCTGACCCAGCGCGATCCGCACGATGAACTCGTCGAGCAGCACCTGCATCGCGTCCGGTGAGTCAACGATCCAGTCGATGACCTCTTGGGCTTCCTGTACCGAGATGCTCTCCTGGACTTTCCGAAGCAGTTCGGCCGTGGTCATCGGCCGCCGCGACTGGGCTCCTGTTTGGGCTGATAGCGGCGCGCGGCGCGGCTTGGGCGTCGTCCGACGCGCATGCGCACGGTTGCGGCACTGCGGACTGCAATACAGTCGCGGACGGCCTCGGCCGCCCTTACGCGGGAACTCCCGACCGCATTCCACGCAGGTCTTGATCTTTCGCGTCTGGCTCACGTCCAGCAGGTGCGCCCCACACTCCGCTCAGTGACGAAATTCCTCGATCTGCCAACCGTGTGAATATGGTGAGGTGGTGAGCGACGGCACATCGTGACACGACTGGTTCGCTGATCGACGCCAATGGCCACATGCGTACTCAGCGTTTCAGAGTCGGCAGGGTCGAACGTTGATGAGCGCTAGGCTGTACGGCCATCGTGACTCCCCATGACGACACCAGCCGTCCTGAGCAAGTCTCAGGTAAGGCCCGCCGGTCCAACCGCACGACCTCTCCGATGATTTCAGGGGAGCATGCCTCTGACCTGCATGGACGCAGATTGCTCCCCCAACCGGCTCCTAGCGATTTGCACCCAAGGAAACCATCCAGGCAACCGCCGCGATCGATCATCGAACCCGTGAAGCCTGGTGTGGCCGCGGTGGTACGGGGGTGGGACAGTACGACATCAGCCATGCGCCTTGACCCGGCTTAGGCCAGAGAGCACGGTTCCGGCGACTCACCGGAACCGCAGGCCGGCAACCTTACTGCGGGCCTTCACCTTCAGCGCCTGCAGCCGTGTCGGCGCCGACCGCGTCACCTGGCACCCCGTCCTCGAGCTGATCGATCTCGTCGAGTAGGTCTTCCTCGGCTGCAACCGCTGGTTTAGCGAGCAAGGAGCCGTCGGAGTTCCCGGACCGCAGCGTACGGTCGAGAAGGGCAGCCGGGGCCTGATCAACGGTGAGGTCCGGTTCGATGTAGTAGCCCTCGGTGATCTTCGAGGACGTGTGACCGAGGAAGGTCGCGGCGGCGTCGGTGCCGAGTCCGCGGGCTAGGACCGTGGCACCCGTGCGGCGGTACCAGCGCAGGCTGATCCCGGTTCCTTCGAGGCCGGCGAGGACGACGAACTCACGGAAGGTGCGGCGCACGTTGTAGGGGCTGAGCGGGCCGCCGATGCGGTTGGCGAAGACGGTCCGTTCCCGGTCGGCGGCCTTGATGGTCGTCAGCCGGCGCCGGATCACGACGGCGGCGAACTCGGGCACGGGGACGTAGCGGTCGGAGGCGTCGGTCTTGGGGTGTGTCTGGCGGACGACTCCCTTCTTCTTGCGGAATACGACCGTGCCGCTGACGTGGGCGACCATGCCCCGGGGGCCGTCGGTGACGTCGCAGGGTCGCAGAGCGAGGACTTCACCAGGGCGCATCGCGGTGCCGAGCAGGACCTCAATGATGTCGCGGACCTGACCGTCGCTTCTGGGCCCGGGCAGGCCTGGCTCGGTGCGCCAGGTGGCCGCGGCTTGCCGGAGCTTGGCGATCTGGACGAGGGTCAGGGCCTTGGGGGCGTTCTTCGGGCGCGGCAGTGGGGAGGTGCCCTCGACGGGGTTGCGGGTGATGGCGTCGTGGCGCAACGCGAAGGCGAACAGCAGGTTCAGCACCGTGCGGGAGTGGCTGGCCTGGGAGTAGGAGATGGCGAGCTCAGACTTGAGGAACCGCTCCACGCGGCCGGTGGTGATCTCACCGAGGGTGTAGTGCTCCATCGCGGGTCGTACGTGCAGGCGCAGTCGATCCTGGTAGGCCTCGCGGGTGCGGTCAGCGAGGTCTTGGATCTCGAGGTCCCCCAGCCACTCATCGGCGAGGTCGTCGAAGGCGCTGTCGGGGCGTAGGACCCCGGCAGCTCCGAAGGCAGGACGGGTGAGCAGACGGTTCTTGAGCCGAGCGGTGGCCAGGTTGGAGGTGCGGCCACGGACGCGGACCTGGCGTAGCCGGCCGTCGGCGTCACGCACCCGGGTCTCGGCGAGCCAGCCGCTTGGCTTGCAGCGCCGGGTGGTGATTGTGCCGTAGGTGCCGATGGTGGTGCGTGGGCGACCGGCCATCACCGACCACCTCCCGGTCCCGCATTACTATCGCCGGCGTGGTTCTGATCGTCGCAGTCCTCGAGCCGAGCGAGCCAGGACTCGATCTCGCCGATCCGGAAGCGCAGCTCACGGCCGACCCGGAACCCTCGGGGTCCGCGACCCTGGCTGCGCAGGTCGTAGATGGTCTGAGCCGGCACGTGCAGATGCTCGCACAGCTCGGTCAGGGAGAGGACCGGCTCGATGCCGGACACGAAGGGCGTGGTCTCGGTGCTGGCGTTCGTGGTGTGAGTGGTCATGCCCCTCAGGTGCGCCAGCCGCGCCACGAGACACCGAGACGGCCCGAGAGATCGCCCTCCCTCCGGGCACGGGCCACGCTCGTCGAGGGCCAAAGTGCGGAATAAACGCGGAACCGCCATCCGTACGTCCATTGGTTCAGGATGTTGGACAGCGGTTCTGACCTGCGATTTCCTTGGTGGAGCTGAGGGGATTCGAACCCCTGGCCTTCTCATTGCGAACGAGACGCGCTACCAACTGCGCCACAGCCCCAAGCGATGAGAAACGTTAGCATCTCGTCGCGGGTGTTACCCAATCAGTATGGCCTCAGGAGCCGGTGGCGCGACCGCGGGCAGCCTCGGCGGCCTCGGCCGCTGCACGCTCGGCCTCCTCGGCCTGGCGGACGAGCTCGGAGTCGGCTGCGTTGCGACCCGAGCTCCACACGCCGGTGGCGTCCAGATCGATGGTGCGGACTGTGCGGCGCGGCGCGGCCTCCTTGGAGACGTACGTCGGCAGCGGTGTCTCCACCGGCTTCCAGGATCCCGCGGGGAGGTGCTCGCCAGTGTCGTCGTGCTCGACGACGGCGACCAGATCGCCGGTGTCCTGGTCGATGTCGAAGGTGACCCGGGGCGGGGCGACCGGCTCGGGCTCGGGGAGGTCCTCGGGGAACGGGATCCGCGCCCAGACCTCACGCTGGTGGCGCACGCTGAGCCGGCAGGTGACGAGCCAGGCGACGACCAGCGCGCCCGGGATCGCGATCCAAACCGGCCCGAAGACACCGAAGCCGGCGAGCGCGCCGACCACGGCCAGACCGAGGACGAGCACACCGAGCACGATGCTGCGGCGCTTGGCCGCGGCGCGAGCAGCGCGGCGGCGTACGGCCATCGGGACGGGTCGCGGAGCGGGCTCCGGGATCGCCGCAGGCTCAGCCTCAGCCTCAGCCTCCGCCTCCGGCTTCTTCGGCGACTTCTCGGTCACCAGATCGGTGGAGTCCTTGCCGGTGGCTTCTCGCCGTGCGAGGATCCGGCGGGATTTGGAGATGGCGGCGCTGGCCCGGCTCTTGGTCCCGTCCTCGGCCGTCGCTGTCTGTTCGAGCATCTTGGGCACCAAGTACACCGCCCACGCCACGGCGAGGGCGACGAAGATGAGTGCGCTCGGGTCCACGTTAAGAAGCGTAGGAGCCATTACCAGCCCGTAGGCGGACGTGCAGTGGTGTGTCGCGTGTGACTTGTGTGATTTCAGAAGGACACGCCGAGTCAATGCCTCATTCAGGTGACAAACCGAGCCTGGCCAGCATTCCTTGGTGACATTCTTCAACCGTTATCGCGAAGATACGGTGATCTCGCCAGGCACCGTCGATATGCAGAAATCGGGGCGCATATCCGATCTCGTTGATGCCCAGTTTCTCCACGACGCGGAGCGAGTTGGAGTTCTCCGGGCGGATGCAGATCTCGATCCGATGCAGCCGCGCGGCGGTGAAACAGTGGTCGATGACCAGCGCCACCGCCAGCGGCATCACGCCGCGTCCGGCGAAGCGCTGGTCGATCCAGTAGCCGATCGAGGCGAACTGCGCGGAGCCGCGCACGATGTTGTTGACCGTGACCTGACCAGCGAAAACACCGTCGACATCGATCGCGAACGGATAGGTCACGCCACGCTTGGCCTGACGCCTAAGACGACGTACGAGGCTCGCGAACGTCGTGGGCCGCGCGCTGGATCCCGGAGGGACGGTCGCGTCCCACTGGTGCAGCCAGGCCGCCGAGCGGCGGCGCGCCTCGGTCCATGCCTTGGCGTCGGTGCGGTCGAGCGGGCGTAGGGTCACCGCGCCGTGAGAGAGGACGGCGGGCCAGCCGGGATCGGTCACTGATGGTCGCTTCCTACACTCTGCTCCACGGCGTGGGGCAGCACTGGACGAAGGACCTCGATCGCATCCTTCACGCCGCCCC
Organism: Nocardioides sp. NBC_00163; assembly: GCF_045206295.1. NCBI lineage: Bacteria > Bacillati > Actinomycetota > Actinomycetes > Propionibacteriales > Nocardioidaceae > Nocardioides > Nocardioides sp. NBC_00163. The sequence goes on along the minus strand of NZ_CP108155.1, from coordinate 3,773,451 downwards.
GGGACCCGGGAAGGTTCACCACCACACACGCTCCGATCTGACCGGCCAGACCGCGGGACAGTAGCGCCGTCGGGATCCCCTTGGCCACTCCGGCCGCGCGGATGCCCTCGGCGATGCCGGGGATCTCACGATCGAGCAACGGGCGGGTGACCTCGGGGGTGCGGTCGGTGGGGGTCAGCCCCGTGCCGCCGGTGGTCAGGACGACCCGCGCTCCCTCCTCGGCCGCCCGGGCGATGGCCTCGCCGACCGGGTCTCCGTCGCGTACGACCTCGGGAGGGCCGACCACGAAACCGAGCTCATTTAGAAAGGCGACCAGGAGGGGTCCGGTGGTGTCCTCATAGACGCCTGCCGAGGCGCGGTTGGAGGCGACGACGACGGTCGCTTTGAGGCTCATCGCTGGCTCTGCCCGATTTCCCAGGTGCCCGACTTTCCGCCGGTCTTTTTCTCGACCCGGATATCGGTGATGACCGCTCCCTTGTCGACGGCCTTGATCATGTCCACGACGGTGAGTCCGGCGACCGCGACCGCGGTCAGCGCCTCCATCTCGACACCGGTGCGGTCGGTGGTCTTCACGGTCGCGGTGATCTCGACGGCGTCGTCAGCGACACTCAGCTCGACCTTGACGCCCGAGACCGCCAGCGGGTGGCACAGCGGGATCAGATCGGGGGTCTTCTTGGCGCCCATGATCCCCGCGATGCGGGCGACGGCGAGCGCGTCACCCTTGGGTACGCCCTCGCCGCGGAGCAGCTCGACGACCTCCGGTACGACCAGCACCCGCCCGGACGCGGTCGCCGTACGAGTCGTGACCGCCTTCTCGGAGACGTCGACCATCCGAGCCGCGCCGGTCTCATCGACGTGGGTCAACCTGTCGGCCATCAGAACTCCACGTCCAGCTCGATCACGTCCACCTCGGCGTCCTTGTCCAGCGAGATCGTCTCCGGCGGAATGACGATCAGACAGTTGGCGCCGGCGAGGTCCCCGATCAGGTGGGACCCGGGCCCACCGATCGGCGAGACACCGGCACGGGAGCCGTCGTACCAGCCGCGCAGATACTGCTCCTTGCCCTTCGGGGAGCGCACCGCGTGGGTCAGGGCGGCGCGGCGTACGGGCCTGGCCTCGGGGGTCATGCCCATCAGCCGGCGCAGCGCCGGGAGCACGAAGAGCTCGAAGGAGACGAACGAGGAGACCGGGTTGCCGGGGAGGCACAGGACCGGCACCCGCTCCTCGCCGATCCGGCCGAAGCCCTGCGGCTTGCCCGGCTGCATGCTCACCGGGCCGAACCAGACCCCCTCCGGCGTCAGCGCCTCCTTGACCACGTCGTAGTCCCCCATCGAGACGCCGCCGGAGGTCACCACCAGGTCGGCACGGACGAGCTGGTCGGAGAGCGCGGTCATGAACGCCCGCGGCTCGTCGGGCACGATCCCGACACGGTAGGCGATCGCGCCGGCACGGCGAGCGGCGGCGGCCAGCAGGAAGGAGTTGCCGTCGTAGATCGAGTCGTGGCCCAGGGTCTCGCCGGGCTCGCGCAGCTCGGTGCCGGTCGAGAGCACCACGACCCGGGGGCGCGGGCGCACCGCCACCTGCGCGCGGCCCACGGAGGCGATCAGGCCCAGATGGCGAGGGCCGAGCACCGTGCCCGCGGGGATGAGCAGATCGCCCTTGGCGACATCCTCCCCCGCGTAGCGGACGTGCTGAGCCTCCTCCGGCGTCTGCCGGATCTCGACCTCGGCGACGCCTCGGTCGGTCCACTCGTACGGCACGACCGTGTCGGCACCCGTCGGCAGCGGAGCGCCCGTCATGATCTTCGCCGCCGCGCCCGGCGGGAGCGCCAGCAGCGAGGCCTGCCCGGCACCGATCTCACCGAGCACCGGCAACCGCACCGGAGCCTCGGCCGAAGCGGTCGCGACATCGGCGTAGCGGACCGCGTAGCCGTCCATCGAGGAGTTGTCGAAGCCCGGCAGGGCCACCTCGGCATGGATGTCCTCCGCCACCGCCAGCCCGAGGCAGTCCATCAAGGGCTGCGGGTAGGCCGGCATCGGCTCGAGGTCGTCGAGAATGCGCTGGCGATATTCGTGGGGTGTCACCCCGGAAACACTAGCCGCCCGCAGCGCCGTTCTGCGTGGTCGCCTGCGCTCGGCGGGCACGGAAGTCTCGAACGTACGGCAGCAGACCACAGGCGAGGAGGAAGACTGCTCCGAAGATCAAGGTGACGGTGCCCTGGACCGGGGTCAAACTCAACCCTTGGGCACCGTCTCGGGGTAGTCGCTGGTCGGTAGCTCTCGCCCGTCGATCCGAACCTCGATGATCCGACCGCGCCAGAGGGTCGCGGCGACCGGCGTGCCGTAGGTCAGTCCCTCGATGTCCTCGCGGTCGAACTTCTCGACAGCACGGACGAAACCGGGGCTACCGTCCGGATCCAGCCTGGTGTCGCGGAGGTCGATCGAGTACCAGCTGCGGCCGCGATATCCCTCGTGATACTCGGAGCCGACGAACTCGAACTCGCCTTTCCACGTGCACGCGGCCGGCTTCGTCGGCTGGCTGTCACACGCCGGAGCCGAACGCAACGACTCCATCTCGGCTGCGGCCTCGCCATCGGGATCGTCCGGCCCAAAGGCTCCCACCGCGGTGATCACCACAGCGAGCAGCCCCCCGACGATCGGCGCCACGAGCCGTACGCTCTCCACGCCGGAAAGATGGCACAGGGTCGGGTCGCCCCGCAGAGCAACCCGACCCTTGTGGATCAGCCGTTGGTCAGTCGGACAGGACGGTGGCGGGCGCGACGCGTTCGGCGTCGGCGCCGTCGAGCGAGACCGCCCCGACGACCTGGACGCCCTTGCCGAAGGTCCAGTCGCCGTTGACGGTGAGCGAGGCCGCCTTGCGCAGCGACGGAGCGCCCTCAGGGAAGCGCTCGTCGAAGTTCGCGACGTACTTGTAGTAGTCGCCGTCCAGGTCGATGAACGGCACCACGTCGGCGACCTGGTCGAGCACGAAGTTGTCGCCGATGTCGTAGACGTCGGAGCGGAGGACCAGGAGGTCGTTGGTCGTCTTGACCGGGACGAACCGGTCGCGACCGACCTCGATCAGCTGCGAGCCCTCGAAGACCTCGATCGCGGCGCCCATGGCGGTCTCGATCTGGACGACCTTGGGGGTCTTCGGGTCGGCGGGATCGACGGTCTTCTCGTTGCGGATCAGCGGCAGGCCGAGGATGCCGTCGCGCTCGGAGAGGACCTTCTTGAGCGCCTTCAGGTCGAACCAGATGTTGTTGGTCGAGCAGTACTTGTGGCGGTTGAGGTCCTGCAGCGCCACCTTGTCCTCGTCCAGCGTCTGCGCGGTCTCACGCAGGATCAGGCGGCCGTCGGACTTGCGGCGCGCGAAGTGACCGCCCTTGCGGTCGCTCGGCGTGCGGCGTACGGCCTCGATCGCGAAGGGGGCACCGGACTTGGCGAACCAGCCGGCGACCTTCTCGTCGGGGACGGCGCCGAGGTTGTCGGAGTTGGAGACGAAGACCCGCTCGTAGCCCTGCTCGATGAGCAGGTCGAGGAGCCCTGTGTCGAGCAGGGCGGTGTAGATGTCGCCGTGGCCGGGCGGGCACCACTCGAGCTCGGGGTCCTTGGGCCACTCGACCGGGGTCAGGTTGTCGACGAGCAGGCGCGGCTCGCGGTTCTGCAGGAACTCCAGCGGCAGGCCCTCGACCGGCAGGTCCTGGTAGCGCTCGAGCGCGGCCAGGCTGTCCTCGGAGGTGCGGAAGGAGTTCATCAGCAGCAGCGGGAGACGTACGTCGTACTTCTCGCGCATGTGCAGGATCTGGCGGGCGATCACGTCCAGGAAGCTCAGACCCTTGCGCACGCACAGCAGCGACTTCGCGCGGTCCATGCCCATCGAGGTGCCGAGGCCGCCGTTGAGCTTGATCACCGCGGTGGTCGAGATGGCGGCGTGCGCCTCCTCATCGGTGACCGCGGCGTCGCTGATCGACGGGATGTCGACCGGCTCGATGGTCCCCTCCGGGATCATCCCGGTCTCACCGTGCTCGAGCTGGCGGTAGTAATGTGCGAATGTCTGCACCGCGACGTCGTCCACGCCGGCATCGCGCATCTTCGCCATTGCCTTGGCCAAACCTGGGCTACCCATAGAGGAAAGCCTAGGCTGTCGTTGTGTCGGGTTCACACACCCCTCCGGGTTCTGATAGTCCAGCCCCCGCTGACTTCGTGGGGCGCAAGACTGCCTTACGCGACCAGTTGCTGACTAGCCGGGGGCGCATCGGGCTCCCTCGGTTGGGTTCGCTCGCGCGCGCCCTGTCGCAGGTGGTCACTGATATTCCAGACGTACGCAGCGCCGGAACGGTTGCGCTCTACGTCTCGATCGGCACCGAACCGGGCACCGGACCTCTGATCGACGAGCTGGACGCGGCCGGGAAACGCATCCTGCTGCCCTGTCTGCTGCCGGACAACGATTTGGACTGGGCCGCCTACGACGGAGAGCTGGTACGGGCGCCTCGGGGGCTGCTGGAGCCTGGCGGGGAGCGGTTGGGCGTCTCCGCGATCGCCGGCGCTGACGTCGTGCTCGTCCCCGGCCTGGCCGTCGACTCGCGTGGGCGTCGGATGGGGCGTGGCGGCGGATCCTACGACCGTGTGCTGTCTCGGGTGCCGGCCGGAACCTTCACCTGCGCACTTCTCTATCCATGGGAGATCGGCGTCTCGGTGCCGGTCGAGGCGCACGACCGGGCGGTCGGAGCTGCGGCGAGCGCGGAGGGAATGCAGCGCTTCTCCTAGGCGTTCGCTAATATTGGCAGTCGCGCCCGTCGAGTGCCAGATTCTGTTCTAGGAGAAACGTGCCCACCTATCAGTACGCCTGCACCGAGTGCGGCCACGCCTTCGACCAGTTCCAGAGCTTCAGCGACGCCTCGCTGACCGAGTGCCCCGAGTGCGGCGGCAAGCTGCGCAAGGTCTTCAGCGCCGCCGGCGTCGTCTTCAAGGGCTCGGGCTTCTACCGCACCGACTCCCGCTCCGGGTCCTCCTCGTCGACGTCCTCCACGTCCTCGACGACGTCGTCCTCGAGCACCTCCTCCCCGGCGCCGGCCGCCTCCAGCTCCTCGGACTGAGACCCACCCGCGGCAGCGGGTTATCCACAAGGTCATCCACAACCTGATCTGGGCTGTGGATAGCGAGATGCGGGAATCGCGCGGGCGACTTAGCGTGCCCGCATGTTCACTCGAGTCACGTCCTTCTCCCGCCGCGTACGCCGCGGAGTCCTCGCCCATCGACGCCTGCTGGCGTTCCTGCTGACCGCATCGGCGGTCGCGATCGGGTTCTCGGCCACCCGGCCGGACCCACCCGACACCTCGACGATGGCGGTAGCGTCCCGAGATCTGCCGGTCGGCACGGTACTCACCGCCGCCGACCTCACCGACGTCTCGACCGACCCCGCCAACGTGCCCGTCGACCTCGCCGAAGCGCCGCTCGGCGAGCGCCTCGCAGCGCCCCTGCGGCGTGGCGAGCCCGTCACCGACGTGCGTCTCGTCGGTCCGGAACTGACCGAGGGACACCCCGACCTGGTGGCCGTCCCGGTCCGGCTCCCCGACGCCGAGATGGCCGGGCTGCTCCACGTCGGCGACACCGTCGACCTCTACGCCACCGACCCCGCCACCGCCGAGACCGCCCTGGTCACCACCGACACGCTGATCCTCAGCCTCCCTCAAGCCGCGGAGCCGAGCCGGGATGATTCCATGGCACAGGGAAAGACCGAGGGATTTGGCGTCACGAACACTTCGGCGGGGCGTCTGGTCATCGTCGGAGTCGCCGAGAACAGCGTCGAGGACGTCACATCAGCAGGGGTGGGTGGCTACCTCACCTTCGCGTACTGACGGCCCACGCACGCCACATCCGGGGTCTCCTTCACCTCACACAATGAGCAACAGGAGAAAGCAACACATGAACGGTTTCAAGAAGTTCCTGCTCCAGGGCGACCTGATCAAACTAGCGGTCGCGTTCATCATGGGTGCCGCGTTCGCCTCGGTGGTGACCGCGACGGTCGACGTGATCATGGACCTGATCGGCAAGGTCGGCGGCACGCCCGACTTCTCGAACTACGAGCCGGGCGGCGTCAGCCTCGGCGCATGGCTGACCGCGGTTATCGCCTTCCTCATCATGGCCGCGGTGGTCTACTTCATGATCGTCAAGCCCTACACCGCCGCCAAGGAGCGCTTCTTCCCGGAACCCGAGCCGGGCGAGACCGAGATCGACATCCTCAAGCAGATCCGCGACCGCCTCAGCGCCGCCCGCTGATCCGTTCGCGCCCAGGTGCCGTCTCACCCACCGTGGTGAGGCGGCACCTGCGATTTCAGCCATCGATCCGACGCCGACTCCTCCGACTCCGCCGACGAGTCCCGCTCGTCGCTGGTCGTCTCGGGAAGTACGTCACCGAAGATCCGCGCCAGCCTCTGCTTGCGCTTCCACTCCGGCTCCTCAGGCTCGTCCGGTTCTGCGGCCTCAGGTGAGGTGTCCTCAGCCATCAGCAGAGTCCGGCACGCTCGCGTGCAGCCTTCGCCTCTTCGGCGATCTGGGCGAGCTCCTCCTCGGAAGCACCGCTGCTGGCATCGCCCGAGGCGGTGTCCGACGACTCGCCGGACGCGGCATCGTCGCTGGGTGAGGTTTCCGCGGTCTCGCCATCGGTCACGCCGTCATCTGGAGCTGCGTCGCCTTCGCCCGAGCTCTTGCTCTTCTTGCCCGAGGCCTCGCCGGCGTCCAGCGCCCCGGCGGCGATCTTCTTGGTCAACGGCTTGTCGTTGGCGATTGCTTTGAAGACGTTCCGGGCCTTCTCCTCGTCGAGGACGACAGTGGCCTCAGGGTTCTGAGGGTCGGCGACCGTCGGAATCGTGAGGAACTTGATGTTCTCCATCCCGATGCTCTGGAACCCGACGCCGATCTGCGCCATCGTGTCGAGGTTGTCCTTGAGACCCTCGTCCATGGTCAAGCCCTTGGTCGCGGCGTTCAGGAAGCTGAGCACCTTCGTAGGACTGGAAAGGGTGTCCCCGGAGAGCAGCTTGGCCGCCATCGACCCGATGAACGCCTGTTGGCGCTTGGACCGGTCGAGGTCGCCACCGTCGCCGAGGCCATGTCGCAAGCGCACGTAGTTGAGCGCCTGTTTGCCCGTCAACTTCTGCTCACCAGCGTCGAAGTGAGCGCCGGTGTACTTGTCGTCGACCTCTTCAGGAAGGCAGACGTCGACCCCGTCGATGGCATCGACCATCCCCTTGAAGCTCGCGAAGTCGACCACCACGAGGTGGTTGACAGTGAGGTCGCACTTCTCACCACACATCTCGCTGGCCACGGACTCCAGCTGCTCGATCGTGCAGGTCGGGCCCGCCGTCGCGTACGCAGCATTCCAACGCACGTACTCAGCGGGCGCCGTCTTACCGTCCTCGGTCTTGCACGAAGGCCGATTCACCATCGTGTCGCGCGGGATCGAGACGCCGTAGGCGAACTTCCGGTTGGCGGACAGGTGCAGCAGGATGTTCGTGTCCGAACCACCGCCACTCTCACCGTCGACGCCACATCCCTTGCAGTCGCGGCTGTCCGAACCCATCACGAGGATGTTGATCGGTTCCTTCGGGCCGACGTCAGCAGCTTCCTCGCCAAGACTGACGGTGCTGATGTTCGACCGCAGGCTGCGGTAGGTGTAGACGGTGAACAGGCCGACGAGCAGCGCCAGCACGAGCAAGGTAGAGCTGAGCACCTGCCACACACTGACCCGCGGCTTGTCGCGCTCCTCGCGCTCGTCGTCCGGGTAGGGGGCGTACGGCTCCTGGTAGCCACCCTCGGGCGGATAGTCGTCGTAGGACTCGTCGTCATAGCCCGACGCGTACGCAGCGCCCCGGCGCCCCGGGGCGGGATAGGCCTCATGACGGGCCTCGTGCAGCTCATCGCGCGAGGACGTACGCCCTCGGGGCCGGTCGGCCGGGTCAGGCCGGGGCGCGACAGCGGTCGCGCCAGGGTCGTTCCAGTCGAACTCGCGCGCGGCCGGCGGGGCGAGCTGCTGGTCGGGGACCTGGGGGGTGGGAGGGGCGGGGTGAGGATCTTGGCGATACCACTCCGGCGCCGGCGCGATCGCGGTCTCCTCGACGGAGGGTACGGGGGCCGGCGGCGCGGGTATTCGGCGTCCAGGGCGCGGAGTCTCGCGCAACGGAGGGGCCACGGCCGTCGCGTCGGGGTCCCACTCCTGAGGGGCTGGAGGGGCAGGCATCGGCGACGGCCCAGGGGTCCCCCGGCCCATCGCCTGCAAGCGCTCGGCGCGGGTCGGCTCCTGCCGCACCGGTTCTGCGTGCAGCGGCTCGACGGCGGGAGGCTCGGGTTGAGCCGGCTCCTGGCGGGCCGGACGCGCAGCCCGACGGCCACCACCCGACGATCCCGATCCGGGCCCGGGAGGCGGCGGCGACACGAAGTCGGACTGCGGACGCGCAGCTCGCCGGCCACCCCCCGGCTCCGCCGACGGCTGGTCGGTCGGTACGTCGGCGACCCGAGCACCACGGCCGGAATGAGTCCCCCCAGACTCGTTGCTCTCAGGCTCGTCGGCGCCGTACATCCACTCGAATCCGGACACGCCGGAGCCTGAATCCGCACCCCCACGTCGGGGAGGCATGGAGGAGTCAGGCATAGATCACCGTCATTCGTCGCTTGTCATTGGGGGGATTCGGGTTGAGTCGACGGTGACTCAACCTACGCGAGGGCCCCAAGTTTGGCCCCTCACCGCATCGAACCCCAAACCGTAGTATCACCTGCCACCATGGCAAGATATTCGCGAATGCCCCAGTAGCTCAGTGGATAGAGCAGCCGCCTCCTAAGCGAAAGGTCGCAAGTTCGACTCTTGCCTGGGGCACCAATTCCAGATATTTCCCTATGCCACCGCGACCTGTGACGCGTCGATGACCTCGAACCGGATCCCCGCGGCCTGGAGCCGATCGAGGAGCGCATCGCCCATCGCGACCGCGGTGGTCACCGAACCGGACGTCTCGGGCAGCGTGTCGAAGGCCAGGCAGAGCGCCGACTCGGCGAGCATCTTCGCCGTCTCGGTGTAGCCGGGGTCGCCTCCGGAGACCTTGGTGTGGATCTTCCGGCCGCCGGACTCGGCGACGAAGTCGACGGTGAACCACGACTTCTCGCGGCGGCCCTCGGAGGGCCCGGTGCCCTGCTTGACCCGATCGCCCAGCTTGGCCCGCAGCGGCGGCACCTGCATCGCGAGGGCGAGGGCACCGACGCCGACCGCGCCGCCGACGGCGTACCTCAGTGTCTTGGTTCCGGCGAAGTGCGAGTAGGTGAACGCGGGGCCATAGGCCTCAAGGGCCCGGCCGGAGCGCGCGACGATGAACGGGTCGATGGTCGGCAGCGGCAGCAGCCAGTAGCCCAGTTCACGGTCGCGGCCCAACGAAGGCTTCGCCGGTCGAGACGTACGCCCCTTCGGCCGCTCTTCGAGCGCACGGCGCTCGCGCGACGCGGCCGCCATCTCCCGGGGCCGCGACATCTGCCCCAGCGCGGAGTGGAAGGTGCCACCGGAGAAGGTGGCGTTGGAGCGGACGACGCCCTTCATCGTCAGCGGCCCGGTGATCTCCCCGCCGGCGGCGAGCTCGCGCACCGTGAAGAAGGCGCCGAGGTCGTGCGGGATCGAGTCGAACCCGCAGGCGTGCACGATCCGGGCACCGTTGGCGCGGGCGACGGCGTCGTACATCACGAACATCCGGTCGACGAACTCGGGTTCTCCGGTCAGGTCGACGTAGTCGGTCCCGGCCTCGGCGCAGGCCTTGACCAGCGGCTCGCCGTACTCCAGGTAGGGCCCGACCGTGGTGATCACGACGCGAGCACGTGCCGCGAGCGCAGCCAGCGACGAGGAATCGTGCACGTCGGCCTGGATGAGCTCGACGCCAGGAGAGTCGAGCGAGTCACGGACGGCCTCGAGCCGCGACAGGGAGCGGCCGGCGAGCGCCCATCGCAGTCCCTCGGGCGCGTGCTCGGCGAGATATCCGGCCACCAGACCGCCCGTGAATCCGGTCGCGCCGAACAGGACGATGTCGAGATCGCGAGGAGACGTCATAACCGCTACCTTTCCAGAAGCAACGAAATCCGAGACGGCACGGGTCTCTCAGTGATCAAATGTTGCATCAATAGGGATACTCTTGAGCGGTTTCTTTCGGTGAATCAGCATTTGAGTGAACGACCAGGCACCATCCCCAACCACGAGATGAGTGAGACGAGCCTGTGGGCGACGCGGTGATCAGCGTTCTGCTGGCCGACGGTCACGACGTTGTGCGTGTCGGCGTGCGTACGGTCCTGCTGCCCGAATCGGACATCGAAGTCGTGGGTGAGGCCCGCACCGCCGCCGAGGCACGACCGCTGATCGCGACGCTCCGTCCTGACGTACTCATCCTCGACGCCCACCTGCCCGACGCCTCCGGGGTGGCGCTGTGCCGCGAGGCGCTCGCGATGAAGAGCGACATCCGCTGCATGATCCTGGCCACCGACGCCGACGACGAGGTGATGAGCCAGGCGATCATGGCCGGGGCGGCCGGTTACGTGCTCAAGCAGATCGAGGCGACGAGCCTGGTCTCCGGCGTACGCCTGGTGGCCAGCGGCCACACCCTCTTCGACCCCGAGGCGGCCGCCAAGGTGGTCCACAACGTCGAGGAGCGCCGCCGGATGCACGAGGTGGTCGCCGACCTGACTCCGCAGCAGCGCCGGATCCTGGTCCTGCTCGCCGAGGGCATCTCCAACCGGCAGATCGCCGACCGTCTGGTGCTGGCGGAGAAGACCGTGAAGAACCACATCACCGGTCTGCTCGCCAAGCTCGGCGTCAGCCACCGCACCCAGGCCGCTCTGATGGCGAGCCAGCTGCTCGAGGACGGCGTCGTGCCGCGGCCGGCTCCTCCGGCCGATGACGTGAGGCAGGCCAAGGGCGCCGCGCCCAACGGCGGGCCGATGCCACCGCATCCGCGCGGCCAGGCCCCCTCCCACACCCCTGGCCGATCGCGCTGACCGTCGCCTGGATCCAGGTACCGTGGATGGCATGTGCCGCAACATCCGCCCGCTCCACAACTTCGAGCCGCCCGCCACCAACGACGAGGTGGCCGCTGCCGCCCTGCAGTTCGTACGCAAGGTGAGCGGTACGACCAAGCCTTCGGCCGCCAACCAAGAGGCCTTCGACCACGCCGTCGCCGAGATCGCCCACATCACCCGGCATCTCCTCGACGATCTGGTCACCAACGCCCCCAAGAAGAACCGTGAGGCCGAGGCCGCGAAGCGCAAGGCTCGCGCCGAGGGCAGGTACGCCTCGTGACCCTCGCCCCGGGGGCGATATCCGAAGATTCGTACGCGGCAGCCATGGCCCTCCTGCAGGCCCGGCGCCTCGTGGTGCTGACCGGGGCCGGCGTCTCGACCGACTCGGGCATCCCCGACTACCGCAGCCCGGGCAGCCCGTCCCGGCAGCCGATGACGTACCAGCAGTTCATCTCTGGCCCGCAGGAGCGGCAGCGCTACTGGGCTCGCAGCCACCTCGGCTGGCGGCGGATGGGCAGGGCGGTGCCGAACGCCGGCCATCGCGCCCTGGCCGCGATCGATCCCGAGCTGCTGATCACCCAGAACGTCGACGGTCTGCACGAGCAGGCGGCACCCGAGCTCGCCAGCGGCGGCCGGATCGTGACGCTGCACGGGCGGGTGTCCGATGTGATCTGCCTGTCCTGCCGCACGCTGAGCCCGCGCCGCGACCTTCAGGAGCGGATGGAGGCGCTCAACGCAGGTTGGGCCGAGGCGCACGCGGACGTCGAGTCCCGGCCTGACGGTGACGTCGCGCTCGAGGAGACGCAGGACTTCGTCGTGCCCGACTGCGAGATCTGCGGTGGCATCCTCAAGCCTGACGTCGTCTTCTTCGGCGAGAACGTGCCCAAGGACCGGGTCGCCCGGTGCATGGCGGCGGTCGACGCGCTGGCGGAACCAGGCCTCGAACTCCGCGACGAGCGGCAGGGGAAGGGCGTGCTGCTCGTCGCGGGCTCGAGTCTCGCGGTGATGAGTGGCTATCGGTTCGTGCGCCGGGCGGCGAAGGCCGGGATCCCGGTCGTCATCGTCAACCGCGGCGCCACCAGGGGCGATGGGGACGCTGCGTACAAGCTGGAGGTCGGGACCAGCGAGTTCCTCACCACCTTGGCGTCACGCAGAGCGTGATTGGGGCAGGTCGGCCATGCGGCCGGCGGCCTCGTCGACGGAGAGTCTGGCCCCGATGAAGAAGTGGTAGACCGGGCCTTCGTCGATCAGTAGCACCTTGGCGCTGTGGTAGTCGCCACCGAGGTCGGTGAGCACGATCTCCTCGCCGCGCTCGAGGTGACGGGTCAAGCCGGTGTCGGTGTGGTGGACGGCGACTGGGCGGAACGTCTCATCCAGCTCGCGGCCGCGAGCGGGCAGATGAACGACCTCCATAGAGCTCTCCCCTCCGGAGACCCCCGCAAGTCTCGACATGACAACTGCTGAAGCCCACATCGACAATCGGGCTTCCAGCAGGCCTTGCACGTCAAACATAAGCATCTATGACGTAATCGGTCCAGAGTGATGTGCCAGATTCTGCCGACGTCGAGAGAATTTCACCCGCGGTTACAAAAGTGGGTGCAGCGTTGCCACATCGAAGACGACTCGTGGAGCCGACCAGCGACGCATCTGCGGGTCAGAGGGCCTTTACGAAGATATGGTCCGCGGCCTCGGGGATGATCTCCGCGGTCTCCCCACCGGAACCGAGCATGACCCCGTCGGGGGTCGCCTTGATGGCGACGGTCTGGTCCGGGGTCGCACCGACCCGGCGCAGGGCGCTCATCAGCGACTCGTCCTTCTGCATCTCCTCGGAGATGCGACGCACCAGGACGGTGGCGCGCTCGGAGCTCGCCGCAGCCGTGAGCGACTGGACGCCGGCCATGAAGTCCTCGTCGGCGGGCTTGCCGCCGAGCTCGTCGAGACCGGGGATCGGGTTGCCGTAGGGCGACTCGGTCGGGTCGCCGAGCAGGTCGAGCAGTCGCTTCTCGACGGTGTCGGACATGACGTGCTCCCAGCGGCACGCCTCCTCGTGCACGAGCTCCCAGTCGAGACCGATGACGTCGGTGAGCAGCCGCTCCGCGAGGCGGTGCTTGCGCATCACCCGGGTGGCCAGGCGAAGGCCCTCGTCGGTGAGCTGCAGGTGGCGGTCACCCTCGACGGTGAGCAGCCCGTCACGCTCCATCCGGGCGACGGTCTGGGAGACCGTGGGGCCGGACTGGTGCAGACGCTCTGCGATACGGGCGCGCAGCGGAACGATTCCCTCTTCGACCAGCTCGTAGATCGTGCGGAGGTACATCTCGGTGGTATCGATGAGATCGCTCACGGGCTAATCCTACATCCTTGAATCAGTCAGAAAAACCGAACCCAGCAGGGTGTGTCCCGAACGACGTCGGCCTGCAGGAGAGATCATCACGGCGCGATCCCCTAGGAGCCCTGGCGTTCTAGGGCTTCGTTGTATCTGGAAAGCATAGCGCTGAGCCGGTCGATCTCGTCCGGACTCCAGTCGGCCAGCCGGTCGTTGAAACGTACGCGACGCTCCCGGGCCACCCGCTCGAGCCCCTCACGGGCCTCGGCGGTCAGCGAGACCAGGCTGGCCCGCCCGTCCTCGGGGTCGGGATGGCGCTCGAGGAGGCCCAGGTCGATCATGGCCTGCACCATCCGGCTGACCGCTCCCTTGTCGATGCCGAGTCCGTCGACCAGCGCGGAGGCGCGTACGGGGCCACGCTCGGCGATCCAGGTCAGCATCATGTAGCCGCCGGGCGGCAGATCCGGGTGGAGCATCCGGCCGCGTGCCTTCATCGCCCGCTTGGCCCTCCACACGAGCACACCGACCTCGGACTCGAGCCGGCTGAGCGACTCACCGCGAGGGCCGTCCTCGAACTGCTCGCCCTGAGCGGCTTTGTCCATGGCTGTCATCCCTGTCATCTCCGGCCCGCTCCTCCCGCCTCGAGCTCCGCGGCGACCTCAGGAGCGATCTCATCGTCGGCGAGGTCCTCGATCGTAGTCTTGAGCGGAACCTCCTTGATACCCAGGATCGCAACCAGCGCGATGACCGCGCACGGGATGGCCACCAGGAAGAGATCGGCGGTGGCGACGGCGAAGGCGTGCTCGTAGAGGGCCTGCACCGCGCTCGGCATGCTCGCCGGATCGGCGAGCCCGCTGCCCTGCAGGCTCTGCAGCTCTTCGGGGGTCACCTTTCCGCTGGCCACCAGCTCCGGGATGCCGTCGGTGATGACGTCCTCGACCCGGTGGGAGAGCACGGCGCCGAGCGCGGCGATGCCCATCGAGCCGCCCATGGACCGGAAGAACGCGACGACCGAGGAGCCGGCACCCATGTCCTTGTTGTCGAGGTTGTTCTGCACCGCGAGGACGAGGTTCTGGTTGGTGGCACCGACGCCGAGACCGAGAACGGCCATGAAGGCGCCCACCAGGGCCAGGTTGGTGTGCTCGTCGATCGTGCTGAGCAGATAGAGCCCGATCGGCAGCATGATGCCGCCGAAGATCAGGTAGCGCTTCCAGCGTCCGGTAGAGCTGATCAGGCGCCCGGTGATCATCCCGGCACTGGAGAGTCCGAGCACCATGCAGATCGACATCAGGCCGGCGTGGGTCGGCGTCATCCCGCGAGCGGTCTGGAAGTACTGCTGCAGGTAGACAGTCGCGCCGAACATCCCGGCACCGACGAAGAACGAGGCGAGGGTGGAGAGGACCATCGTGCGGTCGCGGAAGAGGCGCAGCGGGATGATCGGCTCCTTGGCGAACCTGCCCTCGACCAGGATCGCGAGGGCCAGCACGACGACGCTGCCGGCGACCAGGGCGTACGACATCAGCGAGGTCCACGCGAAGGAGTCGCCGCCCAGGGTGACCCAGATCAGCAGCGTCGAGACGCCGGCGACCAGCAGGAACGCGCCGAGGTAGTCGATGCTGACCTCGCGGCGTACGTGCGGGAGGTGCAGGGTCTTCTGGAGCAGGATGAAGGCGACCACCGCGAACGGCACGCCGACATAGAAGACGCCGGGCCAGCCCAGCGGGGAGTCGACGACCACGCCGCCGACGAGCGGCCCGATGACCGTGGCCAGGGCGAAGACAGCGCCGATGTAACCCGAGTAGCGACCGCGCTCACGCGGGGAGACGATCGTCGCGATGATCACCTGGATCAATGCGATGATGCCGCCCATGCCGAGGCCGGCGATGACCCGGCCGGTGATGATCACCGGCATCGACGGCGCCAGACCACAGATCGCCGATCCGACGATGAACAGGCCGAGCGCGGCCTGGACCAGCACCTTCTTGTTGTAGAGGTCGGCGAGCTTGCCCCAGATCGGCATCGTCGCGGTCATCGCCAGCATGCTCGAGACGACGATCCAGGTGTAGCCACTCTGGGTGCCGCCGAGGTCGGTGACGATCCGCGGCAGGGCGTTGGCGACCGACGTACCGGACAGCATGGCGACGAAGAGCGCCATCAGAAGGCCGGAGAGGACCTCCATGATCTGGCGGTGGGTCATCTGCGGTGCCGCGATGGCCTGCGAGGACTGCTGGGACTCTGACAAGTGGGACTCGGCTCTCACGCGAATTGGTTGAACATCGACAACCAATGTACGTCGGATTAGTTGCTAAACGCAACTTGTCGCCGGTCCGGCTGATCCCAACAATGCAGAAAACGGGGCGACCCGCAGGCGGGCCTGGTGGCCAACCCGGTGGATGAGTCCGGTACGCCTGCGGGTCGGGTGGCTGCTGATGTATTGCCAGCCCCCATCCGTAGTTGGGGAAGCTGCTAGCGAGCAGCCACCTCACGCATCCAATCGTTCTTCATCTGATCGGATCACCTCCTTTCCCGTGTGGCTCTACGGTAGGCGCCGGGCCATAACGGGATCAAAGGGTTATTTCTCAAGCCGGCTCCTCGACGAGGGCGTGGCTGAACTGCGACTGGTAGAGCTCGGCGTACGCACCCTTCGCCTCGAGCAGCTCGGCATGGTTGCCCTGCTCGACGATCGCGCCGTCGCGCATGACCAGGATCAGGTCGGCGTCGCGGATCGTGGAGAGCCGGTGGGCGATCACGAACGACGTACGGTCCGAGCGCAGTGCCGCCATGGCGTGCTGCAGGAGCAGCTCGGTGCGGGTGTCGACCGAGGAGGTCGCCTCGTCGAGGATCAGCAGCGACGGCTCGGCGAGGAAGGCCCTCGCAATGGTGATCAGCTGCCGCTCGCCCGCCGAGAGGTTGCCGCCCTCGTCGGTGATCAGGGTGTCGTAGCCATCCGGCAGCGAGTGCACGAACCTGTCGACGTACGTCGCCCGGGCCGCCTCGAGGAGGTCTTCCTCGGTCGCGTCCGGCCGGCCGTAGCGGATGTTGTCGCGGATCGTACCTTCGAAGAGCCAGGTGTCCTGGAGCACCATGCCCGTGCGTTCACGCAGGTCGGAACGGGGAATCGAGGCGATGTCGACGCCGTCGAGGGTGATCTGCCCGGCATCGAGCTCGTAGAACCTCATGATCAGGTTGACCAGGGTGGTCTTGCCGGCACCGGTGGGGCCGACGATCGCGACGGTCTGCCCGGGGCGGGCCACCAGGGACAGGTCCTCGATGAGCGGCCGGTCCTTGTCGTAGGAGAAGCTCACGTGCTCGAACCGGACCTCGCCGGCCCCGGCGCCGTTCCGGGGAGCGCCGACATCGGGCGTCTGCTCCTCTGCGTCGAGCAGCTCGAAGACCCGCTCGGCCGAGGCGACGCCCGACTGGAGCAGGTTCATCATCGAGGCGAGGGTGGTGATGGGTTGGGTGAACTGACGCGAGTACTGGATGAAGGCCTGCAGCTCACCGAGGCTCAGGGCTCCACTGGCGACCCGGAGGGACCCGACGACGCAGACCACCACGAACATCAGGTTGCCGACGAACATCATCAACGGCATCAGGATCCCGCTGATGAACTGTGCCTTGAAGGATGCGGCGAAGAGCTTGTCGTTCTCCTCGGCGAAGGTCTTCTCGACCTCCTCCTGACGCCCGAAGACCTTGACCAGGTCGTGGCCGGAGAAGGTCTCCTCGATGTGGCCGTTGAGCTTGCCGGTGTGGCGCCACTGGGCCACGAACTGGCCCTGCGACCGCTTCATCACCGCGCTGGTCACCACCAGCGAGACCGGCACCGCGAGCAGCGCGATCAGGGCCAGCATCGGGCTGATCCAGAACATCATGAACAAGACCGTGACCAGCGTGAACAGAGCGGTCAGCACCTGGCTGAAGGTCTGCTGCAGAGTCTGGCTGATGTTGTCGATGTCGTTGGTGACGCGGCTGAGCAGCTCGCCTCGCGGCTGCTTGTCGAAGTAGGACAGCGGGACGTTGTGGACCTTCTTCTCGACGTCCTCGCGCAGACCCTTCACGGTGCCCTGGACGACCGAGTTGAGGATCCAGCCCTGCACGAAGGAGAGCAGGGAGGCGACCAGGTAGACGGCGAGCACCACCAGCAGCGCGCTGCGCAGCGCGTCGAAGTCGACGCCCTGGCCCGGGGTGACGTACTCCATCCCGGAGAGCATGTCCGCGAGCTTGTCGTCGCCCTGGGCACGCAGACCCTCGACGGCCTCCTCCTGGGTGACCCCCGCCGGCAGCTCCCTCGAGAAGACACCGCCGAAGATGATGTTGGTGGCCTTGCCCAGCAGCCACGGACCCAGCGACATCAGGGTGACGCTGATCGCGGCCAGGCCGATGGTGGCGTAGGCGTGGACCTTGTAGGGCGCCATCCGGCGCAGCAGCCGCTTGGCCGAGGGGACGAAGTTCATCGCCTTGTCCCCCACCGCGCCGCCTGCGCCCATCGGGCCGGGGCCGCCCTGGGGACGTACGATCCGCTCGGTCTTCTTCATCTGGCCATCTGTCTGGCTGGTGTTCTGGTCGCTCATGCTGCCGCCTCCTCTGCGCTGAGCTGGGAGGAGACGATCTCCTGGTAGGTGGCGTTGCCGGCGAGGAGCTCCTCGTGGGTGCCCTCGCCGACGATGGCGCCGTCCTCGAGCACGAGGATCTTGTCGGCGTCGCGGATGGTGGAGACCCGCTGGGCGACCACGACGACCGTGGAGTTGCGGGTTTCGGGGGCGAGCGCCGCGCGGAGGCGGGCGTCGGTGGCGACGTCGAGCGCGGAGAACGAGTCGTCGAAGAGATAGATGTCGGGCCTCCTCACCAGCGCCCGGGCGATGGCCAGACGTTGCCGCTGACCACCGGAGACGTTGGTGCCGCCCTGGTCGATCTCGGCGTCGAGGCCGGTGCCGTCCTCGGGGGCCATCCGCTCCACGAAGTCACGCGCCTGGGCGACCTCGAGGGCATGCCAGAGCTCCTCGTCGGTGGCGTCCGGCTTGCCGTGGAGCAGGTTGGAGCGGACGGTGCCGGTGAAGAGGAACGCCTTTTGCGGCACCAGCCCGAGGGAGCTGCGCAGGGTGGCCGGGTCGAGGTCGCGTACGTCGATCCCACCCACGCGGACGACACCTGCGGTCGCGTCGAAGAGCCGCGGGATGAGGCCGAGGAGGGTCGTCTTGCCGGCGCCGGTGGAGCCGATGATCGCGACGGTCTGCCCGGGCCGGGCCTCGAAGGTGAGGTCGTGGAGGACGGGGTGGTCCGCGCCGGGGTAGGTGAAGCCGGCTCCGCTCAGGTCGACGTACCCGTGCCGGGAGATCTCCGTGACGCCCGCCGCCGGCGGGGTCACGCTGGTCTCGGTGTCGAGGACCTCGGCGATCCGGTCGGCGCAGACGGCGGCGCGCGGGACCTGCATGAGCATGAAGGTGCCCATCATGATCGACATCAGGATCTGCATCAGGTACTGCAGGAAGGCGGTCAGGGGGCCGACCTGCATCAACCCGTTGTCGACCCGGATGCCGCCGAACCAGATCACCGCGACGCTGGCGACGTTGATGACCAGCATCATCAGCGGGAACATGGTCGACATCCAGCGCCCGGCCCGCAGCGCGACGTCGGTGAGGTCGTCGTTGGCCTTCGCGAAGCGCTCGGTCTCCTGACGCTCGCGTACGAACGCGCGGATCACCCGGATGCCGGTGATCTGCTCGCGCAGGATGCGGTTGACCGCGTCGATGCGCTCCTGCACCTTGCGGAAGTTGGGGACCATGCCGCGTACGACCACGGTCATGGAGATGAGCAGCACGGGGATGACGACCGCGAGCAGCCAGGAGAGCCCGGCGTCCACGCGGATCGCCATCGCGACGCCGCCGACCATCATCATCGGCACCATCACCGCGAGCGTGCAGGTGAGCACGGCGAGCATCTGGACCTGCTGGACGTCGTTCGTGGTCCGGGTGATCAGCGACGGGGCGCCGAAGCGGCCGACCTCGCGAGCGCTGAACGAGCCGACCTTCGCGAAGATCGCCGCCCGCAGGTCGCGACCGAAGCTCATCGAGCTGCGTGCGGCGAAGTAGACGCTGACGATCGAGGCGAGGATCTGCACGAGCGCGACGCCGAGCATGATCGCGCCGATCCTCATGATGTAACCGGTGTCGCCCTCGGCCACGCCCTTGTCGATGATGTCGGCGTTCAGGCTGGGCAGCAGCATGAAGGCCGACGTCGAGATGAGCTGCAGGATCGCGATGACGACCAGGAATCGCTTGTACGGGAGCAGGTAGTCCCGCAGGAGTCGGAGAAGCATTCAGGGGGTCTCTCTGGTCAGGCTGTGCTCGATGGGACTGTGCTCGATGAGAATGCCGCCGAGCAGCACGTCGATGACGTCTCCGCTGCTCAACGGCTGGTTCGTTCGGTTCAGACCAGGGAGCCAGGCCCCGATCGTGAGGCTGCGCAGCACCAGCGCGGCCTTGCGCGGCGGCAGCCGCAGCTCGTCCACGTGCGGCTCGAAGACGAGCCGGGTCAGGTTGTCGACGAGGGCCTTGTTGGCATCGATGATGAACTTCGGGGGTCCGTGCTGCTGACGTACGTCTTCGGGGTCTGGCTGCTCGAGCACGGCCGAGCGCACCGCCATCATCACGAGGAGGTTGCGCTGCGAGGATGCCGCGAGCAGGTCGATGACCGCACGGAGCTTGTCCTCGATCTCGGCCTTGCCCGCCACGACCTCCGTGATCGACTCGTCCGCTCGGACCGGGTCGAAGATGTTCTCGGCCACGGCCCGGTAGAGCTCCCGCTTGTCGCGGAAGTGTCTGAAGATCGTGCCTTCGGCGACTCCGGCCGCCTCGGCGATGAGCCTGGTCGTTGTCGCCGTGCCGTGCTCGATCAGCAGTGTCTCGGTCGCCGCGATGATCGCGGCGCGCCGGTCGGCGGCGGGAATCGGCTTGGCCCGCGTACGTCGTTCGTCCACGTCGACCAGGGTAAGTGAGTGAGCACTCACTCACAAACCTAATTATGGGTCAGTGCTCCTGCCAAACCCTGTTCGACCAGATGCGGACTAGGGCATGCTGGGCCCACTGTCGGGCCGACAAGGGCCATGACAGCGGTGGTCCCGACAATCTCGACCACCGAATCCAGGAATGGAGACAGCATGCGTAGGTTGTTGACAGGCGCGGCCGCAGTCGCGCTGGGGGTCACCGGCACCCTCGTCATGGCGAACTCGGGCAACGCCACCTCTGACCAGGAGGTCCGCTATGTCGTGGCATATGCCGAGGGATCCTCGGCCGCCAGCGCCCGTGCCGCGGTGAAGGCCGCGGGGGGCGAGATCGTCTCGGAGAACAGTGCCATCGGAGTCGCGACGGTGACCGCTGGTGAGGGATTCGCCGAGGCGGCCAACGCCTCGAGGGCCCTCGTCGGCGCGGCCCAGGACAGGATCGTGGGCGCCACGACTCCTGACGCGGCCAGCAAGGCCCGCAAGCAGGAGGTTTCGAAGGTCGAGACCGAGTTCCGCAGCGGCACCAAGGGCACCGGGCCCAAGGCGCCGAAGCCCAAGGGGTCCACGGAGCCGCTCTCCGGTCTGCAGTGGGACATGAAGCAGATCGACGCCGCGGCGGCCAACAAGACCGAGCGCGGCAAGGGTGTCCGCGTCGGCATCCTGGACACCGGTGTCGACGGTTCGCACCCCGACATCGCACCCAACTTCGACGCGAGGCTGAGCCGCAACTTCACCACCGACATCCCGGTCGACGCCAACGGCGCCGTGGTCGACGGTCCGTGTGAGGACGAGCCCGACGCGTCGTGCAGCGACGCGGCCGACGTCGACGAGAACGGCCACGGCACCCACGTCGCCTCGACCATCGCCTCGCCGGTCAACGGCGTCGGCATCTCCGGCGTCGCCCCGCAGGCCGACATCGTCAACCTGCGCGCCGGCCAGGACTCCGGCTACTTCTTCCTGCAGCCGTCGGTCGACGCGCTGACCTACGCCGGCCGCAACGGCATCGACGTGGTCAACATGAGCTACTACGTCGACCCGTGGCTGTTCAACTGCACCAACCACCCGGCCGACTCCGCCGCGGACCAGGCTGAGCAGGCCACGATCATCACCGCGATGCAGCGTGCCCTCGACTACGCCCGCGCCCGTGGCGTCACCCTCGTCGCGGCCGCAGGCAACCAGGCGATCGACTACACCAAGCCGCAGACCGACGCGAGCAGCCCCGACTACGCCAGCGAGCCCGGCGAGGCCGCCTACGTCCGCGACCTGCTCGACCCGGAGTCGTGCGTCTCGATGCCCACCGAGGGCAACGGGGTCATCGCGGTCAGCTCCACCGGTCCGTCCGAGCGCAAGTCCTACTACTCCAGCTACGGCGACGGCTTCGTCGACGTCGCGGCGCCTGGTGGGGATGCGTACGACACTGCGGACGGCACGCGCGACTTCGCCGCGACCATCCTGGCCGCCTACCCGTACGACCTGGGTGTGGCCGAGGGCGCGATCGACCCTGCCACCGGCGAGGTCCTGGTGCCTTGGGCCGTCGCGGACTGCTCCAGCGGTGAGTGCTCCTACTACCAGTACCTGCAGGGCACCTCGATGGCCTCCCCGCACGCTGCTGGTGTGGCCGCGCTGATCGTCGGCGAGTACGGCAGCCGCGACTTCTCCGGCAAGACCCTCTCGCCCAAGAAGGTCGAGAAGATCCTGCTGAAGTCGGCCACCGACAAGGCCTGCCCCGTCCCGGCGGACTTCACCTACGTACGCCACCTGCCCAACGGCACGACGGCGACCTCCACCCACACCTGTGAGGGTGGCAAGGCCCCGAACGGCTTCTACGGCAGCGGCATCGTCGACGCCAAGGCGGCGGTCGGTCGCTGAGCTGCTGCAGGGATACCCGGTTAACCGGGTATCCCTGCACTTCTCTGGCATTGCAACACCTGAGAAGTGCAGGTTTCCCCGGTTAACCGGGGATTCCTACCGCCGCGAAGGGCCCGGATGCTCAACCCGAGCATCCGGGCCCTTCGCGTCCCATAGGGTTCGGCCATGCAGAGTTGGTTGGTGGCGCACTGGGTCGAGATCGCGGGGGTCGTCACCGGGGCGGCGTGCGTGATCCTGGCGGCGCGGCGGAGCATGTGGACGTACCCGATCGGGATCGCGAACACCGCGCTCTACCTGGTGGTCTTCGCCGAGAGTGCGCTCTACGCCGACGCGGCTCTGCAGATCATGTTCATGGTGCTCTCGGTGACCGGCTGGGTCGACTGGGCCAGGGCCCGGCGTCGGGAGTCCGAGGCCCATCTGCGCCGTGACGAGGCGTTCGTCGGGGTCGCGTCGGCCCGGACGCTGCTGCTCCTGGCACTGGGGTTCGTGGTGGCGCTGGCGGCGATCGCGTACGTCCTGTTCGCCTTAACCGACTCCACGACCGAGCTTCCCGACGCCACGGTGACCGCGGGCAGCGTGATCGCGCAGATCATGCTCAACCGCCGCTGGTGGCAGTGCTGGCTGGTCTGGCTGGCCGTCGACGTCGTCTCCGTCGGTCTGTACGCCTACAAGGGACTGTGGCCGACCGCCGTGCTCTACCTCGGCTTCTGCGCGATCGTCCTGGTCGCGCTGCGGGACTGGCGCCGAGTGCTGGTCGGCCAGCGCGAGCCGGAGGTCGCGGGTGTCTGAGCCGTACCCATCTGAGAAGGCATACGGGCACGGTCTGGTCCTCGGGAAGTTCTACCCGTTCCACGCCGGCCACCAGGCGCTCATCCGCGCGGCGCTGCGGGCATGTGACCGGGTCACCGTCGAGCTCCTCGGCTCGCAGGTGGAGACCATCCCGCTCGAGGTGCGCGCGGAGTGGCTGCGCGAGGAGCACCCGACCGCCCACGTGGTGGCCGCGATGGACGAGGCCCGGGTCGACTTCGACGACCCGGCGGCCTGGGACGAGCACATGGTCGTCATCTCCGAGCTGCTCCCGGGCCCGGTCGACGCGGTCTTCTCCTCCGACGCCTACGGCGAGGAGCTCGCCCGGCGGCTGGACGCGACCTGGGTCCAGGTCGATCCTGGGCGGGCGTTCAATCCCGTCTCCGGCACCGCCGTACGCCCCGACCTGACCGAGCACTGGGCCGAGCTACCGGCTCCGGTCCGCGCCTGGCTCACCGAGCGGGTCGTGGTGCTCGGCGCGGAGTCGACCGGGACCACGACGCTGGCCGAGAGACTCGCCGCCGACCTGGGCACCCACTGCGTCCCGGAGTACGGCCGGCTCTGGTCCGAGATCCGCCCCGGCGGACTGTTCACCCCCTGGCGCAGCGACGAGTTCGACCTCATCGTCGACCGGCAGATCGGCTGGGAGGACACCGCCCGCAGACGGGTGCCGAAGCCGGTCCTGGTCTGCGACACCGACGTGCTCGCGACGACGCTGTGGCACGAGCGCTACGTCGGCCCGACCCCCGACCACCTGCTCGCGCGCGCCGCCGCGCACCAGCCGGTCGCGTACGTCCTGACCGGGGACGAGATCCCGTTCGTGCAGGATGGGATGCGCGACGGCGAGCACCTCCGTCATGGGATGCAGGAGCGGTTCCGCGAGGTGCTGGCCGAGCAGCCGGTGCCGTGGATCGAGGTCCGCGGCAGCGTCCAGGAGCGGCTCGCCACCACCCAAGAGTTTCTCGAGCCACTGCTCGGGCTAAGCAACCGGATCGGTCCGTCATTGGAGGAATTGGGTAGATGAGTGACCGATGGCAGAAGACTTCGGCGTCGCCGACTGTGCCGCACGTCCAGCACGGCGGGCCGCGTGACGGCCTCACCGCCGCCGACCTCTTCAGGTCCCCGGACGAGACCGTCGAGCTGGACGAGAAGCTGCGACGTACGTATTTCTGGCTGGTCAACAAGGCGGTGATCTCGCCGTTCTACGACGTCGAGTTCGACGCCGCGAAGGCCAACCGGTTCCCCCTCGGCGATGCCGGCGCGGAGATCACGCTGCCGACCCAGCCGGCGTACTCCTCCAACGTGCTGCTGCCGCTGCTCACCTTCGCGGTCGGCGGGAAGTGCCTGATGATCGGCGGGCCCGGCCGCGGCAAGACGACGCTCGCGGTGCTGATGGGGGTGCTGTCCGGGGCGACCCCGGAGGACGTACGCCGCCACCTCCAGCAGGGGCAGCCGCAGCTGACCGTGTCAGATCTGGTCGGGCTGCCGCTGCCGCGCGACCTCGTCAGCGCGGGGTCGCTGGCGGAGATCACGATCGCCTGGAAGTCCTGGCTGACCCGATGCGTCAAGATCGTCGACGAGTACAACCGCATCCCCACCAAGACCCAGTCGGCGCTGCTCACCATGGTCGCCGAGGGCTATGTGGAGAGCCACGACCAGCTGCGCCGGACGGCCCCGGACGAGGGTGTCGAGAGCTGGTTCTTCACCGCCAACGACGACTCCGGCGGCGGCACCTTCCAGGTCATCCAGGCCCTCAAGGATCGGCTCGACGTCACCGTGCAGGCGTTCGGCTTCAACGGCCGCTTCTTCGACGAGCTGGTCACCCGGGTCGAGGCCGGCGAGCGGCCGGAGGAGCACGTGCCGTCCTCCTTGGTCTTCTCCGCCGACGAGCAGACAACGATGCTGGCCGCCATCCGGGCGGTCCCGCTGCCCGCGGACGTACGCCGGAAGCTGGAGTACTTCACCGGGCAGTTCGAGTTCGTGCAGCACGGCGGGCGGCGGTTCGAGTACCGCACCAAGGACGTCGTCGCGACCGCCGGCGGCGACGTGAGCGCGGTCATCGACGCCAACTCCGGCGCCGACCTGGTCGTCGACCTCGGCGCGCAGACCCTGAACGGACTCTCCGTGCGGGCGCTGCAGACCCTGATCCTGTACGCCAAGGCTTCGGCCTGGTTCCGCGGCGCCTCGTCCGTCGGGCTCGACGACGTGCGCGCCATGGTGCCGTTCGTGCTCCGCGGGAAGCTGCTGCCCAACCCGCAGCACCCGCGCTTCGAGGCCGGCGACAGGGAGCTCGCCCACGACCCGGCCTCCTGGCTCGTCGACCTCTTCGACACCGCGATGAAGCAGTTCGTCGCGCTCGGCCTCGACGCTTCCGACCCCGTCGGCGACCTGCTCGCCGAGCTCGGGGGCGGGCTGGACGGGCTCGACCGGCTGACCGTCTCGCAGCGGCTGACCCGGATCGAGTCGGAGGTCGGCCGGATCTCCAAGGTCGGCAAGATCTACGGCCGCGACTACGACGATCTGGTCGCGCTGAAGTATCTCCACCAGCGCTACTCCAACTACCTCCACTGGCTGGAGGGTTCATGATCCGGCGTCCTGGCCACTCGGTGAACGCCTCGGCGGCTCGCGAGCCCGTCTCGCTGCCTGCCGTCACCGGCCTCGATCTGGATCTGGCCGTCGCCAACGTTGCCCGCTGGGGCGGGGACACCGGGCTCTTCGGCGCCTCCCTGATCGCCGGGCTGGCCGCGGGTTCGCGCGTGCGCGAGACCGCGGCGGTCCAGGAGCTGGCCGCCGTGGCTGCCTGGCGCGCAGGAGTCATCGGCCTGCGCAAGGATGCCCTCCGAGCGGCGTCGTCCTGTCTCGACGCCGGGCTGGCGGACGCGGTCGGCGCGACACTCGGGATGCCGGGGACCGACGTGGCCGGATTCGTCGAGGGGCAGCGTACGGACCGGTTCTTCTGGCCCGCCTGGCAGCAGCTCGGCCGTGCCTATCTGATCGCCCGGATCGGCGGCTTCGCCGGGCTCGGCGGACCCTGGCTGGCGCACCCTGGCGACGTCATCGCGGCGGGTGAGGGACGGTGGCTGGTGGAGGTCGGCGAGGAGCTGTGGGCGGTCGACGCCGACCTGTTCGGCCACTCGGTCTCACTGGCCGGCGACGATCCGGCGGACACCGGCGACCCCGGCGACCGCGGCGTCCGGGTGGTCAGCGTGCCCACGTCCTACCTGCTCGAGGTCGTGCGGGAGGCCGGGTGAGAGCGCCGACCGCGACGGAGCGCGAGGCCTGGGAGGAGGCCCTGGATCTGTGGGGCGTGGACCTCCATGACCCGGTCGTGCACACCCGTTCCAACGAGGGCAGCTTCGCCTGGTTCGGGTTTCCGCCGGAGGTCAACATCGACCCCGGCGAGCTCGCCCGCCACGGCGGAGAAGGGCATCTGACCAGCGTCTTCGCTCACGAGATCGGCCACCACGTGCTCTCCCCAAGCACCCGGGTCGACTCGCTGAAGATCCGTCAGCAGATGGCGCGGGTGATCGACCTCTACGACCGGCAGCACCGGCTCGACCTGGTCGCCGCGAGCGGGTTCTGCGCCAACCTGTGGTCCGACATGCTGATCAACGACCGGGTGATACAGCTGCAGCGCGCCCGGCTCGCCCCGGACGAGACCCCCGACATGGTGCAGCTCACCCGGGCCCTCGCGGCGCCTGCGCTGGCCAAGGGTCTGCGCGGCGCGGAGGACAACGAGCTGTGGTGGGTGGTGCAGCGGGCGTACGAGCTCCTCTGGCGACTGCCAGAGGGCGACCTCGCCTGGCCCGAGCCGCCGATGCGGTGGAAGTCGGACTACGAGCAACAGCTCCGCAACGCCCGGCGCCGCCTGCACGGCTCGAAGTCGAAGCAGCGGAACGAGGCCTATCCGGCCAAGCGGGAGGTCGCCGAGCTCGAGTACGACCCACGAGCGGGCCTCGACCCGGCTCATGACGCGACGACGGTGGCCGACGTGGTGCGTACGCTCGCCGCCGACCCGGTCAGCGGCGCGGTGCCCTGGGCCATGGTGATGGCGCCCTACCTGCTGCTGGGCTTCAAGAGCAGCGGGTGCCACGAGGACTCGCCGGGCGCCCCCAGCGCGGCCGAGCTCGCCGGTGCGATCGGCGACCCACGGCTGCAGAAGCCGTTGGTGCACCCCGACGACGCCGAGGTCGTCGTCGCCGAGGGTGACGCCGCAGCGGCCGCCTCCGACGGCAGCGGACAGGCGCTCGGTCTGGCCAGAACGCTCGAGCTGATGGCCGGCGCCGACCCCAACGCGGTGATGGCGGCCTGGTACGAGGCCGAGGCCCGCCCACACGTCGCACCCCTGGTGCAGCGCGGGCTCGCTCCCGCCGGCCCCGCGATCCCCGGCCCCCTGGAGGAGTGGGAGCTCGGCGACGACCTGGCCGAGCTGGACTGGCCGGCGACGCTGACCACGGGTGCGGTGTTCGTGCCGGGAGTGACCACCCGACGGCGTACGTTCATCGCGGACGAGCCCGAGCCGGAGTACGAGCCGGTCCTGCTCGACCTCTACCTCGACTCCTCGGGGTCGATGACGAACCCGCAGCGCGGTTCGGCCGCGATCGTCGCCGGGACGATCCTGTCGCTCTCGGTGCTGCGCGGAGGCGGGCGGGTTCGGGTCACCTCGTGGAGCTCGGCCGGACAGGTCGCCGGCGACAGCGCCTACACCCGTGACCGGGTCGAGATCATGCGCCAGCTGACCACCTATTTCGGCGGCGGCACGACCTTTCCCCTGGACCTCCTGCGTGCCCGCTATCCCGAGAACCAACCGCCGGCCGAAGGACAGCGCCACCTCGTGGTGCTCTCCGACGCCGGGCTCGACACGTTCCTGGGCCGCGGCCAGGAGGAGTACGCCGATGTGGCCCCCGCCGTGCGGCGCGTGATCGACACCGGGTCACTGATGATCATCGGACACTGGCGCGGACAGTCGCGCGAGCAGGCCGAACGGCTCGGCTACGACGTCGCCGAGATCCCGGACGTGATGCAGGCGCCCGCGGCGTGCGCGGCGCTCGCCGCCCGGATCGCCGTCTACACCCCAGAAGGAGCAACCCGTGGCTGACGAGGAGCTGTTCGAGGCCTGGCTCGACGAGGAGCTCGACCTCGACACCGCCTGGAACGGGCTGACGCCGGGCCCGTCCGTCGACGAGGTGATGGCCCGGATCTCGACCACGCCGTCGTGGTTCCTCGACGACGCCGTCGACATCGTGGCGCTGGCCGGGGACGTGCTCGACACCTCCGGCGGGCAGTTCATCGCGGCTGCCCGGAGGGTGGCCGCGACCGGGAAGACAGCCGCGCGCCAGGGAGCCGGGGTCGTCCTGTGGCTGGTCGCCTCGCAGGAGCTGGCGGGACCGTTCTCGCCCGCGCTGCGTGAGGACCGGTTCGACCGGGCGCTGCTGACGCTCTCGCTACGCCTGGCCGCGGTCGTCGAACCGCAACGCTGGGTCGAGGAGGCCGAGCGCCGGGAGGAGGCGGCGCGGACCTTCCTGCTGTGGAACGGGCAGCTGCCGGCTCGCGAGGACGAGCGCAACGCCCGCGCGCTGTTGTCGCGCCTCGACTCCGCCGCCCGCGCCGAGGCGCTCGAACGGGCCCGGCGCGACCGGGAGCACCGCTCCGAGATCCGGCGGCGCTTGGAGGACGCGCGAGCGCGTGAGGCCGCCAGCCGTTACAGCCCGGAGTGACCGTGAGCGAGACACAGGACCCGCTTGACCTGGCCGAATACACCCCGATGGCCTCGGCCGCCCTCACCGACGCCGAACGCTGGCCGGGGCTCTCGGCCGCCGGAGAAGCTCGCCTGGCCGCGGCGGACGACCATCCCGCAGCGCCCGTCTGGCGGCACCGGGTCGGCCACCGGCTCACTCCGGCCGAGCAGGAGGCGGCCCGGTCACAGCTTCCGCTCGCGGGCTGGCTGGAGCAGCACCTGGCGGTGGCGCGGTCACTGCCTGCGTACCGTCGGCATCGGGGGACGCTCGACACCCTCGGTGAGTTTCCGCTGATCAGCCGGCAGAACCTGGTCGAGGACATCGGCGGGTTCGTGCCGCTGGACGCCGACTACGGACGGATGCTGCACGGCACCTCCTCGGGG
Organism: Nocardioides sp. NBC_00163; assembly: GCF_045206295.1. Taxonomy (NCBI): domain Bacteria; kingdom Bacillati; phylum Actinomycetota; class Actinomycetes; order Propionibacteriales; family Nocardioidaceae; genus Nocardioides; species Nocardioides sp. NBC_00163. Next base: position 3,744,292 of record NZ_CP108155.1, on the reverse strand, counting down.
AGCACCGGGGCGGCGCTGGTGATGCCGGACGACCCCGACGAGCTGGCCCGTGGGTTCCACTGGCTGCGCGACCTGGTCGCCGGACTGACCGGCGGCTGGGCGCCGGATCCGGCTCGTTTCGCCGTGGTGCAGGTCGTGTGGCAGCGCCAGGCGTTCACGTACGTCTCGGTCGCACCCGGCTTCGGCGAGAGCCTCGTCGCGCGGGTCAACCTGCACCCCGGCGAGTGGGCGACGGAGCAGCAGCGGGCGTTCCTGCGCGACGCCGACCCGCAGGTGGTCTCCGGCCACCCCACGTCGCTTGAGCATCTCCTCGACCTCCGCGACGTCGTATGCCCGATCGCGATCATCTCCTCCGCGATGGCGTTGAGCGCGACGCTGCGCGCGGACCTGGAGCGGACCTTCCAGTGCCCCGTGATCGACGTCTACGGGCTGCACGAGACACGGCCGGTGGCTGTCAGCACCGATGGCGGGCCGTTCGTCGTCGCCGACCGCCGGGTCCACGTCGAGATTCTCGGTGCCGACGGTGCGCCGCTCCCCGAGGGCGAGATCGGCGAGATCGTCGTCACCGCAGGTGAGAACGCCTTTCTGCCCCTGGTCCGCTACCGCACCGGCGACACCGGCCGCCTGGTTCGCGTCGACGGCAGGCTCGCGATCGATGCCCTCGAAGGGCGCGAGGCCACCGTCTTCACCACCCCGGTCGGCACCCTCGTCCCCTGCGTCGACCTCACCCAGCATCTCCAGGACGCGGGCGCTCGTGGCTGGTCCGTCGAGCAGACCGCCGACGGCACGGTCGTCGCCACCATCGCCGGCGGCGACGCCGGCGCGGTCGCCGCCCGCCTCGGCACCATGCTCGCCCGCGACGTCACCGTCCGCCGCGTCGACACTCTCGCCGACCTGGGCGAAGGCAAGCCCCGCCGCTACCGGTCGTCCATTCCCCGGGGCGTCGTCACCCCTCCCGGATGACCGCGACCTGACCCGCGCGGACGAGGTGCGGGCCGCCCTCGTTGCCGGAGAGCAGGTCGGTGCCGCGGACGGGGACGATGACCGCCTCATGGGTGTGGTTGATGACGAAGACGTACGCCCCCTGCTCACCGACCCGCCGGGTCGCCTCGACACCCTCGGGGAGGCCCCCGACGACCGGCTTGGTCGCGGTGAAGATCTGGGTGGCCAGGGTGTCGAGGGCGTCGGGGGTGAGCTCGGTGCCGACGTACCAGGCGGTGCCCTTGCCGACGCGTCTGCGCGTGACGGCCGGGTCGCCGGCGCAGTCGCCGGTGGCGTACGTCGCCAGGACGTCGGCCCCGACGGCACGGCCGCGCTCGCTCCAGATCGCGCCGGAGCCGTAGGCGGTCAGCGGGATCTCGTCGCCCTCGGGCAGCGGACAGAACTCCTCGATCCGCACGCCGAGAAGATCGGACAGCGCGCCCGGATAGCCGCCCAGCCGGATGTGATCGTGCTCGTCGACGATCCCGGTGAAGTAGGTGGCGACCAGGGTGCCGCCGGCCTCGACGAAGGCGGTGAGCCCGTCGACGGTCCCGTCAGCGAGCAGGTACTGGACCGGCAGCACCACGACGTCGTAGCCGTCGAGCGGGTCGGTCACACCCACGACGTCGACGCCGAGGTTGCGGGCCCAGCAGGCCTTGTGCCAGGCCCGGGTGGTCGCCATCGGGTCGACGTCGACCGACGGGTGCGAGTCGAAGGTCGCCGCCCACCACGAGTCCCAGTCGAAGACGATCGCGACGCTCGCCTGGTCCACCCTGGTGCCGGCGACCTCCGCGATCGCGGAGAGATCCGCCCCGAGGCGTACGACATCTCGCCACAGCCGGCTCTCGGTGCCGGCGTGCGGAACCATCGCCGAGTGGAACTTCTCCGCACCACCGCGCGAGGCACGCCACTGGAAGAACAGGGCGCCGTCCGCGCCACGCGCGACGTGCTGGAAGGAGTTGCGGCGCATCTCGCCGGCGGTCTTGGCGATGTTGCGCGGCTGCCAGTTGACCGCGGAAGTCGAGTGCTCCATCAGCAGCCACGGCTCGCCGTGGGCCAGCGAGCGGGTCAGGTCGGCGGTCATCGCGAGCTGCGGAGTGCGGTCCTCGTCAGCGGCGTTCAGGTAGTGGTCGTTGGAGACGAGGTCCCCGACGTCGACCCAGCTGCGGTAGTCGAGCGACTTGCGGAAGCCCATGAAGTTGGTGGTCAGCGGCTTGTCGGAGTGCGCCCGCACCGCCGCCGCCTCGACCCGGTAGATGTCGCGGATCTCGTCGGAGCAGAACCGCCACCAGTCCAGCTGCTGACCGGGGTTGGCGAAGTTGCCGTAGGAGACCTGTCGCGGCGGCCCGATCTGCTCCCAGCTGGTGTAGCGCTGGCTCCAGAAGGCCGTCGCCCACGCATCGTTGAGCGTCCGTACCGACCCGTGACGCTCCTGCAGCCAGCGCCGGAAAGCCACCGCGCTGGCGTCGCAGAAGCAGTGGTCGTTGTGGCAGCCGTACTCGTTGTTGACGTGCCACATCACCACCGCCGGGTGGTCGTCGTACCGCTTGACCAGCTCAGTGATGAGGGTCGTGGCCGCGTCGCGGTAGGCGGTCGACGAGGGACAGTACGCCTGGCGCGCACCGAACGCGCGCGGGTTGCCGATCTGGTCGACGAGCATCGCCTCCGGGTGACGCTCGAGGAACCACGGCGGCGGGCTCGCGGTCGCGGTCGCCAGGTCCACGGCGATCCCCCCGGCATGCAGCTTGTCGAGAACCCGGTCGAGCCAGCCGAAGTCGTACGTCCCGGGCTCGGGCTCGAGCAGGGCCCAGGAGAAGATCCCCACGCTGACCAGGTTGACCCCGGCCTCCCGCATGAGGCGTACGTCCTCGTCCCAGACCTCCTCCGGCCACTGCTCCGGGTTGTAGTCGGCGCCGTAGGCGATCCGTCCGCCGAGCGCCTGGGTGACCTGTTCCATCCCCGTCGCGGGTCCCGTCACGGGGCCAGCCGCTCGGTGCGCCACTTGTCGCCATCGCGCAGGTAGACGAGCCGGTCGTGCATCCGCCCCGGCCGCCCCTGCCAGAACTCCACCCGCTCCGGCTCGACCCGGTAGCCGCCCCACTCCTCGGGCACCGGGACCGGCCGGCCCTCGAACTGCGCCTCGATCCGAACGTAGGCCTCCTCCAGCTCCTCGCGCCCGGCGACGACCCGACTCTGGTGGGAGGCGTGGGCGCCGAGCTGGGAGCCGCGCGGACGCTGGGAGAAGTAGGCCTCGACGGCTTCGCTGGAGAGCTCGTGGGCGAGCCCGTCGATGCGTACCTGCCTCTCCAGCGGATGCCACGGGAAGAGCACCGCGCAGCGCGGGTTGTGCTCGAGGTCGGAGCCCTTGCGGGAGGCGGTGTTGGTGAAGAAGGTGAAGCCCTCGGTCGAGAAGCCCTTCAGCAGCACGGTCCGCGACGAGGGCGCGCCGTCCACCGAGACGGTCGAGACCACCATCGCGTTGGGCTCGACGATGCCCGCGTCCCGAGCCTCGGCGTACCACCTCTCGAACATCAGGAACGGGTCGCTCGCGAGGTCGTCCTCGTGCAGCCCGCTGCGGGTGTAGTTCTCTCGTGCTGCCGCCAGCTCAGCCGCCAGATCCATGCCGTCGAGCCTATCTTCTGGGCGGGTGGGGCAGAATGCGGAACGACACTAGGAGAATGGGAGACGGCAGTGAGCCAGGTACAGCACGGTCTCGAGGGCGTCGTGGCCTTCGAGACCCAGATCGCGGAGCCCGACAAAGAGGGATCGGCACTTCGCTACCGCGGGGTCGACATCGAGGACATCGTCGGCCGAGTGCCGTTCGAGAACGTCTGGGGCCTGCTGATCGACGGCTCATACGGCCCCGGCCTGCCGCCCGCAGAGGCTTACAACCTGCCGGTGCACACCGGTGACGTGCGCGTCGACGTCCAGGCCGCCATCCCCATGCTCGCGCCCGCCTTCGGGTTCGGACAGACGTACGACATCTCCGACGAGCAGGCCCGCGAGGACCTGGCTCGCGTGGCCGTCATGGTTCTCTCGTACGCCGGCCAGTCGGCCCGCGACATCCACCTGCCGATCGTGCCGCAGCGTGAGGTCGACAAGGGCAAGACCCTCGCCGAGCGCTTCCTGATCCGCTGGCGCGGCGAGGCCGACCCCGCCCACGCCCACGCGATCGACGCCTACTGGTCCTCTGCCGCCGAGCACGGCATGAACGCCTCCACCTTCACCGCCCGGGTGATCACCTCCACCGGTGCTGACGTGGCTGCCGCCTTCTCCGGCGCGATCGGCGCGATGAGCGGGCCCCTGCACGGTGGCGCGCCCTCACGCGTGCTCGGCATGATCGAGGACGTCGAGAAGGCGGGCGATGCCTCCGGCTATGTGAAGGGGCTGCTCGACTCCGGCGAGCGCCTGATGGGCTTCGGCCACCGCGTCTACCGCGCCGAGGACCCGCGTGCGCGCGTCCTGCGCCGCACCGCGCGCGAGCTCAACGCGCCCCGCTACGAGGTCGCCGAGGCCTTGGAGAAGGCAGCGCTCGAGGAGCTCCGCGCCCGGCGCCCCGACCGCGTCCTGGAGACCAACGTCGAGTTCTGGGCCGCCATCGTCCTCGACTTCGCCCAGATCCCGGCCAACATGTTCACCTCGATGTTCACCTGCGCCCGCACGGGTGGCTGGTCCGCACACATCCTGGAGCAGAAGAAGACCGGGCGCCTGATTCGCCCGAGCGCCATCTACACCGGCCCCTCCCCCCGCCCCGCCGACGCGGTCGAGGGCTGGAACGCCGACTGGGCGAAGTGACCCGTCCGCTCCTCAGATCCTGATCGCGGCGCCGGTGACCCGCACCCGCGGGTCGCCGGCGCGCAGGTCGACCTCCAGCAGTGACGGGCTGCCCATGTCGTGCCCCTGGTGGAGGGTGAGGCTCGCGTCCTCCGGGACCAGGGCCATCTCACGGGCGTAGGCGCCGAAGGCCGCGGCCGCGGCTCCGGTCGCGGCGTCCTCCACCACTCCGCCAACCGGGAACGGGTCGCGGACGTGGAACACCGTCGGCGACTCCCGCCACACCAGCTGCACCGTCGCCAGATCGAGCTGCTCCGTCAACCGGAGCAGCCGGTCGAAGTCGTAGTCCAGCTCCGCCAGACGCTCGCGGGTGGCGGCCGCCAGCACCAGGTGACGTACTCCCGCGAAGGCGATCCTGGGCGGCAGCTCGGCGTCGAGCTCGTCCTCCCGCCAGCCGAGCGCCGCGAGAGCCTCCGCGACGTCTGCCGGGTCCACGTCATGCACCCGGGGCTCGACGCTGGTGAGAGTGGCCTTCAGGACGCCGTCGTCGTTGCGCACCGCGACGGGGACGTGGCCGGCCGCGGTGTGGAAGTCGAAGTCGCCCACGCCGATGTGCTCGCCGAGTGCCACCGCGGTGGCCACCGTGGCATGACCGCAGAAGCCCACTTCGGCCTTGGGGCTGAAGAAGCGCAGGGTGAATGACCGGTCGTCGTCCGGGCTCGGTCCGGGGGTCAGGAAGGCGGACTCCGAGTAGCCGAGCTCGGCGGCGATCGTCAGCATCTGCTCGTCGTCGAGTGCGGATGCGTCGAGGATGACGCCGGCTCCGTTGCCGCCGCTCGGGCTGGTGGTGAATGCGGAGTAGTGCAAGATCTCGGTCATGGCTGGGATCATCCATCCGCAGGTGGACCTCGGCGAAACGAATTTTCGTTCGGCCAGGTCAGAGCCTCTTGGCCATGCAGCGGACGAGCTCGTCGTCCTTGTAGAAGCCGAACGGCTCGACGTGGGAGTAGCCCTGCGCCTCGTAGAGCCCGATGGCCTCGTGCTGGAGGCCGCCGGTGGTGAGGACCATGGCCTCGAAGCCGACGCTGCGGGCCGAGTCCTCGACGTGGGCGAGCATCCGCTTGGCGAGCCCTCGGCCCTGGGCCTCGGGCACGACGTACATCCGCTTGATCTCGGCGGTCACCACGGTCCCGAGGGCGGGCTCGCCGGAGCGTCGCCAGGCGCCGGAGGCGACCGGGACCTCATCGAGGTAGCCCAGGAAGTACGCACCCGCGGGCGGCTCGAACATCTCCGGCACGGTCGGGTCGTAGTCGGGTTCGCCGTAGCGTTCGACGTAGAACTCCTGGACCCGGTCGACCAGCTTCTGAGCATCAGGGTGGTCGTACGCGACCCGGCGAATCTCAACAGACACGTCGGTATTCTGGCCGATGCCCGCAACTTGCGAGAATGGGTTTATGACGCTGCAGATCCCCGCCGACCTCCTGCCCGCCGACGGACGTTTCGGGTCCGGGCCGTCCAAGGTGCCCGCCGGCCGCCTGGAGGCGCTCGCCGCGACCGGGGTGTCGGTGATGGGTACCTCCCACCGGCAGCAGCCGGTGAAGGATCTCGTCGCCCGCGTCCAGACCGGGCTGGCCGACCTGTTCTCGCTGCCGGAGGGCTACGAGGTCGTCATCGGCAACGGCGGCTCGGTGGCGTTCTTCGACCTGGTGACGTACGCCCTGGTACGCGAGCGCAGCCAGCACGCCGTCTTCGGGGCGTTCGGCAAGAAGTTCCTCTCCGCTGCCAAGGCGGCGCCGTGGCTGGCCGACCCGTCGGTGATCTCGGCCGACCCGGGGTCGCTGGCCGCACCGGCGTACGAGGACGGCGTCGATGTTTACGCGTGGACACATAACGAGACCTCGACGGGCGTGATGGCTCCGGTCGTACGTCCGGCCGGCGCGGGGGCGGACCAGCTCACCATCGTCGACGCGACCTCGGCCGCCGGCGGGCTGCCGCTCGAGGTGACCCAGAGCGACGTCTACTACTTCGCGCCGCAGAAGTCGTTCGCCTCCGACGGCGGCCTGTGGCTGACCCTGCTCTCCCCTGCCGCGATCGCGCGGGCCGAGGAGATCGCGGCGAGCGGCCGGCACATCCCGTCGTTCTTCTCGCTGACCGAGGCGATCAAGCAGTCCCGCAGCGCGCAGACCGTCAACACCCCCGCGGTCGCGACGCTCTTCCTGATGGCCGAGCAGCTCGACTGGATGAACTCCTCGGGCGGGCTGGACGCGATGGTCGCCCGCACCACCGCCTCCTCCGACGCGCTCTACGCATGGGCCGAGAAGGCGCCGTACGTCCGCCCGTTCGTCGAGGACCCCACCCACCGCTCTCTCGTCGTCGGCACCGTCGAGCTCGACGCCGGCATCGACAAGGACGAGCTACGCCGCGTACTCGCCGAGAACGGCGTCGTCGACCTCGACGCCTACCGCGGCGTCGGCAGCAACCAGCTCCGGATTGCGATGTACCCCTCCGTCGACGCCGCCGACATCGAGGCCCTCACCGCCTGCATCGACTGGGTCGTCGACCGCCTCTGATTCGCCGAGTCGGCTCGTCATGACGAGCCGACTCGGCGTCAGGTGCGCTTGCGGAAGATGAAGTACGCCGCGACTGCGAGCGCCACCAGGGCGATCGGGCCGGCGGAACCGCCGTCGTCGCCATCCTTGCCCTCACCGTCGCCCTCGTTCGCCGGCTCGGCCTCGTCCGGGGCTGTATCGGCGGTCGGGTCGGCGGTCGGGGGCGGCTCGTCGCCGAGCACCTCACCGACCAGCTCGGGGTCGACCCGGATCACCTCGGCGCGGATGCCTTCGCTGGTCACGACGACCTCGCCCTTCGAAGTGACACCGATGGCCTCGCCCTGCTCCTGGTCGGGGGTCCGGAAGGAGCCCACCCGGTCCATCGAGGGCCAGGAGTAGATCGTGGCGGAGTAGTAGCCGCGTACGACCAGGTGCTTGCCGTCGGGGAAGAAGGCGCCGTCGGTGGCCATCGGGATGACCGGGGCGACCTCCTTCAACCGGTTGGGGCCGTCGGGGTCGAGGTGCTTCGGAACCGCGTAGAGCCGCCCGCCTCCCCAGTCCTTCGTGGCGACGAAGACGCGGCCGTCGGGATGAGCCAGCAGGGACTCGGCGTTGTGCGGCCCGTCGGGGTAGACGAGCTCGTAGACGGTCGGCGAGACCGTGCGCTCGCCGCGCCCGACGCGTACCTTCGCGATCCTGATCGAGTCCCAGACGCTGTTGTTGTCGCCGATGTCGCCGACCCAGACGTGGTTGCGGCCGGCGGGCGCGAGCCCTTCGACGTCGACCGGGTCGGCGGCCCAGTGGGTCACCCCGACCGTGTCACCGCGCGAGTCGACGGTGAAGACGCGGCCGCTGTCCCCGGAGTCGTTGGTGGTGGCGTACAGACCCTTGCCGAGCGGCGTCAGCGCGCTGGCCTCGCTGATCGTCGGGTCGGAGAAGGCGAAGAGCACGTCGTCGCCGGCGGCGCTCGCGGGCACGGCCGAGATCAGCACCAGCCCGAGTGCGCCCGCGGCGACGACCGCCTTCATCGCTCGGATCTCATCGCTCCGCGAGCAGCTCGCCGAGCTTCGGACGTACGCCCCACTCGGCCACGAGCTCGTCGTACTCCTTCTTCACCGAGCCGCCCTTGACCGGCGAGCCGGTGCGGATCGCCCGGAGCATGGTGTTGCGCGGGGTGTGCTGGCTCTCCACGAACTGCACGACCTCGACGCGGTAGCCGGACAGGCGCAGCAGGCTCGCGCGCAGGGCGTCGGTCAGCGTGTCGGCGAAGCGCTCGCGGAGGATGCCGTGGCGGGTGAGCATGGAGTAGGGCGCCGGGGTCGGGGCCTTGCGCAGCTGGGCGGCGATGTCGTGATGGCAGCACGGCGCGGCCAGCACCAGCGGCGCCTCCCACTCGATCGCGCGAGCGAGGGCGTCGTCTGTGGCCGTGTCGCAGGCGTGCAGGGCGAGCACCACGTCGGGCTTCTCGTCGAGCTGTACGCCCTCGATCGTCCCTGCCACGAACTCGGCGTGCACTCCCAGCTCGTCAGCGATCTTCGAGTTGTGCTCGCGCGACTGCTCTTTGACGTCGACGCCGGTGACGACGACGGGCAGCTCGCGGACCTCGGTGAGGTAGCGCTGGGCTGCGAAGGTGAGGTAGCCGTTGCCGGCACCCAGGTCGATGATCCGCAGCGGCTCCTCGGCGGTGGGCGTGCGGACCTTGCCGGACTTCATCGCGTCGGTCAGGGCGGCGTCGAGCTGGCGCAGGAACTCCTCGACCTGGCGGTACTTCGCCTGGCGCGACGGCTTCAGCTTCCCGTCCTTGTCCGAGAGACCGAGCACCCGGAAGACCGGGTCGGACTCCGGCAGCAGTCGCTCTTTCGCCTGGTCATGGCCGCGTTCGACCTCGACCGGAGCGGTCAGCTCCGTGGTCGAGACCAGCGCCGTCGTCGGCGACTTCGCCTGGATCTGGGTCTGCTCGGTCGCGGTCGTCACGACCCAGTTGGCGAACGGCAGGTCGAGCAGGTCGTCCAGCGCGGCCGGGTCGCCCACCGGGTGGTTCGCGGTGAACGCCTGGGTCGCGTCGTACGTCGTGATCTGCAGGTGTCGGCCAGCCTTCAGGTCGACGTAGCGGATCTCGGCGCGACGCCACTTCGGTGCACTGCCACGCTGCTTGCCGGACGCGACCGCCTTGACCAGCTGCTCGGGATCGAGGATCACCGACCGCATCCGGTTCAGCGCCCGCAGCAGCGGCTCCGACTCCCTGCTCAACTCAGCACCCCGGCAATGACGACCACCAGCAGAAGCGCGACCAGCGCGCCGGGAATGATCATTCGGCGGTAACGCGGGTTCACCGCTTCAGTCTAGGCGCGCGCCACACCCCAACGCCCATCGCCGAGGCCCGTCGCTCCCGAACGTCCCCGGGACAGAAATCTAGCAACGCTAGACACTCGCTGCTCCTATCGCTAGCATTGCTAGAAAATCTGGCATCGAAAACACAGGGAGCTACAGATGCTGTACACCATCGGAATGGTCCTGATCTGGATCGTCGCCCTCGGGATCATCTACGTCGGCGTGATGTATCTACTGAGGAACGAGGCCAACGCCGCCGGCTTCGGCCTGCCGGTCCTACCCGCCCCCGAGGCTCGCGCCTGGTGGCAGCTCAAGGGCGTACGCGACATCGCCAGCGGGCTCGTCCTGATCCCGCTGATCTTCGTCGAGCCCGACGCCGTCCCCTGGGTGGTCCTCGTCGAGGCCATGATCCCGGTCGGCGACATGCTCGTGATTCTCGGCAACCGAGGGAGCAAGGCGCGCGCCTTCGGGGTCCACGGGCTCACCGCGGCCTTGATGCTCATCGCCGTGGCGCTGCTCTGGCTGGGCTGATCCAGCCGGGCCGACCACCTTCAGACGCGTGAGGCGAAGAGCTCGGCGAGGTGCATCGTGGGGACCGAGGCGAGGTCGTCGAGCTGGACGCGGCACGACATCCCGTCGGCCAGGATGACGGCGTCGGGGTGGGACCGGACAGCCGGAAGCAGGTGGGTCTCCGCGACCGCGACCGACACCTCGTAGTGCCCCTCCTCGACCCCGAAGTTGCCGGCCAGGCCGCAGCAGCCGGAGACCCGGGTGACCTTCGCGCCGGCCTGGGTCAGCAGCGCCTCGTCGTCGACCCAGCCCAGGACGGCGTGCTGGTGACAGTGCGGCTGGGCGACGACCTCGACGCCGGTCAGGTCCGGCAGCGTCGCCCGCCCCTCGCCCACCAGCCGCTTCACCAGCTCGGCGAAGGTGAGCATCCCGTCACGTACGACCTCGGCCTCGGGCAGCGCCGAGAGCTCCACCGAGTCCGACCGCAGCGTCGCGGTGCACGACGGCTCCAGGCCGACGACGGGGACGCCGGAGGCGACATAGGGGGCGAGCGTACGCACGGTCTTCTCCATGATCTTCCGCGCGTCGTCGAGCTGGCCGGTGGTGATCCAGGTGAGCCCGCAGCAGGCCTTCTCGCCGATCACGCGGACGGTCAGGCCCTGCGACTCGAGCCACGCGATCGCGCCGTGGCCGGACTGGGCGAAGAAGTGGTCGGTGAAGGAGTCGGCCCAGATCCACACGTCCGGGGTCTCGGGGAGCTTCGCGGTCGGCGCCGACCGCTTCAGCGTCTTCGGCGCGAACGCGGGGATCGAGCGCCGCTGGTCGATGCCGGCGGTCTTCTTGGCGATCTTGGCGAGCGGCGAGATCTTCAGCGACGCGTTGGCCATGCCGGTGAACGGCGCCGCGAGCCGTGCCCACTTCGGCAGCTGCCCGAGAAGAGCGTGCGAACGCGGCCGCCGCTCCCCGAGGACGTCGTGCTTCTGGTAGAGCGCCTCGGACTTGTACGTCGCCATGTCGATGCCCGTGGGGCAGTCGGAGGCACACCCCTTGCAGGCCAGGCAAAGGTCGAGCGCCTCGCTCACCGCGGGGTCGCCGAGCCCACCGACGAGCGACCCGTCGAGCGCCTCCTGGAGCACCCGCGCGCGTCCACGGGTCGCGTCCTTCTCCTCGCGGGTCGCGAGGTAGGAGGGACACATCACTCCGGCGGTCTTGGGAGCGACGCACTTGCCGACGCCGGTGCAGCGGTGCACGGCGGCACCCAGGTCACCGGAGTCGTGGATCAGCCGCAGGCCCGTCCGAGGAAGGGCGCGGGGTCGCACCGGACGCAGGTCGTCGGTGATCGACGCGGGCCGCACGATGTTGCCCGGGTTGAGCAGCTCCAAGGGGTCACAGATGCCCTTGACCTGCTCGAAGAGTTCGATGGAAGTGGAGTCGTACATGATGGGCAACAGCTCCGAGCGCACTCGCCCGTCACCGTGCTCGCCCGACAGCGAGCCGCCGTAGGTCACCAGCTGCGTCGCGCACGCGGTCATGAACTCGCGGAACACCTGGGCCGACTCCGGCGCGTCCGGCGCGAACGGGAAGTCGATGCGGCAGTGGATGCAGCCGTCGCCGAAGTGGCCGTAGGGGTAGCCGTGCAGGCCGAAAGACTCCAAGATTCCCTCGAAGTCGCGCAGCCAGGCACCGAGGTGCTCCGGCGGGACCGCGGCGTCCTCCCAGCCGGAGTGGGCCGGCGTGGGCAGCGAGACCCCGGCCAGCCCGGCACCGTCCTCGCGGATCCGCCACAGCGCGGCCGCCTCGAGGGGATCGACGACGACCCGCGACTCGAGCGCGCCGGACTCCGCGGCGATGCGTTTCACCAGGTCAGGCGCGTCCTCTCCGGCGACCTCGACCATCAGCCAGCCAGCGCCCTTGGGCAGATCCGGCACCGGGCGGCCCTTGGCGCGCACCAGGTCGGCGATCCGCGCGTCCATCCCCTCGCACGCGATCAGCCGCCCCGGCGCCACCTGCAGGAGCGCAGGCACCGCGTCGGCGGCCTCTGCCATCGTCGGGTAGCCGAGCACCAGCAGCAGCCGCCCGGGCGAGTCCTCGACGAGCCGCACGGTCGTCTCCAGGATCGTCGCCAGGGTGCCCTCGGTGCCGGCCAGGAACCGGTCGACCCGCCCGCCCTTCTCGGGCAGCAGGTGCTCGAGCGAGTAGCCCGAGACCTGGCGCCCGAACCGGCCGAACTCGGTCCGCACGTGACCGAGGTTGGCGCCGACGAGCGCCTGGAGGCGCTCGGCGGTCTCCCCGGTCGAGACGCCATCTGCATAGATCGCCTGCTCGCCGTTGCCGAAGAGCACGGTCAGCGCCTCGATGTTGTCGACTGTGCGGCCGTAGCCCAACGCCCGGTTGCCGCAGGCGTTGTTGCCGATCATCCCGCCGATGGTGCAGCGGGTGTGGGTTGACGGGTCGGGCCCGAACCGCAGCCCGTGCGGAGCCGCTACCCGCTGCAGGTCGGCGTGCACGACGCCCGGGTCGATCCGCGCGGTCCGCGCCTCCGGGTCGATCTCGTAGATGGTCCGCAGGTCGCGCGTGTCCACGACGATCCCGGACCCGACGGCGTTGCCGGCGATCGAGGTGCCCGCACCTCGCATCGTCACCGGCGCCCCGGTCGAACGGGACACCGCGTGCACCGCGAGCAGCTCGTCGCGGGACTGCGGCCGTACGACGACGGAGGGCACGACCCGATAGAGGCTCGCGTCGCTGGAGTAGAGCGCCCGGGCCAGCGGCGAGTCGTCGACCCGGCTGATCCCCTGGTTGCGCAGCTCATTCGCCAGATCCGAGGCAGTCGCATTCACCCGCACATTGTCACAGACCTCGGCGCGGTCACCGGTCAGCGCCCACCGTCGACGACCACAACCCGAACCCGTCTCAGTGAGCGATATTCGACTCTCATATAATGGGACAGCCCGCGAGAGCGCGGGCACTTCCAGACCTCGGAGAGAGACCATGTCCGCCACCCCCGCACCGGCCAACCCGCGCTCGCGCGTGCTCGTCGCCAGTCTCATCGGGACGACGATCGAGTTCTACGACTTCTACGCGTACGCGACCGCTGCCGTCCTCGTCTTCCCCGCCCTCTTCTTCCCGGCCGGCGACCCGACCACCGCGCTCCTGGCGAGCTTCGCGGTCTTCGGCGCCGCGATGGTCGCCCGCCCGATCGGCGCGATCTTCTTCGGCCACCTCGGCGACCGGCTCGGCCGCAAGACGACGCTGGTCATCTCGCTGCTCACCATGGGCATCGCGACGTTCCTGATCGGTGCGCTCCCGACGTACGAGACCGTCGGCTGGGTCGCCACCGCACTGCTCGTGCTGATGCGCCTGGCCCAGGGCTTCGCGCTCGGCGGCGAGTGGAGCGGTGCGGCCCTGGTCGCGACCGAGAACGCCCCGGAGGGCAAGCGCGCCATCTACGGTACGTTCCCGCAGCTCGGCGCGCCGCTGGGCTTCATCCTCGCCAACGGCCTCTTCCTGGCCATCGCGGCGCTGCTCTCCGCTGAGGGCGCCGACCCGACCAGGCCGTCCGAGGCGTTCCTGGAGTGGGGCTGGCGGGTGCCGTTCCTCTTCTCCGCGGTGATGGTCATCGTCGGCCTGTGGGTCCGGCTGCGCCTGGTCGAGAGCGACGTGTTCACCAAGAGCCAGGACGCCGGGCTGGTCCGCAAGGTCCCGCTCGCCTCGGTCGTGCGCAACCAGGGCAAGCAGCTGGTCCTCGGCACCTTCTTCATGCTGGCGACGTACGTGCTCTTCTACCTGATGACCGCGTTCTCGCTGTCGTTCGGCACCGCCGCCACGGACCTCCCGGTGCCCGGTCTGGGCTACGGCTACACGACCTTCGTGCTGATGCTGATCTTCGGCGTGATCTTCTTCGGCATCTTCACCATGGTCTCCGGGCCGCTGGCCGAGCGCTTCGGCCGGCGCCGGCTGCTGATCGCGGTCACCCTCGGGATCATCGTCTTCGGCCTGGCCTGGGTGCCGCTGGTCAACGCCGGCACCGTGGGCGTACTCCTCTGGCTGGTTCTCGGCTTCTCGCTGATGGGCCTCACCTTCGGCCCGATGGGTGCGCTGCTGCCAGAGCTGTTCCCGACCAGCGTGCGCTACACCGGCTCCGGCATCTCCTACAACGTCGCCTCGATCCTCGGCGCCGCGGTCGCGCCGTTCATCGCGGTCGCGCTGTGGAAGCAGGCCGACGGCTCGCCGGTCCTGGTCGGCGTCTACCTCTCCGTGATGGCCGTGATCACCCTGATCTCGCTGGTCATCGGCAAGGAGACCAAGGACGTGGCGCTCGAGGAGACCCCGGAGAAGGCCACCGTCTGAGGGGCTAGCGTGGCGGGGTGACCGTCAGGATCCTCTCCGCCACAGACGTACGCAGCATCTTCACGCCCCGCCTCGCGCTGGAGTCCCAGCGTGAGGCGTTCACCCGACTGGGAGCCGGGGAGGCCGTCCAGCCTCCCCGGCTTCTCGTGCCTGGACCGGACTCCTCGGTCTCGTTCTGCTACTCCTCCCGGATCGCCCCCGACGCCCCCGCGGTGAGCAAGTTCGGCAGCGTCAACCCGGCCAACGCCGCCCGCGGGCTGGGTGCCGTGCACTCGGTCATCACGGTCCTCGACGCCGAGACCGGCGCACCGCGCGCGATCATCAACGGCGACAGCGTCACCGGCCTGCGCACCTCCGCCGCGACGACCCTCGCCATGCAACAGGTCGCGCCCGATGCCGAGAACGTCCTCGTCGTCGGCACCGGCGCCCAGGCCCGGGCCCATCTCGACGCCTTCGACGTGACCCACCCCGACGCCGAGTTCTGGATCTTCGGCCGCAGCACCTCCGCGGCGGAGGAGATCGCCCTCCATCACGGCGCTCGCGCCGCCCACGACCTTCCCCAAGCGGTACGCCGTGCCGACATCGTCGTCCTCTGCACCTCGTCCCTCACCCCGGTGATCGAGGACTCCTGGGTCACCGACGGCACCACCGTCGCCAGCGTCGGCTCCTTCGCCCCCGACCGCGTCGAGCTGCCGCCGTCGCTGCTGTCGCGCTCCACGGTCGTGGTCGACTACCGCCCCTCGGCGCTGACCGACTCCGGCCCCCTCGTCGAGGCCATAGCCTCCGGCTTGGTCGCCGCGGACCGGATCACCGACCTCGGCTCCCTACTCACCGGCGCATCCTCCGTGACCCCCGCCGCGGCCGACACCGTCACCTACCTCTCCGTAGGCGTAGGTGCCCAAGACGCAGCCGCCGCCAGGTTCGTCCTGGCAGCAGCCGAAGAACAGAACGTAGGCACCCAGGCCGCCCTCGACTAACCCGCGAGAAGTCAGAATCTGACGCCGAGACGTCAGTTCTTGGCGTCGAAGAGTCAGTCCTCGGCGTCGAGATGTCGATTTATGGCGTCGACAAGTCGATTTTCCGTACGCCACATCGGTGGCAAGAACTGACCTTTCGCCGTCAGAAATCGACGTCTCGGCGCCAGATTTCGACTACTCGGCGCCAGATTTCGACGCTTCGGCGGCCAGGGCTGCCTGCACCACGTCTAGGAGGGGGAGGGTCTCCAGGTCGGCGCGGGTCACCCAGCGGACGTCGTCCGTCGTGCCGTTCTGCTCGACCACCCGCGGATCCTCGCCGTCGGCGACAGTCGCGGCGAAGATCAGGTGGACGCCGTGGAACTCCTCGTGACGACCGCTGGGGGCGGTGCCGGTGATGTTCACGTCGTGCACGTCGAGCAGCGCGCCGACCTCGCAGGTGAGGCCGCACTCCTCGACGACCTCGCGCACCAGCGCCTCGCGCGGCTGCTCGCCGAAGTCGACCCCGCCACCGGGCAGCGTCCAGGTGCCTGAGTGGTAGCCGAGCGGCGAGATCCGGGTGAGCAGGATCGCGTCGTCGGAGGGGCGGGTGATGAACGCGTACGCAGCCAGCCGCTGCATCCGCGACGGCTTGTGCACCTCGAGGGCGTCGGTGACCAGCGGAGACGTCGGGATCTCGCCGCTCGTCACCGCGGCCAGGGGCAGCCAGGCCGCCTCCGCGGTGGATCCGTCGACCTCCATCGTCTGCGGTTCCGGAGCGTCGTGGGGCACCCAGCCGTCGTAGACGATCCGGATCGCGTGGGCGTTGACCCGACGGCCAAGCCGCCAGGCCTTCGCCTGATGGACGGAGTAGACCCGTGCCTCGACGCCGACCTCGACCGGCACGCCGGCCTCCTCGTAGACCTCGCGCACGACCGCGTCGCGCGGGTCCTCGCCGTGGTCGATCCCGCCGCCGGGCAGCGTCCATCGCTCCTCCGGCGTGACCTTCTCCGAGAGCCGGCTGAGCAGGATCTCCGGCTCAGCGGCCGCACCGGCCCGGATGATGACGGCGTACGCCCCCACCCGCTGCACCTTCGGAAGCTTGCGTCGCCGCCCGCTGCGGCCCCGATTCCGCGTCGCCATCAGCTGAACGGGGGTCGGGAGTCGAGAGCCAGCGAGCGGCGACCGGCCCAGCTCCACACCTTGGCGGCGCGGTCGCGGTCGTCGTCGGTGACCAGGTTGCCCATCCACCGCAGGGCCAGCGTCATCAGCCAGTCGGAGCGCATTCCCGCAGGTCCGAGGGTGGATACCAGGCGCGGACGAGTGGCGATGCCGGCCAAACGGCGGGCGATGGAGAATGCCTCGCCATAGTGTTCACGCAGGGTCGCCGGCCAGGCGGTGGCCAGGTCCTCGCCCGCGATCAGCGCGTCGGCGACCATCCGTCCCGTCTCGAGGCCGTAGTCGATCCCTTCGCCGTTGAGCGGGTTCACGCACCCGGCGGCGTCGCCGATCAGCGCCCAGTTGGCGCCGGCGACACCGGAGACGGCACCACCCATCGGCAGCAGCGCGGACTTCTCCGCCCGCAGCTCGCCGGTGAGCCCGAACTGGTCGCGACACTGCTCGGTGTAGTGCCTCATCAGCGGCTTGATCGCGACGTCTGCGGGCCGCTTCGAGGTGGCCAGCGCACCCGCGCCGATGTTCACCTCGCCCGATCCGAGCGGGAAGATCCAGCCGTATCCCGGCAGCGCCTCACCAGACTCGTCGCGCAGCTCGAGGTGGGAGGAGATCCATTCGTCGTCGGCCTGGTCGGAGGCGATGTAGGCCCGACCGGCGACGCCGTAGACGGTGTCGCGGTGCCACTCCCGGCCCAGCACCTTGCCGAGCGGCGAGCGCACGCCATCGGCGACCACGACCGACCGGCAGGCCACCTCGTGGCCACCCTCGAAGACAACCGCGGCGATCCGATCGCCGTCCCATCGCACGTCCACCGCGCGTACGCCGTCGACCGCCGTCGCGCCGGACTTGATCGCCACCGTGCGGAGGTGATCGTCGAGCTCGGCCCGCGGCACCGCCGAACCCCACGACGGCAAGGTTCCGCCGGGCCACGGCAGGTGCAGCGTCTGCCCGAAGCCGTGCGCCCGCAGGCCCTTCGAGACCGGGTGCGCACGCAGCCAGTCCTCCAGCCCGAGCCGGACCAGCTCGTGGGTCGCGCGCGGAGTCAGCCCGTCACCGCAGGTCTTGTCACGCGGGAAGACGGCCGCGTCGGTCAACAGGACATCGACCCCGGCGCGCGCCAGCCAGGCCGCCGCGGCCGAGCCCGCGGGCCCTGCCCCCACGACGAGCACGTCAGCTGACTGCGGAAGGGACGAGGTCATGCGCATATCTTCCCAGAACCGGCCAACGGCCCGCGAAAGAACCCTCACCTCAGGCCGAAGCGAGCCTCTGCTAACTTATTGCAAGTTCTTCGCATTAGTCCCGGAGCAGTCTCGGAAGGCCCCCACGTGCACGACCCTCTCGGCGTACGTCGCCGCCGCCGGCGCGCCGCCATCTGGCTCCTGGGCCTCCTCGCCGCCGCCGTGGCGACGGTCGTGGTCGCGGTCGGGCTGGGTGCTGCGTACGTCTCTCCGGGGACGGTCGCCCAGATCCTCGGCCACCACCTCCTCGGCCTGCCCGAGGCCGGCTGGAAGGCCACCGAAGAGGCGATCGTGTGGAAGGTACGCCTCCCCCGCGTGCTCCTCGGCGCCCTGGTCGGAGCGGGCCTGGCCGTCACCGGCATGGCGCTGCAGGCGATGGTCCGCAACATGCTCGCCGACCCCTACCTGCTCGGGATCAACTCCGGCGCCTCCAGCGGCGCCGCGGCGGCGATCCTCTTCGGCGCGGGCACCGGCCTCGGGGCGTACGCTCTGCCCGGCTCCGCCTTCCTCGGTGCCCTCGCGGCCTCGTTCCTGGTGTTCGCGCTCGCCCGCAGCGGCGGTCGGGTCACCTCGCTGCGGTTGCTCCTCTCCGGCGTCGCCGTCGGCTACCTCCTCTACGGCCTGACCAGCTTCCTGATCTTCGCCTCGGGATCGGCCGAGGGCGCGCGGTCGGTGATGTTCTGGCTGCTCGGCTCGCTCGGCCTGGCACAGTGGAACGGCCTGCTGGCCGTCGTGGCCGTCGCCGTGCTCGCCACCATCGCCCTGCTGACCCTGTCCGGTCGTGGTCTCGACGCCCTCGCGATCGGCGATGAGACCGCCCACACCCTCGGCGTCTCCCCCGACCGCTTCCGCACCCTGCTGCTGGTCCTCGTGGCACTGACCGTGGGCGTGGTCGTCTCGGCCGCCGGCAGCATCGGGTTCGTCGGCCTGGTCGTGCCCCACCTGGCCCGGCGTGCCGTCGGCTCCGCCCACTCCGTGGCGATCCCGGCCGCCGCCCTCATGGGCGCGATCCTGCTGGTCTGGGCCGATGTGCTCGCCCGTGTGCTCCTCCAGCCCCAGGAGATCCCGATCGGGATCGTCACCGCGCTCCTGGGCGCCCCGTTCCTCATCGTCCTCATCCGGCGCTTCTCGGCGCGCGACGTCTGACCATCAAGGAGCCGAAATGATCCGCCCCATGCTCGCCACCGCCACCCTCGTGCTGGCCACGACGACCGCCTGCGGCGCCGACGCCGCCGGCGACCTGCCCGCAACCGCCGGCTTCCCGGTCACCGTCGAGAACTGCGGCGCAGAGGTCACCTTCGACGCTCCGCCGGAGCGCGTCGTGATGCTGAAGAGCTCGGCGGTGCCCTACCTGCACGCGCTCGGCGTGATGGACCGGGTCGTGGCCAGGGCCGGTGAGTATCCCGCCGACTACTACGACGCAGAGACCCAGGCCGAGCTCGACGACATCCCGCTGCTCACCGACGAGATGGACACCAGCGGCCACCTGCAGATCTCCAAGGAGATCGTGATCGCCGAGCAGCCCGACCTGGTCCTCGGCGAGGTCGACAACCTCTCCCGCGACACCCTCGACGCCGTCGACATCGACCTCCTCGAGGAGCCGGCGATGTGCCCCGAGGGCGTCGACGACCCCGGCTTCGACGACGTCTACAGCCAGCTGGAGACCTACGGGAAGGTCTTCGACCGCGAGGACGAAGCCGCCCAGGCTGTCGCTGACCTGCGCAAACGCGTGACGGAGCTGGAAACGAAGAAGGTCGGCGAGGGACGTACGGCCGCCGTGCTCTACCCCACCGTCGGCGGCGGCGTGACCTACGCCTACGGCACCAGGTCGATGGCCCACCCGCAGCTGGAGGCGGCCGGGTTCGAGGACGTCTTCGCCGACGTCGATGAGCGCGTCTTCGAGGTCTCGACCGAGGATCTCCTCGAGCGCGACCCCGACGTGATCATCCTGCTCCACAACGCCGGCGACCCTGCCAAGGTCGAGGAGTCGATCACCCAGCTCGCCGGCGCCGAGGACCTCACCGCGGTCAGGAACGGCGACGTGATGGCGCAGCTGTTCAACTTCACCGAGCCGCCCTCCGCCCTCTCCGTCGACGGCCTGGAGCGGATCATCGACAGGTTCGGCCGGTGATCGAGGCAGCGGGCCTGTCCTGGACGTACGGCACCACGACGATCCTCGAGGACGTCGACGTCGCCTCCCACGAGGGCCGGGTGCTGGGCCTGATCGGCCCGAACGGGAGCGGCAAGACGACCCTGCTCCGGCTGCTCTACGGCGCCCTCCAGGGCACGGGCACCGTCGAGATCGACGGCGACGACCTCGCCAGGCTCCCCGCCAGGCAGGTCGCCCGGCGCCTGGCGGTGGTCGTCCAGGAGTCCGGCACCGACACGAGCTTGACCGCCGGCGAGATGGTCCTGCTGGGACGTACGCCGCACCTGTCCGCCTTCGCCAGGGCCGGCGAGCACGACCTGGCGATCGCCGCGGAGTGCCTGGAGCGCGTCGGCGGGACCCACCTCGGCCCGCGCTCCTTCGCCGCCCTCTCCGGTGGCGAGCGGCAGCGGGTGCTCATCGCAAGGGCGCTGGCACAGGAGGCGACCCATCTGCTCCTCGACGAGCCGACCAACCACCTCGACATCCGCTACCAGCACGAGATCCTCTCCCTGGTCCGGAAACTGGGGACGACGGCGATCGTCGTGCTCCACGACCTCAACCTCGCGGCTCGCTACTGCGACGATCTGGTGCTGCTCGACCAGCGCCGCGTCGCCGCCCGCGGCACCGTCGACGAGGTGCTCCGGCCCGAGATCCTGGAGCCGGTCTACGACATCGGCATCGAGCGGCTCGAGCTGCGCGAGGAGATCCACCTCCTCTTCCGCCCCACGACCTGAACCCGCCTCAGACCTCCGGGGCGGCCTCGACCCTGGTCTCGGGCACGGACTCGTCATCAGGATCGACGCCCGGAAGGTGCGCCTCCCAGAGCTCGACGTCCATCACGTAGAGCCGGAGCGAGGCCTCGCCGCGCAGCTGCTCGGGCTTGAACGCCCGAGCTGTGCCGACCAGCCGGTGGAACGCCACCGCGCAGCGCTTCTCGAGCTCGAAGTCGGGCACCTGGCGCGCCATCCCGGTGACGTACGCAGCGCTCGCCCCGTACCCCGGCAGCACCGAGGAGTCGAAGATGACCCCGGCCACGCGCGGGTCGCGGATGAGGTTGCGGGAGTGCTGCGCGTCGGGCGCCGAGACCCAGTAGAGGTCGCTGTAGCCGTCGTGGGAGAAGTAGACCGGCGACGTACGCGGCCGGCCATCGGGATCCGAGGTCGCCAGCACCAGGTAGGCGACGCCGTCGACGATCCCGCGGACGTGTCTGTCCAGATCAGCTGCCATACCCCAGAGGGTAAACGACTTTTCTAGTGGTGACCTGGGTATATGCGCGGCAGCTTGTAGCCGTGCTCGGCCAGCACCTCGCGCAGCACGTCCGGCCTGTCGGTGATCAGTCCGTCGACGCCGAGCCCGATCAGATGCTCCATCGTGGCGACGTCGTCCACCGTCCACGGCACGACCGCGATGCCGCGCGCGTGCGCCGCGTCGACCAGCTCCTGGGTCGTGAACGGCACATAGCCCGGATCCGACACGGAGCCGCCCTGCGGGTCGCCGTGGACCGGGGAGACCGCATCCGCCCCGAACGAGTCCGCGGCCGCGACGTACCGCTCCTGCAGCGACCCCTCGAAGTCGTCGATGTCGATCCCGCCCAGCCACGGCGAGGCGCCCGGCTGTCCCTGCTGGAGGAACTGCTGTCCGTTGGTCAGCGCAACGATCGGCAGCCGCGGCTCGACCTCGCGGAACCGCTTCAGCGCGCCCCAGTCGAAGCTCTGGATCGTGACCTGGTTGCGGATGTGCGCCCGCCTGATCTCGGCCAGGACGACGCGGACGAACTGCTCGCGCGGCGCGGTCTGCTCCGGCGCTCCAGCCTCGACCTTCGTCTCCACGTTCAGCTGGACCTGGCCGGCGTGGTAGCTGTTGACCAGCGCAAACACCTCCGAGAGCAGCGGCATCCGCTCGCCCGGCGAGAGCACCTGGTCGGGGAACTGCGGCTGCCGCAGCGACCCGCAGTCGATCGTGCGCACCTGCGCGAGCGTCAGGTCCTTGATGTAGGTCCGGTTCGGCACGTACGGGAACTCCGGGTCACCGGGGAACGCCGGCGAGGTGTCGACGCACTTGGCCGGGTTCGGGTCCCGGTCGTGCGTCACGACCGCAAGGCCGTCCTCGGTGATCTGCACATCGAGCTCGAGGGTGCTCACGCCCAGCTGGAGCGCCCGCTCGAAGGCCGGCAGCGTGTTCTCGACCGTCAGCGCGATACCGCCGCGGTGCGCCTGGAGGTCGAAGGTACGCGGATCGTTCTCGGCGTACGCCGGGGCGATGGCGGAGCTCGCCAGGAGCGCCGCGGACACAAGGAGGCCTGCTCGGACACGTCTCATGCCCGACAGGATCCCGCAGCCGGATGGCCGCTAGTGGAACGCGTGATGAGACAGGAGCGACACGTTCTTGTCCGCACACCCGGTGGTCTCGTGGCGGACGAACTGCGAGTCGTAGGAGTCGGGCACGTAGACCCGGAACCCGTCCACCTCGGTCGGCTTGCAGGCCGAGGCCGGATAGTTCTCGGCCGTCGACTCGGAGACCTCGCTCACGGCCACCTGACCTGGCTTCATGATCACCGTGCGCCACTTGCCCTCACGTGCCGCGGGCGCGCCGACCTGGGCGCCGTCGCCACCCCCGACGTACGACAGTCCGCCGAAGCCACCGAGGGCACACGCATGGCCGGAGACATTGGTCAGCGTGATCTCGCCGAACCGCGATCCGGCGCCGGCGTCGGTCGCGCGATAGCCGGCCTTCAGGTCGGTGTTCGTGCACTTCGGCGTCTTCCGATCCGCCGGCGCGGGGTCAGAGGACGAAGCAGAGGACTCAGTCCTCACCGGCGAACCCCCCGTGGCCGCCGGTGAGGACTGAGTCGGGGACGATGGTGTGCTGCTCGCTTGGGCGGGATCCGCGGTCCCGGAGGCAGATGGTGACGAGTCGACCGCCCCGTCCTTCGTCGACCCACAACCTCCCACCGCGAGCACGCCGAGGACCCCGATTCCGACCACCATCAGTCGTAGGTGCCGCATCTTCGCTCCTCGAGTAGCAGATGCCAGCTAGATAGATCCAGCCAGTTAACTCATCGTCCCAATCCTGAGACGCGCGGACCGTTCGCTTCGTTGCGTCGGATCTCGAGAAAATCTCAGACCCTGCTGTCGTACACCGTCCGAGCCGCGTCGACCTCCGGCATGTGCTCCTCGGCCCAGGCCTTGAGGTGGCCGATGACCGGCAGCAGCGTCTGCCCGAGCGGGGTGAGCTCGTAGTCGGTTCGCACCGGCACCGACGGGGTCACCGTGCGGATCAGCAGGCCGTCGCGCTCCATCTTCCGCAGCGACTGGGTCAGCATCTTCTGACTCACCCCCTCGATCTGCGAGGCCAGCTCCGAATACCTCAGCGGGCCGCGGAGCCCCAGCGCCACGATCGCCAGGCTCACCCACTTGTCACCGATGGTGTCCAGCAGCCGCCGGCTCGGACACAGCGCCGAGAATGCGTCGAATCCGCTCGGCCGCTCGGCCGTCGTCGTCCCCATGGCAGACCTCCAGGTGCGTACGCCACTTCAAAGTGCCTTCTTCCCAAAGGAGAGTAGGGCACCGAAAGTAGTGCATGCAACCAGAAGACCACTGCAAAGGACCAACACCATGTACGCACTCATCTCCCGCGCCGGCGACCCGACCCCGCGCCTCGAGGAGCTCCCTGCCCAGACGCTCGGCCCCGACGACATCCGCGTCGAGGTGGCCGCCGCCGGCTTCACCCTCTTCGACGCCTTCGTCGCGAGCGACCACGCAGCCATCAGCCTCCCCGACGTCATCGGCCTCGGCTTCGACTTCAGCGGCGTGGTCACCGAGGTCGGCGAGGCGGTCTCCGGATTCGCCGTCGGCGACCGCGTCGCCGGCCTCCACGGCAACCCGGCCGCAGGCGCCCGCGCCCACGCGACCGAGGTCGTGGTCCCCGCCTCCGCCGCAGCGGCCGTACCCGACGGGCTCACTCTCGAGTCGGCCGCCGCGGCTCCGCTCAACGCGCTCACCGCCCGCCAGGCGCTCGACCTGCTCGGCACCGAACGCGGCAGCCTTCTCGTCACCGGTGCCGCCGGCGGCGTCGGCCTGTGGGCACTGGCGCTGGCCAAAGCCGACGGTTGGACGGTCGACGCCCTGGTACGCCCCGGCACCGAGCACCTCGCCACCGGCGCCGACCGCGCCGTCACCGAGATAGAACCGCACGCGCACGACGCCGTCCTCGACCTGGCGGCGCTCAACGATCCGGCCCTGGCAGGCGTACGCGACGGCGGCCGCTACGTCAGCGTCAAGCCCGGCCGGGCACCGACGGCCGAGCGCGGCATCAAGGTCTCGACCGCACTGAACCAGCCCGACGGCGCGGTGCTCGCCGACCTCCTCCGGTTGGCGGCCGACGGCACGGTGCCGACCCGGATCGCCGCGACCCGCCCGCTGAGCAAGGCCGCCGAGGCCTACCAGGAGGCGGAGGCTGCACCGGGATCCGATGGCCGCTGGCTGCTGATCCCGTGAAAAGGACGAAGGCCCCGCCACCCGAAGGTGGCGGGGCCTTCTAGACCACTCGATCAGCTCTGGTACGAACCAAAGTCGAAGTCGTCCAGCGCGACGGCCTGGCCGCCGGTGTTGCCGAACTCGTAGTCGTAGTTGTCGTAACCGGTCACGGAGTACGCCGCGGCGCGAGCCTCATCGGTCGGCTCGACCTTGATGTTCCGGTAGCGCTCCAGGCCGGTACCGGCCGGGATGAGCTTACCGATGATGACGTTCTCCTTCAGACCGCGCAGCGAGTCCGAGCGGCCGTTGATGGCAGCGTCGGTGAGGACGCGGGTGGTCTCCTGGAAGGAGGCCGCCGACAGCCAGGACTCGGTGGCCAGCGAGGCCTTGGTGATGCCCATCAGCTCCGGACGACCCGAGGCCGGCTTGCCGCCCTCGGAGACCACGCGCCGGTTCTCCGACTCGAAGTCGATGCGGTCGGCCAGGTCGGAGGGCAGCAGGTTGGTGTCACCGGACTCGAGCACCGTGATCCGGCGCAGCATCTGCCGCACGATGATCTCGATGTGCTTGTCGTGGATGGACACACCCTGCGACCGGTAGACCTGCTGGACCTCGTCCACGAGGTGCTGCTGCGTCTTGCGGACACCGAGGATACGGAGGACCTCCTTGGGGTCCGGCGTACCGATGGTCAGCGGAGCGCCGACCTCGATGTGGTCGCCGTCGCCAACCCGCAGACGCGAGCGGCGCGACACGACGTACTCCTTGACCTCGGAGCCGTCGTCCGGGGTGACCAGGACCTTGCGGGCCTTGTCGGTCTCCTCGATCTCGACGCGTCCGGCGACCTCGGAGATCGGCGTGACACCCTTCGGCGTACGCGCCTCGAAGAGCTCGACGACACGCGGCAGACCCTGCGTGATGTCGTCGGCCGAGGCCACACCACCGGTGTGGAACGTACGCATGGTCAGCTGGGTGCCGGGCTCACCGATGGACTGGGCGGCGATGATGCCGACCGCCTCACCGATGTCGACGAGCTTGCCGGTGGCCAGCGAGCGGCCATAGCACTTGGCACACGTACCCGTACGAGCCTCACAGGTGAGGACCGAACGGACCTTGACCTCGGTGATGCCGGCGCGAACCAGCTCCTCGATCTTGACGTCGCCCAGGTCCTCGCCGGCGACCGCGAGAACCTCGCCGGTCGACGGGTGCTCGATGTCGACGGCAGCCGTGCGAGCGTACGCAGCGGTCTCGGCGTTGTCGTCCTTGACGACGACGCCGCCCTGGTCGACACCGATGACCTTGGGCAGACCGCGCTCGGTGCCGCAGTCGTCCTCACGGATGATGACGTCCTGCGAGACGTCCACCAGACGACGGGTCAGGTAACCCGAGTCGGCGGTACGCAGCGCGGTGTCGGCCAGACCCTTACGAGCACCGTGGGTGGAGATGAAGTACTCCAGGACGGAGAGACCCTCGCGGAAGTTCGACTTGATCGGCCGCGGGATGATCTCGCCCTTCGGGTTGGCCACCAGTCCTCGCATGGCGCCGACCTGGCGGATCTGGTTGAAGTTACCCGAAGCACCCGAGGTGACCTGCATGTAGATCGGGTTCTTGCGGTCGAACGCCTTCTCCATGGCAGCACCGACGACCTTGGCGGCCTCGGTCCAGATCTCGACGAGCTCCTGACGGCGCTCCTCGTCGGTGACCAGGCCGCGCTCGAACTGCTTCTGCACCTTGGCAGCCTGCGTCTCGAAGGTCTCCAGGATCTCGGCCTTGTTCGGCGGCGTGGTGACGTCGTCGATGGAGACCGTGACACCCGAACGGGTGGCCCAGTGGAAGCCGTTGTCCTTGAGCGCGTCCAGCGACGCCGCGACCTCGACCTTGGTGTAACGCTCGGCCAGGTCGTTGATGATCGCGCCGAGCTGCTTCTTACCGACCTCGTAGTTCACGAAGGGGTAGTCGGCCGGCAGGGTGTCGTTGAAGATCACCCGGCCCAGCGTGGTCTCGAGCACGAGCGGGTTGCCTTCGGTCCAGCCCTCCGGCACGTCGTAGCCGATCGGCGGGACGATGTCGTCGAGGCGGATCTTGATCTTCGACTGCAGCGTGATCTGGAGGTGGTCGAAGGCCATGATGGCCTCGGCCGGGGACGAGAAGGCACGGCCCTCGCCGATCTCACCCTCGCGGTCGGAGGTGATGAAGTAGAGACCGATGATCATGTCCTGGGTCGGCATCGTGACCGGACGACCGTCGGACGGCTTGAGGATGTTGTTGGTCGAGAGCATCAGGATGCGAGCCTCGGCCTGAGCCTCCGCCGACAGCGGCAGGTGGACAGCCATCTGGTCACCGTCGAAGTCCGCGTTGAACGCGGTGCAGACGAGCGGGTGCAGCTGGATGGCCTTACCCTCGATCAGCTGGGGCTCGAAGGCCTGGATGCCGAGGCGGTGCAGGGTGGGCGCACGGTTCAGCAGAACCGGGTGCTCGGTGATGACCTCTTCGAGGACGTCCCACACGACCGGGCGAGCACGCTCGACCATCCGCTTGGCGGACTTGATGTTCTGAGCGTGGCTCAGGTCCACCAGGCGCTTCATCACGAACGGCTTGAACAGCTCCAGGGCCATCTGCTTCGGCAGACCGCACTGGTGCAGCTTGAGCTGCGGACCCGACACGATGACCGAACGGCCCGAGTAGTCGACGCGCTTACCGAGCAGGTTCTGACGGAAGCGGCCCTGCTTGCCCTTGAGCATGTCGGAGAGCGACTTCAGCGGACGGTTGCCCGGCCCGGTGACCGGGCGGCCACGACGACCGTTGTCGAACAGCGAGTCGACGGCCTCCTGCAGCATCCGCTTCTCGTTGTTCACGATGATCTCGGGGGCACCGAGGTCGAGGAGACGCTTGAGGCGGTTGTTGCGGTTGATCACACGACGGTAGAGGTCGTTGAGGTCGGAGGTCGCGAAGCGGCCACCGTCGAGCTGCACCATCGGGCGCAGGTCCGGCGGGATGACCGGGACGGCGTCGAGCACCATGCCGGTCGGCTGGTTGCCGGTCTTGCGGAAGGCGTCGACGACCTTGAGGCGCTTGAGCGCGCGGACCTTGCGCTGACCCTTGCCTGTGGCGATGGTCTCGCGCAGGTTCTCGACCTCCTCGGCGATGTCGAAGCTCTCGAGGCGCTTCTGGATCGCCGTGGCGCCCATGTGGCCCTCGAAGTACTTCCCGAACCAGGTCTTCATCTCGCGGTAGAGCAGCTCGTCGCCCATGAGGTCCTGGACCTTCAGGTTCTTGAAGGTGTCCCAGACCTCGTCGAGACGGTTGACCTCACGCTCGGTGCGGTCGCGCAGCTGCTTCATCTCGCGCTCGGCGCCGTCCTTGACCTTGCGCTTGGCGTCGGACTTGGCGCCCTCGGCCTCGAGCGCGGCCAGGTCGGTCTCGAGCTTCTTGGCGCGGTCGTTGATCGCCACGTCGAGCCGGCCGGTCAGCATCTTGCGCTGCTGGTCGACCTTGGCCTCGAGCGAGGACAGGTCGCGGTGACGCGAGTCCTCGTCGACCGAGGTGATCATGTACGCAGCGAAGTAGATGACCTTCTCCAGGTCCTTCGGAGCGAGGTCGAGCAGGTAGCCCAGCCGCGACGGAACGCCCTTGAAGTACCAGATGTGGGTCACCGGAGCGGCGAGCTCGATGTGGCCCATCCGCTCGCGGCGTACCTTGGAGCGGGTGACCTCGACGCCACAGCGCTCACAGATGATGCCCTTGAAGCGCACGCGCTTGTACTTGCCGCAGTAGCACTCCCAGTCCCGGGTGGGACCGAAGATCTTCTCGCAGAAGAGGCCGTCACGCTCGGGCTTGAGCGTGCGGTAGTTGATGGTCTCAGGCTTCTTGACCTCGCCGTGGCTCCACGCGCGGATCTCGTCCGCGGTGGCCAGGCCGATCTTGAGCTGATCGAAGAAGTTGACGTCGAGCACGGTGGCTTCCAGTTCCTTCGTTAGTTCTTGGAAAATTCAAAGGGGACTGAGGGAGGGGAGGTACGCCGAGGCGTACCTCCCGCTCGTCAGACTTCCTCTACGGAAGAGGGCTCGCGACGGGAGAGGTCGATGCCGAGCTCCTCGGCGGCGCGGAAGACGTCTTCCTCCGCGTCACGAAGCTCGATCGCCGAACCGTCCTGGCTCAGCACCTCGACGTTCAGGCACAGCGACTGCATCTCCTTGACGAGAACCTTGAACGACTCCGGGATACCCGAGTCGGGGATGTTCTCGCCCTTGACGATCGCCTCGTACACCTTCACACGGCCGGGCACGTCGTCCGACTTGATGGTGAGGAGCTCCTGCAGGGCGTAGGCGGCGCCGTACGCCTCCATCGCCCAGACCTCCATCTCACCGAAGCGCTGGCCACCGAACTGGGCCTTACCGCCGAGCGGCTGCTGGGTGATCATCGAGTACGGACCGGTCGAACGCGCGTGGATCTTGTCGTCGACCAGGTGGTGCAGCTTGAGGATGTACATGTAGCCCACGGCCACCGGCTCCGGGAACGGCTCGCCGGAGCGACCGTCGAAGAGGCGGGCCTTGCCGTCGGTGCCGACCACACGCCGACCGTCCCGGTTGGGGAGGGTCGCGCTGAGCAGACCGGTGATCTCGTCCTCACGCGCACCGTCGAAGACCGGCGTGGCCACCTTGGTGCCCGGGTCGGCCTTGTCGGCGTGGATCTTGATGAGGCGCTGCTTCCAGGCGCTGTCCTCGGGGTCCTCGGAGAGGTTGAGGTCCCAGCCCTGCTTGGCGAGCCAGCCGAGGTGGAGTTCCAGGACCTGTCCGATGTTCATACGACGCGGAACACCGAGCGGGTTGAGCAGGACGTCGACCGGGGTGCCGTCCTCCATGAACGGCATGTCCTCGACCGGCAGGATCTTCGCGATGACGCCCTTGTTGCCGTGACGGCCGGCGAGCTTGTCACCCACGGAGATCTTGCGCTTCTGCGCCACGTAGACCCGAACCAGCTGGTTCACACCCGGGGGCAGCTCGTCGCCCTCCTCACGGTCGAAGACGCGGACACCGATGACGGTGCCCTCCTCGCCGTGCGGAACCTTCATCGAGGTGTCGCGGACCTCGCGCGCCTTCTCACCGAAGATCGCGCGGAGCAGGCGCTCCTCCGGGGTCAGCTCGGTCTCGCCCTTCGGGGTGACCTTGCCGACCAGGATGTCACCGGTGGTGACCTCGGCGCCGATGCGGATGATGCCGCGCTCGTCGAGGTCGGCCAGCATCTCCTCGGAGACGTTCGGGATGTCCCGGGTGATCTCCTCCGGCCCCAGCTTGGTGTCGCGGGCGTCGACCTCGTGCTCCTCGATGTGGATCGAGGTGAGGTAGTCCTGCTGCACCAGACGCTGGGAGAGGATGATCGCGTCCTCGTAGTTGTGGCCCTGCCACGACTGGAAGGCGACCAGGAGGTTGGCACCCAGCGCCATCTCGGCACCCTGGGTCGCCGGACCGTCGGCCAGCGGGGAGCCGACCTCGACCCGGGCGCCCTCGTCGACCAGCGGCTGCTGGTTGACGCAGTTGCCCTGGTTGGAACGCTCGAACTTCGCGAGCTTGTACGAGGTGTAGGTGCCGTCGTCGTTGAGGGTCTCGATCAGGTCGGAGGAGACCTCCTTGACCACACCGGCCTTCTTCGCGACGAGCACGTCACCGGCGTCGACAGCCGCGCGGTACTCGATGCCCGTGCCGACCAGCGGCGAGTCGCTGCGGACCAGCGGCACCGCCTGACGCTGCATGTTGGCGCCCATGAGCGCACGGTTGGCGTCGTCGTGCTCGAGGAACGGGATCAGCGCGGTCGCGACCGACACCATCTGGCGCGGCGAGACGTCGATGTAGTCGACCTCGTCGGCCAGGAGCTCGGAGACCTCACCGTCGCGCTGGCGGACCAGCACGCGCTCGGTCGCGAACTTCATGTTCTCGTCGACGGCCGCGTTGGCCTGCGCGATGACGTAGCGGTCCTCGTCGTCGGCGGTCAGGTAGTCGATCTTGTCGGTGACGACACCGTTCTCGACCTTGCGGTAGGGCGTCTCGACGAAGCCGAACGGGTTGATCCGGCCGAAGGAGGCCAGCGAACCGATCAGACCGATGTTGGGACCCTCAGGGGTCTCGATCGGGCACATCCGGCCGTAGTGCGACGGGTGGACGTCTCGGACCTCCATGCCGGCGCGGTCACGGGAGAGACCACCCGGACCGAGAGCCGACAGACGCCGCTTGTGCGTCAGGCCCGCAAGAGGGTTGTTCTGGTCCATGAACTGCGACAGCTGCGAGGTGCCGAAGAACTCCTTCAGCGCAGCGACCACGGGACGGATGTTGATCAGGGACTGCGGCGTGATCGCCTCGACGTCCTGGGTCGTCATCCGCTCGCGCACCACCCGCTCCATACGAGCAAGGCCCGTACGCAGCTGGTTCTGGATCAGCTCGCCGACCGTACGCATCCGGCGGTTGCCGAAGTGGTCGATGTCGTCAGCGGCGACCTCGGTGATGCCGGCCGGCATCTCGAGCTGCGCACGCCCGTCGTGCAGCGCGACGATGTACTTGATCGTCGCGACGATGTCGTCGACGGTCAGGGTCTGCTGGTCGAAGGCCTCGGTCAGACCGAGCTTCTTGTTGACCTTGTAGCGACCGACCTTGGCGGTGTCGTAGCGCTTCGGGTTGAAGTAGTAGTTGTTCAGCAGCGTCTGCGCGGCCTCACGCGTCGGGGGCTCGCCCGGGCGCAGCTTGCGGTAGATGTCGAGCAGCGCGTCGTCCTGAGCGGTGGTGCTGTCCTTCTCGAGGGTCAGCATCATCGACTCGTACTCGCCGAACTCCTCGCGGATCTGCTCGTTGGTCCAGCCGAGGGCCTTGAGCAGCACCGTGACGTTCTGCTTGCGCTTGCGGTCGAGGCGGACGCCGACCAGGTCGCGCTTGTCGATCTCGAACTCGAGCCAGGCGCCGCGGCTGGGGATCAGCTTGGCGGTGTAGATGTCCTTGTCGGACGTCTTGTCGGCGGTGCGCTCGAAGTAGACGCCCGGGGACCGGACGAGCTGCGAGACGACAACACGCTCGGTGCCGTTGATGACGAAGGTGCCCTGCTCGGTCATGAGCGGGAAGTCGCCCATGAAGACCGTCTGGCCCTTGATCTCACCGGTGTCGTTGTTGGTGAACTCCGCCGAGACATAGAGAGGCGCGGAGTAGGTGAAGTCCTTCTCCTTGCACTCCTCGACGGTGTACTTGGGGTCGTAGAAGACAGGGCTCTCGAACGAGAGGGACATCGTCTCCGAGAAGTCCTCGATCGGGGAGATCTCCTCGAAGATCTCCTGTAGACCGGACTTGTGAGACACGTCCTCCCCCGCTGCTTCGCGGGCGGCGACCTGCTCCTGCCAGCGCTCGTTACCGATCAGCCAGTCGAAGCTGTCGGTCTGGAGGGCGAGGAGCTTGGGAAGCTCGAGAGGCTCTGAGATCTTAGCGAAAGAGATGCGGCGAGGGGTGGAGTCACCCGACGAGGTGCGCGCGGCCAAGAGGAATCCTTCGACAAGGTTCGCAGGTGGATTCGCGCTGCCGACCACCGAACAGCCACCGGGCAGGCTGAGGGGCATATGAAGGCATGCGCAAAGCGCCATCGTACGGCACAAAAGCGCACTTCACAACACCGGGCCCAATTAAAAGTCCGGCGTACCTTCATTCACACCTGCGGCGCTCGAACCTCGGCGTTGTCGGTGCAGTGCCATTGTCGAGCATCGCGGATGATCATGCGCCCCATCGGCACCCCGGGTCAAGCATCCGCGCCAATCGGTCCGACCCACGGAAAAGTTATTCCAATCACTTGACAGGTAGCGCAAAAGCCTGGATGGCCAGGTCAGCTCGGGCCTAGTCCTGGCTCGGCTGGGTCTCGACCTTGTCCACCAGCCACTCGTCGCCGACCTTGGCCATCGTGAGCATCGCGTACTCCTGGTAGCCGATCGGGGTGCTCCGCTGGGCGTTGGTGACCTGACGGTCGACCAGCACGAGGATCTGCACGGTGTCCTCGGAGACCCGGATGACGCCGGCGTCGACCGGGGCGAGCGTCTTCACCACGGTCTTCGTCTCGGGGACGTTGTCGACGAGCACGGCGAAGAGCCGGTCGTAGTCCTCGCGGTAGTCCTTCGTCATCACGTCGTGAGCCTTGCTCTTCGACTCGTCCATCTTGCTGTAGTCGTAGGAGAGCAGCGGGACGACAGCCTTCTTCGCCGCCTCGAGCGCCTCGGCGCCCTGCTCCTCGACGAGAAGCTTGTGGTTGCGGGTGATCTGCTTGCCCACCGCACCCTCGACGGTGCTGGTCGTGACGTTGTTGTTGGCGACGGTGCTGACCTTGTCCTGCCCGAGGAAGACCACGCCGGCAGCGACGACCGCGGCCAGGGCGAGCGCGCCGGCGGCGACCAGCCCCCACGTCGGGAGCAGCGGCAGCGTACGTCCGGTGGCCGCACTCTCCTCGGCGTCGGGCTCCTCGTCGGCGGGCTCGTCGTCGTCATCCGCGTCGGCTGCCACCGCGGTGTCGGCGGTCTCCTCGTCTGCCCCGCGGTCCTCGTCCTCGACCGCAGCCTCCTCGAGAGCGGCCAGCTCCGCGTCGTACGCAGCCCGCTTCTTCTGGTCCAGCAGGACCGCGGCGGCATCGTTGAGGGTGCGGAAACGGCGGTCGGTGGGGTCCAGGTCGGCGATCGCGGACTTCCACGCCGCGCGGATGTCGTCGGTGGCGGCATCGGGCTCGACGTCGAGCAGGTCGTACCAGGTCGGACTAGTCATCGTGGAACTCATGGTGTCACCCCTTCGCTGCTTTCCGAAGTAGGAGCTTCCTCGGCGGGGTACCAGTCGTCGACCAGCCACTTCCCGTTCTGCTTCACCAGCTCCACCTCTGTACGGGCGAGCTGACGCGCCGCCTCGACGCGCTCCTCGGAGCCCTCGGACTTCGGGTAGCTGATCGCGAGCTCGGCGACGACGAGCACGGTCGCGCTGTCCTCGTCGAGGCCGGCGACGCCCGTGCTGTGCACGCTCGTGGTGCGACCGACGCCCTGCTGGACGACGGTGGCCTCGGCGAAGGCGACGTTGCCCAGGAAGCTCTTCTCGAACTTCGGGGTCAGCAGCTCACCCACCCGCTCGCGATACTTCGGCATCGTCTTCTTGTCGCTGCCGACGTCATCGGGACCGTAGGTGTTGACCCGGCCGACGAACTTGTCGGCCGCCGCCATCACCTGCTCGCGCTGGCTCACCACCGACTCGTCGGCGCCGCGGGCCAGCTGCCAGCCGACGTAGCCGACTGCAGCCAGGATCACGGCGATCAGCAGGGCCAGGACGCCCCAGCGGAGCAGTGCGCCCCGGTTCGCGGTCGCCTGGTCGGTCTCTGCGCCGGTCTCCGTGTCGGGTCCGGGGTCGGTCGTGGTGCTCAAGACGGATCACTCTCTGTGGTCAGCGGCTCCAGGAGCCATTTCCAAGCATCAACACCGTACGCCGCTGGCGAATCGGTCGATGCAGCAGCGTTCCGGGCCCCGACCCCGGTCGGCTGCGTGGTGGTCAGGGGTCCGGCTACTCGGTCTCCATCGGCTGCAGGTAGAGCCACTTCCAGGCGTCCTCGCCGTAGGAGGCGGGAGCGGCGGTCGACACCGTGGTCTCCTCGGCCTCGCCCCAGGTGAGCTCGCCGGTGTCCGGGTCGAAGCTGGCGATCGAGTCGGTGCCACCGACGGCCGCGCGCGGCACCTGGCTGGAGCCACGAGGGTTCGACTTGCTCGGGTCCTCGGTGCAGGAGACCTCCGTGTTGAACGGACGGCTCTGCAGGTCCAGCGGGCTGCGCTTCTTGGTGCTCTCGTAGCCCTGCTTGCACGGCGCCTGGGTGGTCAGCGCCAACCCGAAGTGGGCCTGCGCCAGGCCGGGGTGGCCGACGTCGACGACCGCGAAGCTGCCCTCGACGACGACCGGGAAGATCGAGAGCAGGTGCCTGACACCCGGCAGGTTCTTCCGGACGACCTTGCCGGTCACCAGC
The DNA here is from genome assembly GCF_045206295.1 of Nocardioides sp. NBC_00163. Classification (NCBI taxonomy): domain Bacteria; kingdom Bacillati; phylum Actinomycetota; class Actinomycetes; order Propionibacteriales; family Nocardioidaceae; genus Nocardioides; species Nocardioides sp. NBC_00163. The sequence goes on along the minus strand of NZ_CP108155.1, from coordinate 3,709,807 downwards.
ACCTCGTTGAGGAGCTCGCTGATCTCCACGTCGTTCTGCTCCAGGAACTGCCGCAGCTCGATCGAGCTGGCCGAGCCACTCTCGATCAGCCTGATCAGGTCCTTGTTGGAGCCGGCCAGGGTGCCGGTGAACAGCTCCAGGTCGGTCGCGAACGACTTGATCGCCGAGCTGCTGTCCAGCTGGCCTTGGAGGACCGTGTTGCTGTCCCGGATCAGCTGGGTGGTGAGGGCGAAGTTCTGGTCGGCGGTCTCCACGAAGGCGGTGCCGGTGTCGATGATGGTCTGCAGGTCCTGACCGGTGCCGGCGAACCCCTTGCCGAGCTCGTCGATGGTCGTGGTGAGCGCCTTCTGGTCGACCGAGTTCACCGTCGTGGTGACGTCCTCGAGGAGCTTCTCGGTCGGCAGCGGCGTGGTCGTCGCGGCGCGGGCGATCTCGGAGCCGTCCTCGAGGTAGGGCCCGCCCTTGGACTGCGGCTGCAGCTCGACGTACTGCTCACCGACGGCGGAGCGGTTGCCGACCACGGCGAGGCTGTCGGCCGGGATCTTGTCCTCCCAGCCCTTGTCGATCTTCAGGGTCACGTCGACACCAGTGCGGTTGAGCACCAGCTCACCGACCTGGCCGATCTTGACGCCTCGGTAGTCGACCTCGGCGTCCTCGTAGATGCCGCCGGACTGCTCGAAGTGGGCCATCACGACGTAGTGGTCCTTGACGAACAGCGACCCCAGGCGGGCGTAGCGCGCACCGACGAAGCTGACCCCGACGAGGGTGATCAGCAAGAAGATCATCAACTGCATCTTCGTACGGCGGGTGATCATGAGACGCCCTCCTGGTGAGTGTTGCTCGAGGTGCTCAGCGCGGGGATCATCAGCGAGGTCAGCCCCGGGTCGAGCTCCTTGCTCAGCTCGTCGTACGTCACCGCATGGGTCCCCGGTGTCGCACCGGCACGGCAGAACAGGAGCAGCACGCACCCGGAGCCGTCGTCGGTGGTGCTCCCGCCGTTGGACGAGGGAGCCCCGAGCCCTAGCAGGCCGTCGAGGGTCTTCCCGATCGAACCCAGCACGCCCGTCACGCACGCCTGGGGCGCCGAGGAGGACTGTCCGGTCAGTACCTCCTGGCAGGTGTCGATGGCGCTGGCCAGCCCGCCGTCCTTGCAGACGTTCGTGAGGTTGTTGAGCCAGTCGAGAGCCGTCTCCTCGTCCGGATACGTCTTGAGCTTCCTGTTGATCTCCTCGAGACCCCAGCAGACGGTGCTGCCGACCCGAGGCGCGTTCTGGAGCAGCGTGTCGAGGTTGAGGTCGACGGTGACGTCGAGGTTGACGAAGTCACCCATGTGCAGGTTGCGCGCGGCCTGCGGCGAACCACCGACCGCCGCGTCGACGAACGGATAGGTGAGGATCGTGTTCATCGCCCGGACGAAGTCGTCGCCGGAGTCGGCCAGGTTCGACAGGACCGGCCTGAGGTCCTTGATGATGCCGATGGTGTTGTCCTTGGACGCCCGGATGACGCGTACGCCGGTGTCTCCGAGCCGCTCCAGGGCCTTGAGCATCTTGACCAGGTCGGCGCGCTGCTTGTCGATGCTGGAGATCGCCGAAGGCAGCTCGTCGAGGGCAGCGTCGATGGAGCCCATCTGCGCGTTGGTGGCCTTCGCCAGCGCATCGAGCGCCTCGATGGCCGCGACGATCTTCTCCTTGTTGTTGTCGAGGTCGCGCGCCAGCTTCTCCACCTGGTGGAGTACGGAGCGGGCGGAGTCCTCACGGCCGGCGAGCGCCTTGTTGAGCTCGGTCGAGATCGTCTTCAGCTGAGCCACGCCACCACCGTTGAGCAGCAGGCTCAGCGCACTGAAGACCTCTTCGATCTCCGGGTTGCGGCCGGTCTGCGAGAGCGGGATGGTCGAGCCGTCGGCGAGCTTGGTCGACTCGGGCTCGGCCGGCCGCTCCAGCGAGACGAACTTCTCGCCCAGCAGGGACGTCTGCTGGATCGACGCGCGGGCGTTGCTCGGAAGACTGACGTCCTTCTTCAGCAGCATCTCGACGGTGGCGACGCCGTCGTCGAGCCAGATCTTGTTGATCTTGCCGACGTCGATGTCCTCGAGCTTGACGGTCGACTGGGGCACCAGGTCGAGGGTGTCCTCGAACTGCGCGGTGACCGAGATGGCGTCGTCACCGGCGTCCACGCCGCCCGGGAGCGGCAGGTCGTAGACGGAGAAGGTGCCGCAGCCGGTCAGCATCAGGGCGCCGGCGATCACGCCGACGAATGCCTGGAGGGCGCGCTTCATCGTTTCACCTCCACCAGGCCGCCGAGCGACATGTCATAGGGCACTCCGTAGGACGAACCCGTGCCGAGTCCGATCGCCGCGGAGCGGTTCAGTCCCGGCATCTGCCGGATCTGCGAGCAGATCTCGGCGCTGCTGCCGTCGGTCGCCTGGTCCACGAGGCTGCACAGGAACGACGCCGGGTTCTCGATGATCTCGTCGAGGATCATGGTGATGTTGGCGTTGGTGTCGAGCGTGCCGGTCTCCGGGTTGTACGCCAGGCCCAGGTTGTTGAGCGCCAGCGGCGCGGTCCGGAGGCTCTCGTCGAGCGCCTTGCGCTGCTTCACGAGGACCTTGCCGATCCGGTTGAGGCTCTGGATGTCCTCGCGCAGGATCGCCTTGTTGTCCCGGACGAACTGGGTGACCTTGTTCAGCGCCACCGAGAGGTTCTTCATCGACGCGGCGAGCTCTTCGCGCTCACCTTCCAGCATCGAGGAGACCTCGGCGAGCGCCTGGGCGAAGTCGCGTACGGTCTTGTCGTTCTCGGCGAGCGTGCCGATGAAGCCTTCGAGCTGCTCGGCGGAGTCGAAGAACTGCTCGTCGCGGTTGTCGAGCACCTTGGTCAGCTTGCCGAGGTCGCCGACGGTCGAGTTGATCTTCTCGCCCTGGCCGCCGAGGTTCTTCGCGGTCTGCTGCAGCAGGTCGGTGAGGGCGCCGTTCTTGTTGGCTCCGTCGGGACCGATCGCGACCACGAGATCGTCGACGCTGGAGTAGATCTGGTCGAGCTCGACCGGGACCGACGTCTTGTCGGTGCTCAGCACCGCACCGTCGGCCAGCTTCTTGCCGCCGTCGTAGGCGGGCGTGACCTGGACGTAGCGGTCGCCGACGATCGACGGCGAGATGATCACGGCCTTGGCGTCCGCGGGCAGGTCGACGTCGCTCTTGTATTCCAGGGTGACCTTCACGTCGGTGCCGTTCGGCTCGACCGAGGTCACCTTGCCGACGGCGACGCCGAGCACCCGCAGGTCGCTGCCCTCGTAGAGCGAGACCGTGCGCGGGAAGTGCGCCACGAGCGTCTTCTCACCGGTGTCGCGGACCAGCGCCCAGGCCCCGACCCCGAGGACGAGAGCACCGATGATGATCGGAACAATTACCTTGTTCATGGGGTCCTCCCAGTGAGAGCCGGAACGGGAGGCATGTTCTGGATGTAGGTGTCCCACCAGGGGCCGTTGCCCAGGGTGTTGTTGAAGACCTTGTAGAACGGCGCCATCAGCCGCAGGGACTTCTCGAGGTTCTCCTCGTTCTTCGTGAAGACGTCGAGGATCACGTCGAGGCTCTCCAGCGCCGGCTTGAGGTCGGCACGGCTGTCGTCGACCAGCTGGGAGAGCTCCTTAGAGAGCAGCTGGGTCGAGATCAGCAGGTTGTGGACCGCCTCGCGCCGCTCGACCAACGCAGCGAAGAGCTGGTTGGCGTCGTTCATCAGCGTGATCAGGTCCTCGTCGCGCTCGTCGAGCACCTTCGTCACCCGGTCGAGCTGGGTGAGCAGCGACTCGATGCGCTCGTCCTTGGCGGCCAGGTTGCGGGATAGGTCGGAGACGCCGGTGAGGGCGGCCTGGAACTCCTCCGGCGTCGACCGGGTCAGGTCGGCGAGCGTGGTGAGCGCCGCGGCGAGCTGGTCCTTGTCGATGTTGGCGGAGGTATCGGCCAGCCCCTCGAAGGCCTCGACCACGTCGTAGGGAGACTCCGTGCGGTCGACCGGGATGGTGGCTCCCGCCTTCATCTGGCCCTCTCCGGCCGGCTGCAGCTCGAGGAACATGTCGCCGAGCAGCGTCTTCACGCGTACGCCGGCTCCGGAGTTCTCACCGAAGTTGACCTTCTCGCGGATCTTGAAGCCGACCTTGACCTGGTTGCCGTCCAGCTCGATCGAGTCGACCTTGCCGACCCGGACGCCGGCCACGCGGACCTCGTCGCCGGCCTTGAGGCCACCGGCCTCGGAGAAGTTGGCGTAGTAGGTGGTGCCACCACCGATCAGCGGCAGGCTGTCGGCCTTGAACGCCATCACCAACAGCATGACGAGGACGGCGATCGAGACGGCGCCGATCTTGACTGGGTTACGTTCGCGGAAGGGAATCATCCGAGGTTGCACCTCGCTTGACCGGGCTCGTAGAGCGGAATCTCGAGGTCCTTGCCCTCAGGGTCTCGGATCGTGCCCCGCAGACCGCACAGGTAGAAGTTGAACCAACCGCCGTAGCTGGCCGTCGCGCCGATCTTGTCCAGCTTGATCGGCTGGAGCTCGAGGGCGTCGTCGAGCTGGCGCTTGTCCTTGGCCACCTCGTCGGAGAACCTCCGGGCCTGGCGCAGGTCCTCCAGGAGCGGGTCCTTCGCCTCGTGCACCAGGTCGGCGGTCTCCACGGAGAGCGCCGAGATCTGGTCCAGGGAGCCGAGGATCGCCTCGCGGTCGTTGTTGAGACCTCCGACGAAGTCGCGGAAGGTCACGATCAGGCTGGAGAGCTCCTTCTCGCGGTCGCCCACGTGCTCGAGCACCTCGGTGAGGTTGTCGATCAGAGCGTTGATGACCTGGTCCTTCTCGGCCAGCGTCGAGGTCAGCGAGGCGGTGTGAGAGAGCAGGCTCTCCAGCGTGCCGCCCTCGCCCTGGAAGACCTGGACGATCTCGTAGGACAGGGTGTTGACGTCGTTGGGCGACAGCGCCTGGAAGAGCGGCTTGAACCCGTTGAAGAGCACGGTCAGGTCGAGCGCCGGGTGGGTCTGCCCGACCGGGATGGTCTGGCCCTCCTGCAGGGCGGAGGAGTCGCCCACCAGCTGGTTGGTCAGCGCCAGGTAGCGCTGGCCGATCAGGTTGCGGTACTTGATCGTCGCCTCGGTCGTGGTCGCGATCTGCTGCGCGCTGTCGACCGTGAAGGTGACCACCGCGCTGCGGGCATCGTCGGAGATCTCGATGCCCTTGACCGAGCCGACCTTGACCCCGGAGATGCGTACGTCGTCGCCCTTGTTCACACCGGTGACGTCGGTGAAGACGGCCTTGTACTCATCGGTCTGCCCGAAGGTGACGTTGCCGATGGTGATCGCGAGCAGGCCGGTGGCCAGGGTCGTGACGATCACGAAGATCACCAGCTTCCAGAAGTCCTGGAAGGTCTTGGCGTCGAAGAGCTTCACTGCGCTCATTCGTACGTCACCTCAGCTCCACGTGCGGCCGGGCCGAGCAGCAGCCCGCCTAGGTCCGGGACCTCACTGGCGGTCATGCCCATGCCGGGGGCGAACAGCTCGTTGATGACATCGGTCTCGGCCGACGTACCGACGTAGGACAGGGCCGAGTAGCCGGTCGTCCCGGTGGCGGAGCGCATGACACCCTTTCCGGTGGGCTCGTCGACGCCGTCGTTCTTGTTGGGGAACGGCGCGAACGGCTTCTTCTGGCTCCAGGACGCGTTCGGCATCTCACCGCAGTAGGGCCCGCTGTCCTCGCCGTAGCGCGGCTTGTCCTTGGTCGAGTAGGGACGCGACTGGTGCGGCAGCGTCTCCAGCGTGATGTGGACGGTGTTGTTGCGGAACACTTCGGTGAACTCGTCGGTCAGGACGTCCATGCCACCGATGAGGCACGGGAACATCGGGGCGTAACGGGCCAGCGTCTGGGTGACCGGCCGACCGACCTCGCCGACCTGGATCAGCGTGTCGCCGTTGTCGTCGAGGAATTTGTCGGCGGTGTTGGAGAACGCGGTGACGTCGGTCAGCATCTTGTTGAGCTCCACCTCGCGGTCTTCGAGCGTGGTCGCGGTGACGATGGTGTTGCGCAGGATCTGACCGATCTCCGGGAGCACGGCCTGGTAGGTGCCGGAGACCTCCGTGGCGAGCTCGAGGTCCTCGATCAGCGCCGGGATCTCGGGGTTCAGCCGCTTCAGGTAGGAGTCGAGGGTGTCGAGCGACTCCCCGAGCTTGTCGCCGCGACCCTCGAGGGCGGTGGCGAGCGCGTTGAGCGTGTTGTTGAGGTCGGCCGGCTGGATCGTCCGCAGCAGCGGGTAGAGGTCACGCAGCACGGCCTGGACCTCGGTGGCCATCTTGGTCTTCTCGATGACCGCACCGGCCTGGATCGGCTCGGTGAAGTCGGTGTCGGGCGGGACCAGCGAGACGTACTTCTGGCCGAAGAGGGTCTTGGGGAGGATCGCGCCGGTCACGTCCGGGTGGACCTTGCTGATCTCCTCGGGGAACAGCCCCAGGGTCAGCTCGGCACCATCGTCGGTCGGCTTCATGTCGAGGACCTCGCCCACGATCAGGCCACGGACCTTGACGTCGGCGCGCTCGGGGAGCTGCAGACCGACGCGGTCGGCCTTGAGGGTGATCTCCTCGAACTGTCCGAACCGGTTGGTGAACTGCGCCCAGGTCAGGACGAGCGCGGCCAGGAGCAGCGCGAGGAAGAGGATCCCGAGGATCTTGCCCTTCTGCCGGCCCCAGGCGAGCGCCACTGCGCTCCGCTTGTGCGGCGCGGGCAGGTCGTGATGGACCTCGTCGCGAGCGAGTGTCTGAGTCATCCCGCCAACCTCACTGTCGTCGTGCTGCCCCAGATCGCCATCGAGAGCATCAGGTCGAGCACGGAGACGGCGACGATGCTCGTACGCACCGCCTTACCGACCGCGACACCGACCCCTGCGGGGCCGCCGGAGGCGTTGTAGCCGTGGTAGCAGTGGATCAGGATCACCACGACGGCGAAGATCAGCACCTTGCCGAAGGACCACAGCACGTCGACGGGCGGCAGGAACGTGTTGAAGTAGTGGTCGTAGGTCCCCGCACTCTGGCCGTAGAAGAGGATCACCGTGAACCGGGTGGCGACGTAGGAGGAGAGCAGGCCGACCACGTAGAGCGGCACGATCGCGATCAGGCCGCCGATCATCCGGGTGGTCACCAGGAACGGCAGCGACGGGATCGCCATCACCTCGAGGGCGTCCACCTCTTCGGAGATGCGCATCGCGCCGAGCTGGGCGGTGAAGCCGCAGCCGACCGTCGCCGCGAGCGCGATGCCGGCGACCAGCGGCGCGATCTCACGGGTGTTGAAGTAGGCCGACACGAAGCCGGAGAACGCCGAGGTGCCGAGCTGGTCGAGGGCGGTGTAGCCCGACAGGCCGACCTGGGCACCGGTGAAGAAGGTCATCGCCAAGATCACGCCGACGGTGCCGCCGATGACGGCCAGCGCCCCCGACCCGAGGGTGACCTCGGCGAGGATCCGGAGGATCTCCTTCTTGTAGCGCCTCAGTGTGCGCGGAAACCACGAGATCGCGCGCAGGTAGAAGCCGAGCTCGTCACCGAGGTGGTCGAGGCTCTTGGCAGGCTTCTGGTAGATCGCCTTGATGTTCGCCATCCGTCTCGCCTCCTATCCGGACTTGCTCGGGATGATCTGCAGGAAGATCGCAGACATCACGAAGTTCACGATGAACAGCAACAGGAACGTGATGACGACCGACTGGTTCACGGCGTCACCGACGCCCTTGGGGCCACCGCCGGCGTTCATGCCCATGTACGAAGCCACGATCGCCGCGATCAGACCGAACACGAGCGCCTTCGCGAGGCCCTGCCACAGGTCGGCCATCTGCGCGAGCGCGGTGAAGCTGGCCAGGTAGGCACCCGGGGTGCCGCCCTGGATGATGACGTTGAAGACGTACCCGCCCATGACGCCGACGATCGAGACCAGGCCGTTGAGGAAGACCGCGATCATCATGCAGGCGAGTACACGCGGGACCACCAGCCGCTGGATCGGGTCGATGCCCAGAACCATCATGGCGTCGAGCTCTTCACGGATCTTCCGAGCACCGAGGTCGGCGGCGATCGCCGAGCCACCGGCACCCGCGACCAACAGCGCGGTCGCGATCGGGGCAGCCTGCTGGACGACCGCGAGGACCGCGGCCGATCCCACGAAGGACTGCGCACCGAACTGGGCCACGAGGCCACCGACCTGCAGCGCGATGACCGCGCCGAAGGGGATCGCGACCAGCGCGGTCGGGACGATCGTCACCGACGCGATGAACCACGCCTGCTGGATGAACTCTCGGAACTGGAAGGGGCGCCGAAACACGGCGCGCCCCACGTCCAGACCGAACGCGAAGAGCGAGCCAGCGGTCCCGATCGGCTTCAGGACCCTGGCGGCGGTCAGAGATGACATCAGTAAGGAGCCTCTGTGGGGTCTGCTGCTTTCACACCACCGGGGGCCATGGCCGCGTCTGCTCGGAACGATCCCGGCGGCGGGGTGACACCGTTCTCTCGGCACCAGGCGCCCGGCGGACGCTGGTACTTGCGCGGAATGCCGTTGGACGGCTCGAGCTGCATCGGGATCGGCGGCAGCGGGGGCAGGCCCATGTCCTTCTCGGCGGCCAGCTCGTCGGCGTCCTTCTCCTCGGACATGCCGATCGGGCCGATCGTCTGGGCGTTGAGGAACTGCCGCACCACCGGCTCCTCGGAGCTCAGCAGCATCTCGCGGGGCCCGTACATGGCCAGGTGCTTGTGGTAGAGCAGGCCGATGTTGTCCGGGACCGTACGCGTCGAGTTGATGTCGTGGGTGACGATCAGGAAGGTCGCGTCGATCTGCGCGTTCAGGTCGATGAAGAGCTGGTTGATGAAGGCCGTACGCACCGGGTCGAGACCAGAGTCGGGCTCGTCGATCAGCAGGATCTCGGGGTCGAGGACCAGAGCACGCGCCAGACCGGCACGCTTACGCATACCACCGGAGATCTCGCCGGGAAGCTTGTTCTCGGCGCCGATGAGACCGACCAGGTCCATCTTCTCCATGACGATGTTGCGGATCTCGGACTCACTCTTCTTCGTGTGCTCACGAAGCGGGAACGCGACGTTGTCGAAGAGGTCCATGGAACCGAACATGGCGCCGTCCTGGAACAGCACGCCGAACAGCTTGCGAACCTCGTAGAGGTCTCGCTCCGAGCAGCTGGCGATGTCGACGCCCTCGATGACCACGGAGCCCGTGTCGGGCTTGATCAGACCGATCAAGGTCTTGAGGAGCACCGACTTGCCCGTGCCGGACGGACCCAGCATCACGCTGATCTCGCCCGCAGGCAGGGTCAACGAGACATCTTTCCAGATGAGCTGCTTACCAAAGCTCTTGGTCAGCCCTTCGATCTTTACGTCTACACCCATCCGGGCCGGCTCCCTTCCTGTTCGCGCGGGGATCTCCCTCAAGTCCCCACTGCCCGACTAACGGCAGAGTGTGACGGGGGTTACGCACTTTCCGCGACACGCGTCACACTTTTGTAAACCATAGTGGCCTGCGAACGATGACGGTGATCACCACCCGAGACGGACTCCCCCAGCCAGAACGTCGACGGTCGGATTGCGACCCTTCACGCCCGGCGTGTGTTCAAGATAACGAAACAAACCGCGAGTGGCTACTCAGGAGTAGCAACCCGCGGCTCGAACGATCGGAGCGCTGCGCTGCAGCTTGCCCGATCTGTTGCGGAACTGTTTCCGCAATGTAGAGAAAGCCCGGGCCCGGCGGAATCCGCCGAACCCGGGCTCAAGGGCCGAAGCCCTCAGATCACTTGACGGTGACCGTGGCGCCGGCGGCCTCGAGGGCCTCCTTCGCCTTGTCAGCGGTCTCCTTGTTGGCGGCCTCGAGGACAGCCTTGGGGGCACCCTCGACGAGCTCCTTGGCCTCCTTCAGACCGAGGGAGGTCAGGGCGCGCACCTCCTTGATGACGTTGATCTTCTTGTCGCCAGCGGCCTCGAGGATGACGTCGAACTCGTCCTTGGCCTCCTCGGCGGCGGCGGCGGGGGCACCCGGGGCGCCGGCGGCGGCGACGGCAACCGGAGCAGCAGCGGTGACGCCGAAGGTCTCCTCGAACTCCTTCACGAACTCGGAGAGCTCGATGAGGGTGAGCTCCTTGAACGCGTCGAGCAGCTCGGCGGTGGTGAGCTTCGCCATGATGGCATTTCCTTTCGTGGTGGCCCTCTGCGTTTTTCTTTGAGTACCGCAGCGGGCCGGGTTACAGGTGGTGGTTAGTTACGACCGGGGCCTCAGGCCTCGGCCGGAGCCTCCTCGGCGGCAGCCGGCTCAGCGGCACCACCTGCGAGGATCGAGGGGTCCTCCGCGGCCTTGGCCTCGAGAGCGGCAGCGAGCTGCGCGGTCTTCGAGGGCAGAGCGTTGAAGGCGTAGAGCGCCTGCGACAGCGACGCGGTCATCGCGCCGGCAAGCTTGGCGAGCAGGACATCGCGCGACTCGAGGTCGGCAAGCTTGCCAACCTCAGCAGCGTCGATGGCCTTGCCGTCCAGGTATCCACCCTTGATGACAAGGTTGGGGTTGGCCTTGGCAAAGTCACGCAGACCCTTGGCCGCCTCGACGACGTCACCCTGGATGAAGGCGATCGCGGTCGGGCCGGTCAGCAGGTCGTCGAAACCCTCGATGCCGCTCTGCTTGGCGGCGATCTTGGTCAGCGTGTTCTTGACCACGCCATAGTTGGCGTTCTCACCGAGCGAGCGGCGAAGAGTCTTCAGCTCGCCGACGGTGAGACCACGGTACTCGGTGAGCAGGGCGCCGCTCGAGGCGCTGAACTTCTCAGCGATCTCCGCGACGGCAGCCTGCCTTTCAGCCCGCGCCATGGGTCTCCTTCTTCCGGGAATCGATCCCACCGGCGAGGGCCCTGCATGACAAACGCCCCGAGCGCAGGCTCAGGGCGTGACGTACGATCTCGTCTTGCTCTTCACCTACGCTGGCCGTCCGCATCCTGCGGAACCTTCGATCGAGTGCATGCGCACCTGACAACCGGCGGTCTCTGGTTTCAGACAACAATTATGCGTACGCCGCGGGGTGCCGCCAAATCGGCGGGCAGTACGTTTGCGGCATGGAGAGCCACACCTTCGGAAGGATCGGTCGCTCGGCGTCGGTCATCGGTCTCGGCACCTGGCAGCTCGGCGCCGACTGGGGCGAGGTCAGCGAGTCGGACGCCCTGGCGGTGCTCGAGGCCGCGGTGGGCGACGGGGTGACCTTCCTCGACACCGCCGACGTCTACGGGGACGGCCGGAGCGAGCAGGTGATCGGGAGGTTCCTGCGGTCGCACGACGGGATCTTCGTGGCCACGAAGATGGGTCGCCGGGTGGACCAGGTGCCCTCGAACTACACGCTCTCCGCCTTCCGCGAGTGGCTCGAGCGCTCCCGCACCAACCTCGGGGTCGACACGATCGACCTGGTACAGCTGCACTGCCCACCGACGGAGACGATCGAGTCCTCGGCCACCTATGACGCGCTGGACACCCTGGTCTCGGAAGGGGTGATCGCTGCGTACGGCGTCAGCGTGGAGACCTGCGACCAGGCCCTGGCCGCGATCGCGAGGCCCAACGTGGCGTCCGTCCAGATCATCCTGAACGCGTTCCGGCTCAAGCCGCTGGATCTGGTGCTTCCGGCGGCCGCGGAGGCCGGCGTCGGGATCATCGCGCGGGTGCCGCTGGCCTCCGGACTGCTGTCAGGTCGCTACTCGGAGTCGACCACCTTCGCCGCCGACGACCACCGCACCTACAACCGCCACGGCGAGGCCTTCGACGTCGGCGAGACCTTCTCCGGCGTCGACTACGCCACCGGGGTCAAGGCCGCCCAGGAGTTCGCCGCCCTGGCTGCCGAGCACGGCCCCGAGGGTGCGACGCCCGCGCAGGTCGCCCTCGCCTGGGTCGCTCAGCAGCCCGGCGTCACCACCGTCATCCCCGGTGCCCGCAACACGTCCCAGGCCCACGCCAACTCCGCCGCCGGCTCGCTGCCCGCGCTCTCCGACGAGCTGCTCGCCGGCGTACGCCAGATCTACGACACCCACTTCCGCGAGGCCATCCACTCCCGCTGGTGACGATCCCCCGCCGAGGCGTCACTCGCGTCGGCCGAGTGGGCACCTCGTTGCCGATTCGGCCGACCTGAGTGACGCCTCAGTCGACGGGCGTGACGTCTCGGTCGGCGTACAAATAGTGAGCCTCGGTAACGAATCGGGCAGAGTAAAGGGGTGACGACGGAGACGACGACGGAGTTCCGGTTCCGAGACATCGCGCTGGTGGCGTACGCGCCCTCGATCGTCAGCTCCATGGGACACGGTGCGGTGATGCCGGTCCTGGCGCTTCGGGCCTCCGACCTGGGGGCGGACGCGTCGACCGCCGCGTTCGTGGTCGCGCTGCTCGGGATCGGGTCGCTGGCCACCTCGTTGCCCGCCGGGTCGTTGGTGGCACGGATCGGCGAGCGGCGGACGTTGATGGGCGCCGGGGCTCTCGACGCGGTCGCGATGACCGTGGCGTTCCTCAGCAGCTCGGTCGCCGTGCTCGCGATCGCCGTGTTCGTGAGCGGGATGAGCTGGACGGCGTTCCTGATCGCGCGGCAGGGCTTCCTCATCGACGCGACCCCGCTCTCGCACCGGGCGCGGGCGATGGCGCTGCTGGGCGGCTCGTTCCGGCTCGGGGTCTTCGTCGGACCCCTGCTCGGCGCCGGGCTCATCCATGCCTTCGGCCTCCCCGTGGTCTTCCTGTTCGCGGCCGCGACGTCGCTGTGCTCGGCGGTGATCGGCGGCTGGATGCCCGAGCTCGGCCGGACTCGCTCGCGTGAGCAGGGGCATCTGAGCGTACGCAGCGTGTTGTGGACCCATCGCCGGACCTTCGCCACGCTCGGGGTGGCGGTGGTGATCATCGGGATCTCCCGGTCCGTACGCACCGGCCTGCTCCCGCTCTGGGCCGACCACATCCACCTGGAGGCGTCGGTGGTCTCGCTGCTCTTCGCCGGGGCGGCCCTGGTCGACATCGCCCTCACCCTTCCCGGCGGCTGGCTGCTCGACCACCGCGGGCGTCAGGTCGTGGCGATCCCGGTGGTGCTCGCCGTCGGCCTCGGCTGCCTGCTGCTCCCCCTCACCCACGACGCGCTCAGCCTGGGCGCGGTGATGGCGCTGATCGCCGTCGGCAACGGCCTCGGCTCGGGGATCGTGATGACGCTCGGCGCCGATGCCGCACCGGAGGACGGACGCGCCCAGTTCCTCGGCGGCTGGCGGCTGTGCGGTGACCTCGGCGGCACCGGCGGACCGCTCCTGGTCTCCGGTCTAGCCGCGGTCTTCTCGATCGCCGCCGCCCCTGTCGCGCTCGGGCTCTTCTCGCTCGCCGGAGCGGTGTGGGTCGGCTACTGGACCGGCCATGCCGACCGTTCGCGGCTTCAGGCTCGACTAGGGGACGAGCGCACGTGAGAGCGCTTCGGCGAGGGCTGCCTCGTCACCGGTGACGGTCAGCGCGGCGGACCGGGGCGTCGTACGACCCCAGAGGAGCAGCGCCAGGTCACGAGCGGATCCGGTGACGAACACCTTCTGCACCGCGTTCGGAGCGCCGATCGCCCAGGTCTGGTCGATGTCGGTCGCGGTCAGCTCGATGCGGGTGACGATCTTTCGCGTGCGCTTCAGTGCGATCTGCCGCGGGTACATCACGGTCAGCACCTCGTCGACCGTGTCCGCCCAGAGCTCCGGAGTCGCCTCGGGTGCGTCGAGCCCGAGCGCAGTGCGGATGTCCCAGAGGTGGACCAGGGTCTCGTGCACCTGGCGCCGGAACCAGAACGAGACCGGCCCACGGCCGTCCTCGGTCAGCCCGTTGAGGATCCGGCCGGTCGCCTCCGGCCCCAGCGCCGAGAGCGTCTCGCGCAGCCCGGCCGCCTGCTCCTCGTAGGCCGCGACCAGGTCCAACGGCACCGGCAGCGGCGCCTCGTCCTCGTCGCGCGCCATCGCCGCCGCCCAGTGGTGCACCCCGGCCAGGTGATCGGCCAGGTCGCCGATCGACCAGTCGTCGCAGGACGGAACCGGCACGTCCGGGTCGGCCTGCTTCAGCGCGGCCACGAACTCGGCCTGCAGCACACCGAGGGTCACGAAGTAGTCGTCAGGCGTTGGCACGACGCAGACCCTACTTGCACCGCAACAGGACCGTGGCGAGCCGCTCCTCCAGGCGCTCCAGGTCGGCGGAATCGGTGATGAACGACGTCTTGCCGGGCGGCGGGAGGAAGCCGACGATGTCCATCACGTCGAAGTAGGGCTGCGGCGGGCGACCGGTCGTCGTGGCGTACGCATCGGCGAACCGGTCCGCGACCTCGGTCCCGTGCAGGATCGCGAGATTGCTCGCACAGTGGGCAACGTCCAGCCAGGCCGGCCCGATCGACGTCTCCACCCAGTCGACGACACCGCTGATCTCGCCGCGCTCCCACAGCACGTTGCGCGGCTGGAAGTCACGGTGGATGAAGCAGGGTTCGTACGTCGGTGGCTCGCTACGCAGCAGCGCAAAGGCGTCCTCCCACAGACCTGCATCCGAGGCCCACACCGGGACGACGAACTTCGCCTCCCACGCCCACGACTGGTAGCTGCGTACGTCGATCGTCGGCTCGACCGCATGAATACTCGCCAGCAGCTCGGCGAGCCGCAGGAGCGAAGCGTCGTCTCTCCGCTGCGGCTCGATCGCCCCCGGAAGCAGCGTCATCAGATGCGCCGGGTGTCCACACCTGTCCCCCGTGGCGTCGAGCGCGAGCGACCGCGGCGCAGGCACCTCCGTGGTCGCGAGCATCCGCTGGATCTCGCTCTCCCGGGTGGTGAGCGGCTCACCGTGCGTACGCCACGGCTCGTTGGTCATCAGCCGGAGAACGACTGCCTCGTGCAGCCTTGGGGTGATCGCCAGCATGGTCGACGTCCAGCCACCGGAGAGGCGTCGCACGTCATCGATTTGTTCCCCCAACACTCCCTCGGCCCACTCGAGCGCGGCAGAGCAGTCAACCCCGGGATCGGTTCGCACGCGGCAACTCTAGAAGGCAGTCCGGGACGTTCCCGCCCATTACTCGGCCGTAGATGGACCAGAACGTCCCGGACTACTTCTGTCGGGCGCGGTGGGCGGCGGCCTTCACGCGGCTCTGGCAGCGGGTGGAGCAGAAGCGGCGGCCGGCGTTCTTGGAGGTGTCGACGAAGACCCGGTCGCACGGGTCGGCCTGGCAGACGCCGAGGCGGCCGGCCAGGTCGGAGCCGATCGCCAGCGCGAGGCCAGCGGCGATTCCCGCGCCCCAGCCGATGACGAGGCCGGGGTCGCGTCCGTGGAAGTGCAGCGCCCAGCCTCCTCCGCGGGCCCGGTCGAGCTGTGGGACCGAGCCCATCTCGCGCATGAGCACGTTGACCGCGGTGGCGGCGGTGTCGAGGTCGCCGCCGGCCGCTGCCTCGAACACGACGCGCAGCGACTCGGCGAGCGCGACCATCCCGTCGGCGTCGCCTTCCTCGACCTGGGGTCGGTAGTCGGGACGGGCCAGCAGGTCGCTGACTACCTGCGCCCGCCGGCCGGTCGGAGGCGGCTGCACCGGGTGGGTGCCGTCATGCCCAGGGGTGAGCGCGTTGACGAGCTTGCAGGCCTGCTCGGTCACCGTATGCACGTGACTGTCGAAATGTATTTGACCAGTCACGAGTTCGGGTCCCACCGTCTCCTCCATGACTGTCATTCAACCATTGACCAGTCACGGACGCACACGGTGGCCGCGATCCCTCGTCGTGCTGGTCATCGCCCGAGCGGTCAACCGGCTGGGTTCGTTCGCCATGGCCTTCATGGCGGTCGCCCTGGTCGAGGTGCATGGGGCCTCCCTCGCCACGGCCGGTGCGGTCGTGACGGCCTTCGGTGTCGCCACCATCCCCTCGCGGCTCCTCGGCGGGTGGATGGCCGACACGGTGGGCCGCCGGCCGACCATCGTCGTGGGCCTCGTCGCCTGCGCGGTGGCCCAGCTGGTCATCGCCGCATCCCCTGGGATCGCCGGCGCACTGATCGGCGCGACGCTGCTCGGGCTGGCGTACGAGATCTACGAGCCCGCCTCTCAGGCGCTGATCGCGGAGTCGGTGGAGGTCGAGCGGCGGCCGCAGGCCTACGGACTCTATGGTGCTGCGATGGCGGTCGCCGGTGTGGCGGCAGGAGCACTGGCCGCCCTCGTGGGCGGCATTGATCTGCGCCTGCTCTTCGTCGCCGACGCGCTCACCTGTCTGTGCGCTGCAGTTCTCGTCCTCGCCCTCGTGCGTGACACCACGGCTCGGAGTCGGCGCCGGCAGCGGTCCGGGCCGAGTCCGTGGCGTGATCGCAGGCTCCTGACGATGCTCGCGCTCGGTACCGGGTTCGCCACCGCATGGATCCTGAGCACGATCGCTCTCCCGCTCACCGTCTCCGCCCGCGGGCACGACGCAGCGGCCACCGGCTGGCTGCTCGTGGTCGCCGCGCTGGTCACGATCGCCGGCCAGCGCCTTCTCCGTGGCGCCGCCGCCCGGCCCTTCACGCTCATCCGCGCAGGTCTGGTCCTGATGGCCGTCGGCTTCGCCGTGATCGCGTACGCAGCACCGCTGCCGCTCCTCGCACTCGGCTCCGCGATCGTCGCCCTCGGCGAGGTGCTTCTGCTCGGCCCACCGATCGCGCTCGTGGCCGGCCTGGCGGCGACCGACGGCTCGCGAGCGGGCTATCTGGCGGCGTACGGGACCTGCTGGGGGATCGCACAGACGATCGGGCCGATGGTCGCGACCGGTCTGTTGTCGCACGGGGTTCCGACGGTCTGGCTCGTCGGCGCGGGCCTCTGTCTCGGCCTCGCAGCCATCACCGCCAGCTGCGGCCGGATGCTCACCGAGGCAACTCGGTGAGCATCCGCGCCTCAGAGCACCCGGGCGAGGAACGCCTGGGTGCGTTCGTGCTGGGGGTTGCCGAGGACGTCGGCGGGGAGGCCCTCCTCGACGATCACGCCGCCGTCCATGAAGACGACCTTGTCGGCGACCTCGCGGGCGAAGCTCATCTCGTGGGTCACCACCATCATGGTCATACCGTCGGCAGCCAGGTCCTTCATGACCGCCAGAACGTCCCCGACGAGCTCGGGGTCCAGCGCGGAGGTCGGCTCGTCGAAGAGCATCATGTCGGGATTCATCGACAGCGCCCGGGCGATGGCGACGCGCTGCTGCTGGCCACCGGAGAGGTGAGCCGGATAGGCGTCGGCCTTGTCCGAGAGCCCGACCTTCTCCAGGTTGGCCCGAGCGATCTCCAGCGACTCGGCCTTACCGCGCTTGAGCACCTTCTGCTGCGAGACCGTCAGGTTGCGCAACACGGTCATGTGCGGGAACAGGTTGAACTGCTGGAACACCATCCCGATCCGGGCGCGCAGCCCGTCCACGTCGGCGTCCGGATCGGTGATCTCCTCGCCGTCGACCAGGATCGTGCCGCTGGTCGGCTCCTCGAGAAGGTTCACGCAGCGCAGCAGCGTCGACTTCCCAGAGCCCGAGGGCCCGATCACGCAGACGACCTCTCCCCGCGCGATGTGGAAGTCGATGCCCTTGAGCACTTCGTTGTCACCGAAGTACTTGTGCAACTGCTGTACGTCGATCACCGCCGCGCTGCGGTCGGCAGCCGGTGTCGTCTCGGTCTGGGTCATCAGCGGGCCTTCCCGGACTTGGCTTCCATGCGGCGTACGACGATCGAGAGCGGCACCGTGATCAGCAGGTAGCACAGCGCGATCGTGACCATCGGGGTCAGGTTGGCGAAGGCGTTCATGTTCTCGCGACCGAACGCGGTCAGCTCGTACTCGTCCAGCGACATCCCGAGGATGTAGACCAGCGAAGAGTCCTTGGTGAGCAGGATCAGCTCGTTGGTCAACGGCGGCAGGATGATGCGGAACGCCTGCGGGATCACGATCGTGACCATCGCGCGCGTGTGGGTCATCCCCAGAGTGCGGGCCGCTTCGTACTGCCCCTTCGGCACCGCCTGGATGCCCGCGCGGATCGTCTCAGCCATGTAGGCGCCGCCGACCAGACCGAGCGCCAGCGTCACTGTGACGATGTTGCCGAGGTTCACACCGAAGGCGATGGGCAAGCCGAGGCC
Organism: Nocardioides sp. NBC_00163; assembly: GCF_045206295.1. Classification (NCBI taxonomy): domain Bacteria; kingdom Bacillati; phylum Actinomycetota; class Actinomycetes; order Propionibacteriales; family Nocardioidaceae; genus Nocardioides; species Nocardioides sp. NBC_00163. The sequence goes on along the minus strand of NZ_CP108155.1, from coordinate 3,691,692 downwards.
GAGCACCAGGAAGACGACCAACGCCGGCAGCCCACGGAAAAGCTCGATGATGCCGGTGGAGATCCACCGGTACGGACCCACGCTCGAGAGCCGCATCAGCGCCAAGACCAGGCCCAGCGCCAGACCGAAGGCGAACCCGCAGGCGGTGTAGATGATCGTGTTCTTGAGCGCGATCAGGATGACATCGGGAAACAGCTGCGAGGCGATGTCGATGTCAAGGAACGCACGCCTGATCTCACCCCAGTCGGCGATCAGGGCAAGGACGACGACCAGCAGCACCAAGATGGCGTACTGGATGTAACGGACGAGCGCCGCGCGTTTGCGCGGCGACATCCGCTTCTTGGGAACTACGGCCGCGCTACTCACTGCGCGGCAGCCTCCCCGAACCACTTGTTGTAGACCTCGTCATAGGCAGCCTTGTCGTTGATGCCCTTGTTGAGCACGTCGAGCAGCTTGTCGTTGCCGCCCTTCTTGACCGTGAAGCCGTACGCCTCACCGGTCTGGAACTCGCTGGTGATCTCCATGTCCGAGTTGGACTTCACGAAGTCGTAGAGCAGACCGTTGTCGTTGACGCCCGCGTCGGCCTTGCCGGACTTGACCGCCTGCATCATCAGCGCGGAGTCCTCGAGCGTGATGATCTTGGTGTCCTCGGGGGCGTTCTCCTTGACGTAGTCGGCGCCGGTGGTCGCCTCCTGGACCGCGATGGTCTTGCCGCCGAGGTCGTCGAGCGACGCGTAGCCCGCGCCCTTCTTGGTCATCAGGGCCTGGGTCGCCTCGAAGTAGGGCTCGGTGAAGTCCATGACGTTCTCGCGCTCCTCGGTGATCGTCATCGCACCTGCGGCGACGTCACACTTGCCGGAGTTGAGGGCCTCGCCGGAGACGATGGTCTCCCAGCCGATGTTGACGACCTCGGTCTCGAGCTTCTCGGCGTCGGCCGCGATCTTGAGCACGTCGATGTCGAAGCCGACGACCTCGCCGCCCTCGTTGAACTCGAAGGGCTTGTAGGGAAGGTGCGTGCAGATGGTCAGGGTGTCGGCCGTGACCAGCTTCGCACCCGACGGGGAGGTGCCACCCTCGTCGCCGCCACCGCAGGCGGCGAGCGCCAGGCCGAGGACGGGAACGGTCAGGGCAGCAGCGAACTTCCGCAGATTCATGCGTGGCACTCTACGTGTCTTCGGCCGCCGATGGCCCGCTACCCCTTGAGGTGGCGGGCCATCGTAGTGAGATCGTGGGTCAACTGAGAACGGCGGCCCAGAACCCACAGTGGCTCGTCGCGGCCGTGTCCACCGGGCGAACCCCTGCCTCGCCAGGAGCCAGCTGGAGTACGTCGCCAGAGTCCCGGAAGGTCGGCCAACGAGGCGCACCGGGCGCGACCGGGCGACCGTGATGGGCGAACGAGGTCCAGTAGGCGACCATCGTGTCGGACAGCTTCTGCTGTCCTTCGTCGAGCTCGCCCAGGAGACCCGGGAACAGGAACGTCAGCTCGGTCGCGTGCTCCGCGCCCTCCTCGTAGCCCGGCAGGTCGATCAGCGGCGGGGCGCCCCGGTCGGCGAACTGGTAGGCGAAGACCGACACCCCGGCGGCCTCGAGCTTCGCGAACGCCTCCTGATGGGCGCAGGTGGACAGTGCACCGGCCGAGTCTGTACGGATCGCTGCCAGGGCGTGCCGCGGGTCGTCGTAGGCGCTCGCCGGGTAGAGGCCGAGGACGGCATCTGCGGCGGGGCCGTAGGTGCTGCGTACGATCTGCTCGTACTTGGCCACCGTGATCGGCTGCGGGTACTCGAGCCCGACGTAGAGCCGCATCTCGTCGAGGGTCGAGCCGTGCATCACCGGCACCCGGTTGAACCTTCCGGAGTCGATGGCTTCGGGATAGGTCCACGGCAGCACCCGCGGGTCGCCGACGACAGGTCCGGCGTTGAGCCCGGCAGCGCCGAAGGCCTCGATCAGCTCCTTGACGGGGGTGGCCCGCAGGCAGGCGGCCACGTCAGCCGCGTCGCCGCAGCCCACCGCGGCGGCGAGCCGCTGGCCCTCGGCCGCGGAGCCCGCGTCGCTGCGCGCGCCGGCCGCACAGCTCCCGCTCTGCGGGATCGCCTTGTGGAACAGTCCGGCGGCGGCCGGCGAGGCGATCTGGGCGCAGGTGTCGATCGACCCGGCCGACTCACCGAAGATCGTCACGTTGCCCCGGTTGCCACCGAAGGCAGCGATGTTGCGCTGCACCCAGCGCAGCGCAGCCTGCTGGTCGAGCAGCCCGTAGTTGCCGGACTCGTACGTCCCGTCCAACCCGGGATGCGCCAGCCAGCCGATCGCGCCGAGGCGGTAGTTGACCGTCACGACCACCACGTCACCCTCGACGGCGAGCTTGCTCGCGTCGTAGCCGGAGCTGGAGCCGGTGGTGTTCCCGCCGCCGTGGAACCACACCATCACCGGCAGCTTCCGCTTCGTCGGCCGGTCCGGGGCGAACACGTTGAGGAACAGACAGTCCTCGTCGTAGGTCGTCGCCCCTCCGTACGCCGGAGCCACCTGTGCACACTGGCTGCCCGGCTCGGTGGCGTCTCGCACCCCTGTCCACGAATCGGCCGGCGCTGGGGCGCGCCAGCGGAGCCGGCCGACCGGCGGGGCGGCGTACGGGATCCCCTGGAAGGTTCGGAAGCCGTCGTGGGCAACGCCGCCGACCGCTCCCTTGTCGGTCCGGACCACCGGTTCGGACGGTTCGGGCGGGTCGGCCGCGGCGGTGACGCCCGCCGCCGCGACCAGGGCCATGGCGAGGACCGGGACGAGAGCACGAAGTCTGAGCACCGATGTTCCTTTCGTCGACCGTCCGAACCTAGGGGGTTGGCACCCTCGCCCGGCAGTGACAGAGGAACAGAAAGAAGACGTACGCAGCGCACAAATGCATCGAGCGCCGCCGCCCGGTCTGGGCGACAGCGCTCGATGAGTTGGTCGGAGAGACTCAGCTCTCGTCCTCACCCGCCACGTTCTTGACGCGGTTGGGGTCGACCTGGACACCGGGGCCCATGGTGGTCGAGAGGGTGACCTTCTTCAGGTAGCGGCCCTTGGAGGAGGACGGCTTCAGACGAAGCACCTCCTCGAGAGCAGCGGCGTAGTTCTCAGCGAGCTGGGCCTCGGAGAAGGAGGCCTTGCCGATGATGAAGTGAAGGTTGGCGTGACGGTCGACGCGGAAGTCGATCTTGCCGCCCTTGATGTCGGACACGGCCTTGCCGGGGTCCGGGGTGACGGTGCCGGTCTTCGGGTTCGGCATGAGGCCACGGGGGCCGAGCACGCGGCCGAGGCGGCCGACCTTGCCCATCATGTCGGGGGTCGCGACGACGGCGTCGAAGTCGAGCCAGCCACCGGAGACCTTCTCGATGAGGTCGTCGCCACCGACGACGTCCGCGCCGGCCTCGCGAGCGGCCTCGGCCTTGTCCGGAGCCGCGGCGAAGACGATGACGCGCATCGTCTTACCGGTGCCGTGGGGCAGGCTGACGGTGCCGCGCACCATCTGGTCGGCCTTGCGGGGGTCGACGCCGAGACGCATGACGACGTCAACGGTCTCGTCGAACTTCTTCTTGCTGGAGGACTTGGCGATCTTGATCGCGGCCAGCGGGGCGTAGAGCTCGTTCTTGTCGAACGTCTCTTCCGCCGCGCGGTAGGTCTTGCTGCGCTGCATGGTGAATTCCTTAAGGGTTAAGAGGAGATGTGGTTAGCGAGCCAGCGCGGCTCTCCCACGGTCAGTCGGTGGTGACGCCCATGGAGCGGGCGGTGCCCTCGACGATCTTCATCGCGGCGTCGATGTCCTCCGCGTTGAGGTCGGGCATCTTGGTGGTCGCGATCTCGCGCACCTGGTCCTTGGTCAGCTTGCCGACCTTGTCCTTGTGCGGGACGGACGAGCCCTTCTTGAGGCCGGCGGCCTTCTTGATCAGCTCGGCGGCCGGCGGGGTCTTGGTGATGAAGGTGAAGCTGCGGTCCTCGTAGATGGTGATCTCGACGGGGATCACGTTGCCGCGCATGGCTTCGGTCTGGGCGTTGTACGCCTTGCAGAACTCCATGATGTTGACGCCGTGCGGACCGAGCGCGGTACCGACGGGCGGGGCCGGGGTCGCGGCACCGGCCTGCAGCTGCACCTTGACGAGCGCTGCGATCTTCTTCTTCGGAGGCATTCTTGAGATCTCTTCCTTCTCGTGGTCATGACGAAGCCGCTTGTACGTTGCGGCCTCTGCCACCTGCTGTGTTGCTCTCGCAACTGGTCAATTGTCCGTGATCCGTCCGGCTTCACGAAATCAGCGGAGGCGGCCCACTGAGTGAGACCCCCTGAGTGACGACCACCACTCCCCTTGGCATACTCCCCCAGGGATTTACAAAGGGAGCTGAATTGTTCAACCGACGTCTGTCCATGTTCGCCGCGCTCGTGCCGCTGGCCGCGCTCTCGGCGGGGTGGACCGCCGCTGCCACCGGCACCGGGTTCGATCCGGTCGAACCCGTGACGCTGCCCGGTGGCGAGACGCTGGTGACGTCGGCGATCGACCAGCCCGCGAGCGTCACCGAGCCCGCGCCCGCTCAAGGAGCTCGCAAGGGCGCCCGAACCGGCACGATCGCCGTCGCGATGGCGCAGGGAAGCGACATCCCGATGTCGGCACTGGCCGCCTACCAGCGTGCGGCCGCCGTCGTCACCACCGCCGACCGGGCCTGTGCCCTCGACTGGACGCTGCTCGCCGCCGTCGGGATGGTCGAGTCCGACCACGGGCGTCTGAAGAGCAGTCGGCTCGACGACTCGGGCAAGGCCACGCCTCCGATCTACGGTCCCGCACTGACCGCTCCCGCCGGCGACCCCGCACCCGACACCGACGCCGGTGCCGTCGACAAGCTCACCAGTGGCGACCGGGCTGTCGGGCCGATGCAGTTCATCCCCTCCACCTGGCCGTTGGTCGCCGTCGACGGAGACGGCGACGGCGTACGCGACCCGCAGGACATCGACGACGCCGCCCTCGCCGCCGCCGTCTACCTCTGCTCCGGTGACGAGGACGTCTCCACCGATGCGGGGAAGCAGGCCTCGCTCACTCGCTACAACCGCAGCGAGGCGTACGTCTCCACCGTCCTGAAGATCGCCAAGGGCTACGCCGACAGTCCCTACGGTGGCGACGACATCGAGCTCGCCGCCGCGCCCGCGCACGCCGAGCCGAAGCCAGGCCGCCCGGGGCAGAGTGCGGCGAAGAAGGCCGACCAGAAGCCCGGGAAGAAGAAGCCCCCCGCCGTCACCCCGAAGCCGAGCTCGGGCGCCCGGCCCTCGAACAAGCCGAGCCCGACCCCCTCGACGGCCCCGAGCCCGAGCCCCACCCCGACCGATGACGGCAGCTGGGCCTCGATCTCCGAGCGCCGCGGCATCTGTGCCGCCGAGCTGTCCTCCCGCTTCCCCGACCTCGCCGACGGCTGGGACACCAACCGAGCCGTCGACTCCTGCAGCATCCGGCTGCTCGGCAAGACCGTCACCCAGGCCAACGCCGCCGTCCCCGGAGTCGTCACCGACATCACCGGGTACGTCGAGTGGCTGATCAAGACGCTGCCGTAAGGCTTCCTTCCGACCCCGAATGCCCACTTGGCATTCGGGATAGGCTCGAAGCAGGGCCACAGTCGTCCAGGTCATTCTCGACACTGGCATGGTGGCAAACCCGAGGCGGTGGCACATGGCCGCACTCGGCGCGTCTCGGTCGGCCTCGGGCAACGAAGCGTGGTGGAAGTCGGCGGTGGTCTACCAGATCTACGTCCGCAGCTTCGCCGATTCCGACGACGACGGCATCGGTGACCTTCCGGGCATCCTGGAACACCTGGACTACCTCCAGGAGCTGGGGATAGATGTCATCTGGCTGTCCCCGGTCTACCGCTCGCCGCAGGAGGACAACGGCTACGACGTCAGCGACTACCAGGACGTCGACCCGCTCTTCGGCACCCTGGAGGACCTCGACCGGCTGCTCGCCGCGGTCCATCTGCGGGGCATGAGGCTGATCATGGACCTCGTCGTCAACCACACCTCGGACCAGCACCCCTGGTTCCTCGCCTCGCGCGGCTCGCGTGAGACGGCCACCTCCGAGTGGTACTTCTGGCGGGATGCCCGGCCGGGGACGGTGCCCGGTGAGCCCGGGTCGGAACCGAACAACTGGGGTGCATCCTTCGGCGGGTCCGCATGGGAGTGGGTGCCGGAGCGAGGCCAGTACTACCTGCACCTGTTCGCTCGGTCCCAGCCGGACCTGAACTGGGACAACCCGGACACCCGCGAGGCGGTCTTCACCATGATGAACTGGTGGCTCGACCGCGGCATCGATGGCTTCCGGATGGACGTCATCAACTTCATCTCCAAGGATCCACGGCTCCCCGACGCGCCGCTCAACCGCGACGGCTACGGCGACGGGATGCCGTACTTCAGCCATGGTCCGCGGATCCGCGACTATCTGTCCGAGATGAAGCGCCGGGTCTTCGACTCGCGGCCGAGCAGCTACCTCACCGTGGGTGAGATGCCAGGGGTCACACCCGAGCAGGCCCGGGAGTTCACCGACCAGGTGCACGGCCAACTCGCCATGGTGTTCCAGTACGAGCACGTCACCCTCGACGCGGACGGCGACAAGTGGACCCAACGACGAATGAGCGTGAAAGACCTGCGGGACACGCTCGCGAAGTGGCAGACCGCCCTCGGCGACACCGGCTGGAACAGCCTCTACTGGAACAACCACGACCAGCCCAGGGTCGTCTCCCGCTACGGCAACGACACGATGTACTGGCGCGAGTCGGCCACCGCCCTGGCCACGGTGCTGCATCTGCACCGGGGCACGCCGTACGTCTTCCAGGGCGAGGAGATCGGGATGACCAACACCCGGTTCACCGGCATCGACGACTTCCGGGACGTCGAGTCGCTCGACTACTACGCGAGAGCGGTCGGTACGCACCGCGTGGACGCCGCCGTCGCGCTGGACACCCTGCGACGCCGGAGCCGGGACAACGCGCGTACGCCGATGCAGTGGAGCGCCGCGTCGGGCGCCGGCTTCACGACCGGGAGCCCCTGGATCGGGGTCAATCCCAACCACAGCTGGTTGAACGTCGACGCACAGCGTGGCGCGCCGGGCTCGGTCTATGAGTACTACCGCGCCCTGATCGCACTGCGGCACCGCTTGCCGGTCGTGGTGGACGGGCACTTCGCCGCCATCGACACCGGCCGTGACCAGATCTACGCCTTCCGGCGCCAGCTGGGTGACGTGACCCTCACCGTCCATGCGAATCTGTCCGACCTGCCGGTCTCCGTCGACCGCGACGACCGGGTGGCTCGTGAGCTGGTGCTGGCCAACTACCCCCGGAGCAGGATCGATCCCGATCGGCTGGAGCCCTGGGAAGTCCGCGTCTACGTGAGGTGAGGGCCCGGCGGTTAGGCTGGGGCCAAGACTGCAGGACACCTGCCGCTCGACGCGGACATCGCGGGGGGCACACGGCAGCGGTGTCGGCAGCAACCCGCAGACAGTGGGCAGATGGCTTCGTATCTCGACAATCGTCCGAAGACAGTCGGAAACATCTACTTCGTCTGGAACCCGCACCAGCCGCTGCCGGCAGGAACCGGGGGCACCGAGAACTACACGATCGGCCATGTCCGCGAGCTCAATCGCCGCGGCATCAACGCCCACGTCGTCACCATCGGTGTCGGGATGACGGACGGACGCGACGAGTTCGCGGACATCCCCTTCCTCTCGATGGCGAGCGTCGCGGACGTCGGCGAGCTGGACGGGGTGGTGATCTTCGTCGCCGAGTTCCCCGTCGTGGTGACCAGGCGACCGGCGTACCAGATGCTGCATGTGCCACCACCGGGAGACGCCGTCGACCGGACCCGCATCGCGGCCACCATGCAGGACCGGTCGCTGATCGCGACCAGCCGGTTCTCCGCGCAGTTGTGGGCCGAGTTCCTCGACGTCGACATCGACACCATCAGCATCGTCTACCCCTACGCCGAGGCGTGCTTCAGCACCGAGGTCCGCCCGCCGGCCGACGAGGCCGGGATTCGCATCCTCTACGCGGGCCGGCTGAGCCCGGAGAAGGGGATCTACACGTTGCTGGCGATGCTCGACCTGGACCCGGTCGGCCAGGAGCGGGCCTTCACCTGCACGGCCACGACCGCCGGCTCCGACAAGCCGCAGGGCCGCAACATCGAGCGGGTCCTCGAAGCGCATCCCAGCGTTCGGCTCGTGCCCCGGCGGACCACCTCGCGCGCGATGGCCACGTTGATGGCCCAGCACGACATCATCGTCATGCCCTCCAACAGCCAGTACTGGCACGAGACCTTCGGCATCGTCTCGATCGAGGCCCAGCACTCCGGCTGTCGCGTCGTCGCCTCTGACGACGGCGGTCTCCCCGAGACCGACTGTGGCTCGATCACCCTGGTCGCTCCCGACGACCCCGCTGCGCTGGCGCGAGGCGTCCGCGCCGCCGCCGCCCAGGGCGAGGTCAACGAGCTCGTCAGGATCAACGCTGCCGCTCGGTTCACCGTCGACAACTCGGTCGACGGCCTCATCGACGTGCTGCTGCTGCCGTCACCTCTCACGCCTGCCGCCGTCGTACGGGACCTGGAGACTCTCGTCCTGATGCCGGCTGCCGACGATCCGCAGGAGCTCTCGGCCTTGCAGACGCCTGCCTGACCTTCGCTCAGCTGCAAAACGCATCAGGCTCCTTGCTCGCGGGTGCGGGCAAGGAGCCTGATTGCTACGGGAAAGTGGGTCTCGACCCGCTCAGACCTTTTCAATCTGGTTGAACGAGAGCTCGACCGGGGTCTCGCGGCCGAAGATCTCGACGAGCGCCTTGACGCGCTGGGACTCGGCGTTGAGCTCGGTGATGGTCGCGTGAAGCGTGGCGAAGGGGCCGTCGACGACGGTGACCGAGTCGCCCTCGGCGAAGTCGACGACCTCGACGGGCTTCTTGGCGGTGCCGGTGGAGCCGGAGGTGGCGGTCGCAGCGTCACCGGCGGCGGCAGCCTCGGCCTCGGCCTGGGCGACGACGGCGGGGGCGAGCATGTTCTCGACCTCGGTCATCGACAGCGGGACCGGCTGGTGGCTGTGGCCGACGAAGCCGGTGACCGACGGGGTGTGGCGTACGGCGGCCCAGGACTCGTCGGTGAGGTCCATCCGGACCAGCACGTAACCCGGGAGAACGGTGCGCTTGACCATCTTGCGCTGGCCGTTCTTGATCTCCGGGACCTCCTCGGTGGGGACCACGATCTCGTGGATGTAGTCCTCCATGTTGAGGGAGACGATGCGGTTCTCCAGGTTGGACTTCACCCGGTTCTCCATGCCGGAGTAGGTGTGGATCACGAACCAGTCGCCCGGCTTCGCCCACAGCTCACGGCGGAACGCCTCGAGCGGGTCGTCCTCAGCGGCCTCGGGGGTCTCGCCCTCGACGATCTCGTCGAAGGAGTCCTCGGACTCGACAGCGTCAGCGGACTCGTCGGCCTCGTCGAGCTCAGCCTCTGCAGGCACGTCGGAGGCGGCCTCGGCCGTCTCGAGGACCTCGGTCTCCTCGGTGTAGTCCTGCTCAGACACGTCCTGCTCCAAACCGTTGATTGTGTGTATCGGGTGTGTTCCGCGGGCCGGGGCCCACGCGATCACGCGTCGCGGCCGCCGAACACCCAGAACATCAACTTGCCGAACCCGAGGTCAAGGCCCGCGACGATCGCCATCATGACCAGGACGAAGACCAGAACCACGATGAAGTACGTCGTGAGCTGCTGCTGCGTCGGCCAGACGACCTTGCGGAGCTCGGCCACGACCTGGCGGTAGAACGTCGGGAGACTGGTGCGCTTCTCCGTCTTCTTGTCGTTCGGAGTCGGGACTGCCTTGCTGTCCGTCACGCCGCCACCTTCTCTCGAAAACGTTTCCATCGCTGGTCCGGCTTTGCAGGGCACGAGGGACTTGAACCCCCAACCTTCGGTTTTGGAGACCGATGCTCTGCCAGTTGAGCTAGTGCCCTACGGAGGTCTGCATCAGACGCGCGGTTGAGGGCGCGGCTAACCATGTGGGAAGACCACCAACGGTGAGTCTACGCACTGGGCAATTGGCCCTCCAAAACGAGGGGGTCAAAACCGGGGTGCACCGACCCATAGGATGGCTGACATGACCTCAGATCCCCGTCCCCTCGCCGAGCTCTCGCGCGAGGAACTCGAAGCGTTCGCAACGGAGCAGCGCACGGCGTACGACAACTTGGTGGCCAAGGGCCTGAAGCTGGACCTGACCCGGGGGAAGCCCTCCGCGGACCAGCTCAACCTCTCCGACGGCCTGCTCCATCTCCCCAAGACGACGACCGCCCCGGACGGCACCGACACGCGCAACTACGGCGGCCTGGCGGGCGGCATCGAGATCCGCGAGATCTACGCCGAGCTGCTCGGCCTGGACACCGACCAGCTCATCGCCGGCGGCAACTCGAGCCTCACGATGATGCGCGACACGCTGATGTACCTGTGGCTTCACGGTGGCGTCGACAGCGAGCGGCCGTGGGGCCAGGAGGAGACGGTCAAGTTCGTCTGCCCGGTGCCGGGTTACGACCGCCACTTCACGCTCCTGGAGTGGTTCGGGATCGAGATGGTGACCGTGCCGATGCACGCCGACGGACCCGATGCCGACGCCGTCGCCGCGCTGGTCAAGGACGACCCCACGATCAAGGGCATGTGGCTGGTCCCGACCTACGGCAACCCGACCGGCGACACCACCTCGCAGGAGATCGCCGAGCGGCTCACCTCGATGCCGACCGCGGCCCCCGACTTCAAGATCTTCTGGGACAACGCCTACGCGCTGCACCACCTGACCCCGGCCGAGACCAAGACCGCCGACGTCGTCTCGCTGGCCAACGCGGCCGGCAACCCCCACCGTCCGCTGGTCTTCGCCTCGACCTCCAAGGTCACCTACGCCGGCGCCGGCGTCGGCTTCTTCGGCGGCTCGAAGGAGAACGTCGCCTGGTGGCTGGACCACCTCAGCCACGGCGCGATCGGCCCCGACAAGGTCAACCACCTGCGGCACGCGGAGTTCTTCGGCTCCGCCACCGGCGTACGCGAGCACATGGCCAAGCACCGCGAACTGCTCGCGCCACGGTTCGCCGCCGTCGAGGACGCGCTCACCGACCAGCTCGGCGCGCTCGGCGTGGCGACCTGGACCAAGCCCGCCGGCGGCTACTTCGTCAGCCTCGACGTCCTCCCAGGCACCGCGACCCGGGTGATCGAGCTGGCCAAGGGTGCCGGCGTCGCACTGACCCCGGCCGGTTCGGCGTTCCCCGGCAAGGTCGACCCGGAGGACACCAACATCCGGCTGGCCCCGTCCTTCCCGCCGTTGGAGCAGGTCAGCGGCGCCATGGAGGTCGTCACGGTGTGCGTGAAGCTGGCCGCTGCGGAGAAGCTGCTCGCGTGACTTCTGTTTCTGTCGAGGCCCGACGCGACCTACGTACGCTGCCGAAGGCGCATCTGCACCTGCACTTCACGGGTGCGATGCGCCACGAGACCCTGCTCGAGCTGGCCACCCGCGACGGGATCCGGCTGCCCGAGCAGCTGGTCGCGGACTGGCCGCCGACGCTGAGCGCGGCCGACGAGAAGGGCTGGTTCAGGTTCCAGCGTCTCTACGACGTCGCGCGCTCGGTGCTGCGCACCGAGGCGGACATCCGGCGGCTGGTCATGGAGGTCGCCGAGGACGACGTACGCGACGGCGGCAGGTGGCTCGAGATCCAGGTCGACCCGTCGGGCTATGCGGCGAAGTTCGGCGGGATCACGTCCTTCACCGACCTGGTGCTCTCGGCCGTCGGCGACGCGGAGCGGGCGACCGGGCTCGGGATCGCGGTGATCATCGCCTCCAACCGCACCCGGCACCCGATGGACGCGCGCACGCTGGCGCGCCTGGCCGCGCAGTACGTCGACCACGGCGTGGTCGGCTTCGGGCTCTCCAACGACGAGCGGCGCGGGCGGACCGAGGAGTTCGACCACGCCTTCCAGATCGCCGAGCGGGCCGGTCTGCGGCTGATGCCGCACGGCGGCGAGCTGCGCGGTCCCGAGCACATCCGCACCGTGCTGCGGTCGCTGCACGCGACCCGGTTGGGTCACGGCGTACGCGCTGCCGAGGATCCGGCGCTGCTCGACGAGATCGTGCGCGCGGGCGTCGCGCTGGAGGTCTGCCCGACCTCCAACGTGTCGCTCGGCGTCTACTCCGACCTGACGTCGGTGCCGCTGCCGCAGTTGCTCGACGCGGGTGCGACGGTGGCTCTGGGAGCCGATGACCCGCTGCTGTTCGGGTCCCGGCTGGCGGCGCAGTACGCCACCATGCGGGCCGCTCACGAGCTCACCGACGAGACCCTCGCCGACCTGGCACGGATGTCGATCACCGCCTCGACCGCGCCCGAGTCCACCAAGAAGGGTCTGCTCGTCGAGATCGACGACTGGCTCAACACGCCCTCGCAATCCACGGATCCGGCAAGTTAAGACAGAATGTCGGCCATGACGAACCCGTCCGACGATCAGCCCGATCCCAACAAGCCGGCCGACGCCTCCACCCCGCCTCCGCCGACCCCGTCCGAGCCGACTCCCGCCGAGCCGACCCAGGCCGACGAGACCCAGGTGGCGACTCCGCCTGCGTCGACGCCGCCTGCGCCGACCCAGCCGATGTACGGCCAGACCTACGGTGAGCAGCCCTCGAACCCCTACGGCGGCGCGACCTTCGACCAGAAGCCGCCGGTCCCGCCGGCCCCGACCCCTGGCTACGGGACGCCTCCGCCGGCTTACGGTGGTCAGCCGAACTACGGTGGTCAGCCGGGCTACGGCCAGGCGCCCTACGGTGCTCCGGCTGCGTACGCCGGTCCGGTCGGCACCCCGGACTCGGGGGCGACCACGGCGATGGTCCTCGGGATCGTCGGGCTCGTGGGGTCGTTCCTCTGTGGTCTCCCCATCGTCCTCTCGCCGTTCGCCCTGTTCATGGGTCTCTCCGCCAAGAAGCGGATCGACGCGTCGGCCGGTGCTCTGACCGGCCGCGGAAACGCGCAGGCGGGCTTCATCCTCGGCATCATCGGCACCGTCCTGTTGGTCCTGAGCATCCTGCTGATCGCCGTCGTCATCATCATCGGCGTCAGCGGCGGGTTCGACGACCCGGGCTACGACAGCGGCTACGAGACCTACGACAGCGAGTTCTGATGACGGACACGCCACCGCCCGGCTACCAGCCCGCACCGGCGCCGTACGGCTTCCCGCAGCCCCCTCCGCATCCCGAGGCCAACACGGCGATGGTCCTCGGGATCGTCGGGCTGTGCCTGTCGGTCATGTGCGGCGGGATCGGCGTCTTCGTCGCACCCTTCGGATGGGTCAAGGGCAAGCGGGTGATGGCCGAGATCGACGCCAACCCGGCTGCCTACAGCGGGCGCGGCAACGCTCAGGCCGGTTTCATCACCGGCCTCATCGGGACGATCTTCGGGGCGCTCTACATGCTCTTCTGGATCGCCTACATCATCTTCATCATCGTGATGATCGTCGTCGCCTCCAACGAGACCGACAGCACGACGTTCGACAGCATCAACGCGATGCTGAGCAGCCGAATCTGACGGATGGACTGCGGCTACTTCACCTCCGGCGCCTGCCGCTCCTGCCGCTGGCTGGAGATGGCGTACGCAGACCAGCTCGCGCAGAAACAGCGGCGGGTCGCCGAGGCTCTCGGTGACGTACGTTGGGAGGAACCGGTCTCCAGCCCGGAGGCCGGTTTCCGCAACAAGGCGAAGATGGTCGTCGCCGGCTCGGTGGAGGCGCCGACGCTGGGGATCCTGTCGCACGACGGTCTCGGGGTGGACCTGCTCGCGTGCGGGCTGCACACCCCGGGGCTGCAGGCCGCATTGCCGGTCCTGTCCCGGTTCGTCACGACCGCGCGGCTGACTCCCTACTCCGTGCCGGAGCGGCGCGGCGAGCTCAAGCACGTGATCGTCACCGAGGCGCCCGGCGGCGAGCTGATGGTGCGCTGGGTGCTGCGGTCCACCGAGGCGCTGGCCCGGCTGCGCAAGCACCTTCCGGCTCTGCTGGACGACCTCCCGATCGGCGTCGCCTCGGTGAACATCCAACCGGAGCACAAGGCCGTCATCGAGGGGCCTGAGGAGATCTTCCTGACCGCCCGCGAGGCGCTCACGATGGAGGTCAACGGGATCGGTCTGCGGCTGCGTCCCCACTCGTTCTTCCAGACCAACACCGATGTCGCGGCCGCGCTCTACCGCCATGCCCGCGACCTGGTCTCCTCGGCGGCGCCGACCTCTGTCTGGGACCTCTACTGCGGCGTCGGCGGCTTCGGGCTGCACGTCGCCGCTCCCGGGCGCGAGGTGCTCGGTGTGGAGTCCAGCGAGCAGGCCATCGAAGCCGCCGCCTCGACCGCCGCGGAGCTGGGGCTGCCGGGCACCGGCTGGGTGGCCGGGGATGCCGCTGCGTACGCCCTCTCGGCCGGCTCCGCGCCCGACCTGGTCATCGTCAACCCTCCGCGGCGCGGGATCGGCTCATCGCTCGCCGGGTGGCTGGAGGAGTCGGGGGTCGAGCACGTCGTCTACTCCTCGTGCAACGTCGACACCCTCGCCCGCGACCTGCGCGACATGCCCTCGTTGCGACCGGTGTCGGCGCGACTGCTCGACATGTTCCCGAACACCGATCACCACGAGGTCCTTCTCCTCCTCGAGCGGGGCTAGACGGCTTCGCGAGCCCGCCTGAGCGCGAGAGCGCCGAGGACGAGGCCGGCGAGGCCGAGGACGATCGCCATGCCGCCGCCCACCACGCCGTTGCCGGTGCCGGGTCCGCCGTCGGCCACGAACAGGTTGACGACGCCGACGACGAGGGCGATCGTGCCGCAGCCGAGCGCCACGACGGCGCCGTTGCGGCCATGGTTGCCGACGCCGCGTACGGCACGGGCCAGCGCCACCGCGCCGGCGACCGCTCCCGCCAGGCCGATGAAGGCGGCGAGCGTCGCCCACAGCCGGGCGGTGGTCAGTGTGTAGGCGCCGACGTCAGGGTCGGCGGCGCTGATGAGTACGTCGTTCAGGGACATGGAGGGCTCCTTCGTCGAGTTCGATCGGATGACTCGATCGTCGCGTCGACGCACGCCGGAGTCGTCCTGCCTCCGTGGACTCTTCGGGGCCGTCGCTACTGCGTACGTGGTAGCCGGATCTCCTGCGTCAGAGGGACTCCCGGGCGGCGGGCGCGGGCATATCCTGCTCGCATGGCCAGGCAGCGGATCACGGTCGGAGACTGGGTCATCGCCGCTGGTGTGGCCGTGGCCCAGCTGGCGGCTGCGCTGAGCGGCGGCCAGCCCGGCTCCGGCAACGAGCTTCTCGGTTACGCCGCGCTGGTCGCGAGCGGTCTGGTCCTGGTGTTCCGCCGTCGGGCGCCGGTCGCCGTGCTGGTCGCCAGCGGCGCGTGCGGGCTGGCCTTCCAGGCACTCGGGTTCGACGTCGCGGTGATCGCGTTCCTGGTCGCGGTCTACGCAGCCGTGCGGGAGGGGCACCGGCTGGTCACGGTGCTGGCCGCGGTGGTGATGCAGAGCGGGCTGTTCCTGGTGGCGTACGCCTCCGTGGGTGACCTCGGCGCCGCCTCCGAGCAGGCGCGCGGGGCCCTGGAGATCGCCTGGCTGATCGCGGCGGGCGCCGCCGGCGAGGCCCTCCGGCAGGCCGAGCGGCGTGCCGACGAGGCCGAGCGCACCCGGGAGGCCGCGGCACAGCGCCGGGCCGACGACGAGCGCCTGCACATCGCCCGCGAGCTGCACGACTCCCTCACGCACCAGATCTCGGTGATCAAGGTCCAGTCCGAGGCCGCGGTCCACGTCGCCCAGCGGCGTGGCGAGGAGGTCCCCGAGTCGCTGCTGGCGATCCGGGAGGCCGGGCGCGAGGCTGCCCGCGAGCTGCGGGCCACTCTGACGGCGCTGCGCGACGACGATCCGAACCCGCCGCGGGGGCTCGAGGACGTACGCGACCTGGTGGGATCCGCCGGGTCCACCGGGTTGGACGTCACGCTGACCGTCGACGGGCAGCCCGGCACGGTGCCGGTCGCGGTGGGCCGGACGGCCTACCGGATCGTCCAGGAGGCGTTGACCAACGTGACTCGCCACGCCGCGGCCACCACCGCGTCGGTCCACATCGACCACCGGCCCGACTCGCTCGGGATCCGGGTCGAGGACAACGGCACCGGTGCCTCGGCGACGACCGTGCCCGGCATCGGGCTGCTCGGGATGCGAGAGCGGGTCTCCGCCCTCGGAGGTCAGCTGCGGGCGCAGCCTCGCGAGGAGGGCGGTTTCATGGTCGAGGCACGGCTGCCGGTGGAGCGTACGTCGTGATCCGGGTGCTCCTGGTCGACGACCAGCCACTCATCCGCAGCGGTTTCCGGGCCCTCCTCGACATCGAGGACGACATCGAGGTGGTCGCCGAGGCCGCCGACGGCATCGAGGCAGTGGCGCTCGCCCGCGAGCACCTGCCCGACGTGGCAATGGTCGACATCCAGATGCCCGTGGCCGACGGTCTCGAGGCCACCCGGCGGATCGCCGCCGACCCGGCGCTCGCTGACGTGCACGTCGTGATCCTGACCAACTACGGCATGGACGAGTACGTCCTCGAAGCACTGCGCGCCGGCGCTGCCGGTTTCCTCGTCAAGGACGTCCAGCCGGCGGACTTCGTGCACGCGGTGCGCGTCGCCGCACGTGGCGACGCCCTGCTCGCGCCGTCGGTCACCCGCGCGCTGATCGACCACTACGTCAGCCAGCCTTCCCCTGCCGACGCTCCCCTCGGGCTCGCCGAGCTCACCAACCGGGAGCGCGAGGCGGTCACCCTGGTCGCCCGCGGCATGACCAACGACCAGGTCGCCGAGGCGATGGTGATCAGCGTGCTGACCGCCAAGACCCACATCAACCGGGCGATGACCAAGCTGCACGCGCGCGACCGCGCGCAGCTCGTGGTGGTCGCCTACGAGTCCGGGTTGGTCGCTCCTAGAGCTCCACGCCGAGCATGACGGGCTCGTTGACGAGCACGATCCCGTACGCCGCCTCGACCCCGTCGCGCACCTCTCTCGCCAAGGCGAGCAGATCCTCGGTCGTGCCCTGACCGCGGTTGGTGAGGGCGAGGGTGTGCTTCGTGGAGAGGGACACCCTCTGGTTGCCGTGGCCCTTCTTGAAGCCGGCGTGGTCGATGAGCCAGGCGGCGGAGGTCTTCACCGTGCCGTCGGGCTGGGGGTACGCCGGAGCGCCCTCGGGCACGTCCTCGGGGGCGACCACGGGGTTGGTGAAGAACGAGCCCGCCGACCAGGTGTCGTTGTCGGCCTCGTCGATGACCATGCCCTTGCTGCGGCGCAGGGACAGCACGGCCTCGCGGATCTGCTTGGACGGCACCCGGGTGCCCTGCTCGACGCCGAGGGCCCCGGCGAGCTGGGCGTACGCGATCGGGGAGCCGGTCTCGCCGTCGGTGCCGAGCCGGAAGGTGACCTCGACGACCACGTATCGGCCGGGTCGTGCCTTGAAACGCGACCAGCGGTAGCCGAACGCGCACTCCCCGGCGGTGAAGCTCCGCACCTCGCGAAGCTCACGGTCGAAGACCTTGACCGAGGTGATGGTCTGGGAGACGTCCTGGCCGTACGCACCGACGTTCTGGATCGGGGTCGCGCCCACCCTGCCGGGGATGCCGGAGAGCGCCTCGACGCCGCTCCAGCCCTTGTCGACGGCGGTCGTCACGAAGTCGTCCCAGGTCTCGCCGGCAGCCACAGTGACGCGTACGCCACCCTCGACCGGCTCCGCCGCGACGCCAGTGGTCGCCAGCTTGATGACGGTGCCCGGGAAGCCGGCGTCGGCGACCACGAGGTTGCTGCCGCCGCCGAGGACGAGCACGTCCTTCCCGGCAGCGTCGGCCGCGGTCACGGCCTCGATGATCTCCGCCTCGGTGGTCGCGGTGACGAACTCCGCCGCCGGGCCGCCGAGATGGAAGGTGGTGTAGCCGGAGAGCTTTTCAGACACGTACGGAGACCTTCGGCATGCCGAGGACCTTCTGGTCGCCGGAGAGGACGGTCAGGGCGATCGTCGCCAGACCGTCCTCGACCGACTTCACGGTGCCGCTGATCGTCACCGAGGTGCCCTCGTCGTCATCGGGCACGACGACCGGGTTGGTGAACTTGGCGCCGAAGTCGACGACCTCGGCACCGTCGGTCCACTCCGAGACCGCTCGGGCGACCAGCGCCATGGTGAACATGCCGTGGGCGATCACGCCGGGGAGGCCGACGGCGGTGGCGATCCGGTCGGACCAGTGGATCGGGTTGAAGTCGCCGCTCGCGCCCGCGTAGCGCACCAGCGACGCCCGGGTGACGGGGTAGGTCTTCGAGGCCAGCTCGGCGCCTGCTTCGAGTGCCATCACGCGACCTCCGCCGCTCGGTGGACCAGGGTGGCCGAGGTGGTGCAGACGACCGCCCCGGATTCGTCGGTGATCTCCGAGACCGTTCCGATGATGTCGTTGCCGCCGATCTGCCGCAGCGAGGCGACGCTCAGGGTCGCGACCAGCACGTCCCCCGGTGCGATCGGCCGGGCGTACGAGA
Organism: Nocardioides sp. NBC_00163; assembly: GCF_045206295.1. Lineage (NCBI taxonomy): Bacteria > Bacillati > Actinomycetota > Actinomycetes > Propionibacteriales > Nocardioidaceae > Nocardioides > Nocardioides sp. NBC_00163. The sequence goes on along the minus strand of NZ_CP108155.1, from coordinate 3,673,124 downwards.
ACTTCTGCTCGCCGTGCACGATCCGCGACAGCTCGACCTGGACGTCCTCCAGGAAGGCGTTCATCGCGTCGAAGGCGAGCACGATCGGGAACGTCGCCGGAACCGGGTCCCCGCTCTCCCAGCCCACACCGGTGGCGGCAGCGAACTCCCGCACCTTCTCATCGGTGACCCGATAGGGCCTGGTCGGAGGAAACGCGCGCCCTACGAGCGACCCATCAACTGCCATGCGGGCAACTCTAGTGGCCAGCCGAGAAGTCACCCACGTCGGCCGAAGCGTCACCTCGGTCACGTCTCGGCAAATGACGAACGCCCCGCCTCCCGGCCATCTGGAATTCAGTGGCGGGGGCGGGGCGTTCGGAGCGCCGATCAGCGTGGCGCTCTACTGAGAGGATTCAGCGGGTCTCGCGGTGCGGGGTGTGCTTGCGGCAACGCGGGCAGTACTTGTTGAGCTCGATACGGTCGGGGTCGTTCCGACGGTTCTTCTTCGAGATGTAGTTCCGCTCCTTGCACTCGGTGCAAGCGAGGGTGATCTTCGGGCGAACGTCGCTGCTCTTGCTGGCCACAGGAGTTTCCTTACGGTGCTGATCGAGGTGGTGCGGTCTTTGGCGGTAGCGGGGGCGGGGATCGAACCCGCGACCTCACGATTATGAGTCGTGCGCTCTAACCGCCTGAGCTACCCCGCCTCAACAGGAATCAGGCCCGCAGTATTCCTACTGCGGGACCTCAACCCAAGAATCCTAATGGACTCAGAGCCCCTTTACGGAATCGAACCGTAGACCTTCTCCTTACCATGGAGACGCTCTGCCGACTGAGCTAAAGGGGCGTTGCGTGAGAGAACATTACGGTAGGGGCGCCACGCTCAACAAATCGACACGGCCCTTCCCTTCACCGACCGCATCATCGCAGGTCAGCGGGGCCCTCGGCACCTCGATCGGGGTCCCAGATGCGAGCGAAACCCATCGCTTCCTCGAGCTCGTAGGACAGCTCGAGCAGCATTCGCTCGCGTCCCGGCGCCGCCCCGAACATCATCCCCTGAGGCAGCCCGGCGAGGGTCTGCTGAATCGGCAGCGACACCGCAGGCCCACCGGTGACGTTCTGCCACGGCGTGAACGCCACCCAGTCCATCAGCCCCTTCATGACCAGCTCGTAGACCTGGCCCGGCGCCAGCCGCCCGATCTCCGGGGTCTCGTGCGCGACCGTGGGCGTCAGGACGACGTCGTACGCCGCGTGGAACCCCTCCGCGATCGCCTGCGCCTTACGCAGCCGGACGATGGCGGCCGGGACGTACTTGGCGTTCTTGAGCGTGTGCTGTGCGAGGCCGACCGTGAGGTTGTCGAGCCGGCTGCGGTCCCAGGTCTTGCCGCGGAGCGGGCCGGCGTTGACCAGGGCGACCGCGAGGGTCCCCCAGTAGAGGACGAAGTCGTCGGCGAAGGTCTCGGGCACCGGCGGCGGCACCGTCTCGACGGTGTGCCCGAGCTCCTCCAGCACGGCCGCCGTCTTCAGCGTCAGCTCGGCGACCTCGGGACTGGCGTCGCGCCCGAGCGCACCGGTGAAGATGGCACAGCGCAGCCGCTTCGACCCGGGGCCGGTGACGTCCCCGATCGGCGGCAGCGAGGTGTGGTGCGCCTTCTCGGCCTCCCGGAAGAAGGCGGCGGTGTCGCGCACCGAGCGGGTCAGCACGCCGTCGGTGACGATCTTGAGCGGCAGCAGACCGTAGAGCGGGTCCTGGGGCAGCCGGTCGCGGGTCGGCTTGAGCCCGACCAACCCGCACGCAGCCGCCGGTATCCGGATCGAGCCGCCGCCGTCGTTGCCGTGGGCGATCGGTACGGCCCCGGCGGCCACCAGTGCACCCGAACCGGCCGACGAAGCGCCCGCAACGCGGCCGGTGTCCCACGGGTTGCGCACCGCGCCGAGACGCGCGTGCTCGGCCGTGCCCGAGAACCCGAACTCCGAGAGCTGGGTCTTCCCCAGCGACAGCAACCCGAGCTTGAAGAGCAGCTTGGTCATCTCGCCGTTGCGTGAGGCCGGCGGCATGACGTACGAATCCGTGCCGTTCCTGGTGGGCACGCCGGCGACGTCGGTGTTGTCCTTGATCAGGGTGGGGACGCCGGCGAAGAAGCCGGCCCGGGGAGCGCGCGCCTGGATCCGGGCCCGGTCGAAGGTGCGGTAGGCCATCGCTCCGAGCGCGGCATCGACCGCCTCGATCCGGGCGATGGACGCCTCGACCGCCTCGAGAGTGCTGAAGTCACCGCGCCGCAGAGCCTCGGCGACCCCGACCGCGTCGAGAGTGCCGAGTACGTCGTCGGTGAAGGCATGCACACGGGCCATGAGACCAACGGTAGGCCGCAGGGAGCCTCAGAGGAGGAAGTACGCCACCAGCGGAACCAGGAGACATGTCACAACCGCGGTGAGTCCCATCGCCAGTCCGGAGAAGGCGCCCTCGACCCGGCTCTCCTCCAGCATCCGGGCGGTGCCGATGCCGTGGGAGACCGCCCCGACGGCGATGCCGCGGGCACGCGGGTCGCGGATGCGGAGCAGGGTCAGGACCCGCGGTGCGACCATCGCGGCGAAGGTGCCGATCACGATCGCGAAGCACGCCGACAGCTCCGGGTAGCCGCCCAGCCGCTCGGCCAGCGCGATCGTCACCGGAGCCGTGACGGCCTTCGTGGCCATCGTCCGCTCCAGCACGTCCCCGCCACCGAGCCAGCGCACCAGCAGGATGCCGCTGACCATCGACACGACCGCGCCGGCGGTCAGCGCGACCAGGACGGGCACCACCATCCCCTTCAGCCGCGCGACCTGGTGGTAGAGCGGGATCGCCAGCGCGACCGTCGCCGGGCCGAGCAGGAAGCTGATCAGCGTGGTGGCGTCGGCGTAGTCGTCGTAGGACGTGCCGCTGACGGCCAGCAGGGTGCCGACGATCACGATCGCCACCGCCACCGGCTGGGCCAGCGGCGAATGGGTCCGCTTGCGAAGCCACCGCCCGAACTCGTACGCCGCCACCGTCACGAAGAGCCACAGGATGACGCTCACTCGATCTCCTCCCCCGGCGCGCCTTCGGTGCCGGCGACCTCGGGCACGCGGCGCAGGAACAGGCTGAGCACCCAGCCGACGGTGACCAGCCCGAGGAACCAGGAGCCGAGCAGCGCGACGACGATCGGCACCGCCGCGTCGCGGATGACCGCGAGGTAGGCGATCACGCCGACTCCGGCCGGGATGAAGAAGAGCTGCAGGTGGGAGAGGAAGTAGTCGCCGACCTGGATGACCGGGTCGTCCTCGCCGTCACGGCGCCGCAGGACGAGGACGACGAAGAGCAGCAGCATCCCCACGACGGGGCCGGGCAGCGGGATCCCGGTCAGCTCGACGATCGCGGTTCCGGCCAGCTGGCATCCGAGCAGCCAGAGCAGGCCGACGATCACTGCGGGTCGGAGAGGGACTCGATCGCCATCGCGGCGCAGCCCACCAGGCCCGAGGAGTCGCCGTGGAGCTGAGCCATGAAGGTGAGCTCGCGGGTGGCGATCGGGTTGGAGCGGGCGTAGACGCTCTCGCGCACCCCAGCGGTGTAGAGGTCGAAGGCACCGGCCATGTCGCCGCCGATGACGACGACCTCCGGGTTGAGCAGGTTGACGGCGATGGCCACGACTTCGCCGAGCTGTCGTCCGCCCTCGCGCAGCAGCCCGCGCGCGACGGCGTCACCGGCGAGCGCGGCGGCCACCAGGTCGCGTACGTGGCCAGCGGGGACCCCGGAGTCCGTCAGCCGTTGGGCGAGCGCCCAGCCGGACGCGACGGTCTCCAGGCAGCCGGTCGAGCCACAACGGCAGGGCCGGTCTCCGGCCGCGTCGATGCGGGTGTGGCCGATCTCGCCGGCCGCCCCGAGTGCGCCGGTGACGACCTTGCCGTCGACGATGATGCCCATGCCGAGACCGGTCGAGGCCTTGACGACCAGGGCGTTGCGTACGGGATGGTCGGAGTTGAAGAGCTCCGACCGAGCCAGCGCGTGGGCGTCGTGGGCGAGGATCAGCGGCGCGTCGGTCAGCGCGGTGAAGTAGGGGGCCAGCTGGACGCCGTCCCAGCCGCCCATCGCCGGGGTGTCGATGCTCATCCCGAGATCGGGGTTGACCACGCCGGGCAGACTCATCCCGATCGCCAGCACCGGCAGGTCGATCGAGGTCACCATCTTGGTCATCCGCTCGACGACCTCGGGCATCAGCACCTCGGCGGAGATGCCGACCTCGTGGTCACGGGTGTCGCCGGCCAGCTCGCGCCCGGCGAGGTCGAAGACCGCCGCCTGGCTACGGCTGCGGCCCACCGCCACGGCCAGCACGACCCCTGGGTCTGAGGATTCGTCACTCACGACTGCAGTCTAAGCACGAACTGAGCACGAGCACTGACGCGACCTAAGACCGCGAGCGAAGCCGCGCATTGGGAAGCGGGGGTGCCGGGATCGGCCGCTGGTGGTTGCCCTCGACCACACCGAAACGGCCCTCGGCCAGGTCCTGGGAGTCCTCGACCACCTCGCCGCCACCGCGGGTGACCTGGCCCTGCCACTCCTCGCGGAAGCCGACGACCTCCTCGTGGGTGCGCCCGACGAAGTTCCACCACATGATGATCGACTCGCCGAACGGCGTACCGCCGAGGAGGAGCAACCGGGTCCACGCCTCCCCGGCCTGCAGGATCAGCGTGGTGGCGCCCGGAGGGGCGTAGGCGAGCGAGTCCTTCTCCACCTCGGCCGAAGCCGGGCCGGACGCGCCCAGGCCGGTCATCGACACCTCGCCGGTGTCCACGAGTACGCCGTGCTCGAACCGCTCGTCCACCGGGATCTCGAGCCGGGTGCCGGGCTCGAGCAGGATCTCGGCGCCGAGGATCTCGGAGTGGGTCCGCACCGGCGAGGTGACGCCGAGGAGCGACCCCATGAAGACCCGTACGGTCGCCCCGTCGCGCTCGATCGGCGTGGGCGCATGGTTCTGGAACCCCGGCTCGACGTCGCGGAACTCGTCCGGCAGCGCGACCCACAGCTGCGCTCCGTGCAGGACGGTGGTCTCGGCGGTGGAGTTCTCCGAGTGGGATATCCCTCGCCCGGCGGTCATCAGGTTGACCTCGCCCGGGCGCACCATCGCGACCGTGCCGACCGAGTCGCGGTGCTCGATCTCCCCGGTGAACAGCCAGGAGACCGTCGCCAGCCCGGTGTGCGGGTGCGGCGGCACCTCCATCCCGCCGGAGACGACGACGTCGTCGGGACCGTAGTGGTCCAGGAAGCACCACGCGCCGATCAGCGAGCGCGAGCGGGCGGGCAGGGTGCGGCGTACGTTCATCGCTCGTGGACCGCCCAGCGGGACGTCACGCGGAGTGATGATCTGGATCTCGACGCCTTCGTCCCCGTTTCCACCGACACACTCGACGGGGATGGGGTGCGCGTCCAGGTTGGTCATATCTTCAACGATATCTCGTACGTTGCCTCGCCATGCCGACGTCACATCGAGGTCGCCGCAGGGCTACCTCGATGCCACACGATGTGGCCGTGCTCATCGCTCAGCTCGCGAACTTCGTCGGCCCCACCTCCGGCGGCATGAAGACGGCTCTGGAGGCCCTCGCCCGTGGCTATCTCGAAGCGGGCCACGACCGACTTCTGGTCGTCCCCGGTCCGTACGACTCGGTCACCTCGACCGACCTCGGCGAGGTGGTGCAGCTGAGAGCGCCTCGCGTGGGCGGCGGCTACCGGCTGATCATCGAGCCGTGGCGGGTGACCGACGTGCTGACCCGCTTCAACCCGACGAGCCTCGAGGTCAGCGACAAGTTCACGATGCTGCCCGTCTCCCGCTGGGCCCGGCGCCAGGGCATCGGGACGGTGCTCTTCTCCCACGAGCGGCTCGACGAGTACATGCCCACCTACACCGGCATGGACACCACCTCGAAGGTCTCCACCGCGCTGCTCAACCGGATGCTGGTGCGCTCCTTCGACCAGGTGCTGGTGACCTCCGACTACGCCCGGCACGAGTTCGAGCCGCTGGCCGCGACCGTCGGCTGCCCGATCGCGCAGGTGCCGCTGGGCGTCGACCTCGACTTCTTCCAGCCCTCGCTCGGGCACCGCGACGACACTCTGAGGCTCGTCCACGTCGGCCGCCTCTCCCGCGAGAAGTCCCCCGACCTCGCCGTCGCCACCGCCGTCGAGCTGCATCGGCGAGGGTTCGACGTACGCATGGACGTCTACGGCGACGGGCCGCACCGTGCCGAGATCGAAGCTCTCGCCGCCGGAGCGCCGGTCATCTTCCACGGGCACGTCTCCGACCGCCACCGGATCGCCCGGGCGCTCGCCGAGGCCGACGTGGCCCTCTCCGTCTGCCCGCGCGAGACCTTCGGACTGGCCGTCCTGGAAGCCCTCGCCAGCGGTACGCCGGTGGTGACCGCAGACCGCGGCGGCGCCCGGGAGCTCATCGACCCCAGGTGCGGAGCCTGGGCGTCCGCCCATCCGGCGGCGCTTGCCGACGCGGTCATCGACGTCGCCGAGCGGCCGGTGGTGGCGACCCGGCACGCGGCACGCGAGCGGGCCGAGCAGTTCCCCTGGTCGCGCACGATCGAGGACATGCTGGAGCTTCACGAGAGCCTCACGCAGGAGACCGCGCCGACATATCTCCTCGCCCGCTCGCGGCAGCGACAGGCCGCCCGGCGGGCTCGGCGCTATGCGTGAACGGAGCGGGTTCGTCAGGGTGTCGGAGCGCAATTTCTGTTGGGACACCGTTACCCTGCTGTGACCATTCCCTGCAATGACCACGTGAGGCGCACATGAGTGAGTTGACGACGAAACAGCGCACGCACTTCGCCGACTCCTTCGGGCCGGTGTGTCGGGCGTACGGAGAAGAACCGCTGACCTCCTACGACTATCGAGACGTCACCTGTGGTGAATGCCGGCATGCCGCGCCCTACATCAGCGCGCTGCCCGAGCACCTCAAGCCCAGGTCGACCAGGCGCCGCTCGTGGCCGCGATCGATGCAGGACCGCTAGGAGACCCGGATCTCGGTTCGCTCGTCCTGCACCGGGGTCCATCTGCTCGCCGACCGTGACCGGGCGAGCCCGACGATCCCGGTGACCAGCAGCGCGCCGGCGCTCACCGCGACCCACAGCGTGGGGGCCGAGGCGCCGAAGGCGACCACCGCGGCGACGTACGAGACGGTGGGGTTGGTGATCGTCATCGCCGCCATCGCCCAGGGCAGCGGACCGGCGGCGAGGGCCGCCTGGGTGAGCACGATCCCGAGGCCGCAGGTGCACAGCAGCCCGTAGAACGCCGGCAGCGTGAACAGCCCGAGGAATCCGTCGGCGGCGGCCCGGTCGGCGGTGATCTTCAACAGCACCGAGGTGGTGGCGAACGAGCAGCCGGCCGCGACCGCGGTGGTCGCCGCCGCGACCGGCGGCGGGAACCGGTGCGCCGCCAGCAGGAGTACGCAGATCACGACCGCCACACACCCGGCGAAGAGCGCGACGCGGCCGACGTCGGCATAGGTGCCGCCGCGATGGTCGTCGGTGACCAGCAGGATCACGCCGCCACAGATCGCGGCCCCGCTGAGCCAGTCGGAGACCGTCGGCCAGTGGCGGGCGGCGATCGAGGCGAAGACGAGCGCGAAGAGCAGCTGCGTGGGCATCACCGACTGCACGACGGAGACCGACCCCAGGTGGAGTGCGACCGCCTGCACCCCGAAGCCGATCGCGTTGATCATCGCGCCGATGACCCACAGCGGATTGCGCACCAGCGCCAGCATCAGCTGCTCGACGCCGGCCATTCCGCCGCTGCGGCCGGGCGCGAGCGCGCTCGCGCGCTGCTGGACCGCGGCGGAGAGCGAGAACAGGACGCATGCGCCGATGGCCAGGCTCACGGCCGCAGCATGATCCATGCTTCGACGCTAGGCCCCGCGAGAAAAGCCCAGCCGCCGCGCGCGCGAGCATCGTGCGATCAGCGGATGAACCCTGAGGGTCAGATCTTCACCTTCGCGCCCAGGATCTCGCCGTACTCGACCCCGAGGACCGAAGCCTCGCCGTCCTTCGGCACCAGCACCGCGACCGTCACCGCGGTCCGGATGGACAGGTTCTTGCCGGCCTGGCTGCGGAACTCGTCGAAGGGCGGGTTCCACTCCCACTCGGTGCCCTGGCCACCGACGATGCTGTCGACGGTGAACTCCAGCATCGCGAACACGCCCTCGCGCGTCTGCACCATCCGGGGTCCGGTCTCATCGAATGGCTCCACGGTCGTCTTGACCGTGTCCACACCCATCTCCGCGACGTACGCGTCCATTTCGCGCCGCGGTGCCTTGAGCTTCTTGAGCCCGGCGAGACCTTCGACCCTCTTGGGCTTGCCGAGGTATGCGTCGATCTCGTCGGCGACGTCCTGGACCCGCTTCGCATCGGCGGCGGAGACCGGCGCGGCGCCCTCGACCTCGGTGGGGATGGCGCTCGCCTTGACCTTGACCTCGCCACGGTGCTTCCAGGGCGAGAGGGCGTCCTGCTGCTCGTAGACCGCCAGCGGAGACCTCCGGTCGCCGCCGTTGATCTCCACGATGGCCCACATCGGATACTCGCCGAGCTGCGCCGACCAGACCCGGCCCGCATCCACATTGAAGGTGCGCGAGCGCTGCTTGTAGCCAGTGGCCTCGGCCGCGACCGTCGCGGCCTGGAACACGGCGAGCATGGGACCAGTGGCGGCCTGGTCCCATGCCTCGACCTTCCACTTCCCACGCCCGTTGGCCCTGATCGCCTCGTTGCTGCGCGCGTTCCAGTCCCGCATCACAACGCCGACGTCGTCGCTCCGCAGCGAGACCTTGCTCGGCTGCTCGAGCTCGACGGACGCGGGCATCGAGCATCCAGTCAGCGAGAACGCCACGACGCCGATCCCGGCCGCTACGCCTAAGCGGCGGTAGAGCCCGCCGGCCGGCGGACGCGGCATGGCCAGGCGAGTCGGCGCCGGCCCCGTCGGCCCCGTCGGCCCCGTCGGCCCCGTCAGGACAGGACGGGCCGGCTGGGTCGGGTAGCCCGGCTGGGCGGGGTGGGGCGGCTGGGCGTACGAAACCGGTGGCCGGGGCGGCTGCCACTGGTGCCGGCGTTCACGCTTCCCGGTCACCAGCAGGACGACCGCGCCGATCAGCAGAAGGGCGCCGAAGCCCGCAATGCCCAGCGCGACCAGGAAGATCCCATCGAGCCGATAGCCGAAGGCGACCTTGATCGGCGCACCGTCCCGGCTCGCGGCCAGGAACGAGACCGGCTCCCCAGTGAGCGTCACGTTCAGCTCCTGGGCGCCGGAGCCCGAGACCGTCTCGTCCCACCACGGCGCCTCGGAGGCATCCGGCACGTTCTCCCCCGAGCCGGCCGCACCGCTGACCCTGGTCAGCGGAGTCTTGGCGATCTCGACGGCCTTGGTGCCCTTGACGACGTCGAGCACGTCGACCGGGTTGCCGACACCGACGTACGCCTCCCCCATCGCCTCCACGCGCACGGTGACCGGTAGCCGGTCGAAGGCGAACGCCTCCGGCGTGGAGTACGCCGCGCCCTGCTGGATCGGGGTCTCCTTGCCCATCACGACGTCGTCGGGTCCGGCCGCGACGGCCAGGCCCGCTCCGACGAGAAGGAGTGGTGCGCCGAGCAGGCCGATGAGCACCGACAGGAGGACCCTGCCGCCCTTCCTCGGCCGACTGGAATCAGCGATCACGGGTGCGTACGTTGCCGAGCTCATCGATGCCTTCTAGGTGGGGGTCCCGAGAAGAGGACGCGGCAATCTAGCGCGCTCGACGAATTCCAGGAATCCAATAACCCGACCGGGCATGGTATTACCCGGCGGTATGGAACGTTTACGTCCACTTGGTAATTACGAAGCCGTGTCGGACAGAACATCGCACGGTGAGCATCCCTAGCGTCATGAACCGCACGCGGACGTGTCGAAACGAGTGTTATCAGCTCGGCGGCCGCGATGCGATCGATTCGAATTGACGATGAAAGGTATGAAATGAGCAAGAAGACAGGGCTGCTCCGCCGCGCCGCGGCCATCGCCGCCTTCTCGGGTGTCGCCGTCGCACTGACCACCGGCACCGCCGTCGCCGCGCCGGCGCCGGCCACCGCCAGCGTCTCCTCCTCCGACCTCTCGCCCTCCTCGCAGAAGGCGTGGGAGGACTTCATCCTCGGCGGCTCCTACGTCGCCGGCGGTGCTGCCCAGATGGTCAGCGGCGCCTGGGTCGGCGCCCCGGGCCTGATCCTCGCCGGCGCCACCGGCTCCCCGATCACCCCGGAGCAGCTGGCTGCCTGGGAGAACTGGGACGAGGGTGGCCACAAGATCGGTGAGGGTGCCGCCATGATGGTCGCGGGCGCCTACGTCGGCGCCCCCGGCATCATCCTCGACCAGATCGCGGGCGGGGCGACCCCGAGCGACCTGTCGCCGAGCGAGCTCGAGCAGGTCACGTTCCTCATCCCGCAGGACAGCCCGGCACTCGACGGTGTTCCCACCGAGCAGATCCCGAACCCGATGGCTCCCTTCGGGTCCTTCTGAGCGTCGACATGACGACCGCCGACCGACCGTAGCTCCCACCACGATCCGATCGGCGCCGTCCCCAGATGGCCCCGGCCGTGCCTTCGCGCACGACCGGGCCATCTGCGCATTTACGCACGTTCAAACAAGAACGTTGCAGATTGGCGAAAATTACGTCATTACATTTCATTTGTCATTAGTTGACATGAAAACAGCCGTGTCGACTTGCTGCGATGGTCGTTGATTCTCCTAGCATCACTTCCCGGATGCGAACGTATCGATGCATCTGTTATCGATCCGGGGGTCGCGTCCGTGCGTGATGTTTCAATTCGAATTGATCGATGAAAGGTACGAAATGAACAAGAAGACAGGGCTGCTCCGCCGCGTCGCGGCCGTCGCCGCCTTCTCGGGTGTCGCAGTCGCACTGACCACGGGTACCGCCACCGCAGCCGACGGCACCCACCACAACCGCACCGAGGCCGAGTGCATCGCGGAGAACTCCTCCGGTGCCTCGGACCTCTCGCCCTCGAGCCAGAAGGCCTGGGCCGGCTTCATCTGCGGCGCCGGTCAGGCGACCGGCGGCGCGGCCCGCATGGTCTCCGGCGCCTGGGTCGGCGCTCCGGGCCTCATCCTGATGGGCGCCACCGGCGGCGAGCTGAGCCCGGCGCAGAAGAAGGCCTGGGTGAACTGGGACGGTGGCTCGCACCAGGTCGGCAACGGTGCCGCCATGGTCGTCTCCGGCGCCTACGTCGGTGCCCCCGGCATCGTGATGGACAAGATCATGGGCGGCGCCCTGCCGTCCGAGCTGTCCGACAGCGAGATGGACCAGGTTTCGTTCCTGCTCCCGATGGAGAACCCGGCTCTCGACGGCCTCCCCGTCGACCAGGTCCCGAACCCGCTGGCGCTCGGCACCTTCTGAGAAACATGACGATGGCCGAGTGATCAACCCCCTACCGACTGCTCGGCTACGTCACACAGGTGGCCCTGGGCGTGCACACGTGCACAGCCGGGGCCACCTGCACGTTTTCCGCTGTGTCCAGGCATGTTCAGGAGTGTTCAGTCGTACGCCAGCGGCTCCTCGATCACGTCCATCACCGCTCTGGCGATCCAGTAGTGCCGGCCGCCGCGGCCCGACCGGCCGGCGGCCTCGATCCACCCACGCCGCTCGGCGTCCTGGATCAGGTTGCGGGCACCCTGGTTGGTCAGGCCGGTCGCGTCCTGGACGCGCTTGACGGTCAGGTAGGGGTTGGCGAACAGCAGCGTGACCAGCCCGGACAGGTTGGCGCGCGAGGTGGCGGCCTCATCGAGATAGCTCTCCCGGAGCGCGACCAGGCGCTCGGATCTGGTGGTGGCGTCCTCGGCCGAACGTCGCACCGCGGTGAGGAAGAACTGCAGCCACTCCTGCATCTCACCGCGCTCCCGGACGCTCTGCAGCCGCTGGTAGTAGGTCTGGCGGTTGGCCTCGATGTAGCCCGAGAGATAGAGCAGCGGGGTGGTCATCCGCCCCTCCTCCATCAGCATCAGGTTGATCAGCAGCCGCCCGATGCGCCCGTTGCCGTCGAGGAACGGGTGGATCGTCTCGAACTGGTAGTGCATCAGCGCGCACCGCACCAGCGTCGGACTGAGATCGGGGACGTTGACGTACGCCTCCCAGTCGGCGATCAGCTCGGGCAGGTCGGGAGGGAGGGGTGGGACGTACGCGGCGGTGGTGGGGTTGTCGGTCGGCGACCCGACCCAGACCGGGCTCCGCCGGAACTCGCCGGGGTGGCGCTCGTGACCCCGGACGCCGGTGAGGAGGGTCTTGTGCAGCTCGAGGACGAGCCGCTGGCTGAGCGGCCAGCTCCTGATGAGCTCGAATCCCTGACGGGTCGCGGCAAGGTAGGCCTTGACCTCGGCGACGTCCTCGCTCCTGGTCGCCTGACCGCTGACCTCGTCCTGGAGGACCTCCTCGAGGGAGGTCTGGGTGCCCTCGATCCGGGAGGAGGCGACCGCCTCCTGGGTCAGGTAGGGCCCGATCAACAGCTCGGGGTCCTGGATCAGCGCGCTCACTCCTTGGAGGCGCCCCAGCGCGGCGTCGGCATCCGAGAGCGCCTTCACGGTGAGCGGCTGTAACGGCAGGTCACGCGGGATGTGGGCGGGTCGGTAGTACCAGTAGGCCCACTTGTTCCCCGGCTCGCGCGTCGCCCTGCCGAACTGCGGAGCGTCGTACCTCTCCGGATCCATGACGGGTCAACTTACCACTCAGGGGTGGTTTGAGTTGGAAGTTGATGAGAACTTCCAAGTGGAGCTTGGGAGTTCCCCACCAACCTCCAAGTCAGAGCCGGTCGAGCAGGAGCTCGGTGGCTCGCCAGAGCTCGTCCTGGGCAGAGACGTCGGTGGCCGGATCCGCGGGAACGAGCTCGCGCCTGTGCTTCTCGGTGACGTACAGGCCGCTTCGCCCGGCGTAGCGCGCCTCGGTGGCGAGGTCGACGATCAAGCCCGCGCCGCGAGCAGGGTCACCGATGCGCAACGCTCGAAGCACCCGCTCGAGTCCGGCAGCGAAGCGGAGGTCGCGACCCAGGCCCGTCACGTTGAACCCTGGGTCCACGCAGTTGGCGGTGACCGTGGAACCGTCGAGTCTCCGAGCGAGCGCGAGCGTGAACATGATGTCGAGGAGCTTGCTCTGTCCGTAGCGCTCCGACGACCCGCGGGCCGTGAACGGGGTCGTGTCGCTCAGGACCTGCGGGATGCGGAGGTCGCCGTGTCGACGCGACGCCTCGGAGGCGACATTGACCACCCGGCCCGCGGGAGATCGCCGCAGCGACGGCAGCAGCTCACGGGTCAGCACGAAGGGCGCGAGGTAGTTGACCGCGATCATCTCGGGGAGTCCGTCCGCCGTGACCCGCGGCTCGAAGGCATGTATCCCCGCGTTGTTGATGAGTACATCGATCCGCCCGTGCCGAGACCGGATCTCCTCGCCCACCTTGCGCACCTCTCCCGGCCGGGAGAGGTCGACCACGAACACCTCCGGATCCGCGGACGGCGCGGCCTCGCGTACGGACGAGATCGTGGCCTCCGCGCGCTGCGCGCTCCGCGCCGTGATGACCAGGTGCGCTCCCGTCGCGGCCATCGAGGTCGCGGCGAGAGCACCGAGGCCACCCGTCGCCCCGGTGAGGACGATCGTCGGAGCCTCGTCGTTCATTCGGCACTGCCTCTCTTCGACCCAGCGGCCGATATAGTGTGAATATGCCCACTATATCTAATGGTGTGCAAATGCCCATTACTTGGAGAGCTGCATGACCCCGGCGACCACACGGCTCGGCTTCGAGCTCAACGCTCTGCTCAGCGCCTCGCGCGCACTCACCGAACGGTCCGCCGCGGCGTTCCACGAAGAGCTTCGCCCGGCCGCCTTCCACCTCGCCCGCTGGCTCTACGCGTACGGCCCAGCCAGACCGAGCGCAGTGGCCGAGGCCGTGGCGATGGACCGCAGCTCCGCCAGCGCCCTCTTCAAACGCATGACGTCCCTCGGTCTGGTCCAGAGCGATCGTGCGCCCGAGGACGGACGCTCGGTGCTCGTGTCCCTGACCGACGAGGGCCGCACGCAGGTCGAGCGAGCGCTCGCGCTGCGCCAGGACGAGCTGGAACGGCGTGTCGACGGCTGGTCCGAGGACGACCTGGATCGGCTCGTGTTGCTGCTCCATCGGTTCAACGACCTGCCGGGCGGTGGGGTGCAGCGAGACGGCAGTTGAACCTAGTGTGGGAACCGTGCAGTTCGGCCAGTACCCATCTCCACGTCATACGATCGCCCACCTCTCCGACCCTCACCTCTATGCCGGGGACCGGCGGATCTTCGGCAAGGTCGACCCGACGCCCGGGTTCGAGCGGGCGCTGGATCGGCTGCGGGGGATGACGACCCCACCGCAGGCGATCGTCTTCACCGGCGACCTCGCCGACCTCGGTGAGCGCGAGGCCTACGTACGCCTCCGGAAGCAGGTCGAGCCGGTCGCCGCGGACCTCGGCGCCGAGATCATCTGGGTGATGGGCAACCACGACGAGCGGGAGGTCTACTCCGAGGTGCTCTTCGGCGAGGCCTCGGACGCGCCGCAGGACCGGGTCTACGACATCGACGGGCTGCGGATCATCGCCCTGGACACCACCGTGCCCGGCTGGCACCACGGCGACATCACCGACCCCCAGCTGGACTGGCTGGCCGAGGTGCTCGCCGAGCCGGCGCCGCACGGCACCCTGCTCACGATGCATCACCCGCCGGTCCCGCTCCCCCTCAACGAGGCCAGCGTGATCATCGAGCTCGACGGCCAGGACCGGCTCGCTTCGGTGCTGGCGGGGACCGACGTACGCGCCGTTCTCGCAGGTCACCTGCACTACTCGACCTTCACCACCTTCGCCGGCATCCCGGTCTCGGTCGCCTCCGCGAGCTGCTACACCTCGGCGCCGGCGACCCTCGACCGCTACTCCGCCTCCGTCGACGGCCACCAGGCGATCTCGCTGGTCCACCTTTACGACGAGGGCGTCGGCGACGTCCCCGGCGCGCCGGTCGTCCACACCACCGTGCCGATCGGCGAGGCCCCCGAGGTCGCCGGCTTCCCCGCCTCCGTCCTCGAGAAGCTCGGCCCGATGACCCCGGCCGAGCGCCGCGACCTCTTCTCCCGCAAGGGCAAGGCCGCTCGCGCCCTGCGGCGTCAGCTTCGAGACTGACCAAGAACGCCTCGATCTCCGACTCGAGGCTGATGTGGGCGTACGCCCGGGCCCGGAACGATGGCTGCGAAACGTCAACGACGACAGGAGCAGCCATGTCTCGGACCCTCGTCCGCACGGGCACCGCAGCGATCGCCGCGGTGCTCCTTCCCCTGACGGCCGTATCGGCCGCGTACGCCCAGCCTGATCCCGAGCCCGCGGCGGCGGTCGCGCCGGACCCGACCGCACTGACCCGGGAGGCGACCGCGATCGCCGAGCGGGCCGCCGCCGAACGGCAGGGTCTCCGGGCCCGGTCGGCGACTCCCACGGCCGCCGACCTCGACCGTGCCGTCGACGCGTTCATCGCCGATGGCGCCGTCGGCGTGACCGCCCGGGTGGAGACGCCCGGCCTGGAATGGTCGGGGGCGGGTGGCGTACGCGAGGTCGGGAAGAAGAAGCCGGTAAGGCCCGGCGACCGGTTCCACGTGGCCAGCAACACCAAGACGCTGATCGCGACCCTGGTGATGCAGGAGGTCGAGCGCGGCGGCTGGACCCTGGACACGCCCGCCAACGACCTGCTCCCGGGCACCTTCCCCGACGGCGTCACGATCAAGCACCTGCTCAACCACACCTCCGGCGCCCCGCGCGGGCCCGAGGAGATCCTCTTCGATCGCGTCGAGGACCCGACCTCGTGGGACCAACTGATCGACGCGCTCGGGCAGTACTACTCCGAGGCCGAGCACCTCGCCTTCATGCGCGGCGCCGGCTGGCTCTTCGAGCCCGGCACCGACTTCTCGTACTCCAACTACGGCTATGTCGCGCTCGGGGTCATGCTCGAGAAGGAGACCGGGGAGCGGATCGAGGATCTCGTACGCGACCGGGTGCTCGAACCGGCAGGCATGCGGCAGAGCGCGTACCCGACCGACGCCCGCAACCGCGGCCCGTTCCTCGAGGACGCCGGCCACTACGAGGGCCGCTGGCGGCCGATGACCGACCTGCACCCCAGCATCTTCCACGCCGCCGGGGCCGCGACGAGCACCACCGAGGACCTCGCCGACCTCAACGAGTCGCTCCTCACCGGGCAGCTGCTCAGCCCGGCCTCGGTCGAGAAGATGTTGCCGCCGATCGCGGGCAGCGCCGACCCGGAGTACGGGTTCGGGATCTACCGGGTCGCCGACCCGTGCAATCCCGGCGAATATCTGTACGGCCATGACGGCGCCCACATGGGTGCGCAGTCGATCAGCTGGGGCTCACCGGACGGCACCCGCCAGATCACGCTCGGCTGGACCGGCCGCAACTGGGACAGCACCGACCCGATCTACGACCTCGGTCTCCTTCTCGAGCCCATGCTGCTGGCGACCTGCTGAGCCGTTGGGTGCCGTCGCCCGGCGTCAGGGTCGCAGGATGCGGCGCTCGATGGCCGTGGCGACGGCGCCGGCTCGGGTGTCGACGCCGAGCTTGGTGTAGATGTGGGAGAGGTGTGACTTGACCGTCGCCTCGCTGACCAGGAGCTCGCGGGCCATCTCCTTGTTGCCCAGGCCCCGGGCGAGCAGCCGCAGGATCTCGACCTCGCGCGGGCTCACCTTCGGCACCGGCGAGGCGGCCCGCTGCAGCAGCCGGGTCGCGACCGACGGCGCCAGCACGGTCTCTCCTCGTGCGGTGCCGCGGATGGCGCGGAACAGCTCGTCGGGCGGCGCGTCCTTCAACAGGTAGCCCGCGGCACCAGCGTCCACGGCCTCGAGGACGTCGGCCTCGGTGTCGTAGGTCGTCAGGACGAGTACGTGCGGCGGCGACGGCAGCTCCCGGACCAGCCGGGTGGTCTCCGCTCCGCCCGGTCCGTCGCCGAGGCTGAGGTCCATCAGCACGACGTCCGGCCAGGTCTCGCCGACGACCGCGACGGCCTGGGCCGAGTCGGCCGCCTCGCCGACCACGTCCAGGTCGTCCTGGGCGTCCACCAGGGCGCGTACGCCTGCCCGGACCACCGGATGGTCGTCCACCAGCACCACCCGGATGCGTTGCTCAGCCACGACGTTCCTCCCCCTGAGATGCTGCCTGTCCGGCCGCGAACGAGGCCGCGACCACCGTGCCCTCGCCCGGGGCGCTCTCGATGACCAAGTCTCCACCCAGCAGGCGGGCGCGAGCCCGCATTCCGGCCAGGCCGTGTCCGCGCAGCCCGTCCGGTTCCTTGAGCTGGGCCGCCTCGAACCCGGCTCCGTCGTCGCGTACGTCCAGGGCGACCCCGCCCTCGTGGAAGGTGAGCGAGACGACCGCCGTGCTCGCGTCGGCGTGCTCGGCGACGTTGGCGAGCGCGCCCCGCAGGGTGCGTACGACGGCGGTCGCCACCCGCCCGCCGACCTCGTGCGGGTCGCCGTGGACGTGGACCGGGACGCTGAGCCCGGTGGTGGCGGCGACGTCGTCGGCGACCTGGCGTACGGCGGTGGCCAGCGCCGATCCGCCGGTCAGCTCGGTGGGGGCGAGGTCGCGGACGACCCGTCGCGCCTCGTCGAGCGAGGAGCGGGCCATGGTGGCCGCCTGGTCGACGTGGCTGCGGGCGTCGGCCGGGCGCGACTCCCACTCCTGGTCGGACGCCTGGAGCAGCAGGTTGATGCTGGTCAGGCCCTGGGCGACGCTGTCGTGGATCTCCCGGCTCAGCCGCGCGCGCTCGGCCACGACACCGGCTCGGCGCTCGGCGTCGGCGACCTCGTCCTGGGCTGCCTCGAGCTCGTTGAGGAGTGCACGACGAGTCATCGCGTCGCGCTCGAGAGCACGGTAGGCGGTCACCGCGAGCACGGCGACACAGACCGGCCCGAGCAGCACGGTCGGGTCGGCAAGGCCGGTCATCCGGCTCCAGGCGACGGCGACGACCGCGACGAGGAACACCGTGACGGCCACGGCCCAGCGGAACGGCAGCACCCGCAGCGCCAGGAAGACCAGCGGCACGGCCGCCCACGAGAACGACGGCGCGATCAGCGCCAGCACCGTCCAGCAGGCGATCACTGCGCTCAGCCAGACGACCGCGGCCGTGCCGGCGAGGCGGCGGCCCGCGGCGTACGCGATCAGGAGGACGGCGGCGCCGGGCAGGACCACCTCGGCCTGGTCGCCGAAGCCGTGCCCCTGCAGGTAGCGCGCTACCGAGGCGATGACGAGCACCACCAGTGAGACGTGGAGCCAGCGGTCGAGCATCGTCTGGCCGGCCAGGATCCCACCGGCGCTGGGTCCTGGAGCTGGCGCGGCATCGGTCGACATGGTCGTTCAAGGCTAGGCCGCTCGCGGGGCTCCGGCATCATCCGATCGGCTATCCGGGGTGTCGCCGAACGGCTATCCAGACGTCGCCGGTCACCCGATGTCCGGACCCCTCCCCGACGGCGATGGTTGATGCATCAGCTCGACCAACCGCACCGAACACCGGAGGAGCACCACCATGCGTACGTCCCGAATCGCCGCCCTCGCCGGCCTGGCCGGCATCGCCGCCTCGGCCACCCTGTCCTTCACCGCCCTCGGCATGGGCACCGCGGCCAACGCCGCCGAGGGCAACGGCCGCCCGGCGAGCTACCTGCTCGAGGGCGACCCGTCCGCCCAGGGCGGCTCGAAGTTCGAGGGCATCGGCGTGGACCAGGAGTCCGGGAGGTTCTACGTCAGCGAGGTCACCGGCGGCGAGATCCAGCGCGGCTCGGCCGACCGTGCCCAGGCCGAGGAGTGGCTGGCCGGTGACGGCACCGACGGCCGCTACACCGCTCGCGGCATCACCGTCGACGACGAGGGCCGCGTCTACATCGCCGGCGGCCCGAACGGCACCGGCAATGACCGCCCCGACCTGTGGGTCTACAGCCCCGAGGGCGAGCTGCTCGCCGCCCTCCGCGTCCCCGACGACAACGCGTTCCTCAACGATGTCGCGATCGGGCCGGACGGGGCTGCGTACTTCACCAACTCCAACGACCCGACGATCATCCGCGTCGCCGAGGGTGCCGAGACGACCGGAGCGAGGTCGAGCGGCGAGCTTGCTCGTCCGCTTGCGCCGAGCGAGGGAGTAACCGCGCGAAGCGCGGACGGCTGGCAGGCCACCGAGTGGGCCGACGGCAGCTCGCTGATCACCCCGGTCGAGGGCTTCAACCTCGGTGGCATCGTGCTGAGCCAGGACCGCTCCGCGTTCGTGGTCGCCCAGGGCACCACCGGGCAGCTGTGGCGCTTCTCCGTCGCCACCGGCGAGGTCAGCGAGATCGACACCGACGGCGCGAACCTGCGCAACGCCGACGGTCTGATCCGGCAGGGGCGCGACCTCGCGGTGATCCGCAACTTCGACAAGGAGATCGTGCACCTCGAGCTGAACCCCTCCGCCACCTCCGCGGAGCACGTCTCCTCCCGTGCCACCGACCCGAACCGCGTCTTCACCACCGGCAAGCTGCTCGGCGGCAGGTTGCTGCTGGTCGACAGCCACTTCGACGAGCAGACCGCGCAGGGACCGTACGAGATCGTCACCGCCCGGATGCCGCGATGACGCTGTCCACATCTGCGCGGCCACACCTGCGGTGGTCGACCGCCGCCGCGGCGTTGGCCGTGCTTCTGGCAGGCTGCGCCGCGGCGCCGTCGGAGACTGCCGAACCGTCTCCATCGAGCTCCGCGTCGAGCCCGGCGTCCGCCCCGACGAAGGGGGCGAAGAGCACCCCCGACCCCGAGGAGCGACAGCGGATGAACGAGCAGCTGATCAAGGCCGCCTGGGACAACGACGTGGCCCGTGCCCGTCAGCTGATCCAGGCCGGGGCCGACGTCAACTACGAGGACGAGACCCAGCAGAGCGCCTACCTCATCGCCGCGAGCGAGGGCTATGTCGACCTGCTCGATCTGACCCTCCGCAACGGCGCCGAGGTCAACGCCAAGGACTCCTACGACGGCACCGCGCTGATCCGCGCCGCCGAGCGCGGCCACGCCGACGTCGTGGGGCGTCTGGTGCAGGCCGGGATCGACCTCGATCACGTCAACAACCTGGGCTGGACCGCCCTGCACGAGGCGGTCGTCCTGGGTGACGACGGCCCGGACGCGGCCGACACCGTACGGGTGCTCGTCGCGGCCGGCGTGGACATCTCGATCGAGGCGGGCCGGGACGGGAAGACAGCCCTGGAGCACGCCGAGGAGCGTGGTTTCGACGCGATCGTGTCGACGCTGCGTACGGCTTCGGCCGAGGTCGCCGACGGTGACCAGCAGCTCCTACGTTCCGCGTCAGGGGGTGATGCGGACTCGGCCGCGGCGGCCCTCCGTGGCGGCGCCGATCTGGAGACCAGGGACGGCAACCGGCGTACGCCGCTGCTGCTCGCGGTCACCGACGACCACCTCGAGACGGCCCGTCTGCTGGTGCACCTGGGTGCCGACCCGGACGCCCTCGACGGCCAGCACGACACGCCCTGGCTGGTCACCGGTGTCACCGGGAGCGTCCCGATGGCCGAGCTGTTGCTCAGCGTCGACCCGGACCTGACCGTACGCAACCGCTACGGCGGCCTCTCGATCATCCCCGCCAGCGAGCGCGGCCACGCGGACTACGTGGAGCGGGTCGCTCGCACCGAGATCGACATCGACCACGTCAACGACCTCGGCTGGACCGCCCTCCTCGAGGCCGTGATCCTCGGCGAGGGGTCCGACCGCTGGCAGCGGGTCGTCCGCAGCCTGCTCGAGAACGGCGCCGATCCGGGCATCGCCGACCGCGACGGCGTGACCCCGCTCGAGCACGCCCGCAACCGAGGCTTCACCGAGATCGCGCGGATCATTGAGCAGCAAGGCGGCTGATCAGCCGGCTCAGGTGACGCGAAAGACGGGCCAGCCGATCTCGGTGCGCCACGCAGCGGGATCGCTTGTGTCACGAGGACCGACGACGTAGACCTCCCGCACCGGCCCGGCCACCGACATCGCGTTCTCCACCACCCAGGTCCCGAGCTCGCCGTACGTCACCTCGATGCCGTCGTGCTCGCCGACGTGGGTGGTGACTGCCAGCTCCGCGGCCGGAAGGGTCGCGGGGTGCACACGGCCGGTGCGAGGTGGCGCATCGGTCGGCAGGTAGACGAGCGCGTGACCGCGCTCCTGCTCGAAGAGGGCGTTGTCGTAGCTGCCGCCCGGCGGTCCGGTCACGGCGGTGCCGACGGCCGCCTCCAGCTCGGCCATCGCGCCGGCGTACCAGGTCTTGACGTCGCGATGCCCGACGACGGCCTCCACCGCGGCGACCGTCCGGGCGGGCTCCGCGCGCAGCTCGACGTCGATCGGCGCGGGGTCGGGCCGGAGCAGGCGGCGCAGCGACACGACCGCGGCCCGGGTGCGGTCGAGCTCGTCCTCGAGGCGTTGCAGATGGTCCGCGACCAGGGCCGCCCGGACGCCCGGGTCGGGGGTCCGCAGGATCCGTTGCACATCGCCCAGAGGGACGTCGAGCTCGCGGAGTCGGTGGATGACCTGCGCGGTCGGGATCTGGTCGACGCTGTAGTAGCGGTATCCGGTGGTCTCGTCCACCACAGCGGGATCCAGCAGGGCCGCCTCGTGATAGCGACGCAGGGTCCGCACACTCAAGTGGGTCAACCGCGAGAACTCCCCGATGGTCAGCACCCCCTCATTGTGAACGCTCCCCCTGGGGGAGAGTCCACCGCTTGACCCTCCCGCGCGGCGAGGCCAGATGGTGGGCTCATGACACAGCACACCGATCTTCCGTCCGACCTGCTCCCGACCACCGTGCGCGAGTTCCTCGCCGCCCACGTCGCCCGCGACGCCGACACCGCCTCGTCGTTCCTCGTCGAGGATGCCGTGGTCGTCGACCAGGACGAGACCTTCCGCGGCCGAGAGGAAGCCCACGCGTTCCTGCGGGACGCCGGCACCGAGTTCGAGTACACGACCGAGCAGATCGGCGCTCGCCGCGTCGATGACGCCCACTGGGTGGTCACCGTGCGGCTCGAGGGCACCTTCCCGGGTGGCGTCGCCGAGCTCGACTACCGGTTCACGCTGCGAGACAGCCTCGTCGCCGAACTCGTCATCGCCAACCACCCAGCCTGACCGAACCCCACCACCTCGATCTTCAAAGGAGAGAAATGTCCATCTCAGATCGCGATCGTCTCGATGGTCGCCGGGCGTTGGTCACGGGCGGCTCGAAAGGCTCGGGCAAGACCGTCGCGGAGAGACTGCGAGAGCTGGGTGCCGACGTGTACGTGACGGCGCGCACCATGCCCGACGGGTACGAGCACCCTGACCGGTTCATCGAAGCAGACATCCTGACAGCAGAAGGCACCGACGCCGTGGCCGCTCGCATCGCGGAGGCCGGCGCACTCGACATCCTGGTTCACGTCGTCGGAGGGGCGTCGACACCGTCCGGTGGATTCGCGGTCATCACCGATGACCAGTGGTTCACGGAGCTGAACCTCAACTTCCTCGGGGCGGTGCGGCTGGATCGAGCTCTTCTCCCGGCGATGATCGGGGCCGGGTCGGGCGTGGTGCTGCACTTCACCTCGATCCAGCGTGAGCTGCCCCTGTACGACGCGTCCTTGGCCTACGCAGCAGCGAAGGCCGCGCTGCGCACGTACAGCAAGGGGCTTGCCAACGAGCTCGCGCCGCGCGGCGTACGGGTCAACGCGATCAGCCCCGGCGGGATCGAGACCGAAGCGTACGAACGATTCGTGGACCGGATCGCCGAGGGCAACGGACTCACCCGTGAAGCAGCCAAGCAGACGATCTACGACTCCCTCGGAGGAGTACCCCTGGGACGGTTCGCGAACACCGAGGAGATCGCGGACCTGGTCGGATTCCTCGTCTCGGACCGCGCCTCGGCGATCGTCGGCGCCGAGTACGTGATCGACGGCGGCACCGTCCCGACCGTCTAAGCCGGGCGCCGTCAGCGAGCAACCACCTCGTCCCGGCTGAACGTGAGCTGCTGGACGTCGATGTAATCGGCCGCGAACCCGGCCCGGGAGTACTCGAGGTAGAAGTGCCACATCCGCAGGAACGTCTCGTCGAACCCGAGCGCCCGGACCTCCTCGGCGCGATCACGCAGCGAGGCGTCCCACCGTCGCAGGGTCTCCGCGTAGTGGGCGCCGAAGGAGGGCCGGCTCCGCAGCCGGAGCCGGGTGTGTGCCTCGGTGACGCCGGTGATCGCCTCGGTCGAGGGGAGCAGCCCGCCGGGGAAGATGTACTTGGTGATCCAGGTCTCGGTGTTCCGGGTGGCGAGCATCCGGTCGTGCGGCATGGTGATCGCCTGGATCACCGCGGTGCCGCCCGGGGCCAGAACCTCGTCGATCTTCGCGAAGTAGACCGGCCAGAACCGTTCGCCGACCGCCTCGATCATCTCGACCGAGACCACCGCGTCGTACGTCCCGTCCACGGCCCGGTAGTCGCGCAGCTCCACGTCCACCCGATGGTCCAGACCGGCCGCGCCGATCCGGCGCCGGGCCAGCGCGGCCTGCTCGACGGAGAGGGTCACCGAGGTGACCTGGGCGCCCCGGGCGGCGGCCCGCAGGGCGAGCTCTCCCCAGCCGGTCCCGATCTCGAGCAGACGGGTGCCGGGTCCGACTCCCGCCTCGTCGAGGATCCGGTCGATCTTGCGGTGCTGGGCGAGCGCCAGGTCCTCCGTCGAGGGCAGAGTGGAGAAGAGGCCCGCCGAGTAGCTCATCGTCGGGTCCAGGAAGAGCGCGAAGAACTCGTTCGACAGGTCGTAGTGGTGGCCGATGTGCTCGCGCGCGTTCTCCGGGGTGTTCAGGTCCTTCGCGCCGCGGCGCCGCTCGTAGACCCCGCGCATCCGCTGCGCCCACCCGGGCAGGAGACCGTCGAGGTCCCGGCACAGCACGGTCAGGGTCTCCCCCAGCTCCGGGGCGTCCCAGGCTCCGGTCATGTACGCCTCGCCGAAGCCGATCAGCCCGTGCCGGCTGAGCCTGGCGTAGAACTCCTCGGGCCGGTGCAGCACGATGTCAGCCGGGCTGCCGTCCTCGCTCACATTGATCCCGAGCCGCTTCGTAGCGGCCCGGAAGACGGCCGCGGCGGCAGCCGCGGTGCCCCGGGTCACCGGGCCGCTCGGTGCTTCCTGCAGCATCGGCCAACGCTCACCCACCAGGTTCTGGGCGGCGGGGGCTTCGATGGTCTTCATCGGACTCCTTCGTGGTGGTGCAGTGGTGTCTACGTACCGGCAGGCGTCGTAGCCCCGGTCGCGGAGTCGGGCCGCTCCGCGGGGGTGGTCCAGGACAGTCCCAGCCGCTGGACAGCCCGGGCGCCGGATCGGGCGCCGTCCTCGTGGAACCCCCAGCCACGCCAGGCGCCGGCGAAGACCAGCGCGCCGGAGTCCAGCTCGTCGGCCCGCTGTTGCGCGGCCACCGACTCCGGGGTGTAGAGCGGGTGCTCGTACTCCATGGTGGCGATGACCTTCGCAGGATCGATCAGGTCGGCCCCACCGAGCGTGACCAGGTGACGTACGCCGCCTGGAGCCGGCAGCCGCATCAATCTGGTCAGGTCGTAGGTGACCGTGACCTGCCCGCGGCCCGGGCGCTCCAGATAGTTCCACGAGGACCGGACGTGCTCGCTGTCCGGCAGCAGGCTGGTGTCGGTGTGCAGCTGAGCCTGGTTGGCGGAGTACGGGAACCCACCCAGGATCTCCCGCTGGGCCGCCGTGGGCTCGCCGAGCATCGCCAGCGACTGTCCGGGATGGGTCGCCAGCACGGCCGCGTCGAAGAGCTCGGTGCGCCCGTTGCCGTCGGTGATCTCGATCCCCCTGCCGGTCTCGACCACGTTCACGACCTTCGTCGAGGTCAGCACCCGGCCGCCGCGGTCGCGGATCGCGGCGGCGACCCGCTCGACGTACGTCGCCGACCCGCCGGTGACCGTGCGCCAGCGCGGCGAACCGAAGATCTGCAGCATCCCGTGGTGGCTGAGGAACTCGAAGAGGTAGCGAGCCGGGTAGCTCAGCGCCGTGGCCGGGTCGCAGGACCACACCGCGGCGACCAGCGGAGCCATGAAATGGCGGCGGAAGTGCGGCGTGAACCCGTGCTCGTCCAGGAACGCCTCGAGGGTGCGATCGTCGGGCTCACCGCCGGCGAGGAGTGCCCGCGCCGCCCGGTGGAACCGCGGGATCTCGGTGAGCATCCGCAGGTGCGCCGGACGGAACGCACGACGGTCGGGCTGCACCCCGCGCAGCCCGCGCGCGCCTGCGTACTCCACTCCGGCGCTCTGCGAACGCACCGACATCGACATCTCGGAGACCTGCGTCGGCACATCGAGCTCCGCGAAGAGCCGGAGCAGGGTCGGATACGTACGCCGGTTGTGCACGATGAACCCCGTGTCGATCGCCAGCTCGCTCCCGTCCGGCGCGGTGACGCGGTGGGTGTCGGCATGGCCGCCCAGCCTGTCGTCGGCCTCGAAGAGAGTGACCGCGCCGTTCAGGGACGCGACGTACGCCGCGGTCAGGCCGGCCACCCCGCTGCCCACCACGGCGACCCGACGGCGATCGTGGTCGGGACTGCTCATCAGACTCCTCGGTGTCGAAGTGGGCGGTCGGCGCACACGCGCCGCCACCCGGTCTTCGGTCACCGGGGCGAATCGGATTGGCTTCAGGCCATCTTTTCCGTGCCGTCACCGAGACCGGCTCGGTGGGTAGCTGGTGCGAGTCCTCGGCCTATCTGCGTCTGGTGAAGCGGATGTCGCCGCTGGGTAGGCGCTCGTGGAGGTACGCGGTGTCGTGGGCGCGGTGGTGGTGATGGGAGCAGAGCAGGGCGGCGTTGTCGAGGTCGGTGTTTCCGCCGAGTGCCCAGGCGATCCAGTGGTGGGCCTCGGCCCAGGTGCCAGGGATGTCGCAGCCCTCGGCCTCACAGGTCGCGGATCGGAGCAGGAGGGCTCGGCGTTGGGCAGCGGTGAAGAAGCGTTGCATGCGGCCCAGGTCAAGAACCTCGGAAGCACCGCCGAGGACGGCGGGGATGATGTTCGCGTTGCAGGCCAGCCGGCGGGCCTCGGCGGCGGTGATCGGGGTGCCGCCCACGATCTGGGCGATGCCGGCCTCGGTGCGGAGCTGGTCGAGGTCGATGGTCACGATCACCGTGGTCGCATCCCCACCATGGATCGGGAGCCGGGTGGGGTCGAGGGTCTCCAGCATCTGGCACAACGCACGTCCGAGCCTGCGGTCGTAGGGCAGATATTCGCCGGTCTCGGTGCGGGTGCCGTCGTCGCGCCGGGGCGAGGCGAACGCTTCCAGGTTGGTCGCGAGCCGATCCGCGGCCCCGTCTGGGACCACCGCAGTGATCCGGGTGGTGCCGTCCCCGACACGGCGCATGGTCAGCCGGGTCTTCTTCCGAGCGTGGGCCTCCTCGGCCGCGAGCCGTCGGGCTTCCTCGGCCTCGGCGATCTCAGGGGCGATCACGTCCAGGATCCGGCGGCCCAGGCGACGCAGCTGGGTGGGATCGAACCGGGTCGCATAGGCGACCAGCGTCTCCTCGGCCTTCGTCTTGATCTCGGGATCGAGGTCAGCGGGGAGGTCGTCGAGGGCATTCACGATGACGAGGGCCTGGGCCGGGTTGCAGGCGCCGGCGCGCATCGCGGCCGCGACCAGCCCGTAAGAACGGTCCAGGGCCACGGCCAGCCGCAGGTCGGCGCGCAGGACCTCGGGCCGCTGGCGGGTGTGGTGATGCAGCCAGGCCGCCACATCCCGTGCCGCGCTCTCGGCCGCCACATCGTCAGCGGCGGCGAGCACCCGGAGCTCGAGCTCAGCCAACTGCGCCTTCGCCCGCGCGATCTCGACCAGCGTGGCGGCCTTCTGATCGGTGGCCATGAACGACGGGTTCGCCTCCGCAACCTCCTCAAGCGCGGCGGTAACCGCGACCACCGCCCCCAGCACAGGGTGTTGTGGCTGCTGCAGCATGGTCATCACGGTCACCTCCCGACGTACGAACACAAGGGTTTCTGCCTGTGCAGAATCCCGGTTGGTTCGCTGGTCTCGGAGGCCCGGCAGTACGGGCTATTACTTACCCTCGCAGCTCAGCGTTCACGCCCCTGGTTCCCCTGGATTACCCCACCCCCGTTATCTCCCGGGTAGAAGAGGCACGCCTCTTTCGAGGTGGTCGGCCTTCACGTTCACGCCTGCGCCGAGCCTACCATATTGTGCAAGCCGAAACGACCTCGGAAACCCGAGAGGGAACGACCGAAAACCCGATCAGGGACAGGTATCCCAGGCAAACCGGACCGCTGCTGGAAGCCCGCAAGACAGCCACATGGCACCCAGGCCAGGCACCCTGCTTCTAAATCTCCCAGCCCAGACACCGTATCGGCCCCACCCGTGCTGGCACCCGGACACGGGACCAGACAGACACTCATCCACCGGCCCCACACGCAGGCGGCCAGCGAGCCGCGAGGCCACGATGGCAGCGAGTACCCAACCGTGATGGCGGCACCGGAGCTCGAAGTCTGCGGATTCAGACCAGCACATGTTGCCTACGATGGGTCAGTGGTCGAACTGGTTGCGCCCGACCCTGCACTGCGAGATGCGTGGCTCGAGTGCCATCGGG
The DNA here is from genome assembly GCF_045206295.1 of Nocardioides sp. NBC_00163. Lineage (NCBI taxonomy): Bacteria > Bacillati > Actinomycetota > Actinomycetes > Propionibacteriales > Nocardioidaceae > Nocardioides > Nocardioides sp. NBC_00163. The sequence goes on along the minus strand of NZ_CP108155.1, from coordinate 3,645,458 downwards.
AATGGGGCCCTGGAGTCCACGAGGACGGCTTCGGCCTCGCACCCGACGATGACGTAGAGAGCCCGAACGGTTTCGCCGCCTGGGTGGATCGGATCCGTGCCAAGCCTGCGCACTTCTGGTGGATCGTCGACCGAGACGCGATCCTAGGCGGCATCGTGCTGCGTACGACCAACAGCGACCAGGTGCTTCGAACCGGGCATGTGGGTTACGGCATCCGGCCGTCAGCCCGACGACGAGGGCTCGCGAGCTGGGCACTCGCTGAGATCCGCCGACATGGACGCGCGGCCGGTCTGGAGCGTCTCCTCCTGGTCTGCGCCGACGACAACGTCGCCTCGATCAAGACGATCGAGGGATGCGGCGGGCTTCTGGAGGGCACCGTGAGCCACGGCGCCGACCAGGTCCGGCGCTATTGGGTCAGTCTTTGAGGATCCCAAAGCCGGTCAGCCGCGACCGGCGTACGGCATCCCGGTCGCGAGAATGGTCATCGTGGGGACGCTGACGCCGAGCGGGAGCTGGGCCATGGCGACGACCGCGTCGGCGACGTGCTGCGGGTCGAAGGTCGGCTCGGGGCGTACGGAGCCGTCGGCCTGACGGGCGCCGACAGCGATGCCGGCGGTCATCTCGGTGGCGGCGTTGCCGATGTCGATCTGGCCGACCGCGATGTCGTGGGCACGGCCGTCGAGGGCCAGGGCACGGGTGAGACCGGTGATCGCGTGCTTGGAGGTGGTGTAGGCGGCGCTGCCCGGTCGCGGTACGTGCGCGGAGATAGAGCCGTTGTTGATGATCCGCCCGCCCCGAGGGTTCTGCCGCTTCATCTGGGCGAAGGCCTCGCGGGCGCAGAGGAAGGAGCCGGTGACGTTGACGGCCAGGGTCGCGGCGAACTCCTCGGGCGCGATCTCGTCGGCCTCGCCACTCGGCCCGAAGGTGCCGGCATTGTTGACCAGCAGGTCCACGCGGCCCCACATCCCGACGGCAGCGGCGAACGCCGCCGACACCTCGGCGGCGGAAGCCACGTCCGTGGGCAGTACGAGGGACCGTGCCATCACCGACGCGGTCTCCTCCAGAGACGACCGGGTGCGGCCGAGGAGCGCGACCTGGAAGCCGGCGCCGTCCAGCGCCTGCGCGATCACCCTCCCCAGGCCGGAGCCAGCCCCGGTGACGACCGCGACCGCCATCAGGTGAACTGCCGGCTCAGCTGGGCGTGCCGGTTGACGTCCTTGTAGAGCAGGTAGCGGAACCGGTCGGGACCACCGGCGTAGCAGGCCTGCGGACAGAAGGCCCGCAGCCACATGAAGTCGCCCTCCTGCACCTCCACCCAGTCCTTGTTGAGCAGGTAGACGGCCTTGCCCTCGAGGACGTAGAGCCCGTGCTCCATCACGTGCGTCTCCGGGAACGGGATCGCGCCACCCGGCTCGAAGCTGACGATGTTGACGTGCATGTCGTGGCGTACGTCATCGGGGTCGACGAAGCGCTGGGTCTTCCAGGCGCCGTTGGTGCCCGGCATCTCGCCGCCGGGCACGTCGACCTCGTTGGTGACGAATGCGTCCGGCACCGAGATTCCCTCGACCCGCTGGTAGGCCTTGCGGATCCAGTGGAAGCGGGCGACCTGGTCGCTGGTGTTGTGCAGCGTCCAGGTGGAGCCGGGCGGGAGGAAGGCGTAGCCGCCGGGGGTGAGATCGTGCTTCGCGCCCTCGACCGAGAGCGTCAGCGCGCCCTCGACCACGAACAGGACGCCCTCCGCGCCCGGGTCGAGCTCGGGCTTGTCGCTGCCGCCGCCGGGCGAGACCTCGACGATGTACTGCGAGAACGTCTCGGCGAACCCCGAGAGCGGGCGGGCGATCACCCACAGCCGGGTGCCCTCCCAGAACGGGAGCTTGCTGGTGACGATGTCGCGCATGGTGCCACGGGGGAGCACGGCGTACGCCTCGGTGAAGACGGCCCGGTCGGTGGTCAGCTCACGCTGCGACGGGTGACCGCCGGTCGGGGCGTAGTAGCGGGGTTCGCTCATGGTCGGGCTCCTTCTCGGGTGACTCGGGTGAGCAGCCGGCCCTGGGGCGCGGCCTCGATGTCGATCTTCTCGCCACGCAGCCAGGTCTCGCGGACAACTCCCGCGAGGGTGCGGCCGTGGTAGGGCGTGACGGCGTTCTTGTGATGGAGCTTCGCGGCATCGACCACGTAGGAGTCCTCGGGGGCGAGGACGCAGAAGTCGGCGTCGTGGCCGACCTGGATCCGGCCCTTTCGGCTCAGCCCGGCATGACGTGCCGGAGCCTCGGACATCCAGCGGGCGACGTCGGCGAGGGTGAAGCCGCGGCTCCTTGCCTCGGTCCAGACTGCCGACAGGCCCAGCTGGAGCGAGGAGATGCCTCCCCAGGCGACCCCGAAGTCGCCGGTGTCGAGGGCCTTCAGGTCCGGCGTCGAGGGCGAGTGGTCGGTGACGACCATGTCGATGACGCCTTCCCGCAGGCCGTTCCACAGCAGCTCGCGGTTGGCCGCCTCCCGGATCGGCGGGCAGCACTTGTACTGCGTCGCGCCGTCGGGGATCTCCTCCGCGGCGAAGGTCAGGTAGTGCGGGCAGGTCTCCGCCGTGATCGGGACCCCGTCGCGACGGGCCGACGCCAGCATCGCGAGCACGTCGGAGCTGGAGACGTGCAGGATGTGGACACGGCAGCCGGTCCACCGGGCCAGCTCGATCACCTGGGCGATGGCGAGGTTCTCCGCGCCCCGCGGACGGCTGTGCAGGAAGCGTTCGTACGCCTCACCACCCGCCGCGGGCGCGTGCTCGATCGCGTGGGCGTCCTCGGCGTGCACGATCAGCAGCCCGTCGAAGGAGCGGATCTCGCGCATCGCCTGCTCGAGCTGCTCGGCGTCGAGCGGCGGGAACTCGTCGACCCCCGAGTGCAGCAGGAAGCACTTGAAGCCGGAGACCCCGGCCTCGTGCAACGTACGCAGCTCTCCGACGTTGCCCGGGATTGCCCCGCCCCAGAAGCCGACGTCGACGAAGGCCTGGCTCGCGGCGGTCCTGCGCTTGAGGTCGAGGGCCGGGAGGTCGCAGGTGGGCGGGATGCTGTTGAGCGGCATGTCCACGATCGTGGTGACCCCGCCGGCGGCCGCGGCGCGCGTCGCCGAGGCGAAGCCCTCCCACTCGGTCCGACCCGGGTCGTTGACGTGTACGTGCGCGTCGACGACCCCGGGCATCAGCACCTCGTCGTCGGCGAGCTCTACCACCTGGACCGCGGTCAGGCCCTCCGCGATCGGCGCTACCGCGACGATCTCGCCGTCGCGAACTCCGACGGCTCCCGCTCGCTCGCCCTCGGGGGTCACCATCCGTGCCGCCCGGATGACGACATCGAGATCTCGACTCACACCCTCACCTCCGCCTCATCGACTGCCACCACCCGCGTCCGCTGACGCCCGAGGCCGGTCACCTCGGCCTCGACCACGTGCCCCTCCCGCAGGAAGGGCCGGGGCTCGGGCCGCAACGCTGCGACCCCACCAGGTGTCCCGGTCAGCACCAGGTCGCCGGGCTCGAGTGTCATCAGCGTACTGAGGAAGGCGAGGAGCTCACCGACGCCGTAGGCCATCCGGGCAGTCGTCCCTCGCTGTCTCCGCTCGCCGTCGACCCAGAGCTCCAGGCCGAGGGCCTGCGGGTCGCCGACGGCGTCGGGGGTGACCAGCCACGGGCCGATGGGGGTGAAGGTGTCGGCACACTTCCCCTTGGCCCACGTCGGCCCGGCCGCGATCCGCGCACGCTCGCTGACGTCGTCGGCCGTGAGGTAGCCGCCGACCGAGGCCAGGGCCTGCCGCGGGTCTCTGCACCGGGACAGCCGGCGCCCGATCACCACGCCCAGCTCGACCTCGTAGTCGGTCATGGTCGACCCCGGCGGCAGCTCGATCGCGTCGTGGGGCCCCACGACGGAGGTCGAGGGCTTGAGGAACACGACCGGCTCGTCCGGGATGGCGACACCGGCCTCCTCCGCATGGTCCTCGTAGTTGAGCCCGATCCCGACGACCTTGCCCGGCCGGGCCACCGGCGGTCCGATCCGGGTGCCGTCGGCGACGACGGGCAGGCTGCCCAATGCGATCAAGTCTTGGATCAACCTGAGCCGCACCGGGTCGCCGAGCACGTTGCCGTCGATCGCCGGCACGACGACCGACAGATCGCGCAGTACGTCCTGGTCGTCGAGGGCCGCGGGGCGCTCCTGGCCCGGCGGACCCACACTCAGCAGTCTCATGCGTCCTCCTTGATGAGATGGTCGGCGGCGATCCGCTCGGCGATCTGCTCGAGCAGGGCGGCGCCCTCGGTCAGGCACCGTTGCCGGTCGGGCTGGAGGTCCGTCAAGGCGTACGCAGCGCCGATCCCGGCCGCCCGCAGCCGGTCGTGGTCGAGATGGTTGACCCCGCAGACCGCCACGACCGGGACACCGGCGCGTGCGGCCGCGGCGGCGACCCCGGCAGGGGCCTTTCCGTTGAGGGTCTGCTCGTCGAGCGCGCCCTCACCGGTGACGACGAGGTCCGCCCCGTCCAGCCCGGCGGCGAAGTCGACCAGCTCGAGCACGAGCTCGATGCCCGATCGCAGCTCCGCGCCCAGCAGGGCGAGTGCGGCGAAGCCGACGCCGCCGGCCGCTCCGGCGCCGGGGTGACCACGGAGATCGGTCCCGGTGAACGACGCCACCAGAGATGCCCAGCGGCCGAGCGCGGCGTCCAGCCGTCGTACCTGGTCCGCATCGGCCCCTTTCTGCGGGCCGTAGACCGCGGCCGCCCCGGTGGGGCCGGTGAGCGGGTTGTCGACGTCGCACGCGACCGTGACCGAGACCCCGTCGAGGCGCCGCCGCAGCTCGTCGACCTCGATCCGGGCGACCTCCTCGAGCCCGGCTCCGCCTGGACCCACCGGTTTCCCGGCGACGGTGAACAGCCTGGCGCCGAGCCCGCAGAGCAGACCCGCTCCCCCGTCGGTGCTGGCGCTGCCGCCGATCCCGAGCACGATCCGGCGACAGCCCGCATCGATCGCGGCCGCCATCGCCTGCCCGGCCCCGAGGCTGGAGGCCCGCATCGGATCCGGCACACCCGGCAGCCGCGCCAACCCGGAAGCGTCGGCGAGCTCGACGACCGCGACTGCGTCGCGACGGGCGTACGCGGTCTCGACCGGCTCTCCCGTCGGCCCGGCCACGCGGACCGGGACGAGGACGAACCCGGCGGACTCGGCCGCCGCCAGGGTGCCGTCGCCACCGTCGGCGACCGGGATCGCGTCGACGGTCACGCCAGGACTCCCCCGGCGGATCCCGGAGCTCACCGCCGCCGCGACCTCGGCAGCGGTGAGCGATCCCTTGAACTTGTCGGAGGCGACCAGCACGCGGACCACGGGGTGCCGCCCTCAGCCCAGCGGGACGAGCGCGGTCGGGGCGTGCTCACCACGCTCGGCCAGCTCCTCGAACTCGACGACGCCGTCGATCTCGACGCCCATCGAGACGTTGGTGACGCGCTCGAGGATCACCTCGACCAGCACCGGCACGCGGTATTCGGCCATCAGGGCCTTGGCCTTCTCGAAGGCGGCACCGAGATCGGCAGGATCGGTCACCCGGATCGCCTTGCAGCCCAGGCCTTCGGCGACCTTGAGGTGGTCGACGCCGTAGCCCTCGAGCTCTGGGCTGTTGACGTTGTTGAAGGCGAGCTCGACGCAGAAGTCCATCTCGAACCCACGCTGGGCCTGGCGGATCAGGCCGAGGTAGGAGTTGTTCACGACCACGTGGATGTAGGGGATGTTGAACTGGGCGCCGACCGCCAGCTCCTCGATCAGGAACTGGAAGTCGTAGTCGCCCGAGAGCGCGACGACCTGGCCGTCGGGGACGGCGGTCGCGACCCCCAGGGCGGCCGGCAGGGTCCAGCCGAGCGGGCCGGCCTGGCCGGCGTTGATCCAGTGCCGCGGCTTGTAGACGTGCAGCAGCTGCGCCGCCTGGATCTGGGACAGACCGATCGTGGTGACGTAGCGGGTGCCGGAGCCGAAGGCCCGGTTCATCTCCTCGTAGACCCGCTGCGGCTTGATCGGGACGTTGTCGAAGTGGGTCTTGCGCTGAAGGGTCCGCTTGCGCTCGGCGCACTCCTCGGCCCAGGCCGCACGGTCGGGGACGCGCCCGGCCGCCGACCACCCCTTCGCGACCTCGACGAGCACCTCGAGCGCCGCACGGGCGTCGGAGACGATCGAGTAGTCCGCCGCGAAGACCCGGCCGATCTGGGTCGGCTCGATGTCGATGTGCACGAACGTACGTCCGCGGGTGTAGGTCTCGACCGAGCCGGTGTGGCGGTTGGCCCACCGGTTGCCGATGCCGAGCACGAAGTCGCTGGCCAGCATCGTCGCGTTGCCGTAGCGGTGGGAGGTCTGCAGCCCCACCATGCCCGCGTTGAGCGTGTGGTCGTCCGGGATCGTGCCCCAACCCATCAGCGTCGGGACGACGGGAACCCCGGTGACCTCGGCGAGCTCGACGAGCAGGTCGGCGGCGTCGGCGTTGATCACGCCACCGCCCGCGACGATCAGCGGGCGCTCCGCCTCGAGCATCATCGCCAGCGCCTTCTCGGCCTGGGCACGGCTGGCCGCCGGCCTGGCGATCGGCAAGGGCTCGTACGTCTCGATGTCGAAGTCGATCTCGGCCTGCTGGACGTCGAGCGGCAGGTCGATCAGGACCGGGCCGGGACGTCCCTCGCGCATGAGCCGGAAGGCCTTCTGGAAGGTGCCCGGGACCTGGGCGGGCTCCATCACGGTGACCGCCATCTTGGTGAGCGGTCCGGCGACGGAGGCGATGTCGACCGCCTGGAAGTCCTCCTTGTGGAGCTTCGCGACCGATGCCTGGCCCGTGATGCACAGGATCGGGATCGAGTCTGCGGAGGCCGAGTAGAGCCCGGTGATCATGTCGGTGCCGGCGGGACCGGAGGTGCCGATGCAGACGCCGATGTTGCCGGCCTTCGCTCGGGTGTAGCCCTCGGCCATGTGCGAGGCCGCCTCGACGTGGCGGGCGAGCACGTGCTGGAGCCCGCCGTGCTTGCGCATCGCGCTGTAGAACGGGTTGATCGCGGCACCCGGGAGGCCGAACAGCTGGGTCGCGCCCTCCTTCTCCAGGATCAGGACGGCGGCGTCGACCGCGCGCATGCGTGCCATGTCAGTTCTCCCCCTTGCTGCCCGAGCCGCTCAGGCGCTCGACGCCCCGCAGCAGGGCGGAATGGTCCAGGCCGCCGTCGCCGTTGGCCCGCGCGCTCGCCATCAGCTGGGCGACCAGCGAGCCGAGCGGGACCACGACGCCGGCCTCGCGGGCAGCGGCGGTGACGATCCCCATGTCCTTGTGGTGCAGGTCGATCCGGAAGCCGGGCTGGAAGGAGCGGGTGAGCATGTTCTCCTTCTTCTGGTTGAGCACGCTCGACCCGGCGAGCCCGCCACCGAGCACCTCGAGGGCGGCCTTCGTGTCCACGCCGTACGCCTCGAGGAAGACGACCGCCTCCGAGAGCGCCTGGATGTTGGCGGCGACGATGAGCTGGTTGGCGGCCTTGACGGTCTGGCCGGCGCCGCTCGGGCCGACGTGGACGATGGTCTTGCCGACGACATCGAAGAGCGGCCTCGCGGTGGCGAAGTCGTCGGCTTCACCGCCGACCATGATCGAGAGGGCCGCGTTCTTCGCGCCCGCCTCGCCACCGGAGACCGGGGCGTCGAGGATGCGGAAGCCACGCGTCGTGGCCTGCTCGGCGAGCGCGGCGCTCACGTCGGGCCGGATGCTGGAGAAGTCGATGATCAGCGCGCCGGCCGGGGCGGTCTCGAAGACGCCACCCTCGGCGGTGAGCACCTCCTCGACGTGGGGCGAGTCCGGGACCATGACGCAGACGACGTCGGCGTCGCGGCAGGCCTCCGCGGTCGAGGTCGCCGCACGACCGCCCGCGGTGGCCAGGGCCTGGGTGCGCTCGGGGCTGTGGTCGAAGCCGGCGACGGTGTGACCGGCGTCGACGAGGTGGGCGGCCATCGGGCTGCCCATGATGCCGAGGCCGATGAAGGCGATGTTGCTCATGATGTTCCCTCCTACGGGGTCGTCAGTGGGTGGCGGTGGCGGTGGCGGTGGCGCGGCGATCTCGCGGCAGCCAGTCGAAGCTCTCGGCCGAGGTCGTGGCGGGCTTGTACTCCAGCCCGACCCAGCCGGCGTACCCGGCCGCCTCGAGCGCGGCGAGCTGCCGCTCGAGCGGGAGCTCGCCGGTGCCGGGTTCGTTGCGGCCCGGGGCGTCGGCGATCTGTACGTGGGCGATGCGAGCGGCGTACGCAGCGATCACCGCGTCGACGTCGTCGCCGTTCACGGCGAGGTGGTAGAGGTCGGCGAGCAGGCCGATGTTGGCCTCCCCGGCTCGGTCGATCGCCGCGATCGCGTCGGCGGCGGTGAGCAGCGGATAGCGATCGGCACCGCTGACCGGCTCGACCAGCACGGTGCCGCCGATCCGGGCGGCCGCGCGGGCGGCCAGCGCGAGGTTCTCGGCGCCGAGCTCGTCCTGCGCCTCGGGGGCGACGCCGACGACGCGGTTGCCGTAGAGAGCGTTGAACGCGGCGCAGCCGAGCCGCTCACCGATGCCGATCGTGACGTCGATGTTGTCGCGGAACTCCGCCGAACGAGCCGGCCAAGAGACCAGGCCGCGGTCACCGGCGGGCATGTCGCCGGCGAAGAAGTTGAGGCCGACCAGGTGCACCCCGGCGTCCTGCACGGCGGCGACGAAGGCGTCTACGTCCTTGTCGGACGGCACCGCCTCGGCGAACGGCCACCAGAACTCCACCGCGTCGAAGCCGGCGGCCTTCACCGCCGCGGGGCGCTCGAGCAGCGGGAGCTCGGTGAACAGGATCGAGCAGTTCACCTCGTACCGGAGCTGGTGGTTCATCACACCGTTCCTTCCGTATTGCGGAATTTGATTTCTGACATTCGAAATATAAGGATGTGAGCGGAGTCACGTCAACCCCGAGCAGGACTCGGCCGCAAAGTGGTGAAGAAACGACAACGGGCCTCCCGCGTGTATGCGCGGGCGTTGTACGTTCCTCCAAGACGCGGCCGAATTGGACCGGCCGACCGGTGGAGGCACCGTGCTACTTGCAGAGCTGTTGGAGACGCCCAGCCTGGGCCTGCGACTCCTGCACGCGCCCGAGGGCTCGCTCGAGCGTCCGGTGGGGCGCACGATCACGATCGACCTGCTCGAGCCGGGTCGCTACCTGAACGGCGGCGAGCTCGTGCTCACCGGTCTGGTCTGGCGCCGCGGGCCGGAGGACAGCGAGACGTTCGTGTCCTCGATCGCGGAGGGCGGCGCGACGTGTCTGCTGGCCGGGGCGGCCCTCCTCGGCGCGGTTCCCGACGACCTCGTCGACGCCTGCCACCGCCATCAGGTCGCCCTGGTGGAGGTGCCCGGCGATGTGGCGTTCGCCGACGTGACCGAGTACGTCGCGGCCGCCGGCGCCGCCGGTGCGAGCGCCCGGATGTCGGCCAGTCTGGCCCGTCAGCGCCAGCTCCTCTCCGCCATCGCATCGGGCCGCAGCCTCGACGAGCTGGCCGCACGGGTGACCTCCGAGATCGGCCACGCGTGCCGGGTGCTCACCGCGAGCGGACGCCATGTCGTACCGGGACCCGGGGAGCTCGATCCGGAGACGGTCGACGCGCTGACCCGCCGCTTCCTGACCGCCGACCTGCTGCCCGCCGTGGCCGAGGTGGGCGACCGCAGCTACTCGCTGTTCCCGATCGGATCGGGCCTGGCCGACCGCCTCACCGGATGGACCGTGGCGGTCGAGGGCGACCACACCACCTGGCCGCGGGAGGACCTCGACATGGTCCACGAGTTCGGCGCCATCACCGCACTGGACCGCTCCCGGCGCGACGAGGGATTTCGCGTCCTGCGACCACTCGCGGCGGCGACCCTCGCCCACCTGGAGGCCGGTGCCTCACCTACCGAGATCGCGACCGGGCTACGCCAGTCCGGGCTCGATCCGGAGCGGCCGCTGGTGCTCGCCGTGGCCGAGCTCGGACCGGGTGGTCCGCCGGACGCGGTGGCCGCGGTGCTCGAGGATGTGGCCCTCGGCCTGGGGCCGTCCGTGGTCGCGAGCGCGCGGGACGGTTGTGCCGTCGCCTTCCTCCCGGCCCGCCCGGACCTCACCGACCAGCTGCGCCGCTCGCTCACCCGGCTGGCGCCGGCTCTGGTCCGCGGCTCGCTGTCGGTCGGGCTGAGCGGCGAGAGCGGCGTCGACGCGCTGGCCGGCGCGCTCGAGGAGGCCCGGTTCGCGCACCGGGTCGCCCGCTCCGGCGGCGGCGCGGTGGCGTTGTCCAGCTCGGAGGAGGTCACCTCTCACGTACTCCTGCTCGCCACGGTCCCCGACGACATCCGCCGCACCTACGCGCAGCGCGTCCTCGGCCCCGTCCTCGAGCACGACCAGCGCACCGGCAGCGACCTGGTGCCGACGCTCGACCGGTTCCTGACGTACGCCGGGTCATGGACGCGTACGGCGGAATCGCTCCACCTCCACGTCAACAGCGTGCGCTACCGGATCTCCCGGGTCGAGGAGCTGACCGGGCGTGACCTGACCACGATGGAGGACCGGGTCGACGTCTTCCTCGCCCTCAGATCGCTGTGAACCAGCCTGCAACGCGCTGGGCCGGCGCCGTGTAACACGTCGTTCGTAGGACTACTCGCCCTATTGGAACGACCGGAAAGTCCTACGAACAGCGTGTTACACGCCGATCCCGGAGCCGTGTTTCACGCCACGGAAACCACACGGAAACCGGCCGTACGTCATTCTGGAGCATCACACAAAGGCCGTATCCGCGGTGACCTCATCTTCGGATGATCGGCGGGTGCCGCTCGGGGCCTCGACGGACCAGGCTGTGGGGTAAGTCACAGCTCACCTGCCCGCCAGGGCTCCCCCGAGAAAGGTGTGAGGATGAACGCAAGAGCAGTGCTGAGGTCGATCCGGCCCCAGAAGAAGGACGGTGGCCGCCCCGTTCACCCCGTCGACGAGGTGCTCCCGGCGCCCAAGCTCGCCGTCTACGGCCTCCAGCACGTGCTCGCGTTCTACGCCGGGGCGGTGATCGTCCCGATCCTGCTCGCCAACTCGATCGGGTTGAACCAGCAGGAGTTGATCCACCTGATCAACGCCGACCTGTTCACCTGCGGCATCGCCTCGATCATCCAGTCGGTCGGCTTCTGGAAGGTCGGCGTACGCCTGCCGCTGCTGCAGGGCGTCACCTTCACCGCCGTCTCGCCGATGATCGCGATCGGGCTCGCGGCGGGCGGCGGCACCGACGGGCTGCTCGTCATCTACGGCGCGGTGATCGTCGCCGGTCTGGCGACCTTCTTCATCGCCCCCTACTTCAGCCGGCTGATCCGGTTCTTCCCGCCGGTCGTGACCGGCTCGGTGATCACCATCATCGGCATCGCGCTGCTCCCCGTCGCGGCTGCGGACGCGACCGGTGGCGCCGGCCCGACCTCGGACCCCACCAGCGGCCGCAATCTCGCGTACGCCCTGGGCACGCTGGCACTGATCGTGATCATCCAGCGGGTGTTCAAGGGCTTCATGGCCACCGTCGCCGTGCTCGTCGGCCTGGTCGTCGGCACCCTGGTCGCCTGGGCCCTCGGGGACGCCCACTTCGACGCCGTGGCCTCCTCCGACTGGGTCGGGGTGACCACCCCGTTCCACTTCGGCTGGCCACAGTTCTCCGCCGCCGCGATCGTGTCGATGATCGTCGTCATGCTGATCACCGCCGTCGAGACCACGGGTGACGTCTTCGCCACCGGCGAGATCGTCGAGAAGCGGATCGGCCGCAGAGACATCGCCCGCGCCCTGCGCGCCGACGGCCTGGCCACCACCATCGGCGGCGTCTTCAACTCCTTCCCCTACACCTGCTTCGCCGAGAACGTCGGCCTCGTCCGGCTGACCCGGGTCAAGAGCCGCTGGGTCGTCGCCACGGCCGGCCTGATCATGGTGTTCATCGGACTCCTCCCGAAGGTCGGCGCGATCGTCGCCGGCATCCCGCACCCGGTCCTCGGCGGCGCCGCCCTGGCCATGTTCGCGACGGTCGCGGTGGTCGGCTTCCAGACGCTCAGCAAGGTCGACTTCCACGACCATCGCAACGTGGTGATCGTGGCGACCAGCGTCGGCCTGGCGATGTACGTCACCGCACAGCCCGAGGTCGCCCAGGCCGTCCCCGACTGGGCCGAGATCATCTTCGGCAGCGGCATCACCCTCGGCAGCCTCACCGCCATCCTGCTCAACATCCTGTTCCACCACGTCGGCCCGGACTACGGCCCCGCCGTCGCCGGCCAGCCCGGCGAGGGCGTCCGGCTCGACCAGGTCAACCAGATGGGACGTACGGAGTTCGTGGAGACGTTCGACGGGCTCTTCCAGGGCCCGCGGTGGATGGTGGAGCGGGCGTGGGAGCAGCGTCCGTTCGCCGACACGCACGCCCTGCGTCGCGCCTTCCAGGACGCCCTCTTCAGCGGCTCCGCCGAGGAGCAGCGCGAGCTGATCGAGGCCTACCCCGAGCTGGGTTCGCGGCTGGTCTCGGACGGGATGGTCGGCGAGGAGTCGCTGCGCGACCAGTCCTCGCGCGGCCTGACCCACCTGGCCGAGCCGGACCAGGAGACGCTGGCCTCGCTCACCGACGCCTACCACGAGCGGTTCGGCTTCCCGCTGGTCATCTCCGTACGCGACTCCGACTCGCTCGACCGGATCCTCGCCGAGGGCCGGTCGCGGCTCGGCAACTGCGAACGGCAGGAGCACGCCGCCGCGCTGATCGAGATCGCCAAGATCGCCGGCCATCGCTTCGACGACTTCCTGCGCGATGCCAACCCGATCCACAGCGCCCGCACCCGCAACCCGATCCGGAGCCAGTCATGACCACCCCCAGCGCCCCCGGTGTCCCCTGTGTCACCGTCAACGGGGACCAGGTGCCCCTGACCGGGGTCGCCACCCACACCACCGCCCTCGACTGGCTGCGCGGCCGCGGCCTCACCGGCGCCAAGGAGGGCTGCGCCGAGGGCGAGTGCGGCGCCTGCTCGGTGCTGGTCGCCCGCCCCGGCACCGACACCGCGACCGAGTGGACCGCCGTCAACGCCTGCCTGGTCCCGGTCGCTGCGCTCGACGGCCAGGAACTGGTCACCAGCGAGGGCCTCGGCACCAGCAGCGACCTCCACCCGGTCCAGCAGGAGATCGCCGTACGCGGTGGGTCGCAGTGCGGCTACTGCACCCCCGGGTTCGTCTGCAGCCTGGCCGCGGAGTTCTACCGCCCCGGACGTGCCGCCGACGCCGAGGCCGAGCCCTGCGATCACGAGCACGGCCCGAACGGGGTCGACCTGCACGCCCTGAGCGGCAACCTGTGCCGCTGCACCGGCTATCGCCCGATCCGCGACGCGGCGTACGCCCTGGGCGCACCTGACGAGGACGACGCCCTCGCGGCCCGCCGCCAGGCACCGCCGCCCGCCCCGCGCCCGACCAAGATCGCCGTCGACGGCGCCGAGTTCGTACGTCCCGCGACCCTTGCCGAGACCCTCACCCTGCTCACCGAGCGGCCGGAGGCGCAGGTCGTCGCCGGTTCGACCGACTGGGGCGTGGAGGTCAACATCCGCGGCCGCCGGGCGCCGCTGGTCGTGGCGGTGGACCGGCTGCCCGAGCTCCGCTCGCTCACGGTCGGCGACGACACGATCGAGATCGGCGCCGCGCTCACCCTGACCGAGATCGAGCGTCGCCTCGACGGGCAGGTCCCGCTCCTGGCCGAGCTGTTCCCGCAGTTCGCCTCGCGCCTGATCCGCAACGGCGCGACGATCGGCGGCAACATCGGCACCGCCTCTCCCATCGGCGACGCCCCGCCGGCGCTGCTCGCGCTCGACGCCGACGTCGTCCTGGCCTCGCCGCGCGGCGAGCGGGTCGTCCCGCTGGCCGACTACTTCACCGGCTACCGCGAGACGGTCCGGGCCGCCGACGAGCTGATCCGCAGCGTACGGCTCCCGCTGCCGCTGGCCCCGCTCGTCGGCTTCCACAAGATCGCCAAGCGCCGCTTCGACGACATCTCCAGCGTGGCCGTGGGCTACGCGCTCGAGATCGCCGACGGCACCGTGGCCCGCGCCCGGATCGGGTTGGGCGGCGTCGCGGCCACCCCGCTGCGTGCCGTCGCCACCGAGGACGCCCTGGTCGGCCGGCCCTGGACCGAGGAGACCGTACGCCGCGCCGCGGCCGTCCTGGCAGGCGAGGGCACACCGATGGACGACCACCGCGCCAGCGCGTCCTACCGCTCGGCGATGCTGGGCCAGTCCCTGCTGCGCCTGTTCCACACCCACCCCGAGACCCACACCGACCGTCAGGAGGTGCCGGCATGAGCGCCCTGTCCGAACGCCCCGAGAACCCGATCGTCGGGATCCCGCTGCCCCACGAGAGCGCCGCGCTGCACGTCACCGGCGAGGCGCTCTACACCGACGACCTGGTCGGGCGGATCGCCGGCACGCTGCACGCCTGGCCGGTCCAGGCCCCCCACACGCACGCCCTGGTCACCGCGCTTCGCACCGAACCGGCGTACGCGGTCCCGGGGGTCGTCCGGGTGCTGACCGCCAACGACGTACCCGGCATCAACGACGCGGGCGTCAAGCACGACGAGCCGCTCTTCCCGACCGAGGTGATGTTCCACGGCCACGCGGTGTGCTGGGTGCTCGGCGAGACCCAGGAGGCCGCCCGGCTGGGCGCGGCCGCGGTCGAGGTCGACTACGAGCCGCTGCCCTCCCTGGTCACCGTGACCGAGGCGATCGCGGCGGAGAGCTTCCAGGGCACCCCGCGCAACCTCGAGCGCGGCGACGTCACGGCGGCCCTGGAGAACGCCGCCCACGTCTTCGAGGGCGAGTTCGAGTTCGCCGGCCAGGAGCACTTCTACCTCGAGACCCACGCCTCGCTGGCCCTGGTCGACGAGGGTGGGCAGGTGCTGGTGCACAGCAGCACCCAGCACCCCTCCGAGACCCAGGAGATCGTCGCCCACGTGCTCGGCGTCCCGAGCCACGAGGTCACCGTCCAGTGCCTGCGGATGGGCGGCGCGTTCGGCGGCAAGGAGATGCAGCCGCACGGCTACGCGGCCATCGCCGCGCTCGGCGCCACCCTGACCGGGCGTCCGGTGCGGCTGCGCCTCAACCGCACCCAGGACATCACCATGTCCGGCAAGCGACACGGCTTCCACAGCACCTGGCGCGTCGGCTTCGACGACGAGGGCCACATCCTCGGCCTCGAGGCCACCCTCACCGCCGACGGCGGCTGGAGCCTCGACCTCTCCGAACCGGTGCTGGCCCGCGCGCTGTGCCACATCGACAACGCCTACTGGGTGCCCGACATCCGTGTCGACGGCCGGGTCGCGCGCACCAACAAGACCTCGCAGACCGCCTTCCGCGGCTTCGGTGGACCGCAGGGCATGCTCGTCATGGAGGACCTGCTCGGCCGGTGCGCACCGCTGCTCGGCATCGACCCGCTCGAACTGCGCCGCCGCAACTTCTACCAGCAGGACCAGACCACGCCGTACGGCCAGCCCGTACGCCAGGCCGACCGGCTGGCGGCCTGCTGGGACCAGGTCGCCTCGTCCGGCGAGATCGCGCGGAGGCGCGCGGAGATCGCGGAGTTCAACCGCGTCCATCCGCACACCAAGCGGGGCCTGGCGATGACGCCGGTGAAGTTCGGCATCTCGTTCAACCTCACCGCCTTCAACCAGGCCGGCGCTCTCGTGCACGTCTACAAGGACGGCTCGGTGCTGATCAACCACGGCGGCACCGAGATGGGCCAGGGCCTGCACACCAAGATGCTCCAGGTGGCGGCCACCGCGCTCGGCCTGCCGCTTTCCCGGGTCCGGTTGGCACCGACGCGCACAGACAAGGTCCCGAACACCTCGGCGACCGCGGCCAGCTCCGGCGCCGACCTCAACGGGGCCGCGATCAAGAACGCCTGCGAGCAGATCCGTGAGCGGCTCGCCCAGGTCGCCGGCGGTCGTCTCGGGATCAGCCCCAGCGACGTACGTTTCGACGACGGCGTCGTCCACGGCCTCTCCCCCGCTTCAGGGGAGATCGGCTGGAGCGAGCTGGTCAACGTCGCGTACCACCAGCGGGTGCAGCTGTGGGCGGCCGGCTTCTACCGCACCGAGGGCCTGCACTGGGACCCCAACGTGATGCAGGGTGAGCCGTTCAAGTACTTCGCCAACGGGGTCGCGGCCTCCGAGGTCGAGGTCGACGGCTTCACCGGCGCCTACACGCTGCGGCGCGTCGACATCGTCCACGACGTCGGTGACAGCCTGAGCCCGCTGATCGACATCGGCCAGATCGAGGGCGGCTTCGTGCAGGGCGCCGGCTGGCTGACCCTCGAGGACCTGCGCTGGGACACCTCCGACGGACCCAACCGGGGCCGGCTGGCGACGCAGGCGGCGAGCACGTACAAGCTGCCGAGCTTCTCCGAGATGCCCGAGGACTTCCGGGTGAAGCTGCTCGAGAAGGCCCATGAGGAGGGCGCCGTCTACGGCTCCAAGGCGGTCGGTGAGCCTCCGCTGATGCTCGCCTTCTCCGTACGCGAGGCGCTGCGCGAGGCGGCCGCCGCCTTCGGCCCGGCCGGCACCAGCGTCGACCTGGCCTCCCCGGCGACGCCGGAGGCGGTCTTCTGGGCGCTCGACAAGGCACGTACGCCCCAGGCCCCCGAGACCACGCCCGCCGACGCCGAGCCGGTCCTGGCCGGAGGGAAGGGATGACATGGAGTGGCTGAAGGCCGTCCAGCGCCTGCGCGAGCAGCGGATCCCCGGCGTACTGGTGACCCTGACGTCCGTACGTGGTCATTCGCCGCGCGAGGCCGGGGCGAAGATGGTCGTCTCTGCCGACCGCACCTGGGCCACCGTCGGTGGTGGCAACCTCGAGGCGGTCGCGATCGAGCGCGCCCGCGCGATGCTCATCGAGGACCGTGCGGTGCCGGAGACCCTGAAGGTGTCGCTCTCTGACAAGGCGCCCTACCAGCACGGTGTCCAGTGCTGTGGTGGCGAGGTCGAGCTGCTGCTCGAGCCGCTGCCCGTCGTACCGTCCGTGGCCATCTTCGGGATGGGCCACGTCGGGCTCGAGCTGGCGCGCATCCTCGCCCGCCACGATCTCGAGCTGCACCTGGTCGACTCCCGCACCTCCCAGCTCGAGCCGGAGCAGCTGCGGGGGCTCGACGATGCCGTCGCCGGCATCCACGTCCACCAGGTGCCGGTGCTGCCCGAGCTCGTCATCGGCGAGCTGCCCGAGGGCACCCACGTCCTGGTCATGACCCATGATCACGCCGAGGACGCCGCGCTGTGCGACGCTGCGCTGCGCGCCGGGCATCTGGCGTCGATCGGGCTGATCGGCTCGAGCGCCAAGTGGAGCCGGTTCCGGGCCAAGCTCGCCGACGAGGGCCACGCCCCCGATGCGATCGCCCGCATCACCACACCCATCGGACTTCCCGATCTCGGCGGCAAGGAACCGGCCACGATCGCGGTCAGCGTCGCGGCCCGGCTGCTCCAGATCTTCGCGGGCGAGCCCGCATCAACCGAACAACAATCAAGGTGAACCCCACGATGACGCTCTTCCGAGGAACCTTCCTCGACACGCCCGACGACCCCTTCACCGGCGGTCGGCTCCGCGCCGAGCAGGACGGTGCCATGCTCGTACGCGACGGTGTGATCCGCGCCCGCGGTAGCTACGCCGACCTGCACCGTCAGCACCCCCAGGAGGACGTCGTCGACCTCTCCGGCGGCTTCGTGCTGCCCGGATTCGTCGACACCCACGTGCACTTCCCGCAGGTACGCGTCATCGGCGGCCTCGGCCTGCCGCTGCTCGACTGGCTCGACCAGTGCGCCCTCCCCGAGGAGGCGCGCCTGGCCGACCCGGCCTACGCCGAGGGCGTGGCCAGCGACTTCGTCCGCGGCCTGGTCGGTGCGGGCACCACCACGGCACTGGTCTTCGGCAGCCACTTCGCGCCCGCGGTCGACACGGTCTTCGCCGAGGCCGCCCGCGTCGGGCTGCGGATCACCAGCGGCCTCGTGGTCAGCGACCGGCTCATCCGCGAGGACCTGTTCACCGACCCGGACCGGGCCCGCGAGGAGTCTCTTGCCCTCGCGGCCCGCTGGCACGGCGTCGGCCGGGCACGCTACGCCGTGACGCCGCGGTTCTCGCTGTCGTGCTCTGACCCGCTGCTGGCGGCCTGCGCCGACGTACTCCGTGCCGTGCCTGGGGCGATGCTGACCTCTCACGTCAACGAGAACACCCGCGAGATCGAGACCGTCGAGGCGCTCTTCGGCTGCGACTACGTGACCTCCTACGACCGGCACGGCCTGGTCGGCCCCGGCACCGTCCTGGCCCACAACGTGCACCCGACCGACCCCGAGCTCGCTCTGTTGGCCGCCCGCGGTGCCGCCGTCGCGCACTGTCCCTCCAGCAACGCCGCCCTCGGCAGCGGCCTCTTCCCGCTCGCCCGCCACCGTGCCCACGGGGTGCGGGTCGCGATGGGCTCCGACGTCGGCGCCGGCACCGGGTTCTCCCTGCTCAAGGAGGGCCTGAGTGCGTACGTCGCCCAGCAGCTCCTCGGCGAGGCCGGACACCCATTGACCCCCACCCACCTCCTCCATCTGGCCACCCGCGCCGGCGCGGAGGCCCTCGGCCTGGGGGCCGCGGTCGGCGACTTCTGCGTCGGCCGCCGCTTCGACGCCCAGTGGATCAAGCCGGCCGCGAGCACACCCCTCGACGTCGGCCTCACCCACGCCGCCGACCCCGGCGACGCCCTGGCCAAGATGTTCGCCCTCGGCACCCCCGCCGACGTCCGCAGCGTCTGGATCGAGGGCGAGCTCGTCAACGCCCCCGACCCTCACCTCGTGGGCTGACCCTCCCCCGAGGCCGAGTCGGCGCATCCCGACGAAAATCACGCCGAGTCGGCTCGTTATGACGAGCCGACTCGGCGGGTTTTCAGGTGACGACGGGCCGACTCGACCTCCGGAGAGCGGTAACGCCCGCCCCGACGGGGCGGGCGCTGCGACGTACGGCATTCCTCAGCAGACAAGCAGGCAACCTGCTCAGGGCAGCAAGTCCCAGTACTGCTTTCGGGCCGGCATCGCGTGGATGACCATCTCGTCGCCACTTTCGAAGATCAGCACAACTGTCTCGAGCAGGCGCGCCCGGGTGTCGAAGCCGAGGCGCAGTTCACGGTGTGGCCAGTCGTCTTCCTCGAGAGGCTCGATCCACTGCGACCAGTCAGCCGCCTGTACCGCGTCCTCATGCGCCACCCCATGCTTGAGCGCGCTGGGATGGACTTTCACGCGGCGTAACCGGCCAGGGCACGCCTGATCGCCTCGGATCGGGACAAGTGCTCTCGTTCGGCCAGCGCATCCAAGGCTTCGAGCTCCTCGGCGGTGAGACGGACGGCGACGACCTGCATCGGCTCGGCGCCCCGCCCCGGGCGACCGCGCCCGCGACGCTTCAGTTCCTCGACGTCGTAACCCGCCTCGGCCTCATCCGCCCACTTCTGGATCTGCTCGTCAGTGCCCATAAGGAAATCGTATGACGAAAATCGGGATAGCGGTAGCGCCCGCCCCGTCTACCAGGGCGGGCGCTGCGACGTACGGCAATCCTCAGCCGATCACGATCGCTCGATGTCGTCGTCGAGCCGGTCGCCGAAGCCCTCACGAGAGTCCTGGGAGGCGGCGAAGACCGAGGCACCGGAGCGGTTGCCGACGGTGATCTCGTTGAACAGCAGGTTGAGCACGACGGCGACCAGGGCGGTGGCGCTGATGCCGGAGTGCATGATGACCCCGAGCCACTCCGGGAAGGCGTCCCAGAAGGTCGGTGCCGCGATCGGCAGGATCCCGACGGCGATCGCCACGGAGACGATCACCATGTTGAGGTTGTCCTCGTAGTCGACGCGCGACAGGGTGCGGATCCCGCTCGCGGCGACCGAGCCGAACAGAACGATCCCGGCACCACCGAGCACGGGATACGGGATCGCGGCCACGACCGCTCCCACCACCGGCAGCAGCCCGAGGAGCAACAGCACGAGGCCGCCGGTGGCGACGACGTACCGGCTCCGGACTCCGGTGAGAGCCACCAGCCCGACGTTCTGCGCGAACGCGCTGCACGGGAACGTGCCGAACAGCGGGGCGACCGTCGTGGCGGCCATGTCGGCACGGAGGCCGCGGGCGACGCGCTTGGTGTCCACGTCGGTCTCCACGATCTCGCCGATCGCCAGGATGTCGGCGGTCGTCTCGGTCATGATCACCAGCACCACGATCGTCATGGAGACGATCGCCCCGACCTCGAAGGTCGGGCCACCGAAGTGCAGGACCGGCGGGAGCGCGACCAGATCGGATTCGCCCACCGAGGAGAAGTCGGCCCGGCCGGCAACCGTCGCGATCACCGTCCCGACGACGATTCCGATGAGGATCGAAAGACGTGAGATCGCACCCTGGAACACCCGGCTGATCACCAGGATGATGAGCAGGGTCAGGCCGGCGTACGCGATGTTGGTCATCGACCCGTAGTCCGGCGCCGCCGCGTCGTTGCCCATCGCCCACCGGAACGCCACCGGCATCAGCGAGAGGCCGATGACCGTGATGATCGTGCCGGTGACGACCGCCGGGAAGAGCCTGACCAGCTGGGCGAAGAACGAGGAGAGCACCAGTCCGATCAGGCCGGCGACGATGATCGCGCCGAAGACCGGGCGCAGCCCGTCCTCGCTGGCGATGGTGACCATCGTCGAGACGCTGGCGAACGAGATGCCCTGCACGATCGGCAGCCGGCTGCCGAAGGGCCCGAGGCCGAGCGTCTGCAGCAGCGTGGCGAAGCCCGACACGAAAAGGCCCGCGGTCACCAGCAGCGCCAGGTCCGTGCCCGACAGGCCCGCGGCACCCCCGACGATGAGCGGCGGCGCGATCACGCCGCCGTACATCGTCAGGATGTGCTGCGTGCCGTAGGCGAGGAGCTGGCCCGGCGGATGCCGCTCGTCCTCAGGTCGGGTCGTGATCGGCGCGGTGGCCTGCCTCCTGCGACCTAACATGGCCGGCCTCAGCAGAATCCGGGGATGGCGTGCCAGGCGTTGCCGGCATCGGGGGCCTCGTCGCGTACGACCGAGGCTTCGATCAGGCCGTAGGGCCGGTCCGCGGCGAAGAAGACCTCGCCGGGGTTGTCCAGGCCGAAGGGCGAGAGGTCGGAGAGGAAGTGGTGCTTGTTGGGCGCGGAGAACTTGATCTCGGCGACGTCGCCGTGCTGCTCGAGCACCGAGGTGCCCATCCCGTGCAGGGTCTGCTGCAGCGCGAGACTGTGGATCTCCGCGAACCGCTGCAGCAGCAGGGCCCGGATGGAGTCGTACGCCTTGTCCCAGTCGACATCAGTGCCGTCATAGCGCCACCGGGCGACGAGCGAGGTCGCCAGGATCCGGTCGGTGGTCTCCTGCAGGGTCGTGTATTCGTCCTTGAGGAAGCCGTGGAACTCCGAGCCGGTCGACTTGAGCACGACCAGGTCCTTGATGCCGGACACCACATGGGCGACCCGGTCCTCACCACGGCCGTCCACGTTCACCACGGTGGTCCGTACGCCGCCACCCGAGCGGACGAAGGAGTGGTCGTGCCCCGCTCCGTCGATCTGGATCCGGTCCCAGGCGTACTCATCGATCTCGACCCGCGCCCCCTCGGCGGCCGGACAGGCCTCGAGGTAGCGGTCGGCCAGAGCCAGCGCGAACTCCTCGATCGAGGCGACGCCGATCTCCTTCGCGTACGCGAAGACGGTGTTCTTCTGGGTGTCGGTCGGCAGTACGTCCTGCTGGTCGCCGCTGGTGTGGGCGTCGTCGAAGCGGCCGCGCAGCGATGTGGAGACGTTGAGGTCGCGGATCTGGTGGCGAGGAGTGTCGCGGTAGATGCGTACGACGCGGTTCTCGGCCTTGCCGTACTGGTTTGGGCCAAGACGAATGGCACCGTGACGAATGGGCATGTCAGCTCCCTCGGTAGGTGGAGTAGGCGAACGGGCTCAGCAGAAGTGGCACGTGGTGGTGCCGCCGGTCGGTGACCGCAAAGGTGACGGAGACCTGCGGGTAGAAGCACTCCTGACCGGTCGCCGCGTAGTAGGCGGCGGTGCCGAACCGGAGCTGATAGGTGCCGGCCGGGACCTGATCGGGTCCCAGGTCGGTCGCCCGGCCGTCGTCGTCGGTGACGGCGTCGGCGAGGACATGGTCTGAATCGTCGATCCGGCTGAGCCGGACCGGGACACCGGCGGCCGGGCGGCCGAGCGCGGTGTCGAGTACGTGGGTGGTGATGGCGCTGGTCATGCGGAGACCTCGGCGGTGAGGACCCGCTCGAGGCGGAGCAGCGCGATCCGGCGCAGCTCGTCGGCGACCGCGGCCGCCTCCTCGTCGTGCTCGTGACCGAGCCGGTCGCGGAGGGAGGCCAGGACCTGGTCGGCCGAGAGTCCCGAGGCGCAGATCAGGAAGACCCGGCCGAAGCGCTCCTCGTAGGCCCGGTTGCCCTCGGCGAGGGCCTGAGCCGTGGCCTGGTCGGTGGCGACCGCGGCCTGCTCGCGCCGTGACCAGGCGGCTTCGGCGTGCTCGCCCTCGGCGCGCTCCCCGATCCTGGGGTGGGCGGCCAGCGCCTGGTCGACGTCGGCCGCGGTGAACCGTCGGGCCGCCTCGTCGGCGGCCCGGACGACGTCGGCCTCGTCGGCGTAGGGGCGCCCGGCCAGGACCGCGGCGACCCAGCTCGGAGCGTCGCAGCAGGCCTGCAGCACGGGCCGTACGACGTCCGCCGGTGAGGTGTTGAAGTTCTGGAGATCCATGAACCGTTCTCTCTCGCTATGCGGAAACTAATTTCCGTACAGCAACAACGATTGCATGTGTCTCTCGTCACAGTCAACAGTTTGTTGAAAAGTCTGGGAAGACTACTCCCGTTCGCGGTTCAGGTAGTTGTAGACCGTGAAGCGGGTGACGCCGAGCGCCGCCGCCACGATCTCCGCGCTCTTGCGGTAGTCGAAGGCGCCGCGCTCCTCCAGCAGTCGCACGGCGCGCTGCTTCCCCTGCCGGTCCAAGGCCGCCAGGTCGCCACCGAGACTCTCCGCGACCTCGGCGAGGAGCGCGTCCAACCCGCTGGCCGTACGCCGCGGCGCGCTGTGTCCCTCGACCCGGACCTGGAAGGTGATCTGGTCGGCGCCGTGGTCCAGGCCCGCGGCCACCACCTCGGCCAGCGTGGCCAACACCGCGTCCCGCTCGCCGCGCACCGACGTGCCCAACGGCCCGAAGTCACACTCCAGACCGGCCTCGCGGGCGGCCGCGAGCGCCGCCGTCGCATGCTCGGGAGGCTCGCCCTCGCCACGGAACGGTTCGGTGGTGAACTCGGCTTCGACGCGCATGGCGGCAGGCTACCCAGCCTGCCGCCATGTCCGACGCAATGAAACAGCTGGCGTCAGCCGATCCGCCGGCGAGCCAGCTCGGCCAGCTTGGCCTGGTCGATCCCGGCGAGCGTCTCGACCTCGTCGGCCGCGACGGCACCGCACTCGACGCCACGCAGCACGAACGCAGCGAGCGCGGCAGCGGTGGCGGGCTCGTCGAGATAGCTGGAGTGGCCGCCGTGGACGTACGCCCGCAGCCGGGCCGAGGCGACCTCGAGCCCTTCTCGGAAGAACGCGTAGGTCGCGATGTAGCGGCTGGGCAGCTGGGCCGGATGCAGATCCCAGCCCTGATAGATCCCGCGGGCCAGCGACCGGCTCACCAGGCGTGAGTGGAGCCGCCACGCCGCGCGTACCGCATCGGGGTCCCCGACCGGAAGCACGTTGGTCGAGCCGTCCGAGACGAAGACGCCGGTGCCGGCGGCCGCCACCTGCATCACGTCCTTGGCGTGGTCGGCGACCGGGTGCTCCATGCTCTGGAAAGCGGCCGCGACCCCGAGCGAGGCGGAGTAGTCGTAGGTCCCGTAGTGCAGGCCGGTGACGCGGCCGGCGCCGGCGGCGATCATCCGCGCGATCAGCGCCGTGCCGTCGGAGCCGAGGATCGCCTGCGGCGTCTCGACCTGGATCTCGAACCGAAGACTTTCGGCCCCGATGCCGTGAACCGCCTCGAGCGCGTCCAGGGCGGTGACCATCGCGGTGACCTGCTCGACGGAGGTCACCTTGGGCAGCGTGATCACGAAGCCGTCACCGAGCCCGCCCTCTCGGACGAGCTCGCCGAGGAAGAGGTCGAGCGTACGCAGCCCGCGGTGTCGCGTCGGGGCCTCGAACGACTTGATCCGGATGCCGTGGAACGGCGTCGCGGAGCCGTCACGGACGGTGGCGGCGAGCGCCCGAGCGGCCGCCACCACGGCGGCATCCTCGTCCTCGTCGGGCCGGTCCCCGTAGCCGTCCTCGAAGTCGATCCGCAGGTCCTCGATCGGCTCGTCGGCCAGCTTGGCCGTCACCCGATCGTAGATCTGGTCTGCCAGGTCGGGGCTCAGGTCGAACGCCTCGGCGACCTCCGCCACCGAACCCCCGAACTCAGCCAGCACCTGACCGGACTCAGCGGACCACTCCGCCACCGTCTTGTCGGAGTAGCGGTCGCCCGGGACGTACACGGTGTGCACCGGCTGACGTACGCCACGATCCCCCGGATAGCTCGCGGCGAGCGCGGCATCGGCGCCGGCGAGCGCCCGGTCGAGCCGGTTCGCGAGATCCTCAAGATGGCTCATACCCCCACCACCTGCTCGTAGGCCGGCAGGGTCAGGAAGTCGACGTAGTCGTCGGCGAGCGCGACCTCCTCGAAGATGGTGCGGGCCTGCTCCAGACGGTGCTCGATCCCGTCGGCCGCTGCGAACAGCTTGGCCATCTCCTCGTCCAGGACCCGGCGTACGAGCTCTGCGGTCACTTGGGTCCCGTCGTCGAGCTTCGACTCGTTGTGCACCCACTGCCAGATCTGCGAGCGGGAGATCTCGACCGTGGCGGCGTCCTCCATCAGGTTGTGGATGGCGACGGCGCCGGCGCCACGGAGCCAGGCGTCGAGGTAGACCAGCGAGACCTCGACGTTGTCGTGCAGCCCGGCAAGGGTGATCGTGCCGCCTGCGGAGGCTACGTCGAGGAGGTCCTCGGCGCGCACCTCGACATCGTCGCGCTGCCGGTCGACCTGGTTCGGCCGGTCACCGAGAACACCGTCGAAGATCTCGCGACAGATGGGGACCAGGTCAGGGTGGGCAACCCACGAGCCGTCGAACCCGTCGCCGGCCTCGCGCTCCTTGTCCTCACGGACCTTGGCGAAGGCGACGGCGTTGACCTCCTGGTCCCGGCGGCTCGGGATGAAGGCGGCCATGCCTCCGATCGCGTGGGCGTTGCGGCGGTGGCAGGTCTTCACCAGCAGCTGGGCGTACGCACGCATGAACGGCGAGGTCATCCCCACCGTCGCCCGGTCGGGCAGCACGAAGGAGGGCCCGGCGTCGCGGAAGTACTTGATCAGGCTGAACAGGTAGTCCCACCGGCCAGCGTTGAGCCCCGAGGCGTGGTCGCGCAGCTCGTAGAGGATCTCGTCCATCTCGAACGCGGCCGGAATCGTCTCGATGAGGACGGTCGCGCGTACGGTGCCGTGCGGGATCCCGAGCTCCGCCTGGGCGAAGGCGAACACGTCGTTCCACAGCCGCGCCTCGAGGTGGCTCTCCATCTTGGGGAGATAGAAGTACGGCCCGCTCCCGCGCTCCACGAGCTCGCGGGCGTTGTGGAAGAAGTAGAGCCCGAAGTCGACCAGGGCGCCGACGACCGGCTTGCCGTCGACCAGGACGTGCAGGTCGTCGAAGTGCCAGCCGCGCGGGCGCATCACGATCGTGGCCAGCCGCTGGTCCTGCTTGAGCTCGTAGAGCTTGCCCTGCGGGGACATCGCCGAGATCTGCCGCCGCACGGCGTCGTACAGGTTCACCTGACCGCCGACCACGTTGCTCCAGTGCGGCGTGCTGGCGTCCTCCATGTCGGCCAGCCAGACCCGCGCCCCGGAGTTGAGGGCGTTGATCGTCATCTTCCGGTCCGTCGGGCCGGTGATCTCGACGCGGCGGTCCTGGAGGTCGTCGGGGACCGGAGCCACGGTCCAGTCGCCGGCGCGTACGTCGGCCGTCTCGGGCAGGAAGTCGAGCCGGCCGGTGCGGGCGACCTCCTCGCGGCGCACTCGGCGGGCGGCCAGGAGCTCGTCACGGCGGGCCCCGAACCGTCGCTGCAGTTCAGCGACGAAGTCGAGGGCCTCGGGAGTGAGGATCTCGGCTCCTCGCTCGACCTCGCCACCGGTGATCTGAATGTTCACGAGCTCCACCCTCCCAGGGCTTCAGTTTTCCTTTGAATGGATTCTTCTTTCCGCATTGCGGATATTAATCCGGCCAGACAAGGGACGCAACCAGCCAGATTTCCTCTACACGACGCTAGACTTCCGTCATCCGGAAGACAGTACCCATAGATCGGGGAGCTCAGGTGAGCGAGAACGAGAAGGCGCCGAAGGCACGCACCGGGGCCGTGCAGTCGATCGAGCGCGCCTTCGCACTGCTGGAGACGATGGCCGACGCCGGCGGGACCATGGGGCTCTCCCAGCTCGCCGCGGCTTCCGGCCTGCCGCTGCCGACCATCCACCGGCTGGTGCGCACCCTCGTCGACCTGGGCTACCTCCGCCAGGAGGCCAACCGACAGTACGTCCTCGGCCCCAAGCTGATCCGGCTCGGCGAGAGCTCCTCGCGCATGCTCAGCACCTGGGCCCGCCCGCACCTCACCCGGCTCGTCGACGAGGTCGGCGAGTCGGCGAACCTGGCGATGCTCGACGGCGACCAGATCGTCTACGTCGCCCACACCGAGTCGCGCCAGTCGATGCGTATGTTCACCGAGGTCGGCCGCCGGGTGTCCCCGCACTGCACCGCCGTCGGCAAGGCCATCCTCGCCGACATGGTTCCCGACCAGGTCCGCGACATCCTCCGGCGCACCGACATGGTCCCCTACACCTCGACAACGATCACCTCGCGCGATGACTATCTCGACCAGCTCGAGCAGGTCCGCGAGCGCCGCTACGCCATCGACGAGGGCGAGCAGGAGGCAGGCGTACGCTGCGTCGCCGTCGCCGTCCCCGACTACGCCCCGCGCCTGGCGATGTCGATCAGCGGACCCACCGGCCGGATGAGCGACGAGCTCATCGAACGCGCCGTCCCGCTGCTCACCGAGGCCGGCAAGCAGCTCGCCGCCGACCTGGCCTGACCTGCGCCCGAGCGTGTCGCCGACCGCTGTTCGTGGTACGTATTGATGTCCACGGGTCACATCGACCCGGTAGATCTCGGGAGATCTCCATGTTGCGCACCACCGTCGGGCTGAACCGTCGCGCCCTGCTCCAGAGCGCAGTCGCCATCGCTGGGCTCACCGCTCTGTCCTCGTCAGCGGCCGCATCCGCGACCTCCGCCGGCCCACCGCACCCCACACCGCACCAGAGCCCCATCCGCATCTACCGCGGCGACACCCAGCAGGCACACCTGCCCGCCCTGCACGTCCACTATCCCCACGACGCGACCGTCACGATGAAGTACATCCGCGAGGACGCCGACGAGCCCGACGGCTGCACCGTGCGCGGCGACGAGGAGACCGTACGCGCCGAGCTCCCGCCCGGGGTCGGTTCGCTCGAGATGGACGGCGTGACGTACGGCCTGGTGCAGTTCCACTGGCACACCCCGAGCGAGCATCTGCTCTCCGCCCGGGACTACCCGATCGAGATGCACTTCGTCCACCAGGACGCCTCCGGCCACACCCTCGTCGTCGGCGTCTGGGTCCGCCCGGGCCTCACCAACCCGACACTCGGCCGCCTCTACGACCACCTGGTCTCCGAGTGCTCGACCGCCGACCACGTCGGCCACATCGACGTCGGCGCCCTCCTGCCCCGCCGGCACACGTCCTACCGCTACGACGGCTCCCTCACGACCGCGCCGTACACCGAGCACGTCCAGTGGGTCATGCTCACCGACCCCATCACCGCCTCGCCCCGCCAGATCGACCGGTTCCGCACCATGTTCCCGACCGGCAACCGCCGAGACGTCCAGGACATCAACGACCGCGTCGTCCTCACCGACCGCTGATGCGTGTCCCGGTGAGCGTTGGCCGGCCGGAGTCAGCCGTCCGCAAGGGTCCGGGCGAGCGTCGGGGCAAGCGGAGCGTCGGGAAGCAGCAGCGCGTTGACGGCGTGGTACGCGTCCGGCTTGTCCGGCCAGGTGCGCCCGGAGACCTTCAGGGCGTCGTCGAGCTCGTGGTGCCAGCTACCGTGCTCGTGGTCGACGAAGTGGTTCTCGATCGCGCGCCACCACCGGTCGAGTTCGGCCGCACCAACAGCACCGTCGGTACGCCGCGCCAGGGCATCGGCGGCCGCGACCGCCTCGGCCATCACCCAGTGAAAGCGCTCACGAGTCACCGGCTCACCCGCCCAGTCCGTGGTGTAGACGATCGTGTCGCCAAGGGAGCCGTCGCGTACTGCTCGGCTGTAGAGCTCCGTGGCCGCCTCGACCAGCCATGCGGGCGGGTCGTCGAGCGCACCTTCGAGCCCGATCAGCAGGCGCGACCACTCGAGCCCGTGGCCCGGCGTCGCACCATAGGGCCGGAACGGGTCGGCCGGGGCACTGGCGTTGTAGTCGAGGAGAACCCGCCACTCGGCGTCGAAGTGCTCGGGCAGCCGCCAGTCGTTGGCCCGAGCCCCGGCGACGACCTGCTCGCAGATGCGCAGCGCCCGATGCCGCCAGCGCGGGTCACCGGTGGCGTCGGAGGCGGTCAGGTAGGCCTCGACGGTGTGCATGTTGCTGTTGACCCCGCGGTACGCCTCGGCCGTCGTCCACCCCGCGTCCCACGCTTCGCGGCAGCGGCCGGCCCGTTCGTCCCAGAACCACCGCTCGTGGACGATGAGCGCCTCGTCGAGCAGCTCGGCGGCTCCCGGGACTCCGGCGATCCGGGCGGCCGACGCGGCCAGAACGACGAAGGCGTGCTCGTAGCAGCCCTTGCGGGTCTCGGCCGGCCGGCGATCAGAGGTCACGGCGGCGAACCAGCCGCCGTGCTCGGGATCTTCGAAGAGATCGCGCAGCGCTCGGACGCCATGCTCGGCCAGCGGGTCGACGGTGCCCTCGCGCATCGAGGCGATCGCGAAGACGTACGTCATCCGGGCGTTGATCCACAGCTCGAGCCCGCGCTCCGCCTGGACGTCGCCGGCTGCGTCGAGCCGTCCGAAGCCGCCGTCGGTCAGCGCCGAGCGGCGCGCGAACCTCAGCACGGAGTCGAGCTGCTGCTCGCGCCAGGGCCGGGAGCCGGGAATGGGTCGGGACATGATCATGCTCCCTTCGGGGTGGTGTCGGCGGGGAGGGCCGGGAAGAGCTCCGGCAACAGGGCGTACGCGTCGTCGCGGGCTACGGCCACCGCCGAGTCAGGCGCCGGCAGGTAAGGCCAGCGAACCCGCAGACCGATGTCGGCCCAGCCGCCGACGGCCGCGAGCAGCTTGTCGAGCGCGGGGTCGGAGATGCCGGCGCGCTGGAGCGGGAGGATGTGCCGGGTGAACCATTCACCGATCCGGCGCTCGAGGTCACCTGCCATCGCCCGATCGGCGGTCATCAGGTCATACCAGCGCACGGCGCCCGCCGGGGAGAGCCCCGCGATGTTGGAGTAGCTGCCGCCTGCACCGCGGGCCAGACCGGACGCGAGCTGGTGGCCGGGGACGAACACCGCGCAGCGCTCGAGCACGCCGAGCGTGCGCAACTCGTCCCACCACGCGTCGTCACCGCCGGGCACCTTGACGCCGATCAGCGACGGTGTCTCGTCGAGGAGTCGGCCGAGGAGCCTTGGCGTGAGCGTCGTGGTGGCGCCGCCAGGGTTGTAGAGCACGAGCGGGATCGGCGCAGCGGCCGCGGCGACTCTGGTCACGAAGGCGACGCATTCGTCGTCGGTGAGCGGTAGCCAGTCCGGCAGTGCGACCTGGTATGCCGACGGCCTCAGGTCGCGGGTGCGAACGATCCGCTCCAGCGTGACCTGCGGAACGGGATGGCTGGCGCCAAGCTGGAAGGCCTTGCCCGTCGCCGCGCACGCGGTCGCGAGCATCCGGCACACCCGATCGGCCTCATCGTCCAGCAGCAGGTGCAGCTCTCCCGCCGTCCCGTGCGCGTAGACGCCGTGCAGCGGGGACGCCGCTAACGTAAGGATCTCGGCCTCGAGCCGCGCCCAGTCGATGTCGTCGCCGGCCCGGAGCGGCAGCAGGACCGAACCCCACACCCCCCGCAGGGTCGCCGCCGACAGAGTCATCGGCGCACCCGCCAGATCACGGGGGTGCGCACCCCGGGCCGGACCTCCCCGCTCGCGATGACGAGGGCGCCATCCCACTCCACCGCCGGCGTTGTCACCTGCGAGGCGCCGGGGAACCGGTCGACCGCCGACCAACGACCGGTACGCAGGTCGTAGCGCAGCACATCGGTGTTGAACCCGGTGTGGTGGTCCTGGAACCACGCCACCACGTCGGCATTCCCAGCCGCGGTGTGCTCCTGGATGAGGTCCCACCGCTCGACGTCGCCGTCACCGGCGTACACCGTGATCCCGCGGCGATCACCGACCCCGACACCGGCCATGACGCATCGCGGCAGGTCGGCGAGGCGGGACCAGCTGCCGTCACGGGGGTCGAAGGAGTACGCGTCGGTGTGCAGCGTCCACGAGCCGTCCGGCTGCTGGTTGCGCCCGGAGATCAGGTAGAACCGGCGACCGTCTGAGGCCGCCACCGCGACGGTTCGCGGCCCACCCGGCCAGGTCGGCAACGTCCTCCAGCCGGAGTCCGGGGCGGCGAGGTCCAGCGCATAGAACGACTCGCCCTCGGCGACGTACGCGGTCGTACCGACCATCGCGGCGGCACCATAGGAGAGCGGTCGCGGCAGAGACGGCAGGTCGTCGCGTACGAGCGCCTCGGCCACGGGATCGAAGCGGAGGAGATAGACGTCGGCGAACTTCTCCGTGGTGGCTCGCGCGGCACCGTTCGGTCCACCGCGGAACCCCTCGCCACCGATCACGAGGACGCCCCGAGGCGTGCTCAGGCACGCGGCGTAGGCGACCGCGTCGGGCAGGGTCAGCGGCAGATCGAGCCAGTTGTACGCCTCGCCGGACCGGTGCAGCACGAACGCGTCGTTCCAGTAGACCTTGCCCAGCACCGGATCGCGCCCAGCGGTGCGGCCAGGCTCGGGGAAGTTGGCTCCACCCGCGACGATCAGGTGATCGCCGTGGGCGCCGGCGACCGGCCCGGCGAGGCCGACCTGGCGCCAGTACCCCTCCCCGACCGGTATCTCCTCGGCCCAGTCCGTGCGGTTGGGCGGTAGATCAGGCAGACGCTCCCAGCCGGCGGTGCCGGCGTCGGGACCGCCGGCCCGTCCCACGGCCGCGGCACGGGTCGGGGAGGTCAGGCCCAGACCGCTGGCACCAACGGCGCCGACGGCACCGGCAGCCCCGGCGAGCAGCGCGCGGCGCGTGGTCATCGCAGCTCGCCGACCGGGATGCGGCGGAACGTGATGGTCTCGTTGGCGCCGCTGGTGCCGGTCTCGTAGAGGAGCCCGAGCTGGCGGCCGGGGAGCTGCACCAGGTCGGAGTACGCAGCCGGGTCGGTCGACACGGTGAGACGGTTCTCCCAGGTGTCACCCGCGTCTTCGCTGACCCGCAGCGCCATCCCGGCACGCCGGGTCGGGTTGCTCGGACCGGAGTACACCAGCGGCCAATCGCCGCCGCGCACCTGGAGCACGCTGCCCTGGACGACAGGGCCCACCAAGCCAGGCTCGGCGGCGTACGGCGTCACCAGCGACTCACCCCCGTTGACGGAAACGGCGTCGGCACGGGTGGCCGGCGAGCTCCCGTTCTGGTCTCGGGTGTTGAAGTAGAGGCTGCCGTCGCGCAACTGGGTAGCGATCGACTCGTTGGTGTTGAGCTCGCCGTCGAAGGTGCTGTCGTCGAAGCCGATCCGCCAGGTGCGGCCACCGTCGTCGCTGAGCAGGCTGTGCGCGCCGTAGTACTTGGCCTCGGCACCGGTGTCGGCCGAACCGGCCGGGGGCGCGCTCGAGTGGTTGGCCGGGACCACGAGCCGCCCGTTGTGCTCGCCACCGATCACGGCCACCGCGTGGCCCGGCCCTGTCGCGTACCACCGCCAGTCCGGGAGCTTCGTGGTGGCGGTGATCTCCTCCAGTGGCGAGAACGTACGTCCGTCGTCGGTGCTGCGCTGCACGAACACCCGCCGACTGTCCTCAGCCGGCACCTCGCCACGGAGGATCTCGGCCTCGCTGGCGGTGCCGGCGTTGCGGGTGCTGAGCAGGACCAGGTCCCCGGTCCTGGGGTCGACCACCGGCGCAGGGTTTCCGATGGTGTTCTCAGCCTGGTCGGCGACGACCGCCTGCGGGCCCCACGTGCAGCCACCATCGACCGACCGGCGCCGTACGAGGTCGATCGAGCCCGCATCGGAGCTGGACTCGCGCGCTTCGGCGAAGGCGACGACCGCCCCGTCGGCGGCCCGGACGACTGCTGGGATGCGGTAGACGGCGTAGCCGCCGTCACCGGAGACGAACGGGACCGATCCGGTGCAGCTGGACGACTCCGGGTCGGCTGTGGGGGTGCCGGCCCGGGCAGTGTCCGCGTTGACGAGCAGCGGGGTGGCCATGGTCGCCGCAGCGGCGACCACGGCTGCGTGATGGAGGTTCCTCATGATGCGTTCCTTCTCTCTCGACGTCGATGACGTTGTCGTGTCGTTGTCGTTGGATGACGCTGATCCTGATGGTCCTTCCGCAGCTCAGGCGCGGTCCTGCAGTAGCCGCGCCCGGACGCGTACGTCGTCGAAGTGCTCGAACATTCGGGCCGTGGCGAGCTCGGCGTCCCCTGCCTGCAGGGCACGCACGATCGCGAGGTGAGCCTCGCCGCGGTTGCGCTCGGGACTTCCCGGGATGGCGTCGCCCACCCGGACGAAGAGCTCCCAGAACAGCTCGATCAGGTTCTCGACCAACGGATTGCCGAGGGTCTGGTAGAGCGAGAGGTGGAACTCCCGATCGACGTCGGCGAAGCTCTCGCCGCGCTGTTCCCGCTCGCTCATCTCGGTGGCCAGGTCGGCACACCGGGACAGTGCTTCCTCCTCTTCGTCCCGCAGCCGGCACACGGCCGGCATCAGCCCGGCCTCCATGGCCTCGCGGGCGGTGAGCAGCTCTTCCAGCGAGGCGCCCGGCTCGGCCAGCCCGTAGGGCAGCTGCTCGATCACCGGCCGGAAGGAGAACGCGGCGACGTAGAGCCCGTTGCCGGGCCGGGCCTCGATCACGCCGAGGGTCTGCAGGCTTCGCGATGCCTCCCGCAGCGAGAGGCGGCTGACCTCGAGCTCGGCGGCCAGCACGGCCTCTGGCGGAAGCCGGTCGCCGGGCCGCAGGCCGTGCTCTCGGATGAAGTCGCGCAGCCGGACCTGGGCCTCGCGGTAGATGGAACCGTGCTTCACGACTGCCCGGCCTGCTCGACGGCGACCCGCAGTCGGTCGGCGAGGGCGTCCGCCTCGGCGATGGCCGTCGCGTCCAACGGACCCCACGGCGTACGCGGCGCGCCCGTGTTCGGGCCGAGTCGGTTCATCAGCTCCTTGACGAAGCCGAGCCCTCCGTGACGGCCGGCGACGGCCGCGATCTCACGGAAGGGTCGGTGCAGCTCGTAGGCACGCTCAGGCTCTCCCGAGTCGTACGCCTCGACGACCCGGTGCGCGACCGGCCCGAGCCCGTTGTAGAGACTGCCGATCACCGCCTCCACGCCGATAGCCAGGCCGGCGGGGAGGAGCTCGTCGCGACCGAAGAAGACCCTGACCCCGGTTGCGCGGGTGCGGTCGCACTCGATGAGGTCCTCGTCGGTGAACTTCACCCCGGCCAGGGTGGGAATCCGCTCCCGGGCGGCGGTGACGACATCGGCTGGCAGATGGGTCGAGCCGGTCATGCTCGGGATGTGGTAGTAGCACAGCGGCGTCTCGCCGGCGGCCGCCGCGATCCGGGCGAGGTGGTCGACGACCAGCTCGACGCGCGGCGCCTCGCCATAGAACGGAGCGGTCGCAGCCACGAAGTCGACACCGTGGTCGGCGGCATGCGCCGCGAGCTCGGCTGCTTGGGCCAGGTCGTTGGAACCGACTTGGGCGGCGAGCCCGAACCCCTCGGGCCGTACGGCCGCCCAGGCCTCGAGGAGCGTGCGCCGCTCCTCGGTGGTCAGAGACGGGTACTCGCCGGTGGTGCCTGCCACGAATGCGCCGAACACCCCGGAGTTTCGCAGGTGCTCGGCCTGCGCGGGGACGACCGAGAGATCGAGACGACCGTCCGGGTCGAAGGGCGTCGGTGTCGCCGCCCAGATTTCCAATCGACTCAACTCTTCGTCGCTCCTTCGGTCAGTCCAGCCACGATGTAGCGCTGGAGGAAGATGAACAGGACGATCACGGGCAGCGCGATGATCGCTGACACCGCCATCAGGTCGTTCCACTTGGTTCCGAATGCGTTGGTGATGCCGGCAAGCACGACCGTGACCGGCTGGTACTTCTCGTCCGGGGCCAGCGCGAGCCCGAAGACGAACTCGCCCCAGGCCTGCAGGAAGCTCACCGCCCCGACCGTGATGATGCCCGGCGTACTGACCGGGACAGCCACCCGCCAGAACGCGGTGAGCTCGTTGCAGCCGTCGATCTTGGCGGCCTCGACGATCTCCTCGGGGATGGCGAGGAAATAGGGTCGCAGGATGGTGATCGCCAGTGGCACGGCGAGCGAGCAGTTGGCGATGATGAGGCCGGCGTAGCTGTTCACCAGTCCGACGCCGCTGAAGAGCACGAACATCGGCAACGCCAGGTTGACCGACGGCACCATCTGCACGGCCAGGAAAAGCATCAGGAACGCCGAGACGAAGCGCACCTTCAGCCTGGCCAAGGCGTACGCCGCCGGTAGGGCGACCAGCAGCGTGACCACGGTCGTGCCGACCGCGATGATGCCGCTGTTCACGAGCCCGCGGGCGATGTCCCCGTCGGAGAAGACCGCACGCGCGTACGAGCCGGTGGTCGGGGGGAGCGGAAGCAGGTCCGGCGGCGTCGCGAAGATGTCCTCCGCGCCCTTGAAGGATGTGTTGAGCATCCAGTAGACGGGGATCAGGTAGATGGCCGTGATGAGCACGGCTGCGAACGCCAGCAGCCGGTGCCGGGAGACGGCGCTCATGCGCCCTCCTCGCTCCGGAGGGCACGGAAGTAGACCAGCGCGAGCGCGATGGAGATCACCATCAGCACCGTGGTCGCCACCGCCGCGGTGTCGAACCGGGAGAACTCGAATGCCTCGTTGTAGGCGTACACCGGCAGCGTCTCGGTTGCGTTGCCGGGACCTCCGCCGGTCATCAGGAAGATCGTGTCGAAGGTCTTGAAGGTGAAGATGAAGATCAGCAGCGTGACCGTCAGGCTGACCGGCCTCAGCAAAGGGAAGGTCAGCGAGCGGAACTGCTGCCATGCGGAGGCACCGTCGATGCGGGCTGCCTCGTAGTAGGTCGGCGAGATGCCCTGGAGCCCGGCGGCCAGCAGGATCATCGCGAACGGCGCGAAGCTCCAGGCCGTCGCCACGGTCACCGCAAGCAGCGCGGGGTTCGGCTCTCCGAGCCAGAACAGGTCGCGATCGAGCAGTCCCAGGCCGCTGAGCGCAGCGTTGAGCAGTCCATAGCTGCCATCGAGCAGCCAGCGCCAGACGTTGGCGCTGACAACCGTGGGCAGGATCCAGGCCAGCAGCAGCAGCGCGCGTAGGACGTTGCGGCCCCGGAACTCACGATGGAACAGCAGCGCCAGGCCCAGCCCGACCGCGAACGCGATCATCACCGTGCCGATGGAGTAGACCAGCGAGACGACGACTGCGTGCCAGAACTCGGGGCGCCCGAGCTGGTCTCGATAGTTGTCGAGCCCGACCCAGGTGGCGCCGCCCTGGACGACCTCACGCAGGCCGACGTCGAAGAAGCTCTGCAGGATGTTGTAGATCAACGGGTAGACGACGGTGAGGACGACGAAGACCACCGCCGGGGCGAGGAAGAGGTACGGCGCGAGATTCGGCCGTCGCTGCCCCGGCCGGACTGTCGTCCGAGCGAGGGAGCTCACGACCCGAGAGCGCCGTCGATCTTGGCCTGCGCCGCCGTAGCGGCGTCGGCCGGGCTGCTGCTGCCGCTGATGGTGGCCTGCAGGGCTTCCTGGATCGCGGTCAGCGACTCGTTGGAGTGCGTCGCGACGTCTCCCTCGGGCGCCCAGGCGTTCTCGAGCTGGTCGGCGAAGGTCTTGCGGATAGGGTCCTCGACCGCCTTGGGAACGTCGTCGCGGGCAGGCAGCTTGTTGCGGGCCGGGAGGTACTCCTCCAGAACCGGCTGCTCCTGCAGGTGGGCGATGAGGTCCCAGGCAGCGTCCGGGTCTCCGCTGCCCGCGCCGATGGTGAGGTTCTCCGCCGACAGGAAGCTCTTCGTGACCTCGTCCTTCGGCAGCGGCACCACGCCCCAGTTCAGGTCCGGCACCTCGTCACGCAGGATGTTCACGTAGGTCGCCGAGTTGATCATCATCGCGGCGCTGCCGCCCGCGAACTGGGTCTTGGCGTCGTCCTCGAGCCAGGTCAGGAACCCCTTCGAGAGCCCGCCGTTGTCGACCATCCGCTTGAAGGACTCCAGCGCCGCGGCGCCGGTCCCGTCGCCGAACGTCTTGAGATCTCCGCCGGCCGCGAGCTGGCGGAGCAGGATCCCGGTGGCGCCCTCGGCGCCCTCGCGCCCGGAGACGGCCAGGCCGTACTTGACTTCCTTTGCCAAGGTCGCGGCGGTGCTCTCCATCTCGTCCCAGGTCTTGGGAGGCTGCACTCCGGCCGCCTCGAAGACGTCCTTGTTGTAGTAGAGCGCGTAGTCGTCCGCGACGTGCGGGATGCCGTACGTCTTGCCGCCGACCTGCGTGGTCTCCCAGCTCGTGGGGTAGTAAGCGTCCTGCTCACCCCACTCCTCGACCTGGTCGCTGATGTCCTCGATCACGCCCGCCTCGGCCATCTGCTGTGTGTCGAAGGCGTTGATCAGGGCGACGTCTGGGCCCTCTCCCGCGGCCGCACCCTGCTGCAGGGTCCGGTTGAAGTCCTCGAAGGGGATGAACCGGATCTTCACCTTCACATCGTCGTTCTGAGCGTCGTACGCCTCGAGTGCGTCGTAGAGAGGCTTGCCGGTCGGCATCTGCTCATCGCCGTAGTACTGCCAGACCGTGACCGTTCCGTCCGAGGAGTTCGACTCGGACTCGCCGCCCAGCGCGCCACAAGCCGTGAGCGAGATGGCCAGCATGGAGATGAGACCGCCAACGGCGGTGCGGCCGACGACGTTCGTGCGGGTTCGGATCATGACGTCCTCCGAAGTGGGGGTGATGTGATGCCGATCACAGTAGTCAGATATCTGATAACTCGCAAGAGAAACGACGACGCTCTTCCCCGGAGGGGGCTTTCATGCCCTGTCGGCGCTCACCAACCCGATGGACGTACGTTGCCCAACACCCGGGTCACGGTGATCTCGATGACCACCCGCTCCGGGTTGGGCCGGGGCTGCCGGTAGCGCTCGGCGTACCGCCGCTCGGCCTCGGCCACCGACTCCGCGTCGTCCTTGACCACCGCCGTGCCCTCCAGCGTGCACCAGCGACGCCCGTCGACCTGGCTGACCGCCGCCTGCGCGCCGGCCCCGGCTGCGCGTACGTTCCGGACCTTCTTGCTGCCCGCGCTGCTGATGACGCGCGCGATGCCGGCCTCGGGATCGAACGTCACCCCCACCGGGACGAGATGCGGGCTGCCGTCCGGGCGGCTCGTCGTCAGGAAGCAGACCCGACGCTCCCGCCAGAACTCGTCGTTCTCTGCGGGGGACGGTGCGTCGACTGTCATGGGTGCTCCTTCGTGAACCAGGGCCGTGGCTGCCACGGCTCTATCGGTGGGTCAGCGGTTGTCGCCACTGCCACCGATGGCGTCGCGCTGCTGACGATCGGCGAGCTTCTTGATGTTGAGCTCGGCAACGTCCGCGAGCGGAAGCCCGAAGTGGTCAGCGAGGACCGCCAGGTACCACAGTGTGTCGCCGAGCTCCTTGGCGAGATCATCGAGGTCCCACTGGGCGAAGTCGCTGTCGTGGTCCCGAATGATCTTCTTCGCCTTCTCGGCGATCTCGCCCGTCTCGCCGACCAGCCCCAGCAGCAGATGGAACACCTCGTTGGGCGTGCCCTTCGACCCCGCGGTGCGCAGCGCTGCCTGCTGGTAGGCGTTCATATCCATCACCAGAACCTATCGCGCCTCCCGCCCCACCGCCGCTGCACGGCGGGCCGCCGGAGACCTCAGTCACGGATACGGTCGGATACGCGAAACACCCCTGGCGGCCAGTGTTTGTGCTGGTCACCAGGGGTGTTCTCCCAGGCGTGGCAGATGAAGGATTCGAACCTTCGAAGGCAAAAGCCGACGGATTTACAGTCCGCTCCCATTGGCCGCTCGGGCAATCTGCCGGGATCGCGCGCGCTCCCGCATAGGGGATCGCGACAGCAAGAAACAATAGCGCAGGGCCTGGCGGCGTACGAAAACGGGACGAGGTCCTAGGGTGAGACACCACAGACTTGGTCAGAATCTAGAGGAGAGAGTCATGGCGGACTCGTCATTCGACATCGTGAGCAAGATCGACCGCCAGGAGGTCGACAACGCGCTGAGCCAGACCGCACGGGAGGTCTCGACGCGGTTCGACTTCAAGGGCACCAACGCGACCATCGAGTGGAGCGGTGAGCAGGGGATCGAGATCTCGGCGTCCGCCGACGACCGCGCGAGCGCGGTGCTCTCGGTCTTCCAGGACAAGCTGATCAAGCGCAAGCAGTCGCTCAAGATCCTCGACGCGAGCGAGCCGCGCCAGTCGGGGCAGCAGTCGAAGATCTCGATCACCCTCAAGGAGGGCATCTCCTCCGAGGACGCGAAGAAGATCTCCAAGCTGATCCGCGACGAGGGGCCCAAGGGCGTCAAGGCGCAGATCCAGGGCGACGAGCTCCGCGTCTCCTCCAAGAAGCGCGACGACCTGCAGAACGTGATCTCGCTGGTCAAGGGCCAGGACTACGACTTCGCGGTGCAGTTCATCAACTACCGCTGAACTCGTGGCCTACGAGCACCCGCGAGCCTCGATCGAGATCGACGCTCCGATCGACGTGGTGTGGCGGGTGATGGTCGAGACCGAGGCGTACG
This sequence comes from Nocardioides sp. NBC_00163, assembly GCF_045206295.1. Classification (NCBI taxonomy): domain Bacteria; kingdom Bacillati; phylum Actinomycetota; class Actinomycetes; order Propionibacteriales; family Nocardioidaceae; genus Nocardioides; species Nocardioides sp. NBC_00163. The sequence goes on along the minus strand of NZ_CP108155.1, from coordinate 3,606,249 downwards.
CCGCCTGGAACCCGTTCGTCGTGTGGGCCGAGACCGCGCAGCCGGCGGCGGTGGGCAACCCGATCGTGCTGCATGTGACCTGGGCGAACGGCGGCCGTGCGCGCTCGCCGGAGCGGATCTCGGCGCTCGAGGCGCCGGTAGTCGGCGCGGACGGGGTCGGGGTTGCGTACCTGGCCTATGTCTATGAGGGCTGGCCGGCGCGGCTCGGCCTGGTGCGGGGCGTACGTCACCAGCGGCTGACCCAGCGACCCGGCGGGCCGACGTGTTACGAGACAGTCGAGGAGTTCTCCGGTCCGCTGGTCGGGCTGGCCGGACCCGAGCGGGTTGCGGACGGGTTCCGGCGGCATGCCGCAGCTCTCAAGGTGCGATCCGAGACGCTCGTGAATGAAAGTGGACTTGACCACTAGATTGAGCGAAATTCTGCATTCATCTGCAAGAATGTGGCCGTGCGAGTATCTGCCAAGTCCGACTACGCCCTCCGCGCCCTCATCGAGATGGCCGCGCGCGAGGACGGAAAAGCTGTCAGCGCCGAAGAGCTCGGCCGCGCCCAGGAGATCCCTCACGGATTCCTGCAGGCGATCCTCGCCGACCTCCGCAAGGCCGGCGTCGTCATCTCACAGCGCGGCCAGTCAGGCGGTTGGCGCCTGGCCCGCAAGGCGTCGGACGTCTCCGTCGCCGACGTGATCCGCGCCGTCGACGGTCCGCTGGTCTCGGTCTACGGGCTGCGGCCCGAGGGCGTCACCTACAACGAGCGCGCCGATGTCCTCCAGCACGTGTGGATCGCCGCCCGCGACTCGCTGCGCGAGGTCTTCGAGAAGGTCTCGATCGCCGAGCTCGCCTCTCGTGAACTGCCCGACGAGGTCACCACCCGCACCGCGCGCGACGAGGCTTGGCTGCCTCACTGAGCCGTTGGGATACCCGGTTAACCGGGTATTCCTGCACTTCTCTGGCATTGCAACACCTGAGAAGTGCCAGTTTCACCGGTTAACCGGGTATCCCGTCCCGCCGCTACGCCGCAGGCGCCGGCATCGTGTAAGCCCCGGGCGACGGCGTGACGAAGACGTTGACGCCCTCCTCGAGCTGCAGAGCCCGGGCATGCGTACGCGTCAGCTCGGCGGTCACGACCTCACCGTCGTCGGTGAGGACGGTGAGGCGCACCTCGAACCCGATCCGCAGGACGCGCGAGACGGTGCCCTCGAGTGAGTGCTCGGAGATCGGCGACGGGGTGACCTCGACGTCATGGGGCCGGATCAAGGAACCGCCCAGGGTGGTCACGTCGCCGAGGAACGACATCACGAAGTCGTTGGCGGGCTCGTCGTAGAGCTGCTCGGGGGTGCCGATCTGCTCGATGCCGCCCTGGTTGACGACCACGATCTCGTCGGCGACCTCGAGGGCCTCCTCCTGGTCGTGGGTCACGAAGACGGTGGTCACGTGCACCTCGTCGTGGAGGCGTCGCAGCCAGTCGCGCAGCTCCTTGCGTACCTTCGCGTCCAGGGCGCCGAAGGGCTCGTCGAGCAGCAGCACGGACGGCTCGATCGCCAGGGCCCGCGCCAGCGCCATCCGCTGCCGCTGGCCGCCGGAGAGCTGCGAGGGCAGCCGGTTGGCGAACTGCGAGAGGTGGACGAGCTCCAGAAGCTCCGAGACCTTCTTCGCGACCTCCGCCTTGGGGCGCTTGCGGATCTCCAGCCCGAAGGCGACGTTCTTGGCGACCGAGAGGTGCTTGAACGCGGCGTAGTGCTGGAAGACGAAACCGACATTGCGCTTCTGGACCGGCAGCGAGGTCGCGTCCTTGCCCTCGATCACAACCGACCCGGTGTCGGGCGTCTCCAGTCCGGCGATGACCCGCAGCAGCGTGGTCTTGCCGCCGCCGGAGGGCCCCAGCAGGGCGGTCAGCTGCCCGGTGGGGATGGTCAGGTTGATGTCCTCCAGCGCGACGAAGTCGCCGTAACGCTTGTTGACACCACTTACTTCGATGCTCATGGGATGTGTCCTTTCACCGCACGCGCGCACCGCGGGCGCGCAGCACGAAGACGATGAGGATGCAGATGACCGAGACGCTGGCGAGGAGGAAGGCGACCGCGTACGCGCCCTGCTGGTCGAAGTTGAGGTACTTCTCCTCGACCGCGAGGGTGGCGGTACGGGTCTGGCCGAGCACGTTGCCGGAGACGACCTTGACCGCGCCGAACTCGCCGAGCGAGCGGGCCAGGGTGAGCACGACGCCGTAGATGACGGCCCACTTGATGCCCGGGAGCGTGATCCGCCAGAACGTCTGCCAGCCGCTCGCGCCGAGCGACGCGGCGGCCTGCTCCTGCTCGGTGCCGATCTCCTCCAGCACCGGGATGACCTCACGGATCACCAGCGGAAGCGAGACGAACGCGGTCGCCATGATGATGCCGGGCGTCGAGAAGATGATCTGGATCCCGGCCGACTCGAGCGTCGGCCCGAACCAGCCGTCGCGGCCGCCGTAGACCAGCACGAGCGCCAGGCCCACGACGATCGGCGAGACCGACAGCGGCAGGTCGATCATCGCGCTCAGGAGGCGCTTGCCAGGAAATTCGGTACGCACCAGCAGCAGCGAGATCGAGACGCCGAAGAGCAGGTTGATCAGCGTCGCGACCACTGCGGCCACGCAGGTCAGCTGGATCGCGTGCATCATCTGCGGGTCGTTGAAGATCGCGGTGAACGCCTCGGTCGTGAACCCGACATCGGGCACGTAGAAGGCGTTCCAGGCGACCAGGACCACCGGCCAGGCCACCAGGAGCCCGAGGTAGGCGATGACGATGACGCGGAGGACGTACGTCAGTGGTGTGCGCGGAGCACGACGGGTCTCAGCCACGGCGGACCATCCTCCTCTGGACCAGGTCGAGGACGACGATGACGAGGAGAGAGACGCCCAGCAGCATCGCCGCGATCGCCGCCGCGCCCTCCGGGTTGTCGTTCTCGATCGCGGACAGGATCCGCACCGAGGCGACCTCGGACTTGAACGGCAGGTTGCCCGAGAGCAGGACCAGGGAGCCGTACTCCCCCATCCCGCGCGCGAAGGAGAGCGCCGCGCCCGCCGCGATGGCCGGGGCCAGCGACGGCAGGATGATCCGCCAGAACGTGGTGAACCGGGACGCCCCCAGTGAGGCCGCGGCCTCCTCCACGTCGGTGTCGAGCTCCTCGAGGACGGGCTGCACCATGCGTACGACGAAGGGCAGCGTCACGAAGGCGAGGGCGAGGTAGACCGACGTCGACGTGTTCGCCCAGTGCAGGCCGAGGGGCGACTCGGCGCCGTAGAGGGAGAGCAGCACGAGGCCCGCGACGATCGTCGGCAGTGCGAACGGGATGTCGATGATTACCTCGAGCAGGCCCTTGCCCCAGAACTTGTCACGGACCAGGACCCAGGCGATCACGGTGCCGATGACGACGTTGATCAGGGTGACCACGATGGCCGCACGGATCGTCAGCAGGATCGCCGAGGCGGTCTGCTCATTGGTGAGCTGGTTCGCGAAGGCGGACCAGCCGCCGCTGGAGGCGGTGATGATCACCGCCACCAGCGGGATGAGGACGAGCAGGCTGAACCAGAGCATCGTGATACCGAGCCCGATGCCGCTGGTCCTTGTCAGAGTGTTGCCCGGCCGGCTGCGACGGGCAGCCGGCCGGGCCGTAGGGATGGTTGTCGTCATGACCGGGCTACTGCGAGGCCTTGCCGGACTTGGCGATGGAGTCGGTCACGATGCCGAGGTCCTCACCGTCCTCACCGGTGCCGAAGAGCTTCTCCTTGACGCCCGACCAGTCGCGGCCGCCGAAGTCGTTCTCCAGGGTGAGCAGCTGCTTCGGGGCCGGGAACGGGTCGGCCGGGTCCTTGGCGCCCTTGATGTCCTCCGGCTCGAGACCGATCGCGTCCCAGTCGACGACGCCGGGCTCGGCGGTGTTGACCGGGCGGAAGCCGGTCAGCGCGAACTGCTTCTGACCGCCCTTCGGGTCGAGGACGAAGTCGAGCCAGGCCTGAGACGGCTTGGAGGAGTCCTTGAGGATCGCGCCGGGGTTCTCGATCAGGACGGTGGAGTCCGGGATGATGTACTCGAAGCCCTCGCCCTGCTGGGCCGCGAGGATCGCCTCGTTCTCGTAGGCGAGCAGCACATCGCCGGTGCCGCCGAGGAAGGCGGTGGTGGCGTCGCGGCCGGAGTTGGTCAGGGTGACGACGTTCTTGAAGAGCTTGTCGAGGTACGCCTTGCCCTCCTCCTCGGTGCCACCGTTCTTCACCACGGAGCCCCACGCGGCCAGCGCGTTCCAGCGGGCGGCGCCGGACGAGGCCGGGTTGGCCGTGACCACGCCAACCCCGGGCTTGACGAGGTCCTCCCAGCCCTGGATGTTCTTCGGGTTGCCCTCACGGACACCGAGTACGACGACCGAGCTCGACACGATGCCCTTGTTGTCGCCGTCGTCCCATGACGCGTCGACGAGGCCGGCCTTCTCCAGGCGCTGTACATCGGTGCCGACGGACAGATGGACATAGTCGGCCTTCAGGCCGGACTCGACCGCACGGCTCTGGTCTCCCGAGGCGCCGTAGGAGGTCTGGAAGGTGACGCCCTCGCCCTCGGGGGTCTTGTTGAACTCCTTGGCGATCGCCTTGTTGGCCGTCTCGGGGACGGCGAAGCCGACGATGGAGATCGACTCCGCGTCGCTGTCGCCGCCGGAGCCACCGCACGCGGTCAAGGTCAGGATGCTCGCAGCGGCCAACGCCACTGCAACCTTGATCTTCTTCATCTGGTTCCTCACTTCTGCCCTGCCGAGTCAAGGTCGATCGGGTTACGAATGTCGAGGAGAATACTTGAATTAGTCGATTGAATGTGAAAACGCGCGATCGGTCCGCTCCTTGGACGCACGCAGTCGCCGAGACGTCACTCAGGTCGGTCGAGATGGCAGCTGGGTGCCATCTCGACCGACCTGAGTGACGTCTCGGCAGGCGGGGCTGACGTCTCGGCGGGGGCGGGGCTAGACGGTCGTCGTGCTCGGCGGGGTCACGAGCGTCCGCAGGACCTTGCGGCGGTGGTGGATGGCCTCGGCGCTGAAGATGACCAGGGCGATCCAGACGATCGCGAAGCCGGCCCAGCGGCCGGGAGGCATCGCCTCGTGGGCGATGAAGACGCCGACGGCGAACTGCAGGATCGGCGCGAGGTACTGGAGCAGCCCGATCGTGACCATCGGCACCCGGATGGCGGCCGCACCGAAGCAGGCCAGCGGCACGACGGTGATGACGCCGAGGCTGATCAGGAGGAGTACGTGGAGGGCACCGTGACCGAAGAGCGTGCCGTTCCCGGTTGCCTGGAGAGCGACGATCAGGGCCAGCGCGAACGGCGCTGTCACGGCAGTCTCGACGGCCAGCGACTCGAACGGCCCGACCCCCGCGCTCTTCTTGAGCAGCCCGTAGGTGCCGAAGGAGAAGGCCAGGATCAGCGCGACCCACGGCAGCCGGCCGTAGTCGACAGTGAGCACGATGGTGGCCAGGAAGGCGATCCCGAGCGCCACCCACTGCAGCTTCCGCATCCGCTCACGCAGGATGATCACGCCCATCAACATCGTGACGAGCGGATTGGTGAAGTAACCCAGGCTCGTCTCCACGATCCGCCCGTTGTTGACGCCCCAGATGTACGTCACCCAGTTGATCGAGATCACCGCCGCGGCCGCAGTCAGCAGCACGAGCTTGCGCCGGTCGCGCAGGATCGCGGCCACCTGCTGGCGGCGGCCCACGATCAGCACCAGCGCTCCGGCCACGACCAGCGACCACAGGATCCGGTGTCCCAGGATCTCCCAGGCCCCGGCGGGCTCCATCAGCGGGAAGTAGAGCGGGAACGCTCCCCACATGATGTAGGCAGCGGCGCCGAACATCACTCCACGCCGTTGCTCATTCACGTCGCAACGGTACTGCCAGGGCGTGGATACCCTTTACCGAATATCGCGCCTCGGCTCAGACGGAGCGGACGGCGACGATGTCGGCGAAGGCCTCAAGGGCCTTGCGGACGGGGCCCTCGGGGAGCGGCGCGAGGGCGGCCTTGGCCTCCTCGGCGCGGGACTGGACGTAGGCGCGGGCCTCGGTCAGCGCCGGGTGGGCGCGGAGGAGGCCGACGCACTCGGCCAGGGCCGCGTCGTCGGTGAGGTCGCTGTCGAGCAGCTCCAGCAGCCTTGCGTCGCCGGCGTCGGTGGAGCGGCGGGCCAGCAGCACCGGGAGCGTCGGGACGCCCTCACGGAGGTCGGTCCCCGGCGTCTTGCCGGACTCGTCGGAGGCGATGTCGAGGATGTCGTCGGAGAGCTGGAAGGCGACGCCGACGATGTCGCCGTAGGCGAGCAGGGCCTCCTGGATCTCCTTGTCGGCGCCGGCGAAGAGCGCACCGTAGAGAGCCGAGGTGGCGATCAGGACGCCGGTCTTCCCGGCCAGCACCTCGAGGTGGTGGTCGACCGGGTCGACACCCTCGGGCGGCGCGACGCCTTCGAGGATCTGACCCTCGACGAGCTTGGCGAAGGTGGCCGCCTGGATGCGTACGGCCTCCGGACCCAGCTGGGCGGTCAGCTCCGAGGAGCGGGCGAAGAGGAAGTCGCCGGTCAGGATGGCGACGTGGTTGTCGAAGCGGGCGTTGGCGGTGTCCTCGCCGCGGCGCACGAGCGCCTCGTCCATGACGTCGTCGTGGTAGAGCGAGGCCTGGTGGGTGAGCTCGACGACGCAGGCGGCAGTGATGACCTCGTCGGCGAGCTTGTCCGGGCCGTACTCGGCGGCCAGCAGCACCAGCAACGGCCGGAACCGCTTGCCGCCGGCCTCCAGCAGATGGGAGGCCGCTTCCGTGACGAACGGGGAGCTGCTGCGGGCGTAGCCCGCCAGCTTCTCCTCCACGATCGCCAGCCGAGCGCGCAGCCGCTGCTCGAGCTCGGGATCGGTGATCGGGAGGGCGAGTTCAGGGGCTCGGTCGGTGGGTGCGCTAGTGCTCACCCGATGAATCCTCCCGCATCCACCAACAGGCTGAGCACAGGGCCCGGAATTACACCCAACAAGACGGTGGCGACAGCGCTCAGTGCGATCACGACGGTGGTGGCGTACGACGGGGTCACGACCGCGGCCGCGTCCTCGCGTGGGTCGGTGAAGAACATCAGCATCATCACCCGTACGTAGAAGAAGATCGCGATGATGCTCGAGCCGATCGCGACCACGACGACGGGCCACTGACCGGCGCCCAGCGCGGCAGCGAAGACGCCCCACTTACCGATGAACCCTGCGGTCAGCGGCAGCCCGGCCATCGAGAGCAGGAAGACGGCGAAGGTCGCCGCGACCCACGGGTTGGACCGGCCCAGGCCGGCCCAGCGCTCCAGCGAGTTGACCTCACCGTTGGGGCCCCGCACCAGAGAGACGATCGCGAAGGCCCCGAGGGTCGCGAACCCGTAGGCGGTCAGGTAGAAGAGCACCGCCTGGGTGGAGCCGAAGGCGTCGGTCTGTACGCCGAGGAGCCCGGTCAGCAGGAAGCCGGTGTGGGCCACGGCGGAGTAGCCGAGCATCCGCTTCACATCGGTCTGGACCACCGCGAAGGAGGCGCCCAGCAGCATCGTCAGCACCGCGATGACGCCGATCGCCGGGCGCCAGATGTCGCCCTCAGCACCGAAGGCGACATAGAAGAGCCGGAGCATCGCGGCGAAGGCGGCGATCTTGGTGGCAGCGCTCATCCACGCGGTGACCGGCGTCGGGGCGCCCTGGTAGACGTCGGGGGTCCAGGAGTGGAAGGGCACAGCACCGGTCTTGAAGAGCAGGCCGACGGCCATCAGGCCGATGCCGAGGAGCAGGAGCGGGCTGGAGCCGTCCTCGGCCGCCACCTCACCGATCTCGGCCAGCGACATCGACCCGGCGAAGCCGTAGACCAGCGCGAGGCCGTAGAGGAAGATGCCGGAGGAGAACGCGCCGAGCAGGAAGTACTTCAGCGCCGCTTCCTGGGAGAGCAGCCGGCGACGGCGCGCCAGCCCGGTCAGCAGGTAGAGCGGCAGCGACAGCACCTCGAGCGCGACAAAGAGCATCAGCAGGTCGCCGGAGATGCAGAAGAGCATCATCCCGCCGACCGCGAACATCATCAGCGGGTAGACCTCGGTGTGCTCCAGCCCCCGCTGAGAGGCGGTGCGCTCGGCCGGTGTGCCCGGCAGGGCCGCGGCCTGACCGGCGAAGGCGCTCACGCCGTTGTCGAGACGTCGCTCGGCGAAGAGCGCGACGCCGCCGAGCGAGACCAGCAGCACCAGGCCCTGGGAGAAGACCCCCGGGCCGTCGACGATCAGGGCACCCTCACCCGTCGAGGCGCCGAGGCTGGACCCGGCGCCGACGGCGACGGTCCCGGCGAGCGCGGCGACCAGGCCCGCCAACGCCAGCGACACCTGGGTGTTGAAACGCGCGGCACGCGGCGCGAAGGCCTCCACCACGACACCGGCGCACGCGACGCCCAGCACCAGCAGGACGGGCCAGAGGGTGGCGTACGAAATTCCGGGGGACTCGAACATCGCGTCACTCACCTGCCTGGATGACATCAACTAGAGGAGCCACGACCGGTTGGGCCGCCGAGATCAGAGGTCCGGGGATGAAGCCGAAGAAGAGAAGGGCGACCAGCAGCGGAGCGAGTACGCCGACCTCTCGCCGGTTGAGATCGGGGACCGGTTTGGAGAGCTGAGCGGGTCCGGTGAAGATCCGCTGGTAGGCCCACAGCACGTAGATGGCGGCGAGCACGATCGCGGTGACCGCGATGACGCCGACCAGCCAGTGGTAGTCGAAGGCGCTGATCAGGACCAGGATCTCGGAGACGAACTGGCTCAGACCCGGCAGCCCGGCGGTCGCCAGTCCGGCGATGAGGAACGTGCCGGCGAGCACCGGCGTCGCCTTCTCCATCCCCCGCATCGACGAGATCGAGGCGGTGCCCTTGCGGGCGATCAGGAACCCGGCGATCAGGAACATCGCCGCAGTCGCGACACCGTGGTTGACCATGTAGAGGATCGCCCCGACCAGGCCCTCGCGGGTGGCCGCGAAGATGCCGAGGGTGATCAGCCCGAAGTGCGACAGGGAGGTCAGACCGATCAGGCGGAGCAGGTCGTCCTGCCCGATCGCCAGCACAGCGCCGTAGACGATCGAGATCAGCGCCAGCACCACGACGACGGGCGTCGCCCAGGCGGACGCCTCCGGCACCAGGCCCAGGCAGAGCCGGATCATGCCGAAGGTGCCGATCTTGTCGAGGACGCAGACCAGGAGCACCGAGGTCGGCGTGGTGGCCTGCTCTGTGGTGTCGGCCAGCCAGGTGTGCACCGGGAACAGCGGCGCCTTGACCGCGAACGCGATGAACATCGCCACGAAGATCCAGCGCTCCGCGTTGGTGCCGATGTCGAGCTGCGCGAGGTCGCTGATCAGGTACGACGGCGCGCCGGCCTCCGAGGAGACCACGAAGAAGCCGATCAGCGCACCGAGCAGCACCAGTCCGCCGCCGAGCTGGAACATCAGGAACTTGAGCGCGGCTCGGGCCCGGTTGGGGCCGCCGTGCTGGCCGATCATGAAGTACGCCGGGATCAGCGTCGCCTCGAAGGCGATGTAGAAGAGGAAGAGATCGCCGGCGGTGAAGGTGAGCAGCGCGAAGGCCTCCAGGGCCAGCGCCCAGGCGTACCACCGCTTGTCGTGGTCCTTGACCGCCGCGACCATCACGAGCGGGACCAGGACGACAGTCAGCATCACCATCAGCTTGCCGAAGCCGTCCATCTCGAGCGCCCAGTGGACGCCGAGCGGCTCGATCCAGACGAGATCGGTGTCGGGGGCCGTGAACATCGTGACGATGCCGGCGATCAGGGTGGCGATCGCGAAGCCGAAGGCCCACGCCTTGGGCCGCGCCGGCATCACCGCGGTGATCAGCGCGCCCGCGAACGGGACGAGGACGAGGATTGTCAGCATCAGTTGACCACCAGGATCACGAGGGTCACCAGCACAGTGCCGCCGAGGACGGAGAGGGCGTAGGAACGTACGTAGCCGGTCTGCGTCTTGCGGAGCTCACCGGCGATCGCCGCGAGGGCGATCGGGCCACCGCTCATCAGGCCGTCGACGCCGTACTTGTCGGTCGCGAGGGCGCCGCGGGTGATCGCCATCCCGGGCGGCACCACGACGTCCTCGACGTGCGGGACGTGCAGGTAGGGAGTCGGCTCGGTCGTGATCGGACGGCGCCCGAAGACGAACCCGGCAGCCGCGACCCCGATCGCGACGACCAGCACCGCGAGGACTGAGGTCGCCCAGACCGGGAGCGGGCCGTGGTGCTCGGCGTGGCCGATCGCGACCACCGGCTCGAGCCAGTGCTCGATCCAGCCGCCGAGCGCGAAGACGCCACCGAGGACCGACAGTGCGGCGAGGACGACGAGCGGACCGGTCATGATCCGCGGCGACTCGTGCGGATGTACGCCCTCGGGCCACCGCTTGCGGCCGAAGAAGGCGAGCATCATCAGGCGGGTCATGTAGAACGCGGTCACACCGGCGGCCAAGAGGGCGATGATGCCGACCAGCCAGCTCTCGGCGAACGCGACCTCGAGGATCTTGTCCTTGGACCAGAAGCCGGCGAACCCGGGGAAGCCGATGATGGCCAGGTAGCCCATCGAGAAGGTGAGGAACGTGACCGGGAGCGCCCGGCTCAGCGCGCCGTAGTGCTTGAGGTTCACGTCGTCGTTCATGCCGTGCATCAGGGAGCCGGCGCCGAGGAACATGTTGGCCTTGAAGAAGCCGTGGGTGAGCAGGTGGAAGATCGCGAACGCGTAGCCCGGTCCACCCAGCCCGGCGGCCAGCATCATGTAGCCGATCTGGCTCATCGTCGAACCGGCCAGGACCTTCTTGATGTCGTCCTTCACGCAGCTCACCGCGGCGCCCCAGATGATCGTCACCAGGGCGACGACCACGACGGCGGTCGAGGCGGCCTCAGCGGCGTCGAAGATCGCGCTCGACCTGACGATCAGATAGACGCCGGCCGTCACCATCGTGGCCGCGTGGATCAGCGCCGAGACCGGGGTCGGGCCCTCCATCGCGTCGAGCAGCCAGCCCTGCAGCGGGACCTGGGCGGACTTACCGCAGGCACCGACGAGCAGCAGGATGCCGAGCCAGTTGAGGGTGGTCGTGGTGGTGTCGCTGATGTCGATCGCCGAGAACGACGTCGACCCGAAGGTGACGAAGCAGAGCGCGATCGCCAGCGAGAGGCCCATGTCGCCGACCCGGTTCATCACGAACGCCTTCTTGGCGGCCGCCGCTGCCGACGGCTTGTGCTGCCAGAAGCCGATCAGCAGGTAGGACGCCAGGCCGACGCCCTCCCAGCCGAGGAAGAGGCCGACGTAGTTCTCCGCCAGCACCAGCATCAGCATCGCGGCCAGGAAGAGGTTGAGGTAGCCGAAGAACCGGGTGCGCCGCTCGTCGTCGGCCATGTAGCCGACCGAGTAGACGTGGATCAGTGTGCCGACGCCGGTGATGAGCAGCAGGAACAGGCTGGAGAGCTGGTCGTAGAGCAGGTCGAAGCCCACCGACAGGTCGCCGGTGTCGAACCAGGTGTAGAGGTGCTGGACGACCTGCCTGCTCTCCTCGTCGCGACCGAGGGCCGCGATGAAGAGGACGAGCGACAGCACGAAGGACGCACCCGCGAGCCCGACCGCGAGCCAGTGCCCGATCCGATCGAAGAGGGCCGGAGCAAACGGCCGGCCGATCAGGATCAGAGCAGCGCCGGCCAGGGGCAGCGCGATGACCAGCCAGATCAGCGAGAAGACGCCGCTGGCCTCGACAGGATTCACCACTTGAGCATCCTTGGCTCGTCGACCGAAGCCGTGTTTCTGGTGCGGAAGATGGTCATGATGATCGCCAGTCCGACGACCACCTCAGCGGCCGCGACGACCATCACGAAGAACGCGGTCACCTGCCCGTCGAGGTTGCCGTGCATCCGGCTGAACGCCACCAGGGCCAGGTTGGCCGCGTTGAGCATCAGCTCGACGCACATGAAGACGACGATGGCGTTTCGCCTGGTCAGCACGCCGATCGTGCCGATCGTGAAGAGGATGGCGGACAGGATGACGTACGCCGTGGTGTTGTCTGTCATGCCGCCGCCTCCGTAGCGCAAGCGCCATCATACGAACGCGGCGGCATGTTGATCCCATGACTCGCTCGCTGACGCTCGCTCATGCGTCCTCTCCTTCGTCCGCACGACCGCCGGCGAGGATGGCCGGGACCGACTTCGTGCTCTGCGACCCGTCCGGCAGCAGCGCCGGGGTGTCGTTGCTGTTGTGCCGCGCGAAGGTGCCCGGTGGGGGCAGCGGGCCGAGGTGCTTGCCGCTCTTCGCGTAGTCGGCGACCCGCTTCTGGGCCAGGTCTGTCTGGGTCTGCTTCGGGTCGATCCGCTCGCGGTGGGCCAGCACCATCGCGCCGATCGCGGCGGTGATCAGCAACGCGCTGGTCGCCTCGAAGGCGATCACGTAGCGGGAGAAGAGAAGGTCCGCGAGGCGTTGTACGTTGCCGCCCTCGTTGGCGCTGGCCAGCCCGCGCATCGTGGCGATGCTGGCCTGGCCGACGCCCGCGATCAGCGTCGCGCCCAGACCGACCCCAAGGATGACGGCGAGCACCTTCTGCCCCGCGATCGTCTCCTTGAGCCTGTCGGAGGTGTCGACGCCGACCAGCATGATCACGAACAGGAACAGCATCAGGATCGCGCCGGTGTAGACGACGATCTGCACCGCGAACAGGAACGGTGCCTCCAGCATCGCGTAGATCATCGCCAGCCCGATCATCACGACCGCCAGCGACAGCGCGGCGTGGACCGGCTTGCGCGCGAACAGGAGGCCCATCGCCGCGATCACCATGATCGAGGCGAGGATCACGAAGCTCATCGCGTGGGCTCCTTGGGCTCCGGGGCGTAGTAGGAGGTGTCGTCGTTGCCGAGGAACATCGGGTGCGGAGGCGCCTCCATCCCGTCCTCGAGCGGTGCGAGCAGGTCCTGCTTCTCGTAGATCAGGCTCTCGCGCGAGGTGTCGGCGAGCTCGTACTCGTTGGTCATCGTCAGGGCCCGCGTCGGGCAGGCCTCGATGCACAGCCCGCACAGGATGCAGCGCAGGTAGTTGATCTGGTAGACGCGGCCGTAGCGCTCACCGGGTGAGTAGCGCTCCTCCTCGGTGTTCTCCGCACCCTCGACGTAGATCGCGTCGGCGGGGCAGGCCCAGGCGCACAGTTCGCACCCGATGCACTTCTCCAGGCCGTCGGCGTGCCGGTTGAGCTGGTGCCGGCCGTGGAAGCGCTCCTCGGTCGGCTCCTTCTGCTGCGGATACTGCTCGGTGACCGGCTTCTTGAACTGCGTCCCGAACGTCACCGCGAACCCGCTGACCGGGTCCCAGAAACGCTCCTTGAACGAGCGGTCGTCGTTGCTCACTTGGCCTCCTCAGGAGAGGGAAGAATGCGTACGCCGTTGGTGGCTGTCGGCACAGCCGGCGGTCCGAACACCAGCGGCTGGGCGGCCCCGCGCACGGCCCCGCCGAGCGGCAGGGCGGGTGTGGGGAAGCCGCCGGTCGGCTTGGTGACCTGGGCCTCCTTCTCCGGAAGCCGGTTGAGGAAGCCGAGCACGACGACCACAGTGACGGCCAGACCGAAGCCGAAGAGGATCCAGTCGGGGCTGAAGCCGCCCTGGATCGCGGCCATCTTGATCACGGCGACGACGACGATCCAGGCGAGGCTCGCCGGCAGCAGGACCTTCCAGCCGAGCGACATGAACTGGTCGTAACGCAGCCGCGGCAGCGTGCCGCGCAGCCAGATGAAGACCCAGATGAAGAAGAACATCTTCAGGAAGAACCACAGCACCGGCCAGTAGCCCTCGTTGGCGCCGGCCCAGAGGGTGCCGAGGCCGAGCGGGGCCCGCCAGCCGCCGAGGAACAGCGTCGTGGCGAGCGCGCTGACGGTGGCCATGTTGATGTATTCGGCCAGGAAGAAGAGCGCGAACTTCAGGCTGGAGTATTCGGTGTGGAAACCACCGACCAGCTCACCCTCGGCCTCGGGGAGGTCGAACGGCGCGCGGTTGGTCTCGCCGACCATCGAGATGCAGTAGATCAGGAAGGACGGCAGCAGCAGGGCACCGAACCACCAGTCCGTCTGGGCCGCCACGATCTGGCTCGTCGACAGGCTGCCGGCCATCAGGAAGACGGTGACGAGCGCCAGGCCCATCGAGACCTCGTAGGAGATCATCTGGGCGCTGCTTCGCAGGCCACCGAGCAGGGAGTACGTCGAGCCCGATGCCCAGCCGCCCAGCACGATCCCGTAGATGCCGATGCTGGCGATCGCCATCACGAACAGCACCGCGACCGGCATGTCGGTCAGCTGCAGCGGAGTCTGCACTCCGAAGAAGTTGACCTCGGGCCCGAACGGGATCACCGAGAACGTCACGAACGCCGGCACCGTGGCCAGGATCGGGGCGGTGATGAAGACGATCTTGTCGGCCTTCTCCGGTGTCAGGTCCTCCTTCAGCGCCAGCTTCACGCCGTCGGCGAGCGACTGGAGCAGACCGAACGGTCCGTGCCGGTTGGGCCCGATGCGGTGCTGCATCCGGGCCACGACCTTGCGCTCCCACCAGATGTTGAACAGCGTCAGGACGACGCAGACGACGAAGACCAGCAGAACCTTGATCGCGATGATCCACCAGGGGTCCTGGCCGAACTGCTCCAGCCCGTTCACTTGGCCCCCTCCACAATCACCGTCGAGCCCGGCGAGGCGAGATCCGCCCAGACGCCTCGACCGAAGCTGTTCGTCGGCACCCACACGGTGTTGTCGGCCAGCTCGGCCGCCAACGCCGGAAGCGTCCAACTCCCCCGGTCGCCGGTGATCGTCACGACGTCACCGACCTCCTCGTGGAGCGCTGCCGGGATGCGTACGAACGCCGGTCGCGCGGTCGCGGCCAGCGCCTTGTCGCCGCTCTGCAGCGTCCCGTTGTCGAGCATGAGATGCCAGGTCGCCAGACGAAGCCCCGCCGAATCGGTAGTTGTGGCGGCCGAGTCGGTAGTTGTGGGCGACGATTCGACACTTTCGTCCGCCACTTCTGCGGATTCGGCGCCCAGTTGTACGAACTCGGCGGTGATGTGGCCGAGGACCTCGGCGTCGGAGTAAGCGGCGGGCTTGTCGAAGACCTTCGGGAACGGGCGGCGGCGACCTTCCCAGGTGACGAAGGTGCCGGCCTTCTCGGAGGCGGTGGCGACAGGAAGTACGACGTCGGCGCGCTCGGTCACGGCGGTGACCCGCTGCTCGAGGCTGACCACGAAGCCGGCCTGGTCGAGGGCGGCCAGGAAGGCGGCCGGGTCGGCGGTGTCGTCGGGGTCGACGCCGGCGACCACGAGGGCGTCGAGGCCGGCGCGGACGATGGCTTCGGCGTCGAGACCGCCCTCACCGGGCAGCAGGTCTGCCTCGACCGCACCCCGGTCGCCGGCACGACGCGGCACCCAGGCGAGCCTGGCGCCGGTGCGATCGGCGAGCTCGGCAGCGGCGGAGTAGGCGCCGGGGCTGGTCGCCAGCCGCTCGCCGACCAAGATCACCGAAGCCTCGGCGACCCAGCTGACCTGCGAAAACGCGTCCTTCTCGGCACCGGGAGCAGTCAGGACGACCTCGGCTCCGAGCTTGCGCGAGCCCTCCGAGCCGTACGGACTAAGGGTGGTGATCCGCAGACCGTTCTTGTTGGCCTTGCGCAGCCGGAGGAAGAGCGTTCCGGCCTCGTCCTCGGGCTCGAGGCCGGCCAGCACGACGTGGTCGGCGGCGTCGAGGTCGGCGTAGGTGAGGCTGGTCCCCGCGACGCGTGAGCGCAGGAAGCCGGTCTCCTCCTCCGACAGCGGCCGCGCGCGGAAGTCGATGTGGGGAGTGCGCAGGGTGTCGCGGGCGAAGGCGGCGTACGCCTTCGCGTCCTCCAAGGTCAGTCGCCCACCGGGCAGCACCCCCACCGAACCGGCACCGGCCAAGCCCTGGGCGGCGACGGCGACGGCCTCCAGCCAGGACGCCGGCCGGAGCTCGCCGTCCTCACGGACCATCGGCGAGGTGAGCCGGTCGCGGACGGCGTAGCGGAAGCCGAAGCGGTCCTTGTCGGAGATCCACTCCTCGTTGACCTCGGGGTCGTTGCCGGCGAGACGGCGCATGACCTTGCCGCGGCGGTGGTCGATGCGGATCGCGGCGCCGCAGGCGTCGTGCTCGGCGACGCTCGGGGTGGAGACCAGGTCGAACGGCCGAGCCCGGAACCGGTAGTCGTCCGAGGTCAGCGCGCCCACCGGGCAGATCTGGATGACGTTGCCGGAGAAGTAGGACGAGAACGGCTTGTCCTCGGCGATGCCGATCTGCTGCTGCGCGCCACGCTGGATCAGCGCGATCCCCGGGTCGCCCGGGATCTCGGCGGCGAAGCGGGTGCAGCGCTGGCAGACGATGCACCGCTCACGGTCGAGCAGCACGTTGGGCGAGAGGTTGATCGGCTTCGGGAAGGTCCGCTTGGTCCCCTCGAAGCGGGTCTCACCCTGGCCGTGGGACATCGCCTGGTTCTGCAGCGGGCACTCGCCGCCCTTGTCGCACACCGGGCAGTCCAACGGGTGGTTGACCAGGAGAAACTCCATGATCCCGTGCTGGGCCTTCACAGCCGTGGAGTTCTGCGTCTCCACCACCATGCCCTCGGCCACCGGGATCGTGCAGGAGGCCTGCGGCTTCGGGAAGCCACGGCCGTTGCCCGCGTCGGGGATGTCGACCAAGCACTGCCGGCAGGCGCCGACGGGCGCGAGCAGCGGGTGGTCGCAGAAGCGCGGGATCTCGATCCCGGCCTCCTCGGCCGCCCGGATCACCAGCGTGCCCTCGGGCACGGTCACGTCATGTCCGTCGATCTTGACGGTCACATCGGTCACTGCACTGCCTCCGCTCGGTGGCCGGTCCACCCGTGTAACACGTCGTTCGTAGGACTATCCGGTCGTTCTGATAGGGCGAGTAGTCCTACGAACAGCGTGTTACAGCTCGCGCAGCTCATCGCGGCCCCTCCGCCCATGCAGTCGAGTCGGCCGCGTTGAAGGGGCAGCCGCCCTGCTCCAAGTGGGCCAGGTACTCGTCCCGGAAATACTTGATCGAGCTCGTGATCGGGCTCGTCGCACCATCACCGAGCGCGCAGAACGAGCGGCCCAGGATGTTGTCGCACTGGTCGAGCAGCAGGTCGAGGTCCTCGGGCTTCCCGTCACCCTTCTCCAGCCGCTCCAGCACCTGCACCAGCCACCACGTGCCCTCACGGCACGGCGTGCACTTGCCACACGACTCGTGCTTGTAGAACTCCGTCCACCGCAGCACCGCGCGCACCACGCAGACGGAGTCGTCGAAGATCTGCAGCGCGCGGGTGCCGAGCATCGAGCCGGCCGCATGCACGCCTTCGAAGTCCAGCGTCACGTCCAGGTGCTCCTGGGTGAACAGCGGGGTCGAGGAGCCGCCCGGGGTCCAGAACTTCAGCTCATGCCCTTCGCGTACGCCGCCGGCCAACTCGATCAGCTTGCGGAGCGTGATGCCGAGCGGCGCCTCGTACTGACCCGGCTTCTTGACGTGACCGGAGAGCGAGAAGATGCCGACGCCGGCCGACTTCTCGGTGCCCATGCCGGCGAACCAGTCGGCGCCGTTCTTCACGATGGCCGGCACCGAGGCGATCGACTCGGCGTTGTTGATCACGGTCGGGCTCGCGTAGAGACCGGCGACGGCGGGGAACGGCGGCCGCAGCCGCGGCTGACCGCGGCGCCCCTCGAGCGAGTCGAGCAGGGCGGTCTCCTCACCACAGATGTAGGCCCCGGCACCGGCGTGCACGACCAGCTCGAGGTCGTAGCCGGAGCCGTGGATGTCCTTGCCGAGGTGGCCGGCGGCGTAGGCCTCGCGGACCGCCGCCTGCAGCCGCCGGATCACGTGCAGCACCTCGCCGCGTACGTAGATGAAGGCACGCTCCGCGCGGATGGCGTAGGAGGAGATGATCACGCCCTCGACCAGGGTGTGGGGCGAGGCCATCATCAGCGGGATGTCCTTGCAGGTGCCCGGCTCGGACTCGTCGGCGTTGACCACCAGGTAACGCGGCTTGGGCTTCTCGGGGTCGGGCGGCGGCAGGAAGCCCCACTTCACCCCGGTCGGGAACCCGGCGCCACCGCGACCGCGGAGCCCGGAGTCCTTGACCATCGTCTGTACGTCCTCGGACGCCATCCCGAGCGCGACGTCGAGTGCGTCGTAGCCGCCCTGCTCGGCGTAGGCGGGCAGGGTCCAGGCCTGCTCGTCGGCCCAGTTGGCGGTCAGCACCGGGGTCAGAGTGTCAGTCATCGGACGCCTCCTCGGCGATCGTCTCCGACTCGGCGCGACGGGTGTCGGCCACCTCGACGGCCTCGGGCAGCTCCTCCGGCAGATCGGCAGAGCCATGGGTATCCCCGGGCGCGGCCCAGCTTCGCTCGCGGGCGATCTCCAGCCCGACAAGTGACGCCGGCCCGGCCGCAGGACCCTCGTCGACGAGCCCGTCCTCGAAGCCGGCGAGGACCCGCTCCGCCTCGCGCCAGCTCGTGATCCGCGCGCCGCGGGAGGCCACGACCTCGCGGCCCTCACGGAGGTCGTCGACCAGCTGCGAGGCCGACTCCGGGGTCTGGTTGTCGAAGAACTCCCAGTTGACCATCACCACCGGCGCGTAGTCGCAGGCCGCGTTGCACTCGATGTGCTCGAGCGTGATCGCGCCATCGGCGGTGGTCTCGTCATTGCCCACCTCGAGCTTCTCGCGCAGGCAGGCGAAGATCTCGTCGCCGCCCATGACCGCGCACAGCGTGTTGGTGCAGACGCCGACGTGGTGGGTGCCGACGGGATGACGCTTGTACATCGTGTAGAACGTCGCCACCCCGCTCACCTCGGCCGGGGTGAGGCCCAGGACCTCGGCGCAGGCGTGGATCCCTTCGGGCGTGACCCGGCCCTCGACCGACTGCACCAGATGGAGCATCGGGAGGAGCCCGGAGCGGGCCTGGGGGTAGCGAGCGGCGATCTCGCGCAGCTCGTCGTAGGTCTCAGCAGCAAGCGTCATCGGTCGACGCCTCCCATCACCGGGTCGATGGACGCGATCGCCACGATCACGTCGGCAACCATGCCGCCCTCGGACATCACGCTCGTGGCTTGAAGGTTGGTGAACGACGGGTCCCGGAAGTGGACCCGGTAGGGCTTGGTGCCGCCGTCGCTGACCACGTGGGCGCCGAGCTCTCCGCGCGGCGACTCGATCGCGACGTACGCCTGGCCTGCCGGCACCCGGAAGCCTTCGGTCACCAGCTTGAAGTGGTGGATCAGGGCCTCCATCGACTCGCCCATGATGTGGCGGATGTGGTCGAGGGAGTTGCCCTGGCCGTCGGGACCGACGGAGAGCTGCGAGGGCCAGGCGATCTTCTTGTCAGCCACCATGACGGGGGCACCGTCGAGATCCGCAAGCCTCTTCAGAGCCTGCTCCATGATCCGCAGCGACTCCCACATCTCGGCCAGCCGGATCCGGAACCGACCGTAGGAGTCGCAGGTATCCCAGGTGATGACCTCGAAGTCATAGTCCTGGTAGCCGCAGTAGGGCTGGGTCTTGCGCAGATCCCACGGGTAACCGGTCGCGCGCAAGATCGGGCCGGTGAGCCCGAGCGCCAGACAGCCCTCCAGGTCGAGGTGGCCGACCTGCTCCAGGCGGCCCTTGAAGATCGGGTTGGCGTTGCACAGCGCCGCGTACTCCTCCAGGCGCTTCTTCATCAGCTCGATGAACTCGGTCACCCGCGCGACGGTGCCCTCCGGCACGTCCTGGGCGATGCCGCCCGGCCGGATGTAGGCGTGGTTCATCCGCAGGCCGGTGATGAACTCGAACAGGTCCAGGCACAGCTCACGCTCGCGGAACCCGATCGTCATCACGGTCAGCGCGCCGAGCTCCATGCCACCGGTCGCGATCGCCACCAGGTGGGAGGAGATCCGGTTGAGCTCCATCAGCAGGACCCGGATGACGTCGGCCTTCTCCGGCACCTCGGCGCCGATGCCGAGCAGCTTCTCCACCCCGAGGACGTACGCCGTCTCGTTGAAGATCGGGGACAGGTAGTCCATCCGGGTGACGAACGTGGTCCCCTGCGTCCAGGACCGGTATTCCATGTTCTTCTCGATGCCCGTGTGCAGGTAGCCGATCCCGGCACGTGCCTCGGTGACCGTCTCGCCCTCGAGCTCGAGGATCAGCCGGAGCACCCCGTGCGTCGAGGGATGCTGCGGGCCCATGTTGACGACGATCCGCTCGTCCTTGACGTCCTTGAGGGCGTCGGTCAGCTCGTCCCAGTCCTGGCCGGTGACGGTGAACGTACGTCCCTCGTCTTCTGTGGTCGTCATGAGTAGCTCCTCCGGGTGTCCGGCGGCGGGATCGTCGCGCCCTTGTATTCCACCGGGATCCCGCCCAGCGGGTAGTCCTTGCGCTGCGGGTGGCCCGGCCAGTCGTCGGGCATCAGGATCCGGGTCAGTCCGGGGTGGCCGTCGAAGACGATCCCGAACATGTCGTAGGTCTCGCGCTCGTGCCAGTCGAGCGTCGGGTAGATGCCCACCGCGCTCGGCACGTGCGGGTCCTCGTCGGGAGCCGAGGTCTCCACCCGCACCCGGCGGTTGTACGTCATCGAGAGCAGGTGGTAGACCGCGTGCAGCTCTTTCCCCTGGTCAGAGAGGTAGTGCACGCCGGAGACGCCTGAGCAGAGCTCGAAGCGCAGCTCGTCGCGGAGCACCTGCAGGGCCTCGAGCAGCCGCTCGCGGCGCACGTGGAAGGTCAGCTCGCCGCGGTGGATGACCGCCTCTGCCTCGGTGAAGGCGAGGGCGTCGGCGATCTCCTTGAACCAGCCGCCGTAGGGCTGCACCCCGACGTCGCTGGTGCGGCTCGGCATCGCGTGCTGGCGGGTGAGACCGCCGTAGCCGCTGGTGTCACCGGTGTCCTCGACGCCGAACATGCCACTGTTCTGGCCACTGTTCTGGTCGTTCACCTCAGGAGTCCCGTCTGGTCGATCAGCGGCAGCTGGCGCAGCGCCGCGGTCTCGTTGGCGACCTCCTCGCGCTCGGCGTTGACGCCCAGCGAGCCGCCCTGGATCTTGTCGTGGAGCTTGAGGATCGCGTCGATCAGCATCTCGGGACGCGGCGGACAGCCGGGGAGATACATGTCGACGGGCACGATGTGGTCGACACCCTGGACGATCGCGTAGTTGTTGAACATCCCGCCGCTGCTGGCGCAGACGCCCATCGCGAGCACCCACTTCGGCTCGGGCATCTGGTCGTAGATCTGGCGCAGCACCGGCGCCATCTTCTGGCTCACCCGGCCCGCCACGATCATCAGGTCGGCCTGCCGCGGCGAGGCCCGGAAGACCTCCATGCCGTATCTGGCCAGGTCGTACTTCGGTCCGCCGCTCGTCATCATCTCGATGGCGCAGCAGGCCAGTCCGAACGTCGCCGGCCACAGGCTCGCCTTGCGGAAGTAGCCCGCCAGACCTTCGACCGTGGTCAGAAGTACGCCGGAGGGAAGTTTCTCTTCGAGACCCATGTCAGTCCCAGTCCAATCCGCCGCGGCGCCACACATAGGCGTACGCCACGAACACCGTCAGCAGGAACAGGCCCATCTCCGCGAGGCCGAACCATCCCATCGCGTCGAACCTGACGGCCCACGGGTAGAGAAAGATGATCTCGATGTCGAAGATGATGAAGAGCATCGCGGTGATGTAGTACTTCACCGGGAAGCGACCGCCCAACGCCTGTGGCGTGGCCTCGATCCCACACTCGTAGGGATCCGCCTTGGCCTGGTTGGCGCGGCTCGGTCCGACGACCGAGCTCATGATCACCGAACCGACCGCGAAGAGCGTCGCCAGTCCCGCCAACGCGAGCACCGGCACGTAGAGCTCCATCTCGCCTCCTACCCTGAGCGACCCACCCCTTCTTGAGACTTTGTGAATGGAATCACAATGTGGGCCAACTCACATCCTGCCACTCCTGTGACGGAATGCAAGTGGGTTGCCGAAATGGCGCGCGGCACTTTCCCGCCATGGTGGGAAAGTGCGCCGACATCCGGTGGCAAACGCCCGCACAATCACGCCATGGCGGGGTTGTGGCGGCTCAGACTTGGGCGCTGACAGCCGGCACCGGCGTGTCGAGAAAGGCTCGGGGGATCACGATGATCCGCTTCTCGACATCGGTCAGCGACGCCGGCCTGCCATCGGGACCGACCTGCACCATCTCGTACGTCACGGTGTGCTTGGTTATCCGGCGCAGTTTCAGCCATCCCGGGGGCCAGGCAACGCTTCCCCACGGTCCCTGGACCTCGAGCCACTCGCCCACCGAGCCGGTGACGGTGGCACCGACCGGATACATCCCCGACATCCGCCCCTCGCCGGTGAGCAACCAGGAGAGTGGGCCGAGCGCCATCATCACCGTGATGAAGATCGCCATCGTGTTGGAGCCGCTGGCGAACTGGATTGGGATGTTGATCCCGACCGCGGCCGGGAACAGCCATGCTGCGATGCCGAACTGCGCCCGCAACCATGCCCGGACTAGCCGCCACCGCAAGACCCGATCGACGACGACCGGCACCCCGGCCATCGGGGTCTCCGCAGGCTCCCGACTCGACCCCTTCGCCAACTCACGGCTGATCTCCGACCCGATGAGTTGGGCCGGGAAGTCGACCGACCGCGCCTGCTCATCCGGACCCCCCGGAAGATACATCGGTACGGCCAACGCGCTCCGGCCTCTCTGCCGACACCGCACGAACACCGGTCCCACCTCGACCTGCGTCAGCCGGGACCACGGGTAGAAGGTGAGTCGGCGGAACGTACGCACGCCCAGCCCCGCCTCCGTCGCCCATGCCGTCAGCGTGGCGCCGACAGGGTAATCGCGCTTCACCCGACGCGGCATCGTCGACAACGGCAGCGTCAGCATCAACGCCAGGAAGGCGGTCCCGATGGTGAGCGTGATCCCCAGCTCGATGGCCTGGCCGACAGGTCCCAGAGCCGGATCATGCATGCCGAACCAGAACGAACCGGTCACCAGAATCGGCAGGACCAACCCCAGGATCCAGTACGCCCTGCTCCGCAGCCGCAGCCTCACCATGGCCCACTTGAGGCGCCGCTGATCGTCGAGCGTGACGGTCCAGACCGTCACCGATCCCGGCACCACGTCTGCGTCCACGAACGGCCCTCCTCAGCATCCCGCAGTCCAAAGTCGCCGCAGCGTACTGGATACCCAGGAGGGAATATCCACGTTTGCCGATGACTCGATGGGACCGCCGGAGCCCAAGCGCGCAGAAACCTGCCGAGTCGGCCCGTCCTCACCCGAAATCTCGCCGAGTCGGCTCGTTGTAACGAGCCGACTCGGCCGATGGTCAGTCGGGATCAGGGCGAATCCAGCCCTTGGCGAGACCCGCACGCACGAGGGCGTCGGTGGCGGCGCCGAGGGTGGTCGAGGCGGCGACGACGCCGGCCTCCCGGGCACGTACGCGGGACTCGGTGGCGCCGGGCATGCTCCAGGTGCCGCCGCGGTTGAGCCAGTTGAGGAGCATCGGCTCGAGGCGGTCCATCGCCTTGCAGAAGCGTGCCTCCGGGGTCTGGGCGGCCTCGAACTCGTCCCACAGGGCACGGATCTCACCCGCCTGATCCGACGGCAGCATCGTGAAGAGCCGCTCGGCGGCAGCGATCTCGCGCTCGACCTGGTCGACGACCGCGGCGGCGTCGAAGACCGGGCTGTCGCCGGCGTAGATCTCGACCATGTCGTGGATGATCACGAGCTTGATCGCGTGCCCGACGTCGATCGGCTCGTCGGCGTACTCCGCGAGCAGCAGCACCATCAGCGCCAGGTGCCAGGAGTGCTCGGCGTCGTTCTCACGCCGGTCGGCCGCGGCCAGCGGCGAGGCGCGCAGGATCGTCTTGAGCTTGTCGGCCTCGGCGATGAACTCCAGCTGAGCCCGCAGCCGGCCGCCTATCTCGTCCGGGAGCGGGTTCAGGTCGATGATCAGGTCGGCAGTCGAGTCGTCCATGGGACGACCTTCGCATGCCGTTCAGCGTCAGCGGGCGGGGAGGGCGGGAACGGCGCGCTTGGAACGGCTCACGTAGGCCGAGCCCTCCGGGCCGACGACGGCGTAGGAGTCGCCCATGCGGGAGTTGTACTCCAGGTGAGCACGGCCCCAGAACATGCCGATCCGGATGCCGCCGTACATCCCCGGGGCGGTGAACCAGGCCTCGTCGGGGCCGCCCTCCTCGGAGATGAGCCGAACGTCGAACGTACGCAGCTGGTTCTCGCCGCGGAACTCGGCGGTCAGCTCCGCGAGCGTCGTGTTCACGTGGAGGTTGACGTTCTCGAGGTTGTCCCCGAGCGGGGTGCCGGGGCGGAAGTAGGGGTCGAGCATGTCGAGCAGGTGGTCGTGACCGCGCCGCTTGGCGAGCTGGTAGGGCGTCTCACCGTGGGCGGTGGGCAGGGACCTGACCCCACCCAGCGAGAGCAGCTCCTGGACGGTCTCGCGCGGGGCACCGAGGTAGGCGGCGTGGTGGAGCGGCGTGAACATCGACTCACCGCCGATCTTCCAGGTGTTGACGCCGACGGTGTAGTCGTTGCGCACCTGCGAGAGCGCGCGGCGCCAGTCGCCCTGTGCGGCCGCGTCGGTGAGTGAGTCCCTGGCCTTGACCGCTGCGGGCCCGTAGGCCTCGCGAGGCATCAAGATGCCGTCCCATGGCAACGTCGTGGTCATAGTTGAACTTTCGCAGAGATCAAGCGGTTGCGTGATGAAGTGCGACGATTCCACCCGAGAGGTTCGTCCAGGTCGGAGCCTGCCAACCTGCCGCGGAGAGCATGGCGGCGAGGCCTGCCTGGTCGGGCCATGCGCGGATGGACTCGGCGAGGTAGACGTAGGCGTCCGGGGAGGACGATACCGCCCGAGCGACCGGCGGCAACGCCTTCATCAGGTATTCCACGTAGATCGTCCGGAAGGGCTTCCAGGTCGGGTGCGAGAACTCGCAGACCACGATCCGGCCGCCGGGGCGGGTGACCCGGCGCAGCTCACGCAGGCCGGCCGCCGGGTCGACGATGTTGCGCAGGCCGAACGAGATCGTCACCGCGTCGAAGGTCGCGTCGCGGTAGGGCAGCTTGGTGCCGTCGCCGGCCGTGAACGGCAGGTGGGGCTTCGCTTCCTTGCCGACCTGGAGCATCCCGATCGAGAAGTCGGTCGGAACCACCTCGGCACCCGCGTCCAGGAACGGCTGGGACGAGGTGCCGGTGCCGGCGGCGAGGTCGAGCACGAGCTCGCCCGGCTTCGGGTCGACAGCCTTGATGACCTCGCGTCGCCAGCGTCGGTCCTGGCCGAGCGAGAGTACGTCGTTGGTCACGTCGTAGCGCTTGGCCACGGCGTCGAACATCCGACGGACCTCGCCGGGCTGCTTGTCCAGATCTGCTCGGGTCACGGGCTGATTCTGTCTCGGGTCGGTGTCCGGAACCGAACTCAGGCGAGCTTCTCGAAGATCTCGTCGGCGTACTTCGCCGCGTCTTCCTTCGAGGCAGCGGTCGCCTGGACGGTCAAGTCGTTGGACGCGTGAGAGCAGGTCGCCTGGGTCTGACCGGTCGACTGGTCGGCGCTGGAGTAGCAGACGTTGTCGCGCACCTTGGAGACCTCGCCACCGCCGTAGTAGGCGCTTCCGTCACCGGCGAAGGCGCGGATCATCACGGACTTCTTCATGTCCTCGGTGATGTAGGTGCGCGAGGCCATCGAGAACCCGAGGGCGTCGGACACGTTGCGGTCCTCCGTCTTCGAGCTGGCGGCGTTCTGCTTGATGAACAGGTCCAGCTGCTCCTCGGACGCGCCCTGCTTCTTGATCACGTCGAGGTCGTAGGAGGACTTCTCGTCCGCCGGCTTGTAGCCGCCCGACAGAGTCTCCGGAAGCGTGATCTTCACGCCCGAGTGTGATTCGGAGTCGCCAACCCACCGTGGCAGGCCAACGCCCAGCACGACGAAGAGGGCCAAGGCGATGATGCCGAGGGTGATGCCGTTCTCTGCGATGAACGACTGCTCTTTGTTGGTACTCACGCCAGCGCACGCTACAACCCACATGGTCATATATGGCAACCCGGGGCGGATGCCATACATCACTTCGACTCGTCCTGGCCGACACCACGCCGATACCCTGGGGGTGTGAGTGAGTCTGAGCAGCCGTCCCTGGTAGCCACCACCGTGGCACTCGATGCCGGGTCGGAGACGCTCGACGACCTGCTCGCGCTGCTGCCCGCCCGCCGGCGCGTTCTGTCCTGGGTCCGCCACGGCGAGGGCCTGGTCGGATGGGGCACAGCCGCCGAGATCCGTACGTCCGGACCGGAGCGGTTCGCGCACGCGGCCAAGTGGTTCGAGGAGCTGGCGGCGGTCTCCACGGTCTCCGATCCCGTGCGTGAGCCCGGCACCGGCCTGGTGAGCTTCGGCTCCTTCGCCTTCTCGGACCTGCCGGGATTCTCCGTGCTCAAGGTGCCCGCGGTCGTCGTCGGGAAGCGCGGCGACGTCGCCTGGGTGACCACCGTCGGTCCGGCCGCCACGCCCCCTCCTCCCCTGACTCCGATGCCGGAGCCGGAGGCGCCGCGCGACGTCGTCTTCGCCGATGCCTACGTCGATGGCGAGCACTGGATGCGGATCGTCGCCGACGCCGTCGCCCGGCTCCAGGACGGAGAACTCGACAAGGTCGTCCTGGCCCGCGACCTGCTGGCCGCGGCCAGCGCCCCGATCGACATCCGCGCGGTGCTGCGGCGGTTGGCCGCTGCGTACCCGACCTGCTGGACGTTCCACGTCGATGACCTCTTCGGCGCGACCCCTGAGCTGCTCGTACGCCGCGAGCGCGGCCTGGTCACCTCCCGCGTGCTCGCGGGCACGATCTGGCCCACCGGCGAGGAGAACCTCGACCACGCCCTCGCCGCGTCGCTGGCGGAGTCCTCGAAGAACCTCGAGGAGCACGAGTACGCCGCCAGGTCGGTCGCAGACGCGCTGGAGCCGCACTGCTCCTCGATGAACGTGCCCGACGCGCCCTTCGTACTCAAGCTCCCCAACGTGATGCACCTGGCCACCGACATCACCGGCGTGGCCAGCGACGGGGTCAGCTCGCTCGACCTTGCCGCCGCGCTGCACCCCTCGGCCGCAGTTGGCGGCACCCCGCGCGAGGACGCCGTCGCGCTCATCGCCGAGATCGAGTCGATGGAGCGCGCCCGCTACGCCGGCCCGGTCGGCTGGATGGACGCCACCGGCGATGGCGAGTGGGGCATCGCGCTGCGTACGGCCGAGATGATCGACGACCGCACCGCCCGCCTCTTCGCCGGCTGCGGCATCGTGGCGAGCTCCGACCCGGAGACCGAGCTGGCCGAGACCCAGGCCAAGTTCGTCCCCATTCGGGACGCCCTGTCTTAATCTCCGTTCATGGAGAACTCGGACGGCCTCATCCGCACAGCCCTGCGCGAGGGAGAGGAGAACGCCGACCGGCTGGCGCGGACGCAGCTGCTCACGATTCCGTTCCTGATCGTCGCGATGATCTCGGTGCCGGCCTACCGGATCGTCCACGACGACGGCGAGGACGGCGACAGCTACGGTTTCTGGTCGGCGATCGCGTGGTTGGGCGACCGGCCCGACGACGCCCCGGGCGCCTACAAGCTGCTGATCGTCGCCGCGGTGCTGACGATCCTCTTCGCCGTGGCGGCCGCAGCGATGGGTCTCTACTTCGCCTACTCCCGCAGCAACCACCCCGCCGTCGAGATCGGGATCGCGATCGTGTCGGGGACGCTGCCGAGCGCCATCGCCGTGATCGGCGTGGTCGCGCTGCCCGAGGACTCCGCGGTGCAGATGGGCTGGGGCGTACTCCTTCCGGTCTTCCTCGGCCTCTGGCTCGCCAACATGGTCCGCTCCGACGTCTAGAGGCCGCGCGATAGATTCGGCGGCATGAGGATCACGAAGTTCGGCCATGCCTGTGTCCGGATCGAGCACGACGGGGCGGTGGTGGTCGTCGATCCGGGCGTGTTCACCCAGCCCGAGGCGCTGGACGGCGCGACGGCGGTGCTGATCACCCACGAGCACCCCGACCACTACAGCCCGGCCCTCCTGGAGGGCAGCGACGCGCCGATCTACACCATCGGCGCGGTCGCGGCGCAGATCCAGAAGGGCGCACCCGCGGTGCACGAGCGGACCACGGTGGTGAAGCCGGGTGAGTCGTTCGACGCCGGGCTCCCGGTCACCGCGATCAACGAGAAGCACGCGGTCATCCACGCCGACATGCCCCACTTCGACAACTCGGGCTACCTGATCCAGGCCGGGGACACGAAGATCTTCCACCCGGGCGACGCGCTCGACGGCCCTGGCCAGGCCGTGGACGTACTCTTCCTGCCGGTCTCCGCGCCGTGGGCGCGCTCGGCCGAGCTGATCGACTTCGCCCGCTCCGTCGGCGCCTCCAAGACCGTCGCGATCCACGACCGGGTCTACTCCGAGTTCGGCTCCGGGGTGTTCGACACGCAGGCGGCCAACCTGATCCCGGCCGAGCGCGGCTACGTACGTCTCGCGGACGGGGCTGACCTCTGATGGCCATCGTCGTGGTTCTGTACGCCTACAACGACCTCCCCGACGTACGCGCCGAGCACCTCGGCGCCCACCGGGAGTTCCTGGCGAGCCAGCCCGGGCTTCGGCTCTCCGGCCCCACCTCCGACGGCTCCGGCCTGCTCGTCTTCGAGGGCGAGGTCGACGCGGTCGAGAAGGCCCTGGACGACGACCCGTTCTTCGCGGTCGGGCTGATCAAGGAGCGTCGCGTCTTCGAGTGGACCCCGGGCCTCGGCTCCTGGAAGACCCAGCTGGGTCTGTGAGGACCGGGGGTCCACCCCGGATCGGCGCCCGGAGGATCAGCCTCGGGCGAGCGCCTGCAGGCGGTCGTACGCGCCGTTGAACGTGTTCTGGTCCAACGGTGACGAGGTGTACTGCCAGAAGGTGTAGTAGCCCCAGCCTGCGGG
Source organism: Nocardioides sp. NBC_00163 (assembly GCF_045206295.1). Classification (NCBI taxonomy): domain Bacteria; kingdom Bacillati; phylum Actinomycetota; class Actinomycetes; order Propionibacteriales; family Nocardioidaceae; genus Nocardioides; species Nocardioides sp. NBC_00163. The sequence continues at coordinate 3,577,235 of NZ_CP108155.1, read as the reverse complement.
CAGGGTGCCCGGCGAACTGGCGTAGCGCGCGATCCAGAGCGGGTGGGCGCTGGCGAACTGCGAGGTGTTGCCGGTGCATGTCGTCCACCAGTCGGTGGTCGTGTAGATGACCGCGTCGCGGCCGGTGCGGGCGCGGTAGCGGTCCAGGAACGCCGCGATCCACGAGCGCATCGAGGCCTGGGAGAGGCCGTAGCAGGTGCCGCCGCTGTAGGGGTTGTACTCGATGTCGAGCACCCCGGGAAGGGTCTTCCCGTCGGCCGACCAGCCGCCGCCGTTGTTGACGAAGTAGTCGGCCTGCGCCGCGCCGCCCGAGTCGGACGGGTTGGCGAAGTGGTAGGCGCCGCGGATGAAGCCCTGGTTGTAGGAGCCGTTGTACTGCTGCGGGAAGTAGGTGCTGTTCCGGTAGTAGGTGCCCTCGGTCGCCTTGATGTAGGCGAACCGCTTCCCCTGGCCCCACCAGTAGGCCCAGTCGACATTGCCCTGGTGGCCTGAGACGTCCATGCCGCTCACGGTCGCCTGAGCGGTGATCGGGGTGTCGTTGGCGGTGCCGCCCGTGGCCTTCGAACCGGGCGTCGACCAGCCGACGTACGCGCCGTGCTCCGACGTGACGCCGTGGGACCTCGCCTTCTGGGTGAGACGGCGGTCGTCCTTCTCGGCGGCGCCGGCGGACTGGGTCGGGGAGAGGGAGATGGCGAGGAGGAGACCGGCGGCTATTGCGGTCACTCTCATGGATCTGCGGCGCGAAGGACTCATGGGGCTAGGCCTTTCCTGTCGAAGCGGAGCCCGAGACAAACAGGCCCGAGGAGGAGACTTGCACTGGGAAACATCGTGCCGCAACCGATGTCCCTCGGGGAATGTTTTCTGGTAAGCAAGTTACTCAACCAAACGGTTGACAATGCCGTACGCGGGAGCCTAGCCTCATTATCAACCGATTGGTTGAGGAGTACGAGATGAGCGAGGACAGACTCTCCCGAGTCTTTGCGGCCCTGGCAGACCCGACCCGGCGCGACCTGGTCGCCCGGCTCTCGTCGGCCGATGCGACGGTCGGCGAGCTGGCGGCGCCTTACGACGTCAGCCTTCAGGCGGTCTCCAAGCACCTCAAGGTGCTCGAGGACGCCGGCCTGGTGAGCCGGGAGTCGCGGCGCGCGCCCGTACGTCTCGAAGCGGAGGTGTTCGACCTCATGACCAAGTGGATCGAGAGATATCAGCAGCAGGCCGAGGAGCGCTACCAGCGCTTGGACGCACTCCTCGCCGAGATGCAGGAAAGCACGCCACCACAACAATCACGAGCAGAGGACGCATCATGACCACCACGAAGCACGAGACCACGATCGAGGCCTCCAAGGAGACCCCGACGATCACCATCGTCCGCGAGTTCGACGCTCCCCCGGAGCTCGTCTTCCGCGCCCACGCCGAGAAGGAGCTGTACGCCAAGTGGCTCGGCCCGCGCGACATCGACATGTTCATCACCGAGTGGGACTTCCGCACCGGCGGCTCGTGGGCCTACTCCGCCGAGCGCGACGGTGACGAGTTCAGCCAGTTCTTCGGCAGCTTCCACGAGGTGCGCGAGAACGAGCGCATCGTGCAGACCTTCACCTGGCGCGGCGCACCCGACGGGGCCTCGCTGGAGTTCCTCACCCTCGAGCCGCTCCCCGGCGGCCGCACCCGGCTGACCGGCCTCAGCGTCGTGGAGTCCTTCGAGACCCAGGCCGCGATCATGGCCAGCGGCATGGAGAAGGGCGTCCTCCAGGGCTACGAGCAGCTCGACGAGCTCCTTGCGGAGCTCTCGTGAACACCGGTCTGAGCATGAGCGAGCAGCACGCGTACGACGCGGCCCGGTTCGCCGAGATCGTCGGCTCCGCCGCCACCGAGGACTGGGCTCGCCCCAGTCCGGTGGCGGCCTGGACCGCCCTCGACGTCGTCACTCACCTGGTCGAATGGGCGCGAGGATTCCTGATGGGATCCTCCGGTGTGGACCTGGCGCCGCTCGACGTCGCCGCGGATCCGGTCGCCGCCTGGAAGACCCACACCGCCGACATCCAGGGGCTCTTCGACGACCCCGCCGGCCGGATGATCTCCAACCCGCACATGGGCGACAAGCGGCTCGACGTGACGCTCTCCGAGATCTACACGCCCGACATCTGGATGCACTCCTGGGACCTGTCCCGCGCCCTGGGGCGCGACTTCGACCTCGGCGCCGAGCGTGCCGCGGCGATGCTCGCCGGCGCCGCGGCCATGGAGGACGCGATGCGCGCCTCCGGCCAGTTCGGTCCCAGGGTCGAGGTCCCCGCCGACGCCACCCCGCAGGAGCAGCTCCTCGGCTTCATCGGCCGAGACCCCTACTGGCGGGCCTGAGTCAGGACAGCGCCAGCGTCCCGACGCCCGAGGTGTAGTGAGTCGCGTACGTCAGCTGCACCGGCTCGGCGCCGGGCGCCAGCAGGACGGTGGCAGCCTGCTGGATGTAGTTGCCCTCGACGTGGACGCTGACGTGGCAGGCCCGCTCGGCGGGGATCTCGAAGGACACGGTGCCCCAGTAGACGACGTACTGCCGGCCGTCGATGCTCGCGATCGGCGGCAGCTTGCCGGGGTTGTTCGCCAGCATCTTGTTTCCGCTGGTCAGGTGGAGCACGAGGATGCGCTTCGCGCCGGTGTAGTACTCGACGTAGGGCACCACGCCCGGCCACTGTGGCTGTTCGGTCACGGGCACACTGTGCCATGGCCGACCGGGTCGGCGGCTCAGGAACGGGCGAGCGCGCGGATGGCCAGGTCGAGCTCCCGGCGGCCGTCCCGGGAGACCACTCCCTCGACGACCTCGATGCCGCCGTTCGGGGAGGCGAGGGCGGCCTCGAGCTCGGGCACGGAGGTGACCGCGAGGTGTGGGATGCGGTGGGCGGCGCAGAGGGCCTCCAGCGAGGTGCCGTGCGGGGTGCCGAAGAGGCGCTCGAAGCTGTCGGCGTAGTCGTCGGCGCCCTGCTCGAGGGAGGCGAAGATCGAGCCGCCGTCGTCGTTGGCGACGACGATGGTGAGGTCCGGGCGGACCTCCTCGGGACCGAGCAGCAGGCCGCCGGCGTCGTGCAGGAAGGTCACGTCGCCCATCAGCGCGAGCGCGCGCGTCGAGGACTCGCGCCCTGCGGCGGCACCGATCGCGGTGGAGACGATGCCGTCGATGCCGGCCAGGCCGCGGTTGGCCAACACCTTCCGGCGCCCGCCGACGCGGTTGGGCCGCATCATCAGGTCCAGGTCGCGTACGGGATTGGAGGGGCCGAGCATCAGCAGCCCGCCGTCGGGCAGGGCGCGGGCGACACAGCCGGCGACGTCGTACGCCGTCATCTCCTGCTGCTCGTGGAGCAGTCGATCCAGCTGGCGGCTGACCTCGCGATCCGCTGAACGCCACTCCTCCAGCCACGCCGGATCGGGCTCGCCCTCGACGTGGAGCCGGGTGCGGATCGTGCGGTCGACCCGGAACGGGCGCGCGGGCCAGACCCCCTCGACCGGGGCCGCGATGACCTCGATGTCGGCGCGGGCGAGCAGGTTGGTGACCGGCCGGGAGAGGGTCGGGTGGCCGTAGACGACGACCCGTTCGATCTGGTCGGCGAGCGGTGACTCGAGCAGCAGCCGGTAGGAGCGCAGCGCGTTGTCGCCGGTGCGCGCACCCGAGGACGGCTCGGCGAACAGCGGCCAGCCGCCGTCCTGGGCAAGGATCCGAGAGGGCGGGCCGGCGTCGTCACCGGCGACGACGACCGTGCGCGGCGTGCCGGGGCCGGTCGGGATCGACTCGTGGATCATCAGCTCCGGACGTACCGGCGCCGGACGGGCCTCGATCTTTGTCGGCTGCCACCGGTCGGGCGGGGTCAGCGGGTCGTCGAGCTGGAGGTTCCAGTGGACGGGGCCGCGTGCGGAGTCGAGCGCCGCGATGAGGTTCTCGTCGGGCGCCTCGGCCAGGTCGAGGGTCTCCACCAGCCGGCCGAAGATGCCGACCTGGTCGGTGACCTGGTTGGCGCCGGTCTCGCGGAGCCGCGCCGGCCGGTCGGCCGTGACGACGGCCAGCGGCACTCCGGCGTGAGCGGCCTCGAGCACCGACGGGTGCAGGTTGGCGACCGCGGTGCCGGACGTGCACATCACCGCCGCGCGCGAGCCGACCTTGGTCAGGCCGAGTGCGAAGAAGCCGGCGGAGCGCTCGTCGATCCGGGTGTGCAGGCGTACCAGCCCCGCTCGCGACGCGTCGAGGACGGCGAACGACAACGGTGCGTTGCGCGATCCGGGCGCGATGACGACGTCGGTGACCCGCGCCTCGAGGAGCGCGGTGACGACCGCCCGGGCAAGCTCAGTTGCGGTGGCCATGCGTGCTCTCTTCATCGGAGGGTGTCCCGGTAGGCGAGGACATCGGCCAGGCGCCGGCGCCAGAATTCCGTACGTTCCGGGGAGGCGCTCAGCGCCGGCTCGGCAAGCAGGCGCGTCGGCGCCGGTGAAGTCGAGAGCACGGGGAGCAGCCCGCCGTCCGGGAGGAGCGGGCTGGCGGCGATGTCCTCGGTGAACATCGAGATCGTGCCGAGCCCACAGGCGTAGGGCAGCTCAGGCAGCGCCGCCGCGAGCGCGATCCCGGCGGCCATCCCGACCGAGGTCTCCAACGCCGAGGAGACCACGCACGGCAGCCCGATGTCCTCGGCGATCCGCAGGCAGGCGCGCACGCCGCCCAGCGGCTGCACCTTCAGCACCGCCACATCGGCAGCCTCGAGGTTGCGTACGCGATAGGGGTCCGCGGCACGCCGGATCGACTCGTCCGCGGCGATCGGGACATCCACCTTGCGGCGTACGTCGGCGAGCTCCTCGACCGTGAGGCAGGGCTGCTCGACGTACTCGAGCCCGCCTGCGGCCCGGTCCAGAACCCCGATCGCGGCGAGCGCCTCGTCGACGGTCCAGAGACCGTTGACGTCGATCCGCACCTTGCCGGCCGGGCCGAGGGCATCCCGGACCGCCTCGACGCGGGCGATGTCGTCGGCCAGGCTCTGGCCCGGGTCGGCGACCTTGACCTTGGCGGTCGCGCACCCGGAGCGGGTCACGATCTCGTGGGCGCGCTCCGGACCGACCGCCGGCACGGTGGCGTTGACGGGCACGGTGTCGCGCACGGCCGTCGGCCAGTCCCCCGCGGCCGCCTCCTCGGCGCAGCGCAGCCAGGGCTCGATCTCGGGGGTGTCGTAGTCGAGGAACGGCGACCACTCGCCCCACCCGCCGGCCCCCTCGAAGACGAGGCCCTCCCGCTCGGTGATACCCCGGAAACGGGTGGTCATCGGAAGGGCGAAGACGTGTGGCTGGTCGGTCATCGCGCCTCCGCGTCATCGATGGTGGCCAGCGCGAGCAGGGCCTGCCGGTCGGGCTTGCCGTTGCCGAGGAGCGGAATCTCGTCGAGCGCGACGAGCTGTCGCGGCGCCCAGGAGCGGGGATGCTCAGCCGCGACCCAGTCGCGGGCGTCGGCGGCGTCGATGTCACCGACGACGAAGGCGACCAGCCGCTGGCCCCATTCCTCGTCGGGGGTGCCGAGGACCTCCGCGGCTTCCACGTCCGGGTGTTCGCGGAGCCTTCTGGCGACGAGCGCCGCCGGCACCTTCACGCCGCCGGTGATCACCATGTCGTCGATCCGACCGAGGATCCGGAGCCGGCCGTCCTCGTCCAGGGTGCCGGCGTCGGAAGTGAGGAACCAGCCGTCGACCAGGGAGTTCGCGGTCTGCTCGGGGTCGTCCTGATAGCCGTCGAAGAGCGTCGGGCCGCTGATCCGGACCCGGCCGTCGGTGCCGATCGCGATCCCGACCCCGTCCAGAGGCATCGCGTCGTAGACGCACCCGCCACAGGTCTCGGCCGAGCCATAGGTGGCGACGACGTCGACCCCGGCGTTCTCGGCGCGGGCGCGCAGCGACGGGTCGATCGGGCCGCCGCCGAGCAGCAGCGTGTGGAACCCGGCCAGCGCGGCGAGGTCGTCCCCGCCCGACTCGATGATCCGGTGCAGCTGGGTCGGCACCATCGACACGAACCGAGGACCGTCCTGCATCGCCGCCGCGGCCTCGGCGAAGGAGCCGTGGGCGGCGGCGATCACCGGCTCGTGGCCTGCCAGCAGCGAGCGGGCGATCACGTTGGCCCCGGCGACGTACGACTCCGGCAGCGTCAGCAGCCACTGCCCACTCGCGCCGACCCGTCGCGCCGACGCCGCTGCCGACGCCTTCACGGCCTCCCGGGAGAGCATCACTCGCTTGGGCTTGCCCGTCGACCCCGAGGTCTCCACGACCCAGTGCTCCGGCCCGCCTCCGGCGAGCCACTCGGCCATCGCGGCGACGGTGCTCTCAGCCCGTTCCACCGCGTCGTTCATGAGGTCAACGCTATCCCCTGCGGTAGGTGGGATCGCGCGGTGGGCTGGTGGGCTTCGTGCGGTGTAACACGCTGTTCGTAGGACTGTCCGGTCGTTCCAATAGGGCGAGTAGTCCTACGAACGACGTGTTACACGTGGCGCAGGCGCTACTGACCGCGGATGTTGAAGTCACCCACCAGGCCGTGGTGGTCGGAGTCCAACTTGAATGAGGCATGGCGGGTGGGGGTGGCGGTGGAGCTCGAGCCAAGGAGCCAGTCGATCGTGCCGCCACCGTCGTGGGTTGCCCAGCCCTGCGGGGGCGCGCCGAGGGTCTCGAAGGACGAGGTCATCCCGGCCTTGGTCATCAACGGCTTCGGGCCCCACGGATCCCCGTTGCCGCCGTTGCGCGGGTAGGGCGAGTTGAGGTCTCCGGCGACGAGGACCGGGCCGTACTTCTGCAGACCCTGCGCCAGTCCGGCGAGCTTCGCGAAGCCGCGCTGGGCCTCGTTCTTACGCGCCTGGGGGCTGTTGGCGGGCGAGGTCATCGTGTGGGTCGAGATCACCGAGATGCGCCCGGAGCCGTCGCTGCTGGCGAGGACCACCCAGGTGGCGTACCTGTTGTCGTTCTTGACGCCGGTGACCGGCTTGGTGAGCTGGACGGTGCCCTTGTCGACCGCCACCCAGCGGTCGGTACGCCACATGACGACCGGACTGAGGGCCTGGCTACGGGTGCCGTACTCGTCCGACGAGGCGCGGTAGGTGCCGTAGCCGCGTACCGAGAGGTCGGAGACCGACCGTGACTGGGCCTCGTTGAGGGAGACGAAGTCAGGTCCGTGCTTCATGACCTTGGCCAGGTCGGAGCGGTATCTCGAGCTGGACATGGAGACCTTGATGTTGGCCTGCGCCAGGCGCACCTGCGGGCCGGAGACGGCGGCCGGGGAGGCACCGACCTGCCCCGCGCCGGGCAGCCCGCCGACCTGCTTGGTCGTCTCGAGGGTCTTGCCGATGTTCTTGTCCAGCCAGGCCGCCGGGTCCACCTGGTCCTGCAGGTAGCCGCCGCCGTGCGGGTGCACCTCGAAGTGGAGGTGGCAGCCGGTTGAGTTGCCCTCGCTGCCGACCTGCCCGATGACCTGCCCGGCCTTCACCGTCTGCCCCGCGGCCACCGAGAGCGACTGCATGTGGCCGTACCACGTGGTCAGGTTCCCGGGCGCCGTCTGCACCTTCACCAGCCAGCGTCCTGCCCAGCCCCAGCTGCCGCCCGACTCCAGCACGATGGTGCCGCCGTGGGCCGCCTGCACGGGCGTGCCGCATGGCGAGGAGTAGTCGTTGCCGGTGTGCATGTTGGCCCAGTTGGAGCCGGAGTTGCCGTAGTTGTCGTTGTCGACCGCGAGGCCGGCCTGGATCGGGCGTACGACGCTGGTGCTGATCCCGGCCATGCCGATCGTGCACGCCACGTCGGTCGCGGTGGCCGTCAGGTCGGCGGCCGAGACCCCGTCGGCGAGCGCGGCGACGAGGGCTCGCGCCTCGTCCTCGTGCTGGGCGTACGCCAGCGGGAACGCCGACCGCTGCACCGCCTGCGCCGCCGCGGTGACCTGCATCTTGCGCCAGCCCGGGATGTCCAGGAGACCGGTGTTGCCGGTGTGGGCAGCCACGCCGTAGAACGCCTGGGCCGACTTGACCGGGTTCGTGATGTCGGCGACCGAACCCCAGCCGGAGACCGGGCGCTGCTGGAAGAGACCCTGCGAGTCGCGGTCGCCGTAGTCGAGGTTGCGAAGGGTGCTCTCCTGCATCGCGGTCGCGAGCGCGATCACCCACCCGTAGGCGGGCACGCCGGACTGCTTGCCGACCGCCACGATGGTCCGGGCGTTCTGGATCTGCTCGGTGTCGAACCCGGCGATGCTGCCCTCGGGGATCTCACCGTCCGGCCCCAGGTTGCCGGCCTGGATCGCGTTGGTTCCGCCGACACAGCCCGACTCGGCCTGGTCCTGGTTGCTCTGCTCGGTGCTCGCCAGGCCACCGATGAGGATCACCAAGGCACCCGTGACCACCAGGACGAGCGTGGCCGCCCCGGCCACGATCCCCCAGATCAGACGCGCCTTGAAGATCCACATGTCAGCCTCCGGGGAGGATGTTCGCGACGTACCAGACGTTATCGACCAGCGTCAGGTAGACGACGACCTTGGGACCATCCGTGGTGACCTCGACGCGTGCCTCCCCGTCGGTCTGCTCGAGTACCTTCGCCGGGCCGACCACCTTGGTCGCCGGCACGGTCGCCGGGTCTGTGGAGCCCAGGGCTTGGGCCAGTGACTCGTCGGGGCGGGCGGCGTTGATCCCGGCCCACCATTCGTCGGTGGTCAGGTCGGGGCGGGCCCAGGCGGTGACGAACTTGACCGCCAAGGGCGTCGGGTCCGGGACGGGTGCAGGCGACCCGCTCGCCGAGGCGCTCTGCTGCGCCGACGCGGAGCCCCGCTCGGGCTGCGCGGCCGGCTCGGCGTCGGGAGCGTCGCTCCACTGGGCGATGAGCCAGATGACGAAGACGATGCCGACAACCACCGAGAAGAACCGGAACGGCGACCTCATGGGCCACCTCAGCACCGGCGCGATGACCTCCCACAGCACACCACGCGTCGTTGTCGACCGCACTACCGGGCTCCTCCTTCAGACCAGCTCGGACCGTTGTCGACGGGCACCGAGCGGTTCCCGTTCGGTGAGTAGATGACGAAGACCGCGTTGCCGTCGGCGTCGTAGTCCACGTTGGCCTCCGCCACCGGAGACTGTCGCGGCGGCTCAGGCTCGCGGTCTGCGTAAGCGGTGTAGTCGACCGGGTTCGGCGCCTCGGGGCGGTCGTTGTTGTAGACCTGTCCGGCGCCGAACCCTGGGCGGGCCTCGTCGCGGGAGGACGGTTCGTCGCGCTCGACGGAGCGCGAGTCGAACCATTGGCCGGCCACCCGCTCGCCTTCCTCGCCGCTCATCGAGGACCCCAGGGCGTACGTCGGTGTGCTGCTCGCGCTCGCTCCGGCACCCAGCGCTCCGGCAGCCGTCACCGGAGCCTGGTTGGGCACCTGCTCGGCGACCATCGTCGGTCGGCTGCCGGTCAGCTCGTGGCCGGGCATGTAGACGCCGCCGGGGCTCGAGACCGATCCGGTGCCCGCCGGGCCACCGCCCGGAACGGGCGGCCGGTCGGCGTTCGCGTCGCGGAGCCCGGCCTCAGCGCCCGTCCGAGTGCCGACGTACGAGGAGAGCATCGAGGTGAGCCGGCCCATGCCCGGCAGCGGGATCCCGTAGGCGGCGGGTCGGGTGAGCCGCCAGGCCAGCACGGTCAGCACCGCGATCAGCCCGAGCTTCAGCACGAACCACATCGTCGAGGTCAAGATCGCCGAGTCGAGCCGCAGCAGCAACAACGCGACCAGGAAGTAGATCGGGCCCATCACCAACGGACCCACCACCCGCTTCAGCATCGCCACCGCCGCGTCCCGGGTGTGGTCCAACATGAACAACACCCCCGCAGCCGGCGCGAACGGCACGATCAACCGGATCAACGCGAACGACAACAAGATCGCCAGCCCGGCCACCAGCAGGAACCCACACACCACCACGACCACCGCAAGGTTCACCAACGCGGTGGTCGCCCGCTGGGACCAGTGCTCACCCTTGAAGTACTCATACGCCACCGGGTCGGACTTCTTGACCGCCTCGGCATGCTCCTTGAACGCGTCCTGCTTGGCCTCCAGGACCTTCTTGCCCTCGCCGTTGGGGTCCTTGCGGTAGGTGTCGTACTCCTGCCAGGAGAAGTGCGTGGACCGGAACACCCGCGGCCCGTACGTCTTCGCCGTGGCCGAGTCCGGGTCACCGAACGCGCCGGCCAGCCAGGTGCGGTACTGCGTCGACCGCACCACCTCGTCCATCTGGCCATCCACGGCCTTGACCGCATCGGTCTCACCGAACTTGTCGTCATTGACCCCGGGCACCGTCCGGCCGTCGTTGAACCCGGTCGCGATCATCCCGGTCGCCGACCGAACGCCGTCATCGACCAGCTTGGTCGACTCCACCGGATACTGGATCAGCCACGAGGTCACCACCAACACACCCAGCGCCCAACCCGCCGCCGTGACCGCCCGCGCGAACCGGCCATCACGCGCCCGGATCATCACCGTCGCCGCCACCAGCAACAACACCACGCTCACCCACGGCGCCCACACCCCATCGGTGACCGCCTCCGAGGCCGCCACGATCGGGTCGTCCAGCGCCTTGAGGAAGGAGTTCTCCCCGATCACCGCGTTCAGCAACGCATGCGACCAGTTGGGCAGGATCCCCGAGATCTCCAACATGATGTTGCCGATCGAGGTCCCCGCGCCCGCGACGAACTGCCCCGTGCACCCGTTGTCATAGGTCCACCACTGCGGCGTGGTCCCATACGCCGACTCCAGCGAGACCTCGTCCTTGTTGCGGAACGGATCCAGCTCGTCGTTGATCTCCTCCGGGTCGTTCAGCTGCGTACCCGCCTTCGACGCCGCACCCAACGCCGTCATCCGCACGATGAAACTGCCGTCCCCGTACGGAGAAGCCGGCATCGGCGCATCCAGGTTGTTGCACGCATCGCTCACACCCGAGAGCCCACCCGTCGGATCGAACGGGATCGGGATGTCGATCCCCTTCGGCCCCGCTGCCGCCGCCGGTCCGGCGACGGACAGAAGCGCGACTACGAGTACGACGAGGGCAGCCGCCCTACGGCGCAGGGGTGTCCTGTGGTGAGCGGGGCGCGGCGGCATCAGCCGTTCCCATCCCCGGAGATCTCGGTCTTGGGAAGATCGGTCGGGTCGCCGCCGATGGCTCGGCTGACCCGGCGGGTGGGGTCGGCGGTCGTGTTGAGCGCCTCCTGCAGACCCGGGTGGTGGTTGAGGGTGACCTTGATGATCTCCATGCCGCCGTGACCGGTGTCGCCACCGAGGCCGTCGCGGTAGATGAACTCGCGGTAGCCGAGCTGCTCGTCGCCGCGCCTGGTGCGCGGCGAGAGCCGCGCCAGGATCGACTCGTAGCCGAGTCCCTCGGGCTTGCCGAGCAGCTTGAGCGCGTCGCGCTGGGCGCTCTCGTCCTGCGTACGTCCCACGAACGCCGCCCCGACGAAGTTGTTGATGTCGGAGCCCAGGATCGCGGAGGCGTTCTGGGTCGAGACCAGCGCGGCACAGTTGTTCTTACGGGAGTCGCTGGAAAGCTTGTGGACGAGGGCGCGACCCGTGCCGCCGGAGGCCTGGGTGATCTCGTGGGCCTCGTCGAGCGCGAACAGCTTTCGATCGTTGGGGTCGCTGCGGTAGATCAAGTGCAGCGCGGACCAGGCCGCGAGGGTCATGATCGGGCGCGCCATCTGCTCCTCGGCGCTCCACTCCTCGCGCGGCACGTGCTCGGGCGGGGTGGTGAGTCCCTTGAGGTTGTAGAAGGTGAACGGCGTGCCCTTCAGCTCCTCGTCGGACTGGAGGAAGTCGTTGCCGAAGAAGAGGCGGCCGAGCTCGCGCTCACGGGCGGCGGCGAGCTCGCGGCCGATCTCGTGGTCACCGCCGTCGCCCTCGAAGAGCATCTTCACGATCGTCGAGGTGTCGGCGCCGCGGTCGGCCTGCGCCTCCATCACGCGGGCGCGGATGCGCTTGAGCACCTCCTCGTTGTTGGCCAGTCCGACCGGGAGGCAGGCACGGAGCACCGAGACGGTCAGGTCGCGGCGCTGCTGTACGGCGGCCGACCGCTCCCGGTGGAGCCGCTCGGCGAACTCGTGGTCCGACATCGCCTCGGCCCGGATCAGCTCCGGGTTGGGGTCGGGGACGACTGCGTACGGCGACAGGCTTCCCGGGCGGCCGCCCAGGACGTCCACGCTGCGGGCGCGGGCGGGCACCTGCTGGCCGTTGCTGTGTCCTCCCGCCGGGAAGGGGCCGCCACCGATCTCGGGCAGCGTCATCAGCCGCTGCAGTCGTCCGGCCGGGTCCATGGCGACGCCGTGGATGCCGGACAGGATCGACATGTAGATGACGACGCCCATCAGGGTCGACTTTCCGGAACCGGGCGTGCCGACGAGCGGGATCAGGCCGGCCTGCTCCATGACCTCGGTGAGGTACCACGGGTCCATCAGCACGGCCCGGGACGCCATCGCCGAGGTCTCACCGAGGTAGAAGCCGCGCTTGTCGCCGACCTCGGCGGTGACCGCCGGGAGCCCGGCGGCGACCTTGAGCACCGGGAACTTCCGGGCATGCGCGGTCGACGCGAGCGGCTCGCCCGGGACGAACTCGCGAGCCAGGTGATACTGCCCCAGCTGGCGGGTGATCTTGATCTGCGGCCGGTAGAGGTCGACGACCTTCTGCGCCTTGTCGAGCGCCTCCGCCTCGCTGCGGCCGGTGACGGCGATCCGGTACCAGCCCCTGGTCCGGGTGGAGAGGCCGGTGAACTCCGAGCGCATCTCGTCCTCGACGTCGGCGGCTCGGCCGGCCTGACGGGAGAGCTGCTTGGGAGGCCGCTTGCCGTGGTCGTCGGACCAGTGGCTGACCTGGCCGTCGATGCGGCGGGTCAGGGACGCCATCTCGCGGGAGACGTCCTCCGGCGAGCGGGGCTCGACCCGGAACGACCACTCCACCGGGAAGCCGAGCGCGTCGGTCTTCGCCATCCACGGCGCGTGGGTCTCCGGGACCTCGATGTCGCCGATCCGGGAGACTGTCAGCACGCACACATGGCTGGTCTCCTGGCGGCCGCCGATGCTGCTGGTGACCTGCACGGTCGGGGCCAGTGGCTCGGCCGACCAGGCGACCGACTCGAACCACTCGGCCATGTCGTCGGTGTCGAGGAAGTTCTGCTGGGCCTCCCCCGGCTCGGGCACCGGGATCTTGGCACCCAGGGAGAGCGAACGGGCGATCATCCACTCCATGTCGTGACCGACCGCAGGCCGCGCGGAGAAGCCCGGACGCGACATCACCCGGTTGACCGTGTCGAGGCGCTCGCTGATCGCTGCCATCTCACGCTCCGCGGCGCCGGCCGAGAACTTCGCCAGCGTCCTCACCGTCGCGTCACGCCGGCCGAGGTCGACGCCGTAGTAGACGAGCTTGTCGGCCTGGCTGTGGGCGGCCATGTGGGCCTGGTTGCGCGCCATCATCTCCTCGAACCCCGGCTGCGGGTCGGGAGCGTTGGCGAACGCGGCATGCGCCCAGTGACGTACGGGATAGGGGCGGGTGGTGACCCGGCCGTGGACCGTGTTGCCGACCAGGTCGGCCAGCTGGCTCGCCTGGTCGGTGATCAGGGCCTCGAGGTCGGAGTGGGCGCGGAACGACCAGGTCTGGGGCTCGGCGAGGTACCAGGCGATGATGCGGTCACTGGTGAAGGTCAGGTGACCGCGCACCTCCTCCAGCGCCCACTGGTCGCCTCTGGGCTCACGGGCGCCCTTCGAGTCGTCGCCGCCCCGGCCGAAGACGCTCTTGCGTCCCGGCTTGGGCTTCTCGAAGCCAGGCCCGTAGGCCCGCTCCGTTCGCGGCCGCCTCATGCGGTTCCTCCGTCGTTGGGTGCGTCGTCGCCGTCGAGGCGCTTGCGGTAGTCGTCCACACTCTGCGGGCGCCCGTCAGGCACCGCCCGCTCGTCCTGATTGTCCCTGGGACGCGTACGTCCCGAGGGCGCATCCTCGAAGTCGTCCCATCCCTCGGCGTCGTCCCATTCGTCGACGTCGTCGTCGAACTTTGGCTCCGGTGCGATCACCACTGCCGGCCTCACCGCATGCGAGAGCGGCAGCCGGGCGGCCTTGGGCGCGGGCTGCGGCGCAGGCTTCGGTTCGGCCTCCGGTTCGGTCTTCGGGGCAGGCTGCTGGGCCACGGGGGCCGTCGCAGGCGGTGGCGGAGGAGGTGGTGGAGGTGGCGCAGTGGGCGGTGCCGGCTGGGCTGTGGGCTGGGCTGTGGGCTGGGCTGGGGGCGGAGGCGGCGGGGCAGCGGATGCGGCGGTCTCGGCAGCCGGAGCAGGGGGCGCAGGCGGAGTGGGCTGCTCCGGCTCCTGCCGGGCCTGCCACGGCGCACCGCCCTTCCACGGAACGTCGCGGGGCTCACGCGGCGAGGAGGACGGCCGGCTGGACCAGCCACCCTTCGCCGGACGTACGCCGGTGGCGGGCCGCTGCCTCGCAGGCTGGGCCTCGGGCTGGACCGAGAGGTGGGCCGGGAGCGGCTCCTCGACGACCTTCGCCTCGATCACGGGCCGCACGGGCGCGGCCTTGCCTCGCACCGGCTGGCTCGGGGCGCTCGGCGTCGAGGTGACGACCGTCGCCTGCAGCACCCTCGGCGAGGGGGTGGCACCCGGCTGCTGAGCGAACCGCCGGCCGGGTCGTCGCATGGCCTTCGCCCAGCCGCCGCGGGGGCTCGTGGCGTGCCGGAAGGCGACAGCCGCGCCGCCTGCGTACTGGGCGCTGGTCTCCACGCGCGGCGTGGTCAGTTCGTGCCAGAAGGTCATCAGCCAGGCACCGGCCGAGCTCTCCGAGCTGATGTAGTCGGAGGCCTTCATCGAAAGGTAGGAGGCGCCGATCAGCCACAGCCCCATGCTGAGCAGCGTCACCGGCATGCCGAGCTTGCGCAGCAGCACAAGCGTCAATGGTGCGATCACCAGAAAGAGGAAGATGGTGCGATAACGCATCTCCCCGATGTAGCGACGAGGGGGGCCGAGATAGGTCTGGTCGACCTCGTACAGCTCGTCGTCGTCAGGCAGCCTCATCCCCGAGATCCCTCCCTGGGTTAGCTAACGGGACCGGGTTCACCCCTTGAAGAGACCAGCCATCCACTGACCGAGGTCCGTGGCGTTGTTGCCCACGGCCAGGCCGAGGACGCCGAGACCGATGATCAGGCCACCGACGATCGTGACGGCCTTCGAGATGTTGCCGCTGCGGGCAGCCCACAGGACCGTGACGCCCAAGATCAGGACGACCAGCGTGATGATGTTGTCGGTGATCCACTCGGCCAGGCCGCCGGTGCCATACTCGGCGGCTTGCGTCGTACTTTGAATCAACTGGTGCGGTGCCATTGTTCTGCTCCCTTTCCCGAGGTGAGGTGTGGTTGCCGGATCCGTCCGGAAGTATTCGGTTGTCCCGCCCGGCGCAGCCCCATGCGGCACCGGTGGGTGGAGGCGCCTTGCCCCTCCCGCGGGCTGACGCAAACTCCCGGGCATCGGCATTTCTGGACAAACGCCACCGCCATGTGAGACGAGCGTAGTCGCCAGACCGCCGTAGCGCACCTCGTTCCACCTGACGACACGGGCACACCGCGCGCGTACCAGCGCTCGGCGGACCGCGTCACCGGGGCGTCATGCCGCACACCGGACCGCTGGATGCGACACTGTCCCGCTCAGCGGTCTCCTTCGCCGTATTCTTGCGAGTGGAGGCTAACTTCGGGGAATCTATATCCCGGAGCAACCTCGCGAGTTTCGCGCGCTTGCGTCCGGATTCGCGAATTCACTCCACATTCAATCGGATTTCTCGGGAGGACGAGCTCACATGGACAAGAAGAAGATCTTCATCGTCATCGGCGCCCTGTTCGTCGGGTTCTGGCTGTTCACCGATCCGCAGGGACTGACCAACACGGTCTCGGCTATCGCCGGCGGCATCTGGGGCGTCACGACCGACGTCTTCGGTGGCGTCATCGGCACGATCGAGGGCTCCACCCGCTGACCTCGGCCGCAACCTACGCCGACGCACGGGCGTCGGCGCGATGGACTCCTTTTTTCTCGCTGCCCGGTTTGGGGACCGATCAGCACAGATAACTGTTTGACGTCGGACACCGCGATGACAAGACTGCGCCTGTCTCGATGTCAAGATAGTTTGGAGTCGTCTTGTCCCCTCACTTCATCCGGTTGAGGGACAAGGTCCTCTCAGACGACCCGCTCATCCGGGCGATGTCGTACCAGTCGGTGTTGTCGGCCTTCGCCGAAGGCACCTTTCTCACCGGCTCGGCGGTCTTCTTCACTCAGATCGTCGGCCTCTCCGCCGCACAGGTCGGCCTCGGTCTCACGATCGCGGGCGCTGCAACCTTCTTGTTCGCCGTCCCCCTGGGCCGACTCGCGGACCGTCTCGGCACCCGATTCAGCTGGATCGCCGGTGCCGTTCTCCAGGCGCTGCTGTTCGGTGCCTGGGTCCTGGTCGGCAACTTCGCCGCGTACGTCGCCGTCGAGGTGCTCCTCGCACTCGCCTCCTCCTGGCAGAAGTCGGGTCGCGACGCCTACCGGATCTCGGTCTTCCCCGCGGCGACCCGAGTGCGCTCGTTCGCCTACATGCGTGCCGCCCGCAACGTCGGCTACACGCTCGGCGCCCTGGCCAGTGGTCTCGCCCTGGCCGCCGACTCCAACACCCTGATCAAGGCCGTCCCGGTGCTGACCGCCGTGGTGCTGCTGGTCAACGCCTACTGGATCTCGCGCCTCCCCCGCCTCGCCACCGCTGCCTCGCCCGGCGACATGAAGCCAGACGTACGCGATCGCCTCGGCGCCCTGCGCAACCGCGCGTTCCTCGCGACGACCTTCTTCGACGGCGTGCTCGGCACCCATCAGGTCCTGCTCAACGTCGTCATCCCGCTGTGGCTGGTCCAGGAGACCGACGCCCCGCGGGTGCTGCTGGCGTGGCTGTTCGGCACCAACACCGTCATGGCCGTCGGGCTGCAGGTCATCGCCGCCCGCGGGGTCACCGACGTGACGACCTCCCTCAAGGCCCAGCGCCGCGGCGCGCTCTGCTTCCTGGCCTCCTGCGCGATCATCGCGATCACCCACGACACCGTCGGCCTGATCACGATCGCCCTCGTCTGGATCGGCCATGTGACCGTCACCGGCGCCGAGCTCTTCCAGTCCGCCGGCGAGTGGGGCCTGGTCGCCGACCTCTCCGATCCGGAGCACCGTGGCGACTACCAGGGCGCCGCCCAGGTCGGCTACACCCTCGGCACCGTCTGGGCCCCCGCGGCGTACACCTTCCTCGCCATGGAGCTCGGCCACCTCGGCTGGGCCATCATCGCCGGGATCATCGTCATCGCCGCGATCGGCGTCCACCCCTCCGCCCGCGCCGCCGAGCGTTATCTGGCTCGACGGACCCAACCCGTCCCCACGCCGGCGTAGCCGCTCCGGAGGTGACTGCTGCGGCGGCCGCTTCGGTGTAACACGTCGTTCGTAGGACTACTCGCCCTATTAGAACGACCGGATAGTCCTACGAACAGCGTGTTACACGCGACCGTGCCGCCACCTCGGGCCACTCGCTCTCCACAGGCTCACCTCGTGTGGGGCTGGCAGGCATCGAGACCCAGTTCGAGATCACCGACGGAGTGCGTACTGCTCGATTCGATCTCCGGGTGGGCCGCCACATCTTCGAGTTCGACGGCCGGAGCAAGTATGTGCCCACCTCGGATGGAGGCCTGGCGCTCCGGTCGGTCGACGACATCCTCGCCGAGGAGAAGACCCGACAGGACTGGGCCCACGGCTTTCATCTCGGCATGTCACGAGTCGAATGGGCCGATCTCTTCGGCCGGCAGCGCGACTACCTCAAGGACCGTTTGGATCGGGAGTACGTAGCCACCTGCCGAGCCTTCGGCACCGACATCTCAGACCTGGAACGGTTCCGCGTACGTCGTTCGAGAGCCGCCTGAGGGCGCTATGACTCAGACGAACAGCAGAGGTACGCCGACGAGCAGGCCCCACACCAGCGTGGCCAGCCCGGTCTGCTGGAGGACAGGGATCAGGCGCGGGCCGAGGTTGGCGCGGTCGAGGACGGTGCGTACGCCCTGGGCGGCGACGGCGAGGAACCCGAGGCCGAGCAGCGCCCACCAGGACGTCGTCAGGGCCACGAGCACGACGGAGACGGCGGCGACGGCCACGAGGGCGACGTAGAGCCAGCGGGTGCGCGCGTCGCCGAGGCGTACGGCGAGGGTGATCTTCCCCGACTCGGTGTCGCCGGGGATGTCGCGGAGGTTGTTGGCGACGAGGAGAGCGGAGGTGATCGCGCCGATCCCGACACCGGCCCACAACGCGCCCCACTCCCACGACTGCGTCTGGACGAAGGTCGTGCCGATCACCGCGACGAGTCCGAAGAAGACGAAGACCATGACCTCGCCGAGGCCGGCGTAGCCGTAGGGGCGCGAGCCGCCGGTGTAGTACCAGGCCGCGATCATGCAGACCAGGCCCACGAGGATCAGCCACCAAGCGGAGGTCAGCGCGAGCACCAGGCCGGCGACCGCGGCGATCCCGAAGGCGATGAACGCGGCGCGCTTGACCGCGGACGGCGACGCGAGGCCGGAGCCGGTCAGCCGCAGCGGCCCCACGCGCTCGTCGTCGGTCCCCCGGATCCCGTCGGAGTAGTCGTTGGCGTAGTTGACCGCGACCTGCAGCGCCAGCGCCACCACGAGAGCGAGCAGCGCCTTCCACCAGACCATCCCACCGGCGTACGCAGCCACCCCTGTGCCGGCGATGACCGGCGCGAGCGCCGCGGGGAGGGTGCGAGGACGGGCTCCCTGGAGCCACTGAGCGGAGTTTGCCACCCCGCTATTCAACACCGACGGCTCGTTGCAGGTGCCGCGGGGATGTAACACGTCGTTCGTAGGACTACTCGCCCTATCAGAACGACCGGATAGTCCTACGAACAGCGTGTTACACGTCCCCACACCCACCCCGAAAACCCCAGCGACCCCTGCCCGGGGGGAGGCAGGGGTCGAGGGGTGGGGGTGTGGGGGATGGATCAGGTCTTCGGAGGATCGTTGGAGTCGACGCTCAGCTCGGCCTCCATGGCCTCGATCTCCTCGGCCAGCTTGTCGGGCGGCGGAGCGCTGGGCTCGGCAGCCTCGGCACCGGCGCCACCGGACCCGGCGGTGCGGCGCTTGTTCCACACGTCGAAGGCGACGGCGAGCAGGAGCACGAGGCCCTTGATGGCCTGCTGCCAGTCGATGGAGACACCGAGCAGCGACATGCCGTTGTTGAGGACACCCATGACGAGACCACCGATGATCGCGCCGACGACGGTGCCGACACCACCGGTGACGGCCGCGCCACCGATGAAGGCGGCGGCGATCGCGTCGAGCTCGAA
Source organism: Nocardioides sp. NBC_00163 (assembly GCF_045206295.1). Lineage (NCBI taxonomy): Bacteria > Bacillati > Actinomycetota > Actinomycetes > Propionibacteriales > Nocardioidaceae > Nocardioides > Nocardioides sp. NBC_00163. Next base: position 3,557,853 of record NZ_CP108155.1, on the reverse strand, counting down.
GTTGACGCCGGCCTTGGGGTTGGCCGCGGTCAGGCGGGCGGTCGTGACCAGGCCCGCGAGACCCGACAGCAGCCCCATGTTAACCATGACCAGGAAGTCGACACGCTTGGTGTTGACGCCGGACATCGTGGCGGCGTCGACGTTGCCGCCGATCGCGTAGACGTGCCGGCCGAAGACGGTCTTGTTCATGATGAACGTGTAGACCACGATCAGCCCGGCCAGGATCAGCCCGACGATCGGCAGCCCGCGCGCGTCGGCGAGCAGGTAGGCGAAGTACATGATCACGATCGTCAGCAGCGCCAGCTTCACCACGAAGAGCGGGAAGGGCAGGACGTCGAAGTTGTAGGCCGTCTGGGCGTTGCGGCGACGCACCTCGAGGAAGATCAGCACACCGACGGCGGCCACCGCGATGAGAAGCGTCAGGTTGTGAAACCCGGTGTCCGGCCCGATCTCGGGCAGGAAGCCGTTTCCGATGGCCTTGAACTCCTCGGGCAGACCACCGACGGTCGCGCCCTTGAGCACGACCAGCGTCAGACCGCGGAAGAGCAGCATCGAGGCCAGCGTGACGATGAACGCCGGGATCCCGACGTACGCCACCCAGAAGCCGTGCCAGGCGCCGATCGCGGTGCCGATCAGCAGGCCGAGGAAGACGGCGACCCACCACGGGAAGTCGTACTGGGTCATCATGATCGCCGACGCGGCTCCCACGAAGGCGGCCACGGAGCCGACCGAGAGGTCGATGTGACGCGCCACGATCACGATCACCATGCCGATGGCCAGGATCAGGATCTGGGCGTTCTGGACCACCAGGTTGGAGACGTTGAGCGGCTTGAGCAGCACGCCCTCGGTCGAGATCTGGAAGAGGATGACGATCGCCGCCAGAGCGATGATCATCCCGTACTGGCGGACGTTCCCGCGCAGCGTGTTGAGCAGGGCATTCATCGGGGGTTACTTCCTCGCGTCCGCGGTCATGTAGCGCATCAGGGACTCCTGGGTGGCCTCTGAGCGGTCGAACTCATGGGTGATCACGCCCTCGGCGAGCGTGTAGATGCGATCACACAGGCCGAGCAGCTCGGGCAGCTCGGAGGAGATCACCAGTACGCCGCGACCGCTGCGGGCGAGCTCCTGGATGATCCCGTAGATCTCGTACTTAGCGCCGACGTCGATGCCTCGGGTCGGCTCGTCGAGGATCAGCAGCTTCGGGTCGGTGTACATCCACTTGGACAGCACCACCTTCTGCTGGTTGCCGCCGGAGAGCTTGCCGACCCCGGCGGTGATCGAGGGCGCCTTGATGTTGAGGTTCTTGCGGTAGCCCTCGGCGACCACGACCTCCTTGTGCTCGTCGACGACGAGCCCGTTGCGCAGCTTCTTCAGCGCCGCCGCGGTGATCGAGGTCTTGATGTCGTCGATCAGGTTGAGCCCCAGGCCCTTGCGGTCCTCACTGACGTACGCGATGCCGGCATCGATCGCCTGGGTGACCGTGTTGAGCTGCAGCTCCTCGCCGTCCAGCACCAGCGAGCCGGAGGTCCGGGAGCCGTAGGAGCGTCCGAAGATCGACCGCGCGAGCTCCGTACGTCCGGCGCCCATCATCCCCGCGATGCCGACGATCTCGCCGGCTCGCACGGACAGGTTGGCTTGGCGGATGACCTCACGGTGGCTGTCCTGCGGGTGCATGACGGTCCAGTCGCGCACCTGGAAGAGGATGTCGCCGATGGACGGGGTGTGGTCGGGGAAGCGGTTCTCGAGGTCGCGGCCGACCATCCCGCGGATGATCCGGTCCTCGTCCACGCCACCGCCGGCGACGGACAGGGTCTCGATGCTCTGGCCGTCACGGATGATCGTGATCTCGTCGGCGATCTGCTCGATCTCGTTCAGCTTGTGGCTGATCATGATCGAGGTGATCCCCTTCTCCTTCAGCCCCTCCAGGAGCGCGAGGAGGTGCTGGGAGTCGTCGTCGTTGAGGGCGGCGGTCGGCTCGTCGAGGATGAGGAGCTTGACCTCCTTCGAGAGCGCCTTGGCGATCTCGACCAGCTGCTGCTTGCCGATGCCGAGGTTCTTCACCGGCGTCAGCGGGTTCTCCCGCAGGCCGACCCGGGCGAGCAGATCGATCGCCTCGCGGTTGGCGCGGCCCCAGTCGATGATGCCGCGCTTGGCGGTCTCGTTGCCGAGGAAGATGTTCTCCGCGATCGAGAGCTCGGGGATGAGGGCGAGCTCCTGGTGGATGATCACGATGCCGGCGGCTTCGCTCTGCCGGATGTTGGCGAACTTCGCGGTCTCGCCCTCGAAGACGATGTCGCCGCTGTAGGTGCCGTGGGGGTAGACCCCGCTGAGCACCTTCATCAGGGTGCTCTTGCCGGCGCCGTTCTCACCGCAGATCGCGTGGATGTCACCGCGGTTGACGACGAGGTTGACGTCGGCGAGCGCCTTGACGCCGGGGAACTCCTTGGTGATGCCGCGCATCTCCAGGATCGGTGGGGTCATGTCGTTCCTGCTATCTGGCCAGGGGCCGGCGTGGGCCCGGTCCGGAGGGACCCGGGCCCACGCCGCGTACGGGGTGCTACTTGATCTCGTCGGCGGTGTAGTAGTCGGAGTCGACGAGCACCTTGGTGACGTCGTCCTTGGTGACCACTACCGGGTCGAGGAGGTAGGACGGAACGACCTTCTCGCCGTTGTCGTAGGTCTCGGTGTCGTTGACCTCGGGCTCCTCGCCCGCACCGACGGCGACGATCATGTCGACGGTGACCTTCGCGAGCTCGCGGGTGTCCTTGAAGATCGTGGAGTACTGCTCACCGGCGTTGATCGACTTCACCGACTGCACCTCGGCGTCCTGACCGGTCACGACCGGGAGGTCGGCGGTGGTGTAGCCGTTGCCCTTGAGAGCGGCGATGATGCCGAGCGAGAGGCCGTCGTAGGGCGAGAGCACGCCCTGGACCTTCGTGGAGGCGTACGTCTTGGTGAGGATGTCCTCCATGCGCTTCTGCGCGGTGGCGGGGTCCCAGCGCAGGATCGCGGCCTGCTTGAAGTCCGTCTGACCGGAGGGGATGACGATCTCGCCGGACTTGATCAGCGGCTCGAGTACCGACATGGCGCCATCCCAGAAGAAGGTGGCGTTGTTGTCGTCCGGCGAACCACCGAAGAGCTCGACGTTGTAGGGGCCCTCGCCCTTGGCCTTGAGACCCTCGACGAGCGATGTCGCCTGCTGCACGCCGACCTGGAAGTTGTCGAAGGTCGAGTAGTAGTCGACGGCCTTGGTGTCGCGGATGAGGCGGTCGTAGCTGATCACCGGGATCTCCTGCGAGTCGGCGGTCTCGAGGACCTCGCCGAGCGCGGTGCCGTCGATGGCCGCGACCACCAGGACGTCGACGCCCTTGGTGACCATGTTCTCGACCTGGGAGACCTGGGTCGGGATGTCGTCCTCGGCGTACTGCAGGTCGACCTTGTAGCCCTCGGCCTCGAGCTGCTTCTTGATGTTGTTGCCGTCTGCGATCCAGCGCTCCGAGGACTTGGTCGGCATGGCTACACCGACGGTGCCCTTGTCGCCGCCCTCGCCGCCGTCGCCGCCGCCGCATGCCGCGAGGCCGAGCGCAAGCGCTGCCGCGGTGATCGTGGTGAGTACCTTGCGCACTTACCTGCTCCATTTCATCTACGGCCGCGTCGGTAGGCCTACGCGCCGCTGTCGGGGGGTGCCGGGAGTTCGGCGCACGGGCCGGCTCCCAGGTGAGTCACATCACAGATGTGAACGCTCACATCGAGACAATGTGCCTCCTCATGTCCGAATGCGTCAAGTGCAGGACGACGATGTTTCCGACTCGTGACTTACGGGAGGCTCCGTTGATCATCTGGGCTACACAGCGGACTCACAGACAAGCCCGGAGGCCGTCCCGTCACAGATGACGTACGCCGACCAGCGCCCCGGCGCCGTCCGGCCAGGTGACCTGGATCGACTCCGTGCCGTCGGCGTCGGAGCCGTCCACGACCCGCTTCACGACGATCGCGTAGCTGCCCGCGTCCACCCGGGTGTCGGCACCGTGGGAACGGATGGTGACGCCGTCGAAGTGCGGCACCGCATTGCGCGGCCACGAGCCGGTGCCGGTCGCGGTGACGACGCTCTCGCGGCGATCCACCAGGCGGCCCCGGTCGTAGACGTCCATCGGCTCCTGGGTCGCGCCGGTGAGCGCGGCCGTCAGCAGGGCCCGGACCGCCACCGCGTCGGCGGTGGCGTCGTAGACGTAGCGCGTGCCCAACGCCGAGTGTTCGGTGGTCGCCATCAGGAAGTCCTCGGCACCGTCGAGAGGCGCCTCACGGTAGGAGACCGGGAGGTGGACGACGGACCCGCCGACCTCGAGGAGCACGCACTCGATACCGACCCGTCCGGCCGGGTCGTCGAACCGGTAGGAGCCGATCGTGCCGGTCAGGTCACCCTCGCACCACGTCCGGGTGGCGAGCCAGGCGCCGAAGATCTCTTTCTTCGACGGGGTGAGAGTGGCCTTGTGAACGATCGACATGACCGTTATCTACCACTCATCACACCTTGTGGCTATCGCCTTCGCCGTTCGAAGGGGTGTCGGTCTCGGAGCCGGCCTCGGAGTCGATCTCGGCGTCCTCCTTGGCACGGGCCGCTTCGACCGCCTTGGCGGCCCGCGTCTCGACCTTCTCAGCGAAGGCCCGCCGCTGCGGGTCGAGCACGAAGAAGGAGAGCACGCCGCTGATCACGAACGCCAGGATCACCGCGAAGAAGATGTCCACCTCGCCCGCGACGAGCGACCAGATGCCCGCCACGATGCCGAAGGTGGCGACCAGCGACAGCAGCCGCAGTCCGGTGTAGATCCAGAACTCTTTCATCGTGAGGCTCCCTCGGTGAGCTCGACGACCGCCGGGGCTGCGGGCGCAGCGTACGAGTGCTGCGAGGTCGAGGAGAAGTAGTTGATGCCGATGAAGTTGAACCACAGCGTGGCCAGCCCGATCAGCGCGACGATCGCGGCCTTCTTGCCCTTCCACCCGGCGGTCGCGCGGGCGTGCAGGTAGCCGGCGTAGACGACCCAGGTGATGAACGCCCAGACCTCCTTGGGGTCCCAGTTCCAGTAGGAGCCCCAGGCCTCGTGGGCCCAGATCGGACCGGAGATCAGCACCCCGAAGGTCCACACCGGGAACGCGAAGGCGTGGATCCGGTAGGAGACCCGGTCGAGGTTGTCGAGGTCGGGCACCCGCGCCAGCAGAGCGGCGTCGGGGAAGCGGCTCTTGAGGAGGTACGCCGCCGAGGCGATGCCGCCCAGCGTGAACCCGCCGGTGGCGATGATGGCCGCGATGACGTGGATGACGAGCCAGTAGGAGTTGAGCGCCTCGGTCAGCGGCGCGACAGGCTCGTAGAGCCCGACCACGGCCAGCATCAGCACCACGACGGTGAAGCCGAGCACCCACGGCGCCATCCAGGACAGCTTGAGCCGCCGGTAGAGAACGACGTACGCAGCGGCCACCACGAACGAGCCGGAGATCGTGAACTCGTACATGTTGCCCCACGGCACCCGGTTGGGATCGGCGGCCATCCCACGGCCGACCAGCGCAATCAGGTGGCACGCCACCGCGATGGCGGTCAGGAGCAGGCTGAGGCGTCCGAAGAGGGCGGCGCGCTGCTCGCGTACGGCAGCGGCGGGGTTCGCCGCGGCGTCGGTCTCGTCGGCCGGGGCACCGGCGCCGACTAGCTCCTTCTCCGCGACCGCGGCCCTGGCGCGCGACTGCCAGGCCGACCACTCGACCAGCGCGCAGAGCAGCGCCAGGAAGTAGACGACGCCGGCGGCCGTGATGGCCTGGTTGCTGAGAACGCCCCAGGTGTGGTCAGTCATCGGTTCTCCTCCTGTGTTCGCGCGCCTCGTAAGGTCTCCGCAAGGCCGGCGACGACGGCAGCGGTGTCTCCACCGCCGGAGCGGTCGAGGGCGGCGATCTCGACCAGTGTGCGCCCATCGACTCGGCGGGCGCGAACCCACACCCGTCGCGAGCGGATGAAGAGGGACCCGAGGAGCCCCACGAGGGCGAGGGAGACGCCGAGGAGCGCCCACTCCTTGCCGGGCGACTTCGAGATCTGCACCCGGTTCCACTGCTGGACGTCGTCGAAGGAGATCGACCCCAGTCCGTCGGGGAGCTCGGCTGTCTCCCCGAGGCGCAGGTTGAACGCCTTGCCGGTCTCGTCGGGCGACATCATGTTGGCCTTGGAGGTGTCGAGCGCATAGACCGACTGGGGCCCGGCGTCGAGGTTGAGGTCGCCCCGGAAGCCCTGCAGCGAGAGCATCGCGTGCGACCCGTCCCCGATGTCGCCCATCAGGTTGACCGGCTCACCGTCGACCGTGCCCTCGAACGGGTAGAACAGCCCCTGGAAGCCGAGCTCCTCGGGCGAGGCGTACGGCGCCTTCACGACCCCGAAGGAGAGCAGGTTCTGGCTCTGCGGGAGGAAGATCGTCGGGCCGGAGTAGGCCACGTCGCCGTTGCCGTCGCGCACGGTGATCACCGGCGCGTAGCCGTGGGCGAGGAGGAAGACGTCGGTGCTGCCGATGGTCAGCGGGTGGTTGACCCTGAGGTCATAGCTCTTCTCCTCGTTAGAACCCGCGGTGTAGCGGATCTTCGAGTTGAACCCACGCGCGGTCCCGGCACCCGCGCCGGTGCTGAGCCACTCGGCCTTGAAGTCGTCGATCTTGAAGGTGAAGTCGTCGAGGTCCTCGGGGGCGAAGAGCGAGCCGGACTTGAAGTCGTCGTACTGCGACAGCTCGTTGGCGAAGCCGTACTCCTCCCCCACCAGCACGATCACGCCGCCCTTGTAGCCGAACAGGCTCCCGGTCGCGAACGCGACCAGCACGATGATCAGCGACATGTGGAAGATCAGATTGCCGGCCTCGCGCAGATAGCCCTTCTCGGCCGAGACGGACTCGCCGTCCTCGTCCTTGCGGATCCGGTAGCCGCGCAGCTGCTTCCGCGCCGCGGCGAGCACCTCGGCGGGCTCCTCGTCCGTGACGTACGTCGTGGATTCGGGCAGCCGGGTCAGCTTGGCCGGCGTCGCCGGCGGCTCGGCCCGCATGGCCCGCGCGTAGACGAGGCACCGCGGGATGATGCAGCCGACCAGCGAGACCATCAGCAGCAGGTAGATCGCGGCGAACCACGGCGTCGAGTAGACGTTGAAGAGCCCGAGCTTCTCGTAGATCGGCGTCAGCGTCGTGTGCGCCTCGCGCCACTGGTCAGCCTTGAGCGAGTCGACCCCGTCCTGCGGGATCAGCGATCCCGGGACGGCCGCGAGCGCGAGCAGCAGCAGCAGGATCAGTGCCGTACGCATCGAGGTCAGCTGGCGCCAGCCCCAACGGGCCAGCTCGCGGGCGTTCAGCTCGCCCGGGCGGCGTACGGCCTCGTTCTTCTCCTGGTCGGGAGCGGACGTGGTGCTCACAGTGCGATTCCCTCCCAACGCTGGACGAGCTGGACCTGCAACCACTGGACGCCGTTGTCCCACCAGCCGGTGAGCATGGCGATGCCGATCAGGATCATCAGCACGCCGCCGATGATCGTGATCGCGCGGGTGTGCCGGCGGAACCAGGTGAGCGCGACGGTGGCCTTGCGCCACATCACCGCCACGAGGATGAACGGGATGCCGAGCCCGAGCGCGTAGACCGCGAGCAGCAGGCCACCGCGGGCGGCGGTTCCCTGGTCCCAGGCGAGCCCGGCGATGACGCCCAGCGTCGGTCCGGTGCACGGGGTCCAGGCGAGCCCGAAGAGGAAGCCGAGCAGCGGCGCCGCGGCCAGACCGACCGCCGGCACCTGGTGGAACTTCAGGTCGCGCTGCAGCAGCGGGATGAAGCCCATGAACGCGATCCCCATGATGATCGAGAGCACGCCGAGGACCTTGGTGCCGGTCTCCTGGAACGCGAGCAGCTTGTAGGCGATCCCGCCCACGGTGATGCCCATCAGGACGAAGACCACCGAGAAGCCGGCGACGAAGAGCAGCGCGCCCGCCAGCATGCGGCCGCGGCGTACGTCACCGGAGGCGAGGTCGGCGCCGGACAGGCCGGTGGCGTAGGAGAGGTAGCCCGGGAGCATCGGCAGCGTGCACGGCGAGACGAACGAGAGGAACCCGGCCAGCAGCGCGACCGGGATGGCCAGCATCAGCGACCCGCTCCCGGCGGTGCTCGCGAACCAGTCCGTCATGCGGTCTCCCCTGCCGTGGAGATGAGCTCGTCGAGCGTACGTGCCGAGGGGATCTCGCCGCGGATCAGCGCCGCCACGCGCCCCTTGGTGTCGAGGATCGCGGTGGCCGGAATGGCGCGCGGCGCGAGCGAGCCCTTCAGCGCGAGGACGGCGGCGCCGTCGGGCGAGTAGACCGACGGGTACTCCACGCCGTAGTGCCGCTCGAAGGCCAGCCCCTGGGCGGCCGAGGCGTCGCGGGTGTTGAGCCCCACGAAGGCGACCTCGTCGCCCAGCTCCTCGTAGGCGGCCTGGAGCATCGGCATCTCCTTGCGGCACGGCGCGCAGCCGGTCCACCACACGTTGAGCACCGTGACCTTGCCCCGGGTGTCTGCCAGGTCGAACGGCTTGCCCTCGAGGGTCTCGCCGGTGAGCTCGACCGGCTCCCCGCGGTCGGCGACCGGGATCTCCTGGGTGCGGCCGTCACCAGAGATGTAGCCGGCTTCGTTCGTGCCGGTCTGCCCACACGCGGCCAGCAGCCCCACCATCACCACTGTGAGGAGGCCACCCAACTTCTTACGCACGCGCAGGACTCTTCCTGACAAACCTGAGAGACCCGTTAATCTTCCGAGTCGCCGGCCGAGAACGGCGCGTACTTGTCCTTCGCCGGCAGCATGTCGCCGGCCGGCTCACCGTAGGAGAGCGCGACGAACTCGTCGTCGACGAAGTGCAGCGAGGTCAGCGAGCACAGCGCGCACTGGCGGCGGCGCGGGTCGTGCAGGAAGCTGCGGCCCTCGATGTGCAGCCGGGTGGTCCAGATCGGCAGCTGGTGGGAGACGATGACCGCCTCGTGGCCCTTCGCCTGGTCCCGGGCGTCGTGGATCGCGGCCATCATCCTGGCCACGATCTCCAGGTAGGGCTCGCCCCACGACGGCTTGAGCGGGTTGATCAGCTTCGGCCAGACCTTGGGGTCCTTCAGCGGCCCCATGCCGTCCTTGAAGCTCTTGCCGACGAAGAGGTTCTCCGACTCGAGCACCCGCTCGTCGAGCGAGATGTCGACGCCGAGCGCCTTCGCCAGCGGCCCGGCGGTCTGCTGAGCGCGCTCGAGCGGGCTGGAGATGACGTGGGTGATGTCTTGCCCGCCGATCCGGTCGGCGACCCGCTCGGCCATCCGCAGACCGAGCTCGGAGAGGTTGAACCCGGGCCGGCGCCCATAGAGGATCCCCTCCGGGTTGTGCACCTCACCGTGGCGCAGCAGGTGGACCGTGGTCTCGATACTCATGACTTCACCTTTACAGCAGCAGCCTCGGCGGCGTACGGAAGCGCCTCCGTGATCTGGGAGATCGCCCGCTCGTCGTGAGCGGAGGAGAGGAACCACGCCTCGTAGGCGCTCGGCGGCAGGTAGACGCCCTGGTCGAGCATGGCGTGGAAGAAGGCCTTGTACGCCGCCTCGTCGGTGGTCTTGGCCTCGTCGAAGTTGCGCACCGGCCCGTCGGTGAAGAAGACCGAGAACATCGTGCCGGTGGACTGGATGACGTACGGGAGACCGACCTTGGTGAAGCTCTCCTCGATCGCGGCCTTCACGGCGTCGCCGGCCTTGGTGATGTGGTCGTAGACCTCGTCGGTCGCCAGCCTGAGGGTCGTGAGGCCGGCGGTGGTCGCGACCGGGTTCCCGGAGAGCGTTCCTGCCTGGTAGACCGGACCGTCGGGACTGAGCGAGCCCATCACGTCGGCGCGGCCGCCGAAGGCCGCCGCCGGGAAGCCGCCGCCCATCACCTTGCCGAAAGTGACCAGGTCGGGCGTCCAGCCCTCGTGCTTGCCGTCCAGACCCCACTGCCCCTGCTTGCTGGCCCGGAACCCGGTCATCACCTCGTCGGAGATGAACAGGGCGCCGTTCTTCGTACAGGTCTCGCTCAGGAACTCGTTGAACCCGGGCTCCGGCGGCACGACGCCCATGTTGCCCGGCGAGGCCTCGGTGATCAGGCAGGCCACCCGGCCGGCATATTCCTCGAACGCCGCCGTGACCGCGGCTCGGTCGTTGTAGGGCAGTACGACGGTGAGCTCGGTGCTGCTCTCCGGGACGCCCGGAGTGCCGGGGATCGCGTGAGTGACCAGCCCGGAGCCGGCGCTGGCGAGCAGCGAGTCCACGTGGCCGTGGTAGTTGCCGGCGAACTTCAGGATCACGTCGCGCCCGGTGAACCCTCGTGCCAGCCGAATGGCCGACATCGTCGCCTCGGTGCCGCTGCTGACGAACCGCACCTTCTCGACCGGCGCCCGCTCGACGATCGCCTCGGCGAGCTCGACCTCGGGCGTGGTCGGCGTCCCGTAGGACGTGCCACGCGTGACGGCCTCCAGGACTGCGGCCTGGACCTCCGGATGGGCGTGGCCCAGCAGCATCGGGCCCCAGGAGCAGATCAGGTCGACGTACTCGTTCCCGTCGACGTCGGTCAGCCACGCCCCCTTCGCCTCCCGGATGAAGCGCGGCGTCCCGCCCACCGCGTTGAAGGCGCGCACGGGCGAGTTCACGCCGCCCGGCGTCACGGCCCTCGCGCGGGCGAAGAGCGCTTCGGATGCCGCTGCGGACAGGGGTGCGATGTCGTGAGGCACCCGGTCATTCTCTCCGAGGCGTCGCCGAATCCCCATTTCGGCCTCAGCCGACGGCAGTTGCAGCCCCCGGGGGCAGGCCCGGATCGGCGTTGAAGATGTCGTTGGCGCCGAGCGCGCCGGCGTACTGCCACACCCCGACGAGGTCGCCGGCAAGCGGCGCAGTCGGCCCGGCGAGATCAGCTGTCGTGGAACCGTTGCCGACCTCGAACCCGCCCCGAGCAGTCCACGGAGCGCTGAACGACGCTTCCGGCATCTCACCCTCGGTGCTGCCGTCGCCCGGGGCCGGCGGGAACCCGTTGAGGTAGATCTCGATCTGCCGACGTTCGGCGTTGTAGACGCCGATCACGACATTGACCTCGTCCGGCGTCCAGACGTCCGCACGCACCTCGGCGAACTCGGCGTCGGTGCTGTCGCCCGCGGCCATGCGGAAGTAGAACTGCCCACCCGTACCGTCGCTCTTGACGCGATAGCCGAGGGTCCAGGCAGCCACGTTCTCGCCCGCTTGCTGGGCGATCACTCCCGGTCGCGTCGGATCGGTGAGGCGTACGGATGAGGCGACCGAGAACGACACGGCCGAGTCCGTCACCGGATGACTCAGTGCGATGCGCTGCTCGGGCGCGCCCGGCAGCGCCAGGACCCCACCGGGGAGGTACTGGTCGCCGGCGCCGTCGACCTGAAGCTGGGCATCGAAGGAGCGATCGGTCAGCACGCCCGACTCGACGGTGTCGTCGCTCACGCCGAGATTCCATTCGGCGGCCATGCTGGTCGCGTACCCCGTGTTCGTCTCCAGGGCCACACGGTCGGCGATCACGGAACCGGAGGCCGCGTTGTCCCAGATCCCGACCTCGTCCACCATCGCCGTCGCGCAATCTGCCCCGGTGGTCGACGCGCTACCGCAGCCCAGCGTCCAACTGACGCTGCCCCAGGCTTCCGAGGCGTACGTCACGCTGGACCGCGCCACCCCGTCGACCCAGAGTGTGAGCTCGTCGATCGAGGCCCGATACGTGGCCGCGAGGTGCGTCCAGGTGCCCTGGCTACCCGCGGCCGATGCGAGCTCGGCGCTCGTGGCTGAGCGCCGTCCGGCGACCCAGCTGCGGGCGATCGCGTCGTACCCGATCTCGAGCGCGTTGCCCTCCGGAGAGGTCGCCGAGACCAGGGTCATCGACTCGGCGGCATCGACGTGCGCCCACAGCGCAACGGTGAAGTCTGCGGCGGTCGAGATCCCTGATGTCGCAGTCGCAGGCTCTCCCGCGTCGAACCGCAGGCCGATGTCGTTGCGACCGAGCGGCGACGTCGCCGCGCCTCCGAGACTGAGGTCAGCGACGGCAGGATCCTGGCCAGTGTTGGCGCCGGGGGCGTTCGGGTCGTCGAAGGACCAGTCCACCTGGGGAGCGTTGCGGGGCACATAGAAGGTATAGGTCGCCACGGTGCCCCACAGATCTGCCTTGTCGTGAGCCTGGACGCTCACGCTCCGAGGTCCGGACGCGGTCGGCGTGAACGAGATCGAACGAGGCTTGCCGGCATTGGTCGCGACGGGCTCGCTCCACCCCGACGGCTCACCTTCGGCGGCGCCGACGACGGACCATCGGTACGCATCCACATCGACGTCGCCCTTGGCGGCTTCGAACAAGAACGTGCCCGTCTCGCCTACATGGTTGCCGGTGTGGGGACACACCGAGCCGCATTCGGGGAAGTCGAGGCTGGACACGACCGGAGCCAGCGGAGCGGGGTCGAGGGGCGGCGCTGCCATCGCGGCTCCCGGGCCGAACGAGGCGGCGACCAGTGCCGCGCCGAGAACAGTGACGAAGAGCGACGACGCGCGACGCATGGGGACTCCTGACTCCAGAGAAACGAAAGGGGCGAACCGGTCCCGAGGCGGCGCAGCGCATGGAACGTACCAACGCCAAAGCCGACGTTCTTTGCTTTGGTCCTGCTGTTCCCGAGCCGTGACACCACAGTTACCCATCCGACGATCCGCCGTCCGACGTCGGCCCGGGGCCTGGCATCCTGGTCAATCGTCTTGGTCACGTACGCTGGCGGCATGGGCTTCCTGCTGACGAGAGACCTCTGATGGCGCGCGTCTCGGCCGACGTACGCCGCGAACGCCTGGTCGAGGCCGCGATCCGGGTGATGGTCCGTGACGGCGTCGCCAAGACCACGACGCGCTCGATCGTGGCGGAGGCCGACATGCCGCTCGGGGCCTTCCACTACTGCTTCCGCTCCAAGCAGGAGCTGCTGGAGAACGTCATCGAGGCGATCACCGGGCACACGCTCCAGCTGGCGCTGGTGGAGATGCGCGGCGAGGAGTCGTTCGAGGAGAAGCTCCAGGCGGCGCTCAGGGCGTACTGGCAGCACGTCATCGCCAACCCCGAGGAGCACCAGGTGACCTACGAGCTGACGCAGTACGCCCTCCGTCAGCCGGGCCTGGCCACGGTCGCGCGCCGTCAGTACGAGACCTACCTCGAGGCCAACACCCAGGTCCTCACCGTGCTCGCGGAGTCCACCGGGGTGACGTGGGACCAGCCGATCCCCATGCTCGCGAGATACCTCACCGCCAACATCGACGGGCTCACCCTGCTGTTCCTCAACGAGGGCGACGCCGAGGCTGCCGGCGCCGCACTCGACTTCGCCGCGGCGCACGTCGCCTCCATGGCCAGATCGGCGTAGTCACGGGCCTTTGGACCGTTGACCCGGTCATACGACCAACTCTAGGATGCGGCGTACGTCACGCACCCTGGAGGCACTGTGAACGCCATCCGCACGCTGCTCTGTCTCGTCCTCATCGGCTTCGTGGCGTTCGCCCCGCCAGCCTGGTCGTCGCCGCCGGACCAGTGGTGGGAGCCGGCCGACCGGCCGGTGCCCGACTCCCGGGTCAACGTCACCGGCAAGCCGTTCACCGGCACCGATGCCAAGGGTGACGTACGCGGCTTCGCCGACGTCCACAACCACCTGATGACCAACGAGGCGTTCGGGGGCGAGCTGGTCTGCGGCAAGCCGTTCTCCGAGGCCGGGGTCGCCGACGCGCTCGAGGACTGCGCCGCGCACTACCCCGACGGCTCCGGCGCGCTGCTGGAGAACCTCACCGGCGCGGAGCCGGACGGCAAGCACGACCCGGCGGGCTGGCCGACCTTCAAGGACTGGCCGTCGTACCGCACGATGTCGCACCAGCAGAACTACTACGCCTGGCTGGAGCGGTCGTGGCGAGCCGGGCAACGCGTCCTGGTCACCGACCTGACCAGCAACGGCGTGATCTGCTCGATCAACCCCAACCGCGACCGCGGCTGTGACGAGATGGAGTCGATCCGGCTGCAGGCGGAGAAGACCTACGACCTGCAGGACTTCGTCGACAGGATGTACGGCGGCGAGGGCAAGGGCTGGTTCCGGATCGTCACCGATCCCGCACAGGCCCGGCAGGTCATCGAGGACGGCAAGCTCGCCGTGATCCTCGGCGTCGAGACCTCAGAGCCGTTCGGCTGCAAGCAGGTCCTCGACATCGCCCAGTGCAGCAAGGCCGGTATCGACCAGGGCCTCGACGAGCTGAAAGCCCTCGGCGTACGCAGTATGTTCCTGTGCCACAAGTTCGACAACGCGCTCTGCGGGGTGCGCTTCGACTCGGGCACGACCGGGACGATCATCAACGTCGGCCAGTTCCTGTCGACGGGCACCTTCTGGCGGACCGAGAAGTGCCGCGGGCCGCAGCACGACAACCCGATCGGCGACGCAGCGGTCCCCGAGATCGAGGAGAAGCTGCCCGCGGGCACCGAGGTGCCGACGTACGACGACGACGCCCAGTGCAACACCCGCGGCCTCTCCCGGCTCGGCGAGTACGCCATGCGCGGGATGATGCAGCGCGGCATGCTCGTCGAGCTCGACCACATGAGCGTGAAGGCCACCGGCCGCGCGCTCGACATCCTCGAGTCGGCCGACTACCCCGGCGTCATCTCCAGCCACAGCTGGGCCGACCTCGGCTGGGCCGAACGCGTCTACGGGCTCGGCGGCTTCATCGGTGAGTACATGTTCGGACCCGAGGAGTTCATCGGCGCCGCCGGGCGGACCGAGGCGCTGCGCACCGAGTACGACAAGGGCCTCGGCATCGGCAGCGACTTCAACGGCCTCGGCTCCCACCCCGCTCCCCTGGGTGCCGACGGCCCCAGCCCGGTGACCTATCCGTTCCGCAGTGTCGACGGCGGGTCGGTGATCGACAAGCAGGTCACCGGCGAACGGGTCTGGGACGTCAACACCGACGGCGGAGCCCACGTCGGCCTGGTCCCGGACTGGATCGAGCAGATCCGCCGCCTCGGCGGCACGGAGGCCGTTCAGGACCTGATGGGCGGAGCCCAGTCCTACCTCGACACGTGGGGTGCCGCATCCGGCTACACGCTGCCGGGCAACCTCGCGGCCGGGTCGCGCGCCACGGCGAGCTCGTCGGAGTGGAGCGCCTTCACCAGCTTCGCGCCGGGCCGCGCCATCGACGGCGACACCGGCACCCGCTGGGCCAGCGACTGGAGCGACGACCAGTGGCTCGCCCTCGACCTGCGCAGCGAACGGACCGTGGGCCGCGTGGTCGCCGACTGGGAGAGCGCCCATGCGGCGGCGTGGAAGGTCGAGGTCTCCTCGGACGGCACGACGTGGCGCACGGTGTGGTCGACCGACGCCGGGAAGGGCGGGGTCGAGACAGCCACCTTCGAGCCGACCACCGCCCGCTACGTACGTGTCCACGGCGTCAGCCGCGCCACCCGCTACGGCTACTCCCTGTGGGAGGTCGGCGTCTACGACCGCTGACCTGCCCGGGCTGGTCCCGCCCGCCGGTCAGCGGCGGGCGGCGATCAGCTCCTGGTACCAGCGGAACGAGTCCTTGGGAGTACGCCGCAGCGTGTCGTAGTCGACGTGCACGAGCCCGAAGCGCTCGGCGTACCCCTCGGCCCACTCGAAGTTGTCGAGCAGCGACCACGCGAAGTAGCCGCGTACGTCCACGCCCTCGGCGATGGCGTCGGCCACCGCCCGCAGGTGCGCGTCGTGGTAGTCGATCCGGCGCTGGTCGTGCACTCCTCCGTCGTCGGCGACGGTGTCGTGGAACGAGCAGCCGCTCTCGGTGACGTAGACCGGCGGCAGCGCGCCGGCGTACCGCTCCTGGAACTGGGTCAGGATCTCGGTGAGCCCGTCTGGGACGATCGCCCACCCGAAGTCGGTGGTGGGTACGCCGACGATCTGGCGCGGCTCGAACGGAAGCCCCTCCGGCATGATCGCGCCCTCGAGCGCCGGGCCCTCGTCGCCGCCGGATCCAGGGGCGCCGACCAGCACGGGCTGGTAGTAGTTGACGCCGTACCAGTCGAGCGGGGCCGAGATCACCTTCAGGTCCTCGGCGACCGGCCCGGGCATCATCGAGGTGATCAGCTCGTCGGGATACTCGCCGCGCAGGATCGGGTCGGAGAACAGCCAGTTGGTCAGCGTGCCGAACATCTCGGCGGCCTCGCGATCCTCGGCCGAGTCCGACGCCGGCCTCGCCGGCTGGTGGTTGGACGCGATGCCGATGTTGCTCGCTCCGGCCGCTCGCAGCGCGGAGACCGACAGGCCGTGGCCGAGCAGCAGGTGATGGGCCACCGGCAGCGCGTCGAAGCCGAGCGCCAGGCCTGGAGCGTGGGCGCCGAGGGCATGCCCGAACATGGTGACCACGACCGGCTCGTTCAGCGGCATCCACATCGAGACCCGGTCACCGAGGCGCTCGCCGACGATCGCGGCGTACTCGGCGAGACGGAGCGAGGTGTCGCGGTTGAGCCAGCCGCCGGCATCCTGCAGAGCCTGCGGCAGGTCCCAGTGGTAGAGCGTCGCGACCGGCTTGATGCCCGCCTCCAGCAGCCCGTCGACGAGCCGGTCGTAGAAGGCCAGCCCCTCGGCGTTGGCCGGCCCGGAGCCGGTCGGCTGGATCCGCGGCCAGGCGATCGAGAACCGGTAGGCGTCCACGCCGAGGTCCTTCATCAGCGCGATGTCCTCGGGGTACCGGTGGTAGTGGTCGCACGCGACCGCACCGGTATCGCCGTTCCTGATCCGGCCCGGTTCTGCGCAGAACGTGTCCCAGATCGACGCCCCGCGGCCGCCCTCCTCGACGGCACCTTCGATCTGGTACGACGCGGTGGAGACTCCGTACACGAAGTCGGCGGGGAGCTGCAGGCTGGGCAGGTCAGGGTGGGTGGTCACGAGTTGTCTCCTATCGAACGGACTTGATCCGGTAGACCAGGACGGCGCCGGTCAGCGTCACACCGGCGGCGACGGCGTACAGGGTGGAGTACCCGCCGAGCACGCTCACGACCGGCGCGGCCACGACGGGGGCGAGCACCTGCGGCAGCGAGTTGGCGATGTTGACGACGCCGAGGTCCTTGCCGCGGTCGATCGCCTCGGGGAGTACGTCGATCATCAGCGCGAGGTCGACCGAGGTGAACACGCCCATGCCGAGGCCGAGGACGGCCACGCCGATGATCGCGGCCGTCCAGGAGTGGAAGCCGGCCAGCGAGAGGGTGCCGGCGGCCATCACGACGCCGGCGACGGTCACGAAGATACGGCGGCGGTCGAGCCGGTCCGACAGCCATCCGCCCGCAACGACCGTGACCAGCAGAGCGAGGGAGTTGACCGCCGAGAGCAGGAAGACGCCGGCTTCGGGGTTCTCGTGGTGCACCGCGTCGTCGAGGTAGAAGAGCAGATAGACCAGCCCGATCGAGAACCCGAGGTTCATCAGGAAGCGGGTGAGCCACGCCCAGGCGAAGTCGGGGTGCAGACGAGGGCTGATCCAGAAGCCACGGAGGAACGTTCCCCACGAGAACGATGGCCGGTCGGCGGGGTCGAGGACCAGGTCGCGGCGCATCGCGACGTACGGCGCGCTCGCGATCACCAGGAAGACCGCGCACGCGAGGTAGCCACCGACGATCCCACCCGCAGCCGCCGCGAGCCCGGCGCCGACGACGGCGCCGACGGTCTGGGCGAGGCCGAGGAAGCCGCCGATGGTGCCGCGCTGCCGGTGCGGCGCGTGGTCGGGTACGGCGGCGGTGATCGCCGCGAAGTTCGCGTTGAGGGCGATCTGGGCCAGGCACCATCCGATGGTCACCACGACGAGGTTCGGCGCGAAGGCCAGCAGCACCAGGCTGGCCACGCCTCCACAGATGCCGAGGACCGTCCACGGCAGTCGACGGCCGTAGCGTGACGTGGTCCGGTCCGAGAGCGCGCCGACGACCGGGTTGGCCACCGTCGAGCAGAGCGCGCCGATGCCGACGACCCAGGCGAGCGCGGCCTCCTTGTCGTCACCGGCGAACCGCTCCGCCTGCATCCCGAGCAGGGTCAGGATCGGGCCGAACCACGCGGTGAAGAGACCGACGTTGGCCAGCGAGATCGCGGCCACCCATGACTTGGGGGCCGGCTTGGCCGGCTCGTCCAGCGCCGACCGAGTGAGCTCAGAGCTGGTCACGTTGGCCGCCGATCAGCTGCTGATACCAGGAGTAGGAGTCCTTCGGCGTCCGCACCAGGGTGTCGTAGTCGACGTGCACGAGGCCGAAGCGCTGGGTGAAGCCGTGGGTCCACTCGAAGTTGTCGGTCGGCGACCAGACCCAGTAGCCACGGACGTCCGCGCCCTCCTCGATCGCCTGGTGCACGGCGCGCACGTGCGTGTCGAGGTAGTCGATCCGGCCGTCGTCGTGGATCCTGCCGTCTGGACCGGGTTCCTCGGTGCCGGGCTGCTGCGAGGTGCCGTTCTCGGTGACGATCAGCGGCGGCAGGCTCTCGCCGTACCGCTCGGTCAGCGTCAGCAGGACCTCGCGCAGGCCGTCGGGGCTGATCTCGCCGCCGAGCCCGGTCTTGGGCCCGTCGACCTCGACCGCCCGGAACGGCATCTCCGCCGGGATCTCGTGCTCCTGGATCAACGACGGCTCACCGGTCGGGGCGGCAACACGCTGCGGGCTGTAGTAGTTGACGCCGTAGAAGTCGAGCGGGGTCGAGATGACCTCGAGGTCTTCGGCGACCGGACCGGGCATCCCCTCGGCATACCCCTCAGGGTAGTGGCCGAGGAGGATCGGGTCGCCCCAGATCCAGTCGGTGAGGTCGGCGCTGAACGCAGCGGCGGCGAGGTCCTCCGGACTCTCGGAGGCGGGCCAGGTCGGTGCGTGCGGGTTGGCGGTCCCGACGCTGTGGCCGCCGGCCGCGCGGATCGCCTGGACGCTGAGCCCGTGGGCGAGCAGCTGGTGGTGGACGGTCGGCAGCGACTCGAAGAGCAGCTCCTGCCCGGGGGCGTAGCCACCGATCGCGTAGCCGAGCAACGAGAGCACCACCGGCTCGTTGAGCGGGATCCAGTACGCCGCGCGGTCGGCCAGCCGCTCGGCCACGACCGCGGCGTACTCACCGAAGCGGAGCGCGGTGTCTCGGTTCATCCAGCCGCCGGCTTCCTCGATCGGCAGCGGGGTGTCCCAGTGGTAGAGCGTCGGCGCCGGCTTCAGACCAGCCGCCAGCATCTCGTCGACCACCCGGTCGTAGAAGTCCAGGCCCTTGGCATTGACCTCGCCCGACCCGGTCGGCAGGATCCGCGGCCAGGCGATCGAGAATCGGTAGACGTCGGCGCCGAGGTCGCGTACCAGCTCGATGTCCTCGGGGTAGCGGTCGTAGAAGCCGGCGCTGGTCGCCGGCGTCGATCCGTCGGCGATCCGCCCGGGCTGCTCGCAGAAGACGTCCCACGTGGACCGTCCCCGCCCGTCGGCGTCGAGCGCGCCCTCGGTCTGGTACGCCGAGGCGCCGACACCCCACTCGAAGCCAGCAGGGAATCGAGGCAGCGGCCGGGTCATGGCCATGACGATAACTCGAATACCGAATGTCCGCTAGGTTTTCGTTCGGGCCACCTAGACTGCGAGCATGTCCAGCCGAGCCCGTGGTCCGTACGCCAAGTCCGCCGAGCAGCGGCGCCGGATCCTCGACGTGGCTCAGGACGTGTTCGGGCGCCGAGGCAGCCACGGAGCGTCGCTGCGTGAGATCGCGGACCTGGCCGGCATGAGCCAGGCCGGGGTGCTGCATCACTTCGGCTCCAAGACGGGCCTGCTGATGGCCGTGCTCGAGGAGCGTGACCAGGCCTCGCGCCAGCAGGCGGACACCGGCGCCACCTGGGACGAGCAGGCCCAGGTGGCGCGGAGCATGTTCGAACGGGCCATCGCCGACCGCGGGCTGACCCAGCTGTTCACCACCGTCACCGCCGAGTCGATCGTCCCCAGCCACCCGGCCCACGACTTCACCGTCGCCCGCTACCGGCGTACCGTCGCCGAGTTCACCGCAGCGCTGACCGAGGCCGCACCAGCCGAGCTCGAGCCGGCCGCGGCACCCGCTACGGACCTGGAGGGCGTCGCGCGCCTGGTGATGGCGGCCATGGACGGCCTGCAGCTGCAGCACCTGCTCGACCCGGATGCGAACGTGCTCGGGGCCTTCGACATCCTGCTCGAGGCGCTACCCCTCCTCGCCTCGCGCTCACCCGGCTCGACGGACTGACCGACGTTCCTCGGAGAGCTCAGCCCTACGTGTTGCGGGGGTGTCCGTAGAGCGTCTTGATGAGCCGGTTGAGCGCACGGAAGTTCTTGGCCTTGAACGGCATCCCGTGGAGCTCGTTCTTCGTGCCGAAGCGGGTCACCAGGATCGACTGCCGCTTGGTGAACTTCCGGATGCCGTCCCGCCCGTGCCGGGCACCGAGGCCGGAGTCCTTCCATCCGCCCATCGGCAGCTCGAGCGCGAAGTAGTTGGCCAGGGCGTCGTTGACGGTGACGGTGCCGGCCTGGAGCTCGCGCGCGATGCGCTGCCCCTTGGCGAGGTCCTTGGTGTAGACCGCCGCCTGCAGGCCGTACGCCGAGTCGTTGGCCAGCCGCACGGCCTCGGCCGCATCGGCGACCTTCATGATCGGCAGCGTCGGGCCGAACGTCTCCTCGCGCATGCACGCCATGTCCTGGTCGACATCGACCAGCAGCGTCGGCTCGAAGAACCGCCCCTCACCCTCGCGTACGCCTCCTCCGGTGAGGGCCTTCGCACCGCCGGCCACCGCGTCCTCGACGTGCCGGGTGACGGTGTCGAGCTGCGGCGGGAAGGTCAGCGACCCCGACTCCGAGGTGCCGAAGCCGGTCGACTCACCGACGCGCAGCGACTCGAAGCGCTCGGTCATCAGGGCCACGAACTCGTCGTAGACCGGCGCCTCGACGTACACGCGCTCCGAGGAGGTGCAGGTCTGGCCAGAGTTGTGCATTGCGCTGAAGAGCGTCACGTTCGCGGCGCGCTCGAGGTCGGCGTCGGCCAGCACGATCACCGGGTCCTTGCCGCCGAGCTCGAGGCTGCACGGGATCAGCCGCTCGCCGCAGCGCCCGGCGACCTTCTTCCCGGTCCGGGTCGAGCCGGTGAACATCACCGCATCCACCTGCTCCACGAGCGCCGCACCCGCCGCCCCGGTCCCGGTCGCGACGCCGAAGACGCCGTCGGGCAGCCCGATCTCGCGGGCCATCTCGGCCATCAGCACCGACGTGAGCGGAGTGACCTCCGACGGTTTGAGCACGGCGGTGTTGCCGGCCGCGAGCGCCGGGATCACGTCGCCGAAGTTGTTGAGGAGCGGGTTGTTCCACGGCCCGATCACGCCGACGACGCCCACCGGCTGGTAGCGGACGACCAGCTTGCGCCCGAGCACGAACGGAGACCGGCTGGTGATCTTCTCGTCGGCGAGGTACTCCGAGGCGTGCTTGGCCCAGAACGCGCTCGCGACAGCGCCGTACATCACCTCGATGTTGGCCTCGTCGAGCGACTTGCCGTTCTCGGCGTGGATCGTCTCGGCGATCTGGTCGGCGTTGTCGAGGAACCACTTCTGCATGCGGCGCAGGTAGCGGCCGCGGCCGGCGTATCCGAGGGCGGCCCAGGCGGGCTGCGCGGCCCTGGCGGTGGCGACGAGCGCCTCGACCTCGGCTGCACCGAGGTCGGGAACGCTCTCGATCGTCTTGCCTGTCGACGGGTTCTCGACCTCGATGACAGCACTCATGCCTTGCTCCTTACCTGGGGGGCGAACCGGGATGCCATCAGCAACAGGACCGGGCTCAGCAGCAGCGGCAGCACGAACATCGCGCGGTGGCTGACCTGCTCGGCGACGGTGGCGATGGCGACGGCGGCCACGAGGTAACCGACGTAGTTGGACACATTGACCCGGGCGACGGCCTGACCGCCACCGTCGGCGTCGAGGTGGCCGGCCGCGACGAACGACAACGGCGGGATCATCGCCAGGCCGGCGCCGAGCAGACCGAAGCCCACGATCGCGACCCACGCCGACGGCGCGGCGACGACCAGCGCCATCGAGACGATCGCGACGAGCCCGCTGATGCGCACGGTCCGCACCGGTCCGATGCGGCGTACGACCTTGTCACCGAACAACCGGGTGACCAGCAGCACCGCCTGGTACGCCGTGAACGCCAGGGCCGCCGCGCTCTGCGTCGACGACAGCCCGTCGACCAGGTAGATGCCACCCCAGGCCGAGATCGACGAGTCGAGGAACCACATCACGAAGGTGGGTACGGCGAGCAGCAGGACCGGCAGCCACGGCACCTGCGGTGCGCGCGGCGTGTGGTCGCCGGCGTCGACATGGCCGTCGATGGGGTCGACCACCAGCAGGTCGCCCAGCAGCGCGGCGTTGAGCACGAGCCCGACCGCGCAGACGATCGCGAACGACAGCAGGAGCGACCAGCCCAGCTCCAGGGTCAGCGCCGCATAGCCGCCGCCGACGACCGCGCCGAGGCTCCACATGCCGTGGAAGCCGACCATGATGCTGCGGCCGTAGAGGTCCTCGATGCCGACTCCCTGCATGTTCATGGCCGCATCGATCTGACCGACGAAGAGCCCGTACGCACACACCGCGACGACCAGGCCCGCGACGCTGTCCGGGAGGGAGACGAGCAGCGTCGCCACCGACGCGCCGACGAGCGCGACCCTGAGGACCCTGGCGCTGCCGAAGCGCGCGGCGGCGTACCCGGTGATGACGCTGCCGACGGCCGACGCGATCGCAACCCCGCCCAGCAGCAGGAGCACCTGGTAGTCGCTCAGGTCGTGCTCTGCCTTGATCGTGGGCAGCCGGGTGATCAGGGAGGCGAAGGTGAAGCCCTGGATCGCGAAGGCCGCGAAACAGGCCCGGCGGGCCGCACGTGGCGGCGCGGGGGTGACGGTCGTGGTCATAGGAACGTCTTTCCTTCTCCTCGGTAGGTCGGGACGGCGTCGACGACGCTGCCGCCGTCGACGAGCACCAGCTCGTCGACGTGCTCGCAGAGCTCGCCGGCCTTGGTGTGCCGGAACCACACCCGGTCGCCGATCCCGAGGCGGGCAGCCGCAGCACCGGTCAGCGGCGTCTGCACCTCGCCCGCTCCCTCGGACGGCACCAGAGCGAGGCCGCGCGGCCACACCGGGATCGGGAGCCGGTCCTTGCCGGCCGCGCCGGAGGCGATCCAGCCACCGCCGAGAACCGTCGCGTGGCGCGGTGAGGGGCGGCGTACCACCGACAGGACGAAGTACGCCGCAGGTTGAGGATGGAAGCGGGTGTAGTGGTCGAACTGGTGCGGAGCGAACAGTCCCGATCCGGCAGCCACCTCGGTCACGGCGTCCTCGGCGACAGTCGTCTCGATGCTGCCGGTGCCACCGCCGTTGACGAACTCCAGCGGCGCCACCCGTCGCACAGCGGCCACGGCGACGGCCCGTCGTTCGGCCAGCTCGTCGACGGACCTCCGCTGCAGCGCACGGATGACGTGCTTGGACAGGCCCGGCTGGTTGTCGCCCATCCCCGCGATCTGGCCCTCGTAGGCCATCACGCCGACCAGCTCGCAGCGCGGGTGCGCCACGACGGCCCGGGCGAGCGCGGCCGCCTGCTCGGGCGCATGCACGGGCGAGCGGCGGGCGCCGAGGTGCACTCGGCCGGAGGCCAGGCGGAGCGAGGCGTCGAGCTCGATGCAGATCCGGATCCGCGGACCGCTGGCGCCGGCCGCGGCGGCGATCAGCTTCAGATGCTCGACGCTGTCGATCATCAGCGTCACCCGAGAGGCCAGCAGCTCGTCGTCGGCGAGCCGCCGGATGGCGGCCGTGTCGGCGGTCGGGTAGCCGACCACGACGTCCTCGACCTCACGCGCGAGCCAGAGCGCCTCGGGCAGGGTGTAGGCGAGCACACCCCGGAAGCCCGGCATCGCCAGCGTGCTCCGCATCAGGGCACGACAGCGGACGGACTTGCTCGCGACGCGGATCGGCTTGCCGTCAGCCCGGCGAACCAGGTCGGCTGCGTTGGCGCGCAGGGCGGCGACGTCCACCACGGCGTACGGCGTGGGGAGGTCGGCGGTGGCGGCTTCGAGGTCTTCGAAGGAGGCGCGCGCCCGCGTCGGGACAGTGAGATCCAGCATTCACCGAGCATGGACCGACCACCGAATTAGGTCAAGTGTCCAAGACTATTGACCTTTGGTGTGACCTGGGTCATCCTGAGGCCCGACTGCCCACAGAAGGGACCCATCCATGAGCACTCGATGGCGCAACTGGGCCGGTACCGAAGAGGTGACCCCGGCACGCGTGGCCACGCCCGCGACGACCGATGAGGTCGCGGCCGCCGTGACGGCTGCCGTCGCCGACGGCCTGACCGTGCGCGCGATCGGATCCGGGCACTCCTTCACCGGCGCGGCCGTCGCGCCCGGGCTCCAGCTCCGGCCGGACCGGCTGGACGGCGTACTCGCCGTCGACGCGGACTCGGGTCTGGTCACCGTCGGGGCCGGACTCCCGCTGCACCGGCTCAACCCGATGCTCGCCCAGCACGGGCTGGCGATGGAGATCCTCGGCGACATCGACCGGCAGACGGTCGCCGGCGCGGTCTCGACCGGCACCCACGGCAGCGGCGAGAGATTTCGGAGCATCTCCAACCAGATCCGCGCGCTCGAACTGGTGCTCGCCGACGGCTCGGTGGTGACGTGCTCGCGCGAGGAGCGGCCAGAGCTCTTCGAGGCCGCACGGGTGTCGATCGGATCCCTCGGCGTGATCACCAAGGTGACGCTCCAGTGCGTGCCTCTCTACGCCCTGCGCGCGGTCGACGCGCCGATGCCGCTCGACGAGACGCTCGACGGGCTCGACGAGCTGGTGGCGGGCAACGACCACTTCGAGTTCTTCTGGTTCCCGCACACCACCACCGCACTGACACGCCGTTTCGAGCGGCTTCCGGGCGACGTCGAGCTCAACCCGATGAGCGCGCTCGCCAGGACGATCGACGACAAGATCGTCACCAACATCGGCTTCGAGGCGCTGTTGCGCCTCGGCACCCGATTCCCTGACCTGGTGCCCGGGATCACCCGGTTCGTGACCCGTGCGGTGTCGTCCCGCGACTTCACCGACCTGGCCCCGAACGTGTTCGCGTCCCACCGCGACGTACGTTTCCGCGAGGGTGAGTACGCCGTCCCGCGGGCCCAGGTCGCAGACGTGCTCCGCGAGCTCCGGCAGTGGGTCGACACCCATGACGAGAAGGTGTCGTTCCCGCTCGAGGTCCGATTCGTGAGGAGCGACGACATCTGGCTCTCGCCGGCGTACGACCGCGACGTCGCCTATGTCGCCTTCCACCAGTACCACCGGATGCCCCACGAGCGCTGGTTCTCCGTCTGCGAGGACATCCTCGGCGCTGCCGAGGGGCGTCCGCACTGGGGCAAGATGCACCGGCTCACCGCGGCCGACCTCGCCGAGCGATACCCGCGGTTCGGCGACTTCACCGCGCTACGCGACGACCTTGACCCGACCGGCGTCTTCGCCAACCCGTACGTCGACCGGGTCCTCGGCCTCACCAAGCACCAAGCGTCGCCGACTCGTCACTGACCTTCGGCGACGATCAGGTCCTCCAGGTTGCGCATCGACTGCTGGAACGCCTTCCGCAGCCCGGGCTGGGTGACCTTGTCGATCACCGCGCCGAGCGGGCCGAGGCCGACGCGGTAGCGGACGGCGTACGTCATCTCGGTGCCGGCGCCCTCGACGCCGTCGACGGCGACCGGCCGGAACCGGAAGACGTTGGTCATCTCGTGCAGCGGGGCGAAGCCCTCACCGGTGTCGATGCGGGTCGTCAGCGGCTCGATCTCCCTGACCGTCCAGGTCGACCGCGTGGACAGCGGTCCGATGGTGCGGTTGCGTTCGGCGTAGGTGCGGCCGACCTCGGCCTCGCCGTGATGGTCGGTCACCTCGAAGACGCCGTCCACCCACTCGGCGTACCGGTTCGTCGCCGACACCACCTGCCAGACCCGCTCCACAGGGACGGCCAGCACAGCGGTCTCGCTCAGCTCGGTCATGCTCATCTCTCAGTTCCTTCCAGTACGTCGATCACGGCAGCCGCGGCGTCGCGGCCGGAGCGGACGGCGCCGTCCATGTAGCCGTTCCAGTAGTCGGCGTGCTCCGCGCCGGCCCAGTGGACGAGCCCGAAGGGCCGGTCCCGCCAGGCACCGAGGGCGGTGAGTACGCCGGGGGCCAGGACCGAGGTCGGCCCGCCCCGGGTCCACTCCTCGCTCGACCAGTCCTGCTCGAAGTAGTCGCGCGGGCGCAGCGCCTCCCGGCCGACCGCCCGCGCGAAGGTACGCAGCACGGCGGCCCGGCGCTCGCGGGGCGGCCGGTGGGCCAGCGCCCGCCAGGCACGGCCACCGAGGAACCCCATCAGCACACCGGGTCCACCGCTCGGCGGGGTGTTGTCGAACATCGAGCAGATCGCCGAGTCGGACGAGCGGAACGTGGCCTGTCCGGAGAGCCCGTCCGCGCGCCAGAACGGCTCGTCGTACACCGCCTCGCACTTCATCAGGTTGCCCATCGGCATCCGGTCGAAGAGAGCCGCCTGCGGCGCCGGCAGCAACGGCGACCAGGAGATCTTGCCTGCGAGCGGGGGCGGGACGGCGACGATCGCGTGCCCGGCCTGCCACACCCCCGCGTCGGTACGCAGCTTCACGGTGCGGCCGTTCTGCTCGATCGCGCGCACCGGGGCGTTCAGCACCACCCGGTCGCCGAGCTGTTCGGCCATCGCCAGCGAGACCCCCTGCGACCCGCCGACGAAGCGATCCTGCTGGGCTCCGCCCTCCACACCGATCCCACGGGCGATCGAGCCGTGGTGGTCCTCGTCGCCCATGCCGGCGACGTAGTGGAGGCTGAACAGAGCCGAGGCATCCGCCGCGGTGCCGCCGTAGGCCGAGCCGAAGAAGATGTTGACCAGGTCGACGCCGGCGGCGCTGACCGTGGTGTCGCGGATCCACGAGTCGAAGGTGACCGCGTCCAGCCGTGCGGCGTTGCGTGCCTGCCACGGTGCGCCCAACGGGATCCGCCGGGCGAGCCGGTCGATACGGGCCATCGTCACCGCAACGTCCGCCAGGGCCGTCGGGTCCGGGGGTACGTCGCCGGCGTAGCGCTTGGCGCGGCCGCCGCGGACGTAGACCGCCTCACCCTCGGTGTACGCCGGGAAGGTCTTGACGTCCAGCTCGGCGGCCAGACCGAGGATGTGGTTCTGGGTCGGTCCGACGAACTGCCCGCCGGCCTCCACGACCTGACCGTCGCCGAGGTCGTGGTTGAGGGTACGGCCGCCCACCCGGTCGCGCGCCTCGAGCACGACGACGCTGCGGCCTGCGGCCACCAGGGCACGAGCAGCGGTCAGCCCGGCCAGGCCGGCGCCGACGATCGCGACGTCGACCCGCGCTGCGCGCGGCACTCCTCAGACCTCCTTGAGCGCCGCGGCGGCGGCGGCGAAGCTCTCGACCGAGGCGAGATCGAAGCTGCCGAAGTCGGACCCGAGGCCGCCGGCGACCTGAGCGGCGGTCGCGCAGCCCAGCTTGGCCGCCTCGGCGGGCGTCCGGCCCAGCGCGAGACCCCGGATGTAGCCCGCCGAGAACGCGTCGCCGCAGCCGGTGGTGTCGACCACCTCGGTGTCGTACGCCGGCACCCGAACGGTCTCGTCCGCAGTCACCACGACCGCGCCCTGGGCGCCGGCGGTCACGGCCACGCAGCCGGCGCCGGCCTCGACCAGCGTGCGGCAGGCCGCCTCCAGATCGGCGGCACCGGTCCAGCCGAGCGCCTGCTCGTCGTTGACCAGCAGGTGGTCGACATAGGGGAACGCGGCCGCGATCCACTCGAACATGCCGGGGTCGCTGGGCGCGAGGGAGTCGAGCGAGGTGGTCACGCCGTTGTCGCGCGCGTGGGCGAGGATCTTCGCCGCCGCGTCGCCGCCCATGAACTCCGGGCCGCCGAGGTGCAGGTGGTCGGCCGCGGCGATCACGTCCAGCGGCGCGTCGTCGGCACCGTAGGCGCCGTTGGCCCCGATCACGTGGAACGCCGGCCGCGAGCCGTCGGGGCGGATCGGGAGCACGCTCGCGGAGGTCTGGTGGTCCTCGCGGCGTACCAGATGCTCGGTGTCCACGCCGTCGCGCTGCAGCAGCGAGAGCAGCTGATCGCCGACCGCGTCGGTCCCGATGGCGCCCGCGCTGACCACGGTCGCGCCGAGCTTGGCGAGCACCAGCGCGGTGCCACCGGCGGGGCCGGCCGCGGTGACCCGGATCTCGTCGACCAGCTGGCCGTCCTGTCCTTCGGGGATCGACTCGACGTGGCGTACCAGCGTGTCGAGCACGTGTGCGCCGAGGGTGACGACGGTGGGGGAAGTGGTCACGAGTTCTCCTGTGATGAGGGTCGGGTGGTGCCGTAGCTGCGGGTCAGGGCGGCGTGGATCACCGCGGCCTGTTGGTCTTCGTCGAGGACGCGCGGGGTACCGATGGCGGCAGCTCGCCAGTAGACGGTGCAGCCCCACTCCAGGAGCAGGGCCAGCTCGACCGCCTTGGCCAGGTCGGCCGCCTGGGTGATCGCGCCGTGGTTGGCCATGAGCGCGCCGCCGCGGCCCTCGAGCGCCTCGATGACCAGCTCGGCGAGCTCCGGCGTGCCGAAGGTCGCGTACGGCGCCACGCGGACCGTGCCGCCGAGCGCCAGCAAGCCGTAGTGGACGCACGGCAGCTCGGTCAGGACGCATGACAGCGCGGTGGCCATCGGCGCGTGGGTGTGAACGATCGCGCCCGTCTCCCGGCGGCGGTAGAGCCCGAGGTGCAGGTCGACCTCGGAGGTCGGCGCGAGCTCACCCGCGACGACCTGCCCGTCGAGGGCGAGGACGGTCACCTGGTCTGCGGTCATCGTGGCGAACGACGCCCCGGTCGCGGTGATCGCGACCATGTCACCGGAGCGCACGCTGACGTTGCCTGCCGTACCGATGACGAGCCCCTCGGCCGCCAACGCCCGGCAGGCATCGGCGACCGCCTCTCGCTCCGGCGTCATCGTGCCCCTACCGGAGCGTCGTCGGTCGGGAGCACGGCGTCCGGGTGCTCGCGGAGCCAGCGCTGCTGTTCGCGGTCGCTCCGCACGTTGTCCGGCCGCGTCTTCGGCGCGGTCGTCCCGGCCACCGACTGCTCGCCGAGAGCATCGAGCACGATCTTGCTGATGGCCCGCATCCCGGCGCCGTTGGGGTGGAAGGCAGCGGCGGCGAAGAGGTCGGTCGAGTCACCACGGACCCACGCGGCATCACCGGCACAGGCGTCGTGACCGAGAGCGGGCCCGTAGGTGTCGACGTACGTCGCGCCCTCGTCGGTCGCGGCGCGCTTCATGACCGCGTTGAGCTTGCGGTTGAGGGAGTCGGCCCAGGCGTAGTCGCCATCGGCGAACGGGACCACGTCCGGGCAGTAGCCGGTCGGCGGCAGCAGTCGCGGGTAGCCGACGAGGACGACCTTCGCGCCGGGTGCGCGCTCCTTGATCAGGGCCACCGAGCGCCCCAGGTTGCGGCCGGTGTTGTCGAGCGCGGCCGAGAGCGTGTCGACCCCGCCGACCGTGTAGTGGTCCCGGCACGGCGTACCCGTGGGGTTCTGGTCACGGAAGTCGCCGCAGCCGATGAGCGAGCCGAAGACGCCGTAGTCGTTGCCACCCATCCCGAGCGTGACCAGGTCGGTGTCGAGGGTGACGGCGTCGAGCTGAGGCGACTGGTTCGCCAGGTTGAGCTCCGGCGTGGGCGTCGGCTGCGGCAGGGTGAGGTTGCTCGTGTCCGCCGACGAGCAGCTGACGTCGTGGAACGCACCCGGCTCGTAGTAGATCCCGAGATCGGTGGCCAGCCACGCCGGATAGTTGTTGTTGGAGCGGAAGCACCAGGTGCTGTTCCACGGGATCAGCGGGCCGGCGGTGTAGGAGTCACCCAGGGCGACGTACTTCTGGTACGCCGGTGCGGCGCTCGGGGTGCGTGCCGGATCGGCGACGGCGGGCGCCGCGGTGGCACCGAGCACGGCGCCCACGGTCAGAGTCGCTGCGATGACGCTCCGCAGTCGGGGTGTGACGGTCATTGGAGCTCCTCAGCTGCCTGCGACGGGATAGTGGTCGGCGTAGTCGGTGTAGGTCGTCCCGGCGTACTCCCAGGGCGGCGACGTGGGCGTGAGCACCGTGTTGGTCCACACCCGCGGGCGTACGTGGCCGCGGCGATGCAGCACGTAGTCGAGGTGCTCCTGCCCGCCCGTGGCGAGCGGGTTCGTCGTCGGGTCCCAGCTGAACGGGTGTCCGTCGTACGACGTCGGGGCGACGGTGTCGGTGGCCGCCAGCAGGTCGGTGTACTCGGGCGAGGCCCTGTCGACGTTGAGGTCGCCGGTCACGATGACCTGTTCGTCGGACGGGATCGCCAGGCCGTCCAGGAACTCGTCGATCGTCGCGAACTGCTCGGCGCGGACGGCGGCCCCGCGACCGAAGCAGAGCGGGTCCTCCGCCTGGACGTGGGTGCCGACGACGTGGACAGGAGTGCCGTCGACATCCAGCTGCACGTAGACGAAGCCCTTGTTGGACAGCGCGTCGGCGCCGCAGCCGCCGCTGTAGACGTACTGCACCTTGTGGGCGATCGGCCACTTGCTCAGGATCGTCACACCGCCGTCCTCGGGCGCCAGCGGCGAGTAGGCACCCAGGGTCTCGTCCCACCCGGAGGTGGACCTGCCGAGGACCGGTGTCTGGTAGGGGTACTGCGTCGCTAGCCGGCTCTTGAGGGTGTTCGACGGCCGGTTGTCGAAGGCCTCCTGGAACACCACGACGTCATGGCCCTTCACGTAGTCGGCCGTCGCGATCAGGTCGGCGCGGGTCGCGTTGGCCTTGCCACCGAGGATGGGCGGCAGCATCTGAACGTTGTGTGAAAGCACCTCGATCGTCGGCGTACCACCCGAAGGCGCTGCGTACGCGGGCGACCCCGAGGTGAAGCCGGAGGCAAGCAGGGCCCCCGCGGCCAAGGTGATCGGCAGCGTCTTCATGGTCAGCTCACCCCGAAGACGGGCGAGGTGCCGGTGAACGACGAGACCGTCCCGAGCAGGTTGCGCGCATCGCCGAAGTAGCGGATCCGGTAGCTGCCCGACGCGGTGCCAGGTGGGACGTCCCACGTGATCGTCACCTTGGAGGCCGCGATGCCGTCGCGCGCCCAGCGGAACTTCGTCGACCAGTCGCCGTCGTCGGCGACCCGCTGCCAGGTCGTACCCACCTTGCGCTCGACGGCCAGGTAGCTGCCACCGAGATGGAGGTTGTTGTTGGGGTGCGCACCGGCGAAGACCACGCTGACCTGCTGCCCGGGGCGGTAGATCGAGCCCGGCGCGGTCAGCACGTCGCCGAACCTGCGGCCGATCTGCGGCGCATCGACGAGCACGGCGCCACTGGGCGACGGCAGCTGCCAGGCGCTGCGGTCGGCCTCCTTCTCCCCCTGCGGTACGTCGACGCCGGCGCGCATCGCCGTGCCGAGATCGGAGGCCACCTGCATGAACGCCGGCAGCTCATAGCGACCGAACAGGGTGCTCGCGCCCTCGTACTCCTTGGAGTCGTACTCCTCCGGCGTCGTCAGGTAGTGCCCGTAGGCGTTGGCGTAGCCCTGGACCAGGACGTTCTCGAGATCGGTGCCGACGGCCTCGGCGACCGCCCGTCGGATCCGCAGACCCGACACCACGGTGACCTCCGCCGGCATCCCGACCATGTAGAAGTCGCCGATCTTCATCAGCTGCACCGGCAGCTTCTGCTGCACCAGGTCGAGGTCGCCGACGGGGAGCAGCACCTCCTTCGGCGCCTGGCAGGCCTTCAGCTCGGGCGACGCGGTGTAGAGCGCGCCGGCGATCAGCTCGACCAGCGGGTTGCCGCCGTCCTTGCCCTCCTTGAAGATCGGCAGTCCGCCACCGCCGTCCTCGGTGCTGCCAGCGGCGAAGGAGGCGCCGAGCGCAGCCGAGCAGGTGTTGTGCGGCTTGCCGTCGGGGGTGAACTCCGGCCGTACGGCGACCTCGGAGAAGTCGACGTACACGATGCGCGAGTCGATGCCGCCCTCGAGCGACCGCTTGTCGGACTCGAGTCCCTCGCGGGCCGCGTCGACCATCCGGGTGCCGATGATGCGGGTGTTCTCGAACTCGTCCGTGGTCGGGCCGTCGGTCGGCTGCAGGTTGAGGTTGGGCGACATGTCCCCGGCGTTGGACTGCGCGAACGACGCCACGAAGTCGGGTGCGGTGTCCTCGATGTAGTCGACGCCGCGCACCTGCCGCTCCCAGACGTACTCCGCGTAGCCCTTGTTGTCGGGACTGATCAGCGTGTTGTCGGTCGACATGCTCGTGGCGTGGACGGGAAACCAGTTGATGATCCCGTCGAGACTGGTCGACCCGTCAGGGGCCTTGCGGCGTACCTGAAGAGTGGTGCTGCGGGTATCGGTGCCGCTGGGGAAGTACGCCCTGTCGGCCTCCGGGTTGCGGTCGAACGCCTGCTTGGAGCGGTTGACGTTGGCGTTGGTGAGCTGGCTGGTCGACAGACTGAGGTCGGCGGGCGCGAGGTCGGCGTCGGCGCGTCCGATCGAGGACACGATGCCGTCGACGACCGCTCGGAAGGTCTTCTCGTGATAGCCGAGCGTCGTGAGGTTGTAGAGGTTGTGGTGCGAGAACCCACCTGGCCCGGCGTGGGTGTGGGTCGCGGTGAGCATGACGTTGCGCTCGGAGTAGAGGTCCCCGTACCGCTGCTGCAACTTTGTGAGTACGGCGTCGCGCAGGCCCTGGAAGATCATCCCGATGTCGGCCACGACGTGGACCACGCGCTCACCGCTCGCCGCGTCGGCGATCACGAAGGCGCGGGCGCGCTGACGCATGTGGATGCCGGTGGTGCTCTGCGCGAGGTCGGCGTACCCCATCATGCCGTTCTCCCCCGGCTCGCCGGTGACGTCGGCGATCCCACGGCCGACGAGGTACGGCGACTCGGGCGCGGCACTCGCACTGTTCATGGCCGGTCCGGGCGAGGGCCCGAACAAGAGTCCGGTGGCGACGACTGAGGCGACGAGCAGACGGACACACATCGTGGTTGAACGCTTGTGGCGCATTCGATCGGATCCTCTCGAGGAGTTCCACCCGGCCCTCCCGTGGCCCGGCAGTGTGATGAGGATTACCTTTTTCACTCGTTCGGTCAATCGTCCTGGTCAGATGACCCACATTCTGGGACCGCAACAATTCGGAGCGGAGTTCGGCATCACGAGGTGCAACTTCGTACGTCTCATCGGCGTCTCGTTTAGTGGAACGCAATGTTCCGGTAAAACGTGACGCGCGTAACTTCGACGTGAGACGGTTCGTTTGAACGTTGCATGAGGGAGCACGACCTCCGTACGATTTCAGTGCGGTGATCACCAGGGGAGATTCGATGTCCGCTTCGCGCTACAGCCGCCTTCAGAAGGCGACCGCGCTCGTTCCGCTCGCGCTGCTGAGCGCGGCCTGGACGGTCAACGTCACCGGTCTGACGCAGTCGAGTGCCACCGCATCAGGGACCAGATACGACGACGCGTTCAGCCTGCCCGACGGGACATCGGTCCCGGCCGAGGCGATCGAGGCGCCGGCCAGCGTGTCGGCC
The DNA here is from genome assembly GCF_045206295.1 of Nocardioides sp. NBC_00163. Taxonomy (NCBI): domain Bacteria; kingdom Bacillati; phylum Actinomycetota; class Actinomycetes; order Propionibacteriales; family Nocardioidaceae; genus Nocardioides; species Nocardioides sp. NBC_00163. Next base: position 3,524,184 of record NZ_CP108155.1, on the reverse strand, counting down.
TCGACCAACGAGGGCGACAAGTCGCTGCCCGGGACGGCCAGTGCCGCCGGGATCCCGTCCGCCGCGCTCGCCGCCTATCAGCGTGCGGCCACCGTCATCAACGCCGCGGACGCCGCCTGCAAGATCGACTGGCCGCTGATCGCCGCGATCGGGCGGGTCGAGTCCAACCACGGTCGCGCCAACGACAACCGTCTCAGCGCCGAGGGCGTCTCCACGCCCGGCATCTACGGAGTGCCGCTCAACGGCAAGGGCAACGTCTCCCAGATCACCGACACCGACGGTGGACAGTACGACGGCGACACCAGCTACGACCGCGCGGTCGGCCCGATGCAGTTCATCCCCTCCACCTGGGCGATGGTCGGTGTGGACGCCGACGGTGACGGCAAGCGCAACCCCCAGGACATCAACGACGCCGCCCTCGCCTCCGCCGTCTACCTCTGCTCCGGCAACGACGACCTCTCCACCGACCAGGGCGCGCGAGCAGCGGTCTTCCGCTACAACCACAGCCAGTCGTACGTCACGACCGTGCTCGGTGTCGCCGAGGCCTACCGCTCCGGTGACTTCACCTCGATCCCGAACAGCACGGTCCCGGTCGACTACGCGATCCCGCGGATGGAGGCTCCCAAGTCTTCGAAGCAGAAGGACCGCGAGCTCCGGGCGGGCGGCCAGCAGGCCGGCCCGCGCGGCGGTTCCTCGCAGGCTCCCTCCGGCCCCTCCAGCGAGGCTCCTTCAGGGGAGACTCCCGGCGGGAGCACCGGTGGTGGCACCGGCGGCGGTGACGACGGCGGCGGCACCACCACCGACCCGGGGAAGGCGCTCGAGCCGGTGACCCAGCCGGTCGAGAAGGTGGTCGCGACCGTCGCCGAGCTGACCACGATCTGCACCAACGCTGTCATCGACCAGGTCGGCTCCGTCCTCGCCCGCACCGTCCCGCAGAGCACGATCACCGACTGCGTGGCGCAACTGCAGGGGAAGACCCTGAACGAGGCGACCGGCGCTGTCGGCGGCATCCTGACTGGCCTGCTGAAGCTGCTCGGGCTCGTCAAGTAGTCCCACGCCATACGCGTAGGGCCCCGCCATCTGGCGGGGTCCTTCGCGTTCGTGAGCAGGAGCCGCGGGCCGCCGCACGTGTAACACGTCGTTCGTAGGACTATCCGGTCGTTCTAATAGGGCGAGTAGTCCTACGAACGACGTGTTACACCCCGCGCGGGCGGCCCCACGAGTTCGCGACAGTCAGGCGGCGGGCTCGTCGTCCTCGTACTCGGTGACGAAGGCTCGGCCGAGCTCGCGGACCGCATCCAGGGAGGATGCGTCGGCCAGCAGGGAGCTGAGGTGGTAGTCGGCGACCGACTCGGCCAGGGCGTCGGAGCTCGCCGGGGCCTTCTCGTCGTCGCGCCGGCCGTGCCAGAGCCGGTGCTGGGCGCCTTCGTTGAGCGAGAGCAGCATCAGCGCGGTGGCGGCGGGGTCGGTCTGACGCAGCTCACCGCTGGCGACGCCCATCTCGAGGAGCTGGGCGGCCGCGTCACGCAGCTTGTCGCCGTCCTCCTCGAAGCCCGCGAAGACCTGCGGCTGCGCCAGGGCGGCCACCTCCAGCTCGTAGAAGTCGAGCGGCGCGGTGCACAGCTGGCGGACGTCGGTGTAGAGGAAGGCGTAGAGCCGCGGAGCAGCCGGGCCGGCCTCCTCGAGAAGCTTCTCCGCGAGCGTGAGCGACTCGCGGTTCTTCTCCATCAAGGCGGAGAGGATCTCCTCCTTGGATTTGTAGTAGTAGTACATCGAGGACTGGCGCAGTCCGACGCACTCGGCGATCTGGCTGATCGTCGTCGCCGCGACCCCTTGAGCGGTGAAGAGGCGGGACGCCTCTTTGAGAATCTCTTCCCGCGGGTTCGCCGAATTCCGTCCACTGTTGCGCGGCCGACCGGTGCGCTTCGTGCTGCCCAACTCTCGATTGGTCACAGGCTCGAGTCTACTCTCAGGATATGTTCCACGTCACAGAGGTGCTCGGCTGATCAAGCGAGAACGTCAGCCTCGCAGCCAGCCAGCTGCTTCGGTGGCCCAGTAGGTCAGAATGACGTCCGCGCCCGCCCTCTTGAAGGCGGTGAGTGTCTCCAGGATCGCCGGTTCGCGGTCGATCCAGCCGTTCGCGGCGGCGGCTTCCAACATCGAGTACTCCCCTGAGATGTTGTAGGCAGCCACCGGAACATCGACAGACTCACGCACTCGCTGCAGGACGTCGAGATACGGGAGCCCGGGCTTGACCATCACGATATCGGCACCCTCAGCGACGTCAAGGAGCGCCTCGCGGACACCCTCCAGAGCGTTGGCCGGATCCTGCTGATAGGTCCGCCTGTCACCCTTGAGGGCGGAGTCGACGGCCTCGCGGAACGGGCCGTAGAACGCCGAGGCGTACTTCGCGGAATAGGCGAGGATCGAGACGTCGGTGTAGCCCGCGCCGTCGAGGGCGTCGCGGGTCACCGCGACCTGGCCGTCCATCATCCCGGACGGGCCGACCATGTGGACGCCGGCCTCGGCGTGGGCGATCGCCATCTGAGCGTAGATCTCGAGGGTGGCGTCGTTGTCGACCGAGCCGTCCTCGGCGAGCACACCGCAGTGACCGTGGTCGGTGAACTCGTCCAGGCACAGGTCGCTCATCACGGTGAGCCCGTCGCCGACCTCGGAGACGACGTCGGCGATGGCCACGTTGAGGATGCCGTCGGGGTCGAGCGCGCTCGAGCCCACGGCGTCCTTCGTCTCGGGGACACCGAAGAGCATGATGCCGCCGATGCCGGCGGACGCAGCCTCGGCCGCGGCCTTCCGCAGCGACTCCCGGCTGTGCTGGACCACGCCGGGCATGGTCGAGATCGGGACGGGCTCATCGATCCCCTCGCGCACGAACGCGGGCAGGACCAGGTTGGCGGGACGTACGGCCGTCTCCGCGACCATCCGGCGCATGATCGGCGTGCGGCGCAGCCGGCGGGGACGGATCACGGGCTTCTCGATGCTCATCTGCACTCCAACGCAAAAGGGGTACGTTCCACGGTAATGCAACAGCCGCGTGCACCCACACTCGGGAGCACGCGGCAGTTGCGGTGGAACTCGGTTCAGGAGGTACGCGAACGGCGGCGGGAGGCGGGGCGCCGGTCGGACGGCTTGGTGACCGGCAGGCCCTGCTCGACCAGCGAGGCACGACGCGCGGCACCGAAGGCGGCGAGCGCCTCGGTGAGCGCCTCGATCGACGGCTCGGGCGACATCACGTCGACGCGCAGGCCGTGCTCCTCGGCGGTCTTGGCGGTGGCCGGACCGATCGCCGCGATCACCGTGGAGGTGTGCGGCTTGCCCGCGATGCCGACCAGGTTCCGGACCGTCGACGAGGAGGTGAAGACCACCGCGTCGAACTTGCCGGTCTTGATCGCGTCGCGGGTCGGCGCGGGCGGCGGGGCAGCCCGGACGGTGCGGTAGGCGGTCACGTCGTCGCACTCCCAGCCGAGGTCGACCAGGCCGGCGATGAGGTTCTCGGTGGCGATGTCGGCGCGCGGGAGGAAGACCCGGTTGATCGGGTCGAGGTCCGCGTCGTACTCCGGCCACACCTCGAGCAGGCCGGCGGCCGACTGGTTGTCGGTGTTCGGCACGAGGTCGGGGCGCAGGCCCCAAGCCTCGAGCGCCTGCCCGGTCTTCTCGCCGACGGCGGCGATCTTCAGACCGGAGAAGGCGCGGCAGTCCAGGCCGTACTCGTCGAACTTCTCGCGTACGGCGCGCACCGCGTTGATCGAGGTGAAGGCGATCCAGTTGTAGCGGCCCTCGACCAGGCCGCGTACCGCCTTGTCCATCTGCTGCGGGTTGCGCGGGGGCTCGACGGAGATCGTCGGCACCTCCTCGGGCACGGCACCGAAGCCCTTCAGCTTCAGCGACAGCGCAGGCGCCTGCTCCTTGGTGCGGGGCACCAGCACGCGCCAGCCGAACAGCGGCTTCGTCTCGAACCACGAGAGCGTCTCACGCAAGTTGACCACCTTGCCGATCACCACGATCGCCGGCGGCGCCATCCGTGCGGCACGAGCGTCGACAGCGATGTTCTCCAGCGTCGACTCTACCGTCGACTGCTCGGTCGTGGTGCCGACGCGGGTGATCGCGACCGGGGTCTTGGCCGAGCGGCCCGCCGCGACGAGCTCCTTGGCGATGTCGCCGATCATGCCGACGCCGGAGAGGAGAACCAGGGTGCGGTTGTCGGCGTACTGGCTCCAGTCGATCTTCTCGTTGCAGGTGACGACCGCGACCTCTTGGTGGTCCTTGGTCGTCAGCGGGATGCCGGCGTAGGCCGGAACGGCCGACACCGACGAGACGCCGGGAACGATCTCGAAGCCGATGCCCGCCTTGGCGCAGGACTGCGCCTCCTCGGGGCCGGAGGCGTAGAGGAAGGGGTCGCCGGTCATCAGGCGCACGACGCGCTTGCCCAGCTTCGCCTGCTTGACGACGGCCTTGGCACGGGCGGCGTTGGCCAGGGGCTGGCCGTCGACGCCGAACCCGCCGTCGATGAACTCGGGTCCGACCGGTTCCGGGGTCTCTTCACCCTCGGTCGGCTCGACGGGCTCGGGGATGCCGAGAACGCCGCGCACCATCGAAGCGTGCTCGGGGGCCTCGGTCACGACAACATCGGCCTGCTTCAACAGGTCGATCGCCCGTACCGTCAGCAGCTCAGGGTCACCAGGACCGCTGCCGACGAAGGACACCCAGCCCAGTGGGGTGGCCGAGCTGTGCTCGGCCGTCTGCTCGGTGGTCTTTGCTCGGGTCATGCGTTGTGCACCTTGTCCTGCTCGGGAGCGGTCTGGGGGGAACCGCCCGTGTCCATGACAGCCTGGCCGGGGTCAGTGGTGGGGTCGTCGGTCAGGTCTGCTGCACCCTCGGCGAGCATCTCCTCGGCGAGCCGGCGTCCGACGCCTGCGGCGTCGTCGAGCGGCCCGGATGCGGAGAGTCGGATCGAGAGCGAGCCATCGAGTGAGAGCGCGACTGCCCGCACCCACAGCTCTGGTCCTTCCTCACCCTCAACCACGTCGGCGAGGGTCCCGATGGGCGCGGCGCAGCCACCTTCGAGGGTGGCGAGCACCGCGCGTTCTGCCTCGACAGCCGCTCGGGTGGGCGAGTCGTCGAGGGAAGCCAGAATCTTGCGTACGTCGGCATCGGCGTCGCCTGCGCGGCACTCGACCGCCAGGGCCCCCTGACCAGGAGCGGGCAGCACCTGGATCGGGTCGAGGACCTCGGTGACCTCGTCGAGCCGGTCGATGCGGGCCAGGCCGGCACGCGCGAGCACGACAGCGTCGAACTCGCCCGAGCGGACCTTGCCGATGCGGGTGTCCACGTTGCCGCGGATGCCGGCCAGCTCCAGGCCGAGGCCGAGGGCCTTGATCTGGGCGACGCGTCGCGGCGAGCCGGTGCCTACCCGCGAGCCCGGCGGGAGCTCACCGAGGGTCAGGCCGTCGCGGGCGACGATCACGTCGCGCGGGTCCTCGCGCGGCAGGATCGCGACCAACTCGATGCCTTCCTCGGGGTAGGTCGGCAGGTCCTTGAGGGAGTGGACCGCGAGGTCGATCTCCTTGGCGTGGAGCGCGTCGCGCAGCGCGCTGACGAAGACGCCCGTCGAGTTCGCGCTGGTCAGCGGGGTGTTCGCTGCCTGGGTGCGATCGCCGTCGGAGACGATCTCGACCAGCTCGACGATGTGGCCCTGGGCGCGGAGCACCTCCGCGACCAGGGTCGACTGGGTGACGGCGAGCTGGGAACGGCGGGTGCCGAGACGAAGAGTTCTCATGAGTGGTCTCCTGGGACGTCGGCCCGGGTCACCGCGGAGACGGCCTCGGGGTCGAGCGCGAAGAGCTCGGCGAGCGCAGCGGCGTAGGACACCGCGCCGGTCTCGTTGGCGAGCTCCTTGACCCGGACGGTCGGTTCGTGAAGCAGCTTGTCGGCCACGCGGCGTACGGTCCGGAGGACCTCGGCACGAGTCACCTCGTCGAGGCCGGGCAGCTTGTTGTCGAGGCGCTCCATCTCGGCGGCGACGACACCGGTGGCCATGCTCCGCAGCGCGACCACCGTCGGGGTCACCGCGGACTGGCGACGAGCGTTCAGGAACGCCGCGACCTCCTGGGTGACGATGTCGCGGACCGCGAGCACCTCCTTGCCGGCGGGCGAGGCGTGCAGCTCGTCGGCGAGGGCGGCCAGGTCGATCAGGGTGGCCCCCGGGAGCGACCCCGCAGCGGGGTCGATGTCGTGGGGCAGGGCCAGGTCGATCAGCGCGATCGGGCGGCTGCTGCGGTCACCGACCATGTCCGCCGGGACGAGCAGCCCGTTGGCGCCCGCGCAGGTGATCACGACGTCGGCGGCCGCGATCTCGTCGGCCAGCGTGTCGAGCGAGGCCGAACGCGCGGAGTACTCCTTGGCGAGGCGCTCGGCGTTGGCCGTGGTGCGGTTGACGACGACCACGTCGGCGGCCCCCAGCCGGGAGACGGTCGCGGTGGCCAGCCCGGCCATCGCGCCGGCGCCGACGACGGCGACCCGCTTGCCGCGTACGTCACCCACGGCGCGCGCGGCGCGGTCCAGCGACGCGGTCACCAGCGACGGGGCGGCCTGGTCGATGTCGGTCTCCGCGCGCGAGCGCTTGCCGACCCGCAGCGCCTGCTGGAACAGGCTGTTGAGCGCCGGCCCGACCGTGCCCATCTCCTGGCCGAGCTGCAGCGCCGCGCGGGCCTGCCCGAGGATCTGGCCCTCGCCGACGGCCATCGAGTCGAGCCCGGCAGCCACCTTGAACAGATGGGAGACGGCACCGTCGTCGTAGTGGACGTAGAGGTGCGGCAGCATCGTCTCGAGCGTCTGACCGGCGCCCTCGATGATGCGGCGGGAGAGCTCCTCGACGGAGCCGTGGAACCGCTCGACCTCGGTGTAGATCTCGAGACGGTTGCAGGTCGCGATGACCGCTGCCTCGCTGACGTGTTCACAACCAGCCACGTCGGTGAGGAGCTTCTGCAGGCCGTCCGCGTCCACCGATGCCGCCTCGAGCAGCGAGACCGGCGCAGAGTTATGTGAGATGCCGACAACAAGGACGCTCATGCCGGCACCTCCGTGGAGGAGAAGCAAGGATACGGAGCCGCCGACATGTTGAGTCCGTGATTCGCTCGCTGACGCTCGCTCATGCGGTGATCCCTTCCTCGGAACCATTGTCCACCGTCTCGACAGCTTCTGCAGCCTTGCGCGACTCGTGATACGCGAGGATCTGCAGCTCGATCGAGAGATCGACCTTGCGTACGTCGACACCCGGCGGCACGTTCAGGACGGCGGGCGCGAAGTTGAGGATGCTGCTGATGCCGGCCGCGACCATCGCGTCGGCGACGTCCTGGGCAGCGGTCGCCGGCACCGAGATGACTCCGATCGAGACCTGCTCGGCCGCGACGATCTCGGCGAGGTCGGCGAACGGCCGGACCTCGAGCCCGGCGACCGTCTGGCCCTGCATCGGCGCGGCCGCGTCCAGGAGCGCGACGGTGCGGAACCCGCGGCTGCTGAAGCCGGAGAAGTTGGCGAGCGCCTGACCCAGGTTTCCGATACCGACGATGATGACCGGCCAGTCGTGGGTGACGCCGATCTCGCGGGCGATCTGGTAGCTCAGGTAGTCGACGTCGTAGCCGACCCCACGGGTGCCGTAGGAGCCCAGGTAGGAGAGGTCCTTGCGCAGCTTGGCCGAGTTCACCCCGGCGGCCGTCGCGAGTTCCTCGGAGGAGCAGGAGGCGATGTTGCGCTCGGCGAGCGAGGTCAGCGCCCGGAGGTAGACCGGAAGCCGGGCGACAGTCGCCTCGGGGATGTCCCGGTGGGGGTCCTGGGCACCGCTGCCCTCGCCCGTATTCGTACTCCGTGCCGTCACGCTCTGCTCTTTCAATGCCGGCGCCACAGACGGGGGCTTTTTAGCCCGGGATCGCCCTGCGGCTCAGCCACCATACGGAGTTTGTGACCGCGAGAACAAACTCGCAGAGCGTCGGCTAGCACACGTGTTTGCGGAGTTGTCAGAGGGGGGCTGTTCGGGGTAATGGGCCGATCGACAGCTATTCTGGGGAGCGCGCGAGCGCTGCCCTCAGCCGCTCCTCGGAGACACGCCAGAAGTCGTGCTGCTTCCCGTCGACGTACGTCACGGGCACCTCGTTCGTGAAACGCTCGCGCAGTTCCTCGTCGGCGTCGATGTCGACCTCGGTGTAGTCGTCCCCGACCACCTTCTCGAGGACCAGCCGAGCCTCGTCGCACAGATGGCAGCCCTGACGGGAGTAAAAGGTCACACGCGGTTCCATCCGACCATCTTGACACCTGGGTCCCCTCACGGCGTCCGGACCACTACTGTTGGCGAAATGAGCAGCGCCAGCGACCGCCGCCGCGCCGAGCTTCGGCGAAAAGACCTCAAACGCCGCTCGGCTCTCGCCGGCGAGGCATCGGCCGCGGCCGCGGAGATCGAGGCCTGGCTCTATCCGACGGCCGGAGACCCGACGGCGGCAGCCTTCTTCGACGTCGACAACACGATCATGCAGGGCGCGACGATCTTCCATCTGGCCCGCGGCCTGCACCGGCGCAAGTTCTTCCGTACGCGGGACATCGCCTCGGCTGCGTACAAGCAGGCCTATTTCCGGGTGGCCGGGGTCGAAGACCCGTCCCACATGGAGTCGGCGCGCTCGTCGGCGCTGTCGTTCATCCGCGGCCATCGCGCCGAGGAGGTCGAGAGCCTGATGGAGGAGATCTTCGACGAGGGCATGGCCCACCGGATCTGGCCCGGCACCAGGGCCCTCGCGCAGACCCATATCGACCAAGGACAGCGGGTGTGGCTGGTGACCGCGGCGCCCGTCGAGGCTGCGCGGGTCATCGCCCGGCGGCTCGGGCTCACCGGCGCGCTCGGGACGGTGGCGGCCACCGAGGACGGCGTCTACACCGGCGATCTGGTCGGCGAGATGCTCCACGGGCCGGCCAAGGCGGAGGCGGTCAAGGCGATCGCCGCCCGGGAGGGCCTCGACCTTTCTCGCTGCGCCGCCTACTCGGACTCCTACAACGACCTGCCGATGCTGTCGCTGGTCGGACATCCGTGCGCGATCAATCCGGACGCGCGCCTACGCGCCCACGCGCGCGTGAAGGGTTGGCCGATCCGTGACTACCGCACCGGCCGCAAGGCCGCCCGGGCCGGCGTGGTCACCGCGGCGCTGGGCGGGGCGGCCACAGGGGCGATCGCGGTGGCGATCGCGCTCCGCGGACGGCGGGACTGATCGCCCTGTTGGCGACCTGTATGCAGTGGCGGGTATTCGCCGCTCTGTCAGGAAATTGCCAACACACGCCGAGGCAACTTCGGCTCGGGACCTGACATCGGGATGCCCTAACCCGTAAGGTTGGGCTCGCTCAGGGGGAGTCTTCGGGAGGGACCCACATGTCGCGCCGCGCCAATGACGTCCATCGTCGCTTGGATGCACTGCGTGCTGCGGTCGAGCTCTTGATGAACGAGGGCTACGAGCCCGCCTACGCCGGTGTTGCCGGTGCGTCCGGTCCGCTCGCCGAGCCCGAGCGTCGCGGCTCGGGTGGCACTCACGAGTCCAAGCCCCGCTCCGACAACGAGCCGGACGACGACGCCGAGCTCGCCACCTCCTCGGAGGAGAGCGAGGCCGACCGCACCCGGCTGATCGCGCTCGTCGAGCTCGCCCGCAAGGGTGACAAGGAGGCGTTCGGCCTTCTCTACGACCACTACCACGGTGCGGTCTACCGGTTCCTCTTCTACCGGACCCGTTCCACCCAGGTCGCCGAGGACCTCACCTCGGAGACGTTCTTCCGCGCGCTCCGCTCGATGACCGGCTTCCGCTGGCAGGGCAAGGACTTCGGCGCCTGGCTGATGACCATCGCGCGCAACCTGGCCACGGACCACTTCAAGGCGGGACGTACACGCCTGGAGATGACCACCGAGGACATGGGTCAGCACGACTCGTCCTCGGACGGGCCGGAGAAGATCGTGATGGCCGGGATCACCAACGAGATGCTGCTCGGGGCTCTCTCCAAACTGCCCGACGAGCAACGCGACTGCATCATCATGCGTTTCCTCCAAGGGCTGTCAATCGCGGAGACAGCCGCTATCCTCGGGCGCAGCGACGGAGCCGTGAAACAGCTCCAGCTGCGCGGGATCCGCAATCTCGCCAAGCAGATGCCTGACGGGATCCGCTGATGACTGTGTTCCGCACCACCTTGAATGCTCGACCGGTTGCCGTAACCCGCGGCCGGGGCGACTCGTTGTCTGACATGGCAGCACCTTGTGCGCAGCTGTTTCGACGAATCCCTGACAGCCGATACCGAGTAGGAACCCCCCGATGAGCCCGGCATTCCCGGCGCGAAAGCGTGCCGACGAGTTCGACCGAATGGTCGCGGCTGCTGCCGCGACGGATCGGCGTGCCTCGCAGTCTGCCGACGAGCTTCGTGATCTGGCCGTCTTCGCTTCGTCGCTCTCCACTCTCAGCGACTCCGCCGTCCCCAGTCGCGACTTCTCCGTCTCCCTTCGCGAGCGCCTCATGGAGGCCGCCGACACCGAGCTCGTGCCCGCGCCGCGCACCGAGAAGACGGTCGAGCGCAAGCTCACCGTCGGTCCCGTACGCAGGCCGCGCCGGCAGCGCAAGCTCGCCGTCGCCTTCGCCGCGATGGCGATCGTCGGCGGCACTGCAGGTGCCGCGGCCGCGTCCCAGACCGCTCTGCCCGGTGACTCGCTCTACCCGGTCAAGCGTGCCGTGGAGAACGTCTCCGCCGGCTTCACCGTCAGCACCCAGGCCCGTGGCATCCGGATCCTCGAGGACGCCGGCACCCGCCTGCGCGAGGCCAAGTCGCTCGTCGCCGATGCGCCGATGACCGACTCCGAGCGGGTCACCACGACGCTCGAGACCTTCTCGCGACAGGCCGCGCACGGCTCCGACCTGCTGATCAGCGACTTCGAGCAGTCCCAGGACAACGACTCGCTCGCCCAGCTGCGTACGTTCGCGGCCGATGGCGTCGAAGAGCTGGCCGAGCTGAGCCCGAAGGTGCCCGAGCGTGCCGAGCCGGCCGTCTCCGACGCCGCGCAGACCCTCGTGCTGATCGACCAGGCCGCCGCCCAGCTCTGCCCCACCTGCGAGGGTGGCATCACCGAGCTTCCCGCGACGCTGGTCTCCAGCCTCACCTCCGACATCGACGGGCTGCTTCCGGCAGACACCGTCGTCGAGGCCGAGGCGCTGCCGCCGCTCACCCAGGACGACAACGCCCTCGATCTGCCCTCCATCGACCCCGACAAGATCGGTCCCGGCTCGGTGACCGACCCCAAGGGCGAGAAGGACGACCAGGAGAAGCCCTCCGAGGAACCGGAGGAGGACGGCAGCATCCTGCCGACCCCGTCCACCCCCTCCGACGGCGATCCGTCCGAGGACCCGGACACCGACCCCGGCACCGTGACGGACCCCGTCACCGGTCTGGTCACCGGCGTCACCGGTCTGGTCGGCGACGTGCTCGCCGGCGCCACCGGTCTCCTCACCCCGTAACGCACGGCCGAAGCGTCACTGGCGCTGGTCGAGTTGGCACAGGCGTGCCGTCTCGGCCGGCGCAGCTGACTTCTCGACCGGCGGGGGTGACCTCTCGGGATCAGCCGAAGACGGAGGCGCGCTCGCCCAGCAGGCGGTAGAGCGTCTGCTGGATCGTCTCGCGCACCTGGTCGGTGACGTTGAAGACCAGCATCGGGTCGTCGGCCTCCGAAGCGTCGTACGCATCGGTGCGGATCGGCTCGCCGAACTCGATCAGCCACTTCGAAGGGAGCGGGATGAGACCCAGCGGCCCGAGGAGCGGGAAGAACGGCGTGATCGGCAGGTAGGGCACGCCGATGACCTTGGCGAGGGCCGGGATGTTACCGACCAGCGGGTAGATCTCCTCGGCGCCGACGACGGAGAGCGGCACGATCGGGACACCGGTGCGCAGCGCGGAGGAGACGAAGCCGCCGCGGCCGAAGCGCTGGAGCTTGTAGCGCTCGCTGTAGGGCTTGCCGATGCCCTTGAAGCCCTCGGGCCAAACGCCGACCAGCTCGCCGTTGCGCAGCATCCGCTCGGCGTCCTCGCTGCAGGCCAGCGTCGCGCCCGCCTTGCGGGCGATGTTGCCGACGATCGGCATCCGGAAGACCAGGTCGGCCCCGAGCGGGCGCAGGTTGCGACCGAGCTCGTCGTGGATCGAGACCATCGTCATCAGGCCGTCCATCGGGATGGTGCCGGAGTGGTTGGAGACGATCAGCGCGCCGCCGTCGGTCGGGATGTTCTCGATGCCGCGCACCTCGACCCGGAACCACTTCTCCTTGATCGGCCGCAGCACGGCCAGCATGAAGCGTTGGGTGAGCTCGCGGTCGAAGCCGTATTCGTCGACGGAGTATTCGCCGGAGATCCGGCGGCGCAGGAACACGATGAACCGAGCGAGCTGCTCCTCCCACTCGGCACCGAAGACCTCTTTGGCGGCGCTCTCCAGAGCCGCTGCCCAGTCGGCCGCCGGGATCGCCCGCAGCGGGTGGCGCTCGCGCGCCGTGGCACCGGTGAAACCCTGGGCGGGGGACTCAGTCACCGGGCGCTCCTGTCAGTCGGCTCTCCAAGGCGGCCAGCGCACGGTCGGCACGGTTCGCGGACGGCATCACGCTGTCCGCGAAGTCTACGACCGTGTCCTCGGTCGTGTATCGGGGTTCGAAGCCCAACAGCGAGCGCATCCGCGTGGTGTCGACGCCACGACCGTAGGTCAGCAGGGCCCGGAGCTCGGCGGGATACTCGCCGCCGCCGAACCTCGCCAGGCCGAACATGGGCTCGGGGATCGGCACCGTGACCCGCTGCAGCCGGCGCGCGACCTGCGAATGGGTCAGCACGCCGTCGCCGGCGACGTTGAACGTCCCGGGGACCCCGGTGCGTACAGCATGCTCGAGGACGCCGTAGAGGTCCTGCTCGTGGAGGAACTGAAGGCGGGGGTCGAAGCCGAGCACGTTGGGCACGACCGCACGCCGGAAGTGGGACGCGATCGGGCTGACCACGCTCGGCCCGAGGACGTTGGCACAGCGCAGCACTGTGACCGCGATGTCCGGGCGACGGCGGGCGAAGCCGCGTACGTAGGACTCGATGTCGGCCGCGTCGCGGGCATAGCCGGAGGACGGGGTGCGCCGCGGCTCCATCGACTCGGTGAACATCGCCGGGTCGCGGCTGCTCGCCCCGTAGACCTGGGTCGTCGACTTCACCACGACCTGACGCAGGGACGGCGCAGTCTGACAGGCCGCGAGGAGCTGCATCGTCCCGATGACGTTGAGCTCCTTCATCGTCGAACGACCCCCGGTGGTGCCGGGGGTCGCGATGACGCTGAGGTGGACGACGGTGTCGACCTCCTCCTTGGCGATCACCTTGGCGATCACCGGGTTGCGGATGTCGGCTCGGACGAATCCGACCTTGCCGATGTCACCGCGAGGCGGTGCGACATCGACTCCGATCACCCGCTCGACGTTCGGGTGGCGGGCGGCAGCGCGCGCAAAACGGCGACCGAGGTCACGCGAGACCCCGGTGACCAGGAGGACCCGACCCTGCTGCCCGCCTCGGGCTTCGCTTCGGCCAGGTCCGGTGCGTTCCGCCACCTACGCCACGAACGTCACTTGCCGAGCTTGCGGCGCTGGACGCGAGTCTTCTTGAGCAGCTTGCGGTGCTTCTTCTTCGCCATGCGCTTGCGACGCTTCTTGATGACAGAACCCACGGGGAACCCTTCACGATCGTTGCAGAGAATGCCGGCCCGGTGCCGACGCGGCCACTCACCGCAGCGCGCGGCAAACAGACCTAGGGGGTAAGACTAACGAAGCCAGGGCACCCAGAGAGAATCGGTGACCCGATGGGACCGGTGTTGCCCCCGCGCCCATTGTGCCTGGGCGCGGGGTCCGACAACTAGCCCGCGTTGTAGAACGAGCTCTTGAGGTATTCGTTCGCGTCGTCCTCCCGAACCCGGAAGGAACGACCGACACGCACCGCAGGCAGCTCGCCCGAATGAACCAACCGGTAGACCGTCATCTTGGATACGCGCATCATCGACGCAACCTCGGCAACGGTCAGGAACTTGCTGTCAGAGATGTCTCCAGAAGGAGTAACCATCTGCTTCCACCGTTCTCTCTCGAGTGATCGCGACGCCGGCGGCTTCCCCACCGCCGGTCCAAAAACGCGATCCCAAAGTGAGAATAGGGCCTGATGTGACTGATGGGGAAGGGGACACCCCTGAGAATCTCACATACCACCGGCGTGTCGAGTTGCATTTGGGCGCGACGAACTGCGGTTTCTAGACCGTCCCGAAACTATCTGCACGGGCTACGGCATCGGGTCGAGCCCGTGCAGCGGGAACACCGCTGTGCGAGTCGCGTGGACCTGCCGGTCCAGCCACGTGCCGGGGTCATATCCGCTCCCCCAGTCGCGGTAGGCCGGTTCACGTCCGTCCGTCATGCGCAACGGTGCGACCCTCCCGAGGCGCGTCTGCACGTGCTCACGCCAGCCACCTGGCACGTCGAGCGTCGGCTCCAAGGGATTCCCCGACACTAGCGCAAGAAGGTGGGTCCATGCGCGTGGCACGACGTCTACGACCGCATAACCGCCGCCTCCGAACGCCACCCACTTGCCGCCGCACACCTCGTGGGCGAGCTCGTGGAGCGCGACGTAAGCCGCCCGCTGGCCGTCCACGCTGAGCGCCAGGTCGGCGAGGGGGTCATCGGTGTGCGAGTCGCAGCCCTGCTGGGTCACCAGGATCTCCGGCTGGAACTCCCGGATCAGGTCGGGCACGACGGCATGGAAGGCGCGCAGCCAGCCGTGGTCGGCGGTGCCGGGCGGCAGCGCGACGTTGACCGCGCTCCCCTCGGCCTCGGGTCCGCCGACCTCCTCGGCGAAGCCCGTGCCGGGGAAGAGCAGCTGGCCGGTCTCGTGGAGGGAGATCGTCAGGACGCGTGGGTCGTTCCAGAAGGCCCGCTCGACGCCGTCACCGTGGTGCACGTCCACGTCGACGTACGCGACCTTCTTCACGCCCTGGTCGAGGAGCCACTGGATGCCGGCGGCGACGTCGTTGTAGATGCAGAACCCGGCGGCCCGTCCACGCATCGCGTGGTGGAGGCCGCCCATGATGTTGGCGCTGTGCAGGCTCTCGCCGGAGTAGACCTGGCGGCAGGCCTCGATGCTCGCGCCGACGATGTGGGCGCTGGCGTCGTGGATGTGCGCGAAGACCGGGTCGTCCTCGGTGCCGAGGCCGTGGGCGAGGTCCGACTCGCCGCTCCTGCCGGCCTTGATGACCGCCTCGATGTAGCTCTCGTCGTGGATGGTGAGCAGCTGCTCCGGGGTGCCCATCGGCGCCTCGACGACCTTCAGATGGTCGAGTACGCCGAGCTCGCCGGCCAGGCGCATCGTCAGGTCCACCCGGATCGGCGCCATCGGGTGGGTCGGACCGAAGTCGTAGTCGGCCAGGCTCTCGTCGAAGACGACCGTCGAGTGCCCCTGGCACGAGGTCGGCCACGTGGTCGGCGGAGTCGTCATGGGCCACACGGTATCTGTGACGTGTGAGACACTGGAGAGGTGTTCAGCATTCGTTCCACCCAGTGGTGGTCCGCCTCCTAGGCGGTCCACCCGATTGTTGAGCACTCACATCAGGCCGCCCACGGGCGGCCTTTCTCGTTGATCGTCGCTGACCCGTGGGCCTCACCACCCCGAAAGGTCCACCATGACCAGGCGACTCTCTCTCATCACACCCTCCGGCCGACTCACCATCGGCAACCTGCTCGGCGCGCTGCGACCGATGCGATGTATCGAGCCTGTCGAGATGGCCGCCACGGCCGACTCGGACGCCTTCTACGGCCTCGCCGACCTGCACGCACTGACCCTGCCGCACGAACCGTCGGTGCTGCGTACGCGGACGGAGGAGATGGCTCTCCTCCTGATGGCGTCCGGGCTCGAACCGGCCACGTTGTTCATCCAGTCCCACGTCCCCGCGCATCGCTCGCTCAGCTATCTGCTCGAGTGCGTCGCGCACACCGGCGAGCTGGGTCGGATGATCCAGTTCAAGGAGAAGTCGCGCCGGGTCGGGGCATCGGTACGCGCCTCGCTGTTCACCTATCCGGTGCTGATGGCGGCCGACATCCTGCTCTACGGGGCGACCGAGGTGCCCGTCGGTGATGACCAGCGCCAGCACGTCGAGCTCGCCCGGGACATCGCGATCCGGTTCAACACGACGTACGGCCGTGTCTTCTCGGTCCCCCAGGCGGTGCATCCCGAGGCCGGGGCCCGGATCATGGATCTGGCCGAGCCGACCCGCAAGATGTCGAAGTCGGCCGGCGACGCGCACCCGGGCTCGATCTTCCTGCTGGACGATGCCGATGTCGTACGTCGCAAGGTGGCCCGTGCGGTCACCGACTCCGCCGGAGACGTCTCCCGCGACGAGGAGCGGCCGGGTGTCACCAACCTGATCGACATCCTCGAGGCCTGCGGCGGATCGGCGGCCGAGCTGTCGAGCTACGGCAGCCTGAAGGCCGCGGTCACCGACGCGGTCGTCGCCGAGCTCGAGCCGATCCAGAAGCGCTACCACGAGCTCGCCGCCGACCGGGCGTACGTGAGGCAGGTGTACGCCGCCGGAGCCGAGCGCTGCCGCGAGGCGACCGCTCCGGTCCTGGCCGCGGCGGAGGCGGCGATCGGGCTGGGCTGAAACGCGTGTAACACGTCGTTCGTCGGACTTATCGCCCTATCTGATAGGGCGATAAGTCCGACGAACGACGTGTTACACGGGGACGGTCCGCTCAGATGCGCACGTCGGCCAGCTCTCCCACCCGCGCACCTTGCGGCCGCAGGTAGACCACGAAGGTGACCAGGGCGCAGATGGCGTAGAAGATGGTGAAGGCGATGAACGCCGACTTGGTGGCGTCGAGGGGGTTGTCGACCCACGGGCTGTTGAAGGCGATCGGGATGAAGAACCCGCCGATCGCACCGACGGCGCCGATGATGCCGACCGCGGCGGAGGACTTCTTGGTCGCGCCGACGAGTGCGGCGTCCCGCTCGGCGGTGCCTGGCGTGGTGGCCATCTCGGCCTCACGACGGAAGATCGACGGGATCATCTTGTACGTCGACCCGTTGCCGATGCCGGTCGAGGCGAAGACCAGCATGAAGAAGCCCAGGAAGGCCGGGAACCACGACTGGTTGTCGAACGCGATGGCGGGCGTGGCGTCCGGGTTCGGGGTGAGCTGCATCAGCGTCCACAGCACCCCGAGGGTGAAGACGACCAACCCGATGAACGCGCCGAGCGTGACCTTCGCGCCGCCCCAGCGGTCGGCCAGCCAGCCGCCCAGCGGCCGGGTCGCGGAGCCGATCAGGGCGCCGAGGAAGGCGAAGTAGGCGAAGTAGATGCCGGTGCCGAGCGGCGCGGGCTCGGGCACCCAGAAGTTGAGCTTGATCAGCAGGGGCATCGCGGCGGAGTAGCCGATGAAGGACCCGAAGGTGCCGATGTAGAGGAACGACATGATCCAGGTCTGCTTCGACTTCACGACCGAGAGCTGCTCACGCACGGGCGACTTCGCGGAGCTGAGGTTGTCCATGAAGAAGAAGGCCGAGAGGGTCGCTATGACGGCCAGCGCCGCGTAGACGAACGCGGCCCGCTCGAGGTGGATGCCGCCTTCGGAGGCCTTGATCAGCCCGAAGATGCCGGCACCACCGACGATGACCGGCAGCAGGAACTGGATGAGCGCGACGCCGAGGTTGCCGCCGGCGGCGTTGAGGCCGAGCGCGGCGCCCTTCTTGGCGGAAGGGTAGAAGAAGTTGATGTTCGCCATCGAGGAGGCGAAGTTCCCGCCGCCGAGGCCGGCGGTGGCGGCGATGACGCAGAAGACCCAGTAGGGGGTGGACGGCTGGGTGACGGCGTACGCGAAGCCGAGGGTCGGCACCAGCAGCAGCGCGGCCGACATCATCGTCCAGTTGCGGCCGCCGAACTTCGGCACCGCGAGGGTGTAGGGCACCCGCAGCAGCGAGCCGACCAGGTTCGGGATGGCGATCAGGAAGAACAGCTGACTCGGGGTGAAGTCGAAGCCCTGGGCGACCAGGAAGGCCGAGGAGACCGACCAGATCAGCCAGACCGAGAAGCCGAGGTGCTCGGCGAAGATCGACCAGATCAGGTTGCGGCGGGCGGTCTTCGCCCCGGTTTCCTCCCAGAAGGTGGCGTCCTCCGGACGCCAGTCGTCGATCCAGTAGCGGCGGCTCATGGTGGGCTCCTCAGATGCGGCAGTCGGCGAGATATCACTCACCATCGCCAGTCCACGTTTCAGCCGGCGCCAACCCTCGCGCGCAGGCCCGTCAACTTCCTCTCACGACCTCACAGGGCTCACAACCTCACCGCTGCCACCGAGAACGGCGTTACCCAAACCGGGCGATTCGATCGCCACCAGAGGCAATGAGACTGAAGAACGACCGGCGACGACGCGGTCGCTGGTCCGTACAGACAACACAAGGGGGACACGCAATGTCCAGACTTCCACGGTGTCTGACGGCGGCCGCCGCACTGATCCTCGGTGCGGCGCTCATCGCCACCACCCCAGCAGCGCAGGCCCATTCCAAAACCTCGTCTGCCCACCGGCGTACTCGCATCCGGCCTGCTCTCCCCGCTCAGCGCGGCGGTGGGCGATGACGGGACGGCGTACGTCTCCTCGAACTTCGCCGGCCAGATCCTGAAGGCCCGGCCGGGCAAGTCGCCGAAGGTCGTCTACACCGATCCGAACGGCTACGAGGTCGGCGGGCTGTCCGTCCGCGACGGCGTGGTGACCTTCGTCGTCACCCGCTCCAACCGCGAGACCTTCGAGAACACGGGCAGCTGGCTGAAGCGGCTCTACCCGTCCGGCAAGGTCAAGACCGTCGCCGACCTGCACGCCTACGAGAAGAAGCGCAACCCCGACGGCCGTACGTCCTACGGGTTCCGCAAGAGCGATCCCAAGTGTGACGCGAAGTGGCCGGCCGAGATCGGCGCACCCGCGTCGTACAAGGGCGGGGTCGACTCCCACCCGTACGCCACCGCGACCAGGAAGGGGAGCACCTACGTCGCCGACGCCGGCGGGAACAGCATCCTGTCGGTCTCCTCGTGGGGTCACGTGAAGACCGTCGCGACGCTGCCGGGGATCCCGTACAAGTTCACTGCGGAGGTCGTCGAGGGATTCGGGCTCGACCCGTGCTTCGTGGGTCGGACCTACTACTTCGAGGGCGTTCCGACCGATGTCGAGACCGGCCCTGACGGGCGGCTCTACGTCTCCAGCCTGCCGGGCGGGCCGGAAGGCCCCGAGCTCGGATCTCGCGGAAGCGTCTTCAAGATCGACGCCCGCACAGGACACCAGAAGCAGGTCGCTCGTGGCTTCCTGGGTGCCACCGGCGTCGCGGTGAGTCCGCACGGCACGATCTACGTGGCCGAGATGTTCGGGAACAAGATCACCGCCGTACGCCACGGCCACCGTTGGACAAAGGCGTCACCGCCGACTCCTGGGGCCGTCGAGTGGACCAAGTGGGGCGTGGTCGCCACGACCGACGTCCTGTCCGGCACCGACGGCACCTCGCCGCCGGCCGGTCAGCTGGTCAACCTCGGCTGATGGCGGTACGTGGCGGGCGGCCCGAGCCGCCCGCCACGTACGTCTCATCTCTCGAGCCGCCGATCCTCAACCGAGGTAGCGCTCCCACGGGCCGGTGATGGCCAGGGTGTAGCCGGGGTCCTGCATGTTGACGAAGAGGACCTTGCCGTCGGGCGAGAAGCACGGCCCACAGAACTCGGAGTCGTTCAGATCGTTGCGGGCGATGGCGTACGCCGGGCCACCCGGGAACGCGCCGAGCACGTGCGAGGCGCCGGTGCCGTCCTCGGCGAGCACCAGCGAACCCCAGGGGGTGACGGTGACGTTGTCGGGGCCGTCGAAGGTGAGGTCGCTGTACTTCGGCGCCGGGGCATCGTCCTCGGACTGCGTCTGGTGCGGGAAGTACGTCACCAGCTGGATGGTCTCGGCCTTGTAGTCGTAGAACCAGACCATGCCGTCGTGCGGGGACGCGTCGGCGGGCATGTCGCCCTCCTCCCACGCGTAGGAGTTGACCACGTAGACGCCCTCGTCGGTGCCCCACACGCCCTCGAACTTGCGCCCGCGGGTGACCTCGCCGTCGGCGAACTGCTCGCGGCACGGCGTCTCCTGGGCGTCGCGCTCGGGCACGGTCTTCCACTTCACCGGGAAGGGCTGACCCATCTGCGCGGAGGTCAGATAGGCCACGTCGGGCAGCACCGAGCCGTCGGGAAGGATGATCTGCATCGCGGCGAGCGTGCCGGCGTCGTCGGCCAGCTCGGTGAGCACGCCCGGGCCGAGCCTCACCCCGGCCGGGGCGGTCCAGCGGTAGAAGAGCCCGTTCGGCTCGTCGGCGTCCTCGGAGAGGTAGACCTTCGTGCGGCTCTTGTCGATCGCGAGGGCCTCGTGGTCGTAGCGACCGAAGGCCTTGATCGGGCGCGGGTCGGCCGAGCCGTCGGCCCAGACCTCGAAGACGTAGCCGTGGTCCTTCTCGTAGACGCCCTTGGTGCCGTCCTCGCCCTCCCACTCCTCACCGGCGTCGTTGACGGTCTCCTCGCAGGTCAGCCAGGTCCCCCACGGCGTCGGACCGCCGGCGCAGTTGGTGGACGTGCCGGAGATCGCGACGAACTCACCGAAATTGGCACCGCCCCCGTCGGTGGTGATCACGGTGCAGCCGCCCGACGGTGCGCCCGGGTCGTAGACGGTGCCCTCGACGAGCGGAACCGGCACGCCCTCACCGGGCTCGATCTCGTGGTTCTGGATCAACGTGTAGCGCCCACGCCTGCCGCCGAGCACCATCATCCCGTCGTGGTTGGACGGCGTCTTCTCACCCGTCTTCAGGGTCGTCTCGCCGGCGGAGGTGACGATGGCGTACGCGAACCCCTCGGCCAGCGCGAGGATCCCCTTGGGGTCGTCCACCAGCGGCGGGAACGGCTCGCGGGCGCGCTTGCGTCCAGGGGTGCCGGGCCGCGCCGGCTTCGCCTCGGCAAGAGCGGGAACGGCACCGGCGACGGCCAGGCCGACCCCGGCCGCGGCTCCTCCGGTGAGCAGGGAGCGTCGAGTTGCGGACATGGGTTGGTACTCCTCGGAGCTTGGTAGGGGATCCCGAGACAGGTCTCAGCCCTCTACCCAAGCCACTCCGCAACACCTGCGCGCCCGCGCGAGATGAACCTCAGGCGACAGTGGCGTGAAACGTACGCCGACGGCGCCTCAGGCCGCTCCGAACAGGCCGTTCAGGCCGGTCCTCCGGGCGGGGCCGGAGCGCCCGCTCTCCCACGCGTACCCGCACCTGCAGCACATCAGCCGCCGGCGGCCCCCCGCCGAACGCGAGAGAACCCGGATCTCCTCGTCTTCGGTGCACTTGGCACACATAGCCGAAGTCATCGAGTGAACTCCTCGCACTTCTCAAGTGAACAGAATCTGTACAACTCCGCCCAGGGTGACATATGCGAGGGCCTATCCACCAGATGAGAACCTCCTGTGGATGAACTGTAAAGCGCTATTGACCAGCGGGAACATCGTCGGCGTTGGCCACGCCGTAGGGGATGTGGACTCCGGCGATCGACCCGACCGCCTCGTCCAGATGGGTCGTCTGGTCGTCGAAGAAGATCAGCGGACGGAGCACCTCGAGCACCCGCACCTTCTCCACGCCACCGAGGAAGAAGGCCTCGTTGACGTAGACGTCCCACGACTGCAGAGACCGGATCGCCCGCTCGTGGGCGGGGGCGCCGCGGGCGGTGACGAGCGCGATCCGCAGCCGTGGCTCGTAGCCCGGATCCTCCAGACGGCGCTGCTCCTCGATCTGCTGGATCCGGTTGAGGTCGCGCAGCAGCGGCTGCAGCGGCCCGGGCTCGAGCGGCTCGGCCTTCCGGCTGGCCTCGTAGGCCCGATATATCTCGATCCCCTCCTCGCGGAAGACCCGCTCGCTGCCGTCGTCGGCGAGCACACCGTCGAAGTCGAAGGCGACGACCACGGAGCGGTCGGCCTCGTCGTACGTCGCCGCCGACGGCAGCACGTGACCGGCCGGGAACCCCTCGCGGCTGGCCGCGATGACGTCCTCGCGGTTGCCACTGAGGAACAGCGACATCCCGAGCGCGCCGATGTAGGGGTGGGGCGAGCGACCCTGGGTGAAGACCGCGCGGGTCATCGGCAGGCCGTGGTGCTCGATCGAGCGCATCACCCGCAGACCGGTGTTGGGGTCGTTGCGCGAGACCACGATCACCTCGACGAGCCCGTCGTCGGCGTCGGCCGCCAGGTCGTTGAGGCTCAGCAGCCGCTTGATGAACGGGAAGGCGACACCTGGCCGGAGCGGGTCGTCGATGCGCTCGTCCTGGTAGCGGCGGTAAGCCTTCTCGCCGTGCTCGCGGAAGTACGCATCCGACTCGGTGAGGTCGAAGAGCGCGCTCGAGGCGATCCCGACGACCAACCGGTCCCTCAGCTCGTATCCCACGCGTCGCAACCTACAGCCGATAAATCGATAAATCGTGTGCGTTCGGAGTCATGGCCTGTCTAACGTGGTCGGCATGCAGCAGCGACCGCGCCCGTGAAGACACGAAACGGGTTGTGGGGAAGCGGCTATCCCTCCTGGGTTGGGTCCAGGCGATCGCGGGTTCGAGTCCCGCCAACCCGACGACGACCTCAGTCCACGTTGGTGACGCGGAGGAACTCCTGGACGTCGAAGACGGCCCGGAAGACGCCGGCGGCCTTCGGGAGCAGCGGCGCGACCTCGGCGTACGGGACGACGCGCGGGTCGGTGACCCGGTGGTCGACGCCGTCGTAGACGATCGTGGCCGAGTTGGCGGCCAGGACGTTCTGGGCCCAGTCGACCTTCGAGGTGTAGGGCAGGTTGATGACGAAGCCGTCGGGGGTCGGGAACGGCGTGACCGGGGTGGCGTACTCCCGTCCGCTCGCGCGGCCGACGTGGAGGACGACGCCGTTGGTGGCACCTTCCATCCCGGCGGTCTTCAGGGCCTCGGAAGCGAACCGCTTCGAGAAGGCGCGGATGCGGTCCTGCAGCCACGGCGACTTGTTGCGCATGCCGACCACGAAGGCGGCGCCCGCGCCCGCTACGCCGACAGCCAGCAGACCCGGGATCACTCGACTCAATCGCATGCCGCAAACCTACCTCGCGCCCCTGCGGTGGCCCGGGTGACAGATAGCGTGGGCGCCGTCACAATTATCGGTGAGCGGCGAGAGGAGAGCGGATGCGGCGCTGGAGGCGCACCCACCTGGGCACAGAAGCCGATCGGGCGACCTTCCGCACCCTCCACAACGCATCGCTGGCGAGCCCTGCGCTGCGTGGCGGCCTGACCGTCGACAGCGCCGAGCGCGCTGCCCCACACCTGCAGGCGCTCCTGGCCGCCCCGGCGCTCGCGATCACCGACACCGACGGCCTGCTCGCCTGGGAAGGCATCGGCACCCACCACCAGGAGCACGTGACCAAGCTGGCCGAGGGGACGCTGGAGCACGGCGCGACAAGGTTCTACGACCGGGTCGACCTCGAGTGCGGCCAGGCCGGCTGCCCGCTGCACTCCGCCGTGGTCAGCCCGCTGGTCGTCGACGATCACCTCGTCGGCACGCTGCAGGCGTACGCCCCGGACACCTCGGCGATGATGGTCCGCGCCACCGACGAGGTCGCGACCTGGGTCTCCGGTCAGCTGGAGCTGGCCGAGCTCGACGCGTCGCGGCGGCGCCTGATGGAGGCGGAGGTGCGCGCACTGCGCGCTCAGATCAGCCCCCACTTCATCTACAACTCGCTGGGGGCGATCGCCAGCTTCGTACGCACCGATCCGGAGCGCGCGCGCGAGCTGCTCCTGGAGTTCGCGGACTTCACCCGCTACTCCTTCCGGACCCATGGCGAATACACCACGCTGTCCGAGGAGCTCCGCTCCGTGGAGCGCTATCTCCTGCTGGAGCAGGCGCGGTTCGGCGAGCGGCTCTCGGTGAGGCTCTCGGTGGCGCCCGAGGTGCTGCCGATCGCGGTGCCGTTCCTGTGCCTGCAGCCGCTGGTCGAGAATGCCGTACGCCACGGGCTCGCCGACGCGCATACCGGCCACATCTCCATCCGGGCCGCCGACAGCGGCACCGAGTGCGTGATCGAGGTCGAGGACGACGGTGCCGGCGAAGACCCGGAGAAGGTACGCAACGCGCTGGCCGGCGGCGCCGACTCCGTAGGGCTCGGCAACGTCGACGCCCGGCTCCGCAACGCCTACGGCGACGACTACGGTCTGGTGGTCGAGACCGCCCCCGGCGCCGGCACGAAGGTCATCCTCAGAATCCCGAAGTTCGCCCCAGGAGTGCACACATGAGCGGCCGTACGACGCAGGCATTCGCCGCGCGGCAAGGTGCCCCCGGAGGCCGGCTGAGAATCCTGGTCGTCGACGACGAGCCGCCGGCAGCCGACGAGCTCTCCTACCTGCTCACCCAGGACGCGCGGGTGGCGGAGGTGCGCACCTGCCTGAACGCGACCGACGGGCTGCAGCAGCTGCAGGGGTCGGGCGTGGACGCGGTCTTCCTCGACATCCAGATGCCCGGTCTCAACGGGCTCGAGCTGGCCCGCCTGCTGGCGAGGTTCAAGACGCCGCCGGCGGTCGTGTTCGTGACCGCTCACGAGGAGCACGCACTGGAGGCGTTCGACCTGCGCGCCGTCGACTACGTGCTCAAGCCGGTGCGCGCCGAGCGGCTGGCGGAGACCGTCACCCGGCTGATGGGCAGCATGCCGGAGGAGGAGCCGAGCGGCGACGTACAGATCCCGGTCGAGCTCGGCGGCGTCACCCGCTTCGTCTGGCGCTCCCAGATCACCCACGTCGAGGCGCAGGGCGACTACGCCCGGCTGCACACCGCCGACGCGTCCCATCTGGTGCGGGTCCCGCTGACCCAGCTGGAGCAGGAGTGGGCCTCCGCCCGGTTCGTACGCATCCACCGCTCTCTCCTCGTCAACCTCGCCCACGTGACCGAGGTGCGGTCCGAGGCCGGCCGCTGCTCGGTCGTCGTCGGTGGCTCCGCCCGCGGGACCGAGCTGCAGGTCAGCCGCCGGCACACGCGCCAGCTCAAGGACCTGCTCGCCCGGCGAAGCTGACATGACAGAACCCCAACGCGTACGCGTCACCGGACCGCCCCGGCGACGCCCGGCCGTCCGCCGGGTCGACGTCGACGAGGACACCCGCCTCGGCGAGGTCTACCTCGGCTCGCTGATGCGCGCCCAGTTCTCGATCGCCCTCCGCACCCTGGCGGTGCTCTTCCTCGGCGTCGGCTCGCTCCCGCTGCTGTTCTGGCTGGCTCCGGGCCTGGTGCGCACCGCGCCGTTCGGCGTACCGCTCCCCTGGCTGCTCCTCGGGGTGCTGGTCTACCCGTTCCTGTTCCTCCTCGGCCGCTGGTACCTGCGCGGAGCTGAGCGCAACGAGGCCAGCTATGCCGACCTGCTCCGCTCGGACGACGAGACGCCATGACCCTCGACTCTGCCCCCGCGATCGTCGCGGTCACCCTGGTCACCCTGGCGACGCTGACCATCGGCACCTGGGGGCTGCGGTTCAGCCGCACCACGAGCGACTTCTACGTCGCCTCGCGATCGGTGCGCCCCGGCCTCAACGCGAGCGCGATCGGCGGAGAGTATCTCTCGGCCGCCTCCTTCCTCGGGGTCGCCGGTCTGGTGTTCACCTCCGGTGCCGAGATGCTCTGGTATCCGATCGGCTGGACCGCGGGCTATCTCGTGCTGCTGACCCTGGTCGCGGCACCTTTGCGCAGGTCAGGGGCGTACACACTGCCCGACTTCGCCGAGGAGCGGCTCGCCTCCACAGGCGTGCGGCGGCTCTGCTCGCTGCTGGTCGTGAGCATCGGCTGGCTCTATCTGCTGCCCCAGCTGCAGGGCGCCGGGCTGACCCTGGAGCTGGTCGCGGACGCACCTCGCTGGGTGGGACCGGTGCTGGTCGGGACGGTGGTGCTGGTCAGCGTCTTCTCGGGTGGGATGCGCTCGATCACGTTCGTGCAGGCCTTCCAGTACTGGCTCAAGCTGACCGCCCTGCTGGTGCCCGTCGGGGTGCTGGTCGCGGTCTGGGCCAACGACGGCGCACCGCGCGCCGACCTCAGCCAGGCCTGGTCGCTGCCTATCGGCACCGACACCACGACCGGCCTCTACGCCACCTACTCGCTGATCGCGGCGACGTTCCTCGGCACGATGGGCCTGCCGCACGTGGGCGTCCGCTTCTACACCAACCCCGACGGCCGCGCCGCCCGCCGCACGACCCTGGTCGTGCTCGCCCTCCTCGGCGTCTTCTACCTGCTGCCACCGATCCTCGGCCTCCTCGGGCGCGTATACGCAGCCACCCCCGCCTCCGCCGACACCCTGGTGCTCGAACTGCCCCGGCTGATGGTCCCCGGCTGGGCGGGCGACGCCCTCACCGGACTGGTCTGCGCCGGTGCCTTCGCGGCCTTCCTCTCGACGTCGTCGGGCCTGGCGATCGCCGTCTCCGGCGTGCTCTCCCAGGACGTGGTCGTCCCCCTCCTACGCCGAAGGGGCAGCCGCTTCGGCGGCGTCGCCGCCTTCCGGATCGCCTCTCTGGTCGCCGTCATCGTCCCGGTCATCGGCGCCCTGCTGACCCCCAGCGTCGGGGTCGCCCGCGGGGTCGCGTTGGCCTTCGCTCTCGCCGCCGCCACCTTCTGCCCGTTGCTCCTGCTCGGCATCTGGTGGCGCCGGCTGACCGCCTACGGCGCCGCCACCGGCCTGGTCACCGGCCTGGTCACCACGGGGTCGGCCGTGGTGTTCACGATCAGTGGGTCGCGTACGGGCACGTGGGCCGACGTCGCGCTCACCCAGCCCGCGCTGTGGGCGGTGCCGTTGTCCTTCGCCGTCATGATCGTCGTCAGCCTCGCCTCCGCCTCCCACGTCCCGGCCCACACCACCCGGCTTCTGGTCCGCCTGCACTCCCCTGAGCCCACGATCGAGCCCGTCACCACGTCCGCCATGCAGCGCTGATCTGATCCGGGAGCCGGTGTTGGGCGAGAGCGCGGATGTCGGCGCTGATCTGGGTCTGTACGTGACCTGTGCCGGAGGCCTGTTGGGCGCGTGGCATGCGGCCGGCCGACGTGAGGTCGACGGCTTCGGAGACGCGGCGCTGGCCGTGCTCGCGGCCGTGGCCGGCGCCTTCGCCGGGCTCCTTCTTGGTCTGCTCATCGGTGTGGCGGTCGTGGTGATCCACACGGTCGCGGTCGCGCCTGTGGCCGGGTGGTGGCGACACCGGAGGTTCGGCCGCGCCGCGCTCGCCGTCGTCGCCTGGACCGTGGTCATCACCGCCCTGCTCTGGTGGTGGCCCGACCGCTTCCTCCCTGCCGGCCTGATCGTGGGCTTCGGCGGCTGGTCCGTGTTCCTGGCCCGCAGGCGGTTCGGCGAGTCGGCGCACCTCGGCGCGCAGGCCGTCCCGCACCTCGGTGGCGTCGCCGTCGCCACCCTCGTGGGCGAGCAGCTCGTCTTCGGCAACCTGCTCTCCGCGACGTACGTCGCGCCCCTGCTCTTCGCGATCGCCGGGTGGCTCTCCTGGTGCGGATGGCGGGCGATGCGTACGGCTCGACGGGTCACGGTGCGTGCCGCGGCGGACATCGTCTGGTCGATCCAGCTCGGTCTGCTGCTGTCGCTGGTGCTGGTGTGGCTGGCCGGTGTCCTCTCGCTCAGCCCGACCCAGGTCACGACGATCCGGGTCGTGCTGGAGAGGACGCAGGCGCTGACCGGGGTGCACTGGGCGTACTGGCTGACGGCCTACACCGTTCTCGCCCTGAGCACCTTCCTCGTGCTGCGGTGGCCGCAGCGCTTCGGCGAGACCCGGCTGCCCGTGCTCGGCATGCTCAACACGGGCAAGCGGACGCTGGCCGGGATCAACATCGGCCTGATGGTCGCGCTGGTCTTCACCATCACCGCGGTGCCTGTCTCCGAGGGAGCGTGGAAGCGGCAGGTCGAGGATCGGTACGCCCTCGAGACGCGACACGTTCAGCACGCGGAGGGCGAAGAGGCGGCGTACGAGCAGATCCACCAATACGTCACCACGAACCGTCGCGTCACCGCCGAGCTGAAGCCGGTTGTCGTGGCGGTCCAGGAGGCCGCGCCCGCCGAGCCGGGACAGCCGGTCCCGGAGATCGCCCTGGGCATCGCCCCTCAGCTCGGCCGGTTCCAGGCGGCGACCCTCCGCCTCGGGGACCCGCTTCCGGTGCCGGTCACGGTGCTGCCCGGTGATCCGGATGTGAGCGAGGCGTTCGCGGCGCTCGACGAGGCGCAGCAGGCTCGGTCGCAGCAGGAGGCACGGACCGACCGGTTCACGGATGCCGCCGCGGCCGCCATCGCCAGCACCCTCGACATCCCCGACGTCGGACGCAACGAGGTCGTCCACATCCTCAAGGCATATCTCGGCGGGCTGGTCGAGGAAGGTCCCGTGCGGGACATGGCCCGCCTGGTCTCCGTCGACGTGCCCGCCCTCTACGACGCCGCCTACGACCTGGCACGGAGGGCGGCGATCCGCGCGGGTGTGGACGTGTGGGCGTTCAACGCGGCGTACGGCCTCGGCCTCACGATGCCGGGCGAGACGCCGCAGCTTTCCGAGGTCGTGATCCTCGCCCGCCAGACCCACCATCTGGCCGACAGCAGCAGTCCGTGTCCGGGGTGCGTCCATCCGCCAGACGGCGGCGGCACCCAGCACGGCGGCGGCACGTCAGGTGGCGGCGGACGCCGCGGCTAGACCAGCCATTCAGCGTACGAAATCGACCGCTCGTCGCGCGACGACGCCGTCTACCGAGGGACCGGGCGTTACCCCGCGACGAGCGGTCCGACGGGCCCCTAATGTGACTGCGATCACACGTCGTCCGTCATCCACCCCCACGGTTGACGGCCTCGTCAACGAAAGGGTTAGACCGTGAGCGAAGAAGCGCACGACCAAGCCCACCGGCACGACCCGGTCTACGACAGACTGCACGCCACGGCAGAGTTTCGCGCTCTGCGGTCGGCGTACCGGAAGTTCGTATTCCCGGCCACGGTGGCATTCCTGGCTTGGTATCTCCTCTACGTGTTCTGCTCCAACTGGGCAGAGGACTTCATGAACACCAAGCTCGTCGGCAACATCAACGTCGCGCTGGTCTTCGGGCTCCTCCAGTTCGCGACCACGTTCGGCATCGCCTACCTCTACGCCAACTACTCCAACAAGCACCTCGACCCGCTGGCTCGGAAGCTCGACGAGGAATACGAGATCGAGAAGAGGGACGCCTGATATGGACGGCAGCCAGATCCTCACCACGGTCCTCTTCCTCGCGGTCGTCGCGGTCACGATCGGTATCACCTTCTGGGCGAGCCGGCAGACGAAGACAGCGGCCGACTACTACGCCGGGGGCCGCGGCTTCTCCGGTTTCCAGAACGGTCTCGCCATCGGCGGCGACTACATGTCGGCGGCGTCGTTCCTCGGCATCTCCGGCGCCATCGCCCTGTCCGGCTACGACGGGTTCCTCTACTCGATCGGCTTCCTCGTCGCCTGGCTGGTGGCGCTGCTGCTGGTCGCGGAGGTGCTGCGTAACTCCGGTCGCTACACGATGGCCGACCAGTTGGCGTACCGGATGAAGCAGCGCCCGGTCCGCCTGGCCGCGGCGACCTCCACGGTCGTCGTCTCGATCTTCTACCTGCTGGCCCAGATGGTCGGTGCGGGCGCCCTGGTGGCCCTGCTGCTCGGTGTCGAGGACCAGGTCGTCAAGAACATCGTGATCCTGTTCGTCGGCGCGCTGATGATCTTCTACGTCACTGTCGGGGGGATGAAGGGCACCACCTGGGTCCAGATCGTCAAGGCCGTGCTGCTGATGACCGGCTCGGCGCTGATCGTGATCCTGGTGCTCGCCCAGTTCGGCTTCAACCTCTCCGAGCTGCTCGGCTCCGCCGCCGACGCCTCGGGCAAGGGCGACGCCTTCCTCCAGCCCGGACTGAAGTACGGCCTGAGCTTCACCAGCGAGCTGGACTTCGTCTCGCTCGGGCTCGCCCTGGTGCTCGGCACCGCCGGCCTGCCGCACATCCTGATCCGCTTCTACACCGTCCCGACCTCGGCGGATGCCCGCAAGTCGGTGCTGTGGGCGATCGGCCTGATCGGTGTCTTCTACCTGTTCACCCTGGTCCTGGGCTTCGGTGCGGCCGCGCTGGTCGACCCGACAACCCTGGACAAGGCCGGCAACCTGGCGGCACCACTGCTCGCCCAGGAGGTCGGTGGCGGTGAAGGCTCCATCGGTGGCGCCGTACTGCTGGCGCTCATCGCAGCGGTCGCCTTCGCCACGATCCTCGCCGTGGTCGCGGGTCTGACGTTGACCTCCTCGGTCTCCGTCGCCCACGACATCTACAACTCGGTGATCAAGCGTGGCAAGGCCACCGAGAAGGAGGAGATGAAGGTCTCTCGCTGGGCCGCGGCAGGCATCGGCCTCGTCGCGATCCTGCTGGCCATCCCAGCGCAGTCGCTGAACATCGCGTTCCTGGTGGCACTGGCCTTCGCGGTCGCCGCCTCGGCGAACCTGCCGGCGATCATCTACAACATGTTCTGGGCGCGGTTCAACACCCGTGGTGCGGTGTGGTCGATCTACGGCGGCCTGATCTCCTGTGTCGGTCTGGTCTTCTTCTCGCCGGTCGTCTCCGGCAAGACGGCCGTAGACGCGGTGACGGGCGAGACGATCTCCGCCTCGCTCTTCCCGCTCGGCGTGGACTTCTCCTGGTTCCCCCTGGAGAACCCCGGCATCATCTCCATCCCGCTCGGGTTCTTCCTGGGCTGGCTGGGCACGGTGACGTCGAAGGAGCCGGAGACCGCTGAGCGTTACGTCGAGCTCGAGGTGCGCGCCCTCACCGGCGCCGGCTCGGAGAAGGCCATCACGCACTGATCCATCACGGCGGGCCGTCGTACACAGGTGTTGTACGACGGCCCGCCATCATTCTTTCCCCCGCACTACCCTGTGGCTTGAGCCACACATTTTCGTACGTAGGAGTCACTGTGAGCGACGAGACCCTGTCCAACCTGCTGCACGAGAAGCGCCGGTTCGAGCCCCCGGCCGAGCTTGCCGCCGCTGCCAACGTCAAGGCCGATGCGTACGACGCCGCTGCCGCGGACCGCGACGCGTTCTGGGCGGCCGCCGCGGAACGGCTCACCTGGTCCAAGCCGTTCGATCGCGTCCTGAACTGGGACAACCCGCCGTTCGCGAAGTGGTACGAGGGTGGCGAGATCAACGTCGCCTACAACGCCGTCGACCGCCACGTCGAGGCCGGGCTCGGCGACCGGGTCGCGATCCACTGGGTCGGCGAGCCTGCCGACGACAAACGCACCATCACCTATGCCGAGCTCAAGGACGCGGTCTCCCGGGCCGCGAACGCCTTCGAGGCGCTCGGGGTCGGCAAGGGCGACCGGGTGGCGATCTACATGCCGATGATCCCCGAGGCCGTCATCGCGATGCTGGCCTGCGCGCGGATCGGCGCGATCCACACCGTCATCTTCGGTGGCTTCTCGGCCGACGCTCTCGCGACCCGCGTCGTCGACTGCGGCGCGAAGCTGATCGTCACCTCGGACGGCGGCTACCGTCGTGGCGCACCCTCGGCGCTCAAGCCCGCCGTGGACGAGGCGGTCACCAAGGTCGAGGCGACCCAGCCCGGCCTGGTCGAGAACGTACTCGTGGTCAAGCGCACCGGCCAGGACGTCGACTGGAACGACTCGGTCGACAAGTGGTGGTCGGATGTCGTGTCGTCGGCGTCGACCGAGCACACTCCGGTGGCGCACGACGCCGAGCACCCGCTCTTCGTCATGTACACCTCGGGCACCACGGGGAAGCCGAAGGGCATCCTGCACACCACCGGCGGCTACCTCACCCAGGCGGCGTTCACGCACTGGGAGGTCTTCGACCTCAAGCCCGAGACCGACGTCTACTGGTGCACCGCCGACATCGGCTGGATCACCGGACACTCCTACATCGTCTACGGACCGCTCGCCAACGGCGCGACCCAGGTGCTCTACGAAGGCACCCCGGACTTCCCGGAGAAGGGTCGCTGGTGGCAGATCATCGAGGAGTACGGCGTCACGATCTTCTACACCGCGCCGACCGCGATCCGGACGTTCATGAAGCAGGGGCGCGCCATCCCGGACGGCCGCGACCTCTCCTCGGTCCGCCTGCTCGGGTCCGTTGGTGAGCCGATCAACCCCGAGGCCTACATCTGGTACCGCGACGTCATCGGTGGCTCCTCGGTGCCGGTGGTGGACACCTGGTGGCAGACCGAGACCGGCGCGATCATGATCTCGCCGCTCCCCGGGGTGACCCACGGCAAGCCGGGTTCGGCGATGAAGGCCCTGCCGGGCGTGGGCGCCGACGTGGTCGACGACAACGGCGTCTCCGTCCCGAACGGTGCCGGGGGCTACCTCGTGCTGACCCAGCCGTGGCCGTCGATGCTGCGTACGATCTGGGGCGACGACCAGCGCTACATCGACACCTACTGGGCGCGGTTCAAGGATCAAGGGTTCTACTTCGCCGGCGACGGCGCGAAGAAGGACGAGGACGGGGACGTCTGGGTCCTGGGCCGCGTCGACGACGTGATGAACGTGTCCGGACACCGCCTCTCCACGACCGAGATCGAGTCGGCGCTGGTCTCGCACCCCTACGTCGCCGAGGCGGCGGTCGTCGGTGCGACCGACCCCGACACGGGGCAGGCCGTGGTGGCGTACGTCATCCTGCGCGACGGGTCGCCGGAGGACTGCCACAAGGAGCTCTCCGACCACGTCCGCAAGGAGATCGGTCCGATCGCCAAGCCGCGCCAGATCATGATCGTGCCCGAGCTGCCCAAGACGCGCTCGGGGAAGATCATGCGCCGACTGCTCCGCGACCTCGCCGAGGGTCGCGGCGTCGGCGATACGACGACGCTTGCCGATCAGACGATCATGGATCTGATCGCCGCCGGGAAGACGACCGCCACGGACGAGTGATCACGGGCGGGTCCCACAGCGGCCCGGTCACCCTTCGCGGGGCGGCCGGGCCGCTGCGTACGTTCTAGTGCTTCTTGTACTTCACCCGGCGGATGAAGTGGCTGTCGGTCCAGATCGGGTCCTTCGTGACGGCCTCACCCGACCCGGGCGCATGCCAGACCCAGCGGCGACCGTCGCGCTTCCCGGCGTAGATGCCGACGTGATAGACGCCGCCGCTGCCGTAGAAGAAGACCAGGTCGCCCTTGCGTGGCTTCTTGACCTTGAAGGTGTGGCCGACCTGGGCCGACGAGCTGTGCGGCAGCTTGCGGCCGAGCTTCTTGTAGACCCATTGGGTCAAGCCCGAGCAGTCGTAGGCGTGGGGGCCGTTGGCGCCGTAGGAGTAGGGGTCGCCGGCCTGGCTCTTGACGCGACGCAGCGCTCGCAGCCCGCGCGACTTCTTCTTTTTCTTGGTGGTGTGGGTGCTCGTCTGAGCGCTGGTGTTGGCGCTGGTCTGGGCACTTGCGCCCGGCGGGGAAGCTGCCGTGGCGGACTGGTTGGGAGCGGCGGCGAGCGCGAGACCGACCACAAGGGCGGTCGCGAGGCCGACGGTCATCGTTCTGTAGACACGCGAAAGCGCACGGACACACGATCCGGTCATTCGAGGTTCCCCTGTTGCAGCGACGCCTGCGAAGGTTCACCTGTCGGATTCGGGCTGCTGTTGCCCGGGCGCTGGTCTCGTCTGCGCCTTCACCCCGAGCCGGTCCGCCTTGTCTCTGGCTCCCGGCGTACTGCTTGGCTCCCCCGTGCCCGCCACCGTGGTCGGATCGACTCTCCTCCGGTTGTGACGGGCCTCGGCGCGACCGGAGCGGCCCCACCATTCGGTGAGGGCTCATCCACTATGCAATGGAATCCGGTGCCTGTCGGGGCATTTGTGCAGCAACTCACTCTCTGTTTTATAAATTTGCTTGTGTTTGACTCCCTTTGCGCTCGCCCTTCGGTCGAAAGTGGCCCCAAGTTGAGCACCCTCCTGTCCCTGACAACGGTGCTTGCTAGGGTCGAGATCAGGTGTGCCGGGAAGTCTGGTCGGCGTGACATCGTCGACCCCTGAGCCCCTGGAGGCCCATCCGTGACCGACACCCGCAACCGCCTCTTCACCCGCGGCTCCTGGCTGGAGACCTCGCGGACGGCCGAGATCCTGCGAGCCGAGACGACCGGCGGCGTACTCCTCATCATCGCCGCGATCATCGCGGTCATCCTGGCCAACAGCCCCTGGCAGGAGGCGTACGAGGCGGTCCGCGACTTCCGGGTCGGGCCGGAGGCTCTTCATCTCGATCTGACCATCGGGGCCTGGGCGGCCGACGGCCTGCTCGCGATCTTCTTCTTCGTCGCCGGTCTGGAGCTCAAGCGGGAGTTCGTCTCCGGCGACCTCCGCGACCCCCGGCGGGCCGCGCTGCCGATCGCGGCCGCGGTCGGCGGCATGGTCGTACCGGCGCTGGTCTACGTCGCCGTCAACCTGATCGGCGACGGCTCGCTGGCCGGCTGGGCGACACCGGTGGCCACCGACATCGCCTTCGCGGTCGCCATCCTGGCGGTCATCTCGACGCATCTGCCTGCGGGGCTGCGTACGTTCCTGCTGACCCTCGCCGTCGTCGACGACCTCCTCGGCATCACCATCATCGCGGTCTTCTTCACCTCGGAGCTGCACATCGGCTACCTGCTGCTGGCACTCATCCCGATCGGGCTCTTCGCGGTGCTCGTGCAGCGTCGCGTACGCAGCCCCTGGCTGCTCCTCCCGCTCGCCCTGATCGCCTGGGCCCTCGTCCACTCCAGCGGTGTCCACGCCACCGTCGCCGGCGTGCTGCTCGGATTCACCGTCCCTGTGATCGCCCGCAACCCGGAGGCCAAGCGCGGGCTCGCCGAGCACTTCGAGCACCTGGTCCGACCGATCTCCGCCGGTGTCGCGGTGCCGATCTTCGCCTTCTTCGCCGCCGGCGTGTCTCTCGGTGGCTGGGACGGGGTGACCAGCGCGATGCGCGACCCGATCACGCTCGGCATCATCCTCGGCCTGGTCGTCGGCAAGACCATCGGTATCTCCGGCTCGACGTGGCTGCTGGCCCGGTTCACCAAGGCCTCGCTCGACGACGACCTCGCCTGGTGGGACGTGATCGGGATGGCGATGCTGGCGGGCATCGGGTTCACCGTGTCGCTGCTGATCGGCGAGCTGGCTTTCCACTCCGATCCCGGCGCCCATGACCACATGAAGGTGGGCGTGCTCTTCGGGTCCGTCCTGGCCGCCGCCTTGGCGACGGTGGTGCTGCGTGCCCGCAACCGGGTCTACCGCCGCATCGAGCAGGTCGAGACTCTCGACGCCAACAAGGACGGCGTGCCGGACGTGTTCGAGGATGATCAGGGTCGGGACCGGTAAGGTCGTGAGCGCTCCCCAACACACGTTCAGCGAAGGGTTCCCATGGCAGTCGACATCGTGAAGTCCCCGGGCGACGAGGACCCGACGATCGGAAAGCTCGTCGTCGACGCCACCCGCGACATCTCCGAGCTCGTCAACAAGGAGATCACGCTCGCCAAACAGGAGCTCAAGGTCTCGATGACCAACGCCGGCGTCGGCGTCGGTCTCTTCGCCACCACCGCGTTCCTGCTGGTCCTCGCCGTGATCATGCTCTCCTTCTCGGCGGCCTACTTCATCCACTGGGCCGGCCTCGGCCTGCACTGGTCCTTCCTCATCGTCTTCGGCTTCTACGTCCTCCTCGCCGCCCTGCTCGGCTTCATCGGCGTACTCAAGGTGAAGAAGGTCAAGGCCCCCGAGAAGGCCATCGCCCAGGGCAAGGAGATCCCCCGGGCGCTCAAGGGCCAGTACTGACCCACCGCCGAATCGGTAGTTGTGGCGGGCGAATCGGTAGTTCTGCCGAACGAGTTCGGGCCACTTACTGTCCACAGGCGTCCTTCGGGCTGAAGTTATCCACAGCCGGCGGAAACGGCAGTGAATTTCGTACGCCGCAAGCGCACAGTGGCTCGCATGAACCTGTCAGTTGTCGGCGCTGCCTCGGCTCTGCCAGCGCGCCCGTTTACCGCCAGCGAGCTCAGCGAGCTCTCCATCAAGAGGTACGACCTCCGCGTTGCTGTCGAGCGCGGTGAGATCCTCAGACCCTTCCGCGGGGTCTTCATCCCTTCCGACGTGGAGGACACCGCGGAGACAAGAGCCGCAGCGGTTGCCCGCGTCGTATCCCCACACCACGTCGTGTCCGACCGCACTGCCGCATGGATCCACGGGATCAACACCTACTCGCTCAGCGAGCAGACCCAGATTCCAGCCGTCGAAACCTGCGCACGTCGCGGCTTCGCGCCGACGCGCCTGGAAGGGGTCGACGGCCGCTCACGTGACCTTCTCGACCGGGACATCATGACGATCAACGGCGTCAAGATCACGACCCCCTTGCGCACCGCGCTCGATCTCGGGTGCAACCTGAAGCGCCGCGAGGCAATGGCCGCCCTCAACGAATTCGCCAAGGAGCACGGCATCACCCGAGCTGCCCTCAACCAAGAGTTTCCCCGCTTCAAAGGCCGCCGCGGAGTCGTCCAGCTTCGGGAGCTCGTTCCGCTCCTCAATCGCCACGTTGAGTCCCAACGAGAGTCCTGGACGTTGCTTGCCATCAGCGACGCCGGTCTACCCCTCCCTGAGACACAGGTCTGGGTCGATGTGGAAGGTATCCCGACCTATCGCCTCGACTTCGCATACCGCCTCGCCAAGGTCGCCGTCGAGTACGACGGCGAAGACCATGACGACCCGGAGCAGCGGATCTACGACGAGGAGCGACGAGGCTGGCTGGTCGACCATGGCTGGATCGTGATCATCGTGCGCCGAGGAGACTTCACCGGCGATCGCCTCGACGCCTGGCTCCGGGAGATCAAGGACGCGCTCACCCCGACGTACTCCTCACGCCGCTTCTGACCACACCGCGCGGTCCTCAACCAGCCGAGTCCGCAGTTGTGGCGCGTCGAATCTGTAGTTGTGGGCGACGAAACTCGAGTTTCGTCGCCCACAACTACAGATTCGACGTCCGGAATTACCGACTCGGCCGCCACATCTACCGTCTCGGCAGGGTTAGCCGGCGCAGGCTCCGGTGTCGACGGCAGCGGTCTGGGAGCGAGCCTCGCGGGCGATCTCGATGACCTGGTCGGTGGTGAGGGCGTAGCCGGTCTCGGAGTCGGTGACCGAGGCGGCGAAGACGACGCCGACGACGTCACCCTCGGAGTCGACGATGGGGCCTCCGGAGTTGCCGGGGCGGATGAGGCTGCGTACGGAGTAGACGTCTCGGATGACGGTGCCGACGCCGTAGATGTCGGGCGATCGGAGTCGCTGCTCGGCACGGATACGACCGGGCTGTACGTCGAAGGGGCCGTCCTGCGGATAGCCCAGGACAGCGATCGGGTCCTCAGCGGCAGCAGAGCTGTCGAAGTCGAGGCGCTTGAGGTTGCCGCCACCCTCGAACTTCAGAACGGCGATGTCGATCTCCGGGTCGTAGTGGACGACCTTGGCGTCGTTGGCGCCGTCACCGACGATGACGTTGGGGTCGTCGACGCCGGCGACGACGTGGGCATTCGTCATCAGGTAGCCGCGGCCGATGACGAATCCGGTGCCCTCGACACCCTTGCCGCACTCGTTGGCGCCGCGGATCTTGAGGACCGACTCGCCGGCGCGTACGACATCGGGGTCGGTGAGCATCCGCCGCGGACCGGGTCCGACCTCGACGATCCGCTCACTGGCGAACGGCTCCAGGTAGCGCGGGAAGAACGAGGTGCCGACGACGTCGTTGAACGCACTCAGTGCACGGTCGGCAGGCGACGGCATGATCGAGTCGACCTTGGCCAGGATCGCCGACCCACGCACCGCGGGCGTGAGCCCGTTGATCTGTGCCCCCGAGACCGCGACCCCGAGAGCCCAGGCGACGACCAGGACGGCCGCCGCGCTGAGCAGCGATCCGCCGAGCGCATCGACGATCCGGGCCGGCTGCCAGGTGATCTCGTCCCGCACGCGTACGCCGCCGTATTGCAGCACCGCCTGCCCGATGGACGCACACGCGATCACGACGAACAGAGCGCCGAGCGAGACCCACAACGACGGAGCCGCGCTGCCGAGCACCTTCGGTGCCAGCCAGATGCCGATGAAGCCACCGAGCAGCAGTCCGCCGGTCGCGAAGGCGCCGGTGATGAAGCCCTGCCAATATCCCGAGAGCGCGTAGGCCGCGACGAGGATGATCAGGATCCAGTCAAGAAAGTTCACGGCTGATTCCGTTCGCGTCCCTGGAACATGTATTCGGGCAACTCCTTGATCGGGGCGTCCGGAATCTCCGTGATCCACCCGAGATAGGTGAAGAAACGGCTGATGATTCCACCTGTGAAGCCCCAGAGGATGACATCCTTCTCCGGTCCGATCAAGAACGCGGGCATCAGCCATCCGCTACGGCCCGGTGCGCCGACCTGGATCCGGTGAGCCGGGTCGATGAGATCCGACAACGGCACCCGGTAGACGGCGTGCACCTCTTCGACCGAGCGCGTGGTGACCGGAGACGGCTCCCGCCACCACCCGATGATCGGCACCACCGCGTGGTTGGAGAACGGGATCCACAGCGCCGGAAGGCGGCCGACCACGTCGACACCGGTCGGGTCGAGCCCGGTCTCCTCCCAGGCCTCCCGCAGCGCTGCCTCCTCGGCGGTCTCCCCCGGATCGAGCCGGCCGCCGGGGAACGAGACCTGGCCCGGATGCGACCGCATCGTGTGCGAACGCTCGGTCAGCAGCAGATCGGGACCCGAGGGCCCTTCGCCGAAGAGCATCAGCACGGCTGACTCGCGGGCGCTGCCGTCGGCCGGCGGCAGGAACTGTGAGATGTCCTCGCCCTGGATCTGCTGCGCCGCCTCGACGATCTCGTCGAACCACTCCGGCCGCGTCCCGTTGGCCGCCTGGCGCTCCCTCACAGCTCGATCCCCAACTTCTTCTCGACGAGCTCCTTCACCTGGGCCGCACTGGTCATGCCACCCATCTGCAGCAGCTCGACCTCGCCGGAGGAGGACAGGACGTACGTCGCCGGCACCGCCCGCGCTGTGAGCGGCCCGCCCTGCAGCTCACCGCCCGGATCGGCGTACATCGGGAAGGTCACCCCTCGCGAGATCGCCTCCTCGAGCGCGACTCCCGGGACGGTGTCCATGACGTCGATGCCGACCACCGGCACCTCGTCGCCGTAGGTCTCGTAGAAGCTCTGCAGCGCGGGCATCTCCTCCTTGCAGGGCGCGCAGAAGCCCTGGAAGAGGTTGATCACCATTGGTCCCTCGAACGAGGCGAGGTCGGCGGACTCGCCACCGCCGAGGCAAGGCAGCACGATCGACGGCAGCCCACCGTCGCTCGCAGGCCCTTCCTCGCAGGCCTCCACCTTCGACGCCTTCTTGGCCGCCACCATCTCCGCGGTGGCGACGTTGACCTTGGAGGAGGACGGCTCGTCGGCGAGTGGCGCGCCGGACTGCCCGCCCCCGCTCGAAGAGTTGCCGCAACCGGCCAGGACGGCCAGCAGCAGGGCGGCTGCCGACGCGACCCGGGCTCGTCTCCCCAGGGCACGAACCATCAGTTGCGGCCCTCCGTGCGGACCAGCTTGGCCGCGGCGACAGGGTCGGTCGGCCCCTCGCCGTACGCAGGGCACAGCTGCGACACCGGACAGGCACCGCACGCGGGCTTCTGCGCGTGACAGATCCGCCGCCCGTGCCAGATCACATGGTGGGACAGCATCGTCCAGTCCCGCTTCTCGAAGAGGGCGCCGACCTCGTGCTCGACCTTGACCGGGTCCTTCTCGGTCGTCCAACCGAAGCGCCGCGAGAGCCGCCCGAAGTGCGTGTCGACGGTGATCCCCGGCTTGCCGAAGGCGTTGCCGAGCACCACGTTGGCGGTCTTGCGCCCGACACCGGGCAGCTTCACCAGCTGCTCCAGACGGTCGGGCACCTCGCCGTCGTACTCCTCCACCAGCACGGCGCTCAGCTTCAGCAGCGCTTCGGTCTTGGCGCGGAAGAAGCCGAGCGGCCCGACGAGCTGCTCCAGGTGCTCCCGGGGCGCCGCCGCCATCTCCTTCGCGGACGGGTACGCCGCAAAGAGGGCCGGTGAGGCCAGGTTGACGCGCTTGTCCGTGGTCTGCGCGCTCAGCACGGTCACGACCAGGCATTCGAACGGATTGGTGAAGTCGAGCTCGGCCTTGGCATCCGGATAGGTCTCACCGAGGACGCGGTCGATCCGACGGGCACGACGCACCAGACCCAGGCGCGTCTCAGTCGCAAACTTCTGGGCAGGCACGCAGCAAGGCTACGCGGCCGCACCGACAATCCCGATCCGGCCCAGAGGGCGGCTACCACAAACACCGCTCAACACATGCACTTTCTGCCCTTATCGGTGGGTGATGTGCACTTGTGAGACGTTCCACAGATAGGATTCCCGGTGTAATACCCGCGGATGTGGGGAAAATCCAGGAGGAATGGCCGCAATGGACAACGACGTACTCCGTCAGGCACCGCTCTTCAGCGCACTCGACGACGAGTCGATGACGGCCCTGCACGCCTCGATGGCAGAGTCGAAGCTCCGCCGCGGAGAGGTGCTCTTTCACGAGGGCGACTCCGGCGACAAGCTGTACGTCGTGATCGACGGCAAGGTGAAGCTCGGCCGCACCTCGTCCGACGGCCGCGAGAACCTGCTCGCCATCATGGGCCCGGGCCAGATGTTCGGTGAGCTCTCGCTCTTCGACCCCGGCCCCCGCTCGGCCACCGTCACCGCGGTCACCGACTCCGCCTTCGCCAGCCTGTCGCACGAGGACCTCCTGAAGTGGCTCGAGGGCCGCCCGGTCGTCGCCCGCGGCCTGCTCGCCCAGCTGGCCGGCCGCCTCCGCAAGGCCAACGACGTCGTCGCCGACCTCGTCTTCTCCGACGTCCCCGGCCGTGTCGCGAAGGCCCTGCTCGACCTCGCCGACCGCTTCGGCCGCACCGCCGACGACGGCGTCCACGTCCACCACGACCTCACCCAGGAGGAGCTCGCCCAGCTCGTCGGCGCCTCCCGCGAGACGGTCAACAAGGCCCTGGCCGACTTCGCCAGCCGCGGCTGGCTCCGCCTCGAGCCGCGCAGCGTCGTCATCATGGACATCGAGCGCATGGCTCGTCGCGCCCGCTGATTCTTTACCTTCCAACAGGCATCCGGCCTCCTTCCACCTGGCGTAACAGCAGGTGAAAGGAGGCCGAGATGCTTTTCGGATCAGACCCGGGTCAGGCGGAGTTCGACGAGTTCGTACGCTCCCGCGCCCAAGCGCTCTCCCGCACGGCGTACCTGCTGACCGGTGACGCCCACCTCGCCGAGGACCTCCTCCAGCAG
Organism: Nocardioides sp. NBC_00163; assembly: GCF_045206295.1. Classification (NCBI taxonomy): domain Bacteria; kingdom Bacillati; phylum Actinomycetota; class Actinomycetes; order Propionibacteriales; family Nocardioidaceae; genus Nocardioides; species Nocardioides sp. NBC_00163. Next base: position 3,482,756 of record NZ_CP108155.1, on the reverse strand, counting down.
GCACTCCTGTCCGCGGCCAAGGCCTGGCACCGCATCGAAGGCCACCCCGAGCCGTACGTCCGGCGGATCCTCTACACCCAGAACATCTCCTGGTGGCGCCGCCGTCGTTTCGCGGAGACCCCACTGGATGCCCACGAGGCCACCACTGCAGCGCCCGAGACCGGCGACCGAGACCTCCGGCTCAGCTTGGAACAGGCCCTTGCCCAACTGACGCTGAAACAGCGCACGATCCTGGTGCTGCGCTACTTCGAAGACCTCACCGAGGCCCAGACCGCCGACATGCTCGGGCTCCACGTCGGCACCGTGAAGTCGACCGGCCGCAAGGCGCTCGATCGGCTACGCGCCCTCGCCCCGCACCTCGAGGAGCTCATCAATGACTGACCAGAAGCTCCGCGACGAGCTCTCCCGCATCGCCGACACGGCACCATCTCTCCAGGTCCCTGACGGCCTTTACGCACGCGGTCGCCGCGTCCATCGCCGCTCGGTCGCGATCGTGGCGGCCTCCGTCACCGCGGCCGTCGCTCTCATCATCATCGGCTTCACCGGGCTCCCCGACCGACAGTCCGATGTCGAGCCGGCCGAGCGCAACGGCGACCTCGCCGTCCCCGAGATGGTCGAGACCGCGCCGGAGTGGCTGACCGAGCTCGACGGGCTCGGCTCGTACGCCCATGCCGACGTCATGGAGGACGACCTCGATCTCGGCGTCGGGGCCGTGGCGTACGTCCGGAGCAGCAGCGACGAGAACGGCAGCGTCCCGGTCGTGGTCGATGCCGCTACAGGCAGCTATCACGTGCTCGACCTTCCGGGGTTCGTCGGCAAGGAGGTGCGTGGCCAGCCGTCGCACAGCGCCCTCGCGCTCTCGCCGGACGGCAACCATCTCGCCTGGGCGTGGGCCGATCCCGCCGACGGTGACGATGACGGTGACGCCACACCGCGTCCAGCCGGCGTGAAGGTCGCCGACCTGACCACCGGGGACGTACGCACCTGGAACATCTCCGCGCAACACGACGCCGCCGTCTACGTCCACAACCTCGAGTGGTCCGCCAACGGACAGTGGCTGCTGTGGCAGGGCTGGCAGATGCGGAGCTGGCGGGACGAGACCTTCGAGGCCGAGACCTCCCGAGCCGGCGGCATCGGGCTCGGGGACGACGGGTTCCTCTTCACGGACGAGAGCTCCGCCCAGGCTGATCAGCAGAACAGGGAGCTCGGGTTGAGCCGGGAGGTCGAGTGGGCCATCTCGGACGACGGCACGATCGCCCGCCTCATCGAGAGCCACGTCATCACGCAGGCCCCCGGGATGGCCCCCGAGAACCAGCCGCTGACCCCGATCGACGAGGGACAGTACGTCGGCCTGGCTTTCAGAGGAACAGAGCTGCAGGTCATCAAGCAGCCCTTCGGAACCGAGGTGCTGCCGGCGGACGGGAGCTCCCGCGGGCTGAAGACCACTGCGAGCGGATACCCGCGGCTCGTCGGCTGGGCCGGCGCGAACCCGATCCTCTGGCAGGAGATCGACGACAACCTCACCTCCTTTGATCAGTACTGGTCGGCGGCCCCCGACGGCACATCGAGCCTCGTCGCGATGCACCGGCCGATCGCCAAGGGCGCGACGATCGCCTACAGGCTGATCAAACCCGGTGAGGTCAGGACCACCGTTATCCGACCCGACCCGACCTGGCCCGAACCGTCCAGCGGCCTGGGCCTGCCGACGATCGGCCTCATCATCGCGGCCCTGTTCGCCCTCGTCCTTGCCCCGTTCGTCGTACGCCGGCGTCAGTTCCGTTCGGCGAGAAAGGCCCGCTGAGCGCGCACCAAGAGCTCCCGCGACATCCGCCCACACGAACGGGGCTACTGAGGCCGGCGCTTCTGTGGATGGATCGTCTCGTGACGGGCGAGCATGGCGACGTACTCCTCGATCTTGCGCGCCCGCGCGGCCTCGGTCTTCAGGGCGGTGATGCGGTGATAGAGGGCGAAACGGTTCTGGGAGGTGAGGACGTCGTACATCGCCTGCGCCTCGGGCACCGCGGCGATCGCGGCGAGGAGTTCGGGCGGGGTCTGGGCAGTGGCCGGACCGGCGTACGCCGCCTCCCACCGCCCATCCGCCTTCGCCGCCTCCACGGCGGCCCGCCCGGCGGCGGTCATCCGGCCCTCGCGCTCGAGACGGTCGATGTGCTCGACGTTCCTCAGTGACCAGCGGCTCTTCGGCCCGCGCGGGGTGAACCGCTGGAACGACGACTGCTCGTCGCGCCGCCGGGCCTGGCCGTCGATCCAGCCGAAGCAGAGCGCTTCGTCAAGCGCGGTCTGCCAGGTCAGCGTGGTCAGCGTGCCGCCCTTCTTGGTCAGCACCAGCCAGACCGCGGGCGTCTCGGCATGGTGCTCCTCCAGCCAGGCCCGCCACGCGGGTGGGTCGGGAAGCAGGAGCTCGGCTCCGGACAGGATCGCCATGAGCCGAACAGTAGGCCTCAGCGCTCAGCGAGGTAAGCCAATTGGGCTCGCACCGAGAGCTCGGCGGCACCCCAGAGGACCTGGTCGACGTCGGCGTACACGATCTCGACGATCGCCCGCGGATCCGCACCGGCAGGGGTGGCGCCGAGCCCGGAGAGTGCTTCCTCGACCTGGCCGAGGCGTTCGCGGCGGTGGGCGATGTAGTAGTCCAGCGCGCCGAGGGCGTTTCCGATGACCGGGCCGTGGCCAGGCCAGACGCTGCCGACACCGTGCTCGGAGGCGAGGGCGTGCAGGCGGTCGAGCGAGTCCAGATAGGCACCCAGCTCGCCGTCGGGGTGGGCGACCACGGTCGTCCCACGCCCGAGGACGGTGTCACCCGTCAGCACCGCCCCGTCGGCGGGCAGCCAGAAGGACAGCGAGTCCGAGGTGTGCCCCGGAGTCCCGACGACGCGGATCTCCAGACCGTCGACCTCGATGACGTCACCGTCGCCGAGCCCCTCGGTCCCGAGCCGGTATTCAGGATCAAGAGCGCGTACGCCGGCCCCGACCCGCTCCGCGAAGGCCCGTGCCGCCTCGGAGTGGTCGTAGTGATGGTGGGTCAGCAGCACCGTCGCCACCTCACCGGCGGCCTCCGCGACGGCATCGAGATGCCCGTCGTCGAGAGGCCCCGGATCGATCACGACCGACCGGCGCGCGCCGGGCTCACGCAGCACCCAGGTGTTGGTGCCGTCGAGAGACATGATCCCGGGGTTGGGCGCGAGGATGCACTGCCCGCGCTCGCCGAATGCCCCGCCAGACCAGGACTCGTTCATGAGTGCTTCCTTCCGGCGACGAGGGAGGCGTGCAGGGGCATCATCGACAGGGTGTGGCCGCCGTCGACCTCGGTCACAGCGGGAGTGAACATCGTCAGCACACGCTCGGCGGCGACCGCGAGGACCTCGTCCTCGGACCCGAACGAGGTGACCTCGAGACAGTTGAGATAGGTCGGCGGCATCATTGCCAGCTCGCCGGCCTCGACCTGGGCGACCGCCTCGGCGGTGCTCAGCCAGAGCACCGAGGACGACTCGCTGGACACGTCGCGCGTCACCTGCCCCTCGGGGAGGCGCGCGACGAAGAACCAGGTCGCGAAGCGCTTCGGCTCGAAGACGGGCGTCGTCCAGGCCGCCCATGGCGCCAGCAGGTCCGTACGCAGCACCAGCCCGCGCCGGGTCAGCAGCTCGGTCAACGACAACGAGCGTGACTCCAGGGCGGCCCGGTCGGCCTCCCAGTCGTCGCCCGAGACGTCATCTACGACGGAATCGCCCGAGGCTCCCGCGAGCAGCACCCCGGACTCCTCGAACGTCTCCCGCACCGCCGCGGCGACCAGCGCTCGCGCGCGGGACTCGTCGACCCCGAGCCGCCGAGCCCACTCACCGGCGGACGGCCCGGCCCAGCAGGAGTCGGGCAGCTCGGCATCGCGTACGTCCACGCCGCCGCCGGGAAAGACAGCCATCCCGGCAGCGAAACCCATCGTCAGCTGCCGGCGGAGCAGGTAGACCTCGGGGCCGGAGGAGGAGCCGTAGGAGCCCGGCCGCAGCAGCAGCACCGTCGCCGCGTCGCGCGGCTCGACCGGGGTGCGTACGCCCTGGGCGTACTCCCCGGCCAACGCCACGATGTCGTCACCAAGCCGGACTGGAGGGATCGGGATACGCACGTTCGTCACTGTAGCGACGCTCACACCAGCGCCCTAGCCCCATCCGAGCCTCAGACCGAGGCTCAGATCTCGACGACGATCTCCACCTCGACGGGAGCGTCGAGCGGCAGGACGGGCACACCGACGGCGGAACGCGCGTGCCGGCCGGCCTCGCCGAAGACCTTCCCGAGCAGCTCCGAGGCACCGTTGGCGACGCCCGGCTGACCGGTGAAGTCGGGGGTGGAGGCGACGAAGCACAGCACCTTCACGATCCGCTTGACCTGCGAGAGGTCACCGATCTCGGCCTTGACCGCGGCCAGGGCGTTGAGCGCACACTGCTGCGCCGCCGCGTAGCCGTCCTCGGCCGACACGTCCCCGCCGACCTTGCCGACGGAGAGCAGCGCGCCGTCCTTCATCGGGAGCTGGCCCGAGGTGAAGACGTGGTTGCCCGAGCGCACCGCCGGGATGTAGGCCGCCACCGGCGGCACGACGTCCGGCACGCTCAGCCCGAGCTCGGCGAGGACCTCCTCGGGCCCGCTCACTCGGAGACCGCCCGCTTGAAGAAGCCGACGTAGTTGCCGGTGCCGTTGTCGAGGATCGAGACGAGCTCCCACCCGTCGGCACCGAAGTTGTTGAGAATCTGCGCCGCAGCGTGGTTGAGGATCGGCGCTACCTGGTACTCCCACTTGGTCATATCGGCACCCTACTTCGCGGACCCGCGGACGGGTCTCCCGGCGAGATGGTTTGACCTTCCAACTGAGGTCCCGGCCCACTATGGTCAGGTCCGTGACTTCCGCAGAGCAGCTGAAGACGTACGTCGACACCTGGTGGTCCTCCGTCCAGGACCTCCTCACTCTCCTGGAGGAGCTCTCCGAGACCGATTGGGACCAGCCGACCGACCTCCCCGGCTGGGACGTACGCGCCATCGCCTCCCATGTCGCTCACCTCGAGGGCCTCACCGCCGGCGCACCCCGCGAGGACGCCTCCGTACCCGAGTCCACCCACATCAAGTCGCCGATGGGTCAGTTCACCGAGATCGGCGTGATCACCCGACGCGACGCCGCGCCGTCGAGCATCATCGACGAGATCCGCCGCTACACCGCCGTACGTCACGACGAGCTGCTCGCGTCTCCGCCCGAGGACCCCGCGGCGCCGGCGTCCGGCATCTTCGGTGCGCTCGGTTGGACGACCGGCAAGCTGCTCCGCAACCGGCCGCTCGACCTCTGGCTGCACGAGCAGGACATCCGCCGCGCCACCGGCCGCCCGGGCAACCTCGACAGCCCCGGCGCCCTCCACACCGCCGACTATCTCCTCGAAGGTGTCGGGTTCGTGCTCGCCAAGAAGGCCGCCTGCGCCCCCGGCACCTCCGTCGTCGTCGAGGTCGAGGGCCACGCGCCCTACGCCTTCACCGTCACCAAGGAGGGCAAGGGAGTCCCGGTGGCCGACCCGGTCACCGCGCCCACCGTCACGCTCTCCACGGACCGGGAGACGTACGTCCTCCTCACCGGCGGCCGCGCCTCCGGCGACCCCGCCAAGGTCGAGATCAGCGGCGACACTGCCATCGGCACCAAGATCGTCGAGAACCTCAACATCACCCCCTGATGGCGCGACCCCGTTAAAGTCGTTCCCATGAGTTCCGACTGGCCCCACGTGCAGCTGCATGTGGTGACCGGCAAGGGCGGCACGGGCAAGTCGACAGTGGCTGCGGCCCTGGCGCTCGGGCTGGCCTCCCACGGGCAGAACGTCCTGCTGTGCGAGGTCGAGGGCCGCCAGGGCGTGGCGCGGATGTTCGACGTCGACCCGCTGCCCTACGCCGAGACCCGCATCGCAACCGGTCTGCGGCTGCGGGCGCGATCCGGTGCCGACGCCGAGCCGGGCAACGTCTACGCCCTGCACATCGCCCCGGAGGAAGCCCTCCTCGAGTACCTCAAGATGTACTACAAGCTCGGCCCGGCCGGCCGCGCCCTCGACCGCTTCGGCGTGATCGAGTTCGCGACCACGATCGCGCCCGGGGTCAGGGACGTCCTGCTCACCGGCAAGCTCTTCGAGGCCGTCCAGCGCAACAGTCGCAACAAGGGCGCCCGGACCTACGACGCAGTCGTGCTAGACGCTCCCCCGACCGGCCGGATCACGAGCTTCCTCAACGTGTCCGAGTCGGTCGCGGGCCTGGCCAAGGTCGGCCCGATCAAGCACCAGGCCGACACGATGATGACCCTGTTCCGCTCCCGGCGCACCGCGGTCCATCTGGTCACGCTGCTCGAGGAGATGCCGGTCCAGGAGACCGCCGACGGCATCAGCGAGCTGCGCGCGGCCGGGCTTCCGGTCGGTGGCGTCATCGTCAACCAGGTACGCCCCCGCGACCTCCCCGACACCGCCCTCGACCCCGCGCTCGCCGGCACCCTGGACGACGAGCTGATCGCCGAGGACCTCAAGCGCGCCGGCGTCGAACCCGAACCCGCCCTGATCTCCGCCCTCGCCGTCGAGGCCAAGGAGTACGCCGAGCGCCGAGCCCTCGAGGACGCCCAGCGTGACCTCGTCGCCGGCCTCGGGGTCCCGACCTACGAGCTCAACCGGATCGCCGGCGGGATCGACATGGGTGGGCTGTACGAGCTCGCGGCCGAGCTCAAGGATCAGGGGCTGGCATGAGGATGGAATACCCGGTTAACCGGGTATCCCTGCACTTCTCGGGCATTGCAACACCTGAGAAGTGCAGGAAGTGCCTGAGCGGCGTGACGGAAGTGACGAGAGGGACAGCCCGATGAGCGCGCACCCACGCGTCGGCCCGCTGGCCGCCCATGCCGACCACACCCAGGCCCTCGAGGTCGACCGGCTGCTCGACGACCGCGACACCCACATCATCGTCTGCTGCGGCAGCGGCGGCGTGGGGAAGACGACGACGTCGGCGGCGCTCGCACTCAGAGCAGCCGAGCGCGGACGCAAGGTGGTGGTGCTGACGATCGATCCGGCGCGACGCCTCGCCCAGTCGATGGGCATCGAGCGGCTCGACAACACGCCTCGCCCTGTTCCCGGGATCGGCCCTGGCCGGCTGGACGCGATGATGCTCGACATGAAGCGCACCTTCGACGAGGTGGTCGAGTCGCAAGCCAGCCCCGAGAAGGCGCAGCAGATCCTCAACAACCAGTTCTACATCGCGCTGAGCTCGAGCTTCGCGGGCACGCAGGAATACATGGCGATGGAGAAGCTCGGCCAGATCTACCGCGACGCCTTCGCCCACAACGGCGGCAACGGCGACTACGACCTGATCGTCGTCGACACGCCCCCGAGCCGCAGCGCCCTCGACTTCCTCGACGCACCTGAGCGCCTCTCCAGCTTCCTCGACGGGCGCTTCCTGCGTCTGATGCTGGCCCCGGCCAAAGGTCCGGTCAGGCTGATGTCGGCCGGGATCAACATCGTCACCAACGCGCTCAAGAAGGTCCTCGGCGGGCAGATGCTCACCGACCTGCAGACCTTCGTGACCGCGCTCGACACCGTCTTCGGCGGGTTCCGGCAACGAGCCCAGGAGACGTACGCACTGCTCCAGGCCGACGAGACCGCCTTCCTCGTCATCGCGGCCCCCGAGCCCGACGCGCTCCGGGAGGCCGCCTACTTCGTCGAGCGCCTCTCCGGCGACCGGATGCCGCTCCAGGGCCTGGTCGTCAACCGGGCCACCCTGCCTGACGACGCATCGCTCACCGCAGCCGCGGCCGGGGCCGCCTCGGAGCGTCTCCCCGACGCGCCGCTCACCGCCGGGCTGCTGAGGCTCCACACCGACCGCGCGCTCCTGGTCGAGCGCCAGAGCCAGCTGCGCGAGCGCTTCGCCGTCGCCCATCCCCAGGTGCCGACCGCCGTCGTGCCGGCGCTGCCCGGTGACGTACACGATCTCGACGGGCTCCGCGAGATCGGCCGGCTGCTGGCCCGGGAATGAGTCGAGCCAGGACGCACGAAACGTACGTCCTGGCTCAGACCAAGATCTTCAGCGACCCACTCGAGTAGGGGACGAGGGGTCACTCCACAGAGGCACGGGTGCGCGCGGCCTCGAGGACAGCGCGCCAGGAGGCGTTCGGGCTGCGGCGGAGCAGCGCCCGACGCTCGCGCTCGGTCATGCCGCCCCAGACACCCCACTCGATCTGGTTGTCGAGCGCCTCGGCCAGGCATTCGGTGCGGACTACGCAGCCGGAGCAGACCATCTTGGCCTTGTTCTGCTCGGCTCCACGTACGAAGAGCTCGTCGGGCTCGTTCTCACGACAAGCGGCCTGTAGCGACCATTCATCAACCCACATGGTGTGCCATCCCTTCATCGGAGCGCTTCGCCCTCCCCATATTGATGACGTGGCGCCCGTGCGGACTAAAGGTTAAGGACTCGACCCGGTCGAGTGACACACCCTTCTGGCCCAAAGTACGTAGTTCGAAATGACTAGATGGGGTCCTAGGACCCGTTTCTGGCTCCCTGTCCGGCTCCGATTGCGAATCATGTGCTATTAGCCGCAATCACCTACGATGACCAGCATGTCCTCGCCGTCGCTGCGCCCGCAGACCGTGCTCAAGCATCTCGCCGTCATGTGCGGCGTGGCAGCCGTCCTCGGAGTCGTCGCCGCGGGTCTCGCCATTCCCTTCGCCGGTGTGGCTGGGATCGCGGCCAAGGAGACCGCCGAGAAGATGGACTCGCTGCCGCAGGCCTTCGAGGTCGACGACATGTCCCAGACAACCAAGATCGTCGACCGCAAGGGCAACCTGATCACGACGCTCTACGACCAGAACCGCGTCTACCGCCCTCTCGACCAGATCTCGCCCAACATGTCGAAGGCGCTCCTGGCGATCGAGGACTACCGCTTCTACCAGCACGGCGCGATGGACCTCAAGGGCACGTTGCGCGCGCTGATCACCAACCAGGCGAGCGACTCGGTGCAGGGTGGTTCCTCGATCACCCAGCAGCTGGTGAAGACGACGCTGGTCTACTCCGCGAAGACCGAGGCCGAGCGCAAGGCGGCCATCGAGAAGTCGACCGCCCGCAAGATCCGCGAGCTGCGCTACGCGATCGCTCTGGAGGAGAAGCACTCCAAGGACTGGATCCTCGAGCGCTACCTCAACGCGGCCTACTTCGGCGACGGCGCGTACGGCGTCCAGGCGGCCGCCAAGCACTACTTCAACGTCAACGCCTCCGAGCTCAACTGGCAGCAGTCGGCGATGCTGGCCGGGATGGTGAAGAACCCCACCGGCTACGACCCGACCAACTACCCCGACGCCACCATCGCCCGCCGCAACGTCGTCGTCGACCGGATGGCCGCGCTCAAGGTCGTCTCCCGCCCCGAGGCGGAGACGTTGAAGGACGCCAGCCTCGGCCTGAACGTCCAGAAGCAGCGCAACGGCTGCCTCGGCTCGTCCGCGGAGTTCTTCTGTGACTACGTCCTCAACTGGCTCCTCAAGGACCCCTCTTTCGGCGAGACGGAGGCCGACCGGCTGGCACTCATCAGGTCCAGCGGTCTGACCATCAAGACCACCTTGGACCAGCGCTTCCAGGACGCTGCTCAGGAGTCCGTCGAGGACCATGTGTACGCGACCGACGACGCGATCGGCGCGCTGGCGATGGTTGAGCCCGGCACTGGCCGGGTGCGCGGGCTCGCCCAGTCGCGTCCGATGGGTGACAAGCGCAAGAAGGGCCAGTCGTACCTGAACTACATGGTGCCGACGCAGTACGGCGACTCCGCCGGGTTCCAAGCCGGATCGACGTTCAAGCCGTTCGTGCTCACGGCGGCGATCGAGCAGGGTTTCCCGCTCAAGCAGCAGATCAACTCGCCCGAGAAACTGACACTCGACCAGTCGTCGTTCGCACCGTGCCCCGGCGACGGCAAGTTCACCGGCCCTTGGCCGGTCAGCAACTCCACGACCTCCGGGATGAAGGACGCCTACACCGGGACGCGGGAGTCCGTGAACACCTTCTACGCCCAGCTCAGCCAGATCACCGGCTTCTGCGCGCCCTACAAGATGGCCCAGAAGATGGGCATCCAGCTCGACGCCCCGTTCGGTCGCGACAAGGAGACCGGAGCGGCGTGCAAGTCCGCCCAGACCAACTGCACCCCTGGCGAACGAGTGCCTTCGTTCACGCTCGGCGTGACCAGCGTGAGCCCCCTGGAGATGGCGGAGGCGTACGCAACCTTCGGCGCTCGCGGCAAGCATTGCGACTCCGTGCCCGTCAACGAGATCCTTGACGCCAACGACAAGGTGATCAAGAAGTACGAGCCCAACTGCAAGCAGGTGATGGCCGAGGGCACCGCCGATGCGGTCAACGACATCCTGCGGGGCGTCATCGACGGCGGGTTCGCGAGCAACCAGGCTCTCTCGGTCCCCGCCGCGGGGAAGACCGGAACGATCAACGGGAACATGGCCGTCTGGTTCATGGGGTACACCCCGAAGCTCGCCACCGCGGCGATGATCGCCGGTGCCAACTACGACGGCACCTGGAAGACCCTCAACGGGCAGCTCGTCGGAGGCTCCTACATCGGCGAGGCTTCCGGTTCAGGGCAGGCTGCCCCGATGTGGGGCGATGCGATGAAGGTGATCGACAAATACCTCAAGTGGCAGGACTTCCACGAGGTCGATCCCAAGGTGATCGCGGGGAACACCGTCGACGTCCCTTGGACCGGCGGCATGACGGTCGAGAAGGCGACGAAGGTCCTGCGGGCCGCTGGCTTCCAGGTCCAGGTCGGCCCGGAGGCGTACTCGGAGTACGACCCCGGCCTGGTCGCCTTCACCACTCCCTCCGGCGAAGCAGCCGAGGGGTCGCCGGTCACGATCTACACCTCGCTCGGCCCGGAGCCGAAGCCAGATCCCAAGCCCAAGAAGAAGCAGCCCGAGAAGAAGCCCGGCCGCGGCGATGAAGAGAGACCCGCCACGGTCGAGGACGAGCCCGACTTCGGCTGGGAGTGGCCGACCGGCTGACGCCCAACCCAGCAACGACACGTGGCCCCACCGATCCGGTGGGGCCACAGTCGTTCTCGGGCAGTCGTCAGGCGAGCTGCTTACGCACCTCCGCGGCCACGGCGCCGCCATCGGCACGGCCCTTGGTCTGCGGGGTCAGGATGCCCATCACCTTGCCCATGGCGCGCATCCCCTCGTCGGCCGCACCGGTCTGGGCGATGGCCTTGCTGACCAGGTCGGAGATCTCCTCGGCGCTCAGCTGAGCGGGCAGGTACTCGGTGATCACCGCGGCCTCCGCGGTCTCCTTCTCGGCCTGCTCGGCGCGACCGCCGTCGGCGAAGGCAGTGGCCGCCTCGCGGCGCTTCTTGGCCTCGCGGGTGAGGATCGTGATGATCTCGTCGTCGGTGAGCTCCTTGGCCTCCTTGCCGGCGACCTCGGCCTCGGTGATCGAGGCCATGACCATGCGCAGCGTCCCGGCGCGCTCCTTGTCACGGGCCTTCATCGCGGAGGTCAGGTCGGTCCTCAGCTGGTCCTTCAGAGTGCTCATGGAACCATTGTGGCAGGGTTGAGCCATGCGGCTCGCCTCAGTAATCGGCGCAACCCTCGGCACCGGGCTCGCCACCGGCGCGGCCATGACGGCGTACGCCTTGTGGGAGGCCCGTCAGTACACGCTGCGCCACGTCGGACTGCCGGTGCTCCCCGAGGGCGCGGACCCGCTGCGGGTGCTGCATCTCTCCGACATGCACGTGGTCCCGTCGCAGCACAAGAAGCTCGACTGGATCGCGTCGCTGGCGTCGCTGAAGCCGGACCTGGTCGTCGACACCGGTGACAACCTGGCCCACCAGCGGGCGGTGCCGTCGATCGTCAATGCCCTCGGCACGCTGCTCGACGTACCGGGCGTCTTCGTGCACGGCTCCAACGACTACTACGAACCGCGGATGCGCAACCCGATCGGCTACCTGCTGCCGGACAACGGTAAACGGCAGACGAACGTGCCCGAGCTCCCCTGGCGTGACCTGTCCGCGTCGTTCACCAAGTCCGGCTGGCTGGACCTCACCAACACGCGCTCGTCGCTGACCGTCAAGGGCATCGAGTTCGCCTTCGCGGGCGTCGACGACCCCCACCTCCGCCTCGACGACCTCTCCTCGGTCGCCGGCCCCGCGGACCCGTCCGCGGACGTACGCCTCGGGGTCGCGCATGCTCCGTATCTACGGGTCCTGGACCAGTTCACCGCCGACGGTTACGACGCGATCCTGGCCGGCCACACCCACGGCGGTCAGATCTGTCTGCCCGGCGGACGAGCGCTGGCCACCAACTGCGATCTCGACCCCGCTCGGGTACGCGGCCTGCACACTCACACCCACGGCGGACGGCAGGCGTGGCTGCACGTCTCGGCCGGCCTCGGCACCTCGCCCTACACCCGGATCCGCATCGCCTGCCGCCCCGAGGCGACGCTCCTGACGCTCACCCCGCGCGGGGCGTCTCGTCGGTAGGGGCCGATTACGGATCGGAGGAGTCTCTGGGCTATGCTCATTCCTCGTTGGACCGTTTGTTCGGTGCAGCATTCGGGTTGTAGCGCAGCTTGGTAGCGCACCTCGTTCGGGACGAGGGGGCCGCAGGTTCAAATCCTGTCAACCCGACATCGAGTTCAGGCTCGGAGATCGCAAGATCTCCGAGCCTGAACCTCTTTCTGGCCGAGTAATGTCGACGCCATGAGCTTCGACACTCGCAACGGCACCCGTGGCGCCAAGCAGCCCTCGGCCAACCTCCTCCTGAAGCTGGGCAACAAGCTGATGATGAGCCGGGCCCGCAAGAGCAACGGCACCACGGCCGGGATGCGGCTGCTCGTGCTCACCACGATCGGCAAGAAGAGCGGCGAGCCTCGCTCGACGCCGCTCGCCTGGTTCCCGGGCGACGACGACACCTGGCTGATCGCCGCCTCGGCAGCCGGCGGGCCGAAGAACCCGGCGTGGTACTACAACCTCGCCGCCAACCCCGACCGGGTCACCATCGAGCTCGGCGGCGAGACCATCCCGGTGGTCGCCGAGCAGCTGCACGGCGAGGAACGCGCCCGCGCGTGGGCTGCGATCGTCGAGTCGGCCGCCAACTTTGGGAGCTACGAGGAGAAGACCGACCGGGAGATCCCGGTCATCCGCCTCACCCGCGCCTGAGTTCAAATGTGACGCGCGACATGCGAAACTGCCCCTCATGAGCAACGACCCCGCCGACAAGCTCGCCGCGCCGTCGTTCGGTTTCAAGAAGAAGCGTGGGGGCACGAAGCCGGCGAACGCCAAGCCCGAGAAGACCCAGCCCTCGAAGACTCAACCCCAGAAGACGCAGGCCCCGAAGGCTCGTGTCGAGAAGGCACCGGTCGAGACTGCACCGGTCGAGAAGGCATCGGTCAAGACTGCTGCGGTCGAAACGGCCTCCGCGGAGAAAACCCAGGTGCTGGAGAAGACGCCACCACCCGTCGTAGCGCCCGAGCCGCCTGCGAAGAAGCAGAAGGCACAGAAGCCGTCCAAGCCGGCAAAGGAACCGAGAGCGCCCAAGGCACCCAAGACGCCCAAGGACCCGAGCCAGCGGCGGATCAACCTCGGCACCCCGTCGGGCCTGTCCGCGGCTGTCATGATCGGCGCCATCGTCGGCGCGTTCATGGCCCTGGCCGTCTGGTTCAGCGGCACCCTGAGCCAGTGGACGCGAGGCACCTCGTCGCTCGGCGACAAGGGAGCGATCATCCTCATCGCCGTCTTCGCCCTCGCGATCATCGTCGGCGGCTACCTCCTCCGCCTGGCCGGCGCCCGCTCCCCCTTCACGATCAGCTTCCTCGGCTCAGCACTCGTCGCCGTACTCTCGATGCTCTTCCTCACCGACGTCTTCGCCCACGCCTGGGGAGTGATCGTCGTCGTGATCCTCGCCGCCGCCGCGTACGCTCTCGCCTACTGGGTCACCACCAACTACATCGACTGACAGACCCGGCCGAGGCGTCACTCCGGTCGGCCGAGTTGGCACCGTCGCGCCAACTCGGCCAGCGCGCCTGACGTCTCGTCAGAGAGCGGCGGCTACCAGCTCGGCAAGTTGGACGGTGTTGAGCGCGGCGCCCTTGCGGAGGTTGTCGTTGGAGATGAACAGGGCGAGGCCGCGGTTGTCGGGCACGCCCTCGTCCTGGCGGATGCGGCCGACGTAGGAGGGGTCCTTGCCGGCGGCGTACAGAGGCGTCGGTACGTCGCGGAGCTCGACGCCCGGGGCGTTCGAGAGGATCTCGGTGGCGCGCTCGGGGGTCAGCGACGAGGAGAACTCGGCGTTGACCGCGAGCGAGTGGCCGGTGACGACCGGGACGCGGACGCAGATACCGGAGACCCGCAGGTCGGGCAGGGACAGGATCTTGCGGGACTCGTTGCGGAGCTTCTGCTCCTCATCGGTCTCGTTGAGGCCGTCCTCGACCAGCGAACCGGCGTAGGGAAGGACGTTGTAGGCGATCGTCTCGACGTACTTGTCCGGCTCCGGGAAGGTGATGGCGGAGCCGTCGTAGGCGAGCTCGCGGGCCTTGTCGCCGGCAGCCGCGACCTCGCTGACCAGCTCCTCGACGCCGGCGACGCCGGAGCCCGAGACGGCCTGGTAGGTCGATACGACGAGCCGCTCGAGACCGGCTTCGTCGTGGAGCGCCTTGAGGACCGGCATCGCGGCCATCGTGGTGCAGTTGGGGTTGGCGATGATGCCCTGGCGGGCCTCGATGACTCCGTCCATCGCCGAGGGGTTGACCTCGGAGACGACCAGCGGGATCGACGGGTCCTTGCGCCAGGCCGAGGAGTTGTCGATGACGATCACGCCGGCGTCGGCGAACTTCGGCGCCAGTGCCTTCGAGGTGGCGCCACCGGCGGAGAAGATCGCGATGTCGAGGCCCGAGGGGTCAGCGGTGGCGGCGTCCTCGACGACGACCGAGCGGTCACCGAACTCGATGGTCTTGCCCGCTGAGCGCGCCGAGGCGAAGAAACGGACCTCGCCGAGCGGGAAGCCGCGCTCGAGCAGGATCTGGCGTACTGCGACGCCCACCTGTCCGGTCGCTCCCACGATTCCCAGGTTGATGCTCATCGGCCGGTCCCTCCGTAGACGATGGCCTCTACGTCGCTGTCGAGGCCGAATGCTTTGTGTGTGGCGCGCACGGCGCGGTCGAGGTCGTCGGCGCTGACGAGCACCGAGACGCGGATCTCCGAGGTCGAAACCATCCGGATCAGCACTCCCTCTGCGGCGAGCGCGGCGAAGAACTTCGCCGTGATCCCCGGATGCGTACGCATCCCGGCACCGACGATCGAGAGCTTGCCGATCTGCTCGTCGGCGACCGGGTCGGCGAAACCGACCTCGGCCTGGATGTCGCCGAGTGCCGCGCGGGCCCGCTTGACGTCGGTGCGCGGCAGCGTGAACGAGATGTCCGTACGCCGGGTCTTCTCCGCCGACACGTTCTGGACGATCATGTCGATGTTGATGCCGTTGTCGGCAAGGGTGTCAAAGATGCGGGCGGCCTCGCCGGGCTCGTCGGTGACGCCGGCAACGGTGATCTTGGCTTCGCCACGGTCGTGGGCTACGCCGACGATCTCCGGGGTGTCGCCATCGGCGTCGGCGCCGTAGGAGACCTTCTCGACCTCCACGTCGCTGAACCTCTCCGCGGCGGCCTCCACGGCGCGGTCGACCTCGTCGTCACCGACGACGACCGAGACCCGGACCTCCGAGGTGGAGATCATCTGGATGTTGACGCCGGCCTGCGCGATCGCGGAGAAGAAGTCGGCGATCTTCTTCGGCTGGGTGCGCAGCCCGGCACCGATCAGGGAGACCTTGCCCATCCGAGGCTCGGTGTTCACCCGCTCGAAGCCGACCTCGCCGCGCGCCTGCTCCAGCGCCTTCCCGGCGCGCTCGGCGTCGTCGCGGGGCAGTGTGAACGTGATGTCGGTGCGGTCGGCGCCGGCCGCCGACGAGTCCTGGACCACCATGTCGACGTTGATGCCCACCCCGGCGATGATCTCGAAGACCTTCGCCGCGGCGCCCACCTCGTCGGGTGCGTTGACGACGGTGATCTTGGCCTGGCTGCGGTCGTGGGCGATGGCGGCGACGATCGGCGCCTCCATCCCAGCGTCCCCGCTGAGCTGATGGTCGGCGTGTGGCGAGACCGCGTCGATGCTGCCCTTGACGACGGTGCCGTTGAGGGTGGAGAAGGACGAGCGTACGTGGATCGGGAGGCTGTGACGCCGGGCGAACTCCACCGAGCGCAGGTGGAGCACCTTCGCCCCGGAGGCCGCGAGCTCGAGCATCTCCTCGAAGGCGACCGAGCTCAGCTTGCGGGCGGTCGGGACGATCCGCGGGTCGGCGGTGAAGACGCCGTCGACGTCGGTGTAGATCTCGCACACGTCGGCGTCCAGCGCCACCGCCAGCGCGACCGCGGTGGTGTCGGTGCCGCCACGGCCCAGCGTGGTGATGTCCTTGGTGTCCCTGGAGACGCCCTGGAAGCCGGCCACGATCGCGATCGCACCGTCGCCGAGCGCTGCCTGGATCCGCTCCGGGGTGATGCTGAGGATCTTGGCGCGCCCATGCTGCGCGTCGGTGATCAGACCGGCCTGCGACCCGGTGAAGGACCGAGCCTCGTACGCCAGCCCGCGCTCGTTCGCGACGTCGTTGATCGCCATCGCGAGCAGCGCCATCGACTGCCGCTCGCCGGAGGTCAGCAGCATGTCGAACTCACGCGCGTGCGCGGTCGCGTCGGGCGAGACCTTGTTGGCCAGGTCGATCAGCTCGTCGGTGGTGTCGCCCATGGCAGAGACGGCCACGACAACATCGTGGCCCTGCTCTTTGGTCGCGACCACTCGCTGAGCGACGCGCTTGATGCCTGCAGCGTCCGCGACCGAGCTGCCACCGTACTTCTGAACGACGATTCCCACGGCGGGAGAGTCTACGTTGCCGATGCGGCCGTCTTCTCCAGCATCTCATCAGCGGCAGCCAGGTCCTCGTCCTCACCGGTGAACGGCTCGGAATCGAGGCGGTCGTGAGCGACCACGGTGAGCAGTGCGTTGAGCACGGCACCGGCCAGGTTGCCCCAGTTGTTGACGTAGCTGAACTGCCACCACCACAGCGCCTCGTCGACGTCGCCGAGACGGTAATGACGCAGGCCGTACTCCAGGTCGGTCACCAGGCTGGAGACGTCGTCGGAGATCTGGCTGTCGACCACGTCCGGGCTGTACGGATCGAAGACGAAGCTGTAGGTGTCGATGTCCCCGAACATCTCGGCAAGCCCCATCCGGAGCTCGTCGACGTCGGCTTCCATGCCCACGTCTGGCTGGAACTCCTCACGAGGCTCGAAGTCCTGCTGGGCGCCCAGTCGCGCGCCCGCCAGCAGAATCTGACTCACCTCCAGCAGCAGCATCGGGACAGCGCTGCCACCATCGCCGTCCGCAGCGATCGCGCGCACCGAGAGCAGAAAGCTCTCCACCGAGTCGGCGATGCTGGTGGCGAAGTCCTTACCGGTCAAGTCGTTCGTCATGACGGCCCCCTTCCCGAAGTCCCTTGAACCGTCAGGCTACCGCCGAAGTCGCGGCCTGACGAGGGTAAAGAGTCGGCTCTTAGGGATCGCACAGGTAACGACTACTCAGCCGCACGGCGTCCGGCGAAGGCTCGGCCGAGGGTGACCTCGTCGGCGTACTCCAGATCGCCACCGACCGGGAGACCGCTGGCCAGACGGGTGACCTTCAGCCCGAGCGGGCTCAGCTGACGGGTCAGATAGGTCGCCGTCGCCTCGCCCTCGAGGTTGGGGTCCGTGGCGAGGATCACCTCAGTGATCCCTGGGTCGTTGAGCCGCTGGACGAGCTCACGGATGCGCAGCTGGTCGGGACCGATCCCGTCGATCGGGCTGATCGCGCCGCCGAGCACGTGATAGCGGCCGCGGAACTCGCGGGTGCGCTCGATCGCGACGACGTCCTTGTACTCCTCGACCACGCACAGCACCGACTGCTCGCGACGCGGGTCGCGACAGATCCGGCAGGTCTCCTCCTCGGAGACGTTGAAGCAGACCGAGCAGAACTTCACCTTGGCCTTGACCTCGTTGAGGATCGAGGCCAGCCGATGTACGTCGGCGGGATCAGCCTGGAGCAGATGGAACGCGATCCGCTGAGCGCTCTTCGGACCTACGCCCGGAAGCCGTCCCAGCTCGTCGATGAGGTCTTGGACCACACCCTCGTACAACTTGGTTATCGCCTGTCTCTAGCTGTGCTGGTTTCGACTGTGTCTGTTTCAGAAGCCGAGCTTGAACGGCGGCTCGCCGCCGCCGGGGGCACCACCGAGGCCGCCCGCGAGCGGGCCCATCGCGTCACCGGCGAGCTCGTCGGCCTTGCCCTTGGCTTCGCGGTAGGCGGCGACGATCACGGCGCCGAGGTCCTCGAGGTCGTCGGGGTTGCTGCCGTCGAACTCGCCCTGCTTGATCTCCACGCCGACCAGCTCGCCGGTGCCGGTGAGCTTGACGGTCACCGCACCGCCGGCGACGGTGCCGTCGACGATCGTCTCGGCGAGCTTCTCCTGGGCGTCGACGATCTGGCTCTGCAGCGCCTGGGCCTGCTGCATGATCGCGTTGAGGTCGAAGCCGCCCTCGCCGCCGAGGCCTTCGAGTGGGTTCGTCATCTGTGCCGTCCTAGTTGTGAGGAATCTCTTCGATCATCGTTGCACCCAACTCCTGAGCGAGCAGCGCCTCGGCGCCCATCGCGGCAGGCCCGTCGTAGGCCTGGTCGTCGGGGTTCACCGCGGCATCCGCCTCCGCCAGGCGGGCGACCGTGTCGTCGACCGGGGGCTCGTAGTCGGCCGCACGCGTCGGCCGGATGGCCTCCCGAGCAAGCGCGATCGCTCCCGGGTCGGCCGGCTGCGTCGCCGACGGCTCCGGCGGGGCCGTCGGCTGGTCGGGGGGCGGCGGCTCGGCGGCCCAGTCGGGCGGTGGCGCCTGCTCGTTCCAGGATGCCTCCGGCGGCTGTTGCGGCTGGGTGGGCTCCTGGGGCTGGCTCGGCTGCGGCGGAGGCGCGGCCTGCCGCTGCGGGGCCCCTTGGCCGCCGCCCGCGACGATCGCCTCGATCTTCGGCTGGATGCCGATCACGTTGACCAGCGCCTGCCCGAGGATCGGCTCGTGTCCGCCGGTCGCGAACCGGTCACGGAGACCCGGCGAGGCGAACCCGAGGGTGAGCACGCCGTCGCGGAAGTCGACCACCTGAGCGTTCTGTCCCACCAGCGACCAGGTCGCCCGGCGCAGGCCCTTGGTCTGGGCGATCACGTCGTCCCACAGGCGGCGGACGTCCACGTTGCCCATCGCACCCGGCGACTGCGCCTGAGGCTGAGGCTGTGTCTGTGGTTGCGGCTGAGGCTGGCTCGGCGGCTCGGGAGCGGCCGGCGCCTGCTGGGGAGGCATCTCCGCAGCCGGAGCGGGCTCGCGGGCCGGCTCGGGGGTCGGGGCGTACGCCTGGACGGGCTCGGGCTGCGGCGCCGCCGGAGCGACGGTCTCGTGCCCCGGCGCACCGACCGACGGCTTGAGCACCGGCCGGTCCTGAGCGGGGGCGGCCGCCGCCGGAGCAGCGGACACCGTCGGCGTACCGCTGATCTCGATCCGCCTCTCCAGACGGTCCAGCCGAGCCGCGAGACCATCGGCACCGTCGGCAGCGGGCAGCAGCACCCGGGCACAGATCAGCTCGAGCAGAAGCCGGGGGGCGGTGGCGCCGCGCATCTCGGTCAGACCGGTGGCGACCGCATCGGCGGCGCGCGAAAGATCGTGTGGTCCGAAGCGTCCGGCCTGGGCGACCAGCCGCTCCCCGCCGTCCTCGGAGACGTCGATGAGCCCGGTCGCGGGCGCGTCCGGGACCGCCTTGACGATGACCAGGTCACGCAGCCGCCGCAGCAGGTCCTCGGTGAACCGCCGTGGGTCCTGGCCGGTCTCGATGATCTTGTCGATGACACCGAAGACCGCGGCGCCGTCATGGGCGGCGAAGGCATCGACGACCTCGTCCAGCAGCGCGTCCGGGGTGTAGCCGAGCAGCCCGGCGGCCAACTCGTACGTCACGCCCTCAGGCCCCGCACCACCGAGCAGCTGGTCCATGACCGAGAGGCTGTCGCGCATCGACCCGGCGCCCGCGCGCGCGACCAGCGGCAGCGCGGCCGGCTCGACATTGATCCCCTCTTTCTCGCACAGCGTCGAGATGTAGTCGGAGACCAGCTTGGGCGGGAAGAGGCGGAACGGATAGTGATGGGTGCGCGACCGGATCGTCGGAATGACCTTCTCCGGCTCGGTCGTCGCGAAGATGAACCGCAGATGCTCCGGCGGCTCCTCGACGAGCTTGAGCAGCGCGTTGAAGCCCTGCGTCGAGACCATGTGGGCCTCGTCGATGATGTAGACCTTGTAGCGGCTCTTCACCGGAGCGAAGAACGCCTTCTCCCGCAGGTCACGGGCATCGTCCACACCGCCGTGCGACGCCGCGTCGATCTCGATCACGTCGATGCTGCCGGGCCCGCCGCGCGCCAGGTCCCGGCACGACTCGCACTCCCCGCACGGATCAGCGATCGGCGCCTTCTCGCAGTTCAGCGCCCGCGCCAGGATCCGCGCAGAGGTCGTCTTGCCGCAGCCACGTGGCCCGGAGAAGAGGTACGCATGATTGACCCGGTTGCCCGCCAGCGCATTGCGCAGGGGGCCGGTGACGTGATCTTGACCGATGACCTCGGCAAACGTCTCCGGCCGGTAGCGGCGGTAGAGAGCTAGCGGTGCGTCCACCCGATAGACCCTATCCGCCCGCACCGACACTTTGCGACCGCGCGGGGCTGGCTGTCAGGAAATAGAAAAGGCCCCCCACGTACGTCCGGTAGAGCCTCGCTCATCCTCGCGGCCGGACCGGGTCAAGAAATAGAAAAGGCCCCCCACGTACGTCCGGTAGAGCCTCGCTCATCCTCGCGGCCGGACCGGGTCAAGAAATAGAAAAGGCCCCCCACGTACCCAACAGAGCTCGCTTATCCTTGCTGCCTTCCGGCCCTGGGGAGGTTCGACAAGATGTCGCCACATGGGGGGTTGCGGAAGAGTCTAGACGAGTCCGCTGGCCGATCCCAAAGCGCACCCGCTGGACCTCCGCCGATTTCCTCCATGATCCCGGAGCCGCGTAGGATCCCTCACGGATCTGTCGCCTAGTGGCCTATGGCGCACGGCTGGAATCCGTGTTGGGTTAACGCCCTCGGGGGTTCGAATCCCCCCAGATCCGCCAGCACAAACCGGCGCCTGACCTGCTTTCGAGCAGGTCAGGCGCCGTTCATTTATCCAGTGCGCGCCGGCCGCTGCGCGCGAAGCAGCGCGATCCCGAGGATCAGCCCTCCGGGCACGATCACGATCGGGGCCACCGGGTCCTCGAATCCGGTGGCGACCAGGCCCACCAGGCTGACCACGCCGAGCAGGAGGCTGACGACCGTGGTCGCACGCGCCGCTCGGCGAACGACGCCGTGCCCGCGTAGCGCCTCCGCGGCGAACACCATCGACCCGAGCGCGAGCAGCGACAAGGCAGATACGAGCGGGACCGTCAGCGCATCGAAGTCCCTCACGAGCGGCGGCAGATTCTCCGGGTCGGCGAACAGGCCCAACCCCAGAGCCACGTACGTCCACCACACGACCAGCGTGGCCAGTGCCGACCACCACGCGAGCTGGGCGAGCCGGCCGGGCGCCCCGGTGCGGATCCGGCCGGCGGCCAGAGCCAGGAACACCGGGGACACGAAGAGGAGCAGCCCCGTGATCAGTGCGTAGACCGGATGGTCATGGGTGATCTCGGCCTGCGTGGAGCTCGCCAGCGCATTGACCGCCACGCCTTCGCGTTCGGCTGCGGCCACGAGATCCCGCTCGAAGCCGGCTCCGATGGTGACGGCAACCACGACATACCCCGCCAGCGCCGCGACCGCGCCGATGTACGCCCGGCCAGCCGATGCTGCCCACTGCAGCCCAGGCTCGTCGTCAACGCGGCGTACAGGCTGGTCGCCGCGGGCGATCTTCTTGACGTTCATCTCAGCCCACCGTGTGCTCGGCCCGGGCCACGGCGTTGCGTCGGGCCGCCACGACGGGGTTGTCCACGACGAGAACGTCCTCCGGGTCCGGCTCGGTGTGGTGCTGCAGGGTGTAGAACCGCACCTCGTGACCGTCGGGATCGTGCAGCAGCGGCAGGATCCAACCGAGGGTCGCAGGCTGCACGCCGGCGTGCCGCTCGCCGAGCTCGGTCAACCTGTCCGCGAGCGCCCGGAGGGTGCTCTCGTCGCTCACTCCGATCGAGAAGTAGTCGAAACCGGCGGCCGCACGGGCACGTTCGGGATCGAGCCGCAGGCCCAGGTTCGGGCCACCGTTGGGGTGCACCAGGCAGATGCCGTCGAGCTCGCCGTCCGTCTGGAACTCCACGACGAGCTTGTACCCGAGCCTTGATTCGTACCACCGCTGGGATCGCCGAAGGTCGGCGACCGGCAGCTTGAGGTGGTGGACGCCGGCGAGAGCCGGTGCTTCGTGGTCGCTCATGTCCACTCCTGACTTGCAGTGTGACTGCAATTTTCTAATTACAGTTAGACTGCAACTCGTGCCCTCAGAAGTCAATCCCCCCGCTAGGGGATCTCGTGCCGAGCGAACCGAGCAGGCGATCGTCGCCGCGGCCCACGAACTCTTCGCGCAGCGCGGCTATCGGGGCACCGCGCTGACAGACGTCGCCAAAGCCGCGGGAGTCTCCGACCGAACCATCTACGTCCGCTTCGCCACCAAGGCACACCTGCTCAAGCGAGTGGTCGACGTGGCCCTCGTCGGCGACGCCCTGCCGATCGCCTTGGCCGATCGAGACTGGATCGACACGGTGATGAACGCCCCGACGCTCGAGGAGCGACTGGCTGCGGACGCGGAAGGCACCGCGCTGATGATGGATCGCATCGCGCCCGTCCTCGCCGTGGCCATGCAGGCCGAGGCGGACGAGCCGTTGATCGCGGCGGCAGCCCAGGCGGCCCGCGAGTCGACGCTCGAGCAGGTGCGTGCGTTCTGGGAGAAGCTGCACCGCGACGGGCTGATGAGCCCCGATGCCGACCTCGAGTGGGTGATCGCGACCAGCGCCCTGCTCGCCAACGCCGAGACCTACGTCCACATGACCCGCACCCTGCGCTGGGCGCCCGCCGAGTACCAGGCGTGGCGGCACCGCACCTGGCGCCACCTCGCCATGGCCCCGTCCACCTGAGGCGCCTCAGTCCAGCACGGCGTACGCCTCGACCTCGACGAGCACGTCGGGCTCGAACAGGTAGTCCACGCCGATAGCGGACAGCGGCGGCAGCGGTTGCGGGATGCCGAGCTCGTCGATGACGCTCTCGAGCCCGGCGACGAAGGCGTCGTACTTGTCCGGGGTCCAGCCGGTGACGAAGAACCGGAGGCGTACGACGTCGGCGAAGGTCGCGCCGGCGCCGGCCAGGCCGCGGGCGGTGTTGCGCAGGGCATGGGCGAGCTGGCCGGCGAGGTCACCCGGGGCGACACCACGTCCGAGCTCGTCCCGGGCGATCTGTCCGGCGACATGGACATGGCGGGTGCCGGTGGCGACGGAGACGTGGTGATAGGGCACGGGCTGGAACATGCCTTCGGGGGTGAGCAGATCAACGGACACGATGAGATCCTTTCGAGGGTTAAGGTTTCTCATGTGTACTTGGTATCCAGAGGACACTTCAACGAGACTAGGTGTCATGTCGGATACCAGCCCGAGCCCGCTGCGCCTGACCCAGGAGCATCGCGAGCTCCTCGACCAGCTCCTCGACAAGTGGTCGCTCCAGGTGCTCGACACGCTGTGCGAGCGGCCACGCCGCTTCAACGAGCTGCGTCAGGCGATACCGGCAGTGACCCAGAAGTCACTCACCACTGCGCTCCGCCGCCTGGAACGCAACGGCATGGTCGAGCGCGTCGTGCTGAGCACTCGCCCGGTCGCGGTGGAATACCGCATCACCCCGCTGGGCAGCACCCTGCAGGACCTCATCGACCGGCTCTACCACTGGACGACCACGACACTGCCCGAAGTCGAAGCAGCACGCGAGGCCTTCGACCGCTCGGTCTGAGGCGCTACAGCGAGCTCTTGCGCCGCGAGAACAGCGGCCGCAGGACCAGCCCGAGACCGAGCGCACCGCCGCCGGCGATCCCCCACCAGATCGCGTTCTCACGAACCGCGGCAAGGGGATCCGCCTTCTCGCGCGCCATCGGGGCCTGCTCGATCTCCGGCGGAGCGGCGGCCTCCTTGACGGCCGGGCGGGTGAGCGCGGCGTAGGCGTTCACCACACCGGCACCCCAGTAGCGGCCGCCCTGGCCCTCACGGCCCGACGTGGTGCTGTAGAGGCGGTCGATGACCTGCTGAGCGCTCCAGCCGCTGTTGGTGGACCAGATGAGGGCGAGTACGCCCGCGACCTCTGCCGACGCGAACGACGTCGTGATCGAGTCGACCCAGCACGGCTGACCGAAAAGCGTCGTCGAGGCGGCACCGTACGTCGGAGCGACGACGTCGGTGTTGGAGTTGGGCAGCACCGTGAAATTCGGGTCGGAGGCCCAGGTGCCGGAGGCGCTGACCGTCACGACCGGATCGTCGGCGTTCGGGAAGACCTTGGGCGCGATGTCCAGGGGATCGGTGTCGGTGGTGACACCGGACCAGTCCGCGGCCATCACCACGATGGCGCCCTTCTTGGTGAGCGTGTCGACGGCCGCGTCGAGGCCGGGAGCAGCCTGCGTCGCGGGTAGACCGATGTCGACGATCAGCCCCTTCGCGTTGCCCTTGGCCAGCGAGTTGAGCTCGGCGGTCATCTGCTTGGCGTCGACCGTGGACTTCTCCTGACCGACCTTGAGGACTGGGTGGTCGCTGAGCTTCGCCTTGGGCGCGATCTGGGAGATCAGGCCGGCCGCGACGGTGCCGTAGTAGGCCTTCGCGCTGCGGCTGTAACCGGAGTCGACCACCGCGACACGGATCCCCTGGCCCTGCTTGCTCACCTGCTGAGCCTCAGGGATCCGCATGATCGCGAACGGAGCGACACCGTCGGGAACCGGCGCTGTCTTGGTGTCCGCCTTCTGCGGGGAACCGCCGGTGTTGGTCGCATAGGCCGAGCAGTCGGCCCTCTCCTCCGCTGCGTACGCAGGTCCCGGACTGCCCAGCAGCGACAACCCACCGACGACGGCAGCGAGCGCGATGCAGCTACGCACCAGCTTCACTCGGTCGCCACGCACTTGCTCTCCTGGACCTCGTCGGAGTTGGGCGGGCACAGCGCCAACTCGGTCGAGAGCGCAGCTCCGCCGGGGAGCAGGCGCAGCCAGGTGCCGGGCACGATCGGGCCCGAGTCGGTCTTCAGGCCGAGCCGCTCGACCGTGACCGGCCCGTCCAGCGTGTTGGCGGTGCCGCGGGCATCGATCAGATATGGCGTCGCGCTCTTCTTGTCGAGCTCCTCCCCGTTGGCGGCGTAGACGAAGGCTCCCTTGCCGGGATCGACCCGGGCCGAGGTGAAGTCGCCGGCGGCAGGAGGCTCCGAAGTCGGCCAGGCCGTCTCGCCCGGATCGATGCCGAGCCGCACGGTCGTCTCGTCCTCGGTCTCGAGCTCGGCACATACGCTGCCGGTGCCGGCCTCGAGGGACTCGTCGGGCCAGAAGGTCTCCAGACGCTCGCCGTTGATGTTCGGCTGCGAGTCCAGCGACTGCTGGTTGCCCTTGCTGCCGAAGACGACGTCATAGACCTCGCTGGTGAATTCGTCCATCCGGATCCAGCCGGACTCCGTCATCAGGTAGTTGTTGGCCTGAAAATTGGCCTTGGTGCCGATCGGGTAGTCCTCACCCTCGACCGTACCGCCGGCCTTGGTGAACGCGCCCCCGAAGGAATCACCCGACAGCGGCGCGCCGGCCGGGAAGAGGTTGACCCATGCCTGGGGCACTGTCGGCGTCGAGACAGGGTCGCTGAAGATACGGTCCGCATAGGTCTCCGCGTCACCCTCGACCTTGTAGCTGTAAGCCTGGGCGTACCCCTCGCTCTCGTGCTCGGCGATGAGGTAGGTGCCGTCCTCGGTCTGCACCATGAAACCGGTGTCCGTGGCCGGCTGCACGTCGGGTTTCGCAGAGATGTTCAGGTGCGTACCTGCACCGTTGGCGGTGCATGCCGTCCAGCCGGTGTTGATGAAGTCGGACTTCAGCGGCAGCTCCTCAGGGACGTCGGGTCCGCCGAGGCCGATCGTGCCCTTGGGGAACTCCTTGTCGATCTCCTCCTGGTCGATGACCTTGGACTTCTTCTCCAGGTCGAGCCCGAGGATGAGCTGGGCGCTGGCCAGGTTGACGACCGGGTACAGCGCCCTGTCGTTCTCGGGGCCGGTGACGACATACCGCGCCCCGCCCTTGGTCACGATCAGGCCGGGCTGGTCTGCCCAGCCCGTCGCGGGCCGGGGAGCGAGGAAGTGGGCGACGGCACCGCCAGCGATGAGCAGCACGGCGAGAACGACGCCACCGAAGACCGAGCGGCCCGGTCGGGCCGGCTCCACCTCACGCCCGCCCGGAGCGCCGGAGAGGAACGCGGAGACGAGCCGGCGGCGGCTGAAGGCATGGGCCTCTACGAGGTCCTTCTTGCTGGCCATCAGAAACCAGCCACCGCGGCGCCGAAGAGGCCCGAGGCGAGCACCATCAGCGGCAGCATCGCGAGCAGGCAGGCGGTCTCGGCGACATCGGCCAGCCGACCACGACGGATCGACCCGACGTCGGGGACGAGGGTCAGGACCAGGAGTACGCCACCCGCAGCCGCCAGCACGACGGCGGTCGTCGGCCGCCACGACTCGTGGTAGACGAGCAGCGCGGCACCGATCGCGAGCAGGCCGGCGATCCCGGAGACCAGACCGACGAGCACCTCCGAGCCCGTCCGGTACTGCCGGGTGCGCAGCATCAGCACGACGCACGCGGCGAGAGCAAGCAGCGTGCCGAAGAGCCCGAGCCGCACCACGAACGGCGAGGTCAGCACGACCAGGACGCCGACCGAGAGGGCGATCGCGACCAGGATCTCGTGGGCGACCTTCGCGTCGACCCTGACCTGGTCGGCCCGGATCTCGTCCGGGTCGAGGTTGATGTCCTCGTCGGAGTAGAGCTGAGGGACGTCGGTCTTGGTCGTGCTCAGCGCGAGCCACGGGAAGAAGCTGCCGGCCAGCACCACGACGACCAGCACGATCCCGAGCACCACACCGGCCTTCCAGCCGGTCATGCTCAGCAGCATGCCGGCGACCAGGAAGACGCCACCGACGAGCGCGCCCGGCATCGCCAGCATCCGGGCCTCGCCCAGACCGAGGAAGCCGATCGCGGCGGCGAGCATCGCGCCCGCGCCGGCGAAGGCCAGCGGCATCCCGACGCCGCCCTCGGGGCCTAGGGAGGCCGAGCCGATCAGGAAGCCGGCGACCGCGCCATAGACCTCACCGATCCACACCGCGGCGATCGCGGCGTCGTTCTCGGCCTCGAGCCGGGAGAGCACGATCGCGCCTCCGGCGAGGACGATGCCGATCACCCCGGCAGCGACGCCGGCGAGCATCGACGGAGCCTGCGTCCACAGCGCACCGGCACCGAGGAGGAGCAGCAGCGCGGCGGCCAGCAGTGACGTACGTCGTCCTGCTTCCGGCTTCCAGGGGGCCATCTCGCTCTCGACGACGTCGGTCATCGCCTCGACCACGTCGTCGTAGACCCGCGGCGGCTTGTCGTCGATTCCGGCGCTCACGGTGAGCACGCCACCGTCTTCGACGCCCTGCGGGATCAGACCGAGGTCGCCGGCGAGCTTGCGGCCGTCGGCGAGCACGACGCGGTAGCCGGCGTACGCCGTCTGCGGGTCGAGCAACCCGACGCTTCGCGCAAGCTCCGGCACGAGCTCCGCCACCGGCACCGAGCCCGGCAGCACCAGATCCATCCGACGTGTGCCGGAGGCGACTGTGACCCGGACCAGCCCAGTGGGCGCCACCTGCGCCTGCGTCATTTCACGAACTCCTCGCGTCGTGCCTGTGCCCGGGACGAACCGACCGAATGTCCCGAGAGTTAGACCTACCTCGCGCCCGCTGAGTCAGACAGCGAACATCAGCGCTGACTTTGCCATAAAACCAGCGACGAGGGGACCGGTGCCCCGCACCGGTCCCCTCGTGTTGCCTGTGTGCTGAAGAACTCAGCCGCCGAAGCCGCCGGCACCGCGACGGTCCGCGTCGTGCATGCTGGCGTTGGCCTCGTTGACGAACTTGCTGCCGCGGTCCAGAGCCATGCCGAGCTCGCGGATGCTCTGGTTCCACTTGGCCTGCGCCCGGTTGTAGGCGTCAGCCGCCTCACCGGTGAAGTTCTCCTGGAGGCCGAGGATGTGACGCTCGAGCTCGTCGAGCTCGCGGTCCATGTCCGCAACGCCCTTGAGCAGGACGTCGGTGATGGAGCCCATCTTCCCGTGGTTTACGACAATCTCTTCACCCATGTCAGTTCCTTCCAGTCCTGTGCTTGAAATGCGGCCTGACCGGGTGGTCAGCCACCCATCTTGTAGGAGATGCTGTCCATGCTGGAGGTGACGGAGCTGGACTGCCCGGCAACATCCTCGTCGGCCTGGCTACCGACCTTGCGGGCGTTCTCGAGACCCGCGGTGAGCTCGTCGAGCGCGTTGGTGATCTCGCGCGACTTCTCGTTGTAGGTGTTCATCAGCTGCTGGAACGAGGTGCCGCCGGAACCCTTCCAGCCCGATGCGCCCTCCGCCTGGGCCTCCGAGACGGTGCGGCTGTTGACGCTCTGCAGCTTGGCCTTGGTCTCGTTGATGAAGTTGACGGCGGTGTTGATCGCCTGGCCTTGCTTGATCTCACTGCTCATGGTGCTGTCCTTCCACCGGCGGAACCGGTTTTCCTAGGTTAGATACCTGTTGGAGCCCGGCTCCCGATGGGCTCCCCCGAGGTCCGGACAATGTGTTCTTACCCCGTCTCCGGAGTTCTAAACACAAATCTCTGAACTTTTTCAGCCCTGCTGCCTAGCCATTGAAACCCGATTCCCACAGGTGTCGGAAGAACCCTGAGGAAACCACGAACGACGCGATGACGGCGGCGCCGCACAGCGACTCCGCCCAGTCGGCCCGAGACGCCCACTTCGCCGAGCGCCAGCCCCGGCCGGTCGCGATCGCCGCGATGATGACGGCGAACCCGATCACCACGACTCCCAGACCGAACCAGGAGACCAGCTCCGGGTCGGCCCAGCCTACGAAGGCACGGACCCCGACCGCCAGCGCAATAACCCCGGCGACCCGGAGTACGCCGCGCGGCAGCCAGTAGCGATAGCTGCGCGCCGAGAGCAGGATGACGAAGGCACCGGCCAACAGGATCAGCCAGACACCGATCCGGTCCACGTCGTCCGTCGCCGTCGCCACCAGTGCCGGCCCGCTCACCGCGACCACGGCCAGAACCGCCCAAGAGGCCGCCGCCAAGGTGCGGGCGCCACGCCCTGCCACCTGGGTGACCTCGTCGATCGGGACCGTCGCCTTTCCCGAGGTGGTCTTGGCTCGTGCCGACCAGGCGGTCACCGACAGCTTGGAGACGTCGAGGAGATAGGAGTCCGGGACGTCGACGGCGTACGACGGGACGATCCGCGCCGCCAGCGCGGCAGCCGCGAACAGGATCGACCACGGCACCTGCGGCGAGGTGCCGAGCAGGGCGCACAGCGCGGTCACCACGAAGACGACGACGCCGGTCGTCGTCCAGATCTTCAGGGCCTCGTCGACGGTGTCGACGAGCGACCGCGAGATCGTCGCGACGACCGCGGCGCTCAACCCGGCCACGCCGACCGCCATCGGCAGCGTCTCGGGCACCGGGTCGACGGTGATGACGAAGGCGGCGCCGGCGGCGAAGGCCGGAGCGGCGATCGCTCGGCGCGCTGCGTACGGCCCCGCGGGGATGATGCCGATCAACGCGCCCAGCGCGAGCAGACCGGCGATGGCCAGTCGCTGCCAGCCGTCGGCCTGGGCGCCGAACCCGGCCGCGGCGACCGCCAGGAGGGTGGCCAGACCGACCCAGTAGAACGAGAAGCTGCCTGCTCGGACCGGGGCGGCCGTCTCGACGACCTCACGCCGCGCGTAGGCCTGAGTGGGCGGCGAGTCTGCGGCGAGCAGGGCGCCCGAGGTGATGCCACGTGAGGCGAGCGACGCGTCCGGCTGGATCACCTCGCCACGGCGGTCACGCAGCACCGGGGCCGCGGGCAGGCCGACGGCAGTCGCGTACTCCCGCGCCAGGTCCGAGGCGTGCGCATCGGACGGAACGACGATGTCGACCACTCCGGCGGTGCCGTGGACCGTGACCGCCAGGCCGCCTGCTGCGAGCGCCGGCTCAACGGCATCGGCCGTCTGCGTGGACATGACACCTCCCGGATGCGTGATGACCCTGTGACAGAGTTCCACATCGGAAGCTCCACCGCCCGTTTTACCCGACCGGCACGGTTAAGGGTAGTAGCCGGGTGGCGGGCACTCTAAGATCCTGACCACCTGCGGCATCCGGGCCCGTGGGGCACTGAACCAGTCTCAGGGGGACACGTGACCATCGCTGCGACAGCCGGCGGTACCCGCACCGAGGAGCCGGAGGTCCCCGAGGGGGAGCTGGCTCTGAATGCTCCGCCGGCTATCGAAGAGGGCGAGGGCGTCGGGGGCATCCTGATGAACGCCATCCCCATGCTCGGTGGCCTCGGGTCGATCGTGCTCATCGCGACCATGCAGTCGGGCGCGGGCGGCTCCCCGCCGATCCAGCGCTACATCGCCGCCGGCATGTTCCTCTTCGCCACGCTCGGCTTCATCTTCGTGCAGATCGACCGGCAGCGTAAGCAGAAGCAGAAGCAGGTCGGTGGGCAGCGCACCGACTACCTGCGCTACCTGGCCGGCATCCGGCAGTCGGCGCGCAAGGCTGGTGAGCAGCAGCGCAAGGCGCTGACCTGGCACTATCCCGCGCCGTCCTCGCTGCCCGCGATCGCCGAGGAGCGCAGCCGGCTGTGGGAGCGCTCGAACACCCACAAGCGCTATCTCGACGTCCGCTACGGCGTCGCGCACCAGCCCCTGGCCCTGACCCTGGTGCCGCCCCAGCAGACCCCGATCGACCAGGTCGACCCGGCGTCGGCGAGCGCGCTGCACCGGCTGCTGACGGTCCACCGGGTCCAGCCCGACCTGCCGGCGGCGACCAACCTGCGCGGCTTCGACAAGATGGAGATCTGCGGCAACGAGGACCAGGCCCGGGCGCTCGCCCGCGCGCTGATCTGCGGGATGACGGCCTTCCACTCGCCGGAGCAGCTGATCGTCGCCGTGCTCACCTCCGAGCGCAACCTGGCCGAGTGGGACTGGGTCAAGTGGCTCCCGCACGCGCAGAGCGGCCGCGAGGTCGACGCCGTCGGGCCGCGCCGCATGGTGGTCACCAACATCAACGACCTCGGTGCCCTGCTTCCGACCGAGGTCGGCGAGCGTGCCCGCTGGGGCACCGACGACCGGATCCCCTCGCCGCAGGTCGTGGTCATCGTCGACGGCGGCTCCGTCCCGCCGGGCAACCACGTGCTCCCCGACGACGGCATCCAGGGCGTCACCGTCATCGACCTGCCGACCCACTGGGACGAGCTGTTCGACTCCAGCCGGGTGCGATTCCTGATCGACGACGAGGAGCCCGACGAGAACAACACGGTCGCCGGCTACCAGGTGCGCGTACGCATGGACCCGGTCCGCCTGCGGGTGGACCAGATGAGCATGGCCGACGCCGAGGCCTACGCCCGCCGCCTCACCGCGCTCTACACGGTGGCCCCGGAGGGTTCCGACGCGGCCGCCGAGACCCCGCAGGACACCGAGATCGCGGCCCCGAAGGACTACATGGCGCTGCTCGGTCTGGGCGACGTACGCTCCTTCGACCCGGACGTCGCCTGGCGTCCTCGCGCCAACCGCGACCGGCTGCGTGTGCCGGTCGGTGTCGGTGAGGCCGGCCAGCAGATCTACATGGACATCAAGGAGTCGGCCCAGCAGGGAATGGGGCCGCACGGCCTCGTCATCGGCGCGACCGGTTCCGGTAAGTCGGAGTTCCTCCGCACCCTCGTCCTCGGTCTGGTGCTCACCCACCCGCCGGAGGTCCTCAACCTGGTGCTGGTCGACTTCAAGGGTGGTGCGACCTTCGCCGGAATGGCCGGCATGCCACACGTCTCCGCGGTGATCACCAACCTCGAGGGCGAGCTCACCCTGGTCGACCGTATGCAGGACGCGCTCTCGGGTGAGATGACCCGCCGCCAGGAGCTCCTGCGCGAGGCCGGCAACTTCTCCTCGCTGAAGGACTACGAGAAGGCCCGTACGCAGGACCCCTCGATGGATCCGCTGCCGTCGCTGTTCATCGTGGTCGACGAGTTCTCCGAGATGCTTTCGGCCAAGCCCGAGTTCATCGACCTGTTCGTCGCGATCGGTCGTCTGGGCCGATCCCTCGGCATCCACCTGCTGCTCGCCTCGCAGCGTCTCGAGGAGGGCCGCCTACGCGGTCTCGACTCCCACCTCTCCTACCGCGTCGGTCTGCGTACGTTCTCCGCGCAGGAGTCGCGGACCGTGCTCGGTGTGCCGGACGCCTACGAGCTCCCGGCGATCCCCGGCCTCGGTTACCTGAAGCCCGACCCGACCAACATGCAGCGGTTCCGGGCTGCGTACGTCTCCGGGCCGCCGGCCGCGGGGTCACGGGTCCGCCGCGACGAGGGCGGCAAGCTGCAGGGCATCTACCCGTTCTCGATCGCCGAGGTGAAGCAGCTGGCGATGCCGGTCGAGGAGGACGAGCGTCCGGCCACCCCGGTCGTGGGCGCGGACGGCGTCGAGAAGTCGATGCTCGACATCGCCGTCGACCGGATGACCGGCCACGGCGCCCCGGCCCACCAGGTCTGGCTGCCGCCGCTCGACATCCCCGACACGCTCGACACGCTGATGCCCGACCTGACCACCTCGCCCGAGCTCGGTCTGCACTCGCCGGCCTGGAAGCGGCTCGGTGGACTGGTGGTGCCGCTCGGCATCGTCGACAAGCCGCGTGAGCAGCTGCGCGACACGCTCACGGTCGACCTGCGCGGGGCCGCCGGTCACGTCGCGGTCATCGGTGCGCCCCGCACCGGTAAGTCGACCACGCTCCGCACCATCGTCACCTCGATGTCGCTGACCATGACGCCGCAGGAGGTGCAGTTCTTCGTCCTCGACTTCGGTGGCGGCACGTTCGCACCATTGGCCAAGCTCCCGCACGTCTCCGGTGTCGGCACCCGCTCCGAGCCCGATGTCGTACGCCGCGTCCTGGCCGAGATCTCTGGCATCATCGACCGCCGCGAGGCCTACTTCCGGGCGCAGGGCATCGACTCGATCGAGACCTACCGCACCCGCCGCGCCCGCGGCCAGGCCGACGACGGCTGGGGCGACGTCTTCCTCGTCATCGACGGGTGGGGCACGCTGCGCGCCGACTTCGACGACCTCGAGTACGCCATCCAGGAGATCGCTCCGCGCGGCCTGACCTTCGGTGTCCACATCGTTGCCGCAGCCGGTCGCTGGGCCGAGTTCCGCTCGTCGATGCGCGACGTCTTCGGCACCAAGCTCGAGCTCCGTCTGGGCGACCCGATGGACTCCGAGCTCGACCGCAAGCTCGCCGCCCTGGTGCCGACCGGGCGCCCGGGTCGAGGCATCGTGAAGGAGAAGCTCCACTTCCTCAGCGCCCTGCCCCGTATGGACGGCGACGGCTCGGCGGCGACGCTGGGCGATGGCGTCGACGACCTGATCTCCCGGGTCTCCGCGGCCTGGCAGGGTCCTGCCGGACCGAAGCTGCGGCTGCTGCCGGAGCGGATCACGATCGAGCGGATCCGCGAGCAGGCCGGGGTCACCACGGAGAAGCCCGGCAAGCGACTCCTTCTCGGCATCAACGAGAAGGAGCTGGCCCCGGTCGGCCTCAACCCCGACACCGAGCCCCACCTGCTCGTCTTCGGCGACGGCCAGTCCGGCAAGTCATCGATGCTGCGCAGCATCGCCCGCGAGATCATGCGGACGCATACGCCCAAGGAGGCGCAGATCGCGGTGGTCGACTACCGGCGGTCGCTGCTCGGCGAGATCCCCGAGGACTATCTGGTCGGCTACCTCACCTCCGCGACCCAGGCGAACCCGACGCTGAACGACCTGGCGGCGTACCTGACCAAGCGGATCCCGGGCCCGGACGTCACCCCCGAGGAGCTGCGCAGCCGGTCGTGGTGGTCCGGCGCGGAGCTGTTCGTGCTCGTCGACGACTACGACCTCGTCTCGACGCAGCAGGGCTCGCCCCTGGCTCCGTTGCAGCCGCTGATGGCGCAGGCCGGCGACGTCGGCCTCCACGTCATCCTCGCCCGCCGATCGGGCGGTGCCTCGCGCTCCCTCTACGAGTCGGTCATCCAGTCGATGCGTGACCTGGCGATGCCGGGCCTGTTGCTCTCCGGCAACCCGGACGAGGGCCCGCTCATCGGCAACCTGAAGCCGGTCCCGACCCTCCCGGGTCGTGGGCGCCTCGTCACCCGCGACCGCGGCATCGAGGTCATCCAGCTGGCCTGGAGCGAGTCGACGGTGTAGTCCTCGAGCTCTCGAATGAGGAACGGCCCGCGACCTGATCCAGGTCGCGGGCCGTTCGTCATTCGTCTGCGGTCAGAGCGTCCCGGTGCCGTTGTTGTTGGACGCCTTGCGCAACGGCGGGTGGGTCTCGTACTCGTCGGCGGCGGGCATCTCCCACGTCTCGGCAGTGAAACCGTCCTTGCCGGAGATCAGGACCGACGCCTTGTTGAGGTACTCGTAGTCCCCGTCGCCGGCGCGCAACGGGTTGACCAGGTCGTCCCGACCGTCACCGTTGACGTCGGCGACCGCGGGGATCTGAGACCCGCTGACGGCGTCGTCGTTCTTGACCGGGTCGTCGATGTCCCACGACGGCTCCGGGACGAACTTCTTGCCCTCGGGGTCGTAGGAGTAGACGCGAATGGCCCACTTCTGGTCCACGATCTCCTGGGTGATGAGCTCGTCCTTGCCATCGCCATCGACGTCGGCGAAGTTGGACGACCCGGCGACCCGATCACCGTCGGGCCCGGGCACCTCGAGGTCGGTCTTGGTGAGCTTCGAGCCCTGGCTCATCAGCAGGACCACTGCGGCCGGGGAGGCCTCCCTGGCGCCCATGATGACGTCGGCTCGCTTGTCGCCGTCGAAGTCGCCGACGTCGAAGTTGACGTCGAACGTGGCGCCCTGCCAGGGACCGGTGTACCAGTCGGTGCTCTTGCCCCAGGTGTTGTCGGCCATGCTCGGCATGACCGTCACCTGGAACTCGAGGTCCTTGAGCTTTGCCAGGTCGGCGTCCTCCTCGGGCAGCTTGGTCCCGTTGCCGACCGAGATCATGCCGATGTCGTCGCGGCCGTCGCCGTTGAAGTCGGCGCAGAACATGGCCAGGCGCTTGCCGGACGCCGGCACCTGGATGGCGCCGTCGGGTTGGTTCTTGGCGTTGGAGTCGACGTTGAACGAGGATCCGATGCCGGAGACCTGCACTACGTCGACCCGTCCGTCGGCGTCCACGTCGCCGAGCAGATTGCCGAACTTGAGGCCCTTGGTGGTGCCGGCCTCGAAACCCTTGCCGGTGGAGGCGAAGAGGGTCGCGGCGTTGCTGTCCCAGTTGTAGTTGACGTCACCGAACGGCGCACCGAGCACCAGGTCGCCCAACCGGTCCCCGTCGATGTCTCCGCTCACCGCCGGTTTGGGCTTCGCGGGAGTGTTCTCCGTGGTCGCGAGGGTGACACCCACCGCGGTGCCGCCCGCAACGACGACCGCGAGTGCCGCCGCGCCGGCGATCCACCACGTGGCCTTGGCACGTTTGAGCGTGACGGTGGCTCCGGACGCGAAGCCCATCTGTCGCCCGGCCATCGCGGCGAAGCGGTCCCGAACCCGGACCGCCTCGTTCGTACGCTGAGCCGGATCCTTGGCGAGGAGACCTCGTTCACCGGAGAGCAGGTCGTTGGCCTGCAGGGTGAAGTCATCGCGGCCCGGCAGCGTCGGGATCGGCTGTGATCCGTGGGCCATCGCGGTCTCGACGTCGTTCGCCCCGGTGAAGGGAACGGCCCCGGTGACGAGCTCGTAGAACAGGCAGCCCAGCGAGTAGAGGTCGCTCGCCGGAGTGGCCGGCGCACCCATCGCGCGCTCGGGGGCCAGATAGTTCCACGCACCGGAGTGGATCCCGGGCCGGGCGGTCGCGGAGTCGTCGGCGCGCGCCGCCGCGAAGTCGGCAAGGTAGGCGTACGGCGGGGTGTTGCCGTCGCGCAGCAGGATGTTCGACGGTTTCACGTCGCCGTGCACGACGCCGACCTCGGGCGAGTGGATCGCTGCCAGACCATCGGCGATCTGGGCACAGATGTCGGCGGCGAGCGGGCCGGGTAGACGGCCACGGGCCTTCAGCAGCGAGCCGAGGTCGCCGCCGTCGGCGAACTGGGAGACCAGATAGGGGGCGCCGTCGTTGGTCCGGCCGTTGGTGTAGACGCCCATGATGTGGGGCGAGTCCAACTTGGCCATCAGCGTGGCCTGCTTGTCGAACCGGGACACGAACTCTGGGTCCCGGGCACTGTGCCCGAGGAGCACCTTGATGGCGACCGCTCGGTTGAGGCGGGTGTCGGTGGCCCGGTAGACGACCGCCATCTCGTTGGACGCCACCTGCTGCTCGAGCCGGTAGGGCCCGATCATGCCGGGCGCATCCGCTCCTAGCACGGTCGCCGGCAAAGGTGCCTGCACAGGCGGAGGCGGCGGCGGGGCCTGGGTCGGCGGCAGGGTCGTAGGAGGCGGTGGTGGTGTCGGAGCAGGAGGCGGCGGTGGCTGCGGCGTACTGGAAGGTCCGCTGGGCCGAGCGACCCGAGGCCTGATCGTGGTCTTGTCGGGGTCGTCGACCGGAGGACGCTCGAACGACGGCTGCGGCCCGCGTGGGGCGTTGTCAGGGGTTCCGGTGGAATCGCTCATCCGAGGGTTCCTCCCATCAGGTTGTAGCGGCGTACATCGTCGGGCGACTTCTTCCACGTCGCCATCATGTGACCGGGGAACGTGCCGGTCTTCGAGGCCAGCGCCACGTAGAAGGCGTACGGGCTTTCGCTGGTGTCCTGCGTAACCGCGACGATGTCGGTCCGTCCGTCGCCGTTGACGTCGGCAACGGTCACGGGATACCTGCTGGTGGTCTTGAGGGTGTTGCGGGGCTTGGGAAGCTTCCCGCGGTTGGCGACCGAGAACTGGGTCAGGTCCTCGCTGAACGTGCCGACGGTGATCGACTGGCCCTCACCACGACCGGACTCCGCGGCGACGATCTCATCGCGACCGTCGCCGTTGACGTCACCGGCGACGAACGAGCTGATCGATTGATGCTTGAACGGGAGCGGCTTCGCGGCAGCGACAGACGTCCCCGCTCCCTGGTAGAGGTCCAGGTCCGACGTGCCAGACGTGAGGGTCATGTCCTCCGGACTACCTTCGACCCGATTCAGGACCACCAGATCGGCCTTCTCGTCGCCGGTGAACTCGCCCACCGCGACCTGCTCCACCGGTACGGCCGGATAGGACGCGAAGAGTGTCGGCTCCTCGAACCCTGACCCAGTGCCTCGGTAGACCCAGATCGTGCCGTCCCCGGCCCTTCTCCCCTGCGTGTCGAGATCGGGGTTCGGGTTGCCGAAGTGCGCGCTCATGAACAGGTCGGCGACACCGTCACCGTCGAAGTCGTCGGTGCCGAGGTCGTAGTAGAAGTTCGACCCCGTCATCTTCTTGCCCTGCTCGACGACCCCCGCGGGAGCTTTGATGGAACCCTCCAGATCACCGTGGAACTCGAAGCCCTTCTCGCTTCGCACGAAGGTGACGAGCGTGTTCTTCCCATCGCCTGCGAAGTCGCCGCAGAGCGGAAAGACCTCACCCCCGTCGTTGTCGGCCGGAAGCGCGGGGTCGTCGTACGTGACGGGCTTCGACGGGGTCAACGTGCGTCCGTCCGACTTCCACGTGACGACATCCACCCCCTCGCCGTCGGGGTTCTGGACGTTGGTGATCACGTCGCCGAACTTGTCCCCGTTCACATCCGCGTACGCAGCGCCCTTGACGGTCGGCACGATGGGCTCGGGTCCGTGGTCGACCCAGGGCTGGGTGATAGCCAGGGCTCCACCGACTCCGAGGGCGGCGACGCCGACCATCGCGGCACCGACCCGGAGCGGAGTGATCTTGGACGGCCGCTGCGCCTCCTCGATCAGGATGGCTTCGCTCTCGGAGGGCGCCCGGACGGCCGCGACCAGGATGGGCGCCGGGTTCGGGTCGGTCATCGACGGCGCGGGCACGAGCTGAGCGGGCGCGGTGATCTCGCGCAGCTTCAACAGGTCGTCCTTGAAGACCGCCGCGCTCTGGTAGCGGCTCCGTCGGTCCTTCGCCATCGAGAGCTGCAGGATCCGGTTGGCCGCCTTGGTCCAGTCATCGGAGCCGACGAACTGCGGGATCGGCGCGCTCTGGTGGGCCATCGCCACCTGCACGGCCGCACCCGAGTAGGGGATCTTGCCGGTCAACGTGAACCACAGCATGCAGCCGGCCGCGTAGATGTCTCGTGACGGCTCCGGCGAGATCGGCCGGCCCTGCGCGTCACGCTCGTCGCGGATGTATTCGGGCGCCAGGTAGTTCCAGGTGCCGGTGATCCCGCCGACAGGCGAGTCGGTGGACGAGGTCGCGATCCCGAAGTCGCACAGGTACGCGAACGGGTCGAGGGGGCTCGCCGGGTTGCGTACGAGCACGTTCGACGGCTTGACGTCCTGGTGGATGATCCCCGCCTGGTGGGCGTCGTGAAGCGCCCCCGCCACCTGGGCGTTCACCAGGCAGGCCAGGTGCGGCGCCAGCGGTCCGTTGCTGCGTACGAGTCCGGTCACATCACCGCCCTTGATGAACTGGGTGACGATGAACGGGCTGCCCTGCTGCTCACCGATGTCGTAGATCGCGATGATGTGGGGCGACCTGATCTGCGCCAGGGTCTGCCCCTCGCGGATGAACATGTCGATGAACTGTCGGTCGGCGAGGTGGGCATGCACCATCTTGAGGGCAACTTGCCGTTCGAGCTTGGTGTCGAAGGCGTCATAGACCACGCCCATTCCACCCTCACCAAGAATGCGATCCAGGCGGTAGTGGCCGAACACTGCCCCGGGATGAAGCGTCGTCATGCCCGCACCCTATTCAAGGGTGGAGCAACCCAACCACTCCAATGCGCTAAAAGTCGCCTACTTCTTGGTCGGCGACCATTCGACGATGGTCGAGACCAGCGGCGCGACCTGCCCGGAGCGGGGACGTACGCTGTCGACCTTCTTGTCGATCACCGTCACCGTCGGGTTCATCACGATCGGCACGACGATCGAATCCCGGACCAGTGTCTTCTCGATCTGGACGCGTACGTCGCGAGCCTCATAGGGATCGGCGGTGCGGGCCAGCTCGCTGATGAGGCGGTCGCGCTCGCGGTCGCCGCCACCGGTCGCGTTCTGGCTGCCCTTGCTACCCCACTGCGCCGAGATCTCCTCCGGCGTCTGCGGGACCGGGATCCGGACGAGCGCGGCGTCCCACTTGCTGCCGGAGAGCACCTTGTCGGCCGAGGACACACCACAGTCGGTGGTGCCCCAGCCCTCGTCGTCCACGACGTTCGAGATGGTGTCGTAGGCGCCTGAGGCGAACGCGCTCGACTTGTCGTAGGAGATGCACACCTTGGCGCCGCGCGGGGCCGTCGCGTCCTCGGAGGCCTTGAACTTCGTGGAGAACCCAGAGTCCTCGGTCGCGATCTGGTAGCCCTCGCCACCCGGCGGGAAGAGCATGACATCGGTGGCTTCGTACGCCTCGGCCCACTCGCCCGCGCCGCCCTCGGCGATGTCGCCGCGGGGCACCGCCCGCAGATAGGCCGTGCGGGTGTCCTTGCGCTTGAACAGGCCCCGGTCGGTGCGGAGGATCAGTGCCCACATGGTGCCGTCGTTGGCGTTCGCGACGCCGTAGTCGCGGCGCTCGAGGTCACGCACCTGCTTCCGGTTGGCCTTGGTCGGGGTGACCTGGACGACGTCGACCTTCTCCCCCAGGCTGTCCAGCGCGTCGGCGCTGGCCGGGGTGAGGCGTACCTGCTCGTAGGTCGGCCTGGCCTCGCCCGCGTATTCCGGGTTGGCCTCCAGGTCGACCTCCTGGCCGCTCTCGCCGGCCGAGATCTTCGAGACCCGGTAGGGGCCGCTGGAGAGCAGCGCCTCCTCGGATGCCTTGCCGTTCTCGGCGATCGCGAAGGACGAGGTCCAGGCCTCGGCGATCTTGGTGAGCTTCGCGGTGTCGGACTCCTCGATCGCGGTCTCGACGACCTCCTTGGCCTCGATCGGGTCCTCGATCTTCAGCGCCTTCTGGCCGACGACGTGCGCCGGCACGGCGACGTCCAGGGCCGTACGCCAGTCGACCACCGGCACCACCAGCGGGACCTCGATGGCGCGGGCGCCCTCGTCGACCTCGGGGATGTAGGCGCTCTTGGTCAGACCGGTCGGCACCGCGCCGAAGTCGACCGTGCCGTCCGGGCTTCCCTCCTTCGGAGTGCGGAAGTAACCCGAGGTCGCGGCCCAGGCGAGCATGAGATCGGCGGTGTCGATCGGTACCCCGTCGGACCAGGTCGGCTCGGCCAGGTCGTAGCGCACCCTGGCCTGCTCGTCGCCCTCCATGGTGACCTTGCCGAAGGTCTCGTCCATCTCGACGGTGTCGTTGACCAGGGTGCCGAAGGCTCCGCGGGTCAGCGAGGCGATGTCGAGGTTCCCGTCGGTCACGCTCGCCGCGCTCGCCGGGTTGGTGCTCGTCAAGGACTCCGTCCACGCGACGGCGACCTCAGACCCCTCCTCGACCGAGGCCGGAAGATCACCCGAGCAGGCGGTGGCGACCAGCGCCAGACTGGCAACGGAAACGAGTCCCGCGCGACGACGTGCCCCAGGATGCACCTTCAAGTCCCCTCTCCGAGACAACGGACGCCCAGATCCTAACGAGCCTCGGCCGAGACCGCCCACCGACGTAGCCGGTCTCCGCCGAGCAGCTTGTCGAGACCTCAGCCGGCGGGGATCTCCACCTGCTCCTTGAACTCGGCGATCGTCTTGTCCGAGCCGATCACCTTCGCGCCGTCGCGGACGTACTCGACGAGGTACGTGTCAGCCTTCTCGTCCACCTCGAAGGCGATCCATCCGGTGTGCTCACCGCCATCGCGCCGCGACACGTCCTCGAACGGCGTACGCTTCGCGGCGGTCAGCTCCGTGGCCACCTCGTCGGTGTCGGGCGACCAGAAGTCCGCCCCGTTGTCCCAGGAGATCTCGAAGTTCCCGTCCTGGATGAGGCCGCCGTACTCCTTCCCAGGAGTGACCTTGATCTGGAGCAGCACGATCTCGCCGCCTTCGGCGATGAGCTCAGCCTCCTCCGTCGACTGGAAGTCACGAACCGCGGAGATGACCTCGATCGTGTCGCCCATGTCGGGGTCCTTGAGCGTCTTCCCGATCTTCACCTCGGCCTCGGCGCCGGCAGGAGCCGCGGACGCTGACTCGGAGGCCGGGGCGCTGGACTCGACCTCGACCGCAGCGTCGGCATCGGCCTTGGTGTCCTCGGAGCCGCATCCCGTCAACGCGAGCGCGAGGCCGAGGCTGAGGCCGACGGCGGCCGATCGACAGGTCCGGACGGTGGTGCGAGTGCGCATGGAAAGGGTCCCTTTCAACAGTGAATGTTCCCGAGATCGAGAGGTACGGCGTCACCCTGGCAACCCGAGCCCCTGGTGGTCGCTCTCTACTTCGGCGTGTCGCACGGTGATCTGCACGACATCGCCTGGCCCTCGCCTATTCGCTGTTCTCGGCCAGCCACTCCGGGTTGATCGCCATCGCCGTGACCCTGGTGTCCTTGGTCGGGAAGTCGACGTCCTTCACGCCGACCTCGAGAGCCAGCGACGCCTTCCCCGTGGCCAGGTCGGTGCGCACCAGGCTCAGCTCGGTGAGCTCGGTCCACACTCGATCGCTCCGACGCCTGGTGAAGCGCTCGTGCAGGTCGCTCTCGTTCGTGACCGTGTAGGCGGCATTCGACGCGTACGTCATCACCTCAGCGTTGAGCCCGGCGGTACCTTCCAGATAGCCGACCTCGCGAGCACGAATCGGCGCAGCCTCGGTGGTCGGCAACGGCGCGCTCCACATCGTGTTGTCGACGACCCAGAAGAGCCGTCCGTCCGAGACCGTCACCCGAGCCGGTCCCCCGATGGGCGACGAGTCGTCCTGCGGATAGACGATCTCGTGGTCGACGGCGACCTGCGCCGCAGGCGTTCCCTTGGCCGTGTTCCAGACCCGCACGAGGTGCTGGTCGGCGTCGTTCTCCCACCCTTCGTACACAATGCCGTCGACACAGGGCGACGTCGTGCCCGGGAAGGTCGAGGGCTCCAAGGTGCTCAGGATGTCCGCACCGTCGTGTGGATAGGCCGACGTCAACGCGGCGCGGTTCAGCTGGCTCTCCGGGATGGACCCGCTGTCGTCCTCGAAGGCCTTGGTGTCGGTGCCCCTTCCCGATGAGAACACGCGCTCACCGCACACCGCCGCGGTCGATGTCTGACCGTACGGAGACACCCGCGTCGTCGCCTTGCCGCTGTCTCCGTCGATGTACGTCACGAACGGATCCTTCGACCCGTCCTCGGGGCTGAACCCGATCAACGTCCCCGCCCCGACCGGCACTCGATACCACTCATGTTGCGTCTCGATCTCGTTCCCACCGCTCGTACGCTCGTTCGCGGTCAGGCCCTTCTCATCGATCACGTAATCGTGGCTCCGATCGGACGTCGTGATCCCATCCTCCGTCCATGAGATCGCGGCGCCTTCGACCCGGCCGAGCTCGATCGCACGCGTCTCCCCCTTCGCGGAGACCAGCACGAGGTAGCTGGAGTCCTCGCCGCCCTCATGGATCCGCATCGCCAGGACCGCGTCCTCGGTCGCGAAGTCCTTCGGAGGCGGACCGACCTGGCCACATCCGGAGAGCAGAGCCGCCGAAGCCACCGCCATCGCCGCCACACGTCGAGTCAACGCACACATCCCGTCGTCAGTAGATGAGCAAAGGATGCTCAGGGTAGCGATCCCCGAGCGCCACCTGACTCAGACCCATGGGTCGCCGCAGACTAAGGTGAAGCCCTCGGCCTCGGGTAAGTGGAGCACTCATGAGTTTTGGCGCTGTCGCCGCCTTACTGATCGGTATCGCGATGCTGATCCTCCCGGCATGGCTGACGATTCATCTGGCACGCCGCCAGCGACGCCTGGCCACCTGGACCCGCACGGAGGCGACGATCCGCCACGTCTGGAAGAAGAAGTACGAGTCCTCAGCGACCGGAACATCCACGACGGAGACGTCCATCAATGCGCGCTACGAATACCGTGACGCCGCCGGGATCCAACACATCGGCGAAGTGGAGCACTTGGCTGACCCGAAGGTCGGTGACGTCATCGAGATCATCTACGACCCCAACGATCCAAAGACCAATGAGACCGTCTCTGGCGGCTCGGTCGTCGGCCGCGTCGTCAACTACAGCGTCGCCTTCATCGTCTTCGGCGGCATCGGGATCTTCCTGATCCTCGCGTCCCTCGGCCTGATCTCGGCGTAGCGATCAGGGACGGGCCGTGAAGGATCTACTCGGAGCACTCGCCGCTGGTCTCGAATCAACGCCCGCGTCACCAAGGCGTGGAAGCAGGATGTCAGCGGTGCGGCAGGCGACGTGACGTACCACGTCACCTGCACCTTCACCGCGCCCGAGACCGGCGGCAGCTACTACGGCCACAGCGAACATGGCTCGCAAGGCGTCGAGACGGGTGGCACCGTCGAGGTGATGTACGACCCCAAGGCTCCCCACAACAACGAACTACCCGGGGCCCGCTTCGCGATTAGGCCGCCGGCGGCGCCCAGCGAAGGGTCGAGACGCATACGTCGAACGCCGTCTTCCAGCCCACGAACACCGGGTCGGTCGCCGCCATCTCCACCGGCCGCGCGACAGAAGCCGTCAACTGCAGGCCACGGCGGTGATTCGACCCAGGGATCGGGGTCACGTACACGATCGAGGTCATGACGATGGAGCCGCCTTCGAGCTCCTTCGTCGACTCCCGTTCGAACCGGATGAATCGCTTGTCACCGAAGAGCGGCTTGGCGTCGTACGTCTGGATCGCATGCGTCACGTAACCATCGAGGCTCTCGCCGTTCGGCGCGCGACGGATGGTGGCGAACATGGAACCCGGAATGTAGACGTCGCCGGTCGGCTGCCCGGTGGCCGCGAAATAGGCGATCACGTTCTGCTGCTTCATGAGCGAGAACGCCTGGTCCATCTGCATCCGAAGATGCGCGTGCAGGTCGGGCCGGTTGGCAGCCATGCAACG
This sequence comes from Nocardioides sp. NBC_00163, assembly GCF_045206295.1. NCBI lineage: Bacteria > Bacillati > Actinomycetota > Actinomycetes > Propionibacteriales > Nocardioidaceae > Nocardioides > Nocardioides sp. NBC_00163. The sequence continues at coordinate 3,438,309 of NZ_CP108155.1, read as the reverse complement.
CTGCTTCATCTCGGCGTCGATCGCGTCCCGGTCGGAAGCGTCGGGAACGTGGCGCTCCCATCCGTCGAGGAGCTTCAGGTGGAACTGCGGGTCCTTGGTTGCACCCAGCATCTCCCTCAACGAGCCTGCGCCGTTTCCAGACACCTCAAGCCTTTCCTTCGGCACTTGCAGTCAGAGGACTGCGGTCCAGTGCATCAAATTCATCGTAGGACACGATTGAACGCGAGCGGAGCGTGGTCAGCGCTTGACGCCTCGAGGCGAGGAGCACGTCCATTTCGTCCGAGGTCAGCGCGTTGACGTCGACCGCCGGCGGCTTCTCGCGAGAGTAGAGCCGAAACTCCGCGACGATCACCGCGATCCCGAACACCAGCAACAACAGCGGTGCCATCGCGAGGGGAACCCGCGGATATGCATCTGGGTCGCTCATGAGGATCAGGACCAGAAGCAGGACGGTCGAGACCGACACGAAGACCGAGAACCCGAACAGGGATCGGTCCCACTGTCGATGAGTCGAGCGAGCCCACGGCACGAAGTGATAGAGCAGGGCAAGGAATCCGAGCGCGCATCCGATGTAGACGCACGGAACCTCGAAACCCGGCGAGAAGTCTTCGGAGAGCTTCCTCGTGCCTCCGCCACTGGCAAAGATCGCCACGGAGAACAGCGGTCCGGCCAGACCGATCAGCGCGACCCAGTACATCAACTTGGCAGCAAGATTCGCCCCACCCGAGCGGCGACGCTTCCTCTCAGCTGACTCCAGTTCGATCTGCGCGTAGTCCAGAACGATTCGGTTCAGCTCGTTGATGTCGAAGCGATCGAAATTGCTGTGCACCGTTGCCCAGTTGCCCGGATCAATCGCTGCCGCCTTAGGCATTGGAAACCTGCTCCCATTCGTCAACTTGGTTTCGTGTGAGACCCGGAACCGGGCGAGCTTCGAAGGGACGCCCATCCGGATCGAGAAGTGACAGGCTCGACAGGATGATCGGCATCTGAGCGATCGTGAGCTGGAACGCCAAGGGGACGCCTGACTCCACGATCAACCCCACACCACCGGATTCGCCGCTGAAGGCGTAGACCGCGGTAGACAGATGGAGATCATGTCCGTCGACGCTCTCATCCCGCGATGCGATGCACTTGATACCGGGTCCAACCGCAGCACCGATGCACTCGTCGACGTCGAAGCCAGACTTCTCCCAAGCTTTCACGTCGAGGTCGCCGGCCTCGGCGAGCACGAGTCTGACTCGGCTGGGAATCGGGACCGTCAGCGGCCAGTGGAGCATCGTGACCAGCCTGCCAGGCTCGCCGATGGTAGCGAGGGAGTCGGCCAGTATGCGGCGAACGTCCTCGTCAGACCGCTGGCTCGCGTCCTCGCCGAACCACTCTCGGACTCGGGCACACTCGCTCGACACCCACGCGTCGGCGTCCTGCCCCAAGTCACTGGGGATCAACGTCCATTCGCGTTGCGGGTAGATTCCTTCAGCCCGCCAAGTTCCGACCACGGTCGTCCTCCGTTTTGATTACAAGCTCCGAGCAGCACTCATCATGCATGGAAGGTCGTCCGATCAGGCGAAGATGTCGACGGCTGAGTCGGGCAGGCCCTGGATCGTGTTCACCGTGCTGTAGAAGGAGTTGGCCTGCTTCGCCAACGCACCCTGAATGTCACCGGCGGCGCCCCAGATCTTGCCGTACTCGCTGATCCGCGTGAAGTCACCGACGTCAAGGCCGGCGTGGAGGCTGGTCATGATGTCCGGGAAGGCCTTGAGCTTGACGGCGTCACCAACGCCGCCAGCGGCCTTGTATGCAGCCGAGAACTTGGCGAACTTGCCAGCGTCTGTCAGGGCACCGACCGCATCGGCCATCTTTCCGAACTTGCCGAACGGTATGACGTCGAGAACCGCCAGCCCAAGGTCGACGATCGAACATTTTCCGGCACAGAACTGGATGGTCCTAGCAAGGAGTACAAGCGCCGATACCGCCATCGCGATGGCCGCAAGGGGTCCGGCAATGAACAGGGCCGCCACGAAGAGCACCATCGCGACGATCTCGAGGACCGCGATGATGTCGTCGAGGACCTCCCAGAAACCATCCTCGATCTTGCCGGACATCTCGTTACCGATGCCGCTGACAGCAGCGTCGTACGCATCCTCCCAGGAGTCGTAGTAGCCGTCCCAGGTCTCGGCGGCGTTCTCCCAGTCCTTGCGGGCCTGGTCCTTCGCCTCCTCGGCGTCTTCCTCCTGCTGCGCCTCCGGGCTGCCTTCCTTGGGACCGGCGCCCGGAAGGTGGGTCGGCGCACCTTCCATGCTGTCGAACTTGGCCCACAGGTCCTGGCAGGTGTCGACCTGCGACCTGATCAGCGGCTGCCACTGCTGAAGCTCTTCACCGTACTTCGCAATGATCGGGCCGACCGGCCGGTAGAGCTGACTGGCTTCACGGAGAGTCCCGTGCGAGTCACCGATCTTCTCCTGAAGCTTCTCTACCGCCTTGCCATCCATCTCGCCGTTGGCGAGATCGTGGGCGGCGATCATCGCCAGCTCATCGGCGCAGGAGCTCATCATCTCGCCCAGTCGCTCGATGGCGTTTCCGCGCTCGATGACGCCGGAGGGATTTCCCTCGACGGTCTTGATCTCTCTGCCCTTAGGGGACGAGTCCATGGTCTATGCGCTCCTTGGTCCGAGCAAGTGTGTCGTGGATGCGCGTCTTAGACGGCCGCGCCCGAAGGAGCACCGCCAGGCGCCCCGGGGGCTTGAATCGAAGTGTTCGACTGGAACTGAAGGGCAGTCTCGCTGTCCCAGTTCTCGAATCCGTCGACTACCCCTTTGACGTGCTCTTGGAGCTCTTTCAAGCTCTCCTTGAGATCGTCGCGCTTGTCATCCCAGCGCTCCTCGAAGTCCTGTGCCTTGTCACGAAGGTCGCTGCGCCCGTAAGGGTTGCCGATGTCGGCCTCCAGCTCCTCGGACTGACTTGTCGCGTTCTCGAACTCGCCGACAATCGAGTCGAGCTGCGACGCGATCCTCGAAAGAGTCTCGATCTTGATCCTGACGTCCGCCATCGCCCGCTTCCCTTCGATCTTCCGTCAGTTTGCCCCGTCAAAGTGCCGAAATGCTGCTGCGGGCGGGGCGACCGTTGATGTGTCGCCCCGCCCAGCAAGCAAGTGATCAGCCGCCGGCGAGCTGGCTGTCCAGGTCCTGGATGGCCGTGGCCATGTCACGCAGAGCCTGAGCCATGTCCTCGACACCAGCAATGGCGTCCTTCAGACCGGTGGTCATCTCCGTGTAGCCGTCCTGGAACTTACCGGACGCCTTCTCCGTCTTGAACCCGTCCTGAACGAGCTCGTCGACGTAGCCCTGGCACTCGTCCAGCGCGGACTCGATCGTGTCCTTGCCCTGGTCGAGCTTGTCGGCGGTGCCGGTCATCTCGTCGTATGTTGCCCCGAAGTCACTCATCGATCATTGCCTTTCCCGCGATTTCATTACACGGTGCCCCGCTGGGCAGCCGCTGGTCACCGTAGGCCACGCTTCACAAACTTGTGAAGCGCAATAACGGATTCGTTGTCATATTCATGCACAGTTCTCGTTACCGCCCGCCAGCGGCATCCGCCGGGTCGCCGATGAGACCGTCGCGACCCGACCGAGATATCCCGTAAGGCACACAAGAACACGGGATAAGGGCGACCAGAACCAGCCGCTCACCTTACCTACGCGACCGCACATCGATCGCGCGACAGGCCAATGTGCCTCGTCCCGAGTCAGGGAGTTGAGTGCCCTCAGAACTCGGGGAGTTCGTCCGGGTCATCCCACGGGAGCTCGGAGCCGTCGTCACGAACGTAGTGGGAGGTCACCGCGGTCGCCGGAGCGGTGACGGTTCCGTCCAACGTGCCCTGAATGCCGCCGAGGTACTTCTCGGCGATCTTTCCGTTGAAGACACCGTCGAGCAGGGCAGTCGGTCCGCCCGGGATGTTCTGGACCAGGACGTTGACCGAAGACCCCGACCCGTTCTGGTGGACTCGAAGCATGATGACCTTCGGCCACGACAGGGCCTTGGTCTTCTGCCTGATGATCAGGGCCTGGCCCTCATTGTGCACCGCCCGGATCTCGTACTTCTTCTCGTGCTGCGCAACCCCGAGCGCAGCCTGGAAGGCCGCCTCTGGGGTGACGTCGAGGTCAGCACTTCTCGCTCGTTCCGATCCCACGTGAACCCTTTGCTACCTAGATGGATGAAAGCCGTGAAGTTAGACGCGACCCTGAGCATCGAACTTGTGCCACGTTCCGACGCGCATTCGCTGCATCCGGTGACGCTGGTCCGCGGTCAGTTCGACGATCCCGCGCTCGCTGAGCACGTCGAGAACTTCCTCGCGCGCGGCGCTGTAGCGCCGCTGCGCACGATCGCTCTTCGGCACTCCTGCACGATGCTCCGACTTCGACACGAACTGGAGGATCGTCAGGGCGAGACCGAGTACGCCGGCGACCAACGCCGACCACTCGAGCCAGTCGCCGGGAAGATCGCCGTCGTAGGACTTCCCGACGACGAAGGTGACCACGACCGACACCGTCGCCACAAGACCGGAAACGATCGCGATCATCGACCGGGAACGCGTCTGCCACCACATGCTGAGCCAAGTCGCCGAGACGACGATCGAGATGATGAACAGGAAGGTCGCGATCAGCGTCAGATCATCCTGGGTGGAAGCGTCCTCCGTCGTGGTTGCCCAGGCGACCAGACCGGCCGCGAGCGCCGGCGCCAGCAGAAACGCACCGAGCGCCATCATCATCGCAACCATGAGTACGCCGAGGGTCCAGTTCGGCCCACCGTCGTCTCCGCTCGGGGTGAGCCGCTCCGAGATGATCTGCTTCTCTAGGTCACCCCATTTGATCGGGGTGGCGACGTTGGCCGACCGTGCCCACTCATGTGCCGACGGGCCCTTGTCAAAGGACAGCAAGTTCAGGCCTTCCACAATCGATAGGAGTCAGTCCCCGGGTCACGCGGTACCGCGGTTCCACCGAAGCGTAGCGACGCATGCGTCAAGGACCGCGCGGGTCGCCACCAGCGCGGGTGCGTCGGGTCCTACGTCCGGCGTACGTGCGAAGGCTGCCACCAGCTGCAGCGCCCTACGCCGTTGGGTGCCGGGGATCGGGGTGAAGTAGATCAGGGAGTGGTTGATGATCGGCTCGCCATCGAGGTCGATCGTCCGCTCCCGCTCGAACCGCAACGTGCGCGGGTCGCCGAACAACGGCTTCGCGCCGTACTTCTGGATGGCGTTGTGGGCCATCTTGTCCAATGACTGACCGGGCTCACCCGTGCGGATCGAGGCGTTGATCGAGGCCGGCAGGACGACGACGTCGTCCGGCTGCTCGCCTGCCGGCGCGAAGAAGGCGAAGACGTCGTTCTTCCGCATCCCGTCGAATGCCTTGTCGAACATGGCCTTCGCCTCGACGAACAGATCGGGGCGGTGAGCCTCCATGAACCGCTTCTTCATCCCATTGAGGAGCTCATCGTGGCCACCATCGATGTCGAAACGAGCCCACCCTCGCGGAAGGTCGATCTCGAAGTCCACGGTCTTACGCACTCCAAGTTGCTCACGTAGGTTCACAGCGTCGCCCCATCCGTCGCGATCGGCCAAGACTCGTCCACCGGCACTCCGGGCAGAGGAACCGACTGGAACACCTTCCCGTCCTCACGGACCATCCGAAGTATGTCCTTGAGCGCCACCAGTCCGCGAACGACCGAGGTCGTCAGCTGCGGAATGCACTCGTCCACGCCGAGCAGCAGGAGAGCCTCACCATCGCTGAAGGCGAAGTTCACCGACTCGATGATGACCGACCCACCCTCGAAGTTCAGCTCCTTGCGCGAAGACAGCTGAGCGCCAGGTCCGATGTGATCGGCCTCGGCCGCGTGCACGACGCCGTCCCATTGAGACATGTCCGGGACCGACTCGCTCTCCACCACGTGCAGGTGGCACGTCACCGCAGCCGCCGACATGACCGGCCACACCTGGAACAGGGCGTACGCCTCAGAGGTCTCACGCTCGTCGAGGGCCATCTGCAGCAGCCCGCGGATGTCTTCGATCGTCGTCGCCTCACCATCCCAACGCGGCGTACCGACCAGCTCATCGAGCATGCTCGAGGTCTCGTCGACCCACCGTTCACACTCAGCGGGCGTCAACCCTTCAGGAACAGGAAGCCACCCCGGAACATCCAGGTCGTCAACCAGCTCTACTGCCCACTTCGCCACTCTGCACCTCAGACGTTTGTTGCGCTTGAACCGAACCTAGAAACCAAGCCAGGCAGGCATGCCCGGGACCTTGATCTCAGGGATGTCGATCGGGATGGGGTCGAAGTGATCCGTCCCCTGCGTGAGCTTTCCGGCATTGCCGAGAGTGCCGAGCGTCGCGCCGAAGCGGGCAACCCCGAACTCGATCTTCGTCATGCCCCGGAACGCTCCCAGGCCACCCTTGAGGGCGTCGAGGTTGCCCATGTACATCTTCAGGTTGTCGGTCCGGAAGGCCTTGAAGGGCTTACCGATCAAGCCCTCGAGAACCTCGGCGCCGCTCTTCACCTTGAAGGCGTCCTTGAGTCGAGCTGCCTTGGTCAGGTCACCGATCGGACCCTTGCTCATGGCCTTCCAGGTCCTGGACAGAGCGGTCAGCTTGCTGCCCTTCGCCATGTTGGCCAGATGGCCGAGCTTGGAAAGGTTCGACAGCTTCCCGATCGGAATGATGGCCAAGGCATCAAGGGCCAACTGCCCCAGACTCTGCTGCCCGCAGGCGAACTTGATAGCGGAAACCGCAAAGGCAGCGAGCGCGAGGATGGCGGCCAGCGCACCGAAACCGGTGCAGAAGATCGCGACCACAGCGATGATCAGAGCGGCCCAGGTCAGGACCTCGTAGACCGCGTCGATGAAGTCTCCGTAGTTGTCCCAGAAGCCGTCCTCGATGGATCCGGAAAGGCCGTCGGAGATCCCGCTGACGGCTGCGTCGAAGCCGTCCTCCCATACGTCGTACCAGGTGTCGAAGACTTCGGCTTCGGTCTCCCAGTTCTCGTAGGCTTCCTTCTTGGCCTTGTTGTCGGCGGCCTCTTCCTTGTCGGTGTCGCCGATGCCGAGGAAGCCGCCGTCGTCCTCGGTCGTGCTGTCGTCCTTGTCACCGGGTAGGGCGTTGTAGATATCCCAGAGGTCACTGCACGAGTTCGCGGTGCGGTCGATCAGCGGTTTGTAGGTCTCCAGCATCTCACCGTAGGTGACGAGCACCGGACCAACAGGCTTGTAGAGGTCGGCCGCTTCCTCGAGGACCTTGTAGGAGTCACCGATGGTCTCCTGAAGCTTCTCGATGGCCTTACCCTGCTGCTCGCCACCAGCGAAGGTGTTCTCCTTGATGTCGCGCAGCGTGTCAGCGGAGGCATCCATCATCTTGCCGAGCCGCTCGATAGCGGACCCTCGCGCGATGATCCCCGAGGGCGAACCCTCGACCGACTTGATCTCGCGCCCCTTCGGGGAATCCTGCATGCCACCGAACATGGGGGTTGTCCTTTCCGTCAGGAGCGATTAAAGACTGTGGGTTCTACTACTTCTTCTTGGGCTCGAACTGGAGAGCGGTCTCGCTGTCCCACTCCTCGATCCCGTCGATAACGCCCTTGATGTGCTCACTGACCTTCTTCAGGCTGTCTTTGAGGTCGTTGCGCTTGTCGTCCCAGCGCTCCTCGAAGTCACACGCCTTGTCGCGCAGATCGCTCATGTCGAACGGGTCGCCGATATCAGCCTCGAGGTCCTCAGAGCTGTCAGTGGCGTTCTCGAACTCGTCGACGATCGAGTCCAATGACGTCTTGACCTTCTCGAGCTCAGAGATCTTGATCAAGATATCCGCCATGACTGTGCACCTTTCACGTAGTTACTGAGCACGCCGTCGAGTGTGGTCATCGCAGCGCGTGATCGAGAGAAAATGGAGAGATGGTGGGCCAGCAGACGCCAGCCCACCATCTGGCAAGCGTTGTTGCTCAGCCGCCGGCGAGCTGCGAGTCCAGGTCCTGGATCGCCGTGGCCATGTCACGCAGAGCCTGAGCCATGTCCTCGACACCAGCAATGGCGTCCTTCAGGCCCGTGGTCATCTCCGAGTAGCCGTCCTGGAACTTGCCCGACGCCTTCTCCGTCTTGAACCCGTCCTGAACCAGCTCGTCCACGTAGCCCTGGCACTCGTCCAGCGCCGACTCGATCGTGTCCTTGCCCTGGTCGAGCTTGTCGGCGGTGCCGGTCATCTCGTCGTAGGTTGCCCCGAAGTCACTCATCGATCATTGCCTTTCCGCAATTTTCATTACACGACACCGCGTTGCGGCGCCGTTCGTCACCATCACTCACGCATCACATGGTCGAGAAGCGTGAACCCGACGAGCCGACACCGTTATCCCGGGCGTGGTCCGAGATCCAGGCGATCAACGTCGTCGCGGTAGTTCTACCCGCTACGTCCGGTTCTAAACATCTCCGAAGGTAAAGGTTTCTGCTCACCTCGGTTAGGAGGTCGCAACAGCGCGCCAGCGGGAGTCGACACCGCGGCAGCATCTGGCCGAGACGGGTGATGGTGGGCCCGATGAAGCAAGCCCACCATCGTGACCAACGTTGTCGCTCAGCCGCCGGCGAGCTGCGAGTCCAGGTCCTGGATCGCGGTCGCCATGTCACGCAGAGCCTGAGCCATGTCCTCGACACCAGCAATGGCGTCCTTCAGACCCGTGGTCATCTCCGTGTAGCCGTCCTGGAACTTACCGGACGCCTTCTCCGTCTTGAACCCGTCCTGAACCAGCTCGTCCACGTAGCCCTGGCACTCGTCCAGCGCCGACTCGATCGTGTCCTTGCCCTGGTCGAGCTTGTCGGCGGTGCCGGTCATCTCGTCGTATGTTGCCCCGAAGTCACTCATCGATCATTGCCTTTCCCGGGATTTTCATGAGGTGACGCCTCTGAGAACGCCGCTGGCCACCGTAGGCCACCCGTCACAAGGATGTGAAGGGTAAAAACGACCTCGTTGTCAGATTCATGCAGAGTTCTCGGAGTCGCTCGCCAGAGGCATCTGCATGGTCACCATGCGCCCGGCCTGGACGAAGATTCCGCGGCCCACCGGGAAGTCGGTGCGCTTCAGCTTGCCGAACGGAACCTTGAACAGCGTGTCGCCGTCGTAGGTGTCCGGCTTGAGCACGAGGCCCTGGCGGGCGGCCTTCCACTCACCCATGACGCCCGAGCCGCCGCCGGCTCGAGTGACGTCGGCGTCGCCGACGAAGAGGTGGTCGGAGTTGTTGATCGCCTGCAGCAGGGCACGCATCGGGCGGTCGGCGGGACCGTCGGCCAGGTGGGTCATGTCCTCGGCGACGATCATGATGCGACCGGGGAAGGACTCGTCGGCGACGATCTCGGCGAGCTCGGTGACGAGCGCCTTCTCGTCGTCGGGGCGGGTGGCGCTGCGTACCCACGGCCGGAAGTCGCCGAGCATGGCGCGACGGCTGCCGAGGTGGAACAGCTTCACCTCGGGGTCGAAGCGCTCGACGGACTCGATGAGCGCCTTGAGGGCGTTCGTCTTACCGGACTGCGGCGGGCCGGTGATGATGAACGAGCCGATCGGGTCGAAGCCACGCGCGGACAGGGTGTCGTCGGCGATACCGAAGACGGGCTGCCCGTTGGCCTGCGCCGGCATGGCCCTGCTGGAGATCTTCGTCGGCAGGGCGCCGATCTCGCCGACCTCGGGAACACCCAGGGCCCGCAGCTGCGAGACCAGCTCGTCGAGAGCCTTGGTCTGCTCGGCCACGTTGGTCGTACCGCCCAGAACGGCGAGCTGCACCTCGGCCTTGTCGACGACGGCGCGGCCGGGCACCGACTGCTCGTTGAGTACGTCCTTGGGTGCTCCGACCAGCACGTACTGGCTCGGGTCGGAGAGCCGCATGACGACACGACGCGGGATGTTCGCGAAGACGGCCGTCGGGACGGACCCAGACCGGTCGGCGGTGATCACCGCGTGGATGCCGAGCGGGCGGCCCTCACCGAGGACCCGCATGAAGGACTGGTAGAACGGCGCGCGACCGGCTGCGATCTCCCACTCCTTCTTGAACTCGGGGTAGTTGTCGATGAGGAGCAGGATGCGCGGCATCGACTGGTCGGCGATCTCACGGTATTCGGTGAGGTTCGCGGCCGCGGCCTTGGAGAACAGCTCGGAGCGGCGGTCCATCTCCCGCTCGAGGGTGCGCATCAGCCGCTGCAGACGCTCGGCGTCGTCGCCGTCGATGATCGAGCCGACGTGCGGGAGACGCGCGATCGCACCCAGCGCGCCGGAGGCGAAGTCGAGGCCGTAGACCTGGACTCGACCGAGTTCCGGCCGCGCACCGGCAGCGGTCGCGATCGTCTTCAACAGGGTCGACTTGCCCGAACCGGAGGACCCGAAGATGAGCAGGGAGCCGTCGCGGTCGGGAGCGAAGTAGATCGCGTTCTGCTGCTGACGCTCCGGGATGTCGGCAAGGCCCAGCAGGATCTGTCCGTCACCCTCCAGCGGCAGGTCGCGCATGTCGACCACGGACGCCAGGTCATCGAGCCACGGTCGCCGCGGGGTCATCAGACCAGCGGTGGCGGAGGCCTTGATCAGGTTGGCCACGATCCGCTTCTGGTCGTTGGGGCCGAGGTCCTCGTCGTGCGAGTCGCTCTCCGGCGGACGCTCCGGCTCCCACTCCGTGATCGAACCGAACTTCAGCTCGGCCACCTTCACGTCAGCGGTGACGACCTCGTCATCGCGCGTCCATCCACCGGCGTACGCGGACTGGAACGGTGTCAGGCGACCCGGTCCGGTCTTCGCGATGCCGCGGCCCGGCAGGGACGGCGGGAAGGTCCCGGCGATCGGGTCGTCGACGACGTCCTTGGAGTCGGTCTCGTCGGCCATCCGCAGCGCGACGCGGAGGTTGGTGTTGGCCCGCAGGTTGTCCTTGATGACGCCGGCCGGGCGCTGGGTCGCCATGATCAGGTGGATACCGAGCGAACGACCTCGCTGGGCGATGTCGACGACGCCGTCGACGAACTCCGGCACCTCACCGGCCAATGCGGCGAACTCGTCGATGACGAGCACCAGCGCGGGCGGGCACTCCGGGTCCTGTCGCTTCTCCAGCTCGAGGAGGTCCTTGGCCTTCTTCCGGTTGAACAGGTGCTCGCGGTAGTGCAGCTCGGCCTTGAGGCTGGTCAGCGCACGGCGTACGAGGTGCGGGCTCAGGTCGGTCACCAGACCGACGCAGTGCGGCAGCTCGATGCAGTCGGCGAAGGCCGAGCCGCCCTTGTAGTCGACGAAGAGGAACGTCACCCGGTCGGGCGAGTGGGCCGAGGCGATGCCGAGCACCCACGCCTGCAGGAACTCGGACTTACCGGCACCGGTGGTGCCGCCGACGAGGGCGTGCGGGCCCTGCGTACGCAGATCCAGCGTCATCGCGTCGGAGGCTCCCTGACCGATGATGGCGCGCAGGTTGCCCGCCTTCTTCAGCCGCGGCCGCGGCCGGTCGGAGCGGTCGATGACCGAGTTGTTCTGCCGCCAGCGCTCCACCACGGAGTGCGGGTCCTCGGCAACCTCGTTGCCGACCAACGACAGGAAGCCGACCGAGTTGGGGAGGTCGGAGGAGTCGTGGACGACGGTGCTGGCGTCCACCACCGGCGCGAGCCGCTTGGCGAACATTTCCATGTAGGCGTTCGAGACGCCCTCGACAATGACACCCTCGTAGAGGTCGCCGTTGCGGACGAGCCCGACGGTGGCACGCTCCAGGCCGTCGCTCACGTCCAGGAAGCTGCGGCACACCGCCGGCAACGCCTCGACGGTGGAGGACATGAAGACCGCGTGTACGCCGACATCGGCGCCGCGCTCGAGCACCTGGACCAGCCGGGCCCGGTCGACCGGAGCATCGTTGGTGACGAAGACGACGATCGAGACCTGCACCCGGGCGTTGGTCTCCTCGCCGGCCCGGGCGACGTCGGTGCCGTACTGCATCGGGTTCCACTTCTCGGCGAACGGGCCGCGGTGCTCCGCGGTCCGGCCGGCGCGCATGATGTATTCCTCAAGTGCGCTGAGCAGGGCGTTGGCCGTCGGCGCGGAGTCGGCCAGCGGCATGTCCTTGAACCGGTTGGTCTCCGAGGTGGTGTGCGGCAGCCACTTGAGCCACTCGAACTCCTCGACCCAGTCCGGGTCGGCGAAGGCGACGGTGACGACCTCGTTGGGCGCGTGCAGACCGAAGAGCTGCACCGCGAGCCCACGCATCGCATCGGCGGCCGGGCCGGCCGGGCCGGCGACACCGACAGAGCCCACCGCGGGGAGCGACTCCAGCAGCGGTACGTCGTCGACGTACTTGTAGCGCTCCTTGAGGCGGTCGATCCGCTCGATGAACTCGGGCAGGCCGTTCTGGGTGTCACGCTCCGCGATCGAGTTGCGCGACAGGGAGCGGGTGGTGCCGAGGCGTACGGCCAGGAAGTTCCAGTGCTCGGGGCGCCGGGTCCACAGCCGCGGACCGAGCTGCATTGCCTGCTCGAAGACCTCGGCGACCGCCGGGACCTCCTCGTTGCGAGCGAGCTCCTCCTCGGGCTTGCTGCGGTAGAAGACCTCTTCCAGCTTCTCGAACTGCCGCTCGAAGAGCTCGATCTCGTGGTCCTGCTTCGCGCCGGCCTGGCGGTGCTGGTTGATGTAGTTGCCGACCGCCATCATCGGGGTCATCACGACCAGCAGCAGCGCGCGGGCGCGGCCGGTCATCGCGTAGATCGAGAGCGCCATGATGATCGGCGCGATCAGCACGAACCACGGGAACAGCTTCTTCTGCATCTCCGTGGGCATCCACGGCGGCGGGTGCTCGGTGCCGGGGTAGCGGACATCGACCCGCGGGCTGCGGTTGAAGAGCAGGCCGCCACCGCGCTCGAGGACCGGGTCCTCGACGGCGGAGAGGAAGTCGGCCGAGAGCTGCATGACCAGCGTGGTGCTGCCGATCACGACGGGCGTGTCCGGCGCCAGACGTACGCGGGAGACCTGGGTGCCGTCGACGACGACGCCGTTGGCCGAGTTGAGGTCGACGAGCTCGACCGAGCGGTCCACCTCGATGCGGGCGTGACGCTTGGAGACCATCGGGTCGGCGAGCACGATCTCGTTCTCGGGACCGCGGCCGATCGAGGCGTGGCCGGTGGTCAGCGGGAACGCCTGTCCCCGCACCGGACCGTCGATCGCCCGCAGCACACCGACGCTCTTGCGCCGCGAGCCGGTCGTCTCGTTGTCCGGGCCCATGTTGACGACCGCGGCCGCGAACCCGGAGCCGATCGGCGCGTCGCCGATGGGTACGTCGGGCTCGAGCGGCTCCATCCGGTCGGCGGTCGGCGGGGCGACAGCCAGGGTCAAGATGTCGTGCTCATTAGCGATCACGGAGCGCGCCGGGTCCGCGTCGGCGATGTGCCGAGCGACGTCACCAGCGGTGGCCGTGGAGTCGGCTGTGACGATCACATCCGCAGGCGCGACACCCGGCCGGTGCAGAGTGAGCTTGACCTTCATCCTTCGTTCCCCTCGTCAACGTGCCAGTCATTGCAGCCAGATGCGGCGGATGGAGCGGCGGTCACCCGCGACGCACCAGGGCCGAGCGGTCACCGAAGCGGATCATCGCGCCGACCGGTGCCAGCACCGGCTCCCACGCGTTCAGCCGTCGGGTGGCACCCTCGTGGATCACCACGGTGCCGTTGGTGGAGCCGCGGTCGGTGACCTCGACGCCGTCCCCGCTGGGGCGCAGCGAGAGGTGGGTCTTCGAGACCGACACGTCGATGATCGAGACCGTACGCGCCCCCAGCGTGTTCTCCGTCAGAGCGGGGTCACGGCCGACCAGCACCAGGCCGGCCACCGGGATCCGCTCACCGGAGTCGACCTTGAGCATGATGCCCCGCTCGCGCGGCTGCGCCGGAGGCTGCTGACCACCGGACGTGGGCAGCGGCGTGGGGGCCGGCGTGGGAGCGGGCGTAGGCGTCGGCGTCGGGGCCGGATGCGGGGTCGGTGTCGGGTAAGGCGTGGGCGTCGGGGTCGGAGGCGGCGGGGGAACCGTCTGGCCCTGGTTGGGGGTCACCGCGCGCGAGGGCGGGATCGACGGGGTCACCGGCTTCGGTGCCACCGGTCCCGACGGCGGTGTCGCGAGCGAGCCGCCCGCGGAAGCACCGGGCTCGTCGTTCCTCGCCTTCGGACGGGAGACGCCGAGTACGCCGGCGCTGACCCGCCCCGAGGGCCGGTAGCTGCCGGCGTCGTGATCGTTGGGTGTGGTGAGCGAGGGCAGCGACTTCCGCTGCGCGACGGGCGCGGCCGCGACCGTCTTCCGGGCGATGCGCATCCGCTTCTCGTCGTAGGGGTCGAGGCCCTCACGTACGTCGACCATCCAGATCTCGGCGACCTTGTCGTGCCAGCCGCGGTTCCGCTGTTCCTTGTCGAACAGCGGCGAGGCGAGGAAGGCGATCGGAGCGATCGGGATGATCCCGGAGCCCCAGAGCACCAGCGCGCGGAGGAAGGCGCGGCCGACGCCCGGCCGCTCGAGCGTCTTGACGTTGATCGAGCGGATTCCGACGACGGACTTGCCCAGCGTGACCCCGCGGCGGCCGTGGAAGACGATCTGGACGATGACGAAGATCAGGCTCAGCAACACGGTGGCGCCGCCCGCGATCGCCGCCAGCATGAAGTCGGGGTGGCTCAGGAACCGGGCGAAGCCGAACTTGCCCTGGGCAAGCTTCAGCAGCAGCGGGAGCGTGAAGACCAGGTAGGGGACCTGCAGGAGCAGGTAGCAGACGATGTCGACGGCGGCCGCGGCCGCACGGCGGCCCAGCGGCGCGTCCTTCAGACCGAGCGAGGCGGCGTAGGCCGGGTCCGGCTTTCCGTCGGCGGTGAGACCCTCGATCCGGTCGTCATTTTCGGCGACCTCCCATATCTCCACCGCAAGAACTCCCTCACGCCCGATGTCCGAGTAATTTCGGCGCTGACCAACAACGCCAGAAGGCTACCGGAATGTCCCGGCTCGGGCGCGATGGTGTCTGGCAGGATCGAGGTATGTCAACACCCTCCGGGCCATCAGGGAGCCTCGAGCGCATCGTCTTCTCGGACGGCAGCACCGCCGATCTCGTACGCAAGGAGGACGGCTGGGCGATTCAGATCGACGGCGTCGCGCAGTCCCACCTCGGGGAGGACCCGGCGCAACCGCCGAAGCTCGCCTCGATCCGGTGGATGCTGGCTGCGCTCGGGGACCAGGCGCCCCGCAGCGCCGCCCACCTGGGCGGCGCGCTGCTCGCGCTCCCCCGTGCGGTCGCCCACCGATGGCCGGCGACCAGGCAGACGGTCGTGGAGATCGAGCCCGCGCTGGTGGAGCTGACCAGGTCACGGTTCCCGCTTCCCCCGGGGATCACCATGGAGACCGCCGAGGCACGCTCCTGGCTCGAGGCGCACCCGGGTTCGGAACACGATGCCATCGTCATCGACGTCTTCGTCGGCAACCGGATCCCGCCGGCATTCACCTCGCTGGAGTGCATGGCCGCGGCGCGCAGCGCGCTGAGCGAGGAGGGTCGGCTCGTGCTGAACTCCGTCGCCGGCCCCGAACTGTTCTTCACCCGTCGTGAGCTCGCGACATTGCGTACGGTCTTCGGGCATGTCGCGATGATCGTGCAGGGGTCCGCGCTCGCGGGAGCGAGGTTCGGCAACGCCACCCTGATCGCCTCGGCGTCCCCGATCGACGGCGACGTGATCCGCTCCTCGCTCGCCGGCGACCCGTCGAAGGGTGCGCTGGTGACCGACCTCGACCCGATCATCGACGGCGCCGATCCGATCAGCGAGGCCGACCAGCTCTGGTCTCCGGAGCCGAACCTTCCCGACGCGAGCGCCGCGCTGCGGCTCCTCGAGCAGGCCCGCCAGGCCGTCGACACGCTCAGATCCGCCGCTGACTGAGGCTCCATCGCCTTTGTCTAGCGAGATTCGGCCCTATCGCTCGGCAGATACCGCAACAGGCATCGACAGCCATTTCTTTTACCGAAACCGGCTTGTAACGTTCAAACAACCTGCTTGCGACTTGCGGGCGGGATGCTTGATGCGCAGGACAAACCACGATGCACACCATCTATCCGTTGTAGGGGGGACCTCGATGGAAACACTCACCGCCACCCAGCCTGAGGCCAACAGTGCCGCGAAGCAGCACAGCCTCAAGTTCCGTCACGCCAGTGCCCTGACGAAGCTCATGGACGAGCGCCAGGACCTGCGCGGTGTTCACGTGTTCGCCGACTTCGTCGACGACTCGGTGCGCTGGTCCGCCTGACCAGCAGCTAAATGGGGGGATCCACGATCCCACGGCGCAAGGCCCGGCCGGTGAAGGCCGGGCCTTCGCTACGCCCGGTGGACGATCCGGCCGCCGACGGCGGTCAGCACGACCCCGCCATGGGCGATCGCGGCGAGATCCCCGACCGAGGCCCGGAGCGGGTCGATGTCGAGCACAGCCAGGTCGCCGCGTGATCCGGGAGCGACCGTGGGCTGACCGTCGACCGACGCCGCCAACGCCTCCTGGACGGTGAGTGCCTGCTCCGGGTGCCACGGCTCCTTGCCGTCCCGCGAGCGACCGACGGCGGCCGCGATGGCCAGCCACGGGTCGAGCGGCGCGACCGGAGCATCCGACCCGAGCGCAACCCGCACTCCCTCGTCGAGCATCCAGCGGGTCGCGAAGCAGCGGTCCTCCCGCCCCGGCCAGACGTCCTCGGTCATCTCGCGGTCGTCGAGGATGTGCGCCGGCTGCACGGATGCGGTGATCCCGAGCCGAGCCATCAGCGGCAGATCCTCGCGACGTACGAGCTGGGCGTGCTCGATGCTGCCGCGCGCCCCCGTCATCGCGTACGCCGCCAGCGCCTCCGCCACCGCCCGGTCACCGATCGCGTGCGTGGCCACCTCGAGGCCGGCCGCGTGTGCCCTCTCCAGGAGCCCCTGCAGCTCGTCCAGTGACTGGTTCGGCGCTCCGCAGCTGTCCGGGTCGTCGGCGTACGGGTCACAGCACCACGCCGTCCGCGTGCCGAGCGAGCCGTCGCTGATGATCTTCAGCGGTCCCATCGTCAGCCGATCATCGCCCGGGAGCAGCGGGTCGCCCGTACGCCGCCCCTCGGCGATCGCCTCGTCGAGCTGGTCGGCGTACGTCGCGACCCGGATGCGGAGCAGATCGCAGTCGTACGCCCACCGCCACCGCCAGTCGTCGAGCCGGACACCGACCTCGAAGTCGGTCATCCCGACCACCCCGAGCCCGGCGGTCCGGGTCAGCATCCGGCGGTAGGCCGCCGGTGTGTTCCCGCTGGCCTCGAAGAGCTCCGCGACCGTCGGATAGGCCTGGTACCACTCGGTCTCCTGCACCATGTCCTCACGGCGCGGCAGCCCCACCGCGTCGAGCGCGGCGGTGTTCAGCCAGGCGTGGTGGAAGTCGTGGTTGACCAGGATCGCGGGGATGCCGCCGGTGACCGAGTCGAGCTCGGAGACAGTCCCCCAGCGGTCCCAGGTGCCCGCCGAGTGGCCCGTCCCGACGATCGCCTCGCCCGGCTCGATCTCGCGCGCGGCCGCGGCGACCCGCGCCAGCGCCTCGGCGGGGGAACGGGTGCCCTGCAGGTCCAGCCTGCTGGCCCGCAGCGTCCACTGGCCGAGGTGGGTGTGGGCGTCCCACAGCCCCGGCACGAGCCAGCGCCCACCGGCGTCGTACGCCTCGACACCCTCCGGTCGGGACAGGCCTTCTCCGACCGCCGACACGACACCGTCGGCGACGAGAACGTCAACCACCCCGGCGGGCGCGTTCGCCTGAGGTGAGAGCGGAACGATGCGTACGTTCCTGAGGAGAAGGTCGGGCATGAGCAGACGATAAGGAGTCTGCCCATGCTCGAGCCAATCAGATACCGAGGAGCCTCAGCGGCGCTTGAAGATTCCCCTGACGAGTTCCCTTGCGGCGGTGCGCGCGGCCTGCTTGAAGGCAGTCGACTTCACCACCGTCTCGATCATCGAGTCGTCGTCGTCACGCGACCGGGATCGCGACCCGGAGGACTTCTTCGGGGCGGTCTTCTTGGCGGCCTTCTCCTCCGCCTCGGCCGTGCGTGCGGCCTCCGCGGCGTCCGTCTTCGCCTTGAGCTGGTCGACGGCGGACTCGACCTCGACGGACGCGGTGTACTTCGCCGCCAGCGGCGATGCCGCCACGGCGGCTTCCATCGCGGTGGCCTCCGCCGGACCCATCAGCGACTCGGGGGCGCGCAGCCGCGTCCAGGCGACCGGCGTCGGCGCGCCGCGCTCGTTCATGACGGTCACGATCGCCTCGCCGATCCCGAGCGTCTGGATGACCGCGCCGAGGTCGTCGTAGGAGGAGGTCGGGTAGGTGTTGACGCTGGCTTTGAGAGCCTTGGCGTCGTTGGGCGTGGCGACCCGCAGCTGGTGCTGGATGCGCGAGCCGAGCTGGCCGAGCACGTCGTCGGGGACGTCGGTCGGCTTCTGGGTGACGAAGAAGACGCCGACGCCCTTGGAGCGGATCAGCCGGACCGTGTTGGTGATCTGGTCGAGGAACGCGTCGGAGGCGTCGTTGAAGAGCAGGTGCGCCTCGTCGAAGAAGAAGACCAGCTTGGGCTTGTCGACGTCACCGACCTCGGGCAGCGCCCGGAAGAGCTCGGCGAGCAGCCACATCAGGAAGGTCGAGAAGATCGCCGGCCGGTCCTGCAGGTTGGGAAGCTCGAGCAGCGAGATGATCCCGGCGTCCCCGTCGTTGCGTACGAAATCCGTGACGGCGAACGCCGGCTCACCGAAGAACTCGTCCGCACCCTGGTCGGCGAAGGCGATGAGCGTACGCAGGATCACCCCTGTCGTCGCGGACGAGAGGCCGCCCAGGCCCTTGAGATCGGACTTGCCCTCGTCGGAGACCAGCCACTGCAGCACCGCCCGCAGGTCGTCGAGGCCGACCAGCTTCAGGCCGGCCTTCTCGGCGTAGTGGAAGACGAGACCAAGTGAGGACTCCTGGGTGTCGTTGAGATCCAGGACCTTGGAGAGGAGCGTCGGACCGAAGGCGTCGACCGTGACCCGGACCGGGATGCCGGCGCCCTCGCCGCCGAGCGCGAAGAACTCGACCGGGAACCCGCGCGCCTGCCAGGCCTGCCCGACGGAGGCCGCCCGTGCGGTCAGCTTCTCGCTCGACTCGCCCGGCGCGGACAGACCGGAGAGGTCGCCCTTGATGTCGGCTGCGAACACCGGGACCCCGGCTGCGGAGAGCTGCTCGGCGAGCAGCTGCAGGGTCTTCGTCTTCCCCGTGCCGGTCGCGCCGGCGACCAGCCCATGCCGGTTCAACATCCCCAAAGGAATGCGAATCGGCGTCTCCAACAACGTCTCAGCGTCCGCCATCAGGCCCCCGAGCTCGAGGGCGGAACCCTCGAATTGGTAGCCGGGCCCGACCGCTTCTGAGAGAGCAGCAGCATCCGTCATGACCAGGACTCTATGACTTCGTGCCCGATAGGGCGCCGAAGCGAGCGCCGTCCCAGTGCGTGTCCGGCAAGGCGGAGGAGGGAGGCGGCCCGGTGTTGGCCGTCGACCGACGACAACGCCGCCGGGCGCGTGCTGGGGCGGCGCGTAGCCGGCGATCTCCTATCGGGCACGAAGGCATGTGTTGGGATTTGGTCAGGGGGCGATACAGTCACGAGGGTGATCTTCAAGCGTGTCGGCGATTCTCGCCCCTACCCTGACCATGGTCTGACGACCAAGGGGTGGGCCGCGCTGCCTCCTCGGACGGTCCGCCTCGACGAGCTGGTGACCACGAAGGACACCCTCCAGCTGGTGGCTCTGCTCAACGAGGACTCGACGTTCTTCGGCGACCTCTTCGCCCATGTCGTGGAGTGGAACGGCGAGCTCTATCTCGAGGACGGGCTCCACCGGGCGCTCCGCGCGGCGCTCCAACAGCGCAACGTGCTGCACGCCCGCGTGCACAGCCTCGGTTAGGGCGTACCGAGCGGTTAGGCTCGGCGTCATGCTCGATTCGGCCCTCACGGGACTTCGTACGTTCATCATCCTCGCCGTGCTCGCGGCCGCGGTCGCTCTGGCCGGTGCCTGGGGATGGAACGCGATGACCGCACCCTTCCCGCAGAAGGTCGATGTCGGTCCGTGTGTGGACGCGCCGGTCAAGAAGGGCTCCGAGGTCTACCCGTCGCAGGTGGTCGTGACCGTGCTCAACGCGAGCACGCGCGCCGGGCTCGCCACCCGGGCGATGACGGATCTCGTCGACGCGGGCTTCGTCAAGGGGTCCACCGGCAACGCCCCCAGCGGCACGAAGCTGAAGACCGTCGAGGTGTGGACGCCCGACAAGAACGCGCCCTCAGCCGCGCTCGTCGCGAGCTGGCTCGGTGACGCGAAGATCATGGAGACCAAGTCCGACATCCCGGGCATCGTGGTCGTCACCGGCGAGAACTTCCCCGAGGTCACCGGCGGCGACAAGACCGTCACCGCCAAGGCGGACGCCACGATCTGCAGCCCTCCGGTCGAGTAGGCGCGTTCGCACGGATCTGCGAGGTTGGAATACCCGGTTAACCGGGTATTCCTGCACTTCTCTGGCATTGCAACACCTGAGAAGTGCAGGTTTCACCGGTTAACCGGGTATTCCGACCCACCCCTCAGCGCAGCCAACCGGCAAGCCGTCCCTTCCGGCTGACCATCTCGAGACGCCGTTCCGCGAGCTCACGCTGGTGACGGGGTACGACGACCAGGACGACGTCGCGGGCGCGGAGGACCGTGGTGTCGTCCGGAACCATGGTCCGCCCGTCGCGGATCAGCAGCGACACCGACGACCCCATGGGCAGCCGGAGCTCGCTGACCTCGACGCCGTGCAGGCGCGACTCGGGCGGGATCCGGAGCTGGATCAGATCGGCCGCGATCTGCTCCAGCGGCGCGACGTCGAGGTCGAGCGAGCGCGGGTCGTTGGGGCGAGCGACGTCGAGCACCCGGGCGACCCACGGCAGCGTCGGGCCGGTCAGCAGCGTGTAGACGACGACCATCACGAAGACCAGGTCGAAGAGCTCCTCGGCGCCGTCGACGCCCGCGGCCAGGGGGATGGTGGTGAGCACGACCGGCACTGCGCCGCGCAATCCGGCCCAGGAGACGAACGCGGTCTCGCGCCACGTCATCCGGGAGACCACGGTGCTGACCAGCACGGAGGCGGGCCGGGCGACAAAGGTCAGGATCAGCCCGGCGGCGAGCGCGAAACCGATCGTCTGGAGGTCGATACGCCCGGGGGACAACAGCAGCCCGAGCATCACGAAGAGCCCGATCTGGGCCAGCCAGGCGACGCCCTCGGCGAAGGACCTGGTGGCACCGCGGTGGGGCAGCTCGGAGTTACCGAGCACGAGCGCGGCCACGTAGATCGCCGCGAAGCCGGACCCGTGCAGCCACGCCGCTCCGCCGTACGCCAGGAAGGCCAGTGTCATCACCGCCAGCGGATAGAGGCCGGCGGAGGGCAGCGCGGCCCGCCGCATCAGCCATGCCCCACCGAACCCGACGAGCAGGCCGACCACGATGCCCAGCAGCAGCTCGCCGACCACGATCCCGGCCACGACGACCGGATGGTGCTCAGCGATCGCCCCGCTGGCGATCAGCGTCACGATCACCACGGTCGGGGCGTCGTTGAGCCCCGACTCCGCCTCGAGGACACCGGTCAGCCTCTTGGGCAGCGGAACCACACGCAGCACCGAGAACACCGCCGCGGCGTCGGTCGGTGAGGTCACCGCCCCCAGCAGGAACGCCAGCTGCCACGGAAGGCCCAGCAGGTAGTGCGCACCCACCGCGACGATCCCGATCGAGACGACGACCCCGACCGTGGCCAGCATCAGCCCGAGACCGAAGGCGGGACGTACGTCCTTCCACGACGTCGTCAGACCACCTTCAGCCAGGATCAGCGCCAACGCCCCGAAGCCGACCGCGTGCGCGAGCTGGGCGTCGTCGAACCGGATCCCGAGCACCGACTCGCCGAGCAGGACGCCCATCAGCAGGTAGATCAGCAGCGACGGGAGCCCGGCCTTCGTCGACATCCGCACGGCGAGGATCGCCAGGAGCGTGACCAGGGAGCCGATCAGCACGAACAGGTCGAACTGATGGACGTCGAAACTCATGTACGCCGGGCCCCCCTCCGACCTATGGACCTGCATCTTAGTGTTTGCTCCCATGGACCGCCTGACTGTTGCGCAACGCGCGAACGTGCCTCCTTTTCACGTGATGGACATGCTCGAGCGGGCGGCGCAGCGGCAGCGGACGTACGCCGATCTCATCTCGCTCACCTCGGGGCAGCCGTCCACGGGGGCGCCGCAGGCGGTCAGCGCCGAGGCGGTGCGGCTGCTGCAGAGCGGTGACCCGCTGGGCTATACGCCGGCGACCGGGATCCTGGAGCTGCGCCAGGCGATCGCGGGGCACCACCGGGCGTGGCACGGGATCGACGTCTCTCCCGAGGACGTCGTCGTGACCACGGGCGCCAGCGGCGGCTTCCTGGCGACGTTCCTGGCGGCGTTCGACACCGGGGACCGGGTGGCGATGGCCCGGCCGTCCTATCCCTGCTACCGCAACGTACTCGCGGCGCTCGGGTGCGAGGTCGTGGAGATCCCGACCGGTGCCGCCGAGCGCTTCCAGCCGACCGTGGAGCAGGTGCGGGAGCTGCACGAGCGCGTCGGTCTGAAGGGGCTCGTGGTGGCCAGTCCGGCCAACCCGACCGGCACGATGCTGCTGCCCGAGGAGCTGGCCGCGCTGGCTCGCTACTGCGAGGAGGCCGGGATCCAGCTGATCTCGGACGAGATCTACCACGGGCTGACCTACGGCGGGGACGGCAGCCGTGGCCGCAGCGCCTGGGAGACCTCGCGCGACGCCGTCGTGTTCGGCTCGTTCTCGAAGTACTTCTCGATGACCGGCTGGCGCATCGGCTGGCTGCTCGCGCCCGCCCACCTGCGACGCGCGATCGACGTCCTGGTCGGCAACTTCACCATCTGCCCGCCGACCCTCGCCCAGCATGCCGCGGTGGCGGCATTCACCCCGGACGCGTACGCCGAGCTCGACGGTCACGTGACCCGCTACGCGACCAACCGCGGGGTGCTCCTCGACGGCCTCCGCTCCCTCGGGGTCACCGAGATGGCGCCGGCCGACGGAGCGTTCTACGTCTATGCCGACGTCAGCCGCTGGACCGACGACACCATGGCCTGGTGCCACCAGATCCTCGACCGCACGGGCGTCGCGATGGCGCCCGGGGTCGATTTCGACCCGGTCGACGGACACCGCTTCGTACGCCTCTCCTTCGCCGGCTCCGCCGCCGAGATCGAGCAGGGCCTCGACCGCCTCTCCACCGTCCTGCGATAGGGCGTCGCGAGCGAATTTGAGAAAGTTCACGATTTTACGTTTAGAAACCGTTCCTGCGGGGTAGGACCATCACAGAGACCTGTCCGAGGAGGGATATGTACGGCGACAGCGACGTGATCCGTCGTCGGGTGAGCCGTCTGCGAGAGCAGGCTGGCGACATCCGCGCGAGTGCCGACAAGCTGGTGGTGCAGTCCGAGGCCGTGCCATGGCACGGTCGGGCTGCCGAGTCCCTCCGTGGGCGGATGAAGGAGCGTGCCACCGCGCTGCGGAGCTCGGCCGAGAAGCATGACCGGGCGGCCGACGCCCTGGCCAAGCACCTCAATCAGGTCGACCTGTTCAAGGAGCAGATCGCCGAGGCCGAGGCACGCGCCGAGGCGCTGATCGCCGAGGACAAGCTCGACGGATTCGAGGCCCCTGAGCCGGGCCACAAGGACTGGCTGGAGGTCACCTTCCGATGACCACGATCGACCTGGGCCCCGCTCCGGCGGCGCCGACAGAGCCGTGGGCGGGTGTGCCCCGCCGCGTCGGCCTGACCCTGCCTGAGCTGACCCATGCCTGCGAGACCATCGGGGCGCCGCTCCCGTTCGAGGTCGCGACGCACCGTGATGACGGGCTCGACGCCCGCTTGGGGCAGACCCGCTCGGCAGCCGAGGCCGAGGCCCTGGCGCGCGCCGTCGCCGGCTTCGGCGAGGGCAGCACCTCGCTGCAGCGCCGCGACCTCCTCGACGCCGACGGGACCCTCGACGCCGGGATCGCCGGCGCGCTGGGACTGCTGGCGACCCCGGAGGTGGTCATCGACCTCGACGTCGTCATCGACGGCCTCCGTGGCCGCGCCTGGCACCGGCAGAAGGGTGAGGCAGCCGCCTCGCTGGCCACCGTGGACGGGCTCGTCTTCGAGCTCTCCTGGTATCCCTCGGCGGCCTGGTCGACCGAGCTCGGCCGCACCGCGACGCTGCCGGGTGACACCGCCCGGCTGGCCTCGGCGGTGCCCGAGCAGCTGGAGGTCCCGTTCGCGACCGCTGACGCCGTCTTCGAGGCGCTGCGCACCGGGCGCGGCGATCTGGTGCCGGTGCTGACCGAGGGCGACGTGGTCGTCTCGCGGGCCCTCGAGGCGCTGTCCACCGAGGCCCACGGCCGGCTGCGTGCCATCGTCGCGACCACCGCCGATCCGGAGAACCCGCTGATCGGCACGGTCTCCTGGACGCTGGTCAACGACGGCTGGCGTTCGATGCGTACGGTGTCGCTCGATGGAGAGCTGACACTGCTGATCACCAGCGTGGAGCCGTCCGAGCTCGCCGCAGACCTTGCCCCTGTTCTCGCGGAGGTGGCTCGATGAGCTCTTCGTCCAACGATCCGATCAACCGCCTGGGACCACTCCCGAGTGGCGCACCCGACTCGGTGCCGCCGCCCGCGGGCCCGGAGGACAAGTACGAGCAGATCCTCGGCCTGGCCGGCTCCATCGGCGATGCCGGCGCGCAGCTGCTCGAGTGGGCCGAGCTCGGGCCTGCGATCCTGACTGACGACGACGTCACCTCCTCCGCCGAGCTCTCCGCGAAGACCTGGGAGCCGGCCGAGGACGAGATCCGGGCCGCGACCTCCGAGAAGGGTGGCGTCCTCGGGCTCAGCCAGGCGCTCGAGGCCGATGCGCTCTCGGTGCGGGCGACCGTGCAGACCTACCGCTGGATCGACGAGCTCCAGGCCGCTGCCCGCAGCACACTGGGCGCCATCGCGGCCAACGCGCTCGACTACCTCGCCCCCGAGGTCGAGCTCGGCGGGTCACTGCTGTCCGCCGGCCTGATCGAGACCGACGCGCTCGACCGTGAGGGCGTCACCGCCTATCTTGGCGAGCTCGCCCAGGGTCATCCCGAGCTGATGGACCACATCGCCACCGGCGGCGGGCTGCTCGAGTCGCTCGAGCTGCGCTCGTTGCTCACCGCCGGCTTCCCGCGCGGGGACGACGCCGGGGCAGCCACCGCGGGCGCGCTGCGCGCCGCCGGTATCGACGCGTTCGCGACCGACGCCGGGCACGCGCTGCGCGACATCGGCGGGGCGCTGGCCTCCACCGAGGAGGACACCGCGGCCGGCGACGTCACCGCCGCCACCCCGGCCACCATCGAGGAGCTGATCCGCACCCTCGAGGCCACCGAGACCGGTGTCGCGGTCCAGAAGACGGCGCCCGGCCGCTACATCGCCTATCTGCCGGGCCCGTACGCCGGCAGTCGGCGCCTGCGGCTCGTCTCCGGTGACCTCTCCGACTACATCGCCACCGCGTCGCGGACCATCGAGGAGGCGGTCGAGGCCGGCTCCCACGTGATGCTCGTCGGCGCCGCGGCCGGGGGCACCGCGGCGGCCGCGATCGCGGCGGCAGCCGGGGGTGCGTACGTCGTGGACCAAGTAGTCACCGTGGGTGCTCCTGGCGCGGCAGCGCCGCGCGTTCCCGAGACCACGCGAGTGCTTTCGCTGGAGGACCGCTCCGACCCGGTGGCGCTCCTCGGCGGGCTCATCAACGCAGGTGTCGGACACCGGTTCACGGTTGTCTACGACGGCACCACGGCGCAGGAGAGCCACTACGTCGCCGGCGGGCGGGCTGCGGACAACGCCGCCCACGACGAGCTCCGTGACGAGATCGGACGGATCCGCAGTCTGGGATACCTCGGCTGAGTTGCGGGCTTGCCTCGATGACGTGAGTCGATACGGTGTAGGTCGCCCTCGGCACCATCCCCGACCTCACCTGTCCTCGGACACCGGCCAGTCGATCGCGGAGGGCACTCTGACGCCTACCTGATCGGTCCCTGTGAAGTCCATCGTCGTCCATGCCGGCCTCCCCAAGACGGGCACCTCCGCGGTCCAGGCGTTCTTCCACGCCAACACGGAGACGCTCGCGAAGGCCGGCATCTTCTACCCTCAGCACACGGTCGACAAGAACGGCATCAGCGCCGGCAACGCCGGGTCGCTCATGGAGCGCTCGGGCCACCTCTTCGTGGCCTCGCCTCACGAGGTCGCCAGGACGCTCGAGGAGTTCGAGGGCAGCGGATGCCACACGCTGCTGCTCTCCTCCGAGGCGTTCCTCCCCGAGCTGCCCGGGATCGCCGAGCTGCTGCCGCCGCAGACCCGGTTCGTCCTGTACGTCCGCGATCCCCTCGCCTTCCTGGAGTCCGACTACAACCAGCGGGTCAAGCGGCTCGGGCATGTCGAGCCGTTCGTGGCGTCGCCTGATGCGTACGGCGGTTGGCTGGGTCACCAGCACCTCTACAACGCTCTCGACTCCGAGGCGGTGCGCGCCCGGCTCGTCCTCCGGCCCTACCTTCCCGAGCTCTTCGTCGGCGGCAGCCTGCTCACCGACCTGCTCGACACCGCCGCCATCGACCCCACCGAGCTCGGCGACCTGTCCTTGAGGCAGGTCAACCTCTCCTACTCGCTGCACGCGCTCGAGATCAAGCGCGCGCTCAACGTCCTCCCGCTCGGGCCGCAGCTGCAGGAGCGCCTCGACGTCCACCTCCAGTCCTGCCCCCTCGGGCCGACGACCTACACCCTGATGCCTCCCGCCGACCACGAGCGGCTCCGGAAGATCGCCGACGACGAGCTGCACGCTCTGGCCCTGCGGTACGACATCGACTCCCTCGAGCTCATGCGGGACCTGCTGCGGGAGAAGCCGCAGAAGCCCTTCCACCCGCAACAGCTCACCGACGACGAGGTCGACGCCGTCGTACGCCACATCGCCACCGTCGGCAAGCGCCTCACCCGCCGGATCGCCCAGACGCTCGTCGAGCACCCCGAGATCGAGCTCGTCTACCCTTCCCTGCGCGACTCTTTCGCCGCCGCTGCCGCCGAGCTCGACGAGGCGCCGGCCGCGCGGCAGCGCTGGTGGTCACGCTGGTTCTGAGCGGGCGGTTGGGATACCCGGTTAACCGGGTATCCCTGCACTTCTCAGGCGTTGCATTGCCAGAGAAGTGCAGGAAAAGCCTGAGAAGTCAGGCCAGGTCGGCAACCACGATGGTGTGGTTGTCCGGTTCTCCGGCGGCGACGACAGCGGCGGCCACCGCGTCGGCGACCGACTGCGGGCCGGCCTCGGCGGCGATCAGCGGATTCAGGTCGTCCGCGTAGGAGTGGACGCCGTCGGTGGTCAGCACCAGCCGGTCACCGGGCAGCAGCTCGAGCGACATCTCGTCGGCGACGACCCCGGGGACCAGGGCGCGGTTGAGCAGCGCCCGGTGCTCATGGGAGCGAGCCTCGTCGGCCGTAAGCTGGCCGGCCTCGACCATGGCGGCGACGACGGTGTGGTCGTGGGTGACCTGGCGTACGTCTCCGTCCCGCACCAGGAAGACCCTGGCGTCGCCGATGTGGGTGATTCGCGCGGTCGAGCCGTGCAGATCGACCGCGGTCAGGGTCGTGCCCGACTTCGGCACCTCCGCGAACACCTCCTGGATGGCCGACCGCAGCCCGCCTGCGGCGTACGCCGTCAGGGCCGCCCCGGCAAGATCGTCGCGCTCACCAAATCCGTCGGCGACGGCGATCAGCTCCGGGGTGACCAGGACGGCGTCCTGCTGGCTGGATCGGCCACCTGTCTCGTGGCTGAAGCCGAACTCGACGTTCAGGGTCTCGGTTGAAGTAGTCATCTGACGTGCCTCGCTCCTCAATCGGTGGACGAGGACGGAGACCATCTTGCGGCGGGTGGCCGTGTCGGCCTCGACCTGGCGCCAGTAGGTCTCGACCTCGACCGCCGCGAGCGCGGCGGGCATGTCGACGACCTCCCGGATCCGGGCCAGCGGCATCCCGACCAGACGCAGTGCGGCCACCAGGCGTGCGCGTTCCACCTGGTCGGGCCCGTAGCGGCGATAGCCGGAGACCGGGTCCACCTCGGCAGGAAGCAGCAGACCGAGGTCGTCGTACAACCTCAGTGCCTTCGGCGTCAGCCCGGTCTCCCGGGCGAAGTCGCCGATGTTCACAAGCCCCTCGAGCCCGCTCATGGTCACCATCCTCCCCGGTGAAGGTCACCGGTGGAAGCAGATTGGTGCTTCCCCTTGGGGCAACCTCAAGCCCCGGTCTGCTCGGTCCACTTCTCGAGCAGCCGGGCAAGCGACCGCCGCTCGGCCGCGGTGAAGACGGCGAGCAGGCGGTGCTCGTTGGCGATGTGGTCGGTGAAAGCCGCGTCGATCAGCTCGCGCCCACGCTCGGTCAGCGCGACCCGGCGCCCGCGACCGTCCTCATCCCGGCGGTCCCGGCTGACCCAGCCCTGAGCCAGGCAGCGGTCGACCCGCTTGGTGACCGCCCCCGAGGAGACCATCGTCTGCTCGCCGAGCTCCTTCGGAGTCAGGGCGTACGGAGCGCCTTGCCGTCGCAGCGTCGCCAGGACGTCGAACTCGCCCTCGCCCAGCCCGTGTTCGGCATAGACGCTGACCAGTTCGTCGGTGAGACGCAGCGCCAGTCGGTGCAGCCGGGCGATGACGGCCTGGGGGGTGATGTCGAGGTCGGGACGCTCCCGCTCCCATTGCTCCATCACGGTGGAGACGTGGTCTGCCATGACGACGGAATATATCTCACGCGGAAGGTATTATACCTTCCATGGAAAGTAGATTTGTGACCCTCGCGCTGACCGCGATCGCCCCGGTGGCATGGGGGTCGGGCTACTTCGTCACCGCCACGTTCCTGCCGCCGGACCGGCCGCTGTTCGGCGCAGTGGTCCGGGCACTGCCCTTCGGCCTGCTGCTCCTGGCACTCCGGCCGGGTCTGCTCCATGGCTCCTGGTGGTGGCGCACAGCGGCGCTCGGACTGCTCAACTTCGGGGCGTTCTTCGCCCTCGTCTTCGTCGCCGCCTACCGGCTCCCCGGCGGCCTCGCCGCCACCCTGACCGCGGTCTCGCCGATCGTGGTGATGCTGCTGGCCTGGGCCTTCGCCGGCGAGCGGCCACGGGCCGGATCGCTCGCGGCCGGCGTCGTCGGCGCCATCGGTGTCGCCCTGCTGGTGCTCCGTGGCGGCGCAAGCCTCGACCTGATCGGGGTCCTGGCCGCCTTCGCCTCGGTCGCCGTCTTCTCCACCGGCTTCATCCTCGTCAAGGTCTGGCGGCCGCCGGTCGGACTGCTCACCTTCACCGCCTGGCAGCTCGTCCTGGGCGGCCTCATCCTCGCCCCGGTGGCTCTCCTCGTCGAAGGCCCGCCGCCCACTCTCGACCTGCCGGCGATCGGGGGCTACATCTACATCGGCATCGCCGGCACCGTCGTCGCCTACGCGGTCTGGTTCCGTGGCGCGCGGCGCCTTCCCGCCGCCGCGGTGTCGCTGGTCGGCCTGCTCAACCCGGTCGCCGGGATCCTCATCGGGCTCGCTTTCGCGGGCGAACATCTCACTCCGACCAGCGGGCTCGGGATGGCGTTGGTCCTCGGTGGCGTACTCCTCGGACAGCCTGCGGTGCTCGACCGGATCAAGGCCGGACGTCGGCCAGAACCGGCCTCGCGTGCCGACGTTGGAGCAGCCGGATAGGTTCACCCCATGAAACTGCGTGCGCGTGCGCTTGAGCTTCTCGTCTTCACCGTCGGTGCCGGCACCTTGGGGTCAGAGATGGCCGCGGCTCGGCTGCTCGCTCCGTGGTTCGGCGACTCGACCATCGTGTGGGCCAACACGATCGCGACGGTGCTGGTGGCACTGGCGATCGGCTACGCCGTCGGCGGCAGGATCGCCGACCGGAACCCCCACCCCTCCGGCCTGGCCAAGATCGTGCTCGCCGCCGCCGCCCTCCTGGCCGCGGTGCCGTTCATCGCCGACCCGTTCCTCCCGCTCGCGGTCAGGGCCGTCGACCAGCTCAGCATCGCCACCTTCGCCGGCTCGCTGGTCGGGGTCGGCGTGCTGCTCGCGATCCCGCTGTTCCTGCTCGGCATCGTCAGCCCCTACGCCGTCCGGCTGACCGTCGAAGCCGTCGAGGACGCCGGCCACGCTGCCGGGCGCCTCTACGCGATCTCGACGGTCGGCTCCCTGGTCGGCACCTTCGCCGCCTCGCTGTTCCTCATCCCGGTCGTCGGGACGCGGCGTACGTTCCTGATCTTCGCTCTCCTCATGGCGATCTGCGCGATCCCGCACCTGGTCAAGCGCCGGCTGCCGGCGGCAGTCGTACCGGCGGTGATCCTCGCTCTGATCGCGCTGCCGACCGGGTCGATCAAGACGCTGACCAGCAACGGCGGCGAGGTGATCTGGGAGAAGGAGACGGAGTACCAGTACGCCCGCGTGGTCGAGTACGACGACGGCAGCCGCTACCTCGAGCTCAACGAGGGCCACGCCGTGCACTCGGTCTACACCGAGGGCCAGTACCTCACCGGCGCCTACTGGGACGAGATGCTCTCGCTGTCGTACGCCGGCGCGGAGGCGCCGAAGTCGGTGGCGATCCTGGGCTCGGCCGCCGGGACGACCGCGCGCCAGTTCGGCCACTTCGCCCCCGAGACCCGGGTGGACGCCGTCGAGATCGACGAGGACGTCACCGAGGTCGGCCAGAAGCTCTTCGACCTCAAGGACCAGCCGAACCTCCACCTCCACACCGCCGACGCCCGCCCGTGGCTGCAGAAGCAGACCCGGAAGTACGACGCGATCATGGTCGACGCCTACCACCAGCCCTACATCCCGTTCTACCTGACCACGAAGGAGTTCTTCGCCCTGGCGAAGGACCACCTGAACCCGGGCGGGGTGCTCGTCGTGAACTCAGCCCACCCGGAGGGCTCGACAGCGCTGGAGAAGGTCCTCACGGCAACGCTGCGGACCTCGTTCGGCGAGGCCGTGTGGCGGTCGGACTCCGGCCCGACCAACACCCACCTGATCGCGACCGTCGACCCGGAGGCGGATCCCGCCGCCAGCCTCGTCGCCACCGCGAAGTCGCAGCCCGCCGACCTCGCCGGCACGCTCACCGACTCCGCCGCCCGGCTCGAGCCGGGCACCCGGGGCGGGACGGTCTACACCGATGATGTCGCGCCGGTCGAGTGGCTCACCGACCTCAGCCTGCTCGAGGTTGCCTGACCCGCTCGGGCGCTTCACCTCGCCGATCGGCGTCTTGCGCAGGCACCCGACGCAGACCTGATTGGGCGCGACCTTGCTGAGCCTGCGCGGCGGCAGCACATGCCACGTCCCCAGCCGCCGGCCGCACACGGTCATGACGTACCCGTTGCTCCTCTTGCCTGAGCGAAGGTGCCAGAAGCTCCCACGGTCGGTGCGGTAGACCAGCGGGTCCTTGGACAGGACCGGCGGCCTCTCGCTGGACCCCATGCTGAGTCTGTCGTCTACGAACACGAATTCCCCCCAAGGAATGTCGATGGCTCTCGTCGTTGAGTGCCTCGAGACGCCGGTGTCACAGCTGGGCCATGCCGCCCAACGCCCCGAGACACGTTCGACCATAAGTCCACTCATTGCAACGGGTCAAGGCGGAAAGGGTGGGGCTATGCGGCTATTCGGGATCTGTACGCCTCAGTAACGTGTTCTCCCATGAGTAACCCCCGTCCGCGCGGCCTGCCGAAATACCTGCACGTGGCCGACTATCTGCGGGCCCAGATCGACGACGGCACCTATCTGCCCGGCGAGCGTCTACCGACGGAACCCGAGCTGATGGATACGTTCCCCTACGACCGCGCCACGATCCGGCGGGGTCTGGCGGTGCTGCGCAACGAAGGCCTGATCACCAGCGAGCAGGGCCGTGGTGTCTTCGTACGCGACGCCACCAAGACCCGCTACGACCTGATGAGCATGCTCATCACCGACCGCAGTCACCCGGCGAAGCCGGACGCCGCTTACAACCAGCCCCCGCGCGGCCCGGACGACGGTCTCTCGGTCGAGCACACCTACGAGGTGATCCCCGCCGGCGAGAAGCTGGGGGCGGCCTTCGACCTCGACCCGCGCAGCGAGCTGCTCAGCACCACCTTCACCTTCTACATCAGCGGCGACGACACCGCCGAATACCGCACCACGGCCTACATCCCGTATCCGCTGGTCATCGACACCCCGCTGGCCACGCCGTCCGCCGACTGGCCGCAGCCGCCGATCAAGGACCTGCTGGCCACGGTCGGCGTCAAGGTCACCACGGTCGCGATGGACATCGAGTCCCGGATGCCGACGCCGCAGGAGACCTACGACCTGCAGATCCCCGACGGCACCCCGGTCCTCTCCGACCGACGCCGCTTCCTCGCCGAGGACCGGGTCGTGTGCGTCACCGACTCGGTCGGGGTCGCCGACCGGATCGTCTACGGGCTGGACCTGAAGCTGCAGTGAGCCTGGCCCCGAAACGGCACGGCTTCAGGCCAGGTCGTGGACGAACTCCGACAGCTGGGTGAGGTTGCGGCACTCCCGCATCTCGATGATCGAGCCGTAGCGGGTGGCCTCGGAGTCGCCGGTGTCCCACTGCGTACGGACCTCGGGGTTGAGCCAGTGGGCGTGCCTGCTCGCCTCGGCCATCGCCCGTAGCGAGTCGACGGCGAGGTCCGAGTAGTTGGACCGGGCGTCGCCGAGGATCAGCAGCGACGACTTCGGTCCGAGGGCGTCGGCGTGCCGCTCCTGGAAGAGGGAGAAGGCGCGGCCGTAGTTGGTGCGCCCCATCCGGGCCGCGTGCTCGGTCGCCTTCGTCAGCTCGGTCATCGTGTCGACCAGGTCGGCGCCGGGCTTGAAGTAGGACGTGACCTCGTGGATCTCGTCGACGAAGGTGAACGCGCGCACCTTGCCGAACTGCTCGCGCAGAGCGAAGACGAGCATCAGCGTGAAGGTCGCGAAGTTGGACACCGAGCCCGACACGTCGCACAGGATCACCAGCTCGGTGCGGTGCGGCCGCTTCGGCCTGAAGCGCAGGTCGACGGGGACGCCGCCGGTGGACATCGAGGACCGGAGCGTACGCCGCAGGTCCACCGCTCCTCGCCGGCGCGCGTGATGCTCCTGGGTGAGCCGCGTCGCCAGCCGGCGCGCCAACGGGTAGATCTCGCGCCGCAGCGCCTCCAGGTCGGCCCGCCGCGCGTGCAGGAAGTCGAGCTTCTCGATGGTGGGGCGTACGGCGATCTTGGCGATCTGCTCGGGGCCCTTCTCCTCCGCGATGCGGCGGCGGGCGTCGGCCTCCACCAGGCCCGCGAAACGGTCCACCCGACGGGTGCCGACCCGGGCAGCCTCCTCGTCGGTCCAGCCGCCCTGCTGGAGCCCCTCGATGAGCCGCGAGGTGAGCTCGTCGGTCGAGAGCCGGCGCAGCGCGGTATAGGACGACCACGAGCTCAGCCCCGGGCCGCGACCGGGCATCGCGCCGAAGCGCGCCACCGCCTCGGCGGCCAGCTGACGGAGCATCTCGACATCGTCGGCCTCCAGCGCCTCGCTCAGCCGCGAGGTGAACTCGGAGAGCGCCTCCGGCCCGTCCTTAGCCACTCCAGCAGCCTCGGCGTCCGCGTCCATCCCCGAGCCGACCATCCGCGGGAAGTAGAGCTCGAAGAGCCCGTCGAAGGTGGCTCGCTGGTTGGCGCGCTTGACCAGGGTCGCGGCGTACGCCTCCTTCACCTGGGTCCGGTCGTTCCAGCCGATCAGGCCGAGGGCGGTGACCGCGTCGAGGCCTTCGGAGAGGGACACCGGCAGCCCGGCTCCCCGCAGTGCTTCGAGGAACTCGATGTGCCGGTCGAGGAGAGTCACCTCTTCAACCGCAGCTCTCGGACCGCGCGGTCGACGTCGGAGGAGTGCTTGAGGACGACGCCGAGGGTGTCGGCGACGGCCTTGTCGGAGAGGTCGGTGATCTCCAGCGCGATCAGGGTGCGCGCCCAGTCGACCGACTCGGCGATCGAGGGGGACTTCTTGAGCTCCAGCTCGCGCAGGCGGCCGACCACGGAGACGAGCTGGCGCGCCACCTTGTCGTCGAGGCCGGGCACCTGGGAGAGCACGATCTCGCGCTCCCGGTCGGCGTCGGGGTAGTCGAGGTGGAGGTAGAGGCAGCGTCGCTTGAGCGCCTCGGAGAGCTCGCGGGTGGCGTTGGAGGTGAGCACGACCAGCGGACGGCGGGTCGAGGTCATCGTGCCGAGCTCGGGGATGGTCACCTGGAAGTCGGAGAGGACCTCGAGCAGCAGCCCCTCGACCTCGACGTCGGTCTTGTCGACCTCGTCGATGAGCAGCACCGTCGGCTCCTCACGGCGGATCGCGGTCAGCAGCGGCCTGGTCAGCAGGAACTCTTCGGAGAAGATGTCGTCGTGGGTCTCCTCCCACGCCTGGCCGTCGTTGGCCGCCTGGATGCGGAGGAGCTGCTTCTTGTAGTTCCACTCGTACAGCGCCCGGGCCTCGTCCAGGCCCTCATAGCACTGCAACCTGACCAGCTCGGCCCCGGTCGCGCGGGTGATCGCCTTGGCCAGCTCGGTCTTGCCCACACCGGCCGGTCCTTCGACGAGCACCGGCTTCTCCAGCGCCCCCGCGAGGTAGGTCGTCAGCGCGGTCGAGTCGTCCGCGAGGTAGCCGACGTCTCCCATACGGGTGACGGCCTCGGCGGGCGAGGAGAACCAGGAAGACGTACGCGAAGGCATGACGCGACACTAGCGAGTCTGCTCCTGGTCTGCTCCCGGTGTCCGGGTGGGACGTTCGTCATAATGACGATCGGAGCCGTTACCGTCGGGCCCATCCGTCGTTGTGGTAGGCGTGCACTCGGACACTCCGCGACATCTGACGCTGGTCGTCGTCGCCATGAAGGTATGCGCGCTGACCGCGCTGGCGGCCTTCTGTCTGGTTGCCCTCACCACGCCGTCCGAGCCTCGGTCGCTGGCGAAGCGGGAGCAGCCCGAGCTCGCCGCGATGCTCGAGCAGCACCACTGCGTGGCGCCTCCGACGATCGCGCCCTGGCGCCGGGAGAGTGCCATCATCCGCTCCCCGCTCGGCGAGCTGAAGCACGTGCCGCTCGACGTCGGTCAGCTGATCGAGCAGGGCAAGGCACGCGGCGAGCTGATCGCGTTCTGCGCCGACCCTGCCTCCTAGACCTCAGCCCACCGCGGCCATCGCGTCGGCGAAGACCCGGAGCACGCGCGCCAGCACCGCCCGGTCGCCCTCGACGCGGAGATCGCCCTTCGCCAGTGCGTCGTCCAGGGACTGCCCGAGGAGCGCGACGCCCGCCCAGGCCGTCGAGTCGCCGGTGACCGCGACGTCGACTCGGGGAAGGTCACCGACGTCCAGGTCGAAGCCGTACTCGTTCCAGTCGAGACGGAACTCCTGGGCCTCCACGTCGGGGCACCGCGAGTCGGTCAGCTTCCAGCCCCAGTCGGTCAGGGCGTACGCCGTCGTCTTGGTGAGGTAGCCGAGCTCGGTCTCGACCACGACGCCCGCGCGCTCCAGGAACTGCAGCCGGTCGTTGAGCTCCTCGGTGCTGATCCCGATCAGGGACGACCTCAGATCAGGAGACGTACGCGGTCCGAACATCAGCTCGCGCACCACGATCAGACTCCACCGATCGCCGATCAGGTCCAGTGCGTGCGCCGCCGCGCACGCATCTCCCAGGCCCCCGTAGGACAGGTTCAGGGTCACGTCGATCCCTCCGAGCAGCTGGATCAGGTCGCGTCCAGTGAACCACGCCGGGCCGAGCGGAGAACCTCAGCTGGCCTCTGCGAGCGTGTCCGCGAACAGTCCGAGCACACGATCCAGCGCGGCGCGGTCACCCTCGACCTTCAGCCCGGCCTCGGCGATCGCGGCGTCCACGGGGAAGCCCATGAACACGACACCGGTCCAGGCCGTCGAGTCGCCCGCGATGGTCACGTCGGCGTCCTCGAGCGTGCCCTCGGCGAGGTCGAACTGGTTGCCCTTCCACACGAGCCGGAACTGCTGCGGGTCGACGTCCGGACGGCGGGCGTCGGTCAGCTCCCAGGCGACGCTGATCGGCTCGGGGGTCGTCGCGCTGCCGGCGGGCACCATCGTGCGCATCGCCACCATCACGCCACTGGGCGTCATCCCGGCGGACATGATCGGGAAGCGGGTCGAGCCGTGGGCCCAGCGACCGAGCGCCCCGAGGATCGTCTCGAGCTCGCGGCCCCACGGGGTGAGGGCGTAGGCCGTCGTCTTGGTGATGTAGCCGAGCTCTGTCTCGACCACGACGCCGGCATGCTCGAGGAACTGCAGGCGGTCCTTGAGCTCGTCGGTGCTGACACCGATCACGGAGGATTCCAGGTCACGCGCCGTACGCGGCCCGAACATCAGCTCGCGCACCACGATCAGGCTCCACCGGTCGCCGATCAGGTCCAGTGCGTGCGCGGCCGCGCACGCGTCTCCCAGGTCCCCGTATGTCAGGTTCAGGGTCACGTCGATCCTCTCCGAGTCATTCGATCGCATCGAGCGTAGTGAGCCCGAACTAGGCGTCGTCAGAGCCAGAAGTCCCGGCGTGCCCGCTGAAGATGCGGTGCCTAGGCGATGGCGGAGTACGCAGCAGCCACCCGCTCCACGGCTCGCCGGTCGCCCTCGACGGCCATCGAGCCGACCGGGCTCCCGGCGAAGACGACGTCCGCCCAGGCCGACGAGTCGCCGGAGACGGTCGCCGCGGGCGCGTCGTCCGCACCCTCGCTCAGCTCGAAACGGTCCTCGTCCCAGTGCAGGCGGTAGCGGCGTACGCCTGCGGCGGGACGCCGCTCGTCGTGCAGCTCGATCGCGATCCGGACGGGGCCGTCGCCCCAGTCGGCCATCGTGGCGTAGGGGGCCATGGTGCGCATCGCGACGATTGCGCCGTCGGGGGTCATGCTCCCGTCCACCGGGAAGCCGGGCGAGCGCTGCGCCCAGTGACCGAGCGATCGCATCACGTCCTCCAGCCCCTGCCCCCACTCGGTGAGCCGGTAGACGCGGGTCCGTCCGAGGTCGTCGAGCTGGGCCTGCTCGACGACGCCGCTGTCGCGCAGCGCCTTCAGCCTGGAGGTGAGCACAGCGGGCGTGATCCCGACGACGGCCGAGGCCAGGTCGGCGAACCGGCGCGGACCGAGCACCAGCTCGCGCGCGATCACCATGCTCCACCGGTCGCCGATGACGTCCATGGCGTGCGCGGTCGCGCAGGCATCACCCAGGTCGGCGTACGTCTGCTTCTTCGGCATCGATCCTCCAAACTCTCTTCACAAGAGTATCAACTATGTTTAACGTAGTCAGTATGACCACGATCTCACTTCCGCCCGTCGTCGACCGGACGACCTATCTGCACGAGCGCGACGCGCTCCTCGACCGCGAGAAGGAGCACACCCGCACGGGCGACGCTCTCGCCGCGGCCCGCCGAAGGCTCCCGATGACCGAGGTCGACGCGGCCGCACCGCTCGTCGGCGGCGCTGGGCGGGTCAGCCTGCTCGATGCCTTCGAGGGGCGTACACAGCTCTTCGCGAGCTACCACATGTGGCACACCGGCCATGCCGCCGCCGACCAGTGCGAGGGGTGCACGTTCTTCAGCGGCGGTGTGAGCGAGCTCGGCTACCTGCACTCGCGCGGGGTGACGTACGCGGTCTTCTGCCAGGGGCCCTACCCGGAGAGCTCCCGCTACCGGGACTTCATGGGGTGGGAGATGCCGTGGTACTCCGTGCCCGAGGAGTCGTGGGACGTCCTCGACGCCCGCGGGTTCTTCGGCGGCAAGGTCTGCTACCTGCGCGACGGCGACCGGGTCTTCGAGACGTACCGCACGACGGGACGTGGCGTGGAGCCGATGTCGGCGTCGTACGGGATCCTGGACATGACCGTCTACGGACGGCAGGAGACCTGGGAGGACTCACCGGAGGGCTGGCCGCGGCGCACAGGCATCGACGGCAGCCAGTTCCGTAGCGAGGAGGCGTCGACGACCAACCACCGCGCCGGCGTGAGCGGTCGCCCGACGGCGCAGTGGTCGCGGCTCGCCGCCGGGCGCGACGACGATCTCGGATCCGACACCGCCCCCACCGCCGACCACTGCTGTCACTGAGGAGCTCCGGATGCGTACGACGATCGCCCTGCCCACCCGGGACCGCGCCCGGTCCCATGTGTTCCTCCGCGACGGCCTCGGCCTCGAGACTCCCGGCGAGCTCGCCGACGACGGGGTCCCCGAACCGCTGCGCGCGACCCTGTCGGACTCCTGCGAGGTGATGATGATCCCGACCGGCGGGTTCAAGTGGGTCACCGGCCAGCTCGCGGACGAGCCGATGGACGCGGCTACCCTGCCTCCGCCGGAGGGCCCGAAGCAGTGCCTGGTCACCATCGAGCTCGGCTCGCGCGACGATGTCGACGCGCGCTATGCGGCTGCCATGGCTCTCGGCCGCGGCATGATCGAGCCGGAGTCGGCGCCGTGGGGTGAATACCGCGCGGTCGTCGCCGACCCCGACGGACACCTGTGGCAGCTGACGTCCCACTGAGGCCCGGTCTTGCCGCCCCTAGAATCTCCCTATGGCCGGAGACGACACACGGATGCTGCTGCTGGGAGCAGTGGCGCTGTTCGAGCCCGTCAACGGCTACCAGATCCGGCGCGAGCTGATGTCGTGGCAGGTCGACCAGTGGGCCAACATCAACCCGGGCTCGATCTACCACGCGCTGACCTCGCTGACCGAGAAGGGCCATCTGACCAGGCACGATCTGGTCGACAACGGGCGTACGGTCGCGGTCTACGAGATCAGCACCGGCGGCCGGGCAGAGCTGGAGCGCCTGGTCACCCGCTCGCTGCAGGCCGTGGACGTCTACAACGGCGTCTCCTTCTACGCCGCGTTCTCGCTGGTGCCGCTGCTGGAGCGGCCGTCCGTGGTCCAGCACCTGAGCGTCCGGCTGAAGAACCTGGAGCGCACGATCAAGGAGCTCGACGCCGCGGTCCGGGTGAACGCCCGCATGGTGCCGCCCCACACCGTCGCCGCGCTGCACCTCCAGCTCGACAAGCTCCGCTCCGAGCGGGCGTGGCTGGTGGAGGTCCTGGACGACGTACGCAGCGGCAAGCTCTTCTTCGCCGGCGACGCCCCCGACTGGGCACCGGCCGCGGACGACCCGGGCTGGCAGATGGACGCCGACCGGAAGCGCTACCGGGAGATGCTGCGCGGCTGAGCCGGCGCGGATCGCGCTCTATTCGTTTGACATACCGGGATCAAAATTGAACACTCACGGTATTCAAGTTTGAACATCCGAGTAAAACCGGGTGATTGTTGTCGGTGGTCCGTGCTTGTCTGGGACTCGCACGCACAAGGGAGTGACACATGATTCACGCACGCGGCTTGAGGCACACCTTCGCCTCCGGCCATGGCAAGCAGAAGAAAGAAGTCGTCGCGGTCGACGGAGTCGACCTCGACGTCGAAGAGGGCGAGGTGGTCGGCTTCCTGGGCCCGAACGGCGCCGGCAAGACAACCACCCTGCGCATCCTCACCACCCTCCTCAAGCCCACGGCAGGCACCGCCACGGTGGCGGGCTTCGACGTGGCCAAGCAGTCCGTGGAGGTCAGGCGGAGCATCGGCTACTGCTCCCAGGTCGGATCGACCTTCTCGGGTGCCTACGCCGGTGACGAGGTCGTCGACCACGGGATGCTCTACGGGATGTCCAAGAAGGACGCGGTCGCCCACGGCCAGGCGCTCTTCGAGAGGCTTCAGCTCGAAGGGCTGTGGCGCCGCAAGCCCCGCAACATGTCCGGCGGGCAGAAGCGCCGCCTCGACATCGCAATGGCGCTGATCCACGCCCCCAAGCTGGTCTTCCTCGACGAGCCGACCACCGGCCTCGACCCGCAGGCGCGGGCCAACCTGTGGGACCACATCGCCTCGCTGCGTACGGACCACGGGGCGACTGTCTTCCTGACCACCCACTACCTCGACGAGGCCGACACCCTCGCCGACCGGGTGATGGTCATCGACCAGGGCCGCATCGTCGCCAACGACACCCCGGAGAACCTCAAGGCCGCCGTCTCCGGCGACCTGGTCTCCCTGGAGGTCGCCACCGACGAGCAGGTCGCCATCGCCCGCGACAAGCTCGGCTCGATCTCGGAGACCATCGAGGTCGACGAGCGACTGGTCAGCGGCCGGGTGCCGCGGGCCGGGAAGGCCGTCCCCGGCCTGCTGCGCGACCTGGAGTCCAACGGCGTTTCCCTGGAGTCGATCGAGGTCGCCCGACCCACCCTGGACGACGTCTTCCTGACGTTGACCGGACGATCGCTGCGCGATGCCGACTCAGGCATTCCTGAGGCCGACGAGGCCACCGAGCAGACCCAGGAGGCCCGGTCATGACCGAGTTCCAGCAGCCCGTCCTCAAGTCCGGCTTCTTCCGCGAGTCGATGGTCGTCTTCAACCGCCAACTGCGGATGAACCTCCGCAACCCGGCCTGGGTGCTGATCGGCGTGATGCAGCCGATCCTCTACCTGCTGCTCTTCGGCCCGCTGCTCGAGCCGCTCATCGAGGAGCTCGGGGGGAACGCGTACAACTGGTTCGTCCCCGGCATGCTCGTTCAGCTCGGCATCTTCGGTGCCATGTTCGCCGGCTTCTCGCTGATCGGCGAGTGGCGCGAGGGCGTCATCGAGGCGGAGCGGGTCACCCCGGCCTCGCGTGGCGCGCTGCTGTTCGGCCGTCTCTACCGCGATCTGCTGCAGATCCTGGTGCAGGCGATCATCCTGGTCGCGCTCGGCCTGGTGATGGGCATGGACTTCAAGCCGGTCGGGATCCTCGTCGGGATCGCGATCACCGTAATGATCGGTGGCGCCGGTGCCGCCGCCTCCAACGCGTTCGCGCTGCTCGTGAAGAGCGAGGACGTGATGGCGCCGGTGACCAACATGCTGCTGATGCCGATCCTGCTGCTGTCGGGCATCTTCCTGCCGATGAGCTTCGGTGCCGGGTGGCTCGAGGCGCTGGCCGACGTCATCCCGACCAAGCACATCGTCGACGCGGTCCGAGCCTCGTTCTTCGGTGACCTCGGGGTGGCCGACATCGGCTGGGGCGTCGGCTGGACCCTCGGCCTGTTCGCACTCGCGGTCTGGTGGGGCATCTCCACGTTCCGCAAGGAGAACGCCTGACTTCTCCGGTGTTTCCTGCACTTCTCGGGTGTTGCATTGCCTGAGAAGTGCAGGAATACCCGGTTAACCGGGTATTCCTGCACCCCGGCCGATCTAGCGGAAACACCAGCGTCCTCTCAGCGGTGACTCAGCGAGAAGTGGCAAGGTAGGAGTGTGAACAGCCCTGCCACCCCGAGCGACAGCCCCGGCGACAAGCCGCACGTGCTGGTCGTCGACGACGACAAGGCCGTGCGTGAGTCGCTGCGCCGGTCGTTGGAGTTCAACGGCTACGTGGTCGCCTTGGCCGGCGACGGCGCCGAGGCGCTTGCCGGCATCGCCAACCACGACCCCGACGTGGTCGTGATGGACGTGATGATGCCCCGCCTCGACGGCATCGAGGCCACCAAGGCGCTGCGGGCAGCCGGCAACGACGTACCCATCCTGGTGCTGACCGCACGCGACGCCGTCGGCGACCGGGTCGACGGCCTGGATGCCGGGGCCGACGACTACCTCACCAAGCCGTTCGCGCTCGAGGAGCTGCTGGCCCGGCTGCGGGCGCTGCTGCGGCGGGCGGCCCCGGTCGGCGAGGACGACGAGGAGACGCTGCACTTCGCGGACCTGTCCATGAACACCACCACCCGCGAGGTGACCCGGGGCGAACGCGCCATCGAGCTCACCCGCACCGAGTTCACGCTCCTGGAGATGTTCCTGCGCCGGCCCCGCCGCGTACTCGATCGGTCCTTCATCCTCGAAGAGGTGTGGGGCTACGACTTCCCGACGACCGCCAACTCGCTCGAGGTCTACGTCGGCTATCTGCGCCGCAAGACCGAGGCCGAGGGTGAGGCCCGGCTGATCCACACCGTACGCGGCATCGGCTACGTCCTGAAGGAGCCGTGAGCAGCGCCGTGACCACGCCGGCAACCAGCTCGCGCTACCGCGGCTCTCTGGCGGGCCGGGTCACCCTGCTGACGACCCTTGCGGTCGCCGGCTCGATCACGCTGATCGCGATCGGGCTCTACTTCGTCGTACGCATCCAGCTGCAGGCCAACATGGACGAGTCGCTGCTCAAGCGAGCCAGTGTCGCTGCCGCGAACACCGCGTCCATCCAGGACACCCGGACCGGTGCTGCCTTCCCGACATGGGTGCTCAACGCCGGCGACATCCAGATCGCCGAGGTCGTCGACGCACACAACTACTGGTCGCCGACGTACGGCACGTTCCCGTTGCCCGGGGAGCCTGAAGAGGCGGTAGCGAAGGGCGATGCGAAGCAGGCAGTCCGGACGGTCCACACCCAGAGCGGTGTGTTCCGGGTCGTGAGCGTGCCGATCCCGGAGAGCGACTCCGCGCTGATGTTGGCGCAGTCGCTGGAGCCGCAGCAGGCGATGTACAAGCGACTCGGGCTCGTCGTGCTCCTCTTCGGCGCGGCCGGCGTCGTCGCCGCGGCGTTCGCCGGTTGGGTGGTGGCAGCGGGCGGGCTGCGGCCGGTGAGGCGGCTGACCGCCTCGGTCGACCGGATCGCGACGACCGAGGATCTCACCCCGCTCCCGGTCGAGGGCGACGACGAGATCGCCCGGCTGGCCACGTCGTTCAACCGGATGCTTTCCGCCGTCTCCGCCTCCCGGGACCGGCAGCGACAGCTGGTGGCGGACGCCTCGCACGAGCTGCGTACGCCGCTGACCTCGCTCCGCACCAACGTCGAGCTCCTCACCCAGGCCGACGCCTCGATCTCCGGCGAGCAGCGGGCCGAGCTGCTCGGCGACATCCGCGCCCAGATCGAGGAGCTCACCAACCTGATTGGCGACCTCGTCGAGCTGGCCCGCGATGCACCGGCCGAGCCGACGCTGGAGACGGTCGACATGTCCGAGGTGGTGGATCGGGCGCTCTCCCGGGTGCGACTGCGCGCACCGTCGGTGACCTTCACCGAGGAGATGGCGCCGTGGTGGGTCATGGGCGACGCCAGCTCGTTGGAGCGGGCGGTCACCAACCTGCTCGACAATGCCGCCAAGTGGTCGCCCGAGTCGGGGACGGTGCACGTCTCCCTCCACGGCGGCGTGCTCAACGTCGACGACGAGGGTCCGGGCATCGCCGAGGCTGACATCCCCTATGTCTTCGACCGGTTCTACCGATCCACCGAGGCCCGCTCGATGCCTGGGTCGGGGCTCGGCCTCGCTATCGTCCGGCAGGTTGCCGAGCGCACCGGCGGATCGGTCTCCGCGGCCCGGTCCCCGCACGGTGGCGCACGGATGACCATGCACCTGCCCGGCTCGACCTCACCCCGGCCGACCGAACCGCCCACAGCGGTGCTGAACAATTGAGGGTTGAAGCATTGAGATACGCCGTTCTGGCGCCCGCTATGGTGGCGCTGCTCTCCGTCTCTGCCTGTGGAGCCGAGGAGCCCGCCGATCCGTCAGCGTCCGCCTCCGCATCTTCCCCGGAGCATGCCTCCAAGGAGACGTTCAACCCGTGCGACGGGCTCGACATCTCCCCCGTGGAGAAGGCCCTCGGCTCCCAGCTCCGCGTTGAGAAGGGCACCTCGGCGGCACCCCGCTGCGCGCTGCTTCCGGAGGAGTCGGGCGGGACTGCGTACGAACTGAACTACCTGCCCTTCAAGGGCACCCTCGCGGATGCGTGGAAGACCATGAACGTTAAGTCCGGGGACGTCAGCGAGCCCGGGATCGAGGGTGCTGAGGACGCCCGGCTGGTCAAGCAGCAGGGCGTGAACTCGTACGCCGTCACCGGCTTCGTCCAGAACGGCACCCTGATCCAGAGCTTCAACTCCGTCGATCTGGAGCCCTACGACGGCGACGCCATGGACCGTGCCGCCCAGGCCCTCCTCGAGCAACTGAGCGCCAACGCCCCGTAGCCGGCTAGTGCTTCTTCGTCTCGCGCCAGGAGCGCTCGAAGGGGAGGCGCCAGGCGTGGGGGGCGATCAGCTGGTGGATCGAGTTGGGGCCCCAGGAGCCGGGGGCGTAGAGGCGCACGGGCGGAGGGTTCTCGAGGAGCGGCTGGGAGATCTCCCAGAGCGTCTCGATGCCCTCGGCCGTGGTGAAGAGCGTGTGGTCGCCGCGCATGGCATCGTGGATGAGGCGTTCGTACGCCTCGAGGACGCCGGTCGAGGAGGTCGTCTCCTGGGTGGCGAACTGCATGGATAGCTTCTCCAGCTTCATGCCAGGCCCGGGGCGCTTGCCGTAGAACGACAGCGACATCTTCGACTGGTCGGCGAGGTCGAAGGTGAGGTGGTCGGGGCCCTGGGTGCCGGCACCGGAGTTGGACGGGAACATCGTCAGCGGCGGCTCCTTGAACGCGATCGAGATGATCCGCGCGCCCTCGGCCAGCTTCTTGCCGGTGCGCAGGAAGAACGGCACGCCTGCCCAACGCCAGTTGTCGATGATCACCTTCATCGCGATGAAAGTCTCGGTGTCGGAGTCGTCGGCGACCTCGTTCTTGCCGCGGTAGCCGGAGTATTGACCACGCACCACGTTGCGTGGATCCAACGGCTGGATCGACCGGAAGACC
Organism: Nocardioides sp. NBC_00163; assembly: GCF_045206295.1. Lineage (NCBI taxonomy): Bacteria > Bacillati > Actinomycetota > Actinomycetes > Propionibacteriales > Nocardioidaceae > Nocardioides > Nocardioides sp. NBC_00163. The sequence continues at coordinate 3,393,550 of NZ_CP108155.1, read as the reverse complement.
TTGTTCTTCTCCTCGCCGATCGGGTCGGGAGCAAGCGACGTCGGCGGCTCCATCGCCATGAACGCCAGCACCTGCATCAGGTGGGTCACGACCATGTCGCGGTAGGCGCCGGTGCTCTCGTAGAACGCGGTGCGTCCCTCCAGGCCCAGCGTCTCGGGGATGTCGATCTGGACGTGGTCGATGAAGTTGCGGTTCCAGATCGGCTCGAAGAGTCCGTTGGCGAAACGGAAGGCCAGGATGTTCTGCGCGGCCTCCTTGCCGAGGAAGTGGTCGATCCGGAAGATCTGCTCCTCGGAGAAGACCTCGTGGATCTTCGCGTTGAGCTCCTTGGCCGACTCGAGGTCGGTGCCGAAGGGCTTCTCCATGATGATCCGGGCGCGCTCGACGAGGTCTGCCTCCTCGAGCTGACGGATCACGTCCTGAGCGGCCTTGGGCGGGACGCTGAGGTAGTGGAGGCGGCGCACGTCGTTGCCGAGCCCCTGGAGCTTCTTCTCGGCGAGCTTCACCGCGTCGGCGAGCGCGTGCGGGCCCTCCTTGGTCGAGACGTAGGAGAGCATCCCCCCGAACGCCGCCCAGCGCTCGTCGGTGATGTCGCCCTTGCCGAACTCCTCGCACGCCTCACGAGCGAACTCCATGAACTGCTCGTCGGACATATCCTCCAGCGACGTGCCGACGATCTGGGCGTCCGTCATCAGCCCGGCCTCGTTGAGTCTGAGCAGGCCAGGCAGGAGTTTGCGGCGCGCCAAATCACCGGTCGCACCGAAGAGCACGATCACATGTGGCAGGGCTTTGTCGTCGATGGTCGCCATGATGAGTCCACGGTAGTCCTCGTTTTATGAACGTTCCAATAGACAACGGCCGCCGTCTCAACGTGTCGCCGTCTTTTCACCTGTTTGATCATCTGCCGAGGGAAGCGCGCACCCGATCGGCCTTCAACCGCGCCTCGGCGGCCTCCTCCGCGACGTCGGATCTGACCGTGATCCCGCCACCGGTGCCGATCTGCCAGGTGTGGGTGTCGTGGGTCGTCAGGGTGCGGATGATGACGCCCAGATCGGCCGGTCCGTCGCCCGAGATCCAGCCGAAAGCACCGGCGTACGCCGCCCTCGGCCCACCCAGATCACGCTCGGCCCGCTCGATGACCTCCATCGTGCGCAGCTTGGGCGCACCGGTCATCGACCCGGCGGGGAAGAGCCTGCGCAGCGCCTCGATCGTGGTGATCTCGTCCCGCAGGCGGCCTCTGACCGTACTGACCAGCTGGTGCACGCTCGGGTAGGACTCGACTCGCATCAGGCCCGGCACCTCCACGGTCCCCGGCTCGCAGACCATCGCCAGGTCGTTGCGGAGCAGGTCGGTGATCATCAGGTTCTCGCTGCGGAGCTTGGGATCGGTACGCAGCAGGTCAGCGTTGGCAGCGTCCTCCTCGGCGTCTGCGCCCCGCGGGGTCGTGCCCTTGATCGGCCTCGTCTCGATCACCCGGTCGGCGTCGATCAGGGCGTACCGCTCCGGGCTCGAGCTCAGCAGCCACGCCGCGTGGCCGGCGACGTCGTGCTGAAGGAACCCTGCGTACGGGGCCGGGTTGATACTCCTGAGCCGCAGGTAGGTCTCCACCGGGTCGGCCTCGGCCTGGACCGTGGTCCGGTAGGTCAGGTTCGCCTCGTAGGTGTCGCCGGCTCGAAGTGCCTCCTGGACCTGGTCGAAGGCGGCGCGGTAGGCGGGGGACGGCGGGGAGGAATACCCGGTTAACCGGGTATTCCTGCACTTCTCTGGCGTTGCAACACCCGAGAAGTGCAGGGATTGCCAGAGAAGTTCGTGCTCGAAGAGCCGAAGATGCGACGGCCTCATCCAGACGGCATCCGGGACGTCGTCGGAGGGAGCAGCGGGGAGGTCGGTTCGGCAGGCGTAGCCGAGGTAGCCGAACCACTGCTCCCCGGGGCCGATCTCGCGCTCCAGGACCTGCCAGATGTCGTCGCCGACGACCTCGGAGCGGCCGCCGGCGTGGCGCAGAACCTCGCGACGAGCGGCGGAGTAGGTCAGCGAGACGTCGTCGTCCTCCAGCCAGCCGATCAGGGACCGGGTGCCCGACCATTCGCGCGCGCCGCCGCCGTCGAGCCAGACGCAGCGCGGGTGTGCGGCGGCGACCTCGGCGAAGAGGCCCTCGACGCTCATCGTGGCCCCGGTCGGCCCAGGAAGTTCGCGACCATCGCCGCACCATGCTGGGAGAGCACCGACTCCGGGTGGAACTGCACGCCCTCCAGCGGCAGCAGCCGATGACGTACGCCCATCACGACCCCGTCCTCGGAACGGGCCGTCACCTCCAGGACATCGGGGACCGAGACGGCCGCCAGGGAGTGGTAGCGGACCGCCTCGAGCGGCGACGGGATGCCCGCGAAGACCCCGCGCCCGTCGTGCGTCACCCGGGCCACCTCACCGTGAGCGGGCTCGATCCGGTCGACGACACCGCCGTAGGCGGTCACCAGTCCCTGCATCCCCAGGCAGACGCCGAGGACGGGCCACCCCCCGTCCAGAAGTACGTCCCGCCCGACCGCGAAGTCCGCCGGATCGGCCGGGTGGCCGGGCCCGGGCGAGAGGACCACATGGCTGTAGGCGGCGAGGTCCCCGAGCTTCACCTCGTCGTGCTCCACGACATCCGGAAGGGCCCCGGTGACCTGCGCGATCATGTGGACGAGGCTCCAGACGTAGGAGTCGTGGTGGTCGACCACGACGATCTTCATCACTGCGCCAAAAGATCGCTGACGACGTCGTGAATGAGGTCGTAGCCGCGCTCGGTGAGGACCGACTCCGCATGGAACTGGATGCCGGCGTAGTGCGGACCGGAGATGGCGTGGATGTCACCCGTCTCCGGATCGGCATCGACCGACACCCTCGCGGGCAGCTCCGTGGAGCCCACCCGTCCGACGAAGGTGTTGTAGAAGCCGACCCGCTCACGACGCGGCCGCCCGCCGAACCCGAGACCGACGCGGGTCTGGGTGCCCTGGAAGACGATGTCCTTGTAGTGCAGCCCGATCCCGAGCTGGTGGCACAGCGCCTGGTGGCCGAGGCAGACCGCCAGGAACGGCTGCTCGGTCTCGAGCAGCGACGCGACCGCGGCGCGCAGCTTGGCCATCTTCGGATCAGTTCCGTCGCGCGGGTCGCCCGGTCCGGGCCCGACGATGACGAGATCAGCACCCGCGAAGGCGCCGTCCTCGTAGTCCTCGTGCCGCACGACCGACGAGGTCATGCCGAGCACCCGGAGGACGTGGCGCAGCATGCGTACGAAATCGTCCTCGCCGTCCAGGATCACCGCGTGCTTCCCGGCGAGGTGGGCCGAGGGCTCCTCATCGCCCTGGTCGGTGAGCCAGAACGACGACAGCCGGCGGTTGCGGGCGGCCAGGGTCAGCAGCAGGTCCTCGTCGTTGACCAGCTCGGAGACGTCCTGGGCGAGCGCGGGCGCGGCCGGCACCAGCCCGAAGGCCGACAGGATCCCGCCGGCCTTGGCGTGCGTCTCGGCGACCTCGTACGTCGGGTCGGAGTCGCGCACCAGAGTCGCGCCGGCGCTCACCTTCAGCCGGCCGTCGACAGACACGTCCGCGGTGCGGATCACGATCGGCGAATCGACCGTCGGGGCACCGGACTCGTCACGGCCGAGCAGCGCGAGGGCGGCGCCGTAGTAGCCACGGCCCTCCGGCTCGTACTTCTTGATCAGCCGGCAGGCGTTCTCCACCGGCGAGCCGGTGACGGTGGCGGCGTACATCGTGTCGCGCAGGATCTCGCGCGGGTCGCGGGCCGAACGGCCGGCCAGCAGATACTCGGTGTGGATCAGCCGCGACATCGGCTTCAGGAACGGCCCGAGCACCTGGCCGCCCTGGTCGCAGATGTCGCACATCATCTTGAGCTCCTCGTCGACCACCATGAAGAGCTCGTAGACCTCCTTCTGATCCGTCAGGAAGTCGGTCAGCTGCCCCTTGAGATCGTGCGCGATCTTCTCGGGCGAACCCTCGAGGTCGTGCGGCAGCCGGAACGTGCCGGAGATCGGGTTCATCCGGACGTCGCCGCCGTGGACGCTCACGTGCCGCTCCGGCGAAGCGCCGATGAGATAGCGGTCGCCGGTGAAGAAGCAGTAGGTCCAGTACGCCCCGCGCTCACGCTCCAGAAGACGACGCAGCACGGTGAGCGCGCGGTCGTGGTTCCAGTCGTCGAGCTGGGCGCGGTAGTGGCGGCCGATCACGAAGTTGGCGCCCTCGCCCTGGCCGATCTCGTCCTCGATGACGGTCTTGACCAGGTCGGCGTAGGTGTCGTCGTCCACGTCGAACCCACCGCGGTCCACGAACTCCACGGGGACGTCGGGAAGCGCCTCGATCACCTCGGCGACGGAGAACTCCCACTCGCGCTCCACGTCGACGACCACCAGCGGGGTGCCGTCGTCGTGGGCCTCGAAGCCCCGCTCGCTCACCTGACGGAACGGCACCGCGAGCAGTCGGTCGGCCACCTTCCCCGGCTCCGGGGTGCCCTCCTCGAGAGGTACGTCGAGCAGCGACTCGACCACGGACCGGGTGCCCGCCAGCATGCCGACCGTGTCGCGGTCACCCGCCCGCGAGGAGCGCCGGATGATCGCCCACGCCTCGTGCCCCGTGATCTCCTCGATCGCGGTCCGGGCGGGGCTGTTGGTCGTCATGGAATGAGCCTAATCCGTGCGCTGACGCGTGACCCATTCGATTCGGATGGTGGGCCGTGCAACCCCACAGTGCCCCGAATCCGTTGACAGTGCGTGAGACGTTCCCAAGACGCCGAGTTCGAGGCCTTCGTACGCCGCCACCGAGCGCCGCTCGTCGGCACTGCCCGGCTGCTGACCGCCGGCGACGCCCACCTGGCCGAGGATCTGGTCCAGTCGACGCTGGTCAAGGTCTATCTGGCCTGGGGGCGAGCGTCCCAGCACCCCGCTGCGTACGCTCGCCGCACCCTGGTCAACTGTCTGACCGACCACCGCAGGCGCCCGTTCTTCCGGCGGGAGCAGGGCGCGGTCACGCTGCCCGAGGCACCGGTCGAGGATCCGGCGATGGTCGATCCCGAGCTGGTCGCCGCCCTGGCCGAGCTGCCGCCCCGGCAGCGCGCGGCCGTCGTGCTCCGCCATGTCCACGACCTCTCGGTCGAGGAGGTCGCCGACGCGCTCAGCTGCTCGACCGGAACCGTGAAGTCCCAGACCGCGCGCGGCCTGGACAAGCTCCGGGCGCTGCTCACCCCCACCCAACTGACAGGAGACTCCCGATGAACGACGTGATCGACCGCCTCGCCCGCCTGACCCCGTCCCCGTCCACCTCGGCGACCGAGGACGCCGCTGCCGACCTTCGCCGTGGCCACCGGGCGCTCTCCCGGCGCCGGATCAAGCGCGCCGCACTCGGCGGCGCCGCGCTGACCCTCGCGGTCGGTGGCGCCTTCAGCGGCATCGCGCTGACCTCCGGCAACGACGGCGCGCCGACCGTCCAGGCCGCCGACAACGTACGCCTGGTCGACTACGACGGCACCCAGATGCCCGGGTTCACCGTGGCGAAAGTGCCCGAGGGGTTCGTACTGCAGGGATCCGACCAGTACGTCCTCGCCGTCGCTCGCCCCGACGACGACACCACGGTCAGCGACTTCCGGGACAAGATCGTGGTGACCCTGGAGACGACGGCATCGGGGACCCAGGACCCGGCCAATACCACCGTCGGCGGCCAGCCCGCCACCCTCGTCACCACCCCCGACGGCGCGACGATGCTCAAGTACGCCTACCGCGACTTCACCGTCGTCATCCAGATGTGGAACACCATCCACCTCACCGACGAGCAGCTCGTCGAGTTCGCTGAGGGTGTCGAGGTCACCGCCGACGCCAAGCCGTCCGTCGGCTGACCCTCCTCCCGACGCCCACCCGCGCAGCTAGGCTTCGCGGGTGGGCGTCAACGATCTGAGCAACGACGAGTTCGAGCGGCTCTACGGCCCTTGGGCGAAGCGCACACCGGCGGACGTGGCCGCCCTCTTCGAGGGCTATCCCGGCACCTGGTGGGTCGCGGGCGGTTGGGCGATCGAGGCGTTCACCGGCGTACGTCGTGAGCACGAGGACACCGACACCTGCGTGCTCCGCAGCGATCTCGCCGTGCTGCGCAAGCAGCTGGCGGGGCGCTTCGACGTATGGGCGGCCGGCACCACGGCGCTGCGTCCGCTACTCCCGGACGACGATCCCGATGGCGCCGCGGACGATGTCCTCTGGGAGACCGAGGGTCAGGTCTGGACGCGGCGGAGCGCTCAGGATCCGTGGGAGTACGACCTGCTGCTAAACCCCGGCACCGCCGGTGAGTGGGTCTATCGGCGTGAGGAGTCGATCCGGATGCCGATGTCCGACGCGGTCTGGGAGCGCGACGGGATCCGCTATCTCCAGCCCGAGATCCAGCTCCTCTACAAGGCCCCGGGGCTCCGCTCGAAGGACCAGCTCGACTTCGACAACACCGTGCCGCTGCTCGACGACCGCCGGCGTCGCTGGCTGCGTGGCGCGCTCGAGCAGACCTTGCCCGACCACCCCTGGATCACAGCCCTCTAGTCCCTCGGCGACAGGTCGTCAGGAGACGGTGGTCAGCAGCTGGGTCGCACGGGTCAGGACGACGTAGAGCGTGGCGCGGCCGGTGGCCGACTCGCGTTCGATCTCGTCGGGGCTGACCACGACGATGCCGTCGAACTCGAGGCCCTTGGTGTCCAGGCCGGTGAGTACGACGATGCGGTCCTCGCCGGACGGCACCGAGGTCGGGTCGGCGGCGGAGGCGGCGGCGCTGGGGGCGGCGTCCGCGAACTCCGACCAGGACGCGAGCCACGAGTTGACCTCGGAGCGGCGCGCGACCGGGACCACGACGCCGACGGTGCCGCTGACCTGCGACGCGATCTCGCCGACCGCCTCCCGGGTGGCCTTCTCCAGGTCGACCGCGTGCTCGATGACCCGCGGCTCGACGCCGGTGGAGCGGACCGCGGTCGGAAGGTCGGCGTTGAGCCCGACCCGCTCAGCGTAGGCCGCGGCGAAGTCGTAGATCTCGGCCGAGTTGCGGTAGTTCGTGGACAGGTGGAACGCGTGGACGGGCTTGCCCTCGAGCGCCTTGGCTCGGGCGGCGTCGGCCTCCTCCGCCACCGGCCACGAGGACTGGGCGGGGTCGCCGACGATGGTCCACGAGGCCGTACGTCCCCGGCGACCGACCATCCGCCACTGCATCGGCGTCAGGTCCTGGGCCTCGTCGATGAGGATGTGGGCGAACGGGTCGTCGTCGATCCGGTACGTCGGCGGGCGCCAGCCCCGCCCCGAGGAGAACTCGCGGTCGGAGGCGGTCATCAGCTCGGCGATGTCTATGCCGCTCTGGTCGGCGTCGCGCTCGTCGGCGACCTGCTCGGGGATGTCGCCGATCGCGTACCGGAGCTCGTCGAGCAGCGGAATGTCCTCGATGGCCAGGTCGGCGTCGGTCAGGCCGCGGCCGGCCCACGACTTGAGGAGCAGCTGCTGCTCGTCGTGGGTCAGGATTCCCTCGGAGACGCGGGCGAGGAACTCCGGCTCGCGGAGCCAGCCGAGCACCTCACGCGCCTCCAGCGCCGGCCACCAGGCAGCGGCGAACTCGAGGAAGGCGGGGTTGTCGAGCATCTCGTCGTTGAAGACCTCGCGACCGCGCTCGCGGCCGCGCTCACCGCGTACCTGCCGCCAGAGGATGTCGAGAAGCATCTGAGGTACGCGACGCAGCTGCTGGTTGCGCCGGCCCTGGCTCATCAGCTGACGCCGCAGCTCACCGAGCCGCTTGCCGTCCAGGCGCAGCGAGTCGTCGCGGTAGAAGACCTTGAACTCGCGCGGGGAGCCCGGCGCCTGCTGACGCGAGGCGCGACGCAGCACCTCGGCCATCCGGACCGAGCCCTTCACGTCGGCGACGGCGGGGTCGTTGTGCCAGGTCGCGCGTACGCCGTCCACGACCTCACCCAGCGAACGCAGCGCCACCGCGGTCTCGCCGAGGCTCGGCAGGACACGCTCGATGTAGCGCATGAAGACGCCCGACGGGCCGACGATGAGCACGCCACCGGACTCGTAGCGGCGACGCTCGGTGTAGAGCAGGTAGGCGGCGCGGTGGAGTGCCACCACGGTCTTGCCGACGCCCGGACCACCGGAGATCGTCGTGACGCCCTTGCCCGGCGCACGGATGGCCTTGTCCTGCTCGGCCTGGATGGTCGCGACGATGGAGTGCATCGTGCGGTCGCGGGCACGGCTGAGCTGGGCGATCAGCGCGCCCTCGCCGACGATCGGCAGGTCAGCACCGGAGCGCTCCAGCGCCTCGGCGTCGAGCAGCTCGTCCTCGACGCCGATGACGCTCTGCCCCTCCGACCGGAGCACCCGCCGGCGGATCACCGACCGCGGCTCCACCGCCGTGGCCTGGTAGAACACCGCGGCCGCAGGCGCCCGCCAGTCGATCAGCAGCGAGTCACGCTGCGCGTCGCGCAGACCGATGCGGCCGACATAGCGCGGCTCGGTGTCGACCGACGGGTCGAGGTCGAGGCGGCCGAAGACCAGCCCCTCGTGAGCGGCATCGAGCTGCGCGATGCGTCGCGCCGCCTGGAAGGCGAACGCGTCGCGCTCGACCAGACCGCCCTCATGCCCCAGGGCCCCACGTTCGCGGCCCTCGTTGGCCAGCTCGTGCGCAGCGCGCGCCGACTCTCCCAGCTGGAGGTAGACACGATCTACGAACCCCTGCTCCTGAGCGATCTCGCGCTCAGCCAGCTTGTCGTTCAACTGGATGTTCCCCCGTCACAAAGATCCACACCCGCCGTGCGCCCCCCATGGCGCACGGCAAGGAGATAACTCTACCCCCGACGTGGTGTTATGAGGGCAGCGGTGCCACCAATCGACCGCCGCGGCGAACCGGCTAGCCGCCGACCCAGCCCTCCACATGGTCGATGACCGCCAGGTTGATCTCGATCGTGCCGTCAGCGGGGACGTACGGGGATCCGTCCTTGTGCAGCGCCCGCAACGTGATCTTGTGTTTCCCTGGTCCGCCGAGCACGACCGACCCACCGCCGCTGCTGTGGTAGTTCGCCCGCGGCTCGGTGCACCATTCGGCGCTCTCCTGGTCCCAGCCATCGGCCGACAGGTAGACGTGCAGATCGCCCGGGATCTCGAAGTCGCAACCGAACTCCACCCGAAAGTTGTCGAGCGTGGTGGTGAACTCGATGGTGTGGCCGGCCGGGTCGAGCAACTCACGTGCGTCCGAGCTCTCCCAGCGAGCGACGATCTCGCTGCCGTCCGGCGTTGCCGTCGGAGGGGCGACGGACACCTCCGGCTCCGACGACCATACGAAGCCTTCGTCATCGCCGCCGAAGGGGTTGATCACCCACAGGACCCCGGCGACCACGACCAGGAAAACCGCACCCGACAAGACCTTGACCATCTCTACTTCCTTCCAGCAAGGAAGCGGAGCCTAGCGTCGCGCGCACCCTCGAGCGCTGGAATTTCCACAAGCCATCAGTCGTCTCGCTGGCGCTACTTCTTGCGAGACAGGAACGCGGTCATCGCCTCGCGGGCCTCGTCGGAGCCGAAGAGGCGGGCGGAGAGGGCGGCCATCTCGTCGCCGCCGGCGTCGATGTGCTCGACCAGGCCGCGGACCATGAGCCGCTTGGTCTCGCGCAGCCCCTGGGGGGAGCCCTCGAGCAGGGAGGAGGTGATGGCGGCGACCTCGTCGTCGAGCGAGGCGGCGGGGACGGCGGCGGTCAGGATGCCGATGCGGGCCGCCTCGGCGGCGTCGAACTTGTCGCCGGTGAGGAAGTAGCGGGAGGCGGCGCGGGCATCGATCCGGGGCAGGATCGAGAGGGAGATCGCGGCGGGGGCCAGGCCGAGCCGGACCTCGGTGAGCGCGAACGAGACAGTGTCGGCGGCGATCGCGATGTCGGCGGCGGCGACGAGCCCGAGACCACCGGCGCGCACCGGTCCCTGGACCTTCGCCACGACGGGCTTGGTCAGGGCGACGATGGTGCGCTGGAGACGTACGATCCCGCGGGTGCCCTCCTCCATCGGCACCGTCGCGGCCTCGGAGAGGTCGGCTCCGGAGCAGAAGACGGTGCCCGTGGCCTGGAGCACGACGGCCTTGACGGAGGTGTCCTTGTCGGCCGCGTGCAGCGCCTCGAACAGCTCGGTGACCAGCTGGCGGGAGAGCGCGTTGCGGTTGGCCGGCGAGTCGAGGGTGATGGTGGCGACACCATCGGCGACGTCGAGGTGGACGAGCTCTGCGTTGGTTTCAGGCGACTCAGTCATGGGGCAGACGATACGGTGCTTGACTGGAGGGGTGGACGCGGTCCTCGATGCATTTTCCGCCATCCCCCGGGAGGGCTTCCTCCCGCCCGAGGAGCGTGACTTCGCGCGCTTCGACGAGCCCCTTCCGATCGGTCACGGACAGACCAACTCGCAGCCGCGGACGGTGGCCGACATGCTCCATCTTCTCGAGGTCGCGCCGGGCGACAAGGTGCTCGACGTCGGCTCCGGGTCGGGCTGGACCACCGCGCTGCTCGCCCACCTGACCGGCCCGGAGGGCAGCGTCATCGGGGTCGAGCTGGAACCGTCCCTGGTCAGGTTCGGCCGCCGCAACCTGGCAGCGACCGGCCAGCCGTGGGCCCGCATCGAGAAGGCGAAGCCCGGGGTCCTCGGGTGGCCCCGGGAGGCTGCGTACGATCGCATCCTCGTCTCCGCCGAGGCCGAGGCCCTGCCGCGCGAGCTGATGGACCAGATCGCTGCACCCGGCCGGATGGTGGTCCCGGTCGCCGGGCTGATGATGCTGGTGGAGCGGAACGCGACGGGCACGTCGCGACTGAGCAGCCACGGCTGGTATCGCTTCGTGCCGCTGCGGAAGAAGCCCTAAGGCGTACGCCGCTTCGGCTCGTCCTCGTCGGGATGCGGCACCGCGCGCAACTGGCCGGGTGGCACCGGGGGCGGTGGCTTGGTCGGCGGGAGGGGCCGGCTGAACTCGTCGTGGCGACGGATCCGCCGCGCGGTCTTGCGGAGCCAGGAGGGGTCCATGACGATCTCGTGGCTGTCGCCGTCGGGGCCGTCGAACGTGACCGCGACCGTCTCGAAGCCCTTGTGACGCTGCATGAGGGCATAGCTCGCGTAGGCGCGGCGGTCGGCCTCGGTCAGCTCGACCTCGTCGGTGAAGAGGGTGAGAAGCGCTCGCGGCCACAGGTGACGCGCGTAGACGACGTTGACCTCGATCGAGATCACCACCATCAGCGCCGCGACGTAGAGGAAGGCGACGAGACCGAGGACCAGTGCGAAGGTCTGGTTCATGCCGCGAGTGGCGGCGAGCACGTGCTGGACGAACTCCGCGCCGAAGTACTGCAGCACCTGCCACAGCAGTGCGAACGTGAACGCGCCCGGGAGGGCGTGCCCGAGGGCGTGGTCCCGCGTGGTGGCCATCCGGAAGACGACGCAGAGCATGCCGGTGACGATCACGACGGTGCCGAGGATCACCAGCCAGTAGCCGACGTCGACCGCCTTGAACCCGAGGAAGTCGGTGCGGCTCAGCACCAGCGACAACGCGGTCACCGAGAGGATCGCCAGACCGCCGGCAGCGAGCATGAGCAGCGCCCGCACCCTCAGCAGAATCGGGTTGGGGCGGCTGTTGCGCGGCACGGACCAGGCCGTGTTGACCGCGTTCTGCAGCGAGAGGCCCAGGCCGAGCGCACCGTAGAGGGCGGTGATACCACCGATGACGATCGCGCCGGTCGAGCCGGTGAGCTCCTTACGGCCGAGCTGGTCACCGATGATCGGGAACTGCGCCAGCGCCGTGTCGAGCACCGCCTCCTGCAGGCTCGGGTTGCCCTCCAGCACGAAGCCGAGGATCGAGGAGGCGAGCAGCAGGAGCGGGAAGACCGCCACGAAGGCGTAGTAGGTGATGATCGCGGCGAGGTTGTTGCCCTGGTCCTCGTAGAACTTGTAGACGACACCGAGCGGGAACGCGACCGGCGGGAACCGGCGCTGAGCCCGATCCATTGCCGTCGCCGCTCCAGCCATAAGGGTCAGGCTAACCCCTGTGCGACCCGATAGATTGAACGTCGGCCAGGTCAGCAGGCCAGCACACTCGAGGAGATGACCCACCAGATGTCGAACTTCGGCCCGCCACCCGGGCCGCCGCCAGGCGCACCGCAGGACCCCGCTCGTGGACCGGGCGAGCAGCCCCAGGCCCCGCCGTGGGCACAGCAGTCGTACGTCCCCACCGGCCCGCCGCTGGCGACCTGGGGTCGCCGAGCCGGGGGTGCGCTGATCGACGCGGCACTGCTGGTGCCGTTCTATCTGGTCGCCGGCGTGGGCGGCGGGTTGTCGCAGGAGTCCGGCTTCTTCGTCACCATCTTCGGCCTCCTGGTCACCCTGGTCGGCTGGCTGGGGTTCATCGGCTTCGCCGTCTGGAACCACGTCCTCAAGCAGGGCCGCACCGGCTACACCATCGGCAAGGGCGTCGTCGGGATCAAGCTGGTCCGCAAAGAGTCACAGGCGACGACCGGCGTCCCGATGGCGCTGGGACGGCAACTGCTCCACGTCCTCGACGCGTTCTGCTTCATCGGCTACCTGTGGCCACTGTGGGACGACAAGAGGCAGACCTTCGCCGACAAGATCGTCGCGACGCTGGTCCTGGTGGAGCCTCGGGCTCAGACGTGACGGGCTCAGGCGTGTGCGCTGACATTTACGTTGAGATGTGGCCATACTCGGCGCATGTCTAACTACGGCCCGCCCCCTGGCGCCCCGCAGGACCCCTCCGGCCAGCCCCTGCCGCCGACTCCGCCGCCAGCACCGGCCTACGGTCAGCCCAGCGCTCCGCCGCCTCCGCCCGCGCCGGGCTACGGCGCTCCTGCCGCTCCCGGCTACGGCGCCGCCCCGGCCGGTTACGGCTACGGCGCCCCGACCCCGCCGTACGCCTCCTGGGGCGCACGCGCGGGCGCCTTCATCATCGACGGACTCGTCGGCGCGGTGGCCATGATCCCGTTCTGGATCGGCTATGGCCTGCTCATCGGCGGGGCCGCCGCGGGTGGTGTCGCGGAGTATGACCCGAACACCGGCATGTACACGGACGCCGGCGAGCCCAACGGGGCGCTCATGGCCATCGGCGGGCTCCTCATGTTCATCGGCTTCCTCGTGTCTCTCGCCTTCTTGTTCTGGAACTACGGCCTGAAGCAGGGCAAGACGGGCTACTCGATCGGCAAGGGCGTCCTCGGCATCAAGGTCGTCAAGGAGGCCGACGGTCAGGTCCTCGGCACCTGGTTCTCGATCGGGCGTTTCTTCGTCCACTACCTCGACCAGCTCGCCTGCTACATCGGCTACCTGTGGCCGCTGTGGGACGACAAGCGTCAGACCTTCGCCGACAAGATCCTCAGCACGATCGTGATCATCGAGCCGAAGAAGTAGAGACAGACGTACGCAACAGGGCCGGTCGCTCACGCGACCGGCCCTGTACTCATTTCGCCGTGATCAGTAGGACTTCGGGAGTCCCAGGGTGTGCATGGCGATGTAGTTGAGGATCATCTCCCGGCTGACCGGGGCGATCCGGCCCAGACGGGCGGCGACGAGCTGGTTGGCCAGGCCGTACTCGACCGTCAGGCCGTTGCCGCCGTGGGTGTGGACCGCGGCATCGGTGGCGTTGCAGGCGACCTCGCCGGCGGCGTACTTGGCCATGTTGGCGTACTCCCCGGCACCGGCGTCGTCGCCGGCGTCGTAGAGCGCGGCGGCCTTCTGCCACAGCAGGCGAGCCTGCTCCAGCTCGATCTTGACCTTCGCGAGCGGGTGCGCGATGCCCTGGTGGGAGCCGATCGGGGCGTCCTTCCAGACCGACCGGGAGCCGGCGTACTCGACCGCCTTTGCGAGCGCGTAGCGCGCCATCCCGCAGGAGAGGGCGGCGCCCATGATCCGCTCGGGGTTGAGGCCGGCGAAGAGCTGCCAGATCCCACCGTCCTCGTCGCCGACGAGCGCGTCGGCGGGGAGACGTACGTCGTCGATGAAGAGGGTGAACTGCTTCTCCGGCGCCTCCCAGGCCATCGGGATGACCTGCTTGGTGAACCCCTCGGAGTCGGTCGGGACCACGAAGAGCGCGGGCTTGAGCTTGCCCGTCTTGGCATCTTCAGTGCGGGCGACGATGAGGACCGAGTCGGCCTCGTCGACACCGGAGATGAAGGTCTTCTGGCCGTTGAGCACCCAGCTGTCGCCGTCACGCTTGGCCGTGGTGGTGATCTTGTGGGAGTTGGAGCCGGCGTCGGCCTCGGTGATCCCGAAGGCCATCAGGTGCGAGCCGTCGGCGATCGCGGGCAGCCAGCGCTTCTTCTGCTCGTCGGTGCCGCAGCGGCCGATGATGCTGCCGCAGATCGCCGGGCTGACGACCATCATCAGCAGCGGAGCGCCGGCGGTCGCGGCCTCCTCGAGCACGGCGGCCAGGTCGCTCATGCCACCGCCACCACCGCCGTACTCCTCGGCGATGTTGACGCCGAGGAACCCATTGCGGCCCATCTCGAGCCACATCTCGGTCATCTTGCCGCCCTCGCGGGCCTGCTTGGCGACGAAGTCGTGGCCGTACTTGCCGGCCAGCTTCGCCACCGCCTCCCGCAGCGCGATCCGCTCCTCGGGCTCGCCGAATGGGTTGGGCACAGTTGCGGTGGTGGTGGTCATGCTGTCTCCTCTACGACGGCCAGCACCTCGCCGGCGGCGACCTGGGTTCCTGGTTTGACGTTGATCTGAGCGAGTACGCCGTCGGTGGGCGCGGTCACCGTGTGCTGCATCTTCATCGCCTCCAGGACCAGCAGCGGCTGGCCCTCGGTGACGTTGCTGCCGGCTTCGGCGAGCACGCTGATGACCGATCCCGGCATCGGCGCCAGCAGGCTTCCGGGCTGGGTCTGGGTCGCGGGATCGGTGAACCTCGGACGCTTCCGCAGCGCGGTGTGGCCGAACGAGGAGTCGACGTCGATCCGGTCGCCGGTGACGGCGATCTCGTACGTCGTCCGCAGCCCGTCACGCTCCAGCACAACTCGGCTCTGACCTGCATCGACGACCTCGAAGCCGTCGATGCGGTAGCCGTCGCGGGTGCCGTACCACTCCACGACGAGACCACCCTCGGAGTCATCCTCGAAGACCGTCCGCTGGGGCTGGTTGGTGACGTTGCGCCAGGCGACCGGGAGCCCCGGGCGACGGGTCCCTTCGGCCAGCGCGACCGCCGCCGCGACAGCGGCACCAGGGTCGTCGACCGGTGAAAGAAAATTCTCTTTCGCGAGCAGAGCGGTGGTGACCTCGCCGCTGCGGAACGCATCGGAACCGAGAATCCCGATCAGCTGCTCCCGGTTGGTCACCAGGCCATGGATCTTGGCCGTACGCAGCACCCCGACGAGCCGCCGGATCGCCGCGTCGCGCGTGGGGGCGTGCACGATCACCTTCGCCAGCATCGCGTCGTAGAAGGTGCTGACCTCCGAGCCGGACGTGAAGCCGGCGTCGATCCGGGCATCGCCCGGAAACTCGAGCGTCGTCAACGTCCCCGACTGCGGCTGATAGTCCGCGGAAGGATCCTCGGCATACAGCCGCACCTCCACCGCATGCCCGCTGGTTGAGCCGCCGGAGCCGCTAGGCGAAGGCGTGTCGAAACCAACACCTTCAGCCACCGCGATCTGCAGCTCCACCAGATCCACCCCATGAACCAGCTCGGTCACCGGGTGCTCCACCTGAAGCCGCGTGTTCATCTCCAGGAACCAGAACCGCTCCGAGGCGGCGTCATAGAGGAACTCGACGGTCCCCGCCCCGCGGTAGTCGATCGCCGCGGCAGCGTTCCGGGCGGCCTCGTGGAGCGCCGACCGGACCGCATCGGGCAGCAGCGGGGCCGGGGACTCCTCGACGACCTTCTGGTGGCGGCGCTGCACCGAGCAGTCACGCTCACCGAAGACCGCGACGTTTCCGGCGCCGTCGCCGACGACCTGGACCTCGACGTGGCGGCCGGCCTCGACGTACGGCTCGACGAAGACGGTCCCGTCCCCGAAGGCGGACGCGGCCTCGGCCTCGGCCTTGGCGATCTCGGCGCCGAGAGCGTCGAGGGAGCGGACGATCCGCATCCCGCGCCCGCCCCCGCCGGCGGAGGCCTTGACCAGCAGCGGCAGGTCGGACTCGACCGGCGAAGCCGGCGCCTCCAGGACCGGGACCCCGGCGGCGGCCATGATCTTCTTGGCCGCGATCTTGGAGCCCATCTGCTCGATCGACTCGGGCGCGGGCCCGATCCAGACCAGCCCGGCCGCCTCGACAGCGCGGGCGAAGTCGGCGTTCTCCGACAGGAACCCGTAGCCCGGGTGGATCGCGTCGGCACCGGCCACCTTCGCCGCCTCGATGACGAGGTCGGCGCGGAGATAGGTCTCGGCGGGGGCGTTGCCGGGGAGGCGTACGGCATGGTCCGCCTCCGCCACGAACGGCAGGTCCGCGTCGGCGTCGGAGTGCACCGCGACGGTCTCGATCCCGAGCTTGCGGGCGGTGCGGAAGACGCGCGAGGCGATCTCGGCGCGGTTGGCGACCAGGATTCGACTGATGGTCATGGCACTCACATCCTGAAGACGCCGAAGTTCATGGCGCCTTCGATCGGTCGGGTGGCGATGGCGGAGAGGCAGAGGCCGAGGACGGTGCGGGTGTCACGCGGGTCGATGACGCCGTCGTCGTAGCCGAGCCCGGAGAGGAACATCGGCAGCGACTGCTCCTCGACCATCCCCTCGACCATCTCCTTGACGCCCTTGAACCCGTCGGCGTCGAAGACCTCGCCCTTCTTCTCCGCGGACTCGCGGGCGACGATCTCCATCACGCCGGCGAGCTGGGCCGGCCCCATGACCGCGGACTTGGCCGAGGGCCAGGTGAACAGGAAGCGGGGGTCGTACGCACGCCCGTTCATGCCGTAGTTGCCGGCGCCGTAGCTCGCGCCCATGATCACGGTCAGGTGCGGGACGGTGGAGTTGGAGACCGCGTTGATCATCAGCGCGCCGTGCTTGATGATGCCGCCCTGCTCGTACTCCGTGCCGACCATGTAGCCGGTGGTGTTGTGCAGGAACAGCAGCGGGGTGTCCTTCTGGTTGGCGAGCTGGATGAACTGCGCCGCCTTCTGGGCCTCCTCGCTCATCAGTACGCCGCGGGCGTTGGCGAGGATGCCGATCTCGTAGCCGTGGAGCCGCGCCCAGCCGACGCAGAGCGACGGCCCGTAGAGCGGCTTGAATTCATCAAAGGCCACCTCGTTGTTCTCTTCGGTGGTCGAGCCTGTCGAGACCCCGTCGACGATCCGCAGGATCGCCTCGCGCGGGTCGAAGGGCTCCTTGAGGTCGGTCGGGATCAGGTCGAGCAGGCCGTCGGGGTCGAGCTCGGGCTCGTAGCTCGCCTTCGGCTCGGGACCGTGCTTGCGCCAGTTGAGCCTGGCCACGACGCGTCGCGCCTGCCGGATGGCGTCGTGCTCGTCGACGGCGAGGAAGTCGGAGGAGCCGGAGATGCGCGAGTGCATCTCGGCGCCGCCCAGCGACTCGTCGTCGGTGTCCTCGCCGGTGGCCATCTTCACCAGCGGCGGGCCAGCCAGGAAGACCTTCGCGCCTTCCTTGACCATGATCACGTAGTCGCTCATGCCGGGGACGTACGCACCACCGGCCGTCGAGTTGCCGAAGACCACCGAGATGGTCGGCTGCTTGCGGGCGGAGGCTCTTGTCAGGTCGCGGAACCCCTTGCCGCCGGGGATGAAGATGTCCTTCTGGGTCGGCAGGTCGGCGCCGCCGGACTCGGTCAGGTTGATCGTCGGGAGACCGTTCTTCTCCGCGATCTCCGCGGCCCGGAACGAGCGCTTGAGGGAGTAGGGGTTGAGCGCGCCACCCTTCACCGTCGGGTCGTTGGCGACGATCATGCACTCGACGCCCTCGACCACGCCGATGCCGGTGATGATCGAGCCACCGACCGGGAAGTCGCTGCCCCAGCCGATCAGCGGCTGGGTCTCCAGGAACGGGCTGCCCTCGTCCAGGAGCAGCTCGATCCGCTCGCGGGCGAGGAGCTTGCCGCGGGCCTTGTGGCGGGCGACGTACTTCTCGCCGCCTCCGGCCGCCGCCTTGGCGTGCTCGGCGTCGAGCGCCTCGATCTTCTCGAGGAGGGCTTCTCTGTTGTCGCTCATCGGGCCTGCCTCATCGGTCCAGTCCCAGCAACTTGGCCGCCAGATCCGTCATCACTTCGGTGGCTCCTCCTCCGATCGGCAGGATCCGGGCGTCGCGGTAGTGCCGCTCGACCTCGGTCCCGTGCATGTATCCCGTCCCGCCATGGAGCTGGACGGCCTGGTCGACGACCCAGGTGCAGGCCTCGACCGCTGTCTGCTTGGCCAGCGCCGCCTCGGCGATCGTGGCCTGGGTCGACCCCTCGCGGTCGTAGCGCGCGACCACGGCGTGGGTGTAGGCCTTGGCCACCTCGACCTGCCGGTGCATCTCGACCAGCTTGTGGCGTACGACCTGACGCTTGATCAGGGGCTCACCGAAGGTCTCCCGCTGGCGGCAGAAGTCGGCGGTGAGCGCCAGGCAGCGGGCGGCGGTGCCGTAGCCCTGCACGGCCAGCGCGATCCGCTCGGTCACGAACGCCTCGGCGATGTAGATGAACCCGGCGTTCTCGTCGCCGACGAGGTTGGCGGCAGGGACGCGTACGTCCTCGAAGGCGAGCTCCGCGGTGTCGGAGCAGTGCCAGCCCATCTTGGCGAGCTTGCGCGTGACCGTGAATCCACCGGTGGTCGAGCCTGTCGAGACCTCCTTGTCGATCACCAGCAGGCTGATGCCGCCGGCGCCCGGGCCGCCGGTGCGGACCGCGGTGGTGACGAAGTCGGCGCGTACGCCGCTGGTGATGAACGTCTTGGCGCCGTTGACCACGAACTCGTCGCCGTCGCGGACCGCCGTGGTGCGCAGGTGGGAGACGTCGGAGCCGCCGTCGGGCTCGGTGATGGCGAGGCTGCCGATCTTCTCACCGGCCAGCGTGGGCTTCACGTAGGTGTCGATGAGGTGGGGCGAGCCGTGCTTGGCGATGTGCGGCAGCGCGATCCCGTGGGTGAACAGGCCGGCGAGCAGGCCGGAGGAGGCGCCCTCGGACATCATCCCCTCGGTCACCGCGACCGTGTCGGCCAGTCCGCCGCCCTCGCCGCCGGCCTCCTCCGGGAACCCGATCCCGAGCAGACCCTGCTTGGCGGCGGCCTTGTGGACCTCCCGCGGGATCTCCTGGTTGTCTTCCCATTCCTGCAGGTCAGGGAAGACCTCACGGCGAGCGAACTCGGCGCCCAGCTGGAACAGATCCTCGCTCACAGAAGCCCCTCCGGAATGTCTACAAATCGGCTTCGCGCCCATTCGCCCAGGCCCTTCGCCTGCGGGTCGAACCGCGTCGAGGCGGCCACGCCCTCGCCGAGCAGGTCGTGGATGACGATGTTCACCCCGCGCAGGTGAGGCAGTGGCGTGATGTCGATGGCGAGATCCTCGGCCTCGGGCAGCAGCTCCCGTACCCACTCCGGGGTGACGGTGTCCAGCAGCCACTCGACGGCCACGTCCGACTTCCCCTGCGGTACCCAGAGCCCGAGGTTGGCGTCGCCGCCCTTGTCGCCGGATCGCGCATAGACCAGCTCCCCCAACTCCCGCCGAGGCGTCGCCTCGGTCGGTCGAGAGGTCATCTTGTCCGACGCACGTGACGTCTCGGCCGACGCACGTGACGCCTCGGCGTACGCCAAGGGAGCAGGGACCTCGTAGGTCGAGCCGTCTGGGAGGTGGACGGTCTCCGGGGCGCGGTCGCGCCGGACGTACGCAGCCTTGTAGATCCCGAACGGAGACGGCCGTCCCGGGGGCGCGGTGACGTGGAAGCCCGGGTAGGAGGCCAGCGCCAGCTCGATGGCCGGAGCCGTCATCGCACGGCCGACCGCGTCGGCGTCCGCCGCCCGCGCAGAGAGCCGCAGGATGCAGGCAGCTCCCTCCTCGGTCGGCGAATCGGGCGCGGGGATGCGGTAGGTCGACCAGGTGTAGTCCGGTCCGATCGGGAGCTCGGCGTCGAGCTGGTCACGCAGCCAGGTCGCCTTGGCGTCGATGTCGGGACCGGTGAGCACGAACTCGGCAGAGTTGCGGTAGCCGCCGAGCGAGTTGACCGCGACCTTGAGGGTCGCCGGTGGCGGGGTGCCGGTCACGCCCGTGATCGCGACCCGGTCGATCCCGACCTCCTGCAGGCGGATCGAGGTCAGGTCGGTGGTGACGTCGGGACCGAGGTAGAGCGGACCCTGGATCTCGTAGAGCAGCTGCGCGGTGACCGTGTCGACCGTGACCGTGCCGCCGGTCTCGTCCTGCTTGGTGATGATCGAGGAGCCGTCGACGGCGATCTCGGCGACCGGGAAGCCCAGCGGACGCGCCCGAGCCTGCGGCGACATGGTCAGGAACCCGGAGAAGTTGCCGCCGGTGGCCTGGGTGCCGCACTCGATCACGTGCCCGGCGACCACGGCGCCGGCGAGCTCGTCGTAGGAGTCGCGCTTCCAGCCGTGGTGGGCGATGGCCGGCCCGACGACGACCGACGCGTCGGTCACCCGGCCGGTGACGACGATGTCGGCGCCGGCGTCGAGCGCGTGCGCGATCCCGAAGGCACCGAGATAGGCGTTGGCGGTCAGGGCGTCGGGGTGGGAGTCGAGGCGACCGCGGAGGTCGTCGCCGTCGACGTAGGCGACCTTCGCCCGGGTGCCGAGCGCCTCGATCGCCTTCGCCAGCCCCGCGGGGTTGAGACCGCCGGCGTTGGAGACGATCTTGACGTCTCGCTGCAGCGCGAGGTCGATGCTGTCGGCGACCTGGCGCAGGAAGGTCTTGGCGTAGCCGGTCGACGGGTCCTTGAGGGTGTCCTTGCCGAGGATGAGCATGGTGAGCTCGGCGAGGTAGTCGCCGGTGAGCACGTCGAGCCGACCGCCCTCGAGCATGTCGCGCATCGCCGAGAACCGGTCACCGTAGAACCCGGAACAGTTGCCGATCGTGATCATCACGCGTCCCCTTCCGGGGCCCGTCCGGAGCCGGCGGGGCCGGCGAACGCCTGGGCGATGCTCAGCCACTTCTCGGCGTCGTCCCCGGTGGCCTCCAACGCGGTGTCGTCGCGGTGGATGCGCTGGGTGACGAGACGCGCGAAGTCGTACGCCGGACCTCGGACGCTCTGCGTCGCGTCCTCGGGCCCCCACTCCCAGACCTCACCGGACGGCGCGGTCAGCTCGATCCGGAACGGAGAGCTCGGCGGAGTCAGACCGTGGACGCCGTAGGAGAAGTCGCGGGTGCGGGTGCCGAGGTGACAGACGTGCTTGATGCGGTCGCTGGGCTCGTAGGTGAGGCCCAGCGCCTCACGCACGTCCAGCCCGTGAGCCCAGGTCTCCATGAACCGCGCGGTCGCCATCGAGGCCGGCGACATCGGCGGCCCGAACCAGGGCAGCTTCTGCCCGTTCGGGACGCTCGCGAGCGCTCCGGCGAGCTCGCCGCGTACGCCGTCCCAGTGCTCCAGCAGGTCGGTCGCCGGCATCGTGGCCAGCGCCAGCGCAGCCTCGTCGACGTAGCCCTCGGGGTTCTTGATCCCCTCGGTGACCAGCTCGTCCCACGCGGTCGCGTCACCCGCCACCCACTCGGTCGCGGCGATCGCGGCTTCGTCGGTCCAGGCCAGGTGGGCGATCTGGGCGGCCACGTCCCAGCCCGCGGCCGGGGTCGGCTCGCGCCAGCCCGCCTCGCTCAGGCCCGCCACCACCTGGCGTAGCTCGAACCCCTCCATGGAGAGGTCCTCGAGAAGTTCATCCAGCAGGCTCATCGCAGCTCTCTTTCCAGGACCTCGGCCCAGTGATCGAGGATCCGCTCGCGTCGGGCGGCGTCGTCGGTAATCGTGTCAGCCAGAGCCAGGCCGCGGACGAGATCGAGCGTGGCCTGCACGAGCTCGCGCACCCCAGGCTTCGACTCGTCCACGTCGAGCAGCTCGACCGTGGCCCGGTGGAGCTCGCGGCCGATGCGCTGCTCGAGCGGACCCACCGCCGCGGCCAGCTGCTCGTCGGTGCGGGCCGCGACCCACAGCTCCAGGGCCGCGGCGAAGACCGGCGAGGTGACCTGCTCGGCGAGCATGGCGAGCACGTGCCGCGTACGCTGCCCGCCCTCCGGCAGTGCCCCGGCAGCCTCCTTCAGCGCCTCGCCACGGGCTTCGGTGATGTGCTCGACCGCCGCCACGACCAAGTCGTTCTTGGCCGGGAAGTGGTGCAGCTGCGCCCCGCGGGAGACCCCGGCGCGCTGGGAGACGAGCGTGGTCGAGGTGCCGGCGAAGCCGCGCTCGGCCAGCAGCTCGACGGTGGCGTCGAGGAGGCGGGTCCGCATCGCGCGGGTGCGCTGCTCCTGAGGTACGCGGGTGGCCTGGCTCACAGACGGGACTCTGCCGCGCCAGAAACAAACAGTCAACCCTGACTGTATATTTCTGAGACGGCGATGCCGCAGGCGGAAGCAGAACGTCCGGAACCGCTCGTAACGTCGGTCCCATGGCTATCGCACGCAATCCTCAGTGGGTCATCGACTGTCCCGACACGGCAGCCCTGGCCGCCTTCTACGCACAGCTCCTCGGATGGGAGTCCAAGGTCGACGACGACGGCGGCTGGGCCAGCGCCTGGGGCGAAGGCGGATCGCTGGACTTCCAGCGCGTCGACAACTACCAGGCTCCGAAGTGGCCCGGCCAGGACGTACCTCAGCAGACGCATCTCGACGTCACCGTCGATGACCTCGACGAGGCCGAGGCCGCGACCCTCGCCCTCGGCGCCACCAAGCACGAGGTCCAGCCCGGCGAGTCCTTCCGCGTCTTCCTCGACCCCGCCGGCCACCCCTTCTGCCTCTGCAAGGCCTGACGCCGAGAAGTCACCCCCGTCGGCCGAGAAGTCACGTACGCGGATCGAGTCGGCACCAACATGCCAACTCGATCCGCGGGAGTGACGCCTCGGCCGACGTACCTGACGCCTCGGCGGGCTATTCGACCCGGGCCACCATGGGCAGGCGACCCCGGGTGGTGACCGCGACGATGAGCGCGATCAGCAGGGGCAGCCCGACGACCACGATGCCGACGAGGTCCCACGGGATCTCGAGGTAGTGCGCGGCGACGCTGTCGCGCTCGGGCCAGCCTTCGGTGGTGATCGGATAGCTGATCGCGATCCCGGGAACGAACCCGATGAGAGCGCCCGGGACCGCCCCGAGGAGCGTCACGACCAGGGCGTACGAGGCAGCGACCCCGCGTCGCGTACGCGTCCTGGCTCCGACCGCCGACAGGGTCGCCAGGTCGGGACGAGCGTCGTTGAGCGCCAGATGGGTCGCGGTCAGCGCGCCGCCGATCATCAGCACGGCCCCCAGGGTGACCAGGAGCAGCCAGACGATCACGGCGGTGTCCGTCTCCTGATAGCCCCGCTCGATCAGGATCGTCGTAGGGAACTGCCCCGCGGCCAGGGCCTCGTCGAGGTCGGTCTCCGCGGCGGCACTGAGCCGGGCGCTCTCGATGTAGAGGCCCAGGACCTGCGGTTCGACACCGAGCTTCTTCACCATCGCCGGCGTCACGACCGCGTACGCGGGCGCGGCACGGTCACCGACGTCGAGGTAGGTGGCCGGTACGTCGACGGTGACAGCGTCGCGATCCGTCTGCTCCTCCTCGGACCACTCCTTGATCACCAGGCGCGCCGACGTCGAGGACCGGAGCTCGTCGTCGGTGGTGAACACCACCGCACCCGAGGACCGCAGGGTCTCTGCCGCAGTGGCGGCATCCCGCTCGGAGAGCGATCGCGCCACCGCCGGCGGAAGCGTCCCGTCGGTGCCGGCGACGACGAGGTCGCCGAACTCGCCGATGGTGGTGTCGAGCGGGATCGCCTCACCGTCACCGGTCTCGACGGCGACGTACCGTCCGTCGGCCTCCGATGTCGCGCCGGTGGTGAGTGCGGCCGTCGCGCCCGGGATGGCCTTCTCGACCTGCGCGGCGATGTTCTCCCACCGCGCTCTCGTCTCGTCCGGGTCGACGTCGCTCTCGGTGGCGCTGTGTCGCGGATGCACCACGGCGTCGCCGATCGTGAAGGAGGGCAGGTAGCTCTCCTGGTTCTGCTCCTGGTCGCTGCTGAACGCGATCCCGAGCGTGACCACACCGACCACCGTCACCGCGATCGCACCGGCAGCCGGCACCGTCCGGGTGCGGTGCCGATCGGCGTCGCGGGTCGCGAACCGGATCACCAGCGGCATCCGGGCGCTGAACCGCGCGGCCGCGGACACGAGGGCGGGAAGGATGAACAGCACCCCGGCGACACAGAGCAGTACGCCGAGAGCGATCGGGATCCCGCTGAGCGCATTCCGGGTGCCGAACGCCGCCGATGCGACTCCGGCGATTACCAGCACGAGGCCGATGATCGGCGAGCGTCGCGAAGGCAGGGTCTCGGACCGCCGCCCGGACAGTACGCCGACGACGTTCTGTCGCGAGGCGATCCAGGCCGGCACGATTGCTGCGCAGATCGCGGCCGCGAAGCCGAAGACGGCGACCGCAAGGACCTGCAGCCACGGCACCTCGAACGGGCCGAACCAGGCCGAGACCTGATCCTGGGCCAGCGGCTGGAGCAGCCGCGCCAGCCCGACCCCGAGGACCGCACCGACGACGGCCGCGACCGCACCGATCACGATCGCCATCCCGAGCAGGACGCGCCGGGACTGTCGGGCAGTCCCTCCCGAGGCCGCGATCAGAGCCAGGTCGCGCGCCTGGCGCCGGGCCGCGACCGCGAACGCCGGCCCGGCCAGCAGGACCACCTCGAGGATCACCATGACCACGATGAGCACGAGGACCACGAGCTCGGACGGATCCGGGGCGCCCATGGGCGGACGGATCTCCTTGTCCGCTGCGCGCGCCGCCGCCGGCGGGTCCATGACGACCGAGCGCGAGAGCACGAACGCACCCGCGGCGTTCAGGTCCTCGATGTCGGACCAGGTCACCGGCCCGCCGCCGACCAGCCAGGTCGAGCGGTCGCTGGTGTAGTCCACAGGAAGGTCCACTCCGGCGATGAAGGGGTCGTTGCGTACGTTCGCCGACTCGACGATCCCGACGACCTTGCGCGTCTCATCGATCTCGCCGTTCGGGATCAGCAGCTCCTCACCGACGCCCGGCCCCCGGAACGCGAGGTTCGAGTTGACCACGACCTCATCCGGGCCCTGTGGGAGACGACCCTCGGTCAGCCGGGCCAGCCCGGCGGCGAGCGGGTCGTTCAGATCGGTCTCCAGGCCGCTGGCCCAGGTGACCCCCTTGTCGGTGCGTACGTCGAAGGTCCGGTCCTCCGCCTGGAGCAGTGGGCGGTCCCCGATGACGGCCTTCACCCCGGCCGCGTCGAGCGGGTCGGCGTCGGACTCGTCGAGCCATTCGGAGGCGTTCTGGGGGTCGATGCCCTGCCGCACGACAGCGGAGCCCTGCACGTCGATGCTCGCTGCGGCCTCGGTGCCGAGCCGGCGGTCGAGGCCTTCCACGGTGTCGACGTCATAGGTCTGGTACGTCACCGCGACCGCGGTCACGCCCGCCACCGGCAGCGCGATCATCAAGATGACCAGCAGGCTGCGCCACTTCGCCCGCCGGGCCTCCCGTTGCCCGATGCGCAGGGCGAGTCGCCAGCCGGCCAGACGTCCGCTCATGCCTCGACCTCGTCCACGAGTGCCAGATTCGGCGTCTCGCCGGCCTCGTCGACGACGAGCCCGTCGCGCACGTAGATCACCCGGTCGGCCCAGCTGGCGTAGCGCGGCTCGTGGGTGACGAGCACACCGGCCGCGCCCGCGTCGCAGCGCGCCCGGATCAGCTTGAGGATGTCCTCGCCGGTCTCGGTGTCGAGGGCGCCGGTCGGCTCGTCGGCCAGGATCAGGCGGCGCTCGCCGACGATCGCACGGGCGATCGCGATCCGCTGCCGCTGCCCACCGGACATCTCGTCGGGGAACCGGTCGGCGAACCCGTCGAGCCCGACCTCCTCGAGCGCCGTCCTCGCCGCGGCCCTCGCCGAGCGGCGGCCGGCGCCGTCGAGCTCGAGCGGCAGCGCGACGTTCTCGGCGGCGGTCAGCGCCGGGATCAGGTTGAAGTCCTGGAAGACATAGCCGATCGACGTACGCCGCAGCTTGGCGCGCCCGCTGACCCCGGCCTCGTCGAGATCCTGGCCGTCGACCTCGACGGAGCCCGAGCTCGGCGAGTCGAGACCGCCGGCGATGGTCAGCAGCGACGACTTCCCGGAGCCGCTCGGCCCCATGATGGCCACCAGCTCACCGGCGTACGCAGCGAGGCTGACGCCGCGCAGGGCGTGCACCTCGGCGGCGCCGGTGCCGTGGACGCGGCTCACGTCGGTGAGCCGGAGGACGGGTTCACTCATCGGTGGACTCCTTGGTCGAGGTGTTGACGGGCTTGGCGTGGACGCGGCGGCTGAGCCGCTCGCGGGCGTCGGCGAGCCAGCGATCGCTGTCGTGGCTGAGGCGGCGTAGATCGTGGGCGAGGGCGGCATTCATCGGGGCTCCGGAGCGGTGCTCGTGGAGGCCGCCCGGCGGAGCCGGGACTCGCAGTGGTCGAGCCAGCGGATCTCGGCCTCGGCCGCGAAGATCAGGCGATCGAGGACCAGCCCACCGGCGAGGTCGTCACCGGCTCCGGACCGCGACTGGCGGCGGTACCCCTGAAGGGCCTGCATCGTCGCGTTGCGCTGCTGCTGGACGACCTTGCCGACGTCCACGCTGGGCACCGCGACCGCCACCGCGAGCTTGATCGCGAGCTCGTCGCGCTGCGGCTGCGTACGCTCCACCGGGGTGTCGAACCACCCCTTCACCTCGACCTTGCCGGCCTCGGTGAGCTGGTAGAGGGACCGTCCCTCCGCGTCGGTCCCTCCAGCCTCGACGAGGCCGTCACGCTCGAGTCGCGACAGGGTCGTATAGACCTGCCCGACGTTCAGCGGCCAGCTCGCGCCGGTGCGCTGCTCGAACTCGGCGCGCAGCTCGTAGCCGTAGCGCGGCTTCTCCAGCAGCGCCAGCAGTGCGTGTTTCACGGACACTCGATCACCTCCCTTGGTTACTTACTGAGTATGTATATACCGAGTATGCACTCGCCTGCAAGCCGGAATCCCGGGACCAACGGCCAGGGTTCGGGAAATTCCGCAGCCAGGTCCTCCCCCGGCATGGAAGACTTCCGCCGCCGGTTCGGGTCGGCGTCCACCAGCCCACCTGAACCAAGGAATAAGAAGTGTCACGTCATGGACGTGTCGTCGCGCTGGCCGCGGCGTCACTCGCTCTCGGCGGGATGAGCGTCATCCCGATGACCTCGTACGCCGCCGAACCCGACCCGATCGCGACCTACAAGGACCGCGCCGGCGTCCCCCTGACCATCCACCGGACCACTGGCGGCGAGGCCGACTTCATCGGTGCGAAGAGCGACTCGGCGAAGCCGTTGGGTGCCTCCGTCGCGCCCGACAAGGCCGCCCGGACCCACCTCACCCAGGCCGGCAAGGCCCTCGGCACCCACGACCTCGACCTTCGCGAGCAGGACACGACCGCGGCCGTGGGCGGCGGTTCGGTGACCCGGTTCGACCAGTACGTCGACGGCCTGCCGGTCCTCGGCGGCGAGGTCGTCGTCGGGCTCGACGAGGATCGCGGACTCACCTCCGCGGCCACCAGCCTCTCCAACGCCACCTCGGCGCAGGAGACGAGCGTCAGCCGCACCAAGGCGGCCGCGGCGGCCAAGGCGGTCGTCGCCAAAGCTCACGGAAGCGCGGCGAGCGGTCTCATCGTCGATGACCAGGGCGTCTGGCTCTATGACGACGAGCTTGTCCGGGGCCCGCAGATCGGCACGACCAGCGTCCGCCGGCTCTCGGTGACCGACGGCTCGGCGATCCGCGATACCGTCCTGGTCCACGCCGGCACCGGCCGCGTGCTCATGCGTGTCGACGAGATCGCCCACGCCAACCGCCGGATCTGCGACAACGCCAACGTCCGCGCGGCGGAGAACGGCTGCGCGGACACGAGCCTCACGGTCAAGCGGCGCGAGGGCGATGCGCCCGCCGGGATCGCCGACGTCGACAAGGCGTACGACATGCTCGGCGCGACCTCCGACCTCTACGCCTCCCTCGGGCTGGACCTGACCGACGCGATCGGCTGGTCCAGCGGCGCCACCGGCAAGGCGATCACCGCCACGACCCGCTACTGCGAGCCGACGGTTCCGGACTACACGCCGCCGTGCCCGATGGACAACGCCTTCTGGAACGGCCAGCAGATCCACCTCGGCCAGGGCCTCGCGGTCGACGACATCGTCGCCCACGAGCTGACCCATGGTGTGATCGAGCGCAGCTCGAACCTCTTCTACTGGTACGAGTCGGGCGCCATCAACGAGTCGATGGCCGACGTCATGGGCGAGATCGTCGACCACCGCTACGCCACCGCCGGCGACTCCCCGACCGACTGGCGCATCGGCGAGGACTCCTCGCTGGGAGCGATCCGCAGCCTCGCCAGCCCGACGGCGTACGACCAGCCCGACAAGATGACCAGCTCGCTGTGGGACGCGGACGACCTGACCTACTACGCCGACGGCGGCGGTGTGCACACCAACAGCGGGGTCGGCAACAAGACCGCGTACCTCATCTCCCAGGGCGGCTCGTTCAACGGCCGCACCATCTCGGGGATCGACGGCGACGACGCGAGCCTCCAGAAGACCGCGACGCTCTACCTCTACACCATCCAGCACCTCGTCTCCGGAAGCCAGTACGCAGATCTCGGCCGTACGCTGGCCACCGGCTGTGACGCTCTGGCGGCCGCCGGCACCGCCGGCTTCACGTCGGCCGACTGCGCGCAGGTGCGCCTGGCCACCGACGCGACCGAGCTGGCGAAGTCACCCACCAAGGCAGGTGCGACCCGCCCCGCGGAGGCGCCGAGCACCTGTCCCGCCGGGAGCGTCGGCAAGGCCGCGTTGGCCACCCCGTCGACCAGTCGCGGCGTGCTCTGGAACGCGGCGCCGGACGCCGCGCTGGGCATCCCCGCCAACGACCGCGACGGCAACGGCTCGGAGTTCGGCATGAACCCCGACCCCGAGGCCTATGGCGACCCGACTGCCAGCGGCCTGACGACGGCCGGCATCAAGGTGCCGGCGGGCAAGCGGACCTATCTGCGGTTCAGTCACTGGTACCTGTTCGAGTGGTATACCGGCGGCGATCCCGCCTACCCGGCACCGCAGTACTTCGACGGCGGCGAGGCCCGCCTGCTGGTCAACGGTGTCGCGACCGCCATCCCGTCCTCGGCCTGGGTGAACGGCCCCAAGCAGAAGCTCCTCCTCAACAGCCCCACCAAGCCGCTGACCGGCTTCGGCGGCGACTCCAACGGATGGATGAGCTCCCGCGTCGACCTTTCCGCCTTCGCCGGCAAGACGGTGCAGTTCCAGTGGCTCGTCCGTGGCGACAGGGAAGGCTCGTTCATCGGCTGGTTCGTAGACGGTCTCGAGCTCTACACCTGCAACCCGCAGACGATCGCGAACACGGCCGTACCGAAGATCAGCGGCTCCCAGCGGGTCGGCTACACCCTGACCGCGTCGAAGGGCTCCTGGAGCCCGACCGCAACGACGGTGCGCTACCAGTGGTTGCGCAACGGTGCCGCGATCAGCGGCGCCACCGGCGCGACGTACAAGCTGACCGGATCGGACCACGCCAGGACGATCCAGGTGCGGGTCACCGCCTACTCCTCGTCGTGGCCGGCGGCCAACCCGGGAGTCAGGACGAGCTCGGGCACCGGCAAGATCCTGGCCGGCTACCTGACATCCGTCACGCCGTCGATCGGCGGCACCCGCAAGGTCGGCTACCTCCTCACCGCCGTCCGCGGGGAGTGGAGGCCGGCCGGGGTGACGTACTCCTACCAGTGGCTGCGCAATGGCAAGGCCATCTCGGGAGCCACCGGCAAGACGTACCGACTGCGGTCGATCGACCGCAGTGACCGCATCCGCGTCAGGGTGACCGGCCGCAAGACCGGCTACTACACCGCGTCCCGCCTCTCCGCCGCGACGGCCGTGATCCGCTGACCCGACCTGACCCGACGATGGCGGCGCTCAGCCGTCATCGTCGGGTCGGCCGGGATGCAACAGCAGGTCGACCTCGTCGATGACCACCTCGGTCACCACACCGGCGGCGAGACCGTCGATCCGGATGCCCTCGATGGCGGCCACGAGGCCGTCCCGCTCATCCGTCAGCCGCGCCGCGGGCCGCGCTCGGACCGCGTCGGCGACCCGGCGCTCCAGCGCCGTGTGCAGGACGGCGCGCGGGTCGATGTACGCCGCACCGACCCGAGGCGGGTCGACGTTGACCAAGAAGGTGGCGAGGACGCGTACGTCCTGGCCGTCGCCCGTCCGGGTCCGGACGACGACCGCGATCTCGAGCTGTCCGGTCGGCCACTCGAGCACCTCGTGGAAGCCCGGGATCGCCAGCGTCATCGCGTCGGAGGCGATCCGGACGATCCGCCGGTGCCTGGTCACCACCAGGCACTCACCACGGCGTGCTCGCCGCAGCAACGAGGCCACCACGAGGCCGACCGCGATCGCCGCGATCACCAGAACCGTCGCCATCTCCCCCATGGCTCCGAGTCTTCTCGGCGAACACGCCGTTCCGAATGGGCTCTGCCACCCATTCGTCCTCTCCTGGGTACGTCAGCCGGACGTGCCCTGTGCCCAGGGACTGATCCGCACCTCGGCCCCATCGAGGATGTCGAGATTGCTCGGCGCGCCCGGCCAGCTGACCGGGATGGTGACCGGTTTGCCGCCCGGTAGCGCGGTCACCCGGAGATCGGTGGTGACATCAGGATCGTTCGCGGTGGACATCGCCTGCCAGTCGATCACGGCCGTCACCGACTCCCCCGCGGGGACGACGACGCGTGCGGGCACCATCGACGGCTCGTACGGCTTGGTGGTCACACCGGTCTGCGCGGCGCCCACCTCGTTCAGGAACTCGACCATGGGCACGCCTTCGATCGCGCACGCCTGACCTCCGACGTTCCGGGCCCCGATCCACGCCTGCCGCGAACCCGCAGCGGCATCGTGTCCGCCGAAGGTGACCTCGAGATCCGGCATCCGGCACGACGGCGCCGCCGGGTCGGCCGGCCAGGGCTCGGCATCGCCGAAGGGCGGCATCGTCGTCGGCGGTGGGGTCGTGCCGCCGACCCATCCTTCGACCTCGCCACCGCGCGTGCCTTGGACCGTGTACGCCAGCGGCTGCCCGGACCGCCCGGGATAGCCGTCGTAGGTGGTGAGCCACCGGCTGACGTCATCGATCACGCCATCGCCTGCAGCGGCCTCGACCAGGACGGTCAGCGGATCGTAGGGAGCCGACAGCTGAGCGGAGGTCACCGACGCGTGCTCGGAGGCGTCCACCACCAGCCTGACTGCGGCCGGATCGGGGAGCTCGTTCGACCGGTACCAGGCCTCGCCGCCCCGCAGGTCCACCGGGCGCTGCGAGCTGCGTGCG
Organism: Nocardioides sp. NBC_00163; assembly: GCF_045206295.1. Taxonomy (NCBI): domain Bacteria; kingdom Bacillati; phylum Actinomycetota; class Actinomycetes; order Propionibacteriales; family Nocardioidaceae; genus Nocardioides; species Nocardioides sp. NBC_00163. Next base: position 3,362,039 of record NZ_CP108155.1, on the reverse strand, counting down.
ACCGTGGCGACCGCGACCAGCGCGTCCTTCGGCGCCTGCACGTCGGCCTTGGCAGGGCTGCCAGCCCGCTCGCCGGCGACGCTCACCGACACCGATGTGGCACCAGCCTCGCGCAGCGCGACGGCATCGGCGAGCGCGTCGGCCACGGCATCGACCGGGTCCAGCCCACTCGCGCCCACCCGGACGTCCGTGGAGCCCATTGCGAACGATGTGCTGGTCCGGTCGGGGCCGGCCTCCGGTACGAGCCGAGCGGTCTCGGGCTCCAGCAACCGGAGCACCTCCCGGCCGGCCGCAGCCGCCTCGTTCCCGGACAGGTCGCCGTCAAGGGTCACCTCGACGCGGACGGAGTGCTCCCAGCTGTCCGCCTCACCGAAATCCTCGCCAGGAATGCGCCTGGACTCGTCGACAGCCAACACCATGCGTACACCGGGAACAGACTTCGGCCGGTCGGAGAGCTCGAGGAACGTCGATGTCGTCTCCATCGACGCGGTCCCGGCTGCCGACTCACTGCGCCAGTGCCAGAGCATCGCAACCGCACCGCCGACCAGTGTCAGCAGGACGAGCCCGACGACCACGATCCCCACCCGGAACTCGCGCCTTCGTGTGCTGCCCGGCATCGCCACGTACGTCCTCCTCGACCTCTGCGAAGGCAAAGACTCGCACGGGCGAAGCCTGACCACCCCCGCAAATAGCGAACCGGCACGGTTCCTTCACAGGATCCGTGCCGGTTCACCACATTGCCGTGGCTGGCTGGTTCAGACCGGGAAGGCCTCACCCTTCGCCGCGAGGTCACGGAGGTACTGCGTCGGGCGGAACCGCTCGCCGTACGTCTCCGCCAGCTCGTCGGCACGAGCCAGGAACGCCTCGATGCCGATCGAGCCGTCAGCGGCCTCGTAGCCGGTGATGAACTGGGCCGCACCACCGGTCTGCGGCGGGAAGCCGATGCCGAAGATGGAGCCGATGTTGGCGTGCGCGGCGGAGGTGATGACACCCTCCTCGAAGCACTTCGCCGTCTCCAGGGCCTCGATGAAGAGCATCCGCTCCTCGGCGTCCTTGATCGGGATCTGCTTCTCGGCGACTGGGAACACGCTGCCGAGGTCGGCCCAGATCGAGCCGCGCTTGCCGTCGGTGTAGTCGTAGAAGCCGGCGCCCTTGAGCTTGCCGGAGCGCCCCGCCTCGATGAGCGGGTTGAGCACCTTCTCCGTGGCGGTCAGCTCCTCGACGCCGGCAGCCTCGCGGGTCGTACGAGCGATCTTGACCATGAGCTCGTGGTTGAGCTCGTCGGCGATCTGCAGCGGCCCGACCGGGAACCCGGCCTGGGTCGCGGCACGCTCGAGCGAGTAGGGCGCGAACCCCTCGGCGAGCAGCTCCAGACCCTCCTGGATCTGGGTGCCGATGACGCGCGAGGTGTAGAAGCCGCGGCTGTCGTTGACGACGATCGGGGTCTTCTTGATCTGCTGGACGACGTCGTACGCCTTGGCCAGCGCGACGTCGTTCGTCTCGGCGCCCTTGATGATCTCGACCAGCGGCATCTTGTCGACGGGTGAGAAGAAGTGCAGGCCGATGAAGTCGGCCGGGCGGTCGATCCCCTTGGCGAGCTCGGTGATCGGCAGCGTCGAGGTGTTGGAGCAGAGAACCGCGTCCTCGTTGACGAACGGGGCGATCTCGCTGAAGACCTTCTGCTTCAGCGAGACGTCCTCGAAGACCGCCTCGACGACGACGTCCACGCCGGCGAAGTCCTCCGGCGCGACGGTCGCAGTGATCCGGTTGAGGATCTCGTCGGCCTTCGCACTTGTCAGCTTGCCGCGCGAGACCGCCTTCTCGTTGAGCTTGGCGGTGTACGCCTTCCCCTTCTCGGCCGACTCGATGGCGACGTCCTTGAGGACGACCTCGGCACCGGCCCGGGCGAAGGAGTACGCGATGCCCGCACCCATCATCCCGGCACCGAGCACGCCGACCTTGGTCGCCTTGAACTTCTCGACGCCGTCAGGACGAAGCGTGCCGGCGCCGATGGCGCCGAGGTCGAAGAAGAACGCCTGGATCATGTTCTTCGACTGCTGGCCGGTGACCAGCGTGGTGAAGTAGCGCGACTCGATCCGGGTCGCGGTGTCGAAGTCGACCATCGCGCCCTCGACCGCAGCCGACAGGATCGCCTTCGGCGCACGCATGTCGGACTGCTTGAGCTGCTTGCGCAGGATCGGCGGGAACGCGGGCAGGAAGCCCGCGAGCGCCGGCGAGGTCGGCTTGCCACCGGGCATCTTGTAGCCGGGCTTGTCCCACGGCTGGGCGATCTCGTCGGGGTTGGCCTTGATCCACGCCTTCGCGGCGGGAACGAGCTCATCGGGGGAGGAGACGAGCTCGTCGACCAGACCCTTCTCCTTGGCGGCGGCAGGCTTGAACTTGGTGCCCTGACCCAGGACGTCCATCAGCCCGGTCATGATGCCCAGCAGGCGTACGACGCGGGTGACGCCACCGCCGCCCGGAAGCAGACCGAGGGAGACCTCGGGCAGGCCGATGTCGTAGCGGGCGTCCAGCGCGATGCGGTGCTGGGTGGCCAGCGCGATCTCCAGACCGCCACCGAGGGCGGCGCCGTTGATCGCCGCGACGACCGGCTTGGGGAAGGTCTCCAGCTTGCGGAGGGTCGCCTTGATCGACTCGACCTCCTCGAAGACCTGGGCACCGTTCTCGGGCCGCACCTGGATCATGTTCTTGAGGTCACCACCGGCGAAGAAGGTCTTCTTCGCGGAGGCGATCACCACGCCGGTCACACCGTCGGCCTCGGCGTACAGCTTCTCGACGGCCTCCGCCATCGAGGTCTTGTACAGCTCGTTCATGGTGTTGGCCGACTGATTCGGGTCGTCCAGGGTCAGGGTGACGATGCCGTCGGCATCGCGGTCGTACTTAACGGCAGACTCAGTCATCTCTTCGCAAACCTCTCTCAGACCAGCTCGACGATCGTGGCGATACCCATGCCGCCACCGACGCACAGCGTGGCGAGACCGCGCTGCTTGCCCTGACGCTCGAGCTCGTCGACCAGGGTGCCGAGGATGATGGCACCGGTCGCGCCCAGCGGGTGACCCATGGCGATCGCGCCGCCGTTGACGTTGGTGACCGACTCGTCGATACCCATGTCCTTCATGAACCGCATCGCGACGGCGGCGAACGCCTCGTTGATCTCGAACAGGTCGATGTCGTCGACGGTGAGACCTGCCTTGGCCAGCGCCTTGCGCGAGGCCGGGGCGGGGCCGGTGAGCATGATCGTCGGGTCGGCGCCGGAGACGGCGGCCGAGATGATCCGGGCACGCGGGGTGAGCCCGTTGGCCTTGCCGGCCTCCTCGGAGCCGATCAGCATCAGCGCGGAGCCGTCGACGATGCCGGAGGAGTTTCCGGCGTGGTGGACGTGGTCGATCTTCTCGACCCAGTGGTACTTGGCCAGCGCGACGTCGTCGAAGCCGGCCTCCTGGCCCTGCTGGAGGAAGGACGGCTTGAGGCCGGCCAGGGTCTCGGCGGTGGTGCCGGGGCGGATCAGCTCGTCGTGGTCGAGCACGGTCAGGCCGGTCTGGTCGACGACCGGGATGACGGCGTCCTTGAAGTAGCCGTTCTCCCAGGCGGCGGCGGCCCGGGCGTGGGACTGGGCGGCGTAGCGGTCGACGTCCGCGCGGCTGAAGCCCTCGATGGTCGCGATCAGGTCGGCGCCGATGCCCTGCGGGACGAAGCCGGTCTTGAGCGCGGTGTCCGGGTCCTGCGCCCAGGCGCCGCCGTCGCTGCCCATCGGCGCCTTGCTCATCGACTCGACACCACCGGCGAGGATGAGGTCCTCGAACCCGCCGCGTACGCGGGAGGCGGCCTGGTTCACGGCCTCGAGCCCGGAGGCGCAGAAGCGGTTGAGCTGCACCCCGGCGGTCGTCTCGGGGAGCCCGGCCTTGATGGCGGCGGTCTTGGCGATGTCACCGCCCTGCTCGCCGACAGGGGTGACGACACCGAGGACGACGTCGTCGATCCGCTCGGGGTCGAGGTTGGGGTTCCGCTTGCGCGCCTCGTCGATCAGGCCGACCACCAGGTCGATCGGCTTGACCTCGTGGAGCGCTCCGGTCTTCTTACCCTTCCCGCGCGGCGTGCGCAGGTGGTCATAGATGAATGCTTCAGCCATGCGCCGATTGTGACACTAAAACTGTCACAGTCAACAGGGTTGGTCCGAAAGGTTCACGAGAGATTGCGGGAGATCGTCCGGTTCACCGCGTCCTGGAAGCTCACCACGATGGCCTCGGTGGTGAGCTGCCGCAGGCGCGGGAGCACCTCCTCGAGATGCGCAGCCTCCTCCGCGGTGTGGTGGGTCCGCTTGAACGGATCGACCACCTGGTCGCGCAGGATGGTGTTGAGTTCGTCCGCCAGGTTTGCCATGAGGCGTGAGGTCGCTGCGTACGCCGCCGCCAGCGCGTCACGAGGCAGCCCCAGTGCGATCAGCTCACGCCCGATCCGGGCCTGGATGTCCTCGGTCGGCTCGGTGGCCCAGGAGGTGATCATGGCGCGCTGCATCGCGAGATCCTCCCGCGTGATGTCGGCAGGGAGCCGTCCGAGGTAGCGCTCGATGGCCTGCAGCGTGAACCCGTGCTCCTGGAGCGCGGTGACCAGATCCAGTCGAGCGCGGTGCTCGGGACCGTAGTAGGCCACCCGCCCGCGGCGGATCGGCGGCGGGATCAGCCCGAGGCTCGCGTAGTAGCGCGTCGTACGCACCGACAAGCCCGTGGCGGTCGACAGCTCATCGATCGTCATCAGTTCCTCGGTCGTCTCCGTCATAGTCAGGGACCGTAGACCAAACGGTTGCGACTTCGCCAGTGTTACTGTCACAGTTGCTCCGTCGCCACCCCGACAATGCGGTCTGCGTCACAGACGTGAGGCACGATGAGCACGACTGTCTACGAAGGAGTGTCATGCCCGAGAAGCCCACCATCTACGAAGCTGAGCACGAGGACTTCCGTGCCACGGCGAAGGCCTTCTTCGAGAAGGAGGTCGTGCCCTTCCACGATCAGTGGGAGAAGGACGGCATCGTTCCCCGCGAGCTGTGGAAGAAGGCCGGCGACACCGGGCTGCTCTGCTTCGACGTCGAGGAGGAGTACGGCGGCCCCGGCATCAAGGACTTCCGGTTCAACTCGGTCCTTCACGAGGAGATGGCGAAGATCGGCGCCAGCGGGCCCGGCTTCTTCGTCCACACCGACATCATCGTCCCCTACATCTCCCACCTCGGCACCCCGGAGCAGAAGGCTCGCTGGCTGCCGGGCTGCGTCTCCGGCGACATCATCACCGCCGTCGCAATGACCGAGCCGGGCGCCGGGTCGGACCTCCAGGGCGTACGCACCACCGCGGTCGACAAGGGTGACCACTACCTCCTCAACGGCTCGAAGACGTTCATCTCCAACGGCATCAACGCCGACCTGGTCATCGTGGTCGCCAAGACCAACCCCGACGCCGGTGCCCACGGCATCTCCCTGCTCGTGGTCGAGCGCGGCATGGAGGGCTTCGAGCGCGGCCGCAACCTCGACAAGATGGGCATGAAGGCGCAGGACACCGCCGAGCTCTCCTTCACCGACGTGGTCGTACCGAAGGAGAACCTGCTCGGCGAGGAGGGCTCCGGCTTCGTCTCGCTGATGACCCTGCTGCCGCAGGAGCGCATCTCGGTCGCCTCGATCGCGGTTGCCGCGGTCGAGCAGGTCCTCGAGCTCTCGCTCGACTACGCCCGCACCCGCGAGGCCTTCGGCCGCCCGATCGGCCGCTTCCAGAACACCGCGTTCACGCTCGCCGAGATGGCCACCGAGGCCTACCTCGCCCGCCTCTTCCTCAACGACGCCGTCACCCAGCTCAACGCCGGCACCGCCGACACCGTCCTGGCCAGCATGGCGAAGTGGTGGACCACCGAGCTGCAGAAGAAGTTCGTCGACCAGGGCGTCCAGATCCACGGCGGCTACGGCTACATGATGGAGTACCCGATCGCCAAGGCGTTCGTCGACAGCCGCATCCAGACCATCTACGGCGGCACCACCGAGGTCCAGAAGCTGATCATCAGCCGACACCTCGGGCTGTAGTCAGGAAAGCTCCTTGGAGCGTACGTAGGCGGCGCGGGTGGCCTCGAGGAAGGCCGCCCGCAGGCCGTTCTGCTCCAGCGCGCCGAGCGCGGCGGCGGTCGTGCCGCCCGGGGAGGTGACCTGCTCGCGGAGGATCGCGGGGTGGGTCCCGCTCTTGAGGAGCTCCGCGGAGCCGGACAGCGTCTGGATGACGAGCGTCGTCGCGTCGTCCCTGGTCAGGCCCAGGTGGACGCCCGCCTCGATCCAAGCCTCGGCGACCATGAAGACGTACGCCGGGCCGGAGCCGCTGATCGCGGTGACGGCGTCGATCTGCGACTCGGGGACCGTGACGACCTTGCCGACGGCACCCATCAGGTCAGCCGCGGTCTCGATGGCTTCCGGCGTCGCCTTCGCGCCACCGGCGACCGCGGACATGCCTTCGCCGACCAGGGCAGGCGTGTTGGGCATGACCCGCACGACCGAGACGCCGTCCGGCACGGCCGGCTCCATCGCTGAAGTCGGAACACCAGCGGCCAGCGACACCACCGTGGCCCCCTGCCGCAGCGACGATGCGATCGACTCCAGCACCGGTACGACGCCATAGGGCTTCACGCCCAGCACCACCACGTCGGCCTCGGCGACAGCCTCGGTGGCCGGCAGCGTACGAATCCCGTGCTTCTCACGGAGCGCGGCGGCCTGCTCCTCGCGAGCCTCGACGACGATAACGCTCTCCGGAGCGTGGCCGGCCTCGAGAAGTCCGGCGAGGACAGCCCCACCCATGTTGCCTGCACCGATGATCGCGATGGTCATGCTCGTCAGTCTGTCAGAGCGGACGACCTGCGGAGATATGGCCCCAAACGGCCCAAGCAACTGCTAGGTTGCGATACCCATAGCAGTAAATATGCCGCTGGTCACCGGGAGGCCACATGCGCATCAGACGTACGTCCCTGCTCGCTGTGATCGCCCTCGCGGTGACGGTCGCGATGGTGGGACCACCCGCCTCAGGTGACGATGTGGAGCGGCGGCTCCCGTCGCCGGAGTCCGAGGTCAACGTGACCGGCGAGCCGTTCACCGGGACGGCTCCGGACGGCACGGTGCAAGGGCTGATCGACGCCCACAGCCACATGTTCATGCAGGACGGGATCGGTGGCGCGGCGGTCTGTGGGAAGGCCTGGTCGGCGGCCGGGATCGCAGACGCGCTCCAGGACTGCCCCTCCCACGGGATCGCCGGGGAGACCGCGCTGCTGGAGAACCTGACCCGCTCGGGCAGCCCGCTGGGGTTCCACGACACCACCGGCTGGCCGTCGTTCGCCGACTGGCCGGCCTACGACTCGCTGACCCATCAGCAGATGTACTACCGCTGGGTCGAGCGGGCCTGGCGCGCCGGACAGCGGATCCTGGTGGTGCAGCTGACCAGCAACAAGGCGCTGTGCGCGATCAACCCCGGCACCCACCAGTCCTGCGACGAGATGACCGCGGTGCGGAGGCAGGCCAGGGATGCGTACGACACCCAAGCGTTCATCGACGCGCAGTACGGCGGCGAGGGTCGCGGGTGGTACCGGATCGTCACCGACGCCGAGCAGGCGCGCGAGGTGATCGAGGACGGCAAGCTCGCCGTCGTGCTCGGCATGGAGACCTCCGAGCCGTTCGGCTGCTCCCAGAAGCTGCGGCTGCCCTCGTGCACCCGCGCCAACATCGACGCGGGGCTCGACGAGCTGAAGTCGCTCGGGGTCTCGTCGATGTTCCTGTGCCACAAGTTCGACAACGCGCTGTGCGGGGTCCGCTACGACAAGGGCACGACCGGGCTGCTGATCAACGCCGGTCAGTTCCTCACCACCGGGACGTTCTGGACGCCGAAGGCCTGCGACCCCGGCCAGCCGCACGACAACAATCCGCGCCTGGTCGACCGGCCCGCCGAGCTCGCCTGGCTGCCGCAGCCGCCGATCTATCCCTCGGGCACGGTGTGCAACCCCCACGGGCTCTCGGCCCTCGGCGAATACGCCCTTCGCGGGCTGATCAAGCGCGGCATGATGGTCGAGGTCGACCACATGAGCGCCAAGGCCGCCGGCCGCACCCTCGACATTCTCGAGGAGACCGACTACCCCGGCGCCCTCGCCAGCCACTCCTGGATGGACGAGCGCTACCTCGACCGGCTCTACGCCCTCGGCGGCTTCTCGACGATCTACGGTCACAGCACCGACCAGTTCCTGGCCGAGTACGCCCGCACCGCACCCGTCCGTGACCGCTACGGTGCCGGCATCGGCTTCGGCTTCGACATGAACGGCTTCGGCGGCACGCCTGGCCCGGCGAAGACGCGCGTCACCTACCCGTTCCAGACCTTCGACGGCGGCTCCGTCGTCGACCGGCAGGTCACCGGCCAGCGGATCTGGGACTACAACACCGACGGCGTCGCCCACTACGGGATGATCCCCGACTACCTCGAGGACCTCCGTCTCACCGGCGGCCAAGACGTTATCGACGACATCGTCCGCGGCTCGGAGTCCTACCTGCGTACGTGGGCGGGGGCTCAGGCCGCCGCCTATTAGCCGCAGCTGCCATGAGGTCGGTGGGTTCAGCCGTCGTTTCTCGTACGTCTCAGCCAGCCGCCGCCGAACAGGGCCCAGACGACGAGCACGGGCTGGAAGAACAGCCGGATCAGCCGCTTGCTGTCTGTGTCGAGACCGAACGCGTCGACGCCTTCTACATATTGCGCGATGTTGCCGGGGAAGATCGCCACGAAGAACGCGGCAAGCAGCGCTCCGACGAGACGTCGCTTGCTCGGCAGCAGGACGAAGGCCAGCCCGAGCCCGATCTCGACGACGCCCGAGCCGACCACCGTCAGGTCCTCATCGACCGGGAACCATTCGGGCACCTGCGCCCGGAACTCCTGTCGCTGGGTGGTCAGGTGCGCCACCCCGGCGCCCACCATGATCACACCCAGCAGGATGCGCGCTGTAGTCCGCGCGGTCGAGGTCATCGCACCACTGTAGGAGAACGCGCAGGAGCTCGACGGGGTCGACCACTGCTGGTCGGACCCCGTCGAGGCTTCACTTCAGAAGAGGTTCTCCACCAGCGGGGTCGGGGAGCCGAAGCGGTGAGCGGTGATCGACACGGCCTGCTCGCGCAGGAAGGTGAGCAGCTCGACCCGGCCGGCCTCGACGACGGGCTGGGCGTAGAGCGCGACGTCGACGCGGCCCTGGCTCGCTTCCGCGAAGGCCTCGCGCGACCCACCCAGGAGGCGTACGCGGCTGGGCGCGTACGGCCCGGAGACGAACGACGCCCACGCGGCCGCGTCCTCGACGACGTACGTCGCACCGGTCGCGCGGACCAGCGAGGCGGTCTCGTCGTCGAGCGCCGTGGCGACGGACACCGTCACCGGAGCGCCGGCAGCCACACCCGCGGCGAGAACGCGCAGCAGGTGGGCGATCGAGCCACCCTCGTACCGGATGGTGACCGGCACCGGCGAGTAGCGCAGCACGTTGACCTCGGCGGTCAGTCGCGAGACGTCCCGAGCGGCACCGAACTCGCGCTCCCAGGCGAGAGCGTCCGAGCCAGCCCCACGCTTGAGCATGTCGAGCTCGTCCAGCTGCAGCCGGGCGGCCCAGTCGACGAGCGACCGTACGGCAGGAGCCGGCGTCGTGAGCTCGGTGGCGGGAGCCGGGACCCAGTCGCTGAGGCCGACCAGGTAGTTGGGCCCGCCGGCCTTCGTCCCGGCGCCGACCGCCGACTTCTTCCAGCCGCCGAACGGCTGACGGCGCACGATCGCGCCGGTGATGCCGCGGTTGACGTAGGCGTTGCCGGCCTCGACGGAGTCGAGCCAGTGCGAGATCTCGGCGCGGTCGAGGCTGTGGATGCCGGCGGTGAGGCCGTAGTCCACCTCGTTCTGGATCTCGAGAGCCTCGTCGAGCGAGGAGGCCGAGATCAGGCCGAGGACGGGACCGAAGTACTCGGTCAGGTGGAACTCGGAGCCACGCTTGACGCCGGTCTTCACACCCGGCGACCAGAGCCGGCCGGTGTCATCGAGCTGGCGCGGCTTCACGAGCCACGTCTCGCCCGGGGCGAGCGTCGTCAGCGCCTTGAGCAGCTTGCCGGAGGCGGGCTCGATGACCGGTCCGACCTGCACCGTCGGGTCCGTCGGATAACCCACGCGAAGCGAGGTCACCGCGTCGATCAGCTGGTCGCGGAAGCGGCGCGAGGTCGCGACCGAGCCGACCAGGATGCCCAGCGACGCTGCCGAGCACTTCTGCCCGGCGTGACCGAAGGCGGAGTAGACGAGGTCCTTGACGGCCAGGTCGAGGTCGGCGTCCGGGGTGACCACCAGCGAGTTCTTGCCGGAGGTCTCGGCCAGCAGCGGCAGGTCCGGGCGGAACGAGCGGAAGAGCTCGGCCGTGTCGAACGCGCCGGTCAGCACCAGCCGGTCGACCAGCGGCGAGGCGATCAGCGCGCGACCGACCTCGTTCTCCGGCACGTGGACGAGTCGGAGCACCTCCTTCGGCACGCCCGCGGCCCACAGCGTCTCGACCAGCACCGAGCCGCAGCGCTGAGCCTGCGGAGCCGGCTTGATCACCACGGCCGACCCGGCCGCGAGCGCGGCCGCGACACCACCGGTCGGGATGGCCAGCGGGAAGTTCCACGGCGGGGTGACGAGCGTCAGCCGCACCGGCACCGCGCGGGCGCCGTCGACCGTGTCGAGCTCCTCAGCCAGGCTCGCGTAGTAGTTGAGGAAGTCGATCGCCTCGGAGACCTCGGGGTCACCCTGGTCGAGCGTCTTGCCGCACTCGGAGGCGCCGACCTCGAGCCACTCGGCCCGGCGTCGCTCGACCTCGACCGCCGCGGCCCGCAGCACGGCGGCCCGTTCGGCGCCGGTCTTGCGGCCCCAGTCGGCCTGGGCGCCGACGGCACCCTCGAGCACCGACTCGACGGCCTCCACCGAGGTCAGCGTGTGGTCGGCGACCAGCTGGTCGCCCAGCGTCGAGGAGCCCACCCGGGCGATGATCGCCTTGCCCCACTCCCGGTTGCCCGGCAGGTGCGGGTCGGTGTCGGGGGCGTTCTCGAACAGGGTCTGGACGTCGTCCGCGACCGGGGAGCGCCGGTCCTGGGTCCGGTTCGGCGCCGGCACGGAGTCGTCGACAGCGGCGAGGGAGCGTACGAACCGCTCCTTCTCCCGCTTGTAGAGGGCCTCGGAGGAGTTGAGGTCGAAGACGGCCGACATGAAGTTATCGGTGCTCGCGCCCTCCTCGAGGCGACGCACGAGGTAGGCGATCGCGACGTCGAAATCCTTCGGGTGCACGACCGGCACGTAGAGCAGCAGGTCGCCCACGGTCTCGCGGACGGCCTCGGCCTGGCCCTCGGCCATACCCAGCAGCATCTCGAACTCGACCGAGTCGCGAACCCCACGCTGACCAGCCAGGATCCAGGCGTACGCCACGTCGAACAGGTTGTGACCGGCGACCCCGACGCGCACGTTGGCCATCCGCTCGGGGGTCAGCGCCCAGGAGAGCACTCGCTTGTAGTTGGTGTCGGAGTCCTGCTTGGTCGACCAGGTCGCGACCGGCCAGCCGTGCAGCGACGCCTCGACGTGCTCCATCGGCAGGTTGGCGCCCTTGACCAGCCGCACCTTGATCGCCGCGCCCCCACGCGCACGGCGAGCAGCCGACCACTCCTGGAGCCGCATCATCGCCGACATGGCGTCGGGCAGGTAGGCCTGCAGGACGATGCCCGCCTCCAGGTCGGCCAGCTCGGGCCGGTCGAGGAGCCGCGTGAAGACGTCGATGGTCATGTCGAGGTCGCGGTACTCCTCCATGTCCAGGTTGATGAACTTCTTCGTCCCGGCGGCCGAGGACGTCGCCGCGTAGGTGTAGAGCGGGAGGAGCCGCTCGACCACGTGCGCCACCGCTTCGTCGTACGCCCAGACCGCATGCGGCGCGACCGGCGAGGAGACCTTCACCGAGACGTAGTCGACGTCGTCGCGCGCGAGCAGCTTGCGGATCCCGGCCAGGCGCCGGTCGGCCTCCTTCTGCCCGAGGACGGCCTCGCCGAGGAGGTTGATGTTGAGGTTCACGCCGCGCTCGCGAATCCGCTCGATCTGCTTGCCGAGCCGCGCGTCGGAGGCGTCGATCAGCAGGTGCCCCACCATCTGCCGCAGCGCACGACGCGCCACCGGAATGACGAACCACGGCGCGACCAGCGACATCAGCGCGCCGAGCTTCACGCCCAGCTTCAGGTGCCAGGGCAGGAACGAAGGTACGTTGCCGGCCAGCTCACGGAGGCTGGCCGCGGCCACGCGTACGTCCTCGGGCCGGATCACCCGGTCGACGAAGCCGACGGTGAAGTCGAGTCCGGCGGGATCCTTGAGTACGTCGGCGAGGCGCTGTGCGGCCGGGGCGGCGGGCTTGGTCGAAGCCTTCGCCAGCCAGCCGCGAACGAGGTGGTCGACCTCGGAGATGAGCCCGTCATTGGTGGTCATAGACCCGAGTATGCGACCAGAGTCACGTAAGATAAAGCGATGTTTGCTGGAGATCATTCGTAAGTAGAACTGAAGGATCAAGATGCTCGACGTCCGGCGTCTCCGACTGCTCGCCGAGCTCGCCGCGCGCGGGACCCTCGCTGAGGTCGCCGAGGCCCTCCACCAGAGCCCGTCATCGGTCTCCCAGCAGCTCGGCCAGCTCGAGCGCGAGGTCGGGGTGCCGCTGCTGCGCAAGGCCGGCCGACGGGTCCAGCTCACCGCCGCCGCCGAGGTCCTCGTCGAGCACACGACCGAGATCCTGGCCCGGCTCGAGGCGGCCGAGGCCGCGGTCACCTCGCTCGGCGACGAGACCGCCGGCACCGTCCGGGTCGCCGTCTTCCAGTCCGTGGCTCTCGCCTACATGCCGCAGGCTCTCGCCGACCTGACCCGGCGCCATCCTCGGCTGCGGGTCATGTTGTCCCAACGCGCGCCGGAGCAGGCGCTCAACGACCTCGCCCTGCGCGAGCTCGACCTGGTGGTCGCCGAGCACTATCCCGACCACGGCGCACCGCACTTCGACGGTCTCGACCGGCAGCCGCTGACCACCGACCGGCTCCGGCTCGCGGTCCCGCCCGAAGGCTCCGGAGAGATCTGGGACGGCATCACCTCGCTGGCCGACGCCGGTCGGGTCCCGTGGGCGATGGAGCCGCCGGGCACGGCGTCCCGCCACTGGATCGAGGAGCAGTGCCGCCGGGCAGGTTTCGAGCCCGAGGTCCGCTACGAGACCGACGACGTCGAGGCCCATGTCGCGCTCGTGGAGTCCGGCAACGCCGTCGCCCTGCTCTCCGACCTGATGCGCGTACGCCATCGGACGGCCGTGCGGCTCATCGAGCTGCCGGGTTCACCGCGGCGTACGGTCTTCACCGCGACCCGGACCGCGATCGCCGACTCCCCGGGGATCATCGCGTGCCGTGCCGCGCTGGGTCGCGTCGTACCGGCGGACCTGACCCTGCCCGGCTGAGCTCGATCAGTTGAGCTCGATCAGCCGAGGAGCTCCTCGAGCGGCTGGTCGTGGTCGATCGAGAGCCCGTACGCCGTCGTGCGGGTGTCGATCATGGCCAGGACGGCCTCGGTGACGACCGAGGTCAGATGCTCGGCGTCGGGGATGCCCTCGCCGAGGTGGACCCAGCGGCGTACGGCACCGAAGACCATCCCGATCAGGCCGTAGATCAGCGGGTCGACGGCCTTCTTGTCGATCTCGGAGACCTCCACACCGGTCAGCTCGAACGCGGCCAGGATCAGCTCCTTGATCCGCTCCGCGATCCGGTCGAGCCCCTGCTGCAGCGGACCGGTGCCGTTCGGCGCGGTGTCGACATCGGCCACCTGGTGCAGGAGCGGGTGCTCGAGCGCCCAGTTGACGTACGCCCCCACGGTGCGGGAGATGATCTGCCGGATCGATCCGGTCAGCTCCATCGCCGGGAAGAGCTTGGCCCACAGACCGTCGAGGATGTCGGCCTGGATGGCGAGGTCGAGCTCACGTCGGTCGGCGAAATGCCGGTAGACCACCGAGCGGGAGAGCCCCGCGGCCTGGCCGATCGCCTGCAGGCTGACGTTGACGCCGTCGGTCTCGATCAGACCGATCGCGGCATCGACGATGCGCTTTCGTCGGTCATCGTTGTGACGCTTCCAGCGAACTGCCCTGCCATCCATGGTGGGACCATCGTAGTCCCACGTACTTCACGCCGGGTCTGGAATGCCTGTCACAGTAATCACAGACCCGGCGCCGAAAGTGGTCAGGCGAAACGGATCACACCGTCCGCGACCGGCGACCCGAGCGCCTTCATGTCCACGAGGTAGTTCTGCTTCGCGGTCCACGGCGCCCGGTCGCCGGCCTTCGGCATGAGGTCCAGCGAGCGCTGGATGTAACCGGAGGCCAGGTCCATGAACGGCCGCTCCTCGACGCTCGGGTCGCGGGTGACCGCGGCGACGTCGTAGCCGTTCTCCCCCATGAAGTCGAGCAGCCGGATCACGTAGTCGGTGACCAGGTCGGCCTTGAGCGTCCAGGAGGCGTTGGTGTAGCCGATGGTGTAGGCGAAGTTCGGGATCCCGGTGATCATCAGGCCCTTGTACGCCATCTGCTCGGGCAGGCTGACCGGCTCACCGTCGACGGTGTAGTCGAGGCCGCCGAAGAGCCTGAGGTTGAGGCCGGTGGCGGAGATGACGATGTCGGCCTCGAGCGTCTCGCCCGACTCGAGCTCGATGCCCTTCGGCACGAACGTCTTGATCCGGTCGGTCACCACCGCGGCGTACCCTTCGCGGATCGACTTCATCATGTCGCCGTCGGGGACGAAGCAGATGCGCTGGTCCCACGGGTTGTAGGGCGGGTTGAAGTGCTTGTCGACGTACGCGATCGCCTCGTCCTTGGTCATGCCAGGACGGCCGCCGCGGGCGGTGAGGCCGTTGATCCACTGGTCGCGGATCACCTTCTTGACCACACCGGGAGCCCGGCGAGCGATCTGGTAGGTGCCGACGGTGAGGGCGATGTTCTCCCAGCGAACGGCCTCGTGGCCGATCTTCTCGCGCACGCGCTTGAAGGGCAGCTTGCCGAGCAGCTTGAACGGCGCCGTCTTCAACAGCGAGGCGATCGCGTCCTGACCCGGGCGCGAGAGGATGTACGTCGGCGTGCGCTGCAGCATCGTCACCTTCTCGGCACGGTCGCTGCCCTCGCCCGCCAGGTTGGGCAGGAGGGTGACGGCGGTCGCGCCGGAGCCGATGATGACGACCTTCTTGCCCGCATAGTCGAGGTCCTCGGGCCAGTGCTGCGGGTGCACGAAGGTGCCCTCGTAGTCGTCGAGACCGGCGAACTCCGGCTGGTAGCCGTTGGCGTAGTCGTAGTAGCCCGAGCAGTTCCACAGGAAACCGGCGGTGATCTCGGTCGGGCCGTCGGAGGTCTCGACGTAGACCGTCCACTGCTTGTCCTCGGTGCTCCACGCGGCACCGGTGACCTTGTGGCCGTAGTGGATCAGCTTGTCGACGCCGTAGTCCTTCGCCGTCTGGCGCAGGTAGTCACGGATCTGGTGACCGTCGGCGAGCGCCTGCGCGCTCTCCCACGGCCGCCACTTGAAGGCGAAGGTGAACATGTCGGAGTCGGATCGGATGCCCGGATAGCGGAAGAGGTCCCAGGTGCCGCCACTGGCATCACGCTGCTCGAGGATCGCGAGCGTCTTTCCAGGAAGGCGCTCACGGAGCTGTGCGGCCGCTCCGATGCCGGAGACGCCGGCACCGATGATCAGTACGTCGACATGCATGTGGGCCAGGTTACCCGGGAGTACGTGTTTGCGACACCCTGTCCCGCAAACTTTTGCAAGCAATTTGGATCTCCACCGCTGATCAACGGCACGCAAACAATCGCCACCCGGGCACCACAACCGTGCTTGTAGTCACTACGCTGCGATCTGCAGCTGTGGGGGCGGCGAAGCATCCACAGCGATTTCGGGGTCACTCACCCATCGCTTTCGGTGGCTGAGGCTGCATGCGGACCGCATCGTGCGGTCAGATGGTCTTCGAAAGGTTTTCGAGTGTTGAGTTTCGTACGCGCCGGCGCGATCGTCGCCGGCGTCACCCTTGCCGGGCTCTCAGCCGCCCCGGCGTTCGCGACCGACCCGGCCGGCAACAACGGCACCGTCAAGATCGAGGAGTACCTCGCTCCCGACGACGCGCCGGACACCACGCCGGAGAACGACCCCCACCAGGGATGCAAGTTCGACATCGAGTGGTACGGCTTCGACGAGGGCGTCGACATCGTCTCGAAGGTCTCCTTCGAACTGCAGGCGCCGACCCTCGACGGCGAGCTCACCGTCGACGGTGATCTCGAGGTCTTCGTCGGCGACGACGCAGCCTCCGGCGCGGGCACCGACGACGGCTTCGACGGCCGCGAGACCTACACCCTCCACTCGACCGGTGTCGCGCACGCCCAGCAGGGCTACCACGTGAAGGTCACCGTCCACACCCCGGGCAGCAAGGGCAACGACACCAAGTCCAAGGTCTTCTGGTTCGAGAACTGCGACGAGGCGACTCAGTCCCCGTCGCCGTCCCCCTCCGAGTCTCCCTCCGAGTCGCCTTCGGAGACCCCGTCCGAGACCCCGTCCGAGGAGCCCTCCGAGACGCCGACCGAGGCCACCCCGGTCTCCGACGAGACCGAGCCCGCTGACGAGGAGTCCTCCGAGGCGCCGGTCACCGACTCCGACGTCCCGACCAACATCGACGCCGGCCTCGCCGGCGAGAGCGACTCTGCCGTACCCGCGATGTGGCCGCTGCTGGCCATGCTCGCCGGCGCTGCCGCTGCCGGCACCGCGCTCGTCGTGGTCCTGCGTCGCCGCGCTGCCGCTCTGGTCCACAAGGACTGAGCCAACCCGCGTCACATAGAACGGCGCGGCGTATGACCTTCGGGTCGTACGCCGCGCCGTTTCTGCGTCCTCAGTCCTGGAACGCGGCGCCCTTCTCGATCAGGGCGTCGGCGTCCTCGATGCCCCAGGCGGCGAGGGCCTCGCGGGTGTGCTGGCCCGCGCTGGCGGCCGGTCCCGCACCCAAGGTGGAGGTGGTCCGGCTGAACCGCGGAGCGGGGGCGGGCTGGGTGACGCCGTGGTGGGTGACGTACGTCTGGCGGGCCTGCAGGTGCGGATGCGTGGCGGCCTCGGAGGGGGTGAGGACGGGGGCGACGCAGGCGTCGGTGCCCTCGAAGAGCTCGGCCCACTCAGCCATCGTCTTGGACCCGAAGGTCTTGGCGAAGAGGTCGCGCATCTCGTCGTAGCGCTCCATCTCGTACTGCCCCGGGCAGACCCCGTCGAGCCCGAGACGGCTGACCATCTCGGCGAAGAACTTGCCCTCCAGCGCACCGACCGCGACCTGCCGGCCGTCGGAGGTGTCGTAGAGCGCGTAGAACGGCATCGCGCCGTCGAGCAGGTTGCTCTGCCGCTGCTCGTGCCAGGTGCCGGAGGCGAGCATCCCGGAGATCATCGTGGCGAGGTGGGCGGTGCCGTCCACGATCGCGGCGTCGACGACCTGCCCCTGGCCGGTGGTCTTGGCCTCGACGAGCGCGGCCAGGATGCCCATCACCAGGTAGGTCGATCCGCCGCCGAAGTCGCCGAGCAGGTTGAGCGGGAAGTGCGGACGGGCCCGGTCCTGGCCAAGCCCGTTGAGTACGCCGGTGGTGGCGATGTAGGTGAGGTCGTGTCCGGCGGACTGCGCCAGCGGACCGTCCTGGCCCCAGCCGGTCATCCGGCCGTAGACGAGGCGCGGGTTGCGCTCCAGGCAGGTGTCGGGTCCCAGACCGAGGCGGTCGGTGACGCCCGGGCGCAGCCCCTCGATGAGCACGTCGGCGGTCTCCACCAGGCGCAGGACGGTCTCGACGGCGTCCGGGTTTTTGAGGTCCAGCGCGATGCTCGGGCGGCCGCGGGTGAGCAGGTCGCCGGCACCGCCGCCGAGCACGTTGCCGCCCGGCCGGTCGACCCGGATCACGTCCGCACCCATGTCCGCGAGGAGCGTGCAGGCGTGCGGCCCCGGCCCGATCCCCGCCAGCTCGACGACCTTGACCCCGCGGAGGGGACCGGTGCCCTGGCCCAATGTCACTGTGGATTTCTCCGTCGACTCAGTCATGGCTTCCATCTTTCCAAAGTCCAGCCTTCCAGAGTCCGGAACGCACCGCCCGGCGTGACCTGATCGCGGAGCCGAGTCCGATACGCTCCGAGACACACTCGCCGGTGCACAGGAGCAGAGAAGTTGTCTCGGGAAATCCCCACGTCCCCCCAGTCCGCCCCCCAGGCCAGCTCTGTGAGCCCGCTGATGGCGAACGATCCTCGCGAGATGGGTCCGTACGTGCTCACCGGCCGCCTCGGCCACGGCGGTATGGGCGTCGTCTATCTGGGCGAGGACGCGTACGGGATGCAGGCGGCGGTGAAGGCGATCCTTCCCGAGCTCACCTCCGACCCGGGGTTCCGCGCACGGTTCGAGCGGGAGATCCAGGCAGCCAAGAGGGTTGAGAGCCGGTTCACCGCGAAGGTGCTCGACGCCGACCCCGATGCCGGGCAGCCCTGGATGGCGAGCGAGTACGTCGCCGACCCGCCGCTCAACAAGCTGATCGGCTCCGGCCAACGCCTGCCCGAGATCGACGTACGCCAGCTGGTCGCCGGCGTCGCCGAGGCCCTCGCCGCGGTGCACGCTGCCGGGCTGGTCCACCGCGACATCAAGCCGGGCAACATCCTCTACGGCGCCACCGACCCGTGTGTGATCGACATGGGCATCGCCCGCGCCGTCGACGGCACCGCGCTGACCCAGACCGGCAAGGCGGTCGGCACCTACGGCTACCAGGCGCCCGAGCAGGTCCAGACCGGCACCTTCTCCAGCGCCGTCGACATCTGGGCCCTGGGTCTGGTCGCCTTCGTCGCCGCCACCGGCCGCTGGCCGTTCAGTGGCGAGATCGGCTCGATGGGGCATCTCCTCAAGGGCGAGTCGCCCAATCTGAGCCTCTGCCCGGTCTACCTGCGCCCGCTGGTCGCCGCCTGCCTGGCCGAGGACCCGACCGGACGCCCCTCCGCCGCGGACATCCTGGCCACCAACGGCGACTGGACCCTGCTGCCGGCCCCGGTCACCTCGGCGGAGGAGACCAGCATCGGCACGCTGTCGCCGGCGCTCGCCACGGGCGGGATCGCTCGCGCCCCGCACCCCGCCACGGCTTCTTCCAACACCGCCGACCTGCCGACGATGGCGCCCACGTTTGCTGAGCCTGCCCAACCTTCCGGCCGGCGCTGGAAGGTCGCGGTCCTGGCCGCGGCGGCCGTGGTCCTGGTCTCGGCCGGCGTGGCTGTCGCCGCCAATCCCGGCCTCCTGCCCGGCCAGGACGAGTCACCGAAGGTCGGCGAGGTGACCCCGTCTGCCGAGCCGAGCACCGGGGAGAGCAGCATCGCGCCGACGACGCCGGTCGGCGGCTCGGTCGACACCGGGACGGATCCTGGTCTGAACGAGGAACCCGACGACGAGGGCGCGGGGGGCGACGGCGAGATCGCCCCCAGCAGCGGTACGGCCACCGGCGACCCGGCGCCTTCGGAGTCACCGGACGCGAGCGCGCCGGCCCCCAGCGACCCGGCCACCGACCCGGCCACCGAGGCCCCGACGGCCGAGCCGACCGAGACCGCGACGGTCGAGCCGACCGGGGATCCCGTCGAGGATCCGGCCGCGACCGCGACTCCCTGACGCTTCGGCCAGCTCGTTCTGAAGGGCGGCTCGTAGGGGTCGGAGAGACCCCGGTCACACCGTGTCCAAGGTTGGATCGATCAAGGTGGCCGGGGGTCTCGTCGCGCCGATAATCGAGCCTGGCGGGGTGTGCCGTCCCTTCTTCCCGAGCAACCGAAAGTTGAGCTGTGAGCGACACCGACGAGACCTTCAACGACTGGCAGCACCGCGAGGAGCTCGCGGAGACGATGATCCCGATCATCGGCAAGCTCTACCGCGAGAAGGATGTCACCATCCTGGTCCACAGCCGGTCGCTGGTGAGCAAGTCCGACATCTCGATCCTCAAGGCGCACCGCTTCGCGCGCCAGATCGAGGGCGAGGAGCTCTCGGTCACCGAGACGTTCCCGCTGCTCCAGGCGGTCGCCAAGCTCGACCTCGGTCCCTCGAAGATCGACCTGGGCCTGCTCGCCGTCCAGTACGCCGAGGACGAGCGTGGCCTCTCCGTCGACGACTTCGTCGCCGAGAAGCTGTCCGGCGCCACGGGTGAGAACAAGCTCGAGCGCAACGGCGGCCAGGACGTCGTGCTCTACGGCTTCGGCCGGATCGGCCGGCTCGTCGCCCGGCTCCTCGTCGAGAAGGCCGGCTCGCGCCACGGTCTGCGGCTGAAGGCCGTCGTCGTCCGCAAGGGCGGCGAGGACGACCTCATCAAGCGCGCCTCGCTGCTGCGTCGCGACTCGATCCACGGCCAGTTCGCCGGCACCATCACGGTGGACGAGAAGAACGGCGTGATCATCGCCAACGGCAACCCGATCCAGTTCATCTACTCCAACGACCCGACGACGGTCGACTACACGGCGTACGGCATCAAGGACGCCATCCTGATCGACAACACCGGCAAGTGGCGTGACCGCGAGGGCCTCTCGCAGCACCTGCGCCCGGGCGTCAAGAAGGTCCTGCTGACCGCGCCGGGCAAGGGCGACGTCCCCAACATCGTCCACGGCGTCAACCACCAGACCCTCACCGGCGACGAGTCCGTGATCTCCTGCGCCTCCTGCACGACCAATGCGATCGTGCCGCCGCTGAAGCTGATGGAGGACCGCTTCGGCATCGTGCGCGGGCACGTCGAGACGGTGCACTCGTTCACCAACGACCAGAACCTGCTGGACAACTACCACAAGGCCGACCGCCGTGGCCGCTCCGCACCGCTCAACCTGGTGCTCACCGAGACCGGTGCCGCCTCCGCCGTCGCGAAGGCGCTCCCGGACCTGAAGGCGAAGATCACCGGCAACTCGATCCGCATCCCCACCCCGGACGTCTCGATCGCCATCCTGTCGCTCTCGCTCAAGAGCGAGACCTCGAAGGAAGAGGTCGTCGACTACCTCCGCGAGGCCTCGCTCACCGGCGAGCTGCGTCGCCAGGTGGACTTCACCACCGCCCGCGACGCGGTCTCCTCCGACTTCATCGGCTCGCGCGCCGCCTCGATCGTCGACGGCAACGCGACCATCGTCGACGGGGACTCCGCCATCCTCTACGTCTGGTACGACAACGAGTTCGGCTACTCCTGCCAGGTCGTCCGCACCGTTCAGTCGATCTCCGGTGTCGAGTACCCGACCTTCCCGGCCCCGGCTGCTGTCTGAGGCGCCTGAATCGGAACAGCCCTACGCTGCCCCGTCTCGTCCGATCTGCGGATGAGACGGGGCATCTTGGTCCCAGGCCCGGAGGATGGCGTCGGTGTCGGTCAGGCCGACCTGCGCCACGTCGCGCAGGACCGGGGCGGACCGGAGCCACATCTCGTACTCGAGCCGCTCCTTCTGCTTGTCGGCATCGACCCTGAGCCAGTCGACCTCGCGCAACGGTCCGTTCGTCGGTGCACCCCAGACCGTCACCGCCGGTCCCCGCTCGAGGGGCAGCCAGGTCTCCTTCATCGGGTCGAACCAGTCGCCCGGCGGTTCGACCCGGAACGTACGTGGCGGCGTGCTGCGGTTGGCCGCCGGTGGTGCTCCTTCGTCGTAGGTGTGGCCGGTCACCTCGGCTCCGAACACCACCCAGCTGGCGACCGTCGCGACCAGCGGGAACCGGCCGCCGTCCAGGCAGCCCCAGCGGTCCAGCATCGACCCGAGGAGGGGCGGCACGTACCAGTTGCGTCGCACTATCTCGGCCTGCTCCTCCCAGGTCCGTGAGAGGTTCAGCTTGCGATCGCGACCGAGCCTGACGATGAGCGGCCGGACCGCATCCAACGTCTGATCCGTGCAACGCGGCCGGGCCAACAGCGCGGCCAGCCTGCCGACGTCATAGACGATCGCACTGCCCGCCCTGTGCCCTCGGCCGGCAAGACCGGTGGTCAGGGCTCTGTTCGCCTCGACCTTCCCGATCATGTGCAGCTCGCAGATCCGACGTATCGCCTCGCGCGTCGTGATTCGTGTAGTGGCCCCCATGTGCAGGGACGCTATGAAGGGACGTCGCGCCCGTGCGACCGAAATCAAGATCCTGTGGATAACCCTGTGGAAACCACGTGGGTGGCGGCCGGCCAGGAGGCCGGATCCGTTCCTTTTACAAGACGATGACGCCTTGTGAATCATTCACAAAGCGTCATCGTCTTGTAAAAGGAGCACGCATCGACGTTGTGCTCAGGAACGGACCCGGGCGAGGAAGGCGCGGGTGCGCTCCTCGACAGGGTCGCCGAAGAGCTGCTCAGGCGGACCCTGCTCCAACACACGCCCACCGTCGAGGAAGCAGACCTTGGTGGCGACCTCGCGGGCGAAGGACATCTCGTGGGTGGCGAGCACCAGGGTCGTACCCGCCTCTGCCTCGGCGCGGACGATCTCCAGCACCTCGCCGACGAGCTCGGGGTCGAGGGCGGCGGTGATCTCGTCCAGGAGGAGCAGGCGCGGCTGCGTGCACATCGCGCGCACCAGCGCGACCCGCTGCTGCTGACCTCCCGAGAGGGCGTCGGGATGGGCATCGGCCTTGTCGGCGAGGCCGAACCGGGCCAGCAGGGTCCGCGCCCGATCAGCGGCCTCATCAGCTCGGACGCCATGGACGCGCACCTGCGCCAGCGTGCAGTTGTCGAGCACGGACAGATGCGGGAAGAGGTTGTAGGCCTGGAAGACCATCCCGATCTCGCGGCGAACCGAGCGCGGGTCAACGAGCGGGTCGGAGATCTCCCGGCCGTCGAAGGTGATCACTCCGTCGTCGATAGTCTCGAGCAGGTTCAGGCAGCGCAGCAGGGTCGACTTCCCCGAGCCCGACGCACCGATCAGGCAGACCACGTCATGGTCCCCGACCGACAGGTCGAGACCGTCGAGCACGACCTTCCCGCGATAGGCCTTCCGCAGTCCCTTGGCCTCCAGCAGCCCAGACGTCACCGGCGCAGTCATCGGCCCTGCTCCTTCTCGATCTGTCGCCGCATCAGCCAGTCGGTGAGCCGAGTGAGCGGGACCGCGACGATGAGGAAGTACGCGGCAGCGACCAGCAGCGGCGTGCCGTTGAAGTTGTAGCCCTGGTAGTCCTGGGCCGCCCGGAGCGCCTCGAAGACACCCACCGCCGAGATCAGCGCGGTGTCCTTCTGCAGCGAGACGAGGTCGTTCATGAGCGGCGGTACGACGCGGCGTACGGCCTGTGGAAGGACCACGAAGCGCATCGTCTGTGAGTGGGTCAGCGCCAGCGCTTCGGCCGAGGCGACCTGAGTCGGATGGATCGCCAGGATGCCGGCACGGAAGACCTCGGCGACGTAGGCGCCGTAGCAGAGCACCAGGGCGAACGTGGTCAGCCAGAACAGCGAGCTGGTCACCCCCGACAGCCCCAGCGCCGGGATGCCGATGCCGCAGATGACGACGACCAGGATCGACGGCACCCCGCGAAAGAGATCGGTGTAGCCGGTCGCCAGGAGCCGCAGCGGCGCCAGCCACGGTGAGGTCGTCTGGCGGGCGATCGCGACGAGGGCACCGAGGATGAGTACGCACGGTTCCGCGACCAGGAAGATCCGGATGTTGATCCAGAACCCCTCCGCGATCGCCGCGAACGACTCGCGCGCGTGCGACCAGCTCAGGAAGTAGTCCCGGACCCGCTCCCACCCGGGCGAGGAGAGGACCAACAGCACCAGCCCGACCGCGACCACGGCGGTCACCACCGTGGCGATGGCGGTCTGCTGGAGCCGCTGGCGGCGACGTACGGCCTGTCTTTCGAGTTCCCGCTCGCTGGGTTCCCAGGTCACCTGCGGGCTGGTCACTTCAGACTGCGTCATTTCAAGATTGGCACGGAGACGACGTCGGAGAGCCACTCCTTCTCGAGCGCGGCGAGGGTGCCGTCCTCCTCGAGCGCGGTCAGCGCCTCGTCGATGCAGGACGCCAGTCCGCTGTCCTTCTCGGTCAGCAGGCCGAACTCCTCCGGCTTCTCGCTGCTCTCGAACTGCCCGGTGATCGTGCTGCCCTCGATCTCGGCGGCGGTGATGTAGAACGCGGTCGGCAGGTCGAAGACGAGCGCGTCGACCTGACCGTTGAGCAGCGCCTGCTTCGCCTGGTCGCTGGTGTCGAAGACCAGCGGGTCCGTGCTCGGCTGCACGTCCTCGCGGATCGCGGTGAGCGACGTGGTCGCCGTCTGGGCGCCGAGCTTGAGGTCCTTCAGGTCGGCCAGCGACCCCGCCGCAGCGGCACCATCCTCCATCGTCACGACCGCCTGCGAGGCCGTGTAGTAGCCCTGCGAGAAGTCGACGACGTTCGCCCGCTCGGGCGTGATCGAGATCTGGTTGATGTCGAAGTCGAACTTCTTCTCGCCCGGCGTGTAGGAGGTGTTGAACGCCTGCTTGACCCAGACCACGTCGTCCTTCGCGAAGCCGAGCTGCTCGGCGACGGCGTAGGCGACCGCCGACTCGAAGCCCTTGCCGTTGCTGGGGTCGTTCTCGGAGAACCACGGTTCGTACGCCGGGGAGTCGGTGCCGATGGTCAGCTTGCCGTCCTGCTTCAGCGGCAGGTCGGCGGCCTCGCAGGAGGCCGGTGCGCCGCCGCCGGCGCTGGTCTCGCCCTCGCTTCCGCAGGCAGTCAGCGCCGCGGCGAGAGCGAGCGGAGCGACGGCAAGGGCAGCGAGGCGAGCACGCATGTGCGGAATCGGCATGATCGGAATCGTAAGGGAACGGGCACTGGCCACTTCTTATTACTCATGAGTAGCATACGTCCATGGCGTACGAATCCCTGCTCTCACCGATCACCATCGGGTCGCTCACGCTGCGCAACCGAGTGGTGATGGGGTCGATGCACACCGGCCTCGAGGACCACGTGTGGGACATCCCGAAGCTGGCGGCCTACTTCGCCGAGCGGGCACGCGGCGGCACCGGGCTGATCATCACCGGCGGCTACGCCCCGAACAAGCGCGGCTGGCTCAAGCCGTTCGCGAGCGAGATGAGCTCCCGGCTGCACGCCGCCCAGCACCGCCGGGTCACCGGCGCGGTGCACGAGGAGGGCGGCGCGATCGCGATGCAGGTGCTGCACGCGGGGCGCTATGGCTACACGCCGTTCTCGGTCAGTGCCTCGGCCGTCCAGGCGCCGATCAACCCGTTCAAGCCCGCGGCCCTCTCCGACAAGGCTGTGGACGCGACCGTGAACGACTTCGCCAAGAGCATCTCGCTGGCGAAGAAGGCGGGCTACGACGCGGTCGAGATCATGGGGTCGGAGGGCTACCTGATCAACCAGTTCCTCGCCGAACGGACCAATCAGCGCGAGGACCGCTGGGGTGGCACGGCGACCAACCGGATGCGGTTCCCGGTGGAGATCGTGCGGCGCTCGCGGGAGCTGGTCGGTGACGACTTCCCGATCATCTTCCGGCTCTCGATCCTCGACCTGGTCGAGGACGGCCAGACCTGGGAGGAGACGATCGACCTCGCGTACGCGCTCCAGGACGCCGGCGTCTCGGTCTTCAACACCGGCATCGGCTGGCACGAGGCGCGGGTGCCGACCATCATCACCCAGGTCCCGCGTGGTGCGTGGCTCGACATGACCGCCCGCCTCAAGGCCGAGGTGTCGATCCCGGTCTGCGCCTCCAACCGGATCAACACCCCCGAGCTCGCCGACGGGGCGATCGCCGAGGGCAAGGCCGACCTGGTCTCGATGGCCCGGCCGCTGCTGGCCGACCCCGAGTTCGCCAAGAAGACCGCCGAGGGCCGCACCGACGAGATCAACACCTGCATCGCCTGCAACCAGGCCTGCCTGGACCACGCTTTCGCCAACAAGGCCGCGTCCTGCCTGGTCAACCCGCGCGCTGCGCGCGAGACGACGCTCGTGCTCAGGCCGACCAAGCTCAAGCAGACCGTTGCCGTCGTCGGCGCCGGACCGGCCGGCCTCGCCGCCGCCACCTCGGCCGCCGAGCGCGGCTTCGCGGTGACCCTGTTCGAGAAGTCCTCGCAGCTCGGGGGCCAGTTCCGCCTCGCGATGGCGGTACCCGGCAAGGAGGACTTCAAGGACACGCTGCGCTACTTCACCCGGCGCCTGGAGGTGCTGGGCGTCGAGGTACGTCTCGACACCGAGGCCACCACCGCCGACCTGGAGCCCTTCGACCACGTCATCGTCTCCACCGGCGTGACACCGCGGCTCCCGCGGATCGCCGGCTCCGAGGACGACCGGGTCGTGACGTACGCCGACGTGCTCGCCGGCCGGGTCGTCCCGGGCCGCCGCGTCGCGGTGATCGGCGCCGGCGGCATCGGCGTCGACGTGTCCGCCTGGCTGACCCACCAGCCCGAGACCCTCGAGGAGTGGAAGGCCCGCTGGGGCGTCGGTGACCCGGCGACCTTCCGCGGCGGTCTGACCAGGCCGGTCCTGGAAGCACCGGCTCGCCAGGTGACCCTGCTGCAGCGCAAGTCCACCCCGATCGGCATCGGCCTCGGCAAGACCTCCGGCTGGGCCCACCGCGCCCATCTGAAGCAGGACGGCGTCAAGCAGGTCCGGGGTGCGACGTACGACAAGATCGAGGCCGGCGACGACTCCCTCACCCTCCACTACGCCGTCGACGGCGAGCCCCGCACGCTCGAGGTCGACCACGTGATCCTCTGCGCTGGCCAGGAGTCGGTGCGCGACCTGTGGACCGAGCGGGAGCACTGGCACCTGATCGGCGGGGCCGACGTCGCCGCCGAGCTCGACGCCAAGCGTGCGATCAGGCAGGGCACCGAGGTCGCCGCGGGCTTGTAGCCTGTCCCGCATGAGCGATCCCGACTGCCTGTTCTGCAACATCGTCGCGGGCAACATCCCCTCGACGAAGGTCTACGAGGACGAGGAGACGTACGCCTTCACCGACATCGCCCCGGCGGCCGAAGGTCACACGGTGGTGGTGCCGAAGACGCACACCAAGGACGTCCTCGAGGCCGACCCGGCGGTCTTCGCCGCGACCGCCAAGACCGCCCAGGCGGTCGCGAAGCGGGTGGTCGACGTACTGCAGGCGGACGGGGTCAACGTACTCAACAACTGCGGGCCGGCCGCGTGGCAGACGGTGTTCCACCTGCACTTCCACGTGATCCCGCGCTACACCGACAAGACCAAGGACTCGCTCACACTCCCCTGGGTGCCTCACCCGGGCGACATGGACGCGATCAGGGCCATCGGCGAGAAGCTCGCCTTCTAGTCAGCCCGTCGGGGCGCCCTCGGCGTGCGCGGCGACCATGTCGGCGTACCAGCCGAAGGACCGTTTGGGCGTACGCACCCCGGCGGCGTCGACGTGCACCAGGCCGTACTTCCCGCCCACGCCGTCCTCCCAGTCCTTGCCGGTGAACGGCGCCTCCCAGCCGTCGCGGTCGAGCAGGGTGTAGGCGTAGAAGCCGCGGACGTCGACACCGCGCTCGATGGCGGCCGAGACCGCCTCCAGGTGTGCCTCGAGGTAGTCGATCCGGGCCTGGTCGTCGACCTCGCCGTCGACCATCGGAGCGTCGTACGCAGCACCGCACTCGGTCACCACGATCGGCGGCATCGCGGCGCGATAGCGGGACCGGGTGATGATCAGCCACTCCCGCAGGGCGGTGGGCACCACGCCCCAGCCGGTGTCGGTGGCGGGGTAGCCGACGAGCGGAACCATCCGGAACGGGATGTCGTCGCCCTCGGCGGAGGCGCCGATGCGCTGCGGTGCGAAGAAGTTGACGCCGTAGAAGTCCAGGGGTGAGCGGATCACGGCCATGTCGCCCGGCATCGTGACCTCGTCGGCGAGACCGGCGATGTCACGGGGATAGCGGCCCATCAGCATCGCCTCGAGAGGCACCGCGTTCCAGGCCAGGTCGATGAGCTTCGCCGCGCCGACGTCGGCGGGATCCTCCGAGAGCGGCCAGATCGGCTCATGGTGGTTGGCGCACCCGACCGACTCGACCCCGGCGGCGCGCAGCACCTGCACGCCGCGGCCGTGGGCGAGGAGCAGGTGGTGCATCGCCGCGACGACTCCCCAGCCCGCGCGGCGGCCGGGCGCGATAGTGCCGAGGCCGTAGCCGAGGTAGCCGGCGACGTTGGGATCCTGGACCGGCACCCACTCCGGGACGCGGTCGCCGATCAGGTCCGCGACCGTCTGGGCGTAATCGCCGAACGCGTCGACAGTGGCTCGGTTGAGCCAGCCGCCATCGGCGGCCAACGTCTCCGGCAGCTCGCCGGCGTAGAGCGTGGCCGACGGGCGCAGACCGGCCTCGAGCAGCTCGTCGACCAGGCGGTCGTAGCGAGCGCGGGCATCGGGATCGAAGGCACCGCGCCCACCCGGCTGAAGCTCACGCCAGGAGACCGCGAATCGGTATCCCGGCGCACCGAGACGTTGAAGCAGCGCAACATCCTGCTCGCCCCCCGGCCGGGTGGCGTCTGCAGTGCCGAACACGAAGCCAGTCGGAAACTTGGGAAACGCCACGGCACAATCATGACTGTGACTGCCCAGATCCGCCGAGGAAACGCCCGATTCACGGAACGTCCCCCCGGCCTCCGGCCAGGAAAAATTACCTGGCACACCTACTCATTCGGTTCCCACTACGACCCCGAGCGCGTCGGCTTCGGCCCGATCGTGACCTACGACGAGCACCTGCTGGGCAACGGTGAGGGGTTCGAGACCCATCACCACGCCGGCGTCACGATCGTGACCTGGCCGCTGTCCGGCGAGGTGACCCACACCGACTCGACCGGCGCCACCGGCACCGTCGCCCCGGGCCAGGTCGGCGTCTTCACCACCGGCGACGGTGTCGACCACTCCGAGTTCGCGTCGGCCGCCGGCACCCGGTTCATCCAGGTCTGGATCGCAGGCAGCACCGGCGCGCCGGCGTACGCCGTCCACGACGTCGCCGCCGTCGAAGGCGAGTGGACCGAGGCGGTCCGCCTGGACCAGGGGACGCTGCGGGTCGGCCACGTCGGCACCGCCGGCCCTGCCGAGATCACCCTCCCGGAGGCCGGGCTCCGCCATCTCCACGTCGCCTCCGGGGCGCTCCTGCGCAGCGGGATGGCCGAGCCGCTCACCGCCGGCGACGCCTTCGAGGTGACCGCCGGCGACGATCTGCCGCCGGAGTTCACGATCAGCGCGGGCGTACCGACCGAGCTTCTGCTCTGGACCTTCGACCAGGCCGATTAAAGCGCGGACAGGCAGCATCAGAGGCGGATAAGGTCCGCCTTAGACTGCTGCTCAGTGTGGAGACTCTGCCGAAAGGTTTGGTGTGACGACGTTCCTGATCATCGGAGTCGTCGGGCTGGGCCTCCTGCTGGTGTCGCTGGTGATCGGCGACCTCCTCGACGGCTTCCTCGACGGCGCGCTCGATGCCGACTGGTTCTCGACCGCCGCGATCGGTGGATTCGTGTCCGCCTTCGGGTTCGGCGGCGCGCTCGCCGTCGGCCCACTCGGGACGATCCCGGCCATCGGGATCGGAGCCTTGGGCGGCGCACTCTTCGCTTGGTTCACGCTGTGGCTGACCCGCCTGCTGAAGGAGGATCACACCGATGCCGCGCCCTCGGGGGAGGCCGCCGTCGGCCTGGACGCTGCCGTGATCACCACGATCCCGGCGGACGGGTTCGGCGTGGTGCGGGTCGCCCTCGGGGGCCACACGGTGACCTACAACGCCAAGGCACCCGACACCGACGAGGCGATCACGCCCGGCACCGCGGTGCACGTCACCGGAGTCCTCTCACCGACGGCAGTCACCGTCGCGCCGACGTGGCGCGAGATCACCTCCTGACTGAAGGAATCCTCATGGAACTGCTGGTGCCGATCGCCGGCCTTGTCGTACTTCTCATCCTGCTTCTGCTGCTGGTCACCAGCCGCTACAAGGTCGCCGGTCCCAACCAGGCCTTCATCGTCACCGGCCGCAAGGGCAAGGCGGTGCTCAACCCCGAGACCGGCCAGCTCACCACCGACCTGTCGGGTCAGAAGGTCGTGCTCGGCGGCGGCGTCTTCGTGGTGCCGTTCGTCCAGAAGCTGGCGACCATGGACCTCTCCTCGCGCCGGATCTCCGTCCAGATCCGCGGCGCGGTCTCCGGGCAGGGCATCAAGCTCAACCTCGAGGGTGTCGCGATCGTGAAGGTGGGCGGCAACGCCGACCAGATCCGGCTGTCCGCACAGCGCTTCCTCTCCCAGCAGGAGGAGATCGAGCCCTTCACGCAGGAGGTGCTCGCCGGCGCGCTGCGCTCGATCGTCGGCGGTCTGACCGTCGAGCAGATCATCCGTGACCGGGCCGCGTTCGCCCAGCGGGTCGCCGACGAGTCCGAGTCGTCGCTCACCGGCCAGGGCCTGATCCTGGACACCTTCCAGATCCAGGACGTCACCGACGACGGCTCCTACCTCGCCAACCTGGGCCGCCCCGAGGCCGCCCGCATCACCCAGGCCGCCTCGATCGCCGAGGCCGAGGCCCGTCGTGCCGCCGAGCAGGCCCGGATCAAGGCCGAGGAGGAGATCGCGGTCGCCCAGCGCGCGCTCGCGCTCAAGCAGGCCGAGATCAAGGCCGAGACCGACGCGGCCACCGCCAACGCCGCCGCCTCCGGCCCGCTGGCCCAGGCCGATCGCGACCAGGCCATCCTCACCGAGCAGGAGAAGGTCGCCGTACGCCAGGCGGCGCTGACCGAGCGACAGCTCGAGACGCAGGTGCGCAAGCCCGCCGACGCGGAGCGCTACCGCGTCGAGCAGGAGGCGGAGGGGCGCCGCAGCTCCGAGATCGCCGCCGCGGAGGCCCGCAAGGCGGCCACCATCGCCGCTGCCGAGGCCGACGCCGAGCAGGCCCGACTCTCCGGCGAGGCTGAGAAGGCCCGCCGTGCCGCTCTGGCCGAGGCGGAGGCCATCGAGGGCGCCCGGCGCGGTGACGCGCAGAAGTCGCTGCGTCTGGCCGGCGCCGAGGCCACCCGGGCCGAGGGTGAGGCGAGCGCTGCCGCCACCCTGGCCGTCGGTCACGCCGAGGCCGAGGCGATGGACAAGCGCGCCGCGGCGTTCGCGTCCTACAACGACGCCGCCGTGCTGCAGATGCTCATCGAGGTCCTGCCCCAGGTCGCCAGGGAGGTCGCCGCGCCGATCAGCGCCATCGACAACCTGACCGTGCTCTCCACCGAGGGCGCCGGCGCCATCCCGAAGCAGGTCAACGACAACGTCATCCAGACCCTCAACATGCTCAAGACCACGACCGGTGTCGACCTCGGCGCGATGCTCCGCAAGGCCGCCGACTCGACCTCGGCGAACGGCACCGTGGAGATCCCGGCCGGGCAGTGACCGATCCACACGTTGCTAACACCCGGTCACAGATCCGGTAGAAAAGCGACATAGACGTGACAGCCAGGAACAAGTCTGGTTATGTATCCACGTCGACGTAGGGAGGGAGCACTCCAAACCTCGACCGGGCCTCGCGGCCGAAAGGCCGCCAGGCTCGCCCCTTGAGCTTCTCTACTGTTCCCCCCGTCGGTAGAGAAGCACCGAGGGAAATTGAATGTGGCCCGGCCTCACGGCCGGGCCACATCTTATTTTGCCGGTCCTCAGCGCTCGTTGACCATCCGCAGGAATGCCTCGACGAGCGGGCCCGAGGTGGCGGCGCCGTTCTCGCCCTCGTCGACGTACACGGCCACGGCCAGGTCGCCCTGCGCCGCGATCATCCAGGTGTGCGTGAGGCGCTTGCCGTTGCGGTCGAACTCGGCCGTGCCGGTCTTGGCGATCACCGGCTTGCCCGGTACGTCGGCCAGGCCGCTGCCGGTGCCGTCGGTGGCCACACCCCGGAAGATCGTACGCAGCTGCTCGGCCTCGTCGGCGGCGAGCGGCTCGACGCCCGACGGCTTGGCGACCTGGCCCTCGACCAGGGTCGGGACCACGGTGTGACCGGCCTGGATGGAGCCGATGACGGCGGCCATCACGAGCGGCGAGGCGAGCACCTTGCCCTGTCCGATCAGGTCGGCGGCGTGCTCGGTCTCGCCCGCGGGCTCGGGGATCTGGCCGAAGTAGGAGGTGAAGCCGGCGTCGCGGTCGATGCCGAAGCCCAGCGAGGCGGCGGCCGAGGCGATCTCGGCGTGGCCGACCTCGCCGGCCGCGCCGACCATGGCGGTGTTGCAGGACTCGGCGACGGCGTGGGCGAGGGTGATCTCGCCGAGGGCCGACTTCGGGTACCAGGAGTCGTTCTTGAAGGTCTTGCCGTCGATGGTGGCCTTGGCCGGGCATGTGACCTGACTCTTGGCGTTGAGCCCCTTGCGCAGCAGGGCCAGCGTGGTCGCTGCCTTGAAGGTCGAGCCCGGCGCCGCCTGGCCGTAGGTGGCCAGGTTCATCTTGTTGTCCTCGCCGTTGGCGGCGACCAGCAGGGCACCGTCGCTGGGGCGGATCGCGACCAGGGCGCTCTCGGGCTTGACGCGCTTCAGGATCTTCTCGGCGTTCTTCTGCAGCCGCTCGTCGAGGGTGACGGTCAGCGACTTCCCGTCGATCGGGTCGGTGCTGTAGAGCCGCTTGAGGACCTCGCCCTCGTCGCCGAGCACCGCGACCTGCAGCCCGGGCTTCCCGCGCAGCTGCTCGTCGTAGCGCGCCTGCAACCCGGAGAGACCGGCAAGATCACCCGGGAGGTAGGTACCGGGCTTCTTCTTCATCATCTCCGCCGTGACCTCACCGACGATGCCGACAACCGGCGAGGCGAACTCCTTGGTCGGGCCGAGCGGGAGGGTCCGGTTGAGCATCGCCGCGCCCTTGATCTTGGCGATCTTCGCGGCCTTGGCCTTCGTCATCATCGGCTTGCGGATCGAGAGCGCCTCGACGAACGCCTTGTCACCGGCCGCCTTGACGCGCTTGGCGTAGCGCTTCGGGTTGATGCCGACGATCGTGGCGACGTCGCGGGCGGCCGCGGGGGCCGCGACCGGGTCGATCAGCGTCTTGTCGATGCCGACCGTGACGACCGGTCGATCCGCGACCAGGGTCGCTCCGGACGTACTCAGGATCTCGCCGCGCTGCTGCTGGACGGTCTCGACGTGGAGGCTGCGTCCTTCGGCGAGCGTCGGGGCGACGACCGTCGGCTCCCAGACGAACTCCCACGTGTCGTCGGTCTTGCGGAGCTCGACCTCCGACTCGTAGGTCCACCGGCCGCCCGGCAGTCCCCACGCCCAGGTGAGCGTCGACTTCGCACTGTCGGTGCCGTGGCCGGAGAAGACCGGCTTGGTCGCGGACACGTCGGGGGCGCCCAGCTTGCCGAACAGGTTGCCCGTCAGATTGCTGTAGTCGGTGGCGACGACAGCGGGATCGGTCTTCGCCACGAAGTCGACCTTCGTGAAGGTGCCGGTCTCCAGTGCCGTGGTCAGGCTCGACATGCTCGGAGTCGGGTCCTTGGCCCCACCACATGCGGCAAGCAGCGGTAAGGCAACAGCAAGGGCCGCTATGCCCCGGGAGACTCGCATGGAACGGTTCTATCAGCCTGGCCCCCAAGATTGGGTTACACCCTTCCAACGCGGAGGTTGTGAAGCCGAGCGCGCCCGGTGGACACGCCCGGCTTCACCACCACCTGGATCAGTGCGTCGCCAGCCAGGCGTCCAGGTCGACGCCGCGCTGGTCGGCGAGCTTCTCCAGACGCTCACGGGTCGGCGGCTGGAACACCTTCGGCTCGATGTGGCGGTCGAGAGCGGCGTACTTCCTCTGCTTGGCAGCCTGCGCGGGACCGGTCGCCTCAGCCGCGGCGATCACGCCTGGGGTCGCCGTGACCGCGGCGCCGGTGAGCGGCGAGCTCACCAGAGGGGTACAGCCGTCACGATGGCCGGCGGCGTTGGCGTGGTACGACTCCTCGATCGGGTTGGAGAGCCCGTTGATCCACTCGACGTCGTCGCAGACCGCGTGTCCGGTGAACCGGCTGATCGGGTTGACGTAGCTGAATCCGGCGGCGCTCGCCCGCGAGGCTGTGGTGTTGTTCAGGAGCACCGCGGTGTCGTTGAGGATCGCCTCGTCCTGCGGGCTGAACCAAGTGAGCGCGTTGCAGTCCTCGCCCATGAACAGCTTCGGGTAGCCCACGACCACCACCTTCGCGTTGGGAGCGGCCGTCCGGATCCTTGAGTAGAGCGTCCCGAGGCTGGCCGGGAGCGTGTTGCGGATGTAGTTCTGCGCACCCGCGACGGCTCCCGCGCAGTCGCTCGCCCAGGCGGGGAGAGCGCACTCGGTGATCACGTCGGCGAAGCCGGCGTCGTTGCCACCGACGGAGATGGTCACGTAACGGGTCGAGGTGGACAGCGCGCTGAGCTGGCTGTTGGTGACGTCGGCGACGACCGCGCCCGAGCAGGCGCGGAAGTTGAGGCTGTAGCTCTTCGCCGCGGCGACCAGGCTCGGGTACGCCAGGGTCGACCGCATGCATCCGCTGCCGTCGTTGATGTAGCTGCGGGTGCCGACTCCTGAGGAGTAGGAGTCGCCTAGTGCGACGTAAGGCTCCCCAGCCGCGTCGGCTGGGGAGCCTGGGGCGACGGCGAGGCCGGCGCCGAGAAGGGCGATGGATGTGAGGGAGACCGCGAGGCGGACTTTGGACAGGCGGAAGATCAAACCGTTCATGGCAACTCCCGAAAGCCGGGGACCGCTGGTGGCGGCCCTTCCCTTCGGTTGTACGCGCCCTTACGTCTCCCCGCAGGAAATTTGTTTCATGTCCAAGTAACTGTCCGGAACCCGCTTACCCGGGTTCATCCGACTTTCTGCAGCCTCGGCAGGAGCCGGTCGAGCCACCGCGGCAACCACCAGGCGCCGGGGCCGAGCAGCCTCATCACCGCGGGCACGACGAGGCACCGCACCACGACCGCATCGAGCAGCACCGCCACCGCCATCACGAAGCCCATCTCCTGCAGCATCCGGTCCGGGCTGAACCAGAAGGCACCGAAGACCACGACCATGATCGCGGCGGCCGCGGTGATGACGCCGCCGGTGTGCGCCAGCCCCTCCCGGACCGCCTCCTGGGCATCGCCGCTGCGCAGCCACTCCTCGCGCATCCGCGAGATCAGGAAGACCTCGTAGTCCATCGAGAGCCCGAAGACGATGGCGAAGGTCATCACCGGCAGGAACGCCTCGATCGGACCAGGCTCGACCCCGAGCAGCCCCTCCTGGAAGACGTACGTCATCGCGCCCATCGAGGCGCCGATGGAGAGGAGGTTGAGGATGGCCGCCTTGATCGCCACCGCGACGGACCGGAAGACGCACATCAGCAGCAGCGCGGAGAGCCCCACGACGAGCCCGATGAAGAGCGGCAGCTTCTCCCCGACCGCTTCGGAGTAGTCGATCAGCGCCGCGGTCGATCCGCCAACGAGAACGTCGTCGCCGAGATCCTCCCGGAGGTCCTTGACCAGCTCGGTGGTCTCGGCGTCCTGCGGGCCGGTCTCCGGGAAGGCGATGGAGGTGTACACCGCACCGTCGGCCGACGGCTGCGGCGGCGTCACGGACGCCACTCCCTCGTACCCCGTAACCTTCTCGTACGCAGCGACCGCCTGCTCCTGGGAGCCCTCGGTCATGATGATGAGCGGGCCGTTGGCTCCGGGGCCGAACTTGTCGCTGACCAGGTCGTACGCCTTCCGCGTCGTCGAGGATGGGTCGTCGTTGCCGGCGTCGGCGAAGCCGAGCTGGAGGCTGAGGACCGGGGCGGCCAGCGCGCCGAGCGCGACCAGGGAGACGACCAGCGCGGCCCACGGGTGCCGCTGGACACCGGAGGCCCAGGCCCGCCAGCGCTGACCGGGCTCACGCCGCGACCGGGCCGCGTGCTTGCGTACGGACTTCTCCAGGCGCTTGCCGAACAGCGTCAGCAGCGAGGGCAGCAGGGTGACCGCGGCGATCATGGTCATCAGGACGGTGAGGGCGACGCCGAGCACGACCCCCTGGATCGAGGTCAGCTGCAGCACGTAGAGGCCACAGAGCGCGAGGATCACACTGACCCCGGCGAAGAGGACCGAGCGGCCGGCGGTGTCGAGCGCGGTCGCCGTGGCGTCCTCGCGGGTGGCACCGCCGAGCAGCTCGCTGCGGTAGCGCGAGAAGACCAGCAGCGCGTAGTCGATGCCCACGCCGAGCCCGACGATCATCAGCATCGGCGCGGTGTAGTCCGGGATCGTGGTCAGGTGCGAGAGCAGCGTGACCACACCGAAGGTCGTGCCGACCGCGAAGATCGCGGTGATCAGCGGCAGGCTCGCCGCCAGGAACGAGCCGAACATGAACAGCATGATCACCAGCGCGGCGAGCATGCCCATCCCCTCGGAGCTGCCGCCCTCGCCCTCGTTCACCTCGCGCATCGAGTCGCCGGCCATCTCGACCTGGAGCTCGTCGGTCGACGTCTCGTCCGCCAGCTCGAGGAACGGCTCATAGGCGCTCACGGGGAGCTCGCCTGCCTCGGCGTCCATCACGATGGGGACCAGCGCGGTCGTACCGTCCTCGCTCACCGACCCGCGCTGCGGATCCGCCGCCTCGACGGTCTCGACGTGAGGGACCTCGGCGAGGTCGGCGAGCAGCTGGTCCACGGCCTGCTGGTCGGTGTTCCAGCCGCGCTCGTCGTGGATGACCGCGCGCACCTCGTCGCCGTTCGACCCGCCGTGCTTCGCCTGGAGCTCGGCCATCTCCTGCGACTGGGTGCCCGGGATGTCGAAGGAGTTGCGGTAGTCGTCGCCGATGCTCTGCGCCGCCGCCGTCACGCCCACCAGGACGACCACCCACAGCAGCAGCGCGGTCCAGTGATGGCGTTGAGAGAAGGACGCCAGCCGCCGCAGCGGACTGGGCCTCGTGATCGTCTGGGTGGTCATCATGTCTCCTGTCGTGTCTCGCCTGGCTATAGGTAGCCTGGCAACATGTATGGAGACAATGTACGACGGACTGTGTAGGCTGTCTACATGAAAGCCGATGCGCTCCGTGGCCACCTCGACTCGCTGATCCTGGCCGTCGTCGAGAAGCAGCCCCTCCACGGCTACGCGATCATCGAGGCCCTGAGCGCCCGCAGCGGTGGCGAGCTCGACCTCCCCACCGGCACCATCTACCCCGCGCTGCGCCGCCTGGAGAAGGCCGGCTACCTCGACAGCTCCTGGTCCGAGGTCGGCGGCCGCAAACGCCGCACCTACGAGCTCTCCTCCGCCGGACGCAACGCCCTCGCCGCCCATCGCCAGGAGTGGCGGACCTTCGCCAAGGTCGTCTCCGGCGTACTCGGCGAAGCCTGACCCCCTCCCGCCGAGACGGCACTTACGTCGGCCGAGACGGCACTTCTGGAGAGTCATTCAGGGAGTTCCCTGATGTGGCCGACACCGCGGAGAGCAGAAGATGAGCGTATGAGCGCCGTCGACGTCTATCTTGCGGACCAGCGCGCCGCGATCCCCGGCCCGAGCTGGACCCGGCGCGACCTCCTCCGCGAGGCCGGCGACCACCTCGAGGACGCGACCGACGCCTACACCGCCGCGGGCTACACACCCACCGAGGCAGAGGCACTCGCCCTACGCGACTTCGGCTCCGTCGATGACATCGCCCCCGGCTTCCGCGACACCGTCGCGATCGGCGCAGCCCGACGTACGGCCGTCCTGCTCGTCCTCGTCATGCTCCCCCAGGCCTTCCTGTGGGACGGCGGGATCGAGCTCGGCGCGAGCGCCCACTCGGCCGCTCCGGACAGCGGCCTCTTCCACGTCCTCGACATCATCATCGGGTACGTCGGCACAGCAGGCGCCATCGGCGCCCTGGTCGCGCTGGCGGTGACCGCGATCGGTCAGCGTTGGCTCCGGATCGGGCGTCGTACGGCCCGGCTCACCGCCGCCTGGTCCCTGGCCACGGCCATGATCGTGCCGATCATCGGCTTCACCATGCTGACTCTGACCGGCGGCCTCACCGTGCTCCTGGCTCTCAGCGCGCTCGCCTTCATGGCCGCGCCATTCGCCCTGGTCGCCCTCTCCGCCCAGCGCACCCTCGCCGCCTGCTGAAAACACGAGTGCCGCAGCCGCTCAGGCAGCGGTCGGTGAGTCAACGGTCGTCCTGGGTCGCCAGCGGACTGACGCGTGGGCGAACGCTCGTCGGGCCGTCCCTCTCGTCACTTCCGTCACGGTGTTCAGGCAACTCCTGCACTTCTCAGGCGTTGCAATGCCTGAGAAGTGCAGGAATACCCGGTTAACCGGGTATTCCAACGTCAGTCGAACTTGCGCTTCTGCCGCGGCTTGCGGGGGCGGTCACCGAAGTCGGAGCTGCCCGGCCGGCCGCCCTTGTCGAAGCGACCACCCGAGCGACGCACGGGGCCGCCGCCGGAGTCCTCGGAGAGCTCGATGAGCTTGCCGGAGATGCGGGTGGACTCGAGCGCCTTCCAGGTCTCGGGAGCCAGGTCCGCGGGGAGCTCGACGAGCGAGAAGTCGTTGCGGATGGAGATGTTGCCGAAGTCGGCGCGGCGCAGGCCGCCCTCGTTGGCGATGGCGCCGACGATCTGGCGCGGCTCGACGCGGTGGCGCTTGCCGACCTGGATCTTGTAGGTGGCCAGCGGCTGGCCCGTCTGACGCGAGGTGCCTGTCTCGCGGCGGGGGCCACGGTCGCTGCCGCGGTCATCGCGGCGTCCGCGCCGGTCCTCGTAGGCGGGCTTCTCGGGCTCGGGGTCGAGGAGCAGCGGCTCCTCGCCGTGGAGCACCGCGGCCAGAGCGGCCGCGACGTCGACCTCGGGGATGTCGTGCTCCTCGACGTAGTGACGCACCACGTCGCGGAAGAACTCGATGCGCTCGCCCTCCTGCAGCGCGGCGGTGATGCCGTCGTCGAAGCGGGAGAGGCGGGTCGCGTTGACCTCGTCGACCGAGGGCAGCTGCATCTGCGTCGGCTGCGCCTTGGTGTGCTTCTCGATCGCGCGCAGCAGCCACCGCTCACGCGGGGTGACGAACGAGATCGCGTCGCCGGTGCGGCCCGCGCGCCCGGTGCGGCCGATGCGGTGGACGTACGCCTCGACATCGGTCGGCAGGTCGTAGTTGACCACGTGCGAGATCCGCTCGACATCGAGACCACGAGCCGCGACGTCGGTCGCGACCAGGATGTCCAACGAACCGTCCTTGAGCTGGTTGACGGTCTTCTCGCGCTGGTTCTGAGCGATGTCACCGTTGATCGCGGTGGCCAGGAAACCTCGCGCACGGAGCTTTTCGGCCAGCGACTCGGTCTCGGACTTGGTGCGCGTGAAGACGATCATGCCCTCGAAGTTCTCGACCTCGAGGATGCGGGTCAGCGCATCGACCTTCTGGGGGTAGGACACCATCAGGTAACGCTGGGTGATGTTCGTGGCGGTCTGGGTCTTCGCCTTGACCGAGATCTCCTTCGCATCGCGAAGGTACTTCTTCGACAGGCGCCGGATCTGCGCAGGCATGGTCGCCGAGAAGAGCGCGACCTGCTTGTCCTCGGGGGTGTCGGCGAGGATCGTCTCGACGTCCTCAGCAAAGCCCATGTTGAGCATCTCGTCGGCCTCGTCGAGCACCAGGAAACGCAGCTGGGACAGGTCCAGCGTGCCCTTCTCCAGGTGGTCCATGATCCGGCCGGGCGTGCCGACGACGACATGCACGCCGCGACGGAGTGCGGTCAGCTGCGGGCCATAGCCCTGGCCGCCGTAGACCGGCAGGATGCGCACGCCGTTGAGGTTGGACGCATAACGCTCGAATGCCTCGCACACCTGCAGGGCCAGCTCACGCGTCGGCGCGAGCACCAGCGCCTGGGGCGCGTTTTGGTGGATGTCGAGGTTGGAGAGCACCGGCAGCGCGAACGCGGCGGTCTTACCGGTGCCGGTCTGCGCGAGACCGACGACGTCACGCCCCTCGAGCAGCGACGGGATGGTCGCGG
Source organism: Nocardioides sp. NBC_00163 (assembly GCF_045206295.1). Taxonomy (NCBI): domain Bacteria; kingdom Bacillati; phylum Actinomycetota; class Actinomycetes; order Propionibacteriales; family Nocardioidaceae; genus Nocardioides; species Nocardioides sp. NBC_00163. Next base: position 3,322,109 of record NZ_CP108155.1, on the reverse strand, counting down.
CCTGGATGGCGCTGGGCGTCTCGTAGCCGAGCGCCTTCACCGCGCCGAGGACGCTGGCGGAGAGACCGAGTGAGTCGAACGTCGGACCCTGCTCAGCCTCCACGCTGGACCCACCGCTGGGCGCACTCGGCTCCTCGGGGGCGGGAGTGGTGGATACGGCAGATTCAGGGTCGGTGCTCACCCTCCAACGGTAGGCCCATATAGCACGTTCTATGCATTTCTCGGCGCGGTGGGCCCCGTCACTTGCGCATCATTCGCAGCGCTCAGGAGACGATGACGTCGTCGCCGACCGCGATCTCGCCGGGATGGGCGACGGCGAGATGCACCGCTGCCCACACCTTGCCGTCCCAGCGGCGATGCTTGGCGAGAGCGCGGAGCGGGTCCTTGCCCGACTCCAGCGTGTCTGCGTCGATGGTCGTCATCACGCACCGGTCGATCGGGGCTGCGACCCGGAATCGAGCGCCGCCGATCGCGACCTCTTTCCAGCCGTCCTCGGCGAACGCCTCCGGGGCACCCTCGATCAGCAGGTTGGCACGGAAGCGCCGCGCCGGGACCTCGCCCTCGGACCACGCCTCGATCTGATCGGCCGAGGCGTCCGTGAGCAGCGATACCGGCGAGGAGTCGTGGAACGCGGCGAACTCGCCGGGCCGATACTTGGCAGGGTTCATCGGCCGCTTCGTCGGGTCGGCACACCACATGAGCCGCAGGTCGTCACGGCCGAGCGCCTTCCTCAGCCACGCGTCGGCAGGCTCCCCGACGGCCTGCGCCGTGAGCGACTTCGCAAAGAAACGTACGCCGACAGCCGGCGCCTCCCGTTCGGGCACCGCCACCTCCAGCGGGTCCATCTCGGGAGCGTTGAGCAGCAGGTCCACCCCCGCCGGCCCGCCGGTCGACGGAGTGTCCGCCACGACCGTGAACAGCTCCCTCACCTCACGAGCCGTCACCAGCTTGCCGCTGCCGTCGACGACCAGCCACTCGCGGTCTCCCACGATCCCGGCCCTGCCGACGTACGCCTCCTCGACCGGTCTGATCGCCGTCGACTTCACCGGATGGATGTTGATCCCTGCGAGGCGCATGGGGCCCATTGAAGCGGACACCGCTACTCGACGGTGACTGATTTAGCGAGGTTCCGGGGCTTGTCGACGTCGTGGCCGAGGGCCTTGGCGGCGTGGAAGGCGATCAGCTGGAGCGGGATGGTCAGCAGGATCGGGTCGAGCTCGACCTCGTTCTTCGGTACGTCCACGCGCAGCGCATCGAGCTCGCCGAGGTCGACATCGGGGTGGGTCACGACGACCAGCGGCCCGCGGCGGGCGCTGATCTCGTGGAGGGCGGCGACGTTGCGGTCGGTCAGCTCGTCCTGCGGCACGATCGCGACGGTCGGAACGGACTCGGAAATCAGCGCGAGCGGACCGTGCTTCAGCTCGGAGGTCTGATAGGCCTCCGCGTGCCGGTAGGAGATCTCCTTCAGCTTCTGAGCGCCTTCGCGGGCGACCGGGTAGCCGCGTACGCGACCGACGAAGAACATCGACTCGGCCTCGGCCAGCCGTGCCGCGACCTCCTCGAGGTGGGACTCGCTCTTGAGGATCTCCTCGATCTGGGTCGGCAGCGCCTGCAGGCCGGAGATGAGCCGCTTCCCGTCGGCGATCGAGAGGTCGCGTACGCGGCCCAGCTGGAGCGCCAGGAGCGAGAACGCGACGAACATGTTGGTGAGCGCCTTGGTCGAGGCGACCGCGATCTCCGGACCGGCGTGCAGGTAGATGCCGCCGTCGACCGCGCGGGCGATCGCCGAGCCGACGACGTTGACGACGCCGAGCACCCGGCCGCCCTTGCGCTTGATCTCCTGGACAGCGAGCAGGGTGTCGATCGTCTCGCCGGACTGGGACACCGCGACATAGAGGGTGTCGGGCTCGATGATCGGGTTGCGGTAGCGGAACTCCGACGCCGCCTCGGCGTCGGCGGGGACCCGGGCGAGCTCCTCGATCAGTCCCGCGCCCATCTGGCCGACGTAGTACGCGGAGCCGCAGCCGAGGATCTTCACCCGGCGGATCGCGCGCAGCTCGCGCGGGTCGAGGTTGAGACCGCCGAGATGAGCCGTGCCGAACCGCTCGTCGAGCCGACCGCGGAGCGCCCGCTCGACCGAGGACGGCTGCTCCAGGATCTCGGTGAACATCCGCGGCTCGTCGGCGAGCTCGCCGTACTCGTACGCCGACGGATCCACATCGACCTCGCGAGCCGTGGTGGTGGTCGTGGTCAGATCCTGGCGGAAGGTCGTGAACCCGGTCGCGGTGATGGTCGCGAGCTCGCCGTCGTCGAGGTGGGCGACGGTGGTGGTGTGGCGTACGACCGCGGCCAGGTCCGAGGCGACGTACATCTCCCCGTCGCCGACGCCGACGATCAGCGGCGAACCGTTGCGGGCGACGACCATGCGGTCGGGGAAGTCGGCGTGCACGACGGCCAGGCCCCAGGTGCCCTCGACCTGGGAGAGCGCGTCGACGACCTTGGCCTCCAGAGTGTCTGCGGTGGACGCTCCGATGAGGTGGGCGAAGACCTCGGTGTCGGTGTCGCTGACCAGCTCGACGCCCGCCTCGGTGAGCCGCTCCCGCAACGAGGCGGCGTTGTCGACGATCCCGTTGTGGACCACGGCCACGCGACCGTCAGCGGAGACGTGCGGGTGGGCGTTGGTGTCGTTGGCCGGACCATGGGTCGCCCACCGGGTGTGGCCGATACCGACCTTGCCGGAGAACCGCTTCGGCAGCGCATCGACCAGATCGCGTACGCGGCCGGCCTTCTTCACCACCTGGAGCCTGCTGCCCAGCACCGCGACGCCCGCCGAGTCATAGCCGCGGTGCTCCAGCCGGGCCAGCCCCTCGGTGAGCAGGCCGGCAGCCTGCTGGGGTCCGATGTAGCCGACGATTCCGCACATGTGTCCTGTCCGTTCTATCCGTAGATGAGCCGACGCAGCTGCCGTTCGGTCAGCTGCGGCGCGGCGACGACCCGCGCCCGAAGCTCCTCGGCGAGCTGCGCGAAGATCGCGTCGTTCTTCGCGCCGTAGGTCTTCAGCTGTGCATGCCGGCGGCGTACGTAGGCCTCGACCGGTTCGTCGAAGTACGCCACCACGTCCTCGATCACGCGCGCCGCCTCCGCAGGCCGGAGCCCGGTGGTGGCGACCAAGTGGTTGATCAGCGCTTGCTCGGCCTTCACTCCATCAACTGTGGGCCATTCACCCGACAACGTTCAAATTTCTGCCCGCTTTCGGGCAGAACTCGCCACTTCGCTCGAAGTGGGGCGTCATGCACCCATACCGGGCGCTTCGGGGCCTCGAAGTGGAGCGCATCACGCCCGATGACCAACTACTTGGACATCCGGGTGGGGGTGCGGTACCTTAGGTGAACACAAGGTGAACAGGAGGTGTCTGATGAACGGTAATAAAGTGACTGGCAAGCTCGAGCTCCGCTGGCTCCCCGTCGTCGACCGCCGCGGCCGTAAGCACATGGAGGCCCGCTGGGTCGAAGTCAGTGCGCCCGCGACCACTCGTCACGCTGCCTGACAACCGCTCAACGCTCCCGAGGCCCGCTCCCGACAGGGGAGCGGGCCTCGTGCGTTTAGGGATAGCGTTGTCACCGCAACCAATTTTCCCCCGTCGTCAGGAAAGGCCACGCGAGCGGGAACATTGGGAGAGATTCCCCCGTTATGATGCTTGCAGTTTCAACCAATTCTTCCAGGAGCACACTCGCTATGGGCATTTTCAGCAAGAAGGACACGGCACCCGCCGAGACCGAGTTCGACACCCCGACCGCCGCCATCGAGGACATCGCGGGTGACTACACCCTCGACGTCGCCCACACCCGCCTGGGCTTCTCGGCTCGCCACGCGATGGTGACCACCGTCCGCGGCTCGTTCAAGGAGTTCGAGGGCACCGCGACGATCGACACCGCCGAGCCGTCCAAGTCCAAGGTCTCGCTGACGATCAAGGCCGCCTCCGTCGACACCGGCAACGCCGACCGCGACGGCCACCTGCTCTCGGGTGACTTCTTCGAGAACGAGGCCCACCCCAACATCACCTTCGAGTCGACCGAGGTCGAGTTCGACGGCGAGACCTGGAACGTCACCGGCGACCTGACCATCAAGGGCACCACCAAGTCGGTCACCGTTCCCTTCGAGCAGACCGGCTCCGCCAAGGACCCGTTCGGCAACACCCGCGTCGGCTTCGAGGGTGCCGTCGCGATCAACCGCACCGACTGGGGCCTCTCCTTCAACGCCGCCCTCGAGACCGGTGGCGTCCTCGTCTCCGAGAAGATCAAGCTCGAGTTCGACATCTCCGCGATCAAGAACGCGGAAGACGCCGCCTGATCTGAGGTCGATCTGACCCACGACTGCGTTCGGGGCCACCGGGAATCTCCCGGTGGCCCCGACGCATGTCACACGCGGATCGCTCAGCGACCGTCCTGGACGTAGTAGTGCTTCTCCGCCCCGACCCGACCGGTGCCGACGACGTCCACTGACGAAGAGTCACCGGTCGCTCCCCCGGCGAAGCCGACCTGGTCCGTGCCGAGATCGACACCGCGACCGCCACCGAGCGGCGAGCCGGTGTCATCGTCATGGTGGACGACACCACCGCTGGCGGCGTTGTCGACCGGAGACTCGACGTGCGCGCGGCCACTGGCCACGACCGTCGTCCCATCGGTCGTCACCGTCACCGCCGCGTCGCTGCCGGCTGCCGCTCCCGAGATCGTCACCGGACCCGCGGGTCCGCGATCCGGAGCCTTGATCGGTTGTTGGGCCACCGAGGCGGCCCGGCCGTCGGCCTGCTCGACGGACTGCGAGTCGGCGCAGGCGACCGCGGCACCGGCGACGATCAAGCCACCTGCCGCAAGGGTCACCGCCGCCGATCGCCGAAGTCCCCGGAGGACCTTCGAGTTCATCGTGTTCTCCTGACGTGTTCGGGGGTTGAGGGAATGCGGGACCCCGTCAGCGCCTGCACCCGGCGCCCGAGCGCACGGGGATCGCGGCTGACACCGACGGGGTCCCGCCGAGCGGGGCGAGCGAGGTCCTGGTCACGCTCATAGCCCCACCCATCGGACCGGACGGATCGGCAGTCTGAGACGACTGGCCAGCTTCACGCCCGGTGGTAGATCCATGCAGGGCGACGCCCCCCGGCGTCCAATCGCCCACATGGATCCGTTGCTCGGTTCGACGCTCGACCGTCACGGCGCGTCCGGCGTCACGAGCCGTCGCGGCACGGCGTACACCGTGGCCTCGACTGCTCGTCGAGGCCGTCACAGCCTCATTGCTCACCATGGACGCTCCCGAGTTCGGTCCGAATCAGAGCCTTCAGTACTTGTTACGTACGTCGATGCGCCGATGTTGCAGTTCTCGGAGAAATATCGAAGAAGTCCCGCAAACACGTCACTGGGACGTGTTTGCGGGACTTTGTGCCCGATTCAGTAGCCCTCAGTGCACCTCCGTCGTCGAGCTCAGCTCCTCGACGACACCCTCGTCGCCGGCGTCGACCGAGTAGTCCGCCGCCGAGGTGGCGTCCTCACCGTCCGGCACGTTGAGCGCCCTCAGGATCGGGGTCAGGACGACGACCACGATGAGGTTGAGCAGGAACGCGGTGAGCGCGATGTAGATCGGCGTCTCCGTGCCCGGGAACGGCGCCAACGGTCCACCGAAGTGCTCCTGCGTGGGTGAGGAGACGCCATACGCGACGATCGTCCCGTACGCCATCCCGACCGCCCAGCCGGCCAGGACCGCCCAGCGGTGGAACCACCGGGTGTAGAGCCCGACGACGATCGCCGGCAGCGTCTGCAGGATCCAGACACCACCGAGCAGCTGCAGGTTGATGGCGTACGACTTCGAGAGGGCCAGTACGAAGATCAGCGCCCCGAACTTCACGACCAGGGACACGATCTTGGCCTGCTTGGCCTCGTCCTGCGGGGTGGCGTCGGGCTTCAGGTACGCCTTGTAGATGTTGCGCGTCCACAGGTTCGCGGCCGCGATCGACATGATCGCCGCCGGCACCAGCGCACCGATGACGACGGCCGCGAACGCGACGCCGGCGAACCACGCCGGGAACTGGTCCTCGAAGAGCTGCGGGATCGCCAGCTGCGGGTTCGGCGGGTCGCCGACCATCACCCCGGCCGCGAGGGCCACGAACCCGAGCAGCGCCAGGAGCCCCAGCAGGAACGAGTACGCAGGCAGCAGCGAGGCGTTGCGGCGGATCACGTTGCGGCTTCGGGTGGAGAGGACGCCGGTGATCGAGTGCGGGTACATGAACAGCGCCAGCGCCGACCCGAGGGCCAGGGAGGCGTAGGCCCACTGGCCGGCCGCCTGAGTCGGGAACAGCGCCTTCGGGGCCACGTCGCCGGCGGCGATCGCGTCGGCGTTCTCGGTGTTGAACGTGTCGAAGCTGTTCTGCACCGTCTCGAAGATGTTGCCCCAGCCGCCGAGCTGCGAGGGGATGTAGATGATCGCCACGATGATCACGATGTAGATCAGCGAGTCCTTCACGAACGCGATCAACGCCGGCGCCCGCAACCCGGAGGAGTACGTGTAGGCGGCGAGCACCGCGAACGCGATGAAGAGCGGCAGGTCACGGATGAACCAGTTCGAGGAGTCGCTCTGCAGACCCATCACCTCGAGCACGACCTCCATGCCCACCAACTGCAGCGCGATGTAGGGCATCGTGGCCAACAGGCCGGTGACCGCGACGGCCAGACCCAGGGACCTGGATCCGTAGCGGCCGACGACGAAGTCGGCCGGGGTGACGTAGCCGTGCTTGTGCGAGACCGACCACAGCTTCGGCAGGAATGCGAAGATCAGCGGGTAGACGAGGATCGTGTAGGGCACCGCGAAGAACCCGACCGCCGAGCCGGCGAACAGCGTCGCGGGCACCGCGATGAAGGTGTACGCCGTGTAGAGGTCGCCTCCGATGAGGAACCAGGCCACGAACGTACCGAAGCCGCGGCCACCCAGGCCCCACTCGTCGAGGTTGTCCATCGACTTCGCCCGACGCCAGCGCGCGGCGGAGAAGCCGAGGATCGTGACCAGCAGGAAGAGGAAGGCGAAGACGGAGACTGCTACCGCGCTCACTGGCCACCCTCCTTCCACGGACGCCCGGCGATCGCACGGTCACGCCGGAACGCGGCCTTGGCGACGAAGTAGGCGATGGTCGTGAACAGGACCGAACAGGGGATGAGGACGAGCTGGAACCAGAAGTAGAACGGGAATCCGGCGAACGTCGGATCCTCCTTCGCGTACAGCGGCACCGCGAGTGACGGCGCTGCTGCCGCGAACAGGAGGACCCCGACAAGGATCCACGAGCCCTTGGACGAGGACGGCATGGGTCACCTCCGAGATCTGTCGAAGTGGGGTTGGACGACCTGTGACCTTGGTCACATTCAACGGCGGTGTCCAGCCCAATTCGACCGACACGACGACGAACGGTCGATCTGCCGCGACGAACGGTCGCGGTGAGTCCGATTCGCCTCCGCGGACGGTTCGTACGCTGCTAGTTTCCGCCCGTCGGCCAGTACCGCCGGCTCGCCGCCGACCCCGAAGGGGAATGAGTTGAACCGACGTACGTCCGTCTCTGCTGTCGCGCTCGCGGGTGCACTGGTCGCCGGTGTTCTGGCCGGTCCCTCCGGCGCGGTGGCGCACCCACAGTGGCCGCGGGAGATCATCGCCGAGCAGGTGGTCAAGGCGACCAGCCCGCACCCCGGGCTCAACATGACCCTGCTCGAGGGCCCGACGTTCGGGGCCGACGGTGACCTCTACTTCGTCGACGTGGTGGCCTCCTCGCCGGCGCCGAAGGTGCTGCGCCTCGACACTGCCTCGCGGGAGGTCTCCGGCTTCTTCACCGACTCGGCAGGCAGCTACACCTCGGCGCAGTGGAGCCCCGTCGACGGCCGGCTCTACCTGACCGACTACCAGGGCACGATCCGCAGCGTCGCCGCCGACGGCAGCGACCCGCGCACCGTCTTCGCCGGTGCGGTCGAGGGCAGCCCGATGAATCCCGACGACCTGACCTTCGACCCCGAGGGCAACATGTACGTCACCGACCTGACCGGCTACCTCGACCCCGCCAAGGAGCCGGTGGGCCGGGTCGTACGCATCGCGGCCGACGGCTCGAGCGCGACCGTGCTGGCCGACGAGCTCGCCGCCCCGAACGGCATCTCCTTCGACCGCCGCTACCGCGGCCTCTACGTGAGCACCCTGTGGGAGAACCGGATCAGCTATCTGGCCCTCGACCGGTCGCGCACCTCAGTCCTCGCGACCTCGATCGTCGCCGAGGTCGACGACGGGCCGGCCGAGACCGAGACCGACTCCAACGCCGTCGACGCGGCCGGCAACATCTACCAGGCCACCCACGGCGAGCCGGTCATCCGCGTCTTCTCCCGGCACGGCCGGCCGCTCGCGACCGTCCGGGTCCCGGCCGCCGACCGGGCCGGGCTCACCTCGGCGACCAACATCGCGATCCTGCCCGGGAGCAAGAAGGCGTACGTCACGATCTCCGGCGACGCCGGCGGCTTCATCTACAGTTTCGACGCGCTGGCCAAGGGCATCCGGCAGTCGAACGGAGGCTAGAGCGGTCGCCGCCAGGAATTCGCCTGCCGAGCGGCGCCGTCAGGGCTAGCCTGCAAGGTGATCCGCACCCCTCGGCACAGGAGCGCCCCCATGAGCACTGAAGTCCCCAGGATCGACCGCCGCCGTCTGCTCGGCGCTGCCGCAGCCGGCGCCGCAGCGGCACCGCTTCTCGCCGGTTCGGCGGGAGCCTCGACCGAGCAGGTCTCACCGTTGGGCGGTGGGGCGGCGGTCAGGACCGGCGCCGAGCGAGCCGCCGGCGACGGCTGGTCGGTGCTGTCTGGCGATCGGGTCGGCATCATCACGAACCCCACCGGCGTGCTCCGCAACCTGCGCAACATCGTCGACGAGATGCACGAGTCGGGGGCGGTCCAGATCGCCGGTGTCTTCGGACCGGAGCACGGCTTCCGCGGCACGGCTCAAGCGGGCGGCTCGGAGGGCACCTTCGTCGACGAGCGCACCGGACTGACCGTCTACGACGCCTACGGCGCCAACGTGGCGAAGATGACCGAGCTGTTCACGACCGCCGACGTCGAGACCGTGGTCTTCGACATCCAGGACGTCGGCTCCCGGTTCTACACCTACATCTGGACGATGTGGACGGCGATGCAGGCGGCCGTCGCGACCGAGAAGCGCTTCGTGGTCCTCGACCGCCCCAACCCCGTGGGCGGGACCGCCCGCGGACCGATGATGACCGCGGCGTACACCTCGGGCGTCGGCGCCCGCGAGATCGTCCAGCAGCACGGGATGTCGGTCGGTGAGCTGGCCCGGTTCTTCGACGGCGAGTTCCTCGAGGAGCACGCCGGCGGGCGGCTGGCGCAGCTCGACGTCGTCCAGGTCTCCGGCTGGCGGAGAAGGACGTTGTACGCCGACACCGGGCTCGACTTCGTCCTGCCGAGCCCCAACATGCCGACCTCCGACACCGCGCTGGCCTACCCCGGCACCTGCATGTTCGAGGGCACCAACCTGTCCGAGGGGCGTGGCACCACCAAGCCGTTCGAGCTGATCGGGGCGCCGTTCGTCGACCACCGCTGGGCCGCGGCGCTGGAGGAGGCGAACCTTCCGGGCGCGACGTTCCGGGAGTCGTACTTCAACCCCTCGGTCAACAAGTTCGCCGGCCAGGTCTGCGGCGGGGTGCAGGTCACGATCCAGGATCGCGACCGCTTCGATCCCGTCCGCACCGGCGTCGAGATGCTGGTCACCGCCAAGGCCCTCTACCCGGAGTTCGCCTGGCGCCAGGACTCCTGGGACACCGCCCGGCCGTTCTGGATCGACAAGCTCACCGGGTCGACGAGGCTGCGTACGCAGATCGACGCGGGCGCCACCGGCGACGAGGTCGAGGCGGCCTGGCGAGACGAGCTGGCCGCCTTCGACGCGACCCGCCGCCAGTACCTGCTCTACCGCTGACCTCGCCCACCCGGCGAGGTCAGCGGAGGTCAGCGAAGGGCGGCGGTGGCGGCTGCGAGGGCGGTGACGCGGTCCCAGTCACCGGAGGCGAGCGCGTCGGCGGGAGTGAGCCAGGAACCGCCGACGCAGCCGACGTTGGCGAGGCCGAGGTAGCTGGGAGCGGTGGCCAGCGAGATGCCGCCGGTGGGGCAGAAACGGGCGTCGGGGAGCACGGACGGCAGCGAGCCCAGGTACTTGGCACCGCCCGAGGCTTCGGCCGGGAAGAACTTCATCGCGGTGTGGCCGGTCTCGAGCACCGCGAGGGCCTCGGAGACGGTGGCGGTGCCGGGCAGGAACGGCAGGCCGGTGTCGCGCATCGCGCCGAGCAGCGTCGGGGTGGCACCCGGCGAGACCAGGAACTGGGCCCCGGCCGCGGCGGCCTCCTTGGCAAGCACGGGAGTGGTCACGGTGCCGGCGCCGATCAGGACCTCCGGCACCTCCTCGGCGATGGCCCGGATCGCGTCGAGAGCCACCGGCGTACGCAGGGTCAGCTCGACCACGGGCACGCCGCCCTCGGCGAGGGCTCGGGCCACGGGCACCGCCTGGTCGACGGAGTCGACGACGACGACCGGGATCACCGGGGAGAGGTCGAGCAGGTGGGTGGAGGTGAGGTCAGACATGAACGGGGGTCTCCTGGGGCGAGGCGAACTGGAAGACGGAGGCGCCGGTGTCGGCGGAGCCGACGGTGGCACGGAAGGCGGAGAAGAGCTCGCGGCCGGTGCCGCGCCACTCGGCGTCGAGCGGCGCCCGACCGGTGGTGGGACGGTGCGCGAACTCGGCGGCGTCGACCCCGATGCTCAGGGTGCCGGCGACGGCGTCGACGGTGATCAGGTCGCCGTCCTGCACGCGGGCGAGCGGTCCGCCGAGCGCGGCCTCGGGGGTGAGGTGGATGGCCGCGGGCACCTTCCCCGACGCGCCGGACATCCGGCCGTCGGTGACGATGGCGACGTGCTGGCCGCGATCCTGCATGACCCCGAGCGCCGGGGTGAGCTTGTGCAGCTCGGGCATGCCGTTGGCCGCCGGGCCCTGGTAGCGCAGCACCGCGACGAAGTCACGACCGTCGAGGCGCTTCTCGGAGAAGGCGGTGAGGAAGTCGATCTGGTCGTCGAAGACGATCGCGGGAGCGGAGACCACCTGGTGCTCGGGCGCGACCGCCGAGGTCTTGATGACGGCCGTGCCGAGCTCGCCGGTCAGCACCCGCAGACCACCGTCGGGTGAGAACGGGTCGTCGGCCGGGCGCAGCACGTCGAGGTCGCCGGAGACCGGGGCGCCCTCGACCAGCTCGATCTCGCCGTCTCGGTTGAGCCGCGACTCCTGGGTGTAGGCCGAGAGTCCCGGGCCCAGGATCGTGGTCACGTCCTCGTGGAGCAGCCCGGCCTCGAGCAGCGTGCGGACCAGGAAGCTGACGCCGCCGGCCGCGTGGAAGTGGTTCACGTCGGCGGAGCCGTTGGGGTACATCCGGCTGAGCAGCGGGACCACCGGCGACAGGTCGGAGATGTCGGCCCAGGTCAGCTGGATCCCGGCGGCGCGAGCGATCGCGACGAGGTGGAGGGTGTGGTTGGTCGAGCCGCCCGAGGCGAGCAGCGCGACACAGGCGTTGATGATCGACTTCTCGTCGATCATCTCGCCCACGCCCGGGCCGCCGGTGAGGGCCAGCTCGGTGGCACGCGCGGCGGCGGCGCGGTTGAGCGCGGCCCGCAGCAGGGTGTCCGGCGAGGCGAACGAGGAGCCCGGCAGGTGCAGCCCGAGCACCTCCATCAGCAGCTGGTTGGAGTTGGCGGTGCCGTAGAAGGTGCAGGTGCCGCGGGAGTGGTAGCTGGCGGCCTCGGCCTCGAGCAGCTCCTCGCGGGTGGCCTCGCCTGCTGCGTACCGCTGTCGGACGCGGGCCTTCTCCTTGTTGGGGAGCCCCGAGGACATCGGGCCGGCCGGCACGAAGACGGTCGGCAGGTGACCGAACGAGAGGGCGCCGATCAGCAGGCCGGGCACGATCTTGTCGCACACGCCGAGCATCAGCGCGGCGTCGAACATGTCATGCGAGAGGGCGATCCCGGCCGACATCGCGATCACGTCGCGGGAGAAGAGGGAGACCTGCATCCCGTCGCGGCCCTGGGTGATGCCGTCACACATCGCGGGTACGCCGCCGGCGACCTGCGCGAGCCCGCCGGCCCGCATCACCGCGGCCTTGAGGAGCGGCGGGTAGGTCTCGTAGGGCGCGTGCGCGGAGAGCATGTCGTTGTAGGAGGTCACGATCGCGACGTTGGGCTTCGCGGCGGGGGTGACCACCTTGAGCTCGGCCTTCGTCGGCGCGGTGGAGGCGGCGAAGCCGTGGGCCAGGTTGCTGCACGCGAGCCGGCCGCGGGCGGGCCCGGTCGCGCGGGCGGAGGCGATGCGGGCCAGGTAGTCGGCCCGCGTGGCTGCGGAACGCTCGATGAGACGCGCGGTGACGTCAGCGACGGTGGGGGATACGGCAGTCACGGGTCCTCCAAAAGACAGTGTGCTTTCGCACACCTTGGCATGATCTTTGGATCGATACAAGTAAATCTTTGGTACATGAAAGACATAAGGGGCGTACGCTTCACCCCATGCCCGAGATGACAACCGCCGCCGACGTCCTCGCTCTGGTGCGCTCCGGACGCGCCCTGACCCGCAGCGATCTGCAGAAGACGACCGGTCTCTCGCGTACGGCTGTGGTCTCCCGGGTCTCGGCCCTCGTCGACGCCGGACTGATCCTCACCGGGGAGGAGCTCGCCTCCACCGGTGGCCGGCCGCCGGGCTCGCTGAGCTTCAACGCCGACGCCGGGGTGGTGCTGGCGGTGGCGATCGGACGCTCACGCAGCCAGCTCGCTGTCTTCGACCTCGACGGCCGCGAGCTCGCCGGCGACACCCGTGACCACGAGGTCGGGATCGCCGCCGACGACCTCATGCCCGACGTGACCGACCGGCTCGAGCGGCTCCTGGAAGGCATCGAGCCGCCCGTGCTCGGCGTCGGGATGAGCCTGCCCGGCGTCGTCGACCCCGTCCGCCTGGTCTCGGTCGACTCACCGGTGATGCGGGGCTGGGACGGCGTCGCGCTCGACCCCTACTTCGACCGGCTCACCGACGGGCCGCTGGTGCTCGTCAACGACACCGACGCGCTGGCCACCGCGGAGCTCTTCGGTAGCGGGCTGCACCCGCGCGACGCGCTCGTCGTGAAGGCGTCGACCGGTCTCGGCCTCGCGGTCATCGCCGACGGCCGGGTGCTGCGCGGCCACGCCGGTGCGGTCGGCGAGATCGGCCACACTCGGGTCGAGTCCGCCGGCGAGCGCCCCTGCCGCTGCGGTGCCACCGGATGTCTGGAGACCGTCGCGGCCGGCTGGGCGCTGACCCAGGGCCTCGTGGACTCCGGCGTCTCCGCCGGACACATCCGCGATCTGGTCGCCGCCGCGCTCGCCGGCGACGCCATCGCCCGCGGCCTGCTGCGCGAGGCCGGTCGCCAGCTCGGCGAGGTGCTCGCGATCGCGATCAACCTACTCAACCCGGAGGTGGTCGTCATCGGTGGCGACATGGCGGGTGCCTTCGACCTCTACACCGCGGGCGTACGCGAGACCGTCTACTCCCGCTCGACCGCCCTGGCCACCCGCGACCTGACCTTCGTCCCCTCCACCCACGCCGACTCCACCGGCATGGTCGGCTGTGCCGCGGTGGTCATCAACCACCTGCTCTCGCCCGAGCGCCTCGATGCCCACCTCGACGCCGTCGCCAAATGACCCCTACTTCGCGCCGACGGTGAAGGCGGCCTCGACCTCGGCGTAGACCGAGATGTCGTCGGGATCGAAGGCCAGGTCCGGTGCGCCCGAGGCCGACTTCCGGGCTCCGGCGGGGGCCATCTCCATGTCCATCGCCGCCGCGTACGTCACCTCGCGGCTGACGCCGACGTCGTTGATGCTCCGGACCGCGACCGGGCCGAGGTCGAGCGCATCGGCGTAGTCCTGCGCGCGCACCTTGGCCTGGCGCACCGCCTCCTGACGTACGTCACGCTCGACCTTCAGCAGACTCTCCTTGGTCAGCTGCCACGAGACGTGGTCGACCCGGAGACCCTCGTTGCCCGCGGCGCGGCCGACCCATGTCGCCAGCGCCTTGAAGTCGACGAACTCCGCCCAGAGACCGACCGTGGCACGGTGCACCAGCGGCAGCTGCTTGCCGTCCTTGTGCCAGGGCCGCTCGGCCGACGTGCGCGCCCGCTGGATGACGAGCCTCTTGATCGCGCCCTCCTGCTCGAGCCGCTCGAGCTCCGTACGCACCCCGTGCAGCCCACGCCGCAGCTGCTCCATCACCGGCTCCGGCGCGGGACCGTCGAACCGGACCTCGGCGGACACCACCCCTCGTTCCGGCGCCACCTCGACACTGTGCGACCCGCGCACCTTGATCAGGATCTCGCTCATGTCAAAAAACGTACGCCCGACGTCCTATCCTCACCACGTGAACGCAACCAGCCGCCTGCGCCAGATGACCGGACGCGACCCCCACGAGGCGCATCGGGCCGCGACTCCCTTGGAGCTGCTCTTCGACCTCACCTTCGTCGTGGCCTTCGGCATGAGCGGCAACGAGCTGGCCCATCAGCTCGCGGCGGGCCACGTCGTGGCGGGGATCCTGGCGTTCTGCTTCGCCTCGTTCGCGATCTGCTGGGCGTGGATCAACTACTCCTGGATGGCCTCGGCCTACGACACCGACGACTGGGCGTTCCGGCTGCTCACCATGCTGCAGATGGTCGGCGTGATCATCATGGCCCTCGGCCTGCCGGAGATGTTCGAGAGCGTCCACGAGGGCGACCAGCTCCACAACGAGATCATGATCGCCGGGTACGTCGTGATGCGGGTCGCGCTCTGCGGCCAGTGGCTGCGCGCCTGGCGCCAGGACCCGGGCCGGCGCGCGGCACACCGGGTCTACCTCATTTCCGTCCTCGGCTCGCAGGTGCTCTGGTGCGTCATCGCCATCCTGCCCCTCGACGTGGCGACGGCGTTCGCCGCGATGATGGTGCCCCTGGTGATCGAGCTGGTCGGGCCGTTCATCGCCGAACGCCACTTCGGCGGCACTCCCTGGCACGCCGACCACATCGCCGAACGCTATGGCCTGCTGACGATCATCACCCTCGGCGAGGGTGTGATCGGCACCGTCGCGGTGATGTCCGCGATCGTCCACGAGCCCGAGCTGGGCTGGAGCCTCGACGCGATCCTGCTGCTCGCCGCCGGTATCGGCCTGACCTTCGGCCAGTGGTGGACCTACTTCACGATCCCCTGGGCCGCCATGCTCGAGCGGCGCCGCGACCGCTCGTTCCTGTGGGGCTACGGCCACATCCTGCTCTTCGCCGCGATCGCGGCCACCGGAGCCGGCCTGCACGTGGCCGCCTACCTGCTCGAGCACGAGTCCAAGCTCGGCGAGGTCGGCACGGTCATCTCCGTCGCCCTCCCCGTCGGGGTGTACGCCCTGGTCCTCTATCTCCTCTACAACATGTTCATGCACGTCATCGACCCGTTCCACATCCTTCTGGTCGCCCTCACCGTGGCCGTGCTCGTCGCGAGTGTCGCGATGGCGATCGCGGGTGTGCCGGTGGCCTGGTGCCTCGTCGTCGTCGCCCTCGCGCCAGTCGTCACCATCGTCGGCTACGAGGCCGTCGGCCACCGCCACCTGGCCAGTCACCTCGACGCCCTCTGACCGGCGCACGACCTCCCCACTAATCCGCACACTTCCCCACTCGTACGGAGGTTCCCCATGCTCCGGAGGGTGGGGAACCTCCGCGGGAGTGGGGAAGTGTGCGCGCGAGTGGGCATCAGCTCGCGGCGCGGGACATCGCGCGTATGCGCGCGATCGTCCTCGCGGGATTCTCGAGGTCTTCCCAGGTCAACCGGAGGATGCGATAGCCGGTGAGCTCACGGATCTCGTCCTCACGCTTCTTCTCGGCGAAGAGGGCGTCGGTGCCGGTCTGACCGAACTTGCCGGAGTATTTCACCTTGCGGTCGAACTCGACGATCAGCCGCCACTCGTGCCAGACCCAGTCGACCGCGCCGACGAGGCTGCCGTCCGGACGGCGCACCTCCCACTGCTGCTCCGCCCGCGGAAGGCCGGCCTGATCGAAGAGCCACAACCCGCGTGACTCAGCCACTGATCCCGACTGCGACCCGGCCAGGGCGACCAAAGGTTGCAGCCGGCCCATCCGGTGCCGAGCGTGCAGTGCGGCGTACGCGGTCTCCAGATCGGTGCGATCGAACTGCTTCGAACGCAGCCCCGACTCCAAGAGACAGAAGGCTGCCTCCGGGTCGAGATGAACCGCCGCCTGGAGCACACAGAGCTGCGGCTCGAGCACGCGGATGCCCGCGACGTTGCGGAGCTCGAGGTCGCCCTTGCCTCGTTCGTGGTGCGCCACGTCGCCGATGATCCGGCCCGAACGGCCATCGAGTCGGGTCACGTGGATCCGCGTAAAGTCCAGCCGCCAGTCGTCGATGGCGTACGCGACCACCCCACTCGCATGGCTGACCGCAACACCGGCGCCGAGCGTATGGACAGCCGCTCGCGTACGGAGCCAGTGTCGGGTGGCGTGCTCGAGCGGCTCCCATTCGTCGGCGAAGACGTAGGCGCCCTTTCGCAGGCGGTGCCATTCGCCGAGGCGCACCGCCGTGCGGATGTCGTTGATGGTGCAGCCGGCGGCAAGGGCTTCGGCGTGCGTGAAGAACCCGGCCTTCTTGGTGACTTGGCGTAGCGACCTCATGGCGACAGCATCCGCAGGCAGGCGGCTCCGACAGAAGCGCGAATCAAAGACCTGTGGACAACCCGGCCCCGAGCACGGCCTGTGGATGGCAACTGGCCCGTCGAACTTCCCCACGGAAACGGAAACTCCCCCACAAACGAGCAGGTTCCCCACGCTCCGGAGCGTGGGGAACCTGCTTGTGATTGGGGAAGTCTCCCCAGGAGGGGGACATCAGGGCTTCGGGTCGGGGCCGGGCTCGCCGTCCTCGGACTCCTCGACCTCGTCGACCTGCTCGGCGGTCACGGTGTGTTCGTCGTCGCCGGCCGCGAGGATGCCGTAGAGCTTGCGCCGGGTGTCGGCGAGAACGTCGGCGGCGGCCTGGCGCTGGGCGTCGGTGCCGGAGGTGGCGAGCTGCCACACGGCCGGGAGGACCTGGGCGAGCTCGCCGCCGAGGACTCCGAAGCCGGCCAGGTCGCCCAGACCGCTGGGACCACCACGGCCGCCGCGACCCTGGCCGCGGGCGTTGTCGACGGCCTTGTCGAACGGCGTCCAAACGGCTGCCAGCTCGTCGGCGTGCTCGGTGGCGTAGGTCTTGCCGGCCTCGGTCAGCCGGATCGCCCGGCGGCCGTGCTCGTCGTCGGACTCCACGAGACCCTCGTCCTCGAGCTGCTGGATGGTCGGGTAGACCGAGCCGGGGCTCGGCCGCCACTCACCCGAGCTGCGCTCGGAGATCTGCTGGATCACCTGGTAGCCGTTGATCACCTGGCCCTGCTCGGCCGCTTCGGCCATCACGTAGATGATGGCGGAGCGTACGTCACCACGGCGGACCCGGGGACCGGGCCGCTGCGGGGGCTGGTTCTCGAAGCCGAGCAGTGCCGCGATCCACGGCGGCGGACCAGCCGGTCCACGACCGCGACCGTGGTGGCCACCCTGCCAACCGGGGCCGCCAGGTCCGCCCCAACCGGGACCACCCTGCCAGCCATGGGAGCGGCGTGGGCCGCCCTTGCCGAACTCTCGACCCATCTGGTCGATCCACTCACCCCAAGGGTTGCTGTTGTTGTACGTCATCAGGTTTCTCTCTAACTTTCGGAAGACTAGATCGCGTTCCTTCGCGATATATCGTGATCTTACGCCGAGGATCAGAGCGATTCAAGTCAAAAGCAAGGGAGCCCCCGACCCGCACTTTTCAGCGCAGTCGGGGGCTCCCTGAGTCAGACCCTGAGGGTCGTGAGTGCGATCAGACGCCGGGCGCCTGCGGCGGCGTCGGGTTCTGAGCGGTCGGCGCAGCAGCCGAACGCGCGCCGCTCTCGGCCTGGAGCCGCTCCAGCTGACGGGCGGCAGCGTCGCGACCGCCGAGACCGAAGGCGAGCGCCGCAGCAGCGGCACCACCGACGACCACGGCACCGAAGCCGAGGTTGATGATCGAGTCGGCAAGCCCCATGAAGCTCAGCCCGATCGCGACGAAGAGCACGATCGTGGCGTACTTCAGGATCTGCGACGCCGATCCGGGCACGATCTTCGCGAGCACCGAGGCGATCACGACACCGGCGGCGATGATCGCGCCACCGAAGACGACCCGGCCACCCAGCTCGAGCACCTCGGCGATGAACGCGGTGATCTGCGGGAACTCCAGCATCTGCGCCGCCATCACGGCGAAGAAGAGCACGATGCCGATCTGGATCACCTTGGTGATCGCCGGGGTCGCGCTCTGCCCCTGCGGCAGCACGTCCATGGAGTGGAGGGCCCGGTCGAAGCCGAGCCCGTCGATGAGCTGACCGAGGACGTCGGCGGCGAAGCGGGCGATGACCACGCCGATGCCGAGCAGGATCGCGGCAGCGATGAGCTTCGGGATCGCAGCCAGGATCATGGCGAGCATGAGTTCGGCAGGCCGCGAGATCGAGCTGATCCCGAGAATCTGCAGAGAGGCGATGGCCACCACGATCATGATGATCGCGTAGAGAACGAGACCGATGACCTTGACGATCTGCGCGGCAGCACCCGAGGGCGCAGCCGGTGCATCGTACGGATCGGCGGGGGTGTCCACACCCACCGTCGCGTCGACCTGGCCGGAGAGCTTGCTGCCGCTGCCGAGCCACTTGTCGAACGGAACCGCACCGAGCGCGGTCTCGACGAGCTGGCGGACGACCTTGGCGACGAGCGCGCCGACGATGAAGACGAAGACCGCGCCGATGAGGTTGGGCAGGAAGCCCAGCACACCGTCGAGCAGACCCTGGATCGGCGTCAGCACCGAGCTGAGCCCGAACAGGTCCAGCAGCGCGATCAGACCGAAGAGCCACACCAGCAGGGCGGCCACGGAACCGAGGCTCTTGCCGATGGTGTCCCCGTCATTTCCAGCCTTCTGGAGCACCGGGATCTTCGAGGTCAGCTTCGCGAACGCCCAAGCGACGATCTTGGCGATGATCCACGTGACCACGAGGATGACGATCGCGGCGAGCACCTTGCCCCCGAGACCCACCCAGTCGATGTCCTTCACGGCATCCATTTGTCTCTCCCCTCAATAGGGTTCTGAGAAGGTGCCTGAGATCGACGAGCAGCCCGAGTGATGCGCGCAACAGGCACCTCTGCTTCCAGAGACGTTCGTCCAGATGGAGCCACGACGCAAGTTTGGCGCTCCATAGGACGCAAATAACCGATTCCTTTACAAGACGAGGATTTCGTGTTCGTACGCACCAAACGCGTGTTATAAGTGCCCATCAGCGCCCCGCGTCAGTAGAGCATGTAGTTCCGGGTCATCTGCACCGGAGCTCGGGTCAGCGGAACCAGACGCACTCGTCCGCACGCATCGGTGGAGCGCCGTACCGTGGCCCACTTCCATCCGCTGGTGCGCGACCAGGCGCTCACGGTGCCGACCTTCGAGCTGCCCAGGAAGACGTTCATCTTGCCCTGACCGGGACCCTTGAACACGCGGAGGCGAACACCCTTGGCGCAGTACGCCCCGTTGCTGCGCTGCGTGCCGAACCGCGTCGACACGTAGGCGACGTCGGGACTGTCGGCGGACCCGTCGAGGTGCAGGCCGGTGATCAGGTTGGGCTGGCAGCACCATGACCAGGTCTCGGCGGCCCGCATCGGCGCGTGCGCGCAACGCCAGCCCGTCCATGCCGAGGTCAACCCCGCCGCGTCCTTGGCCCGAACGCGGAAACAGTCGACGGCACCGGGGTCCAGGCGACCTCGGACCGAGGTCCGGGACGGGTAGAGCCACGTGCTGGAGCCGTCCGCCCGCCACACGTAGCCGGCCGCGCTCATCTTGGCTCGGCGCGTCGGGGAGGTGCTCCACGGTGCGCTCTTCCGCTGCACCTGGAACCCGGTGACGCCCTGGTCGTCACTCGCTGCGTACGAGAACGCGGGGGTCCACTGGATGAGCCCTTCGGTCTTCACCGGCATCCACGTGGAGATCGTGGCCTTGGTCATCCGGGGCGCGGTGTTGGCAGATGCCGGAGCGGCGGTGAGCAGAGTGGCACCGAGAATTCCGAGGATGGCGAGGGCGAGAAGACGGGTCGAGCGACCCGGACGGAGATACATCTGAAGGACCTGCCTGAGGGAAGGCACGAGGAGTGCCGGGCGACGCTGACGAACATTCAGCGGACGTACCCTAGCGGGTATCACGACTGCTGCCGCCCGGGGTCGGTGATCGCGTCAGGAGACCAACCAGGCCGCGTACGCATCGAAGGAGTAGGGACGGCCGAGGAAGTCGGCGACCAGGTCGGCGGCATCCTTCTCGCCACCGCGGGCGAGCACCAGATCGCGGTAGCGGCCCGCCACCTCGGGGTCGAACAGGTTGTCCCGGTCGAAGGCGCTGAACAGGTCTTTCGCGATGACCAGCGACCACATGTAGGTGTAGTAGGCCGAGGAGTAGCCGCCCAGGTGGCCGAAGTTGGCGAAGAAGTGGGTGCCCTCGAGGTAGGGATAGGGAGAGTACGCCGCCTGGAGCTCCTCGAGCCGCTTGGTCAGGTCGTCGGGCTGCTCCTTGTGGAACCAGTAGGAGATCGCGGCGTAGAACATCTGCTGCCGTGCGTGGTAGCCCTTGCCGAAGTCGTCCGCGGCCCGCATCCGCGCGACCAGATCGGCGGGGATCGGCTCGCCGGCCGCGTTGGTGGCGAAGGTCTGGAGTACGTCGGCGTCCCAGGCCCACTCCTCGAGCATCTGGCTCGGCGCCTCGACGAAGTCCCACTCCGTCGCGACCCCGGAGAACCGCGCCCACTCACCCTGTCCGCCGAGTACGTGGTGGATCAGGTGGCCGAACTCGTGGAAGAGGGTCACCACGTGGTCGTGCTCCATCAGGCCCCGGGAGAAGTTGCAGACCAGCACGCCCTCGGGGAGCTGGCGGCCGTTCACGCCGGGGGCGAGGTCGAACTGCGCAGCGTGCTTGTACTTGCCCTCGCGAGGGTGGAGGTCGAGATAGATCCGGCCGAGGGGCTCGTCGCCGTCCTGCTGATAGACGTCGAAGACGCTCACGTCCTCGTGCCAGGTGACCACGTCGGAGACCGGCTCGTAGCGCAGTCCGAAGAGCCGGCCGGTGACGTCCAGCAGCCCCTGGTGCACCTTCGCGAAGTCGAAGAACGTACGCACCACCTGGCTGTCGACGTCGTACTTCTCCTGCCGCACCAGCTCCTCGTAGTAGAGCGCGTCGGCGGCGGAGACCGCGCTGGCGCCGGGGACGTCGCGGTCGTAGCGGTCGAGGAGAACCTCGAGGTCGCGCTTCATCCGCCCCTCTGCGGCGCCGGCGATCTTGTCGATGAACTCCGGGATCGCCGGCCCCTCGCCGATCATCTTCACCGCGGCGTCGAAGGCGGGCCAGTCCTCGAAGCCGACCAGGTTGGCCAGCTCGTGACGCAGCGCGAACATCTCCTTCAGGACCGCTTCGTTGTGCGGCCAGCCGCGCTCGAGCCCGGCGACGGTGACGGCGCGACGGATCCCAGGATCCTTCACGAACATCCGGGCGGGAAGCGCGTCGGGGTAGTCGGTGGTGATCTCGACGAGCCCCTTGTCGTTGACCGGGTGCGCCTCCAGCCAGTCGGCCGGCATCCCGTCCAGCTGTTCGGGCGTGGCCAGGGTGATGCGTACGTCGTCCCGGGTCACCCGGGAGAACTCGAGGTTGAGCTCGGTGAGGCGTTCGTTGATCTCGGTGAGCCGGGCCCGGGTGGCCTCGTCGCGGTCGACGCCAGCGCGGGTGAAGTCCTGCAGCGTCTTCTCCAGGAGCCGCTTGGCCAGCGGGTCGAGCGCATCCGTCTGGTCTGACGGGAGGTCCGCGAACACCCGGTAGAGCGCCTGGTCCTGGGTGAGCTCGGTGCGCAGCCGGTCGACCTCGACCTCGGTGTCCTCGCACGCGGTGCGGACCGTTTCGACGGGGTGCACGTTGGCGAGCAGGCCGGCCAGGCCACCGAGCGAGCCGAGCTCCAGGGACAGCTCGTCCCAGGCCTTCAGCACATCGATCGCCTCGCTCGGCGGCGCGGTCCGCAGCTTCTCGGCCAGCTCCCGCACGTGGGTCAGCGTCGTGGACGTACGCTCCTTGACCCAGGTCTCCGCGGCTTCGGTCTCGGGCAGGGCAAGCGGCTCTGGCGTCGTCATGCGGCAAGCCTGCCACGACCTGAAACGCTCCGCCGCCGAGATTCAGCGAAGCGTTGGATCAGGTCTGCGACTCACGCCTCGAGGCGCGGCGGTCCCGGGAAGCGGTGGATCTCCTGCGGCCAGTCGAGCGCGACCGCCATCCGGCCCGCCCAGTAGCGCGCGGTCTCGTCGTCGGGAACGTCGACGACGAAGAATCCCCCGAGGTGCTCCTTGGTCTCGACGTAGGGACCGTCGGTGAACACGGGCTCCCCGTCGTCGCCGAGCTCGACGCTGCAAAGAGCAGTCGAGGCGTCGATCCCGCCGTTGCCGTAGACGAAGACCCCCGCGTCCTTCATCTCCTTCGTCACAGCCATCGAGGTGTCTCGCTTGTGAACCAGCTGCTCCATGGTGTGCTCGTCCACCCACTCGTCGTTGAACGCGATGATGTATTCCGGCATTTCGCTCTTCTCTCCTGTGTCGTCTGCGGCCCGGCGGCCGCCGTTCATCTCTTCTACGAACGCCTCCGCCCCGATCCGACAGCCCCGGACAAAATTCCCTCAAATACGTCCGAGCTGGTCCCGGCGCCTGGTCAGCAGCGCGACCTCGGCGGCGTTCTCGGCGAGCTCGATGGCCCTGTCGTACGCCGCGCGGGACTCGCCGCTGCGGCCGAGGCGGCGCAGCAGATCGGCTCGGGTGGCATGAAACGCGTGGTAGTCGTCCAGGCCGAGCCGATCGATCTCGGCGAGCGCGACCTCGGGGCCGTCCAGCTCGGCGACGGCGATCGCGCGGTTGAGGCGAACGATGGGAGAGCCGTCGACCCGGATCATCTGGTCGTAGAGCGCGACGATCTGGGACCAGTCGGTGTCGCGGGCGTCGCGCACCGAGGTGTGGACGGCGTTGATGGCGGCCAGGATCTGGTAGCGCCCGGGCCGCGGGCCGCCGTTCGCGACGACACCGAGCCGCTCGCGCACCAGCGCATGACCCTCGGCGATCAGCGCGAGATCCCACGAGCCGCGGTCCTGCTCGTCGAGCCGGACCAGCTCGCCGGTCGCCGAGATCCGTGCCGTACGCCGCGCCTCGATCAGCAGCATCAGGGCCAGCAGGCCGGCGACCTCGCCGTCGCCGGGGAGCAGCGCACGGACCAGGCGGGTCAGCCGGATGGCCTCGAGGGTCAGGTCGCCGCGTACGGGATTCTCGTGGTCGCCGGAGGAGAGGTAGCCCTCGTTGAAGACCAGGAAGAGGACGGCCAGGACGCCCGAGACGCGCTCGGGGAGGTCGGCCGCCTCGGGGACCCGGTAAGGGATGTGGGCGGCCTTGATCTTGGTCTTCGCGCGGGTGATCCGCTGGCCCATCGTGGTCTCCTGGACCAGGAAGGCGTTCGCGATCTCGGGCACGGTCAGGCCGCCGACCATACGCAGCGTCAGCGCGATCCGCGCCTCGGGCGCGAGCGCGGGGTGGCAGCAGGTGAACAGCAGTCGGAGCCGGTCGTCCTCGATCGCGCCGAGAGGCTCGTGCGGGGTGTCATCGTGCATCGCGACGGCCTCCTTCTGCTTGTCGTCACGCTTGGACTCGCGGCGGATCCGGTCGATCGCGCGGCGGTTGGCGGTGGTGGTGAGCCACGCGCCCGGGTTGGGGGGTACGCCATCGAGCGGCCAGCGCTCGACTGCGACCGTGAACGCCTCGGCCGCGGCCTCCTCGGCGATGTCGAGGTCGCCGAAGCGCTTGGCGAGGCTGGCGACCACCCGTGCCCACTCCTCTTGGTGGGCGCGGGTGATCGCCTCGTCAATATCCGTCAACGGCGAGTCACGCCTCGGGGCCGGTCTGCATCGGGCGCACCTCGACCTTGCCGAGGCAGGCCGCGGAGGCCTCGCCGGCAAGCTTGAGGGCGACATCGAGGTCGGGAACGTCGATGATCCAGAAGCCCGCCATGTACTCCTTGGCCTCTGCGTAGGGGCCGTCGGAGATGACCGGCTTCTCGCCCTGGCCGTCGACGACGGTCGCCGTCTTGGCGGCATCGAGGCCGTCGGCGAAGACGAAGTAGCCCTCTTCCTGGAGCTTGTCGTTGAACTTCCCGGTCGCCTCGAACGACTTCATCATCTCTTCCTCCGAGGCGTAGCCGTAGTTCTCCTTCTCGTAGTCCGAGTCGGGACCCCAGACGGACATCAGGTACTTGGCCATGGTGCTCACTCCTTTGTGTCGGACGGTCTCGGTGACCGCCTCTCACCCTTGCTACGAACGTCTACACCCCGATCCGACACCTCACATCAGAATTTCTCCAGGTAAATTCATTCCTTTAGCATCGGTAACCATGTCGACGACCGCACAGCGATGAGCATCACCGCCAAGCTCAAGGGTGCCGTCGCGGACACCCGCCCCCTCCAGGAGCCGCACTTCCGGCGACTGTGGATCGCCGGCATCATCACGATGATCGGCGCGCAGCTGACCGTCGTCGCGGTGCCGGCCCAGATCTACGCGGACACCGGCTCCTCGGCGTACGTCGGGCTGACGGGTGTCTTCGGACTGGTCCCGCTGGTCGTCTTCGGCCTCTACGGCGGCGCGCTCGCGGACCACTTCGACCGGCGTACGATCCTGATGGTCTCGACCATCGGGCTGATCGGCACGAGTGCGCTCTTCTGGCTCCAGTCCGCGCTCGGCAACACCAACGTCTGGCTGCTGCTGTGCCTCTTCTCGGTCCAGCAGGCCTTCTTCGCGGTGAACTCGCCAACCCGGAACTCGCTCCTGCCCAAGATCCTGCCCACGCACCTGCTCCCGGCCGCCAACTCGCTGCAGATGACGGTCTTCCAGGCGGGCGCCATCGCGGGACCGCTGGTCGCGGGCGTGATGCTGCCGTTCACCGGGTTCACCTGGCTGTACGCCATGGACACCGTCACCCTCTTCGCGACCCTCTACGCGGTCGTGCTGCTGCCGAGGCTCCCCGTCGAGGGCGCCGGCGCGAAGGTCCCCGGGCTGCGCTCGGTGTGGGACGGCTTCGCCTACCTGCGCCATCAGCCGGTGCTGATGATGAGCTTCGTGGTCGACCTGATCGCGATGGTCTTCGCGATGCCGCGGGCGCTGTTCCCGCAGATCGCGCACGAGTCCTTCGGCGGCCCCGCTGAGGGCGGGATCGCGTTCGCGCTGCTCTTCGCGGCCATCCCGGCCGGCGCGGTGATCGGTGGGATCTTCTCCGGCTGGGTCTCGCGGATCGAGGCCCAGGGGCGCGTGGTCATCTGGTGCATCGGCGTGTGGGCCCTCGGGATCACCCTCTTCGGGCTCACGGTCGCGTTCGCCGAGCACTTCACCGCCCTGATGCTGGGTCTCGCCGTGTTCTTCATGATGGTCGCCGGCGCCGCCGACGTGGCCTCCGCGGCCATCCGGATGTCGATCCTGCAGTCGGCGGCAGACGACAACGTACGCGGCCGGCTCCAGGGCGTCTTCACGGTCGTCGTCGCGGGTGGCCCGCGGGTGGCCGACGTCCTGCACGGAGGCGCGGCGGCCGTGGTCGGCACCGCGATCGCGACCACCGGAGGTGGCCTGCTCAACCTCCTCGGGATCGCGCTGTGTGCGCTACTCGTCCCGAGCTTCCTCGCGTACCGGGTCAACCGGGCCACTCCCGCCGAGCGCGCTCTGCTCGACAACGAAGGCACGAAGTAGCCCGGCGAGCAGCTCGGGCTGGTCGATCGGCACCAGCGTGGAGGAGTCCTTGACGATCTCCAGGCGCGCGTCGGGATAGTGCGCGGCCAGGCGCGGACCGTGCTCGGCGGGCATCATCGTGTCCTGGTCGGCCCAGACCACCAGCACCGGCTTGGTGAACTTCTGCTGCCCCTCGGCGAGCTCGAGCAGCTCGTCGCGGCCAGGAGCACCGCCGGCGAACTTGATGAAGTCACGGCGGATCGCCCGGTCGGTCAGCGCCGGCGCGAACCAGCCGTGAACGAGGTCGTCGTAGAGGTGGTAGCTCTTGTCGACCGACATCCCGCCGTAGCCGGAGCTCATCTGCCGGAAGCTCTCCATGCGGAACAGCTGCAGCGCGGCGGTGAACAACGGCGGCATCTTCGAGAGCACCGCCAGCGGCTTGGCCGCCTTGGGCGGGTAGTTGTCGAAGGCCTCGCACGCCACCAGCGCCAGCCGCGCGATGCGGTCGGTGCGGTCGGCGTTGATGAGGAACTGGCCACCGCCCCAGTCGTTGAGGACCAGGGTGACGTCGTGGAGGTCGAGCGCGTCGAGGAAGTCGCCGAGGATGTTCGCCACACCCTGCTGGCTGAGGTCCGCGTCGGGCCGCATCGGCTGCCGGTGACCACCCAGCGGCAGCGTCGGCCGGATCACCCGGAAGCCACCGAGGTAGGGCAGCGCACGGCGCCACACACGGCCGTCCATCGGCACTCCATGAAGGAGTACGAGGACAGGGCCGTCACCGCCGGTATCCTCGAAATCGATCGGACCGGCCGACAGCTCGACGCTGGGCATTCAGTGGGCTCCTCGAAGCAATGGCGTGGGGTGCCCACACCTTGCCCCTCGGGGAACAGGCGTGCAACGGGAATCGCCCAATTCCCTACGCATCTGGGTATATCGCAGGTCTTAGGTCCCTGAGCCACTAGGGCCGTGTTATACACCCCAGGGCTTCTGGTGGAGACCGACGGGACCCCGGTGCTCAGAGCCCGACCGGCAGGTCCTCCGCGGCGGCGAACGCCTCGATCCCCTTGGCCGGTCCACGATCGTCGATCGTGTCGATGAGAGTGGCGAGGTCGTCGCGGCGGTCCTGCGAGACCAGCCAGGCCATCAGGCGCTGGCCACGCGGGACGGTGGTCTCCTCGAAGGGGACACCGGCGTCGTACCAGAACTCGAGGACGGCGCCGCGCAGCAGCGACCAGTAGCGGTCGGGGTCCTCGGTGGTGGGGTTGACGGCCGCGCGGAAGTGCTCCCACATGTCGATCGGGAGGATCTCGGTGCGCAGCGTACGCATCAGCTTCGCCGACCCCGAGCCGGCCACGAGCTCGACGGTCTGGCGCTTGGTCGTGATCCGCTCGAGCAGGTTGGCGATCTGAGCGCGCTTCTGGGTCGCGGAGGAGAAGTCGGAGCGGACCCGCCAGTCGTAGACGACGTCGGTGAGGATGTCGAAGCTCCTGGCGGCCAGGAACGCCTGGGTCAGGGCCACCTGGTCCTGATAGCGGGTGCGCTCGGGGAAGGTGATCTCGTTGTCGGTCCAGAAGGAGCGCCGGAAGATCTTGTTCCACACGAACACGTCCGCGAGCATCAGCGGGGCGTCCTCGATCCGGCACCTGAGGCGTGTCCGGGTGTGGTTGCGGCGCATCAGCGGGGTGACGTACCTCCGCTCCTCGCCGTTCACGAGGGTGACGCGCTCGGCCGAGCCGGCGGCGAAGTCGGAGCCCGTACGCCGCAGCGTCTTCACCATCGAGCTCCAGGCGTCCCGGGGCAGGATGTCATCGGGGTCGACGAAGGTGAGCAGGTCACCGGTGCTGGCCTCGATCCCGGTGTGGCGGGCGATCGAGACACCGGAGTTGGGCTGGGAGATCAGCGTGACCCGAGGATCCTTCGCGGCGATGCCCTTGACGATCTCGGCCGACCCGTCGGTGGAGCCGTCGTCGACGACGACCACCTCGATGGCACAGACCTCACGCAACGGCTGATGGAGGATGCTGTCGAGGCTGTCGGCGACGTAGTCGGCCACGTTGTAGACCGGCACGACGACGCTGAGCAACCTCGGCTTCCTCCTTCTGATTCCCCCCACGCGCATCAACTCTAATTGGGTGCGCATCAACGCGTCCTCGCGATGGTGAGCGTGTCGACCTCGGAGCCGTCGGTGGCGATGACTTCGAGGTCCAGCCTCGCCTGCCCGTGGGCGTCGCGCGGGTGCGCATCGAAGAACGCGACCGAGTGGGTCGCATCGCCGACCGCGCGGTAGGTGGTGGGCTCGGGAATCTTCAGGCCGTTCTTGTCCGTGTAGTAGGAGAGCACCGGCAGCACATCGGGATAGGTGGAGCCGCCACCGCCACCGGCGGTGATGTAGATCGTCCCCTCGTTGGTGCTGACCGTGGAGCCGCGCGGCGCCTCCTGGACCGGCTTGCCGTCGCGCATCAGGTGGGTGCGCTCGTAGCAGTGGTTGTGGCCGTTGATCACGACGTCGACCTGGTAGCGGTCGAAGAGAGCCTCCCAGCGGTCGCGGATGCCGCCGTCCGAGGCGTGCGCGATGTTGGTGCAGTAGGCGCACTGGTGGAAGCCGACCAGGATGAAGTCGATGTCCTTGCGGGCCCGAAAGGCGGCCAGCCGCTCCTCGAGCCAACTGTCCAGCGTCTCGCCGAGGTAACCCGCGTTCCGCGTGTACTCGTACGTCGCGTCGTTGCCGTCGAGGGCGATGAAGGCGACGTTGCCGCGCACGAAGGAGTAGGTCTCCTGTCCGCCGCCGGCACCGTTGCCGGGGTGACGGAAGCGAGCGCGGTGGCCGTCGTAGCCGAGCTCGCCGTTGCCGTTCTCCATCTCGTGGTTGCCGACGACGGTCATCCACGGGATCGCGTCGGCGCTGGGCTGGATCTGGCTCAGGAACTCGTCCCAGACACCGAAGTCCTGCTGCAGCTCCTTGCTCTTGCCCTGGCCGCCGGTGTCGGCGTACGCGATGTCGCCGACGACGAAGGCGAACTCGGCGCGCTGCTGACGGATCAGGTTCACGTTGCGCGCTGCATCCTCGGCGACGCCCATGTCGCCGAAGGCGGCGAAGCGGAAGGACCCGGTGGCCTTCGGGGCGGTGGTGAACGAGCCCCTGGTCGCGGTGCCCCCGTCGTGGCTGAGCCGGTAGTAGTAGCGGGTGCCCGGTCGCAGGTCGCTGAGGTCGACGTGGTGGTAGACGCTGTCGACTCGGATCGAGGAGAGCGACTCGGGTCTCAGGGTCAGGCCGTAGTCGGGTGTCACGCCCAGATCGAGCCGCGGCGCCTGCACCGACCCGGCGGTCGACCAGGAGACGTTCATCTGCTTGACCGGGTCGGCACCGTAGGACAGATGTACGCCGGTGGCCGGTGCGGCCGACCTGGCCGCCTGCGTCCACAGCATCGGGCCGGCGACGACACCGGCACCACCGATCAGCCCGGCCTTGAGAAAGGTGCGCCTGGAAGGGGCCGTCATCGTCGGGCCAATGTGGGGGCTATCGGTCACGGGAGGATCAACGCATAGGTAGACGAGACGTTAGGCCACGTGCGGTGTCGCCGGGGTGAACGAGTGGTGATCGTTCGTCATGCGACGGCATGAGATACGGCCATTTGCGCACCGAAGGCTGCGTTGTCGCGCACCAGCGCGATGTTGGTCGCCAGCGAGTCGCCGCCGGTCAGCTCGACGATCCTGGCGAGCAGGAACGGGGTGATGTCCTTGCCGTGGATGTCGCGGGCCTCGGCGTCGGCGAGAGCCTGGTCGATGTGTTTCCCGATCACCTCGGCGGGGATCTCGTCGGCGGCCGGGACCGGGTTGGCGACGACCAGGCCGCTGGGGAGTCCGAGGTCCCAGGTCGCCTTCATGACCGCGGCGGCCTCGTCGGGGCCGTCGATGCGTAGCGGCGCCGCGAACCCGGAGCTGCGGGAGTAGAAGGCCGGGAACTCGTCGCTCCCGTTGACCAGGACCGGCACCCCGTAGGTCTCCAGGGTCTCGAGGGTCAGGCCGACGTCGAGGATCGACTTCACACCGGCGCTCACCACCGCGACCTGGGTGCGGGCGAGCTCGGTCAGGTCGGCGGAGATGTCGAAGGACGTCTCCGCGCCCCGGTGTACGCCACCGAGCCCACCAGTCACGAACGTCCTGATCCCCACCATCGCCGCCAGGCGCATGGTGGCCGCGACCGTGGTCGCGCCGTGGAGGCCGCGGGCGACGACGTACGGAAGGTCGCGGACGCTGACCTTGGTCACGTCGGGGTCGGAGGCGAGGAGCTCGAGGTCCTCGGGCGACAGTCCGGCACGAGGAATGCCGTCGAGCAGCGCGATCGTGGCCGGGACGGCGCCGTTGTCGCGCACGATCTGCTCGACCTCGGTGGCCATCTTGACGTTGTCGGGATAGGGCATGCCGTGGCTGATGATCGTCGACTCCAGCGCGACGACCGGGCGACCCTCGGCGAGCGCGACCCCGACCTCTTCGGTGAGCCGTACCTTCACGCCAGCTCCCGTACGAGGCTCTCGCTGAGGTCCATCCGGACGGTGTCGTGGGTGCCGCAGGTCAGCGCTGCCGCGGCATGCCCGAACCGGGCCGCCGCGACCAGGTCGACATCTCGGAGGAGCTCGTGGGTGAACGCGGCGAGCATCGCGTCGCCGGCGCCGGTGACGTCGAGGACATCGGTCCGCACGGCGGGAAGCTCCTGGTAGACGTCGTTGTAGCTGATCACCGAGCCACGGGCGCCGAGGCGCACCCAGACGACGCCGACACCGCGGTCGTGCAGTGAGTGGATGGCCTTCTCGATCTCCGCGTCGGTGCCGGCGGGCAGGTCGGTCAGCGCGGCCAGCTCGGCCTGGTTGGGCGTGACCAGATAGAGCTCGCGATCGGCCCGGATCAGGTCACGCGCCCGCCTCGCCTTCGGCACCGAGACCGGGTCGAACCCGACCGGCACGTTGAACTCGCGGGCCAGGTCGATCGCCACGTCGGCCGTACGGACCGGGATGTTGCCCTCGACGAGCACACCGCGAGCGTTCTTGATCAGGTCGCGGGCCGCCTCCACCACCAGCGGGGAGAACTCGTCGGTCGCGGCCATGTCGGCCACCGCGACCACCAGCTCACCGGAGGAGTCGAGCACGGCGTTGTAGGTGCCGGTGCGTACGTCTGCCCGGCGGCGGACGTAGGTGCAGTCGACGCCGACGTCCTCGGTGTAGCTGATCACCTCGTCGCCGATCGGGTCGTCGCCGACGACCGAGACCAGCGCAACCGAGTCACCCAGCCGGGCGAGGTTCTCCGCGACGTTGCGGCCCACCCCGCCGGGCGAGAGGCCGGCCGATCCGGACATGCTCGAACCCATCACCACCTGCTCGTGCGCCCGAGCGTGGAGATCCATGTTGGAGCCGCCGATCACGACTATGTCTGGCGGAGATTGCGGGTTCATCACTTGAATCGTAAGTGGGGTGCACAGATCGCGCCCCCTCATAAAGTATGAACTTGGCGCAGCCGGGGCGTGTCCCTGCTCTCATCCGGCTGTTCTCAGCCGAGGAGCTCGCGGCCGATCTCTTCGACAGAGCGGCAGCCGACGAGGCCGAGGGAGAGGTCTAGCTCGGCGATCATGTGCTCCAGGACTGCCTGGACGCCGGCGGCTCCAGCGAGGGCGAGGCCGTAGACGTAGGGGCGGCCGAGGAGGACCGCGTCGGCACCCAGGGCGAGCGCCTTGAGGATGTCGGCGCCGGAGCGGATGCCGGAGTCGAAGAGGACCGGGATGCGGCCGTCGACCTCGTCGACGATGCTCGGCAGGGCGTCGATGGAGGCGATGGCGCCGTCGACCTGGCGGCCGCCGTGGTTGGAGACGATGATCCCGTCGACGCCGTGCTCGAGCGCGCGGCGGGCGTCCTCGGGCGCCTGGAGTCCCTTCAGCACGATCGGCAGGTCGGTCATCTCCCGCAGCCGGTCGAGGTCGTCCCAGATCAGGTCGGAGCGGGAGAAGACGTCGAGGAAGGTCTCGACGGCGGCGCGGGCATGGCCGGAGCGAAGGTTGTCGACGAGCTTGCCGGGGTGGTGCTGGGCCATCGAGGCGACCGCGGTGAGCGCCGAGGGGATCTCCCGGAGTCCGGGTCGTACGCTCGTCCCGCTGCCGCCGGAGAGACGCTGCTCGACGAGGGCGCGGAAGGCCGGATCGGAGGTGTATTGCGCGATCCCCAGCCCCCGCGCGAAGGGCAGATAGCCCAGATCGAGATCACGCGTACGCCACCCGAGCATGTGCGTGTCGAGCGTGACGACCAGCGCGTCGGAGCCGATGGCCTCGGCGCGGCGTACGAAGGACTCGACGATCGTCTCGTCCTTCGACCAGTAGAGCTGGTAGAGCCGTGGGGTGTCGCCCAAGTCCTTTGCGACCTCCTCCATCGGGACGGAGGCCTGGGTGGAGATCACCATCGGGATGCCCGTCGCGCGGGCCGCCGCGGCGACCTCGTGCTCGGCGCGGGGGTGGGCGAGCTCGAGCACGCCGACCGGGCCGAGCATCAGCGGCGCCGGCATGTCCACACCGAACAGCGTCGTGCGCAGGTCGCGGCTCTCGACGTTGGTGAGCATGCGCGGCACCAGCCGGAAGTGGTCGAAGGCGGCGGTGTTGGCGGCGACGGTGCGCTGCTGGCCGGCTCCGCCGTCGACGTACGCCCAGGCCTCCTTGCTCATCGCCCGCTGGGCAGCCTCGGCGAGCGCCGAGGGCTCGGTCGGCACCACGGGACCGTGGCCGAACAGGCCCTTGCGAAAGATGGCCGACTGGAGGTCTCTGCCGATGCTCACGCGCGTAGGCTACTGCGTTCCGCCGGTCCTCGGCCCGCAGATACGATGGGGAGTTCTGCGGGCAGCGCGGCGCCGGAGATCGCGATGATCAGCCGATGACACCGCTCGGTCATCTGAGCGGGCGTGACCCCCGGATGGTCGAGCCACCAGGTGATCAGCGCATCGACAGCACTCATCCAGACCGCGGTCAGCGCGGAGGCGTCGAGGGGGTCGTCGTCACCTACGAGCCTCATCAGCTCGCCGACGCCCTCGACGGCTAGACGGGTGATCCGGTCGGTGTAGACGGCGCGGGCGGCGGCCACCTCGCCGTCGTCGGGCGCTGACGGGTCGAAGAGCAGCCGCCACAGCCACGGCTGCGGCTCGAGCGTACGGAAGAGACCGTCGAGCGTGTGCAGGCCCCGCTCGACGCCGACCGAGTCGTCGGCGGCGACCCGCTCCATCTCGGCGGCGAGCGTCTCGGCGCCGTAGTTGAAGCTGGCCAGGAAGAGGCCCTCCTTGGAGCCGAAGTACTGGTAGACCAGCGGTTTCGAGATGCCGGCATCCGCGGCGATCCCGGCGACCGACGCCTTGGCGAACCCCATGGTGCCGAAGACCTCGCAGGCGGCCCGCAGGATCTGCAGCTCGCGGTCGGCGCGTGGGACGCCCTTGGTTCCAGCGTTGGCCCGTGACATGTCCAAGAGTCTAGCGGCGGCATATGACCTTGAGGTAACTTACTCGAAGGTCATATCCCCGGGAGGTCCCCCATGAACGACATGCTCGACCCGTTGAAGAACCCGTTGACGTACGCCATCCCGTTCTTCGTGATCTCGATCCTGATCGAGCTGGCGGCGCTGAAATGGCTCGACCACGACGACAACCTGGCCGGTTACGTCTTCAAGGACGCGCGCACCTCGATCCTGATGGGCCTCGGCTCGATCGTGTCGATGACCGTGTTCAAGGTGCTGACCTTCGCGGTCTACGCGGCGATCTTCGCCTACGCGTCGCTGTGGCAGCTCCCGGAGACGTGGTGGGGTCTGGCGATCTCGGTCGTGGTCGTCGACCTCGCCTACTACTGGAACCACCGCTTCGTGCACCGGACCAGAGTCGGCTGGGCGGCACACCAGGCGCACCACTCGAGCGAGTACATGACGTTCGCGACCGCGCTGCGGCAGAAGTGGAACCCGTGGTTCGAGTTCTTCTTCTTCCTGCCGCTGCCGTTCCTCGGCATCTCACCGGCGGCGATCTACATCGCCTTCTCGATCAACCTGATCTACCAGTTCTTCGTGCACACCGAGACGATCGGCAAGCTCTGGCGGCCGCTGGAGCTCGTGCTCAACACGCCCTCGCACCACCGCGTCCACCACGGCTCCGACCCGGAGTACCTGGACAAGAACTACGCCGGCATCCTGATCGTCTGGGACCGCCTCTTCGGCACCTTCCAGCCCGAGCGGCAGCGTCCGACGTACGGCCTGACCTACAAGGTCGACACCTACAACCTGCTCCGGCTGGAGTACGGCGCCTTCCGTGAGCTCTGGACCGACGTACGCAGCGCCGACGGCTGGCGGCTCAAGCTGAGCTACGTCTTCCGGCCACCGGGGTGGGCGCCGTCGGAGGCTACGCGGCCTTCCGTCGCCCGAGAATCATCACGATGATCAGGCCGAGGAGGCCGACGACGACGAGTACGACGCCGGGGGCAGCGACCTCGACGAGCTTCTGGCCCTCGGGAGACGCGGGCTCGCTGAAGCTCACCTGCTGAGGCTCAGGAGCGATCACGTCGGGGAACTCCTTGGCGATCTCGGCCTGGAGCTTGTCGGTGTACTCCTCCACGCGCGGCACGCTGCCGGCGGCGAGGATCGTGTCGCCCTTCTTCTGCACGAAGAAGTAGTAGTCCTCGTTGGCGGTCAGCGACTTCTTCTGGCACACACCGGGGTTGAGCGCGACGTCGAGGCTGCTGCCGCCGGTGACGCCCTTGAGCGCCTTGACGACGGTCACCGGGTAGACCACGGGACCGCCCTTCTTGGTGGCCTTGCCGGGTCCGGTCACCCGCGCGTGGAAGACCAGCGGCTCCTTGACCGCGTCGCTGAGCTCGAAGGCCGGGCACTTCGCGGGAGCCGTGACAGGGGCTGCCGAGGCGGGGGCGGGGCTCGTCATGACCATCGCTGTCACCGCAAAGGCGAGGGCAACGAGGAACGGGGGGACGCGGCGCATGGCGAAGATCAAACCAGTCACAGGCCGAAGACTCCAGCCAGGACCCGCGCGACGCCGTCATCTTCATGCCCGGGCGCGAGATGCGACGCGCACGTGACCACGCTCGGATGGGCGTCTGCCATGGCGTAGGAGGTCCCGGCCCAGGTCAGCATCGGCAGGTCGTTGGGCATGTCGCCGAAGGCGATCACATCCGCGGCGGAGATGCCGAGCTCGGTGCAGACCAGCTCCAGCGTGGAGGCCTTGGTGACCCCAGGAGCGCTGATCTCGAGCAGCGGGAACGACGAGTGGGTGACGTTGACGCGATCGCCGACGACAGCGGTGGCGGCCGCGAGCAGCTCGTCGGCGTCGTCGTGGTCGTCGCGGCGGGCGAGCAGCTTGATCAGTGGCTCGTCGGCGAGCTCCTCGATCGGCGCGACGCGCCTGGCGGGCCGGAGGGCGTCGGCCGTGTGGGTCGCGAACGCGGGCTCGCACGACCACCCCTCGAGCGACTCCGTCGCGAAGACCAGCCCGGGCACGTTCTCCTTCAGCGTCGCCGCCACCTCGGCGGTCAGGGCTGGCTCGATCAGCCGGGTGAGCCGGGGCTGATCGGTGGCGACGTCCCAGACCAGTGCTCCGTTGGAGACGATCGCCAGCCCGACGCTGCCGATGTGCTCGAAGAGCTCACGGGTCCAGCGCAGCGGCCGCCCGGTCACGAAGATGACCGGCACGCCGATCTCCTCGAGCTTCACGAGTACGCCACGAGTGAAGTCCGAGACCGAACCGTCCGCTCTGACCAGGGTGCCGTCGAGGTCGGTGGCGACGAGCTTCGGCGTCCTCATTCTTCCATTCTGCCACCGGGCACCGGCCTGGCCATCACCAGATGCCCGTCCTCGTCGGCGCCACGCAGCTCGGTGAACCCGCACTTGGCGAGCACTCGGAGGCTGGCCGCGTTCGCCGGCTCGACAGAGGCCCGGATGCGTACGCCCTCTTCGTCCGCGCACGCCAGCAGACCCTTGAGCGCCTCGGTCGCGAATCCCCACCCGCGTGCCTCTTCGATCAGGCCGTAGCCGATCTCGGTCTCCGGGGTGCCGTCGGGGGCGGCGTCGGGCGGCCCGAAGAAGCCGATCGAGCCGAGCACGGTGCCGTTGCGCATGATGTAGCGGGAGCTCCACCGGTCGCCCTCGACCCACATCGTCGCCGCGTCGCGGTCGTCCTCGCGCGGGAACTGCGGGTGCCAGCTCTGCGGTCGCCCGATCCCGCTGTTGGGATCGCTGATGGCCTCGACGTCGGCGCGGGTCCACAACGGCAGCGTCAGCCGCTCGGTGATGATGGTGGTGGGAAGAGTCACGAGCGCCAAGACTCTCAGAACAGCACTCTCAGAACCAGCGGGAGAGCTCCAGCGCCGCGCCGTCGTCGGCGACGTGGGCCGTCACCGCGTCGGCCACGGCCTGGACGACGTCGGGGGCGTTGCCCATGGCCACCCCACGGCCGGCCCACTCGAGCATCTCGACGTCGTTGCGGCCGTCACCGATGGCGAGTACGTCGGCCGGCTCGAGGTCGAGCTGGTCGCAGACGTAGGAGAGGCCCGACGCCTTGGAGACGCCGACCGGGGTGAGGTCGAGCCAGGCGGTGTAGCCGACCACGTAGTCGATGCCGTGCAGTCCGAGCTCGCGGCCGAGCTCGAGGAAGTCCTCAGGGGTGGCGTCGGGGTCGCGGATGATCACTCGGGAGACCGGCTCGGCGACCATCTCCTCGACCGGGGCGATCAGATGATCACCGTCGAGCTCGCCCTCGGGGAACGGTCTGTTGAACCGGTAGCCCAGACCGCGGTTCTCCACCGCGACCAGCACGTTCGGCCGCCGCTCCACGATCTTCTTCACCGCCGTGCTGGCGTCGAAGGTCTCCTCGTGCACCACGTCGACCGGCGGGTAGCGAAGCACCACCGCACCGTTGGAGGCGACGATCCACAACCGCTCCGCGCCCTCGTCCGGGAGTCCGAGCAGGTCGGCGATCCCGGTCATGGAGTGGGCCGAGCGACCGGAGGAGAGCACCACGTGGGCGCCGGAGTCGTAGGCCCGGCGGACCGCGTCGCGCACCTTGTCCGAGAGTGCCTCGGAGGTCGTACCCGTGCCTTCGATCCAGCGCAGCAGGGTGCCGTCGATGTCGAGCGCGACGAGCTTCGGCTGCCAAGCGGCCTCACCGGGCCGGGCGGTGGTGCTCTCGGTCGTGCTCACTTCTGGATCGGCTCCAGAACCTCACGGCCGAGCCACTTCTGCAGCGCCTTCGGCACCCGCACCGAGCCGTCGGCCTGCTGGTGGGTCTCCAGGACGGCGACGATGGCGCGGGTGATCGCGGTCAGCGTGCCGTTGAGCGTGGCGACCGGGGTGGTCCCATTCTCCGTCCGCGCCCGGATGTCGAGGCGACGGGCCTGGAAGGTGGTGCAGTTGGACGCCGAGGTGAGCTCGCGGTACTTCCCCTGGGTGGGGATCCACGCCTCGCAGTCGAACTTCCGCAGCGCGCTCGGACCGAGGTCGCCCGCGGCGACGTCGATGACCTGGTAGGCGAGCTCGAGCTTGTCCAGGAACGCCTTCTCCCACTCGAGGAGACGCTGGTGCTCGGCGTACGACTCCTCGACGGTGGTGTAGACGAACATCTCCACCTTCTCGAACTGGTGGACCCGGATGATGCCCTTGGTGTCCTTGCCAGCCGAGCCGGCCTCCTTGCGGAAGCACGACGAGAAGGCGGCGTAGCGCCGCGGCAGCGTGTCGGGGTCGAGGATCTCGTCGGAGTGGTAGGCCGCCATCGGCACCTCCGAGGTGCCGACGAGGTAGAGGTCGTCGTCCTCGATCTTGTAGACGCCGTCGTCGACCTGGTCGAGGAAGCCGGTGCCCTCCATCGCCTCCGGGCGCACCAGCGCAGGCGCGATGACCTGGGTGAAACCGGCCTCACGGGCCTGCTCCATCGCCAGGTTGATCAGCGCGAACTCGAGCTCCGCGCCGACCCCGGTCAGGAAGTAGAAGCGGCTGCCCGAGACCTTCGCGCCTCGCTCGAGGTCGATCGCGCCGAGCAGCTTGCCGAGCTCGACGTGGTCGCGCGGCTCGAAGCCCTCGGCCTCGAAGTCGCGCGGCTTGCCGACCTTCTCGATCAGGACGAAGTCGTCCTCACCGCCGGCCGGGGCGTCGTCGGCGAGGTTGGGGATGGCCTTGAGAGCCTTCTTCCACTCCTCCTCGGCGACGCCCTGCGCCGCCTCGGCCGCCTTGACGGCGGCCGCGAGGTCCTTGACCTCGGCGAGCAGCTGCTGCTTCTCGTCGCCCTTGGCCTGGGCGACCTTCTTGCCCATCTGCTTCTGCTCGGCCCGCTTGGCCTCGAAGTCGGCGATCGCCGCGCGCCGGGCGCTGTCCGCGGACAGCGCCCGGTCCACCACGTCGGAGGACGCGCCACGGCGCTCCTGCGAGGCACGTACGCGGTCGGGGTCTTCGCGGAGGATGCGCGGGTCGATCATGCGGCAAGGCTAGTCGACCGGACCACCAGATCTCACTTCAGTAATCGGCCGGTCACCAGTAGACCGGGCTGGTCTTGCCGCACGGGCGCAGGAACGAGCGGTAGACCGTCACGTCGGTGAAGTTGTAGCCGTAGGAATCGTTCGTGTAGTAGTTGGCCTTCGTGTAGGTGACGTACGTGGCCGTCGTGTTGTACGTCTTCGGGAAGCCCGAGGGGTTCGACGCGGTCGAGCGGGACCTCTTGCTCGCGATCGTGCCTCGGATCAGCCCGCTCGCGCTGCTGGCGTAGATGTAGGCCTGCTTCCACGAGGTGCTGCGCTTGTTGGTGACCGTGTAGCGGATCGACGAGCCACCACGGACGATGAGGCAGGCGTACCAGTTTGCGTTGCTCCCTGAGGTGATGACCGTGCCGGCACTGGACATGCCCGCCTTGATCTTCGCCCACGTACGCGGCCCGACGATGCCGTCGTCCGCAAGCCCCTTCGCGCGCTGGTAGTTCGTCACCCGAGCCTTGGTCGCAGCCCCGTACGAACCATCCGGCCTGAGCCCGCCGAGCACCTTCTGGAGCAGCGTCACGCAGCTGCCGGTGTTGCCGGGACGTACGGTCTTCGGGCTGCTGATCGTGCAGCTGACCGCGGCCTCCGCAGGCGCCGTGCCCGCGTCCACGGCGACCAGTCCGCCCGTTGCCACAGCTGCTGCCGCGAGCAGGCCGCCCATGCGCAACCGCACCGATGTCTTCACTGTATGGATCCCTCTCGATTCATGTTCTCGGAACTCGAAAGGGGCAGAGTCGCCAACGGATGACGCCGCCCGAACCCGTACCTCTCCCGTACCTCTGGGGCTACGGAATGCGTACGCGCCGCTCCACCGAATAGGCGCTGTCGCGCCCGTATCCGCCGTCGCCGTAGTCGGTCCCGGTGCCGCCGTAGAGCTTGTCGGCGCCGCCGCTGCCGTAGAGCTTGTCACCACCGGCGTCGCCGAAGAGCTTGTTGGCCGACCCGTTCCCCCTGAGGACGTCGGCGCGCGTGGTTCCGATGACGTTCTCGAAGGAGGTGATCTTGTCGTAGCCGGCGTTGGTGCGCTGCCGAGAGGTCGCCGCCAAGGACACGTTGACCCCCACACCACGATCGATGTCTTCGTAGCTGACGGTGTCGACCCCGCTGCCGGCGTCGACGGTGTCGTCACCGTAGCCCGGTCGGATGATGTCGTTCCCGGATCCGCCGACGAGGGTGTTGCGCCCCTCGCTGCCGACGAGTCGGTCCGCATATGAGGTGCCGGTCACGTTCTCGACAGCACGGATTGCGTCTCGGCCGGCGCCCGTGTCCTGACGCGACCATGTCATCAGCGTGACGCGCACGCCCCGATCGACGTTCCCATATGTCACCGTGTCCGACCCGGAGCCACCATCGGCGATGTCGTCCCCGAGACCAGGAACAAGCGTGTCCGCACCCGCACCACCAGAGATCACATTTGCGCCTGCGCTACCGATGAGCCGATCAGCGTAGGAGGAGCCGCTGAGATTCTCGACCTGGCTGACTCGCTCCGTCCCAGAGCCAACGGTGTTCTGAGAGCTGGTGGTCGCCAGTGAAATCGTGACGCCTCCGGACCCCGCATAGGACAACGCGTCGGACCCCGCTCCGCCGACAACGGTGTCGTTGTGGCGACCGGGGTTGACCCGGTCGTCACCACTGCCCGCGTCAATCCGGTCGTCGCCGTCCCCGCCGATGATGGTGTCGGGGCCCGCTCCAGCCACGATCGTGTCGTTGCCGGAGCCACCGGCCAACTCGTCTCCGAAGGTGCCGTCACCACCCTCGACCCGATCGTTCCCGGCGCCACCGTCCATGGTGTTGTAATCATCGCTGCCGTACATGGCGTCGTCTCCGGCCCCTCCGTACGCCACGAAGCCACTCGCCTTGCCGTGCATCACGTCGTTACCGTCCCCGCCGTGGAGCGTTCCACCTTCCAAGGCACGAAGGGTGTCGTTTCCGTCATCGCCGTACGCCTCGGACCCTCCCCGACCCAGCGCGAGCGTGTCGTTGCCTGGACCTCCTACGACGGTCGCCCTTGACGCCCCGCCGCCGCTCAGATCGTCATCACCCTCGCCCCCGAAAACGTGCTGGTTGCCGTAGTACGCGCCCACGATCGTGTCGTCCCCGTCGTCGCCGTGGAGGTGGTTGTCCTCGATTTCTCCGCCGTGCCCGGTGTAGGCGTCTATGACGTCGTGACCGGAATCTCCGTGGACCACATCGTCACCTCGGCCGTCGTTGATGGTGTCGTCTCCATCTCCACCGCCGATCGTGTCACTGCCGTCGTAGCCCTTGATGGTGTCGGCTCCGCCTCCACCACGGATGGTGTCGTTGCCGAGGTTGCCTTGGATGGTGTCGTCACCGAGGCCACCGTCGATGGCGTCGTCACCGCCGTCGCCATCGATCGTGTCGACACTGTCGGTGCCGATGATCGCGTCGGCGTGCTTGGTGCCGACCACCGATTCGAACCCGACCATGCTCGCACCCCAGTTGGTCGCGCCGGACGCCATATCGAGTTCGACGCCGGTCACCGACGACGTGAAGTCGATGTCAGGGCGTAGGTCGAGCTCGTCCACCGCGGTGTCAGCAGAACCAGCGTCGATGACATCTCCAGCGGCGTCCACGTCCTTCACCGTGACGTAGTCCGCACCGGCGCCTCCGAGCAGAGTGTCGGCGTCCGCCCCGCCCCTCAGGTCGTCGTCACCGACACCGCCCTCGACGAGGTCCGCACCGCCGTCGCCCTGGAGGGAATCGCCTCCCTCGGCACCATGGAGCCGGTCATCTCCGGCACCGCCGGCCGCGTAGTCGGCGGCAGGACCTCCGAAGAACGTGTCGACACCGTTCTGCCCGTTGAAGGCGCTTCGCGTGGATCCCGCATGGAAAGTGTCGTCGCCGTCACCTCCCTTGGCCGCGAGGAAGGCGGGCCCTGGTTGTTTGCCAGCGTGGATCGTGTCATTTCCAGGACCTGCGTCGAGCGTGTAGAAGTCGCCGCTCATCGTGTCGTTGCCGGCGCCCGCGTTGACACGGTTGCCATAGCGGACATGGATCGTGTCGTCGCCCAGTCCTCCGACGATGTCCGCAGTGCCCTCGCCCAGAACACAGATCGTGTCGTTTCCGCCCAAGGCATCGACGGAGACAGCCGCCGGGACGAAGATCACGTCGTCGCCCTCAGTGGGTGCCTGACCCTCGACGCTCAGGTCGACGGTGACGGGCTTGCCGCCGCACTCACCTTCTGCCGCGGCGGCGGAGCCGGCGAGGAGGCCGCCGACGCCGAGGGCGACGGCGGGGACGGAGAGGAGCCCGATGAGGGCGTACGAGGAGGCGCGAGAGCGCATGAGAGACCTCACAACGACGAGGGACCGAGGGGTGCCGGCGCCGACCCGAATCATGCGCGGAAAGCGCACGATAGCGCTTTCCTCCAGCCGCTGCCTCGGCTTTTGTCCAGCCCGTTCATTCACTGTGTGGAAGACGTATCGCGCATACTGACTCACCGTGCTTGACCTTTCGCGCCGTGCCCTGCTGCTCTGGGCGGCTTCGCTGTTCGCTCTGTGCGTCCTGATCGGGATCGCGGGGATCAACGGGTGGCCGCCCGTCTCGGCGATCGACGAGCTCGGCCGGGACGCGACGGCGGTGACCGCGGAGAACGGCTGGATGCTCGACTTCTGGCACATCGTCGAGGTGGGAACGGACTGGTACTTGGCGGTCGGGGTCGCGCTCCTGGTCGCCGCGGGGCTGTTCCGCAAATACCCGCGCGCCGCGGTCTACGTGTTCGGCGTCGTCGTGGTCACGCTGGTCCTACGCCGCGCGGTGGTGCTGCTCGTCGACCGCGACCGGCCCGCGTGGCAGCTGGCGTCGTGGTTCCACGAGTCACCTTCGTACCCGTCCGGCCATACGACCGGGATCGCGGTGCTGGCGGGCGTGATCGCGGTGGTCGTGACGATGTTCGTACGCCGCCGCGGCATCCGCCGCCTGGCCTACACCGGCCTCATCCTGCTGGTCGTGCTCGTCGCCGCCGACCGGGTCTTCCTCG
Source organism: Nocardioides sp. NBC_00163 (assembly GCF_045206295.1). Classification (NCBI taxonomy): domain Bacteria; kingdom Bacillati; phylum Actinomycetota; class Actinomycetes; order Propionibacteriales; family Nocardioidaceae; genus Nocardioides; species Nocardioides sp. NBC_00163. Next base: position 3,279,632 of record NZ_CP108155.1, on the reverse strand, counting down.
GACGCCACTACCCCTCCGACGTGCTCGGTGGGCTCCTCTTCGCCGCCGGCGCCGTCTTCCTCGGCATGGCGCTCTACACGCCGCTGCCCACCTCGCACGCGCTGGGGCGGCGGCCGCTGGTCGACTCGGTGCGCGGCAACCGGAAGATCGCGGTCGTCCTGAACCCGATCAAGGTCGAGTCGGTCGAGCATTTCAAGACGATGGTCAACACGATGGCCAAGGAATCCGGCTGGAAGACGCCGACCTGGCACCTGACCACGGTCGACGACCCGGGCAAGGGGATGGCGCTGGCGGCCCAGGAGGAGGGCGCCGACCTGGTCCTCGTCTGTGGCGGCGACGGCACCGTGCGCGAGGTCTGCTCCGCCCTGGCCGGCACCGGCATCGCGGTGGGGATCGTCCCCGGAGGCACCGGCAACCTGCTGGCCCGGAACCTGTCGATCCCGCTCTACATCCGCGCCGCGATCGACGTCGCGCTCACCGGACAGGACCAGGCGATCGACCTGGTCGAGGTCTCGGGCGACAACCTCGAGGACACCAACTTCCTGGTCATGGCCGGGATGGGCTTCGACGCCGCGATCATGAGCGGCGTCAACGAGGACATCAAGAAGCGGATCGGCTGGATGGCGTACGTCCTCTCCGCCTTCAAGAGCCTGATGTTCCCGGCGATGCGGCTGGAGATCTCCGTCGACGACGGCGAATTCACCAGGCACCGGGCGCGCACGGTCGTGGTCGGCAACGTCGGCTACCTCCAGGCCAACATGCCGCTGCTGCCGGCGGCCGCGCTCGACGACGGCCTCATCGACGTGGTGCTGCTCTACCCGCAGCGATTCTGGTCCTGGCTCCCGCTCGCGGTCCGGGTGCTGAGCAAGCGCCCGCGCACCGACAATCTGGTCAACCGGATGACCGGTGCCAGCGTCGTGATCCGGACCAACCACGACCAGCCGCGGCAGCTCGACGGCGACACGATCTCCGAGGGTCGCGAGCTCCGCATGCAGTGCCTCCCCGGGCGCCTGCTCGTCCGCGTGCCACGCTGACAGCCAGTCCCGATTCGGTCCCGAATCCAAACGACACGCGGCGGGGCCGAACGTCCCGGCAATCCGGGCCTAAAGTCCCTCTTTCTGCGTGTTTTCAGCACGTTTGGCCTCGATTCTCGTGGCAAAACCGAGCCGACTCGCCGACACAGATGTCTTGTTGACAAGTAAATGTTCATAAGGTGTCTGACACGACTCGGCGTGAGCCGAGTCGTCGTCTTCGACCGGGCTCAAGCCTGACTCCGGCCGATGACGTGGCAAGACCCACACACTGGTCGGAAATCCCCCGCGACCAGTGGTCGACTCCCGGGCCGTCCCACCCGCAGCCCGGGTTTGAAAACCGGCACGCTCGGAACGGTTCCCCCGCCACGCCCGAGCGTGCCGGTGTCGTTTTCGGGCCCGGATCAGCCCGGATCAGCCCGGATCAGCCCGGATCAGCTCTTGGGTTTGGCCTGCTGGACGGCCTCGGTCTCCTCGGGCGACATCAGCTGGGACGACTTCCAGCCACTGATGCTCTTCGCGTACGACCTCGCCTCGGTGCGGCCGTGGATCGAGGTGAGCAGGACCCCGTCGCCGTTGTCGTCGAGCAGCGCAAGGCACCAGCTCAGGTGGCCGCCGGCGTCTCCGAAGGCGTCGAAGCGCACGACCGCGAGGTGGCGCAGGTTCATCGCCGACTCGGCGCGCAGGGCCGCGACCTCGGCGCGCAGACCGGCGACGTCGGTCGGGAGCGACTCGACGTCGGCAGGGTCGGGGCGACGTACGTCCTTCGTCTTCTGCCAGGACGCTCCGGCGAGGGCCAGGGCGGCGATTGCTGTCAGCAGACTGAGAATTGCAAGAGCGAGCACATCGGGCGAATCTAGACTGTCGCTGTGTCCGAGCCACATCGCATCGCCTATCAGGGCGAACCAGGGTCCAACTCACACATGGTGTGCCAGCGGCACTACCCCGAGCTGGAGTCGGTGCCGTGCGCCTCGTTCGAGGACGTCTTTGCGACCGTCGAGGCGGGTGAGGCGTCGCTGGCGATGATCCCGATCGACAACTCCCTGGCCGGGCGGGTGGCCGACATCCACCACTTCCTCCCCGAGTCCAACCTGCACATCATCGCCGAGCACTACCTGCGGATCCGGTTCCACCTGCTCGGCCTTCCGGGCGCCCACCTGGACGACATCCGTACGGTCCACTCCCACGTCCACGCCCTGGGCCAGTGCCGCAACATCATCCGGCAGCACGGCTTCACGCCGGTCGTCTCCGGTGACACCGCCGGTGCCGCGCGTGAGGTGATCGAGGCCGGTGACCCGACGATGGCCGCGATCTCTCCGCCGCTGGCCGCCTCGATCTACGGGCTGGACGTGCTCGCCACCGACATCGAGGACGCCGACCACAACACCACCCGCTTCGTGGTGCTCTCGCCCGACTTCATCCAGGCTCCCGCCGACGCGGGTCCGGTGGTGACCTCGTTCATCTTCAACGTACGCAACCTCCCGGCCGCCCTCTACAAGGCGCTCGGCGGCTTCGCGACCAACGGCGTCAACATGACCAAGCTGGAGTCCTACATGGTGGATGGGAAGTTCACCGCCACCCAGTTCCTCGCCGAGGTCGACGGTCACCCGGACCAGCCGGGGCTGAAGCGGGCCCTGGAGGAGCTGGCCTTCTTCACCACCGACGTGAAGCTGCTGGGGGTCTACCCCGCCGACCCGGCGCGGTTCTGAGCGATGCCGGACGACGAGCCGACCGCCGACCTCGGGTTCGCCCGCGTCGACCTCGACCGGGAGCGCCGCACCGGTGACCCCGAGGTCGTGTACGCCGACGGCAAGACCCCCGACCAGGTCGTCGCGATCCTTCGCCGACTGCACGAGGCGCATCCCTCGCGCGCCGTCCTGGCCACCCGGGTCTCCGCCGAGGCGGCCGCCCGGGTCGCGGCCGAGCTGCCGACGGCGGTCCACGATGCCGAGGCCCGCGCGGTCACGCTCGGGCCGCTGCCGACCCCGCACGGCCGGGTGTGCGTCGTCGCCGCCGGGACGTCCGACGGACCGGTCGCGGCCGAGGCCGCGCTCGCCTGTCGGGTCCATGGGGCCGGGGTCGAGCGGATCACCGACGTCGGTGTCGCCGGGATCCACCGCCTGATGGCCGTACGCGACCGGCTCGACGACGCCGACTGCCTGATCGTCGTCGCGGGGATGGAAGGTGCCTTGCCCTCCGTGGTCGGCGGGCTGGTGGGCGTGCCGATGATCGGGGTGCCGACGTCCGTCGGCTACGGCGCCTCCTTCGGCGGGCTGGCCGCGCTGCTGGCGATGCTCAACTCGTGTGCTCCCGGCGTGACCGTGGTCAACATCGACAACGGCTACGGCGCCGGGGTCGCGGCAGCCCGGATCGCGCGGCGGGCTCGGTGAGCGTCGTCTGGGTCGACGCGTCCTCCGGAGCCTCGGGGGACATGCTGCTCGGCGCGCTCCTCGGCGCCGGCGTGCCACTCTCGGTGATCGCCTCGGCCGTGGATGCGGTCGCCCCCGAGCCGGTGGATCTCGCTGCGTCGCCCGTGACCCGTGGCGCGCTGGCCGCGACCCGGTGTCACGTCGAGATCGCCGACTCGGTCCATCACCGCACCTGGACCGATGTCCGTGCGCTGCTGACCGGCGCCGCTCTCGACGGCGTGCGTGACCTGGCGTTGCGGGTCTTCGAGCGGCTGGCCGAGGCCGAGGGGGCCGTCCACGGGATCTCTCCCGAGGAGGTCCACTTCCACGAGGTCGGGGCGCTGGACGCGATCGCCGACGTGGTCGGGGTCTGCGCCGGCTTCGTGCATCTGGGCGCCGACGAGGTCGTGGTCTCGCCCGTCGCGGTCGGGTCGGGCTCGATCCGGTCCGCCCACGGCAGCCTCCCGGTGCCGCCGCCTGCCGTGGCGCGGCTGCTCACCGGCGTACCTTCCTTCGCGGGGCCTCCGGGCCATCCCGAGATGGAGCTGTGCACGCCGACGGGCGCCGCCCTCCTCGCCGCTCTCGCCACCTCCTGGGGCGACCAGCCAGCGATGACGGCCCGAGCGATCGGCGTCGGCGCGGGCAGCCGGGACCCGGAGGGCTGGTCGAACACCCTGCGCCTGCTGATCGGTGATTCTGCGGTGCGGCCGGGGGCAGAATCCCGCCATGGCGGGGAAATGCGGGCGGATCCCGCGGCCGGAGCAGGCAGTTTCCCGCCATGGCGGGAAACTGCGCCGACCGAGCTCGTCATCGAGGCGAACATCGACGATCTCGAGCCCCGACTCATCCCGGGCGCCCTCGACGCGCTTCTGGCGGCCGGCGCCAACGACGCCTGGGTCACGCCGATCCTGATGAAGAAGGGCCGACCGGCCTACACGCTCCACGCCCTCACCCGTCCCGATGCAGCCGAGGCGGTCCGGCGGGTGTTCTTCAGGGAGACCTCGACGATCGGCGTACGCGAGCACGAGGTCGTCAAGCACGCCCTGCCTCGCGAGATGCTGACCGTGAGCGTCGGGGGACACCCGATCGCGGTCAAGGCCGCTCGTCTCGACGGCGAGGTCGTCAACCTGCAGCCCGAGTGGGACGACGTCGCGCGCGCCGCCGCCGCGCTCGATCGCCCGGCGATCGACGTACTCGCCGATGCCAAGGCAGCTACAGCCGAGACGTCAGCCCCGTCGGCCGAGACGTCACGCCCGTCGGCCGACTAGGCACCACCGTGACGTCTCGGCAGGGTGGTCGGTGCGACGATATGAGCCGGACGTAAAGAACTGGAACGGAAACCCTGATGGACATCACCGTGGTCGCGCTGGCCTTCGCCGCGATCTTCGTCGTCGAGCTCCCGGACAAGACATTCCTGGCGACGCTGGTGCTGTCGACGAAGTACCGGCCGATCTTCGTGTGGCTCGGTGTCGGCGCGGCGTTCGCGGTCCAGACGCTCATCGCGGTGGCTATCGGCGGGGTGGCGACGCTCCTCCCGACCGACCTGATCCACATCGTCGCCGCCCTGCTCTTCCTCGGCGGCGCGGTGTTCCTGTTCATCGAGGGGCGCCGTCACCACGGCACCGCCTCCGAGGACGACGGCAGCGAGTTCGCCGAGAAGGCCAAGGACGTACGCGGCTTCCGCCAGGTCCTGGCCAGCTTCATGGTCCTCTTCGCGGCCGAGTGGGGAGACCTCTCCCAGCTGCTGAGCGTCTCGCTGGTGGCTCGCTACCACGACCCGGTCTCGGTCTTCATCGGCTCCTGGGCCGCGTTGCTGGCGGTGTCGGGGCTCGCGGTGCTGCTGGGACGTACGCTGCTCCGGTTCATCAAGCTGCACGTCCTGCACTACGTCGGCGCCGTCGTCTGCCTCGTCCTGGGCATCCTGACGTTGGTCGAGGTGTTCGCCTGAGCGGCTTCATCTAGGCTCTGCGCCATGGTGAGACTTGGCGCCGACAGCGAGGTCGGACGACTGCGTACGGTAATGCTCCACAGGCCCGGCCGGGAGCTCACCCGGCTGACGCCGCGCAACAACGACAAACTGCTCTTCGACGGCATCCCGTGGGTCAAGCGGGCGCAGGACGAGCACGACGCCTTCGCGGCCGCGCTGCGGGATCGCGACGTCGAGGTGCTCTACCTGACCGACCTGCTCACCGAGACCCTCGAGGTGCCCGAGGCGCGGAAGCTGGCGCTCGAGAACGTGCTGGGCTCGCTCACCCTCGGCGACACCCTGCGCGACTACCTGAGCGGTGCCCTCGCTGACGCCGGACCGGCCGAGCTGACCGACCACCTGACCGCCGGCGTCCGCAACGACGAGGTACGCGGCGGCCACGGCCTGGTCACCAGCCTCCTCGCCCACGACGATTTCCTGATCGACCCGCTCCCCAACCTGCTCTTCACCCGTGACTCGTCGGTGTGGATCCGCGACCGGGCCACGGTCACCTCGCTGGCGATGCCGGCTCGCAAGCGCGAGACCGCGCTCACCGAGCTGATCTACCAGTTCCACCCGCGCTTCGAAGCCAGCCCGCGGCTGCACGGCGCCCACCTGGAGCACGTCGAGGGTGGGGACGTACTCCTCCTGGCGCCGGGTGTCGTCGCGGTCGGGGTCGGCGAGCGCACCACCCCCGCCGGTGCCGAGCGGCTCGCCCGCCAGGTCTTCGCCGAGGAGCTCGCCCACACCGTGCTCGCGGTGCCGATCGCGCAGGAGCGCGCGACGATGCACCTGGACACCATCGCGACGCTGGTGAACACCGACAAGATGGTGATCTACCCGAACGCGGTCGACTCGCTGGTGGCGTACGCCGTGACCCCCGCGGGCGGCGACGGCCAGCTGAACATCGCGGCCCCGCGCCCGTTCCTCGAGGTCGCGGCCGAGGCGATGGGGATCGACAAGCTCCACCACATCGACACCGGGCTCGACCCGGTCGCCGCCGAGCGCGAGCAGTGGGACGACGGCAACAACACCCTGGCCCTGGCGCCGGGCGTGGTCGTGGCGTACGAGCGCAACACCCAGACCAATGGAGCCCTGGAGGCTGCCGGTATCGAGGTCATCGCGATCGCCGGCTCCGAGCTGGGCTCCGGCCGCGGCGGCCCCCGATGCATGAGCTGTCCGATCGCCCGCGACCCGCTGCCCGCATAGGCAACTACACCCGCGGGTAACCCCTGTAGACGAACATCGTTGATCTCTGTAACTGCCGTCACATCGCGGCAGCACCCCACAGCCGACCCCGAAGGAAACCCTCGTGACCGAGTCGTTCTTCTCCATGTTCACGCCCAAGGAGATCGCGCACATCAGCGCCACCGGCACCCGCGTGCACCTGCCCGAGGGCTGGTCGCCGATCTGGGAGGACACCCCGCCGGACAAGGCCTACATCATCCTCGACGGCACCGTCTCGGTCCGCCGGGACAAGGAGGAGATCGCCCAGTGCGGTCCCGGTGACATCATCGGCGAGGCGGCGATCATGCGGGGATCGCTGCGCACGGCCTCCATCGTCGCCCTCACCCCGCTCGACCTGATCCACCTCAGCGCCGACAAGCTGCAGCAGCTGTCCGTCGAGATGCCGACGTTCGCACGGGCGCTGGAGAAGGTCGCCAAGGAGAGGTTCGACTCCTGACGCTCGAGGAGCAGGCTGACGAGGGCCTCGGCCAAGGCCGTAGCCGTGAGGCAGACATCGAGCTGGCCGAGGCGCTCGCCGTGGTCGAGTCCTTCGTCCTCGGCCAGACGCCCACGCTGACCCGCGCCGAGGTGGCGGACGCTGCCGGCGTACCCATGGAGGTCACCGAGGACCTCTGGCACCACCTCGGCTTCCCGCATGCGGGCGAGGACGAGATCGCCTTCACCGACGCAGATGTCGAGGCGTTGCGGATGACGCAGGAGCTCGTACGCCTCGGGGTGCTCAGCGAGGACCGCCAGGCGGCGCTCGTGCGGACCTGGGGACGGTCCTACGCGCGCCTGGCCGAGTGGCAGACGTCGCTGCTGGCCGAGGTCGCCCGGGAGCGGGGTGGCGACGAGGTCGAGGACCTGGTCGCCCTGACGGGGCAGGTGCTGCCGCTGGTCGAGTCGCTGCAGGACTATGTCTGGCGCCGCCATCTGGTCAGCGCGGCGCGGCGGATGCTCACCGTCGCGGACGCCTCCGCGGTGCCGCTGGCGGTCGGCTTCCTCGACATCGTCGGCTACACCTCCCGCTCCAAACGGCTCAGCGACAAGGAGCTGGTCGACTGGGTCGAGGAGTTCGAGGACACCTGCTCCGACATCGTCGTCGAGCACGGCGGACGGGTGATCAAGTATCTCGGCGACGGGGTGTTCTTCACCTTCGAGGACGTCGCCGCCGCGGCCCGGACCGCCCTGGACCTGGCCGCCCTCGGAGAAGATCGCGACAGCGCGTTTCCGCACGTCAGAGCCGGGATATCCTACGGCGACGTGGTGCTCCGGCTCGGCGACGTCTTCGGCCCGACGGTCAACATCGCCGCCCGCCTCACGACCGTCGCCCGGCCCTCGTCGGTGGTCATCGACGAGAACGCCGCCGCCGCACTCGAGGATGTCGACGGCTTCCAGGTCGAGAAGATGCGGCGTACGAGCGTGAAGGGCTACTCCCGCCTGCAGGCGTTCCGGCTGCGTTCGCGGTCCGACTGAACCGGGCCAGGAAAGTCGGGCGCCAGGGGTTGCTCCCAGGCGAGGCTTGATGGCGAAAGGAGGACCACATGATCGGCACGCTCAACACCCTGGTCGACCTGGTCGAGGCAGAGCTCGGCAACGGGCTCACCGGCGAGGTGGACGTGGCCCGGGTCGCCCGCGACCACGGCACCACCGAATACCACCTGCGCCGGATGTTCTCGGCGCTGGCCGGGATGCCCCTGTCCGAATACGTACGCCGCCGCCGGATGACCCTGGCAGCTGCCGACCTGGTGGCCGGCGCCCCTGACCTCCTGGAGGTCGCGGTGCGCTACGGCTACGGCTCGACCGAGGCGTTCGGGCGCGCGTTCCGTGCCGTGCACGGTTCGGCACCCGCCGACGTACGCCGATCCGGTGGTCCGCTACGCACACAACCCACGCTCAGGTTCCGCCTGAGCGTCGAAGGGAGCACCCAGATGGACGTCACCATCAACGACATGGCCGAGCTCCGGCTGGTCGGCCACGCCACCAAGGTCCCGCTGATCTACGAGGGCGTGAACCCGCACATCCAGGCACACATCGCCTCGATCGCGCCCGAGGAGCACGTTCGGCTCAAGGAGCTCAACGACACCGACCCGCGCGGCATCCTCGCCGTCACCGACTCCCCGTCGCCCGATGCGCAGGAGGGGACGATGATCACCTACCTGCACGGGGTCGCGGTCACGCCGTCGGCCGCCGTGCCGGACGGGCTCGGCAGCATCACCGTGCCGGCCGGCTCCTGGGCGGTCTTCACCTCCAGCGGCCCGCACCCGGAGACGCTGCAGCGGCTCTGGGCGGCGACCGCCACCGACTGGTTCCCGTCGAACCCGTGGCGGCTCCGCCCCGGGCCGTCCGTCCTGCGCTACCTCGAGCTCACCGAGACGTACGCCTCGTGCGAGCTCTGGTTGCCGGTCGAGCAGTAGCCGCTGGTCGAACCACTGCTGGTCGAGCCGGATTCGTGAGTTACGAACGAATCCGGCTCGACCAGCGGGGTCAGCGGATGGTGACCTGTCGGTTGGCGAGCCCGGCGCGAGCCGAGCGCACCTCGGGGGTGATCTCGGAGTCGTCGGCGAGGGCCTCGTCGAGCAGCTTCTTGAACGCCACCGCCGGCTCCTCGAGCGCCTCGGCGCCGGTGCCGACCGGCAGGTCCCAGACGGGGGCGAGCAGACCGTGGGCACGGAACATGCCGACGAAACGAGCGTCGGGGACGATCACGTCCTCGCCGGTCACGTGCAGGCGTGCGAGCGCGGTCAGCAGGGCGTCCTCGGGCTCGGGCATCACCCAGCGCAGGTGCTCCTTGGAGCCGACCGAGGTCCAGTACGCCGCCTCGACCGACGCCAGTCGCAGCGTCGGCAGCACCGACTCGTTGGCGTGCTCGAGCGCGTGCTCGAAGTCGCCCTTGTCCTCGACGTCGGCGAGCCACCAGTCGAAGCCCTCGTGGACGGTGACGTCCAGGGTCGAGTCGGTCACCAGGTCCTGCAGCCGCGGCCCGGGACCGGGCGCGGTGGTCAGACCGAAGATGCCGGACTCACCGGCGGCGCGGCTCTCCAGCGCCTGGAGCAGCGCGGCGGCCACGTCACGCGACACGTCGCCGTAGTTGTGCTGCACCTGCAGCCCGGCCCAGACCTCGCCCGAGTCGCGCGACATCGCCGGCGCGGCGCCGGGCAGCAGGGTGCCCAGCGTGACGGGGGTCGACTCGAAGCCCTTCACCGTGAGCGACACCGTCGCCGAGGGCACGAGCTCACGCAGCGCGACCAGGTCGCACTCGCCGGGCAGGCCCTCGAACGGGCGCCCCACGAACGCGCCGCCGGCGGCACCGTGACACGCCTTGTAGCGCTTGCCGGACCCGCACGGGCAGGCCGCGCGCGGGTTGGGACCGTCCGTCGGGGCCGCAGCCGCCTGACGGTTCTTGACTCGGGACTTCTTGGCCACGGCCAAACCCTAACCTGCCGGGCCCGCGCACCATGTAACACGTCGTTCGTAGGACTACTCGCCCTATCAGAACGACCGGATAGACCTACGAACAGCGTGTTACACGTGCGCCTCAGCGGCCGAGCAGCTCCAGCATGAACCCCGGCCGGTCGGTGATGACCGCGTTGACCCCGAGGTCGAGACAGAGCTTGAGCTGCTCCTCGGTGTTGACGGTGTAGACGTGGAGGTTGCGGCCCTTCGACGCCAGCCGCCGCCCGAGCTTCGGGTGGGCGGTGAGCATCTCGATGCTGGCCCCGAGCCACCAGTCCGGGCCGATCGTGTGCCGCAGGAGCGACCAGTTGGCGGCGCGGTCGACGAGCTGGACCAGAGGTACGCCCGGCGCCAGCCGCTCCACCCGCTGCAGCGCCGTGAACGAGAAGCTCATCACCCGCACCGGGCTGCCCGGACCGGCCCAACCGAAGTCGTTGAGCACGTCGACCAGACGCCCCTCGGTCAGCCCGCCGTAGCGCGTCGGGTGCTTGGTCTCGATCGCCATCTCGACGTGCCGGCCGTAGTCCCGTACGACCCGCAGCAGCCGGTGCAGCGTGAGCACGCCGCGCATGTCCCGGTCCGGCGCCTCGTCCTCCCCCTCCCAGAACCCGTTCTTCCAGGCTGCGAAGTCGATCGCCTGCAGCTCGGCGAGGGTCATCTCCGAGACCAGCCCTCGCGCGCCGATGCGGCGCAGATGGCGGTCGTGGACGCAGACGAGATGTCCGTCCATGGTCAGACGTACGTCGCACTCCAAGGCGTCCGCGCCCGCATCCAGGGCTGCGACGTACGCAGCGAGGGTGTGCTCCGCGATCTCATGACTGGCGCCGCGATGCGCGACGACCTGGGGCCTCATGAGGAGATTGTTGTCCATCGGACAACCGCGTGGGGGCACGACACGACGCCGAAATCGTTACCTCGCCTGCGTACGCCGCGGTCCTAGAACGGCACGACCACGAACCGACCGAACGCCACGAAGGCCGCCAGCGACCAGAAGACCAGGTCACCGGCGGCGGAGCCCCACTCCTTGCGGATGATGCGGGTGGTCGTCGCGCCGGTCATGAGCAGCACCAGCCCGAGAGCGGCGTACGGCACCAGCCAGGTGGCGACCCCGGTCACGACCGGAAGGATCAGTCCGGCCGCGGCCAGCACCTTCATCACACCGATGACCTTGAGGAAACCGCCGGGGAAGTCGTCGGCGTAGTGCCACCCCTCGAAGGCGTTGCGGAACCTCTCCTTCGACAGCAGCAGCATCGCCAGTCCGCCGGCCAGGAACCCGGCAGCCAGAAAGATCGTCACGATCCACAAGATGATGTTCATGCCACCGAGACGAGGTACGTCGCCCGGTTGTGACATCGAACAGGGGAGATCACCGCCCGCCGGTCACCCGCAGCGTCGTGGCGGTGACGTACCCGGCCTTCTCGCTCATCAGCCAGGCGACTGCCTCGGCGACCTCGTCGGGTGAGCCCGCACGGCCGATCGGGATCTGGGGTGCCATCCGGGCGATCCGGCCGGGGTCGCCGGTGTTGGCGTGCATGTCGGTCTCGGTGAGCCCAGGGGCGACCGCGACGACCCGGATGCCGAGCGAGGCGACCTCGAGCCCGAGGCCCTTGGTGAGCGCGTCGATCCCGGCCTTCGCGGCGGCGTAGTGGACGTACTCCCCCGGTGATCCCAGCGTGGCGGCGCCGGAGGAGATGTTGACGATCACCCCACCCTCGGCGAGCGCCGACACCGCCGCGCGGGCGACCAGCGTGGGGCCGACCAGGTTGACGTCGTACGTCCTCCGGATCTCGTCGGTCGGAGTGTCGACGAGGGGCGCGTAGCGGTAGGTCGCGCCGGCGTTGTTGACCACGCCGGTGACCGGGCCGGCAGCCTCGAAGAGGGCGGCGATCCCGGCGTCGGTGGTGATGTCGGCGGCCACGATCTCGCAGGAGACCCCGAGCGCCCTGATCTCGTCGCGCGTCGCGACAGCAGCAGCTTCGTCGGACAGATATCCGAGCACGAGAGAGTGGCCGTCAGCGGCCAGTCGACGAGCGACAGCGGCACCGATCCCGCGGGTGCCTCCGGTGATGAGGGAGCGTTTCACACCCGAAGGGTGTCACGCAGCCTCCACGCCACCAACGCCAGTGCCAGGACGCCGGCGAGCGCCCATCCGGCGGGGTAGTGCACCGCGGGTTCGTTCCAGCGCTCGTGGAAGTAGACCAGGTGTGAGGAGAGCAGCCCGGCGTCGACCGAACGGCCCTCCTGGATGAGTACGCCGATGGCCACCAGCACCGTCAGCAGCGTCTGCATCGCCCAGCCCAGGATCCAGGCGGGCACCCAGGCGACGACGTCGACGGCGCGGCGTACGGACGTCACGAGCACGGTCACCAGGGCAGCCGCCAGCAGCGCGTCGATGACCGACGACGGCAGCTCGCCGGGGAGCATCCCGTCGAGCCAGAGAGGTACGCAGACGGCCGGCGCGGCCAGCATCGGCGCCCGCAGCACACACGGCCCGAGGCTCGCGGCGAGACCGGCGGCGACACCGGCGACCGTCGTGATCGCGGCGATGGCGATCAGATGGGTCAGCATCGACGAGTTGGTCGCGGCCGGCCCGGCAGCGAACATCAGCCCGAGGAGGGCCGCGGCGACGACACCGGCGCCGGCAAGCACCGCACTGAGCAGCCGGCGGTCCGGGCGCAGCCCCGCGGCGAGCCCACCGAGCGCGGCGGCGAGCAATGTGAACGAGACCAGCTCGGCGACCATCGGGGCGAGCAGGAGCGGCTGCGGCTGGACGAGCTGCGGAAGGAAACCGACGCTCCAACCCGCGGCCGCGACCAGCGGAACCATCCACAGACGAGTCCGTTCAGTCATGTCGTCCACGGTGACAGGCGGAAGGTGAGGCCAGGCGGCGTACTGGGGAACACCAGCCCAACGTCAGGTGGCCCGACCGTTGCCGTTCTTCCCCAAGGTGGGTGGATTTCTAATTGCAGGGCGCCGATCGGGAATACCTGGGTAGGCTCAAGGGACGGACACGTACCCCACGCGTGGAAGAGGTGAGATCGGCATGACCAAAGCACCCCGAAAATTCTGGGCCAGAAGCATCAGTACAGCGGCGCTGACCAGCATCGGGCCTCGGGCCGTTGCCGCCGTCGCGCTGACCGCTGCCTTCGCGGTCCTGGCCCCGAACGAGGCGCGCCTCGATACCGGTCATCAGCAGCCTGAGCTTCCCGATCCGGGCGCTCTCCAGGACCCCCTCGGCATCTCCAACGGCCTGGGTGGCGTGAAGAACCTGACCCCGACCGACGCAGTGAAGCTGGCCTCCAACGCCGAGGAACTGTCGATCCCGGCGGTCGCCCTGGCTGCCTACCAGCGCTCGGCCACCGTGCTCAACGACGCCGACGCCTCCTGCCGCATCGACTGGGCGCTGGTCGCCGCGATCGGCATGGTCGAGAGCAACCACGGACGCTTCGGCGGCAGCGAGCTCAATTCCAACGGCCTCGCCCTCCCCGCGATCATCGGCCCGCAGCTCAACGGCGCCGGCAACTTCGCGGCGATCCGCGACACCGACAACGGCCTCTACGACCACGACACGGAGTACGACCACGCTGTCGGCCCGATGCAGTTCATCCCCTCCACCTGGACGGTCATGGGCACCGATGGTGACGGCGACAACCGCCGCGACCCGCAGGACGTCGACGATGCTGCCGTTGCCACCGCGGCCTACCTGTGCGCCGGCACCGAGGACGTCAGCACCGACTCCGGCGCCCAGCCCGCGGTCTACCGCTACAACCAGAGCGACACGTACGTCGAGGCAGTGCTGAAGATCGCCGGCCAGTACCGCAACGGGGAGTTCCCGGGCTCACCGAGCGTGGACGGTGGGTCCACCTCCTCGATGAGGCCCACGGCCTCCGCCCTCCCGCGCACCTCGAACACTGTTGCGCCGGCACCGAAATCGGAGACCAAGTCCGCTCCCAAGGCCGCCTCGAAGCCCCCGGCGCCTGCACCGACACCGTCCCCTACGCCGACCAAGCCTGCGGAGCCCGACGACACCCAGACGGGCACCGACCCGGACGACAACACGTCGGGCGACGGGGACGGGACGGCGACGCCGACCCCCACGCCGACTCCCACCCCGACGCCCACCCCGACCCCGACGCCCACCGATGACGCGACGGCGACGACGCTCGCGGAGCCCTGCAAGCTGGCGACGATCGCGGTCTACGGAGAGACCTTCGAGGTGGACGACAAGGTCACCTACGACGCCGTGATCGCCAGCTGCATCGCGACGTTCGAGCCCCAGACGGCGATGCCCGAGGCGACCGCGATCGAAGAGCACCTGCGCAGCCTCTTCGAATCCGAGGACCCGGCCTTCGACAACCTTCCCGATCCCATCGTGGAGGCCGCGCCCGTCGAATGACCCGGGTCAGCTGACCTTGATCACCGTCTTGCCGAAGTTCTGACCCCGGAGCATCCGGTTGAACGCGGCGGGCGCGTTCTCGAGGCCTTCGGTGACGTCCTCGCGATAGCGCAGCTTGCCCTCGGCCAGCCAGCCGGTCGCCTCGGTGAGGAAAGCGCGCTGGTGATCGCGGACGAACTCGTCTTGGATGAAACCCCTGATCAGCAGGGACTTGTTGAGCACGTGCCGCATCAGCCCGGGCGCCCGGTCGGGCCCCTCGGGCGCGGCGGTGTCGTTGTAGTGGGCGACGATCCCGCAGACCGGCACCCGGGCGAACTTGTTGAGCCGCGGCAGCACCGCGTTCCACACGTGACCGCCGACGTTCTCGAAGTAGACGTCGATCCCGTCGGGGACCGCCGCCTTCAGCTGCTCCTTGAAGTCGGGTGCGCGGTGGTCGAGGGCCGCGTCGAAGCCGAGCTCGGTCAGATGCGCGACCTTCTCCGGCCCGCCGGCGATGCCGACGGCGCGGCAGCCGAGGATCTTCGCGATCTGTCCGACCGTGGCGCCGACAGGACCGGTCGCGGCCGCCACGACGACGGTCTCGCCGGGCTTCGGCTGCCCGATCTGGGTCAGCCCCGCATACGCCGTGAACCCTGGCATCCCCAGCACGCCCAGCGCGGTGGAGACCGGTGCGACGGACGGATCGAGGCGGCGGGTGTGGTTGGCCGGCGCGACGGAGAACGCCTGCCAGCCTCCGTACGCCAGCACCACGTCGCCCACCTGCCGCGACGGATCGCGCGACTCCACCACCTCGGCGACCGTGGCGCCGGGCAGCACGTCGCCCAGGGCGGTCGGAGCGGCGTACGACGGCGTATCGCTCATCCGCCCGCGCATGTAGGGGTCGAGCGAGAGGAATTTCGTACGCAGCAGCACCTCGCCCTCCGCGGGCGCCGGCACCTCGGAGGTGACGATCGAGAAGTCCTCGGCGGTCGGCTCACCGACCGGGCGAGCGCGGAGCAGGATCTGGGTGTTCGTGTCGGTCATCCCGCCATGGTGCCTCATCGGCGGGTAGGCTTGCTTAATCACGACTAAACCTATTGACTTAGCGCATGAAGCGCCAGGTCGACGTCCACCAGCACCTGTGGCCGCCCGCACTGGTCGAGGAGCTGCGCCGCCGGCGGCAGCCTCCGTACCTCGACGGCTGGGTGCTCCACCTCGACGGTGAGCCGCCCTACTCCGTCGATCCGGGAGATCATGACCTCCCCCGCCGCGCAGGGCAGGAGGACGGGCTCGTCCTGCTGTCGCTCTCCAGCCCGTTGGGGATCGAGTCGCTCGCCCCGGCCGAGGCACACGGGCTGCTCGACGCCTGGCACGGCTTCGCCGACGACCTGCCCGCCGACTACGGGCTGTGGGCCGCACCGGCGCTGGTCGAACCGGACCTCGACGGACTCGAGAAGGTCCTCGCGCACGACCGCGTCCACGGCCTCCAGGTCCCGGCGACTGCGCTGGCGACCCCGATCGCGCTCGAGGCCCTGGCTCCCATCCTGGCCGTGGCCCAGCAGGTCGACCTGCCCGTCCTCGTCCACCCAGGCCCCGCGGCGGACCCAGCGACAGACCAACCCAACTGGTGGCCCGCCCTCACCTCGTACGTCGCCCAGCAGAGTGCCGCATGGCACTCCTGGCACGTCGCGGGGCGGTCGCTGCTGCCGACTCTGCGGATCGCCTTTGTGGCACTGGCCGGGCTCGCGCCGCTCCATCACGAGCGCCTCGCCCAGCGCGGCGGGAGCCTCGGCGCGATCGACCGGCACGTCTACTACGAGACCTCGTCCTACCGCACCCAGGCGATCGACGCGATGTCGCGCGTGGTCGGCGTGGACCCGCTGGTGAACGGCTCGGACCGGCCCTACGCCGAGCCGACCGATCCCGGCTTGGGCGAGGCCCTCAGCCGGGCGATCCTCGTCGCCAACCCGCACCACCTGCTCACCGGAGGAACCCGATGACCATCACCGAACCGACCGTCGACACCGTTCTGGGCGCCGCGGAACTGCCCGACCTGCCGGGACGTACGCTCACTCCCGGCGAGCTGCGCGCCTGGGTCGACGAGCTCGCCGCGCACCCCGAGAGATGGGAGCACCTGGTGCGCCACGACACCGGCGGTCGCCATTACGCCTCGCTCTACCGGGACAAGGACATCGACGTCTGGCTGCTGTGCTGGAACACCGTCGACGACACCGGCTGGCACGACCACGACATCTCCTCGGGCGCGGTCGCGGTGACCCATGGATCGGTCTTCGAGCAGCAGCCGAGGTTCGGCGGCGACCCCGTGCAACGGGAGGTCGGCGCGGGTCGCAGCTTCGGCTTCGGGCCCGACCACATCCACCGGATGAGCGGTGCGGTCGACGGCGCGGTCTCGATCCACGCCTACTCGCCGCCACTGTGGCGGATGGGGCAGTACGCGATCAGCGACGACGGCGTGATGCGCCGCGTCTCGGTCTCCTACGCCGACGAGCTGCGCCCGCTGGAGGACTGAACGACCTGCGCCGCGCCGAGTCGACATCTCGGGCGTCGAGTCCCGGGATGTGGCAGATTTCAAGCATCGAGGAACGAGGCTCGGACGGCTAACCCGACGTCCCTGTCCGTTTAACATCTTCGGTTCCTTCCCCGGATCTGGCAGGCTGAGGATCTTGTGCAACGGCGTCCGCAGGTGAAGAACAAAAGACAGGAGCGGTGGCTGTGATCGAGTTCGAGGGCGTGACCAAGCGCTATCCGGACGGCACAGTTGCCGTGGAAGACCTATCCCTGAAGGTCGACACCGGCCAGATCACCGTGTTCGTCGGGCCGTCGGGATGCGGCAAGACGACCGCGCTGCGGATGATCAACCGGATGATCGAGCCGACCTCCGGCCGGATCCTGATCGACGGTGACGATGTCACCAGCCGCCCGGAGGCACAGCTGCGGCGCGAGATCGGCTACGTGATCCAGGGCGCCGGGCTCTTCCCGCACCGTACGGTGCTCGACAACGTCGCGACCGTCCCGATCCTGCAGGGCATCTCCCGCCGGGAGGCCCGCACGAACGCCCTCGACCTGCTCGAGCGCGTCGGGCTCGCCGCCAACCTCGGCGAGCGCTACCCGGCCCAGCTCTCGGGCGGCCAGCAGCAGCGCGTCGGGGTCGCCCGGGCGCTCGCGGCCGACCCGCCGGTGCTGCTCATGGACGAGCCGTTCTCGGCCGTCGACCCGGTCGTACGCGACGACCTCCAGCAGGAGCTGCTCCGGCTCCAGGGCGAGCTCGGCAAGACCATCGTCCTGGTCACCCACGACATCGACGAGGCGATCCGCCTCGGCGACAAGGTCGCCGTCTTCGACCAACGCGCCCGCTTGGCCCAGTTCACCCCGCCCGCCGACCTTCTCGCCGCTCCGGCCGACGACTTCGTCGCCTCGCTCGTCGGTCGCGACCGCGGCTTCCGGGGCCTCGGCTTCGCCGACGGGAGCTCGGTCGCACTCAAACCCATCGACCACGGCGTCGACGGGCTCACCCTCGAGGTCGACCACGACGGGCGACCGCTGGGCTGGCGCGGTACCGACGGGCTCCTCCCGACCGAGGGCACCTTCAGCGACGGCGCCAACCTGCGTACGGTCACCGACCTGGTCATCCTCTCGCCCGCCGGCGCCGCGATCCGGGTCGACGCCGAGGGTCGCGCCGACGGGCTGGTTCTGCTCGAGGACCTGGCTGGCAGCGTACGTTCGCAGCAGCGGGAGCGCCTGGCGGCACTGGCCACCTCGGAGGACGCTGGATGAGCGAGATCTGGCGCTACCTCGAGACCAACGCGGACGACGTACTCACCGCGCTCGTCCAGCACATCTGGCTCGCTCTGATTCCGGTGGCGATCGCCTTCGTCCTCGCCCTCCCGCTGGGCGCCCTGGTCCATCGCTACGTCCCGGCGCGCCACATCGCGCTCACCGCCGGCAGCGTGATCTACACCGTCCCGTCGCTGGCCCTGCTCCTGCTGCTCCCGGGCCTCCTCGGCACCAGCGTCCTCGACCCGATCAACGTGGTCATCGCGCTCACCCTCTACTCGCTCGCCCTGCTCGTCCGCACGACCGCCGACGGTCTCGACGCGGTCGACACCACCGTCCTGCAGGCCGCGACCGCGATGGGCTATCGGCCCGTACGCCGCTGGTTCACTGTCCAGCTGCCGCTGGCGATGCCGGTGATCCTGACCGGTCTGCGAGTGGCGACGGTGGCCAACGTGAGCATGGTCAGCATCGCGGCCCTGATCGGCATCGGCGGCCTCGGGCAGCTCTTCACGCGCGGGTTCCAGCTCGGCTTCTACCTGCCGCCGATCATCATCGGGCTGGTCCTCTCGGTCACCCTCGCGGTCATCGCCGACGTCCTCATCGTCGCCATCCAGCGCGGGCTCACCCCGTGGGCCCGAGCGGGTGCGCGATGAGCCTCGACTACCTGCTCGACGCCGCCAACTGGTCGCTGACCAGCCCAGACGGGTTCCCGCAGCGCATCCTCGAGCACCTCGGCTACACCGTCCTCGCCCTGGCGATCGCGGCCGTGATCGCGTTCCCGATCGGTCTGCTGATCGGCCACACCGGCCGCGGCGCGCTGATCGCCATCAACCTCGGCAACGCCGGCCGCGCGCTGCCGACCCTCGGCGTGCTCATGCTCGCGCTCGGCCTGGTCGGGATCGGCCTGGTCCCGGTCACGATCGCTCTGGTCGTGCTCGCCATCCCACCCATCCTCGCCACGACGTACGCCGGCATCCAGTCCGTCGCCGACGCGACCGTCGACGCGGCGCGAGGTGTCGGCATGACCGAGGCCCAGATCGCCTGGCGCGTCGAGGTCCCGATCGCGCTGCCGATCATCATCGGCGGCCTGCGCAACGCGTCGCTCCAGGTGGTCTCGACCGCGACCATCGCTGCGTACGTCGGTCTCGGCGGCCTCGGCCGCTATCTCTTCGACGGCCTGGCGACGCTCCAGTACGACCAGGTGGTCGCCGGCGCGATCGTGATCGCGGTGCTCGCCGTCGCGATCGACCTGGCGCTCGCGGGCGCGCAGCGGCTCCTCGTCTCGCCCGGAGTCGACGGCCGCGGGGCCGGCAACCGTCCGTCCACCGTCCGCCCCGAGCCCCAACCCGAACCCGCCGGCTGATCAACCCAGCAATCCGAGAGGTATCTCAATGTCCCGCCGAATCCGCACCACCGCGTACCTGTTCGCCACCCTCGCCGTGGCAGGCACCCTGACCGCCTGCGGCGGTGACCCGCTCGACTCCGGATCGGACTCCGACTCCGGCGGCGGCACGATCGTCGTCGGCTCGGCCAACTTCCCCGAGAGCGAGCTGCTCATGGAGATGTACGCCCAGGCTCTCGAGGCGGAGGGCGTCAAGGTCGAGACCAAGCCCAACATCGGGTCCCGCGAGGTCTACATGGAGGCCTTCAAGAGCGGCGACATCGACCTGCTGCCGGAGTACAACGGCGCCCTGCTGGCCTACCTGAAGCCCGACGGTGTCCCGGAGAACGTGTCGGCCCCCGAGGACGTCTACGAGGCGCTCCAGGAGGTCCTGCCGGAGGGCAGCGAGACCCTCCCGCAGTCGGAGGCCGAGGACAAGGACACCCTCACCGTCTCCAAGGAGACGGCCGCGAAGTACTCCCTGACGAGCATCGAGGACCTGGCTCCGGTCGCGAAGGACCTCACGCTCGGCGGCTCCCCGGAGTTCAAGGAGCGCCACCAGGGCCTGGTCGGCCTCGACGAGGTCTACGGGGTCACGTTCAAGGAGTTCAAGCCGCTCGACGCCGGCGGCCCGCTGACGACCGGCGCGCTGGCGAAGGGCGACATCGACGTCGCCAACGTCTTCTCCACAGACTCTTCGATCCCCACCAACGGCTGGGTGGTCCTGGAGGACCCGGAGAACCTCTTCCTCTCCCAGAACGTCGTCCCGCTGATCCGCTCCGAGGCGCTCAGCAGCGACGCCGAGACCGCGCTCAACGCGGTCTCCGAGGCGCTGACCACCGCCAACCTCACCGAGGCTCTCGCCAAGGTCCAGGTCGACAAGGCCGACCCGGCCACGGTCGCCAAGGAGTTCCTCGCCGACAACGGCGTCAGCTGAGCGCTGACCCCAGGCCGCTCCGGTAGGTGAGAAGTCCCTCGAGCCCTCGTAGGAACGTCTCACCGACCGGGGCCGGATCGGTCAGACAGCCGGCCGCCATCGCACCGTCTCGCAACATGACGAAGTGGCGGCCGGCGAACTCCGAATCAGGCTTCCCTGTCGCCGCGAAGAGATCGGTCATCGTGGCCAGGAACCATTGCCGGTGCTTCAGCACGGCCTGATGGACCATGTGCGCCGGGTCTGGATATTCGGCCGCGGCGTTGAGGAACGCGCAACCTCGGAACCCCACGCTCTGGATATCCGCGGCGATCGACCGGCCGACGGCCCGGATGAGGTCGTCGGGGTCCTCGACCTCCGCCCGGGCGGCGTCCACGCGCGCCCGCATCGCCTCGTCGGCCTGCGTCAGGTACGCCACGACGAGCTCGTCCTTGCTCCGGAAGTGCCGATAGAGCGTCGCCCGCGTGACCTGCGCCTCGGCGATCACGCGATCCACTCCGACCGAGTGCAGACCCTCGGTGTAGAAGAGCCGACTCGCTGTGCTGAGCAGTCGATCCCGGGCCTCAGACATCCGCCATCCCTCTCGTTCTCACGGTCTAGGTCTCGCGGGATCGACGGTAGCAGACAGAACGATCGGTCTTGCATTTGTCGACTGGCTGGTGCAGACTCTCGATCCAGGTAGAACGATCGTTCTGTCTCCCAACTTGATTCCGAGAAAGGGATCCGATGTCCACCTCCGTCGAGACCGGCCATTCCGGCACACTGATCGCACCGTCCCGCGCACTGCCGAAGCTCTACTTCTTCCGCTTCGGGTTCGCGATCGTCTGGGCCGTCCTGGTCGCACTCACCGCGACCACGCTCAACGCCGCAAGCATCGCGCTGCTGGTCATCTACCCGCTGTTCGACGTGGTGGCCGCCGTGGTCGACCACCGCACCTCGGGCGCCAAGGGCCCGCGCGTCCTGCTGTACGTCAACATGGCGCTCAGCCTGCTCACCGCTGTCGGCGTCGCCGTCGCGGCCACCTCCGGGATCCCGGACATCCTGCGGGTGTGGGGCGCCTGGGCGATCACCGCCGGCCTGGTCCAGCTGTTCGTCGCGGTGCGCCGCTACCGACTCGGTGGTCAGTGGGCGATGATCCTCAGCGGCGGGATCTCGACCTTCGCCGGAACCGGATTCGTCCTGATGGCCGCCGGCCCGAAGGCGTCACTCACCGGTCTCGCGGGCTACGCGACGTTGGGTGGCATCTTCTTCCTGATCTCTGCCCTCCGACTGCGCCAGCGCGCAGGTAAGGTCAACTGACATGACGAGCACCAGCCAAGACCTCACCGTCGACGTCATCATCATCGGCGCCGGCCCGACCGGCGAGAACGTCGCCGACCGCGTCGTGCAGGGCGGCCTGACCGCCGCGATCGTCGAGCGCGAGCTCGTCGGCGGCGAGTGCTCCTACTGGGCGTGCATGCCGACGAAGGCGCTGCTTCGGGACGCGGCGGCATTGCGCGCCGCGCGTGCGCTCCCGGCCGCCGGTCAGGCGGTCACGGGCACGCTCGACCCCGCCGCCGTGTTCGCCCGGCGTGACGAGTTCACATCCAACTGGAAGGACACCGGCCAGGTCGAGTGGCTGACCGGCGCCGGGATCACCCTGGTCCGCGGGCACGGGCGCATCACCGGCACCCGCTCGGTCACGGTCACCGCCGACGACGGCACGACCACCAACCTTGAGGCACGCCACGCCGTGGTCGTCTCCACCGGCAGCTCCTCCCTCATCCCGCCGATCCCGGGACTGGAGGAAGTCGGGCCCTGGACCAACCGCGAGGCCGCCGGCGCCCAGTCCGTTCCCGATCGCCTGGCGATCATCGGCGGCGGGGTGGTCGGCGCCGAGATGGCGACCGCCTTCAGCGCCCTCGGGTCGCAGGTGACCCTGATCTCCCGCACCCGGCTCCTGCCGGGCGTCGAGAAGTTCGCCGGTGAGCAGGTGGCCGAGGCGCTTCGGACGTACGGGGTCACGCTCCACCTGGACGCCGGCGCGACCGAGGCCCGGCGTGATGATGGCGGCGAGGTGCGGGTGACCCTCTCCGACGGCACCGAGGTGACCGCGGACGAGGTCCTGGTGGCCACCGGTCGGGTGCCCAACACGAAGGACCTCGGTCTGGAGCACGTCGGTCTCGAGCCCGGAAGCTGGCTGAAGGTCGACGACGCCCTGGCCGTGGTCGACGACAACGGGCAGCTCGAGGAGGGCTGGCTCTACGCCGCAGGCGACGTCAACCATCGAGCACTGCTGACCCACCACGGGAAGTACCAGGCCCGCTCGCTCGGCGATCTGATCGCGGCACGCGCTCGCGGCGAGGAGCCCGACCTGAGCACATGGGGGCGTCATGCCGCCACCGCCGACGAGCGCGCCACCACCCAGGTGATCTTCACCGACCCCGAGGTCGTCGCGGTCGGACACTCCGCCGAATCGGCCGCGGCGGCCGGCATCGAGGTCGGCGTCGTCGACTACGACCTCGGCTCGGTCTCCGGAGCGTCGCTCCACGCGGACGGCTACCGCGGTCAGGCGCGGATGGTCATCGACGAGCAGCGCAAGACCCTGGTCGGCTTCACCGCCGTCGGCCCGGACATCTCCGAGCTCCTGCACGCGGCCACGATCGCGATCGTCGGCGAGGTCCCGCTGGACCGCCTATGGCACGCGGTTCCTGCGTACCCGACCATCAGCGAGATCTGGCTCCGCCTGCTCGAGACCGCAGGACGCGACCGCTAGAACAGCTGCTCGAGGTTGGCCTCACCTGGCCGGCGCGGGATCCCTCCGTGCGACCCGGCTCGCCGACAACAGCCCGCCGATCAGCAGGGCGAGCGACACCAGCAGGAGTACGCCGCCGACACCGAGCAACACACCGATCGCGGCGCCGAGCACCGGGAGGGTGGCTCCGATGGCCGCCACGGCGGTCACCGGAGCATGTCCGTCGGCATTCATCACCACAAGGGTCCAGTCGCCCGACTCGACCTCCCAGGTGAGCGTCTGGGGCCCGGTCCCGCTCGTCGAGGCGGTCCAGAACCCGGTCTCCGCGGGGAGGGAGGCCGGGGGTCCGCCGTCGACCGCGTCGTACGTCGGGGTGTTGCGGTCGAAGCCGTCGAGCGTCGAGTGGCGGACGCCGGCAAGGTAGGCGGCGACGTCCGCGGACGGCGCGACGCCCACGAAGACCGGGCCCTCCTCGACTGAGGTGACGACCAGCTTGGCGTCCCCGATCAGCCGGCCCGGTACGTCCACTCCGGCGTCGGTCTCGATGGTGAACGACTCGGAGGTGATCGCGTGCCCAGAGGCGGAGATCGTCACCCCGTCGGTCACCAGGTAACCGTCGTCGTCCCGCTGGGCCGCAGCCACCGCGAGCGCACCGCCACCGGCGATCAGACCGAGCGAGACCAGCAGGAGAACGCTGCCGGCCACGACGGCGATGACTCGCCCGGTCGTCCAGCGGGGTCGTTCGGTCGTCGTCGCCCGGACCTCGCCCTGCGGCTCTGTCTGGTCACTCACGGAACAGGCCGATCGTGTTGCCGCCGGGGTCGCGGAACATGGCGAACGACCCGGTGCCGGGGATCTCCATCGGCGGCACGACGGTCTCGCCACCCAGCTCTCCGGCGCGCCGGAGGCTGCCCTCGAGGTCGTCGGTCGAGACGTACACCGTGACGTAGGCGGGCATCTCGTCGCGGGTCTGCATGACACCGCCACCGATCCCGTCGTCTGTGGCCTTCACGAGCCAGTAGTCCGGGCCAGACCCCTGGATGTCCCAGCCGAACAGATCTCGGTAGAACCCGGTGAGCCGCTCGCCGTCAGATCCGGCGATCTCGAAGTGCACCACGGGGTGTGTCATGTCAGTCTCCTTCATCATCAGGCGTTGAGGGTTCCGAGACCGGGCGTCATGAGCCCAGGAGTACGCGTTCACCGCGCCGGGGCACCACGGCGACGACACCGAGCTCGTCCTGGATCCGGTCCGCCAGGGCGCGTGAGGACGTCGGTTCGCCGTGCACGACGTAGACGGTCTCCGGGAGCTCGGGCGCCGAGGCGACCCACGCGACCAGCTCGTCGGAATCGGCGTGGACGCTGAAGTCCGAGATCGCCACCACCTCCGCACGGACCGGGACGTACCGGCCGTGCATCTTCACCGCCCGGGCGCCCTCGACCAACTGTCGGCCGCGGGTGCCCTGAGCCTGGTAGCCAGTGAGCACGATGCTGTTGCGAGGGTCGGGAAGCTGGCGGAGCAGATGGTGGACGACACGGCCGCCGGTGGCCATCCCGGAGGCCGAGATGATGATGCACGGTTCCTTGGGGCGATTGAGCCGCTCGGAGCCGGCGGCATCCCGGACCCGGTGGACGTCCAGCCCCTCGAGGTCGCGCAACGGCGCCGCTCGCTTGAGATCGAGCTCGTCGCTGTGCGCACCCAGCGCCGTTCGGTAGACGTCGAGCGCGGCCAGGGCCATCGGGCTGTCGACGAAGATCGGGACCTTCGGGATCCGGCCCGCGCGACGGAGCCTGAGCAGCTCGAGCAGCACCAGTTCGGTCCGGTCCACCGCGAACGCAGGGATCAGTACGACGCCGCCGCGGGCGACCGTACGGCGCACCGTGCCGGCCAGGGCTTCGGGATCCGCCGGTGGATGCCGTCGGTCGCCGTAGGTGGACTCGAGCACCATCGCCGAGGCGGCCGGAGGGGGCGCGGGCGGCAGCAGGATCGGATGACCCGGTCGACCCAGGTCGCCACTGAACACCACCCGCTCGCCTCCGACGTCGACGACGGCCACCGCGGAGCCCAGGATGTGGCCGGCGCGCTGCAGCGTCACGACCATTCCTCCGACCGGCCACGGTTCACCGAAGCCCACCGGGTGCAGACGCTCGAGCGTCCGCTCGACGTCTGACGCCGTGTAGAGCGGCAGAGCCGGGTCGTGCTTCGACCAACCGCCCTCGTTGGCGACCCGAGCGTCCTCCTCCTGCAGGTGCGCGCTGTCCCGGAGAACGATGGCGGCGAGCGCAGCGGTGCCCGGCGTGCACATCGTCTCGCCGGCGAAGCCGTCGCTCACCAGCCGAGGCAGGTATCCGGTGTGGTCGAGGTGAGCATGGGTGAGGACGACGGCGTCCAGGTCCGCGGGCGCCACCGGGAACGGTGCCCAGTTGAGCCGCCGCAGCTCCCGCAGCCCCTGGTAGAGACCGGCGTCCACCAGCAGACGATCGCTGCCGTACGTCACCAGGAACCGGCTTCCGGTCACCGTGCCGGATGCCCCGAGGAACTCCAGCGCGGGATGCTTCGAGCGCGATGTGCCAGGGGCAGCGACAGGAGTCTCGGCGGGTTCCATCGGGCTTCCCTTCGCAGGTGGTGCCTCCACGCTGCTGCATCCGTCAGGGTGCTGGGAGAGTCAAACGGCCTTCACTGAGGGACCCACGGCCCGATCACTTACCCCTGTTGGCGCAAGTAGCGGCCGAAATGGGGGACGGTGAAGGCGATCCGGCCGCGCTCACCGGAGTAGATCAGGCCCTTCTTCATCAGCGCGTCACGTGCCGGGGAGAGCGACTGCGGCTTCTTGTTCAAGAAGGCGGCGACGTCCGCGGTGGCGACGGTGCCGATGTCGTCGGCGCCGAGCTCGACGGCCGCGTCGGCCATCGCCCGCAGGTAGTCCCGCTCGGCAGGGGTGGCACGCTCGTAGCGTGACCCGAAGAAGCCGACCGCCAGCTCGCGCTCGGCCTCGGGGGCGGCGACCTTCACGTCCTCGACGGTGATCGGAGAGCGGGGCGCCTGGTCCCACACGGTCTTGCCGTAGGCCTGGATGAAGTAGGGGTAACCGCCGGTGGCGGCGTACATCTCCGCCAGGGCGGCGGTCTCGAACTCGGCTTCCTCCTCGCCTGCGGGGGCGGCAAGGGCGCGGTCGGCGGCGTCTCGCTGCAGACGGTCGATGCGCTGGTAGGAGAAGAGCCGCTCGGAGTAGGACTTGCTCGCCGAGAGCACGGCCGGCAGGTGCGGCAGGCCGGCGCCGACGACGATCACCGGCAGCCCCGACTGGCTGATCTCGTGACACGCCGCGCACATCGCCGAGACGTCGTCGGGGCCGAGGTCCTGCATCTCGTCGATGAAGACACCGACGCCCTTGCCGACGTCAGCGGCGAGCCCGCCGACGTCGGTGAGCAGCTCGACCAGGTCGATCTCTATGTCACCGGAGTCGGCCCGGCCCCGCACCGCCGCCGCCTCGATGCCGGGCGACCACTGCTCGCGCAGCTTGGCGTTGGGACCGGCCTCCCGCTGGGCGAAGGAGCGGATCACGCCGAGCACGTGGTCGACGTCGTCGGAGCTCGGATGCCCCAGCTCACGCACCGCCTGGTGCAGGGCGCTCGACAGCGGCCGGCGCAGCGACTGGTCGGGGCGCGCCTCCATCTTCCCGGTGCCCCAGCCCTTGCGGACCGCCGCCGACCGCAGCGTGTTGAGCAGGACCGTCTTGCCGACGCCGCGGAGCCCGGTGAGCACCAGCGACCGCTCCGGACGACCGCGCGCCACGCGTTCCAGCACCACGTCGAACTGCCCGAGCTGCTCGTTACGACCAGCGAGCTCAGGGGGCCGCTGACCGGCGCCAGGAGCGTACGGATTGCGGATGGGGTCCATGATCAGACGATATCCACATCTATAGGACGCGTCTTAGATTTGGCTAGCGAGCCACATCTTTCATGAGCGTAGGTCTCTATTCGCCTTTCTAGGATGGATCCTAGAAAGGCGCAGACTCCCACATCGATCGCTAGCGTCGAACGTGTGTTCGATACTACCCGGATTTCCTCCCCTCCTGCAAGCGCGACGATCTAGACTCGCGGACATGCCGGAACTCCCCGAGGTGGAAGCGCTCGCCGAGGACCTGCGCGGGCGCCTCGACGGCCGCGCGATCACGAAGGTGCACGTCGCGCAGTTCAGCGCCCTGAAGACGTACGATCCGCCGCTGACCGCGGTCGAGGGCACGCTCGTCGACAACGTGACCCGCCACGGCAAGTTCATCGACATCGAGGCGAGCGGCGTCCACCTCGTGCTGCACCTGGCCCGCGGCGGCTGGATCAGGTGGCGCGACGAGATCCCGGCGACACCGCCCCGGCCGGGATCGAAGTCAGGGCTGGCGATCCGGGTCGTGCTCGACGACGACACCGGGCTGGACATCACCGAGGGCGGCACCAAGAAGCGCCTGGCGCTCTACGTCGTCCACGATCCGCAGGACGTCCCGGGCGTCGCCTCACTGGGCCCCGACCCGCTGGCAGACGACTTCACGCTGGCCCGCTTCCGCGAGATCCTCGCAGGTCAGGGGCGCAAGCAGATCAAGGGTGTGCTGCGGATGCAGTCGATCATCGCGGGCATCGGCAACGCCTACTCCGACGAGATCCTGTGGGCGGCGAAGATGTCGCCGTTCAAGCCCGCCGAGATGACCGAGGAGGAGTCGGAGAGCCTCTACAACGCGCTGCGGACGACCCTCGAGGAGGCCGTCGAACGCGACTCCGGCCTGGCGATGAGCGAACTGAAGGGCGAGAAGAAGTCCAACCTCGCCGTGCACGGCAAGGCCGGCAAGAAGTGCCCGGTCTGCGGAGACACGGTCCTCGAGGTCAGTTTCGCCGACTCGAGCCTGCAGTACTGTCCCACCTGCCAGACCGGCGGAAAGCCGCTCGCCGATCGGCGGATGTCCCGGCTTCTCAAGTAGGCTTGACCGGTGACCATCCCCACCGTCGAGATCACCGGAGTGCCCGATCCCCTGCCCGTGGCCGTCCTGGACGTCCGCGAGGACGACGAGTGGGCAGCGGGCCACATCGAGGGCGCGACCCACATCCCGCTCCAGGAGCTCCCGGCGCGACTCGGTGAGCTTCCCGAGGGCCAGACCCTGGTGGTCTGCAAGGTCGGCGGACGCAGCGCCCAGGCGGTCAACTACCTCGCCCAGCAGGGCTTCGAGGTCGTCAACCTCGCCGGCGGGATGCTCGACTGGGCCGCCGCCGGGCGACCGATGGTCAGCGAGACCGGCGCCGAGGCGTACGTCCTCTAGGACCACCGCTAGGACTGGGCCGGAGGTCCGCCGAACGCCTCCGGGAGCGGCAGCCTGAGCGCCTTCTCCAGGCGGTCCAGGTAGTCGTTGCGACCCACCTCGACGACGCCGAGCGAGGCCAGATGGTCGGTGCGCCACTGCACGTCCAGGATCCGCTGGTCGATAGAGCCCGCCTCGCGCATCGCCGAGACCAGCCCGACCAGGGCGACCTTGGACGCGTCGCGGACCCGGTGGAACATCGACTCCCCGGCGAAGAGGCCGCCGATCGCGACCCCGTAGAGCCCGCCGACCAGGCGATCGTCCTGCCACGCCTCGACCGAGTGTGCCCAGCCCAGCTCGTGCAGGTCGCCGTACGCCCGGCGGATCCGCTTGTCGATCCAGCCGTGGGGCCGGCGCGGGTCGGCGCACGAGGCCACCACCTCGTCGAAGCTGGTGTCGATCCTGATCTCGAAGTCCCGCACCGACCTGCGCAAGGACCGCGAGACGACGAGCCCGTCCAGTGCGAGTACGCCGCGCCTCACCGGCGAGAACCACATCATCGGATCACGCGGGGACTCCCCGGGCATCGGGAAGATCCCGTGCCGGTACGCAGCCAGGAGCGTCCCGGGCGCGACGTCCGCGCCCATTCCCACCAGATCGTCCAACTCGGCCCCGCCATGACCCGCGCCCGGGTCCCGGAGGTCGGCGAAGGCCCACGGCGAGGGCTCGGGTTCGATCGGTCCCCGAAGATTCGCCACGACGAAACGTTATCGCCCCGTGCGGCGCCAACCACCACACACTTAAGATTTGGCTCATGATCGGTCCCAAGGCAGTGCTCACCAGTGCGGCTGGCCGGCTCGCACCCAAGGTCATCCAGTCCGCGCCCGGCGTGACCACCACCGTGGTCCGGCAGGCGCTGCACCACGCGATCGTCGGGGTAGGCCCGCTCCCGGGAGCGGCCGCAGCCGCCGAGAAGCACCTCAAGGACCATGACAACGACGTCGAGCTCGCGGTGAAGCAGGTCATCGACAACCACGTGCGGCTGGCCGGTGTCGGCGGCTTCGCGACCAACATCGGCGGTCTGGTCACCCAGGCGATCACGCTCCCGGCCAACATCACCGGAATGGCCATCATCCAGTGCCGCATGGTGGCCGCGATCGCGCATCTCCGTGGCTACGACCTGACCGATCCTCGGGTGCGCAACGCCATCCTGCTCACCCTCCTGAGCGAGGAGAAGGTCGGCAAGCAGATCCAGGAGAAGAAGATCCCGGCTCCGCCGATGGCCATCGCGACCGCTCCGACCTACGACCGCGCGATCGATGCCATCGTCGCCTCGGAGGTGGCCCAGGAGCTGCTCAGTCGGGTCACCGGCAGGGGCATGATCTCCATGGCCGCCAAGCGGATACCGCTGGTCGGCGGTGTCGTCGGCGGAGGGGCCGATGGATGGATGACCTACCAGATCGGTCGCTATGCCTCACGCGAGCTGCTGCCGCGTCACCCCGACAACGGCTGAGCTCGGCTCACAGGAACTTCACAGGTCCGTCCAACGTTCCTCAGAGCACGGAACGCCACACTGTTGGTGTCCGCTTGGGAGGAGCAGCAGATGACCCTCGACACGACGTACGCCCCGATCAGCCCAGCCCGCGCTGCCGGGGTCGAGGTGAGACCTCACCTGCTCCTCCTGGGCGGCGTACCCGGCGCCGGCAAGAGCACGCTGATCCGCGACGTGGCCGACCGGCGTCCCGACGTGCGCACCCTCGACCCGGAGACCCCGGGGCGCTGGCTCGCGGCACGGCTGCCGGAGGTGCCCTACCGCCTCTACCGGCCGCTGGTGCACCTGTGGCACGCGATCGCGACCCTCGTCCTCGTCCTGCTCGGCCCGACCGCCGGTGGCCACACCCTCCTCGTCCACGACCCGGCCACCCGGCCCGGCCGTCGCGAGCTGCTCGGGCGGATCGCCCACGCCCGCGGCTGGCGTACGTCGCTGGTCATGATCGATGTGCCGCGCGCCGCGGCGATCGACGGCCAGCACGAGCGCGGACGGCTGGTCCGTCCGGAAGCCTTCGAGCGCCACTGGCACCGCTGGACCGACGACCAGCCGCGGCTCCTGACCGCGGCGACCTTCCGTGACGCCGACGGCTCCTGGGACACGGTGCACGTCTTCGACCGTGCCCGCGCCGCGGGACAGCTCGAGGCGATCCTCTAGCGACGGATGAGGCGGTAGACCTTCAGGACCGCGCGGCCCCACCAGCGCCGCTCGAGACCCTCGCGGGCACGCTGCTTCGGCACCAGCGACCGGGTGTGCTCCAGCTCGGCACGCAGCTCACCGACCTCGTCCTCCAGCCGGCCCTCGGACTTGCGCAGCCGGATGGCCTCCTGGAGCAGCGCGTCGATGGTGGCGACGCCGGCGTCGAGGACCTCGCGCGGGGAGATGGTGTCCGGGTCGACGAACGGCTTGTCGGCCAGGTCAGCGGGGACCAGCAGCTCGTCCAGCCCACCGACCACGTCGTAGCCACGTCCCAACAGCGCCTCGACCCAGCTCTCGGAGAGCGACTCGACCCATGGCAGGATCGAGGGGGAGAGCGCCAGGCGCGCGGAGTCGCGGCGCTTGGCCAGCGTGCGGTGGGCCAGGAACTCGCGTACGAAAGGCCGGTAGTCGGCCGGCTCGAGCACCGGCACGACCGCCAGGTTGATCTCGCGGAGCAGCGCCGCTTCGGGCACGCCGAGGGACGGGTTGCCGCGGTCGATCCCCTCGAAGTCGATGGTCAGGTCGTCGAGACCGAAGGCGGTGGAGAACCGCTCCCACAGCAGCGACGAGGACGACCCCGGCGGCGGGACGGTGATCAGGTGGACGCGCTCGGGCGCAATGCCCTGGGTCCACCGGTCGAGGATGTCGGGCAGCTCCTGGACGCCCCAGAACCACGATCCGATCCGGCCCTCGCGGGCGGGGTCGCGGATCTCCTCGAGGAACTCGGCGTAGGTCACGACCGAGCGGTGCTTGACGTTCTCCTGCCACTCGGCCGGGATCTGCCGGGCCAGGTCGCGCGCGGAGAGCATGATGTGGATCTCGGAGTCGCCCAGCGAGTCCAGCGCGTGCTTGGCCTGCTGCCAGGACGCGCTCGCCAGGATCTCGTGGGAGATGATCACGGTGCCGTTCTGGACGGAGCGCACCTTCTCCGCGAGGGCGTCCCAGGCGCCGGTCGCCTCCTCCTCGATGCCGCCCCAGGGCAGATCCATCAGATCGAGGGCCGCCAGGAAGTGGGCGTCGAAGCGGTCGGCGAGGTAGTGGACACCCTGCCCGGCGAGGGACTCCCGGTTGTGGAAGAGGACGTCTTGAAGATAGGACGTACCCGTCTTCGGGGTGCCGACATGAAGCAGCACGCGCCGCCCAGTCTCCAACGTTCTACTCCTCTAGGAACGCCCCGCCAGCAATGACAACGCGAGCGCCAACGCCCGGCACTCGTCGGGACCCTGCGTCGCAGCCCCCGAGGGGAGCAGCCGGTCAGGGTCTCCGTGGAGAGCGTATCCGGCTTCTACCAATGCATCACGTTGGGCCCGCGCCTGTGTTTCGACCCAAGGCAAACTTTCCGGAGGGACGCCGACCTCCCGGGCGTCCGGAACGAGCGGTTCGAGCTTCTCCAACCGCGGTCGCAGCTGGTCGACCAGCAGCTTCCGCTGGGTCTCGAGATCGGTTCGTACGCTGAGAACCTGCCCGATCACGCGAGCGACCTCGTTGCCCTCGGCCGAGATCGACCAGGGGCCGGGCAGGCTGTCCACGCCGAGCAGGCCGGGCAGCAGGGCGGGATCGGTGACGATCTCGACGCGGTTCTTCCCGACCCTTCGAGCCCACCAGCGGGCGATCCTGGGCAGATCGGCACGGGGGCCGAGCCAGCCGCGCCACTGTGCGTCACGGATCCAGATGTGCCAAGGGTTGACCCGGTTGGTGAAGGTGCGGAACCTCCACGCACCGGCGGCGATCTCGTCCAACGGGCCACCGAGGACGTAGACGGTGTAGCCATCGGCGCCGGGCAGCCTTCCCTGCCGCTCCAGCTCCTCGCGGATGGGCAGAGTGAGCCACGGCGAACCGACCAGGCGGTAGGGGAACTTCTCCTGGTCGGGCTCCGACTTCTTGGGCCGGCGCGACCATCTTCGCGGACGCCGCGCGGGCGCCGTCTCCACCGTGGCGAGCAGGTCCTCGGCAAGCAGCACGCTCGCCGCTCTCAGCAGCTCCCGCGCCGACAGCGTCGCCGGATCGACGGGCAGCGGGCCGTACGTCCTCGTCTCGGTGTCCCCGAGCAGCGGCAGGTCGCGGCGGCCTCGGCCGGGCGGGCTCGTGTGCAGCAGGGCGTCGACCCGATCAGGCTCGGACGGACCTACCTCGTTGAGCCGCCGCAGCAGTTCGAGCAGCTCGGCACCCGGCAGGTGGTCGGTCGTGAAGGGCGTGGCGGGCTCGGACCAGGATGCCCAAGGAGTCGTACCACCCTCGCGCAGGTGCGCGGCCCAACCCCAACCCCTGGTGGGTGCAGCTGGCATCAGACGCGTCGCCCCTTGACCCGCCGCATGAGGCCGGCGGCGCGGGAGGCGACCGGGCGCTGGGGCGGGTCGGTGCGGGCGGCCTCGACGACGACCGCGACCAGGGCGTCGATCGCCGCGTCGGCGACGTCCTTGGTGCGCGGCGCGTCCGGGTCGATCCACTCGACGTCGGCGTCGGGTCGCTGCGGGCGGAGGTCGTCGAGGTCGCCGGCGATGTCGACCTTGGCCAGCTCGGCCCACTCGATCCACGAGTCGGCGACCTGGTCGGCCCAGTCGAAGGCGGTAGGCGGGATGGTGACCCGCTCGCGGCCGTCACGGTGGGCGAGGGTGCGCTTCGCGATCACCTCGGTGACCATGTGGCGGTAGTCCTCGCGGGGGAGCTCCTCCGACTCGAGACGCGCGTTGAGCCGGCGCAGCAGCGTCGCCTCGGCGCGGCCGAGCGACTGGTTGTGGCGGTCGCTGTCGATCGGGGTCCAGGACTCCTCGATCCCGACCACCTCGCAGAACCGGCGCCAGAGCACCTCGCTCGGCGCTCCGTCGTGCGGCACCGTGACCAGGTGCACGCGCTCCGGCGGCAGGTTGCGCCCCCATCGGCTGAGGACGTCGGGCAGGCCGTGCGTACGCCAGAACCAGGCGGCCGAGCGCGACTGCTTCGCAGTCTGCATCCGCTCGAGGTAGCGGGCGAAGGTGACCTTGCGCTCACGCTGCACCTGGTCCTGCCACTCCGCCGCCAGCACGCGCGCGATGTCGCGGGCGGTGTAGACGATGTGCACCTCGGTGCGCCCGCCCTCGCCGAGATCGGTCATCGCCTTCTCGACCCGGTCGGGCCTGGCCCCGGCGAAGAGGTGGTGGCTGATCAGGATCGTCTCGGACTCGTCGCGGCGTACCCGCTTGACCAGCGTTTCCCACTCGCCGTGGACGGTCTTCCTCATCCCACCCCACGGACGGTCGATCAGGTCGAGCGCCGGCCGGAAGAAGTCGGGCTGGCCGCCGACCGGGTAGAAGACGCCATGCTTCTGCAGGGACACCCGGTTGTGGAACAACCTGTCCTGGAGGTACGTCGTGCCCGTCTTCGGAGCGCCGACGTGGAGGAAGACTTTGCGCGCCATGATCCCGCTATTCTGCACCAAGTTAGTAGAGATTGTCGCGGCGGTCCGTCTTTTTGTCACCCGGCCGTCACTCTTGGGTGCAGTCTAGGGCGTGTCTCCAGCTAGGACCGCAAGGCACGTACGACGGCCGACGGGCTCGGCCTGCCGAGGTGGTCGGCGAGCCAGCTGCTCGTGTCGGCGACCTTGTCGAGATCGACGCCGTGCTCGATCCCCAGGCCGTCGAGCATCCAGAGCAGGTCCTCGGTCGCCAGGTTGCCGGTGGCTGACTTGGCATAGGGGCAACCGCCCAGGCCGCCGGCGCTGGCGTCGTAGGTGCTCACCCCGGACTGGAGTCCGGCGAGGGTGTTGGCCAGGGCCTGGCCGTACGTGTCGTGGAAGTGCAGCGCGAGCCGGTCGGTCATGATGCCCGCGTCGCCGAACGCCTGGATCAGAGCCTTCACATGGCCGGCCGTCGCGACGCCGATCGTGTCCCCCAAGCTGAGCTCGTCGGCACCGAGATCCAGGAGCCGCTTGCCCGCCTCGACCACCTTCGGAATCTCGACCTGGCCCTCCCAGGGGTCGCCGAAGCACATCGACAGATAGCCGCGGACGGTCATCCCCGCGTCCTTCGCGCGCGCCATCGTCGGCTCGAACATCGCCCACTGGCCGTCGAAGGTCTGGTTGAGGTTCTTGTTGGCGAACGTCTCCGTCGCGCTGCCGAAGATCGCGATGTGACGCAGCCCCAGCTCGAGCGCCCGGTCGAGCCCCTTCTCGTTGGGGACGAGCACCGGGAGCTCTCTCGCCCTGTCGCCGAGCCTGTCGACGAGCTCGGTCATCAGCTCCTTGGCATCGGCCAGCTGCGGCACCCACTTCGGGTGCACGAAGCTCGTCGCCTCCACCGGGCTCAGCCCGGCGTCGAGCAGCCGGGTGATCAGGTCGGCCTTGACCCCGGTGTCGATCGCCGTCTTCTCGTTCTGGAGGCCGTCACGCGCACCGACCTCGTAGATCGTCACCTTCTGCGGCAGATCGGGCTGGGGCACGACAGCAGGGAGAGCACTCACCACTCAACCCTAGTCGAGCCGCGAGAGGTTGGGCAGACCTCAGGCAGCACGAGACACCGCCGAGCGAGACACGACCTGAATGCGGTCGATCCGAGGGTCGCAGTAACCGACTGGCCGGCGGTCAGGTCATGGACATCAACCGATTTCAACGGTAGAACGGCGTGACAAGCATCACAGATCGGGGGACCGTGGTTTGAAGCACGAGAAGCGAGGGCGCGGATCCAAGAGCGCGCCAAGACGAGGTCACCGACCATCGGGCCGACGCGTGATTGCGCAGGTCGCGGTGGCCGCACTGGCCGCCGGCGGGCTAGCCGCATGTGGAGGATCCAGCGACGCGGTCCTCAACTGGTACGTCAACCCCGACGGGGTCGAGGTCTTCGAGAAGTACGCCGACCAGTGCGGCACGGACGACTACGGCATCGAGGTCCAGCTGCTGCCGACGGGTGCCACCGATCAGCGCACCCAGCTCGCCCGACGGCTGGCCGCCGAGGACTCCTCCACCGACCTGATGAACCTCGACCCGGTCTTCGTGCCCGAGTTCGCCAACGCCGGCTGGCTGAAGGAGGTCGAGGGTGACCTCGGCGACCGGATCATCACCAGCGCGGAGGGCGAGGGCGACTACCTCTCCGGCGCCGCCGACACTGTGGTCTGGGAGGACAAGGCCTACGCGATCCCGTTGTGGGCGAACACGCAGATCCTCTGGTACCGCGAGTCGCTCGCCAAGGACGCCGGCCTGGACATGACCCAGCCGGTCACCTGGGAGCAGGTGATCAAAGCGGCCGCCGACAACGGCGCGTCGGTCGGTGTCCAGGCCGACAAGTACGAGGCGTACGTCGTCTGGATCAACGCTCTCGTCCAGGGCGCCGGGGGCGCGATCGTCTCCGACACCGAGGCCGGCCGGGACGCCAAGGTCGAGATCGACTCCGAGGCAGGCCGCCAAGCCGCGACCGTCATCGAGATGCTCGCCGACTCGAGCGCGGCCCAACCCGACCTCAGCGTCTCGCGCGAAGGGACCAGCCTCGGCCAGATGTTTCCGAAGAACGGCCCAGGTGAATTCATGGCCAACTGGACCTTCGTCTACAAGAACTACGAAGGCTCGATCGATCAGGCGGGCGGACCGACCAAGGAGCAGTTCGGTGACCTCCGCTGGGCCCGCTACCCGGCGACGGTGGAGGGGGAGGTGTCCAAGCCGCCGGTCGGCGGGATCGATATCGGCGTCGGCGCCTTCTCGAAGCACCCGGACTGGGCGGCCGAGGCGGCCGCGTGCATCACCTCCGAGCAGGCGCAGGTCGACCTGGCGCTCGAGGCGGGGCTGATGCCCTCGACCAACGCGGCCTACGACGAGGTCGCCGCCAGCGGCGACTACCCGGAGGACCTGATCGAGCTCTACCGGACCAGCGTCGACGAGGGTGGACCTCGGCCCAAGAGTGCCTACTACTCGATGATCTCCGGGGCGATCCAGTCGACCTGGCACTCGCCGGAATCGGTCGACCCCGACACCACACCCGAGGAGTCCGCGACCTACCTGGAGGACGTGCTGGAAGGGAAGTCGCTGCTATGAGCGAGCGTCAGCGAGTGAACCGTCCGGACATCATGCGACCGCGTCCGTATCCTGGCGCCGGCGGTTCGGAGGTGGTCGCGTGAGCGCCGTTGCCGCCCCGGACAAGAGCAAACCGGTCGTGAGCGACCGTGCCCGCGCCGAGAGCCGGCTCGGGCAGAAGCTGGTGGCCCCGGCCATCGTGCTGATGCTGCTCGTCACGGCCTTCCCGATGCTGCGGGCCATCTACCTGTCGACCTTCGACTACGCGCTGACCGCGCCCGAAGAGCGTGCATTCATCGGCCTGAGCAACTACGTCACTGCGCTCACCGACCCGCTGTTCTGGCAGACGACCGGTGTCACCGTGCTCTACATGGTGGTCACGGTGTCGGTCGAGCTGGTGATCGGGTTCATCTTCGCCATGGTGATGCACCGGGTGATCTTCGCCCGGGGCGTGATCCGGACCTCGATCCTGGTGCCCTACGGCATCATCACCGTCGTATCGGGCTTCGCCTGGCAGTTCGCGTTCTCTTTCCAGAACGGGTTCATCAACGGGTGGCTGCCGTTCGTGGGCGACGACTTCAACTGGTTCGGCCAGACCGGGTCGGCAGTCGTCGCGATCATGGTCTCCGAGATCTGGAAGACCACTCCCTTCATGTCGCTGCTGCTGCTCGCCGGTCTGGCACAGGTCAGTGAGGACATGATCGAGGCGGCGAAGGTCGACGGGGCGACGTGGACCCAACGGCTGACCAAGGTGATCCTGCCGAACATGCGCGCAGCGATCATGGTCGCCGTCCTGTTCCGTGCTCTCGACGCGTACCGGATCTTCGACAACATCTTCGTGATGACCTCTGGAGCGGTACGGACCGAGTCGATCAGCTTCCTCACCTATCGCCAGACCATCGAGCAGTTCCAGCTCGGCATGGGCTCGGCGTTGTCGGTGCTCCTTTTCCTATCCGTCCTGGTGGTCGCCTTCTTGATCGTCAGACTCTTCCGCGTCGACCTGGCGCAGGCTCGACAGGGGTGATCGGGATGAAGAACCGTATCGGCATCATCATCGGCTGCATCCTGATCCTCGTCTGGTGCCTGCTCCCGGTGGCCTGGATCATCTCGCTGTCCTTCAAGTCCGAGGCCGCGATCACCAACGGCAGCCCCGGCTTCTTCCCGGCCGACGGCGGCGGCGCGGGCTGGGACAACTACGTGGCCGTGTGGGACAACGAGCAGTTCCGGCGCGCGATCTTCAACTCGATCGGGATCAGCCTGATCGCGACATTGCTGTCGGTCATCGTGGCCACCCTGGCGGCGTACGCGATCGCTCGGCTGGAGTTCCGTGGCAAGAAGGCGGTGCTGACCATCGCGTTGGCGATCGCGATGTTCCCGGTGGTCTCGCTCGTCGGCCCGCTGTTCGACATGTGGCGGGCCATCGGTCTCTACGACACCTGGCCGGGCCTGATCATCCCCTACATGTCCTTCACGCTACCGCTGGCGATCTGGACGCTGTCGGCCTTCTTCCGCGAGATCCCGTGGGAGCTGGAGCAGGCCGCCCAGGTCGACGGCGCCACCTCGTGGCAGGCCTTCCGCAAGGTGATCGTGCCGCTGGCCGCGCCAGGCGTCTTCACCGCGGCGATCCTGACGTTCTTCTTCGCGTGGAACGACTTCGTCTTCGGCATCTCGCTCACCTCGACCGAGAACGCCCGGCCGATCCCGGCATCGCTGTCCTTCTTCGTCGGCGCCGACCCGTTCAACCGGCCAGCCTCCCTGCTGGCCGCGGGAGCGGTCATCGCGACGATCCCGATCATCGTCATCGTCCTGATTTTCCAGCGCAAGATCGTCGCCGGTCTCACGTCCGGCGCAGTGAAGGGATAGGTGCTGCTGCCATGGCCGCTATCACCATGAACCACATCGTCAAGCAGTACGGCGACGGCTTCCCGGCCGTGAACGACATCTCCATCGACGTGGCCGACGGGGAGTTCATGATCCTCGTCGGACCATCGGGCTGTGGTAAGTCCACCCTGCTACGCATGATCGTCGGTCTCGAGGACATCACCTCGGGCGACATGACGATCGGCGACCGCCGGGTCAACGACCTCGCCCCGCGCGATCGCAACCTCGCGATGGTGTTCCAGAACTATGCCCTCTACCCCCACCTCACCGTCTACGAGAACATCGCCTTCCCGCTGCGGCTGGCCAAGGTCCCCGAGGCCGAGCTCGACAAGCTGGTGCGAGACGCATCCGCGACCCTCGAGCTCGACGAGCACCTCGACCGCAAACCCGGCAACCTCTCCGGCGGCCAGCGGCAGCGGGTCGCCATGGGACGCGCGATCGTCCGGCAGGCCGACGTGTTCCTCTTCGACGAGCCGCTGTCGAATCTCGACGCAAAGCTGCGCGGCCAGATGCGCACAGAGATCGCCCGCCTGCAGAAGCGGCTCGGCATCACCACCGTCTACGTCACCCACGACCAGACCGAGGCCATGACGTTGGGGGACCGGGTCGCCGTGCTCAAGCGCGGCGTCCTGCAGCAGCTGGCCACCCCGCGCGAGCTCTACGAGAACCCGGGCAACCTGTTCGTGGCCGGCTTCATCGGCTCGCCGCCGATGAACTTCCTACCGGCCACGGTCAAGGGCACCACGGTCGAACTGCCGTTCGGCAGCGTGGAGATCCCGGCCGAGAGGGCCGAGCGTGCCGCCGGCCGCGGGCTGCTCATCGCCGGCATCCGGCCCGAGCACTTCGAGGACGCCTCACTGGCCTCGAACTCCGGACGCACCGGCTCGACGTTCTCCGCCAAGGTCGACGCCGTCGAGTGGCTGGGCAACGAGACCTACGCCTACATCCCCTTCGAAGCGCCCGACGAGGTCAGAGCCCAGCTCCAACAGCTCGAGAAGGACCTGGACGGGGAAGGTCTGCGCACCCAGCTCGTCGTCTCGCTCGACGGATCCAGCCGGATCGCGGAGGGTCAGGACGCCGAGATCTGGGTCGACGGCCGCCGCATCCACCTCTTCGATCCCTCGACCGGCGAGAACCTCACAGTCGACCGCGAGCACGCCGGGCGCATCCTGGGCGCCGAGGTCGACTCGGGCAAGGCCTGATTCGGAGCTGTCCGACCTGAGCGCCCCTGACTCGCGGAAACCGAGACCGCCGCCAATGGGTGCACGGCCAAGGTCATCAGGATCGCGCGGAAACCTCTGCTTCGACCACAAAGAGCTCGGCGCCGAGGGGGACCTGGGATCCCGCTGACGCGCCGACGACGGTGACCGTGCCGGCGAACGGGGCCTTGAGGGAGACCTCCATCTTCATCGCCTCCATGACCCCGAGCACCTGGCCCTCGTCGACCTGGTCACCGACCTGGACACGTACGTCGATGACGGTGCCGGGCATCTTGGCCTCGACGGCGCCGTCGCTGTGGTGGGCGGCGGCGCCGGCGACGCGGTCGGGCGGGGAGAAGTCGAAGCGGTGTCCTTGGTGGACGATCTCGGCGAGGCCGGACTGGACGTTGATGGCCGCCCAGTGACGTACGCCGTCGACGATGGCCACGAGGACGTGGTCGGCGGCGCTGATCTGCCGGACGAGATGGTCGTCGACGCGGCCGGAGGGGCGGTCGACGGTGACACTGCGGTCGAGGTCGACGATGGTCGGCGCCGGGGAGCCGGCGAGGCGCCAGCCGTCGGCACGGAACGGCGTCGTGGTGTCCGAGACCGCCGACAGCATCGCGCTGACCCAGCCGACGAGCGCGCGCGGCACCTCGGGGTCAGGTGTGGGCACCTCGTTGCGGTCGAGCCAGGCGGTGTCGATCTCCGCGTCGCGGAAGGCGTCGGAGGCGGCCAGCACGCGCAGGAAGCCGGTGTTGGTGGTCAACCCGAGGACGGCGGTCGCATCGAGCGCCTTGACCATCGCCGTACGGGCCTCCTCGCGGTCGGCGCCGCGCACGATAACCTTGGCGAGCATCGGGTCGTAGGCGGTGCTGACCACCTGCTCGCTCTCCAGAGCGTGCTCCACACGAGCGCGCTCGGGCCAGCGCACGATCGAGGTCCGGCCGGCCTGCGGCAGGAAGCCTTCGAAGGCGTCCTCCGCATAGACCCGGACCTCGATGGCGTGGCCGTCGATGCGTACGTCGTCCTGGGCGATGCCCAGCGGCTCACCGGCAGCGACCCGGAGCTGGAGCGCGACGAGATCGGCGGCTGCCCCGTCGATGCGTACCGCCTCCTCGGTGACCGGGTGCTCGACCTGGAGGCGGGTGTTCATCTCCAGGAAGTACGCCTCGCCGGACGCCTCGTCGAGGAGGAACTCGACCGTCCCGGCGCCGGTGTAGTCGACCTGGCGAGCGAGCGCGACGGCGCTGGTCAGGACCAGGTTCCGCTGCTCGTCGGTGAGCGTCGGGGCGGGCGCCTCCTCGATCACCTTCTGATGGCGACGCTGAACCGAGCAGTCCCGCTCGAAGAGGTGGATGACGTTGCCCTGGGTATCGCCGAAGACCTGCACCTCGATGTGGCGGCCACGCTCGACGTACTTCTCGATCAGGAGGGACTCGTCGCCGAACGCGCTCAGCGCCTCACGGGCGGCCGCCGCGCGGGCCTCGTCCAGCTCCTCCGGCGAGCGGACGATGCGCATGCCCTTGCCGCCGCCACCCGCCGCGGCCTTGACCAGCAGCGGGTAGGGGCTGTCCTCGCCCCGCGGAACCACAGGTACGCCCGCGGCGACCGCGATCTCCCGGGCCGCGTCCTTGCGGCCCATCTGCTCGATCACCTCCGGCGTCGGACCCACCCAGGTCAGCCCCGCCTTCGCCACCGCGCGTGCGAACTCGGCCCGCTCGGAGAGGAACCCGTAGCCCGGGTGGACGGCCTCGGCACCTGCCTCGGCGGCGGCCGCGACCACCGCATCGGCGTCGAGGTAGGACGCGACCTCGACGGCCTCGTCGGCGTCGCGTACGTGAGGCGCGTCCGCGTCGAGCGCGGTGTAGATCGCAACAGTGCGGATCCCCAGCTCACGACAGGTGCGGAAGACGCGTCGCGCGATCTCGCCGCGGTTGGCGACCAGAACACTCTCGAACATCCCAGACTCAAACATTCCAGTCACATCCTGAAGATTCCGTAGCGGGGTTCGGGGGTCGGCGCGTTCGCCGCCACCGCGAGCCCCATCGCCAGCACCCGTCGGGTGTCGGCGGGGTCGATGATGCCGTCATCCCACAGCCGCGCGGTGGCGTAGTAGGGAGAGCCCTGGGTCTCGTACTGGTCCCGGATCGGCGCCTTGAACTCCTCGTCGTCCGGCTTGCCTGCGACCGTCGCGAGCACCGATGCGGCCTGCACGCCGCCCATGACCGAGATCCGCGCGTTGGGCCACATCCACAGGAACCTCGGGTCGTACGCACGACCGCACATGCCGTAGTTGCCGGCGCCGTAGGACCCGCCGATGACGACGGTGAACTTCGGGACCACGGAGCAGGCGACGGCGGTGACGAGCTTGGCGCCGTCGCGGGCGATGCCCCTGTTCTCGTACTCCTTGCCGACCATGAAGCCGGTGATGTTCTGCAGGAACACCAGCGGGATGCCGCGCTGGTTGCACAGCTCCACGAAGTGAGCGCCCTTGAGCGCGGACTCGGAGAAGAGGATGCCGTTGTTGGCGACGATCCCGACCGGCTGACCCTCGATGTGGGCGAAACCGCAGACCAGCGTCTCGCCGTAGAGCGCCTTGAACTCCTGCAGCTTGGACCCGTCGACGATGCGGCGGATCACCTCGCGTACGTCATAAGGGGTCTTCGTGTCGGCGGGCACCACGTCGGTGAGCGTCTCGGGGGATTCGACCGGCTCGTCGTACGTCGTCGTCCGCGTCTCCTGCTCAGGCAGGGTCGAGACGATCCCGCGGACGATCTCGAGCGCGTGCTTGTCGTCGTCGGCGAGGTGGTCGACGACGCCCGACTTCGTCGCGTGGACGAGCCCGCCGCCGAGCTCCTCCGCGGTGACCTCCTCGCCCGTGGCCGCCTTCACCAGCGGCGGCCCGCCGAGGAAGATCGTGCCCTGGTCGCGCACGATCACGGTCTCGTCGCTCATCGCCGGCACGTAGGCGCCACCGGCGGTGCACGAGCCCATCACGGAGGCGATCTGCGGGATCCCGCGCGCCGACATGTTGGCCTGGTTGAAGAAGATCCGCCCGAAGTGCTCGCGGTCGGGGAAGACCTCGTCCTGCTTCGGCAGGAACGCGCCGCCGGAGTCGACGAGGTAGATGCACGGGAGGCTGTTCTCGGCCGCGATCGTCTGCGCTCGCAGGTGCTTCTTGACCGTCAGCGGGTAGTAGGTGCCACCCTTCACGGTCGCGTCGTTGGCCACGATCATGCACTTGCGGCCACTCACCATCCCGATCCCGGCGACCACGCCGGCCGACGGCACCGCCCACTCGTCGCCGTCGTCGTACATCCCGTACGCAGCCAGCGGACTCACCTCCAGGAACGGTGACCCGGGGTCGAGAAGACCGTCCACCCGGTCGCGCGGGAGCAGCTTCCCGCGGTCGGTGTGCCGTTGCCGGGAGCGTTCGCTCCCCCCTTGCCGTACGCGCTCGAGCCGCTCTCGCAGCTCGAGCGTCAGCTCGCGCAGATTCGACGCCATGGACCGAGGTTAACGTTCATTAACCTCGGGTGACAAGCCCCACACCGAAGTCACCCGCGCCGGGACGACTCGGCGGCTACTCCGCGAGGGCTCCGCGGGCCATCTTGGTGAGCACCGCGCGGGTCGCTTCCTCGGGGAGGACCCGGTTGTGCGGGGTGGAGTTGATGAGGCCGAAGACGGCGTGGGCCATCGCGCGGGCGCTGTCGAGAGCCAGCGCCGGGTTGCGGTCGCGGAGCTGGTCGGCCCAGAGGTCGACGTACTTCCGCTGCAGGGTGCGCACCTGCTCGCGCGCCTCGTGC
Source organism: Nocardioides sp. NBC_00163 (assembly GCF_045206295.1). Taxonomy (NCBI): domain Bacteria; kingdom Bacillati; phylum Actinomycetota; class Actinomycetes; order Propionibacteriales; family Nocardioidaceae; genus Nocardioides; species Nocardioides sp. NBC_00163. Next base: position 3,235,932 of record NZ_CP108155.1, on the reverse strand, counting down.
GGAAGCGACTGCCAGTCACGCTCCTGGACGACGATCAGGGCGCGGTCGCGCAGAGCGAAGTCGACGTGCCATTCGATCAACGCCTCGATGGCCTCCGCGGTGCTCGACGCGCCCTTCACCCGGGCGCGTCCTTCGCGGAGCAGCTCCTGGGAGATCGAGACGAGCATCTCGGCGAGCATCGCGTCCTTGCTCGGGAAGTGCTTGTAGAGCGCCGGGCCGGAGATGCCGCAGGCGGCACCGAGCTCGGAGACGGAGACTCCGTGGAAGCCGCGGGCTGCGAAGAGCTCGGCCGCGGTGTCCAGGATCTGCTCGCGCCTGGTCTTCGTCGGGGCCGAGGTCATTGCACGAGGTTATCGCGTGAGCTCCGGAGGCATCTCACTCCTCGAGCAGGTGGCGTGCTCGGAGCACCGCGTCGAGCGCGATCTCGACGTCGTCGACCTGGTCGCGGGTCGACTCGCCAGGCGCAGCGACGTCGACCGCCGCCTGCCCTGCCCGCCGATCCGGACGCAGCCCCCTTCGCAGGCTCGCCAGCAGCTCGTCACGCTCCGCCCCGCGCAGATGAAGCAGCGTGGACGCGTCGCGATCGACGATCCAGCAGAGCTGGTGCAGCACTGCGAGCGAGTGGCCGCACACCGCGTGCCAGTGCCCGCAGGTGCAGGTCACCGCGAGCTCCTCGCCATAGGGGACCAGCTCGACCCCGGCCTCCTCGGCGTGCTCGGCCACGTCCAGCGGCAGCTCACCGACCAAGAGCGCCTCGGCCCGCTCGGGCGAGGCACCGAGGACCTCCAAGAGCGCGGCAACGGACTCTGCACCCAGCACCGGCACCGTGCCGGTCACAGTCCACAACCCGAGCTCGTCATCGACCGCCGCCGCAAACCGCCCGGGCTCGACGACCAGGCCGCCGATCCGCCCCGAGCGGGCGAGCGACCGAGCACCGGAGAGCTGGTTGGCGTCGTACGCCAGCTCCTCGATGGCCCGCAGGAACGCTCGACCCCACCACGACTCGACTCGCACCATCCCACGCCGGTGCGGCTCGCGGGCGAAGGTCAAGGCCAGTCTCATGAGGCGATCCGGCGACGTTTTCGGCGCTTCTGGGGACCGAGCTTGACCAGCTCACGGAGCTCGGCGTTGGACAGTTCGGTGAAGGCGGCCTCGCCGCCTCCGAGGACAGCGTCGGCGAGCACCCGTTTGCGCTGCAGCAGCTCCGCGACGCGCTCCTCGACGGTGCCTTGGGTGATGAGCCGGTGGACCTGGACCGTACGCGTCTGGCCGATACGGTGAGCCCGGTCGGTGGCCTGGTCCTCGACCGCCGGGTTCCACCAGCGGTCGACGTGGATCACGTGGTCGGCGCGGGTCAGGTTGAGCCCAACCCCGCCGGCTTTGAGCGAGAGCAGGAAGACCGGCACCTCGCCGTCCTGGAAGCGCGAGACCATCCGGGAACGCTCCGCCACCGGGGTGCCGCCGTGCAGGAACTGGTGGGCGACACCGGCGGCGGCCCAGTGAGTCTCGAGGAGACGGGCCATCGCGACGTACTGCGTGAAGATCAGGACGGCACCCGACTCGGCGAGCACCGTCGAGACCAGCTCGTCGAGGAGGTCGATCTTCTGCGACCGCCCCGCGATCCGCCCGCCTTCCTGCTTCAAGAACTGAGCCGGATGGTTGCAGATCTGCTTGAGCCCGGTGAGCAGGCTGAGCACCAGCCCGCGACGCTGAGGGTCATCGGCATCGAGCCGCTCGATCCGCGCCATCGCGTCGCGTACATAGGCCTCGTAGAGCACGGTCTGCTCCCGCGTCAGCGCCAGCAGGTGGTCGGTCTCGGTCTTGGGTGGAAGCTCGGGAGCCACACCGGGGTCCGACTTGCGGCGGCGCAGCATGAACGGGCCGACCAGCGAGGCGAACTCCTTCGCCTTCCCGACGTCGGCACCGGCCTCGATCTGGCTCGCCCAGGCACGGCGGAAGGCCAGCCGGCTCCCCAGCAGACCTGGTACGCACCAGTCGAGCAGCGCCCACAGCTCGGTCAGGTTGTTCTCCACAGGGGTGCCGGTCAGGGCCACCCGGGCGTGCGAAGGGATCTCGCGGAGCGCCTTCGCGGTCGCGGAGGCGGCGTTCTTCACGTGCTGCGCCTCATCGGCGACGACGAGCCCCCACGGCTCCGCCGAGAGCAGCTCGGTGTCGCGCCGCATCGTTCCGTACGTCGTCAGCACCACCCCGCTCGCGCCCTCGACGTCGCGCTCGGCACCATGGTGGCGGCGCACCTCCACCTCGGGAGCGAACCGGGCGAGCTCGGCCTCCCAGTTGCCCAGCAGGCTCGCCGGGCAGACCACCAGGGTCGGCCCCGAATGCTCCTTCTGCCGATGGAGGTGGAGCGCGATCGTCATCAGCGTCTTCCCGAGCCCCATGTCGTCGGCCAGACAGCCACCGAGCCCGAGCGAGGTGATCCCAGCCAACCAGGTCAGCCCCTCGACCTGGTAGCCACGCATGGTGGCCTGCAGCCCGGTGGGCACCTCGACAGGAGGCCCCGAGGTCGCCGCGATCACCTCGTCGCGAAGGCGCGCGATCGAGGCCCCGATGATCACCTGCTCGCCCGGTGCCGCCTCGGCGACCTCCTTCGGCACCTGACCGGTCAGTGCGACGGCCAGCGCCTCCCCGCCGCTGATCCGCTTGAGCAGCCGCTTGCGCGCACGTCGGAGAACCGAAGGATGGACGACCGCCCATGCCCCTCTCAGCCGAAGCACCGGACCCGCGGCGGCTGCCAGGGAGTCCATCTCGGCGGCATCGAGCGGCTCGCCGCCGAGCGCCAGCTGCCACTGGAAGGCGAAGAGGCCCTTCTCCCCGAGCGGCGACTCGCGCATCAGATCCTCGCGCGCGTCGGTCGACGAGGACGCCACCCGGTCCACCGCCACCGATGTCGTCAGGTCCCGAGACAGCGAACGCGGCCAGAGCACGTCGACACCGCGCTCCTTGAGCCACTCGACCCCGTCCTCGAGCAGGCCGACGACCTCATCGCTGGCCAGGGTCAGGGACGAGGGCACCGGCAGGTCGAGCAGCTTGTCGAGCACGGGCCACGCCTCGGCAGCGCCTCGGAGAGCGACCTGCGCATGCGTACGCGCCCGGGGGCCGAACCCGTGGTCGTCGGCCTCGTCCCACAGCCGAGCGGCATCGGCCACGTGCAGCGGGTCGGCCTCGTCGTGCACCTGTGGCACCAACGTCAGCGACCCGATGAGCAGGTCCTCCTCCGGCGCCTCGACCCGGAAGGAGAGCCGTACCAACGACGGCAACGAGGCCGTCACCGGCCCCTCATCGGTCCGATAGCGCGACAACCGGGTCTGCAACGACTCCCGGAACGCACTCGACCCGGAGGCCTTCGGTGCCGAGGTCGGCACCGCGTCCGCGACCGCGGCCACGATCTCGCGCACCAGCAGCTCGGCCGCCTCGTCGTCCAGATCCTCATAGGCGCGCGAGGAGGCCAGCAGCCGCACCCGCTCCTCGTCCTCCGGCGTGTAGCGGACCGCCCACGAACCATCGGCCGGCTCCAGCTGCCCCGCCGCCACGAACCGGAGCCCGAGATGGGCTGCCGACGCGACCAGGGCGACCGAAGGATGCAGATCGGTGGCTGCGTACGCCTTCTTCAGGACCGGCAGCGCGGCCCGCATCGGCAACGACACCGACCGCCGGGAGTCCACGAACTCGACGGCCGAGTCCCGCGGCGGCTGCGCCGGGCGGAAGACCGCGCGACCGGTGACGGGTACGAAGGACATGGACACGACCGTAGCCGCCACCACCGACGGTTTCTCATCCTCGAGGATGAGGTGGTCGCGCCCAAAGGTTGAGGCGCGCCGTGCCGGGGCACTGCCACGGTGGCTGACATGACTGAGACCACCCACCCACGCACCGCCCTCCCGCCCGGACAGCGGCAGATCGACTTCTTCCCGCGCTTCGGCCGACGTGTCGACCAGCCCCCACCGACGGTGCCCGAACATCCGACGGTGGTGTTCGGCGGAGCGCTCACGACGCCGATCGAGATCGCCGTGGAGGAGCTCATCGGCAAGGATCGTCGCGACCTCCACGCCGACTTCCACTGCGTCGCTGGATGGTCGGTGACGGATCTTCAGTGGGAGGGCGTCGCCTTCGCCGAGGTCTATCGGCGCTACGTCGCACCCGCCCTCGCACCAGGCACGATCGTGACTCACGTCCGCGTGCGCGGCCTCGACGGCGAACTCTTCGTGGCCGAGCTGGACGACCTCCTGGCCGACGACGTACTCCTCGCCGATCGACTCGGCGGTCGGCCGCTCGACGGCGATCACGGCGCCCCGCTGCGACTGGTCAACCCAGCGCAGTACGGGTACGCCAACATCAAGCACGTGTGTCGCATCGACGTGCTCGCCGGAGCACCGGCGGCAGGCTCACCGGCGCTGGTCGACCGGCTGCTGCAGTCCCACCCGCGGGCGCGGGTCTGGGAGGAGGAGCGCCACGGCACGCTGCCCGGCTGGCTGATCCGGCCGATCTACCGGCTGATCAAGACCGTCATGCTCTCGGCGGCCGCTCGCCACAGTGAGTCAGGTCACCAATCAAATGCAAAATAATGGCTAGGGGACCTATCAACCCACACGTAGGCTGTCAACCCGTGACAGACATTTCTGCCAAGAAGGCACCGGACGATCACCTCGACAAGAGCGTGCTCATCGTCGCGGGCGTCGTCGTACTCGGATCGATCATGTCGATCCTCGACATCACCGTTGTCTCCGTCGCGCTGGAGACCTTCCAGCGCGAGTTCGACGCCACCTCTGCCGAGGTCGCCTGGACGATGACCGGCTACACCCTCGCCCTGGCGACGGTGATCCCGCTGACCGGTTGGGCCGCCGACCGGTTCGGCACCAAACGCCTCTACATGACCGCGATCGTGCTCTTCGCGCTCGGCTCGGCGCTGTGCGCGCTGGCCACGACGCTGCCGATGCTGGTCGGCTTCCGCGTACTCCAGGGCCTCGGCGGCGGCATGCTGATGCCGCTCGGCATGACGATCCTGACCCGCGCCGCCGGCCCCGAGCGGGTCGGTCGTGTGATGGCGATCCTGGGCGTACCCATGCTCCTCGGCCCGATCCTCGGCCCCATCATCGGTGGCGCGCTGATCGACTCGGCCTCGTGGCACTGGATCTTCCTGATCAACATCCCGATCGGCGTCGTCGCCCTGGTGTATGCCTGGCGGGCGCTGCCCAAGGACCACGTCGAGCCGTCGCAGTCCTTCGACTTCCTCGGCATGGTGCTGCTGTCCCCGGGTCTGGCGCTGTTCCTGTACGGCGTCTCCTCGATCCCCGAGGCCGGCACGCTGCTGGACGCCAAGGTGCTCTCGTTCATGGTCGCGGGTCTGGTGCTGATCGCCGCGTTCATCCCGTGGGCGCTGTCGTCCCGCAACGACCACCCGCTGATCGACATTCGTCTCTTCGGCAACAAGGAGCTCACCGTCGCGGTGATCACCCTGTCGATCTTCGCGATGGCGTTCTTCGGTGCCTCGCTGCTCTTCCCGCTCTACTACCAGCAGGTACGCGGCGAGGACGCCCTCCACGCCGGCCTGCTGCTGGCTCCGCAGGGTCTGGGCGCGATGGTCACGATGCCGATCGCCGGCATGCTTGCGGACCGCACCGGCCCGGGCAAGGTCGTCCTCAGTGGTCTCACCACGATCGCGGTGGGCATGTTCATGTTCTCGCGACTCGACGAGGCCACGCCCTACTGGTACCTCCTCCTGTCGCTGTTCATCATGGGCCTCGGCATGGGCGCGACGATGATGCCGACCTTCGCCGCCGCCCAGGCGACGCTGCGTGAGCACACCATCGCCCGAGGTACAACTCTGGTGAACATCGTCCAGCAGGTCGCCGCGTCCGCCGGCACCGCGCTCTTCTCGGTGCTCCTCACCAACGCGCTGACCAGCAAGGAGTCGATCTCCACGGCGGATGACCTCGCCGACAAGCTCGGTGTCTCGACCGGCGGTCTGGAGTCGTTCATGGCCGACCCGGCCAACCAGCAGAAGATCGGTGAGGCTGCCGCTTCGCTGGGTCTCGACCCGGCCAAGCTGCCTGAGGTCTTCAAGGCCATCCCGGTCGAGATGGCCGAGGCGTTCTCGAGCACCTTCGTGGTCGCCGCGATCCTGGTGCTGGTCACGCTCATCCCGGCGTGGTTCCTGCCCAGGAGCAAGGCCGAGCACGGAGCCGCCGCTCCCACGGTCCTCCACTGATCCGCTCACGTACGCAGGGCCGGGCTGCCACTGGCAGTCCGGCCCTCGTTCTACTCGTCGGCCTGTTCGCCCTGGTGGGTTGCGGCTCCCCTTCTGTCGCACTCCCACCGACGGAAGGCGTCTTCGACTACCAGCTCGGCGCTGCCGCCGATCAGCTGACCGACGGCACGCCTCTCGATGTGGTCGTACGCGACGCCACCGCCACCCCGCTCAAGGACGCCTACAACGTCTGCTACGTCAACGGCTTCCAGACCCAGCCCGGCTCCGACTGGTCCGATCGCCCGTCCGCGCTGCTGCGCGACGCCGCCGGCGATCCCGTACGCGACCCCGACTGGCCCGACGAGATCATCCTCGACCCCTCCACCGCCTCCGCCCGTGCCTCGATCCTGGAGGTGGTCGGCCCGGTCATCGAGGGCTGCGCCGACGACGGCTTCGACGCCGTCGAGATCGATAACCTCGACACCTGGACCCGCTTCGATGCGATCTCGAAGGACGGCGCCCTCGCCCTGGCGTCCGCATATGTCACCGCCGCCCACGACCTCGGCTTGGCGATCGCCCAGAAGAACGCCGCCGAAGCCGCCCGCCCCGCCCACGACGACCTCGGCTTCGACTTCGCCGTCGTCGAGGAGTGCGGCGCCTACTCCGAGTGCGCCGCCTACACCGACGTCTACGGCTCGCACGTGCTCCAGATCGAGTACCCCGACTCGCTAGCCGAAGCCGACCTCTCCTTCGCCGACGTCTGCGCCGATCCCGCCCGCGCCCCGCTCACCATCCTCCGCGACCGCGACCTCGTAAAGCAGGGCAACCCCGCGTACGTCTACGACAGCTGCTGAAGGCTCAACTGCCAAGGGTGTGCGCTGTTCAATCAGCGAGCAAAGAGCTTCCCCAGCGCGCTCCCGTGCTGCCATCCGTGATACTCGAGCCACGTAAAGAGCGGCTCCTTGATCCGACCAGTCTCGAACGAGTACGCGACGGGTTGGAAACCAACCTTGTCATCACCGTCACTAGTCGAGGAGCGGTTGACACCGCCGAACTCGAAGTGCCACTTCTTCTTGACCATCTTCCCGGATGACCAACTCTGTTCCGCCCCGAAGCTGAACCCGTCGTCTGTGAATCCTGCGTGAGCCTCGGTCTCTGAACTGTGATCCTGGTAGTCGAACGTTCCGTTTCGCTCATTGAGTGTCACTATCAAGCGATAAGACTGGTCAATGTGAGTGACCTCGGTCGGATACAGACTGGTCGCTTTGACGACGTCCCACCAGCCAAGGATCTGACTGCCTTGGGCGAAGAAGCTGAAGGGTTGACTCTCGACATTCAGCGTGACGATCTCCGGCAACATCTGGGCGAGGGGCGTCGGCATGTCTACTTTCTACCTCGGAACGGACCAGTTGGCCAGCGACACGAGTGTCCGGGCATCCCGTCGATCCCCGCGCCGCCACAGACTGGTCCCCCAAACTTGCGTTGCTTCTGATCTAATGGGCCGCAGGTCCGGACTTGGACCAAAGTAGCGCCATCGTCGTCTCAACCTAAGGACCACCTATGCTCGGAAGAAGAGTGGCATCTTTCCCGCTGGCTATCATCGTGCTGTTTGGATTGTCCGCGTGCGGCGGAAGCATCCAGGAAGATAGCTTGGAGAAGAACGTAACTGATCAGCTTGAGAAAATGGCAGGGCAACGGCCGGATGAAGTCGATTGTCCCGGAGATCTGAAGGCTGAGGTGGGCGCCGATATCCGGTGCACACTCACCGCCGGCGGAGAAGAGATCGGCCTCACCGTAACCGTCACTTCCGTAGACGGAACCGACGCAAAGTACGAGATCCAGGTTGACGAGAAGTAACCCCGGTCAACCCCGCTCCGCGGCGAGCATCTCGTCCGCGCCAGGAACAATCCTTGCCTCCGCTACAAAGTCGCGGAACTCGGATCCGACGACCGGCCATTGCGCAAACTTGCAGGTGACAGCGAATACTAAAATGATCCGCTTCCATGGGGACTCGCTGTCCACGATCGCCTGAAGGACCTGCGCCTGATACAGGTCGAACCGAGATCCGTCGATCGTTGCATCCATTTCGATCAGCTGCACAATCGCGGGCGCGCCACTCGATTCGATCTCAGTACGTTTCACCAAGTCTGCAACCGAGGAACTCTGGCGCAGTGACTGCAAGGTCTCGTCTGCGACCATGCCGAGCGTCGAGGCATCAACTCGAAAGGATCCTCGGACACTCATAACGGGTGTGTAACTCATGTCATTCGGATCCACGCGGACAGCCGTAAAGGCCGCGTCACCTGCGCCGACTTCCTTCGAATCCACCGAATACCATCGCCTATTCGGCAGTGCAACGTCTACAGGTATCGGCAATTCCAGCCCCATCAGAGAAGCCCTCCAATCGCCTTTACGACCGACTTTCCAGTATCAACCATTTCTATCGGGTCATATTGCAACTTATCCACGACGCGCAACAGGTCTTCTGGGTCGCGCGCCATATCGAGGTACTCTCCTGAGTCCAGAGTGACCTTGTCGTAGATATCCCCGGGATTCTGAATCATATCCTTTCCGGTCGCGGCAATCTCCGGAAAGTCGACAACGATGTTCGGCTTGACGGCTCCACCAAGCCCGAGCGCGAAGCCCGCCTCGGGCTCCAACGAGAATCGACCTCCATCCCAAGACATGTTCAGATCGGCGACGTATCCCGCACCGGCCCATGCCTCGGCGTCTAGGCCGAATCCGAGACCACCGAAGGTAACGTCACCTCCGCCACCCGCTTTGCCGCCAGCAAAACCCTCGACCCCCGCGTCGACACCGCCTTTATCAACCGACACCGAATTGTTGAACTCGGTGCCGATCGATCCCTGGGCGTTGCCACTACCGTTCCAGTAGCCATGTTCTACATTGAACTCACGTTCACCCTGCGCAATGTGAATGTGCGCGTTTCCTTCTAGTTTGATTCCGTCCTTGCTAAAGGTTCCTACGACTTCGCCACCAACACCGTAGAGCGTATATTTTCCCTCCCCGGCGACTTTGACTTCCCCGACGCCTTCCTCCCACTTTTCCTCAAGCTGGAAGGCGTAGATTTCGCCGTTGGCGTTGATCAACTGGAGAGTGTCGCCGTCGACCTTGTAGCCTTGTATCTCGCCTTTTCCGCCGAGAAGGTCGCCGGGAATGCCTGCTTCCTTGAATTTTTTGCGGAGGTCGTCCCGCAGACTTCGGAATCCTCGGCGCTTTTGATCCGCCTTCCCCTGTGCGGACTCCGTCGCAGACGCGCCTGCACGATCGAGAGCTTCTCTTGCATCCTCAAGAATCTCCTCCGCCTCCTTGCGCAGAGACTCTCCTGGGTCAACGAACGGTCCTGGGTGAACGAACCCGATCAGGGGAATCGACTGGCCCCTCCTGATCGCGGCGTTGTGCTCATCGACCTGGCGGTTATAGCCATCGACAGCCGCGTTGTGCTCAGTCAAAGCCTTCTTCGTTGCTGCTTCGCCCTCATTCCACTTGTCAATCGCGGTCTGCGCACGGTCCTGTGCACTGCCAAGGGCATCCGCGTAGGTGTTCAGGCGCGTGCCCACGCTCTTGAGGCTGTCGCGGTAGGTCTCGAACTTCTGGGTTTCCTGCGCCTTCTCGTAGGTGTACCCGGCCTTGCCGAGACCCCCCTCCCAAGTCGGAATCGCGAGGCCCTCGATGGTGTCGAGTAGCTTCCCGATACGCCGTTGCTCGTCAAGGATCGCGGTGGCTTGCTCGGCCATGGCTGCCTTGTCACCGACGATCAGCGCCTTCGGGTCATCGGTTGCACCGAGTTCTGCGCCCTTCGGGAGCGCCATCAGTCGGCCTTCGGTGCAGACGACGACGGCGGCGGGGTCAATGGCGAGAACTGGGCACCGTCCTGACCGTAGATGTTTGGCAGCGGCTGCACGTTCCCAGGCACCTGGCCTTGGACGTACGGCAGCGGCGTCAACTTGCTGCTTCCGCCGCCCTCCGCCCAGGACCCCGGTCGCATCAGGTCTGCACTGTCCAGGTCTGCCTGCTCATAGTGGCGAGCCTTGTCGCGGAGGTAGTCGGACAGCGACCCCAGACCCTTACCCAGTTCTCGTTGAGCTTCGTTCGCTTGCGACAGCACTTCCTTCAACCAGGAAGCGACCTCGATGTGGCCAACCCGGTCCGGCCCCAAAGGCGAGTCCGGCATCGTGGATGATCCAAGGTCTTCGCGCAGGGCGTCGTACTTGCCCGCTGTGCGTCGTAGGTCCTCGACCGTGACTTCGTAGCCGTTCATCGCCATCCCCCGTGCGGTTGTGGTTCCCTACTCCCTCTTCTTCCCCAGAAATCGGCAGCTCAAACACATCCAACACAGAAAGTTCTGTCTACCCGAGGAAACAAGAGCGTTCTAACCCAAAGCAAAGTTGGCATGAGGACAACGAAGTAGTCAACGCCAATCGCGCGTCACTGTGGAGAACTCATAGGAATCAGCTCTGCCTGACCCTCGCCGACAACGACGCTCCACGCCCTCCGGAGCCTCATTGCTCTGTAGTACACCGTCGACGACGGGCGCCACAGCAAGACCAGGATCGCGAGGGCGATGACCTCGTTGACGATGTTGTAGGCGATGGAGGTGGGGAAGAGCGCGTCCGACAGCGTCGCGGCAACGAGGGAGAAGATGGCGGACAGGAAGCCTGCTACGCCGAGGACCGTGGCGGCGATTCGTGCCCAGGGGAAGCCAAACTGGTTCGCCAGCGCCATCGCGATCCACAGGGCGATCTCTACTAGCGCAAGGACGGCGGTGATCCCTACTGAGATCAACATCCCCATCTCAGCCAACCCACTCAGGCCCGCCGAGTCGCTCCCGAACGTCTTCTCGTTGATCGCGACCTGCTCGAGAAAGAAGACGTAGACGCCGAGCACGGTCATCGCGGCACCGATCCACATTCCGATGACCGCCCACTTGATCGTCCGTGGGCGCTTAACAGATCCTAGTGGTGGCGGTGCGCCCGCCGAATCGTGTTGGCCAACGCGGTGCTCATCTGACATGACATCCCCCGAGTGATGGTCGTTAGAACCGAGAATCGAACGACAACGGTGCTGGCACGACGCATGAAGGGTCGCGCCAGCACCGTGTTCAGCTGAATTGCGCGTAACTAGTTGCGGCGGCCCTTGTCGTTTCCGGAGTCGTCGCTCTGCGGAGTGTTAGGGACCCAGCCGCGAGATGCGCCGGGGTCCAGGACGTCGCTTGCGGTCTCGGTCCAGTCGTCGGTGTAGTCGGCTTCCCACTCTTGGTTCTGGCTGCCGTTCTGGTCCCGCTTCTTGGCGCCGCGGCCACCCGCTGCACCGGCTCCGCCTCGGCCACCAGCACCGCCCCGGCCAGCGCCACGTCCTCCAGCACCAGCGCCTCGCGCCCCGGCTCCCGTGCCCCGAGCGCCAGCGCCGCGAGCGCCTGCACCAGCACCTGCGCCGGTGCCCGCGCGGGCACCGGCAGTACCGGCCTTGGCGGCTGCGGACCGGGCAGCGGCTGACCTCGACGCAGCACCGGCAGTTGCTGCCTTCGCAGACGCACCAGCGGAGAGCTTGCTGGCGATCGCCTTGGCCACGCCGGCACCGAGCAGGGCTCCACCACCGGCGATCGCGAGGGCGGACATCCCACCCGTACCGCCAGCGAGCGGCGCGAGGCCGTCAGCGGTCTCGACCATCGCGTACGAGGTCGCGGGAGCGGGAGTGCCATCGGCGTTGATCCACTCGGTGCCGTTCCACTCGGGCTTGTTCTCGGCCTTGTGTGCCTCGATGTTCGCCTTCTCCTGAGCGATCAACTCGTGGCCCCACCCGTCGGGGTAAAGGGTGCCGGAGTTGTACTTCGCCATGCGGGCCTCTGCGGCCGCTACCTGACTCGCCGACCCGGGAGAACCCGAACTGCCGGCAGGAACCGGATCAGAACCGCTGCCATCGTCATAGAGAGCCCGGACCTTCGGCTCAGCATCGTCAACCGAAGTGTCGACGTCCTGCACCTGTTGCGCAGCGGCCCGCTCCGCATCGGCGATCGCGGCCTCCCGCGCGGCGTGGGCGGCACGATCAGCCTGGAGGGCCTTCTGGTTCTCCGTCGCCTGGGCTGCGTCTACTCCTGTCCCAGACTGGGCGTACTTCGGATCGGATGCATTCGGCGCGGCACCATGGGTCGCAGGCAGGGTTGCCTCGAGCCTGGCGTACTCGCGCATCGCGGTGGTGATCTTTGCTCGTACGTCCTGCATCGCCTCGACGGCTGCTTTGATCACTTCGCTCTTGTCAGTCGTCTTGTTGCCCGAAGCCTCCATGTTGCGACGAGCGGCTTGACCTGACATCGACGCCGCAGAGAAACCGTCCTCTGCAGCCTTCCCGCTCTGGACGAGCACCGATCCAGACGTGCGGAACTGGCGCTCCGCCTCTCTCCAACTATCGATCAGCATGTCGATCGTGGACGGGTCCGCTCCGGAGACGTAGGTTCGAAGACGTTCCATCCATGGGCCTCGTGTTGACACGCGCTTTCCTCCCCGAGCGTTCGAGACAAGGGGTCCGATCGCCCCGCGACCCCATTAGACAACACATCCGACCAGGTCGTCACCGTCGTTCATCAGTTGCCCTAGAGTGCGGTCACATGAGGACGTCTCGGGCGATCGCGATCGCCGCTCTGACCCTGGTCGCCGCGACTGGTATCGCCGGGTGCGGAAATGACACGCCCACCACAGAGCCGACCACTGACGTAACGGGATCGGCGACGACAGAGCCGTCCGGGTCAAGCGGTCCGGAGGTTCCGGCTGATTGGCAGGTCGCATCGGTAGAGGTAGCGCAACTGCAGGTTCCCGCGAACTGGAACATCAGGTCCAGCGGTGATCTTTCGTTGAGCATGCGTGCGCCGGAGGATGCCATCGGCATCTCGCCTGGCGCAGCAATCTTCCAGGGCGGTGTACATGCGGGCGAAGGAGACGACGAAGCGGCTGTTGACGCTCTTGCGGCCCTTGAGGGGAAGGCCCTGGCAGATGACGTTCAGAATCTGAAGCGCCTGCCGAATGAGACGATCAACGGGTCGACCTTCTATCACTTCCAAGGCGACACCGGACACGAGTGGGAGGATCACTACGGAACAGTGGTTCCCGGCGGCGATCACAGCGTGACAGTCACCTGGCGATTCACGAAGTCGGACATCGACCGCAAGGGCGCCGAGGCTCTGATCGCCGAGATCATGCCGACATACAAGGCTCTTTGAGCCAGGCTGATCTCGTCAGATCATCGGGATCTTCCCACCGAATTCCTTGCTGAAGATCACGAGCGGGTTGCTCATCACGGCCAGTGCCTCAGCCATCTTCTTCGCGACGATGGCTGCGCCCTCGTCCGTCGCAGCAATGTCGTGGATGGCGTCGTCGACGGCGCTGGCGTACTTCTCCAGACCCTCGACGGTCTCCTTCTTCGCCTTGCCGATGTTCTCGTGACCCTTGATCACCGCGTTGGCGAGCCACTCGCCCTTGGCTGAACCACCGAACGCGCTCGCTGCCGGGGCGCGCCCGAGGTCGAGGCTTTGAACCAGACCCTTCTGCTCCTCGAGGTCCCGATGGACCTTGTTCAGATTGTCGTAGTCAACGGTGAGCTCGTCGCCGTTACCCATGGTCCGCCCTCCCGAGGCTTCCGTACGCACCCCCGGCGGGTGCCTCAGTAGGAGTAGTACACCACGGCTCACAGTGCGACGGGGAGGGATGCGTAGCCGCGGAGGATGCGGGTGGGGCGGCGTACGGTGGCGCCCGAGACCCGGAGAGTCGGGTAGCGCTCGAACAGCAGGCGGAGGCCTACGCGGGTCTCCAGGCGGGCGAGGCTGGCGCCGAGGCAGAAGTGGGCGCCGGCAGAGAAGGAGAGGTGCTGGTCGGCATTGGGGCGGGTGATGTCGTACGTGTCGGGGTCCTCGAACACCGACGGGTCGCGGTTGGCGCCGCCGAGGACGACGGCGACGGCGGTACCCTTGGCGACCTCCACGCCCGCCACGCTCGTCGCGGCGTAGGCCTCGCGGACGGTGGCCATGACGGGCGGGTCCCAGCGCAGGGTCTCCTCGATGACCCCGTCGATGAGCGACGGGTCCGCCAAGACAAGGGCACGCTGGGCCGGGTGAGCGTCCAGGGCCGCGACCGCGTTGCCGAGCAGGTTGACGGTGGTCTCGAAGCCGGCCGCCAGGAGCAGGAGGCCGAGGGCGTGGAGCTCGATGTCGTCGAGGTCACCGGCGATCACCAGGGCGCTGAGGAGGTCGTCGCCGGGGTCGGAGCGGAGGCGGCGTACGTGGTCCTCGAACCAGTGGTGCAGGGACCTCATCGCGGTCTCGACCTGGGCGTAGTCGCGCCACGACAACCCCGGATCGAGGATGGCGGCGGCCTGGTCGCCCCAGCGCAGGATGTCGGCACGGTCCGCGGCAGGCACTCCCAACAGCTCGGCGATGACGGCGATCGGGAGCTTCGCGGCGTACTCCTCGATGATGTCGACGCGCCCCTCGCGCGGGTCGATCTCGTCGAGCAGATCGCCGGCGACCGCGGTGACCATCGCGGCCATCGAGCTGATCCGGCGGGCGGTGAACGCCTTCGAGACGTGCTTGCGGTAGCGGGTGTGCAGCGGTGGGTCGACGGCGAGCATCGACGGTGGGTCGACCGGGCCCAGGGCGTCGGGCGCGCTCACCTTGCCGAGCAGCCACCGCAGCGGCACGGGCAGCTCGCCCTGTCCGTCGCCGACGCCGAAGTCGCTGCTGCGGAGGATCTCGTTGGCGGCGGAGTACGACACCGTGCCTGCCATGAACGGGTTGATGTGGATCGGGCCGCGCGCTCGCAGACGGCCGTAGTCCGGCACGCCCCGCGACCACATCAGCTCGGCGAGCGGGTCGCCGCGCCTCGACGCGAAGCTCAGCACCGCTCGGTTGATGCCCTGGGAGAGAGCCCAGCGGGCGTACGACCTCGGCCTCTCGATCAGTGACTGTTCAAGCCGAGGCATCGGCCAGCTCCTCGCGGAACTCGTGGGTGCCGATCCGGCCCATCAGCGGGGCCAGGTCGGCCAGCAGGTCGGCGAAGGTGGCCTCGTACTCCTCCTGCGACAGCGTCGGGTCGAGCTGCGCCTGGAACCGGATCCGCCACCGGTGCCGGAGGGCCTGAGCCAGACGCTCCGGGGTGCCGAAGGCCTCGGCGTGGGCCGGTGACCACGGCAGCCGGCGCGCGACGCCGGATCGCAGCTCCGCCTCGGCCTCGTTCAGCAGCCGGTAGCGCTCATGGGTCTGGTTCCACGTCATCGTCCTCACCGTCTCCGTTGTCGTCGCGATGGTTCGACGCTACGGATCGGGGAGACCTCGGCGCATCAGCCGCTGGCAGGCACCTGCGTTCCTACCGTGGTAGGAGAGCGGGCGCCTGCCGTGGTCGGATGCGACGCGAGTCACGCGTTTCTAGACTGAACGGCATGAGTGTCCAGGACTCGGCTCGCGATGTGCGTGATTTCCTGGAACGGCGCTGCCGCAGCAAGGGTCTCGACATCCCCTGGTGGGCACCGCTGCTGTCGGCCTTCGGGCTCCTCGCGATGGTCACCGTGGCGGTGCTACAGCGCGAGGCCGCCGGTGACATGGTCATCGCGGGGCTGGTCATCGTCGTCCCGTCACTGAGCATCTTCTTCATCCCGAACACGGGCGAGTGGCTCAAGAACCACATGTGGGCCGTCGACCTCGTGCCGACCCTGGCCGGGTCGGCCTGGCTGATGTCGCAGCCCGCCTCCGCGTTCTGGCCACAGCACGACTTCGCGCCGGCGGTGCTGGTCCCGCTCACTCTCGAGATGGTCGTCCGAGAAGGTTTCCGGACCGGGACCCTCTACGCGATCGCCTCGGCCGTGGTGATGGGGATCTTTGCCTCCGACACACCCAGCGGCGTCGGCGTCCACTTCCTGCTGCTCTTCGTCGGCTGGATCCTCGGGCTGCTGATCCTCGCCCAGATGCGGGCGCTGCGGGCCGAGCGGCAGGCACGATCGCAGGAGCACGCCCGCGCGACCGAGGCCGAGCGCATCCGGATCGCCCGCGAGATCCACGACCTGGTGGGGCACTCGCTCTCGATCACCCTGCTGCACCTGACCGCGGCGCGACGCTCCGTCGCCGAGGGCGACGAACCGGACGAGGCGGTGTCCGCGCTCACCGAGGCGGAGGCCGTCGGGCGCCGGGCGATGGCCGAGATCCGGCGTACGATCGGGGCGCTGTCCACCGCGGGCACCGGCACCGCGCCTCTCCCCGGCGCCGCGGACGTGGTCCGGCTCGTGGAGGAGGGCCGCAGCGCGGGTCAGGCGATCACGTTCTCGTCCTCCGGCGACCTCTCCCGCATCGACGCCGGGGTCGGGCTGGGCATCTACCGGATCCTGCAGGAGTCGCTCGCCAACGCCATCCGGCACGCTCCCGGCGCACCGGTCTCGGTCTCGTTGGCGGTCGCCGACGGCGTACGTCTCTCCGTGCAGAACCCGCTCGTCGGCACCCGGCGCGGGGTCGGCGAGGGATCCGGGCTGGCCGGCATGGCAGCCCGCGCCGAGCAGCTCCGCGGCCGGTTGTCGGCGGGAGCCGAGGAGTCGATGTGGAAGGTTGACCTGGTGATCCCGTCGCACTGTCTCGTACGCAAGGCCCTCGCATGACGCCGGTCAACCCCACCGCCAGCAACACAGCCTCGCCGATCCGGGTGATCGTGGTCGACGACCAGGAGCTCGTACGCAGCGGCCTGCGCCGCATCCTGCGGCGGCGCGACGGGCTGGAGATCGTCGCCGAGTGCGGCGACGGCTCCGAGGTGGTCGCGGCCCTCGAGGCCAACCGGGCGGATGTCGTCGTCATGGATCTCCGGATGCGGCAGGTCGACGGGATCACCGCCACCGGCCTGGTCCGGGCGCTGCCGTCGGCGCCGCCGGTGCTGGTGCTGACCACGTTCGACGAGGACGAGCTCGTCTCCGGCGCCCTCCGCGCCGGCGCCGCCGGCTTCATCCTCAAGGACTCGCCCGCCGAGGAGCTGGTCATGGCCGTACGCTCCGTCGCTCTCGGCGACGCCTGGCTCGACCCCGCCATCACCGGCCGCGTCCTGGCCACCTACCGCTCCGCCGTCGCACCGACGTCGAGCGCCGTCGAGGTCTCCGAGCTCACTGACCGCGAGCTCGAGGTCCTCCGCGGCCTCGCCTCCGGCTGGACCAACTCCGAGATCGCCGAACGGCTCGTCATCTCCGAGCTCACCGTCAAGTCCCACATCGGCCGCATCTTCGCCAAGCTCGACCTCCGCGACCGCGCCGCCGCCATCGTCTTCGCGTACGACCACGGCATCGTCCGGCCAGCGAGCTGAGGGAGTGTTCCTCCATCAAGGTATGCAGCCGAAGGCGCACATCCCACGCCGAGTTCCGCTAGGGATGTGGACCTTGGCCTGCATACCTTGACGAAGTAACAAGCTGGCGCACCCTACGTCGTCGTCGCCAGCACCAACGGACTCACCGAGCCGGCGCCGGCGTCGAGGAGGGCTCGAGCGGCGAGGGTGACGGTCCAGCCGGTCGCGATGCGGTCGTCGATGAGGAGTACGTCGGCGCCGGGCGGGACGTCGGCGTGGAGCGAGAAGCGGCGGCCGATGGCGGCGACGCGCTGGGCGGAGTTGGAGGCGCCCTGGCCGGGAGCGACGTCGGGGTCGACGATGGCCCACGAGCCGAGGACGGGGACGCGGAGATAGCGCGAGAGGCCTTCGGCGAAGTCGCGGGTCAGGGTGGGGCGGGTCGACGACTCGACGTAGACGATGGCGCCGACCCGTGGACGCCAGTCGCCCAGGACCTCGACGACCGCCTTCACCAGCGGAACCGGGACCGGGCCGTCCTGCGCGGGTTCGCGGAAGAGGTCGCGCAGCGCCTGGCCGTACCCGAGGTCGGTCAGCCGCGCGACCCCGCGCCCTTCGAGCGGGCCGTCCTTGATCTTGCCCTTGAGCGAGATGCCGAGCCGGTCGAGGCCGGTGGGCCACATCTTCTTCGGTTCCACGACCACCCCGGGACGCGACAGCCGCGCCGAGGCCTCCTCGACCGCTCCCTCGGAGACCGACGACGTCACCGCGAAGCCACCGCAGTTGTCGCACCGACCGCAGTCGACGGCACCGGGATCATCGAGCTGCTCGCGCAGGAACCGCATCCGGCACTGGTCGGTCGAGATGTAGGCGAGCATCGCGTCCTGCTCGCGGCGCCGGGCCTCGGCGACCCGGGCGTACCGCTCCGCGTCGTAGTCCCACGGGACACCGGTCGCTTCCCAGCCGCCGCCGACCCGGCGCGCGGCGCCGTCCACGTCGAGCACCTTGAGCATCTGCTCCAGGCGCGAGCGGGACAGGTCGACGTACGTCTCCAACGCCTGTGTCGACAGGGCCCGGCCGGCCTCGGACAGGACCCCGAGCGTCTGGCGCACCTGCTCCTCACGAGGGAACGCCAACGATGCGAAGTAGGCCCAGATGTCGCGGTCCTCGATGCCTGGGAGCAGCACGACGGAGGCGTCGGAGGTGCCGCGCCCGGCACGGCCGACCTGCTGGTAGTAGGAGACCGGCGAGGAGGGCGCGCCCATGTTGACCACGAACCCGAGCGTCGCGTCGAAGCCCATCCCGAGCGCCGAGGTCGCCACCAGCGCCTTGATCTTCCCGGCGGCCAGCGACTCCTCCAGGTCGGCCCGCTCGGCCGCCTCCGTGCGCCCGGAGTAGGCGGCCACGTCATGACCGCGCGAGCGCAGATAGTCGGCGATCTCCTCGGTCGCGGCCACGGTCAGGCAGTAGACGATGCCCGAGCCGGGCTGCTCGGAGAGATGGTCGGAGAGCCAGGCCAGCCGCTGCTCGGGGGTCTTCAGATCAACCACCCCGAGCCGCAGCGACTCCCGGTCCAGCGAGCCGCGCAGCACAAGGACGCCCTCGCCCATCTGCTCGGCGACGTCCGAGGTCACCCGAGAGTTGGCGGTCGCGGTCGTCGCGAGCACCGGGATCCCGTCGGGAAGGTCGGCCAGCAGTGTGCGGATCCTGCGGTAGTCGGGCCGGAAGTCATGCCCCCAGTCGGAGATGCAGTGGGCCTCGTCGACCACCAGCAGGCCACACTCGGCAGCCAGCCGAGGCAGCACCGCGTCGCGGAACTTCGGGTTGTTGAGCCGCTCCGGGGAGACCAGCAGAACATCCACCTCACCTGCGTGGATGGCCTCCTCGGTCGCCGCCCAGTCCTCAGGGTTGGTCGAGTTGATCGTCACCGCTCGGATCCCGGCCCGCTGCGCCGCCGCGATCTGGTTGCGCATCAGCGCGAGCAGCGGCGAGACGATCACGGTCGGCCCGAGACCGGCCTCACGAAGCAGCAGCGTCGCCACGAAGTAGACCGCCGACTTCCCCCAACCGGTCTTCTGCACGACCAGCGCCCGGCGACGCTCGACGGCGAGCGCCGAGATCGCCGACCACTGGTCCTCACGCAGCGCCGCATCCGGACGCCCCACCAGGGCGCGCAGATGCGCCTCGGCACGGGCACGTACGTCGGTGGCCGGATCAGTCATGACCACAGGTCTACCAGGGACCACCGACTACTTTCCCAGCGCCAACGTCGGCCAGTCGGCCAGGTCAGCCAGCATCTGACGATCGTGCGTGGCCACCACGACCGCAGCCGGCGTCGCCCGCAGCGCGGCCGTCAGCTTGTCGACAAGACCGGCCGAGAGATGGTTGGTCGGCTCGTCCAGGATCAGCAGCTGCGGGAGCGAGGCGAGCCTCAGCGCCAGCTCGAGCCGCCGCTGCTGCCCTTGGGACAGCCGCGAGGCAGGCGTACGCCGCGCCTCGGCGTCCACCAGCCCGGTCGACCGGAGCGACGGGATCGCCCGCTCCGGCACCACCCCGGCGGCGACCAGCTGCCCACAGTGCTGGGAGTAGACCTCCGCCGCCGTCAGACCCGGCGCCCACTCGGGCTCCTCCTGACCGACGAGCGCGACCCGCGCGCCCGAGGATGTCCACACCGACCCCTCGGACGGAGGAAGTACGCCGCCCAGAACCTGCAGCAACGTCGACTTGCCCGCCCCGTTCGGACCGGTGACGACGAGCCGCTCGCCGCCGTCGAGGGCGAACGAGACCGGTCCGGACAACCGGCCGGGCACGCGTACGCCTTCACACCGCAGCAAAGTTCCTCCGACATCCGAGGAGAGCGCCGGGAACCGCAAGGACATCGGCGGCTCCGGCACGGAGATGCGGTGCGCATCGAGCGCCGCGAGGTCACGGTTGAAGGAGCGCACCAGACCGGGCGCCCGGGTCTGTCGCTGATGCTTGCCGGTGCCCTTCGGCGGGCGCCAGCCGGTGCTCAGCCGGTCCCGCGCCGCCGAGACCGAGTCCTGCAGCCGTCGGTGCTCCTCCTGCTGAGCCGCGTAGTCCTGCTCCCAGCGCTCCCGGTCGCGGCGACGACCCTCCTGCCAGCCCTGGTAGCCACCGGCGTACGTCCTGGGCCGGCCGTCCTCGCTCGGATCCAGGTCGAGGAACTCCTCGCCGACCTCGCGCAGCAGCGCCCGGTCGTGCGAGACGAGTACGACGCCGCCGGCATGAGTCCGGACCTGCTCGGTCAGGAACGCCAGCCCCGACGCGTCGAGATGGTTGGTCGGCTCGTCGAGCACGAGGAGGTCGTGGTGCGCCCCGAGCAGGCAGGCCAGCCGCACCCGGTAGCGCTGGCCGACCGACAGCGTCGCCAGCTCTCGTCCGTGATCGGTGCACGCGCCGAGCGCCTCCAGGGCGATCTGGACCCGGCGGTCGGCGTCCCAGGCGTCCAGCGTGGTCGCACGCTCCAGCGCGGCGGCGTACCTCCCGCCGGAGTCCGTCGGGTCGTCCGACAACGCAGCAGCAGCCTCGTCGAGCGCGCGGAGCGCGGAGTGCGACTCGGCCAGCGCGGCAGAAGTGAGGGTGCCGACGGTGTCCCCGGTGCGTACGTCCAGGGCTTGTTGGGCGATCCCCAGACTGCCGTGCCGCTGAACCCGGCCGGAGTCGGGTTCGAGCAGCCCGGCGAGGACGTGGAGCAGCGTCGTCTTGCCGCGGCCGTTCTCACCGACGATGGCCAACCGCGACCGGTTGGCGGCGGAGACGGTCAGGGAGACGCCGCGCAGGACGGGGCGACCGCCGCGGGTGACAGAGATGTCCTCGGCGCGCAGATGGGCAGAGGTGTGGTGGGTCTGTACAGACACGAAAGTGAACTTCCAGCTCGCATACGGGAGCCGGGAAAGCGAAGGCAGCTACCCGGCATGGCCGGACAGCGGCGTGAGTATGCCTCGCAGCGCCGCCGTCAGGCGGCGGGGCGCAGGCGCATGTAGGCGATACCGGAGTACATGCCTCCAGGGTAGACAGCGACGACCCGTCCACGCGAACCGTTATTCACCCGAGCGCGCAAGCAAACGCCGAGCCGGCGCTGTTGGTCCTCCCCCACGGGGACCCGCAGAACCGGCCCGGCATCTCCAGTATGCGTCCAATCGCCGAACCGGCATAACCACACGCCCGAATTCGTACTTTAGTTACCCAAAGCGGTCGACGGCGCCGCCTCCTGTAGGAAACGGCGCCGTCGGGCCACTCTGTTGTCAATGTGGCGAGATCAGCTCACCGAGACCGCGGTCCACGCCGCCTCGACGGCCGTGACCTCGGGGCTGGAGGCGCCGTAGAGGTCCGAGGCCGCCTGCACCGTCGCGTCGCGCGCGCCGGCGTAGTCGGTGGTCGAGGTGAAGTAGGTCGAGTTGGCCCGGAACCAGATCTTCTCCGCCTTGTCGCGACCGATCCCGGCGATCGTCGAGCTGTCACAGGTCGTGCTCGAGTGCTCGACCCCACCGATCGTCTTCGTACCCGAGCCCTCGGAGAGCAGGTAGAAGAAGTGGTTGCCGACGCCGCTGGAGTAGTGGACGTCGAGGCCCCCGGTCGAGGACGACCAGCAGTTGACCGAGTTGCCGTCGAAGGACGGGTTGTCCATCCGGCGCAGCGGGTCGCCGCCGTCGAGGATGAAGGACTCACCGATCAGGTAGTCGCCCTGGTCCTCGGCGTTGTCGGCGTAGAACTCGACCGCCGTGCCGAAGATGTCCGAGGTCGACTCGTTGAGGCCACCGGACTCACCGGAGTACTCCAGGCCCGAGGTGTTCTCGGTGACACCGTGGGTCATCTCGTGGCCCGCGACGTCCAGCGAGACCAGCGGTCCGTAGCCGACACCGTCGCCGTCGCCGTACGTCATCTTCTCGCCGTCCCAGAAGGCGTTGACGTAGTCGTTGCCGTAGTGGACCCGGTTGTAGGAGCCCGAGCCGTCACCGAAGATGCCGTCGCGGGCGTGGACGTTCTTGAAGTAGTCCCAGGTGACGTTGGTGCCGTACTGCGCGTCTGCCGCCGCGGTCGCCCGGTCGTCGTTGGAGCCGTTGCCGAAGGTGGTGGTCGGGCTGGTGACCACCGTTCCCGCCGCGCAGCCGAACCCGAGAAGCTGGCACAGCAGGCTGTCCTCGGCGTTGTTCATGTCGGTCGTGTAGGTGCCGCCGCGGGTCTCGTCACGCAGCTCGTACGTCGAGCCGTTCTGCTTCACCTGCAGCGGGACGGTCCCGGAGTAGAGGGTGCTGCCCTCGCCGTCGATGGTGTGGATGCCCTCGACCCGGCGCAGCACCTTGCCCGTCTCCGCGTCGACGTAGGTCGCCAGGCGCGAGGGAGTGCCGTCGGCCTGCTTGCCCTTGGTGGTCACCCGCCACGCCAGCGTCGGGGCGCCGTCGACCGCGTCGACGACGAGCTCGGGTGCGTACTTCTTGTCGGCCTGGAGCTTGGTGATCGTCTTGGTCACGGCGTCCAGGGTCAGCGCGGCCTTGGTGGCCGCGGCCCCGGTGACGGCCGGCTTCACCGAGAGGTCGAGCACCTTGGTCAGCCCCTGGGAGACCGAGGTCAGGGTGCCGGCCTTGCTCTGGTGGGCGACCAGGTCGCCGCCGACGACCTCGAGGCCCTCGTACGTCCGGTTCATCCGGACGTGGGTGGCACCGTTGGTGTCCTTCAGGGTCACCACGGGCTCGAGCTCCTGGCCCGCGCCGACCTTCCAGGTCGACGGCTTGCTCGTCAGCGCGCGGATCGCCTTGTCCGCGATCGACCCGTCGTCGATGACCTTCTGGGCAGCCAGGCCCGTCTGCGTGATGCTCGTCGGCGTGATGGCGGAGGCGGAGTCGGCAGGGGTGGCGCCGGCTGGGCTTCCGAAGGAGGCGATGAAGGCGGTTCCTGCAACGGCGGCAGCGGTGGTGGCACCAGCCGCTCGAACGAATCTACGCATGGGGGTACTCCTCGAGATCAGGACCAGGATGGGACCGGATCCTTCCACCCGAATCGGGTGTGCGACCGAACAAATTCCTGCAATGCAGCTTTATGAAGCGGTCGCCCCGCGTAACTCGTTTACGTCGTTATCAAATATTAACCAAACGCACCCGGGGGCATATCACCAGATGCGCACTCGGTCCTCCGGATCGAGCCACAGTCCGTCGCCCGGAGCGGTGCCGAAAACCTCGTGGAACTCGTCCAGGTTCCGGGCGATGTTGGCACGGAACTCCGGCGGGCTGTGCGGGTCGATCGTGAGGTACTGCTGCGCCTGCTCCTTGCGTCGCACCGTACGCCACACGTAGGCCCAGTTGAGGAAGAGCCGCTGCCGGTCGCCGACGCCGGCGGCACCGTCGGTGGCGAGCATGTAGGCGGTGTGCGCGATCGTCAGGCCACCCAGGTCGCCGATGTTCTCGCCGACGGTCAGCGCACCGTTGACGAACTCACCCGGCAGGTCCCGCGGCGAGAGCGCCGAGTACTGCTCGATGAGCGCCTTGGTCTTCACCTCGAAGGCCGCCTTGTCCTCCGGCGACCACCAGTCCTGCATGTTGCCGTCGCCGTCGAACTGGGCACCCTGGTCATCGAAGCCGTGCCCGACCTCGTGGCCGATCACCGCGCCGATGCCGCCGTAGTTCTCCGCCGGGTGCGCGTCCTTGTCGAAGAACGGGCGCTGCAGGATCCCGGCCGGGAAGCAGATCTCGTTGGTGCCGGGGTTGTAGTAGGCGTTGACCGTCTGCGGCAGCATGAACCACTCGTCGCGGTCCACCGGGCTGCCGAGCTTGCCGAGCTGCCGGTCGGTCTCGAAGACCGAGGCGGCCGAGACGTTGCCGATCAGGTCGTCCTTGGAGATGGTCAGCGCCGAGTAGTCGCGCCACTTCGACGGGTAGCCGATCTTCGGTGTGAACTTGTCGAGCTTCTCGTACGCCTTCTCCTTGGTCTCCTCGCCCATCCAGTCGAGCTCGGAGATCGACTTCCGGTAGGCCTCGAGGAGGTTGTGGACGAGCTCGTCCATCTGCGCCTTCGCCTCGGGCGGGAAGTGACGCGCGGCGTACTCCTTGCCGACCGCCTCACCGATCGCGCCCTCCACGATCGCCACCCCGCGCTTCCAGCGTTCGCGCAGCTCAGGCGTGCCGTTGAGGGTGCGCCCGTAGAAGTCGAAGTTGGTCTCGACGAAGTCGTCTGTCAGGTAGGGCGCCGCCCAGCGCAGGACGTGGAAGTAGAGCCACGACTTCCAGTCGTCGATGTCGACCTCGCCGAGCACGGTCGAGAGGTGGGAGAAGAACGACGGCTGCCGCACGACCACCTCACCGAGCACCGCCTCGGTGGACAGCT
This sequence comes from Nocardioides sp. NBC_00163, assembly GCF_045206295.1. Lineage (NCBI taxonomy): Bacteria > Bacillati > Actinomycetota > Actinomycetes > Propionibacteriales > Nocardioidaceae > Nocardioides > Nocardioides sp. NBC_00163. Next base: position 3,211,077 of record NZ_CP108155.1, on the reverse strand, counting down.
TCGAGCCGGAGAGGTTGCGGACGTACGCATCCCAGTTGAAGTTGGGGGCCAGCTCGCGCAGCTCGGCGATGGTCAGCAGGTTGTAGGTCTTCTGCTTGTCGCGGGTCTCCTCGCGCGCCCAGTGGCCCTCGGCCAGGCGGGTGTCGATCCTGATGATCGTCTCGGCGGCCGCACGCGGGTCGGGGTGCTCGGCGAGCTCGTAGAGGCGGGTCAGGTAGTCGGCGTACTTCGCCAGCACCTCGGCGAACTTCTCGTCGAAGTAGTAGTCCTTGTCGGGCAGCCCGAGGCCGCCCTGGAGCAGGTTGAAGATGTAGCGGTCGGACTGCTTGTCGTCGTTGTCGACGTAGGACCCGAACAGCCCGTGACCGCCGATCCGCTCGACCTCGCCCAGGAACGCCGCCAGGTCGTCCGCGTCGCGAAGCCCGTCGACGGCAGCCCTCAGACCATCAAGAGGACGTACGCCGCGCGCAGTCACCCCCTCCACGTCCATGAAGCTCGCGAAGAGGTCGCCGATCTTCTGGGCGTCGCTGCCCTGCTCGCCACCCGAGGCCGCGAGCTCCTCGATGATCGCCCGCACGTCCTTCTCGGCCTGGTCGGCGAGCATCACGAACGGCCCCCAGCTGGACCGGTCGGACGGAATCTCGACCTCCCGGAGCCAGGTGCCGTTGACGAACCCGAACAGGTCGTCCTGCGGCCGAATGCTGTCGTCCATGCCCGGGCGGGCGTCATCGAGGATCGTCACGCCCCCCAGCGTAGATGCGAGGTCCCAAGCAGGTCAGCAACAACCCCGGATCAGCCCGGTTTGACGATGCGGTTCATCTCGAAGTGCATGGGGTCGGTCCACTTCCAGTTGCCGCCCCAGGTGAAGCCCCAGCGCTCGAAGATGGAGACGACGGTGCGGTCCATCTCGCCGACGGTGCCGCGTTGGTTGCCGGCGGTGTTGAGGTCGACGGCGGTGCCGAAGGCGTGGTTGGAGAGCTGGGTGGTGTTGGCGATGAAGCGGGGGTAGAAGCAGCCGGCGTACTGCGACGGATTGATCTTCTTGGCCAGGCCGCGGTCGACGACCTCCTGGAGCGCGGCGCGCAGCTGCGGGATCATCACCTTGTTGCAGGTCACCGAGCCCAGGATCGGCACCTGGGCGGTCACGATGTGGGAGCTGACCCAGCTGGAGGCGGGGGTGATGGTGCCATCGCCGTTGGCCCGGTAGGTGTAGTTGCCGACGGCCTCGGCGACGGTGCCGACGACGTACGCCTTCTGGGGAGCGTTGGGGTCGAGACCCGCGCGGGCGACGACGTCGAGGCGCTGGACGGAGGCGTCCGAGCCGACGACCGTCTGGATCGGCTTGACGACGCGATTGGGGGCGATGGCGGCGGTGGAGACGATGAGCGCGTTGCCCTTCTCCATCCCCATCTCCTCGCCCCACTTGTGGTTGACGACGGCCGCGGCGAGACCCGGCGGCTGGGGAGCGTAGGCACCGACGTGGACGGAGGCCGCGTCCTTCTTGGAGCCGAGCCTCACGAACCCGTCCTTGTCGGCCGGGAGCTCGTCCTGGCGCTCGGGGTCGATCGCCACCTCGCCACCGGCGACGCGCTGCCAGACCTCATCGGAGTCGGCGCTCTGGAAGGGGGCGAAGTTGCGGTAGGTCGCGGGATCGACGGCGACCACCTTCACCAGCCGTCCCTCGACGCTGACCTGGGCCATCGAGATCTGCTCGACGCCGGAGACGCCGTCGAGTCCTCGGATCTTCTTGACGTCGGCGGACGAGAGGGTGTCCTCGGAGAGGATCAGCAGGTCGGTGGAGTGCAGCGTGCCCTCGCGCTTGCCGGGGATGTCGACGGCGTGCGAGGGGTCGGCTATTGGGCTCTCGTCGTTCGCTGCCCCGCTGGCGCTCGGACTCGGGCTGCCGCTCGGCGAGGCCGGCTTCGACGGCTCACCCGCACAGGCGGCCAGGGTCACCACGAGCACCGCGCCGATTGCCGCAGCCCCTCTCCACGAGACCTGTCGCATCCATCTACCTCCCCGCAGGAAGATTAGGCGAGGCCTGGTCAGCACCCAACTCGCTGGTAACTCAGCCGTTCAGGACCCGCGAGATCAGCCACGCGATGTCGTCGGCGGTCTCGTCGGGTGACTTGGTGGGCTGCATGACATGGCTGAGGACCACGCGGACGGTCATCTCGATGGCGGTGTCCGCCTGGTCGTCGGTCAGCCCGTGCTCGAACTTCTCGACGTGCTCGTGGATGAGCTCGGTCGCATAGCCCAGCAGTCCCTCGCTGTGGCTGGTGAGGTAGGGCAGCAGCTCGGTGTCGGCACCGTGGGTCGCCGAGACGACCGCGTGCAGCAGCTTGTTGTCCTGGGCACGGTCGAGGACGCCGTACGTCGCCTGGCGGATCGCCCGGATGAAGTCGTCCTCCTGGGCGAAGGCGGTGCTCACGACCGCGAGGAACTGCTCCAGCTCACGCAGGATCAGCGACTTCGCCAGGGTCGGCTTGGCGCCGATGTCGTTGTAGACCGTCTGCCGGCTCACCCCGCACCGCTGGGCGATGCGGGACATCGTCACACTCGCCCACCCGGTCTCGGTGGTCATCTCGACGGCGGCATCGAGGATCCGCTGTCGGGTGGTTTCAGGTGCGCCGGCCGCCATGAAGGCAAAGTCTACGGCCATGCCTCCCTGCGGATGACGGGCCGGGTGAACTGTCCCACATCGTTTTGCACTCAATACCCCCAGGGTGCAACAATGCACTCTATGAGTGAGAGTGCAATCGGATGATGCGACGGGATCGCACCGCGGCCGCCATCCATCGCGCCGCGCTCCAGATGACCGACGAGTTCGGCTTCGACGGCTGGACCATGGACCATCTCGCCGAGCGGGTCGGCGTCTCGCGACGTACGTTGTTCAACCACGTTCCGAGCAAGATGGATGCCGTCCTCGGTCCTGACCACGAGCCCGATCCCGAGCTGGGCGCGACCTTCGTCGGAGGCGGCCCCACCGGACACGTCGGCCGCGACCTCGGCGTCCTCGTACGCACGGTGCTCGAGGCCGAGAAGATGGACCACGACGACCTCGTCCTCATCCGTCGCGTCCTGAAGACCGACAAGCAGGTGCTCGACGCCGCGCACGCGCGCTTCGAGAAGGCGACGGCTCACTTCGCCGAGGTGATCTCTCAACGCGAAGGCGACCAGATGACCCCGGAGCTCGCCGGCGTCGCCCTGCGTCTGGTGATCGTCGTCTTCGACGCCGCGCTCGACGCCTACCTCGCCAATCCTTCGGCCGGCACCGTCGCCGACCACTTCACCCGGATCTTCGACGACCTCGTCGATCTGTTCTGAACCACTGACCAGGGGGAACCCCGAAATGGCCAAGCTGCTCTATCGACTCGGAAAGACCGCCTACCGGCGGTGGCCGATCTTCGTCGCCGTCTGGATGATCGTGATCATCGGGATCGGCGCCGTGGCGACCACGATGTCCAAGCCGATGTCCACGACCTTCACCATGCCCGGCCTCGAGTCGGTCGAGGCCGCCGAGGAACTGCCCGAGATCATGGGCAGCGAGGAGGGCTCGGTGCTCGACGCCGCCTCCATCGAGGTGGTCGTCGCCGCGCCCGAGGGCGAGACCCTCACGAGCTCCGACAACCAGGCCGCCGTGGCCGAGCTCGTCACGAACCTCGCGGCGCTCGACGACGTACCCGACCAGATCTCCTACATCTGGACCCCGGAGATGGCCGAGGCGGCCGCTCCGGCGACGGCTGAGGCCATGTCCGCGCAGAGTGGTCAGCAGGTGAGCGAGAAGCAGGCGCTGCAGATGCTGCTCGGCCAGCTCGAGGCCCAGCCGACGCTGTCCGAGGACGGCCGGATCGGCCTGATCTCGACCCAGTTCGAGGACGTCGACGTCTCCGAGGTGACCCCGGAGATGCAGCAGGAGGTCACCGACGTCGTCGAGGAGGCCGATGCGGCCTCCGGCCTCCAGGTCGAGGTACGTGGCCAGGGCATGCAGGTCCAGGAGATCGGCGGCGCCAGCGCCGAGCTGGTCGGCATCGTGCTCGCCCTGCTCATCCTGCTGCTGACCTTCGGCTCGTTCGTGGCCGCCGGGCTCCCGATCCTCACCGCCGCCATCGGCGTCGGCATCGGCACCATGGGGATCACGGCGCTCACCGCGTTCACCGACGTCTCCTCGACCACCCCGATGCTCGCCACGATGATCGGCCTCGCGGTCGGGATCGACTACGCGCTGTTCATCCTGGCGCGCTACCGCAGCGAGCTCGACCACACCGACGACCGTGAGGAGGCGATCGGCGTCGCGGTCGGCACCGCCGGCTCCGCGGTCGTCTTCGCCGGCCTCACCGTCGTGATCGCTCTCTCCGCGCTCAGCGTCGTCGGCATCCCGTTCCTGACCTACATGGGCCTGGGCGCCGCGGCCACCGTCGTGGTCGCCGTCCTGGTCGCGCTGACCCTGCTCCCGGCACTGCTGGGTGTGTTCAAGTCGAAGGCCTTCGGCCTGTCCGTACGCCACTACAACCCCAAGCGCGAGGCCAACGGCCGCGTGCTCAACAACGGTGTCCGCTGGGCTCGGTTCATCGGCAAGGCGCCCATCGTCTGGGTGCTGATCGTGGTCATCGGCCTGGGCGCCCTGGCCATCCCGTTCAAGGACCTGCACCTGGGCATGCCGGGCGACAGCACGGCCCCCGCGGACAGCTCGCGCCGTCAGGCGGTCGAGCTGGTCGAGGAGGGCTTCGGCCCGGGCCGCCTCGACCCGATGATGCTGGTGGTCGATGCCCGCGAGACGCCCGGCGACGCGGCGGCCAAGCAGGCCACGTACGCCCGGGTGGCGGAGTGGGCCGGCTCCCTGGACGGGGTAGCCAAGGTGGTGCCCCCGTCGGGCAACGAGAACGGCGCGGTGATCCTGATCGAGCCGGAGACCGCACCGGAGGATGAGGCGACCGAGGACCTGCTGGCGGAGCTGCGCGAGGGCGAGGGCGCCCTCGAGGAGGAGACCGGCACCGACCTCGCGGTCACCGGCACCTCCGCGATCATGTCCGACATCTCCGAGAAGCTGAACGACGCACTGCTGCCCTACCTCGCGATCGTGATCGGCTTGGCGTTCCTCCTGCTGATGCTCGTCTTCCGCTCGATCCTGGTGCCGCTGACCGCGACGCTCGGCTTCCTGCTGTCGGTCCTGGCCACCCTCGGCGTCACCGTGGCGGTCTTCCAGGAGGGTGCCTTCGGGATCTTCGACGGCCAGCCGATCGTCAGCTTCATGCCGATCTTCCTGATCGGGCTGGTCTTCGGCCTGGCGATGGACTACCAGGTCTTCCTGGTCACCCGGATCCGGGAGGCCCACGTCCACGGTGCCTCCTACAAGGAGGCCGTGGTCGACGGGTTCCGCAACTCGGCCCGGGTGGTCACGGCCGCCGCACTGATCATGACCGCCGTCTTCTCGGGCTTCATCCTGATGGACGACCCGATCATCAAGTCCATGGGCTTCGCACTCGCCGCGGCGGTCGTCTTCGACGCCTTCATCGTGCGGATGCTCCTCATCCCGACGCTGATGTACCTGATGAGGGAGAAGGCCTGGTGGCTGCCGAAGTGGCTCGACCGGATCCTCCCGAACGTCGACGTCGAGGGCGAGAGCCTGGAGCGGCACTACCTCGCCGACCACTACGCCGAGGAGCCGCGGGAACCCGAGCTCGCAAAGCGCTGACCGTCGCCGGCAGCAGACAGCCCCCGATCTCGTACGAGGTCGGGGGCTGTCGCCGTCCGAGGAGAGCTACGAGACGGAGTCCGAGGCGAGAGGCACGAAGTCGACCTTCTCGCGCACGCCACAGTCCGGGCAGCACCAGTCGTCCGGCACGTCCCCCCACGATGTGCCGGCGGCGAACCCTTCTGCCTCGTTGCCCTCCTCCACTCGGTAGGTGTGGCCGCACCCGGGACAGCGGGCGGCCAGCACCTCCTGGCCGATGACCTGCACGACGGTGTCGTCGCCGGTCTCGGCACGATCTGCGACCGGCGCCGGATACTTCGCCAGGATCCTGTCCCGCTTGCGCGGCAGGATGTTGGCCCGCGACATGTCGCCGTCGAAGTGCGCCAGCACCCTGGGGTCCATCACCCGGCGCCAGACCGGCGGCACGAGCGCGAGCAGGATCATCCCGGCATAGCCGGTCGGCAGCACCGGAGACTCCTTGTAGTCGCGCAGGGTCTGGTAGCGGCGTACGGGATTGGCGTGGTGGTCGCTGTGGCGCTGCAGGTGGTAGAGCAGCACGTTGGTGGCGATGTTGTTGGAGTTCCAGGAGTGGCTGGGGTCGACGCGCTCGTAGCGCCGGCCGACGCGTTGGCGCAGCATGCCGTAGTGCTCCATGTAGTTGATCACCTCGAGCAGCGAGAACCCGACGACGGCCTGGATCAGCAGGAACGGGATCACCACGGGCCCGAGCCACAGGATCAGCCCGCCCCAGAGCACCGCCGACATCAGCCAGGCGTTGAGTACGTCGTTGCCGATCCGGAACGGGTGCTGGTCGCGGCGGGCGTACCTCTTCTTCTCCAGCCTCCAGGCGCTCTTCAGCGACCCCGAGACCGTGCGCGGCCAGAAGGTGTAGAAGGACTCGCCGACCTTGGCCGAGGCCGGGTCCTCGGGAGTCGCGACGCGGACGTGGTGGCCGCGGTTGTGCTCGATGTAGAAGTGGCCGTAGAAGCTCTGCGCGAGCGCGACCTTGGAGAGCCAGCGCTCGACGTCCTCGCGCTTGTGGCCGAGCTCGTGGGCGGTGTTGATGCCGATGCCGCCGATGCAGCCGACCGAGATCGCCAGCCCGACCCGGTCGATCATGCTCAGGGTGTGGCCGTCCAGGGCGCCGTGGGCGGCGAGGGCCATGCCGCCGATGAAGACGGCGTACTGCAGCGGGAGGTAGGAGTAGACGATCCAGCGGTAGTACCTGTCGTTCTCCAGCGCCTCGATCATGTCGTCGGGCGGGTTGGACTTGTCGAGCCCCGCGAACAGGTCGATGGCCGGGACCACGATCAGGATGATGATCGGACCGGTCCACAGGAACGCGCTGATGTCGGTGAGATGCCAGCCGCCGATCGCGATGAACCCGAGGAGCGGCACCACCAGGCCGAGCAACCACAGATGGCGCTTCTTGTCGCGCCACTGTTCGATCGAGCCGTCGGGCACCGTGCTGTTGGCGATCTCCATCGTTGGCCCCTTTGACAAACCAGGATGATATGTCAAGTGTCGTACGTCACGTCGGTGCTTGTAAATAGGATGGGGTCATGACGACGAGCCTGCCCTTCGGCATCGACTTCGGCGGCACGGGCATCAAGGGTGCCCCGATCGATCTCGCGACCGGCGAGTTCGCCGAGGAACGCATACGCATCCCGACACCCGAACGCTCCACCCCCGACGCCATCGCCGAGATCTTCGTGGATCTGCTCTCCCAGTTCCCGGACTACGACGGGAAGGTCGGCGTGACCGTCCCCGGCGTCGTACGTCACGGGGTGGTCCACTCCGCTGCCAACATCGACAAGTCCTGGATCGGCGCCGACGCGGACGCGATCTTCACCGCGGCCACCGGCCGGGACGTGCACGTGGTCAACGACGCCGACGCCGCCGGCCTGGCCGAGGTGCGCTACGGCGCCGCTAAGGGTCGCCGTGGACTGGTCATCATGACCACGCTCGGCACCGGCATCGGCTCGGCGCTCCTCTACGACGGCGTGCTCGTGCCCAACTCCGAGCTCGGCCACCTCGAGCTCGACGGCCACGACGCCGAGACCCGCGCCTCCAACATCGCCCGCAAGCGCGAGGAGCTCTCCTGGAGGCACTGGGCCAAGCGGCTGCAGAGGTACTACCAGCACCTGGAGATGCTCTTCTCCCCCGACCTATTCCTTGTCGGCGGAGGGGTCTCTAAGGAGGCGGCGGAATTCCTGCCGCTGCTCGACCTGGACACCGAGATCATCCCGGCGAAGCTGCTCAACACCGCGGGGGCCGTCGGGGCCGCGCTGTACGCCGAGGAGCTCGCCACCGACTGACGGCGGACCCGGCGGCGGCACGGGCGGCATCGGCGGCCAGGCAGGTCGAGAGTCCCACGGAGCTCCCGCCTTCCTCGTCTTCTTCGCCTGCACGAGGTAGGCCCTGCGCTCGGCCCGCCGGCGTCGCGCCGACGGGTTCCAGAACACCCGGTACGCCGCGTACGCCGCGCAAGCGAGCACCAGCAGCGCGACCAGTCCGACGACCAGTGCCCAGTCGGCCCGGGCGCGCACCCCGGCCGCGGTGGCCGAGGCGTCCTCGAGATAGCCGTTGTTCAGGTCGGCTCGAGCACTGGCCGCGCCCACGTCGAGGAACAGCACCAGCTCACCGAGCTCGGTCAGCGGGTTCTGCATGCCCTCGACGTCGGCGGTCGCGTCACCGACCTCGGTGATCACCTCGGCGGTGCGGGGCAGCGTGGTGGCGAGCTCGCGATACCGGTCGTCCTCGTTGGCGCCCTCGTAGGCCTCCTTCGCCGCGGCCGGCACCGGCAGATCGGCTTTCTCGGCCGCCTCCTGGACTGCGGCGGCATCGGCGTTCGCCTCACCGATCAGGCCGACGACACCGTCCACGTCCTCGAAGGTCCACGCGGCCATGACGTCGCGGAGACCCAGCGGCGGCAGCCACTCGCCGTTGACGCGGTCGATCTCGGCGTACGTCTTGCGGGCCTCGGCCCTGGGCTCGAGCTGCTTGGCCTCGGCGCGGGTGAGCACCCAGTTCTTCAGCGGCTTCTCTGGGGAGGCATCGGTGTCGTACCGCTGCACGATGTCGAGGAAGAGGCGCCAGTCGACCGGGCCGCTGGTGATCTCGTCGTCGGCGGCGTCGTAACCGGTGCGGCCGTCGTAGACGTCGTCGACCACATGGGTCAGCTCCTCGTCGGAGAGGTCCGCGAGCATGGCCGAGACGGCTGTATAGGCAGCCGGGTAGCCGTACGCGTCCTTCTCCTGGCTCCAGCCGGCGGCATCCCAGGTCAGGAGGGGGAACGCGGCCTTGCTGCGACGCTTCACCTTGCCGTACTTCTGCCCCTTGGCGCCGACCTTCTCCGTCGCGTGCTGGGCGACCAGCTCGGTCAGACCCTCGCTCAGCCAGCGGCCCTCGACGATGTCGGGGTTGATCCAGGCGTGGGTCATCTCGTGGTAGAGGATCGCCGTGTCCAGATCCTCGGAGACGACGATCTCGTCGGCGTCGGAGTCGAACCAGGCGTAGCCGACCGCCTCCGCCGAGCCATCCTCACGAATCGTCTCCAGCCCACCGGGCCACTCGTTGCCGGTCAGCTCCTCCAGCACCGGCATGCCCTCGGTGACCCGCTTCTCGGCGAAGTCGATCCACTCCTTGTCCTTGGGAAAGCTCTGCAGCGACAGCTTCGTGTCGCCGACCTTGATCTTCTTCTCGTCGAAGGCCTTGGGGTCGCGGGCGGAGACGCCGGCGTCGACGAAGTCGCCCTCGGAGTGCCAGGTCGTCGTCTTGCCCTTGGTCCGCTTGCTGAAGTCGCCCGAGGAGGCGGTGAACGTCATCGACTTCGGCAGCACGACGTCGACGGTCACCTGCCCGTCGTCGCCGAGGCCGATCACGGGGAAGACGGCGTACCCCTCGCCGATCCGGGTGTGGTTCTTCTTCGCCCGGATCGGGGCGCCCTTCAGCTCGTACGTCCAGGTGATCGTGCGTGACTTGCCGTAGTAGAGGTTCGGGAAGGACACGGTCACCACCGCGAGACCGGTGCCCTTGATCTTCTCGGAGCTCACCGGCAGCTTCGCGCCGTTGCTGGTCGCCCTCACCTTCGTCGCCCCGGCCGGGATCGGGATCGCGTGGCCGGTCAGGAAGTAGTAGGTAGTGGCCGTGCTCGGCTGCTGGTTGGTGACCGTGACCTCGGCCTTCACCTTGACGGTCTTGGCCTTCTCGTCGAGCACATAGCGGGTGCGCGAGGACTCGCCGACACCGTCGTTGGGCGCCGCGACCGCCGCCGGCGCGGTCGTCACCAGACCAGCGCCCAGCACCCCCAGCACGAACACAGCTGCCACGACGCGCCGGAGTCGACCTGTTGCCTGACCGTTCTCCACCCAGGAACCTTAGACCGATGCCCCGATGGGTACGTCCTTTTTAAAGCCTTCCGGGACGTCCGCCCCGGGGTATCAGACCCACGGCGTGCCCCATTTGTCGGCGAAGGCGATCTCCTCGAGCGGCCGCCGGACGCGCTCGCGCTCCTCGCGCTCGGCGTCGCGCGGGTCGACCTGCGCGGGGTCGCCGTGGAGGCCGACCGCGATCCCGGTCATCACCTTCCACCAGTCCGGTACGCCGAAGGCCGCTGCCACGGCATCGTGGTCGAACCCGGCGAACTGGTGGGAGGAGAGGCCGAGGGAGGCGGCCTGGACGGTGAGATGAGCGGCCGCCTGACCGAGGTCGTAGTGGGAGTAGTCCGACCACTTCGGGCCGTTGCCGTCCGGGCCCACCCCGACCTGGGAGATCGCGACGAACACGGCCGATGCCCGCGGCACCCAGCCGGAGTTGCCGCGCGAGAGGTGGCTCACGAACGTCGCGTGACCGGCGGACCCCCGGGGCAGCACCAGGAACGACCACGGCTGGCTGTTGCCCGCGCTCGGCGCCCACCGGGCCGCCTCGAGGAGCACCCTGATCTCGGCGTCGGCGAGCTCGTGGGCAGGGTCGAAGACACTCACCGACCAGCGGTCACGCAGGTGCTCGGTCAGGTCCTCGGCGCCGGCCTGGGGCGCGCGCTTCGCGGCAGTCATGCCTCTATTCTGCAATGTCTACCGACTTGGAAGACAAACGTCTCAGGGCAGCGTCAGGCGAGGTATCGGCCGGGCCGGTGGTTGAAGGCCAGGATGATGTTGAGGACGACCGCGCCGAGGGCGGAGAGGAGAACGGTCGCCGGCGAGACGACGAAGAGCGCGAGCAGGATGACGCTGACGTCGAGGCCCATCTGGACGTACCCGGCCCGGAGGTTGAGCCGCTCCTGCAGGAGCAGGGCGAGCACGTTGAACCCGCCCAGCGAGGCACCGTGGCGGAAGATCACCAGGAGCCCGAGGCCGACGAGCAGGTTGCCGGCCACGACCCCGTAGACGGTGTCGAGGCCCTCGAGCGGAAGCAGGTCGGCGTGGACCCGGGTCATCGCCGAGACCGCGATGACGCAGCCGAGCGACCGGAGGGTGAACCCGATGCCCTTCTTGGAGAGCGCGAGCCCGAAGAAGGGCAGGTTGACCAGGACGAACAGCACCTCGAACGGCAGCCCGGTCCAGTAGCTCACCAGCAGGCTCAGTCCGGCGGTGCCGCCGGTGACCGCTCCGACCGACTGGATCAGGTAGAGCCCCAGCGAGGTCACCACGATGCTGGTCACGTAGCCGAGCGCGTCCTCCAGCAACGTATGGGGGACGCGGATCGACTCGAGGGAGTCTGTAAACGGCTCGGACACGACACTCATTCTGGGTGTCGTGCCCGAGCCGTGCAGAATTCACCAGGGCGAGACTTGCGTCACGTTTCCGCTGGTCAGGTGTTGTTTATCCAGGTCAGGCAGGCACCCGGGCGAGGGCGTTGACGATCTCGTCGACCTTGGTCTTGGCGTCGCCGAAGAGCATCTGCGTGTTCTCCCGGAAGAAGAGCGGGTTCTGCACACCGGCATAGCCCGCGGCCATCGACCGCTTGAAGACGACCACGTTCTTGGCCTCCCACACGCGCAGGACAGGCATGCCGGCGATCGGGCTGGTGGGGTCCTCGGCGGCGGCCGGGTTCACGGTGTCGTTGGCACCGATGACCAGGACGACGTCGGTCTCGGCCAGGTCGTCGTTGACCTCGTCCATCTCCAGGACGATGTCGTAGGGCACCTTGGCCTCGGCCAACAGCACGTTCATGTGACCAGGGAGACGGCCGGCGACGGGGTGGATGCCGAAACGTACGTCCACGCCCTTGTCCCGCAGGATCCGGGTGAGCTCGGCGACCGGGTACTGCGCCTGGGCGACGGCCATGCCGTAGCCCGGGGTGATCACGACGGAGGAGGCACCGGCGAGGAGCTCGGCGGTGTCCTCGGCGTTGATCTCGCGGTGCTCGCCGTAGTCGACGTCACCGGCAGGCCCGGCCTCGATGCCGAAGCCACCAGCGATCACCGAGATGAACGAGCGGTTCATGGCCTTGCACATGATGTAGGAGAGGTACGCACCCGAGGACCCGACCAGGGCACCGGTGACGATCAGCAGGTCGTTGCCGAGGAGGAACCCGGAGGCGGCCGCGGCCCAGCCGGAGTAGCTGTTGAGCATCGAGACCACGACCGGCATGTCACCGCCACCGATGGAGGCGACCAGGTGCCAGCCGAGCGCCAGCGCCACGACGGTGACCGCGATCAGCAGCGGGAGCGTCGGGTTGATGACGTAGACGACCGTCAGGATCACGAAGACAACCAGGGCCCCGATGTTGATGACGTTCTTTCCGGGCAGCATCAGCGGCGCCGACTTCATCCGCGCGGAGAGCTTGAGGAATGCGACGATCGAGCCGGTGAAGGTGACCGCACCGATGAAGACGCCGATGAAGACCTCGGCCGAGTGGATGGCGCCACCGTGGACGTGGCCGGCAGCGGCCTCGAGGTGGCCGTTCCAGCCGATCAGGACGGCTGCCAGACCCACGAAGGAGTGCAGCAGCGCGATCAGCTCGGGCATGCCGGTCATCTCGACGACCTTGGCACGCCACAGGCCGATGACCGCACCGACCGCGACCGCGACGACCAGGACGATCACCGCGGTGGTGGTGCCGCCGTCGACGACCTGGATGACGGTCGCGACCAGCGCCAGCGTCATGCCGGCCACGCCGTAGAGCCAGCCCTGGGAGGCGGTCTCGTGCTTGGACAGTCCTGCCAGCGACAGGATGAAGAGGAGGGCGGCGACGAGGTAGGCGGCGCCGGCGATCGAGAAGATATCCATGACGTACTTACCTCAGGCCTTCCGGAACATCGAGAGCATGCGGCGGGTCACGGCGAAGCCACCGAAGATGTTGATGCTCGCCAGCAGCGTGGCGATGCCCGCGAGCACGAGCACCACGTTGTCAGCGACGGTGAGCTGCAGCAGGGCGCCCACGACGACGATCCCGGAGATCGCGTTGGTCACCGACATCAGCGGGGTGTGCAGCGCGTGGTGCACGTGGCCGATCACGTAGAACCCGATCACGATCGACAGCGTCAGCACGGTGAAGTGGCGGGTGATCTCGGCCGGAGCGACCGCGTTGAGCAGGAAGAGAGCGAGCGCACCGGTGCCGACCAGGGCGAGCTTGGCGGAGGCGGAGAGCGGCTTCTGAGTCTCCTTCACCGCCACCTCGGCCGGAGCTGCCGCGGCCGGAGCCGCGGAGACCTGGACCGGCGGGGGCGGCCAGAGCACGCCGCCGTCGTGCACGACGGTCAGGCCGCGCTGGACCTGGTCCTCGAGATCGAGGGCGAGTACGCCGTCCTTCTCCGGGGTCACCAGCTTCATCAGGTTCACCAGGTTGGTGCCGTAGAGCTGGCTGGACTGCGCGGGAAGACGCGCGGGCAGGTCGGTGTAGCCGATGATCGTGACGCCGTTGGGGGTGGTGACGACCTCGTCCTTCACCGTGCCCTCGACGTTGCCGCCCATCGCGGCCGCCATGTCGACGATGACCGAACCGGACTTCATGCTCGCCACGTCGGCCGCCGTGATCAGCTTCGGCGCCGGGCGGCCCGGGATCAGCGCGGTCGTCACGATGATGTCGACGTCCTCGGCCTGCTCGGAGTAGATCTCCGCGGCGCGCTGGTCGTAGGCCTCCGAGGTCGCCTTGGCGTAGCCGTCGGTCGACTTCTCGACCTCGACCTCGACCTTCAGGTATTCACCGCCGAGCGACTTGACCTGGTCAGCGACCTCCGGACGAGGGTCGGTGGCGCGCACGATCGCGCCCAGCGAGCTCGCCGCACCGATCGCGGCCAGACCGGCCACACCGGCACCCGCCACGAGCACCTTCGCCGGCGGCACCTTGCCCGCCGCGGTGACCTGGCCGGTGAAGAAGCGGCCGAAGTGGTGGGCCGCCTCGACCACGGCGCGGTAGCCCGCGATGTTGGCCTGGCTGGAGAGGATGTCCATGGACTGTGCCCGCGAGATGCGCGGCACGGCGTCCATCGCGAAGGCGTCGACCTTGCGGGCGGCCAGGGCGTCGAGCAGCTCGCTGTTCTGCGCCGGCGCCAGCGGGGCGACCAGGGTGGCGCCGCTCTTCAGCAGCTCGACCTCGCCGACGGAAGGCGCGTTGACCCGGAAGACCAGGTCGGCACCCCACGCGTCGGCGGCCGTGCCGATGCGGGCGCCGGCCTCGGCGTACGCCTCGTCCTTGAAGCTAGACGCCTCTCCGGCTCCACCCTCGATGACGACGTCATAGCCCAGACCGGTCAGTTGTTTGACGGTCGTGGGGGTGGCCGCTACCCGGGTCTCCCCGGCCGAACCTTTGACCAGCGTCTCTCGGGTCACTCCGATGAGCATCCTCGACTCCTTGGGTCTAGCTGCGCAGTGTCTTCAGTCTCCAGCATGGTGGGATCCCGGTCAGCCGATCAGCGCGTGACCGATTCATGACCGGCGGGGGTCCGGAACCCCACCGTGCTGGTTACTGGCCGGTAACGGTAGGGCAGATCAGCAGGTGGACACCAGGCTTGGCCGGTTGTATCGGTCCAATACCTGTGGTCTTCCTCACGTCCTCACAGCTCGCTGTCGAGCTGCGCCATGAACTGGGTCGGGTAGCGGTCGCCGCGGACGGCGCCGACGGGCACGGCGGCGTCGATTCGAGTGAGATCGGCGTCGTCGAGGGTGACGTCGTTCGCACCTGCCATCGACTCGACCTGGCTGACCCGGCGAGAGCCGATGACAGGGACGATGTGCTCGCCGCGGGCGGCGACCCAGGCGATCGCGAGCTGGGCCAGGGTGACGCCCTTGGCCGCGGCGATCTCCTCCAGGGTGGTGAGCAGCGCGCGGTTGTGGTCGAGGTTGTCGCCCTGGAAGCGCGGCATGTGGGCGAGCGAGCCGCCGAGGGCGCCGCTGCCGCCGATCAGGCCGCGACCGAGGACGCTGTACGCGGTGATCCCGATGCCCAGCTCGCGACAGGTGTCGAGGATGCCGTTGGTCTCGATCCCCCTGCTGAGCAGGGAGTACTCGATCTGCAGGTCGCTGATCGGGGCCACCGCGGCGGCCCGCCGGATCGTGTCGGCGCTGACCTCGCTGAGCCCGATGTGGCGTACGTATCCCGCCTCCACGAGCTCCTGGACCGCGCCGACGGTCTCCTCGATCGGCACCTGCGGGTCGAGACGCGCGGGGCGGTAGATGTCGACGTGGTCGGTGCCGAGCCGCTGGAGGGAGTAGGTCAGCGAGGACCTGACCGCCTCGGGCCGGCCATCGAAGCCGGCCGGCATCCCGACCGGGGTGAGCAGTGCGCCGAACTTCACCGAGAGCACCACGTCGTCGCGGACACGCTCGCGCAGCGCCCGGGCGATCAGCATCTCGTTGTGGCCGGCGCCGTAGAAGTCGCCGGTGTCGATCAGGGTGCCGCCGGCGTCGAGGTAGGCGTGGATGACGCGTACGCCCTCCTCGTCGTCGACCTCGCCGTAGGCGCCGGAGAGGCTCATCCCGCCCAGGGCGGGGGAGGTGACCGTCGGACCGTTCTTGCCGAGCTGTCGGCTGCTGCTGAGCTTGTTCGTGTTGGTCGTCATGACGTCCAGCGTGCGGCGCCCGTTGGGCCCTCGGGAGGCACAGCACATCCAGGGACGAGCCGTCCCTGGATAACCGGACGCCACCGACGGAGGATGAGGAGCGTGACCGACCGCCGTGAGCTCGCCGACTTCCTCCGCCGTCGCCGGGAGCTGCTCCGGCCCTCCGACGTCGGCCTCCCGGACGGGTTGCGGCGGCGTACGCCGGGGCTTCGGCGGGAGGAGGTCGCCTCGCTCGCCGGGGTCTCGACCGACCATTACACGCGGCTGGAGCAGGCACGCGGGTCGGCGCCGTCGGAGTCGGTGCTCTCCGCGATCGCGCGGGCGCTGCAGTGCGATCTCGACGAGCGCGACCACCTCTTCTACCTCGCCGGGATGACGCCGCCTCTGCGGCGGGCGGGCAACTACGTACGTCCCGGCCTGATCGCCCTCGCCCGGCGGCTGACCGACATCCCCGTCGTGATCTGCACCGACACCGGCGAGATCGCCTGGCTCAACCCGCTCGCCACCACGCTGCTGCCGCAGCTGCCCGACGGACCCGGCCGGGGCCGCAACCTGATGTGGCGCTGGTTCACCGAGCCCGACCGACGGCCGGCGCCGCGGGAGGACTGGGACCGGATGTCGGCGAGCCACGTGATGGATCTGCGGGCGACGTACGCCCGGCGGGCCGGCGACTCCGACATCACCTCGCTGGTGCACGACCTCCTCGCCGCGAGCGAGGAGTTCCGCGGGCTGTGGGAGCGGCACCAGGTCGGCGTGCGGCGTGCCGATCTGAAGACGTTCATCCATCCGGAGGTCGGCCCGGTCGCCGTGCGCTGCGAGGTCCTGCTCACCGAGGAGGCCGACGTGAAGCTGCTCGCCTACTTCCCGGCCGAGGGCACCGATGCCGCGGAGAAGCTCGAGCTGCTCCGCGTCATCGGCTCCCAGCGGCTCACGAGCGCGGACTCATCACCCACCTGAGCGCGATGAAGCGGATCAGCGTGGCCGCAGCGTTGGCGGCCACGAGCACGACGATCTCGATGGCTCGCGCGGGTGTCGGCGCGGCCAGGTGGAGGAGCGCGAGCGATCCCGAGGTCAGGGTCAGCCCGACGCCGAAGGCGGCCAGCCCGGCGACGTGATGCTTCACCGCGCCCTGCCGCGCGGTGATCCCGAAGGTCAGCCGGCGGTTGGCCGCGGTGTTGGCGACCGCGGTCACCAGGAGCGCGATCAGGTTCGCCGCCTGCGCTCCGACGGCGGTGCGGAGCAGGACGTAGAGGAACAGGTACGCCAGCGTGCTCAACACGCCGACGGCGCCGAACCGGATCACCTGAGCCGCCAGACTCGGGCTCCGGACGGGCCCGGGCGGACGTACGCCAGTCAGGTCGATCCGGCCGCTGACCAGCCCGAACAGCAGCCGGCGGATCCCGACGAGATCCTCCTTGACCGTCTTGACGATGTCGACGCGCGAATCGGGGTCGTCGACCCAGTCGACCGGCACCTCGTGTACGCGCAGCCCGGCCTCGGAGGCGAGGACGAGCAGCTCGGTGTCGAAGAACCAGCTGTCGTCCTCGATCAGCGGGAGCAGCTTCTCGGCGACGTCGCGGCGGAGCGCCTTGAAGCCGCACTGGGCGTCGGTGAACTCCGCGGACAGGACACCGCGCAACAGCAGGTTGTAGCCCTTGGACAGGAAGTCGCGCTTCGGGCCCCGCTCGATCCGGCTGCCGCGGGCCAGCCGGGACCCGATCGCGACATCGGAGTGGCCCGAGAGCAGCGGGGCGAGCAGGGGCGGCAGGGCGCGCAGGTCGGTGGAGAGGTCGACGTCCATGTAGCCGACCACCTCCGCCCGCGAGGTGGACCAGGCCGCCCTGAGCGCTCTGCCCCGGCCCTTCTGGTCGAGGTGGATCGCGCGGACCCGGGTGATCTCGGTCGCGAGCCGCTCCGCGATCTCCCAGGTGCCGTCGGTGCTGGCGTTGTCGGCGATCGTGATCGTCGTGGAGTAGGGCAGGGTGCGCAGGTAGCCGTCGAGATGGCGTACAGACTCCTCCAGGCCCTTCTCCTCGTTGTGGACCGGGATCACCAGGTCGATCGTCGTCAGCAGTCGCTTCTCGTCGACGACCCGCAGTCCGCTCGCGAGTGTCGTGTCCGCGGTCATGCGGCCCCCTCGGTCAGGTCGTAGACCGTGGAGCTGCCGATCGTGGTCTGGGTGAAGTTCTCCTCCACCCAGGCGCTGATCTGGGAGGCGCTGGAGGTCTCGTCGCTGTTGCCTCCCCGGGCGCCCATCCCGCCCATGCCGCCGCCGGCGATGAAGTAGTGGATCTCGCCGTTGGCGACGTACTCCTGGAACTGCTCGAGCGTGATGCTGTTCGAGGTGCCGTTGAAGCCACCGATCGCCATCACGGCCTCGCCGGTCTCCAACTGGAGGCCGGCCGCGGTCTGGGAGCCGATCGTCGCGGCCACCCAGGTGTAGTTGCCGGCGTTGGTGCTCACCGCCTCGGCGAGCTCCTCGTCGACGTTGCCACCGCCCATCATTCCGCCTCCGCGGGTCCCGCCGGGCATGCCGTCGGGCATCCCGCCGCCAGGCGTCTGCGGCATCTGGCCGGTCGGCGGGGTCCCGTTCTGGGCCTGAGGACCGGGGCCGCCGCCGGCACCACCGGGGCGACCACCGCCCATCCCGCCCATGCCGCCGCCCTCGGACGGCCCGGCCGTCACGATCGAGCCGGTATGGGCGGTGCCGATCGTCTGGATCGCGTACGCCGCGGGCCCGAGACCCACGGTCACGGCTGCCGTCGCGAGGACCGCCGCGGCTGCCCGGCGGGTGAGCCTGTCCGCGAAGACGAACGCGGCAGCGAGCCCGAGGCCGATGATCAGGACGGGCCAGCGCAGTGCGTCGTACGGCTGCTCACCCGACTGCCCGAGGAGCACCCAGCCCCACACGGCGCTGCCGGCCATCGCGACCGCCAGGGTGATCCGGGCGAAGAGGCTGTCACGGTCGCGCCACATACTGCGCCATAGGACGGCCGCGCCGACGACCGCGGTGATCGCGATCCACGGAGCCAGCGCGACCACGTAGTAGTCGTGGTAGATGCCCTCCATGAAGGAGAAGACCAGGCCGGTGACGAGCATCGTGGCGCCGCTGAGCATCAGCGCGGCACGGGTCAGGTCGGTACGCGGCGACCTGCGCAGCGCGACAAGCCCGGTGACGAGGAGGAGCAGTGCCGCCGGGAGCAGCCAGGAGACCATGCCGCCGGAGACGCCCTGGAAGAGCCGCAGGATCCCGGCCGCGCTGGAGAAGCCGGCGTTGCCGAGGCCGCCGTAGTCGCCGCCGTTGAGCCGGCCGACGCCGTTGTAACCCAGCGTCAGCTCGAGGAGCGAGTTGCCGGTCGAGCCGTCGATGTACGGGCGCCAGGACTCCGGAATCAGCTCGACGATCGCGATGTACCAGCCGGCGCTCGCGACCATGGCGACGAAGCAGGCGATGCCGTGGGTCATCCTCCTGCCGAACGATCCCTTGCCCGCGATCAGGTAGACGACCGCGATCGCCGGGATGATCAGGAACGCCTGCAGCATCTTGGTCAGGAAGCCGAAGCCGAGCAGCACACCGGCCAGCACCATCCACCTGCCCTTGCCGGTCTCGATCGCCTTGAGCGTCGAGAACCCGGCACCGACCAGCAGCAGGAGCAGCAGCGCGTCCGGGTTGTTGAACCGGAACATCAGCGCCGCCGCCGGGGTCAGCGCGGTCAACGCCCCCGCCGCGATCCCCGCCTGCCACGGCGCGACCTTCTTCACCATGGCGAAGACGAGCCCGACGGTCCCGACACCCATCAGCGCCTGCGGCACCAGAATGCTCCACGAGGACAGCCCGAAGAGGCGTACGGACAGGCCCATCACCCACAGCGACGCCGGCGGCTTGTCGACCGTGATCGAGCTACTCGCGTCGAGCGCCCCGAAGAACCACGCCTTCCAGTTCTCGCCGCCGGCTTGTGCGGCGGCTGAGTAGTACTGATTGGCGTATCCAGACTCCGACAGCGTCCACAGGTACGCGGCTGCTGTCAGGGTCAGCAGGATGATGAGCGCCGCGCGCTCGGGGGTGGGGCGCCAGCTTCTTGTCTTCGTTGGCGATGTTGCCGTTGTTGGGTCGAGGAGTTGGGTCATGGCGACCACGCTCGGGGGTGGGGCTGTGATCGTGGTTTTGTCCGGCTGTGAGGGGCCTATGGGCTGCTGTTTCTTCTTGGTTGGTGTGGGCCGCCGACCCGTTCTTGGAGGGTCTCTCGATCTGGACCGGCGTCAAGGACGCCCTTCGGGCGCCGGCTTCGCCGGCCGCTTCGCGGTCCTGGACTCCGGACCAGATCGAGAAAAGATTTGGCTGGCTATCGGGGCGGCGGCCCGGGTGTGGCGCAGCGGAATCGTTGCTCGAAAGGTCGGGGTCGAGGGGTGCGCGGGTGGCCCTTCGGGCCACTTACCATCCACAGATGCTAGGCCGTTCGCTCACCGCGAAAATGGTGGTTGACCTGGGAAAATAGATAGCCAGGGACGGGCTGGAGGCGTAGAATCAGACTCATCACAGCACACCTCTGAAGGGGAGGATGGGCGATGAGTCTCGGCCGCTCGATCGACCACTGGGGCACCAACCCCGGCGACGCGATCGACGCAGCCTTGAAGGCCATCGAGACCGCCCTCCAAGACCTGCTGGCCACCGATCCCGCCTACTGGCGCACGGAGCAGAAGAAGGACTTGCTGGAGCGGTTGGAGAAGCTTCAGGCCCAGCAGGCCGCGCTCAAGCTGCGGGTGCTCGCGTCCGCCGGCGATATCGCTGAAGAGACCGGTGCCAAAGACGCGTCCGGCTGGATGCGGGCCGAGTTGTTGGTCGACAAGGCCGTGGCCCGCTCTCAGATCAAACTCGCAACCAGTGTTGCGAAGTACGACCTCGTCGCCGCCGGTCTCGCTGAGGGTGTCGTGTCCCAGGACAAAGCCAGGGTGATCACCAAGGCGCTCGAGAAGATCGAGACCAACCCGGTCGCCAGTAGTGAGGACCTGATCATGGCGGAGAAGCTGCTGGTCGACTACGCCACCCACCTGACCGCCAACGAACTCCGCATCGTCGCGAAGCGGATCCTGCGCGAGGTCGACCCGGTCCGGTTCGAAGACGCCGAAGCCAAGGCACTCCTCGCCGAAGAAGAACGCGCCCAGCAGAAGACGGCGTTGCGGGTGTGGGACAACCACGACGGGACCGTCGGCTTCGAGGGTGTGTTGCCGACTTCGATGGGGATGAGGTTCAAGCGCCTCGTCGAGGCCTGGGCCCAACCCCGCAAACAGCAGCTCGTCGGCAAGGGTGCCCCGCTTCCGCCGTGGGAACGGCTGATGGGGCAAGGCTTCGCCCGGCTCCTGGAGACCGTCGACCCCGCCACGTTGCCTCGCCACGGTGGCGACGCCACCACCATCAACGTGGTCATCAGCCTCGAGGAGCTCCGCAAGGACCTCGGCGTTGCCACCCTGGGCTATGACGAGACCAACGGCACCACCATCAGTGCGGCGGAGGCGCGGCGGATGGCGTGCAACGCCACCATCATCCCGTGGGTGCTGGGTAGTGACGGTCAGGTCCTCGACGCTGGCCGGGACAGCAGGTTCTTCCAGCCCATCCAACGCAAGGCCATGCGACTCCAGCAGAATTGCTGCCAAGCCGAAGGCTGCGACATGCCACCGGAATGGTGCGACGCCCACCACCTAGAACCATGGGCTGCCGGCGGGAAAACAGATCTCAAGGACGGCGCGCTGTTGTGTCCCCATCACCACCGCCTGGCGCACAACCCGGCTTACGTCCATGAGCGGCTACCGGACGGCAGCATCCGGTTCACCCGCCGCCCCTAACCGGCTGCGTTGGGACCTCTCGACTCCACACTCGCCGTTTCTTTGCTGGTGGGGATATGTCCCCACCGCGGCGGAGGTTCCCCACGCTTCGGAGGATGGGGAACCTCCGCGCCCGTGGGGAACCCTTCGGATCAGTGGTGAACTCGTGACCCGGCCGGCACCGAACCCGACCCGGGCAAGGCGACGGCTCGCTTGTGAACGATTCACAAGGTCACGCCCACTGCCATAGGCACCCGTGAGGCATCAAGCCGCCCGCGCACGACCAGCCCACTTCCCCAAGCCCGCACCCAACTGAATCCGCTGCGCCACACCCTCGCCGCCGACCCGATACAGGCCAAATCTTTCTCGATCGGGTGCCGGGTCAAGGATCGCCGCAGGCGACCGGCGAAGCCGGCGGGCGCAGCCCGTCCTTGACGCGGCGCGCGATCGAGAAACAATCGAAGCAAGGGTCGGCGGCGAAACACTGAAACGAAAACACGGCAACTTCCGCGCGCCCTCCCGAGACCAAACCAAGGACTCGACAAAGCTCGACCACCGAAACCAGCACCCAAAGAACCACGACCCGACGCGCCGTACGTGTCCGAGATCACGTTCCCAGACACACCCAAGACAAGAACACATTCTAGGATTGAGCGTGAACCCCACGCACGACCTCGTAACCACCTGGTGGAACGGATTCGGAGGGTTACACGACCCCCTTTAGGCTTGCCTTAGTACATCCACGGAAGGTTGAACTCCCTTATGCGTGACATCCGCGTTGCGATCGTCGGTGCCGGCCCGGCCGGCATCTACGCTGCCGACATCCTCACGAAGGAGCACCCTGGTGCGCGCGTCGACGTCATCGAGCGCCTGCCTGCTCCCTACGGCCTGGTTCGCTACGGCGTGGCTCCTGACCACCCGCGAATCAAGGAGATCATCAAGGCTCTGAAGCGCGTCCTGAACCAGGACAGCATCCGCTTCATCGGCAACGTCGACTTCGGCACCGACCTCAAGCTCGACGACCTGCACCGGTTCTACGACGCCGTCATCTTCGCCACCGGCGCGATGGCCGACCGCGAGCTCGACATCCCGGGGATCGACCTGCCCCAGTCCTTCGGTGCGGCCGACTTCGTCAGCTGGTACGCCGGACACCCCGACGTCTCTCGCGAGTGGCCCCTCGACGCCGAGGAGGTCGCTGTTCTCGGCGCCGGTAACGTCGCGCTCGACGTCGCCCGCATGCTGGCCAAGCCCGCCGACGAGCAGCTGGTCACCGAGATCTCCGACAACGTCTACCAGGGTCTGAAGAAGAACCCGGCCAAGACGGTCCACGTCTACGCTCGCCGCGGCCCGGCGCACATCAAGTTCAGCCCGATGGAGCTGCGCGAGCTCTCCCACTCCCCCTCGGTCGACGTCGTCGTCGAGGAGGAGGGCTTCGAGATCGACGAGGCCGGCGAGAAGGCGATCCAGAGCCACAAGGCGACCAAGCTGGTGGCCGACATCCTCCTGAAGTACATGGAGGCGCCCGCCGGCGACAAGCCCCACAAGATCGTCATCCACATGATGCAGAACCCCGTCGAGATCCTCGACGAGGACGGTCAGGTGGTCGCGCTGCGCAGCGAGAAGACCGAGTACAACGGCGACGGCACCGTCACCGGCACCGGCGAGTTCACCGACACCCCGGTCCAGGCCGTCTACCGGGCCGTCGGCTACCTCTCCGAGGCACTCCCCGACGTGCCCTTCGACAGCGAGAACGGCGTCATCCCCAACGCCGGCGGCCGAGTGCTCGACCTCAACGGCGAGCACATCAACGGGACGTACGTCACCGGGTGGGTCAAGCGCGGACCGGTCGGCCTCATCGGCCACACCAAGTCCGACGCCAAGGAGACCATCGACAACCTCCTCCACGACCTCGACAAGCTCAAGCCTGCCGAGCTCGGCTCGACCGCGGCGGTCCTCGAGCACCTGTCCGGCAAGGGCGTCGAGTTCACCACCATCGAGGGCTGGGAGAAGCTCGACAACCACGAGCGGTCCCTCGGCGAGGCCCAGGGCCGCGAGCGGATCAAGGTCGTCCCCCGTGACGAGATGATCCAGATCTCCAACCACTGCCACTGACGCACGACGTACGAAGCGGGCCGGCCATCCACACGGATAACCGGCCCGCTGGCATTTCGCCGCAGCCGCACGCATCGTCAACTCTAGGTTGACGCCGACGCATCGTCAACCTAGAGTTGACGCATGACGACTCCTCGCGATGCAGACCCTGGCCTCAAGGCCGTACGCCTCGACACCCTGATCGACTCGATCAAGCAGGCTCGGACCGAGCCCCTGGACCAGCTGGCCGACGCGATGGTGGTCGGCGAGCATCTGGGCGAGGTGGCCGACCATCTGATCGGACACTTCGTGGACCAGGCCCGCCGCTCCGGTGCCTCCTGGACCGAGATCGGGACCCGGATGGGGGTGACGAAGCAGGCGGCGCAGAAGAAGTACGTCCCGAAGGCCGGCGAGACGGCGCTCGACCCGAACGCCGGGTTCGCGAAGTTCACCCCGCGCGCTCGCACGGTGGTCGTCGCCGCCCAGGGGGAGGCACGGAAGGCCGCGAACGCGGAGACCGGCGTACCTCACCTCGTGCTCGGCCTCCTCGCCGAGCCGGAGGGCGTCGCGGGCCACGCGATCAGGGCCCAGGACGTCACCCTCGACGCCGTGCGCGCCGCGGCGACCGCGGCCACTCCCGAGCCCTACGGCGAGGTCGGGGAGATGATCCCGTTCACCGCCGACGCCAAGAAGGTGCTCGAGCTGACCTTCCGCGAGGCCCTGCGGCTCGAGCACTCCTACGTCGGCACCGAGCACATCCTGCTCGCCCTCCTCGAGTACGAGGACGGCGCCGGGATCCTCCATGAGGCCGGGATCGAGAAGGCGAGCACCGAGCAGACCATCGCCTCGATCCTGGAATCGCTCCAGGTCGACTTCGCCGCCGCCGACAGCGCCGCCCAGGAATAGCCTGGGCCAGGATGGGCTACCTGATCTGAGGGACCGCCGGTACGTGCGAGCAGCACGCGTCGGCGGTCCCGATACGTTCCGAGGATGTCCCGCTGCTTCGCCCGACTCGTACTCGGCATCGTCCTGGCCGTCGCGGTCCTCAACGTGCCCGCCGCAGTGACGGCACCCTCGGCGGAGGCGGCCTGTCGGCCGGCGCTCAAGTCGCTGACCCTCGCGAGAAGCAGTGTTGCCGGAGGGTCGTCGACCACCGCCACTATCCGGCTCACCTGCCGGACTCCCAGGCGCGCCAAGGTGCAGCTGTGGGCCAGCACCGGCATCCGGGTCCCGGCGTACGTCTATGTCGCCGGCGGCCGGAGCACGCGCGTCGTCACCGTCCGGACCTCACCCACGACGGTCCGCAGCAGCGGCAGGATCAAGGCGGTCTACCGGCAGGTGGTACGCCGCTCGACGCTCGTCCGCACGGCGACCCCGTGCTACCCGACGCCGGTGCCCACCGCGGTGGCGTTGCCTGCCTACGTCCACGCCGGCCAGAGAGCCACCGGGACGGTCACCCTCGACTGCGTCGCCAAGACGTCGCTGGCGGTGAGCCTCACCTCGAGCTCGTCCTGGGTCACGGTCCCGGGCACGCTCACGATCCAGGCCGGGCGCCGTACGGCGTCGTTCACAGCGGTCACGAAGGCGCCGGACACCGGGACCCTGCCCGCGTTCAACGTGACGATCAGGGCGACCCGGAACCGGAAGAGCGCCGCCCGGGTGATGCAGGTCCGGCCGGAGATCCGGTCCTTCCGGCTCGGCGACCAATTCACCGTCAACGAGCCGGTCCTGACGCCCGAGGGGACCGATGGCTGGGTGCGGGGAACCCTCCGGATCACGCTGGACCATCCGGCGCCGCCGGGTGGGCTCGACGTCAAAGGCTCGATCGTTCCCGAGGGCGGGACCTGGACGGACGTGAGGATCGATCTCGACTCGTATCCGCCCGACTCCCGCGTGACCGACCACCTCACGATCACCGACTCCGCGGACAACGTCCTTCTCGACGAGGACTTCACCTACATCGTCCATCCGGCACCGTGAGGGGGTCCCTGGCGTGCCGAGGCAACACCCCTGTGCCCAAAGCACGCCAGGGACGACTCAGGCGCCGGCGGGCGCGAGGACGATGTCGAACCGCACCTTCGACCAGGTGCCGTCGACGTCCCGACCGTCCGGGGTCGGCGTCCCAGTGGCCTGCCGCTCGAACCTCTTGATCAGCGACTCCTTGACCCCGAAGACGGTGTCCTTCCAGCCGATCGGGTCGCCCTCGGGGAAGATGTGGGTGACCAGCGTGCGGCAGCCCTCGTGGGTGACCATGAAGTGCAGGTGCGAGGCGCGCAGCGGCGAACGCCCGACCGCGGCCAGCATCTTGCCGACGGGGCCGTCGTCCGGGATCGGGTACGGCGTGGGCGTCAGCCCCCAGAACCGATAGCCGCCCTCGGCGTCGGTGAACAGGTGCGCCCGGGCCGCCCGCGCGCCGGCATCGCGCTGGACGTCGTAGAGCCCGTCCTCGTCCGCCTCCCAGACCTCGATCTTGGCTCCGACCAGCGGTTTCCCGTCCGTGCTGGTGACCGTACCGGTGACCCAGCACGGCTCACCCGGGGCACCGAAGGCCATGTCTCCGCCCAGCTCGATCGCCGGGGAGTCCTCCACGAAGAACGGCCCGAAGACCGTGGCCTCGGTCGCATCGGCGTACGCCTGGTTGTTGATGTTGATCGTCTGCATCGAGGCGCCGAGGGTGTCGGAGAGAAGGATGAACTCCTGGCGTACGTCGTCGGTGATGTGGCCGGCCTTGGTCAGGAACTCGATGGCCGCGCCCCACTCGTCCTCGGTGAGGCGTACGTCGCGGATGAACGCGTGCAGGTGACGCGTCAGCGACACCATGACCTCCTTCAGGCGTGGGTCCTCGCAGGCGTCGAAGGAGGCGACGACGGTGTCGACCAGGGTCTGCTCGACCGCCTGCTGCTCCGGCGATACGCCAGGTACGTCGCTCATCAGCTCTCCTCTCCTGACCACGCCGCGGTCAGCAGCGCGGTCAGGTTCTCCTCGGTGACCGGGGTCGGGTTGTTGTCGGGGATCGCGGCCATGATCGGCGCGACCGCCTTGGCGATGCCGTCCTCGGGCATGCCGTAGTCCTTGAGCGCCTTCGGCGCCGAGAGCGTCGTACGCAGCTCCGCCAGCCCCGCCACGGCGCTCGGCGCGCCGAAGGCCGCCGCGATCCGCGCCTCCGCCTCGGGGGCGGACGGCGCGTTGAACGCGAGCACGTGCGGGAGCACAACCGCGTGGGTCTGGGCGTGCGGCAGGTTGAACATGCCGCCGAGCACGTGACAGATCTTGTGGTGCATCCCGGATCCGGCGGATGTGAACGAGACGGCTGCCAGGTAGGCGCCGTAGAGGGTCTGCTCGATCCCCTCGATGCTCTCCGAGTCGGCCTTGACCAGGGGGAGTCCGGCGGCGAGCCCGCGGATCCCCTCGGCGGCGTTGACCTGGTCGATGGGGTCCACCCGCGGGCCCCACATCGCATCGACGCAGTGCGCGAGCGCGTTCAGGCCGCTGGCGACGGTCATCTCGCCGGGCAGCGTGGTCAGCAGCGAGGCGTCGTAGACGACCGATCGCGGCAGGACGCGCGCGTCGATGCCGGTCGTCTTGGTCTCACCCGTGGTCAGGCCCCAGACGTTGGTCGCCTCGGAACCGGCGTACGTCGTCGGGACCGCAACGATCGGCAACCCCGTGGTGAGTGCGACGGCCTTGGCCAGGCCGGTGGTCGAGCCACCGCCGACGCACACCAGTGCGTCGACGGCGGACTCGGCCGCCCGCTCCCGAGCCCGCTCGGCGACCTCGACCGGCACGTGCATCACGACCTCGTCGTGGCGCAGCGCGACCGGTACGTCGGCCGTCACCCGGGCGGCGAGCTCGGCCTCGCGCGCGCCGGCGATGACCATCACCCGCCGCGCACCGAGCTCGTCGATCTCTGCTGCCACCGCAGCGGGCGCCTCGCCGGTGGCGAAGCGGACCCGCTGCGGCAGCGACTCATGCGTGAACTTCATGGTTCCCCCCGCTCGACCGGAACGTTCAGGCCTTGCCCAGCAGCGTCGCGACCGCCTCGCCCAGCGCGGCGCCGGGGTCGTCGGGAAGCGACATGGAGCGCCAGGCGATGTGCTTGTCGGGACGTACCAGGATCGCGCCCGACTCCTCGACCTCACGGAGCTTGGCCCAGTCGAAGTAGAGGTCGGTGACCGGCCGGCCCGGGCCGATGACAACGGTCTGGAGCGGGATCCCGAACTTCGTCCGGGCCGCCTCCGCCGCGTCCTCCCACGCCTCGCCGGCGACACCAGTGATCAGCGTCCACGTCGTGTAGGGGGCGAGGTCGAGCATCGCGTGCTTCTCGACGTTGTCGCCGACCCAGGCGTGCGGCAGGTGAGCACCCGGCGAGGTCGACATCCGGTGGTAGAGGTCCTCGTCGTCGGTCGGCGCCGGGCGGGTGCCGTCGGAGACGATCGCGTTGGACTCGTAGAACTGGCCGAGCTCGACGCCGTGGGCGTTGAACTCGTAGTTCTTGCGCTCCATCGCGGTGACCAGCGCGGCGCGCTTGGCCGCACCCTCGGGAGTGTTGGCCTTGCGCTCCTCGATGGCCTTGGCCATCTCCTCGCCCTCGAGGCCGACCACGCCGAGCGCCTCGAAGAGCTCGCCGAACTCGCGCGCGGACTGGTTGGCGCGGGTGACGATCCGCTTGGCCACCGGGGCACGCTCGGCGGAGTAGGACTCCAGCAGCGAGGTCTCCGCGTAGCCCTGGAGCACCGCGGCGAGCTTCCAGGCCAGGTTGTACGAGTCCTGGATCGACGTGTTCGAGCCGAGACCGTTCGACGGCGGGTGCCGGTGGATGGCGTCGCCGGCGCAGAAGACGCGGCCCTTCTGGGCATGGGTCGCGTACATCTCGTTCACGCCCCACAGCGAGTAGCCGGTCACGTCCGGCTCCAGGTCGGGCATTCCGAGCAGGTCGCGGATGACCTTGACCGCGTACTCCTCGGTCAGCTCCGGCGGCGGCTGGTTGATGTCGTAGCCCCACACGATCAGCCACTCGTCCCAGGGGCGGACCATGCGGACCAGGCCGGTGCCGATGCCGCCGACGTTCGAGCCCGGCTGGATGACCCAGTAGAGGACGGATGGGCGGTGGTCGACGAGCTCGGAGAGGTCGGCCTTGAAGGTGATGTTCATCGACCCGGCGATGTCCATCGCGCCCTCGAGCGGCAGGTCGATGTCGGCGCCGACCTGGGTGCGGGCGCCGTCGGCGCCGATGAGGAACTTCGACCGGATCTTGTACTCGTGGCCGGTCAGCCGGTCGCGGGCGATCGTGGTGACGCCCTCGTCGTCCTGGGTGTGGCTGAGGTATTCGGTGGAGAACCGGGTCTGGGTGCCACGCTCGGTCGCGTTGCGGACCAGGATCGGCTCGAGGTACGTCTGCGGAATGTCGACGGTCAGGCACGGCGAGGCGAGCTGGTAGTCGGCCTCGCGGTCGGGGCGGGTGCCCCAGGTGCGGATGCGGCCGATCTCCTCGCCGGCGATGCTCGTGCAGAAGACGGTGTCACCGACGAGCTCGTGCGGCGTCGCGTCGGCCAGCACCTGGTCCTCGATACGCAGGTCGCGGAAGATCTCCATCGCGCGCTGGTTGGTGATGTGCGCGCGGGGCGTGTTCGCGGTCCAGCGGTACTTCGTGATCATGATGTTGTCGACACCGAGCTCGCTCAGGAAGAGCGCGGCGGACGCGCCGGCCGGGCCGGATCCCACGACGAGTACGTCGGTGGTCACGACATCCTCGGTCTCGGGGACCTCGGTCTCTTGCTGGCCGTCGTCGAAGACTGGCATGTTCCTCACCTTTCCGAGGCCGCGGCGGGGTGTGGGATCGCAGCCTCAGGGCGAGTCTTGCGGCCCGCTCGGGCCGCATCAAAGGTGGGGTCGTGGGTTGGCGGAAATGCGTACGCGACTATCGCCTCGCCGGCTGATCCGCGTCGGGCGCGGTCAGGGCCACCACCGCTCGCTCGATGGGCTTGGCGCCCATCTTCCGGGACAGTCGAAGGGCCTGCTCGAGCATGGCGTCCGCCTGGCTGGACTGCCCCGTTCTCGCTGTCGCCTCGGCGCAGCGCCACGAAGCGACAGCCTCTTCCCAACCCCAACTGGCGTTGGCGCAACGGTCGAGGGCGGTGTGCCAGAGATCGACCTCGTCGTCGCTTCTTCGACAACGAGCTGACTCTGCCTCGAACAGCGACCCCAGTTCGGGTTGGGCTGCGAAGGGATCCCAGGGAAGCAACTCTGCATCCTCGAGCAGCCTGTCGAGCAGACGCTGCCCGCGACCGGTCGACCCGGTTCCCGAGGAGTCGATCGACGCCAGGTCCGCAGCGGCCCACGCACCCAACCGCAGCAGCTCGGCGGCTGTGTCCGGGTCGGTGCGGTCGAGCTGGAGATGGTCGAGGACCACCTGTCCTGCTCGCTCAGGTCTGCCGTGGCTGATCAAGTGCTCCGCGGAGGTTCTTGCGCCGATCAGGCCGACCATGGACAGGAAGTCCGGGATCAGTTCCTCGGCACGGTGCAGGTGCTGGTCCGCTTCGTCGAGTCTCCCCAGCCGGCAGGCGAGGCCACAGCTCACCAGCCTGGCGGCCACACCGCTGCTCTTGGGGAGCCGAGCGGGCAGGATCTCCCTGAGCGAGTCGCGCGCTCCGGCCAGATCCCCTTCGCCCAGGGCGGCGTCTGCAGCGATGATGGCGAGCCAGGCTCCTGGCACCGGTGATCCGTGGGCGGCGACATCGCCGTAGGCCGACCATGCCACGCGTCGAGTCTCCCCAGGCCATTGCGTCAAGTTCGTCAGCCCCCACCCGGTCCGGGCGAGCAAGGCGGGATCGCCGATGGACAGCGCCAGTTCGTGGGCCCGCTCGGCGTCGCCCCGCTGTGACTCGTGGTAGGCGGCGCGGCCGCTGCCGAACACTGCAAACGTCTGGGCTTGGAGACCGACGGCTTTCGCGAGGTCCGTACCGCACCGAACGGCTGCCTCGAGTGCCTGCTCGGCATGTTCAGCGGCCGCTGGCAGTCCTCGCCAGTTTTCGGTCTCGGACAGGAGGCCCAGAGCCCGCACGTATTCCACGCTGTCGGGGAATGCCGATGCCAGGTCGACCGCCTCGCGGATTTCGACGATGGGCCGTTCCGAGGCGTGTCCGGAGTTGAACGCCGCGTCCCACCACAGGCACAGGATCTTCGAGGCCAGGAGGGGGTGGGTAGCTCGATCGAGCAGCATGCGGGCGCGGTCGAGCCAGTCGTACTCCGCATCGAAGGCGCCCGTCAGCGCGGCCACCTCCGCCGCACGGGTGAGCAGAAGGACCTGGTCACCGACGGCCCGCCGGGTCGGTTCACCGGCCCTCGGCAAGAGCTCGATGACGCGCCTGAGGTGGGTCAGCTGCTCGGGGAAGACGCGCAAGTCCTCCGCCAGCCCGGCCGCCGTCAGCGAGCAACGGATGGCCTCATCGACGGCACCCGCCCGTTCGTGGTGCAGGGCGAGATCTCCCCAGCGGCGCATCTCCCCGGCCCGCGAGCCGCTGGGCGTGGTCAAGGTGGCGGCGATCGCCGCATGCAACGGAACGGCCTGCCCGGGGAGGAAGGTGTCGTAGAGGACTTCGGCCAGCAGCGGATGATGGAACCAGTAGCGGTCATCGCGGTCGACCGTGACCACTCCAACCGCGGTCGCCTGCACCAGGCACCGGGACAGGGCCTGGCTGTCGAGTGCGATCAGGCCGGCCATGACGGCATACTCCTCGAACGTCAGCGGTCGGCCGGCGACCGAGAGCAGTCGCGCGACCTCCTGGGCGTCCCGTCCGAGCCGGCGCCACGCGGCCAGCAGTGCGTCCGCCAGAACGTCGGGGAGGGCCGCCGCAAGGGCTTCACTTCCCATGTCGAGGTCGTGGGCCAGCAGCTCGGTGAAGTACGCATTGCCCAAGGACCGGCCGTGGACCGCCTCCAGCAGTTTCAGGCTCGGCCTGGCACCGAGCAGCGCCTTCAGCTGCTGCTCCGTCTCCTCGACCCCCAGGCGGCGGAGCCGCAGCTCCCGGACTCCGGGGAATCTACGAACGTCAGCCAACCACCCGTGCAGTCGATGGCTCGGATCGAGCTCCTCGTCGCGGACCGTCGCCATGACGACCAGGTCCTGGGCATCGAAGCCCGCGATCAGGTACCCCAACAGGTCCAGCGAGGAGTCGTCGGCCCACTGCAGATCGTCGATCACGAGCAGAGCGGGGCCGTGGGTCGCCAGCCAGGCCAGGCCCCGCGCAATCTCCGGAAGGAGGCGTTGGGGCTCCGCGTCCGCCGCCCCAGCGAGCGAGGGGAGGATCGAGTCCAGCCGTGGCGCGACGGCCAAGAGGTCGGCCCGGGCTGTCGTCGATGCATGCGCCAGCCAGGCTTCCAGGGCCATCGCGAACGGGGAGTACGGCGACGAGGCAGCGCCGAAGCGCGTGCAGCGCCCCCACAGCACGTCGTACCCGAGATCCCGCGCCGTATCGGCTGCCTCCGTGACCAACCGTGTCTTCCCGACACCGGCCTCGCCATGGACGATCACGGCACCCGGGGAACCGTCGATCCCTCGTCTCAGCAGCTCTCCCAGTATCTGCAGCTCCTCCATCCTTCCGGCCAGCCGACGGTCCGGCGGCGCCCCGGGAATGTGTGGAGCGGTCCGGGGTGCCCGTGGCGGTGGGGTCGCGCTGACGGCAGCAGCCTCGAGGTCCGCGTCGTGGTTGAGGATGGCGGCTTCGAGCCGCACCATCTCCTCGCCCGGATCCAGCCCGAGCTGGTCGGAGAGGAGGGCGCGCAGGGTATGCAGCGCCTCCAGGGCCTCCGCCTGCCGATCGCTGCGGTACAGGGCGAGTGCCAGCTGCGCCCATCGGTGCTCGCGCATCGGTGCAGCATCAACCATCGCTCGTGCGCGTGGGACGATCTCGCGATGGCGGCCGGCGCGAAGCTCGCCTTCGATCAGCAGTTCCTCGGCGTCGTGTCGCAGCTCCTCCAGGCGCCCGGCCTCCTGCCGGCCCCGATCCCAGTCCTCGAGCTCGGGGTAGGCAGACCCCCGCCATAGGCCCAACGCCGACTCGAGCAGGTCGTGCGCCGCAGCCCAGTCGTCCTCGACGAGCGCCCGAGCCTGCTTCAGCAGCTCCTCGAACCGCTGGGAGTCCAGGGTCCCGGCCGGCACCGTCAGTCGATACCCATTGGGCACGGTCCCGATCGCATCCGCTCCCAGCAGGCTGCGAAGACGCGAGACGCAACCCTGGATGTTCTTGGCAGACGAAGCCGGCGGTCGATCCCCCCAGAGAATGTCGGCAAGGCGATCCACGCTGAAGGCCTCACCGGGTGCCGTGGTCAGGGCGGCCAGGACCAACCGGTCACGGCCACCGACCCGAAGCGGGTCGTCGTGAACGCTCAGGGGACCGAGAACCGCGATCTCCATGTCACCACTGTCGACCGCGCCAGAGCGAGCGTCAAGCCGGTTCGGTTCGGCTGCGAGTAGCGGGCACTGGCGCCGGCGACGCGGTCGATACCGGCGCGATACCGAGCCCCGACCGCCGCGGTACCCGCTGATGTCACAAAGGAGATCCACACCGGGCCACCAGCCCACGACCCAAGGGAACGCCATGAACACCAGCAACACCCGCCGCGCCGTGACGAATCTCGCCGCTACCGCCGCCGTCGCGGGCGCACTTACCATCATGTCCGCAGTTGCGCCCACGACCGCCGGCGCGCACCCTGCCGACCCCATCCCCGACCCGACCACGCGTTGCGCCGAAAGCGTTGGATCCAGCATCGCGTCCATGGACATCGACCAGATCGTCACGATGTTGAAGGTGCAGAGGGCGAGGTACCTGATCGACCACCCGAGCCTCGTCCGCTGAGCGGCGGGGCACGTGGGACTCGACCCCGAGACGCGCGACTAGCGCGAGAGCCAGTCGAGGACCGCCGTGATCGTCGAGTCCGGCCTACGCGCCCACTTGAAGTGGTCGATGCCGGGCTCGTCGAGGTGGACCCTCGCGACGTCGAGCCCGGGCATCCGGCGCTGGATCTCATCGACAGTCGCGCTCGGGGCCAGCCAGTCGCCCTCGATGGAGACGATCAGCGCGGGCTTCTTCAACGCTCGCATCTCCACGGTGACGTCGCGGGCCGGGCTGCCGAAGCGGAGCCGGCCGGTGCGGGCGTACCTGGCCCATTCCTTCATCAGGGTGCGGGCCTCGCGCCCGGCGAACTTGAGCTGCTTGCCCGGGAAGTGGCCGACGACGCGGCCGACGAGGCCCATCACCTGGCTCGCGACCAGGAAACCCGGGCCGTAGTTGCGCCAGTAGGGCGTCTGCGAGGCGACGTAGACCAGGCCGGCGACCCGGTCGGGGTGTAGCGCGGCGTAGGCGCTGGCGGCCTGGCCGCCGAGGCTGTGCCCGAGGACGTACGCCGCACCGGCCGAGGCCGGGATCAGGTCGCCGAGGCGGTCGACGGCGGCGGCGATGTCGTCGACAAGGTCGGCGTAGCCGAAGTCGTAGGACCAGCCGGCGACCCGTCCGCCGAGCTCTTCGTGGCCACGCTGCTCCATCCGGCCGACGTTGATCCCCGCCTCCGCGAAGGCCACGATCAGCTTGTCGTAGTAGCCGGCCGGCATGCCCATCGCGGGCACGACCAGCACGGTCGGCGCCTCGGGGTCCGCCGCACGAACCACGGTCAGCGTGAAGCTGGTGCCTTCGGCACGCTCGATCGCATGGATCTCGGGGATGGCCGTGGGAGAGGACGTCGTCGCGCCTCGTCCGGTCGATCCCTCGCTCGTCTCAGTCACTCCAGGAATGTTACCGGCCAGTACGACATCGTGGACGCTTCACCCGGATTCTGGACTTGTGAGTCCAATTTTGCGGGGTCATCCTGTTTGGACCAAGTGGTCCACAGAGAGAAGGAAGGCCATGCAAACCGTCGAGCGCCTCACGATCACCGAGGACGTACGCCGCCTGATGGCTCGCTACGTCCGCTACGCGGACAACCAACGCTGGAACGATCTGGCGAACCTGTTCACCGAGGACGGAACGTTCACCCCGCACAGGCCGGACGGATCGGTCTGGATGCGCATGAACGGTCGCGCTGAGATCACCGCGACGGTCGGCGCGAGCGGCGGCGCCGGCGTCACGCTGATCCATCACCTGTTCTCCGACGAGATCGACGCTGACTCGGCGGTCAGCGCGCGCGGCGTCTTCGCGATGGAGGACATCGTGACGCGGCCCGAGGACGCCGAGGTGTCCGAAGCGATTCCCTTCCGACACATGCACGGGTTCGGCCACTACCACGCCCGGTTCGTCAGGACCGACGGTTCCTGGCGGATCGCCGAACTGACGCAGACCCGCGTCCGCCTGGACTTCTCCGACTGACTTGCCGACTCCGATTCATCACTTCACAAGAAAGCAGCACACCATGAACGACACGAGCAGGGGCACCGAGCTGGCCCTCTACAAGATCGACGTCGCACAGGACGCCCTGGACGACCTCCGGGACCGTCTGAAGAAGACCCGCTACTTCGACGACCTCGACAACGAGGAGCAGTACTACGGCATCAGCACCGCCTATCTCAAGCCCCTGGTCGAGTACTGGGCTGAAGGCTTCGACTGGCGCGCCCAGGAGGAGCGGCTCAACACCTACAACCAGCACCAGGTCGAGATCGACGGTGCGCCCGTGCACTTCGTCCACGTACGCGGCAAGGGCGAGAACCCGATCCCGCTGATCATCCTTCACGGCTGGCCGTGGCCCGGCGAGTTCAGCTACAAGCTCATCGAGCCGTTGACCGATCCGGGCGCCCACGGCGGCGACCCCGCGTTGTCGTTCGACGTGATCATCCCCGACCTCCCCGGCTTCGGCTTCTCGACGCCCGTCAGCAGGGGCGATCTCAACTACTGGAAGATCGCCGACATCATGCACGAGCTCGTGACCGACGTACTGGGCCACGAGAAGTACGCAGTGGCCGGCTCCGACTACGGCGCCCTGGTCGCGAGCGCACTGGGCCACAAGTACGCCGACAGCATCATCGGCCTGCACTTCGGCCATGACCTCCCGCCGGGAATGTTCGAGAACGAGCGGTTCTGGGACCTGACCGACGGAGCCAAGACCCCCGACGACGCCTCGGAGGAGTGGCGCTCCGGCTGGAAGCACTTCGTCGACACCTACGCCTCGCACGTCGCAGCGCACATGCTGGACGGCTCGACGCTGACCCATGGTCTCAACGACTCACCCATCGGCATGCTCGCCTGGCTGCTGAAGCGCTGGAAGTCCTGGAGCGACAAGCGTGGCGACTTCGAGGCGGCATTCTCGCGTGACTTCATCCTCACGCAGGCAACGATCTTCTGGGTGACGCAGTCCATCGGCACCTCCATCCGGATGTACCGCAACGCGGAGCGCTACCGGTTCGTGCCCTCCCATGACCGCCAGCCCGTCGTCGAGGCGCCGGCCGGCTTCACGTTCCTGCTCGGCGACGCGTACCCGCCCGCCATCGACACCGTCGAGGACCGCATCGCCCACTTCGAGAACGGCCCGACACGCGGCCTGTTCAACGTGATCAACGTCAACGCCCACCTGGAGGGTGGCCACTTCGTCCACTACGAGAACCCGGAGGCCTTCGCCTCTGACCTGCAGGAGACCTTCCGCAGGATCCTCGGCTGACCTGTCGGCCGGCCACCCCGATCCGCGCAGCCTTGGCCGCTGCGGGTCGGGGTGGGCAGCGGGTGCGGCCGACGTCGCGGTCCTAGGCCGCAGCCTGTCCGGAATCGCGCAGGTGGCTGATCAGAAGCGCCAGGATCGCTTCGAGGTGGTCGGTTCGGCCCGTCACCTGCAGCACCGAGACACCGCCCTGGATGCCGGCGATCATCGCTGCCGCCGTTCGCCGCGCATTGATCTCGGCGCTCACGGAACCATTCGCCTGCATGGTCTCGATGCCGCGCCGAAGATAGTCCTGCCACTGGCCGATCAGCGTCGTCGAGACTTCTGCGGCTCCTGGAACACTGCCCACCTGATTCATCAGCGACGCCAGCGGACAGTGGGCACCCTGTGCCTGGTAGCGCGCCATGACCGCCCGGCGCCAGCGGTCCCAGGCGGCCCAGGAGTCGAGCTCGCTGATGTGCGGCTGCTGATCTTCGATCACCCGAGCAGCCTCGAGGCGGGCGACCTCGAGGAACAGCTCCTCCTTGCCACCCGGGAAGTAGTGGAAGATCTGGCTCTTGCTCGTCTGTGTGGCGGCACGGATGTCGTCCAACGTCGCAGCCCCGGGATCGGTGCTACGGAGGTAGGCCGCCGCGCCCTCGAGCATCCGCTGGCGCGTGGCCTGGCCCTTGGTGGTGAACGCCATGGCCCGAGCCTATCTCTTCACCAGAACCAGCTGGTCCAAAATCAGTCGAAATCCACAGACTGGGCCCCTTGTGGAGAACCCTGTGGATAAACCGTGTGACCGACCGGGAAGACCTCGTAGCGACCCCGCGCCGCCAGGCCCCACAACCCGCGCGGAGCCAGCAGCACGACCGCGATCGCGACCGCGCCGAGCGCGACGAGATACCAGGTGCCGTAGGAGTCCAGCAGCTGCTGGAGCGCGAAGAAGATCACCGCGCCCAGGATCGGGCCCTCGATGGTCCCCAGCCCGCCGATGACCACGATGAAGATCATGAAGGCGGTGTACTGGACCGAGAACATCGAGTCCGGCGAGACCCGCAGCCCGTTGACCGCGATCAGCGCCCCCGCCAGGCCGGCGCCACCGGAGGCGGCGACGTAGACCAGACGCTGCGAGCGCCGCACCGCGACCCCGAGCGCGGCCGCGGCCACCGAGTCGTCACGGATCGCGGTCAGGCCGAGGCCGACGCGCGAGCGCATCAGGACGTACGTCGCGAGCACGACGAGCACGGCCAGCGCGAGCGCCAGGTAGTAGACGGTCGCGATCCGGGTCACCCGGTCGACGCCCTGGAAGGCGGTGAGCGAGAGGCCGGAGCCGCCGCCGAAGCCCGGGAGCTCCTGGGTGACCAGCTTGAAGACCTCGGCCACGACCCAGGTGCCGATCGCGAAATAGCCTCCGACCAGCCGGAACAGCAGGAACGAGGTGGGGATCGCCAGGGCGGCGCAGACCACGCCGGCAGCCACGACGGCCACCGGGATCGGCAGCCCGACGACGTCGGCGAGCTTGATGACGCCGTAGCCGCCGGCACCGATGTAGGCCTGCTGCCCGATCGAGACGAGCCCGCCGTAGCCGGCCATCAGATTCCAGGCCGTGCCGAGGATGATCAGCGCGAAGAGCGTGACCAGGTTGGTCACGTCGCCCGGGCTGAAGACGAACCACGGCGCCGCCGCCAGGAACACCACGATCGCGGCGAGGACGCCGCCGCCTGCGAGCGAGGGCCAGCCGCCGCGTACGACCTTCAGGTCTTTGCTGGCGAGGTCCTGGCTGGCGAGAGTTGTCGTTGGGCTCATGCGACGACCGCCTTCGGGAGCAGGCCCTGGGGCCGGAACAGGAGTACGACCAGGAAGACCAGGTGACCGGCGAGGACGCCGTAGGCCGGGTCGATCTGGGCGCCGACGGTCTGCGCGACGCCGAGGACGAGGCCCCCGAGGAGGGTGCCCCACAGCGAGCCGAGGCCGCCGATGATGACCGCCTCGAAGGCGAAGATGAGGACCAGATCACCGTACGTCGGGCTGAACTGCGTCGACATGCCGAGGAAGACGCCGGCCAGGGCGACGGTGCCGATCGCGATCGCCGTGGCCAGGGCGTACATGTGCCTCTCGTCGATCCCCATGAGCGTGGCCGCCTCGGGGTCGTCCTTGGTCGCGCGCATCGCGCGGCCGATGCGGGTGTGGGAGAGGTAGAGCTGCAGGCCGACGATGACGCCGACCGCCACCACGAGCGTGATCAGCGAGAAGACGCCGAGTCGCAGGCCGCCGAGCTCGACGGACGCGGTCGACAGCGTGCCGATCGAGATCTTGCGGGAGTCGGCGGTGAAGATCTCCTGGAGCAGGTTGGCGCCGATGACGGCCAGGCCGAACGAGACCAGCAGCGGTGACAGCTCGCCGTGGCGCAGCGCCGGGTTGAACAGACCGCGCTGGATCGCGTAGCCGACCGCGGCGAGCACGGGGATCACGATGACGATGGTGAGGAACGCCGGCATCCCGGTCTGCTGGACGAGCCAGTAGGCGAGGTAGGCCGAGGCGACGGCGAGGACGCCGTGGGCGAGGTTGACGATGCGCATCACGCCGAAGATGAGGCTCAGACCGCAGGCGAGGAGTGCGTACTGCCCGCCGAGCAGGACTCCCTGGAGGACCGCGTTGATCCAGTCCATCAGCCGACCTCCTGCTCGTCGATCCCGAAGTACGCCGCCTGGACCTGCTCTCGGGTGACGTCCGCCGCCGCGCCCTCGAGGACGGTGCGGCCCTCGAGCAGGCACTGCACCCGGTCGGCGACGGTGAGTGCTTGAGTGAGGTCCTGCTCGACCACGAGCACGGTCGTCCCCTTCGCGGCGATCGTGGGTAGCGCCTTGTAGATGTCGGCGATCACGACCGGGGCGAGGCCGAGCGAGACCTCGTCGAGCAGGAGCAGCTTCGGGTTGGACATCAGCGCCCGGCCGATGGCGGTGGCCTGCTGCTCGCCGCCGGACAGGTGCGCTCCGCGGCGCGTTCTCTTCTCCGCGAGCAGCGGGAACGCGTCGTAGACGGTCTGGAGGTTCCAGGGTCCGGGCCGGCGTCCGTGCGCGCCGACCTTGAGGTTCTCCTCGACGGTGAGCGAGGCGAAGATCCGGCGTCCTTCCGGCGTGAGCGCGATGCCCTCGCGGACCCGCCGATGGGCGGGGGTGTGGGAGACGTTGTGGCCGTTGAAGCGGATCTGGCCGGCGCTCGGGCGGAGCAGGCCGGAGATCGTCTTCAGCAGCGTCGACTTGCCGGCGCCGTTGGCGCCGATCACGGCCAGCGTCTCGCCCTCGGCGACCCGGACCGTGATGCCGTGCAGGGCGCGGAAGTCGCCGTAGGCGACGTCGATCGCGTCGACCTCGAGCAGCGTGCTCATGGGGTCTCGCCTTCCAGGTCGGGGGAGCCGAGATAGACGGCGGCGACCGCGTCCGAGGCCATCACCTCGCGCGGGTCGCCGGTGGCGACGACGTCGCCCTGGGCCAGGCACATCAACCGGTCCACGACCTGCAGCAACGCATGCACGATGTGCTCGATCCAGACGACGCCGGTGCCGCTGTCGCGGATCGCCGAGATGGTCTCGATCAGCGCCGGCAGCTCGTGCTCGGTGAGGCCGCCGGCGATCTCGTCGAGGAGCAGCAGCCGCGGCTGGGTGGCCAGCGCGCGGGCGAGCTCGAGCCGCTTGCGGTCGAGCAGCCGTAGCGAACCGGCGGGGGTGTTGCCCAGGTGCGTCAGGTCGGCAGTCTCCAGCGCCTCCCAGGCCAGCGCGTTGGCCTCCTTCCGGCGCGTGCCCGCACCGAAGGTGGAACCGACCAGCACGTTCTCGAAGACGGTGAGCCCCTCGAAGGGGCGGGGGACCTGGAACGTACGCCCGATCCCGAGGGCCGTACGGCGGGCCGCCGGCATCCGGGTGACGTCGGTGCCGTCGAAGCGGATGGTGCCGGCGTCGGCCGGGAGCGTGCCGGTCACCAGGTTGAGCAGCGTGGACTTGCCGGCGCCGTTCGGTCCGACGATGCCGAGCGCCTCGCCGGCGGCGACATGGAAGGAGACCGAGCGGGCCGTGACGACCTGGCCAAAGGACTTGGCCAGGTCGTCAACGTGAAGCAAGGTCACTTGAGCGCCTCGGGCTCGCCCCCGAGAGGTACGTCGGGAGCCAGCGAGTTCTGCACGACGACCAGCTCGAACGGGTGCTCCCCGCCCTCGACCTGGCGCCACTGACCGCCCGCGAGGGAGGTCTTGGCGACGTACGGCGGGACGTTCGCGTCCTTGCCCCAGGCGACGTCACCGACGACCGTGGAGACCTCGAGCCCGGCCAGCGCCTTGGTGATCGCGTCGGCGTCGGTCGAGCCGGCCTCGGTCACCGCCGCGGTCGCGACCTCGAAGAGCGCGTGCGCGAAGCCCAGCGGCTGGGTCCACTGCTTGCCGGTCTTCTCCTCGTACGCGTCCGCCAGCTCCTGCGCGGACTGGCCGGTCAGCGAGGACTCGTAGGGAGCGGTCGGGGTCCACCACACCTCGGTGGAGAGGTTGTGGGCGATCGGGCCCAGCGCCTCGACACTGCTCGGGAAGAGGAGCGCCTTGCCGATGGTCGCGACCTTCGGGTTGTAGCCCTGCTGCTTCGCCTGCTGCCAGAACGTGGTGAAGTCCGGCGGGATCGGGACGCCGACCAGGACGTCGTGACCCTTGTAGGCGCTGATCTGGGCGGAGAAGTCCTTGGTGCCGTTGGGGTAGTTGCCCGGGTTGTCGATCTTGACGCCCGACGCCTCGGTCAGCGCCGGGAAGTTGGCGCCCCAGGCCTCGCCGTCGGGGTCCTTCGGGAACAGGCCGCCGGCCTTCTTGTTGTTCGGAACCTTGCCCCAGATGTCGGCGTAGACCGTCGAGACGTCCTCGAGACCCCAGAAGAAGTGGTAGCTGTACTTCAACTCGGCCGGCTTGTCGCCGCTGCGGATCGCGAACGGCTGCCACGGGGCGACCGTGGTGATGCACGGGATCGAGTTGGCCTCGCACTGCTCCGAGACCGGGTTGACGATGTCGGGCGTCGAGGAGGCGACGATGATGTCGGCGCCGTCCTTGTTGATCAGGTCGCCGGCCACCGCCCCGGCCTTCGTCGTGTCGCTCTGCGCGTCGCGCACCACGATCTCGACGTCGAGCTCCTTGTCGCCGGCCTTGACCGGGTGGTCCTTGAAGTAGGTCTCCAGCTCGTCGACGACGAAGCTGTTCGCCTCGCCGAACGGCGCCGAGGAGCCCGTCTCGGTCGAGACGAACCCGATGGTGAGCGTGTCCTCCCCGCCACCGCCTTCGTCATCGATGCCGCCCGACCCGCAGGCCGTCAAGGTCAGCGCCATCGCTGCGACACCGGCGGCGGCCAAGCTCAGGCCGCGTCCGGTGGTGAGTCCGTTGCGCACGTACGTCTCCTTAGAGAGTGTGGGGTGTTCGAGAGTGTCGTCCGCCACCGCCCCTACAGGTGGGAAGCAGGGTCCGGTTGGCGGAAAATCGCATGGAAGACCTATCGGACTTTGGTGGACTTGTCACCCTTTCGCGCCGAGAAGTGAGTTGTGGCGTACGAAAGTCGACTTTCGTACGCCACAACTGAGGATTCGGCCGCCACAGGTGCGGACTCGGCTGGGGGTCAGGCGCGGGCGGCGCGGCGTACGTCTCCGGCGGCGACGCCGAAGCGCTTGCGGAAGGCGTGGGAGAAGTACGAGGCCGAGGTGAAGCCGCACTTCTCGGCGACGTCGACGGTGCGGATGGCCGGGTCCGAGCCGGTGGCGAGCATCGCGTAGGCGAGCTCGAGGCGGCGGCCGAGGATGTGGCGGGGGACGCTGGTGCCGGCGTCGGCGAAGAGCCGGGAGAGGTGGCGCTCGGAGATGCCGGCGCCCGCTGCGACAGTGGTGGCGGAGAGGCCGGGGTCGGCGAGATGGTCCTCGATGAACGCCTTCGCCGCCGCCCGATGGGCCGTGGCCAGCGAGACCTTCCCGGCGGTGGCGATCACCGAGATCAGGTCGAGCACGGCGCCCTCGTCGGCCGGCACCGGATCGTGCGGCCGCAGGGCGCGGCCGACCATCTGGACGAGGGC
Source organism: Nocardioides sp. NBC_00163 (assembly GCF_045206295.1). Classification (NCBI taxonomy): domain Bacteria; kingdom Bacillati; phylum Actinomycetota; class Actinomycetes; order Propionibacteriales; family Nocardioidaceae; genus Nocardioides; species Nocardioides sp. NBC_00163. The sequence goes on along the minus strand of NZ_CP108155.1, from coordinate 3,168,765 downwards.
TCGGCCGTGCGGGTCCTGGTCGCGGCCGGCGTCGAGGACGAGCGGCGACGGCATCGACGCCATCCCGGTGCGGGCCGCGAAGGCGTCCACCGGGACCTTGACCGCGAGCTCCTCGAGCCCGTGCCCGAAGCCCCGCAGGAAGGGCGCGTCGACGTCGCACACGATCAGCTGTCCGGGCCGGATGACCTTGCGGCGGCCGGCGTACTCCAGGATCGCCTCGCCGCGCAGGCTGGCGTAGACGGCGATCGACCGGGCGGGGATCTCCTTGACGAGGCTGGCCGGCCGCTCGACGACGTGGCGAGTGGCCCGTACCCGGGCAAGATGGATCTCGTCGAGCTGCAGGTTGACCTCCTGCGCGTCGAACCCGTGGCCGTCGATCGGCCGGCAGGAGAGCGCGACCAGGGCGCTGGCGTTGTGGCGTTCCCAGGCCTCGACCTGCGCGTCCGCGTTCAGCCGGCTGGTCTCGAAGACCTCCGGGCGGCGAACCCGCGCGACGAGAGGGACTGGATCGTCTCCGGCTGGCGGCACGAGCCGACTCTACGGCGTACCGAGAGCCACGGCGATGACTTAGGGAAGACTAACCTTTCTGGAATGGTTCAAGAAAAGGTGGCACAGTGGGTGTCACCACGAAAGCCAACACTTCAACCTGGGGGATCCACCGAACATGGCCACGAAGACCGACACCAGCAGCGCCACCCACACCTCGCACCCCGCGTTCATCCCGAGCCCGGCGTTCGCGACCCAGATGCAGCGTCTGCTCGTCGATCTGACCGAGCTCAGCCTGCAGGGCAAGCAGCTCCACTGGAACGTCGTGGGCAAGAACTTCCGCGACATGCACCTCGTCCTCGACGAGGTCGTCGACGCCGCCCGCGACTTCACCGACGAGGTCGCCGAGCGCATGCGTGCGCTCTACATCCTCCCCGACGGCCGCACCGGCACCGTCGCCGAGGACACCACCCTCGCGCCGCTCCCGGCGACCGAGGTCGACACCGCGACGGCCGCCGACCTCGCCGCCGCCGCGCTCTACGCCACCTCGAAGACCGCTCGTGACATCCACGACGACATAGACTCCGAGGACCCGACCACCGCCGACCTGCTGCACGCGATCATCACCCGCGTCGAGCAGCTCGCCTGGTTCATCGACTCCGAGAACCGCGTCGCCAACCAGTCCAAGCCGGCTCAGCTGACCGTCTGAGACCTTTCCCTGAGAACGGCGTCCCGCGAGCTGCTCGCGGGGCGCCGTTCTTCGTTCGTACGTGTTGCCGCGAGCTATCTCGACCCTCGCAGCAGCCTTCGTAGGTCGGTCTCGGGATCGGCGAGGTCGGAGGCGCGTACGTCGACCCCTCGGTCGATCATCCGGCGCGCCGCGCGCACGGCGTTGGGGTCGTCGACCGCGACCGCGCCGATGACGCGCTCGCCGCGGAGAGTGAACACCGCGAAGGGCGGCTCGCCGAGGGTGCCGCGTACGACTCTGATGTGCTCCGCGTCCGCCGACCGCATCTCGCCGACCCCTTCGACGTGGAGGCCGTAGCGGTCCGACCACCACCAGGGCGCGGTGGCGACCGGCGGCTCGGTCTCGAGGATCGTCGCCGCCGCCCGGGCACCGTCCAGCTGGGCCGCCTCCCAGTGCTCGGCGCGATGGTGGTCGCGGAGCCGGGCACAGTCTCCGACCGCGAGCACCGCCGGATGGCTGGTCACCTGGCCGGCATCGACCAGGATGCCGCGCGAGGTGTCCAGGCGCGCGGCCTCAGCGAGCCCGGTCTCGGGAACCAGGCCGACAGCCAGGAGCACGGCATCGAACTCGCGCGAGACCGGCTCGCCCCTCAACTGCGCCGCGACCCCGGTCCGGGTCTCCAGCAGCGTCTCGACCGTGGTCGTCAGCACCTCCACCCCGTGGTTGGCATGCAGGCCGTGCAGCCACCGGGCCACCTCGATCCCGACTGCAGCAGCGAGAGGCGGATCGAGCGGATCGACCAGCACGACCTCCGCCCCCAGCCCGCGCGCGGTCGAGGAGACCTCGGCACCGATCAGTCCGGCACCGACGATCAGCAGCCGAGCCCCGGGCACCAGCTGCGTACGCAGCCGGTCGGCGTCAGCGACCTCCCGCAGGACGTGGATCGGCGATCGGTCAGATACGACGGGACGATCTTGCCCATTACCCACCGGTAGACCGACCGAAACGTCCCGTCGTACCTCGCCGATAGGCGGCCAGATGGCCCGACCCCCCGTCGCGAGCACGATCTTGTCGGCGGTCAGCACCCGGCCGTCGGCGAGCTCGACCTCGCCGGCGTCCGGGCGGATCGCGACCGCGACGGCTCCCCCGACCAGCGAGATCTTCTGGTCGGCGTACCACTGCGAGGGCTGCAGCACGATCGACTCGAGGTCGCGGCCGCCGGCCAGATACGCCTTGGACAGCGGGGGGCGGTCGTAGGGGACCGCGTCGGCCGAGACGAGCGTCAGCTCACCGGCGTATCCGTTCGTCCGCAACGACGCGACCGTCGAGACGCCGGCGATCCCGCCACCTACGACGAGGACCGACGAGACCGTCACGGCCTCTCGCCGGGGAACAGGTACACCTCACCGTCGCGCACCTCGACGCGGTGCGCGACGGTGTCCCGGGTGGCCGGGAGCCCGTCGACCTTGCCGGTCTTGAGGTTGAACCGCGAGGAGTGCAGGGGGCACTCGACATCGCCGTCCTCGACCCAGCCCTCGGCCAGCGAGGCGGTCTCGTGGGTGCAGGTGTCGTTGAGGGCCCAGCAGGTGCCGTTGTCGTCGCGCAGGATGGCGATGTCGTCCTCGGTGCCGGTGATGTCGGAGGAGATGGCGATCCCCTCACCCTCCGGGATGTCGTCGACGGACGCGACGCGGATTCCTGTGCTGTTTCCGGTGTCCATGGCCCCATCTTCTAACGCCGCACACAAGGAACCGACCACCTCCCCCGTCCGGAACGTGCGTCTCAGGCCTGGTGGGACTGGTGGAGGTCGTCGCCGATACGCACCGCTGTACGCACCAGATCGGGCACGGTGTCGAGAAGATCGAGCACCGGCGCTTGACCTCCGGTGCGCGTCGAGACGTTGAGCCCGGCGACCACCCGACCGGTGCGGTCACGGATCGGCGTCGCGACAGCACTGAGCCCCGCCTCGAGAACCTCCGAGACGTGGCACCAGCCGCGGGCGCGGATGTCGACCAGCTCCTTGCGCAGGTCATCGGCGGACAGCCCGATGCGTTCCGACTGCTCCCGGAAGCTGTCGGAGGCTAGGAAGCCGGCCAGTTCCTCATCGGGGAGTCCGGCCAGGATGACACGGCCTATAGCCGGAAGTGATGCCGGCAGTCTGCTGCCAACGTGGATCGAGACGGCAACCAGGCGCGGCGCGCCGACCCTCAGCAGGTAGACGATGCTGTCGCCGTCGAGCCGCGCGAGAGACACCGTCCGTCCCAGCCGGTGAGAGAGCTCCTGGCAATGCGGCAGCGCCACCTCGGCGAGCGAGAGGCGTGACTGGCTGGCGTAGCCGAGGTCGAGCAGCCGCGACGTGAGGCGGTAGTGACGGCCGTCGTACACCGCCAGTCCTGCGGCCATGAGGGTGCGCAGCAGCCGCCGGGTTGCCGACCGGCTGAAGCCGGTGCGCTCGGCCGCCTCGTCCAGCGAGAGCCCGGGATGGGTGCCGTCGAAGGCCCGCACGACGGCCAGCCCGCGCATCAACGACTGGACGACATCACGGTCGGAGATCCGCCGCTCATCACCCGCAAAGATCGGTTCCGCCATGCGCACACCCTAACGAAGATCGGGCAGATATTCCCGTCCTCCACTTGACCTCGGATCTCCGTCATGTAACGGTGTGCTGACGGTCACAATGCACAGTTGTACGCATAACGGAATGGAGTAGGATGAAGAGCGGCACGGTCGACGTCGCCACCGCCCGGGAGCAGGCCTCCCCCAGGCTGTGGATGTCGCTGTTCGTGTGCATGGGCATCGGGCCGATGTTCCTCTACACGCTCACCGCGATCTCCCCGCTCGTGATCGCCGACCTCGACCTCAGCCCGGCTGAGTACGGCGCGATCTCGACCGTGACCTTCGGCGCCGCAGCGCTCTCGGCGCTTCTCCTGGGCGCACCCTCGAGCCGCTTCGGTGCGCGCACCGTGATGGTCGCCGTCTCGGTCGGCTCGATCGCCGGCCTCGCCGTGCTAGCCCTCGCCGAGTCGTACGCCGTCGTGGTGGTCGCGGGTTTGCTGAGCGGTGCCGCTCAGGCACTCTCCAACCCGGCAACCAACCGCATGGTCGCCGGCCTGCCGGTGAAGCAGCGGGGCGCACTCATCGGCTGGAAGCAGTCCGGGGTCCAGGCCGCGCAGCTCGTCGCGGGTCTCGCCGCCCCCCTGATCGCGGCCGCCGCCGGATGGCGCTGGGCCGTCGCTGCAGGCATCGCCCTCGGGCTCGTCGGCGTCGTCAGCGCGCTCTCGACCCGGGCTGAGGCCGCCCCGAACCAGACATTGGGGAGAACCGGAGAAGCGACCGACCCCATCACGGTCGCGAGGCTGACGGCGTACACGTTCTTCATCGGGTTCGGTCTCCAGGCCACCAACGCCCACCTCCCCCTCTTTGCCCACGTGGAACTCGGTCTGAGCCTGCGCGCCGCGGGTCTGATCGCCGCGCTGGTCGGGCTGGTCGGACTGCTGAGCCGCATCTTGTGGGGCCGCCGCGCGGACACGGACTCCCGGCAGGTCTCCACGCTCCTCACCCTGGCCATCGGCGCCGCACTCGGTGTCGTGCTCGTGATGGCCTCGACCCTGCTCGGCGACTGGCTGGTGTGGGTCGGTGCCGCCGTGTTCGGCGCGGCCGCGCTCGCCTCCAACGCCGTGACCATGGTGGTCTTGGTGCGCACCGTCCCCATCGCCTCCCTCGGCACCGCGACGGCATTCCTGGCCACCGGCATGTACGTCGGCTTCGGCTCCGGACCGCTCGCGTTCGGGCTCACCCTCGACCTCGGCGCCGGCTTCGGCGTCGCCTGGCTGGTCCCGCTGACCGCCTTCGTGGCGGCGGCACTCATCAGTCTTCCCCCAACCTTCCCCACCGCATCACCCCTCCTGAAAGGCAACCTGCATGCTCACCCGTGAACAGAACGACCTGCTGACCCAGACAGGTCCGGGCACCCCCATGGGCAACCTGTTCCGTCGTTACTGGATCCCCGCGCTGCTCGCCGAGGAGATCGAGGGCGCCGACTGCGATCCCGTGCGGGTGCAGTTGCTCGGCGAGAAGCTGATCGCGTTCCGTGACTCCGAGGGCCGCATCGGCCTGATCGACGAGTTCTGCAGCCACCGCACGGCGTCTCTCTACTTCGGGCGCAACGAGGAGGGCGGCCTGCGCTGCGCCTACCACGGCTGGAAGTACGACATCGACGGCAACTGCGTCGACATGCCGTCCGAGCCCGAGGGCAGCAAGTTCTGCTCCAAGATCAAGCAGCGGGCGTACAAGGCCGTCGAGGCCGGCGGTCTGATCTGGGCCTACATGGGCGACCCGGACAAGGAGCCGCCACTGCCGGACCTGGAGTGGATGGGACTCAACCCGCAGAAGCGCTTCATTTCGAAGCGTCGCCAGTTCTCCAACTACCTGCAGGCGATGGAGGGCGGCATCGACTCCAGCCACGTCTCCTTCGCACACCGGTTCAACCTCGACGACGACCCGCTGCACTCTGGCACCGAGGGCAACAAGTACCTCAAGTCCGACACCCGCCCGAAGTTCGAAGTGGCCGAGTCCGACGGCGGTCTGCTGATCGGTGCCCGTCGCAACGCCGACGAGGAGAGCTACTACTGGCGCATCACGCAGTGGATGATGCCGTGGTACACGATCATCCCACCGTTCGGTGAGCACAACCCGATGGGTGGTCACGCCTGGGTTCCCATCGACGACGAGACATGCTGGGCCTGGAGCTGGAACTACCACCCGACCGCGGACTTCGGCGAGCGCGAGATCAACGCGCTGAACGGTGGAGACGGCATCCATGTGAAGTACAAGCCGGGAACGTACGACCCGCTGGCCTCGGCCGAGAACGACTACCTCATGGACCGCGCCGCCCAGCGCCGCAAGGAGACCTTCTCCGGTATCGCGGGCATCGCTGCTCAGGACTTCTCCCTGCAGGAGTCGATGGGCATCGTCGCCGACCGCACCAAGGAGCGCCTCGGCACCTCCGACGCGGCCATCATCCTGGCCCGGCGCCGTCTCCTCGCCGCCCTCGACGATGGCGATTCCGGTGAGCTCCCCGGTCTCGACCCCGCGCACACCCGCGTGCGTTCCACCTCGATCCTGCTTCCCCGCGACGTGCCCTTCCAGGAGGGCGCGAAGGACGTCCTCGTGGTCAAGCCCGGCGAGAACTTCCACTCGATCTGATCGGCTGACTCATGCGTACACACTTCAAGCGCTCGCGCGCGGTGGTGGCCGTCATGGCCGCCACCGTGGGAGCGATGACCATCGCGGGCTGCGGCACCGGTGCCTCGGGCGCGACGTCCTGCGTCGGCGTCGAGGTCGAGGCCGGCATCACCAACAGCCTCTCGGACGCGCTGCTCTTCATCGCCCAGGACAGGGGCTACTTCGCCGACGAGGGCCTCGAGGTGAAGCTCCGCCCGTTCAAGTCGGCCGGCGAGATGGTTCCTTACCTCGCGGCTGGGCACCTGGCCGTCGGCGCCGGCGCTCCGTCGGCCGGCTTCTACAACGGCATCGCCCGCGACATCGACATCAAGATCGTCGCGGACAAGGGTCAGCTGGTCACCAACCACGACTACATGCCGCTGCTGGTGCGCAAGGAGCTCGTGGACTCGGGCAAGGTCGTCGGCGTCAAGGATCTCGAGGGTCTCAAGGTTGCCGAGCCCGCTCCCGGCACGGCAACCTCCTCGACGCTGGCCGCTCTGCTGGAGCACGAGGGGCTGACGTACGACGATGTGTCGCACAGCTTCCTTGGCTTTCCCGACCACGTCGCCGCGCTGCAGAACGGCTCGATCGACGCCGCGCTCACCACCGAGCCGGCCGCGACCAAGGCTCAGGAGAGCGGAGCTGCGGTGAAGCTCGCGGACTCCACCACGGTCTACAACAACCAGCAGCTCGCCGTGCTCCTCTACAGCGGCGACTTCCCCAAGGAGCAGGGCGAGGCGGCCCAGTGCTTCATGAACGCCTACACGCAGGCCGCGCGCGATTACAGCGCTGCCGTCGAGGGCGGCAGGTGGACCGGCGAGGACGCCGACGAGATCGCCACGATCATCGCCCACAACATCAAGTCCGAGCCCGAGGCGGTCAAGCAGACCGTCCCCAGCTTCGTGAACCCTGACGCGTCTCTCAACGTCGAGAGCCTGAAGAAGGACTACGACTTCTTCGTCAGACAGGGCCTCTTCACGGGCACCTCGCAGATCGATTTCGACTCGCTGGTCGACACCAGCTTCGTCGACGAGGCGGCACAGACCGCGAGCAAGGAATGAGTGCCATGACCAACGTTGCAGAAGCGGCCGTCACCCCGAAGGCAGCGGTTGCTGCCCGTCAGGTGAAGCAGCGCCGTACCTTGAGCAAGGGCGCCCTACGCGCCATCTCGATCCTCAGCCCGATCGTCGTCCTGGTCGCCTGGGACGCCCTGTCCCGCAGCGGCGTCCTCGACGACCGGTTCTTCCCCGCGCCGACGCTGATCTTCCAGGCGCTGTGGACCGAGGCGGCCAGCGGTGAGCTGTGGACCCAGTCCCAGCACAGCCTGACCCGCCTGATCCTCGGCTTCCTGGTCGGGGCGATCCCCGCCGTCATCATCGGTGTCGCGATGGGCCTCAACAAGGTCGTGAACGCGGCCGTACGCCCGATCATCTCCGCGCTCTACCCCGTCCCGAAGAGCGCGGTGCTGCCGCTGTTCCTGCTCTTCTTCGGCCTGGGCGAGGACACGATCTGGTACTTCGTGGCGATGGGTGTCTTCTTCCCCGTCGTCATCAACACCTACACCGGGGTCTCGAACGTCTCGGCGATCTTCTACGACGTCGCCGAGAACTTCGGGGCCAAACGGTTCACGGTCTTCCGCACCGTCGCGCTCCCCGGTGCCATGCCCAACGTCATCACCGGCCTCGAGCTCGGCGCCGGCATGGGCCTGATCATGCTCGCCATCGCCGAGATGATGGGCGGCCAGGGCAACGGCTGGGGCTTCATGGTCTGGAACTCCTTCCAGCTCTTCACCATCGAGTCGATGTACGCCTACCTGCTGGTCTTCGCGCTCGTCGGGCTCCTGCTCGCCCTCATCGTCGGATTCGTGGGTCAGAAGCTCACGCCATGGATCACCCGCCACTGACGGCGGCCTACTAGAGGAACGGACCACACATCATGTCCAACACCACTGCACCGGCCTCCGCCGAAGCGGCCTCGGCCACGGCCGACCCGAAGATCCGGATCCGCGGGCTCAGCAAGCGCTTCACGGTCCCCGGCGACCACGTCGTAACCGCGCTCGACTCGTTCGACCTGGACGTGCCTCAGGGCCAGTTCCTGACGATCGTCGGCCCGTCGGGGTGCGGAAAGACCACGCTGTTGCGGATGCTCGCCGGCCTCGAGTCACCATCGGAGGGCACCATCGAGGTCGTCGGCGGCACCGACGGCCGCCCGGAGAACTCCATGGTCTTCCAGGGCGACTCGATCTTCCCGTGGATGAGCGTCTGGGACAACGCGGCGTACGGCCTGACCGTGCGTGGTGCCCCGAAGTCGGAGATCAAGGAGACCGTCGGGCACTACCTCGACGCGACCGGCCTGACGAAGTTCGCGGACGCCTACCCGCACCAGCTCTCCGGCGGCATGCGGCAGCGGGTCTCGATCGCGCGTGCGTTCGCCAACGACCCCGAGATCCTGCTGATGGACGAGCCGTTCTCGGCTCTCGACGAGCAGAACAAGACGCTGCTGCAGGCCGAGCTGCTCCGTATCTGGGACGAGACCCGCAAGACGGTCGTGTTCATCACCCACTCCGTCGATGAGGCCGTGACGCTGAGCGACCGGATCATGGTGATGAGCGCCCAGCCGGGCCGGGCCAAGGCGTTCATCGACGTGCCGTTCGAGCGGCCGCGCGATGTCCTGCAGCTGCGCCACGAGCAGGAGTACGGCGAGATCGTCTACGGCATCTGGAGCCAGCTGAAGGAAGAGGTCGAGAAGGCCAAGCAGCAGGCCGACGCCCGCGTCGCCCCGAAGAAGCGAGGGCTCTTCCGCCGATGAACGATCTGCTGGTTCGTGCCGCCGTCAGTGACGGGGCCGGCGACACCGAGGTCCGGGAGCTGGTGCTCCCGGCCTCGGTGAGCAGGCTGCGCGTCGAGTCCTCCGCCGTGTGCGGCACCGACGTGATGCTGCACCAGCGGGGGCTCAAGGCTCCCGCGGTGCTCGGCCACCACACGATCGGCCGTATCGACCACCTGACCCCCGAGGACGCCGAGGCGCTCGGTCTCGAGCTCGGCACCCGCGTCGCCGTCGAGGAGTACGTCGGCTGCGGCACGTGCGCCGAGTGCTCGGCCGGCCGCTACCGGCTGTGCGCCTCGGTCGATCTGTGGACCGGTGGTGAGCGGGTCGGGATGATCCCGGCCTCCCGGGACTCGGGGCTGCACGGCGGCAACGCGGAGTTCATGGAGCTCACCTCCCGCCACGTACTCCACCGGCTGCCCGAGCACCTCAGCGTCGACGCGGCCGCCTGGACGTTGCCGCTGGCCAACGCCGTGGACTGGACGCTCGACGCCGGCGGCGTTGGCCCGGGCTCGAAGGTCGCCGTCATCGGCCCCGGCTACCACGGGCTCTCCTGCGTGGCCGCCGCCGTCGCAGGTGGCGCCGAGACCGTGATCGCGCTCGGCCGCCGGTCCAGCGCTGGGCGCATCGAGCTCGCCCGCCGGCTCGGCGCGTCCGGCGAGCTCAACGACGACACCGTCGTCGAGGTCGTAGGTGAGAAGTACGGCCCGCTCGACGCGGTCATCGACACCATCGGCACCCCGCAGACCATGGCGACCGCCGTCCAGCTGCTGGGCCGCTTCGGTGTGCTGGTGATCGCCGGGCTCAGCGGCGGCGACGCCGCACTCGACCCGACCGCGATCGTCCGCAACCTGGTGACCGTGCGCGGCGTACGCGGCCGGTCGCCGCAGGCCGTCACCCGTGCCATCGAGCTGCTCTCCTCCGGCCGGACCGGACTGGAGCGGATCCCGACGCACAACGTTCCCCTGGAGCAGGTCGGACAGAGCCTGCGCGACATGGACCAGGGCAAGGCTCCGGTCACCCCTCATGTCGTGATCGACCCGTGGCTGCGGGCCGATTCCACCCCCTTGGAGTCTGTGAAGGAGACCCGATGAACCCTCTGCGCAGGTCCTATGAGGCCCGTGTTCTCGTCGTGCCGCTCGGTCCCGGCAGCGCCCAGCTCGTCGACGAGCTGCGGACGCTCGGGGTCGAGGGCGTCCAGATCCTGACCGGGCCGGACCCGGTCGAGGCGCTGACCACACCGCTGGGCGAGGGCGCCTGGGCGCCGCCGATGCCGGCCGGCACCAGCGCCGTCGCCGAGTCGGCCGACATGGTCGTCCTCGTCGGCACCGACCTCACGGAGGTCCCCGAGCCGGTGGTACGCGAGGTGTGCACCGCGGCGCGCGATGGTGGCGACCTGATCGCCGCGGTCCTCGTCGCCCCCGAGCACTGGCAGGAGCCGGCCGGCGCCTCGGCCATGATCACGCTGCGTCAGGAGGTCGACATGCTGGTGTCCGTGCGCGGCCCCAAGTTGCTCGCCGCGCTGCTCGACGTGCTGCGCGGCGGCGCCCGCGCGGAGGACTACTCGGAGGTGTCGGCATGACCGGCGAGGAGCAGGACTTCTTCGAGGTCACCGTTCGGCAAGCGAAGCTGGAGGCCGACGGTGTGATCTCGCTCGAACTGGTGCCCGACAGCGGTCTGCTGCCGGCGTACGAGCCGGGGTCGCATCTCGACATCGAGCTGCCCTCGGGCCTGGTCCGGCAGTACAGCCTGTGCAGCCCGCCGGCCGACCTGAGCTTCTACCGGATCGCGGTGCTCCGCGAGCCCGAGGGCCGCGGCGGCTCGGACGAGGTCCACGAGACCGCCCTCGTCGGCAAGAGGGTCCGCATCCGTGGCCCCCGCAACCACTTCCCGCTGGAGCCGTCTCCGCGCTACCTGTTCATTGCCGGCGGCATCGGCATCACGCCGATGCTGGCGATGGTCATCCGTGCCGAGCGCGAGAAGTCGCCGTACGAGCTGGTCTACGTCGGCCGCCACCTCGAGTCGATGGCCTTCCGTGACAAGCTCGCGACCGGTCCGAATGTCAAGGTCGTCGTCAGCTCCGCGACCGGTCGCCCCGACCTCGGCTCCCTCGTCGACGGTGCAGGCGACGACACCCTCATCTACGCCTGCGGCCCGATCTCGATGCTCAAGGAACTGGAGGACGTGTGCGAGAAGGCGGGGCGGTCCGCTCAGCTCCGGCTGGAGAAGTTCGCCTCCGACGGCGAAGCGCTCGTCGAGGCATCGACCGGCGACTCGTTCGAGGTGGAGCTGCGCAAGTCAGGAACCGTGCTCACCGTCGGCTCCGACCAGGGTCTGCTCGAGGTGATCGAGGGTCACTGCGACATCATGACCTCCTGCGAGGACGGCTTCTGCGGCACCTGCGAGACCACGGTCCTCGAGGGCGTTCCGGAGCACCACGACACGATCCTCAACGAGAGGGAACGGGCCTCCGGCAAAACCATGATGGTCTGCGTCGGCCGCTCGAAGAGCCCGCGGTTGGTGCTCGACCTCTGAGGGGCGAGCACCACGGCGTCACGAGGTGGCCAGCTCCGCCTCGATCGCGCGCGTGGTGACGAGCAACTCGGGCAGAATCTCCTCGCGCATCTGCTCGACCGAGGTGCGGTTGACGTGGGTGGCGACGTTCACCGCGGCGATGGCGCGCCCGTCCGGCCCACGTACGGGCGCGGCGATCGAGCGCAGGGTCGGGTCGATCTCTTGGTCAGTGATGACGTAGCCGTCCTTGCGGGCCTGGGCGATCCTTCGGGCGAGCTCGTCGGGAGCGACCGCGGTGCGTCCCGTGAGCGGCTCGGCATGCAGATGCTCGAGGTAGTCGCGCAGCGCCTCGGGATCGAGGTCGGCGAGCAGGACGCGGCCGCTGGACATCGCGTACGCCGGCATCCGGGTGCCCACCGCGATGTTGACCGTCATCATCCGATCCGCTTTGACACGGTCGACGTAGACAACCGTGTCGCCGTCCAGGACGGTCAGCGAGCAGGTGTCACGCACCCGCTCGGCGAGCGAGGTCAGATGAGGATGGAGTCGCGGGAGCCCCAGCCCCTCGAGGTACGCGTCGCCGAGCTCCATCACCTTGGGGCGCAACTGGAAGGTGCGCCCGTCGGTGCGGACGTACCCAACGCGTTCCAGGGTCAGCAGCAGCCGCCGCGCGGTGGCCCGGGAGGTGTCTGCGAGGGTCGCCACCTCGGCCAGCGACAGCGGCTGTTCGGCTTCGCTGAGGATGCCGATCACGTCTAGGCCACGCAGCAGTGATCCGACGATCTCCTCACCCTTCGGGCTGGTCGTGGCCATGATCCGACCCTATCGGAGCCGGCCACCTCTCCCGAGGTGGCCGGCTCCGCGTCAGGACCGACGGATCAGTCCGGACAGGTGTTGCGGTAGTCGGACAGGTTGACCGAGGACGGCGCCGGGCAGAGGAACTGCGAGTAGCGGGTGTCGTCGTCGACGTACCTCTTCAGCCAGGTGACGAACAGGCGCCCTTGCCAGTCGTCATCGGTGTTGGCGATGAAGTGGTCGCCGTTGTTGATCTCGCCGTACGCCTTCTCCCGGGCCCCGGTGGCCGAGGTGTAGAACGGGACGGAGTGCGAGCTGACCGGCGCGACGCTGTCGTTCTCCGCGCCGATGATCATGGTCGGGATCTGGATGCCGGGCCAGGTCTTGTCGGTGTGCCAGGGCTGTAGCGCGACCGCGGCCTTGATCGAGGAGTCCTGGTTGGCCGCCGCGAGCGTGCCGCCGCCGCCCATGGAGTGGCCGGAGACCGCGATCCGGGTCTCGTCCAGGCGCGAGGCGACCGCGGAGGAGGCGTCCTCCTGCAGGTAGTCGACCGCGGCCAGGATCTGCGAGCCGCGGCTGTCGGGCTGGTCGTAGCGGGAGTTCGTGTCGATCGCGAAGACCACGAACCCGTGCGAGGCCACCCGGCGCGCGACCGCGGAGTAGGACGACGAGGAGGCCGTGTAGCCGGGGGCGAGCACGACACCGCCGAAGGTCCCCGCGGTGGTGGAGGTGGGGTAGTAGATCGTCCCGCCGCCGAAGCCGGTCACCAGCGAGGAGACCGAGGCGGTGGAGAGGGAGAACGTGCCGTTGTCCAGAACGCTGGCCGACGTCGGGTCCGGCCCGCGCTCGTAGGGGCTCTCCGCCTCGGCCGGCGCTACCAGGCCGAAGAGGGGGAGAGTGACGGCCGCGGCGACCGCGGCGATGCGGAGAGAGAGTGATCTGAGCACCGAGCATGCTCCTTCGTCCGTCCGGCCCCGGGCTGTCCGGGGATCCGGTTGCTACTCGAAGGTAGGGGCGCAGCCGGGCGGCCGACACCGGCACGGAGGCAGAACCTCGTTGGGCGCTTGTCACAAAACGGAAACACGGCGGCGTACGCAGGTGGGGCTGCGTACGCCGCCGGTTCGGGCGAGTGTCGTATCAGCAGTACAAGTTTCCGCCCGGGTCCACCCCGAGCAGCGAGGTGACCTCGGTGTAGTTGTCGACGCGGCTCTGCACCTGGGCCGGGTTGCCACCGTTGCACTCGATGGACCCGTTGATGGACCGGATGGTCTCGCCGAAGCCGGCGCCGTTGACCATCGCCGCGTGCGGGGTCATGGTGCCGGGGCCGTTCTGGGTGTTCCAGTACCAGAGCCCGGTCTTCCAGGCGACCGCCGGATCGGTAGCGACCAGGTTCGGGTTGTTCAGCAGGTCGATCCCGAGCGCGTCCCCGGCGGCCTTGTAGTTGAAGTTCCAGCTCAGCTGGACCGGACCACGGCCGTAGTACTGGTCGTTGCCGGCGGGGCAGCCGTAGGACTGGTTGGGGTCGCAGTAGTGCGGGTAGTTGGCCTCGTTCTGCTCGACGACGTAGAGCAGGTCACCGGTCTCGTGGGCGACGTTGGCGATGAACGCAGCGGCCTCCCGCTTCTGCACCGCCTCGTCCCCAGCATTGGTGAATTCCGGGTAGGCGCTGAGCGCCTCGACGAGGCCGGCGTACGTGTAGAACGGGTTGCGGTTGGGGAAGAGCTGGTTGAACTGCTCCTCGCTGACCGGGAACTCACCGGCCACCGGCGCCGGTGTCTCCGGGTCGGTCGCGGTGCCGCCGATGTTCACGTCGATGCAGGCGTAGAAGGCGTTGGTCGTGTCGGCGACGTTCCAGACCGCGAGGACCTTCTGCCGGCCGGTGAACGACCCGAAGTCGACCTGGTGCTCGACGGTGGCAGGCGGCTGCGCCCCACCGTCGTCGAACTCGGCGATCTTGGTGTCACCGATGAAGTACTGCCAGGTGCTGGTGCTGTGCCGGGCGCTCAGCGACCAGGTGAACGTCTGGGACCGGCCGACCGGTGTGGCCTGCCAGTTCTTGGAGTCGTCGTCGAGCTCGGCGAACCTCGAGTTGCCGCCGGAGCAGCTGGTCAGGCCCTTCGGGCCCTCGACACTCTGCGGTTCGTACTTGATGTCCCCGCACTCGACGGTGCCGGCAGCACACTGGGCCTGCCTGCTCGGGGGGTTCGAGATGTAGCCGTGCGCACTTGCGGGGCTCGTCGGCAACATGGCCAGGACGGGCGCCAGCAAGATCCCGCCGAGAACGGCGATCTTCGTGGTAGTACGCATTCCAAACTCCTTGATGGGGGGTTGAGATGGATGGCGATCGAAGCCCCACTGTAAAGTTCCTTTACAGTTACCGTCTAGACCCAGCGTGGACAAACCCCGGCGCGAGCCCTGCAATTGTTAGGTTGGCGTCCCGTACGCCACCCCGACCCTCGAAAGGAGCGCCGCCGATGTCCAGACCGCCCAAGACACACCTGATCCGCGACACCAACGACCGCGCGGCGCTCGATCTGATGCTCTCGAACGGGCCGGTGACGAAGACCCGGCTCGGCGAGCTCGTCGGCCTATCGAAGGTGACCGCGGGACAGCTGCTGACCCGGCTCGGCGAACGTGGCCTGGTCGAGGTCGTCGGCACCCAGCAGGGCGGTCGCGGCCCCAACGCCGCGCTCTACGGCGTGGTCCCGGCGGCGGGCTATGTCGCGGCCCTCCACATCGGACCTGACCAGATCACCGCGTCGGTCGCCGACATCACCGGCACCGAGCTGGCCACCGGCGCGCTCGACCCCCACGAGGCCTCCGACCCGGTCGAGGCGGTGCGGGCCACCGTCGCCGACGCCACCCGGAGCGCCGGCATCACGATGTCGCAGCTCCGCTGCCTCTCGATCGGTACGCCCGGCATGATCGACCCGCGCACCGGTGATTTCCGTTTCGCCAACGACTTGCCGGACTGGCGCACGGGCGTCCTCCAGGACCTCCGGCGCAGCTTCCAGCGGCCGATACTGATCGAGAACGACGTCAACCTGGCCGGGCTCGCCGAGCAGTCCGCCGGAGCCTCCCACGGCGTCAAGGACTCGGTGCTCGCCTGGATCGACCGCGGGCTGGGCCTCGCGGTGATCGTCGATGGTCGCCTCCACCGCGGCGCCGGCGGCGGTGCCGGCGAGATCGGCTATCTGGCGGTTCCGGGCGCCTCCACGCCCCACGGCACCGACAGCCCGCAGCACGCGGCCTTCCAGTCGCTGGTCAGCGTCGAGGCCATGGACATCCTCGCCCGTGCGTTCGGGCTGAAGGGCAGCGGTGTGGACTGCGTACGCGCGGCCGCCGGCGGTGACCCCGGCGCCGAGCCGTTCCTCGAGGAGCTGGCCAGGAGGCTCGCCCTCGGCCTGGCGGGCATCTGCGTGGTGCTCGACCCCGAGCTGTGCGTGCTCGCGGGCGAGGTCGGACGCGCCGGCGGGCCGGTCCTGGCCGCCCGCGTACAGAAGGCGATCGCCGCCCTCGGCCCCAACGTCCCCACCGTCGTCCCCACCGAGATCTCCGGCGACCCCGTGCTCCGCGGCGCCCTCCAGATCGGTCTCGACACGGCCCGCGACGAGGTCTTCTCCAACCACTGACCCGGGGACACGCTTCACCCTCCCGGCGCAGGCGGGATCAGACTGCAGACCTCGGCGCCGGACCGTCGGCAACGACGGTATCCAGGTACGCGACCGACGCGTCCTCGGCTTCGGCACCTACTCCGATCGGGACCGACAGCTGGCCCCGCAAGCTCCGGTAGATCTCGACGCATCGAGCGACCGCAGCGGCGCACTCGTCCCAGTCGTGCGAGGCCACGGTGCCCGCTACGAGCGGGACCAGGTCCGGCGCGCGCTGCTCGAACCGCCGGACGCCCCGGGGCGTGAGTCCACGCACGTGCTGTGCCAGAGGTACGAGCGCCTCGCTTCGCAGGAAGCTCAGGAACTCCAGGACCTCGAAGAGCTCGCCTCGGCCCAGCTTGGTTGCCGCGTAGTGCACCCAGATCCAGAACCTGTCCTCGATCCACTGGGGATCGACGGCCAACGGACTTGGCTCGGTCCTGGCGATGCTGCGGGAGACCGTCTGGTCGCGCTCCCAGATGACCAGGGGGTTCTCGATCCGGCGCTCGAGCTCATCTGCCCGCACGAACTTGAGATCGACATGCAGGAGCGGGTCGGCACACAGACAGATCAACAGCCGGGGTTCACCCACGTGCTCGCCGGTGAATGCCGCCAGCAAGGGCATCCACTCGGCCGCGATCTCACGGCGCTGCTCCATCACCGCCGAATGATGATCGTCGCCGACGACCACCACGAGGTCGAGATCGGAGTAGCGGTCGAGATCACCGGTGAGCAGTGATCCTCCGGCGGCGAGTCCGTCGAACCGCCCGTCCCGGGCGACGGACGTCCTGATCAGGTCGAGAACCTGGGCGTGGCCAGACGGCAGGTTGGTCAAGGCGTTCTCCTTCGGCAAGCAGCAAAGTCGACCAGTATCCGAAGTTCGGCGCTGCGGTTGCAACCGGTTATCGGGACGCGACCCGAACGGATCCTCGACCCTGACGGCAACCCTGGGGCGATCTCAGGGAAACGCCCGACGCCATACGTACCTCGGCTACCTATTGTCGAGATGTGACCACCACCGAGATCCCGACCGCGCCGCCACCACGCGAGCGCCGACCACGCGTCAGCCTCTTCTGCTTCCGAGCCGTCGCGGTTCTGGCCGCGCTCTTCGCGATCGGGCAACCGATCTTCATCGGCTCCTACTTCGCCGGCACCTTCGAGGCGTTGGGCCTCCACTCCGCGGGCGCGGTCGCGCTGCAGGGCCTCGGCCTGCTGCTGCCGGTCGCCGCGGGCGCCGTCGTGGCGATGCACGGGCGCTGGTGGTTCCTCATCTGGTCGGTCGCGCTCTTCTTCCTCATCCACGTCCAGGCGATCCTCGGCTACACCCGGGTCCTCCAGCTGCACGTCCCGGTCGGCGTCCTCACCGTCGGCATCGCGGTGGCCGTGGCCATCGCCGCCCTGCGCCGCGGCGCCGGCAGCCCGCGGGAGGTTCGGGGATGAGGATCGGGCGACGCACTCTTCTCGGCGCCGGACTGGCTGCCCCGGTCGCCGGATCGCTGGTCGCGTGCGGCGAGGCCCCCGAGCAGACCGGACGGATCCTGCGCAGCGCGGCACGGCTGCCGAAGGCGTACGCGACTCCGTTGCCGTTGCCGCCGGTCAAACGGCCTTCGGGCGAGATGATCGAGATCTCTCAGCGCACCGCCTCGGTGGAGATCCTGCCCGGGCTGCGGACCGAGATGATGACGTACGACGGGGTCTTCCCCGGGCCGACGTTGGAGACCCGCCGCGACGAGGCCGTGACCGTACGCCACACCAACTCCCTCACACTGCCGACCGCGACGCATCTCCACGGCGGGCACACCCCGGCGAAGAGCGACGGCTGGCCGACGGACCTTCTGGTCCCGCCGGGCTTCGAGTCGCACCACGCCCACCACGCTGGTCACGGCGGCGGTCATGGTGGCGGTCACGAGACCATGGCCGACCCGAAGGCGCAGGTCACAACAGGAAAGCGGGACTACCGCTATCCGCTCGAGCAGCCCGCGACGACGCTTTGGTACCACGACCATCGAATGGACTTCACCGGCCCGCAGGTGTGGCGTGGGCTGGCCGGTTTCCACATCATCCGCGACGACGAGGAGGACGCGCTCTCGCTGCCACGGGGCGAGCGGGAGATCCCGCTGATGATCGCCGACCGGGCCTTCGACGAGGACGGCACGCTGCGCTATCCCGCGCTCGACCCGGAGCTTCTCGGCGAGCCCGGGGTCGAGGACCGCTACATGGCCGGCGTGCTCGGCGACGTCATCCTCGTCAACGGTGCCCCGTGGCCCGAGGCGGAGGTCGAGGCGGCGCAGTATCGGCTGCGGCTGCTCAATGCCTCCAACGCGCGCCGCTACGCACTGAGCCTGCGGACCTCCGACGGGCAGCCGGTGACGTTCACCCAGATCGGCTCCGACGGCGGGCTGCTCGCAGCCCCGGTCGAGCACGGCGAGATCACGATGGCCTCCGGCGAGCGGTTCGACGTCGTCGTCGACTTCCGCTCGCTCGCGCCGGGGACGACAGTCGAGATGCGCAACGGTCTCGGCACCGGCCGGACCGCTCAGGTGATGCGGTTCCGCATCGCCCGGCGCGCGGCCGACGACGTCAAGATCCCGAGGCGGCTGGCCGACGTACCCGAGCCCGAGAAGCCCGAGGGCGCCGTCGTCCGCAGGTGGCATTTCCGCAAGGCGAACGTGCACGGCCGACGGGGCTGGGGGATCAACGGCAAGCCGTTCGACCCGGCGGTCCCGCAGGCCAAGGTGCCGCTGGAGTCCACCGAGATCTGGGAGTTCTTCACCGACGCGCACCACCCCGTCCACGTGCATCTCTCGCCCTTCCAGGTCCTGCGGCGTGGCAACCGCGGACCGGGTCCGATGGACCTCGGCTGGAAGGACACCGTCGACGTACGCCCCTACGAGGCCGTCCGGGTCAGGGTGAAGTTCGAGAAGTACGCCGGCAGGTTCCTCGTCCACTGCCACAACCTGGAGCACGAGGACATGGCGATGATGGCCGGCTTCGAGACCGTCTGACCACGGCCAGCGACGATCACCGGCGAGTGGCCAGGACCAGCGTGGCGAGCGCGACCACCGCCAGGACCGCGTTGAGCCACAGGTCGCCCCTCTCGCCGCGCGAGAGGTGGAAGAGCGCCGCGAGCACCTGCACGAGCGCCAGACCTCCGGCCGCCCAGACGGCCAGGCTCGGGGCGATACCGGTCAGCGGCGGCAGGATCAGCCCCAGCGCACCGGCCACCTCGACCACACCGATGGCCCGGACGCCGGCCATCGGGATCGCGGTGCCGGCCCACGCCATCATGGGCTGCAGCTGCTCTTGGCTCCGCACGACCTTGATCCCACCCGAGTACAGGTAGAAGACCGCCAGCAAGCCGGCGACGATCCAATACGCGACCACCATGTCGAACTCCTTGGTTACGATGAGTAACTAACCGATCGAGAACCAGCATGACCGGGTTCCGGGAGGCGTACAAAAGGCACATCGGTGTGCCCGAACGACAGAGGGAGCGTGATGTCGGACTACGAGAAGGCCTGCCTGATCAGGGGAGACGGCGGACGCGCGATCCGCGGCATCCTGGACCGCATCGGTGACAAGTGGAGCCTGCTGGTGATCGCCACCCTCGACGGCGGACGAGCCCGGTTCGGCGACCTCAAGACGCGCGTGCCAGGGATCTCGCAGCGCATGCTCACCCTCACGCTCCGCCATCTGGAGCGCGACGGTCTGGTGGCGCGTACGAGCTATCCGGAGGTGCCTCCACGGGTGGAGTACGAGCTGACCGAGATGGGCAGGACGCTCGTCGGGCCGGCGGTGAGACTGGCCGAGTGGGCGATCCGGCACAACCCCCGGATCGAGGACGAGCGCCGACGCTACGACGCCCGCCAGAGCTGACCGGCCGGGCCGCTCAGCTCGCGTCGAGCCGCCTCTCCATGTCGTCGAGGATCGCCTCGACCTTCCGGTAGGTGTGAGAGCCGTAGGCGCCGATGCTGCGCTCGGCGGCGAGCGCGTCGCGCATCGCGTCCAGGTAGCGCAGCTGCAGGATCACCGTCTGCTCCATCACGTCTGGCCTGATGCTGGGCGCGTCTCGTACGCCCGCGAGCACCCGCGGAAGGATGCGGTCCTTGAGCTTCGTCACCAGCTGGGGGTCGATCGGCTCGCCGTCGATGGTCTGCGACTCGAGCGGTCCGAGGTTGTCGATCGCATCCTCGCCGACCTGGCGGAGCAGCGCCCGGAACGCGTCGTGACGGTCCGCCGACGACTCACCCGGGAAGCGCATCCGGCGGATGACCGCCGGGAGGGTGAGACCGAAGAGCACGAGCGTGATGAGCGCTACCAGGAAGGCGGCGAGCACCACGGTCGCCCGGTGGGAGGTGCCGGCCGGGATGGTGTGGGCGGCGGCGACCGTGACGACGCCACGCATCCCGGCCCAGCCGATGATCAGGAAGCCACGCCTGGTGATCGGCTCGCGCTCCTCGAAGTCGATGTCCGCCCGGCCCCGCGCCAGTCGCCGCCGGGCCGAGGTGATCCGGGCGTCCTCCCGGTCGTCGACGGGGGTCAGCGAGTCGAGCTTCTCCTCGAACTGGTCGAGGCGGGTGCGTACCTCTTCCTTGTTCTCCTCCCGGTCCCGGAGCGCGGGACCGGCGAGCCCGAGGAACCGGAGCGCGACCAGCAGACCGACCACGATCAGGACCAGTCCCGCCATCTGGCCCATCGTGGTCTCGCCGCGGGCGGCGTCGACGAGCGCGGGCAGCTGGTAGCCCATCGCCAAGAAGACGCCGCTCTCCAGGATGAAGTTGAACGTCGTCCAGGTGGTCGCCTGGGTCTGCCGGTCGCGGGCGCTGAACCTGCGGCTGCCGAGCCCGCCGGTGACCAGCCCGGCGACGACGACGGCGAGCACGCCCGACGCGTTCAGCTCCTCGGCCGGGAAGTAGGCGATGAACGGCACCGCGAACGAGATCGTCGTGTTGAGCACCGGGTCGTCCAGGCGCTGGCGGAGCAGCACCGTGAGCCAGCCGACGATGCCGCCGATCAAGAGCGCCCCCAGCACCGCCCAGCCGAACTCCAGAGCCGTACGTCCCAACGAGAAGGAGCTGGCCGCCGCGATCCCCGCGACGGCCGTCCGGAGGACGACGAGGGCGGAGGCGTCGTTGACCAGGCTCTCGCCCTCCAGCACCGTCATCACCCGCGGCGGCAGCCCGACCCGGCGCCCGATCGCCGTCGCCGCCACGGCGTCGGTGGGACTGACGACCGCGCCGAGCGCGACCGCGAGCGGGAAGGAGATCTCCGGGAACAGCCAGTGGACGACCGCCCCGATCACCAGCGCCGAGACGATCACCATCACGACCGAGAGCCAGGTGATCAGCCGGAGGTTCCGCCGGAAGTCGATCACCGGCAGGTTGACGGCGGAGGAGTAGAGCAACGGCGGCAGTACGCCGGCCAGGATCCATTCCGGATCGAGCTCGATCTCCGGCGCCCCCGGCAGATAGCTCGCCCCGATCCCGAGCCCCACGAGCAGCAGCGGCGCCGCCACTCCTGTACGCCGCGCGAACACCGACGCCGCGATCATGATCGCCAACGCCACCCCGACGATCAACAACACCCGATGGTCCATGCTCAGGAGCCTAAGAGATCGTGCGGGGCGGCGCTGGGATCAGCGGAAGCGACGCAGCCGGCGGCTGTTGCTCACCACGAACACCGACGAGCAGGCCATCGCGGCACCGGCGAGCATCGGGTTGAGCAGCCCGGCGACCGCCAGCGGGATGGCCGCGACGTTGTAGGCGAATGCCCAGAACAGATTGCCCTTGATGGTCGCCAGGGTCCGCCGCGACAGCCGGATCGCGTCGGCCGCGACCCGCAGGTCACCACGGACCAGGGTCAGGTCGCTGGCCTGGATGGCGACGTCGGTGCCGGTGCCCATCGAGAGGCCGAGGTCGGCCTGGGCCAGCGCCGGCGCGTCGTTGACGCCGTCACCGACCATCGCGACCACGCGGCCCTCCTCCTGCAGCCGGCGGACCACCGCGACCTTGTCCTCAGGAAGCACCTCGGCGATGACGGTGTCCGCGGAGACTGGGATGCCGACCTCGGCGGCGACCGAACGGGCCACCGTCTCGTTGTCGCCGGTGAGCAGGACCGGGGTCAGGCCGAGACGCTGGAACTCGGCGATCGCCGCGGCGGAGGTCGCCTTGACCACGTCGTTGACGACCAGGACGCCACGCGCCTGTCCGTCCCAGCCGACGGCGACGGCGGTGCGGCCCTCGCTCTCGGCCTCGGCCATCGCCAGGGCGAGATCGCCCGGCAGGTACTGGCTCCACTCCTCGAGCAGGCGGACCCGGCCCACCAGGACGGCGTGACCCTCGACGATGCCCTGCACTCCCAGACCTGGGACGTTGGCGAAGTCCTCGGCCACCGGCAGGGTGCCGACGCGCTCCTCGGCCCCGGCGGCGATCGCCCCGGCGATCGGGTGCTCCGAGGCGTACTCGAGGGCGCCGGCCAGTCGTGCGATCTCGTCGGCGTCCTCGCCGGGCGCGGCGATCACGTCGGTCAGGGTCATACTGCCGGTGGTGACGGTGCCGGTCTTGTCGAGCACGATGGTGTCGATCGCGCGGGTGCTCTCGAGCACCTCCGGTCCCTTGATCAGGATCCCGAGCTGGGCGCCGCGTCCGGTGCCGACCATCAGCGCCGTGGGCGTGGCCAGACCGAGCGCGCACGGGCAGGCGATGATCAGCACCGCGACGGCCGCGGTGAAGGCGGTGGCGGTGCCCGCGCCGGCGCCGAGCCAGAACCCGAGGGTGATGGCCGAGAGGGCGATCACGATGGGTACGAAGATCCCCGAGATGCGGTCGGCGAGCCGCTGAGCCGCCGCCTTGCCGGTCTGCGCCTCCTCGACCAGGCGTGCCATCTGGGCGAGCTGGGTGTCCGCGCCGACCCGGGTCGCCCGGACGACGATGCGTCCGCCGGCGTTCACGGTGGCTCCGGTGACACCGTCACCGGGTCCGACCTCAACCGGCACCGACTCGCCGGTCAGCATCGCCGCGTCGATCGCGGAGGACCCGTCCTCGACGATGCCGTCGGTCGCGATCTTCTCCCCGGGACGTACGACGAACAGGTCTCCGACGGCGAGCTCGTCGATCGGGATCCGGGTCTCGACCTCGTCCCGCAGGACGGCGACCTCCTTCGCGCCGAGCTCGAGGAGCGCGGTCAGGGCAGCACCGGCGCGCCGCTTCGACCTGGCCTCGAAGTAGCGGCCGGCGAGGATGAACGTCGTGACCCCGGCTGCCGCCTCGAGGTAGATGTTGCCGAGACCGTCGGTGCGCTCGATGGCGAAGCTGAACGCGTGGGTCATGCCGGGCTCACCGGCAGTGCCGAGGAAGAGGGCGTACAGGGACCAGCCGAAGGCTGCCAGGGTGCCGATCGAGACCAGCGTGTCCATGGTCGCCGCGCCGTGGCGCGCGTTCGTCCAGGCTGCCCGGTGGAACGGCGCCGCGCCCCAGACGACGACCGGTGCGGCGAGCGTGAGCGAGAGCCACTGCCAGCTCTCGAACTGCAGGGCCGGCACCATCGCCAGGAGCACCACCGGGATGGTGAGCAGGGTCGAGACCAGCAGCCGCCGCTTGAGGAGGGCGACCGGGTCCGTGACGTCGGCGTCGGGGGAGGCGCTCGACGGAGCCGCCTCGCGGCGAGGCTCCTTGGCGCCGTACCCGGCGCTCTCGACGGTCGCGATCAGCGCGCTCGCGTCGATGTCGGTGTCCGCGGCGACGGAGATCTTCGCCTTCTCGGTCGCGTAGTTGACGGTGGCGGCGACACCGTCGAGCTTGTTGAGCTTGCGCTCGATCCGGTTCGCGCACGACGCGCAGGTCATGCCGTTGATCTCGAGCTCGAAGTCGGTCGTGGGGGCAGAGGTTCCGGAGACGGTCATCACTGGTGTCCTTCGGGTGGGTGGATCGTGGTGCGCGTCGGCTCCCCGCTCACAGGGAGCCGACGCGGGTGGCTCAGCCGGCCAGCTGGTAGCCGGCCTCCTCGATCGCGCGCTGAACCTGCACGGGGTCGAGCTCGTTCTCGGAGGTGACGGTCACCTGGCCGGTGGCCAGGTCGACGTCGACCGAGGAGACGCCCGCGATCTGGGCGACCTCCTCCGAGACAGAGCTGACGCAGTGGCCGCAGGTCATTCCGGAAACGGTGTAGGTGGTGCTGCACATGGTGCTTTCCTTTCTCTGTGGTGGACCCTGCTCAGGCAGGGAGTCAGTGGGCCGATCAGTGGGCTTCGGCTGTCGCGGTGATGGCCGCGGTGCGGACCTCGCCGCCGTGCTTGAAGTCGAGGAACAGCCGGTACGTCGCGGCCGAGGGCACCTCGGCCGAGAAGGTGATCTCCGGGCCGGGCTCGGTGCGCCCGTCGCCGGGCGACCCTTCGGGGTGGACGTGGAGGTAGGCGAGGTCGCCGTCGCGGAGCGCGACCAGGTGTCCGTACGCCTCGAGGTAGGGCTCGAGGTGGGTGACGGCTTCGCCGTCCCGGGTCACGGTCAGGGTGAGGCGCGAGGTCTGGCCGGCCACCAGATGACCGTCCAGGTTCACCTCGTAGGGGCTGACGGTGCTGGTGGTCGCGGCCGGCGGCAGCGTCTCGGGCTCGTAGGGGCCGGCGACGAAGAGGTCCTGGCCCAGGGTCAGGCCCTCGGTCTCGGTCGCCGGCCGGAAGTCGGCGAAGACGCGGTAGGTCCCGGCCTCGGCCAGGTCGGCGGTGGCCGACCAGGTGCCGTCGGCGGCCATCACCGGGTGCAGGTGCTCGTAGGTCGCCAGATCGCGGCGTACGACGATCAGGTGCAGCAGCTTGCCGTGGGCGGCCTCGAACCGGGTGACGGGCTCGTGGTCGGCGCCGAGGATCCGGAACCGCAGCGTGGCGGATGTCGAGCGCTGGGGGCGGTCCTCGACGAGGTCGAGCGTGTAGCCGGCCTGGCTGACGTTGAGCCCGGTGGCCTCGGGCGCCTTCTCGGCGCCGTGTCCGGCGTGTCCGGCGTGGCCGCCATGGCCACCCTGGCTGCTGTTGCCGGCTGCGTGCTTCTGGTGCGTCGGGCGCTCCGGCTCGCCGACGGGGCCGACGGAGGCACCTACGGCGGAACCCAGGCCGCCGAGGGCAACGACGGCTCCGGCGAACGCACCTACCTTGGCAATGGCGTTCATGTGATCTCTCCTGGCTCGAATCTCGATGACTCTCGATGACGTGCCAGAGGTTGCTGCGCGGATCTGTCCGCGGACTGTCCCGGGATTGTCGGGGCCCGGACAGATATCCGATCGGCGCCTGCGCCCGGTCTGACTACGATCTCGATGTGCTGCCGACCCCGACCTCGCGTGACATCCGGTTCGGGCTGCTCGGCCCCTTCGAGACGACGATCGACGGAGACACGGTCAAGGTCCCCGGGTCGGCGGAGCGGGCCCTGCTCGCGGTGCTGCTCCTGGCGCGCGGCCGGATCGTGCCCGCCTCGGCGCTGATCGACCGGCTGTGGGCCGACTCGTCGCTGCCGGCCGACCCGTTGAACGCCCTCCAGCTCCGCGTGTCCAAGCTGCGGCGAGTGTTCAAGAACGCCGGTCTCGACCTGGTGCTACGCGACGGCGGCGGTTACCGGGCCGCTGTCGACCCGGGCACGATCGATGCCGAGGACTTCGAGCGCCGGATCCGCCGGGTCCGGGCGTCGGTCGCCGGCGCCGGGAGCCCGACCGACGACGATCTCGGCGCCTACGACGCAGCGCTCGGGCTCTGGCGGGGCGACGCGCTCGCCGACTTCGCCACCGAGCCCTGGGCGGTGCCCGAGTCCGTACGGCTGGAGGACCTCCGCAGGACGGCGTACGCCGAGCGTGCCCAGATCGCGCTGTCGCTGGGCCGTCACGCGGAGGTCGTCACCGATCTCGAGCCGCTGCTGCGCGCCGACCCGACCCATGAGGCGATGGCCGGCCTGCTGATGGTCGCGCTCTATCGCGCCGGCCGTCAGGCCGACGCCCTCGAGGTCTTCACCCGCACCCGGACGACGTTGGACGCCGACCTCGGTCTGGAACCGTCGGCCTCCCTCCGCTCGCTCCACGAGCGGGTGCTCCGCCAGGACCCGTCGCTCGGCTCCTCCGGCGAGGTCACCCTGTCCACCCCCGCGACCGGGCCGCACCGCCTCAGGTCCGGACTCTCCAACCTTCCGACCGACCTGACTCCGCTCGTCGGGCGCGAGGAGCTGCTCACGTCCCTGAGCGAGCGGGCCGGTACGTCCAGGCTCACCACCCTCGTCGGCCCCGGCGGGTCCGGGAAGACCGTCCTCGGCCTTCAGACCGCGCAGCGTGTCGCCGAGCGGTTCCCGGACGGCACCTTCCTCGTCCGTCTCGCCCCGATCCGCAGCCGGGAGCACATCGTGCCGGCCGTCGCCGCGGCCGTGGCGATGCCGCAGGACGGCTCGGCGATCGACCTCCAGGAACGGCTGGCCGACTTCCTCGCCGACAAGCACCTGCTCCTGGTCATCGACAACTGCGAGCATCTCGTCGACCCCGTCGCGACCCTGGTCGAGCAGCTCCTGACGCGCTGCCCCCGGCTCACCGTCATCGCCACCAGCCGCGAACCCCTCGCCCTGCCGAGCGAGGTCCAGACCCTTGTCGGACCGCTCCCGACACCGCTTGAGGACGACGACGCCGAGGCGATCGCGGCGACCGCCTCCGTACAGCTGCTGATCCGCCGGATCGCGACGGTCCTGCCCGGGATCGAGACCGACCAGGAGGCGTACGCCCCGCTCGGCCGCATCGCCCGCGCGCTCGACGGCATGCCGCTGGCGCTGGAGCTGGCCGCGGCCCGGGCGGCGACGCTGTCCCCGAGCGACCTCGCAGACCGGCTCGACCAGCGGTTCACGCTCCTCACCTCGGGAGCGCGGACGGCGGAGGACCGCCAGCGCACGCTCCGCGCGACCGTGGACTGGAGCTACGACCTGCTCGACGACCTCGAGAAGCGCGTCTTCGAAGGGCTCGCCGTGTTCCACGGCGGTTGGACCCTCACCGCCGCCGAGCAGATCCTCGCCGACGACGAGACCGACTCGAACCAGATCATCCACGCCGTGGGCAGGCTGGTCGAGCAGTCCCTGATCGTCGCCGAGCGCGGGCCGGTCACCCGCTATCGCATGCTCGAGACACTGCGTGAGTACGCCGCAGACCGGCTGGCGCAGACCGGCCGAAACGAGGCCCTGGCCGCCCGGCATGCGCACTACTTCGCCCAGGTCGCCGAGCGGTCGGCGCAGGCGATGCGCGGTCAGGGGGATGCCCGGGCGAGGCACCTCCTCGTCGACGAGCAGGCCAACGTACGCTCGGCGATCGCCTGGCTGGAGGGCCCGGCCGGCGACATCGACGCCGCGCTACGCCTGGCCGGTCATCTGGGCCTCTTCTGGCATCAGGGTCGCCATCTCGAGGGCCGCCGGATCCTGCGGCGGCTGCTCGAGCAGGACCGCGGCTCGGCCGCGGCTCGGGCGGCTGCCCTCCAGGCGGTGGCGCTGGTGGAGCGTCCCCGGGCGTGTGTCGTCCACCCCCATCCGCGCTGCGCCGATGCGGCCCGCGAGAGCCTCGCGATCTTCCTCGAGGAAGGTGACGCCGACGGGGCCGCGGTCTCCCGGGTGCTGCTCGCCGTCGAAGGCGTCAACGGCGCGGACCCGGAGGCCGCCGCGCTCCTGGACGACGCCGAGACGTGGTTCCGCGAGCAGGGGGACCGTTGGGGTCTCGCCGTCGCCGGCTTCGTCCGGCTCGAGACGGCGCTCAAGGTCAGGGACGAGCCGGCGGCGATACGCCTCGGGCGAGCCACCGCGGCCGAATTCGGTCACCTCAACGACCCGTGGGGTCAGAGCGCGGTCCTCTACCACCTCGGCTACGGCCTGCGGCACTTCGGACGCCTGCGGGAGTCGGCCCGGACGCTCGAGCAGGCGATCGACGTCGCCGCCTCCGCAGGCATCCACAACACCGTGCAGTGGGCACTCGCCGACCTCGGGATCACCCACCTCGAACTGGGGGACGAGGCGTCGGCCCGGGACGCCTTCCGTCGCGCCGAGCTCGCGTCCCGACACGTCGGCGACCGTGCCGGGTCGGTCCTCGCGGCGTACGGACGTGGCCGGCTCGCCGAGCGTGAGCAGGACTGGTCGAGCGCCATCTCGCTGCTGTCGAGCGCCATCCAGGGCTTCGAGACGCTGGAGACGCCCGCGATGACGGCGAAGGCCACGCTCGCGCTGGCCCGGTGCCACGAGCAGGTCTCCGAGCCAGAGGCGGCAGCGGAGCGCTACGACGAGGCCCGCGCGCTCGGCCTCGCCGCCGGCGAGACCGCCGTCGCCGCCCGGGCGGAGGAGGCGCTGGCCCGGCTGAACAACGGCCGGACAGTCCAGGGACAGTGACCCGGGACAGGTTCTCTTCACGCGGTCGGACGGCCGCCCTGACGAAAAGAGAGAACCATGTCTTCCACAGCATCCCCGGCGGCGGGTGCCAACAGCCGCCGCTGGCTCGCCCTCGGCCTCATCGCCGCCGCCCAGTTCATGGTCATCATGGACACCTCCATCATCGGAGTCGCCCTCCCCGAGATACAGCGCGACCTCGGTTTCGCCCCGCAGGACCTCAGCTGGGTGTTCAACGCCTACGTGGTGGCCTTCGGCGGGCTCCTCCTGCTGGGCGGCCGGCTCTCCGACCTGCTCGGCGCCCGACGGATCTTCGCCATCGGATGGCTGGTCCTCGGAGTCGGCTCCCTCGTCGCCGGCCTGGCTGACGGCGTCGGCGTCGAGATTGCCGGCCGCGCCATCCAGGGCGCCGGATCCGCGCTCATCGCACCGTCGGCACTGACGCTCCTGTTCATGACCTTCGGGGCGAACCCGAAGGAGCTGACCAAGGCCCTCGCGCTCTACGGCGCGGCCGCCCCGGCCGGCGGAACGGCCGGCGTGTTCCTCGGTGGCGTGCTCACCGAATACCTGTCCTGGCCGTGGGTCTTCTTCATCAACGTGCCGATCGCCATCGGCGTACTCCTCCTGACGCCCGGTGTGATGCCGGCGGGCCAGGCGCAGCGCGGCCGCATCGACGTTTTCGGCGCGCTCACCGTCACCCTGGGTCTCGCCGCGGTGGTGTTCGCCGTCGTACGTGTCCCCGAGCAGGGTTGGGGATCGCCCAGCACGCTCATCGCCGGTCTCGTCGGCATCGCCCTGCTCGTCGCCTTCGTGGCCCTGCAGGCCGGCTCCGCGGCTCCGCTGATGCGCCTGGGCATCTTCCGGGCGCCGAACCTGGCCGCCGCCAACATCGCCCAGCTCCTGCTCGGCGCGGCCTGGATCCCGATGTTCTTCTTCATCAACCTCTACCTCCAGCAGGTGCTCGGGCTCGGCGCCTTCGAGTCCGGCGCCGCCCTGCTGCCGATGACGGTGACGATCATGCTCGGCATGGTCGCCATCGCCCCGCGACTGACCGCCGCGTTCGGGCCCAAGGCGATGACCGTCGGCGGCCTCGTCGTCCTCGGGATCGGCCTGGTCTGGCTCTCCCGGATCGACGCCGACGGCAGCTTCGCCGTCGACGTGCTCCCGGCGACGCTGGTCACCGCGGCGGGCATGGCCCTGGCGTTCATCCCGTCGCTGAGCACCGCGCTCGGCGCGGCAGCGCCTGAGGAGGGCGGTCTCGCCGCCGGGATCGTCAACACCAGCTACCAGGTGGGCTCCGCGCTCGGGCTGGCGGCGATGACCGTCGTCGCCTCCGCGTACGGCTCCGACCAGGTCGGCGACCTGGCCGCCATGACCGACGGCTTCTCGGCCGGCTTCCTCGGCGCGGCCGGCATCGCCCTCGCCGGTGCGGTCGTCACCGGGATCGGCTGGAAGTCGGTCCGCACCGCGACCGCCCCTGAGTCGGTTCCCGCCGGCCGCTAGCAGTCCAACCCACTTCGTGGCCCCGGATCCGTCCGGGGCCACGAAGGCACAAGGAGACCGCCATGCAGACCATCCAGCTGTACGTCGAGGGCATGCGTTGCCCTCGATGCGTCCGCGAGGCCACTGCTCGCCTCCGGGACCTCCCCGGCGTCGCCACGCTCACCGCCGACCGCGACACCGGCCGCATCACGGTCACCGGAGACATCGCCGCCGCCGACCTGCTCGATGCACTGGCCGGCAGCAGCTTCACGGCGAGCGTGCGTCCTCGAGGTCGGACTCGGCCCGGGCGTACGCCTCTTCGGTGACGTTGGCGGCAGCGGCCAGGTCGGCCGGTGGCTCGAAGCGGGTCGGATGGTCAGTGCTGAGCAGTTTCTCGGTCAAGGCGCTCTGCCTCCTCGTCTGTGAACAGTCGCGACCGGATCAGGAACCGCACGCCCTCGGGCGCCTCCAGGGAGAAGCCGGCGCCGCGTCCGGGGACGAC
This sequence comes from Nocardioides sp. NBC_00163, assembly GCF_045206295.1. NCBI lineage: Bacteria > Bacillati > Actinomycetota > Actinomycetes > Propionibacteriales > Nocardioidaceae > Nocardioides > Nocardioides sp. NBC_00163. Next base: position 3,138,231 of record NZ_CP108155.1, on the reverse strand, counting down.
GTCGATGGTGAGGTGGGTGTGCGACCAGTACTCGAACTGCGAGCGCGACATCCAGACCGGCACCTTCTGGTCCAGCCCGATGTCCAGGTCGCCCAGGTGGACGTCGGCGTCGCCGAGCATGAAGTCGCCGCTCGGGTAGCACATCGGGGCGGAGCCGTCGCAGCATCCACCGGACTGGTGGAACATGACCGGCCCGTGGATACCGACGAGGCGGCGGAGAAGGTCCGCCGCCCCGTCGGTCACGGCGACCCGCGCCGGAAGGGAGGGGGCGTGGGTCGCGCTCATCAGAAGAACCCGAGTGCGTCGGGGCTGTAGCTGACGAGCAGGTTCTTGGTCTGCTGGTAGTGGTCCAGCATCATCTTGTGGGTCTCGCGACCGATGCCGGACTGCTTGTAGCCGCCGAAGGCCGCGTGGGCCGGGTAGGCGTGGTAGCAGTTCGTCCAGACCCGGCCGGCCTTGATCTCCTTGCCGGCCCGGAAGGCCTGCGACCCGTCACGCGACCAGACGCCGGCGCCGAGGCCGTACAGGGTGTCGTTGGCGACCTTGAGGGCGTCGGCCTCGTCGTCGAAGCCGGTCAGCGACACGACCGGTCCGAAGATCTCCTCCTGGAAGATCCGCATCGAGTTGTCGCCCTCGAAGACGGTCGGCTGTACGTAGTAGCCCTCGGCGAGGTCGCCCTCGAGGATGGTCCGCTCGCCACCGGTGAGGACCTTGGCGCCCTCGTCCTTGCCGATCTCGATGTAGGACAGGATCTTCTCGAGCTGGTCGTTGCTGGCCTGGGCGCCGATCATCGTGGTGTCGTCGAGCGGGTTGCCCTGCTTGATCTTCTCGACCCGGGCGATGGCGTCGCCGACGAAGTCGGAGTACATCGAGCGCTGGACGAGCGCACGCGAGGGGCAGGTGCAGACCTCGCCCTGGTTGAGGGCGAACATCGTGAAGCCCTCGAGCGCCTTGTCGTAGAAGGCGTCCTTCTCCGCGGCGACGGAGTCGAAGAAGATGTTCGGGCTCTTGCCGCCGAGCTCCAGCGTCACCGGGATGATGTTCTGGCTGGCGTACTGCATGATCAGGCGGCCGGTGGTGGTCTCACCGGTGAAGGCGACCTTGGCGACGCGCGGCGAGGAGGCGAGCGGCTTGCCGGCCTCGACGCCGAAGCCGTTGACGACGTTGAGCACTCCGGCGGGCAGCAGCTCGCCGACCAGCTCGACGAGCTTGAGGATCGACCAGGGCGTCTGCTCGGCGGGCTTCAGGACCACGCAGTTGCCCGCAGCGAGCGCCGGGGCGAGCTTCCAGACCGCCATCAGGATCGGGAAGTTCCACGGGATGATCTGGCCGACGACGCCCAGCGGCTCGTGGAAGTGGTACGCCACGGTGTTCTCGTCGATCTCACCGATCGTGCCCTCCTGGGCACGCAGCACGCCGGCGAAGTAGCGGAAGTGGTCGATGGCGAGCGGGATGTCGGCGGCCAGCGTCTCGCGGACCGGCTTGCCGTTCTCCCAGGTCTCGGCGACGGCGATCGCGTTGAGGTTCTCCTCCATCACGTCGGCGATCTTGAGCAGGATGTTGGCCCGTTCCGTCGTCGAGGTCTTCCCCCACGACGGAGCGGCAGCATGTGCGGCGTCCAGGGCGGCCTCGATGTCGTCGGCCGTGCCCCGGGCGATCTCGGTGAAAGGCTTGCCGTTCACCGGCGAGATGTTCTCGAAGTAGGCACCCTTGACCGGGTCGACCCAGGCCCCACCGATGTAGTGGCCGTAGCGGCCTTGGACGGTGACCAGCGAGTCGGGCTGGCCGGGAGCTGTGTATACGGTCATCGGGATTTCTCCTAGGGCAGTTCAGGCAGTTCAGGCTGTGGGACGTGATCGTGGTCACAGACGCTAGGAACGCCGAGGTTGCACCAACGTTGCGCTCACCACAGGAGACCGATGCAACGTGAAAGCAACCTTCAAATGTGACCCTCACCAATTGAGGAGGTCGAGATGAGCGAACCGAAGCAGAGCCCCTGCATGCGCGCAGCCGTGGCGGACTCGTGGCACCGGTCGGCTGCCGCCGGGGTGACCGCGGACGACGCGCACGCGCCGATCACCCTCCCCGAGGACCAGCTCCAGGACGTACGCGCCGCCCATCCGCTGGCTCGTGTGTTCCCTCTCCTCGACGACGTGCTCGGGCAGGCGGCGCGCGACTGCGACGCGATCATGGCCGTCTCGGACGAGGCCGGTCAGCTGCTCTGGGTGTGCGGTGCTCCGGCGGCGCTCCGGCGCGCGGAGCGGATCGGCTTCGTCGAGGGCAGCAACTGGGACGAGCGCCTCGCCGGCACGAACGCCCCCGGGCTCGCGCTGCGGCTCGAGCGCCCGACCAGCGTCGTCGCCGCCGAGCACTTCCGGCGGTCGGTGCAGCAGTGGAGCTGCGCCGCGACCCCGATCCACGACCCGGGCGACTCCCGCCTGCTCGGGGTCCTCGACATCACCGGAGGTGACTCCATCGTCGTACCCCAGACGATGGCGATGGTGCGCGCCGCCGCGAGACTCGCGGAGTCCGAGCTCGCTCGCGAGCAGCTCCTGCAGAGACAGCCCGAGACCCGGCCCGGCTGGGCACGCATCGCCGTGGAGACCCTGGGCCGTCAGGACCTGCTGCTCTCGATCGACGACGGCCGTGGGCATCGCGCGCAACTGCGGCTCTCCCCCCGCCACAGCGAGATCTTCCTGCTCCTCGCCAGCGCCCCGCGCGGCCTCTCCGGCGACGAGCTCGCGGTCCTCCTGTACGAGGACGACGGCGGCTCCTCGACGCTCCGCGCCGAGCTGAACCGCCTGCGCAACCTGCTCGGGGAGGAGTTCCTCGCCTCCCGGCCCTACCGGCTCACGACCGAGGTGACCGGAGACTGGCTGGGCGTCGAGGCACGGCTCGCGGTGGGCGACGTCGCCGGAGCGCTCCGCTGCTATCGCGGCCCGATCCTGCCGCGCTCGGTCGCGCCGGGCGTGGTCCGGCTCCGCGAGACCCTGGCGCAGCAGCTGCGCGCGGCGGTGCTGCAGTCGGGCCAACCCGACCTGGTCTCGACCTGGACCCGGTCGGCGTGGGGCGCCGACGACTACGAGATGTGGCTCCGGCTCCGGACCCTGCTGCCGTCCGGGTCACCGTTGCTGGCCCTCGCCGACGGCCAGATCGCCCGGCTGGACCGCGAGGTCGGTCTCTGATCGCCAGCCGAGGTCACCTCGTGGCGTACGTGAGGACCTGCTGGCCGAGCGGCGAGAGCCGGCCCTCCTCGACCACCAACTCCCAGCCGTGCCCTGCCTCGGCGGGGACGAACTCCGAGGACGTGGCCTGCGCCAGCGCCTGGGCGGCGTCGGCCTCCTCGGCACCGTCGGTGTCCTCGGCGATGGCGATCAGGCCCGGCGTGCTGATCGAGTCGGCGACCGAGGCCAGGTCGACACCGGCCCAGTTCGACGGCCCCGACAGGTCCACCCAGCCGTCGACGTCCACGCCGGCGGCGACGGCCCGTACGGTCTGGCTGCCTCCCATCGAGGCACCGACAAGCACGACCGGCGCATCCGGCCACTGCTTCGCGACCTCGCTCAGAACGGCCTGCACCTGCGGCACCGGGTCGTCGGGATCCTTGATCCCGCAGTCGGCATCGCCATAGCCGCAAAGGTCGAAGGAGAGGCCGGCGACGCCCTGGAGGGCCGCCAGGATCGCGAAGTCGCCCCAGCCGCAGCGGTCTCCGTCGGTCTGGTGGAGCATCACCAGCACCGCCGACGGATCCTGGCCGTCCGGAGGGGAGAAGCGGATGGCCGGCAGCTCGAGGTCCTTGCCGGCGACCTGCATCGGTTCCACCCCGGCGTCGGTCTCCGGCAGGAAGCAGCCGCCGAGCTCACCTTGGATGTACGGCCCGTCCGTCGGCAGCGCACTGCCGGACTCCTTCGCCTGGCTCGCACCGTCTCCCTCGGCACCGCTCACCGCACCGCACCCGGCCAGCACCAAGCCGAGGATCGCCGCCCCGGCCGCTACGCCCTTCACGCTCCGCATATGTCAATATTGACATATGAATGATCCTGGGGTGACCGCTTCCAACCTCGGCTTCGCGATCCTCGGCCTGCTGGCACGGCGGGCGAGCACCGGCTACGAGGTCGCGCAGCGGATGCGGCAGCCGATCGGCTACTTCTGGACCGCCCGCCACTCCCAGATCTACCCGGAGCTGAACCGTCTCGACGCCGCTGGGCTGGTCGAGCACGAGGTCATCGAAGGAGCCGGCCCCAGGCCGACGAAGCGCTACCGGATCACCGAGACCGGTCGGGACGCTCTGGCGGCATGGGTCGTCGGCGACCTCGAGCCCCAGCCGGTCCGTGACCTGGAAATCCTCCGGCTGTGGTCGATCTGGACCGTCGAGCCCGACGCCGCCACCGAGCTGGTCGGCCGGCTCGAGGCGGTCCATCAGGGCGTACTCGCCCGCTACCTCGAGGAGCTGGCCGAGATCGCCGACCGCCCCGGCGTCCGCGACCCGTCGAACCCGCTGTTCGCCACGCGGATCACCCTCGAAGGAGGCATCCGGTCACGGCGTACGGCATTGGAGTGGTGCGCCTGGATGCGCGCGGAGTTCGCGGCCGCCGAACGCTGATCAGCCCAGGCCGGAGGCCTCGGCTGCGATCGTGGTGTCGTCGCCGTGCCCGGTGTGGACGACCGTCTCGCCGGGAAGCGTGAACAGCTTGGCCCGGATCGACGACTCGATGGTGGGCCGGTCGCTGAACGAGCGCCCGGTCGCCCCCGGACCACCCTGGAACAGGGTGTCGCCGGTGAAGACGCACCCCAGCGACGGCACCGACAGACAGACCGCCCCGGGCGCGTGACCCGGGGTGTGCAGGACGGTCACAGAGGTGTCGCCGATCTCGATGACCTGGCCGTCGGAGAGGTCCGCGTCCCACAGCTCGTCGGGGTGGGTGAGCTCCCACAACGGCCGGTCGTCGGGATGCAGCAGGATCGGGGCCCGAACGGCCTCCCGCAACGCCGGCGCCACGCGTACGTGGTCATCGTGGGCGTGGGTGCAGACGATCGCCTTCACGCGGCGACCGTCCACCACCGCCAAGATGTCCTCCACCGAGTGCGGTGCGTCGATGACCAGACACTCCTGGTCGTCACCGACCACCCAGACGTTGTTGTCCACTTGGTGCGTCTCGCCGTCGAGGCTGAAGGTGCCGCTCGTGACACCGTGGTCCACACGTACGGCCATCAGAGCACCACCACCGAGCGCAGGACCTCGCCGCGATGCATCTTCTCGAAGGCAGCCTCGATGTCGCCGATCCCGATCTCCTCGCTCACGAAGGCGTCCAGGTCGAGACGCCCCTGGCGATAGAGGTCGACCAGCATCGGGAAGTCGCGGCTGGGGAGGCAGTCGCCGTACCAGCTGGACCTGAGTGCGCCACCGCGGCCGAAGACGTCCAGGAGCGGGATCTCAGGCACCGACATGTCGGGCGTGGGCACGCCGACGAGCACGACGGTGCCTGCCAGGTCGCGGGCGTAGAAGGCCTGCTTCCAGGTCTCCGGGCGTCCGACCGCCTCGACGACGATGTCGGCGCCTTCGGCACCTTCGTACGTCTCCGAGCAGATCCGCCGGATCTCCTCGACCGGGTCGGTCTGCGAGGAGTCCACGGTGTGCGTCGCACCCATGGCCGCGGCGCGCTCCAGCTTCTTGGCGTCGATGTCGACGGCGATGACCGGGCTCGACCCGGCCAGCACCGCACCGGCGATCGCGGCCACTCCGACACCGCCGCACCCGATGACCGCCACCGACCTCCCGCGGGTCGCGCCGCCGGTGTTGATGGCGGCACCGATGCCGGCCATCACGCCACAGCCGAGCAGGCCGACAGCGGCGGGCCGGGCCTCCGGGTCGACCTTCGTGCACTGACCCGCCGCGACCAGCGTCTTCTCCGCGAAGGCGCCGATGCCCAGCGCGGGCGAGAGCTCCGTGCCGTCCTCGAGCGTCATCTTCTGGGTGGCGTTGAACGTGGCGAAGCAGTACTGCGGCTCACCGCGCTTGCACGCCCGGCAGCTGCCGCAGACCGCGCGCCAGTTGAGCACCACGAAGTCGCCCGGCGCCACGTCGGTCACGTCCGGACCCACCGCTTCGACCACCCCGGCGGCCTCGTGGCCCAGCAGGAACGGGAACTCGTCGTTGATCCCGCCCTCCCGGTAGTGGAGGTCGGTGTGGCACACCCCGCACGACTGGATCTTCACCACCGCCTCGCCCGGTCCTGGCTCGGGAACGTTGATCGTCACGAGCTCGACGGGCGCCCCCTTGGCACGGGCGATGACGGCCTTGACCTGCTGCATGTGTCTCCTCTCGCGGCCCCGGAGAGATCCGGTCGCTCGCGATTCATCTTCGGCGGTGGCTCGTCGGCACGGCAAGGGCCGCCCGACCAGCAACGGCCGACGTTTTCATAGAAGTGCGGTCAGGTCACGACCAGGACATGTTGATCGCTCGCTGAAAGTTGACGTAGCCGGCACGCCCGAAGGCCTGCGCCATCGGGGTGTTGCCGAGGTCCGTAGACGCCCGGATCCTCGGGACGTCCTGGTCGGCGAGGATCCGCGTGCCTTCGCTCAGCAGGTCGTCGATGTAGCCATTGCCCCGATGCGCGGGCAGGACACCGACGTAGGCGATGATCGCGTGGTAGCTGTTCCGGGCGGGGATGACGAAGCCGACTGGTTCACCGTCCTCGAGTTCGGCCACCTGCCACCACTCCTGCCGGCTGGAGAACCCGGCGAACTCGTCGTCGAAGTGCTTGGCGGCAACGTCGGCAGGTGGCATCGTCTCGAGGTCGGCCTGGCTGTGAGCGTCGAGCGTGCCCTGCAGGACCGGCTCCATCAGGGCCACGAGCTCGTCACGATCGCTCACCGCCCGGAATCGCAGGCGCTCGCTCGGGGCCGGAACAGGGGACCCGGCCCGCCACTCGAGGCGGAGACGCTCCACGAGCGGGGCCGCCCCGAGCCCCTTGAGGACGGACATGCGCGACTCGACGACGCGTCGCGCGGCCGGATCGTCCCGCCAGTCGGGCGGGATGTACCGCCCGTACTCCGGGGGCGTCGAACCGGCCGGCACGACGGCGGCCAGCGCGGTACGCAGGAGCCGGTCTCCGATCCCGATGGCCGCGTCCGCTTCCAGGGTGTCGTCGAGGTCGAAGAAGTCCAGGACGTCCGGCGCCGTCGCGCCCGGTCGACCCCACCACGAGGCGCGGGCAAGCAGTCGGTCGCCGCTGGTGGCGACCCACATCCACTCGGGGCGACGCCGCCCCTCGGCCAGGTCATCAGCCAGCTCGTCGTCGAGCACGTAGGAGAGCCGGAGGAACAGGTCGAGCTCGTCCTGGCTCGAGAGGGGTCGGACGACGATGTCGTCGATCGTGTCGTTGATGTCGTGCTCCTCGAGGGGACGGTGTGGTCAGGCGCGGTCGTAGGTTAGGACGCGTGGTCCGGACTCGCCTCGAGCAGGGTCCTGGTCTGCTGGCCGCACCGCGAACGGACTTGTGAGACAGGACCTACGCGGGCGGTGACAGGAGGAATCGCTCTAGCAGGCGGCGCTCTGCTTCTTCGTCGTCGCCCGGGTTGGAGAGGAACGACAGGATGATCCGCAGGATCCAGTCGGCGAGGTCGGGATCGGTGGCTTCCGAGTCAGAGGCGAGGTAGCTCTGTGCGACACCGCGGATGACCGGGGAGTCGCGGAGCACCTCGCGCAGCAGGGTGCTGTCACCGGCGTACCAGGCGGCGAGGTGGGGGCGCTCGCGCACGGCGGCGAGGCAGGCCACGACGGCCTCGACCACTCGGTGGCGGGGGTCGGACACGGCGGTCACGACCTGGGCGACCTGCTTGGTGATGAGCCGCGCTTCGCGATGGGCGAAGGCGTAGATCAGCGCCTGCCGGTTCTCGAAGTAGCGATACAGAGTCGCGCGCGAGCAGCCGGCCGCGCGGGCCACCTCGTCCATGCCCGGCTTGTCGACGCCTCGCTCCACGAAGAGCTCGCCCGCGGCGTCGAGGATCCGCTCGGCGGCGAGCTCGGTCCGCTCCGCCTCGAGCCAGCTCATCGGGCCACCTCCGTAGCGCGAGCGCCAGAATACGGACGCGGCCCGAAGAAGTACTTACAGGTCACTCGCTGGCGCTCGCTCATCCGGTCACCTCGACATGGAGACTGACAGGCCTGCGTACGTAGCTCCCCGGCGCCCACCGCAGGGAGTCGTGGTCGACGGTGAAGGACGGCATCCGGGTGAGTATCTCGGTGAGCGTCACCCGGCCCATCATCCGGGCGGCCGCGGCACCCAGGCAGTGATGCGCCCCGTGGGCGAAGGTGAGGATCTGCCGCGGCCGACGGGTGACGTCGAGCTCCTCGGCGTCGGCGCCGAAGACGCGCGGGTCCCGGTTCGCGGCCGCATAGCAGAGCAGGACCTTCTTCCCCGCGGGGATGGTGACGTCGTGGATCGTTACGTCGCGGGTGGTGGTCCGGGCGAGCCCCTGGACGGGCGAGGTGAGCCGCAGCAGCTCCTCGACGGCGGCTGGTACGTCCTGCAGAGCCAGCTCGCGCTGGTCGGGGCGGTCCGCCAGCAGCGGCAGGCCACCGCCCAGCAGACCGGTCGTCGTGTCGTTGCCGCCCGCGACCATGGTGAAGGCGAACGCGAGCACCCGCAGCAGCCCGGCGTCGTCGTCGGCCTCCCCGGCGGCGACGAGATGGGAGACGGTGTCGTCACCCGGCTCTCGCCGGCGCCGCTCGATCAGCTCGGCGAAGTAGCCCATCAGCTCGGCGGCGGCCCCGGCTCCGATGCGCTCGTCCTGAGCCGCGTTGGCCGTCACGATCGCGTCGGTCCACACGTCGAACCGATCCCAGTCCACCTCGGGAACGCCGAGGTAGTGGGCCACCACCATGCTCGGCAGCGGCTTGAACAGCTCCGTGACGATGTCGCCACCGCCCGCTGCCCTGAGCTGCTCGACACGCTCGACGACGAACTGCGTGACCCGGGGAGTCACGTCCTCGACCTGCTTCGGCGTGAACCCGCGATTCACCAGCTTCCGGAACGCCGTATGGGCCGGCGGATCGGTCATCACCATCGGCGGGTTGTCGGCCAGCCCGATCCGCTCGAGCTCGTCGTGTGCTGTCGTCAGCCCGCCACTCGAGCTGTACGTCTCGTGGTCACGCACCGCCGCGAAGACATCGTCGTGCCTGGTCAGGACCCAGTAGTCACCCCGGGCGACGTGGTGGACCGGGTCGTGCTCGCGCAGCGCGGCGTACATCGGCCACGGGTCGGCCCAGGACTCCCCGGACAACGGGGCGTACGCCACCCGACCATGAGACAGATCTGAGTTCATGTCTCAGACAATCAACAAATCACTCCACTTTGTCAATGGGTCGCCGCCACTGTCGACAGCTGCCGAAACCCCGAAGTCGCCCGTTAGCAGCCGGATGACTATTGTCTGTGATCGGCGTCACAAGCGCCGCCCAGCAGTACATTCGGCGCCACAAGCGCCACGCACATATCGAGCAAGGAGGCGGATATGAGCACGACACCTGAAGGCGTGCAGGAAGCTGCCGCGGCAAAACGCGGAGCGTTCTCATCGCGACAGGTCTTCATCTTCGCGGCAATCGGGTCCGCGGTGGGCCTGGGAAACATCTGGCGTTTCCCCTACGTCGCCTACGACAACGGAGGTGGCGCGTTCGTCATCCCCTACATCGTGGCGTTGCTGACGGCCGGAATCCCGTTCCTTTTCCTCGACTACGCACTGGGCCACCGCTACCGCGGCTCCGCGCCGCTGTCGTTCGCGCGCCTGCGCCGCGGCACCGAGGGCCTGGGCTGGTGGCAGGTCGGCATCTGCTTCATGATCGCCATCTACTACGCAGCCGTGATGGCGTGGGCGGTGCGCTACACGATCTTCAGCGTCACCAAGGCCTGGGGTGACGACCCGGAGGGCTTCTTCTTCGGCGAGTTCCTCAAGGCCGGCGATCCGGGCATCGACGCCACCCCGGTGTGGGGCGTGCTGATCCCGCTGCTGCTGGTGTGGGTCGCGATCCTGGCCGTCATGCTGCTCGGCGTCCAGAAGGGCGTCGGCGCGACCTCGGCCATCTTCATCCCGATCCTCGTGGTCGCCTTCGCGATCCTCGTGGTGCGCTCGCTCTTCCTCCCCGGTGCGGCCGAAGGGCTGGACGCGCTCTTCACCCCGAACTGGAGTGCGCTGACCGACGCAACAGTGTGGGCGGCGGCGTACGGACAGATCTTCTTCTCGCTGTCCATCGGCTTCGGCATCATGATCACCTACTCCTCCTACGTCCACAAGCACACCGACATGCCGGGCGCGGGGCTCGTGGTCGGCTTCGCCAACTCCAGCTTCGAGCTGCTCGCCGGCATCGGCGTCTTCGCCGCGCTCGGCTTCATGGCGCAGGCCAACGGGGTCGCCGTCGGCGAGGTCGCCACCTCTGGCATCGGTCTGGCGTTCGTCGCCTTCCCCGCGATCATCAGCGAGGCGCCCGCAGGTGCCTTGATCGGGGTGCTCTTCTTCTTCTCCCTGGTCATCGCCGGCTTCACCTCGATGGTGTCCATCGTCGAGGTCGTGATCTCGGCGGTGCGTGACAAGTTCGAGATGACGCGCACCACCGCCACGATCGCGGTCACCGTGCCGATGGCCGTGCTCAGCCTGGTGTTCTTCGCCACCACGAGCGGGATCTACGTGCTCGACATCATCGACCACTTCATCAACCAGTTCGGCATCCTGCTGGTCGCGGTGATCTCGATGCTGATCATGAGCTGGTGGCTGCGCGTGCTGCCGACCTTCAGCGCTCACCTGTCCGACGGCAGCTCGATCGTCGTCGGTGCCTGGTGGCGGATCCTGGTCAGCATCGTCGCCCCGATCGGCCTGATCCTCGTGCTCGGGCTCTCCTTCTGGGAGGACGTGAAGACGCCGTACGAGGGCTACCCGGCCTGGATGCTCGCCGTCTTCGGCTGGGGCGCCGCCGGCGCCGTCATCGTCTTCGGGTTCCTGGCCGCTCAGGCCAAGTGGCGAGACCCCGAGGCTCTGTCCACGGTTCACTTCAACGAGAAGGGAGCACAGTCATGAGCGGCTCCGCCATCGTCATGATGCTCGTCGCGATGCTCGTCATCTGGGGAGGCCTGGCGCTGGCCGTCGTCAACCTGCGACGCAGCCCCGACCTTCCCCGCGAGGACGAGATCCGGCGCGACCTCTGACGGGTCCCCGACCCGCACACACAGGGCCTGTTTCGGAACGCGGCTGAAGTCGCGTTCCGAGACAGGCCCCTGTCGTTGAGTCATCCGCCCGCGAGGGCGACGCCATGGCGCTCGGTCACCGACAGGATCGCGGCCATCGAGTCCGCGGCCGGCTGGCCTGCCGGAACAGAGCTGGCGAAGTCGGCGAAGAACCGGCCGGCGCCGTCGCCGGTGGTGATCGCGAGAGCGCGGGCGGAGTCGCCGACGACCTCGAAGGTGCCAGGGGTGCCCGCCGGGAAGACGACCAGTCCGCCGGGCTCGACGTCGTAGGACCTACCGTCGACGTACGCCGTGATGCGGCCTTCGAGCAGGTACAGAACCCCGCTCCACGGCGAGACGTGCGGCGGCGTCATCGGGGCGGCGGGTGCGATCACCTCGAAGACCTCGAAGGCCCCCTGGGCGTCCTTGACGGCGGCCTTCGCGACATGGTCGCCGTCGATCATCGGGCTGTGCTGGCCCTCGTTGGGCCGTACGTAGGTGGTGCTCATGACTCCTCCTTCGGTCGGGTGCGTTCAGCATCCGCCGGTGGAGCCGGAGCGGTGCGAGTAGTGCGCTACTCGACTCCGAGAGGGTCCGCCAGCCCGGCTCGTTCGGAGACGCCGAGCTTGTGGCCGGCCCGGTAGAGGTGGCCCTCGACGGTGCGCACCGACAGGGTCAGGCGCGCCGCGATGTCCTTGTTCGACAGCCCTCGGGCGGCCAGTGCGGCGATCTCGCGCTCGCGAGCGGTCAGCGGCAGCGGCCGTGCCGCGACCACCAGCGCCGGCGTGCGCGCGCCCGACCTCTCCGCCAGCTTCGCGGCGACGGCCGCCGCGGTCAGGGCCGACCCCTGCCGTCCCGCGCGGCGGTGGACCTCGGCGGCCTGCGCGGCCGCGTCGCCCGCGGCGACGAGATCACCGAGCCGGGCCCAGGCATGCGCCACCCGGAGCAGCGCGTCGCCGTCCTCGTCGGCCCAGGCGCGGGCATGGACCAGGGCCGCCTCTGCGCGAGGGCCGAGTCCGGCCAGCGGGGCGAGTCGACGGGCCGGCGCCACGGTCGTGTCGCCGAGCTGGACCGCGGTCTGCCAGGCGAGGACCTCGTACGCCGGCGAACCCGCCTCGCGAGCGAGATCCGCCGCGGCGGCCGCGTGGCCGATCGCCTCGGTCGTCCACCCCTCGGCCGCGGCACCCCACGCCAGCGCGAGACGATCGTCGGGCAGATAGAGCCGGTACGCCGGATGGTGCCCGGCAGCGATGCCGGCCAGCAGCGGCGCGGCGCCCTCCGGTCGACCAGCCTGCGCGAGGGCGGTCGCCAGCAACGTACGACACCGGAACCGGAACTCGTGGCCGGAGCCCTCCAGCGCGGCCCAGGCCTCGCGCAGCGAGAGCAGCGCATCGAGCAGATGGCCCTCGGCAAGGGCCGCATGACCTGCGACGACGAGCCCCATGAGCCTGGCCGGCCCGGGGAGGTCGGCCGATGCGGCCCGCATCCTCCGGGCCAGGTCCGCGCCCCGCTCCGGTGTGCCGGCGAGACGGTGCCCGAGCACCTGGAAGTCGGCGAGCCCGAAGCCCGGGATGACTGTCGGCACCCGGTCGGCGGTCAGCCCACCCACGACCGCGGACTCGTCGAGGAGCTCGCGGTCACCGGTGACGGCAGCCACCGCCGACGCGGAGGTGGCGACCAGGATGCCGGCCAGGTCGTCGGGAAGATCGCTCCGCAGCAGCTGCGGCACCCGGGCGAGCACGGCGGAGATCTCACCGTCCACCAGGCGCAGGACGAGCGCCATGGCGGCGACGTGGACCGGGGCTGCCCCGGTGGCCTCGGCTGCGGCCAGCGCCTGATGGGCCTCGTCGGGCCGGGCCATCGTGAAGAGCAGGTTGCCGGTGCGGTGCAGCTGCACCATCGCGAGCAGCCCCGGGTCGGACGCGGTGGCGACGATGTCCTCATGGATCGCCTCGGCCTCCTCCCCGCGGCTGAGCCAGGAGAGCGCCGCGCCGTGCACGACCCTGGCGGCGATGTCGCCGGTGGCAGCGGCCGCGCGCGCCAGCCGCTCGGCCAGCGGCAGGTCGTACATCCGGGTCGCGGCCTCGGCGGCCCGTAGGAACAGCGCCGGCTCCGGTGGCAGGTCGGAGTCGAGGGTCAGCACGGCCCGGGGGATCGGGTCCGGCTCCGGGTCCAGGGTGAGCGCCACCCGGCCGCGGAGGCGGCGGGCACGCAGCGTGCCCATCGCGGCGCGGCGTACCTCGCCGTAGAGGGGGTGTGCCAGCCGGGCGACCACCCCGTCGGTACGCACCAGCCCGCGCTCCTCCGCCTCCTCGAGGTCGGCCGCCGACGTCAGCGCGGACAGGGTCGCGACCGCCACCGGCTCGGCCAGGGCTACCAGGTCGATGACGTCCCGCACCCCGGTCGCAAGATCCCCGATCTCCCGCTCCAGGAGACCGGCGAGCTCCGGCGAGATCGCCGGCTCGCTGCTCCATCGCCAGATCCCGGACGCCGCGGTGAACCGTCCCGCCGACAGCTCCCCGGCCAGCAGGTGCCGCAGGAACAGCGGGCTGCCCTGGGTCATCGTCCACAGCCGGTGGGCGGAGTCCGTGTCGACCGGACCGCCGAGCACCCGGGCGATCAGCCGGGTGCTCTCCTCGGCGTCCAGCGGCGCCAGGTCCAGGCGCGGGAGGTGCTCGTCCTTCCACAGCGAGGTCACGATGTCGGGCGCGGGCTCCCCGGTGCGGAGCGTGATCAGCACCGGAGCCATCCGTCGGGCCACCACCCGGTGGACCACGATCGCGGAGTGCTCGTCGAGCAGGTGAGCGTCGTCGACGGTCAGCACGAGCGGCAGCTGCCGGGTGATCTGGTCCAGCGCCCGGCCGATGGTCTCGGCCGCCTCACCGGGCGGGACGTCGAGCAGACCGGCGAACGCACCGAGCGGGAACTGCCGGGCGGCCGTGCTCCCTTGGGCGAACACGACGGATCCCCCGTGACCGGCAGCGGCCGCCAACGCCTCACGGGCGAGCCGGGTCTTCCCCACCCCCGCCGGACCCGCAACGATGACGCCCGCCGCACCGGGCCTGATCGCCGCCGCGACCCTCCGCAGCTCCTCGTCCCGGCCGGTCAGCGGCCACGGCCGCTCCATGAGGTCAGGCTAGTGGCACGGGATCCAGCCACACATCACTCAAAAGGTGGCTGTGCTCAGAACGGCTCGATCCCGGCCGTCGACAGACCGATGCCAGTCCTCACGGCACCAGCCGCGGGCGCCCTCACAGAGCGGGCGAGAGGTCCTCCCAGACGACCGTCCAGCCGTCCGTCGGGAACCCCGGAGCGGAGCCGCGTGGTCCCGGGGTGCCGGTCGCGCCACGTACGCCTTCGGGCGAGTCCGCCCACCCGGCGCACATCATCGCCACCGAGTAGAGCAGCCCGCCGGCCGACGGGAAGTACGGCGAGGGCACACCGCTCTTGCCGCTCGCCGGCAGCCCGGTGTCGGTGAAACCGAGGCGCTCATGGAGCAGGTTGTCGACCGCGCTGACCGGGTCGCCGAGACGGGCCGCGTTCATCGCGAGCAACGGGAAGTCCCAGCTGTAGAGGTCGGTGACCGGCCAGGTCTCGTACACGCGTCGGGTGGTCGCCCGCATGGTCTCCAGGTCGACACCGTCGCCCGGCAGCATCCCGAACGGCGCGATCGGGTCGGGGTGGTTGGTGTTGCGTTCGGTCCACATGTTCGGCACGCCCTCGTAGAGGACATAGGTGCCGTCCTCGACGGGCAGCGGCGCGAGGTTGTCCAGGATCTCGTCCAGCGCCTCGTCCCGCGCCCAGCCGAGCCGCTGGCGCCACTGCTGGGCGATGCGCAGCCCGAACTTCCAGTAGGAGAGCTCGAAGGTCGGGTTCAGCGTCGACTCCGGCTTGTTCCGTTCGTTGCAGCACATGATCGGCGGCCCGATGACGTACCGGCCGGTCTCCTCCTCACGGTTCGCGAACGACGCCATGAACTCCGCCGTCTCACGGACCACCGTCTCCCACTTGCGCAAGGTGCTCCGCTGCGGATGCGCCTGGTAGTCCATCTCGGCGAGGAACAACGGGTGCGGCTGCTGCCAGATCAGCAGGCAGGTCGGCGTGCCTGGCGACTCCCGGCCGATCGCGTCACCGAAGGCGGTGGTCATCTTGGGCCAGCGCGCGCCGCGGAAGCCCTGCGACACGGCAAGCTCACGTGCGTGCGGAAGGAACCGTTCATAGATGTCCGTGCTCCGGTCGAGGAGCGACCAGCGGTTCCACAGGCCGTAATGGAAGGCGTGCCACCAGTACATCTCCATGTGGAACTTGCCGTACCAGCCGTTGTTGACCAGCCCGGATTCCTGGGCCGGATCGTTGCCGGCGTCGTTGACCGCGAGGTGGTACTGGCTGAGCACGATACGGCGCTCGAGCTCACGCCAGCGCGGGTCTGTGCTCCGCGAGAGATCGACGGCGCCGCCGGTCCGCCAGAACCGGGGCCACCACTCCTCGCTCGCGTCGACCACGTCGCGGGCCGACGGCACCTTGTCCACCTCTGGGGCGAACAACGCGGTCAGCTCCAGACGGTTCCCCCGGCCGACGATCTGGTAGCGGTGCAGTGCCGGGTCCAGGCGGGTGATCTCGGCCCCGCCCGGCAGGTCGAGACCGACCTGGTACACGGTGTCGTCCATCGTGTGGGTGACCCGGGCGGTCCGGCCGCGGCGCGTCACGGTGGTGGTGTGCCTCTCGGGGCGGTCCCAGAACCCGACGAACGGCGCCGAGAACTTCTGGGTGCCGGTGGTCATTGCATACGGGAAGTCGATGAACGCCGTAAGGCGACCGGCCCTGACCAGGTCCGAGTCGATGCGTACGCCGATCGCGTCCTGCCCCGGGTGGCAGGCGGTCTCGACCTTCACCTGGTGGCCCTCGAGCCGGAACCTGCTGCGCAGCAAGCCGGTCCACGGGTCGAGCACCTGCTCGACGTCGGTCAGGTCCGCCTCGACCGCCTCGGTGCCGTCGGCCTTGAGCATCCGCAGCCCGATCCGCCCGAGGTTCGCCCGGTGGGGGTTCTCCCGGAGCCAGTTGAAGATCTCCGGCTCGCCCTCGTCATGGGTCCAGTACGCGACATCGCGACCGTAGGTGTCCCAGACCCGGCCCTTGAGGTCGGAGATCTGCTTGCCGGCGGGCAGCGCGTCCTCGTGCCAGCCCCAGTCGGCGAGGGTGTTGAAGGCGAGGAAGGTCTGCAGGCCGGTCACGTCGGCACCGAAGGCGAACCGGCCGTTGCCGACCTGGATCGGAAGCTCGAGGTCGCTCTCGTGGCGGACCACACGGTGCCGGGAGACCAACGCCTCGCGGTCGATCGACCGGCCGCGTGATGGCGCGGCCGCCGCAGCCGACTCGGCTGCCAGGACACGGCTCATGAGGGTTGCCGACGCGACGGCGGCCATGCCTTTGAGGACACCACGACGGGCAAGCTGGTGCTGATGGATCACGGTCTGTTCTCCCACCTTGATCGGAGCTCCGACCACATCGACATGAAACGATTCAATGTGTGAACCGTAAAGATGTGACGTCAGTCACGTCAAGGTTCTGGCCGGGTCCGGCCACGGTCTCAGCTGGTTGGCGAAGGCCTCGGACAGGTGACCGAGAGATCACGGACCTGCCGATCAAGCTCGACAACGTGGTCGGCTAGAACGGCTCGATCGCGAAGCGCCCCCACGCGATGAAGACCATCGCCGCGAGAAAGAGCAGGTCGCCGAGGAGCTCCTTGTATTCACCGCGCCGGAGCCGTTCGGTGATCGCTCCGGCCATGTAGAGCGCCATGCACGAGGCCGCGATCGGCACCAGGATCGGCGCCACGTCGACCAGCCCCGGAAGGACCAGGCCGATGCCGCCCAGGACCTCCACCACGCCCATGAACCTCACGTTGCCGGGCGTGAAGTCCCCCGGCCAGCCCAGCTTCGCTGCGTACTTCTCGTAGGACATCGTCAGCTTGACGATGCCGCCGGCGACGTAGGCGATGCCGAAAACGCCGGCGACGATCCACAGGGCGATGTTCATGTTCTCTCCAGGTGTTGGGTGATTCCCGATGTTCACCCCCTCTGACGGAACACCGGGTAGATCTGTGACATCGCCGAACCCCACGATTCGGACCGCTAGGCTCCCGATGTGAGCATCACGGAGCAGGTGAGCGCGGATCCCGCTCCGCGAAGATTGTCGTACGTCGGCTTCGCGGTGATCGTCGTCGCCTACCTCGCGATCATCCAGCTCGGCGGTCGCGTGGCGCGGGCGGTCTTCGACTCCGGCGACGGGTTCACGACGACCCGCGACGTCATGGTCAACATGTGGATCCCGCTCGGCGCCGCCGCGGTGTTCACCTACGCCGTCGTCACGTGGCTCGGCTGGGGGCGCCCGGTCCTCCGCGAGGAGCGGCGCCTGCGTCGGTGGACCTGGGCCGTCCCGATCATCCTGGCTGTCTGCATCCTGCTCGCCATCAACTACGCCGGGCTGGCCGACAAGGGCATCGGCTTCGTCCTCGCGCTCCTCGTCGCCACCCAGTTCGTCGGCTGGGGCGAGGAGGGCATGTTCCGGGGCGTCGGCGTCAACATCTTGCGCGAGCACGGCCTCACCGAGGGCAAGGTGGCCTTGTGGTCCAGCATCGTGTTCGGCTCGGTCCACCTGACCAACGCGCTCGCGGCGGGCGGCCAAGCCATCGCACAGGCGGTCGTGGTCAGCTTCGCCGGCTACTTCTTCTACCTGATCCGCCGCGCCTCCGGCGGCAACGCCCTCAACTCCGTGCTCCACGGCCTGTTCGACTTCTCGCTGATCAGCTGCACCGCGATCGCCGTCGACCAGGAGCTCTACCTGGGCGCCGTCGCCGGCTTCCTCGCGTACGTCATCATCGCGGTTGTCGTGATCATCGGTCGCAAGCGACTCGAGCCCGCCGCCGCTACTGACGTGCCATCGCGATCCTGAACCGCTCGTCCGGGTCGATGTAGTGGTCGTGTACGTCGTCGCCGAGGTCGATCTGGACCCACGCGATCTTGCCGCTGAACCGGCTGGTGCGGCTCGTGTAGTCCGAGGAGACCGACGTACCGGACTCGTAGCCGATGTCGGTTGTCTCGTCGGCCGAGAAGACCATCGGCTGGGTCACCTCCACCCGGCCCGACCCGACCGGCTTGCCGTCGTCGTAGAGCGTGACGTCGCCTCCCTTGGCGAGGCCACCGCCGTCGTACGCGAACTCCATCCGGACCTGGCGGGTGCCGGCCGCGAGCAGGGATTCGGAGACGACGGGGAACTCCTGGATACCGAGCACGTTGTAGACGAACTTGAGCCGTCCGGCGCGGGCGAAGAACGTCCAGCCGCCGAACCTGCCGCCCTGAGCGATGATCACGCCCTCGGCGCCGGTGTCGGGGATCGTCACCTCGGCGGTGACGGAGAACGACTTGTTCTTGATGCTGACCACGCTGTTCTCCGAGAGCCGGCCCATGCCGGGGAAGAAGAGCTGGGTGTTGCCGCGGACGAGCGTCGGCCTGCCGGCCATCGTCGGCTCGAGCCGCTCGCTGGTGCGGTCGTCCATCGGCAGTACTCCATACTTCACGGCCTCGATCAGCCAGAGCCGCTGCAGCGCGGCGAGCTTGTCGGGGTGCTCCGCCGAGAGATCCCTCGCCTGACTGAAGTCCGTGTTGCCGTCGTAGAGCTCCCACACGTCGTCGTCGAACGCCGGCAGCTCTCCGCCGACCATCACCCACGGGGTGCGGTGCTTGGTGACCGCGCTCCAGCCCTTGTGGTAGACCCCTCGGTTGGCGAACATCTCGAAGTACTGCAGGTCGTGCCGCTCCGGCTCGCTCGCACCGCGGAACGTGTAGAGCATGCTCGTCCCCTCCATCGGCGACTGCTGGACGCCGTTGACCATGGCCGGCTCGGGCAGCCCTGCCGCTTCGAGGACGGTCGGCGCCAGGTCGATCACGTGGGTGAACTGGGCACGCACCGAGCCCGGGTCGTCGATCCCGCCCGGCCAGTGCACGATGGTGCCGTTGCGAGTGCCGCCCCAGTGCGAGGCGACCTGCTTGGTCCACTGCAGCGGCGAGTTCATCGCCCACGCCCAGCCGACCGAGTAGTGGTTGTAGGAGCTGGGTGAGCCGAACTCGTCCATCTTCGCCCGCATGAACTCGGGCGTCTCCAACGCGGCCATGCCGTTGAAGTTGGCCATCTCGTTGAAGGCGCCGTTGAGGGTGCCCTCGGCGGAGGCGCCGTTGTCGCCGATGATGTAGTAGACGATGGTGTTGTCGAGTACGCCGAGGTCGGCGATGGTGTCGATCACGCGGCCGACGTGGTGGTCGGTGTGCTCGAGGAAGCCGGCGTACACCTCCATCTGACGGGCGAGCACGGGCTTGAGCTCGTCCGGCATGTCGTCCCACGCCGGGATCTCGTCGTGGCGGGCGGTCAGCTCGGCCTCTGCGGGGATGACCCCGAGCTCCTTCTGCCGCGCGAACGTGCGTTCCCGCTGGACGTCCCAACCGTCGTCGAACCTCCCGGCGTACTTGTCGATCCATTCCTGGGGGACGTGGTGGGGAGCGTGGGTCGCGCCCGGCGCGAAGTAGGCGAAGAACGGCCGGTCGGGCATCAGCGCCTTCTGCTGGCGGATCCAGGCACACGCGTGGTCGGCCAGGTCCTCGGTGAGGTGATAGCCCTCCTCGGCCGTCGCCGGCGGCTCGATCGCGGTGGTGCCTTCGTAGAGCGCGGGGTCCCACTGGTTGTTCTCACCGCCGATGAAACCGTAGAACGTCTCGAACCCTCCGCCTGCCGAGGGCCAGGCGTCGAAGGGGCCGAGCGGCGAGGACTGCCAGACCGGGACCTCGTGGCACTTCCCGAACTGTGCCGTCGAGTACCCGTTGAGCTTGAGCGTCATCGCGAGCGGCGCCTTGGTGTTGGGCCGCACCGAGCTGTTGCCGGGCGCCGAGGTCGCTGTCTCGGTGATGCTGCCCATCCCGACGGAGTGGTGGTTCCGGCCGGTCAGCAGCGCCTGCCGCGTCGGGGCGCACAGCGCCGTGGTGTGGAACCGGTTGTAGCGCAGGCCGTTGCCAGCCAGCCGCTCGGCGACCGGCGTGGCGCACGGCCCTCCGAATGCGCTCGACGCCCCGAAGCCGACGTCGTCGAGAAGTACGACGAGCACGTTGGGCGCGCCGTCCGGCGGAAGCAGCGGCTCGATCGGCGGGTACTTGGTCTCCGGGTCCTTGGCGTCGTACGTCGTGTGTCCCGACGCTGGTCGGTCCGGGATCGGCAACATGGTCCGGGCGTGAAGGTCGGGACGGTTCGGCATCGCAGGCGCTCCAGTCATCGGCGGGGTGTCCACCGAGCGTCGCAATCGACTGCGCCCGCCACGTCATCCTTGGCGGATGATCGACTACGTTCTTCGGGATCGCGCTGAAATGCACGAAGCCCCAGGTCATCCCTGGGGCTTCGGTGGTGGTGCGCGAGGGGGGAGTTGAACCCCCACGTCCTTTCGGACACACGGACCTGAACCGTGCGCGTCTGCCTATTCCGCCACTCGCGCGTGCAGCAGAGGAAACGTTAGCCCACGGGCGCCCACCGACCCAAAACGACGGCACCCCGCTCGCCTTGACGCTGGTGGTCACCCGATCGTGGGAGGATCGAAACCACGCAGAATGCGGGAAGTGGCAGATCCCCTAGGGTGCACCGATACGATCGGGCCGAATCCCGGGGACCACTGTGCCCGTACGCGACTGACCACCCACCCCGACCGGCCCACCCCCGGCACCTGAGAGGAGCGCAACAACGTGAGCGGCCTGCAGAAGTTCGAGCAGAAGTTGGAGCAGCTCATCTCAGGCGCTTTCGCGAAGGCGTTCCGGTCCGAGGTGAAGTCGGTGGAGATCGTCGCCGCGCTCCAGCGCGAGATCGACAACAACGCCCAGGTGCTCAGCCGCCAGCGGCGCCTGGTCCCCAACGACTTCTTCGTGGAGCTGTCCGCCAGCGACCTGGGGAAGCTGGAGTCCTACGGACCCCACCTCAAGGAAGAGCTGAAGCGCCAGCTGATGGACCACGCCGAGGCGCAGGGGTTCGTCTTCCCCGGCCGCGTGAGCATCGAGTTCGGCGAGGCGAAGGACCTGACGATCGGCCGGTTCCGGGTGCGCAGCCGCGCCCAGGCGGCGGTCTCGGGCGGCGACATGACCGATACCCAGGTGAGCCGCGCGCAGGCTTTCCTGGAGATCAACGGCACCCGGCACCCGCTCCACGGCAACCTCGTCGTGGGACGGGGCACCGACGCCGACCTGCGCATCAACGACCCGGGCATCAGCCGCCGCCACATCGAGTTCCGATCGAAGCCGGCCGGCGACCGTGTACGCGTCGAGGTCTATGACCTCGGCTCGACCAACGGCATGCTGGTCAACGGGCAGAAGATGGCGAGTGCCACCTTGGACGACGGCTCTCAGGTGCGCATCGGCACCACCGTCATCACCGCGCATATCGTGGAGGAACGCCGTTGAGCGAGCTGACTCTGTTTCTGATCCGGGTCGCTTATCTGGCGATCCTGTGGATCTTCGTGCTGGCAGCGTTGTCGGTGATCCGCTCCGACATGTTCGGCGCGCGGGTCACCAACGCCTCCGCCGGCGGCCAGCCGGCGGACCCGCCGGCTCGCGGCAAGGCTGCTGCGGCGAGGGCGCCGCGGCGCGGCGTACCCACGCATGTGGCCGTCACCACCGGCTCCAACGCCGGTGTGACCGTGCCTCTCTCGCAGGCACCCATCGTCATCGGCCGCGGCAGCGATGCCGCGATCATCCTCGATGACGACTACGCCTCCACCCGCCACGCCCGGATCGCCGTCTCCGGCGACCAGTGGTTCGTGGAGGACCTCGGATCGACCAATGGCACCTACATCGGGTCCGTCCGGATCAATCAGCCGACCGCCATCTCTCTCGGGACCCAGGTGCGGATCGGTAAAACAATCCTGGAGCTGCGCAAGTGACCGCTGCGACCGACCCCACCTCCGACCCCGCTCCTAGCCTGGGCGCTGCCGACGGACGACCCTTCCGCCTCGAGTTCGCGGCGGTCTCGGACGTCGGCCGGGTGCGCAAGGACAACCAGGACAGCGGGTACGCCGGACCTTGGCTGCTGACCGTCTGCGACGGTGTCGGCGGCGCCGCCCGCGGCGACATCGCCTCCAGCACGGCCGTCCAGCAGCTGCGCAAGCTCGACGAGGAGCCGGCCCTCGGGCTGGTCGACGACGACCTGATCGGCCTCGTCTCCCACGCGCTGCACATGGCCCACGACGAGATCGGCCACCTGGTCGACCACGACCCGACGCTCAACGGCACCAGCACGACCTCGACCGTCGGGCTCTTCGACGGCTCCAAGCTGACCGTCGGCCACGTGGGCGACAGCCGCGCCTATCTGCTCCGCAACGGCGCGATCCACCAGGTCACCCACGACCACACCTTCGTGCAGACGCTTCTCGACGAGGGGAGGATCACGGAGGAGGAGGCCAAGACCCACCCCCACCGCAACCTGATCCTCAAGGCCCTCGACGGCACCCGGGAGCTCGAGCCCGACCTGTTCATCGTCGACCTCGCCGCCGGCGACCGGCTGATGTTCTGCAGCGACGGTGTCTGCGGCTACGTCGACGACCCGCGGATCGCCGACATCCTGGCCACCGGCACGCCCGAGTACGCAGCTGTCGAGCTGGTCCGGGTCTCCCTCGACTCCGGCAGCACCGACAACGTGACCTGCGTGGTCGCCGACGTGGTGCCCAGCGACACCATCCCGTCCCCGGGCCTCGAGGCCCAGATGGTGGGTGCGGCGGCCGAGCTCAAGCGGAGGACCACCAAGACCGGCCAGATGACCGCCCTGTTCCGCGGTCACCGGATGGGCGACACCGGCGAGCTGGACCCGATCGACGAGGAGATCCCCGACGGCGCGATCACCGCCGACCCGGAGGAGGTGCGCTACGCACTCCAGGCTCCGGCCAAGTATCTCAAGCTGCGCTGGGCCTTCGGGCTGCTGACCCTTCTCGGTGTCGTCTGGATCGCCGTCGCGACCGCGTTCGTCTGGTCGCAGAACCAGTGGTACATCGGCGAGCAGGAGGGCAACGTCACCATCTTCCGTGGCGTACCCACCACGATGATCGGCCTCGATCTCTCCGAGCCCTACCAGACCTCCAACCTGAAGGTCGAGGACCTGGCCGATACGTACCAGAACCAGCTCGAGGACGGCATCCACAGCAAGGACCTGGCGGGCGCCCAGGAGAAGGTGCAGTCGCTCGCGGACCAGAGCGCCGCAGATGCGGGAAGCGGGTCATGAGCGGGTTCACTCCGGCTAGCTCCATGCCCGTTTTCGTCCACCGGTCACGGCGGGGAGCGGAGCTGGTCCTGCTGATCCTGGCCCTGGCGGTCGGGATCGGTGCGTACACGGCAGTCGGCCTCGGCGTGCAGGAGAAGATCCCGGTCGACATCGTCGGCTACGGCGCCTGGCTGGTCGCGCTCCTGGTGGCGGCCCACATCGGCGTACGCCTGCTGGCTCCGTACGCCGACCCGGTGCTGCTTCCGCTGGTTGCGATGCTCAACGGGGTCGGTCTGGCCGTCATCCATCGGCTTGACCTGGCTCTCGCCGAGGACGCCGACAAGTTCGCCCGTCAGCAGCTGATCTGGATGACGATCGGCGTGGTGCTCTTCCTGATCACGCTCTTCCTGGTTCCCGACCACCGGATGCTGCAGCGGTTCACCTACACCGCCGGCCTCGGCGCGGTGGTCATGCTGATCCTGCCGATGCTCCCGATCATCGGCAAGGAGATCAACGGCGCGCGGATCTGGATCAACCTCGGACCGGTCAGCTTCCAGCCCGGCGAGGTCGCCAAGGTGCTGCTGGTGATCTGCTTCGCCGGCTATCTGGCGGTCCACCGCGACGCCCTCGCACTGGCGGGGCGCCGGTTCGCCGGCATCGACCTGCCCCGCGGCCGCGACCTCGGCCCGCTGCTGATGATGTGGGCCATCAGCCTCGCGATCCTGGTGCTACAGCGCGACCTCGGCTCCAGCCTGCTCTTCTACGGCCTCTTCGTGGTGACGCTGTACGTCGCAACCGAGCGCAAGGGCTGGATCGTCGTCGGCGGCCTACTCTTCGCAGGTGGTGTCTTCGCTGCTCTGACCCTGTTCAGCCACGTACGCGTCCGGGTGTTCACCTGGCTGGACCCGTTCAAGTATTACCCCGTGGGCGATGATGGCGTGACCTCCTCGGGGCAGCTGGTCGAAGGGCTGTTCGGGATGGCCTGGGGAGGCATGATCGGCCGCGGCTTCGGCTCCGGCGAGCCCTGGCGGATCCCCTACGCCAACTCCGATTTCATCATCCCGGCGATCGGTGAGGAGCTCGGCCTGACCGCGCTCCTGGCGCTGCTGCTCTGCTACGGACTGATCGTCGAGCGCGGCCTGCGCACGGCGATCGTCGCCCGTGACGACTTCGGCAAGCTGCTCTCCGTCGGCCTGGCCACCTCGGTCGCGCTGCAGACCTTCGTGGTCGTCGGTGGCGTGACCGGCCTCATCCCGCTGACTGGTCTGACCACACCGTTCCTCTCGTATGGTGGGTCTTCGCTGGTCGCCAACTGGGTGATCGTGGCCCTGCTGTTGCGCGTCTCGGACCAGTCCCGCCGTCCACTGCCGACAGCACCGTCCGATGAAGACCTCGCCGCTGAGGAGACCCAGATCGTCAAGCTCGACAAAGGGGCGATGAGCAAGTGAACCGCCCCATCCGCACGCTGAGCGTCGGCTGCCTGATCCTGTTCGTGGCGCTGATGCTGAACGTGACGTACGTCCAGTTCTTCAAGGCCAACTGGTACAACGACCGCGCCGACAACCGCCGGGTGACCGAGGACGCCTACTCACAGCAGCGCGGCGACATCCTGGTCGGCAAGAAGGCGGTCGCCACCAGCGTGCCGAGCGACAGCAAGTTCGAGTGGCAGCGCACCTACCCCGGCGGCAAGAAGTACGCCCCGATCACGGGTTTCATGTCCTACTCCTACGGCCAGACCGGGATCGAGAGGTCGCAGGACTCGGTGCTGTCGGGCAAGGACAACAAGCTCTTCACCAACCGCCTGGTCGACCTGGTCACCAACTCCGAGCCGGCCGGCGGCAACGTCGAGCTGACCATCAACCCGAAGGTCCAGGACGCTGCGTACGAGGGCCTGACCGCGCTCGGTGAGGACGTCCAGGCCGCGGCGGTGGCGGTCGAGCCGAAGACCGGCAAGATCCTGGCGATGGCCTCCACCCCGACCTTCAACCCGGACCGGGTGGCGAACAACGACATCAACGCCGCGCAGAAGTCCTACAACCAGCTCTCGAAGGACGAGAACGAGCCGCTGCTCAACCGCTCCATCCAGACCGCGCTGCCGCCGGGATCGACCTTCAAGCTGGTCACCGCCGCGGCCGCGATCGAGAACCTCGGCATGGACGGCGACAGCATGGTCTACGGCGGCGCCTCGCTCGACCTGCCCGGCACCGACACCGACCTGCCCAACCTCAACGGCACCAGCTGCGGCGGCGAGCAGATTACCCTCACCCGCGCTCTCGAGGTCTCCTGCAACACCGCGTTCGGTTCACTCGGGATGGAGCTCTCCGACGAGGAGATGCAGGAGCAGGCCGAGGGGTTCGGCTTCGGCCAGGACTACCTCGACGACATCGGCCCGCTGGCCGAGAGCCAGTACCCGCCCAACGACGGCAAGGCCGAGCAGGCCCGTGCCGCGATCGGTCAGCAGAGCGTGATCGCGACCCCGCTGCAGATGGCGATGGTCTCTGCGGGCATCGCCAACGGGGGCGAGGTCATGAAGCCCTACCTCGTCGACCGGGTCACCTCCTCTTCCCTCGACGTCATCGACCAGGGCAACCCGACCGCGATCGACAACCAGCCTGCGGTCTCGCAGGACACCGCCGAGATCCTGACCCAGATGATGGTCAGCACCGTCGACAACGGCACCGCCGAGGCGGCCGCGATCGACGGCGTGAGCGTCGCCGGCAAGACCGGCACCGCACAGACCACGCCGGACAAGCCGCCGTACGCCTGGTTCACCTCGTTCGCCCCGGCGGAGAACCCGTCCATCGCGGTCGCCGTGATGGTCCAGAAGAGCGGCACCGAACGCAGCGAGATCGCCGGCGGACGGCTGGGCGGACCTATCGCGAAGGCCATGATGGAGGCAGCGATCTCATGAGTCGTTACGTATTCCACGAGCTCATCGGCACCGGCGGGATGGGCGAGGTGTGGCGAGCGACTGACACGACCCTCAACCGCGAGGTCGCGATCAAGCTCCTCAAGCCCGAGCACGCCGAGGACCCGATCGGCCGGTCCCGTTTCGAGTCCGAGGCGAAGCATGCCGCGGCGCTCCATCACCCCAACGTGGTGGCCGTCTACGACGTCGGCGAGATGCCGACCGCCTCCGGCCTGATGCGGCCGTTCCTGGTGATGGAGCTCGTCGACCACAAGCCGCTCTCGGAGCTCATCCGTGACGGGCGGCCCCTGGCCCCCGAGGTCGTACGCGACCTCCTCGGTCAGGCCGGCGACGCACTGGCCGCCGCTCACCGGGCCGGCATCGTCCACCGCGATGTGAAGCCCGCCAACCTCCTGGTCACCCCGCAGCGCAAGGTGAAGGTGACCGACTTCGGCATCGCCCGAGCGCAGGCGTCGACCGGCATCACCGGCACCGGCCAGGTGATGGGCACGCCTCAGTACCTCAGCCCCGAGCAGGCGCGTGGCGAGAAGGCCACGCCCGCCTCCGACGTCTACTCCCTCGGCGTCGTCGCCTTCGAGTGCTTGGCCGGCTACCGGCCGTTCCAGAAGGAGACTCCGGTCGCGACCGCGATCGCCCACCTCCACGACCCGGTCCCGCCGCTGCCCGACCACGTCCCGGCAGATCTGGCTGCGATCGTGATGCGGAGCCTGCAGAAGGACCCGTCCCTCCGCTACGCCGACGCCGCCGCGTTCACCTCCGCGATTATCGGTCACGGCGCCGCCGACCCGGACGCCGATGCCACCACCGTCGTCGCCGCGGCAGCCGGCGACGCGACCGCGACCTCGGTCATGGACCCGGTTCCCTCGCCCACTCAGAACTACGTTGGCATGCAGGGCGCCGCGGGCGGTCCCGAGGGTCCGCCGCCGCCTCGCTACCAGGACCCTTACGACCGTTACGACGAGGACGACGACCAGAGGCCCTGGTACAAGAAGCCGTTCAACATCATCGTCATCCTGATGCTCGTGGCGGTCATCGTCGCGATCATCTGGATCATCTCGACCCTCGCGGCGGATCCGAAGACTCCTCCGGCCAACGACACGTCGACCACACCTTCAGCGTCCCCGACTCCCACTCCGTCGGAGGAGCCCGAGGAGGAGCCCAAGCCCGTCGAGATCAACGAGGACGACTACGTCGGCCGCAACGTCGATGAGGTGCGCTCCGAGCTGGACGACCTTGGTCTGAAGGTCAAGGTGGCGGTCCAGGACAACGACGGCAGCTACGAGCCCGACACGGTCGCCGGCCTCGACCCGACCCGCAACCTCTACGAGGGCGACCCGATCACCATCCGCTACTACGGCGAGCGCCCCGTGGTCGAGCAGCCTCCCGCCGAGGAGGAGCCCGACGAGGAAGAGAGCGACGAGGAGGAGCCGACCGACGGAGAATCCTCCGACTGGGGCATCCCGGAGCTCCCAGGCGACGAGACTGGCAACGGCAACGGCAACGGGGGCGGCAATGGCTGAGGGAGCTCTCCTGGCCGGTCGCTACGAGGTCGGCGAGCTGCTCGGCCGCGGCGGCATGGCGGAGGTCCGCAAGGGCACCGACCACCGGCTCGGCCGGGTGGTCGCGATCAAGCGCCTGCGGGTCGATCTCGCCAGCGACGCGACCTTCCAGGCGCGTTTCCGGCGCGAGGCGCAGTCCTCGGCGAAGCTCAACCACCCCTCGATCGTGTCGGTCTACGACACCGGCGAGGAGAAGTCCGACGACGGCGTCGCCCAGCCCTACATCGTGATGGAGTACGTCGCCGGTCGCACGCTGCGTGACGTGCTCCGTGAGGGTCGCAAGATCCTGCCTGAGCGGGCGCTGGAGATCAGCTCCGACGTACTCAACGCTCTCGACTACAGCCATCGCAACGGGATCATCCACCGCGACATCAAGCCGGGCAACGTCATGCTGACGCCAGCCGGTGACGTGAAGGTGATGGACTTCGGCATCGCTCGGGCGCTCAACGACGCCCAGTCCACGATGACCCAGACCGCGGCCGTGGTCGGCACCGCGCAATACCTGAGCCCCGAGCAGGCCCGTGGTGAGCAGGTCGACGCCCGCTCCGACGTCTACTCGGCCGGCTGCCTCCTCTACGAGCTGCTCACCGGCCGTCCGCCGTTCGTCGGCGACTCGCCGGTCTCGGTGGCCTACCAGCACGTACGCGAGCAGGCCCAGCCTCCCTCGGCCCACGACCCGACGCTGACCCGTGAGCTCGACGCGATCGTGATGAAGTCGCTGGCCAAGCGCGTCGAGGACCGCTACCAGTCCGCGCAGGCGATGCGCACCGACATCGAGCGCTACCTCGCCGGGCGTCCGGTCCACGCGACCGTGCCGCCGAGCATGGACCAGACCCAGGTCGCCCAGAACCGCGCCGTCGGCCCCTATGGGGGCGACCCCACCAACGGTGGCTACTACCCGCCCCAGGACGACCGCCCCGAGGGCCCGCGCCCGTGGGTCCTCATCCTGCTCGGCTTGGTCATCGTCGGCCTCATCGGGTTGGGCGCCTACTTCCTGCCTGCGGCCCTCGGCCCGCAGTCCACACCAGCGCCCGACGTGACCGGCCTGACCGAGGAGAGGGCGAGGGCCGAGCTGAGCACGGCCAAGCTGAAGGGTGAGGTCAAGCGGGAGGCGAGCGACACGGTCGCGGTCGGCGTCGTGATCTCCCAGGACCCACCCGCCGGCCAGGACGTCGAGGAGGGCAGCACCGTCACCCTGACGGTCTCCACCGGTCCACCCAACCGGGAGATGCCCAACGTCGTCGGATCGCCGCAGAAGACGGCCAAGGAGCTGCTCGAGGGCGATCCCTACAACTTCACGGTGAAGATCGAGACGGTCGAGTCCGACCAGGACAAGGGCATCGTGGTCGAGTCCGACCCGGTCGACGGAGAGAGCGTCACCACCGGCAAGTCGACCGTCGTGACCCTCACCGTCTCCAAGGGCCCGACAAAGGTCCCCAACGTCGTCGGCAAGACGGCCGAGCAGGCCGAGGAGATCCTCCGCAACGCCGGCTTCACGCCCGTACGCAAGGACGAGCCCAACACCGAGGAGCCCAAGGGCACCGTCGTCGAGCAGACACCGGCCAAGGGCACGCCACTCGCGCAGGACGGCCAGGTGATCATCTTCGTCTCGACGAAGGAGGAGGCCCTGCCGAGCTGTCAGACCCTCGTGCCTGGGACGGACCCGGCCAACCCATCGGCCTCGGCCACCCAGACCGCCGAGCCGGGCGACCCGCCGACGTGTGACCCGGCGCTCCCGCCGAGCACCCCGGCGGCGCCGTAGCCCTGACGCTCGCCGAAGCCCCTGGCTCAGTCCTCCTGAGGCAGGGGCTTCGCGTATTTCACGTCGAGCAGACCGTCGTAGGCCGGAGCCGTGAGATACGTCAGCGGCTGGAGGGACCAGCCGATCTGGACGTTGGGGTCGAGGGCGTCGGCCCGGTAGTTCTGCACGTGGTTGTCGCGGTCGATCGCGGCCTGCAGGCGGTCGGGGTCCCCGACCGCCTCGATGACGTACGGCTGGGGGTAGGGGACACCGTCGAGCTGCACCGTGCTGCCGGAGCACTTGATGCCGGTGGTGGTGATGATCCGCTTGCCCGCGATGGTGACCGCCTCGGCGCCACCGGCCCAGAGCGCGTTGACGACGGCCTGGATGTCCTGCTGGTGCACGACGAGCGAGTTGGGGTCGTCACCCGTGTAGCTCTCCTGGACCTCTGAGGGCGCGTCGCCGAGGACGATCTGCATCCCGGCGCCGCTGTGGTCGGAGGTGCCGGCCGGATCGGAGAGCCGCGCTGACTGGTTCTGCAGCTTCTTGACGTCCTTGTCGGTGACGCCGCTGGTGAGCTGGTCCACCTCGCTCTGCAGGTCGGTCAGCTGGGCCTCGAGGCGGTTGTAGCGGATCCGCTCGCCGTCGACGAGCGTGGCGAGGTCGTCGTAGCGGCCCGGACGCAGATCGGTGCCGTCGGCATTCACGAAACTCACCGCGAGCAGGCCGCCACAGAGCAGCACCACGATGGGCGTACCAAGCCTCCAAGAGGTCACACGGGACCAGCGCTTTGGTTTAGAGGTGGGGTTAGCCTGGGTTCCGGAGCTCACGACCATTAGGGTATGCGCAGCAATCACATTTGTCTGAGGAGCATCACCCGTGGCCAAGCTCAAGCTCTCGAAGAAGAGTGATCTCGACCTTCCCAAGGAGACGATCTTCACTCCGCGCTTCGGGGTCGCCCTGCTGCTGATCGCCCTCGGCATCGGCTGGATCGCCTACTACTACATCGGGGTCCGCCCCAACGAGGTCGGTGGCGACTTCACCGGGCCGAAGCCCGTGCAGAAGCTCGAGGGGTGGAACTACCTGATCGGCTTCGTCCTGCTCTTCCTGGGCCTGGCCGTCGCCGCTCACCCGAAGACCCCGCTGGGCCGCGGCCGCGGCGTCGTGGTCGGCATGCTCGGCTGCTTCGTCATCGGCCTGATCTGGATCTGCGTCTTCTACGTCTTCGCCAACGACCACCTGGACAAGATCTGGGTCTTCAACGACCTCGGTCAGAAGAACCTCCTGGTCGGCATCGGCTTCATGGCGGTGGGCTTCACCTTCGCCACGAAGTGGGAGTGACCCTGTCGTTAGACGACAAAAGCGGCGCAAACCTTTGGTTTGCGCCGCTTTGCGTTACACGGATGTAGTTCTCCACAGGGCCATCCACACCTGTGGATTTGTGCACGCGGTGAAAACGCCCCGAAAACACCTACGGCGAAGGCGTCAGAACAGCAGGATCCGTACGCCGATCAGGGCAAGCAACGCCAACGTGAAGGCACCCAGGGCAGCCCATTGCAACGGTGCCTTCCGGTCGGCCCGGAGCGAGGTGAAGATGCCCGCGACGACGAGACCGCCGATGAAGCCACCGAGGTGCCCCTGCCAGGAGATGCCGTTGCCGAAGAAGGTGATGCCTGCGTTGATCAGGAGCACCGGCAGCAGCGGGGAGAGCGACTGCCCGGCCCTGACGAAGAGCACCACCAGGACACCCAGCAGGCCGAAGATGGCACCGGAGGCGCCGACGGTCGAGCTGGCCGGTACCGACGCCCAGACCACCAGGGCGGAGCCCGCCAGGCCGGAGATCAGGTAGAAGACCAGGAGCCGCAGCCGGCCCACGATCGGCTCCAGGAACGAGCCGAGCATGTAGAGCGACAGCATGTTCACGGCCAGGTGGATGATCGAGACGTGGGTGAACGTCGAGGTCAGCAGCTGCCAGAACGCGCCGTCGTCGACTCCCGGCATCCAGGTGCCGCCACTCGCCCGGCAGACCTCGCTCGGCACCGCGAAGCCACCGTCAGGCGTGAGGCAGTAGCCCTGTAACCGGATCGCGAGGAAGTCGGCGATCCTCGACCCGGATCCGCCGGTGAGGATGATGCTCAGCCAGACCAGGACGTTGACGCCGATGAGCGAGAAGGTCACCGGGAGTGCCCGGAACCCGACCCGCGCGCCGGTGAAGCGCTTGGGCTGGCGTACGGACTTGTGGCCCTCACGCACGCACTCGGGGCACTGGAAGCCGACCGATGCGCCCGTCATGCAGTCAGGGCAGATAGGCCGGCTGCAGCGCTGACAGCGAATATGCGTCTCACGGTCGGGGTGGCGGTAGCAGACCGGCACCCCGACCGGGGTCGAGTCGGACAACTAGACGATCTCGACCGTCTCGATGACGACCGGCTCGACCGGGCGGTCCATCGCACCCGTCTTGGTGCCGGAGATCGAGTCGACGGCCTTCTTCGACTCCTCGTCGGCGACCTCACCGAAGATGGTGTGCTTGAAGTTCAGCCACGGCGCCTGGCCGGTGGTGATGAAGAACTGCGAGCCGTTGGTGCCGGGGCCGGCGTTGGCCATCGCGAGCAGGTAGGGCTTGTCGAAGGTGAGCTCGGGATGCGGCTCGTCCTTGAAGGTGTAGCCCGGGCCGCCCGTACCGGTGCCCAGGGGGCAACCGCCCTGGATCATGAATCCGGGGATGACACGGTGGAAGCCGAGACCGTCGTAGTAGGGGACACCGGAGCGGCCGGCGTCGTCCGTGTACTCCTTGGTCCCCGTGGCGAGGCCGACGAAGTTGGCGACCGTCTCCGGAGCGTGGTTGGGGAACAAGGTGATCGTGATGTCACCGTGATTGGTGTGGAGGATGGCCTTCTGGTCAGCCATGACCTGCCCTTCCGACATTGGGATTGGTACGGGATGTAACTCCTCGATCCTCCCACAGGGTCGGTCGCGGGCCCGAGGTCAGGAGGCCGCGTCAGCGAGCTTCGGAGCGATCCGGTCGGCGACGCGGCGCTCGACCCAGAAGATCAGACCGGGGATCAGGCCGGCGATCATCATCAGCAGGAACTCGGGGATCGTCCAGCGGGCCTTCTGCGTCAGCAGGAACGCGACGATCACGTAGATGATGAAGATCCAGCCGTGCGCGACCCACAGCGGCGTCATCGCCTCGCCGAAGGACTGCAGGGCGGTGCCCTCGGGGAGCAGATACTTGAACAGCGAGGAGATCGTGCCGACGAGCAGCAGCACACCCACGATGTACGCAAGCACCTTGTAGGTGCCGAACAGCTTGTTCACGCGTCTGAGCGTACGCGCAGATCCTGAGTGGTTTTCTCAGGGTCTTCTTCGTCCGTGTCGTCGTCCTCGTCGTCAGCTCGAGGGCGGAGGGTGTCGCGTACGTAGCGCCACCACACGTAGACCCCGAAGATCCCGAACAGCCACCACTCGATCGCGTAGAGGAGGTTGCGCAGCCCCGTCGTGGCCTCCGGCTCGGGCAGCTGCGGGGCAGGCACGTCGGCGACGTCGGTGGCGCCGTCGTTGACCGGCATCGAGCTGGCCGGCCAGCTCTCCTCGACCGGCGATCGCACCATGTAGGCGCTGTAGAGGTCGTAGCTGGTGCGCGAGATCAGGTCGGAGACGTCCAGCTGCGGGAAGACGTTGTCGGACTTGCGGTCGTCGGCGACGTCGGTCCAGTCGCTGGGCTGCAGCCAGCCGGTGACGGTGACGTGGCCGCGCGGCGCGGGCGGTGCGCTACCGACCTCAGGGGTCCAGCCGCGCACGACGTAGACGGCCGACTCAGTGTCCTCGACGAGCACCGGTGTGACGGCCCAGAAGCCGACCTGAGAGCCTCGCTCCATCCCGTCGATGAAGATGGTCTCCTCGGGCATCCAGATCCCGGAGACGGTCACGGGGCGGCCGATCTGCTCCCACGGGAAGGCGTCGTTGGGTCCGATCAGGTCGGTGAACGCCTTCGGCTTCGCGTGCACCAGCTCCGCGACCTGGTCCTGCTTGTCCTGCTGGCTCGACTGGTACTGCCACACCCCGAGCAGCGCCGCGCCGGTCACGAAGATCACCACCAGCGCGTGTGCACCCCACAACCTCGGGGAGAAGATCCCAAGTGGATATGCACTGCGCGGGGGACTGGTCTGGGCGGCCATAGCACTCCCAGAGTACGGCCCCTCAGTCGCAGACCGCGAACGGGACGGGTTCGCTGGTGACCAGGGTGGCCGCGGTCACCGGGTTCGTCACCCGGAACCCGATCCGCCCCGTGGCCGGATCGGCGACACCGTTGGTGAAGACCTTCTCGTACGCCGCGACCTGATCGCCCAGCTTCAGCCGGACGAACAGGTCGTCCCGGTCCTCGCCGAGACGCAGGGTGGCCAACCCGCCTCCGAACTCGACCGAGTAGGCCTCGACCGGTGCCAGCCGGGTCTTCTCCTTCGGCCCACCCTCGGCGCAGCCCTTGACGACGTACGTCGAGGTGGCAGGGCCTCCGGCGACGGCGACCATCACCTCCTGAGCGGCCCAGTTCTCCACGTCCGGGCTTGCGGTGTTCTTGGTGATCAGGTGGGTCTCCGGGTCGAACTTGGCGCCCTTCAGCGGGCCGACGCCCGCCTTGATCGCCGGGCCCGGCTTGACCCGGTCGGCGACCTTGATGACGTACCCGTCCTGACCGCCGCCGGTGAACCTGGCCTCCCAGACGACATCGGCGGCGCCCCACTCATAGGTGTCGCGCAGACGCTGGTCGACCCCGCGCAGCAGACCGCCGCTGACTTGGGCGGCCTCCTTGTCGGCCCGGTTCCACAGGTCGCTCTGGTCCGAGGGACTCGACCGGCTGGTGACGTCGTCGAGCCCGAAGAGGGACTTCACCTCGTCGTAGTCGGTCACCGCCAGCGTCTTGGCGCGCTCCGGCACGAACGTCATGGCTGCTTCGACCGGGCCCATGGTCGCGGCGTACACGGGGTAGGTGTCCTCCGACGGCGCCGCTTCCGGCTTCTTCGGCTTGCTGTCGTCCCCGCAGCCGACCAGCGCAAGGGCCAGCCCAGCGGCCAGCACGCACATGCCCCATCGCCTCACGTTCACCCCAACGAGTATTCCCGATCCCCGTCACGGTAGGTGTCACGAAATAGATGGAGGCCGCAGGCGGAACGCGCCTGCGGCCTCCTTGATCCCGAGCGTCAGCGACCAGCGCCTGTGAGCTCAAGGGATGCGGGAAGAGGCTCGAGCACCGGGTCGATGATCCGCGAGGAGGCCTCGGACCGAGCGACCCGACTGCGGCGCAGGTCCTTGACGGTCGTGAGGCGGCGGAGCCAACGGTCGGTGCCGTCGTAGCGAGCCGTGAAGGGCTTTCGGCCGTGCAGAGCACGGTGGTTGTCGACGATGAGGATCTCGCCGGGGGCCAGCGCGACGACCTCGACGTTCGCGGAGAGCTCCATGATGAGCAGCTGGAGCGCTCGGTCGGCCTCGACGTCACCCGGCAGAGCCGCCATGTAGGGCGGGTCGAGCCGGACGTCGGGAGCCTGGGGGGAGCCGGAGAGCACCGCGGTCGGCGCGGCGAGTAGCTCGGCCTCGTTGACGCCGGCCTCGCGGAGGTTGCGGAGGTGCTCGTCGTCGGGGTGGATGACGTATCGCGGCTCGAACAGTGGAGCGTACTCAGGGCCGGTCACGTCGATCGAGCTGATGCCGACCGCGGTGGTCGGGATCATGTCCTCGTTGCGCAGCGAGATCAGCCCGAGGTGGTCGCAGCGAAGGTTGCTGAACGCGTCCTCGATGTGCAGGTCGAGCACGACGTCGCTGCTGTGCCCGGTCTGCAGGCTCTCCTGCTTCTGGATCGGCAGGATGTTGTTGACCAGCTGGCCACCCTGCAGCGAGGACCAGGAGACGGCGTCGCCGAGCTGGGCCATGATCAGCGCGAGCCAGAAGTCGGCCATGTGCGGCGCCTGGGCGTCGGGGTGGTTCCAGTGCGGCGGGGTCGGGCCGGCGGTCACCGGGAGCCCACTGATCACCAGGGCGTCGGTCGCATCGCCGTAACGGAAGGCGCGGATCGCCTTGGCGACGCTGTCGGGAAGCTCACCGCCGAGGAACGGCGCGGTCTCGAGGAACTCCGAGGAGACCGGGCTCTCGAACCGGGCGAGCAACGACTCCGACAGCTCGGCTGCGGCCTGGGACTCTGCGGGGGTCATCTCGACCCGGGTGACTACGGACTCTGCGCCCACGACATTGACCTCTCGGACTTTGCGGTGGAGGGGTTAGTCAGAAGCGTTTTCTGGCGCCCGCACCAAAGGGTTTCCTAAGTTCGAGACCACTTTGTTCCGCCGTACGGAATTCAAACGAGTGATAGGTCCAAATATCGAGACGATAGGTATTAGGCCCCTTGCGTAATCGCCGTGAACCTGTTTAGGGAATGTATCCCCATTGCGGTCCGCCAGTTACCCGAATTTGCCCGTCTGGCGCGGGTTCTGGACGTCACTGGTACGGATCGACGAGCTCGCGCAGCGAGGTGAGAGCCTCCCGCAGGGCTGGCGCCAGGCGGGGACCGAGGTGGTCGTTCCACTCCTGCTCGACGCTCATCACCACCTCACGAGCGCGGTCAGCGGCGTCCTGCCCGGCGGCCGTGAACCTGATCAGACGCGCCCGGCCGTCGACCGGGTCCGGGACCCGTTCGACCAGCCCCTTGCTCTCCAACGCCGCGACCAGCACGCTCGCGGTCTGCTTGGTGACCTGGGCCTGCTCGGCCAGGTCGACCAGGCGCGAGCCGTCCTCGGCGATCCGCTGGGCGAGCCGGGCCTGCGCGACGGTGATGTCGTAGCCGGCATCCCGCATCGCGGAGATGACCCGTTCATCCATCGCCCGGTAGGCGATGAGCATGAGCGTTGCGACGTCCATCGAACCCCTTGACACTGTGCGGCACCCTGATCAATATAGTCAGTAAGACTGACTATATCGCTCTCCGGTGTCCAGACACAGCCGTCTGTTCACGGGGCTCCGCCGGACGCGTGTTGCTTCCACGATTCTCCACAGCCTCGCCCGCCGAGGCCCGTCCCGAGCAGGTCCCATGAACGCAGTCGCGCAGCTCAGTGCCGGCATCTCCGCCCTGATCCTCATCGCCGTCTTCCCCGTCGAGGCATTCTTCATCCACCGCCCCGAGGTCCAGCGGTTCCTCGGGATCGAGCCGAACGGCATCCGCAACGTCCACCTGTGGTCGTTCTGCATCGGCGCCCGCAACGCCCTCGCCGGCGTCGGCACGCTCGCCGGTCTCTGGATGGTGAACTTCGGGGACGAGTCCACCGGTGTCACCGTCGTGGTCGTGACCTCCATCTACATGCTGCTCGCGTCGTTGTTCATGGGGATCGCTGACGCCCTCGGGTACTGGCTCCCACGCGGCGGCAGCGTCAGGGGCACCATCGCGTCCGCCGTCCTGCCCGCGGTCGCGCTGATCGCGATCGCAGTCGGATAGCGGGATGCACTCCCGCCCACTACGCTCCGACCCATGGGCGCAGCGGTCATCTCGGGACTCTTCGCGGTGGCACTCGCGTGCCTCGCCTGGATATTCAAGAACGGCAGTCGCCGAGCCCGTCTCCTCAGCCGGATCGAGCGATACATCCAGCTCCTCAAAGACCTTCCCGAGGGACATCCGGCGCGTGTTCACCTGGACGCGGCGCTCGCCGCCGATACCGCGCAGCTGCTTGCCCTGACGGAACGGAAGGCACTTGCGGCTGCTCGAGGCCTCCCGGAGCCTTGGCTCCGCCCTTCTTCGCGGCCGGCCGTGACGCCCGGATCCGCCTACCCGGGCGGCGCTCCCGACGGAGACGAGCGCGACGACATCGACTGGATGGGCGACGAGCAGGAACGCCGGATCTCACCTCCGGATCCCCTCACCCAGCCGCCCCGGCGCGCTCTGCTGTCCGGACAGGGGTCGACCGTTCTCTGGGTGCTCGCGGCCCTCGCCGCCGTTGCGACAGTCGGCCTGGTGGTCAACGATCTGCTGTTCTAACATGCCTTGACAGGCATATTCCTTGTGAGGCATATTTGACGGCGTGCCCACCCGAGACGTATTCAGCGTGATCGCCGACCCGACCCGTCGGCAGATCCTCGACCTGCTCTGTCAGCGCGAGATGGCGGTGGGTGAGCTGGTGGAGACTCTCGGGCTCGCCCAGCCGAACGTGTCCAAGCACCTGCGGACGCTGGGTGAGGCGGATCTGGTTCATGTACGCATCGACGGACCGCGCCGCCACTACCGACTGCGTCCCGAACGGCTCCGGGAGCTGGAGGAGTGGTTGGCGCCGTACCGCCGGATGTGGGCGGATCGTCTCGATGCGCTCGAGCGTCACCTGGACCAGCTCGACGACCCTGACCACAAGGAGGACTGAAAGATGACCACGACGACCGGACCCATGGGCGAGGTGCTCCTCGACAGCGAGCGGAGGGGTCTTCGCTACGTACGCGTGCTCCGCCACTCACCCGAGAAGGTGTGGCGGGCCCTGACCGAGACCGACGGCCTGCGGCACTGGTTCCCGACCGACATCGTCGGCGAGCGTACTGCCGGGGCGCGCCTGAGCCTCCCCTTCTGGCCCGAGGGCCTGGAGCTGGCGAGCACCACCGAGGCGATCGAGGAGATGGGCGTCGACCCGGGCAACTACGTCTCGGAAGGGGAGCTGCGGGTCTGGGACCCGCCTCGGACCTTCGAGTTCACCTGGGGGATGGACGGTCGCGAGGACCTGACCGACCTGCTCCGCTTCGACCTCGAGCCCACCGACGACGGCACCCGCCTCACCTTCACCACCTGGCTCGCCGGACCCACCGGCAACACGGACACCGCCGTCGGCTGGCATGTCTGCCTGGACGAGCTCGCCGACCTCCTCGACAAGGGCCCGTCGCCCATGAACGAGGAGGCCTCCGCCCGCGTCGTCCAGCACGTCAAGGACCGCACCGACGAGCTGCGACCGACGTACGCCGCCCTGCTTTCGTAGCCCGACGCAGGCGTCAGGGGATGTCGCCGTCGCCGAGGTGGCACAGCACGGCGGTCGCATCGTCGTGCCGCTTGCCCCGAAACTCGGCCGTGGCGGCCTCGTCGGCTTCCCGCGTACGCCGCACCAGTGCCTCCGGACCGAGGTCGAGGATGGCGAAGAGCTCCGCCCACGTCCGGCCATGCCTCTCGACGAGCGTCGCGGCACCGTCGGTCAGCACAGCGACGGAATGGACCGGGTGCGAGCCGAGGTCGACGCTGCCGGTGACAGCCTGCCGCGCGGCCTCCGGCTTGGTGCTGGCGACCCAGAACCCCTCGGCGGTGTTGCGAACTGCGCCGAACCCGGCAACCGAGTAGTCGTCGAGGTGGTCGAGCCGGTCGTCCGTGATCGGGAGGATGCTGCCGTCGGTCATCCGGAACACGACCGACGAGTCCGCCAGGACCAGGTAGTCCGCGCGCTCACCGCGGAGGCGGAGGAGCGCGACCGTCGAGGACGGACTGTTCGGGTCGTCGAGATCGCAGGTGCCGGCATGAGCCTCGCAGACTCGACGGATCGCACCCTCGAGGATGCTCACCAGGCTGGCGTCGCCAGGAGCGATGAGTCCCTCGGCCAGATGGAGGCCGAGATAACGCACCAGCCACGGCACGTCATGGATGCATCCGTTCTCGAGCCCGGGGACCGGTGTCGCACCGTCGAGCACGATGACAAAGTCCTGCCCAGCGAGCACGAAGTCTTCGTTGACCTGGTGAGTCGGTGAGGTCTCGGTGTAGACCTCGCTGCTGAGACGGATGCTCACTCAGCGGCCTCGAATCCTGGTGGAGCATAGGGGACTCGAACCCCTAACCCCCTGCTTGCAAAGCAGGTGCGCTACCAATTGCGCCAATGCCCCGGACGGGTGTCCGTCGGTCAGTTCACCTTGTCGGTCGCCGCGGCCCAGTGACCCTTCTCAGGGTTGGACTGGTCGAGCTTCTTCTTGGCGAGGACGATGCCAGCCGCGGCCAGCAGTACGAGGACGATCTTCTTCATGTCTTCTCCTGCGAGTCGTGGTGGGCATCGCTGCCCGTTAGACCAGGAAAGCGTACCGGCCCGCCATGAAGCGTACGAAATCAACCGGCCTCGGGATCGGGGGCGAGGCCCAGGGAGGCGATCGGGGTGCAGGTCATGTGGGTGCTCGCCCACATCCGGCCGGTCAGGATGCCGAACCCGTACGCCGAGGGCCGGCTGTAGGGGGAGGCGCCGGACTCGTAGGTGGTGATGAGCTCGCCCGAGACCTCGACGATCGCCTCGGCCATGTTGGGGAACCTGAACTTGCGCCGCACCGCACCCACGCTGCCTTCGGGCTTCTGCTCGCAGATGAAGATCGTGCTCGGCCGGTGCCGGCCGAACGAGGAGGAGAAGACGTACTCGTCACGGCGCACGACGATGCCCTGGACCTTGGGCGGGGTGGTGGTCGAGAGGACGGGCTCGGAGAAGTCCCACTCACCGTTCGCGCCCTTCTCGTAGGCGAACAGCGTCTGGTTTCCGAAGCCGCCCACATAGATACGGTTCCCACGGATCCGGCAGTAGGAGCCGGCCGCCACCTTCGCCGGCGCCTCGATCGGCTCGACCTCGGCGCCCTTCGCCGCATCCCGGATGGCCGAGAGCGAGTAGCGGTAGAGCCGGCCGGTGCCGCCGCCCGCACCCTTGGAGACCCAGACGTCGTCACCGTCGATCGCGACTCCGCCTGCGTGACCGGGACCGGCCTTGCCGTTGTGACCCACGAGCAGCACCTCGGCGGCGGTCTTCCCGCTCTTCAGGTCGACCAGCACCAGCGCCGAACCCTTGTCGTGGGAGTAGTAGCTCTGGGCCAGCATGTTGGTGTCCGGGCCGTAGCCCAGCCCCTGCGGCGTCCAGTCGTCGGTGCCGCCCGTGGCGAGCGTGTTGGGGATGAGCGGGCCGACGCGACCACCCAGCCGCTGCCCCCACCTCTCGGTGCGCTTCATCCCGCCCCTGACCCACCGGCGAGTACGTCCCGGGATGGAGTCGAGGTCGAACGGAAGGTCGATCTTCGTCATGATGGTGATATTCGCATGCGGTTCCTACCGCGGTCGGATGGCGTACCGTGCCATGGTCGCTAGGTTCTTCGTGTGACGAGCGACCCCGCTTCTTCCCCTGCCACGCCGACAGCTCGAGAGCTGATCGGCGCCCTGACCGGATTCGGGCGTGGCATGCTGCGTCCGCGCCGCCCGGACGAACGACTTCTCTCCTCGATCACCGACGCCGGCCTGCCCCCGGGTGACCGAACAGTGACGGTCAGCACGATGCCTCAGGTCCCGCGTTCGCTGCCCGCCGGTGGCCTCATCGAAGGCGCGGGCCTCCGCCGGCGCGTACGCAACGCGATGACCTGCTTCGTGATCACTCATCCCGAGGCGACGTTCGTCGTCGATCCGTCCTACTGCCGCGACGCCCCCGAACGCGCCCTGAGCGAGCTCCCGGCCATGCTGCGACGCCTGGTCACACCGCCGGCAGACACCATTGCCACCGTCGACTCGCTGCAGACGGCGCTGGTCAAGCCCGACTTCGCCCTCCCGACACATGCACATTGGGACCACGTCTGCGGCCTCCTGGACCTCCCCGGCCTGCCGGTACGCCTTCGGACCACCGAGCGCGACTGGATCCTCGGCCCCGGTCAGCCTCCTGTCGGCGGCGTGCGCCCGGCCCTGACCGATGGCCGACCCGTGGAGACGTACGACCTCGACGGCCCGCCCGTCGCGACCTTCACCGCCTCCCACGACATGTTCGGCGACAGCTCCGTCCTGCTCGTCGAGCTCGCCGGCCATACGCCGGGCAGCATCGGCGTCCTCGCCCGAACCCCGTCGGGCTGGGTCCTGATCGCCGGCGACGCCGCCTGGCACTACGACCAGGTCGATCTGATCAGGCAGAAGCCGGCCTTCCCCGGAGACCTCGTCGACGAGGACCGAGACGCCGCCTTCGCCACCCTCCACCGCCTGCACCTGGCTCGCCGCCTGATGCGGGTCGTCCCCACCCACGACCACGACGCGTCCAGCCGGCTCTAAAACCAAGAAGCCCCCTCGAAATCGGCCGATTTCCTGGAGCCGGGATCGTCCCGATATCGCGGAGTGGACGCAGTAGCGTGCATTCGTGGCGCGTGACTGGTTACCGTGTTCGGCACCAACGGAACAGTCAGGGTGACTCCTCCTACGTGGAGAGCGACACCACGAAAGTGTGCCGTTGGTGCCGTGGTCTCGGGTACCGACTCGGGGCCGCGGTCTAGTTAACGAGCCTCCGACGGGTCGGCGTACTCGAGGGGACCCCGCGGGCATCCGACGAGCCCTGAAACGAGGAAGAGGCCCCCGAAGGAGCCTCTGACCTGGTGAAACTGCTGTGCGCTTAGGAGGACTTGAACCTCCGACCCCCACATTATCAGTGTGGTGCTCTAACCGTCTGAGCTATAAGCGCAGGCGCCAACTGGAGGGTGGAAGCCCCTACCAGCAGGCGAGAGAAACATTACCCGGCCGCTGCCCAGGGCACCAAAACGATGAGACCCCATCGACCCTGGGGAGCCAACATGTCCGACTCGGAGGATCTGCAGGCGACCTTCGCGCGCGAGGATGCGGCCCGGATGCTGGATGCTCAGCGACGGATGCAGGACGGTGTCGCGAGTTATGCCCAGCTCACCGCCGGCGGGCTCAGCCGGATCGACATCGAGAGGGCCGTACGCCGCAACGAGCTCCGCCGGGTGCACCCGCGCGTCTACGTCAGCCACACCGGGCCGCTCACCTGGGAGCAGCGGGCGTGGGCCGCGGTGCTCTACGCTGCTCCAGCCTTGCTGTGCCGCGACAGCCTCGAAGCACCTCGGGGACGCGACGACGGTCGACCGATCCACGTCGCCATCGACCACTCTCGCAAGGTGATGCCCCAGCCCGGCATCGTCGTCCACCGGATGCGCGACCTCGAGCGCAAGGCGTACGGAGGCACGCCGCCACGCCTCAAGGTCGAGGACAACGCCCTCGCGATGGCGAACGAGGCCCAGTCCGAGATCGACGCGATCGCGCGGGTTGCCGAGGTGGCGAGCCGGACCTATGTCACGGCGGCCACGCTCCAGGCGGCGCTGGATCGCGCCCACTCCCTACGTCGTCGCAAGCTCATCCAGGGGTTGGTGGACGACCTCGCGACCGGCACCCATTCGGTGCTAGAGCACGGCTACCTCACCAAGGTCGAGCGGGCGCACGGTCTCCCTTCGGGACGCCGCCAGTCCCCACGGACCGGTGCTTCGGGCAACCAGTTTCGCGACGTCGAGTACGAGGGGTACGCGCTGGTGGTCGAGCTCGATGGTGCGCTCGGCCACGAATCCTGGCGCGACCAGGCCCGTGACACCGACCGTTCGTTGGACGATCTCGCCGAGCTCGGGACGGTGACCGCGCGACTGCGGTTTCACCAGGTGTTCGACACCCCGTGTCAGACAGCAGCCCGCGTGGGACGGATCCTCACCAGAAACGGCTGGCGAGGAACGATGAAGAGCTGCGGCCAAACCTGCCCCTTGAACGAATGAACCTGGGGAGGGTCATCCGAACGGTGTTCGGACAACCCTCCCCAGGTTGCGGGTTCGAGTGGGGCTCAGTTCTCGGTGAGCTCTACTTCGACGCCGCCCAAGAGCGCGGCGGCCATGTTGTAGAGGAACGCGGCGAGGGTGGCGACTGCGGTCATCAGGACGATGTTGACGACCGAGACGACCATGGTGAAGCCCATGATGCGGGGGAGGCCGAGGTAGTCCTGCACGTTCCAGCCTGCGCTGGAGTCACCGACGACGTCCTGGACCGCCTGGTTGATCGAGTCCCACACACCGGCGGCACCGAGCACCGACCAGATCACGAAGACGGCGACGATCACCACGACGCTGAGCGCGATCGAGAGCAGGAAGGCCATCTTCATGACCGACCACGGGTCGATGCGGCTCAGGCTC
The DNA here is from genome assembly GCF_045206295.1 of Nocardioides sp. NBC_00163. Lineage (NCBI taxonomy): Bacteria > Bacillati > Actinomycetota > Actinomycetes > Propionibacteriales > Nocardioidaceae > Nocardioides > Nocardioides sp. NBC_00163. Next base: position 3,094,566 of record NZ_CP108155.1, on the reverse strand, counting down.
AGCCGGGCCCGGCGAGACGAGCCACTGACCGCGTCCCGCTCCGCACCGGCGGGGCCGGATGTGCGGGCGGTCGAGGCCACCGCCGAGCTGGTACGCCTAGCCGCGTTGGCGACCGTGTCCGTGATCCGCTGGGTCACCGGCTGCGCGGTCTCGTTCCGCTCGGTCATCGCGACTCCCCCAGTCGTGCGGTCGGCGGTGCGGTCCGTCATCAGGATTCATCTTCCGTCGTGGTCTCGGACGGCGCTCCGTGCTCGCCGTCTTCCCCGATTGTTACATCATCCGCAACCTCTGTCCCGGTGACGACGTCATCGTCGACCTCGCGGGCCTCGACGGAACGCGCGACGACGGCGACCGAGTCACCCTTCTTGGGCGAGACGAACTTGACGCCCTGGGTGGAGCGGCCGGTTGCCCTGAAGTCGGCGTTGATCGGGCTGCGTACGACCTGACCGGTCGCGGTGATCGAGAGGATCTCGTCGCCGTCGACCACGATGAACGCCCCGACCAGACCGCCGCGGTCGGCGTTGGCCAGGGCCATCGTCTTGATGCCCAGACCGCCGCGGGACTGCAGCCGGTATTCGGAGATCTTCGTACGCTTCGCGAAGCCACCGTCGGTGATCGTGAAGACGAACTGCTCCTTGACCTCGTCCGGCGACTCGGCGCCGGAGACAGGGGCCGCAACGTCCGCGGTGTCCTCGTTGGCCTCGGAGAGCCCGGCCGCGATCTCGGCGGCGACGTGCTCGGCCCGGATGACCGACATCGACAGCAGCGAGTCGCTCTCCCGGAACTTCATGCCGGTGACACCCGAGGTCGCCCGGCCCATCGGCCGCAGCTGGTTGTCGTCGGCGCGGAACCGGATCGCCTGACCCTTGCGGGAGACCAGCAGGATGTCGTCCTCGGAGTTGACCAGCTCGGCGCCGATCAGCTCGTCGTCGTCCTCGCGGAAGTTGATCGCGATGACGCCGGCCTGACGAGGCGAGTTGTAGTCACCGAGCCGCGTCTTCTTGATCAGACCGGAACGGGTGGCCAGCACGAGGTAGGGCGCCTGCTCGTAGTCGCGGATCGCGAGCACCTGGGCGATCGACTCGTCCGGCTGGAACGAGAGCAGCCCGGCCACGTGACCGCCCTTGGCGTCACGCGCCGCCTCGGGCAGGTTGTAGGCCTTGATCCGGTAGACCCGGCCGGCGGTGGTGAAGAAGAGCAGCCAGTGGTGGTTGGTGGTCGAGATGAAGTGCTCGACCACGTCGTCGCCGCGCAGGGTGGCGCCGCGTACGCCCTTTCCACCGCGCTTCTGGGTGCGGTACTCACCGGCGAGGGTGCGCTTGGCGTAGCCACCGCGGGTGATCGAGACGACCAGCTCCTCATCGGGGATGAGGTCCTCCATGGAGAGGTCGCCGTCGGCCGCGATGATCTGGGTGCGGCGGTCGTCGCCGTACTTCGCGACGATCTCGTCGAGCTCGTCCATGACGATCTGACGCTGGCGCGTCACGTTGGCGAGGATGTCCTCGAGGTCGGCAATGATGACCTCGAGCTCGGCCAGACGATCGACGATCTTCTGCCGCTCCAGCGCTGCGAGGCGACGCAGCTGCATGTCGAGGATCGCGTTGGCCTGGACCTCGTCGATCTCGAGCAGCCGGATCAGGCCCTGGCGAGCGTCGTCGACCTCGGGGGAGGAGCGGATCAGCGCGATGACCGCGTCGAGCTGGTCGAGCGCCTTGACCAGGCCGCGCCAGATGTGGGCGTCCTCCTCGGCCTTACGCAGCCGGAATGCCGTACGCCTCCGGATGACGTCGATCTGGTGCTCGACCCAGTGGGAGATGAACTGGTCGAGGGTCAGGGTGCGCGGCACCCCGTCGACCAGCGCCAGCATGTTGGCGGAGAAGTTGGTCTGCAGCTCGGTGTGCTTGAGCAGGTTGTTGAGTACGACGCGGGCGACCGCGTCGCGCTTGAGCACGACCACGAGCTGCTGCCCGGTGCGGGAGGAGGTGTTGTCCTTGACGTCCGCGATGCCCTGCACCTTGCCGGTGTCGGCGAGGTCGGCGATCTTCTGGGCGAGGTTGTCCGGGTTCACCATGTAGGGGAGCTCGGTGATCACCAGGTTGGTGCGGCCCTTGGCGTCCTCGTCGACCTCGATCACCGCGCGCTGGGTGATCGAGCCGCGGCCGGTGCGGTAGGCCTGCTCGATTCCTTCGCGGCCGGCGATCAGGGCGCCATTGGGGAAGTCTGGGCCCTTGATCCGCTCGAGCAGCGCGTCCTGGAGCTCCTCACGAGTGGCGTCGGGGTGCTCGAGCGCCCACTTGGCGCCGGAGGCGACCTCACGCAGGTTGTGCGGCGGGATGTTGGTCGCCATCCCGACCGCGATGCCGGCCGAGCCGTTGACCAGCAGGTTCGGGAACCGCGCCGGCAGGATCGCCGGCTCCTGGGAGCGACCGTCGTAGTTGGGGCCGAAGTCGACGGTGTCCTCGGTGATGTCGCGGACCATCTCCAGCGCCAGCGGCGCCATCCGGCACTCGGTGTAACGCATGGCCGCGGCCGGGTCGTTGCCGGGCGAGCCGAAGTTGCCCTGGCCGTGGATCAGCGGGTTGCGCAGCACCCACGGCTGCGCGAGCCGGACCAGGGTGTCGTAGATCGCCGAGTCGCCGTGGGGGTGGTAGTTACCCATCACCTCACCGACGACACGGGCGCACTTGGAGAACCCGCGGTCGGGGCGGTAGCCCCCGTCGTACATCGCGTAGAGCACCCGGCGGTGGACGGGCTTCAGGCCGTCGCGGACGTCGGGCAGCGCCCGGCCGACGATGACGGCCATGGCGTAGTCGATGTAGCTGGCCTGCATCGAGGACTGCAGCTCGATGGTCTCGATCCGGCCGCCGGCAGCGGTCTGCCCGGGGCCTTCCGGAGGAGTCTCGGTCACGATTTCACTTTCTGCGTGCGTCTATCGGTATCTAGGGCCTCGGCGAGACTCAGATATCGAGGAATCGGACGTCCTTGGCGTTGCGCTGGATGAAGGAGCGTCGCTCGGCGACGTCCTCACCCATGAGGATGGAGAAGATCTCGTCGGCGTGAGCGGCGTCCTCGAGGGTGACCTGCAGCAGCAGTCGCTGCGACGGATCCATCGTGGTCTCCCACAGCTCGTCGGCGTTCATCTCGCCCAGACCCTTGTAGCGCTGGACCGCGTTCTCCTTGGGCAGCTTCTTGCCCTGCTCGAGACCGTCGCGCATGAGGGCGTCGCGCTCGGAGTCGGAGTAGACGAACTCGTGCTCGGCCGGCTTGTTCCAGCGCAGGCGGTAGAGCGGCGGCTGGGCGAGGTAGACGTACCCCTGCTCGATCAGCGGCTTCATGAACCGGAACAGCAGCGTCAGCAGCAGCGTGTTGATGTGGTGGCCGTCGACGTCGGCGTCGGCCATCATCACGATCTTGTGGTAGCGCAGCCGGTTGATGTCGAAGTCGTCGTGCACGCCGGTACCCAGCGCGGAGATGATCGACTGGACCTCCTGGTTGGCCAGCACCTTGTCGATCCGGGCCTTCTCGACGTTGAGGATCTTGCCTCGGATCGGGAGGATCGCCTGGATGCGCGGGTCGCGGCCGGACTTGGCCGAGCCACCCGCGGAGTCACCCTCGACGACGAAGATCTCGCACTCTTCGGGGTTGGTCGACTGGCAGTCGGCGAGCTTGCCGGGCAGACCGCCGCCGCCGCCGATGCCCTTGCGGTTGCGGGCCAGGTCACGGGCCTTGCGGGCGGCGATCCGGGCCGAGGCGGCAGCCATCGACTTGCGGATGACCTCCTTGCCCTCGGCCGGGTTCTGCTCCAGCCAGGCGCCGAGCTGGTCGTTGACGGCGCCCTGCACGAAGCCCTTGACCTCGGTGTTGCCGAGCTTGTCCTTGGTCTGACCCTCGAACTGCGGCTCGCTGATCTTCACCGAGATGATCGCGGTGAGACCCTCACGGATGTCGTCACCGGTGAGCCGGTCCTCCTTCTTCTTGATCAGACCCCACTCCTCGCCCCAGCGGTTGACCAGGGTGGTGAGCGCGGCGCGGAAGCCCTCTTCGTGGGTGCCGCCGCCGGGGGTGTTGACCGTGTTGGCGAAGGTGTGGACCGACTCGTTGTAGGAGCTCGCCTGCCACTGCATGGCGATCTCTACGCTCATCGGGTTGGACGCCTTCTCGTCGGTCTCCGTCTCGAAGGCGATGATGCTGGAGACCGGGGTCTTGCGCTTGTTGAGGTGGTCGACGTAGTCGGCCAGACCGCGCTCGTAGTAGAAGGACTGCTCCAGCACCCGCTCACCGTTGCCGGAGCTGTGCAGCTCGTCGGCGCTGTCGGTGTCGGTCTCGATCGTGCCGTCCTCGACGGCCTCGGCGAGGGCGGAGGCCTCCGGACGCTCGTCGCGCAGCTCGATCCGCAGCCCCTTGTTGAGGAACGCCGTCTCGCGGAAGTGGCTCGAGATGGTCTCGAGGTTGTAGTCGGTCGACTCGAAGATGTCGCTCGAGGCGTTCCAGGAGATCGTGGTGCCGGTGCGCTCGCCCTCCTCGAGCTCACGCACCTCGCGCAGGTCGTAGTCGGGTACGCCGCTGGTGAACTCCTGCTCCCACAGGCGGCCCCGGTTCTTGATCTCCATGTGGAGGTTGGTCGAGAGCGCGTTCACCACGGAGGATCCGACGCCGTGCAGGCCGCCGGAGACCTTGTAGCCGCCGCCGCCGAACTTGCCGCCGGCGTGCAGCACGGTCAGCGCCAGGGTCGCAGCGGGGATCTCCTGGCCGGCGGCGGTGTCGGTCGGGATGCCTCGGCCGTTGTCGGAGACGCTCACCCAGCCGTCCTCACGGAGCGTCACCTTGATGGTGTCGCAGTAGCCGGCGAGCGCCTCGTCGACCGCGTTGTCCACGATCTCCCAGATCAGGTGGTGCAGGCCGCGGGCTCCGGTCGAGCCGATGTACATACCCGGTCGTTTGCGGACCGCTTCGAGCCCTTCGAGGACCTGGATGGCAGACGCGTCGTATTCGACTCCGTCTGTGGTCTTGTCGTCCGGCATAGGAGTCGTCTGGTCGGCAGCGGTCACCGGTGCGATCCACCTGTCATTTCGGTCCGGATTCGGACATGGTGTCGGTCGGGCATGCAACGGGCCGACCAGCGCCGGGAGGTTAAAACCTAGGACGATCGACCCAATCCCCATATTACCCCGTAGAACCCCGGATTCCACGCATGCCGCCGTTCCTGAGGGGGAACTGTCATCGAAATGAGCGTCTGTACGTCTCCTGACGGTGGCTCTGCGCCCTCAGCAGGGGGCTCGGTGAGTCCCTATACGTCCTCGGGGCGCCTAGAGCGGCAGATCGCGGCTCACGCACTGAGGCTCGAACACGTGTTCACGCTCTGCTCCCGACTGGGAGCTCAGCCGTAGGTGTCGCGCGGCCCGCGGCCGTCGCGTAGGCCCCGGGGACCCTTCTTCCACGAAGGCAGATGCGGTCCGAGCACCTCGATGAGGAGGACGGTGCCGTGACCCAGCTCCTCGTTGAGACGCTTCACCAGCGTGGGCGCCAGCAGCTTGAGCTGGGTGGCCCAGGCGGTCGAGTCGGTGCGTACGGAGAGCTTGCCGTCGGCGTACGACTCCGGGGTCGTGTGGTCAGCGATCTCCTCGCCGACGATGTCGGGCCAGCGGGCGATCACGCCGTGGACGCGCAGCGAGGTGTCCCAGCCGTGGTCGTTGACCATCCGGCTCACCACCGATTCGATCATCTGGGGGTCGCGGTCGTCGGGCCGGGCGCCGGAGACCGTGCCGCGTCGGGTGGCGTTGTCCGGCGTACGCCGCTTCTTCCGCATCCCTGCCTTGGGCGCGGGCATCTTCGCTGTTGCCCGGGTCAGGGAGCGGGCCAGGTCGAGGCCGTCGGCACGCTTTTCGGGTTCCTCCTCACCGCCTTCGGCGGTGGTCTCGACAGGCTCGACCACCGGCTCGTCACTCATCGCGGGTCACCTCGCCTGCCTTGACGTGGTAGCGCACACCGGCGAGAGCAGCAGGTACGTCCTCGGGGACCGCCGCGGTGACGAGAACCTGCTCGGCGTCGGCGACCAGCTCGGCCAGCTGGACCCGGCGCTGGCTGTCGAGCTCGGCGAACACGTCGTCGAGGATCAGGATCGGGTCGTCGCCGTCGGCCCGCAGCAGGTCGTACGCCGCCAACCGGAGCGCCAGCGCGAAGGACCAGGACTCGCCATGGCTCGCGTAGCCCTTGACCGGGAGGCGCTCGGCGCCGGCACCGTGGCCGAGGTGCAGCAACAGATCGTCACGGTGGGGGCCGACCAGGCTGATCCCGCGGTCGAGCTCGTCCTTCTGGCGTCGGGCCAGCTCGGACAGGATGGCCTGGCGGAGGGTCTCCACGATGGGAGTGGTCTCGACAGGCTCGACCACCTCGACCACCGACTTATAGGTGATCTCGGCGTCGTCGCGGCTCGCGCCGCGGGCGACCGTCTCATACGACTTGCCGACGTACGGCCTCAGCGCTTCGACCAGGGCGAGCCGCTGGGCCAGGATCTCGGCACCGATGGCGGCGAGGTGGTCGTCCCAGACGGCCAAGGTGGCGAGCGCACCCTCGCGGGCGGAGCCGCGCGCGAGGCCGGCGGTCTTCAGCAGCGAGTTGCGCTGCTTGAGGACGCGGTCGTAGTCGCTGCGTACGCCTGCCAGACGGGGTGCGCGCAGGATCATCAGGTCGTCGAGGAAGCGCCGCCGGTCGGAGGGGTCGCCCTTGACGAGGGTCAGGTCCTCGGGGGAGAAGACGACGGTGCGGACCAGGCCGACCAGATCGCGGGTGCGGGGGAGCGGGCTCTTGTTGATCCGGGCCTTGTTGGCGCGGCCGGCGTTGATCTCGACCTCGAGGGTCGCGGTGCGACCGTCGCGTACGACGGCGGCGCGCACGACCGCCTGCTCGGCGCCGGCCCGGACCAGCGGCGCATCGGTGGCGACCCGGTGGGACTGCAGGCGGGAGAGGTAGTCGATCGCCTCGACCAGGTTGGTCTTGCCCTGGCCGTTTCTCCCGACGAAGGCGGTCACGCCCGCCTCGAGCGGGACCTCGACGCTCGGATAGGAGCGGAAGTCGTGGAGAGAGAGGTGTGAGACGTACATCGGGTTTCCTCTCTCGTTAAGGTGCCTGCATGACCCAGTCTCCCAACCCTTACGGCCCGCCTCCAGGGCAACCCGCCTATAGCGAGCCGGCCGGGCCTTTCTATCTGTCGGTGATGGGCCAGGTCCACGGGCCCTACCCGGTCCAGCAGCTCGCTCAGATGGCTGCCGCCGGGCAGATCAAGTCGGACACCCCGGCCAGCCTCGGCACCGACCAGCAGTGGTTTCCCGTGAAACAGATCCCGGGTGTCTTCTCGAGCCGCGAGTGGCTCGTCACGCTGCTGCTCTCGATCTTCCTGGGTTCCTTCGGCGTGGACCGGTTCTACGTCGGACAGATCGGACTCGGCATCCTCAAGCTGATCACCTGTGGTGGCTTCGGGATCTGGACGATCATCGACCTCATCCTCGTCATCGTGCGAAAGTTCCCGGATGCCGACGGCAAACCCCTCGCCTGACCTGCATCAGCGCATCGCGGCGGTGAGCTCCACGGAGGTCACCGCCGCCATCGGCGTCGGCGGGATCGTCATCGCGGCGCTCCTGCCGGCCGGCGGCATCGAGGACGGCCCGGTGCTCTGCCCGTTCCGTGCCCTCACCGGCCTTCCCTGCCCCGGCTGCGGTCTGACCCGGTCATGGGTCTACCTGATGCACGGCGACATCGGCTCGTCGCTGGCGAGCAACTGGTTCGGACCGGTGCTCATCGTGGCGATCATCGTCCTGGCCGTCGTCTCAGTGCGCGCCCGGCTGAACCGGAGACGTCCTGCTGACCTCGACAAGCTGGTGCGAAGCCCGATCATCCTCGGCTTCTTCGCCCTCTTCGTCGCCTACGGCGCCGTACGCCTGATCCTCACCATGACCGGAGCAATCCCCCCGATCTAAACGGTGGTCGAGCTTGTCGAGACCACCGCCCGAGGACTCAGGCCTCCGACTCCGAGATCACCGCGTGCCCACCGAACCCGTTGCGCATCGCGGCGATCGCCTTCATGGCGTGGTCGTCCTCCTGGCGCGAGACGAACCGCGCGAACAGCGAGGCCGAGATCGCCGGCATCGGGACGGCGTTCTCGATCGCTGCCTCGACGGTCCAGCGACCCTCGCCGGAGTCGTCGGCGTAGCCCTTGATCTTGTCGAGGTGCTCGTCGGCGCGCAGCTGGTCGACGAGAAGATCGAGAAGCCAGGAACGTACGACGGTGCCCGTGCGCCACGAGGCGAAGATCTCGGGGACGTTGTCGACGATGTCGACCTTGTCGAGAAGCTCCCAGCCCTCGGCGTAGGCCTGCATCATCGCGTACTCGATGCCGTTGTGGACCATCTTCGAGAAGTGGCCGGCACCAGGCGTGACGCCGCAGTGGACCAGACCGTCCTCGGTGCCGGTCGGCTTGAGCGCCTCGAAGGCTGGCATCACCTTGGCGGCGTCCTCGTCAGAGCCGCCGTACATCAGCGCGTAGCCGTTCTGCAGACCCCAGACGCCGCCGGAGACACCGCAGTCGACGAACCCGATGCCCTTCTCGGCCAGGCTAGCGGCGTTCTTGGCGTCATCGGTGTACTTCGAGTTGCCGCCGTCGACCACCAGGTCGCCCTCGCCGAGGAGCTCCTTGAGCTCGGCGATCGTGGAGTGCGTCGGGTCGCCCGCCGGCACCATCACCCAGACCACCTTGGGACTGGGCAGCGCCTCGACCAGCTCTGCCAGGCTCGCCACGTCGGCGAGATCGGGGTTGCGGTCGTATCCGACGACGGTGTGACCAGCCTCCCGCAGCCGGGTGCGCATGTTGCCACCCATCTTGCCGAGGCCGACGAGTCCGATGTGCATGCAAGTTCCTATCAGGCGAAATCGGTGGTCGAGCTTGTCGAGACCACCCTAGTGAGGGGGTGGATCAGGAGAGCAGGCGCCGCGGCATCAGCAGGTAGCGGAACCCCGGCTCCTCGCCACCCTCGGCCGGCTTGCCGCTGATCACCACGGGCTTCGGAGCCTGCGTGAAGGCGAGCTCGACGACCTGCTCGTCGATGGCCTGCAGCCCGTCGAGGAGGAACTGCGGGTTGAATCCGGTGGTCAGCCCCTCGCCCTCCATGGTCGCCTCGATCGACTCGGACGCCTGGGCCTCGTCGCCGGAGCCGGCGTCGAGGGTGAGCACGCCGTCCTCGAAAACCATCTGGACTGCGGTGTTGCGCTCGGCGACCAGGGCCACGCGCTTGACCGACTCGACCAGGGAGGCCTTGTCGACCAGCGCGGTGGTGAGGTGCTCGGCCGGGAAGAGGCTGCGCACCTTCGGGAACTCACCGTCGAGCAGGCGCGTCGTGGTGCGACGTACGCCACCTGCGGCCGCGCCCTCGAAGCCGATGATGCCCTCGCCGGTGCCGGTGGTGGACAGCGCGAGGGTGACCTCGCTGCCACTGGTCAGCGACTTGGCGGTGTCGCCGAGGACCTTCGCCGGCACCAGCGCGGCCAGGCTCTCGTCGGGAGTCGCAGGGTTCCACTCGAGCTCGCGGTGGGAGAGCCGGAAACGGTCGGTGGCGAGCAGCGAGATGGTGGAGCCCTCGATCTCGAGCCGCACGCCGGTCAGCACCGGGAGCATGTCGTCGCGACCGGCGGCGGTCACGGCCTGGGCGACAGCGTGGGCGAACAGCTCGGACTTCACCGTGCCGGCCGCGGTCGGCATCTCCGGCAGCGTCGGGTAGTCCTCGACCGGCATGGTCTGGAGGCTGAACCGCGCGCTCCCGCAGGTGAGCGAGACGCGCGCACCATCGGTGACCATCTCGACCGGCTTGGCCGGGAGGCTGCGGCAGATGTCGGCGAGCAGCTTGCCGGACACCAGTGCCTTGCCCTCGTCGGCGACCTCGGCCGAGAGCGTCGCCCGCGCTGAGGTCTCGTAGTCGAATGTCGAGAGCACCAGGCCCTCGTGACCCGCCTCGATCAGGAGACCTGAGAGCACCGGGGTGCTGGGGCGGACCGGAAGGCTGCGGGCAGCCCAGGCGACGGCATCCGCGAACACGTCGCGGTCGACGCGGAACTTCACGATGACCTGTCCTTCTTCTAACTCGACATCGGGGCGGTTGAGGACATGCGGTCCGGGCTGTGCTTGAACCATGGGGAAGACGACACCGGTTCCGGAACGCCCCCGCGTTGACATGACCTGGAGTACGCATCCTGCCACGGACCGCCGACAACCGGTAAGCGCTCAGCAGTGTCGGGTCTGCACAGGCGTCCTTGTGGACTCCGCTAGCCGAGTGGGTTGTCCCCAGGGAAGGGCGTTCGTGGAATTTCACGGAGGATCCATGGATCTAAATAGTTTCGTACGTCGTAAGAGCATCTGTGGGAAATGTGGATGAGCAGCGTCTTCCCTGGTCATGCCCGGAAATGTGATTCCACAGGGGATGTGGACGCCATGCTGAAATGACGCACGTCACTGTGGGCTGTGGAGAGTTGTCGGCCCGTTCGAGTGTTTTGTGCACAGGCCATCCCCTTTTCCATCCCATTTGAACGGCCGGTTCTCCACAGGTTCCACCCAGCCTGTGGGCTGTGGACAACCTTGGGAAATCTCGGCCTGTGGGTTTTAGCCATCTCAAAACGCGATACAGCCCAAAAACGCGAAACGGCCGCCGGCCCAGGAGGGGCGGCGGCCGCGTGCGACGGCTGGTTCGGCTAGGCCTGGCGCGCCTGCATCTTGACGCGGTTGGTGAGCTCGGAGACCTGGTTGAAGACGGCCCGGCGCTCGGCGAGCAGCTGGTTGATCTTGCGCTCGGCGTACATCACGGTGGTGTGGTCGCGGCCGCCGAAGTGCTTGCCGATCTTGGGCAGGGAGTCCTCGGTGAGCTCCCGACACAGATACATGGCGATCTGGCGGGCCATGACGAGGTGACGCCCACGGGAGGGTCCGGTGAGCTCGTCGATCGACAGCCCGAAGTAGGCCGCGGTCTGGGCGATGATCAAGCCGGCGGTGATCTCGGGCTCGCCGCCCTCGGGGATCAGATCCTTGAGCACGATCTCGGCCAGCGTCAGGTCGACGTCCTGCCGATTGAGGTTGGCGAAGGCCGTCACCCGGATCAGCGCACCCTCGAGCTCACGGATGTTGGTCTGGATCTTGCTCGCGATGAACTCGAGCACGTCCGGCGGCGCGGTGAGGCGCTCCATGGCGGCCTTCTTCCGAAGGATCGCGATGCGGGTCTCGATGTCGGGCGGCTGGACGTCGGTGATCAGACCCCACTCGAACCGGTTGCGCAGCCGGTCCTCGAGCGCCTCGAGCCGCTTGGGCGGCCGGTCGGAGGTGAGGACGATCTGCTTGTTGGCGTTGTGGAGCGTGTTGAAGGTGTGGAAGAACTCCTCCTGCGTCTGGGTCTTCCCCTCCAAGAACTGGATGTCGTCGATCAGCAGGACGTCGACATCGCGGTAGCGCCGTTTGAACCGGTCCTGCCGGTCGTCGCGGATCGCGTTGATGAACTCGTTGGTGAACTCCTCCGAGCTGACGTAGCGCACCTTCGCCCCGGAGTAGAGACTCCGCACGTAGTGGCCGATCGCGTGCAGCAGGTGGGTCTTGCCCAGACCAGACTCCCCGTAGACGAGCAGCGGGTTGTAGGCCTTGCCCGGCGCCTCGCTGACCGCGACCGCGGCCGCGTGCGGGAATCGGTTGGAGGACCCGATGACGAACGTCTCAAAGGTGTACTTCGGGTTCAGGCGGGTCTCGAGGACGTTGTGGCTCGGCTCGCTCGGCCGCGTGGGCGGACCAGGGACGAGCGGCCGGGGCGGAACCGGCTCCTCGACGGGAGCCACCGAAGGCGCCGGGGGATTTGTCGACATGTCGCCATACCCGGGACGTACGTCTCCATGCGCCGAGGGCGGAGCCGGCTGCTGCGCGGCCGGCGGCGCGACGGGAGCCTGCGGCGCCGAGTACGCAGCGGGCGCGCCATGCTCGTCGTGCGGCGCGCTCGCCGGCGGGGCGCCGGGGATCAGACCGGGCGAGTTGGGCGGGTAGACCGACTGGTGCGGGAACGCCGACTGGTTCGGGGCTGCGCTGTTCGAGAATGGCGACTGCTGCTGCAGGGCAGCGGCGGCGGCAGCGTCCGCGGCGGCGATCTCCCGCTCGGAGATCATGATCGCCTGAGTGTCGGGATCCGGCGTGACGTCGAGATCGGGGTTCACGGTGACCGCGATGCGGATCTCGCGATGGAAGATCTCGCCCAGCGACCTCTCGAGGGAGCCACGCAGGCGGCCCTCGATCTGGTTGCGGGTGAAGTCGTTGGGGACCTCGACGATCGCGGTCGACCCGTGCAGAGTGAGGGGCTCACTGTCCCGGAGCCAGGCTCGCTGGTTCGGCGGAAGCTCGGCGACCACCTTCGTCCATGCGGACTGGAGATCTGGCTGTGGTTCTGGCGCGAGGCCGGAGTGCTCCACAGGTTCCTGCCTTCCCTGATGGCTCGGGTGGGTGGTCTTTATTGATGCAGCCTGGATTGATGCAGCGGTCCGGTCTACATCCTCCACAGACTTTTCCACAAGCTGTGGAGCATCCCCGAATGTAGGCATCGGAGACCAACCGAGACACTTCGCCGTCCTCGAGAATCCGACCGTTTCGGCAGGTCAGGCGGGAAAACTAGTTCCCTGCGTGGCATCCCCCCGAATGCGGCCGATGCTCCTGACGATGTGCAGGGAAACCTCGGTAGAGGACGAAACTACCGGCTGGCGAGGGTCATGGGCAACCCGTCCTCCACAGGGGGAGGGCGAATCACAGGTGTGTGATAGGGCGCGAGTTTGACCGTGGTTTCGCCGTCCACGTACCGTTACTAGGTCGCCCGTTCCACGGGTGCGTGATTCTTGGTCCTAACAAGCAGGACAGCCGGAAGAGCGACCGGCCACCACACCACACACTAAGGAAGCACCCGTGAGCAAGCGTACTTACCAGCCGAACAACCGCCGCCGTCACAAGACGCACGGTTTCCGCCTGCGCATGCGCACCCGTGCCGGCCGCGCGATCCTCGCTGCGCGCCGCGGCAAGGGTCGCAAGAGCCTGACCGTCTGAGGCCGCGGCCTCAGCCACCACGCGCGTGTTGCCACGTCGCCACCGACTGGTCGATTCGTCGGGCTTCAAAGAAGCAGTACGACGAGGCAAGCGCGCGGGCTCGAAGAGCCTGGTGGTCCATCTGCTCGTCCCCGGCACCGGCCCAGCTGCCGACCGGGAGAGCGAGCCGCAGGTGGGCTTCGTGGTGAGCAAGGCCGTCGGTCCGGCCGTCGTCCGGAATCGCGTGAAGCGCAGACTGCGTCACCAGGCCCGGGAGTCCCTGAGCGGACTCCCGGGCTCTGCTGTGCTTGTGGTCCGTGCGCTTCCTGCTGCAGCCGACGCGGACTACGACGCACTGGGCGCCGATCTGCGGCGCTGCCTGGAGCGAGTGCTCCGATGAGTACTGCGGTCCGCGTCGTACGTGGCGGTGTCGACAAGCTCAACCACCTGGTCGCGGCCGTCCTGATCGGACTGCTTCACGTGTGGCGGACTCTGATCAGTCCGCTCTACGGCGATGTGTGTCGCTACTACCCGTCGTGCTCGGCGTACGGGCTCGAGGCCGTCAAGACGCACGGCCCCTGGCGCGGGAGCTGGCTGACGGCGCGCCGTCTGGCCCGTTGCGTCCCCTGGGCCAAGACCCGGGGCTTCGATCCCGTACCGACCCCGACGAAATTTTCAAGAGACCCTGAAGACCTGGTCCGTGTAAGTGCGGACTCCCCAAACCGAGGAGCCTGATTCCGTGGGAGCCATAGGCGATCTGTTCGGATGGATCGCAACACCGCTGTATTACGCCATCTCGGGCATCCTGCTCGTATGGCAGAAGGCGTTCTCGTACGTCATTCCGTCTGAAGGTTGGCAGTGGGCCCTGGCCATCGTCGGCCTGACCGTGACCATCCGCGCGCTGTTGATCCCGCTGTTCGTGAAGCAGATCAACTCCAGCCGCAACATGCAGCTGCTGCAGCCGAAGGTCAAGGAGCTGCAGAAGAAGTACGGTCACGACCGCGAGAAACTCGCCAACGAGACCATGAAGCTCTACAAGGACTCGGGCACCAACCCGTTCGCGTCCTGCCTGCCGCTGCTGCTGCAGATGCCGATCTTCTTCGTGCTGTTCCGCATGCTCGAGCACGCCTCGGACGGTGTCGGCAAGGGCTTCCTGAGCGACGAGGCCGCGCACGAGTTCGCGACGTCGACCTGGCTCGGCTCGCTGCTCTCGGACCAGTTCACGACGGCCGACCACATGAGCACGTACTTCCTCACCGGGTTCCTGGTCGTCGCGATGATCGCGACCACCTTCCTCACCCAGCGTCAGCTGATGTCGAAGAACATGCCGGCCGACGCCATGACCGGTCAGTACGCCCAGCAGCAGAAGCTGCTCCTCTACGTGCTGCCCGTCGTGTTCGCGGTCGGTGGTATCGCCTTCCCGGTCGGAACGATCCTCTACTGGACCTCCTCCAACCTGTGGACGATGGGCCAGCAGTTCTACGTGATCCGCAACAACCCCGCACCGGGGACGCCGGCGTTCGACGCCAAGCAGGAGCGCGAGCGGGAGAAGCGCCGTAAGAAGGGTCTGCCCGACGCGGAGATCGACATCGCCGAGGCCAACGAGGCCGCGGCCGAGAAGCGTCCCGCGCAGCGCACCCAGCCCAAGGCCCAGACCAGGAGCCAGCGGAAGAAGGCCGGCACGACCGCCGGTCGCTCCACGACCCAGAAGGACGGGGGAACCAAGTGACGACTCAGGATGTGAGCGAGACCGTGACTGAGCCTGTGGAGGAGGTCAGCGAAGAGACGCGCCTCAAGCAGCTCGAGCAGGAAGGTGACATCGCGGCCGACTACCTCGAGGAGCTCCTCGACATCGCCGACCTCGATGGAGACCTCGACATGGACGTCGAGGGTGACCGTGCCGCCGTCTCGATCGTCGGTGGCGACCTGCAGCAGCTGGTCGGCCGTCACGGAGAGGTCCTGGACGCGCTCCAGGAGCTGACCCGGCTCGCGGTCTACCGCGAGACCGGCGAGCGGTCCCGCCTGATGCTCGACGTCGGTGGCTACCGTGCCGACCGTCGCTCGACGCTCATGGCGCTCGCCGAGGAGACCGTCGCAACGGTCAAGGAGTCCGGTGCCCCGGTCTCGCTCAAGCCGATGTCGCCCTTCGAGCGGAAGGTCGTCCACGACGCCGTCGCCGCCGCCGGGCTCACCTCCGAGTCCTCCGGTGTCGAGCCGCGGCGTTACGTGGTCGTCCTGCCTGAGTGACGCTGACACAAAGAGATCGCCCCTCGTGCCGTGTGGCACGAGGGGCGATCTCTTTGTGTTTCACGTGGAACGGGCTGGATCGGTGGTCTCGACAAGCTCGACCACCGGGCAGCTAGGACCAGTAGACGACGACCCGGTCGCCGATACGGATCTGGTCGAAGACCCAGGCGATAGACGACTTGTTGCGGACGTTCGCGCAGCCGTGGGAGCAGCCGTTGTAGCCGCGGGCGGCGAAGTCGGACGAGTAGTGCACCGCCTGGCCGCCGTTGAAGAACATCGCGTACGGCATGGGCGTGTGGTAGATCGAGGAGACGTGGTTGCGGCTCTTCTTGAAGACCTTGAACGCGCCCTCGCGGGTCTTGGTGTCGGAGCAACCGAAGCGGGCATCCATCGCCCGGATGATCTTGCCGGCGCGTACGTAGCGCATTCGACGGTCGGTCTTGTCCACGCAGAGCACGCGGCCGGTGAGGCAACGACGGTCGAGGTTGTAGAGCTTGGCATCGGTCGGCGTGCTCGTCAGGGAGCGGAGCCGGTCGAGGGTGCGCTGGTTGACCTTGCCCGTGATGGCCAGACGCTGGTTGCGCTGGAAGACCTTCACGGCGCTGGTCGTCTTCGAGCCGTAGTTGCCGGTGACCCGGCCGCTGTAGATGCTCCGCTCCTTGAGGCGCGCCTGGACCTTGCGCACCCCGAGGCCGGTCGACCCCTGCTGGTAGAGCATCTTGTACGCCGTGTGCAGCCCGATCTGTCCGACGGACGAGGACGGGGCACTGGCCCGGGCGCTGCTCGGCGCCGCGATCGAGCCCAGGGAGAATCCCAAGGCGAGGATGGTGGTGAGGAAGATCGCCACCGGGGTTCTACGGACGTTCACATCAGCTCCGTGGGTCATGGATGGTGGCCCGGTCGCACGGGCCGCTGGAGTCGCACCCCGAGTGCGACGTTCTACGACTAAGACGTTCGAGCAGCGTGCGCGGTTGCATCAGATTCGCGAGGCTGCTCGCGGACTTTAGCGCACCCGACGCCCCGACGACGCCTTTGGGAACGCTTCTGCGAATTCGTTGGGCTGACGTTCTTCCAGGCGTCTTCAGCGAGGTGTGTTTCACGTGAAACGGGGTGGTCCTCGAGCCTGTCGAGCTGACCATGCGCACGTGCAGTTCGTGGTCTCGACAAGCTCGACCACCGGTCCTCGTGCATGTGTGTGGGGTGGTCTCGACAGGCTCGACCACCGGTCCTCGTGCATGTGTGTGGGGTGGTCTCGACAGGCTCGACCACCGGTCCTCGTGCATGTGTGTGGGGTGGTCTCGACAGGCTCGACCACCGGTCATCGAGCTTGTCGAGATGACCGTTGCTGCTGAGTGGTCAGGCGTGTGGGGTCGTCGAGGTGTTGGCCAGGCGTGGGAGCTCGCCGAGCTCTCCTCTGATGAGCGCGAGCCGCTTGGCCCGACCCCAGTTCTGAATCTGTTTCTCCCGCATGAACGCATGCTCGACGTTGTCGTACTGCTCGTACCAGACGAGCTCCACGGGAAGGCGATGTCGGGTGTACTCCGAACCTAGGCCGACTCGGTGCTCGGTCATGCGGCGTTCGAGGTCTGTGGTGCTGCCGACGTAGAGAGTTCGGTCGGCGCACAGAAGCATGTATGTGTAAGCCATGTCCTCATCATGAGTGGCACCACCGACAGTCCCGGAGGTCGAGCTTGTCGAGACCTCTGTTCATCGGAGATGGTCTCGACAGGCTCGACCGCCGGTCATCGAGCTTGTCGAGATGACCCGGACGTACGTGCCGCAATGTCGGCAGGCTCGATCACCGGGAGTTCTTGGTTGTGCGTTTCACGTGAAACAGTTTGTGTGTGAGTGAGGAGCGTGGGGACTTGGGTGGCCTGGGCGAGGTGGACCCTCGGGCGGAGAAGGTCTTTCCGGCGGATCGGCTGGAGCTCGCGGAGAGGTACGCCGCCTGGCTGGCCGACGCGGGGGTTGTGCGAGGTCTGATCGGACCGCGGGAGGTTCCGCGGCTGTGGGATCGACACATCCTCAACTGCGCGGTGCTGGGGGAGGTGATCCCCGAAGGGGTCGCGGTGGCGGACATCGGGTCCGGAGCGGGACTCCCCGGTCTGGTCCTCGCGATCGCTCGCCCGGATCTGCACATCACGCTGATCGAGCCGCTGCTGCGGCGTACGACCTTTCTCGAGGAGGTCGCTGAGGATCTCGGCCTCGAGAACGTGACGGTGTTGCGGGGGAGGGCGGATGCCTTCCACGGCGAGCTCGGGTTCGACGTGGTGACCTCGCGAGCCGTGGCGGGTTTGGGCAAGCTGCTCGACTGGTCGATGCCGTTGGTCGTCCCCACGGGTGCGCTGGTCGCGATGAAGGGGTCGAGCATCGAGGCGGAGATCGAGGAGGCCGAAGCGGCGCTGAAGAAGTGGGGATGCGCGCCGCCGACGGTCTCAGAGCTCGGTGTTGACGTTTTGGAGACGACAACTGTTGCGGTTCGGGTGGTTTGGTCGGATCCCGCACGGGTAGATTGGCCGCCGGTCCCGAAGGGCGGCCAGAAAGGGCCCAAGGGCGGGTCCCGAAAGAAGAAGCGCCGCCGCTGAAGGTGGTCGAGCTTGTCGAGACCACGAGCTTTCGGGCGTGAGACGTCATCTCGACAAGCTCGATACACCGCATCTCGACAAGCTCGATGACCGAACGATGAGGATGAGGAAACATGCCGTACGACGACGAGAGCGCACAGAACGCCGTTTCACGTGAAACCGACGAACCGGTGTCGATCAGGCTCCGTACGGCCGGGGACATCGCGTCCTTCGAGAACGACTACGCCACAGAGGCGACGCCGCTGGCGGCTGCCGCCGAGCACACGCTCCTGGCGCGTGGTGCGGCGGGCAACCGGCCGCCGCTGCCGCGCCCGGCGAGCACGCGCGTGATCGTCTCCGCCAACCAGAAGGGCGGCGTCGGCAAGACCACCTCGACGGTGAACATCGCTGCGGCCCTGGCGCAGCTCGGTCAGAAGGTTCTCGTCATCGACCTCGACCCGCAGGGCAACGCCTGCACCGCGTTCGACGTCGACCACTTCCAGGGCACCCCGGGGACGTACGAGGTCCTGGTCGAGGGGGCCAGCCTCGAGAACGTCGTGGTTCCGGTCCCGAAGCTCGAGGGCCTCGAGCTCGTGCCGGCGACCATCGACCTGGCCGGTGCCGAGGTCGAGCTCGTCGAGGAGGACGGACGTGAGCAGCGCCTGAAGGAGGCGCTGGCCAGGTCTCCCCGAGTTGGTGACGCGGAGGACCGGTGGGACTACGTCCTCATCGACTGCCCGCCGTCGCTGGGCCTGCTCACGGTCAACGCGCTCGTCGCGAGCACCGAGGTGATGATCCCGATCCAGGCGGAGTACTACGCGCTGGAGGGCCTGGGCCAGCTCCTCAAGACCGTCGAGATGGTGCGCGCCGCGCTGAACCCGACCCTCAAGGTCTCCTCGATGCTGATCACGATGTACGACGCCCGCACCCGCCTCGCGTCGCAGGTCGCCGAGGAGGTGCGCGAACACTTCGGCGACACGGTCATGCGCACGTTCATCCCCCGCGCCGTGCGCGTGTCCGAGGCGCCGTCGTTCGGGCAGACGGTGATGACGTACGACCCCGGCTCGCCGGGTGCGCTGAGCTATCTCGAGGCCGCTAAGGAGCTCGCCAAACTGAGCGAGCACTGAGGTGATCGAGCTTGTCGAGATCACCATCAAGCAGCACGGAACTGACATGAAGAATCCGGTGGTCGAGCTTGTCGAGACCACCTTCAGCAGCGTGGAACTGACATGGGGGACATCCAGATATGAGTAAGCAGCCGCCGAAGCGTGGTCTCGGACGAGGGCTGGGATCGCTGATCCCGACCGCTCCTCCCGCTGGCGGAAACGAGTCGGCGGACAGCGCTCCTGTCCAGCCGGACGTCCGTCATTCGGACCTTTCCGCTGGAGCGACTTCTGGCCCATCCGTGGACCCCAGGTCCACCGACTCGGCGGAAGGCCGCCAGATCGAGAATTCGGATCTGGCGCCCGTCGACGGCGCGTATTTCGCGGAGCTGCCGGTCAAGCAGATTCATCCCAACCATGTGCAGCCTCGTCAGGTCTTCGACGAGGAAGCGATGGCCGAACTGGTCCATTCGATCGAAGAAATCGGCCTCCTGCAGCCCATCGTCGTCCGGAAAGTGGCGGCCGACTCCTACGAGCTGGTCATGGGTGAGCGCCGGTGGCGCGCCACCCAGCAGGCCGGCCTCGATGTCATCCCCGCGATCGTCCGCGAGACCGACGACACCGACATGCTCCGGGACGCGCTCCTGGAGAACTTGCACCGCTCGCAGCTGAACCCCCTCGAAGAGGCGGCGGCCTACCAGCAGTTGCTCAGCGACTTCGAGTGCACCCACGACGAGCTCGCCCAGCGGATCGGTCGGTCGCGGCCACAGATCTCCAACACGATCCGGCTCCTGAAGCTGTCCCCGTCGGTCCAGCGCCGGGTCGCCGCCGGCGTGCTCTCGGCCGGTCACGCCCGGGCGCTGCTCGCCGTCGACGGCGAGGCCCAACAGGACAAGCTGGCTCAGAAGGTGGTCGCGGAAGGCATCTCCGTACGCGGCCTCGAGGAGATCGTCGCCCTGGGCGATCCTGACGGCGACGCCTTCGCCACGCCGCGGGTGAGGCGAGCCAAGCCCACTGCTCCTGGGCTCAAGGAGATCTCCGACAAGCTCTCGGACCGCTTCGATACCCGGGTCAAGGTCGATCTGGGGCGCTCCAAGGGAAAGATCACCGTCGAGTTCGCCACCCTGGACGACCTGCGTCGGATCGTCGAGCTGATGTCACCCGTACCCGACGAATCCATTTAGACATCAAGCGCTAAAGCGCTTTGTCGACAAATAGATTTCTACCCGGCCCATCGAGCGTAGGTCCGGCCCATCGAGCGCATCCCGGTCATCGAGCCTGTCGAGATGACCCCTTGTGCCAGCACGAGTGGTCTCGACAAGCTCGACCCTCGGCAGCTGAGCTACTGCGTGTTCGTCGAGGGGTGCTCGGCGCCGCGGATGGGGAGACCTGGGATCGGGCCGGTAGCACCGAACGTCTCCAGGAGCTCCATCTCGGCTTCGATGACACCCGCCAGGCGACGTACGCCTTCTCGGATCCGCTCCGGAGTGGGATAGCAGTAGGAGATCCGCATCGAGGAGGCGCCGAAGCCGTCGGCGAAGAAGCCGGTGCCGGGGACGAACGCGACTCGCGAAGTGACCGCGCGAGGCAGCATCGCCTTGCTGTCGATGCCGGAGGGGAGCGTCAGCCAGACGAAGAAGCCGCCGTCGGGCTTGGTCCAGGTGCAGGCCGCGGGCATGTAGTCCTCGAGCGCGTCGAGCATGGCGTCGCGGCGCTCGCGGTACATCTCCCGCATCTGCTTGATCTGGCCCTGCCAGTCGTGGTTCGAGAGATAGGCGGACACGGCCATCTGGTTGAACGGCGGCGGGCAGAGCGTCGCGGACTCCTGGGCGAGGACCAGCTTCTCGCGGATCGCGGAGGGAGCCAGCGCCCAGCCGACGCGCAGGCCAGGGGAGAACGTCTTGGAGAAGGAGCCGAGGTAGATGACACCCGGGTCCTGGGCGCGCATCGCCGGGCGGGGCTCGTCGTCGAAGCCGAGGAGGCCGTAGGGGTTGTCCTCGAGGACCAGGATGTCGTGGCGCTGGCAGATCTCGAGGATCTCGGTGCGTCGCTCGGGCGTCATGGTGACGCCGGTCGGATTCTGGAAGTTCGGGATCGTATAGAGGAACTTGACCTTGCGGCCGGAGGCCTTGGTGGACACGATCGCCTGCTCGAGCGCGCTCGGGATCAGGCCGCTGGCGTCGACCTCGGCGTGCACGATGTCGCACTGGTAGCCCTTGAAGACACCGAGAGCACCGACGTACGAAGGGGCCTCACAGATCACCACGTCGCCGGGGTCGCAGAAGACACGGGTGACCAGGTCGACGGCCTGCTGGGAGCCGACTGTGACGACGACGTCGTCGGGGTGGGCCTCGATCCCCTCCAGGCGCATGACCTCGCAGATCTGCTCGCGCAGGACGGGATCACCCTGGCCGCCGCCGTACTGCAGGGCCGTAGGCCCCTGGCTCAGGATGAGGTCCTTGATCGAGTCGCCGACCACGTCCAGCGGGAGGCTGGAGATGTTGGGCATGCCGCCTGCGAGCGAGACCACCTCGGGACGGGCTGCCACGGCGAAGAGGGCCCGGACCTCCGAGACCGTCATGCCTGCCGTGCGCGCGGCGTAGCGGTCCGCGTACGGGTCGAGGCGGGATGATGTTGCGCGCTGGGGAAGATCAGTCATGGTGTCACCATCATGAAGGATCGCATACGCTGGTGACAGACCCTTAACCCAGGATCAATGGTGAGACATGGCACGCCGCGTTCTGCCGCTGACGCTGGATCTCTTCTCCGAGGTCCCGGCGCCGTGCCGCGCCTGCCTGTTCTGGGAACGTGATCCAGTCGGCCATCGCCGCGTCGACTCCTCGCAGTCGATCGGGGTCAAGGAGGCGTGGATCTCCGAGGTGCTCCGCGAGTGGGGATCCTGCGGGCGGGTGGCAGTGGTGGACGGTACGCCGGCCGGGTTCGTGCTCTACGCGCCGCCGGTCTTCGTCCCGCGGGTGGCCTCGTTCCCGTCCGGACCGGTCTCCGCCGATGCCGTCCTGATGACCACGGTGTGGATCGACCCGCGTCGCGCCGGCGGCGGGATAGGCCGGATGCTGGTGCAGGGAATGGCTCGTGACCTGGTCCAACGCGGTCAGTTCCGGGCGATCGAGGCCTTCGGTGACGTCGGGCCGATGAGCGGGATCCACGGTCGCCGCTGCGCTGCCCCTGCCGACTTCCTCGGCCGGGTCGGGTTCAAGACCCACCGCGACCACCCCACCGTCCCGCGGATGCGGATGGACCTGAAGCAGACGGTCACCTGGATCGACGACTTCGAGTCCGCCTGGGAGCGGTTGCGGGACGTCGTACGTCCACGCAGCCATCCGTCACCCGCCTCCACCGAGCTGCATCGTGACAGCGAGTGAATGTTTCCCGTGAAACGGTGGTCCACCCGGTGGTCGAGCTTGTCGAGACCACCAAAGCCCCCGCCACAACTGACGTCTCGGCCGACGTAAGTGACGTCTCGGCCAAAATGACGTTGGCCCGCCACCTCAACAGGTGGCAGGCCAACGTCTGACAGCTGGTGTCAGCCGATGAACTCCTGCAGCTCCTTGAGGAGCGCGGCCTTCGGCTTGGCGCCGACGATCGACTTCACGACCTCGCCGCCCTGGTAGACGTTGATGGTCGGGATGCCGGTCACGCGGTAGGTGGAGGGGGTGACCGGGTTCTCGTCGACGTTCATCTTGGTGAAGGTGACCTTGTCACCGTGCTCGCCGGCGAGCTCCTCGAGGATCGGGGAGACCTGACGGCACGGGCCGCACCACTCGGCCCAGAAGTCGACCAGGACGGGCTTGTCGGACTTCAGGACGGTCGAGTCGAACTCGGCGTCGGTCACGGCGGTCATGTTGTCAGCCACGATGGGTTCCTTCTTCGGTAGGGACGTGTTTGGGGAGGTCTGTGGTCAGAACGCTGAGGTCGTGTCTCACATTCCCAGCGCCCGGTGGTCGAGCTTGTCGAGACCACCGTAGACAGGAGGATCAGGCCGAGACGGCAGCCGCCTCGGCGTGGGCCTGGTGGGCGAGGAACTTCTCGGCGTCGAGCGCGGCCTGGCAACCGGTGCCGGCAGCGGTGATCGCCTGACGGTAGACGTGGTCGACCAGGTCACCGGCGGCGAAGACGCCCTCGATGTTGGTGGCCGTGGTGCCGTCCTTGGTGAGGACATAGCCGTCGTCGTCGAGGTCGACCTGGCCGGTGAGCAGCTCGGAGCGCGGGATGTGTCCGATCGCGATGAACAGGCCGGCGCACTCGAGGTCGCGCAGCTCGCCGGTCTTGGTGTCCTTGACGGTGATGCTCTCCACGGAGAGCTCGCCGTTGATGGACTCGACCACGGAGTTCCAGGCGATCTCGAGCTTCGGGTCGGCGAAGGCGCGCTCCTGCATGATCTTGGAGGCACGCAGTTCGTCACGGCGTACGAGCAGGGTGACCGAGGAGCCGAAGCGGGTCAGGAAGAGGGCCTCCTCCAGGGCGGAGTCGCCGCCCCCGACGACCACGATGGGCTTCTGCCGGAAGAAGAAACCGTCGCAGGTGGCACACCAGGAGACGCCCTTGCCGGAGAGCTCGTCCTCGCGGGGCAGGCCGAGCTTCTTGTACCCCGAGCCGGTCGCGAGGATGACGGACTTCGCGTAGTGGGTATCGGTCGCGGTCCTGATGACCTTCACCGGGCCGGTCAGGTCCATCTCGATCACGTCGTCGGGCTCGAGCTCGGCACCGAAGCGCTCCGCCTGGGCACGCATGTTGTCCATCAGTTCCGGGCCCATGATGCCGTCACGGAACCCGGGGAAGTTCTCCACCTCGGTGGTGTTCATCAGGGCGCCGCCGGCGGTCACCGACCCCTCGAAGACGAGCGGCTGCAGTCCGGCGCGGGCGCTGTAGACCGCTGCGGTGTAGCCCGACGGGCCGGAACCCACGACGATCACGTTGCGGGGGTCTGTCGGGGACGACGGGGTCGGCATCTATGGCTCCTCAAGTGTGGCTGGCGAACTGCACAACAGATCGTAGGCCACGTACATTCCAGGGCCCTGAACGCCGAGAGATCCCGGCTCGGGTCAGGAGACGGGGGTGCCGAGGACCTCGATCTCCTTGACCTCGGCGCGGTAGCCGCCGTCGCCCGTCGGGAGGCCGGTCAGCCAGACGAGTACGTAGCTGCCCTCGGGGGCGTCGTCGAGCTTGATCTCGCCTTCGGCGCCGACGCTGCCCTTGGCCGCAGGATCGCCGCTGGGGTCGTCGGTCCACGGTGAGTCGCCGACGTAGACGCTGATGTCGGTCGGCTCGCCGATCATTCGGAACTTCAGGGAGTCGACGGCGTAGTCGCCCTTGAGGTTGAGCACGACGCCAATACCTGGCTTGAGCGAGCGCGGACCATCACCGATCTGGTCGTTGTAGGTGGAGGTGCGCCAGTTGGTGACGGGGTCGTCCTTCCCGTCGACCACACCCGCGACCAGGTCGGGGTATTCGCTCGGCGGGTCACCGTGGGGGTCGAGGTCCTTGGCCGTGATGCCCTTGATGGGGGTCGGTTTGGCCTCAGCCGTGGTGTCGCCGCCGTTGTTGCCGGTGCCGGGGTTCTCGGCGGTCGTGTCGGGGTCGTCGCTGATGATGTTCCAGGCGATCGAGCCGGCGATGAGGACCAGGACCACGAGGCCTACGCCCATCGCGATGCGGAGCCAGTTGGTGCCGGGCTTCTGGTTGTAGTCCGGCTCCTCGGCGATCGGTACGTTGGCGCCGGTCCACGGGCCCTGCCAGCCGTTGTAGGAGGCATCCGGGGCCACCGGCCGCCGGGCCGCGGCGGGGGGAGCCTGCTGCGGGCGCTGCGGCGGGACGTAGCCCGGGGTCTCGTCGGCGAACAGCGGCTTCGACGGGGTCGGGTCCTGCATCGGCGGCGGGGAGGACGGGCGCTGGCGCTGGGGGCGTACGGCATCGGGGGCCACGCCGATGGCGTTCGACGCCGCCCGTGCCTCGGCCGGCTCGGCCTGGGTCGGCGGAGCCATCGCCTGGGTCTCCTCGTCGATGGCAGAGGGACGATTGAGCGGAGCGGTCGGCTCCCCGGAGAAGCCGGCGAGCGCGGAGTGCAGCTCGGCTGCGGTCAGCGGCGGCATGTCGGCGCCGCTGCCCAGCACCCGGTCGCACAGGTCGTCGAGGGGACGCGGCACGCCGGCGCGTACCTGCCGGGGACGGAGCACGCGGCCGTGGTCACGCGGCGCGGGCGGCATCGAAGAGAGGGTCTCGCCGGCCCATTTGCCGGTCAGAGCGGCGTAGAGGACGCCGACGGCGTCGACTCGGTCGCGCCGCTGGGAGTCGCGGGTGTCGGGGTCGATCCCGTGCAGCGCGGCGTCGACGCCGAAGCCGATGACGCGCACCGCGCCGAGGTCGTCGAGCAGCACGGCCTCGGGGTTGAGGCGGCCGTGGGCGTGGCCCTGGTCGTGGGCCAGGACCAGCAGGTCGGCGACCTCGGAGGCGATCCAGGCGGCCTGCTGCGGCGGCAGCGGGCCGCCGGCGGCCAGCGCGTTCTCCAGCGACGCGCCCTCGCCCCACTCGTTGACGACGTACGCCACCTGGTCGGTCTGGGCGGCGTCGAGGACGCGCAGCATCCGGGGGTCACCGACGGCAGCGGAGTTGCGGGCCGCGGCCATCAGGCGCGGCGCTCGCTCGTCGCGGGCGTCGAGGACGTGGACCGCAACCGGGCGGCCGAGCACCGCGTCCTGGGCGCGCCAGAAGCGTCCCTCGCGGGACTCGCTCAGCAGATCCGTCAGTTGGTATCTGCCGGCGAGGACGTCGCCTGATTGCGTGAACTCCATATCGGACCCAATTCTTTCAGACCGTGCCAGACAGTGCGGAGGCTGTCCGATGATGGTCAGCGACGCAGCCGTCGGGCGACCTGTTGCACCATCGTGGTCAGCTCCTTGACCTGGGCAGCCTGCGCCCCGAGGAGCAGCATGCCGAGATGCAGCGCCCCGACGATAGCGGCCCCGATCAAGGCCAGCACCATCGTCGGCTCGTCGTTGATCATGCCCAGCGCCGTGCGGAGCAGCCATGCGGCGGCCGCGGCGACGACCGTCACCATGACCAGGCGGGCGAGGAACCCGAGCAGCCCGCGACCGTCCAGGTCTCCGAGCGTGCGCTTGAGCACGACGTACGAGACGACGGAGCCGACCAGGTAGGCCAGCGAGTAGGCGGCGGCCAGCGCCGGGGCGGTGTACTCCGCGGAGACGGCCCTGGTCAGCACCAGCGCGGCGACGATGTTGGTGGTGGCGACCGAGCACTGGATGAAGAAGACCGTGCGGTTCTTCTCCAGCGAGTAGAAGCCGCGCAGCAGCAGGTAGTGGATCGTGAAGAAGACCAGCCCTGCCGCGAAGATCGACAGCGTCGGGGCGTACTCCTTGAACGCGTCGGCGCCTGCGCCGTAGCCGAACAGGATGTGGGCGATGTCCTCGGAGAGCACCGGGAGGAGCGCGGCGATCGGAATCACGATGGCGAGCGCGTTGCGCAGCTGGTGCGACAGCGTACGCCCGAGCTCAGGCAGCTCGCCGGCGGCGCCGTAGCGCGACAGGAGCGGCAGGATCGCCGTCGCCAGGGAGACGGTGATGATCGAGTGGGGCACCTGGGTGACCAGGAAGCTGTTGGAGTAGACCGTGTAACCGGTGCCGCCCGCGGCCGAACCGGTCGAGGCCAGCCGCGTCACGATCGTGTACGCGACCTGGTTCACGACCACGAAGAGCACCGTCCACATGCCCAGCTTCGCGGTCTGCGAGAGCCCGGCTCCGCGGAAGTCGAAGCGGGGGCGGAAGCGTACGCCCACCTTGTGCAGCACCGGCAGGAGCAGCAGGAACTGGAGAACGATGCCGAGAGTCGAGCCCAGCCCCAGAAGGATCTCCTGGCCCGTGGTGAAGCCACCGACGTCGGAGGGACCGAAGACGACGAGGTAGATCACCAGGGTCGAGATCGCGATGATGTTGTTGGCGATCGGGGCCCACATCATCGGGCCGAAGCTGCCGCGGGCGTTGAGCACCTGCCCGACCAGCACGAACATCCCGTAGAAGAAGACCTGCGGCAGGCACCAGCGGGCGAAGTCGATGGCCGACTCGAGCTGGGCCTCGTGATCGGCGTTGTACCAGTCGGCGCCGAGGTAGAGGCGCATCAGCAGAGGCGCGCCGATCACCAGGAGGATCGTGACGACACCGAGGAAGAGCCCGGCGAGCGTGATGATCCGGTCGGTGTAGGCGGTCCCGCCGTCCTCGTCGTTCTTCTGCGCCTTCACCAGCTGCGGCACGAGCACCGCGTTGAAGACACCGCCCGCCAACAGGATGTAGAGCATGTTGGGCACGGTGTTGGCGATGTTGAAGACGTCGGCGTGCAGGCCGGAGCCCAGCGCCGCGACGAGGAGCGCTGAGCGGATGAACCCGCTGGCCCGGGAGAAGAGCGTCCCCGCGGCCATCACCGCGCTGTTGGCCAGGACCGAGCCTCCGCCGGACTTCTGCTCGGTGGCTGTCACAACACTCCTGACGTACGTGCTTTCTTGGCCTTCATGATGCGCCTGGTGAGTCGCACGGCGATCGCCGCGAACAGTAGCGCGCAGCCGGTGCCGACGAACCACCAGATCACACCGCTCACCTGCGAGGGGCGGATGGGTACGGAGGCGTGGGCGCCCAGCGGGTTGCCCTTGGTGTCGGTGACGACGATCAGGGCGGTGTGGGTGCCGGTGTCGCGCATGCTCGCGGCGAGGTTGAAGCTGGCCTTGGAGTTGGCATCGAGCTGGACGGGCTCGGAGGTCGCGACCCGCAGCGACTCGTCGGTGATCGCGTCCAGCCGCACCGTGACGGGCTCGTCGAGCTCGTTGCTCAGGGTGACCTGGAACTCGCCGCCCTTCATGCTGGAGAGGATCACCTTCGGCGGTACGGCCACGGTGACCGAGCTCAGCTCGGAGCTGACCTGGCTGAGCGCGTCGGCGGCCGGGTCGGCGTCGTCCTTGCGGGCGGAGTAGGAGGTCGAGGTCAGGGCCTCGTTGACGATGTCGGAGGCGACCTCGTCGTTGTGGGTCAGGATCCGCTGCAGCATCTCACCGGCGCCGATGAGCTCGTTGGCCGTGTCGATCCGGTCGGTGGAGATCTCGGCCTTCATCTCTCGGCGCGGGTAGCGGAGCTTGTCGGCGGTGATCGAAGTCGGCTTGTGCCCAGCGAGCGCCTCGTCCAGCGTCGAGGACGAGATCCAGGCGGCCTTGTTCCACGGGGTGACGAACGAGGCGGCGCTCTGCGGAGGGTGCCAGCCGTCGGGGAGGACCGCGACGAGCGGCTTGCCGGAGCCGCGGAGCAGGGCGGCCTCGGCGACGAGACGCTGGCGCACCGAGATCGCGTCGATCGGGTCGTTGGGTCCGGGCCCGCCGGCGGCGGCACCGGAGGAGGTCACGATCATCTGGTGACCGTCGAGGTCGGCGATGACCGGCGTGGTGCCGCGGAACATCCTGTCGCTGACCAGGTTGACCGCGCCCGGCTCGAGCAGGTTGACCGCGGCACGGTCGAGGTAGCCGGTCGGCGGCGCGACGGCCGAGGTCGCCTTGATGCCGAGCTCGGCGAGCGCTTGGGCGGTGTGCTCACGCGCCGTGGCCAGCAGGTCGGGGTCGGTCGTGGCGAGCGCGGACAGGTCCGGGTCGGCGTACGGGAGGGCGAGCAGGTTGTGGCCGGCGAGCGCGTCCTCGAGGCGACCCAGCCAGACCGTCGCGGCCTTCTGCGCGGCCTCGGCCTCCTCGTCGATCGCCTTCTCGGCGTCGGTGTCGGTGCTGGGCGAGGGGCTCGGCAGCAGCGCGGAAGCGGAGGGCGAGGCACTCTGGCTGCCGCTCTCCTCCGGCTCCTCCTCACCCTCGTCCGTCGGCGCCAGGTTGCGGGCGGGGTTGCCCTCGGCGAGGTTGCGTACGGCATCGATCAGCGCGGGATCGATGGCCCAGGTCAGGTCGGGCATCTCGGCGCCGGTCTCGAGCATCCGGAAGAGGCGTCCGCCGGCGCCCAGGTCGCGCGTCCAGCCCGGGAGGTAGTTCACGCTGCCGTCGGCGTTGTAGACCACGCTGCGCCGCAGCGGCATGACCAGGGAGACTTTCTCGGCCTTGGCCTTCTTGTTGGGCTCCTTGACCAGCGGAAGGAAGGTACGTGCCCGACCGTCGGCGGTGCTCGGCGTGGTGGAGCCGAGCGCGTGGACCCCGAACCAGTAGACCCCGGGCTCGGTGACCTGCAGCAGCCTGCGCGGCACCGAGAGCGACCACGAGTAGGTCTCGCCGGGCGCGAGGTCGGGGATCGCTGCGTACGTCCCCTCGGTCACGATCCGCTCGCCCACCAGGGAGTCCGCGGGCATCTCGGCGGCCTCGGCAAGTTCCTCGGAGGTGGTCATCGGGGTGTCGCCCACGAACGGGTAGACCTTGACGCCGTGCCACTCCTCCTCGGTGGTGTTGGTGACCTTGCCGCGGAGGGTGATCCGGCCCTTGGTGCGGCCGTCGAGGCTGACGGTGTCGAGCTCGTCGATGCTCATCGCCAGCGGGTCGGGCTCCGCGGTCTCCTCCGCGGCCCGGGCCGGAGCGGCCAGCGTGGTCGCGGACAGCATCAGCAGAAGGGGTGCCAGCAGCACCAGGACGAGTGCGGCGGGGACTCGCCCGGGTGGCCTTGGCGGCCTCGCCTGATGCTGGCGGACTGGCATGACTTCGAGAATATCTTTCAGGGGGTGCGGTCCTCGTAGACTGCGGCGTTGTGTCCGACAGCCAGCTTCCCCCGATCAGCGTCGCCGATGTTCAGCGATCGGTGACTGCTGAACTGGACCGTATCGCACCGGTCATCGACTCCCTAGGTGAGGTCTTCGCTCGCTCGGGCTTCGAGCTGGCGCTCGTCGGCGGCCCCGTCCGCGACGCGATGCTCGGCCGGCCGCACAACGACCTCGACTTCGCGACCTCGGCCCGCCCCGAGGAGACCGAGAAGATCTTGCGTACGTGGGGCGAGGCGCTGTGGGACATGGGCCGCGACTTCGGCACCATCGGCACCCGCAAGGGCCCGTGGCAGATCGAGGTCACCACCTACCGCTCCGAGGCCTACGACGCCGACTCCCGCAAGCCCGCGGTGGCCTACGGGACATCCCTGGCCGACGATCTCGTACGCCGCGACTTCACCGTCAACGCGATGGCCGTGCAGCTTCCTGGCCGCGAGGTCGTCGACCTCTACGGCGGCGTCGTCGACCTGGCGACCCGGGTGCTGCGTACGCCGGGGACGCCGGAGGCGTCGTTCTCCGACGACCCGCTGCGGATGATGCGGGCGGCACGGTTCGCCGCCCAGCTCGGTTTCACGGTGGCCCCCGAGGTCGTCGCCGCGATGAAGGACATGGCCTCGCGGATCTCGATCATCTCCGCCGAGCGGGTCCGCGACGAGCTGGTGAAGCTGATCTGCGCGCCCTACCCGCGGCGTGGCCTCTCGCTGCTGGCCGAGACCGGGCTGGCCGACCTGGTGCTGCCCGAGCTGACCGCGCTGCGGATGGAGCGCGACGAGCACAACCGGCACAAGGACGTCTACGAGCACACGCTGACCGTGCTCGAGCAGTCGATCGACCAGGAGGCGCGTCTCGGTGGCGGCCCCGACTTCGTGTCCCGGTTCGCGGCGCTGATGCACGACGTCGGCAAGCCGCGCACCCGGAAGTTCCACGACGACGGCACCGTCTCGTTCCACCACCATGACGTCGTCGGCGCCAAGATGACCCGCAAGCGGATGAAGGCGCTGCGCTTCTCCAACGACGAGATCGAGGCTGTCTCCTCGCTCGTCGAGCTGCACCTGCGCTTCCACGGCTACGGCGACGGTGAATGGACCGACTCCGCGGTCCGTCGTTATGTGAGGGATGCCGGAGACCAGCTCCAGCGGCTCCACGTGCTCACCCGCGCCGACTGCACCACCCGCAACCGCCGCAAGGCCGACCGTCTCGCCCGCACCTACGACGCCCTCGAGGCCCGCATCGAGCGGATCTCCGAGGAGGAGGAGCTCGCTGCCCTCCGCCCCGCGCTCGACGGCAACCAGATCATGTCGCTCCTCGACATCCCTCCCGGGCGGGACGTCGGGGCGGCGTACAATTTCCTCATGGACCTGCGCCTCGACGAAGGAATCCTGTCCGAGGACGAGGCCGCCAAGCGGCTCCTGGACTGGTGGTCCGAGCGCTCAGGATGACCCGTTCGGGCTATGTCCACGGGGGCATCTCGGCAATACCTTGAGCAGTCGCGCAGCCGTCGATCACCGAAGTGCGTGGGTCCCACCCTGATCCGGCTCGGAGGCCCTCTCGTGTCACGCCCTCGCATGTCGATGTACGCCGCGCTCGTGCCGCTCGGTGTCGCCGCCATCAGCTTCGTCCTCACGTCCCCGGCCGGTGCCGACGATGTCTCGCAGAGCACCTGTGCGGGCCTGGCGGTAACCGTCGACCTGAGTCAGGAGGGCGCGGCACCGACAGAAGGCGACGATGTGATTCTCGGCACGCCGAACGTCGACACCATCCATGGTCTCGGCGGCGATGATGTGATCTGTGGCCTTGGCGGAGGCACAGGTTCCACGACTCCGCTGAACATGGACCTGATCTACGGTGATGCGGGGAACGATCGACTCATCGGATCCCCGGGCAATGACGCGTTGCTCGGTGGCCCCGGAAGCGACAGGATTGAAGCCGGATCCGGCGGAGACCTGTTCTATCCGGGGATGGGTGACGACACGATCACCGTTGAAGGCTCCGGCATGGCCGACCGTGTCCTCTATTCCGACGTGCCGGTCGAAGTTCGCGTCGACACTGCACTGTGTGGCGCTCAGATCCGTTCGGCAGCGACGTCCCAGGACACCGGTGCGGGCATGGACAGCATCCCGTGCTCGGTCACCCATGTGACAGGAAGCCCGCAAGATGATCACCTCGCTCGTCGAGACAACATCCACGAGATGCTTTCAGGTGGGCGCGGTGACGACGTCCTCTACGGCGCGGGCATGGTGGATCCCGAGTGGGTCACGAATGGCTCCTACTTCGGCGGGGAGGGCGCTGACACACTCGACTTCAGCCGGGTCGACCATCCTGTGGAGCTGATCGCAGAGCCTCGGTCGGAGACCATCTATTACCAATCCGGTGCTGGGAAGATCAATGTCAACGATGTGGAGAACCTCATCGGATCCCCGGCGGCCGATCGTCTTTATGCAGGGCCAGAGCCCGCGGTTCTCGACGGCGGCCCAGGAGATGACTGGCTCCGCGGTGGCCCTGCCGGAGACACGTTTGTGGATCCGACGGCCAACGTCGTCTCCGGCGCGACGACGGCAGTCACGATCGACGGCACCGCCGGTACCTTCAGCAGCGGGGACACATTCACGGTGGCTCCAGGAGTCAAGGTCTGGGGATCCGGTGGAAACGACGTCATCCACCCGGGGCGGCTGTGCACTGTTCACGGCAACAGCGGGGACGACACGTTCGTGATCGATGCCGCAGTTGCGCCCGACTGCGCGCCCGGCGAGCAAGGAAGTCTCACCGGTGGCGACGTCGGGGATCGGCTCACCCTGGCTGGTCTGAGTGAGCCGGCGACGTACGCCTTGGGCGACGCTGCCCTGACTACTCCGACGAAGACCATTGCGATGCCGGCGGTCAAAGGCCTCGCGCTCGTAGGCACCCGCTTCGACGACATCCTCAGCGGCGATGCGGAAGACAACACGATCGATGGCGGACCGGGAAACGACGTCATCCGAGGTGGTGCGGGCCAGGACACCGCGTTGTACGAGTCGGCGGGGGCAGGTGTCACGGCCTCGGTGACGAAGGCGTCCGGGGGCGGTGGAAGCGACACGATGGCCGACATCGAGAACCTGACCGGAAGCCGCTATCGCGACAACCTCACCGGTGACGCATCGGCGAATGTGTTGCGTGGCGGCGACGGCGACGATCTGCTGTCGGGTGGTGTGGGCGCAAACGTGATCAGCGGTGGCGCCGGAAACGACACTGTGGTCAGCGGATCCGGCGACGAGAGCCTTGCGTGCGACACCGGAACCGACACCGTCTCGTACGCCACCGCCGGATCATCGATCAAGTTCACCGACGCGAGTCCACATTCGGCGTTCAACGTCACTGGTGGTGGCGGCAACGACCGAGCGTTCAGCTGCGAGAACGTGACAGGCTCGAGCTTCAACGACCAGATCACCGGCAACGGCGGTAGCAACGTGCTGAGCGGTGGCGGTGGCCATGACACCATCAACGGTGGTGGAGGCGCAGACACGGTGTCTGGTGGCGACGGCAATGACACGCTCTACGGCAGTACGGGCAATGATCGGGTGCTCGGCGGGACGGGCAACGACCACCTTCGTGGCAACGCCGACAACGACGCGGTCGACGGCGGTAGCGGAACCGATACCGTCTTCTACGACTACGCGACGGGCCGTGTCACGGCTTCGATGAGCCGCGCCACTGGCGTCGGTGTCGGTAGCGACACGGTGGCAGGCGTCGAGAACATCACCGGTGGCAGGTACGCGGACAATCTGACGGGCAACGGCGCTGCCAACGTGATCGTCGGCGGCGGCGGCAACGACACGCTGGTTGGTGCCGGGGGCAACGACAGATTGCTCGGCGGCAGTGGAAACGATGTCCTGCGCGGCGATTCGGGCAACGACACGGTGGATGGCGGATCAGGCACGGACAGGGCGAGCTTCACCACTGCTACCGGGCGTGTCACCTCGACCCTGACTTCGGCATCCGGCGGGGCCGGCTCGGACAGGATGTCCGCGATCGAGAACATCACCGGCGGTGCGTACGCCGACCGGTTGACCGGTGGCGGCGCCGCGAACGTGATCCAGGGCGGCGGGGGTGCCGACCATCTCTATGGGGCCGGCGGCGCCGACAGGCTCTACGGCAACGGGAGCGACGACCGTCTGTATGGCGGCACCGGCAGCGACTACGGCGACGGCGGGACCGGACGTGATGTCGCGTACTCGATCGAACGTCGCCGGAACATCCCCTGACCGAACGGTTCCGGCCTGGTTGACATCTGGTCCCCTACTGTCCATCGAGCCATACTGACGGTACGGTTCCGCGTATGACGACGATCACAGATCTCGAGGCAACGACCGCCATCAACGCGACCCCGGCTCAGGTGTGGGTAGCGATCACGGACCTGCCGCGGATGGCTTCGTGGAGCCCGCAGGTGGTGAAGACCGTGGTGTTCGGCCAGGTCAAGGAGGGCACCCGCTTCTTCAACATCAACCGCCAGGGCTGGAAGCACTGGCCGACCAACGCGAAGGTCGTACGCTTCACGCCCCACTCCGACTTCGCGTTCCGGGTTGCCGAGAACACGACGATCTGGTCCTTCCAGATCGAGGAGACGGCTGACGGGTCCCTGGTCACCCACCGCCGCGAGACCCCGGACGGCATCTCCGCACTCTCCCGCTCGCTGACGAATGCCGTGCTCGGCGGTCAGGAGAAGTTCACCGAGGAGCTGCGTACGGGCATGGCCACGACGCTCGCCAAGCTCAAGGCCGATCTCGAGAGCTGACCCGATCGGCAGCGGTCAGGTGCGGGCGTTGGTGGTCCACCGGTAGACGGTGCGCTGGCTGACGCCCAGCTTGGCGGCCACATCCGGAACCCGGGCGCCGGCGCGGACCAGGACCCTGGCGGCCTGAGACTTGTCGTCAGGAAGATTCGCGAACAGGTCGTCGATCTCGTCGGGGAACGTGTCGGGGTAGTCCATCGCCGGCTCGGGGTCGGGGATGTTCTCCGGGAACGGGATCCGGTCGAGCAGGGTGCCGTCGGCCTCGGCAGGCTTGGTGGCGGTGCGGCCGTTGCTGAACTCCGGGGCCATCCCGGCGCCCGGAGCGACCTCGGCGGCGGTGCGGGCGGCCTCGGTCACCCGGCTCGAGACCCGGGGGCGCGTGTCCGTGGTGGCGAGGGCGGAGGCCATCTCACGGGTCCGGATCTCGCGCGGCGGCTGCACCTCACGGGGCATGTCGGCGAGATCGTTCGGCACCGGCTCGTTGTTCGGCGCGTCGTGCTGCTCGGGTGGCGCGGTGATCTGCTCGGCGGAGACCCGCTCCACCACCGGCACGCTGAGCGCCTCGTGCACGTCGGGCAGGGTGATCGGCAGCCGGTCGGCCTGGCGGGTGCCCTCGGCGACGGCGGCGAAGGCATCGACCCACTGGGTGATCTGGTCGCGCATCGCGCCCGGCGCGACCGACCGCAGGGCCACGGCCTCGGCGCGCCAGTAGCGCTTCTGTGCGCGCTCCAGCTTTCGACGGGAGGAGGCCGTACGCTTCCGCACCGCCGTGTCGCGAGCCCGGCGCCACTCGACGCGGGTGGCGAGGAGGGCGTGCATGCGGGATCCCATCCGCAGGTCGGACCAGGAGCGTTCCATGGCGAGGTGGCGGTCACCGACGAGCGCCAGGTGCCACATCAGGGCGGCCAGCAGCGGCACGATGAACCGGAACGCGGCGGCGGTGACGGCGTGGCCGAGGTGGATCTCGTGCCAGCCGGCGAAGAACCCGGACGCGGCAGAGAGCAGCCAGGTCAGGGTCAGCAGCGTCTGAGCCGGCCGGTCCTGCTGGGCTGCCTCGCGGGCCATCAGCGCGACGGTGACCAGCGAGAGCTCGAAGACGCCGGCGAAGGCGTAGGCGTTGATCGCGCCCATGGCGAGCACGTCCCGCCCGAAGCCGACCATGGCGACGTACGCGGCAGCCGTCGAGATCAGCGCGACCGAGACCGCGCCGAAGAGGATGAGGCCGCGGCCCCCTCCTGTCGAACTCCTGCCGGTCGGGGTCGTCCGTTCGCGGGTCGTGTCGTTGTCGGGACGCATCGTGGGGGTCTCCCGTGCCTGAGGCGATCGATCGTTCGGGTCCCGGAGTCTAGGGGATCAAACACGTGTTCGAGATGTACGTGGATGGAGTGTTGACAAACCCTGTGGAAATTGGGCCGCCGTGATCCAAAGGGCAGGGCTACAGTCCGCTCATGTCGAAGACGGCGGTGCGCCGCGTACTTTTCAAGTCGTTCTGGGCCGTGATCGGCCTGGTCATCGCGGTGAGCCTCTTCAAGCTGGCCTTCACCGGCTCGACGCAGGATGCCGACGGCGCGCCACTGACGCCGACCGGGAAGATCCCGCCGGAGGAGGTCGTCGCCGAGAAGGGCACCATCTCCAACTCGCTCACGGTCGACGGAACGATCGTGATCGACAAGCCGGTCTCCGTCACCAGTTCGGTCACCGGGGTGCTGGCGCACAGGTTCGCCGAGACGGGTGCCAAGGTGAAGAAGGGCGACAAGCTCTTCCAGGTGCGCACGGAGGAGGAGCCCGCTGAGGCCGAGCCCCTCGAAAATCCTGCCGAGGAGGGGCCCGGGAACGTCGACGACGCCACCGGCGACGGCGACCGTGACGACGCACCGGTCGAGCCGTCGCCGCCCAAGCCGGTCTATCACTGGTACACCGTCGTCGCGCCCGCCAGCGGCATCGTCGGCAACTACGCCGCCGAGCTGATGGGCGAGGTGGCCGAGGACGGGGTGGTCGTCTCGATCCGTCCCACGACCTTCCACGCGGTCGGGGCGATCTCGCCGCTGGACCGCTACCGGCTGGCCAGCAACCCGGACCAGGCCACGGTGACCATCGAGAGCGGCCCGAAGCCGTTCACCTGCAGCGATCTGAGGATCGGCGACGCGGCGACCGAGACGATCACCAGCGACGAGCCCGAGGGCGAGATGATGGAAGGTGAGCCGGGGGCTGAGGGCGACTCGGGGGCGGGCGCCCGGATCAGCTGCCTGGTGCCGGAGAAGGTCACTGTCTTCGACGGACTGACGATGACCATGGCCATCGACGCGGGCAAGAGCGACGGCGACGTCGTCACCATCCCCGTCACCGCAGTCACCGGACTGGTCGGCGACGGCACCGTCTGGGTCGTCGGTGAGGACCGAACCCCGGCCGAGCAGCCGGTCAAGCTCGGTGTCACCGACGGCAAGCTCGTCGAGGTCACCAGCGGGCTGAAGGCAGGCGACTCGGTCCTGCGGTACGTCCCGGGCTCGAAGGAGTCGGGCGGCGGGATGGGCGGCGGGATGGACGGCGGGATGACCGAGGAGATGCCGGCGGGGGAGATGTGAGCGCGGAGGAACTGCTGAGGCTCACCGGCGTGGCCCGCACGGTAGAGCTCCCCGACGGCGAGGACCTGCACATCCTGACCGGCGTCGACCTCGACGTGAGCCGCGGCGACCATGTCGGCATCGTCGGCCGCTCGGGCACCGGCAAGTCGACGCTGCTGAACCTGCTCGGTCTGCTGGACCGGCCCACCGGCGGCACCCTGGAATGGGCAGGTCGCAACGTCACCGACATCAGCAACCATCAGGCCGCCCGGATCCGCGGCCGCGATGTCGGGTTCGTCTTCCAGCAGTTCAACCTGCTGCCGGGGCGTACGGCGCTGGAGAACGTGATGGCTCCGCTCCTGTACGCCTCGGGCAAGGAGTTCTGGCAGCGGCGCCGGATCGCGGCGACGATGCTCGACAAGGTCGGTCTCGGCGACCGGCTCGACGCGATGCCCCAGTTCCTCTCCGGTGGCGAGCAGCAGCGCATCGCGATCGCCCGCGCCCTGGTCCGGACGCCGTCGGTGGTGCTGGCCGACGAGCCGACGGGGGCGCTCGACGTCGAGACCGGCGCGATGGTGATGAAGCTGCTCGACCAGGCGACGTACGACTCCGGCGCTGCGCTGATCACGATCACCCACGACCAGAACGTCGCCGCCCTGGCTCGGCGGCGGTTCCGGCTCGCCGAGGGCCGGCTCCACCCGCTGACCGAGGGGGCGGTGGCGTGAGGACCGCCCTGGCGCACATCGTCACCGGCCTGGCCGCCTCGACCGTCGAGGCGTGGCAGGAGCTGCGCATCCACCGGCTCCGGGTGCTGCTGTCGCTGGTCGGGGTGGCGGTGGCCGTCGCCTCGATCACCGCGACCGTCGCGGCCGGCCAGATCGCCAAGCAGATGTTCACCGAGTCCTACGAGGTCGACGGGCGGCCGGCACACATCTCGGTCATGGCCTACGACCCCCAGAGCGGCATGCCGCTCTCCGTCGAGCGGGTCCGGCCCGCCTTCCAGACGGTCGCGGAGCGGTTCGACGTGAAGTACGCGTCGGCGAGGATCTCCGCCTACGACATCAAGGCGACCACCGCGGGCAGCAGCAAGCGGGTCGAGCTGATGGGGGTCGACCCTGCGTACGCTGCCATCCACCGCGTCGTGGTGCCGCAGGGCCGCTGGCTGCAGGCCTCGGACGAGGAGCGCCTCTCTCCGGCGCTGGTGGTCGACGAGACGTTCCTGAAGAAGCTCGGTCTGCGGGGCACACAGCTGCCGACCTCGGTGGACCTGAAGGGCCAGGGGATGTCGGTGACCGCCACGATCGTCGGCGTCACGAGCCTGCGGGGCTACGGCACGCCACGCGCGTTCATGCTGGCCGACTCGCTGGAGCACTGGCAGGCCGGAGCCCCCACGGACGCCAGCTACGAGATGTGGGTGCCGATCGACGGCGCGAACGAGCTCGCCGGCGAGATCGGCATGGCGATGCGCGCCGAGCTCCCGGGACTCCAGGTCGATGCCCAGCGCGACGACTACATGGCGTGGGGCGGTGAGGACCCGATCGGCCCGATCAAGTGGGTGATCATCGGGATCGCCGGGATCATCCTGCTGCTCGGCGCCCTGAGCCTGCTCAACATCGCCCTGGTCACCATCCAGCAGCGGATCCGGGAGATCGGGATCCGGCGCAGCTTCGGGGCGACCACGGGGCGGGTGTTCTTCTCGGTGCTGATGGAGAGCGTCGTGGCCACCGTCGTCGCGGGCGTGGTCGGCGTGCTCCTGGCCGTGGCGGCGATCAAGAACCCGCTGGTGCAGAAGTACGTCCTCCAGGGCATCGACGACGTCCCGCCCTTCCCGCTCTCGGCGGCGTTCCTCGGCCTCGCCGTCGCCCTCGCGGTCGGCGCGATCGCGGGCATCCTCCCGGCGATGATCGCCGCGCGGGTCAAGATCATCGACGCGATCCGCTTCTGAAATGCGACTGCCCCGGGTGCCAGGCACCCGGGGCAGCTCAACAGCAGAGGATCACTCGCCGCGGATGAACGCCTCCAGCTGAACGCGACCCTCGGTGTCCTCGATCTGAACCGGCGGGCTCTTCATGAGGTAGGCCGAGGCCGGGATGATCGGGCCGCCGATGCCGCGGTCCTTGGCGATCTTCGCCGCACGGACGGCGTCGATGATGATGCCGGCGGAGTTGGGGGAGTCCCAGACCTCGAGCTTGTACTCGAGGTTCAGCGGGACATCACCGAACGCGCGGCCCTCGAGCCGGACGTACGCCCACTTGCGATCATCGAGCCACTGCACGTAGTCGGACGGGCCGATGTGCACGTTCCGGCTGTCGATCTTGTCGGCCAGCTCGCCGGTCAGGTTCGACGTCACGGCCTGGGTCTTGGAGACCTTCTTGGACTCCAGGCGCTCGCGCTCGAGCATGTTCTTGAAGTCCATGTTGCCGCCGACGTTGAGCTGGTACGTCCGGTCCAGCGCGACGCCGCGGTCCTCGAACAGCTTGGCCATGACGCGGTGGGTGATGGTGGCACCGACCTGCGACTTGATGTCGTCACCGACGATCGGGACGCCGGCGGCCTCGAACTTCGCGGCCCACTCGGGGTCGGAGGCGATGAAGACCGGCAGCGCGTTGACGAAGGCGACGCCCGCGTCGATCGCGCACTGCGCGTAGAACTTGTCCGCCTCCTCCGAGCCGACCGGAAGGTAGGAGACGAGGACGTCCACCTCCTTCTCGCGAAGGACCGAGACCACGTCCACGGGGTCGAGCCCCGACTCGGAGATGGTCTGCCGGTAGTACTTGCCCAGACCGTCGAGCGTGGGACCACGCTGGACCTCGACGCCCTTGAACGGGACATCGGCGATCTTGATGGTGTTGTTCTCGGAGGCGTCGATCGCCTCGGAGAGGTCCTTGCCTACCTTCTTGTCGTCGACGTCGAAGGCGGCGACGAACTCGACGTCAGAGACGTGGTAGTCGCCGAACTTGACGTGCATGAGGCCCGGGACGCTGGCCGCCGGGTCGGCGTCCCTGTAGTACTCCACACCCTGGACCAGGGAGCTGGCGCAGTTGCCGACTCCCGCGATTGCTACACGAACCGAACCCATTCGGGGCTCCTTCCAATACTCCAGGCCGACACCGGCCCGGAGGTCATCACTCGTTCTCTTGGCTGCTCTGCGCTGTGCGCGAGACGTCCGCTTCGTCGCGTACGCCGTCGTCATCCCCCAGATCCCCCCGACCCGCTGCCTGCTCGTCGTTCGCAGGCCTGGGGTTGCGTTCGGCGTCGATCAGCGAGGAGAGCCATCGGACCTCCCGCTCGACCGACTCGACGCCGTGACGCTGAAGCTCGCGGGCGTAGGAGTCGACTTCTTTCTGGGTCATGGCAAGTTCGCGTTGCACCCGGTCGAGCCGCTCCTGGAGCCGGCTGCGACGTCCTTCGAGGACGCGAAGCCTGATCTCCATGTCGGTGCGACCGAAGAACGCGAACCTGATGTCGAAGTTGTCGTCCTCCCAAGCCATCGGACCGACCTCGGACATGAGCTGGGTGAACTCACGCTCTCCGGCAGGCGTCAGCTGGTAGACGATCCGCGGCCGCCGGGTCACCGGCGTGACGGACTGCGCCTCCTCTTCGATGAGGTGCTTGCGCAGCATCTTCTTCAGAGCCGGGTAGAGCGAGCCGTACGACAGCACTCGCCCCCAGCCCAGCATCAGGTTGAGCCGCTTGCGCAGCTCGTAGCCATGCATAGGCGACTCGTGCAGCAGTCCAAGGACTGCCAACTCGATCGTCTCTGCGCGACGTGCCATACGACCTATCGTACCGATATATCCGTGATGGCAAATAGAGACCAAAGTCTTGTCTGAATACGCCTGAAGAGACCACTTCGATGCAACCGTCACCGAACTGTTGACGTCGGGTGACTTGAGGCGCGCTGGGCGTGGATGCGGGAGCGCTAGCGTCGATTGCGTACGCTGATGGCTGCCGTTCACCTACCTGAGGATCCACCCGGGCAAGGTTCGGCAAGCGTCGCGCGTCAGGTTGATGGGATTCCCTCGGGGGGATCTAGCG
This sequence comes from Nocardioides sp. NBC_00163, assembly GCF_045206295.1. NCBI lineage: Bacteria > Bacillati > Actinomycetota > Actinomycetes > Propionibacteriales > Nocardioidaceae > Nocardioides > Nocardioides sp. NBC_00163. Next base: position 3,053,458 of record NZ_CP108155.1, on the reverse strand, counting down.
ACGTCGGGGGATTGTCAGTGTCAGCCCGTCCGGTCACGTGCCGGGCAGTCACAGGAGCAGTGCAACACCCGTGAGCGACCCATCCGGCGGCTTTTCTCAAAGGCCCAGCCCTCGTAGCGCCAGTCCCCGCAGGTCCAACCCCGGCGGGCAGCAAGGACGACCCCAGGGCGGACCGCGCCCTCCGCAGGGTGGTCCGGGCGGTCGTCCGCCGGCACCGCGCCGCCCCCAGGGCGGTCCGCAGGGTTCTCCGCAGGGCCAGCCGTCAGGCGGCCGTCCTCAGCCCCGTGGCGCCCAGCGCCCGATGCCTCCCGGTGGTCCCCGTCCCGGTCAGCGGCCGCCCTACCCGGGGCCTCGCCGTCCCGGTGATCCGCCGGTGGACCGTCTCGGCCAGCGGCCCGCGCGTCCCGAACGCCGCGGTGGTGGCATCAGTGGTGGCTCCGGTGGTGGCATGGGGCGTGACCCCAAGTCCGCCTTCGGCGTGGGTGACCATGGCGACGGCGAGCTGGACAAGAAGGCGCTGGCGGTCCGGATCGGCAAGATCGCGGGCATCTGCGCCCTGGTCCTGGCGCTGATCGGCAGCGCCGCGGTGATCATCTCCTACAACATGATCTCGATCCCCAGCGCCAACGCGGCGTTCCAGGCCGAGTCGAGCTTCGTCTACTACGCCGGTGGCAAGAAGGAGGTCGGCCGCTTCCAGGCGGGCGACCAGAACCGTGACGCGCTGAGCGTGGACGAGATGCCCGCGCTCGTGAAGGACGCGGCAGTGGCAGCCGAGGACCGAAGCTTCTACGAGAACAACGGCATCGACCTCAAGGGCATCGCGCGCACGCTCTTCTCCAACGCCACCACCGGCAGCCAGGGCGGCGCCTCGACGATCACCCAGCAGTACGTGAAGAACCTCTACCTCAGCCAGGAGCGCACCTACTCCCGCAAGGTGAAGGAAGCGGTCATCTCGCTGAAGATCAGCCGGCAGAAGTCGAAGGACGAGATCCTCACCGGCTACCTCAACACCGTCTACTTCGGCCGCGGCGCCTACGGCGTCCAGGCCGCGGCGAAGACCTACTTCCGCAAGTCCGCCCAGGACCTCGACATCAAGGAGGCCGCGGCCCTCACCGCGATCCTCAACAACCCGAACGGGTTCGACCCCGAGAAGGCCGGCGCGGACGCCGGTGGCACCGAGCTGCTCGGCCGCTACCAGTACGTCCTCAAGGGCATGGGCGAGCTCAAGAGCCAGGGCAAGGCGCTCAGCGACTACGACGAGGCCACCCTCGAGAAGTCGAAGGCGGCGCTGCCCAAGTTCCCCAAGCCGAAGGCCGACAGCCGCCTCGGTGGCCAGAAGGGTCACGCGCTCACCCTGGTCAAGAACGAGCTGAAGTCCCTCAAGAACGAGAACGGCGAGCCCCTCTTCACCGAGGAGGACATCGACAGCAAGGGACTGAAGGTCACCACCACCCTCAGCGCGAAGGCGATGAGGGCCGCGGAGGAGGCCGTCAGGGACGTACGTCCTGAGGACAAGAAGGGCGTCAACGCCAAGCACCCGGAGAACGAGTTGCACGTGGGCGCCGCCACGGTCGATGTGAAGACCGGTGCGCTCAAGGGCTTCTACGGCGGCCAAGACTACCTCGACTCTCAGATCAACTGGGCGGCCTCGGGCGGCATGGCTGGTTCCACGATGAAGCCGTTCACCCTTGCCGCGGCTCTCGAGGCGGGCTACTCGCTCAAGGACACCTGGACCGGTGAGGGTGGTCTGGAGATCCCCGGCACCGACAAGGTCGTCCGCAACTCGGGCCAGACCGATGCGGACCCGACCGGTCACGGCTACGGCGAGCACATCACCGGCATCAAGGCGATGGAGGAGTCGGTCAACACCTCGTTCGTCGAGATGTCGACCGCGCTGCCCAACGGCAGCGAGGACGTCTACGACATGGCGGTCAAGGCCGGTCTGCCGCCCGACGAGCAGCACGCCGAGGGCGCCCCAGCCGACTACCGCTCGATCCCGGCCTACTCGATCGACTTCGACCCCAACAACTATCTGCTCACGCTGGGTCGTCAGGCGATCAGCCCGATCAACATGGCCAACGCCTACGCGACCATCGCCAACGGCGGCGTGCGCAACACCGTGCACCTGGTCTCGAAGGTGGTCGACGCGAAGGGCGAGGTCGTCTACGAGTGGGACCAGCGTGACGGCGCTGAGCGGGCGATGACCGAGGATGCCGCCGACGACACCTCCTACGCCCTGCAGCAGGTCGTGAAGGACGGCACCGGGCAGACGGCCGGAGTGATCAACCAGCCGGCCGCCGGCAAGACCGGCACCGCGACCAACCAGGACGACGACGTCTCCTCGGCATGGTTCGCGGGCTACACCCCCCAGCTGTCCACGGCAGTCATGTACGTCCGGGGCAAGGGCTCCGGCAAGCTGGACGGCTGGCTTGATTCGTACTTCGGAGCCGGGTATCCCGCCGAGACGTGGGCCCAGATCATGGGCACGCTGACCGACGACCTCGATGTCGAGGAGTTCCCCGAGCCGGCCTGGATGGACGGCGATGCGCCGCAGGACGGTCACGAGCCGTCGCTGACCGCCACCCCGAAGCCGACTCCGACGCCGTCCGAGGACTGCTCCAAGAAGGACGAGCGCAAGGGTCTCTGCATCCCGATCGAGGAGCCGGAGGAGACCCAGAGTCCCACGGACGGCGCCACCGATGGCGAGCCGGGCGCGACAGCGACCCCGGATGAGCCCGAGGCGACCGACCCGACCGTCACCGAGACCGCTTGCGACTGGTTCGGCGACTGCGAGTCGTCCTCCCCACCGGCTGATGGCAATAATGGGGGCGGCAATGGCGGAACCACCACCGAATAGGGCACTACTTTCGTGACAGATGGTCCAGTGACCGCCCCGGCGGCGGAGGATCCGGTCGTCAGGACCGCCTCCACCGCCATCGGCGGTCCTCTCGGCGGGCTTGCGCACGGCCGACGGCGCTGGTTCAGCGCGGTCGGCCTGGTGCTGCTCCTGACCGCGCTCACCTTCGCGATCGGGATGGTCTCCAAGCAGACCTGCTACAACGCCACCTGGACCAACGGCGACACCAGATACACCCACTTCTGCTACTCCGACCTGCCCTATCTCTACGTCGACCGGGGCCTGGCCGAGCACGAGTGGCCCTACTCCTCCGACCCTGAGGTCCGGGCGCGCTACCAGCAGGTGATGGAGTATCCGGTCGGCATCTCCTACTACGCCTGGGCGACGTCCCACGTCACCGACTGGCTGACCGACACCCCCGACGAGGACGAGCGCCATCTCGTCGAGACCTCGAGCTTCTGGGGCCTGCCCGGCATGCATCACGAGATCCGGGTCTTCATCATCGTCAACGTGATCGGCTTCGCGGTCGCGGCGCTGCTCTCCGCCTGGTTCCTGGCACGTACGCACCGCCGACGGCCCTGGGACGCGGCCGCCTTCGCGCTCGCCCCGGTGCTGGCGGCGACCGGGATCATCAACTGGGACATGCTGGCTGTCGTCTTCGTGGCCGGTGCGCTGTGGGCGTGGTCGCGCGACCGGCCGCTGCTGACCGGCATCCTGATCGGGCTCGGCTGCGCGACCAAGCTCTACCCGCTCTTCCTGCTCGGCGGGCTCGTGGTGATCTGCATCCGGCGCCGCCGCTACTACGACCTGGCGGTCGCCTCCCTGGCGACGGTCCTCGCCTGGGTGCTCGCCAACCTCCCCGCGATGGCCACCGGCCTGGAGGAGTGGAAGGTCTTCTGGAGCTTCAACTCCGAGCGCGGCCCCGACCTCGGCTCGCTGTGGCTCGTGTTCCAGCAGGCCACCGACGCGACGATCTCGGCCCAGACGGTCAACCTCGTCTCCTGGGCCTTCTTCATCGCGTGGTGCAGCGGCGTACTCATCATCGGTCTGACGGCCCATGAGACACCGCGGCTGGCGCAGCTCGGCTTCCTGATCGTCGCCGGGTTCCTGCTGGTCAACAAGGTGTATTCACCGCAGTACGTCCTGTGGCTGCTGCCGCTGGCCGTCCTCGCCGTGCCACGCTGGCGTGACCAGCTCATCTGGCAGGCCGGTGAGCTCTTCTACTTCGTCGCGGTCTGGTGGTACCTCGCCGACCTGCTGGCGAGCAGTGGCGGTGACCAGCCGGTCTACTGGTTCGCGATCATCGCCCGGGTCGCTGCCGAGATCTATCTGATCGCGGTCGTGGTCCGGGAGATCTACGAGCCGTGGCGCGACCCGGTCCGGTGGACCGAGGCCCGCGCAGAGACTCAGGAATCCAGGACGATCTCGTCGAACGAGGTCGCGGTGTAGCGCACCCGCACCTCGAGCTCCTCGCCGACCTCGGGCACACGCGCGCCCGAGGGAAGCATGAGCATCGACTCCTGCATGTGCGGCGGCTCGGCGAACCAGAGCGCCTTGCCGTCGAGCGTGTACGGCGAGCGCGACTGCCCCATGGCGTCGAGCCCACCGCGGGCGACCGCGAGGGCCCGGGAGCGCAGGTGGGTGTCGCCCAGCGGCGCCTCGAGCCCGATCCCGTGGGCGGTGCCGCCGGAGGCGACGACCAGGTGACCGGCGCGCATCGCGGTGCGGCCGCGGTAGCCGTAGGAGTATCCCCGCTCGAGCGGGTGCACGTCCTCGACGGTCGCGGTCACGGTGAGCGCGCCGCGGTCACCGAGCCACAGCGCGGTGCCGACGCGGGGCCGGAAGGTGATGTCGCCGTAGGCCGCGCGCAGCTGGGCGAGCTCGTTGGCGCTCAGGTGGGAGACCCACACCGTCTTCGCCTCGGCGCCGACGACGGCGTCCATCTGGGCGCGTACCTCGGCCAGCGAGCCGCCATCCAGGCCGAAGTGCATGGTGATGCCCTCGAAGCGGGCGTGCTCGCGGGCGACGGCGGCGGTCGGCCACAGGTCGCTCGGCGTCATCCCGTGGCGCCGCATCGAGGTGACCAGCTCGAGGATGACCCGCGCACCGGGCTGGCGCTCCAGCAGCAGCGGCAGGTCCTCGGGGCGGCTGATCGTGTGGATGATCCGGTCGGCGATCTCCGGGTTGATCTCGGGTGAGTAGGGCCGCCACGGGGTCAGGACGTAGATCGATCCGCTGAACCGGGTCGCGACCTCCCACACCTCGTTGTAGGTGCCGACCGCGAGGGTGTCGACGCCGGTGCCGAGGCTGTTGAGCCACTCGGTCTGGTGGGCGAGCTTGCGCAGGGTGAGGCCATAGCCGTTGCCCTTCGCCACCGGGACCAGGCCAGGGGTCGCCTCGGCGAAGGTCTGGACGTGCTTGCGCCAGCGATCGGCGTCAACGGTCAGTTTCAGCGGCATACGGAGATCAGCGCCTCTTCATGTAGACATCGAAGGCCGTGTAGATCGGCTTGTTCAGCGGCAGGTCCCACTCCCCGGCGTACTCCACCGCCTGGCCACCGGTGCCGACCTTGAACTGGATCAGCCCCACGTGGGAGTCGTCGGTGGAGAGCGTCGGAGTGATGCCGCGCAGGTCGTAGGTGGTCGCGCCGGCGGCCATGGCGTCCTGGATCATCGCCCACTGGAGGGCGTTGGAGCCACGTACGTCTCGCTTCTCGGTCGAGGAGGCGCCGTAGGAGTACCAGGCGTACTGCCCGACGCGGACCATGATCGTGGCCGCGACCAGATCGCCCTCGTGCCGCGCCAGGAAGAGCTTGATCCGCTCCGGGTCCTCGTTCGACATCGCCCAGAACATGGTGCTGAAGTAGCTGCGCTGCCGGGGCGTGAAGTGGTCGCGGGCCGCGGTGTGGACGTAGAGATCGTGGAAGGCGCTCAGGTCACCCTCGAAGTCGCCGTCCGCCGGGCTGACGGGGGTGGCGACGGTCACCTCGACGCCCATCTTGGCGGCCTTCTTGATGTTGCGGCGCCAGAGCTGGTTCATCCCCTTGAGGACCTCGTCCTCGGTCTTCGGGGTGCCGTCCTCGTGGGCCAGCGGGATGACGAAGTTGTATTGCGGCTGCCCCGCGCCGAAGCCGTCCTCGGGGGACTGCAGCCGCCAGCCCGCCGCCCTGAGCTGCGAGACGACGCGCGCGCCGGTGGCGTCGCGATGCGTCGGGGTGAGCTGGTTGAGCCGCTGCACGGTGTCGTCGGCGATGCCGTCCTTGACCTGCGCCGCGCTCCAGGTCGCCGTCGTGACCGGCGGGCCGATCCGGATGCCGAAGGCGTGGTTCTTCTTCAGGTACGTCGCCAGCGGCTCGAGCCACGGAGCGAGATCGCCCGACCAGTCGATGCTCGGACCTTCCGGCAGGTAGGCGAGGGTGAACCGCTCCAGCTTCGGGACCGGCCGGTGCAGCACCAGCGCGGCGCCGACCAGGGCACCGCCCTGCAGGCTGTCGAACCATCCGATCGACTCCGAGCGCCACTCGGTCTTGACCTGGGCCCACGAGGGGGTCTGGAGGAAGCTCACGCTGGGTTGCTTCTCGATGAAGGCGAGATGCTCCGCAGCGGTGATGGGGCGCACGGTGAGACTCACCCGCAGAAGGCTACCCGTTCCGGCGGTAGGGTCGAATCCGCCCCAATGTGGGGACAATCGGGGGCAATCGCTCCGCTCCCTAGTGAGTCAGGGCCGCTGAGCCGCTATTGTCTGCGACCAGATGTATCACGGCTGGGGCCTGGGCCTCCTTATAGTCGTGACAGCAACTATGACCACCACGATGGCGCGCCCGCGCGTCGTCTGGCCCCCCAGCGGTTCGCCGCCGATCCGGAGGCCGCCGGTCGAGGAGGGGACTGTGACACGGGTACCACGGGGGATCGGTCATGCCGAAGCACCCGTGACCGTATGGTCCCGGGCCACGGCCGACTTCGACCGCTGGCTCAGCGGTGACTCCGCCGCTCTCGACGAGCTGGTCGCGACGATGACCCCGATCCTGTGGCAGGTCGCGCGTTCCTACCGGCTCACTCAGGAGCAGGCCGAGGACGTCGTCCAGAACACCTGGCTCACCTTCGTACGCAAGCACTCCTCGATCCTCGACACCGCGGCCGTCGGCGCCTGGCTCACTCTGACCACGCGCCGCGAGGCCTGGCGGGTCGCGAAGCGATCCGGGCGTGACGTACCCGTGGAGGACGAGGCGCTCGAGTCTCGCGTCCCGACACAGCGCTCGGCGGAGTCGCTGGTCGTCGAGGGCGACCGCAACTCGCTCATCTGGGCGGCCGTGGAGTCGCTCCCGGAGCGGTGCCGGCGGCTGCTGCGCGTGGTCGCCTTCTCCGACCGGCCCGACTACGCCGGCCTGGCCGAAGAGCTCCAGATGCCCATCGGCAGCATCGGCCCCACCCGCGGCCGCTGTCTCGGGAAGCTGCGGGACGCACTTCGGGCTGTGCTCGATGAAGGGGAGGTGTCGTGATGGGTCGCTCGGAGGAGCCCACTCGCGAAGAGCTGTTGGGTCTGGTTCGACAGGCTTATGTTGCCGGTGACCCCGTCCCCGGGGGCCTGATCTCCCGCATGCAGGCGGCCGCCGCCGGCGCCGCCGAGGAGTCCGGACTCGGGCTCGACCTGGAGCTGATGCTTCTGGTGGAGTCCTCGGGCGCCGAAGCGGCCGGAGTCCGCTCCGCCGCCCCTGCCTCCGCCCGCTCGGCCTACACACTGCGCTTCGCGCAGTCCGGCGTCGACGTGCTCGTACGCGTCGCCTCCGACACCGACACCACCGCCCGCCTCGACGGCTGGGTCGTCCCCGGCTCACCCATGACCGTCCGCGCCGTCCGCGCCGACGACGTCCGTACGCCGATCGTCGCCGTCACCCTCGGGGCCTCGGGTCGCTTCGAGCTCACCTCGTTGCCCGCCGGCCTCATCCGGCTCCGCTTCGAGCCCGCCGACGGTTCGTCAGCCTTCCTCACCCCCACGTTCGAGATCTGACCCAGGAGTAACAGTGCACCCCAAGAGTGAGCCCCGGCTGTCGGTGTCGTACGGATCCGACGCCCGCGTCCTCGACCCGACCAATGCCGTGGCTGTAGACGGTGTCGCTGCCGGTACCACGATCTACTCCTCGACCACGCTCCTGATCTCCAAGTCGGTCGATTTCGAAGACACGTTCCGGCGGATCAGGAACGTTGCTCGGTCTCTGCATTGGCGTGTCGACGCCGAGCCCGAGCCTGCGCACGCCGTTGACCTCCGTTTCGGTGTCCGGCGAGTCAGCCTAGGTGTTGTGCCTGGCAAGGCGGTAGCGGCTCCGGACGCCTGGACGCTTCTCCAGTTTCTCCGAGCAGAGGCCACCGACGGTGCGCGAGGCGTGAGCCTAGAGCACGTTCTTGTGCCGGTGCCTCACAACGACCCGCACCCGCACAACGATCCCCATCCGCACAATGACCCCCACCCGCACAATGACCCGCACCCGAACTCCGGGTACGACCCGTTGGGCACGGGGGGTCGTCAACCGGTCGCGTACGTTGGCTCGGCCCCTGCCCGACAGGGCGACGGCGATATCGAAGGCCGAACACGCCCCGTGGTGGCAGTCCTCGATACGGGATGCGGACAGCATCCATGGCTCGACTTCGTCGATCGGGACGTACGCCTCGGTGACCATCGGATCGGATGGCCGTCAAGCGTTCCGGACTCGGAGATCGACGGTGACCAGGTTGGTGCACTGGACGGTCTGATCGATCCCATGGCCGGTCATGGCACCTTCATCGCGGGCCTGGTTCATCAAGCATGTCCCAACGCCGACATCTATTCATGGCGGATCGTTCCGCCGGGTGGCCCGGTTGCCGAGTACAGCTGGCTGACGGCCCTCGCTCAGATTGCCGACCTGGTGCACCTCTATCGCCAAGGGGATCCGCGCGGGCGGCGGATCGACGTGCTCAGCCTGTCGATCGGTTACTACCATGAGACCCCTGAGGACGCGCTCTTCGATCCGATGCTTCACGAGATCCTTGCCGATCTCGCCGCGAACGGGACGCTGGTCGTTTGCTCGGCCGGCAACGACGCAACGTCGCGGCCGAACTTCCCGGCAGCGTTTGCGCCCTGGAGTGAGGGCGAGGGTCCATGTTCGGCATCGGACAAGGCGTTGCCGATCGTCTCCGTAGGAGCCCTGAACCCCAACGGAACGGACGCGATCTTCAGCAACGCTGGGCCCTGGGTTCGTGCGTACGAGATCGGTGCTGGCGTCGTGAGCACGGTCCCCACCAGTTTTGACGGTGGTTACCAAGCGACAGTTGCCTCCGAGTTCGCTGGCCGAAAGCGTGAAACGTTGGACCCTGACGACTTCGGGGGCGGATTCGGAACCTGGAGCGGGACATCGTTTGCCGCTCCATTGCTCGCCGGACGAATTGCTCAGCACCTCTTCGACAACGGCGATCCCGGGGAAGTCTCGCAGGACATCGATCGTGCCTGGGCTGCCATCGAAGTCCTCACTACGCTCAAGCAATGACTACTGACGGTCCGGACGAGCTGCACAAGCAGGGAGTCGCGGCGCTCAGGTCAGGCGATCTCGAACGCGCGAGAGCGTTGTTGGGGCGAGCCCTGAGCCTTGCGACTGCCCCTGCGGTCCTCGCCCGGATCGAGTCATCGTTGGCCTATCTCGAAGCCGACGACTCCAACTTGAACGTGGCGCTGGACAAGAATGATCGAGCCTTGGAGTTCGGCGTCGAAGGCTCGACCCGAGGCGTGCTACTCGCGCAACGTGCGCTGCTCCTGCGGCGGGCCGGGCGCGCGGCCGAGGCATTGGAGACCTTCGGCGCAGCCATTTCATCGCTGCATGGTCTCCCCCTCGACCTTGCCAAGGCGTATCTCAACCGAGGCACGGTTCACCTCGATCGCCACGACACCGTGAAAGCGGCCCAAGACTTCGAGGCTGCGGCGGCGCTGTACCGATCCTCGGGCGAGCCCATTGCGGCCGCGCAAGCCGATCACAACCGGGCGTATGCGTTGTTTCTGTCTGGCGACTTGGTCGGCGCTCTTGCTCTGATGGAATCGTCCTACGAGGTTCAGGCATCCGCCGGCCCGCTGATCAAGGCGGTGTGCGACGCCGATCGGGCCGAGGTGCTGATGGCGGCGGGGCTGACGCGGCAGGGTGGCGAGATGCTGCGGCAGGCGGCGGAGGCGTACGGATCGAAGGGTCAGCGGCAGCGGCAGGGCGAGGCCGAGTTGGTGCTGGCATCTCATCTGGTCGCGACCGATCCGGGCGAGGCGGAGCGGGTGGCACGCTCGGCGCTGGGCTGGTTCGAGGAGGCGCGGGCGCCGGGGCTGGCGTTGCGAGCGCGGGCGGTGGCGTACGAGGCGGCCGTTACGGCAGGCCAAGATCCGAGCGAGGACGGCGAGGCGCTGGCCAGTCCGCTCGAAGATCAAGGTCTGAATTGGCCGGCGCTCCGAGTGCGCTTGCAGGCCCGGCTCGCGCGCATCCGTTCGGCAGAAAACGCCGGCTTGCCGGCGAGACCGGCGAGCAGGAGGGTCATCGGTCCGGTCCCGCCGGAAGCGCCGATCGACATCCGCCTCCTGGAGCGAGAGCTCAGAGCCGAGCTGGCGGTGGCCGCGGGCCGAGCCGTGGCTGGGCTCCGCGAGATTCGGGCCGGACTCGATGAGTTTCATCGATGGCAGAGCTCGTTCGGAAGCCTCGACCTGCAGACCAACGTTGCCGGACATGGCCGGACCCTCGCCCGACGGGGCTTGGATCTGGCGATCGACTCCGGTGATGCGGACGTGCTCTTCGAATGGTCGGAGCGCGCTCGGATGCTGGCGTCCCGGGTCCAATCGGTGCGCCCGCCGTCCGACCCGGCGTTGGCTGAGATGCTTGCCGAGTTGCGTGGCGGCGTCGCTACTGAGCGGGAAGCACAACTCAGGCAGGAGATTCGCGAGCGCGCCTGGCAGGTCAAAGGATCGGGTCAGGTGGCCGATCCGATCTCTTTGAGCGACCTGCAAGAACGCCTCGACGGGTCTGCCCTGGTGGCTTACGTCGTCGCAGCGGAGCGCGTCGTCGCTCTCGTGGTGACCGCCGATGCTGTGAAGCGCGTCGACCTCGGTGACAGCGGGTCCCTCCGCGGCATGTTGGGCGGCCTACTGCCCGATCTCGACGTCGCGGCTACGCATCTGCCGGGTCCTCTAGGCGAAGCCGTGCGTGGCGACCTCGTAGACCGCATGGCTCGGCTCTCGAACATGCTGGTCGCTCCACTGATCGACTACATCGGCGACAGTCCGGTGGTTCTCACACCGTCTGCGGTCCTGGCGCCCGTTCCTTGGACTCTGCTGACGGGTTTCGTTGGCAGGCCGGTCACCGTGGCACAGAGCGCCACCACCTGGTTGGCCCGCAGAGCCACTCCCGTACGGCTGGATTCAGCCGGATTCGTTGCCGGCCCCCGCGTGATGAGGGCGCCGGACGAAGTCGCAGTGAGCGCTGCCTCCTGGCCCGGTGCGCGATGCCTTACCGGCGATGAAGCCTCAGCAGAAGCGGTGGCGAGCCTCGCCCAAGAGGTCGACGTACTGCACATCGCAGCCCACGGGCGTCACTCGGCCGAGAACCCACTCTTCTCAGGCGTCGAGCTGACCGACGGTGCTTGGCACGGATACGACATCGATCTTCTTGCCGCAGTTCCCGACGTCGTGCTGCTGTCGGCCTGCGAGGTCGGGCGGTCGAACGTCCGATGGGGCGAGGAGCTGATCGGTCTCGTCGGTGCCTGGCTCCACGCGGGCACTCGGGCGGTGATCGCCTCACCGGCGGTTGTGGCTGACGAGGTCGCACACAAGGTCTTCAGTGACCTCCACGCTGGGCTCGCCAAGGGCTTGGTCCCTGCGGAGGCACTTGCTGGTGCCGTTCCAGCAGCGGACGCTGACTCCGCGCCTGCGCCGTTCGTCTGCTTCTCGTAGGGACCGCGCCCAAGGTAGATGGGTGAGGACCGGCTAGGCCCTCACCCATCCAATCGAGGCTTACGTCGGCTTGTTGTGTGGTGCCGCGAAAGCGTAGATCGCCAGGGCGGTCGTCACCGTGGTCGTGGCCGCGAGATACGCACGGGCTTTGAAGTCGTTCATGATCGTTGTCGTCACCCCCTTCTGGTCGCAGGACTAGTCAGATGGTCAGACACGCAGGTGCCGGTCAGTCCGGCTGGTTGTGAGGTGCCGCAAACGCGTAGATCGCCAGTGCCGTCGTGACAGTGGTCGTCGCCGCGAGGTATATGCGTGCCTTGAGCCCGCTCGTGTTCATCTGTTCCTCCTCTCATGGGGTAGAGATGAGAATCGGGGTGGCTACGCCGACGACTGGACGGAATCGTTCGGCTGATCGGCGCTGTCAGAACGGTCCTCGCCACTGGGCCGGTAACAGGCGACAACCAGTAGCACCAGACCGGGAATGAGAAGCAGGTCGCCGACACTGAGGACCTTCATCAGCACGGGGATGGGGATGAGGTCGGCGACCGGGATCCAAAGTTGTGACACATCGTCCAGGCGGATGTAGCCGGGCGCGTCAGTCGCCAGCTCAGCGCTGGAGTAGCCGGCGGCTCGGGCGCCCGAAATGCTGTACGGCATCGCTCCGAGGAACGCGATCGGTATCGAGTTCGACGCGGTTCCGAGCGGGATGAGCGACAGGGCCCATCGGCCTGAGCGACGAGACCAGAGCGCGCGATTCAGCCAGCAGAACGCGATCGCGATGACCAGGACCAGGACGGCGTACGCCCTCCGCTCGACGCTCTCTTTGACCTGATCTGGCCACAGCCCCTCGACGTGCATGAACTGCAGCGCGGCGACGAGAACGATCAGCCACTTCCCGCGCAGGCTCGTCAGAGAGGTCGCGACGTTCGGGCGGGCGACGATGATGAGGCCGATGACTGCTGGCAGCACCATCAGCGTGAGCATTCCTGGGCCGGGCATGCGAAGCAGGCTAGTGGCGTTGCGCGGCACCCGGGAGAGGAACGAGGCAACTCGTCTCGGGCTGGCGGAGGTGTTGACGGTCGGCCTGAGCGCGGCGGCAAGAAAATTCTTGAAGACCTTGTATCAGCGGGTCTGCCGCGTACTCCTTGGGACTGTCCGGACCGAGATTCGGGGGAAGTCGGTTCGGACGCTGGCGCCGCCGCCTTGGGGGAGGCAGGCGGTTTCGGGGCCGCAACGTGGGTTGGGCAAGAGGGGGATGCCCAACCCGCGTCGGCTCGAGACGTGGGCCGGGCGGGGCGGTGAGGGGACTGACTGCCCCGCCCGGCAACATTCGATTCTCCCGCTCCGTAACCGCCACGGCAATGGTTGGGCAGCGCAGAACTGAAATGTGTTCTAGATGGAACAGTCTGGTTTGGGGAGCGGGGTCTCGACAGGCTCGACCACCAGTGGCCGGTTCTAAGCGGAACGGTCGAGGCGCCCGAGGCGCTTGCCGAGGGCCGGGGTGACCCGGTCGACCCAGGTCGCGGTGATGTGGGAGTCGTCGTAGTAGGTGACGACGTCGCCGACGACGAGCGGGCAGCGCTCGGTGCAGACCAGGTCGACGATGTCGACGTACGCCGCGTCGGTGCCCGCGAGCGCATCCTGGGTCACCTCGTTGGAGTCGACCTCGGTGCCATCCGCCTTCACCACGCAGTCCTCGAGGAGGTTGCGGGCGTCGGAGAGGCACTCGCCGGGGTCGTTGTCCACGGAGGGGACGTCGGCGAAGACGCGTACGTCCGGGGTGATCTTCTCGAAGGCACCGACGCCGTGGCGCACGCCCTCACGCCACTGCTCCTCGGTCGAGACGCCGTCGCGCTCCTCCATGTCGAGCATGCCGCGGGCGCCGACGACGATCGTGTCCGGATTCAGCTCGGTGATCTGCTCGTTGGTCCACTTCCGGAAGTCCTCGCACTCGGCGACGGTCATCTTCGAGGACTTCTGCTTGACCCCGTACGCGGCGCAGCCGAGCTTCACGAACGGAACCAGCTTCACGTGCTGGCGCTCGGCGAGGGTGTCGAGGGCGGGCAGCCACATCCCGATGTGGGAGTCGCCGACGACTGCGACGGTGCGATCCGCCTTGCCATCGCCGTAGATGCAGTCGCCGTCGAGCTTCGTCTCGCCGTAGCCCGCGTAGCAGTAACCACCGCGCTCGGCCCACGAGTCGGTGGCGTCGAACTCGACCTCGGGCGGCAACGGAGCACCCTCCTCGGCGGCCTCGACGGTGGTCTTCAGTACGCCGGTGACCGGCTTGTCGTCGGTCTCGAGGACGTCGGGGTTCTCCTGGAACCACTCCTCGGCGTTCGCCTTGGCGACATCGACCTGATAGCCGGCGTACGCCTGCGAGCTCGTGCCCGCGACCAGGGCGAGGGCAGCGGCGGCGGGCCAGAGGGCGAGCGCGCGGCGGCCCTTGGTGAGATGCGGGACCTTGTGGCGCTGGAACGGCATCTCGATCCAGTGGTAGCTCGCCGCGGAGGCGGCCAGTATGAGTGCCAGCATGATCAGCAACTGGCGTACGCCGCCGCCGGGGATCGCCTCGGGGGCGAGGATCAGGATCGGCCAGTGCCACAGGTAGAGGCTGAACGAGATGTCACCCAGGTAGCGCAGCGGCTGCTTCGAGAGCAGCCAGCCGGTTGGTGTGGCGGGGCCGGCGACCAGGAGCGCGACCGTGGCGAGGACCGGGACCAGGGCGTGCCAGCCCGGGAAGTGGGTCGCCTCGCTGAAGTTGGTGGTGGCGTAGACGAGGGTGCCGACGCCGGCGATGCCGAGGGCTGCCGCGGCGAGACGCCCGGTCCGGGTCGCGCTCGTCGCGACCTGCAGGCGCCCCGCGAGGCAGGCGAGCAGCGCGCCGGCGGCGAGCTCGAACGCCCGGGCGGGCGTGGAGAAGTAGGCCGTGGTCGGGTCTGCGGCGGTGGCGTGCAGCGACCAGGCGAGGCTGACCACGGCAACGAGCGCGGCGAGGGCGGTGATCGCGCGACGGCGGTGGTGCTTCGGGATCCAGAGCGCGACGGCGAGCACCAGCAGCGGCCAGACGACGTAGAACTGCTCCTCGACCGAGAGCGACCAGTAGTGCTGGAACGGGGAGGGCGCGGCGTTGTTGAAGTAGTCGACGGCCTCCTTGGCGAAGTGCACGTTGGCAAGGAAGACCGCCGCCCAGCCGGCGTCGCCCGCGATCTGGTCGGTGCGGGTCTGGGGCAGGACGATCGCGCTGTAGGTGAGTACGACCACCATCGTCGCGGTCGCCGCCGGCAGGATCCGGCGGGCGCGGCGGGCGTAGAACTGGCTGATACTTACCGTGCCGCTGCGGTCGGTCTCACGCAGCAGCAGAGTGGTGATCAGGAACCCGGACAGGACGAAGAAGACGTCGACTCCGACGAACCCTCCCTCGAACCCTGAGAGCCCCGCGTGTCCTGCGATCACCAGACCGACAGCGACGGCACGGAGACCCTGAACATCGGCGCGCCAGTTCGAACTCATTCGGAGGACGATATGTCAATGGCCCTGTTGGGTCATAGCCGACGGTCTCGCTGGGTGGTCCAATTCTCAGCCGAATCTTCACCTGTGGCGAGCGAAACCGCAGCTGTGGCGAACGAATCTTCGGTTGTGGCGGACCAATGTGCGGATTCGTCCGCCAGAACTCAAGACTCGGCTGACAGAAGTGAAGATTCGGTGAGAATCGGTCAGAGACGGTCGCGGAGCCAGGCGAAGTCGCTCGCGTGCTCTGCGGCGCCGCCCGGGGTCTCGCAGATCACCGGGGCGCCCGCGTCGCGGACCACGCCGGCGAGCAGGTCGGGGTCGATGCGGCCGGCGCCGAAGTTGGCGTGGCGGTCGGCGCCGGAGTCGAACTCGTCGCGGGAGTCGTTGCAGTGGACCAGGTCGATGCGGCCGGTGATCTTGCGGACGTCCTCGACCACCGTCTCGAGCGGGTTGCCGCCGGCGTGCGCGTGGCAGGTGTCGAGGCAGAAGCCGACGTTCTCTGCGCCTTCGACGGTGGAGATGGCTTCCCAGACGCCGGCGATCCGCTCGAGGTAGCGCGCCATCGCGTTGTCGCCGCCGGCGGTGTTCTCGATCAGGAGCGGGACCTTGATGTCGGTCGCCTCGATCGCCTTGCGCCAGTTGTCGAAGCCCTTCGCCGGGTCGTCGTCCTTGTTGACGTGACCGCCGTGGACGATCAGGCCCTTGGCGCCGACCTCGGCCGCGGTGTCCATGTGCTGCTGGAGGAGCTTGCGGCTCGGGATCCGGATCCGGTTGTTCGTCGTGGCGACATTGATGATGTAGGGCGCGTGGACGTAGAGATCGACACCCTGTTCCTCGGCGCGGGCCTTGAGGGCCGCTGCGCCGTCGGCGTACGTCACCACCGGGCCCTTGTAGGACTGGGGATCGCCCAGGAAGAACTGCACCAGGCTCGCGCCGCGCGCGGTCGCCTCGGCGACGGGGTCGGTCTGGTCTACGTGGGCACCGATCGCAACAGCCATGCGCCCAGTCTAGGACGCGGCACCGACATCTTCCGGCTTGACTTCATACCTTACGGGGGTATGGTAGGCGGCATGGACGAGCACACCGGGCACGAAGGCCACGCGGATCACGGATACCTCCACAACAAGAACAAGGAGGCCTATCTCAAGCGCCTCAAGCGCATCGAAGGTCAGGTGCGCGGGCTGCAGCGGATGGTCGAGGACGAGGCCTACTGCATCGACATCCTCACCCAGGTCTCCGCCTCGACCAAGGCGCTCCAGGCGGTCGCTCTCGGACTGCTCGACGAGCACCTCGGTCACTGCGTCGCCGGCGCGGTCCAGAACGGTGGTGCCGAGGCCGACGAGAAGCTCGCCGAGGCCTCTGCTGCGATCGCTCGACTCGTCCGGTCCTGATTGTCAACAATCCAACAACCTAGAGAGATCCTCATGAGCACCCAGAACTTCACTGTCGTCGGTATGACCTGCGGACACTGCGCCTCCTCCGTCACCGAAGAGGTCACCGAGATCGCCGGCGTGAGCAACGTCGACGTCGACCTGGCCTCGGGCAACGTCACCGTCACCGCCACTGAGCCGGTCTCGGACGACGCCATTCGCGCGGCCGTCGAGGAGGCCGGCTACTCGCTGGCCTGATCATGATGACCCCCACCGCCGCGAACCCGACCGAGCAGCAGCTCGAGATCGAGGGCATGACCTGCGCGAGCTGCGTGCGCCGTGTCACCAAGGCCATCAGCCGTGTCGAGGGTGTCGAGGACGCCAACGTCAACCTCGCCACCGAGAGCGCCCTTGTTCACTTCGACCCCACCCGCACCGACCTCGCCGAGATCAGCGCCGCCATCGAGAAGGCGGGCTATCAGGCCGTCCTGAGATCGTCGACTGTCGACAATCCGCAGGAGCCTGAGGTCGAGGACGACCGGGACGTACGCCGCGAGACAGAGCTCGTCCAGCTCAAGCGGCGGTGGGTCACGGCTCTGGCGGTTGGGCTCGGCCTGATGGCGTTGATGTACGTCCCGCTACCCGTCGACGCGATGGAGCCGGTGATGTCGATCGTGCTCGTGGTCGCCGCGGTCACCCAGTGGTGGGCGGGTCGGGACATCTACCTCGCGGCGGTTCGAGGCGCACGCCACGGATCGGTCGACATGAACACCCTGGTCACGCTCGGCACCGGCATCGCCTTCGCCTACAGCGCCTTCGTGACCCTGTGGATGGGGCAGGCCGAGGCGTGGGGCCTGCCGCTCCACCTCTACTTCGAGACCGCCCTGGTCATCGTCGCGCTGGTGCTGATGGGCCGCTGGCTCGAGGCCCGGGCCAAGTCGCGTACGGCCGATGCGGTCAAGGCCCTCGTCGGCCTCATGCCGGAGACGGCCACGGTGATCCGCAACGGCCGTGATGTCACGGTCCCGGTCGCGAACCTGCAGGTCAACGACCGGATTCGCGTACGCGCCGGGGAGAAGATCCCGGTCGACGGCCGCATCGTCGCCGGCGCGTCCTACGTCGACGAGTCGATGCTCACCGGCGAGAGCGACCCGGTGCGGAAGGCCGACGGCGACATCGTCATCGGCGCGACTATCAACCAGACCGGCTCGTTCGAGATCGAGGCGACCGCGGTCGGCTCCGAGACCACGCTGGCGCAGATCATCGCCATGGTCGAGTCGGCCCAGGGATCCGGCACCAAGCTGCAACGTCTGGCCGACCGGGTATCGGCGGTGTTCGTGCCCGCTGTCCTCGTCGTGGCCGCACTGACCTTCATCGGCTGGCTCGTCCTCGGCCCCGACGCCGAGCGTCTGACCAGCGCCGTCACCGCGGCCATCGCGGTCCTCATCATCGCCTGCCCCTGCGCCCTCGGCCTGGCCACGCCGGCCGCCGTCATGGTCGGCGCCGGCCGCGCCGCCGAGCTCGGCGTACTCGTCGGCTCGGGTGAGACCCTGGAGCGCGCCCGCTCCGTCACCGCCATCGTCTTCGACAAGACCGGCACGATCACCCACGGCAAGCCCGAGGTCTCCGACATCACCCCGGCTCCGGGCTGGACCCGCGACGAGCTGGTCCGGATCGCCGCCGCCGCCGAGACCGGCAGCGACCATCCTCTTGCCACGGCGCTCCGAGCGCGCGCCGACGCCTCGGCCGACGCCGCGGACGCGGAGGTCTCGGAGTTCGAGGCCCACCCGGGCCGCGGGATCAGTGCGTACGTCGACGGACGCCGGGTCGTCGTCGGCAACGCGGCGATGCTGGCCGAGGAGGGCGTCGACGCCACCGACAACGGCTCCGTCCTGATCGCGGTCGACGGTGCGTACGCCGGGTCGATCCGGGTCGCGGACCAGATCCGCGACGAGGCCAAGGAGACGGTGCGCCTGCTCGAGGACTCGGGCGTCGAGGTGCACATCCTCAGCGGCGACGCCGCCGCGACGGTGGCGAAGGTGGCCGACGAGGTCGGCGTACGCCACGCCGCCGGCGGCCTGCTGCCCGAGCAGAAGCTCGCCCGGATCCAGCAGCTCCAGGACGAGGGCAAGGTCGTCGCGATGGTCGGCGACGGGATCAACGACGCCCCGGCGCTGGCCCAGGCCGACGTCGGGATCGCGATCGGCACCGGCACCGACGTCGCCCTGGCCGCCTCCGACATCACCCTGGTCGGCGGCGACCTCCGCGGCGTGGTCACCGCGCTGGCGCTCTCCCGTCGCACCGTCGCGACGATCAAGCAGGGCCTGTTCTGGGCGTTCGCCTACAACGTCCTCCTCATCCCTGTCGCCGCGCTCGCCCTTCTCGACCCGGTCCTCGCCGGCGCCGCGATGGCGATGAGCTCGGTCAGCGTCGTCACCAACGCGCTGCGTCTGCGCGGCTTCCGCCGGCCCGAGACGCCCGAGGCGTACGCCGGTCGGGGCTTCGTCACCCGCCTCCGCGACGGTGGATATCTCCTGGTCACCGCCGTGATCGCGATCTCGATCGGGGCCGGCCTGACGTACCTGTCGCGCACCGAGCCGGCGCAGCGTGGGATGAACGGCATCCTGGAGTGGGCGCAGGGGATGAGCCCGATGCGGCCGTCGATGACGGAGATGCACGAGGTCGACATCGCTCCCGTCGCCTCCGCCGAGTCGGGCATCGACGTCGCGATCACGCGGCGCGAGGGCGGGCTCCGGTTCCTCGTCACGGACGCCGCGACCGGTGATCCGGTGACCGACCTCGGTCGCACCCACCAGGCCTGGATGCACGTCATCGTGACCAGCCAGGACCTCTCCTGGTTCCGCCACCTGCACGCCGAGCCGACCGGCCGACCGGGCGAGCTCGAGACCGACGTGACCTTCCCCGCCGGAGGGACGTACCGCGTCGACACCGAGTTCCGTCGCCGGGCAGACATGGCCGACGTGCTCGACCGGCAGCAGCTCACCGTCGAAGGTACGCAGCCCCCGGCCGTCCCGCTGGAGGCGAGCCCGAGATCGTCGACTGTCGACAGTCTCACCGTCACGCTCGAGGGCACGCCGGTCGCCGACCAGCGGAGCGACCTGCACTTCAGGTTCGAGGACAGCACCGGGAAGGTTGTCGACGATCTACAGCCCTACCTCGGCGCGGCCGGCCACGTCGTGGTCATGAGCGCGGACGGCGAGACGTTCGTGCACGGCCACGCCGAAGGCGACGAGCTGGCGGTCCCCGGTGCCACGTTCGGGCCCGAGCTCGGGCTGCATCTGGACGTACCGAAGGCCGGTCTCTACCGCCTCTGGGCCCAGTTCCGCCTCGGTAATGGCGAGGTGATCACGGTGCCGTTCACGGTCGAGGCCGTGGATTCGGCCACGGAAACCGCTGGTTGATACCCTGACTCGTCCCTCTCCACAGACGGAGATGGGACATCGCATCAGCCCTCCTGCCATGGAGAGACCATGGCCGCCGAGTCCGTAGGAGGTGGAGAACGCTATGCGCGCCTATGAAGTAATGGTGATCCTCGAGCCCAGCCTCGATGAGCGCACCGTCGCCCCGACCCTTGACAAGTTCCTGAAGGTCGTCACCACTGATGGTGGCACCGTCGAGAACGTTGACGTCTGGGGACGCCGTCGTCTGGCCTATGAGGTCAACAAGAACGCCGAGGGCATCTACGCCGTCGTCAACCTGACCGCCGAGCCCAAGACCGTTCTGGAGCTCGACCGCCAGCTTGGCCTCAACGAGCAGATCCTGCGTACGAAGGTCATCCGTCCGTCCAAGTGACGCGGATGTCACCGTCGGCAATTGTCGGTGCGGGGTCCTATGTTGGGACCCACACGGCCAGTTCGAAATTTATTTGGAACTCCTGAACCGACACCGACACCCAGATCAGACTCAAGGGAGATCTCATGGCAGGCGACACCGTCATCACCGTGATCGGCAACCTCACCGACGACCCGGAGCTTCGCTTCACGCCGTCCGGTGCAGCCGTTGCCAACTTCACGATTGCTTCGACGCCCAGCAGCTTCAACCGCCAGACCAACGCGTGGGAGGACGGGGAGACCCTCTTCCTGCGCTGCTCGATCTGGCGCCAGGCTGCTGAGAACGTCGCCGAGTCCCTGCAGCGCGGCATGCGTGTCGTCGCTCAGGGTCGCCTGAAGTCGAGGTCCTACGAGACGCGTGAGGGCGAGAAGCGCACTGTCTTCGAGCTCGAGTGCGACGAGATCGGTCCCTCGCTCCGCTACGCGACCGCCAAGGTCACCAAGGCCAGCCGCCAGTCCGGCGGCCAGGGTGGTGGCGGCGGTTACAACCAGGGTGGCGGCGGCGGTGGCTACAACCAGGGTGGCGGCTACGGCGGCCCCCAGGGCGGTGGCCAGCAGGCTCCGGCCGGTGGCAACGACCCGTGGGCCTCGCCGGCTCCGCAGCAGCCCGCCAACGCGGGCGGCGGCGCGCCGGCCAACGACCCGTGGGCGGCCCCGGGCGTGGGCAACGACGAGCCTCCCTTCTGATCAACAGATCCACATTCCGAATCCCTCAACCATTCCGGTACTCAACCCATATGCCGCTCCGCGGCTGGGGCCGGGCTTCTAGAAAGGAAGCACCACAATGGCCAAGGCAGTGATTCGCAAGCCTAAGAAGAAGGTTTGCCAGTTCTGCAAGGAGAAGGCGACCGGTGTCGACTACAAGGACGCCACCCTCCTCCGTAAGTTCATCTCCGACCGCGGCAAGATCCGCGCCCGTCGCGTGACCGGCAACTGCGTCCAGCACCAGCGCGACGTGGCCATCGCCGTCAAGAACGCGCGCGAGGTTGCTCTGCTGCCCTACACCTCCACCGGTCGCTGAGGAGGATCGACATGGCTACCAAGATCATCCTTCAGCAGGAGGTCACCGGGCTGGGTTCCGCCGGTGACGTCGTCGAGGTCAAGGACGGCTACGCCCGCAACTACCTGATCCCGCGTGGCGACGCCATCCGTTGGTCCCGCGGCGCCGAGTCGCAGGCCGACTCGATCAAGGCTGCGCGCTCGGCTCGCTCCGTGCGCGACGAGGCTCACGCCGCCGAGATCAAGGGCAAGCTCGAGGCCAACACGGTCAACGTGAAGGTCCGCTCCGGCAAGGACGGCCGCCTCTACGGCGCCGTCACCGCCGCCGACATCGCCGCCGCGGTCTCCGAGACCACCGGCGAGTCGATCGACAAGCGCACCATCGCGCTGGGCAACCCGATCAAGGCGCTCGGTGCTCACGAGGTCTCCGTCAAGCTCCACGACGAGGTGTCCGCCAAGCTGGCCCTCAACGTGGTCCCCGCTTGATCTAGGGATTCCACACAGGCCCGCCTCCTCCGGGAGGCGGGCCTGTTCGTTTTCAGAACTTGTTCGCGATGTCGGTCAGCTTGGCGACGTACGCCGGCCAGTCGTACTCCGACGGGATGTTGTCGCCCGACTTGCGCCAGCCGACGGCGCCGTCGGCCTCTTCGCGAAGGATGTCGGCCTGTCCGCCGTGACCGGCGAGATCGGCGAAGAGGTGCACCAGGATCTGGTGCAGGGTGACTTCCTCGTTGCCCCAGTGCGGCACATGCCCGATGGCGTCCAGAGACAGCGCCTCGATCGTCTCGTCACCGTGCGCGATGACCCGACGGTAGAGGTCGATGATGCCCTCGATCGTCTCGTCCTCGGTGGCGTACCAGTCCGCCTGCGGGTCGATGTCCCACTGCTCGTCCGAGATCAGCTGCTCGGGATGCGGGTACGGACGCCCGAACGTCGCCCCGAGATAGACGGCCTCGACCCCGGTGACGTGCTTGATGATGCCGAGAAGATTGGTGCCCGTCGGTGTACGCGGCAGCCGCGCCTCCCGCTCCGAGAGGCCCTCGACCTTGGAGATCAGCGCCTCGCGGCGGGCGTCGATGTACTTCTTCAAGGTGGTCTTCGGGTCGGTCGCCATGGGATGACCATGGCGTGCGCCCGGGCTGGGCACAAGTGAGTATGTGGGACCGATGCCTGGAGACCGGGCTCAGGCGCCGGTGACCAGCCAGCGGTCGCTGCGCGCACGGAGCGTCAGCACCACGAAGCGGGCGCCCATGAAGCCGACCGCGAAGGTGATCCACACCCACACCAGCCCACCGCCGAGGGCGACCGCCAGCGCGACGAGCGGGACATAGGCGACGAGGGTCCAGACCCCGCCCCAGGCCAGATAGCGCCCGTCGCCGGCACCGATGAGCACCCCGTCGAGCACGAAGACGACACCCGCGATCGGCTGCGCGATCGCCGCCACGATCACCACCGGCACCAACAGCTCCCGCACCGCCTGGTCCTGGGTGAAGAGGGCGCCGAGGAACGGGGAGAGAGCAGCCAGGAGTACGCCGGCCGTGACCCCGATCACGACGCCCCACCACACCATCCGGGCCGTGATGGCCCGGGTCTCCCGGGTGTCGCCGGCCCCCAGCGACCGCCCGGTCAGCGCCTGTGCGGCGATCGCGATCGCATCGAGCACGAACGCCAGGAACGTCCACAGCGTGAAGGCGATCTGGTGGGTCGCCAGGGCGACGGCCTGGTCGCCGACGGCGAGGTGGGTGACGGCGTACGTCGTGACCAGCAGCGCCATGCGCAGCGTCAGCGTTCGGACCACGAGGGCCACCCCGGCCCGCGCGGAGGCCCGGATCCCGGGCGCATCCGGGCGCAGCGGCACGCCTTGGCCGCGGGCGGCTCGCACCACGACGTACGTCAGCATCCCGGCCGCCAGGACCTGCGCGATCACCGAGCCGATCGCCGAGCCGGCGATGCCGAGCCCGGCGCCGTAGACGAGGGCGAGGTTGAGCACGATGTTGAGTACGTTGGCCACGACCGCCGCGACCAGCGGGGTCTTGGTGTCCTGCAGCCCACGGAGCACGCCGGTGGCCGCGAGCATCATCAACAGCGGTGTCACGCCGAGGACGGCGATCCGGAGGTAGGTGGTCGCCGGGCCGACCACCTCGTCGCCCGCTCCGACCGCCCGGCTGAGCGGCTCGGCCAGCACCATCACCGGGATCGTGACGACGACCCCGATGATGACTGCGAGCCAGATCCCGTCGATGCCCTGCCGGAGCGCGCCAGCGGTGTCGCCGGCGCCGATGCGGCGGGCGACCGATGCTGTGGTGCCGTACGCGAGGAAGACGCAGAGCCCGACGATCGTCTGGAGCACGACGCCCGCGACACCGAGGCCGGCGAGCTCGCGGGTGCCGAGGTGGCCGACGATCGCGGAGTCCGCCAGCAGGAAGAGCGGCTCGGCGACGAGGGCCAGAAAGGCGGGGATCGCGAGCCGCCAGATCTCCTTGTCGAGGCCTCGGCGGTCGGTCTTCGAGTAGCTCTTCGCATCCGCCCGGCTCGTCACGGTCTCAAGGTTAAACACCGTCGGCGCGGGGTGTTGTTCAGGGCAGGTGGAAAACCTGTGGAAAACGTCGTTGCGGCGCTATGTCGACAAAACGCCCAAGGGGGTACGACGATCTCGGCGATGAATCCCGATGGGCTGCCGACTTTCTTTCGTCCACAACCTATGGACAACAAAGTCCCAGGTCAGAGGTGCTTTACCAATCAGGTGACCCTAGTTATGCACAGGCAGTTCCCCAGGCTGTTCACATTGACCAGGGTGTCGTCCACCGCTATCCCCCGGTTATCCCCAGGGCCTGTGGATAACCTGCTGTCGCCGATGTGGGATGCGACGTAAGGTCGCAGAGACTTGAGGTGTCGTCGAGGGTCGGCCCAGGACTGCGCAAGCAGAACTGTCGGTGCCCACCTCTAGCGTGGGACCGAATCGACCGAGATCACGCCGCGACGAACCGCAGACCACGGAGGGGCAAGGGAATGAGCGTCACTGAGACCGGCTCGATGGGCGGTCCGGGTGACTTCCCGGAGCCGCCGTTCGAGGAGTGGGGCGACGGCCCTGCGGCGTACGAACCGGGCAACGCCCCGCGCGCGGTCAACGACCGCACGCCACCGCAGGACATGGCTGCCGAGCAGGCCGTCCTCGGTTCGATGCTGATCTCTAAGGACGCCATCGCCGACGTCTCCGAGACGCTGCGCGGCACCGACTTCTACCGGCCGACGCACGAGACCATCTACGACGCGATCATCGACCTCTACGGTCGCGGCGAGCCCGCCGACATGGTCACCGTCGCCGACGAGCTGCGCCGCAAGGCTGAGCTGGAGCGCATCGGTGGCGCCCCTTACCTGCACACGCTCGCCTCCAACGTCCCGATCGCCGCCAACGCCGGTTACTACGGCGAGATCGTCCGCGAGAAGTCGGTCCTGCGCCGCCTGGTCGAGGCCGGCACCAAGATCGTGCAGATCGGCTACGCCGGCGAGGGCGAGGTCGACAACATCGTCGACGAGGCCCAGGCCGAGG
Organism: Nocardioides sp. NBC_00163; assembly: GCF_045206295.1. NCBI lineage: Bacteria > Bacillati > Actinomycetota > Actinomycetes > Propionibacteriales > Nocardioidaceae > Nocardioides > Nocardioides sp. NBC_00163. The sequence continues at coordinate 3,028,375 of NZ_CP108155.1, read as the reverse complement.
TCTTCAAGCTCACCGACAAGCGCTCCGGCGAGGACTACTCCCCGCTCGCCGACATCATGGACGGCGTCCTCGACGAGATCGAGGCGATCTCCAACCGCGAGGCCGGCCTCTACGGCGTCCCCACCGGGTTCGCCGACTTCGACGAGCTCACCAACGGCTTCCACGGCGGCCAGATGATCATCGTCGCGGCTCGTCCGGCTATGGGCAAGTCAACCCTTGCCTTGGACTTCTGTCGCGCGGCCTCGATCCACAACAACCTGACCAGCGTCTTCTTCAGCCTGGAGATGAGCCGCTCCGAGATCACCATGCGTCTCCTCTCGGCCGAGGCCAAGGTGCCGCTCAACCACATCCGCAACGGCAACATGTCCGACGACGACTGGAACAAGCTGGCCCGCAAGATGGGTGAGGTCTCCAGCGCGCCGATGTTCATCGACGACAGCCCCAACATGACGATGATGGAGATCCGGAGCAAGGCCCGAAGGCTCAAGCAACGCCACGATCTCCGGCTCATCGTCATCGACTACCTCCAGCTGATGAGCTCCGGCAAGAAGGTCGAGTCCCGTCAGCTCGAGGTCTCGGAGTTCTCCCGTCAGATCAAGCTGCTGGCCAAGGAGCTCGAGGTCCCGATCATCGCGTTGTCCCAGCTCAACCGTGGTTCCGAGCAGCGCGCCGACAAGCGCCCGGCGGTCTCTGACCTCCGTGAGTCAGGATCGCTGGAGCAGGACGCCGACATGGTCGTCCTCCTCCATCGCGACGACGTCTACGAGAAGGAGTCGACCCGCCCCGGCGAGGCCGACGTGATCATCGCCAAGCACCGTAACGGCCCCACCCGCGACCTCGTCGTCGCCTTCCAGGGTCACTACAGCCGCTTCGTCGATATGGCCCACTGACTCGGGCGAGGAGGACTCGCCAGAGCCGCGCTTCAGTTCCGTTGCTCGGGTGGTACGTACTCGAAGGACGGGCCGGCGGTGGTCCTCCCGTCGCCGGTCGGCATCTTCATCAGCGCCATCGCCTGCTTGCGGAGCCCGAACATGGCGCCGACAGCGTCCTGCATCTGGCTGGTAGCGCCGTTGAAGGCCTGTTCGAGCAGGTACAGAACCAGGCTGTAGGTCTGGTTGAACTCCTCTTGGGCGACGCGGATGGGGCTGCCTTCCGGGTAATCGGCCGTACGCGGGTTGGGCCGCATCGGCAGGACACCGTCGAAGTCGATCGCGATCTCCTTGCCGGTCGGTCCGGACTGTGGCGTGTCCCCGGTCTGGTAGCGGCGGCCCAGGCGGAGCTCCTGGAACCTGTAGTAGTGCGCGACCTCGTCCCGGTCCGGGTGGAAGACGTCGCGATCGCCGTCCCACACGTTCGTACGCGCTGCCCCTTCGCCCTGCTCGACGATCTCCGCCAGCGCGGCCGACGCGGACTTCAGGTCGACGACCGGCAGCACCCCGCCGCCGCCACCCCTGAGGTGGAACTCGCCGATCTGCCGGGCCGGATCGCCGCTGAACACGTTCTCCTCGCCCAGCTGGTCGCACAGGGCGCGCAGGCCGGCGTCGATGGCGGCGTAGAACTGCCCGATCGTCTGATACTCGTCACCCTGCGGAGGCGCGTCGACGGACGCCGGCTGCTCGATGCGTAGGAACAGCTCGAGCGCCTCGGGGCCGAACGGGACGAGATGGACGTGGACGGACCGGTCGCCGTGGGGCAGCGGATGGGGGTACGCCGGGAGCAGCTCCGGCGCGTCCAGCTTGGGAGAGCCGCCGACGGCGTTGAGCAGGTTCGCGGCCAGCGCCAGATGGATCATCTCCTCGGCAAGGACCGTGCCCACGACCTGGGCGGCCTCGGGGTTGCGGGCCGGGTCCAGGGAGTAGAGCGCGCACAGGTAGGGAGGAATCGTCGCGTGCTCGAGCTCGATCGCCCACTGCAGGTGGCGGCGGAGATCGTCGATCGTGTCGATGGCGTGGGCGCCATGGGTGTCCATGAGGTACCTCGGTTCGTCAGGTCGGGTGTCTCCAGCCAGGACCGGACCGCCCCTCGGTTTGTGACGAGGACCGAAAGTGGACGGCCGATCGCATCCGCCGTCGGACCTTCTGTCACAAACCGCAGGCCTGTCCGGTCCTGACTGATGAGCGACGTTCCGGATCGGCCCGGGACGCGAGATGGAAGGAACACCATGAAGATCGTCGTGATCGGCGGAACTGGCCTGATCGGCTCGAAACTCGTCCGGAAGCTGGCCGAGCACGGCCACGAAGCGGTGCCCGCGTCACCCGACTCGGGCGTGAACACCCTGACCGGTGAAGGGCTGGCCGAGGTGCTGGAGGGCGCTGAGGTCCTGGTAGACGTCTCGAACTCGCCCTCGTTCGCCGACGATGCCGTGCTGGACTTCTTCCGTACGTCCACCGGAAACCTCCTTGCCGCCGAGGAGGAGGCTGGGGTCGGACACCACGTGGCCTTGTCGGTCGTCGGCACCGAGCGTCTCGCCGAAAGCGGCTACTTCCGCGCGAAGATCGAGCAGGAGAGGCTGATCAAGGAGTCCGGACGGCCGTACTCGATCGTGCACGCCACGCAGTTCTTCGAGTTCGTGGGCAGCATCGCCCAAGCGGCTACCGAGGGAAACACGGTCCGCCTGTCGGATGCGCGGATCCAGCCCATCGCAGGCGATGACGTGGCTGCCGCGGTTGGCCGGGTCTCCGTGGGCACGCCGCTGAACGGCACTGTCGAGGTGGCGGGTCCCGAGCAGTTCGGTCTCGACGAACTGATCCGCACCGGGCTGAGCTACCGCGGTGACGCCCGCGAGGTCGTCACCGACCCGGAGGCGCGCTACTTCGGTGCCCTGCTGGACAAGGACATGCTCCTGCCGGGTCCCGACGCGCAGCTGTCTGCCACCCGGTTCGCCGACTGGCTGCCGCTGAACCCGCCGCCGGCGAAGTGATCACGACCGATCACGATCGTCGGGCGGCGGCACGCTGAGAGCCTCTAGAGTTTGGCTGGTGCCGGACGGCGATCGAGAGACGACGGTGGGGGCGTTGGATGACTGACTCCGAGGTGCGCGATCTCGGTGACGCGGAGGATCTCGAGGCAGCCACGGCTGTCTTCACCCAGGTGCGGCCGCGCCTGTTCGGGATCGCGTATCGCATGCTCAGCAGCGTCACCGAGGCCGAGGACCTGGTGCAGGACGTGTGGCTGCGCTGGCAGGCGTACGACCGGTCCACGGTGGCCAACCCGGAGGCGTTCTTGGCGACCACCACCACCCGGCTGGCCATCAACGTCCTCCAGTCGGCGTGGAAACGGCGCGAGACCTACATCGGGCCGTGGCTGCCCGAACCGGTTGACACCGGGGCGGACCCGTACCTGGGTGCCGAGCGGGCCGAGGCTCTGCAGTTCGCCTCCCTGCTGCTGATGGAGAAGCTCACCCCGAGCGAACGCGCCGCCTACGTCCTGCGAGAAGCCTTCGAATACTCCTACGCGCAGATCGCGGACATCCTGTCCTCGACCGAACCAGCCGTACGTCAGCTGGTCAGCCGGGCGCGCAAGCACATCGCCAGCGAGCGGCGGGCGCCGGTGGCCGCGGAAGAGCAGCAGGAGCTGCTGACCACGTTCCTCACCGCTGCCCGCGCCGGCGACCTGACCGCGTTGGAGCGGCTCTTCACACCGGATGTGACCAGCCTGTCCGACGGCAACGGCCGGACGGGTATCGCCCGTACGCCGCTCGTCGGCGCGGAGCGGGTCGCGAAGTTCCTCAAGGCGATCTCCACCTGGTTCTGGGACGGCGTCGAGGTGCGCTGGACGACGACGAACGGACAGGCGTCCGCCGTACTCGTCCGCGACGGCTCCGCGTACGGCCTGGTCACCGTCGACGCCACCGCCGAAGGCATCGATCAGGTGCTCTGGCTGGTCAACCCCGAGAAGAACAAGGGCGTGTCCGCCGCAGGCTGAGTCGCCGATGGACACACCTGCGACCGCGAAAGAACGGGGCACGATGTGCGCACATCCTGGGGTCCGCTCGATCGACACGCCCTGGTCGTCCGCCGGTTCGCCGACGCCTGTGGCCGGGGAGACGTCACCGCACTCACCGCCGTCCTGGGCGTCGAGGTCGTCGGCACCTGCGACGCCGGCGGACTCGTACCCGGACCTGACGAGCCTCTGCACGGTCAGGCGGAGGTCGCCCGCTTGGTCACGACGCTGTGCGGGCAGACCGGTGTCGACCTGGCCGTCGAGTCCGTCAACGGCCGCGCCGGGCTGGTCCTGCGCGAGGGCTCTCGCGCTGTCGCGGTCATCGGCGCGGCGACGACCGGGTACGAGATCGCGACGCTGTGGATCGTGCTCAACCCGGCCAAGCTGGGCGACTGGCATCGCAGTTGACCGGGCCGTTCAGCTCGCCGGCGCCTCCTGGAGGGCACGGACCTCGACCGCCTCGCGACCCCGACGCCACGGTGGCCGCATGGGGCCGACCGGCGCGCGGCTCGAGGCAGGAAGCCGCGCGACGCGGCAGGCGACGATGTTCGGCGACGCCGTCGGTTCCGGCTCTTCCGTCGCCGCTGAGCGTCTCGGATCAGCGCCACGCGTTCGGTACGCTCCCTCAATGGCCGACCTCGATGCTGTCGAAGACCGGATCTGGGCGCTACTCGAGCGTTACCGCAACGAGCTCGAGGACGCGACGATCTACGGGATGCCGTCGCTGCGCTGGCCGGGTTCGGGTGCCCATGACTACTTCGCCGCGGTCAAGCGGAGCGCGCAGAAGGTGAGCCTCTACGCGATCGCCGTCGACACCTGGCCGGAAGCGCTCGAGGGCTCTTCGGAGGCGTTCCGCAAGCGGCGTACGGGCAAGGCGACCTTCTCCTTTCCCATGTTGGACGAGGAGATGGCCGCCGAGCTCGACGGGTTCCTGGAGCGGCTCTACCAGCGCTACCGCGAGCATCACGCCGGCTAGCGGACCGCCCGCTTCACCAGTTCGGTGAGCTTCTCCTCGACGGCCGGCGTCATCGAGGTCACGGCGAAGACGGTCGGCCAGATGTCGCCGTCGTCGAGCTTCGCCCACTCCTGGAAGCCGACCTCGGCGTAGCGCATCTTGAACTTTCCGGCGGACTTGTAGAAGACCACGACCTTGCCGTCGGAGTTGGCGTAGGCGGGCATGCCGTACCAGGTCTTGGGGGCGAGGTCGGCCGCGTGCGTGGTGACGATCCGGTGGAGCGTCTCGCCGATCGCGCGGTCGTTGTCGTCCATGGCCTCGATCTTCTCAAGGCAGTCCGCGAGGTCGGCCTCGGCCTTCTTGCTGCCGGTCCCACGCTTGGCGGCCGTCCGGCGCTCGGCGGCGGCCTCCTTCATGGCGGCCTTCTCTTCCTCGGTGAACGTGCTGCTCTTCGCCATCGGTCTTTCCTTCCTAGCTGGTCTGTTGAGACGAGCCTAAGGAGGCAGGCGCTCCGTACGCTTCTTCGTTCCTGATCAGTCGGGGAGAGGTTTCCGGGCGAAGACGATCGCGCCCGGGACCTCGTCGTCGGGCCGCATGAGGAGCTCGGCCTCGATGCTGAACCCGGCCTCGCGCAGCCACTGGGAGATCTGCTCGGGCGTACGGCGATGGGTGTCGACGCTGATCGCGCGCCCGGTGTAGCCGGTGGTCGAACGCTGAGTCTCGTCGCCGACGTGGAACCCGACCAGCACCGGGCCGCCGGGCCGCAGCACCCGCCGGAACTCCTCGAACACTCCGGGCACCGCCGCGTCGGGGATGTGGATGACCGACCAGAAGGCGAGTACGCCGCCGAGAGATCGGTCCGCCAGCGGCAGATCGGTCATCGACCCGACCTCGAACCCGAGATCGGGATGGTCCTGCCGGGCGATGGCGATCATCTCGGGGGAGAGGTCGATCCCGAACGCGTCGACGCCGAGGTCGTGCAGATGCCGGGTGACGTACCCCGGGCCACAGCCGACATCGGCCACCGGCCCGCCGTCACGCACGGTCTCGGCGAACACCGCCAGTCCGGCACGCAGGTACGGACGATCGTCCAGCAGGCCGCGTACCTTCTCGGCATAGCCGGCGGCATCGGTGTCGTACGACTCGCGGGTCTCGTTCAGCCAGTTGTCGGGCATCGAAAATTGACTCTAGGGCACGGCGAAGCGCGAGATACTGAGGCGAGCCGCGTGGGGGCACGGCATCCAGCCGGTCTGAGAGAGACGAACGGACACCACCATGACGACGCATGACCGCCCGAGCAGGGCCGAGCTCCACGACCGGCCCGGATCGCTGCGAGGCACTTCCTGGGAGCTCTTCGAGGACCCGTGGCGAGGCACACCGTCGTTCGCGGACGAGCAGAGCGTGGTGGCCGCGGCCGGTCTCGTCCAGCTGGGCGAGACCTTCGGGCTGGACTACCCGATCAACGCGTTCATGCCCGGGATGTCCAGGACCGAGAAGCCGGCCGAGCACGTCATCTACGGCAACGGCCCGGCTCACCGCGCCGATTATCTCGACGGCTACTACCTCCAGTCCTCGACCCAGGTCGACGGGCTGCGTCACCGGCGCGCCGACGATGTCGGGTTCTACGGCGAGACCGCCGACGAGCTGATCATCCCGGGGACCGAGGAGATCGGCATCCAGGTCTGGGCCGACCGCCCCATCGTCAGCAGGGGAGTCCTGGTGGACATCGCAGGCCTCCTCGCCCGGCGCGACGAGACTCTCGACCACGAGGCCGGCCAGCCGATCCCGTACGACTACATCGACCAGGCTCTCACCGCGCAGGCGATCGAGCTGCGTGCCGGTGACATCGTCATGCTCCACACCGGGTGGTGCGAGTGGTTCCTCGAGCTCACCGCCGAGCAGAAGCTGGCTCAGCAGGCCCTCGGCCGCGCCACCGGCATCGAACAGAGCGAGGAGGTCCTCGACTGGGCCTGGGACTCCGGTCTCGCCCTGCTCGCGGCGGACACCTTCGCGGTCGAGTGCCTGCCGGCCGTGCCCGGATCGCCCTTCGTCCGGTCGGCGCCGAACGACCGCGGCATGATGCACCAGGAGTTCCTGGCCAAGCTCGGCATGCCGCTCGGTGAGCTGTGGCGGCTCGGGCCGTTGGCACGTCGCATGGACGCGCTGCAGCGGTGGGAGGCCTTCCTCAGCGTCAAGCCGCTCAACGTCACCGGTGCGACCGGCTCACCGGCGAACGCCGTCGCGATCATCTGACGTACGTTGGACGGGAACGCAGCACCGGAGCGAGGGGAGTGCCGTGCGCAGCTGGGTGCGCAGGTCCTTGTGGGACGTCGTGCCGCGCGATCACCGTCAGAGCGACGCCGGCCTGCGGCGCCGACAGTTGGTCACGATCGGATTCGTGGTGCTCGGTGCGTTGGTGCTCGGAGTATCGCTCCGCATCGAGCCGGGCAGCGTCTGGTTCTATCCGGCGGCCTTCGCCCTGGCCGGAGTCTGGGCCGTCGGCGCCTTCGCGTCCGGGCCGCTGCACCTGGGACGGATCGGCGCCTGGCGCCGGCAGGAGGGGGAGGAGCGACGGCGGCTCGTACGCCCGGTTCTGCCACCGATCCTGCTCGGCCTCGGTCTGGCCGGGGTCTTCGTGATCGGCGGTCTCGTCGTGCGCGAGATCCCGTGGCTGGACCGGCAGGTGCGCTCGGTGCTCGACTTCGCCGACGAGGGCTCGCTCCCGATCCTGGTCGTGGTGACGGCCGTCAACGGGGTGGCGGAGGAGCTGTTCTTCCGCGGCGCCGTCTACGCCGCCCTACCTCGCCATCCGGTCGCCTGGACGTCGGTGGCCTATGTGATCGCGACGCTCGCGACCGGCAACGTGATGCTGGCCTTCGCCGCGATCCTGCTCGGGGTCGTGGTCGGCCTCGAGCGGCGTGCGTCCGGTGGCGTACTCGCGCCGATCCTCACCCACTGTGCGTGGTCGCTGTCGATGCTGCTGGCGCTGCCGCTGCTCTTCGGCTGAGGTCTCAGACGCCCTTGCCCTCAGCCAGCCGCTCGGCCAGGGCACGTCGCACGGCCTCGCGATAGGGCAGCGGCTCGCCGGGCACGACCTCGAGGATGCGCCGGTCCTGCGCGACCACCTCGGTGGTCATCGAGTCGATCAGGTTGCGCCCCGTGGTCAGGTCGACATCGGTCACCAGCGCCAGCCAGTACGACGACAGTCGCGGTGTGAGCACCGGCACCGGGACCACGGGGATCGTTCGGCCCGTGGCCACCTCGGAGGCGACGGTCAGCATGTCGAGGTACGTCATCGCCTCGGGACCCCCGATCTCGAAGATCTCGCCGACCGCGTCCTCGTTGTCGATGACGCCCGCGAGGTAGCGGATCACGTCGTCGACGGCGATGGGCTGGGTCCGCGTGGCGGTCCACCTCGGCACGACCATGGCGGGGAGGTTCTTGACCAGCTGCCGGGTCAGCTCCCAGGAGACGCCGCCGTGGCCGACGACGATCGCGGCCCGCAGCACCGTGACCGGGACGCCGGCCTCACCGAGCAGGGCCTCGACCTCGCGGCGAGAGCGCAGGTGGGGAGAGAGGTCCCCGTCATCGTCGCCGAGGCCGCCGAGGTAGACGATCTGGCGCAGGCCGGCCCGAGCTGCGGCGGCCCCGAAGGACCGTGCGGCCCGGGCGTCGCGCTCCTCGAAGTCGTCGTGGTCGAGCGAGTGCACAAGATAGATCGCCACGTCGACCCCGTCGAGCGCGGGCGCCAGGGTGGCCGGGTCGTTGACGTCAGCACCCACCGGTTCGCCGGGGCCGTCGTAGTCGTCCGGCCGCCGGGTCATCGCACGCACCGTGGTGCCGCTTCGGGTCAGCTCCGCGACCAGCCGCCGACCGATGAAGCCGGTCGCGCCGGTGACGAGCACGGTGGGCGAGGTCTCCATGGGTCGAGCCTACGGACGCGGCGAGTCGACCGGCCGGCAGTCCTGCCCGCAACCGTCCTCGGGCACGGGTCCGGACGCGTGCGAAGCCGGCCGGTGCAGCACGGCGCCGGTCGGCGTCACCAGGACATCGGATCCCTCGACGCGGCCGGTGCCGTCGACGATCAGCGCATGGTCGCGCGGCGTGAGCGGGGCGTACGTCAGGGTGAGCACCGGATTGGTGGCCAGGTTCGCACGGGTGCCGCCGCCGGGATCCGAGATCCGCAGCGTCGAGCCCTCGACGACCGGATCCACGACCACGACCTTGATCCGCTCGCCCGCGGTGGTCAGCAGGAAACCGCTGCCGAACCGCTCGAGGGTCGAGGCGAGATCGGGCAACGCGACCGGGATGCTCATGTCCCTCACCCTAGTTCGCGGCGAGGACCGCGAGAGCTGCTTCGGTCGACGAGCCGGGTTCGGGCACGTACGTCACCAGGTTGGTGCTGCTGCCCGGATCCACAGAGAGTGACTCGAAGGGCAGGTCGAGATCGCCGACCACGGGATGGTGCAGCTTCTTCACCCCGGTCGTATGGATGCGTACGTCATGCGCTGCCCATCGCACTCGGAACTCTTCGCTGCGGGTGCTGAGCTCGCCCACCAGATCGGAGAGCTCGCGGTCGTAGGGATTGCGGCCGGCCTCCGCGCGAAGCAGGGCGACGGTGTCGTCAGCGGCCTTCTCCCACTCGCGGAAGAAGGTGCCGGCGGAGTCCTCGAGGAAGACCATCCGGGCGGTGTTCACCGGCTCGCCGGAGCCGTACCACGGAGAGAACACCGCTCGCCCCAGCGAGTTGACGGCCAGCACGTCGAGGTGCCCGTTGAGCACCATGGCCGGCACGCCGTTCAGGGCGTCCACCAATCGCTCGATCGTCGGGCGTACGCTCCGGGGCGCGGGGGACCGGCGGCGCCTGGCGATCTGCGCCGGACCGCCCGCGGTGCGGATCAGGTCCATGAGATGCGCACGCTCGGCCGTGTCGAGCTCGAGCGCCTGGGCGATGCCGTCGACGACGCTCTCGGAGACCCCGGTGGCGTCGCCGCGCTCCAGCCGGATGTAGTACTGCGGCGAGACGCCGACGAGGAGCGCGGCCTCCTCGCGGCGTAGGCCGGGCACTCGCCGCCGCTCGCCTCCGTAGCTCGGAAGACCCGCCTGATCAGGGGTGATCCGAGCACGACGCGTGCTCAGGAACTCCCGGATCTCGGCTCGCGCCGCATCCCGGCGACTGGGCACGTCGGAGGTCATGCCTCCACTGTAGGAGCCTGCGAGCCCGGGAGAGGGTCACTGCCGGTGACCCTTCCGAGCGGGCCTTCTTGCGACCCTTCCGCGCTGGTTCAGTGATAGGTGGCGCCCAGCAGGGAGCCGACGAACGAGAGGGAAAGCGCATGACAGGGAAGAACAAGAAGAACGTCTGGCTCGTGACGGGTGCGGGCCGAGGCCTGGGCGTCGACATCACCCGCGCGGCCCTGGCCGCCGGGCACGCGGTGGTCGCCACCGCACGGAACCCGAAGAGCGTCACCGAGGCGTTGGGCGAGCACGACGATCTGCTGCCCGTCGCCCTCGACGTCACCGACCCGGCAGCGGCCGAGGCCGCCGTCCAGGAGGTGGTCGAGCGGTTCGGCCGCCTCGACGTACTGGTCAACAACGCCGGCAGCTTCCAGGCCGGCTTCTTCGAGGAGATGACGCCCGATGCGTTCCGCTCCCAGATCGAGACCACCTTGTTCGGCCCGATCAACCTCATCCGAGCCACCCTGCCTCAGCTCCGCCTGCAGCGAGACGGCCTGGTGATGACGATCTCCTCCACCGCAGGCATCGCGCCGGCGGGCGACTTCCTCACCGCGTACGCCGCCTCGAAGTTCGGTGTCGAGGGGTTCATGGAGGCGCTCGGTCCGGAGATCGCTCCGTTCGGGATCCGGACCATGCTCGTCGAGCCCGGCTTCTTCCGCACCGAGCTGCTCACCCCGCAGTCCACCCACTACGCCGCGCCATCCATCTCGGACTACGCCGACCGCTCGGCCGCGACCGTGGAAGCCTGGCGAGGCATGGACGGCAAGCAGAGCGGCGATCCCGTGAAGCTCGCCGACGCGCTCGTCCGTCTGGCGGCTCTCGACGAGCCTCCGCTGCGCTTCGCGGCCGGTGCCGACGCCGTGGAGACCTTCGAGACCAAGGCTCGTACGTTGCAGGAGCAGGCCCACGCACACCTAGAACTCTCCACCAGCCTCTCCCACGAGATCGGGTGACCTGCGCCACCGATACGCCATTTTTAGAGCAGCGCTCTGTTACTCTCGGTGGTCTACACCCGGGCCCGGCGCCGACGCGGGTCATGACTTGAAGGAGCAATAGCGTGGTCACCATCTCCAGTGACGGACCGGTATGGACACTCGACCTCGGGGGCGACGAGAACCGCTTCTCGCCCGACTGGCTCGAGGCAGTCGGCTCAGCCCTCGACCAGATCGAGTCGACGACCGAGCCGGCGGTGCTCGTCACGATCGGCGGCGGCAAGTTCTACTCGAACGGGCTCGACCTGGAGTGGCTGGGGCAGAACCTCGACCAGCACGACACGTACGTCGCCCGAGTCGAGGACCTCTTCGCGCGGATCCTCACGTTGCCGGTTCCGACGGTCGCCGCGGTCAACGGGCACGCGTTCGGTGCGGGCGCGATGCTGGCGATGGCGCACGACTACCGCGTGATGCGTGAGGACCGCGGCTACTTCTGCTTCCCCGAGGTCGACATCCACATCCCCTTCACCGTGGGGATGAATGCCCTCGTCACCAGCAAGCTGACCCCGCGCACGGCGCTCGACGCGATGGCGACCGGGCGCCGCTACGGCGGAGGTGACGCCACGGCCGCCGGCATCGTCGACGCCGCCGCCTCGTCGGAGAAGCTGCTCGAGACGGCCGCAGGCTTCGTACGCGACCTGGCGGGCAAGGACCGAGCCACCCTCGGCACGATCAAGGCCCGGATGTTCGCTGACGTCGTGAAGGCGCTCGGCGCCGGCAACGACGACCCTGCCTGACCCCGTCATGGGACGTCCGCGGCAGTACGACCTCGACGACCTTCTCGCGCATGCCCGGGATCTCTGGATCGGGCGAGGCGTCGACGGCCTGACGATCCGAGCGCTGAGCTCGGCGTCGGGTGCCTCCAACGGAGCGGTCTACCACGCGTTCGGGTCGCGCGACGGCCTCCTGGCCCGGGTCTGGGCCGAGGAGGCCGGCCGCTTCCTCACGTTCCAGCGCGACCAGGTGGCTGAGGCGATGCGCGAGGGCGACGCCACCGCGGCACTGGTCGCGGCGGCGCTCGCTCCCGCGGCGTACGCGAAGGACAACGAGGACGGGGCCCGGCTCCTGCTGGCCGCCACCGCGGACGATCTGCTGACCTCGGAGCTCGACGAGGAGGGACGTACGCAGCTCCTCGGACTCCAGAAGGAGCTCGGCGCGCTCCTCGTCGAGCTCGCCGAAGCGCTGTGGGACCGGCGCGACCGTGCTGCCGTCACGACCGTGCGCCACTGCGTCGTCACCATGCCCGGGGCGCTGCTGCTGAACGCCGTCCGCATCACCGACCCGATTGCCCGGCATTCCCTCGGGCATGCGGTTCGTGGGATCGCATCCGCCTCGCCTCCACGGTCGGCCGCCCTAAAACATTGACAGTTGTCGATATGAGATGCAGAGTCCTATATCGACAATCATCGATATGTTCTAGGGGATCCCATGTCACGCATCCAGCTCGCGCTCAACGTCGACGATCTCGAGGAGTCGGTCGCGTTCTACTCGACCCTGTTCGGCGTCGAACCGGCCAAGACCAAGCCCGGCTACGCCAACTTCGCGGTCGCCGAGCCGCCCCTCAAGCTGGTTCTCGTCCAGAACCCCGGTCAGGGCGGCACCATCAACCACCTCGGCGTCGAGGTCGCTGACACCGAGACGGTCGACGCCGAACAGACCCGGCTGCACGCTGCCGGGTTCGCATCGGTCGACGAGCGGGGCACCACCTGTTGCTACGCCAAGCAGGACAAGTTCTGGGTCGAGAACGCCCCGAACGATGAGCGGTGGGAGGTCTACACCGTGCTCGCCGACAGCGACACCGGCGGCGCGACTGAGCCCGCCGCCGCGGGCTGCTGCTGACCGAGACGGACATCGAGGTCGAAATGATGAGCAACCACGATGACGCTCGGGCCGATGTCGCGGTCCTCGGGCTCGGGGCGATGGGCACTGCGCTCGCACAGGCCCTCCTCGCCGCCGGGATTCGCACGGTGGTCTGGAACCGGACACCGGGCCGGGCTGACGGCTTGGCCACGGACGGAGCCCGGGTCGCCGAGACCTCCGCAGAGGCCGTCGCCGCCGAGCTGGTCCTGGTCTGCGTCTCCGACTACGACGCGGTGAGGGGCGTGCTGACGCCGATCGAGGACCGGCTCGCCGGCCGGGTCGTCGTCAACCTCACCTCCGGCTCGTCCGCGGAGGCACGGAGCATGGCGGCATGGGCAGCCGACCGAGGCGCGAGCTACCTGGACGGTGCGATCCTGGCGGCGCCGGCCGAGGTCGGTGCCGCGGACACGGTGATCCTGTTCAGCGGTCCGCAGGAGGCGTACGACGCGCACCGGCAGTCCTTCGAGACCGTCGCGGGCAGGGCGACCTACCTCGGCGCGGACCCCGGGCTCTCGTCGCTCCACGACGTCGCAGTCCTCGCGCTCATGTGGTCGGTCCTCAACGGGTTCCTGCATGGGGCGGCGGTTCTGAAGCGCGCCGGTGTCCGGGCCGAGGCCTTCTTGCCCCTCGCGCGGGACGGGATCAGCACCACGGCCGGATGGCTCGATGCGTACGCCGCGCAGGTGGATGCCGGTGACCACCCCGGGGACGACTCGACGATGGCGACCCATGTCGCCGCCATGCAGCACCTTCTCGAGGAGACCGTCAGTGCTGGCGTCGACACGACCGTCCCGGCGGCGTTCAAGGCGCTCGGCGACCGTGCGCTCGAGGCCGGTCTGGCCGACCGGGGCTACACCGCCCTCGTCGATCTGCTGTTGAGCGACCGGAGTCACTGACCCGCGTACGTCGGCTGCGCCACCGGGACGAGCACGACGCGGGTCATCGGACCTCCTCCGGGACGCCGATGATCCGCCGCATGCCCTGGTAGGCGTGGTCGGCGGCCCGGGTGTCGCCGTGGAGGAGGCGGGCCGGGGTGATGAACGAGGCGAGCGACTCGAGGCCGAACACGACCGACTCGATGTCGGTGTCCTCGGGCAGGTCACCGGTCTCGACAGCGGCGGTGAGGTCGGCCCGCAATGTCTCTCGCCACTGGTTGCGGCCCTCGAGCAGCCGCTCATGGACGGCGCCGTCCCGCCCGTCGTAGTCGTAGGTCACCTGGGTCATCAGGCACCCGCCGGGGTACCCGGGGTCCGCGGCGTACTCCGTCCAGGCGTCGCACGCGGCCAAGAGTCGGGGCAGGCCACGCGGGAACCGCTTGACCGTCTCCCAGACTCGGGTGCGAAAGTCGGAGAAGACCAGCCCGACCGTCTCCAGTTGAAGCGTCTCCTTGGTGCGGAACTGGCCGATCACCCCCGACTTGCTCATCTGGACGATCTCGGCCAGCCGCCCGATCGTCACGCTGTCCAGGCCCTCGACCGACGCCAGGTCGGCGGCTGCCTTGACCACGCTTCGTCGGGTCTCGAGTGCCGCCTGCGCGGATGCACGTCCTGCCATGGGGCCAGTTTAGCGCACGAACGATCGCTATTGCATAACGTACGATCGTGCGCTTAATCTGATCGAGCGTCCGCGACCCAGACCACGAAGGAGACGCCGATGACCGAGATCCGCGAGCTGCGCGACAGCTTCGAGCTGGAGGCAGCAGATCCCTACTGCACCGACCCCGAGACCGCAGCCGAACGGCTCGGTCACCTGCCCTGGCAGCGGCTCGCCGTGCTCGGCGACAGCGTCACGGCCGGGGTGCGGGGCCCGCTGGACGGCTACCGCGACGAGTCCTTCGCCGAGCGTCTGGTGAGCGCGCTGGCGAGCACCCGCCCCGCCTTCGAGGCGGTCAACCTCGCCGTCCCATACCTGACCGTCGCCGAGATCCGGGACGTGCAGCTCGAGCCGGCGCTGGCCTTCGCACCCGACGCCGTGCTCGTCAGTGCGGGCGGGAACGACGCCTTCAATCCGTACGATCCGGACCAGCTGCGCAAGGAGCTCGAGCTGCTCCTGGTGCCGCTGGCCGAGAGCGGCGCCGTCGTTCTCACCGTCGGGCTCTTCGACCTCGCTCGGTCCGGGCTGGTGCGGGCCGAGGAGGCCGCGGACATGGCCCAGCGCTTCGACACCCTCGACCGGATCACCGCCGAGATCACCCGGAGCCTGGGCGGCATCCACATCGACACTCATCACCACCCTCTTGCGGCCGACCCCGACATCTACGCCCGTGACCGCATCCACGGCAACGCTCGCGGCCACGCGGTCGCCTTCGCGGCTATCGTCGACGCGCTCGCCTGACCGACGTGCGGCTGCGGGAGGATGAGGAGGTGACCCGCCCCGACTCCGCGTACCGCTCGGACTGCTCCCGATGCGCCGGCCTCTGCTGCGTCGCGCTGTCCTTCACCCGCTCGGCGGACTTTCCCGAGGACAAGGCGGCCGGCGATCCGTGCCGTCACCTCGGCCCCGACTTCGGTTGCGGGATCCACGACCGGCTGCGCGACCGCGGCTACAACGGATGCACGGTCTTCGAGTGCTCCGGCGCCGGTCAGCAGGTCACCCAGGTGACCTTCGGCGGCGCGGACTGGCGTACGGAGCCGGACCTGCGGCAGAGCATGTTCGACGTCTTCGACGTGATGCGGCAGCTCCACGAGATGCTGGCCCTGCTCGAGGAGGCGGCCTGGCGCGGCACCGCGACCGATCTCTCCGAGGCGACCGAGCTGGTGTCCGCGGCAACGGCTGGCGCTGCCGAGCAGGTCCTCGCCACCGACATCCCCGCGCTCCGCACGGTCGTCGGGAATGCGCTCCGGCAGGTGAGTACGGAGGTACGCCGCCCCGCCGGCCCTGCGCTGAGCGGCGCCGACCTCGTCGGCCGGGACCTGCGCCGGCGAGACCTGCGGAGCGCCGACCTCCGGAGCGCTCTCCTGATCTCCGTCGACCTGCGCGGCGTGGACCTGGCCGATGCCGACCTGCTCGGCGCCGACCTCCGCGATGCCGCGGTAGCCGGTGCGGACCTGTCCCGAGCGCTCTTCCTCGGCCAGGCGCAGGTCAACGCCATGCGTGGAGACGCGAGCACGCGCCTGCCGGACGGCCTCGCCCGCCCCGCGCACTGGAAATAGGCCGAAATGGCGAGAGCGGCAGCCGGACCTGGGTCCGGCTGCCGCTCTCGCGTGGTCGTGACGGATCAGGCCAGCGTGGCCGTGTCGATCACGAAGCGGTAACGCACGTCGGAGGCCAGGACCCGGGCGTACGCCTCGTTGATCTGGTCCGCCGAGATCACCTCCACCTCGGAGCCGATGCCGTGCTCGGCGCAGAAGTCGAGCATCTCCTGGGTCAGCGCGATGCCGCCGATCATCGAGCCGGCGAAGTTGCGGCGGTTGGTGATCAGCGAGAACACGTTGACGCTCAACGGCTCCGCGGGCGCGCCGACGTTGACCATGGTGCCGTCCACGGCGAGCAGGCCGAGGTAGGCGTCGAGGTCGATCTTCGCGCTGACGGTGTTCACGATCAGGTCGAACGAGCTGGCCAGCTGCTCGAACGTCGCCGGGTCGGAGGTGGCGTAGTAGTGGTCCGCGCCGAGGCGCAGCCCGTCCTCCTGCTTCTTTAGCGACTGCGAGAGCACGGTGACCTCGGCACCCATCGCGTGGGCGATCTGGACGCCCATGTGACCCAGCCCGCCGAGGCCGACGATCGCGACCTTCTTGCCCGGACCGGCGCCCCACTTCTTCAGGGGCGCGTACGTGGTGATGCCGGCGCACAGGAGCGGCGTCGCGGCCGCCGCATCCATGCCCTCGGGCACCTTGAGCGCGAAGTGGGCGTCGACTACGACGTGGGTCGAGTAGCCGCCCTGGGTGAACGAACCGTCGCGGTCCTTCGCGGCGTACGTCCCGACGCCGCCGCCGGGGGTCGAGCAGTGCTGCTCGTCGCCGTTGCGGCAGTTGTCGCACTCGCGGCACGAGTTCACGAAACAGCCGACGCCGACGCGGTCGCCGACCTTGTGGTTGGTGACCGACGAGCCGACCTCGGTGACGCGGCCGACGATCTCGTGGCCCGGGACGACCGGGAACGGCTGCGGGCCCCAGTCGCCGTTGACGGTGTGGATGTCGGAGTGGCAGATGCCGGCGAACTCGATCGCGATGAGGACGTCTTCGGCGCCCACCTCACGGCGCTCGATGGTGATCGGTGCCAGCGGCTCGCCGGCGGAAGGTGCTGCGTACGCGTTGACGCGCATAGGTGTCTCCTGAGTCTGAGATGGGTGGTGGATCAGTGGTTCTCGCGGCTGCGGATCTGGTCCGCCAGGGTGTGTGCCTGCGCGCCGATCTCCTCGGCGCGGACCTGCTCGCCGGCGGCGACAGCGCGCCAGTAGTCGGTCTTGAGACCGACGTAACGCCGCCGCAGCTCGAGGTTCTCGGCCTCGCGGGCGAGGTGAGCGGCGTGCTCGGTGAGCATGTCGATCTGCTCGGCGGCACCGTCGCTGCCGAGGCGACTGTTGGCGACGTACGTCCGCATGTCATCGATCGAGAGGCCGATCGCCGCCAGGCAGGCGACGCCGGTCAGCTGGTCCAGGTCGGTCTCGTCATAGACCCGGTGGCCGCTGCTGGCGCCGCGGCTGACCGGGGAGATCAGCCCGATCGTCTCGTAGTAGCGCAAGGTGCTGGCCGGCAGTCCGGTCAGCGTCGCCACCTCTCGGATCGTGTACGTCCGAGTCATTGATGCAGTCACACCAATGACGCTAAGAACTTCAAGTACTTGAAGTCAAAGGGATGATTTGTCGACTTGTGTATTTGCCTTGCCGGGTGCCCGCGGCCCGGGCGTACATTGCGATCATGGCCATCCGCACCCATGCTGGCGTCGACAGCTATCTCGACGGTCTGCCGGATTGGCAGCGCGACATCTGCCGCGAGCTGCGCGAGATCATCCACGACGCCGACCCGGAGATCGAGGAGACGATCAAGCGGACGGTCCAGCCCTACTTCGTGCTGCAGGGCAACGTGTGCGCGCTCCTCGCCACCAAGGACCACGTCAACCTGTTCCTCTACGACCCGACCGTCCCCGATCCGGCCGGGATCATCAACCAGGGTCACGGCAACGCCACCGGGCGGGCCATCCAGATCTACCGGGACGACCCGATCGACCGTCCAGCGCTGACCGAGCTGCTGCGCGCGATCGTGGCCAACAACCGGGCCGGTGGCTGGCGCCGCCTGCAGAAGGGCTGACCCCCGAAACCGACGCATTTCGAGTTCCTGTCGGGTCCGATCAGGCCCAGCGGAAAAAGATCCAAACTTCCGCTTGACCTTGACCCAGCGTCAACCCTCGACGCTATTCGACATGAACCCGACACCAGCAATCGAGATCGCCGGACTGACCAAGTCCTACGGCGACGTACACGTCCTCCAGGGCGTCGACATGAGCGTCGAGAAGGGGAGCATCTTCGCCCTCCTCGGCTCCAACGGCGCCGGCAAGACCACGATCGTGAAGATCCTGACCACGCTGCTCAAGGCGGACGGCGGCCAGGCGACGGTCAACGGCTTCGACGTGGCGACTCAGGCCAACGAAGTACGTGGCTCCATCAGCCTCACCGGCCAGTTCGCCGCCGTCGACGAGATCCTGACCGGTCGCGAGAACCTCATCCTGATCGCCAAGCTGCTCCGCCAGAAGAACCCGGGCGCGGTCGCCGACGAGCTCCTCGCCCGGTTCTCGCTCACCGAGGCCGGCAACCGCAAGGTCGCGACGTACTCCGGTGGCATGCGCCGCCGCGTCGACATCGCGATGAGCCTCATCGGCAACCCGTCGGTGATCTTCCTCGACGAGCCGACCACCGGCCTCGACCCGGAGGCCCGGATCGAGGTGTGGCAGACGGTCAAGGAGCTCGCCGACAGCGGCACGACGGTCCTGCTCACCACGCAGTACCTCGAAGAGGCCGAGCAGCTTGCCGACCGGATCGCGATCCTCCACGAGGGCCGCATCATCGCCAACGGAACCCTCGCCGAGCTCAAGGCGATGTTCCCGCCGGCCAAGCAGGAGTACATCGAGAAGCAGCCGTCCCTCGAGGACATCTTCCTCGCCATCACCAGCAAGTCCAACGGCAAGTCCGCCAGCACGAACAACCTGAAGGAGTCACGATGACCACCCGATTCTTCGGCGACACCGCCATCTTGACCGGCCGCTCCCTTCGACACATCGGCCGCAGCCCCGACACCATCGTCACCACCGCGATCACTCCGATCGCCATGATGCTCTTGTTCGTGTACGTCTTCGGCGGTGCGATCGACACCGGATCCACCGAGAGCTATGTCACCTATCAGCTACCTGGCATCCTGTTGATCACCATCGCCTCCGGCATCGCCTACACCGCCTACCGCCTGTTCCAGGACAAGAACGGCGGCATGTTCGACCGGTTCCAGTCGATGCCGATCGCTCGGTCCGCGGTTCTGTGGGGTCACGTGCTCACCTCGGTGGTCGCGAACATGATCTCGCTGGTCGTGGTGGTGCTCGTCGCCCTGCTGATGGGCTTCCGCACCGGCGCGAGCGTGCTCGACTGGCTCGCGGTCGGCGGCATCCTGGTCCTGTTCACCCTCGCGCTGACCTGGCTCGCGGTGATCCCGGGCCTGACCGCCGGCACGGTCGAGGGAGCCAGCGCGTTCTCCTACCCGCTGATCTTCCTGCCCTTCCTCAGCTCGGCGTTCGTGCCGACCGACACCATGCCCGGCCCGGTGCGAGCCTTCGCCGAGCACCAGCCGGTCACCTCGATCGTCGACTCCATCCGGGCGATCTTCTCCGGTCAGCCGTTGGGCAACGAGCTGTGGATCGCGCTGGCCTGGTGCGTCGGCATCCTGGTCGTCGCGTACGTCCTGGCCACCGCTGCCTACCGCCGCAAGTTCGCCTAAACCACGCGACAAACCCGGGCGTTCCCGCCACTATTCGGGGATGCTCACGATCAGCCAGGTCGCTGCCGCCGCCGGAGTCACCGTCCGGGCAGTGCGTCACTACCACGCCAAAGGTTTGCTGGTGGAGCCCGAGCGCGACCACTCGGGCTACCGACGGTACGACGCAGCGGCCGTCGTCGACCTGATCAAGATCCGCATCCTCGCCGACGCCGGCGTCCCGCTCTCCCGTGTCAAGGAGCTGCTGGACGCCGGCGACGACGATTTCAAGAAGTCGGTCGCCGAGATCGACAAGCGTCTCCGCCTCGAGATCCGCGAGCGCCAGGGTCACCGCGAGCGGATCGCCCGGCTCGTCCACGGGGACGGGCTCGCCCTCCCGCCGGAGGCGGTCGCCTATCTGGAGCGGATGCGGGAGCTCGGCATCCCGGAGCGGATCATCGACGGCGAGCGCGACGCCTGGATCCTCGTCGCGGCCCAGCAGCCACAGAGCATGGAGGCCTTCATCCGCAGCAAGGTCGGCCAGCTCGACGACCCGTCGGTCGTGGAGACCTACAAGCAGATGGAGGCCATGCTCGACTGGCAGCCCGGCGATCCGCGCCTGGAGACCATCGCCGACCAGATCGTCTCCCAGCTCGAAGCGATCTCCCCCGAGGACTGGGCCGCCTACGTCGACGCCGACCAGGCCATGCCCCCCGAGCTCGTCGCCCTGCTCGACTCGATGTTCGTCGAGCAGGTCCCCGTCGCCGGCGATCTCATGCGTCTGGTCGAGAAGCGCGGCTACACCGGCTGGACCAAGCTGGAGCGGATCCAGACGTAGCTGCCACCTACCAGATGTTGATCTCGCGTTTCGTTCCCTCCGAGGAGGAAGGTGGGGAGGTAGGAACGTTGTCCGACCCAGACACGGAGAGGAACGATGAGATGCCCGACTACGTCGCAGCCATCGACCAAGGCACCACGAGCACCCGCTGCATGATCTTCGACCACGGCGGCAAAGAGGTGGCCCGCCACCAGTTGGAGCACCAGCAGATCCTGCCGCGGGCCGGCTGGGTCGAGCACAATCCGGTGGAGATCTGGGAGCGCACCAGGGCGGTGATCCAGATCGCGCTCGGCAGCAAGGGCCTGACGGACAAGGACATCGCCGCGCTCGGCGTCACCAACCAGCGCGAGACCACCGTGGTGTGGAACAAGAGGACCGGACGGCCCTACTACAACGCGATCGTCTGGCAGGACACCCGCACCGACCGGATCGCCTCGGCCCTCGACAAGGACGAGCGCGGCGACATCATCCGCCGCAAGGCCGGGCTCCCGCCCGCGACGTACTTCGCCGGAGGCAAGATCCAGTGGATCCTGGAGAACGTCGACGGTGTCCGCGAGGCCGCGGAGAGCGGCGATGCCATCTTCGGCACGACCGACAGCTGGATCGTCTGGAATCTGACCGGCGGCCCCAGCGGGGGCGTACACGTCACCGACGTCACCAACGCCAGCCGCACGATGCTGATGGACCTCGAGACCCTCGACTGGGACGAGGAGCTCCTCGGCTTCTTCGACATCCCGCGCCAGATGCTCCCCGAGATCCGGCCCTCCTCCGATCCGAACGCCTACGGCTCCACGCTGGAGAACGGCCCGCTCGGCGGCGAGATCCCGATCACCGGCATCCTCGGCGACCAACAGGCCGCCATGGTCGGCCAGGTCTGCCTGGACGCCGGCGAGGCCAAGAACACCTACGGCACCGGCAACTTCCTGCTACTCAACACCGGCCAAGAGCTCGTACGCTCCCAGAACGGCCTCCTCACGACGGTCTGCTACCAGTTCGGTGACCAGCCACCGACGTACGCACTGGAGGGTTCGATCGCCGTCACCGGCTCTGCGGTGCAGTGGCTGCGCGACCAGCTGCGGGTGATCAGCAACGCCACGCAGGTCGAAGCCCTGGCCAAAGAGGTCGAGGACAACGGCGGGGTCTATTTCGTCCCGGCCTTCTCCGGTCTCTTCGCCCCCTACTGGCGCTCGGACGCCCGCGGCGTGATCGTCGGCCTGTCCCGGTTCAACAACAGCGGCCACATCGCCCGCGCGGCCCTCGAGGCGATCTGCTACCAGAGCCGTGACGTCGCCGAAGCGATGGAGAAGGACTCCGGCGTACGCCTCGAGGTCCTCAAGGTCGACGGCGGCATCACCGCCAACGAGCTGTGCATGCAGATCCAGGCCGACGTCCTCGGCGTCGAGGTCAGCCGCCCGGTCGTAGCCGAGACCACCGCGCTCGGAGCCGCCTACGCCGCCGGGCTCGCCGTCGGCTTCTGGAAGGACACCGACGAGCTCCGCCAGAACTGGAACGAGTCCAAGCGCTGGAAGCCGGTCTGGAGCGAGGAGCAGCGCGAGACCGGGTACGCCGGCTGGCGGAAGGCCGTCGACCGCACGCTCGACTGGGTCGAGGTCGACTGACGGCGTCGTTTCAAAAACGCCTGTTTGGGGTATGTGCGGGGCCGCCCTTCGGACGTACGTTGCGAGAGGGCCTGGCCGGGGCCCGGCTACCGCCTCGACCGGTCCGTTGGCACACCAACGACCGAGGAGGCAGCATGTTCATCCAGATGATTCAGGGTCCCTGCACCCGGCAGGACGAGGCCCGCCAGTTGCTCGACGAGTGGCGGCGCGACCTGGCGCCGGGCGCGACCGGGTGGCTCGGCGGCACCAACGGATTCACCGACGACGGCCAGCTCATCGGGGTGGTTCGCTTCGAGTCCCGCGAGGCGGCGATGGCCAACTCCGACCGTCCCGAGCAGGGGGAGTGGGCCGCGAAGATGGCCGAGGTCATGGACGGGCCGATGGAGTTCCACGACTGCGACGACGTCACGCTGCTGTTCGACGGTGGCTCCGACGACGCCGGGTTCGTGCAGATCATCCGCGGCCGGGTCGACGACCCGAGCCGGCTCAAGGCGATGATGACGACCGACACCACCCAGCTGCACGAGATGCGCCCCGAGATCCTCGGCGGCACCCTCGCGATCGAGGCGGACGGCAGCTTCATCGAGACCGTCGCGTTCACCAACGAGGCCGACGCCCGCAAGGGCGAGCAGATCGAGCCGCCCGCAGACGTACGCCGCGAGCTCGACTACGCGATGCAGGGTGCGACCTTCTACGACCTCCACCGCCCCTGGTTCGAGAGCGCCTGAGGAGGCCGACGATGTTGACCGACAGCAGTGTGAGGGCGAACATCCCGGCCGCCGACCTCGGCCGGGCACGCAGTTTCTACGCCGACAAGCTCGGGCTCGAGCCGAGCGAGGAGAGCGAAGGCTGGCTGGTCTACACGACAGCCGGTGGCACGTCCTTCCATCTCTACGAGACCGAGCAGGCGGGCAAGGCCGGGCACACGATCGCCCAGTTCCACGTGGCCGACGTCCGCAAGGAGACCGAAGGCCTGCGCGCCAAGGGGGTCAGCTTCGAGCACTACGAGATGCCCGGAGTGACCTGGGACGGTGACGTGGCCGGCATGGGCGAGGCCGGTCACGCGGCCTGGTTCAAGGACAGCGAGGACAACATCCTCTGCATCGACGACGCTGCACCTGCCTGAGGGGGAACACGGAAGGGCCCGGCTCAGCCGGGTCCTTCACCTGCGCCGACGTGCTGAGCCAGGTACGCCTGGAGGCCGACGCGATCGATCGCGTCGAGCTGGGACTCGAACCAGTCGGCGTGCTTCTCCTCGTCGCGGACCATCTCCTCGAAGACGGCGGCGGTGCCGTGGTCGCCGAGCTGGTGGCACTCCTCGCCGCCGGCGTTGAACTGGGCGACCGCGGCGCGCTCGCTCGCCAGGGCGAGGGAGAGCATCTCCTCGGCGGTCTCGCCGACCTGGATGGCGTTGAGGCGCTGCACGTTGGGGTGGCCGTCGAACATCAGGATCCGGTTGATCAGCTCGTCGGCGTCGCGCATCTCGTCGATGGAGAGGTCGTAGAAGACCTTGCCGAGCTTGGGCAGACCCCAGTTGTCGAGCATCCGAGCATGCAGGAAGTACGTGTTGGTGACCGTGAGCTCGAACGTGAGCGCCTCGTTGAGGAGTTCGACGACGCGTGGATCGACTGGCTGCATGACCTACCTCCGGTAACGGGATCTGTCCCGATACTCGCACGGCACCCCGGGAGTGAGGACAGACTCAGTTTGTGACCGGTTGCGTACGTCAGCTCGCGGCGCCGTCGGCCACGAGGTGCGAGCACTCCTGCTCGAGATGCCGGCTGACCTGCTTCTTCACCGAGAAGATGCACGAGCCGCAGTCCTGAGCGGCCCCCGTGGAGCGGCAGATCGCGCTGACCGTACGCGCCCCGTCGGCCAGCGCGGCGTCGACGTCACGGTCCGTGACGACTCGGCACTGGCAGACGATCATGGGTTTAGGTTAGCCGAACCTAATCGGGAAGACGAGCGGGCGTCCCACTTCTTACCTTTCGGTCCTGTCGCGGCCATTCACATTTTGCCGGTCACATTCTCCCGGTATGGTCCAGGTCACACCGTCGCTCCCGCCCTCGGAGGATCTCTTGCGCATCGCAGTCATCGGCACCGGCTTCGGCGGCCTGGCCGCCACGATCGAGCTCAAGAAGCGCGGCCACGACGACATCGTCGTGTTCGAGAAGGCCGGGGACGTCGGCGGTGTCTGGCGGGAGAACACCTACCCGGGCGCCGCCTGCGACGTACCTTCCAGCCTCTACTCCTACTCCTTCGAGCCCAACCCGCACTGGCCCCACAAGTTCTCCCGCCAGCCCGCGATCCTCGACTACATCCACCGGGTCGTCGACAAGTACGACGTACGCCGCCACATCCGGTTCCACACCGAGGTGACCGCCGCCCGCTGGGACGACGAGTCGAAGACCTGGCGGCTCGAGCTCAGCACGGGGGAGACGGAGACGGTCGATCTGTTCGTCCCTGCCGTCGGTCAGCTCTCCCGGCCCTCGACCCCGAGCATCCCCGGCGCCGACACGTTCAGGGGAGAGGCCTTCCACTCCGCCGAGTGGAACCACGACCTGAGCCTCAACGACAAGCGGGTCGCGGTGATCGGTACCGGGGCCAGCGCGATCCAGTTCGTGCCCGAGGTGCGCAAGGACGCGGCGCGGGTGCTCCTCTTCCAGCGCTCGGCGCCCTACATCGTCCCCCGCAAGGACTTCGAGCGCACCGACGCCGCCAGCCCGATCCCGCAGCTCCTCAACCGCGCGAAGATCTGGGTCCAGGCCGAGTGGCTCACCACGTCCTTCCACGTCAAGCCGTTCGGTGCGGTCATGCGGGCCTGGTCCAAGCGCCACATGAAGGCGCAGACCGCGGCGAAGCCGGGGCTCTTCGAGAAGGTCTGGCCCGACTACCCGTTCGGCTGCAAACGCATCCTTTTCGCCGACGACTACCTGCCAGCCCTCGCCCAGCCCGACGTGGACGTGATCACCGACGACATCGTCGAGATCACCCCGACCGGCGTGACGACCGCCGACGGGCAGCACCACGAGGTCGACGCGATCATCTGGGGCACCGGGTTCAAGGCCACCGACTTCCTCGCCCCGATGACGATCACCGGCACCCAGGGCCGCGACCTGCACACCCATTGGAAGGACGGCGCCCACGCCTACCACGGCATGACCGTCCCGGGCTTCCCCAACCTGCTGATCATGTACGGCCCCAACACCAACACCGGTGGTGGCTCGATCATCTTCTTCCTGGAGACGCAGGCCCGCTACCTCGGTCGGTACGCCGATCACGTCGCCGACGCCGGCCCGCTCGAGGTGCGGGCGGAGGTCGAGGAGGCCTATGACGCGCGGATCCAGGACAAGCTGGCCGACAGCGTCTGGAGCAAATGCACCTCCTGGTATCGCGAGCGGAACGGCCGCATCACCACCAACTGGCCCAGCATCTCGGCCCATTACCGCCGCAGCGCCAATTACGACAAGGCCGACTACACGCCGGCCTGAAACGATCTGATAGGCCATTGTGACCAACCTGTGCATTCCCTTATTCGTGTCTGAGGCCACATACTCGAAGGGATGACTACCTCAACCCCCCGGCGGCGACACTTCGCCGCGAGTCCTTTCAAGGCAGATCCCGAGCCGGTCATTGAGCAGTTCGAGTCAGGGGACCTGGTTTCCCACGACTCCTTCGGCCTGGGTCGGGTCGTCAACAAAGAAACGGCCGCAGTCACTGTCGACTTCGGTCCCCGACTGGTGCGTATCGCCAGCCCCTTCCCCAAGCTTTCCAAGCTCTGACCACCGTCTGAGCTGCACGAGAATCGCCCTCCCCGAGCACTGCTCGGAGAGGGCGATCTCGGTTTTGAAGGGGTCTACCTCCGTTTGACCGGATAGGCCGCGTCGACCTCCACCTCGACGAGCCATCCGTCGACGGGCAGGTTCTCGATCTCGAGCGCGAACCTCGACGGACGCGCGGGGTTGACGACCATCGGAGCCGCCGGCGCAGCAGTGCCCAGCGGCACCGGGACCGCCTCGCCGGTCGAGACCGACGTGTTCGCGAAGAACTGCCGGTAGGCCCGGTTCCAGCCCGCGAAGTCCATCTTCGCCTCGCCCGCGGGGTTCTGCAGGAAGACGCGCATCGTGATCACGTCGTCGTAGGAGAGCCCGGCCGCCTCGAGGTTCTCCCCGATCCGGCGCAGCACGTTGATCCCCTGGGCCTCGGTGATGGTCACGCCCGGCGGCAGCTCACCACCCGGGAACACCTCGGTGTCGATGTAGCCCAGCTCGCCGCTCGCCCCGGTGTTGAGCCGGGACGGACCGAGCCCGCTGGTCTTGTAGATCGCGGCCTCCGGCCCGATAGCGACGCCGTTGGCGATCGACGGGTTGTCCTGTCCCGCGGGCAGCACCGAGATCGTCTCCCCGCCACGCGGCGGGAAGGCCGACCACTTGCTTCCGGCGACCGCCGCCGTCGGAGCGACCAGAGCCGCGGTCAACCCGACCACGGCCAGCACCTTCGTACGCGGCGACATCATGCCGTCACCCGCGCGTGCAGCTTCTCGACGGCCGCCCGGGCGGCCGTGATCGCGCCGTGCTGCCAGGCCACGGAGTGACTGAGGTGGTCACCGGCGAAGTACGTGTTGCCGGTGGCGTCCAGCAGCCGTGTGTAGAGCGGATCGGTGTCGGCCGTCGTCGAGTAGGCCCAGGCTCCCTCGGAGAACTTCTGCGTCTTCCAGTCCTGACTGTAGGAGGCGGTGATGCCCTCGCCGTAGACGTCCCCGAAGATCTGCTTGCCCATGTCCACCGCCCGCGAGAGCCGCTGGGCGGGGCTGAGCACGCCGTAGGTGTCGGCCGCGCTACCGGTGTTGTAGTAGCCGATCATCGTGCCCTTGTCCCCGTTGAACCCGTACGACGGGTGCCACATGTTGCGCAGGTCGAGGCGGGTGTTCGTGATGCCGCCGTAGATCCGGAAGTCCTCCTCCCACCAGCGTCGGTCGTACTCGATCCCGATCTTGCCGGCGTTCGAGGGCCCGAAGGACTTCAGGCTCGCGGTGATATCGGCGCCGAGGTTGTGCTGGACCTTGGCCGCGATGTTCGGCGGCATGCAGTTGATCGCGAAGTCCGCCTTGATGGTCTCGGTCCTCCCGCGAGCCTTGTAGGACACGGAGACGCCGGTCGAGGTGTTGTTCCACTCGACGACCTCGGCCCCGTAGCGGATGTTCCGCGCCCCGACGGCCTTGGCGAAGGCGTTGGGGATCGCGTCCATGCCGCCGACCGGCTGATACATCATCATCGCCTGGTCGTAGCCGAACTCGAAGGAGAAGTACTGACCCAGCCCGGCGGCGAGGACAGCACTCATCGAGTTCGGGGCGACCTCGGTGCCCGACTCCTGCCCGGCCCCGGGCTCGACCGTGTAGCCCGCGCGGCTGGAGCCGGTGTAGGCGTACCCCTCCGCCTTGGAGCCGAGGTCGCCGAAGTTCCTCAGGAAGGCGATCAGCGCCTCCTTGTCGGCGGCGGTCAGCTCCTCGTCCAGGGCGCCCTTGTCGGTCGCCTTCGCGAGCAGCTCGGAGACATAGCCGTACGTGTCCGCCTTCGCCTGACGCATCTGCACTGCGCCGATGCCGTGGTCGCCGGGGTAGTAGAGGAGTGCGTTGGCGTTCTGGTTGGTGAACGCCTCGATCGGGACGCCCAGCTCCTTGCAGTAGTCCAGCGTGATGTGGCTCTGCGGCAGCCGCCCGGGCCCCGCGTTCATGTACTGCCCCTTGGAGAACCCGGCCACCTGCGTGACCCCGTTCAGATCGGTCACCCGGGTGCCGCCGCGCACGGTGAAGTTGCGACCGCCCGGCCGCTCGCGCCCCTCGAGCACGGTGACCTTGTAGCCACCCTTGAGCAGCTCGTACGCAGCGGTGAGCCCGGCGATGCCGCCGCCGAGGATCACGACCGACTTGCTGCCGGCCCGGGCGAGATCGGAAGGCTTGGGAGGAGTGAAGCTGGGGGTCTCCGCGGCGTGAGCCGAGGTGAGCCCGAGAGCACCCATGCTGTGCAACATGACTCCCGCGCCGCCGGCGAGGCCGACGTTGCGCAGGAAGTTCCGACGTGACTGAGTCTGAGTCATGTGGGGGGATCCAATCTGTTGGGGACGCCCCGAAACGTAGGAACCCTTTGTTGCACTGTGATTGCGTTTGCGTCTCACTGGAACGCGCATTCCCGAACTGGCGAGTAGCCCTAGGATCGGCACCGTGACCGTCACCATCCGCGATGCAGCGCCCGCCGACGTACCCGAGATCCTCCGTCTCGTCCACGCCCTGGCCGTCTACGAGAAGGAGCCCGACGCCGTCGAGGCCACGGAGACCGACTTCACCGCGGCGCTCTTCCCGGAGTCCGGCACCCCGACCACCCGCTGCCTCATCGCTGAGCTCGACGGCACTGTCATCGGCATGGCGGTCTGGTACGTCACCTTCTCCACTTGGACCGGCCGCAACGGCATCTGGCTCGAGGACCTCTTCGTCGACCCGGCCCACCGCGGCGCCGGCGCAGGCAAGGCCCTCCTCGTACGCCTCGCCGAGATCTGCGTCGAGAACGACTGGCGCCGCCTCGAGTGGTGGGTGCTCAAGTGGAACGAACCGTCGATCGCCTTCTACCGCTCCCTCGGCTCGGTCCCGCAGGACGAGTGGGAGGTCCACCGCATCGACGGCGACGCGCTGAAGGAGTTGGGCGCCGCCGGCGGTAGCTGACCTCAGGCCCCGAACTCAGGCCTCGTACGCAGCGGCGAACCGCCGCGCCCACTCCCCGAAACCGCGTGCCGGCCTGCCCAGCACCTCCTCGACGTGCGGGCTGACCGCCTGCTCGTCGGCGGTCGGGTGCCCGAGGATCGCGAGCGTTCCCTCGACGACGGCCGGCGGCATGAACTCCAGCATCTGACTCTGGGCCTCCTCCGGGGTCAGGTCGACGAATTCCACCGGACGCCCGATCGCCGCCGCGATCTCCTCGACCCGCTCCCGCGGCGTGGTCGCGGCGGGACCGGTGATCTCGTACGTCCGCCCCGAGTGACCGTCCTCGGTCAGGGTCGCCGCGGCGACCTCGGCGATGTCGAGAGGGTCGACCACGGGAAGAGCCACCTCCCCGTACGGCGCGTGGACGGCGTTCGTCTCCTTGATCATCGGCACCCAGGCGAGCGCGTTGCTCGCGAAGCCGCCGGGGCGCAGGATCGTCCACTCCATCGCCGAGCCCCGCACCGCTTCTTCGAGGTCGGCGAGCGGCGCGTGCGACGGTGTCCCCGGCCGGGTGCCGACGGCCTGCGAGGAGAGCAGGACCACGCGGCGTACGCCTGCCGACTCGGCATGCTTCATCAGTGTCGGCCCGTCGACATGAGCGCCGGCGCCGCTGACGATCAGGAACAGCGCGTCGGCGCCGGCCAGGGCCGGCGCCAGGGTCGTGACGTCGGAGAGGTCAGCCACCGCGGTGGCGACTCCCGGCCGGGTCGGCAGCGGTGCCGACATCCCGCGCGAGACGGCGGTGACGGTGTGCCCGGCGTCGGCCAGCAGCTCGACGAGCGGTTGCCCGACATTCCCCGTCGCTCCGGTGATGACGATCATCGAGGTCTCCATTCATGGGTTGAACTGGATCTGTTTGAAACCAGCGTTCGAAACGACGTTAGATCCCTCGATACAGTGGGTTCCCCAAGGTAAGTATTGGAGCGATATGACCTGGCGTCCGAGCACTGACGAGCCGGTGGCGGCCTGTCCGATCACCCCGGCGGTCGAGCTGATCTTCAGCCGATGGACCACCCCGATCCTGTGGACGCTGCACGAGTTCGGCACCCAGCGCTTCGTGGAGCTGGAGCGCCGCCTCGGCACGATCTCCTCGAAGGTGCTGACCCAGCGCCTGCGCCAGCTCGAGCGCGACGGCCTCGTCGAGCGCCGCTACCACGCCGAGGTGCCACCCCGGGTGGAGTACGACATCACCGACCTCGGCCGCAGCCTGCAGCCGGTCTTCGCCGCCGTCGGCAACTGGTCGGAGGCGAACATGCCCGCCGTGGAGACGGCGCGGCAGGCCTACACCGGTCCACTACCCCGCTGAGGCCGGCTCCGGCGCAGCGCCGGGCCCGGGCAGCACATCGATGTCGTCGGCATGCATCGGCTCGCCGCAGTGCGAGCACCGCAGATCGACCCGCCCGATCTCCCCGCACGCATGATGCCGGTAGACCACCGGCGGCCCGGCCTCGCCCGCGAGCCACTTGTCACCCCACCCGACCATCACCATCAGCACGTCGACGAGCTCGCGCCCCTTCGCCGTCAGCACGTACTCATAGCGCGGCCGGTTGTCGTACGCCTGCTTCTCCAGCACCCCGTGCTCGACCAGATGCCCGAGCCGCTCGGTGAGCACCTTCCGCGAGATCCCGAGATCCGCCTGGATCTGGTCGAACCGGTTCATGCCCACCCAGATGTCGCGCAGCACGAGAGGCGACCAGGGCTCACCGATCACATCGAGCGTCCGCGCGATCGAGCAGGCCATGTCACCGAAGTTCGTACGTTGCATGACCCGAATCTACCATTTGGGGTTCCCTGAGGGAACTCAAAGTGTTACGGTCACAGAGTCTCTTCAGGAAACTCTGACCTCTGGGAGCGAACATGAGCAAGGTCCTCGCAGCACTCTCGGTCTCGGTCGACGGCTTCATCACCGGCCCAGGCCCCGGCCCCGGTCGCGGCCTGGGGGACGAGCTCCCCGAGCACATCTCGCTCGAGATCGTCGAGGTCGTCCCCGCTCCCGGCGTCACCCACCTCCACTACCGCGTCATCCGCTGACCGAAGCAAGGAGAAGACCGATGATCAATCCCGACGTACGCCCCTTCCTCGAGGGGACCGCCCTGGCCCATGTCGCCACGATCGGACCCGACGGCGCCCCGCGCACCTCCCCGGTCTGGATCGGAACCCACGGCGACCACGTCGTCTTTCTCACCGGGAACCGCGGCCGCAAGTACCGCAACCTCCACACCGACCCGCGCATCGCGCTCTCCCTGGCCCCGCAGGAGAACGACTTCATGCCGGTCATCCTCCGCGGCCGCGTCGTCGGTTGGGTAGAGGATGAGACGCGCTGGGCGATCATCGACGAGATCGCCACCCGATACACCGGCGCGCCCTATCCCCGCGAGGTCGACGCGTACGGCGACCGTGCCGTCGCCCTGATCGACCTCGAGTACCAGCACATCGGCGTCGGCTGAGCCGGCTGCCGGATCACCGCTCGCCGAGAACGGTCGTGACCAGCCCCTCGACTTCCTCGGTACGCAGCGGCACCGGCGTCATCAGCCGCCGATAGAACACCGCGCCGGCCAACGCTTCCGCCGCCCGCTCCGGATCCCCGACATCCTGCCCGGACTCCCGCAGCCGGGTGAGCGCATCGACCAGCCGCGTACGCCGCTGCGCGCTATAGCGGTGGTGCAGTTCCCGCAGGCCCGGGTCGCGCTCGGCGCCGTCGAGCACAGCGGGAAGACAGTCGGACATCAGGGACGACTGCATGGCAGAGGCGAGATGAGCGACGATCGCAACCACATCGGCGCGCGGGTCCTGTCCGCCGGCTTCCGGGCGCGGCTGCACGTTGAGCGTCTCCATAGCCGCGGCGACCAGGCTGAGCCGGTCGTGCCCCAGCCGGTAGATCGTGCTCCGGGCGACGCCGGCACGGGTCGCCACCCCGTCGATGCTGAATCCGCCGTATCCCCGCTCGGCGAGCTCCGCGAGCGCCGCTTCGAGCACTCTTTCCCGGCTGCGCACCACTCGGGGGTCCGTACGCCCTTGACGAGAAGCCATGCCCGGAGCCTACTATGCAACAGTAGTGTTGCAGAGAGGAGAGACAGATGATTCCAGGATTCCGCTACATCGTCGACGACATCACTGCCGCCGTCGCCTTCTATCGCGAGCTCGGGTTCGAGGACGTCGGTCCGAGAGCCGGCGGCTTCGCGATGCTCGAGGGTCACGGGCTGCGGCTGATGCTGAACACCCCTGGTGCCGGCGGCGCAGGGCAGGCCGCCGACGACGGCAAGGTTCCGAGCCCCGGTGGCTGGAGCCGTATCCAGCTCGAGGTGGCCGATGTCGACCAGGAGCTCCGGCGTCTGAGTGAGGCCGGAGCCCGGGTACGCACCAGCCGCATCGATGGCCGGGGCGGCGCCCAGGCAGTGATCGAGGACCCGGCCGGCAACCCGGTCGAGCTCTTCGCCCCCGCCTGACCGGCTGGTCACGAGGCCCTTGGCGCCGGGTGAGGGAAACCAGCCACGGGCCTTGTGCGGGGGTCTAGAGTGGGGCCCAGAACATCGCACGAAAAAAGTTGCCCTGGCGATTTGAAACGGCGTCAGGGTGTGTGTAGTGTTCTCCGAGTCGCCAGGGTGCGGCGGGAAGCAAGCGCGAGTCTTCGGGCGGGCTTCCGGCCCCGGAGCGGCCACCTCCACTCTTTCGAGCATCGCTCGATCCAGAGTGTTCTGGCAGCGGGTCTCAGGATCTGCCGAAGAATGCAAGATCTGATTCACATCAGATCGTCATGGCTGTGTAGGTGTGGATATTGCTTTTATCCGTATCCGGTGTGAATTCGCCGAATTGGACAACAAAGCGAGATCCGATAAAGTCCTCCAGGACGAGGCGGAAACACAACTGCTAAACCAGGGAAAGCGCGGAACGCGCCGAATTGGGAAGGCGAAAGTGAGTCTGCTAAAGTCTGAAAGGCAAGGAGCCGATAAAGGTTCTGGAGCTGGCAAGGAAAGCGCGAAACACGCCGAATTGCGAAAGCGAAAGAAAGCCTGATAAGGTTCAGCACGAAGCAGAAACAAGCAGTACAAAGCAAGTATAAAACGAATATAGCCGCCGGACTGGCTGAGACGGATGTCTGAAATCTACCGGTGTGCGTGTGATTCTTGAGAACTCAACAGTGTGTCATAGTCGACGAATTAGTTTGTTATGCCCCGTCGACCACCATCCCTTAGTGAGGGTGTTTGGTTGATGGTTTCTTTGACAATTGATTCTGGCAAACATCCAGTCTTTAGGGATTGGAACATGTCAGTGTCTCCTGTC
>NZ_CP108155.1:1185000-2992500 GCF_045206295.1 Nocardioides sp. NBC_00163 | reverse complement strand
TGTTTGGCTGGGTTGATGTACTTCCCAAGTAGGACGGCACTCGTGGAATGTCGTGTGAATCTGGCGGGACCACCCGCTAAGCCTAAATACTTCTTGATGACCGATAGCGGACCAGTACCGTGAGGGAAAGGTGAAAAGTACCCCTGGCGGGGAGTGAAATAGTACCTGAAACCGTGTGCCTACAATCCGTCAGAGCCCGGCCGGCCTTTTGGCAGTGGGGGTGATGGCGTGCCTTTTGAAGAATGAGCCTGCGAGTTAGCGGTGTGTGGCAAGGTTAACCCGTGTGGGGAAGCCGTAGCGAAAGCGAGTCCTAATAGGGCGATTGAGTCGCGCGCTCTAGACCCGAAGCGAAGTGATCTAGCCATGGGCAGGTTGAAGCGCCGGTAAGACGGCGTGGAGGACCGAACCCACTTCAGTTGAAAATGGAGGGGATGACCTGTGGTTAGGGGTGAAAGGCCAATCAAACTTCGTGATAGCTGGTTCTCCCCGAAATGCATTTAGGTGCAGCGTTGCGTGTTTCTTGCCGGAGGTAGAGCACTGGATAGCCGATGGGCCCGACCAGGTTACTGACGTTAGCCAAACTCCGAATGCCGGTAAGTGAGAGCGCAGCAGTGAGACAGTGGGGGATAAGCTCCATTGTCGAGAGGGAAACAGCCCAGACCATCAGCTAAGGCCCCTAAGCGATAACTAAGTGGAAAAGGATGTGGAGTCGCAGTGACAACCAGGAGGTTGGCTTGGAAGCAGCCACCCTTGAAAGAGTGCGTAATAGCTCACTGGTCAAGTGATTCCGCGCCGACAATGTAGCGGGGCTCAAGTTATCCGCCGAAGCTATGGCACTCCGGTTTTCCGGGGTGGGTAGGGGAGCGTCGTGTAACCAGTGAAGCAGCGGAGTGATCCAGCGGTGGAGGTTACGCGAGTGAGAATGCAGGCATGAGTAGCGAATGATGTGTGAGAAACACATCCGCCGATTGATCAAGGGTTCCAGGGTCAAGCTAATCTGCCCTGGGTAAGTCGGGACCTAAGGCGAGGCCGACAGGCGTAGTCGATGGACAACGGGTTGATATTCCCGTACCGGCGAAGTGACGCCCATGATGAGGCGCATGATGCTAACCATCTGAAGCATGCGTGACCGATCCCTTCGGGGTGAGGCGTGTGTGTGGAACATGGGACCCAAGTGTGTAGTAGTCAAGTGATGGGGTGACGCAGGAAGGTAGTCGAACCGTAGCGATGGTTGTCTACGGGTAAGCGTGTAGGGCTGTGTGTAGGCAAATCCGCACACTGTATGCCTGAGACGTGATACGGACCCGTTTGGGGAAGTCGATGATCCTATGCTGTCGAGAAAAACCTCTAGCGAGTCATGAGCCGCCCGTACCCCAAACCGACTCAGGTGATCAGGTAGAGAATACCGAGGCGATCGAGCGAACCATGGTTAAGGAACTCGGCAAAATGCCCCCGTAACTTCGGGAGAAGGGGGGCCCGGATCGTGAACCCACTAGCTGGGGGAAGCGTGAAGGGCCGCAGAGACCAGGCCCAAGCGACTGTTTACTAAAAACACAGGTCCGTGCGAAGTTGTAAGACGATGTATACGGACTGACTCCTGCCCGGTGCTGGAAGGTTAAGAGGACGGGTTAGCCTCACGGCGAAGCTCAGAATTTAAGCCCCAGTAAACGGCGGTGGTAACTATAACCATCCTAAGGTAGCGAAATTCCTTGTCGGGTAAGTTCCGACCTGCACGAATGGAGTAACGACTTGGGCGCTGTCTCAACCGTGGACTCGGCGAAATTGCACTACGAGTAAAGATGCTCGTTACGCGCGGCAGGACGGAAAGACCCCGGGACCTTTACTATAGTTTGGTATTGGTGTTTGGTTCGGCTTGTGTAGGATAGGTGGGAGACTGTGAAGCGCACACGCCAGTGTGTGTGGAGTCAACGTTGAAATACCACTCTGGTCGTACTAGATGTCTAACTTCGGACCATGATCTGGTTCAGGGACAGTGCCTGATGGGTAGTTTAACTGGGGCGGTTGCCTCCTAAAGTGTAACGGAGGCGCTCAAAGGTTCCCTCAGCCTGGTTGGCAATCAGGTGGCGAGTGTAAGTGCACAAGGGAGCTTGACTGTGAGACAGACATGTCGAGCAGGGACGAAAGTCGGAACTAGTGATCTGGCCACGGCATGTGGAAGCGTGGTCACTCAACGGATAAAAGGTACCCCGGGGATAACAGGCTGATCTTCCCCAAGAGTCCATATCGACGGGATGGTTTGGCACCTCGATGTCGGCTCGTCGCATCCTGGGGCTGGAGTAGGTCCCAAGGGTTGGGCTGTTCGCCCATTAAAGCGGCACGCGAGCTGGGTTTAGAACGTCGTGAGACAGTTCGGTCCCTATCCGCCGCGCGCGTAGGAAACTTGAGAAAGGCTGTCCCTAGTACGAGAGGACCGGGATGGACGAACCTCTGGTGTGCCAGTTGTACCGCCAGGTGCATGGCTGGTTGGCTACGTTCGGAAGTGATAACCGCTGAACGCATCTAAGCGGGAAGCACGTTTCAAGATGAGGTTTCCCACCCTTTATGGGTTAAGGCCCCCTACAGACTATGGGGTTGATAGGCCGGAGGTGTACAGCAGTGATGCCCAGCCGACCGGTACTAATAGGCCGAGGGCTTATCTTTCATAAACCCTCAACAAAAACAACAAACGAAGACCGTCAAGTCTCGCGTCCACAACCAACTGTTGTAACACAGGTTTGGTCACCCCGATAGTGGTGATCTCTAGAGTTACGGCGGCCATAGCGAAGGGGAAATACCCGGTCCCAT
Source organism: Nocardioides sp. NBC_00163 (assembly GCF_045206295.1). Taxonomy (NCBI): domain Bacteria; kingdom Bacillati; phylum Actinomycetota; class Actinomycetes; order Propionibacteriales; family Nocardioidaceae; genus Nocardioides; species Nocardioides sp. NBC_00163. The sequence goes on along the minus strand of NZ_CP108155.1, from coordinate 2,989,695 downwards.
CCCGAACCCGGAAGTCAAGCCCTTCAGCGCCGATGGTACTGCAACCGAGAGGCTGTGGGAGAGTAGGACGCCGCCGGACATATCTTTGCGCAGGGCCACCTCTTCGGAGGTGGCCCTGCTGCTATTTGTGCGCATTTTCGATGCGCTGTGTCGAGCTGTCGAGGTGCGCCGTATTGGGCCCGTCGAGACGAATGTCGGGCCCTCTTCGCGCCACGCCCGGTTGACGTGGGCTGCCATGCGAGGTCCAATGTCATAGTTGCAGTCCGTACCAACAACACCTCGAACAAGGAGTTCCCATGGTCAAGAAGCTGCTCATCGCCGCCGTCGTTGCCGCGGGTCTCGGCGTGGCCATCAAGCTGGTCACCAGCCGCTGATTCAGAGCTTCTCCAGCTGCCCGGTGCCCTTCGAGGTGCCGGGCAGCTGTCATTTGGTGCCCTGTGAGGCTTCCTCGTCCGGGGTGACCGAGGCAGCAGGAGCGATGGGCTCTTCCTTCGGGACGTCGACCTCAGCCAGTGACCGGCGAGCGCCGGGGATGGCGAGGATGCCGCCGACCATGAGGAAGAGCAGCAGGCCGGCGAGGACGAGTAGGGACTCGACCGAGAACTGATCTGCGAGCGGGCCGAAGACCACCATGGAGAGCGGCATGGCAACGGACATGACGATCCCGACGATGCCGAAGACTCGCCCCTGCATCTCTGGTTCGACGCGCTCTTGAAGGATGGTGAATGCGGGTGCGGTCAGGGCCGAGAAGGCGACCCCGATCAGCAGGCCGAAGACGAAGAAGACCCACATGTTGGTGGAGACTCCGAGTCCGACGACGAACAGCCCGATGAGGACGACGGAGCCGACCATCAGGCGCATGCGGTGGACGATCTTGGGTCCGAGCACGGCCATGGCGGCGCCGCCGGCCAGCATGCCGAAGCCCCAGAACAGCTCGTTCGCGGTGAGCTTCCAGACCTCGTCGCCGAAGGTACGGGTGACCATGAGCGGGGTGAGGTAGGAGGGGGCTCCGACCATCACCATGACCAGCGTGAAGAGAACGAGGATCCAACGCACGTGCGCATGGGTGGAGACGTACTTGAGGCCGGCGCGGAGGTCGCCGAAGTAGGAGACCTTCCCCTGGTCGGGGCGTACGAGGCGGGCGACCGGGACGAGAGCGAGCAGGCCGACACCGATGAGAGCCGTGATCGCGTCGACGAAGAAGACCGCGACGATGTCCATGCTGGCGTAGATCACCGCGGCGAGTGCCGGGGCGAGGAGCGTCATTGCGGACTGGATCGTCTGGAAGGCTCCGTTGATGCGGAGCAGCTGAGACTCCGGCACGATCTGCGGGATCATCGCGGTGACCGCAGGCATCTGGATGCCGGCGAAGACCGAGCGGATGGCCAGGGCGAGATAGATGATCCAGAGGTCGTCGATCCCACTGACCATCAGGCCGGCCAGGATCAGGGTGGCGACCGCAATGGTGGCGTCGGATCCCATGATGAGGAACTTGCGGTGATGTCGGTCGGCCCAGACGCCGCCGAAGATCGACATGAACGCCTGCGGGAGCATCCCGAAGACGAGGCTCAGCATCAGCACTGACCCGGACCGGGTCTCGATGGTGAGGTGCCACATCACGGCGTACATCACCAGCATCGAGCCGAGCAAAGATACCGTTTGGCCGGCGAGGAAGATCGCTGCGTTGCGCCTCCAGCCGGAAAGCTCGTCGGCGGGCATGCCGAACAGCCTTAACCCGGACGCGGAACGCGTCAACCGACTTTGGTCTCGCGCGGCTACGCCAGGATCAGTGGCGGGCCGTGGTGGGTCGAGCGGGCGAGCACGTCGCCGTCGAGGTTGAGTGCGGGACCATCGGTGCGGATGTCCCAGCCCGAGGCCGTCTGCGCCGGCGGTACGCCTTCCATGCTGACGTGGGCGATGGGCAGGCGCCCACGCGCCTCGGCGACGGCAGCGCGTACGCCGGTGCGTACCTCGATCGGCCAGTACTGCTCGGTGATCGACTGCCAGACGACCGTGAGCACATCGGCGTCGGTCGCTTCGGTGAGCTGTTCCTTCAGCCAGGTGTCGGCCGAACCGACGTCGACGACGGGCGGGTCGCCGGCCGCGACCTGCAGGGCACCGGCGAGCCGGGCGTGACGATCGACCTGATGGGGCCATACGAACGAGGTCAGGTACTCGCGTCCCGCCGCGGTGGAGACATCGACAGGGGCGAGGTCGCAGCCACGGCGCGCGACTACCTCGAACGGAACCGGACGTACTCCGGAGCTCTGGGTGTCGATCGTCAGCGGGCTGTCCGTGGGACCGTACGCCCAGTCCTCGCCGTAGAAGTGGTAGCGGTCGACGAGCAGGTTGAGCCCCGCCGAAGCGCCCGGCTCGAGCAGCCGGATGCGGTGCAGGCCGGTGCGGCGTACGGCCTCGAAGATCCCGATGAGGAGACAGGCGGAGCGGCCGACCTCGTTGGTCTGGGGCGCCACCTCCAGACCTGCGCGGAGCTCATCGACGTGAGCTGCGAGCACCTCCTTGAACAATGGCCAGGCGGTGACGTACGCGTCGTTGCCTCCGAGGTTGGGATAGAAGCATTCGATCTCGGGAGCGTCGCCACGGAGAACGATGCGGTGAAGAGCCGCCAGGAGGCGCAGTTGCACGGCATCGGCACGGGAGGCGTCGAGGTGATCCCGGCAGATCTCAGCCACGGGACCACCCGCATCGAGGTCGTCCGCGAACCGGTTGAGCAGCCAGCCGTAGAGGTGCTCCTCGTGGCCGAAGTGGTCGCGGAAGAGCTCGGAGAGAGTCGCCATGGGCACATCCAAGCACTGACGCGCGCTTGCGAGTGTAGGTAAGGTAAGCCTTACTTAAACGGGAAATGGAGCTGGCATGGGATTCGACGACGGCCGCAAGCTGAAGGGCGTGTACGCGGCCGAGGTGCTGCACAACAAGCAGGTCACGCCGCACATGGTGCGGCTCACCTTGGGAGGCGATGATCTGCGACGCTTCCCGCAGCGCGGCTTCGACCAGTGGTTCCGGCTCTTCCTGCCGCGACCGAACGGAGAGGCCACCAACTTCGACGCGGTGCCCGAGAAGCTCGGGACGATCGACTACCTGAAGTATCTGAGGCATGGCGACCGGCCGCCGCTGCGCAACTACACCGTGCGCGAGCACCGGCCCGACCTCGGTGAGATCGACGTCGACTTCGTCGTGCACGGGGATCTCGGGATCGCGGGTCCGTGGGCGCGTACCGCACAGCCCGGGGAGAGGGTCGTGCTCATGGATCAGGGCACGGGCTTCGACTTCGCTGCGGACGCGTCGTTCCACCTGCTCGTCGGGGACGAGTCGGCCCTTCCGGCGATCGTCGGGATCCTCCGAGACATGCCCCGCGACGCACGCGGCCTGGCAATCATCGAGATCCCGGACATGGCCGACGTCCAGGACGTCGCCGGGCCCGAGGGGGTCGAGGTGCGGTGGCTGGCTCGAGGCGACTCCGCCGCACAGCCCGGGGCGCTGGCGATCGCCGAGGTGAAGGCGTTCACGCCCGAGGTGCCGACCACGCTCTCGGCCTATCTCGTCGGTGAGCGGACGATCCCGGCAGAGGGACGGCGCCATCTGGTCTCGGTCGGGGTGCCCAAGTCGCGGATCACCTTCGTCGGCTACTGGCGGATCGGCAAGGCGCAGGCGTAGAGCCTGGCGCTCGCCGATCCGCCGGGTGCCTGGACCTCAGTTGAGCAGGTCCTGGATGGAGGTGCGGATCTGGTCGAAGGCGAGCCAGGCGAAGATCAGGGCGCAGATGATGAGGCCGATGTTGGAGACCCACTTGTTGCGCCACTCCGCGGGAGTGTGGCTGGTGTTGAGGAGCCAGAGGAGCGTGACGGCCAGGAACGGCATGAAGAAGGCGCCCAGGACGCCGTAGATGAGGATCAGCCAGGTGGGCTCGTCGGCGAGCAGGAGCCAGATCATTGGCGGGAAGGTGAGCCAGAGGATGTAGGAGCGATACCAGATGCCGCCGCTCTTGGCCTCGGGCTCGTCGGCCTTTCCACGGATGGTCCCCATGAAGTCCGCGAACATCAGGCTGACGCCATTCCAGACGCCGACGAGGGACGACATCGCCGCGGCCCAGAAGCCGATCAGGAAGAGCTTGCCGAACCAGTTGCCGTAGCGGTCGGCGAGCACCCTGGACAGGTCGAGCATGCCCTGGTCGCCGGTGCCGATGGCGATGTTGGCCGAGTAGAGCAGCTCGGCGCCGACGATGAGGGTGGCGACCACGAAGATGCCGGTCACGACGTACGCCGTGGCGTTGTCGATCCGCATCACGCGCATGAACTGCGGCGTGTGCCAGCCCTTCTCCCGCAGCCAGTAGCCGTAGGCGGCCAGGGTGATCGTGCCGCCGACGCCGCCGGCGACCGAGAGGATGTTGACCAGGGAGCCTTCGGGGATCGTCGGGACCAGGCCGACGAGGAGGTCGGGGAGGTTAGGCAGGGTGACGAGCGCCGCGCCGACCATCGTCACGAACATGATGCCGACCAGGACCGCGAGGAACTTCTCGAAGAGGCCGTAGCGGCCGGCCCACACGATGGCGAGACCGATCAGGCCGGACAGGATGCCCCAGACCTTCACCGACGCGAACGAGAACAGCGCGGTCAGTGCCAGGCCGGTGCCGGCCATCGCGGCGGCACCGTAGATGAAGCCCCAGATCACGATGTAAGGACCGAAGTAGATCGTCGTCCAGATGCCCAGACGCCGCCATCCCTGGAAGATCGTCTCGCCGGTCGCCAGGGTGTAGCGCCCGGCGCCCTCGACCAGGACCACCTTCAGGACACATCCGACGACGACGGCCCACAGCAGGGCGTAGCCGTACTTGCTGCCAGCGATCAGGGTGGCGACCAGGTCGGCGGCACCGACACCGGTCGCGGCCACCACGAGACCGGGTCCCAGGATCCGCCATCGAGGGGCTTCGGTTGTCTCTGTCCTCGCTGCGTGTGACATGGGGGACAGGTATACCCCGTTTTAGGTAAGCTCCGCGATCTTTTGCTGAAGGACGGCACGTTCCCGGTTGTTCGTGCACATCCCTGCCGCCCGCTCCAGCTCCTTGCGTGCCTCGACGGTTCGGCCCAGCCGGCGCAGGAGCTCTCCGCGTACGGTCGGGAGGAGATGGGTGTGGTCGAGCCGCTTGTCCTCGGCGATCCGGTCGACGAGCTCCAGAGCTCGCAGCGGTCCGTGGGCCATCGCCACCGCCACGGCCCGGTTGAGGTCGACGATCGGGTTGGGTGCGATGCGGCCCAGGGCCTCGTAGAGGACGATGATCCGCTCCCAGTCGGTGGTCTCGACCGAGTCGGCGACCCCGTGGGTGGCGGCGATCGCGGCCTGGAGCCCATACGGGCCGAGGCCCCGTGGGGTCGCCTGCTCGAGGGCGGCCAGGCCGCGGCGTACGGCACCTTGGTCCCATCTGGTGCGGTCCTGGTCCTCGAGGAGGACCGGGTCGCCGGCGGCATCGGTGCGCGCCGGGAAGCGAGAGGCGGTCAGCTCCATGAGCGCGAGCAGTCCGTACGCCTCCGGCTCGTCGGGCAGCACGCCGATCAGCACCCGGGTCAGTCTCCGCGCCTCGCGCGCGAGGTCGGTGCGGATCAGATCCTCGCCGGACGTGGCGGTCGAACCCTCGGTGAAGATCAGGTAGAGGACGTTGAGCACGCCGGCCAGACGCTGCCGACGCTCGTCGGGAGACGGCACCTCGAAGGGGACCTTCGCGGCCGCGATCGTCTTCTTGGCGCGGGTGATCCGGGCCTGGATCGTCGGCACGGGCACCAGGAACGCCCGGGCGATCTCCTCGCTGCTGAGGCCGCCGACGACCCGGAGGGTGAGCGCCACCCGGGCCTCCTTGGACAGCACCGGGTGGCAGGAGACGAACATCAGCGCGAGGACGTCGTCATCGATCCGCTCGATGTCCAGCTCGTCGTCGTACGCCTCGTCCTGGTCGTGGGCGATCGCCTCGTACTTCTCGCGCTGGACCCCGGCGCGGCGGATCGTGTCGATCGCCCGCCGCTTGGCAGTGGTCATCAGCCAGCCGACCGGGTTGGCCGGCTGGCCGTCGCGCGGCCAGGAGACCAGCGCCTCAGCGAGGGCCTCCTGGGCCGCGTCCTCGGCGAGGGCGAAGTCGCCGGTGTAGCGCGCGAGCGCGCCGACGATGCGGGCGGACTCGATACGCCAGATCGCCTCGACGGCGCGCGTCGCGTCACTCATCGGTGTCTCCCCGGGTGGTTTCGGCCCTCAGAGCTGCCCGGTCTTGGTGCGCCAGTCGAGCTCCTTCTGGATCCACGGGTTGTCCTGCGGAAACTCGTCGATCGTGGGCACCCGGCGGATCTCGACGGCGGAACCGGGGAAGTAGCTGAGCCGCTTGGCCCACTCGACCGCCTCCTCCTTCGAGCCGACCGAGATCAGGTAGAAGCCCCCGAAGAGCTCCTTGGTCTCGCCGTACGGACCGTCGGTGACCACCGGCGGCTCGCCCGCGTCGGCGTAGGTGACGACCGTGTGCTCCTCGGGGTCGAGGCCCTCCATGGCGAGCACCACGCCCGCCTTGATGAGCTCGTCGTTGAGCTGCCCCATCTTCTCGAGCATCTGCTCGAAGGGGATCTCGGCCATCGCGGCGTTCTGCTTGTCCTCGTCGATGGTGCGCCAGATCAGCATGTACTTCGGCATCTCGGTTTCTCCTGTGTCGGTCGGGCCGTCTTGCCGGCCCGTTCACCCCTTGGTCGAACGAGGTCTACGCGGGATCGACAACGCTGCCAAGAATATTTTCGGGACCCTGTTCAGCGGGTGGGTAGGTTGGGGACGTGAAGATCTCGTTGTGGCCCAGTCCTGCCGTTCCCACTGCCGACATCCTTGCCGAGGCGCAGGCGGCTGACCAGGCCGGTTGGTACGGCGTCTGGTTCGCCGACCACTACATGCCCAACACCGGCTCCGAGGACAGCGACGACGGGCCGATGCACGAGGTCTGGGGGGTCCTCCCGGCGCTGGCCGCGACCACCGAGAACGTACGCATCGGGCCCCTCGTCTCCCCGACGACGATCCATCACCCGGCGCTGCTCGCGAACCGGTCCGCGACGATCGACCACATCGCCGGAGGGCGGTTCGTGCTCGGCATGGGTGCCGGCTGGCAGATCAACGAGCACAAGGCGTACGGCATCGACCTGCCGAGTGCGAAGGTGCTGGTCGACCGGTTCGAGGAGGCGATCGAGATCACCCGGTCGCTGCTCGACAAGCCACGTACGACCTTCGAGGGGACCCACTTCCAGCTCACCGACGCTCCGTGCGAGCCGAAGCCGGTGGCCTCGCCGCTGCCGATCCTGGTCGGTGCCAAGGGACCGCGGATGCTGCGCGTCGTCGCCCGGCACGCCGACGAGTGGAACACCTGGGGCACGCCCGAGAGCGCCGGCGCGGTGCGGGCCAAGCTCCTGGAGGCGTGCGAGCAGGTGGGCCGCGACCCCGCGACGATGAAGACGACCACCAACCTCATGCTCGACCTCGACGGTGCGAACCCGGGCTTCGCCAGGACGCAGACGGGCTCGGCCGGTGAGCTGCAGGACCTGATCGGCCGCTATGTCGAGGCCGGGTTCGACGAGTTCATCCTGCCGACCTGGAATCTGGGTGAGACCGGTGCCGAGCGGATCGAGCGGGCGGCACAGCTCAAGGCCGAGGTCCTCGACCCGGCACTCTAGGTCCGCGCGAGGATCGCACTGTTGATCACGTCGGTTCCCGGAGCGTCGACCTCGGGGTTGGCCTCGGCGACCACGTTCAGGCCGGCGAGAGCCTGCGGACCGACCTGCGGGTAGAGCAGCGTACGCAGCCCCCGGGCGCTCCGCGCCAGGACGAGGCCGCCCGGGGCGAGAGCGGTGACCGCCTTGCTGAGCACATCGGCTTTGGCGGCATCGTCGGACCCGACCAGGCCGGCGAGAAGCACGACGTCGACGGGGTGCGGTGGCGTGGCGGCGGAGGCCTCGGCGTGCTCGAACGTCACGCCGACGGCACCCAGGCGTCCGAACGCGGCGGAGGAGAGCCGGATCGCCTCGGCGTCGTGGTCGACGCAGTGCACCGCGATGCCCTGGACGGCCAGACAGAGCGCGGTCAGGGGGAGCGGCCCCGAGCCGAGGAGCAGCACGTGCCGTGGGACGGTGCCCTGGCGGCGTACGGCTTCCAGCTCCATCTCCACGAGGCGCCGGTAGTTCTCGCGGTAGGGGAAGCGGGCGAATGCCGCCGCGGGGTCGGGGGCGCGCGAAATCTGGCGGGCCCAGACCCGCTCGAGCGCATGCTCGCCGGCGGACGCGACCGAGCGGAAGAGAGCCGGTGACCGCGACGGCGGCAGTGCGGCCAGCACGGTCTCGGCCTCCGACTCGGGCACGCTCAGCACCGCGGTCACCAACCGGTTGAAGAGCGCGTCGACGACGATCCCGGGCTCCAGCGACGGCTGGTCGAGCAGGTCGTCGAGGGTGGAGACAAGACGTTCGTCGATGGCTTCGAACGTTCCCGGATTCACAACCGGCCACCCTTCCACATCGGTGACGGCCGCTGCACGGTGATCCGTCAGGAGCCCGCTCCGCGGCACGGAAGTCGCCTCACCCGTATCCCACGCGTCGGCGGCTCGGTTCTGGGACGATGTAGAACTACGCCACTCGGCTCCGACGTATCCCCGTAAGCACGCCTACGGAAGGCGCCGACGAAAGGGAAGAGCCATGAAGTACGTCATCCTGATCCACTCCAACCCGCAGCCGTGGGGTCACCCGACGGGTGACTTCATCCCCGAGTTCCAGTCGCTGCCGCAGGCCTCCAGGGAGAAGCTCAACGCGGCCTTCGAGGGGATCATGGAGGAGCTCTCGGCCAACGGTGAGCTCATCGGCGGGCAGGCGCTCGCGGATCCGGCGTCGGCCAAGCTCTACCGGTGGGAGGCCGGGGAGCCGATCTCCACCGACGGCCCCTACTCCGAGGCGAAGGAGCATCTGGCCGGCTTCTTCCTGATCGACGTCGAGTCTCAGGAGCGAGCCGAAGAGGTCGTACGCAGCTTCAGCGGCCCCGGTGAGACGGTCGAGCTACGGCCGGTGGCAACCTACTGACATGACGGTCACGGGAGTCGAGGACGTGTGGCGGCAGGAGTCCGCCCACGTCCTCGGCGCCCTGCTGCGAGTCCATCCGGACCTCCCCGACTGCGAGGACGCCGCCCAGGAGGCGCTGATCGCCGCCAGCCAGAAGTGGCCGTGCGACGGCCTGCCGGGCGACCCGCGGGCCTGGCTGATCCGGGTGGCTCATCGGCGGCTGATCGACCAGATGCGCGCGGACACGGCTCGGACCCGGCGCGAGGTCGCCGACGGGATCGCCCGGCGGCTCGACGAGCCGGACCCGGCGGCCGTGGAGATCGGCTCGGCCTACGACGACTCGCTGCGGCTGATGATGATGTGCGCCCATCCCGCGCTGCGGCGCCCCTCGCAGGTGGCGATCACGCTGCGGTGTGTGGGCGGTCTGACGACGTCGGAGATCGCGGCTGCGTACCTGGTTCCGGAGGCGACCATGGGGCAGCGGCTCAGCCGGGCGCGAGCGACGCTGAAGGACGAGGAGTTCTGCTCGCCGGCGCCTGACGAGCTGGCCGAGCGGATCGCCTGCGTGCTCGACGTCTGCCACCTGATCTTCAACGAGGGCCACACCCGCACCAGCGGCCCGGAGCTGCAGGGGATCGAGCTCACCGACGAAGCGATCCGGCTGACCCGGATCGTGCGCGGGGTGCTCCCCGAGCACGACGAGGCCACCGGCCTGCTCGCGCTCATGCTGCTGACGCAGGCCCGCTCGCGCGGTCGCGTCGACCACCTCGGCGACCTGATCCCGCTCAAGGACCAGGACCGCTCGCAGTGGGACCGGGAGCTGATCCGCGAAGGTGTGGCGCTGCTGGAGGACGTACTCCCCGAGGGGCCGGTGGGCCGCTATCAGCTGCAGGCCGCGATCGCCGCGGTCCACGCCGAGGCGGAGTCGTACGAGGCCACCGACTGGCTCCAGATCAACCTGCTCTACGGGATGCTCGCGCAGGTCGCGCCCTCGCCGGCGGTCACGCTCAACAGGGCCGTCGCCGTGGCGATGAGTCTCGGCCCCGAGCACGGGATCGAGATCGTACGCGACCTGCTGGAGCACCCGGCGATGCAGCGCCACCACCGCGCCCATGCCGTGCTGGCGCACCTGCTCGAGCAGTCCGGCGACGTCTCGACGGCTCGGGAGCACTACGTGCTGGCGGCCCGGCTGACCCAGAGCGTGCCGGAGCAGCGCTACCTGAACCGCCGGGTCGAGTCGCTCGACCAGGCGTGACTGCTCACATCTGACGGATCACATCTGTATGGCGCCATCGATGACGAGGATGATCCCGAAGATCGCGAACAGCGCGGCGGCGCCGTACTTGATCACGTTCTCGGGGAGCTTGCGGCCCAGGAGCGCGCCGACACCGATGGCGAGCGCGTCGGCGGCGACCATCCCGACGGTGGAGCCGATCCAGGTGCCGAGCCAGCCCTCCTGGGTGGCCAGGGTGATCGTCGCGAGCATCGTCTTGTCGCCGAGCTCGGCCAGGAAGAACGCGATGCCGACGGCGATGATCGCCATGCCCCGGCTGTTGCGGGCCTTCTTCGCCTCGTCCTCGGTGAGCTCGTCGCCCCGCAGGGTCCACCCGGCGAAGAACAGGAACGCGACTCCCGCGACGATGGTGATGTAGTGCTGCTGCTCGGCGAAGGCGTCTCCGATGAGGGCGCCGATGGCGACCGAGGCCAGATGGACGATCGCGGTGGCGGCGGTGATCCCGATGATCACGTCCCGAGCCCGGTAACGGGTGGCGAAGGTCATCGCCATGAGCTGGCTCTTGTCGCCGAGCTCGGCGACGAAGATGACCGCGGTCGAAAGCAGGAAGGCGTACACGGAGTTCCTCTCCGGCGCCGGCCGGAGGAGTCCCATGAGGGGTTGATCGTCCTTCGACCAGCACCGTCATGTTGATACGGATGCATGGTCGAAGGTCTCGTCCGCCACTTCGTGGCCGATCGCGCCGGGCCCTGAGGCCAGTATGTCGACGCGACTGTTGAGGACTACTCCCCTTCGCGGGCTCAAGTCTAGGCCAGAGGCCTCACCCAGTCGCACTCGGGAGGTCGGCTGGCTGTTCGCCGAATTCCCTCAGCAAGGATCCGATCCTGGTTAGGCTGACTTCATGGACGAGGCCGGAGTGCGCGCGGTCCTCTTCGACCTGCACGACACGCTCGTCCCGAGCGGCCACCCCGCCGAGCACGCCGCGGTGGCCAGGGGGATGGGCGCGGATCTCGGAGTCGACCCCGATGCGTTCGCGGCCGCGGTCGCGGACACCTTCGACGATCGCGTACGCGGTCTGATGGCCGATGTGCACCACACCGTGCGCTACCTGGCCCGACGGGTCGGCGGGTCGCCGACCGAGTCCCAGGTGGAGAGCGCGATCACGCGGAGGCTGAACTACTCGCTCTCTCTGCATGCGGCGACCTGGGCGCTGCCTGCACTCAAGGCACTGCGCAAACGAGGGTTCAAGCTCGGCCTCGTCGCCGACTGCGGGGCGGCGACGGTCGCGATCTGGCCGCAGAGCCCGCTCGCGGACCATCTGGACGCCGTCTCGTTCTCCTGCCAGACCGGCGTACGCAAGCCGGACTCGGGCGCCTACCTCGTCGCCGCGGCGGCACTGGAGGTGCGCACGAGCGAGTGTGTCTATGTCGGTGACGGAGCCGACCACGAGCTCAGTGGGGCCGAGGCGGTCGGGATGCGGGCGGTGCGGTTCCGGTCCAGGGCGCTCGAAGAGCTCGACGAGGCGGTGTATCGAGCTTGTCGAGATGACGTCGCCTCCGACCTGGACCCCGACTGGAGCGGGCCGACGATCAGCGACCTCGGCGAGCTCGTCGGGATGATCGGGATCCCGATTCCACGCGAAGGGTCCGAATCGCGGACGTTCGTCTCCGGAAATGTGGTGCCGTGGGGTTCCAAGAGATCGTCCCGCTGATCTCCGGCTGAGGTCTGCACTCGTCCGGTCATGGCCTCGAGACGACGTCCGGTGTCGGGTCAGGATCCCACTCCTGCGGGCCGATGTCAGCCGAACCAGCGATCCGCCGGGCTTTCGGTCCGCTCCTCGGCACGGTGCCGGAGTGCCATCGAAACGGTGTCCGATATCACACCGAACCTGTTACCTGTCCTTTGACAGGTTACGCGTCCGTCCGGCTGGCCCCGTCTTCGAGGAGATCGCTCCATCAGGCGGCACCGCACGCGGGAAATGGTCCTTCCCCCCTAGCGAGTTCCGACCGAAAACGGTAAGAATCGATCGACCGACAGGGAAGAAATTCTCCGACTCCGACCCCACATTTCGGACTCAGGTTTCCAACAGTCTTGGTTTGCCCCCGACGCCCTTGACCTACATGCTTACCTGTCAGTCGACAGGTTAATCATGCTTCAAGGAGGACCCGGGTGGCGCTAGCTGCAGACCACAGCACGGACACGGTGCTGAACGCACGGGCAGATGCTCGCGCGCAAGGGGGGCAGGTCAGCGACTGGATGCCGTACCTACCGGCTTCGTCGAGCCCGTTCTGTCCGGACGACGTCGACCCGGACACCCTGACGTGGGCCGAGACGGTCGCTCCAGGGAGCTACACCCACAAGGTCCTCGCCCGCGGTACGCGGTTCCGGCTCGAGGACCCGACCGGTGAGGCCTGCGCCCACACCCTCGTCTACAACGCGCTCGAGCCGACCGAGCGGCTCAACGTCGCCGACACCCAGAAGATCCCGTGGCAGGCCTACCTCGGTGCCGGCCACCCGTTGCTCTCCGGTGACGGCCGGGTGCTCGCCACGATCCTCGACGACACCTCGGGCCGGCACGACGCGTTCTGCGGAACGAGCACCGCCGCCTGGAACGCTCTGCGCTACGGCACCGCGCTGCCCGAGGGGCCCGCACCCGCCGGCCGTGATCTCTTCGTGAAGGCGGCCGCCAAGCACGGGCTCGGGCCTGCCGACGTACCTCCGTCGGTCTCGTTCTTCCAAGGAGTCCGGGTCGCCTCGGACGGGAGCTTCGACTGGTTCGGCTCCTCAGGAGCGGGGACGTCGGTCGAGCTCGTGGCCGAGCTGCCCCTTCTCGTGCTGATCGCCAACGTCCCGCACCCGCGCGACCCACGTCCGGAGTACGTCGTCGGGCCGCTGCGCGTGCACGCCTGGCGTACGCCGGAGACCAACCCCACGACCCCGGTGGACGAGCGTTTCGACGCCTCCCCCGAGGTTCGGCGGGCGTATCTGAACACACTCGACTATGCGGAGGCTCGGGGCCTGTGACTACCACGATCGACAACCCGGTGATGAGGCCTGTGACGACCATTCCCGTCCCTGTGACCACCTATCTGACGCCCGACGGGCAGCTGGTCTCCAGCGTCCCGGTCGGGGCGTCGTACGCCGATGACGACACTCACCTGGAGTGGGGTGACCCGCTGGTGCCGGGTGCCGTCGTGCTGGACGAGCAGGTGGCTCCGCGGGCCTCGTGGTCGGGTGTCGTACGTGCCGGGCAGGTGTTGACGATCGTCGATGTCGGCGGCAACCAGTCGGGTGACTGCCTGCTCTACAACGCGCACCACACCGACGAGCGCTACAGCGTTCCGGACACGCTCGCGTGGCAGGACAACGCCTACATCCGCACCGGGACCGTGCTGCGCAGTAACCTCGGTCGTGCCCTGATGACCGTCGTCGAGAACGAGATCGACCGCCAGGACACCATCGGCGGCGCGTGCTCGCGCGAGTCCAACACGCTGCGCTACGGCCACCACGTGATGTATCACCACGGCTGCCGGGAGAACTTCCTGACCGAGGGAGCCAAGCACGGGCTCGGCATGCGCGACATCGTCTCCAACATCAACTGGTTCATGAACGTGCCCGTCGAGGAGGACGGTGCCCTCGGCATCGTCGACGGCATGTCGGCGCCCGGGAAGCGGGTCGCGCTGCGTGCGGAGATCGACACGCTCGTGCTGATCTCCAACTGCCCGCAGATGAACAACCCCTGCAACGACTTCAACCCGACGCCGCTGCGGATGATCGTCTCCGAGCCGGATGTCGACTACGAGGCTGGCGCATGACGTTTGGTTCTGAAGCCGGACTGTCCTTCGACACCGTCCTGGTCGCCAACCGAGGGGAGATCGCCCGCCGGGTGATGCGCACCGCGCACGAGCTCGGGATGCGTACGGTCGCGGTCTTCTCCGAGGCCGACCGAGCGGCACCACACGTGCGGGAGGCCGACGAGGCGGTCTGTCTGGGCTCCGCGCCCGCACGGGACTCCTACCTCCGTGGCGACCTGATCATCGCGGCAGCCCTGCGCACCGGCGCGGGGCTGCTCCATCCCGGCTACGGCTTCCTCTCCGAGAGCGCGGCCTTCGCCCGCGAGGTGGAGGCGGCGGGGCTTCGGTTCGTCGGGCCGACGCCCGAGCAGATCAGCGCTTTCGGTGAGAAGCACTCGGCCCGCCGGCTCGCCGAGAACGCCGGGGTGCCGATGCTGGCCGGTACGGGGTTGCTCTCCGGGCCGGACGAGGCGGCCGAGGAGGCTGCTCGGATCGGGCTGCCGGTGATGGTCAAGGCGACCGGCGGCGGTGGCGGCATCGGGATGACCGCGTGCAGCTCGGCGGAGGACGTCCTGGTCGCGTTCGAGCGGGTCGCCCGGCTCGCCCAGACCAGCTTCGGCACCGCCGGGGTCTTCCTGGAGCATCTGGTGCGGCCCGCCCGCCACGTCGAGGTGCAGATCTTCGGCGACGGCGAGGGTCAGGTCGCCGTGCTCGGCGACCGCGACTGCTCGCTGCAGCGCCGCAACCAGAAGGTGATCGAGGAGGCGCCCGCGCCGGCGCTGCCCGAGCACGTACGGACCGTCCTGCACGACTCCGCGCGCCAGCTCGCCAAGTCGGTCTCCTACCGCTCGGCCGGGACCGTGGAGTTCGTCTACGACCCGGGTCGCGAGCTGATCTCCTTCCTGGAGATGAACACGCGCCTCCAGGTCGAGCACGCGGTCACCGAGCAGGTGATGGGCATCGACATCGTCGAGCTCATGCTGCGGCTCGCTCGCGACGGCGTCACCGCCCTGCGCGACGAGCTGTTCCGCAAGTGCCCCGCACCCAAGGCGTACGCCGTCGAAGCACGCGTCTACGCCGAGGACCCTGCCAAGGACTCGATGCCGTCGTCGGGCCTGGTCACGCGCGCGGTGTTGCCGACCGAAGCTCCTGGCGTCCGGGTCGACTCCTGGATCGAGACCGGGCTCGAGGTCTCGCCCCACTACGACCCGCTGCTCGCCAAGGTGATCGCCACCGGCGCGACCCGCGACGAGGCGCTGGACAGGCTGGGCGAGGCGCTCGCCCGGACCCGGATCGATGGGATCGTCACCAACGTCTCGGCGCTGCGCGCGATGACGACGTACGCCGAGCTCCGATCGGCCACGCACTCGACCTCGACCTTGTCCGAACGTGCCAAGGAGGGCCGCGGCGGGGACCCCGATCCGCGCATCGACGTGCTCGACCCGGGCGTGCTCACGACCGTTCAGGACCTTCCCGGCCGGGTGGGCTACTGGCAGGTCGGTGTACCTCCGTCGGGTCCGTTCGACCCGGTCTCCTTCGCCGAGGCCAACCTGGCCGTCGGCAACCACCGGGGTGCCCCGGGCCTCGAGGTCACGGTGCCGCTGGCAACCGGCCGGGCGACGGCCGTGGGGCCGACGCTGGTCTTCTCCGATCCCGCCGTCGTCTGCGTGACCGGTGCCCCCATGCCGGTCAGCGTCGACGGCGCCCCCGTCCCGCAGTGGGAGCCGATCGAGCTCCCCGCCGGGGCGACGTTGACGCTGGGTCGAACCGACGGGCCGGGCCTGCGGACCTACATCGCGGTCCGAGGGGGCCTGGACGTACCCGACTACCTCGGCAGCGCCTCGACGTTCACGCTCGGCGGGTTCGGCGGTCACGCCGGGCGTACGCTCCAGCGCGGTGACGTGCTCCGCCCCGGAACCGCGGTCGACCCGGAGGCGCAGCCCGCGGCGACCCCGGTGTCGCGGCGGCCGGCGCTGACCAACACCTGGGAGATCGGCGTCACCGAGGGCCCGCACGGCGCCCCGGAGTTCTTCACGCGCTCGGACCTGGACCAGCTCTACTCGGCGAGCTACCGGGTGCACCACAACTCGGCTCGCACCGGCGTACGCCTGATCGGGCCGAAGCCGACCTGGGCCCGTGCCGACGGTGGCGAGGCCGGACTGCATCCCTCGAACATCCACGACACCCCCTACACGGTGGGGTCGCTCGACTTCACCGGCGACACCCCGATCATCCTCGGCCCCGACGGCCCGTCGCTGGGCGGCTTCGTCTGCCCGGCGGTGGTCGCCAGCGGCGAGCTCTGGAAGATCGGGCAGCTGCGCCCGGGCGACACGGTGCGGTTCGTGCCGGTGCGGGAGGGCAAGGCCGCCGGCCTGGTCAACCACCGGGCCTCCCTGACGGTGGCCGGCGGTGCGGGTGGCGACGGCGACGACGGCGTGCTGGGCCGGTTGCCCGAGACGTCGGCGCGACCGGAGGTCACCTATCGGCGCAGCGGGGACAACTCCCTGCTGGTGGAGTACGGGCCGATGACGCTCGACCTGGGGCTCCGGATGCGGGTGCACGCGCTGCAATCGGCCCTGGCCGAGCACGCGCCCGCCGGCATCATCGACGTCACCCCCGGGATCCGGTCGCTGCAGGTGCACACCGACTCCTCGGTCCTGCGGGCCGGTCAGGTCGCGGGGCTGCTGCGGGAGCTGGAGGAGGACCTTCCGGCCACCTCGGAGCTGACCGTGCCCTCGCGACGGGTGCGGCTGCCGCTCTCCTGGGACGACCCGGCGACCCGGGAGGCGATCGAGCGCTACACCGCCGGCGTACGCGACGACGCGCCATGGGCGCCGTGGAACATCGAGTTCATCCGCCGGATCAACGGGCTCGGCTCGGTCGAGGAGGTCCACCGGACCGTCTTCGACGCGACGTACCTGGTGCTCGGGCTGGGCGACGTCTATCTGGGCGCGCCGGTCGCGACGCCGTTGGACCCGCGGCACCGGCTGGTGACGACGAAGTACAACCCGGCCCGCACCTGGACGGCGGAGAACTCCGTCGGCATCGGCGGTGCGTACATGTGCATCTACGGGATGGAGGGGCCGGGCGGATATCAGCTCGTCGGACGGACGACGCAGGTGTTCAACCGATTCCGGCGGTCGACGACCGCGGGCGGACTGTTCCGCGACGACCCGTGGGCGCTGCGGTTCTTCGACCGGATCGAGTGGTATCCAGTCTCCGCCGAGGAGCTCCTGGAGCTTCGCGCGGAGGTCGACGCCGGGCGTGGCCCCGCGATAAGCGCAGCCGAGACCGAGGAGGGCACCTTCTCGATCAAGGAGTACGACCGCTTCCTGACCGCCAACGAGGACTCGATCGCAACCTTCCGTGACCAGCAGTCCGCTGCCTTCGAGGAGGAGCGCGAGCGCTGGAAGGCCGCCGGGGAGTTCGACATCTGCGACCGCATCGACGCGCGGGGCGAACCGTCGGAGGTCGAGGTGCCGGAGGGGTGCGTGCAGGTGACCGCGCCGTTCACCTCGACCGTCTGGAAGGTCGTCGCGAGTCGCGGTGCGCGGTTGACCCAGGACGCCCCGCTGATGGTCGTCGAGGCGATGAAGATGGAGGCGAGCGTCCCGGTTCCGGTCGCCGGCGAGGTGGTCGAGGTCTACGTGAAGCCGGGCGAGCAGATCGTCCCGGGGCAGGTCATCGCTGCGGTGCGACCGCTCGACGGGCTCGGCTCTTGATCCACTCACTGCCAGGCGGTGCGGTCGCCCGCGCCACCGAGGCCCTCGACCGCATCGAGGCGTCGGATCGTCCGGAGATCTGGATCTCGCTGCGTACGCGTGAGGACCTGCTCGAGGAGGCCGCCGCCATCGACGCGAAGGTGGCCAGCGGAGAGGTCCTGCCGCTGGCCGGACGCCTGCTGGCGGTCAAGGACAACATCGACGTCCGCGGCCTGCCGACCACCGCCGGAGCGCCCTCGTTCGCCTACCCGCCCACCGCTGACGCCACTGCGGTCGCCCGGTTGCGAGCCGCCGGGGCGTTGGTCGTGGGAAAGACCAATCTGGACCAGTTCGCGACCGGCCTGGTCGGCACCCGCAGCCCGTACGGAGCGGTCCGCAACGCCTGGGACCCGAGCCGGATCTCGGGCGGATCCTCGTCGGGCTCAGCGGTCGCGGTCGCCCTCGGCCTGGTCGACCTCGCGCTGGGGACCGACACCGCGGGTTCCGGCCGGGTGCCGGCGGCGCTCAACGGCATCGTCGGGGTGAAGCCGTCGCGCGGGCTGGTTCCGGTCACCGGCGTCGTACCCGCCTGCTACACGCTCGACTGCGTCACCGTCTTCGCCCGGGATCTCGGGTCTGCCCGCGCGGCCGCGGAGCTGATGGCCGGTCTCGACCCGTCGGACCCGTTGTCGCGTACGTTGCCGGCGGATGCCGGTCTGCCGCCGGCGCCGAGGGTGGCTGTACCGACCGGGGAGCATCTCGACGGGCTCGCTCCGGGGTGGGCGGCAGCCTTCCGGGCCGTGGCAGCGCGGCTGGCCGACGCCGGGGTCGAGATCGTCGAGACCGACATCTCGCCGTTGCTCGAGGCCGCCAGACTGCTCTACGACGGCGCCTTCGTCGCCGAGAGGTACGCCGCGGTGGGCTCCCACCTCGAAGCCAACCGCGGCCTCATCGGGACCGACCTGGACCCGACGGTCGCCGAGATCGTGCTCGCCGGGGCATCGGCCAGCGCAGCGGACTGGGCACGCGACGTGGCTCACCTGGCGCGCCTCGGGGCGGCGGGGAGAGAGGCCCTCGCGGGTTGCTCGGCGTTGCTGACGCCGACGACGACGGGGCATCCGACGTTGGCCGAGGTGGCCGCGGATCCGGTGGGCGCGAACGCGCGCCTGGGCCGCTACACGAACTTCGCGAACCTGCTCGACATGGCCTCGCTCGCGATCCCGGCCGGCCAGGTCGGCGGGCTGCCCTTCGGTGTGATGCTTACCGGGGCGGCCGGCAGCGACCGCACCCTGGCCGCACTCGGCCGCACGCTGCTCAGTCCCTGTGTCGATCTCTTCGTGGTCGGCGCGCATCTGTCGGGACAGCCCCTCAACCACCAGCTGGTCGAGGCCGGCGCGACGCTGCTGCGCCCGGTGTCGACCTCGGCCGACTACCGGCTGTTCGCGCTGGAGACGGTGCCGCCCAAGCCCGGACTGGTCCGGGTGGGTGCCGCCGGGAACGGGGTACCGATCGAGGGCGAGCTGTGGCGCGTCCCGGCCGCGGGCTTCGGGACATTCGTGGGTGGCGTACCTGCTCCGATGGTCATCGGGAAGGTCACGCTGTCAGACGGCTCCTCGGTCTCGGGCTTTCTCGTCGAGCCTTTTGCCGTCGAAAAGGCTGCTGATATCTCGGCGCACGGGGGTTGGCGCCGTTACCGGTCTGAGCAGGGCCTTTAACGTTCAGCGTGGATATCGGTTACGGGACTGGGGTCATTCCTCCAGGTGGCACACGACTCTGTTCACGGTCCGAAAACCCCGTCACACTGGGCAGAATTCGCCAGCATTATCGCCCCGGGAGGATGCTGTGCCGCGCTTATCGGCTCGTCGTGTCATACACTTTGTTGACAGGGAATTCAACCCTCCTGTGGGACTTTCGACTCTGTTCTTTAGGGGAAGAAGACTCTTTCAAGTCTTCCCCGAAACTCGGGAGGCCGCTTAGATGGCGTACATGACAACTAGGCGTTCTCGGCCCGGCCGCCCCAGGCATGTGCCCGATTCGGGTACCGCCTCACCCCGCGACCAGATCCTCGATGCCGCTGCGCGACTCTTCGTGTCCCAGGGCTTCGCGGCGACGTCCACCCGCGAGATCGCCGACCAGGTCGGCATCCGTCAGGCCTCTCTCTACTACCACTTCGCAGGCAAGGACGAGATCCTCGTCGAGCTGCTCCGTAAGTCGGTTCGTCCGACCACGGACAAGGTCGACAAGATCCGCAACCAGGTGCCACCGCTCGATTATGAGACGGCTCTTTATCTGCTGGTTCTCGTCGACGTACGCACTCTTGCCGATGTGGATCACAACGTCGGGATGCTCTACATGCTGCCGGATGTGACCAACGGCGAGGTCTACACCGAGTTCCGCCAAGAGCACGAAGAGCTCGCTGCCGCCTACGCCGATCTGGCCAGCAAGGTGGCCTCGGAGAAGGTGCTCGAGGGCGTCGGTCTGAAGCAGCTGGGCAACATGCTCATCCAGCAGGTCGAAGGCGTCATTAGCATGCGCGCCGAGATGATCACCAAGGACGCGGTCCGGAGGATCACGTGCCCGGAGGCGTGGGCGATCGCTTCCTCGTGCCTGCGGATCTGCGGTGTCAGCCAGGACAAGATCCAAGCCGCGAACGCGGTCGCCGTGGACATGCTCGACGACTTCCTCGAGGACAGGGTTCGCGAGCCCGCCTGACAAGGCAGGCTGACAAGTCGGTAACTGGTGGGTAGGGCTTGCGCGTGTGAGTTGCCCTGTTGAGGCTTGAACGACACACTTTCCGAGCCCGTTGCCCGCTTCCCCACCGCGAGGACCCCACACGTGTGCATTGACCCTTCCGGAGGCCGCTGATGGCCCGGAAGCAGACAGCCATCCTCTCCGTCACCCGCGGGGTCACGACGCTCAACGGCCTGGTGGTGGATCGTCCGTGGGGTGAGGACCCGCACCAGGCAGGGATACGCGCCGTGCGGGAACAG
Source organism: Nocardioides sp. NBC_00163 (assembly GCF_045206295.1). NCBI lineage: Bacteria > Bacillati > Actinomycetota > Actinomycetes > Propionibacteriales > Nocardioidaceae > Nocardioides > Nocardioides sp. NBC_00163. Next base: position 2,968,905 of record NZ_CP108155.1, on the reverse strand, counting down.
TTGGCCGGCCCGAGCCGCAAGCCCGTCCAGGTCGTCGCCACCGACGACGAGGCCCGCGTCCGGATGGTCGTCCATCCCGACGGGCAGGTCACCGACGTCGAGACCCTCGAGGTCTTCGGGAGCTACGGCTCACCCGACGACGTACCCGGTGCGGCCTGGCTCCCCGCCGGCGCCGGGCCCTTGATCATCCAGGGCGTCGTCGAGCCGGACCCCGAGCCCGAGCCCGATCCAGAGCCGTACGTGCCACCGGTCCTGGCTGTTCCGGCGCCGGCTGTCGAGCCACCACCTGCGCCCGACCCGGAACCTCAGCCGGAACCAGAACCCGAGCCGGAACCAGAACCAGAACCAGCGCCTCCGCCGGCACCTGCGCCGCCTCCGGCGCCGGTCCCGCCTCCAGCCCCAGCGCCGGTGCCTGAGCCGGAACCAGAGGTGGAACCAGAGCTGGAAGCGGAACCCGAGCCCGAACCAGAGCCCGACCCAGAGCGAGGAACCCCCGCCAGGAGGGCTGTCGCCGGACCGTTGGTGCCGCTGCACCATCTGGAATCGACCCCCTACCGGCGGTCGCGGATGACGCGTCGCGGCCGGGTGGTGCTGGTCGTCCTCGCCGTCCTGCTGCTCATCCTGATCTACGAGGTCGTACGCGGCGTCGTCACCGGTTCGGACCCGGACTCCTCCGACAAGAAGGAGCCGCAGAGTCAGCAGTCGGCGCCGAGCGCGGGGGCCAGCGACGAGGCGCCCTCGGAGACGCCCTCGCCGAGCGCGTCGGCGTCCTCGGTCCGCGTCGAGCCCACGCCGACCCCTACCCCGACGCCGACTCCGACGCCCAAGCCGACTAAGAAGCCGGCGCCGCCGGAGCCGACCAGGACGCTGTCGGTGGACGCGATCGCGATGACCGAGGCCATCGGGCTGCGGATCGACGCCAGCAGGCTGCCGGTGACGGCCACGATCGCGATGGATCCGTGGGGTGCGCCGGAGCGGTTCACGCGTACGGTCACGATCACCGAGCCCAACCAGCTCGTCGTGGTCAAGCCGGTCGCCTCCGGGCACGCGGAGTGGAGCGTCCGGGTCGACGGTGCCAAGAAGGTCACCGGCTACACCCACTCCTGGCCCAAGGGCGATCGCGAGTTCGTCAAGCGCTGAATTGCTACCACGGTCGGATGTGGCGGCCCCCGGTGCGGCGTACGCTGCATGAGAACGTGTTCCTGCGCCTCGGAGGTCTCGCATGCCGCTCAAGATCACGCCGCCCGTCGGCACCCGCACGATTGCTGGCCGGACGCTGGGGTCTGTGGAGCGCACCGCCAAGCAGGGCGTGCGCTGGGCGTTGGGGCACGGGTTGCCGCGTACGGCCATCGTCCGGTCCGCCCGGAAGGGTGATCTCCAGGGCGACCTGATCCTCAGCGGGCCCGGGTCGCACACCTTCGACCTGGTCGACCTGTTCGAGGAGTTCCGTGCGCGCGGGCCGCTCTATCAGGGCGGGTTCAGCCACCTCGCGGTCGACCACGAGGTCATCAAGGAGGTGCTGACCAGCAACGACTTCATCACCGGGTTCTTCGCGCCCGACGAGTCGGGCACCGGTCTGCTGGCGAGGGCGGCGAACTGGTCGGCCAGCGACATCTTCGCCCCGCTCCAGCCGCCGTCGCTGCTGGCGACCGAGCCGCCGGAGCACACCCGCTACCGCAAGCTGGTCACCCGAGTCTTCACGGTGCGTGCCGTCGAGAAGCTGCGCGCTCGCACCGAGGAGATCGCCCGGGAGCTCCTCGACGACCTGGAGAAGGAGGCCTCGTCGGGGGCCGACGTCGACCTGGTCACGGGCTACTGCGGGCTGCTGCCGATCACGGTGATCTCCGAGGTGCTCGGCGTCCCCGTTGACCTGCGCGAACGCATGCTCGAGCTCGGCAAGGGCGCGGCGCTGAGCCTCGACATCGGGCTGGGCTGGCGCACGTTCCGGGACATGGAGGCCTCCTTGGAGGAGTTCGACACCTGGCTGCGTGGCCACCTCGAGTATCTCGCCGAGCATCCCGGTGACGACCTCCTCAGCCAGCTCGTCGCCCTCCGCGACGACGGCGACCGGCTCAGCGAGCGGGAGCTGCGGGCGATCGCCGGGCTGGTCTTCGCGGCCGGTTTCGAGACCACCGTGAACCTGATCGGCAACGGCATCGCGCTGCTCCACGACAACCCCGATCAGCTCGAGGTGCTCAAGGCCCGGCCCGACCTCTGGTCCAACGCCTCCGACGAGATCCTGCGGCTCGACCCGCCGGTGCTGCTCACCGGCCGGGTCGCCCGGCGCGACTCCACCATCGCCGGCCAGGCGATCCCGCGCGGCACGATCATCAACACCGTGCTGGCCGCCGCCAACCGCGACCCCGCCGTCTTCACCGACCCGCACACCTTCGACGTCACCCGCGAGAACGCCCGCGACCACCTCTCGTTCTCCAGCGGCCGCCACTTCTGCCTCGGTGCCGCGCTGGCCCGGATGGAGGGCGAGATCGGCCTCCGCCTTCTCTTCGAGCGCTTCCCCGGCCTCGAGCTCGTCGGCGACCGCGAGCGCCACCCCACCCGCATCCTCCGCGGCTACTCGCATCTGCCGGCAAGGCTCTCCTGAGCTCCGCTGGTCGAGCCGCCGGAGCCGCTCGCGGCTCGACCAGCGGAGGTCAGCGGCGTTCAGCGCGCGGCGGCGTCGAGGAGTCGCTGGCCGAGGAGGGCTACGCAGCGGCGTACCTCGTCGCCTTCGACCACCCGGAAGGGGACGGCGCGGCGGGCGAGCTCCTGGGCGTACCAGTCCGGGCTGTTGGTGCTTCCGACGAGACGGCAGTGGCCGTCGTCGATCGGCTCGAGGCGGCCCAGGACGCGTGGAAGATAGCGGTCGACCTGCGCGAACGGGGCGTCGAAGACGACCTCGACCGCGTAGGCCCAGCCCTCGCCGAGGTGTTCCTCGACCTCGGTGACGGGGTCGATCTCGGGACGTACGAAGCGGGTCTCCTCGATGTCGACGGCGCCCATCCGGTCGACCCGGAGCACCCGGCGCGCGTCGGCGGTGTGTGACCAGCAGAGCAGGTACCAGCGGGCGTGGCGTACGACGACCGCCCAGGGGTCGACGACCATCTTGCGCTCGTTGCCGTTCTCGGTCGTGTAGGCGATGGTGGTGCGCCGCCGGGAGTCGCAGGCCTGGACCAGGCTGGTGGTGACGTCCGGGTCGGGCGAGACCGCGCTCTGGTCGGGGACGGCCGAGATCGTACGCCGCACCGCGGCCACCGTCTGGGACAGCGACTCGGGCAGCACCCGGCCGATCTTGCCGACCGCGCTCCCGACCGGCCCGGTGGCGTCGGCGATGTCGTGATGGCCGTCGAGCAGGGCCATCACCAGGCCGAGCGCCTCCGCGGTGGTGAAGATGAGCGGCGTACGCATCCCTCGGCCGAGGCGATAGCCACCATAGGGACCGCGCTCGGACTCGACCGGGATCCCCGCCTCGCGCAGGATCGCGACATAGCGCCGGGCGGCGCGCTCGGTGACTCGCAGCCGCTCGCCCAGGCGCTCGGCGGTGATGCCGGGGGAGGACTGCAGCAGCTCGAGGGTGAGCAGCGCCCGAGCGGTCGGGCTCTCGTCATGTCCCATCGTGGCGGCTCCCGGAAGTAGGTCGTCCGGATTCACATTAGTCCGTCACTTCCAGCACGGTGGGTCCCGTACCCTTACCGGCATATGAGACTTCTGCTGATCAGACACGGCCAGACCCCGAGCAACGTCTCGGGGGCGCTCGACACTGCCTTCCCGGGGGCGGGGTTGACCGAGCTCGGACTCTCCCAGGCCGCGGCGGTGCCGGATGCGCTGGCGGGGGAGCGGATCGCGGGTCTGTACGCCTCCCGGCTGCTGCGTACGCAGCTGACCGCCGAGCCGCTCGCCAACCGGCTCGGGATACCGGTCGTCGTGCAGGAGGGGTTCGAGGAGATCAGTGCCGGCCACCTGGAGATGGCCACCGACAAGGAGTCGGTGACGGCCTATCTCGAGGCACTCGGCGACTGGATCCGCGGCACGCTCGAGACTCCGGTCCCGGGCGGCGAGGCGGGCCACGAGTTCCTGGCGCGCTACGACGCAGCGGTGCAGTCCGTGGTCAAGCAGCACGAGCCCGATGACACGGTCGCGATCGTCTCGCACGGTGCGGCGATCCGGATGTGGACCGGGCTGCGCACCACGCGGTCGCCCGCCTTCGGCGACGACAACCGGATCCGCAACACCGGCCTCGCGGTCGTCGAGGGCAGCCTGGAGGAGGGCTGGACGACGATCTCCTGGAACAACGACCCGCTGGGCGGTGCGCACCTGATCGGCGACGGCTTTTGATCCTCCGCTCGCTCCTGCTGTTCGTGCTGGCCGCGATCGCCGAGATCGGTGGCGCCTGGTTGGTCTGGCAAGGGCTGCGGGAGCATCGCGGCTGGCTCTGGGTGGGCGCCGGATTCGTCGCGCTCGGCCTCTACGGCGTCGTCGCCACGCTGCAGCCCGATGCCCACTTCGGGCGGATCCTGGCTGCGTACGGCGGTGTCTTCGTCGTCGGCTCGATCGCCTGGGGGATGGCGATGGACGGCTACCGGCCCGACCGCTGGGACATCGCCGGCGCGGCGCTGTGCCTGGCCGGGATGGGCGTGATCATGTACGCGCCGCGTGGGTGAGGATGGGGCCATGGCCTCCGAGGAAGACTCCCCGCGCACCTTCGTCCCGGTCGCTCCCGAGGAGCGGCCACGCCGCACCCGGAGCACGGTCCGGGTGCTCCTGATCGACGACCGCGACCGGATCCTGCTCTTCGCCGACTCCGACCCGGGCATCCCGGGAGCGCGCTGGTGGATCACCCCCGGCGGTGGCATCGATCCGGGCGAGAGCGAGCGAATCGCCGCGGTGCGCGAGCTCGAGGAGGAGACCGGCCTCCTGGTCACCGAGGCCGACCTGTTCGGGCCGACGATGCGGCGCACCGTGGTGCACGGCTACAGCGACGTGGTCATCGACCAGGACGACGTCTTCTACGCGTGCTGGGTGCCGGCCTTCGAGGTCTCCACCGCCGGCCACACCGAGGAGGAGCTGCTCACCATGGCCGAGCACCGCTGGTGGACGCGGGCGGAGCTCGCGGCGACCGACGAGGAGATCTGGCCGGCGGTGCTGCTCGACCTGTGGAAGGACGCCGACGTACGCCGCGACGCGGCCGCCGCCGATCCTGTCGACGGCGGATGGGTGGAGGAGTCGTCGGTCCCGGCCTGACATCCGCGCTCTGGAAACGCCGCAGCCGACCATCCCCCTCGATGGTCGGCTGCGGTCTTGCGAGATCTGGTCGATGACCCTCGGTGCGACGAGATCTCTCGCATGTGCCGTCTGCTCGAGCGTGAATCCCCCGATCCGCTCGTGCGACGACACTCAGTCCGTGGTGCGGCCCCCCGACCGCGCCCTGGCCCTCCCCCTCAGTAGGCCCAGGGCGTCCACCCACAGCATCAGGCTGTGTACGACGGACCGAAGATGTAGGCGCATGGTCAGCGGAAGGCGCCGAGCGCGACGATGCCGGTGGCTGCCACGGCGGCGACGCCGAACATCGTGGTGCCTACGGCCGGCGGCATCCCGCCGCGGTGCTTGTGCTCGGACGGGTCGGGCTTGCGGAGGCTGCGGACGGCGTCGACGACGTTGTTGCGGAGCGACTCGACGGCGGTCAGGTCACTGCGGTGACGTGCGGTGATCGTGGTGGTAGCCATGGTGTTCCTCTTCTCGGACGGCGCTGGCCGTCCGTTGTCCGGCGGCCTTCACGTGAGAGAAACGGGGTCGCGGCCAGGTCATGACGCAGCTTTTCGCCACCTTAGGGTTACAGAAGATCCACAAGTGAGAAACATCGCGCCGAGCCCGTACGCTGCGCGTCATGACCACGACGCTGGTGGAGATCACTCGGGAGTGGGGCCGGATCGGTGTCATCGGGTTCGGCGGTCCGCCCGCCCACATCCGCCTGCTGCGCGAGACCGTCGTCGAGCGCCGTGGCTGGGTGGAGCCGGAGGAGTTCGAGGACGCGATCGCGACCTGCAACCTGCTCCCCGGACCCTCCTCGACCCAGCTGGCGATCTTCACCGCCTGGCGGGTACGCGGAGCGCTCGGCGCGTTGGTCGGCGGGCTCGCGTTCATCCTGCCGGGGCTGGTGCTGATCGTCGCCCTGGCCGCGCTGTTCCTGGGCGACCCGCCAGCGTGGGTGCTGGGCGCGGGCGCCGGGGCCGGTGCGGCGGTCGCCGCGGTCGCGGTCGCGGCGGGCTGGGCGCTGGTGCCGTCCTCCTACCAGCGGACCCCGTCGCGTCCGCGATGGATCCTCTACGCCGTCGTCGGCACCGTCGCCGCCGCGACCACCGGGGCCTGGGTGGTCCTCGTGCTCGTGGGCGCCGGGCTCGTCGAGGTGGCGATGCGGAGGCCGTGGCGTACGAACTCCTTCCAGTCCGTCCTCACCCTGCCTTTGTTGGCTCAAGGAGCGCTCACCGCAGCGGTGGCAGCACCGCTGGCGTGGACGGCCTTCAAGGTCGGCGCGCTGTCGTACGGCGGCGGGTTCGTGATCATCCCGCTGATGCAGTCCGATGCGGTCGACCGCTACGGCTGGATGAGCGACGCCGAGTTCCTCAACGCGGTCGCGCTCGGGCAGATCACTCCGGGCCCGGTCGTCCACACCGTCGCGGTCGTCGGCTTCGCGGCCGCCGGACTCCTCGGGGCGCTGGGTGCTGCCGTGATCGCGTTCGGGCCGTCGTTCGTGATGATCATCGCGGGCGGACGGCATTTCGAGGCGCTGCGCTCCTCGCCGCTCGCCCGTGCCTTCCTCGACGGCGCCGGGCCGGCTGCGATCGGTGCCATCCTCGGGTCCGCGGTCCCGCTGGCGCTGGCGACGAGCGAATGGTGGCAGTGGGTGGTGCTGGCTGCCGCCGGCGTACTCCTGCTGCTGCTCAAGCGTGGGGTGGTCCTCACGCTGCTGCTCGCGGCAGGGGTCGGGGTCGTCGTGGCTCTCGCCGGTGGGCCGCTGCCTTAGAGGTAGAGCCCGCCGGAGGAGTCGCCGTGGTCGTGCTGGCCGCCCTGCTGCGGCCCGCCCTGGCCGGGGGTCGGCTGACCCTCGGGGGAGAGGCTCACGCCCGGCGGCAGGCCCTTGCGGATCTGCTCGAACTGGGCGCGCGCGGCGACCTGCTGGGCGTAGATGGCGGTCTGGATGCCGTGGAAGAGACCCTCGAGCCAGCCGACCAGCTGCGCCTGCGCGATCCGCAGCTCACCCTCGGACGGCGTCTGCTGCTCGGCGAACGGCAGCGAGAGCCGCTCCAGCTCCTCGACCAGCTCGGGCGCGAGCCCGGACTCGAGCTCCTTTATCGACGCCTGGTGGATCTCACGGAGCCGGTTGCGGGAGGCCTCGTCGAGCGGGGCGGCCTTCACCTCCTCGAGCAGCTGGCGGATCATCGAACCGATCCGCATCACCTTCGCGGGCTGCTCCACGAGGTCGGTCACATCGCGCTCTTCGTCCCCGTCGGCCTCCGGCGCGGTGGCGCCCTTGAGTACGTCGGCGGGCACCGCGATCGGCTGCCCGTCGGGTCCGATGACCACGACTTCCCCGGTCTGCTCCTGCGTCATGCGCTCAACCCTACCTAGCCTGCGGTGGTCAGCAGGATCTTGCCGGTGTGCGTGCCGGACTCCATGAGCCGGTGTGCTTCGGCGGCCTCCGCGAGCGGAAGTACGTCCTGCACGACCGCCTTCACCTCACCGGCCTCGACCATCGGCCAGATGCGCTCGACGACCTCGGTGCAGATCGTCGCCTTCTGCTCGACCGGGCGGCCGCGGAGGTTGGTGGCGATCACCGCGGCCCGCTTGCGGAGCAGGGCGTTGATGTCGAGCTCGGCCTTGGTGCCGCCCTGCATGCCGATGATGACCAGACGGCCCTCGGGGTTGAGGGCGTCGATGTTGCGGGCGAGGTATTTCGCGCCCATGTTGTCGAGGATGACGTCGGCGCCGCCGTAGACCTTGGCGACCTCGACGAAGTCCTGGTCCTTGTAGTTGATGGCCACCTCGGCGCCGAGCGACTTGGCGAGCTCAGCCTTCTCGGCCGACCCGACCGTGGTGATCACCCGGGCGCCGATCTGGCTGGCGAGCTGGATCGCCATCGTGCCGATCCCGCCGGCGCCGCCGTGGACCAGAAACGTCTCGTCGGGAGTCAGCCCGCCGACCATGAACACGTTGGACCACACGGTGGTGGTGACCTCGGGAAGCGCTGCTGCGGTGACCAGGTCGACCCCCTCGGGCACCGGCATCACCTGTCCGGCCGGGACGGCGACCTTCGTCGCGTAGCCGCCGCCGGCCAGGAGCGCGCACACCTCGTCGCCCTCCTGCCACCCCTCGACGCCGTCGCCGACCGCCGAGACGACGCCGCTGCACTCCATCCCGATGATGTCGCTCGCGCCCTTCGGGGGCGGGTAGAAGCCCTGTCGCTGCAGCAGGTCGGCCCGGTTGAGCCCCGCGGCGGCGACGTCGATGACGACCTCACCCGGTGCCGCGACGGGGTCGGGGAGCTCGGTGACGGTGAGGACCTCGGGTCCTCCGGGCTGCTGGGCTACGACTGCTCGCATGCCCCCACACTAGGAGCCTAGAGGGACTTCAGGTCCGTCCAGGTGTCGATGTCGCGGTGCTCGTCGCCCTCGGAGGAGACCTCGACGAGCTCCAGGTCGGCGAGCAGCTCGCGCAACGCCATCCCGTGCTGCCCCTCGTGGTCAGGCCGGACCTCGGCGAGCCGCGCGGTGGAGAGCACGAGAGCCAGCTGCCGGCGTCCGTCCGGCCCGACGAGAACGGCGCCGTCCCGTCCGAACGCCGCCTCGCGGAGACGCGAGAGTGTCCGCGGGCGCAGGAACGGCATGTCGACAGCGGTCACCCCGACGTACGCCCTGGGAGTCAGCAGCGCGTCCACGCCGGTCAGCAGGGCGGCGACCGGGCCGCCGAAGCGAGGATCCTCGCGGACGAAGGTCACCGGGCGCTCGGTGCTCACCGCGTCGCCGACGACGACGACCTCCATCGCGTCGACGGCGGCGTCCAGCGCCCAGGCCAGCATCGTGCGGCCACCTAGCTCGATCCCGGACTTGTCGATCCCGTCGAGCCGGGAGCTGCGGCCCCCGGCCAGGAGCACGGCGGCGTACGGCTCCCATTCGTCCCAAGCGGTCACACCGGGACTGTAGTGGTGCGTCCCAGAAGTTCCTACTGCTACAGCCGCTCTTATGGCGAGGCGCCTCGAGCGCTCTCCGGGTAGGGTCAGCCCGTGCCCCGTTCGACGGCCAGGCCGGCAATCAGGTCTCGCCGGTGGCCACAGGCGCTGGCCGAGCAAGCCTCGGGTGCCACCGATATCGCGGTTGCCGTCCTCGTGCTCGTGGCGGTGTCGGTGCCGTTTGCCTTTCCTGTCGACGCTGGTGCGCCGACGCCCGGGGTGCTCGGTTATTGTCTCGCCGCCGGGACCGCAGTCCCATTGGTGTGGCGGCGTCGCGCCCCTTTCGGTTGCGCGCTCGTCGTCGCGGCATTCACGGTCGGCTCGGTGTTCTACGACCGCCCCGGACAACCGTTTCAGTACGGCGCCGCTGTCGCGGTCTATAGCGTCGCGGCTTTCGGTGCCCGCTGGCAACGTCGGGGGCTCCTGGCGGCATGGGTGTCGGGCATCGTCGTCGTCTCCTTTGTGGCCGGAGACCGAGACCCGGTGGGCATCGGGTTCGCCGTGGTGACCGTCGTCTGCGCCTACGGCCTGGGCCGGCTGGCTTCCATCGGGCGCGAGCAGGTTGAGCGCGCCGAGAATGAGGCCCGACGCCAGGGCCTGCTAGCCGTGCTGGAGTCCGACCGAGCCGCCGACGCGGAGCGCCGACGCATCGCCCGGGATATGCATGACATCGTGGCGCACGCGGTCAGCGTGATGATCGTCCAGGCCGAGGCTGGTGCCGCCACTGCGGCTGCGGGCACCCCGGCGACTCCCGCCCACTACGACGCCATATCCGAGGCCGGGCGGGGTGCGATGGAGCAGTTGCGTCGGGCCCTGAGCGTGCTTCGCGACGGCGAGCGGCCCGATGACCTGGCGCTCGGCGGGTCGGCCGGCCTCACCCGGGTGGTGGAGCGGGTCGAGGCGGCCGGCCTGTCGGTCGAATTGCACGCGCCCGAGCTCGCCGACCACGTGCCCGCCGAGATCGGCGTCGCCATCCACCGCGTCGTCCAGGAGTCGCTGACGAACACCCTCCGCCATGCGGGCGCGACCTCGGCGGTCGTGGACCTGTCCCTGCGAGGCGACGACCTGCTCCTGACCATCACCGACGACGGCCAATCCTCAGCCGCCATGGGCCAACCGATCGCAGGACGCGGACTCATCGGCATCCGAGAGCGCGCCGCGGCCTGCGGAGGCGCCGCCGATGCCGGGCCAGGAGCGGATGGCGGTTTCCAGGTGCGGGTCGTGCTGCCCTTGCGAGGTGATGAGAAGGTGAGTACGTGACGATCGGCGTTCTGGTCGCGGATGACCAAGACCTCGTCCGGGCAGGTTTCGCGTCCATCCTGGACGCCCAGCCCGACATCACCGTGATCGCGGAGGCCGGCGACGGGGAAGCCGCCGTGGCGCTCGCGCGTCGGTTCCGCCCCGACGTCGCGCTGCTCGACGTCCGGATGCCCGGGACGGACGGCCTGGAGGCCGCCCGGCTCATCTGCGCCGAGTCCGAGACCCGGGTGATCATGTTGACCACCTTCGACGTCGACTCCTACGTCTACGAGGCTCTCCGCGTCGGCGCCAGTGGATTCCTGCTCAAGGACGTACGCCGCGACGACCTCATCCACGCCGTCCGGGTTGTCGCCGCCGGCGAGGCCCTCCTCGCTCCGAGCGTCACCCGCAGGCTGATCACCGAGTTCAGCCGCGTGCGTACAGTGCCTGCCGCTGCGCCGTCCGAGCCGGGCCTGACGCCGCGTGAACAAGAGACGCTGGTGCTGATCGCGCGGGGGCTGTCCAACGCCGAGATCGCCGCCGCGCTGGTCGTCAGTACGCACACTGCCAAGACGCACGTCAGCAACGTGCTGGGAAAGCTGGGGCTCCGCGATCGCGTGCAGGCAACGATCCACGCCTACGAGACCGGTGTCGTGACCCTCGGGGCAGAGCCCGGAGCACCGGGTCCTCACCCGATCGGGTGAGACGCAGAATCGCTCGCTCCGGCGATGTGCCGGGCCCTTCTCGCGGAGAGGATTGTCGGCATGACCACGACGCCACACTCCCGACCTGACAGTCCGACGACCGCCCCGTCCCGCGCCACGACGGCCCTGCTTTGGATCGCCCCAGGCCTCCTGGCGGCGGGGACGGCCCTCATGATCACCCCCAACGCGTGGACGCTGTCCCACGCGATCTACCTCTCCGGCGCGGTGGCCATGCTGGTCGTCGTCGATACGTTGGCCAGGCTCCCGTTCGCGCCCGGGCTACCGAAACGGCTCGGCCGGGTCGGTGCGGGACTCACCATGGCCGGCGCCCTTGCGCTGTCGGGGCAGTTCGTCATCGACTTCACGGTCATGCAGCTCGCCGGCGGCGAGAGCGACGTCGCCGGCGACATGTTCAGACGGTTGCAGGATTCGTTTGCATTCAGCGCCGTCTTCTACACGGTGGGCCCGACGCTGCTCTTCCTCGGTCTGGGCCTCGTGGGGCTGGCGCTGGTGTCGTGCTCCATGTCCGCGGCCGGCTGGACCCTGGCAGGCGGATCCCTGGCCATGGGGATCGCCCGCGTGATCGATGAACGCGCCGCCGAGGTGGGTGCCCTGGTCCTGATCATGGGGGCGCTGTGGTGGACGGTGCGGCTCCAGGACAGAGACCCGGCGTCGGCTGAAGCCCACCGCCGAGATGTGACCCGCTCCGCGCGTCGCTGACTCCAAGACTGCGTGACGCCCGCCTCGCGATGTACCCACCCTGACGCCGCGAAGTGTTCAGGACCTTCTAGAACGCGCCATTAGTCTGGACACGTGACCACCTGGAAAAGCCTCCGGATCAGTCTCGTGCAGCAGGCGTCGGGTCTCGAGCCCGACGCCAATCGGTCGCTCCTGGCCGAGCTGACACCGAGCGACAGCGACCTGGTCGTCTTCCCCGAGGTCTTCGCCAGGGACTTCGGCAAGCCGGGATCCGACCTGAGTCCGTACGCCGAGGCCCAGGACGGGCCCTTCGGGACCGAGCTGTCCCGGGTGGCTGAGAAGCGCGGCGCCACCGTGGTGGCCGGGATGCTCGAGACCAGCGGCGATGCCGACGGCCGGCCGTTCAACACCCTGCTCGTGCGGGGCGGTGCGGAGGCGGCGTACCGGAAGATCCATCTCTACGACTCCTTCGGCTACAAGGAGTCGGACGCGCTGGTCGCGGGCGCGATCGAGCCGGTCGTGGTCGACATTGACGGGGTGCCGACGGGGCTGATGACCTGCTACGACCTGCGCTTCCCCGAGCTCGCCCGGCGTCTGGTCGACCAGGGAGCCGAGCTGATCGTGCTGCCGGCTGCCTGGGTCGCCGGTCCGCGCAAGGTCGACCACTGGCGCACCCTCGTGCGAGCACGCGCGATCGAGAACACCGTCTTCATCGCGGCGGCCGCCCAGTCGGCCCCTCGTTACTGCGGTCACTCGATGGTCGTCGACCCTCTCGGCGACGTTCTGGCCGAGGCCGGCGAGGGCGACGAGATCGTCTCCGCGACGATCGATCGAGCCGTGCTCGAGGAGGCGCGTCGCACCAACCCCTCCCTGGTCAACCGCAGAATGTGACCTCGGTCAACAACTCCCCGTCACAGCGGTAAACGGATATCGATGACTCGTTAGGTTCACCCCTTCCCCGGTATCCTCGCCTGTTATGGACCGAGCCCCCCGCCGTCGCGCTGACAAGAGCAAGCGTGGCCGTCGTGCAGCCGGTCGCAGCGAGCCCACACCCGCCTACGTGGAGCCGACCTCGAGCGAGGCGCTGGCGTATGACCAGTGGGCGGAGGACGACTGGAACGGCTATCAGGACACCGGCCAGACCTTCGGCGGGCAGAGCAACGGCCCGAGCTGGAGCGAGAACGGCTGGACCGACGAGACGTGGTACGACGAGCGTCAGCCGGCTCAGGAGCCTCCCTCCACGGGCGGTGGTCGCCGGATCGCCGGTCGTGCTGAGCCCGAGCAGTTCGACGAGCCGAACGGCTACACGGGCAAGCGTGCCGCGCGGACGGCACCGGAGGAGCCCTCCTACGGCGGCTACCCGGCGCCGGAGTACCGGGCCGAGCCCGAGCCGGCCCTGAGCGGGCCGACCGCGCCGCCGCCGAGTGCCTGGCAGGCGCCGGCCTACTCCACGCCTGCTCCCTACCTCGGCACGACCGGCCTGGCGCAGGCGCCGCAGACGCCGCCCCACGTCCAGCAGCCCGCCTATCAGCCCGACCCCTACCAGTCCGGCCATCTCGAGCCGATCCACGATTCCGCCGGCCCCTACGACACCGAGACGTCAGGTCGGCCCACGACCGCCGCCAAGGTGACCTCGTTCCTCGCGCAGCCGCGGGTCCCCGGAGCCGGCGCCGCCCGCGCGGGCCTCGGCATCATCGAGAGCCTGACCGCCGGCACCGTCCGGGCGATCTGGCTGGTCGCGCTAGTCGTCGGAGTGCTCGGCCTCGTGGTCAGTGCCTTCGACCTGGGCCCGGAGATCTTCGGCGGCCTCGGCGCCGTCGTGGTCGGGACCGCCTACACCTTCGCGCTGGCGCACCGCACCGGTGGCCGCCCGCTGATCTTCGGCTCCCTGGCAGGGGTTGCCGGGCTCGTCGTGGTGCTCATGGACAACGAGGCGCTGCGTACGGGTGCGGCGGTTCTGGTCGCATCGGTGGCGGCGGTCCTCGCGGTGATGGCCACCGTGCCGTCGCGTCGCTTCCCGAAGACGATCCGGGAGACGTTCATCGCTGTCGGCATCGCCGCGCTGGGCAGCTTCGCCGCGCTCGGCTTCGAGCCGGTGGTGATGGTCTCCCGATTCGAGTACGCAACGCTGGCCTGCTCGCTCGCGATCGCCTTCTTCGCGGTCTACCGCCTCGGTGCCGGCCTGCACGGCCTCGGCAGGCGCGGAGCGATCATCGTCGGCATCGGTGGCCTGATGCTCGCGCTCACCCTGATCTACGCCGAGATGCTGCGCCGCTACGGCAGCACCGGCCTGATGGACTCGGTCGACGACATGCAGCGCTGGTGCCGCATCCACATCGGTGGCTACCCCCACCCGATCCAGGCGCTCTTCGGTGTCCCGGCGCTGGTCTGGGGCACCCACATGCGCTCCCGGCGCCGCCAGGGCTGGTGGGTCTGCCTCTTCGGTGTCGCGCTCACCGCGCCGGTCGCCAGCACGTTCCTCAACCCCGATGTGGGGCTCGCCGAGGCCGCTCTCTCGGTCGTCTACAGCATCCTCATCGGCCTTGTGATCGCGTTCGTCATCATCCGCATCGACCTCGCGCTCACCGGCTCGACGGCCGCAGGCAGCGGTCGCAGGGCGGCCCGTGAGGCCGACGAGGCCAGCGCCGTCCGCCCCGAGCCCGGCCGCACGCACGCGCTTCTCTGAGGCGCCCTCTAGCTAGGGCTACCATGCGGTAACCCATAGGTTCTGGGGTATGAGCCGCAGAACCCCCACCACGATCGCTGCCGAGATGGTCGCGAACGTCATGAGCGTCGGAGTGCAACCCGGGGACAAGGTGGCCGTCGGGGACACCGTCATGCTGCTGGAGTCCATGAAGATGGAGATCCCGGTCCTCGCCGAGGCCCCGGGCACCGTGGTGGCGGTCAAGGTCGCCTCCGGAGACGTCGTCCAGGAAGGCGACGTTCTCGTCGAGTTGAGCGCCTGAGGCTTCGGGCTACTAGACTCCATTGACGCGCCCACGGGCGCATGGAGGGGTGCCGGAGTGGCCGATCGGAACCGCCTTGAAAGCGGTCGTAGGGAGACCTACCGCGGGTTCGAATCCCGCCCCCTCTGCCAGAGCTAGACCTCTTGCAGGTGGCGATCCACGTCGATCATCAACCGCCGCAGCTCGAGGAGCAGATCCTCGAGGTCGGTGCGGTCGAGGACGTCGTCCGCGAGGACGGCGAGCCTGCTCAGCAGCGTGCCGCGGTCGCGGAGCGCGCTGACATCGCTGAGGGCGTGCCACTCCTGACCGGTGTCGAGGACCAGCAACGCATCACGTACGCCTCCGAGGCGCTGGCGCACCGACCAGCGCCAGAGACCGACGTTGGCCCCCGGACGGGGAGCGGCGATTGCGGTATCCAGGGCCCGAAGAGCATCCGACATATTGGGAAGCACACCTGTCATGAGCAGATTGTGACCTAGGTCACGTAAAGGAGCAAGCCGATGCGGCTCTCGGCTCCCGTGTCGGCCACAATGGGGAGCGTGTCATCTGCTGAGCTCACCTACTACCGCCTCGCGCCAGCCGTGCAGGCCCGCCTCGTCGGCGCCGCCATGGTCGGCCTGGCGCTCCTGGTCTTCGCCGGCACGGCCGTCGTGATCGCGGCCCGGATCGACTTCGCGTGGCTCTTCATCCCGCTCGTCGTCGGCGTCGCCGCGGTGATCGGGTTCGGCTGGTGGCTTCGCAACAAGGCGTACGTCCTGCGCGCGAGCGCCCAGGGCTACCGGGTCGCGTTCGTGCGAGGCGCCGGTGTGCGCGAGGCTCGCTGGGTCGACATCCAGGAGGCGGTGACCACCATGCCCGCCGGCACTCCGTGCCTGGAGCTGCGGCTCAAGAAGGGCGGCGCCACCACGATCCCGGTGACCATCCTCAGCATCGACCGAGAGCAGTTCGTACGCGAGCTCCAGGGCTACCTGAAGGCCACCATCAAGCCTCTCGACACCACTTCGGGTTCGTCCGACGCGCCCTGATTGGCCCCGGGAGTGCGGGTCTTGTAGCCTGTTCGAGCGGTATGGAGGCGTCGCCTAGTCCGGTCTATGGCGCTCGACTGCTAATCGAGTTTGGGGCTTAAACCCCATCGAGGGTTCAAATCCCTCCGCCTCCGCCAGTTTCCATGTGTTTGGCCCCCTTCAACAAAGGGGGCCAAACGTATTCTGACCTGCATCTTTGTGTTGTGCAGAGGTTCGTACATCGGCACACAGGTTGTTCGTAACCTGCGGCTGGCAGCATACTTGGATGCGTAGGCCTCTCGGCGACAACCGCGGCCTCGAGACCATGAAGGGAAATCTATGAAGCTCGTACGCACTGCGGCGGCTCTTGCTCTGGCCTCCGCTGCAACGGTCGTCGTTAGCTTGTTCGCTACGGCCCCGGCTCAGGCCGACACCAGCTGGATCAATCAGGCTGACACCAGCTGGATCGCTGGGAGCGACGACACCAGCTGGTGATGTGCGGCGCCCGATGCCGGTGATCAGTGGTCACATCGTTCACCGGCATCAGTTGCGCGATGGAGGCGTAGCGCTGCCGAGCCTGTCGGTCTCGGCATCGCTGCGGCCGATTTCATAGCCAAGTTGGAACCGAGTGTCCGCTCCGAACTCGTCCTTGAGATCGGAGACATAGCCGGCGTACGTTCGCGGGCTCACGCCAAGGCGTTTCGATGCAGCGGGGTCGGAATGCCCTTCGATCAACATGCGCAGGGTCATCGAACGCTGCTCGCCGGCCACCTCTTTCATCGTCGATGTGTCCGCTGCGGAGAAGGGGCGGGCTCGTTCCCACGATCGCTCATAGACATCGACCAGATAGGCCACGATGGCAGGCTCCCGCACTGCTATGGCCGTATCGATCCCGTCGGGTCCCGGGATGATCGCAACACGCCGGTCGAAAATGAGGATCTTGTTGAAGAACTCGTCCAGTGTCCGGACTTCGCCTCCCGCTTGTGAGACCGCGACGACGTAGTCCCTGGTCGCAGAGTGGCGGCGGGCCGCATGCTGGTAGAGCGTCCGCATCTTCACGCCGCGCCTGAGGAGCGCGGCGTCTTTACGGGCGGTTTCCGCGAGCACGCTGGGATCACGCGTTGCCTGCGGCTGCGCGGTGAGCGCCTCGAATTCGCATTCCGCAACCAGAGAATCGATGTACGGCTGGATCTGTGGCCGATGGAGGTTGGTGATGCCACCCCCACGTTGATCGGCCGGCGTCGAGCGGCGCCAAGCGCTGTGCAGGGCGGTGAAGTCGTTGGCCCACTCAGCCGACTCCTGGAGGAGCCTGATCCCCTCCTGGGTAATGGGTGTGACGACTTGCGCCTGCACGGTCGCCGGGTCGACGGTCACCCAGGTGTCTGGTGCCTCGTCGGGATTGCGGACGAGCCCCAGCTCCGCAAGAGCTGCCAACGCGCCCGCGTACTCCCCGTCCTCGCTGACCCGTGGGTCCGACACGGGGATCCCGCCCTGATTCGCGATGAGTTCGAAGAGCTCGATGCCCTTGGCCTCGATCAGCGCACGCGTCCTGGGTGCGTGTCGTTCGTCCTTCACGTTCATCTCCTCGCCGGACGGCGTGGGTCGACGTCTGCTCACGCTCCACCTCCCCGATGCTGTGGCTAGCGCCAGATCTTCTCACACGTGGCGATTTCTGGTCACGGACCATCTTCCGCTAATCTTCTACACGTTGCTTCGGTAACACTGCGCCTGTAGCTCAACGGATAGAGCATCTGACTACGGATCAGAAGGTTTGGGGTTCGAATCCCTACAGGCGCGCAGCACGTTGAAACCGCCTCATCTCAGCCAGATCGCTGGGACGAGGCGGTTCTTCTTTTCCCACCTTGAGCCCCGGCTCCACGTCGCTTCCCCGACGCACGCCAAGGTTGGCGGGGTCGAGGACGCGCCCGTGAACGAGCCCGCTGGTTCCTCTGCATCGATGCACAGCGTCCAAACGCTCGAACACGGTGCGAAACTCAATGGGTCCGGAGTCGTTGGATCTCGGCGCGGGAGTGCTGTACGGACGAGGTGTCCTTGCCGTTGCTCTCGGAGAGATCGTGGGCTAGATCGAGGCTGGCGGCGAGGACGTGTTTCTGGCGGCGCTTGCTGACGCCGTCGGCACGCCCTCCGATTGCCGCTTTGCGGTCCTTGCGCCGGCGCGACGGCTCACCGGTAAGGGCGGTGAGCTCGAGGTCGGTGATGGTGCCGTTGGCGACCTCCGGTGCCAGCACGTCGCGCAGCCAGCCGCGCTCGCGGTGCGCGCCCCAGCGAAGTGCCACGAGGAGCGTCCCGATGCTGGTGAGGGTGATGCCGATCATCAGCGCAGCCATGACGAAACCGTTGGCGTTGCTGAGGGCGAGCATCGAGTCCCAGAGGCCGTGGACGAGCACGGCCGCCGCCATCAGCAGTAGCCCGCGGCCGACACGGCGTGGCTGGGCGCGGGTGCCGACGAGGTAGAGGATGCCGGCCGCGAAGATCGCGGTGTACATCGCGTGGGAGGCGACCCCGGTTGCGGACCGGAGGACGAAGGTGTGCAGCACCGACCCGACCTGGTCGACCCCGAAGTTCTGGTAGGCGCTGTTCTGGCCGTAGAGCATGTCCTCGAGGACCTGGAAGCCCAGGCCGACGTAGGCCCCGACGATGAGTGCGTCGTAGACGGTGCGGATGACCACCGGCGCGAGCCCGAGCATCAGCAGGAATACCGCGCCCTTGGTGGTCTCCTCCACGAAGGGTGCTGTGAGGCCGGCCTTCCAGTCTGTTGCCCAGGCTTGGCCGAAGGTCTTGGTGTAGATGTCCATCAACGCGGCATTGCCGGGTAGAGCCATCGCCCACGGGGCGCCGATCCCGCCACCGATGAACGCGGTCGCAGCCAGCAGTGCCGGGGTGCGCTCGTAGCGGTCGAAGTAATGGAGGAACAGCAGGAACACCAGACAGAAGACGCCGGCCGACGCGACCCCGGCGATGTCGGCCTCCGCGAACACCCCCGCCGTGGGGACTGCGATCTGATAGAGCTGGTGAGCGCCGATGACGACGAGCACCAGGTAGACCCACAGACACAGGTTGCGGGGCTGGAAGAGGTGGAAGCTGGCTCCCCAACCGGACTCCGCCATCGCCGCCGTACGCCGCGCTAGCAGTTCAGGGGTCGCGGGGATGTCGGGCGTGCTGGCCGCGTCGGTCGTGGTGCTCATCAGGACTCGTCTCCACTCTTGGCGAGGGAGTCGATCATCGCGTCGGTCTCCGTCCGCATCGCGGTTAGCTGGGACTGCGGGCCCGCGGTCTGGATCTCGATGCCGCGGCCATCGACGACGAACGCGGTCACGACTCCCGCGCCCTCGGGGGTGGTGAACTCTGAGGCAACCCCGCGCAGCCCTGCAGCCGTCGTGACATCACGTGTCTCGCTCGAGACGTGGTACCCCTCCGTCGACGCGCCGGTGATCCGCGCGGCCTGGTCGAGCAGCCGCACCGGGCTCTCGTCGAACGGGCCCTGCAGAATCGAGAACGCCACCCCGTTCTTGACCAGCACGACCTGATCGGCCGCCTGTTCACCCGTGCGCGGGTCGTCCGTCGTCCGCAGACCGGCGACCACTCCCCACCCGGGCGGGACCGCCATCGTCACATCCTCGGTCACCTGGAATGCCTCACCCGTACGTGTCGAGTCGTCCCATGCCACCTGGTCGTCGACCCAAGGCATCACCCACGCCCAGAGGGCCAAGACCGCGAACGCAACCAATGCGTACGGAATCGACCTCCGGTCCAGACCCAGCCACCTGTGTTCCACAGGCACCCGTCGATCCACCTGCGACGACGTCATCCCACCCCCTCACGCCATGACGTCCACCGTCGCAGCCCGGCCCCCTGCCGACCTGCTTGGTTCCTCGACGATACGTCGTGGACGAAGGTACGCTGCGGTGCCCACGGCTCGCAGCCGATCTGCCAGACTGCGGCTGACGTCACGTTGCTCGGGCGCCTAGGCCCGATCCGCGACCGTCCCGGGCAGGCTGAGAAAGACGAAGGCGCCGGTTGCGGTGAGGGTTCGTAGGGTGTGGAAGATCAGCCACGGCTTCTCGAACGAGGACACGGCGCCGCCGTTGGCCAGGGCGTCGTTCAGCGGCAGGTTCGCCGCGAAGGTGATGACGACGGCGGCCACGGCGAGGCAGGCGGCGGTGATGGAGAGCGGGCCCCGGTGCCATCCGAGGAGGATCAGCGCCAGGAGCGGGGCGCCCAGGAAGAAGGCCAGGAACACCGGGTTGACGATGACCACGTTGAGCCGGTTCATGACCCGCGCGTAGACGTCGTCGGGCTGGCCGTGCAATGCCGGCATGAAGGCGACCAGGAACGCGATGTAGATGCCGGCGGTGACGCCGTTGAGCAGTCTCGCGCCGGTGAGTACGACCTCGCTCATGACTGCTCACCCCGGTCGAGATCATCGATGCTTCGTGCTGCGCGGCCCAGGACCGCCTCGACATCGCCGGTCACGTAGGCGTTGCGTCCGTCGAGAACCTCCTCGAACAGGTACGCCAGTCCCGCCGCGTCGGCCGGCGGCAGCCCGGCCGCGGTCAGGACCGCGACGTAGTCCTCGGTGGGCATGGAGCGGTACGTCACGGTGGGCCCGCCGATGGCGTGCGCGGCCTCCTCGAAGGTGAGCAGCTGCGGCCCGGTGAGCTCCAGGACCCGGCCGACGTAGCCCTTGTCGAGGAGGGCTGCGACGGCGACGGCGGCGATGTCGTCGGCGTCGACGAACGGCTCGGCGACGGTGTGCTCGACCATGGTGAGCGACCCAGCGGCTAGCTCGTCCGCGAACGCACCTTCGGTGAAGTTCTGCATGAAGAAGGCCGAACGCAGGATCGTCCACTCGGCACCCGAGGCCATCATGGCCTGCTCGGCTCGCTGGGCACCCTCCTCGCCACGGCCGGAGAGCAGTACGAGCCGGCTGCAGCCCGCGGCGACCGCCTGGGCGGCGAACGCGCCGATGATCTCGTCGGCACCCGGCAGACCGAGGTCGGGCTGGAAGGTCAGGTAGGCCGACTCGCAACCTTCGACGGCCTCGGACCAAGTGGTCTGGTCGTGCCAGTCGAACCGGGGTGCCGTGTGGCGGGTGACGGCACGTACGTCGTGGTCGAGGGTCTGGAGACGGCGGGCGACGCGCTGGCCGGTCTTGCCGGTGGCGCCGGTGATGAGAGTTGTCATGCCTCTAATCTGTCCTCAGGCGAGCGACGGTGGAATACGTTCGGCTCCAGGCAGCATGCGTTATCGTCTCACCATGTCGTCACTGGATCTGCTCATGGATGGTCCACGGGCCCAGGCCGCCTTCCTGTTGAAGGCCGTGTTCGCCGGCGAGTGGTCGATCACCGCCGAGGACGAGGTGCCGCTCACGGTCATCGCGATCGCACGCGGCCAGGCGGTCTTCACCGGCTGCGAGGGACCACAGGAGGTGGCGGCAGGTGACGTGATCGTGTGCCGCGGGCCGGCGACCTATGTCATCGCCGACTCGGCCGATCGCCCCGCCGACATCCGGATCCTGCCCGGCCAGGTCTGTGTCGACCCGAACGGGGCGCTGCTGGCCGAGGAGCTGGCCTTGGGCGTACGCACCTGGGGGAACAGCCGCTCGCCGGAGGCGACCGTGATGCTCATCGGGACCTATGAGCGCGAGACCTCGGTGGGCGCGCTGCTGTTGTCCCGGCTGCCAACCAGCGTGGTGCTGCGCGGCTTCGACACCGCCGTCGTCGACCTCCTGTCCGCAGAGCTGGTGCGCGAGGAGGCCGGCCAGGCGGCCCTGCTCGACCGGCTGCTGGACGTACTCGTGGTCAAAGCCGTGCGCGAGGTGCTCTCGGCCTCCCCGGCACTTCCCGCCGATGACGCGGTGGCCGCGGTGCTGCGGGCCATGGAACAGCACCCGCAGCTGCCCTGGACGGTCGCCGGCCTCGGTGAGCAGGTCGGTCTCTCGCGAGCCGCTCTGGCCCGGCGCTTCACCGAGCATGTCGGCGAGCCGCCGTTGGCGTACCTGACCCGGTGGCGTCTCGCCCTCGCCGCCGACCTGCTGATCGGCACGGACCTGACCCTGTCGGCGATCGCCGCCCGCGTCGGCTACGCGAACCCGTTCGCCCTCAGCGCGGCCTTCAAGCGTCTCCACGGCACCTCACCGACATCCTTCCGGAGCCGCCACGTCGCCTGAAGCCCTGTGGGACCTCGACCGCCTGTGGGGATCGTTATTACGTCAAGCAACTACCCGCTAGCCTCGTTGGTATGGATGGTCGGCGTGCAGCAGCTGGGGAGGTGGCCCCACTGTCGCCCGAGGAGGAGACTGCCTGGCGTGCGTTGGGGCGGGCAGTCGTGGTGATTCCGCGGGTGCTCGACTCCGATCTCATACAGTCGGAGGGCCTGAGTCTCACGGAGTACACCGTGCTGATGAACCTGTCGGAGGCTCCCGAGCGCTCGTTGCGCATGAGCGAGCTCGCCAACTACGTATCGATCTCGGTCAGCGGGCTGACCCGTGTCGTGGAGCGGTTGGAGCGGACGGGCTTGGTCGAGCGGGTCCGTTCGACGGCGGACGGTCGCGGCCAGCTGGCGCGCTTGACCCCGGCCGGATTGAAGTGTCTGAAGAAGGCTTGGCCGGTGCACCTGGAGAGCGTCCGGCGCCACGTGATGGATCATCTCCAGAACGTCGATCTGGCCGCGTTCGCCGATGCTCTCGCGGCGATCGCTCAGGCCGAGGTCGGGCCGCCGGTTCGCCGCCGAGGCCGCTGATCAGTAGACGTTGGCCCGGACGGCCTCGCGGACCGGGGTGGTGCCGGTGTTGAGTTCGAGGATCTGTCGTCGGATGCGTGGCTCGAGAAGCAGTTCGGTGAGGGTCTCGGCGACGTCTGCGCGGGCGATCTCGCCGTGGGCCTCGGCCGGGCCGAGTGAGATCGTGCCGAGCGCGGGGTCGTCGACAAGGAGCGAGGGGCGGAGGATCACCCAGTCGAGGTCGCTGCGGGTGACGGCGATGTCAGCCTGCTTCTTGACGGCGAAGTAGTACTCGACCTCGTCCGGGTTGTCCCGCTCGCGCCACGACTCGGGGAGGACAGAGACCAGTACGAACCGGCTGACTCCCGCCAGGCGTGCTGCCTCCAGAGCCTTGGTGACGCCGTCACCATCGATCGCCTTGGTCACTTCGCGGGCGCCGCCGTTGGAGCCTGCGGTGTAGACGATCGCATCAGATCCGCTTGCGGCGCGTGCCAGCTCCGCGGCTGACATCGTGCTCAGTTCGCCGAGCGTGGTCTCGGCGCCGCGGGCAGCGAGGTCGACTTGCTGTGCCGGTTTTCTGACCAGCCCGTGAACCTCGGTCCCTCCCGCGGTCAGCTTGTCGGCCAGCAGAGCGCCGATCGCCCCGCTGATGCCGAGAATGAATACCTTCACGTTCCTTGCTCCCTTTCGCCGCCGGCCGCGAGACGCATCAGGTCGGTCGAGAAGTCGACATCGTCGACCGATTGTGGCGCGCCCACAGCGGTGCCGCCGAACTGATGTCGATGGCGGCCCCAGTTCTGTTCGGCGATCTGGGGGCCGGTGCCGTTCCGCAGGAAGATGGCCAGCTCGCCGGCCGCTCGGGAGATCCGGTCGCCCAGCTCTGGGGAGCTCCAGTCCTCGGGGGCGGCGTACAGGGATGTCGGCATCGGGATCGCACGCAGGAACGCGAACAGTGGCCGGAGCTGCTCGTCGACGACCATGGCGTGCCGGCTCGTGCCTCCTGTGGCGGCCAGGATGACGGGCTTGGCGATGAGCAGGTCGTTGTCGAGAAGGTCCGCGAAGGACTTGAACAGCCCGCTGATCCCGGCCTTGTAGACCGGCGTGCTCGCGATGATCGCGTCGGACTCCGCGAGGTCCTCGATGGCGGCGGTGACCTTTCGACTCGGCATGCCTGAGACCAGTGCCTGGGCGATGTCGACCGCGACCGTCGACAGATCGATCGAGAGGAACGTCGCGCTCAGGTCGGAGGCGCCCAGGGCGTCGGCAGTACGTTGGGCCGCTCGGTCGGCGAGGAGCCGGGTCGAGGACGGGTCGCTGACGCCGGCGGTGAGGACGGCGATGGTCACGTCGCTCATCACAGCGCCGCCGGGAACTGGGCGGTGACGGTCGGGTCGCTGTCCTGGTAGGGGGAGGGGCCGGACAGGTTGTCGCCACGATTCGGGTTCGGCCGCGGCTGGCGGGGCTCGCCGTCGCCGTACTTGGCTGCGACCAACGAGGCATGGGTCGGTGCCTCGGGAACACCTGGCGCGCGGCGCGACTCCATCTCCTTGCGCAGAACTGGAACGACCTCGGTTCCGAGGATCTCGACCTGCTCCAGTGCGACCTCGACAGGCAGCCCCATGCTGTCGACCGAGAAGAGCTGGCGCTGGTAGTCGCCGAAGCCTTCCTGGAACGTCAGCGTCTTGTCGATGACCTCCTGCGGACTGCCGACCGTCAGCGGCGTACCCGTCATCCAGTCCTCCAGGCGCGCTCCGCGGAAGACGGGGAACGCCTCGAAGTACGGGCGGAACCTTTCGACCGCATCCTGCGACCGACGGGCGATGAACGCCTGCCCACCGAGACCGACGATCGCCTGCTCCGCGGTTCCGTGGCCATAGTGCTCGAACCGCTTGCGGTAGAGGTCGACGAGCGGCTTGAAGGCGAGATTGGGGGCCAGGATGTGATTGGCGAAGAAGCCGTTGCCGTAGTACGCCGCCTGCTCGGCGATCTCGGGAGTTCTGATCGAGCCGTGCCAGACGAACGGCGCGACATCGTCCAGTGGTCGCGGCGTCGAGGTGAAACCCTGCAATGGAGTCCTGAACTTGCCCTCCCAATCCACGACGTCCTCCCGCCACAGCCGGTGGAGCAGGTTGTAGTTCTCCAGCGCCAGGGCAACGCCCTGGCGGATGTCCTTCCCGAACCAGGGGTAGACCGGGACGGTGTTGCCCCTTCCGAGCATCACGTCGAGCCGGCCATCGGCGAGGTGCTGGAGCATCGCGTAGTCCTCGGCGACCTTGACGGGGTCGTTGGTCGTCATCAGCGTCACCGATGTGCTGAGGATGATTCGCTCCGTCAGTGCCGCGATGTGACCGAGCAGGGTCGTGGGCGACGAGGGGATGAACGGCGGGTTGTGGTGCTCGCCGATGGCGAAGACGTCCAGGCCCACCTCGTCGGCTCGCTGCGCGATGCGGACGATGTTGCGGATGCGTTCCGCCTCGCTCTGGGTGTAGCCGGTGGTCGGGTCCTGGGTGACGTCCCCGACGCTGAAGATCCCGAACTGCATGCGTGGTCCTTACGCTGGAAGGGAGCAACTTGACTGCACGAGTAGATTACTTGTGCGCACAAACAAATACACAGACCGAGCAAGGACGAGAGATGACAGACGTCGATATTGAGGTCGCACATGCGCCGGAGCGCCTGCGCTACGAAGCGCGCGTGGACGGATCCGTGGTGGGGTTCGCGGAGTACATCCTCGCCACCGACCTGATCGTGTTCACCCACACCGAGGTCGACCCGGCCTACGAGGGGAAGGGCGTCGGCTCCGCGATCGCCAGGTTCGCGCTCGACGACGTCCGCGACGGCAGCGAGCGCAAGGTGATGCCGCTGTGCCCGTTCATCAAGGGCTGGATCGGGAACCACCGCGAGTACGTCGCACTCGTGAAGCGTGTGCCCCCGTCGACGGCGAAGGACTGACCATGGCGCGCAAGACCTACACCGGGCCCGTGGTCGACGTCTCGTTCGACGGTGATGTGTGTCAGCACGCGGCCGAGTGCGTACGTGGGATGCCCGCCGTCTTCGATCCATCCGCTCGGCCGTGGATCGACCCCACGCAAGCCGGTTCGGAGGGAACCGCTCAGACCCTGCGAGAGGTGATCGGGCGCTGTCCTTCCGGCGCCCTTCGCGTCGTCGATCACCCCGACGGGTCGTGGTCGGCATGAACATCACAGTGATCGGGCGCGGCAACATCGGCGGTGGACTGGCCGATCTGTGGGAGCGTGCCGGCCACCAGGTGATCAGGCTGGGGCGAGCCGGTGGTGACGCCGGTGGCGCCGAAGCTGTGCTGCTCGCCGTCCCAGGAGCCGCGGTAGAGGCAGCGCTGTCATCGGTCGCCGGGCTCGATGGCAAGACCGTGCTCGACGCCACCAACCTCTACGGCGACGCGCGCCCTCCGGCCGGGTTCTCCTCCAACGCCGAGTACGTCAAGTCGGTGACCGGCGGGACCACGGCCAAGGCGTTCAGCACCAACTTCGCCTCGCTCTTCGGCCGGGTCGCCGGTGCTCGCGTACGGCCGAGCAACCTGTGGTCCGGCGACGACGAAGCCCACGACGTGGTCAGCCGGCTCAGCCACGATGCCGGGTTCGACGCGGTCCGCCTGGGCGACTTGAGCATGGCCGCCACTCAAGAGGGCCTCGCCGGCACGATCTTCGCTATCTCGCAGTCCGGCCTCGGCGAGTTCGTCTACCGCATGGCGCCGCCGGAACAGCTCTGACCCCCGCCTCGAATGTCCCCCTATATCGATACCCCCTACGCAGACAGAAGGGAAAGATGATGGCTTTCATCACTGTTGGGCAGGAGAACAGCACGCCGGTCGAGCTGTACTACGAGGATCAGGGAATCGGACAGCCCGTGGTTCTCATCCACGGGTATCCGCTGAACGGCCACAGCTGGGAGAAGCAGACGCGCGAGCTGCTCGCGGCGGGCTACCGGGTGATCACCTACGATCGCCGCGGCTTCGGGCGCTCGTCCAAGGTCGGCAGCGGCTACGACTACGACACCTTCGCCGCCGACCTGAACACGGTCCTCGAGACCCTCGAGCTGAGCGACGTCGTACTCGTGGGGTTCTCGATGGGCACCGGTGAACTCGCGCGGTACGTCGCCCGATACGGGCATGAGCGCGTCGCGAAGCTCGCGTTCCTCGCGTCCCTCGAGCCGTTCCTCGTTCAGCGCGACGACAACCCCGAGGGCGTCCCGCAGGACGTGTTCGACGGCATCGCCGCGGCGGCCAAGGACGACCGCTACGCCTGGTTCACCCAGTTCTTCAAGGACTTCTACAACCTGGATGAGAACCTCGGCTCTCGCATCAGCCAGGAGGCCGTCACCGGTAGCTGGAACGTCGCGATCGGCAGCGCGCCGGTGGCCGCGTACGCAGTCGTCCCGGCCTGGATCGAGGACTTCCGCAGCGATGTCGACGCGGTTCGCGCGGCCGGCAAGCCGACGCTGATCCTGCACGGTACGAAGGACAACATCCTTCCCATCGACGCCACGGCACGCCGTTTCCACATGGCGGTCCCTGACGCCGATTACGTCGAGGTCGAGGGCGCTCCTCACGGCCTCCTGTGGACCCATGCGGACGAGGTCAACGTTGCCCTCAAGGAGTTCCTCCGTAGGTGATCATCGCCCGCGCGAAGGACCTCGAGAACGGCAACTGGGCGGCGACGTCGATGGCCCCATCGGTGGAACGGCTCGTGCCCTTCTCAGGTCTGGGCTCAGGTCTGGTTCTCTCCGCCGTCGACGTAGAGGTTCGAGCCGACGACGTAGCTGCTCTGCTCCGAGGCCAGGAACGCCACGACCGCGGCGGCCTCCTCAGGCTGACCCATGCGGCCCTTGGCCACGGTCGCTGCGACATGTTCCTTCATGGCCCGGGCGGTCTCCTCGTCGCCGAAAGCCGCGGTTCCCCCGGGAGTCTCGATCCATGCCGGCGAGATCACGTTGACCCGGATGCCCCGGCTCTTGAGCTCGGTGGACCAGGTCCGCGCGAAGGAGCGTACCGCCGCCTTCGATGCCGCGTACGCGCCGAACGCCTCCATGCCACGGTCGGCCGCCGTGGAGCCGGTCAGGATGACCGAGGCGCCGTCGTTGAGCAGCGGGAGCGCCTTCTGCACGGTGAACAGAGTGCCTCGGGTGTTGACCCCGAAGGTCTGGTCGAAGTGCTCCTCGGTGGTCTGCTCCAACGTCACGAACGTGCCAACCGCCGCGTTCGCCACGAGTACGTCCAACCCGTTGCCGTGGGTCCGGACCGCGTCGTAGAGCCGGTCCAGGTCGGCCAACTTGGAGATATCTCCCGTCACGCCCGTGGCCCGGTCCGATCCGATGGTCTTGACGGCGGCCTCCAGTTCGGCCTCACGCCGCCCGGTGACGAACACATACGCGCCCTCGTCCGCCAGTCGCACGGCGGCGGCTAGGCCGATCCCGCTGCTTCCGCCGGTGACTACCGCGGTCTTGCCGTCCAAATGTCCCATGTGAGTCTTCTCCATCACTTCGCTAGTTGCCGATCTGTATTCGTGGCCGGTGATCTACCTACGACATCGATACTGCGACGCCATTGCAGTAAGATCCATAATCCAAAGTCCGCGATCCTTTACGTATCGTCCAGGAGGTGTCGGTGGTGCTCGGCTTCCAGGATCCAGTGGCCGACGCGATCGGCCTGCTCAAGCCCCACACGGTGATCGGGCCCAGCCTTCGGGCCGTGGGTGAGTGGGCGTTGAGCTTCGACACGTTCCTGCACGTGCGGATCGGCGGTCTGGTACGCGGCAAGTGCTGGCTGATCCTCGAAGGGCATGAACCGGTGCTCCTGCGCGAGGGTGACACCTTCATGCTGGGCAACCCGCCGCCGTACGTACTGGCCAGCACGCCCGACGTCAGCCCGCGGCCGGCGGAGGCGGTGTGGGCGGGGGCCGAGGACGGGTTCGTCCGGATCGGCCCGGAGTCCGAGAACGACCTCTACCTCTGCGTCGGGCACATCGCGTTCGACGACCAGAACGCGGCCCTCCTGACCGATCTACTGCCGCCGCTCGTGATCGTCCGCGCTGCTGATCCTCATGGCAGCCGACTCGGTCAGCTGATCGATCTCCTGGCCACCGAGGTCGCGGTCACCGCTGCCGGCGGCCCGCTGGTGCAGAACCATCTCGCACAGATCCTGCTGGTTCACATGCTGCGCGCTCACGCCGGCCAGACAGACCGGCCCACCGGCTGGCTGGGCGCCCTGAACGAGGACGGCATCGGCGCCGCGCTACGTGCAGTGCACGCGGACGTGGCCCACTCCTGGAACCTCAACGAACTCGCCGAGATCAGCCACATGTCCCGCTCCGCGTTCGCCCAGGCCTTCAAGAGCCACGTCGGGGTCCCGCCCCTGGAGTACCTCATTCAGTGGCGCATGAGCCTCGCTCGCGACGCCCTCGCTCGCGACGCGCTGTCGATCTCTGAGCTCGCACGAGCCACCGGCTACCAGTCCGAGAGCGCGTTCAGCACCGCGTTCCGCCGCGTGGTCGGCTCATCACCCACGAAGTTCCGGGACCAGGAACGCCGCTCGGCCGCGAACGGAAGCTGAAGGCGATCCGGTTCCGCTCCGCAGCGAGTTCACCCCTGTCCGCAGCAGGAGTGGCGGCCGGCGAGATCCACGGGTCGCGCGTGCCGGCTGGAGCCTGGCCTCATAATGTCCCGGTGACCCTTCCTCAGACCCTCGGGCGCCTGCGCCAGGTCAAGCCTCTCGGTTCCGGCGGATTCGCCGAGGTGTGGCTCTACCACGACCCCGACCTCGACTCGCCCGTTGCCGTGAAAGTCCTCAGTGCCCAGTGGACGCAGGCGGCCGACATCCGGGAGCGGTTCCTGCAGGAGGCGCGCTTCCTCCGGTCGGTCGACTCGCCCCATGTCGTCTCGGTCCACGACATCGGCGAGACCCCGACAGGTGCGCCCTACTTCGTGATGTCGTACGCCGACGGGGGAAGCGTCGCGGAGCTGATCGCCCAGCACCCTCAGGGGATGCCGCCGCAGCTGGTTGCGGACCTGGTGGCACAGGCTGCGTCCGGCCTCGACGCACTGCACGTTCGCTCGGTCATCCACCGCGACGTGAAGCCCGCCAACATCCTGCTCACCGGGGGGTCCGACGGGCGGCTGCGCGCGATGGTCGCCGACCTCGGTGTGGCCCGCGCGCTAGACCAGCACTCTGAGGTGACCCGGCAGATCGGGACGCCCGCCTACATGGCGCCCGAGCAGTTCGACGAGTCCCTGCCGATCGACCATCGCGCGGACGTACGCAGCCTGGGCGCGGTCGCGTGGGCGATGTTCGCGGGCCGCTCGCCCGCGCCGGCGTTGACGGTTGTGTCCCGGGTTCCCGAGCTCGGCACGGTTGCGCCCGTGCCTGCAACGGTGTCGGCGGTGATCATGCGCGCCCTGGAGCCGAGGGCCGAGGACCGCTGGCCGGACGCGGGGAGCTTCGCCGCAGCACTCACCGCCGCGGCCGCGGGGCGGGCGGTCGACGTACCTCCCCCTTCGGACGCGCAGACCGTGCTCCGTTCGCCGTCCCCAACGCAGCCGCAGCCGCAGCCGCCCGCACGCCGCCGGCACAACGCCGTCCTCGTCGCGGCCGCCGTTGTCGCCGCCCTGGTGCTGGGCGGCGCCGCGACCTGGTTCGTCGCACGCGGCGGCCCGGCCGAGGATCCGGCCGGCGGCGCGGAGACCGCGGCGGGGCAGCCGGTCAGCGGCGCGGAGACCGCGGCCGTACGGTTCGTCGACGCACTCCAGGCGGGTGACTGCGAGGCCGCGGGCCTCTACATCCCCGATCTCGACGACGCGGCCGCGTGGGACTGCACCGATGACGCCAACGGCGGCGACGGCTTCTACTACCACATCCTCGAAGACCTCGACGCCGGCGGCGAGCGGCGGGTCGAGGACCTCGGGGACGGCCTGTTCCGCGTGGTCTGGGTGGACCAGGGCTACGTCAATATGCAGCGCCAGGAGGACACGCTGTTCAAAGTGCAGCAGGTCGTCTGCTGCTAGAAACCGCAGCTCACTCGTCGCGCAGGATCTTCGGCGGTCCTGCGGGAGTGGCTTCGCCGCGTTCCACGGCGGCGGTGTGGCTGGCGAGGGCGGCTTCGAGGAGCTCCATGAGAGGGGTCTCCTCGCGTGCGATCTGCAGATACTTCGGGCCGAGGGAGACGATGATGTCGCGCTCGGCGAGGAGGGCGTTGTGGATGCGCTCGCGCTCGGCCGGGTCGGCGGTGTATTCGGAGTCGAGGTAGGCGGCGGCGTGCCGGCGGGCGTTGCCGATCGCGTTCTTCGCGCGGCCGCGCTTGCTGAAGAGTGAGGCGACGACGGTCACGACGAGTACGCCGAGGATGACGGTCAGGGAAAGGCCGGTGCTGATCTCGACGACGTGCACGGGATCGCCGTCGTTGATGAACGGGATGTTGTTCTCGTGGAGGGCGTGCAGGATCAGCTTCACGCCGATGAAGGCGAGGATCGCGGCCAGCCCGTAGGACAGGAAGATGAGCCGGTCGAGCAGGCCGTCGAGCAGGAAGTAGAGCTGGCGCAGGCCCAGCAGCGAGAACGCGGTCGCGGTGAAGACGAGGTAGACGTTCTGGGTGAGGCCGAAGATCGCCGGGATCGAGTCGAGGGCGAAGAGGATGTCGGTGCCGCCGATGGCCACCATCACCAGCAGCATCGGCGTCAGGATGCGCTTGCCGTTCTCCACCGTGAAGAGCTTGTCGCCGTCGTAGTGCTCGCTGACGTGGAACAGCCGTCGGGCCAGGCGGACGACGACGTTCTCCCCGTGGGAGTCGTTGTCGGGCTTCAGCATGTTGCCGGCCGTCATCAGCAGGATCAGGCCGAACAGGTAGAACACCCAGGCGAAGGTGTTGATCAGTGCGGCGCCAACGAAGATGAACCCGGTGCGGGCGATCAGCGAGAACGTGATCCCGAAGAGGAGCACCTTCTGCTGGTCCTCCCGCGGCACCCGGAAGCTCGTCATGATGATCAGGAAGACGAACAGGTTGTCGACCGAGAGCGCCTTCTCCGTGATGTAGCCGGCGAAGTACTCCCCGCCCATCGTGCCGCCGCCGAAGATCAGCACGCCGACGCCGAACAGCAGCGCGATCGCGACGTATACCGCCGACCAGGTGGCCGCCTCCTTCAGCGTTGGCGTGTGGGCCTTGCGTACGTGGAAGACGTAGTCGAACGCGAGCAGGCCGACGATCGCGACCACCGTGACCAGCCACACCCATGTCGGTGCGCCCATGTGACAACCCCCTGAGAGTCGACCCGAGAGTGGGACCGGACCTCAGCCTAGGCGGAGGTCCTCGGGATCGACAGACCATCGATGATCTGGGGGAGCGCGTCTTCGAGAAGCCGGTCGGCACGGGGGTCGTCGGGGCGGATCGTACGCATCGTGACGCTGTGGAGGAACACGCCCATCATCGTCTGGGCGAGGAGGTCGGTCGGCATCGTGGAGGTGCGGTCGAGGCGGTCCAGCGCGAGATCGACGACCTCGACGAGCTGCTCGCTGAGCGCGGTGAACGTCGCCGAGCTGATCTCGCGCGCGTCGGGGTCGCGCAGACTCTGCAGCACCACCTCGCTCTGCAGGACGAACCAGCGGTCCTGGAGGGGGCGGATCGCGTCGAATGCCGCGCCGATCAGTGATCCGCTCGAGTCGGCGTCGCTGTGCTCGCCGACGGCGGTGCGTACGGCCTCGATCAGCCGCTCGGACTCCTCCTTGAACGCCTCGAGCAGCACCTCCTCGACGCTGCCGAAGTTGGAGTAGAACGCTCCGCGCGTGTAGCCGGCCGCGCTGACCAGGTCGTCGACGGTGACCCGGCGCGCCCCGCGCTCGACAAAGACATCGACGGCCGCGGACAGCAGCCGGGCGCGGGTGTTCGTACGTCGCCTGGGGGCCTTCACCTCGGTCATGTAGCAATCCTCACATACGCCAACGATACACTTTTGTATTGAATGCGTTAATGTATTGAACGTGTCCTCCTACCTCTACCGGCTGGGCCGACAGGTCGCCCGCCACGCCAAGACCGTGCTGGCGCTCTGGCTCCTGCTCGCGGTGCTCCTGGGTGCGCTGACCGTCTCGCTCGGCGGCAAGCTGCAGAACGACTTCACGATCCCGGGCACCGAGTCCCAGCAGGGTCTGGACGCGCTCACGCAGCGCTTCCCCGAGGTCTCCGGGACCTCTGCCCAGCTGGTTTTCGTCGCTCCCGAGGGGGAGAAGATCGACGACCACCGCCAAGAGATCGAGAAGGTGCTCGCGCGGGTCGAGAAGGTGGACCACGTCGCGACGGTCACCGACCCGCTGGCCGCGGAGAGCAGGACCGTCAGCGACAACGGCCGGGACGCGCTGGCGACGGTGCAGTTCGACCTCGGTCTCGACGAGCTCCCCGAGGGTGTGACCTCGGATCTGGAAGAAGCTGCGGAGCTGCCGTCGGGGTCTTCGCTTGAGGTCCACGTCGGTGGGGATGCGTACTCCGTCACCGGGGTGCACGTCAGCGCGACGGAGGGGATCGGGATCCTCATCGCCCTGCTCGTCCTGGCGATCACGTTCGGGTCGCTGCTGGCCGCCGGCCTGCCGATCCTGACCGCGCTGCTCGGGGTGGCGATCGCGATGGCGGGGATCTTCTCGGTCGCCGCGGCCACCACGATCTCGGCCACCACCCCCACCCTCGCGCTGATGATCGGGCTCGCGGTCGGGATCGACTACGCGCTGTTCGTGATCGCCCGGCACCGCAGCCAGCTCGCCACCGGTCTCGGGGTGGAGGAGTCGATCGCCCGCGCGGTCGCCACCGCCGGCAGCGCGGTCATCTTCGCGGGTGTCACGGTCATCATCGCGCTGTGCGGCCTCGTGGTGGCGGGCATCCCGTTCCTGGCGGTCATGGGGTACGCAGCAGCCTCGGCCGTCCTGGTCGCCGTGCTCGTCGCGCTCACCGCCGTGCCGGCGCTCCTCGCGCTCGCGGGTGAGCGGCTCCGGCCCAAGCCTGGGTCTCGGGCCCACCGGCGTGAGGCTGTCGCGGAGGGGCGGCCTCACGCCACCACCCTCGGGGCACGCTGGGTGCGGCTGGTGACCAAGGTGCCGGTCCTCACCGTCGTGGTCTCGCTGCTGGTGATCGCCGTCCTGGCGATCCCCGCGCGCGACCTCGCGCTAGGGCTCAACGACAACGGCAGCGCCGAGCCTGGGAGTGCTCCGCGGGAGACGTACGACCTGATCAGCCGCGACTTCGGGCCGGGCTACAACGCGCCGCTGTTCGTGACCGCGGACATCATCGACACCACCGACCCGATCGGGGTGATGGACGACTTCGGCAAGGCGCTCGGGACCTATGACGGGGTGCAGAAGGTCGCGCTGGCCACGCCGAACCGGACCGCCGACCTCGGGCTCGTGGTGATCTACCCGACCACCGAGAAGAGCGACCCGGCGACCGCAGCGCTGGTCAAGGAGATCCGTGCGGACTCGGCAGACCTGGCGGAGCGGTTCGGGATCGAGGACGTCATGGTCACCGGGCAGACTGCGGTCGCGATCGACGTCAGCGCGCGTCTGTCCGGTGCGATCCTGCCGTTCGGGGCCGTCGTCGTCGGGCTGTCGCTGATCCTGCTGACGATCGTGTTCCGCTCGATCGCGGTCCCGTTGAAGGCGACGCTGGGCTACGTGCTGTCGGTGGCGGCCTCGTTCGGGGTGGTCGCCGCGGTCTTCGAGTGGGGCTGGGGTGCCGACCTGTTCAACGTCGCCAAGGTCGGCCCGGTGATCGCGTTCTTCCCGATCATCCTGATGGGCGTGCTCTTCGGGCTCGCGATGGACTACGAGGTGTTCCTGGTCTCCCGGATGCGGGAGGACTTCGTCCACACCGGCGACGCCCGGCGGTCCGTGGACACCGGGTTCGCCGCCAGCGCCCGCGTCGTCACCGCCGCGGCGATCATCATGATCGCCGTCTTCGCGGCCTTCGTGCCCAACGGCGATCCGATCGTGAAGCCGATGGCGCTGGGCCTCACCGTGGGGGTGCTCGTGGACGCGTTCCTGGTGCGGATGACGCTGGTGCCGGCGGTGCTCGCCCTGCTCGGACGCGGTGCCTGGTGGCTGCCGGCCTGGTTGGACCGGCGGATGCCGGTCCTCGACATCGAGGGTGAGGCGCTCATCCACCACCTCGAGCACGCCGACCACGTCGCCGCCAACGGCGAGGTCGCGGTCCGCGCACGGCAGGTCGAGGTGTCGGAGGCGCTCGCGCCGTTCGATCTTCACCTGCGGCCGGGAGGGCTCGGGATCGTCCACGGGGCCGACCCGGTTGCGCGGACCGCCGCGCTCGCTGTTCTCACCGGGCGGCTCGGCTTCTCGGGGCAGCTGGTCGTGCTCGACCGGCTGCTGCCGGAGGAAGCAGGCGCTGTGCGTGCCCGGGCAGCTCTCGTCGGCGACGTAGCGGAGGCGCTCCGGGTCGTGGGTGCTCGGCGGGTGCCGGCGCTGGTCGCCATCGACAGCCCGACCTCGCTCGACAGCGGGCAGCTCGCGGCCCTGTCCGCACTGACCTCGCGGGGCACGACGGTCCTGCTCGGGATGCCGTCGTTGCCCGCGGCGCCACAGGTCGCGGACGCGATCGCTCATGCCGCGCCCGCACGCACCACACCCGACCCTGAGCTCACCGACCCCGCGGCTTCGGTCGCCGACCTGGAGACAGTCCGATGAAGCGTACGAAATCATGGTGGTCGGGCCGCCGCCTGGTGGCGGCCGCGATCCTGCTGCCGGTCGTCGTGACGGTGCTCGCGCTCGTCGCGCTCAGCGACCGCGCCGAGAACCTCGACAAGGTGCCCGCCGCCGTGGTCAACCTCGATGAGCCGGTGACGACGGGGAGCGGGAAGGACAAGCAGACGGTCTACGCCGGCCGGGCGCTGGCCGCGGACCTCGTCTCCTCCTCGGGCTCGTCCGCGAGCCCCACGCTCGGCTGGGAGCTCACCGATGCAGCGGATGCACGGGAGGGCTACGCGGACGGGACGTACGCGGCCGTGATCACGATCCCCAAGGACCTGTCCAAGACGCTGTCCGGGGTGCAGGGGAGCGACCCGAGTGCCGGCCGGGTCAGTGTCGAGGCGTCCGACGCCTCCAGCGAGGTGACCGCCGAGATCGCTCGTCAGGTCGCGCGGCAGTCGGCATCGACCCTGGGGCGTACGGTCACGACGACCTACCTCGACGGGGTCCGGGACCAGACCGGGAAGCTCAAGACCAGCCTGGACTCGGCCGCCGACGGGGCCGACCAGCTCGCCGACGGCACCGCTGCCGCCGACTCGGGTGCCGGGAAGGTCGCCGACGGTGCTCGGTCGCTCAGCTTCGGTGCGGCCGGGGCTGCCGACGGCGCCTCGCAGGTTGCGGGCGGGCTCGACACGCTCGCCGGCGGGACCGCGCGGCTGGAGTCGGGTGCGGGAACGTTGGCCGGGGGCGCGGGCAAGGCGTCGAAGGGCGCGTCCTCGCTGGCCGCCGGTGCCGACGAGCTGAGCGGAGGGCTCGACCAGCTCGACAGGTCGACCGCGGGCCTCCCCTCGCAGGCCTCGTCGCTTGCGACCGGCGCCTCGCAGGTTTCGGAGGGCGTGGCCGGCTACACCCAGCTCGCCAAAGGCTGGGCGCAGGCGTGCGCGAGCGACCCGCTGCTCGCGGCCTCCAAGCCGCAGCTGTGCGGCGCCACCGCCTCGGCGGTCGGCTCCGGCGGCGGGCAGGCGGACCAGCTCGCAGCAGGGGCGGCGCAGGTCGCCTCGGGGGCTTCCGCCCTTTCGCAGGCGGCTCCTGAGCTGACCGGAGGGATCTCGTCGGCGGCGGACGGTGCCGGGAAGGTCGCGTCCGGGGCGTCCCAGGTCGCCGACGCCAACGCCCGCCTCGCCAAGGGCGCGCGTGAGCTCGAGTCCGGCCTCGGGAAGACCAACGACGGCGCCACCGAGCTGGCCTCGGGGGCCGATCAGCTCGCCTCCGGGACCAAGCAGCTCGAGAGCGGTTCGGCTTCGCTGGCCTCCGGGGCCGACGACCTCTCCTCCGGTACGTCCTCGCTGACCGAGGGCGCTGACTCGCTGGCCTCGGGTCTCGACGACGGTGCCTCGCAGATCGCGGTTCCCGGTGAGAAGCAGGCCGAGGTCGTCGCCGACCCGGTGCAGGTCTCGGTCGCTTCCGGCCCATCCACGTCGGGGGCGACCCGGCTGGCGCCGGCGGTGATCGCGCTGGCGCTGTGGCTCGGTGCGCTCGCGATCTACCTGCTCCGGCCGGCCTTCCCCGCCGGGCGGCTGCGGGAGGCGCTCACGGCGGGGCGGCTCACCTTCGCCGGTCTGTGGCCGGCGGCTCTCGTCGGGCTGGCGCAGGCGGTGCTCCTCGTGGTCGTCGCTGATCTTCTCGGCGCCGATCTCGCGCAGCCGATCGCCACGGTCGGGATCGCGGTGCTCGCCGCGTCGGTGTTCGTCGCGGTCCACCAGGCCGTCGTCGCGCTCGCCGGCCAGCGCCGTGGCTGGCTGATCTCGCTCGCGTTCATCGCCCTGCAGCTGGTCTCTCTCGGCGGGCTGTTGCCGGTCGCCACGGCCTCCGCGCCGTTCGGTGCGCTCGCGGGCATCCTGCCGGTCCCGCTCGCGGCCGAGGCGCTCCGCGGGGTCGCCGTCGCGCAGAGCGGTGCCGCGGTCGGTGCGCCGGTCGGAGGCCTGGTCCTCTGGCTCCTGCTCGCGGTGGCGGTCAGCCTCTTCGCGGCGGGCCGGGCGCAGCGTACGTCTGTGGCGGAGATCCGCGGAGCGGCTGCTGCCTGACGGGGTGCCGCCCCATGTAACACGTCGTTCGTAGGACTATCCGGTCGCCCCAATAGGGCGAGAAGTCCTACGAACGACGTGTTACAGCTCGTCGCGGCGGCTCAGAGCGAGGTGTCGTGCAGCACGATGTGCTCGTCGAGCGCGGCGCGGCCGACGTCGAGGCGGTTCACCGCGGCGTCGGGGTCGGCGGTGCCGAACGAGATGCCGTAGAGCAGCTTGCGGTCGGCGGGCAGGCCGAGGTGGGCGCGGACGGTGTCGGCGAAGAGGCCGTGCATGCCCTGGGGTACGCCGTGGTAGCCGCGGGCGGTGAGGGAGAGCAGGAAGTTCTGGGCGTACATGCCGACGTCGTTGGCAGCGCGTACGACATCGCCGAGCTCCGGAACGAAGAGCAGGGCCACGTGGGGCGCACCGTAGAAGCGGAGGTTCTCGGCGACGGCCTTGGTGCGGCCGTCGACGTCCTCGCGGGCGATGCCCAGGGCGCCGTAGAGGACGGCCCCGGTCTGCTGCGACCGCTGGACGTGGACGCTGTCGTCGTCACCGTACGTCGTGGTGAAGTCGGGACTCATCTGGCCGGCCTCGAACGCCTTGAGCATCGCCTCGCTGAGGCGCTCGCGGGCCTCACCGGAGAAGACGTGGACCTCCCACGGCTGGGTGTTGCTGTGCGACGGGGCGCGCTGGGCGTCCTCGAGCACACCGCGGATGTCGTCGGCGGGCACCGGGTCGGGCAGGAAGGCTCGCGCGGAGCGGCGCGAGCGGATCACGTCCGTGAAGGTGTCGACGGCGGTCGTGGTCACAAGAAGTTCCTCTCAGGTCTGCCGAGGCCGACGGCCTCGATCCACTCCTGACCCAAGACGGAGGGACTCTCCGGTATTCCTGGGGCGGTGCCGAGGTGGCCCATCACACAATCCGGGGGCTACCCGGTTCGGGTGATACCCGGGGATCGGACGGAGGCCTTTATCGGGGTGCGACGAAGACTCGAGATCCGACCTATCCGAGGGGGAAACCCATGATCCGAAAGCTCGTCTGTGCGGTCGCGGCGGGGGTGGCCGCGGCGGCGCTCTGGTCGATGCCGGCCTCGTCTGCACCGTTGCTGCAGCTCTCCGGCGCGATCTTCACCACCGACGTAACCGGCGCGCCCGTCAACCTCAACCACTATGCCGCCAAGCAGGACGTCTATCTCAACGGCGGTCCCGGCATCAACGCGCCCGATGACGCGGCCGGCCTGCCTGCCGGGATCTATGCCTTCCAGGTGACCGATCCCTCCGGCAAGACGCTGCTCTCCACCGATCCCGTCGGATGCCGCCGGGTCGAGGTCGACGCCAGCGGCCGCTTCGTCAGCGTCGCGCCGAGCGGTGCGTGCGCTCACGCGACCGGCACCGACGCGGAGGACGGCGGGATCACCGTGCAGCTGTTCCCCTACCTCGACACCCCGAACAACGGTGGCGAGTACAAGGTCTGGCTGACGCCGTACGACGCGCTCGACTCCACCGCTCCGGGCAACCGGCACGGTTTCGTCCCGTCCGACAGCAAGACCGACAACTTCAAGGTCAAGGCACGGGCGATCGTCGAGATCGACACCCGGTTCTCACGCGACGGTGGACCGTTCATCGATGGTCTGGCTGCCGAGTGGACCGACACCCTGGGTGCGCACAACGTGAAGTACTCCGAGTACAACCCGGCGGTCCTCGCGTTCCACGAGGCGCACGTCGAGGCGGCTGAGGCGGGTCTGCACAAGATCACCGTGACCGACCAGGTCGGCTGCGAGCTCGACGACGTGCACTACGCCGGGCAGACGTTCACGCCCGACGCGAACGGCTCGGTCACCGTTCCGGTCCAGGTCAAGAAGCACATGAGTGGGGACCACACCTACTGGGTGACCGTGCACTGCGTGTGAGGCGCTGCGTCTGACCCTCTGATCCGGTCACCGCGATCATCAACCTAGCATTTGCTTGGTAGGCGTTCTAGACTGCCGCACATGGCAGTCGAGATCGACTTCAGCGGCAAGGTGGTCGCGGTGACCGGTGGCGCGCGCGGAGTGGGCGCCGGGATCGTCGCGCGGTTCCTGGCGGCGGGAGCGGAGGTCGAGATATGTGGCCGCTCGACTCCCGATGATCTGCCCGTCGTGGACGGGCGCAAGCCGGTGTTCTCGCAGGTCGACGTGCGGGACCCGGAGCAGGTCGCGGCGTGGATCGCCGCGATCACCTCGCGGCTCGGGCGGCTCGACGTGGTCGTCAACAACGCCGGCGGCGCGCCCTACGCCGACTTCGCGACCGCGTCGCCGCGGTTCCACGAGAAGATCTCGGCGCTCAACTTCCTGGCCACCGCCTACGTCAGCCAGGCGGCGTACGAGGCGTTGACGGCCTCACGCGGATCCATCATCAACATCAGCTCGATCTCGGCACGGCGGCCCAGTCCCGGGACCGCGGTCTACGGGGCCGCGAAGGCGGCCGTCGAGAGCCTGACCGGGTCGCTCGCGGTCGAGTGGGCTCCGGACGTACGCGTCAACGCAGTCTCCTGCGGGCTCGTCGCCACGCCGGGGTCCGAGGACCACTACGGCAGCCCGGAGCAACGGGCCGCGGTGGCCGCGACCATCCCGCGCGGCGTCTTCGCGACGCCCGAGGAGGTCGGTGACGCCTGCCTTCTGCTCGCCTCCCCGCTCGCCGCGCACATCACCGGCGCCGTCCTCGCCGTCGACGGCGGCGGCGAGTGGCCCGCCTTCCTCCAGCACACCCCCAACTCCTGAGGAGCCCCCATGCCTGAAGCCGTCATCGTCTCCGCCGCCCGCTCACCCATCGGCCGCGCCTTCAAGGGATCGCTCAAGGACCTGCGTCCCGACGAGCTGGCCGAGCAGATCGTACGCAGCGCCGTCTCGTCGGTTCCGGAGCTGGACCCGACGCAGATCGACGACCTGATGATGGGCTGTGCCCAGCCCGCGGGGGAGCAGGGCTACAACATCGGACGGGTCGTCGGCGTACGGCTGGGTCTGGACGCCGTGCCCGGCACCACCGTCCACCGCTACTGCGCGTCGTCGCTGCAGACCACCCGGATGGCCTTCCATGCGATCCGCGCGGGGGAGGGGGACGCGTTCGTCTCCGCCGGGGTGGAGTGCGTGTCCCGCTACGAGCGCGGCAAGGCCGACGGGATGCCGGACACCAAGGCCGAGGAGTTCCTCAAGGCGGGCGAGCGCGGTGCCGCGCGGGTGGCCGCGGGCGAGGCCTGGACCGACCCTCGCGAGTCCGGCGACCTGCCCGACTACCACCTCGCGATGGGCGAGACCGCCGAGAACGTCGCGGAGATGTACGGCATCACGCGCGAGGCGCAGGACGAGTGGGGCGTACGTTCCCAGAACCGCGCCGAGGCCGCCGCCGTCCGAGGCTTCTGGGAGCGGGACATCACCCCGGTGACGCTGCCGTCCGGTGAGGTCGTCGCCACCGACGACGGCCCGCGAGCCGGGGTCACGCTCGAGAAGGTCGCCGGCCTCAAGCCGGTCTTCCGCGAGAACGGCACCATCACCGCCGGCAACTGCTGTCCGCTGAACGACGGCGCGGCCGCGCTGGTGATCATGAGCGACGTACGTGCCGCTGAGCTCGGCATCACACCCCTGGCCCGGATCGTGTCGACCGGAGTCTCCGGGCTCTCGCCGGAGATCATGGGCCTCGGGCCGGTCGAGGCCTCCCGCCAGGCGCTCGCTCGCGCGGGGCTCACTCCCGACGACATCGACCTGGTGGAGATGAACGAGGCCTTCGCCGCCCAGGTGCTGCCCAGCATCGCCCAGATCGGCCTCGACCCCGAGCGGGTCAACGTCAACGGCGGCGCGATCGCCCTCGGCCACCCCTTCGGCTCCACCGGGGCCCGCCTCACGACCACGCTTCTCCACGGCCTGCAGGAGACCGGCGGCCGCTACGGCCTCGAGACCATGTGTGCCGCCGGCGGCCAAGGCATGGCGCTGGTCATCGAGCGGCTGGGCTGAGCAGGCGTGTAACACGTCGTTCGTAGGACTACTCGCCCTATCAGATAGGGCGAGTAGTCCTACGAACGACGTGTTACACAGCCGCTTGGCCGTCGACCAGCAGGGGATCAGACGCTGCGGCGACCCAGGTGGATGACGGCGACGGTGATGCGGCGCTCCTCGACCACGTAGACGATGCGGTAGCGGCCGACGCGGAGGCGGTAGCGGTCCTTCCCCCAGGCGTAGGCGCCGATGTCGCGCGGGGTCTCGGTCAGGGTGTCGACGGTGTCGAAGACCTGGATCAGGCCGATGGGGTCGTCGTCGACGTACGCCTCGGCCGACTGCAACGCCTCGTCGGCCCAGACGACCTGATAGGTCACTCGCCGGCGTGGCGGTCGAGACCGAGGGCGCGGCGGGCCTCGGCGTGCGGGGTGTAGCTGACCTCGCCGAGCTCGCGGCGCAGGGAGTAGCGCGCGAGGGCGAGATCGTCCTCGAGATCCTCGATGCGCCGCTCGTGATCGTTGAGGTAGGCGCGGATGGCCTCGCGGGCGACCTCCTGCTTCGACCGGTTCTCCGTCCTGGCACGGTCGGTCAGCAGCCGGTCGTCGGCCTCGCTGAGTCGCAGAGTCATAGCCATGGACCCACTGTAACCCGAAGTGGTATCACGCGGTATCGTACGCGTGTCGGATCGTCGAGTTTCACCCTGGGGGAAGTCCAATATGACGCTGACCGCGCTCTATCTGCTCGTCGCACTCGGAGCGGGGCTGGTCGCGATGTTCCTCAAACTCCCGCCGCTGGTCGGCTTCCTGGCCGCCGGGTTCGGGCTGCACGCCGCCGGCGTCGGTGAGATGGCGGGGCTGCACACGCTGGCCGATCTCGGCGTCACGCTGCTCCTGTTCGGCATCGGCCTCAAGCTCGACGTGAGATCGCTGCTCCGGCCCGACGTCTGGCTGAGCACCTTCGCCCACCTCGGCTTCAGCGTCATCATCGGGGTCGGCCTGCTGGCCGGCATCGCGCCGCTCGGGTTCGCGCTCCTCGCCGACGCCGACCTGGGCGAGATGGCGTTGATCGCCTTCGTGCTCTCCTTCTCCTCGACCGTCTTCGCGATCAAGGTGCTCGAGGAGCGCCACGACAACAACACCCTCTACGGCCGGATCGCGATCGGCGTGCTGGTCATGCAGGACATCGTCGCGGTGGTGTTCCTGACCATCTCCAAGGGCCACTGGCCCTCCCCGTGGGTGTTCGCGCTGGTGCTGCTTCTCCCGGGTGCCTGGCTCGCCCACCGGATCTGGGACCGGATCACCTCCGCCGAGCTGACCGCGCTCTTCGGCCTGGCGATCGCGCTCGTGCCGGGCTACTGGCTCTTCGAGGCAGTGGGGCTCAAGGGCGACCTCGGGGCGCTGGTGGTCGGCGTACTCCTCGGGTCGCATGCCAAGGCGCCGGCGCT
Source organism: Nocardioides sp. NBC_00163 (assembly GCF_045206295.1). Classification (NCBI taxonomy): domain Bacteria; kingdom Bacillati; phylum Actinomycetota; class Actinomycetes; order Propionibacteriales; family Nocardioidaceae; genus Nocardioides; species Nocardioides sp. NBC_00163. Next base: position 2,926,152 of record NZ_CP108155.1, on the reverse strand, counting down.
GGCCAAGCTGCTGTTCAGCACCAAGGAGCTCCTGCTCATCGCGTTCTTCCTGAGCATCGGGCTGACCGGGGTGCCCTCGCTCGAGGACCTGGCGCTGGCCAGCGTGCTCCAGATCCTGCTGCCGCTCCAGGCCGTTGCGTACGTCGTGATCTTCGCGTTCATGGGGCTGCGCTACCGCACCGCGACGCTCGCCTCGTTCACGCTGACCAACTACTCCGAGTTCGGGCTGATCGTGATCGTCATCGCCTCCGCGACCGGGCTGGCGTCGGCCCAGTGGCAGACCGTGCTCGCGGTCGCGACCTCACTCTCGTTCCTGGTTGCCGCGGTCTTCAACGTGTACGCCGCGAAGCTCATCAACCTGCTCAACCGCCGGCTTCCGGAGCGGAGGCCCGAGCGGCTCCAGGAGGCGGACCGGCCGATCAACCTCGGTGACGCCAAGGCGCTGGTGGTCGGGATGGGCCGGGTGGGGCGTACGACCTACGAGGAGCTGCGCGACGCCCAGGGCTACCAGGTCCTGGCTGTCGAGCACGACTCGCTGCGGGCCGACTCGCTCAAGCAGGAGGGCTTCGACGTGGTCGAGGCCGACGCCACCGACCAGGACTTCTGGGAGCGGGTCAAGAAGGGCACCGGCATGGAGCTGGTCGTCCTCACCATGCCCTTCCACGGCGACAACCTGCTCGCCATGGACCTGCTCCAGAAGCTCGGCTTCACGGGCACCGTGGCCGCCATCGCCCTGCGCCCCGAGGAGCGCGACGAGCTCAAGAAGCGCGGCGCCCACGCCGTCCTGAACCTGTACGCCTCCGCCGGCTCCGACCTCGCCGAGAAGGCACTCCGGGTCAACCAGGAGCGCCGTCTCTCTGCGTGAGTTGTGAAGCTGAGAGTGACCCATAGGTCACTCTCAGCTTCACAACTCGGGTCAGCCCAGCAGGTTGTAGCCCGACAGTGCACCCAGGTAGGTGCGGGTCACGCCGGTGCCGGTGCTGTTGCGCTCCAGCGCATAGATGTAGCTGCCCGACCGCACGATCAGGTCGCCGCCCGAGCCGGCCCGCAGATCGCGCACGCCGAGTACCGCGTCATAGCCGGACAGGTTGATCGACAGGGTCTGCGTGGAGACCAGGCCGCCGGGTCCGTTGCTCTCGTGGACGACGGTGCTGGTGCCGTTGACGAAGAGCACGTCGGGGGTGTTGCCGCTGTTCCAGCGCCCGACGCCGACCAGGCGGGTGCCCGAGGCCGAGGACTTCATGGTGATCGAGGCGCCGACCTTGGTCGAGCCCTTGCCCGGCCACAGCTTGATCGTGCCGCCGGAGGTGCGGCCCATCAGGTCCGGATAGCCGTCGCCGGTGACGTCGCCGACCGCGTCGATGACGCTGACCGTGCCGAGGCCGGTCGCGATCGTGACGGGGCTGGTGAACTTGCCGGTGCCGTAGCCCCGGTAGAGGCGGACGGAACCGTCGGACATCTTCGCCAGGAAGTCGCCCTTGCCGTCGCGGTTCCAGTCACCGGCGTTCATCAGTGCGGTGGCGCTCGTCAGGGTGATGCCGCTGTCGACCGGCGCGGCCAGGCTGACCCGACCGCTGTTCGGCTTGACGTAGAGCGTCGAGCCGGACTTCATCACCAGGTCCGGGAGGCTGTTGCCGACGAGGTTGACCGCGCCGACGATGGTGCGGTTGATGTCCGCGTACGGCCCCAACGGCTTGCCGAAGCCCGAGCCCGAGGCCGGGTAGATCCAGCCGCGGTTGGACGAGTCGCGGCCGATCAGGTCGCCGCGGCCGTCGCCGGTGAAGTCGCCGTAGCCGCTGATCTGGGCCAGCGAGGACCAGGACGGGCTCTGGGTCGCGAGCTTGATCGGCGAGCCGAACGTACCGCTGCCGGACCCCTTGAAGTAGTAGAGCGCCCCGGACTTGCGGCCGATCAGGTCGCGCTTGCGGTCCTTGTTGACGTCGCCGGTCGCGGCGAGCTTGTCGAAGCCGCTCAGCGAGCGCGTCGTGCCCGTCCGGGTGAACCCGCCGGCGCCGTTGCCGGTGTAGCGGACCAGGTAGCCCTTCGCGTTCTTGCCGACCAGGTCGTTGGCCGAGGTGCCGCCGATGTTGCCGGTCGCGGTGATCTTGGAGACCCCGTAGAACGTGCTCTTGCCGAGGTTCTTGAAGACCGCCGCGAAGGTGCCGTCGCCGCGGCCCTTGCGGATGCCGGCCGAGCCGTCGGTGCGGACCTGGACCAGGTCGGCCTTGCCGTCGCCGGTGATGTCCGGGGTGACGACGGCCTCGCGCACGGTGCTGCCGACCGTCGTGGACGTCTTGGTCGAGTTGAACCCGGCGAACCCGCCCGTGCGCAGCGTGAAGATCCGGCCGTCGGATGCCCGTCGTGCCACGAAGTCGGAGTGGCTCGTGCCGGCGATGTGGGACTCCAGGTCGCGGCCGCTCCAGCTCTTCTGGAGGCTGGCGGCGAGCGTACGGATGGCGGGGAGCTTGGCTTGGAGGTTCGCGCCCGGGCAGACGGTGGTGCCCGCGTCGCGGTGGCCATTGATCGCGTGCGGGAAGACCGTCTTGGTGCCGTCGGTCTTGGTCAGCGCCACGTTGGTGGCGTTGGCGGTGACGCCGTGGAGCGAGAGCTTCCAGGCGTAGAGAGAGCCGTACGCCTGGATCATCGCGTCCGTGGGCTGGTTCTGCGTCGAGCCGGTGTCGTCGGGGCAGCCGGCCGCGACCGTGTCGAAGCAGCCGAGCGCCGAAGCGCCGAAGCTGTCGTAGTTGTAGCCGCTGGTGTGGGCGCCCTCGACCGGCAGCGCGACGCCGCCGTGGCGGCCCTCCCAGATGCGGCCGAACTTGTCGACGAAGAAGTTGTAGCCGACGTCGCGGTAGCCGCGGGTGGTCACGTGGAACTCGTAGATGCCCCGGATGATGCTGGGCACGTCCGTCTCGGTGTAGGCGTTGGTGCCCGCGGTGTGGTGGACGAAACCGCCGTGGATCGCGCGGTAGCTCGGGGCCGTCTGCTCGCGGATCGTCTCGTCGGCGCCCCACTGCGCACGGCTGTAGATCGTCGGGCTCGAGGTGTAGGTGGACGCGACCAGGTTGAGGTCGGAGTCCTTGCTGCCCTTGTGGACGTTGGTCGCCCGCGGCTTGTCCTTGTCGGTCTCGATGTCGGGAAGCTCGGAGACCGTGTCCTCGGGCTTGCCCGGCTCGATCACCGCGAGCTCGAGGTCGCCGGGGATCTCAGCAGCGTCAGGGATGATGATCCGGGTCTGCACCTGGTCGACATGCCCGGCCAGGAACTCGTCGGTGCCTGGGCGGACACCCTTCGCCTCGGCGGTGCCCGCGTCCGGACCGTGGTCCTCGACATCGACCACCATCGGGTTCCACGACGACCACACGTCGTCCTTCAGGGTGCGGATCTCGGGGCGTACGTCGTCGGCGATCTCACCGGACCAGGTCACGCCGACGACACCGAAGCCGGTGACGTCCTGTGGTTCGCTCTTGATGACGTTGGTGCGGGGCTTGTCGACCTTCGTCGCGTGCTCGGTCGCCTTGCCGGTCGAGGTGGTCAGTGCGACCTCCTCGACGTGAGACTTCACCGAACCGGCGGGGAGGGTGGACGGCTCCCTGTTCGCGGCCTCGAATGCGGCCAGCGGGCCGGACGTGGTCGGTTCGGCGGTGGCGGAGTTCAGCGTCAGGGGGATCGCCACTGCGGCCGCGCCGAGAATGAGGGTGGTGCCGGAGATGGACGCGATCTTGGCGCGTCGGGGCATCGAAGCCTCCGTGGGGGAAGTAAAGAACGGGCTGAGGAAACCTATACCCCCGCGGGGTGGGGTGTCTCACCTATATCGAGTTGTCGCGCAGATCCGTCTTCAGGACCTTGCCGCTGGCGTTGCGCGGAAGGCTGTCGACCAGGACGTACGCCCTCGGCTGCTTGTAGTTGGCGAGGCGGTCCTTGAGCCAGGTCGCGATCGAGTCGGCGCTCAGGTCGTCGCTCACGACGACGAAGGCCTTGCCCACCTGACCGAGGCGGGCGTCGGGGACGCCGATGACCGCGGCCTCGACGATCCCAGGGTGGCCGGCGAGGGTGTTCTCGACCTCGGCCGGATAGACGTTGAAGCCACCGACGGTGAACATGTCCTTGATCCGGTCGGTGATCTTCAGGCAGCCGTGCTCGTCGAGGAAGCCGACATCGCCGGTGTGGAGCCAGCCGTCCTCGTCGATCGCCTCGGCGGTCGCCTCGGGGTTCTCGAAGTAGCCGAGCATGACGTTGTCGCCGCGGATCCAGACCTCGCCGTCCTCGCCCGGCTCCGCGTCGTCGCCGGCCGCGGTGACCGTGCGGATCTCCAGACCCTCGACCGCCGGCCCGACCACCTTGGCCACGTGCTCCGGATCCTCGCCGGGACGGGTGGTGGTGGCGACCATGCACTCGGTCAGGCCGTACGCACCCTTGACCTCGTCGATCCCGAGGATGTCGCGCATGTCGGCGAAGAGGCTCTCCGGGACGCTCGCGGCGCCGGCGATCGCGAAGCGCAGCGAGGAGAGGTCGTACGCCTTCAGGTCGGGGTGGTTGATGAGCGTGGTGAAGATCGTGGGAGCGCCGGGGAGGACCGTGATCCGCGCGTCCTGGATCAGCTGCAGCGCCTGCGTCGGGTCGTAGGTCGCGATCGGGTAGACCGTCGCGCCCGAGGTGAACGCCGCGATGAAGCCCGCCTTGTAGCCGAAGCCGTGGAAGAACGGGTTGACGATGGCGTAGCGGTCCCGCGTGGTGAGCTCGGCGCCGCGCGCCCAGACGTCGGCGACGCCGAGCGTCTGCCGCTGGGCGCTCATCACGCCCTTCGGCCTCCCGGTGGTGCCGGAGGTGAACAACAGGTCGGCGAGGGTGTCGGGGGTGACCGACGCTTTCGCGTCCTCGAGCTGCTGGTCGGTCGTGTCCTCGCCTCTGGCGAGGAAGTCGTCCCAGTCACTCGCGAGGTCGACGATGGTGAGCAGGTGCTCCGGGAGCGGGCCGGCGTCGTGGAGCATCTGGACGTAGTCGGTGCCGAGGAAGCCGTTGACGGTGACCAGGGCGGTGGCGCGGGAGCGATCCAGGATCTCGCGCGCCTCATGGCCCCGGTAGCGGGTGTTGAGCGGCACCACGGCCGCTCCGATCGTCTGCGCACCGAGAACCGCGACCGGGAACTCCCAGCGGTTGGGCGCCCAGATCGCGACCCGGTCGCCGCTGCGTACGCCGCTGGCGAGGAAGGCGCGCGCGGCTCTGTCCGCTGCCTCGGCGAGCTCGGCGTAGGTGAGTGTCGTGGGGCCGTCGACGATCGCCGGGTGGTCGGCGTAGGTCTGCTTGGCCTTCTCGATCAGGGCGGGGATCGTGCGCGGGGTCACCCTCGCTAGCGTAGTTGAGCAACTGCTTGTTTGGTAGGCTTCGTCCATGACTGACACGGGGGTTGCGCCGAGAAGGCGGGGGACGGCGTCGGGGTCGTCGCGACGGGCCGAGCTGCTCACGCTGGCTGCCGAGATGTTCGCGACCAAGGGCTTCGCCCAGACGACCGTACGCGACATCGCAGACGCCGCCGGGATCCTGTCCGGCTCGCTCTACCACCACTTCCGGTCCAAGGAAGCGATGCTGACCGAGCTGCTCTCGGGGTTCCTCGACGGGCTCAACGCACGGTTCACCGAGATAGTCGAGAGCGGGGTCGACCCGCAGGCCGACCTGGACGGTCTGATCACGGAGTCGTTCCGGACGATCCATCGGGAGCGGCTGGCGGTGGCGCTCTACCAGAACGAGGCGTCCTTCCTGGCGACCGTAGAAGGCTTCGAGTTCGTCGCCGAGCGCTCACGCGACAACGAGGCGCTGTGGATCCGGGTCATCGAGGCCGGACAGGCCGCGGGAGCCTTCCAGGCCTCCCTCGATCCAGCGCTGACCTACCGGTTCATCCGTGACGGCGTCTGGTCCACCGTCTCCTGGTATCGCCCCGGCGGCCGCCACACCCCCGAGACCCTCGCGGAGCAGTATCTGAAGCTGCTCCACGCCGGCATCCTCGCCTGACCTGCCTCGCGGGGGAGAATCCGGTGCCACCCGGATGAGGGTTCTGGCAGTCTTGCGTCGACCATTACCGGGCCAAGGAGATCGCTGTGGGCCGTTGGGGTGCCTTCCTTTACTATCCGTCGGACCGCTCACCGGAGGAGCTCTACCCAGATCTCACGGCCGATCCGATGGGCGGGTGCATTGCAGGGTGGACCGCCTGGGACTTTGGTCGTTAGCTTCCTGATCACTTCGCGCAGGCCATCGCGGCAGCGTTCGGGGTGTCGTTGTTGGCGGCCGAGATCTGGGACAGCGATGCGGCGATGTTGACGTTCTGCGGCCATGGCAGCGAGCTTGCCTGGAGCACGCCGATCCATCAGGACATGTACGTCGACTATGTCGCCGGTCCAGGTCACGCGCCGTTCTACGACGACGGCACCCCGATGTCAGCGCAAGACGAGTCCGAGCTCAACGCGCAACGTGACCGGAAGGTCGAATCGGCGCGAGAGTGGGTCGCGAGGACCTTCCCGGTCGGTGAGGCGGCTGGTGAGCGGGCCGTGGATTGGGCCACCGCAACGGGTCTGTCTCCGCAGAGCGTCGAGCGGGTCGCGGCGGCGCTCGGCGGTGACAACGTATTCGTCGAAGAGACGGTCTGGGAGATCGCGGCGGCGCTAGGCATGTGCGTCGTGCGCGAGTAGCTGCGCTGATCCGGCGTCGCTGAGTCGGCTCGTCATGACGAGCCGACTCGGCGGGAGGGTTAGGGGACCTCTTTGAAGCGGAGGCCCTTGGGGTCTTCTGCCTCGATGATCTTCAGCTCGTCCGGGGTGGGCTCGCGGGTGAGGGGCGCGTCGGTGGCGTCGATCGGGAAACCGGTCGCCTCCTGGAGCTCCTCGGGCGTGACGCCGGGGTGGATCGAGTCGACCTTGATCAGGCCGCTCTCGTCGTAGCCGAAGACGGCAAGGTTGGTGACGACGACGCCGAGGTCGTGGAAGCGCCCGGCGGTGCCGGTAGCGCGGTCGTTGCCGACGCCGCTGGCGACGTCGACGCGGTCGACGAAGATCCGGGCGGAGTGCTTGGCGACCCAGTAGTCGACGCGGTGGTTGACGGTGTTGCCGGGGGCCCCGCGTACGCCGATCAGCTGGCGTTTCGGCCGCCGCCAGTCGCCGATCGAGGAGATGTTCTGGTTGCCGTGGCGGTCGATCTGGCTGGCTCCCATCATCGAGTGCCGGCGGCCGCTGGCGACGATGTCGAAGATGCTGCGGAACGGCACCCATGCCTCCGGGGTGCCGCCGGCCGCCGCGGTCTTCAGCAGCGGCGGAGCCTCGGCCATCATGAACGCCTCACCGTCGCTGAGCGCGAGCTCGGGAGTGTGGGTGGCCTTGGCCAGGCGTACGCCGATGGCCGGGACGATCCCGACGGCGTGGGCGAGCACCTCGCCGGAGCCCTTGAAGGCGTCCGAGACGGCGGCCACGCAGATGTCTGCTCGGCTGATCGTTTGCAGGGTCACAGGTAACGCTCCTCGAACTCGGTCCAGTCACTGTCGGAATCCGACTTGGCTGCGGCGACGTACGTCTTCTGGAACTCTTCGTCACGGCTGTAGTCGGGCTCGCAGCTGGTGAAGTGGGCGCCGCCTGGGGCCTCGACGACGTGGTTGACGAAGATCCGCGGGACCAGGAGCGTCTGCGGCGGGGCCTTGGCGGTCAGGTCGTCGGTGGAGACGATCTGCTCGACCGACATGATCGTGGTGTCGGCGGCCATCGCGAAGAGGTCGTCGAAGTAGGGGTCGGGGCCGAGGTACTGCCCGTTGCCGGCCGCGTCGGCGCGGTTGAGGTGGATGAGCGAGACGTCGAGGCGGAGCCCGGGGACGGCGACGTACTCCTCGTCGTCGTAGGGCGACTTCACCGTCTTGAGGTCGGGGTTCATCGCCATCACGTCGCTGCCGAGGCCCGCCCGGATGGGCTGGAACGAGAGCCGGTTCGCCCCGGCGCGAAGGCCGGCGACGAACATGCCCTCGTCGTACTCGCTCGTCTCCGGGATCTCGCCTCGCTCGCGGGCGCGGGTGAAGTTCGGGTCGAGCGGGATCGAGTCGAGGCTGACGAAGCCGTAGACCAGCTTGCGGATCCTCCCGGCCCGGGCCAGCAGGCCCACGTCGGGGCCACCGAACGCGACCACTGTGAGGTCCGTGATGTCGCTGCGGAGGATCTCCTTGACCAGCGCCATCGGCTTGCGGCGCGAGCCCCAGCCACCGATGCCGATGGTCATCCCGGACTCGAGTTTGCTGCTGACCTCGGTGAGGGGGAGTGTCTTGTTCACGTGTCTCCTCGGAAGAGCTGAGCGGTGGCGTGGGCGCGCTTGAAGTAGAGGTGGGCGTCGTGCTCCCAGGTGATCGCCACCCCGCCGTGGAGCTGGATCATCTCGGCCGCGACCTGCGAGAACGCATCGGAGCACCAGGTCTTGGCGGCGCGAATGAGACGTACGTCGGGTGTCGTCTGAGTCAGTTCCCACGCCGCTGCCCAGCTCATCGTCCGGGCGGTCTCGACCTGGACCAGCAGGTCGGCGCACCGGTGCTTGAGCGCCTGGAAGGAGCCGAGCGGGCGGCCGAACTGGTGGCGCTCCTTGAGATAGGCGACCGTACGCTCCAGCGCCTCGCGCGAGGCTCCGGCCTGAAGGGCGGTCATCATGGTGGCGCCGACGGTGGTGACGTACGCCGGGTCGACCGTGCCGACGGATTCATCCGGGTGGTCGTCGATCGTGACCGTCGCGAACCGCCAGGTCGGGTCCAGGGCCGGGGTCGGGGCGACCGTGGCCGCCGAAGGATCCACCGCGCGGACCTGGTCGCCGCGCAGCACGAGGAGGATCTCCGCGCCGGACGCGTCGATGACGAGATCGGATCCCGGAGTGGCGACCGCGGCCGTGGCGCCGCCGGCGATCCGCTTCAGCAGCTCGCCGGCCTGCGGGGTGTCGGCGGCAGTCAGGACCTGGGTCGCCAGCAGCGTGCCGACGAACGGCGAGGGCGTGAGCGTGGCACCGAGCTCCTCGAGGACGAGATGCGCCTCGATGTAGGAGCAGCCGACCCCGCCGTACCCCTCGGGGACCGCCAGCGCGGTCACCCCGATCTGCTCGGTGAGCGTCTGCCACAGGGTGGTGTCGTAGCCCTCGGGCCTGCTGATCGCTGCCCGCAGATCCATCGACGCGGCCCGCTTGGCGATCAGCGTGTGTACGGTCGCGACCAGGTCGGTCTGCTCCTCGGTGAGCGCGAACCTCATCGGCCCTCCACCAGCGACTCGAGGATCCGTGCACGATGCTCGGCCGGGGTGCCCCAGGCGCCGACCAGCGCGCGCACCTTCAGGATCCACAGGCTCAGGTCGAACTCGCGGGTGTAGCCGATCGCACCGTGGACCTGGAGCGCGGTGCGCGAGGCGAGGTACGCCGCATCGCCGGCTGCGACCTTGGCCGCAGAGACGTCTCGCGGGGCGAGGGTCAGGCTCGCGTTGTGCACCAGCGGGGCCGCGAAGTCCAGGGCGACGCGTACGTCCGCGAGCAGGTGCTTGACCGCCTGCTGGCCGCCGATCGGTTTGCCGAACTGGTGGCGTTGTTGGGCGTACGCGACGGTGTCCTGGAGCATCCTTCTGCCGGCTCCGAGGAGCTGGGCGCTGCAGGCCAGAGTTCCTAGATCCAGGGACTGACGTGCGTCGACGGTTGCGATCTGCTCGGTTGGAGTGAGGTCGAAGACGTGTCGTGTCGCGTCGACGGATTCATATCGGTCACCAGCCTCAGCGCGGTACAGCGCGGAGATGGTCGTGAGCGTGAAAGCGTGGTCGGCGACGTCCGCATCGAGCGCCCTGGGCGTCATCGGCTGGACCGCGAGCGTGGCGACGTTCTCGCCCGAGGCGATCCCGGCGAGCACCTTGGCCTCGTCGGCCTGTGTCAGCAGCCCCGGAAGGACGGCGACGGACTCGACCCAGGGGCCAGGAGCCCCGTGATACCCGAGCCGCTCGAACGCGACAGTGAGGTCGACGGCGGACGCACCCGAACCGTCATACTCCTCGGGCACGAGCAATCCCGCGACCCCCAGCTCCGCAAGGCGCTGCCACAGCGACAGCCCGAGTGCAGGGTCCCCATCAGCCCACGAACGTGCCGCGCCCGGAGTGTCGGCGGCCCCCAGCAGATCGTCGAGGGCGTCCGCGAACGCCGTCTGTTCCGGCGTACGTCCGAAACGCATGTGCCCCTCCTTGTGTGTCGCTGCATAGCGAGGCTACCAAGCAAATGCTTGGTCGTCGAGAGGTGTCCGAAAAGGATCGGAGCGCCGCCTGCGGGTTGCAGGCGGCGCTCCGACGGCGTCGTCAGCGAGGATCGACGAGAACGCGGCGTGAAGCTGGTGCGTATCTCGTCGTTCCGGCGTACTTGACGATCCAGTACCCCTTGGCCTGCACCGGGATCGACGTGCGGTACGTCCCGGTCGAGGCGGTGGTGAGCGTGCGCTTCAGCACGGGACCGGCTGTGCCCGCGGGGTCGAAGTAGATCTTCACCGTTGACCGTGCAAGAGGCCGCCAGCGCGGGCCTGCCGAGGTCTTCTTGACGGCCTTCAGGTCGCCGGTGAACGTGACCCGTGTGCCGCGAACGGGCGTCTTGGTGGACGCGTTGATCCTCGCCGAGGTCGCCTGCTTCGTGGTCACCAGCGCCTCTGACGGGGCGTATGAGGCCGACCCGGGATAGCGGGCGATCCAACGGCCAGGAGTGGTGACGGCGACAGAGTACGAGTAGGCCCCCGACGTGTTTGTCTTCACGGTCGCTCGGTATTGCGGTCCTGTCGTTCCGGCCGGATCGAAGTAGAGCTTCACGCCCAGGCCGGTGACCGGCCGCCAGGCGGGAGCCCAGGTGGCCGAGGCGAGGTTGACGGCCTTGACCGTGCCGCCGATCCGATGTCGGACGCTCGTGGTCGAAGCCGGGGGAGTCGCCCGAATGCTGGTCGCCGTCACCTTCTTCACGGTGATGGAGCCGACTGCAGTGCCGTTGAGGCTGATCGCGTAGGTCCCCGGCGGAGCCATGCCGTCGATCCAGATCGTTCCTCGGGCGGTGTACTTGTCGATGGTGTGGATGAGGTTCGGGCCGAACCTGTCACCGAAGCCCACCTTGCGCGGCGAGAAGGACATCTCGACAGTGCCGGACAACTGCTCCCAGTTCCAGCCGCCGATGTACTCGACATCGATGGGCAGGGCTACCGGCTTGGTGCCTACGGTGACGCTGCTCGGCGTGAAGACACGGGCTCTGACACTGCCCTCTCCGACCTTGATCGCGACGGTCTTCTCCCGGTAGCCCGTGCCCGTGTGCACTCGGATGTCTTCGGCCAAGGTGGCCGCGATCTCGGCCGCCGAACCGGCGTACTCGGCGCTGATGACGCCGCTCGATGCCGCCGTGAAGCTCGTGGAGAAGGTGCCTGTGGACGAGGAAGTCACTGTCGCGATCTTGCGCTTCGCCGCGGAGCCGGTGGGGTCGAGGTAGATGTCAACGGCGCGGTCGGCCGCCGGCGCGTAGCCGGAGCCGTCATCGGTAACCGTGATCGAGCCGAAGACCCTCACGGCCTTTCCTGACGGAGCGATTCGCGGAGCGACGTTCATCTCCATACGTACGTCACGCTTGAGCCCGAACTCGATCGTCTGAGGTGCGTCGAGATGGATCTCATGCTCCTGCCCGTCCTTGGTGATGATGACGTGCTGGTTCAAGGTGAGGGAAAATCGGCCGTCGGTGTTGAAGAGCGCGCCACGGGCGCGCGTACGGCTGCTGTTGACGGAGGCCAGTCTCCAGTCCGAGAGAGTCGACGACTCGCCCGCTCGGGCGATTGAGATCGTCGGCCGCTTCTCCGTCTCATCCACGAACCGGATCGCCGTGCCGTTGTGCTCGTAGTGCACGTCGACGACGACATTTTCCGCCGTTGCGTTCCACCATCCGAGGGCGTTGGCGGTCGCGTCCTGGACGCGGATCCTCGCCGTCACGACGGCGTCGCCGTCGGTGAACTCGCGGGTGACCTCGTTTATGACGGGGGCTGCCTTGGCGCGGTCCTGGGATACCGAGACAAGGCCCACGCCCGCAGCGAGTGCGAGTACGACGAGACCACTGAGGATGCGGGGCGTTCTCAACTTGCCACCGCCTTGCTCGCGGAGGACGCCGCCCAGTTCGTGGATCCGGCGAAGGCGAACGACCAGGTCCCCTTGCCCTTCTTGGGAACGATGACATCGAAGGTTCCGTTTGCCGAGACGTAGATGCTGCGCTGCAACGCCTTGGGCCTGGTGCCTGCGGGGTCGAAGTAGATCCGAAGCACCTCGCCGGGGACGGCCTGGGTGTTGCCGTACTCTCCGGGCGCCCGGAGAGTCCCGGAGAACCGGATGGTGGTCCTGGTCGTGGCGGCACTCTCGAGCGCGACCTGGGTCTTGGTCTTCACGATGAAGGATCCGAGCTTGACGTTGCCGAAGGTGAAGTCGTCGTACGCCGCCCCGCCCTCGCCGAAGTGTGCCCTCACACGGGCGGCTTCCAGGAACACCTCGTACTTCCCAGTGAGAGTCGGGGCAGGGCCACGGTTGGACATCATGGGCACGTTGATCCGCGTCGTGCCGGCTCCAGTCGGTGCGGAGACCTGTGCGGAGGTGGCCCCCGGTCCGTTGCCATCGGTCTGTTCAACCCGCAGTTCCACGATGTTGCTGGTGAACTCGAGCCGATCAGCCGTCGTCGACCACGTCAGATCGACCGGGACGGTGGTCGACGTCGCATTGCTGAGCGTGGCTGTCGACGGAATCCTGGCCGACACCGTGACTGTCGTGTCCGGCGACTTCGCGGTTTGCTGGTTGGTGCCTATCTGCCAGGTTGCCGCCGGCGTGGAACCGGCTGTGCCGGCCACCAGTACCAAGCCCGCAAGCACGCCGAGAAGGCGCGTGGGGGTGATTCTCATGAAGGCGTTGCTCCGAGTGTGTGCCCGAGCCCGGTAGGTCCGGGTGCAGCACGGATGGTGCCATACCCCGACCGGTGTGCAGGGGTGATTCCTTCACGTACGCCACTCGTCTGAGCAACAGTTCGCTAGCCGAGCCGGGGGAGGCCCAGGACCCGCTCGGCGACGATGTTGCGCTGGATCTGGTTGGTGCCGGCGTAGATCGGGCCACCGAGAGAGAACAGATAGCCGTCCGACCAGTGCGAAGGTAGCTCTGCATCCGGGCCGAGAAGGTCGAGCGCGGTCTCGTGGAGGTCCACGTCGAGCTCGGACCAGAAGAGCTTGTTGACCGAACCTTCCGCGCCGACCGAGCCGCCGGCCTCGACCCGCGTCACGGTGTCCCAGGTGTAGAGGCGGTAGGCCTCGGCACGGATCCAGGCGTCGACTACCCGGTCGTTGGCATGGGGCTGCGGGGCGTCGGCGTACAACGAGATCAGCCGCTCCGCCGCCGCCATGAACCGCCCGGGCGAACGCAGCGACAGACCCCGCTCGTTGCCCGCGGTCGACATCGCGACCTTCCAGCCGTCGCCGACGCCGCCGAGCACGTCCTCATCAGGCACGAAGACGTCGTCGAAGAAGATCTCCGCGAAACCGGGTGTGCCGTCGAGTTGGTCGATCGGGCGTACGGTGACGCCGTCGGCGTCGAGCGGAAACAGGAAGTACGTCAGGCCTCGGTGTCGCTCGGCCTGCGGGTCGCTCCGGAAGAGGCCGAATCCTCGGTCCGCGAAGGGGGCGCGGCTGCTCCAGGTCTTCTGGCCGTTGAGCCTCCAACCGCCCTCGACCTGCGTCGCGGACGCACGGAGCGAAGCCAGGTCGGACCCCGCCTCCGGCTCCGACCACGCCTGCGCCCAGACGAGCGTGCCGTCCGTCATGTCGCGCAGGTAGCGCTCCTTCTGCGCCTCGGTCCCGTGGCCGAAGATGATCGGTGCGAGCAGCGAGATGCCGTTCTGGCTGATCCTCGTCGGGGCGCCGGCGAGGTAGTACTCCTCCTCGAAGATGACCCACTCGGTCAGCGACGCGTCGCGACCGCCGTATGCCTCGGGCCAGGCCACCACCGACCACCGACCGGAGGCCAGCGTGCGCTCCCACTCCCGGTGGGCCACGGCTCCCTCGGCGGTGTCCATCGACGGCAGCCGGCCTGGGTTGTTGGCGGCGAGCCACTCGCGGGCCTCGAGGCGGAAAGCCTCCTCGGCCTCGGTGAATTCCAACGTCGTCACGACTTCATCGACCTCGCGTTCATCCCCGCGAGCGAGTCCTTGCCGACCTCGGCGTTGTGAGCGTGGGCGGCGTGGTGGAGGCCGAAGACCGAATCCATCCCGGCGCGCATCCCCATCAGGTCCTCGGCCTGGTTGACCGCCTTCTTCGCCAGCGCCAGCCCCAGTCGCGGCATCTCGGCGATCCGCCCCGCGAGTTCCAAGGTCTCGGTCTCGAGGTCGTCGCGGCGTACGACATGGTTGACCATGCCCCAGCGCTCGGCCTGCTCGGCGGAGAAGCGGCCGCCGGTGAAGAGCATCTCCTTGGCGGCGCGGGGGTTGGTGACCCACGGGTGGGCGAAGTACTCGACCCCGGGGATGCCCATCTTGACCACCGGGTCTGAGAAGAAGGCGTCGTCGGAGGCGACGATGAAGTCGCAGGACCAGGCCAGCATCAGGCCGCCGGCGATGCAGGCTCCTTGCACCATTGCGATCGTCGGCTTCGGCAGCTCGCGCCAGCGGCGGCACATGCCGAGGTAGACCTCGGACTCGCGCGCGAAGCGGGAGTCGACACCCTCCTTGCCGACGTGGTCCCACCACATCACGGCCTTGCGCTCGAAGCTCTCGTCGATGTCGCGGCCCGGCGTGCCGATGTCGTGGCCGGCGCAGAAGTGCTTGCCGTTGCCGCCGAGGACGATCACCTTGATCTCGTCGTCGTTGGTCGCTCGGGTGAACGCCTCGTCGAGCGCGTAGGTCACCTTCGAGTTCTGGGCGTTGCGGTATTCGGGGCGGTTCAGCCGCACCACCGCGACGGGTCCGTGGGTCTCGTACGTCACGACACTGGTCTCGGTTGGAGTGGCGCTCATGCCGCAGACGCTACCAAACAAGTGCTTGGTTTGGTAGGTTGTCGGGCATGGACCTGACCTACTCCGCCGAGGACGAGGCGTTCCGTGCCGAGGTGCGCGAGTGGCTGGCCGACCATCTGGTCGGCGAGTGGGCAGCGCTGCGCGGCACCGGCGGGAACGGCCGCGACCACGAGTCGTACGAGGGGCGGCTGGCGTGGAACCGCTACCTGGCCGAGCACGGCTGGACCTGCCTGGGCTGGCCCGAGGAGCACGGCGGACGCGGTCTGCCGCTGTTCCAGCAGGTGATCTTCCACGAGGAGTACGCCCGGGCCGACGCCCCGGTCCGGATCAACCATCTCGGCGAGGAGCTGCTCGGGCCCACCTTGATCGCCCACGGAACCGACGCTCAGAAGGAGCGGTTCCTGCCGAAGATCGTGGCGGTGGAGGAGCTGTGGTGCCAGGGCTACTCCGAGCCCGGAGCCGGGTCTGACCTGGCCGGGGTGCGGACCCGCGCACGTTTGGACGGCGACCGGTGGGTGGTGGACGGGCAGAAGGTCTGGACCTCGAACGCCCACCTGTCCGACTGGTGCTTCGTGGTGTGCCGGACCGAACCCGGGTCGTCGCGCCATCACGGGCTGTCCTATCTGCTGGTCCCGATGGCGCAGCCCGGTGTCGACGTACGCCCGATCGAGCAGCTCACCGGCACCTCCGAGTTCAACGAGGTCTTCTTCGGCGGCGCCGTGACCTCGGCCGACATGGTCGTCGGTGAGCCCGGCGACGGCTGGAAGGTCGCCATGGCGACCCTCGGGTTCGAGCGCGGGGTCTCCACGATCGGCCAGCAGGTCGGGTTCGCGCGCGAGCTGGAGACGGTCGAGGAGGCAGCCCGGGCTTCCGGTGTCATAGACGAGCCGGAGATCGCGCTACGGCTGAGCCAGGCCCATGTCGGGCTGGAGGTGCTCCGGCTGCACGCGCTGCGGACGCTCTCTGCGTACGACTCCGGCTCCTCGGGCCCCGAGGCGAGCGTCTCCAAGCTGCTCTGGGCGCGGTGGCACCGCGAGCTCGGTGAGCTGGCGATGGACGTCGTCGGGGTCGCCGGGCTGACCACCGGGGAGGGCTACGCGCTCGACCGGCTGCAGTCGCTCTACCTCTTCTCCCGCGCCGACACGATCTACGGCGGCTCGGACGAGATCCAACGGAACATCATCGCCGAGCGCGTGCTCGGCTTGCCACGAGAGGCCCGTGCATGAAGCCCGAACAGCCAGCCCCCGCGTACGTCCCCGGCCACTCGCTCCTGGACGGACGGGTCGTCGTCGTGACGGCTGCCGCCGGTGCGGGGATCGGGGCGGCGGTGGTGCGGAAGGTGCTCGAGGAGGGCGCGAAGGCGGTCGTCGTCTCCGACACCCACGAGCGCCGGCTCAAGGAGTCGCGCGATGCCCTTGCCGAGGAGTTCGGCGAGGGCCGGATCACGGCCGTGACCTGCGATGTCACGCAGGAGGACCAGGTCCAGGCGCTGCTCGGTGCCGCGGAGCCGTACGGCGGTGTCGACGTGATGATCAACAACGCCGGCCTGGGCGGGACCGCCTCGGTGCTGGAGATGACCGACGAGCAGTGGTCCCGCGTTCTCGACATCACCCTGACCGGGACGTTTCGGTGCGTTCGGGCGGTAGGGCAGCGGTTCGTGGCCGCCGGGAAGCGCGGCGTGATCGTCAACAACGCCTCCGTGATCGGCTGGCGTGCCCAGGAGGGGCAGGCGCACTACGCCGCGGCCAAGGCCGGGGTGATGGCGCTGACCCGCTCCGCCGCCGCCGACCTCGCTCCGCACGGGATCCGCGTCAACGCGGTCTCGCCGTCCCTGGCGATGCACCCGTTCCTCGAGAAGGTCACCTCGCCCGAGCTCCTGGTGGAGCTCAAGGGCCGCGAGGCGTTCGGCCGAGCCGCCGAGCCGTGGGAGGTCGCCAACGTCGTGGTCTTCCTGGCCAGCGACTACTCGTCCTACATGACCGGCGAGGTCGTCTCCGTCTCCAGCCAGCACGCCTGATCGAGAGGGTCACCAGATGTCTGAGGCATTCATCATCGACGCCGTTCGTACGCCTGTCGGCAAGCGCGGGGGCGCGCTGGCCGAGGTCCACCCGGCCGACCTCGGCGCCCACTCGCTGGCCGCGCTCGTCGACCGCACCGGGATCGACCCGGGAGCCGTCGACGACGTGATCATGGGCTGCTGCGACACCATCGGCGGGCAGGCCGGCGACGTCGCGCGGACCACCTGGCTGGTGGCGGGGCTGCCCGACCACGTACCCGGCGTGACCATCGATCGGCAGTGCGGCTCCTCCCAGCAGGCGGTGCACTTCGCGGCGCAGGGAGTGATGTCGGGGACGCAGGATCTGGTCGTCGCGGGTGGGCTGCAGAACATGTCCGCGATCCCGATCTCGGCGGCGATGCTGGTGGGGGCGCAATATGGCTACACCACCCCGTTCGCCGAGTCGCCCGGCTGGGTGAAGCGCTACGGCGACCAGGAGGTCTCCCAGTTCCGGTCCGCCGAGATGATCGCGGAGAAGTGGGACATCTCGCGCGAGGACATGGAGGCGTACGCGCTCGCCTCGCACCAGCGCGCCAAGGCCGCGATCGCCGAGGGGCGGTTCGACCGGGAGATCGTGCCGGTCGGCGATTTCGCCGTCGACCAGTGCCCGCGGGAGACCTCGCTCGAGAAGATGGCCTCCCTGGAGCCGCTCGCTCCCGGCGGGCGGATCACCGCGGCTGTCGCCTCGCAGATCTGCGACGCGTCCTCGGCGCTGTTGGTGGCATCGGCGGCGGCCGTACGCACCTTCGGACTGACCCCGCGCGCCCGGATCCATCACCTCTCGGTCCGCGGCGACGACCCGGTCTGGATGCTCACCGGCCCGATCGAGGCGACTCGTCATGCCCTGGCCAAGACCGGTCTGTCGGTCGACGACATCGACCTGTTCGAGTGCAACGAGGCCTTCGCGAGCGTCGTCCTGGCGTGGATGAAGGAGCTCGACGTCCCGCACTCGAAGGTGAACGTCAACGGCGGCGGCATCGCCCTCGGCCACCCCATCGGCGCCACCGGCACCCGATTGATGACCACCCTCCTCAACGAGCTCGAGCGCACCGGCGGCCGCTACGGCCTCCAGACCATGTGCGAGGGCGGCGGTCAGGCCAACGTCACCATCATCGAGCGACTCTGATCTCGAGGTTGTGAAGCTGAGAGTGGCCTATAGACCACTCTCAGCTTCACAACTCCCGGGCTTGCCGGGTCAGGCAGGCTGCAGCTTGAGCGTTCGGCGCTCGGCGGCGGGGGAGCCGGGGGTGGGGAACCAGCGGTGGATGACCGCGGCCTGGCCGGCGGTCCACAGGCCGCTGATGACCCAGTAGACCAGCAGGGCGAGGGGGACGCTGCTGCCGGCGAGGAGCATGCCGGCGGCTGAGATGACGGGCATGAGCTCCTGCATCCGCACCATCGAATCGGGCAGGTCGGCGCGCACCATGTTGGGCAGGACCCAGAGCCGCTGGCTGAGGTAGCTGACCGCGGCGGCGGTCGCGGCGAGGCCGAGGGTGATCACCAGGTGTGTCGTGTCGCCGGAGAGGTAGCCGTGGCCGGTGAGCGGCGTGCCCAGGAAGGTCGCCGCGCCGAGGGAGCTGACCAGCGAGTCGTTCATCGCGCCGACTGCGTTGTTCCGGCTGACGTCGGAGAGCAGGTGATAGAGCGCCAGGAAGATCGGCAGCTGGGCGAAGGCGGCGAGCATGGCGAAGCGGGGTACGCCGTGCTCCTCGTTGATCTTGCGCCGCTCCTCCATCATCGCCATCACATCGGCCTGACTCGGGCTCTTGGACGAGTTCTTCTTGGCGTACTTCTTGGTCAGCGCCTGCAGCTGCGGGCGGGCCCTGGCGGCGGCGTGGGAGTGGCGTACGCCGCGGATCGTGAGCGGCAGGAGGGCGAGTCGGACCAGCACCACGACGGCGGCGATGGCCAGCAGCCAGCTGACGTTGGGGCCGACGAAGGAGAGAACGTGGTGGGCGCCGGCGAGGACGGCGGCGAGGGCGTGCGACAACGGGGCGAGAACGGACATGGGTGTGCTCCTGAGGTGAGTGAGTAGGACTGACGGGCTCGCCGGGGTCGGCGAGTGTCAGGCCTGCTCAGGAGCGCGCGGACGGCGCGGGGAGCACACCGGGTCGGTGACCCGGGCAGCAAGATGGTGAGGTCCGTCGGATACGTCCGGAGGGACCGTCGAACGCGCCCTGACCAGGGCGAACGAGCTCACGTTGTGGATCGCTCCGACCGCGACGGCCGCGAGCGCGGTCGAGACGGCGATGGTGAGCAGCGCCTGCTCGGGATCGACGCTCATCAGCGCCGGGAGCATCAGAGTGAAAAGTGCGACGAGCGCGATGCGTACGCGGCTCGTCTCGTTCTTCACGACTCACACTCTACCGATCGAGGTCAACCAAGCCCTCATCTCAGGTCGCGCCGCATCAGCACCCGCGGGTGACCGGCGAGGACCGAGGTGGTGTCGGCGGCCCAGGTGAAGCCCGCGGCCTCGAAGTTCTTGCGGATCCCGGCGTACGCCATCGTCAGGTCGACCTTCGCGCCCTGGTTGTCGAGTGGATAGGCCTCGACGGCCGGGGCACCACGGTCGCGCGCGAAGTCGACGGCCCCCTCGATGAGCGTGTGCGAGATGCCCTTGCCGCGATGGCCCGGGCGGACCCGGATGCACCACAGCGCCCAGACCGGGAGGTCGTCGACGTGCGGGATCTTGCGATTGCGGGCGAAGGAGGTGTCGGCGCGGGGTGCGATCGCGGCCCACCCGACGGGCTCGTCGCCGTCGTAGGCGAGCACGCCCAGCGGCCCCTCCTCGAGCAGAGTGCGGACATATTCGCCGCGCTCCGGGCCGTGCAGTTCGTTGTTGAGCTTCGACGGGATCCGGTAGCTCAGGCACCAGCACACGCTGGCGTCGGGCCGTTTGGGACCGACAAGAGCGCGTACGTCCTCGAACACCGTCGCCGGGCGAACCTCGATGGCCATGGGTCCACCCTGAGCCTCAGACTCGGGTCGCGTCCAGGTGTTTGAGGCGGTCGGTGGCCTGCGCGACGATGCGGTCGATCAGCTCCTCGCAGGTGGGGAGGTCGTCGAGGAGGCCGACGACCTGGCCGCTCGAGAGCATCCCGGCGTTGGTGTCGCCCTCGACGAGGCCGGCGCGGAGCAGCATCGGGGTGTTGGCGGCGAGTACGACCTCGGCCCAGGTGCGGTCGCCGCCGTGGACCATGCTTCGGCCGTCCTTGATGAGGGTGCGCCACGGGAGGCCGGACATGTCCTTGAACTGCCGGGTGCGCTTGAGCGTGCGCAGCAGCTTCGCGGTCAGGCCCTCCTTCTCGAGGGTGTCGATGAACTCGGTACGGAGCAGGCGATGCGGCATGCCGTCGGCCTTGGTGGTCACGACGGTGCCGTCGAGGCCGAAGTCCAGGTAGCGCTGTCGGACGTCCTCGGGGACGGCCGAGTCGGCGGTGAGCAGGAAGCGCGTGCCCATGCCGATGCCGGCGGCGCCGTAGGCCATGGCCGCGGCGAGTCCGCGGCCGTCGAAGAAGCCGCCCGCGGCGACGACCGGGATGTCGACGGCGTCCAGGACGCTGGGGAGGAGCAGGGTGGTCGGGACCGCGCCGGTGTGGCCGCCGCCCTCACCGCCCTGGATCATCACCATGTCGGCGCCCCAGCCTGCCACCTTCTTGGCGTGCTTGGCCGCGCCGATCGAGGGCATCACGACGATGTCGTGCTCCTTGAGCTTGCTGATGAGCTCGGGTTTGGGGGCCAGCGCGAAGCTGGCGACCTTGACGCCGTGGTCGATCAGGAGCCGGCAGCGGTCGGGGGCGTCCGAGGCGTCGGCGCGCAGGTTCACGCCGAACGGCTTGTCGGTGCGGCCCTTGACCTCGACGATCGCCTTCTCCAGTTCGTCGAGGGTCATCGTGGCCGACGCCAGGATGCCGAGCGCGCCCGCGTTGGCGCTGGCGGAGACGAGGCGCGGGCCGGCGACCCAGCCCATGCCGGTCTGCACGATCGGGTGGTCGACCCCGGTCAGCTCGGTCAGCGGCGTACGGAATGTCTGTGCGGTGCTCATCGTCCGTCCTTCACGAAGGCGTCGCGGCGCTCGTCGGCCACGCCGGCGAGGTTGAGCTCGTAGGTGAAGCCCTGCTCGAAGCGGTAGGAGGCGTTCACGTCGACCGGGTCGATGCCGTTGAGCGCGGCCTTGGCCGCGCGGATGACCCGCGGGTCCTTGGCCGCGATCTGTCGCGCGACCTCGAGGGCGGCCTCGTCGAGGTCCTCACGGGGAACGACCTGGTGGACCGATCCGAGCTCGTGGAGGCGCTGGGCGGTGATGGTCTGGGCGGTGAAATAGAGCGTACGCAGCATGTGCTGGGGCACGAGCCGGCTCAGATGGGTGGCGGCGCCGAGGGCGCCGCGGTCGACCTCGGGTACGCCGAAGAAGGCGTCGTCGCTGGCGACGATCGTGTCCGCGTTGCCGACCAGGCCGACGCCCCCGCCGAGGCAGAAGCCGTTGACCGCGGCGATGACCGGGACCGGGCACTCGTAGATCGCCTTGAACGCCGCGTAGCAGCCGCGGTTGGCGCCGAGGATGCCCTCGAACCCCTCGATCTGCTGCATCTCCTTGATGTCGACGCCGGCGTTGAAGCCCTTGCCCTCGGCGCGCAGGATCACGACTCGCGCGTTGTTGTCGGCGGCGGTCGTGACGGCGTCGGCGACCTCGAACCAGCCCTTCACCGGCAGCGCGTTGACCGGAGGGTGGTTCATCGTCACGACGGCGATCTGCTCGTCGGTGATCTCGGTGGAGATGCCCATGGTCCGTTCCTAACCTAGCGATTGCTTGGTACCCTAGCACTTGCTTGGTTTCTGAACGCAAGAATGGGAAGGGACGCCACCATGGCTCGACTGCTCGAAGGCCGGATCGCGATCGTCACCGGAGCGGGGCGAGGCATCGGCCGGGCGCACGCGCTCGAGCTCGCCCGTCACGGGGCGAAGGTGGTCGTCAACGACTTCGGCGTCTCGCTGGCGGGTGAGGGCACCGGCGAGTCGCCCGCTTCCCAGGTCGTCGACGAGATCGTCTCCGCAGGTGGGGAGGCGGTTGCCAACGCCGCCGATGTGGCCGACTTCGCGCAGGCCGAGGCGATGGTGCGACAGGCCGTCGAGACGTACGGCGGTCTGGACATCCTCGTCAACAACGCCGGCTTCGTCCGCGACCGGATGCTCGTCAACACCTCCGAGGAGGAGTGGGACGCGGTCATCCGGGTGCACCTGAAGGGTCACTTCGCGACGCTGCGGCACGCGGGTGCGTACTGGCGAGCGGAGTCCAAGGCGGGCCGGCAGCGGGATGCCCGGGTCATCAACACCTCCTCCGGTGCGGGCTTGCAGGGCTCGATCGGGCAGGGCACCTACTCGGCCGCCAAGGCCGGGATCGCCGGGCTCACCCTGGTCGCCGCGGCCGAGATGTCCCGTTACGGCGTCACCGTCAACGCCATCGCGCCGGTCGCCAAGACCCGGATGACCGAGGGCGCCTTCGACACCTCCGCCATGGCGCTGCCCGAGGACAACAGCCCCATCGTCGCCTGGCTCGCCTCCGGGGACGCCCGCGACATCACCGGCCGGGTCATCGAGATCGACGGTCCCACGATCACCGTCGAGAACGGCTGGGCCCACGGTCCCTCCGCCGACGCCGGAGCCCGCTGGGACGCCGCCGACGTCGGTCCTGCACTTCGCAAGCTCCTCGCGCAGGCGCCTGTGCCGGAGGCGGTGTACGGGGCTTAGTCACACCAGCCCCAGGAATACCCGGTTAACAGGGTATTCCTGCACTTCTCTGGCAATGCAACGCCAGAGAAGTGCAGGTTTCACCGGTTAACCGGGTATCCCAACCAACTCAGCCGAGCTCCCCACACACCGTCGCCGCGATGTCGGCGAGCGGGACGTCGAGCGGGGTGGCGGTGGGGTCGTCGGAGCGGGTGAGGGCAGCGATGACGATCGGGGCGCCGTCGGGGGTCCAGGTGACGCCGACGTCGTTCCGCGACGCGTAGTCACCACCGCCGGTCTTGTCGGCGAGCCGCCAGCCGGCAGGAACCCCGGCGCCGAACCTCGTGACGGTCGACTGGTTGGCCAGCATCCAGGTGAGCAGCTGGTCCCGATCGGCGCGGTCGAGGGCGTCGCCGAGCACCAGCTTGGTGTAGGTCTGCGCGATCGCACGGGGCGAGGTGGTGTCGCGCGGATCGCCCGGGATCGCGCTGTTGAGGTCGGGCTCCCAGCGGTCCAGCCGGGTCACGGTGTCGCCGAGGGACCGGGCGAAGCGCGTGATGCCGGAGGGGCCGCCGATGAGGTGGAGCAGCTCGTTGGCGGCGGTGTTGTCGGAGCGCGTCATCGTCGCCTCGGCGAGCTGCGCGACGGTCAGGCCGTTGCGCGTCGTGAGCGAGGTGACCGGTGAGTTGACGACGACGTCGGCCGCCTCCCAGGTCAGACGCTGCTGGAGCGTACGCGCGGGATGATCGCGCAGGATCGCCGCGGCGAGCAGGGTCTTGAAGGTCGACAGCATCGGGAAGCGCTCGTCGGCACGGTGCTCGATGACGCGGCCGGTCCGCATGTTCTTGGCCCAGACGCCGAGGTGACGCTGGTGCTTCTGCTCGAGTGCGGCGATCGAGGGGCTGTCGATGGCGTACGCCGCGGGGCTGCTGACTCCGGTCGCGGCGACGGCGACCGCGGTGGCGGCTCCGCCCAGGATGGCGCGGCGGCTGAGGATCGGTGTGGTCATGCCGAGCATCGTGAGGCCGCCGCGGCGACGGCGTCCAAGGACGATCCGGCATGGACATATGCATCGCCGACATGGGACGAGGTGGGGCCGATCAGCCATCCTGTACGCGTGGACCTACTGCTTCACCTGCGCGGCTTCGCCGCCGTCGCGGACGAGATGAGCGTCTCCGAGGCGGCTCTCGAGCTCGGCGTCGACCAGCCGCTCCTCAGCCGTCGCCTGCGTGCTCTGGAGCGGGAGCTCGGGGTGGAGCTGCTCGACCGCACCCGCCGCCAGATCGCGCTCACCCCGGCCGGCACGGCGCTGCTGCCACGCGCCAGGCACCTGCTCGACCAGGCCGACCATCTGCTTCGGAGCATCCGCCGGCACGACCGGGAGAGCTTCGTGGTCGCGGTGCCGTCCGGCTGCGATCCCGCGCCGCTCGCGCGGCTGGTCGCGCTGCTGGAGGCCGAAGGCGTCGACGTACGCCTCGCGAGCGACGGCGACCACGACGAGACGCCGGAGTCGGCCGCCTGGACGGTCGAGGCGTGCGACCCCGACGCGGCCACCTGGCTCACCCAGCTGGGCGCGGCCACCGCTCCCGGGACCACCGAAGGGCCGGTGTCGCTGAGCTCGCTGCGACCCCGCCGAGGCGGGGAACGTACGCAGGTGCTGGCCCTCCCGCGAGACCTGGACGATCCCGCCGGTCGGCTGCGACGGCTCGCGGACAGTGCCGGCATGGGACCGGCGACCCTGCGCCGAGCCCCGCATCAGCTCGCGGTGGCCGAGACCATGGCGGGGCGCGCGAGCCTGATCTGCGCACGGCACGAGGCGGTGACGTACGGACTGAGCTGGTCGCGCTTCGTTGACCAGGTGGCGCGCGGCCATCGCCTGGTCGAGCAGCCACCACCGCCCGGACCGCTGGCGACCGGCCCCGTGCGGGAGCAGGCGCTCGCGCTGCTCGGCGCGTGCGTCGGTGCACCTGAGAAAGGACGCGAATGAGCCCGCTCGTCGGCAGCGACCGGCGCCTGATCGACCTCGCCGAGGTGACCGCCGAGCGCTTCCGGGAGCTCCAGGTCCGGGTCGCGTTCCTCGCCCGCGACATCGACACCGGCCACGAGGTCGGGGTCGGCGTCGACCGGTCGATGCCGCTGGCGTCGGTGGCGAAGGTGCCGCTGGCGCTGGTGGTGGCGGACCGGATCGCCCGCGGCGAGCTCGACGGGGGCGAGATGGTGACGCTGACCGCGGCGGAGCGGAGCTACGGGCCGTACGGCATCTCGGCGTTCGCCCACGACGTGACCTGCTCGGTCGCCGACCTGATGCTGATGATGCTCGGCCTCAGCGACAACGCCGCCGCCGACGCGCTCTTCGACAAGGTCTCGCCGCGCGAGGTCGACGAGCAGCTCGCCGAGTGGGGCGTGGAGGGGCTGCGGGTGCGGCACCGGATGCAGCCGATGTACGACTACGCCACCCGCGTCGCCGGCCACGACTTCGCCCTCGCCACCCAGCTCGCGGTCGAGGGCCGCCGGCCGGGTGGCCGGCACGTCATCGACTCGCTCGACGTCGGACGCGCCACGATCGGCTCGCCGCGCGCCTGCGTCGACCTGCTCGAGCGCGTCTGGCGCGACGAGGTCGCCAAGCCCGAGGCGACCGAATTGGTGCGTCAGCTGATGGGAAAGCAGGTCTTCACCCATCGGATCGCCGCCGACCTGCTCGCCGACGACATCCAGCTCGCCGGTAAGACCGGCGGGTTCCTCACCCTGCGCCACGAGATCGCCGTGGTCACCCACCCCGCCGGCCGCGTCGCCATCGCCGTACTCACCGACTCCGACCGCACCGCCCGGATCCAGAACGACGTCGATCTCGCCATCGCCGCCACCGCCCGCGACGCCGTCGAAGCCCTCGCCTCCCGCCACCTCACCTGAGCCGAGGCGTCACCGACGTCGGCCGAGAAGTCACGTACGCAGGTCGAGACGTCACTCCCGTCGGCCGACCCGGCACGCTGATGCCACCTCGGCCGACGCGCCTGACGCCTCGGCCGACGGGGGTGACGTCTCGGCAGAAAACCAGTCGGCAATCACCCGGTCGCGGTGGTGGAATTGGCCGGTGCCCGTGCCCGGTTTCATCAGCAACCTCATCCCGCCGACACCGTTGTCGCGGCGGTTGGCGACGCAGTCGCTGCTCTTCGCGGCGGGGGACGGGACGTTCAACACCGCGGCCGCGTTCTACCTCGTCGCGTTCGTCGGCCTGAGCCCGGCGCAGATCGGCGTCGGCCTGACGGTGGCGGGGATCGCGTCGTTCCTCACCGCCTACCCGATGGGCCGGCTGGCCGACTTCATCGGCCCGAAGCGGATCTGGGCGATCAGCGCGCTGATCAGCGCACTGATGTTCGCGACGATGCCGTTCATCCACGGCTTCTGGGCCTACCTGGCGGTCATCGTCGTCTTCGAGGTGGTCAACAACGCGGGCGGCGCCGGCCGGAATGCGTACGTCCTCGATGTGCTGCCCGACAAGGAGCGGGTCGCGACCCAGGCGTTCATGTACTCCAGCCTCAATCTCGGCTTCACCATCGGCGCCCTGATCGCCGGCATCGCGCTCGCGCTCGACACCGACACGGTCCTCAAGTGGGGCGTGCCGTTCTTCGCGCTGGCCATCGGGATCGCCAACTCCGTCTGGATCACCCGGCTGCCGAGGGCGCCGCACGACGAGCGCCGCGCGGCCGGCGTGGTCACCGAGAAGCTGCCCGGCCCGGGCGCGCTGCGCAACGTCGGCTGGCTCCTGGTGACCACCTTCACCGGCACGCTGTGGTCCAACCAGGTGCTGCTGCACACGGTGATCCCGCTGTGGCTGGTCGAATACACCGACTCACCGCGCTGGCTGCTGGCCTGGCTCTTCGCGACCAACACGGTGCTGTGCATCGTCCTCCCGGCCTACACGTCCAAGGGCGTTCGCAACGTACGCGACGCGTTGCGCCGGGTGTGGTGGAGCAGCGCGTTCTTCGTCGCCGCGTGCGCGATCACGCTGGTCACCCACGACACCCGCGGGTTCCTCACCATCTTCCTGGTCTGGCTCGGCCACGTCGCCGTGACCGGCGCGGAGCTGGCCATCGGGTCCGCCTCGTGGGCCTTCCAGGCCGAGCTCATGGACCCCGAACGGCGGGGTGAGTACGAAGGCGTCGCCGGCATCGGCCGCCAGCTCGGCGGCGCGTGGGCCCCGGCCCTGTTCACCTTCCTCGCCATGGGCTGGCACCCCGACTTCTACAGCGGCGCCGGTTGGCTCGTGATCGGCGCCATCGTCGTCGCCGCTGCCGCCGCCATGGGGCCGTCGACCAGGATGGCCGTACGTTTCAAGCAGGCCCACTTCCCGCGCGAGGACGAGCCGGAGCCGGCCGCCGTCGCCTAGCTCCCGCGATCAGCGCAGGATCGTCGCGATCCGGTCGCCAAGGTAGGGCGCGAGGGAGGCGGCGTAGAGCGGCGAGATGTGGAAGCCGTCCTGGTAGACCTGCAGGTTGCCGACGACGGGGGAGCAGGTGTCGGCCTCGCAGAAGTAGTCGGTGAGGTCGACACGATGCGCGTTCGGGGTCAGGCGAACCGCGCCGGCGCTGCCGTCGTCGCGTACGACCCGTTCCCGGTCGCGCGCACAGGTCGACCCCGCCGCGAGGCCGGCGTCATCGATGCACGGCTGGACCACGCGGGCGAACCGGGTGGTGCTGCCCTCGAAGATCGGGCTGTCCCGGATCGCGATGACCGGCACCGACGGGTCCGGTCGGCTCGCCCATGCCTCCGCGAGACCACGACTGAGCGCCTCGCCGGGCGTCTCGTCACCGACGGCCTCGACCGAGACCTGGCTGGAGTGGATGACGACGTACGCATCGATCCCCCGCTCCTCAAAGAGATAGGTCGCGAGCCGCGACTTCCACTGTCGGCACAGCTCGACGGTCGTCCGGGGAGTGCCGACGCGATCGCGCGCGTTCCAGTGGCAGCCGGCCCGGCTGGCCACGTCGATGCGCCACCCGCGCCGCTCCGCGATCTCGCGGTAGGCGGGTACGAGCTGGTGGTTGTGCGAGTCGCCGATCGCGAGCAGCCGCCGGGTGTAGCCGCGAGCGGGCCCGAGCGTGCACACCTCGAACCGCACCGGCCGCTCCTTGTTGGACCAGCAGCCCGACCCGTCGGGCGCCTGGTAGCCGAGACTGCCGTCGAGCAGCCGGTCCGGGCCCTCGCAGCCGTCGGTCGCGGGGTCCATGGCGGCGGCGCCGATGCAGCCGGCGTACTTCTCCGCCGCGGCGACGGCGGCCGCCCTCGCCGCGGCGTCCTGACGCTCGACCGCGGTGGCGCCGGCCATCGTCGTGCCCGCGACCAGCGCGAGCACGATCGGAATGGTCACGAGCCGTCCCAGGCCCGCGAAAGACGGCCCGAAGCGGGTGATCGGCACCTCGACGAACCGGTGGGTGAGCCAGGCCAGGACCACCGACGCCGAGAGCACGACCACCGCGGCGAGGAGCGTGGTCCGGGTGGCGTACGTCCAGCTCAGCCACGCCACCAGCAGCGGCCAGTGCCACAGATAGAGCGGGAAGGAGATGTCCGCGACGAACCGCAGCGGCCTCACCGCGAGGAGCCGCTGCGGCCCCCAACGGGCCGTCGACCCCGACCCGACCACGACCAGCAGCGCCCCGCCGACCGGCCACAGCGCCCACGGTCCGGGGAAGAGCGCGGCACCGTCGAGCACGAACCCCGAGCTCGCGACGAGCAGCAGCCCGACCCAGGCGAGCACCGGGCGCACGGCCCCCGGCGGACGGAGACGGTCGAGTCCGAGCGCGAGCAGCGCGCCCGCGCCGAGCTCCCAGAAGCGGGCGCCGGTGTGGAAGTAGGCCACCTGCTGGTCGGCGATCCCGAGCCGCCACGCGAACACGAACGAGGCCACAGTCGCCACCGCCACGACGAGCGCCAGCACGAGCCGCAGCCGCGCCCGCGCCACCCGCCAGATCACCAGCACCACCACCGGCCAGACCAGCAGGAACTGTCCCTGCACCGCCAGCGACCAGAAGTGCTGCAGCGGGCTCGCGCTCGGCCCGGCGGCCCCGTAGGCGAGCTGCGACCGGATCATCTCCCAGTTCAGGACGTACGCCGCCGATGCAGCGATCTCTCGCAACGTCGAGCTCCATATCGACCGCGGCATGACCGTCACCATCAGCACCGCCGTCCCGGCGAGCACGACCAGAGTGGGAGCCGAGAGCCGCTGGAACGTACGCCCGTAGTGGTCGGCCAGCCGCAGCTCGGACGACGCGACCCGGCGGACGAGCGACCTTGTCACCAGGAATCCGGTCAGCGCCAGGAAGACGTCGACGCCCCCGGAAACCCGGCCGTTGCCGAAGAGGTGGAAGACCACCACGAGCGCCAGTGCCAGCCCCCGTAGTCCGTGGATCTCAGCGATGCGCGGCGGTCGGGGAGGCTGCGGCATCGGGTCACGCTAAGGGTCGCCGGTGACCCCAGGGAGAAGTGCAGGTTAAGAGCCGAGGATTTGCTCGAGGTGGGGGTTGCCGAATGTGCGGGACGGGTCGAGCTTGTCGCGCAGCGCGACGAAGTCGCCGAACCGCGGATAGCGTTCGCCCAGGTCAGTGGCGGTGAGCGTGTGCATCTTGCCCCAGTGCGGACGGCCGCCGGCCTCGCCGGCGATGCGCTCGAAGGTCGCGAAGTACTCCTCGCGCCATGGCGAGGACGGCGCCGTGTGGATGGCGATGTAGACGTTCTCGCGCTCGAACCCGGTGGACAGCGGGATGTCGTCGGCGCCGGCCACCCGGACCTCGACCGGGAAGGAGATGTTCCACGACGAGGCCTCGACCGCGCGCTCCAGCTCGGCGAGGACCTCCATGCCGACGGCACGCGGGACGGCGTACTCGCTCTCCACGAAGCGCACCTTCCGCTGCGAGGTGAAGACGCGGTAGGAGATGTCCGTGAACTCCCGTGGCGAGAGGGCGGAGGCGGCGAAGCGGGCCAGCGGCTTCACCAGGCCAGGGACCCGAAGGCCAAGGCCGACGGTCGCGCCGAAGGCCTGGTTGGAGAGGAGCTCGTCGTCGAACCAGCCCCGGAGCCGGCCCACCGGCGCCAGCGGCGTCTCCGGCAGCGGCAGCCGGGTGTTGTGCTTGGTCAGGACCCGGCTCGTGTGCGGGAACCAGTAGAACTCGAAGTGGTCCGTACCGGAGGCGTGCTCGTCGAACGATGCCATCACCTCGGCGAGCTCGCCGTTGCCCTCGCGAGCGTTCAGGGCGAACAGAGGCTCGGTCTGCAGGGTGACCTCGACGATGATCCCGAGCGCGCCGAGCCCCACGCGGGCGAGGTCGAAGACCTCGGGATTCTCTTCAGCCGAGCAGGCGATCACCGAGCCGTCGGCGAGGAGCAGCCGCAGGCCGCGTACCTGGGTCGCCAGGCCGCCGAAACGCGCTCCCGTGCCGTGGGTGCCGGTCGAGATCGCCCCGGAGATCGACTGCTCCTCGATGTCACCGAGGTTGGTCATCGACAGGCCGAGCGCCTCGAGCGCGCGGTTGAGGACCTTGAGGCGAGTGCCGCCGCGTACCGTCACCAGGCCGGTCGTCGAGTCCGCTCGAACGATCCCTGCGAGACGATCCAGGCTGACCTGGACATCGACCGGCGACCCGATCGCGGTGAACGAGTGCCCCGCGCCGATCGGCTTGATCCTCCGCCCGGCCTCCGCTGCGGCCACGACGACCGCCGAGAGCTCTGCCTCGTCGCGAGGCACTACCACCTCGACCGCGCCCGCATGCTGGTTGCCTGACCAGTTCTGCCACTCACTCACGCCACCACCTCCGTAGCGCAAGCGCAAGCATACGGACGCGGTGGCGTGTTGGTTGTCTGGTTCACTCGCTGGCGCTCGCTCACGCGGGAAAGGGTGTCGCCTCGGAGGCGTTCGGTCAACGGCTGCGCCCACATCGATCGGCCCGCGCGTTGGCACAGTTGGTCACCTCCCGTTGACGCGAGTGCCGCGCTGGGCATAGACACTTGCGTCGTGGTCACGACTTCCCACCATCTCTCCGCCCAGCAGCACGAACGGCTCGACCGGGCGACCGCCCGTCTCGACGGACCCGTCGGGGCGGTGGACCTCGCGGCGTTCGACGCCAACGCCGACGATCTCGTGCGCCGCGCCGCCGGCACCCCGATCCGAGTGGCCAGCAAGTCCGTACGCTGCCGGGCGCTGATCGACCGAGTGCTCGCCCGCGAGGGATACGAGGGGATCCTGGCCTTCACGCTGTTCGAGGCGCTGTGGCTGGCCGAGTCGCACTACGACGTCGTGGTCGGCTACCCGACCGCCGACCGGGCCGCGCTCGCCGCGCTCGCGAACGACGAGGAGAAGCTCGCCCGGGTCACCCTGATGGTCGACAGCGCCGAGGGGTTGTCGCTGGTCAAGGCCGCGATCGGCACCCCGGCCGCCCCCGTACGCGTGGCCATCGACCTCGACGCCGCGCTGGTCATTGCGCGCCGCATCTGGCTCGGCGCCCGCCGCTCCCCGGTCCGCACCCCCGAGGACGCCGTCGCGCTTGCCCGGATCGTCGCCGACGACCCCGACTTCCAGCTGGTCGGGCTGATGGCCTACGAGGGCCAGGTCGCCGGCACCGTCGACCGTCCGCTCGGCGGCAACCCGCCCCCGGCCGTCATCAGGAGGATGAAGAAGGCCTCCATCGCCGAGATCACCGAGCGCCGCGGGAAGATCGTCGCCGCCGTACGCTCCCTGACCGACCTCGAGTTCGTCAACGGCGGCGGCACGGGCTCGATCGAGTCCACCCACGCCGACCCCTCGGTGACCGAGATCGCGGCCGGTTCCGGGCTCTACGGGCCGACCCTCTTCGACCGCTACGACGGCTTCACGCCCCACCCCGCGGCCTACTTCGGGCTGAGCGTGGTCCGCCGCCCCGCGCCCGGCATCGTCACCGTCGCCGGTGGCGGCTGGATCGCCTCGGGCCCGCCCGGACTCGACCGCGTCCCCAGCCCGACCTACCCCTTCGGCCTGGAGTACGTCGGCACCGAAGGCGCCGGGGAGGTCCAGACACCGTTGCGTGGGCATGCCGCCGACGAGCTCGCGATCGGTGACAAGGTCTGGTTCCGGCACGCGAAGGCGGGCGAGGTCTGCGAGCGGCTCGACACGCTCCAGCTGATCGACGGCGACTCGATCATCACCGTCGCGCCGACCTACCGGGGCGAGGGCCAGACCTTCCTGTGACCTGCTGGATCACTCGCCCAGCAGCTGGAACCAGCTCTCGGTGACCAGCTCGCACATGCGGTCGTGCTCGACACCCCACAACCCGTCCGCCCAGCGCTGGAACAGATAGTCGAGCTGGCCGACCGCCAGTGCGCCGCGCAGGCGCCGGCTATCGGCGTCGAACCGGTCCGCCTTGTCCAGGCCCACGCTGACGTCCTCGATCGTCTCGTCCGTCCAGGCGTCGACGATGCGGGTGAGATCGGGATCGACGGCCTGGGCGGCCCGGGCGATCGTGACGATCGGACGCACCGCCGGCCATCGAGCCACGGCCTGTCGGATCCAGGCACCGAGCTGCTCGCGGGTGCCGGCCGCCACCGCGTCGGCCAGGCCGCCGAGCGAGCTGCCCTGTGGGGAGCGGAGCTGGACCAGCTCGTCCTCGAGGCGTTCGGCGATCAAGGCCTTGATGACGTCGGACTTCGAGGGGAAGTAGGCATAGAACGTCACCCGGGTGGTGCTGGCCGCCGAGGCGATCTCATCGATCGTCGTGGCCGCGTAGCCGCTCGCGACGAACCGGTCCATCGCCGCGTCCAGCAGGAGCTGGCGTGTCATCGCCCTCTGAGCTGCACGGTTGGCCATGGCGTCACGATAAGCGACGCCGATACCTCCCTAGGGATTTCCACAGTTTCTCGAAAACCCGGTGTCTCGCAACTGGGCCCTCGGTAGGTTCTGTCCCGATGGATGATCAAGTGACCTGGGCGGACAAGGGCTTCTGGGAGCCGGGAGAAG
This sequence comes from Nocardioides sp. NBC_00163, assembly GCF_045206295.1. Lineage (NCBI taxonomy): Bacteria > Bacillati > Actinomycetota > Actinomycetes > Propionibacteriales > Nocardioidaceae > Nocardioides > Nocardioides sp. NBC_00163. The sequence continues at coordinate 2,893,367 of NZ_CP108155.1, read as the reverse complement.
CCGTCGATCTCACCACGTACGCAGCCTCCGGCCGCAACCTCTTCGACGGCTCGTTCACCTGGCCGGTGATGGTGCTCAAGAAGAGCGCGCTGGAGCACAACATCGCGACCCTCGCGGGCTTCGCCGAGGAGCACGGCCTGCTGCTCGCCCCGCACGGCAAGACCACGATGGCGCCGTCGCTCTACCAGCGACAGCTCGACGCCGGCGCGTGGGCGATCACCGTCGCCTCGCCCAGCCAGGCCCTGGTCGCCCGCCATGCCGGCGTGCGCAGAGTCCTCGTCGCCAACGAGATCCTCGACCACAGCGCGCTGAGCTGGGTGGCCTCCGAGCGTGCGGCCGACCCGGAGTTCCTCCACCTGCACTGGGTCGACTCGGTCGAGGGTGTCGAAGCGGCGGCCGAGGCGTCAGCCCTGGTCGGCGTCGAGGACCGACCGATGGCCGTGCTGATCGACCTGGGCTTCCCGGGCGGACGGACCGGCTGTCGTTCCGTCAAGGAGGCTGTCGAGCTCGCGCGGGTGGTCGACTCCACGCCGGGCGTACTCCTGGCAGGGGTGGCCGGCTACGAGGGCGGGCTGCGGACGGCAGAGGCGGTCGGCGATTACTTCGACCGTCTCAAGGAGCTCGCCTCGAGCCTCTACACGTTGGGCCTGATCGCTGCCGACGCCATCGTCTCCGCAGGTGGCAGCGCCTTCTTCGACGTCCTCGCCGAGCGTTGGTCCACGGGCTGGCCGGACGGGATGACGCCTCGCAAGGTCCTGCGCAGCGGTGCGTACGTCACCCACGACCACGGTCTCTACGCCGGCGAGACGCCCTACGGCCGTATCGAGGGCACCCTGGACCCGGCCATCGAGGTCTGGGCACAGGTGATCTCGGCCCCCGAAGAGGGGCTGGTCATCGTCGGCATGGGCAGGCGGGACGCGCCCTTCGACCACGGCCTGCCCGTCCCGCTCGCGGTGCGACGCAACGGCTTCGGTGGCGCGGAGCCGCTCGAGGGCACCGTCGAGAAGCTGGCCGACCAGCACGCCTTCCTGCGCACCGACGCCGGGCTGCGGCCGGGCGACATGGTCAGCTTCGGGATCTCGCACCCGTGCACGGCGTTCGACAAGTGGCGGCTGATCCCGGTCGTCGATCTCGACTACACCGTGACCGACCTGGTCCGGACGTACTTCTGAGGGCTCAGGCGATGTCGGAGAGTCGCAGCCTGACCTGGTAGAACGCGCCGTGGTCGGTGGCCCGACGGGCCGAGGGGCCGGAGTAGACCTGGTAGCGGCCGGGCCGCAGCGACGGGCTGAGGAAGGCCTGGTCGATCGGCGCCCGGCGCGCGGTGGCGCACTTCTCATGCTTCGCGAGCGGACTCACCAGACCGGTCCCGGGTGAGGTCAGGTCGCACAGGATGTCGTTGCGCTGGTTGAAGTCACCGGCGACGACCATCGGCACCTCGGCCCGCGCGACCACGTCCTTGACGATCCGGGCGTTCAGGTCGCGCCACTTCTTCTGCCTCGGGGCGGACGGGAGGCTCGCCGGGAAGTGCACGGGCAGGACCCCGACGCGCTGTCCCGAGGAACGCTCCTCCAGCACGACCACCGGAGCGCTGACCCGGGCGCCGTGGCGGTAGTACATGGTGACCGTGTCTTTGCTGACCAGCCGGAACACCGAGCGCCGGTAGAAGACCGCGTCGTCGGTGGCATCGGGCGTGGAGACGAGGCCGAACTCACGGCCGAACGACTCGAAGGCCTCCCGTTGCGGCGCCTCCACCTCGGCGAGCACGCCGAAGTCGATGACCGTACGCCGCAGGTGACCCACCACGATCCGCATCCGCGGCACGCCGTCGAGCCGGCCGGCAGCAGCACCTCCGGGCGCGGTGTGGTGGTCGGCCCAGGCGTTGAGCCAGGCGAAGCGCTGGAAGCCGGGCTGTACCGGTCCGGCCTGGGCCACCTTGACGGTCGGGCCGGCGGAGGCGGTCGTCGGGACCAGGAAGCTCATGGCGACGGCGATGACGCCGCACAGCGCGACCGCGGGCACGATGGCCCGCCATCGGTGGTCGAGCTTGGCGAGACCGTCCGAGGCAGTGGGGGACACGCCTACCGACGGTATGAGTCCGCCGTGTGCGCCGAACCAAACGCTTTCGAATACTCGGAAACCTCGGGTGAACTCCGGCGCCTACAGGTCCATGAAGATCAGGGCGCCCGCGATGTCGGCGGTGCCGTAGTGGAGGTAGTCGTCGACAGTCGCTTCCGGTACGCCCTTCTGCGCGGTCACGAAGCCGACGACGACCGCCTTGGAGGAGTCCTTGGCGACCCACTTCCCGATCACGTCGTCCGCGATGAGGCTGCCGGTGGGTAGGTCGAAGTCGGTCTCCTTGACCGACTCCGCGGCCGCCGTCGCCTCCGCCTCGCTGTCGAAGACGTAGATCACCCGGAGCATCCGCAGCTTGCCGCCCTCGGCGTCGTGGATCCCCATCGCGGCATACCCGCAGCCCTTCTTCTCCAGGGCGGCCGACGCGATCGGCCCGCAGTCCGGATAGTCCTGGGAAGCCACGTACGTCGCGTTCATGCTCACGTCGCCGAGCTTGAACCTCCAGTCACCCTCGAACAGATCCGCGGCCAGTCCGCCCGGGGCAGGAGCGGTCGCCGACGTGCTCGGCGTGGCCGTCACCGTCAGCGGCCCGGGCTTGGCCGTAGGGTCCTCCTCGCCGCGGAGAACGACGAGAGCGGCAGTGATGATCACGCCGATCACCAGTACCACCGCGATCGCACCGAGCCCGATGACGATGGGCCACGGGTTGTGCGGCTTCTCCGGCGGTGGCCCTCCGGGGCCGAACGAATTTTCGTTCGGCGGCCAGGGGGCCGGTGTCCCAGGCTGGAGGTTCGGCGCAGGAGGCATCGCGCCGTATCCGTCCGGCGGCGGTGGTGGTGTCGGCGTAGTCATCGGACCCCCTGGCCGAGTAAAGATTCACGTAGGAGAAACGTTCCCACGCGGTTCCACGATTCTCTCGTACGCCCCCCAAACACCTATCGGCCGGGACAGCATCGGTAGCGGCCGGAAGTAGTCCGGGACGTTTCCGCCCCTCTACCCGCAGGTAATAGGCAGAAACGTCCCGGACTACCTCGTTCACGCCGTCCTGATCACGGAGCGACCGGGTAGTGGCTGGAGATCGCGATGCGGTTCCAGGCGTTGATGGAGATCGCGACCCAGGTGAGGGCGGCGATCTGCTTCGCGTCGAGGATGCTCTCGACGTCCACCTTGGGGGCGGGGGAGGTGTGCAGGTCGCCGATGCGGGTGATCTGCTCGGCGATGGTGAGGGCGGCCTGCTCCTCGGGGGTGAAGTACTGCGACTCCCACCAGGCGGCGACGAGGGCGAGACGGTCGGCCGTCTCGCCGTTCTTGATGGCGTCCTGGGTGTGCATCCGCAGGCAGAAGGCGCAGCCGTTGATCTGGGAGGCGCGGAGCTTGACCAGGTCGACGGTGAGCCGGTCGAGGCCGGCGACGGTGATGGCCTCCTCGACCGCCTCCTCGACGGCCATCTGGGCCTTGTACGCGGCGGGGAACAGCTTGGTCACGTTGACGTTGGCGAGCATCTGGGTCCTTCGGGTCTGGCCCGCCACTGCGCGGGCACTCACCAGGTTGACGAGGCGGCCGATGCGAATGTGAGGTCGCCACCTCACAATCGCGATGTCTGGCTCGTCACACTGGGTGAACCCCGGAGGAGATGCCACGATGCCTGACATGGACGACCTGGGCGAGGTGATGATCGAGCGCCGCCGACTGATCGCGCTCGCCTACCGCCTGCTCGGCACGGTCGAGGAGGCCGAGGACGCGGTCCAGGAGACCTACCTGCGGTGGTACCGCCTCTCCGACGACGAGCGGGCGGCGATCGACAACCCCTCCGGCTGGCTGAGCCGTGTGACCAGCCGGGTCTGCCTCGACGTACTCAAGTCGGCGCGCAGCCGCCGGGAGAGGTACGTCGGCCCCTGGCTGCCCGAGCCGGTCCGGCCGGGTTTCCTGGCAGCCCCCGAGGATCCGGCCGACCGAGCGACCCTGGACGACACGGTGAGCACCGCGCTGCTCGTCGTGCTCGACGCGATGACCCCGGCCGAGAGGGTCGCGTTCGTGCTCCATGACATCTTCGCCGTACCGTTCGGCGACATCGCCGGGGTGGTCGGCCGCTCGCCGGCCGCAGTGCGGCAGCTCGCCGCCTCCGCACGCCGCCGGGTCGCCCAGCAGCGTGACGACGTCGCCCCGCTGCCGGAGCACGACGACGTCGTACGCGCCTTCGTCGCGGCCACGGCCGGCGGCGACCTCGGCCGGCTGGTGACGCTGCTGGACCCGTCGATCACGCTCCGTTCCGACGGCGGTGGCAGGGTCAGCGCGGCCCTCAACCCGATCGCCGGGCCGGAGAAGGTGGCGCGGTTCCTGCTGGGCGTACTCACGAAGCGGCCGACCTGGGAGATCCGGACCGAGGCCACCGCCGACGGCCTCGGGTTCACGTTCGTCGAGGACGGCGCTCACCGCGGCGTCGCCAACCTGCGGGTCGCCGGCGGCCGGGTCACCGACGTCTGGATCGTCCTGAACCCGGACAAGCTCGCCCGCTGGAGCTGATCCCAGGAACGGTCAGAGCCACGATCCGAGCGTCGGCGCGTCCACGAGGTCGTGCGGTCGCCCGGCGAGCCAGGCAGCCACCTCGGGAAGCGGGCCCTCGACACCGAGCAGGTCGTCGTCAGCGAGTCCCCGCTTCGTACGGATCTCGTCGGCGAGGGCGAGCAGGAAGTCGTCGGGCAGATCGGCGAAGGTGATTCCGACGCCGAGGTCTACGGCGTGGACGAAGACCTCACGGGCCCGCATCCACGGGACGTCGCTCGCCTTCCGGGTGACGAGCTGGGCGGTGATCACCTCGTGCTCCCACTGCTCGGGGGTCAGCCGGTCCATGGCCGCGTCGAGCTCCGCGGCGCCGCGGTGATACCACGAGCGAAGCTCCTCGGCCGGTCGCGTCGCTGCCTCCTCGATGTCGGCGTTGCGCTGCTCCGTGGAGGCGTACATCCGCTTCTCCACGCCCGTCTCGGCCCAGGAGATCAGGTTGCCGAGGGCATCGGCGTTGGCGGCGACGTGGCCGACCAGGTGCTTGCGGGTCCAGCCGGGCAGCTGCGAGTCGGCGTCGAAGGCGGGACTGTCCAGACCGTCGACGGCGCCGGTCAGCAGAGCCGTGCCCTCCGCGACCCAGCGACGGGAGTCGTCGAACGTACGTGTCGGGGTGGTGCCGATCAGGACGGACATCACGTTCAGCCTTTCACGATCATGTCGGTGAGTCGGGGCGGGAGTGCCTCGAAGACGTGGTCATTGTCACAGCCCCCTCCTCAGCTCGGTCAATCTCCTGCGGAGGCGAGCGATAGATGCTTGGTTTGGTGTGATCAGGAAGAGGTGGGATGGACAAGCCGCTCAAGACCCGGCCCCCGTATGCGATCACCAGCGTCGACCACGCACTCAAGCTGGCGGCGATCCTCCAGCTCGAAGGCCGCCTGACCGTCTCGGAGGCAGCGGCTCGGCTCGACGTAGCCCGCTCCACCGCCCACCGGCTGCTGGCGATGCTGGTCTACCGCGACTTCGCGGTCCAGGACGAGGACAAGGTCTACCGAGCCGGACCGGTGCTGGAGCTGGCCGCCCACTCTCGCTCGACCGCATCCCGGCTCCGCCAGGTCGCGCTGCCGCATCTGCAGCGCCTGGTCGACCTGTTGGGCGAGTCCGCCAACGTCGCTGTACGCACCGGTGACACCTGCCGGTTCATCGCCTCGGTCGAGTCGCCGCAGTCGCTCAAGGTCGGCTCCCGCGAGGGCATGGTCTTCCCCGCTCACCGCACCACCGCCGGCCTCCTGCTCCTGGCCCAGATCTCCGACGACGAGGTCGCCTCGATCTACTCCCGGGAGAGGTACACCGACCACCTGGCCGACCGCCCGGACATCGGCGCGCTGCGTACCGAGCTCGAGCGCGTACGCCGCAACGGCTTCGCCTTCAACGACGGTCGCTCCGAGCGGGGCGTGGTCGCCGTCGGCGTCCCCGTCCGTGGCGCCGGCGGCGACATCGTCGCCGGGATGTCGATCTCCATGCCCAGCGTCCGCTACGACAAGGAGTCCCTGCCGAGCGTCGTCGCGACCCTGATGTCCAGCGCAGCGGCACTGGAGCGTGACCTGAGTCAGGGGTGATCTGCGTCAAGTTGGTGCCGGTAGCATCGGTTCGCGAGTTAACCTGGGCCTAATGAGCAACACCCCGCCCTCCAGCGATACCCGCGAATCGAAACCGGCCCGCATCGATTGGCTCGCGACCACCGCAGGTGCCCTTGCTGCCGTCACCTCCGCGGTGCTGCTCTCCACGCTGGGTGCCGTCGGCACCCTCGTCGGGGCGGCGCTCGGCAGCGTCGCGGCGACGGTCGGCACCAACCTCTACTCCCAGTGGCTCGCGAAGAGCCACGAGAAGGTGACCAGCGTCCAGGCCCTGGGCCGGTGGCGGTCGGCCGGGCTCGCCGGCGTACGGGCCACCTCGGAGCCTGCGACCGAGCCGACTTCGGGCTCCGTGGGCGAGGCGGCGGAGGTGGCCGATGCGGCCGAGGGTGGCGACACGGAGCCGACGCCGTCGTGGCAGGAGCGCCTCAAGACGCTGCCCTGGAAGCGGATCGCCCTGCTCTCCTTGGCGATGTTCGTGGTCGTGGTCGTCGCGATCACGATCTTCGAGCTGGCGGCCGGGCGCAGCGTCAGCTCGATCGTGGGTGGTGGGGACAGCAGCACGACGATCTCCCGGGTGACCGGCGGCGGTTCCGAGAAGCGGGACGAGAAGCGGAACGAGGATCCGTCGCCGGGCGCGACCGCGACTCCGGAGGAGTCCGCGGGTGCGAGCACTGAACCTTCGGAGTCGACCGAGCCGTCGGAGTCGGCCGCGACGGAGACGCCGAGCGCCGAGCCGTCGAGCTCGACCGGGTCGAGCGCCTCGCCGTCGGCGCAGCCCAACGAGGGTGGCGGCGTCTCGACGGAGCCTTCGCCCACGGTAGGAGCCTCGCCCGGAGCAGAGGACCAGGCGACCCCCTGACCCGGGCTCACATCCGGAAGAGGATCTCCGCGCCGAGGTCGGTGTTGCCGTAGGAGGTGTACTCCTTGCCCTGGGCCACGGTGATGCCGTCGCTGGCCGTGACCATGGTGTAGACGACGTACTTGCCGTAGTCCTTCACCTTGAACCAGCCCTGGGTGTAGTCGGGCAGGGAGGCTTCCGTGGGCGGGATCACGTGCCGCGGCTCGATCTTCTTGGCGGCCTTCCCTGCGGCCTCGACGGTGCTGAAGTCGTAGATGAAGTGGGTCATCCGCAGGTTGCCCCGCTGAGCCTTGTAGGAGACCCGCGCGGCGTAGTCGCAGCCGAGGTTGCGGATCGCGGGCTTCAGGGTCGCCTTGCAGCCGGAGTAGTCCTTGCCGCTCAGGTAGCGGGCCTTCAGGGTGACGTCGCCGTAGGTGAACTCCCAGGGGCGGGGGACGTCGTCCTTGGAGAGGTGTTCGGGGCCGATGGTCGAACGCGAGCTGGTGGCGCCGTCGCTGGGGTCGGCCGGGGAGCTGGTCGCGGGCCAGTCGGGCTTGCCGCTGGACTCACCGCCGACGTCGGAGCTTCCGCCACCCTGGCTCGCCGACTCGCTCGGTGTCTGGCCGGCCGAAGCCGTGTCGCTCGCGGTCGGTGCTCCGGCGGTCGTGGCCGCGTCGTCGCCGCGGGTGAAGAGGGCATAGACGACCACCCCGCACACGACCACGAGCCCGAGGGAGACGGCGATGGTCAGGATCTGGCGCAGCGGCCCGCCCTGGCCGGCGCGCTCCTTGCGGGCGTTGAACGCCGGTCGGTTGCCGCCGTCGTCGGAGAGTCCGATCAGGCGCTCGTTGTAGTCGAAAGGCGCAGGCTGCTTCTGCGGCTCCTCGTCAGGCGCGCCCGAACCGGGGGAGCCTGGGGGCGGCGGATACGGCATGGGGTTTGTCTACCATCTATCAGCAGTCGCCACGCCGAAGGTTTGGAAGACGGACGAATTCCCGCCCGAATCCTCGCTCGAGCAGCGAGATGAACACGGATACCCACCGTACGCGGCCCAGGACCCGGGTACCTACAACTTGGCAATGCTTACCCAATCCTCTTCTGTGGGCGGGGCGCCGCAAACCCTGCGGAATCGCGTGTTGCTGCATTGCAGGAATTCGATGAACGAGTCTTTGCAATGCGAATTCTTGGGGAATCGATTGTGATGCGGAGCAAGGGAAAGAACACGAAACTCAGTTACCCGCCCCCGGTAAGCCGCGAAACCCGTGGATTCGGGTGCGGAAGCCCACAACACATGGGCCTTTCCCCCAGGAGGAGACGTATGAGGTTCCAACGCACCACCTTCCGTCCCCGCACGATCGCCGCGCTTGCCGCGGGTGTGGGTCTCGCGGCCTCCGCCGCCGTCGCCGTCCCGGCAGCCGCCGCGGATGCCGAGTTCAGCAAGGCCGAGGTCGCGTCGGTCAAGTCGGCCGTCGCCGAGTCCGCTCCGGTCGGCTCGTCGTGGTACACCGACCCGGCCACCAACAAGGTCGTCATCACCGTCGACGAGACCGTCTCCGCGGCCGAGATCGCCGAGGTCAAGGAGGCTGCCGCCGAGAAGACGAGCCAGGGAGACGAGGCCGTGACCGTCAAGCACACCAAGGGCGAGTTCAGCCCGCTCATCGGCCCCGGCGACGCCATCTACGGCGGCGGCTCCCGCTGCTCCCTCGGCTTCAACGTCAAGGTCGGCGGCGCCGACTACTTCCTGACCGCGGGCCACTGCACCAACGCCGTCTCGACCTGGTACGCGAACTCGTCGAACACCACGCTGCTCGGCTCGACCGCGGGCTCGAGCTTCCCGGGCAACGACTACGGCATCGTCCGCTACAACTCGACGATCTCGAAGTCCGGTGGCTTCACCGCGGGCACCGCTCGCGTCGGCCAGAGCGTCACCCGCGACGGCTCGACGACCGGTGTCCACACCGGCACCGTGACGGCGGTCAACGCCAGCGTCCGCTACGCCGAGGGAACCGTCAGCGGCCTGATCCAGACCAACGTGTGCGCGGAGCCCGGTGACTCCGGTGGCGCGCTCTACTCCGGTTCGACCGCACTGGGTCTGACCTCCGGCGGCAGCGGCAACTGCTCCACCGGCGGAACCACCTTCTTCCAGCCGGTGACCGAGGCGCTCAGCGTGTACGGCGCCACGATCTACTGATCAAGTGCTCTTGACCGAGCGTTACTGATCAAGCACGAGTACGCCGCGGGGTGAGGTGGTTTGGGCCACTTTGCCCCGCGGCGTACGAAATTTCGTCGAACTACGAAAGTTTTTTGCCAACGACTGGCCGATGAGGTGCCTACAACGACATACTCACTGTGGTCGTGTTCGGGCACAATCCGCGGTGGAGGAACGTATGAGGTTCACCAGGTCACGTAACCGTCTGCTCGCAGCAGCGGTCGGACTAGGGCTGGCGGCTAGCGCCGCGGCCACGCCGGCGGTCGCCGCGCCACCGGAGGTGGGGGCCCGCGCCAACGCGCTGGCGGCCGCCTACGCCGCCGTCGACTCCGCGGTCAACAGGTCCGCGCTGTCCGGTATCGCCTGGTACACCGACGAGGCCACCGGCAAGGTGGTCGTGACCGCGGACTCCACCGTCCCCGCGTCCGCGCTGAGCAGGCTGACCGAGACGGTCGGCGCCGATGCCGACGCGATCACGATCAAGCGCGCCAAGGGCGAGTTCAAGCCCTTCATCGGCTCCGGCGACGCCGTCTACGGCTCAGGTGTTCGATGCTCGGTTGGCTTCAACGTACGCAGCCGCGGCACCCACTACTTCCTCACCGCGGGCCACTGCGCCGAAGAGGTGGCGACGTGGTACACCAACTCCGGTCGGACCACCCGGATCGGGCCGACCGTGAAGTCGAGCTTCCCGGGCAACGACTACGCGCTGGTGCGCTACGACAACACCTCGCTGACCCACCAGGGCGGCTACTCCGTCGGTGACGCCCGCGTCGGCCAGCGGGTCACCCGCGACGGCTCGTCCACCGGCGTGCACTCCGGCCGGGTCGAGGCGCTCGACGTCTCGGTCCGCTACCGCGGCTCCGGCACCGTCCGCGGCATGATCCAGACCGACATCTGCGCCGAGTCGGGTGACTCCGGCGGCCCGCTCTACGCGGGCTCAACCGCCCTCGGGATCACCTCGGGCGGCTCCGGTGACTGCGACTCGGGCGGCACCACCTTCTTCCAGCCCGTCCGCGAGGCCCTCAACGCCTACGACGTCAACATCTACTGATACGCAGCTCGAATGGGGGCGAAGTGGTTCAGACCACTTCGCCCTATTTGGTAATGATTTCCGCCTGGCGGTGAAATTTTCTTCCTCCGCATAGCCGACCGATCGAGCCGCCGACATACTCCCGAGAAGGCGTGCTCGGGCACATCGCGGTGGTCGGGCATTCCTGGCGCCTGCAACCACGCGGGTGCCTGGTCGTTCGTAGGAGGAACACATGAGGTTCACCACGTCCCGCACCCGTCTGGCCGCAGTCTTCGCCGGTCTTGGCCTGGCAGCCACAGCTGCCACCACGCCGGCCGTCGCCGCACCAGATCACAAGGAGTTCAGTCCGAAGGCGCTGGCAGCGGTCCACTCCGCCGTCGACAAGTCAGCCGTATCCGGCATCGCCTGGTACACCGACGCAGCGACCGGCAAGGTCGTCGTCACCGCCGACTCCACCGTCTCGAAGGCAGAGCTCGCCAAGGTCACCAAGGCCGCCGGCGCCGACGCAGAGGCACTCACGATCAAGCGCACCGCCGGCGAGTTCACCACGCTGCTCGGCGCCGGCGATGCGATCTACGGCTCCGGCTACCGCTGCTCGTTGGGGTTCAACGTGCAGAGCGGCAGCAGCTACTACTTCATCACCGCCGGTCACTGCGGTGACGAGGTTCCGACCTGGTACGCCAACTCGGGCCAGTCGACCCTGATCGGCCCGACGGTCTCCTCGAGTTTCCCGGGCAACGACTACGCCCTGGTTCGCTACGACAACCCCTCGCTCTCGCACCCCGGCGGCTTCTCGGTCGCCGATGCGTACGTCGGTGAGCGGGTCACCCGAGACGGCTCCACCACCGGTGTCCACACCGGCACCGTCCAGGCGCTCAACGTCACCGTCCGCTACCAGGGCTCCGGCCGGGTCAGCGGCCTGATCCAGACCAACGTGTGCGCCGAGCCGGGCGACTCCGGCGGTGCGCTCTACGACGGCACCAAGGCCCTCGGCATCACCTCGGGTGGCTCCGGCAACTGCTCCACGGGCGGAACGACCTTCTTCCAGCCCGTTCGTGAGGCCGTCAACGCCTACGGCGTGAGCATCTACTGATCCGCCCGACCGCTGGTCGAGCCCCGCTCACGAGGCTCGACCAGCGGTCGTCTCAAACCGCCATCGGGATGAGGGCTGCGTCGGCGGAGTCCTTGATGAGCCGGGCGTACGCATCGAAGAGCCGCTGTTCGGAGAGGCGCTGCCGGTTGCGGAAGATCCGCTCGAAGTGCTCCTCGCGCTGGGCGAAGGCGGCCTTCCAGGACTCGGCCATCTCGGCCGGGTCGAAGCTCGAGACCAGACGGAGGTCGCCGACCATCGCCGGAGCGTCGCCGACCGGCGTGGTCACCGGGACCGCGCCGCATGCCATCCCCTCGAGCAGGCACAGCGGGGCGGCCTCGCCGAATGCCGAGGTGAGCGTGATCAGGTCGGCGGCGTTGTAGAGCGGCGCCATCTGGCTCTGGATCCCGAGAGCGTGCAGGTTGGTCTCCAGCGCCGGCCACGCGCCGAGCTCCTCGGTGATGAGCTGGGCGAAGGCCGGGTTGTCCGCGGTCATCCCGGCGCCGCACATGACGAGGTGGGCGTCGGGGTGCTCCTGCACGAACCGGCGCGCCGCCCGGACGAAGAGCGGAATGTTCTTCATCTCGTCGAAGCGGGCCGCGATCATCACCACGGGTGCGTCGCCGTCCACGCCGAGCTCGGCCCGCTTGCCGGCCCGCAGCTCGGCGTCGGTGCGGAACTTGTAGAGGTCGACCCCGTTGGGGAAGACCGGCAGCCGCTCCAGCGGGATCCCGGTCGCCTCGTGGTACGCCCGCTGGGTCGACTCCGCGCAGCACACGGCCGCGGTCAGCAGCCCGGCCCGGTCGAGGTCGATGAGCTCCTGCACCCCGGCCCCCTGGTGCTCCGGGTCGGAGCGGTGCAGGCAGGTGATCAGCGGCGTCCCGGACGTACCCACCCTGCCCAGCACCGTGAGTGGCTGCTCCTTGAGGGAGAGCACCACGTCGGCCTTCGCCACCGACTGCGCCACGCGCTTGAGCTGGCTGGTGGTGATGGGGCCCGTCGGCGTACGTCTCAATGCCCGCACCGGCACGCCGGCCGAGGTCAGGCGGCGGTAGGAGTTGTCGGAGGAGATCCGCTGCGCGGTGAACTCGCGCTGCACGCGGTCGCTGAGGCTCAGCACGCTGTGCTGCTGAGGCGTGGTGGCGTCGAGCGCGCGGACGACTGCGGTGTGCAGGATCCGGGCGCCACCGGCGAAGAAACCTTCGTACAGGGAGAGAACGGAAGGGCCGTCCTCGAGGAATGTCACGGTGGACATGTCGACCTCACTTTTTCCGCAGGAGGCATCGCCCGAGCGGTGATGGTGGTGGGGCTACGGCAGAGATATGCGGCTTCGTCCGGACGCTAACGCGTCCGTGGGCGCATCCCAAGACATCATCGGCTCGGGGCGAAGGATTTCACTTGATCGTCATCTTCACGCGCGCATCGTAGGAGCGGCGGAGGATTTATCGAAACCGGCGGGGATCCGGGCTCGATTTACGGTATCTGATGTGGTGTTCGTCACGCTATGCGTTCCTCGACATTGCTCGGTGAACGATTGGCGCGGGTCTCGGACGCGCTGCTGAATAGGGCCCCGAGGGTGGCCGGATCCCGCTACGTTCGGGGCTATGACGACCGAGGTGACGACGTACCGCTATGTCCGTTTCGCTCTGTGCTGTCTGCTCGCGGGGCTCGCGATCTCGGTGGGCGCCGAGACGATCACGAGCGGGGAGTGGCAGACCTCCATCTCGTCCTACTACTACACCCCGGCGGGCCCGGTCTTCACCGCGGTGCTGTGCGCGCTGGGCGTGTGTCTGGTGGTGCTGCGGGGCTATACCGACGCGGAGGACACCGCGCTCAACCTCGCCGGGCTCTCGGCGCCGATGGTCGGCTTCGTGCCGACGCCGGAGATCGGGCAGCAGATCGACAAGGCCGCCATCGTCAACAACGCCTGGAGCTATCTGGCGGTGATGGCGATCGGCTGGGTGGTCGTGCTGATCTTCGGGCTCCGCAAGCGCGCCGCTGCCGGGGCCTGGCCGTCGCGCTGGGGCGCCATCGGGCTGGTTTCCGTCGCGGGGGCATGGGTCGTCGGTGTGGGCTGGCTGCTGATCGACCAGGAGAGCTTCGCGGCGAAGGCCCACGGGCTCGCGGCGATCTTCACCTTCACGCCGTTCGCGCTGGCGGTCGTGCTCAACACCGACTGGGGCGTGCGGAAGATCGCGCGGGAGGCCGACAAGGCGCGTACGCGGCTGGACAAGACCTACTGGGCGCTGGTCGTGGCCATGGTGGTGTTGCTGGCGGCCGGCATCGTGCTGGGCCTGACCGGCTGGACGTACTGGCTGCTGGCGACCGAGGTCTCGCTGCTGGTCTGCTTCACGATCTTCTGGGTCATCCAGAGCTTCGACCTGATGGACCCGGAGCGCGACGCGCTCACGACGCGTCCGCGAACAGTGCTTTGATCGCGGGGCTCACCGGAAGTCGATGAGCAGGTCGTCGTCGCCGTTCTCGGGGTCGGTGATGACGCGGGGGAGGCGTACGGCGGTGTCGGTGCGCTTGGCCAGCGGCACCTTCGGCTCCTGCTCCTCGTCCGTCTCGACGAGCTCGACGGTGTGCTTGACGTGCGCGTGCGGGAGCACCTGCGCACGCCAGGCGCGGCAGTTGTAGGGCAGCTGCATGCCGTCCATGCCGCGGCCGTAGTCGTCGTAGAAGGCCAGCACGTCGCGCCGCTTCTGCTGCTGAGCCTCCGGCTCGAGGGTGGCGATGTTGGAGCGCGACTGGACCAGGTCCTGGATCGAGTGGCGGTCGACGACCTGCCAGTGCCGGAACGTCTGGGCCTCCACCGCGGAGAAGAACCCGGAGTCGTCGAGGATCGAGGTCGGGTCGAAGCCGCCCTCTTCTGTCAGTCCAGTCTTCTTGCCGATCAGCTTGCCGAGCTTGCGCACCCAGGGGATCCGCTCGTCGCGCTCGTTCTGGACCACGGCGAGTCGTCCGTCCGTACGCAGCACCCGCCCGATCTCCGCCAGCGCCTTGGCGTGGTCGAACCAGTGGAACGCCTGGCCGACGACGACCACGTCGTAGAGGCTGTCGCCGGTCGGGATCTGCTCGGCGGTGCCGCTGGTGGCGCGTACGTCCGGGAGCTTCCCGGAGAGGATGTCGAGCATCGCGTCGTCCGGGTCGGTCGCGAAGACGTCGTGGCCCAGGCCGACCAGCACCTCGGTGAGCTTGCCGGTGCCGGCCCCGAGCTCGAGGATCGAGCACGGCTCCGCGCCGACCAGCCACTTCACCGCATCCACCGGGTAGGACGGGCGCCCGCGGTCATAGCTGTCCGCCACGCCACCGAAGGAGCGTGCCGGATCGGGGTTGGCTGGGTCCGTCATCTCGGTCAGGGTAACGCGCGCTTAAGGTTGACGCGTGAAGGACGATCCGCTTGCCCGGTTGGTGTCGCTCGAAGGTGTGGCCTCGGGCTTCGCCGCAGCTCGTGACGGTATCGACGTGATGCTGCGTGACCGGGGGCTGCGGCGTACGTCTCCGGAGACCACTGCCGAGTCGCTGCTGCGCGGTGCGCACGCCTCTGCCGTGCTGGAAGGGTCCTCGTCGTCCTTGGGTGAGGTTCGCGACTCGGGCGGGGACGCGATCGCGCAGGACGCGGTACGGCTCTCGACCGAGCTGCTCTCGCTGGTGCCGGTGGTGAAGCACGCGCCGTTGCAGGCGTTCGCGCGGCTGCACGCGCTGGCAGCGGCGGGGTCGCTGGACCCTGAGGAGCTGGGCCGTCCGCGCTCGGCCGAGTCGGCCGAGCGGTTGCGGCGTCTCTCCGATCTGCTGCTCGCCCCGACGTCCGCGCCGGCGCTGGTCGTGGCGGCGTTCGTGCACGCCGATCTGGCGACCGCTGCTCCGTTCGCATCCCACAACGGTCTGGTCGCGCGTGCCGCAGAGCGGCTCATCCTGGTCGCGCGCGGCGTGGATGAGAAGTCGCTGGTCGTCCCCGAGGCCGGCCATCTGGCGCTGCGGGCCGCCTACGAGTCGAACCTGCGCGGCTTCCGCGAGGGTGGCCAGGCGGGGGCGCACTCGTGGCTTCTCTACGCGGCCGAGGCGTACGCCGCCGGGGCCGAGGCTTCGCCGCTACGCCTGGACGCGGCCGAGTAGACGAGGCAAAAGCAGGTGGCACCCGGTGGGTTGTGAACACCGGGTGCCACCGCTGACACGAGCGTTTCTGGTTACCAAGCGTGCAAGGTCTGGTCACTGCGTCGGGATTTCTCCCCGGCTACAGCACCCCATCAGATGGGTGGATCGCCGCGTGGGTGCCTCTCACTCGTGTACGTCTTGTTACACCTCTGTTTCTACGCCGATCGGCGGCCAGATTCAAGGCTGGAAATTCTGCAGGATGAGGAGGATGATGCCGCTTCTGCAGAATTGGGTCAGGCGCCGAGGCGACGGCGCTTCGTGCCCGCCCAGATGACGCCGCCGGCGATCGCGACGGCGCCCCCGACGGCCAGCGCGGCCAGGGTCGGCGTGGACGGGGTGAGCACGCGGCTGCGCAGCGCGACCGGCTTGTTGAAGACCAGGATGTCCCAGCCGCGTTCCTTGGCAGCCTTACGGAGGTCCTTGTCGGGATTGACCGCGAACGCGTGGCCGACCTCCTCCAGCATGGGGAGGTCGGTGACGGAGTCGGAGTAGGCGTACGACTGCTCGAGGTCGTAGCCGAAGCGCTCGGCCAGCTGCTGGACCGCGCGGGCCTTCTCCTCGCGGTAGGCGTAGAGCGCGATCTCGCCGGTGTAGCGGCCGTCCTCGATCTCCATCTGGGTGGCGACGACGTGGTCGGCGCCGAGCATCGTGCCGATCGGCTCGACCAGCTCGGTGCCGGAGGCGGAGACGATGATGACGTCGTGACCCTGGGCGTGGTGCTGCTCGATGAGCTGCACCGCCTCCTCGTAGACGAGCGGGTCGACCACGTTGTGGAGGGTGTCGGCGACGATCTCCTTGACGGTCGCCACGTCCCAGCCGGTGACCATCTCGGAGAGCGCCTTGCGCATCTTCTCCATCTGGTCGTGGTCGGCACCGCCGACGACGTAGACGAACTGGGTGTAGGCCGAGCGGATCATGGCCGCGCGGGTGATCAGGCCGCCGGCCTGGAAATGCTTGGAGAACGCAAGCGTGCTCGACCTCGCGATGATCGTCTTGTCGAGGTCGAAGAACGCAGCGATGCGTGTCATGGGCACATCGTAGACGGCCGTTGGGCGGGCCGATCACCATCCACAGGGCGGGTCCGGGACGGGGTTATCCACAGGTCCTGAATTTGCGGGTGGAATTGTCGGTGTCCCGGCGGATCCTGCTGCCATGACCTCGGAACCGCTTGTCATCACCTCGGACTCGTTGCTCGCCGCTGAGGCGGCTCGCCTGGCCGCCGCCTCCGGCGTCACCGTCGAGGAGTGCACCGACGCCGTCGGCGCCCTGCGTCGATGGCAACGCCCGCCACTGATCCTCGTCGGCGCCGACCTCCTGGCGGAGGTGGCATCGCTGCGTCCACCCCGAAGAGACGGGGTGTACGTCGTGGGATGGGGCTCGACCGGCGAACCGCTGCTCCGGGCCGCGCTGGAGGTCGGCGCCGAGACGTTGCTCGAGTTGCCGGCTGCCGAGACCGTGGTCGCCGGGCTGCTCGCCGACGTCAGCGACGGTGAGGGCGGCGACGGCACGGTCGTCGGCGTCCTGGCCGGATCGGGTGGAGCCGGTGCGACGACGTACGCCGCGGCCCTGGCCAGCCTGGGAGCAGACCGTGGGTCGACGCTGCTGATCGACGCCGACCGGCTCGGTCCTGGAGCCGGGCGGGTGCTAGGCCTCGACGAGATCCCCGGCGTGACCTGGGGCGATCTCGGGCAGACTGCCGGGCGGCTGGGTGCGCGGGCGTTGCGTGAGGCGGTGCCGCACGTCGGGTCGCTGGGCCTGCTGGGGTGGCCGGGCGGCGACGTTGTGCCACCGCGGCCGGAGGTGGTGCGCGAGGTGCTCGCCGCCGCCCGACGCGGCCATGACCTGGTCGTGGTCGACCTGCCACGCGAGTCCGACGCCGCCGCTGAGGCGCTGCTGACCGGCTGCGACATCGTCCTCGTCATCGTTCGGGCGAACGTCACCGGCACGGCGTCCGCCGCTCGGCTGATCTCCCGCCTTCCCGAGCGGGATCGGGTGCGGATCGTCGTCCGCGGCCGCGCGGCTGAGCCGGAGGCCGTCGGGCGTGCGCTCGGGCTCCCGGTGATCGCCTCGATGTCCGACCAGCGCGGGCTCTCGGAGGCCATCGACCTCGGCCTGGGGCCGATCCGCTCGAAGCGGGCGCCGCTGGCCCGTGCCGCGGCCGAGGTGCTGATGCGCTGTCGGGTCCGCGCCGGGGTGATGGTCGCATGATCGGCGCTGTCGACATCGCGCCCCAGGTCGTCGACCTCGTTCGCGACCACCTGGCGCGTACGCCGGGAGAGCTCACCCCGCACCGGGTTCAGCAGGCTCTCCGTGCGGAGGGGCGGATCGTCGGTGATGCGACCGTGCTGGCTGTCTTCGAGATGCTGCGCCGCGACGTGGTCGGCGCGGGGCCATTGGAGCCGCTGCTGCGGTTGCCGGGGGTGACCGACGTCCTCGTCAACGGGCCCGATCAGGTCTTCATCGACCGCGGATCCGGTCTGGAGCCCGCTCCGGTCGCGTTTCCTGACGACGATGCGGTTCGACGGCTGGCGCAGCGGTTGGCTGCCGGGGCCGGCCGCCGCCTGGACGACGCCTCGCCCTACGTCGACCTGAGGCTGGGCGACGGCAGCCGGTTCCATGCGGTGCTGGCGCCGCTGGCGCGACCGGGCACGGTGATCTCGTTGCGGGTGCCGTCGGCGCGGGCGTTCACGCTCGCCGAGCTGGAGGCTTCGGGGATGGTGGTTCCCCGCGTGGCTGATCTGCTGCGCCGGCTGGTGCTGGCACGGTCGGCGTTTCTCGTCTCCGGAGGCACCGGCACCGGGAAGACGACCTTGCTGGCGTCGCTGTTGTCCTTGGTGCCCCCGGAGGAGCGGCTCGTGCTGGTGGAGGACGCCTCCGAGCTGCGTCCGGATCATCCGCATGTGGTCGGCCTCGAGGCGCGCCCGGCCAACATCGAGGCCGCCGGCGCCGTCGAGCTCCATACGCTGGTCCGCCAGGCCCTCAGGATGCGGCCGGACCGGCTGGTCGTGGGGGAGGTGCGTGGCGCTGAGGTCGTCGATCTCCTCGCCGCGTTGAACACCGGCCACGAGGGTGGCTGCGGCACGCTGCACGCCAACTCCGCCGCCGATGTGCCGGCTCGGGTGGAGGCGCTGGCGCTCGCCGCCGGTCTCGGCAGGGAGGCGGCGCACAGCCAGTTCGCCTCTGGTGTCGACGTGGTCGTGCACCTGCGGCGACGGGACGGCCGCCGGGTGCTGACCGAGATCGCGGTCCCGTGTCGCGGAGCCGATGGGCTGGTCCGGACGGAGACCGCCTTCTCGGTGGCCGCCGATGACGTCGTGGTCGCCGGACCGGCCGCGGACCGGCTCGAAGCGCTGCTGGGAGCGGAGCGGTGAGCGGGCTGAGCCTCGGGGTGGTCGCCGGCCTGGCCGGTGCCGCCGCCGCGCTGATGCTCCGCCCACGAGCAGCGGTTGGACCACGGTCGCCTGAGTGGCGGGTGCCGCGGTGGTCGTTCCTCCTGGTCGCCCTGATCCCCATCGTCTTCCCGGGCAAGGCGGTCGTCGCGGCTGTCTTGCTCGGGATCGCCACCTTTGGCGGTGTCGCCCTGTGGCGGCGCCGCTGCGAGCGGATCGAGGCGGGGCGTACGGCCAACCGCGTCGTCGAGGCCTGCGAGCAGATGGCCGCCGAGCTTGCCGCCGGGCACCCGCCCGGTCCCGCGCTGACGCAGCTCGCCACGGAGTGGCCGGTGATCGAGCCGGTCGCGGAGGCGCAGCGGATGGGCTCCGACGTACCCGCCGCGTGGCGGCAGGTCGCCGAGGTGCCTGGGGCAGGATCGCTCCGTGTGGTCGCCGCGGCCTGGCAGATCGCCCACCAGACCGGGAGCGGTCTCGCGGACGCACTCGACCGGGTGGCGCTGGACCTGCGGGCCGCAGCCGCCACCCAGCGGGTCGTCGACGGCGAGCTCGGCTCGGCGCGTTCCACCGCCCGCCTGATCGCAGGCCTGCCGGTGGCTGCCCTGGCGATGGGCAGCGGCGTTGGCGGCGACCCGCTGGCGTTCCTCTTCGGATCGCCGGTGGGTCTGGCCTGCCTCGGTCTCGGACTGCTGCTCGGCTGGTTGGGGCTGTGGTGGATCGAGGGCATCGCGCGTGGGGTGGAGGCGAGATGAGCGTCTGGCTCGTGGCCGTCGCGCTCGGGCTGGCGGCAGCGTTGCTGCCGGCGCCGGCCTCACCATTTCCCGGCAGGGTCGCGGCCATTGCGGACCGGGATGACCCCGACGGCTGGATGATGCGCTGGCGGCCGTTGCTGGCGCTGCTCGCCGCCGGCGCCGTCTACTCGTTCGTCGGCGGCACCGCGGGTGCCGTACTCGCCGCTCCGGCGGGTGTCCTCTGCTGGCTGGTCATCGGCCGGGTCGAGCCCGCCGAGGTCCGGCGCGAGCGGGAGGCCGCGAAGGCCGAGCTGCCTGCCTTGGTCCGACTTCTCTCCGCCGCGCTCTCCTCCGGCGCGGCGCCCGCCGAGGCGCTCGTGGCCGTCGCCGCAGCGCTGCCCGGGCCGGCAGCCGCCCGACTCCTGCCGGCGGCCTCTCGGCTTCGTCTGGGAGCTGATCCGGAGAAGACCTGGCGCACCCTGGTGGACGATCCCGCGCTGGCGCCGCTGGGCCGAGCACTGGCCCGAGCTCAGGCGACCGGTGCCCCGGTCGCCACGACGGTCGAGCGCCTTGCCGACGATCTGACCAGAAATGCCCGGGCAGAGGTCGAGGACCGCGCTCGCGCGGTGGGCGTCAAGGCCGCAGTCCCGCTCGGCATCTGTCTCCTCCCCGCCTTCCTGCTGCTGGGCGTCGTCCCTGTCGTCGGCGGCCTCCTCTCCAACCTCGGCATCTGACCCGGCCGAGCCGTCACCCCCGTCGGCCGAGACGTCACCCCCGTCGGCCGAGACGTCACGCGCGTCGGTCGAGCTGGCAGCCGAATGCCGACTCGACCGACGTATGTGGCGTCTCGGCGCGCTTGTTTTCCCTGATCAACGGGCCGTTTGTCATCCACAGGGTGGGTTCGGGATCGGGTTGTCCACAGCCGGCGACATGGCGGTCGCGGATGTCGGTGGAGCGGGTCATTGTCGTCGTGAGCGGCCGTACCGACGGCCATCGACCAGAGAGGACCAACCATGGCCAAGACACATCTTCGGAAGGACGAGAAGGGGATCACGACGGCCGAATACGCCGTCGGGACGGCGGCAGGTGCCGGGCTCGCCGGCCTGCTCTACAAGTTGCTCACCGGTGGCTTCGGCAACGACCTGCTCAACAGGCTGTTCCAGCACGTGCTCAGCCTGCTGGGGATCTGAGCCGTGGTCCGCGGGCAGCGGGACGAGCGAGGCGCCGCGACCGCGGAGCTGGTGATGGTCATCCCGCTCCTGGTGGCCGTGACCATCGGGCTGGTGTGGTTGCTGTCGGTGGGAGCGGCGCAGATCCAGGTGGTCGACGCGGCTCGGGAGACCGCCCGGGCCGTCGCCCGAGGGGACGACAGCGGCTCCGCCGTCGCCCGCGGACGTCGGGTCGGGCCTGCGGGCACACAGGTGAGTGTCAGCGCCGGCGCCGAGGAGGTCGTCGCCTCGGCCCGAGCCCGGGTGACCGGGCCCGGCGGGATCTTCAGGTGGATACCGGGTGTGACCGTTCGCGGCGAGGCGGTCGCTGCGACCGAGGCGACGCGGGGGGAGCAGTGAGCACGTTGCGGGCGGGCGAGGACGAACGCGGGTCGGCAGCCCCGTTCGCGGTCGGCGCGATCGGACTCCTGCTCTTCCTCGGCGCGGCGCTGGGTGTCGTGGGCGCGGTCTTCGTCGCCCACCGCACCGCACAGTCCGCGGCCGATCTGGCCGCCTTGGCGGGCGCCAACGCGCTCCAGGTCTCCGAGGACGCATGTGCGGAGGCGTCGACGATCACCGCCCGCAACGGCGCCACATTGGAGTCGTGCGAGATCGCCGGGGAGGACGTCACCGTCACCGTGCGGGTCGAGGGACCGCGCTGGCTCGATCAGCCGGGGGACCCGGTCGCCGAGGCGAGAGCCGGCCCGACCGAGCCTCGGCCGGACTAGAGGCAGCGTCCAGGCGGGGTCGGTCGGGTCAGGCTACGAGGCTCATCTCGATAGTGTGACCGCCATGACCGCAAGCAGCGCGGATGACAACCGACGGGCACAGGCCCACCTCTATGGTGAGCCGCTCGGTGACTTGATCAAGCGGTGTTCCTCGGTGTTGTCGTTGACGCAGGTCAGGGTCGCCGATCTGTTGGGCATCTCAGCGCCGATGCTGTCTCAGCTCATGAATGCGCGGAGGGTCAAGATCGGCAATCCTGCGGCGGTCAAACGCCTGCAGCTGATGTACGCCGCCGCGTGCCGCGTCGCCGCTGGTGAGCAGTCGCTCGACGATGCCGTACGACAACTCGAGGCCGCGCGCACCTCGGAGGCGGTCGTCACGCATCACACCGAAGCCGACCCTGCGGCCGTACGTGCAGTGTTCCGCGCTGCCGCGTCATCCCAAGAGTTCGCAGCGGCAGCCGAACAGCTGCGAGCGAGTCATCCGGCGATTGCCAAGCTCCTGCAGACCTTCGGCGTCAACGATGGGTGAGGTCTTCGCGGGCCGCTACGAGCTTCTCGACCCTATCGGCGAAGGCGGCATGGGGACGGTCTGGCTCGCCTGGGACCAGCGTGAGGGCGTTCATCGTGCTGCCAAGATGCTGCGCCACAGCGACGCAGCGTCGTTGATCCGCTTTGTCCGTGAGCAGTCGTTCCGGATCGACAGTGAGCATTGTGTCTCACCGCTGGGCTGGTCGGCCGAGGACGATCGGGTCCTGTTCACGATGGACCTCGTACGCGGTGGATCGGTGCACAGTCTGCTGAAGGACTACGGCCCCTTGCCCGGGCAATGGGCCGCATGCCTGCTCGATCAGCTGCTCGTCGCGCTCCACGCGGTGCACAGTGCCGGGATCGTTCATCGCGACGTTAAGCCCGCCAACCTGCTGCTGGAGCCCACCGGGCTGGGGCGCCCGCATCTGCGTCTCTCGGACTTTGGCATTGCGATCGCCGCCGAGGAGCCGCGGTTGACCGAGGCCTATCAGTTGCTGGGAACGCCTGGCTATCGCGCCCCCGAGCAGGGCGTGATGAGTGATCCGAGCCCAGCGCAGGATCTGTGGGCGGCTGGCGTCGTACTCATGGAGATGCTGACGGCTACCCGACCTCCCACAGAAAGCGGAAGCCTGGCGGCGGTCGCTCCTGACGGTGTCGATCAGCGGCTGTGGAATGTGGCGCGCTCTCTGACGAGCAGAGACCCGGCCTTCCGGCCGGCCTCGGCCCTGGACGCCCGTCGCCTGCTTGCGCAGACCGGCCAGGTTCCGCCTGAGGGCGTTGCGCCCGACGACGAGGGCAGGCAGGTCGAGGTGCTGGAGCATCTCGACCTGCCTATTCAACCTCCAGCTCAAGCTCCTGCTCGAACCCCGTGGGCCCGATCAGCGGTGCTCGGCATGCTGGCGACCATCGTGGGGTTGGGATTGCTGTCGACGGGCGTCTGGATGCTCTTCAGCTGATCTGACGGCGCTTGCGCGTGGCCAGAACGGTGGCGATGATCCCGCCGACCAGCACGAGCGCGCCGACGCCGGTGAGTGTCGCACCGACGACGGGGAAGTCGTCATCGGTTGCCGGGCCCGACTTGGCGGGCTCTTGCGGTTCAACCGCGACGTCCTGGGCGCCGTCCGGAGCGACTGCATCGCCGTCCTCGGCATACTCGGGCTCACCGTCGCCTGCTTGGCCGAGGACCTTGACCGTCAGGTCGTACTCGACGACGGCATCTGGGTTGTCGATGTTGTAGCCGACGTCGATGTAGCGATAGCCGGCCAGAGAAGAGGCGACCATGTCTTGGTCGACGACCGAGCGGTTGAGGTAGCTCACCGGGTGGCTGGCCGCGCCCTTTCGCCAATGCCAGTTGTCGACGTTCGGCATGTTGGCGAGTGGAAGGTCGGACCAGTCGTCGGGCGTGTGAATGCCGAAGTTGTAGGTCTCGTCGCCGCGGGTCGGGCTGATGATGTTGGGCTCGAACCCGCCGTTGACGCTGTGGGTGTTGATGGTCTTCTCCGACAGGTCGGCGTCGATCTGCACCTGAAGGCGCTCGCCCCAGTTCAGAGGGATCGCGAAGACCTGACGCTCGCCGGAGCGGATGTCGAGCGTGTAGCTGCCGGGCTCGATCTCGGGGGCGCTCGCGATGCTGGTCCCGGAGACGACCTCGCCGGTCGACTTGCCGGGAGTCATCGGCTCCCACTCGATGGCCTTGTCGGCAGGCGGAAGGCTCTGCTCCGAGCCTTCGGCCAGCGGAGGCTCCTCGAAGACCACGATCTCGACGGGGCTGTCCTCGAGGTCGTTGTTGATCGACTGCTTGATGCTCAGCACCAGGAAGTCGACCGTGGCGCAGCTGTCGTCCGGGTTGGACGACCAGCTGTTGAGGCTCGCGTTCAACAGCCTGACGCCACCGGAGATCCCATCGAACGAGGTGGCGCGGTCACACTCGGTTACGCCGTTGGGGTCGTCGCTCAGTGTCATCAAGAGGCCGGTGCCGCCGCCTTCGACTGTCGTACGGGCGGTGGTGCCGACATGGATAGTGGAACCAGGGACCGTACGCGGGATCTTGTAGAAGGTGACGCCGTCCTTTGCCGGCAACTGGTCGAGGTACTGGCCCACGCCGATCTCGGGCGCGTCCAGCGGGTTCGCCGATCCGGTCACGGGAGTCCCGGAGAAGTCGAAGGGCCGAAAGGCCCGGGTGGAGGTGACGGTGAGCCGTTCGGTGAGCGATTCGGCGTCGTCGGCGTCGAAGTAGCTGCCGTGTCCCGCGTCGGCGATGCAGCGGAGCTTCTTGCGGGTCTTGGCGTCGACCGAGAGCCCGACGACATCGATCTTGAGGTCGATTCCGTCCCGGGAGAGCTTCTTGGCGACCTTGCAGGGATCGGGGGAGCAGGTGGGCTCGCCGTCGGAGACCAGGACGATGGTGCGTTCGCCTTCGCTGCCGAGGTCTTTGCCTGCCTGCTGGAGGGCATATCCGATAGGGGTTTCACCGAGAGGCTTGTAGGCCGTGATCGCGTCGCGGAGCTGGTCGCGGTTGTCGGTTCCGGGGGCAACGACCTCCTGGGAGTCGGTGCAGGCTTTGGGCCCGGTGCTGACCTTGGCGCCATAGACCCGCAGGCCTACCTGGGCTTGGTCCGGCAGGGTGTCGATGACATGGCCGAGAGCCTTGCGGGCGGCTTGGATCTTGGTGCCCTTGGCTGCGGGTTCCTTCATCGAACCGGACGCGTCCAGGACCAGCTGGAGTCGCTGGTTCTCGGTGCTGTCGGTGACGCCGGTGTCGTCGGCAACAGCGGGGCCGGTGGTCAGGGCAAGGGCGATGATGGTGAACGCGAGGGCTAGTTGGGGCCTGCGACGTGTGGGGGTCACGTATTCTCCTTGTCGGTTTGCTATCGCAAACTTAGCGGCCGTCTGGCCACCTTTGCAATAGCAAATCCGAGGGCCTGCAGAGACTCTACGCAATGCTCCGCAGCGAGAACTACGCCTCGTCCTTCGACTCGGGCGTGACGTCCTGCAGCGTCTTGGTCAGCTTCCGCATCTGGCGCTTCTCCTTCATGTTCTTCGCCTGGAGCTTGCCGCCCCACTTGGTGAGGGAGAGGCCGAAGAGGAGGAGTACGCCGGCGACGAGGCCGATCACGAAGATCGTGGTCGAGCCGACCGGGAGGCCGAGCAGGGTGGCGGTCGGGTCGTCGAGATCACCGTTACCGGTGGTGAAGAGACCCAGCACGATGAGGACTGCGGCAACGACGATCAGCACGAGGCCCAGGATCAGCATTTCTCCACATTAGGCCTATTTTCCGAGAAGCAGGCGCAACAACACGATCGCGCCTTGCTTGTCGAGAGGGTTGTTCTGGTTGCCGCACTTGGGCGACTGCACGCAGGAGGGGCAGCCGTCGTCGCACTCGCACGCCTCGATGGTCTCCAGCGTGGCGCCGAGCCACTCCCGGGCGGCACGGAACCCGCGCTCGGAGAATCCGGCACCGCCGGGATGTCCGTCGTAGACGAAGACGGTGAGCATGCCGGTGTCCGGGTGGGACGCGGTGCTGACCCCACCGATGTCCCAGCGATCACAGGTCGCGATCAGCGGGAGCAGCCCGATGGAGCAGTGCTCGGCGGCGTGGGCGGCGCCCGGGATGTCCGCCGTCTCCAGGCCGGCCGCCTCGAGGGCTGAGGCGGGCACGGTCCACCAGACGGCGGAGGTGCGCAGCGTACGTTCGGGGAGGTCGAGGAGCTCTTCGCCCAGCACGTCACCGCTCGGCTGTCGCCTGCGCAGGAAGGAGACGACCTGGTGGGTGACGTCGACGTCGCCGTACGCCAGGCGGCACTCGCCCCAGGCGACCTGCTCCCGCTCGGCGACGATCGAGATCTCGGTGATCTCCCGGGCGAAGGTGGAGTAGCCGGGGTCGTTGCGGGAGATGACCGCGACGTTCTCCTCCAGATCGAGCTCGTGCACGAGATAGGTCTCGCCACGGTGGACGTAGACGGCGCCGGCGTGCGCGCTCGCGTGTGAGCTCGCTGCGTCGACCGTGCCGACGACCCGGCCGGTCTCGGCCTCGATCAGCTGCACCTGAGATCCGCCCGAGGAGCGGATGTCGGCGAGGTCGGCCGCGCGGCGGCGGTCGGTCCAGAACCAGCCACGCGGACGCTTGCGCAGCAGCCCCGAGGCGACCAGGTTGTCCAGGATCTCCCGGGCGCCCGGCCCGAAGAGCGGCAGGTCCGCCTCGGTCAGGGGCAGCTCCTGCGCCGCGGCGCACAGATGGGGGCCGACGACGTACGGGTTCGCCGGGTCGAAGACGGTGGCCTCGACCGGCTGACCGAGAAGCGCGTCCGGATGGGTGACGAGGTAGGTGTCCAGCGGGTCGTCGCGCGCGACCAGGATGCCGAGCGCGTCACCCGCGCCCCGCCCTGCCCGGCCGATCTGCTGCCAGAAGGCCGAGCGCCTGCCGGGGTACCCGGCGAGCACCACGGCGTCCAGACCGCTGATGTCGATGCCGAGCTCGAGCGCGTTCGTCGCCGCCAGCCCCAGCAGCTCGCCGGAGCGGAGCGATGCCTCGATCGCGCGGCGCTCCTCGGGCAGGTAACCACCGCGGTAGGACGCCACCCGCCCGGGAAGCGACGGGTCGACCTCTTCCAGCTCGGCGGCCGCGGTCAGGGCGACCTGCTCGGCACCGACCCGGGAGCGTACGAAGGCCAGGGTGCGTACGTCCGAGGAGACCAGGTCGGCGAGGAGGTCGGCGGTCTCGGCGGAGGCCGCGCGGCGTACGGGAGCGCCGTTCTCGCCGGCGTGCGACGTCAGCGGCGGCTGCCACAGGGCGATCGAGAGCTCGCCGCGTGGTGACGCGTCGGCGGTCACAGGGAGCACCGGAAGGCCGGTGAGCCGCTCGCCCGCGATCGACGGCTCGGCGACGGTCGCCGAGGCGAGGATGAACGTCGGCGACGAGCCGTAGAGCGCACAGATGCGCCGCAGCCGCCGCAGCACGTGCGAGACGTGCGCCCCGAAGACGCCGCGGTAGTGGTGGCACTCGTCGATGACGACGTAGCGCAGCGAGCGGAAGTACGCCGTCCATCGCTGATGACCGGGGAGCAGCGAACGGTGCAGCATGTCGGGGTTGGTCAGGATGTACTCGCCGAAGTCGCGCGCCCAGTCCCGCTGCTCCCGGGTGCTGTCACCGTCGTGGGTCACCGCGCGCACGTCGACGCCCAGTTCGCGCAGCCCGGTCAGCTGGTCCTGAGCGAGCGCCTTGGTGGGCGCGAGATAGAGGACGCCGGCGCCGCGCTCACCACGTGGACCACGCGCGTCTCGGATCGCGGTCAGTGCGGGCAGCTGATAGGCCAGCGACTTCCCGGAGGCGGTGCCGGTCGAGACGATCACATGGGTGCCCTCGTGGGCGGCCTCGGCGGCCACCGCCTGATGCTGCCAAGGACGCTCGATCCCGCGAGCGGCGAAGGCGGCGACCACGTCGGCAGAAGCCCACGTCGGCCAGTCGGCGAAGACGGCATCTCGTGGCGGGATCTGCTCGAGGTGAGCCAGCCGGTCCTCGCGGCCCGGGACGTCCGCGAGCCGGCGTACGAGATCACCGGTCGCTGTCGTCAACACCTGCCTATTCTCCCAGAATCCTGGTCGCCGCCACGCTTGCGGCCCCGCATCGTGTCCATGACGTTGCGAGTTTCTTGCGCGCATCCTGGTGAGCCGTGGTTACATTACGATCGACTCCGGGTATCGGACACCAGGCATGCCGACCGGAGCTGGTTGTCTCACGTTCCTTGGCAGGAGAACTTCGAAGTGGATCTGACGCTTGCGACTCGCGAGCTCGACTCGGCCACCATCGTGGCCGTGGGCGGCGAGATCGACGTCTATACCGCGCCGAAGCTGAGGGACAAGATCACCGAGCTCGTCGCGCGGGGTCACTACGACATCGTCGTCGACCTCGAAGCCGTGGAGTTCCTCGACTCGACCGGCCTCGGCGTCCTGGTGGGTGGCCTGAAGAAGGTGCGCCAGCACAACGGCATGCTCCGCCTGGTCTGCACGCAGGAGCGGCTGCTCAAGATCTTCCGGATCACCGGTCTTGCCAAGGTCTTCGACATCCACGCCAGCGCCGAGGGCGCGGCAGCAGGCTGACACTGTCCGCGCATTAGGCTCCAGGTGTGAGTGACCTCCCGCACCGGCTCCGTGACGCCCTCCAGCAGGCTGACTTCTCCTACGACTCGGTCGCCGAGCTGCTCGGTCCGATCGCGCACAGCGCGCTGAGCCGCAACGAGACGCTGCCGGGCCGGCGGCGCACCCACGGAGGCTCCCCGCTGGAGACCCTCATCCGGCTCTTCCTGCTGCAGACGACCGTGCCCCTGGACCACGCCGAGGCAGCCCTGCCCGGGCTCGTCGACCGGCTCGCCGTCGAGGGGATCCTGGAGCAGTCGGTCGGAGAGGTCGCGGCCCGCCTCGACGTACGTCCGTACGCCACCGAGGACACCGCCCTCTGGGTCGTCTCCGACCTCACGCCGGGGCTCGACGGCGGCCCCCAGCGCGTCGGCCACGAGCACGTGCTCGGGATCAGCCCTGCCTCGACCTCCCTGGCGCAGCTGACCATCCGCGACCAGGTCGGCACCTCGCTCGATCTCGGCACCGGCTGCGGCGTCCAGGCCCTCCACCTCGCCACCCACAGCGACCGGGTGGTCGCGACCGACGTCAACCAGCGAGCCCTGTGGATCACCACCTTCAACGCCGCCCTCAACGACGTGGCGGACCGGATCGACGTACGCAACGGGTCGTTCTTCGAGCCAGTCGCCGGTGAGCGCTTCGACCTGATCGCCACCAACCCGCCGTTCGTGATCAGCCCGGCGACCGGTGAGCGCCTCGTCTACCGCGACTCCGGGCTCCCCGGCGACCGGGTGGTCGAGGACATCGTCAGGGCCGCTCCCGGCATGCTCACCGAGGGCGGCTGGTGTCAGATCCTGGGCAACTGGATCATCTCCGAGGACCAGCCCTGGGACGACCGCCTCGAGGGATGGCTCGTGGACGAGGTCGACGCGTTCGTGGTCCAGCGTGAGGTGCTCGACCCCGCGGCGTACGTCGAGCTCTGGCTCAAGGACTCCGGCCACCACGGCGCCCAGGACTACCTGACCCGCTACGACACCTGGCTGTCCTGGTTCGAGGAGCAGAAGATCGAGGGCGTCGGGTTCGGCTGGATCAACCTGCACCGCACCGGCGCGAGCAACCCGAAGCGCGAGCTCCTCGAGTGGCCCTACGACGTCGAGCAGCCGATCGCCCCGGCGCTCGCGGCGTGGGGTGAGGCGGCTCGCGTCGAGGTCACCGAGGACTCCACGCTGGTGATCGTCGAGGACGTCCAGCAGGAGACCCTCGGCCAGCCCGGCGCCGAGGACCCCAGCACCGTCATCCTGCGCCAGCAGCGTGGCCTGCGCCGCGCGCGCCAGGCAGACACGATCGAGGCGGCCTTCGCGGGCGCGTGCGACGGTGACCTGACCGTCGGTCAGATCCTCGACGCGCTCGCGCAGATCCTCGACCGCGACCCCGCGGTCGTGCGCAGCAGCTATCTGCCGATCGCCCAGGAGCTGGTCAGCGAGGGCTTCCTCCGTCCCGCACCAGGCACGCCTGGTCCCGCAGCCTGATCAGGCGTCTGCGCACGCTCGAGACCAGCAGGTCCGGATAGCCCAGCGGCTCGAGGTCGGGAAGGTCACGCATGCCCCACGGCCGCTGCGTCTGCCACGGCCAGAAGCCACGCAGCGCGGCCGCCAGCTGCTTGCCGTAGGCCGACGGCATCTTCGTCACGCCCAGCCGCTCCTTGAGCTCGGTCGCGGTGACCAGGCCGCCCGGCCCGGCGAGCCCGTTGGCGCCCAGGACCGTCCAGACGATCCCGGCCGCCACCTGAGCCGGCTGCGTGGGCCGGTCGACGACCAGCGGGTCGATCTCCCACAGCCGCAGCAGGGCCCGTCGCAGCGCGAAGCCGACCTCTTCTACCGGGAAGTCGGCCGCGACCTCGTCGAGCAGCGCGGCGACTGCCTCCAGCTGCGTACGTCCCGCCGGATCCTCCACGACCGGCAGGTCCAGCCCGTCCTCGACCAGGGGCGCGGCATCCAGCGCGGTGACCGCCTCGTGGCCGCCGCACAGCGCGGCCAGCCAGTCCAGGGCCACCTCATGGTCCGGTCGTGGCGGCGTATCCGGCTCCGACCAGCGGGGCCGGGTCAGCTCGGCCTCCAGGCGCTCCAGGATCACGTTGGTCCGGGTGAGCAGCTGCGCGCACTCGGAGCAGACCAGGTGCTCCGGGGGCGTGGCCAGACCCTCTATGTAGTCGGTGTATTCAGCGTCGATCATCAGCAGAGACCTCTCGGTTCGGATTGGTCTCGCCGTCCTCGAAAGCCACCATACGGACGAGCACCGACAGTTTTTGGACATGGCCGGATGAGACACCGATTTCGCGCTCCCGCTCCCCAGCGTGCTAGGTATTGTCTTCGCGGCGCCCAAGGCAACACGCCATGTTGTCCGAGAGCTCAGTGCCGCATGAACCGCGGTGACTGGACCCATGCCGGCTGGAGACACGCGCTAACGTGTCTCGCCAGAGCTTGTCAGTGGTGCCAGGCTCTGCTGCAGTGAGATAAGGACGTCAGTGGCACACAAGTTGGTGATCGTCGAGTCCCCGGCGAAGGCTCAGAAGATCGGCGGATACCTCGGACAGGGGTATGTCGTCGAGGCATCCGTCGGGCACATCCGCGACCTTCCGCAGAGCGCGGCAGACACCCCTGCCAAGATCAAGGACAAGCCGTGGGGGCGCTTCGGCGTCGATGTCGACAACGGCTTCACCCCTTACTACGTCGTGCCCAGCGACAAGAAGAAGCAGATCGCCAAGCTCAAGTCGCTCCTCAAGGACGCCGACGAGCTCTACCTCGCCACCGATGAGGACCGCGAGGGTGAGGCGATCGCCTGGCACCTCCTCGACGAGCTGAAGCCGAAGAAGGGCATCCCGGTCAAGCGGATGGTCTTCCACGAGATCACCAAGGCCGCGATCCTGGCGGCCGCCGAGAACCCGCGCGAGCTCGACATGGACCTCGTCGAGGCCCAGGAGTCGCGCCGCATCCTCGACCGTCTCTACGGCTACGAGATCTCCCCGGTGCTGTGGAAGAAGGTCATGCCCCGCCTGAGCGCGGGCCGTGTCCAGTCGGTCGCCACCAGGCTCGTCGTCGACCGTGAGCGTGAGCGGATCGCCTTCCGCACCGCCTCCTACTGGGATCTCGCCGGCACCTTCGACGCCGGCTCCGACCACGAGCCGCGGATGTTCCCGGCCCGGATCACCTCCGTCGACGGCAGCCGCGTCGCCCGAGGCACCGACTTCGGCCCCGACGGCCTGCTGAAGAGCGACAAGGTCGTCCACCTCGACCGCACCCGCGCCGAGTCCCTCGTCGCCGGCCTCGAGGGCCAGACCTACGAGGTCCGCTCGGTCGAGTCGAAGCCCTACAAGCGCAGCCCATACGCCCCCTTCCGCACCACCACGATGCAGCAGGAGGCGAGCCGCAAGCTCGGGATGACCGCGGCGAGCGCGATGTCGGTCGCCCAGCGTCTCTACGAGAACGGCTTCATCACCTACATGCGTACCGACTCCACGACCCTGAGCGGAGACGCCGTCAGCGCGGCCCGCGCTCAGGTCAGGGAGCTCTACGGTGCCGAATACCTGCCCGACGCCCCCCGGACGTACGCCTCCAAGGTCAAGAACGCCCAGGAGGCCCACGAGGCGATCCGGCCCGCGGGTGACTCGTTCCGCACCCCGGCGCAGACCGGTCTGACCGGCGACCAGTTCCGCCTCTACGAGCTCATCTGGATGCGCACCGTGGCCTCCCAGATGAAGGACGCGGTCGGCAACTCGGTCGCGATCCGCCTCGGCGCCTCGGCCGCCACGGGCGAGGACGTCGTCTTCTCCGCGACCGGGCGCGTGATCACCTTCCACGGCTTCCTGAAGGCGTACGTCGAGGGCACCGACTCCGCCGACCAGACCTCGGACGACCAGCAGACCCGCCTCCCGAACCTCACCGAGGGCGAGCGCGTGAACGCCGCGAGCCTCACCGCGGACGGCCACGAGACCAAGCCGCCGGCTCGTTACACCGAAGCGACCCTGGTCCGTGAGCTCGAGGAGCGCGAGATCGGCCGTCCGTCGACCTACGCGAGCATCATCCAGACCATCATCAACCGGGGCTACGTCTTCAAGAAGGGCACCGCGCTGGTGCCTGCCTGGGTCGCGTTCTCGGTGGTCAGGCTGCTCGAGGAGCACTTCCCGCGCCAGATCGACTACCGGTTCACGGCGAGCATGGAGGAGATCCTCGACGAGATCGCCAAGGGCGACAAGGACATGACCACCGAGCTCGGGGAGTTCTACTTCGGCTCCGAGCGGATCATGGGTCTCAAGCCGCTGGTCGACGGTCTCGGCGAGATCGACGCTCGCGAGCTGGCGACCTTCCCGGTCGGCACTCCGGAGTCCGGGGTCAACCTCCGGGTCGGCCGCTACGGCCCCTACATCGAGGGCCCCGGCGACGACGGCACCCCGTTCGCGGTGCGTGCCAACGTCCCCGACGACCTGCCGCCCGACGAGCTCACCCTGGAGAAGGCCAAGGAGCTCTTCGCCAACCCCGCCGGCGAGGAGCTCAACCTCGGCGTCCACCCCGAGACCGGGCTCACCGTCGTCGCGAAGAGCGGCCGGTTCGGTCCCTACGTCACCGAGCAGCTCCCCGAAGACGCGAAGAAGGGCGCCAAGCCCCGCACCGCGAGCCTCTTCAAGTCGATGAGCCTGCAGACCATCACGCTCGAGGACGCCGTCAAGCTGCTGACCCTGCCCCGGGTCGTCGGCACCGGCGCCGACGGCGAGGAGATCACCGCCCAGAACGGCCGCTACGGGCCCTACCTGAAGAAGGGCACCGACTCCCGGACCCTGAGCTCGGAGGACCAGCTGCTCACGATCACGCTGGAGGAGGCTGAGCAGATCTACGCCCAGCCGAAGCAGCGCGGCCGTGCCGCCGCCAAGCCGCCGCTCAAGGAGCTCGGCCCCGACCCGGTCTCCGGGCAGCCGATGGTCGTCAAGGACGGCCGCTTCGGTCCCTACGTCACCGACGGTGAATACAACGCCACCCTCCGCGCCGCCGACGACCTGGAGACCCTGACTGCCGAGCGTGCCGCCGAGCTGCTCGCCGACAAGCGCGCCAAGGGTCCGGCGAAGAAGACCACCAAGCGGGCCACGAAGAAGACCACGAAGAAGTCTCCGGCGAAGAAGTCGACTGCCAAGAAGACGACCAAGAAGGCCGCGACCAAGAAGTCGTGATCAGGTTGTCACTGAGCGTGGCGCGTAGGAAGAACGCCTGACTTCTCAGGTGTTTCCTGCACTTCTCGGGTGTTGCAATGCCTGAGAAGTGTAGGAATACCCGGTTAACCGGGTATTCCTACGCGCGCGTCAGCCGAGCGACCCGACGACCTCGTCGTAGTCCAACCGATCGGCCGCGATGTAGAAGAGCCGCGCGCCAGGGGAGACGGGAAGGTCCCAGGGCGGGCTGACCTGGATGCCGTCGACGGTGCGTACTGCGAGGAGCGTGGCGCCGTACGAGCGGCCGAGAGCGGCCTGCCAGGCGCCGACGTCAACGGTCGCGGCAGAAGGAGGCACGGTGAGTGAGTAGGTGCCCTTGCCGCCGGCGGTGGCGAGCTCCTGGTAGACCTCGGCGATCCCGGGGTCGCTGAGCTCCTCGGCGATCAGTTGGGTGTTGTGCCACTGGACGCAGTGGACGGTGGTGTCGACGCGGAAGATCGTGCGTTGCACCCGCAGGTCCCGCAGCGCCACGATCGTGTGCACAGCAGGAGCCGCGGTGTTGGCTGCGACGGTGAGCGTGACCGCCTCGTTGTCGTCACTCGGGTCGATCAGCACGCTGTGTGCGTTGGACAGCCCGGTGCGAGCGAGCACGTCGAGGTCGGTGATGTCGCCGCGTACGAAATGCAGGCGGTCCTCCCCGGGCATCGGGTGCTCGGAGAGCTGGTCCTCCCAGGTCGCGAGCACGACCTCGCGCTCCGGCTCGGAGAGCAGTTCGACCAGGATCCGCTCGGTACGCCCGGCGGCGTAGCCGAGCATCACGATGTGGTTCTGTCCGCTGAAGCTGATCTCTCCACGCATGCGGCGTCCTTTGGCGTTCTCGATGATTGCCGAGATCCGGCTGAACAAGATGGCGAGGGTGGTGATGGAGCCGAAGACGACGTACGCCCCGACGAGCCGACCACCGGTGGTCTCCGGGAAGAGGTCGCCGTAGCCGACCGTGGTCGCGGTGACCAGGAACCACCACCAGTAGTTGGTGGGGCGCACGATGTCGCTGCCCGGCTGGGTCAGCGCCATCGCGATCCAGCCGGTGACGAAGACGAAGCCGATGATGGCGAGCGGAAGCACCCAGGCGTAGTGCCGCGAGGTGCGCCGGACCAGTCGGAGAAGGAAGAACATCAGTAGCCCACCCAACCGTTCCGGGCATAGTCCAGGATCGCCGGATCCAGCAGCGTGGTGACCGAGGTCGGCCGCTCGGCACGGTCCGGCGGGAACGACGAGGCGGCCGCGAGCACGGCGTCGCTGGCGTAGCGCAGCCCGCCCGGCGCCTCGTCGTCGAGCGCCAGCTCAGGGGCCGAGCCGTCGCGGGAGGCGAGGACGTAGCCCCAGTTGCCGAACGAGGGTACGTCCGCCTGGTAGGGCGTGGTCCGGTAGCCGGCCTCGGTGAGGGTGTGCCGCACCGACCAGAACGCGTCCGGCGCGAAGAACGGGCTACCCGACTGCACGACCATCCGTCCGGACGGGGCGAGCAGCCGCGCGATCATGCTGTAGTTCTCGACGGAGTAGAGCTTGGCCAGAGCGGTCGAGTCCGGGTCCGGGAAGTCGGCGATGACCACGTCGAACGGTGCCGCGGAGTAGTCGCGCACCCAGGAGAAAGCGTCGGCGGCGACGTACGTCAGTCGGGGGTCCTCCAGGGACCCCGACGTCAGCGACGAGACCGGCTCGAAGGAGCGCGCCAGCGACACCATCGCCGGGTCGAGATCGACCAGCGTCACCGAGGAGACGGACTTATAGCGCAGCACCTCGCGCGCCGCGAGCCCGTCGCCACCGCCGATGATCAGCACCCGCTGGTGCGGCCCGTTCATCGCCGGATGGACGAGCATCTCGTGGTAGCGGTACTCGTCGAGTGAGGAGAACTGCAGGTCACCGTCGAGGAAGAGGCGTACGTCGTCGAACGCCGGCCCGACCGGAGCGCCCCGTGTCACCACGATCTCCTGATAGGCCGAGCGCTGGGAGTGGATGATCGGGTCGCGGTAGAGCGCCTGCCGGGCATTGAGCTCGAAGGAGTCGGCCGTCACCGCGGTCAGGCCGAGGGCGACCGCGAGTGCGCCACAGATCGCCGTGACCGTCCCACGCTGACGGCGTGAGCCGGCCAGCGCCACCCCGACCGTCCAGGCGGCGATGACGTTCAGCGCAGCCGTCGCCACCGTCCCCACCAGCAGCCCCAGGGTCGGCAGCAGCACGAACGGGAACGCCAGCCCGCCGATGAGCGCCCCGACGTAGTCGACCGCGTTGATGTCGGCGACCGCGAGCGAGGCCTGCTGGCGCTTCAGCCGCTGCAGCAGCTCCATCAACAGCGGGATCTCGGCGCCCACCAGAGCGCCGATCAGGAACGTCACCAGCAGCATCATCGGGGTGTAGAGGTGCAGCCACGCGAACGACGCGTAGAGCGCCGGCACCGAGGCGCCGCCGACCGCGGCGAGCGCGATCTCCACACCCACGAACGAGCGCAGCGGCCGCGCGGTGAGCGGCTTGGCGAGCACGGCGCCGATGCCCATCGCGAACATCGACACCGCGATCACCAGCGACGTCTGGGCGATCGAGTTGCCGAGCAGATAGCTCCCCAGCGTCACCAGCGCGAGCTCGTACACCAGGCCGCACGCCGCGCAGACGAATACCGCCGCGAGGACGAGCAGCCGGGCCGCCCGTCCCTCGGGCAGCGCGGACAACGAGGGGAGAGTCAGGCTCACGTGATCGAGGCCGCCACGATCACGCCGACGGCCAGCTGCACCGCGACGGCGACCCAGATCGCCGGGTCGTCCTTGTCGTCGGTCATCAGCTCACCGAGCCGGCCCGGGGTGAGCAGGTCGAGGATCACGAACGCGAACGCGAGCAGGGCGATCCCGATGAGACCGTACGCAGCCGTCTCGGCGAGCCCCTGGAGGGTGTCCGCCTCCGCGGTGTAGATCGAGGTGGCCACGATCGTCGCGATCGCGACGACCGAGGAGCCGAGCAGCAGCGCCGGGTCGCGGCGGTGCTCCACGAAGATCAGCTGCCCCAGCCGGCCCGGCGTGAGCAGGTCGATCACGTAGAAGCCGATCATCAGCAGAACCAGCCCGAGGGCGGCGAAGGCGACGGTGGACAGCAGTCCGCTCACAAGGTCAGTCATCGGTTCATCTCTCCAGTCTGAGGGGTGGTCACTTGCCGGATCCGCTGCCGCCGCCGCGGAAGGAATCACCGCTGCTGCCGCCACCGCTGCTGCGGCCGTAGTAGCTGTTCCAGCCCCACAGCCCGATCACCGTGGCGTGGTGGCGGTAGCCACGGTCGTACTCGTAGAGCGTGATCGTCGATCCCGAGGGCGTACGCGGCTCCACGACGACCAGCCAGTCGTCGTCGTAGCGCAGGTAGTGGCTGGTTCCCTCGGCCCGGTTCTCGTCCGCGTCGGTGCCGCTGTCGATCTTGTTGGCGACCGAGCTCACCGAGCCGTCGTCCTCGAAGACGATCCCGGCCTCGCTGTCGGGGTCGGTGCCGCTGACGTGGTCGAAGTTCTTGCGCAGGTACTTCTCGGGGCTGTTCCCGTCGCCGGACACGGCGATGGCGATGATGATGGCGAGCGCGACGCACGCCGCGACGATCGCCCAGCCGATCAGCTTGCGGTTCGGGCCTCCGGAGCCATGGGGGTCAGACACTTGTGCCCTCCTCGGGCCGGTAGCTGGTGGTGGTGGCGACGATCTCGCCGGTCTGTGGGTAGGTGTGCCAGGTGTTCCAGACGATCTGCCTGGCGTCGGACCGGTCCAGGGCCAGCGCGGTCACCGCGTGCGGGTCACCCGGGAAGTGCGCGACGACGGCATCCGTACGCCCGCTCAGCCGCTCCACGAGCCGCGACGCCTGCGCGGCGAGCTCCTCGGGTCCCATCTCCTCGACGTGTGAGACGAGGCGGTAGCCGCCGGCCGCGTGCGCCTCGGGAAGGGGTGCGGCCTCGGCGATCCCGCACGCGATGGTCTCGTGCAGGAGCGGGTGATCATGGCGGCGTACGACGACCTGGTGGCTGGCGCCCAGGACGCTCAGCGTGACCGTGAGACCGCTGCCGAGGTCCACCGTCCGGGAGGCCAGCGGGGTGCAGGGGGTCGGTGCGAGGGTCCAGCGCAGGGTGTCGCCGCGTACGTCCGCGAACGGGACGTCGAGAAGCGTCACTCGTCGTCCAGGGTGGCAGGCCGGTCGGTGGAGGGGTAGACGGTCAGCTCGAACGGCTGCAGCACCTCGCCGAGGGAGGGCTCCCAGTTGCTGCCCCACTTCTCGAAGCCGAGCAGCTTGCCGTCGACCGACTTGTAGTCGGCGTACTCGGCCGTGCCCGACGGCGCCGTGCCGGTCGCGCCGGTGGCGGTGAAGGCGGCGGAGCCCTTCTCCTGGAGCCGGTAGGCGACGCCGCCGACGATGATGTCGCGGTCACCGACGGCGCCCTGCTCGATGTCGCCGAGCGGGATCGCGTGCCACAGCGAGACCTCGAAGCTCTCGTCGTCCTCGATCGAGAGCCACTTCTTGCCCTCCGCGTCGTCGAGCATGTGCTCGGTCCAGCGGTAGCCGTGCTCGTCGAAGTCGATCCGTCCGCGGACGAACCAGTTGTGGCCCAGGTATTCGACGACGTCGCCGTTGCGCACCTGGCGCAGCTGGTCGGAGGCGTGCTTGTGCTGGTCGCCGATGAAGTCGTCGGGCTCCTTCTGCGCCGTCGGCTGCTGCCTGCTCTTCCAGAGCAGGTAGGCCGCGACCGCGAGGGCGGCCAGCAGCAGGACGATCAGGACGTAGATCACCGGAGACTCCTAGGTTCAGCGTGAGGACGACCCGAACCTTAACGTGGAGGTCCGACCTTCGACATCCGGGAATCGCCCTATCCGCGGGCGGCGTACTCCGGGGTTGTCGGTACCACCCCGTAGGTTTGCCTCGTGAGGTTTCCGGGTGTCTACGCAGAGCACGGCGTCTTCGTCTGTTTCGAGGGCGGCGAGGGGTCGGGCAAGTCGACCCAGTCGCGGCTGCTCCACGAGGCCCTGACCGCCCGCGGCCACCGAGTCCTGCTGACCTTCGAGCCGGGCGACACCGCCGTAGGCAAGGACGTACGCCGCATCGTGCTGTCCCCGGAGACCGGCGACCTCGACGACCGGACCGAGGCGCTCCTGTTCGCCGCCGACAAGGCCGAGCACATCGAGTCGATGGTCCGCCCGGCGCTGGAGCGGGGCGAGGTGGTCATCACCGACCGCTATGTCGACTC
Source organism: Nocardioides sp. NBC_00163 (assembly GCF_045206295.1). Taxonomy (NCBI): domain Bacteria; kingdom Bacillati; phylum Actinomycetota; class Actinomycetes; order Propionibacteriales; family Nocardioidaceae; genus Nocardioides; species Nocardioides sp. NBC_00163. The sequence continues at coordinate 2,854,716 of NZ_CP108155.1, read as the reverse complement.
GATGCTGGCCTACCAGGGCGCCGGCCGTGTGCTGGACGCCGCGCAGCTCGAGGAGGTCGCGCGGTGGGCGACCGCCGACCTGCGACCCCACCTGACCGTGCTGCTAGACCTTGATCCGACGGCCGGGTTCACCCGGTTCGAGGAGCGCGACCGGATGGAGCAGGAGTCGGTCGAGTTCCACCAGCGGGTGCGCTCCGCGTTCGTCGGGCTGGCCGAGCGGAATCCCGACCACTACCTGGTCCTGGACGCCCGCGCGCCGGTCGAGGAGATCCACGCGGCGGTGCTGGCGCGGCTCGAGCCGCTGCTCGCCGAGGCGGTGACGGCATGAACGTCGCCACGACCTCGGTCTGGGACAACCTGGTAGGCCAGCACCACATCATCTCGACGCTGCGGACCGCCGCAGCCGGCCACGGCATGACCCAGTCGTGGCTGTTCACGGGGCCCCCGGGCTCGGGACGGTCCAACGCCGCGATCGCCTTCGCCGCCGCGCTCCAGTGCCCCAACGGAGGCTGCGGCCAGTGCCACGCGTGCCACACCGTGCTCGCGGGCAGCCACGCCGACGTCAACCTGGTCCGCACCGAGAAGCTCACGCTCGGGGTCGACGAGATCCGCGACCTCGTCCGTCAGGCCGCCCTCACGCCGGCCGGAAGCCGCTGGCAGATCCTGATCATCGAGGACGCCGACCGGCTCACCGAGCAGGCCAACAACGCGCTGCTCAAGGCGGTCGAGGAGCCCGGCGCCCGCACGGTCTGGATGCTCTGCACGCCGACGGTCGAGGACGTACTCCCGACCATCCGGTCCCGGTGCCGGCTGGTCACGCTGACGACCCCGACGGCTCCCGACGTGACCGCCTTTCTCCAGCGCACGCTCGGTGTCGACGAGGCGCGCGCGGCCTACGCGGCGCGCGCGAGCCAGAGCCACATCGGCCGGGCCAAGGCGCTGGCCCGCGACGACGACACCCGGCGCCGTCGCGAGCAGGTGGTCGCCTACCCGGCCCGGCTGAACACCCTCGCCGACGCGCTTCGGGCCGCCGGCGAGCTCGCTGCGGTCTCGAAGGAGGAGGCCGACGCGGTCACCGCCGACCTCGACGCTCGGGAGAAGGCTGACCTCGACACCGGCTACGGCGTGGTCGATCGCGGCCGCCGTCCGCGTGAGTACGGTCCCGCGCTGTCCGCGCTCGAGAAGGACCAGAAGCGCCGCGCCACCCGCCGCCACCGCGACGTGATCGACCGCGGGCTGATGGACCTGGTCTCGGTCTACCGCGACGCGATCGCGATGGCCGCCGGCGCTCCGGTGACCCTCGTCAACGAGGAGCACCGGCGCGAGATCGAGCAGCTCGTCGCGGCCTCGACCCCCGAGCTCAACCTGCAGCGGATCGGGGCGATCTTCGAAGCCCGTGAGCAGCTGCTGGAGTTCAACGTGCAGCCCCAGTTGGTGCTGGAAGCGATGATGGTGGCGCTGTTGCCGCCCGGAGGAGATCAGTGAAACTCAAAGCAGTGACCGGCGCCGCCGCGCTGACCGCTCTGACCGTGATCACCGCTGGTTGTGGTGCCGACGGCGGCACCCCCGACGCCGACCAGGTGAGTCCGAGCGCGGAGGCCACCGCGGCCCCGACCGAGGGGCTGCAGACCTTCTACAGTCAGAAGCTGGACTGGAAGGACTGCAACGGCGCTTTCGAGTGCGCGACCCTCGAGGTCCCGCTCGACTACTCCGACCCGACCGGCCGCACCATCGAGGTCTCGGTCATCAAGGACCCGGCCAACGAGAAGAAGATCGGCTCGCTGGCGATCAACCCGGGTGGCCCTGGCGGCTCGGGCATCGAGTACGCCCTCTACAACAACCAGTCCTTCAGCTCCACCGTCCGCGACTCCTACGACATCGTCGGCTTCGACCCGCGCGGTGTCGGGCAGAGCACCCCGGTCGACTGCCTCGACGACGAGAGCCTCGACGCCTACGTCGCGGTCGACCCCGACCCCGACACCCCCGCCGAGGAGAAGGCGTACGTCGACACCGGCGTCGAGATGGCCAACGGCTGCGCCGGCCAGAAGGACGGCATCTCCGCTCACGTCAGCACCGTCGAGGCGGCTCGGGACATGGACGTACTCCGGGCTGCGCTCGGTGAGGACCAGCTCGACTACTTCGGCGCCTCCTACGGCACCCAGCTCGGCTCGACCTACGCCGAGCTCTACCCCGACCGGGTCGGCCGCTTCGTGCTCGACGGCGCGATCGAGCCGGGGCTGAGCGTCCTCGAGGCCAACCTCGCCCAGGCGAAGGGCTTCGAGGTCGCACTCCGCTCCTACGTCGAGAACTGCGTCGACGAGGGCGACTGTTTCCTCGGTGACAGCGTCGACGAGGGCGTCGAGCGCGTCCAGAAGCTGATGGCCGACATCGACGCCGAGCCGCTGCCCGCCGGCGACCGCGAGCTGACCGCCGGCAACGCCCTCTACGGCCTGATCACCCCGCTCTACGTCGAGTCCTACTGGCCCTACCTCACCGACGCCCTGCAGGCGGCGCTGAAGGGCGATGGCTCCCAGCTGATGAGCCTCTCGGACAACTACGCGGGCCGTGACCCCGAGGGCGGCTACATCAACAACACGATGGAGGCCAACTGGGCGATCAACTGCCTCGACGACTCCTCCGGCCTCAGCCCGGAGGAGGTACGCAAGCAGGTGCCCGCCTTCGAGGAGGCCGCTCCCACCTTCGGTGCCGCCCTGGCCTGGATGCTCAACGGCTGCGCCGCGGAGAAGTTCAAGGCCACCGAGCCCGAGCCCGAGATCGACGCCCAGGGCTCCAACCCGATCGTCGTCGTCGGCACCACCCGCGACCCGGCCACCCCCTACGAGTGGGCCGAAGCGCTCGCAAAGGCTCTCGACAACGGCGTACTCGTCTCCCGCGACGGCGACGGCCACACCGGCTACATGCAGGGCAACGGCTGCGTCGACGACGCCATCGACGCCTACCTGGTCGACGGTAAGGTCCCCGACGACGGCTTGGAGTGCTGACACCGCTCGAACTGCGGATTTACCCGATGTGGGGTGGGTCCTCGTCGTGACGCCCCGGCGGATCTCTCTGGACCAGAGGATCACTGCCGGAAACGTCACTTCGAGAGGAAGGGTCACGAGCACGTGATCATCAACCAGCGAATCCGTTCGACGACGAAGGTCTTCGCTGCCACCGCCATCGCCTCCCTGGCGATCGCGGTAGCCCCCGTCATCAGTCAGCCCGCCCACGCCACCACGCCCCCGGGGACGGCCGCCAAGGTCATCACCAAGGTCGTCAAGGTCTCCGCCAACAAGTACGGGACGAGGTCCTACCGCCCGGTCGGCAAGCTGACCGCGGGCGGCAACCCGATCAAGGGCAAGCGCATCCACCTGCAGAAGAAGGCCAGCGGCCGCTGGATGAGCGTGACCTCCTGCGTCACGAACAGGTACGGCAAGTGCGCCGTGATCGTGACGCCGAAGGTCAGCCGCTACTACCGCTGGAAGTTCGCCGGCGACGCCAACCGGCGGGCCGACGTGTCCGCGTCGTTCTACCTGAAGAAGCGCGTCTCGGGTCTGGACTACACCTACGCCAACGGCGAGCAGGTCTTCAACGCGACCTCGACCAACGACCGCGACTGCGGCGAGATCCCCGGTTACAAGAAGCCCGTACGCGTCCACGGCTCCGATCCGTGGCGCCTCGACGCCGACAACGACGGTTACGGCTGCGACTGAGTCGGGACCTTCGTCAAGGTATGCAGGTCAGGGCTCACATCCCCAGCGGAACTCCGCACGGGATGTGAGCCTTCGGCTGCATCCCTTGCTGGAGGAACTGCTAGCGCCGGTGAACCGGGTCTGCGATGGCCTGGATCCGCTTGGTGGCCAGCTCGATCATCAGTGTGGCGGCGGGGGAGAGGGTGGCGTCGGTGCGGTGGACGACGGCGAAGGTGTCGTACGTCCGGGGCCGCAGTGACACCCAGCCGGCCTTCGGCGCCAGCCGGGGGAGCAGCTGTTCGGCTGCTCCCTTGGCGATGACGCTGTCGGCGTACCCCATCCCCACCAGCTCGACGGCCGTCTCGATGTCCTCGACCTCGATCCGGCTGGGTGGGTTGCGCCCGGTCTCGTGGAGCAGGTTGCGGATGGTGACCCGGGTGGGATCCTCGGAGCTCCAGCTCGTGTCGGACATGACCAGCGAGGCCAGCGAGAGCCGGTGCGGGGTGACCGGCGTGGCCAGGTGAGCGGGGTCGGCCGAGATGTAGACGAGCTCGTCGCGCGCCACCGGCGTGACCTTCAGCCCCGGACCGGAGACGCTGCCGACGAGCAGCATCGCCGCCTCGAGCCGTCCGCGCCGCAGGTCCTCCTGAACCTCGGCGGAGTTCTGCCCCATCAGCTCGACGCGCACGCCCGGGTATCGATCGAGCACGTCGGCCACCAGGCCGGCGCCGCCGTAGAGCCGCGCGATCCCGAACATCCCGAACCGGATCGTCCCGGTCTCGAACTGTTTCACCGCCTGCACGGCCTTGCGCGCGTCCTCCGCAGCCGCGACCGTACGCTCCGCATGCGGCCTCAGCTCGTCGGCCACCCCGGTCGGCACCACCCCGCGCCCGACGCGCCGGAAGAGCTGGACGCCGAGCGTACGCTCCAGGCCTCTGACCTGCTCCGAGATCGACGGCTGCGCATAACCGAGCTCGTCGGCCGCCGCGGTCAGCGAGCCATGCTCGTAGACCGCGAGGAACACGCGGAGCTGGTGCAGCGACAACATAGAGACATCCTATGACTTTCCAAGGAAAGATCGTCTACCTCTATGAATCGCCGGCGGTCATCATTGAATCACCACCACTGCGTCCGCAGTCGGTGGTTGACCCACGTTCAGAGAAGAGCAAAGCAACAATGAAGCACGGCGTACGCCGCTTGGGCCGCCTCATCGGCAAGGGCAAGCCCACCCGCATGACCATCGACGAGCACGTCGAGGCGCACCGTTTTAGTGTCGAGCGCGCAGTCTCGGTACACTCATCCGGTCCGCTCAACCAGAGCCGCTTCATGCGGTAACGGCTGACGGTACGCCGCCTTAGCTCAGTCGGCAGAGCGTCTCACTCGTAATGAGAAGGTCGTCGGTTCGATTCCGACAGGCGGCTCCACCAAAACCCTCGTCTGACCAGCCGGAACACGGCAGGATCGGCGGGGGTTTCTTCGTTTTCGTCCGCCGCGCGCATCAGGGACCAGTCGGCGTGAGAGCTCACGTGACTTGCCTGGCGACTCTTGACGGCAGCCTCGAACCCCTGGTTATGTTAGCGCTCACATTCATGTGATCGCAGTCACACATGAATGCCCCGGCGTTTGTCCAAAGCTGACCCTGGAGCGCAGATGGACCAGTCGAACATGACCCCCCACAACCCGCGCCGGAAGCATCTCGCGCGCACCTTGGCGGCGCTTGCGTCGTTGCCACTGATCCTGGCCAGCCTGGTATCAACCGCGCCGGCGCAGGGGGCGAGCGACGTAGGGCTCGTCGTCCACTACCCCCTCGACCAGGTCACCGGCACCACGGTCGTCGACGAGTCAGGTGCCGGTCACAACGGCACGCTGACCGGTGACGCGACCTGGCTCGGCGGCGAGGGGCTGTCCCTTGGTGGCACCAACGGGCACGTCAGGCTGCCGAACGACGTGATGGCCGGCCTGACGTCGATCACCGTCTCGCTCGAGGTGAAGATCGCAGCGGACCAGGCCACTCCCTACTTCATCTGGGGCCTTGGCAACACCGGCGACAACGGCACGGGCAACGGTTACCTGTTCACGACCGGCAACGCCTACCGGACGTCGATCGCCACCGGCAACTGGAGCACCGAGCAGACGGTGACGGCCGGCCGCAACCTGGCCCGCGACACCTGGAAGACCATCAGCTACACGCTCGCCGACGGCACCGCGGTGCTCTACGAGGACGGTGTCGAGGTCGCCCGCCGCACCGGCGTGACCATCACACCAGGTCAGATCGGCAACGGGGTCACGACCGCGAACTATCTCGGCCGATCCGTCTACAGCGGCGACCGTCATCTGAAGGGACAGCTGCGCGACTTCCGGATGTACGACCGCGCGCTGACGGCCTCAGAGGTCCACGAGCTGGGCCACGTCACCGACGAGCAGCGCGTCGAGCGCGACCTCGCCTGGCTCGACCTGGGCGACACGTCCCGCGTCGTCAGTGACCTCTCGCTCCCGACCAGCGGCCCGAATGGCTCCACCTTCACCTGGGCCTCCTCCGACCCTGCCGTCGTCTCCCCGACCGGTGCCGTCACCCGTCCGCTCTACGGCAGCCCCGATGCCGCCGTGACGCTCACCGCCACCGCAGCCCACGGCTCCGCCAGCGGGTCCGAGGAGTTCGCCGTCAACGTGCCGGCCGACATCAGCGACGAGGAGAAGGTCACTCGCGCCGCAGCCGCGCTCAAGGTCTGGGACGCCGACGGGATCCGCGGCAACATCACCCTGCCGACCAAGGGCCTGCACGGCACGACCATCAGCTGGACGTCCAGCGAGCCCGCCGTCGTGACCCCGACCGGCGAGGTCGACCGGCCGGCGTACGGTGAGAAGGCCGTCCGCCTGGCACTCAACGCCACCGTGAGCCTGGGCAAGGTCAAGGACAAGCGGCAGTTCCGGCTGACGGTCCTGCCGCTGCCGAAGCAGGAGCCGCTCGAGGGCTACACCTTCGCCTACTTCACGGGCGAGGGGACGGCCGACGGTGAGCAGGTCTACCTCGCCGCCAGCAGAGGCAACGACCCGCTCCACTGGGACGAGCTCAACGGCGGTCAGCCGGTGCTGCGGTCGCAGCACGGCGACAAGGGCGTACGCGACCCGTTCATCATCCGCTCCCCGGAGGGCGACAAGTTCTACCTGATCGCCACCGACCTCAAGATCTACGGCAACGGGGACTGGGACGCGGCACAGCGGAGCGGGAGCCGCTACATCGAGATCTGGGAGTCCACGGACCTCGTGAACTGGTCCGAGCAGCGACACGTCCGCGTGTCCTCGCCGCAGGCCGGGAACACCTGGGCACCCGAGGCCTACTACGACGAGGGGATCGGTGCGTACGTCGTCTTCTGGGCCTCCAAGCTCTACGACGAGGAAGACCCCGACCACGCCGGCAACACCCACAACCGGATGGTCTACGTCACCACCAGGGACTTCCGGACCTTCAGCGAGCCCCAGGTGTGGATCGACCCGGGCTACTCGGTGATCGACTCCACCGTCGTCGAGCACGAGGGGACCTACTACCGGTTCACCAAGGACGAGCGGAACAACACCTCCACCACGCCCTGCAGCAAGTTCATCGTCGAGGAGAAGGCCACCTCGCTGCTCGACCTGGACTGGAGCTTCGTCGCGGAGTGCATCGGCAAGGCCACGGCCGACAACCCGGGCATCGACCGCGGTGAGGGGCCGACGATCTTCAAGTCCAACACCGAGGACAAGTGGTACCTGTTCATCGACGAGTTCGGCGGCCGCGGGTACGTGCCGTTCGAGACCACCGACCTGGAGTCAGGCTTCTTCCGGATCTCCAGCGACTACCAGCTTCCCAGCCGCCCCCGCCACGGGACCGTTCTGCCGGTGACCAAGGCCGAGCTGGACCGCATCCGCACCTCCTACCGCGTGTTCTGAGGAGACCATCGTGCACAGAATCCGTCTGCTGACCATCCTGTCCGCCGCCACCGTCCTCGCACTGCCCTTGGCCTACGCCGCGCCCAGCCTCGGCGCGGACCGGCGAGCCGCTGCACCCGAACCCGACTACACGATCACGGCCCGCACCGGTGAGTCCGGACCCGAGATCAGCGACTCGATGTACGGCGTCTTCTTCGAGGACATCAACTACGCGGCCGACGGCGGTCTCTATGCCGAGCTCGTGCGGAACCGGTCCTTCGAGTTCCTGCCGGCCGACAACCGCTCCTATACCGGGCTGACCGCCTGGACCCCGCGAGGAGAGGGCGGAGGCAACGGCACCGCCACCCCCGTCGACGACGGCTCCCGGCTCAACGAGCGCAACCGCACCTATCTGCAGCTATCCCTGGCCAACACCGCCGGCGGCACGTACGGCGTCTCCAACGGCGGTTGGAACAACGGCGTCGCTCTCGAGGACGGCAAGAGCTACGACTTCTCGGTCTGGGCACGCTCGGACACCGCCAGCGGTACGCCGCTGACCGTGTCGCTGCGCGACGAGTCCGGCGCCACCTCGTACGCCGATCCGGTCCGGCTCCAGGTGAACGGGGACACCTGGAAGAAGTACGCCGGGACCTTCACCGCGAGCGCCACGACCGACTCCGCACGCCTGTGGCTGCAGGGGGAGGGCGTCGGCACCCTCCGTCTCGACATGGTCTCGCTGATGCCCGAGGACACCTTCATGGGCCGCGAGAACGGGCTGCGCAAGGACCTCGCCGAGAAGATCGCGGCGCTCGAGCCGGAGTTCGTCCGCTTCCCGGGCGGCTGTCTCGTCAACACCGGCAGCATGTCCGGCTACGACGCCGCGTCCGGTTGGCAGCGCGCCCGGTCCTACCAGTGGAAGGACACCGTCGGCCCGGTCGAGGAGCGGGCGACGAACGCCAACTTCTGGGGCTACAACCAGTCCTACGGACTGGGCTACTACGAGTACTTCCAGTTCGCCGAGGACGTCGGGGCGATGCCGCTGCCGGTCGTGCCGGCGCTGGTCACCGGCTGCGGCCAGAACCGGGTCACCGACGACGAGGCCCTGCTGCAGCGCTACATCCAGGACACTCTCGACCTCATCGAGTTCGCCAACGGCCCGGTCAACTCCGAGTGGGGCGCCCTGCGCGCGGAGATGGGACACCCGGAGCCGTTCGGACTCACTCATCTCGGCGTCGGCAACGAAGAGAACCTGCCGGCGGAGTTCTTCGAGCGGTTCCAGAAGTTCCGCGCGGCCATCGAGGCGCGCTACCCGGAGATCACGATCATCAGCAACTCCGGCCCCGACGACCAGGGTGCGCTCTTCGACCAGCACTGGGCGCAGAACCGGGCCGCCGGTGTCGACATGGTCGACGAGCACTACTACAACTCCCCGACCTGGTTCCTGCAGAACAACGACCGCTACGACAGCTACGACCGCAACGGGCCGAAGGTCTTCCTCGGTGAGTACGCCTCCCAGGACAACAAGCTCTTCAACGCGCTGTCGGAGGCGGCGTACATGACCGGGCTCGAGCGCAACGCCGACGTCGTGCGGCTGGCCTCCTACGCCCCGCTGCTGGCCAACATCGATCACGTGCAGTGGCGCCCGGACATGATCTGGTTCGACAACGACCAGTCCTGGAGCTCTGCGAGCTACGAGGTCCAGAAGCTGTTCATGAACAACGTCGGTGACCGGGTCGTACCCAGCGAGGCGACCGGCAAGGTGATCGAGCCGCAGCCCATCACCGGCGGCATCGGTCTCTCCACCTGGGCCACCTCCGCGGCGTACGACGACGTGTCGGTCACCGCACCCGACGGAACCTCCCTGTTCGCCGACGACTTCCAGGACGGGAACGCCGAGGGCTGGAGCCCCCTGGCCAACCGGGGGAGCTGGTCGGTCGTCGATGGCGCCTACACCCAGACGGACGCTGCTGCCCAGGACACCCTGGTCGCGGCTGCGGACATCGCCGCGAGCGACTACGACATCGAGCTCAAGGCCAAGAAGCTGTCCGGCTCCGAGGGCTTCCTGGTCGCGTTCGGGGTGAAGGACACCGGCAACTTCTACTGGTGGAACCTCGGCGGCTGGAACAACACCCGCACCGTCGTCGAGAAGGCCACCAACGGCGGCAAGGAGACCCTGGTCGCCCGCGAGGGTCACTCGGTCGAGACCGGGCGCACCTACGACGTACGGATCGAGGTCCGCGGCACCCACGTCCGGCTCTTCCTCGACGGCCAGCTCTTCCAGGAGTTCGACGACGACCAGGTCACCGAGCCGTTCGCGCAGGTGGTCACCCGCGACGAGGCGACCGGCGACCTGCTCGTCAAGGTCGTCAACGCCCAAGCCGAGCCGGCGGTCACCCGCATCGACCTCGGCGTCAAGGTCGCCCCCAAGGCGCAGATGACCGTCATCAGCGGCGACCCGGAGGAGCAGAACACCCGGACCGCGCAGCCGATCAAGCCGGTCACCAGCACCATCCGTGGCGTGGACAGCACCTTCACGCGCACGTTCGCGCCGTACTCCGTGACCTTCATCCGCATCCAGACCCGGTAGGGGAGCACCATGTCCGATCACCTGAACCACCTCAGCCTCCGGGCCGGCCTCAGCAGGCGGCACCTTCTGCAGGCCGGGGTCGGCCTCGGGGCGGCGGCCGCCCTCGCCGGGCATGCTGTGCCTGCCGCCGCGGCACCGCCCGTACCGATGCCCAGCGACGCCGACATCTGGGGAGTGCCGACCCTCAACCCGCTCGTCGAGCGCCGAGCCGACCCGTTCGTCACCCCGCCCGTCGACGGGATGTACTACCTGACCGGCTCCGTACCGGAGTACGACCGTCTGGTGATCCGCGGGTCGGCGTCGCTCGCCGGCCTCGCGACAGCGGCGGAATCGGTGATCTGGCGCCGCCCCGCCAGCGGAAAGATGGGCGGCCACATCTGGGCGCCCGAGCTGCACCGCATCGACGGCCGCTGGTACGTCTACTTCGCGGCCGGCGACTCAGACGACGTCTTCCGGATCCGGATGTACGTCATGGAGTCGACGCTCGCCGACCCGCGTGACCCGGCGGGCTGGGGCGCACCGCAGCAGATCATCACGCCGTGGCAGAGCTTCGCCCTCGACGCCACCACCTTCGAGCACGCCGGCCGCCGCTACCTGGTCTGGGCGCAGAGCGAGCCCGAGATCGCGGTCAACACCAGCCTCTACATCGCCGAGATGAGCTCCCCGTTCGCGATCAGCACCTTCCCGGCACGGATCGCGACCCCGACCCGCAGCTGGGAGGTGCAGGGCTTCAAGGTCAACGAGGGGCCCGCCGTGCTGGTCCGCAACGGCCGCGTCTTCATGACGTTCTCTGCCAGTGCCACCGACTCGCGCTACTGCATGGGCCTGCTCACCGCGTCGGCGGACGCCGACCTGCTCGACCCGGCGTCGTGGGTCAAGAGCCCCGATCCGGTGTTCACGACGAACGTGCAGACCGGGCAGTACGGCCCGGGCCACAACTCGTTCACGGTCGCCGAGGACGGCGTGACCGACGTCCTCGTCTACCACGCCCGGGACTACCGCGACATCACCGGCGACCCGCTCTACGACCCGAACCGGCACGCTCGCGTGCAGAAGGTGGTGTGGCACGCGGACGGCACACCCATGTTCGGGGTGCCGGTCGGGAAGGGCGGGCCGATCGTGCGGCTCACCCCGCTGGACGCGCCGGGCTCGTTCGTACGCCACTACGAGTACGCCGTGCGGGTGGACCATGCCCCGAGGGAGCTCGCCGACAGCCAGTTCCGCTTCGTCCCCGGTCTGGCGGGCGACGGCTCGGAGTCGCTGCAGTCGGTCAACTTCCCCGACCGGTATGTCCGGGTCACTACCGGCACGGTCCGGATCGACCCGGTCGAGCCGGGCCCGGCGTACGCCGCAGAGGCCAGTTTCCGCCGGATCCCGGTCAAGGGCGGGATCTCGCTCCAGGTGGCCACGGACCGCGGCGACTACCTCCAGCACAACCGTGGTGCACTCACCGTCGGTGGCACCGCGGGCCGACGCTCCAGCACCTTCACCCTGACCTGAACACCGGTTACCAGTTGTCGAGGTTTGACGACGCTCGACGCAGGATGCGTGCTATCACTTCCGGGTGCGGTCCGGGCGCCCGTGCTGCTGGAGTCCCCCCACTCGGTAGCGAGGGCGTCCAGGACCGCACGCCAAGTTCACGTGGGCCGCGTCCATGGTCAGGTTCGATCCGCCGACACGGCCTCGACCGACGGCTCGGTGTGAGGCCCGGCCCACCAGACGACGGTGGTGACCACACCGATCAGGAGCAGCCCGCTGGTCAGCCAGAACGGATAGGTGCGGTCCATCCCCGAGAGCCACCCGGAGATCAAGCCGAACGGGGCGGCAGCGAGCATCACCGCGGTGCGCTGCAGCGCCATCACCCGTGACCGCTCGGCCTCGTCGACGTGGAAGGCGACGAGCGACTCCGAGAGCATGAAGAGCATCCCGGCGCCGAAGCTGTCGAGGAGGAGGCACACCCCGAGAAGCGCGTACGTCACGAGGTCGGCCTCACCCTCGGCGGCGGGGATCACGACGAGCACGAGCTGGCCGGCCAGGTAGATGCCGAAGCCCCACAACGTCGCCTGCTTGAGGTCGTGGCCCGAGGTCAGCCGGCGGATCAGGGTGAAGAGGAAGAGCACCGACAGCAGCGAACGCACCATCGGGAAGAACGGCAGCACCGCGTCGGGCACGTGCAGGTGGTGGTTGACCAGGACCTGCCAGAAGGTGGCGTTGACAAGGGTGACGGCTGCGACGAGGGCGGCGATGGCCAACGCCAGCAGCGAGCCACGCGAGCGGGCCAGCAGCCGCGCGGCCTCGCGGTAGCCGACGAAGAGCCGCCAGAGGCTCTCGTGCCGGGTCTGCTCCATCCGGATCCGGCCCTGTCGCGTCTCGTGGGAGGCGGCGTACAACAGGATGATCTTGGCCAGCATCACGACCGCGGCGTTGATGAAGAGCACCCGCACCGCGGGCTCCATGCCGAACTGCGCGACCATGAAGGCGGCGATCGGGGCGAAGAGCGCCGAGCAGTCGGCCGCGACCCGCACCAAGGAGTAGATGCCGGTGATCTGGTCGCGCTCCGCGTCCTCGACCATCAGGCAGTCCCAGGCGTTCTGCGTGACCTGCAGCGCGCCGTTGAGCAGCGACGCGGCCAGGAAGGCCCAGAAGTCCTGGGCGAACGCCCAGATCAGGCACGGGATCACGAAGGCGATCACGTCGAAGACCGCGTTCGTCAGCCGACGTCCCATCCGGTCGGTGATGATGCCGCCGGCGAGCCCGAAGAACACCTGGGAGATCATCCCGGCGGTCGCGAGCAGGCCGATCTGTGTGTCGTGCAGCCCGAGCGTGAGCATGAAGACGGAGAGGTAGGGCAGCACGAGCGCCATCGACAGGCCCCACATCGGCTCGGTCCACACGCATGCGCGCGGGTTGCCGCGGAGATGGATCAGGGTGTGCCAGAGAGAGCCGGGGGAGGATGCCACCGGGACAGTGAATCAGGCGCGACATCAAGGGTGGAAACGCTTTAGTAGGGCTCCTGCGACGTCCGATTACCGCCAGAACTGACGGACCGACATCGGTTGAATGGTTCATGAAGCAACCAATTCGAACGATGGGAAGCACATGAAGGTCGCGCTTGTCACCGGAGCCAGCCGCGGTATCGGCGAGGCCACGGCACGCCAGCTGGCCCAGAGCGGCAGCCACGTCATCCTGACCGGACGCCGGCCCGAGACGCTCGAGGCAGAGGTCGAACGGCTCAACCGCGACGGCCACTCGGCCTCCGCACTCCAGTTGGACGTCACCGACCGCGACAGCGTGCGGCGCGCTGCTGACCATGTCGCCGCGACGTACGGGCATCTCGACGTGCTGGTCAACAACGGCGGCGTCCTTCCGGAGGCCACCAACCCCGATCCGGCCGAGGTCGTCGACCTCGAGATGTTCCGGGTCACCTACGAGACCAACCTGATCGGCGCGGTCGCGGTCCTCGAGGCGTTCCTGCCGCTCATCCGCAAGAGCGAGGCGGGGCGGATCGTGAACGTGACGTCCACGATGGGGTCATTGGCCGACCAGACCAACCCGGAATCTCCCTACTACGGCATGGTCCTGCCCGCCTACCAGTCGTCCAAGGCCGCGCTGAACAACGTGACCATCGCTCTGGCGAAGGCGCTCACCGAGACACCCGTCAAGGTGACCTCGGTGTGCCCTGGATTCGTGCAGACCGACCTGACCCCGATCAACCGGGACAACGCACCCACCACGGCGGACCAGGCCGCCGAGGTGGTCGTCCGCGCGGCGACACTGCCCGACGACGCCCCGTCAGGGACGTTCGTCGACGCCAACGGACCCGTGCCGTGGTGAGTGCCGTGTGAGCGGCCCCGTCAGCCGGCCGCGATCTCCGCGAGGAGATCGGCGGCCGGGGCCGGGTGGACGAGCCAGCCGAGGTGGCTCGACGTCAGGGTGTGGACGGCGTAGGCGTTGTCCGGGGTGAGGGCGTCGCCCTCGCGGATCAGCCGGTCCTGCATCGCCGGCGGCATGCTGACGTCCTCGCTGAGACGTACGAACGCACGGGGCACCGTTCCCCACGTCGAAGCCTGGGCGCGGTCCTCGGGGCCGCCGGCGTCGAGGTTCTCGTCGGGCTGGAAGGTGTTGAGGAACGTACGGAACTCGTCGTCGGTGCCGTCGGCCATGAAGGCGTGCTTGAGGCCGGCGAGGACCTCGGGGGAGGCGGTGCGGAAGTTGCAGCGCAGCAGGCCGACGTCGGCGGGGTTCGCGGCGGCCGCGCCGATCAGCACGGAGGCGTCGAAGGAGGCCATCTCCGGCTCGGCGTTGTACGCGACCGCATCCAGCTCCACCGGGGCCCAGGCCGAGACGTAGATCATCGAGTCGATCAGGTCTGGGCGGGCGTTGGCGGTCGCAGTCAGGGTGATCCCGCCGCGGCTGTGCGCGACGACGATCACCGGGCCGTGCTCCTTGGCACGCTCGAGCACCGAGACCAGGTGGGCCACGTTGTCGGCGAGGGTGACGCCCTTGATCCCACCCGGGGCTGAAGCGAGCTCGGCGAGGTCCTGGGGCGCCTGGTAGGCCTCCGGGAACGTCGCCTCGAAGCCGTGGCCGGGGAGGTCGACCGCGAGGGAGCGGAAACCGCGCAGCGCCAGCTCGGCCTGCAGCGGTGCGAACGAGAACGAGTTGGCGAAGGCGCCGTGGACGAGGACGAAGGTCGGCTCCGGGGAAGGCATGGGCGAGACCTTAGCGGCGAGTCAGCGATGGCGGCTGGCCATTTATTCGTCGGCCGCGCCACCGAACGGCGTCGACCGCGGCGCCGCGCCCATCGGCGTACCGCCGTAGACGACCGAGCCGTCGGCCCGCTGGTAGGTCAGCCACGACACGGTCTTCGTGAAGCCGACACCCGGCTTGCTGTAGTCGCACACCCCTTCGGGGAACGCCGCCTCCAGCCGGGTCCACTGGGCGTCGCTGAGGCCGAAGGCGCCGTAGTCGTCGGTGCGACGCAGCGGCTTGAGCCGGCACTTGGCGTTGTCGGAGTAGTTGTTGTCGCCGGCCACGATCCGCGGCGTCGCGAAGTCGGTCTTGACCAGGTCGCTGACCGGTCCGAGCCCGCACACCAGGTCCGAGACCGGGTCGACGACGAGGTTCAGCGCGGGATCCAGGACCGGGTTGAGGGCGGGGTTCAGGCCGTCGAGCGCGCCCCCGGTCAGGTCGTCCACGAGCGGGTCGGCGACCGGCAGGAACAGGCCGTCCTCGCTGGAGACTCCCTGGGTCTGGGTGCACCGGTCGTGCAGGTCGCCGGGACGGTCCTGGACCACCTTCTCCGCCAGCGGTACGTCGCGCTCGTCCGCCTCCACCGAGGCCAGCCAGCGGTCCATCGCGAGCAGCGCCTCCTTGGAGTAGCTCGGGTCGCCGATGAGGGGTGTCACGCCGTACCAGATCACCTGGTTGTCGGCGTGCCCCTGCTCCCGGGTCAGCCGGTCGCGCATCGCCCATGCCCAGCGCGCGTCGTGCGCGACGCCCGGGTCCGGTCCGCGGTGGTCGATGATCGCCACGTCGGACAGGTTGCTGGCGGTGTTGACCATCCCGCTGCGGTAGGCGTTGGTGAGCGCCGTCGGGTCGGCGACCGAGCGCTGTGCCCGCGGCTGGACGTCGATGTCGAGCCCGCCGATCTTCTCGTTGACGTCGACGAACTGCTCCGGCGTGATCGCCCCGGAGCGCAGAGCCTCGAGGCCGTACTGCACGCCGGTGTTGTCCAGCGGCGAGCCCGCGAAGCCGCGCCCGATCTGCTTCTCCTGGGGCGTCCACACACTCTCCGGCCGGGGGCCGAAGACGTTGATCGCGCCGTCGATGATCGAGCAGCGTACGCCGCCGGGGTTGTTCTCCGCGTCGTAGCGCTCCTGGTCGCTGACCCCGGCGCACGGGTGCGTCGGCATGACCGCCTGCTTGAACAGGCCCTCGTCGGCGGTGACCGCGTTGAGCGGCAGCAGGTGGCCCTCGACCGCCGCCCACTGCAGCGGGTTCCAGAACTTGCCGTCGGTGAGGCGCTTGGAGCTCTCAAAGTACTTGCGGAGCAGGTGGTAGTCGGAGAACTGCAGGCCCGGCGAGAGCGAGTCGGGGTAGGAGCAGGTCACGACCAGGCCCTGGTAGATCCCGGGGTAGGCGTTCGCGATCGTCTGCTGAGCGATCGAGCCGCCGGAGCAGCCGCTGCCGATCGTGTAGCGAAGGTCGCCGTACGTCTCGACGAGGTGCTCCTTGGCCATCATCAGCGACTCGGCCGCGCTCGTCACGTTGCAGTTGTGGCCGGTGTTGGCCAGCGCGGTGGAGAGCATCGCGAAGCCGCGGCCGAGGGCGACGGTCGGGCTGTCGCCGAGGGCGTCCGCGACGACCGGGATCCCGAGGTCGAAGGTGCCGGCGTAGTCGGCGGTCGGCGCGGTCCCGGTCTCGTGGTCCACGCCGCAGCTGCCTCCGTGGGGGATGAACAGCTTGTTGTTCCACTGCTGCTGCGGGCGCCAGCGCTGCCACGGCTTGCCGGGCTGCCAGAGCACGGCGATCCGGTACTGGTCGCGGTTCTGGTAGCCGGTCTCGACACGTACGACGAACGGCACCGTCACGCCCTCGTCGGTGGTCGTGGTGGCGACGTCGCGAGGCGGGTTCGCTGGATCGTAGGGCTGGAGACCGTCGAGCAGCGGGTTGGTGGACCGGTAGAGCCAGCTGATCGCCGGCTCCTGGTTGCACTGCGCGTCCGTCGCGGTGGGCTGGCAGCGCCACGGCTGCAGCTGAGGTCCGGAGAAGATCGGCCCGCCGCGCGGGTGGTTGGTGATCGTGAGCCAGGCGCCACGACCGTCGGGCAGGCGCGCGGTCAGCTCGTTGGTCCCGACTCGCAGGCCGCGTACGACGCCCTCGATCTCGCCGTTGGGCCGCTCGGCGAAGGCCGCGGTGACGTCGCGGTCGCCCTTGCGGGTCGACGTTTGGCGGGTGTCGTCGAGCCAGACCCGCAGCGCATCGGGGTCGGCCCCGTCGGGGAGAGTGATCCGCACCAGAGCGTTGTCGTCGAAGACCAGATCGGCCCGGTTGGAGAGCGTCTCCAGGACGATGTCCTCGGCCGGCGCGGGTGCCGACGAGGCCGGTGCCACACCGAGCAGCATGCTCGCGACGAGGGTGGACACCGTCGCGAGCGAGAGGGGCAGGGCGCGAGCGGGCATGGCATGCCTTTCCGAGAGCTGCGCACGTCCCTCGAGCGGACGGTCGCCGTGACAGGAGAATGCCCCCTGCCACGGCGACCGTCAAGGAAGCTTCAGCCTGCGACCGCCTCCCCGCGGGCGACCATGCCGGCCTCGTCGGAGAGCTTGACCTCCTTGAGGAACAGCGCGAGCGCGAGACCGAGGAGGATCAGCGGCACGAGATACCAGAACGCCGGTGCGAGCGCCTCGGTGAAGGCGTCGACGACCCAGGTGTGGAGCGGCTCGGGCAGCTGCTCGACAGCAGCCGGGGTGAGGCTCCCACCGGAGAACCCGGCACCGTCGGCGGGCATCATCCCGGAGGAGGCCATCTTCTCGGCCAGGCCCCCGAAGTTGTCGGTCAGTCGCGTGGTGAACACGGTCGTGAACAGCGCCGTACCGACGGTCGCACCGATCTCCCGAAAGAAGTTGTTCGCCGAGGTCGCGGTGCCGAGCTCGTGCGGGTCGACGGCGTTCTGGACGGCGAGCACGATGGTCTGCATGACCAGGCCCATCCCGGCGCCGAGCACGAAGATCATCAGCCCGAAGACGACCATCGACATGTCGCCGGTGATCGTGGTCAGCCAGGCGATCCCGGCCGCTGTGACGGCCAGCCCGACGATCGGGAAGATCTTGTAGCGACCCGTCTTCGAGATCGCGATGCCCGAGCCGATCGCGGTCAGCATCAAGCCGGCCATCATCGGCAGCATCAGCAGTCCGGAGCTGGTGATCGAGG
The DNA here is from genome assembly GCF_045206295.1 of Nocardioides sp. NBC_00163. Taxonomy (NCBI): domain Bacteria; kingdom Bacillati; phylum Actinomycetota; class Actinomycetes; order Propionibacteriales; family Nocardioidaceae; genus Nocardioides; species Nocardioides sp. NBC_00163. The sequence continues at coordinate 2,836,596 of NZ_CP108155.1, read as the reverse complement.
CACCGGTCGACATCTGCAGGAACGTCGGCAGCATCGCCATCGCCGAGAACATGCCCATCCCGAGCACCAGACCGATCAGCGTGGTCACCGTGAAGGTGGGGTTCTTGAAGAGGCGCAGCGGGATCAGCGGCTCCGGCGCGAGGGTCTCGGTGACGATGAATGCGGCCACCGAGGCCAGCGTGCCGACGAGCAGGCCGAGCAGCTGCGGCGAGGACCAGTCGTAGCCGTCGTGGCCGAGCGACTCCCACGAGGTCAGCAGCACGATGCCGCAGGTGGAGAGCACCATGAACATGATCCCCAGCCAGTCGACCGGGCGTCCCGAGCGGTGCGAGGGCAGCCGCAGGGCGAACCAGGCCACGGCGAACGCGATGATGCCGATCGGTACGTTGATCCAGAAGGTCCAGCGCCAGCCGGGCCCGTCGGTGAGCCAGCCACCGAGGAGCGGCCCGATGACCGCGGAGATGCCGAAGAGCGCGCCCATCGGACCCATGTACTTGCCGCGCTCGGAGGCCGGCACGATGTCGGCGATGATCGCCTGGGACAGGATCATCAGCCCGCCACCGCCAAGCCCCTGGAGACCGCGGGCGGCGACCAGTTCGGGGAAGGTCTGCGCCATCCCGCCGAAGAGCGAGCCGAGCGTGAACAGGGTGACGGCGACCAGGAACGGCCAGCGGCGACCCCAGAGGTCACCGAACTTCCCGTACAGCGGCATCACGATCGCGATCGCCATGATGTAGGAGGTGATCACCCACCCTTGGTGCTCGACCCCGTCGAGCTCCCCGACGATCGTCGGCATCGCCGTGCTCACGATCGTCTGGTCGAGGGACGAGAGGAACATCGAGGCCATCAGGGCACCGAAGATCAGCCAGATCGTACGCGGCGTCAGCACGACCAACGGCTTGTCGGGCGCGTCGGGCGCGACCGTTTGACTCATGGGGTTGGACCTTCCAGGCAGGAGTTGAACAGGCAGGGTGAAGCGGTGGTGACACACGGGTTCCGTGTGACATGAGAAGTCCCGAGAGACCTGCGGCTAGTCGTCGAGGAGCAGGCGGAGCTGGGCGACGGCCTCGGGTAGATGCGCCGCCGCATCGCCCTCGTAGCCCGACCGCGCCCAGGCGAGCGCGCTGGATCGCATCAGCAGCCCGGCGACCATTCCGATCGTGTCGTCGTCGACAGGGGAGGGCCGTGCCGTACGTCGCTCGGCGAGCAGCTGCTCGAGCTCGCCGATGACGCGCTGGTGCCAGGCGATGTGTCGTTGGACGAGGCGGGGTTCGGCGACCATCAGCCGCATTGCCCGTTCGCCCTGCTCGATGTTGGGTGCAGCGTTCGTGAGAAAGCCGGCGACCAGCGCCTCCAGGTCGGTCATCAGTCGCCCCGACGGCCCGCCAGAGACGAACTGCGCACGCACCTCGGCGTCGAGCTCGATCTCCTGGATGCCGAGGACCGCGTCGTCCTTGGAGTCGAAGTAGTTGAAGAACGTACGCGTCGACAACCCCGCCGCGGAGCTGATCTCCTCCACGGTGACGTCATCGAGACCACGCTCGCCGACCAGTCGCTGAGCAGCCTCGATCAGCGCCAGCCGACGCTCCCGCTTCTGGCGCTCGCGGGCGTTCGGAGGCGGGGCAGACGTGGACACGCCACTATTCTTGCAGTGAGTGCAAGTTGCAGTCAATGCAAGAATAGTGTGTTGGGGGTTACACCGCTCAGGCCCCGGCGGCCGCCTGGTGGAGCGCTCGGATCTCTTCGACGAGCTCGGGGACGGGGCCGACGACCTCGACGGCGGGCGCGACCTCCTGGATCGGCAGCGCTCGTACAGGCGACTCTCCGGCGCCCCAGCCGGCCCGCCACTTCGTCAGCTGCTCGGAGGAGGCGATGTAGACGATCCGCCCGACCCCTGACCAGCCGTGCGCCGCCGAGCACATCGGGCAGTGCTCGCCGGAGGTGTAGACCGTCGCACCGGCCCGGGTCGCCGGGTCGAGGTGGATCGCCGCCCAGCGGGCGAGCTCGATCTCCGGGTGCGCGGTCGGGTCGCCGGTCGAGTGCTCTCGGTTGCGGCCCTCCTGGAGCGCGTTCCCGGCGCTGTCGGCCAGGACGGACCCGAACGGGCCGTCGCCGTCCGCCAGCGCCTCGCCCGCAAGCTCCAGGCAGCGTCGCAGGTGGGCAATGTCAGTCTGGGTCAGATCGGTGGTCACCGTTCCAGTCTGCTGTCCCCGGCGGCGTACGTCGCTTCATTTCACGACGGTCAGCCGGCCTCGATCACCGCGCAGGCGATCCGGTCACCGGCGTCACCGGTCTTGGTGGTGTCCTCGTCCGGGCCCTCGGGGGCGTAGCGCTCCGGGACGTTGGCGTAGTTGTCCCGGTCCGCGTGGATCATCACCGCGCTGCCGTCCGCGTCCCGGAGATCCTCGAGCGTGAAGGGGGCGGTGAACTCCAGGTCGGCGGTGCCGTCCTCGTTCACGAGGAGCGCCGGCAGGTCGCCGAGGTGCTCGCCGTGGGCGCTGTCGTCCGGGTTGAGGTGGCCGCCCGCGGAGAGGAAGTCGCCGGTCTTCGACGGGTCGTCCGGGGCAGCGCTGTCGGCCTCGCACTTGCCGGTCGTGTGCACGTGGAAGCCGTGGTAGCCGGCCGACAGGCCGCTCACCCGGACGCTGATCTGGGTGGCCCCGTCGTCCTCCTCGATCTCTACGGTCCCGACGTTCTTCCCGTCGGGATCGGCGAACCTCGCGCCCACCTCGTTGCGATCGTCCGGGTCAGCATCTGCCCCCTCCCCGCAGGCGGAGAGGGTCAGCAGGCAACCGGCAGCGAGTGCAGCAGCCGTTGCACGACGGGACATGGGATACCTCCACGAGAACAGGATCCGGTCGCCTCCACCGTACGCCGCGGCGGAGGCGACCCGTGCGCCAGGGATCAGCAACCGTCGCGGAGCAGACCCGGCTGACGCCCGACGGAGACCTCGATGAACTCGATCTTCGCGTCGCGGGTGTTGCCGGAGAGCAGGAAGCCGATCCAGCGGCCGCCGTTCTCGACCACCCAGGTCGTCTGGCCGTAGTCGTTGGTCCGCTGGGCGCCGGTCCCGTAGATGTCCTTGAGGACCATCAGGGAGTCGCCGATCGTGACGCCTCGAGCGGTCTCCAGGACGGGCTTGCTCATCCCGAAGGAGACGATCTCGCCCTGCTGGTCGTAGGTGACGTCGACGCCGTCGCCGACCTGGTCGGCCCACTTCCAGTGCTTGCCCTCGCAGGCGTCCTCGCGCGCGGTGTCGCGGATCATCCATCCCTGCTGCACGAGAGAGCGTACGTTGCCCGCAGCGCTGATCCGCCCGAAGGCCCCGGGAGCCAGCGGGCCGCCCCAGTCGAGCTTCGGCGTCGGCTCGGCCGGCGACGGAGCGGCCGAGACCGGGACCTCCGACGGGGCAGGCGTGGGGGTCGCGGGCGGTTCCGAGGGCGGCACCGAGGAGGAGGGGGCCGCGGAGGGCGAGCCGGCCGACGGGGCCGGGTCGCTCCCGCACCCGGCGAGGCCGAGCAGACCGACAACGGCGGTCGCCGCGAGCGCGGCACGGAGCTGGATGCGGGATGTGGACATGGGTGGACTCCTCGTCGGTCGTACGCCCCGAGCGGGCGTCCTGCCGATCTAGACGGTCCACGGCCCGTCCCGGTTGCAGCCGGGACGGACCGATTCCCGGCGCCTAGGCCGAGGCCATGTCCGGAACGGTCCGAGCGGCCTGCCCGGTACGCAGGAAGAGCAGCGCGACGGCGGAGATGGCGACGACGACGGCAGCGCCGACGTACAGGTTGACCGGCGTCCACGAGGCGTCGAGCAGGCGCCCGGCGAGCATCGGGGACAGGATCGCTCCGATGCGGCCGATGCCGATCGCCCAGCCCATACCGGTGCTGCGGATCTCGGTGCCGTAGACGGCCGGGGTGATCGTGTAGAGGCCGGCGATGCAGCCGTTGATGAGCGCCCCGACGACCACGCCGATGATGAGCGCGACGGTGAGCAGCGCCGTGCTGGTGATGAAGACGACCATCGTCAGCGCCGAGAGCACCGTGAAGCCGATCAGGACCAGGCGGCTGTCCAGCCGGGAGGCGACGAGGCCGTAGAGGACCGAGCCGGCGGTGCCGCCCAGCGCCAGCATCATGCCGGCGGTGACCGCGTCCGCTTCAGCCATCCCCGACGTCACCAGCAGCTGCGGGGTCCAGCTGTTGACGAAGTAGAAGCCGAACATCGTGGCCAGGAACGCCACCCAGATGAGCAGGGTCGAGCGGCGCAGGTCAGCGCTCAGCAGTACGCCGGGGTTGCCGCTGCGGTGCCGGGTCGTCGGCCGCGGCGCGGCCTCCAGTGCGTCCGAGGTGATCGCGGGCTGCCCGAGCCGCCCGAGGATCCGGTTGATCCGCTCGACGGCCTGCCGCGGCCGGCGCTGGACCAGGAAGTCGACCGACTCGGGCAGCAGCACGACCAGGAGGATCAGCGCGACCCCGGTCGCGACGCCGCCCGCGACGAAGACGCTGCGCCAGCCGAGGTCGGCCAGCATGCCGCGCGCGGCCACGCCGCCCAGGGTGGCGCCGATGCCGTACCCCGCCGTGTAGAGGCCGATCGCCAGACCGCGCCAGCGCGCCGAGGCGTACTCGCTCGCGATCACGTTGGTGCTGGCCAGGATGCCGCCGACCCCGAGTCCGGTGACGACGCGGGCGAGGCCGAGGAGGACAGCGGACGGGGCCACCGCGGAGAGCAGCATGCCGAGGGTCGCCAGGCCGACGCTGATCAGGATCAGCGGCCGGCGTCCGATGACGTCGGCGACCGGGGCCAGCGCCAGCGAGCCGACCGCCATGCCGACGAGGCCGGCGCTCAGCAGCACGCCGAGCTCCGAGCCGCTCAGCGCGAACTCCTCGGTCAGCGAGGAAGCGGTGAAGGCCATCGCCATCACGTCGAATCCGTCCAGACAGTTCAGCAGGACGCAGAGGGCGACGACCATCCACTGGTAGGGAGTCATCGCGGCGGCGTCGATGCGCGCACGAAGGTTCATCTCGGGTCTCTTTCGGGGTGGGGGTTCACGGAAGATGCAGAGTCACGGCGGCTGGTTCGCCGGAGGCTGAGCCGGGATCGCCGGGTTCGCCGCGGGCGGCGCGAGCGACGCAGAGGCACAAGGAGGCGTACGTCTCCTTCTGCTGCTGGCTCAGGAAGACGTCTCGGTGGTCGATGCGGCCGCTGACGTCGAGGACCTTGACCTGGCAGATCCCGCACTCGCCCTTGCGGCAGTCCCACATCACGTCGACGCCGGCGTCCTCGAGCGCGTCGAGCATCGAGCTGTCCTTGCCGACGCGGACAGAGCGGTCGAGCTGGGGGAGGTGTACGACGAAGTCCTCCGCCGCCCAGGCGCCGCTGCTGCCGAAGGTCTCGAACCGCAGGTTGGGCTCGGGCAGCTCATGGGTGACCCAGGCGCGGCGGATCGCGTCCATCAGCCGGATCGGCCCGCACATGTACATCTCGGTCCGCGCCGCCGCCGGGGAGCCGGCGATCTCGCCGACCAGCGCCTCCACGTCGAGGCGTACGTCCTCGTCGTCGACGAACACCCGCACGCGATCGCCGTGCACCTCGACGAGCTCGTCGAGGTGGGCCATGACCGCACGCCGGCGGCCGGCCAGGACGAGCGTGTAGTCGGCGCCGCGGCGGCGCAGGGTGTCGGCCATCGCCACCAGCGCGGTGATGCCGATGCCGCCGGCGACCAGCACGTAGCGGTCGGCGCCGACCCCGAGCGGGAAGCTCTGGACCGGACCGGTCATCTCGACCACGTCCCCCACGCGGAGGCCGTGCATGTGGCGGGACCCGCCGCGTGAGCTCGCGGCCAGCTGCACCCCGAGAGTGAGCCGGCGGCCGCCGTCCTCGGAGCGTACGACCGAGTAGGACCGCTTGCGGACATGCCCGTGGAGGTCGAGCCGGAGATCGATGTGGGTGCCGGGCGCGGCGTGGACGGGGCGGTCGGGGCAGAGCACGATGCGGCGTACGCCTTCGGCGAGGTCATCGGTCTCGACCACACGGCCCTGCTGCCACCAGGTCTGGGTGTTCACTGCCATGGCGGCTACCTCACTTCGCAGCCGCGGCGGCGGGGAGACCCTCCGCCTGCAGCATGCGGTCCAGGATCCGGCGTACCCACATCCCACCGGCGTCGATGTTGAGGCTGTAGAACTCGTGCTCCGGGTTGGCGTCGATCGCGCGCTGCTGCGCGGCCAGCATCTCCTCGTCCTCGCCGAAGACGCCGTGGACGCCCTGGCGCAGCTGGGTCGTGATCGTCTGGCTCTCCAGGCGGTAGTTGCGCATGAAGGCCCAGAAGTAGTGTGACGTGCGCGCGGTCTCGGGGGTGATCGTGTTCATCACGAAGCCGTTGACGCCCTGGCTGCGGTCACCCTCGGGGGCGCCGGTGCCGGCCTTGGCGACGCCGACGTCGATGCGGATCGTCGAGGGGGCCTCGAAGTGGATGATCTGCCAGCGGTCGACCTTCCCGCTGAAGCCGGGGAACCGGTCGCGCATGTTCTTGAGCCAGAACGGGGGCGCGTCGATGTCGCGCATCCAGCGGGTCACGGTCACGCCGCGATCGGTGTGGCTCACCTCGAACTCGGCCTCGGAGAGCTCGTCCTGCCCGATGCTCGAGCTGTGCACGAACTCCTCGTGGGTGAGGTCCATCAGGTTGTCGAGCACCAGCTGGTAGTTGCAGGGCGCGTAGATCGTCTCGCCGTCGCCGGCCCACTCCGGGGAGTCCATCTGGAACATGTCGGGCACCGTGTCGGGGTCGGCCAGGTCGGGGTCGCCCACCCAGACCCAGACGTAGCGATAGCGCTCCACGACCGGGTAGGACGGGACGATCGCGCTCGGGTTGATCGTCTCCTGCGCGGGCATGCTCGTGCAGCGGCCGGCCGAGTTGTAGCGCAGCCCGTGGTAGGGGCACTGAATCTCGTCGCCGAGCACCTTGCCCTTCGACAGCGGCGCCAGCCGGTGCCAGCAGGCGTCGGCCAGGGCGACGGCACGACCGTCGCTGTTGCGCCACAGCGCCAGCGGGCGGCCGGCGATGGTGCGGGCGAGCGGCTGCTTCGCGGTCACCTCGTGGTCCCAGGCCGCGACGTACCAGGCGTTGCGGGGGAAGTTGAAGATCTTGCTGGCGGCGGTGACCGGCGGCGATTCCAGGATGGTCATGGGTGAACTCCCTATGGAGATAGGTGTTGTGCTCGTCACAAACTACCTATCTCTATAGTTAGTAGCAAGAGGCGGGTACGCTCGCCGCCACAGTCACTGCGTGAAGAGGGGGTCACGATGTCGCTGAGGTACGCGCTGCTCGCGCTGCTCACCTCACGCCCGATGACCGGCTACGACGTCTCCAAGCAGTTCAGCCAGTCGGTGGCGCACGTCTGGCACGCGCCCGACTCGCAGATCTACCCGGAGCTGAACCGGATGGAGCGCGACGGCCTGCTCGAGTCCGCGGTCGTGCCGTGGGGCAAGAAGGGCACCAAGAAGGAGTACGCCGTCACCGAGGCCGGGGTGAAGGCCTTCCGGGAGTGGATGGACGCGCCCATAGAGATCCGCCGGCAGCGGGAGCCCGCCTACCTCAAGGCGGCCTACCTGGAGTGGGCCGAGCCCGGCGCCGCGCGCGCCGAGCTGGAGCAGTTCCGCGACCACTGGACCGAGCATCTGGCGATGCTCGAGGCCACCCGCGCCACGCTCGTCGACCGCAGCCACCCCACGCTGGCCCGGCGGCTCGAGCACTACGACGCGAGCCAGTGGGACCGGATCGTGCGCTACAAGATCTTCGCCTACGACGGCCTGATCGACCAGGCGCGCGCCGCGGTCGCCTGGGCCGAGCGAGGCCTTGTGCTCGTCGACGAGCTGGAGGGCTCGACCGTCGACTGAGTCACCGGAGTCAGGCCGGCAGGCGTACGTGGAACCGGCAGCCGGTCGCGGCCGGAAGGTTCTCCACCCAGACCCTGCCGCGGTGCGCATCGACGAGACCCTTGACGATGGCGAGACCGAACCCGGCGCCCTGAGCGCCAGCGCCCTCGGGAGCGGTCGGGGTGCGCGCGGAGCTGCCCTGCCAGCCGAGGTCGAAGACCCGCTCCATGTCGCCCGGATCCAGGCCGCCACAGCCGTCGCTGACGCTGAGGTCCACGCTGCGTACGTCTCCAGGGGCCATCTGGCAGTGCACCACCACGGTGCCGTCGGCGGGAGTGTGGCGGATGGCGTTCATCAGCAGGTTGGAGACGACGCGGGACAGGCTGGCCGGATCGGCGGTGATCTCGAGACCGTCCTCGACCTGGCCACCGAGCCGGACCCGCCGCTCCCGGGCGACCGGATCGGCCCCGGCCAGCGCCTCGCTGACCAGGTCGCCGAGCAGGACCGGCTCCGGTGTCAGGGTGAGGGCGCCAGCCTGGATCCGGGAGAGCTCGAAGAGGTCGTCCACGAGCCGGGCCAGCCGCTCGACCTCGACGCGGATGCGCTGGTGGTAGCGGTGGGGGTCGGCGGCGATCCCGTCCTCGAGCGCCTCGGCCATCGCCCGGAGCCCCGAGAGCGGCGTACGCAGGTCGTGGGCCACCCAGGAGACCAACTCGCGCCGTGACTCCTCGAGCCTGGCCTCTCTCGCGCTCGCCTCCTCGAGCCGCCGCTGGGTCTCGGCGAGCTCGGCCGACAGCGACCGGAGCTCTCGCGGTCCGCTCTCCGCAGGCTGCTGATGACCTCCGAGCGCCATCTCCCGGGCCTGCTGCTGGACCGCCCCCGACCAGCGCACCATCGCGGAGCCGATGACGAACGCCACCAGGATCGCCACCACCACGGCGATCGAGGTGACCACGGTGATGACCTGCAGGTCGTGGCCGGAGAGGAACATGAGCCACGCGATCCCGAGTACGCCACCGAAGACCGTCAGCACGGCGACGCCGGCGACCAGAGTGAGCTGCCAGCGGATCGACCAGCGGCGCGTCAGCCACGCGACAAGGAGCCCGGCCAGCCCGACGGCGAGACCGGCGCCCGCGGCGACGAGGGCGATCTGGACGGCATCTGCCGTCTTCATGCGCTCACCTCCGCGGTCTCCCAGCGATAGCCGACGCCCCAGACCGTCACCAGCCGCTCCGGCCGGGTCGGGTCGGACTCGATCTTCTCGCGCAGCCGGCGTACGTGGACCGTGACCGTCGAGCGGTCGCCGATCGTCCATCCCCAGACGTGCTCGAGCAGGTCCTCCCGGGTGAAGGCCTTGCCGGGGTGGGCGATCAGGTAGCGGAGCAGGTCGAACTCCCGGGTGGTCAAGGACAGCTCCGCCCCGGCGTTGGTCGCCACCCGCCGGTCGGCGTCGACCACCAGGGAGCCGTCGGAGACCACGCCGCCCTCGCCGGAGTGGCCGGTGCGCTTGAGCACCGAGTCGACGCGCAGCACCAGCTCCCGCGGACTGAACGGCTTGCCGACGTAGTCGTCGGCGCCCAGCTCGAGCCCCATGATCCGGTCGGCCTCGCTGCCGAGTGCGGTGAGCATGATGATCGGTACCTCGCTCGCCTGTCGCAGCCGCCGGCACACCTCCAGACCGTCGATGCCGGGCAGCATCAGGTCGAGGATGACGATGTCGGCGGGTCGTTCGCTCATCGCGCGCAGCGCCTGCTCGCCGTCCCCGGCCTCGACGACGTCGTGCGAGCCCGCGCGCAGGTAGGACGCCAGCACCTCGCGAACGGTGAGGTCGTCGTCGACCACGAGCACACGTGCCATGGGTCCTACTCCTCCTCGACGTTCGCCCGGGCGGGCTGTCGTGAGCGTAGTTCGCCGAGCGCGACGGCGACACCGGCGCACACGCACAGAGCCGCGAAGACCAGCAGCCCCTGGGTGTAGTCGCGGTCCAGCAGCGTCGGGTTGTCCGGCTTCGCGCCGAACCGGCCGAGGACCGGGATCGCCACCAGAACGGCCGGTCCGAGCAGCACCAGCACCGTCACCGCGCCGCGGGCGACGGCCCGCGGGAGCAGCCGGCCACCGACCCACCCGAGCCCGAGCACCACCGGCGCCAGGATCCCGTCGTGGATCACGACCGCCGCCGCCAGCCAGAGGACGACCTCGACGATCTGGCCGAGGTCCTGTGTGCTCACCAGCAGCCAGGCTCCGTACGCCATCCCGACCGCCCCGAGCAGGATCAGCCCTCCGCGCATGCCTCTCATCAGAGCACCTCGATCCGGGAGACCCACTTGGTCTGCATGACCCCGGGACGGTCGGGCGCGATCAGCCGGACCGGGTAGCCGTGGTCCATCGAGAGCGTCTCGCCGTCGAGCATGAGGGCCATCAGGGTCCGGTCGTCATCGGCGAAGTTCGGCGGAAGCACCGTGTCCGCCGACGCGCTGAACGTCTGGATCGACCGGACCCGGACCTCTCGTCCAGGCGGGGCGCCGACGAGGTCGAGCAGGTCGCGGAGACGTACGCCGCCCCACTCGCCCGAGGCGCTCCAGCCTTCGACGCAGGCGATCGGGAGAGTGTGGGTGCGCTGCTCCATGGCGACCAGGTCATCGCGGGTCAAGGACCGGGTCGTGGTGCCGTGGACGACCTCGAGCCGGTAGGCGGCGCTGCTCGCCTCGGCCACCACGCCGGCCGAGTGCGCGGTGCGGTTGATCGGGATGCCGTGCTCACGGGAACGTGGCGAGAGGGCGGCGATCCGACTGAGGCCGGGGACGGTGCCCGCCGCATAGAGCACGGCGGCGGCGACCGCGGACGTGCCGGCCAGGGCGAGCACGCCGCGTCGGCTGACCGGCCCGGGCCGGACCGCGTTCGGCCGGTCGTGGGAGGTGTCGTCGACGTCACCCTTCAGGGCGTCGCGTACGACCGGCAGCTTCACCGCGATGTGCACCAGCAGCGCACCGACGGCGACGAACGCGAGCGCGTAGTGGGTGCTGCGGAAACTGAAGCCCCAGGGGTACCACTGCGCGACGTTGAGCAGACCGGTGGTGAGCTGGACCAGCGAGGTGCTGACCAGGACGGCGATCGAGCCTCGCTCCAGTGCCGTCGGCAGTGCCTCCCGGACCTGACGCGGCATCGGCTGGAAGAGCTTGGGGAAGACGACCCACAGCTTGATCAGCAGGAGCGGGATCGCGGCGGTGCCGGCGACGACGTGCAGGCCCTGGGTGAGCTGGTAGAGCCGCGACGGGCTGGCCGGAAGCGGCACCGGTTGATGGTCGACCTGGGCGTAGTGGCTGATCAGGCCGGTCACGAGCGCGACCAGGAAGCAGACTCCGAGCCAGAGTCCGACTCGCGCGGCGACAGCGGCGCTGCGCAGGCGTGAGCTGAACGAGTCCTCCGAAGGGATTCTCATGCGGCGTCCTCGACGAGTACGGCGGCCCAGCGGTCGCCGGCGGGGGTGAACGGGGCCGGGACGGACCGGCGGGGCTGTGTCCGGCGATGCGGCAACGGCTCGAGCCGCCTCACCGCGAGACCGACCTCGGCGGCGATCGATCCGATCGCGTCGGCGCCGACGACCGCCCACGGGAACTGCGAGGAGCCGCCGCAGCCGCAGACCAGCTCCGCGAGCAGCCGGCCGCTCGGCGTCCCGGGCGGGTGCACCTCGGCCACCACTCGGCCGCCCGGCACGAGCAGCCGGCGTACGCGGGCGAGGAGGGCGAGCGGGTCCCCGCCGATCCCGACGTTGCCGTCGGCGAGAAGAGCGGTCGTCCACCAGCCCTCACCGGGCAACGGCTCGAAGAGGTCGCGACAGACCGCGCGGCCACCGCGGGCCTCGGTCTGGGCAACGGCCTCCGGGACGATGTCGACGCCGAGGGACGGCAGCCCGCGGGCGGCCAGCGCGGCGGTCATCCTCCCGGGGCCGCAGCCGAGATCGACCGTCGGTCCGGCGCAGTAGGAGAGCAGGGCGAGGTCCGCGGCGTCGGCGGTGCGGGTCCAGTCCTCGACCGGAAGTCGCGAGGCCATGCCATCGACGGTCACCACCCGGCACCGCTCGCTGGCGAAGGCGTGCGCGAACGCAGACTCGGCCGCCACCGCGGTCATCGGGCGACCCGCGCGATCTCGGCCGCGATCTTCGCGAACCGGGTGTGCGGGGCGGCTGCGGCGACCGGATCGACGTCGGCGAGGTGGTCGACGTCGCGCAGCCGCTCACCGGCGGCGACCCGGAGGCCGAGTCCTTCGAGCGCGGAGCGGGTGGCTGCGTACGTCTGAGGGGTGGACATGGGTACGTCGCGCAGCGCGGTGGCGGCCGACGGGTCGCGGAGCGCCAGGGCCCACCAGCCGCCGTCCTCGGCGGGAGCGAGCACGGCATCGGCCGCGTCCAGGCCGCCGGCCACGGCCAGCAGTTCGGCCGGGGTCACCTGCGGGGTGTCCATGCCGATCTGCACCACGGGACCGGAGACCTCGGCGTGGGCGTTCGCGAGCCGCTCCCCGAGTCCGCTCCCGCGTTGCGGGGCGATGGTCCACCCGGTGAGGGCGGCCCGGATCTCGTCGGCTCGGAGCGCGTCGGCGAGGTCGCCGGAGAGGGCGAGCCGGCGTCGGTCCGGCCCCACGGCCAGCGTGCACGCCTCGATCGTGTCGAGCAGAGCGGCCGCCGCGACGGCCGTGGCGGTCGCCTCCCCGACGCCGGCCGCGAGCCGGGTCTTCACCAGGCCGGGCACGGGCGCCTTGGCGACTAGAAGGAGCGTCGTCATGAGAGCACCCGCCAGAAGTCGTACGCCGCCCGCAGACTTCCCCGCACGGAGCCGGAGACCTTCGAGCGCCCGGCGGTCCGCGGGTGGTAGTCGACGTCGATCTCGTGGACCCGCCAGCCGGCGCGGGCCGCGCGATCGAGGAGCTCGACCGGGTAGCCCGAGCGCCGGTCCTCCACTCCGAGGCCGAGCAGCGCCTCCCGGCGGGCCGCCCGCAGCGGGGCGATGTCGCGCACCTGCAGACCGGTGCGACGCCGCAGCGCGGCCAGGACCAGCCGGTTGCCGACCCTGGCGTGCCACGGCTGTGCCCCCGGGGTCACCGGCCTGCGGCGGCCCAGCGCGAGGTCGGCCTCGTCACGCCTGATCGTCTCGACCAGGGGCAGCGCGGCAGCGGGATCGAAGGAGCCGTCGCCGTCCATCACCACGACATAGGGAGCGGTCGCGGCCATCAGCCCGGCGTGGACCGCCGCCCCATATCCCGGCCGCGACTCCGAGACCACCCGCGCCCCCTGCGCGCGGGCGACCTCGGCGGTGCCGTCTGTCGAGCCGTTGTCGACGACGATCACGGAGAGTCCCGCCGGCACGCGCGGCAGCAGCTCGCGCAGGGCGGCAGCTTCGTCGCGGCAGGGCAGCACAAGGTCTGTATCGGGGCTGGATTCGGCCATGCGAACGACTCTAGGAACGCGCCGCCGCCGATGGGGCCCGCAGATCTTACGGTCCGATGACGGGGCCCGTGCGTCGGCGACCATCGAGCTGTCGCGGACCTACGCTCGCAGTCGTGAACTCCTCAGCTCACCGCGCCGCCCTGATGGGGCTCGTCGTCACGGTCGCCCTCGTCGTGACGGCCGTCGTCGTGCCGCCCCTGCTCGACTGGCAGGTGTGGCCACGGGTGCACCTCGACGACGGCACGTTCCCTCCGCTCCACGGATACCCGCAGGTCAAGGCGGGAATCGGCACGCTCCCGGCGATCCTGCTCGCGCTCGCGTCGCTGCGCTGGGCGGACCCGATGGCACGGCGGCTGCCCTGGCGGCGCCTGCTCCTGGTCGCGTACGCCGCGGGCCTGGTGTGGCTGCTGGCGCTGGGGCTTGTGGACGGCCCCGACGGCATCTCGCGGGTGCTGGGTAACCCGACGGAGTACCTCGAGACGGCCAGGGCGGTCGACGACGTACCGGGGCTGCTGCGCGAGTACGTCTCCCGGATCCCCTACGACGCCCCGGAGGGGAACTGGCCGGTGCACATCGCCGGCCACCCGCCCGGGATGGTGCTCTTCTTCGCGCTCCTGGTGAAGGTCGGTCTCGGTGGAGATCTCGCCGCAGGCATGGTCGTCATCGCGCTCGCCGCGACCTTGCCGCCGGCGGTCATGACGACGGTCCGGGTCCTCGGCGCCGAGGACGCGGCACGGGCGGCGGCGCCTTACCTGGTGCTGTCTCCGAGCGCGGTGTTCCTGGCGGTATCGGCCGATGCGGTGATGGCGGTCGTGGTCGCCTGGGGGATGTGCTGCCTGGCGCTCGCCTGCCGGGCCGGGGCCGGTCGGGGTTGGCCGTGGGCGGTCGTCGCCGGCCTGCTCCTCGGCTACGTCGTGATGATGTCGTACGGCCTCCCGCTCACCGGCGTGCTCGCACTGGCGGTGCTCTGGCTCGGGAGAGGTTGGTGGGTGCTGCCGATCGCGGCGGCATCGGCGCTCGCGGTGGTGCTCACCTTCGCCGCTGGCGGTTTCGCCTGGTGGGAGGCGTATCCGGTGCTGGTCGAGCGCTACTGGGACGGGCTGGCCAGCCAGCGTCCGGGCGCGTACTGGACCTGGGGCAACCTGGCCGCGCTAGCGATCAGCGCCGGGCCGCTCGTCGGCGCCGGGCTCGGCGCCACCTGGGCCGCCCGCCGCGAACAGGCCGACCGGGTGATCGTCGTCCTGGTCGCGGCCGCGGTGATCATGGTCGCCCTCGCCGACGCCTCCCAGATGAGCCGGGCGGAGGTGGAACGGATCTGGCTGCCGTTCATGCCCTGGCTCACCCTCGGCTGCGCCCTCCTTCCCGAGCGCTGGCGACGACCCGGCCTGGCCCTGCAGCTCCTCACCGCGCTGCTCGTCCAGCACCTGCTCTACACGAGCTGGTGACTAGGTCCGCAGGGGCGCGGTGGCGAAGGCAGGCAGACCTACCTCCGGCAGCACCTCGGCACGGAAGCCGAGCTCCTTCTCCGCCAGCTCGGGAGAGGCGACGACATGGCGTACGTCCCCGATCCGGTAGCGCCCGGTGACCACCGGCGCCACGTCCATTCGGGTTCCGCGCGCGACCAGCGAGGCCACCTCGCTGATCGTGACCGGGTGCCCGGAGGCGACGTTGTAGGCCGCCAGCTCGCCGCGTGACCGCTCGGCGGTCGCCTCCAGTGCCGCCAGGTTGGCGCGGGCGACGTCGTCGACGTGGACGAAGTCGCGCTGCTGGCCGCCGTCCTCGAACACCTGCGGCGCCTCGCCCCGCTCCAGGGACGACCGGAAGATGGCGGCGACCCCGGAGTAGGGCGTGTCCGCGGGCATGTGCGGCCCGTAGACGTTGTGGTAGCGCAGCGCGATCGCCGTCGCGTCGGCCTGACGTGCCCAGGCGGAGGCGTAGTGCTCCTGGGCGACCTTGCTGGCTGCGTACGAGCTGCGCGGGTCTAGCCTGGCGGACTCGGCCACCGCGGCCCATGTCAGTGCGCCGCCGCAGAGGTCGCAGTGGTTCTCGAAGTCGCCGGAGTCGAGCGCGGCCCGCGAGCGCGGCGGCGGGACCCGGTCGCCGTGGGTCTCGCAGACGTAGCGGCCCTCGCCGTAGACGACCATCGAGGAGGCGAGCACCAGCCGGGAGACTCCGTGCGCGCTCATCGCGGCCAGGAGCGCGGCGGTGCCGAGGTCGTTGTGTGCGGCGTAGAGCGGGAGATCGGCCACGGTCACGCCGGCACCGACGACAGCCGCCTGGTGGCACACCGCGTCGATGCCGTCCAGCAGATCGCCCCAGCCCCCGGCGTCGCGTACGTCGAGGAGGTTCGTCCCGGTCGGCGCCTCGGCCGCCTCGCCGTGGGCCATCGGCAGCAGCACGTCGACGCGTACGACCTCGTGGCCGGCATCCTCCACCACCCGGCCGATCGCGGTGCCGATGAAGCCGGCGGACCCGGTCAGCAAGACCCTCATGGGATCTCGTAGGCGAGGTGCTTGCCCTCGGCCCAGGTCGAGCAGGAGCAGCCGGCCGGGTCGGGCAGGCCCTCGATCGTGTCGGCCAAGATGGTGCGCATCCGCTCCAGGTTGGCGGCGAAGAGCGCGTAGACGTCGTCCTCGTCGACGCCCTCGCCCTCGGCCGCACCCGCGTCCATGTCGGTGACCAGGCACAACGGCGCGTAACACATCCGCAGCTCGCGGGCGAGCGCCGCCTCCGGGGCGCCGGTCATCCCGACCAGCGTCCAGCCCTGGGCGGCATGGTGGAGCGACTCCGCGCGGGTCGAGAACCGCGGACCCTCGATCACGATGAGCGTGCCACCGACCTTCACGGACGGATCGGAGGCCGCGTACGCCTTGGCGATCCGCGCGCAGTAGGGATCGGCGAGCGGCACGTGCGTGGCGCCGCTCTCCACATAGCTCGGGATCCGGCGCCAGGTGCGGTCGACGAGCTGGTCGGGCGTGACCAGGTCACCAGTCGCGACGGCATCGGCGCGGAGACCGCCGACGGCGCTCGGGGAGAGCACCTGGGTCACGCCCAGCGACCTCAGCGCCCAGAGGTTGGCCCGGTAGGGGATGGCGTGCGGCGGGTACTCGTGCGAGCGGCCGTGGCGGGGCACGAAGGCCACCGACCGGCCCGCGACGGTGCCCACCGTGACCGGCGCGGACGGATCGCCGTAGGGGGTCTCGACCGCCACCTCCTCGGCATCGGTCAAGAACTCGTAGAGCCCGGTCCCGCCGATGACCCCGACCTCGGCGCGGGGTGCCTGTCCCATGTCCTGCCCAGTCATGCCTTCACTGTGCCAGCGCTGACCCCTCGGCGACAGGGTTCGGCACATCCGTCATCGTTCGGTAATACCTGCCGGGAGGCGGATCGATGTCGGTGGTCGCGGGCACAATGCGACGGCGTGGGGAGACGTACGTCGCTGGGAGTGCTGGTCGTCCTGCTGGCGGTCGCCGGCTGGGCGGTCTCGTTGTGGCTTCCCGAGGACGCGCCGGCGACACGGCGGACCCCGCCGGTGGCGACCGCGGAGCCTTCAGCGGGGCCGGTCGACGTGTCCGCGGCTCGCGGTGATCTCGCGGAGCTGGCGACGGTCGCGAGGCGACCCGACGGGCTGGTTGCCTACGCGCGCTCGTCGTTCGGCGGGGATTGGGTGGACCGCGACGGCAACGGGTGCAACCAGCGCGACGACGTGCTTCTGCGCGACGCCGTCGAGGTGCGGACCCGGCCGCAGGGGCGCTGCGACCACGACGTGCTCGCCGGGACGTGGGTCGACCCCTACACCGGCAGGCGCCTGGTCTTCACCGACCTGAAGCAGCCCCGACAGGCCCAGGCGATCCAGATCGACCACGTCGTGCCGCTCTCGGAGGCCTGGCGCTCCGGCGCGAGCGGCTGGTCCCCGGAGCGGCGCCGAGCCTTCGCCAACGACCTCGGCAACCTGCTCGCCGTCGACGGCCCGACCAACATGAGCAAGAGGGACGACGACCCGGCGGGCTGGCGTCCGCGGAAGGGGTTCCAGTGTGCGTACGCAGCCCGCTGGATCGAGACCAAGACCCGCTGGTCGCTCGCCGCCGACGGCAGCGAGCGGCGGGCGCTCGGGGAGATGCTCGCCTACTGCTGAGCAGCCTGAGGGTCAGACCGCCCGGCGATAGATTGCCATCGCGCGGTCGTAGGCCTCCCACGCCCGCCAGGACTCCAGCGCCCGTTCGCCCTGGGGCTTGAGGCCGTCGACCTTGTGATAGGACTCGCCGCTCTCGTACTGCGACTCCCGGCCCGTCACCAGCGAGAGCAGCATCGGCAGCACGCTCTCGTCGGTGACCGTGATCGTGCCGACCTGGAACGTCTGCCGTACCCATTCGACCCGCCGGTCCGAGCCCAGGACGAGCACGACGGGCAGCTGCGAGACCCGGGCGATCGTGTGGAGGATCGGCCCGAGGCCGTCCGGGACCCAGCGCTCACCGGGCGGCGGGGTGGGCGCTTTGGGGATGCTCATGGTCGAGTACGCCGGGACCTGGCCGGTCAGCGGGCCGGCGATCTTCTCGACGGTCGTCGCGGTCGCGTCCGGAGCGACGCCCGGAGCCACACTCGCGGCGATATCCGGGGTGATCTCGTCGGCCGGCTTCTCCGCTGCCCTCCGGCGCGGCCTGATCGCGGGGATCTTCGAGGTGAAGTTGAAGCTGCCGGTGCGGGTGGAGTCGATGTGCCGGCCGGCGGCCGGCTCGGGTGCCCGGCCGAGGGTCGAGGTCGGCGCGGGGGCCGTGGCGGTGGTGACCAGCTCGGCCGCGTGCTTGCCGTGCGTCCGGATCGAGCCGTCGGCCGCGAACTCGAAGAGCGCGACCCGGACCCTGTCGGCCCACTCGACCGCGTCCACGGTGTAACCCGCGCGGCTGAACAGCGCGACCGTCCGAGCGTCGTAGGCGTAGCCCGCGCCGCGTACGGCACAGACGCTGCGCGCCTCGGTCGGTGAGCGGGTGAGCACCACCTGCGCGACGACGACGTTGTCCGGTCGGCCGCCGATGATGTCGATGTCGGCGGCCGCGGTGCTGCCTGATGGGGCAGCGTCCGGCCAGCCGAGGGTATGCAGATGCTCCGCGGCGTACTTCTCGGCTTCTTCGCCCGTTCTGGGCTGCCTCGGGGGTGCCAACGTAGGGTCCTTCCTCGATCCTCCACTCGGGCCTCCCTGCCCGATCGAGATTGGGAGGGATGATAGGCCCGCTGCGTACGTCTTGTCCGACGGGGGCGCGAATCAGGTCGCGCTGTTCGCTCCTGGCGGATCCAGTCACGTTTGTCGGTGCTCGCCGCTAGCGTGATGTTCATGAGGCGCCCGCATGAGAACGTCGCTACGGTCCTGGTGGACCCGCGCGTTCTGGGCGACATCGAGATCGAGCTGATGTCGCTCGACATGCCGTTGTGGCGGGTGTGCGCGGCGCCGATCGTGAAGGACGGGCAGCGGCTCGCGTTCCAGGTCCGCCACCGGCTGCTGATGTCCAAACGCGGCGAGTGGGACTGCGCCAAGGACTGGGTCCCGGTCTGGATCGGCTTCGGCTCCAGCTGGGCGTTCCCCGGCGAGGCCATCCCGTGGCCGGCCCACAAGGCGCTCTGGACGCTCCTGGAGGGCTACTCCGACAACGTCCGCTACAACAAGCGACTCGGCGGCATCCCTAGGATTCCGCGGCTGCGGGAAGCCTGCTAGCCGCCGGATCGGGCCGCCGCTCGATCTGCTTCCAGGTCGGGTCGATCGCGGGGAACATCGTGACCACGAAGTACACAATCCCGAGAATGGCGAAGGCGCTGGTGAGGCCGATCGTGGAGATCAGGGTCCCGCCGAGCAGGCCGCCGAGCGGCATTAGGCCCCAGGCGCCCGCGGCGATGAGGGAGGTGACGCGTCCGACGAGGGGAGCCGGTATCCGCTCGAACTTGATCGCACCGATGATCGGGTTGAGGAACCCGCTGGACACACCTGCGATGGCGAAGACCGCGAAGATCGCCCACAGCGGTGCCCCGACGGCGATGACGGCGAACCGCGGCAGTCCGGTGATGAGAAAGGCGATGAGGTACGTCGGGTAGCGCCGTATCCGGTTGCCGATCATGGCTGCGATGGCCGAGCCGATGGCCGAGCAGCCACCCATGACGGCGAACAGCAGGCCGAGTGTCTGCGCACTGGCGTGGGTCTGTGCCCACAGTGGCATCAGGACGCTGCTCGCGGCAGCGTCGATGAGGTTCGTGAATGCGACCATGATGGCGATCCCGAGCAGCACGCGGTCACCGCGAAGGTACTTCCAGCCCTCGGCGAGCTGACCGAGATAGGGAGTCGGGTCCTTGACCTCGGCAGGGTTCGCAGGCCCGGCAGGGCGAGGGACACGTGCCGTTGTGGTGGCCAGCACCACCGCGCACAGGGCGAACGAGACGGCGTCGATAGCGATCGCGTTGGCTGCACCGACCACGCCGATGAGCACGCCGGCGGCGGCCGCTCCGAACATCGAGGCCGTGCGCTCGACCACCGAGTGCAGTCCGGTCACACGCTCGGTGGGTACGCCAGCGGAGGCGACCAGCTCTGGGATCATCGCGCTCTTCGCGTCGTCGCCCGGACCACGCAGGGCACCGGCGAGGGCCACGAGAACAAGTAGGGCGGCGAAGTGCAGCCACCCCGTGGCGTACAGAAGCGGGATGAGGCCGACCACGAGGGTGGAGGCCAGGTCGCAGGTGATCGACACGCGGCGCTTTCCGAGCCTGTCGATCAAGGGGCCGCCGAAGATCTTCATGGCCACGAGGGGTGCCAGCTCGAAGAGGGCGATCAATCCGGTCTTGGTGGGGCTGCCGGTGGTCTCGAGTACGAACCATGGCAGTGCCAGCATCGAGAGGCGGGTCCCGACGAAGGAGATGGCGTTGGAGGTCAACCAGCCGTAGAGGGGGAGTCGCATCGCTCAGTCCGCCTCCGGATCCCTGCCTAGATGGCCCGGCTGAGGGAAGGCGTTGAGCTGGAAGGTGAATGGCTCGCCGTCCGGATCGTCCTCGAGCTCGCTGAGCATGGCCATGATGCGATCTCGCACTTCGATCGCTCTTGCTGGCGTGAGACGTGGGATCCAGTCGCTGTAGGTCGTCGTCTCGCGCCACTCGTCGGGCAACATGACACGCTCTTCGATCGAACGCTGCAGCTTCTCCGCGTAGTTGGTCACCACGACCTGCAGGTAGGCGTCGAACGCCTCGCGTGCTTCCTCGTTGTCGGGGAGCAGGTCGCTATCGGTCTGGGTCATCCGGTGGGCCGCCTTCCACCAGCGCTCACGGCCGTTGCCGCGCTCCTGGTCGTCGACGATGAACCCGTGCTGGGCCAGATGTCTGAGGTGGTAGGAGGTTGCGCCGCTGTTGAGGCCGAGCCGGGCTGCCAACATCGTCGCCGTCGCAGGTCCGTCGACGCGCAGGATGCCGAGCATGCGCGTTCTGACGGGATGGGTGAGTGCCTTCAGCTGCTCCAGGCTCGGGACGATCGTCGGCTCTTTCATGCCTCCACGATAAACCGCAAAGGTTTGTTTGCAAATAGGTGTTTGCAATCTTCGGAATCCAAGTAACCTGCTGAACAAACCTCGAATAGCGCAGATAAGGTGTCGGGGTGACGACAGACGCCTTGCCGCCCGAACCGACCTCCACCCCGACGGTGGCGATCATCGGAGGAGGAGCCAGCGGCACGTTGACCGCGATCAACCTGCTCTTTCGCGGCGCGTCGGTGACGCTGTTCGAGTCGCGCGGAGAGGCGGGCTACGGGGTGGCCTACTCGACCACCGACGGCCGCCATCTCCTCAACGTCCGGGCCAACAACATGTCGGGCTTCCCCGACGACCGTGACGACCTGCTCGACTGGGCGGCCGAGGCCGGCATCGAGCTCGGCCCGATCGACTTCCTGCCCCGGCGCGACTACGCGCGCTACCTCCGCGACCGGCTCGCGCACGCGGCCCAGACCGGTCCCGGCACCCTGGAGACGGTCGGCGAGACGGTCATCGACGTGGAGCCGGCCGGTGCCGGTTTCCGGGTGCTGACCGGCGACGACGAAGGACATGTCGCGGACGCCGTCGTCCTCGCCTACGGCAATCCGCCGCCCCAGCCGCTGGCCGGGCTCCCCGAGGCGCCGTGGAACCTGTCTGACCCCTGGGACGTGGCCCGGATCAGCGCCCTGCCCGTCGATGCGACCGTACTCGTCGTCGGCACCGGCCTGACCGCCGTCGACACCACCGTCACGCTCCTCGACGACTCCCCGGAGCGCCGGGTGATCATGGTGAGCCGCCACGGCCTGGTCCCCAACCCCCACGTCGACGACCAGTTCACCTCCTGGGTGACCCCGGTTCCCGACGGCCCGCTGACCGCCGACGGCATCGCCGGCCTCGTACGCGACCAGATCGAGCACGCCGCCGGCCTCGGCGTCGACTGGCGTGCCGTCATCGACGGCCTCCGTGGCCCGACCCAGTCGATCTGGCGCCGCCTGCCCGAGCCGGAGCGCCGTCGCTTTCGCGAGGTCTACGCCCGCGAGTGGGAGGTACGCCGCCACCGCATGGCTCCGCGCATCGCCGCCCTCCTCGACGCCTACCGGGCCGCGGGACGCCTGGAGATCCTCGGTGGCGGAGTGCTCGGCTGCCGGGTCGATGCTGCCGACCAGCCGGTCGTCTCCCTGGCCGACGGTGACCGTGAGGTCACCGCGGTGATCAACTGCACCGGCCCCTCACCCGACATCACCCGCACCGACAATCCCCTCCTGCTCGCGCTCCAGAAGCGCGGCCTGATCGCCCCCGACCCCCTCCGCCTCGGCATCGACGTCACCGAGGACGGTCACGTCATCGGAGCAGACGGCAGCGTCGTACCCAATCTTCTGACCGTCGGCCCGCCCTGCAAGGGCGCGCTCTACGAGGCCACCGCCATCCCCGAGATCCGAGGCCAAGCAGCAGCCGTAGCCGCCCACCTGACGAGCTGACCGCCCGCTGGTCAGCCGAGGTGGAGCTGGCGGTCCGTACGCGCGAAGGTCTCGGCAGCGAGCTCGGGGTCGGCGCTCAGCTCGGGACCGGTGGCTGGGATCATCGTCTTGAGCTGAGGCTGCCAGCCGTCCCAGCGGTCGGGGAAGCAGCGGCGCAGGACGTTGAGCATGATCGCCGGGGCGGTCGAGGCACCGGGGGAGGCGCCGAGCAGGCCGGCGATGGTGCCGTCCTCGGCGGTGATGACCTCGGTGCCGAACTGGAGTACGCCGTCGGGGCGGATGACCTGCACCCGCTGGCCGGCGATGACCCGGTCCCAGTCCTTGCGGTCGGCGGCGGGGAAGAAGTCGAGGAGGTCGTCGAACTTCTTGCGCGGCGAGCGCAGCAGCTCCTTGACCAGGTAGACGGTGAGATCCATGTTGGTCAGCCCGGCCCGCAGCATCGGCAGCAGGTTGTGGGGCCGCACCGAGAGGAACAGGTCGGTGAGCGAGCCGGTCTTGAGGAAGCGCGGGCTCCACCCGGCGTACGGACCGAACATCAGGTGGGTCTTGCCCTCGACGTAGCGGGTGTCGAGGTGGGGAACCGACATCGGCGGAGCGCCGACCGCGGCCTTGCCGTAGGCCTTGGCGCGGTGCTCGGCGACGAGCTCCGGCTTGGACGTACGCAGGAACTCACCCGAGACGGGGAAGCCGCCGAAGCCGCGGATCTCCCGGATCGCGGCCTTCTGCAGCAGCGGCAGCGCGTAGCCGCCGGCGCCGACGAAGACGAAGCGGGAACGTAGGTGGTACTTCCCCGTCTCGTTGCGGCCGTAGATGTGCCAGAAGCCGTCCATGGTCTGGTGCAGGTCGGTGATCTCGGAGCCGGTCTCGAGGTCAGCGCCCTTGTCCACCAGGGTGCGGGTCAGGATCGAGGTGAGCGAGCCGAAGTCGACGTCGGTTCCGGCGTTGGTCCAGGTGGCCGCGATCGGTTCGTCGGCGAGCGACTTGGCCGAGCGGCCCTCGAGCAGCAGCGGCGCCCAGCCCTTGATGACCTCGGGGTCCTCGCTGAACTCCATCCCGCTGAAGAGCGGGTGGACCGAGAGCGCCTCGTAGCGCTTGCGCAGGTAGTCGACGTTCTCGGCGCCCCACACGAAGGACATGTGCGGCACGGTGTGGATGAACTTGTCCGGGTCAGGGATGCGGCCGTTCTCGACCAGGAAGGACCACAGCTGACGGGAGAGCTGGAACTGCTCGTTGACGTTGACGGCCTTGGAGATGTCGACCGAGCCGTCGGCGTTCTGCGGGCTGTAGTTGAGCTCGCACAGCGCGGAGTGACCGGTGCCGGCGTTGTTCCACGGGCCGGAGGACTCGGCGGCGGGTGAGTCGAGCCGCTCGATCAGCTTGATGGACCAGCTGGGCTCCAGCTCCTGGAGGAGCACGCCCAGGGTGGCGCTCATGATGCCGCCGCCGATCAGCACTACGTCAAGAGGTTCGTCCACAGGTCTTTTGTCTCGCTTTTGGGGCCGCAATGGTTAATCGGGGTCCTTAGATCGGTCTAACTTGTGGGCAACTTCACTGCCCGGACCCGATCGTGTTTCCGTCTGTCATTGTGGCTCACCGCACATGCCGGGGACAGATCAGGGTGGAGTTACGCTCGGCCGGTGCCCCGCCTCTCTGACTCCCATCGCGCCTGGATCGACGAAGCCGTACGCCGCGTCGAGGCCGACGCGCAGCGCTCGGCCGACACCCATCTGCACGCGGTGCCCCTGCCTGCTGCCGCCGGGATCGATCTCTACCTCAAGGACGAGTCAAGCCATCCCACCGGCTCGCTGAAGCACCGCCTGGCCCGGTCGCTGTTCCTCTACGCGGTCTGCAACGGCTGGCTCCACGAAGGCTCGACGGTCGTCGAGGCCTCCTCCGGATCCACTGCGGTCTCGGAGGCCTACTTCGCCGGCCTCCTCGGGCTGCCGTTCGTCGCGGTGATGCCGCGCTCGACCTCGGAGGAGAAGGTGCGCCTGATCGAGTGGCACGGCGGCCGCTGCCACTTCGTCGATCGTGCACCCGACATGTACGCAGAGGCCGAGCGCCTCGCCCGCGAGTGCGACGGGCACTACATGGACCAGTTCACCTACGCCGAGCGGGCCACCGACTGGCGAGGCAACAACAACATCGCCGAGTCGATCTTCGACCAGATGTCGCAGGAGCGACACCCGGTGCCGACCTGGATCGTCGTCTCGGCCGGCACCGGCGGCACATCGGCGACGATCGGCCGCTACCTCCACTACCGCCGCCACCCCACCAGGCTGATGGTCGCCGACCCGGAGAACTCCGCCTTCTACGGCGGCTGGGAGGCGGACACCTCCGACTACGCCACCGGCATGCCGTCGCGCATCGAGGGGATCGGCCGGCCGCGGGTCGAGCCGTCCTTCGTCGGCGGGGTCGTCGACGACATGGTCCAGGTCCCCGACGCGGCGTCGATCGCGACGATGCGCTGGCTCTCGGCACGGATGGGCCGCTCGGTCGGCCCCTCGACGGGCACCAACGTGTGGGCATCGCTGGGCGTCGTACGCGAGATGTCCGAGGCCGGCACCGAGGGCAGCGTCGTCTCGCTGCTGTGCGACTCCGGGGAGCGCTACCGCTCGTCCTACTACGACGACGGCTGGGTGAGCGAGAAGGGCATCGACCTGGCGCCGTACGCCTCGGCTCTCGCTGACTACGAGCGCACCGGCGTCCTCGTCGACCCGTCCTGACGGGCCCAGATCCGCAGTCCCAGCGTGATCAGCGCCCACACGCCCGCGACGATCAGGATCTCGTTGAGGACGTAGACCGGCCACGGCCCGAGCAGGTCGAGCATCGAGCCCGACTCCGGCTTGTAGCGCAGGTAGCCGTAGTTGGCGTCGAGGACGAGGTTGAGGACGTACGCCGCGGCGGCCCATGCCGCCGTGGTCGCGACCGTCCAGCCGTAGTCGCGCCACCGGGGTAGCAGTTTGAGCCCGAAGACCAGGTAGACCGCGGCGGTCACGATCATCAGATGCTGGCCCCAGAAGGTGAAGTAGCTGACGTCCGGGAAGTCCATCACGTCCGGGGTGAAGACGCCCTGCGTGGTCAGCGTGAGGCCCCAGAAGCAGGTCAGCGCGGTCGGGTAGGGATGGTGGGTCCACAGCGCCAACGCCGCCGCGACCCACGCCAGGTCGCACAGGTGGATCGGCAGATCGATGAAGAGATCGAAGTCGGTGACCCACTCGTGGGCCTGCAGCGGGATCGTCGTCAACGGGATCGCGAGCGCGAATCCTCGCGAGAATCTCGACGGCTTCGCGTCGGCCCGCTGCCGCCTACCCAGCCAGACGACCGCCACGATCCCCGCTGTGAGCAGGGACAACGGCACCAGGTGGGCCAGACCGTAAGCCTGCATGACGGAAGTCTGACGGGATTCTCGAAAAAATTCTTCCCAACCCGCGTCATGGGTCCGCGGGTGGCCCGTTTCATCGGCGTGAAGGTCGCCCACCGGTGGGGGGTGGACGAACTTCCAGGTGGCGGTCCCTCTGAATGCACACTGCGGGGGTGGTGTGCAATCAGAGGGACGCCTCGCTTTTGGGTGCAGGAATTCCCGGTTAACCGGGCCTCTACAAATTTCTCAGGCTGCAGCGATCCCGGTCACCGCGGTCGCGTAGAGGTCCTCGTCGTGATGGAGCTCCGCGACGAGCCCCTGCTCCCGCATCAGGCTCGCGGTGACGGGCGCCTGCTCCTGGCCGGCCTCGATGATGAGTACGCCGCCGGGGGCCAGATGCTTCGGAGCCTGCTCGATCACGCGGCGCTGGACGTCGAGCCCGTCCGCGCCGCCGTCGAGAGCCACGTGGTGTTCGTGGTCGCGCGCCTCGGGCGGCATGTTCCGGATCTGGTCGCTCGGCACATAGGGAGCGTTGGCCACGATCACGTTGAGCTCGAGGTCGTGGGGGAGCGGGTCGTAGAGATCGCCGAGGAGCACCCGGTTCGGCGGCAGATTCTCCCGAGCGCACTCGACCGCCTCAGGGTCGATGTCGGTGGCCCAGACCTCCGCGTCCGGGAGACGTGCCGCGATGGCGGCGCCCAGCGCTCCGGTCCCGCAGCCGAGATCGAGCACCTTCAGGGCCGCGCCCCGCCCGGCCGTCCGGAAGGCGAGCTCGACCATCAGCGCCGAGCGCTGCCGGGGCACGAACACCCCCGGTGCGACCCGGATCCGGAGCCCGCAGAACTCGGCCCAGCCCAGGATGAGCTCCAGCGGCTCGCCGGCCACGCGGCGTACGACCATCTCCTCCCGCTCCAGGGCGGAGACCGGGGCGGACTCGAGCAGTGCCGCCTCGTCCTCGGCGAAGACGCAGCCGGCGGCGCGGAGACGAGCGACGAGCCCCGGATCGGGAGAGGTGGAGGTCATTGGAGAAGATTGGCACGTGGACGCCGTGACCCTGATCGGATTTATCGTGGCCGGGTATGCCGCGTTCGTGACGATCGCGGCCGTGCTCGGCGTGGTGCTGAAGGCGCCCCGGCCGAAGTGGCTGGACCAGGTCGCGTGGATGCTGGAGATCCTGGCCGTCGTGCTCGCGATCGGTGCGCTGGCGGCCTGGTCGGGCGGACGCAAGCCGGAGTCACTGTCGACCTTCCTGGGCTACCTCGGCGCGCTGGTGTGCCTGATGCCGCTCGCTCTGCAGACGATGCGTGGGGACCGCTCGACCTGGTCCTCGGGCGTGATCGCGGCGGCTGCCCTGGCGACGGGTGTCGTGGCCGTACGCGTCATGATGGTCCGGTGACCGCGACCTCCCCTGCCAAGACTCGTTCCGGTCCGCACCTGGTGCTGCTGACCGTCTACGCGATCTTCGTGCTCGCCGCGGGAGCCCGGTCGCTGGTGCAGGTCTTCACCGATTTCGACGAGGCCCCGATCGCCTACTCGCTCTCGGTCGTCGCCGCGGCGACGTACGTCGCGGGCTGGTTCGCGATCCGCCGGGCCGCCGCCGGGTCGGCGGGCTTCGCGAAGATCATGCTGTGGATCGAGTTGGCCGGCGTCATCGTGGTCGGTGTCCTGTCCCTGGCCGTCCCGTCCTGGTTCCCGGATGACTCGGTATGGTCGAAGTTCGGGAGCGGATACGGTTTCGTTCCTGCCCTGTTGCCGATCCTGGGTCTGCTCTGGCTCTGGAAGGTCAACCCGAAGGAGACGGATGAGTCAGTCGACAGCCACCGCGATCTCGCCTGACTCGGGGGAGCACTGGTCCGCTCCGGGAGCGTGGACGGTCGCCGACGGCGTGCACCGGATCCCGCTGCCGCTGCCGATGGACGGGCTCAAGGCGGTCAACATCTACGTCCTCGAGGGCGACGACGGGCTCTCGCTGGTCGATGGTGGCTGGGCGATCACCGAGGGACGTACGGCGCTCGAGTCCGGGCTGAAGAAGCTCGGCTTCGAGTTCGGCGACATCAGGCGGTTCCTGGTCACCCACGTGCATCGCGACCACTACACGCTCGCCTCGGTGCTCGGTCAGGAGTTCGGCGCGGACGTGCTGCTCGGCGCCGGCGACCGGCCCACGCTCGAGCTCACCAACGGCGACCTCGACGGCTGGGTCTCGACCGACCGACTGCTCGCCCACGCCGGTGCGCACGAGTTGGCCGCGAAGTGGGCCGCCAACCCGCCGCCCGCGCCCGATCTCTCCCACTGGCGGATGCCCGACCGGTGGCTCGAGGGGGATGTACGCCTCGACGTGGCCGGCCGCGACCTCGATGCCGTGCACACCCCCGGGCACACCCAGGGCCACTACGTCTATGCGGACGTGGCCGGCTCGGTCCTGTTCGCCGGCGACCACGTGCTGCCCACGATCACGCCGTCCATCGGCTTCGAGCCGGTGCCCGTCATCGACCCGCTGGGCGACTTCATGGCCTCGCTGACCAAGGTCCGTACCCTGCCCGACCTGCGCCTTCTCCCCGCCCACGGCCCGGTCGCATCGTCGTCGCACGCCCGCGTCGACGAGCTCCTGGCCCATCACGAGTCGCGGTTGGCCCAGTCGCTGGCGTCGCTGAAGGCCGGTCGGCGCTCCGCGCTCGAGGTCGCCAACGACCTCGGTTGGACCCGCCACGAGCGCGCCTTCGCCGAGCTCGACTACTTCAACGCCGGCCTCGCGGTCATGGAGACCAAGGCCCACCTCGAGCTGTTGGCCGCCCGCGGTCAGGCCACCCGCGAGGAGACCGAGACCAGCGTCCTGTTCGCCCCAGTCAGCGCTTGAGCCGCATCGGGGTGTGCGGGATGCCGTCCTCGAGGAACTCCTCGCCGTCCTTCACGAACCCGAACTTGGCGTACCAGCCGGCAAGCGGCGACTGAGCGTCGAGGACGACGTCGCGGTCGGTGAGTGCTTCGACGGCGGCCTTCATGATCACGTCGGCCAAGCCCTTGCCGCGGTGGGTGGGGGCGAGGACGACGCGGCCGATCCGCCACACGTCGCCGTCGTCGAGGATGCGGGCGGTGCCGGCGAGCCGGTCGCCGTCGGTCAGCACCACGTGACGCGTCCCGGGCTCGAGGTCGCGACCGTCCAGATCGAGGTACGGGCAGTCCTGCTCGACGATGAAGACGTCCTGGCGCAGCCGCCACAGGGCGTACGCGGTCTTCGGGGAGAGGTCGTCGAAGGACGAGAGGGCGACGTCGGTCATGGGTTGATTCTGGCAAGCAGTAGTGTTGGCGGGAACAGACAGGGGAGGCCGGAAGGCCTGAGAGTGCGGCGAACAGCGCCGCAGACCCTCCGAACCTGCTCCGGTTGATACCGGCGAAGGGAGTCAGGAATGCGCATGCGTACGCCTGCCATCGCTGCCACTGCTATCTCGGCGCTGCTGCTGTCCGCGTGCGGGGGCAGCCCCGCCGAGCCTGACGCCGACCCGTCGAGCGGCGCCGACGACAAGTCGGTCGTGCTGCTGACCCACGACAGCTTCACGCTGCCGAAGGAGGTGCTGGCCGAGTTCACCGAGAAGACCGGCTACACCGCCGAGATCCGGCACGCGGGCGACGGGGGCGAGCTGACCACCAAGATCGCCATGGACACCGGCAACCCCGACGGTGACGCGGTCTTCGGCGTCGACAACACCTTCGCCAGCCGCGCGATCGACCAGGGGGCGCTGGAGGCCTACACGCCGGAGACCGTCCCGGCCGGGGTCGACGAGTTCAACCTCCCGGGGGACGAGAAGCACTTCCTCACCCCGGTCGACAACGGGAGCGTGTGCGTCAACATCGACACCGAGTGGTTCGCGGCGAAGAAGCTGACGCCGCCGGAGTCGCTCGACGACCTGGCCGAGCCTGCGTACAAGGATCTCTTCGTGACCCCCGGCGCGGCGACGTCGACGCCGGGGATGGCGTTCCTGCTGGCGACCGTCGCCGAGTACGGCGAGGACGGCTGGGCCGACTACTGGGGCAAGCTGATGGACAACGGCACCAAGGTCGTCGACGGCTGGGACCAGGCCTACTACTCCGACTTCACCCAGGGCGGCGGGAAGGGGACGCGGCCGATCGTCCTCTCCTACGACTCCTCGCCGGCCTTCACCGTCAAGGACGGCAAGACGACGACCAAGGCGCTGCTGGACACCTGCTTCCGGCAGGTCGAGTACGCCGGCGTGCTCGAGGGCGCCGACCACCCCGCGGGCGCCAAGGCGCTGATCGACTTCATGCTCTCCGACAGCGTGCAGGGGGCGCTGCCGGAGAGCATGTACGTGTTCCCCGTCTCCTCCGGCGTCGAACTGCCTGCCGACTGGGCGAAGTTCGCGCAGCAGCCGACCTCGCCGCTCTCGGTGGAGCCTGAGGAGATCGACGAGAACCGGGAAGCGTGGCTGGCGACCTGGAGTGACACGATCGCGCAGTGAGCTCCACCCGTCGTGCTGTGACCCGGCGAATCGGGACCCTGGTCGCGCTCGCCGCTCTCCCGGTGGCCGTGCTGGCGGTCTTCTTCGTCCTGCCGGTCATCGGGATGGTGCAGCGCGGCCTGTTCTTCGAGGGATCCTTCGATCCGTCGGTCGTGACCAGGATCCTGGGGCGCCCGGAGATCCAGCGGGCGCTCTGGTTCACGCTGTGGTCCTCGGGGCTGGCGACGGTGCTGAGCGTCGCGCTCGGGCTGCCGGCCGCGTTCGCGCTCTATCGGCTGAGCTTTCCGATGCAGCGGATCATCCGGGCGGGGCTGCTGGTGCCGTTCGTGCTCCCCACGGTCGTCGTCGGGGTCGCCTTCCGCGAGCTCATCGGCGAGGCCGGGCTGTTGGCCGGGTTGGGGCTCGACGGGACGCCGACCGCGATCATCCTCGGGCTGGTCTTCTTCAACGCCTCGGTGGTGATCCGCGCGGTCGGGGCGGCCTGGGAGTCGCTCGACCCGCGTCCCGGGGAGGCTGCTGCAGCGCTGGGCGCCTCGCCGGCGCGAGTCCTCCTGACGAT
The DNA here is from genome assembly GCF_045206295.1 of Nocardioides sp. NBC_00163. Classification (NCBI taxonomy): domain Bacteria; kingdom Bacillati; phylum Actinomycetota; class Actinomycetes; order Propionibacteriales; family Nocardioidaceae; genus Nocardioides; species Nocardioides sp. NBC_00163. Next base: position 2,805,918 of record NZ_CP108155.1, on the reverse strand, counting down.
CACGCTGCCGGCGCTGCGCCCCGCGATCGTCTCCGCGGCGTCGGTGGTCTTCCTCTTCTGCGCGACCGCTTTCGGGATCGTGCTCACCCTCGGCGGGGTGCGCTACAACAGCATCGAGACCGAGATCTACAAGCTGACCTTCACCCTGTTCGACCTCCCCGGTGCCGCGGTGCTGTCGGTGCTCCAGCTGGTGGTCGTCATCGGGCTGCTGGTCGTGGCCGGCCGGCTGCGCTCGGTGCCGGACCCGGCGCAGTCCCGGGTCGTCGTACGCCGCCGGCGGGTCTCGCTGCGGGACATCCCGGCCCTGTTGTCGACGTCGGTCCTGGTCCTGCTGGTCGCCGGGCCGCTGCTCGCCCTGCTGCTCGGGTCGCTGCGAGACGATGACCGGTGGAGTCTCGGGAACTACACGGCCCTGCAGACTCCCGGGTTCGACCCTCCGTTGCCGGTGCCGGCCACGACCGCGCTGATGACCTCGCTGGCGGTTGCGGTGCAGGCCACGTTGGTCGCGCTGACCCTCGGTCTGCTCGTCGCGTTCGCGGTGACGCGTCGGTCCCGTTCGGTGGCCGAGCGGCGGGTACGTTCCGTCCTGGACGGGCTGTTCATGGTGCCGCTCGGGGTCAGCGCCGTCACGCTGGGGCTAGGGCTCTACCTGACCCTCGGCTCGGCCCCGCTCGACTTCCGCGACGAGCCGTGGCTGGTGCCGCTCGCGCAGGCTCTGGTGGCGTTGCCCCTGGTGGTGAGGACGTTGGTGCCGGTCCTCGGCTCGGTCGACGACCGTCTCCGCCAGGCCGCTGCCGGGCTCGGGGCCGGGCCGTTGCGCGCGGTCATGACCGTGGACGTACCTGCCATCTGGAAGCCGCTGCTCGCCTCCTCCGGGTTCGCCTTCGCGGCGTCGCTGGGGGAGTTCGGCGCGACGTCCTTTCTCGTCCGCGAGGAGCGCCCCACCCTCCCCGTCGTCATCCTGCGGTTGCTGTCCCGCCCGGGGTCCGACAACTACGGCATGGCCCTCGCCGCCGCCTGCGTCCTCGCCGCCACCACCGCCGTCGTGATGCTCCTCGTCGAGCGTCTCCGCGTACCTTCGATCGGAGCACTGTGAACCAGGATCGAGGTTGCGATGCTGTCGCTGCGTGAGGTGTCGGTGGCGTACGACGGGAAGGCGGCCGTCTCGGACGTCAGCCTGGAGCTTGCGGACGGGGAGGTGCTGGCGCTGCTCGGGCCGTCGGGGTCGGGGAAGTCGACGCTGCTTCGGGCCGTGGCCGGGCTGGAGCCGGCAACGGGCGAGATCAGCTGGGACGGGCGCCCGCTGCGCGGGGTGCCGACGCACAAGCGCGGCTTCGCGCTGATGTTCCAGGACGGGCAGCTGTTCTCGCACCTCAGCGTCGCGAACAACGTCGCCTACGCGATGCGGTTGCGCCGGATCCCGGCGGCCGACCGTACGAGGAAGGTCGCCGACCTGCTGGAGCTCGTCGGCCTGGGCGGCTACCAGGACCGCCTCCCGGGCACGCTGAGCGGTGGCGAGCGGCAGCGGGTCGCGCTCGCGCGGGCTCTCGCCGTCGAACCGCGGCTGCTGCTCCTCGATGAGCCGCTCTCCGCGCTCGACGCCGGGCTGCGGGAACGGCTCGCGGGCGACCTGCGACGGATCCTGCACGAGGCGGGCACCACCGCGCTGATGGTCACCCACGACCAAGAGGAGGCCTTCGCGGTCGCCGACCGGATCGCGCTCCTGCGCGACGGTCACCTGGTGCAGGCGGGGACGCTGAGGGAGGTGTGGGCGAAGCCGACGGACACCTGGGCTGCCCTGTTCCTGGGCTACGCCCGCGTGCTCGAGGGGCCGGCGGCGTACACGGTCCTGAAGGCCGCCGGGATGGCACCGGCCGGCGCGGTCGCGCTCCGCCGCTCGGCCTTCGTCGCCGACCCGGCCGGCCCGCTCACCGGCACCGTGGTCTCGGCCAGGGCCACGCCGGAGCAGCACCGGCTCGTCGTACGTCTCGATGACGTCGGTGAGGTCGACGCCGTCGCCGACTCGGCGCCGGCGCCGGGGGAGTCGGTCACGCTGAGGGTCGAGCCGAATCGGCTGGCGATCCCCGCATCGGCCGATGGATCAGGCACCCAGGAATCGGCAGAGCAACCACCGGCCACTTAGAATTAGCGGCTATGTATCGCCGCGCTCAGATCTTCCTCGTCAGCAGCGCGCTGATCTTCGGCCTGATCGCAGTCGTGACCGCGCAGATCGTCGACAAGCGCATGCTCGACCCGGAGGGCTTCCTCGGACCGTCCTGGCTCCGCCTTCCCCTCCTCGTCGGAGCTGCGCTCCTCGTCGACCTCGTGCCACGAACGCTGTGGATGGCGAAGTTCAAGTGGAAGGACATGGGCCCGATCTTCAAGGAGCGGCTCCGCACCCACTGGACCCGTGAGCGGCTGACGCTCGTGGCGTTGGGCATCGTCTGCTTCTACCTGGTCTACGTCTGCTACCGGAACCTCAAGTCGTTCCTGCCGTTCGTGGTCCCGGAGACCTACGAGTTCGACCACGAGCTGCACCTGATCGACAAGGCGGTGCTCTTCGGCGCCGACCCGGCGATCGTGCTCCACGACCTCCTCGGCACCGGCTGGGCGGCCTGGTTCCTCTCCTACATCTACATGTGGTTCCTGCCGCTGGTGCCGTTCGCCGTCGCCGGCTGGCTGGTGTGGTCGCGCAACCTCGCCTACGGCTACTGGTTCGTGAGCTCGCAGTGCATCGCCTGGATCCTCGGCACGGTCTCGTACTACTGCCTGCCGACGGTCGGACCGGGCCTGCAGTACCCCTATCTCTACGCCGACCTGCCCGAGACGCCGGCGAGCACACTGATGGAATCGCTGGTCTTCACCCGGCAACATGTCCTCTTCGACGTCGACGCCAACGTGGTGCAGTCGGTCGGTGGCTTCGCCTCGCTGCACACCGGCATCACCCTGCTGGTGGCGCTGATGATCCAGGCCACGATCAACAACAAGATCGCCCGCTGGGCCGGCTGGATCAACTTCGGGATCACCGTCGTCGCGACCGTCTACTTCGGCTGGCACTACCTCGCCGACGACGTCGCGGGCGCGATGATCGCGCTCGTCGCCTACTACTTCGGCGGGCTCGCGGCCGGCCAGAAGTTCCAGCGCAAGGGCGTGCGGCGACTCGTCGCGGAGTCCGACGAGATCGCCGACCGCGAGTCGAAGGTCGCCCACGAGCTGACCTGATCCGGGCTTGATCGAGGCTTAAGGTGGCGGTGTGACCGCCATCGATGCAGCCTCATTGACCGCACTTCTCGACGGGCGATACGCGGGAGTCCGGGAGGACGTACGCAAGTCCCTGATCGAGCGCGCCGACTTCCTCGACGAGGTCGAGGAACTGGCCCGGCCGGAGTATCGCGAGCGCGTACGGGAGGTGCTCCTCGATGTCTCCGCGACCGGTCTGACCGGGCTCGGGTTCCCGAAGGAGTACGGCGGGGGCGGTGACGTCGGCGCCTCCATCGCCGCCTTCGAGGAGATGGCCGGCGGCGACCTGTCGCTGCTGGTGAAGTCGGGCGTGCAGTTCGGGCTCTTCGGCGGCGCGATCCTGCAGCTCGGCACGGCGCGTCACCACGATCGGTATCTCGCCGACATCGTCTCCGGGCGCCTGCTCGGCTGCTTCGCGATGACCGAGCACGGCCACGGGTCCAACGTGGCCGCGGTGGGGACCGTGGCCACCTACGACCCGGCTGCGCAGGAGTTCGTCATCGAGACGACCCGCGAGGATGCGTACAAGGACTACATCGGCAACGCCGCGGCACACGGTGAGCTCGCGGTCGTCTTCGCCCAGCTCGTGGTCGGAGGCGAGGAGCGTGGCGTCCATGCTCTGGTGGTGCCGATCCGGGTTGCCGGCGCGCCTGCTCCCGGGGTCCGGATCGAGGACGACGGACCCAAGATGGGGCTCAACGGCGTCGACAACGGACGACTGTGGTTCACGGGCGTGCGGGTGCCGCGTACGTCCCTCCTGAACCGCTTCGCGGACGTCACCGAGGCCGGCGAGTACGTCTCCGAGATCGAGTCGGCCGGACGGCGCTTCTTCACCATGCTCGGCACGCTCGTGCAGGGACGCGTCTCGGTCGGCGGGGCCGCGATCCGGGCATCGGAGGTCGCGCTGACGATCGCGGTCCGCTACGCGCTGCGGCGCCGGCAGTTCGAGGCGTCGTCGGACGCCGAGGAGTCGCTGCTCCTCGACTACGGCCAGCACCAGCGGCGGCTGCTGCCACTGGTCGCGCGGACCTATGCGCTGCGCTTCGCGCAGGAGGTCGTACGCGACGACCTGCACGACGTCTTCTCCGGCGTCGCGACCTCGGAACACGCCCGGCGCGAGCTCGAGTCGCGAGCGGCCGGCACCAAGGCCCTGGCGACCTGGCACGCGACCCGGACCATCCAGGAGTGCCGGGAGGCGTGCGGCGGGGCGGGCTACCTGGCCGCCAACCGGTTCGCGGCCCTGAAGGCCGACACCGACGTCTTCACGACCTTCGAGGGCGACAACACGGTGCTGTTGCAGCTGGTCGCCAAGGGGCTGCTCACCGGCTACTCCAGCGAGTTCGAGGAGATGGACCAGCTGGATCTCGTACGCTTCGTGGCCGGTCTCGCCGTCGAGACGGTCCTGGAGCGGACCGCCGTGCACAAGCTGCTCGAGCGGGTCCGCGACGTGGTCCCCGTGGCCGGGGAGCGGGAGCCGGACATCCTCGACTCCGACTACCACCTGGCGATGCTGCGCTTCCGCGAAGAGCACATGCTCGCCGGCGTCGCCCGCCGCCTGCAGTCGGGCGTCAAGGCCGGACGCGAGCCGGGCGCGGTCTTCTCGACCGTGCAGGACCACGTCATCGGGGTCGCTCATGCGCACGTCGAGCGGCTGATCCACGAGGCGTTCCGGGAGAAGGTCCGCGTGCTCCCCGAAGGTCCCGTACGCGACCTGATGGACATCCTCTGCGACCTCAACGCGCTCTCGGTCATCGAGGCCGACCGCGCCTGGTTCATGGAGCACGGCCGCCTCTCCTCCGAGCGCTCCAAGGCCATCACCGCCGAGGTCAACCGCCTCTGCCGCGAGCTGCGCCCCGACGCACGGCTGCTCGTCGATGGCTTCGGCGTGCCGGAAGAGCTGCTGCGGTCGGAGGACCTGATCGGCTGAGGTCGGGGTGAGCCCTTTTCCCGCCATGGCGGGAAAATGCGGGGTCGCTTGGGCTTGTTGCGCGGCAGGATCCCGCCATGGCGGGAAAGTGCCGCCTGGTGAGCCAGCCGCTCGGAGCGAGTTATCCACAGGGGGTGTGGATAACTTCTGCGAATGTTCTGCGGATTGCGCACGATTCCCGTATGACTGCCGTACGCATCAAGCCCAAGACCACGCCCACGATCCCAATCGATCCGACCCGACCGTTCCGGCGCATGCACGCTCTGGCGAGCGGATTCGATCCGCGCCGGAAGCGTAGGGACTTCCGCCGGCTCTTCCACGGGATCTACGTGTCGAGTGCCGTCGAGGTGACTCCGCTGCTGATCGCGGAGGCGGTCGTGCTGAGCGTGGACCCGCTCGGGGCGTGGGCCAGTCACGCGACAGCGGCCCGGGTGTGGGAACTCCCGATCCCGCCGCTGCCAGGCGAGCACGTCACGGTCCTTCGGCGCGACCAGCGCCGGGGACGTCCCCAGATCAGGTGCCACTCGGCGCCTGACGGATTGATCACGAAGTTCGATCACGTGGACGTCTCGGCGCCCGCACAGGTCTTCGTCGATCTGGCGGCGCTGATCCCGCTCGTCGACCTGGTGGTCGTCGGTGACCACATGGTGCGCAAGGGACTGGTCACGCAAGCATCTCTCGTGGAACACAGCGCATCGGCGAAGAGCCCTGGTGCGGCCCTCGCGCGCCGGGCCGCCTCACTCGTCCGCGCGGGGGTGGACTCGCCGATGGAGACCCGGCTACGTCTGCTGATCGTGCTCGCCGGGCTGCCCGAGCCTGCGGTCAACGCCCTGGTCGGCGATGAGCTGGACAAGCGGAAGTACGACCTGAGCTACTCGCAGTCGCGCACGATCATCGAGTACGACGGAAAGCATCACGTCGAGCGCGAGGAACAGTGGGAGGCCGACCTTCTTCGCCGTGAGGCGATCGACGCTGATGGATGGCGGATCCTCGTCTTCATCGCCAAGGACATCTACACCTCCCCAGGCACGACCTTGGAGAGGATCCATCGGGTACTCCTCCAGCGCGGCGAGCCGGACGTACCCAGAAAGCTGAGCGACAACTGGAAGCAGCACTTCCCGGATCGCTCCTGATCGAGCCAGGCGCCAGATTCCCGCCATGGCGGGAAAATGCTGCCACGATCGATCACTCGCCCCCGCAGAATCCCGCCATGGCGGGAATTTGCCCCGGCACGCCGATACGCTCGCCGCGTGAATCGCCTGATCTTGCTCAACGGTTTGCCCGGAGTGGGGAAGTCGACGATCGCCCGTCGGTATGCCACGGAACACCCGGGCACGCTGCTGTGTGACGTCGATGTGCTGCGTACGTTCATCGGTGGCTGGCGCGACGACTTCGAGAAGGCCGGTGCACGGATCCGGCCGGCGGCGCTCGGCATGATCGCCGGCTATCTCCGGGAGTCCGGAGACGTGGTGCTGCCGCAGCTGCTCGCCAGGGTGAGTGAGCTGGAGAAGTTCGAGCGCGCGGCGCTCGACGCGGGCGCCGAGTTCATCGAGATCATGCTGGAGGCAGAGACCGACGATGCCGTACGCCGCTTCCACCGCCGCGACGACGGCACGGACCCGTGGCACCCGATCGTGCGGAGCCTGGTCGCCGAAGCAGGTGGCGACGACGTCCTACGTGATTACGCCGTGAGGCTGCGCGGGCTCGTTGCCCGACGTCCCAGGACGAGGACGGTCATGAGCGTCGCGGATGCGACGGACGCGGCCTACCGCGACGTTCTCGAGGCCATCGACGCGGCCGCGTCCACTGACTGACGAACAGAATCCCGCCATGGCGGGAAAGTGGCATTGACCGCCTCAGTGAGCGGTGTTCTTGAACCGATCGATGGACGCGGCGATCTCCGACTCCGCAGCAGCCTTGCCGACCCAGTCGGAGCCCTTGACGGTCTTGCCGGGCTCGAGGTCCTTGTAGTGCTCGAAGAAGTGCTTGATCTCGTTGAGCGTCCACTCGTCGACATCCGCGAGGTCCTGGATGTGGTCGAACCGGGGGTCGCAGGGGACGCAGAGGACCTTCTCGTCCTGGCCCTTCTCGTCCTCCATGACGTACATCGCGACCGGGCGGGCCTCGACCAGCACACCGGGGAAGAGCGGGTAGGGGGTGAGCACCAGCGCGTCGAGCGGGTCACCATCCCCACCGAGGGTGTCTTCGATGTAGCCGTAGTCTGCGGGGTACATCATGGAGGTGAACAGCACGCGGTCGAGTCGAAGCCGGTTCGACTCGTGGTCCACCTCGTACTTGTTGCGGGATCCCTTGGGGACCTCGATCAGTACGTCGAACTCCTGCGTCACTTCTCTGCCTCCAGACAAACCCAAAAACGGAATGCCGGACAGTCTGACACCGATCGGCGTCAGATCCGGCATCGAGGAGGATATCCGTGGAGCCCCAAAGCGCGCCGAAGTGGCCTTCCGAGGAGCCGGAGGAGGGCCGCGGAAAGCTCGTGGTCGTGCTGCCGCTGGTGCTCGCGCTGCTGGTGGGAGTCGCGGCCGCTGCGTACGCCTTGGGGTGGGTCCGCTATGCGCGCGGCAACGTCGCGCCGACCCCTCCGCCGGCCCCGCTGAGCATCGCCGCCGTCAGCCCCGCGGCGGTCGCGGGCGAGCAGACCAGAGCTCCGGGAAAGCCTGATCAGGCCGCGCTGGAGCAGGTGATGCGGGAGGTGGTCGGCGACAAGCGGCTCGGCAAGCACCTCAAGGCGGCGATCGCGCCGCTCGAGGGCGCGCCGCTGGTGAGCCACGGCACCGGGGCCGCGACCCCCGCGAGCGTCACGAAGGTGCTGACCAGCGTGGCGGTACTGGAGGCGTACGGCCCGGAGCGCCGGTTCGAGACCAGCACCACGCTCCAGGGGAGCACCGTCACCCTCGTCGGCGGAGGTGATGCATCTCTCAGCTCCAGCGACCTCGACGACCTCGCCGCGGAGACGGCGCGGGAGCTCGGCACCACCAAGTCGGTGACCCTCGCCTTCGACGACACCCTTTTCGGTGGTCCGACCCTGAGTCCTACCTGGCGACGCACTTATCTCGGTGAGGAGGTCGGCGGGATCACCGCGCTGCTGGTCGACCACGGCGGCTCCCAGTCGTCGGGCTACAGCCGGGATCCGTCCATGCAGGCCGCCGAGCAGTTCAAGAAGGCCCTGGTCAAGCACGGGATCAAGGTCAACGGGAAGCCCGCGCGGGGGACGAAGGCAGGCACCCAGCTCGCCGTACGCCAGGGGGACACCCTGCGCGAGATCGTCGAATACACGCTGCAGTACAGCGACAACCAGCTCGCCGAGGTGCTCGCCCGCCAGGTCGGGCTCGCGGCGGGCGCCCCGACGTTCGACGGGTCCACCGCGGCGATCACGGCCACGCTGAAGGAGCTCGGCATCGACACCACCGGCCTGGTCCTACGCGACGGCTCCGGCCTCTCCCGGCAGAACCTGATCCCGCCGACGCTGCTGGTGAGCACGCTCCAGACCGCCGCCAGCCGCAATCGTCCCGAGCTCGCGCCGGCGATGACGGGCCTCCCGGTCGCCGGCTGGGTCGGCTCCCTCTCGTGGCGGTTCAACTTCGACGCCGAGCCGGGTCGCGGCCGTGTCCGGGCGAAGACCGGCACCCTCACCGGCGTCTCCGGGCTCTCCGGCATCGCGGTCGACGCCCGCGGCACGCCGTTCGTCGTCGTACTCATGGCCGACGGGTTCAAGCCGGCACAGACCTTGGACGTACGCGACGCCCTCGATGACGCGATGACGGCGGTCGCGACGTGTCGATGCTCGGCATAGGTCCGGTCGGCTACGGTCGTACGCATGACCCATCGTGCTGAGGACCCCGCCCCGTCCGGAGCGACCATGGTCGACTGGGACCTGGCCGTACGCCTCGGTGCGACGGTCGGTGGAGATGGCCCGATCGTCTCGCGCAGCGAGGCTCAGCACGCCGTCGAGGAGCTGCGCGCGGACGCCGCCAAGGCGACCGAGTTCGTACGCGCCTTCACTGGTCTGGACGCGCCCCGCGACACGGCGCCGGTCCTGGTGGTGGACAGAAGGGGCTGGATCCAGGCCAACGCCGACACCTTCGCCCACGTGATCTCGCCGGTGGTCGACCGGATCACCGCGAAGCGCGCCCCGGGAGCCCTCACCCAGGCAGTCGGCTCCAAGATCAGCGCTGCCGAGGTCGGCGGCCTGCTCGGGTTCATGTCCTCGAAGATCCTCGGCCAGTTCGACCCGTTCTACGGACCGTCGGGGCGGCTGCTGCTGGTCGCGCCCAACGCTGTCCACGTCGAGCGCGAGCTCGGCCTCGACCCGACCGACTTCCGGCTGTGGGTCTGCCTTCACGAGGAGACCCACCGGGTCCAGTTCACCGCCAGCCCGTGGATGCGCGACCACCTCTTCGCCCAGATCGAGGGCCTCTCCGAAGCCATGGACCCGGCCTCGATCTTCGACGGCGGGCTGCAGCGGGTCACCGAGGCTCTCAAGGGCAACGGCAGCATCGTGGACGCGTTCGCCAAGCCCGAGCAGAAGGAGATCATCGACCGGGTCACCGGGATGATGTCGCTGCTCGAGGGCCACGCCGACGTGGTCATGGACGATGTCGGCCCCGGCGTGATCCCGAGCGTCACCACGATCCGCAAGGCCTTCAACAAGCGCCGCCAGGGCATCGGCGTACTCGACCGCCTGCTGCGCCGCCTGCTCGGGCTGGAAGCCAAGATGGCCCAGTACCGCGACGGCGCGAAGTTCGTACGCAACGTGGTCGACCGGGTCGGTATGGAGGAGTTCAACGCCGTCTTCGCCGGCCCCGAGAACCTCCCGACCAAGGCCGAGATCGTCGAGCCGGACGCCTGGGTCACGCGCGTCCTGTGAGTCTGCACCCTTCGGTTGCTGCGGTACGCCGCCCTGTCCGCGCCACACTGGAGCGGCTCGAGCCGGGCGAGAAGGTGATCGTCGCCTGCTCCGGGGGAGCGGACTCGCTGGCGCTCGCCTCGGCCGCGGTCTTCGAGGGCCACAAGCTCGGGCTGCACATCATCGGCGCGACCGTCGACCACGGGCTGCAGGACGGCAGCCAGGCACAGGCCGCGAAGGTCATCGGACAACTCGCCGAGATGGGCGTCGACGAGACCGTGACCGCGACGGTGGAGGTCAAGGCCGACGGGGAGGGTCCCGAGGCCGCGGCGCGCCAGGCCCGTTACGCGGTCCTCGACCAGCTCGCCGAGCGCCTCGGCGCGAGCGTGATCCTGCTCGGCCACACCCGCGACGACCAGGCCGAGACCGTGCTGCTGGGCCTGGCCAGGGGCTCGGGCGCGCGCAGCCTCTCCGGGATGCGAGCCGGCTTCGACCGCTACCGCCGACCCCTCCTGGCGACGACCAGGATCGACACCGAGACCGCCTGCCAGGTCGAGGGCCTCGACGTCTGGCAGGACCCGCACAACCGCGACTTCGCCTACACCCGCGCGCGCATCCGCCACCGCGTCCTGCCCACGCTCGAAGAGGACCTCGGCCCAGGGGTCGCCGACGCGCTGGCTCGCACCGCCGAGCAGCTCCGTGATGACGCCGACTTCATCGACGACATCGCCGAGGCGATGCACCGCGAGCTCGGCGGATCCCTCCCGGTCGAGACCCTCGCCGGGTATCCCTCCGCCGTCCGCACCAGAGTCCTCCGGATCGCGGCGATCGAAGCCGGCAGCCCGCCCGCGGAGCTCACCCGTGAGCACGTCTTGGCGATCGACCGGTTGGTCACTGACTGGCGCGGCCAGCGCTGGATCGACCTTCCCGGACACCGTCAGGCCGTACGCCGCGACGGCTCGATCCACATCCGGCCCGCGTCGAGCGGGTCGTGAGGCGGACTTCTCAGGGTATTCCTGCACTTCTCTGGCATTGCAACGCCTGAGAAGTGCAGGGATACCCGGTGAACCGGGTATTCCGCCGCATGCGTCACCACCATCTAGAGTGACGGACATGGACACCGAGTACGTCGGCGACGACCTCGTGAAGACCCTGTTCACCCACGACGAGATCCAGGCGAAGGTCGAAGAGCTGGCCCGCCGGATCGAGAAGGACTACGAGGGTCAGGAGCTGCTGATCGTCGGCGTCCTACGTGGTGCGGTGATGATCATGGCCGACCTCGCGCGCGCCCTGAACCGCCACGTCGAGATGGACTGGATGGCCGTCTCCTCCTACGGCTCCGGCACCAAGTCGTCCGGTGTGGTGAGGATCCTGAAGGACCTCGACACCGACGTCACCGGCAAGCACGTGCTCGTCGTGGACGAGATCATCGACTCCGGCCTGACCCTGACCTGGCTGACCTCCAACCTCACCAGCCGCGGCCCGGCGAGCATCGAGATCGCCACCCTGCTCCGCAAGCCCGAGGCGGTCAGCATGCCGGTCGACGTGAAGTACGTCGGCTGGGACATCCCCGACGAGTTCGTGGTCGGCTACGGCCTCGACTTCAACGAGAAGTACCGCAACCTGCGCGACATCTCGACTCTCGCGCCGCACATCTACAGCTGAGGCTGGAACTGAGCCGGCGAGCGCCTGCTGTTACGCCAACAGCGGAACCGCGCAGATGGGGTGGGCACGATTTGGCGTGTACCGTCGTTCTAAATGACGAGCACGCTGCCCTGCGTGCATGTCTGACCCCGTAACGGTTGAAAGAAGCCTGTGAAGCGCATATTCAAAGGTCCCTGGCTGTGGATCATCGTGGCAGTGCTCGGTGTGATCCTGGCGCTGCAGTACCTCGCCCCTCGCAACGGGGGCGACGAGATCACCACGAGTCAGCTGACGTCGTACATCCAGGACGACAAGGTCAAGGAGATCACGTTCGTCGACGGCGACCAGGAGATCAAGGCGACCCTGGTCAAGGGCACCCGTGAGGGCGGCGCCGAGGTCACGACCTATTGGGTCGACGGTGACCAGGAAGCGCTCATCGAGATGGTGCGCAAGACCCAGGCCGAGGGCGACAACCTCGAGAAGTTCAGCTCCGAGGTCGCCAAGCCCTCCGTGCTCGGCTCGATCCTGAGCTTCGTTCTGCCGTTCGCACTGATCATCATCCTGTTCCTGTTCCTGATGAACTCGATGCAGGGCGGTGGCGGCCGCGGGGTCATGCAGTTCGCCAAGTCCAAGGCGAAGCTCATCACCAAGGACATGCCGAAGACGACCTTCTCCGACGTAGCCGGTGCTGACGAGGCGGTCGAGGAGCTCCAGGAGATCAAGGAGTTCCTGCAGGAGCCCGCGAAGTTCCAGGCCGTCGGCGCCAAGATCCCCAAGGGCGTGCTGCTCTACGGCCAGCCAGGCACCGGTAAGACCCTGCTCGCGCGTGCCGTCGCGGGCGAGGCCGGTGTGCCGTTCTACTCGATCTCCGGTTCGGACTTCGTCGAGATGTTCGTCGGTGTCGGTGCGAGCCGCGTCCGCGACCTGTTCGAGCAGGCCAAGGAGAACGCTCCCGCCATCGTCTTCATCGACGAGATCGACGCCGTCGGCCGTCACCGCGGTGCCGGCATGGGCGGTGGCCACGACGAGCGCGAGCAGACGCTCAACCAGCTCCTCGTGGAGATGGACGGCTTCGACGTACGCGGCGGGGTCATCCTGATCGCGGCGACCAACCGTCCCGACGTGCTCGACCCGGCGCTGCTGCGCCCGGGCCGCTTCGACCGCCAGATCCAGGTGGACGCTCCCGACCTCGCCGGTCGCGAGAAGATCCTGCAGGTCCACGCCCGCGGCAAGCCGCTGGCCGGCGACATCGACCTCGACTCGGTCGCCCGCCGGACCCCCGGGTTCTCCGGTGCCGACCTGGCCAACGTGCTCAACGAGGCCGCGCTGCTGACCGCTCGCAGCGACCAGAAGCTGATCACCAACAAGGCGCTCGACGAGGCCATCGACCGGGTCATCGCCGGCCCGCAGAAGCGCACGCGTCTGATGAGCGAGCAGGAGAAGCTCATCACCGCCTACCACGAAGGTGGCCACGCGCTGGTCGCCGCGGCCCTGCCAGGCCCGGACGTGGTCCAGAAGATCACGATCCTGCCGCGCGGCAAGGCGCTGGGCTACAACCTGGTGATGCCCGACGACGACCAGTACAGCCAGACGCGCTCGGCGATGCTCAACAAGCTCTCCTACATGCTCGGCGGCCGCGCCGCGGAGGAGCTCATCTTCCACGACCCGACCACGGGCGCCGGCAACGACATCGAGAAGGCGACCAACCTCGCCCGCGCGATGGTCACCCAGTTCGGTATGACCGAGCGCCTTGGTGCGATCAAGCTCGGCGAGTCCAACGGGGAGCCGTTCCTGGGCCGCGACATCGGTCACCAGCGCAACTACTCCGAGGAGGTCGCCGCCGTCGTCGACGACGAGACCAAGAAGCTCCTCGCCACCGCGCACCAGGAGGCCTTCGACATCCTCGAGGAGAACCGGGACGTCCTCGACACCCTGGTCCTGGAGCTCCTCGAGAAGGAGACGCTCTCCAAGCACGAGGTCGCCGAGATCTTCGAGCCGCTGCGTCGCCGCGACCCGCGTCCGGCCTGGACCGGCTCCGACACCCGCCGCCCCTCCGACCGCCCGGCGGTCGAGATCCCGCGGTGGATCGTCGAGCGTGACAAGGAGAACCTCGCCAAGGCGATCCGCGCCGCCGGTCAGCAGTCCGGCGTCCAGTCAGCCAACGGAGTCGACCCCACCAAGCCGACCGAGGCCGGCTCGGCTGAGGCCACCCCGCCCGCCTGATACTGAACACATGTCCGACAACTTCGATGACGTAGCGCCCGTCCATGTCCCCGAGCGGGACGTGGCGGACGTACCGGTGTTCGACCAGAAGCGGGCCGAGGCGGCCGTGCGCGAGCTGCTCTACGCGATCGGGGAGGATCCCGATCGCGAAGGGCTGCTCGAGACTCCGGCGAGGGTCGCCCGCGCCTACCAGGAGGTGACCCGCGGGCTGCACCAGACGCCCGAGGAAGTGCTCACCACGACCTTCGATCTCGGCCACGACGAGATGGTCCTGGTCCGTGACATCGAGCTGTGGTCGATGTGCGAGCACCACCTGGTGCCGTTCACGGGTGTCGCCCATGTCGGCTACATCCCGGCGTCCTCCGGCAAGATCACCGGCCTGTCCAAGCTCGCCCGGCTGGTCGACGTCTACGCCAAGCGACCGCAGGTGCAGGAGCGGCTCACGACTCAGGTGGCCGACGCGCTCATGGCGCTCCTCGAGGCGCGTGGCGTCATCGTGGTGGTCGAGGCCGAGCACCTGTGCATGACGATGCGCGGCGTCAAGAAGGCCGGCGCCCGCACGATCACCAGCGCCGTACGCGGCACGATGCGCTCCAACGCCACCACCCGGGCCGAGGCCATGGCCCTGATCCGGGGCGGAACCCGCTAGTGCGCCACTAGCCCGCGGAGCGACGCAGCCGGCGGCGAACCCGTCGCACGAAGCCGCGCAGGCCCGCTCGTTCCTGGTGGCGAGCGAGGTCTGCGCGCAGCTCGTCGATCAGGGCTCGCTGGCGGTCCAGGCGGCCGGCCTGCCGTTCGATCCGGGTCTGCTGCTTGCTCGTGGTCGTCTCGAGGGCTGCGATCCGCTTGGCCTGGCTCTTCGCCGACGCCATCAGCTTCTTCTCGAGCTCCCGCTCGCGACGCTTGGCGGCGGTTTCGGCGTGCTCGGAGGCGATCTTGAGCGCGTGGATCCGGTCCTCGATGCGCCGGATGGCGTCATCGCCCGATCCGCGGAGCGTGGCGACAGGTGCCGCCGGCTCAGTCGCGGCGAGCTCGGCGTCGTACGCCGCACTCGTCTGGCCGGGCTGCGCGACGTTCGCCAGGCCGGCGTCGTCCAGGAACGCGGTCAGCCGCTTCCAGCCGTCGGCGAGGCGGTTGTGGAAGCTGGTGAAATCGGCTGCCTGGTACAGCTCGTCGACCGTGGTCTCGGCCCTGAATGAGTCGAGCATCGTGTAGGGCAGGCCGTGGTAGTCGCACAGCTCCAGCACGCGTGAGTCGTGAGCGACGACCATGGCCGGGGTCCCGGCGAGGACCGCGGCGACGTTGCCATGGATACGCGTGCCGAAGGCGAACCGCTGGGTTGCCAGGAACCGCATCCAGGAGCCGGCGTCGAGGAACATCCGGGTCCGGTCCTCGGCATAGAGCCGGTGGTCGCGGTCGATACCCATCTCGGGCTGACGGTGCCGTCCCCACTGGAGCATCGCGAAGTCGTGGTGGGTCTGGCCGACGTACGTCATGCGCGGGTGCCGGTCGGCGAAAGCGTCGACGTACGTCTCGAACCAGGGCGCGGTCAGCGGGCTCATCGAGACGGCGACCGGGTCCTCGTCGGCGATCGGGGTGGAGCGCTCGTCGCGGACAGTGAGGTCGGGGCCGTTGAGGTAGATCGACGGACAGCCGATGATCTCGACGTGCTCGTCGCCGTAGCCGAGCCGCCGCAGGTAGGCGGCGGTGATCTCGCCGCGTACGCCGACCTTCGAGGACCGTTCGAGGACGCTGTTCATGAATCGGCGGTGGAGGGCGGCCAGCTCGTCGCCGGGAGCGGTGTCGAGGTCGTCGAGCGAGAGCTGCGCGCCGATGCCGACGATCGTGGTCGGGATCGAGAGCTGCTCGATGAAGGCGGTCAGCCGGGTCAACGGGCGGGTGAACTCCGGCCGGAGGGCGTTGGCCAGCGGCACCACGAAGTGGTCGTACTCGTCGTTGGTCGCCGCGACCTCGTCGGCGGTGAACGCGCGCCGCTCATGGACGAAGTGGTTCGCGACGATCTCGGTTCCGGGCACGCTGAGGAGCCGGTGTGTCGAGTCGGCGAAGAGGAGGTTGCCGACGTTCGTGCCGTAGAACCCGATGCCCCATGCACGCGGGTCGCCCGCCTCGATCACCTCGAACGGGTCCCTTGCTGAGCGGAGCAGGATCTTGGCCACGATGCCTCCCTGGGTAAATGAGATGCCGGGCAGCCTGGCTGAGCGGGCCCGCCTGGTCAAGTCTGCCCTTCCGGCGTCGCCGGATAGGGTCGTGGCGTGCAGGTCATGGGAATCGTCAACGTCACGCCCGACTCGTTCAGCGACGGCGGACGTTTCTTGGCGACCGATGACGCGGTGGCTCACGGTCACGCGCTCCTGGAGCAGGGAGCCGACCTGCTCGACATCGGTGGCGAGTCGACCCGTCCGGGCGCGACCAGGCCGCTGGTGGCCGACGAGCTGGCCCGGGTGGTGCCGGTCATCGAGACGCTGGCCGAGGAGGGCGCGACCCTCTCGGTCGACACGATGCGTCCCGAGGTCGCCGATGCGGCCCTGAAGGCTGGGGCGAAGATCATCAACGACGTCTCGGGCGGCCTGGCCGACCCGGGGATCCTGAAGGTCGCGGCCGACCACGGTGCGACGTACGTCGTGATGCACTGGCGCGCGCACGGCGCGGAGATGCAGCACCAGGACCATCTCGTCTACGCCGACGGCGTGGTCGCCACAGTGAAGGCGGAGCTGGAGCAGAGGATCGAGGCGGCGCGAGCCGCGGGGATCCAGGACGACAACATCGTGGTCGACCCGGGGCTCGGCTTCTCCAAGACGGCCGACGACAACTGGCGGTTGCTGGCGGGCGTGGAGGAGTTCCACAAGCTCGGCTTCCCGGTCCTCATCGGCGCCAGCCGTAAGACCTTCCTCGGCCGCCTGCTGGCCGCCCCCGACGGCACCCTGCGTCCGGTGACCGAGCGTGAGAATGCCCACGATGCGATCACCGTCTTTCTCGCGCAACGCGGTGTGTGGGCCACGCGTGTTCATGACGTACGTGCCGCCAGGGACACCCTCGCGGCG
This sequence comes from Nocardioides sp. NBC_00163, assembly GCF_045206295.1. Classification (NCBI taxonomy): domain Bacteria; kingdom Bacillati; phylum Actinomycetota; class Actinomycetes; order Propionibacteriales; family Nocardioidaceae; genus Nocardioides; species Nocardioides sp. NBC_00163. The sequence goes on along the minus strand of NZ_CP108155.1, from coordinate 2,788,955 downwards.
GCAGCGAAGTTGGAGACAATTGGATGAACCACTCGATGAACATTGAGGAACCCGCGGACGAAATCCAGATCCTCGGTCTGGAGTGCTACGGCCATCACGGAGTGTTCGACTTCGAGCGCCGTGAGGGGCAGAAGTTCATCATCGACCTGGTCATCGGCACCGACTCCCGCAAGGCCGCGGAAACGGACGACTTGCATGACACCGTCGATTACGGAAGTCTCGCAATGGCGGTCAAAACCAATGTTGAGCGCGACCCGGTGGACCTCATCGAAACGCTTGCCCAGCGGATCGCGGACATTTGCCTTGCAGACATCCGCGCACTTTGGGTACGTGTTACGGTTCACAAACCGGGGGCGCCTATCGAAGCGACGTTCAAAGACGTCACCCTGACGATCACCCGGAGGCAGAGCACGTGACAGAGGTACCCAACCCGTACATCATCGACGCCGACACGCTCACCGGGGAGATGCGGCCGATCCGGCGGGCGGTGCTGTCATTGGGCTCCAATCTCGGGGACCGGTTGGCAAATCTGCAGGACGCGTTGAACACTCTCGCCGAGACCCCGGATGTCTGGGTGACCACGATCTCGCCGGTCTACGAGACCGAGCCGGTCGACTCGCCCGAGGACTCCGAGCTCTATCTCAACGCGATCATCCTTGCCGACACCACGCTCACCCCGACGCGACTGCTCGAGCGTGCGCTCACCATCGAGGACGCCTACGGCCGTTCGCGAAGTGGCATCTTCAACGAGCCGCGCACGCTCGACATCGACGTCATCTCGGTCGGCGACAAGATCCTCGAGGAGGAGTCGCTGACCCTGCCGCACCCGCGTGCGCACCAGCGGGCCTTCGTGCTCAAGCCGTGGCTCGACCTGGAGCCGAGCGCCGATCTTCCCGGCGTAGGTCCGATCGCCGAGCTGCTGGAGCAGTCTGACCAGTCCGGCATCACTCGCCGCGACGACCTCACCCTCGAGCTCTGAGCCGGATCTGAGCACAGCACCTGAGGACCCCGACCAGGGTCCTGAGAAAGATCCCGCCGACGACGAGCGCCGGCTCCACCCGATGTCGGGTGGAGCCATCACGGCGTGGGCCGTCATCGGGATCGTGGGTGGCTGGCTGGCTCACCCCGTGCTGGAGTCCTGGCGCGGGGTGGCCCCGGTCGTCACATGGGCGCAGCCGGTGGTGCTGCTGCTGATCGCGGCGGCCCTTGGCGTGACCGCCTGGATCACCCACCGCCAGCTGCAGGTACGCGGCGAGCGCATCGAGGCTCATCAGGCGGTCAACCGGCTGGTGCTCGCCCGCGCCTGCACCCTGGTCGGCGCGCTCCTCGCCGGCGGCTATCTGGGCTACGCGGTGAGCTGGCTGGGCTACGACGCCAACACCGCGGCAGGGGAGCGGCTGGTCCGATCGGCCTTCGCGGCCGTGGCCGGAACCGCCATCCTCATCGCCGCTCGACTCCTCGAACACGCGTGCCGGGTCCGCAAACGCGATGAAAACTAGCCGTACCGTGGAAGCATGCCTTCCCCATCCGCAACTCCAGTCACACGCAGGCGTCAGCGCAGCACACGCCTGACGGTTGCTGTAGGCCTGCTGGCGCTGGCCGCCATCACGATCTCCGCCGCGGTGGCCTCCGGGTCCTGGCTGGTTGTCGTGCTCGCAGCCGTTCTCGGGCTCGCCTGTGGCGCTGCCGCAACCAAGATCACTCACTCCGAGCTTCTCCAGACCCGCCGCGACTGGGCGCGTGACCGGGCCGAGCAGGCCCAGGCCTACCGCGTCGAGTCCGAGAAGCGGGCCGAGGAGAACGCCGAGTTCCGCGAGCACATGGATGCCAAGCTCGCCGAACGCGTCCAGGCCGTCGAGGAGCTCGAGTCCGCTCTGGCCGCCGCTCACCAGCGTGCCGCCGAGGCAGTCCGTCGCCGTGGCGAGGAGGCCCGCCGGGCCGCCCAGGCCGAGATGCGCGGCGAGCAGCTCGAGGCGAGGCTCCAGGCCGTCGAGGCCGACGCCGCCGAGGCGGCCATCCGCGTTGCCGAGTTGGAGTCCGAGCTCGACGCCGTACGTGCCGAGCTGGAGGCTGAGCGCACCAGCTGGACCGGGGCCCAGTCCGCCTGACCAGCGAACGACGCGCAGATGTATGGATGGTGACGAGGCGCCAACAGCGCCATGGCACTTTGCGTCGGCACGCGTGAAAACGCGCCGCGACGCTCAAATCGATACTCGGGTGGGTAACTGTCGGAGGTCTGGCTCGTTATGATTTTTCCGAAAGGGTAACGCGCCTGCCGCGTCCCTGCGATCTGTGACGACGCTGCGACAAGGGTCGTTGGAAAGGGGAAGCCGGTGACGTTGATCGCCGAACGGGCAGTCACGATCACTGAAGGCTTCGCCTACCTACGCGACCTGATGACCACGTACGCCAGACGGGCGCCGGTGAGGTCGGTCGCGGTGCTCGGGAATGCACCGTTGGGGCCCAGCGACGACCGAGCGCAGGCCATCGACGACTCGGATCTGGTGATCCGGGTCAACAGCTTCGTGCTGGATGTCCCGGGTGAACCGCGGGCCCAGGGGTCACGGGCCGACGTGGTGATCTGGAACCGGATCACCCGCCCGACGCGGTTCACCTTCGACCGCTACCGCGAGCGCCTCTACCTTCTCGCCGAACCGATGCGCTTCCACGGCCGCCTCGAGGTGTGGCCGATGTCCTGGCCCCCCGATCTGGGCTTCGTCCCCATCCCGAACGGGGAGCTGCTCACCGGCACCGGGGCCGACCTCGACATCCCCTGGCGGACCGCGAAGCTGGCGCCGACGACGGGCTTCACTGCCGCGTGGCTGGCGGTCAACCTGTTCCCGGAGTCCGACATCCTGCTGTCCGGGTTCTCGTTCGTCGACAACCCCGGGCAGACGGAGTGGACCTATCAGGCAGGCGGCTCCTCGCCCGTGGCGCCGGAGCATCGGATCGAGGCGGAGGCACGCGTCATGACTGGCTGGCTCGAGGAGGAGCGCGTTTCCCTATGGCGATGAACCGACTGCGCGGCAAGGTCATCAGAAAGACCGGATCCGCAGCCGACCTGGACGAGGCTCGTGCCACCATCGAGGAGCTGCGTGCCATCACGGACCGGCAGCGCGTCCGTATCGGTGACCTCGAGCGCGAGCTCGCCCGGGTCAGCCCGCAGGTCGCGGCCCTCGAGGCACGTCTGGAGACCCTGCGCGACACCGTCGAGCGCGGCAACCTCGCGGCCCGAGCGCCCTCGGACGGCCACGTCGACGCCTCCTCGATCTGGGCCGAGATCCAGCGTCAGCAGGAGCAGGTGCGCGCCCGGATCACCGCGGCCACGCGTTTCGAGGAGCGGTTGCGAAGGCTCGAGGACGGAGCGACTTAAGGTGAGAATGTGCCGCATCCCGCTCTGAGCATCGTCATCCCGTTCCACAACGTGGAGCCCTTCCTGCAGACGTGCCTGGAGTCGCTTCGCGCCCAGACGTTCTCGGATTTCGAGGTGGTCATGGTCGACGACGCGTCCACCGACGGGTCCGCAACAGTTGCCGATCGGTTCGCGTCGAGCGACTCGCGATTCCGGGTGGTCTCCTCGGAGAAGGTCGGTGTCGGGGTGGCCCGAAACATCGGGATCGAAGCGAGCAGGGGTGACCTGCTCGCGTTCGTCGACGCTGACGACTACGTCCCGGAGTACGCCTACCAGCTCATGACGGACACGTTGGCGCGCTCGGGCTCCGACTTCGTGGCCGGCAACGCCCGCCGTTTCGACTCGGTGTCGGTCTGGCAGTCGTGGTCCCACCGGCGCCCGTTCGTCACCACCCGCATCGCCACGCACTGCAGCCGGACCCACATCCTGGGCATCGATCGCTACATCTGGAACAAGGTCTACCGGCGCGACTTCTGGGACTCCGCCGGCCTCGGCTACCCGGACATGCTCTACGAGGACTACCCGGTCGCCCTTGCCGCGCACATCCGCGCCCGCCAGGTCGACATTCTCGCCGAGCCGATCTACTACTGGCGGCACCGCGACGGTGGCGAAGCCTCGATCACGCAGAGCCACTGGAATCTCGACAACCTCGGTGACCGCGTACGTTCGGCCGAGATGCTCTTCGACATGGTCGAGGAGCAGGCTCCCTACCTGTCCGACCTGGTCAAGTCGCATCTCGCGGCGACGGACGTCCAGGTGCTCGCCCGCTCGATCGAGGACCATCCGGCCGACGAGTCCGGACGCATCTTCGACCTGGCGGAGCGCTACCTGGCGCGCGTCGACGACGCGATCCTCAACCGTCAGGGACCGTTCGAGCGACTCGTGTTCGATCTGCTGAAGCGCCGGCAGCGTGACGCGCTCACGACGCTGACCCGTTATCGGGCCGAATACGGGACCCAGGCGCCGCTGGCCCGCCGAAGGGACGGCTGGTACGCCAAGCTCCCCTCCTTCGAGGACGCCGCGGTCGGCGTCCCCGACTCGGTGTTCCGCCTGGCCCCGGCGTACATGAAGGCCAAGGCCGTGGCGACCGAGGCCTGGTGGGACGGATCCCGGGTCGCGGTCCGGGTCAACATCGGCATCAACACCCTCGCACTCCGGCCACGAACGCGCTTCACGGTGTGGCTGGAGAGCCCCGCCGGCGGCAGGGTGCCGGTGGATCATGTCGCTCGGCCGCGGGCGATCCCGTTCGACCAGGTGGACAGGTCCACGCTCGAGCTGAGCATCGACCCGTCGCGACTGGCGGGCGATCGCCAATGGCGCCTCATGATCGGCATCCGCAACCGCGATGTGCGTGACGTGATCCAGGTGACGACGTCGGGAGACGGACGCGAGCGGTGGCAGGGCTGGCGCCGCATCGGCAACCGCTGGTGCCGCCCAGGACGCCTCCCCGGGGGCTTCGGGGTCACCGTTCGCGATCTTCCGGACGCCTGGGTGGATCACACCACCGACCTCGGCGACGAGATCGAGATCCGGGGCGCGTTCCGGGGCGCTCCTCCTGAGCATGCGGAGCTGACCCTCACCGACCGCAGCGGTTCGGTGGTGACTCACCCGTTGACGATCGGCGAGCGGGGCGAGCGAGGCATCACCCCGTGGCGGTTGACGGTGCCCGTCGAGGCTGTCCTCGAGAAGTCCGGCCTGGACATGCCCATGGAGGAGATCGTGCCGACCCGGGTGAAGCTGTCCCGGAAGGGACGTACGTCTCCGCTACCGGTGCACCCGGACTTTCTCGGGTCCCGATCTCTGATGAAGGGGCGCGCGGTGAACGCCACCCGCGACCCGAACGGTTCCTTCGTCATCACCGCGACGCCCGACCGTCCCGTCGTTCACGACGCATGGTGGCAGGGTGAGGACCTGATCCTGCGTGGTCCGGACGGTCCCCGGCTGGAGTCCACGGGAGCGGTGCTCCGGACCTGGCCGACCCCGGAGAGGCCCCTCGACGTCTCCCTGGACGTGGCCGACCGTGACGGGGTCTTCCTGGTCACCGTGCCTGTGGGTGCGTTGCGGAAGGCCGCGGTCGAGCACGATGCCTGTGAGACAACGCAGTGGTCGTTGCTGGATGGCCGCGATCACAAGCCGATCGTCGTGGCCCGTGAGCTCTCTGAACGGGTGCCTCAGCCGACCGCTGCCGAGGCAGCGAAGCTCGAGTTCGGCTGGTCGGACGAGATCCACCTGCGGCTCGCGCCGGCCCCGCCCATCGAAGCGTGACCGGCTGAGGCCCTAACGCTTGGCCACGCGTCGGAGCGCGCGGAGAACCCTTCTGAGCAGGCGGGCCGCGCGCCGGGCCCCGGGTACGCGTCCGAAGCCGGAACGCGCCCGCCCGGGGACGGACGATGCGCGCTTGGCGACTCGGTTGACGGTGGGGGCCTGCCGAGCGCTCAGCTGGTCCTCCAGCTCCTTGATGCGATCGTTCAGTGCCGCGACGTCGCGTCGGGCCGCCGTGCGTACCTCGTGGGTCATCGTCTGACGCTGACGCATCTGCTGCTTGAACCAGGTCACCTGGCCGCGCAGCGCCTCGTTCTCGTCCGTCAGCTTCCGGAGCTCGCTCGGGTCGGCCTCCTGCGGCGCATGCCGTCCTGCGACCACGGGTGTCATGCCGGTCGAGGAGAGCGCGGACTCTCGCCGTCGGCGTACCTGGTAGACGTCGGCCGGAGTCACCGCGACATCGATGGTCGCCGCGAGCAGGACGGTGAGCTCGTCCCTGCCGCGACCGGCGGGCCAGGGGTGGCGCCACCCCGCCACGCAGAGGTACGCGGCGAGCTCGTCCAGCAGCCCCAGGAGGATCTCGTCGGCGGACTCGCCGAGCTTCACCGTCGACTCGTGGACCGGGACGACGTGGCCGGCGTCGAGGCCGATCTCGTCGACCTGAAGACCGCACCAGCGCTCGGGTGCGTCGGCGACCGCGTCGCGCAGCCGGCGTACGTGGTGACGAAGGCCCGAAGCGTCGCGCCGAGCCGAGTCGTGCATGGCCTCGATCAGCCAGGACCGCTCGGCAGCGGTCCAGGACGTCTCGTCACCGGTCCGATCGACACCGACGACCGACGAGATCGGGTCGATCCCGCGGGTGACCAGCCAACCGCCGGCGGCTCCCGCGGCTCCCACCGTGTCCAGCGCCTGGCCCAGTGCAGGCTGGACCTCGCGCAGCGTGGGGGTGTCGGCGGGGCGGCCGTGAGCGACCGCGAGCGCGACCGAACAGGCTTCGGGAGCTGCGGCCAGGGTCGGAGACCCGACGTCGGGCCACAGCGTGTAGCCGCGACCGCCGAACCGTGCGCTCGCGTCCGCGAGGCTTCGCGGGTTCGCACGATCATGGACGGGGAACGACCAGTCAGCGTTGTCGTTGGATGCCTCTGGGTTGACGGCCCTGAGCTGTGCGAGCGGGGATCCTGGGTTGGGAACGACCAGCGCCAGCCGAGAGTCGCCGCTCGTGTGGCCGGCGAGGTGCTCGGCGATCGCGTGCCAGTCCGCCGGGCCTGCGTCGATCGATGCGACCCGTCCGAACCCGTCCAGGGCGAGCACGGCGTCGGCCGGCCGATCGGGAGCCCAGGCACGCAGGTCACCGCAGACGACGTCGACAGCCCTGTGGGCGTACCGCTCTGAGACGAGCTCCGCGTCGGAGTGGGTGCGGAGGACGACGGTCGTCGTCGCGGCGCGGTCGACGACCGCGTCGAGCAGGTCGAGGTCGTGCGGGCCGACGACGAGCAGGTGGGAGGCGCCGGTTGCCGTCGCCACGGCGAACCGGGTCAGGACCGGTCCGCGAGGGAGCGCCCGGACGCCGGCCATGTCGGACCAGTCGTACATGTCTCCCGAGACGACGCTGTAGGCGACCTTCGAAGCCGTGTCGATGTCGTTCATGCTGTGATCTCCCATCCGAAGAGCGCGCGCAGCTCAGCAGGCGACGCCATGGCATCCAGCCCGAGCTCGCGCACGGTCGTGGCGCGTACTTCCTCTGCGTCGGTCTCCACCCCGTGGAACTCGGGGAACAACCGTTTGGCCTGCTCGTTCCCGTCCCTCACGCTGGCGTCCCTGACGTCGGCGAAGGTCATCGGGTCGCCGTAGACCGCGACCTCGGAGCCGACCGAGGCGCCGTAGAAGATCGCCGTGGTCAGGCGGTTCGAGGCAACCCGACGGTGGCGGATCTGCTCCGCGTACTGCTTGTGGAGGAAGCGGATGTCGGTGCCCTGACGCAACGTGCCTCGCTTGCCGTGACAGATGACCCGGAAGCCGGCGTCCTCATAGCGGCGACGGATCTCCGGCATGTCGTACTCGATCCAGTAGAGACAGACGGTCACCGGGCCGTCCTCGGTGTCCCGGATCTCCGCGATCAGCCGGTCGTGATCGCCGCTGATCTCACCGTGGTCCCAGGTGTGGAACGGGTAGAAGATCGTTCCCTCGCGCTCTTCAGCCGGGGGTACGGGCTCGACGTCCTTCTTGAGCTTGAGCAGGTAGTTCCACGGAGCGCCGATCACGGCGTAGTCGCGCCAGCCGACCGCCTGGCCGCGGCGCAGGTTCGCGTGGGACCAGACGAACTTGGGGAAGCCGTACGGCGGCTCGTGGCCCGGGCCGAAGCCGTGAAGAAGGTTCCAGCCGTGCTGGAGCACACCCCAGATCGGGCGCGGCTGCTCGAACGGGAGTCCGCAGTACTCCGAGAGGATGTGGGCGTGTCCGTACCAGTGATTGCTCGTGTCCAAGTCTCAGTCTCCACGGTCTGGTGAACGGCGACCGTCCCGCCATTGAAGTGTATGCATTTTCAGCTGGTCTTGACCGCGGCGACCAGCACCGAGGACCCGAACGGCAGATCGAGTCGGGTCAGCAGCCGCTCGTCGATGCGGGTGGCGCCGAGCAGGACCTTCTCGATCCCGGGCGAGACCTCGGGGAGCGGTGCGACGCCGCCCTCGGGAAGCTGCCGGGCACTGGCCGTGCCGCGCTCCTTGACCCGGGTGACCAGGCGTTGAGCCGCGAACATCGGAAACGTGCCGGTGAAGCCGTACGTCGCTCGCACGGGCGAGAGCCCGGCCGCCTTGATCGCCTCCACCGCCCGCCGCAGGGTGTAGCGCCGGTAGTGGTGGTTGTGGTCGTCGTGGCGGGTCCAGGCCCAGTTGTACGCCGGAACCGACATCAGGAAGCGGCCGCCGGGGGCGAGGACGCGCTCGATCTCGGCGAGGGCAGCGGCCTCGGGCTCGCAGTGCTCGATGACGTCGAAGGCCGCGACCACGTCGAAGGAGCCGTCGGCGAACGGAAGCCGGGTCGCGGAGCCGCACACGCCGCCGTCGGCGAGGCCGCGCGGGTCGACGTCCAGCGAGACGTGGTGCTCGGCGGTGCCCTCGAGCCAGGTGACGCTGGGCCCGTCGGCACTGCCGACGTCGAGGAGGCGGCGTGGCGTCCCGACGTACGGCTTCATGACGGTCTCGAGGATCCGGGTGCGCGCTCGGTACCACCAGTAGTCGCTCTGGGCGATCGATGGAGAGCCGCCCGTCGTGGTGCCCAGCAGCATGCGCGTTTCGGTCATCGGATGGAGATCTCGCTCACGTGCGTCGGAAGTGCGGAGGTACCAGCAGCGTAGGCCAGTGCGATCTCATCGGCGATGCGACGCACGCCAACGGAGAAAGGCGTTTGTGTCCGTTTGTCGAGCTCCGGCCAGACGACGCTGCGGACCCGCAGGTCGCGTGCCTGGCCGGGCGTGCCGGCCCCCGGGATGCGCAGCCTTGACCGCCGCCTGAAGACCCGGTTGGTCTCTCCGATGACAGCGGCGAGGGTCGCTCCGGTGCCGGTGGCGAGGATCTTGACGACGGCGTTGGATCCGGCACCGCGGACGTGCTCGTGGATCCCGTCGAGGGCGTCGACGACCATCTCGGCGCAGTCGCCGACGTAGAGGTAGTCCCGGATGGTGTCGAAGGAGACCCAGACCGGCAGCGGCGTGCCGCGCAGCTGGGCCAGACACAGCTGAGAGACGAGGCCCTGGGGCTTGGAGAGCTTCTGGCCGGGCCCGTAGAGGTTGGTGATCCGGCCGATGAGCGCCACCGATCCGGTCTCGGCGCAGAATGCGGTCAGTGCCTCTTCCATGGCCAGCTTGGCCCTGCCGTACGCCACCAGCGGACGAGGCTCGGAGAGCTCGGTGAACGGGGGATCGGCCGAACCGGCGTAGACGCCACCGACGGAGGATGCGAAGAAGAACGCGAGTCGGGTGGTCGGCCGCAGTGCTGCACGCAGGTCATCGAGTACGTCGCGGAAGAGCGACACCTCGGTCTCGAGGTCGTCCGCCGGGGTGGACACCACGCCCGCGCCGGCGCACCAGGCGATGTTGACGCGGCCGTCCGGCGACGAGTCGACGAAGGCGGCGAGCTCGGACCTCAGGACGGCGCGGGCGGCGACCGGGTCGTCCCAGGGCACGCTCGTCGTCCGCGCGGGCGCCCCGGAGCGCTCGAGCGCGCTGCGTACGTGGCGGCCGAGCAGACCGCCGCCACCGACGACGAGCGTGGGCGGTCGGGATGGGCGCTGAGCGCCGGTCACTCGGGACGACCCGGCAGGGGTGACTCGCGAAGCGGGCCGTTCGCGGGGTCGCTGACGATGACGTAGAGCGGCTTGCCCATCGCCATGTTGACGGAGACGCCGAGGTATTCGGCGATCACCCCGAGGGTGAGCATGATGGCGCCGGAGCAGACCAGCACGGCCGCCATCAACGAGGTCCAGCCCTGGACCGGGACTCCGCCGGCAAGGCGAGCGACGACCAGCATGACCGCGAGGACGATGCCGGAGGCGGCGAGCAGGGCTCCGCAGATGCTGACCGCCCGCAGCAGACGGGTGCCGCCGGTGAGCACCATCCGCCAGAAGTGCGACATCAAGGAGCGGTAGTTGTAACCGGAGGGCCGCTCACCCTCCTCGCGCAGCTCCACCGGGCACGTCGCCACATCGGAGATCACCCAGCTCAGCGCGACGTCGAGGTAGACCCCGTTGGCGGCGTAGGCGGACACGCTCCGGCCGTACTCGCCCAGGATCAGACGGAAGCTGTTGAACTGCCGGGCGCTGCCACCGGGCATGAGGCGGTCGATGACGACCTTCGAACCGCGCGAGGTCAGGTTGCGCAGCGGACCGTGGGGCGCCGCGTTGGTGGGGCGGGCGTAGACGAGCGCGGCCCGCTCCCTGAGCGCGGTGTCGAGCATCGGCCCGATGTACGCCGGGTCGTGCTGGCCGTCCTCGTCCATCGTGACGATCCAGTCCGACCCCGACGACGCCAGTCCGGCGAGGGTCGCGGCGTGCTGGCCGAAGTTGCGGCTCAGCCAGATCGGGCGAACGATGTCGTACTTCGCGGCGAGCTGTCGGATGGCGAGATCGGACGTGTCCGGGCCATGGTCGTGGACCAGCAGGATCTCGGTGATGCGTCCCTGGTGCCCGTTCGGGGTGACGAAGGGTTCGGCGAGGTCTACGACCTCGCTCACCACTTCCGGAAGCGTCTCGGCACCGCGGTAGACCGGGATGACGACGGAGACGGTGTGGGTGAGGGACATCGCTAGGAAAATAGCGCATCCGGAGGGGCTTCGGTGTACTCCATGTAGGTAATTTGTTGGCATGATCGCCCGGGTGACTGCAGACCCGGCAACCGTAGGCGCCGCACCTGACGCGAAGCCCTCCTCGGACCGGCCGCTCTCGGACCGCGTCTTCCCGGGAAGGTCCTGGTCCGGGCTGCTCCCGGGCGTGCTGGTCGTGGGCGCGACGCTCGTTCTCGCAGTACGCGTCGCCGGAGTCGACCTCGGCGACGCGCTGCTCTTCACCGGGTACGTCCTGGCGTTCCTCACCTTCCCGGGCACGGTGGTGTGGCGAGCGGTCGCCAAGCCGGGACCGAGCCTCGGCAACGACCTGGTCCTCGGCACCATCCTCGGGCTCGTCCTCGAGGCTCCGCTCTACGTGCTGCTGCGGCTCTTCGATCTCACCGAGCTGATCTACGGCTATCCGGTCGCGGTGCTCTTCGGCGCGATGGTCGTCGTCTGGCGCCGCCGGCGGGTCGGTCCGGTGGTGATCGGACGGGCGAGCCTGTGGTCGTGGGCCGGCGCGGCGGTGGCGGGCGTACAGGTCCTTCTGGTCACGAACCAGGTGTGGACCCAGAGACCGGTCGACGCGTTGCGGGCCCCGTATGTCGACGAGCCCTTCCACCTCGCGATCGCCGGCGATCTGCTGCACCACTTTCCCGCCCAGATGCCGTGGGTGGACGGCACCCCGCTCTTCTACCACTGGCTGGTCTACGTCCACCTGGCGTCGGCGGCGACGGTCACGCACATCGAGCTCATCGTGCTCATGCGGAGCATGTCGATCGCACTGCTCGTCCTGCTCGCGGTCGGTGGAGCGTACGCAGCGGCCACCCGTCTCACCGGACGGAAGTGGACCGGGTTCGTCGCTGCCCTCGTCCTCGCCATGGGCGCCACTCCGGACTTCTTCGGCTGGACGAGCCTGGTCAGCCCCGCGCAGCTGGCCTTCGACTCCGTCACCCGCGCGTTCGACAGCCCGACGCACGCACTGGTGATGCCGCTGCAGATGGTCCTGATGGTGCTGGTCGTGGAGATGATCCGGCGCGAGCAGTGGCGATGGGGGCCGTGGTTGCTCACGGTGGTCGTCATGGTCGCCGTGGCCGGTGCGAAGTCGTCGGCCCTGCCGACGATCGTCGCCGGGCTGTTCCTGGCTCTGGTGATCGCGGCTGTGCTGCGTCGCACGCGGATGGTCCGCACCCTCGGCGTCCAGCTCGGGTCGGCTGTCGCTGTCTTCCTGGTCGCACAACAGCTGTTCTACGGCGGCGGCACCCGGGCGACCGGGATCGATCTCAACGGGAGCACCGTGCAGCGGCTCGGCATCTTGATGCTGCCGGAGGGTGAGACCCTGCCTGGTTCCGCGCCGTTGTCGATCTGGATCAGCTTCACGGTCGGGTTCCTCCTCGTCGCGGTGCCGGTGATCGCGGCCCTGGTGCGTGGGGGCTGGCGACGGCCCGACTTCGTGTTCCTGGCCGGCACCTGGGCCGCTGGTGCCGGCGCGTTCATGGTCCTGAGCCATCCTGCGCTGAGCCAGGCGTACTTCCTCCTGGGCGCCGGCGGATTCCTCGCCGTGCTCATCGCCGTCTCGCTCTCGGACATCTTCCCCGTCGACCTGTCGTTGCGCGACGGCCTCCGGATCGCCGGCTGCGCCGCTCTCGGCTGCCTCGCCATCGTGATCGCGAGGCTGGTGGTGGGCGACGACATGCCGGCAGACGGCTCCGCCTTCACGCCGACGTTGCTGACCCAGCTCGTCGTGGGGCTCCTGGTGCTCGCCGTCGCACTCGTCGTCGTGCTCGTGTACGCCAGGCGATCGACGATCGCGGTGCTCCCGGCCGTCGTGGCGCTGATGCTGGGAGTCGTGCTCGCCGGCGCACCGCAGACCGTCGCGCTCGCGGTCGCCGGGCCCGCCGTTCCGCGGGCTCCCGACACCGACATCATCGGTCCGGATGGAGTCGCCGCCGCCCGGTTCGTCCGCGAGCACTCACAGACCGATGACCTGATCGCGACCAACGCCCATTGCATCGGGCTGCCCGTGCCCGACTGCGATCGCCGGAACTTCTGGATCGCGGCGTACGCCGAGCGTCGGGTCCTGGTCGAAGGATGGGCCTACATCGACCCGCTCGTGGTCGGTCTCCCGTCCACCGATCTCAACAACTCCGCCTATCTGCCCTTCTGGGACCCGGAGCTGCTCGAGGCCAACGATGCGGCGATCATTCAGCCGTCTCCGGCGACGATCGCCACGCTGCGCGACGAGCACGGTGTCGATTGGCTCGTCGTCGATCGTCGCTATCGCGCCGACCTCCGCGGCCTGCGCCGCGAGCTCGGCCAGCCGCGCTTCAAGCAGGGGCTGTACTCCGTGTTCGACCTGCGCTGACCCCGCGGACCGATCACGCTCCGGTCAACGGCGCAGGAGGCGACGGAGCCGGCCCCGCTGGGAGGCCTCCGCTTCCCTTCGACGGGCGCGGGCGTCCTCGACCTCTTGCTGGATCTCCTCCGGAATCGTGTGCAGGCCCTGCATGACCAGCTTCACGACCGCCATCACCTCGTCGCCGGGGATCGTGGCGTAGTCGCCGATGTTGTAGTCGGGGAAGCTGCTCTGCTCGATCATGTCGGTGAAGGAGAAGCCGCCGAGCTTGCCGATGAGGAGGTTGTCGTCGCGATAGTCGTCGAGCAGCTCCTGCCGGAACTCGGAGGTCATGTAGACCGCGCTGGAGTCGTTCCAGCCGAGCTGGGTGGCCTTGGTGACGAACTCGCCACGGAGGATCTGGATCCACTTCAGACGAGTGGCCTTCCAGGAGTCGACGCCTCGGAGTCGGCCACGCATCGGTGCGGCGGCCACGATCGGAGCCAGGTGTCGCGCGGTCTCGACGGTCCGCCAGCCGGATCCGACGTTGCTCGACCCCGCCCCCTCGCCCTGGATCGGGAGCTCGCACGTGCTCAGGAAGTCCGCGACGGCGTTCCCGTGGCGCAGCTCCTTGCGGATGAAGGGGCGCAGCCGCAGGTCGACGTCGGGGATGGCCGTGGTGATGGTGTCCGCGAACTCCCCGTAGCGCAGGAAGCTCATGTCGAGCGGTGACCACTCGCGGAACTCCTCGAAGGGCAGATCGACCAGCTCGGCGTGCTCGGGTCGCATCACCATCAGCCGCTCGACGTAGAAGGCGTTGTAGAACGTGGCCTGATCGCGGACGTAATGGACCCAACGGACCTTCGCGCCTGCCTGGCGCGCGTAGTCGCCGATCGCACTGATGTGCTCGGGCTTGAGCAGCGAGAACGACTCGCACGAGATCACCGTGGTCTCGGCGCTGCCGGAGGCGATCGACTCGACGAGCTGCTCCCAGGTGCCGAGGGCGGGGGTGAAGAGCACCTCGCCGAGGAGCTGGGAGTAGAGGTTCTGGTGCTGGACGCTGTGCGTGCCTCGGCCGATCGTCGGGTAGGCGACCTCGGGAGGGAGATTTCCCTCGCGGCTCGCGCGGGCAAGGAAGGTCTGGATCGCCGTGCTTCCGGTCTTGAACGTGCCGGAATGGACGATCAGAGTCTTCTGCATGCACCGCTCCAAGTGTCGCTGCTGGGATGGGGTGCGGCGCGACGTCCCGCGTGCACGAATCTTACCCGCCGGGGCTTATTGGCCGAGCTTCTTCTGCTCGATCTGAGCGTTGATCTCGACCAGCTCGGGGTGGGTCTCCAGGAGGGAGACGAGGCCGCTGGTGTCGAGACGATGGGCGTCGTGGTCCTCGATGAGGATCTGCAGGAGCCGCAGGTCCTCGGGGGTGTCGAGAGTGATCCGGTACGCCGAGGCGTCCCGCTCCCACGGCAGGTTGAGCTTGGGCCGGGTGTCGTCGGCGTAGAGCCACGGGGTGACGTGCTCGCGGTGGGGCGTCTCGGTCGCGAGCCGCTCGGCCTCCAGCAGCGCCGCCGCGGAGAAGACCTCGAAGTCGAGCCCTCGCGGATAGGTGCGCTCCAGGGCGTTGCTGGCATAGAGCGCGGGATCGTCGGCGGCGGCCCAGGCGTCGATGCCGCGGCGTACGACCTCGCCGTCGATCAGGGGGCAGTCGCTGGTCACCCGGACGACGACCTCGGGCTCGAACTCCCGCACCGCCAGCGCGAAGCGCGACAGCACGTCGGGCTCACTGCCACGGACCACCCCGGCGCCGAGCTTGTCGGCCAGGACGGCGACCGGGTCGTCGTCGATGTTGGTGGTCGTCGCGACGATCACCGGGAGGCTGGCCGCGGTGAGCCGGGTGAGGTGGTGCTCGAGCATGGTGATGCCGGCTGCTTCCCGGAGCACCTTGCCGGGGAGGCGGGTGCTGGTCATGCGTGCCTGGGTGATGACCGCGGTCTTCACAGGGTTCCGATCAGGGTCTCGACGACCTGGTCGACCTGGTCGTCGGTCAGGTCGGGGTACAGCGGCAGGGAGAGCTCCTCGGCGTAGAACGCCTCCGCGTTCGGGCACATCCCGCGCTGGTAGCCCAGGTCCGCGTAGACCGGGTGCCAGTAGACCGGGATGTAGTTGACCTGTACGCCGATGCCGGCCGCCCGCATCTTCTCGAAGACCTCGCGCCGACGGTCCTCGAGGATGCGCACCGGATAGAGGTGCCACGCCGGGTCCACGCCCTCGCGTTGGACCGGCAGCCGCAGCCCGTCGACGTCGGCGAGCGCGGCGTTGTAGCGGGCGGTGATCTCCGCGCGTCGCTGCTTGAACCCGGCCAGCCGGGCGAGCTGGGAGAGCCCGAAGGCGCACTGCAGGTCGGTGAGCCGGTAGTTGAGCCCGAACTCGTGGACCTCCTGGTGCCACGGCCCCTCGTCCTTGATCCGGAACCGGTCGGCGTCACGCATCAGCCCCACGAAGTGGAACTCGTGGGCACGCTGCGCGATGGCGGCGTCCTTGGCGACGACAGCACCACCCTCGGCGGTGGTGAGGTTCTTGGTCGGGAAGAACGAGAGCGTGGTCAGGTCGGCCAGGTCTCCGACCGGGCGTCCGCCGGAGAAGCCACCGATCGAATGGGCGGCGTCCCCGAGGGTCAGCGCGCCGACCCGGTCGGCGATCGGCTGCAGCGCGGCGTAGTCGGCCGGATGGCCCGCGTAGTCGACGGCGGCGACCACCTTGGTGCGGTCGGTGACGAGGGCGTCGACGGCGGCCGGGTCGAGGAGGGCGGTGTCCTCCTCCACGTCGGCGAAGACGACCTTGGCGCCCAGCAGCGAGGCCCCCGACGCGGTCGCCACGAACGTCATCGGCGTGGTGACGACCTCGTCACCGGCACCCACGCCGGCGGCGGCGTAGGCGATGTGGAGGGCAGCGGTGCCGGAGGTGCACGAGACGGCCCGGTGCCCACCGACCAGGTCGGAGAGCGCCTGCTCGAACGCGTCGACCGTCGGCCCGGTGGTGAGCCAGTCGCCACGCAGGATCGCCGTGACTGCCTCGATGTCCTCCTCGGAGACCGACTGGCGTCCGTACGGCAGCATTAGTGTCCCGCACCTCCATTCCGCACCGTAAGTCGCACGCTGCGCACGCACCTCGCCGCGTTGGCATCGCTCGGAAGACGCCCGGTATGCCGTCGCGACGCCGCCTTGCGATGCACGCACGCATCGCACGACTTACGGCACGGACTCTCGGATTGGGACACTAGATCCCCGACTCCAGAACCTTGCGGAGGTCCTCGGCGTCGTACCAGATGTCGTTCTTGTCCGAGGCGCAGTGGAAGCCGTCGGGAACCGGCACGGCGTCCATGATCGGCTTGTAGCCCCACTGCGGGTTCTCGGGCTCGATCACGTAGTACTTCCCGTCGCGGATGCTGACCGCGCGGCGGCCCTCCTCCGGGCTGATCATCTCCTCGTGGAGCTTCTCGCCGGGGCGGAGCCCGATGTCGACGAGCTTCGCCCCCGGTGCGACCGCCTCAGCCAGATCGACGACCTTGTGGGAGGGGATGTGCGGGACGAGCAGCTCACCGCCCTGCATGATCTCGAAGGTGTCGAGCACCATCTGCACCGCCTGCGGCAGCGTGATCAGGAACCGGGTGCAGCGCATGTCGGTGATTCCGAGCGCCTCGCCGCGCTCGGCCATCGCCTTCCACTTCGGGATGATCGAACCGCGCGAGCCGGTCACATTGCCGTAGCGCACCACGGAGAACCGGGTCTCGTAGGAGGAGGCGTAGTTGTTGCCGAGGATGAAGATCTTGTCGGCCGTCAGCTTGGTCGCGCCGTAGAGGTTGATCGGCGAGGAGGCCTTGTCCGTCGAGAGGGCGACGACCTTCTTGACCCCGGCGTCGATGGAGGCCTCGACGACGTTCTGCGAACCCAGGACGTTGGTCTTGATGAACTCGAAGGGGTTGTACTCCCCGGTGTCGACCTGCTTGAGAGCAGCGGCGTGGACGACGTAGTCGACGCCGTGGAGCGCCCGGTGCAGGCGGTCGCGGTCGCGGATGTCGCCGATGAACCAGCGGAGCCTCGGGTCGTTGCCGAACAGCTGGCGGCACTCGTACTGCTTCAGCTCATCGCGCGAGAAGACGATCACGCGTCGCGGGTTGAGGTTGTCCAGGAGGTGGCGGATGAACGCCTTCCCGAACGATCCCGTCCCACCAGTGACCAAGATGCTGGCGCCATCGAGAGGATGGTCGTTCGGGGTGGACTCTCGGACTTCCGAATTGGGCACGGTCACAGGGATGCTCTCTACTCTGGGCCTCACTGGTGCGCCAACGATACGGCGCGCAAAAGGTGACACATGCCGTGCCGTCCGCCGAAACGGACGAATCCGAGAGGTTGCGCATACATGTCCGTGGGATCGGTCGAGGCCGAAGGTCTTTGCGTGGCCATGGTGTGCGATGCCGGTCCCGAGGTCGGGATCGGGCACGTCATGCGCTGCCTGGCCCTCGGGGAGGAGCTCGTCGCCCGGGGCGTACGCGTCGTGGTGGTCGCCGACCTGGTCCGCGTGCCGTGGGTCGCGGAGCAGGTGCGGCGCCGGGGGATCGAGATCGCGTCGCCGGGACCGGACGATGTTGGCGATGTCCGCGACGTTCTCGCCCGCCTCGAGCCGTCGTCGGTGGTCGTGGACTCCTATCTCCTCCCGGCTTCGGTCTACGCCGACCTGAGGGAGCGCTGGCCGCTGCTGGCGCTCACCGACGGCGACCCGCGCGGACGGGTCGCCGACCTGTACCTGGACCAGAACCTCGGCGCGGAGGCCTCCACCTGGGCCATCCCCGAGGGGGCCAGGCATCTCGGTGGCCTCGACTACGCCCAGCAGCGACGTGAGATCGTCCGGCATCGCCCGAGCGCACCCAAGACCGCCGCGGATGAACACACACCCCTGCGAGTGCTGGCCTTCTTCGGCGGCACGGATGCCTTCGGGGTCGCACCGCGCGTCGTGCGCCTGGTCGCACGGGCGGCGATGGCCGTGGAGCTGACCGCCATCGCCGCCACCCCGGAGCTGGCCGAGGAGATCGCCGGCATCGAGCCGGCGCCGGGCCAGGTCGTCCACGTGATCGGGCCGACCGACACCCTTGCCGAGCTCGTCGCCGACGCCGATGTTGTCCTCAGCGCCGCCGGCACCTCGGCCTGGGAGCTCTTCTGCCTCGGCGCCGCGGCCGGGTTCGTCTGCGTCGCCGACAACCAGAAGGACGCGTACGTCCGGATGGACCAGGAGCAGTTGGCCGTCGGGATCGCCACCCTGGCCGAGCTAGACGGCGACTCCGCGGACGCCGTGGCCCGGATGCGTGACCTCCTGGGTGACGTACGTCTGCGGGAGAGGCTGCGCGCCGCCTGCTGGGCCATGGTCGACGGCCGAGGGCCGGCGCGCGTCGCCGACGCGCTCCTCGCCCTCGTCCGCGATCGGGTCTAGACCAGGTCCCAGCTGAGCGGTGTGCCGGCCGGGGCGTCCTGGGTGAAGGTGCGGCCGAAGACGATGTCGACGTCGCCCGGAGGGAGCCCGTCGGCGGGGCGGACGGAGCGTACGTTGTCCGGACCGACCTTCTCCCCGGCGCGTACGTCGCGGGTGACGAAGAGCGAACGACGGAAGCGCAGGCCCTCGCGCTCGGCCGACTTCGGGCCGATCCGGGCCTCGCCGAGTGCTTGCCAGGCGATCTTCGTCTCGCTGACGAGCGACGCGAACTCGTGCGGCTCCAGGGAGAAGTCGGAGTCGACGGCGCCGTCCTCGCGCGAGAGCGTGATGTGCTTCTCGATCACGCAGGCGCCGAGGGCGACGGCCGCGACCGAGGCGCCGATACCGAGCGTGTGGTCGGAGAGACCCACGGCGACGTCGAGCCCGTCGCGCAGCACCGGGATCCCGCGGAGGTTGGAGGCCTCCGGAGGAGCCGGGTAGGACGCCGTGCAGGCCAGCACGACGAGGTCGTCGTTGCCGGTCGCTCGTGCCGTACGCACCGCCGCGTCGATCTCGGCGAGCGTCGCGGTGCCGGTGGAGATGATCGTCGGCAGCCCGGTCTCGGCGATCGCGCGGACCAGCGGCAGGTCGGTGATCTCGGAGGAGGCCGACTTCAGCATCGGGACCCCGAGCCCGACCAGGAAGTCGACCGCGGTCGGGTCGAACGCGGCGCTGAACGGCACCATCCCGAGCTCGCCGGCCAGGGAGAAGATCGGCTCGTGCCACTCCCACGGCGTGTGCGCCTCCTCGTAGAGCTCGTGGAGGCGGCGGTTGGGCCACAGCGGATGGTCGGCCGAGAGCCGGAAGGCGGGGGTGTCGACGTCGAGGGTGATGGTGTCGGCGGTGTAGGTCTGGATCTTGAGCGCGTGCGCGCCGGCCTCGCCCGCGGCGCGCACGATGTCGAGCGCACGCTCCAGGTCGCCGCCGTGGTTGCCGGACATCTCCGCGATCACGAACGGCTCGTGGCCGGGACCGATCGTGCGGTCCCCGACGGTGATCTCGTGGTGGGTCATCACTGCTCCTTGGCGGAACGTCGGGTCGGTCGGTCGTCGCGGTGCAGGCTGACCGGGATCGCGGTCACCACGCCGTCGTCAGTGGTCTGCTCATAGGGCTCGCCCTCGGTGAATCCGAGCCGGCGGTTCATGGCGCGTACGGACTCGTTGTGGGGGAGCACCTCGCCCTGGAGGAGGTCGATGTCGAGGCCGTCGGGCTCAGGGGCGAAGGCATACGCCACAGCCTCACGCATGATCTTGGTCCACGCGAGCAGAGCCGTGCCGTCGGCGGTGGTGCCGTCGTGGTCGAGATAGAAGCCCCAGGAGGCGGATCTCGCGACGGGATCGTGATCGAAGAAGGTCACCACGCCGAGGGGGCGGGAGGCGTACTCGAACATGAGCACCCGCCGGGTCGGGTCCTGGCTCGCCCGGGACCACCAGGCGGCGTGCTCCTCGGCGGTGATCAGATGCTGGTTGATGCTCACCGACCGGTTCGCCTCTTGGTTGCGCCACGCCAGCATGCTCGGAATGTCGGCGTCGGTCGCCCGTCGTAACATCGGTCTCCTCAGACATCAGGGGATGCGCCGTCACGTTATATGGTCCGAGGCCATGGAGACTCTTGACCGACCGGCGGTCCGCAAGCTCATGGGTGAGGTGCTGGCCGTGCAGGGGAAGACCCTGCCTGCTGACGACACCGCGAAGCTGGCCGACATCGGCTTCCGCTCCCTCGACTTCTCCGAGCTCGCGCTCCGGGTCGAGGACGAGATCGACGACGAGCTCAACTTCGAGGCGGCAGGACTTCGCTCGATCGAGACGATCGGAGACGTGCTCGACCTGCTCGTCGAGATCCAGGGGCAGTGATCGCCGACAACCTCGTCGTCGACGCTCGGACGGGGAGGCGCACGACCTGGGGCGAGCTCGTCCAGCACGCCGCGCCACGGCCGGCGCCGACGGCTCATGTGGTGGAGCACAGTGTCGATGCGCTGCCAGCGGTCGCCGGGCTGAAGGACGGCGGCGAGCTGCTCGTCGTCGCCGCCGGCCGGCGCGACGAGTCCCTTGCGACGGAGCTTCGTGAGGCCGGGTTCGACCTCGTCGAGCCGTCCGGCGGCGTGCAAGAGGCCACCAGTCGCCGTGCGGCCGAGGACGGCCGGGTCTGGTTGCTCACCTCCGGGTCGACCGGCCGGCCCAAGCGGGTCGGTCACACCTTGGAGTCGCTCTCGACGGTGACCGGCGAGCTGGCTCCGCGCACCTGGCTGTGCCCCTACTCGCCCGGCACCTACGCCTGGTGGCAGGTGATCACCCTCGGGCTGGGCGTGCCCGGTCAGGACCTGGTGCTCGTCGACCCGGCCGACCTGGACGACTGGGTGACACCGGCGCTCGAGCACGGCGTGACCGCCGTCTCCGGGACCCCGACGTTCTGGCGGCGTACGTTGATGCGTCACGGCGCCGAGCTGCAGAAGCTCCCGCTCGAGCAGGTCACCCTCGGTGGCGAACCGGTCGACCAGGCGGTGCTGACGCAGCTCGGCGAGGCCTTCCCTGATGCGCGCGTCTCCTGGATCTACGCCTCCTCCGAGGTGGGCGCCTCGATCGTCGTCCACGACGGTCGCGCCGGTTTTCCGGAGGAGTGGCTCGAGGGCGACGTCCCCGGTCGCCCGCGACTGTCGGTGGTCGACGGCGAGCTGGTGATCACCTCGCCGCACCACGGCACCGACGCCTCGGGCGTGGAGATGGCCGGGGCCGTACGCACCGGCGATGCCGTCCGTATCGAGGACGGCCGGGTCCTGGTCACCGGTCGACTGGACCGCGACGAGCTCAACGTCGGTGGCTCCAAGGTGTCGGCCGGTGCCGTACGCGACCTGCTGCAGTCCCATCCCGCGATCGCCTGGGCGGCCGTACGCGGCCGGAAGGCGCCACTGGTCGGCACCATGGTCGTCGCCGAGGTGGTCGCCGACCAGGACGCGGGCGTGACCGCCGACGACCTGACCCGTTGGGCCGCCGAGCGGCTGCCCGAGTACGCCGTGCCGCGGCGCATCAAGATGCTCGCCGAGATCCCGGCCAAGGAGACCCTGAAGAGTGATGTCTGACTTTCAACCCTTCCCGCCCGCGTCAGTCGTGCTGGTCTCCGGTGCCTCCCGCGGCCTCGGCCTCGCCATCGTCACCGACCTGCTCGAGCGCGGGGTGAAGGTCGCGGCCTTCGCGCGCACGGTGACCCCCGAGCTCGAGGCGCTGGCCTCGAAGTACCCCGAGGACACCCACTTCGGCTCGGTCGACGTGACCGACGAGAAGGCGGCCCAGGCGTTCGTCAAGGAGGTCGAGGCGAGGCTCGGCGTCATCGACGGGCTGGTCAACAACGCCGCGATCGGCCAGGACTCGCTGCACGTGCACACCTCCTCCGACCGGATCGCACAGATCATCGAGACAAACCTGACCGCGCCCCTGGTGCTGACCCGGTTCGTGCTGCGGCGCCTGATCGGCAAAGGTCTGAAGGGTCGGGTCGTCAACGTGACCTCGATCTGTGGCCAGCGCGGCTATCAGGGCCTGGTGGCCTACTCGGCCACCAAGGGCGGTCTCGACGCGGCGACCCGCTCGCTGGCCCGCGAGCTCGGTGGCCGGGTGCTGGTCAACTCGGTCGCTCCCGGGTTCTTCGCCTCCGAGATGTCCGCGGTGCTCGGTGCGAACCAGCTCGAGTCGATCGCGCGGCGTACGCCCTCGGGTGCGATGACCACTCCCGAGGACGTCGTGCCGACCGTGCGGATGCTGCTGCTCGAGCAGACCAACATCAACGGCCAGTCGATCGTCATCGACGGCGGCGGCTCGATCTGATGCCCGCCGGCCGGCTCCGCGTCGGCAGCGATGCCGAGCTCGCCGGCTATCGCGCCCGCAGCCACCTGCACGACGGCCGAGTGGTCGCCTGGGTGGGCTCCTACGACGTCCCGGTGGCGGTCGACGCCGAGGTGGAGCGTACGGTCCCGACGGCCCTCGCCAGGCGGTTCGGCACCGACGGATTCTGGGAGCGATGGACCCGGGCGGAGTGCGTCGTGAAGCTCTTCGGCCGCGGCGTCGCCGACATCGTGGCCCTGATGGCCGACGACTCTGGCTCAGAGGTGCACTTGAGCACCGTACGTCTGCCGGGCGGGATCGTGGTCTCGATCGGCAGACTCCCTGGCGAAGGTTCCCTGAGGGGTATCGGCCGGAGTGCGGAAGACTGTTCGTTCGCCTGTAACCTCTGAGTTCGATCAGATTCGCGGGAGCGTCATTCGGGACGCCCTCGAACCGAGAGGGACTGTGCATGGGTCAGGGAATCGTCGACGTCTTGCGTCGCGCCGAACGAAGGATGCCTCAGGGTGTCCGTCGACTGGCTCGTGACGCCGGGCATCGCGTTCTCGGCCACGAGCGCGGACCGCTCGTCTCGGTCGTGGTGACGGTGACCGACCAGGACAAGCAGTATCTGGCCGAGTCGCTGCTCTCCGTGCGCGAGCAGACCCACACGACCCTCGAGATCCTGATCGCCCCCTACGGCCAGGCCAGCGTGGTGAGCGATCAGATCCTCGCCGATCTCCCTGACGACTACCGCCTGCGGCTGCTGGACAGCTCCGCGACGCAGGCCGAGGCCCGCGACCGTGGTGGTCGCGTGGCGCGCGGAGCCTACGTCTGCTTCCTGCTCGCCGCCGACCTCCTCACCCAGAACGCGATGCGTACGCTGGTGACCTCCCTGGAGGAGAGCGGCTCCGATCTCGCGGTCGGTCGTATCGAGAGTCGCCAGCGGCTCTCCCCGCCGGTGGTGCCGGCCTACGACCTCGTGCACGCCGAGAACCGCTCCGGCCTCACCCTCGACGAGTTCCCGGTGGCGCTGAGCGATGTCGGGGTGAGCAACCGGCTCTTCCGCACCTCGTTCTGGCGTCAGAACGGCTTCAGCTTCGGCGGCCGCGGCGGCGCCGACGCGGTCGGCTTCGACGGCTACCTGAAGGCCAGCCGCTTCGACGTGGTCACCGCGCCGGTGTGCGTCGACATGGACCGCGCCGACGGCACCCCGGTCGAGCAGCTCCACGACCAGACCCTGGGGATGGAGGAGTGGATCGCGCAGACCCGCTCGACCTGGGTCGCGATCGGCGAGCTGGACTCCGACCTGCGTGACCACTGGGCGCTCGGCGGGCTTGCGGGCCGCGCCAACACCATCCTCGGTGACGTCGAGCGGATGAGCGCCGAGCAGTGGACCGCCCTGCGCGACCTCGTCGTCGAGATCGAGCGCGACGTCTCTCCGGAGGTGTGGCTCAAGCTCCCGGTCGAGGTGCGGGCCCGGCTGACTTACCTCATCGCCGACCAGCGCGAGGAGCTGACCGCGTTCGTCGCGTCGCGCTGGTTCGAGCGCGGCAACCTGCGCACCCGGGTCGTCGGCGGTCAGGTGCGCGGGATCTTCCCCGACACGGACCTGCCCGAGGCCGTGACCACGCTCAACGAGCACGAGACGCCGGCGCGGGTGCTGGTGCGGGACGTACGTCCGCTCGACTCCGACCGGCTCGTGGTCGACCTGGTGGCGCGGATCGAGCTCGTCGACCTCGCCGAGGCGACCCCGTTCTTCACCGCCCGCCTGGTGCCCGACCTGGTCGCCACCGCCGACGAGGACGGCGCCGCGAGCGACCCCGACACGGCGCTGCCCGACCCGATCGACCTGACCGTGACGCCGCGGCGCGACGCGCAGGCCAACATGACCATCGGCCACAAGTACCAGGACTACCGCGCCGGCGGGTGCCGCACCGAGATCGACCTCACCCGGCTCACCGCCGGGCGCTGGCACCTCGAGGTCACCGTCGGCATCGACGGCGTCGTCCGCACCACCAGCGAGGTCCAGATCGACACCCGCGGCCCGGCCGGCAACCTGGCGACGCGCTACCGGCCGCGGGTCCACACCTCCGCCGGCCTGTCGGTGGCCTGCGATCGCTACCTGGACCAGCTCAGCTTCCGCGCCGTCCCGACGACAGCGACCTCCCTGGAGAAGGCGGAGGTCGACGGCCGCACCGTCTCCCTGACCCTCGCCGGCGAGCTGCCGCAGGCCGTGCGGGCAATCGGTGGCGGCGTACACATCGAGGCGCCCGTCAAGGACGGCAAGGTCACCCTCAGCCTCCCCGCCCACGGTGCCGTCGAGCCCGGCGTGCCGGCCGCCTGGCGGCTGGACACTCTCCAGGGCGGGACCTCTGGCCGGATCGTCTGGACCGACCCGATCGGTTCGCCGTGGACCGGCGAACGCGGAGGCAGCGTGCTGGCTTCGCGGGACGGCCGGGGCTACGCCCAGATCATCGAGGTGACCGACACCGTCGCGATCGACCGCGTCGAGCTCGGCGACGGCCAGATCACGGTGCGGGGCGAGTGGCTCAGCTCGATCCCGAAGCACGCCCGACTGACCCTCTCCGGATCGCGCCACAGCGAGACCGTCAAGATCGACACCGCTGCTGCCGCGTTCGAGGTCGTCTTCACGCTGCGCTGGGACGAGTGGGGCCTGGGCGAGTCCGTCCTGCCCAGCGGCATCTACCAGTTCCAGCTCACCTGCGGAGCCAAGCGACCCGGCAACGTACGCCACACCACCGCGTTCCTCGAGCACCAGGCCGAGTTCCAGACCAGCGACGAGGTCCGGCTGCGCCCGGTCAACGGCAACGGCCCGGGAGTCACCCTGCAGCCGCCGATCCCCGTCGACCACGCCGGCAGCTACGCCCACAACCTCGCCCGCGAGCGCGTGCTGGCGGCCGAGGAGCCCCTCGACGAGTCCGCGGTCTATCTCTCGACCTACGCCGGCTCGACCGCCACCGACTCCCAGCTCGCGATCCACGAGCACCTGCGTCGCACCCGGCCCGACCTCACCCTCTACTGGGGCGTCGCCGACCACGCTTCCCGGGTCCCCGAGGGCGGCATCCCGGTCGTGCTGCAGAGCCCGGAGTGGTACCGGGTCATCGGCACCGCGAAGTACCTCGTCCAGAACATCGACTTCGACCGCTGGTGGCGCAAGCGGGAGGGGCAGCGGTTCCTGCAGACCTTCCACGGCTACCCGGCCAAGTCGATGGGCCTGCGGATGTGGCGCGCGAAGATGTTCTCGCCGCTGCGCTGCGAGGCCGAGCTCGACCGTACGACCGCCGGGTGGGACCTGATCCTGACCCCGACGCCGGAGATGGACCGCTACTACCGCGAGGAGTACGCCTACGACGGCCCGATCCACGGCGAGGGCTACCCGCGCGACGACGCGCTGGTCCTCCCGTCGGCGGCGGAGGCCCGCGAGCGTACGCGCAACCTGCTCGGCATCGGCTCGCACCAGAAGGTGGTCCTCTACGCCCCGACCTGGCGGGACCACCTGGCGCTCAACTACCGCTCGGCGAAGATGGTCGAGCACCTCGACGTGGTCGCGGCCAGCGAGGCCCTGGGCGACGAGTACGTCATCCTGCTCCGCGGTCACCGGTTCAACTCCAAGGGCAGCGAGCGCAGCGAGCGCACCGCCCGGATCATCGACGTCACCGACTACCCGGAGATCAACGACCTGATCCTGGCCTCCGACGCGGCGGTGCTCGACTACTCCAGCCTGCGCTTCGACTTCGCCCTCACCGGCCGGCCGATGGTGTTCCTGGTGCCCGACCTGTCCGACTACACCGGCGGCATCCGCGGCTTCCTCTACGACTACGCCGACACCGCCCCCGGGCCGATGCTCGACACCGCCGAGGAGGTCGTCGCGGCCCTGTCCGACCTGGACCGGCTCGAGGCCGAGCACCGCGACCGGATCGCCGAGTTCAACGCCAAGTACCAGTACACCCAGGACGGTAAGGCGACCGAGCGGGTCGTCGAGGCCTTCTTCGACAAGCCCAGCTTCGACAAGCCCTGACGGTCACAAAAGCAGCGATGGCGCGTCCCCTTGCGGGGCGCGCCATCGCTGCTTTCTAGGGCCTCAGGCCAGGATCACGGCAGCCGGGCGAGAGCCGGCTTGGCCACCGCGGTCTTGCCGGGGATCGCGTTCCAGCGCTCCGGCAGGACCGCGCGGTGCGGGCCGACCTCGAGGAGGAGCACGTTGCGGTAGGTCATCCCGTACGTCTCGACATAGGGCGCCAGCGAGGTGAGCAGGTCCTGAGCGCGCCACTGAGCGGCGTCCAGCACGAGCACGTCGATGTCGAAGGCGTCGAAGTCGAAGGCGTGCCGCTGGTGGCCGTCCCGACGCAGATCGGCCGCCTCGGTGGTGCGCTCGGCCTGCTTGTTGGCGGCGGCGTGGATCTGCTGGAAACCGCTGACCGCGCGCGTGCCGACGACGTCGGTGGCAGCCACCAGGTTGCCCTCCAGGTCGGTGTCGGCGAGCCCGGCGATGTCCTCGGTCAGCACGGCGGAGACCGGAAGGATGACGAGCTTGTCGACGTCGGGGAGCAGGTCGGCGACCACGAGCCGCTCGACCTGGCCGATCGGGAGCGTGCTGCCGTCGGGCTGCTTGATGCCGTCGAAGCCGGACACGTCCAGGGCGCTGAGCGTGATCCCCGGCCGGGCGAGCTCGTCGAGCCGCAGGTCGGTGCCACCGGTCTGGACCCACAGGTGGACCGGACGGGACGAGTAGGCGGCGATGGACTTGATCAGCCGGCGCAGCTTCGGGCGCTGCTTCGGGCGGGCCGAGACGGCGACGTGGATCGCGTCGGCCGGGACCTGCTCCGGGGTGCTGACCGAGTTGCTGCGTACGTCCTCGGCGATCGAGCTGACCAGATCGCCCACCTTGCGGGCACCGGCCCGGCGCTCACGGGCGATCTCGACCTCGGCGGCGTTCATCTCGCGCCACTGCGTGTAGACCTCCTCGACGCTGGCGCCGGAGAAGATCTTGGTGAGGATCGTCTCGAGCCGGTCGTTCATGCTCTCCCGGATGCCGTCGAACTCGGCGGGGGTGAGCGGGTTGAGGCCGGCGAAGCGCGGGTCGGAGAGGTTCTTCGGGCGGAAGTCGATGTCGATGCCGATGCTGCGACCGGGCAGGTAGCAGTGCAGGCGGCTGGTGGCCAGCTTGCGGTGGTCGCGACGGTAGCCCTCGAGCATCGTGATCGCGTCGTCGATGTTCTGTACGAACGGCCGGAAGCGGACCTCGTCGAGGCCGCCCTGGGCGTAGGTCGGGGCGCCCTCGGGGATGCTGCCGTCGAAGACGTCGACGTAGCCGACCGGCGCGTCCGGGCCGGGCAGCTCGGTGGCGTCGGGGAAGACCGTCGAGACCGTGGTGGTGAGGCAGCCGGAGAAGAAGGCGGGCACGCCGACGGAGAGCAGGATGTCGACGGTCGTCCAGTCGCGGCAGCCGATCGGGGCGTACTTCTTGAGGTACTCGATCGTCTCGTCGGTCATCATGGCGCGGGTGCTGCAGTGGAACGAGACGAAGATCGGGCGCAGGTTCTTGTGGAACGGCATCCCGTAGCGCATCTCGAAGATCGGGTGCATGTACCACCCGAAGCCGAGCATCCAGGTGTCCTTCGGGACCGGCTGGTACATCGACGCGTCGCGCTGCAGGGTCATCAGCTGGACCTTGGCGGACAGGCCCTCGCGGACGCGCTCGGGGCGGACCCGCTCGCGCAGCCGGTTGGCCATGTCGTCGAGCTCGGACTCGCCGGTGAACTCGAGGTCGCGGTGGCGCACCACGTGACCGAGCGAGGCGACGGTCTGGACGTGGTCGCCGATGTTGGCGGAGGCGCGGGAGCGGCCGGGGTGGCCGTAGTCGACGACGGCGTAGGAGACGGTGCCCTCCGGCGCGGCCGGGGCGTCGGGCTCGTCGTTGTCGGCGGCGACCCACGGGCGCAGCCAGTCACGGCTCTCGACGACCCACTTGGTGTCGCCGTTGGTGCCGTCGCCGACGGCCTCGTCGAGCCGGGCGTAGAGGCTGCGGGCCAGCTCCTGGTCGCCGAAGCCGAAGACGCGGCTGGTCATCGCGAGCCACGCGCGGCCCGGGACGTACGCCGCGCCGGACGCGGCGAGGTCGCGCAGGGTCGCGCGGGTCGCCTCGGGGTCGACGTGGAGGCCGGACATGACGTACTCGTCGGCGGCCTTGGCGGCCCACTCCTCGACCGGGATCCCCTGGAAGAGGGCCCAGGCGCGCTCGTAGAAACCGCCGCCGGCGGCGTTGACCGCACCGTCGAGATCAGCGGCGACGACGAGCGGTTCGACCTCGATGGAGATCGGCGCCGGCTTAGAGTCCTGCGGCGCACCCTCCGAGATGGACGGGACGCGAGCGGTCAGGCTCTGACGCAGGCGCTCGGGAAGCAGCTGGCGAGCGAGTCGTCGAGCTGGGCTGGCCATGGGACTCCTTCATTGATGGTTCGACGCAGTGTCGTCGGGCGGAGCCGCGATGTTCGCGGTCCGTTCACACGTTTCCCCCTATGATCCCGGCCGGATATCCTGCCCGAAGAATCGGCAATCCCCAAAGACGCCGACTAATCTCTGCGCATGCCGATCCCCAACCCCCACGAGCAGGTGGCGTTCCCCGAGGGCCGCTACCTCACGATGTGCAACGAGATCGCGACCAAGTTCGGCGGGCAGACGCGGGCGATGATCATGCGCAACCGCCTGATCACGCAGCACACCGGGATCCCGACCACGCTGCTGACCACCGAGTCGAAGCCCGTCTACGACGAGGTGCGCGAGGTCCTGCGCGAATCCGGCCAGCTGGTCGAGGGCATGGACCTCCTCAACCTCTACGAGTGGTACCGGCTGAACACCCCGACCGACGCGCCGGACGAGTCCGTGGCCGCGCTCGGGGGCCAGCTGGGCGAGGTGGCCGGCACGACCATCTCGGACGTACTCCACCCCGACGGCACCGTCTACTACACCGCCCACTCGCAGTCGGGGAAGGACCTGGCGCGCGACTACCGTCGCGCCGACGGGTCGATCTACCTGCGGGCGCCGGGTCCGGGTGCCCCGGCCGCGTCCCGGGTGCCGTACATCCTCACCGACGCCGAGGGGCTCCCGATCCGGTCGTGGGAGACCGTGGGCGGCTGGCTGTGGCACTGGCTCGAGCTGCTCGCCGGCGACGCCGAGCGGGTCTTCTTCGTGACCGACTCCCGGTTCGCGCTGCGTGACGTCATGCCCCGCCAGGACGACCGCTTCTACTTCCTCCACCTCATGCACAACAACCATGTCGTGAAGGAACGGCGCTGGAACTCCCAGCTCTCGGGCAAGTACGCCCCGCTGCTCGACAACATCCATGAGTACGACGCGCTGGTGAACCTGACCCATCGTCAGTCCGAGCACATCGCGATGCGCTACGGCTCGACCTCGCACCGGTTCGTGGTGCCCAACCCGGTCGAGCTGCCGGTGCTGCCCGAGACGATGCCTCAGCGGGAGCCGGCGACGTTCGTCACCGTCGCCCGGCTCGAGCCGCAGAAGCGCCTCGAGCACGCCATCAAGGCCTTCGCGAAGGTGATCGAGAAGCGTCCGGAGGCCAAGTTCCAGATCTACGGTGACGGCAAGCTCTACAAGCCGCTCGCCGACCTGATCGAGACCCTCGACGTCGGCAAGAACGTCCAGCTCATGGGTCACGACCCGCGAGCCAAGGAAGCGCTGCTGCACGCCACCGGGTTCATCATGACCAGCGTCAACGAGGGCTACCCGCTGGCGACCCTCGAGTCGCTCTCCTTCGGCTGCCCGGTGATCAGCTACGACATCAACTACGGTCCGCGCGAGCAGATCAGCGACGGGGTCGACGGCTTCATCGTCGAGGCCGAGGACATGGACGCGGTCGCCGAGCGCTGCATCCAGATGATCGACGCCCCCGAGAAGGTGGCCGAGATGTCCCGCAAGGCCCTGGAGAAGGCGAGCAAGCACGACTGGCGCGCCTTCCTCGATGACTGGCGGGTCGCCTTCGCGGGCGCCGTCGCGCAGCGACCGGGCCGGATCGAGAAGGCACGCGCCCGGCTCGACGTCCACGCCCTCGGCTGGGCGCGCCCGATGCCCGAGGGCGTCGCGACTCGACTGCCGGGTCCGGCCAGCCGCCTGGGCCGCACCCAGGCCAGCTCGGCCGCCTTCCGTGACTCTCGTACGCTCCGCTTCGACGCCATGCTCACCGTGATGGGGGAGTGGCCGAAGGGTGTGATGGCGGACCGCATCGTCACCCTCGACGCCGTCTGCAACGAGACCGGCGAGGTGGCCGCGCTGCCGCTCGAGGTCTCGTCCGAGGGCCGGGGCGAGTTCAGGCTCGCCTCCAGGTTCGACCTCGCGGAGGTCTTCGAGGAGTTCTCGGAGAGGGCGCGCAACCTCGACCTACGGCTCCGGTTCACGGTCCACAACTGGAACTGGGAGACCAAGCTCGGCCGGCCACGCGAGGTGCGCCCGAACTTCGAGGTGTCGTTCGGTCCGAACGACGTCCTTCACCTGCAGCGACGCTGACCCGGCGGGCCTCAGGGTCTGGGTGCAGGAATACCCGGTTAACCGGGTATTCCGACACGTACGACGTGTAACTTCGTACGCCGCTCCATCCGGAACCCGGGACGGTCCTTGAAATACTCGTCAACCGCGTCGCGGCACCCGCTGTAGTGGAAGTAGTCGTCGAGCACGATCCGTCCCCCCACGACAAGGTGGGGGGCGATCCGTTCCAAGCAGGTCATCGTCGACTCGTACCAGTCACCGTCGAGGTGGGCGAAGGCGACCGGTTCGTCGATCTTCAGCGTGTCCTGGAACAGGCCCTGCACCAGCTCGACGTTGTGCTGCGCCGGATCGATCCCGTGCCTGGTGAATGAGTCGCTGACCTCGTCGTAGAGGTTGTCGCGATAGCCGTAGTAGGTCTCTCCGCCGATGCCCTTCGACGTGCCGCTGACGATCTTCCGGTAGCGCTTGTGCACGTCGTCGCCGTCGCGCTCGGACGGCTCCGGAATCATCCCGAAGACGTCGTAGACCCGCATCGGCCGCTTCGGGTCCTTCGCCGCGGCCATCACGATCGAGGAGCCGCCGAGCGCCGCCCCGGTCTCGATGATCAGGCCGGGCCGGGCCTGGATATCGGCGTCCAGCACCTGGCGGGCGAGCACCTGCAGGTTCTCGGGCTTGAGGTAGGTCAGGTGCTCGGCGCGGACACCGTCGAGGACGGTGCGGACCTCGGCCGGAAGGGGGAGGTCGACCAGCGGGTCGCGCAGGGACTCCCGGGTGCGTACGGTCTCCGTCCTCAGCCTCTCGACCTCGGCCTGGAGCTCGGCCATGGTCGGGACGGCCTTCGTCTGGGTCTTCGTCTCGGTCTCGGGCTGCTTCGATGCGGGGGGCGTCCCGTCGGCGGGCTTACGCGCGACCACGACGTAGTTCTTCGGCATCCCGCGCTCGAAGCGGCGGCCGGAGACCTCCAGGCGCGCGTAGAGGCGGCTGAGCCGGAGCGCGAGCTTCCGGTTGAGGAGCACGATCGGGGCGACGTAGGCGAGCTTCCAGCGCAGACCCCGTCCGCGGAGCTCACCGACGCTCGCGGGGAGGTTCTTCGCCATCATCTGGTAGCTGTAGGCGACCGTCCCGAAGTAGCCCTCGAGCCAGTTCATCCTGGCGATCTCGAAGCCCGCCTCCTCGAACATCTTCCGCAGCGAGAACTGGGTGTAGCGGAAGAAGTCGTAGGGCTTCTGGTGCTCGGCGAAGAAGAGGGGCGCGGAGAGGAAGATCCGCCCGCCCGGCTTGAGCACGCGGTAGAGCTCCGCGATGGCCTTCTCCGGCTCGGGCACGTGCTCGAGGACCTGGTTGCAGATCACTCGGTCGAAGCTGCCGTCATCGACCGGGATGTCGGTGATGTCGCAGACGTAGTCCAGGGGTGCGTACGCCGAGCTCAGCTGGGCGAAGTCAGCAGCCTCGTAGTGGGCGTGCTTGAACAGCTTCCGGTAGGGCGAGCGGCCCGCACCGGCGTCGAGGACACGCATGCCACGCTTGGTGCCTTTGGCGAAGCGCGCCATCTCCTGGCGGAGACGCACTCGGGATGGATTGATGTGCCGGGGCTGAACCGTTGTGCCGCGATCCTGCCGGGCTCTGGGCCACATGGAGCGACATTAGCGCCCCTGAAGCGGAGTCTCCCGTAAACCACGCAGGACGGCGTCGCGCACCGGGTCGTGGAGGCGGCGCTCGACGAGGTAGTGGAGCGCGACGGCCAGCACGAGGGCGGTCGATACGGCAGCGGCCAGGACCACGTACTCGTCGTAGCGGCCGTGGAACATGTCGATGATCCAGAACGCGAACTGCGCGTGGATCAGGTAGAGCGGATAGGTCAGCGCCCCGAGAGTCGTCAGGAAGCGCGCCTCCACCCGGCCCAGCGGACCGGCCGAGACCAGCCAGACGAGCGCCGCGAATCCCACGATCGCCCAGCCGGTGATCACCGGCGAGACGGTGGCGCCGACGAGCTCCGTGGCCCGGTCGGCGTACTCCGTCGCCTGGCGGATGCCCAGGATCACGTTGTAGGCCACCGCGAGCCAGGCGATGAACGAGTTGCCGAACCGGTAGATCAGGAACAGCGCCATGCCCATCGCGAAGAACGGGGCGTACTCGGCGAACAGGAGCGAGTTGAGCATGCCGGAGTCGGTGGCGCGGGCGATCTGGGCCAGCAGCGGCCACAGGAACACGACCGCGATCACGCGCTGCTTGGTGATCCCGACGAGCAGGAAGACGCCGATCAGCAGGTAGAACTTGAGCTCGATCCAGAGCGTCCAGAAGGCACCCTGGGCACTGAGTACGTTCCAGGCATCCTGCGTCATCGTCATGTTGATCAGGCCGCCGACGAACCCCTGGTCACGGCCGCCCTTCCAGTAGGCCTGGAGGACCAGCGTGATGATGACGGCGACCCAATAGGCCGGGAACAGCCGGGCGACGCGGGACGAGACGAAACGGGGCAGGTCGCGACCCCACGCGGTCATCAGGATCACGAAGCCGCTGATGATGAAGAAGAGCTCCACGCCGAGGTAGCCGTAGCGGGTGACGTGGTTGAGGGTCGGGAAGACCTCCCGGGGATCGAGACCCCAGTAAGGGGTCGCGATGCCGGTGAGGTGGTAGCCGACGACGACGGCTGCCGCGATGAAGCGGAGCGCGTCGAGCGCGCCGAGGCGGGATCGGCGTACGGCCTTCTTCGGCTCGGGCGTGGGTGTCGAGGCGGGGGCCGTGTCCGCGGAGACGGTCGGGGCGCTGGTCATCGGGTCAGTTCCCGGCCGCAGCGTCCAGGGCCTCCTGGATCGGGTCGATGCGGCGCAGGTCGATGACGTGGCCGGTGCTCGACGCGATCAGGGTGTCCAGCGAGGCCCGGGCGACCGCCTTCGACTCCAGCAGCGTGTGGGACGGCTCCTGACCGAACGCCTTGGTACGCATCGGGGTGCCGGTGCGCTCGGGGTTGATCGCGTTGACGCGTACGCCCTGGTCGGCCCACTCGTCGGCGAGGGCCTGGGTCAGGTTGACCGTGGCCGCCTTCGCGGAGGAGTAGAGCGCGTAGCCGCGGCGACCGCGGGTGTAGGAGCTCGAGGTGAAGAAGAGGAGCGAGCCCTTCGCCCGGGCGAGGTAGGGGAAGAACTCCTGGGCGATCAGGACCGGCGCGATGTAGTTGATCTCGGTCGCGCTGTAGATCGTCTCCTCCGAGACGGTGGCGAGCTCGCCGCGCGGCAGCACGCCAGCGGTGTTGACCACGAAGTCGATCGAACCGAAGCGCTTGCCGGCGTCGGCCGCCGCGGCGACGATGTCGGCCCGCTTCGCGACGTCGGTGCTGGTGGCCGAGCGGCTGTAGGAGGCGACGTTGGCGCCGTAGGACTCGGCCAGCTCCGCGATGTCGGCGCCGATGCCGTAGCTGCCGCCGAAGACGACCATGTTCTTGCCCTCGAGGGCGGCCCGGTAGTCGGCCTCCGCCTTCTGCGGGAACTGCTGGTGAGCGGTGAGCTGGAAGAGCTTGTCGGCGATGTAGACGTCGATCGGCTCGGTGACCTTCATGTTCTGCTCGTGACCGTCGACCACCCAGATCTTGGTCTCGGGCAGATACTTCAGCACGACGCTGCAGTCGTCGGTCGCCCGGAACTCAGGGTCCTGGTCGGCGATCTCATAGGCCCGCTTCAGAGTCGAGGCGAGGAAGGCCTGCGGGGTCTGGCCGCGGCGCAGCCGCGAGCGGTCCGGGATCTGCGAGATGGTGTTGTCGTCGTTGAGCTCGATGATCGTGTCCGCGGACGGGATGGCCACGTCGACGGCCTGGTAGGTCACCAGCGCCTTGAAGCAGTCGGTGATGACGTCCTCGCTGAGCAGCGGACGTACGGCGTCGTGGAGGAGTACGTTGCAGTCCTCGCCCTCGGGGAGGGCGGCCAGGGCGAGCTTGGTCGTCTCGTTGCGGGTGTCGGCGCCCTCGAGGATCTTGGAGACCTTCGGGTAGCGGCCGTCGCGGGTCATCGCGTGCACGGCGTCGAGGTGGCCGGGGGCCATCAGGATGATGATCTCGTCGATCTGCGGGTGGCGGTCGAGCACGCCGAGGGTGTGCTCCATGATCGGCATGCCTGCGATCTTGATGAGCTGCTTCGGGATGTCGAGACCCACGCGGGAGCCCACACCGCCGGCAAGCAGCACGGCAACGTTACGAAGCACTGAACTCTGACCCTTTGATAGATGACGAGGAGCCGTGGATTCTTCCACGATGCGCGGGAATGACTCCAATGCTGGGTGCGAGGTGATACCGAGCCGTTGGTTCGGCGTGTGATCCGCGGCGGCCGTACGCCGGTGTGATGGCAGTCACGGCAGCTTGATGTTTCGGAAGGATGTCCGGCGGCGTACCTTTGTTTCGTCTTCGCTGAAGCGAAGCCCGAAGCATTACTGCTCGGTCACGGTGGCCGAGGAGACAGGCACAACGTCTGGTACCCATCCCGGCTCCGCTCACAAGGGGGAGTGGTCGGAGGGACTGGAACGAAAGGTCTACAACCATGAACCCACTCAGGGTGGGCGTCGTCGGCGCGGGTCGCGTCGGGGCTGTCCTAGCAGCCGCGCTGCAGTCCGCGGGTCACGAGATCGTGGCTGTCGCGGGAGAGTCGGATGCCTCTCGCGCGCGCATCGCCGCGCTTCTCCCGGGGGTCCCGGTCGAGAAGCCGACCGCTGTCGCTCGCGCGTGCGACCTCCTTCTTCTCACCGTCCCCGACGACATGCTCGGCAACGTCGTCAAGACGATGACCGACGCCGGCGCCATCCGGCCCGGGATGTACGTCGCGCACACCTCCGGCCGCCATGGCCTGGCGATCCTCGAGCCGGCCACCGCGATCGGCGCCCATGTGATGGCCGTCCACCCGGCGATGACCTTCTCCGGCACCTCGGTCGACCTCGCCCGGCTCTCCGGCTGCGTCTTCGGCCTGACCGCCGCCACTCCCGCCGACCGGGCCTTCGCCGAGGCGCTGGTCCATGATCTCGGCGGCAAGCCGATGTGGGTGCCCGAGGAGATGCGGACGCTCTACCACGCCGGGCTTGCCCACGGCGCGAACCACCTGGTCACCCTGGTCACCGAGGCGATGGAGATCCTCGCCGCCGCCGGCGCCACCGACCCCGCGGGCACGCTGCGGCCGCTGTTGACGGCCGCCCTCGACAACGCCCTGGACCACGGCGACGCCGCGCTGACCGGTCCGATCGTCCGCGGCGACGTCGGCACGGTGGCCGCCCACCTCGACGACATCCGCACCAACGCTCCGCAGACCCTGGCGTCGTACGTCTCCATGGCGCGAGCCACGCTCGACCGGGCCGTCTCCGACGGGCGGCTGCTGCCCATCCGGGCGCTCAAGATCAAGAACCTGCTCGATGATGCAGACAAGGCCGCTGTGCAGCCCCTCCCGCGTCCGATCCACACCTGGAACCAGTGATGAGCGAACTGGCATCGACCCGCGAAGAGCTCGCAAAGCTCCTCGACCCCGCCCGTCGCGAGGGCACTCCCGTTGGGTTCGTGCCCACCATGGGTGCGCTCCACGAGGGCCACGCGTCGCTGATGCGCGTCGCCCGCGAGCGGGTCGGCGGTGGTCCCGTCGTCGTCTCGATCTTCGTCAACCCGCTGCAGTTCGGCGCGGGGGAGGACCTCGACCGCTACCCGCGCACGCTCGAGGCCGACCTCGAGGTCTGCGAGCGTGAGGGTGTCGACGTCGTCTTCGCGCCGTCGGTGGACGACGTCTATCCCGGCGGGCTGCCGCAGGTGACCGTGGCCCCCGGCGACCTCGGTGACGTGCTCGAGGGCAAGACCCGGCCGGGCCACTTCGGCGGTGTGCTCACCGTCGTCGCGAAGCTGTTCGGGCTGGTCAAGCCTGATGTTGCCGTCTTCGGTCAGAAGGACTACCAGCAGCTCGCGCTGATCCGCCGGATGTCGGCCGACCTGTGCCTCGGCGTCGACGTCGTCGGCGCACCGACGCAGCGCGAGCCCGACGGTCTGGCGCTCTCCTCGCGCAACCGCTACCTCTCGCCCGAGCAGCGGGAGGAGGCGACGACCCTGTCGCGGGCGCTCTACGCCGCCCAGCGCGAGGCCGCCCACGGAGTCGAGGCCGCGCTCCACGCGGCCCGCGCCGAGCTGCGCCGGGCGAAGGGGGTCGACGTGGACTACCTCGTGGTCACCGATCCTGCGCTGGCAGAGCTGCCCGCCAACCCGGAGCCGGCCACCGAAGCCCGGATCCTCGTCGCCGCCCGCGTCGGCACCACTCGACTCATCGACAACATGAGCCTCACGATCGGAGCATCCCGATGACTCGTCTGCGCACCATGATGACCGGCAAGATCCACCGCGCCACGGTCACCCAGGCAGACCTCCACTACGTCGGCTCGGTCACCGTCGACGCCGACCTCCTCGACGCCGCGGACATCCTCCCCGGCGAGCTGGTCTCCATCGTCGACATCACCAACGGTGCCCGCCTGGAGACCTACACGATCGCGGGCGAGCGCGGCAGCGGCGTACTCGGCATCAACGGCGCCGCCGCCCATCTGGTCCACCCCGGCGACCTGGTCATCCTGATCGCGTACGCGCAGATGACCACCGAGGAGGCGAAGGCTTTCGAGCCGCACGTCGTGCACGTCGACGAGGTCAACCACATCATCGCGCTCGGCTCCGACAGGAGCGAGCCGGTTCCAGGGACCGACCAGATGCGTGGGCCGCTCGTTCTCACGCAGTAGCGTGCGGCTATGAACATGCAGCTGCTCTCCGCCCGCGATCCGGGCTGGACCGAGTGGGCAGACGTGATCGTGGTGGGCTCGGGGATCGCCGGGCTGACCGCGGCGCTGCGGCTGAAGGACCAGGTCGAGCGGGTCGCCGTCGTCACCAAGGACGAGCTCAAGGCCGGTTCGACGCAGTGGGCTCAGGGCGGCATCGCGGCGGCTCTCGGCGAGGGCGACACCCCTGCTCAGCACGAGGTCGACACACTCGTGGCAGGCGCCGGGGCGTGCGACCTGGAGGCCGTACGCGTCCTGGTCGGCGAGGGCGCCGAGGCGGTCCGCGAGCTGATCGAGTGGGGTGCCGAGTTCGACAAGGACCCCTCCGGCAACCTCTCGCTCACCCGTGAGGGCGGTCATCGAAGGGACCGGATCGCGCACGCCGACGGCGACGCGACCGGTGCCGAGATCCAGCGCGCGCTGATGGAGGCCGTCCGGCGGGCGCCGGAGATCCTGGTCTTCGAGCACGCGATGGTCGTCGACCTGCTGACCGCCGCCGACGGCGGTGTCGCCGGCCTGACCATCCACGTGATGGGCGAGGGCGATGCCGACGGCGTCGGGATCGTGCGTACCCGTGCTGTCGTGCTCGCCTCCGGCGGTCTCGGCCAGGTGTTTTCGCAGACCACCAACCCCGCCGTCGCCACCGCCGATGGGATGGCGATCGCGCTGCGGGCCGGTGCGACCCTGCGCGACCTCGAGTTCGTCCAGTTCCACCCCACCGTGATGTATCTGGGCGAGGACTCCCGCGGCCAGCAGCCGCTGATCTCCGAGGCCGTACGCGGCGAGGGCGCCTTCCTGGTCGACTGGGACGGCAACCGGCTGATGGAGGGCGTGCACGAGCTCGGCGACCTGGCTCCGCGCGACATCGTCTCCAAGGCGATCATGAAGCGGATGCTGGAGACCGGACACCCCAACATGTGGCTCGACGCCCGTCACCTCGGTCGTGAGTTCTGGGAGAAACGGTTCCCCAACATCCTCGCCTCCTGCGAACAGCACGGCGTCGACCCGTCCGTCGATCTGATCCCCGTCGCCCCGGCGTGTCACTACGCCTCCGGCGGCGTACGCACCGACCTGTGGGGCCGTTCGGACGTGCCCGGGCTCTACGCCACCGGTGAGGTCGCCTGCAGCGGTGTCCACGGCGCCAACCGGCTCGCCTCCAACTCGCTGCTCGAGGGGCTGGTCTTCTCGCGCCGCATCGCCGAGGTCCTGCCCGGCGAGCTGCGGCAGCTGGAGGATCCGGCCCCTGGTCCCGGGGCCGGGCGCGCGCTGGTCCCCGGCACCGCGCTCAAGCAGCTGCAGGAGACCATGACGACCAAGGTGGGCGTCCTCCGCAACGCGACCGGTCTCGCCGAGGCGATCGACGAGCTCGAGCAGCTCGGGAGCACCCCGGCCACCGCGATCGACCCGGCCGCCTGGGAGGCGACCAACCTGCTGACCGTCTCGCTCGCGCTGGCGAAGTCCGCACTGCTGCGCGAGGAGACCCGCGGCTCCCACTGGCGCGAGGACTTCGCCGAGCGCGACGACGCCGAGTTCGCCGGCCACTTCGACCTGAGACTCCGGGACGGCGAGACTGTCGCCATCTTCACCCCGGCCCCAGCGACCGACCCGTCCCAGACCCCGTCCCAACCAACCCAGTCAACCCAGTCAAACCTGGCAGGAGCCTGATGACCATCCGACGCGTGCCCTTCGACGAGATCCCGCAGCCGCTGCGCGACGAGCTGACCAAGGCCGGCCTGGACGCCGGCGAGGTCTACGACGCTGTGGAGCTCGCTCTCGACGAGGACCTGCCCACGTCCGCTCCCGGGGAGATGCCCAGCGAGGACGTCACCTCGGTGGCCACCATCGCCCCCGACTCGACCGGGATCGGCGTCTTCGCCGCTCGTGAGGAGGGCGTTGTTGCCGGCCTCGGCGTGGCCGAGCTCGTCTTCGCGTACGTCATGGGTGACTCGGTCACGGTCACCGACCGCGTCAAGGACGGCTCGAAGGTGAAGGCCGGGGACGTCATCATGCGGATCGCCGGGCCGACCCGCGGGCTGCTGACCGCGGAGCGTACGGCGCTCAACTACGCCTCCCACCTCTCCGGCGTCGCCACCGGCGTCGCGGCCTGGACCGAGGCGCTGGAAGGGACCGGCGCGCAGGTCCTCGACACCCGCAAGACGCTGCCCGGCTTCCGGGCGCTGGAGAAATACGCCGTCCGTTGTGGCGGCGGCGCCAACCACCGGATGTCGCTCTCCGACATGGCGCTGGTCAAGGACAACCACATCGTCGCTGCGGGTGGCGCGGTGCAGGCCTATGAGGCCGTGAAGTTCGCCTACCCGGACGTGCCGATCGAGGTCGAGGTGACGACGCTCGAGGAGCTCAAGGCGCTCCTCGACGCCGGTTGCGGCCGGATCATGCTCGACAACATGTCGACCGCGACGATGAAGGAAGCCGTCGAGATCACCGCCGGGCGTGCGGTGCTCGAGGCCTCCGGTGGGCTGACCCTGGACCGGGCCCGCGAGGTCGCCGAGACCGGTGTCGACTATCTCTCCGTCGGTGCGCTGACCCACTCGGTGAAGGTCTTCGACATCGGCTTCGACCTGTCCGAGGGCTGAGGCGTCCCGCCATGTCTTTGCTCGCCGTCAACATCGGCAACAGCCACACGGTCATCGGGCTGATAGCCGACGGCGTCGTGTCCGCGGACTGGCGGGTCTCCACGCTCGAGCACCGGACCGCCGACGAGTGGTGGGCGCTGCTGCGGGGAATTCTCGGCGACGCGTTGGTGGCGAATGTGGACGGCGTAGTCGTGTGCGCGACGGTGCCCTCGGTCCTGCACGAGTGGCGCGAGATGATCGCCCGCCATCTCGGCTCGATCGAGAGCGTGGTGGTCGAGCCCGGCGTACGCTCCGGCATCCCGATCCTGATGGACAACCCGCGCGAGGTCGGCACCGACCGGATCGCCAACGCGGTCGCGGCGTTGGCTCTCCACGGCGGCCCCGCGATCGTGGTCGACTTCGGTGGCACGGCGACGACCTTCGACGTGGTCAACGCCGCGGGACAGTACGTCGGTGGCGCGATCCTGCCCGGGATCGAGCTGTCGCTGGAGGCGCTGGGGCGGCGCGGTGCCCAGCTGCGCAAGGTCGAGCTCGCCCGCCCGCGGTCGGTGATCGCCAAGAACACGGTCGAGGCGCTGCAGTCCGGAATGGTCTTCGGGGTCGCCGCGCAGGTCGAAGGTCTGGTCGCTCGGATCATCGCCGAGCTGGGTGACTCCGCCGAGGAAGTGACCGTGATTGCGACCGGCTATCTGGCTGAGTTCGTTCTCGACGAGAGTAAATGCTTCTCGGCGCATTCTCCGTGGCTGACGATGCAAGGACTGGAACTCATATTCCAGCGAAATGCCGTTCGTTAGTCTTTTCAGTATGCCGACCTGTTGATTCATCCGGATCGTATGTAATGCTATGGGCATCTCGCTTAACGGCGATGGCTATATTCGGCCCGTTTCCGGGTGAAGAAGAGCAGTGAAGGTAGGAACATGGCTAAGAAGGTTCAGATCATCCTCGAGGATGACATCGATGGCTCGGAAGCTGCTGAGACGGTGTCTTTTGCCCTGGACGGCACGTCCTACGAGATTGATCTCAGCGATGCCAATGCGGCAAAGCTTCGTGATTCTCTCGCGCTCTTCGTCGGCCATGCCCAGAAGGTGAGCGGCCGTCGCGGCAGCGCCAAGAAGGCGCCCGCCGCCGGTGGCTCGACCCCGAAGGTCATGCGCGAGTGGGGGAAGGCCAACGGTTACACCGTTCCCGACCGTGGTCGCATTCCGGCCGACGTCCGAGCGGCTTTCGAAGCGGCTCACTGACAAACCGGTCTCACCGCACCGAGCGTCCGGCTGTCGCGCCCTCCGGGGCGCGGCAGCCGACTTTGTGTGAGGTCGGCTGTGACCCGGCGTCTGTCCGGCGTACGGAACGCGTGTTCGCTCTCAGCGCACGGACTGCGTTGTGTTGTCGGGAACGCGTAGGCTGTCTGCGGGGTTGAATCTTGGTGACGCCCCAGAATTCTTAGGAGAGATGCGTACATGTTCGAGCGGTTCACTGACCGAGCCCGCCGGGTGGTCGTGCTGGCCCAGGA
This sequence comes from Nocardioides sp. NBC_00163, assembly GCF_045206295.1. Lineage (NCBI taxonomy): Bacteria > Bacillati > Actinomycetota > Actinomycetes > Propionibacteriales > Nocardioidaceae > Nocardioides > Nocardioides sp. NBC_00163. Next base: position 2,746,895 of record NZ_CP108155.1, on the reverse strand, counting down.
AGAGGCCCGCATGCTCTCCCACAACTACATCGGGACCGAGCACATCCTGCTCGGCCTGATCCACGAGGGAGAAGGCGTCGCTGCCAAGGCCCTCGAGTCCCTCGACATCTCGCTCGAGGCGGTGCGCAACCAGGTCGAGGAGATCATCGGCCAGGGCCAGCAGGCACCGTCCGGACACATCCCGTTCACGCCGCGTGCCAAGAAGGTGCTCGAGCTGTCCCTGCGCGAGGCGCTGCAGCTCGGCCACTCCTACATCGGCACCGAGCACATCCTGCTCGGCCTCATCCGTGAGGGCGAGGGCGTCGCCGCCCAGGTGCTGCAGAAGCTCGGCGCCGACCTCAACCGGGTCCGCCAGCAGGTCATCCAGCTGCTCTCGGGCTTCCAGGGCAAGGAGGGCCAGGCCGGCACCTCCGGCGCGACCGCGTCGACAGGCACGACCTCGACCGAGGCGCCTTCCTCCAGCCTCGTGCTCGACCAGTTCGGCCGCAACCTCACCCAGGACGCCCGCGAGGGCAAGCTCGACCCGATCATCGGTCGCGAAGGCCAGATCGAGCGCGTGATGCAGGTGCTGTCGCGGCGTACGAAGAACAACCCGGTCCTCATCGGCGAGCCCGGCGTCGGCAAGACGTCGATCGTCGAGGGCTTGGCCCAGGACATCGTCAAGGGCAACGTTCCCGAGACGCTCAAGGACAAGCAGATCTACACGCTCGACCTGGGCGCGCTCGTGGCCGGTTCGCGTTACCGCGGTGACTTCGAGGAGCGCCTGAAGAAGGTGCTCAAGGAGATCAAGACCCGCGGCGACATCGTGCTGTTCATCGACGAGATCCACACGCTCGTCGGTGCCGGTGCGGCCGAGGGCGCGATCGACGCGGCGAGCATCCTGAAGCCGATGCTGGCTCGTGGTGAGCTGCAGACCATCGGTGCGACGACGCTGGACGAATACCGGAAGTACCTGGAGAAGGACGCCGCTCTCGAGCGTCGTTTCCAGCCGATCCAGGTGCCGGAGCCGACGATCGCGGTCGCGATCGAGATGCTCAAGGGCATCCGCGACCGTTACGAGGCCCACCACCGGGTCACGATCACCGACGAGGCCCTGGTCGCTGCGGTCACCATGGCCGACCGCTACATCTCCGACCGGTTCCTGCCGGACAAGGCGATCGACCTGATCGACGAGGCCGGCTCGCGCCTGCGCATCCGCCGGATGACGGCCCCCGCCGACCTGCGGGAGTACGACGACAAGATCGCCGACGTGCGCCAGCGCAAGGAGGCCGCGATCGACGGCCAGGACTTCGAGGCCGCGGCCCGTCTGCGCGATGAGGAGAAGCAGCTCATCGCCAAGAAGGCCGAGCGTGAGAAGGCCTGGCGTGCCGGCGACATGGACGAGGTCGCCGAGGTGGATGAGGAGCTCATCGCCGAGGTCCTCGCCGTCGCGACCGGCATCCCGATCGTGCAGGTCAACGAGGAGGAGTCCGCTCGACTGCTGCGCATGGAGGACGAGCTCCACAAGCGCGTCATCGGCCAGGACCAGGCGGTCAAGGCGCTGTCCCGTGCCATCCGACGCACCCGTGCCGGCCTGAAGGACCCGAAGCGCCCCGGCGGTTCGTTCATCTTCGCCGGTCCTTCCGGTGTCGGTAAGACGTGGCTGTCCAAGACGCTCGCCGAGTTCCTCTTCGGTGACGAGGACGCGCTGATCCAGCTCGACATGTCGGAGTTCGGTGAGAAGCACACCGTCTCGCGGCTCTTCGGCTCGCCTCCGGGCTACGTCGGTTACGAGGAGGGTGGCCAGCTCACCGAGAAGGTGCGCCGCAAGCCGTTCTCCGTGGTCCTCTTCGACGAGGTCGAGAAGGCTCACCCGGACATCTTCAACTCGCTGCTGCAGATCCTGGAGGAAGGTCGCCTGACCGACTCCCAGGGCCGCGTGGTCGACTTCAAGAACACCGTGATCATCATGACCACCAACCTCGGCACCCGGGACATCGCGAAGTCGGTCAACCTGGGCTTCTCCCAGGCCAGCGACGTCGCGGGCTCCTACGAGAGGATGAAGTCCAAGGTCTCGGACGAGCTCAAGCAGCACTTCCGGCCTGAGTTCCTCAACCGTGTCGACGAGGTCATCGTGTTCCCGCCGCTGTCGCAGGAGCAGATCGTCGCGATGGTCGACAACATGATCGCCGCCGTCGAGATCCGTCTCAAGGACCGCGACATGGGCATCGAGCTCACCACGGCCGCGAAGAAGGTGCTCGCCGAGCGCGGTTTCGACCCGGTTCTGGGTGCTCGTCCGCTGCGCCGCACGGTTCAGCGCGAGCTCGAGGACGTGCTCGCCGAGAAGATGCTCTACGGCGACATCGGCCCCGGCGAGATCGTGCTGGTCGACATCGAGGGTGAGGGTCCTGCCGCGCAGTTCACCTTCAAGGGCCAGAAGCGCTCCGTCGTCCCGGACGTACCTCCGCTGGAGGGCGCGACCGTCTCCGATATCGAGCTCCCCGACCAGGACGAGCCGACGACGGTGGACAAGCCCAAGCCCGCCGAAGGCGAGTAACCCGAGACGTCACTTTCTGACGTCGAGAAGTCAGTTATCGACGCCGAGTGGTCAGAAGTTCTGGCCACTCGGCGTCGTTTCTCTTCCAGCGCTTCAAAAAGTGACCTTTCGCTGTCAGAAATCGACTTCTCGGCGGGGTTAGGGGAGGGCGAAGAAGTCTGGTTCCACCTCGGTGGCCAGGTTGTCTTTCAGAAGACCTTCCAGAGCCCGTTGCCGTTGGGTTTCGTCGGACCAGACGACGTCGAGACGGCTGCGGTGGACGGGGGAGTCGGCGTCGCGGAGAACGGCCATCAGGCGGCCGCGGCACTGGCGGTCGGTGCCGGCCCAGGTCTGGACCTTGCGAGGCGGTCCGTCGTACGCCGGGTGGCCAGCCGCGCGCCAGGCGCACTGGTCCGCGACCGGGCATCGGGCGCAGGACGGGTTGGCGGCGGTGCAGACGAGGGCGCCGAGCTCCATGACGGCGACCGACCAGGTGGCGGCGGTCGGCTCGTCCTGCGGGAGTACGCCGGCGGCGAGCTCGCGCTCGGCCTTGTTGACCGACTGCGCGGGGAACTCGACGCCGCTCAGCGTCCGAGCGAAGACGCGGCGTACGTTCGTGTCGAGGACCACGTGGCGCTTGCCGTAGGCGAAGGTCGCGATCGCCGCCGCGGTGTAGTCGCCGACGCCCGGGAGCGCGATCAGCTCGTCGTACGTGGCCGGCACCTCGCCGCCGTGCTGCTCGACGATCGCGGTGGCGGCCGCGTGCAGCCGCAGCGCCCGGCGTGGGTAGCCGAGGCGGCCCCAGGCGCGTACGGCCTCGCCGGTCGGCTCCGCCGCCAGGCCGGCCGGGGTCGGCCAGCGCTCCATCCAGGCTTCGTGGATGGGGAGCACGCGGGAGACCGGGGTCTGCTGGAGCATGAACTCGCTGACCATCACCGACCACGGTGTCGCGGTCGCGGAGCGCCACGGGAGGTCGCGGGCGTTGGCGTCGTACCAGTCCAGGACGGCGTCGTGGAGAACTGTCACACCCAGATTGTGCCGTGCGACAGGTATTGCCACGGAGTGGCACCCCGAAACCTGGGCACCGGATCATTACGGTGTCGCCTATGGCCCGCTCGAGAAGGACTGGAGGACGGCTGCCGGCCTCGGTCTACTGGCGCCGGCGGCTGGCGGTGCTCAGCATCGTCCTGCTCCTGATCGTCGGGATCTCGCGGTTCTTCCTCAGTGGTTCCGACGGCGCGGACGACACCGCGACCCCCGTGGCCGACGAGCCCACGGCGACCGTGACGGTCACCCCGACGCCCAGTGCGAAGCCGTCGAAGAAGGCGGGCAACGCGGGCGGCAACAACAAGCCCAAGAAGCCGAAGAGCAGCGCGCCGCCGGAGCCGACCGGCGAGTGCTCGCCCTCCGACATCGTCGTCGAGCCGGCAGTCACCGACGCCTACTCCTACGACAACGTGACCATCCCGCTCCAGCTGCGCACCGTGAAGGCGTCTGCGTGCACCTGGAAGCTGTCCGCAGACGCGCTTCAGGTGCGCATCTCGCAGAAGGGCGGCGACCTGGTCTGGTCGACGGTCGACTGCGCCAAGGCGGTGCCGACCAAGGAGATCGTCGTACGTCGCGACGTCGTCACCACCCTGCCCCTGACCTGGACCGGCCGCCGCGTCGTCGCCGGCGAGTGCACCGGCCATGGCCCGTGGGTGAAGCCGAACTTCTTCGTGATCGTCGCCTCCGCCCTCGGTGGCGAACCGTCATCGGCCACCTTCGGCCTCTACAAGCCGGGCACCGCCCTGTCGCGTACGGAACCCGACTCCCCGGTCAACTAACAGCCGAGGCGTCACTCCCGTCGGCCGAGATGGCACGAGCGTGCCGCCTCGGCCGACGTAACTGACGCCTCGGCGAAGGGTCAGACGTAGCGTTCGAGGATGGTGGACTCGGCGAGGCGGGAGAGGCCCTCGCGTACGGAGCGGGCGCGGAGCTCGCCGACGCCCTCGACGGCCTGGAGGTCGTCGACGCTGGCGGAGAGGAGCTTCTGCAGGGTGCCGAAGTGGTCGACGAGGCGGTCGACGACGGCGGGTGGGAGGCGGGGGACCTTCGCGAGGAGGCGGTAGCCGCGCGGGGCGACGGCGCCGTCGAGAGCGTCGGAGGTGGTCAGGCCCAGGACGCGGGCGGTGGCGGCGGGGTCGACGAGCTCGGCGGAGTTGAGCGCCTCGAGCTCGGCCAGCAGCTCCTCGGGGCTGCGGGCACGGCGGCCGCGGGGGAGGTAGTCGCGGATGACCATCTCGCGCTCAGCGTCGACGCCGGTGATGAGCTCCTCCAGCTGGAGGGACAGCAGCCGGCCGTCGGTGCCGAGCTCGAGCACGTAGTCCTCGATCTCGCGGGCGATGCGGGTGACCATCTCCAGGCGCTGGGCCACGACGGCCACGTCGCGCACGGTCACGAGATCCTCGATCTCGAGCGCCGACAGGGTGGAGGCCACCTCGTCGAGGCGCAGCTTGTAGCGCTCCAGAGTCGCCAGCGCCTGGTTGGCGCGGGAGAGGATCTGGCCGGAGTCTTCGAGGACGTGGCGGGTCTGCCCGACGTACGCAGCGATGATCTGCATCGACTGGGACACCGAGATCACCGGGTGACCGGTCTGCTTCGCGACCCGGTCGGCGGTGCGGTGCCGGGTGCCGGTCTCGGTCGAGGGGATGGTGTGGTCGGGCATCAGGTGGACTGCGGCCTGCACGATGCGGCTCAGCGAGTCGTCGACGATGATCGCCCCATCCATCTTGGCGAGCTCACGCAGGCCGGTGGAGGTGAACGGAACGTCGAGCGTGAAGCCACCGGTCGATATCCCATCGACCATCTTGTCGTAGCCGAGCACGATCAGTGCGCCGGTGCGGCCGCGGAGAATCCGCTCGAGCCCGTCACGCAGCGGTGTCCCGGGCGCGATCAGAGCAAGCGTCTCGCGCAGTCGGATGGAGTCCGCGGTGCGGTCGGCGGGCACGAGATTCCTTTCGGAGTGGGATGGGGTGATTCTAACCGTGGATCCAACCGTAATGCCGAGAACGTTCGGCCACGAGTCACCAAGCCGATCACACCAAGCGGAGGAATTCCAGCGCACCACTGATGCTGTGCACCTCAAAGACACGCATCCCGTCGACTTCGCGCTCATTGGGACGGTTGGGCACCGGCGCTCCAGGGTCGGCCGGGACGACGGCCACGGTGAACCCGAGCCGTGCCGCTTCGGAGAGCCGCTGGTCGAGATCGCGCACCCGGCGCAGCTCGCCGGCGAGGCCGATCTCGCCGAGCGCGACCACCCCGCGTGGCGTCGGCGTGCCGGTATGGCTCGACGCGACCGCGAGCGCCATCGCCAGGTCGGCGGCCGGGTCGCTGATCCGGGCCCCGCCGACGGTCGAGGCGAACACGTCGCGACCGGAGAGACCGACCCTCGCGTGGCGCTGCAGCACGGCGAGGATCATCGCGAGCCGGGAGCCGTCCAGCCCCGAGGTCGTACGCTTCGCCCGCTCCTCCGCGCCCAGCACGGTCAGCGCCTGGATCTCGGCGAGCAGCGGCCGGCGACCCTCCATCGTCACGGTGACGCACGTGCCGGGGACCGAGACGTGATGGGTCTCCACGAAGAGGCCCGACGGGTCGGTGACCGCGACGATGCCCTCCGAGGACAGGTCGAAGCAGCCCACCTCGTCGATCGGGCCGAAGCGGTTCTTCATCGCCCGCACCATCCGGAACCGTGAGTCGCGCGCGCCCTCGAAGTGGAGGACGACGTCGACCAGGTGCTCGAGCACCCGCGGCCCGGCGATCGCCCCGTCCTTGGTCACGTGGCCGACCACGACGGTCGTGATGTTGCGGGTCTTGGCCACCCGGATCAGGGCTGCCGCCACCTCGCGCACCTGGGTCACCCCGCCGGGAACGCCCTCGACCCCGGATGCGCCGATGGTCTGCACCGAGTCGACCACGATCAGCTCGGGCCGGCTCTCCTCGATGTGGGTCAGCACGGCACCGAGATCGGTCTCGGCGGCGAGATAGAGCTCGTCCTGGATCGCGTTGGTCCGGTCGGCCCGCAGCCGCACCTGCGAGGCGGACTCCTCGCCTGTCACGTACAACGCGCGGCGTCCGTAGCGCGCCGTCTGCGCGGCCACCTCGAGCAGCAGCGTCGACTTCCCGACGCCCGGCTCACCCGCCAGCAGGATCGCGGCGCCCGGCACCAGTCCGCCGCCGAGGACCCGGTCGAGCTCGGGAACCCCCGACGTACGCCGCTCCGACTCGGTCACCGACACGGTCCCGATCGGCACCGCCGCGGTGGAGACCGGAGCTGCCTGCGTACGTCCGATCGGGGCGGCCGCCTCGGCGACCGACCCCCACGCCTGGCACTCGCCGCAGCGACCGACCCACTTCGCTGTCTCCCAACCGCACTCGGAGCAGCGGTAGGTGGCGCGTTTGGACGAGCGAGCGGTAGCCATGCCCAGCAACTTAGAGCACGGCACCGACAGTTCTGGGGCCGAAGGCATCGTGGGGGGCCCGCCTTCGTTACCATGGCTTGGAACGATCCAGAGTTCCACATCGGCATCAAGGGAGGCAGAGCGTGGCGGTGCCGCGTTCCGGCGGTCATATCTCGGCCGCTCCGCCGACCCTGGCGGACGTCGCGGAGCTGGCCGGCGTGTCCCGGCAGACGGTCTCCAACGCGGTCAACAACCCCGATCTGCTGCGTGCCGACACCCTGGCCAGGGTGCAGGACGCGATCGACAAGCTCGGCTATCAGCCCAACCGCGCCGCGCGCAGCCTGCGCACGCGAGCGAGCCACCTGATCGGCCTGCGTATGCCAGCCCTCCAGGAGGGCACGGCCAACGCGATGATGGACCGGTTCGTGCACAGCTTCGTCGAGGCCGCGGCCGAGACCGGCTACCACGTGCTCCTCTTCTACGGTGACCCTGCCGACCCGCTCGACGGTTACGACGAGCTGCTCAGGTCGACCGCGGTCGACGCGTTCGTCGTGACCGACACCCACCTCGGCGGTCAGCAGACGACCTGGCTGCAGTCGCGCCGGGCGCGGTTCGTCTCCTTCGGGCGCCCGTGGACCCAGCCCGACGCCAAGCATCCGTGGGTCGACGTCGACCTCGCCTACGGCGCCGAGATCGCCACCGAGCACCTGATCGAGCGCGGTCACTCCAAGATCGCCTGGATCGGCTGGCACAAGGACTCGCTCCTGGGTGAGGAGAGACGAAGCGGCTGGATCCACGCGATGCACACCCACGGCCTCTCGACCACCGGCCTGGCCTCGCGCACCGAGGACTCGATCAGCTCGGGCAAGGCCGCCGCCGACGCGATCCTCGACGAGACCGAGCCCACCGCGCTCGTCTGCGCCTCCGACACGCTCGCGATGGGTGTGCTCCACGCGCTCTTCGAGCGACGGCTGCGGCTCGGTGAGGACATCGCGGTCGTCGGCTTCGACGACTCCCAGGTCGCTCAGACGGTGCCGCCGGGCATCACGTCCGTACGTCCTCCGCTGGAGGAGGCCGCGCGCGAGCTGGTCAAGGCGCTCGAGGAGCTGCTCGCCACCCCGTCCTACGCCGCGCCCGGCGTGATGCTGAAACCCGCCCTGACCGTCCGCGGGTCTTCTTAGTTCACCGCTTCCGAGCGACGATGGCGTCATGGGAACTGAGCAGATCGTCGTCATCGGTGCTGGTCTTGCCGCGGTCAGCGCCATCGAAACCCTTCGTGACGAGGGGTACGCCGGCCGCCTGACCCTGGTCGGGAAGGAACCCGAGCTGCCCTACGAGCGACCGCAGCTCTCCAAGGACTTCCTGGCCGGCGCCAAGGAGTTCAAGCTCTCCCACGACGAGGCGTGGTACGCCGAGAAGGACGTCACCGTCCTCACCGGCACCACCGCGACCGCTCTCGATCTGGACAACGGGACCGCCACGCTCGACAACGGCGAGCAGCTGCCCTTCGGCACGCTCCTCCTGGCGACCGGCGCCGAGCCGAAGACGCCGCCGATCCCCGGCATCGAGCACGCCACGACCCTCCGCACCGCCGAGGACGCGCGCCGCCTCAAGGACGCGATCAAGCCCGGCACCAGGGTCGTCACGGTCGGTGGCGGCTGGATCGGCCTCGAGGTTGCGGCGTCGGTGACCGCGCTCGGCGGGAAGGCGGTCGTGCTCGAGGCGGCCGCGCAGCCGCTCCTCAACGTCCTCGGTCCGGTGCTCGCAGAGCACGTCGCCGACCTCCACATCCGCCACGGCGTCGAGATCCACACCGGGACGACCGTCGAGGCGATCGAGCCGGGAGTCGTACGCACCAGCGCCGGCGAGATCCCCGCCGACATCGTCCTCGTCGCCGTCGGTGCGGCACCGGCCACGGCGCTGGCCGCTGACGCCGGCCTCGAGGTCGGTGATGGCATCGTGGTCGACGAGGGGCTGCGTACGTCTGATCCTCGGGTCTTCGCCGCAGGCGATGCCGCGCTCGCGAAGCACACCGTGCACGGCCTGCTGCGGGTCGAACACTGGGACAACGCGATCCGGCAGGGCCGGCTGGCGGCCCGGTCGATGCTGGGGAAGGGCGGCGCCTACGACTGGCAGCCCTACTTCTTCACCGACCAGTTCGAGTTCTCGATGGAGTACGTCGGCCGCTCCGCGCCCGAGGACGAGGTGCTGCTCCGCGGCAACACCGACGGTGACGAGTTCATCGCCTACTGGCGGCGCGGTGCGACCGTCACCGCCGGGATGAACGTCGGGATCTGGGACGTCAACGACAAGCTCCGCGAGCTGGTCGGGACCGATGCCGATCCCGACCAGCTCACCGAGTCACCCTGAGAGGGTCAGAAGCACTGCGAGGCGCTGTGGAAGACGCTCGACTGGATGCCGAGGTGGATGTGGTCGCTGTGGTCGGGGTAGCCCGGCCCGAGCACCTGCGGGAACGACTGGCGTGAGGCACGCGCGATGCCGCACATGGTCGTCGCGCTGCTACCGGGCACCAGATCCATGGCCCGGCCGTAGAGGTGGTTGCTGTTGGAGGCGCCGCCGACGGCGTCGTTGCACGCCCTCGAGCGGTAGGCCGAGGTCACCCGGAGCGGGTTGTCGCCGAGCCGGTGCCGGATCGCCTCGGCTCGCCACATCGCCTGCATCAGGTTGGCCTTGACCTGTGCGACCGTCACTCCGGAGATCGGCGTCGGCCAGCCCCCGTAGCAGACGTCGTCGACCTCGCTCCACGCGAAGTGGACCGGGGTGCAGTCGTCGTCCTGGAGCGCGTAGATCTTGTTGAACGTGTTGGACCCGGCGACGCCGTCGGCGGAGAGACCGTAGGCGGCCTGGAAGTTGCGGACCGCGGTCGTCGTCGCCGGGCCGTAGGAGCCGTCGATCGAGAAGACGGTGCCGGAGGCCGCCCATCCGGCGACCCGGATCTGCAGCTGGGTGACCGCGCTGCCCGAGGACCCCTGCTGCAGGGTGCCGCTCCAGGTGTAGCAGGCGTCGGCGTGAGCCGGCGCGGCCGTGACGCTGACCGCGGCGAGGGAGGCCGCGACCGTGAGAAGGAGGGTGCCGATGACCGTGCCGAGCCGACGCCCGAGACGTGGGAAATGGTGCATGGTGAAACTCCTTTCCTTGGGGGGAGTCTCAATGGTCACGCTTTTTCCACGACCGTGTGCGGTGATTCAGAAACGCTTCCACCAGAGGTTCACCGCGTAGTCGACATACGTCCCCTGGTGTTCCTCCAGGATCGCGGCCGCGGTGGCGGCGTCGAACTCGATGCGTACGACCGCTTCCAGGTCGGCACGCGAGCCGAAGGACCAGTCCATGTCGACGGGGACGCGTGTCCAGCCGTGCACCGACCAGAACCGCTCCTGCTCCTCGGGTGGTGGGACCTTCGGGTAGCCACGGCGGAACCATGCGCCGAAGCTCGACCGGGAGCCGTCGTTGTCGATCACCATAGCCACGCCGCCGCGACGCATCACCCGGTCGAGCTCGCCGAGCCCCGGCTCGGAGCCGGGGCCGAAGAAGTAGGCCCAGCGGGCGTGCATGACGTCGACGGAGGCCGGCGGCAGCGGCAGCCGCTGCGCGATCCCGTTGTGGACGGTGACGTTCGGGAGTCGTTTCGTACGCCGCCGGGCCAACGTCACGAGATCCGGATGGGGCTCGATGCCGGTGATGGTGCGGGCGGTCTCGGCGAACTTCGACAGGTAGAACCCGGTCCCGCAGCCCAGGTCGAGGACGTCGCGTCCGGCCCAGGGTCCGGTCTCGGCCATGGCCGCCCAGAGCCGGCCGTGCGGGTCGAGCGCACGGTTCTCGATCTCGTACGTCGCGGTGTGGTTCCAGATGTTGGGCGACGGGATCGCGCCCGTCGCCCCCGGCAGGTCGAGCCTCGTCAGATCCGGACCTCGCCGCGGGGCGTGACGAACTGCGCGGCCAGGAGACCGGGGGTGCCGTGCTCGGCGACCCAGTCGATGTGGACGTTCTCGGCGGGCTTGCCGGTCCAGGGATCGACGCGTTCCTTCAGCTCGTCGCCGAGGTAGTCCTTGACCCGCTCGGGGTCGCCGGAGATCTCCAGGCACGTGAGGGTGATGTCGGAGCCGGCGTTGCCGGGGTGGAGGTCGGGGGTCTCCCACTTGATGAAGTAGGGCAGCTGCGGGTCGGCGATCAGGCCGTTGATGCCGATCTGCTGCCAGTGGAGCTCGCGGCCGTCGGGGAGGTGACGGTTGCCGGGAACCGCCTTGCGGCCGAGCCGCTCCTCGATCGGGGTCATGTCGTCGACGCCGACCACGAAGCCGATCCAGCCGCCGCCGAGCGCGGAGCGGGCCTTGACGGCCTGCCCGAACGGGGCCTTGTCGCTGGCCGGGTGCTCGAGTGCCTCGACGACCTCGAGGTAGAGGCCGCCGCGCATCGGGAGGATGTAGTTGCGGGTGCCGAAGCGAGGGTGGACGCCGCCGTCGACGAACTCCTGGCCGAGCAGCTCACCGAGCTGCTTGGCGGTCTGTACCAAGCCATCGGGTCCTGCAGCGTACGAAACATGGTCCAGGCGCATGTAACGATTCTGAACTCTCGCTGAGAGAGAGACCAATCCAGGGTCACTATCTCTTGATGTCGAGATACACCGGGGGGTTCAGCGCCGCTCAGCGCGGGCTGGCGGGATGGAGTGCCAGCGCGGACCTCGACCGGACGTGCGCCTCGCAGTGACGGACGAGCTCGGCGTACGCCGCCTTGCCCATCAGTTCGGTCAGCTCGGCCTGATTGGTGAGGTAGACGGGCTCGACGGCGACGTGGGCCTCGGTGTTGCCGGAGCAGTACCAGTCGAGGTCGTGGCCGCCCGGACCCCAGCCGCGCCGGTCGTACTCGGTGATCGTCACCTCGGTGTAGGTCGTCCCGTCGGTCAGCTCGACATCGCGGAACGTACGCCGGATCGGCAGCTGCCAGCACACGTCCGGCTTCGTCTCGAAGTGCTCCCGACCCTCGGCTGCGGCCAGGATGTGGAGCGCGCACCCCGATCCGCCGGCGAAGTCGGGCCGGTTGGCCAGGACGCACGACTCCTGCCCACGAAACTCCGTTACCCGGGTCTTCCGCTCGCCTTCGTCGTCGAGCTCGACCCAGTCGTCGGTCTCCACTTCACGCCCCGGGTGCTGCTCCCACAGCTCAGGGGTCAGCTTCTGGACGAATCCCGCCGTCCGGGCCTCGTCCTCCTCGTCAGCGAAGTGCGCCCCCAGCGTGCAGCACCCCACGTCCGGTGAGCTCTTGAACATCCCCGGGCAGCCGTTGCCGAAGATGCAGGAGTACGCCGACGTCAACCAGGTCAGGTCGCAGCGCATCCGCTCGTCCGGGTCGTCGGGGTTCACGAACTCCACCCACGCACGCGGGAAATCCAGGGGTACCTCAGGCACCTGCCAAGCCTACGTGGTCGATCGATGTCCGACGGTTCACCGAGCGCTCCACGGACGGAGCTTCTCGGGGTTGCGTACGGCCCAGATGCGGGTGATGCGGCCGTCGGCGACGTCGAAGGCGTAGACGGAGACGGTGGCGCCGTCCAACTCTCCGACCAGGCCGGGCTGGCCGTTGACCGTGCATTCGCGCAGGGTCACCGCCGGGCCGCGAGCGGCGATGTCCATCCAGGCACCGGCGATCTGCTCGGCGCCGCTGATCGGTTCGAGGAAGGCCAGGGCCAGGCCGCCGCCGTCGGCGGTGGCGATCGCCTGGGGGTCGAGGAGCCCGACGAGGGCCTCGATGTCGCGCGACTCCCAGGCCTGCTTGAAGCCGCGGACCAGGTCGGTGCGCTCGGTGGTCGACGGGTCCCGTGAGGTGTCGATGCGGCGGCGGGCGCTGGAGGCGAGCTGGCGGCAGGCCGCTGGAGTGCGGCCGACGACGTCGGCGATCTCGGCGAAGGTGTAGCGGAAGATGTCGTGCAGGACGAAGGAGACCCGCTCGGCGGGTGTCATCGAGTCCAGCACCACCAGGAAGGCCATGCTGATCGACTCGTCGAGCGTGACCCGGTCCGCGGGGTCGGCAGGGGCCGACTCGGTGCCGTCGAGCCAGCCGCCGGGCACCGGCTCCGGGATCCAGTCGCCGACATAGTGCTCCCGCCGGGCTCGTGCGGAGCCGAGCAGATCCAGGCAGATCCGGCTGGCGACCGTCGTCATCCACGCGCCAGGAGAGGCGATCGCCTCCCGTTGCTTCTCGGACAGGGCGTACCAGCGGGTGTAGGTCTCCTGGGCCACGTCCTCTGCCTCGGCGAGCGAGCCGAGCAGGCGGTAGGCGAGATTGATCAGCTGGCGTCGCTCGCTGATCACCTCGGCGAGGTGCGGGTCGGTCATGGTGACTCCTTCGTCTGCAGGTCTACAACCCAACCGACGAAACAGCGACCCGATCTGTGAGACCACCTGACATTCCGTACGTCTCCTTCGTCGGAGGGGCAGCAGACCCATCACGGAGAACAAGGAGTCCGGACATGATCAGCATCGGCATCATCCTCGGCAGCACCCGCCCCAACCGCAACGGCCCACAGGTCGCCCAGTGGGTCCAAGATCTGGCGTCGCACCGCGACGACGCGACCTTCGAGCTGGTCGATCTGGTCGACCACCCGCTCCCGCACCTGGACGAGCCCGTGCCGCCGATGTTCGGGCCGTCGGCCAACCAGCACACCCGCGACTGGGCCGCGCGGATCGCCCCGTTCGACGGGTTCGTGATCGTGACGCCGGAGTACAACGGCGGTATGCCCGGGGTCTTGAAGAACGCCATCGACCACGCCTGTGCGGAGTGGACGAACAAGGCGGTCGGGTTCGTCTCCTACGGAGTCAGCGGAGGCGCTCGGGCGGTCGCCCAGCTGCGTACGGTCTGCGGGACGTTGGGCATGGCCGACGTGAGTCGCCCGGTGGAGCTCTCGCTGTTCACCGATTTCGAGAACCACACCAAGTTCGTGCCGGGGGAACGTCACGCGACCGCGCTGGCCACCATGCTGGATCAGGTCGTCTCGTGGAGCACCGCGCTCGCGCCGCTGCGCGAGGGCAGCCTGGTCGGGGCCGAGGCAGGTCGGTCATGAGTGCGCACGAGGAGGCCGCGATCCGCGGCCAGATCGAGAAGGTCATCGACGGGCTGCGAGCCAAGGACCTCGACATCCTGCGAGAGCCGTACGCCTCCGATGTCGTCTCCTTCGACGTCGAACCGCCGCTCCAGCATGTCGGGATCGAGGCGAAGCTCGCCAGCTGGGCGCGCGTGTTCCAGGTCTTCGAGACCGTGGACTACGAGCTGCGGGACCTGATGCTCAGCATCGGCGGCGACGTGGCGTTCGGGTACGCCTTCGGCCGGCTCAGCGGGACGATGAGGAACGGGGTCGCCGCGGCCGGCATGTGGGTGCGAGTCACCTACGGGCTGCGCAAGATCGACGGCACGTGGAGGATCGCCCACGACCAGGTCTCGGTCCCGTTCGACATCGTCAGCGGCAAGGGCGTGGTCGATCTCGAGCCCTGACCGGCGCCCACCTCGGCGATTCCGGGTGGCCGGGGTGGGCGGCGTATTCTTGTAGGGACGGAGCGACTGCTCCGTATCCATTGTGTGTATCACCTCGCGCTGGCCCCGCCGGCGGACCAAGGCGGCACAGAGCCGCGGTTCGCAGCGGGAGGTTCGAAAGAGATGTCAGTGCAGGGCGAGCAGAATTTGGTGCGCGCCGTCGGAGGGACGTACTTCCCACTCGCGCTGGTCGCGCGGATGCCGTACGCGATGATGGTCGTCGGTGTGCTGACGCTGGTCGTCGCCGGCCGCGACTCGCTGGCGCTCGGTGGTCTGAACTCCGCGATGGTCGGGATCGGAGCCGCGTCGTGCGGCCCGCTCCTCGGCGCCGCGGTCGACCGGTTCGGTCAGCGGCGGGTGCTGCTGGTGGTCGGCGCCGCGAGCAGCGCGATGCTGGCCGCGATGGCCTGGGTGGTCTACAGCCCGCTGCCCGACGCGGTCGTGCTGGCGGTGGCGTTCCTGGTCGGCGCGACCGCCCCGCAGATCGCGCCGTTGTCGCGGTCGCGGCTGATGGCGATCATCTCCGCGTGCATCGTCCCGGGACGTCGCGTGCGGGTGATCAACTCGACCATGGCCTACGAGTCGGCGGCCGACGAGATCGTCTTCATCGTCGGTCCCGTCGTCGCGGGCGTCCTCGCCGTCACGATCGACCCGTGGGCGCCGGTCGTCGCCGCCGCGGTGCTCACCCTGATCTTCGTCTCCGCCTTCGCCCTCCACCCGAGCGCCGCGACCGCACAGGCCTCGTCCGGCCGTACGCCGGCTGCCGGCTCCGTGCGTGAGCTCGCCCGTCCGCGCGTGGTCGTCATCGTGGTCGGCATCCTCGGCGTCGGGCTCTTCTTCGGCTCGATGCTCACCTCGCTGACCGCGTTCATGGCCGACCACGGGCGCCCCGAGGAGGCCGGCCTGGTCTACGCCGCGATGGGAGTCGGGTCGGCCGCGCTGGCGCTGGGCGTCGCCGTCTTCCCGGTCGGCTTCACCTCGGCCGCGCGCTGGCTGGTCTTCGGCGGCCTGATGCTCGCCGGCGCCCTCGCCCTGCCGGGGGTGTCGTCGGTGACCGGGATGGTCGTCGCGCTGCTCGTCATCGGTCTCGGGATCGGCCCGACGCTGGTCACCCAGTACGGCCTCGGTGCCCGTCGCAGCCCGGTCGGCCGGTCGGCCACCGTGATGACCATGCTCGGCTCCGCGGTGATCCTCGGCCAGTCCCTGGCCTCCGCCGTCACCGGCGGCGTCGCCGAACGCTGGGGCACCGAGGCGGCCCTGGCCCTGCCTGCCGCCGCCGCGCTCGTCGTCGTGCTCGCCGGGCTGGTCAACGCCCGAATCGGGGAGCGGGCTGTACCCGCTGCGGCTCCCAGCCCCGAGCGCGCGGTGGCCACCGCCGACCGCTGATTTCGGTCGGAGGGCAACCTTTGGAACACCGCGTGGGCGCGGCGAAGTAGCGTAGACCCATGCGTCTGGGCGTACTCGACATCGGATCGAACACGGGACACCTGCTCGTGGTCGACGCCCACGGCGGGGCGGCCCCGTCACCGGCGTACTCGTTCAAGCAGCCGTTGCGGCTGGCAGAGCACCTCGACGAGGCCGGTGATGTGACCGAGGCCGGGATCGAGGCGTTGACCGACTTCACTCGTGAGTCGGTGGCGGTCGGGGAGGAGAAGGGCGTCTCGGAGATGCTGGCGTTCGCGACCTCGGCGGTGCGCGATGCGGGCAACTCGCAGCAGGTGCTCGATCGCGTACATGCCGAGACCGGGGTCGAGATCGAGGTACTTCCCGGCGACGACGAGGCGCGGCTGACCTTCCTGGCCGTACGCCGCTGGTTCGGCTGGTCCGCCGGACGGCTCGCCGTCTTCGACATCGGCGGTGGGTCGCTGGAGATCGCGGCCGGACTCGACGAGCAGCCGAACGTCGCCTGGTCGCTGCCGCTGGGTGCCGGCCGGCTCGCGCGCAGCTACTTCGGTGACCGGCCGACGGAGGAGGAGCTGCGAGAGCTGCGCCGGACGATCCGCGCCTCGATCGCCGACGACGCGGGCAAGATACTGCGCGACGGTCACCCGGACATGGCGGTGGCGACCTCGAAGACGTTCCGCTCGCTGGCACGCATCTGCGGAGCCGCGCCGAGCGGTGAGGGGCTGCGGGTGCGCCGCGAGCTGCGGCTGGCCGAGCTGCGCGACTGGATCCCGAAGCTGTTGGAGATGTCGCTCGAAGAGCTGTCCGAGCTGCCCGGGGTCAGTCCGTCGCGGGCCCATCAGATCGTGCCTGGCGCGCTGGTCGCCGAGGCGTGCCTCGACATCTTCGACGTACCCGCCTTCGAGATCTGCCCGTGGGCGCTGCGTGAGGGTCTGATCCTCGACCGCCTCGACCACCTGTCCTTCATCGGCAGTTCCGATTCTGGAAGGTCCGACTAGGAGGCCCCGCGATGATCTCGCTGTCGACGTCCTCGACCTATCCCGAGTCGACCGCCCACGGCTTCGCCTATGCGGCCGAGGTGGGGTACGACGGGGTCGAGGTGATGGTCGGCATCGACGCGCTGTCGCAGCAGACCCATGCGGTCAAGCAGCTCGCCGAGCACCACGGCCTACCCATCGTCGCGATCCACGCGCCGACCCTGCTGTTCACCCAGCAGGTCTGGGGCTTTGAGCCCTGGGGCAAGCTCGAGCGGTCGGCCGAGATGGCTGTCGAGGTCGGTGCGGGGGTGGTCGTCGTACATCCGCCGTTCCGCTGGCAGCGCGAGTACGCGGCCGGTTTCGTGGAGGGGATCGCCACGCTGGAGCGCTCGACCGGGCTGCGGTTCGCGGTGGAGAACATGTATCCGTGGCGTGCGGCCAAGCGCGCCACGCAGATGTACCTGCCCCACTGGGACCCCTCGACCGAGGACTACGCCAACACCACCATCGATCTCTCCCACGCCGCGATCGCCGGCGACGATGTGATCGAGATGGCGAAGCGGCTCGGGTCGCGGCTGCGGCACATCCACCTCACCGACGGCAGCGGCTCGGCCAAGGACGAGCATCTCGTGCCCGGGCGGGGCCGCATGGGCGCCGACCGCTTCCTGCGCCATCTGGCTGCCTCGGGGTTCGACGGTGAGATCGTCCTCGAGATCAGCACCCGACGCGCCCACTCCCGCGCCGAGCGCGTCGCGGCCCTCCGCGAGTCGCTCGAGTTCGCGCGGAAGCACTTCCAGGCCTGACCTGCCCGCCGGTCGAGCCACCCGTCAGTCGTGGGCGGCGAGCCAGGACCAGGTGAGCGAGGTCAGGGCGAGGACGAGGACGGCGGTGGCGACGCCCCACCAGCCGACGACGTACGCATAGCCGAGCAGCCAGCCGAAGAGGCTGGAGCCGCCGTAGTAGAAGAGGTTGTAGAGGGCGCTGGCCTGAGCCTTTCCGACCCGCGCGCGGGCCCCGACCCAGCCCGAAGCGACGCCGTGGGCGCCGAAGAAGCCGGTGGTGAGGACGAACAGGCCGGTCAGGACCATCGCGAGGTTGTCGGGGAAGGTCATCACGACGCCGACGATCGTGATGACGACGCAGGTCAGCATCACCTTTCGCCGCCCGTGGGTGGCGGCCAGCCGGCCCGCGACCGACGAGGAGACGGTGCCACCGAGATAGGCGAAGAAGATCTGGCTCGAGATCGCCACCGGGAGCCCGAAGGGCTCGCGTTCGAGGCGGAACCCCAGATAGTTGTACGTCGCCACGAACCCGCCCATCAGCAGTGCTGCCTGCCCGTAGAGGACGAGCATGCCCGGGTCGCGGAGGTTGGCGAGCACACCCTCGCGTACGGACGTGGTCGGCCTGCCGACCGGGCGGACCCAGCCCTGGGCGCGCGGGATCAGGGTGATGGCGATGATCGCGGCGATCGCCGAGAGGACGCCGCCGGCGGTGACGCCCAGGCGCCAGCCGCCGAGATCGGCGAACGGCCCGGTGATGACCCGGCCGAGGAGGCCGCCGACGGTGGTGCCGGAGATGTAGATGGCCGCGGCGAGGCTGACGTGGCGTACGTGGATCTCCTCGGCGAGATAGGCGACCGCGAGGGCGGGTACGCCGCCGAGCGCGAGGCCCTCGAGGCTGCGCAGGACGAGGAGCGAGGCGAAGCCGGGGGCGAGCGGGGTGAGCAGGCCGAGGACGAGCGACATCGAGAGCGCGATCTTCATCGCCGGCGCCCGGCCGATGCGGTCCGCGACCCATGACCAGCCGAGGACGCTGACCGCGAGGCCGAGGGTCGCGGTGGAGACGGTGAGCGCGGCCGAGGCCTCGTTGACCTCGAGCGCGTGCGCGACGGTGGGGAGGATGCCCTGGGTGGAGTACATCTGCCCGAAGGTCGCGATCCCGGCGGCGAAGAGGCCGATCAGGATCCGCCGGTAGCCGCTGCTGCCGGCATCGTGCCCGACCCACGGGCGGGTCAGGGAGGCATCGACGGACATCGTTCTCACGGTAAAGCAGGTGTTGTGGGTGGGTGAAGCCGCGGCGTACGTGAGATATCTCTACTCTGGGGGCGATGTCAGCGCTGACGGATCGGCTCTCCGATCGACTCTCGACGCGTCTCGTCGGTGTCGACGTGGCGCGGTGCCTGGCGTTGCTGGGGATGATGGCGACGCACGTGCTCGACCCGGTCGACGCCTCCGGGGAGCTGACCAGGATCCAGGCCGTCGCCGGTGGCCGGTCCGCGGCCCTCTTCGCGGTGCTCGCCGGG
Organism: Nocardioides sp. NBC_00163; assembly: GCF_045206295.1. NCBI lineage: Bacteria > Bacillati > Actinomycetota > Actinomycetes > Propionibacteriales > Nocardioidaceae > Nocardioides > Nocardioides sp. NBC_00163. The sequence goes on along the minus strand of NZ_CP108155.1, from coordinate 2,727,713 downwards.
GTCAGCCTGGCGTTGATGACCGGACGTCAGCAGCCGGTGCGGGGGCAGGTCCTCGCGTCCCGGTCGCTGGGGCTGATTGCGCGGGCCGTGCTGATCGCCGCGCTCGGGCTGGTGCTCGGGTCGCTCGGCACCGGCATCGCGATCATCCTGACCTACTACGGGGTGCTGTTCCTGCTCGCCATCCCGTTCCTCGGGCTGCGGGCGCGGTGGTTGTGGCTGCTCGGTGTGCTCTGGGTCGTCGTCGGGCCGCTGTTGTCGCAGGTCATCCGGCCGATACTGCCGCCGCGGCAGTTCTCCAGCCCGGAGCCGTCGCAGCTGCTGGAGCCGGGCCGGCTGCTCGCCGAGCTGCTCTTCACCGGCTACTACCCGGCCGTCCCGTGGCTGGCCTACGTGCTGATCGGGATGGCCATCGGCCGTGTCGATCTGCGCAACCGCCTCGTGGTCGACATGATCTGGACCAGCGGCATCATCATCTCCGTCTCGGCCACCTGGCTGTCGGGAAGGCTGACCCGGCTGCCGTCAGTGGCCGAGGTGCTGCTGCGTACCTATCCGGAGCTGGACATCGACGGGGCGCTGACGGCAATGAGCCACGGTCTCTACGGGCAGACGCCGGTCGACGGCGGCTGGCAGTGGCTGCTGGTCGTCGCGCCGCACTCCTCCACGCCGTTCGACCTGGCGCAGACGATCGGCACCTCGATGTTCGTCATCGGCGCCTGCCAGATGATCGCGCTGCGGCTGCCGGACCGCTGGCGCGCTGGGATGGCGGTGCTGTTCGGCGCCGGCACGATGACCCTCACCCTCTACACGCTGCACGTGGTGATGAAGACCGATGCCGTCTGGCCGCCGGAGACGCCCGACACGTACGTCTTCCACGTGCTCGTCGTGATGACGATCGGCGCGCTCGTCACCGCGTGGGGTCGTCCGGGTCCGCTCGAATGGCTCGTCGGTCGTCCCGCTGCCTGGTTGCGCCGAACAGAGCCTCGCCCCGAGCTGCCGTCGTCGGGTTAGCGTGCTCCCATGAGCTCCACGGCACCGCGGCGAGGGCGCAGGCCCGGTTCGCCGGACACGCGGGCGGCGATCCTGGCGGCGGCTCGGCAGCGCTTCGCGCAGCAGGGGTACGCCGCGACCTCCGTCCGCGGGATCGCGACCGCCGCCGGGGTCGACTCTGCCCTGGTGCACCACTACTTCGGCACCAAGGAGGACCTCTTCGTCGCCTCGCTGGAGCTGCGGGTCGATCCACGAGACGTCGTTCCCGTTGTCGCCGCCGGGGGGCGTGACGGCGTGGGTGAGCGGCTCGTACGCCTCCTCCTGAGCATCTGGGACGACGAGGAGTCCCGGCTCCCGCTGATGGCGTTGATGCGCAGCGCCTTCGAGCCGGAGGCGAAGGCTCTGGCGCCGGATGCCTTCGGTCGGCTGATCCTGGCTCCGGTCAGCGAGGCCCTCGAGCTCGACGAACCCGAGCGGCGGATCACGTTGGTGGCCTCGCAGCTGGTCGGGCTCGTCGCGCTGCGCTACATCGCCCGGATCGAGCCGCTCGCCTCGGCTCCGGTGGACACGCTGGTGGCGACGTACGCGCCGGTGGTCCAGGGCTATCTGACCGGGCCTTTGCCGTAGTCCTCTTGCGTGCGGCGCCCCGTCGTGCCACATTTCATCATGTGATGAATAACGTGGTGGAGGCATCCGGTCTCCGAGTCGTACGCGGGAAGCGTGAGGTCCTCCATGGCCTCGACTTCTCCATCCGGGCAGGTGAGGTCACCGGGCTGCTCGGGCCGTCCGGCTGCGGCAAGACGACGCTGATGCGGGCCCTGGTCGGTGTGCAGGCGAAGGTCACCGGGACCCTCACCGTCCTCGGCCGTCCGGCGGGCTCGGCCGCGCTGCGCCCGCGGATCGGGTATGTCACGCAGGCGGACAGCGTCTACGCCGACCTGACGGTCACTGAGAACCTGAGGTTCTTCACCCGGGTGCTCGGTGCGCCGATGTCGTCGGTCTCCGAAGCCATCGAGACGGTCGACCTCGTCGACCACAAGGACCAGGTCGTACGCGATCTCTCCGGTGGTCAGCGCTCGCGGGTCGGGCTCGCCGCCGCGCTGCTCGGATCACCTGACCTGCTGGTGCTCGACGAGCCGACCGTCGGGCTCGACCCGGTGCTCCGCGAGCAGCTGTGGGGCACCTTCCGGGACCTGGCCGCCGCAGGTGCGGCAGTCATCGTCTCGAGCCACGTGATGGACGAGGCCGATCGCTGCGACCGGCTGCTGCTGATGCGCGACGGAGCCTTCCTCGCCGACGGCAGCCCTGCCGAGATCAAGCAGAAGGCGAGCGCCGACGACATCGAGCACGCCTTCCTGACCCTGGTGAAGGCGGGAGCACGATGAGTCTGCGACGCACCCTGGCCGTGACCGGGCGGGTCCTCGCCCAGATCCGGCGCGACCACCGCACCCTGGTGATGCTGGTCGTCCTTCCGACGCTGCTGATGACCCTGCTGTGGTGGATGTACGAGGAGTCACCCGCGCCGATCTTCGACCGGATCGGTCCGGCCCTGCTGGCGATCTTCCCGTTCATCGTGATGTTCCTGGTCACCTCGGTGACCACGCTGCGCGAACGCTCCTCGGGGACGCTCGAGCGACTGCTGGCGATGCCACTGGGCAAGGGCGACTTCCTGCTCGGCTATGCGCTGGCGTTCGGGCTGCTCGCCGCGGTCCAGTCCGGCGTGGCCGTCGGGGTCAGCGTGGGTCTGCTCGGGCTGGAGATCAGCGGCTCGGTCGCCCTGCTCGTGGTCGTAGCGATCGTCGACGCCATTCTCGGCACCGCGCTCGGGCTGCTCGTCTCGGCCTTCGCCACCACCGAGTTCCAGGCCGTGCAGTTCATGCCCGCGATCGTCGTCCCGCAGATCCTCCTCTGCGGCCTGCTCGTACCGCGCGAGTCGCTGCCCCCGGTCCTGGAGGCCATCTCCGACGTACTCCCGCTCTCCTACGCCGTCGACGCGATGACCCACCTGGTCACATCCACCGAAACCGGCGAGGTCTGGACCGACCTGGCTGTCGTCGCCGGGTTCGTCGTGGCCGGCCTCGCCCTCGGCGCGGCGACGCTGCGGCGGCGTACCCCCTGACCGCCGAGACGTCACTTCTGCAGGCCGAGACGTCACTTCCGTCGGTCGAGTTGGCATCGAGATGCCAGCTCGGGCGACGCGGGTGACGCCTCGGTGGGTTGTGAGGCGGTGAGCGGAAGTTGACGGAAGGGGTACGGAGAGCGGATCAGCGCGAAACCTTGACACCGGAATGTAGAGGTCGCCAGTCCCCGACCCGAAACGGTGTGAGTACGCGTGACCGACACCCACTGTCCTTACTGCAGTTTGCAGTGCGGGATGACCCTTTCACGCAAAGGGCCCCGCCTCGAGGTCAGTGAGAGATCGTTCCCGGTGAACGAGGGTGCGTTGTGCCGCAAGGGGTGGACTGCGGCGGGGCTGCGCGGGAGCCGCGAGCGGCTCACCACGCCGATGGTGCGCGACCGGGCGACGGGGGAGTGGAGCGCGGCGACCTGGGACGAGGCCCTCGACCTGGTCGCCTCCAAGGTCGCCGACCTGCGGGAGACCCACGGCGCCGACGCCAATGCCGTCTTCGGTGGCGGCGGCCTGACCAACGAGAAGGCGTACCAGCTCGGCAAGTTCGCCCGGGTCGCCCTCGGCACCTCCCAGATCGACTACAACGGCCGTTGGTGCATGTCCTCGGCGGCCTCGGCCGGCAACCAGGCCTTCGGCGTCGACCGCGGCCTGCCGTTCCCGCTGGCCGACATCGAGAAGACCGACGTCTGTGTGCTCGTCGGCTCCAACCTCGCCGAGACGATGCCGCCGGCGGCCCGCCACCTCGACCGGCTGCGTGAGAACGGCGGCAAGGTCGTCGTCATCGACCCGCGGCTGACCCCGACCGGCGAGCGCGCCGACCTCTTCCTCCAGCCGGTACCCGGCACCGACCTGCCCCTCGCGCTCGGCGTCCTCCACCTCCTCGACGCCGCCGGCGCGGTCGACGAGGACTACATCGCCGAGCGGACCACGGGCTTCGAGGACGTACGCCGCTCCGTGGCCGCCTGGTGGCCGGAGATGGTCGAGCGGGTCAGTGGGGTCGAGGCCGCGCAGCTGCGCGAGCTCGCCGACCTGCTCGCCGGTGCGGGGAAGGTGATGGTCCTGACCGCGCGCGGCGCCGAGCAGCACGCCCAGGGCACCGCCACCGTCCTGGCCTGGCTCAACGTGGCGCTCGCGCTCGGCATGCCCGGAAAGGCGTACGCCGGCTACGGCTGCCTGACCGGTCAGGGCAACGGCCAGGGTGGCCGCGAGCACGGCCAGAAGGCCGACCAGCTTCCCGGCTACCGGATGATCGACGACCCCGCCGCCCGGGCGCACGTCGCCGCGGTCTGGGGCATCGACCCCGAGACCCTCCCCGGCAAGGGCCGCTCCGCGTACGAGCTCCTCGACGCGCTCGGCACCCCCGAGGGCCCCAAGAGCCTCATCGTCTTCGGCTCCAACATCGTCGTCTCCGCCCCCAACGCCACCCACATCACTTCGCGACTGGCAGATCTCGACCTGCTGGTCGTCGCCGACATGGTGATGAGCGACACCGCCGCGCTGGCGGACGTGGTCCTGCCGGTGACCCAGTGGGCCGAGGAGACCGGCACCATGACCAACCTCGAGGGCCGGGTGATCCTGCGCAACCAGGCGATCAGCGCCCCCGACGGGGTCAGGAACGACCTCGACATCATCACCGGTCTCGCCACCCGCCTCGGTGCCGCCTCGACCTGGTCGACCGATCCCGAGGAGATCTTCGAAGAGCTCCGCGCGGCCTCGAAGGGCGGCAAGGCCGACTACAGCGGCATCACCTACGACCGCATCCGCGAGGAGGACGGCGTCTTCTGGCCCTGCGCCGAAGGCTCTGCTGGATCTCTGGGCGAGGGCACCCCGCGCCTCTTCGCCGACTCCTTCTTCCACGCCGACGGCCGTGCCCGCTTCGTCGACGTCGCCCACCGTGGCCCGGCCGAGCAGCCGAGCGCCGACTACCCGCTCCACCTGACCACCGGCCGGGTGCTCGCGCAGTACCAGTCCGGTGCCCAGACCCGGCGGATCAAGGACCTTCCCGACGAGGGCGCCTTCGTCGAGCTCCACCCGCTGCTGGCCGACCGGGTCGGCGCCCACGACGGCGACCCGGTCGTCGTACGCACCCCGCGCGGCGAGATGAAGGCGCCCGCGCGGATCGTGACCACGATCCGCCCGGACACGGTCTTCGTACCGTTCCACTGGGTCGGCGCCAACAAGCTCACCAACGACGCCCTCGACCCGTCGAGCCGGATGCCGGAGTTCAAGGTCTGCGCCGCGGCGGTGACGGCATGAGCGAGAAGCGCATTGTCATCATCGGTGGCGGCATGGCCGCGGCGCGGCTGGTCGAGGGACTGGTCGCGCGCGGCCTCGGCCCGCAGACGACCGTGCTCGCGGAGGAGCAGCACGCGCCGTACAACCGGATCCTTCTCTCCGCCGTGCTTGAGGGCACCCACCGTCCCGGGGCGCTCGCGCTGCGCGAGAAGCAGTGGTACGCCGACAGGGGAGTCGACCTCCGCCTGGACAGCCTCGTCGTCGACATCCACCGTGACCGCCACGAGGTCGAGCTCGCCGACCGGACGAGGGTTCCGTACGACGCCGTCGTGCTGGCTACCGGGGCCATCCCGAGCCTGCCGCCGATCCGCGGTGTGGTGCGGATGGACGGCTCGCTGGACCCGCGGGTGCAGGCGTTCCGCAGCCTCGACGACTGCGCGCGGCTGCTGGCCCTCCTCAACCGACAGAGCCTTCACGACCACCCGCGCAGCGCGGTGATCGTCGGCGGTGGTCTGCTCGGCCTCCAGGTCGCCCGCGCCCTGGCGGTCCGCGGCATCGAGACCGAGATCGTCGAGGGCCGCGATCACCTGCTCAGCAGCCAGGTCGACGCGTCGGCCGGCAAGGTGCTCAAGCGGTCGATGGCCAAGCTCGGCACCCAGGTCTACCTCGGCGCCCGCGCGACCAGGCTGACCGACGAGGGGCTCAAGCTCGACAACGGCTACACCCTCGAGACCGACCTGGTGGTGCTCACCGCCGGTGGCCGGCCGCGCGCCAACCTCGCCCGCCGCGCCGAGCTCACCGTCAACCGCGGCATCGTCGTCGACGACCAGCTGCGCAGCGTCGACGACCCGGACGTCTACGCGATCGGCGACTGTGCCGAGCACAACGCGACCGTGACCGGCTTCGTCTCGCCGGCATGGGAGCAGGCCGGGGTTCTCGCCGACGTCCTGGCAGGCGGCCCCGCGACCTATCAGGGACACCGCGTCGTCGCCCGGCTGCGCGCCACCGACCTCGACGTCTGCGTCCTCGGCGAGCCCCAGAACGAGACGGGCGAGGTCGTCGAGATCGCCAACCCGGTCAAGGGCACCCACCGCAAGCTGGTCGTACGCGACGGCCGAATCGTCGCCGGCGCCCTCGTCGGTGACCTGAGCCGGGTCGGCCTGATCACCCAGGCCTTCGACCGGCAGACGGTGCTCGGCGAGCACGAGGCGGGCCAGCTGCTGCTGCCCGAGCCGTCCAACAGTCCGCGTCCGGAGCTCCCCGACGACGCGGAGGTGTGCGCCTGCGCCGGTGTCAGTGCCGGCCGGATCCGGGCGTGCCGGTCCCTCGAGGACGTACGCGACACCACCCGTGCCACCACCGGATGCGGCGGCTGCGCGCCGACCGTACGTCAGCTCCTGGCCAGCCGGCCCAGCGGCACTCAGCTCAATGCAACGCAGCTCAGTATGGAAGGAACTACGTCATGAGCCCTCACCTCCGCAAGAAGGTCGTCGTCGTCGGCCACGGCATGGTCGGTCACCGCTTCGTGACCGCGGCGATCGAGCGTGGTCTCACCGAGACCCACGACATCGTGGTCTTCGGTGAGGAGCCGCGCCCGGCGTACGACCGGGTCGCCCTCACCAGCTTCTTCGAGGTCGGCGCCGAGGCACTCTCCTTCCTGCCCTCCGGTGTCTACGAGGACCCGCGGGTCACCCTGCGCACCAGCACGAGCGTCGTCGAGATCGACCCCGCAGCCCAGACGGTGATGCTCGCCGACGGCGAGGAGATGGCGTACGACGAGCTGGTGCTCGCCACCGGAGCGGCGCCGTTCGTGCCGCCGGTGCCGGGTTCGGAGCTCGGGAACGTCTTCGTCTACCGCACGATCGAGGACCTCGAGGCGATCCGCGAGGCCGCGAAGACCGCGAAGGCTGGTGCCGTGATCGGCGGTGGCCTGCTCGGGCTGGAGGCCGCCAACGCGCTGCACCAGCTCGGCGTCAAGACCCACGTGGTCGAGCTCGCGCCGCGGCTGATGGCCGTGCAGGTCGACGACGCCGGCGGCAACACGCTCAAGCGTCACATCGAGAAGCTTGGCCTCACCGTGCACACCGGTGTGATGACCGAGTCGATCTCGACAAGCTCGATCACCGATATCTCGGTCCTCGACGAGGACGAGTCCGGCGAGGTCGACGGCAAGGTCAGCGCGCTGAAGTTCAAGGACGTCGAGGAGCCGCTGCCGGTCGACATGATCGTCTTCTCGGCCGGCATCCGGCCGCGCGATGCGCTCGCCCGCGCCGCCGGCCTGGACCTGGCCGAGCGCGGCGGTGTGCTGGTCGACGAGCAGTGCCGATCCTCCGACCCGCACGTGTGGGCGGTCGGCGAGTGCGCCGCGCCCGGCGGCAGGATGTACGGCCTGGTGGCCCCCGGCTACGACATGGCCGAGGTCGTCGCCGACGCGCTGCTCGGCGGCGCCGGCACGTTCACCGGTGCCGACATGTCGACGAAGCTCAAGCTGCTCGGTGTCGACGTCGCGAGCTTCGGTGACGCGCACGGCACCACCGACGAGTGCCTCGAGCTCACCTACTCCGACGCCGTGGCCGGTGTCTACAAGAAGCTCGTGATCAGCGAGGACGGCACCCGCCTGCTCGGCGGCGTGCTGGTCGGCGACGCGAGCGCCTACGGGCTGCTCCGGCCGATGGTCGCCTCGGGCATGGTCCTTCCGGAGAACCCGGAGGAGCTGATCCTCCCCCAGTCCAGTGGCGGTGGGGGAGGCATCCAGCTTCCGCTGGAGGCGCAAGTCTGTTCGTGCAACAACGTCACCCGCGGTGAGATCGAGGCGGCCGTCGACAACGGCTGCGAGAGCGCGGCGGACGTCACCAAGGAGACCAAGGCCGGGTCGACCTGTGGTTCCTGCAAGGTGCAGGTGAAGAAGATCGTCGAGGACTACTTCACCGCCCAGGGCAAGACCGTCGACACGAGCCTGTGCGAGCACTTCAAGATGACCCGCGCCGAGCTCTTCGACGTGGTCCTGATCCACGGCTACAAGACCTTCGACCAGATCATCGAGGCCCACGGCACCGGGCGCGGCTGCGACCTGTGCAAGCCCGCCGTCGCGAGCATCCTGGCGAGCCAGCTCAACGGGCACGTGCTGGCCAAGGAGAATCGCAAGCTCCAAGACACCAACGACGCATACCTGGCCAATCTCCAGAAGAACGGCTCCTACTCGGTCGTCCCGCGCATCCCCGGCGGCGAGATCACTCCCGAGGGCCTGATCGTGATCGGTGAGGTGGCCAAGGACTTCGGGCTCTACACCAAGATCACCGGCGGCCAGCGCATCGACATGTTCGGCGCTCGGATGGAGGACCTCCCCGCGATCTGGAAGCGCCTGGTCGACGCCGGGTTCGAGTCGGGCCACGCGTACGGGAAGTCCCTGCGGACCGTGAAGTCCTGCGTCGGCTCGACCTGGTGCCGCTACGGCGTCCAGGACTCCGTCGGCCTCGCGATCATGCTGGAGACCCGCTACCGCGGGCTGCGCTCGCCGCACAAGCTCAAGGGTGGCGTCTCCGGGTGCGCCCGCGAGTGCGCGGAGGCCCGCGGCAAGGACTTCGGCGTCATCGCCACCGAGAAGGGCTGGAACCTGTACGTCGGGGGCAACGGTGGCGCCATCCCGGCCCACGCGCAACTGCTCGCCGGTGACCTGAGCACCGAGGAGCTGGTCAGCTACCTCGACCGCTTCCTCATGTACTACGTACGCACCGCCGACCGCCTCCAGCGCACCTCGACCTGGATCGACTCCCTCGACGGCGGCCTGGACCGGGTGCGCGAGGTCGTGGTCGACGACGTCCTCGGCCTGGGCACCGAGCTCGAGGCCGCGATGGCGCGCCACACCGAGACGTACTTCGACGAGTGGAAGGCCACGCTCGAGGATCCGGAGAAGCTGCGCCGGTTCGTCTCCTTCGTCAACGCCCCCGACATCCCCGACCCCAACATCTCCTTCGGGTCCGCCCGCGGCCAGATCGTCCCGGAGGTCGGCGAGGAGCCGGCCGCCGTCGGCCCGGTCTCGCTCGGTTCCTCGATCCCTGTCGGAATGCCCACCATGGAGGAGTCGCGATGACCGAGACCCAGACTCAGCCCGTGACGTACATCGCCGTCTGTCGCCTCGACGACATCGACCCGGAGACGGGCATCGCCGCGCTGGTGCGCGGGGAGGCCGTCGCCGTCTTCCGAACCCTCGACGACCGTGTCTTCGTGCTGTCGAACTTCGACCCGTACGGTCACGCCTCGGTGCTCGCCCGCGGGATCGTCGGGACGCGTGGTGAGGTGCCGTTCGTGGCCTCGCCGCTGCTCAAGCAGCCGTTCTCGCTGGAGAGCGGCCAGTGCCTCGACGATCCGTCTGTGTCGGTCGCGACCTACGAGGTCGACGTCGTCGACGGAGAGATCCGGGTCGGCGCCCGGCGATGACGAACGCGGCACAAATGACCCAGGGGACCTACGATTCCGATGTGGACAGTGGCGCGTTGAGCGGCTTCCGCGTCGGCGTGACCGCGGCGCGGAAGGCCGAGGAGCAGATCAACCTGCTCGAGAGGCGGGGAGCCCAGGTGGTCTGGGCGCCCGCGCTCTCCGTCGACCCCAACCGGGTCGACGCCGGCGCGCTGCGTGTGGTGACCGAGCAGATCATCGGCCAGAAGATCGACATGTTCCTGGCCACGACCGGCATCGGGACCCGCACGTGGTTCGACGCCGCAGAGGAGTGGGGCCTGCTCGACCGGCTCCTGGAGACGCTCGGCGGCGCCGAGATCCTGGCCCGCGGACCGAAGTCGGTCGGTGCGATCCGACGGCGCGGGCTGCGAGAGCTGTGGGCACCGGAGTCGGAGGAGTTCGACGACGTCCTGGAGCATCTGCGCGGCCGCGACCTGACCGGCAAGCGGATCGTGGTGCAGGAGCACGGGCAGTCGCTGTCGATGGTCGCGCACGCGCTGACCCGGCAGGGTGCCGAGGTCATCAACGTGGTCGTCTACCGGGTCGAGTCGGCAGCGGACCCCGAACCGATGTTCCGGCTGGTCGAGACGTTGACCGACGGCGAGCTTGACGCGGTCACCTTCACCTCCGCGCCGGCCGTGGCCGCGTTCATGCAGGCCGCCGGGTCGGTGGGCCTGCGCGACGAGGTCGTGGCGGCGTTCCAGGCCGATGTGGTCGCGGCCTGCGTCGGTCCGGTGACCGCCGCAGCCTTCGAGATGTGGGGCGTACCCACCATGATCCCCGACCGCTCCCGCACCGCGGCCATGGTCAAGATGCTCCAGACCGAGCTGCCGCTGCGCCGCGAGGGCCTGCTCATCGAGCTCGCCGGCGGTCACCAGCTGCTGCTCCACGGCGACGCGGTGATCCTCGACGGCGCCGAGGTCAAGCTCTCGCCGGCGCCCGCCGCCGTTCTGGGTGCTCTCGTCGCCAACCCCGGCATCGTCGTCTCCCGGCAGGCCCTGCTCGCCATGCTCCCCTCCGGCACCGCCGGCTCCGAGCACGCGGTCGAGATGGCGGTCGCCCGGCTCCGCTCGGCGCTCGGCACCAAGACCATCCAGACCGTCGTGAAGCGCGGCTACCGGCTGGCGGTGGGCTCATGAGGCTCGTCGTCGTCGCCCACGGCACCCGGCAGCTGCTCGGCAACGCGGTCGCCTCGATCATCGCCAAGCGGGCCGGTCGCGTGCTGGGGATGGAGTCGAAGGCTGCGTACGTCGAGCTCTGCGAGCCGCTGCTCACCGACGCCCTGGCCGACGGCCAGCCGTCGGTCGTGGTCCCGCTGCTGCTCTCGACCGGCTACCACATCAAGGTCGACCTGCCGCAGGCCGCCGAGGGGCTGCCGGTGGCGATGGGCCGCGCGCTCGGACCGGACCCGCTGCTCGCCTCCGCGCAGGTCTCCCGGCTGGTCGCCGCCGGCGCGGTTCCCGGCCAGCCCGTCGTCCTGGTCGCCGCCGGCTCCAACGACCCCTCGGCCCGCGCCGACATCGCGGCGGCCGGTCTGATGCTGGAGAAGGCCTGGGGTGGTCCGGTCAGGGTCGCCACCGTCTCCGGCTCCGGCGCCCCGCCCGTCGACCAGGTCGTACGCCCCGGCGACGCTGTCTCGCCCTACCTGCTCGCGCCCGGCTTCTTCTCCGACCTGGTCCGCTCGCGCGCCTCGGCCGCGGGTGCCGAGATCGTCGCCGACGTCATCGGCCCGCACCCCGACGTGATCGAGCTGGTCGTACGCCGCGCTGCGGTGCTCCTCGCGGAGGAGCGCTCCGCGCAGGCCGGCTAACCGCTGGTCGAGGGTGGCTCAGGTCGTGTAGTCGGCGTTGATGCGGATGTAGCCGTCGGTGAGGTCGCAGCCGTAGACGGTGAACTCGCCGTTGGCGATGCCGAGGTCGACCTCGATCGAGACTTCATCGCCAGACAGATAAGTCGACAAATCTGCCAATAGATTTGCCGAGACCTGGGCGGGGTAGGTCTCGGTGCCGCCGAAGGCGATGCGTACGTTCTCGGGGGAGATGTCGGTCTCCTCGCGGAGCTTGCCGATGGCCATCGCGACGCGGCCCCAGTTGGGGTCGGCGCCGTGGACGGCCGTCTTGACCAGGGGCGAGTTGACGATGGCCTTGCCGACCCGCTTGGCCTGGTCGGCGTCGCGGGCGCCGCTGACCGAGACCGTGATCAGCTTGGAGGCGCCCTCCCCGTCGGAGGCGATCTTCTTCACCAGCGCCAGCGCCGCGTCGTAGAGCGCGGCCTCGAACTCGACCAGGTCGACCGCCCCGGCCGTGCCGGAGGCGAAGATCGCGGCGGTGTCCGAGGTCGAGGTGTCGGTGTCGATCGAGACGGCGTTGTAGGTGCGGTCGACGACCCGGCGGAAGGCCGCGTCGAGCTCGGTGGCGGGCACCGCGGCGTCGGTGAAGAAGTAGGTCAGCATCGTGGCCATGTCGGGCTCGAGCATCCCGACGCCCTTCGCGATCCCGGTGATCGTCGCGTCACCGACGGTCCGGGCCTCGATCTTGGCGATCGTGTCGGTCGTCATGATCGCGGCCGCGGCGGCGTCGAAGTCGGCGTCGCCGGCAGTCCCGGCGAGCTTCTCGAGCGCGGGCGTGAGGACGTCCATCGGGTACTGCACGCCGATCACGCCTGTCGAGGCAACCAGCAGCTCCTCGGGACGGACGCCGACGACCTCGGCCGCCAGGCGGCGTACCTCCAGGGCGTTGGCCTCGCCCGTCGGACCGGTCGCGACGTTGGCGTTCTTCGAGATGGTCACCACCCCGCGGAACGCGGAGACGTCCGAGGCTCGGGAGAGCAGCACCGAGGCGCCGGCGAAGCGGGATCGGGTGAAGACCGCTGCGCTCGTGACCGGGCCCGAGGGGGCGGCGACGACGGCGAAGTCGTCAGCGCCCTCCTTGAGTCCGAGGTTGGCGGTGACTCCGACGAATCCGGCTGGTTGAGGCATGCTGACAGCCTAGGCTCTGCCCGATCTCCGGGTCAGCGCGTCTCGGGTCCTATGTCCGCAACCACGCGAACGCGGCGGCTTCCAGGATCATCCAGGACCGAAGTACGCGGCCCACGAACGTGATCGCGACGAAGAGCATCAGGTTGGCCTTGAGGGTGCCGTAGACCACCGCCAGGATCGCCAGCGGCGGAAGCCCGCTGAGTGCGGCGACCGCGAGCAGCCCGCCGGCGTAGGCGGGTCGGCCCTGCGTACGCCGCTCCCACTTCTCCATCCGCTTCTGCCACTTCTCGCAGGACATCTTCTTGCGGACGATGGGGAGCGAGGTGGTGCCGTGGCCGGCGTAGTACCAGACGACCTTGGAGCTCGTCTGGCCGACTCCCGCGACCAGAGCGAGCACCAGGGCGGAGAAGGTCAGGTTCGAGGCGGCCACCGCGAGGTAGGTCTCGAAGTTGATGACGGGGAAGAGTCCTCCGGCGAAGGAGGCGGCGAAGGTCCCGAGAATGAGGTCCATCAGGCGACCTCTGGACCGCTCACGAATTGAAACAATTCAACGTCAGTGTGTTGGGGGATCACTCGCGAAACCTTAGATGTAATCCGTGTCACCATGCGACATCGGCGTCACATCCACATTACGGACCTCCCGCCGAAATGAGGCGTTTCTCACTTAAACATGGGGGTCACAAGGGTCTCAGGACCGGCTATCGGAACATCGCCTGCAGTTGGATCGATCAATTGTCCAGGCCCGTGATCGATGACCCACTCTGGTGCACGGTACCCCGGTTGGAGGCCTCTTCAACTGGGGTAACGTGCCTGCAATCGGCGAAACTTTTGAAGGGTGTCGGAATGGTTGACGTGGACAAGGTCCTCGATGAGGCGGGGCTGACGAATCCTCATGTGCGGGAGTACGTCTCCTACTGGGCAGGGGTGACCGGAGCCGAGCAGATCGAGGTTGTCAGCGCAGCCGACGACGAGCGGCTCCTCCAGGAGTCGCTGGCAGCGGGTGAGCTTCTCCCGGTGACGGGCGGTCGCTACTACAGCCGTTCCTACAGCAAGGACACCGCGCGCTCCGAGGAGCGCACCGTGGTCGCCACCTCCAACCCGGAGGACAAGGGCGTCTACAACAACTGGAAGCCGGCCGAGGAGACCGTCAAGACGCTCACCGAGCGGATGACCGGCGCCTCGGCGGGCAAGACGATGTACGTCATCCCCTACCTGATGGCTCCGGCCGGCTCGCCCCTGGAGGCGTACGCCGCGGGTGTCGAGCTCACCGACAGCCGCCCGGTCGTGCAGCAGATGATCCGGATGGCGCGCGTCGGCATCGACTACATCAACAACCTCGCCGACCCGAGCTCCTTCGTCCGTGCGGTGCACGTGACCGGTGACCTGCCCAACCTCGGGCAGGGGACCGACAAGGACCAGCGTCTGTTCGCGACGGTCGCCGACCAGCGTACGATCCTCCACTTCGGCTCCTCCTACGGCGGCAACGCGCTGCTGGGCAAGATCGCCCACGGCCTGCGCCAGGCCTGCTACGACGGCCGCGCCTCCGGCAAGTTCCTGGCCGAGCAGTTCCTGCTGCTGGGCATCAAGGACAAGGAGACCGGCGAGGACTTCCACGTCGTCGGTGGCTTCCCGTCCGCCTCCGGCAAGACCAACCTCTCGATGACGCTCTCGCCCGACGCCCTCGGTGAGCGTTACGAGGTCACCTTCTACGGCGACGACATCGCCTGGATCTGGGTCGGCGAGGACGGCAAGCTCTACGCCTTCAACCCGGAGAACGGCGTCTTCGGCGTCGCCAAGGACACCAACGAGAAGACCAACCCGGGCGCCGTTCAGGCGATCCTGCCGGGCTCGGGCGCGATCTTCACGAACGTCGCCTACAACGAGAAGACCCAGGAGGTCTGGTGGGAGGGGCTCACCAAGCACCACCCGGACGACCTCGACGGCTGGATCGACTGGAAGGGCGAGCGCATCGCCGACCGGATCGACGACGAGCTGGGCGACCCCTGGGCCCACCCCAACTCCCGCTTCACGGCGCCGATCTCGCAGGTCCCCAACGCGGCCCCCGACTTCGACAGCCCGGCCGGCGTGCCGGTCGACGCGATCATCTTCGGTGGCCGCACCCGTGACCGCGAGCCGCTGATCCGCGCGATCACCGATGTGGCTGAGGGCGTCTACGACGGCCTCACCCTGGGTGCCGAGGCGACCGCCGCGGCCGACGGCCTCGAGGGCGTGCTGCGCTACGACCCGATGTCGATGCGTCCGTTCCTCGCCTACGAGGAGGGCGACTACGCCCGCCACTGGCTCAAGATCATCGGTGAGGCCACCGACAAGCCGGTCTTCGCCCACGTCAACTGGTTCCAGCGTGACTCCGAGGACGGTCACTTCCTGTGGCCCGGCTACCGCGAGAACGTGCGCGCGCTGCTGTGGCTGCTGCAGTTCAAGAAGGGTGAGGTCAAGGGCCAGCAGAGCCCCGTCGGCGTCATCCCGACCGAGGACGAGCTCGACCTGCGCGGCCTCGACCTGCCGCAGAGGGACCTCGACCGGATCCTCTCCCTGGACCTGAACCGCTGGAAGCAGGAGATGGGCTTCCGCGAGGAGCACCTCAAGCAGTTCAAGCTGCCGGAGGAGATCTGGGAGGCGCACAAGCGCGTCGCAGCCGCGATCGACGAGGCCGCTCAGGCCTGATCGAGACCACAGCCTGGGGCGGCGTACGGAACTTCTTTCCGTACGCCGCCCCTGTTGTTTCCGTCTGCGTTCGTTTCCTACGGGAAGATGAACTTTGTTCGCATCTGGAACAGATGCCCGGCCAGACATTTACGCAGCCGATGTCCTCCACCTAAGGTTCCTGCCCGTGACGATCCCCTTGAGCCAGCCGCTTCGTGCGGCCTCGATCACCGAGGCGTACGCGCGGTTCTGGAAGAAGTACGCGACATTCTCGGGTCGCGCCAGCCGCACCGAGCTGCTCTGGCCGATGCTCGTGAACCTTCTGATGCTCATCGTCCTCGTACTGGCGCGAGACGAGGTGGTGAGCCTCGTGATCGGTCTCTACGGGCTGGTGGCGTTCGTGCCGACCATCGCGCTCGGTGCGCGGCGGCTGCACGACATCAACCGTTCGGGGTGGTGGCAGCTGATCCTGGTCGTACCTGTGATCGGTGACATCGTCCTCGCGGTTCTCTGGTTGACCTTCCCGAGCCCTGAGGGTGTCAAGTACGACCTGGCCGCATGAGGCGTAAAATTCCCCTAGTGGTTCTCGGGGTTGTCCCCGAATGGCAGGCTATTGGCATGAAGTCCCTCGCAGGAGCCGCAGCGAAGCGGCTCGCCTACGAGACCGTTGGGTGGCTGCTCGTGGTCGCCGGTATCGCCGCGATGGTGTTGCCGGGGCCTGGGCTGTTGATGCTCTTCGGGGGGCTGGCCGTGCTCTCCCGCCAGTACGCCTGGGCTCGCCGCTATGTCGAGCCGGTCCGCCTCCGCGCCATGCGCGGTGTCGCCGAGGGCGTCGAGACCTGGCCGCGCATCGTGGCCTCGACGCTGGGGGCGCTCTCCATCGGTGCTGTCGGCGTCATCTTCCTGATCAGCCCGCCCGCGCCACACTGGTGGCCCCTCGAGGCAACCTTCTGGCTGCTCGGTGGCGCGTGGACCGGCGTCACGCTGTTGGGGTCGTGCATCATCGCCCTCGCCATCCTGGGCTACTCCTACCACCGCTTCCACGGCCACCCCGAAGCTCGCCACCAGCTCGACGAGGACATCGAGCACACCGGTGAGATGAACAAGGTCGCGTAGGCCGGGTCACGGGCGGTCCCGATATCGGTCGGCGACGGTCTGCGCACGCTGATACAAGGCCACGCGCAGCTCCTGCGGACCGAGCGATTCGACATTGGTGCCGAGCTGCCACATCGCCCACTCCGCGTGCCATAGATCCTGGAAAGTGACTTCGAGAAGAAGCCAGCCATCGGGGTCGGGCTCCTCAGCGCGGACGGCCTCCGCCATGTCCAGCAGCTGGTCGCGGCGTGCCGGGTCCACCCGAACCTGGACGGCGATGTGGCCCTCGGAGAGGAACTGCGCACAGCGTTCCGCCCACATGCGTTCGAGGTCGACGTCATCCGCTCGCTGCGCCCGTTCAGGAAGCTCGTACGCCTCGACGACCCGTGACATCCGGAAGGTGCGGTCGATGCCGGACTCGGTGGCCAGCAGGTAGCCCTTCTCGCGCACCGTGACCAGGCCGATCGGGTCGACGATGCACCGGCGGGGCGCCTGGCCGCGGGAAGCGTAGTGGAGGCGCAGCTTGTGCCCGACGAGGACCGCCTGGCGTATCTCGGCCATCGCCTCCTTGGAAACCTCGTCGACGTCCAGGCGACGGGAGAGCAAGTCGGTCTCGGGATCGAAGAGGAACCGCTGCGCCGCATCGCTGGCAGCCGTCTGATGACTTTCGGGGAGTGCGTCGACCACCTTCCTCATGGCAGAGGCGAGCGCCGAGCCGAGTCCGAAGATCCGCTCGCCCCGGCCTGATCCGGCGGTGAGGAGGGCGAGGGCTTCGTCGTGGTTCAGTCCGGTGAGCTCGGTCCGGAACCCGGGCAGCAGCGAGAATCCGCCGTAGCGACCGCGCTCGGCATAGACCGGGACCCCCGCTGCGGACAGCGCCTCGATGTCGCGCAGCACCGTACGCGTCGAGACCTCGAGCTCGCGGGCCAGAACATCCGCGGTCAGCCGCCCCCGCTGTCGCAGGAGGAGAACCAGGGAGACCAGCCGGTCGGCACGCACGTCAGCACTTTATCGAGATACCTGACACTAGATGGCGTGATTCGTTGCCAGGCTGGAACTGACGGGGGAGGTCCCCGCGGGAATGGAGCTGATGTGGCAATCGAACGAACGGCCGTCAACCCCGTGACGTGGTCATTGGAGATGGGCTTCAACCAAGGGGAGGTCGTCACCGGAGACACCCGGACTCTCTACTGCTCCGGCCAGACGGCGATGGGCGCTGACGGCACGCCCCGGTACGAGGGAGACATGGCCGCCCAGCTCGGGCTGAGTCTCGACAACCTGGAAGCCGTGCTCTCTGCGGCCGGCATGTCCCTCGGCAACCTGGTCCGACTCAACGTCTACACCACCGACGTCGACCTGCTCTTCCAGCACTACGGCCTCCTCGCGTCGCGCTTGGGAGCTGCCCAGGTGGCGCCGGCGACCACCATGCTCGGCGTGACCCGCCTGGCCATCCCAGGGCAGCTCGTCGAGCTCGAGGGGACCGCCGTCGCCTGAACAGCTGGCAGCCCTCTGGACAACGCAGATCGCCGGCCTCATCCACATCTTGCGGGGTGTGGATAAAGCCGGCGATTCAGCTGCGAGTGCTCGTCCGACTAGGGCTTGCGGCCGTTCTTGTCCGCGCCGGAGTCATCACCCTGTGGCGCGTTCGGGGTCCAGCCGCGGCTCGCGTTGGGATCCAGGACGTCGCTCGCGGTCTCGGTCCAGTCGTCGGTGTAGTCGGCCTGCCAATCCTGGTCCTGACCGTTCCTCTTGTCGTCCTTCTTGCCGCCCCGGCCGCCGGCACCGCCGGCTCCGCCGCGTCCGCCACGACTGCCCGCTCCCGTCGGACCGCCGCGGGCACCGCGCCCGCCAGCGCCGCGGGCACCCGCTCCTGCGCCGGCCCCACGTGCGCCGGCCCCAGCTCCGCGTGCGCCTGCGCCCGCTCCGCCCGCGCGGGCACCGGCAGCGCCGGCCCTGGCGGTTGCAGACCTCGACGTCGCACTGGCCGTCGCTGCCTTCGCCGCCGCCCCGGACGCGAACCTGTTGGCAAGCGCCTTCGCCACACCGGCACTGAGCAGAGCCCCGCCACCAGCGATCGCCAGCGCGGCCATGCCGCCGCTTCCGCCGGCCATCGGGGCAAGGCCGTCAGCAGTCTCGACCATCGCGTACGACGTGGAGGGCGCGGGTGAGCCGTCCGCGTTGATCCACTGCGTGCCGTTCCACTCGGGCTTGTTCTCTGCCTCGTATCCCGCGATGTTCGCCTTCTCCTGGGCGATCAGCTCGTGACCCCAGCCGTCGGGGTAGAGGGTGCCGGAGTTGTACTTCTCGATTCTTGCCTTGGACGCCGCGATCTGGCTGTAGGACCCCGGGGATGCAGGTGCCGCTGGAGTCTTGTCGGAGTCGGTGTCCGGTTCGTCGGTGATCTCCCGCACCGGGGGGTCGGCCGTGTAGTTGCTTTCGTCGATCTGCTCGATCTGCTTTGCTGCGGCAGCCTCGGCGTCCGCGATTGCTTGCTCCCTGGCAGCGAAGGCCGCGCGATCTGACTGGAGCGCTTTCTGGTTCTGTACAGCCTGAGCAGAGTCAACGCCTGTGCCGGACTGTGCGTACATAGGATTCGAGGGGTCAGGCGCTGGGCCGTGGCTCGCGGGCAAGGACGCCTCAAGTTGAGCGTGGACGTCCTGCGCTCGCTTGGTGGTCGACTGCGCCTCACGGAGCGCAAGGACCGCCGCATCGAGCGTGTCGGCTTTCGCCCCGAGCTTTTCAGAAGCGGTCTGGAAGGCGCGGGTGGCGGCTCCGGTGGTCAAAGACGTCTCTTCGAACGCGTCGGGCAGCTTCCCGGCCGCCATATCCAATGCACGCGCGGCGGACCTCAGCGTGTCGCGGGCTTTCTCCCACTGGTCCAAGCGGACCCTGACGTCCTCGGGGTCGGCGGTTGCGATGTATTCCTTCAGCACGATCATCATCGTGCCCTTGACGCCAGCCACCAGTCAGTCCTCCTTGTCCTGGCCGAACTCAGAGCGTGACGCAATCTCTTGCAGCGCTTCCGGAGACAGCGGAAAAAACGGCAACTGGATGCCCGGCATGTCTGGGCGGTCGTCCTTCATCAGGTTCTCGAAGAACGGCTTGTTGATCATGTCGACCGCGGAGGTCAACTGACTGCGGAAGGCGGCTTCGGCCTCCTCATCTGCGTTCTTGACCGCGCGAACCGCGTTGTCTAGACCGTCGACGAAGTCAATCAACGCGTCCGACGTCTCGGACAGGGTGGAGTTGATCCGATCTGTGGCGCGGTTCATCAAGGCTGCGAGATTCGTTGCAGTGGAACTGCCGCCGAGCGTCCCGCCTGCGGGCTTGTCGACATGGACTTTGTCCACGTCCACCTTCGCGTCGATGAGGACGTCCTTGATCCTGTTGACAAGGGTCTCATCGACCCCGGTTGATTGTGATCCCGCCATGTCGGCCTCCCGAGTGTTCGCGCGGTAGGCAAAGTGTAGACACACGCACTGCCAGCGGTCACGGTCAATCACGAGGCCTTCGGAGCCACTACGCTCTCGGGCATGACTGTGTCTCGGACGGGCCGCGCTGCCCGACTCACTGCCACCATCGTCGCTGCTCTGGCTGTCGTCGTCCTCGGAGGATGCGGAGGTGACCAGGAAGGCGGGTCCGGATCGGAGACGCCTTCGCCGTCCCCGACTGAGTCCCCGGTGGCGTCCGAGCAGCCGGACGAGGCACAGATCGTCGAAGTGAATGGTGCTCAGCTCGAAGTGCCTGCCGACTGGATCGTGACGGCGCCATCCACCAGTGAGCGCGCCACCTTGGGCGCACCGAAGGACGCATCGGGTCACTCGTACGGTTCCGGAATCTTCAACGCCGACATCACACTCGCAGACGACACCGAAGATCTGGCCGAGTCTCAAAGCAAGGTCGTTCCGGATGCGAAGCGTCTTCCCAACGCAAAGTTCGGGGGCCAGACCTTCTTTCACTTCCGAGAGCTCGAGGGCGCCGAATCGCTTGACACCTACGGGACGGTCATAAAGGGGTCCGAGGTCACAGTCGCGTGGGGATTCAACAGCAAGCTCGCGACGCGCGAGCAGATTGACGGGTACATCAACCAAGTGATGCCGACGTTCAAGTTCGTGGGCTGATCGAGGTACGCCACAGCGACGGAGGTTCGGTTCTCTGAGTGTTTCCACACTCGGGCGACGGCATCGAGGATCTGCATCCTCGGAACTACGGGAAAGGTACGGGTCCGGGATGAGTCCGAGGGTTCATACCGTTGCGGAGCACCGGTCGCCGGCCGATGTGAAGCCATCTTCGACCGAAGGACCCGCCCATGTCGGAGAGTTCATCCGAAGCGATCTTGGAGACGAACCGGCATAGTCGGGTGGTGACCTTGGCGGCGGGATTGATCCTCGCGCTCGCGGCGGTCGCGGCCCCGATGATCGGGGCTCAGTCGGCTGAGGCAGCGACGACCTACTCCCGAAGCTTCACCACGAGCCAGTCCAAGACAGTCGCGAATCGATGTGTCCGCGTGACCCTTTCGGGCACGATGCTGTTCCAGCGGAAGGTTGCGGCGACCCATGGAATCTCCACGATGGTGGTCTACGTCAACCGAAAGGTGACCAAGCCGCGCGTGCGCGTCTACACCTACGCCGGGCCGTGTACGACCAAGAAGCCCAGACGGAGCATCGCCAAGCTTAGCGTGACCCAGCGATGGAGCGACCACTCCTGCAACGGCAACCTTTCGGTCTCGGTGGGATTCCCCTGGGGCGTAAGTGTCGGGGCCAGTCCGACGTGCGGCCGAGAGGAGCGGGCGCACCGTTCGGCGACCTATGGCCGAAGCTCGGCCTATGACCAGAAGAACACCGACACGACCATCCGATACGCGAACAAGGGGTCCATCACTCATAACCCCGCGGCGTTCACCAGGAACCTCCGGGGGGACGAGCGGCGGATCAAGCTGTGCCAGTCGGCGGTGGTCTCGATGGTGATCTACCCGAGTGCCTCGTCGTCGGACTCGTGGTCACCGACGTTCAGGCCGTGCGTCAAGTACTGGTGACCTGACGGGTCCGCATCTGTGTCGGTGGGGCCCGATAGGTTGCGGTCTGTGGTCGTACATCTGCACCGCGCGCCGCGGACCGATCTGCTCGCCGACTCGCTCGGTGAGCTGTTGTCGGTGCCGTTGGGGGATCCGTTCGCGACGGAGGTCGTGGTGGTGCCGGCGCGGGGGGTGGAGCGGTGGTTGTCGCAGCGGCTCTCGCATCGGCTGGGGGCTGCGGACGGGCGTGCGGACGGGATCTGTGCGGGCGTCGACTTCCGGTCTCCCTGGTCGCTGTTCGCTGAGGTCGCGGGCACGGGTGATGAGGATCCCTGGGCACCAGAGTCGCTGACCTGGCCGGTGCTGGCGGCGATCGACGCATCGCTGGACGAGCCCTGGGCCAGGCCGCTCGCGATGCATCTGGGTCACGGGGATACGACAGAGGAAGGCGTACGCCGGCGGGGGCGGCGGCTGGCGTTGGCCCGGCGGCTGGCGCGGTTGTTCGCTGGGTACGCGGACCAGCGGCCGGCGGTGGTCGCCGACTGGAGTGCGGGGCTGGACACGGATGGGCTCGGGGCGGAGATCGCCGAGGATCTGGCGTGGCAGCCGCCGTTGTGGCGGGTTGTTGCCGGGCTGGTCGGTGGGCCGACGCCGGTGGAGCGGCAGGCGACGACGGTCGCGCGGCTGAAGGAGAAACCCCGGGAGTTCGAGCTGCCGGAGCGGGTCTCCTTGTTCGGGCACACCCGGCTCTCGGCGACCGACATCGAGCTCGTCGCGGCTCTGGGGGAGCACCGGGAGGTGCACCTGTGGTTGCCGCATCCCTCCGAGGCCCTCTGGGAGGCGCTCGCCGGGCTGGACGGGACGGTCGCGCGTACGGCGGACCGGTCGCACGATGCGGTCGGGCATCCGTTGCTGGCGACGCTTGGGCGGGATACGCGGGAGCTGCAGCGGGGCCTCGCCGGGCTCGGCGCGGTTGACGACTGTGTTGGTTTCGGCACGCTCGCTGGCGCTCACGGCTCAACCAACGGCGGGCTGCTCGGATGGCTGCAGGAGGACATCCGGGGCAACACGGTCGGCGAGAGTGCCGAACGGGTGATCGAGCCCGAAGACCGCTCGATCCAGGTGCATGCCTGCCACGGCGAGGCGCGGCAGGTGGAGGTGCTGCGCGAGGTGCTGCTGGGGCTGCTCGAGGACGACCCGACGCTGGAGCCGCGGGACGTCCTGGTGATGTGCCCCGACATCGAGACCTTCGCGCCGCTGATCGAGGCCGGGTTCGGGCTGGGGGAGATGACCGGCGAGACCGGACACCCCGCTCACCGGCTGCGGGTGAAGCTGGCGGACCGGTCGTTGACGCGTACGAACCCGCTGCTGGACGTGGCCACCCGGCTGCTCGACCTGGCCGGCGGCCGGGCGGGGGTGAGCGACGTACTCGATCTTGCTCATCTCGATCCGGTGCGACGCCGGTTCGGGCTCAACGACGACGCCCTGGAGCAGCTCGAGGACTGGGCCAAGGACGCCGGGATCAGATGGGGCTTCGACGCGGAGCATCGCGAGCCCTTCGGGCTGGAGACGTACGTCGCCAACACCTGGCGCTTCGGGATGGACCGGATCCTCACCGGGGTCGCGATGTCCGAGGACTCGGCGACCTGGCTGGACACGACCCTGCCGTTGGACGACGTGGGAAGTGGCAGCGTCGAGCTGGCCGGTAAGTTCGCCGAGCTCGTCGATCGACTGCAGGACGTGACCGACGAGCTGGCCGGGGTGCATCCGCTGAGGCACTGGCTGAAGGTGATCGAGGAGGGTGTCGCCGCGCTGACGTCGGTGTCGACCAACGACGAATGGCAGTCGGGCCAGGTGACACGGGAGCTGTCCCGGGTGAGGGACGCCGCCGCGGGGCAGGAGGTCGACGAGCTGCGACTGCCCGACGTACGGGCGCTGTTGGGGGCGCGGCTGGCCGGGCGGGCGACGCGTGCCAACTTCCGCACCGGCACGCTGACCGTCTCCACGCTGGTGCCGATGCGGTCGGTGCCCCATCGCGTGGTCTGCCTGCTCGGCATGGACGACGGGGTGTTCCCGAGGGTCGGGATCACCGACGGCGACGACCTGCTGGCCCGCGATCCGCAGACCGGGGAGCGCGACCTGCGCAGCGAGGATCGGCAGCTGTTCCTCGACGCGCTGCTTGCCGCGACCGAGACGCTGGTGGTGACCTACACGGGTGCCAACGAGTACTCGGGCCAGCCGCGGCCGCCCGCAGTGCCGCTGGGGGAGCTGCTGGACACGCTGGACGCGACCGCCGTCTCCGCGGATGGCAGACCGGTCAAGGAGGTCGTGACGACCAGGCACCCGCTGCAGCCGTTCGACCCGCGCAACCTGACGCCCGGGGTGCTGGTCCCCGGACACTCCTTCTCCTTCGACAAGGCCGCCGAGGCCGGCGCTCTCGCCGCGGTCTCCGACCGCGTCGAGCCGCCGGAGTTCCTGCCCGGCCCGCTGGCACCGGCCGCCGCCGGAGACCTGACGCTCGAGGAGCTGCTGGCCTTCTACCGCGCGCCGGTGCGCGCGTTCTTCCGCGACCGGCTGGACCTGGCGCTGCCGCGTGACGACGACCCGCTCTCCGACGGTCTGCCGGTCGAGCTCGACGGCCTGGGGCAGTGGTCGGTGGGTGACCGATTGCTCCACGACCTGCTGGCCGGGATGTCGGAGGAACAGGCAACCCAGCAGGAGTGGCGCCGCGGCGTACTGCCTCCGAAGTGGCTGGGCTGGCGCATCCTCACCGACGTGATCACCAAGGCGAAGCCGATCGCGGCCGAGGCGCTGCGGGTGCGGCAGACGGGCATCTCCACCGGGCAGGCGCGGGCCGTCGACGTCGAGGTCGACCTCGGTGACGGGCGGCGCCTGACCGGCACCGTCCCACAGGTCTACGGCGACCGGCTGGCTCCGGTGACGTACTCCCGCCTGGGCGCCAGGCAGCGGATCGAGTCGTGGGTGCAGCTGGTCGCGTTGGCCGCCTCCGACGAGGACCGGGCCTGGAGCGCGTGGACGCTGGGTCGGCCGGGCAACTCCCGGTCGCGTACGCCGTACGGGCTCTCCCAGCTCGGGCCGCTCGACCACACCGCGATCGATGTGCTGCGTGACCTGGTGCGATTGCGCGACCGGGGGCTCTCCGCACCGCTGCCGCTGCCGCTGAAGACCTCGCTGACCTACGCTCGCCAGCGCCGGACCCAGGCGAGCCCCGACGACGCGCTCTACAAGGCCGGCTGGGACTGGAAGGACGGACGGTTCGAGGGCGAGGAGTCCGATGTGGAGCAGGTGAGGGCCTGGGGCAAGGGATCCGGGATCCCCGGGCTCGGTGACCCGCCGGAGGCCGGCGAGGAGTTCGACGGGGAGACGACCCGCTTCGGCGCGCTTGCGATGCGAGTGTGGTCGCCGTTGCTCAAGGCCGAGCAGGGGAGCTGGTGATGGACGGATTCGACCTGACCGGTCCCCTCCCGACCGGCACCACGCTGATCGAGGCCTCGGCCGGCACCGGGAAGACCTTCACCATCGGTGCCCTGGTCACCCGCTACGTCGTCGAGGGCGAGGCGACGCTCGACGAGATCCTGGCGATCACCTTCGGTCGCGCCGCATCCCAGGAGCTGCGCGACCGGGTGCGCTCCCACCTGGTCGAGGCGGAGCGAGCCTTCGCGGCCGCCGTCGCCGGGCAGCGTCCGACCCCGCTCGACGCCCACCTCGAGCTGCTGCTGGACGTGTCCGACGAAGAGATCCGGGTACGCCACGAGCGCGTGCGCGACGCGCTCGCGTCCTTCGACGGCGCGACGATCGCGACGACCCACCAGTTCTGCCAGCTCGTGCTGCGCTCGCTGGGGGTGGCCGGGGACACCGACGCCGGTGCCGAGCTGGTCGAGTCGCTCGACGAGCTGGTCGTGGAGGTCGTCGACGACCTCTATCTGAAGTGGTTCGGCGAGGCTCGGGAGCGACCGCCGTTCGACCGCGACGATGCACTGAGCCTGGCGCGCACCGCGGTCGAGGACCCGCAGTCGGTGCTTGCCCCGGCGCCGGCCGAGGACCCGGTCGCGGGCGCGCGGGTGCGGTTCGCCGAGGCGGTGCGGGACGAGGTCGACCGGCGCAAGCAGATGCGCGGCGTCCTGTCCTACGACGACCTGCTCTCCCGGCTCGCGGTCGCGCTCGAGGACCCGTCGGCGCCGGCGCGGGCGCGGATGCGACAGCGGTGGCGGATCGTCCTGGTCGACGAGTTCCAGGACACCGACCCGGTGCAGTGGCAGGTGGTCTCCCGGGCCTTCGAGGGCCACGCCACGCTCGTGCTCATCGGTGACCCGAAGCAGGCGATCTACGCTTTCCGTGGTGGCGACGTCTTCACCTACCTGACCGCCGCCCGAGCCGCCGAGACGCAGGCGACGCTCGACACCAACTGGCGCAGCGACGCCCCGCTGGTCGAGCGGCTCCAGGTGGTCCTGCGAGGCGCGGCGCTGGGCTCTCCCGAGATCGTCGTCCACGACGTGAAGGCCCATCACTCCGGGTCCCGGCTGGTCGGGGCCCCGAATCCCTCACCGTTCCGGATCAGAAGGGTCGCGCGCCGCGGCTTCAAGCTCACCCGCGGCAAGATGATCACCGCCGGTGACGCGCGCACCCACATCGCCCGGGACCTCGCCGGTGACATCGCCGAGCTGCTCGGCTCCGGGGCAGCGTGGTGCGATGCTCCGGTCAAGGCCGGTGACGTCGCAGTCATCGTCGCGGTGCGCTCCCACGGGCTGCTCGTCCAGCGCGTGCTGCAGGAGCACGGCATCCCGGCGGTGATGGCCGGCGGCGGTGACGTCTTCCTGACTCCCGCCGGCGAGGACTGGCTCGCGCTGCTGCAGGCGCTCGACTCGCCCCACCGGACGCCGCTGGTGCGGGCGGCCGGGCTGAGCGTGTTCTTCGGTTACACCGCGACCGAGCTCGACGCGGGCGGCGAGGCGCTGACCTCGCGCATCGCCGACACGCTGCGCGGCTGGGCGCTGCTGCTGCGTGGCCGAGGCGTCGCCGCCCTGATCGAGGCAGCCGAGGAGCGCGGGCTCACCGCTCGCGTGCTGCGGCGCACCGACGGGGACCGGCTGCTCACCGACGTACGTCATCTGGGGCAGCTGCTCCACGACATCTCGGTGCGCGACTCGCTCGGGCTGCCGGCGCTGCTCGCCTGGTTCCGTGACGAGCGGCGGCGTTCTGCCGCCGCCGAGCGGCCGCGGCGGCTCGACTCGGACGCCGCGGCGGTGCAGATCGTCACGGTGCACGGGTCCAAGGGCCTGCAGTACCCGATCGTCTACCTGCCCTTCGCCTACGACTTCTTCGTGCGTGACCCGGAGGTCGCCCGGTTCCACGACGCCTCGGGGCAGCGGACGATCGACGTCTCCCGGACCGGCGCGCAGTGGGCCCAGGATCTGGCCAGACATCAGGCCGAGGAGCTGGGGGAGGAGCTGCGAGATCTGTACGTCGCGCTGACCCGGGCACAGTCGCAGGTCGTCGCGTGGTGGGCGCCGACGGCCAACACGGCCACCGGCGGACTGCACCGGCTGCTGTTCGGGCGAGGTCCTGGCCAAGCGGCGGTTCCTGACAACGTCGCTGTGCCGAGCGACGAGGACGCGGCAAGTCTGCTGAGCAATGTCGCGCGCCACGGCGGTCCGGTGGCCGAGGAAGCGGTGCCGGTGACAACAGCGCCGCCGGTGCGAGAAGCGCCGCCCGGCAGGCTCGCCGCGCGGCCGTTCACCCGTGAGGTGGACGCGGAGTGGCGGCGTACGTCCTACTCGGGGCTCATCCGGGTCGACGAGAGCGTCGCGCCGACCTCGGAGCCGGAGGTCGAGGGCAAGGACGACGAGCCCGTCGCCGAGGACGTCGATCTCGTCGAGACTCCCGCGGAGGAGGAACTTCTTTCGCCGATGGCCGACCTGCCCAAGGGCGCCGGCTTCGGGTCGCTGGTCCACGCGGTCCTGGAGCACACCGACCCTCAGGCTTCTGACCTGGGCGAAGAGCTGCTGACGAGGACCCGCGAGCAGCTCCGCTGGTGGCCGGTGCCGGCCTCGGCCGAGGACCTCGCGACCGCGATCCTGCCGCTCAACCTGACCTCGCTCGGCCCGCTCGCAGATGGGCTGACGCTGGCCGAGATCCCATTGCGCGACCGGCTGCGCGAGCTCGACTTCGAGATTCCGTTGGCGGGCGGCGACACTCACGCGCCCGGCGCGCCGGACGTACGCCTGCGCGACCTCGCCCCGTTGCTACGGGCGCACCTCCCGGCGGACGACCCGATGCTGACGTACGCCGACCGGCTGGAGGCTCCGCCGCTGGGCGACCAGTCGCTGCGGGGCTATCTGACCGGCTCGGTGGACGTGGTGCTGCGGCTGCCGAGCGGCCGGTTCGTGGTGGTCGACTACAAGACCAACTTCCTGGGCGTGGAGGCGATGGACTACACCCAGCCGAAGCTCGCCGAGGCGATGCTGCACTCCCACTACCCGCTGCAGGCGCTGCTCTACTCCGCGGTCGTGCACCGTTTCCTGCGCTGGCGCCTGCCCGGGTACGACCCCGAGGTGCATCTCGGTGGCGTGCTCTACCTCTACGTGCGCGGGATGCTCGGCCCGGACACGCCCGTCGTCGACGGCATCCCGACCGGCGTCTTCACCTGGCAGCCGCCCGCGTCCCTCGCGGTCGCGCTGTCCGACCTGCTGGACGGAACTCTTCCGGATGGAGTGGCCTCATGATCGAGCGCTGGGAGTCCGAGGACCCCTTCGACGCACGGCTGGCCAGGTCCGCCACCGGCCTGCTCGCGTCGTTCAACCGCGAGGGTGTGCTGACCGCGGCCGACGTACATGTCGCGACCCGAGCCGCCGCGCTCGCCGGAGAGGAGCGCGACGAGGTGCGACTGGCGGTGGCGCTGGCCGTCCGCGCGGTCCGGCACGGATCGGTCTGCGTCGACCTGGCCACGCTGCGGGAGACCGAGGAGACGCTGCCGTGGCCGGCTGCTGCCGGCTGGTTGGAGGCCGTCGCCGACAGCCCACTGGCGGCGCAGTCCCTGGTGCAGGTCGAGGACGGCCTGCTCTACCTGGACCGCTATCACCGCGAAGAGGGACAGGTACGCGACGACCTGCTCGCCCGGCTGGCCGCCCCGCGACCCGTGGCCGACGAGACCCTGCTGGAGGCGACCGCGGCCCGGCTCTTCCCGGGCGAGGGCTACGCCGAGCAGCGGGCCGCCGCGCTCGCCGCCGCCCGGCAGTCGACGACCGTGCTCACAGGCGGTCCCGGCACCGGCAAGACCACGACGGTCGCCGGGTTGCTGGCGCTGCTCACCGAGCAGTCCTCGACCCCGCTGCGGGTCGCGCTGACCGCTCCGACGGGCAAGGCGGCCGCGCGGCTGCAGGAGGCGGTCGAGGGTGCCCAGCGGGCGCCGCAGTTCACCGCCGACGACCGCACCCGCCTCGCAGGTCTCACCGCGTCGACCCTTCACCGGCTGCTCGGTTGGCGACCCGGCTCGTCGACGCGGTTCAAGCACCACCGCACCAACCGCCTTCCGCACGACGTGATCGTCGTCGACGAGACGAGCATGGTCTCGCTGACGATGATGGCCCGGCTCCTCGAGG
Organism: Nocardioides sp. NBC_00163; assembly: GCF_045206295.1. Classification (NCBI taxonomy): domain Bacteria; kingdom Bacillati; phylum Actinomycetota; class Actinomycetes; order Propionibacteriales; family Nocardioidaceae; genus Nocardioides; species Nocardioides sp. NBC_00163. The sequence goes on along the minus strand of NZ_CP108155.1, from coordinate 2,698,536 downwards.
CCGTACGCCCGGAGGCGCGGCTGATCCTCGTCGGCGACCCCGACCAGCTGGCGAGCGTCGAGGCCGGCGCGGTGCTCTCCGACCTCGTCGCCGGCCTCGCGGTGCGCTCGCCCGACGCCGTCGCCGCGCTCCGCATCACCCATCGCTTCGGTGGCGCGATCGGCGCCCTCGCCGAGGCACTGCGGGTCGGCGACGCGGATGCGGCGCTCGACGTACTGAAGTCCGGCGACCCCGCGGTCGAGCTCGTCGACCCTGCCGACGAGGCCCGGGTGGCGGAGGTCGAGCGCGGCCTGGTCGCTCACGCCGCGGCTCTTCACGAGGCTGCCCTCGCGGGCGACGCGGAGCGCTGCGTACGGATGCTCGACGAGTCGCGCCTCCTCTGCGCCCACCGCGACGGGCCGTGGGGAGTCGCCCACTGGAACCGGCAGATCGAGCGCGGCCTCGCCGAGACCACCGGTGAGCCGCTCGGCATCGGCTGGGGTCACGAGTGGTATCCGGGCCGGCCGGTCCTCGTCACCGCCAACGACTACGGCCTCGGTCTCTTCAACGGCGACACCGGGGTCACCTACACCGACGCCGGCGGCGACCTCCGCGTCGCGATCGCCGGCGGTGCGACGTACGCGCCCTCACGCCTCGGCGACATCGAGACCCTGCACGCGATGACGGTCCACAAGTCCCAGGGCAGCCAGGCCAGGTCCGTCACCGTCCTGCTTCCACCCGACGACTCGCCCCTGCTCACCCGCGAGCTCTTCTACACCGCGGTGACCCGGGCGCAGGAGCGCGTACGCATCGTCGGCACCCCCGACGCCGTCACCGCCGCGATCACCCGCCGGGCCCAGCGCGCCTCCGGCCTCCGCCAGCGCCTCGGGCACTGAACTGCGTCAGGACCGCGCGATGGAGGTGGCGAGGGAGGCGAGGTGGCCGAGGCGGGCGAGCTCGGAGTCGAGGAAGTCGGGGCCGCCGCGGCGGCCGATGATGACGATCTCGTTGCCGTCGATGCGGGCGCCGGCGAACATGTTCTCGTCCTCACCCTCGACCTCGATCCGCTCGGGGCGGTCGAGCTCGATGAAGGGGACGTTCTCGGGTGAGCCGTCGGTGGCGCGGCTGATGCCCTTGACGCGGTGGACGCGGATGGCCCAGTCGGCACGGAAGGTCAGCGGCAGCACGTCCACGAGCCGGTCGAGCGCCTCGAGGGCGTTCTCGGTGAGGTCCTCGACGGCCTCGAGGTCGAGGAAGAGGTTGCCGCCGGCGGCGTAGCGGGAGATCCAGACGACGTGCACGCCGTCGAGCTCGTTGCACGCCGACACGATGGAGTCCGGCATCGTTCCCGGTTGGGTCTCGAGGAGCACATCGTCGACAGCTCTCCCGTCGACTTTGTTCTTCTCGACGATCTCGATCGCCTCGATATCGCCACCGGCTTCACCGATGGCGGAGGCGAGGCGACCGAGGGAACCCGGGATATCAGGCAGCTCGACGCGTAGCAGGAACGGCATGGCCACGACCCTAGCGTCGCGAACCGACAGCCGTGGCACTGTCCCGGTTACACACCCGTCAACTGGCGAGCTAAACGCCTGCCGGCTCCAGCAGGAAGAGCGGGAAGATCCGGGACGTGTTGGGCTGGTATTCGCCGTACGTCGGCCACGTCTTCACGGCGTAGTCCCACCACTCGCCGCGCTCCGCACCGGAGAGCTCGCGGGCGACGTACGCCTTCTTGGTACCGCCGTCCTGGAGCACCATGTCGGGGTACTTGCGGAAGTTGGCGACCCAGGCGGGGTTCTTGTCGCTGCCACCCAGCGACGCCACCGCGAGGTAGCGGCCGTCGCGCTCGACGCGCATCAGCGGGGTCTTGCGGATCGCGCCGGTCTTCGCCCCGCGGTTGGTGATCAGGATGATCGGCTTGCCATCGCGCTCGAGGACGTTGGCCTCGGCGCCGTCGGAGGCCTCGAACGCGGCAACCTGCTCGCGCACCCAGTCGGCCGTGCTCGGGACATATTCACCTTGCAGTTCGGTCATGCTCACTACAACAGCCGGGGACGCGGGCTATTCCGAGCCCGGATAGCCTCACCCTCATGAGCGCCATCGAAGGAGTCTCCGACACGTTCGACCCGAGCCGCTGGGACGAGGTCCCCGGCTTCGAGGATCTGACCGACCTGACCTATCACCGGGCCAAGGAGCACGGCACCGTACGCATCGCCTTCGACCGCCCCGACGTACTCAACGCCTTCCGCCCGCACACCGTCGACGAGCTCCTCCGCGTGCTGGAGCACGCCCGGATCTCCGCCGACGTCGGCTGCGTCCTCCTCACCGGCAACGGCCCCTCGGTCAAGAACGGCAAGCACTCCTTCTGCACCGGCGGCGACCAGCGCATCCGCGGCAAGGCCGGCTACCAGTACGAGGAGACCGAGGCGTACGCCGCCGGCCGGACCGGCGCGGAGGAGCCCACCCCGATCGACAAGGCCAAGCTCGCCCGGCTCCACATCCTCGAGTGCCAGCGACTGATCCGCTTCATGCCCAAGGTCGTCATCTGCGTCGTCCCCGGCTGGACCGCCGGCGGTGGCCACTCCCTCCACGTGGTGTGCGACCTGACGCTGGCGAGCGCCGAGCACGGGCGCTTCAAGCAGACCGACGCCGACGTTGGGAGCTTCGACGGCGGCTACGGCTCCGCGTACCTTGCCCGCCAGGTCGGCCAGAAGTTTGCCCGCGAGATCTTCTTCCTCGCCGAGGAGTACTCGGCCGAGGACGGCGTACGCATGGGCACCGTCAACCGCGCCGTCCCACACGCCGAGCTCGAGGACGTCGCGCTCGAGTGGGGCCGCAAGATCAACGGCAAGTCGCCCACGGCCCAGCGGATGCTGAAGTACGCCTTCAACCTCCTCGACGACGGCCTCGTCGGCCAGCAGATGTTCGCCGGTGAGACCACCCGCCTGGCGTACATGACCGACGAGGCCCAGGAGGGCCGCGACCAGTTCCTGGAGAAGCGCGAGCCTGACTGGTCGCCCTACCCCTGGTACTACTGATCCCTTGCCGTCGTGGCGAACGAGGAGAGTCCGGCGCCGATGAGCCGGGCAGCTCTTCGGGTGTCCGCCAGGACGGCGGCGCGGGCTCCGGACGGGCCGCCGGCGTTGGACGCCTCGCGCCGGAGGGCGCGCATCGACACCGACCAGATGCCGATGAGCGCACTGGCTGCCGCTTGAGGTTCCGGGTCCAAGGGGTCCAGTCCCGCACGGTGCGCCATGGCTGATGCAGCGACTTGTGCAAGGTGGTCCATGAGGTCACGTTGCGCGGTTCGCAGAGAAGGGGACTCCTCGATCATGTCGAGGAAGCGGGAGACGCGCTGGAAGTCGCTGTCGTCCCCCTCTCGCTGCGCAAACAGGAGTTCGATCTCCTTGCCGATCACCTCGACGATCGCTTCCACCGGGGTCTTCCCCACGCCGTCCGGGCCGAGCGCTTCGCGGATCAGCGCGGCCATCGCGGGTTCGCGGTCGAACACCAGCGACTCCTTGTTCGCGAAGTAGTTGTAGACCGTCTTCTCCGACACGTCGCACGCAGCGGCCACGTCCGCCACCCGCACCTGGTCGAACCCATGCTCCAGGAACAGGGCCGTCGCGGTGTTCGAGATGTGCTGGCGCGTTTCCCGCTTCTTGCGCTCTCGCAGCCCAGTCGGACCCGAAGCCTTTGCGGGTGCGTGCTCAACCATGGTTCAAGCATACAAGCGTCTAGTTGCCGTAAACTTACAGTCGGTGTAAATTTATCGCCAGGGCCGACGCCGTCTGGCCCCGGACGAAGGGACCTGCGCCATGGAATCGATCTACCTCTCCACGCGAGCTCGCGCATTTGCGGCGGTCTCGGCCCTGGGCTGGGTCGGCATGTTCGTCCTGACGGGGGCCGGGCAGACCTATGCGGGCGACCTCTCCGGCGTCGTCTACCACCTGGCTCTTGTGCCACTTGTCGTCGCGCTGCCGGCGCCGGACTGGGCGAAGGCCGCGGGATACGTCTGGATCTTCTGTGACACCGCGCTCAACGTCGCTGGCATCAACGGCCTGGATGACGACATCGTGTGGGCGTTTCGCTTGGGCGTGCACATCGCGGCCGCCGTCTGGATCGTCAACGCTTCTGGTGGGTTGCGACCTGCTGCGCGGGTGACGGGGACCCTGCTCGGCGCCAGCCTTGCCGTTCACGCGGTCACTGCGCCAGTGGTTGGCGAGGCTCCGTTGGCCATCACCGCGTTCCCCCTGATGGTGGTCTGGCTCGGCCTCATCGCGGCTGGTCGAGCGGTTGACTCGTCCGTCGTCCAGACGGAGGCGTCGCGGCGCGTCGAACTGCCCTAGGCGCGTCATCGGCATCACGCAGCCGCCGACGCGTCACACAGGCTGCGTGATGCCGATGGCGGGCGTGTGAGGTGACATGGACTGATGAGCGCGATCAGGACCCGGGCACGTAGATCCCATTACCTCACGCTGGCGGAGCGCGCTTCCTTGGGCCAAGGGGCGCGAGCGGAGCTCCCGCGGTCGGTGCACGGCGAGTGGCAGCCGGCGCCCGACCGGGCCGACCCTGTCGGCCTCCTCGAGGAGCAAGGTGCCAGTCGGGTGCAAGAGCTCGTGCCGCTCCGCTACGGCAGGATGCTGGCGTCCCCGTTCACGTTCTACCGTGGTTCCGCCTACCTGATGGCGGCAGATCTGGCGAGTGCGCCGCGCACGGACCTGAAGGTCCAGCTGTGCGGCGACGCGCACCTGTCGAACTTCGGGTCGTTCGCAGCACCGGACCGGCGCCTGATCTTCGACCTCAACGACTTCGACGAGACCTTGCCGGGCCCTTTCGAGTGGGACGTCAAGCGAATGGTGGCGAGCTTCGCGGTCGCGGGGCGTGATCGTGAGTTCGACGATGCCGAGCGCAGGGCCGTCAACCTGGCCGCCGCATCGTCCTACCGAGAGGCGATGCAGGATCTGGCACAGATGCGCAAGCTCGACGTGTGGTACGCCCGCTTGGACGTGGACGAGCTGGACGCCGTGATGAGCTCGCAGGTCAAGGCCAAGCACCTCAAGCGCTTCCGCAAGAACGTGGCCAAGGCCCAGTCGAAGAACAGCATCAAGGCCTTCTCCAAGCTCGTGGAGATCGTGGATGGACGCCCGCGTCTGATCAACGATCCTCCGACGATCGTGAGGGTCCAGGACCTGATGCCCGACAAGGAGGTCCAGGAGGTCGAAGACACACTCCATGGCCTCCTGCGCACCTACCGCCGGACCCTGCGTGGGGACTATCGGCACCTCCTCGAGGGGTTCCGCTTCACCGACGCCGCACGCAAGGTGGTCGGGGTGGGCAGCGTCGGCACCCGCTCCTGGATCGTGCTGCTGGTCGGCAACGACGACCAGGACCCGCTGTTCCTCCAGGCCAAGGAGGCCCAGGCATCGGTCCTGGAACCCTTCCTCGGCAAGAGCGCGTACACCAGCCACGGTCAGCGGGTCGTCGAGGGGCAGCGACTGATGCAGTCCGCGAGCGACGTGATGCTCGGCTGGGTGAAGGCGAAAGGGTTCGACGGCGTCGAGCGAGACTTCATCGTCCGGCAACTGTGGGACGGCAAGGGTTCGGCGATCGTGGAGGCGATGGACCCCACTTCCATGACCGGCTACGCCCGGATTTGTGGGTCGACGCTGGCAAGGGCTCATGCGCGCTCCGGTGACCCGGTCGCCATCGCGAGCTATCTCGGCTCTGGTGATCGGTTCGATCGGGCGGTCTCGACGTTCGCCGAGGCCTACGCCGACCAGAACGAGCGGGACTACGCAGCGCTGCGTCGTGCGGTCGCCGACGGGCGGATCGTGGCTCAGCGGGGCTGAGGGCCTCATCACCGCCGGACGCGTCGACCGAGCAATCCGGGTTCGGTCGCGAACACCTGGCCCACCAGCGCGGTCGTGAGGAAGCAGAAGGAGGCGACGTAGAGCCAGGTCAGGTAGGTGAAGGCGACGCCGATGGATCCGTACCGGTCGGCGCTTGCCTCGAGCGCCGCGGGGAGCCATGCCTGGGTGGCGGGGCGAACTGTGATCATCAAGAGAGCGAACAGCAGCGCACCCGGCATCAGCATCCGGGCGCGAACGGCGCCGGCGAGCAGCGCCCAGGGGATGAACGCCGCGACCGCGACGTCCCAGGCGAACGAGACCACCCGTGGCCACAGCTCACGAGGGGGGAGAGAGCCGAGAGGCTCGCCGGCCGCACGGACGACGACCAGGGAGAGCGCGAAGACCAGGACGACGGCCAGCCACCGCCAGGCTGACCTCAGTCTGGTCGGTGGGCGCGGAAGGCCCCAGATCGCAGCGAAGGCGCGGGTCAGCGCGCGAGACAGGCTGGTCGCCGAGACGAGCACGAAGATGGTTCCGACGATGCCGAACGCTGCACCACCGCTGTCGACGGCGCCCTCGAGCACCTGCCGGGACTGCTCCGGCATCTCGATCGCGTCGGTGAACCTGTCGCTGTTCGAGCCCAGGGCGGCGATCAGGATGAGTACCGGGAGTACGGAGGTGAAGAACTGGGCCGCGATGGTCATCGACCGGTCGAACACCTCGATCCGGCGGAGCCCCGCGGCCGCCCGCAGGAACATCCGTCCCGGCCGCCTGTCGAGCAGCCATCCCAGGCGCCGCTGCAACCCGAACGGCATACGCCCCAGGGCGGCTTCGGCGCGGGCCCGGGCTGCATCCTCGGCCGGCTCGGCGGCTGGGCCTGTCTGGCTGTCCGAGGACGGAGTTCCGTCGTTCGAGTCCATGCCGATCTCATTCTGGCGTTCCCTCAGGCTGAAGCTCGGCCGGGCCGGGCTGCTCCGGCCCCGGCTCTGTGTCCGGCTTCCCTGAGATCAGGGGCAGGGCCCACCTGCCGCGCGGGTCGGCCTCGACCAAGAGGGCCTTGGTGAGCAGAGTGCACGGGACGGCGAGCAGTGCGCCGACCGGTCCGATCACCCAGGTCCAGAACACCAGCGAGAGGAACGTCAACGTCGGCGAGAGACCGACCGAGTCGCCCACCACACGAGGCTGGATGATGGATTGGATCACGAAGTTGATGACGCAGTAGACGACGATGACGGTGACCATCAGGCCCGGCCCGCCGTCGAGCAGGGCGATGAGGGCCGGCGGGATGACGCCGATGATGAAGCCGACGTTCGGGATGAAGTTGGTGACGAATGCCAGCACGGCCCACACGAAGGCTCCGGGGACGTCCAGCAGGTACAGGGCGACCCCGTCGATGACGGCGACGACCAGCCCGAAGCTTGCCGAGACACCCATGTAGTTGCGGGTGCCGTGGGCGAAGCTGTCCAGTGCGGCGACCGGGTCGGGAAACCGGTCACCCAAGCCCTTCAGGCTACGGCGCGTGGAGTCGGTGTCGAAGGCCATGAACAGCAGCACCGTGATCAGGAAGAACAGATCGGTGACCAGGCCGAGGGTGCCGGAGAGCACCGACATGGCCACGTCGATGATCTGGCCCGGGTCGAACGCGTTCACCACGGCGTCGATCTGCTCCTGCTTGACCCCCGCGTCCCGCAAGGTGTTCCCGGCGTTCGCGACACCGTCCGCGATCTGGTCGGCGTACGTGGGCACCAGGGCGGCCAGCTGGGCGACCGACACCATCAGGGCCAATGCGAAGACCGAGAGCAGGAGGACTGCCGCGGCCAGCATGAGCACTGAGATCGCCCACCCCGGAAGCCGTCCCCGTTCCAGCCACAGGCGGATCGGGTGCAACGTGATCGTGATGACCACAGCCATGAAGACCGGCCCGATGATGTCGGCGACGGACCTCATTCCGGCCAGCGCGATCGTCAGCGCGGCGACACCCAGCAGCAGGGTCCAGGTGAACGATCGGGCCCGAAGCTCGCCCGGGGCGGTGGTGGAGGCGTGCTTCATAGGGATCTCCTGTCCCAGCCGCTCGGATGTGGCGGCTGCGAAACCTGGTTCATTCCACCGCTAGTTCCCGGAGGGCGAATCACATTCATCATGTGAAATGCGTGGCCGCGTTCAGTCGTCGGGGTCGTCGGGGTTCGCCTTGCCCCGCTTCACGGCTCTGAGGAACACCTGCAGCCCCAGACCCAGGATCACCAGGTCGAGCAGCATCTGGGCGGTCACGAACAAGCGGGCGCTCTCGGTCTGGGCCGAGATGTCTCCGAATCCCACCGTCGCGAAGATCGTCACGGTCAGGTACAGCGCGTCGGAACGACTCAGGTTCTCGGTGAACGTCGACGCGTCATCGACGCTGAGGATGTAATAGCTGGCCGCGAAGAGGAGCAGGAAGAGCGGCGTGGCCACCGCGAGAGCCTGGGTCGCCCGAATCGCCGGGTACTTCGCGCGCTCGATCGCGCGGACCTGCCAGGTCACCACCCCGACCAGAACGACCACCCCGACCGAGAGCTCGGCGACGACCGAGACGTCCGAGAGGCTCCCCAGCGGCAGGGTGTAGTAGCCGACGACCATCAGCACCGCGGACGCGAACGCACGCAGCAGCCCGCGTACGAAGAGCCATCGTCGACGGCGGGGGGTCAGGGAGTCCGCGGTCGCCATCCAGTCCGTTTCCTGACGGCTCCGAGGGCGGAGGCAGTGTCGGTGGCCAAGAGAGATCCTCCGATCGATCGGTGACGACTGCTCTCGCGATCAGTCGGGGTGCTCCTGCCCGAGCGCGTCGATGTCATAGCCGAGCGCCATCGCCAGCCGGGGAGCGGCTGCGACCACGCGTGCCGTACCGATGACCGGAAGGACACCGACCAGCACGTCGACGATCTCGGCAGCGCTCGCGCCGGCGTCGACAGCCGCATCTGCGGCGGCACCGTAGGAGGGGACCTCACCCCCGACGCCAACCAGTGCGGCCAGTCGGACCAGGGCCAGAGTTCGGGCATCCAGCACGGGTTCGAGCCACGCTTCGTCGGCCGCGTAGGTGGGGTCTTCGGACCAGTCCGTCTGGTTGATGGCCAAGCGGTGGAGTCGATCGGCGTAGTGCACTCCGGACCGTCCTTCCGGCTCGCTCTGAGTTGACCGCGACCCTTCGATTCGCCGTCCGTACGCCTCATTCACCCCCCATCACGGTTCCGCCCGCATCATGCAGATCTGGTGAAGCGCGCTCGCCGGGGAGACCGAGGCCCCGGTCGACGATGTTCACGTCTTCTGTGTGACGAAGGCGGACCCGTCCCCGCGAATGATGGGCCCCACATCGTTCAGGGGCCGCACCCATCGAAGGAGCCACCATGAAGCTCATCCCCATCGCCGCTCTGACACTGGCGCTGGCCACATCGCTGACCGGGTGCGGCGAGGACCAAGCCGCTGTGTGCAGCTCCGTCGACGACCTCCAGACGTCGGTCGACGAGGTGCGGGACATCGACGTGTCCTCCTCGGGCGCGTTGGGCGACCTGGAGAGCGGACTCACCGCCATCGGGTCGGATCTGTCCGACGTCAAGTCCGACGCGAAGACCGAGTTCTCCAGCCAGATCGACACCGTCCAGGCCAGCTTCGACGCGCTCACCGAGAGCGTCGACGCGGCCAAGGCGAGCGCTTCCGCCGCCACTCTGAGCGCCGCCGCGACCGCGCTCTCCACGTTTGGCAGCGACGTACGGACTCTCATCACGGACGTCCAGGAAACCTGCTGAGCACTCGCCCTGGGCTGGCCAGAGCGTCAGTCTTCACGCATGTTGGGTGAGGACGCGCGGCCGGGCGGGCACCAGACTTCCGAGCATGGCCACATGGATCGCCGTTTCCCTCTACCTGATCGACCTTGCGTTGAAGATCGTCGCGTTGGGCGTGGTGCCCAAGAACCGGCGACCGTCCAGCGGCATGGCCTGGCTGCTCCTGATCCTGGTCCTGCCGCTCTTCGGGTGGGTGATCTTCCTCGTCCTGGGGCGAACCAAGCTCGGGCGCCGTCGCAACGAACAGCAGGCCGAGGTCAACGCGCGCGTGGCGGAGCGAACGGCGCACGTGCCCACGCTCGAGAGCGACTTCCCCGGACCGGCGTACGTACGTTCGGTGGCAACGCTGAGCCGCAACCTGGGCGCGCAGCCGGTGACGCCCGGCAACCGGGTCGACCTCTTCTCGGTCTATACCGAGTCCATCGCGGCGATGACCGCCGAGATCGACAAGGCCACCACCTGGGTGCACGTCGAGTTCTACATCACCGCGTGGGACGACGTGACCGGCCCCTTCTACGAGGCGCTGGCGCGTGCCGTCGATCGCGGGGTGACGGTCCGCCTGCTCTTCGACCACCTCGGATCCAAGGGCATCCCGGGGTACAAGGAGTTCACCGCCCGGCTGGACGCATCCGGCATCGAGTGGCACCCGATGCTGCCGATCGCACCGTTCAAACGCCGGCCGGACCTGCGCAACCACCGCAAGATCCTGGTGATCGACGGGATGGTGGCGTTCGCCGGCTCGCAGAACCTGATCGAGCCCGGATACAACAAGCCCGCGAACCACAAGCTGGGCCGTGAGTGGAAGGAACTGGTGGCCCGCGTCGAAGGACCGGCGGTCAGCGCTCTCAACCTGCTCTTCTGCACCGACTGGTACAGCGAGACGGAGGTCAAGCTGATCGACGAGCTCGGCACGGTACCGACCCCGGCCGGCGAGATCGAGGCGCAGGTGATCCCGAGCGGGCCGGGCTTCTCGACGGAGAACAACCTGCGCGTGTTCACGCTGTTGCTGTACTCGGCACAACGCCGGCTGTCGATCACCAGTCCCTACTTCGTGCCGGACGAGTCGCTGCTGTACGCCATCACCACGGCCGCGCAGCGGGGCGTCGAGGTCGAGCTGTTCGTGAGCGAGGCCGGAGACCAGTTCATGGTCTACCACGCCCAGTGCTCCTACTACGAGGCGCTGCTGCGCGCGGGGGTGCGCATCTACCTGTATCCGGCTCCGGCGATCCTGCACTCGAAGTTCTTCAGCGTCGACGACGATGTCGCGGTTCTGGGATCGAGCAACATGGACATGCGCTCGTTCGGGCTGAACTATGAGGTCTCGTTGATGCTTCTCGGACCCGAGGTCGTCACCGAGATGCGCAAGGTCGAGGACCACTACCGGTCGATCTCCAAGGAGTTGCTCCTCGAGGACTGGCTGACACGTTCCCGCGGCGCGGCGTACTTGGACAACGTGATGAGGCTGACCGCGGCGCTGCAGTAGATCGCTAGTCGGTGTAGGGCACACCCAGGCGGCGCACCGTACGCGACGCCAACCGCCCGAGCAGGGCGCCCACCGCCGCGCCGACGAGAACGTCGCTCGGGTAGTGCACGCCCGTGTACACGCGCGAGAACGCCACGATCGAGGCCGCGGCCCGCAACGGCAGCCGATGCGCCGGCAGCAGGTCGCCGACCGCAACCGCGAAAGCGGCCGCCGACGCGGAGTGGCCCGATGGAAACGACGCCGAGGACGGCATCCGCACCCGGCGCTGCTGCGGGACCCGGAGAGCATCCCAGTCGGGGCGGGCGCGTACGCAGGCGCGTTTCATGGGTTGGTTCACCACCAGGGACGCAGCGCCGACAGCCGCGAGTCCGGTGAGCGCGCCACGTCGCCCCTCGCGCCCGCCGACGAGCGCGAGGAAGCCGGCGAAGAGGAACCACGGCTTGGAGTGGTTCGCGAAGTCGGACATCCACCTCAACGGCGCGTCCAGCAGCGGCGTGGAGAGCCCCGCCAGAGATCGGTACCCGGCACGGTCGTAGCTGCCGAGACGTCGCAGGGCGCAGACCGCCCACACGGGGGTTGTGCCCGCCTCGGCCAGCAGTTCCTCGACCGGCTCTGACGCCGGCGGGACGCTTCAGTCGGGCATGCCACCTGCTCCTGTCACCACTTCAGCTCGACCTCCAGTTCGCGCTCGTCGTCCCCGATCTCGACCTCCAGCTTGAAGTCGACCTCGTCGGGGACGTGCACCTTGAAGCGCAGTCCTTCTCGTTCGAACTCGATCTCGTTGTTGCGGGCGAGCGCGTCGGCCAGGGCATGCAGGCGAGCCGCGGCGTCCTCACGACGCAGCCTCGCCCGTTCCGTGACTTCCATCAGGTCCATGGTGACCTCCTTGTTGTGACGTTGCGGATCTCTGATCTCGGCCGAGCGCGATTCGCGCCAGCTCGACAACCCCGGCCCAGATGCCGTCGGGAAGGGTCGCTGAGGGTGATGCGCCCGGGTGCTTGCGGGCCACGCGAACGCGAAGTACGCCTGGCCGGATGCGGAAGTCCAGAGGCGGGTCCAGGACCAGCGCCTCGCCGTCGACGCCGGCGGCGACAGGCCGCTCGGCATCGACCCTGAACGTCGGCGCCGACCACTCGCGCCACGGCCGCTGCAACGCATGGCCCTCGTCGTCGCGCCACGAGACGGCACCGACGACGGTGATGCCGAGCAGGCCGTCGTCGATGCGCGGACGCGTGCCTGAGCCCACCGCACGGCCGAGTCGGTAGCGGTTGTTCGATACCAGCACCGCGGCGCCTCCACGGTGCTCGTGGCCTCCTGGCCCGCGCCATCGCATGGCGACCTCGTCGCCGGTCGGGCCGAGAACCTCTGGCACGGTGTCGAGCAGGGTGCGGATCTTGGCGTCACGGTAGCCCTCGCGCTGCACGGCCTCGGCGTACAACCCGAGCGAGACGTTGTTGACGAACACGCGGCCGTTGACATCCCCGACGTCCACCCGCCGCTCACCAGCGTCTACGAACGCCTCGAGCGCGCCGACCACATCGTCGCGGTCTACGCCGAGGTCAAGGGCGAAGTGGTTCCGGGTGCCGGCGGGTACGCATGCGTAGGGCAACCCGAACTCTGCGGCGACCGCGGCGACGATGGCCTGCGAGCCGTCCCCGCCCGCCATCGCGAGCCCGTCCGCACCACGCGCGACCGCATCGCGGACGAGCACTTCGAGGTCGTCGCGGGCTCCCAGCTCGATCGGCTCGATGCCACGCGCACGCGCCTCCTTGGCGAGCTCGAAACGCTCCGCCTTCCCGCCGCCGGACCGTAGGTTGAAGAACAACACGGGGCGATGTGGTGCGGGGGCGCCCGGGAGATCCACATGCACGGCAAGCGCGCCGCGCGCCGCCGCCAAGGTCACCAACAGCCCCGCCACCACCAGTAGATCGACGAGCGGAGCTCCGCCCACCACGATGATGCCCAGCGCAAGGGCGATGGCGAGAACGGCGACAGTCAGTCCCACCACCCGCGCCGCCCGACTCCGGAGAATGCCGTACCAGGCGCTCACGCCGGCAACCAATACGCAGCCGAGCAGGCCGACGCCGCGCGGGAACTCGCCCACCGCCACCACGACAGCGAGCACGATTGTGGCCGCCCCAACCACCAGTGCGGTGGCCGCCAACAACCGTCTCGAGATTGCACGCCCAGTCACAACCCACCCTCCGACCGCTGCAGCGTTGGCACCATCGCAACGTACCCATCGATATGGGGACCGGCGTCACCCAGAACGCGTGAATCGCGGGGCGGAGTCCACCTGGATCGGGCGAGGATCGCTGTAGCCCGCGCAGCGAGGCTGATCAGGGGCTCGACGGCGCATAGGCCCACACCCTGCACATCACTCTGGCGTACGAGGAGAGGTTCCATGGATTCCCCAGATCGACCCGCCCTGGTCACCGACGCCTACCTGTACGGCTTCCCGTTGGTCTTCAACCTCGACCAGGTGAACCGCTACGTCACCGAGGGGGTGGGTGCGAACCCAGCCGCTCCGTTCAACTCCTTCAGCCATGCCCGCAAGCTGGCCGGCCCGCAGGACACCTTCGTCACGATCAACAACGACACGGTCTACTCGATGGCGCAGCTCGACCTCAGCGTCGGACCGGTCAAGCTGCATGTGCCCGACACCGCGGGTCGCTACTACGTGCTGCAGTTCGTTGATGCCTGGACCAACAACTTCGCCTACGTCGGCCACCGTGCCACCGGGACCGCGGAGGGCGACTTCCTCCTCGTCCCGCCCGGATGGGACGGTCCCGCGCAAGACGGGCACACGCTGATCCGGTTCCCCACCACGGTCGCTTCTATCGTCGGGCGCTGGTCGGTCGCGGGCGACGACGACCTCCCGGCAGTGCACGCTCTGCAGGACGCCACGACTCTCGTCCCGGTACACACCGACGCGGAGGCGACCGGACTCGTAACGCCCGACCCGGCTGTTCCCGATGGAGTGATGTTCCTGGAGAAGCTGCGCGTGTGGTCGCAGCAGTTCCCGCCGGCGGACCGTGACAAGCAGCTTCAGGAGAGCCTTGCCCCGCTCGGTACGACCGAGCCTGGTGCCTCGCCGTACCCGGCCCTCGAGGCGGAGGAGCAAGCCGCCCTCGCGGCGGGGCTCGAGGAGGCGAAGGTCACCCTGCACCATGCACTGGTCTCGGGCCACAGTCCCGAGGTCAACGGCTGGAAGCTGACCTTCCACGCCTTCGACTACAACCTCGACTTCTTCGGGTCGGAGCACTCGACGACGACCGGTTCAAGATCGCCGACCCGAAACTGCGCATCGTCGAGCGAGCCGCAGCAGCGATCGGTGGGCTCTGGGGCAACCACCCCTACGAAGCGGCCTACATCATGACCTACCTCGACGACCACGGCGAGCAGCTCAACGGCGCGAACACCTACACCCTGCGGTTGCACCCGACCCCATGTACGAACCCGACGCCGCGATCCTCGACAGACCTATGGGTTCCCCGCCATCAAGCGGACCTGACCCCCACGCCGCCGAGCACACCCCCGGGGGTGTTCACACCGTACGGACCATGGGGGCCGCGCGCAGGTGCCGACCGTCCTGAACGGCGTCCAGGAGCGCCTCGGCCAGATCGCCGGTCGTCACGTGGCTTCGTGGACCCATCCTGAGGGTTCCCACCTCGGTCCGACCGGTCCTGTCCCCGGCACGGACGATCGGGGTTCGCACCATCGTCCAGTCGAGGTCGTCGCACGCCTGCAGCATGAGTCCAAGACGCCGCTGGCTCCGCACGTGGCTCGGGCTGCGCAGGCGTACGATCGTGTCGATGAAGATCGCGCCGGCGTTGCGTGGGTCTCCGGGGAAAGGGATGTTGAAGCCTTCCATGAAGACGATCCGCGTGATCCCCTCGTCACGCATGGCGGCGAGCACGTTACGGGCGCCGAGGTCGATCGAATCGTTGTCGCCCCACCCGCCGAGGGTCGACACGACGGCGTCGCAGCCGGCCACCGTGCGGGCAACCGCCTCCGGGTCGAGTACGTCGCCCGCCACGACGTCGACGCCCGCAGGAACGTCTCGGTTCGAGGACCTCATCAGCGCCCGGACGTCGTGTCCGCGCTCGGCAGCCAGTGCGAGCGCCGGGGCGCCGACGAACCCGCTGCCACCGAACATCGCGAGCTTCATGACGGCACCCCCGGGGCGAAGGTCGCGAGGAGGTCCTCGAGAGCCCGCTGGTCGGGCATGGCGAAGGACGGCGCCTGGGGCGCTTGTCTGATCGTGTCGAACATGATGTCCGTGTGCTCCAGCACAGGAGGCTTGTGAATGTCCATGATGTCGACGCTAGGCACCACCCTGACCACGCGATATACCAGCAATCTGGCATTCAGCTGACCCCTTGCGGGGAGTAGTTTCGATCAGGTGAACCAGCGCACCCGTCAGCGGTCGCAGGACAAGATCGAGCGCCTGAGCAGGCAGGGGCTCGATCTGGTGGCGCTGTGGCGAGAGTGCCGCGAGCCGATCGCCGACGTGATCCCGCACTACTGGGCGCCGTGCTTCTACACGCTGGATCCCGCGTCGCTGTTGATCACCAGCCACTTCGACGAGCTGCTGCCGGTGCTCCCGGCCGACTTCCTCGACAACGAGTACCGCGCCGATGGCGTACACAAGCTCAGCGATGTCGCGAAGTCGGACCAAGGCGTCTCGACGCTCTACGAGATCACCGATGGCGACCCGTCGTCGACGTCGCGGTGGAAGTCGAACATGGAGCTCGGCGGCGACCAGGAGATCATCGTCTCGTTGCGGACCCGCGCCGGCGTCGTCTGGGGTTCGCTGGCGCTGTACCGCGAACCTGACCGACCGACGTTCGGCGCCGCCGACAAGGCGTTCCTCAAGGCGATTGCGCCCAGCCTGGCGGAGGCGGCGCGCAACGCGCTCCTGCTGGGCGAGGCAGCCGACCCCGACTCCACCGGGGCTCCGGGCCTGGTCGTGCTGAACTCGTCGCTCGGTGTCGACTCGGCCACCGAAGGGGTCGAGCGATGGCTCGCGGACCTCCCTCGCCCCGCCCCGGGGGCCGTGCCGGTCGCGGTCGCCGCCGTCGCGGCGCGGGCATTGCGCTCGGTCGACTCACCGGGAGAGTCGGGTGAGGTGGCGACCTCGCGCGTCCTCAGCGATTCGGGCACCTGGATCGTGCTGCATGGCGCCGTACTCGCGACGCGACCGGACCCACAGGTGGCCGTCATCGTCGAGCCCGCTCACCCCGCGCGGATCGCGACACTCCTGATGTCTGCGTACGGGATGACGGACCGCGAGAAGGAGCTCACCCAGCTGGTGCTGAAGGGACTTTCGACGGTCGAGATCGCCCAGGCGCTGGTCATCTCGCCGCACACGGTCCAGCAGCACCTCAAGCACGTCTTCGAGAAGACAGGCGTACGCAGCCGCCGCGACCTGGTCGCCAAGGTGTTCTTCAGCCACTACGAGGGCCGGCTGCGTGACAACGAGCATCGCGCCGCGACCCAGCTCCCGCTGCGCGGCGGTCCGATGCCGGGACCCGTCGACGATCCGGTGACGCGCGCAGGGGCCGGCCCCGACCGCTCGCGTACGCCTTCAACCGATCCTTAGGGAAGCGCCCGCCGGATCTCTCCTATGAGGGTTGGGTATGGGTCGGTGAGCGGCACCCGCTGAGAGCGGATCTCTTCCTGGATCCGACGCAGTGGCTCGCCCGCGACGTAGTGTCGTCCGCGTCGCTCGCCCCGTGCCTCGAGCAATCCGGCCTCTGCGGCGTTGACCAGGTCGCGAGTGGCGGTCCGCTCGTCCAGTTCAGTGAGCTTCACATAGGACGGCCTCGTGACGCGGAGACCGATGAGGGCGTCGAAGAGGGCTGCGCCGATGCGATCGTTGAGCTTGGAATCGGCGAGGAATTCGTCGAGCTTGCGCCATTGGGCCTCGGCTTCGTAGAACCGCCGCCGCATGGTCTGGGCCTGCATGTGGTGAGCGCGGAGGTTGAACTTCACCCACAGGGTCGCGTCGCTGCTGGGGTTCCAGGAGCCGCGTCCGGTGGCTGCGAGAACGTCGTAGTAGTCCTGGGTGTTGTGGCCGAGCCACTCCTCGATGCTGGAGAAGGTCGGTTCCACCACCTGGTCCTGTGCCAGAACCATCGTCTGCAGCGCTCGGGCCATCCGCCCGTTGCCGTCCTTGAACGGGTGGATCATCACCAGGTTGAGGTGCGCCATGGCCCCACGCACCAGCGGGTCGTCCAGGGTCGGAGCCGCGAGTGACTGCGAGAGCTCGCGCATCAGTCCAGGGACCATGTCGCCGTGGGGTCCTTCGTACACGTTGACTCCGCGTCTGTCGTCGCGGACGAAGATCTCCTTCGTGCGATAGCGGCCGGGTGCCTTGGACAGGTCGTGGTCGAGCAGCATGAAGTGCATCGACCGAAGGACCGCCTCGTCGATGACGAAGCCGGCCTCGGTCGCCACGTTGAGGACGTACGTGAGGACTCGCCGGTAGGCGAGGATCTCCAGCCAGGTCGCCTCGTCCGCGCTGAGTGGGGGCTCATCGTCGACGGCAGCGACCGCGTCCTCTTCGCTGACCGTATAGCCCTCAATGGTGTTGGAGCCCTGGATGGCGCGCGCGGTCGAGGCCCGACGCAGGACGCCGTTCCAGCGCTTGGGTGCGCGGAGGAAGGCCGCGAGTGAGGCGCGGGTGTCGTGGATCTCGGTGATGACCCGCTGGTCCTCGAGATCTGGGTCTGGGGTGGTGAAAAGTTCCGTCATGTCCGTATGTCCTTTAATAAGTGCCAAGGATACGGGTGACGCTGTCGCTTTGTCACTTATTAAGAGACAAAGCGACACCCTGACTGATTCGGTCTCGAGCCGGTCAACGAGGCAGCGCGGCGAGCTTGCTCAGCTCCCGCTGATAGGCGCGGTAGGTCTCTCGCAGGTCCGCTGCCGGCCAGTCCGCCGGGCGGAGCTCGACGGGGAGGAGCGGGTCGTCGCTGAGGTGGCGCACGATCGCGGCGGCCGTGGCGAGACGGAGCGCGGGCTGGGGCGTGGATGAGAGCAGCTCGAGCAGACGCTCGCCTTCGCGTGCCCAGCCGGCGAGATCCCACAACGAGGCGGCGAGCTCGGCTGGATCCTGCTCGGGTGTCGCCGTGAAGGCCTGGAGCACCGGGTCCGAGAAGCGCGGACGCTGAAGGTTGGCCGGCCGGGTCCAGACCCCTTCGCGAAGCTCGGCCATCCGGTGCGCCTTGAGCGCATCGCGCAGCACGGCGCGCTCGGGGCCGGGGCGGCCGGCGGTGACGACGACGGCCATCTCCCAAGAGCCGTCCCACGGCTTGTCCGCCGTGTGCACCGCTTCGTCCTGATGAGCCTGGCGCTGGACGAGCCGCTCGCCGAGCCGGTAGCCGGCCGCCGTCCTGCGCAGGTCGCCGTCGCTGACGGCGCGGGTGGCCGCGACCCGCACGGTCGCCGGTGCGATGCCGAAGAACTGGCCGGCGCGGGCGAGGTCGGCGGGGGTCAGCGGGTTCGGGTGCGCGCCGAGCATCAGGCTCAGGATGGTGGAGCGGGCGGAGAGAGGAGCCAGTTCATCGCGCACGGTAGCCACGCGGCCATCCTCTCATGCAACACATGTCGACACGGTTGTGTCTGATTATGTAACATCGTGATGGATCACCCTCCACCAGCAAGGGGAAGCGCATGACGAGCACGCACGAGGCCCACTCCACCCATGTGGTCAGCAACCAGGTCCCGCCGTTGGTGGGTCACAACACGGCCGGTGACCCGGTCCTGCGAGAGGGTCTCGAGCGCGAGGGCGCCGCGTGGGCCCTCCCGGAGATCGACGAGCTGGGCCGCCTCGCCGGCACTGCCGAGGCGCAGGACTGGGGCCGCCTCGCCGAGCGGGTGCCGCCGCGTCTGCACACCCATGATCGCTACGGCCACCGCGTCGACGAGGTCGAGTACGTCCCGGCGTACCACCAGCTGATGGGCGTCGCGGTCGAGAACGGTCTGCATGCTGCCCCCTGGGCCGACGGCCGGCCCGGTGCCCACGTCGCCCGGGCCGCGAAGTTCTACGCCTGGAACGTCGACGCCGGTCACGGTTGCCCGATCTCGATGACCTACGCGGTGGTGCCGGCGCTGCGGACCACCCCGGAGCTCGCTGCCCGGTTCGAGCCGCTGCTGACCAGTCGGGAGTACGACTTCGGGCTGCGCGATCCCGAGACCAAGCGCGGTCTGATCGCCGGGATGTCGATGACCGAGAAGCAGGGCGGCTCCGACGTACGCGCGAACACGACGACCGCGACCGAGCAGCCCGACGGCACCTACGTCCTGCGCGGGCACAAGTGGTTCACCAGTGCCCCGATGAGCGACCTGTTCCTCACCCTCGCCCAGACGCCCGCCGGCGTCTCCTGCTTCCTCGTCCCGCGCGTACTGCCCGGTGGCGAGCGCAACGCGATGCGCTTCATGCGGCTCAAGGACAAGCTCGGCAACCGGTCGAACGCCTCCTCCGAGATCGAGTACGACGCCGCGACCGGCTGGCTCGTGGGCGAGGAGGGTCGTGGGGTGCGGACCATCGTCGAGATGGTCAACATGACGCGCCTCGACTGCGTGATCGGCTCCTCGGCCGGCATGCGCACCGCGCTGAGCATGGCAGCACACCACGCCCGGCATCGCTCGGCCTTCGGCAAGCCGCTGATCGAGCAGCCGGCGATGCGCAACGTACTGGCTGACCTGCAGGTCGAGTCCGAGGCCGCGACGACGGCGATGCTGCGGCTGGCAGGCGCCAACGACCGGGCGATCCGCGGGGACGAGGGCGAGGCCGCGCTGCGCCGGATCGCGCTGGCGGTCACGAAGTACTACGTGTGCAAGCGGGCGCCGTTCATGGTCAACGAGGCCCTGGAGTGCCTGGGCGGCAACGGCTACATCGAGGACTTCGACGTCGCACGCATCTACCGCGAGATGCCGCTCCTCTCGATCTGGGAGGGATCGGGCAACGTCGCGGCGCTCGACGCCCTGCGAGCGCTGGCGAAGGAGCCGCACACCCTGGACGCGTTCGTGGCCGAGGCGGAGCTCGCCTCCGGTGCCGACGCCCGCTACGACGCCGCGCTGGACCGGTTGAAGAAGGAGTTCACCTCCTTCGACGACCTCGAGTTCCGCGCCCGGCGGATCGTCGAGCAGATGGCCCTGGTCTTCCAGGGGTCGCAGCTCGTCCGTAACGCACCGGCTCCGGTCGCTGACGCGTTCTGCTCCTCGCGCCTCGGGCGCGACTGGGGTGGCGCGTTCGGCACCCTGTCGCCACGCGGCGACGTGACCGGGATCCTCGAGCGCGCGCTGCCGGCATGACGGTCGAGGTCGCCAAGGACGGTCCGATCACCACGGTCCGGATCAACCGCCCAGAGGTACGCAACGCCGTCGACCGGGCGACGGCGGATGCCCTCGTCGCCGCCTTCGAGGAGTTCGACGCCGATCCCGATGCCGCCGTCGCGGTGCTGCACGGCGAAGGCGGCAACTTCTGCGCCGGCGCCGACCTGAAGGCGGTCGCCGGTGGCGACCCCAACCGGTTCGAGCCCGACGGGGACGGACCGATGGGGCCCACGCGGATGCGGCTGGGCAAGCCGGTCATCGCCGCCGTCGCCGGCCATGCTGTCGCTGGCGGCCTGGAGCTCGCGATCTGGGCCGACCTGCGGGTCATGGAGGAGGACGCGGTCTTCGGCGTCTTCTGCCGGCGCTGGGGCGTACCTCTGATCGACGGTGGCACGGTCCGGCTGCCTCGGCTGATCGGCGCGAGCAACGCCATGGACCTGATCCTCACCGGCCGTCCCGTCGGGGCGGAGGAGGCCCTGCGGATGGGGTTGGCCAACCGCGTCGTCCCACCCGGTCAGGCCCTCGCGGCCGCGCAGGACCTGGCCCGCCAGGTCGCCGCCTTCCCGCAGACCTGCATGCGCCACGACCGGCTCTCCATGCTGGAGCAGGAGGGTCTCAGCGAGCAGGACGCCCTGGCCGTGGAGTACCGCCATGGCGTCGTCTCCGTCACCACCGACACCGTCGCGGGCGCGACCCGGTTCGCCGATGGAGCCGGACGTCACGGCTCCTTCGGGACCGATTGACAGACGTACTGGCCCATCAGCACCTGGATCAGCCGGCGACCGACGGACATGGCGTGGGTGCGGTCGGAGCCGGCGAGGCCGAGGAGCGGGTCCAGGCCGCGTACGTGAGGGCCGAGGGCGATGTGCGGAAGCAGCATGATGATGGCGGCTACGAGGGCATCGCGGTCGGTGTCCTCGCGGAGTGCGCCGATGGCGATCCCGAGGTCGATCATGCCGCCGATGACCTCGAGGTAGTCGACATAGACGGCCTCGCGGACGGCGGCGAGCGCGTTGGGGTTGTGCTCGAGGTTGGCCGAGACCAGCATCTGCCGGTGGCGTGGGTGGTCGTAGAAGTAGTCGATCCACGCGTCCATGAGCATGTTGACCGAGCCGAAGTAGTCGGTCATCCACGGGAAGTCGGCGCTGGCGGCCTCCATCGCCGCCCGGATGTCATGGCTGGCGCGGGCGATCAGGTGGACGAAGAGGTCGGACTTGTCGGGGAAGTACTGGAACAGGCTGCCCTTGGAGATCCCGGCCTCGCGGCAGATCGTGTTGAGGCTGGCGGCGTTGTAGCCCCGGACCCCGAACTCTTCCTCCGCAGCCCGGCGCACGGCATCGCGCTTGGCCTCCGGGAGACGCTCCCAGGTCGGCGTAGGCAATGGCGACACCCGTCTCTCATGGCTGGACGCTCGCATCGTAGCGTGCCGCCGACATGGTCCTTGACCGTCCAGCGGCTGCGCCCCTAATCTGTGACCGGTGGTCACATGACCACCGGTCACGTTCGGGCGGAGGCGCAGTGTTCACCACTGGCAACGACATCCTGGAGCGCCGATCCCAGGCGGTTGCCGAGTCGGTCGCGGCTCGCTTCGTGCCGACGTCCTACTCGCAGGTGGACCGGATGGGCGGCACCGTGGTCCGGCTGGTCCTGCCGCCCTACCTTGTCGAGTTCGACCTGGACTGGATGGACAACGTGGTCGAGGTCTTCGTCCAGCCCCTACAGCCAGACCGGCCCGTGTCGAACAGGGCCCGGCGGCGGCTGGTGGCGATGCTCCCCGCGTATGACCGGGCGTTGTTCGAGAGCGAGACCAGGCGAGCGGTCGGGCGCGGTGGTCTGCGTGGCATGGCCGCCCAGATCGACGCCGCCGCCCGTGCGTTCGAGCAGTTCTCCGACGACACCCCGGCCCGCCGAGAAGTCGGTTTCTGACGCCGAGGGGTCAGCCGAGGGGGAGCGGGGAGCTCTCCTTGGTGTTGCCGAAGGCGAAGGTGGTCTCGATCGAGGCGAGCGCCGGCATGGTGCGCAGGTTGTCGCGCAGGAACCTCTCGTAGGTCTCGAACGACGGCGTGACGACCTTCAGCAGGTAGTCGTGGTCGCCGGCCAGGACGTACGCCTCGGTGACCTCGGGGATGTCGCGGAGGTGCTCCTCGACGGTCTCGACCGCGGCGGTCGTGTGGGTGGCCATCTTGATGCGTACGAACGCGGTGATGTTCATGCCGACCGTGTGCGGGTCGACGACGGCGCGGTAGCCGCTGATCACGCCGGCCTCCTCCAGGGCTCGTACGCGGCGCAGACATGGCGAGGGGGAGAGGCCGACGCGGTCGGCGAGCTCCTGGTTGGTCAGGCGGCCGTTCTGCTGCAGCTCCCTGCTGGCCCCGCTGCTGCCGAGCACGTTCAGGGCCGTACGCCGCGAGCGGCCGTACGTCCTCGCGCTGCTGCTCGTGGGTGGGCTCCCGCACTTCCTCGTGTTCGCGTTCGGCGCCCAGCTGACCAGTGCCGCGCTCACCGGGATGCTGGTCCCGGGCACGGTGCCGCTCTTCGTCACGCTGCTCGCGCTGGCGCGGGGCCGGGCTTCGATGTCGCCGCGGCGGGTGGTCGCGCTGGGACTCATCACCGCAGGTGTGGCAGTGAGTGGGCTCCTGGTCGGCGGCGGCGCCTCACTTGTCGGGGTCGGGCTGCTGCTCGTCGGAGGGTTCGCCTGGGCGGTGTTCACGACGGGCCTGCAGCGTACGAGCCTGACGCTCCTGCAGATGGTGTTGACCGTCTGCACCGTCTCGAGCCTGACCGCGCTCGTCCTGACCTCGTTCGGCGCGATGCCGTCGCACCTGCTCGCCGGCACCGCCGAGCTCGACGACGTGCTGCTCCTCACCCTGCTCCAGGGCATCGGGACCGGTCTGATGTCGACGCTCTGCTACGCCTTCTCCGTCAAGGCGCTCGGTAGCGGCCGGGCCTCCGTGGGCGGCGCGGTGAGCCCGGTGCTGACCGCCGTTGTCGCGGTCCCGATCTTCGGTGAGCGCATCGGTGTCGGCCTCGCCGTCGCGCTGGCCCTCATCGTGGCCGGCGTGGCCATGTTCAACCGGGTCTCCTCCGGCGGGGTCGGCGGTTCAGTCGCCCGCCGGGACCACCATCGGCGTACCGGCGACCGGGTCGGGCACGACGACGCACGGCAGCCCGAACGCCTTCTCGACGACCTCCGCGGTGACGACCTCGGCCGGCGGGCCCTCGGCGAGGATCCGGCCGTCGGTCATGACCACGAGGTGATCGCTGTAGCGGCAGGCCAGGTTGAGGTCGTGCAGCACCGTGACGATGGTCCGCCCGGTCTCCCGGTTGAGCGTACGCAGCAGGCGGAGCAGATCGACCTGATGACTGATGTCGAGGTAGGTCGTCGGCTCGTCGAGCAGCAATAGATCGGTCTGCTGGGCGAGCGCCATCGCGATCCAGACCCGCTGGCGCTGGCCCCCGGACAGTGCGCGCAGCGGGCGGTCGACGAGCTCGCCGGTGTCGGTGGCGGCGAGCGCCTCGGCGACCGCCTCCTCGTCGCGCGCGCTCCAGTGGCGGAACCAGCCCTGGTGCGGGTGGCGTCCGCGCGAGACCAGATCGCCGACGGTGATGCCATCCGGAGCGACGGGGGTCTGGGGGAGCAGTCCGAGGACCCGTGCGACCTCGCGGGAACCGCGGTCGAGGATCGGGATCCCGTCGAGCAGCACCTCGCCGGCGGATGGACGCAGCAGCCGGGCGAGGCCCCGCATCAGCGTCGACTTGCCGCAGGCGTTGGCGCCGACGATCGCGGTCACCCGCCTGTCGAGGACGTCCAGATCGAGCCGGTCGACGACCACCCGGTCGTCGTAGCCCAGCGTCAGCTCGCGCGCCGCGAGCCGCGGCGCCAGGGTCGTTTCCGGCTGAGTTGTCTCCGGCTGGGTCATCCGCCCATCCCTCTCCGGTTGGTGGTGGCGATGAGCCACAGCAGGTACGGCGCGCCGACGGCGCCGGTGACGACACCGGTCGGGACCTCGACCGGCAGCAGGTTCATGGCGACGTAGTCCGCGATCAGGCACACGATCGCCCCGACTGCGCCGGCGGCGACAATGCCGCCGCGGGCGCTGCCGAGCATCCGGTCGGCGATCGGTCCGGCCACGAGGGCGACGAACGCGATCGGCCCGGCGACCGCGGTGGCCAACGAGGTCAGCAGGACGCCGGTCGCGATCAGCGCGAGCCGGGTCGCCTCGATGCGTACGCCCAGACCGCGGGCGGTGTCGTCGCCCAGCTCCACGGCGCGGAGCAGCCGCTGGAGCAGCGGCACCAGCGGGACGAGCACGATGATGGCGACCAGCAGCGCGTTGTTCTCCGCGTCGCCGGCCTGCCCGATCGATCCGGTCAGCCAGTGCAGCGCAGCCCTGGCCTCGGTGAGCGAGGTGCGGGTGAGGAGGTAGCCGGTGACCCCGGTGCAGAACGCCGCGGTGCCGATCCCGATCAGCACGAAGCGATAGCCGGTGATGCCGTCGCGCCAGGCCAGGACGTACATCACGGCGGCCGTGACCAGGCCGCCGCCGAAGGCCAGCAGCGGAATGCTCACCCCGCCGAGGGCGGGCACCGCGATACCCGCGACGGCGGTGACGCTCGCGCCTGCGGAGATGCCGACGAAGTCGGGCGAGGCCAGCGGGTTGCGCAGCAGCTGCTGGAAGATCGTGCCGGCCGCGCCGAGTGCCAGCCCGACGCACACGGCCGCCTTGACCTGCGGTCCGGTCAGGTCGCGCACGATGAAGTCGACCGCGGCGTGGTCGCGCAGATGCAGCAGCGAGGCCAGGACCTGGTCGAGGCTGAGCTGGACCGAGCCGAAGCAGAGCGTGAGCAGGGCCAGGACGGCGGCGACGACGAGCAGGACGACGGGTACGACGCCCGCGCGCACCCGACGGCTGCGCCGCGTGCGCCGCAGGGCCGTCACGGTCTGGGCTGTGACGGTCTGGGGCATGACGCTCATAGGTCCGCCAGCCGGGCGTAGCGGACGAGGAGCACGAAGAACGGTGCGCCGATGATGCCGAGGACCACGCCGACCTGGAGCTCCCCGGTGCCGCCCAGGACGCGACCGAGGATGTCGGCGCCGAGCAGCAGCAGGGAGCCCAGCACCATCGAGTAGGGCAGGACCCAGCGATAGTCGGGACCGCACAGGAAGCGCGCCACGTGGGGCACCACCAGACCGACGAAGACGATGGGACCGCACGCCGCGGTCGCGGCGCCGCAGAGCAGCCCGACCACCAGGAACGACAGGATGCGCGTACGCGTCAGGGAGACGCCCAGCCCGCGAGCGGCGTCGTCGCCCAGGGCCAGCGCGTTGAGCCAGCGGCCGCAGAGCAGCGCCAGGACGATGCCGACCAGCAGGAATGGAGCCACGCCCGTCACGATCGGGGCATAGCGGCCGGCCAGCGAGCCGACCTGCCAGAAGCGGTACTGCTGCTGGGCGTCTAGGTCGGTGAGCAGCAGCCCGGTCGTCACCGCGGTCAGCCCGGCGGTGATCGCGGCCCCGGCGAGGGCCATCTTCACCGGCGTCGCGCCGTCGCGCCCGAGCGAGCCCACCGAGTAGACGAGCACGGTCGCCGCGAGCGCCCCCGCGAACGCCGCGACGACGTGGAACCCGAGCGAGCCGACGCCGAGCAGGGTGATCGAGCCGACCACTGCGAATGCCGCGCCGGCATTGACGCCCATGATCCCCGGGTCGGCGATGGCGTTGCGGGTCAGGCCCTGCAGCAGGGTGCCGGCGAGCCCGAGAGCCGCGCCCGCGAGGAGTCCGAGCACGGTCCGGGGGACCCGCAGACGTACGGTCACGGTGTCCTCGACCGACGAGGAGCTGCTGAAGTGGCGGAAGGCGTCGAGGACCTGGCTCAGTGCGATGTCGCGCGACCCGAGGGTCACGCTGAGGAAGGCGAGGACGGGCACGAGCGCGACGAGCAGCAGCAGGCCGACGGCGAGCCCGGAGGCTCGCCGTCGTGCCGGTGCGGGTGTCGCCGTGGCGACAGAGGTGGTCACTGCCGGAGTCAGTCGCCGATGGTGTCGTCGATGTCGGCCAGATCGGCGGTCAGCTTGGTCAGGGCCTCGGCGTAGTCGGCGTAGGTGTGCAGCCAGAAGGCGGGCCACTCGATGACCTGGCCGGCCTCGGCCGCGCGGATCGACGTCCAGGTCGGCTGGCCCTCGGCCGTCTTCGTGGCGTCCACGAAGGTGCGGCTGTCGATCAGCAGGACGTCGGGCTGGTACTTGTCGGCGTTCTCCCAGCTCAGGTTCTCCCAGTAGGGGAAGTCCGGGTCCGGCGAGTCCGGCGCGACCACCTGCAGGCCCCACTCGGTGAAGTCCAGCAGCTCCGGGGCGTACTCGGGGTTGGCGGCGTAGAGCAGGTCGTCGGCGGGGGAGACCGCGAGCGCGGTCAGGTCCTTGTCCTTCATCTCCGCGATGAAGCCGTCGCGCGCTTTCTCGAAGGCCGCCTTGTCCTTGGCTCCCTGGGAGCTCTCGACGTCGGCGCCAAGGCTCTCGGCGAGATCCTCGTAGCCCTCGGCGAGGTTGAGGATCGAGCCACCCTGGGACGGGCCGACGACCGGTGCCAGCTCGGCGAGTTTCTTGCTCTTCGCCTTGGTGCCGTTCTCCAGCCCCGAGTGTGCCTTCTCCGCCGGCCACCAGTCGGCGACGATCAGGTCCGGGGTCAGCGTGGACGCCTTGGCGACGTCGATCGAGCCCCACTCCTCACCGAGGATCTCGATGTCGGTCAGGTCGACGCCCTCCAGGTTGGGATCGGTCTCGACCGACTCGTCGCCGTAGATGCCGACGGGGCGGATGCCGTAGGAGATCAGCGCGGCGGCCGCCGGAGCGTGCGCGATGATCCGGGTCGGTGCCTCGTCGAGCTTCACGACCTCACCCGAGCCGTCGGTGAAGCTCCACGGACCGTCGGGAACCGAGGACGCACCCGATGCCGGTTTCGCGCCGTCGCCGTCGGCGATGTCGGAGGAGCAGGCGGACAGCGCCAGAGCCAGGGCGGCGGCCGTGACGGCGACGAGGTGGGGTCTCATGAGGTGAGGCTAACCTAATTTTGCCTCGGGCGGGATGGTGACCGTTGACTAGGAAAGCGCCCGGCGCGCGGTGTCGAGGAATGTACGGAACGACTCTCTGTCCTCGGGCCCGATCTCGGCCAGCATCTGCTCCTCGAGCTCTTCGACGCGCGGGTCGTACGCGTCGAGGAAGGCGCGGCCGTCGGTGGTGAGGCTGATCAGCATGCGGCGCCGGTTGTCGGGGTCGATGCGGCGCTCGATGAGACCACGGCGCTCGAGGGCGCCGATGAGATCGGCGGCGGACTGGGCGCGTACGAACGAGGCGCGGGCCAGGTCGGCGGCACTCATCGTGGGGCGGCGCTCGAGCACCGAGAGGGCGGTGTACTGCAGGGCCGTGACCCCTGATTCCTTCAGGACGGCGTCGAGGCGGGCTCGGGTCGCGAGCTCGAGCTGCTTGACGACGTAGAGCAGCAGGGGTGCGTCGGTCATGCGGTCATTCAAGCATCGCTTCGCTTGCGGGAGGCGCCTACTTCTGAGATTATCAGGATTCCTGTCAATCACGAGGAGTTCATCATGCTCGGAACCCCCCTGCCCGATGCCCTGCGGGCAGAGCGCGTCGACGACATCGCGGTGCTGACGCTCGCCCGGCCCGCGAAGCGGAACGCGCTCAGCGACGAGGCGGTGCTCGGGATCGAGCGGTTCTTCGATGGCCTCGAGCCGGACGTACGCGCCGTCGTCATCGACGCGGACGGCGAGCACTTCTGCGCCGGGCTCGACCTCTCCGAGATGACCGAGCGCGACACCCTCGCCGGGGTCAGCCACTCGCGGATGTGGCACCGGGTCTTCGAGAAGATCGAGTTCGGGCCGGTCCCGGTCGTGGCGGCGCTGAAGGGCGCCGTGGTCGGAGGCGGGCTGGAGCTCGCCGCCGCTGCGCACATCCGGGTCGCGGAGGAGTCCACCTTCTACGCCCTGCCTGAGGGGCAGCGCGGGCTCTTCGTCGGCGGCGGCGCGTCGGTGCGCGTCCCGCGGCTCATCGGGGTCTCCCGGATGGCCGACATGATGCTGACCGGCCGTCGTTACGACGCGCAGGAGGGGCTGGGACTCGGCCTGAGCCAGTACGCCGTGGCCGACGGCACCGGCCGCAAGACCGCCCTCCAGCTGGCCGGCCGGATCGCGCAGAACGCGCCGCAGACCAACTTCGCCGTCGTGCAGGCGCTGCCGCGCATCGCCGAGGCCAACCCTCGCGACGGCTTCCTGATGGAGTCGCTGATGGCCGCGATCGCGCAGGGGACCAACGACGCGAAGGGGCGGATGCAGGACTTCCTCGACGGCAGGGCCAAGAAGGTGACGGACCAGTGAGCGCGACCCAGCAACAGATCGAGCAGGGCGACATCGTCTGGACGCCGCCGGCGGACGTGCTCTCCACCTCTCGCGTCGGTGAGTTCCTGGCCTGGCTCGCCCGCGAGCGCGACCTGACGATGACCACTCACGAGGAGCTGTGGCGCTGGTCGGTGACCGACCTCGACGGCTTCTGGTCGGCGGTGTGGGAGTTCTTCGGGGTGCGGGCGCACGCTCCGTACGACTCCGTTCTCGCCTCCCGGGAGATGCCCGGGGCGCGCTGGTTTCCTGGAGCGCTGCTCAACTATGCCGAGCACGCGCTCGGCGCCGACGAGGACGTCGACCGGGTCGCGGTGCTCGGCCGCTCGCAGACGCGTGACGATGTCGAGCTGACCTTCGGCGACCTGCGCGACCAGGTGGCCCGGGCGCGGGCGGTGCTGGAGAAGCTGGGCGTACGCCGCGGCGACCGCGTCGCCGGTTACCTGCCCAACATCCCCGAGGCCCTGGTCGCCTATCTCGCCACCGCCAGCCTGGGCGCGACCTGGGCGAGCTGCGCCAGCGAGTTCGGGCCGCGCAGCGTGATCGACCGTTTCGTCCAGATCGAGCCGGTCGTGCTGCTGGTCGCCGGCGGCTACCGCTACGGGGCCAAGGACATTGACCGGAGTGCCCAGGTGGCCGAGATCCGGGCCGAGCTGCCGTCGGTGCGACACGTGGTCGATGTCGAGTACGGCCCGCACCGCATCGAGGACGCGCTCTCCTGGACCTCCCTGCTCGGCGCGGAAGAGGGTGCCGAGCTCGCCTTCGAGCCGGTGCCCTTCGACCACCCGCTGGTCGTCCTCTTCTCCTCCGGCACGACCGGCCGGCCGAAGGCCATCGTCCACGGCCACGGCGGCATCCTGCTCGAGCACCTCAAGAACCACGCGCTCTCGTGGGACATGGGGCCCGAGGACCGGATGCTCTGGTTCTCCACCACCGCCTGGATGATGTGGAACGCCCTGGTCTCTTCGCTCCTGGTCCGCTCCTCGATCGTCATGGTCGACGGCAACCCGATGCACCCCGACCTGACCTGGCAGTGGCGGCTCGCAGCGTCGACGGGGGCAACGGTGATGGGTGCCAGCCCGGGGTTCGTGATGGCCTGTCGCAAGGATGGCGTCGAGCTCAAGGACCTCGGTGACCTGCGGGTTCGCGTCCTCGGGTCGGCAGGGGCGCCGCTCCCGCCCGAGGGCTACGCCTGGCTGCGGGACCAGCTCCCGGGCGCCCAGATCAACGTCGGCAGCGGCGGCACCGACGTCTGCTCCGGCATCGTGCAGAACAACCCGCTGCTCCCGGTCTACGCCGGCGAGATCTCCGGACGCTGCCTCGGTGTCGACGCCCACGCCTACGACGAGTCCGGCCGCCCGGTCACCGGCGTGCTCGGCGAGCTCGTCATCACCTCGCCGATGCCCTCGATGCCGGTCGGCTTCTGGGGCGACGAGGACGGCAGCCGCTACCGCGCGGCCTACTTCGACCACTATCCCGGCGTGTGGCGTCACGGCGACTGGATCCTCTTCCACGGCAACGGCAGCTGCCACGTCGCCGGCCGCTCCGACGCGACCCTCAACCGGGGCGGCGTACGCCTCGGCACCGCCGAGTTCTACCGCGTCGCCGAGGAGGTGGACGGGGTCGCCGACTCGCTGGTCGTCCACCTCGAGGACCCCGACGGAGGCAACGGCGAGCTGCTGCTCTTCGTGGTCACCGACGAGGGCACCCGGCTCGACGACCCGCTCCGGGCCCGACTGGTCCGCGCGCTGCGGTCGGCGCTCTCCCCGCGGCACATCCCCGACCAGGTGATCGAGGTGCCCGCGGTGCCGCGCAACCTCACCGGCAAGAAGCTCGAGCTGCCGGCCAAACGCATCCTGCAGGGCGTACGTCCTGAGGACGTCGCCAGCCGGGACGCGCTCGCCGACCCGGCGTCCCTGGACCCGTTCGTCGCGCTGGCGACCTCGGGCGCGCTGAGCAGGAGGACCGCATGAGGAGCGGAGAGAACGTTCGTACGCTCGGGGTCGTCGGCACCGGCGCGATCGGGGTCAGCTGGGTGGTGCTCGGGCTCGAGCACGGGCTCGACGTCGTCGCCTGGGACCCGGCCGAAGGTGCCGAAGAACGGCTGCGGGCGCAGATCCCGGAGGGGGCCTTGCGGTTCGCGGGCGGTCTCGAGGAGGTCGGCGCGGCCGCCGACCTGGTGCTCGAGAGCGGACCCGAGCGGCTGGAGGTCAAGCGCGAGATCTTCGCCGCGCTCGACGCGGCAGCCGCGGGCGACGTACTGCTGACCAGCAGCTCCTCGGGACTGATGCCGAGCACGTTCCAGGACGCCTGCACGCATCATCCGGAGCGGGTGCTCGTGGCGCACCCGTTCAACCCGCCGCACCTGGTGCCGCTGGTCGAGGTCGTGGGCGGATCGGCGACGTCGGCGGAGGCCGTCGAGGCGGCCCTGGAAACGATGCGCCACCTGGGGAAGCGCCCCATCCACATCCGCCGCGAGGTGCCCGGGCACGTGGCCAACCGGCTCCAGGCGGCGCTGTGGCGCGAGGCCTACCACCTCGTCGACCAGGGCATCGTCTCGGTCGCCGACATCGATACCGCGATCGCCGACGGCCCCGGGCTGCGCTGGTCACTGCTCGGCCCCTTCGCGACCCAGCACCTCTCCGGTGGCCCGGGCGGGCTCGGGCACGTGCTCGAGCATCTCGGCCCGCCGATGGTCGAATGGTGGGACGACCTCGGTCACCCGGAGCTCACCGCGGGGCTGGTCGAGAAGCTGGTCGACGGGGTCGACGAGGAGCTCGACGGCACCTCTGCCGAGGACCTCGTCGGGCGCCGTGACCAGGCGCTGCGGCGACTGCTGGAGATCAAGACCGACCTCGGGCTCGGCTGAGCCCACGAGACGAACGAGGATCGACATGTTGGACAGCGGCATCGGATCGTGGCCCGCCCGGCGGGCCCGGATGACCCCTGGCGCGCGGGCGTTCGTGCAGGACGACGCGGTGGTGACGTACGCCGAGGTGGACCGCCTCGTCGAGGCGGTCGCCCACGGGCTCCGCGCCCGCGGTGTCGCGGCAGGCGACCGGGTCGCCTTCCTCGGCCTGAACTCGGTCGAGCTCGCGGTCACGCTCTTCGCCACCGCGCGGCTTGGGGCGGTCTTCCTGCCGCTCAACACCCGGCTGGCGCCGCCCGAGCTGGCCTGGATCCTCACCGACGCCGAGCCGGCGCTGATCATCCACGCCGACGACTTCGACGAGGCGGTCTCCTCCGAGGCGGTCGCGGCCCTCGGGCTGCCGAGCCATCGGTTCACCGCCGGTGGCGGTCACGGGCTCGACGCGCTCGCCGTTCCGTCGAAGGAGCGGATCGACGTCGAGGTCGGGCTGGACGACGTCTTCATGATCCAGTACACCTCCGGCACCAGCGGCCGCCCCAAGGGCGTGATGTTGACGCACGGAAACATCGCCTGGAACGCGTTCAACCTGCTCGTGGACGTCGACGTCCGCTCCGATGAGATCGCCCTGGTCACCGCCCCGCTGTTCCACACCGCCGCGCTCAACCAGGTGCTGCTCCCGACCTTCCTCAAGGGCGGCACCTCCCTCATCGCGGCCCGCTTCGACCCGGCCGCCGCGATCGCCACCATCGAGCGGGAGCGGGTCACCCTGCTCTTCGGCGTCACCTCGATGTACCAGGCGCTCGCCCAGGAGCCGACCTGGGCGACCGCCGACCTCGACAGTCTCCGCTCGGCCCTGAGCGGTGGTGCGCCGATCCCGCGCACGCTCCTCGACACCTGGCAGAGCCGCGGGCTGCACATCATCCAGGGCTACGGCCTGACCGAGGCCTCTCCTGGGACGACCATGCTGCGCGCCGGCGACGGCCTCGACAAGCTCGGCTCGGCCGGCACCCCCTGCTTCTTCACCGACGTACGCGTCGTGGCGCCCGGCAACGAGGAGGCGGCTCCCGGCCAGGCCGGTGAGGTGCACGTCAGTGGTCCCAACGTGACTCCCGGCTACTGGCACGACGAAGCGGCGACGGAGGCTGCCTTCGACGGGCCCTGGCTGCGTACGGGTGATGTCGCGATGCTCGACGACGACGGCTTCCTCTATGTGGTCGACCGGGTGAAGGACATGTACATCAGTGGCGGCGAGAACGTCTATCCGGCAGAGGTCGAGCAGGCGGTCTACACCCATCCCGGCGTCGCCGAGGCCGCCGTCATCGGCGTCCCCGACGAGCGCTGGGGCGAGGTCGGCCGCGCCGTCGTCGTACGCCGCCCCGACTCCGCCCTCACCGAGTCCGACCTGCTGAAACACCTCGACGGACGGCTCGCCCGCTACAAGATCCCCAAGGCCGTCGTCTTCGTCGACGAGATCCCGCACAACGCCTCCGGGAAGCTGCTGAAGTCCCGGGTCCGCGAGCTGTACGGCACCCCGGAAGGAACCACCCGATGACCCGCTACCAGCCCCGCATCGACACCGCCTCGATCCGAGCCCTCGACATGCACACCCACGTCGAGGCCGACCATCACGGTCACTTCTCGCTCGACCAGGAGCTGATGGACGCCTCGGCGGCCTACTTCCGCGGCGACCACCCGCGCACTCCGACCGTCGACGACCTCGCCGCCTACTACCGCGAGCGCGAGATGGCAGCGGTGATCTTCACCGTCGACGCCTCGACCGGGCTCGACCATCCGCCGCTGTCGAGCGAGGAGATCGCCGAGCGCGCGACCGAGCACGCCGACGTACTGATCCCGTTCGGCTCCGTCGACCCCCGCAAGGGCGAGGTCGCCGTGAAGCAGGCCCGTCGTCTCGCTGAGGACTACGGCGTACGCGGCTTCAAGTTCCATCCCGGCCTGCAGGCCTTCTCGCCGGCCGACCCCGGCTTCCGTCCGCTGTGGGCGACGCTGGAGGAACTCGGTGTGGTCGCGCTCTTCCACACCGGCCAGACCGGGATCGGCGCCGGCCTCCCCGGCGGACGCGGCATCCGGCTGCGCTACTCCGACCCGCTGCTCCTCGATGACGTCGCCGCCGACTTCCCGGACCTCCAGATCGTGATGGCGCACCCCGCCGTCCCCTGGGTCGACGTACAGATCTCGATCGCGACCCACAAGGCCAACGTGCACATCGACCTGTCCGGCTGGTCGCCGAAGTACTTCCCGCCGCAGCTGGTCAAGCAGCTCAACGGGCCGCTGCGCCGGAAGGTGCTGTTCGGCTCCGACTTCCCGGTGATCACGCCCGACCGCTGGTTCAGCGACCTCGAGAAGCTCGAGATCAAGGACGAGGTTCGGCCGCTGCTGCTGAAGGAGAACGCGATCCGCCTGCTCGGTCTCGCCTGAGTCCGGGTCCGAGTCCGGGCGGGCCAGGGTTTTGACCATCGCATCTATTGACGGGGTGGCGGGCATCACGCAGCATTGACAGGAATCCTGATAAACAGGAATCCTGAATGGAGCCCGCAATGACCCTCACCCCCGCCGGCAGATGCCCGGCCGGCCCACGGACGCAGATGGGCCGGATCCTCGCCAGCACCCCCACCGGCCGTCCCAGACCCGGCTACGACCCTCGGCCGGCGGTCGGGACGCACCGCGGCAAGGGGCTCTGACATGCCCGCCAAGTACGAGGACCAGCAGCTCTTCATCAACGGCCGGCCGACCGACTCGGTGAGCGGCCGCCGGATGGACGTCACCGATCCCAGCACCGGCAAGGTGCTGACGAGCGTGCCTGCGGGCGATGCCGCCGACGTCGCTGCCGCGGTGGCCGCCGCCCGGGAGGCCTTCGACACCGGGCCGTGGCCACGGATGAGCGGCCGCGACCGCGCCCGCATCCTGCACCGTGTCGCGGACCTGATCCGCGAGCGGGCCGACGAGCTGGTCGAGATCGAGAGCCGAGACGTCGGGAAGCCCGTGACCCTGGCCCGACACGTCGACGTCGAGACCGCGGCCCAGCAGTACGAGTACTGCTCCGCGCTGGCGCAGACCCTCGATGGGTCCGTGCGGGACACACCCATCGCTGCCCTCGCCTACACCCGACGCGAGCCCCTGGGCGTGGTCGGTGCCATCACCCCGTTCAACTTCCCGCTGGTCCTGTCCAGCAGCAAGATCGCGGCCGCCCTGGCGGCCGGCAACACCGTCGTGCACAAGCCGGCCGACGACACCCCGCTCAGTGCGCTGTTCATGGCGCGGCTCCTTGCCGATGCCGGGGTGCCTGAGGGCGTACTCAACGTCGTGACCGGGACCGGTCCGGAGGCCGGCGACGCCTTGCTGCGTCACTCCGGCGTCGACAAGATCGCGTTCACCGGGTCGACGGCCGTGGGCCGCCGGGCCGCGAGCGTCGCGGGCGAGCACCTGAAGCCGGTCACCATGGAGCTCGGCGGCAACGGTGCGCACCTGGTCTTCGCCGACGCCGACATCGAGATCGCCGTGGGCGCCGTGATCAAGGCCTTCGTCTTCAACACCGGTCAGTTCTGCATGGCCGGACCGCGGCTGCTCGTCGCCGCGGAGATCCACGACACGGTGGTCGACATCCTCCGGCACGCCGTCCCGGGCGTACCCCTCGGCGATCCGCGCGACCCAGCGACTGTCATCGGCCCGATGGCCGGCGACCAGCACCGGAAGAAGGTCGAGGAGTACGTCGCCCTGGCCCGCCAGGAGGGCGGCCAGATCGTCACCGGCGGCGTGCGTCCGGAGCTCGGAGAAGACCTCGCCGACGGGTTCTACTACGCGCCGACGGTGATCACCGGGCTGCCGGCGGACTCACGCGTCGTCAACGAGGAGGTCTTCGGGCCTGTCCTCACGGTCCAGTCCTTCGCGGACGAGGACGAGGCCGTGGCGCTCGCCAACTCCACGGCGTACGGGCTGGCGGCCGGGCTGCACACCGGCGACCTCACCCGTGCGCACCGGGTCGCGGGCAGGCTCGAGGCCGGCATCGTCTGGGTCAACGACTGGGCGATGCTCGACCCCGCGGTGCCGTTCGGCGGTGTCAAGCAGTCCGGTTTCGGCCGCGAGTACGGCCCGGAGGCGCTCGAGGCGTACACGAAGGTCCGATCCGTCGTCATCTCCCTTCCGCCGACCCCTCAGGAGGAGTCGTGAGCACCACGACCCAGGCGGCGGTGGTCGAGTCCGCCGGCGCCCCGTTCACCATCGGAGACGTCGAGCTAGACGCGCTCCGTCCCGACGAGATCCTGGTGCGGATGGTCGCCGCCGGGCTCTGCCACACCGACCTCGGCGTGGCGAGCGGCGGACTCCCGTTCCCGCTCCCGGGTGTGCTCGGGCACGAGGGCGCCGGTGTGGTCGAGGAGGTCGGATCCGGGGTACGCAGCCTCGTACCCGGCGACCAGGTGCTGCTGTCGTTCAGCTCCTGCGGAAGCTGCGCCCAGTGCCGCGACGGCCATCCGGCCTACTGCGACATCTGGCTTCCCGCCAACCTCATCGGCGGCGCCCGCATGGACGGGGTCTCCCCGGTGCGGAGGAAGGGAGAGCCGATCGGTGGCCACTTCTTCGGCCAGTCGTCCTTCTCCCGCCTCGCCGTCGTCGACGAGCGCAGCGCCGTACGCCTTGACCCGGAGGCCGACCTGACCCTGCTCGCGCCGCTCGGGTGTGGAGTGCAGACCGGGGTCGGTGCGGTATGGAACGTGCTCGCGCCGCGCCCAGGGTCCTCGGTGGTGGTCCTCGGCGCGGGTGCCGTCGGCCTGTCGGCGGTGATGGCCGCACGTCTCACCCCGGCCACCCGCATCATCGCGGTGGACCGGGTGGCCGAGCGGCTCGACCTGGCCCGCGAGCTGGGGGCGACCGACGTCATCGACGCCGGCCAGGTCGACGACCTGACCTCGGCGCTGACGGACCTGACGGGCGGCGGCGCGGACGGCGTCGTCGAGACGACCGGCAACACCGGCGTACTCCGCCAGGGCGTCGACGCCCTGCGTGCCCGAGGCACCGCGGTCATCGTCGGTGCGCCGCCGTTCGGCACCGAGGTGGGGATCGACGTGAACGCGATGCTGCCCGGCAAGCGGGTGACGGGGCTGACCCTCGGCGACGCCGAGACCCGCACGCTCATCCCGGCGCTGGCGCGACTGGTCGCCGACGGCCGGATGCCGCTGGACCGGTTGGTCCGTCACTACCCGTTCGAGGAGATCCAGACGGCCGTCGCGGACATGGTCTCGGGTGCCACGGTGAAACCGGTGCTGACCTTCTAGACCGGTCACGGGGGCTCCTTGACAGGCGTGACGTGCATCACCCAGAATTGACAGGAATCCTGATAAACAGGAATCCTGAATGGAGCCCCCACATGACCCTCACCTCCGGTGGTAGCACGACCGGTCCACGTACGAAGATGGGCCGGATCGTCGCCAGCAGCTTCACGGGCAGCTTGATCGAGTACTACGACTTCCTGCTCTACTCCACCGCCTCGGCCGTGGTCTTCAACGAGGTCTTCTTCTCCAACCTCGACCCGGTGACAGGAACGATCGCGTCCTTCGGCACCTTCGCCGCCGGCTACCTGGCGCGCCCGCTCGGCGGCGTGATCTTCGGCCACTTCGGCGACCGGCTCGGCCGGAAGAAGATGCTGGTCCTGACCATGCTGATCATGGGTGTCGTCAGCTTCCTGATCGGCTGCCTGCCGACGTACGGCCAGATCGGTGCGGCTGCGCCGGTTCTCCTCGTCCTGCTCCGGGTCATCCAGGGCGTCGCGATCGGCGGCGAGTGGGGCGGCGCGGTGCTGATCACCGCCGAGCACGCCACCTCCCGGCGTGGGCTGTGGGCCTCGTTCACCAACGCCGGCGCCCCGGCCGGCATGGTCCTCTCGACCGCGGTGATGGCGGTGATGGCGTCGGTCACCACGCCCGAGCAGTTCACCGCGTGGGGCTGGCGGGTGCCGTTCCTGCTGAGCATCGTCCTGCTCGCGGTCGGCCTGTGGATCCGCCTCAGCGTGACCGAGTCGCCCGCCTTCGAGGCGATGAAGGAGAAGAAGGCAGAG
This sequence comes from Nocardioides sp. NBC_00163, assembly GCF_045206295.1. Taxonomy (NCBI): domain Bacteria; kingdom Bacillati; phylum Actinomycetota; class Actinomycetes; order Propionibacteriales; family Nocardioidaceae; genus Nocardioides; species Nocardioides sp. NBC_00163. The sequence goes on along the minus strand of NZ_CP108155.1, from coordinate 2,660,727 downwards.
GCGCGTACGCCGCTGCTCGACGTCCTCCGCAACCACCCGCGTACGCTCCTGCTGGCCGTCGGTGTCGGGCTCGGCGCCTTCGTCGTGCAGGGGACGTTGACCACCTTCCTGATCAGCTATGCCCTCGGGGCCGGCTTCGAGCGTCCGACAGTGCTCAACGCGCTTACGGTCTCGTCGGCCGGCGCGGTCATCGGCATCATCGGCTGGTCGGCGCTCACCGACCGGGTCGGCCGCCGGCCGGTGGTCCTCACTGCCGCCGTCGCGACCGCGGTCTTCGCGTACCTGCTCTTCCCGATGCTCGACAGCGGCAGTGTCGCGCTCCTGGTGCTCGCGGTGGTCCTGGGCCAGTCGGTCATCCATGCCGCCTTCTACGGGCCCCTCGCCGCGCTGATGAGCGAGGTCTTCAAGACCTCGTCGCGCTACACGGGTGCCTCGCTCGGCTACCAGCTCGCCGGCATGGGCGCGGGCCTCTCGCCGCTCCTCTTCGCCTCGCTGCAGAAGGCCGGCGCCAGCACCGTCATGCTCTCCACGGTCATCGCGGCTTTCTGCCTGCTGAGCGTGTTCTCCCTGGTCCGGCTCGGCGAGACCAGCGACCGGGAGCTCGTCGACGCCTGACCCCATGGCACACCGCGCCCGCCGCGTGAACCGCGGCGGGCACGGTGAGTCGACGTGGGTCGCCGAGACGTTATCGGTCTCGAACCGGCCGCCGAGCGGCGAGGTATTCCGCGGGCATGCCCGGGCCGGGTCGCACCACGACTTGATCAGGGTGAATCTGCCCGTGCTGCTCGCATCGGGTCTCGATGTGGACCGGCTCGCCGCAGTCGGCGTGCAGGTAGTCGATCGGTCGCCCGTCGGGGGCGAACCACGTGTCCCCCCACTCGGTGAGAGCGATCAGCGCCGGCCGCAGGCCCTGAGCCTTTGCGGTCGGCCGGTAGTCGCCGGCGTCGTCGCGCGTCATCAGGCCGGTCTCGACGAGGGTGGCGAGGCGCGTCTTCAGGATGTTCGTGGAGATGCCGAGGTTGTGCTGGAAGTCGCCGTAGCGCGTGACGCCGGCGAAGATCGCGTCCCGCAGGATCAGCAGCGTCCAGCGCTCGCCCACGATCTCCAGGGACCGGGCGATGGAGCAGATCTGGCCGTCGTACGTCTTTCCGAGCACGAGGACGACTCTAGCAAATCACTTGCATGATGAAAGTAGGTGTGTCTACGGTGGTGCTTGCATGATGCAAGTCACAGCCGATTCCAAGGGGACAGCCATGAGCGACCTGACCGCAACCTTCACCGTCGACGCCACGCCTCAGGAGGCGTACGAAGCCATCAACGACGTACGTTCCTGGTGGGGGCACCACATCGCCGGACCCACCGACCAGGTCGGTGCCGAGTGGTTCTACCTGGTGCCGGACATCCACTACTCCAAGCAGCTCGTCCAGGAGCTGGTCCCGGGGGAGCGCGTCGTGTGGGAGTTCACCGACGGCTACCTCGACTTCATCGCCGACAAGAAGGAGTGGATCGGTACGACCGGGCGGTTCGACATCGTCCGGGACAGCGGGCAGACCCGCGTGACCTTCACCCACGAGGGACTCGCGCGCGGCGACGAGTGCTTCGACGTCTGCTACGACGCCTGGACCCACTACATCACCGTCAGCCTCAAGGGCCGCATCGAATCCGGCGAGGGCACGATCCGAACGCAGGACCAGGACAAGGCCGCGGTCGGCCGGTGACGCGACGCTCAGCCGAGTAGGCCCCGGATCTCGTCGATCGTCTGAACGAGCAGAGCACCGGTGTGCGGCTTCGCGACGCCCATGGTCGGCTCGGGCCAGAGGGTGAGAGGGACGCTCTGGCCGTCGGCGGAGGCGATGACGAACCCCTCGACGACCCTCGCGGCGTTGATCCTGACCTCCGCCGCCGCGACGGTCGCGCCCCGACCGGGAAGCGTGAGCAGGCGCGTCGGCTGCCCCGGGCCGCTCTTCCAGACTGAGACCTCGTCCGGACTCACCACGAGGATCGTCGCCGAGAGCTTCCACATCCCCATCTGCGGCCGGGTGAAATAGGCATGCGCCGTCGCCCGGAACGCCGCGAGCGCCCGACGCTGCCCGCGGACGGTCAGGGCGCCGTACGCAATGAAGCTCACCGGGACGGCGAGCAGGGCGATCACGATCAGGATCAGGAACAACACGGCGGGTAGTCCACCACATTCGCTGCTGAGAAGTGGTCGATTTGGGCCCGCCGGAGCCGCTCGGCTGGGCCCAAAGTGACCACTCCTCGCGCGGTCGATAGCCCGCCAGTCCTGCTCTCGTGCCTGGTATTACTTGAACATGCTGAAGACCTGGCCCGGCCGCGGTCGTCTGGCGTTGTACGTCGCCGCGACCGTGCTCGGGATCGTGGAGGCCGCGGTCCTGACCACCGACCCCTACGAGGTCGCGGGCGGGGTCGCGTTGCTGCTGGGTGCCACGCACGCCGCCGCGATTCCGCTGGCGCTCCGGCGTCCGGTGGAGGCGGCCGGCCTCTCCTTGGTCGCGGTCACCGTGGCCGCGCTGGCGGTCGCGCGGCATAGCCCGGAAGGCTGGCCGTGGATGGTGGCGCCGCCGACGCTGACCCAGCTGCTGGTGCTGCTGGTGCTGACCCTGGTCGCGGGGTGGAGGCTGGCGGCGATCACCCTGGGCATCCAGGTCGCGGCCGGGCTGGTCCTGGCCGTGGTCGGACTGGCCTGGAACGACTTCGTCACGTCCGTCGTCGAGGTGGCCAACTTCGCCTCGCTCGCGCTGCTGCTGGGCGCCCTCGCCACCGTCGCCAGAAGGCTGGCCGAGAGCCGCAGCGCCTTGCAGGAGGAGCACGAGCGGCGCTCGGTCGTCGAGGAGAAGGCCCGCATCGCCCGCGAGCTGCACGACGTGATCGCCCACAACATGTCGCTGATCACCGTGCAGGCCAGGTCCGCGCCGCACCGGGTCGACGACGTCAGCCCGGCGGCCGAGGCGGAGTTCGCCGAGATCGCCGACCTGGCGGCCTCGGCGCTGCGGCAGATGCGCGGGGTGCTCGACGTGCTGCGTACGGAGGAGGGTCAGTCGGGCCGGGTCCCGGTGCCGGGCATCGACGGGCTGGCCGAACTCTTCGAGTCTGCCCGCGGAACCGGGCAGCGGGTCGAGGTGCGGGGTGAGCTTCCGGAGCTCACCGACGTGGACCCGGAGGTGGGCACCGCGGCCTACCGGATCGTGCAGGAGGCACTCAGCAACGCCCGCCGTCACGCTCCCAGCGAGCCGGTCGGCGTCGATCTGACGTTGGGGGAGAAGGACCTCGAGATCCGGGTCGCGAACGCTCTCGACGGCGCCGCGCCGGCCTCCGACAAAGAAGCCGCCGGCGGTGGTCATGGGTTGATCGGCATGCGCGAGCGCGCGGGCGCCGTCGGTGGCAGCCTCACCGCCGGAGCAGGCGACGGCGGCGAGTTCGTCGTCGAGGCCCGGCTCCCAGTCCAAACCGCCGTGCACACGCCCGCCAAACGCGGTAGGAAGACCCCGTGACGGTGAAGATCGTGGTCGTCGACGACCAGGAGATGGTGCGCTCCGGCTTCGTGGCGCTGCTCAGCACCCAGCCGGACATCGAGGTGGTCGGCACCGCCGCCGACGGCTCCGAGGCGTTGCAGGTGGTGCGGCGTACGCATCCCGACGTGGTGCTGATGGACGTCCGGATGCCGGTGATGGACGGGATCGAGGCGCTCCGGCAGCTCTCCGAGAACCCGGCCACCGCACAGACCAAGGTGGTCATGCTGACCACCTTCGACGCCGACGAGTACGTCCACGAGTCGCTCCGTCTCGGCGCCAGCGGGTTCCTGCTCAAGGACGCCTCGCCCGACGAGCTCGCCTCCGCGATCCGGGTGGTCCATGCCGGCGAGGCGCTGCTCTCGCCGTCGGTGACCCGGCAGGTGATCGCGCAGTTCGCCCGCGCACCGCGCCGCCGTCGCGCCGACCCGCGCCTCAAGCAGCTCACCGAGCGCGAGCGCGAGGTGCTCGAGCACATCGCCCGCGGCAGCTCCAACAGCGAGATCGCCGCCGAGCTCTTCCTCGCCGAGCAGACCGTGAAGACCCACGTCAGCCGCATCCTCGGCAAGCTCGGCCTGCGCGACCGCGCCCAGGCCGTCGTCTTCGCCTACGAGAGCGGCCTGGTCGCGCCGCACGTCTAGTGGCGTCCCAGAAGTCGGCGGGCTACCGAGCGTGCCGGGTGCGCCACGCGTCCAGGGCGATGATGCCCAGCATGGCGAGTCCCGCGATCACGGCGGCCGCCGCACCCGCCGTCACCGTCCAGACCGCCGCGAGCAGGAGGCCGACCGCGCCGATCGTCATCAGGGTCGCCCCGATCGTGATGAACAGCGGCGCGTGGAAGGCTCGGGCGTACGGCAGGAAGTGCGCCCCCACGAAGAAGGCGATCACCGCCCCCTCCGCCCCCTCGAGTCCTTGGGCCCCCAGGAGCTTGCGGCCGAGGAAGATGCCGAGAAGCATGAAAGCAATCCCGGCGAGGTAGACGAGCCCGGCTAGCGGCCCCACCTGCTCCGGGGGCGTGAACCGCCGGGGAACCACGAAGACAGCCCAGACGTACGCGGTGAGCGCCAGGACCCATGCGGCCAGCGCAGCGGTCGGCCAGCCACCGTCCAGGAGCCCACGGTTGACGAACACGAACACCGTCGCGCCGACCGCCCCGATCGTGGTCCCCCACACCCGGGGGTCGTGCATCCGCGCACCCCCGCGCGACACCGTTCCCGCGACCTCTGTCATGGCCAGGATCGTAGCGACAGGCTCGTCTAGGGGGCATCCCGCACTACCCCGGTAGGGGGTCGAATGGCTCCCGGGAGTGACGCGCGGATCGACACCTGATTCCTACCGTCACGGCCATGACAGTTGTGACGCCGCTCAGATACGGCCTCAACGAGGCCGATGGAACCATCGGGCCCAACCTCCTCGCCTGCGACCCTCCCGGAGGGGCACGGGTCGTCGAGGCTTTCGGGGACGTCGTGACCGCCGACCACATCGCGGTCCTGGTGCCCGGCAACGGCCACCACCTCGGCAACTACTTCACCAGCACCGAGGCCCACAGTCCGCGCTCACGTGGGCAGCTGCTGCTGCGTACGATGCAGGCGACCGCGCCCGAGAGCCGGTCGGCCGTCGTGGTCTGGCTGGGCTACCACTCGCCGCCGGAGTGGTACAACGCGATCACCAACGGCCCCGCCTACGCCGGCGCGCGGGACCTGGCGAACCTCACCCACTACCTGCCGCGCGCCGCCCACCTCACCCTGGTCGGCCACAGCTACGGCTCGACGGTCGCCGGGCTCTCTCTCGCCAGTGCTCGCGCCGAGGACTGCGTCGCGCTGGGCAGCCCCGGGATGGGCGTGGTGCACCGCTCGGAGCTCGGGTCACGCACCCGGCTCTGGGCCGCGTACGGCGAGACCGACCGGATCCGGCTGGTCCCGCAGGTGCGGGTCGGCCGCCTCGGTCTGGGCCGCGGCCCGCTGCATCCCGAGCTCGGAGCGACCCGGTTCGGCACCGGCGACATCCCCGGCCACTGCGGCTACTACGCCGACGGCAGCGAGTCGCTGCTCAATATCGCCCGGATCGCTCTGGGCCGCTACGACGAGGTGACCCCGGCCGGCCTCACCACCACCCCGCGCACACCCCGACCCGCACGATCCATCGCAGCCATGGAGGCAGCAGCATGATCACCGACGAACCCGCCATCTGGACCCAGGCACTCCGCAAGAGCTACCCCGGCCGCGGCGCCGCCCTGGACGGCATCGACCTCGCCGTCCCCGCCGGTACCGTCCACGGCCTGCTCGGCCCCAACGGCGCCGGCAAGACGACGACCGTACGCATCCTGGCCACGCTCGCCTCGTTCGACTCGGGCCAGGCCTGGGTCGCCGGCCGCAACGTCGCCCGTGACCGGGCGGGCGTGCGAGCGCGCATCGGCATCGCCGGACAGTACGCCGCCGTGGATGGCATCCTGAGCGGCCGTCAGAACCTGGAGATGTTCGCCCGCCTGCACCGGATGCGGGCCCGGGAGGCACGAGCCCGCGCGGACGAGCTGCTCGAGCGTTTCGACCTCGTCGAGGCCGCCGGCCGCCCGGTGAAGGGTTACTCCGGAGGCATGCGCAGGCGGCTCGACCTCGCGGTCAGCCTCATCCGCAGCCCTCGGGTGCTCTTCCTCGACGAGCCCACCACCGGCCTCGACCCGCGCAGCCGGCTCGAGGTCTGGGACGCGGTCCGCGAGCTGGCCGACTCCGGCACGACCGTGCTGCTGACCACCCAGTACCTGGAGGAGGCCGACCGGTTGTGTTCACGCATCACGATGGTCGACCGCGGTCGTGTCGTCGCCGAGGGGTCGCCCGCCGAGCTGAAGTCCAGCGTCGGCGGCCGTGACCTCGACGAAGCGTTCCTGCTCATCACCGAAGGAGCCTGAGATGACCACGCTGACCGACACCACCGTCCACGGATCACGCATCACGTGGGCGGCGGTCGACACCTGGGTCGTGGCCAAGCGCCACCTCCTCCATCTCGTACGCCGCCCCGACGAGCTCCTCGGCACCCTGATGATCCCGGTGATGGCCGTGGCCATGTTCGGCTTCGTCTTCGGTGAGGCCTTCGGGGTCGCGATGGACGTGCCGGGCGCGGAGTACCGCGAGTTCCTGCTCCCCGGCCTCTTCGCGCTCACCATGGCGTTCGGCATCGGCAACACCACGATCTCGGTCGCCGAGGACGTACGCGGCGGGGTGCTGGACCGGATGCGATCCCTCCCGATGTCCCCGGTGGCGGTGCTGGCTGGACGCGCCCTGGCCGACATGATCCTGGCGGTGGTCGAGCTGACCATCCTGCTGGCGCTGGGGACGCTGTTCGGCTGGCAGGCCCATCTCGGCCTCGGAGCGGTGATCGCCGCACTCGGGCTCCTGGTCCTCCTCCGGATGGCCTTCTCCTGGGTCGGCATCCTGCTCGGCCTGCTGGTCAGCGGTCCCGAGGCGGCGATGAAGTACTTCGCGCTCGTCTTCCCGCTCGCCATGGTCGCCGACACGATCGTGCCGACCGACCTGATGCCGGGCTGGCTCGCCCTCCCCGCCGAGTGGAACCCGCTCTCCTCCACCGTCATCGCCACTCGCGAGCTCTTCGGCAACATGGCCGCCCCGGCCACCACCTGGGTCGGCGAGCACGCGCTGACCATGGCCGTCCTCTGGCCGGTCGCCATCATCGCGGTCTGCTTGCCGCTGGCCATGGCGCGGTTGCGCCGACTGGGCCGGTGACCACGATGACCACGCTCCCAGGTCAGGCGCACCGTCAGGTCAACGCCTACACCGAGCTGATGAGTCGGGTCAGGCAGGAGGGTCTCCTGGCGCGGTCGCCGAGGACGTACGTCCGGCGTGCGGCCCTCCTCGGCACCGGCTTCGCGCTCGCGCTGATCGCCCTGCTCGCCCTCGGACAGACCTGGTGGCAGCTGCTGGTCGCGGCAGCCTTCGGGGTGCTGTTCACCCAGACGGCGTTCCTCTCCCACGACGGCGCCCACCGTCAGATCTTCGCCTCGGGCCCGAAGAACGAGTGGGCCTCGCGGATCCTCGGCAACCTCGTCGTCGGGCTGAGCTACGGCTGGTGGATGCGCAAGCACACCCGCCACCACGCCAACCCGAACAAGGTCGACGCGGACGAGGACATCCGCCCCTCGGTCCTGCTGTTCACACCCGAGGACGTCGAGCGACGTACAGGGCTCAAGCGGTGGCTCACCGCCCGCCAGGGATGGCTGTTCTTCCCGCTGCTGACCCTCGAAGGCATCAACCTCCACGTCGGTGCCGTCCGCACCGTGATCGGCGACAGAGACCTCAAGCATCGGCGTACGGAGGCAGTGCTCCTCGCGCTGCGGCTGATCGGCTGGCCGGTGCTGGTCTGCTCGGTCCTGGGCCTCGGCCTCGGCGCGGCGTTCCTCGGCGTGCAGCTGGCCGTCTTCGGGGTCTACATGGGCGCCAGCTTCGCCCCGAACCACAAGGGCATGCCGCTGGTCCCGCGCGACACCAGGATCGACTTCCTCTCCCGCCAGGTCCTGACCTCCCGCAACATCCGCGGCGGGCGCTGGGTCGACTGGCTGATGGGTGGCCTGAACCTGCAGATCGAGCACCACCTCTTCCCCAGCATGCCGAGCAGCAGCCTCCGTCGCGCCCAGCCCCTCGTCCGCGCCTACTGCGCCGAGCAGGGCGTCCCCTACACCGAGGCCGGCCTCCTGGAGTCGTACGTCATCGTCGTCCGGCACCTCAACCGCGTAGGCCTCGGCGACCGTGACCCCTTCGCCTGCCCGTTCGTCGTGGCCAACAGGACAGGCTGACCGTACGGCCGGAGATCGCCCATCGTGGGTGAGGGGGCGGCCCCGGCGTCCAACTACCGTGCCGACGGAGTCCAGGGCCGAATCCGGGGAGAGGAATCGCATGCCTTCCGTTGCCGAGTCGCTGCTCTGGATCTCGATCGTCGCCGTCGTGGCCCCCATCGTCGCTGGCTTGATCCCACGCCGCCTGGTCCCGGAGGTCGTCCTTCTCCTCGGACTCGGAATGCTGATCGGGCCGTTCGGGCTCACATTGGCCGTCGAAGGCCCACCCATCGAGCTGCTGAGCGAGCTCGGCCTGGGCATGCTGTTCCTTCTGGCCGGCTTCGAGATCAAACCTGCGGAGCTGATCGGGCGGGCCGGACGACGCGCGGGTCTGACCTGGTTGACGTGTCTCGGCCTGGCGTTCGCCCTCACCGCCTTGCTGGCTGCAGCGGGGGTGGTTGATGGAGAAGTGGCCCTGGCCATCGCCCTGACGTCGACCGCCCTGGGAACCCTGCTGCCGATCCTCAAGGACTCCGGCATGACCACAGGTCGGGTGGGCGAGTCGGTCCTGCGCCACGGTGCGTACGGCGAGCTCGGGCCCGTCGTGGCCATGGCACTGCTTCTGGGCACCCGCGGCGCGACGACATCGCTCCTGATCCTGCTGGTCTTCGCCGCGGTGGCTCTCCTGCTGACGATCCCGTCGCTTCGGCTGCGCGGTGGCAGCTCGTGGTTGCTCGTGCACATTCGTCATGGGGCGGAGTCGACCAGTCAAACCCCAGTTCGGCTGACTCTCCTGCTGCTGGTCACCCTCAGCTTCGTCGCGCACGAACTGGACCTGGACATCGTGCTCGCTGCGTTCGCAGCCGGCTTCATCCTCCGGCTGGCCCTCCCGGACGGCGACGAGAGGTTCGAGGCGCGGCTCGAGGGCATCGCCTTCGGACTGCTCGTGCCCGTGTTCTTCGTGACCTCGGGAATGGCCATCGATCCACGAGCCATCGGGCGCAACCCCGGCGCCTTCGCGGCCGTGCTCGCGCTCATCCTGATCGCCCGCGCCCTTCCCGTGTTCATCGCCAGCCGCTTTCTCGGGCCACCCCAGGACCGCTTCGATACTCGCGACGGCGCGGCGGTGGCGCTCTTCGCCGCCACCGGGCTGCCCATCATCGTCGCGGTGACCTCGGTCTCGGTGTCATCGGGTGAGATGTCGACCGAGAGCGCCTCGGTGCTCGTGGGCGCCGGCGCTACCACCGTGCTCTTGTTGCCCATGCTTGCGACTGTGCTGTTGGGCAGGTCGCAGCCTCGCGATGAGTCCCGGTCCGGAGCGGACACGCCGACTGGCTCTTGAACCGCCCTGAAGCGCCTACCTTCCAGTCGAGACGGCATGCCCTACGAGGTCGGATCGGCGAGCACCGCTGCCCGGACCCGCCCGTGATCGGAGTAGCCCGCATCAGCCTCCACGGTGCCGGCGCCGCCGAGCTCCCTCTCCCACTCCCGGGTGAGGGACTCGGTCTCGCCCGCCTCGCGGGCTCGCCGGTCGAAGGTGACCCGGGTGACGTACCCGTCTTCGGACCAGATCAGCACCCCGTCGACCTCGGCCTCGAAGCGCTCGCCGTCGGGCAGCACCAGGTCGATCCGGTCGCTGTTGTAGTCGCGCATCCCCGGGAACTCCTCGTTGTCCTCGGGCAGGCTGGAGAGCTGGATCGGCTCGCGCAGGTCGAGCTCGATGGTGTCGGGGTCGCGGGTGAGCTGGGCGAACACGACGAGCGTGGCGATGAAGAGCACCGGCACCGCGAGCACGCCGACCCCGGACCAGGCCAGTGGCTTGGGATTCTTCCCTGACAACCGGACCACTCCGGCGGCCACGAGCAGGATCACCCCGACGGCCACGAAGAACAGCAGGATCGCCCCGACGACGATGATCAGAACCGCCCCACCCGCACCCATGGCCCCCAGTATCCCGGCCGTACGGTGCTCCGCACGCCCGAACGGGCTAGGAGACGGTCGCGACGACGCAGACGGCCAGGGTGGAGAAGTAGACGACGCCGGCGAACAGGGCGTGGAAGCCGACCCGGAGCGGCAGCCTGCGTCTGAAGATCGAGCGGATGGCGACCTTGTAGGCGTTGACCGTCGAGAGGTGGCTGCCGCCCATCCGTCGCGTACGCCACAGCAGCATGTTGTCGCCGAAGCCGTTGCCGATGGTGATGAGCAGGAGTGCGGACCACGCCCAGAGGACCTGGTCGACCAGGACGTACGTCGTCCAGCAGGCGAGTCCGAGGACGGAGAGGCCGACGTGGGTGAGCACCACCGGCGAACGGACGCGGCCATGCCGGAACCAGCCCGTCAGCAGCAGGACTCCGACCGCGGCCTGGACGAGCCACGCCACGAGGACGACGTACGACATGGTGCGACCGTACGGGCCCTCGTGGCGCGGTGGACGAGTCGAGCCGGCGATCCCCGATAGAGGGGATCGCCTCCCGGACCCTCAGAACGGGGTCAGCGTCACCGCCATCTCGGAGGCGTTGTCCTCGACGTACGAGGCGAAGCCGCCGACGTCGTCGAAGGCGAACCCGTAGGCCTTCCCGTCGACCGTGTTGTCGTGCATCGCCTTGCAGTACGCATGGACCGGATCGCCCTGGTAGAAGCCGCCAGGGTCGCTCGTGGGCTGGTCGGCGGAGGCCAGGAGAGTGGTCCGGTTGAAGCCCGCGCCGAGCACGGCGGCGACCGGACCGGTGATGCCGTCGTTGGGAGCGGCCAGCGCGCCGTCGCAGAAGAGCACGTCCCGGGTCGAGGGCCGGGTGAACGCCTTCACCCCGCCGTCGAAGACGAACTGGTCGCCGCTGACCCGGCCGGTGAAGGTGGTGTTGTTGGCCTTCACGACGAGCGACTCCGCGGCGTACTTCGACCACACCTGGTCGATGTAGGAGTCGAAGTAGGTGGCGGAGAACCGACCCGCGTCCAGACCGTGTCCCGGTGCGATGATGCGCCGGTCGTCGACGACGAGGGAGCCGAAGTCGGGCGAGGCCGAGACGGCGGAGAAGATCTTCGCGCGGCCGCCCTCGACGAGGGTGCCGGTGGTCGGGGACTCCTCGCCGGTCAGCGCGATCGAGAGCGGGACGCTGAACATGTCGACCATGGTCGTGTTGCAGTAGATCCGGCCGCTCTTGTAGGTGAACTCGACGCAGTCGTGCAGCACGCCGTAGCTGGGGTCGGACTCGACCCACGCCGCCGGATAGGCGAGCGCGTTGCCCTCGTTGACCTTGAACTTCAGCTTGTCGCCGAGCGAGAAGTAGATCCGGCCGGACATGTCGGCGGGGATCTGGGAGAGCGTGTCGCCGCTGCCCGAGAACGGGATCGCGTAGTCGGCGTAGCCGTCGGCGCCGTTGTCGGCGAGCGAGACGGGCACGAGCGTGCCCTCGGGCGTGACCCGGGACTGCTCGCCCGTGGTCAGGTTGGTGCCGACGATGTAGAAGTGGATGGAGGCGTTGTCGTACGCGCCGGTCCGGTTGGCGAAGCGGAGCCGGATGGTGGCCTGGGCTCCGATTCGTTGCGGGCGCATGGCTTGCGCGGCCTGCCAGCTGGTCCCGCCGAGGAGCGGCACGGCGAAGGCGGCAGAGGTGGCGGCGAGTACAGATCGTCTGGTCAGCATGGGACCTCCCGAGTGGGGAACTGTAGGAACCCGAATTACAGTAAGGGGCCTTTACAGTAAAAGTCCATACCTTCGGCGAGAGGCGTCGGGACGGCCTCGGTTCGATCACAAACACCGATCGAGTGACCAAAACGGCGGTCCGGGGGCAGCGGATGTCTCGTCAACCTCGCTAGCCTGAATGCTTGTGAAAGTTGTCGTGCTCACCGGAGCCGGGATCTCCGCCGAGAGCGGTCTCGCGACCTTCCGGGATGCTGATGGGCTCTGGCAGGGTCACCACGTCGACAAAGTGGCGACACCCGAGGCGTTCCATCGTGATCCCGCGACGGTCCATCGGTTCTACGACGACCGCCGCCGGGAGCTGCGCGCAGTGGTGCCCAACCCGGCCCATATTGCGCTGGCCAGGCTCGAGCAGGTCCTCGGCGACGAGCTGCTGGTGGTCACGCAGAACGTCGATGACCTGCACGAACGCGCCGGCTCCCGCCGGGTGGTGCACATGCACGGCGAGCTGCTCTCGGCCCTCTGCGACTCCTGTCAGGGCCGGTTCGCGTGGGACGACGACCTCGCCGACGCTCCCGCCTGCCCGGGGTGCGGGAACGACACGCTGAGGCCCGACGTGGTGTGGTTCGGCGAGATGCCTTACGACCTCGACCTGATCGAGCAGGCGCTCGCCCAGGCCGACCTCTTCGTCGCCATCGGCACCAGCGGCGCGGTCTACCCGGCCGCCGGTTTCGTACGCATGGCCGCCCGCGCCGGGGCCAAGACGCTCGAGCTCAACCTGGACTCGTCCGAGACCTCGCACCTCTTCGACGACGCCCGTCAGGGGCCGGCCGGCAAGCTGGTGCCCGAGTGGGTCGCCGACGTACAGGCCCTCGCGCGTTGACCGCTTCGTAAACTCTGTCACGATAGGCCGCGTGCTTCGCCATGCCGTGCTCACGACCGCCCTCATCGTCGCGCTGACCAGCGCTCTCGCCGGCTGTGGTGACGAGGAGGGATCGCTGTCCCAGGCGCGCGACTACGCGAAGGAGCCCGGCAACCAGATCGCCGAGGACGCCCGCACCGCGATGCACGACATCAAGACCGTGCATGTCGAGGGTGACGTGCTCGACTCGGAGAGCACCAAGATCACCGTCGACCTCGACGTCTCCGCCGACGACGCCTGCGTCGGCAAGGTCAGCATCGGCGACGGCCAGATCTCGCTGCGCTCCATCGACGGCTCGGCCTGGTATCAGGGCGACGAGGAGTTCTGGAAGTCGATCGCGCCGGCCAAGGGCGAGGGTGAGCGCATCGCCAAGCGGGTCGGTGAGAAGTGGGTGAAGCTCGAGGGCGAGCTGGCCAGCCTCCGCGCCTTCTGCAGCATCGACAGCCTCACCGACCAGATGGTCCCGGCCGAGGCCGAGGCCCAGGCGATCGGCCCGGCGATGGCCGCCGACGGCCCCGCGGTCCGCCTCGACGTCACCCACGGCGAGACCGAGAGCCGGACGTACGTCCGGGCCTCCGAGCCCCACCGGATCGTGAAGTGGACCCAGGGCAGCTCCGGCGAGCTCACCTTCTCCGACTTCGACAAGGAGTTCCAGGTCGAGGAGCCCGCCGCCGACGAGGTCTTCGACCTCGCCGAGCTGGAGAAGTGAGAACAACTCCGCAGCTATTCTCACTTTTCAGGAAAAGTGAGAATAACGCGTACGCATCGCGGTCCGCGCGCGAGGAATGAATGGGCAGTCGTGAGGCTTGCTAACCAATGTGTCCACTTCGATCAGGCCCACCCGCAGCTCGGTAGGACTTCGTAGCGAACGCGGGCCGATCCTGCTCGCGGTGATGGTCTCGCTCAGTCTGGTCGCGATCGACATGACGATCCTGGCGACGGCGGTGCCGAGCGTGGTGAAGGACCTCGGCGGTTTCGAGCAGTTCCCGTGGCTCTTCTCGATCTACGTGCTCGCCACCGCGGTGACCACGCCGCTCTACGCCAAGGTCGCCGACCGGCTCGGGCGCAAGCCGGTGATGGTCGCCGGGATCCTGGCGTTCCTGGTCGGGTCGCTGCTGTGCGGTCTGGCTTGGTCGCTGACCGCGCTGATCGTCTTCCGGGCGATCCAGGGGATCGGCGCCGGGGCGATCCAGCCGATGGCGATGACGATCGTCTCCGACATCTACACGCTGGAGGAGCGCGCGGTCGCGACGTCGTACGTCGCCTCGGTCTGGGCCACCGCCGCCATCGTCGGGCCGACGCTCGGCGGCCTCTTCGCCGACTACCTCGACTGGCGGCTGATCTTCCTGATCAACCTGCCGGTCGGGGCGGTCGCACTGTGGCTGCTGCGGCACTTCCGCGAGGACCGTCGGCCGGCCGACGATCAGGCCATCGACTGGACTGGTGCGGGACTGCTGACGGTCGGCGGGATCGCGCTGCTGCTCGGCCTGCTCGAGGGCGGGCACGCCTGGGCGTGGGCGTCGTGGCCGTCCTTCCTGATCTTCGCGGTCGGCATCGCGGCCCTGGTCGCCTTCGGGTTCGTCGAGCGTCGTGCAGCCGACCCGGTGCTGCCTCCGTGGGTCCTCAGCCACCGCGTCCTCGCGCCGGCCAACGCCGCCAGCCTGATCGTCGGCGTGGTGATGCTCGGGCTGACGACGTACGTCCCGCTCTATGCCCAGAGCGTGCTGGGTCACTCGGCGCTGGTGGCCGGGTTCGCGCTCGCCGGGATGAGCATCGGCTGGCCGATCGCCGCCGCCACGGCCGGCCGGATCTACCTCTCGAAGGGTTTCCGGACCGCGGTCGCGCTCGGCTCTCTGCTGGTCATCGCCGGCGGGCTGGTGCTGATCACCGTCGGCGAGAACTCGTCGATCTGGCACCTGGCGATCCCGTGCTTCGTGCTCGGCCTCGGCTTCGGCTGGTCGGTCAACCCGGGCGTCGTCGCGGCCGGGTCGGCGGTCGACTGGGAGGTGCGCGGGGTGGCGACCGGGTCCAACATGTTCGCCCGCTCGGTCGGCTCGGCGCTGGGCGTCGCGCTCTTCGGTGCGGTCGCGAACGGGTTGGTCAGGCGTGAGTACGCCGGGGGAGAGGTGCCCCCGCTCGAAGCCCTGCCTGCCGATGTCCTCGCGCCGGCGCTGCACGTTGTCTTCGTCGTAGGCCTGATCGTCTCGGTTCCGCTGGTGGTCGTGGCCTGGCGTACGCCGGTCCGGATCACCAGGTGAACAGTGGTTACCACCGAGTAACCACTGCGTCGTAGACTCCGAGGCATGCTGAAGCGCGACCACTATGAGGAAGACCACGAGGACTTCCGAGCCTCCGTCCAGCAGTGGCTGGAGCGTTCGGTCAAGCCCCACACCGACAAGCACATCGCCGACAAGGCGCTGCCCCGCGAGTTCTGGCTCGAAGCCGGTGAGAACGGCTTCCTCGGTCTCGCTATCCCGGAGGAGTACGGCGGCGCCGGCGCCGACGACTTCCGCTTCAACGCGGTCCTCGCCGAGGAGCTCGCCAAGATCGGCGCGGCCTACCCGACCTGCGTCGGCATCCACTCCGACATCACCGCTCCCTACCTGGTCCGCCTCGGCACCGAGGAGCAGAAGCAGCGCTGGCTCCCGGGCGTGGCCTCCGGTGAGATCCTGCTCGCCATCGGCATGACCGAGCCGTCCGGCGGCTCCGACCTGGCCGCGCTGAAGACCACCGCGGTCCGCGACGGCGACGAGTGGGTCATCAACGGCTCCAAGACCTTCATCACCAACGGCTACTCCTGCGACCTGGTCATCACCGCGGTCCGCACCGACCCGGAGAAGGGCGCCAAGGGCATCACCCTCTTCGCGATCGAGGCGACCAAGGAGGGCTTCTCGCGTGGTCGCAAGCTCGACAAGGTCGGCATGGAGGAGTCCGACACCGCCGAGCTCTTCTTCGAGAACGTACGTGTCACCGACGCCGAGATCATCGGCGAGCTCAACCGCGGCTTCATCCACATGATGGAGGAGCTCCCGCAGGAGCGCGTCTCGTGCGCCGTCGCCAACGTGGCGCAGGCCAAGCAGATCCTGCTCGAGACCGTGCAGTACGCCAAGGACCGCAAGGCCTTCGGCCAGTCCATCGGCGCCTTCCAGCACAACAAGTTCCTGCTCGCCGAGCTGATCACCCAGATCGAGGTCGCCGAGGCGTACGTCGACAAGTGCGTCGCCGCGCACGCCCGCGGTGAGCTCACCCCGGTCGAGGCGTCCAAGGCCAAGTGGTGGTCCTCGCAGGCGCAGTCCGAGGTGCTCGACCACTGCGTCCAGATCCACGGCGGCTACGGCTTCATGAACGAGTACCGCGTCGCTCGCGCCTGGCGCGACGCCCGCGTCACCAAGATCTGGGCCGGTTCCAACGAGATCATGAAGGAGCTCATCGGCCGCGACCTCGGCTTCTGAGTCTCACTTCGTACGTTCCCTTCGTACGTCTCTGACGGGCGTCCACCTCCGGGTGGGCGCCCGTCGGCGTATGAAGTGTGTAAAAGTGCCTCGCATGAGTCTCGGACGCAACGAACCTCGAACCGCTGACGTACCCATGGGTATGACCCCCACCAAGATCAGCACCGACATGAACAAGCGCAAGATCCGCCCCGCGGCGTACCTGCTGCCCGTTCTGGCGCTGACGCTGGCACCGACGTTGGCCGGATGTGGCTCCGAGGCGACCGACCCAGGCGCTAACGTGTCTGATGTGCCCACATCGTCCAGCCCGACGCCCGCCGAGGACCCGAAGGTCGCAGCCGCGATCGCCGACCTGGCCAAGCGTCAGGGGGTGAAGAGCGAAGAGATCACCGTCGTGTCCAACGACAAGGTGACCTGGCGCGACGGCAGCCTCGGCTGCCCCGAGCCCGGGAAGATGTACACGATGGTCCTGACCGACGGCGTACGCGTGGTGCTCGAGGTCGCGGGGAAGACCTACGAGTATCACGGCGGCGAGAGCGGCCCGGTCAGCTTCTGCGAGAACCCACAGGAGCCCGTCCCCGGCGAGGCGAGCAGTGACGCTCCCCAGTGAGGGTGCCCACGCGGGCCACGGGGACGCCGAGGAGCGGGCCGACGGGCTGAAGAACCGGCTCAACTGGCTGCGTGCGGGCGTCCTCGGAGCCAACGACGGCATCGTCTCCACCGCCGGTGTGGTGATGGGTGTCGCCGGCGCGACCACCGACGACGCCTCGATCCTCATCGCCGGCGTCGCCGCTCTGGTGGCGGGCGCGATCAGCATGGCGGCGGGGGAGTACGTCTCGGTGTCCACCCAGCGTGACACCGAGAAGTCGCTGATCGCCAAGGAGCGTCGCGAGCTGCGGGAGATGCCCGAGGAGGAGCTGCGCGAGCTGGAAGGGTTCCTGCGCGAGCGCGGTCTCGAGCCCGAGACCGCCGTCGACGTCGCTCGTCAGCTCACCAAGCGCGACGCGCTACGGGCCCACGCCGTCCTCGAGCTCGGTATCGACGTCGACGATCTCACCTCACCGTGGTCCGCGGCCTGGGCGTCGATGCTGTCGTTCACACTCGGGGCGCTGCTGCCCCTGCTGTCGATCATGCTCCTCCCGGACAGCGCCCGCATCTGGGGGACCGTCCTCACGGTCACCGCCGCGCTCGCCGTCACCGGCTGGACCAGCGCGCGCCTCGGCTACGCACCACCTGTCCGGGCGGCCCTGCGCAACGTCGCCGGCGGCCTGCTCGCGATGCTGGTGACCTACGTCGTCGGCGACCTCCTCGGCACACAACTCAGGTGACCCGGCCCCTGTCGCCGGGCACAATGGGCATCGATGAATCGAATGTTCGTGGCGGTGATCCCGCCGGAGTCGGTGATCGAGGATCTCGACGAGTTCTTGTCCGTACGCCGCGACGCGGCCGCCTTTCGCTGGTCGGCGCCTGACCAGCTCCATCTGACGCTCGCCTTCGCCGAGCACGTCCCCGACCGGTCCCTCGATGACGCGATCGAGCGGCTGGAGACGGCCGCGGGGCGGCGTACGCCCTTCGAGCTGACCGTCACCGGAGGCGGTGCCTTTCCCAACGCGACAGAGGGCAAGGTCCTCTACGCGGGCGTCGAGACCGACGCCGCCGAGGAGCTCGACCGGGTCGCCGCCGGGACCCGGAACGCCCTGGTCAAGGCCGGGGTCGAGGTCGACGGCGGCCGCTTCCGGCCACATCTGACGGTCGCCCGGACCGGGACGCCGATGGAGCTCAGCAACTGGGTGCGACTGCTCGATGCGTACCGTGGCCCGACCTGGACCGTCTCCTCCTTCGCGCTGGTGCACTCCCGGCTCGGGGAGGGGCCGAGGAAGCGTCCGGTCTACGAGGTCATAGCAGAGTTCTCCTTCGGGTGAGAGGAAGCCCCGGGCGGTACCGGTCGGGACCCCACATCGCTACCGTGTGCGCCCTGTTTCTGACCTGACCAGAGGAGAACCGGACATGAGTCGTCGAGTGGGGCGCAACGCCTACACCGGACTTTTCAACGATGTCGTGCTGCTTGCCGCCCGTGTGGTGGTCGGTGGGATCTTCGTCGCGCACGGCTGGCAGAAGTACGACCAGGGCTTCGCCGGCACCGAGCAGTTCCTGGGCGGCCTGGGGGTCCCGGAGCCCGCGATCGCCGCTCAGGTGGCGACGTACGTCGAGCTTGTCGGCGGTGCGCTCCTGGCGCTGGGCCTGTTCGCCCCGATAGCCGGGGTGCTGCTCGCGG
The DNA here is from genome assembly GCF_045206295.1 of Nocardioides sp. NBC_00163. Taxonomy (NCBI): domain Bacteria; kingdom Bacillati; phylum Actinomycetota; class Actinomycetes; order Propionibacteriales; family Nocardioidaceae; genus Nocardioides; species Nocardioides sp. NBC_00163. The sequence continues at coordinate 2,642,125 of NZ_CP108155.1, read as the reverse complement.
CGCAGATGGCCGGAGCCATCTGGTACGCCCATCGCACCACCGAGGTCTTCGTCGACCAGGGCGGCTGGGAGCTCGCTGCAGCGCTCGGCGTCGCCGCCCTCGTGCTCGGTCTGGTGGCCCCCGGCCGCATCACCCTTGACCAGCTCGTCACCTGGCCCTTCAGGGCGCGGGCCGCCAGGCGTAAGGCCGAGAACGCAGAGACGGCCGAGGCCGCGGAGGTTCCGCCCCCGGTCGAGGAGAAGGTGACCATCAAGGCCTGAGCCGCCGTCGCCCGTGTAACACGTTGTTCGTAGGACTACTCGCCCTATGGGAACGACCGGATAGTCCTACGAACGACGTGTTACAGGGCCGCGAGATCAGCCTGCGACGCCGTAGAGCCGGTCGCCGGCGTCACCGAGGCCGGGGACGATGTAGCCCTTCTCGTTGAGCTTCTCGTCCATCGCTGCGGTGACGACGCGGACGGGGGCATCGATGCCCTCGAGACCCTTCTCCAGGGCGGCGACACCCTCCGGGGCGGCGAGAAGTACGACGGCGGTGATGTCGTCGGCGCCGCGCGAGACCAGGAAGTCGATCGCTGCGGCAAGGGTGCCGCCGGTGGCGAGCATCGGGTCGACCACGTAGCACTGGCGACCGGAGAGGTCGGCGGGGAGACGCTCGGCGTACGTCGTCGCCTCGAGCGTCTCCTCGTTGCGGACCATGCCGAGGAAGCCGACCTCCGCGGTGGGCAGCAGCCGGATCATCCCGTCGAGCATCCCGAGACCGGCCCGGAGGATGGGGACGATCAGCGGCTGCGGGTCGGTGAGGCGTACGCCCTGGGTCGGCCCGACCGGGGTGACGATGTCGACCGGGGCGACCCTCACTCCACGGGTCGCCTCGTAGGCGAGCAGCGTGACGAGCTCGTCGGCGAGACGACGGAACGTCGATGAGTCGGTCTCTTTGTTGCGCAGGGTGGTGAGCTTGTGGGCGACGAGCGGGTGGTCCACAACGAGGGTCTCCATGGGCTGAACCCTACGATCGCTTCGTCCTAAGGTCATCAATTCCCCCTAGACCCACGGCGGTTTCGGTGTCACTCTGGTCGTGTGTCTGATCAGCTGGAGCAGATCGAGGGTGTTGACTTCGCCGTCGCGATGTATCGCGAGGACGGCGCCTGGGTTGTGCGCGAACTCGCTCACGACCTCCTGACCGATGTCGAGACTCTGACGCACGCGCTCCACCGCTTCCCAGGCGATGGCGGTGCGATCGCGATGGCGGCGATCGACGAGGACTTCTTCGTGATCGTCCGGGTCCACGGGGCAGCGACCAAGGTGCTGCTCTCCGACGTGACCGCCGCCGACGAGTGGGAGCTGGCGGCGTCGGCTCTCGACGTGCTCGGCCTTCCGCTGCCCGAGGAGGTCGAGGACGAGGAGGAGCCCGACCCCGCCGGCGACCTCGGCATCCTGGCCGACTTCGGGATGAGCGCGGTCGAGATGGGCATGCTGCTCGACGACATGTTCGAGGACGACCTCTACCCCGACGAGACGCTCTCCGAGATCGCCCGGGCGATCGGCTGCGGCGAGGCCTTCGACGACGCCGTCGGCCTCATGCCGGCGTGACCCCAGCCAGTCGATGGGAGGCCCCGATGCGGGCCGCTCTCGATGAGGGTCGTGCTGCGCTGGCGACCGGTGACGTGCCGATCGGCGCGGTCGTCGTCGACCCGTCCGGCGCGGTGATCGGGAGGGGCCGCAACGTACGCGAGGCCGAGGCCGACCCCACCGGACATGCCGAGGTGGTCGCGCTGCGCGAGGCGGCCAAGGCACGTGGCGAGTGGCGCCTGGAGGGCTGCACGCTCGTGGTGACGCTGGAGCCGTGCACGATGTGCGCCGGCGCCGCGGTCCTGGCCAGGGTCGAGCGGATCGTCTTCGGCGCCTTCGACGACAAGGCCGGTGCGGTCGGCTCGCTGTGGGACGTCGTACGCGACCGCCGGCTCAACCACCGGCCCGAGGTCGTCGCCGGGCTGATGGCCGAGGAGCAGCGCGCGCTGCTGGAGGACTTCTTCGGATCCCAGCGAAGCAGCCCCGATTTCGGCGAAGACCCCCCGAGGTTGTAACTTATTCGGCGGTGACGTGTCCGAGCGGCCGATGGTGCAACACTCGAAATGTTGTGTAGGGCGACCTACCGTGGGTTCAAATCCCACCGTCACCGCCATCCGAAAACCCCTGGGTAACCAGGGGTTTTCTGGTTTCCCAGGGAATCAGAGGTAGCGAGCGGCCACCGTGGCGGCTCGGGCGCCGTAGCCGCCGCCGAACATGGCCGCGTGGACGAGCAGCGGGAAGAGCTGGTGGAGACCCTGGCGGTCCTCCCAGCCCTCGGCGAGGGGCGCCGCGTCCTCGTAGGCGGACATCATCCGCTCAAGGTGGGGCAGGCCGAAGAGCGCGAGCATGGCGAGGTCGACCTCACGGTGACCGGCGTACGCCGCGGGGTCGATGAGCCAGGCCTCGCTGCTCCGGTCCCAGAGCACGTTGCCGTTCCAGAGGTCGCCGTGGAGCAGGGCCGGCGGCTCCTCCGGGATCAGCGAGGGCAGCTTCCCGACGACCTGCTCTACGCGCTCGGCGCCGGCAGCGTCGATGGCGCCGCGGTCACGCACCGCCCTGAGATAGGGGAGCAGGCGGCGTACGGCATAGAACTCGGCCCAGGTGTCCGCGGGCTTGTTGGGCATCGGCAGCCGGCCGATGAACCCGTCCCTGTCGGCACCGAAACCGGAGACCGGGGCGCTGTGCAGGCGCGCGAGCGCGCGGCCGAGCTCCTCGGCGGTCTCGGCGTTGGGCCGGCCGGGCTCGATCCAGCGCAGGACCAGGCAGTCGGGCTCGGCGGCGAGGACCTCGGGAACCTTCACGGCCCCCGACTCCTCCAGCCAGCGGAGCCCGCGGGCCTCGGCGGCGACGAAGTCGTCACGTGGCGGGGAGAGAGCCTTCATCAGCACCAGGGAGCCGTCACTGAGGCGGATCTTGGTGGCGGTCGAGATGTCACCGCCCGCGACCGGAGATGTGCTCACCACCGCCGCCCCGAGCAGCTGCTCGACACGACGGGCGACCGCGGGCTGACGGGTCACGAACCGGGCCTCGCCGAGGCGGCGGATGCAACGATCGCATCACTCGTACGCTCCACCATCGCCAGCACCTCCCGGAATCCCTCGGCACCACCGTAATAGGGATCGGGCACGTCGCCGGGGCCTTCGGGATCGAAATCACGGAACATCCGCAGTCCACTGTCCGGTGCCTGACCAGCCAGATCGGCCAGATTGTCGGCATCCATCGCGAGCACGAGGTCGTACGTCTCGGGGTCGCCGACCGGCCACTGCTGGGCCCGATGCCGCTCGGGGTCATAGCCCGCCTCGAGCAGCGTCGCAGCCGCCCTGCGGTCCATCTTCTCGCCCGCGTGCCAGCCGCCGGTGCCGGCCGAGACGAGCTCGACGTCGTCGAGCTTTGCGGCGTCGAGACGATCCCGCAGCACCACCTCCGCCATCGGAGAACGGCAGATGTTGCCCAGGCAGACGACCGCGATCTTCATGGCCCGAGTTTTACATTTCCGCCAAGAACGCGTGGCGGATGTGGAATCTGGGTCTCACTCGTCGCTCTCAGGCCAGACGCGGTCGAGGCCCCAGCCGACGATCGAGATGATGATGCCGCCGAGGACCGCCGCCCAGAACCCGTCGACGTGGAAGCCCACCCCGGTCGGGCCGAGGAGCCACGCGGTCAGCCCGAGCATCGCCGCGTTGATCACCAGCAGGAGCAGGCCCAGGGTGAGCAGGATGAACGGGAAGGCGAAGAACGTCACCACCGGCTTGATGAAGGACGACACGAGGCCCAGCACGAGGGCGACGATCAGCAGCGGGAGCAGCTTCTGCTTGACCTCGTCCATGCCGCTGGTCGGGCCGTCGAAGTAGATCCCGCCGACGAGCCAGGTTGCCACGGCCAGAGCGACGGCGTTGGAGATGAGCCAGGTCACGATGCGCATGTCCGTGAGTGTGGCAGGCTCCGCGTGACGTACATAAGGGGCGCGCGCGAGGTGTGGCGACTGTGTTACCCCGGGGTCACCGCTCCAGGCCGAGCGCCTTGCAGATGGCGTGGGCGGCGTCGGAGAGGTGCTTCTCCAGGAACTGCTCGGCGTCGTCGATGCGGTCGGCGTCGAGGAGGCGGACGAGGGCGGCGTGGTCCTCGGCCTGGTCGTGGGCGTTGCGGCGGATGCGGTCGACCTGGGCGAGCGAGAGCTTGAGCTCGAGGACCAGATGCTCCTGCATCGCCACCAGCCGCGGTGACCCGGTGAGGGCCACCAGCGAGAGATGGAAGGCGAGGTGGCGCTCGTTGAGCTCGCGGTAGGTCGAGCGCTCCGAGTGAACCGCCGAGATGTACGCATCGAGCGACTCGTGCACGGCCCGGCGCGTCTCGGCGGAGGCGCTCCGCCAGTTGCGCACCCCGGCCCCTTCGAGCACCCAGCGGGCGGCGCAGACGTCACGTACCGAGGCGGCCTCGGGGGTGGCGACGGCGACGCCCTTGTTGGGGGCGCGGGTGGCCAGGCCCTCGGCGACCAGGATGGTCAGCGCCTCGCGGACCGTGGATCGGCCGACGCCCAGCGACTCGGCGAGACCGTGTTCGCGCAGCGGGGTGCCCGACTCCAGCTCGCCCTCGAACACCGCCCGGCGGAGCTCGTCGGCGACGCGGTCGACCGTCGATGCGGGTTCGTCCAGGGTGAGCGACTCGAACATGGGACCCATTGTCCTATCTGCGCTGTCTTCCGGTGCTGGCCGTTCATGCCCTAACCTATCCTCACGTGATTGTCTGACAATCAGGCAATCGGACGATCTGACGATCTGACGATCAGACCTGAGAGGGGTACGAGTGAGCACATCGCTGAGCTGGGGCCGTCACTACCTGATGACCGAGCCGACGCACTACCGCATCGACTACGCCATCAACCCGTTCATGGACACCGAGATCCAGCCGGATCCGGTCCGTGCTCGCGCGCAGTGGGACACCCTGAGGGCCACCATCGAGGAGCTCGGCGGGCGCGTCGACGTCATCGCGCCGCGCGAGGACAGCCCCGACATGGTCTACGCGATGAACCTCGGCTTCGCGGCCTCCCTCGCGGACGGCCGACGCCACGTGCTCCTCTCCCACATGCGCTTCCCCGAGCGCCGCAACGAGACGAACTCCGCGGTCGAGTGGTTCGCCGCGAACGGCTGGGGGACGGCGTACGTCGGCAAGGACGGGGTCGGGCCGACCTTCGAGGCGGGTGACGTCTTCCCGTACGCCGGCCACCTGGTCGCCGGCACCGGGCCGCGTACCGACGAGATGGCGCTGAAGACGCTGGCGACCGAGATGAACGTGCGCGTCCTGGGCGTACGGACGACCCACTCGGGGATGTACCACCTCGACCTGGCCTTCTGCCCGCTCGACGAGCGCCGCGCGATCATCTGCCCGGACGCGCTCGCTCCCGAGTCGGCGCAGGCCCTCCTCGACCTCGTCCCGGAGCCGCTGGTCATCACCGAGGAGGAGGCGCTCACCACCTTCGCCGCCAACTCGATCGTGATCGGCCGCACCATCGTGATGCCGTCCTGCCCGGACCGCATCCGCACCGTCCTCGAGGGCTGGGGCTTCACCATCCGGATCGTCGAGATGAGCGAGCTCCACCTCGGTGGCGGATCCGTTCGCTGCGTCACCAACCCGCTCGACATCGTGGTCGGTCGCGACGTTCCCGTGGTTTACGGGGGCGAGGTCATCCCGACCTAGGATCTCACGATATGAGCACCCCACAGCCCCGTCCCAGTGTCGCCGCTATGCCTGCGTACGTCGCGGGCAAGCCGCCGGTCGAGCGGCCCGGTCTGGTGACCTACAAGCTCTCGTCCAACGAGAACCCCTACCCGCCGCTGGACGGTGTGGTGGAGGTCGCCGCCGAGGCGGCGGGGCGGGTCAACCGCTACCCCGACGCGGGCAACACCGAGCTGTACGAGGCGCTCGCGACGGCCTACAAGGTGCCGGCCGAGGAGCTCGCTCTCTCGACCGGCGCCGTGGCGCTCATCTTCCAGCTGGTCTCGGCCTACTGCGGTCCCGAGGACGAGGTCGTCTTCGCCTGGCGCAGCTTCGAGGCCTACCCGATCGCGGTGCTCGCGGCCGGCGCGACAGCGGTGAAGGTGCCGGTCACCGATCATGGCCATCACGACCTCGACGCGATGGCGGCGGCCATCACGGAGCGTACGAAGGTCGTCTTCGTCTGCACGCCCAACAACCCCACCGGCACCTCGGTCACCCAGACCGAGCTCGACGCCTTCCTCGCGAAGGTGCCCGAGCACGTGCTGGTCGTGGTCGACGAGGCCTACGCCGAGTTCGTACGCATGGACGACGCCATCGACGGTGTGGCGACCTATCGCGCGCGGGCCAACGTGGTCGTGCTGCGTACGTTCTCCAAGGCCTACGGGCTGGCCGGCTTCCGGGTCGGCTACGCCTTCGCGCCGGCCCCGATCGCCGCCACCCTGCGAGCGATGGCGCTGCCGTTCGGCGTCAACGTGGTCGCCCAGGCCGCCGGCGTCGCCTCGCTCGAGCGGCAGACCGAGCTGCTGGCGCGCGTCGACGACGTGGTGGCCGAGCGGACCCGGGTGGTCGAGGGCGTCCGCGCGGCCGGCTGGGACATCCCCGACGCGCAGGGCAACTTCGTCTGGTTCGCCTTCGGCTCTCCCGAGCGCTGCGCCGAGTTCGCCGCGGCTGCCGACGAGGTCGGCCTGATGATCCGTCCCTACCCGCCCGAGGGCGTACGCGTCTCGATCGGCGAGGCAGAGGCCAACACCCGTCTCATCGAGCTCGCGGGTTCGTTCCCGAAGGGCTGAGACTCGGCCCAAGAGCCGGCCCTGCCCGGCGAAATAGCAGAGGTCCAACAGCATCGATGCTGCTGGACCTCTGCTGGTTGGGTGATGGTGGTGTGTGCTTCTACGGAACCGGGAGCTTCCCGAGGATCGAGCTGAGCAGGTCCGTCAGGACCGGGCCGACGACCGGGAGGCTGTTGACGATGCCCAGCAAGCTGTCGGTGACGCCAGGGAGCTCGGGAACGCCGGGAACTCCGGGGACGCCGGGAACGGGGACATCCGGGATCGGAACATCCGGGACCGGAACGTCCGGGACCGGGACCTCCGGGACCGGAACGTCTGCGGCAGGAACGTCTGCGGCAGGGCTGTCCGGAACGGGAACGTCCGGAGTCTCCGGGATACCCGGGCCGTCCGGTACGTCCGGGATCGGTGTGTCCGGTACGTCCGGTGTGTCGGGTACGTCAGGTGTCTCCGGGACGTCCGGGGTGCCGGGTACGTCCGGGGTCTCCGGGGTGCCGGGGACGTCCGGGGTCTCCGGGACGTCCGGAGTGCCGGGTACGTCCGGGGTCTCCGGGGTGCCGGGTACGTCAGGTGTCTCCGGGACGTCCGGAGTGTCCGGGGTGTCGGGCACGTCCGGAATCGGAGTGCCCGGAGTGCCGGGGATCGGAGGATCAGGGATCGGTGGTGGAACGGGGCTGGCCATGACTGGTGCGGCGACCGTGGCCAGTGCGAGTCCAGCGACGACAGCGGCGATTCGAGTCCGAGAATTCACGAAATCTCCTTAGCTTGCTGTTGGGTCCTGCCCGATGAATCCTGAAGCGATTTGAACCATAATGTCAAGAACACTCCTGAATTGATTATTTCCTATACCAAAGCCGGATTGAATGACGTAAACTCATCGGATCGCATTCCAACTGACGTTGAAGTCCAAGTCTTGTTGCAAGCGAAGAGTTTCGGTGTTCAGGCCCGATCCTCAGCGATAAGCGGTCGCGAAATTGCTTGCCGTGCCTGATAGGCCGGCCCCTTTCCGGCGTACCTCCCGGGGTAATAGGGCTGTTCGAACAGGCGAATGGGTAATTTCCTGGGGCGCGACACCCGGCATTTAGTCCAGGTGAAATGCGTTTACCAATCGGCGAATTCGGATCTCACTGATTCGCCTTCGTGGTAGGCCGCATTTGGAGCGCGGCGGCGGTTCGTTACCCCGGTGCAACCTCGATCGGTCAGTCTTGACCCCATGTCGATCAAGGTTGCGCTCGAACATCGGACCACCTACGAGTTCGCGCAGCCGGTGGGGGTCGGCCCGCACGTCGTACGCCTGCGCCCGGCGCCACACACCCGGACCCCGATCGAGGCCTACTCGCTGTCGGTGACGCCGTCGGCGCACTTCATCAACTGGCAGCAGGATCCCTTCGGCAACTGGCTCGCCCGGCTGGTCTTCCCGGAGAAGACCGACAAGCTCGAGGTCACCGTGGGGCTGGTCGCCGACATGGTGGTGATCAACCCGTTCGACTTCTTCGTGGAGGAGTACGCCGAGACCTTCCCCTTCGACTACGAGCCGCAGCTGAAAGCCGATCTGGCGCCCTACCTCCGCGACGTGGAGTCGGCGACGGCCGCCGATGCCTGGCGGCAGCAGCTGCCGGCCCTGCCCGAGGACGGCCTCCGTACCGTCGACTTCCTGGCGAGCGTCAATCAGGCGGTCAACTCGGACGTCGCCTACTCGGTGCGGATGGAGCCAGGCGTACAGACTCCCGACGAGACCCTGCGGCTGGGCATCGGCTCGTGCCGCGACTCGGCGTGGCTGCTGGTGTCCCTGCTGCGTCAGTACGGCCTCGCGGCGCGGTTCGTCTCCGGCTATCTGGTGCAGCTGGCCGCCGACCAGGAGTCGCTCGACGGCCCCTCCGGGCCGACCGAGGACTTCACCGACCTGCACGCGTGGTGTGAGGTGTTCGTCCCGGGAGCCGGCTGGATCGGGCTCGACCCGACCTCGGCGCTGTTCGCCGGCGAGGGGCACATCCCGCTCTCGGCGACGCCGCACCCGTCCTCCGCGGCTCCGATCGAGGGCGCCACCGATCCGGTCGAGGTCACCTTCTCCTTCGCCAACGAGGTCACCCGGATCCACGAGGACCCGCGGGTGACGCTGCCCTACACAGGCCAGGAGTGGGACCGGATCGACGCCCTGGGCGAGGCGGTCGACCAGCGTCTCCAGGCGGCCGGCGTCGAGCTGACCATGGGCGGCGAGCCGACCTTCGTGTCGTTGGACGACCAGACTTCGGCGCAGTGGAGCACGGACGCAGACGGCCCGCACAAGCGTGAGCTCGCCACTGATCTGGCCGAACGTCTGCGCAAGGTCTATGGCAAGGGCGGGATCGTCCACCGCGGCCAGGGCAAGTGGTACCCCGGCGAGCCGCTCCCGCGCTGGAACATCGACCTGCAGTGGCGTACGGACGGCCAGCCGCTGTGGAGCGACCAGACCCTCTTCGCCGACCCCTGGGCCACAACCGAGGCTGATCCGGCCGAGCCCGGCGCCGCGGAGGCCGTCGCCACCAACATCCGCAGCATCCTCGGGCTCCCCGCGGAGCAGGTGTTCGCTGCGTACGAGGACCCGCTGGCGAAGATCGCCCAGGAGGTACGCCGCCCCGACGGCCCCGAGCCGGACGACGCCGCGAACCGGGGCGATCTGAACGTCACCGAGCTCGACAAGGAGGTCACCGAGCCGGTCGGTTGGGTGATCCCGATCAACACCAACGACGGGGAGTGGACGAGCCCGCAGTGGCGGTTCCGGCGCGGGCGGCTGGTGCTGGCGCCGGGCACCTCGGCGGTCGGGCTGCGGCTGCCGCTCGACTCGATCTCGTGGCACGACCCGGAGTTCCCGGGCGAGCCGTCCTACCTGACCGCAGGCGAGCCGCTGGACCCCGAGATCCCGCAGGTCACCGTGACCGACCCCGACGAGGCGCCGACCACCGCGCTCGCGATCGAGGAGCGCGACGGGCTGGTCCACGTGTTCCTGCCGCCGACCGACCGGCTGGAGGACTACGTCGCCCTGCTCAGAGTGATCGAGCAGGCCGTCACCGAAGCCGGCGTACAGGTCGTGCTCGAGGGCTACGGCCCGCCGCCGGACGCCCGCCTGGCGCGGCTGACGGTCACCCCGGACCCCGGCGTGATCGAGGTCAACGTGCAGCCGACCGCCACCTGGGCAGAGCAGCGGGAGCTGATCACGACGCTCTACGAGCAGGCGCGGCAGGCCCGCCTGTCCACCGAGAAGTTCGATCTCGACGGGCTCCACACCGGCACCGGCGGCGGAAACCACCTCACCCTCGGCGGACGGAGCCCCGAGCGCAGCCCCCTGCTCCGGCGCCCCGACCTGCTGGCCAGCCTGATCCGTTACTGGCAGCGCCATCCCTCCCTCTCCTACCTCTTCTCCGGCCGCTTCATCGGCCCGACCAGCCAGGCGCCGAGGTTCGACGAGGGCCGCCCGGAGGCGGTCTACGAGATGGAGATCGCCCTCCAGGAGGTCGCCCGGATCACCCGTGAACACCCCGAACCCCGCCCGTGGATGATCGACCGCGCGCTGCGCCACCTGCTCACCGACCTGACCGGCAACACCCACCGCGCCGAGTTCTGCATCGACAAGCTCTACTCTCCGGACTCCTCCCGAGGGCGCCTCGGCCTGCTCGAGCTCCGCGGCTTCGAGATGCCTCCGCACCCGCAGATGGCCCTTCTCCAGTCGCTCCTGGTCAGGAGCCTGGTCGCGTGGTTCTGGGAGGAGCCGTACGAGGCGCCCCTGGTCCGCCATGGAAGCGCCCTCCACGAGGACTTCCTGCTCCCGCAGGGCTGCCTACGTGACATCGAGGAGGTCGTGGCCGACCTGCGCCGCCACGGGATCCCGTTCGAGTCGCAGTGGCTGGCTGCGTACGCGGAGTTCCGTTTTCCGCGGATCGGGCTCGCGCGGGTTGGTGACATCGAGCTGGAGCTGCGGCAGGCGATCGAGCCGTGGAACGTCCTCGGCGAGGAGGCGACCGGGTCGGGGACGGCACGCTACGTCGACTCGTCGGTCGAGCGGGTCCAGATCTCGGCGAGAGGGATCGACCTCGACCGACAGCTGGTGACGTGTCAGGGTGTTCCGGTGCCGCTGACCCCCACCTCTACCGCTGATGTGTTCTATGCCGGCATCCGGTTCAAGGCCTGGAGCCCGTGGTCGAGCCTCCACCCGAGCATCGACGCGCAGGCGCCGCTGCACTTCGACGTCGTCGACATCGCCTCCGAGACCAGTCTCGGCGGCGCGACCTACCACGTCGTGCACCCGGGCGGCCGCAGCTACGACCACCCGCCGGTGAACGCCAACGAGGCCGAGGCGCGCCGTGCGAGCCGTTTCGAGGCGCGCGGCCACACATCCGGCCGGTTGGACGTCGCGGAGATGCGCGAGCGCGCGGCTCGCGGCACGACTCCCGACAACCCGCACACCCTGGATCTCCGACGGGTGGTGCGGTGACCGTCCTTCGCGAGTACGCCGACGCCCTCGGCCTCGTCGACGCGACCGACCAGCCGTACGACGAGGTCGTCGGGCCCGACGGCACCCTGCGTCCCGCGTGGAAACCGATGGCCGAGACGGCCGTCTCGATCACGCCGGCGACGCTGAGCCGGATCGGCCACGACGTGGAGCGGTTCCTCGCCGACGACGGGGTCACCTACCTGCGTCCCGGCGCCAAGCCCGAGCCCTGGCGGCTCGACCCGGTGCCGCTCGTCATCGATCCGGCGCAGTGGCGCATCCTCGAGGTCGGACTGGCCCAGCGTGCCGAGCTGCTCAACGCGATCCTCGTCGACCTCTACGGCCCGCAGCGGCTCCTCCGGGACGGCATCGTCCCGGCCCCGGTGATCTTCGGCCACCACGGCTTCCACCGCGTCGCCGCCCGGGCCAGCAACCACGACCCGCGGCCGCTCGTCCTGGCCGCCACCGACCTCGGCCGGACCCCTGACGGTGAGTGGCGGGTGCTCGCCGACCGCACCCAGGCGCCGAGCGGGATCGGCTACGCGATGGAGAGCCGCCGGGTGATCAGCCGGGTGCTCCCCGAGCTGCACCGCGACGCCGGGTTGCACCGGATGGAGCCCTACTTCGCGGCTCTCCGCAGCGCGCTGCTGGAGTCGGCGCCCGGCGACCAGGCCGACCCCCGGGTCGTCGTCCTGTCCCCGGGAACCCACTCCGAGACCGCCTATGACCAGGCCTTTCTCGCCTCGACGCTCGGTTTCCCGCTGGTCCAGGGCGCCGACCTGACCGTACGCAACGGCGAGGTCCTCATGCGTGGCCACGGCGACCGGCTGGAGCGGGTCGACGTGATCCTGCGTCGTGTCGACGCGACCTGGTCCGACCCCCTCGAGCTCCGCGGCGACAGCCAGCTCGGCGTGGCCGGCCTGATCGAGGCCGTACGCCGCGGCAACGTGCGCGTGGTCAACGGGTTCGGGGCCGGCGTACTCGAGAACCCGGGGCTGGTTCCCTATCTCCCCGCAGCCTGCGAGGCGCTGCTCGGGGAGCCGTTGCGGCTGGCGTCGCTCGGCACCTGGTGGTGTGGCGACTCGGCCCAGCGCGAGGAGGTCGAGCGGCGCCTGGCCACGGACGACCTGGTCGTGCGGACGCTGGAAGGGACGATCGTCAACGGGACGCCCGAGGAGCTGGGCGCCAGGATCGCGGCCGATCCCTATCGCCATGTCGGGCAGGAGAGGATCACGCTCTCCCAGGCCCCGACCTGGGCCGAGGGGCGCGGCGCGGTGGGCCGGCCGCTGACGCTGCGTACGTTCTCGCTCCGCTACGGCTCGGCCTACCGCCCGCTGGTCGGTGGCCTGGCCTCGATCCGGGCCGACGAGACCGGGCTGCCGCCGTGCAGCAAGGACGTCTGGGTGCTCAAGGAGTCGCCGCAGGACGCCGACCAGGGCCTGGCCGACGTGCTCCCGATGACCCATTCCCGCTCGGTCACGGTGCTCGTCCCGCGCGCACTCGAGGACATGTACTGGTCGGGCCGCTACGCGGAGCGGGCCGAGGACCTCATCCGGCTCATCCTGGCCACGCACGTGCTGGCCGAAGACTTCAGAACCAGGCCGCGTACGTCCGGCGGCATCAGCCTCGAGGTGATGCTGAGCGCGCTCGACCGGCTGGGCGGGCACGGTCACGCCGACGCCGATATCGACGCCGAGTTCCGCTCGATGCTGCTGGACGCCGACCGGCCGGGGTCGGCCGCGCAGTCGCTGGCCGGGATGCGACAGGCCTTCAGTGGCGTACGCGACCAGCTCAGCCCCGACATGTGGCGGATCTTCTCCTCGACCGACCGGGCCGCCGAGGACCTCCGGGTCAACCCGCACTCGCTGCAGATCGCCGAGTCGGGGGCCGAGATGCTGCACGGCATCCTGGCGATGCAGGGGATCGTGGCGAGCATGATCCGCGACGAGGGCTACCACTCGATCCGGCTGGGACGGTTCCTGGAGCGGTCGATGCAGGTCTGTCAGCTGCTCCGCACGACGACCACGGTGCGGAGGGGGCTCGAGGTCGACCGGGCCGTGCTCAACGCGGTCCTCGCCTCCGCCGAGTCCGCGGTCACCCACCGCCGCCGCTACCGGGGTTACGTACGCACCGGCGGCGTGCTCGACCTGCTGATCATGGACCGCGACAACCCGCGCTCCCTGGCCTTCTGCCTCGACGAGCTCCGCCTCCATCTCACCAAGCTCCCCGGCTCGACCGGCTCGTCCCGCCCCGAGCGGCTCCTCGACGACATCACCGACATGCTCGACCGCACCGAGGTCGCCGGCCTCGTGGCCATCGGCGGCGTCGGCCGCCCCAACCTGGAGTCCTTCCTCGACCAGGTCCAGGCCCAGCTCGTCCGCCTCGCCGACGCCATCAGCGACGTCCACTTCGCCACCGGCCCCGCCCCCCAGCCCCTCAACGCACTCCCGGCGCAATCGCATACTTGAGCATCCAAGACGTCGTAGGTTGGCGGCATGGGGAGTACGTCTGATCAGCAGCATCAGGAGCCGTTCCCCCGCCCGACACACGGTCGCCGTGTGGTCTGGGCGGGGAAGCGGCGACCCGCCGTGGAAGGTGCTCCGATCGCGCTTCCGGGCGTTGTCACAGAGGACTTGCCCGACGGCTGGACGTTCGTGTCGTGGCTCGACAAGGACGGCTGGTACAGCCCTGATGCGGTCTATGAGGTGAAGAACCTACGAGTGGTCTCCGAAGCTGAGTTCGACGACGCGGTCCGTGCTGTCCGCGGCAGTCCAGACTGGCAGGGGATCGTCCATGATGTCGTGGACGATCCGGAGCCGTCGCCGTACGTCGTCGGCGCCTCGGTCATGTGGATCGGGCCGGTTCTTGGGGACAACGGCTGGGACCCTTGTATCGACGCCTGGAGACTGGCGGTGTTCGGCAATGCGTCGGGGCCGCCGACTCGTGGCCATCGGGGTCGAATCGTCGAGATCTCGCAGAGCGGGGCGCTTCGCGTGCGGTGGATCGACAGGGATGGCGAATTCGAGGGACGAGTCTTCATCGACCCCGGCGACGTGGCGGTGGTCGGGATAGCATCCGGCGGGTGAGATACCGGGTCCGCCACACGACGACCTATTCCTACGACGAGGACGTGACGAACTCGTTCGGGATCGCCAACGTGACCCCGCGGGAACTGCCTCACCAGCACGTCGAGAAGGCGGAGGTTCAGGTCACGCCGGCGCCCGCGGACCAGTCGAGCGATGTCGACTTCTATGGCAACACGGTGACGTACTTCCAGGTCCTCGAGCCGCATCGGCTGCTCGAGATCACGGCGGTCTCTGAGGTCGACGTCAGCACCCCGGTCTATGAAGAGACGAGCTTCGACCAGCCGTGGGAGCGGGCGCGGCCGCTGGTGGACCCGACTCTTCCGGGCGCCTGGCGGGCGACCGACCTGGCGGTGGCCTCGCCGCTCGTGGAGCACACCCAGGAGGCGTACGACTTCGCTGCCGTCTCCCTGACGCAGGGGCGCGGGATCGTGGAGGCGGCGGAGGATTTGATGCATCGGATCCATGCCGGGTTCGACTACGACGACACGGCCACGACCGTCACCTCGACGATCCCGGAGATCTTCGAGGCCGAGGGTGGGGTCTGCCAGGATTTCGCTCACCTGATGTTGGCCTGTTTCCGAGCGCACGGGCTCGCGGCCCGCTATGTTTCCGGCTACCTCGCCACTACCCCTCCGCCGGGGGAGCCGCGGCTCGTCGGAGCCGATGCCTCTCATGCCTGGGTGGAGGTGTGGGTGCCCCACTACGGGGCAGACCTCAGCGGCGCGGGGACGGGCCAGTGGCTCGCCCTCGACCCGACGAACGACACCAGGGCCGACGATCGCTACGTGAGCGTCGCCTGGGGACGTGACTATGCCGATGTGCCTCCTGTGAAGGGGGTCATCTACACCGAAGCCACCACCTCGACCTTGACCGTCTCTGTCGATGTGGCCCCCGACCAGCAGGAGTGAAGTTACGGTGTTGCTCGTGGGACAGCCTCCGCAGCGGGCGAGCATCGTGACCCGCGGCAGCCGCTGGCGTCGCGGAGTTCGCATCTCCGGAGTGCTGGTGCTCGCCGCGGCTCTCACCGCGCTCACGCTCTGGCTGCTGGCGCGCGGCTCGACCCCGGCCGAGGTCACCCGCGAGTTCATGGAGACCACCTCGGTCAGCACCCTCTACGAGCTGGCCTCCGACGAGGGCGACGAGCTCCTAGACGGTGGCGGCGCCCGCGCGATGATCGACGCCGCTGAGGGGAAGCGGACCTACGCCGACCCCAATCCGCGCGCGGTGAGACGGACCATGGTCTTCGGCGAGCCAGAGATGGAGGGCAACGCCGCCCAGGTCACCATCAGGGTCTCCTACACCGGCGAGGACGGACCTGTCCCGGACGAGTCGATGGTCGTGGTCCTCGTCCAGGAGGACGGCGAGTGGCGCGTCGAGAGCTGGGGGACGGCCTGAGACGGCCGATGATGAAGCCATGGAAGCGTTCAGCTGTCGGGAGTGCGGCAACCGTCTCTACTTCGAGAACTCGGCGTGCGTCTCGTGCGGCTCCCGGCTCGCCTACTCCCGCGAGGAGCGCGCGATCGTTCCGGTCTCGCCCGAGGGCAGGTACGTCGACAGCGACGGCTACATCTGGTGGGTCTGCGCCAACACGCTCGAGACGGGATGCACCTGGCTGGCCCGCATCGAAGGCGGCATCTGCTTCGCCTGCGAGCTGACCAGGACCCGGCCCAACGACGCCGCACCCGAGTTCGTCCAGCAGCAGTACTCCCTCGCCGAACAGGCGAAACGTCACCTCGTGGTCGAGCTCGACAACCTCGGTCTGGAGATCCGCACCAAGGCCGAGGACCCTGCCGAGGGGCTCACCTTCGACCTGCTGGCCAGCGATGGTGTCGCGTCCACCCCCGACGTGGTCATCGGTCACGACGGCGGCGTGATCACGATCGACCTGGCCGAGTCCGACGACGCCTACCGTGAGCACGTCCGAGCGACGCTCGACGAGCCCTACCGCACCCTGCTCGGCCACTTCCGGCACGAGGTCGGCCACTACTACGAGTGGCAGCTGGTCCGTGGGCCCGAGCTGATGGAGCGCTGCGCCGAGGTCTTCGGCGACGAGTCGGTCTCCTATGAGGAGTCGCTCCAGCGCCACTACTCCGAAGGACCGCCCGCGGGCTGGACCGAGAACTACATCTCCACCTACGCGACCATGCATCCCTTCGAGGACTTCGCCGAGACCTGGGCCCACTACCTGCACATCCGCGACACGCTCGGGTCCGCGGCGGCGTACGGGCTCACCGACCCGGTGCCCGCCGAGATGCCGTTCCGGCAGGTCGTCACCGATATCTGGGTGCCCCTCTCGGCCGCGCTGAACGTCATCAACCGGTCCATGGGCCACGACGACCTGTACCCCTTCGTCATCCCGCCCGCGGTGCTGGACAAGCTCGACTTCGTGGCCTCGTTGGTGCGCGATCCGCGCTGAGCCGCGGGGCGATATTCCATCGGGCTACGCTCATCGGCACTCTATGCTCCGGACCATGACCGACACCGCCGTCATCATCGAGGCCAAGGAGCGCGCCCGCCCCGAGTCGGAACGGCTGTGGACGTCGGCGACGGTGATCACGTTCGTACGCACCATCGCGTCGGTGGTGCTGGCGGCGAGCGCCGCGTACCAGGGGAGCCTGAAGCTCCTGGTCATCGCGCTGATCGTCTACTGGGTCGGGGACAGCCTCGACGGGGCGGTCGCCCGATGGCGCGATGAGGAGACGCGGATCGGCGGGGTGCTCGACATCTTCTCCGACCGTCTCTGCGCGGCGGCGTTCTACGTCGGGCTGGCGTTCCTGCAGCCGGACCTGTCGCCGGCGATCTTCGTCTACCTGGCGGAGTTCATGGTGATCGACTGCTTCCTCTCGATCTCCTACCTGGCCTGGCCGATCAAGAGCCCGAACTACTTCTACGTCATCGATCGGACGCTGTGGCGGTGGAACTGGTCCCACCCGGGCAAGGCGGTCAACTCGGGGCTCTTCGCGATCCTGCTGCTGGTCACCGGCTGGATGTGGGTGGGCCTGGCGATCGCCACGGCCCTGCTGGTCATGAAGTGCGTCTCGCTGGGACGGCTCCTCAGGATCGGCTTGCCCGTGCCTCGATGAGACTTCTGATCGGCACCCTGCTCTTCTGTCTCGGCTCTGCGCTCATCCCGGTGATGAACGCAGAGGCGTACCTTTCCGTCGTCGCCGAGAACTCCGACTGGTGGCCACCGTTGCTCGGGTTCGTCGCCGGGCTCGGCCAGACCGGCGGCAAGGTGGTCTGGTACTACGCCGGTCGTGGTTCCACCAAGATCCCCTGGATCAAGAAGAAACTCGAGTCGCCCAAGTGGCAGGGCTCCTATGACCGCTGGTACGCCCGGACCTCAGGCCGCCCGGTTCTGGCCACCGCACTCCTGGCCGCGTCAGGCTTCTCCGGCTTTCCGCCGCTCGCGGTGATGGCAGTGCTCTTCGGCGCCCTGCGGTTCAACCTGCCGATCTTCACGCTCACGGTGCTCGTCTCCCGTGCGCTGCGGTTCTGGGTGATCCTGGAGGCGGCGGGTCTCGCCTGGACGTACCTCTGATTCGCTTCAGGATTCAACCACAACGTTAGAGTGAGTCCATGCAGGAGCAGGCGACCTACGTACAGCCCGGCAACGAGTTCAACCGGGACATGAACTACATCCCGGACCGGATCACGCGAGACGCGCGGGCGCCCGAGTTCGGGCCGAGCGACGTGCCGTTGTGGCCGGTCGAGCCGGGCCGCTACCGGCTCGTCGCGGCCGCCGCGTGCCCGTGGGCCAACCGGGCGATCATCGTGCGCAACCTGCTCGGGCTGCAGGACGTCATCTCCCTCGGCCTCGCCGGGCCGACGCACGACGCCCGGTCGTGGACCTTCGACCTCGACCCCGGCGGAGTCGACCCGGTGCTCGGGACCGAGCGGCTGCAGGAGGCCTACTTCAAGCGCTACCCCGACTACCCGCGCGGCATCACGGTGCCGGCGATCGTCGAGGAGGCCTCCGGCAAGGTCGTCACCAACGACTTCCCGTGGATCACCCACGACTTCTTCCACGAGTGGACCGACTTCTTCGCCGACGACGCGCCCGACCTGTGGCCGCGCGCGCTGCGCGAGGAGATGGACGAGGTCAACCAGCGGGTCTTCACCGAGGTCAACAACGGGGTCTACCGGTGTGGCTTCGCCGGCTCGCAGGAGGCGTACGACGCGGCGTACTCACGTCTCTTCGCTGCCCTCGACTGGCTCGAGGAGCGGCTCTCCGGGCAGCGCTACCTGGTCGGCGACCAGCTCACCGAGTCCGACATCCGGCTGTTCACGACGCTGGCCCGCTTCGACGCGGTCTACCACGGCCACTTCAAGTGCAACCGGCAGAAGCTGGTCGAGTTCCCGGCGCTGTGGGCCTACGCGCGCGACCTCTACCAGACCCCCGGGATCGGCGAGACGCTCGACTTCGACCAGATCAAGCAGCACTACTACGTCGTCCACACCGACCTGAACCCGACACAGATCGTCCCCGTCGGTCCCGACCTCTCCGGCTGGGACGAGCCGCACGGGCGCGAGTCGCTCGGCTCAGACCAATAGGCGTACTCCTCGGTGCGTGGGCGATCAGCTCGCGTTGGGGATGAAGATGTGGCCGACGGCGGGGTCCGTCGATCCGTCGTGAAATCCGGCGATGACTGTCGGGGCGTCCTCGAGGCCGGTGTGCTCGAGCAGCTTGATCGATGGCTGCTCCGTACCTCCCACGCGCTCGAGGAAGTCTCGCTCGTCGTGTCGATAGCGCTGCATGAACGCGCGCGACTGGCCTTCGGCCTTGTAGGCGTCGAGCTGGAGGGCTGCGAAGAAGAAGACCGGAGCCGGTCCCACGAGGGTGGCGTCGTCCTCGGGGAAACCGTCGGCCTGGGTCGACCCGATGAGGCAGTCGAAGGCGAGCCGGTCACCGAAGTGCTCGTGAACCCGGCGGCGCAGGTCACCGTCGCCTGACAGGTCGACGTAGACGGTCCGTCTGGTGCTGTCGATGGCTGCCAGGTCGGCGTACTCATGTGCCGCGGTGTAGTGGCCGAGGCCCTTCACGAACTCCATGTTGCGGGCCGAGGTGAGCGCGATCTTCTGAGCTGGTGAGTCGGCGAGGCAGTAGGCGGTGCCGTACGCCGTCTTGCTCGACGCGCTCGAGATCACGAACTGCTCGGCGTCGAAGAAGTCGCGGTCACGGAGGTAGTCGGCGGCGGTGTAGGAGGTGATGAACAGGGCGCGGAAGATGGCGGTGAGGCTGTCCAGGCGGGGATCGGATTCCCGGGGTTCGAACTCGTAGAGGTTGTAGACCTGGGGCGTCCCGGTGCGGTGTTCGGCACCGTCGACGAAGCTGCGGGAGGTGACCGATGTCGGTCGCATCGTCAGATGGGTCGCGATGGGGAAGTAGCCGAAGATCCGCGTCCCCACGGGGATGTCGGAGGCCCTCGACTCGACGATCTCCGCGTGCCCCCACGCCGGCATGCAGCCGTACCCGGACTGTTCGGCCGGGAACAGATTCCAATAGCCCAGGGCGTCGCCGTAGACCGCGTAGGTCATGTTGTTCGTCGTCAGGGCGAAGCGTTCGATCCGCGCCAGCACCTCACCCTCGTCGAGCTGCGGTGTCGGGAGATCCACCAGGTCAGCCACTCCAAGGTCGCTCTTGAGCGTTTCCACTCGGGCAAATCGAGTCATCGGTTCCTCATCTCCTGGGCCGGGGGTCAGCGCGTCTCGTAGAACTTACTAAGCGCTTGCTTAGTTGTCTATGTTCATGTCACTCGGGCCCTTCTCTCCCCGGGGGCGGGTACCGTTTGGCTATGCCGATGTGCCACGGATCACAAGCCCGTGATCGGCGTAGCCAGCGGTGGCAACCCCACCCCGTGTGAAGGAAGCGTGATGACTGAATTTCTGGATCCGAGTCCCAGCCACACCGACATGGTGCAGCTGCTGAACCCCGAGGGAGAACGGGTCTCGCACCCGGACTTCGAGTTCTCACCCGACCGACCTGAGGACGAGGCCGTACGCGGCTTCTACCGCGACATGGTGCTCACCCGCCGCCTCGACGTCGAGGCCACTGCGCTGCAGCGCCACGGCGAGCTGGGCCTGTGGGCACAGCTGCTGGGCCAGGAGGCGGCGCAGATCGGCGCGGCCCGCGCGCTCGCGCCCCAGGACTTCGTCTTCCCGACCTACCGCGAGCACGGCGTGGCCTGGTGCCGCGACGTCGACCCGATGCAGCTGCTCGGACTCTTCCGGGGCACCGACCAAGGTGGCTGGGACCCCGCCGAGCACAACTTCGGGCTCTACACGATCGTCATCGGCGCCCAGACCCTGCACGCGACCGGCTACGCGATGGGGGTGCAGATGGACGGCCTCGTCGGCACCGGCGACCCGACCCGCGACACCGCCGTCGTGGCCCACTTCGGCGACGGCGCCTCCTCGCAGGGCGACGTCAACGAGGCGATGGTCTTCGCCGCCTCCTACAACGCCCCGGTCGTCTTCTTCTGCCAGAACAACCAGTGGGCCATCTCCGAGCCGGTCGAGCAGATGGTCAAGGTGCCGCTCTACAAGCGCGCCCAGGGCTTCGGCTTCCCGGGCATCCGCGTCGACGGCAACGACGTGCTGGCGACGTACGAGGTGATGAAGTCGGCGCTCAAGCGGGCCCGCGAGGGTGGCGGTCCGACGATGATCGAGGCCTACACCTACCGGATGGGCGCCCATACGACCACCGACGACCCGACCCGCTACCGGCTGTCCGACGAGGTCCAGGCGTGGAAGCTCAAGGACCCGATCGCCCGGGTCGAGGCCTATCTGCGCCGCGGGGGTGGCGCCTCGACCTCCTTCTTCGCCAAGGTGGAGGCCGAGGCCGAGGAGTTCGGCGAGCGTCTGCGTGCCGGGATCCACGCTCTGCCCGAGCCCGATCCCGTACGCCTCTTCGACAACGTCTACACCGAGATGCCCGACGAGCTGCGTGAGCAGCGCGACGGCTACGCGGCGTACCTCGCCTCTTTCGAGCACGAGGGGGCTTCCCGATGACGAAGATGACGCTGGCAAAGGCGCTCAACGCCGGTCTGCGGCGAGCGATGGAGGACGACGACAAGGTCGTCCTGATGGGTGAGGACATCGGCCGGCTCGGCGGTGTCTTCCGGATCACCGACGGGTTGCAGAAGGACTTCGGCGAGGCGCGGGTCGTCGACACTCCACTGGCGGAGTCGGGGATCGTCGGCACGGCGGTCGGCCTCGCGCTGCGGGGCTACCGGCCGGTGGTGGAGATCCAGTTCGACGGCTTCGTCTACCCGGCCTACGACCAGATCGTGTCGCAGGTGGCCAAGTTCCACTACCGCTCCGGCGGCCGGGTCGCGATGCCGATGGTCATCCGGATCCCGTTCGGTGGCGGCATCGGGGCCGTGGAGCACCACAGCGAGTCGCCGGAGGCGCAGTTCGCGCACACCCCTGGTCTCAAGGTGGTGGCCTGCTCGGACCCGGTCGACGCCTACTGGATGATCCAGCAGGCGATCTCCCACCCTGACCCGGTGATCTTCTTGGAGCCGAAGCGGCTCTACCACTCGACCAAGGCCGACGTGGACGTCGACGCCACGCCTGGCCCGCTGTTCGCCTCGCGGGTGACGCGGACCGGCACCGACCTGACGATGCTCGCCTACGGGCCGACCGTGAAGACCGCGCTGACCGCCGCCGAGGCGGCCGCGGGGGAGGGCAAGTCGGTCGAGGTGATCGACCTGCGCACGCTCTCGCCGCTGGACATGGGCCCGGTCTACGAGTCGGTGCGGCGTACGGGTCGTGCCGTCGTCGTCCACGAGGCCCATGTCAACCTCGGCCTCGGCGCCGAGCTCGCCGCCCGGATCACCGAGACCTGCTTCCACTCACTGGAGGCGCCGGTCCTGCGCGTGGGCGGCTTCGACACGCCCTACCCGCCGGCCCGGGCGGAGGAGTACTTCCTCCCCGACCTCGACCGGGTCCTCGATGCCGTCGACAGGAGCCTGGCATGGTGAACGAGTTCAAGTTGCCCGACGTCGGCGAAGGCCTCACCGAGGCCGAGATCGTCGAGTGGCACGTCGCGGTCGGTGACGTCATCAAGGTCAACGACCCCGTCTGCGACATCGAGACCGCCAAGTCCGTCGTCGAGCTCCCCTCGCCCTACGCCGGGGTCGTCCAGGAGCTCCTGGTCGAGGTCGGCACCGAGGTCCAGGTCGGCACCCCGATCATCCGCATCGGCGACGCCCCCGCCGAGACGTCAGTTGCGTCGGCCGAGACGTCAGCTCCTGAGCCGGACGAAGCCGAGAAGCCGCTGACGCTGGTCGGCTACGGCTCCAAGGAGGACGCGGTCGTACGCCGCAACCGCACCGTCTCCGCGCCGGCAGCCGCCGCGGGCACCGGTGTGCTCGCCAAGCCGACCGCCCGCAAGCTCGCGCGCGACCTGGGTGTGGACCTGGCGACCGTCACCCCGGAGCGGGACGATGGCGTGATCACCACCGCAGACCTGGAGAACCTGACGTCTGGGCCGGACTCGTCGACCGAGCCGGCAGCGCCGGTCGGTGGTGAGCGTCGTGAGCCGATCAAGGGCCTGCGCAAGCAGATGGGTCAGGCGATGGTCGACTCGGCGTTCACGCTGCCGCACGTGACCATCTGGACGACGATCGACGTGACACGTACCTCCGAGCTGGTCGCCACCCTCAAGGCCAACCGAGACTTCGCCGAGGTCCGCGTCAGCCCCCTGCTGATCGTGGCCAAGGCGACGCTGCTGGCGATGCGACGTACGCCGATCGTCAACTCCTGGTGGGACGAGGCCGCCCAGGAGATCGTCTTCAAGGAGTACGTCAACCTCGGTATCGCCGCGGCCACTCCCAGGGGCCTCCAGGTGCCGAACGTGAAGGGCGCCGACCGGATGTCCCTGGTCGAGCTCGGTGCCGCGATCAACGCGCTCACCGCCACCGCTCGCACCGGCAAGACGCCGCCGGCCGACCAGACCGGCGGGACGTTCACGATCACCAACATCGGTCCGTTCGGCATCGACGGCGGCGCCCCGATCATCAACCCGGGCGAGTCCGCGATCCTCTCCGTCGGGGCGATCAAGCGTCAGCCGTGGGTTGTCGGTACCGGCGACGACGAGCGCATCGAACCCCGCGATGTCTGCACCCTCGCGCTCAGCTTCGACCACCGCCACATCGACGGCGAAGCCGGCTCCCGCTTCCTCGCCGACGTGGCCAGGATCGTCGAAGACCCGAGCACGGCGCTGCTGTTCTGACCCGTTCGACAATCACTCCACAGATCCTCAATTCGCTACCTCGAGGGGTATCGGATCTGGCACGATCCTCAGGCCCGCGCTGACGCGGGCCTGAGGATCTTCTGGAGGCAGGAATGGTGCTCCTGACGGGGCGCACGCTGCTTGCCGGGATCGTCGCGATGGCCGCCTCGGCGACCGTACTCGTGGCGAGCCCCGCAAGCGCGGCGACAACATCCACCGGCGTACGTTGCACGATCGTCGGCACATCGGGCGCGGACGTCTTGCGGGGGACATCGCATCGCGACGTCATCTGCGGTCGCGGTGGCGGCGATGTCATCTATGCGCGTAGCGGCAACGACCTGGTCGACGGTGGTGGCGGAAACGACCGGATCTACGGAAGCTACGGCACCGACAAGCTGATCGGTGGGACCGGGCGAGACAGTATCCGTGGTGAGGCCGGCGCCGATGTCATCTACGGGGGCTCTTCGTCCGACTACCTCTACGGCGGAACCTCGGACGACACGATCCGCGGTGGCTCCGGGAACGACCAGATCCAGGGCGATGACGGTCACGACCAGATCTACGGCGAAGCCGATCCGGACACGATCAACGGTGGGACCGGCTGGGACGTGCTCTACGGCGGGACAGGTGGCGATCGCATCCTGGGTGGCAAGGGCAACGACCGCGCGTACGGCGGAGACAACGCGGACGGGCTGTACGGCGGGGCGGGCAACGACCAGCTGCACGGCGGCAACCACAACGACCTGGTCCTCGGCGAGGCCGACGCAGATCGTTTGTGGGGCGACTCGGGAGCCGATCAGATAAGAGGTGGCAGTGGTGCCGACCAGCTCGCCGGCGGCGACGGCAACGATCAGCTCGAAGGCGAGGGCGACAACGACGCCCTCAGCGGTGGCGCCGGGACTGACCAGCTGACCGGCGGCACAGGCGTCAACCGCTGCAGCTATGACACCTATGACTATCTGCTCGGCGGGTGCGGCACCGACAAGTCGGCACCGAAGGTTCTCGGCGTCACCTTCTCCCCGAGCTCGATCGACACCACCCTGGCCGACGTGAAGGTGCGCGTGCGGGCACACCTCACCGACGACATCGGGGTCACCTGGGCACAGGGTCATGTGGTCGACCCCGAGCGCCCGAACAGCGGGCCCTCGCTGTACATGCAGAACATGACGAAGGTCTCCGGCGGCCCCCGCGACGGCTGGTGGGAGTACGTCATCACCGTCCCGCGCTACACGCCGGCCGGCACGCTGCGAGCGAGCGTCCTGCCCGAGGACGCCGCAGGCAGGATGGGCAGCGGCTACGAGATGGGGTCGCTCACGGTCGCGAACCGTGACCCCGACACCGAGCCCCCGACGATGAGCGTGACCGCGCTCTCCCCGAAGACCATCGACGTGACCACCGGCGCGAAGACCGTCCAGGTCTCGGTGCGCGGTGTCGACCCGAAGGCGGGGATCGGCAGGGTCGACATCTGTCTCTCGCAGCCGGGCATCGCGACGAGCGTCGACCCGCATCCGATGTACGACGGAGTCGCCTGCCAGGACGCGGTCCCGAGGACGTCCGGCACGATGCGCGACGGGATCTGGATGACCAAGCTGACCGTTCCGAAGAACTCCCCGGGCGGCGTCTACAACGTCGTGGTAGACGCCGAGGACCGCATCGGGTTCCGGGCGACCTGGATGGGCCCCGAGGCATATCAGGCCTACGCGGCGGGCACCTGGTCCGCTGGTGACGTCCGCGAGCTCACGGCCGCGCTCACCCGCGTCGAGGTCAAGGGACCGGGGCGTGACACGACGCCCCCGAAGCTCGCTCAGGTGACGGTCTCGCGGACGAGCGTGAGCACGGCCGCCGGCGACGCGAAGATCCGTGTCCGTGCCCGGGTGACGGACGCGTACGGGCCGAACTCGGGGGTCAAGGGAGTCGACGCGAAGGTCCTGTCCGGAGGGTTCAGCTCCGACCCGTCCTTCCCGCGCATCACCTTGAAGCGGACGAGCGGAACCGTGTTCGACGGCTGGTGGGAGGGCGATGTGGTCGTCTCGCAAGGCACGCCCTCAGGGACCTACCACCTGTGGATCGGAATCTCCGACGTGGGAGGCAACGGCGACGGCTACACCGACGCCGATCTCGCCGGCGACGGGAGCTACCGGGCGCATCCCGACATCCCGGTGCTCACTGTCACCGGCTGACGCGGGCTCCGCCGAGACGTCAGCAACGCCGGTCGAGTGGGCACCGAGGTGCCTACTCGACCGGCGTATGTGACGCCTCGGCCATGGCCTGGGTCAGGCGGGGATGTTCCGGCGGCGGAAGCCGACGAAGGAGACCAGCAGCAGGATCGCGGCGACGGCGCTGAGGCCGATCATGTGCGAGGCCTCGATGGGCTCCTGCGGGTAGCGGCCGACCCACCAGAAGGGGGAGATGCCGGCGACCGAGTCCGGGAGGTCGAACAGCGGGCCGAACATGCCGGTGATGCACGTGAACGCGAAGAGCGCCCAGATGACCGGCGTGATCTTCGGGACCCAGGCATAGAGGGCCGCGGTGAGAGCCATGAAGACCGCGACCGCCGGCAGGAACGCCGCGCCGCCCTTCAGGAAGGTCCCCAGCTCGACCTCACCGTTGACCAGCGCCCCTGCCCACAGCGCGAGGGCTCCCGAGATCATGGTCAGGACGAACGCGCCGATCGCCACGACCGCGAGGTGTGAGCCGAACCAGCGACCGCGTGAGACCGGCTTGGCCAGCGTGATCTCGAGGCGGCCTTCGGTCTCCTCCGTCTTGGCCCGCAGGGTGGTGGCGATCGCGTACCCGGCGGCGGCCAGTGCCGCGTACAGGATCATGATCGCCAGGAATCCGGTGAGCGGGTCGTCGCCGAACATCTCGGTCCCGCCGGGCACGTCCGTCATCATCTCCTCGACACCCTCGCCGAGGTAGGTGCCGGTCGCGCCGAACATCACGAAGGTGCCGAGGAACCACCAGAAGAGAGCCGTACGCTGCTGGCGCCACGCCATCGCGATCGGGGACGAGAGGGTCCCGGTCGCCTCGGCCCGGCCGGAGCGGCCGGCGAGCAGTGCGCCGTCGAAGTCGCGCTTCGAGGCCAGGAACGCCCCGAGGGCGAGGAGGACGACGACCGCCACAACGCTCAGCGCCAGCGGCCACCAGCGCAGGTCGACGTACGCCCTCATCTGCTGTGTCCACGCGATCGGCGAGAGCCAGGAGAGCCAGGTCCCGTGCTCGCCGGGCTCGGCCTGCAGGTCACCGATGCCGCGCACGAGCACCGCGACGCCGAGCACCGCGAGCGCGAGGCCGGTGGCGCCGCGCCCGTGGGTTGTCAGCTGCGAGGTGACCAGCGCGACCGCGGCGAAGACCAGGCCGCTGACGGCGATCGACGTGGACAGGGCGAAGGTGTCCTCGACCGCAAGGTCTCCGGCGGAGATCAGCAGCGCGCTACCGAGGACCGCGAAGACGACGTTGGCGATGACCACCGTCAGGAGCGAGGCGGCGACCGCCGCGTGCCGGCCGACCACGCGGGAACGGACCAGCTCCGCCCGCCCGCTCTCCTCCTCGGCGCGGGTGTTGCGGACGACCTCGAACATGTTCATGACCCCGAGCAGAGCGATCATCCACAGGGTCATCTCGTTGGCGAACATGGCGCCGATCGTGTAGTCGTCGAGCCCATAGTTCGGCCCGCCGAGGAACACCGACGCCGGCTGCTCCATCAGCGCAGCGCGCCCCTCGCGGTCCTCGGCCGTGGGGTAGACGGTGCTGAGCGCGGTGACGAAGTAGGCGTACAGCGCGAGCAGCGAGACCGTCCAGACGGTCAGCCGCACCCGGTCGCGCCGCAGCATGAAGCGGGTCAGGTGCCAGGTGCCGGCGAAGGAGGTCAGTGGCGTACGCCGGGGGAGGGCCGGAGCAAGCGTGCTCATCACGCCTCCTCCGTCTCGATGACGTCGCCGTAGTGCCGCATGAAGAGCTCCTCGAGCGACGGCGGCGTGATGGTCAGGCCACGTACGTCGAGGTCGGTCAGGGTCTTGAGCACGTCCCCGACGGCGTGGTTGTCCACGTCGAAGGCGACTCGGGTCCCGGCGCCGTTCTGGCTGGTCACCAGGTCGTTGACGGCCTGCAGCCCGCTCAGCGCCGACGGGTCGCCGCCGACGGTGGCGACGACAGCGGAACGGGTCAGGTGGCGCAGCTCGTCGAGCGTGCCGGACTCGACGGCGACCCCGGCCCGGATGATCGTGACGGTGTCGCAGACCTTCTCGACCTCGCTGAGGATGTGGCTGGAGAGCAGCACCGACGAGCCCGCGGCCTTGGCCTCCCGGGCGTACTCGGTGAAGACAGCCTCCATCAACGGGTCCAGACCGGAGGTCGGCTCGTCGAAGATGTAGAGCTCGGACTCGTCGAGGAAGGCCGCGACCAGGGCGACCTTCTGGCGGTTGCCCTTGGAGTAGGTGCGCGCCTTCTTGGTCGGGTCGAGCTGGAACCGCTCCAGCAGCTCGGCCCGGCGTGCCTTGCGCCTGGCCTTGTCGCCGCCCGGCTTGAGGCGGGTGAGGTAGTCGATGCACTCGCCGCCGGTGAGGTTGGGCCACAGCGACACGTCGCCAGGGACGTACGAGATCCGCTTGTGCAGCTGGACGGCGTCGCTCCAGGCGTCACCGCCGAACAGCTTGGCGGCGCCGGCGTCGGCGCGCAGCAGCCCGAGCAGGACCTTGATGGTGGTGGACTTGCCGGCTCCGTTGGGGCCGAGGAAGCCGGCCACCTGGCCGGGCTGGACGGTCAGGTCGAGGCCGTCGAGGGCCTTGAAGGAACCGAAGGACTTGTGCAGGCCCGCGATCTCGACCGCGGGGATGTTGTCGGACATGGGAACTCGCTTCCGCGTTGGGAGGATAGGAGGACGTACGCCGACGGGCCTGGCGTCATGCAGACGGGGGCTCCGTGGCGGCGTCCTGCGGCGGGTCCGGGACATAGAGCAGGTATTCGTCGAGCATCCGGCGGGTCGTGAACACGCCCTGCGTGTAGAGCTCGATCATCGGCAGGTAGCTCGTGGACAGGAAGCCACGCACCATGCCGCTGATGTCGCTCGGGTCCTGGGGCGGGTTGAGGGTGAGCTCGAGCATGAGCGTGCCGAGGGCGGAGAGGACCAGATAACGGGCCCTGGCCGTCTCGTCGCGGCTGGGCTTGATCAGCCCGGCCTCGATGCCGTGCTTGGTGTAGCCGACCGCGTCCTCGATCATCTGCTCGATGAAGGTGCGGCCGACCGGCCCGCCGTCCTGCAGGGAGCGGAGGACGTAGCCGAGCATCGGTGCGTACTCGTCCGCGGCGGCGAACCTGTGCAGGATGCCCTGGCCCGAGGCCAGCTCGTCGATCGTCTCGTTCTTCGACGCCCGGATCTCGGCGAGCACCCGCTCATCACACTCGGCGTGGAGCTCGTCCTTGGAACCGAAGTGGTGGATCACCAGGGCCGGGCTGACCCCGGCGTCGGTCGCGATCGAGCGGACCGAGGCACCGAAACCGTCGCGCGCGAACCGCAGGATCGCCGCGTCGCGGATCCGCTCGCGGGTCGTCGGGTCGCCAGGGGCTGAACGCATGTTTAATCCTAAACACGTGTTCAGCCCCTGCGCAAGGGGTTACCCGATCAGTTGATGGTCCAGGTGAAGTCGACGGCGATCGGGAAGTGGTCGGAGAGCATCAGGCCGGTGCCGTTCTCGCGGAAGTCGGCGTCCAGGTTGCGGTAGGAGGTCGCGCTCAGGTCGACCCCGCCGCCGTCGCGGTAGAGCACCTTGTCGACGACCTCGCACTCCACGCCCGGGTTCACCTCCGGGCACCCCAGGGCCGGGCTGCCGCGGTCGGGCTCGTCCCCGCTGCGTACGAGCTCCACCCAGGCGTCGGTGAGGCCGTTGGTGGCGGCGAAGTCGGAGATCCGGTCGCCCTCTCTGGTGTAGCGGGTGTTGGTGTCGCCCATGACCAGGACGGCGTTGCCGGCGGAGTGCTCGGAGATGTACGCCGTGAGCTGCTCGAGATTGCCGCGGCGAGCGGCCTCGTCCAGGCTGTCGTCGCCGGCGTCGGCGTGCAGGTTGTAGACGTCGATCCAGGTGCCCGGGGCGATCTGTGCGCGGTGGAAGGTGAAGCCCTTCGGCGTCAGGCAGTCGGCCTGGTTGATCCAGCAGTCGTCCCAGGTGACGCGGTCGAGCGCCTCGTACGGCTGGTGGTGCAGGCTGTTCAGCCCGCTCCCGAACGGCACTCCGCCCGAGGTCGGGGTGCGGTGGGCGTGCACGTCGGTCTCGTAGAGGTAGGCGTGGTAGTTGAAGTCCTCCTGGACGTTGACGATGTCGAATCCGTCGATGCGCCGGCCGATCTCGTTGGTGGCGGACTTGCGTGGCGTCGGTGCGCTGGAGATGGCCTCGGGGAGGCCGGCGATGTTGTACGTCAGCGCACTGAAGCTGCCCTCGGCTGCCTGCGCCGGGGCGCCGAGGAGGGGAAGGGCCGCGGCGAGCGAGGTCGCGGCGGTGAGGGCGAGGAGACGCTTGATCTGAGGCACGAGAAACTCCGATCGAGTGTGGGGGTCGAGGGCTCGTCGCGAGCCCACCCCATCGTGGCGGAGTTCGTGGTGCGTGTCCGAAGATCTCCTGCGTACGTCCTCAGCCCGCGTAGCGAGCGGCCCGAGCCGTCGGCTCGCCCGGCCCGGAGGCGAGGAGCGCGAGCAGCTCGTCCTCGAGGACCTCTCCGACCCGGCGGCAGAACGTCTCCGGCTCGTCGGCGGCATCGGGGGACTCCGCGACGATCCGGTCGACCACGCCGATCTGCTGGAGGTCGACGGCGAGGACCCGCTGCGCCTCGGCCATCTCCGCGGCATGGTCGGAGTCGCCGTACACGATCGCGCTCGCGCCCTCCGGCGGAAGCGGGGAGAGCCAGGCGTGCTGGGCGGCGACCACCCGGTCGGCGGGGAGGAACGCGAGCGCGCCACCGCCGTTGCCCTCGCCCAGCATCAGGCTGAGCGTCGGGGTCTCCACGTTGACGAGCGTGCTCAACGTACGCGCGATCTCGCCGGCGATGCCGCCGTTCTCCGCCTCCGCCGACAGTGCGGCGCCGGGGGTGTCGATGACGGTCACGACGGGGAGCCCGAGCCCGGCGGCGAGCTTCATCCCGCGCTGCGCCTCGCGCAGGCCCTCCGGCCCGAGCGGCTGGTGTGCCTGCTCGCGCCGGTCCTGGGCCAGCACCAGACACGGCGCCGAACCGAACCGCGCCAGCGCGATGATCAGGCCCGGGTCTCGCTCGCCCTGCCCGGTGCCGTTGAGGGGTACGACGTCCGAGGCCGCGATCCGGAGCAGCGCCCGCGCTCCCGGCCGGTCCGCGCGCCGGGACCGCGTGATCGCATCCCAGGTGTCGACCGCCGAGAAGTCGGCCCCGTCGGCCGAGGCGTCACCGGCTGACGTCTCGGGCGACGCGAGCGACGTCTCGGCCGACGTGGGTGACTTCTCGGGGCGGAGGTCGAGGATGGTGAGGACGCGGTCGACGAGCCCGGCGAGCTCGTCGGGAGGTACGACGCCGTCGACGAGACCGTGGGCGAAGAGGTTCTCCGCGACCTGGACGCCGGAGGGGAAGGGGCGCCCGTTGAGCACCTCGTAGACCTTCGGACCGAGGAACCCGAGGAGTGCCGCGGGCTCGGCGACGGTGACGTGTCCCAGGGATCCCCACGAGGCCATCACGCCGCCGGTGGTGGGGTGGCGCAGGTAGACGAGGTAGGGGAGTCCGGCGGCCTTGTGGCGGGTGACCGCCTCGGCGATACGCACCATCTGCACGAACGCCGGCGTACCCTCCTGCATCCGGGTCCCGCCCGAGGCCGGGCCGGCCAGCAGCGGCAGCCCCTCGCGGGTCGCCCGCTCCACGGCCGCGATCAGCCGCTCGGCCGACGCGCGCCCGATCGATCCGGCCAGGAACCGGAACTCGGAGAGCACCACGGCCACCCGCCGCCCGGCGATCCGGGCCTCGCCGGTGACCACCGACTCGTCGGTTCCGGCCCGTTCCCGGGCGCGCACCAGGTCGGCGGCGTACGCCTCGGAGACCTCGCCGGCTCGATTGCCTCGGGCTCCGCTTCGGCCGTGGACGGGCGGGGTGTCCCAGGACGTCCAGGTGCCGGGGTCGAGGACGAGGTCGATCAGCTCAGCGGAGGTCAGGCCCATGGATCGGACGATACCCAGGAATTGGCTCAGTGGCTGAGCCTGTCCCGAGGGGCGACACCAGATGCGTTAGTCTATTAACTCAATAGACAATCCGAAGGAGTCTGGAATGAACGCCCCCACGAACCCCGAGCTCCTCTGGTATCTGCCCAACTTCGTCGAGGCCGGCCACCGTGGCGACACCGCGTCGCCGGAGGACGGCTACGGCACCCTCGACTACCAGGCCGGTCTCGCCGAGGCGGTCGAGAACGCCGGTTGGACCGGTGCCCTGCTCGGCACCAGCTGGGGGAGGCCCGACACCTTCACCGTCGCGACGGCCCTGGCCGCGCGCACCACGACCTTCGAGCCGCTCGTCGCGATCCGCCCGGGCTACTGGCGCCCGGCCAACTTCGCCACCTCGGCGGCCACCCTCGACCAGCTCAGCCGGGGCAGGGTGCGGGTCAACATCGTCTCCGGCCAGGACGACCTGGCCGCCTACGGCGACCGCGAGGACTCGCGCGCGGCCCGCTACGCGCGGACCAAGGAGTTCATGCGACTGGTGCGGCGGCTGTGGACCGAGGAGAACGTCACCTTCGACGGCGACCACTTCCAGGTCGCCGGCTCCACCATCACCCCGCGTCCGTACGCCACCGAGGGCCGCCCGCACCCCAGGCTCTACTTCGGCGGCGCGTCCCCGGAGGCCGAGGCGGTGGCCGCGACCGAGGCCGACGTACAGCTCTTCTGGGGCGAGCCGCTGGACGGCATCGCGGAGCGGGTCGAGCGCCTGCAGAACCTCGAGCAGTCGCTGGGCCGCGACCTCGCGCCACTCGAGTTCGGGCTGAGGATCACCACGCTGATCCGCGACACCCGCGAGGAGGCCTGGCGTGATGCGGAGGAGAAGGTGCACCGGATGGCCGACTCCGTCGGGGACCGCGAGTTCCGCCGCGGGCGGTCAGCGGTCGGGCAGAGCCGCCTCCTCGACCTCGCCGACCGTGGCGACGTGCTCGACGAGTGCCTCTACACCGCTCCCGGGAAGTACGGCGGCGGCGCCGGAACCACCTGGCTGGTCGGATCCGCGGACGACGTCGCCGCCGCGCTGGGCCGCTACCAGGAGCTCGGCGTGACCCACTTCGTCCTCTCGGACACGCCCTACCGGACCGAGGTCACCCGGGTCGGCGAGGCGCTGATCCCGAGGCTCCGCGAGGCGGACCGGGTCGCGCTAACGGGTCCAAACGGCGTACGTCGGGCGTAGTTAACCGGAAAGACACGCTCCTGACCTGGGAAAACCGTTGGTAGCTGGAGGGTGTTCGCTCTATTCTGGTAGCACCCGGTTTCGCCGCCGGGTGCCACCACTTGACCTTTTGAAGGGCCCACCATGAGCACGCAGCACTCGACCACCGCCCCGGCGGCCTGGTCGCTGACCGCTGCGCA
This sequence comes from Nocardioides sp. NBC_00163, assembly GCF_045206295.1. NCBI lineage: Bacteria > Bacillati > Actinomycetota > Actinomycetes > Propionibacteriales > Nocardioidaceae > Nocardioides > Nocardioides sp. NBC_00163. The sequence goes on along the minus strand of NZ_CP108155.1, from coordinate 2,608,911 downwards.
CGAGCGCGACCCTCATGCCCGCGGGAGCCGACAGTGACCTGGGTGCATAGCCGCACCGGATCACTCCGGGCCGCTCCTGCGAGACATGTCTGTCTCGTCGGGGCGGCCCTTTTTGTTTCCACCCGACCTGCACGCGATCTCTATCCGACTCTCCTGGGAGGTAACCGAGTATGACTACGACCATGGGCGCCGTGACCCTGTATAACGCCTCCTTCGAGCCGCTCGGAAGGGTCTCGTTCAAGCACGCCGTGCGGATGCTGTTCCGTGAGGTGGCGGTGGTTCACGAGCAACAGGGCGACAAGATGATCGGGCCACATCCATGGCCCAAGGCGGTGCGGCTGGTCCGCTATATCGCCATGCATTGGATGTACCGGCCGGCCGGCTACTCCCGCGAGGGAGTGCTCAAGCGCGACCAGCATCGTTGTGCCTACTGCGGCGGCCATGCCCGCACCATCGACCACCTGCTGCCACAGTCACGCGGCGGCAGATGGACATGGATGAACACCGTGGCGGCGTGCGGCAGGTGCAACGGCCGCAAGGGCAACCGCACCCCGGAGGAGGCCCACATGGTCCTCCGCATCGAGCCGTACGTCCCGACCCGTGCCCAGCTTGCCGCCATCATCTGACCCGCCGAGAGGTCAGTTTCTGCCACCGAGGAGTCGATCGCTGTCAGAAACTGACCTTTCGGCGTCAGAATGTGACCTCTCGGCGAGGAAAATGCCGTGTCGACTTGACGCAGCATTAATAAGTACGATGGACTAACAAACATGTCCAAGGCGAGACGTCGTACGTTGCGGCCGATCGGGAAGTTGCTGCAGGAAGATGCGCGGCGGCATCACCGGTCCCTGGTGCTCCAGCACCTCTTCGCGGTGGGTCCGGCGAGCCGCGCCGACCTGGCCCGAGCCTCGGGGCTGACCCGGGCGACGGTCTCCGATCTGGTCGGCAGCCTGCTCGAGGACGGGCTCGTCGAGGAGCTCGGCGCGCCGGTGGAGAGCCGGGTCGGGAAGCCGCCGATGCTGGTCGGTCTCGCCGCTGACGCCACGCACATCGTGACCATCGACGTCTCCGGTGACGACCAGGTCGCCGGAGCCGTGCTCAACCTGACCGGCGATGTCATCCATCGCACCACCAGGTGCCGGGAGGGCCGCACCGGAAGCGAGGCCGTGCGCCTCGTGAAGGAGCTGGTCACCGAGCTGATCGCGAGCACCGACCGGCCGATCCTCGGCATCGGGATCGGCAGCCCCGGTGTCGTCGCGGCCGACGGCACCGTGGTCGCCGCGCCCAACCTGGGCTGGACCGATGTCGGCCTGGCCGATCAGGTGCGCCGTGAGACCGGCCGACCGACGTACGTCGCCAACGACGCCAACACCGCGGTGCTGGGGGAGTACACCTTCGGCCAGTCCGGCGACGGCGGGCTGATGCTCGTGCGGGTCGGCACCGGTGTCGGTGCGGGGCTGGTGCTCGAAGGGGCGCTGCTCCACGGGTTCGTCGACGCCGCCGGTGAGGTCGGGCACGTGACCGTCGACCCCGAGGGTCCGCTGTGCGCGTGCGGCCGCCAGGGCTGCCTGGAGACCTTCCTCGCGGTGCCGCGCCTGCGGGAGCGCCTCGAGACAGCCCACGACGATGCGCTCGTGGAAGCCGGCGAACATCTTGGAAAGGCATTGGCCCCTGTGGTCGGAACCCTGAATCTTCACGAGCTGGTCCTCTCCGGGCCGGCCGACCTCCTGGACGGACCGCTGCGCGAGACCGCCGACCGGATCATCCGCGAGCGGACGATGCCGGTCAGCGGCGAGCCGCTGGAGTTCCGTACGTCGACGCTCGGCGAGGACGTCGTCATCGTCGGCGCCGCGGTGCTCGTCCTCGCCGGTGAGCTGGGGGTGTCGTGATGCCTTCCCCGACCACCGTCGAGACCCTGGCGCTGCGCGTCCAGGTCTCCGCCTTCGCCGGCCCCACCCTGCCGCCCGGCTACGCCGAGCTGCTCCGCGGGGGCCTGGGTGGGATCTGCCTCTTCGGTCCCAACACCGAGGCCGGTGAGGATTCCGTACGCAGCCTGGCGGCCGAGATCCGGGCCGCATCCGCCGAGGGCGGCTGGGCGCCGGTGATCACCATCGACGAGGAGGGCGGGGACGTCACCCGCCTGGAGGCTCTCACCGGTTCCTCGGTGCTCGGCGCCGCCGCCCTCGGCGCGGCCGACGACCTGGCGCTGACCGAGGAGACCGGCCGGGCGGTCGGGTTGCGGCTGGCGCGAGCCGGCATCAACCTCAACCTGGCTCCTGTCGCCGACGTGAACTCCAACCCCGACAACCCGGTGATCGCGACCCGGTCGTTCTCCCACGACGCCGGCGTGGCCGCCAAGCACGTGGCCGCCTGGGTGAAGGGCCTGGAGTCGACCGGCGTCGCCGCCTGCGTCAAGCACTTCCCGGGCCACGGCGACACCGGCCAGGACAGCCACGTCGCCCTCCCCGTCCTCGACGCCTCCCTGGACACGCTGCGCGACCGTGAGCTGGTCCCGTTCCTGGCCGCCGCCGAGGCCGGTGCCGCCTCGGTGATGACCTCCCACATCGTGGTGCCGGCGCTGGACCCCGAGCTGCCCGGCACGCTCTCCGCGCCGGTGCTGGGACTGCTGCGCGAGCTGGGCTACGACGGGCCGATCGTCTCCGACGCCCTCGACATGGCCGGTGCGTCGGCGAGCCGGGGGATTCCGGCCGCTGCGGTGCTCTCGCTCGAGGCAGGCGCCGATCTGCTCCTGCTCGGCCCCGACAAGCCCACCTCGCTGGTCCGCGACACGACCGCCGCGATCGTGGCCGCGGTCGATTCCGGTGAGCTGCCGCTGGAGCGGCTCCAGGACGCGGTCGCGCGCATCGACCGGCTGCTCGCCGACCTCACCGACACGCAGCAGCGACCGGACGGCGCGCTCGACCCCCGGTTCGAGGAACGCTCCGTCGAGGGCGCTCGCCGGGCGCTCGCGACTGCCAGCGACGACCTCAGCGAGATCCCGCACCTCGCCGGTGCCCGGGTCGTGACCGTCGACACGGAGGCGAACATCGCCGTGGGTGACGTGCCCTGGGGGCTGCCGCCGGACATCGTCATCCGCCCTGGCGACCCGCTCCCGGATCTCCCCGACGCACCCCTCATCGTGCAGGTGCGTGACGCGCACCGCCGTCCCGAGGTCGGCCGGACCGTCGCCGAGCTTCCGGGCGCCGTGGTGCTGGTGGAGTGGGGGTGGCCCGGGGCGTACGACGGACCGGGGGTGCCGCGACTGTGCCCGCAGGGGTTCTCGCTGCCGGGCATGGCCGCTGTCACCGAGGTGCTGCGACGATCGGGCTGGAACCGGTGAACGGGGCGCGGGTAGGCCTCGACATCGGCGGCACCAAGATCCACGGCATCGCGATCGGCGCCGACGGGGCGGTGCTGGCCGAGGACCGTGCCGCCACCACCCCCGGCGGCGAGGGCGTCGTGAAGAGCGCGGCCGCGGTGGTCGCGAGCCTGCGTGACGCGCTCGACGGCGGCGAGATCCGCTCGATCGGGGTCGGCATCCCCGGCATCGTGGACACCCGCGCCGGCACCGTGAAGCATGCGGTCAACCTGGGCCTGGACGGCGACGCCTTCCCGCTCGCGGAGCTGCTCGGCGCCCGCACCGGAGCTGTCGTCACCCTCGAGAACGACACCAACGCGGCAACGCTCGGCGCGCACGCCGTCGAGGACGTCGACGACCTGGTCTACCTCTCGCTCGGAACCGGCCTGGCGGCCGGTCTCTACCTCAGCGGCGCGCTCCGCCGAGGCTTCCACGGCGCCGCCGGGGAGGTCGGGCACCTCCCGGTCGACCCGGAGGGCCCGGTGTGCGGGTGCGGCCAGCGCGGCTGCCTCGAGCTGGTCGCCTCCGGTGCCGCGCTCGCGGCGGCTTGGCCGACCGCCACCGGCCACCCCGCCGCGGCGCTCTTCACCGCCGCCGCCTCGGGCGACCCGGCGGCCGTGATCGTGCGGGACCGCTTCGCCGACGGCGTCGCCGCCGCCGTACGCTCCCTCGCTCTCGCCGTCGACCCCGAACGCGTCGTCATCGGCGGCGGTGTCGCGACGGTCGGCGAGCCGCTGCGGGAGGCGATCGCGCACGCGCTGGTCCGGCAGACCGAGACATCGCCGTTCCTCGCCTCCCTCGAGCTCGCCTCGCGCCTGCGGGTGGTCTCGGCCGCCCCGGTCGCCGCTATCGGCGCCGCTCTGATCACCCCGACGAAGGACTGACATGGAAGTAGTTGTCCTCGAGACCCCCGCCGAGGTGGCATCCCTCGCCGCGGACACGATCGAAGACGTCGTACGCCGCCGGGCGGCCGCCGGCACCGCCGCCGTGCTCGGGCTGGCGACCGGCTCGACGCCGCTGGCGACGTACGAGGAGCTCATCCGGCGTGCCCGGGACGGTCGCGGGCCGTCCTATGACGGTGTGGAGACGTTCAACCTGGACGAGTACGTCGGCCTCCCCGACGGGCACGAGCAGTCCTATCTGGCGACCATCCGGCGCGAGTTCACCGACGCGATCGGTATCCCGCCGGAGCGGGTCCACGGACCCGACCCGACCGAGGAGACGCTGCCGACGGCCGGGGAGCGCTACGAGGCGGCCATCGTGGCTGCGGGCGGGATCGAGGTGCAGATCCTCGGCATCGGCTCCGACGGACACCTGGCCTTCAACGAGCCCGGCTCGTCGCTGGCCTCGCTGACCCGGATCAAAACGCTCACGGCCACGACGCGCAAGGACAACGCGCGCTTCTTCGGCTCACCCGAAGCGGTGCCGCACCACGTGCTCACCCAGGGTCTCGGCACCATCACCCGCGCCGGCCACCTGCTTCTCCTCGCCACCGGGGAGGGCAAGGCCGAGGCGGTCGCCGCTGCCGTCGAGGGCCCGGTCTCGGCGACCTGCCCGGCCTCGGTCCTCCAGCTCCACGGCCACGTCTCGGTCCTTCTGGACGAGGCCGCGGCGTCCCGGCTCGTACGCCGCGACTACTACCGCGAGGTCTACGCCGGGAAGCCGGACTGGCAGGGGCTCTAGAGTGCGTCGCGGAGCCGCTCCGCGGCGGTCTCCGGCGGGATGTCGTTGACCCAGAGCGCGACGCCGGACTCGATGCCGGCCAGGTACTTCAGCCGTCCCGGCGCCCGCCGGATGGTGAAGATCTCGGCGGCCAGGTGCCAGGTGTCCTCACGTCCGGTCGGGGCCTGCTGCCAACCGGCGATGTAGGGCACCGGGCCGGCGTCGTCGAGCCCGTCCATCCGCCGCAGGCACTCCTGGTAGAGCGCGGCGAGGTCGTCCATCTCCTCGGCGGTCAGACCGGGCAGCGAGCCCACGTGGCGCCGCGGCACGACGCGGATCTCGTAAGGCCAGCGTCCGGCATAGGGGACGTACGCCACGAACGTCCCGTTCTCGGCCACCACCCGCGACCCGTCGGCGATCTCGTCGGCGAGCACCGCACACTGCAGGCACTCGCCGGTCGCCTCGCGATGGGCGTCGGCGGCGTTCACGAGGGACTCGATCCTCGGCGGCAGCACCGGCATGGCGTAGATCTGCCCGTGGGGGTGCTGCAGCGTCACCCCGATCTCCTCGCCGCGGTTCTCGAAGCAGAAGACGTACGCCACCTCCGGCATCGCCGTCAGCTGCTCGGTGCGATGGGCCAGCGCCGCGAGGACCGTCCGCACCCGCTCGGGAGGAAGGTCCACGAAGCTCTGCTCGTGGTCGCTGGTGAAGCAGACCACCTCGCACCGGCCACGCCCCGGCTGGGAGACGAACGGCTCCCCGGTCGCCTCGCCGACCGCGACCGTCGAGAGCGCCGGGAACCGGTTCTCGAAGGCCACCACGTCGTAGCTCTCGGCCGGGATCTCGGTGAGCCGCCCGTCGACCGACGGGCACAGCGGGCACTCGTCCGAGGGCGGCTTGAACGTACGCGTCTGCCGGTGCCCCGCCACCGCCGTCCAGGTCGCGGTCAGCCGGTCCCAGCGCAGCTGCGACCCGCCCGCCCGCGGCTCCAGCGGCCGCTCGTCGTGCACCGAGCGCAGCGTCGGCTGCTCGTCGAAGAACCAGATCTCGCGTCCGTCCGCCAGCTTCGCTGACGTGGCCACCGGGTTGGTCGGCGCAGGGGTGTTCGGCATGCGCTCAGTATCGCCTGCGCCGGGCTACTTGCTGACGCAGGCCTGCGCTGCGCCCTGCGAGACGTTGCCGTTCTCGCCGAGGGAGCGGACCTGGATGCAGACCTTGGTGGCGCCCTCGAGGCGTACGACCGCCTTGGGACGGTCCACGTTGCCGCTGGTGGAGTTGTCACCGACCCACTTGTAGCCGGTCGCTCCGGGCACGCCGGACCAGGTGAAGACGGCGCGGTTGCCCTTGAGGGCGCCCTTGACCTTGCCCGGCGCGGCTGGGCCGGTGACACCGGGGAGGTCGGTCTCGACGGGCGGGGGCGGGACCTCGTCGGGCTTCTCGTCCTCGCCGCCGCGGGAGAGGACGATGCCGATGGCTGCGGCGAGGAGGAAGAGGACGACGACGCCGATGATCGCCGGGGTCTTGCTGCGGCTCTCCGCCGGGCGCGCGCCGGTGAGGACCGAGGGGCCCTCCTCCGTCCGCGGGTAGCTGAACCGGGTGCGGTCGGCCGAGGCCGAGCCGGCATCCGCCACCGGTGCCGACGCGAGCGAGGCCGGCGGCTGGGTGATCGGCGCCTGCGCGATCACCTGGGACGGCGGCTTGAGCTCGGTGGCCTTCTCCATCTCCGGGTCGGAGGGTGGAGAGGAGAGACGTGAACGGCCCGAGCCCGTGGTCGGACCCTCACCCCGCGCTGCCGGAATGTCGGGAACGACCGGGATCGACCCGCTGCCACCGGCATCGCGGTCGAGGACCTGCACCTCGGTGCGGCCCAGCCGCAGCTCCTGCTCGATCCGCTGGAAGTGGCGGGCCAGGTCGAGGACGGTCCGCGGCCGGTAGGTCGGGTCCTTCGCCATCGCCTGCTGCAGCACCCGGTCCAGGGACGGAGGTACGTCGGCCCTGCCCGTGGCAGGGGGAGCCGTGTGCAGGATGCGGGAGAAGACTGCGCGGTCGGAGTTGTTGCCCCGCTCCGCGAAGGGCGAGCGGCCCACGAGCAGATGCCAGACGGTGGCGGCCAGCGAGTAGACGTCGGAGGCGACCGAACCGTTGGACGCCGAGGTGAGGACCTCGGGCGGCGACCACGGCAGGGAGACCCCGATGTCGCCCTCGTCGTCGCGCGGGCGGCCGGCGATGCCGAAGTCGGCCAGGCCGGGCACGTCGTAGCGGGAGAGCAGGATGTTGGACGGCTTGATGTCGCGGTGGATGATCCCGGCGCGGTGCGCGGTCTCGACGGCCGACGCCATCTGGATCCCGAAGCGCAGCGCGTCCTGCACCTTCATCGGGTTGTTGCGTACGCGGGCACCGAGGTCCGCGTTGGGGTAGTAGCCCATCACCAGGTAGGGGCGGCCGTCCGGCGTCTCGCCGGCGCTGTGCACCGGAACGATGAACGGGTGCTCGGCCAGCTCGGCCATCACCGCCGCCTCCGCGGCGAACTGCGCGCGCTGCGCCTCGGCGAGGTCGGAGGAGCGCATCAGCTTCACCGCGACCCGGACCTTCGGGTGGTGGCGCTCGTAGAGGTAGACGTCGGCGAAACCGCCCGAACCGAGCCTGCCCAGGCAGTTCATCCCGGGCAGCTCGGGGCCGAGCTCCGGGTGTGGTGTTTGAGTCACCCGAGGACCTCGTAGTTCAGGTTGATCGAGCCGGCGAGGCTCACCACGGCGCCGGGCTCCAGTGCGTACTCCTCCATCGGCCGCATCTGCTGCGGACGCCCGCCGGGCAGGGTCAGGTAGGACCCGTTGGCGGAGCCGAGGTCGCGGACGAGCACCTGCCACTCCTCCAGGCGCACCTCGGTGTGCAGCCGGCTGATGTCGGGCAGCATCACCTTCACCAGATGCGGAGGTACGCCACCAGCCCCCGTGTTGCCGTTGGCATCAGCGCGCGGCGACCGCCCGAAGACGGCACCTCGGTCCAGGATGACGACCCGGCCGTCGCCCAGCTTGAGCTGGCCCAGCGCGGGGCGCGGGACCGAGACCGGCTGCTGGTGCGGCGGCAGCGCCATCCGGCAGATGCGGCAGGTCGGGGAGTAGGGCGGTGAGGCGTGGCCCTGCGGGCAGTAGACCGCCCACACGGTCGGCCCGCCCGCCGGTGGCACCGGGGTCGGCGTCGCGACGTCGCGGACCCGGGTCGCCATGTCGTTGGGCGGCGTCGGCGCGGGCGCGGGCATCGGGGGAGGCGGCACGGAGGGTCGAGCCGCGGGCGGCGCAGCGGGCGGGGGCGAGGGCTGCCGGTCCGGCGGGCCCCACGCGTTGGGATCGGGCTTCTTGGCACCCTTCTTCCGCCACGGAAGACCGTCGATGATGCCTTTCTTGGCTTCGGGCGCAGGCTGGGGCGGTGCCACCGGTGGCGGCGGCACGGGCGAGGGGGGAGGGCTCTGGAAGGACGAGACGCCCGGCACTCCCGGAGGGGGCGCCGCGGGCGGCGGAGAGGCCGCCAGGTCCGAGCGCCGGATGGTGTGGTCCAGCGGCATCATGGTCGATTCGGCCTGAACCTGAGCATAGAAGTCGGGGTCGAAGACGACGTCCAGCGAGCGAGCGTGGGCGGTGTCGACCAGCGGCTGGTCCTCCTCCATCCCACCCCAGGCCCCGTTGGCGAGCTCGGCGCGCTCGGGGACGGCAGCGAAGTGGCCGTCGGCCCACTTGCCGGCGACGTCGATGCCGTCGATGAAGACCGGCACCTCGTTGACGACGGCGGTCACCTTGGCAGGGGAGCGCACGGCGTACCGCACCCGCGGGCCCTCGCGCCCGATCAGCGCGAAGCCGGGGGCTCGCGGTCCGTCGACGGAGAGCAGCCCGGCGATCGCGTCGACCGGGTGGGGGTCGGACAGTGCGGCCTGGACGCCGCCGACCCGCGGGTCACCGGGGCCGAGCTGCACCAGCGCCCAGCACCGGTCGCCCTTCAACGCGAGCCAGTGCCCAGCACAGTAGGTAGCGGTATCACTCATGGGACGACGAGACGTCCCCTGCGGATCGTGAGGAGCCTGATGTCGAGACGTCAGTCTCCGCGGGCGCGGCGAAGAGCGAGGGAGGGGGTGTCACGAGTACCACAGTGACATTGTCGCGCCCGCCCGATGCAACCGCAGCGTCCACCAGCCTCTGGGCGAGGTTGTCGATGCTTCCGCCCACACCGAGCGTCTTGGACGCGATCTCATGGATCTCGTGGTCCTCGAGCTCGCCGGTGAGGCCGTCGGAGCAGAGCAGGAAGAGGTCGTCGGGCGACACGGCCACCAGCCACGTGTCCGCCTCCGGAGACGGGTAGGTGCCGAGCGACCGGGTGATGACGTTGCGCAGCGGGTGGACGCGGGCCTCGGCGGCGGTGATCATCCCCGCCTCGACCATGACGGCGACCTCGGAATGGTCGACGGTCACCTGCGTGACGCCGGCCGGCGAGAGCCGGTAGACGCGCGAGTCGCCGACGTTGAACACCAACCAGTGGGGAGCGCCCTCGAACTCGACGAGCGCCACGCCGGTCAGGGTGGTGCCCATGCCCTGCTTCTCGGAGTTGCGAGCCGCCTCCGAGGTGATCGCGGAGTTGGCGGCGTGGACGGCGTCCTGGATGTCCTCGGGGACCGGGCAGATGGTCGCGAAGCGGCTCTGGAAGGTCTCGACCGCGAGGGCACTGGCGACATCGCCGCTGGCATGACCGCCCATCCCGTCGGCGACGACGGCCACGGCGGGCAGCATGACGAACGAGTCCTCGTTCACCTCGCGGACCCGGCCGACATCAGTCGCCCCCGCGGCACGCAGGGCTGGGTAAGCGGTCATGCTGTTCCTTTGCGGTGCCAAGTATCTGGGGCATCCCGGGCAGGATGCGAAAATAGTGGTGCTGGAAGCGGACACTTTAGAACATCCCGTACGGTAACGGTGAGCGTGTTCACTGAGCCGTGTGCCACGTTTGGCTAGTTCGTGTGGCTTCTACCCTGAGGCGCGCCTAGAGTAAGCCCGACTTTTTGTGTCGGCTGGCCATTTGGCCTGGAAGGACTTGGGGAGAGTCTTGGTGGCACGTTTCGGGATGGCGTCCGGGTGGATGCGGCGTCATCGGACCTCCATCGCGTCCTGGGCGGCTCTTGCCGTCGTTGCGAGCGGTTTGACCGTCTACGCGATCCAGTCGACGGGTTACCCCGTGCACAAGGCCGATCTCGACGACGGCGGCATCTGGGTGACCAACCAGTCCTGGGGCACCCTGGGCCGCCAGAACCGCCCCGTCGCCCAGCTCGACGGTGTCGTCTGGGCCGGCAACGAGGCCGGGTCCAGGTCCGAGCGCGCCGGCCTCGACGTGGTGCAGAACGGCATCGCGGTGGCGTCCGTGGACCGCGACGCCCGCACCATCACGCCGGTCAACACCAAGCTCGCCGAGGGCATCGACGACGACGCGGTGACCGTGAAGGACAGCCGCGTAGTGATGGGTGGCAACACCATCGGCGTCGCCGAGCAGAAGACCGGCAAGGTCTGGCTCACCTCCGTCGACCCGACCGCCGGCGTCGGCGACCTCTCCGACCTCTCCGGCTCCACGAAGCCCACCGAGACGGTCGGCGCCGACGCGGTGCTCACCATCGGCACCGACGGGACCGCGTACGCCGTCTCCGCCGCCAAGCGGACGCTGACCACCTTCGCCCCGGACGGTGAGCGGTTCGCCGATCCCGAGGAGACCAAGCTCCCGAAGGCTCCGGAGTACGCGGAGACCCCGACCTCGGCGACCGTCGTCGGCCGCGACGTCATCACCCTCGACCAGGCCGGCTGGCTGCTCGGCGCCGCCAAGGGCTCCGACATCGCCGTGGACTTCGGTGACACCGCGGAGAGTGCGGTCCTCCAGCAGCCCTCCGTCAAGGCCAAGGAGGTGCTCGTCGGCGACGCGACCGGCCTCAAGGCCGTCGCCCTGAGCAACGGCGAGATCCGCCACGTCGCCGAGTCCGCCGGTGACCCGGCCGCCCCGGTCCGGCTCGGCGACTGCGTCTTCGGTGCCTGGGCCAACGGCTCGACCGGCTCGGTGGCGACCCAGTGCGGCGAGGGCGAGCCGATCCTGGGCGAGATCCCGACCCTCGGCCCGGCCGCCGAGCTGGAGTTCCGGATCAACCGTGGCCAGCTGGTGCTCAACGACCTGCGCAACGGTGATGTCTGGGAGATCGACGGCGCCGACATCAAGAAGATCTCCAACTGGGAGGCGTTCCAGCCGCAGACCCAGAAGCAGAACCAGAAGAAGGACAAGCAGCAGCAGCAGACCAAGGCCGCCCAGGCGCCGAAGGCCAAGGACGACCAGCTCGGTGCCCGCGCCGGACGCACCACGGTGCTGCACGTCCTCGACAACGACTCCTCGGCCAAGGACTCGATCCTGAGCGTGGTCTCGGTCGGCGAGGCCTCCGTCAAGGGCGTCGAGGCGACCATCGCTCCCGACCGGCAGTCGGTCCTGGTGACCGCCCCCGAGTCGGCGCAGGGGAAGAAGACCAGCTTCAAATACACCGTCGACGACGGGATGAAGGGCAAGGCCGGCCAGGACGACGCCAGCGTCGAGCTCAGCATCGAGGGCTCGGGAGGCACCGGCAAGCCGACGCTGCGTGAGCACTACACGCCGACCGACTACACCGTCGCGGCCGGCGGCACCGTGGAGATCCCGGTGGTCGGCGACTGGCGCGACGAGCGCTACGGCGACCCGGTCACCGCTCAGTCCCCGACCGCGTCCAAGGGCAAGGCGAGCGTGACCCCCGACGGGCTGCTGCGCTACACCGCCGCCACGGACGCCTCCGGCAGCGAGAACCTCGGCTATCAGGTCAGCACCGGCGGTAAGCCGTCGAAGGACAAGGTGCGGGTCAACATCGTCGCCGGAGCCACCACTGCCTCCCCGGAGCCGAAGGACGACGTCGCCGAGGGCACCCAGGGCTCCTGGGTGACGATCCGCCCGCTCGACAACGACATCCCCGGCGCCGACCCGTCCAACCTCGACGCGAGCCTCACCCTCGCCGGCGACGTCCCTCCCAAGGGCGGCCTCGAGGTGAGCACCGACCGGGAGACCGGCGTCGTGCGCGCCCGAGGGAGCTCGCCGGGCACCTACCAGCTCAGCTACAACGCCGGGTTCGGGGCCGCGAAGCCCGCCGCGGCGAAGATCCGCGTCGACGTCAAACCCGCCTCCCAGGCGGCGGACGAGCCGATCGCGACGCCGGACACGACCGCCGTCCTCGGCACCTCGACCCGCACCCTCGACGTCCTCGCCAACGACTACGACTCCCGGGGCCGGCTGCTCGCCGTGACCCATGCCGAGCCGGTCGGCGACAGCGACCTGACGGTCGCGGTGCTCGACGGGCGCTGGCTGCGGATCCAGGCGTCCAAGCCCGACATGGACCCGTCCACCCAGGCGATCCGCTACACGATCAGCAACGGCGCGGCCGAGGCCGAGGGGTCGGTGACGGTGAGCCAGCGACCGGCGCTGCGCGGCGCCGAGAACGCCCCCGAGGCGGTCGACGACGAGGCCACGGTCCGGGCCGCCGACTCCGTCTCGATCCCCGTCCTCGACAACGACTCGACGCCCTCGGGTGACCCGGTCGGCCTGGTCGTCGACCAGACCATCGAGACCAAGGGCCAGCTGCAGGTGCTGGGCCAGCCGACGGTCGGTGAGGCCTACATCGACGGCAACCGGGTCCGCTACGTCGCCCCCGACGACGTGAAGGGGCCGGTCGACGTCGACGTCCGCTACGTCGTGCAGAACACCGGCGACCCCTCCGCGGAGCACTCCTCGGGCAACATCCGCATCCACGTCAAGCCGTTGCCGAAGAAGAAGGCCGACAACTCCGCGCCCGCACCGAAGGCGCTGGAGTCGCGGGTGGTCCAGGGCGACGAGGTCACGCTGCGGCTGCCCACCGTCGGCACCGACCCCGACGGCGACTCGGTCTCGGTGACCAGGATCAACAGCGCGCCCGCCTACGGCCGCGTCCTGGCCCACGGCGCCAACACGATCACCTACCAGGCCTTCCCCAACGCCGCCGGCACCGACGAGTTCACCTACGAGGTCAGCGACCCGTTCGGTGCCGTCGCGACCGGCACGGTGCGGATCGCCGTCGTCGCGCCCGGCGCGCCCCAGCGCCCGGTCGCCGTCGACGACCTGGTCACGCTCGACCCCTCCAAGAAGCTGACCTACGACGTGCTGGCCAACGACCTGCGTACGCCGGGGACCGAGCTGCACCTGGCCTCGACCGACGCGACCGAGGGCTCCAACGTCAAGCAGCGCTCCGACGGCATCGTCACCGTCCAGGGTGGCTCCGGCGAGCCGTTCCAGCACATCCCCTACCGCGCCACCACGGGCCTCCACGAGGACACCGGCGAGCTTGCGATCCGCTATCAGGAGGGCTACGACAACCCGCCGATGGCGGGGATCGTGGTCGCCCACCCCGGGGGCGACTCGTCGACGACCACCGTCGACGTGATGACCAAGGTGACCGACATCGACGATTCGCTCGAGGACCTCACCGTCGACGCGGTCAAGGGTCCCTCGGTCGGCGAGGACGAGTCCAAGCCGAAGATCGACGACGGCAAGGTCACCCTGCCGGTCGGCGACAACACCCGGGTGTGGACCTACCGGGTCACCGACCCCGACGGTGCCCAGGCGGTCGGCTCGATCTACGTCCCCGCGCGTCCGAAGGACGCCCCCTACCTGAAGCCGGGTTCCGAGCTCCAGCTCAATCCTGGCGAGACGAAGAACGTCGACATCACCGACTACGTCGAGGACCCCGAGGGCGACCCGGTGGTGCTGACCACGACCGACAAGATCGTGGCCGCTCCGGAGGGCATGCTCAACACCGGCGACACCACCGCGACGACGGTCAAGGTCACCGCCGGCGAGACCAAGGGTCCGGCGACCCTGACGTTCGAGGTCGCCGACCGCGAGAAGATCACCTCCGCCGACGCCCACCTCTCGGTGATCTCGCTGCCGGTCCAGATCGGCAAGGAGGAGCCGGAGATCAACTGTCCGAGCACCCCGGTCGAGGTCCCGGAGAGCGGCAACGGCGCGCTGGTCGACATCGCCGCCATCTGCCACGTGTGGACCGCCGACCCGGGCGACGCCGACGACCTCGACTTCACCGCCGAGGTCGGCGACGGGCTCGACGGGGTCGAGGTCAAGCCCGAGGACGGTGGCCTGCGGCTCACCGCCGACCGCGCCGACGCCGGCGCCCAGGGCGCCCTGGAGATCGGCGTCGAGGGCACGGACGCGACCGGACAGCTCCTGGTCACCGTCATCGCGCTGCCCGCGCCGTCCCTCTCTCCGATCAAGCCGCTGCAGACCGAGGCCGGGAAGACGGTCGCGATCGACATCGCCGACTATCTGCAGACACCGGTGCCGTCGGAGTCTCAGGAGGTGGTGATCACCAAGCTCGACCCGGTCGATGGCGACTCGCCCGACATGGGCAAGGCCAGCGGCTCGAAGATCACCTTCAACACGCCCGAGGAGGGTCACGGCCACTACCGCTACGCGATCGAGGTCAGCGACTCCGGCAAGGACTCCAAGCGGGTCAAAGCCACCGGCGTCATCGAGGTGGACGTCATCGACGTCCCCGGCGCGCCGACGGCGCTGCGTACGACCTCCGACTTCCTCTCTAACGTGGTCGCGCTGTCGTGGAACGCGCCGAAGGACAACGGCGACGACCCGATCCAGCGCTACGAGGTGGAGGCCAACGGCGACCACGTCCAGGACTGTCCGTCGACCTCGTGCCGGATCACCGGGCTGAAGAACGGCGTCGTCTACGACTTCCGGGTGCGTGCGGTGAACTCCGTGGGCCCGAGCCGCGAGTGGAGCAACTCGGCCGAGGGCGAGCCCGACGCCTACACCGGTCCGGTGCAGAACCTCCGTGTCACCCGCCAGCGCGACCACAAGGTCGAGCTGAGCTGGAGCAAGCCGGCCCCGTGCGACTGCTCGGACGTGCAGAAATACCGGATCAGCTGGCCGGGCGGTGGCATCAAGGACATCTCCGCAGGTCAGACGACCTATCCGGCGGCAGTCGCCACCAACGGCGACCCGGTGCAGTTCACGGTCGTGCCGCTCAACGACAAGGGCGTCAAGACCAACAAGGGCCCCTCGGCGACGGTCGAGGGGATGGGCGCCGGCAAGCCGGACACCCCCGCGACCCCGACCTTCGAGTGGGCCAACACGGCCAACAACTCCGGCAAGGCGGTGACCGTCTCGTGGAGCCCGGTCGCGGCCAACGGCCCGGCGCCGGTCACCTATGAGGTACGCCGCACCGGCGGCACCGGCGAGAAGATCGTCTGCTCCTGGGTGACCGAGACCAGCTGCCGCGACGACGTCGCCAACGACGGCACGATCTACACGTACGCGGTCAGAGCCCGCAACGCGGAGGCGACCTCGCCCCGCGAGACCGGGTCCGGCGGTTCGCCGGAGGCGCACATCTCCAGCTACTCGGCGGGAGGCAAGGTCGAGGCGGCCGCGACGCCCGAGGCGGTCTCGTTCGCGAGCGCGACCCCGACCGGGGCAAACGGCACGGCCGAGATCGTCTTCACCCCGCAGGCCTCGCACGGCAAGACCAACCGGGTCGAGTGCCTGCGCAACGGCTCCTCCTGCGGGAGCTGGACCTATCCGCCCGACGGCGCCGGCCAGCAGACCAAGACGATCACCGGCTTCACCAACGGCACCTCGACGGCCGTCCAGCTGCGGGCGTGCAACGACTCCTCCGGTGGCACCGGGGCGGGGGCGTCCTGCGGCGCCTGGTCGTCGAAGAACGTGACCACGTACGGCCCGCTGGGCACGCCGTCGATCTCGGCGAGTGTCGACGGCAACAAGGTCAACTGGAACGTCAACTACAACCCCAACGGCAAGGCTGCGACCGTCACCGTCAAGCGTGGTGGCACCGAGGTCGCCCAGTTCGGCACGGGCACCGGCGCGGGCAGCCGCTCGGGCACGGACACCGCGCCCGAATGGAACACGTCCTACACCTACACCGTGACCATCAGTGACTCGCCGCGGGCGAGCAAGTCCGACTCGGTCACGGTGCGGACCGACCCGCCGCCGGACCCGATCCTCGAGGTGAACAAGGCCGGCGAGTGCTCCGGCGCCTCCTGCCCCGAGCCGGACGTGGCGTGTGGCGGCACCTGTTGGTACGTCGGCTCGACCATCACCGACCTCGCCTTCCCCGGCAAGACCTGGGAGTGCAGCACCAACTCCACCACCTCGCGTTGGAATGTGAACATCGGGAGCAACGGCAAGGGCACGGGCAGCGGTCGCGGCTGGGTCGGCGCCAACACCCCGTTCCGAGTGACCTGCACGACCTCCGGTCGACCCAATCTTTCGAAGAACGTTACGTGGTAGGAGAGAAGAAATGACCGTCACGACCGAGCAGGCTCGTTGGTTCCACGAGACCTTCGAGAAGCTTGCCGACAACGTCGAGAAGGCGGTGCTGGGCAAGCGCAACGTGATCCGCCTGGTGCTGACCGCGCTGCTCTCCGAGGGCCACCTGCTCCTCGAGGACTACCCCGGCACGGGCAAGACCCAGCTCGCCCGCGCACTGGCCAACACGGTCCAGGGATCGCACGCCCGCATCCAGTTCACGCCGGACCTGCTCCCGTCCGACGTCACCGGTGTGACCGTCTACGACCAGGGCAAGGGCGCCTTCGAGTTCCACCCGGGCCCGATCTTCCACTCGATCGTGCTCGCCGACGAGATCAACCGCGCCTCCCCGAAGACCCAGTCGGCGCTCCTGGAGGTCATGGAGGAGGGCCGGGTCACCGTCGACGGCGCCACCCGCGACGTCGGCCGTCCGTTCATGGTGATCGCGACCCAGAACCCGATCGAGCAGGCCGGGACGTACCGGCTGCCCGAGGCGCAGCTGGACCGCTTCCTGATGAAGACGTCGGTCGGCTACCCCGACCAGAACGCCACCGTCGAGCTGCTGATGAACTCCTCGGTCCGCGACCGGGCCACGCTGGTCACCCCGATCATCACCGCCCCGACGGTCACCCAGATGGCCGAGATGGCCGATCAGGTCTACATCGACCAGGCGATCGTCGCCTACGTCTCCGCGCTGGTCGACGAGTCGCGTCGCCACAAGCACGTACGCCTCGGGGCCTCCATGCGTGGCTGCCTCGCCCTGGTGCGCACCGCCAAGGTCTGGGCGCTCGCCGAGGGCCGTTCCCAGGTGCTGCCCGACGACATCAAGTCGCTCGCCGAGCCGGTGCTCTGCCACCGCCTGATCCTCGACCCGGAGGCGATGTTCAACGGCGTCACGGTCGAGGACGTCATCGGCGACCTGCTCACCTCGATCCCGGCTCCCACTGAGCGTGTCGCCTGAGATGAGCAGGCTCAGTGTCCGCAACATCGTTGCTGACCTGCGGAAACGACTCGCCCCGGTAGCGTCCGGGGCGGGTTCGGTCTACTCGTTCGTCGCCGATCGGGTCCGTCCGTGGTTCGGCACGGTGACGTCGATCGGCTGGGGCGTGCTGCTCCTCGGCGCGCTGGCCTGGGTCGCCGCGACCGCGCTCGGCTGGATCGAGGCGTCCGTGGTGGCGATGGCGGCGCTGTTCCTCGTGATCGGCGCGGCCTTCTTCATGATCGGGCGCACCCGGCTCGCGGTGGCGACCGTGGTCGAGCCGCCGCGCGTCGCGGTCGGCCAGGCCCTGACCGGCGAGCTGCGGGCCCGCAACGAGGCGCGCGGTCCGCTCGTCTCGACGAGCCTGGAGTTCCCCATCGGAGCGGGCGGGGTGACGTACGACCTGCCGATGCTGCTCCCCGGCGCCGAGCACACCGAGCTGTTCGTGGTGCCGACCCAGCGCCGCGGCGTGATCGACGTCGGTCCCGTCCGGACGGTGCGCGGCGACCCGCTCGGGCTCTTCCGGCGGGTGCAGGAGTGGACCGACCGCACCGAGGTGTTCGTCCACCCGCGCACCACCCACCTGGAGCCCTTCGGGGTCGGTCTGGTCCGTGACCTCGAGGGGTCCACGGCACAGAACACCTCGATGAGCGACCTCGCCTTCCACGCGCTGCGTGAGTACGTCCCGGGCGACGACCTGCGCCACATCCACTGGCGCTCCTCGGCACGCCACGGCCAGCTGCTGGTGCGGCAGTTCCTCGACACCCGCCGCTCCCACATCGTCGTCATCGTCGACTCCTCGCCGATGTCCTACGACAGCGAGGACGAGTACGAGACCGCGATGTCGATCGCGGGCTCGCTGCTGCGCCGCGGGATCCTGGACGAGTTCGACGTATCGTTCGCGACCGGTGACGTGCTGATGGTGCGCGCCACCGCGGCGAGCGGGGGAGGGCGTACGGCTCTCGACGCCTGCTCCCGGGCGAAACCGCAGCAGACCAACCTGATCGAGATCACCGCCGAGGCGGCCCGGCAGGCGCCGGACGCGTCGCTGGTGATGCTGGTGACCGGGCGCTACCCGGAGTTCGTCGCGCTGCAGCGCGCGGCCGGCCAGTTCTCGGTCGATGCCACCACCGTCGCCGTCCGGGTCGACTCCTCGCAGCGTGCCGGCTTCAAGGCCGTCGCCGACCTGCCGATGATCACCCTGCCCGACCTGGACCAGCTGCCGATCGTGCTGTCGAAGGGGTTGTCCGGATGAAGAAGCACCACGCCGTAGACGGCCTCCTCCTGTTCCTTCTCGGCACCATCGCCTTCCTCGGCTTCGACGACACCTACGCCGGCTGGACCTACCTGGTCGCCGGTGTCGCCGGGCTGCTGCTCGGGATCCTCATCGCCTTCGTCGGCCGCGGACAGCCGGTGGTCGTGCTGGCCGTCGGGCTGCTGGCCGCCTTCTTCGTGCTCGGCGGCGCGGTCGCGCTGCACGGGATCGGCGACCTCTCGTTCCTCCCGGTCCCCGACACGATCGGCACCCTCGCCGACAACTCCGTGCACGGCTGGAAGCGACTGCTGACCACGCTGCCGCCGGTCGACGGCGGGGCGCTGCTGACGATCCCCTACATCCTCGGCCTGGTCGCCGGCTGTGTCGGCTTCGCGCTGGCGGTGCGGACGAAGGCGGCGCTGCCGCCGGTGCTCGTCGCGTTCGCGCTGATGGCCGGCGTGATCCTGCTCGGCGTACAGGACCCGTCCAAGACCGCTCTGCTCGGCGCGCTCTTCGGAGCGATCGCGATCACCTGGCTGTGCATCCGCGGCATGCGGGCCCGTGCCCTCGCCGCCGGCGGCCGCCGTCTCTCGCGGACCGCCATCGGAGCCGGCCTGTGCCTGGGTGCGGCCGGGCTGGCGTTCCTCGGTGGGCCGCTGCTCCCGGGTCTCGCGCCTGAGCGCACCGTGCTGCGCGGCGAGATCGAGCCGCCCTTCAACGTCGGGCAGTACCCGTCGCCCCTGGCCGGCTACCGCGTCTACACCAAGGGCTACCAGACGCCGGAGGACGACCGCCGGCTCTACGAGAAGGACCTGTTCACCGTCTCGGGCCTGCCCGAGGGCACCCGGGTCCGGGTCGCCGCGATGGATTCGTACGACGGCACCGTTTGGCGTGCGGCCAACGACTCCGGCGAGACCGAAGGTCCCGATGACACCTTCCAGAAGATCAGCTCGACGCTGCGAAACCCGCTCGCCGACGGCAAGCAGGTGCGCGGCACGATCACGATCGGCGAGGACTTCGGCGGCGTCTGGGTGCCGCTGCCGACCGCGCTCACGCACATCTCGTTCGACGGCCCCGACTCCGACTCGTTCCGCTACAACCTGGCGACGTCCACCGGTGTCCTGCCGTCGGCGCTGAAGCCCGGCGACTCGTACTCCTTCACCGCCTCGGTCGTCGACGAGAAGGTCGGGGAGAAGAGCGAGAACTGGTCGGGCGGGTCGCCGATCGGCGACGAGGCCGCCCAGTTCCAGGCGCTCGCCGCCGAGTACGCCGGCGGTGGTGACTCACCGATCACCAACGCGCTGGCGGTGGCGGAGAAGCTCAAGGAGGAGGGCACATACACCGACGGGGAGCCGCCCAACCAGCAGTACCCGGCCGGTCACTCCCTGCGTCGTCTCGCCGACTTCACCGCCAAGGGCGGCCAGCTCGCAGGCAACGACGAGCAGTACGCCGCGCTGATGGCGATCCTGGCCAACCAGGTCGGCGTCCCGGCCCGGGTGGTCCTGGGTGCCGTCGTCGGCTCCGACGGCGTCGTCGAGGGCAAGGACATGCATGCCTGGGTCGAGCTGCGGATGTCGGACGGGTCCTGGGCCACCCTGGACTGGTCCGAGTTCATGAACACCGAGAAGCCGCCCGAGCAGAACGCCCCTCAGCCCGAGGAGCTCGTCACCGGCAAGGTCGTCCCGCCGCCGGCGCCCGTACGCCCGCCCGCGACCTCCGGCGACCCGCTGGACGAGTCGGTCAACCAGAAGGCCAACTCGCGGCCCGACGGGTTCACGCTGCCCGGCTGGCTGATCGCCGTCTTCACGTACGTCGGCATCCCGCTGCTGCTCATCGCAGCCGTGTGCGGGGCGATCATCGGCGCCAAGATCTGGCGGCGACATCGCCGGCGGACACGTGGGACCCCGGTCGCGCGTCTCTCCGGTGGCTGGCGCGAGGCCCTCGATCACGCCCGTGACTTCGGGGTCGGGGTGCCCGTCGGCGCGACTCGCCGCGAGCAGGCAACCGCGCTGTCCGGGTCCCCGGGCATGGACGGTGCGCCGGGGCTGGCGCTGCTCACCGACACCACCATGTTCGCCGAGGCGGGGCCGCAGGACGACGAGGTCGCCGCCTTCTGGGAGCAGGTCGGGACGCTTCGCTCGTCGATCTCCGACTCGCGCACCAGGTGGCAGCGCATCCGGGCGGCGATCAACCCGCTCTCGCTGGTGCCCGCCCGGCTGTTCCGGAAGCGCTGAGTCAGTCACCCAGTCCGTAGTCCCTGATCGAGTCCGCCGTGATCCGGAGGACCTCCCGTGAGGTCCCCGGCATCGGCGGGTCCACGTCCGTGAGTGCCTCGGCCGTGCCGCGGATCTCGACCATCCGCGGCTTCCACGGGTTGGTGGACTCGAGATCGTCGACCACGAAGGCCACCTTGGCGTGCTTCTGGGCGTTCCGGAACTTCCGTGATCGGCCCATCTCGTAGCCGCCGATCACGATCCGGTGCTCCTCGTCGATCGTGAACCCCACGGGGTTGTTCTGGAGGCCCCCGTCGGGGGCGAGGGTCGCGAGCCTGCCCAGCGGCTGGGTGCGGAGGTAGCGGAGCTGCGTGTCGGTGAACTTCATGCCCCCAGCCTCGCGGCTCAAGTCGAGTTGAGGTCAAGGAGAGGCGTAAGCGGAAGGCGTACGTCCGGAACCCGGCCTAGCGTGGCGTCATGACCACCACCGACGTCACCCAGCCGGTCGAGATGACCCCGGTCATGGACGAGACCGGCACGCTGCTCAGCACCCTCGACCGCATCCGGCGTACGTTCGCGTGGAAGTGCGGCGGCCTCAGCGACGAGCAGCTGCGCCAACGGCTCGAGCCCTCGAAGATCACGCTCGGCTGGCTCCTCAAGCACCTCGCGTTCTGCGAGGACCACTACTTCACCGCGGTCCTCGCCGGCAACGGCTATCCGGACGTCTGGGTGCGCTACGGCCCGGATGAGGAGGGCTGGGACTGGAAGACCGAGGCCGAGGACACCGCCGACGGCCTGATGGAGCTGTGGGAGGGTGCGGTCGCCAGGTCCCGCCGGTCGATCGCCGAGGCCCTCGGCAAGAACGGGATGGACACGCTGGCGACCAACCCCGAGTGGCAGCTCGAGGCCAACGCCCGCCGCTACGTCGCCGACATGATCGAGGAGTACGCCCGCCACACCGGCCACGCCGACCTCATCCGCGAGTCCATCGACGGTCTCGTCGGCGAGGACCCCAGGGACGGTGAATGAGATGGCCGGGATCAGGGGCGCCACCGGATGGATCGGTGTCAACGTCGCCTGTACCGACCCGCTCGCACTCGCCACCTTCTATGCGGACCTGTTCGGCTGGGAGGTCAGCAGCTCCGAACCGACGTACGCCACCGTTCTCATCCGTGATCCGTCGGGCAACGCAACTCACAGCAACCTCGCCTTCGAGTTCGACCGCCACTACCGGCCGCCGGTCTGGCCGAGCGAGCCCAACGCCCAGCAGCAGATGGTCCACCTGGACATCGGAGTGACCGACCTGGCCGCGGCAGTCAACGACGCCGCCGACCTGGGTGCGCAGCTCGCGGACTTCCAACCCCAGGACGACGTACGCGTCATGTTCGACCCCGACGGCCACCCCTTCTGCCTCTACCTCGATCAAGGCTGAACGACGCGGAAACGTGACGCCGAGCGAGCATGCTGTCGCAGACTCGAGTGACGCCCTGGGCTGACCCTGCTGATCAGCCCAGGGCGACGGTGAGGGCGAGGAGCATCGCGGGATCGTCCAACCGGTCCCCGTACACGTCGCGCAGCTGCCCCATCCGGTACCGGACGGTCTGGGGGTGGATGAAGAGGTCGGCGGCGACCTCGTCGCGCCGGCCCTGGTGGAGGAGCCAGGAGCGGAGGGTCTCGGTGAGCTTCTCGGCGGTGGCGGGGCGCAGGTCGGCCAAGGGGGCGAGGACCTGGGCGCGCAGGTCCTCGCGGGCGTCGGTGTCGGCGGAGAGGACCAGCTCGACCAGGTGCTGCTCGGTGTCGGAGCCGAGACCCGCGTCCTGGGCGCGGCGGGCACGCTCGTACGAGACCCGAGCCTCGCGCCAGGGCTTTGCCGGGCCGGCGACCGACCGGCGGCCCTCCAGCGCCTTCATCAGTGCCCGGCGCCGGCGACCGTGCGCGTCGGGGACCAGCAGAAGAGTGTGGTCGTCGAGGTCGCGCAGGTCGTCGTGCTCCAGGGTGCCCTGGTTGACCTTGGCGAGAATGGTGCCGACCTGGGAGTTGGGGACGAGCACGGCGGTCAGCGTGCTCGGCGGGGTCCATTCGGCCCGTACGGCCGCGTCGTCGAGCTCCTCCGGGGTCGTCTCGGCCAGCAGCTTGCGGGCGAGCCGTTCGCGCAGCTGTCGGCGTACGCGTCCGGTCGTGGCGCGCTCGTCGGCATGCCCGGCCGCCGAGGCCTCCGAGATCTCGTCGATCCAGGCGAAGACCAGCGCGGAGAACTCCACCAGCATCGCCGGTGCCATGCCGCCCTCGACGGCCTTGCCTGCGAGCTCACGCCAGGCCACGCGGGCGCCTATGCGGTAGGCGGCCAGCAGGGCCTCCATGGTGCGCCCGCTCCTGGCCTCGCCTCGCCCCAGGTCATAGGCGCCCTGGACCGCAGGCGGCGTCGCGGCCGACACGTCGGAGGCCAGGCCCGCCCCGGAGGCGAGCGACAGGAAGCCGCCCAGTGCTACGCCCACGGCGTTCCGGATGGTCTCGCCCATGTGTCCCGAGAGCGCGTCCTGATACGGCGGCACCTCGGCGATGATCGCCGCGACCACGTCCTCGCCGACCTGGGGGAGCACGGCACGGATCGAGGCGACGACCTCGGGCGTCAGGTGGACGTCATAGGACGAAAGATCGGGCACATCTCGGGAACTTTTGTTCGTCACGTATAAATCCGCCTATCAGATTCACGTCGCTAACACAGGAGTTTACCTCGCATAAGTAGCACTATGGATACATGGCTGAGATCTCTACATCCCCCGCCCTGTTCGCCCCGGGCGAGGCCAGGCGACCCGCGCTGCGGGAGAGGCTCTCCCGCAAGGTGTGGGGAGTCGCCGAGAAGATCGCCACGCCCCTGGCGCCGGCCGACTACCTGGACATGTTCAACCCCCTCCGACCCGGCGCTGACCTGCGCGGACGCGTCGTCAAGGTCACCCCGGAGACCGCCGACGCGGCCACCATCGAGATCAAGCCGGGCGCCGACTGGAACGGCCACACCCCGGGTCAGTACGTCCGTGTGGGCGTCGACGTCAACGGCGTACGCCACTGGCGGGCCTACTCACTGACCCACGGCCCCCGCAAGGACGGCCTCATCTCGATCACCGTCAAGGCCGTGCCCGACGGCAAGGTCTCCAGCCACCTGGTGCGCCGCCTGAGCCCCGGCAAGATCGTCCACCTCGAGCAGGCAGCCGGCGACTTCGTCCTGCCCAGCGACCTGCGCGGCCACAAGTTTCTGATGGTCACCGCCGGCTCCGGAGTGACCCCTGTCATCGGGATGCTGCGCAACCTCTTCCCGGTCACCGACGAGGGCGTCGTCGAGCACCAGCGGCTTGACGTCACCGTCGTCCACGTCGCCCCCAGCCGCCCCGACTCGATCTTCATCCGCAACCTCGAGTCACTCGCCGAGGCCGGCGCGATCCGCCTCGTCACCCGCTACACCGGCTCCGAGGGCCGCATCGACATCGACACCCTCACCGAGCTCGTCCCCGACCTGAGGGAGCGCAAGGCGTACGCCTGCGGTCCTGCGGGTCTCCTCGACAACCTCCAGGCCTGGTACGACGAGGCGGGCCTGCCGCTCCAGACCGAGCAGTTCCGACTGGCCACCGTCGTGACCAGCGAGGGCGGCACCGTCGCCTTCACCGGCAAGACCGTCGACGCACCTGGTGACAGGCCGATCCTCGACGCCGCCGAAGAGGCCGGCGTCCTCATGCCGAGCGGTTGCCGTATGGGCATCTGCTTCGGCTGTGTGCTTCCGATGAAGGAGGGCGCCGTCCGCGACCTCCGCAACGGCGAGCTCACCGTCGCCCGCCCGGGTGAGACCGGCCCCGAAGGGGTACCCATCCAGACCTGCATCTCCGCCGCCGCCGGCGAGTGCGTCATCGACCACCCTGCCTCCTGAGGCAGCCCCCACAAGACGAGAGCGAGACAGCCATGACCATCGCACCCGATGCCCCGGCCTACACCGGCCCGATCGCCCACCTGACCCGCGACGACATCGAGCAGCTCGGCCGCGAGCTCGACGCCATCCGCCAAGAGGTCATCGACACCCGCGGTGAGCGCGACGCTGCCTACATCCACAAGGTCATCAAGGTCCAGCGCTCGCTCGAGCTCGGCTCCCGTGCCGTCCTGCTCGCGAGCATCTTCCCGCCGGCGTTCGTCGTCGGCACCGTCGGTCTCTCGATCGCCAAGATCCTGGACAACATGGAGATCGGCCACAACATCATGCACGGCCAGTGGGACTGGATGCGTGACCCGAAGATCCACTCCACCGTGTGGGAGTGGGACAACGCCTCGACGAGCGAGGGGTGGAAGCACTCCCACAACGAGCTGCACCACACCTACACGAACATCGTCGGCAAGGACAACGACCTCGGCTGGGGCATCATGCGCGTCGACGAGGAGCAGCGCTGGACGCCGTCGAGCCTGTTCCAGCCCGCGATGAACTTCATCAACATGTGCATCTTCGAGTATGGCATCGCGATGTACGACCTCGAGCTCGGCCGGGTGATCCGGCAGAAGAAGAAGGGTCGCCGCCCGTCCGCCGAGTGGCAGATGTCGGCGAAGCGTACGCTCGCCAAGATCCGCCGCCAGGCGTTCAAGGACTACGTCGCCCACCCGCTCGTCTCGATGGTGACCCTCTCCGGTCCGACCACGCTGCTGGCCAACGTGATCGCCAACTTCACGCGCAACGTCTGGACCCACTCGGTGATCATGTGCGGCCACTTCCCCGAGGGCGTCGAGACCTTCGAGCTCAAGGACATCCCGGAGAACGAGACCCGCGGTGAGTGGTACGTCCGGCAGATGCTCGGCTCGGCCAACATCTCCGGCTCGAAGTTCCTGCACGTCATGTCCGGCAACCTGTCCCACCAGATCGAGCACCACATCTTCCCGGACCTGCCCTCGAACCGCTACGCCGAGATCGCGCCGAAGGTCCGCGCGCTCTTCGAGAAGTACGACCTCAACTACCACTCCGCGCCGATGCCGCAGCAGGTCGCTTCCGCCTGGCACAAGGTCCTGCGACTCTCGCTGCCCAACGGCTTCCTCGAGTCCACCAACGTACGCAACGCCCCCTCGCAGGCCGTCAAGCTCGTCAAGGCGGTCCGCGGCGACACCCGCACCCGTCGCCGCCTGCTCAAGGAGTTCGAGGCCGCCGGCGCTGCCTCCATCGGCAAGGCACTCTGACCAGCTGATACGACGGGACGTTCTCGCCGGTTACCTCCGGGTAGACCGACGAGAACGTCCCGTCCTATCTGTCAGGCGTCGTAGGCGCCCGAGCGCCGCTGGTGAACACCTCGGCCACACCTGGACCACGGTGACGAATGTCGTATGGACATCACCCGCCAGGACCGGTAGACAACTAGCCACTATGGAGAACGAGTTGATTCCCGGAACCGGGTCGCCGACCGCGGTGCGCAGCTATGTGACCGCCAACAAGCCGAACCCGTCGGCGCTCGCCGAGGGTTTGTGGGTGCTTCCTCCCGACGTGCTCTCCAGCGGTGACCGCGCGGTCCTCTTCGACCAGTACAAGCTCTATGTCGCCGAGGCCGAGCGGCTCAGCGTGCGGCGTACCCTCACCAGCGCGTTCCTGCTGGTCCTCAACGTCGGGCTCCTGGTCGCGGGCACGGCTCTCGTGGCCAGCTCGCCCGAGCGGCCTTGGATCTTCACGGTCGCCCTGATCGCCGCCCTCGGCTCGTGCCTCGGCTGGTTCTGGATCATCCGCTCCTACCGGCAGATGGCGAGCGGGAAGTACTCCGTCATCTCCCACCTCGAGAAGCAGCTCCCCGCGGCTCCCGGCGTCGCGGAGTGGTCGGCCGTCGGCCTCGGTCGCGACAGCTCGCGCTACCTGCCGATGAGCAACGTCGAGGTGTGGGCGCCCGCGCTCTTCGGGTTCTGCCACGTCGCGACGTACGCCCTGCTCTACCTGCCCTAGTCGAGCACCCTGACCTCGAGCGGGGTCTCCCCGTCCGGCCCGACGGCGTAGGCGACTCCGTCGGGCCGCTCGCTGATCGCCTCGACCAGCTCGCCGTCGCGCCACAGCAGGGCGACGCCGTCATCGGCCGCGTAGCCCGACGGCAGCGCCCCGGAGCCGACGAACCGGACGTACGTCTCGCGCCGGTCCTCCTCGCCGAGGTAGTGCGGGCAGAACGAACCGGGGAGGAAGCCCAGTCCGTCGGGGAGCGGCGCGGTGGGGCCGAAGGAGTCGGTCGAGGACGCCTCGTACCAGCAGTTCGCCCCGGCCGAGATCCCGGCCAGGATCGTCCCGCCGGCGGCGGCCTTCTCGAGCAGGGCGGGCAGCCCGTGCAGGCGCCACACCGCGAGCAGGTTGGCCGTCGACCCGCCGCCGACGTAGACGATGTCCTGGTCGAGCAGCTGCTCGAGGTCGTTGATCGGAAGCTCGTGCCCCTCGGGCGCCTTGTTGAACAGTGACAGCACCTTCGCCTCGGAACGGCCGGCGTACGCAGCGAGGAACTTGTCGTGGTAGCTGTCCGCGTCCCCGCTCGCGGTGCCGATGAAGCAGACCTTGGGCCGCGGCTTCCCGCTCAGCCGGTTCAGCTCTGCATCGAGGGGAGACACCTCCCGCCCGTGCACCTCCGGCATCGAGAAGCCGCCACCGCCCATGGTCAGGATCGTTCCGCGCATGGCGTGAGTGTAGGGACAAAGAGGGCCCCGCCGAACTGGATTGTTCGGCGGGGCCCTCTGAAGGTGTGACGGCTACTTGACCCTGACGGTCACCGTCTCGGTGATCGCCTCGTTGTTCCGGTCACCCGAGTAGACCACCTTGTAGGTGTGGGTGCCTCGGAACGCCCGGAAGGTCGCCTCCTCCTTCTTCAGCCGGAAGCGGCCGACGCGGATGCCCTTCTCGCTGACGACGATCTCGCCGGAGGCGCGCTCGCCGTCGACGGTGATCTCGACCTTGCCGCGCTTCGGCGAGGTGGCGGAGATCTCCGGGACCGCCTTCTCGGTGCAGTAGCTCACCGAGACGTTGTCAACGGCCCAGCCCTCGACGCCGTTGCAGCCGTCGCGACCGAGGTCGAAGCGGAACTTCACGGTGTCACCGGCGTCGGCGATCGCATCGAGGTCGACGATCGTCGTGCCCCACTGACCGGTGAACTTGCCACCGTCGGTGCCCGTCCAGGCGGGCTCGCTGGCGAGGTAACCGCTGTCGGGGTCCATCGTCGCGCCCGGTGCGTTGAACAGGTACGCAGCCTGGTCGACGAGCGTGAAGTCGCCACCGTTGACCGACACCTTGACGTTGCCGCCGTCCCAGCTCGACTCGGTGCGCACCGAGTGGTCGAACGTGAGGCGAGGCGTCTGGCCCGCGGGCACGGTGATCTCCGGGGAGATCAGGCCGTTGCGGCTGGTGATGTCACCAGTCGCGTCACCGCACTGGCCCTCGACGGGGTCGGGGCCCCACGCCGCCTTGGTCTCGTTGCCCTCGACGCCGCTCAGGGTCTCCCAGGGGTAGTCGTTGCCGGGGACCAGGGACTCGGCGTCCTGGGCCCAACCGGTCAGACCGTCCTCGAAGTCCTCGGTGTAGGTGGTGACCTCGTTGGTGCCCTCGCCACACAGGGCGGGGGTGTTCGGGTCGAGCATCGGGCCGAAGTTGCACTGAACCGGCTCGTCGGCGAGCTCGGTGGCCGTGTTGGCCGCCGCGACCGCCGCGCAGTCAGCGGCCGTGATCGGCTCCAGAGCCGGAGCCGCGGCCTCGCCACCCGGAGTCTCGCCACCGCCGGTCTGCGGCGTCGAGGTGCCCAGGGTGAGCTTCTTGAGCGAGTTCACGCCGGTCAGATCGGCGCACGAGGAGACCATCGCCTGGGCGTACTCGGGGAAGCCCGAGGTCGGCGTCAGGTAGTTGGTCTGGGCGTGCCAGATCAGGTTGGCCGCCTTGTCCAGGCCGATGCCGGCCACGGTGACGTCGTTGTAGGCGCCGCCGTCCACGAGCAGGGCGTAGTGGTGGTTGATGACACCCGAGTTGGAGTGCACGCCGCCGGAGTCGTCGGTGGTGCAGTGGTACTCCTCGTCGGAGACCTTGCCCGGGTCGCCGTAACAGGTCGGGTTCCACATGTCGCGGATCGCGCCGCCGAAGGCGGTGGAGTCCTCACCCATCAGCCAGCGTACGGACTCGTCCTTGGACTCGGCCGAGGCGTCCTTGATGGTGATGTTGACCGCGCCGGTGGCGTTCTTGATCTTCTGACCGGTGGCGTAGTCGGTGGTGGCACCGTAGATGTCGGAGTTGCCGGCGATGCTGCCGAGCGGCTGGCCCTCCAGGAACGCGATCACGACGCCCTTGGCGCCGGCGTTCTTGGCGTTCGCGACCTTCTGGGTGAACGGGCAGGTGCCCCGGTCGACGAGCACGAACTTCCCGTTGACCGCAGCGGCGTTCTCCAGCGGCGAGCAACCGTCGGTGGTCGTCGGGCCACCGGCGTCGGCAGCGTCGAGGCCGACCACGATGTCGCTGGTCACTCCGGCGGTCGGGAACACCGGACCGAAGCTGGCAGCCGCGGCCGGACAGTCTCCGGCCACGTCGGCCGGCGAGTTGATCGTCAGCGTGATGGCGCCGCGGGTGGAGGAGGAGCAGTGCCCATCCGTACGGGCCACGTCGTCGGTGGTGTTCTCACGAGTGTTGAGGAAGTCGAGCGTGTTGCCCCACATGTCGGAGTACGCCTCATTGAGCGCACCCGGCTGCCACTGGTAGATCAGGCCGGAGGTGTGCTCGGTGTAGGCGTGGCCCCACTCGTGCGCCACCACGTCGTCGGAGGTGACCCCGGAGCAGTAGTTGGTGGTGGCGCCGTTCCAGTTGGCGTTCGGGCACGAGATCGCCGGGTCGTTGTTGACCGTGACCATCTTCGAGCCGGAGCCGTCGTAGGAGTCGCGGCCGAAGGTGTTCTTGAAGAGCCAGTAGGACTCGCCGGTGGTGGCGACCTCGTTCTGCTGGTCCTGGTCGAGGGTGCCCGGGAAAGCGTCGTTCTCGACCCAGACGGTCGCGTCGTCGCCGGTGTCGGGCGTGTTGTGCTTCTCGACCAGCTCTCGCTCGTTCGCCGAGTGGATCATCGAGTAGCGGTTGACCGGCTTGCCGCTGGCGGCGTCGATCACGACGGTCTCGCGCACGGTGGACCGGTTGGACACCT
Source organism: Nocardioides sp. NBC_00163 (assembly GCF_045206295.1). Lineage (NCBI taxonomy): Bacteria > Bacillati > Actinomycetota > Actinomycetes > Propionibacteriales > Nocardioidaceae > Nocardioides > Nocardioides sp. NBC_00163. Next base: position 2,578,886 of record NZ_CP108155.1, on the reverse strand, counting down.
CGACGACCCAGGCGAGCAGGCTCTTGCCGCTCACGCCCTGGGCGGCGCCCATGCGGTAGACGTTGAGGTCGGCCTTGACGACCTCGACGCCGGTGGTGTCGACCTTGCTGTCGGTGTGGGCCTCGGCCGGCTTGGACTTCACAAGCTCGAGCGCCTTGGCGCTGGCCTTCTCCTTCGACCACTTCGGGGTCGTGCTGAGGTCGAGGTTCGGGGCGGCGAAACCGTTGACCGAGGTCAGGTCACCGGCCTTGTCGACGTGGGCCTTCAGGACGCCGCCGAAGACCGGCACGTCCTTGTAGGCCTGCTCGAACTCGACCGTCCACCCCGCCGGGGTGGTGCTGACCTTCGACTGGTCGAGCTGGCCGGCCTCGGCGCCGAAGACCGGGGCGTACTTGTCGAGATACTCGCGTGCCTTCGCGGCCGCCTCCGACTTGCTGTCAGCGGCGACGCCGGGCAGCAGGTCGCCCTTGGTGGACGCGTAGCCGATCAGGCCGGTGGCGCCCTCCTTCTTGAGCGTGACGGTCTGATCGGCCGCAGCCTTCAGTTGGTCGATGCCGCTGGGATCCGGTTCCGCGGCGAAGGCGGCGATCGGTGTGGCCACCAGGCCTGCCGCGACGAGCGCAAGGCTGATTCCTTGCTTTCCGAGCTTCACGGGTTGCTCCTCTCGGGGTTCCGCCGCGTCGAGTCGCGGCGATTTCGCATCGTAGAGAGATTTGCGATGAAGAAGGGTGCAAACGCGAAACACGAGTCCGAAACGATTCGCCCTCGGGAGATTCTCAGTGGAAGCTCCTCAGGGGAGATCTAAGGTAGTTTCCCGATGTGCGGGCCTACCTCAGGCGCAGATTCTCAAGGGGTGCCCTTGGAGATCATCCCGCCTCTGTACGCCGCCGGCCTTCCGTGCCACGGAGACGACTCTGCGTTGTGGTTCTCAGAGTCCCCCGCCGCCCTCGAGGTGGCGAAAGATCGCTGCCTCGACTGCCCGGTGATGCGTGAGTGTCTCTCCGGTGCTCTGGCCCGCTCCGAACCCTGGGGCGTCTGGGGCGGCGAGATCGTCGAACGCGGCCAGGTGGTCACCCACAAGCGTGGCCGCGGCCGACCCCGCCGCCAGGCCGCCTAGGCCTGGCCGTGCGCTGACTCCAGCCCCAGGCTCGCGGCGAGCTTCGCGACCTGGGCGGGGGCGGCGTACGCCTCGATCTCGGTGATCCGCCCGTCGACCACGGTGAACGCCATGACGCTGTAGAGCTTCCCGTGGAAGGTGATCGCGACGCCGGCGGAGCCGTTGACGAGGGCCGAGTGGGTGACGCGGTCGGCGTGGGCGTACATGACGGCGTTGCCCGCGACCTTGGCCGCGCCGCGGTAGGTGGTGATCCCGGAGCCGAGATCGGCATGCAGGACGACGTCGGGGTGGAGCGCACCGATCAGCCGGTCCAGGTCGCCGTCCTGGGCGGCCGCGAAGAAGGCGTCGACGACCTCGCGCTGAGCGGTGACGTCGTTCCCGGGGCTACGTCCTCGGACCCTGCGCCGGGCGCGGCTCGCGAGTTGACGAGTCGAGTCCGAGGAGCGGTCGAGCATCGTCGCGATCTCGTCGAACGGCACGGCGAAGAGATCATGGAGTACGAAGGCCAGCCGCTCGTCCGGGGAGAGCTGGTCGAGCACGACGAGGAGGGCGATGCTGACCGAGTCGGCGAGCATCGCGCGCTCGGCCGGGTCCTGGGTGGTGCCGTCGTCGAGGACGACCGTTGGGTCCGGCAGCCGGCTCCCGAGTGGCTCAGCATCGAGGGACAGCTCGCCGCGGGTCTTGCGTGAGCGGAGCATGTTGAGCGAGACCCGTGCCACCACGGTCGTCAGCCAGCCGCCGATGTTGTCGATCTCGTCGGCGTCGCTCCGGCTCAGCCGGAGCCAGGCGTCCTGGACCGCGTCCTCGGCCTCGGAAGTCGATCCGAGCATCCGGTACGCCACCCCGAACAGGTGCCGCCGCTCCTCCTCGAAGCGCTCGGCCAGCCACTCCTGCTGCATCGTCGGTCCTCTCGTCGTCGGCCCGTACAGTCCGGACCCCTATGGACCCGACCCGCGAAGCAGACCAGATGTGACCGCTTCCGTGAAAGAAATTTTTCTTTCACCGACCTGTCACATCGATGCGGCGGGGCGGGTCAGGGATGGCATGAGCAACCGAATGAAGAACCCCGCAGAAGTCATCCCGCAGGCATTCAAGGGCATCGGCAACCTCCTGGCCGCCGTGGCCGAGGGTGGCCTTCCCGAGACCACGACCGAGCTCGTCGCGATCCGGGTGAGCCAGCTCAACGGCTGTGCCGCCTGCCTCCAGGGGCATGCCGTACGTCTCGCCGAGGTCGGCCTGCCGATCGAGAAGGTCGTCGGCCTGGCCGCCTTCCGTGAGTCGCCGTTCTTCGACGAGGCCGAGAAGGCAGCCCTCTCTCTCGCCGATGCCCTCACCCGCCTCGCCGACTCCGAGGATGCCGTGCCGGACGAGCTCTGGCGCGAGGTCACCAAGCACTACGACGAGAAGCAGACCGCCGCCCTCGTCCTCTGCATCGCCACCCACAACCTGTTCAACCGGGTCAACGTGACGGTGCGCGAGGACGCCGAGCACCCGTTCTGGACGCGCTGATCCCGGTGTGAGGCGGTCAGGCCAAGGCGGCGGAGACGACCGCCTTGGCCTCCTCCTGAACCTTCGCCAGGTGGTCAGGCCCGCGGAACGACTCGGCGTAGATCTTGTAGACGTCCTCGGTCCCCGACGGCCGGGCGGCGAACCAGGCCGACTCGGTGGTCACCTTCAGGCCGCCGATGGCCGCACCGTTGCCGGGCGCCTCGGTGAGCTTGGCGGTGATCTCCTCGCCGGCCAGGCTCGTCGCGGTCACGGCCTCGGGGGAGAGGGCGGCGAGCTTCGCCTTCTCCTCGCGGGAGGCGGGGGCGTCGATCCGGGCGTACGCAGGGGCACCGTGCTGCGCTGGATTGAGTTGGGCGACCAGCTCCGCGTAGCGCTGCGACGGCGTCTTCCCGGTGCGCGCCAGGATCTCGGAGGCGAGCAGGGCGAGGATGATGCCGTCCTTGTCTGTGGTCCACACGGTGCCGTCGAAGCGCAGGAACGAGGCGCCCGCCGACTCCTCGCCGCCGAAGCCGAACGAGCCGTCGATCAGCCCCGGCACGAACCACTTGAACCCGACCGGGACCTCGACCAGCGGCTTGTCGAGCGCACCCGCGACCCGGTCGATCATCGAGGACGAGACCAGCGTCTTGCCGATGCGCGCGGTCGCCGGCCAGTCGGGGCGCGCGCCGCCGAAGAGGTGGTCGATCGCGACCGCGAGGAAGTGGTTGGGGTTCATCAGCCCGGCGTCGCGGGTGACGATCCCGTGCCGGTCGGAGTCGGCGTCGTTGCCGGTGGCGATGTCGAACTCCGGGGTGCTCTCCACGAAGCGCACCAGCTCGGCCATCGCGCTGGGGGAGGAGCAGTCCATCCGGATCTTGCCGTCCCAGTCCAGCGGCATGAAGCGCCAGGTCGGGTCGACCAGCTCGTTGACCACGTTGAGGTCGATCTTGTGCCGCTCGGCGATCTCGCCCCAGTAGGCGACCGAGGCCCCACCCAGCGGATCGGCGGCGATCTTCACCCCGGCATCGCGGATGGCGGCCAGGTCGACCACGTTGGGCAGGTCGTCGACGTAGGAGCCGAGGAAGTCGTACGCCTCGGCCTTGCGCCGCGCGGCGGCGAACGGCACCCGCTTGACGCCGGAGAGCCCAGCGCGGATCAGCTCGTTGGCGCGGGCGGCGATGACCTTGGTGGCATCGGAGTCGGCGGGACCGCCGTGGGGCGGGTTGTACTTGAAGCCGCCGTCGGACGGCGGGTTGTGGGACGGGGTCACGACGATCCCGTCGGCGAGACCGGACCCTCCGGTGGTCGAGCTTGTCGAGACCCGCCCGGCGTTGGCACGAAGGATCGCGTGCGAGACCGCCGGCGTCGGCGTGTAGCCGTCGCGGTCGTCCACCAGGACGCGTACGTCATTGGCGACCAGCACCTCCAGCGCGCTCGCCCACGCGGGCTCGGAGAGGCCGTGGGTGTCGCGCCCGATGAACAGCGGCCCGTCGATTCCCTGCGAGGTCCGGTAGTCGACGATCGCCTGGGTCGTGGCCAGGATATGCGTCTCGTTGAAGGCCGACTTGAGCGAGGACCCGCGATGCCCCGAGGTGCCGAAGACGACCTGCTGGGCCGGATCGTCCGGGTCCGGCTGCAGGTTGTAATAGGAGGCGACCAGGTGAGGTACGTCGACCAGGTCGGCGGGCGTAGCGAGCGTTCCAGCGCGTGGGTCAGCCATGTGCCCCATCATGCCTACTGCCCCGTAATGTTCTCCCCATGCCCCTCGTCACCACCGAAATCAACGACGGCATCGCCCAGGTGCGTCTCAACCGCCCGGACAAGCTCAACGCGCTGACGCTCGAGCTGCTCCAGGAGCTGGTCGACACCGCCAAGGTGCTCGGCAAGAACCACGACCTGCGCGCCGTGGTCATCGCCGGTGAGGGGGACGCGTTCACCGCCGGTCTCGACTTCGCCTCGGTCCTGCGTGACCCGAAGAAGATCGTCGGCGCCTTCCTGCCCCGGCCCTTCCGTGGGACCAACCTCTTCCAGGAGTCGGTGTGGGCCTGGCGCCGGCTGCCGGTCCCGGTGATCGCGGCCGTCCACGGTCACTGCCTCGGCGGTGGCGTACAGATCGCCCTCGGCGCCGACTTCCGCATCGCCGAACCCGACTCGCAGTGGTCGGTCCTCGAGGGCAAGTGGGGCATCATCCCCGACATGACCGGCGTCCGGTCGCTCTCCGAGGTCGTCGGCATCGACACCGCCAAGAAGCTCACCATGACCGCCGAGCAGTTCTCCGGCGAGCGCGCCTACGAGCTGGGCCTGGTCACCGAGCTCTCCGCCGACCCGGTCGCCACCGCGACCGCCTTCGCCCGCAAGCTCTCCGAGCGTTCCCCCGACCAGCTCGCCGCCGCCAAGCGCCTCTTCAACGACACCTGGTACGCCCCCATCAAGCGCACCTTCTCCCGCGAGCGCATCGAGCAGCTCCGCCTCCTCTTCGGCGAGAACACCAAGATCGCCCGCGAGGCCGCCTTCAAGCGCGAGAAGCCGACCTACAAGCCCCGCCGCTGACCCTCCTCCGCCGAGGCGTCGCCCCGGTCGGCCGAGGCGTCGCTCAGGTTGGCCGAGGCGTCACGCGCGTCGGTTGAGGCGTCACCCGCTGACTTCTCGGCCAGCGGGAGTGACTTCTCGGCCGACGTACCTGACGCCTCGGCCTGTGCGGCTGACGCCTCGGCGTGCTTGCGGCGGCGCTTGATCTCGCCCTGGGCCAGGACGAAGGCGAGGACGATGGGCCAGACGTACTTCAGGTGGTTGGCGACCCACTTGACCCATTCGGGGACCTGTACGTTCGGCAGGTCCGGCCACGGGATCGATGGCCACGGGATGCTGGGCAGGTCGGGGAGCGGCAGGTCGGGGAGATCCGGCAGGTTCGGGAGCGGGAGGTCGATGTCCGGGAGCGAGATCCGGGCGACGATCCACGCGACGATCATCGCGGCGACGATGCCGCCGACCACGCCCGCGGCGCCGCCGAGGGTCTCGATGAGCGCATAGCGCTTGGGGTGGTCGATCACCCTTTGTTCGTACGCAGCGGCCCGTGACCCCGGCTCCGGGGTGAGGTCGGTGCCGCCGATGCCGGCCATCCCGGCCAGGTCCTCGCCGGGCTCGAAGTAGGTCGCGCGACGCGGCGTGCCGAGCCCGGAGTGGATCACGAGCAGGCTCCCGTGCTCTTTGCTCTCCAGCCGCGCCCGGTCGTCGGAGGTCTTCTTGGTGAGGATCTCCTCGCCGTCGACGGTCCACACGAACCTACGGATGATCTCCCCGGTCACCTCGAGATGATGGGCGTGCCCGGAGATCGTCCGGGACCAGATCTGGACCTTCTTGCTCACCCTGGTGAATCTAGGATCCGAGGCCCCCTCGAGGCATCGGCCGGAGGTAGCGACACGGGTCAGACTTTGGTCTGGGCCGGTCAGGGATAGGCGATGCCGGTGGTCTGCTCGGAGAGCTCCCACAGCGCCCGAGCAGCCTCGGGGTCGCGGGCGAGGCGCGAGGCGTTGACCGGCTTCGGCACACCGCGACCCTCGAAGGCGTCGCTCGGCCCGACGTACGTCCCGGGCTCCAGCCCGGGGAAGGTCGCCGCCATCAGGGCCGGCCAGGCGCCGGCCTCCGGGGTCTGCGCCATGGCCCGGACGGCGGCCTCGCCGATGCTCGCGATCGGCGCGATCATGGTCCGGGAAGCGCCGTTGGCCATCAGCCGGGTCGAGGCGAGCCCCGGGTGGGCGGCGTACGCACCGACCGGCAGCCCCGCCTTCTCCAAGCGCCGCTGGAGCTCGAAGGTGAAGAGCAGGTTGGCGAGCTTCGACTGGGAGTAGACGCCCCACGGCGAATAGCGCCCGACCTGCACCGTCGGGAACCCGAGCGGCGCCTTGCGGGCCACCTTGTGCGCCACGCTCGCCATGGTCACGATCCGCCCCTCGCCGCTCTCGGCCAGCGGCTCGAGCAGCAGCCCGGTCAGCAGGAACGGCCCGAAGTGGTTGGTCGCCATCTGCAGGTCGAGGTCGTCCACCGTCCGCGACTGCGGCGTCGCCATCACGCCCGCGTTGTTGACCAGCAGGTGCAGCGGCCCGCCGCCGTCGAAGGTCGCCGCCGCGATCGCCTCGGCCCCCGCCCGTACCGCCTGGAGCGAGGAGAGATCGAGCGCGACCCGGTCGAGGCTCGCGCCGGGAACCTCCTCGGTCAGTGCCTCCGCGGCCGCGTCGAGCTTCTCCCAGGACCGTCCTGCCAGGATCACCCGTGCCCCAGCAGCCGCGAGGCCGCGCGCGACGAAGTAGCCGATCCCGCCCAGCGTCGGTCCGGTCACCACGGCGTTCTTGCCGGTCAGGTCAGGAATATCGGAGGTCGTCCACGGCATGCGGCCACACTAGGCGGCTGGTCAACACATTGGCCGGATTTGACTATGGCCGGATTTGAAGGGCGGCCCGCCCGGTCAGCCCAGCCCGCCCAGCGCGAGCCCGCCGGCGATCGCGAGCATCATGCACCCGATGAGACTGTCGAGCACCTGCCAGGCACGTCGGCTGGCGAGCAGCGGCGCGAGGAGCCGAGCGCCGTAGCCGAGACCGGCGAACCAGATGATGCTGGCCAGGCATCCGCCGATGGCGAACCCCCAACGTGTCGAGCCGTAGGTCGCCGCGATCGACCCGTGGAGCACAAGTGTGTCGATGTAAACATGCGGGTTGAGCCAGGTGAAGGCGGCCGCTTTGGCGATCACCCGGGGGAGTGTCTCCCGGGGCGCGTCCGCGGCATCCATCCCCGAGGGCCGCAGCGCCCGCCGGAACGACCCGATGCCGTACCAACCGAGGAACACGACCCCGAACCAGCGCAGTACCTCCACCGCCCACCCGGCGCTCTGGACGACCGCTCCCATGCCGGCGACCCCGGCACAGATGAGGAGGAGGTCGGAGACCGCACACACGGCCACCACGGCGAGCACGTGCGAGCGCAGGATGCCCTGCCGCAGGACGTACGCGTTCTGGGACCCGATGGCGATGATGAGGCTGAGCCCGGTGAGGAGCCCGGCGAGGCTGGCGGTGATCACATCAGCGACGCTAAGCCGCCACGCGTCTACAGACCAGCGAAAGAATCTAACCGAAGATAAGTAACACTTAAGACATGCCCGCCCTCGACCCGACCCAGCTCGAGACCCTCGTCGTGATCGCCGAGGAAGGCACCTTCGACGCCGCGGCGAGACGCCTCCACATCACCCCGAGCGCCGTCAGCCAGCGGATCCGGGCGCTCGAGCGCGCGGCCGGGCAGGTGCTGGTGCGGCGTACGACTCCCTGCACCCCCACCGAGGCCGGCGAGCCCCTGATCAGGCACGGCCGACAGCTCCGCCTGCTGCTCGACGAGGCCGCCGCGACCCTGAGCGCTGACAAGACCGGCGACGCCACTGTCGTCGACCTCTCCGTCGTGGTCAACGCGGACACCCTCGCAACCTGGTTCCGTCCGGTGCTCGACGAGGTGGCGACCTGGGATCGGACGGCGCTGCGGATAACCGTGGAGGACCAGGGCTACTCGGCCGACGCGCTGCGCCGCGGCGAGGTCCTCGCCGCGGTCACCAGCGAGCCTAAGCCGGTCCAGGGGTGCACGGTCGAGCCGCTCGGCCGGCTCCGCTACACCCCGGGCGCCGCCCCGACGCTCATCGAGCGCCACCGCAAGGGCCGAGGCATCGACTGGGGCGCGATCCCGATGATCGTCTTCAACGAGAAGGACCACCTCCAGGACGAGGTGCTGGCGGCGCACGGCGCGACCCGACCACCGGTCGTCCACCGGGTCCCGAGCAGCCACGACTTCCACGAGGCCATCAGGCGCGGTCTCGGCTGGGGGATGCTCCTCGACGCGCAGGCCGAGGCCGACCTCGAGTCAGGCGCGACGGTCCCGCTCCCGGGCGCGAGGCCGATCGACGTCCAGCTCTTCTGGCAGCGCTGGCGCCTCGACTCGATCGCGCTCGACGACCTGAGCGAAGCGGTACGCCGCGCCGCCCGCGACCAGCTACGCCGGACGCGTCGTCGCTGATCGGGTCAGGCCCGGCCGCCGGGGTGGCCGGAGCCGAACTGCTGACCGTGAGGAGCGCCCTGCATGGGCTGGCCGGCCGGCGGGTAGTGCCCCTGCGACGGAGGGCCAGGAGGGTAAGCCCCCTGGGGGCTGCCGCCATAGGGGCTGGGGTCGTACTGCCGGTGCTCGACGGCGGTGGTGTGCTGGGACCGGTTCACCGACAGCAGCACGCCGATCACGATCGCGAGGCCGCCGGCGATCACGAAGATCCAGCCGAGTGGCTCGCTGGCGATCGCGTTGGCGAGCTCGTCGGGCAGATCCACCGCGCTGGTGAGCAGGATGAGTCCGAGGACCAGCAGGATGATCCCTAGGCCGATGGTCATGGCAGAACTCCAGAGGTTGGGGGTGGCGCGCCACGCTACCCAGCCGGTTCAGGCCCCCATACCGTCCCCCGCATCACGGCCTGCCGCAGATCAGGCCGTACGCCGCGCCCCCGCCACCCCGCGAGCCGCGACCCCGAGCAGCACCAGCAGGAGCGCGCCGAAGGCGAGCATCGCCGGCTCGGTCGCGACGTACTGCACCAGGATCCCCAGCAGCACCACCGGCACCGTGATCCCGAGATAGGCCATCAGGAAGAGCCCAGCCAGCGCCTCGCCACGGCTGTTCGCCGGCGCCACCGAGATGACGGTGGCGACCGCGGCCTTGAACGACATCCCCGACCCGGCCCCGGTGACGACGGCCCCGACGACCAGCACCCAGAACGTGCCGGACAGCAGGGCGCCGACGACGAGGAGCAGTCCGGCGGTCAGCGCGACCAGCCCCGTGGCGTACAGCCGATGGCGAGGCCAGCGCCCGGCCAGCACCTGGAAGAGCGCCGCGGCACCGAAGATGGAGAACCCGACCACGCCCGCGACGGCGTGCGAGCGCATGCCCAGATCCTCGGCGAGGAACGACGGCACCAGCGAGGTGAAGAAGCCGAACATCGCGAACGCCACGAAGCTCGCCATCCCCGCGGCGAAGTAGGCGCCGCGCGCGTCGGCCGGGACCCGCACCCGCTGCGGCCGGTAGGTCCACCCCGGCTGGTCGGTGTCGACCGTCTCCGGCGCCGCCACGACCGCGAGCAGCCCGAGCACCATGAGGAACGCGAAGACCGCGTACGGCGTGTAGAGCGGTCGCGGCGCCCACTCGGCCAGCGCGCCCGCGACCAGCGGGCCCAGGCCCAGTCCGCCGATGTTGGCCGCGGTCGCGACCACCTCGGCCCGGGTCGCCGGAGCCTCCGGCCGGCTGCGCCGGTGCAGCTCGGCGAGATGGGCCGTTGCGGTCGCGGTCAGCATCCCGACGCCCAGTCCGGACAGCAGCCGCGCCAGCAGCAGCCAGCCCAGCTCATGGGTCGAGAGGAAGATCAGCGCGGAGAGCACGTTGAGCAGCACCGCCGGCGCCACCACCCGCCGCCGCCCGAACCGGTCCGAGAGGTGGCCGGCGAGGAAGAGCGAGATCGCCACCCCCGCGCCGTACGTCGCGAACACCACCGTGATCACGAACGAGCTCCAGCCCTGCTCGTCCACGTAGAAGACGTAGAGCGGCGCCGGCGCGGCCGCGAAGCCCATCGTCACCGCGAACAGGAACGCCACCGACCAGAAACCGCGGGTGTGTTGCGCGGAGTTCGTACGCAGCCGGGGCTCGGTCACAGAGGTCACGTGACTTCTCAACCACTTCGGGTGCCCTAGGAATTCCGTCAGACGCACCGCGGCCCGCCCGGAGAACCGGGCGGGCCGCAGCGTACGAGCGGATCAGCCTCAGAAAGCAGACTCGGGCAGATCCATGATCGAGTTGTCGATCGCCTCGGCGATGGCCCGCTCAGCGGTCAGCTTCGGCAGGTTGTAGGAGGCGAAGAACTTCGCGGCGGCGACCTTGCCGGTGTAGAAGTCCTTGTCCTTGCCCGGGTCACCCGCGAGGGCGGCGAGGGCGATCTCGGCCTGGCGCAGCAGCAGCCACGCGACCACGACGTCGCCGACGGCGAGCAGCAGGCGCGAGGTGTTCTGGGCGACCTTGTAGATGTTGGTGATCTCCTCCTGGGAGGCCATCAGGTCGTTGAACATGTGCCCGACGATCGCGTTGACGTCCTCGAGAGCGGTCCCGAGCAGGGCACGCGACTCCTTGAGCTCGGCGGAGCCCTCGGCGTCGAGGAAGGCCTGGATCTCGCCGGCGATCTGGCCGAGCGCGGCGCCCTGGTTCTTCACGATCTTGCGGAAGAAGAAGTCCTGGCCCTGGATCGCGGTGGTGCCCTCGTAGATCGAGTCGATCTTGGCGTCGCGGACGTACTGCTCGATCGGGTACTCCTGCAGGAAGCCCGACCCACCGAAGGTCTGCAGCGACTCGGTGCCGAGCAGCACCCAGGCGCGCTCGGAGCCGTAGCCCTTGACGATCGGCAGCAGCAGGTCGTTGACCGCGGCGGCCAGCTTGTTCTCGTCGGAGCCGTCCTCGGTGAGGACGACCTTCTCCTGCCACGCGGTCGTGTAGTAGACCAGCGCGCGCATGCCCTCGGCGAACGACTTCTGCACCAGCAGCGAGCGGCGTACGTCGGGGTGGTGGGTGATCGTGACGCGCGGGTCCGTCTTCGCGGCGGCGACGAGATCGGCGCCCTGGACGCGGGTCTTGGCGTACTCCAGAGCGTTCAGGTAGCCGGTCGAGAGGGTGGCGATCGCCTTGGTGCCGACCATCATCCGAGCGTTCTCGATGACGTCGAACATCTGGCGGATGCCGTCGTGCACCTCGCCGAGCAGCCAGCCCTTGGCGGCCTCGCCGCCGCCGACCTGCGGGTCGCCGAAGGTGAGCTCGCAGGTGTTGGACACCTTGATGCCCATCTTGTGCTCGACGTTGGTGACGTATGCACCGTTGCGCTCGCCTGTGAGCTCACCGGTCTCGTGGTCGAAGTGGTACTTCGGCACGAGGAAGAGCGAGAGGCCCTTGGTGCCCGGGCCGCCGACGCCCTCGACGCCCTTCGGGCGGGCGAGGACGAGGTGCATGATGTTCTCCTGCAGGTCCGACTCAGCGCTGGTGATGAAGCGCTTGACGCCGGTGATGTTCCAGGAGCCGTCCTCGTTGGGCGTGGCGAAGGTCTTGCCGGCGCCGACGTCGGAGCCCGCGTCGGGCTCGGTCAGCACCATGGTGGAGCCCCACAGCTTCTCGACCATGAACTTGGCGATGCGCTTGTCGCGCTCGTTGCCGTTCTCGAAGACGACCTTCGAGAAGAACGGGCCGGCGGCGTACATCCAGATCGCCGGGTTGGCCCCGAGCAGCATCTCGGCGGTCGCCCACACGAGCGAGTTCGGGGCCACCTGGCCGCCGATCTCCTCGGGAGTGTGCAGGCTCCAGAAGCCCGACTCCATCCACGCGTCGTACGACTTCTTGAACGCGGCCGGGACCGGCGCGGTGTTCGTCTTGGGGTCGAAGACCGGCGGGTTGCGGTCGGCCTCGACGAACGACTCGGCGAGATCCTCGCGCGAGAGACGCTCGACCTCGGCGAGGATCTCCTTCGCGGTGTCGACGTCCAGGTCCGCGAAGGGACCGGTGCCGAGAACCTTGTCGGTGCCGAAGACCTCGAACAGGTTGAACTCGATGTCGCGGAGATTGCTCTTGTAGTGGCTCACTGATCCACCTTCATAACCTTTGTCGGATGTACCAGTTGCGGGAGCGCCGGTCGGCACGCACTACTGGCGGGTAACATTAAGAATAGGCTTGCCCTCGAGGGGTGGCAAGCCCGGGGCTACTCACAGGTAGGGTTCTTCGTCACAACGGTGCGCCAGGGAAGCAGTCCGGAGGAGAGCAGAAGTACGCCTCCGGCCACCGCGATCGCGGTCCGAGGGCTCGTCGCCGCGGCCAGTGCGCCGGCTGCCAGGACGCCGACGGGCTGGGCGACCTTCATGGTGATCGACCACGCCGCCTGCACCCGGGCCATGTGGTCGTCGGTGGTCTCGCGCATCCGGTACGTGGCGAAGGTCGGGTTGAAGACGCCGGCGCAGAGGATCAGCCCGAAGTTGGCGGCGGTGAACCACACGAAGCCGGCCGGGCCGCTCGGGGTGAAGGCGATCGGGATGGTCCAGAGGGTGCGCGCGACCCCGGAGCCGAGCAGCACCGCCCGCTCGCCGAGCCGGTTCGTGAGGCGAGGTGCGCACATCGCGCCGAGGATGCCGCCGAGGCAGGGCAGACCCATGGCGACGCCGTACATCCACGGCTCCATGCCGAGCACCCGCAGGGTCAGCACGGTCTGCAGCGGGCTGGTCGCGATCACGCACGAGCCGAAGAGGGCCGCGTTCAGGAAGAGTGCGCGCAGGTCGCGCCTGGCGAGGATGTAGCGCCAGCCGGCGGTCACCTCGGCCAGCCAGTGCTGCGGCTTCCTCGTCGGTGGTTGCGGTTCCGGCGTACGGATCGAGCGGATCCCGAGCGCGGAGAGCAGGTACGTCATCGCGTCGACGAGCACGGTCAGCGTCGGCCCGAACGCCGAGACGAGGGCGCCGCCGGCCGGCGGGCCGGCGGTGAAGGTGGTCCAGAACGTCGTCTCCAGCCGGCTGGTGGCGACCAGTCTGGCCTCCGGGGCGACCAGTGCCTTCAGGTGGGCGCCGGCGGCCGCGGTGAAGGCGAGCTCGCAGGTCGCGGCGAGGACGCCGACGACACACAGGTGGGCGTAGGTGAGCAGGTCGAAGATCCCCGCCGCCGGGATGCTGAGCATCGCCGCGAACCGGATCAGATCGGCGCCGATCATCGTCGGCCGCTTGAACCGGTACTCGATCCACGGCCCGAGCCGGACCCCCGCCGCCGCGGCCGTGAACCCGGACAGCGCCGCCAGCAGCGACACCTGGAACGTCGAGGAATCGAGCACCAGCACCGCGACCAGAGGCAGGGCGCCGTACGCGATGGTCGACCCGGCCTGGCTCGTCGCCGTCGCCAGCCAGAGCCGATCGAAGTCCCGCCCCGGTGTCGCGGTCCCGCGAGCGGTCTCCGAGACGGTCACCCGGTGACCCTATCCGGGCGGGACTCCACGATCAGGTAGAACACGTTCCAGTTTCGGCGTACGATCTGCCGCATGATCTCCTCCGACGCCATCACCTGGAACGCCCCCGACGACGAACACCCCGCACGTACGGCCGGGCAGCGCTCCTATGCCGCCGTCGCCAAGGGCGATCTCGACGAGTGGCTGACGATCTACGCCGAGGACTGCGTGCTCGAGGACCCTGTCGGGCCGTCGATGTTCGACCCCGAGGGCAAGGGCCACCACGGCCACGAGGGCCTCAAGGCGTTCTGGGAGAAGGCGATCGCCTCGGTCCACAAGTTCGAGTTCGAGATCAACGACTCCTTCGCCAACCCCGCCGGCAACACCTGCGCCAACATCGGCAAGATCAAGACGTCGTTCCCCGACGGCAGTTACACCACCACCGAGCTGATCATGGTCTACACCGTCAACGACGAGGGCCGCATCGCCTCCATGAAGGCCTTCTGGGAGCCAGAGCGCACGATGGCGAGCTTCACCAAGCCCTGACGCCAGATAGTCCGGGACGTTCGAGCCCATCTACCGACTGGTAATGGGCTGAAACGTCCCGGACTATCTCGACCGACTCGCACGCAGGAGTTCACGCCAAGGCGTGCTCGGCGATCCACTCGACCAGCGGACGCATGGCCCGCCAGTCCTTCTTCACCTCGCCGACCAGGTCGGGGGTGTGGATGATCGGCTCGAAGCCGATGGTGCGGCCGAGGTGGATCGACTTGTAGCGGAGGAGCTCGATCTTGGGGTGGTCCTTGGCGAAGCCGCGCGGGGCGGTCTTGAGGCGGTCGCCGGTGACCTCGTAGCCCTTCTTCTCCGCGACCGCGAGGCGTCTCTCCAGGTCAGCGCCGTAGTGGTCGTGGACGATGGCGTCGCGGAAGGCGGCCAGCCGGGGCGGCTCGAACCAGTAGCAGCCGCCACCGGTGCGGATTCCGCGCGGTGAGACCTCGACGTAGTAGCCGGTCTGCGGCGCCACGGCCACGAAGGCACCCTGGTGGGTCTTGTAGGGGAGCTTGTCCTTCGAGAAACGTACGTCGCGGTAGGGCCGGAAGATCTTGGCGCTGCCGAACTCCTCGGCGAGCTCGTCGGTGAGCGCCTTCATCGGCGCGTGGACCGACTCCTTGTAGATGTGCTTGTGGGCTTCCCAGAACGACTTGGTGTTGTCGACCTCGAGGTCGTCGTAGAAGTCGAGCGCTGCTACGGGAAAACCTTCGAAAGACACGTACGCAGCCTATCGACGTCCGTGGAACGCCAGCCTCAGACGGCGGGAATCTGGATGTCGTCGGCCACCCGGCGGGCGTGCTCGGCCATGGCGCGGGCGATGTTGGCGGACTCGCCGAGGTGGCGGCACGGGTCGAGCAGGTCGGCGATCTCGCTGCGGGTGAAGTGCTCGGAGACCTCGGGCGAATCGGCGAGGAGCGAGGCGAAGTCGATGTCGTCGACCGCGGAGCGCTGGGCGAGCTCGAAGACGACGTCGTGGGCGACCTGGCGGCCGATCCGCTCGCCGAGCTCGAGCATCAGCGACTCGGAGCCGATCAGGCCGCCGGAGAGAGCCAGGTTGGCGCGCATCCGCTCCTCGTCGAAGGTCAGGCCGGTGAAGATGACCACGAGCCTGGCGAGTACGTCCCCGGCCAGGCGAGAGGCCTGCGCGACCGCGTCCTCGAGGATGCCGGTCATGGCGCCGTTCGCCTCGTGGTCGTGGAGCATCGACTCCATCGCCGGTGCGACGAGCCCGCGCAGCTGGGTGGCGGCGGTGATGACGTCGAGGGTGAGCTGCGGGTTGCGCTTGTGGGGCATCGTCGAGGAGCCGATGGTGCCCTCGGGGATCGGCTCGAAGGCCTCCCCGAACTCGGGCTGCATCATCGAGTAGACGTCCTTGCCGATCTTGCCGGCCGTGCCGCCGAGCATCCCCAGGATCGAGACCCACTCGACCATGCCGTCGTTGATCGCGCGCGAGGGGACCGGCATCGAACCCATGTCGAGCCGGGAGGCCGTCTCGGTCTCGATGGCGCGGGCGTGGGAGCCGAAGGAGGCCATGGTGCCGGCCGCGCCGCCCATGAGCAGCCGGAAGACGCGGTCCTCGACCGAGCGGAGCCGGTCGACGTGGGCGGCGATCTCGTCGATCCAGATGGCGACCTTGAAGCCGAAGGTGATCGGGACCGCGTGCTGGGAGTGTGTGCGCCCCGGCATCGGCACCTCGGCGCCGGCCTCGGCGACCTTCGAGAGCGAGCGCAGCAGATCGCCGAGCAGGTCGAGGATCTTGTCGTGTGCCTGGCGCAGCAGGATCAGGTCGGCGGTCTGGGTGATGTTCTGCGTGGTGGCGCCCCAGTGGACCCAGCCACCGTGCTTCGCGCCGACGACCCGGCAGAGCTCCTCGACCAGCGGCGTCAGCGGGTGGCTGTGCTCGGCGGTGGCCTTCTCGATCCGGTCCATGTCGAGCTTGCCCAGATCGGCGGCCTCGGCGATCGCCTCGCCGGCCTCCGCGGGGATCACCTTCACGGCCGCCTCGGCCTCGGCCAGGGCCGCTTCGACGTCGAGTCGCGCCTGGAGGCGCGCCTCGTAGGTGAACAGATCTCCGATGCCGTGGTCGGGGACTCGTCCGTCGGTGAATCGGTTGCTCGAGCCCGCGGGCATGTCGAGTGATCCTTTACGTGTCGTTCACACAATGATTGGAAAACAGAAACCCAATCTTAATGGACGCAAGTCGCAAACACCCGCGATCGTGTGCTGCGTCACTTGGATCGTGCAAGTGAACTGAAACAGGCCGCGCCACATGGCACGGCCCGAATCTATGGAGCGGACGACGAGATTCGAACTCGCGACATCAACCTTGGGAAGGTTGCGCTCTACCAACTGAGCTACGTCCGCAGGTGCGACCAGGATGTTACCCCACACACCCAGCCAGGTGTGAAACCGGTCAGGAAAGTCGCGTCATCTGGGGATAGCGGGCCGAGAGCCCGTCGCCCGCGGGGCCGCGGAGCACGCGGCGTACGGCCCAGGGGAGGGCGCGGGCAGCCAGCCGCCGGACCTCGCGGATGGGCCCGCCGATGCTCGGCTCCTCGATGACGACCAGGGGTTTCGGGGTGGGCAGGTGGTGGCGTACGCCGAGGGTGTCGAGGACCTTGATCGCCATCAGCTGGTGGCCGGGGGCGCCCAGGAAGCCGTGGCCGTCCCAGTAGCCGGCGTCGTCGTACTCGGTCATCCGCCAGAAGTCGACCAGCGTCGCGCCGCGCCGCTGCGCGATCTCGCGGACGGCCTCGTTGTAGACCGCGAAGCGTCCGCGGAGCAGGCGCCCGACGGTCGACGCCCGCGCGCCGTACGCCGTGAAGACCAGCACCTTCGCGCCGCTGTCGACGAGCTGCTCGATCGCCGACTCGTAGGTCGCGAGCAGGGCGTCGATGTCGACGTGCGGCCACATCAGGTCGACCGACCCGCCGTAGATCGTCACCATGTCCGGCTCGAGCGCGATCGCCGCCTCGACCTGCTCCTTGACGATCCGGTCGATCCCGCGGCCGCGGACGGCGAGGTTGGCGTAGGTGAACTCGGGAGTCCGCTCGGCCATCACCTCGGCGACCCGATCGGCCCAGCCGCGTACGCCGTTCGGGCGGCGGGCATCGGCGTCACCGACGCCCTCGGTGAAGGAGTCGCCCAGCGCGACGTACCGGCGATATCCGCCGGGGATCAGCGCATCCAGTGCCATGGCCCCGATTCAATCGGGTTTGCCCCGGGACGTACGACTCTGTCGCGGAATCTGTGACGCATGGGGCAAATGGTGCTGAGGCTCACGGCAGGACAGTGGGGACCAGGTCGCTCAGCATGCTCTTGACCGTTGCGGTGGCGGCGACCGCGCTGAACTTCTCGTCCGAAAGCGTGACGACGAGCACCACTCGATCTACGCGGACCGCGCCCGCCGCCCAGCCGTCGTCGGCGTTGATGGTGGCTTGGTCCCCGATGTCGTACGGAGCGCCATCGGTGATGTAAGGCGCCTCTGAAGCCGCAGTGGCGACGTCCGGAAACTCGAGGACGTTGAGGATCGTCTCGGTCTCCGGGTCGTTCTCGGGCTCATCCTTCGGGAGGATCCAGCAGAACGTAGCCGAGGTCGGTTCTGTCGACAGTTCCGACGACAGGTCAGCGAGCCAGGGGAAGGTCTCTTGCTGCTGGCTCCATTCCGGTGACCCGGCCTTCGCGATGCCGAATTGCGACTTCACTTCCGACTCGCTCGTGAAGTAGGCGTCGGACTCGGCCAACGACTTGCATGGTTCCGTGTAGGCGTACACGTCCTGGATCGACTTGATCTGCGATCGCTGTGGGGTTGGTGAGGTCGACGATGTCGGTGTCGGGCTCGCCGACGTAGCCGGTGTGCTGCCGGCGGCGGACGGATCGGAAGCCGCGCTCGTGCTCGAGGTGGATCCGCAACCGGTGCCAAACAGCGCGACCCCGACGAAAAGTGTGAGTGCCCGAGTCACATGGGAGTTGTGACGCACAAGCGCAGCGTATGGCGGCGGCCAACGGCGCGCACGAGAACCGGTAAGTTGGGTCCCGTGCTGCTCAGCGACAAGGACATCCTGACCGAGATCCACGACGGAAGGATCGTCATCGACCCCTGGGACGAGTCGATGCTGCAGCCGTCGTCCGTCGACGTACGTCTGGACCGGTTCTTCCGGGTCTTCGACAACCACAAGTACGCCACGATCGACCCGGCCGTGGACCAGTCCGAGCTGACCCGGCAGATCGAGACCGAGGGGGATGAGCCGTTCATCCTGCACCCGGGCGAGTTCGTGCTCGGGTCGACGTACGAGACGGTCAGCCTGCCCGACGACATCGCGGCGCGCGTGGAGGGCAAGAGCTCACTCGGGCGGCTCGGGCTGCTCACCCACGCCACCGCCGGCTTCGTCGACCCGGGCTTCTCCGGCCATGTGACACTCGAGCTGGCCAACGTCGCGACCCTGCCGATCAAGCTCTACCCGGGGATGAAGATCGGTCAGTACTGCTTCTTCAGGCTCACCTCGCCGGCTCAGAACCCCTACGGCAGCGAGAAGTACGGGAGCCGCTACCAGGGCCAGCGCGGCCCAACCGCCTCGCGCAGCTTCCAGAGCTTCCACCGCACCAAGATCTGAGCGGCCGGTGGGCGAGGTCTTCGCGGGGCGCTACGAGCTGCTGGAGCCCATCGCGGAGGGAGGGATGGGCGCGGTCTGGCAGGTCCAGGACCGTCGCGAGGGCGACATCAAGGCCGCCAAGCTGCTGCGTCAGCGCGATGCCGCCTCGTTGCTCCGGTTCATCCGCGAGCAGGCCACCCGGATCCACCACCCGCACGTCGTGACCCCGCTCGGCTGGGCCGGCGAGGACGACAACGTGCTGTTCACGATGCCGCTGCTGCGCGGTGGCTCGGTCGCCATGTTGCTGGGTGACTACGGCGGGCTCTCCGAGCAGTGGGTCGACGCGGTCCTCGACCAGACGCTGGCGGGTCTCGAGGCGGTGCACGCCGCCGGCGTGGTGCACCGCGACGTGAAGCCGGGCAACCTGCTGCTGGAGGTGACCGGCGCGGGCGTCCCGCACGTGCGGCTCTCCGACTTCGGCGTCGCTGTGCCCGCCGACCAGCCGCGGCTCACCGAGGCGAACGTGATGATCGGTACGCCGGGCTACATGGCACCTGACCAGGGGTTCGACCCGGACCCCCGTGACGACCTCTACGCCACCGCGGTCACCGGCCTGCATCTGCTCACCGGGATGAGGCCGCCGCACGATGCCGCGTACGTGCCACCGACGCCGCTGGGGCGGCTGCTGCTGCGCGCGGTCGGCGAGGATCGCGCCGCCCGGCCGCAGTCCGCGGGGGAGTTCCGGCAACTGCTTGCCGAGGCCGTGCCGTCGAGGCCGTGGGAGCCGGGCGAAATCGAGGTCCTGGACCAGTACGCCGCCGGGCGCATGTCGCCTCCGCCCCCTCCGCCTCCGCCGACGCCCCGGGACACTCGGGAGAAGACCGCGATCCGGCGTACGAATCAGCACGACGACCGGCCGGTGTGGCCGATCGTCGTGCTGGCGCTCGCCGGGGTCCTGCTGCTGGCGGGCAGTGCGTTCCTGTTGAGCTAGGCGCGCCGCCTCCGGATCAGCAGCACGGCCGCCGCCGCGAGCGCGGCGATCCCGAGCCCGGCACCGCCGATGCCGGCGACCAGCTTGACCGTGTCGCCGGACGCCTTGGCGTCGTCGTCCGTGCCGGTCCCGTTGCTCGCCTCGTTCTTGCCGGAGCCACCCGAGCCGTCCGGGTCCTCGGCGCCGTCCGCCGAGTTCAGGTTGAGGTCGGCGGTCGGCGGCGTGAGCCCGGAGACTTTCTCGTAGTCGGGTTCACCGGCGCCGTCCTCGCCGACGGTCTCGATGGTGAGGGTGTAGGGCACGTTGATGTTCTCGTCGAGCTGGTACTGCACCCGTACGTAGTGGACACCCGGCAGGCCGGTCGAGGCCTCCGCGTCGGCGTAGTCGAATCGGTTGCGGTAGGCGATGACGTTGGAGAGGGTGCCGGTGCGCCAGGCGTCCGGGCAGTTCTGGAGCAGTCCCGTGGTGCACCAGCTCTCCGGCGACTTGCTGCCGAGGTCGACCGTGGCCTCGCCGCCGAGCGGCCCGATGACGTCGAGTTCCACGCCCGCTCCGAGTCCCCACTCGCGGCGGAGTGCGTCGGTCATCCTGGCGTCGAACTGGGCCTGTAGGTGCTGGCCCCAGCCGACGGGGACGCCGATGACCTGGTTCTCACCAGGATTGATGTCGAAGGAGTATGTGCCGTCCTCGAGGATCGGCGCGTTGGCGATCGCACTGCCCGGGACGATGTCGCTGGTCGGCTCGACCGGCGACAGGTCCGTCCAAGTCGGCTCCTCGGTCTGCGGAGGCAGGGCGTCGAGCGCGGCCGCGCTCACCGGTGGCTCCTCGTAGACCATCAGCTGGACCGGCTTCCCGGCGATCGCACCGGTGTCCTTGCCGCCTGACTCGGTGTCGAAGAACAGCTCGTCGGCGGTGTTGCACGGCGCCTCCGGGTCGGTGTCCGCGCTGTGGGTCGAGCCGAAGATGAGCCGGCTGCCGTCGCCGTGAGTCGTGCTCTGCACGACCGCCCGTCGGCACTGCCTGAGGTCGCCGTTCTCGTCCTCGATGCTGATCTGCGCGTTCAGGTTGCTGACCAGATCCTCGGACTCGCCCTCGAAGATCAGGCCGAAGTGCACGGTGGTGCCCGGCGCGGTGCGCTCGAAGCGGTAGTAGCGCTCGCCGCGGGTCTGGATCGTGTCCAGGTACTGTCCCGCTTTCACGACGGGTGCGGCGGCGGCGTCCGGCGTGCCCTTCACCGGCGTGCCGGTGAACTCGAACGGCCGCAGCGCCCGCTGCGAGGCGCCCGAGATCGACTCGCCGATGCCCTCGGCGTCGTCGGCGTCGTAGTAGGTGCCGTTGCCCTTCTCGGCGATGCACTCCAGCTGCCTTCGGGCCTTGCCTGAGACGGAGAGGCCGACGACGTCGATCTGCAGGTCGATGCCGTGCCCGGCGATCGCCTGCGCTGCCGGGCACGGGTCGCCACAGGTCGACTCGCCGTCGGAGACGAGGATGATCGACCGCTTGCCCTCGGCCCCGATGTCCTCGGCGGCGCGCTCGAGGGCAACCGGGATCGGGGTCTCGCCATAGGGTTTGTAGCCGCTCACCGCCGACCTCAGGTCGTCGCGGTTGCCGGTGCCGGGCTCGACGACCAGCTGGGTGTCCTCACAGGCGCCCTTCTGATTGCGTCCGAACACCTTCGCGCCGAACACCCGCATGCCGACGTCGGCGTCCTCCGGCAGGTCGTCGATCACTGTGTTGAGCGCCTGCTTGGCCGCCTCGATCTTGGTGCTGCCTCCGCCGGCCGGCTCCTTCATCGAGCCGGAGGAGTCGAGCACCAGGATCATCCGGCCGTACGTCCCCTGGGTCTGCTCCTCGGCGGCGGCAGCGGGGGCGACGCCGGTGCCGGCCACGGCTAGGGCGAGGACCCCGGCGAGGCCGGCGGCGATGACACGTCCTGTTCGCATGGGCAGCACCCTAGATTCACTAACGTATACGCCGCAAGTACGTTTGCAAACTTCTTGTCTACTTGTGTAGATTGCCGGCATGGGCGTCGAGGAGAACATCCGGCAGCAGCGCGAGCTGTACGGAGAGCCGCTCGGTGAGCTGGTGCGGCGCGCGACCTCTCCGCTGGGTCTCACCCAGGCGACGACCGCCAAGGTGCTCGGCCTGAGCCCGGCGATGCTGTCGCACCTGATGACCGGGCAGCGGGTCAAGATCGCCAACCCGATAGCGCTGGCACGTCTGCACGCGCTGATCGACCTCGGCGCCGAAGCGGGTGGCCTCACCACCTCCCAGATCAACGAGCGGCTCGACGAGATCCGTGAGCTCTCCTCGGAGCTGACCACCGGCTCCCGTGCCGCGGCCGTCGAGGGTGGTGCGGCGGTGCGCGGCGTACTGCGCGCGGTGGCGTCCGGCCGGGAGCTCCAGCAGGCCGTCGACGCCCTGCGCGATGTCGCCCCCGGCCTGGCCGAGGTCCTCCAGATCTATGGCTCCGGGACCGACGACGAGATCCGGGCTCACTTCGCCTCGATCCGCCATCTGCTTTGAGAAAGGTGGATGTCGGTGGTCGCGGCTAGGGTCGGGTGGATGAGTGAAGCACCATTCCTGGCCCCCGACGGCCAGACGCGCTGCGCGTGGGCCGGAGGGGCGCCGGAGTTCCTCGGCTACCACGACACCGAGTGGGGATTTCCGGCCGGCGGTGACGTACGGCTCTTCGAGAAGATCTGCCTGGAGGGATTCCAGAGCGGGCTGTCCTGGCGCACGATCCTGAACAAGCGCCCCGCGTTCCGGGAGGTCTTCGCCGGCTTCGACTACCACCTGGTGGCCGAGTTCGACGAGGGCGACGTCGAACGGCTCCTGCAGGACGCGAGGATCATCCGCCATCGCGGCAAGATCGAGGCGGCGATCAACAACGCCCGCCGCGCGGTCGAGCTCATCGAGGAGCGCGGGTCGCTGGCTGCGTACGTCTGGGGGTTCGAGCCCGAGCCGCTCGAGGTCCCGGAGGTGGTGGCCACCTCCGCCGCCTCGATCAGCCTCTCCAAGGACCTCAAGAAGAGAGGCTGGAAGTTCGTCGGGCCGACGACGATGTACGCGTTCATGCAGTCGATGGGGATCGTCAACGACCACTCGCTCGACTGCGTGATCCGCGATCGGGTCGAGGCTGAGCGGGTGGCGTTCGTCAGGCCCTGACCGCCCGCTGCGTCGTCCCAAACTCTGGGGGCCGATATCTCGTGGAAACCAGAATGTGTTTAGGCTGTCCTAACTAAGCATTGCCTAACCCGAGGTGGTTCCCCACGTGATCCGTCGTCCCGTACTCATCGCAGTGAGCACCGCGCTTGCTGTCTCCGGCCTGGCTGCCTGCAGCACGGGCTCCACCGACTCCGCCGACTCCGGCCAGGAGTCCACCTCGAAGGCCGACTCGGGTGCCTTCCCGGTGACCATCGAGCACGCCTTCGGCGAGACCAAGATCGAGGAGGAGCCGAAGCGCATCTCCGTCGTCGGTGTCAACGACGCCGACATGCTCCTCTCGCTGGGCGTCGTGCCCGTCAGCATCCCCAAGGTCACCTGGGGCGGCGACGAGGACGGCACCACGCCTTGGTTCGACGAGAAGCTCGAGGAGCTCGACGCCGACATGCCGGCGATCCTCGACCAGACCGACGCCATTCCGGTCGACGAGGTCGCCAAGCAGACCCCCGACCTGATCCTGGCGACCTACTCGGGCATCACCGAGGAGGAGTACAAGAAGCTCTCCGAGATCGCGCCGGTCGTCGCCTACCCGGACCAGCCCTGGGCGACCGCGTGGGAGGACTCCCTCGACATGGTCGGCAAGGCCACCGGTCGCAACGAGCTGGCCGACGAGGTCGAGGCCGACACCCAGAAGCTCTACGAGGACGTCAAGAAGGACACCCCGGAGATCCAGGGCAAGACCTTCGTCTGGGCGGCGCTGTCGACCGCCGACCTCTCCCAGATCCCGTTCTACACGACCGAGGACGCCCGCCCGGACTTCCTCTCCGACCTGGGCATGAAGAACGCGCCGGTCGTCGAGGAGAACACCAAGAAGGGCGAGTTCTTCGCCCAGGTCTCCGCGGAGAGGGCCAGCGAGCTCGAGTCCGACTTCCTGTTCACCTATGCGGTGGAGGACGCGGACGCCGAGACGTACGCCAAGGACAAGCTGATCGGCCAGATCCCCGCGATCAAGGCCGGCCACATGTGGGCCTCGACCGACAACGTCGCCTCGCTCGCTGCCGGTACCCCGACGCCGCTGTCGGTGCCTTACGCCATCGATGAGTTCGTCCCGGGCATCGTCAAGGCTCTCGAGGGTCAGTGACCCTCACGACGACGCTCAACCGAGCCCCGGCCGCGGATCCGCGCGGCCGGGGTCGGTCGTCGATGCTGCGGGTCGTGATCCTGCTCGCCGGCGTCCTCCTGGTCGCCGTCGTCGCCTCGATGCTGATCGGCGCGAAGCTCGTCTCCCCGCTGGATCTGTGGCGTGAGGGCAGCGTCGGTCAGGGCATCCTGGAGACCCGGATGCCGCGTACGGTCATCGGGCTGATGGTCGGCGCCGCGCTGGCGCTCTCCGGCGCCTGTCTGCAAGGTCTGACCCGCAACCCGCTGGCCGACCCGGGGCTCCTCGGGCTCAACTCCGGTGCCACGTTCGCGATGGTGCTGGCGGTCTCGGTCTTCGGCATCGGCTCGCTCAACGCCTACCTCTGGTTCGGCTTCGCCGGCGCCGCGGTCGCCGCGGTGCTCGTGCACACGGTCGCCTCCTTCGGCACCGGTGGCGCGACCCCGGCCAAGCTGGTCCTCGCGGGAGCCGCCGTAGCCGCCGGGGTCACCTCGTGGACCACCGCCGTCCTGCTCACAGACAAGGCCACCTTCGACGTGATCCGGCTGTGGCAGGTCGGCACCATCGGCGGCCGTGGCTGGGACATCGTCCTGACCGGGCTACCCTTCCTCGCCGTCGGTGCGCTGCTGACCCTGGGTGGTGCCCGCACCCTCGACACGCTCGCCCTCGGCGACGACCTCGCGCGCGGGCTCGGACGGCGCACCGGCATCGACCGCGCCGTCATCGGCCTCGGCGTCGTGCTCCTCACCGGCACCGCCACCGCACTGTGCGGGCCGATCGGTTTCGTCGGCCTGATCGTCCCGCACATGGTCCGGGTCATGGTCGGCTCGGCCTACACCCGCGTGCTCCCCCTCTCGGCGGGCTTCGGCGCCGCCCTCACCCTCCTGGCGGACGTGGTCGGCCGGGTCATCTGGCCGCCCTCGGAGATCCAGGTCGGTGTGATGACAGCCGTCGTCGGCGTACCCGTCTTCGTCTTCTTCCTGCGCCGCGGACGGATGGCCGGACTATGAGCGAGCGTCAGCGAGCGAACAGATGAGCGTTCAGTCGATCAACCCCACCGCAGTCGTACGCAGCGCCCGGCGCATCCCGCAGCGGCGGCTCGTCCTGGTGGCCGGTGGCCTGGGGTCGGCCCTGTTCGGGCTGTTCGCGCTCCGGGTGCTCGCCGGCGACTACATCATCACGCTGCCGGACTTCTTCCGGATCCTCGGCGGGGAGGAGATCCCCGGCGCGACCTTCATCCTGATGGAGTCGAAGCTGCCGCGGGCGGTCCTGGGTGTGCTCGCGGGAGTCGCCTTCGGCGCCGCCGGCGCGATCTTCCAGTCGACGTTGCGCAACCCGCTCGCCAGCCCCGACATGCTCGGCATCTCGCTCGGGGCGAGCGCGTCGGCGGTCTTCGCGATCGTGGTCCTCTCGCTGAACGGATCGGCGCTCTCGGTCGCCGGGATCATCGGTGCGGTGCTCACCGCCGTCACGATCCGGCTGGTGGCCGGCAGCGACGGTGGTTACCGGCTGGTGCTCGTCGGCGTCACCGCTGCCGCCGGACTGGTCGCCGTGATCCAGTACCTCTTCACCCGCGCCAACGAGTACGACGCCCAGCTCGCGCTGCGCTGGATGACCGGCAGCCTCAACTCGGCCTCCTGGCCGACGATCCGGATCCTGCTCGTCGCCCTGGTGGTCCTGCTCCCGCTGGTCGCCTGGACGGTGAAGTCGCAGCGGGTGCTCGAGCTCGGTCCGGACGTGGCCAACGCGCTCGGCGTCACCCACCGCTACGCCGACCTGCTGCTCCTCCTCGCCGTGCTGCTGTGTGCGCTGGCGGTCGCCGCGACCGGCCCGGTCGCGTTCGTCGCCTTCGTCGCCGGGCCGATCGCCCGGGTCCTCAACGGCGGGCGTACGACGATCCTCGGTGCGGCGCTGGTCGGCGCCGTCGTGATGGTCGGGGCCGACTACGTCGCGGCCTACGGATTCCCCGGCACCAACCTCCCGGTCGGTGTCGTCACAGGTGCGTTCGGGGCGCCGTTCCTGTTGTGGTTGCTCGCCAGCGGGCGGGCTGGACGAGCTGGAAGGAAGTCATGAGACTCGCTGCGGAGAGTGTGAGCCTCGGCTACGGCGCTGATCCCATCGTCGACGAGGTCTCGCTGGAGATCCCCGATGGCCTGACCACCGTGATCGTCGGTGCCAACGGCTGTGGGAAGTCGACCCTGCTGCGCGGGATGGCGCGGCTGCTCCGGCCCATCTCCGGGCAGGTGGTCCTGGACGGCAAAGCCGTGCACAAGCAGCCCACCCGGGCGGTGGCCAAGACGCTCGGCCTGATGCCGCAGTCGCCGATCGCACCCGAGGGGATCACCGTCGTCGACCTGGTCGGCCGCGGTCGCCAGCCCCACCGGGGCGCGCTGCAGCGCTGGTCGCCCGAGGACGACGCGGCGGTCGCCGAGGCGCTCGAGCTGACCAACACGCTCGACCTCGCCGACCGGATCGTCGACGAGCTCTCCGGTGGCCAGCGGCAACGGGTCTGGGTGGCGATGGCGCTGGCTCAGCAGACCGACCTGCTGCTCCTCGACGAGCCGACCACGTTCCTCGACGTCGCCCATCAGATCGACCTCCTCGACCTGCTCCACGGGCTCCGCTCCTCGCGAGGCACCACCGTCGTGATGGTGCTCCACGACCTCAACCTGGCCGCCCGCTACGCCGACCACCTGATCGCGATGAGCGGCGGAAAGATCGCCGCCACCGGCACGCCCGCCGAGGTGGTCACCGCCGACCGCGTCGAGCAGGTCTTCGGTCTGGAGTCCCAGGTCATCGTCGACCCCGTCTCGGGCACACCGATGGTCGTCCCCATCGGACGTCACCACCGACCGACCGCTCACCCCCACGCACAAGGAGCCTGACATGCCCATCCTCGCCCGCGTCTCGGTGCGCTCCGTCGAGCGCCTCTCCCCGTCCTTCGCCCGGATCGAGCTGGCCGGCGACGACCTGGCCGACTTCGGCAACGACGGCCCGACCCTCGACCAGCGCATCAAGCTCCTCTTCCCGGCCACCCCGGGCGTGCTGCCCGCGCTCACCGCCGAGGACTGGTACACCGAATGGCTCGCCCTCCCCGGGGAGGAGCGCCCGCGGATGCGCACCTACACGATCCGCTCGGTCGAGGGAGAGGGCATCGAGAAGCGTCTGTACGTCGACTTCGTGCTGCACCCCGGCGCGCACGGTCCCGGCTCCGACTGGGCCGGCGCGGCCAAGCCGGGCGACGAGATCCTGGTCGCCGGACCCAAGCTCGGCGAGCCCTACGGCGGGATCGAGTGGCTTCCTGGCGACGCCACCCGGCTGCTGCTGGTCGGCGACGAGACCGCCGTCCCGGCGATCGTCTCGATCCTCGAGTCGCTGCCGGCGGACGCCACCGGATCGGCCTTCCTGGAGGTGCCGGTAGCTGATGACGTACAGAAGGTTTCTGCGCCTGATGGGCTGCAGGTCAGCTGGCTGCCGCGCGAGGGCACGCCCGTGGGCGGCTCGGCCCTGGCCGCCGTCGGTGGGCTGCTCGGCTTCGAGGCGACGCCCGAGGACGTGACCTCGGTCGAGGTCGAGGACCCGGACCTGTGGGAGACCCCGGACTACTCGTCCTCGGGCGAGGAGGTCGCCGGCCCGGAGAGCGGCGCTGGGGACGGTGCTGGGAACGGTGCTGAGAACGGTGAGGACGGGCGCTACGCCTGGATCGCCGGGGAGTCCCGGATGGTCACCGCGCTGCGCCGTCATCTGGTCAACGAGCTCGAGATGCCCCGCAAGCAGGTCGCCTTCATGGGCTACTGGCGAGAAGGCGTGTCGATGAAGGGGTGACCCAGCGCATTTTTGAGGCGTACGCGTGGTTAAGTTTGGTGCGCCCAATCAAATAGAAGGGTCTCGGAATGCAAGCAAGCATCCTGGCCGCGGACACCCTGATCCAGGCCAACGCGGTCGACTATCTCCTCATCGCGATCTACTTCGCGTTCGTTCTCGGCATCGGCTTCCTGGCCAGCCGCGGCATGTCGAGCTCGGTCGACTTCTTCCTCTCGGGTAGGTCCCTGCCCGCGTGGGTCACCGGTCTCGCCTTCATCTCAGCAAACCTCGGCGCTGTCGAGATCATGGGGATGTCGGCAACGGGGGCGCAGGTCGGGCTCCCCACCGTCCATTACTTCTGGATCGGTGCCATCCCGGCCATGCTGTTCCTGGGCGTCGTGATGATGCCCTTCTACTACGGCTCGAAGGTGCGCTCGGTCCCCGAGTTCATGAAGCGCCGTTTCGGCACCGGCGCCCACCTGGTCAACGCGCTCTCGTTCGCGGTGGCGCAGCTGCTCATCGCCGGCATCAACCTCTACCTGCTCGGCTCCATCGTGCACGCGCTGCTCGGCTGGCCGCTGTGGGTGGCCCTGATCGTCGCCGCGGTGATCGTGCTGTCCTACATCACCCTCGGTGGTCTGAAGGCCGCGATCTACAACGAGGTGCTGCAGTTCTTCGTGATCGTCGCCGGGCTGCTGCCACTGACCATCCTGGGCCTCCACCGGGTGGGCGGCTGGGACGGCCTGACCTCGCAGATCGAGAAGGCCGCGGCCGCCAACCCCGACACCATCGCGCCGGCCGCCGACCAGCTCAACTCCTGGCCCGGCACCGCCCTGACCGGATTCTCCTCCGACTTCCTCTCGGTCGTCGGCATCGTGTTCGGTCTCGGCTTCGTGCTCTCCTTCGGCTACTGGACGACCAACTTCGTCGAGGTCCAGCGAGCGATGGCCGCCGACTCGATCAGCGCGGCCCGCAAGACACCGATCATCGGTGCGTACCCGAAGATGTTCATCCCGTTCATCACCATCCTCCCCGGCATGATCGCGGCGGTCCTGGTCACCGAGATCGCCCAGACGAAGGCGGGGGAATCGGTCGCCGGCGGTGCCTCGGGTGAGGGTGTGACCTACAACGACTCGCTGCTCTATCTGATGGCAGAGGTGCTGCCCAACGGTCTGCTCGGCCTGGCGATCACCGGTCTGCTGGCGGCGTTCATGGCCGGTATGGCGGCCAACGTCTCCGCCTTCAACACGGTGGTGTCCTTCGACATCATCCAGGAGTACATCATCAAGGACCGCCCCGACGACTTCTACGTGAAGCTCGGCCGCTGGGCGACCGTCGCGGCGACGGCCATTGCGATCTTCACCGCTGTCCTGGCGTCCAGCTTCTCCAACATCATGGACTACCTGCAGACGCTGTTCGGGTTCTTCAACGCGCCGCTGTTCGCGACGTTCATCCTGGGCATGTTCTGGAAGCGGATGACCGCGACCGCCGGTTGGGCGGGTCTCGTCTCCGGCACCTTGGCCGCGGTGGGCGTCGGCATCCTCGCCGACGGCACGCTCGGCGGGCTCTCCGTCGGCGTCCTGCCGCTCTCGGGCCAGGGTGCGTCGTTCGTGGCTGCCGGTGTGGCCTTCGGCGTCGACATCATCGTCAGCGTGCTCGTCTCGCTGGTGACCGCGCCGAAGCCGGAAGGCTCTCTGAAGGGTCTGGTCTACTCCGAGACCCCGAGGGAGGACCTGGTGGACCCCGAGGACGCCGGTCGCCCGTGGTGGCAGCGTCCGGTGCCCCTCGCGGGTCTCGCGCTGGTCATGGTCACCATCCTGAACGCGATCTTCTGAGGAGACTGAGATGTCCAGCGAATCGAACACAGCCAAGACCAACAAGGGTTTCCTCGGCACGCTGCTGTCGCTCTTCGACATCCGCAACGTGATCGGGTCCCTGCTCGCGGTCTACGGCGTCATCCTGCTCCTGATGGGCCTGTTCGGCGACCCCGAGGTCGACAAGACCGGCGGGCCCAACGCCAACCTCTGGGCGGGCATCGCCCTGCTCGTCGTCGGGGCCGCCTTCATCGCCTGGGGTGTGCTCCGGCCGGTCGTGCCGGACGCGCCTCATCCCACCAAGGAGAAGTAGCCCGCCCTCCCGGGCTCAGAGCCCGATGAGGGTGATGTCACCACTCACGGTGGTGGTGCGGAGCTCGACGTAGGGCTCACCCGCAGCCGGTGCGCCAGCGCTCTCGACAGTGCTGGTGCACCGGCCGGTCACCGTGTTGACGTCGGTCCACACCGGGGTGCCGTTCGGGATCCCGATGCGTACGTCGGAGGAGGCTCCCTTCACCGAGATCCGGCCCGCACTGACGGAGTGGATCGCGAAGTCGCCCGCGCCGGTCGAGTGGCTCACGTCGCCCTCGACCTCATCGATCTCCACACTGCCTGCGCCGGTCTTGGTCTGCAGGTCGTGGACCGTACCGATCCGGATGTCACCGGATCCGGACTTGAT
The DNA here is from genome assembly GCF_045206295.1 of Nocardioides sp. NBC_00163. Lineage (NCBI taxonomy): Bacteria > Bacillati > Actinomycetota > Actinomycetes > Propionibacteriales > Nocardioidaceae > Nocardioides > Nocardioides sp. NBC_00163. The sequence goes on along the minus strand of NZ_CP108155.1, from coordinate 2,548,508 downwards.
CGAGGCGCGCCCGTCGAGGGTGTCCGCCTCGACGTCCCCCGAGCCGGACTCGACCTGGAACTCCTCGGTGACCCGCTCGATCCGAATGTCGCCCGACCCGGTCTGGAGCCAGGCTGCCCGCAGGACGCCCTGCGTGGCGATGTCGGCGGTTCCGGTGCGGGCTCGCAGCTGGCTGCGGGCGGGAACCGTCACGCTGATGTCGTATCGCCGCGAGCGGCTGAACGGGCCCTTGTGCGGGTCGATGATGTTGATCGTGTCGCCGCTCTGCTCGACGACCAGACTCTCGGCGTCGTCGCCGTCGATCTCGACGACGGTCTCGTCGGTATCTGTCGCCTGGACCTCGAGATTGCCCTTGCCGAACTCGACGAACAGCTTGGCGGGGGCGGTGGACATGAAGGTGTACGTGCTCATGATGGTGCTCCTCAGGGTGTGCGGATCTGCCGGACCGGCCGGGCGGCCGTCCGTGGTCGTGCCTAGAGGTCAGGTCAGAGCCAGCCGGTCATCCGGCGGTCGGACCTGCCGCGGTTGCTCCCGCGGAACGGATCGAGGCTGCTCATCGCCTCGCTGACGATGTGTGGGATCGCGGAGAGGTCGACGTCGACGTTGACCGCGTTCTCGCGGGTCGCCGCGCGGACCGCTCCGACGAGCCAGGTGTTGAGGGACTGGCCTGCGTCGGCCGCAGCCTCCTCGGCCTTCGCCTTGAGCGACTCCGGGATGCGGAGGGTCACTCGGGCGAGGGCGTCGTCGCCCTCGGGCTCCGGCGGGGCTGGTGGGGCCGGGGGTGCGGGCGGTGTCGGCGGCGTAGGCGGCGTCGGGGGAACCGGCTCGGCGAGCTCGGGAAGCGTGACCCCGAACTCCAGGTCGCGCCCTCGCAGACGTACGTCCACATTGCCCGCCGGCAGCTCCGCCGTGATCTCCGCGGCCGCCTGGCTCACCGCCTCCATCACCGCCAGCCGAGCGGCCGGGTCGAGGGCGTAGGTGAGCCGCTCCGCGGTCTCCCGCGCCTCCGGTCCCGATGCCTCGGCCGCGGCCAGGAGGTCCCGTCGCAGGCTGTCGATGTACGGCGTGATGTCCATACGCACCACTATGACATCATCATGACGTCATCACAACCCCAATCTGACGCCACGTGATGTCAGGCCCCTCGCTGAGGCGTCACCCCGGTCGGCCGAGACGTCGGGTACGTCGGTCGAGTGGGCACGCTGGTGACGTCTCGGCCGACGCGAGCGACGTCTCGGCTAAATGACGATGACACCTTGTGAATCACTCACAAGGTGTCATCGTCTGGTGCAGCGGACCGCGGTGGGTCAGAGGTCGAAGAGCGACCCTGCCTCGTGGATGTCGACGTCCGTACGCGGCGCGTGCGCGTCTCCGCTCACGGCCGGCGCCGGCTTGGGCTCCGGTGCCGGGGCGGGCTTCTCGGGCTCCGGCTCGGGCTCGGGCTCGGGCGGCGTCTCCACCTCGACCGCCGCTTCTTCGACGGGTGCGGAGGGTGCCTCGTCGACCACGGTCTCCGGGGCAGCCTCGGCCACAGGTGCGGCCTCAGCGGGAGCAGCCGGAGCCGCAGCTGCGACTGCGCCCTCCGGGGCCTCGATGTCGAAGAGCGAGCCGAGGCTGTCGAAGTCGACGTCGGTCTTCGGGTCCGAGGTCACTCCTGAACCTGCCACAGGCGCGGCCGGAGTCGCGGCCTCGACCGGAGCAGCAGGCTCGGCGGCCTTGGCCGTCGTCGGCTCGGGCTCGCTGGCCGGGATGTCGAAGAGCGAACCACCCGCGCTGAGGTCGACGCTCGGCTCCTCGGCGGCCGGCGGAGCAGCCGGAGCCGCGGGCTCGGCTGCCGGAGCAGCCTTCGCCTCCTCGGCCGGTGCGGCCGGGATGTCGAAGAGCGAGCCGCCTCCACCGAGGTCGACAGCAGGCTCCTCGGCGGGCGCCGGAGCGGCCGGAGCTGCCTTCGCCTCTGGTGCGGCAGCAGGCTCCGCCTCCTGAGCCGGTACGTCGAAGAGCGACCCACCAGCTCCGAGATCCGCAGCAGGCTTGTCGGCAGGCTCCTCGGCAGGTGCCTCCGCAGGCGTGTCGAAGAGCGACCCGCCGTCGTCGAACAGCGAGCCACCGGAGGCCGGCTTCTCCGGCTCAGCGGCTGGAGCGGGGGTGTCGAAGAGCGAGCCGCCACCCGACGTACCTCCCGAGGCCGGCTCGGCCGGGGCAGGGGTGTCGAAGAGCGAGGACGCGTCGGCCGGAGCCTTCGCGGTCTCGGTGGTCTCAGCAGCCTCGGCGGGGGAGTCGAAGAGCGACGAACCCGCAGCGGCGGTGGCAGCACCGGCGGCCGGAGCGGCTTCCTCGACTGCCGGAGCAGCCTTGGCGGCGGCACCGACCTTCGCACCCTCGCCCGGGGCCAGCTTGGTCGCCTGCTCGCCCTTCACGGACGCGAGCAGCATCTGCGCGACGTCGAGCACCTCGACCTCTTCGCGTGCGGCGCCGTTGGCCTGGGCCTTGGTCAGACCGTCGGAGAGCATGACGCGGCAGAACGGGCAGCCGACGGCGATCTGGTCGGCACCGGTGGCGACGGCCTCATCGGTGCGGTTCTCGTTGATCCGCGACCCGATCTTCTCCTCCATCCACATCCGGGCGCCACCGGCACCACAGCAGAAGGAGCGCTCGGAGTTGCGGGGCATCTCCTTGTATTCCGCACCCGGCATGATCTGCAGCAGCTCGCGCGGCGGCTCGTAGACGCCGTTGTGGCGGCCGATGTAGCACGGGTCGTGGTAGGTGATCGAGCGCTTCTGGGCGCCCGCACCCTCCGCGACCGGGGTCAGCTTGCCCTCGCGGACGAGGCGGTTGAGCAGCTGGGTGTGGTGGACGACCTCGAGCTCGATGCCGAACTCCTTGTACTCGTTCTTCAACGTGTTGAAGCAGTGAGCACAGGTGGTGACGGCCTTCTTGACCTTGAACTCCTTGAACGTCTCGACGTTCTGCTGAGCCAGGCCCTGGAAGACGAACTCGTTGCCGGCGCGGCGGGCGGAGTCGCCGGTGCAGGTCTCGCCGTTGCCGAGTACGCCGAAGGAGACCCCGGCCATGTCGAGCAGCTCGGCCACGGCGCGGGTGGTCTTCTTGGCGCGGTCCTCGTAGGCGCCGGCACAGCCGACCCAGAACAGCCAGTCGACCTCCTCCAGCGACTCGATGTCCTTGCCGACCTCCTTGACGTCGAAGGGCAGGTCCTTGGCCCAGTCCATGCGCGCGTTGGCGTTCATGTTCCAGGGGTTGCCCTTGCCCTCGAGGCCCTTGAAGAGGCCGTTGAGCTCGGAGGGGAAGTTGGACTCGACGAGCACCTGGTAGCGGCGCATGTCCATGATGTGGTCGACGTGCTCGATGTCGACGGGGCACTGCTGGACGCAGGCACCGCAGGACGTGCAGGACCAGAGGACGTCCTCGTCGATGACGAAGCCGCCGTCCTCCGGGTTGTAGAACCAGTCGAGGACCTCGGCGTTGCTCTCGGCACCGGCCGGGGCGCCGTCGGCCTTGCCGATCAGCGGCTTCTCCTTGAGGTCGGAGTCACCGGCGGCGGCGTACGCGTGCTCACGCAGGCCCATCATCAGCAGCTTGGGCGAGAGCGGCTTCTCGGTGTTCCAGGCGGGGCACTGCGACTGGCAGCGACCACACTCGGTGCAGGTGGTGAAGTCGAGGATGCCCTTCCAGGAGAAGTCCTGGATCGAGCCGACACCGAGGATGGCGTCCTCGGGGATCCGGTCCTCCTCGACGTCCTCGAGGGTGACGGGCTTGCCGTCGATGAGCATCGGCTTGATCGCGCCGAGCGCGGTGCCGAGCGGGCGGGCGCCGTCAACGGCAGAGGTACGCGACCCCGGCTCGCGCTTGAACCAGATGTTGAACCAGGCGGTGAAGCGGTGCCAGGCGACACCCATCGTCAGGTTGGACGAGATCACCATGAGCCAGATCAGCGCGGAGAGGATCTTGAAGGCCGCGATGAGGTAGATGATGTTCTCCAGCGACCCGATCGCGTCGGGACCGGTCGGGTAGAGCGCACCGAAGAACTGCGAGATCGGGAAGTGGAAGCCGGTGGCGTGCTCGGCGTGCTCGCCCCCGTGGGCCAGAGCCAGGTTGTACTCCGCGCCGCGGATGAACAGGATCGCGATCGACTCCAGCAGCACCATCGCCTCGACGAAGAACGCCTGCCACATGACCGAGCCGTAGAACCGGGTCCCGCGACCCAGCTTCTTCGGCTGGTGCAGCAGCCGGTAGATGATCAGGGGGATGATGCCCAGGGCGCCCAGCAGGCCGAGGCCCTCGGCCACCCACTCGTAGAGGAAGAACTTCCCGATGAAGGGGATCGTCCACTCGGCCGAGAAGAGCTGGAAGTACGCCGAGCCGACGGCGGTCGAGAGCACGATGAACGCCGCGAAGGCGAACCAGTGCAGGATGCCGACCCAGGTCCACTGCAGCATGCGCGTGTGGAGGACGGTCTCTTTCAGCATCGTCAGGGTGCGGGCCAGCGGCTGGTCGACGCGGCTGATCGGCGTACCGATCTTGATGACCGCGAGCATCGACCTGACCGCCTTGGTGGTCAGATAGACGGCGGCCACCGTTGTCGCGAGGCACACGACGATGGTGATGATCTGCAACATGCCTAGGCGCTCCTCATCAGGGGGCAGGACTGCCGGAATGAACCGAGCCTAATGCTTGGCGCCGGTTCGAGTGCGTACGGGTGGGTTGATACTACCCGTGAGTAACTTCAGGATGAAGAAACGGCCCGCGACCTGGTCAGGACGCGGGCCGTTTCTTAGGACAGCCTCAGTGGATCAAGGCCTCACTTGTTGGCGTTCACCTTGAACTTCGCGTGACCGATGTTGACGACCGTCTTGGTGCCCTCGGTCGCGTCGAGGAGCGTCAGCCGCAGGGCGACGACCTCGACCAGGTTCTTGCTGCGCTCGACGACGACCTTGGTCTCGATCTTGGCCAGGCCGGGGATGTCGACGCGGGAGAGCGCCGACTCGAGCTGGGCGAGGGAGACCTTCTGCTTGCCGATGTAGATGTCACCGAACTTGGTGCCCGAGATGGACGTCGTCGAGCCCTTGCCCTTGACGAAGTTCGCGTTCGCCTGGGCGCGGATGGCCTCGATGCGGATCGCGCCGTCGCCGATGTTGACGTTGGCGACCTCACCGAAGGTGTAACCCCCGGCGGTGGTGCTGGTCTGGTTCGAACGCTGACCGCTCGTGAGGCCCTTGACGTCCACGATGTCGCCGACCTCGCCCAGCGGGACGTGGCCGATGGACTTGGTCTTCAGCTTGCCCTTGGTGCCGGCGCAGCCGGCATTGGTCAGCGGGTTCTTGCCGACCTGGACGGCACCGCCGAGAGCGGAGGCGTCGACGGAGTTGGAGAAGCCGGAGAAGACGCCGGAGAACGCCTGGCCGTTGATCTCGGCGCGGGAGCGACCGACGATGACCTCGGAGTCGGTGCCGTGGAGCTTGATCCAGATGCCGTTGGCGTAAGCCTCGGCGCCGTCGGCGTTGGTCTTCTCGACGGTGTTGCCCAGACCGATGGTGGCAATGCCCGGGATGACGAGCGGCTTGTCGCGGCCGGGGATCGGAAGGTCGATCTTCTGGCCGGGGCCGGCCGGGTCGAGGACCACGTGAGCGATCTTGGCCTTGGAGTCGGCCTTGTAGCCCTTGCCGTCCCACCAAGCCTGGGACACCGAGCTGAGACCCTCGACGGTGACCTTGCCCAGCGGGCTCTTGTCGAGCACGACGTCGGCGATCTTGTGCTCCGAGATGGACTTGACCGTCGAGCCGGACTTGACGGTGCGCTGCTTGGTGGTGGTCGCGCCGATCGTGCCGAGGCCGGGCACCTTGGCGCCGGCGGTGTTGTTGTTGACGTCGTAACCAGCCTTACGGGTGCACCCGATGGTCTGGTATCCGAGGTCTCCCGAGTTGGCCGGGATGCTTCCACCGGTCACGCGGCTGCCGAATCCGGCGGCGAACATCCCGAAGGAGGTGTTCGTCAGCGCGGCCTGTGAGGGCGCCGGCACAACCAGGACTGCGCCGACGACGGCGGCAGCGGCTGCGGACAGCGCGAACGTACGGATGTTACGCATTGTTGGTTGGACTCCGATTCTGCGGTGGGGATCCCCCAAGATCCCCGCAACGGGGCCGTGCCACCTGCCAGATCCGGGGGAACCTGGCGCACTCCCGAGTTAAGGGGTGGCACATCGCTCAAACGAGAGAAAACCACGGAAGTTATCGGGACGGAGGTCCTATTTCTAGATGGCCCGTCCTTGTCATGGGTAACCCACCCGGGCATACGCAAACGGGGCCGTGACCTCGGATGAGGTCACGGCCCCGTTCTGGGCCACTCGATGACTACGGGGTCAGGTCGAGCTTGATTCCGGTGAGACCGTCGATGACGCCCGTCACCGTGTCGAGCACCGGGGCGACCACGTTCTCGCCCAGCGACGGCTGCGTCGGCACGGGGGTCGGTTCGGGTTCGGGCTCCGGCTCGGGCTGCGGAGCGGGCTCCGGGGCCGGCTGCGGGGCCGGTTCGGGAGCGGGCGCCGGGTCCTTGTCGGACAAGGTGTCCCCGCTGCGCGGGGTGGAGACCGCCCCGCTGGAGGAGTGAGCGCCACCGTAGGTCTCGGCGCTGGAGGGCGCGTCGTAGTCGCCGTTGGAGTGCTTGCCGCCGGAGGTGGTGCCTGGGGCTGCGGGGGAGAACGGGGACGTCTTCTCCGGGGCGATCACGCCGGGGGCGTCGATGACCTTCTGGTCGGCGATGTCGACCACGGGTACGGCGTCGTACTGGCCGGCGTGGGCTTTGGCCTGCGTGGTCTCGAGGTCCGGTCCGACGTTGGCCTGGGCGAAGGCGCCGATGCCGGCCGAGGCGATCGCCATCGCGGCGAGCGGCAGCAGCACGGCCTTCTTGTTGCGGGCGCGGCTCTTCGGAATCCGCTGTTCCTCGACCACGCCGTTCCTGGTCGGCACCTGCGCGGCGGCGTACGACGGCATCGCCGGGTTGGCGAACGTCACCGGCCCGGCAGGGTGGAACTGCTGTGCCGTGTAGGGGCTCGGCTGGTAGGCGTACTGCGGCAGCTGGGGGTGCGGAGGCACTGGGCGCTGGTAGGTGGCCCGCGGCGGCTGGGGGTAGCCGCCATCGGAATGTCGCAGGACGAGCGCCGTGCCGGGCTGCGGCTGTGGTGCGTACGGCGTGTGATGCGGTCGCACTCGCTCCACGGCTGGGTTCGTCTTGGGATTGGTGAACCACGACTCGTCCGCCGGCGACAACCCCTCGAGAGCGCGGCGGGCGATCTCGAGGGGTTCGGGCGCGGTGTCGTTCGTGGGGAGCATCGGTGTGGCGGGGTGTCGAGCCGGCGTGGGTGGGACGTTCGAGTGGTCCCCCGTCGCGGGCCGACGATTCGCTTCAGTCATCTGACGCTGTCTCCTGAGCGCGTAGCGAGTGTCGGTTGTGTCGCGCAGCACGTAACGGAACCAGAATCTCGACCGCTTGTCACCTTCTTCTCAGAAAAAAGTTACTGACAAGGCCAAATGGGCTCAGGAGGTAACGAGGGAGATACACCTAGGGGTATATCTCCCTGTGGATTACAACGCTGCGATGGCCTCGGCGATGCTCAGCGTGCGCCGCGCGGACTCGACGTGGAGGTTCTCCACCATCTTGCCGTTGTAGGTCACCACGCCACCGTCGCTCGCCTCCCAGGTCTCGATGAGGCCCTTGGCGTCGGCCACCGCCTGCTCGCTGGGCGCGAAGCCTGCGTTGGCGCCCTCGACCTGGGCGGGGTGGATCAGGGTCTTGCCGTCGAACCCGAAGATCCGGCCCTGCTCGACCTCGGCCGCGTAGCCCTCGGCATCCTTCACGTTGTTGTAGACGCCGTCGAGGATGACCTTGCCGCTCGCGCGCGCGGCGAGCACGGCCAGCTGGAGGCTGGTGACCAGGTTGGCGCGGGCCGGGACGTGGTCGACGTACAGCTCCTTGACCAGGTCGTTGGTGCCCATGACGAGCACCGTCAGCCGCTCGGAGGCGGAGGCGATCTCCTCGGCGTGGAGGATGGCGTACGGGCTCTCGATCATCGCCCAGAGCTTGGTCTGCTCCGGGACGCCGGCCTGCTCGAAGGCCGCGACGAGGTCGTGCACCTGCTGGGCGCTGTTGACCTTGGGGACCACGATCGCGTCGGGTCCTGCCTTGGCGGCGGCGGCCAGGTCGTCGGCGTGCCACTCGGTGTCGGCGCCGTTGATGCGGATGGTGAGGTACTTGTTGCCGTACTCGCCCGATGTCACGGCCGCGGCCGCGTTCTCGCGCGCCTCCGGCTTGGCGTCGGGGGCGACGGCGTCCTCGAGGTCGAGGATCAGCGCGTCGGCGGTGATCGTCTTGGCCTTCTCGAGGGCACGCGTGTTGGAGCTCGGCATGTAGAGAACCGAGCGCAGGGGGCGGAAGGTGGTCTCGGTCATCTCAGTCCTCGATCTCGATGGCGTCGTAGAGCTCCTTGAGCTTCGGGTCGATGGCGGCCAGCTCCTCGGCGAGGTCGACGAGCACGAGGCACTGCTTGAGGCTGGCGTCGTCCTCCATCTTGCCGTCGAGCATGACCGCGCCGGTGCCGTCGCCCATGGCGGCGACCACGCGACGCGCGTGCTTGATGTCCTCGACGCTGGGGGAGAAGACGCGGTTGGCGATCTCGATCTGCTTGGGGTGGAGGCTCCAGGTGCCGACGCAGCCGAGCAGGAAGGCGTTGCGGAACTGGTCCTCGGCCGCGACCACGTCGGTGATGTCGCCGAACGGGCCGTAGTAGGGGTAGATCCCGGCCGCGGCGCAGGCGTCGACCATCTTCGCGATCGTGTAGTGCCACAGGTCCTGCTGGAAGACCGTGCGGTTGCCGTGGATTTCGCCGTCGACCGGGTCCTGGCGGACCAGGTAGCCCGGGTGGCCGCCACCGACGCGGGTGGTCTTCATCTTGCGGTCGGCCGCGAGGTCGGCCGGGCCGAGGCTGATGCCCTGCATGCGCGGGGAGGCGAGCGCGATCTCCTCGACGTTGGCCACGCCGCGCGCGGTCTCGAGGATGGCGTGGATGAGGATCGGCTTCTGTACGCCGCCCTTGGCCTCGAGCTGCGCGAGCAGCCGGTCCACGTAGTGGATGTCCTCGGGGCCCTGCACCTTCGGCACCATCACGACGTCGAGCTTGTCGCCGATCTCGGTGACCAGGGTGACCAGGTCGTCGAGCACCCACGGGGAGTCGAGCGAGTTGATCCGGGTCCACAGCTGGGTCTTGCCGAAGTCAGTCTCGGAGGCGATCTTCACCAGACCCTCGCGTGCGGCGACCTTGTTGTCGGCCTTGACCGCGTCCTCCAGGTTGCCGAGGAGCACGTCGACGGTGCCGACCATGGCGGGCACCTTGGCCGCCATCTTCGGGTTCGACGGGTCGAAGAAATGGATCGCACGACTCGGCCGTGCCGGGATCTCCCGCAGTGGTGCGGGAGCGCCCACCGCCAACGGTGCGAAGAAGTCCTTGGGGCTCTTGTGACTCATGCCGGTCACCCTAACGGCCGGCGGTTACCGGCCGGTAGGCGTCTCGGCTTGTAACGATCACGACCGACGTCGGGAGGGATGGTCCTTCGGAACCTGGGCGCCGTGACGGATCCGGGCGCCGGCGTCGAATCCGGCGAGGACGGAGCGGACGGTGGCGCGGACCTTGCTGGGGTTCTTCTTGTAGTTGGTCATGACTCCAGCGTGCTCTCGCGGAGCGCTGAGGAGGAGTGGCAGGATTGACTAAGAGTGATAGATTCTTGCCATGCCTGTGAAGCCGTCCATCGCCATCCCGATCGTCGACGGGATGACCCTGTTCGAGATCGGGATGCCGCTCGAGGCGCTCGGCTACGACTGGGACCACGACGCCAGCCCGCTCTACGACGTGGTGCTGTGCGGCGATCTGCGTGGGGTGCGCGTCCACGGTGGACCGCGGCTGACGCCGCAGCGGCCGATGGCCGCGCTGGCCGAGGCCGGAACGGTCCTGGTCCCGGCGATCCGACCGGGCGAGCCGGTCAGTCCGACACTGGTCCGGGAGCTGCGCCGCGCCGCCGCGGGCGGTGCCCGGATGGTCTCGCTGTGCACCGGTGCCTTCGCCCTTGCCGAGGCGGGGCTGCTCGACGGTCGCCGCGCCACGACCCACTGGCGGTGGGCGGAGCTGTTCCGGCGTACGTTTCCGCAGGTCGACCTCGACCCGCGGGCGATCTACGTCGACGACGGCGTGCTGACGAGTGCGGGCTCGGCCGCAGGTCTGGACCTGTGCCTCCACCTGATCCGTACCGACCACGGCCAGCATGCCGCCAACACGATCGCCCGCAACCTGGTCATCGCCTCGCACCGCGACGGCGACCAGGCACAGTACGTCGCTGCCGACCCGCTCACCGAGCAGGCCCACTGGCTCGACGAGCTGCGCACCTGGCTCCGGGCCAACCTGCACGAGGACATCACTCTCGAGCGTCTGGCGGCGGCCGCCGCGGTCTCCCCGCGCACCCTCGCCCGGCGCTTCGAGCGCGACCTCGCCACCACCCCGATGCGCTGGGTCACCGCCGAGCGCATCGCGGTCGCCAAGACCCTCCTCGAGACCACCGACCTGCCGATCGAGCGGATCAGCCACGAGTCCGGCTACTACTCACCGGTGACCTTCCGGGCGGGCTTCACCGCGGAGGTCGGCGTGACTCCGGGGCGCTACCGATCGCGGTTCTCGCGTCGCGAGCACGATCGCGAGATGAGCTGACCGCTCAGCCGCGGCGCCACCAGCGGCGCTTCCGGCGCTGCTGCCGGCTGCGTACTTCCTTGGCGGCTGCCACTCGGGCGGCGCGGCGGTCGCGCCAGGCATCGAGCGTGGCGTCGACGTCACGGGGCATGGTGATCAGCGGCGGGCCCTCGGGCGCGCCATAGCGGGCCGCGATGACGCGCTCGTTGAACTCCTCGATGATCCTGCGGGCGCCGTCCTCGGTGGTCTGGGTGTCGAGGAGATCGTCGAGCTCGGCGTCGTCCTTGCGGAGCTGGACGGACCGGGGGAGCACCACGATCTGCTCGCGCTCGATGAGCTGCTTGACCCACCAGTCGGGATCGTGGTCGCGGTCGAGGTTCTTGATCGGCTTGCCGGCGCCGGGCAGGTCGTCGAACTCGCCGCGCTGGATCGACTGCTGCACCTGGAGGTCGACCCACTTGGTCTGGTTCTCGATCCGGGCGGCTGCCGCCGCCTTGCTTGCAGTGTCGGAGAGAGGGGGCACCTCCGTCTCCGGGCGCTCCTCGGGCCGGTCCTCGCTCGTGTGCATGTGATCACCTCCAGCGCGGCAAAGTTTACCCAGCGCTGGTCGCGCGGCGGGGCAGCAGGAGCAGCAGACCGGCGACGAGGGCGGTGACGCCGCACACCGCCCACACCGTGAGGTAGCCCGAGAGCGGCGCGTGCGCCTCGCCGGTGATCGATCCGTCCGCAGCGAGCGCGATCGCGAAGACCGCGGAGGCGATGGCGCCGCCGACGGTCTTGGTGGCGTTGGTCATGCCGGTCGCGAACGCGGTGCGGGAGGACGGCGCGGCCGCGGCGGCGGCCGCCGGCAGCGAGGCGACCAGGGCACCCGAGCCGAGCCCGACGACGGCCATGTTGAGGAGTCCCTGGCCGGTGGAGTCATGGAACGGGAGCCACATCAGATAGCCGGTGGCGACCAGGAAGCAGGCGACCGCCTGGGCCCGCACCGGCCCGAGGAACCGCGCCCACAGCGGCAGGGTGAAGGCGGAGATCGCCATCGCGATGACGTACTCCGCGATCAGCAGCGACACGAACGACGCGTCCGCGCCCAGCCCGAAGCCGGCCTCGGCGGGATCGGTGCGCGCGAAGGTCGACAGCGGGATCTGCGCTCCCAGCACCGACATCCCGAACAGGAACGCGGTCAGCTGGATCGGCCATTGCCCGCGCGAGACCAGCAGACGTACGTCGATCAGCGGCTCGGGCCCGCCGGCATCGTCCAGCGCGGTCTCGATGCGCCAGAACGGGACCAGCGTGAGCAGCCCCAGGATCACGAGGGCCCAGGCGAGGAGAGACCCGGCCCCGAGGACGCGTACGCCGACCAGGCCGGCCATGACCAGGCCGAGCACGAGGGTCAGCACCGTCAGCCCGAGCCAGTCGAAGGCGCCGCCGCTGGTGCCGGAGTCGGGCTCGATGCCGACAGCGATGACGACGAAGACAGCGGTCACGGCCACGGCCGGGAAGGAGAGGATCGCCCACATCGGGAGCACCCCGACGAGGGCGCCGGCGGCGATCGCGCCGATGATCACCGAGAGCTGCAGCGCGCCGACCAGGACACCGGCGGCCCGACGGGTCAGGGCGGTGTCGCCGCCCGTGCGCTTGTGGACGATGGCGACCTCGAGCGGCAGCCAGATGACGTAGGCGCCCTGGATCGACCAGGCGACCAGGAACGAGCCGAAGTCGGGAGCGACCACGGTCCACCAGGTGGCGAGCGCGGTGATCCCGGTCGCCAGCAGGAGCACCTTCTTGTGACCGATCAGGTCGCCGAGCCGGGCGAGCGGCGGCACGCACAGCGCGGAGACGATCAGCTGCCCGGCCTCGAGCCAGTTGAGGTCGGCGTCGGAGACGCCGAGATGGTCGGCGAGATCGGAGAAGATCGGGGTGTAGTAGCCCTGCAGGATGCCGCTGGCGAACTCGACGGACACCAGGAAGCCGACGATCACCCAGATTCCGCGCGCGGCCTTCTCGACGCCGGTGCGCTGACTTTCGGTGGTCACAGTGACTCGATCAACCTTCGGTAGAAGCGGATCCCGTCGAGGTAGTCATCGACCCTGATGTTCTCGTCGGCGGCGTGGATGGTGGCCCGCTGGGCAGCGGTCATCCGGAACGGCGCGAACCGGTAGACCCGGTCGCTGATCTCGTAGAAGAAGCGGGAGTCGGTCGCGGCCATGACCGTGTAGGGAGCCGGCACGGCCTCCGGGAAGATCTCCGCGATGGTGTCGGTGACCAGCGAGAACGCCTCGTCGCGAGGCGAGACCGGCGACGGCTCGCCGGCCCGGACGACCTCGATCTCGACCTGCTTGTCGCCGATCGCGGCACGCAGCCGCTCGACGACCTCGGCGACCGTCTCGCCGACCATGATCCGCAGGTTGACCCCGGCCGAGGCGGCCGAGGCGATGACGTTGGCCGCCGGGCTGCCCTCGAGCGTCGTGATCGCCACGGTGGTGCGGGTCAGCGCGGCCGGCTCGGGTCCGAGCCGGGTCAGCAGCCGAGCCAGAGCCGGCGCCAGCCGGCCGGCGTTGGCCAGCACGGGTCGCATGGGCTTGGCTGCGTACGGGGCGATCTGCTCGAACATCTCGACCGTCGGAGCCGGCAGCCGGACCGGCATCGACATCCGGTCGAGCCGGGTGATCGCGCGGGCCAGCCGCGCGGTCGGACCGTTCTGGCGTGGGGTGGAGGAGTGGCCGCCGTCGCCGGTCACCTTGAGGCGTATGTCGGTGGTGCCCTTCTCGGCGACGCCGACGACCCCGATCGGCGCCGCGACGCCCGGGAACGCGTCGAAGGCGACCGCGCCACCCTCGTCGAGCACGAACCACGGCTCGACCCCCTGGTTCCGGAGCTCCTGGACCGCCGCCCGCGCGGCCGCGCCGGTCGTCTCCTCGTCGGAGCCGAACGACAACCACACGTCGTACGCCGGCTCGAACCCGTCCGTGAGCAGCCCCTCGACCGCGGCGCAGATCGCAACCAGCTGCCCCTTGTCGTCGAGGGTGCCGCGCCCGTGGATCACCCCGTCGACGATCTCGCCGCCGAACGGGTCGTGGGTCCAAACGCCGGCGATCGGGACGACGTCCTGGTGGGCCATCAGCACGACCGGATTCTCGGCCGAGGAGCCGGGCCAGCGGAAGAGGAGCCCGTGCTCGCCGACCGGGGTGAGGTCGAGGGTCGCGTGCAACAGCGGGAAGTGCTCGCGCAGCGCCTCGTGGAGCTGCTCGAATGCCTGGGTCTCTGCGCCGGAGCCGTCGTTGACGGTCGGGGCTCGAAGTGCGGCCTGAAGAGCGGCGACGGCATCGAGTGTCATGGCCGCAACCTAGTCGGCGACGGTGGCGTGGATCACCGCGGTGGCGTCTCCGTCACCAGTTTGTAGCCTTCTGTGCGCCGGGCAGCCGCACGTCGCGCGGGTGGATGACGTAGGTGATCCCGTCGGTCGAGGTCTGCCAGACCCGCTCGAAGTTCTCGCGGGTGTAGACGTTGCGCACCTCGTCGTTGGAGGAGTGGTTGGGGTCGTAGACGATCGGGTCGCCCTCGGCGGTGAAGCCGCCGATGACCAGCAGGTGGCCGTCGGTGCCGTAGCCCGACTCCGGCATCTCCTCGAACTCCCAGTTGGCGGAGACGACCAGCGGGAAGCCGGCCGCCACCAAGGCCTCGGCCTCGGCCAGCGAACGCAGCCGGGTCACGAACCCGTCCAGGCCCCAGCGGCCGGCGTAGGCGGTGTTGAACGGCCAGTTGCCCGCGCCCTCGTAGGCGTAGTCCCAGGTGTTGATCGCGGCGTAGGCGACCTGCGGGTCGCCGTTGGGCGCCTCGATGTCCGTCAGCTCGCCCGCCGGGACCTCGTGACCCCAGTGGTACTGCACCATCGTCGTCGAGGTCGGTGAGCACCAGACCTGGCCGCCGCCACCGAAGTCCGGGTATTCGCCGCGGTGGATGTTCTGGCTGAACGGCGGGACACGGAGGTCGATCGCGTCGTCGAGGGTCGGTGTGCTGGTGCCGGGGTAGGCGGAGTCGGGCAGGTATTCGTTGGTCAGCGTCGAGACCGTTCGCAGGCTGGGGGAGACGGTCGCGCCCTCGGGGCGCAGCAGGGTGACCCTGGTCTGGAACGCCTCGGGCTCCTTGCCGGTCCTGGCGACGTACGTGTCGGTGTAGAGCGCCGCGTCGGTGTCGCTCTGTCCCTCGACGGAGGTGCGGTGGATGTCGCCGGCCGCGAAGTCGTCGCCGGCCGTCCAGCGACCCATCACGAACCACTTCGTCCAGGTGCCGTCCGCCTTCCGGCCGCGGAACCGGATCTCGGCCCAGGTGCCGGTCGGGGTGTCGACGTCCCACGAGGTGACCGACTCGTCGATCGGGTATCCGGTCTTCACCACGGGCGAGGTCCAGGTGCCGTACTCGTAAATCTTCGCCGAGCCGTCGCCGAACGGGTCGGCATAGGCCGTCGTCTCGCTGCCGCGGCCGATCCGGAGGGTGCCGTGCCGGTCGGGGCGCAGGTTGCTCGACCTGCCCTTCGCGAAGTCTTCGAGACTGTTCCACCGGGTGAGGGTGATATCGGTGGACTGGGTCCCCGGCTCGGCCGCGTGGACCGGAGTCGTGGGCGCGACCAGGACGACTGCGGCGGCGAGGGCGGCAACGTACGCGAGGCGAGACCGTGGGCTCATGCCCGGCACGCTATTCCTCCTCGGAGGCCCCTGCCATGACAATTCAGGTGTCCGACTCCCCGGAAACTTCGCTGCGGGCTGGCATCCTTGGTCGACGTGAACAACTTCGCATCCGACGGCTGGTTCAAGGACGAGTTCCACAAGAGGTATTCCGAGTCGGCCAAGGAGATCGGCCGGTTCAACCTCGCCGTCTTCGGCAAGACCGGGGTCGGCAAGTCGACGCTGGTCAACGCCGTCTTCGGGGCGGAGGTGGCGAAGACCGGGATCGGCGAGCCGGTGACGAAGGAGTCGACGCTCTACCTACACACCAGCGGCTTCTTCGGGCTGCTCGACACCCAGGGCCTGGAGATCGGCATCGAGGGCGACCGGGTGATCAAGGATCTCGCCAAGCTGATCCAGGAGCGACGCCGCAAGCCGCAGTCCGAGCAGATCCACGTCGCCTGGTACGCCGTACGTTTCGCCGACCGCCGCTTCGAGGACACCGAGGCCGCGTTCATCCAGAAGCTCGCCGACCTGGGGCTGCCGGTCGTGCTGGTGATGACCCAGGTGCCGACCTCGCCGACCGGTGCCTTCCACCCGGACGCGGTCGAGTTCGCCCAGCAGATCGACGCGCGGGGACTGCCCGTGCACGGGGCGCGGGTCTACCTGACCAACGCCAAGGCCGACGACTTCTCCGGCCAGCAGGTCCACGGGCTGCAGGAACTCGTTGATGCCACCTTTCGATGCGCGCCTGCAGGGGTCGAGGAGGCCCTCACCGCGGCGCAGAGGGTGGATCTCAAGCGTAAGCAGGAGCAGGCGAACACCGTGATCGCGGGTGCCGCGACGGCGGCCGGGGCGGCCGGCGCCACTCCGATCCCGTTCTCCGACGCGGTCGTCCTGGTGCCGATCCAGCTCGGGATGATGGCGCGCATCTCGGCGATCTACGGCATCGAGGTGGACAAGGCCGCGATGGCCTCGATCGCGGCCACCGCGGCCGCCACCCAGGCCGGCCGCACCGTGGCCGGCAACCTGCTCAAGATGATCCCCGGGTTCGGCACCGTCGGCGGTGGGGCGATCAACGCCACCGTCGCGGCGGGCTTCACCGGCGCGATCGGCGCCGCCTGGTCGGCCGTCTGCGTCAAGCTCGGCGAGGGCAAGCTGCGCGGGGTCAACGGGGCCCTGGACACCGAGAGCATCAGGACGCTCTTCCTCGACGAGCTGAAGAACCAGATCTCGAGGCTGAAGCTCCACGGCAAGGAGAAGTGAGGCCTCGGCTCACTCCGCCATGGCCGCCTCGTACGCCGCGGCGAGCTGCTCGCTCGCCCGCGGGGCGTCCGGGTCGGGCCGCGGCGTCCCCAGGTGGAGCTCGCGCAGCTCGTCCATGAACGACGCCACCATCTCGGGGCCGGCATCGCGCAGCAGCTCGGCACGGACCCGGAGCTGCCGGGTGCCGTCGCGGTGGGCGAGCCCCCAGTTGCCGAGGGCGACCATGATCGGCAGCGTCTGGATGCCTGCCTCGGTCAGCGCGTAGGCGGCCTTCTGGCCGCGGCCGGCCTCTTCCTTGGTGAGCAGGCCGCCGTCGACGAGCTTCTTCAGCCGGCTGCTGAGGATGTTGGACGCGATGCCCTCCTCGGAGCTGCCGAGCAGCTCGCGGAAGTGGCGACGGTTTCCGAACATCACGTCGCGCAGCACGATCACCGACCAGGGGTCCCCGAAGACCTCCACGGCTGCGTTGATCGGGCACCCCGATCTGGGCTGGCTCACTCGGTGTCTCCTGCACTCGGAAATAGTGGTTGCAATCTGCAATCGGAAAGTCTACCCTCGACGCCAGTGATTGCAAAGTGCAATCACTCTTGATTCGAGGGAGATCGACATGTCACGCGTACGTGCTCACAACATCGGCATCTCGCTGGACGGCTTCGCCACCGGCGAGGGCCAGAGCCTGGAGGCTCCGTTCGGTCACGCCGGCCACCGGCTGTTGGAGTGGTTCTTCCCGACCGCGACGTTCCAGGCCGCCACCGGCGTTCGGGAGCGCGTCGAGGTAGACCCGGCCGCCGAACCCGACGACGTCTTCGCCAGGCGGTCCTGGGAAGGCATCGGTGCCGAGATCATGGGTGCCGGCAAGTTCGGTCCTCCCGGATGGCAGGACGACGCCGACTGGACCGGCTGGTGGGGAGTGGAGCCGCCGTTCCACACACCCACCTACGTCCTGACGCATCAGCCCCGCGAGTCGATCGAGAAGAAGGGCGGCACCGTCTTCCACTTCCGCGACGCGCCCATCGAAGAGGTGCTGGCCGAGGCGCAGGAGGCAGCCGCCGGCCAGGACGTACGCATCGGCGGCGGGCCGTCCTCGCTCCGGGACTTCCTGGCAGCCGGTCTCGTCGACCACCTGCACGTCGCCGTCGTCCCGATCATCCTGGGCTGTGGCGTACGGCTGTGGGAGGGGTTGGAGGCGCTGGAGGACGGCTACGAGGTGGCCTCGACCACCACGCCGAGCGGCGTCACCCACGTCACCTTCGACCGGACGGATGCGGCCCGATGAGTGGGAAGGTGCTGTGGCACTTCTCCATGTCGCTCGACGGGTTCGTCGACGGACGCGAGCCGGGGATGGCGTGGCTGAGCGACGTCACCGGCCCACCCGGTGTCGAGGAGGCGTACTCCTCGCAGCTCGGCGCCGTCCTGGGTGGGCGCAACGGTCACGACGCCTACCCCGACGCGATGCCGTACGGCGACTGGCAGGGGCCGGTCTTCATCCTCACCCACCATCCCGAGGACGCCCGGCCGCAGGAGCACGTCACCTTCCTCAGCTGCGACGTCGGCGAGGCGCTGCGGATCGCGATCGAGGCGGCCGACGGGAAGAACGTCGAGGTCCATTCCGCCGACATCGGCCGCCAGCTCCTCGAACGCGGCCTGATCGACCAGATCGACCTGCACGTCGCGCCGGTCCTCCTGGGCGACGGCATCCGCCTCTACGAGAACCCCGGCGGCGAGCCGATCCGGCTGCACAACCTCATCGGCGACGATCCGCACCTGGAGGTCGACCTCCGCTACGCGCCGGTGCGCCCGTGACGCCCTGGGGTCGGCGGTCTCAGACCCGGCAACCGGCCGCGCGAGCGACGGCGAAGGGGTAGGACTGCGCCGGGCCGGTGCCGTAGTAGTACGGCGAGCACAGGTAGGCCCAGGTCCTGGGGCCGACGATGCCGTCCACCACCACCGAGGAGTCCCAGTAGCGCCACGACGTCTGACGCGCGACCACGGCCTGACGCGTCAGGTTGCCGTACGCTCCGTCGACCGCCAGGTCGATGCCGGGCTGCCAGTTGAGCAGCGTCTGGATGTAGCTGACACACGTGCCGTTGCCGCCGTAGGAGTAGTTGTACGACGTGCAGGTCGCGGCGTGGGCCGGGGTCGGGGCCGCAAGACCGCTGACGGCTGCGCCGGTGATCGCGATGAGGGTCGCGGAGACGATCCCGGCGATCCGCCGCTTCCACGTACGCGGGACGATGCTGGTGGTTGACATGTTCTCTCCTGGGATCGTGCGGTGGTGTCGGCTTCGGGCCGACATCTCGACGCGTCACGCTAAACGCCTCATACCCGGGCCGGCACCCAACGAATCCGCGGAAACGAACCCCAGTCGAGGTCGCTAGGGTGCGGGAGTGGTCAGCCTGTTCTCGCTTCCGCTCCTGCAGACGCCGCGCGCCCGGGTGGCGCGCACGATCCGGGCCGTGACCGGTGCTCCCGGCCCTCTCGCGGGCCGCACGGTGCTGATCACCGGCGCCAGCTCCGGTATCGGTGAGGCGACGTCGTACGCCGCGGCTCGACGTGGCGCGCACGTGCTCCTCGCCGCCCGCCGGGCCGAGGAGCTCGAGCGGGTGCGGAAGACCATCGAGGAGAGCGGCGGGCGGGCGTCGACCTACCTCGTCGACATGGCCGACGGTGACTCGATCGACTCGCTGGTGGAGCAGCTGCTCGCCGAGCACGGGGCGGTCGACTACCTGGTCAACAACGCCGGCCGGTCGATCCGGCGGTCGCTGGAGCTGACCCACGACCGCTTCCACGACTTCGAGCGGATGATGGCGGTGAACTACTTCGGCGCGGTGCGGCTCACGATGGGCCTGCTGCCGGCGATGCGCGCCCAGCGGTTCGGCCACGTGGTCAACATCGTCACCTGGGGCAACCAGATCAAGGCCCCGAAGTTCGCGGCCTACATCGCCGCGAAGTCGGCCCTCGACGTGTTCGGTCGGATCCTGAGCCGCGAGGCCTACTTCGAGAACGTGACCTGCACCAACATGCGCGTCGCGATCGTGCGTACGCCGATGATCGCCCCGACCGCCGAGTACGAGGGCCGAGGCGAGAGCCCCGAGGAGTGCGCCGAGCGCGTCGTCCGGGCCCTCGAGGACCGGCCGGTGACGGTCGACGGCGCCTTCGGCTCGGTCTACGAGGTCCTCAACATCGTCACGCCGCGGCTGGCCGATCTCGCGATGGCGGTCTCGCATGTTCGTGGGTCGGACTCCGTTGCCGCCCGCGGGGCGGCTCGGACCACGGACTGAGTCACCAGCGACCGCGGTGGACGACGTCCTCCAGCGGGGTGCGCTTGCGGCGGGTGGGGGAGCCCTTGGCGCCGCCGGAGGCGGGGTGGCCGATGGTGACGGCGCCGATCGGGTCGAAGGCGTCGGGGATGTCGAACGCCTTGCGGACCGCGGCGTCGGACTCCGGCGGGATGCCGAAGTAGAGGGCGCCGAGGCCCTCGTCGACCACGGTCTGCAGGATCAGCATGGTCGCCATCGCGGTGTCCATGTGCCAGAACGGCATCGGCCAGTGGGCCTCGTCGCGGTCGGTCCAGCCCTTGTCGGGCTGCGCGTACCGGTCGAGGTAGGCCGCCTTGGAGGAGCACGGGATCACGATCACCGGGGCCTGCATCATCCCGGTCAGCCAATTGTCGGGGTTGTCGACGTCGGCCGTCGCCTCCCAGTAGCGGCGTACGTCCTCGGGGTTGTCGAGCACGAGGAACCCCCAGCCCTGGGAGAAGCCGGCCGACGGCGCCCGGGTGGCGTTGTGCAGGATCTTGTCGATCACCGCCGGGTCCACCGGATCGCCGGTGTAGTTGCGGACCATCTTGCGGCGACGTACGACCTCGGAGAACTCCATAGGCCCAGTGTCCCGTCTAAGGCGCGGAGCGCCTGCCCTAGGTCGGAAAGTAAGGCGCCCGGGTCGGTAAGTAGGGCGCGCGACCGATTCGGGTGCCTACCTCAGCGGAGGAGTGTTCTCGATGTCAGCAGGACATCCCAGCAGGACAACTCACCAGGAGATCGAGATGTACAGCACCGTAGGTTACGAAGCAGAGGTCAAGTACCGCCGCCAGCAGATCCAGAAGGACCTGGCCAAGCGCCAGCGGGCCAGCGAGGCTCGTCAGGCGCGACGCAACCGCACCCGCTGAGATGCGGGCGCGGGACCATCAACGCCGAGCAGGAGAGATCCCGCTCGGCGTTGCTTCATGTCCAGGGCACGGCAGTCTCGACCCCTGGGCCGACCCCTGGGCCGAGCCGGTGTTGTCGGAAGGCGCGATGATTGCGCCCATGGCGCAGAGTGCCGAGAGGCTGGTCGGACGTGATGCCGACCTGGAGACACTGGCGGGGCTGGTGGGGCTGGACGGCACCGCACAGCCGGGCGGACGTAGGCATGTCCTCCTCGCGGGCGACGCCGGTGTCGGAAAGACCCGGATCCTGCGCGAGCTCCGCGGCCGTGCCGCCGCCGACGGCAGGCAGGTGCTGGTCGGCCACTGCCTCGACTTCGGCGACAGTGCCGAGGCCTACCTGCCCTTCACCGAGATCCTCGACAACATCACCACCGCGCTGCCCGACGTGGTCGCGCAGGTCGCCGACGTACATCCGGCGCTCCTGCGGATGGCGCCCGTGGCCCGTGCGCTCGGCGGGGCTGACACCGCCGTCCAGGAGGCGCTCGACCGGGGCAACCTCTTCGCCGCGATCCACTCACTCCTGGAGCGCGCGGCCGAGAAGGCGCCGCTGCTGGTCATGGTCGAGGACACCCACTGGGCCGACCAGTCCACCCGTGACCTGCTGACCTTCCTCTTCACCCGGCCGTTCGACGGCCCGGTCACGATCCTCGCCTCCTACCGCGCCGACGACCTCCACCGCCGTCACCCGTTGCGCCGCCAGCTCGCCGAGTGGACCCGGCTGCCGTCCGTCGAGCGGTTCCACCTCGGCCGGCTCTCGGACGATGACGTACGCATCCTGGTCGGTGAGCTCGCCGGTGACCTCACCGACGGGGTCGACGTCGAGAGCGTCGTACGTCGCGCCGACGGCAACGCCTTCTTCGTCGAGGAGCTGGTGCAGGCCGCCGGTGCCGACGAGCTGCCCTGGGACCTCGCCGACCTGCTCCTGATCAGGCTGGACCAGCTCGACGCGACCGCGCGCGAGGTGGTCGACACCGCCAGTGCCGCCGGGCGCGACGTCAGCGACGAGCTCCTCGAGGCCGTCGCCGGTCTCGACCGCGCCACCCTCGACGCCGGGCTGAGGCAGGCGATCGAGCGCGCGATCCTGGTGCCGCGCGAGGACGGCTACTACGTCTTCCGGCACGCGCTGCTCGGCGAGGCGGTCTATGACGACCTGCTGCCGGGGGAGCGGGTCCGGCTCCATCAGCGGTACGTCGAGGCGCTGAGCAGCGACCTCACGACCGGCAGCGCGGCCGGTCTCGCCCGTCACGCCCGTCTTGCCGGCGACCACGAGACCGCGCTCGCGGCCGGGATCGCCGCCGGTGACGAGGCGGCCGCCGCCGGTGGTCCCGACGAGGCGTCGCAGCACTATCAGCAGGCGATCGCCCAGCTCGCCGGTCGTGCCGACTCCGACCACGACACCCAGCGGCTCGTCGACCTGGTGGTCAAGGCCAGCGACGCGATGGTGGCCGCCGGGCACGCCGACAGGGCCGGAAAACTGGCCCGTGAGCAGCGGGAATCGCTCCCGGCCGACGCACCCGGCCTATGGCGCGCGCAGCTGATGACGGTCGAGATCGAGACCAGCTTCGCCTACGTCAACGACGTCCGGGTGGGGGCGCTCGCGGAGAAGGCGATGGCCGAGCTGCCCGAGGACGCCCCGCCGTTGGTGCGGGCGCGACTGCTCGCGGCGTACGCCCGGTCGCTGATGATCTACCGCCGTCACGAAGACGCCGAACGAGCCGGCCGGGAGGCGCTGGCGCTGGCCGAGGAGCTCGGCCGGACCGGCCTCGCCGCGGAGGTCGCGGCGACGCTGGCCGGGTCGTGGGGGCGTCCGCCTCAGCTGTGGATCGAGCCGCTCCGTGAGGCGGTGGCGCGGGCCGCCAAGGTCGGCGCGCTGCACCCGGAGTTCCGCGCCCGGCTCCAGCTCGCCTTCGCCCTCGACGCGGCCGACCGTCGCGACGAGGCCGGCGAGAGCTACCGCAGCGCCTTCGAGCTCAGCGTGGAGCGGGGCGTCCCCTGGGCGCCGTACGCCTTCGACGCCCGGATCGCCTGGCTCGACTACCTCCACACCGCCGGCCGCTGGGACGAGGCGCTCGCGCTGACCGACGCGTACGGCATCCCGCCGGTGCTGTGGCCGTGGCTGGAGTCCAAGCGGCTGATGATCGAGCAGGCCCGCGGCGCCGACGTCGGTGCTGAGGCCCGGCGGCTGCGGCCGTCGTGGAAGCAGGAGGTGGCCACCGCGAGCGAGTCGGCACCCGTGGAGATCCGGGCCGCCGCAGGTCGTGGAGACATCGACGGTGCGATCGAGGCCTACGACGCCGGCGTCGCGGCACTCACCACCGGCTGGGGAGAGTGGTTCGGCGCCCATGCCCGGCTCTCGGCGATCGCCGTCGGTGCGATCGGCTCCGCAGTCCCGGCCGTCCCCGTCGGTGCGCGCCCGCAGGTGATGGCGCAGGTGGACCGCATCCTCGAGGCCGGCACGCGGCCCGTCGAGACCGAGCAGCCCTGGGGGCTGGAGGGGCAGGCCTGGTCGGCGCGGCTGCGGGCCGAGGGGCTTCGTGCCCACTGGCTGGCCGGCATCTCCGTGCCCGAGCAGGCCGAGCTCGTCGAGGCGTGGCGCGAGACCGCGGCCGCCTTCGAGGCCTTCCCGCACGTCCACGAGCTCGCCTGGTCTCGGGTCCGGCTCGCCGAGATCCTTCGCGCCGGTGGCGACACCGCCGGCGCACGTGTGCTGGCTGACCAGGCCAGGGACGCGGCGAAGCGGCTCGGTGCTCGACCGCTCCTCGACCACCTGCTCACCCTCGGCACCACGCCACAGCGGTCGGCGGCCGGTCCCTCCGGCCAGCTGACCGCCCGGGAGAGCGAGATCCTCGCTCTGGTCGCCGCCGGACGCAGCAACGGCGAGATCGGCAAGCAGCTGTTCATCTCGACCAAGACCGTCTCGGTCCACGTCTCCAACATCCTGGCCAAGCTCGGCGCCTCCGGCCGCACCGAGGCAGCGGCCATCGGCCGCCGCCGGGGGCTCGTGGAGTGACGCTGATCACGCCCGAATGAGGCACCCCTGACGTACGCCTAAGGCAGGCGCCTCATGCGTGGCGCTACCTCAGGAGCCGAGTCTGGATGCATGACTTACACCAACCAGATCAGCTACGACGCCGAGCTGGCGTACCGCCAGCAGAGCATTCGCCGCGCGACCGCGGCCGACCGTCTCGCCCGCCAGGTGAGGCGCCGCCGTCCCCGCCGGATGGACTCGATACACAACTGAGTCCCCGGAGGTCGGTAATGCGGGAGAATCCCGGGCCCGGAGGCGCGATGATGGGGGACATGGCGCAGAGTGCTCGGTCCTTCGTAGGTCGCGACTTCGAGTTGCAGACCGTCAGTGGGCTGCTCGGAGTCGCCTCGACAGGCTCGACCCCCGATGCCCGACGGCAGCACGTCCTCCTCGCCGGCGACGCCGGCGTCGGCAAGACGCGCCTGCTCACCGCGCTGCGCGACAGTGCCGTCTCCGACGGCTGGCAGGTGCACGCGGGCCACTGCGTCGACTTCGGCGAGAGCGCCGTGGCGTACATGCCGTTCTCGGAGATCCTCGACCGCATCGTCGCGGACCTGCCCGACGTCGTCGAGCGGGTGGCGGCCGACTACCCGGCGCTGGCCAGGCTGAGGCCCGTACGCCGCGTGATGGGCGCCAACCAGGGAGCCGCCCCGACCGGCACCGACCGTGGGCAGCTCTTCGATGCCGTCCACACCCTCTTCGAGGCGGCCGCTGAGAAGGCGCCGTTGCTGGTCGTGGTCGAGGACACCCACTGGGCCGACCAGTCCACCCGCGACCTGCTGACCTACCTCTTCACCCGGCCCTACGTCGGCCCGGTCGCGATGGTCGCGTCCTACCGCGCCGACGACATCCACCGCCGGCACCCGCTGCGCCGCCAGGTCGGCGAGTGGGGCCGGCTGCCCGACGTCGAGCGGATCGTCCTCGAGCCGCTCTCCGACGACTCGGTGCGACTGCTGGTCCACGAGCTGGCCCCCGGCAAGGTCGACGCCGAACGAGTCGTACGCCGCGCCGAGGGCAACGCCTTCTTCGTCGAGGAGCTGGTGCAGGCCGGCTGCGACGAGGACCTCCCGGTCGACCTCGCCGACCTGCTGCTGGTGCGGCTCGACCGGCTCGACGGCTCGGCCCGGAGCGTGGTCCGCACGGCGAGCATCGCCGGGCGCCGGGTCACCCACGAGCTGCTCGCCGCGGTGACCGAGATGAAGACCGACGAGCTCGACGACGCACTGCGCACCGCGGTCGAGCAGAAGGTGCTCGAGCCGACCGGCTCGCGCTACACGTTCCGGCACGCGCTGCTCGCCGAGGCGGTCTATGACGATCTGCTTCCCGGCGAGCGGGTTCGCCTGCACGCCCGGTTCGCCGAGGTGCTGAAGGAGGCACCTGGTCTGGGTGCGGCCGCGGAGCTCGCGCTGCACGCCAAGCACGCCGGGGACCTCGCGACCGCGCTACGGGCTCGCATCGCCGCGGCCGAGGAGGCTCGCAGCGTCAGTGGCGTGGGCGAGGCGGCCCACCACTACGAGAGCGCGCTGGGTCTCGCCGCGGACCCGAAGGTCGCCCAGGCGGCCGCGGTCAACCTGGACCGGGTCTACGAGCGTGCCGCCGACACGCTCATCCTCGCCGGGCTGCCCTCACGGGCCGACGCGATCCTGGCCGAGCGTCTCGACGCCATCCCGGCCGGCCCGTCGGTGGGCCGCGCGCTGCTGCTGGCGACCCGGGCGGAGGCGGCCATCGCCATGGAGAACGGCGACCCGCTCACCCACTCCCACGACGCGATGGTCGCGCTCCCCGCCGACGCCGAGCCGAAGGCGCGGTGCGCGGTTCTCGCCGTGCGCACCCGGACGCTGGTCGCCTATCGCCGCAGCGAGGAGGCCGAGGCGGTCGGGCTGGAGGGCATCGAGATCGCCGAGCGGCACAGTCTCTCCAAGCTCGCCTCCGACATGGCCACCAGCCTGTCGATGCTCAAGGTCCGCACCCGCCGGGGTGGCGGCGACAAGGTCGAGGGCTTCCGCCAGGTGCTGCGCGAGACCATCGAGCAGGCGCGGCAGGTCGGTTCGACGTACGCCGTCAGCCGGGGATTGTTCGCGCTCGGCCGCTCCTATGACGAGGCCGGTGACTACGCGGAGGCGCTGAAGTGGTTCCGGGCGGTGCTCGATGACGCCGGCGGGGAGTCGCTGCAGTGGTCCATGTACCTCGCCGCGGCCCGAGCCGACATCGTCCGGATCCAGATGGTCCTGGGGGAGTGGGACGAGGCGCTCGCGCTGGCCGGCGGCAACCTGCCCGATGCGCCGCCGGTCCCGGTCGCGCTCCTCGACGTGCTCCGGATGATGATGGAGCAGGCACGGGGCGCGTCGGTCGGTGACGCCGCCGCGGAGCTGCGTCCGTTCTGGACCCAGGAGGGCCTGATCGCCCTCTACGGCTCGATCGTGGAGATGACCGCGTCGGCCCGTGGCGGCGACCCCGAGGGAGTGCTCGGGGTCTACGCGGACGCGGTAGAGACGCTCTCCCAGTTCTGGACCGAGTGGTTCGGCGGCCGGGTGCGGCTGGCGGTCGTGGCCGCCTCCGGGATCGCGCAGATGCTGCCTTCGCTGCCGGCCGCGCGCTGGCCCGCGTTGGTGGAGGCCGTCGACGGGCTGCACAGCGACGGCGAGCAGGTGGTCGCGCAGTACGAGCCCGGAGAGTGGGGCCCAGAGGGACGCTCCTGGACCGCTCGGCTGGAGGCGGAGGTGCTCCGCGTCCACTGGCTGGCCGGCATCGACGCCCCGCCTCAGGAGTCGCTGCTGGCGGCATGGGAGCGCGCCGAGCAACAGGTCGAGGCCTACGGCGATGTCCCAGGTCTGGCCGCCGTCCGGACGACGTACGCCACCATCCAGCGGGCCACGGGCGACGTGGCCGGCTCGCGGGTGACCGCCGACAAGGCCCGGACGACCGCGAAGCGGCTCGGGCTGCAGCCGTTGCTCGACGAGCTGAGATCGCTCGGCGCGACGGCGGTCAAGCAGCAGCAGGCGACGTCGACGTCGCTGACGCCGCGGGAGAGCGAGATCCTGACGCTGGTGGCCGCGGGACGCAGCAACGGCGAGATCGGCAAGCAGCTGTTCATCTCCACGAAGACGGTCTCCGTGCACGTCTCCAACATCCTCGGGAAGCTGGGCGCCGGGAGTCGCACGGAGGCGGCCGCCATCGCGCGCCGCCAGCAGCTGATCAGCTGAACCTGTGGTGCTCGACAGGAACGTGTGGCTCAATTGTCACCATCACCACGGGCGGGTCGAGGAGCAGATGTGAAGCAGGGCGGGCAGCACCCGATCGCAGCCGGAGTCACGGCGCTCGTCGCGGTCGCGGTCGGGGTGGGGCTGATCATCGGGATCGGGATGTTTCTCGGTGCCAACATCCTTGGCCTCGGTGGCGGCGGTGCCGCCGACGACCAGGCCACCGACCCGGATGCGGGTGCCTCGCTCTACGCTCCGTCGCCGAAGCCGACCAAGACCGCGAACGGGCCGGCGATCACACTCGACTCTTCGCCCACGAGCACTCCGGAGAAGCAGGCGGCCTCCACGAGCCCGTCGCCGTCCAAGACCGTCGAGGAGAAGCCGGCGAAGAAGGAGATCACCCTCCAGGCCGGAATCGTCCAGGCGAAGCCGATGGAGCGGATCGACCTCACCGGGATCTACCCGCGCGGCGAGGGCGCCATCCTCCGCCTGGAGCGCAACGACGGCCAGGGCTGGGAGGAGTTCGGGATCCCGGACGTACGAGTCACCGGCGAGCAGTTCTCCACCCCGATCCAGTCCGGCCGGATCGGGAAGCACAAGTTCCGGATGAAGGACATCGACACCGGCACGTACTCCAACGTGGTGACCGTGACGATCGGCTGAGATCGAACCGGGGATGGAATAGGCCATCGCACGCTTGGTTGTATGGGGATATGACGGTTCCCACGATCAAGCTCAATGACGGCACTTCGATCCCGCAGTTCGGTCTCGGCGTCTGGCAGGTTCCGCTGGACGAGACCGAGCAGGTGGTGAGCCAGGCTCTCGAGGTCGGCTACCGCCACATCGACACCGCGCAGATGTACCAGAACGAGGCCGGAGTCGGCGCCGCGCTGAAGAGCGCCGGACTCGCCCGCGAGGACGTCTACGTCACCACCAAGCTCAACAACTCCCAGCACGACCCGGTCAACGCGAAGGCATCGCTGGAGAGGTCCCTGGAGCTGCTCGGCCTGGACCGCGTCGACCTGTTCCTGATCCACTGGCCGCTGCCGACGCAGTACGACGGGACGTACGCGAAGACGTGGGAGGCCCTCGTCGGCCTCCGCGAGGAGGGCCTGACCACCTCCGTCGGCGTCTCCAACTTCCAGCCCGACCACCTCGACAAGATCGTCGCCGAGACCGGCGTCGCGCCTGCGGTCAACCAGATCGAGGTCCACCCCTACTTCGCCAACGAGGCCGCGCGCGCCGCCACCCTGGGCCACGGCGCGAAGGTCGAGTCGTGGTCCCCGCTCGGGCAGGGCGGCGGCGAGCTCGCCGACCCGGTGGTCGCCGAGATCGCCTCCGCCCACGGCAAGTCGCCCGCCCAGGTCCTGCTCCGCTGGCAGATCGACCGTGGCGACATCGTCTTCCCCAAGTCCGTACGCCGCGAGCGGCTCGAGGAGAACCTCGCGATCTTCGACTTCGAGCTGAGCGCCGACCAGGTCACCGTCCTCGCCGCCCTCGACAAGGGCGAGTCCGGTCGCTCCGGCCCCAACCCCGACACCTTCGACTGGATCCCGTCCTTCTGATCCCCGATCCCCGCCGAGTCGGCTCGTCATGACGAGCCGACTCGGCATGGTTTTGGCCGGCGTTGGAATAGGGGGCGTAGGGTCTTCGTTGTGGACAGTGAACGAAGTTGAGTTGATTCGACTCAACTTGTTTGCAACACTCGGCGGCAGCAGCCGCCAGGGCGGCGCAGACCACAGTCTTCCGGGGCTCCCCGGATTCCACATACACACAGCTTCAACAAGCGGAGGTAGCAAAGATGGCACGTGCCGTCGGTATCGACCTCGGGACCACCAACTCGGTCGTCTCGGTTCTGGAGGGTGGCGAGGCCACCGTCATCGCGAATGCCGAAGGCGCCCGTACGACGCCTTCTGTGGTCGCGTTCAGCAAGTCCGGTGAGGTGCTGGTCGGCGAGGTCGCCAAGCGCCAGGCCGTCACCAACGTGGACCGCACGATCCGTTCGGTCAAGCGTCACATGGGCACCGACTGGAAGGTGTCCATCGACGACAAGGACTTCACGCCGCAGCAGATCAGCGCGTTCGTCCTGCAGAAGCTCAAGCGCGACGCCGAGGCCTACCTCGGTGAGACGGTGACCGACGCGGTCATCACCGTCCCGGCCTACTTCTCCGACGCGCAGCGCCAGGCCACCAAGGAGGCCGGTGAGATCGCGGGCCTCAACGTCTCCCGCATCGTGAACGAGCCCACCGCCGCGGCGCTGGCCTACGGCCTCGACAAGGGCGACGACCAGACCATCCTCGTCTTCGACCTCGGTGGCGGCACGTTCGACGTGTCCCTGCTCGAGATCGGTGAGGGTGTCGTCGAGGTCAAGGCGACCTCCGGTGACAACCACCTCGGTGGTGACGACTGGGACAACGCGATCGTCAAGTGGATGGTCGAGAAGTTCAAGGCCGCCAACGGCGTCGACCTGGCCGCCGACAAGATCGCCGCTCAGCGCCTCCAGGAGGCCGCCGAGAAGGCGAAGATCGAGCTCTCCTCGAGCCAGAACACCTCGATCCACCTGCCCTACATCACCCACGGTGAGTCCGGCCCCCTCCACTTCGAGGAGACCATGACCCGGGCGGAGTTCCAGAAGATCACCGCCGACCTGCTCGACCGCACCAAGAAGCCGTTCGAGTCCGTCCTCAAGGACGCCGGCGTCGCCCTCAAGGACATCGACCACGTCGTCCTGGTCGGCGGCTCGACCCGGATGCCGGCCGTGACCGACCTGGTCAAGAGCCTGCTCGGTGGCAAGGAGCCCAACAAGGGCGTCAACCCCGATGAGGTCGTCGCCGTCGGTGCCGCGCTGCAGGCCGGCGTGCTGAAGGGCGAGGTCAAGGACGTACTGCTCCTCGACGTCACCCCGCTGAGCCTCGGCATCGAGACCAAGGGCGGTGTCTTCACCACCCTGATCGAGCGCAACACCACCATCCCGACCAAGCGCTCCGAGATCTTCACCACGGCTGACGACAACCAGCCGAGCGTCGAGATCAAGGTCGCCCAGGGCGAGCGCCCGATGTGGTCGGAGAACCAGCCGCTGGGCAACTTCGAGCTCACCGGCCTCCCGCCGGCGCCGCGTGGCGTGCCGAAGATCGAGGTCGCCTTCGACATCGACGCCAACGGCATCGTGCACGTCTCCGCCAAGGACCAGGCCTCTGGCCGCGAGCAGTCCATGACGATCTCCGGCGGCTCCGCGCTGTCGAAGGACGACATCGACCGCATGGTCAAGGAGGCGGAGCAGTACGCCGAGGAGGACGCCAAGCGTCGCGAGTCCATCGAGATCCGCAACCAGGGTGACAGCCTCGTCTACACCACCGAGAAGTTCATCACCGACTCCGGCGACAAGGTCCCGGACGACGTGAAGACCGAGGTGCAGGCCGACCTGGACGCCCTGAAGAAGGTCCTCGAGGACACCGAGGCCGACAAGGACGCCATCCAGACCGCGATCACCAAGCTCGGTGAGTCCTCGCAGAAGATGGGTGCGGCCATGTACGCCGCGGCCGAGGCCGAGCAGTCCGCTGCCGGTGGTGCCACCGGTGCGACCGGTGAGGCCGACGACGACGTCGTCGACGCCGAGATCGTCGACGAGCCCGTCGAGGGTGAAGAGGGCGACAAGAAGTGACGAAGCGCCGCCCCGGCGGGGCGGAGGAGGCCGTCGAGGAGACGACCTCCGAGGCCCCGCCGCCCGAGACCGACGAGGAGTCGACCGAGGGCTCCGAGGTGGACGCTCCTGAGGGCGACGCCTTGGACTCGGACGACGCCGCCGACGCTGCATCCGACGAGGATGGCTCCGCCGAAGAGGCGGAGGACAAGGCGGACGAGGCAGACGATGAGGAGGACGTGATCGAGGACGACAGCGAGGTGGACTTCATGGGCGATGCCGCCGACGAGGTCGACAAGCGGGTCGCCGAGCTGACCACGGACCTGCAGCGTCTCCAGGCCGAGTACGTCAACTACAAGAGGCGGGTCGACCGTGACCGCGAGCTGGTCTCGCAGAACGCGACCTACAAGGTGCTCGCTCCGATCGTCGAGGTGCTCGACACCATCGACCGTGCCCGCGAGCACGACGAGGTCGACGGCGGCTTCAAGGCCGTCGCCGACCAGCTCGAGAAGATCGTGACCAACCTGGGTCTGAAGAAGTTCGGCGAGCCGGGCGACGTCTTCGATCCCAACCGTCACGAGGCGCTCAGCCACATGGGCACCGACCCGGAGGTCGAGGAGACCTCGGTCAAGCTGGTCGCCAAGGCCGGTTACATGATCGGCGACCGGGTGGTCAGGGCCGCGCAGGTCCTGGTCGTCGACCCGGAGTGACCCGGAGTGACAACCATGGGTGGCCGGGGCTGTCGAGAGATCGACAGCCTCGGTCACCGAGAAGAAGGGAGGAGGGGCTAGGTGGCTGAGAACGACGGGATCCGGCCGGACTGGATCAACAAGGACTACTACGCCGAGCTGGGTGTCAAGAAGGACGCCTCGGGCGACGACATCAAGAAGGCCTATCGCAAGCTCGCGCGGGCCAACCACCCCGACTCCAACCCGGGCGACGACGCCAAGCACGAGAAGTTCAAGAAGGTCGCCGAGGCCTACGACGTCATCGGCGACACCGAGAAGCGCAAGAAGTACGACGAGGTACGCACCCTCGGCGCCTCGGGCGGGTTCCCTGGTGGCTTCGGCGGCACGGGTGGCGGTCGCGGCTACAACTTCGACGACCTCTTCGGCGCCGGTGGTGCCCAGGGCGGTGGCCTCGGCGACATGTTCGGCGACCTCTTCGGTGGTGCCGGTGGTGCCGGTGGAGGCTTCGGTGGACGGCGTACGACCCCGAGGGCTCGGCCGATCAAGGGCGCCGACGTCGAGACGAGCGCCACGATCGGGTTCACTGACGCGCTCGACGGCGTGACCATCTCGCTGCGGCTGACCTCGGACGCCGCCTGTCCCGACTGCAACGGCACCGGTGGCAAGCCCGGCACCAAGCCGCGGGTCTGCCCCGAGTGCGAGGGCGCAGGCTACGTCGTCAACTCCGTCGGCGGCGCGTTCTCGATGAACGAGACCTGCCCGCGCTGCGGTGGCCGCCAGCTGATCTACGACGAGGCCTGCCCGACCTGCCACGGCTCCGGCCGCGGCACCTCCGCGCGCACCATCCAGGCGCGCATCCCGGCCGGTGTCAAGGACCGTCAGCGGATCCGGCTCAAGGGCAAGGGTGCCGCCGGTGAGAACGGCGGCCCGGCCGGTGACCTCTACGTCACCGTGCGCGTCATGCCCCACCGCGTCTTCGGTCGCAAGGACGACAACCTCACCATCGACGTACCGGTCGGGTTCGACGAGCTCGCCCTCGGCGCCGAGGCCAAGCTGCCGACGCTGTCCGGCTCGCCGGTGACGCTGCGGATCCCCGCCGGGACCCCCAACGGGCGTACGTTCCGGGTCCGCGGCAAGGGGTTCCGTCGCTCGGACGGCACCGTGGGTGACCTGCTCGCGACCGTCGAGGTGCAGATCCCGGCCGTGCTCGACGCCGAGGCAAAGGCCGCCGTCGAGGCTTATCGGTCCGCGATGGCCGGCAAGCCCCTGCGTACGTCTCTTCTCGAGGAGTGATGATGAGTGACGGATTCGGCAGCCCGGCGCCGGATGCGGCGGTCTACGTGATCAGCGTCGCCGCGGAGCTGACTGGGCTGCACCCGCAGACGCTGCGTACCTATGAGCGGATGGGCCTGATCACCCCCGGTCGCACCGGGGGCGGCGGGCGGCGCTACTCCTTCCACGACATCGAGCTGCTGCGCTCGATCGCGGACCTGACCGCGGCCGGCATCGGCATCGAGGGGGTGCGTCGCATCCTCGCTCTCGAGCAGCACGTCGACGCCCTGCGCCGACGCAACGAGGAACTGCTGCACGAGCTGGCCGCGACCCGCGAGGCGCTTGCCCAGGCGAGGGCGGCGGCGCCCGAACCGAAGGGACCCACCAACAGGCTTCCTGCGGTTCGCCAGGCCCCGCCAGGACAGGCGATCGTGGTCTGGCGGCGCCAGCAGCAGGGCTAAACGGCCCTACTGATCGCTTGACAGATTTGTTGGGGAGTTGTGGATTTCGGGTAAAACCGATGTTGGTGCGATGCCCGCATACTGATGAGTAAGCCGCGGGTGTCGGACCAACCCCCATATGGTCGGGGCACACGCGGCGGACCCGGTGGAGCCGACCCGAGACGGACCCACCGGGTCCTTCCAATTTTCAAGGTTGGTGGTCGTTGGAATACCCGGTTAACCGGGTATTCCTGCACTTCTCTGGCAATGCAACACCTGAGAAGTGCAGGAATTGCCTGTTTCCTGTGACAGATGTGGCGCCCGGTGCGAGCGTCGCCCTGGACCGAACCCAGGTGATCGGGCAGGATCTGAAGTGACGCCTGCGCGCAGCGCGGGCGAGATATCTCCCAGCTCGGTGACTCTCGGCGCGCCTCTGTGTTGATCGGTGCAGTCTCCGGATAGCGGGAGACTCACTGACCGAAATACAAGGGGTCCCGTGTCTAGCGTCGTCGACGTGCTCTCCGGGTGGGACATCGATTGGTTCGAGTTCTGGTCGGTCCCGATCTTCACCGCCGTGATCGGCTGGCTCATCAACTGGTCGGGGCTGTGGATGCTCTTCTCCCCGATCCATTTCCACGGGATCACCGTGCCGGGACTCAAGCAGATCGCCGGCTCGCTGCCGCGCAAGGTCCAGGAGATCCCGGGCATCCTGCGCGGCGGGCTCGGCTGGCAGGGGATCGTGCCGGCACGGGCCGCGAAGATGGGCTCGATCGCCGTCGACCGGGCGCTGTCGCAGATGGCGACCGCCCGCGACTTCTACGAGCAGCTCGAGCCGGACAAGATCGCCGCCCACATCGTCGACGTCTTCCGTCCCGAGATCCCGCTGCTCGTCGACGAGATCATGTGGCGTGAGCATCCCCGGTTCTGGCGCGATCTGCCGCGCCCGCTGCGTACGGTCGTGATCCAGCGGGTCCAGGACCGGCTCCCCGAAGTCGTCGGTGAGGTGACCGTCGAGATCGGCAACCACATCGACCAGATCTTCGACCCGAAGATCATGGTGATCGAGAACTTCGAGAAGGATCCCTCGATCATCGTGCGGATCTTCAAGGACTTCGGGGCCCGTGAGCTGCGGATGATGGTCGTCTTCGGGGCGATCTTCGGCTTCCTGCTCGGCATCCCGGTCGCCGTCGTCGACCAGGCCTTCCACATCTGGTGGCTGCTGCCGATCCTCGGTGTACTGGTCGGCTGGACGACCAACCTGCTCGGCATGCTGCTCATCTTCGAGCCCGCCGAGCCCAGGCGGATCGGGCCGTTCAAGATCCAGGCGCTCTTCGCCCGGCGGCAGTGGCAGGCCTCCGACGTCTACGGCAAGCACATCGCCAAGGACGTGATCACGCTCGAGCACATCGGGGAGCACCTCCTCAACGGGCCGTCCGGCGACCGCACCCGGCAGATGCTCGCCGCGGCCCTCGAGCCGGCGGTCAACGCCGCGGTCGGACCGGCGTACGGCGCGGTCCGGGTCGCGGTCGGGACCAGGAGGTTCGACGCGATCCGGTCCTCGGTCGCCGAGCAGGCCGTCGACTACACGCTCACCCCGCTGCGCGACGCCGCCTTCAGCCAGCAGCAGTCGTGCAACATCCGCCGGCTGATCGCCGACCGGTGCCGTGCGCTGCCTCCGAAGACCTTCGTTGAGATGATGAGAGCCGCGATCAAGGAGGACGAGTGGCTGCTCTACGCCCATGGGGCGATCATGGGGCTGGCGGGCGGGTTTCTGCACGTCGCAGTCTTCGAATGGTGGAACGTGCTGTGAGCGCCCTCCACATCAACACCGAGCCGGAGGCCCGTCGACCACGCTCGATCGAGCCGCCCGAAGAGCTCGTCGAGGGCCGGGAGGGGATGCACCGCATGCCCACGCCGGCCCCGAGCGGCGGTCTCGTCGACGATGCGATGGAGGCCCTCCCGGGCCTGCTCCGGATCTCCGCGGTCACGGTCGCCCACACCGCGGGCTGGGGGCTGAGGACGTACGCCCGAGGGGTGGGGCGGGTCGCGAAGGCGGTCGTCGATCCCGACGAGGCGGTCCGGCTCACCGAGGACGTGGCGACCAACGCCCGCCAGGTGACCGCCCTCGCGAAACGGGTCGCCACGGGCAACCCGGTCACGGGTCTGCTGGAGCGGTTCGCGCTGCCGGCCGCCGAGAGCGCGCGGGCGGCGATGGAGGGTCGCGCCGCGCGGGTCAACGGAGTCGCCCCGGGCACGGAACCCGACCGACTGCGGCGGACCGGCGAGGAGCTGCTGCGCCGCTCGCGTGACGTATGGGACGAGAACGAGCGCCATCCGGCCTTCGTGTCGATCCTCAACGAGCTGGCCCCCGACGAGGCCCGCATCCTGGTGCTGATGCTCAAGGACGGCCCACAGCCGGCCGTCGACGTGGTCGAGGGCGGCCTGATCGGACACCTTCGCGGGGCTCGGATGATCGCCCGGGGACTGACCATGATCGGAGCGCAGGCCAGCGTGCGCTACCCGTCGCTGGTGCCGCAGTATCTCAACAACCTGACCCGGCTCGGTCTGGTCTGGCAGTCCGAGGACCCGGTCAGCGAGCTGATCCGCTACCAGGTGGTCGAGGCGCAACCCGACGTACTCGCGGCTCTCCACGCCAAGGGCAGCGCCCGGATCAAGCGACGCTCGATACACCTGACCCCGTTCGGGCAGGACTTCGCCCGGGCCTGCTTCGCCGACGTCGAGGATCTCGACCGGCTGCCGAGCCATGAGATCCCGCCCGGCGCCGCGACGGAGGCCTCAACCGAATAGCAGACGCTTCAGGGTGTTTGCGTTCGCCTGTGGGTAGGGTACGCATACTGACGGTCTGTAACTCTGGCGGAAGGAGCTCGGATGTCGCCGGAGTGGCAGGACTCGCTGGTCAGCTGGTTCGAGGACTGGGCTGCCCACGTCCACTGGCTCTCGCTGATCACCATCCCGATCTTCACCGGGGTGATCGGCTGGCTGATCAACTGGTCGGGCCTCTACATGCTCTTCTCCCCGCTCTCCTTCAAGGGGTTCCAGGTGCCCGGGCTGCGCGAGCTGACCAGGGTGCTGCCGCACAAGCTGCAAGAGGTCCCGGGCTTCGCCCAGGGCGGGATCGGCTGGCAGGGCATCATCCCCGCACGGGCCGCGAAGATGGGCTCGATCGCCGTCGACAAGGCGATCGCCAAGCTCGGCACGCCCAGCGACTTCTACCAGCAGCTCGGCCCCTCGGAGATCGCCACGCACATCGTGGAGACCTTCCGCCCGGAGGTGCCCGAGCTGGTCGAACAGATCATGATGCGCGAGCACCCCCGGCTCTGGCGCGACCTGCCGCGGCCGGTCAAGGACGCGATCGCCGTCCGGGTGCAGGCGCAGCTCCCCTCGATCGTGCACAAGGTCACCGACGACATCGGCGTACACATCGACCAGCTGCTCGACCCGAAGCTGATGGTCATCGACCACTTCCGCAAGAACCCCGCCCTGGTGGTCAGGATCTTCCGTGACTTCGGGCAGCGCGAGCTCAACCTGATGGTCGCCTTCGGGTTCATCTTCGGCTTCCTGCTCGGTATCCCGGTGGCGCTGATCGACCAGACCTTCCACGTCTGGTGGCTGCTTCCCGTGCTCGGCGTGGTCGTCGGCTGGGTGACCAACCTGCTCGGCATGTGGCTGATCTTCGAGCCCGCCGAGCCGCGACGCATCCTGGGGATCAAGGTGCAGGGCCTCTTCCCGCGCCGCCAGGAGCAGGCCGCGGAGGTCTACGCCGACATCATCGCCACCGACGTGATCACGCTCGAGCGGATCGGCGACTTCCTGCTCGACGGCCCCCGCGGCGACGCCACCCGCAAGCTGCTGATCAACGCGCTGATGCCCGCGGTGGACCGGGCGGCCGGGCCCTACCGGGGTGCGGTGCGGATAGCGCTCGGCTCGGAGCGGTTCGACCGGATCAGCACCTCGGTGGCCAACGAGGCGGCGGATCGTACGCTGGTGCCGTTCCGCGATCCCGGCTTCAGCCGTCACCAGGCGGACAAGATCCGTGACCTGGTCGCGCGGCGCACCAAGGAGCTCCCGCCGGGCGACTTCGTGGACATGATGAGGTCAGCGATCAAGGAGGACGAATGGATGCTCTACGCCCACGGCGCGATCATGGGACTCGCGGGCGGCTTCCTTCACCTTCTAATCTTTCCGACATGAGTCTCCTCGGCAAGGTCATCCCGACCGCCTCCGCCGTGGCCGGCACCGCTCCCGGTCTGGCGAGGGTGGCCGCGGGGGCTGCCTGGCACACGGCCGGGTGGGGGCTGCGCACCTCCGGCCGCGCCGGGATCCGGGTCGCCCGGGCGATGGTCGACCAGGACGTACGCGTGGGGCTGGTGCGGGAGACGGCCGAGGCGGTGGGCATCGTCGCCGGCACCGCGGCCCGGATCATCATGCCCGGCACCAACCAGGTGATGGAGCTCTCCGATGCCGACTACGAGGCCGCCGGTCGCGATGTCGTGCTCGCCCGCACGCGGGAGGCCGAGGCGTCCCAGGACTCCCTGCCGGTCCTGCGCCGACGAGGGGCCGAGCTGCTCGACCGCTCCCGCGACGTCTGGGCCGATGAGCAGGGGCACCCGGCGTATGGCCGGATCCTCGACGAGCTCGCGCCCGACGAGGCGCGGATGCTGCTCTACCTGCTTCAGGCCGGGCCGCAGCCCTCGGTCGACATTCGCACCGGTGGGCCGGCAGGGCTCGTCGGCAGCACCATGATCGCGCCCGGTCTCAACATGATCGCGGGGCGCAGCGGCGTGCGTTATCCCGACCGGGTGCCGGCCTATCTCAACAACCTGTTCCGGCTCGGGCTGGTGTGGTTCTCCAAGGAGCCGCTGCCAGACCCGTTGGAGTACCAGGTCCTCGAGGCCCAGCCGGACGTGCTCGGGGCGCTGCACTCGGTGAAGTTCGCCAAGATCGTGCGCCGCTCGGTGCACCTGACGCCGTTCGGCGAGGCCTTCTGCCGCACCACGCTGGTGGACGAGGTCTCGGCCGAGGCCACCTTCCCGCAGCATCAGGCTCCGGTCACAGGCGGGGCGGATCTGCCAAAGGCGTAGCGATCGCCTCGGCGAGCTTCGTGAACTCGGGGTCGACGGTCTGCAGCGACACATCCGCGTCGCGTTCGAGCATGATCCCGGGTAGCCGTCGCCCGGCGTACGCCTCGACCGCGGTCGCGAGCAGCGACAGCACCGGCGCCGGCATCGGGTGGGCATGGGTGTCGATGTAGAGGCCCTCGCGCTCGGTGCCGCCGGCGACGTGCATGTAGGCGACCGCGTCGAGCGGGAAGCGGGCCAGATCGGCGACGGGGTCGGAGCCACGGGCGACCGCGGAGGCGTAGAGGTTGGCGACATCGAGGACGAGGCGTACGCCGGTGCGCACGACGAGCTCGGTGAGGAAGTCGGGCTCGCTGATGGCGTCCTCGGGCCAGGTGAAGGTGGCGGCAATGTTCTCGACCGCGAGCGGCACCGGCAGCTGGCCCTGCGCGATCCGGACGTTGTCGACCAGCACGTCGAGCGAGTCCTTCGTGCGCGGCGGCGGCAGCAGGTGGCCCGCTTCCAGGACGTCGCCGTGCAGCGGGTCGGCGGAGTCGCTCGCCCGCACGAACGCGACGTGCTCGGAGACGAACGGGCTGTCCAGTACCTCGGCGAGCTCGGCCAGCCGGGTGAGGCGGTCCGCCGCCGGGTGGTCGGCGCCGGCCAGACCGAGGGTGACGCCGTGCGCGATGACCGGGACGCCGAGATCCAGGACGGCCTGCGGGACCCGCGCCGGTGCGGTGTTCTCCGCGACCACCTCGGTGAACCCGAGACGGCCGGAGGCGGCGTACGTCTGGAGGAGCTCGGCGATCGCGGGGCGCCATGCCACGGCGATGCCGGAGACCGATGGGTTCACAGGGTGAAGTGTGGCGGATCGAACGCGGCCGGTGTGGGCCCTTCCGGTATTCTGAACACCTGTTCTCCGATCTTCAAGCAACCCTCGCCGGTCCTGGCTCGAGGCCCGGGTAGGAGCCCCCATCTTGGCGCGCAAAGTCGTTCGTTCCCTCCCCTTTCATCGCGTCGTGATGCGGTTCGCGGCTCTCATCGGCGTCGCCGCGGTGACCGGGCTGGTCGCCTCCGGCATGGCGGTCCCGTTCATCCACCTGACCGGTGTCGCGGCCAAGTCCGGCGCCCAGGCGATCGACGAGCTGCCCCTCGACATCGACATGGGCGAGCTGTCGCAGACGACCCGCATCCTGGATGTGCACGGCAAGGTGATCACGACCCTCTACGACCAGAACCGGTCCTACAAGGCGCTCGACCAGATCTCGCCCAACATGCCGAAGGCGCTGCTCGCGATCGAGGACAGCCGCTTCTACGAGCACGGCGCGATGGACCTCAAGGGCACGCTTCGGGCGCTGCTGCGCAACTCGGCCTCCGAGTCGGGCTCGGTGCAGGGCGGCTCGTCGATCACCCAGCAGCTGGTCAAGACGACTCTCGTCTACGGGGCCGACACCGACGAGGAGCGGGCCGCCGCGACCGAGAAGTCCACGGCCCGCAAGATCCGCGAGCTCCGCTACGCGATCTGGCTCGAGGAGAACCACGACAAGGACTGGATCCTCGAGCGCTACCTCAACGCGGCCTACTTCGGTGACTCCGCCTACGGGGTCCAGGCTGCCGCGAAGCACTACTTCGGCGTCGACGCCGCCGACCTGACCTGGGGCCAGGCCTCGATGCTGGCCGGTATGGTGAAGAACCCGACCGGCTACGACCCGACCGACTACCCAGACGCCACGGTGGCGCGCCGCAACCTGGTGCTCGAGCGGCTGGCCCAGGTCGGCGACCTGCCGCGGGCCGACGCGGAGAAGCTCAAGGAGAGCGAGCTGGGGCTCAACGTCCAGGACAGCCGAAACGGCTGCTTCGGATCCTCGGCTGAGTTCTTCTGCGACTACGCGCTGCAGTGGCTGCTCGCCGACAAGTCGCTGGGCGAGACCGAGGCCGAGCGCTGGCGGCTGCTCCAGACCGGCGGCCTGACCATCAGGACGACCCTCGACGCGAGCTTCCAGAAGGCGGCGCAGCGGTCGGTGAGCGGCCGCGTCTCGCCCACCGACAACGCCGTCGGCGCCCTGGCGATGGTCGAGCCCGGCACCGGCAACGTCAAGGCGCTCGCGCAGTCGCGGCCGATGGGCGAGAACCGGAAGAAGGGCGAGTCCTACCTGAACTACCTGGTGCCCAAGGAGTACGGCGACGCCAACGGCTTCCAGGCAGGCTCGACCTTCAAGGTCTTCGTCGGCGCCGCGGCGATCGAGAAGGGCTTCCCGCTCAGGCAGGAGATCCCGTCGCCGGCCAAGAGGACGTTCAACCAGGGGTCCTTCGCCAACTGCCCCGGCGAGGGCAACTTCAGCTCCAACCCCTACCCGGTCGGCAACTCGACCACCTCGGGCAACAAGAACCTCTACACCGGCACCCGCGAGTCGGTGAACACCTTCTACGTCCGGCTCGAGCAGTTCACCGGCGTCTGCGCCCCCTACGCGCTCGCGAAGAAGATGGGTG
Source organism: Nocardioides sp. NBC_00163 (assembly GCF_045206295.1). Classification (NCBI taxonomy): domain Bacteria; kingdom Bacillati; phylum Actinomycetota; class Actinomycetes; order Propionibacteriales; family Nocardioidaceae; genus Nocardioides; species Nocardioides sp. NBC_00163. Next base: position 2,507,793 of record NZ_CP108155.1, on the reverse strand, counting down.
TCAGCCTGACCGATCCCGCCCACGAGCGGGTGCCGTCCTTCACCCTCGGCCCGGTCGATGTCAGCCCGCTGGAGATGGCCGAGGCGTACGCGACGTTCGGTGCTCGCGGCAAGCACTGCGACTCGCGGCCGGTGACCGAGATCGTCGGCCCCGACGGGAAGACGATGAAGGAGTACGCCTCCTCGTGCGAGCAGGTGATGCGTTCTGGCACCGCCGATGCCATGAACGACATCCTCCGCGGCGTGCTGCAGCCGGGAGGGTTCGGGCAGCGGCTCGCGCTGGGCGTGCCGTCCGCAGGCAAGACCGGGACCACCAACAGCAACCGCGCGGTGTGGTTCAACGGCTACACGCCCAAGCTGGCGACCGCTTCGATGATCGCCGGCGCCAACTACGAGGGCAAGTGGGTCTCCCTCAACGGGCAGCGCCTGCGCGGCGGGTACGTCGCCTCGGCGTCGGGCTCGACCGTCGCCGGCCCGATGTGGGCCGACGCGATGCGGGCGATCGACGGCAAGCTGGGCTCCGCGAACTTCGTACGTCCCGGCGCCAGCGTCGTCAACGGCAAGGGCGTCAAGATCCCGAAGGTCGAGGGCCTGTCGGTCGCCAAGGCCACCGCCCGGCTCAAGGCGGCCGGGTTCAAGCCGGTCGTCGGCAAGCGGGTCAAGTCACGCTGGAAGGCGGGCACGGTCGTCGGGACGGTTCCCGGAAGCCGGGCGATCAAGGGCGCGACGGTCGAGATGCTCGTGTCGAAGTGGCGCGGGTGACGGTGGGATGTTCACCGAGGTAGCTCGGTGAACATTCAGGCGGCCGCGCGTGCCCGAGCTGCCTCGACCGCCTCGCGGAAGGCGCGAGTGACGTAGTCGGGGACGGGGAGGCCGCGGTCGCGGGCCCAGAGGAGCTCCTGCTCGACCCTGGCCACGTCGGCGGCGAGGTCGCGGCCTTCGTGATCGACACCCAGGGTCTCCATGACGTCGCCGAAGTCGGCGAGCTGGGTGACGTTGTTGACCCCGACGGGGGCGAAGGAGATCCGGCGCAGGCGTCGGACCAGCCACTTCTGCCAGGCCGCGAGCGTGGCCCAGTGGGCGCGGGCCGAGAGCTGGTAGAAGGCGTAGTGGCCCGGCTCCTGACGCTTGATCGGCGCGATGACGGTGTCGGCGACGGCGTGCTCGCCGGTCTCGATGACCCCGTCGTGGAGCAGGTTGTAGGCGATCACCGCGGAGCGTTCGGTGGCCATGCCGGTCAGGTAGTAGAGCATCCGGCAGACGTCCTGGAACGGCTCCAGGTGAGCCAGCAGGCCGAGCACCTTCAGCTTCAGGCCGACGTGGTCCAGGTCGGTGGTCGCCGGCGGGCGGCCGAGGATCTGCTGGAGGCGGTCGAGGATCAGTCCGTGCTGGATCTCCTGCGGCTGCCACACCTCGGCGTAGAACTGCTTGTCGACCTCGGGTGGGTTGGGGAGCATGGTCGAGATCTCGAGTACGTTGCGGTCGACCTCGAGCTCGACCCGCGCCATGTAGTCGAGCACATGGCCGAAGCGGGCGCCGAAGCCTGTCGGGTCGTTCATGGTGAAGTCGACCGAGTCCATCGGGATCGGTGGGTGCTCCTCGCCGAGGCGCGCGACATGAGCAACGAGACGTTCGGTATCGGTCGGCATCGAGGCGGCTCCCGGTGGGGTGTCAGCAGCGTCTCCCAGTGTGCCCGCACTGAGTGGCCTTGTAACGCGATTTACCGTGAACGAGGGGTGTTGGCCTCGACACTTTTCGTGCGCCGGCTCGACCAGCGGGGGAGAGCGATGGTCGAGAGGGTGCGAGGGGAGGGCGCGCCGAGGCCAACACGGTTGGGGCCGAGTCTCAGGACGTGCTCGCGGAAGCCTCCGGGCCGGCGGACTCGGTGGCCGTCTCGGTCGCGGTCGGGGTCTCCGACGGAGCCTCGGTCGGGGTCTCGGTGGGTGTCGGCTCCTCGGTGGGTGTCGGCTCCTCGGTGGGTGTTTCGGTCGGCGTCTCCGTGGGCGTCTCGGTGGGCGTCTCGGTCGGTGACCCCGTGGGGGAGCCGCTCGGGTCCGGGCCCGAGGTGGGCGACGGGACGACGGACCCGTCATCGCCGGGGGAGCCCGACGGCGAGGGGGAGGAGGGCGTGGTCGAGCCGCCGCTGGGCGTACCGGTGTCCGTCCCGCCCGAGGGTGAGCCGCCTGAGCGCCGAGGCGGCTGGGCGCTGGGCGAGGCGCCGGAGAGCGGCTCGAGGTCGGAGGCGGAGGTGACCGGGATCTGCGCGGCAGGCAGGACGACATCGGTTGGTGCCTCGAAGGTTCCGAGCCGATAGCCGTCGGCGATCTGCAGGACCGCCGAGACGTACGCCTCGCTGTGGTTGTAGCGCAGCACCGCCGAGCGCTTCCCGGCCTCGGTGGACAGGTCGGCGGAGCCGGAGCACAGGTAGACCGCGGCGGCGAGCGCGGCGTCGTCGACGTCCTGTGGGTCGCGGCGTCCGTCGCCGTCGGCGTCGACCCCGACATCGGACCAGGTCGACGGGATGAACTGCATCGGCCCGACCGCGCGGTCGTAGACGAGGTCGCGGTCGTAGGTGCCGCCGTCGGTGTCGAGGATGCGTGCGGTCCCGGCGGCCCCGGTGAGAGGTACGCCGAAGATCCCGGGCGTCGCGACCCCGGAAGCGGACAGCGTGTTACCCCCGGCACGGCCGTGGTCGGACTCGACCCGCCCGATGGCGGCGATCAGCGACCAGTCGAGATGACAGCCCGGGTCGGCGTCGGCCAGCACCGTCGCGGCGCGCTGGTAGGCGGAGAGCGCGGTCTCGGGGATGACGCCGGCGGCCGCCTCGGCGGCGAACCCGGCAGGCTTGGCTGCGAGGGTGGGACTGACCTTGGGGATGGGCTTGACCGCGGAGACGCTCACCGGCGGCAGCAGTTCCTGAGTCGGCACCTCGACCGGCACCTGACGCACGCTGGCCGTGGCGTCGACGGGCCGGCCCTCCTGGATCGCATGGATCGTCCAGGCGGCGGTGGCGGCGGCGACGGGCAGCGCAGCTGCCTTGAACAGCAGACCGGGTCGTGGGGTCATCCTCGGTCACATCCTCGGGTCGGGCGGGGTGGGGCGATGTCACCGATCCAGCCATCATGTGAGCCCCGCCACAACGGGCTGAGCGCGATCCGGGCCGAGAATCCCCGAAACTACTCACGTACGTGACAAGTTTCCGGTCCTCGACACCGGAATCGCCCCGGCCACGGCCGCGGTCACCAGGCACAGCAGCGCGCACCCCGCGGCGAGCAGGACCGAGCCGGCGCCCAGGATCGTCAGCACCGCCCCGACCACCGCCGGCACCAGTGCGACGGGCCCGGCCCAACGGCGCCCCACGACAGCCCCGCGAGCGAGCGAGATCAGCTCGGCGACGCGCCGGACGTCGAGATCCGCCAGCCGTACGCCGGAGCTCCCGCCCACGGCCAGGTCGGCCGCCGCCTGGGCCTCGGCGTCCTCCGGGCGAGCGCTCACGAAGGCGACCACCCGTCCCTGCTCCTGCAGCTCGGCGACGAGCCGCTCCCGCTTCTCGGGGGCGATCTCGGAGTGCCACCGCTCGATCCCGCAGGTCTCGGCGAGGTGCTCGGTCTCGCGGTCGGTGTCGTCGGAGACCAGCACCGGCGTCACGCCCGCCGCTGTCAGCCGTGACACCGACGCGCCCGCGTCTTCGCGCGGCTGGTCGCCGACCACGACATAGCCCAGCGGCCGACCGTCGAGCTCGACGCCGAGGACGGTGCCGCGGTCGGTGCGCTCGGCCATGCCGACCCAGGACGGCCGCCCGACGCGTACGGGATGCCGGTCCACCGACCCCCGCACCCCTGATCCGGGAACGACACCGAAGTCGGTCACCTTGCCCCGCGGCGAGAGCCGGGCGACCGCGCGGGCGAGCGGGCCCTCGGCCTCGTGCTCCAACGCTCCCGCGAACCAGCGCAGGTTGCGCAGGTGGTCGGGGTCGAGCGGGTCGACGGTGGTCACCACGAGCCGCCCGGTGGTCACCGTCCCCCACCGGTCGAGCACCACGGTGTCGACTCTGGCAGCGAGCGCCCAGGAGGACCGCGGCACCGACTCGATCCCGTGCCGGCGCCCGGCCCAGCCCGCGACGATGTGCGGGAAGGCCGACCCCAGGACGTACGCGACGACAGCACCGGCCATGAGAACGATCACTTCCACCATGAGCGGCTCCAAGTCAGCCGGTCTGCTGCTGGTAGCGGTCGAAGTCGCTCTGGTCGCCGGCGACCCACAGCGGCACGCTCGCCTTGAGCAGCAGCAGGAGCTGGGTGACGAACTCGGGGTCGCGCAGGGACTCCCCGAAGAGCTCGTTGATCCGCTTCCAGCGGTAGCGGATCGTCTGCGGGTGTACGCCGAGGACCGCCGCGATCGCCGGGGCGCTCTCCCGGGTCTCGAGCCAGACCAGCAGGGTCTCGGTGAGGATCTCGCGGGAGTTGGCCGACTCGGCCAGCAGCGGCTCGAGCAGCTCCTGGGCGAGCTGGCGGCGCATCACCGGCTCGGCGTGGAGCCAGATCTCGGTGCGGTAGGCGAGGCAGTCGATGACCGGCTTGGCCGGGATCACCCGGGCGTTGACCAGCGCCAGGGCGCGGTTGGCCCAGCGCCAGGCGGCGGGTACGTCCTCGGGTGGCACGGGCCAGCAGATCGAGACCCGCGCCTTGGGGGCCGCCGCCCGGACCTCCTTGGTCACCGCCTCGGTGTCGCGAGGCGGGCACATCACCACCTGGGTCGGCTCGCGGCGACGGGTGAGGGCGGTGGCGGACAGAGCGTCGGACGGGATCCGGCCGCCGTCTCGCAGCTCGACCGCCATCACGGTCACCTTCTCGGGCAGTGCCCAGTCGCCCAACGCTGCCTGCACCTCGATCTCGTCGGCGGAGGCCCCCGACAGCATCCGGTCGATCAGCCGCGCCCGGGCGACGTCGTTGTCCTGGTCGCGAGCCTCGGTGCCGGCCTCGAAGCCCTTGCTGACCTGCGAGGTCAGGTGGTCGACGTACGTCGTCATCATCTCGTTGAGCGCGTTCAGGGCCGCGGCGGAGAGCTCGTTCTCGACCGCCCGGCGGCGCAGCTCGTCCCAGAGCTCGGTCGTGGCCATGTCGATGCCCTGGTCGACGATGGCCCGGTCCTGGCCCAGTGCGGCGACCTTGAAACCGACCTTGCGGAAGTGGTCGTCGATCGCGATGTAGGGCGCCGAACGCCCGAGGCCCAGGTCGATGAAGTGCGACATCGCGCCGTGCACAGCGGTGAAGATGAGCTCCTCGAAGCCCTCGGTCTCAGCCGGCAGCCCCTCGCGCAGGTGACGGGTGATCTTGCGCGCGATCGGCCGCACCTCGCTCTCGAGGCTCTTCAGCATCCACACGGCGGAACCGGGTAGACCGGGGGACTGCTGGGTCTGCGTCATCTCGTGCTCCGTCGCACGTCAAACTCCTTCGTCCAACATGCCCGAGAAGGTGTCGACCACCATGGCACGTCTTTGCCAAGCCTGCCCCCGAATTGCGGTACGACTGTTCCACCAAGCGGGCCGAACGGCGTGAGTGCGCCAGATCCAGTCGGCCGATTTGTCATGCGCGTGACAAATCAGGGCACTCATTTGATGTCTGAGCGAATTTACTCTCCCGTGTGATCAGTGCCACACGTACTGTCCCGATCGTCGACGCACCCCACAACGGCAGAACAGGGAGGTCCCGCGATGGGCGGAACCGTGGAGGTCACCGGGCTCACCAAGAGCTTCGGGTCCCAGAACATCTGGAGCGACGTGACCCTCACGTTGCCGCAGGGCGAGATCACCGCGCTGCTGGGGCCCTCGGGCACCGGGAAGTCGGTGTTCCTGAAGTCGCTGATGGGGCTGCTGCGGCCGGAGGCCGGCGCCTGCCTGGTCGACGGGGTCGACATGGTGAAGGCGCGCGAGTCGCAGCGCCAGGAGCTGCGCAAGCGGTTCGGCGTGCTCTTCCAGGACGGTGCGCTCTTCGGCTCGATGAGCGTCTTCGACAACGTCGCGTTCCCGCTGCGCGCCCACACCAAGAAGCGCGAGTCGGAGATCCGGCAGATCACCAACGACAAGCTCGACCTGGTCGGGCTGCTCGGCCAGGAGCACAAGCTGCCCGGCGAGATCTCCGGCGGGATGCGCAAGCGCGCCGGCCTGGCCCGCTCGCTGGTCACCGAGCCCTCGATCATCCTGTGCGACGAGCCCGACTCGGGGCTCGACCCGGTGCGTACGGCCAACCTCGCCCAGCTGCTGGTCGACGTCAACGCGGCCACCGACGCCACGATGCTGGTGGTCACCCACAACATCGAGCTGGCACGTACGCTGCCGGACAACCTCGGCATGCTCTACCGCCGCCGCCTGGTGATGTACGGCCCGCGCGAGGAGTTCCTGCTCACCGACCACCCGGTCGTCTCCCAGTTCATGAGCGGCGACCCGATCGGGCCGATCGGGATGAGCGAGGAGACCGACCACGGGGTCAACGACGACTACGTCGAGGGCGAGGCCTACTACCCGTCCGGCGGCGTGGCGACCGTACGCGCCGGGGCCCGCGCCATCGAGGTGCTGCCGCGCCAGCTCGCCCCCGCCAACGGCTCCCCGCGGGCCGCGGTCGAGCGGCACAGCGCTCGGGTCGCGAGCGGTGCGGCGACGCTCTACACCGCTGATGACGACGACGTTGACCGAGCACCGAAGACGAAGGTCAAGGACCCGGTCAGCCGGGGGCTCGACCAGGTCGGGGCGCTCTTCGCGCTGGGTCTGGACACCTTCCGGGCGGCTTTCCGCAGGCCGTTCGCGGCCCGCGAGCTGCTCGACCAGTTCTGGTTCGTCACCTCGATCTCCTGGATCCCGGCGATGCTGGTCGCGATCCCGTTCGGAGCGGTGATCGCGCTGCAGCTCGGCACGCTGACGGTGCAGATCGGGGCGCAGTCGTTCACCGGTGCAGCCTCGGTGCTCGCCGTCGTGCAGCAGGCGGCACCCATTGTGACTTCGCTGGTGATCGCGGGGGCCGGCGGAGCGGCGATCTGCGCCGACCTGGGGTCCCGGACGATCCGCGACGAGATCGACGCCATGCGGGTGATCGCGGTCGATCCGATCCAGGCGCTCGTGGTGCCACGCGTGCTCGCCTGCGTGCTCGCGGCGGTGCTGCTCAACGGCCTGGTCAGCGTCGTCGGCGTCCTGGGCGGCTACTTCTTCAACGTCATCATCCAGGGCGGGACGCCCGGGGCGTACCTCTCCTCCTTCACCGCCCTCGCCCAGCTCTCCGACCTGTGGGTGGGCGAGCTCAAGGCGGTGCTCTTCGGGCTCATCGCCGGCCTCGTCGCCGCCTACCAGGGGCTCAACACCAAGCCCGGGCCGAAGGGGGTGGGGGAGGCGGTCAACCAGTCGGTCGTCGTCACCTTCCTGCTCCTCTTCTTCGTCAACTTCGTGATCACGACGCTCTATCTCGAGCTCGTCCCCGGGAAGGGGGCCTGACATGGCCACCGTTGATGTGGTCAAGAAGCGGTCGAGGCTCGATCGCTCCCTGGACGGGCTCGTGCAGACCGGGAAGGACATCCGGTTCTACGGGAAGGTGCTGGTCGGGATCCCGACGGCGATCCGGCACTACCCGCGCGAGATCCTCCGGATCCTCTCCGAGGTCTCCTTCGGCACCGGCGCGCTCGCGGTCATCGGCGGCACCATCGGCGTGATGACGGGGATGAGCATCTTCGTCGGCACGGTCGTCGGCATGCAGGGGTACGCAGCGCTCGACCAGATCGGCACCTCGACGCTCAACGGCTTCATCTCCGCCTACTTCAACACCCGCGAGATCGCGCCGCTGGTGGCGGCACTGGCGATGTCGGCGACCGTCGGCGCCGGGTTCACCGCGCAGCTCGGCGCGATGCGGATCAACGAGGAGATCGACGCGGTCAAGGTGATGGGGCTGGGCACGATCCCCTACCTGGTCTCCACCCGGGTGGTCGCCGGCTTCGTGGCGATCATCCCGCTCTACGTCGTCGGGCTGCTGACCTCCTATGCCGGCTCGCGGATGGTGACGGTCTACTTCCACGGGCAGTCGGCCGGGACGTACGACCACTACTTCCAGCTCTTCCTGCCGCCCATCGACATCCTGCTGAGCTTCGGGAAGGTGCTGATCTTCTCGATCCTGATCATCCTGATCCACTGCCGGCTGGGCTTCTACGCCAGCGGCGGGCCGTCGGGGGTCGGGATCGCGGTCGGGCGCTCGGTGCGGCGGACCATCGTGGTCGTCGCGCTGCTCGACCTCGCCCTCTCGATGGCGATGTGGGGCGCCACCACGACGGTGAGGATCGCGGGATGAGGCCCCCGAAAATTGAGCTCAGCAGGCTTCGCGATGCCTTCCTCGGCCTGTGCTACCTGGCCGTGGTAGCGGCGGTGGCGCTCGGCGCCTGGCTCGCCTACGACCAGACCTTCGTCGACCGTTCCGAGGTCACGCTGACCACCGGCACCCTTGGCAACGCCCTCCAGGAGGGCTCCGACGTCAAGCTGCGTGGGGTGCCGGTCGGCACCGTCCGCACCGTCTCTGCCCGAGAGGGTGGCGCCGAGCTGACCCTCGCGCTGGAGCCGGACGTACTCTCCGATCTCTCGGCCGACACCACCGCGCGGCTGCTGCCCAAGACCCTCTTCGGGGAGCGGTACGTGGCGCTGCAACCGGCCTCGGGGCCGGAGTTGTCGGCCGGCGACACCATCGAGCAGGACCGCTCCGACGAGGCGGTCGAGCTGGAGGAGGTGCTCGACGAGCTGCTCCCGGTGCTCAAGGCGATCCAGCCCCACAAGCTCAACGCGACGCTGAGCGAGCTGGCCACGATGCTGCGAGACAACGGCGACGACATCGGCCAGGTCTTCTCGGCGTGGGCGGACTACCTGAGGAAGCTCAACCCGCTGGTCCCGCAGCTGGCCGACGACCTCGCCTCGCTCGGCCGGGTCGCGGGCCACTACGAGGAGGCCGCGCCGGATCTGCTGGACGCGCTGGACACCATGACCGTGACCGCCGAGACCCTGGTTGACCAGCAGAGACAGCTCGCCGACACATTCCGGTCGGTGACCACGACGGCGGCCGACACCGACCGCTGGATCGAGCGCAACCGGGAGACGATCGTGGTGCTCTCCGACACCTCGCGCGACGCGCTCCGCGCGGTCAGCCCGTACGCCTCCTCCTTCCCGTGCCTCTTCAGCGCCCTGCGCGACTACGCGCCGGCGATGGCCAAGAACCTCGGCAAGGGCACCGACGAGCCCGGCTTCCATGCGCTGGTCAGCGTCTCCGACATCCGGCAGCCCTACCCCTCCGGCTACGTCCCGAAGCTGCGCACCGGCGGCCCCCGATGCCCGTACGTCACCGGCCGGACCGGCAGCCAGCCGGCCGTCACCGGGACGGCCGACACCGCCGAGCGGATCGAGGCACCACCGACGGACAGGGTGCGCACCTTCGGCGCGACCACGGGCCTGGGCGAGCAGAACTCCAAGAGCGAGAACCAGCTGATCGCCGAGGTGATGGCACCAGCGGAAGGCCTGGCACCTGATGAGTATCCGACCTGGTCGAGCCTGCTGCTCGGCCCGACCCTGCGAGGCACGGAGGTGATCGTCCGATGAGGCTCAACAGCGGCGGCTCGGTCGCGGTGACGCTCACCAAGTCGGTGGTCTTCGCGCTGGTGACGGTCCTGGCGATGGCGGCCCTGGCGACGACGATCTCCAACGGATCGACCTCGTCGGGGCGTACCTTCACGGCGCTCTTCACCGACGTGACCAGCCTCAACAAGGGCGACGACGTGCGGATGGCGGGGGTGAAGATCGGCACCGTCCAGTCCATCGGGCTGCACCACAACGACACCGCCGAGGTGGTCTTCACTGCGGCCGACTCGGCGCCGATGGTCGAGGGGACCCGCGCCGAGCTGCGGTTCCGCAACCTGATCGGGCAGCGCTACATCGCTCTCGAACCGGGGTCGCCCGGAGGCGAGCCGCTGCGCGCCGGCTACACGTTCTCGCTCGACGAGACCCAGCCCGCGTTGGACCTGACGATGCTGTTCAACGGCTTCCAGCCGCTGTTCAAGTTCCTCGACCCGGAGGACGTCAACAACCTCAGCGCCCAGATCATCGCGGTCTTCCAGGGCGAGGGCGCGACCGTGGAGTCGCTGCTCTCCTCGACGGCCTCGCTGACCTCGACCCTCGCCGACCGGGACCAGGTGATCGGCGATCTGATCACCAACCTCAACTCGGTCCTGGAGGTGGTCAGCCAGCGCACCGGGATGCTCGACACCACCCTGGTGACGCTGCAGCGGCTGGTCTCCGGGCTGGCCGCTGACCGCAAGACGCTCGGCTCGACCATCGAGGGGATGGGGGAGCTCTCCCAGAGCGTCTCCGGGCTGCTGGAGGAGGGCCGCGAGCCGCTGCGCGACTCGATCGACTCCCTCGGCGACGTCTCGGAGAACCTCGCCGAGAACGACGAGGCGCTGACGAAGTTCCTGACCACCATGCCGCAGAAGACCGACCAGATCGGCCGGATGGCCACCTACGGAGGCTGGCTCAACTTCTACATCTGCTCCATCGACGGGCGGATCCCGAAACCCGAGGGCTACTACGGCGACCTCGGCGTGGACTCGCCGGCAGGAAGGTGCCAATGATGGCCCGCTATCCGAAGTCGTTCGCCGAACGCAACAAGATCGTCATCGCCGTGGTCGGGATCCTGGCCATGACCGGCGTCTTCTTCGCCACCTTCTACGCCGAGGACCTCCCCGTCGTCGGCGGTGGCGACACCTACGAGGCCTACTTCGCCGAGGCCGCCGGGATACGTCCCGGTGACGAGGCGCGGGTCGCCGGGGTGAAGGTCGGCGAGGTCTCCGAGCTCGAGCTCGACGGCGACAAGGTGCTGATCAGGTTCCGGGCCAAGGACGTCTCGCTCGGCTCGCAGACCACCGCGTCGATCAAGGTGAAGACGCTGCTCGGGCGCAAGTTCCTCGCCCTGGACCCGGGCGGCTCGGGCCGTCTCCGGGAGCCGATCCCGGTCTCCCGGACCACGACCCCCTACGACGTCAGCGCCGCCTTCTCCGACCTCTCCACCACCGTCGGGGAGATCGACATGGCGCAGGTCGAGGAGTCGATGAACGCCCTCTCGGAGGTCTTCGAGGACACCCCCGAGGACGTACGCGGCATGGTCTCCGGCCTCACCCGGCTCTCCCGCACGATCTCCTCGCGGGACCAGGAGCTGGCCGAGCTGATGAGGACGACGACCGAGGTCACCGGCACCCTTGCCGAACGCAACGAGGAGATCGGGCTCCTGATCGAGGACGGCGACAAGCTGCTCGAGGAGCTCGCCGCCCGCCGTCAGGCGATCCACCAGATGCTCACCTACACCGACGACCTCGCCAAACAGGTCACCGGCCTGGTCGAGGACAACCAGAAGCGGCTCCAGCCGGCGCTGAAGAAGCTCGACCAGGTCTCTCAGATCCTGCAGCGCAACCAGGACCACCTCGACAAGGCGCTCTCCCAGATCGGCGCCTACTACCGGGTGGTCGGCGCCTCGATGAGCAACGGGCCGTGGATCGACGTCTACGGCTGCGGCCTCTTCGACGAGAACAACGCGCCGGTGCTCGACAACGACGTCCAGCGCGACTGCAAGCCGGGAGGGACGAGATGAGAAGGCTCATCGCTGGGCTCCTCGTGATCGCCGTCGTCGGCGCGATCGGGTGGGGTGCTGCGTACGGGATCCGGGAGGGGCGGAAGGGCACCACGTTCTCCGCGCTCTTCGAGGCCTCCGTCGGCCTCTATCCCGGCTCCGACGTGCAGATTCTCGGAGTGCCGGTGGGCGAGGTGACCTCGGTGACCCCGGCCGGCGAGCACGTGAAGGTCTCGATGATGCTCGACCCCGGCCAGACCGCCGCGGCCGACACCGAGGCGGTGATCGTCGCTCCGACACTGGTCTCGGACCGCTTCGTCCAGCTCACCGAGCCGTACGTCGACGGGCCCGAGCTCCGCGCCGGCACCGTCATCGAGGAGACCGCGGTGCCGGTCGAGATCGACGACCTCTACGCCTCGCTGACAGAGGCCGGCGATCAGCTCGGTCCCAACGGCGCCAACAAGAACGGTGCGCTCTCGCGGTTCCTGGAGGTTGTGGCGGCCAACCTCGACGGCCAGGGCGCCGACATCAACCAGGTGATCCGGGAAGGCGCCGATGCGTCGGCGACCCTGGCCGACATCGACCAGGACTTCTTCGCCACCGTCGAGAACCTCGACACCTTCAACAAGACCTTGCTCGAGCACGACGACGGGGTCGAGGACGCCAACCGCCGGTTCGCGCAGGTCACCGAGTACCTCGCCGAGGACCGCGACGACCTGGCCTCCGCGGTCAGCAACCTCGGCGAGGCGCTCGCGCTGCTGGAGTCCTTCATCAAGGACAACCGCGGCGAGATGCGCACCAGCGTCGAGAACCTGCAGGGCCCGACCCAGGTCCTCGTCGACCAGAACGAGTCGCTCGAGGAGGCGGTCGCCACGATCCCGCTGGTGCTGCAGAAGTTCGTCAACGCCTACGACCCGGACTCCAACACCCTGGTCGGCCGCACCAACCTGAACGAGCTGAGCGTCTGGTCCGGCGACGGCCTCACCGGCCAGACCTCCGAGGACGCGCCACCGGTCCTGCTTCCCGGTGTCGGAGAGGAGCAGTGATGTCGCGCTTGTCGAGACCGCTCGTGGCCCTACTGGCTACGGCCACCCTGACCCTCTCCGGCTGCGGCCTCGGTGCCGTCAGCGGAGGCGTCTACGAGGCCCCGCTGCCCGGCGGCGCCGACGTGGGGGAGGACCCGATCACGCTGAGCGCCGAGTTCAGCGACGTACTCGATCTGGTTCCCCAGTCCAGCGTCAAGATCGACAACGTCGCGGTGGGCCGGGTCTCCAAGATCCGGCTGACCGAGGACGGCCGCAGCGCGCGGGTGTCGCTGGTGGTCAACGACGACGTCGAGCTCCCCGCCGGCACCACGGCGCGACTGCAGCAGACCTCCCTGCTCGGAGAGAAGTACGTCGCACTGATCCGCCCCGCCACGACGGTCGCGGGCGCGCCCCTGGGTGATGGTGCGGTCCTCGGGAGGGGTGACACCGCGGCGGCCGCGCAGGTCGAGGAGGTGCTCGGGGCCCTGTCGATGGTGCTCAACAGCGGCGGCATCGCGCAGTTCCAGGAGATCTCCCGCGAGCTGCAGAAGGTCTCCGACGGCCGGCCGGAGGAGATCAAGGCCTTCCTGACGGAGATGGACCGGTTCGTCTCGGTCCTCGACTCGCGCTCGGCCTCGATCACCTCCGCGATCGAGTCGCTCAACGAGCTCGCGGTGACGCTGGAGAAGGACAAGACCAAGATCTCGAACGCGTTGGAGGGACTCTCACCGGGCATGCAGGTGCTCGTCGACCAGCGTCCGCAGCTGGTCGCGATGCTGGAGGCGCTCGACAAGCTCTCCAAGGTCACGATCAGCACCTTGGACGAGGCCCAGGACGACATCGTCGCCGACCTGAAGCTGCTCGACCCGATCCTCGACCAGCTCGCCAAGGCCGGCTCCGACCTGCCCTACGCGCTCGAGATCCTCTTCACCTACCCGTTCCCCGACGAGGTGCTCAACGCGCTCCGCGGCGACTACATGAACCTGTTCATGATCACGAACTTCCGTACTCCTGCCGGTTGCCAGTCCAAGGGGTGTGAGTGGCTGCAGCCGGCGGTCGCAGGCGGGTCCGGCGGCTCGGTCTCCTCCCAGTCCGGGTCGTCGGACGCACCGCCGGGGCTGTTGCCCTCGACCACCTCACCGGTGCCGGGCTCGTCCTCGCCGTCGATCCCGGGGGAGTCGATCCTGCCCTCCGATCCCGGCTCGTCCTCGTCCTCCTCGGATCCGTCGGAGTCCGGGTCGTCCTCGTCGTCTCCGTCCGATCCCTCCGAGTCGCCATCTGAGTCACCGACCGAGTCGGGGTCGGCGACCTCCGAGACCTCACCGGAAGGCACGGCGGGCGACGCCGGCTCCGTGGAAGGGAGCGAATGATGCAGCGGCTCACCGGAGGCGTACGCGTCAAGCTCGGGCTCTTCGTCGCTCTCGCGCTCGTGGGCACCAGCTATGTCGGGGCTCGATACGTCGGCCTGGACCTGTTCGACGAGCCCTACCGCGTCGACGTCTCGCTGCCCGAGGGCGGCGGCCTCTTCGTGAACTCGGAGGTGACCTACCGCGGGGTGCCCGTGGGCGAGGTGACCTCCCTGGAAGCAGGCTCCGACGGCGTACGCGCGGTGCTGGAGATCGAGGGCGACGCGCCCGCGATCCCCGAGGACGTGACCGTGAAGGTCGCCAACCGTTCGGCCATCGGCGAGCAGTACCTGGACCTCCGCGGTGGCGCTGTCGGCTCCGCCCGGCTCACCGACGGCGACCGGCTGAGTGCGGGGGAGGAGGCATTGCCGTACGACGCCTCCCAGGTCATCGAGACCGGCCGCGACTTCGTCGCCTCGGTGCCCGAGGAGGCGCTGGTGACGACGATCGACGAGTCCTACCTGCTGTCTCAGGGAGCCGGGTCCGACCTGCGGAAGCTGGTCGACACCTCGCTCTCGTTCCAGCAGGAGGCCGACCGCAACTTCCTCGTCTCCGCGAGCCTGATCCGCAACTCCGACCAGGTGCTCGCGACCCAGGAGGAGTCGGCGACCAGCATCAAGGCGTGGAGCAACGACCTCGCGCTCTTCTCCTCGACCCTTGCTGATTCCGACAAGGATCTGCGCGACCTGATCGGCGCCGCGCCCGGCTCGGCCACCGAGATCTCGCTGCTGGTCAAGGAGGTCGGTCAGCCGCTCGGGATCCTGATGAGCAACCTGGTCACGCCGGCGACGCTCTTCGGGACGAACGCGGCCGCGCTCGAGTCGACCTTCGTGACCGTCCCGGAGGCGGTCAGCATCGGCTGGGCGATCAACACCTCCAGCGGGCCACGGCTGAGCCTGATGCCGTCCTTCTTCAACCCGCCGGCCTGCGTCTCCGGCTATGAGGGCACCGACCTGCGCGCCGGCACCGATGTGAGCAAGGGCAAGCCGTTCAACACCGCGGCCGGCTGTTCTGCCGTACCCGAACCGAAAACCACGAAGACCGAGACAGTCGAGCCGGGGACGGTTAGCGTCCCCACCACGCTCGCCGGACTGATGGGGGAGCGATGAGCACGACAAGCACGACAACGGAGAGACGTACGGAGGCCTCGGTGGTCGAACAGAAGGCGTCGGGGTCTGAACGAAGTGGCCCCGAGGTTGTCGAGACCCCGCCGTCGAGGCGCGACCGGGTGCTCGCCTGGGGCCTCCCGCTGGTGGCGCTGTGCGTGCTGGTCGCGGGCGCACTGACCTGGTGGCGCGCGACCGGCCACGACCAGGAGATGGTCGACGAGGCCGCCCTGCGCGACCGGGTGCTGATCGTCGCGACCAGCCACATCGAGACCCTCAACTCGCTCGACTACCGGAAGGTGGACGAAGGGCTGAAGGGGTGGGCCGCGGTCACCACCGGAACCCTGCACGACCAGCTGACCGGCGTCTCCGA
This sequence comes from Nocardioides sp. NBC_00163, assembly GCF_045206295.1. NCBI lineage: Bacteria > Bacillati > Actinomycetota > Actinomycetes > Propionibacteriales > Nocardioidaceae > Nocardioides > Nocardioides sp. NBC_00163. The sequence continues at coordinate 2,492,251 of NZ_CP108155.1, read as the reverse complement.
GGAAGACCGCAAGGTCCTCGCCGAGCAGGAGAAGATCTCGACCGGCTCGGTGATGGACGCCGCCGTGACCGAGCTCGACGACGACAGCGCGACCGTGATCGCGGCGGTCGAGATCACGGTCCGCGACGGCTCTGCTTCCGGTGAGGACGCCGAGCCGACGGTCAAGCGCAACAGGTTCGCGGCCGACCTGGTCAAGGTCGGTGACGACTGGCTCCTGGAGAGCCTCGAGCAGGTAGCGGTGAACCTGTCATGAGTCTTCTCGTACGCCGTTGGGCACCGTTCCTCGCCGCGCTCGCCCTGATCCTGGGCCTGGGAGCTTTCTGGCAGGCCGACCGGGAACGGAAGACCGACCACGTCGGCAACCGCGCCGTCGTCGACGCCGAGGCGACCACCGAGGTGCAGTCGGCCGTCACCACCGGCCTGCTCCAGGTCTTCTCCTACGACTTCTCCGACCCTTCGCCGACCGCTGCTGCGGCCGATGATTTCCTCGCCGGCGACGCCCGCAAGGAGTACGACCTCCTCTTCAAGCAGCTCCAGGAGAAGGCCCCCGGTCAGAAGCTCGTGCTCAGCGCCGAGGTCCAGGTCGCCGCGGTCAAGTCCCTCGACGCCGACTCCGCCGAGCTGCTGGTCTTCCTGGACCAGGCCTCCCAGCGGTCCACCGACAAGGAGTCGTCCATCTCGGCCGCCCAGATCGCCGTCGAAGCCGCCAAGGTCGACGGCCAGTGGAAGGTAACCGCCCTGGACCTCTTCTGATGCCGAGTCGGCTCGTCATGACGAGCCGACTCGGCGGGGAAGGGGTCAGTCGCCGCCGCCTCCACCGCCGCAGCTCGAGCCGCAGGAGGAGCTGTTGCACGAGCTGGTGTGGTTGTCGCCGGAGTCGTAGGTGGAGCCACCCGAGCTCGAGCTTGAGCTGCCGTGGCCGCCGCGCCTGCGGGGACCTCGGCGGCGGTTGCGACCCTTGAGTGCGGGCTCGATCAGTAGGTAGATGACCAGGCCGAGGACCCCGAGGATGATCAGGATTTCCACGTGAAGCTCCGTTTCCAGGTGCGGCGGGTGAGGTGCCAGATCTGTGAGCCGAGACCGATGGTGAGCACCCGGCGCCCGGCGATCCGGGTGAGCGCCAACCGACGCCGGCCCTCGTAGACCTCGTGCAGGCGGAGCCAGTCGGCGCCGATGGTGGTCAGGAAGTCGCGTACGTCATCGTGGGCGCAGCCCTGCTGTGGATGCTGCGCGGCCCAGGTGTGGAAGCGGTCGCGCCAGTCCGGGAGCAGGTCGAGCTCGGGGGCGGCGTGCTCGGCGGCCGAGGAGCGCTTGTGGTGGAGCACCCGCGTCGTCGCGGTCGTCCCGGCGGGCTCGAACCCCGGCGGCGTACGTCCCGCCAGCAGGTCGTCGAGGACCTCGCGCTGCCGCGCGGCGAGCTGCTCGCGTACCGCGCCTCGTGAGTCCACGGGAGGAGTGTGCCCGATCGTTTGGTCCGCCGCCGCAATATATGTAAAAGTCAAAGTTGAGTGGAACAGACTCAACTTTGGTTGTGTTGAGATAGATGCGGGTGACAGGCACTCGCGGCAGACTCAGGTGCGTCCCCAGGAGGAGAGCAGACACAGATGAGCCAGTTTTCGGCAGACAAGTTCACCACCAAGGCTCGCGAGGCGATCGAGGCCGCGCAGCTTGCCGCCACGACGGCGGGCAACACCACGACCGAGCCGATCCACCTGCTCGTCGCGCTGCTGCAGCAGGACGAGGGCACCGCGACGTCGATGGTCACCAAGTCCGGTGTGGACGCCGAGGAGCTGTCGCGGGCGGCGGCCGCCGACCTCGCCGGGCTCCCGCGCGCCAGCGGGTCCACGGTGCAGCAGCCCGCTGCCTCGGGCGGGCTGACCCGTGTCCTGGCCGGGGCGATCACCCTGGCCACGTCCCTGAAGGACGACTACGCGGCCACCGAGCACCTGCTGATCTCGCTGGCCACGGTCGAGTCGTCGGCGCAGAAGGTGCTCAAGAAGGCCGGGCTCACCGAGAAGGGCCTGCGCGAGACGCTGAAGGCGGTCCGCGGCAACCGCCGGGTGACGAGCCAGGACGCCGAGGACTCCTACGAGGCGCTCGAGAAGTACTCCCAGGACCTCACCGAGGCCGCCGAGCGCGGCAAGCTCGACCCGGTCATCGGCCGTGACTCCGAGATCCGCCGTGTCATCCAGGTGCTATCGCGGCGTACGAAGAACAACCCGGTCCTCATCGGTGAGCCGGGCGTCGGCAAGACGGCCGTCGTCGAGGGGTTGGCTCAGCGGATCATCGCGGGTGACGTACCGGACTCGCTGAAGGGTCGCCGTCTCCTGTCGCTCGACCTGGCGGCGATGGTCGCCGGTGCGCAGTACCGAGGCCAGTTCGAGGAGCGGCTCAAGGCCGTCCTGGAGGAGATCAAGGCCGCCGAGGGGCAGGTCATCACCTTCATCGACGAGCTCCACACCGTCGTCGGCGCGGGCGCCGGTGGCGACTCCGCGATGGACGCCGGCAACATGCTCAAGCCGATGCTCGCGCGCGGTGAGCTGCACATGATCGGTGCGACCACGCTCGACGAATACCGCGAGCGCATCGAGAAGGACCCGGCCCTGGAGCGCCGCTTCCAGCAGGTCTTCGTCGGCGAGCCGTCGGTCGAGGACACCGTGCAGATCCTGCGCGGCATCCAGGAGAAGTACGAGGCGCACCACGGCGTCCGCATCACCGATGCCGCTCTGGTGGCCGCCGCGACCCTGTCCGACCGCTACATCACCGGCCGGCAGCTGCCCGACAAGGCGATCGACCTCATCGACGAGGCCGCGTCCCGGCTGCGGATGGAGATCGAGTCGTCTCCCGAGGAGATCGACCAGCTCCGCCGCGCCGTCGACCGGCTGAAGATGGAGGAGTTCGCGCTCTCCAAGGAGTCCGACGACGCCTCGCTGGAGCGTCACGCGGCGCTGCGCAAGGAGCTCGCCGACAAGGAGGAGGAGCTGCGCGGACTGGAGGCGCGCTGGGAGCAGGAGAAGGCCTCTCTCGAGGGCGAAGGTGCCCTGCGCAAGCAGCTCGACGCGCTCCGCAGCGAGGCCGAGCGGCTCCAGCGAGAGGGTTCGCTGGGGGAGGCCTCGGAGATCCTCTACGGCCGCATCCCGGAGCTGGAGCGGCAGATCGCCGAAGCCGCCGAGGCCGAGGGCGAGGACAACGTCACCGACCGGCTGGTCGGTGAGGAGGTCGCTGCCCAGCAGATCGCCGAGGTCGTCGAGGCCTGGACCGGCATCCCGACCGGCAAGATGCTCCAGGGCGAGCAGGCCAAGCTGCTCGAGATGGAGACCGAGATCGGTCGCCGGCTGATCGGGCAGAGGTCCGCCGTGACCGCCGTCGCCGACGCGGTGCGCCGCTCGCGAGCCGGGATCGCCGACCCCAACCGCCCCACCGGCTCGTTCCTCTTCCTGGGCCCGACCGGCACCGGTAAGACCGAGCTCGCCAAGTCGCTCGCCGACTTCCTCTTCGACGACGAGCGCGCGATCGTACGCATCGACATGTCCGAGTACTCCGAGAAGCACTCGGTCGCCCGGCTGGTCGGAGCGCCTCCGGGCTACGTCGGCTACGACGAGGGTGGTCAGCTGACCGAGGCGGTGCGACGCCGTCCCTACTCGGTGGTGCTGCTCGACGAGGTCGAGAAGGCTCACCCCGAGGTCTTCGACATCCTGCTGCAGGTGCTCGACGACGGGCGGCTGACCGACGGTCAGGGCCGTACGGTCGACTTCCGCAACACGCTCCTCATCCTCACCTCCAACCTCGGCTCGGCGTTCCTGGTCGACCCGGTCATGGACGAGCACGAGAAGCGCGAGTCGGTCATGGCGGTGGTCCGGGCGTCGTTCAAGCCCGAGTTCCTCAACCGCCTCGACGAGGTCGTCATGTTCGACGCCCTCTCGCTCGCCGACCTGACCAAGATCGTCGACATCCAGCTCGGTCTGCTCGAGAAGCGTCTGGCCGCCCGCCGCATCTCGATCTCCGTCACCCCCGAGGCTCGGGAATGGCTGGCCGAGACCGGCTACGACCCGGCGTACGGCGCCCGGCCGTTGCGTCGCCTCATCCAGTCCGCCATCGGCGACCCGCTGGCGCGGATGCTCATCGGCGGCGAGGTCTCCGACGGTGGCCAGGTCACCGTCGACCGCGACGGCGACGGGCTCACCCTGAAGTCCTGACCGGGGCGTCACCCCGGTCGGCCGAGTGGGCACGCAGGTGCCCACTCGGCCGACGTACGTGACGCCTCGGCAGTAGTCTCCTCGCGTGCGCAAGGGTCGGATCCTCCTGTTGAACGGGGCGTCGAGCTCGGGCAAGAGCAGCATCGGGCAGGAGCTGCTTCCGCTGCTCGAGGACCCGTGGTTCCTCGTGCCGGTCGACGGGATCAGCGGGATGCGGTCGACGGTCCATACGCGGGAGCTCGACGACGCCGAGATCGCCGAGATGCTGCGGCGGACCAGGCTGGGCTACCACCGCGCGGTCGCGGCCCTGGCCTCGGTCGGCAACGACGTGATCATGGACTACCCGCTCAGCGAGATCTGGCGGCTCGAGGATCTGCTCGAGGTGCTCGACGGCTACGACGTCACGCTCGTCGAGGTCTGGTGCTCGCCCGAAGAGCTCGAACGCCGGGAGGCCGCCCGCGGCGACCGTCCTGCCGGCCTCGCCCGGTCGCAGACCCTGGTCTACTCGCACCCGTACGACCTCCGCGTCGACTCCACCACCGCGACCCCGGCCGCATGCGCGAAGGAGATCGCCGAGGCCCTTCCCGCCCTCACCGCGCCGAAAGCCTTCGACCGCCTCCGCGCCGAATAGTCGCGTACGTCGCCCTCGCGGCGGGTGGGGTTGGCAGGGATGAGAAAATGATTCCCGACATGTCTGAAACGAAGCTTCCCCGCCCCGGTCAGGCCACCCTCGCCGGGTGGCTCATCGTGCTCGGCTCACTGCTCACCGTGGTGACGGCCTGGGACCAGATCTCCGGGCTGCGCAGCCTGGACACCCGGGAGCGGGTGGAAGAGGTGCTGGCCGAGCCGCCACTCGCCGGCTCGGGGATCGGCCTCGACAACATCCTCGATCTGATGCACGTGATGGCGCTGGTCACCGGCGCCATGGCGGCAGCGGCAGTGATCCTCGGCTGGCACGTGCTGCAGCGCAACAAGCAGGCTCGGCTCGCGCTCACCGTCATCGCGGCGCCGCTCTTCTTCGCCGGCATGTTCGGCGGAGGGTTCTGGTCCACGCTGTCCGCGGTGGCTGTCGTACTCCTGTGGATGTCGCCCACCCGCGACTGGTTCGACGGCGTCTCGCCGACGAAGCGGGAGGCGCTCGACAGCGGCGACCCCGACCAGGAGTCGTACGTCGCGCCGGCCCCGCCGGAGACCCCAGCTTCGACCACCCCGACCTCCCCGGCCGGCTCGACCTCCGGACAGGCTCGGCTCTCACAGCAGCAGCCGCCGCCGTGGACCGGTGCGATCGCCCAGCCCGCCAAGGCAGCGCCCAAGCGCCGTCCGGGCGCCGTGACGGCGGCGGCGGTGCTCACCTGGATCGGCTCCGGGTTGACCGCGCTGATGATGCTCGCCTCGGCGGTGACGGCGACCGCCAACCCCGACCTGATCCTCGAGCAGGTGCGCAAGCAGGCGGAGAGCGACCCGAACATGCGGGAGGTGGCGGCGCTCTACACCACCGACGTCATCGTCGCCTCGGTCTGGATCATGGCCGTGCTGGTGGCGCTCGTCTGCGTCGCCGCCGCCGTGTTCGCCGCCTTCGCGATCCGCCGCCACTCCTGGGCCCGGGTCGCGCTGATGATCTCCGCAGGCGTCTCGGCGCTCTCGCTGCTCCTCTTCGCGCTCGCCTTCCCGCCGGCGGTGGTCCTCTTCGGCGCCGCGGTCGCGAGCTTCTCGTTCCTGCTGCGGCCCGAGGTCGCGGCCTGGTTCCGTGGCCGAAGCGAAGGCCCGCGGCAGTAAAGCAGCGCGGCTGACCCTGCGGGCCGGATAGGCTCCGCGACATGTCTGACCAGTACGGCTCCTTCGACAACCCCTATGGCGGCGAGCCGCCGTTCCAGGGGCAGGAGCCGCCGCCCCCGACGCCGTACGCCGCCCCGCAGCCGACACAGCCGCAGCAGCCCCAGGGATGGGGCCAGGCGCCCCCGGTCTACGGTCAGTACGCGATGGGTCAGCAGCCCCCGGCGTACCTTCGCCCTCACTATCCGCAGCCCGATCCCGACACCCGCCCAGGGACGGTGGTCGCGGCGTCGGTCATGACGATCGTGGGGTCCGTGATCGCGCTGCTGATCTCGGTGTTCATGGTGCCCGCGGGGATCGCCGACTACAACGACCCGACGTCCTCGGACAAGGGCGTGACGCTGTTCATGATCATCTGGTTCGCCGTCTGCGGCGTACTCAGCCTGGTCGCCATCCCGCTCGGGATCATGGTGCTGTTCCGCTCCAACGTGGCCCGGATCCTGCTCACCGTGGTCGGCTCGATCGCCGCGCTGCTCTCGCTCTTCGTGGTGCTCTATCCCGCGCTGATCATCGCCGCGCTGCTGATGCTGTACGTCGGCAGGGCAGGCAACTGGTTCGCCCGGCGGAAGCCCGCCGACCCCTGGCAGCCGCCGGCGGCGCCGGGTATGACACCGCCGACCCACCAGCAGTTCTAGACCTAGGAGACGAGCGAGTCGTCCTTGGCTCCGTTGTCGGATCCGCGGACGATCTTGTAGATGCGCAGGCCGATCCAGGCCACGACGGCGACGGCGACGACCACGATGACGACGTTCTGGAAGCGCCCGACGATCGGCTCGACCTTCTCCCAGTTGTCGCCCAGCTGGTAGCCGGCGACGACGAAGATGGTGTTCCAGATCGCCGAGCCGACGGTGGTGAGGAGCAGGAACTTCCAGATCGGCATCCGGGTGACCCCGGCGGGCACCGAGATCAGCGATCGGAAGATCGGGATGAAGCGGCCGAAGAAGACCGTCCAGGCGCCGTACTTCTCGAAGAACGCCTCGGTCTTCTCCAGGTCGGAGGTCTTGACCAGCGGCAGCTTCTCGCCGATCCAGTAGACCCGCTCACGGCCGATGGCAGCACCGATCAGGTAGAGCACGAGCGCGCCGACGACCGAGCCGAGCGTGGTCCAGATCAGCGCCTCGGCGATCGTGAAGCGTCCCTGCGCGGCGGTGAACCCGGCCAGCGGCAGGATGATCTCCGAGGGCAGCGGCGGGAAGAGGTTCTCCAGCGCGATACCGAGCCCCGCACCCACCGGGCCGAGTTTGTCCATCAGGTCGACCGCCCAGCCGGCGACGCCGGTGAGCTCCTCGGGCTGGGTGGCGGTGAGGATCATGATGCTCTCTTCGAAGTGTGTGGGTGGGCCGGGGCGGGCGAAGCCTAGCGACCTGAGTTGTGGATCCCCTAGGAGGCCGCGTTGACCGCGTCCAGGTCGGCCCGGGTCAGCACCGACCGGATCTCCAGCTCGACGTCACGAAGGGACTCGCCGGGCTCGGGCGACCGGTCGATCGCACACACCACAGTGTCCACGACCGCACCAAGCGGACGGAGCGCGTTGACGGCATCCCGCACCGCCCCGCCACTGGTGATCACGTCCTCGATCAGGGTCACGCGCTTCCCGTCGAAGGAGGGACCCTCGGCGAGCTTGGCGGTGCCGTACTCCTTGGCCTTCTTCCGGATGAAGATCGCCGGGATGCCGGTCTTGGCCGACACCATGGTCACGATCGGGATGCCGCCGAGCTCGAGGCCGCCGAGCAGCTCGGTCCCCTCCGGGAGCAGCTCGACCATCCGTGCTGCGACGCGGTCCAGCAGAGCCGGGTTCGCCTCGAAGAGGTACTTGTCGAAGTACGTGTCGCTGACCTGCCCCGAGCGGAGCGTGAACTCCCCGTGCAGGCGGCAGGTGGCGTCGATGTCGGCAGCAAGGGCAGCGTCGGTTGTCACGGCCCCTAGCCTAAGTCTTATGACCGCGCGACGACTCCACGGCATCCCGCCGACGATCTTCTCCGAGATGTCCGCCCTGGCCGCCGCCACCGGCGCGGTCAACCTCGGCCAGGGCTTCCCCGACGTGGACGGCCCAGACGAGATCATCAAGGAAGCCGTCGCTGCGCTCGAAGGTGGACGGAACCAGTACGCCCCCGGCCCCGGCATCCCGGCGCTGCGCGAGGCGGTCGCGGCCCACCAGGAACGCCACTACGACCTCACCTTCGACCCGGCACGCGAGGTCGCGGTGACCACCGGCGCCACCGAGGGCATCGCGGCGGCGATCCTCGCCCTGGTCGACCCGGGCGACGAGGTGATCCTCGTCGAGCCCTACTACGACAGCTACCCGGCCATGGTGCAGTTCGCTGGCGGCGTACGTCGCCCGGTGACGCTGAGCCTGGACGCGTCCGCGGCGGGCGGCAGACTGCCGCGCGAGGCGCTCGAGGCCGCCGTCTCTTCGAAGACCAAGGTGCTGCTGCTCAACTCCCCGCACAACCCGACCGGCACGGTGCTCACCCGTGAGGAGCTGGAGACGGTCGCCGCCTTCGCGGTCGAGCACGACCTGACGGTGGTCTCCGACGAGGTCTACGAGCACCTGACCTTCGACGACGTGGAGCACGTCCCGATCGCCACGCTCCCCGGGATGCGCGAGCGCACCCTGACCCTGTCGAGCATCGGCAAGTCCTACTCCTTCACCGGCTGGAAGGTCGGCTGGGCGACCGGCCCCGAGCACCTGGTCCAGGCGCTTCTGGGCGCCAAGCAGTGGCTGACGTTCACCTCCGGTGCCCCGCTGCAGCCGGCTGCCGCGTACGCGCTCGAGCATCTCGACCACTGGCCCAAGGAGCTCGCCCTCGACCTGCAGGGGCGGCGCGACCTGCTGTGCGACGGGCTTAAGCAGATCGGCCTGGACGTGACGATCCCGGAGGGCACCTACTTCGCCGTCTCCGACATCACCGACCTCGGCTGGAACGACGGGCTCGAGTTCTGCCGCGCGCTGCCCGAGCGGGCCGGCGTCGTGGCCATCCCGTTGCAGGGGTTCTACGACACCGATGCCGGGAAGCAGCTGGTCAGGTGGACCTTCACCAAGCAGCGCGAGGTGATCGAGGAAGCCCTGGAGCGACTTGCCCGAGGGCGTCTGAGGCGTTAGTGGTCGGCCCGGTGGTCGGCGTCGTCCGCCGGTGTGCGAGGTCGGACGGCCAACCCCAAGATGTCGCGGTCCGCGTGACCGTCGTGGTCGAGGTCCCCGGCGAGCCGGGAGGCCGTACGCCGCCGGCGCCACCACTCCACCATCGCGGGCAGGAACGCGAGCGCGAAGAGCAGCAGGATCAGGTAGTCGATGTTGTCGGCCAGCCAGGGCCAGCGGGATCCGACGAAGAATCCGAACAGCGTCACCGCGAGCACCCACAGCACGCCGCCGACGAGGCTCCAGAAGTAGAACCGTCGCCGGTCCATGTGGGTGACTCCAGCGACGACGGTGACATAGGTGCGTACGAAAGCGATGAACCGGCCGATCACCAACGCCTTGTTGCCGTGCTTGTCGAAGAACTCACGGGTCTGGTCGAAATGCCTCTTTTTGATGAACCGGCCGTCGCGTTCATAGAGCCGCGGACCGATCTTTCGGCCGATCTCATAGCCGGTCACGTTGCCGGCGAACGCCGCGGCGACGAAGAAGAGCATCGCGATGACGATCTCGACGCCGGGTGGCCCGGGAAAGATGTCGATCTTGCCGGTCGCGATGAAGATTCCGAGCGCGATCAGCAGGCTGTCACCGGGGAGGAACGGGAAGAAGAGACCGCACTCGATGAAGATGATGATCAGGCTGATCCAGAAGAGCGGCTCGCCGAAAGTGGCCAGCAGAAAGTCCGGACTCATCCATTCCAAACCGGCCAACATCGGCGCAAAATTCCCCGCACCTGTCACGGCCCCTACGGTACCCATAGGTAACAACTCTTGTTGTCGAATATTCTGACTCGTCGATGAACGAGACACGACCGTCCGAGGCTGATTCCAGAGCGCCCTACGACCCGATGCCCCACGGGCAGCCGGAGGTCGGACTGGGCCCGTGGCCGGGTGAATGGCCCGAGGGGGAGCACTGGGATCCGGAGCTGTTGGCCAACGGCGACCGCCGCAACGTGGTCGACCGCTACCGCTACTGGACGCTCGAGGCGATCGTCGCCGACCTCGACCAGCGCCGCCACGGCTTCCACGTCGCCATCGAGAACTGGCAGCACGACTTCAACATCGGCACCATCGTCCGCACTGCCAACGCCTTCCTGGCCGCCGAGGTGCACATCGTCGGCAACCGCCGCTGGAACCGCCGCGGCGCGATGGTCACCGACCGCTACCAGCACGTCCATCACCACCCCGACGTGCCCGCGCTCGCGGCGTACCTCCATGAACGAGACGTACGCCTCCTCGGCATCGACAACCTGCCGGGCTCGCTCCACCTGGAGACCATGGAGCTGCCGAAGTCGGTCTGCTTCCTGTTCGGGCAGGAGGGCCCGGGTCTGTCCGAGCAGGCTCGCGAGAGCGTCGACGGCACCTTCTCGATCGCCCAGTTCGGCTCGACGCGGTCGATCAACGCCTCCGCCGCGGCGGCGATCGCGATGCACTCCTGGGTCGTCCAGCACGCCGACCTCTCCTCCGAGCAGGCCTGGCGCGGTTGACGGCGGGTTGTAACCCGGTTACGACCCGGTGTCACCCACGAGAAATGGATCCGCTAAAGTTAACTCCCGGGTCGCCCGGATGTGCCCCACTTTCGTGGGTGCGTGGCCTCGGGGCCGGGCGGCAGCGGGGGCTTTCAGCGCCTCTCGATCCGGTAGCGGATCTGCACCTGCTCGCCGGTCCGCAGGACGTCGATGACGCTCATCCGCTTGCTGGTGATGCGGCGGGGGAGCAGTGGCGCCCCGGCGCCGAGGGTGACCGGGCAGATCCCGGCGACGACCTCGTCGAGCAGACCGGCGTCGTCGAACTGGCCGACCAGGTCCCCACCACCCACGAGCCAGATCCCGCCGTCGACGGCGGCCGCGATCTCGTCGTAGACGGGCTTCACCTCGCCCTGCACGAAGCGGACCTGCGTGCCCTGGACCTCCGGGAGGTCGGTCGCGTGCGTGAACACCCACACCGGCCGCTCGTCGTAGTACTCCCGCCACTTCTCTGGGCCGGTCAGCATCTCCGGATCGTGGTCGATCATCCAGCGGTACGTCGTACCGCCCATCACCAGCGCCGCCGACTCCGCCATCAGCCGCTCCCATGAGCTCTCGTCGTCGCCGTGCGGCGTCTCGAAGAGCCAGTCCAGCGAGCTGTTCTCATCGGCGATGTAGCCGTCCAGGGACGTCGCGGTGAAGTAGGTGACTTTGGGCATGCCCCCGACGCTAGGCGCGTCAGGGGCATGCCCGCCCGACCGTTCTTGCTCCGTCTCCTGCTGGTCGGTCAGGTCCGGGAGGCGTCCCCCCACTCCAGGGAGGTACGCAGCGCGGCGAGGCCGCGCGAGGAGTGGCTCTTGACCGTGCCCTCGCTGATCCGCAGCTCGCGCGCGGTCTCGGCGACCGACAGCTGCAGCCAGTGACGCAGGACGACCACCTTGCGCTGCATCTCCGGCAGCGCCTGGAGCGCCGCGAACAGCTCGGACCGCTCCTCGACCTGGTCCGCGGGACCGGGCCGTTCCGGCAGGTCGCCCGACCGCTCCCGCTTCCACCACGGCCGCCGGGTCTGGTCGATGTGGGCGCGGACCAGGATCGTCCGGACGTACGCCTCCTCCGACCCCGACTCGACCCGGCGCCACGAGGCGTACAGCTTCAGCAGCGACGTCTGCACCAGGTCGTCCGCCCGGTGCCAGTCGCCGCACAGCGCGTACGCCAGCCGCACGAGGTGCGGCCGCCTGGCCGCGACGAACGCGGTGAAGGCCTCGTCGTGCGCGCTCATCACCAAAGCCCCGATCCGGGAGTCATGCGACGGTCGACCATTTCCGCGAACTCGTCGAGGGTGAGCGGTCTGCGGTCCTCTGCTCGCGGCGCCGGGAGCACGGAGAAGGAGTAGGCCTGCGTGACGCCGTCCTTCTCGCGGACCAGCACGTATCGCTCCTTGCTGCCGACCGTGATCCGCGCGGCCGCGGTTCGCGATGTCCCCGTGGCGAACGAGTGACCGATGTCCGGGTCGGCGACCTGCTCGACGATCTTCACCCGGTCCTCGCTGGAGACGACCTCGGAGCCTGATCCGAACTCGACCGCCTCGGTCGGTTCGATGCTGAAATCGACGTTGCCGGGACGGTAGTCCTTGCGGTCTGTCGCGACCTGGACGGCCAGCCATTCCTCGATGGTCTGGCCGGGGATGGCATAGACCGCGTCCAGCCCGCTCGACTCACCGCCATCTTTCGGACGGTTGCCGCTGTAGAGGATCCACTGCTCGACGCCCTCCCGTTCGACGACTGCGCCGACCGAGTCCCAGGGTGCCGCGTAGCCGAGCGGGTTGGGAATCTCGCGGACGATCTCCCAGCCGTTCTGCTTCACGCGGAGCTTCCCACCTGCGTTCCAGGTGGCACTCAGGTGATGGGCTCGCACGTCGTCGACCCAGGCGCGGAAGCTCGTGGCGCTCGTGCGGGAGGCATCGGTGTAGGAGATCTCGGTCGGGTTCATGAAGTGCGCGTACACGGTTCTGTTGCCCTTGGTCGCCGCGACCGCCAGCGCGTTCCCGGAATCGAGCGGACCGACCTGGTCGGTCTCCTTCCAGCCTCGATAGAGGGTCACCTCGCCGGTGCCGTGGTCGTACGCGACGGGCGCGAGGTCGCTCAACGGGATGTCAGCCTCGGGCGGCCACTCGTCCTCGGCCGTCGACTGGGTCGCGATCGGCGGGTTCGGGGTGGCGCTGTCGCGCGAGGGAACGACGATCGCGCCGATCCCGACCACCGCGGCCACCGCGGCGGCGGTGCCGGCGACCACGGCGAGCCGCCGGCGGCGTACGAGCTTCTTCCCGTCGGCCAGCAGCGAGGCCGGGTCGGGGTGCGTGGGCGGGGGTTGGGGGATCGCCCGTTCCAGGGTTTCCTGCCAGTCCATGTTGCCTCCAAGATCAGTCTCACCTGTGGATACGGATCTCGCGGCAGATCGGTTGTCCTGCTTGATCGATCCAACTCCGAGCGTTGGCAACGGGTGGTCGGGGGCGCATTACGCTGGCCACCAGCGCACCGGTCGACAACGGATCTCAAGGAGAACCTCCAGATGCCCATCGCCACCCCCGAGAAGTACGCCGAGATGCTCGCGACCGCGAAGGAGAAGGGTTTCGCCTTCCCCGCGATCAACGTCTCCTCGTCGCAGACGCTCAACGCGGCACTGGCCGGCTTCGCGGAGGCCGGCTCGGACGGCATCATCCAGATCTCCACCGGCGGCGCGGAGTACCTCTCCGGCCCCACGGTCAAGAACATGGTGACCGGCTCGGTGGCCTTCGCCGCGTACGCGACCGAGGTCGCCAAGTCCTACGACGTCAATATCGCGCTCCACACCGACCACTGCCCCAAGGACAAGCTCGACGGCTTCGTACGTCCCCTCCTCGAACTCTCCGCCGAGCGCGTCCAGCGCGGTGAGGCGCCGCTGTTCCAGAGCCACATGTGGGACGGGTCCGCGGTGCCGCTGGCCGAGAACCTGCAGATCGCCGAGGAGCTGCTGGCAAAGGCCAAGGCCGCCCACATCGTGCTCGAGATCGAGGTCGGCGTCGTCGGTGGCGAGGAGGACGGCATCGTCGGAGCGATCGACGACAAGCTCTACTCGACCCCCGAGGACGCGATCGCGACCGCCGACGCGCTGGGCGTCGAGGGCTACCTGACCGCGCTCACCTTCGGCAACGTGCACGGCGTCTACAAGCCGGGCAACGTCAAGCTCCGTCCTGCGATCCTGCGTGACGCCCAGGACGCCGTCGTCGCCAAGCTCGGCCTCCCGGCCGGTGCAAAGCCGTTCGACCTCGTCTTCCACGGCGGGTCCGGCTCGAGCGCCGAGGAGATCGCCGAGGCGGTCTCCTACGGCGTGGTCAAGATGAACATCGACACCGACACCCAGTACGCCTACACCCGCGCGGTCGCCGGCCACATGCTCGCCAACTACGACGGCGTTCTGAAGGTCGACGGCGAGGTCGGAAACAAGAAGGCGTACGATCCTCGCGCGTGGGGCAAGCTCGCTGAGGCCGGTATGGCCACTCGGGTCGTCGAGGGTGCCCAGCATCTCGGTTCTGCGGGCAATTCCATCGGCTGAGCGACACGCCGGGGATGGGCCAATGGTCCCGGTTCGGAAAACGTTGTGGCACACGGCATAGCAAACTCGGGCTTATGTCGTTGTGCCGGTCATTGGTAAAGCGATTCAATGCCCTAGCTGGACGGCGACCCTCGGGTAACAAGGTCGGACCGTCCCTTTGGCGTTGATCTTGGGAGGGACATCCTCGGTATGGAAACCACTGCGCGAAACCGCACAATCGGCGGAATCGTCATAGGCGCGATCATTCTGATCCTGCTACTCGTCTTGTTCTCGTGCACCGTGAACAGCGATCCACAGAGCTCGCCGAAGGAGGATCCGACCACCGGGGAGTCTTCGCTCCCCAGTGATCCGGACACTCTCGAGCCCGACGACAAGCCGTCGGAGAAGGACTCCGACGAGCCGGAGGTCGTCGACGACGACATCGTCCCGGCTGCGAACACCGGTGTGACCTTCATCCCCGCGGGCAACGTCCCGTCGGGCAGCACGCCCACCTGTGAGCTCGACCCCAGCGCCTGCGAGGACACTCGTCCGCCGGGCGCCGGTGTGGACATCTGCGAGATCCGCCCGGACCTGACCCAGTGCCAGGAGCCGACTCCGCCGACCACGCCGCCGACGACTCCGCCCACGACTCCGCCGACGGAGGAGCCCACCGAGTGTGAGCTGTTCCCGTGGCTGCCGCAGTGTGACGACGGCGAGGAGCCGGGCGAGGAAGACGAGACCGCTCCCGACCCGGTGACGATCGCCGGCTGCAGGGTCCTGAGCAACACCGCCGTGACCATCGACTGGTCCGAGGCGCAGGACAAGAGCGGGATCTCCCACTACACGGTGACGTCGCGTCCCAACGCCGGCAACCCGGGTGACACCGACCGGACCTCCGCGACCTTCAACGACCTTCGGGCCGGGGAGACCTACCGGTTCTGGGTCACTGCGACCGACAAGGCCGGCAACGAGTCCGAGGACAGCAACGACGTCGAGTGCGTCATGGACGTCACGGCGCCTGAGGTGCCTGCGGACCTGACCGTCGAAGAGGGCGACCCGAGCGACAGCACGCTCAACGTGAGCTGGTCCGACTCCGACGACAACGAGAACGGCGTCGGCGACGTCTCCTACAACCTCTACCGCAACGGCGACCTCGTCGGCCCCGTCAACGGGACGTCGTACGAGGACACCGGTCTGAAGGCCGGCACCGAGTACACCTACTCCGTGCAGGCCGTCGACGGCGCCGGCAATGAGTCCGCACGCTCCGCCGGGGTCTCGGGCACGACCACGAAGATCGCGCCGACGGTCCCGACCGGCCTCGACGCGAGCGCCGAGGGTCCGCTCGGCTTCACCCTGACCTGGAATCCGTCGGTGGACGAGGACGGCGTCACGCCGGCCGCGGAGATCGACTACCGGATCAGCGTCAACGGTGGACTGTGCTTCGGTGGCACGGTCACCGGTGAGACCACGTTCCAGGCGACCTGTGTCCTGCTGTGGGACACGACCAGGGTCACGGTGACGGCGATCGACGGTGACGGCAACGAGTCGGCTGCCAGCCGGACGCTCACGGTGAACTCGGACGGTAGCGAGGCCAGGGAGCTCAACGGCAACACCGCGCTCCGCTCGAACACGCCGGGCGAGGACAAGTCCGACGCTCCGGCCGACAAGCCGGCGTCGCCGGAGGCCCCGGCCGAGGACGCTCCTGCCGAGGAGCAGCCGACCGAGGAGAACTCGCCGCTGCTGCCGGGTCTGGATGACATCCTCCCGGGCGGCGAGGACACCGCTGAGGCTCCTGCTGAGGAGCCGGCGGAGCCCGAGGCGACGCCGAGCGAGTCGGAGACCCCGGCCGCGCGGCCGACGACCGAGGAGCCTGCTGACGAGGCGACCGAGGACGCTCCCGCCGAGGAGGACGAGGGTGGCCTGCTGGAGAACATCGGTGACGCGCTGACCAGCGCCGTGGCCGCGGTGTTCTAGCCGACACACGCCGAGAAACAGGGCGGGGAGAGCCGAGAGGCTCTCCCCGCCCTGTTGCGTTTTCCGGCTGCGTCTCGAGTGGCGACGCGACGCTCACCGAGGTAACTCGGTCGGCATCCATCGCACAGGCGCCCCAAAACCAAGGAGTCGGATGCCCAGCGCCCCCCACAAGCCCTGGACATCCGACGATCTTGGGTGACCGACACCAGTGTGCGCCAGCCGTGCGCACAGGTTAGGCATAGAAACGCCCATGGATCCAGATGGTTAAGACGAAATTCATGAAGTTCCTGTGTGCATTCGAACAGATTCGAACAGATCTGAGGGCCGAATCATCTAGATCCATACATTAGGATTTCGGTGTGCGTGTGATGACCTCCCGAGCTCGCGCGGCAATCTTCGCCCCGATCGGCGACGAAGGCCGGGCAGCGCGCGTCGAGAACCGGCTCGCGGAGGCGATCCGCTCCGGCGTACTCGCACACGGCGAGCGGCTCCCCAGCGAGCCGGAACTGGCCCAGATGCTCGGCGTCGCGACGGTCACCGCACGGGAGGCATTGGTCGCACTGCGCGCCAAGGGACTGGTGGTGACGACACGGGGGCGGGGCGGTGGCTCGTTCGTACGTGCCCCCGAGAGCGGCGACCTCGTCGAGGACCGGCTCACCTCGATGTCGCGGGTCGAGCTGCGTGACCGGGCCACGGTCTACCTGGTGGTGCTCACCGGTTGTGCGGAGATCGCGGCGGAGCGTACGGACCCTGACGAGGTCGAGGACCTGCGCGACCTGCTGATCCCGCTCAACGTCAGCGACGTGGCCCGCTGGCGCAGCGCCGACAGCGAGCTCTACCTGTCGGTGGCCGCGTTGACCCAGTCGGCCCGGATGACCCGCGAGGTGGTGCGCCAGGAGGCCGACTTCGGCGCGCTGCTCCGGATCCCGCTCAACGAGCCGGGCTTCCGGGAGGCCACGGCGACCCGCCATCAGGAGCTTGTCGAAGCCCTCGCAGCAGGAGATGCTGTCAGGGCACGGGAGAGCGTACGCGAGCACGTCGCCCACTCCCTTGAACGCTTGGCCGAGATCCATGAGGCGGTGCGACGATGACTAACACGATGACTCCCCTCGACTGTGTGGCTCAGGTCGAGCAGCATTTCGGGCCGATCGTGACCGAGCTCGAGCGCGTACGCAGCGAGGTGGCCGCCCTCTTCGAGGCCGGCCCGGTCACCACCGCATCCCTGCGGGAGCGGCTCGAGCCCGGCTCGCTGGAGTTCCTGCGCAACCCCAACCTCATCGGTGGTGGCTTCGTCGTGGCCCCGGGCGTGCTGAGCGACCGCCGGCTCTACCTCGTCTGGTGGCAGGGCGAGGAGCGTGACTTCCTCGGCGACGCCGATGCGCCGGGCACCGGCGAGGCGATCGACTACACCCGCCAGCCCTGGTATCGCTCCCCGGAGCGCACGGGCGAGCTGACCCTCGTCGGGCCGTACGTCGACTTCGTCTGCACCGACGAGTACGTCATGACCACGACGATGCCCGTCTATGCCGGGGGCCGCATGGTCGGCGTCGCGGGAGCCGACACCCTGGTCGAGACGCTCGAGACGATGCTGCTGCCGGGGCTGCGTGAGGCCGGCGCGACGCTGGTCAACGGCCACGGCAAGGCAATCGTCTCCGCCGACCCGCAGCTGGCCACCGGCGCCCCGCTCACCACTGCCCGCGACATGATCCCGTGCCGCGGGCTGCCGCTCTCCGTCGCCTTAGGCTGACGGCTTCACCATGTGACGCGGCGTGGTGAAGAAGAGCACCGCCACGAAGCCGACCGCCAGCGCGACCGCCGGCAGCAGCATCACCTCGGACATCGCCTCGGCGAACTCCGTAGCCACTGCGGGCGGGACCGAGGAGCCCGCCGCGGTCTCGTGGCCGCCCGCCAGCGATCCGCCGAGGCCGTGGGCGTTGAGGCGGAGGTCGATGAGCACGGCGACCGCGGCGGAGCCGATCACCGACCCGACCAGCCGGGTGGCGTTGTAGACCCCGGCGCCCGCGCCGGCCAGCCGCATCGGCACGTTGCGGGTGGCGGTCGCCGCGAGGGGCGCCCACACGGCGGCCGAGCCGAGGCCGAAGACGGCCATCGGCACCAGCAGCTGCCACAGCTGGGAGTCGACGGTCATCGGCACCGCGAGCCAGAAGAGCGAGACGGAGCAGAGGAAGAAGGCGACGCCGGTCAGCAGCCGCGGATGCATCCTGTCGCTCAGCCGGCCGACCAGCGGCGCGGCGAGGAGGGAGACCAGCGCCATCGGGACCATCAGCAGCGACGCCTCGAGCGCGGTGTAGCCGCGAACGAGCTGGGCGTAGAGCATCAGCGGGAAGCCCTGCGCGACGGCCGCGAAGCCCATGCAGGAGATCGCCAGGCTGGAGACGGAGAAGTTGCGGTCGGTGAAGATGGACAGCGGCACCAACGGCTCCTTGCGGTTGTGCGCCTGCCACCAGACGAAGAGCGCCATGATCGCGACGCCGCCGGCGACGAGCGCCCAGGTGACGGCGTCCCAGCCGCGCTGCTCGCCGTTCTGCAGGCCGAAGACCACGCAGAACATCCCGACGCCGCTGAGCGCCACGCCGAGCCAGTCGAAGACGTGCGCGTGGGTCTCCAGCGCGGGAACCATCAGCCAGTTGAGGACGATCGCGATGATGCCGATCGGCACGTTGACGAAGAAGATCCACTCCCAGCCGCCGATCGCGACCAGCGCCCCGCCCGCGAGCGGGCCGACGAGCGTCGCGATGCCCGCCGTCGCGCCCCACAGCGCCATCGCGGAGCCACGCCGCTCGGCCGGGAAGATCCGGGTGATGGTCGCCATCGTCTGCGGCGTCATCATCGCCGCGCCGAGACCCTGCACCGCCCGGGCGGCCACCAGCGACTCGATGCTGCCGGCGAGCCCGCACCACAGCGACGAGGCCGTGAAGACCGCCAGGCCGGCGATGTAGACCCACTTGGGCCCGAAGCGGTCACCGAGCCTGCCCATGATCAGGACCGGCACGGCGTAGGCCAGCAGATAGGCGCTGGTCACCCACAGCACCGCGTTGGCGCTCGCGTCGAGCTCGGCCATGATGTCCGGCGTCGCGACGGTCACGATCGTCATGTCGACCAGCAGCATGAAGAAGCCGATGCACAGCGCGAACAGCGCCCGCCACGGGCGCTCGGTCGTCTGCGCTGAGGTCGTCTGCGTCACGGGCTGGGTCATGGCCACAGTCAACACCCGCGCGCCGACATCTCCCTGATCGGTCTGCCCGGGGAAAGACGGTCGGTGGCTGCGGGCACAATGGTGCGTATGACCCACCAGGACCTGATGGCCGGACCGCCGCCGACCCACCTCCCCGCCGACCCCGCGACCGACGAGCTCGCCGCCGGCACCGACCCCGCCGAGGTCGTACGCCGCCACCCGGCCTCGCCCTCTGCCTGGGCCGCTCTCGCCACGGCCGCCAAGGAGGCCGGCGCGGAGGACGTGACCATCTACGCCTACGCCCGCGTCGGCTACCACCGCTCGCTCGACATGCTGCGCCGCAACGGCTGGAAGGGCCACGGCCCGGTGCCGTGGGAGCACGAGCCCAACCGCGGCTTCCTGACCAGCCTCGCCCTGCTCGCCGAGCAGGCCAAGGCGATCGGCGAGACCGAGGAGTGGGAGCGCTGCAGCGAGTTCCTGCGCGACAGCAGCCCGACGGCGTACGACACGCTTCTGGGGTGAATACCGAATCGCGTCGGACCAGCGATTTCGCCTAGCCTTGACCCGTGACTGAGCAGACGACCAACGCGCCCGCTGAGCCCAGTGATGGGCCTGACCTGAACGAGCAGATGATCGTTCGGCGCGAGAAGCGCGAGCGCCTGCTGGCCGAGGGCAAGAAGGCGTACGCCATCGGGGTCGGCCGCACGCACACGCTCGCCGAGGTGCGCGAGGCCTACGAGGACAAGCTCGAGGCCGGCGAGGAGACCCAGGACGTGGTCACCGTTGCCGGTCGGGTCATGTTCGTCCGCAACACCGGCAAGCTCGCGTTCGCGACGCTGCAGGAGGGCATCGGCACCCGGCTCCAGGTGATGCTCTCGCTCGCCGAGGTGGGGGAGGAGTCGCTCGCGGAGTGGAAGAGCCTGGTCGACCTCGGTGACCACGTCGCCGTGACCGGCCGGGTGATCTCCTCGCGGCGCGGCGAGCTCTCCATCATGGCTTCGAGCTGGGAGATGGCGTCCAAGGCGCTACGGCCGCTGCCGGTGCTCCACAAGGACCTCTCCGAGGAGGCCCGGGTCCGGCAGCGTTACGCCGACCTGATCGTGCGCCAGGAGGCGCGCGACATGGTGCGTACGCGCGCGAAGATCACCCAGGCGATCCGCCGCCGTCTCGAGGACGACGGCTACCTCGAGGTCGAGACGCCGGTCCTGCAGCTCATCCACGGTGGTGCGCACGCGCGGCCGTTCAACACCCACATGAACGCGTTCGACCAGCCGATGACCCTGCGCATCGCGCTCGAGCTCAACCTCAAGAAGGCGGTCGTCGGCGGCGTCGACAAGGTCTACGAGATCGGCCGGATCTTCCGCAACGAGGGCGTCGACTCCACGCACAGCCCCGAGTTCACGATGATCGAGGCCTACCAGGCCTACGGCGACCAGTTCACGATCGCCGAGGAGATGCGGCAGATGTACCTCGCCGCCGCCGACGCGGTGGGCTCGCGCCAGGTGGAGACGGACGCCGGCGTCATCGACCTCGACGGCGAGTGGAAGTGGCTGCCGGTCTACGAGGGCGTCTCCGAGGCCGTCGGTGTCGAGGTCACCCCCGAC
Organism: Nocardioides sp. NBC_00163; assembly: GCF_045206295.1. Lineage (NCBI taxonomy): Bacteria > Bacillati > Actinomycetota > Actinomycetes > Propionibacteriales > Nocardioidaceae > Nocardioides > Nocardioides sp. NBC_00163. The sequence continues at coordinate 2,471,277 of NZ_CP108155.1, read as the reverse complement.
ACCGACGTCGACACGCTCAAGGCGCTCGCCGACAAGCACGACGTCGAGCTCGACCCGGCCTGGGACGCGGCCAAGATCGTCATGGAGCTGTGCGGCGAGCTGGTGGAGCCCCACCTGATCCAGCCGACCTTCCTGTGCGACTTCCCGGCGATCGCCCAGCCGCTGGCGCGGATCAACGACGAGGAGCCGGGCAAGGTCCTCGCCTGGGACCTGATCATCGGCGGTGTCGAGCGCGGCACCGGGTTCACCGAGCTGATCGACCCGGTCGTGCAGCGCGAGGTCCTCACCGCCCAGTCCCTCCTCGCCGCCGGCGGTGACCCCGAGGCGATGCAGCTCGACGAGGACTTCCTGCGGGCGCTGGAGTACGGCGCCCCGCCGATGGGTGGTCTCGGGCTCGGCCTGGACCGGGCGATCATGCTCTTCACCGGTGCCGGGATCCGCGAAACGATCCTCTTCCCGCTGCTCAAGCCGGAGGCCTGACCGGCCTCTCGCTGGTCGAGCCGGATTCGCGAGGAACGAGCGAATCCGTGTCGAGACCAACACGGCTCGTACGCGACTGTGTTGGTCTCGACACCCGCTCGCTGGCGCTCGCGGGGCTCGACCAGCGGTTGGTGAGACTAAAGTGCCGGGTATGGAGAGCGGCCGGTCGGAGACGTTGATGACCGCGCTCGGGTTCGACCCGGGCGCGGCGCAGCTCTACAGCCGCCTCCTTCCGCTCACCGGGTGGCCGTGCATGGTGGTGGCGGCGACGCTGTCCACCTCCGAGGAGGAGCTGAAGGAGGAGGCCGCGCCCCTGGTCGAGAGCGGAGTCATCAGCTGCGGTGAGACGTTGACCGTGCTCAGCCCGACAGCGGTGGTCGCCCACATGCTGGAGCGGGCCGCGACCAGGGCCCAGGACGCCCACGACCATCTGCTGAAGATCTCCCAGTCGGTCCCGTACGTCGCAGGCACCGCCGCGCGGCTTCCGGCCCAGATCGGCGAGGAGCACCCGATCGAGGGCGAGGTGATCGCGACCGAGTTCACGCCGGAGACCTTCGAGCGGCTGGTCTCGACCACCTCGGGCGACATGATGTGGCTGCGCCCGGCGGTGACCGTCCACCCCTCGGAGATGCGGTTCATCTCGGTCATCGAGTCCACGATCAAGTCGGGTCGCCGGTGTCGTGGGATCTACCCGGTGGCAGCCCTGAAGCAGGCGCCCGACGTGCTGCGGATGCGGATCGAAATCGGTGAGGAGGTCCGAATCCTGCCGCGCGTCGGCACCCACCTGATGGTGGTCGGCAGCACGCACGCGATGTTCCCCGACCCGCTCGGCCCGGTGGAGCAGCCGATGATCAACGTACGCCAGCGGGGCATCGTCGAGGTGGTGACCAGCTACTTCGAGGAGCTGTGGCGCCGCGCCCTCCCGGCGGCCGAGCTCGAGGACCTGCCGAGCGCCGAGCGCCGCCTCTTGCTCGCCGAGCTGGCCAGCGGAGCCCAGGACGAGCAGATCGCCCGGAGGCTGGGGGTCTCGCTGCGTACGGTCCGGCGACGGGTCGCCGAACTGCTCGAGGAGCTCGGTGCGACCTCACGGTTCGAGGCGGGTGTGGAGGCCGCCCGGCGAGCCTGGCTGTGACGTACGCGCCTGAATTTGCTAGCGTGTGGTCGCAAGAGCCCTGGTCTTGCCAGGGTTTTTTGCATTTGTAGATGGATCCAACACACACGAGATATTGGTGCGTTGAGCAGCCGGGCACGCCCGGAGGGACTCCGTCCGGAGCGAAGGAGCGACACACATGCCCGCGATCACGATCATCGGTGCCCAATGGGGCGACGAAGGCAAGGGCAAGGCGACCGACCTGCTCGGTGAGCACGTCGACTACGTCGTCAAGTTCAACGGCGGCAACAACGCCGGCCACACCGTCGTCATTCGCCAGGAAGACGGGCAGAGCGAGAAGTACGCCCTCCACCTGCTGCCCAGCGGCATCCTGACCGCCGGCGTGACGCCGGTGATCGGCAACGGCGTGGTCGTCGACCTCGCGGTCCTCTTCGAGGAGCTGACCGGTCTGGAGGCGCGCGGCGTCGACATCTCCAAGCTGAAGCTGTCCGCCAGCGCCCACGTCATCGCCGACTACAACCGCCAGCTCGACAAGGTCACCGAGCGCTTCCTCGGCTCGCGCAAGATCGGCACCACCGGCCGCGGGATCGGCCCGACCTACGCCGACAAGGTCAACCGCATCGGCATCCGCGTCCAGGACCTCTTCGACGAGTCGATCCTGCGCGGCAAGGTCGAGGGCGCCCTGGAGCTGAAGAACCAGCTGCTCTCGAAGGTCTACAACCGTCGTGGCTTCACCGTCGACGCGGTCGTCGAGGATCTGCTGTCCTACGCGGACCGGATCGCGCCGATGGTCTGCGACACCGGCCTGCTGCTCAACCAGGCGCTCGACCGGGGCGAGACCGTGCTTCTCGAGGGCGGCCAGGCGACCCTGCTCGACGTCGACCACGGCACCTACCCCTTCGTGACCTCCTCCAACGCCACCTCGGGCGGCGCCTGCACCGGCTCCGGGATTCCGCCGACCCGGATCGACCGCGTCGTCGCGATCGTGAAGGCCTACACCACCCGCGTGGGCGAGGGGCCGTTCCCGACCGAGCTCTTCGACGCATCGGGCGACTACCTGCGTGACAACGGCCACGAGTTCGGCACGACCACCGGACGCCCTCGCCGCTGTGGTTGGTACGACGCGGTCATCGCCCGCTACGCCGCCCGCGTCAACGGCGTCACCGACTTCGTCCTGACCAAGCTCGACGTGCTCGACGGACTCGAGGAGATCCCGGTGTGCGTGGCGTACGACGTCGACGGTGTCCGCCATGACGAGATGCCCGTCAACCAGTCCGACTTCCACCACGCCAAGCCCATCTTCGAGATGCTGCCGGGCTGGAAGGAAGACATCTCGGGCGCGCGGTCGTTCGCCGACCTCCCGGCCAATGCTCAGGCGTACGTGAAGTACGTCGAGGAGATCTCCGGCGCCCCGATGTCGGTCATCGGCGTCGGCCCGGCCCGCGACGAGACCGTCATCATCAACTCGCTGACCTGACGTTGTGAAGCTGAGAGTGGCCTATAGGTCACTCTCAGCTTCACAACTCGTGGTTATCCACAACCTCCACCTATTGCTGTTGCCCGGCGTGGCCGGGTGGGTTGGGGTAGCAGCCATGGGGAGCGGAGTTGGACGCTGGCGAGGCGTTGCTGATGAGCAGGGTGGACTGATCACTCGCGCGCAGTTGGCCGAGGCGGGTATGACCCGTTGGAGCGTGGCGCACAGGATCGAGTCGGAGCGGTGGCAGCTGTTGTCGCCGACCGTGATCGCGACGACGACCGGGGAGCTCAGTGACGAGCAGCGGATCTGGCATGCGGTCCTGCACGCCGGTGACGGTGCGATGGCCGGAGGACTCACGGCTGCGACGCTCGCCGGCCTGAAGAACTGGCACCGGGACGAGGTCACGGTCCTCGTTCCGTACGCACGTGGGCGGCCCAGCCCGCTCTCCGACGTTCGCTTTGTCAGGATCCGGCGATCGCTGCGTGAGGTGGGTTCACCGCCTCGGTGTCGCATCGAGCCGGCGGTTCTCCTCTTCGCGGCCGCCGATCGGTCAGAGCGGACGGCTCAGGGGGTGCTCGCGGCCGTGGTCCAGCAACAGCTGACCAGCCCTGAGGATCTGCTCGAGTGGCTGGAGAGGCTGGCTCCGCTGAGACGCGCCGCGACGTTGCGGCGGGCGATCGAGGACATCGGGGGAGGCGCTCAGTCGCTGGCGGAGATGGACGTCAAACGCATGTGCCGGAGCTTCGGCTTGGCGAAACCCACGCGCCAGGTGAAGCGCAGAGATGCCGACGGACGGACCCGCTACACCGACTGCGAGTGGCAGCTCCCGGACGGACGCACTCTAGTGCTCGAGGTGGACGGCGGCTTCCACATGGAGGCCGAGCACTGGGAGGACGACCTGGCAAGGCAACGTGCCTTGGCAGCAACCGACCGCATCATCGTCAGGTGCACAGCCCGCGAACTGCGTGATGAGCCGGAGCGGGTGGCTCGGGACCTGCTGGCGCTGGGAGTGCCAGCCGCGGCGTGAGAGGTCAGGTCACCGAACGGCGGATGGTGACGCGTCCGGCCTTCAGGTCGACCCCGTAGGGCGGGTCGTCGCCGTCGGGCGAGGGGACCACGTGACCGACGTTGTCCTGGTCCTCGAGGTCGCGCGCGGCGCGGGCGTTGCCCGGGTCGAAGACGTCGATGAAGTTGCCGAGACCGTCGCCGATCCCGGCGGAGACGCCGCGGCGCGAGGAGCGCAGGGCCTTGTGGCAGGCCGCGATGATCAGGCCGAGCACGACAACGACTGCGACGCCGAACACGACCCAGGTCATGTTCGGCAGGGTACGCCGATGCTCAAAGCAGCGAGGCGCCCTCGACGACACCGAGCGGCTCGGCCGCGATGTCGGAGCGTCGCTGGAGACCGTCGAAGCTGATCAGGTCGGCGGCTGCGTACGCCCGCGAGCGCGCGTCGTCGATGTCGTAGCCCTTCGCGCGGACCGCCAGCACCCGGCCTCCCGCGGTGACCAGGTGGCGGTGGTCGGGCTCCTCGGGAGTGGAGGCGTCGACGATCGCCGTGCCGGCGTGGATCACGTCCACGTCGTTGATCGAGTTGGCGTTGCCGGCGCCGGTGATGACGTCGCCCTTCGAGGACGACTCCGGGTAGCCGGCCGAGGCCAGCACGACGGTCACCGAGGCACCGTCGGAGAAGGTCGGCGCCTCGACGGTGTCCAGCGCACCCGTGGCCGCCGCGAGGAGCAGGTCGCCGAGGGAGGACTCCAGAAGGGCGAGGACCGGCTGGACGTCGGGATCGCCGAAGCGGCAGTTGAACTCGATCACCTTCGGACCCTTGGCGGTCAGCGAGAGCCCGACGTAGAGGCACCCGACGAAGGGAGCGCCGCGCTTCTCCATCTCGACCAGGGTCGGCTGGACGACGGTCGTCAGCACGACGTCGGCCAGGTCCGGCTGCGCCCACGGCAGCGGCGAGTATGCACCCATTCCACCCGTGTTGCCGCCCTTGCCGCCGTCGAAGATCCGCTTGAAGTCCTGTGCCGGCTGCAGCGCGTGGGCCCGCGTCCCGTCGCAGATCGCGAACAGCGAGACCTCGGGGCCGTCGAGGAACTCCTCGATGACGACCCGCTCGCACGCGGCCGCGTGGGCCAGCGCCTCCTCGCGGTCACGCGTCACGACGACACCCTTGCCCGCGGCGAGAGCATCGTCCTTGACGACGTACGGAGCGCCGAACTCGTCCAGCGCGGCGGCAGCCTCCTCGGGGGTGGTCGCCACGCGTGATCCCGCGGTCGGCACGCCGGCCACCGACATCACGTCCTTGGAGAACGCCTTCGAACCCTCGAGCTGCGCGGCAGCCTCCGACGGCCCGAAGACCGGGATCCCCGCCTCACGAACCGCGTCGGCCACCCCGGCCACCAGCGGCGCCTCGGGCCCGACGACGACCAGATCGGCGCCCAGCTCGCCGGCCAGGGAGGCGATCGCGGGACCGGACATGATGTCCACGTCCCGGAGCGTGGCGAACTCCGCGATCCCGGGGTTCCCGGGCGCGGCGTACACCTCGTTCCCTTCCTGGGAGAGCTTCAGAGCGAGCGCGTGCTCACGACCACCGGTGCCGACGACGAGGATCTTCACGTGGCCACCTTATGACGGGCCCGGCTCACTCCTCGCCGGGCGGGGTGACGGCCTCGTCGGGCCGGTGCTGGATGACGTCCTCGTAGTAGGACTCGGCGGCATTGATGAGCTTGACCCACTCGCCGGCGAACTGGGAGAGCACCCAGCGGTGCTCGAGGATCTCGTGGAACATCTGCGCCGGGGTCAGCTTGGCGGCGGCGCCGGGCGGACGCATCGCGACGATGGGCTCGTAGACCTCGCGCAGCCAGCGGCTCGCCGCGACCTCGATCGGCCGGTCTCCGAGGTCGCGGGTGGCGCGGAAGGCGGAGATGTCGTTGAGGATCCGCCGTGCCTGGGCGTCCTGGACGTCCAGCCCGGTCAGCGTACGCAGCTCGCGGCGGTGGTGGCCGAGCTCGACCACCCGCGGGCGGAGGGCGACGGTGTCGCCGTCCTCGCTGGTGGTGATGTCGAGCTCCTCGACGTCGAAGCCGAGGTCGTGGAGGCGCTCGATGCGCTGCTCGATGTGCCACATCTCCTCGGCGGAGAAGACCTGCTCCTCGGTGAGCTCGCGCCACAGAGCGTCGTAGCGGCTCTGCAGCCGCTCGACGATCGCGTCGATCGGGAAGGCCTCGGGCAGGGACTCGCTCGCCTGCAGGTCGAGCAGCTCGCCGTAGATGTTCTGGTAGGCGACCTCGAGGTCGTACTCCCGCAGCCGGTCGGAGAGCTCAGGCTTCAGCTCCCCGGTCTCGGCGTCGACCAGGTAGGCCGCGAACCCGTTCGCGTCGCGCACGAACAGGACGTTCGACAAGGACACGTCGCCCCAGTAGAAACCGGCCAGGTGGAGGCGTACGAGCAGGACGACGAGGGCGTCGATCAGGCTGGGGAGCCGGTCGGCGGCCAGGCCCCGCTCGAACAGGGCGCGGTAGGGGAGCGAATAGGTGAGGTGCTCGGTCATCAGTGCGGCGTCGAGGTCGTTGCCGTCGCGGTCCTTGCGACCCGTGACGACGCTCTTGGCGACCACGGTCGGCAGGCCGAGGCGCTGCAGCTCGCGCAGCATGTTGTATTCCCGCCGGGCGACGTCGGCCTGGGTCTCCTTGACCGCGTAGATGTTGTTGCGCACCCGCACGATGCGTACGACATGACGACTCAGCCCGCGGGCCAGCGGCACCACGACATCATCCGGCCAGTCCTCCAGGGGAAATGACCAGGGCAGGGTGTAGATCGCCGGATCGGGCCGGCTGGCGAGGATCCGCAGGGCCATACCGCCACGTTAGTGGGGGTGGGCACGGAGCATGGGAGAATGTCCGCCGTGACTGTGGTGCCCAACGTTCTCGCCAACCGCTATTCCGCGGCCGACCTCGCCGGGATCTGGAGTCCCGAGCACAAGATCGTCCTGGAGCGTCAGCTCTGGATCGCGGTGCTCAAGGCCCAGAAGGATCTCGGCATCGACGTCCCCGACGGGGTCGTGGAGGCGTACGAGAAGGTCGTAGATGACGTCGACCTCGACTCGATCGCCGCGCGCGAGCGGGTGACCCGCCACGACGTGAAGGCGCGGATCGAGGAGTTCGCCGCGCTGGCCGGTCACGAGCACATCCACAAGGGCATGACCTCGCGGGACCTCACCGAGAACGTCGAGCAGCTCCAGGTGCTCTCTTCGCTGAAGGTGATCCGCGACCGTGCCGTCGCGACGCTGGCCCGCCTGGCGCGGCTCGCGGCCGAGCACGAGACCACCGTCATGGCCGGCCGTTCGCACAACGTCGCTGCCCAGGCGACGACGCTCGGCAAGCGGTTCGCGACCGTCGCCGACGAGATGCTGGTCGGGCTCCAGCGGGTCGAGGAGCTCATCGCCCGCTACCCGCTGCGCGGGATCAAGGGTCCGATGGGCACGGCGCAGGACATGCTCGATCTGCTCGACGGTGACGCCGACAAGCTGGCCGCGCTCGAGGAGCGGGTCGCGGCCCACCTCGGCTTCGAGAACGTCTTCACCAGCGTCGGCCAGGTCTACCCGCGCTCCCTCGACTTCGACGCCGTCTCGGCGCTGGTCCAGCTGGTCTCCGGCCCCTCCAACCTCTCGACCACGATCCGGCTGATGGCCGGCAACGAGCTGGTCACCGAGGGTTTCAAGGAGGGCCAGGTCGGCTCCTCCGCGATGCCTCACAAGATGAACTCGCGCTCCACCGAGCGGGTCAACGGCCTCTCGGTGGTGCTCCGCGGCTACCTCTCGATGATCTCCGAGCTGGCCGGCGACCAGTGGAACGAGGGCGACGTCTCCGACTCGGTCGTGCGTCGCGTAGCGCTCCCGGACGCGTTCTTCGCCGCCGACGGCCTCTTCCAGACCTTCCTGACAGTGCTCGACGAGTTCGGCGCCTTCCCGGCCGTCATCCAGCGCGAGCTCGACCGCTACCTGCCGTTCCTGGCGACCACCAAGGTGCTGATGGCCGCCGTCCGCAACGGTGTCGGCCGCGAGGAGGCGCACGAGGCGATCAAGGAGGCCGCTGTCGGCACCGCGCTCTCGATGCGCAAGGGCCAGGCCGAGAACGACGTCTTCGCCAAGCTGGGCGCCGATTCCCGTCTCGGTCTGACCGAGGACCAGATCCAGTCGCTGGTCGCCGAGCCGATCGAGTTCACCGGTGCCGCCGTCGCGCAGGTCCAGGAGGTCGTACGCCGGGTGGAGGCCGTCACCGCCCGCCATCCCGAGGCCGCCGCCTACGTGCCGGGAGAGATCCTCTGAGCCCGAACCCTGGGCTGGTCATCACCGTCGCGGCCGTCGTCTTCCGTGACGGTGACGGGCGGATGCTGACCGTCCGCAAGAACGGCACCGCGAAGTTCATGCTCCCCGGCGGAAAGCTGGAGCCGGGGGAGTCGGCCGCGGAGGCGGCCGTCCGCGAGGTGGCGGAGGAGCTCGGCGTACGGCTTCGGGTCGAGGACCTGGCGCTGCTCGGCGAGTTCGAGGCGGACGCCGCCAACGAGCCGGGCCACCTGGTGCGCTCGACGGTCTTCACCTGGGCCGGCGAGGTCGCCCCGGACGCCGCCGCCGAGATCGCGGAGCTGCGCTGGGCGACGCTCGCCGAGATCACCGACGGAGCCGACTTCGCCCCGCTGACGAGGGAGTACGTCGTCCCCGCCCTCGAGCCCGCCTGAACCCTCGCGGCCGGCCGCGGCGCGGTGTCAGACTGTCGGTGTGCCCGGGTACTTCGCCGCCGACTCGATGGTCGTCCGTGCCATGCGTCAGCGGGTCGTCGGGCTGAGCTGGGGACAGCGGGCCCTGGTGATCGGCGGCCTGCACCCACGGCTCTTCGTCGGCACCGCGCAGCACACGGTGCACCGGGCGACGCCCTACACGCGGCTCGCGGTGACCGCTCGGCTGATGGAGACGGTCTTCCTCGGCACCAAGGAGGAGGCCGACCGGGCGCTCGCCTTCACTGCGAGGCGGCACGTGCCCGTCGCGGGGACGATGGAGGTCCCCGGCGGCCCCGCGCATCCCGCGGGGTCGCCCTACTCGGCCGCCGACCCCGGGCTGATGTGGTGGACGGCGGCGTTCGCGCTCGACTCGGTCGAGTTCATGTACGACGCCCTGGTCCGCCCGCTCCGCCCGGACGAGCGCGAGGAGCTCTTCGACGGGTTCGTGACCTGGGCCGGTCTCTTCGGCATGCCGGCCTCGGCCGCGCCCGCCTCCTATCCCGACTTCCGCCGCCGCTTCGACGCCTGGCTCGCCTCGGACGAGCCGTATCTCGTGGACGAGGCGCGCCTGGTCGGCCGCCACATCGCCGGCACCGCCGGCTACCACCTCCCGGGCGGGCCGCCGACCTCCGAGACGCTCCGGACCGTCGTCCAGGGCAGCCTCCAGGCGGTCGTCCGCGAGCACTACGGCATCCCGTGGTCGGCGGCTGCCGAGAGGAGGTGGCGGGCCGTACGCACCGCCAGCCGCCTCGCCCACGGCCGCCTCTCGCTCCTCGGGCCCACGCCGTTGCTGCGCGGGCGGAGCGAGAACTTCTACAAGGTCGTTCAGCAGGGTGAGCAGGCGCTGGTGGGCCGAGGAGGCGTCAGCATCCCCGGCGTCTCCGACGTCACGCCGGCTTGACGTCCAGGACTACCTCGAACTCCAGCAGGTCGGCTCCGGTGGCAACGGGCTTGCGGGGCGCCTCGCCCGGCGGGGTCGCGTGCGCGGCCCGGGCATCCCCGTCGCGCCAGGCCGCGAAGGACTCCTCGGAGTCCCAGTGGGTGACGACGAAGTAGCGGTCGTCGCCGGCGACCGGGCGCAGCAGCTGGAAGCCGAGGAACCCCGGCGACTTCTCGACCGCCCCGGCTCGCGCCGCGAACCGCTTCTCGAGCTCCGCGCCCGCCTCGGCCGGAACCTGGATTGCATTGATCTTCACCACAGTCATGCCGCAAACGTATGCGACGGCTGGGGAGGCGGCGTACGTCCCTGCGACGATGGACGGCATGTCCGAGCCGGTAACCGTGACCATCGCCCGTCGAGTCTCCGTGGAGCGCCGCGACGAGATGGTCGCCTGGATGCAGGCAGGGATCCGGCTGGCCAGCGAGTTCCCCGGCTTCCTAGGCGCGGGCTGGGTGCGGCCGTCACCGGACTCCGACCAGTGGCACCTGCTCTACCGCTTCGACTCCCACGAGACCCTGGGCAGCTGGGACAACAGCCGACAGCGCGGCTGGTGGCTGGGTGCGGGGGAGCCGTTCGTCGAGGAGACCCGGATCGAGCGGCGTACCGGCATCGAGGGCTGGTTCGACCCGCCGAGCACGTACGACGTCGAGCAGGTCTCCGGGGTCGCGACGGCCCCGCCGCGGTGGAAGCAGACGATCACGATCTTCCTGATGTTCTACCCGGTCAGCCTGCTCGCCAACTGGCTGCTCGGGCCGCTGGTCGCGGAGTGGGCGCTGCCCCTGAAGGTGCTCGGGGTGATGGTCGTGACGCTGCCGTTCATGACGTACTTCGGACTGCCGTGGATCACCCGCAACATGGAGTGGTTCCTGCACGGCCGCGCGGCGCCCTGGCGCCGAGGTTAGGCCTTCGGACCGTCCTCGGCGGAGAGCACCGAGTCGAGGAGCCCGGGGAACCGCGCGTCGAGGTCCTCGCGGCGCAGCGAGAGGCGCCGGGCGCGGCCGTTGGCCTCGTTGCGGACCACGCCCGACGTACGCAGCACCTTCATCAGGTGCGACTTGGTCGACTTCGGCACGTCCGGGTTGCTCAGGTGGCACTCCGCCATGTCGAGAGGTCCGTCGACCAGTTGGCGGGCGATCGCCAGGCGCTCGGGGTCGCTGAGCGCGAAGAGCACGGTCGTCAGCGAGATCTCCGACCGCTCGGGATGCGGGAGGTCCGGGGAAGAACTCATGGTTCGATAATAGTTGCACAGTCAGCGGAAGGCACGTACTCTCCATAAAAGGTTCGAAAAAATTCGAACGATGGATGGAGTGGTGATGTCGGCAGACGTAGTGAGCGGTACGACGACGGACGCCGTCGTCGGGCGGCGACTCGGCGCGGGGGTGGCCCTCGGGGCGGTGGTGCTGATGATGGCCGGGGCCAGCGCGCCCTCGCCCTTCTATCCCGACCTCCAGGTGGGCCTGGGGCTCGAGCCGTGGGTGATGACGGCTGTCTTCGCCGTCTATGCCGTCGCTCTGCTGGGCACCCTGCTCGTCTTCGGCTCGGTCTCCGACCACGTCGGCCGGCGTCCGGTGGTGACCATCGGGTTCCTCCTGCTGGCGGCCAGCTTCGCGCTCTTCCAGGGCGCCGAGACCGCCGCCGTCCTCTTCGAGGCGCGGATCCTGCAGGGGGTCGCGAGCGGCCTGCTGCTCTCGACGCTCTCGGCCGCCATCGCAGACTTCGAGCGGCCCTCGCGGCCGGGCTCCGCGGCGGTGGTCAACGCCGTCGCTCCGATGGTCGGACTGGCGATCGGCGCCATCGTCGCCGGCGTGGTCCTGCAGGTGGCGGCGGACGCGCAGCTCATCGTGTTCGACGCCCTCGTCGTGCTCTCCCTCCTCCTCGCGGTCGGCGTGTGGCTGGTCCCCGAGACCGCGCCCCGTCACGAAGGCCTGCTCGCATCGCTGCGTCCGCGGATCGCCGTCCCGCCGGCCATTCGGGGCCTGCTCAGCCGCAGCGCCCCGGCGATCTTCGCCGGCTGGGCGACCGGTGGGCTCTTCCTCTCCCTCGGTGCCGCGATCGTACGCACCGAGCTGGGCGCCAGCAGCCATGTCCTCCAGGGGCTCGCGATCGGTGCCCTCGCCGGGTCCGGGGCGGTGGCGGCGTACCTCTTCCGGAACCGCTCGGCCCGGGCGACGACGCTCTACGGCACGGCCGCGCTGGCCGGCGGCACGGTGCTGAGCCTGCTCGCGCTCCCGACCGGCTCGGCGGCGGCGTACCTCGTCGCCGTGGTCGTCGCGGGCTCGGGCTTCGGGACCGCCTTCTTCGGCATCCTGCGCTCGATCATGCCGCTCCTTCCGGCGCACGAGCGGGCGGAGGTCTTCGCGGTGATCTTCATCGTGTCCTACCTCGCCTTCGGCATCCCGGCGGTCATCGCCGGGCTGCTGACGCCGCAGATCGGTCTCACGACCACGACCTATGTCTACGGCGCCGTCGTCGCGGTGCTCTCAGCAGTGGCCGGGTTGCTGCGCTGGCGCAGCGGGGACTGACAGGGCCCTGGTCAGGGGTGCGCGATCGCGCCGCCACCCTTCCTCTCCTGGTACGTCGCCGAGAGCTCGTCGTAGGTCCGGGTGATCCGGGCGAGCTGGTCGGGGTCGGCGAGCGGGGCGAGCCCGGTGCTGACGAAGTAGGCATTGGTGCGGTTGTAGAGGTCGCGCCCCGGAGCGACCTCGTCGCGGTCGGGATCGGGGACGGCGTAGACGCCCTTCAGGATCGCCAGGTCGTAGGGGATCGCGAAGGAGTCGGCCGAGTCCTGGTGGCTGAAGAGATAGGCGAACTCGGGGAACCCTGACCAGGCGATCCCCGACAGGCACAGCGAGCACGGCTCGTGGGTCGCCAGCAGCAGGCAGTCGGCGGGAGCCGGCCGGTCCGCGGCCGGCAGCTCGAAGAAGCGCTTGATGGCATGGATCTCGCCGTGCCACAGCGGGTTCTCGGTCTCGTTGTTGGTCTCGGCGACCACCGTCGAGAGGTCCGCGCGGCGCACGATCGCGGCGCCGAAGATCTTGTTGCCCGCTTCCACGCCGGCACGGGTCAGCGGGACGATCTCCTGCTCGATCACGTCCAGCAGGCGGCGTACGTCTGCCTCGTCGGTCAGGTCCATCAGACCAGCGCCTCGCCGCCGTGGGTGGCGAGCTTGCGGGCGACCTCGGCGAGGTCGGCGCGCCAGATCTCCTCGGGGCCGGGTGGGAGGATGTCGTCCCAGTCGGGCGAGAAGCTGCCGCGTACGGAGAGCAGGTCCTTCGGGCGGGCCAGGAACCACATGTGCAGGTGCTCGGCACCGTCGCCGATCCGCATCGCGTGGCAACGGGCGATGTTTGGCAGGCTCTCCACGATCCTGGCGAGCCGCACCGTGAGAACCCCGAACTCGGCCGCCTGGTGCTCGTCGAGATCGGGCAGGTCGTAGTGCTCGAGCGGCTCGAGGATCAGCACCAGCGGCAGCCCGGACTGCGCCAGGTGCTTCACCCGCCAGCTCTCGTCCTGCCAGATCACGCCCGGCAGGTCGGTGCCGCACAGGTTGCAGTCCACCCCGTCCTCGCCGCTGCGTGGCTCCTCGGGAGCCGGGGGAGCGAGCGGCTTGGGGGCGATCTCGCCGTCGCGTACGACCCACGGGAAGACGTCCCACTCGGTCACCCTCGGAGCGGGCAGGTCGCCGCCGGCCTGGACGCGGGCGTAGATGTGATCAGCTGTCTCGGCCATGGCTCGAACGATGCCACAGCGGGCGGAGATGTAACACGCTGTTCGTAGGACTAACCGGTCGTTCCGATAGGGCGAGTAGTCCTACGAACGACGTGTTACATCAAGTGGCGCCGCGGCGTGGATCCTTAGGCGAGTGAGTGACTTGACTAAGATGACTCTATGACCACCGGTGTGCTTCCGTCCCTCCCGTCCTACGACGGCGCCGAGCTCGTGATCCCGGCGCCGGGCGAGGGTCCGGGCAACTGGGCCGGTGCGTCGAGCGCGGTCCTGGTCGACGGGGTCTTCTGGCTGACCTGGCGCAACCGGCGGCCGCTCTCGGACGGGCGCGGGGTGACGGTCAGCGTGGCTCGCTCGACCGACGGGGTGCGGTTCGAGACGGTGACCGAGGTCCACCGCGACCAGTTCGGCTGCGAGTCGCTGGAGCGGCCGGTGCTGGTGCCGTTGCCCGAGGGCGGCTGGCGGCTCTACCTCTCCTGCGCCACCTGGGACTCCAAGCACTGGTGGGTCGACAGCCTCACCGCCGACACCGTAGCCGGGCTCCCTGAGGGAAACCGCCAGGTTGTCCACCCCGGCAGCGACACCGTCGCGGTCAAGGACCCGGTGATCGCGATCGACCCGGTGACCCAGACCTGGCAGATGTGGCTGTGCTGCCACCCGCTCACCGAGCCCGGCCACGAGGACCGGATGACGACCCGCTATCTCACCTCGACCGACGGCCTGGAGTGGCACGACGACGGCGAGGTCCTCGCCGGACGTCCGGGCCGGTGGGACGCCCGCGGGGCCCGGGTCACCACGGTCGTCTCCCACGACCCGCTCGTCGTCCTCTATGACGGCCGCGCCGACGCCGCGTCCAACTGGTACGAGACCACCGGCGTCGCCCGCTGGGACGGCACCCGTCTGGTCGCCGACCCCGATGCGGCCCCGGTCGCCAGCCCCCACTCCGACGGCGCCTTCCGCTACGCCAGCGCGGTGGCGCTGCCCGACGGCCGGATCCGCTACTACGTGGAAGCCGCCCGTGAGGACGGCGCCCACGACCTGATCACGCTGGTTCGCTGAGGCTCTCCGCGAGTCTCGCGCGCTCCTGGAACGATCCCCGGCTCGAGGTGGAGAGCCAGTCGGAGAAGTCCTGCCCGCTCACCTTGATGAGCAGCTCGATGTCCTCGGCGAAGGCGGGCAGCAGCTGCTCGCGCTGCTCCGGGGTCAGCCGGGGCCGGTGGTGGTCGCCCGGTCCTGCCAGCTGGCGCAGCAACGGCGGGTAGCTCCTGCGCCAGACCTCCGGCGGCGCGAACTGGGCGAGCCAGGCACCGCCCCTGATCACGGGCCCGAGCACCTTCGGGCGCCAGCCGGGTTCGACGTACGTCCTGCTGTTGTCCTTCGGGATGTGACCGACATGGCCCTGCTCGATGCCGAGGAAGCGGCAGGCGCGGTCGACGGTCGCGGCGGGCTCGTCGACGATGTCGCGGTAGCGCACCACCAGCACGCGATCCTCGCCGACCAGCCCGTAGAGGTGGTCGAGCTGCCGGCCGTAGAGCCCGAGATCGCGGTAGCGCCAGAACGGTGCCCAGCCGTCGTGGGCGCGCCGGTCCTGGAGCCGGAACGCCGTGGGGAAGTCGGCGACGGGCTCCAGCCCGTCGCACCACAGATGCATCCAGTTGGAGTAGGCGCGGTCGATCGGGTCACGCACGACGGCGATCAGCTTCACGTCCGGGAGCTCCTGGGCGATCCGCCGCTGGGCGCTGGTGGAGTAGAGGTAGAACGGCGTGCTCTCGCCCCTGATCGCGTGCTCGGGGGCGGCGGCGAAGAGTCGGTCGTAGTCCGTACGCCGCCAGACCCACTCCTGCTGGGAGTGCTTGTCCCCGGGGCCGCGCCAGTGCGGCGGCGGAGCGTCGTCGCAGAGCCAGTACTTCGGCTCCTTCGGTGTCGTGGCGAACACCTGCGGGTGCCTCGCCAGTGCCGAGTGCAGTGCCGTGGTCCCTGCTTTCGGTGCCCCGATGATCAAGAAGTCTGGCTGTGGTCGTCGCTCCATGGGCGGCCCTTCCGCTTAAATCGCTCGAAACAGTCTACTTAAGCGAGAAACGGTTCAGGAGGACTATCTCTTAGGCTGATCCCGTGGCTGAACTCAACATCCCGCCGGCGCCGGCGATCCCGGGCGCGAAGCACCTCCACTCCGGCAAGGTGCGCGACCTCTACGAGCTGGAGGAGGGTCCGTACGCCGGTCAGCTCCTGATGGTCGCCAGCGACCGCATCTCGGCCTTCGACCACGTCTTCGACACGGTCATCCCGGACAAGGGCGAGGTCCTCACCCGGCTGTCGCTGTGGTGGTTCGAGCAGTTCGAGGACCTGGTGCCGACCCATGTGCTCTCGACCGACGTCCCTGCGGCCGTCGAAGGTCGGGCGGTGGTCGCCCAGAAGCTCCACATGCTGCCCGTCGAGTGCGTTGCGCGCGGCTACCTGACCGGGTCGGGTCTGCGCGAGTACGAGGCCACCGGCGAGGTCTGCGGCATCCGGCTGCCGGCCGGTCTGGTCGACGGCTCCCGGCTCACCCCGCCGATCTTCACCCCGGCCACGAAGGCGGAGCTCGGCGACCACGACGAGAACGTCACCTACGAATACATCTCCAAGCTGATCGGCGAGGACGACGCCGCCGCGGTGCGCCGGCTGACGCTGGCGGTCTACCAGCGCGCCGACGAGATCGCCCGCGGCTGTGGCCTCATCCTGGCCGACACGAAGTTCGAGTTCGGCGTACGCCAGGACGACCTGGGCATCCGCACCATCGTGCTCGCCGACGAGGTGCTCACCCCGGACTCCTCCCGCTACTGGGACGCGAGCCAGTGGCACCCCGGCGCCGCGATCCCCAGCTTCGACAAGGACGTGATCCGGCGCTGGCTGCTCTCGCCCGAGTCCGGCTGGGACCGCGCCGCCGGTGGTCCGCCGCCGGAGCTGCCCGAGGAGATCGTCGCGCGCACGCGGGCGAAGTACGTCGAGGCGTACGAGAAGCTCACCGGCCACCGCTTCTGATAGAACGCCAGGCAAAGTTTCAGGGACACGTGTCGCAGTAAAAACCGAGACCGTGTTCCGCGAGAAGCTACGCACGGGTAGGTTGTGACGCGTAACACGCACACCACTGGAGGCCATGTGTCCACGTACAACCTCGCTTCGCTGCTCGAAGACTCCGCGGCGAACTATCCCGAGCGCACCGCGATCGTGCTGGGAGACATCCGTCTGAACTACGCCCAGATCAACGGTGCCGCCAACCAGGTCGCGAACCTGCTGGCGAGCAAGGGCATCGGTGCTGGTGACCGGGTCGCTCTGATGAGCCCGAACCTGCCCTACTTCACGATGGTCTACTTCGGCATCCTCAAGGCTGGCGCCACCGTCGTGCCGCTCAACGTGCTGCTCAAGGGGCGCGAGGTGGCCTACCACCTCAAGGACTCCGACGCGAAGGCCCTCTTCGCCTTCGAGGGCACCCCGGAGCTCGCCATCGGCGCCGAGGCGCACGCCGGCGCGCAGGAGGCCGGGGTCGAGAACCTCTTCCTGATCACCGCCGACCCGACCGCCGCGTCGCCGATCGAGGGCGTGACCACGCTCGGCCAGGGCATTGGGACCCAGCCGCCGACCTTCGAGACCGTGGCCACCGACGAGGACGACACCGCGGTCATCCTCTACACCTCCGGCACCACCGGGCAGCCCAAGGGCGCCGAGCTGCGTCACCGCAACATGCGCGACAACGCGCTGGCCGGCGCCGACCTCTTCGGTGCCTCGGCCGAGCAGCCCGACACCTATCTCGCCGTGCTGCCCCTCTTCCACGCCTTCGGCCAGACCGTGGTGCAGAACGGCGCGATCGCCTTCGGTGGCACCGTCGTGCTGCTGCCCCGCTTCGACGCCGCGGCCGCGCTGGCGACGATGCTCAAGGAGAGTGTCACCTTCTTCGCCGGCGTGCCGACGATGTACTGGGGCCTGCTCGGTGCCCTCTCCGAGGACACCGACGTGGCCACGCTCGCCAAGAACCTGCGTGTCGCCGCCGCCGGTGGCTCGGCCCTCCCGGTCGAGATCCACAAGGAGTTCGAGAAGCGCTTCGGCGTGACCATCCTCGAGGGCTACGGCCTCTCCGAGACCTCGCCGGTGGCGTCGTTCTCGCTCTACGGCCAGCCGGTGCGTCCGGGCTCGATCGGTGTCCCGATCCCGGGTGTCGAGATGCGCCTGATCGACCCGGCGTCGTGGGACGACGTCGAGTGGACCGCCGACGCGATCGGCGAGATCGCGATCAAGGGCCACAACATCTTCAAGGGCTACTACAACCGCCCCGAGGCCACCGCCGAGGTGCTCACCGACGAGGGCTGGTTCCGCTCCGGTGACCTCGCCAAACGCGACGAGGACGGCTGGTACTACATCGTCGACCGCGCCAAGGAGCTCATCATCCGCGGCGGCTTCAACGTCTACCCGCGTGAGATCGAAGAGGTCCTGCTGACCCACCCGGCGGTCTCGCTGGCCGCCGTGATCGGTGTCCCGCATGACTCCCACGGTGAGGAGATCAAGGCGGTCCTCGTGCTCAAGCCCGGCGCCTCCGCGACCTCCGAGGAGATCGTCGCCTGGAGCAAGGAGCAGATGGCGGCCTACAAGTACCCGCGCATCGTCGAGATCGTCGACGCCCTCCCGATGACCGCCACCGGCAAGATCCTCAAGCGCGAGCTCAAGTAAGAGATTTCGTACGCCGGCAGCAGCCGTAGCTCGAAGATCGCAGTCACTGGGTGGCTGCGATCTTCGAGTTTACGAAGGTCCGATCTGGGGTAGAACGGTTTCGTGGAGCACTCGGGAGACGCGAAGCAGCCGTTCGACCATGACGGCATGGTGCGACTGCGCGATGAGATCCAGGGAGGCGTTGTCGCGCGATGGCAGTTGCGCGAGCTGCACGCACAGGATCACGACATCCGTCGCCTCGTACGCAAGCGCGAGCTCACCACGATCTATCCTGGCGTCTACGTCAATCACACCGGCAACCCGACTTGGGGTCAGCGTGCCTGGGCGGCGGTGCTGGTGTGGTGGCCGGCGGCTCTGGCGGGTCGATCCGCACTGCCGAAACCGCCCGAGCGCGCACCGATCGAGGTGATGGTGCCTCTCGACCGCACCGTGCGTGCACCCCGTGGCGTGATCGTCCGGCGGCGCGCTCGTTTCGATGGGTACGTCGACTGGGCCGCCTACCCGCCCCGGCAGCTGCTCGCCGAGGCTGCGATCGACGCGGCAGCCGAGGGGAGTGATGTCGGTGAAGCGTTCTCGATGCTTGCCGGCCTCGTTCAGACCAAGGCTGCGACGGCGTCGGCCCTGATTCAGGCTCTCGGCTACCGCAAGCGGTTGACCAACCGGGGCCTTCTGACAGAGCTGCTCGAGGACCTGAAGGCCGGCGCGTGCTCGGTCCTCGAACGCGAGTACCTGCGCCGCGTCGAGCGCGCCCATGGTCTGCCCGCGGGTGAGCGCCAGGTCGCCGACTCGATTCGGGGCTTCTCGGTTGAGCGTGACGTTGCCTATGCGGCGTACGGGCTGGTCGTGGAACTCGACGGCCGTTCCTTCCACGGCAGCGCTGCGGCTCGAGACGCCGATCATGTTCGTGATCTGGATGCGGCGGTCGCGCGTGGGTTGCGGACCGTTCGGCTCACATATGGGCAGGTGCTCGGTGACCCGTGTCGAACGGCCATCGGCATCGGTGAGCTGCTTCGGCTCGGGGGTTGGGAGGGCCGGATTCGCTCGTGCACGGACTGTCCGGCGGGCTCTGCGTGACTAGCTCGAAGATCGCAGTCACTCGGTGGCTGCGATCTTCGACCTACGGTCCGATGTGATCGTTGCGATCCACGCCGAGCGCGTCGAGAGCCGCCTCGACCGCGGCGATACGCCCGGCTCGGTCGGCTGGGATGAGCTCGACGGAAGCGTGACCGTCGGCGATCCGGATGCCCAGGAGGGTGCGTTCGGCGTGAGGGAGCCGTTCGACCCGCACCTGGAAAGCTGTCGCTCTCCGGTCGAGGACCCATCTCGGCTCCGTGTCGCCCATTCCCCAGATCTCGATCAGACCAGGGCGGACACCGAGAGCGATCGCCGCACCGTTGTTGAGGCCGACCAGGTTCACTCCCAGTGCCCGCGCGTGATCCCTGGTGCCCTTCGACGCGAACCCCGTGACGACGGCGGCATCGGGATGGGCCGCAAGAATGCGCTCGGCGATGACGCGCCGGCGTCGGGTCATCATCGGCATAACCAGGACGATCCCGACCGCGATCAGAGCCCAGGACACGGCCACGGTGATCAGGACCTCGATGGCTTTGCCGTCTGCGCCGAGCGCTTGGGCCATCAGTAAGGCAGCAAGTGGCGCGACACCGAGCGTGACCTTCACAAGATGGTTGCGGCGCTCTGCACGTTTGTCGAGCAGTATGTGTGGTGCGGTCATCGCGGGATCTCCAGTCTCCAAGAGCACTGAATCATCGCGTATCGGGACGTGGCGGGCCATGTCTTTGGGGACCGCTGGCCTCCACGGGGTGGTGAACCCCGACGAGCCAGACGTGCGCCGCCGACCTGAACCAGAATCGTCCGGCGGTAGTCACCCGGTGGCTGTGGTCTTCGAGTTTGTGGTTCCTGCACGGAAGGTGAGCATCGGCCGGGAGGTGGCGCCGACGGCGGCCAGAGCGAGCAGGCAGGTGATGCCCCCGCTGACCAGGGCGAACGAGCCCGAGGTGAGTTGGGCGACAGCGCCGCCGCGGAGGTTGCCGACCTCCGGCCCGCCGGCGCCGACGATCATCTCGATCGCGGCGGTGCGGCCGCGCAGATCGTCGGGCACCGCGAGCTGGATCAGGGTGCCGCGGGTGACGACGCTGACAGAGTCGGCGGCGCCGGCGACGGCGAGCAGGACGAGGCACAGCCACGGTGAGGTGACGAGCCCGACGGCGCCGAGGCTGGCACCCCACACGGCTGCGGCGCCGATCGTGATCGGGCCCGGGCGGCTGCGTCTGGTGAACGAGCCCGAGACGAGCGAGGCCGCGACACCTCCGACGGCGATCGCGGTCAGGAACAGCCCGAGGGTGCGCGGGTCGCCGCCGAACCGGGCCTCGTTGACCAGCGGAAACAGGCTCACCGGCATGGCCAGGACGGTGGCCGCCAGGTCGACGAGGAGCACGCCGCGTACGACCGGCTGGGTGGCCGCGAAGCGCAGGCCTTCGAGGACTCCGCCGCCGCTCGACCTCGTCGCGGGCGCGAGAGCCGGGAGGCCGACGACCCCGAGGAACCCGGCGGCGAAGGAGGCCGCGTCGACGGCGTACGCGATCTCGAGGCCGGCGTAGCCGATGATCAGTCCGCCGATCGCCGGGCCGAGGAGCATCGATCCCTGGAAGCTCAGCCGGTTGAGGGCGAGCCCGGCCGCGACCTGGTCGGTGGCGAGGAGCCGCGGGATCACGCCCATGCTCGCGGGGGCGGCGACCGAGCCCGCGGCGGCCATCAGCGCGACCAGCACCAGGACGGGCCCGAGCGAGGACGGCGAGGTGCCCAGCCAGAGGGCCTGCACCATCAGCAGCAGTGCCAGCACGAGCTGGGTGAGGGTGGTGACCAGCAGGATCGAGCGCCGGTCCGCGCGGTCCGCCACCGCGCCTCCCCAGAGCCCGATCGTGAGCATCGGGACGAGCTGCGCGAGCGCGACGCTGCCGGACCAGAACGGGCTGTGGGTCGCCTCCCAGACCTGGTACATCACCGCGACCACCGAGATCTGCCCACCCAGCCCCGACACCGCCCGCCCGATGAAGAAACGGCGGAAAGCAGGAGACGTACGCAACGGGGTGATGTCGATCAGCAGATGGCGCACGAGGAGCGATCGTAAAGACCGGGCAGGGAGGGGGGCAACGGTTTAGGTGAGCGGCGTATGGCCCACCTAGACTGCAGCCATGCCTCGCGTTGTCGTCGACGTCATGCCCAAGCCCGAGATTCTCGACCCGCAGGGGAAAGCCGTACTCGGCGCCCTGCCGCGGCTCGGGTTCACCGGGGTCACCGAGGTCCGTCAGGGCAAGCGGTTCGAGCTGGAGATCCCCGAGGTCACCGACGACGCGCTCGCGCAGATCGAGAAGCTCGCCGAGACCTTCCTGGCCAACACGGTGATCGAGAACTTCGTCGTGCGCGTGGAAGAGCCCGCCAAGTGAAGATCGGCGTCATCACCTTCCCGGGCACGCTCGACGACGTCGACGCGCAGCGCGCCGTCCGTGTCGGCGGCAACGAGGCCGTTGCGCTGTGGCACGGCGACCACGACCTGCAGGGCGTCGACGCGGTGATCCTGCCGGGCGGCTTCTCCTACGGTGACTACCTGCGCTGCGGTGCCATCTCCCGCTTCGCGCCGATCATGACCGAGGTCATCGAGGGTGCCCAGAAGGGCCTTCCGGTGCTCGGGATCTGCAACGGCTTCCAGATGCTCGTCGAGTCCCACCTGCTCCCCGGCGGCCTGCTGCGCAACGACCACCTCAAGTTCATCTGCCGCGACCAGAAGCTGCGCATCGAGAACGCCTCGACCGCCTGGACCTCCGCGTTCACCCAGGACCAGGAGATCGTGGTCCCGCTGAAGAACGGCGAGGGGCAGTACGTCGCCGACGCCGACACCATCAAGCGGCTCGAGGGCGAGGGCCGCGTCGTCGCGCGCTACCTCGACGTGAACCCCAACGGCTCGGTCAACGACATCGCCGGCATCACCAACGAGGCCGGCAACGTCGTCGGCCTGATGCCCCACCCCGAGCACGCCGTGGAGACCCTCACCGGCTCCGGCACGGACGGGCTCGGCTTCTTCACCTCGCTGGCCGAGAAGGTCCTGTCCCGCTGACCGACCAGGGGTGACCTGGCTGCACCGAAGCGATCAGCTCGTCCCAGGCTCTGCTCGCCGCCAGCGTGAGCGCGCCGGCGAGCACGGCACGGTCGGCAGGGACCAGCAGGGCAAGCTCCGGTGGGACCAGTGTGAACCGGGGCAGATGCAGGCGCAGCTGGTCCATCAGGAAGTCGCCGGCATTGGCGATGCCCCCGGTGAGGACCACGACGTCCGGGTCGATCGCCAGAAAGACCGGGGCCAGTCGCTCCACCATCTTCTTGGCGACCGTGGACACGGCCACGACGGCGGCCCGGTCGCCCTCGGCGGCTGCTGCGAAGACCTGTTGGGCCGTCAGGGGCTGGTCGGCAGACAGCGCTCCGCCGGGGTGACGGGACGCCTCCGCCCTGGCCAGCTCGGCAATTCCCGCAGCGCCGAGGGCATGCTCCAGTGGCCCCCGGCCGTGCTCGTCGAACTGCACGCCCTCGTCGGAGACCGGGATCAGGCCGACCTCGCCGGCCGCGCGGTGCGCCCCGCGATGGAGGGCGCCGTCGATCACCACGCCGGCCCCCAGGCGCTCACCCCAGTGGATCACGACCAGTGTCCGGCCCGGGTGCTCGGCGCTGGCCGCGATGGCAGCCAGGTTCGCGTCGTTCTCCACCAGCAGCCTCGCCGGGAATCGACGGTCGAGGTCGGCAAACAGTCCGGCATCGGTGATGCCGGGGGCGGACGGCGCTATCGTCACTCGGCTCAGCTCCGGGCCGACCACACCGGGCGACCCGGCAACCACCGCTCCGATCCGGTCGGCTGGCAGCTCCGCAGCCTCTAGTACGCCGTCGACCAGCGTGCCGACCTGACGTCGGACGGCGGCGGGGTCGGCGCCCAGCGGCACCCCGATCGACTCGTGCGCGAGCGGGTCACCCTGAATGTCGACGATGGACGCCGCGACCCGGTGAGGTCCGATGTCCAGTCCGAGCACGGGCAGCAGCCCGCGGCGCAGAACGTACCGGGTGGCGGGCCGTCCGGCTCCGGACGGTTCCGATGGTGCCAGTGGCTCGACCACGGCGGCGGAGGACAGCTCGTCGATCGCCTGCGAGACGGTCGGCCGGGTCAACCGGGTGTCTGCCGCCAGCTCGGTGATACGCGCTCCGGCCGAGCCTGCCGCCCGGACGCCTTCGAGGACCGCGGTGGTGTTGAGCCGCCGCAGCACGCTGTTTCCGCTCGACTCTCCCCTCATCGCGCACCCCGATTTCCACCCATGACGAACAAGTTACCGGCTTCCCTTCCCCCGTCAGCATCGACCGAAACCCCTTGACCGCCGCCATGTCCGGGAGGAGTATGAGCCCACATTACGAAAATGTTCTGCATAATTCTGGAGGCACGATGCCGAAACGCCAGCGACGCAGTGAACAGGCTCATCCGACGAGCGGTCGGCAACACCCGACGCAGATCAGAGGAGTCACCCTCGGCATCGTCGTGGCGATGCTGCTCGGTCTGATCACCGCCACCGGATCGGCCGCTGCCGCACCGGCTGGCCTGCGCGGCCAGCCGTCCGGCTTCGCGGCCTCGTCGGGCCAAGGTGCTACCCGCCCGGCCCGCGAGGCTCTCGTCAGGATCCTCGGCAGCCGGCACGCGGCCCGGTTCGAGCTGTCGGTGCATCCGGGTGACAGCGACCGGTATCGGGTCAGTTCCCGCGGGGGCCGGATCCTGGTGGAAGGGACGAACACCCCAGCAGTCCTGATGGGGGTCAACACCTACCTGAAGAAGGTCGCCAAGGCGGACGTCTCCTGGACCGGGAACCAGGTGCCGATCCGCGGCTCCCTGCCTCTGCCCAAGAACCCCATCGAAGGCACGTCTGTGGTGTCACACCGGTTCTCCGGCAACGACACCGAGGACGGCTACTCGGGGCCGTTCCGCACCTTCAAGGACTGGCGAGAGCTCGTCGACATCAACGCCATGCACGGCGTCAACGAGATGTTCCTCCCGGTCGGGTCCGAGATGGTCTACTACCGGTTGCTGCAGGATTACGGCTACTCCGAGACCGAGGCGCGGGCCTGGATCCCGTCGCCGGTCTATCAGCAGTGGTGGCTGATGCAGAACATGTGGAACTTCACCGACCCGGTCACTCCCGCACTGCTGGAAGAGCGCGCCGACCTCGGCCGACGCATCGCCGACTACATGCGCTCGATGGGGATCACACCGGTGCTCCCGGGCTACTTCGGCACCGTGCCGACCGACTTCGCCGACCGGAACCCGGGCGCCGTCACCGTCCCGCAGGGCACCTGGTCCGGTCTGCGGCGGCCGGACTGGTTGGCCCCTACGCAGGAGCTCTTCGGTCAGGTGGCCGCACGTTTTTATCAGATCCAGAACGACGTCGTCGGAGCGTCGACGATGTACAAGATGGACCTGCTGCACGAGGGCGGGTCGGCGGGTTCTGTCCCGGTCGGCCAGGCGTCGGTGGCGGTCCAGGACGCCCTGGAGGCCGCGCATCCCGGTGCCATCTGGGTTGCCCTCGGCTGGCAGAGCAACCCGCGCCAGGAGACTCTCGACGCGGTGGACCGCAGCCGGATGCTGATCGTGGACGGGCTCTCCGACCGGAACCTCGATCCGCAGCGAGACACCCAATGGAAGGGCACGCCGTACGCCTTCGGGTCGATCTGGAACTTCGGCGGCAACTCGACAGTCGGCGCCCCGATCAAGGCCTGGAACGAACGGTTCTTCGAGTTCCGAGCCCGCCCGAACAGCGCGCTGGACGGCATCGCGATCCTCCCGGAAGCCAGCTACAACAATGCCGTCGCGATGGAGTTCCTGGCCGAGCTGCCCTGGCAGACCGGGCCGGTCGACCTGGACGCCTGGTTCGCTGAGTACGCGGACGCGCGCTACGGCGCGACCGACCCGGCAGCGCGCGCCGCGTGGAAGACGTTGCAGGACACTGCCTACTCGATCGCTCCGAACAACAACCGCTCGGCCGGAACCAGCGGTCTGTTCGCCGCTGTACCGTCGCTGACGGCCACGCGGCCCAGCCAATACACGGCCCCGGGGAATCGCTACGACCCGACGGACTTCGCGGCGGCACTCCCGTCGCTGTTGCAGGTGAAGTCCTCGCTGCGCGCCAGCGACACCTACCGGCACGACCTCGCCGAGATCGCGCGGCAGGTGGTCGTCGAATACTCCCACCCGTTGCTGACCCAGATCCGGCAGGCGTACGCGGAGCGTGACGCCGCGGAGTTCGACCGGCTCACCACCGCTTGGATCGAGGCCATCGACACCGCCGACCGGGTCAGCGCCACCCGGGCCGATCAGATGGTCGGACCCTGGCTGGCGGCGGCACGCGCCTTCGCCTCCTCGCCCGACGAAGCCGCCGCCCTCGAGCATGATGCCCGCCGCGTCCTCGCCTCGTGGACGCTGACCCTGTCGCTGACCGACTATGCCTACCGCGACTGGTCCGGCCTGCTCAACGGCTACTACGCACCTCGGTGGGAACGCTACTTCGCCACGCTGCGCGAGTCGCTGCGGACCGGTGAGGCGCCGACAGCGATCAACTGGCAAGCGGTCGCCGACGAGTGGTCGCGGGCAACGGATCGCTACCCGACGAAGCCGGCCGGGGACACCTACGCCGAAGCCACCCGTGCCCTGCAGCAGCTGTCGACGGCGGACTTCGGTGCGGCGGTGTCGCTCCGTCCGGCCGGGACGATCGGCGAGAACCCGGGCACGGTCGCGTTGACGGTGGTCAACAACAACCCGTTCGCCGCGCTGGAGAACCTGACGGCCCGGGTCACCGCTCCGGACGGCATCACGGCCACGGCGACTGGCGAGCTGCCGTCGCGACTCGCGCCCGGCGGCACTGCGACGATGAGCTGGACGGTCGCTGCCGGCGCCGATCTGCCGTCGGAGACCACCGAGGCCGAGGTCGACGTCGAGGTGACGTACGACCAGCAGGCCGGGACGAAGCAGAAGGCGGCCAGCGCGGTGCTGCCGGTTGACAGACCTGGCCGGATTCAGCTCAGCGACCTGCCGTTCTCCTCCTCACGCAACCACGACGGGGAACATCCGGTCGCCCGCGACACGGTGACCCCTGCGACCCCGTCCGGTGCAGGCGCCCCCATCCTGCTGGACGGTGTCGCCTACTCGAAGGGCCTCGGCACCAACGCCGCCGGGGAAGCTCGGTTCGAGCTGGGCCAGGGATGCCAACGGTTCACCACCGTCGTCGGTATCGACGATGCGATGAATCATGCCGCCGACGGCGACGTCGTGGTGGAGGTGTGGGGCGACGGCCGGCGGATCCACGCCACACCGGTGCTGCGCAGCGGGTTGGCCACCACCGGCACCGAGGCGATCCGCCTCGACGTGGACATCAGCGGAGTGCGTCAGCTTCGGATCGTGATCGATCGGTCCGACGGTAACCGTTCCTTCGATGCGGCCTCGTTCGGGCTGCCGACCCTGATCTGCAGCGGCGAGCTTCCCACGCCGCTCAGCGAGGGCAAGCCGGCCACTGCGTCCAGCAGTCAGGGCACGGCGAAGCCGGACCGGGCGGTCGACGCCAAGCTGCACACCAACTGGCTGTGCGACCCGGCGCAGTGCGCCGGCAAGCCCGCGTGGCTGCAGGTCGATCTGGGTGACGCACGCCCGGTGTCCGGGGTCAGGGTGACGCCCTACTACGCGGATGGGCGGTCCTACCGCTACACCGTGGAGGGAAGTGTCGACGGCATCAGCTACACGCCCATCGCCGCCAAGACCGCGGACTCCCCGCAGACCGACGTGGGGGACTGGTATCCGGTGAGCGGGACCTTCCGATACGTCCGGGTGACCGGCACGAGCAACACCAGCAACGCCTACACCTTGCACCTGCAGGAGCTGGCCGTCTACGGCGACTGACCCCGGCGTACGAATCGGCCCCGGCTTGCGATCGCAAGCCGGGGCCGAACGTCGGTACGCGATGGATCAGTCGACCTCGACCGCTGCCCGCCCGGTGACGTACGAAGGTGTCCCGGAGGGTCGCCGGAGCACCACGCTCAGCGAGGCGATGATGCCGAGAGTGCCCAAGGCAGCCGCGGCGTAGAAGGCCTCGCGCATCCCGGGTACGACCTCGCCGGGGGTGCCGTTGGCGACGTAGACGGAGGCGATCACGGCCAGCCCGATCGAGCCGCCGAGCTGCTGCATCGTCTGCACCAGACCCGACGCCGAGCCGGCGTGGGCGGCGTCGACACCCTCCAGGCCGAGAGCCGTCGTGGAGGTGAAGACGAGCGAGGCGAAGGCGCCGTTGAGCAGGAACGGGGCCAGGACGGCGCCGGCGTACGTGCTCGTCTCCGAGAGCGTGCTCAGCCACAGGAACGACGCCGTGAGGCCGGTGGCACCCAGGACCAGCACCCGCGACATCCCGATCCGGGCCGCGATCCGAGGCGCCACCCGCGACATCGCGAAGATCATCAGGGTGAGCGGCAGGAACGCCAGCCCGGAGGCGAGCGGCCCCATGCCCAGCACGCCCTGCAGGTAGATCACGGTCAGGTAGAACGTCGCGAACTGAGCCCCGACCAGGCCGACCGCGGCGATGAACGCGGCGACACGGCGGTGGCTGTTGAAGAGGTGGAGCTGCAGCAGCGGGTGGGTGACGCGGCGCTCGGTGAGCACGAGGGCGACCAGCAGGAGCAGGCCGATCGCGATCCCGCCGAGGGTGCGCGCGGAGGTCCAGCCGTGCTCCGGGGCGCCGATCAGTGACCAGACGATCGCGGCCGCACCACCGGTGGCGGTCACGGCGCCGACGATGTCGAAGCGTCCCGGTCGCGGGGCCGTCTCGGCGACGAGGCGCCCGACGAGGGCGAGCACGACGAGCCCGATCGGTACGTTGATGAACAGCGTCCAGCGCCACGACGCGATGTCGGTCAGGATGCCGCCGAGGATCAGCCCGATCGAGGCACCGCTGGAGGAGACGGCCGAGAAGAGCGCGATCGCCCGGGCACGGCCGGCCTCGTCCTTCGCCGACGTGGTCAGCAGGGCGAGCACCTGAGGCGCGGCGATCGCGGCACCGAAGCCCTGCAGGGCGCGGGCGATGACGAGCAGGTCGTCGGTCGGCGCGAACCCGCCGGCCAGGGAGAAGAGGGTGAAGACGGAGAGGCCGGCGACGAACATGCGCCGCCTGCCGAAGACGTCGCCGAGGCGACCGCCGAGGAGCAGCAGGCCGCCGAAGGCGAGGGTGTAGCCGTTGAGCACCCAGGTGAGTGCCGCCGGGGTGAACTCGAGGTCGTCGGCGATCCGGGGGAGCGCGACGTTCACGACTGCCGCGTCGAGCACGATCATCAGCTGGGCGACCAGGACCAGGGCGATCCCGGCGCCGGCGGCGGCCTTGGCGGCCGCGGGTGGCTTGGGTGGTGCCACGGTGGATGTCATTCAAGAGCTCCTGTTGGAGACGGAAGAGGAGTACAGTGAAGCGGAGGAAGCCTCCGCTTGATTGGAACACTACCGGAGAGTGTCTCCGGTTAGCAACGCTTTTTGGACGAGTGCAGTGCTGATGTGGCGGAGGCTGCTGTTAACGTGAGGCCCCCGCAGCCCTGCGGGAGCCACTGAGGAGGTCCGGATGAGAGCCGACGCGCAGCGCAACCGCGAGCGGCTGATCGAGGTCGCCCATGTGGTGTTCAAGGAGCGCGGTCTCGACGCACCTCTCGACGAGGTGGCTCGGCGTGCGGGCGTCGGTCCCGGCACCCTCTACCGCCATTTCCCCACGCGTGAGGCGCTCCACGAGGCGATCATGGCGACCTGGATCGAGGAGGTCTCCGCCCACGTCGAGAAGGCGATGGCGACCGAGGGCGGTTGCCGGGAGAAGCTGCTCGCCTGGTTCGAGGAGTACGTCTCGCTGCTGACCCGCCACCAGGGCGCCGCCGCCAAGATCACCGCCTCGCTCGGCTGCCAGGACTCCCCGCTGCGCACCAAGTGCCAGACCTACGCAGACGCCAACGAGAGCGTCCTGACGGAGATGGCCGAGCATGGCGCGCTGCGCGAGGGTGTCGACAACCTCGGCGTGTGCCGCCTCCTCGGCGGCGTCGCGACCATGGCCGACCACTCCTCGCTCGAGCCCAAGGACGTACGTCCCATGCTCGACGTCATCGCGAACGGCGTCCTCAAGAACTGACCTCTGCTGGGGCACACTGGGGCTATGTCCTTCACCTCGCCGGTCAACGGCCCGCAGAGCCCGCTGAAGCTGGAGTTTCCCCAGTCGCTCGCGACCTATGACGACTACGCCGCCGCGCAGAAGACGGTTGACTTCCTCGCCGACAAGGAGTTCCCGGTCGAGAACTGCATGATCGTCGGCACCGAGCTGAAGCAGATCGAGCGGATCACCGGCCGGCTCACCTGGAGCAAGGTCGCCCTCGCCGGGGTCCTCTCCGGCGCCTGGCTCGGCGTCTTCGTCGGCCTGATCATGTCGCTCTTCAGCAACGAGAACTTCCTCTTCGTCCTGCTCTCGACGGTGCTCCTCGGCATCGTCTTCGGCCTCATCTGGTCGCTGATCGGCTATGCCGCCACCCGCGGCACCCGTGACTTCTCGAGCGTCAAGGTCATCGTGCCGACGAAGTACGAGGTCCTCGTCGAGCACAAGGTCGCCGCCCGTGCCCGCGAGCTCCTCGCCGATCTCCCGGGTGCCCTCCCCAACCCGTTCTCCTGACGGGCACCGTTCTCCAACGTCTCGGATCGTGAGATAGGCGCGGCGTTCGCGTGTAGCCACGCGTGTTCCGGGGAAGAACTCCGATGGAGAAGGAGGCCCCGATGTCATCTCAGATCAACGTACGTCCCGCCGAGCTCGTCAGGCTCGCTGACCGCTGCATCGACTGGGCGATGGACCTGACCGGCGCGACCACGGACAACGCCGGCGCACTCGTGGTCGCCTCACGCGACGCCGGCAACACCCAGGGCGGCTACGACACCACGGCTGCGCACGGGCCGCTGGTCGAGGCCGCGTCCAGCGCGCTCGAGTCGTTCGCGGCCGTCTTCGAGGCGGACGCCGACGCCCTCGTGCTGTGTGCGTTCGACATCTCCGCGACCGACGAGGAGGTCGCCCGGGCCGCCCAGTCGAGCAACTCGCTGGAGCCGGGTCCGACGCCGCGGCCTCCGGAGCCGACCCCGGGGCCGCCGCCTCCTTCACCCACTCCGAGCCCGTCGCCGGGCCCCACCCCGACCCCGCGCTGAGGAGCCAGAGATGTCCGAAGGCACCTGGAAGCTGTGGGACGACGCGGCGTCCATCGATGACGCGTCGCGTGGCTGGACCTCGATCGCGAAGGCGCTCGACGGCGTCACCGAGTCGTTCATCAGCGGCTCCAAGGACGTGGTCGCCGACTGGGAGGGCCAGACGGCCGAGTCCTACGAAGGGCATCGCAAGACGCTCCTGACCGACCTCGACAAGGCGCGCGAGCTCGCCGACAAGGCGTCCTCGTCGACGGCGCGCATCGCCGGCACCGTACGCATCGCCCAAGGCCACCTCGACCAGTCCTGGGCGACGGTGGCCCACATCCCGCACCAGGGCAGCCCGTCGGGCGACATCCGGTTCGAGCCCGAGACCCCCGAGGACAGCAAGCTGGTCACCGACGCCATCGCGCGTGCCTCCGAGATCCGGACCGGCCTCGATCGCGACCTCAATGCCGACCGGCAGGTGCTGGTCGACGCCACCGCTGCCTGGCAGGGGTTGTCGACGAGCATGGCGGCGATCGCCGAGGCCGGACAGGACCCGTTCCACCTCCCCGCCGACGTGGACTCGGTCGGCATGATCAACGTCGACGGGAAGACGTACATCAACACGGGCAGCGGCGACGACGTGGTCACGGTCGGGATCAACCCGTTGACCGGCAAGCAGGTCGTCACCGTCAACGGTCAGATGTACGACGTGCCTCCCGGCAACGAGATCGTCATCCGCGCCGGCGAGGGCAACGACGAGATCAACGTCCCGCAGGGCACCAACGTCAACCTCTCGCTGCTCGGCGGCCGAGGTGACGATCGGCTCAACGGCGGCAGCGGGAGCGACCGCATCCTCGGCGGCCAGGGCCGCGACCACATCTTCGCCGGCGACGGCGACGACCGGGTCTCGGGTGGCACCGATCGCGACTACATCGACGCCCAGGGCGGCAACGACCTCGCCACCGGAGCGGGCGGCGACGACACCGTCTACGGCATGGCTGGAAACGACCGGATCAGCGGCGGTCGCGGCCAGGACTACCTCGAAGGGGCCGATGGCGACGACCTGCTCGTCGGCGGCGACGGCAACGACATCGCCTCCGGCGGTGACGACAACGACCGGATCCACGGCGGCGCCGGAGACGACGTGACGTACGCCGGGCGGGGGACCGACACCACCTACGGAGGCTCGGGTGACGACAAGGCCCACAGCGAGTCCGGCGACACCGACGAGGACGTCGAGCAGCACGTGACGGTCCAGATCACCGAGGTCCCGGAGTGGATCAAGATCGAGGGTTCGCCGGAGTTCGTCGCTCGCACCCGCGCCGACCTCGAGATGCTTGCCGCGTCGCCGACGGGCCAACAGATGCTCGCCGCGTTGGACCGGAGACACGACGACTCGGGCGTGTTCGGGATCGGACAGGAGAACCTGACCATCCGCGAGTACGTCGGTGACACACCGAACAGCTCGGCCTCCAACGGACCGATGGGCGGCAACGAGATCGAGTACATGCCGGACATCGACACGATGAACACCGGCAACCGTGCTCCCCAGACGCCCGTCGACGGCCCGCCGGTCGCGGTGCTGTACCACGAGATGGCGCACGTCTACGACTACATGCACGACACGCTCGAGCCCGGCGAATATCACGGCGACGACCCCGAGAACCAGGGGACGAACAACCGTGAGCGCGAGGCTGCCGGTCTTCCCGTCGACCACGACAACGACCCCAGCACCCCGGAGCAGATCGACCCGGACCACCCGTACGTCTACACCGAGAACGGGCTCCGCGACGAGATGGGAGCTCCGCACCGTGACCACTACTAGGTTGATGCTGCTGGCATCGCTGCTGACGGCAGGAGGTCTGGTGATGAGCGGCTGCGCGAAGGTTCCGGAGGGGGAGCGCGAGATCGAGGGGGTCCGGTTCGAGTCCGAGATCGCCCAGACCGGTGGCGCGCTCGAGGTGAGCTATCGGGTGGTCAACGACGCGGATGCCGACGTCTACGTGATCGACTCGGTGCCGACGTACGCCAACGGGGCGCTGCAGCCGGCCTCGGCGGACACCGTCTACGTCCTGGGCAGCGGCGGGAGCCGGGCCGAGGTCAGCAAGCGGGTCTTCGCGCTGCCGGACGACAAGTCGTTCGCGCAGATGCCGGCGGTCGGTTGGGTCAAGCTGGCGGCGGGCGAGGAGCTGAAGCGGGACGTACGCGTGCCGTTGCCGCTCGAGGAATACCGACCGTTCGACGACGACTCCGTCCCGGAGCTCCCGGACCCGGTCGAAGAGGTCATCTTCTGTGTGGGTGTCCTCGACCTCCGCGACCTCTACCCCGATGGCGTCCCGGCCGAGGTCACCGGGCTCGCCCACTCCGACTCGGCCGCGGAGTCCCAGCAGATCTTCTGTTCAGAGCCCGAGGAGTTGTGAAGCTGAGCGTGGTCCATGGGCCACGCTCAGCTTCACGACCTCGGTCAGCGGCCGTGGGCTAGGTCGTACCAGGTGACCTCGGTGGCCATGCCGTTCGCGGTGCGGCCGAGGCGCTTCTGGTAGGCGACGAGGGCGACCTGGGTGTTCCAGTCCATGACGCCGGTGATCTTCGGGCGCTCCGGCGCGGAGGTGGCGCTGAGGGCGCGCTGGAGGTCGCGGACGCTCTCGCCTGCGGAGCCACGCTTCAGGAGCGGGCGGCTGTTGGCCGCCCACAGCGTCTTCCAGGCACCCTGGGTCCAGGTCTTGCGCACCGTCAGGCCGTGCGAGCGCTGCCAGGCGTTGACCGAGCTCACCAGCCCCCGGTCGTACGTCCCGTCGATGGGGCCGCCGAAGTTCCCGCGCTCGCGGAGCATGCACTCGAGCGCCTTGGTGTAGATCGGCGAGGGGGTGTAGGAGCTGGTGCGCGGCTTGAGGGCGGGATAGCTGGTGAAGCTGACCGGCACGCCGCCGCAATGCGTCACCGGCCGCGCGTAGGAGCCCCGGCCGAGGTCGACGAAGTTGGAGTCGATCTCGATGGTGGTGCCGCCGTGGGTTTCCTTGTGCGGGCCGCGGTACTGCTTGACGCGGCGGTGCGGGTTCCAGGGCTTGTCGGGGATGTACCGGGTCGAGGTGCCGGCGCGGCCGTCCCAGTCGGCGATCCACAGGTCCGCGGGGTAGACGAAGCCGCGCGGCTGGGCGTGCCAGACGGCGTACATCGCCTTTATCCCCGACGACGCGCTCGAATACATCCCGGGGCGGTAGCCGAGCTTCTTGATCCGGTGGCTCCAGGCCGAGACGAACCACATCGCCGACTCACGGCAGCGCTTGTTGCCGATGTCGAAACCCTCGAGGTCGTAGAACATCGTGCTCCCGGCGGCGATGCCGTAGCGCCTGGCGGCGTCCACGGTCGCGTTGGCCTGGTTGATGCCCTGGCGCTTGGCGGTGGCGTACTGGTCGGTCGAGCGGGCGCTGATCCGCGGGTCGTCGCGGTAGCGCGGGAAGTGCGGGTTGCACGAGGCCTGCGGGCCGAGCGTGATCGGCAGCAGCCGCCAGCCACGGGCCTGCTGCTTGCGCACCCAGGTCGCGCTGAGGTTGGTCTGGGTGCGGCAGCCGCGCGAGTTGCCGGCGATGTAGATGCCGACCGCGCCGAAGTTCGAGTGCTTCCACCAGCTGTCCATCGCCGCCTGCGACGGCGCCTGGCACTGGTCGAAGCCATAGCCGGTGAAGTTGCCCGGAGTGACCGGGTTCGCGGCCGCCGCGGGGCTGGGTGTTGCCAGCCCCGCGACGCCGACGACGCCCGAGATCAAGCCCGCGCCGAGTGCCCGTCTGACGTACTTGAACCTGGTGTAGTCCCCCATATTTCGTCACGGTAGTCACAACCGTCACTTAGTTACCAGTGGACTCGCCAGGCGTACGTCAGGAGTACGCCAGCAGGGTCTCGTCGATCTTCTCCCAGGCCGCGCGGAGCTCCGCCAGATCCTCGGGCCGCTTCCGGGCCAGGTCGGCCTGCTCGCGTACGTCCTCGCCCAGGTCGTAGAGGTGGTCGGTGCCGTCGAGCTGCAGGTACTTCAGCGAGCCGCGGCGCAGCGCCCGCTGGCCGCGCATGCGCCAGAAGAGGTCCTGGGTCTCGCGCGGCCGGCCGCCGAAGAGGAGTGGCACCAGGCTGGTGCCGTCCAGCGGATACTCCGGCGACGGCGTCGCGCCGGCGAGCTCCAGGAAGGTCGCGGTCCAGTCGGTCGTGACCGCGGGCTCGTCGCTGACCTGGCGGCCGGGCAGGGTGCCGGGCCAGCTCAGGATGGTGGGGACCCGGATGCCGCCCTCGTTGAGGCCCGACTTCGCTCCGGTGAACGGCCACACGTTGGAGAACCGCTCGCCGCCGTTGTCGCTGGCGAAGAAGACGACGGTGTCGCGGAGCTGGCCGGTACGCTCGAGCGCTCGGATGACCTGGCCGATCGACTGGTCGAGGTCCTCGACCATCGTCTTGTACGTCGCCAGCGAGCCGCCGTCGTTGTGGAAGAGCACGCCCTTCTCGCCGTTCTCGATCCGGGCGGTCAGCTCATCGCTCACCGCCTTGTCCTCGGGGCCCTCCCAGGGCCAGTGCGGGGTGGTGAAATTGAGGTTGAGGAGCCACGGGGCATCGTGGTCGCGCTCGATGAAGCTGACGGCCTTCTCGGTGACGATCTCGGTGTAGTAGCGAAGGTCCTCGACCTCCACCTCGTCCTCGTAGAGGTCGTACGCCCCGTTGTGGCTGAACTTCGAGAAGTAGTCGATCCCGCCGGAGAAGTTGCCGAAGAACTCGTCCCAGCCGACCCGGGTCGGGCTGTACCAGGGCAGGAAGCCGCAGTGCCACTTGCCGAAGAGCGCCGTCGCGTAGCCCTGGTCCTTGAGCAGCGAGGCCAGCGTCGGGTGGTCGAGCGGGATGCCGTGCAGCTCGTTGGGCGAGCTGATCGGCTCCGGCAGGCCGCCGGAGAGGCGACCGGGGTAGCGCCCGGTGTAGAGGCCGAAGCGGGTGGGGGAGCAGACCGAGGAGGCGGAGTACGCATCGGTGAACCGCACGCCCGAGGCCGCGAGCCGGTCCAGGTTGGGCGTCTTGATGTCAGGGGAGCCGTAGGCGGACAGATCGGCCCAGCCGAGGTCGTCGCCCAGGATGACCAGGAGGTTGGGCCTGCGCTTGGGCCGGTTGACCTTACGGGCCTTGAACGGAACCTCGGTGGCTGCGTTGGCGGGGGTGGTGAGGCCGGTGGCGGCGACCGCGCCGGCTCCGGTGGCGAGCAGGCTGCGTCGGCTGAACGTGTTGGGGGAGGACACCAAATGGCCTTTCTATAGTGAATAACTACGAATAGAAGACTAGGGGTTGGTCCAGCCTGCGGGCAGAGGTCTCGGTCGGCGGACGCGACGGGACGTTGGTCCTGGTGCATATGGGCCCTAACCAAACCCGCCTGGCGGCGTTACCTTGGTAAAGGAATGGATCGCCAAGGGGGTGGGGGCCTGTGCGGCAGCGACGCGATCGGGTGACGCCGGTCCTCTTCGCGATCACGGTCATGCTCGCGCTGACGGTCGCCGGGATCATCCATGTCGCTCACGGCGGAGAGGTGATCGGGCCCTTCGCGGTCGCCGACCAGGTCAGCTCGACCACCAAGCAGGTCAACACGCCATACGTCTGCTGGGACGGTAACGGTTCCGGCTCCCTGACCCGGTGCCCGGACCCGCGCGGTGCGGACGGCCTGAAGTGGGTCTTCCCGGGCTACGAGAACGCCTTCCGGAGTGGTGATTGCGCCCAGGGGGAGACCGGCGATGGCGACCCTTCGACAAGCTCAGGACATCGCCTCTTCGTGGAGTGCTCGATGTCCTGGCGCGGCACCCAGGTCTACCTCCACTACGCCTACTGGAGCGAGTGGCAGACCGGTCAGAGGAAGTACGCCGCCACCGGCTCGACCCCGAGGATCGAGCAGCGCCTCGACGGCGCGATGTCGCTCTCCTGGCGCCCGCGCCGGTTGCCCACCCCGCACGGCGAGGCCTCCTGGGTCACTGCCGAGATGGTGCAGGGTCACGGCTGGAGCGTCGCCGCCTACGCCGGGGACGGCGAGGTGGCTCGGCAGGCGCTCCACGAGTTCGGTGAGATCCGCGACCTGCGGCAGTGGCGCGGGCTGCCCCGCTGAGGACTCGGGGGATTGGGCACTTCTGACGTAGATTTCTGCCCGTGACCGAGACTTCGTCCGCTGCCGTTGAGTCCGATCTTCCGCTCCTGGACACCGTGCACCACGCTGCCGGTGATCCCGACCGAGAGCAGCCCTGGGCCGAGCTCGGCCTGAAGGAGGACGAGTACGCCGAGATCAAGAGCATCCTCGGCCGCCGGCCGACCGGCGCGGAGCTGGCGATGTACTCGGTGATGTGGTCGGAGCACTGCTCCTACAAGTCCTCCAAGGTGCACCTGAAGCAGTTCGGCGAGATTCCGCAGGAGACCCCGGCCGGCAAGATGCTCGCCGGCATCGGCGAGAACGCGGGCGTGCTCGACGTCGGGCAGGGCTACGCGGTCACCTTCAAGGTCGAGTCCCACAACCACCCCTCCTACGTCGAGCCCCACCAGGGCGCCGCGACCGGCGTCGGCGGCATCGTCCGCGACATCCTCGCGATGGGCGCGCGGCCGGTCGCCGTGATGGACCCGCTCCGCTTCGGACCGCTGTCCGAGGAGGACACCCACCGGGTGCTGCCCGGGATCGTGTCCGGCATCGGTCACTACGGCAACTGCCTGGGTCTGCCCAACATCGGCGGCGAGGCGGTCTTCGACGCCTCCTACCTCGGCAACCCGCTGGTCAACGCGCTCTGCGTCGGCGTGCTGCGTCACGAGGACCTCCACCTCGCCAAGGCGTCGGGCGCCGGCAACCTGGTGATCATGTACGGCGCGCGCACCGGCGGCGACGGCATCGGCGGCGCCTCCATCCTCGCGAGCGTCGAGTTCGACGAGGACGGTCCGGCCAAGCGCCCGAGCGTCCAGGTCGGCGACCCGTTCATGGAAAAGCTGCTGATCGAGTGCACCCTCGAGCTCTTCGCCGCCGGCATCGTGCGCGGCATCCAGGACTTCGGTGCGGCCGGCATCTCGTGTGCCACCTCCGAGCTCGCCGCTGCCGGTGACGGCGGCATGCACGTGCACCTCGAGCGGGTGCCGCTGCGCGACTCGACGCTCGCTCCGGAGGAGATCCTGATGAGCGAGTCGCAGGAGCGGATGATGGCGGTCATCGCGCCCGAGGACGAGGCGACCTTCATGGACATCTGCGCCAAGTGGGACGTCGAGGCGGCCGTGATCGGCACCGTGACCGGCGAGGGCCGGCTGCGCGTCGACTGGCACGGCGAGACCATCGTCGACGTCGACCCGACCACCGTGGCCCACGACGGCCCCGTCTACGAGCGCCCCTACGCCCGCCCGTCGTGGCAGGACGCGCTGCAGGCCGACGTGGCCGAGAAGCTCCCGCGCGCGGCCTCGGCCGACGAGCTCCGCTCGACCGTCCTCCAGCTGGTCGCCTCGGAGAACCTGTGCGACAAGTCCTGGATCACCGAGCAGTACGACCGCTACGTGCGCGGCAACACCGTCCTGTCCCAGCCTGCCGACGGCGGCATGATCCGCGTCGACGAGTCGACCAACCTCGGTGTCGCGCTCGCCACCGACGCCAACGGGCGCTTCGCCAAGCTGGACCCCTACGCCGGTGCCCAGCTCGCCCTCTCCGAGTCCTACCGCAACGTAGCGTCCGTCGGCGCCAAGCCGCTGGCCATCTCCGACTGCCTCAACTTCGGCTCCCCGGAGGACCCCGACGTGATGTGGCAGTTCGCCGAGGCCACCCGCGGTCTGAAGGACGCCTGCCTCGAGCTCGGCATCCCGGTCACCGGCGGCAACGTCTCCCTCTACAACCAGACCGGCGAGACCGCGATCCACCCCACGCCGGTGGTCGCGACGCTCGGTGTGATCGAGGACGTCACCACGCGTACGCCTTCGGACTTCCAGGCGGCCGACGAGGTCGTCGTCCTGCTCGGTGAGACCCACGAGGAGCTCTCCGGCTCGGAGTGGGCCCACGTCGTCCACGGTCACCTCGGCGGGCTGCCACCCAAGGTGAACCTGGCGGCCGAGAAGGCGCTCGCCGAGCTGCTGCTGGAGGCGCGTTTCGTCACCTCTGCCCACGACCTCTCCGACGGCGGCCTGATGCAGGCGCTGGCCGAGCCGGCGATGTCGTCGGGGATCGGCGTCTCGGTCACGCTCGCCGGCGACCCGTTCGTCGCGCTCTTCTCGGAGTCGGTCGCCCGCGCGATCGTCACCGTGAGGGCCGCCGACGTCGAGCGGCTCACCTCGCTGGCCGAGCGCCACGGGGTCGCGTCGACGCAGCTCGGTGTGACGGGTGGCGCTGCGTACTCGATCGCCTATGACGGCGGCAGCGTCGAGATCCCGCTCGAGGAGCTCACCGGTGTCTGGCGCTCGACCCTGCGGGACGCACTGGCCTGATCGGTGCGTCGCCGGCGCGGCTTGCGGTGGATGATCCACTCGGCGATCAGCAGGTTCACGACCCAGCTGACCCACGCTGAGGCCGCGGCGGCGCTGGCGAGGGTGGGGTCGTCGGTGCCGAGGTCGGCGCCGTTCATGAGGTCCGGCACGAAGATCATGATCAGGACGGTGCCCCAGAAGCGGTTGGCGATGATCGAGAACGCCATCGCATAGCTGCGGTACATCCATTCGCGGTGGTCCTTGAAGCGACGCTGCCGCGCGGCCCGGTAGCCCTGCACGGTGAACAGCAGGAACAGCACGGCCAGGAACGTGTTGCCGACCTGCTGGGACGGTCCTGCGGCGGGGAACTGGCTGGTGACCAGCGCCCCCAGGCCGGTGGGGATCGCGGTGACGACATAGGTGCGACCGGTCCAGCGGTGCACCTTCGGATGGTTGGCGCGCAACCACGGCCACAGCTGGAGTACGCCGCAGCAGAGCATCACCGAGCCGAAGAAGATGTGCGTCACCAGCGCGGGGTAGAAGGCCGGCCCGCGGTCGGTCTCGACGAGCGACTGTGACGGGTCCAGTCCGACGTACCGCGGCAGCGCCGTCACCAGGAAGATCACCGTCGCGGCGGCCAGCGGGAAGACCCACCACTGGCGCGCCAAAGGTCGTTTCAAAGTGCTCATGAGCCGTCCGATCTAATAGCGTACGTGATTAACAGTTTATAGAGTACGCAGAAGATAGGGCCGGTCAACCCGTTTCTGGAGGGAGCAGGGCATGATGGAGGTGATGAGTTCCGACCTGATCCCTCGTCTGTGGGGCAAGTCCCCGCCCGGCCGGCGCGGCCCCAAGCCGGCGCTGAGCGCCGCCCAGATCGTCGAGGCCGCGTACGTCATCGCTGATGAGCAGGGTCTTGCTGCCGTCTCGATGGCTCGGGTCGCCGAGGCGCTGGGCTGCTCGCCGATGGCGCTCTATCGGCACGTGAAGAACAAGGACGAGCTGCTCATCCTGCTCGCCGACCGGCTCTGTGCGGAGCTGGTGGAGCCGGCGCGCGACCTGGGCTGGCGCGATGGTCTGGCGGCCTGGATGCGCGCGCAGGTCGACCTGTCTCTGAGTCGGCCGTGGTTCCTCGATCTGCCCCTCGTCGGCACGCTTCCCGGACCGAACCGCCTCGCCTGGATCGATCTCGGGTTCTACTACCTCCGAGAGGTGACGCTGCCCCCGGAGGAGAAGATGGCGATTCTCGGCATCATCTCGCAGTACGCCTTGGGTGAGGCGAGGATCGAGGTCGAGTCTGCCCGGTTCGAGGACAACCCCTATGCGAGGTTCGAGGAGATGCTCGTGACGTACGCGGATCCGGAGCGTTTCCCGAACCTGATGGAGTCGATGGCCGCCTGGCGGCCTGCTGGGCCTGGCGCGGAGTCCGACTCCGACGACCCGTCGGCTTTTGGGCAGAGCCTGCTGATGGCCGGGATCGCGGCCCACATCGAGCGCCACCTCGGGCGCAGCACTCCCAAGTAAAGGTAGATACCCTGGCGGGGATGTTCCCCCACCTGCATCGCCCCGTGTCCTATGTCCTCGCTCTGCTGTTGGCTGCTGCCGCGCTGCTCGTCAGCGCTGGTCCGGCGTCCGCGGGGGAGGGCGGAACGATCAAGCGGCTGGCGAACTCCGCTCGTGCCGACGCTGGCCTGGACCCGCTGACGCGCGACTCCGCCCTCGACAGTCTGGCGCGGAAGTGGGCCTACAAGATCGCTGCCGACCGGGCGCTCTCGCACAACCCCGACCTCGCCGAGCAGGTGCCGGAGGGGTGGCAGGGAGTCGGGGAGAACGTCGCCATGGGCTATCGGACCGGCGCGGAGATGCACCGGGGCTGGATGAACTCCGATGGGCACCGGGCCAACATCCTGGGCGACTACACCCACATCGGGATCTCCTTCGTGGAGGTCGACAACACCACCTGGGGCGTCCAGGTCTTCGCCAAGTACCCGCCGGGCGTGCGGCCGACCGAGAAGCCGAAGGCCACCGGTGCGCCGGCGCCGACCGCCCCAGCGGAGACCAAGGCCCCGACTCCCCGGCAGACCGCGAAGCCCAAGAAGTCGGCGACGGCTTCGCCCAGCCCCTCGCGTACGCCCTCAGCGTCCGTTTCCGCGTCGCCGTCGACGTCGCCTTCGGCGTCAGCCTCCGAGTCGGAGTCTTCCTCGGCCCCGCCCGTGGGCGACTCGGAGACGGCGGGCCCGGTGACGTTCACCGACGCCTCGGACGGTCCGACCCCCGCCTCCAGCGGGCTGTTCGGGATCGGCTTTGTCGAGATCGCCGTCGGGCTGCTCGCGCTGTCAGGGCTGGGGCTGCTCATCTCTCTGCTTCTGGCCCGGCGCCGGCGCCGCGAACCGCCCCGGCCTGACATGCAGGGCCCTCGGCACGCCCGGCCCGTCGGGCCGTACCCCGGTGGCGGACCGGTCTATCGGGGCCAGGTCCATCCCGCCGGACCCGGTCCCGGTCACCCCAACCCGGGTTACCCGAACCCTGGTCGCCCGAACCCTGGTCGCCCCAACCCGGGCGGCCCCAAGCAGTATCCCGGCGACCGACGCCCCTGGTAGGAACTAGTCGGCGACCGCGGCGGGGACAGGCCGCGGGCTGCCGACGGAGACGCTCCGAGCCGACGGCGTACGCCGGAAGACGAGGAATGCGACCACGCCCGAGATCGCCATCATCGTGACCGGCAGCCAGAACGCGACCTGCAGGGCCTCGGCGGCCAGTGGCGCGACCGCTGCTCGCTCGGCGGGAGCGAGGGAGCTGAGCGCTCCGATGCCGTCGCTGCCCAGTCCGGGAAGGCGGGACGAGAGCGCGGCGGCCAGGAGCACCGAGACGCCGGCGGTGCACAGGGCGGTGGCGACCTGGTTCAGCACGTTGATCATCGTCGAGCCGGCCGGGATGGCGCTGTCCTCGAGATAGCGGGTGGCGATGGTCATGGTCGGCAGCATCACGAACCCGGCGCCCGCGGTCGCGATGGCATGGGTCGTGGCCAGGGCCAGCATCGGCGCGTCCGCGCTCAGCTGGAGCGCCAGGGCGCCGAAGCCCAGGGTGGAGATCACGATGCCCGAGCCGATCACCGGCAGCGGCGGGAAGCGGTCGATGAGGCGGCCGGAGACCTGGATCATGATCCCGGCCGCGATGCCGGCGGGAGCCATCAGCAGTCCTGCGGTGGTCGCGGACTCGCCGCGTACGACCTGCCAGTAGAGCGGCAACAGGATCATCGAGCCGAAGTAGCCGCCGGCGAAGCAGACCAGCAGCGCGGCGCTGCCGCCGGTCAGGGGCCGGGCGAGGAGCCGGATGTCCAGCAGGGGAGCGGCGGCGCGGAGCGCGTGCCGGACGAAGAGCGCCACCAGGACGATCCCGGCCCCGATCGGGACCAGCACCTGAGCCTCGAACAGCGTGCCCTCCGCGAACGAGGTGCCCAGCACGAGCAGCGCCATCGCGGGCGGAAGCAGGAGCAGGCCGCGTACGTCCAGGCGGGCGCTCGGGCCGCGCTCCAGGCGTGGCAGGTTGCGCATCCCGAGGACGAGGCCGATCAGACCCAGCGGCAGGTTGATCAGGAACATCCACCGCCACGACATCGTGTCGAGCAGCCAGCCGCCCAGCACCGGTCCGAAGACGGGACCGACCAGCACCGGCAGGCCCATCAGGGCCATCAGCCGGCCACGCTCCTCGGGCGGCGCCGAGCGCAGTGTCAGGGTCATCGCGGCCGGCATGACGAATCCGCCGCCGAGCCCCTGGAGCACCCGGAACGCGATCAGCGACTCGACGTTCCACGAGGCCGCGACCAGGCCGGATCCGATCGTGAAGACGCCGATCGCGGTCAGGAAGACCTGGCGGGCGCCGAACCGGCTGATCGCCCAGGCCGCGGCCGGGATGACCGTTGCCAGGGCGAGCGTGTAGCCGGTGGCGACCCACTGGATCACCGGTAGCGAAGCGCCCGTCTCCTGGGAGAGACGGGCGATCGCGACCGCGACGATCGTGATGTCGATCGGGATCATCACCGTGCCGGCGATGACGGTGAGCACGATCGTTGTCGGGCTCGGGGCCGTGCGGGATTGGGGCGTCATGCGTCCAGTGTGGAAGCTAAAGTGAACTTGAGGTCAAGAGGTTTCGGCCCGACCTCAGCTCGACCTCTCCATCGTCCGTACGCCGACGAGCACCCCGCCCACCGCGACGGCAGCGGCCGCGACGAAGCCGCCGATGACGACATCGGCCGGGAACTGACCGGCGAAGAGCGCCCGCTCGGCCTCCACGACGTACGTCATCGGGTTGATGTCGCTGAGGAACCGCAGCCAGCCGGGCGCGCCGTCGAGGGGGAGGAGGACTCCCGAGAGGAGCAGCAGCGGGAAGATCAGCATCTGCTGGACCGTCCAGAAGACCCAGTCCTGCTCCTTCGCGGCGGTGGCCAGGGCGAAGCTGAGCGCCCCCAGGCCGATCGCGAAGAGCGAGACGATGACGGCTCCGACCAGGACCCCGCCGAGGTGGAGGTCGAAGCTGAACGGGGTCACCACGGCGAGGATGACGACCGTCTGGAACAGCACCGGCACGACCTCCTTCAGGGCCCGCCCGACCAGCAGGGACGGCCGTGAGAGAGGCGAGACGAGCAGCCGCTCGTGGGAGCCGGAGCGGATCTCGGCGGTCAGGTCGGCGCCGGTCATCGAGGCGCCCATCAGCGCGGTCATGACGACGATGCCCGGCACGAACCACTGCAGCGCGCTGCCGCTCTCGACGGCGGGCAGGAGTGGCGCGAAGAGGGCCAGGAAGACCAGCGGCTGCATCATCGCGAAGAGCATGGAGGCGGGCTGGCGCAGCTTGGGCGTGAGCTCGCGGAGCAGCACGGTCCAGGTGTCGGTGAGGAAGCCGGTCGGGCGGCTCGGCACTCGGGTGGTGCTCCGGACCTGTGCGGTCGGGACGGTGAGGGTGGTCATGCTGCTGCTCCTTCGGTCTGGGTGGTGGCGGACTGGGAGGTGGACTGGGACGACTCGCGCAGGCTGCGGCCGGTCAGGTCGAGGAAGACGTCGTCGAGGGTGGGGGTGCGGACCTCCATCCGGATCGCGGGGGTGCCGTGGGCGGCCAGGTCGATGGTCAACGCCGGCGCGCTGTCGGCACCGCGCGGTGCGCGGATCGAGACCTGTGTCCCGGCACGCTCGATGACGGTCGGACCGGACAGCGCCGACTCGACGCGGGCCGCGGCGGCCG
The DNA here is from genome assembly GCF_045206295.1 of Nocardioides sp. NBC_00163. Lineage (NCBI taxonomy): Bacteria > Bacillati > Actinomycetota > Actinomycetes > Propionibacteriales > Nocardioidaceae > Nocardioides > Nocardioides sp. NBC_00163. The sequence continues at coordinate 2,427,125 of NZ_CP108155.1, read as the reverse complement.
TGGCGTCCGCCTCGGTGCCGAAACCGAGGAGCACCAGGTCGCCGAGCCTCTCCTTGAGCCGGGTGGCGGTGTCGTCGGCGATCACCACGCCGTGGTCGATGACGATCACCCGTCCGGCGAGCGCGTCGGCCTCCTCGAGGTAGTGGGTGGTGAGCACGATCGTGGTGCCGTCCTCGTGGAGCCGGCGGATCTGCTCCTGCAGGTTGGCGCGGTTCTGCGGATCGAGGCCGGTCGACGGCTCGTCGAGGAACAGCACCTCGGGGTGGTTGAGCAGCCCGATCGCGATGTCGAGCCGCCGCCGCTGGCCGCCGCTGAGCGTCTGGACCGGGCGGTCGGCGTACTCCTGCAGGTCGAAGGCCACGAGCAGCTCCTCGATGCGCGCCTTCGCGGCGGCGCGCGGGATGCCGTGGGCGCGAGCCTGGGACATCAGCTCGTCGCGGCCGCGCTGGATGAACGCGGCGGCGTTGCCCTGGCCGACGTAGCCGATCGAGCGCCGGACGGCGCCGCGTGAGCGGACGACGTCGTGGCCCGCTACCTCGGCGGTGCCGGAGGTGGGCGGGATGAGGGTGGTCAGCATCCGCAAGGTGGTGGACTTGCCCGCTCCGTTCGGGCCGAGGAAGGCGACGAGCTCGCCTTGGTGGATCTCGAGGTCGAGCCCGCGTACGGCCTCGACGGTCTTCTTGCTTCGGGTGAAGTGCCTGGTCAGCGCCTGAGTGCGGATCACCGGCCGCTGGTTGCTGTGGTTCGTCATGTCTCCAGTCTCTGAAGTCATCCGGTCAGCTTCTGTCCTCTTTCGAAACTTTCTTCCGAGTTCCGGTTTAGAAGTCCGACGAGTGGGTATGAAAGGGGTAGCGCGGCGTCGGTCGGCTCGAGGAGGGGGCGAGCCGACCGTCCCGCGGGCTCGACCAGGTTCCCGGGAAATCAGGCCACGAACTGACCGGAATGGCATCTAAGGTCGGACTCATGAGTACGAGCGCCCGGATGCTGCAGCTCCTCTCCCTGCTGCAGACCCACCGTTTCTGGCCCGGCACGGAGCTGTCCGTACGCCTCGAGGTCAGCGACCGTACGCTGCGGCGCGACATCGAGCGGCTGCGCGATCTCGGCTATGACGTCGACGCCACCCGAGGAGTGGCCGGCGGCTACCAGCTCAGGGCCGGTAATGCGCTGCCGCCGTTGCTGCTCGACGACGAGGAGGCGGTCGCGATCGCGGTCGGGCTGCGCACCGCGGCTGCCGGCATGGTCGCGGGGATGGGGGACATCTCCGCCCAGGCGCTGGGGAAGGTCGTCGCGCTGATGCCGCCGCGGTTGCGACGGCGGATGGACGCGGTCACCTCGCAGACCGACTCCATCCCGTGGGGCGGCCGGGTGCCGCTGGACGCCGGCGTGCTCGGGATCCTGGCGCAGGCCTGCCGCGACGACGAGGTGCTCACCTTCACCTATCAGGCGCCCGAGGCCGAGCCGACCCAGCGCCGCGTCGAGCCGCACCGGCTGGTCACGCTCGGCAACCGCTGGTATCTCCTCGCCTACGACCGGGTCCGCCAGGATTGGCGCTCCTTCCGCGTCGACCGGGTCAGCGACCCGATGACCACCGGCCAGATGTTCCGTCCCCGCGAGATCCCGGGCGGGGACGCGGCGACGTACGTGCAGGCGGGGATCCGCGCCCGCCCGGCAGCCCACGACGTCTGCGTCCTCTTCGGCATCGAGCCTGACGTGGTCGCGCGGCGGGTGGGGCGCTGGGGCGAGGTCGAGCCCGCCGAGGGTGGCTGCCGGTTGCGGATGCAGGTCGACGATCTGAGCTGGCCGATGATGATCCTCGCCGGCGTCGAGGCCGACTTCACGGTCGAGCAGCCCGCCGAGCTGGCCGAGCTGGTCAAGCAGGCGGGGGAGCGGTTCGTCCGCTCAGGCCCCGTCACGTCCTGATCGGGCCGGCCACTCCTCGCGCAGGAGCCCGTAGACCACCAGGTCCCGGCGCCCGCCCGGATAGGCCTGCGCGCCGCGCATGGTGCCCTCGTGGGTGAAGCCGAGACGCTCGGCGACCGCACGGCTGCGCTTGTTCATGACCGAGGTGTCGATGATCGCCCGGGCGATGTCGTACTCGTTGAAGAGGGTGTCCAGCAGCGCCGAGACGGCCCGGGTGATCAGGCCGCGGCCCTCGTATGCCTCGCCCAGCCAGTAGCCGATCGTGGCCGATTTCTCGTAGAGGTTGATCCGCGCGGTCGTGGCCCCGGCCACCTCGCCGTCCTGGCGGATGACGCACGGGATCGCCTCGCCCTGGACCCACTGGCCCAGCAGGTAGGTGCCGAACCCGGCGACGCTGAGCATGGTCTGCTGCCCGTGAGCCCACGGCTCCCATTCGCGGAGGTGGTCGAGGTTGGCGTTGATGAGCTTGTGGACGGCGAAGTCGGTCGATCGGTCACGCAGGACCATCTCCGCGCCGTTCCCGAGGTCGATGCTGAACAACTGATCTCCTACCGTGCCGGACCGGGACCTGGAGCGTAGCCGCCCTGCAACGCATCCAGGATCAGCGTGCCGTACGCCCGCATCTGAGCCAGCACCGGGATGACCTCACCCTGGAAACGGCAGATGACCGCGTACGCCGCCTGCCGGCCACCGACGTCGAGCAGCCCGACCTCGGCGCGGACGCCGTCGTCGGTGCCGGTCTTGCTCCACACCCGCAGGTCGCCCAGATCGGTGGGGGAAGGGTCGGTGTGGGACAGCGGGTCCAGGCCGAAGGCCGCGGAGACCATCGACAGGTCGGTGGACGGCGCCAGCCAGGACAAGACGGTGGGGTGCGGCGTACGGAAGTAGGCGACCCAGTCGGCGGCACAGCCGACGGAGAGCATCGGCGGATCCTCGTGCCTGCGCACGTCCCGGACCGAGTCGTTCAGCATCGACCCGCCCGCGGCCAGCCGCCGCGCGACAGCCTGGACCGGAGCCAGGCCGACGTGGTCGAGGAGCACGTTGGTGGCCAGGTTGTCCGAGACCGCGCCGACCAGCCGGGCGCAGTCGTTCATGGTCAGCGCGGGGGCGTCGAGGTGTTGCCACAGACCGCTGTCGGCGACGGGCGTGACGCTGTCCTTGCGCAGCAGCAGCTGCCCCAGCGACGGGTCATCGTCGAGCAGCTCGGCGAGGTGGTGCAGCAGGAAGACCTTGGCGACGCTGGCGGTCGGCAGCAGCAGGTCCGGAGCGGACTCGACCAGGGTCTCACCGGAGCCGGTGTCGACCGCGAGGATCGACCATTCCGTCCGTGAACTCATGCAACGGAGCCTAAACAGCCGAGGATGACTGGTCCTCGCGCAGCTCGCCGACGACCTGGATCTTCTGCCAGATCTTGCGGGAGAGGTCGACCGTGAGGCCCTCGACGGTGCTGACCGTGTCCAGGACGACGTTGTCCTGGGAGTCCTCGGCGCACAGCGCGGCCGTCTTGCCGACGAGGCTGAGCAGCTCGGAGCAGTACTCCAGGTAGTGGATCAGCTGGTCGGCGTCGAGGGTGAACTGGACGCTGGCCGAGGTCTCCTTGAACCCCGTACGCAGCCGCTCGGGGTCCTTGGTGAGCTGGTGCATGTCGATGATGTGGGCCAGCGAGCGCAGCCGGTGCAGCAGCTTCAGCGCGCGCGACCGCAGCAGCCGCTCCGGGATCGTGTAGAGGAAGAAGATCGCGACCGCGGCGAAGATCAGGTCGTTGACGGTGCTCTCCATCAGCGGCAGCCACTGGACCCCGGTGAGCGTCTCGTCGCCGAACGCCGTCGCCAGGCCCCAGATGATGGCGGCCAGCGTCAGCGCGAGGACCGCAACGATCAGCACGCGGGAGGCCGCGCGCGTCCACACCAACCGTTGCCGGAGCCGGTCCCCGACGCCGGAGGACTCCCTGATCAGGCCGGCCAGCTCCTCGGCGACCTTCACCAGACCGCGGTCGGGGAAGCGTGCCGCGATCCGTCCGTGTCTCGACGGTCTTCAGCACCATCTCCGACTCGAGTCTCTCCAGTCCCACGTCTCCGGAGCGTAGTGGTCGCGCGCCGCCTCGGCGGGCAACTGCCGCAGATAGGGTGTCGATGTGCCAGCACGACTCAAGCCCGCGGCCGCCGCCGACGTGGCCGATGCTCTGGATCGCGTACGCGCCGACGAGCCCGCCAAGGCAGATCTCCGCCTCCTCACCAAGCACTTCCTCGCCGTGCTCGAGGAGCGCGCGCCGGGCAGGAGTGTCGAGGTGCGCGTCCCGCCGTACGCCGCGGTGCAGTGCATCGAAGGGGTCAGGCACACCCGCGGCACGCCGCCGGCGGTGATCGAGACCGACGCGGTCACCTGGATCGCCCTCGCCACCGGGGCGATGACCTGGTCCGATGCCGTCGATCAGGGCCGGGTAAGGGCCTCAGGAGAACGCACCGACCTGTCGCCGTACCTCCCCTTGTAATCTCACCCTATGACCCTCTCCACCGAAGACATCAAGGCCCGTGTAGACGACCTCTTTCCCGGGATCCGCAAGGACCTCGAGGACCTGGTGCGGATCGAGTCCGTCAGCGCGGACCCCGAGCGCCTGAGCGAGGTCGAGAAGAGCGCGGAGAAGACCCGCGACCTCTTCGCGGCCGAGGGCTTCGACGTGGAGATCGTGCGCGCCTTCGACGGCGCCCCGCCGGCCATCGTCGGTGAGAAGAAGGGTCCCGAGGGTGCCCCGACGGTGCTGCTCTACGCCCACCACGACGTCCAGCCGGAGAACGACCACGCCGACTGGGACACCCCGCCGTTCGAGCCCACCGAGGTCGGCGACCGGCTCTACGGGCGCGGTGCGGCCGACGACAAGGCCGGCATCGCGGCCCACATCGGCGCGGTCCGGGCTCTGGGTGACGACCTCCCGGTCACCGTGCGCCTCTTCATCGAGGGCGAGGAGGAGGTGGCCTCTGCGACGCTGCCCCAGCTGCTCGAGAAGCACCAGGACAAGCTGAGGGCCGACGTCATCGTCATCGCCGATTCCGGCAACTGGGACATCGGCGTCCCGGCCCTGACGACGTCGCTTCGCGGTCTGATCCGCGTCGACGTCGAGCTCCGCACTCTGGGTCACGCGGTCCACTCCGGCATGTGGGGCGGTCTGGCTCCCGACGCGATCATGGCCCTCGTACGCCTCCTCAACACCCTCTGGGACGAGGACGGCGCTCCCGCGGTGGAGGGGCTCGTCTCGGGTCCGGCGGCCGACGTCGACTACCCCGAGGAGCGGCTCCGCGCCGAGTCCGGGGCGCTCGCCGGCCTGCAGTGGGTCGGCAAGGGCAGCGCCGTCGAGCGGATGTGGACGCAGCCGGCGATCACGATCACCGGTCTGGACGCCCCCAAGGTCGACGGCGCCTCCAACACGCTGTCCCCGACCGCGCGCGCCAAGGTCACCATCCGGATCTCCCCCGGCGACACCGGCGAGAACGCCGTCGCCGCCCTCACCCAGCACCTGGAGAAGCACGTCCCGTGGGGCGCCGAGCTCACCACCAAGGTCGTCGACACCGGTGAGCCGATCGCCCTGGACGCGACCGGCCCCGCCTACGACGCGGCCCGTGCCGCCTTCACCGAGGCCTGGGACGGCACCGCCCCCATCGACATGGGCGTGGGCGGCTCGATCCCGTTCATCGCGGAGTTCCTCGAGGCGTTCCCGCACGCCAGCGTGCTGGTCACGGGCGTCGAGGACCCCGACACCCGCGCCCACGGCGCCAACGAGGGGCTCCACCTCGCGGAGTTCCGGAGGGTCGTCGTCGCCGAGGCGCTGCTGCTCCAGAAGCTGGGAAGCTCCTAGCTCCCAGGCAGCGTCAGCGCCACCCGGGTGCCCTCACCAGGGCGTGAGTCGAGCTCGACCAACCCGTGGTGGCGCCTGGTGATCTGCTCGACCAACGTCAGCCCGAGCCCAGCTCCGCGTGAACCACCCAGCGCGGAGTTGGAGCCTCGGTAGAACGGGTCGAAGACCTCCGGCTGCTCCTCGTAGGCGATGCCGACGCCGGCGTCGGCGACGATGATCGTGACCTCGCTGCCGGCGCTGTAGAGCATCACCTGCACCCGCGAGCCGCGGTAGCTGTAGGTCAGCGCGTTCTTCACCAGGTGCAGGAAGGCCGCACGAAGCTCGCGCGGATCACCGACGACGTACGCAGGTCCGGTCGGGGTCGTCAGGACGCACTCGATGTCCTTCTGCGCTGCGTCGGGATCGAGCTCGTCGAGCACGTCGTCGAGCATCTCGGAGACCTCGATCGTGGTCTCGCCGGGGGCGTTGGCTGGGTCGCGGATCCGGGAGAGGAGCAGCAGGTCGCTGACGATGCCCTCGATCTGGGCGCTGCGTACGGTCAGCGTCTCCACCTGGACGATCCACGGCAGGGTGTTGGCGTGCTCGCCGGCCAGCGCGTTGAGTGAGGTGCCGAGCGCGTTCACCGGGATCCGGAGCTCGCGGGCGACGGCCTCGATCAGCCGGTTGCGTTCGCGGTCGGCGCGGGCGAGCTGCTGGGCGAGGTCGCGCTCCTGGGTGTAGGCGTTGGCGGTGAGCACGATGCGTCCGAAGTCGCGGCCCAGCTCCATCGCCAGCCGGCCCTCGGCGTCGGTCCAGGTGGGCCGCCCGGGCGAGCGGAGCAGGACGATGTGGCCGAGCCATTCATGGTCGGCGCCGACGGGTACGACCAGGGCGCTCTCCGCTCCCAGGGTCTCGAAGAACTTGTTGGCGACGGTGGCCTGCTCGTTCCACTCCGAGGAGTCCGCGATCCGCTCGCGGCACAGGATCGAGTAGGTGCCCTCCGCCCAGTAACGCGAGGTGTTCCGCGAGGTGAGCGCGGCCAGGCCCGGGTCGGGGTCCCAGTCGAGGCCCGGGGTCGCGTGCACGACCATCTCGTTGTGGGGGCCCTTGGTCGCCATCCAGATCCCGTCGGCGCCCAGACCGCGGATCAGCGCGTCGTGGCTGGCGTCGAGCACGTCGGCGAGGCTGAGCTTGGAGCTGGCGTCGCGCAGGAACTCCTTGGCGGTCTCGAGGTTCGCGGCGCGCTCGTAGAGCCGCTCGCGCTCGAGGTAGCCGCGCACGACCCGCTGGGCGCGCTTCGCGAACCGGTTGAGCACCCGGCGCTGGGTGAAGTCGGGCCGGCGGCCGCTGACCGGCATGTCGACCGAGAGACAGCCCTGGATGGAGCCGTCGTCACCGAGGATCGGCGCGATCAGCATGTCGTGGGGGTGCCACGCGTCGGGGGCGTCGATCATGTTGGTGGTGGAGACCCAGCTGCCCTCGTGAAGGTTCACCCGCTCCTGGGGGACGAACCGCCAGGAGCCCCAGTTCTCGCCGCGGGAGAGGTTGTCACGCAGGTCGGAGAGGGCCCACCGGGTGCCGAGGATCTCCTCGGCCGTCTGCCGTCGCCCGTGTGCGTTCAGACCGCTGGTGAAGCCGTGGACCGCGACCACCTCGAGCTCGTCGCCGCGGACGACGTTGATCGCGGAGATGCCGAAGCCGAGCAGCTCGCAGATGCCTTCGGAGATCATCTGGAGTGCGGGATCTGCCACCGGCAGCGACGTCCTGCTCGGCGTGCTCGCAGGCACGTCGAGGGCATCGACTGACTGTGGTGGGGGCATCCTTGCTCTCGGGTAGGTCGGTCAGGGAGGGTGTTGCAACTGCGTGGCAGTCCTGAGGACCTGGGCACCACGGAGTGTTGCACGAAACGCGCGCGCTGTGCAGCCGTAGGCGTCCGTCTCGACCAGATTGTGACGTTTGGTTAACCATGCGAGGTGGCGTCGTTGGCCAACGGAAGGACGAGGGAGACGCGGGTGCCGGTGCCGGGCTCCGAGCGCAGCGTGACGCGGCCGTCGTGGCGGCGCGCGACCCGGTCGACGATGCTGAGCCCGAGGCCGACGCCCTTCCGGCCGCCGATCGCCTGGCTGGACCCGCGGTAGAACTCGGTGAAGACCTGGATCTGCTCCGCCGCCGGGATGCCGACCCCGTTGTCGGTCACCGAGATGGCCGCCTCGCTGGCGCTCTCCACGATGTAGAGCCGCACGTGGCCGCCGCGGTGGGTGTAGACCAGCGCGTTGTCGACCAGCCGGAGGATCGCCGCCTTGATCTCGCTGCGGTCGCCCAGCACCTGGACGCTGCGCGAGGGCACGTCGAGGCTCACCTCGATGCCACGCTTCTCCGACTCGTACGTCCTCTGCTCGAAGATCTCCTGCAGGAGCGACGTCAGGTCGACGTAGGTCAGCGTCGGGCGCGAGGAGGGGTCGGAGAAGCGGGAGAACAGCAACAGGTCGTCGACCATCGCGACCAGCTGGTCGGACCGGCTGATCAGGTTGCCGACCTGCTGGAACCAGGTCGGCGATCCGCGGTCCTCGTGACGCATCGCGTCGATGCCGGTGGTGAGGGCGGTCAGCGGGTTGTGCAGCTCCTGCGCGACGGCCTCGATGAGTCGGCTGTGCACCTTGTCGGCGGTGGCGAGCCGCTGGGCGAGGTCACGCTCCTGGGTGTAGGCGTTGGAGGTGAGCACGATGCGCCCGAAGTCGCGACCGAACTCCATCGCGAGGCGCCCCTCGGCGTCGGTCCAGCGCGGCCGGCCCGAGCCACGCACCAGCACGAGATGACCCAGCGCGGTGGTCTCCACGCCGATGGGCACGACCAGGAGCGAGTCGGCCCCGACGGCATCGAGGAACTCGATGCCGAGCCTGGCGAACTTCCTTCGCTCGGCACCACCGTGATGCAGCGTGTGGAGGAGCAGCTCGCGGTTGACGATGGCGTGCTGGCCCTCGTTCCACAGCCGAGTGCTCTGGTAGGCCTGACCGGCCGCGATGTTGCTCTCGGTGGCGGTCCACCCCAGGCCGGGCGAGGCGTACGCCACGGACCCGCCCTCGCCGTCCTGGGCCTGCACGTAGAGGCCGTCGGCGTCGAGACCGCGGCTCATCGCCTCCTGGGTGGCCTCGAGCACCCCGGTGAGACCGAGCTGGGAGTTGGCCTCGCGCAGGAAGCTCTGGGCCTCGATCAGGTTGTTGGCCCGCTCCTCGAGGTATTCGCGCTGCAGGGTGAGCAGCACCGTACGCCGCGCCTGGCGGGCGAACCGGTTGAGGATCCGCTGCTGGCGCCGGCCGGGCCTGCGGCCGTTGGTCGGGCGGTCGATCGAGAGTACGCCGACGAGCTCGCCGTTCTCGTCGTAGAAGGGCGCCAGGAGCTCGTCGAGCCGGTGCCAGCCCTGCGGGTCCTTCAGGATGTCCTCGTCGGTGTCGGGGACCCAGTAGCCCTCCGCCTCACCGATGGTGTTCTTCTCGTGGGGCACGAACTTGATGTCGCCCCAGTCCACGGACATGTCCAGCAGGTCGGTGACCACCGAGACCGGGAACCGGGTGCCGAGCATCTCGGCGACGGTCATCTCGCCCTCGACGGTGTGGCCGCTCTCGTCCCCGTACGCCGCGACGATCTCGAACTCGTCCCCGCGACGGATGTTGATCACGGCGGCGCCGAAGCCGACGAGCTCGGTGACCCCCTCCGCGATCAGCTGCAGACCGGGATCCGGGCTCGGGTACGCCTCGGAGGCGCCGCTTGGCGCGTCCGGACCCTCTGAGGGCGTACTGGTCATGAGTTCTCCGCCGAGATGGAAACGCAACCCGTTACCGGTGCGTAAGGTTAAACAATGGGCAGCGTCACACGGAATGTGCTTCCCACACCAGGGGTCGAGTCGACGGATATCAGTCCGCCGCGTCGACTGACGATTCGAGACACGATCGTCAGACCGAGTCCGGTGCCTGGCTGTTTGAGGGCGGTGGGGTTGGTCGAACGGAAGAACTCGGTGAAGAGCCGGTCCTGGTCCTCCGGCGAGATCCCGAGGCCGTGGTCGGTCACCCGGAGCTCGAACCAGCCGGGGCTGGTGCGCGTGCTCACGATGACCTGACCGCCCTCGGGGCTGTATTTGATCGCGTTGGTGACCAGGTTGATCACGACCCGGTCCAGATCGCCCGGAGCCAGGGTCACGTAGACGTCGTCGGACGGCATCTCGAAGACGAGCTCGTGGGCGTCGCTGGTGGGCATCTCGGCGCTGAGCTGGCTGTGGACCTCCTCGAGCACGGGCGCGACCTGGATCGGCACCGTGGTCGGCAGGTGGTCGGGGTCGGAGACCTTCGACAGCATCGCCAGGTCGGCCACGATCTTCTCGGTGCGGTCGCGGTTGCGCGTCAGCGCGGTCAGCACCTCGGCGTACTCCTCCTCGGACTCCGCGTAGGGCAGCGACTCGATGTTCCACCGGAACGCGGAGAGCGGGTTCTTCAGCTCGTGGGCGACCGTCGCGATCAGCCGGCTCTTGTGGGCCTCGAGCTCGCGCAGGGAGTCGACCGCCGCCTTCTGGCGCAGGTAGGCCCTGGAGTTGTGGACCACGCGGCCGAAGTCGCGGCCGAGGTCGGCGGCCGTGATCAGCTCGAGCTCGCTCCAGTGGGGCTTGTCGGGACCGCGGCCGAGGAGCATCGCGCCGTACCACGTCTGGCCCGAGCCGATCGGGACACCGACGATCGAGCCGACCTTGTAGTGGCGGATCCAGTCGGTGATCAGCTGCTGCGTCTCCGGGTCGGGGTGGGGGAGCCGCTCGGCGCCGTCGGGGGTCTGCACGGTGATGCTGCGCTGGTCCCAGAGGTATTGCCCGTAGTCGACCATGAACGGGCTGGTCAGGTCCTCGATCGGGAGCTTGAAGTCCTCCCGGTAGACCTTGGTGCGGATGCCGCGGCCGCCCGGCTTGGACATGTGCAGCCAGAAGTCGGTCAGGTCGAGCACGTCGACCAGCCCGGTGCTCAGCGAGTTGAGGATCTCGTCGGGGTCCAGCTCGCGCCCGGCGCGGCGGATCACGTCGCGGGCGGCCTCGGCGAGGCGTACCTGCTCCGAGAGCTCCTCACGCTCCAGGGCGAGCAGGATGGCGCGCTGGGCCTGGGCTGCGTGCCGGCTGAGCACCGCCCGCTTCTCCATGTCCGGTCGGCGGCCGTCGGTCGGCAGGTCGACCATGAGTGCCCCGCGCAGCCGGCCGAGCGTATCGCGCAGCGGCGCGAAGAGCAGGTCGTGCGGGTCCCAGGAGTTGGGGTGGGGACCGCGGGCGATGTCCGGGGTCCAGCCGAGGGCCTGGGAATCGGCGTCGCGGCGTTCGGCGGGCACGAACTTGAACGAGCCCCAGTCGTCGGCTCGGGCCAGCTCCTTGTCCAGCTGGGCCACCGGGGTGGCGATGCCGAGGCTCCCGCTGCGTACGGACTCAGGCCCGGAGACCACCGCGATGTGGATATGGTCATCGGGCCTGGCGATGCTGATCGAGGCCACCTCGAAACCCGCGAGCGCGGTCAGGCTGTCGGCGATCAGCTGGAGGTCGGAGAGATCCTCGCCGGGGGTGAGCAGACCACCGATCTCGGCCAGATCGGTCGTGATCGTGGTCATCGTCGTGGTGAGGTCGCTTCTGGCGCGTTTCCCGCCCAACGGTGGTGGGGCGAATCCCGGTGGCACCGTCAGTCGGTGACCGCCGGCGGGCTTGGGCGCTGGAGAAGTCATCAGGTTGATTATCCGGGAAGACCGTCCCGGGCGGTAGGTCAGACGTGGATAGTTCTTTGCATTCGTGATCCCGAGACGTTCATGTGACCACTCTTACAGGACGGTCAAGGGTTCGGTGATCGCCGAAGGACGGCCTTACACTCGGTGCCGTGGTCAACCTCACCAGCTCAGGTAGGCACGTGTCCCGACGCAAGGGTGGCGACGGCCGGCTCACCGCCGCCCTCGACCCCCACGACCAGGGTCCTCAGGACCACTGCGGGGTCTTCGGTGTGTGGGCGCCGGGCGAGGACGTCGCGAAGCTGACGTACTTCGGCCTGTACGCGCTGCAGCACCGTGGCCAGGAGTCGGCGGGTATCGCGGTCAGCAACGGACGCCAGATCCTCGTCTACAAGGACATGGGCCTGGTCAGCCAGGTCTTCGACGAGCCGACCCTCGAGTCGCTCAAGGGCCACGTCGCCATCGGCCACGCCCGCTACTCCACTACCGGCGCCTCGGTGTGGGAGAACGCGCAGCCGATCTTCAAGCCGACGCCGGACGGCTCCGTCGCCCTCGGCCACAACGGCAACCTGATCAACGTCGCCGAGATGCGCTCGGCCGTCGAGGCGCTGCCCGAGCACTCCGAGGGCCGCCACGCCCCGGTCTCGACCAACGACACCTCCCTGCTCACCGAGCTGCTCGCCTTCCACCCCGACTCCTCGCTGGAGGCGCGTGCGCTGGAGGTGCTGCCGACGATCAACGGCGCCTTCTCGCTGGTGTGGATGAACGAGGACACCCTGTTCGCCGCGCGTGACCCGCAGGGCATCCGCCCGCTGGTCCTCGGCCGCCTCGACCGCGGCTGGGTGATCGCGTCGGAGGACGCCGCGCTGGCCACCGTCGGCGCGAGCGTGGTCCGCGAGGTCGAGCCCGGCGAGATGATCATCATCGACGAGTCCGGTCTGCGCTCGGTGCGGTTCGCCGAGGCCGACCGCAAGGGCTGCGTCTTCGAGTACGTCTACCTGGCCCGCCCCGACGCCAACATCGCCGGCCGCAACGTCCACGAGTCCCGCGTCGAGATGGGCCGCGAGCTGGCTCGCGAGTTCCCGGTCGACGCCGACCTGGTCATCCCCGTGCCCGAGTCCGGCATCCCCGCCGCGACCGGCTACGCGCTGGAGAGCGGCCTGCCCTTCGGCCAGGCGTTCGTGAAGAACGGCTACGTGGGGCGTACCTTCATCCAGCCCTCCCAAACCCTGCGCCAGCTCGGCATCCGGCTCAAGCTGAACGTGCTCGAGCACATGGTGCGCGGCAAGAAGGTCGTCGTGGTCGACGACTCGATCGTGCGCGGCAACACCCAGCGCGCGCAGGTGCGGATGCTGCGTGAGGCAGGCGCCCTGGAGGTCCACGTGCGGATCTCGTCGCCGCCCGTCAAGTGGCCGTGCTTCTACGGCATCGACTTCGCCACCCGCGCCGAGCTGATCGCCAACGGTCTCTCCGTCGACGAGATCGCCGCCTCGGTCGGTGCGGACTCGCTCGGATACATCTCCCTCGACGGGATGATCTCGGCGACCCGCCAGGAGCGCACCGCGCTCTGCACCGCCTGCTTCACCGGCGAATACCCCGTAGAGCTGCCCGACGAGAGCATGCTCGGCAAGCACCTCCTCGAGGTCTCGCTGCAGTCCCCGACCGAGGGCAAGGCCCTTCCGGTCCTGAACAACCCGTGATCGGAGATCTTGACGTGACTCAGAGCCAGAACGCGTACGCCGCAGCAGGTGTCGACATCCACGCCGGCGACCGCGCCGTGGATCTGATGAAGGTCTGGATCGAGAAGTCCCGGCGCCCCGAGGTGCTCGGCGGGGTCGGTGGCTTCGCCGGTCTCTTCGACGCGAGTGCCCTGAAGGCGTACGAGCGCCCGCTGCTGGCCACCTCCACCGACGGTGTCGGCACCAAGGTCGCGATCGCGCAAGCGCTGGACAAGCACGACACGATCGGGTTCGACCTGGTCGGCATGGTCGTCGACGACCTGGTCGTCTGCGGCGCCGAGCCGCTGTTCATGACCGACTACATCGCCACCGGAAAGGTCGTCCCGGAGCGGGTCGCGGCGATCGTCAAGGGCATCGCTGAGGCCTGTGTCGAGGCCGGCTGCGCGCTGGTCGGCGGCGAGACCGCCGAGCACCCGGGGCTGCTCGCGGCCGACGAGTACGACGTGGCCGGCGCGGCCACGGGCGTCGTCGAGGCCGACAACCTGCTCGGCGCGAACCTGGTCAAGGAAGGCGACGTCGTCCTCGCGATGGAGGCCTCCGGCCTGCACTCCAATGGCTACTCCCTGGTCCGCCACGTGCTGCTCAACTCCGGCGCCTACACGCTCGACGCGCAGGTCGCCGAGTTCGGCCGTACGCTCGGCGAGGAGCTCCTCACCCCAACCCGCGTCTACGCCAAGGCGTGCCTGGACCTGGCCCGCGGGACCCGGACCCACGCCATGTCCCACGTCACCGGAGGCGGCCTCGCCGCCAACCTGGAGCGGGTCATGCCGCCGGAGCTCTCCGCGCGCATCGACCGCACCACCTGGACCCCCGCGCCCGTCTTCGACCTCGTACGTCGCACCGGCTCCGTGGCGCTGGAGGATCTGGAGATGACCCTCAACTGCGGCGTCGGCATGGTCGCGCTGATCGACCCCGAGGACGTCGACGAGGCTGTACGCATCCTCGCCGGCTACGACATCCGCTCTTGGGCCGCCGGTGAGGTCACCGCCACCCCCGGCGGCAAGGTCGAGCTGACCGGCTCCTACGCCGGCTGGTGATCGCGTAGGAATACCCGGTTAACCGGGTATTCCTGCACTTCTCAGGCATTGCAACGCCTGAGAAGTGCAGGTTTCACCGGTTAACCGGGTATTCCGTCCCGCCGACGATCAGCGCTTGAAGACCTGCACGACCGACGGCCGCGGACCCGCGAACTCACCGACGGCGGCCTCGCCCTCCACGTAGTCGGGGAACAGCGAGCGCTGGTCGTCCCAGGAGCCATCCTCGCCCGGGTGCTGGACGGCGACGAAGACCGAGCCGTCGCGGTCGTGGATGACCGGACCGCAGGTCTCGGCGTCGCGAGGCACCGACAGGAACTGCTGGACCTTTCCTCGCTCGCGTCCCTCCAGCGGGACCTTGAACAGTCCGTCGCACTTCTGGATGGTGCTCGGTGCGCCGTCCGTGGAGATCCACAGGTTGCCCTCGGAGTCGAAGGCGAGGTTGTCGGGGCAGGAGATCGGCGAGACCTTGTCGGCCGGGTAGCCGGCGAAGTAGGTCGACTTGTTGGTCGCCGGGTCCCCGGCGACGAGGAGCAGCGACCAGGTGAACGTGCCGGCGGCCGCGTCACCGCGGGCCTCGGTGATCTCGACGATGTGGCCGTCACGGTTGGTGTTGCGCGGGTTGGGCTCGGTGGCCGACTCCTTGCCCACCTTGCCGCGGTCGGTGTTGTTGGTGCAGGCCACGTACACCTTGCCGGTCTTCGGCGACGGCTCCACGTCCTCGCAGCGGTCCATCTTGGTCGCGTTGACCTGATCGGCAGCCAGGCGGGTGTAGACGAGCACGTCGGCCACGGTCATGCCCGGGACCCGGCTCGCGCCGTTCAGAACCAGCGGCACCCACTGGCCGTACCCGTCGAACTTGCCGTCGGCCGGCAGCGTGCCCGAGCCGTCGATCTCGGCCGGGGCCGAGTCGCCGAAGAGGCGCGCGACGTAGAGGTCGCCCTCGGTGAGCAGGTCGAGGTTCGCGGCGCGGTTGCGCGGGTCGTACTTGCCCTTGGAGACGAACTTGTAGAGGTAGTCGAACCGCTCGTCATCGCCCATGTAGGCGACGGCGTGACCGGACTTGGAGATCGTGACGTTGGCGCCCTCGTGCTTGAAACGGCCGAGGTTGGTGTGCTTGCGCGGCGTCGAGGTCGGGTCGGTGGGGTCGATCTCCACGATGTAGCCGAACCGGTTCGGCTCGTTCTCGTAGCCCGCCTTGCGGGCGTCCCAGCGGTCCTCGACCGTCTCGAAGCCGTACGTCGTCTTCTCCCCGTTCGCGAGACCGTAGCGCTTGTCGCCGGCGCTGGTCCCGGCGGTCAGGAAGTAGCCGTTGAAGTTCTCCTCGCCGGTCACGATCGTGCCCCACGGGGTGGTGCCGCCGGCGCAGTTGCCGACCATGCCGGAGATCGTCTTGCCGGTCGGGTCGTCGACCGTCTTGAGCAGGTCGGATCCAGCGGCCGGTCCGGTGGCGGTGAAGGTCGTGGTGGCGGTGATCCGGCGGTTCTTGGGGGCACCCTGGACGTACGTCCACTTCTTGCCCTTGCGGGAGCGCTCCAGCTCCACGATCGAGAAGCCGTGAGCGGCCATGGCGATCTTCACGGCCTCAGTGGCGTCGAGGTCCGGCGGGAACATGATGCCGGCGTTGACGTACTCGTGGTTGTTGCAGAGCAGCGCCTTGGTGCCGGCGTTGTTGGTGACGATGATGTCGAGGTAGTCGGCGTTGTAGCCGAAGGCGAGCTCCTGCTTCGCGGCGGTCTGCGCGGAGGCGTCGAAAGGCTCGCCGCCAGCCAGGATCGGGTCGCCCCAACGCACGATCGGTTCCCAGGTGTAGCCGCGGGGCACGACGAACTTGTCGGTCTCGGCCGGCACCGGGGCGATCGGCGCGAACGGCAGGTTGCCGGGACGGCCGTGACCGTGGCCAGGCTTGGTCTGGAGGCCGCCTGCGGTCGCCGGAGCGGTCGCGGCGGCCGCGGCGGCGGGGGAGGCCGCGCCCAGCGCGATCGCTCCCGCGCCGATGCCGGCGAACCCGAGCATCTTGCGGCGGCTGAACACGGATCCCGCGATGTCGCGGAAGTACTCGTTGTCGGAGGTGTTGGGGGCGGGCTTGGCGCAAGCGCTGTCGCACTTGAGGGCGCAGGTCACCGCGCTGCGCTTGCCGCGCGTGTGTCCAGCCATGGGAAGCAGGGACAACATGGAGCGCCGGCCGTCGGTGACGGCGGGCGCAGCCTCGTCGCTGCACGAGGGACAGGCGGTGTCGGTCTGGATGTCGCTCAGTTCGGTCACTGCATTTCCGTTCAAGACGCGTTGTTGTCAGGTCTCCCAAGAATCGGAAGGGAGGCTATGCGCGGCGAGACAACCGTCCGACCCCTCAATCTGTCGTCCGGATGAACGGCGAATGACGAGTCGTCAGGCTCAGATTCGTGTGACCTCAGTAACATTCGCTCCTAGCGAACGGATTTTCGACACCCCGGCGTGCGGATTCTTGGCATGAACCGGTAGCGTTATCCCTACGAGAAACCTGTGAACAGCCCGGGACTATCCCGGCCAAGTGCGACGAGGGGGCTGGACCCTATGGGGCGCGGCCGAGCGAAAGCCAAGCAGACGAAGGTCGCACGCGACCTGAAGTACCGGACCTATGAGACGGACTTCGGGGCCCTTGCGCGCGAACTTCACGGTGATGAAGACACCAGTCAGAAGTCCGATCCGAAGCCGGACGACTACGACGACTGGTCGGACTACGACGCGGGATCCTCGCGCGACTAGGGTTTGTCGGCCAACGGCGGCAACGTCTTGGTCGACATCCCCTCAGACTGATCGGCTGATCACTACTTCCCCGTGAGTGCCGTAGCCGGGTAGCCGGCCGCCGTGAGGCGTGCCGTCGAAGGCGACGTGCAACCACTCGTCCCCCACCGGGATCAGAGTGGGCCACGGAAGGTTCGTGACGTACGCCGATCGGAGCTCTGCGACCTCGTTGAGGTCCAGGTCGAAGATCGGGTAGCGAGCACGGACGCGACGCGGGTTGTCGCGTCCGTCGCTGGCGCCGACGACGACTGTGCCGCCCAGCGGGACAAGCGTGGTGCCCTCGGTGGCTGTCCGGTCGGTTCGCGCTGCCCGGAGGCTGAGCGCGTCCAGGCTTGGTCCGCTGGCGAGCACCGTATGGAAGTCGAAGTACTTCCTGGCGCTGACGTAGCCGACCAGCCACTGGTCGTCACGGCGTACGACATGGGGATCCCAGACGCCGACCGACATGAGCCCGTCCGTCGGCAGCGCGAGCGGGGTCGAGTCGAGGACGTGCTCGCCTCGGGTCAGGTCCGCGCGTGAGCGGGCGATCGTGACCCCGACCGGGCTCCACGGTTTGCTGGGGTCGGTCTTGTCCGGAGCCTTGAAACCACCCCACGTGCTCGTCGTGACCAGCCACTCGTCGCCGTCGCGCACGAGGTGGGTGGCGTGGTCGCCGTAGACGAGCCCGTCCCGGACAAAGTAGAGCGCCCCGCGATGGACGAGGTCGTACGTCACCGGGTCCAGCGCCCACACCGACGTGTGCGCCGTGGGGAAGAAGCCCGGGCCGGCGCTGGTGGCGGTGAGCAGCAAGGTGCCGTCGTCCTCGCGGAACGGCGAGCCGTCGGCGTACGTCACCACACGGATGTCACGTAGGCCGAGCTGTCCGAAGGCGCCGCTGCGTACGTCCTCGGCGGAGCCCTCGTGGCCGGCGGTCAGGCCGGCGAGCCACGACTCGTCACGCGGCTCGATCCCGACCTCGGTGAGATCGACCCGTGCTCGGGCCACCCACACGCCGCCCTCATAGGTCAGCGCGGTCAGCATCGTGCCCGTCAGCGTCAGCGCGAACCGTCCGACCCCACGTCCGACCCGGCCGTGGCGCCGACTCGCGTGAGAGGTACGCCCCGACCCGGTCGCCACCGCCAGCGACACCCGCCGCCCGTCGTAGAACCCGGTGAGCACATCCCCACCCGAGGTGAAGGACAGCGAGACCGGGCCGTCACACGCCGCCTCGATCGCCGCGTTGGCCGCGGGCCGCGGGAAGGTGCTGGACTCGACCGCGATCGTGACGGGGCGCTGGCGACGTACGATCTTGAATTCGGGGAACATCGGCTCCAGTCTTCCGGGCGCGTGGGCACCGCCCTAACGCAGCCCCCGGACATACGCGGTGGCCCGGCGCAGGTCGTGGAGCCGCGCCTCCCAGGTGATGCCGAGGAAGAGCAGCAGGAGTCCGGCCGCTCCGAGCACCCACCACTGCTGCAGCGCCTGCGCCGACGGCATCTGCGCCAGGGCCAGGACAGAGGCGACCAGGGCGCCACCGACCAGAGGTGCTGCCCAGCGCAGCCAGGCGCCGCCGAGGATGAAGACCAGGCAGGCGATGCCGAGCACTGCGGTCCGCGTCGAGACCGGGTCCTGGAGGGCTGCCGGGACGGACGGGATGAGCGCGAGGAAGACGCCCGGCCCGAGCACCGGCAGCGAGGCGACGTCTCTGTCGAGGCGGAGCTTGACCACGCCGAAGACGACCAGCGCGATCGCGGGCGGCAGGGTGTAGTACTCCCAGGTCGTGACCGAGGTGTCGGCCAGCCGGATCCACAGCGCGATGGTGGCCAGGCTGGCACCGGCCCACCCCAGCCAGCGACGCTCGTGGTGGGCGATCGCGTGCGCGGAGACGGCGGCTCCGGCCAGGGTCAGCAGGATGCTCAACCAGGGCAGATCGACTCCGCGAGATCCGACCGCGGTCGGCCCGTCCGGGGTCAGGACGATCGTGGGTCCAAGGCTGACCGTGCCGACGACGATCGTGACGACCGCGGCGACTGCGGCGGTGATCTCGGCCGAGGGCAGCAGCCGGAAGATGGTGACGACGGTCAGGATGACGATGATCCCGGCCGCGGCGTACGGCTGGGGGATGTCGCTGAGGTTGGCGAACATCCAGCAGAACGCGGTCAGCGTGATGATCCAGTAGGGCGCGGTGACGGCCTTGGTCTGCAGCTCCTGGGTGAGCCGGTCGACGGCGACCGCCGCGGCGGTGAGCACCCCGGCCACGACCAGTGCCAGCAGCTCGTTGGTGAAGGCGGCGCCGAGCGATCCCAGACCGAGCAGACCGGCGACCGTGAGCCGTGGCCCGGACTGCTGCGGTTCGTGTCGCAGGATCGTCGCGATGCACATGACGCCGGCGATCAGCAGGAGGATCGCCAGCCAGTCGGTGTCGAGCGCCCCGGCCTCGAAGGCACCCAGGCCGATCGACACCGCGGCACCGGTGGCGGCCGCGGCCTCGATGGCGGGGCTGCGGCGTACGAGAACGATGACGCCCATCGCCACGACGACCACCACAGCGGTGTAGGGACGCTCGATGTCGGCCAACCGGGCCGCCTGCCACACGGTGGCGGTCAGGGCGAGGATCCAGTAGGCGGTCGCGACCTCCCTGGTCGTGCCCGACTGGACGCGGTCGACGACGAGGCCCAGGGCGGTGAGGATGAGGGTCACGACCAGCGCGAGCACGTCGTTGGAGAGGACCGCTGCCGTGGCCGCGCCGAGCCCGACGGTGCCTGCCACGGCCAGCGCGGGAGGCTGGCGGTGGTGCAGGCCGATGGCCGCGGCGAGGATGGTCGCGATGGTCAGTAGGACCGCCGCCCAGGTCACGTCGACCGCGCCGATCCCGATCGAGATCGCGGCGCAGGCCACGGCCGCCCACCAACCCGATCCGCGGAAGCGGAAGAGCGTGATCAGTCCGAGGACCGTGACGATCACGCACGCGGCCCACTGCCGCTCCACGTCGATCAGCGGCGCGAGCGACCACAGACCGAGGGTGAGCGTCGCGACGGAATAGCTGGCGACGACCTCGCGGTCGGCGCCGAGCAGACCCTGACCCGCGTACGCAGCCACCGCTGCCAGCGCGAGCGCGACGACCACGGTGAGCAGGTCGCTGGGCAGCGCCGCGCCGAGGGCGACCAGCCCGAAGATGCCGGCGGCGAGGAGCCGTGGCCACCGCTCCGCCCACCAGGCCAGCGCGACGGCGACACCGAGCAGCAGCAGCGCCGGGAACAGCAGCGGGGCGCCGTAGCAGGCCGCCGTGATCGCGAATCCGGTGACGCCGCCGGAGAAGGTGATCCAGCCGACCGTGGGCCGGTAGGTGCGGAACGCGGGCGGGTTGGAGCGGTAGAACCAGGCGGTCCCGAGGGCGAGGATCGCGAGCATTGCCGGCAGCGTCAGCCAGCCCGGCAGCAACGACTCCGGACCGGTGACCGGGGAGAACGCGGACTCGGTCCAGGGCACGGCCGCGAGCCGGACGGCGGCCGAGACCGCCAGGATGAGGACGGCGATGCCCAGGCCCACGGCGTACGGCGTCAACGCGGCGGCTGCCCAGCGCCAGGGCCTGGGGAGCGCGACGAGCGCGCCGGCGGCGATCAGGGTGACCACCACGGCCACGACCGTGAGGGTGACCGCACCGTCATCGAGAGCGGGCTGGGTGAAGGTGTAGGCGGCGATCAGGAGAGACACCCCGACCATCGCGACCTTCGCGTCCTTGGGCAGCGGGAACAGCAGCGCCACGACCGTCAGCACCGCGGCGGCGCCGAGCAGCAGCGGCAGGGTGCCGCCACGCAGCAGCTCGGAGCCGGTCAGGGCGGGATCGGCAAGGCCTCGGACGAGCAGCATCAACCAGAAGGCCGCCATCACGACCATCGAGCCGAGGGTCAGCGCCTGCAGGTCGGTCTTGCTCGCCACGATCACCACGAGGAGGGCGATGACCGCTGCGATCAGCGGGAACCAGATCAGGTCGGAGATGAGCTCGAGACCGATCAGGGCGGTGAGTACGCCGCCGGCGGCCGCCACCTGTGGCCCGATCACCGCGGTGAGCTTCTCGCTACGCGCGCCGATCAGGGACATCGCGGTGCCGGCCAGGAAGACGACCACGCCGACGATGACCAGGAAGCCCCGGTCCCAGTCGACTCCGTCGAGCCAACCGGCGTACTTCATGCCGGCTATGTCCAGGGCTAGCAGCCCTAGCGCGAGCGTCCAGACGCCTTCGGTGCCGGCACGCAGCTCGAGATGCATCAGCACCGCGCCACCGATCGTGAAGAGCGCGGTGAAGACGAGCAGCATCGTGGTGCGGCCGCCGACGCCCATCGTGGCCCAGGCGACCGCGAGGAAGATGACGCCAGCGACCAGCAGGAAGAGCACGCCGACGCCGACCAGGATCAGCGGCACCGTGATCGGTGCCCGCCGGGCGACCGGAGCACCGGGGAACGGCGCCGGTCCGGCCACGGCGGTCGCGGCCGGGTCCGCGAGCGGTGTGGCCTCGGGCTCGGGCTGGATCTGCGGCGGCGCCGCGGGCGGAGCGGAGACCGGCAGGGGAGCGGGCGGCGGGGTCCGGTGCGCGGCTCGGCTCGCCTCCTCCCGGATCGAGCGCAACCGCGTCATGAGTACGTCGGCCCGCAGCAGGGTGCCGTAGAGCTCTTGCGCGACGGCGTTCTCCAGCGGCAGCCCGCAGTGCGGGCAGGGGCTGGTGCCGGGCTCGAAGGCCTCCCGGCAGTCGGGGCAGCGACCAGGATCGGCGTACTTCACAGCCAACCATCCTTGCGTAGATCCGCCGATGCGCGTGCGGGAAACGCAGGGTGTGCGCTGAGACTTGATCCAGAATGACAACCGGCTTCGACCCATAACTGCAGGTCGAAGCCGGTTGTTGCTTGTGGGCAGGGGCGGGGTCGAACCGCCGACCTATCACTTTTCAGGCGATCGCTCGTACCAACTGAGCTACCTGCCCAAGCGAGGTGAAACATTACCGGAAGCGACCGCGACGTTCCGAATCGGGACTCGAAACCGGACGTACGGCCTCGCTTTGGCGGCCTCGGACGCAGACCTCTAGGATGTGCCCGCAGGCCCCCTTCGTCTAGCGGCCCAGGACCCCGCCCTTTCACGGCGGTAGCGCCGGTTCGAATCCGGTAGGGGGTACACAGTCTTTCCATGTCTCGAGTCTCACGGTGCGACGGCCCGGCCGGCATCCGCACGGATACTCATATCCGGAACGCACCGGGTCGCGCGGATGCAACACTTCCGACTGTGAGTGCGTGGACGTCGCCAGCGGCGATCGAGGTCGAGAGCCGGCTCTTCCGGGCGCTGGCGGTGTTGCGCGTGGTCGTGCTCATCAACGCGATCGCGCTGACCATCTACCGCGCCGCCAACTTCGACCCGCCCGCGGCCGCGCTGATCTGCGCGCTGGTCATGGTGGGGTGGACGGCCTTCGCCCTCTGGGCGTACGCAGCACCCGCCCGCCGCACGGCGGTGCTCGTCGGCGCAGACCTGGCGATCGCGCTCGGGCTCCTGCTCGTGACCCCGCTGGTGAAGGGGCCGGGGTTCCAGGCGAGCGTGCCGGGTTTCTGGGTGAGCGGCGCGCTGCTCGCGTGCGCGATCCACTACCGCTGGATCGGCGGGCTGCTGGCCGGGGTGGCGCTGGCGAGCGTCGACCTGGTGCTGCGGCAGGAGATCGACCAGTCGATCTACGGGAACGCGTTCCTGCTGGTCATCGGGGGCCCGGTGGTCGGCTACATGTGCGAGTCGGTGCAGCGGATGGCGCTGGAGCGGGACGAGGCGCAGCGCGCGGCCGCGCGGGCGGAGGAGCGAGCCCGGCTCGCCCGGGCCGTCCACGACGGGGTGCTCCAGGTCCTGGCCCTGGTCCAGCGCCGCGGCGGCGAGCTGGGTGGTGACGCGGCCGAGCTGGGCAGGCTGGCGGGGGAGCAGGAGCGGGAGCTGCGAGCGCTGATCCGCGGCGAACAGCCCGGCCGGAACCCGGCCGTCGGGATGGTCGACCTCGCCGCCGCTCTCGCCGAGCTCGAGACCGGCACCGTGACCGTCTCCGGACCCGCGACCGCCGTCGAGATGCCCGCACGCCCGGCCGAGGAGATCGTCGCGGCGACCCGCGCGGCGCTCGACAACGTACGTCGCCACGTCGGTGAGGACGCCCGTGCCTGGGTGCTCCTGCAGGCCTTCCCCGACCATGTCGAGGTCTCGGTGCGTGACGACGGGCCGGGCATCGCGGCCGGCCGGGTCGTCGAGGCCGGGGCGCAGGGCAGGCTCGGCATCGGCGAGTCGATCCGTGGCCGGATCGAGGACCTCGGCGGCAAGGCAGAACTGATCACCGGAGCAACCGGGACCGAGTGGGAGCTCACGGTCCCCCGAACAGGAGTGGATGCATGAGCAGAGTGATGGTGGTCGACGACCACCCGATGTGGCGCGACGCGGTGGAGCGCGACCTGGCCGGTGCGGGCTTCGAGGTCGTCGCCACCGCCAGCACCGGCCGTGAGGCGATCACCCGGTTCGCCGCGACCCGGCCGGAGGTGGTGGTGCTCGACCTGCACATCCCCGAGCCCGACGGTGTCCAGGTCACCACCGAGATCATCGCGCTGCACCCGATGGCCAAGGTCCTCATCCTCTCCGCCTCCGGCGAGCAGAACGACGTGCTCGCCGCGGTCAAGGCCGGCGCGACCGGCTACCTGGTCAAGTCCGCCTCCCGCGACGAGCTCCTCGAGGCCGTACGCCGCGTCGCCGCCGGCGACCCGGTCTTCACCCCCGGCCTCGCCGGTCTGGTCCTGGGCGAGTTCCAGCACAGCGCCGCCACCGAGGTGCGCGGCGACAAGCCCATGCTCACCGACCGCGAGACCGAGATCCTCAAGCTCGTCGCCAAGGGGCTGAGCTACCGCCAGATCGCCGACCGCCTCGTGCTCTCCCACCGCACGGTCCAGAACCACGTACAGAACACCCTGCGCAAGCTCCAGATGCACAACCGCGTCGAGCTCACCCGCTACGCCATCGAGCAGGGCCTGGACGCCGACTGACCCCCTCGTCCAAATAGGCGGAGCAGTACCCGGCATGGGAGAGAATCGAGAGGTGGTCTCGCTTCTCTACCTTCACGGCGTCGGCAACGGCGACCCCCGCGACGCCTGGCGCCGCGCGCTGGACAACGCGCTGCAGGATGCTGGCTACCCGGGGCTCGACGAGGTCGAGGTGATCGCTCCGAAATATCCCGACGTGCTGCGCACCGTTGACGGCGACAAGACCATCAAGATCCCGCCGGTCACTACGCCGAGGCTGAGTGCCGCCGACCAGCGGGACGTACGCCGCCGGGTGGAGCGCGCGACCGCCGAGCTCGAGTCGATCCTCGGCGAACCCGTGCCCGCCTCGCCGGTCGGCGTCACCGACTCGCTGGCACCGATCGTGCTGCGCGTGCTCCGCCAGGCCCACAACTACGTGACCAAGCCCGGCATCCGGGCACGAACGCTGCGGATGGTCCTCGATGAGCTCCCCGAGGAGGGCGAGATCGTCATCGTCGGCCACAGTCTCGGCTCGATCATCGCGATCGACCTGCTGCGCCGGCTCCCGCCGAAGCTGACGGTCACCGGGCTGGTGACGATCGGCAGCCCGGCCGCCCACCCGAACCTCCACGAGGACTCCGACCGCCTCGAGATGAAGTTGCCGGTCGACCACGTCGGCTGGTGGGTCAACGTCTGGAGCAACGGCGACGCGGTGACCGGCCTGCGCGGCATCTGGCGCCACTTCCCGTGGGCGCTCGACCTCCAGGTCGGGCTCGGCCTCGACCACCGCACCACCACCTACCTCCGTGCCAAGCCGGTCGCCACCGCGATCGGGCGCGGCCTGTTCGGCTCCCTCACCAAAGAGCTCGCGATCGTCGAGGGCACCCCCGACGTCGCCCTGAACTCGCTCGAGGTCCGCCTGGCCCTGTGGCTCGCCTACGCCCAGTTCCTGCGCGACCACCTCAAGGGCGCCACCCAGGAGCGCTTCGGCGCCGCTCTGCGTGTCGTCCAGCACGAGGTGCTGGAGCGGTTGATCGAGAACTACCGGACCGACGGCGTACGCATCCCCCAACAGCTCCTCGACCTGCGCGTCTCACCGACAGGGCTGATTCCGGAGGGTCCCAGCGACCGAGACCTGCCCCGGCCGAAGCCGCTGACCCAGCTCTCCAAGGAGGAGGCCGTCCTCGCCCTGGTGGCGCTGGCGACCGCCAACCCGGTGCGGCCCTATGAGATCGACGTCCCCGACGACGTACGCCGCCAGGCATTCCACGACCTGACGGTCTGGATGGGGCTCGGGGGCGGGCTCGGCGAGAACCTGCACATCGCCATGCAGTCCGCCTCGAAGGCCGTCTACCCGGTCGACCAGTGGAAGCTGTGGGTCGGCATCGGGATCGGCGCCGCCGTGCTGGTCGCAGGTCCGATCGGGCTCGCGCTGGCCGCCCCCGCCGGGCTGGCCGGGGGAGCGGCGATCATCGGCGCTCTCTCCGCCTTCGGCCCCGGCGGGATGGTCGGCGGACTCGTCACCGCCGGTGCGATCACCACCACCGGCGCCGGCACGATCGCCGCCACCCTCGTCTCCAGCTCGTCCACCGCCGAGGACGTCGAGGTCACCGTCATCCAGCTCCTCACCGCCGCGATCCTGCGCTCCCGCGAAGGCCTCGAGCAGGACCTCGGCGTCTGGCTCGCGATGTCCGAGATTCAGCGTCAGACCGGGCGCGAGGTCGCCCGTCTCGCGGCCTACAGCGACGAGAAGGCTCCCGGTGTCGAGGCCCTCCGACGCAAGGCCCGTGCGGCCGAACGGGCCATGGCCTACATGGTCAAGAACCGGCTCGTCGAGGGCCTCACCGACGAGGAGCCCAAGGGCGAAGAGCCCTTCGAGGAGTAGGACCCCTCCCCGATTGTGAATCCCCCGCACCCATGGGCTATGTTTTTCCCGTTGCCGCACACAGCGGAAACAAACAAGGCCCTGTAGCGCAGTTGGTTAGCGCGCCGCCCTGTCACGGCGGAGGTCGCGAGTTCAAGTCTCGTCAGGGTCGCGGAACGAATCGAAGAGGACGTGTGTCGCAGAGATGCGACCACGTCCTCTTCGTTATTTCCATGGCGGCCTCCGGCCGCGGCGGGGGATATCCCCCGCACCCCCTTAGGTTCTTCGGGGGAGCGTTCGCTCTTGATGTGGCGGATCTCGTGGTGATCCTTCGTCTTGCGCTGGCTTGGCGCTGTGGCTGAAGGGTCTTGTTTCTTCGCGTGTGACTTGTGGGTCGGGTGTTGTTCCCGGAGCAGGGGACACGCCGGGGTGTGGCGAGCGCGGCGGGTGTCGAGCGTGGGAGGGTGGTCGTCCTGCTTCGGCAGGAGTCTCGGGCCGGAGATCCTCGATCTCACCCCCGGTTCGGGCCGTTCGTCCCTGTGGGATATAAGCCGATTTGGCGGTAACGTGCGGGCTGCTGTCCTCTCGTGAGAGGATTCTGCCGCTTGTGTCGACGTCGCAATTCGGCAGGGCACGGGGGAACGACTAAGACGTTCGGTATTCAGGAGGCAACACCACCATGTCGTCGTACTACCCGCATCGGCCGCCCCATGCGGCGAGTGCGGACGAGCTTGCGTCACGGATGCAGACGAACGGTGCCTACCGCACCCCGGCCGCCCCCGCGCAGCAGCAGCCCCCCGCCCTTGGTTGGGACCAGCGTCCGCAGCAGTCCCAGGCCCAGCCGCAGTACCAGGAGCCGGCGATCCAGCAGCCGGCCGTGATGGCGCAGACCACCGGCACGCACTGGCCGCAGTTCGTCAACAACAACCGCCTCATCGGCGCGCTCGTTGCCGGCTTCGGTGCCACCCAGCTCGCCACGATGTTCGGCTACTGGATCTACGGCCTCGGCATCATGGAGGGCCCGCTGGACTTCGCGTTCTTCAACGGCGTCATCCTGACCCCGAACGCCACCGCCAACGAGGCCGGCTTCGCCGTCTCGCAGTGGTTCGCCGGTATGGGCTTCCACTACTTCAACGGCATGGTCTTCGCGCTCGCCTACGCTCTGGTGATCTTCCCGTGGCTCGGCAAGACCCACACCACCTCGAGCAACCTCGCGCGCTCGCTCGGCATGGGTATGTTCCTCGCCACCGCTTCCTGCGGTTGGTGGATCCCGGCCCTGCACCCGGAGGATGTCATCGGCATCGACCCGGGCTTCTTCTCGATCAACCTCGGGTGGGGCACCGTCCTGGGTGTCTACCTGTGGCACCTCGTCTGGGCGGTCGCGCTCGGTCTGTTCTTCAACCCGCAGGACTGAACCCCGATTCACGCACGAGAGCCCCAGCCGATCGGCTGGGGCTCTCGTCGTAGGTAGAAGCAGATCTCGTACGCCGCGGCCGACTACTCAGGCCAGGCGTCGAAGACCTGGCCACCGTTGGTGGTCAGGTGGTTGTGCAGCTGCTCGCCGGCAGCGGCGTCGCGCAGCGTACGAAGTACGAGGCGGCGCCGGTCGGACGGGTTGGCCGTCGGCGGTCCCGGGGTCAGCGCCATGGTCTCGGTGACCCGGTCGGCCAGGAGCCGCAGGTGGCTGCGCTCGCCACCGGCGTAGATGACGTGGGTGTGCTCCAGCGGGGATGCCCACAGGATGTTGCCCTCGACGACGATCAGGCGTGACTCGGTGGCCATCACCTTCATCTCGACGTCGGTCATGTTCTGGAGCATGTCGGCCCCGGCAAGGATCGACTCACCCTCGTGCAGGAATGCGGGCAGCGCGTGGGCGAGGTTGGCCTCGATCAGCGCGGCCTCCTCGCGGGCACGCTGCTGGGCCCCCTGCTGTCCGACGTACGGGCCGTTGCCGACGGTGCGCTGTGCACCCGTGTTCGGCGCCTGGCCGTAGGAGCCGGTGTTGGTGCCGTACGGACCCTGGTTGGGGTAGTAGGAGCCGGTGTTCGGGTAGGAGCCCGGGTTCGGGTAGGAACCCGGAGCCGGCGCGACTCCGTAGCTGTTCGGGGAGGGCTGACCGTAGGGGTTCCCGGTGCCGTACTCGCCACCCCAGCTGGCGTCGACGTTCACCTGCGCGCCGGCGGCTCGCGCCGCGTAGTCGAGGGTCGGGAAGAAGTCGTGGAAGGCGTCCTTGTCCCGGATCTTCATCGTCGTGGAGTAGGACGATCCGGGGACCAGCGCCTCGATGATGAAGTCGCCCAGGCTGGGGGGCGGCGGAACGCCGATGAAGGTGAGCACGGCCAGGTTGACGGAGAAGACGCGCTCGTGGAACTCGAACATCACCCGGCGGTCGGTCAGGAAGGCGTGACCCGACGCGTTTCCCTCGTGGGGGAACTTGACCGCGACCCGGGCCCACTGGACCTCACCGGGCTGCAGCAGGGACTTCACCAGAAGCCAGTCGCGGGTCTCCGAGGCGATGGCTCGGCTGTTGGGATCATGCGCCATCCGTCGGTGGAAATCCTCCACCGGTCGGTGGCCCACGGTGATGGACGCCGAGGCCCTTTTCATTGAGCGCATGTTCGCAAACCCTAGCCCTTCCTCCCTCTAGTGTGGACAGTTTGTACCAGCAGGGTCGCGATGTTGTGGAATCCCCTGATGTAGATGACATCTCAACTCTGCGCGACCGGTCCAAGCACCTGCCTATTGACAGAAAACTGACAGGCCATCCGACCACCCTCTTCAGTGGGTATCCCTGACGACGGGGATCAGCGAGGGGATGGGGCTGTGATGACTGGTTCGCCTGTGGCGGCGGCAAGAGAGACGACCGGCGTGCACTGGAGCGAGCTGCCGTGCGCGATCGAGGACGGCGATCTGTGGTTCGCCGCGACCAGCGTGGACGCGGACCGCGCCAAGGAGCTGTGTGGCACGTGTCCGCTGCAGCGCTCCTGCCTGCAGGGTGCGATCGCCCGGCAGGAGCCGCACGGGGTGTGGGGTGGCGAGGTCTTCTACGAGGGAATCGTCGTCGCTCGCAAGCGCACCCGCGGCCGCCCGCGCAACGGAGAGCTCCACCAGCGGGACCTGGAGCGCCAGGCTCGCGCAAATCTGCGGAAAAGTTCGTCGGTGGGAGCGGCGTAGCCTGTCACCCGGCAGAATGTCCTCTGTGGGGATTGAGATAAGCCCAGAGCGCTTCGACGAACTAGTGGAACAGGCGCTCGACGCCATTCCGGATGAGCTCGCCGCTCAGGTGCACAACCTCGTCGTTCTGGTCGAGGAGTGGCCGTCCGAGGGCGAGCCCCAAGACACCCTCGGTCTCTACGACGGCGTGGCGCTGACCGACCGCAATGACCTCTACGGACTCACGCTGCCGGACCGGATCTTCATCTTCCGCCAGCCTCTCCAGCAGATGTGCGTGGACGAGATCGACCTGGCCGCCGAGATCCGCATCACCGTCGTCCACGAGATCGCCCACCACTTCGGCATCGACGACGAGAAGCTCCACCAGCTCGGCTGGGCTTAGAGGTTCGATCCGATCAACCAGCCGAGGCTGACCGCGGAGGTCCCGACGGCGAGGGAGCCGAGGACGTTCAGCGCGGCCGACCGCCACTGGCCGTTCTCGGCCAGGCGGACGGTCTCGTAGGAGAAGGTCGAGAACGTCGTCAGGGCTCCGCAGAAGCCGGTGCCGGCCAGGGTGAGCACCCACCCGGGGAGTACGCCGCTCGCAGCTGCCCCGGCGAGCATGCCGAGCACGAGCGAGCCGATGGCGTTGACCGCCATCGTCCCCCACGGGAAGTCCGTGCGGGTCCACTCCCGGACGTACAGGTCGGTCAGGTAGCGCGCCGGCGCGCCGATCGCGCCGCCGAGCAGGACCAGGAGCGCGGTCACCGGTCCTCTCCTCGGCCCGGATCCGTGGCAGGGTCGGGATCGAGGTCGGGGTCGATGCCGTCGACCACGACCTCTCGGCCGCTGTTCAGTACGACCACCCGGCCGAGCGTCAGCCCGAGCCAGGCGGCACCGATACCGGAGACCACCGAGGCGAGCAGGTAGAGCATCGCGAGCGCGGGCGCATGCCCGCCCAGGACGTACGTCTCGAGCTCGTAGGTCGAGAAGGTGGTGTAGCCACCGAGCACGCCGACCCCGAGGAACGGGCGCAGGTAGCGGCCCAAGAACGGGACAGTCGACCACGGGCCCAGGACGAAGGCCATCAGCACGCCCAGCAACAGGCAGCCGGAGACGTTGGTCAGGAAGGTCGCCCACGGCCAGGAGTGGCCGCCGTGGGGGAGGGCGGTGGTCAGGCCCCAGCGAGCCAGTGAGCCGAGCGCTCCACCGGCAGCGATGGGGGCGAGCAGGTCGCCATGCTCACGCAGCACGCGGACAGCGTACGGGTTCTAGCGGGCGTGACCGGTCATGTGGGCCGCGCTCCACCTGGTGGGGCGGCCGCCGGCGGCCTGGGTGAGGTATTCGCCGAGGAACCAGCGCTGGAAGGTGACCTGCTCGGGCGAGCGGGCCAGGACGAGCAGCCGCTCCTGGCGGCAGAACTCGTCGATGAGGTCGAGCATGTCGAGGAAGCGGCGCATCGTCTCGGCCGCGGACCGCGGCATACGTACGTGCAGGTCCGCCGTCTCCCGGTCGCGGCCCGACCTCGACCCGATCACCCCGGAGAGCTGGCCGTGGCCGAGGCCGTCGAGGAGCTGACGCTCCAGCGAGCCGAACAGGGCCGAGAGGCTCGCGGCGAGCGGGTAGTCGTTGGCGTGGGCGAGGGAGAGGAGGCGTACTTCGCGCCGCAGCTCCCGGAAGTGGTGCTGGAAGCCCCTGTAGAGGGCGAGAGGTACGCCGAGGATGCTGACCTCGACCGCCTCGGTGCCGAGGCGCTCGGGCTTCGGGGGAGCGCCGGGAGGTCCGGTGATCACGCCCTCGACGCCGTCACCCTCGTCGATCTCGGCCGCGGGGGTGAACCAGACGATCTTGCCGGACGCGTCGATGTCGGCGCCCCAGGCCTCCGAGACGCTGGCCACGATCGAGAGGCCGCGACCGACCGTCAGCAGGACCTCGTCCTCGTCGTCGAGGGCGAGCGGGACCGGCAGCAGGGGCGGCTCGGTCGAGCCGTCACGGATCTCGACGCGGGGGTGGTCGACGGTGCCGCGCATCCGGATCGTGACCGGGGCGGTGCCGTGGAAGAGCGCGTTGGAGACGAGCTCGGAGACGCCGTACTCGGCGCAGTCCACGAGGTCGGTGCGCTCGATCTCCTCGCAGGCCGCTCGGACCCAGACGCGGGCGTCCTGAACGGCGCGGGAACCGGTGCGGAGCAGGAGAGCTGGCCGGCTCAACGGCATGTTCTCCTCCTCCGATCTCGCGGGTCGGGATACACACGGTTCGTTGTGTGCTGTTCGTTGAAAGAATTTTCCGCACTTGAAGGTGTCTGATCCGGGCCATGGACCACTAGGGCCCAAGGTCCCGGTCGCCCTCACAGATTAAAGTCAAGGGGTTCTGACGGGGTAACGGACACGCGGTCGGAACGCATACTCGGCGGCCGTCCAGCGACTGTGACGAAGTAGTCGCGCCCGGGAATGAACAGATCCGCCGGGATGGTTCAGAATATGAGGTGGAACGTTCAAAAGATCTCGTTTGAGGTAGGGGATTAGTCAATGTCAGCGGACCAGGCAAAGCACCGGGTCGTCATCATCGGTTCCGGCTTCGGGGGTCTTTTCTCCGCGAAGGCGTTCAAGGGCCGCGACGACGTCGAGGTCACCTTGATCGCGAAGACGACCCATCACCTGTTCCAGCCGCTGCTCTACCAGGTGGCGACCGGGATCCTCTCGCAGGGCGAGATCGCCCCGCCGACCCGAGACATCCTGCACCGGCAGAAGAACGCCACGGTGCTGCTCGGCGAGGTGACCGAGATCGACACCAAGGCCAAGCAGGTCACGGCGCAGATCCTCAACCAGGAGATCAACGTCGAGTACGACTCGCTGATCGTCGCCGCCGGCGCCGGCCAGTCCTACTTCGGCAACGACCACTTCGCCGAGTTCGCCCCCGGCATGAAGTCGATCGACGACGCGCTCGAGCTGCGCGGGCGCATCTTCGGTGCCTTCGAGATCGCCGAGCTGACCGCCTCGCGCGGCGAGCCGATCGGCGACCTGCTCACCTTCGTCGTCGTGGGTGCCGGCCCGACCGGTGTGGAGATGGCCGGCCAGATCGCTGAGCTGTCCAACCGGGTGCTGAAGAACGACTTCACCCACATCTCCTCGGAGAAGGCGCGAGTCGTGCTCGTCGACGCGGCCCCGCAGGTGCTGCCGCCGTTCGGGGAGAAGCTCGGCGCCAAGGCGGAGCAGGCGCTGGAGAAGGCCGGTGTCGAGGTCGTCCTCGGTGCGATGGTCACTCACGTCGACGAGTTCGGCATCGAGATGAAGTTCAAGGACGGCAGGACCGAGCGGATCGGGTCGATCGCGAAGATCTGGGCCGCCGGCGTCCAGGCCTCTGAGCTGGGCAAGACGCTCTCGAAGCAGACCGGTGCCGAGCTCGACCGCGCCGGTCGGATCGCCGTCAACCCCGACCTGACCTTGCCGGATCACCCCGAGATCTTCGTGGTCGGCGACATGATCAGCCTCGACCACCTTCCCGGTGTCGCGCAGGTCGCGATCCAGGGCGGCAAGCACTCGGCCAAGACGATCAAGGCCCGTCTGAAGAACAAGCCCGAGCCCGGCAACTTCAAGTACTTCGACAAGGGCTCGATGGCCACCATCTCCCGCTTCAACGCGGTCCTGATGATGGGCAACTTCAGGCTGACCGGCATTCTCGCCTGGTTCGGCTGGCTGGTCGTCCACCTGGCCTACATGACCGGGTTCCGCAACCGGCTCACCGCGACGCTGCACTGGATGATGTCGTTCATCGGCAAGGACCGCTCCGAGCGCACCACCACCATGCAGCAGATCTTCGCCCGGGAGGCGCTCGAACGTGTCCCAGGCGGCATGGCCGCTCTCATCGACGACCCTGCCGAGGTCGCTCTGCAGGTCGAACGCCGCCGCAAGGAGCTCGAGGAGCAAGCCGCCGAGGAGTCGCGCCTGGCCGACTCCCACAGCGCCTCGTAGCCACTGCTTCCTGACCGACCCGCCGCAGACTGTGTCTGCGGCGGGTCGGTCCATTTCCGCCATCCAGGATCGGTGCTTGCTATTGTTCGCGGACACGGTGTCTCATTAAAGTGTTGGTGAGATGCCCGCGATCGGAGGAGGACGCGCGTGACTGAGGTGACCAAGAGGGTGGTCGAGACCACCGACGGGCTGACGCTCGCGGTCTACGAGCAGGGGCCGACCGATGCCGAGACCGTGGTGCTCGTCCACGGCTACCCCGACAACCACTCCGTCTGGGACGGGGTCGCCAAGGTGCTCGCCGAGCGATTCCACGTCGTCGCCTATGACGTACGCGGCACGGGGGAGTCGGGGGTTCCGGACTCGACCGTCGGCTACCGCCTGGCGCAGCTCTCCGCGGACTTCAAGGCGGTCATCGACGCCGTCTCGCCCGACGCGCCGGTGCACGTCGCTGCGCACGACTGGGGCTCGATCCAGACCTGGGAGTCGGTGACCGACCCGGCCCTGGGCAGCCGGATCGCGACGTACGTCTCGATCTCGGGGCCCGACCTCGGGATGGCGACCACCTGGCTGCGCGAGCGGACCCACCTGGGGAGCTCGCTGCGGCAGCTGGCCCACTCCTGGTATGTCTTCGCCTTCCAGCTGCCGCTGCTGCCCGAGGTGATGGTGCGCTCGGGGCTGCTCGCCAAGTTCGTCGGTGGCGAGGAGCGGCCGACCAAGGACCAGGTCAACGGGGTTGAGCTCTACCGGGCCAACTTCCTCGGCAAGCTGCTCCGTCCGTCGGCGCGGTCGACGGACGTGCCGGTGCTGGTGATCGCCCCGCGTGACGATGCCTACGTGACCGTGCCACTGCAGACCGAGGCACCCCGGGCGTACGCGACGTCCCTGGTCACCCAGGTCATCGACGGCGGCCACTGGGTGGTGGCCGCGGATCCGGAGCTGGTCGCGGGCGAGATCGTGGCCTTCATCGAGAAGGAGGGTGTGCGATGAGTAAAGAGACGAAGGAGAGCAAGCGCGGGCACGAGCCGGCCAAGGTGGCCCTCCATCCGCGGAACGTGAAGTTCGACTGGAGCAAGCTGCCGCTGGTGTGGATCCCGGGCGAGGTCTTCGCCTCCCACTACGTCAATGTGCTCCACCTGCTGCTGCCCGAAGGCGAGCGCTGGTTCGTCAAGGTGTTCTCCGAGATCCTGCCGTTGATCGAGGACGACCAGCTGCGCGAGGACGTGATCGGGTTCATCGGCCAGGAGGGCGTGCACGCCGCCGCCCACCAGGAGGTGCAGGACTACTTCACCGACAACGGTCTCGACGTACGTCCGTTCGCGGCCGAGATCGAGGCGCTGTTCCGCAAGATCCTGGGTGACCGCGACCTGACCGGCCGGGCCAAGGAGGAGTGGCTGATCGAGCGCGCCGCGATCATCGCGGGCCTCGAGCACCTCACCGCCGTGCTCGGCAACTGGGTCCTCAACTCGCCCGCGCTCGACGCGGCCGGCGCCGACGAGACGATGCTCGACCTGCTGCGCTGGCACGGTGCCGAGGAGGTCGAGCACCGCAACGTCGCCTACGACGTCTTCCAGCATGTCGACGGGCGCTACCTCCGCCGGGTCCGCTCGTACCTGCTCGGCGGCACCGCCCTGCTAGTCCTGTGGTGGCGCGGCGCCGGCTACCTGATGAAGAACGACCCCACCGAGCCTGATCCGGCGAAGCGGCCGAGGGCAGGACTGTTCCAGCTGATCGACGCCGAGCGTCGTGGGCTGGTGCCGGGCGTCGTACGCATCGGGTGGGCGACCTGGAAGTTCTTCCTGCCCGACTACGACCCGTCCAAGGAGGGGTCGACCGCCCAGGCGGTGAGCTACCTGGCCAAGTCTCCGGCGGCGCTGCGCGCCGACGCCATCGCGGAGGCGCACAACGTGGAGGGTAAGTGAGCAAGCCGGCGCACTACGCCGTCCCGGACATCCCCGACTCGCGGCTCTACCGGGGCTTCGAGGCGATCGTCG
This sequence comes from Nocardioides sp. NBC_00163, assembly GCF_045206295.1. NCBI lineage: Bacteria > Bacillati > Actinomycetota > Actinomycetes > Propionibacteriales > Nocardioidaceae > Nocardioides > Nocardioides sp. NBC_00163. The sequence goes on along the minus strand of NZ_CP108155.1, from coordinate 2,392,103 downwards.
GGAGCTACTGGACCAAGGCCGCCTACCGATCCTGGCGGCGTCGCAAGCCGCTCGGCAGGATCGACCGCGACTTGTACGTACGCGTCAGCCGGATCGACGAGGAGGGCCTCGACGTCAAGGCGATCTGGTTCGAGCGTGAGGACGGCAGCGAGCTGCCGGCCTGGGACCCGGGGGCGCACGTCGACGTGGTGCTGCCCAGCGGCCGGCTGCGGCAGTACTCGCTCAACTCCGACCCCGACGACCTCTCCGCCTACCGGATCAGCGTGCGGCGGATCGAGCCGACCGCGGGCGGAGGCGGTGGCTCCGTCGAGGCGCACTTCCTCTCCGTCGGCGACCGGCTGATCCTGAAGGGGCCGCGCAACGCGTTCCCGTTCGTCGACTCTCCCGCCGGCTATCTCTTCGTCGCCGGTGGCATCGGGATCACTCCGATCCTGCCGATGCTGCGCGACGTGGTGCGGCGGGGCGTGCCGTACGAGTTCGTCTACACGGGCCGCTCCCGCGAGACGATGCCGTTCCTCGCGGAGATCCGGGAGATCGTCGGCGACCACGAGATCCAGCTGTGGCCCGACGACGAGAGGGGCGTCCCCGATGCGGTCAAGATCATCTCGCTGGCACCGGAGGGCGCTGCGCTCTACTGCTGCGGGCCGATGCCGATGATCGACGCGATCCGCGCGCAGATCCCCGATCCGCAGATCGACACGCTGCACTACGAGCGGTTCTCCCCACCGCCGGTGCTCGGCGGCCGCCCGTTCCGGGTACGCCTCGAGGACTCCGACGTCGAGGTGGAGGTGGGCGCCGAGGAGTCGGCGCTGACCGCCGTCCGCCGGGTGCGACCGGCCCAGGCGTACTCCTGTCAGCAGGGGTTCTGCGGCACCTGCCGGGTGCGGGTGCTGGAGGGCGAGGTCGAGCACCGCGACCATGCGCTGGCCGACTACGAGCGCGAGGGCCACATGATCCTGTGCGTCTCGCGTGCGAAGGGGACCGTGGTGATCGACGGCTGACACCCGTCGTTCCGCGATAACGGTTTGTTCCGGCGGGCCGTGTGCTGGTCTGCTTGCGGCATGACAGCACTTGCCCTTCCCACGCTCGATCTCTACGACTCCTGGGCGGCGTCCGTCGCCGAATTCGGCGGGGCTCATGTCGACGGCGCCGCCATCGCCGACGAGGAGGCCGCCGACGTGAGCCGCGAGGCGTGCGAGCGGCTGGTGGCGAAGACCGCGCGGGACCGGAACCTCACGATCCCGCCGCCCGCCGGGCGGGTGCACGCCTCGTCCTTCTGGATCACCGACGACGGCCAGGTCGTCGGGTTCATCCAGCTCCGGCACGAGCTCAACGAGTTCCTGGAGAACGTCGGCGGGCACATCGGCTACTCGGTGCGGCCCTCGTCCCGTCGCCAGGGGCACGCCCGGCGAGCGCTCGGCCTGGTACTCGACGAGGCCCGGGCGCTGGGCCTCGAGCGCGTCCTGATCACCTGCGACGAGGACAACGGTGCCTCGGCGCGCACCATCGAGTCCCAGGGCGGCGAGCTCCAGGACGTCATCGACGCTGCTGCGTACGGCTACGGGCTCACCCGGCGCTACTGGATCAAGCTGTGAATGAGGATGGCGTCGCAACCGAAGGGGAGTTGGAGTGGGCGCTGGCGGGCGATCCCGCCGCGCCCGCCGAGCTGTTCGAGGAGGTGCTGACGGCGCTGCGCACCACCGGACGTACGCCCGAGGTGGGTGTCGAGGTGCTGCGGGCTACTGCCTTCCGGCTCGTCTCCGAGGACAGGCTCGACGAGGTCGGCCGCGGCTGGCTGGAGCTCCTCGACGCCGTTCGAGCGCATCCGGATGCGAGGTTGGCCGACCTGCCGCCGGCACGCACGGACTGACCCGCGTCAGCTGGACAGGGAGCGGCGGCGACTCGCCAGGCTGGAGAGGCCCTGGGCCGCGGCCCGGACGATGGTCACGTGGGCCTCGGGGCGGAAGCGGCCCACCGGGCCGGTGACGCTGATCGCGGCGAGCGCCTTGTCGCCCCCCTCGGCGAGGACCGGGGCCGCGATGCACTGCAGCCCGGCGGCCGACTCCTCGCGCTCGAAGGCGACGCCGTTCTCGAGCACGGCGGCGAGCTGTCGCTCCAGCAGGCCGGGTGCCACGATCGTGTGAGGGGTACGCCGTTCGAGGGGGCCGCTGAGGATCTCCTGCTGCGCCTCGGGGTCGGCGTAGGCGAGCAGGACCTTGCCGATCGCGGTGCAGTGGACCGGCATCCGGCCGCCCGGCCGGGAGGGTGACTTCGCCTGGCGGTGGCCACCGATCTTGGCGACGTAGACGACGTCGTGGCCCTCGCGTACGCCCAGGTGGACGGTCTCGTGGGTGCGCTCGTAGAGGTCCTGGAGGAACGGCATCGCCAGCTCCAGGAGCGAGCGTTCGACCGAGGCCCGCATGCCGAGCTCGAAGAGGCCGCCGGAGAGGCGGTAGCCGAGGTTGGTGCGGTCCAGGAGGCGGTTGGTGACCAGGTCACCGGCGACGCGGTGGGCGGTCGCCTTGGGGAGTCCGGTGCGGCGTACGAGCTCGGCCAGCGAGAGCACCTGATCGTCGACCGTGAAGGCCCGCAGGATGGTCACCGCCTTGCCGAGCACGGTGTCGAGATCGGCAGGCTGGTGCGGCATGAGATCACCGTACCGGTCAGCGGGACGACTACCCCGCTTCTTTCGCCCAACTGCTGAGACCGTGGGGACATGAACGACGTGACCTCCCCGTCCGATGCTGCCGTCGATGCCGCGGCAGATCGGCTGCAGACCGCCTCGGCCACGGGCATCCCCGTGCCGCCGATGCGGGACCTGCTGGACGCGACCGACCTGAAGACGGCGTACGCGATCCAGGAGCGCCTCACCGCCGCCCGGCTCGCGGGCGGGGCGAAGATCGTGGGCCGCAAGATCGGGCTCACCTCGAAGGCGGTGCAGGAGCAGATCGGCGTGGACACCCCCGACTTCGGCGTGCTCTTCGACGACATGGCGTACGCGGACGGGGGAGTGATCACCGCCGATGCGATCCTGCAGCCGCGGGCCGAGGCCGAGATCGCCTTCGTGCTCGCCGCCGACCTGGCCGACGGTGACCTCTCCTACGACCAGGTCCGTGAGGCCATCGACTACGCCGTCGCCGCGATCGAGATCTGCGGCAGCCGGATCGCCGACTGGAAGATCGCCTTCGGCGACACCGTCGCGGACAACGCCTCCGCGGGTGCCTACGTCCTCGGGACCGAGCGCCGGCGGCTGGACGAGTTCGAGCCTCGCGAGGTCACCATGTCGATGTCGATCGACGACGAGGAGGTCTCGACCGGGACCGGGGCGGCGTGCCTGGGCGACCCGGTCAACGCCGTCCAGTGGCTGGCTCGCTATGCGCGTGACTTCGGTGAGCCGCTGCGTGCGGGCCAGCTCATCCTCTCCGGCGCGCTCGGCCCGATGCGGCCGATCACCCCGGGCAACACCGTTCGTTCCACCGTGTCGGGCCTCGGCTCGGTGGCCTTCAGCGTAGGGAAGTGACCTCCATGAGCAAGAGCAAAGTGGCGATCATCGGGTCGGGCAACATCGGCACCGACCTGATGATCAAGGTGATGCGTACCTCGCAGCACCTGGAGATGGGTGCGATGGTCGGGATCGACCCCGACTCCGACGGTCTGGCTCGGGCGCGGAAGTTCGGGTTCGCGGCCACCCACGAGGGTGTCGACGGGCTGATCAACCTGCCCGAGTTCGATGACATCGAGATCGTCTTCGACGCGACCTCGGCCAAGGCGCACGTCGCCAACGCGGCCGCGCTGGAGCCCTACGGGAAGCGGCTGATCGACCTCACCCCCGCGGCGATCGGGCCGTACGTCATCCCGGCCGTCAACATCGACGAGCACATCGACGCCCCGAACGTGAACATGGTGACCTGCGGCGGGCAGGCGACGATCCCGATCGTGGCCGCGGTCGCGCGGGTGGTGCCGGTCGCCTACGGCGAGATCGTCGCCTCGATCTCCTCGCGCTCGGCCGGTCCCGGCACACGGGCCAACATCGACGAGTTCACCGAGACCACCTCGGGCGCGATCGTGCAGGTCGGCGGTGCCAAGCGCGGCAAGGCGATCATCATCCTGAACCCGGCCGAGCCGCCGCTGATCATGCGCGACACCGTGTATGCGCTGGTCGAGGGCGGGTCGCGCTCCCTGGAGGAGCTGACCGCGGAGGTCACCGAGTCGGTCGAGAAGATGGTCGGTGACGTCGCTGCGTACGTCCCCGGCTACCGGCTCAAGCAGAAGGTGCAGGTGCAGGAGATCCCCTCGGATCAGCCGGTGGAGACGCTGCTGGCCGAGGGTGAGACGACCCGGCCCACCCATCAGGTGTCGGTGTTCCTCGAGGTCGAGGGCGCCGCGCACTACCTCCCGGCCTACGCCGGGAATCTCGACATCATGACCTCGGCCGCTCTGCAGATGGCTGAGCGCATCGCGGCGGCGAAGGAGAACTGACGATGAGCACGCCCATCTATGTCCAAGAGGTCTCCCTGCGCGACGGCATGCACGCCGTACGCCACCGGATCACGCCCGAGGACGTCAAGCGGATCGTCATCGCGGCCGACGAGGCCGGCGTCGACGCCATCGAGGTCGCCCACGGCGACGGCCTGACCGGCGGCTCGGTCAACTACGGTCCCGGCTCCAACAGTGACTGGGAGTGGATCGAGGCTGCCGCCTCGGTCATCAAGAAAGCCCGCCTGACGACCCTGCTGCTTCCCGGTGTCGGCACGATCCACGACCTGAAACGTGCCTATGACCTGGGTGTCCGCTCGGTCCGGGTCGCGACCCACTGCACCGAGGCCGACGTGTCGGCCCAGCACATCGCCGCCGCACGCGAGATGGGCATGGACGTCTCCGGATTTCTGATGCTCAACCACATGGCGCCGACCGAGGTGGTCGCCCAGCAGGCGAAGCTGATGGAGTCCTACGGCGCCCACTGCGTCTACATCACCGACTCCGGTGGCCGGCTCACCATGAACGACGTACGTGACCGCGCCCGCGCCTATCGCGATGTGCTCAACGACGAGACCGAGATCGGCATCCACGCCCACGAGAACCTGTCGCTGTCGGTGGCCAACTCGGTCGTCGCGGTCGAGAACGGCGTCTATCGCGTCGACGCTTCCCTCGCCGGTCACGGCGCCGGCGCCGGCAACTGCCCGATCGAGGCGTTCATCGCGGTCGCCAACTTGTCGGACTTCAAGCACAACTGCGACCTGTTCAAGCTCCAGGACGCCGCCGACGACATCGTCCGTCCGCTCCAGGACCGCCCCGTACGCGTCGACCGCGAGACCCTCACCATGGGCTACGCCGGCGTCTACTCCTCCTTCCTCCGCCACGCCGAGAACGCCTCCGCCCGCTACGGCGTCGACACCCGCGACATCCTCATGGAGTGCGGCCGCCGGGGTCTGGTGGGCGGCCAGGAGGACATGATCGTCGACATCTGCCTCACGAAGCTCGAAGAGCGGGAGGCTGCCGGCGCCTGATCAGCCTCTAACTCGTAGATCGCAGTCACCAGGTGGCTGCGATCTTCGAGTTCGCCACAGTGGTTCACGGTACGGATCGATTGCGGGTGCTGTCGTGCGGGTATCGGGAAATCACGATACCGTGATGCTATCGCGATTTCGCGATACTCTGGGTTCATCGTGAAATCGCGATGGAAGGAGCGAGCGAGATGAGTCGTGCGCGATTGCGGGCACCGGCCGACTTCGGGCTGGCGGTTCAGCAGGCAAGGTTGGCTAGCGGGATGACGCAGACGGAGCTGGCGGATGCGGTCGGCGTGCCGCAGAGCACGGTCAGTGACGTCGAATCGGGCAAGTCGACGATCTACGTACGCCGCTTGCTCGACATGATGCGCGCAACCGGAGTCGAGCTGACCGCCACCTGGGAGGACGAGCGCGATGCGTCTCGCCGTTGAGCTCTACGGCACGGTCATCGGCGAGCTGACCGGCCAGCCTGCGACGTACGACTTCGTCCCGAGCAGTGACGGAGTCGATCGTTTCGGCGCGAACAGCTCTGTGCTCTCGGTGGCGGTTCCGCTCGTCGCCGTGTCACGCAAACATCAGGCCTCGCGGCGCCGCCGCAACGGCGATCCAGCAGGCCGACCCGGGAGTCCTGAGGCGGTGTCCTGAGCCTGTCGAAGGGTCACTGGGTGACTCCCCGGCTCCCACGTTGGGCGGGCGTGACAGAGTCGTCCCGTGAGCACTGAATCTTCTTCGCGGCTCGATCTGCCGCTGGCCGGGTTGGCCGCATTGTTCCTCGGGTCGGGGACCCTGCATCTGGTGAAGCCGCAGGTCTTCGAGCCGATCGTGCCGTCGGCGCTGCCGGATGCGCGCAAGGTGGTCGAGGTCTCCGGGGTCGCGGAGATCGTCTGCGGGCTGGGGCTGCTGCACCCGAAGACCCGTCGGATCGCGGGGCTCGCGAGTGCCGCGCTGCTGGTCGGTGTGTTCCCCGCCAACGTGCAGATGAGTGTCGACGCTGGGAAGCGGGCGAACCGGAAGCGGACCCCCAAGTCGGCCGGGTTCTTCGCCGGTACGGTCGCGCGGCTGCCGCTGCAGTGGCCGATGATCAAGGTGGCGCTGCGCGCAGGAAAGGGGACCGGCGCATGACGTACGTTCCTTCGGAGGCTCGCTACGACGCGATGCCGTACCGGCGGACCGGGCACAGCGGTCTGGATCTGCCGGCGGTCAGCCTCGGGCTGTGGCACAACTTCGGTGACGACCTGGCGTTCGAGCGGCAGCGGGCGATCCTGCGTACGGCATTCGACGCCGGCATCACCCACTTCGACCTGGCCAACAACTACGGCCCGCCCTACGGGTCCGCCGAGGAGAACTTCGGGCGCCATCTGCGCGGCGACTTCGCCAACCTGCGCGACGAGCTGGTGATCTCGACCAAGGCCGGCTGGGACATGTGGCCGGGGCCGTACGGCAAGATCGGCGGCTCGCGGAAGTACCTGATCTCCAGCCTCGACCAGTCGCTGAAGCGGATGGGGCTCGACTACGTCGACATCTACTACCACCACCGCCCCGACCCCAGCACGCCGCTGGAGGAGACGATGGGCGCCCTCGACCAGATCGTGCGGTCCGGGAAGGCGCTCTACGTCGGACTGAGCTCCTACTCCTCGGCGCTGACCCGTGAGGCGGCGGCGATCCTCCGCGACCTCGGTACGCCGCTGCTGATCCACCAGCCGTCCTACTCCATCCTCAACCGCTGGCTCGAGACCGACGGGCTGCTGGACACGCTCGACGAGGTCGGGGCCGGGGCGATCTCCTTCTCGCCGCTGGCGCAGGGTCTGCTGACGAACAAGTACCTCGGTGCTGGCGGAATCCCGGAGGACTCGCGCGCTGCCAAGGCCCGCTTCCTGACCCCGGAGGCACTCACGCCCGAGACGCTCGCCGGCATCGAGTCGCTCAACGCCCTCGCCGTCGATCGTGGCCAGACGCTCGCTCAGATGGCGCTCGCCTGGGCGCTGCGCGATCCGCGGATGACCTCGGTGGTCATCGGCGCCTCCCGCCCCGAGCAGGTCACCGACTGCATCGGCGCGCTCTCCGGTCCCGAGCTCACGAGCGAGGAGCTGGCCAGGATCGACGAGTACGCCGCTTCCACCGGCATCGACCTGTGGAAGCGCGACCGGGTCGAGGGTGACTACCGGGAGATCTTCAACTGACCGGCCATCAACCCTGACGCTCGTCGTCCCAGGCAGCCGAGCTGATCCGCCAGCCGTCGTCGGTGCGTACGAACGACATCGTCTTGATGCCCCTGCCGGTGTGGATCTCGCCGTCCGCGCCCCAGCGCTTGCCGTAGGCGCCCCACCAATGGGCGATGTCGCCGAAGACGTCGGTGCGACCGGGCTCCGGCCACTCCTCGAACTCGCTGATCTCGCCACTGGTCAGGAGCGCGAGGCGCGGGGCGATGAAGGACTCGACGTCGTAGACCTCGACCGGCAGGCCGCACGTGCGCACCACGGTCGCGCCGGGAAGCATGATCCGGCGCAGAACGTCCAGGCGTGCGGCCGCGTCCGGTCCTGAGGTGAAGGCCGAGAAGAACGCGCCCACCAGGGCCTCGATCGCCGTCTCGTCCGCGGTCTTGTCCGACGTGGGTGCGGCTTCGCCGTCGATGATGGCCATGCCCGGAAACATAGCCCCGAGGCGAAATCAGGATCGACCGACTCACATCGGCCCGCGATGCCGGTCTGGCCGCTAACCTGCGCTCATGCGGGTCGATGAGTATCTGACGTACGACGCCACCGGGCTGGCGCGGCTGGTCGCTGCCAAGGAGGTGACCGCGGCCGAGGTCCTGGCCGCGGCACGGGAGCGGGCGGCGGCGGTGAACCCACGGATCAACGCGATCGTCGCGGACATCCCGGAGGCCGACGCCCAGGTCGCCGGCGACGGCCCGAGCGGGCCGTTCGCCGGGGTGCCGTTCCTGGTGAAGGACCTGGCTCAGGAGTATCAGGGGCACCCGACGACGTACGGCTCGAGGTCGCTCGTCGACGACGTCGCCGAGGAGCACTCCTACTTCACCCAGAGCGCCCTGGACGCCGGCCTGGTGATCTTCGGCAAGACGAACACCCCGGAGTTCGGGTCGAAGGGGATCACCGAGCCGGAGCTGTTCGGCGCCGCGCGCAACCCCTGGAACACCGACCACACGCCCGGCGGCTCCTCGGGTGGCTCCGGGGCGGCGGTGGCCGCCGGGATCGTCCCGGCCGCCGGCGCCAACGACGGCGGCGGGTCCATCCGGATCCCGGCTGCCTGCAACGGCCTGGTCGGTCTGAAGACCACCCGCGGGCTGCTGCCCCTGGGACCGCAGAGCCTGGATGCCTCCAACGGCTTCGTCGTCCAGGGCGTGGTGACCCGCACGGTCCGCGACGCGGCCGGGCTCTACGACGCGCTCATCGGTGACCAGCCGATGGCGATGATCCACGCGCCGCACCCTGGCGCCGCCTTCTCCGAGGCCATCGCGGCCGCGCCGCGCAAGCTCCGGATCGGGTTCACCTCGACGTCCTCCATCACCGCGCCCGACCCGGAGGCGATCGCGGCCGTCGAGGACGCGGCCAAGGCCCTCGAAGCGCTCGGCCACGACGTCGAGGAGGTCGAGGCGCCCTACGATGCCGCCGAGCTGGGCCGCGACTTCCTCACCATCTGGTTCGCCTCCGCCGCTGCCGAGGTAGCCGAGGCCAAGCTCCGCGTCGGAGCCAAGAACGCCGACTTCGAGGCCGACACCCTCGCCGTTGCCGAGCTCGGCCGGGCCGGGGGAGTGGTCGCCGTCGAGCTCGCGCACATCAACCGCCGCAACCACGTACGCCGCCTCAGCGGGTTCCACGAGACGTACGACCTGCTGCTGACCCCGACGTTGGCGAAGCCGCCGCTGAAGGTCGGGCAGCTGACCACGCCCAAGGCGCTCCAGACCGCCGCGCGGGTGCTGCACAAGGTGCACGGCGGGCGGGTCATGCGCGCGACCGGGATGATCGACCAGCTGGTCGACGAGAACCTCGGCTGGGTGCCCTACACCCAGCTCGCCAACATCACCGGACGCCCGGCGATCTCGGTGCCGACCTACCGGACCGCCACCGGACTGCCGCTGGGCATCCAGCTCTCCGGTCAGCTCGGCGACGACGGCCTGCTGCTGCAGGTCGCTGCTCAGCTGGAGCAGGCGAAGCCGTGGGCGGAGCACTGGCCGACGCTCTGAGACCGGACCAGAGACCGGACCTGAGACCGGCGCCGTGAAAGAAAATTTCCTTTCACGCACGAAGCTCGCGCCGGAGCGGCAGTATCGGGGTATGACACCGTCTCCGGACATGCTCATGACCTCTCGGCGCACGCTTCTCGGCGGCACCCTGAGCGGAGTCGCGATGACTCTCCTCGGCGGTGCCGCGGTGGCCTCGACCCCGGAGGACCCGACCAAGGCAACCAGGTCGCTCGCCTCGTTGGCCGGCGGGCCACCGACGATCACGCCGGACGAGCTGACCTTCACTCCGCGCACCGTCCTGCGTCCCGGCCACGCCCGCCAGGTCGGCCTCGACCCGGCGCAGATCGCGAGGATGCGCACCGAGCTGACCCGGTTCCTCGAGCCGACGACGGAGAACCCCGCACGTCCCCTGTACGCCGGGGCCACCGCGATCGCGGTCAAGGACGGCGTCATCGTCGCCCACGAGAGCGTGGGCAAGGCGCTCCGATACGGCCTGGACGGCACCACCGTCGTCGAGCTCCCGGCCGAGCAGCAGGTCGCGGCCGGGCTGGACACGATGTGGGACATCGCCTCGATGTCGAAGCTCTTCACCACGACCGCGATCCTCCAGCTGATGGAGCAGGGCAGCCTCGACCTCGAGGCGCCGGTGGTCACGTACCTGCCCGAGTTCGCGCCGCACGGCAAGGACGCGATCCTCGTACGCCACCTCCTCACCCATGTCTCCGGCCTGCTCGCCGGCCCGTCGCCGTCGCTGTGGGCGGGCTACGACACCTACGAGGAGCGGGTCGCGGCGATCATGGACACGACGCCGACGCACGCGCCCGAGCAGATCTACCGCTACTCCGACATCAACCTGATCACTCTCGGGCTGCTGGTCGAGCGGCTCTCGGGGAAGAAGCTCGACACCTACGTCCGCGACCACATCACCGAGCCGCTCGGGATGCGCGACACCATGTACAACCCGCCCGCCGACCGCCTCGACCGTGTCGCCGCCACCGAGTACCAGCCCTGGGCCGGCCGCCCGATGATCCGTGGTGAGGTGCATGACGAGAACGCCTGGGCCCTCGGCGGCGTCGCCGGTCACGCGGGCGTCTTCTCGACCGCGGCCGACATGGCCAGGTTCGGCCAGATGTACCTCAACGGCGGCGTCTACAACGGCACCAGGATCCTGAAGGAGGACACGGTCAGGCTGTCGTTGCGCGACTACACCGGCGCCCGGTTCACAAGCTCCCGCGGCCTCGGCTGGGAGCTCGCCACGACCTGGTACCACGGCCCGATCTGGTCGCCGGTCTCCTTCGGTCACACCGGCTACACCGGCACCAGCTTCGTGATGGATCCGATCGGCCACCAGCTCGTCGTGCTGATGACCAACCGCGTCCACCCCAGCCGCGACTGGGGCAGCAACAACCCGTCCCGACGTGCCGTCTCCGACGCGCTCGGCATGGCCTCGGCGGTCCGGCCGGCGAGGGGACGTACGTCGTGGTTCTCGGGTCGCACGAACGCGAGGAAGGCGACGCTCGACGTGCCTCTCACGGCCACCGACGACGCGAAGCTCACCTTCTGCTACTGGTTCGACACCGAGCCACGCTTCGACTTCGGCCGGCTGCAGTACTCCACCGACGGCACCACCTTCAGCCCGCTGCCCTGGACGCTCGAGGGTGGGGACTGGCGCTGGGAGACCAGCGAAGCGGTCAACGGCTACGGCGGCCGCCGGTGGCTGCGCGGCCGCGCCGAGCTCCCGGACGGCACGACCACGGTGCGGTGGACCTACGAGACCGACTCGTCCTCCCAGGGTCGCGGGATCTACGTCGACGGCATCGTGGTGAGCCAGGGGCGGCGTACGTCGTTCGACTCCTCCCGACCCGCCGACGAGGCACGCATCGTCGCCGACGGCTGGGCCCTCAGCGATCGGTGACACATCACCGATAGCCTCTGGGGACATGAGCCAGCCGCAGCAGCCGAACCCGTTCCTGGTCAACCAGCTCCGCGACGAAACAGACGCCAAGGCGCTCATCACGAAGGCGGCCGAGTCGAGCTCGGCGGGCGCGCCGAGGGGGATCCTGGACGCGATCCGCGACAAGCTCGTTGACCTGGGCCCCGAGCTGGTGGCGGTCTCCCACGACCTTGCGGAGCACCCGGAGACCGGCTTCGAGGAGCACCGGAGCTCGGCCGGGCTGGCCGAGTTCGTCGAGGCTCACGGCATCGAGGTGGCCCGTGGCGCCTACGGCCTCCCGACCGCCCTCTACGCCTCGGCGGGCGGCGCCAAGGACGGCCCGACGATCGCCGTGCTCTCCGAGTACGACGCGCTCCCCGGCATCGGCCACGGCTGCGGCCACAACCTGATCGCCACGGTCGGCGTGGGCGCGTTCCTGGCCATCGCGAGCGTGATCGACCGCCTCGGCGGCCGCGTGATCTGGCTCGGCACCCCGGCCGAGGAGGGCGGTGGCGGCAAGGAGCTGATGGCGCAGAAGGGCGCCTTCGACGGCGTCGACGCGGCGATCATGGTCCACCCGTTCACCTACGACAGCTCCGAGCCGGTCTTCCTGGGCCGGAGGCAGCTGAAGGTGACGTACGTCGGGGTGCCGGCGCACGCCTCGATCCAGCCGTTCATGGGACGCAACGCCCTGGACGCGGCCAACCTCCTCTACACCGGCGTCGCGCTCAACCGGCAGCAGATGCCGCCGACCGACCGGGTGCACGCGATCATCACCGACGGCGGCCTGCGTCCCAACGTGATCCCGGAGCACGCCTCGATCGAGTTCTACGTACGCTCCGCCTACCCCGAGACGCTCAAGATCCTCTCCCAGCGGCTGGAGGAGATGGCGATGGGCGCGGCGCTGATGACGGGCTGCGGTGTCGAATTCAACTGGGATGCGTCGCCGGTCTACCTGCCGATCCGCAACAACAGCGGGCTGGCCCAGGCGTGGAACCGCCGCTACCAGGAGCGCAACCACACCGTCCTCGCGCCCGGCGTCGTCCCAGACCTGCTCGCCGGGTCCACCGACTTCGGCAACGTCTCCTTCCGCGTCCCCGGCCTGCACGCGATGGTCAAGATCGCCGAGCCCGACGTGTCGCTGCACAGCCGCGAGTTCGCCGCTGCCGCGGTCACGCCGTACGCCGACGAGGTGCTCGTCGATGCCGCCTACGGTCTCGCCGGCGTGGCTGCCGACTATCTCTCCGACGCGAAGCTGCGGGAGACGGTCCGCGAGGAGTTCGAGGAGGCCGGTGGAACGGTCAGCGTTACCGAATTTTTCGGGTGATTAACGGTTGATGACGATTCGGCAGCGGTAACCCGATTACCTCTTCCCAAGAAGAACCCGAAGGGGCATCGTTCCCTTCGTTGATCACTGAGATGGGGAGCCCCGCAATGTCTCGTAACATCCGAAGAATTCGCCCCGCTGTGGCCGTTGCCGCGGTCGCCCTCGCGGCCGCCGCGGTCGCCACCCCGTTGGCGACCTCTGCCTCGGCCAAGCCGGGGCCCGGTCACGGGAAGCATCTGGTCGATGTCCAGCTGCTCTCGTTCAACGACTTCCACGGCAATCTCGAGGCTCCGTCGGGTTCGAGCGGGCGCCTCGTCACCGGCCACCACATCGACCCGGCCACCGGTGCGCCGGTCGACGAGACCGTGAACGTGGGCGGGGTGGAATACCTCGCCTCCCACCTGGCCGAGGCCCGCAAGGGTCACAAGCGTTCGCTGACCGTCGCCGCGGGCGACCTGATCGGCGCCTCGCCGCTGCTCTCGGCCGCCTTCCACGACGAGCCGTCCATCGAGGCGCTCAACAAGCTCGGCCTGGACGTGACCTCGGTCGGCAACCACGAGTTCGACGAGGGCTACAAGGAGCTGCAGCGCATCGCAGACGGCGGCTGCATCGATGACGGCGACGGCGAGGACAACCAGAACTCCTGCGCCTCCCACGAGTACGAGGGCGCCGACTTCGACATCCTCGCCTCCAACGTGATCGAGGACGCGAGCGGCAAGACGATCCTGCCGTCCTACGCGATCAAGGAGGTCGACGGCGTCAAGATCGGCTTCATCGGCATGACCCTGGAGGGCACTCCCGACATCGTCACCGCCGAGGGGGTCAAGGGCCTCACCTTCAAGGACGAGGTCGAGACCGCCAACGCGCTCGTGCCCAAGCTGAAGAAGAAGGGCGTCAAGGCGATCGTCACCCTGATCCACGAGGGCGCCAACCTGCCGAGGGAGAAGTGGACCGATCCCGCCACCGGCACGGTCTACGACGTCAACGCCAGGTACGACTACACCTGCGAGGGCGGCGGCGAGCTGGTCGCCGGCTCGCCCATCGTGCCGATCGCCCAGGACCTCGACCCCGAGATCGACATGGTGGTCACCGGCCACACCCACAACCCCTACGTCTGCGACGTACCGGATCCCAAGGGCAAGTCCCGCCTGGTCACCTCGGCCTCGTCCTTCGGCCGGCTCTACACCGAGACCAACCTGAAGTACGACCTCAAGAAGCGCGACATCGTCCGCTCCTCGGTCAAGGGCTCGAACCTGCTCGTCACCCGCGACGTGGCCAAGGCCCCCGAGCAGACCACGCTGATCAACACCTACAAGGAGCTGGTCACCCCGATCGCCTCCCGCGTGCTCGGTTCGATCTCCGGTGACGTCACCCGCACCGCCAACGCCTCCGGCGAGAGCGCCCTCGGTGACCTGATCGCCGATGCCCAGCTCGCCGACCAGTCGACGGTCGTCAACGGGCAGGCGCCGATGATCGCGTTCATGAACCCGGGCGGCATCCGCGCCGACCTGACCGCGACCAACTCGCCCTACGGCGAGGCCGTCGGTGATGTGACCTACGACGAGGCGTTCACGGTCCAGCCGTTCAACAACTACATGGTCTCGCTGACCATGACCGGCCAGGACATCTACGACCTGCTCACCCAGCAGGTCACCGGCGCCAACGCCGCAACCCACAAGATCCTGCAGGTATCGGAGGGCTTCTCCTACCAGATCAGCCCCTCGGGTCCCGTCGACGGATCGGTCACGCTCAACGGCCAGCCGATCGACAAGGCCGCGTCCTACCGGGTCGTGACCAACAACTTCCTGCAGGGCGGCGGCGACGCTTTCGCCGCCTTCACCAAGGGCACCGACCCCTACTACGGCGGCCTCGACATCGACGCCTTCTCCGCCTACCTGGAGGCCAACTCGCCCTACACCCCGGGCCCGCTCGACCGCATCACCGGGACCCACTGAACGACGATTCGTTCGTACGCAGCGGGCCCGACCAGCTCTGAGCTGGTCGGGCCCGCTGTCGTATCGGCGTGTTGCCGATCAGTGCGATCCGGCGAGCACCGCGTCGTCGGCGGTGTCGTCGGCCGCTTCCTGCCGCGGCCTGGGGATGAGGAGCACGATCAGCGCACCGACACCGGCCGCGAGCGCCCCGATCACGAAGCAGAGCTGGAACGCGCCCGCGGTCGGAATCTCGGGCATGCCGGGGGCGAGGACAGTTGTCCGGCTGGTCAGCACGATGGCCATGACCGCGCCCGCGACCGTGGTGCCCATCGAGCGCATCAGGCTGTTCAGTCCGACGCTCGCGGCGGCCTCGGCGGCCGGGACGTTGCTGAGGATGAGCGTGGGCATCGCGGCGTACCCGATCCCGACGCCTGCCGAGGCGATGCAGGAGGCGAGCATGAGCTGCCACGGGGCATCCATCAGGAAGACCGCGACGACGTAGCCCGCGGCCAGGACGACCGCGCCGATCGCCATCGTGCCGCGCCCGCCGAGGCGGGTCAGCAGGCGCGAGGAGACGGGGGTGAAGAGCATCATCATCAGACCTGCCGGCGCCATCCACATGCCGGCCTGGAAGATGGTCTGGCCCAGGCCGTAGCCGGTGGCCTCGGGCATCTGGAGGAGCTGCGGGACCACGATCGACTGAGCCATCATGCCGAAGCCGATGAGGACGGCCGCGATGTTGGTGAACAGCACCGGCTTGCGCGCGGTGGTGCGCAGGTCGACGAGCGGGTCGTCGTGGCGTAGCTCGTACCAACCCCAGAGCAGCAGGATCACGACGCCGCCGACGATCATGCCGAGGGTCCTCGGCTCGCCCCAGCCCCAGTCGTTGCCCTTGGAGACACCGACCAGCACGCCGACGAGCCCGGCCGCGAGCCCGAGCGCGCCGATGATGTCGAGGCGGCCGGGGTGGGCATCGCGTACGTGCGGGACGACGGCCGCGGTCAGCACGGTGACCGCGAGGGCCAGGCCGGCGGAGACCCAGAAGAGGGTGTGCCAGTCGAAGTCCTGGGCGATCCAGGCGGCCAGCGGCAGACCGAGCGCGCCGCCGACCCCGAGGGTGGCGCTGACGCCGGCGACCGCGGTGTTGCGCAGGTGTTCGGGCGCGACCTCGCGTACGAGGCTGATCGCGACCGGGATGTAGCCCATCGCCATGCCCTGGAGCACGCGGCCGACCAGGACCGGACCGACGGCGTCGGAGAGCGCCACGATGACGGAGCCGACCACCAGCACGATCCCCGAGATGACCAGGACCGGCTTCTTGCCGTAGAGATCGGCGAGGCGGCCGGTGACCGGCATCGTCACACCGGCGCCGAGCAGGGTGGCGGTCAGCACCCAGGAGGCGGTGCTGGCCGTGGTGGAGAGCAGCTCGGGGAGCTCGCTCTGGATCGGGATGACCAGTGACTGCATCAGCGCGGCGCAGAGGCTGCCGAAGCAGAGCACGATGACGACGGCCACGGCGCCACCCGCGGAGCGCGTGGTCGGCTCGCGGGCGGGGGACGGGGAGGAACTCAAGGCACACCTCTGATGTGTAATCTACATATTGACGTATGTATGCTACACATCATGAGGTTCACGCGACAATGCCCGGAGATGTGATGCCGTCCACAAAGCCGTCCTCCGAAGACCCTCTCTTCAGGCCGATCAGCCCGGATCTGTCCACCGACCGCCGTCTGGCCTCCTTGGTGGGGCGCCTCGAGGTGCACCGCCGTCTCGCCGAGGACCGCAGCGCGCTCAATCACGCCGACGGCCGTCTGCTCTGGTTCCTCTCCGACGGGCGGCCGCGTACGCTCCGGGAGATAGCCGACGGCCTCAACCTCGAGCAGTCGACCGTGAACCGGCAGGTGAACGCCGCGCTCACCACCGGCCATCTGCGGAGGTTCGCCGAGCCGGGGCGCTCGGCGCGACTGATCGAGCCGACCGAGGAGGGGCTCGCCGTCTACGAGGCGGCCTCGGCGCGGGCGCTGGGCGCCTATGCGGACGGGCTGGCCGCTCTCGGGGACGAGTCCGAGAAGTTCCTCGAACTGCTCGAGCGCTTCGTGGGTGCCTACGGCGAGGCCGTGCGTGAGCGATGACGCGCAGCATCGAGATCTCTAGTCGCCGGAGCGGCTCGTCGTCAGCCCGCCCATGAGGGTTGTAGCTGACGAGGCTGCCGGGGTGATGCGACTGTCGGGGACCCCGCAGGCGCGCAGGCAGGTCGAGGCGATGACGGCGGCGGTCGCGTCGTCGATCGGCACACCGCTGCTGCGGAGGGTGGTGGTGACCTCGACCAGATGCATGAGCATCTCACCGAGGTGGCCCGGCTCGGCCGCTGTTGCGACCCCGGGCGCCGTGGCCCGGGTGGCGATCCGCCCGTAGGCCTCGGCGAGCTCGGCGCGAATGCTGCGAAAGGCATCGAACGCCTCGCTGCTGGTCACGTCGGGATGAGTGGCCAGCATGCCGATGTTGTCCGGCGCCTCGGCGAGCGTGTGGATGTCGACGAGGGCCAGCAGGTAGAGCGCGGCCTCGGGGCTCGCGGACGCGGTCAGCTGCTCGATCTGGTCGACCCGATCGACGGTGGGTCGGACGGACCGCTCCAAGAGCTCGGCGAGGATCTCGTCCTTGCCGGTGAAGTGGTAGTAGAGCGACGCCTGTCTGATCCCGACCTTGTCGGCGATCTCCCGTGTCGAGGTTGCCGCGAAGCCCTTGGTCACGAACAGCTGCGCCGCGGCATGAAGCACCTGCTCGCGCGGTGGGGCTGCTGTGTTCGAGGGGACGAGGCGTGGTCGTCCGGGGTGGGTTCGTCGGATGCTCATCGAGGCCCTGCCTTCCTGTCGACGTCGACCCCGGAGTCAGTAGAGCATAATATTTTGATCTTGCCAATCATGATGTGCATCTGGACGGACGGTATGCCCATCGGGCACGATGGTGGTTCGCCGAACCTGTCGAAGCCGTCGAAGGAGGCTGTCGCCGTGCCCCGCCCCAACCGTCGAGCCCGTGAAGCGCTGACCGAGGCGCTCCGGGATGCCCGGCGCGCCGCCGGCCTGACCGGATCCGGCCTGGCGGATGCCCTGGGCTCGGGCTGGTCCCAGCCCAAGGTGTCGAAGATCGAGTCGGGCCGGCAGTCGGTCTCGGCGGCCGAGGTCCGTGCCTGGGCGGCCGCGGTGGGTGCCGACCGGGAGATGCTGCTCGCGCTGCGTGCCCGCGCCGACCAGGAGCACGCCGCGTTCCGCGACGCTCATCCGACCGGCGGTGGTGCGGAGCAGCACCAGGACGCGTACGCAGCGACCGAGGTGGCCACGAAGGTCCTGACCAGCTACCAGCCGCACAGTGTCCCCGAGCTGCTGCAGACCCCCGACTACGCGCGTGCTCTGCTGGCGCTGGCGGGTGGTTCGCGCGACCGGGACGCCGTTGCCGGAGAGGTCTCCCATGTGATCGCGGCCAGGCTCCGTCGCTCGGCGATCCTCTACGAGCCCGGCCGGACGATCACCATCCTGGTCGGCGAGGCTGCCCTCCATCACCTGGTGGGCTCGCCCGACATCATGCGTGCCCAGATCGAGCACATCGCCAACCTTGCGACCACCACCCAGTCGACCATCGGGATCGTCCCCTTCGAGAGATTCCCCGTTCTGGTCCAGCACGGCTGGGACCAGCGCGACCGGATCGTCACCCTCGAGACCAGCGCCGGCGACCTCGAGATCGCCGATCCGGTCGAGGTCGCCCGCTACGAGCGCTGGACGCAGCTCCTGCTCGAGCATGCGCTGACCGGCGAGGCGGCCGCCGAGCGATGCGCCCGGATCATCAGCGAGCGCGGACGGTCGTCGACGCGCCTGGGCGACCACGAATAGGACACGGCCGCCGCTCCGGTAGACTCCCGGCGGGCCGTTAGCTCAGTTGGTAGAGCAGTGGACTTTTAATCCATGGGTCGTCGGTTCGAGACCGACACGGCCTACAGCGGGATCGAGCCCCGAGCCGCATGTGCGACTCGGGGCTCGGCCGTGTGATGCGGGTCAGCCGGACTCTTCTTGCGGCAACGGTCGGCTGCTGATCGAGTCGGTGATCGCGCCGGCAGTCTCGACGAACGCCGCTGCCTGTTCCTCGGTCAGAGTGCCCGCCGAGGCTCCCTCCAGGCTCTGCCATAGGGCGGCGATGGGTTCTCGCATGGCGCGGCCCTTGTCCGTGAGATGGACGACCATCACCCGCCGGTCGTGTTCGGCCGGCTCGCGGACCAGCAGGCCCGCTTCCTGCATGCGGCGCAGGGACTTGGAGACGGTGGAGTGGTCGAGGCCGACGCTCTCGAGAAGCTCGGACTGGGTCTGGCCCTCGCGATCCAGCAGCTGCATCAGGAGCAGTTCCTGGCCGGGGTGCAGATCCATCTTGCGCAGCAGGGCGCCGGCGTAGGCGCGGTGGGCGCGGGCGAGCTGGAAGATCGCGTAGCTCATCGGCCCGCCTGCGGCAGTGGTGGGAATCTCGGGCATGGTCTCCGCTTCTTCAGCCGGTGTGGGTGGGGTAGTCGGTGTATCCGACCGCTCCGCCACCGTAGAAGGTCGCCGGGTCGGGAGTGTTCAACTCTGCCCCGACGCGCAGCCGCTCGACCAGGTCGGGGTTGGCAAGCGCCAGTGCACCGACGGAGACCAGGTCGGCCGTGCCGTTGTCGACGTCCTTGGCGCGAGTGGGGATGTCGGCGCCTGGCCGGTTGAGGATCAGAGTGCCGGGCCACTGCGCGCGGAGCGTGTCGAGCAGCTGCTCGTCGCCCGCATGCATCAGGTGCAGGTAGGCCAGGCCCAGCGGGCGCAGCGCCTTCACCAGCGCCGGGTACAGCTCGTGGGTGTCGGACTCGACGATGTCGTTGTACGGGTTTCCCGGCGAGATGCGGATGCCGGTGCGCTCGGGACCGACCTCGTCGGCCACCGCGGCGACAACCTCCACGGCGAAGCGGATACGGGCCCCGATCGAGCCGCCGTAGCGGTCTGAGCGCTGGTTGGCGTTGCCGGAGAGGAACTGGTGGACGAGGTAGCCGTTGGCGCCGTGGATCTCCACGCCGTCCGCGCCCGCCGCAACCGCCGCCGCAGCCGCGCGCCGGAAGTCCTCGACGGTCTCGGTGACCTCGTGCGTCGAGAGCGCACGAGGCTCAGGCATCTCCTGAGGGCCGGAGGCGGTGAACATCACGCCGGCTGGGCGGATTGCCGAGGGAGCGACGGGCTGGCGGTGGTGCGGAGTGTTGTCGGGGTGGGAGATCCGGCCGACGTGCATCAGCTGGATGAACACCCGGCTGCCTGCCGCGTGCACCGCATCGGTGACCTTGCGCCACCCGGCGATCTGCGCGTCGTTGTAGACACCGGGGGTGAGCAGGTAGCCCTGGCCATCGGCTGAGGGCTGGGTGCCCTCGGTGATGATCAGCGCCTTGGAGGCGCGCTGTTCGTAGTACTCGGCATTCAGCTCCGTCGGCACGCCCTCCGGGGTGGAGCGGTCACGGGTCATGGGGGCCATGACCAGACGGTGTGGCAGAGAGGTGCCGCCGAGGGTGATCGGGGCCCACAGGGATTCCAGCATGAAAAGTCTCTTTCGGTGAACGTGGTGGCCCGAATGGCCACCGCAACAGGTGGGTTGGGGCGGGACGCTCAGTCGACGGTGAGGACGAGCTTGCCGCGTACGTGTCCGGCGTCGCTGGCCTGCTGGGCGTCGGCCGCCTTGGCCAGCGGGTACGCCGTGACGGTGGTGGTCAGCGTTCCGGCCGCGGCGTCCTGAGCCACGGCGGCCAGGCGCTCGACGGGGTAGTCCCCGCCGCCGGGGGAGAAGGCGACGCCGAGCTCGCCCGCACCGAAGTCGGCGATGGTGACGATGCGCTCGGTGCCGCCGCGCAGGGTGATGGAGTCGGGCAGGGCGCCCTTGCCGGCCAGGTCGAAGACCGCGTCCACGCCGTCGGGAGCCAGGGCCCGCACCCGCTCGACCAGGCCCTCGCCGTAGGTGGTCGGGGTCGCGCCGAGCGAGGTGAGGTAGTCCTGGTTCGAGGCGCCGGCCGTGGCGATCACGCGGGCACCGCGGGCGGTCGCGAGCTGGACAGCCACGGTGCCGACCGCTCCGGAGGCGCCGTGCATCAGCACGGTCTCCCCGGCGGTCACCTCCAGCTCGTCCAGGACCCGTTCGGCGGTCTCGCTGGCGACCGGCAGCGCGGCCGCGACCTGCCAGGAGAGGTCTGCGGGCTTGGGGGCCACGGCGGTGGCCAGGGCGTACTCGGCGTACGAGCCGGTGTCCGCCCAGCCGAGCACCTCGTCGCCGACCTGTACGTCGCTCACGCCCTCACCGAGCGCGTCGACCACGCCTGCGACCTCGCCGCCGGGGATGGCGGGGAACGTCGTCGGGAAAACCGCCTCGAGCATCCCGGCGCGCTTCTTGCCGTCCAGCGCGTTCAGCCCGGCGGCCTTGACGCGTACTCGGACCTGGCCGGGCCCGGGCTGCGGGACTTCGACGTCCGCCTCGTGCAGCACATCCGGACCGCCGAACTCATCGAAAATGATCGCTTTCATGAACACTCCACTTCGGGTCGCGTTGCTCTGGCGAATAATGTGGCCAGCCACATAATGACCATAACACCAATCATGTGGCTAGCCAAGTATTGCGGGCAGTGGCCAGAGCCGGCGGGGCTCTCGTGGGCCGGAAGCTGCCTCGGAACCGGTGGCCGTACGTCCCGCAGAGCGGCCGTTTCACGGCTCTGTTGGGCAACCTTCACCCCTTCGCGCGTAAAACGATCGGTCAAGGGGGGTTCGCTCAGGCGCGTGAGTTGCTAATGTCACTCCCGCAACAGGTGCAAGTTCCAGAAGGTCTGACGCCTGCGGAGTTTGTGATCCAACGGCGTTTCTGCTCTGTGCCCGCCCGGACCCCGGTTCGGGAACACAGGTCGGAGCGACGTGTCACCCGCCCCTGATGCGGGGCTACCGAACCTGGTGGCCTCTCGCCCCGACTAAGGAGTAACGAGCAGATGGCTCAGGGCACCGTTAAGTGGTTCAACGCCGAGAAGGGTTTCGGCTTCATTGCGCAGGAGGACGGCGGCGACGACGTCTTCGTTCACTACTCTGCGATTCAGACCAACGGCTACAAGTCGCTGGACGAGAACCAGAAGGTCGAGTTCGACGTCACCCAGGGCCCGAAGGGCCCGCAGGCGGAGAACGTTCGCCCTCTCTGAACAAGTAAGAAGATCTCGGGTTCGGCACCTGCCGACACTGATCATCTGCAACGAGGCCCCAGCCGTTCGGCTGGGGCCTCGTGGTCTGATTGGAGCCCTCTCAGGCGTCTGTGTCACGCTTGATGTGACAACTTTTGATGGTTCTTGGTGGATCAGCGCGCAGATCCCCCGAGACTGGGCGATGATGTGAAGACGAGCTTTTGAGCGAGGTGAGGAGGCGGGCGTGGCTGATCAGTTCGATGTGACGCTGGAAGATCCCGAGCTGCTCCTCGAGGTCGAGCTCACCACCAATCTCATCGTCGCCGCCAGCGAGTCCGAGGATCACCTCTCCCAGGACGAGATCGACCGCATCCTCGGGATCATCCCCTAAAGACGTCAGCAGGTCGCGAAGAGCAGCGGCCCGTTCGCCAGGTCGGAGAGCACGGCCGTGCCGTCCTTCGGCTGCAGCTGCATGGTGACGACCTCGTCCTCGGCCGCGACCTTCCCGAGCTCGAACCGCTCGTCGAACGTGCCGCCCTGGCCGGGCGCCGGACCGACGGCGAGCTTGGCCCGCGTGTCGGCGTTCGTACGCGCCTGGTCGTCGTTCTCGAACGACATCGCGACACGTACGCCGCCGTTCGGCTCGGCTGCCATGGCGAAGCCCGCGACCGGGTTGATGTCGCCCGCGGCGTCGACGAGGCCGTCGGCCTGGTCCTGGTCCGCGGCCGAGGCACCGCCCAGCCCGATCTCGGTGCAGGTGAAGTCTCCGTCGTACACGAACGCCGAGAGAGGGTCGCCGAGCCGGTCGGCGGCGTCCGTCATCGGCTCGTGCAGGTCGCCATCGCCGAGGCTCTCGACCTGGTCGCTCAGGTAGCGCCGGCCGTCCGAGGCCAGGATGAGGTCATCCTCGGGCAGGAAGGCGATGTAGGTGAGCTGCGGGCTGATCGTCGAGTCGATCCCGGAGTCGGTGAAGCTGGAGAACGGGACCAGCGTGCCGTCCCAGACGCCGCCGTCTGCGGGGTCGTCCTCGGGAGCGGTGAACCCCATCGAGGTGAGCTGGTCGACGAGGTGGTCGGCGTCCATGTCTTCGAGGTGCCCGACCATGAGCGCCCCCTCGGTCGACTGGGTGTAGAGCTCCCAGTCGAGGGTCGCGGGTGACCAGCCGAAGTGCTGCTGCAGCAGCCCGGAGGCGTCGGGCAGCACCGAGGTCGAGGTGAGGTCCTTCGTATAGGCCTCGTCGATCATCTCGTGGACCTCCTCCGGTGTGGAGTCGGCATCGAGGTCGGCACCGACGCTCTCGCGGATTCCCGTCCAGTCGGTGAAGGAGACCCGTGTCGCCTCGGCGGGGGCCAGTCGCAGCGCCTCGTCGAGGTCGCCCCCGCGGGTCGCCCATGCGCGGGCCAGGAAGATGACCAGCGCAACGACGACGACGCCCACCGCGATGGTCAACAAGGGGTGGGCGCGTACGACTCGGGATGATCGGTCTGCCCACGTCCTGGGGCGGCCGAGAAGCTGGGGGGTGCGGAGCATTGCGAGGAACCTTAGACGAATCAGCCGCCTTCTCGACATACCCTGTGCGCATGCCCGAGATCCCGGCCGCCGGCGTAGTGGTTTTTCGCGAGCACGAAGACCTGCCGGAGGTGGCGCTGGTCCACAGACCCAAGTACGACGACTGGTCCTTTCCCAAGGGGAAGGTCGACCCCGGCGAGACGGTGCCGGTGGCAGCGATCCGCGAGGTGCGTGAGGAGACCGGTCTGCGGGTCGCGCTCGGCCACCCGCTCCAGCCGCAGCGCTATCCCGTCGAGGCGGGTCAGAAGGTGGTCCACTACTGGGTCGGCCGCACCGCTGCCGGCGCCGACGACGATGTCGAGGGCTACCTGATCAACGACGAGATCGACGACGTCGAGTGGCTGCCGGTGGACGAGGCGCGCCAGCGGCTCACGTACCCGCACGATCGGGCGACGCTGCAGCAGGCCGAGGACGTACGCCACCCCACCACGCCCCTCGTGGTCCTCCGTCATGCCGCATCCGTCGGCCGTTCGGCCTGGTCCGGTGCGGACCAGGGGCGGCCGCTCGACGACACCGGCCGCACCCAGGCGGTCACTCTGGCCGGCCTGCTGATGGCCTACGACATCCGCCGGGTGGTCACCTCGCCCAGCGTTCGCTGCACGCAGTCCGTCGCGCCGTACGCCGGGCTCGCCGGTGTCGCTTCCGAGCAGATGAGACTGCTGAGCGAGGAGGGTGCGGACGAAGGGGGCGTTTCGGCCCTGGCTGCCGGCACCCTGCGTGACCTGGCCGTTCCGACGGTGATCTGCACGCACCGACCGGTGCTGCCGTGGGTCTTCGAGGGACTGGGGATGCGTGACCCGAAGCTGGCGAAGGGCGAGCTGATGGTGCTGCACGTGCGCGCCGGTGAAGTGCGTGCTGTTGAGGCATTTCAGGTCTAGCAGAGGCTTGAGGCCTGCCTGTTCATCTCCTGTGCCCGGAACTGACACTGATTTGCCACCGACTTTGAATTCCTCGTTCAGCCTGCGTTCACCTTCACCGAGTTTCCCGTCCACCTCGGCTCCTTACGGTCATCGCGACAACTCCGAATCGACTGCATCATCAATCAGGAGACTTGCGTGAACACCACCTCGCTGCGCCGGGCACTCGTCCCGGGCATCACTGCTGCGACCCTTGCCCTTGCGATCAGCGCCTGCGGCGCCGCCAACGAGCAGAACAGCGGTAGCGACGGGGAAGGCACCCTCTCGGGCACCATCAAGGGTGGCGGAGCCTCCTCACAGGAGAAGGGCCAGGCGGCATGGGTCGCCGGCATCCAGGACGCGAACCCCGACCTCAGCGTCGTCTACGAGCCCGTGGGCTCCGGCTCGGGTCGTGAGGGCTTCATCACCGGCGGCTACCTCTTCGCCGGCACCGACTCCGCTCTCAACGACGACGAGGGCGAGCTCGCCAAGGCCAAGGAGCAGTGCGGCGCGGACCCGATCCAGGTCCCGGGCTACGTCTCGCCGATCGCCGTCGTCTTCAATGTCGAGGGCGTCGACGAGCTCAACCTCGACCCCAAGACGATCGCCGACATCTTCGCGGGCAAGATCACCAAGTGGAACGACCCGGCGATCGCCGCCACGAACCCGGACGCCAAGCTTCCGGACACCGCGATCACCCCGGTCCACCGCTCGGACGACTCCGGCACCCAGGAGAACTTCACCGAGTACCTCGCGGCCGCCGGTGGCTGGGCCGAGGAGCCCTCCGGTGAGTGGCCCGCCTCCATCAAGGGTGGCGAGGGCGGCGACGGCACCTCCGGTGTCGTGACCGCCATGCAGGGTGCCGGCTACATCGGCTTCATGGACGAGTCGGCGGCGCGCGAGAACGACCTCGCCACCGTCAAGGTCAAGGTCGGCGAGGACTTCGTCGAGCCGACCGCCGAGGCCGCCGCGAAGATCCTGGCCGCCTCGAAGCCGGTCGGCACCAGCGACAACGACATGGCCGTCGAGGTCGCCCGCACGACCACTGAGGCCGGCGTCTACCCGGTCGTGCTGGTCTCCTACCTGCTGGCCTGCCCGACCTACGAGAACGCCGAGGACGCGGCCAACGTGAAGGGCTACCTGGAGTACATCCTCTCCGAGGACGGCCAGGAGGTCGCCGCCGAGGAGGCCGGCTCCGCGCCGCTCGACCGTGAGACTGCCGACAAGGCTCTCGAGCTCGTCGGCGGCATCAAGTAAGTGCCGGTACGTCTGATCTGATCGCCGTTCGGGCGGTGGCTGCGGCCGCCGCCCGTACGGCTGTCTTGAGAACCGAAACAAGAAAGTCGAGGAATGCCTTGTGACTGTCGCCGCTGACCCCGGCGCCGACCCTGGCGTTGACACGAAGTCGGAGCTGTCCGGCCGTGGCTCGATGGGGGATGTCGTCTTCCGGGGCCTCGCCGTCATCGCCGCCACTCTCATCATGGTGGCGCTGGCAGCCGTCTTCATCTTCCTGGGCATCGAGGGCATCCCGGGCTTCAACGTGGACGAGCAGCACTACGCCGGCCAGGGCTCGTTCCTGGGCCTGGTCGTGCCGCTGCTGTACGCCACCATGTACGCCGCCGTACTGGCACTGATCGTCGCGGTCCCCTTCAGCGTGGCGATCGCGCTCTTCATCAGCCACTACGCCCCGCGGCGCATCGCGACCCCCGTGGCGTACGTCATCGACCTGCTCGCCGCGGTCCCGTCGGTCGTCTTCGGCCTGTGGGGTGCGGTGGTGCTCGGTCCGTACCTGGTGCCGGCCCATGCCTGGCTCTCCGAGAACATGGCCTGGCTGCCGTTCTTCGACGGCCAGCCCTCCGGCAACGGCCGTACGCTGTTCACCGCATCGATCGTGCTGGCCGTGATGATCCTGCCGATCATCACCTCGATCTGCCGCGAGGTCTTCGCGCAGACGCCGCGACTGCACGAGGAGGCGGCGCTGGCGCTCGGTGCGACGCGCTGGGAGATGATCCGTTACGCGGTCTTCCCCTACGCCCGCTCCGGCATGGTCTCCGCGGTCATGCTCGGCCTCGGCCGGGCTCTCGGTGAGACCATGGCGATCGCGATGATCGTCTCGCCGAAGGTCCTCATCTCGCTGTTCATCATCGGCACCAACAACCCGCAGACCATCGCGGCGCACATCGCCCAGGGCTACAAGGAGAGCACGCCCGACCGACTCTCCGTGCTGATCGCGACCGGCCTCGTGCTGTTCGCCTTCACCTTCCTGGTCAACGCACTCGCCCGCTGGATCGTCGCCCGAGGGAGGGCCAAGTGAGCAATACCGACCTCTCCAACGAGCAGACGAAGCTCTCCCACGCCACTCTCCCGCGAGGCGCACAGTGGCTGGTCGGCGTCGCAGCCGTCGCTCTCGGCGGCCTGGCGCTCGTCCTCGGCGCGAGCATCGTCGGGGCAGCGGTCATCGGCGTGCTCGGGTTCCTGATCGGCTACCCGCTGTGGGCGCTGCTGGTGGAGAACCGGCGCTCGGCCACCGACAAGCTCGTCACCGGGCTGGTGTGGACGGCCTTCGCCGTCGCGGTCATCCCGTTGATCTGGCTGGTCTACACGGTGGTCTCCAAGGGCGCCGCGACCATCAACCCGGAGTTCCTCACGTACTCGATGCGTTCGGTCACCGGCGACGAGCAGGGCGGTCTCTACCACGCACTGATGGGCACCCTGATCGTCACCGGCATCGCCGCGGTGATCTCGATCCCGATCGGCATCATGACCGCGATCTACCTGATCGAGTACGGCAAGGGCAACCGCCTCGCCAAGACGATCACATTCCTGGTCGACGTCATGACCGGCATCCCGTCCATCGTCGCGGGTCTGTTCGCGTTCGCGCTCTTCACCCTGCTCATGGGGCCGGGCACGCGCTTCGGCTTCGGCGGCGGTGTGGCGCTCTCGCTGCTGATGATCCCGACCGTCGTCCGATCGACCGAGGAGATGCTCAAGCTGGTCCCCGACGACCTGCGCGAGGCTGCGTACGCCCTCGGGGTGCCGAAGTGGCGCACCATCACCAAGATGGTGCTCCCGACCGCGATCGGCGGCATCGTCACCGGTGTCGTGCTCTCGATCTCGCGAGTGATCGGCGAGACCGCGCCGCTGCTGGTGGCCTCGGGCTTCAACCCGAACCTGAACACCAACGCCTTCGATGACAGCCCGATGATGACCGTGCCGGTCTTCATCTACACCCAGCTGTCCGAGGCCACGGCGAAGGGCGTCGAGTACGCCTGGGGTGGAGCACTGGTGCTCTTCATCCTCGTCATGGTCCTCAACCTCATCGCCCGTATCGTCGGCACGATCTTCGCCCCCAAGACCGGGCGCTAGGAGAAACACATGTCCATTCAAGTCAAGGACGCCAGCATCTTCTACGGCGACTTCAAGGCCGTCGAGGACGTCTCCATGTCCATCAAGCCGAAGTCGGTGACGGCCTTCATCGGGCCCTCCGGCTGCGGCAAGTCGACCTTCCTGCGCACCCTCAACCGGATGCACGAGGTCATCCCCGGCGCGTACGTCGAGGGGAAGATCCAGATCGCCGGCCAGGACATCTACGGGCCGAACGTCGACCCGGTGGCCGTGCGCCGCAAGGTCGGCATGGTCTTCCAGCGGCCCAACCCGTTCCCGACGATGTCGATCTACGACAACGTGCTGGCCGGCAACAGGCTCAACGCCAAGCGGATCAAGAAGTCCGAGGCGGACTCGATCGTGGAGAGCGCGCTGCGCGGCGCCAACCTGTGGACCGAGGTCAAGGACCGTCTCGGCAAGCCCGGCATGGGCCTGTCCGGTGGTCAGCAGCAGCGGCTCTGCATCGCCCGTGCGATCGCAGTCCAGCCGGAGGTGCTGCTCATGGACGAGCCGTGCTCGGCTCTCGACCCGATCTCGACCGCCGCGATCGAGGACCTCATCCACGAGCTGAAGTCCGACTACACGATCGTGATCGTCACCCACAACATGCAGCAGGCCGCCCGCGTCTCCGACGACACCGGCTTCTTCAACCTGAAGGCAGCCGGCCAGCCAGGCCGTCTGGTGGAGTTCAACCCCACTAAGCAGATGTTCACCAAGCCGGACAACCCGGACACCGAGGCGTACATCTCCGGCCGCTTCGGCTGAGCCGGCGCACGCGCCACATGCGAAACCGCCCTGCACCGACACGGTGCAGGGCGGTTTCTCGTCGGCCAGGATCAGGGAAGCTGGAAGACGAAGTGGCAGAGCAGGTAGATCAGGGCTGCGGCGGTGCCGGCCGCCGGGAAGGTGAAGATCCAGGCGGCGACGATGGACTTCGCGACGCCCCAGCGGACCGCGGAGAACCGCTTGGTCGCGCCGACACCCATGATCGACGAGGTGATCGTGTGGGTGGTCGAGATCGGAGCCTCCCAGACGTACGCCGTGGTGTAGAGCACCGAGGCGGCGACCGACTCGGCGGCGAAGCCGCGCGAGGGATCCAGGTGGATGATGCGACGGCCGAGGGTGCGCATGATGCGCCAGCCGCCGGACATGGTGCCGAGGGAGATCGCGGTCGCGGCCGCGGCGATCACCCAGAACGGCAAGTCGTCATCGGCCGAGAGGAAGCCACCGGTGACCAGGGCGAGGAAGATGACGCCCATCGTCTTCTGGGCGTCCTGCAGGCCGTGACCGAGGGCCATCGCGGCGGCCGAGATCGTCTGGGCGATCCGGAAGCCCTTCTGTGCCTTGTGCTGGTTGGCGCGGCGGAAGATCCACATGATCGCGAGCATCACGCCGAACCCGAGTCCGAAGGCGACCACGGGCGAGATGAACATCGGGATGACGACCTTCTCCAGCACCGTCATCCAGTTGACGAACGCGCCGGCGGCGATCGCCGAACCGGCCAGACCACCGATGAGCGCGTGCGACGAGGACGAGGGAAGACCGAAGTACCAGGTGATCAGGTTCCAGGCGATCGCGCCGAGCAGGCCGGCCATCACCACGGTCAGACCATGTGCCCCTGATGGTGGCGTGATCGTGTCGGAGACGGTGTGGGCGACCTTCTGGCCCAGGAACGCGCCGACGAAGTTCATCACCGCCGCGAGGAGGAGGGCGATGCGCGGCGTGAGCGCGCGCGTGGAGACGGAGGTCGCGATGGCGTTGGCGGCGTCGTGGAAGCCGTTGGTGTAGTCGAAGACGAGGGCGACGACGACCACCGCGATGACGATGGCAAGTTCCACGGTGTCAGGATTCCTTGACGGCGATCTGCTCGACGGTGTTCGCGACCTTCTCGAAGCCGTCGATCGCGTCCTCGAGGGACTCGACGATGTCCTTCAGCTTGAGGACCTCCATCGCGTCGTACTCACCGGAGAAGAGCTTGGCAAGGATGCGACGGTGGTTCTTGTCGCCCTGGTTCTCGAGACGGTTGATCTCGATCCAGTACTCGGAGAGCTCCTTCATCGAGCGCAGCTTCGGCATCGCCGCCGCGGTCAGCTCGGCGCAGCGCTGGAGCACGGTGACCTGGTCGGAGAGTTCCGGGGGCAGGATGTTGACGCCGTAGACGAAGATCTGGTCGACGACCTCGTCCATCGAGTCCATCACGTCGTCGAGACCGGAGCCGAGGGCGTAGATGTCCTCGCGGTCGAACGGCGTGACGAAGGTCGAGTTGACCTTCTTGACGATCTCGTGGGTCGTCTCGTCAGCGGCGTGCTCCGCGTCGCGCATCCGTCGCGCGACGTCTTCGCGATCGGCTGTGTCGCTGAGCATCTCGGCGAGCAGCGAGACACCGCCGACGAGGTGGTTGGCGGACTCGGTGAACATGTCGTAGAACGACGTGTCGACCGGGCGGAATCGGAAACGCACGGGGGGCTCCTGGCTGGATGAGGCAGACCTGCGGGCTCATGTTAGGCGAGTCCGCTTGACACGACGAAAGCCAGGGCGTGTTCAGCCAGCCGCGGCGCGCCTGCGCTGGCGCTGGCGTGTGATCAACATCGCCTGGAGATGGTTGGGAGCGTGGTTTCGGGTCCAGGTCCCGTCGGGTTCGAGGAGCCAGGCATCTGTGGTCGGTTCGAATGCCAGATCGAACAGTGCGCCGACCTCGGCCACGAGCTCCGGGGTGGGGAGACGTACGAGGGCCTCGACCCGTCGGTCGAGGTTGCGGTGCATCATGTCGGCCGAGCCGATCCAGGCGCTCGGTCCGTCCCCGTCGTCGGCGTTGCCGTTCTCGAACCAGAAGATCCGCGAGTGCTCCAGGAACCGGCCCAGGATCGAGCGCACCTCGATGGTCTCGCTGAGCCCCTCCACGCCCGGACGGAGCGCGCAGATGCCGCGTACCAGCAGCTGCACGGGCACGCCCGCCTGGGAGGCCAGGTAGAGCGCGTCGATGATGGCCTCGTCGACCACCGAGTTGGCCTTGAGCCGGATCCTCGCCGGCCGCCCGGCCAGGTGGTGGGCGATCTCGGCGTGGATCTGCTCGATCAGACCGTTGCGTACGTTGCCGGGGGCGACCAGAAGCTGCTCGTACGTCGCCTCCCGGCTCCAGCCGGACAGGTTGTTGAACAGGTGGGCGACGTCCTCGCCGATCCCCTCGTTGGTGGTGATCAGCCCCATGTCCTCGTAGAGCCTGGAGGTCTTCGGGTTGTAGTTGCCGGTGCCGATGTGGGTGTAGCGACGGATGCTGCCGTCGGGCTCCTCGCGGACCACCATCGCCAGCTTGCAGTGGGTCTTCAGGCCCACCAGGCCGTAGACCACGTGGCAGCCGGCCTGCTCGAGCTTGCGCGCCCAGCGGATGTTGGCCACCTCGTCGAAGCGCGCCTTGATCTCGACCAGCACCAGCACCTGCTTGCCGGCCTCGGCGGCGTCGATCAGGGCATCGATGATGGGCGAGTCGCCGGAGGTCCGGTAGAGGGTCTGCTTGATCGCCAGCACTCGCGGGTCGGCCGCGGCCTGCTCGATGAAGCGCTGCACGCTGGTCGCGAACGAGTCGTAGGGATGCTGGAGGAGTACGTCACCACGGCGGGCCGCCTTGAAGACGTCGACCGGCGCGGCGCTCTCGACCGGCGCGAGCGCCGGGTGGGTGCTCGGTACGAAGGCCGGATACTTCAGCTGCTCGCGGTCGATGTCGGCGATGCCGTGCAGCCCGCGAAGATCCAGCGGCCCGGGCAGCCGGAAGACCTCCTTGTCGGAGATGCCGAGCTCGGAGACCAGCAGGTCGAGCGTCGAGTCGGTCATCGACTCCTGCACCTCGAGGCGTACGGGAGGGCCGAAGCGCCGCCTGAGCAGCTCCTTCTCCAGCGCGGTGAGGAGATTCTCGGTGTCGTCCTCCTCGACCTCGAGATCCTCGTTGCGGGTGACTCGGAAGGTGTGCACCTCGAGGATCTCCATGCCCGGGAAGAGCTTGTGCAGCCGCTCCCGCATGACCTCCTCGAGCGGCACGAAGCGGTCGTTGCCCAACGGCACGAAGCGGCTGAAGATCGGCGGGACCTTCACCCGGGCGAAGTGCTTCTTCTTGGTCTTCGGGTCCCTCAGCCGGACGGCGAGGTTGAGCGAGAGGCCGGAGATGTAGGGGAACGGGTGGGCCGGGTCCACCGCGAGCGGCGTCAGCACCGGGTAGACCCGCTCCTTGAACAGCTTCTTGCAGGCCTTGACCTCCTCGGGGGTGAGGTCCTCCCAGTGCAGCAGCTGGATGCCCTCCTCGAGCAGCGCCGGCTTGATCTTGCCGCGGAACACCTCGGCATGCCGCTCGGAGAGCTCCCGGGTCGTACGCCAGATCACCTCGAGGACCTCACGCGGCATCAGCCCGGAAGCGGCCTTGACCGCCACCCCCGCCGCGATCCGCCGCTTCAGGCCAGCGACCCGGACCATGAAGAACTCGTCCAGGTTGGAGGTGAAGATCGCCAGGAAACGTACGCGCTCCAGCAGTGGCAGCGTCTCGTCCTCCGCCAGCTCCAGGACCCGCTCGTTGAACCGCAGCCAGGACAGCTCCCGGTCGAGGAACCGGTCGTCGTACTTCTCGACCTCGGCCAGCGCCTCGTGATCGGGGATGTATTCGGGCTCGACGTCGAACGGCTGGTCGGGAACCGCGGTCAGGCTCACGGTGTCCTCGGCCGAGCGGGTGGGGGCCTGCGGGTCGAGACTCATGGGGTCAGTCTTTCATCCGAACTCATGGCTGATTCCGAGAATCCACCGTACGTTCGGTGAACTACCTGTAACACGATGTCCCTACTAGCGGGTAGTTTAGGCGCATGTCGATTCTCGCTCGCGTCTCGTCCCTGGTCGATCCGTTGCTGATGCCGGCGAAGCGGACCGCGTTCACGACGGCGTTGAACCTGCCTGCTCCGGTGCAGCGACGGCTCGTGGGGAAGCCGGTGACCTACGACGGGCAGACGCTCGCGGTGGACACGCAGATCATGCTCGCGCTGATGAAGGTGTCGGGGGAGCCGGACCCGTCGACGCTGCCGATCCCGAAGGGGCGGGTGGCGCTGCTGCGGCAGTCGCAGCTCGGGGGCGGCCGTCAGGAGATCGGGTCGGTGCGGGAGCTCTGGGCCGCGGGGCTGAAGGCGCGGCTCTACGTCCCGGAGGGCGCCTCGGGCAACGCGCCGCTGCTGGTCTTCCTGCACGGCGGCGGCTTCATCTTCGGTGACCTCGACAGCCATGACGCTCCCTGCCGGCTGCTGGCCAGCGAATCGGGCGTCAAGGTGCTCTCGATCGACTACCGGCTGGCGCCCGAGTCACCGTTCCCGGCGGCGTACGGCGACTCCGTCGCGGCGTTCCGGTGGGCGGTCGAGCATGCGGCCGAGCTCGGTGCGGACCCGGCCCGGATCGGTGTCGGCGGTGACTCCGCCGGCGGTAACCTGGCAGCGGGGGTCGCGCTCGCCGTGGGTGAGGACTGCGCGTTCCAGCTGCTCATCTACCCGGTGACGCAGTCGGAGGCGAACACCCGCAGCCGCGAGGATCTCAGCGAGGGCTTCTACCTGACCGCCGACTTCATCGCCGCGGCCACCGACAACTACCTGCCCGAGGACGTCGATCGCCGCGACCCGCGCCACGCCCCGCTGTACGCGGAGATCCCGACGACCGGGATCGCCCCGGCGTACGTCGCGACCGCGGGTTTCGACCCGCTGCGCGATGAGGGCGAGGCGTACGCCGCCAAGCTCGACGAGGCCGGGGTCAAGGTCGTGCACCGACGCTTCGCCGACCAGATCCATGGGTTCCTGAACGTGGTCGGCGCCGGGCGTACGTCACGCGCCGCTGTGCTCGAGATCGCGCAGGTCCTGCGCGACAACCTCTGACTTCTCAGGTTTTTCCTGCACTTCTCAGGTGTTGCAACGCCTGAGAAGTGCAGGGATACCCGGTTAACCGGGTATCCCAACAAGCCCGTTCAGCCAGCCATGTCGGGGCGCCAGCGGAGAACTTCGCGCTGGAACGCCTCGGGGTCGACCATCGACTTGTCGACCTGGACCGCACCGGCCTCGTCGGTGTTGAACTCGACGACCCACTCGTCGGCGGCCGGCTCACCCTTGATGGTGATGTCGGTGTGGGTGTCGTAGAGGTCGTAGGTGTGGGTCTGCTCGTCCTTGCGTACGTCGAGCACACCCTCCTCGGTGACCGTGACGGTGCTCTCGGTCATGAGCGAGCCGTCCTCGGGCCTGAAGGTGCGGACGGTGAGCCTCTTGGTGCCGACCGGCTCGCCCTCCACGTCTTCGGCAGAAAGGGCCGCTTCGGGTGCGGCGCTGCCGGCGCCGGGGATCTTGGCGCCGGGGAACTTGCCGGACTCGGCGAGCTTGACCGCCGCCAGCCAGCCGCTCGAGCGCTGGGGGAGCGAGTCGCTCGGGGTGTCGGGCAGGTCCGCCGGCTGCGCGGGCGAGCCCTCCGACTTGTTGGCCTGCTTCTTGCCGGTCGGCCGCTCGGGCAGCGTCACGGGCGCGGTCGGAGGCCCGGCCGTCGGTGCCGCCGGTGAGTCGACCGGTGCGGGCGCGGTGGCCTTCACGGGCTCGACCGGCTCGAGGGGCTCGACCACGAGCGGCTCGTCAGGAGCGTCGGGGATTGGGAACTGCGCCTCGGGCGGCGACGGCGTCGCGGCGAGCGTGAGCTCGAGGGCCTGCATCGCACGCTTGTTGGTGCTGCCGCCCTTGACCGCGAGCATGACGGCCTCGCGCAGGTCGGCGAGCTGCTTGGCGAGCTGGGCGCTACGGCGCTCGGCGATCTGCCGGTCCACGATGGCCTGCTCGACCAGCTGGGTGTTGTGCAGGATCGAGGCCTCGACGGCCTGACGGTCGATCGCCTTCTGGCCGGCGACCTCCTCGGCCTCGGCCCGAAGGCGTACGGCGTCGGCGGCCTGCTGCTGGACGTCGGCGAGACGATTCATCATCTCCGTCATCCGGCGCTCGGCCTCTTCGCGCTCGCTGGCCTGTCCGGTGATGAGCTCGGTCATCGACTCGTGGGCGGTACGCAGCGCGGACTCCGCCGCGCGACGACCCTCGTTGGCCTCGGTAGCGGCGCGCTCGGCGGCGCGCCGGCCCTCCAGGGCCTGCACCGCGAGATCGGCGTGCTCGGAGGCGCGCTGGTCGGCCGCCATCCGGGCGAGGTTGGCGGACTCGGCCGCCTGCTCGGCCTGGGAGGCGAGCTCGGTGAGCTGCCGGTAGCGCTCCTCGTTCTCGTTGGCCTCGTGAGCGGCGGCAGCGGCGAACTCGGCGTACTGCTTCGCGCTCTTCTCGGCCTCGAGACGGGCGTCGTTGGCGGCGTCGGCGGCCTTGAAGGCGCGCAGCGCGGCCTCCTCCGCCTCGGTGCGCGCGGCAAGCGCCTCGGCTGCCACGGCGTACTGGTCAGCTGCGGTGGCCTCGGCCGCGGCCCGGGTCATCGCGTGGTCCTCGGCGTTGGCGTCGGCGGACTTGCGCTCTTCGAAGGCCTCCTTCGCCGCTTCCTCGGCCTCGGCGCGGGCGGTCGCGGCCGCCTCGGCAGCGGCATAGGCGGCCTCGGCCGCGGCCTCGGCCTCCTTGCGGGCCTGCTCGGCCTGCTCGGCCTGGGTCGCCATCGCGACCGCGGACTCCTCGGCCGTGATGCGCGCAGCGGCGGCCTTCTCGGCCTCGGTCGCCCGGTCGTTGGCGGCCTGCTCGGCGGCCTGGCGCGCGGTGAACGCGGCGAGCGCCTCGTCGGCCCGGCCGGCGGCGGCCGCGTCGGCCTCCTCGCGCATCCGCGCGAGCTCCTCGGATCGGGTGTCGGCCGCGGCGCGAGCGGTGTAGGCGGCCTCGGCGGCGGCCTCCGCCTCACTGCGTGCCTCGTAGGCGGCGCGGGCCTCGTCCGCGGCCTTGCGGGCGGCCTTCTCGGCTGCCGCCAGCGCGTCGCGAAGCTCGTCCATCTCCTCGAGGCGGTCCTCGGCGGCTGCCTCCGCGACGCTGCGCGCGGCGTAGGCGGACTGGGCGAGCTCGGCGTGCTCGGCTGCCTTGGTGTGTGCCTCAGCGGCGGATGCGGCCGCGGCGGCGGCCTCCTCGGCGTTGGCGCGGGCGGACTCCTCGGCCTCGGTGCGCGCGGTGGCCTGCTCCTCGGCGACACGGGCCGCCTCGAGAAGGCGGCGCTCGGCCGCCTCCAGCTCCTTGCCCCTCGCGAGCGCGGCCTCCTCGGCCTCGGCGCGCTCCTTGGCACGGGTGTCGGCGAGCTTCTCGGCCTCGACCCGGGCGCGGGCGTACTCCTCGGCTGCCTTCTCCGCGACCTCACGCGCCTGGTGGGCGTCGGCGGCCAGCTCGGCGTGGAGCTTGGCGGTCTCGTCGGCCTTCCCACGGGCGGTGGCATGCTCGGCGGCAGCTTCCTCGGCAACCAGTCGCTCGGCCGCCTGCTCGGCGGCCGCCTGCTCGGCTGAGATGCGAAGTGACTCGGCTGCGGCAGCGGCGCGGGCCAACTCCGCAGCGCGCGCCGTCAGGTCCTCGTCGTCACCCGGCTGGGCGGCCGAATCCCGGCTCCACCACTTGCCACTGGGGGTCTGCGTGCTCACGAGGGTGAATGCTAACGGCGAAGTAGGCGGTGTGTGGAGTCTCCGAGAGGATTAACACGCCTGCTACCTGGAACTACATTGGTGTAGTTCTGGTAGGGAGTCTCAGTAGACGAGCGCCTGCACGCCCTCGCGCAGGATCTCCTCGGCGAACACGACCGCGCCCTTGATGGTGACGCCCTCGATGAGGTCGTCCTCGGACAGGTCGCGACGTGAGGCGCACTGGCTGCACACGGTCACCTGGCCGGCCTCGATGACCAGCCCGATCAGCTCCTGCAGCGGAGCCGAGTTCTCGAGCGTGAACTCCTCCGCCTTCCCGGGAACCGCGAACCAGGTCGCCTCACCGGTGAGCCACAGCGACACCTTCGCGCCGGCGGTCGCGGCCGCCGAGGCGACCGTGAAGGCCTGGTTCGTACGCTCGGGCGCCTCGGCACCCACGGTCACCTTCACCACGAGTTCTTGCATGCCGAGCACACTAGCGCCTGCGTTTCGGGTCGTAGCCGACGTACGGCCTAAACTCGGCGTGTGGCTTTCGAACTTCCGGAGAACCTTCACCCCGATGCCGGTCCCTGTGCGTGGATGCTCGGCACCTGGCAGGGCAACGGACACGGTGACTATCCGACGATCGACAAGTTCGAGTTCGGGCAGGAGCTGATCTTCACCCACGACGGGCGACCGTTCTTCCACTACTTCGCGCGCTCGTGGATCATCGACCCCGAGACCGGCGAGAAGGTGCGCGACGCGGCGCTGGAGACCGGCTTCGTGCGCTTCCGTCCCGAGGGCGAGGTCGAGTGGGTGATGACGCACAACACCGGCATCGTCGAGGTCTGGTACGGCAAGGCCGAGGGCGGCAAGCTCGACCTCACCACGGACGCGGTCGCCCGCACGGAGACCGCGAAGGAGTACACCGCCGGCAAGCGCCTCTACGGCAACGTCGAGGGCGACCTTCTCTACGCCTTCGACATGGCCGCGATGGGTCAGGCGCTGCAGCCGCACCTGTGGGCGCGGCTCAAGCGAGTCAACAAGTAGTCGCGATGACCGAGGCCGCTGAGGACTGGCGCGAGGCCCTTCGGGCGAAGGGCTATCGACTCACGCCCCAGCGCGAGCTGGTCCTCGGCGCCATCGAGCGGCTGCGGCACGCCACCCCCGAGGAGGTGCTCGCGGTCGTACGCGAGTCGTCCTCGGCGATCAACCTATCCACCGTCTACCGCAACCTCGAGGTGCTCGAGGAGCTGGGACTGGTGCGCCACGCCCACCTGGGCGAGCGGGCCTCGACCTACCACTCGGTCTCCGGCCGGCCACATTTTCATGCGGTTTGCAGGAAGTGTCAGAAGGTCACCAGTGTTGACCCCTCAGTGGCCGACGGAATCAGCGAGCGGCTGCGTGAGGAGTACGCCTTCGAGGTAGATGTCGCTCATCTGACCGTCTTCGGGGCGTGCGTCGACTGTTCTTCCGAGGAGCCATGATGACTGCCAGCCCGCTTCTGTCCCTGCCCGGTGCCGTCGCCGGCGACGGTGCCGACGCACCCGTCGCCGCGCACTACGGATCGTTCAACCTGGAGCAGCGGACGTTGGCCTCCGGTGAGGGATTCGTCGACCTCTCCCACCGTGACGTCCTACGGATCGCCGGTCCCGACCGGCTGACCTGGCTGCACTCGCTGACCTCGCAGGCCTTCGAGGGACTGGCGCCCGGGGTCTGGACCTCGGCCCTGATCCTGTCGCCGCAGGGACATGTCGAGCACTTCTTCTCTGGCGTCGACGACGGCTCCTCCTTCCTGGCGTGGACCGAGCCGGGGGCCGGTGAGGCTCTGGTCGCCTACCTGGAGCGGATGAAGTTCTGGTCGGACGTGACCGTGACGGCTGAGCCGTCACAGGCCTCCGTCTGGCGTCCCTCGCAGGGCTACTCTTTCGTCCCGCGCGAGTCCTTGGAGACGTACGCCGCTGCCGCGGGCCCCGCCTGCGGGTTCTGGGCGTTCGAGGCTCTCCGGATCGAGCGCGGTGAGCCGCGGTTCGGCGTGGACACCGATGCGCGCACGATCCCCAACGAGGTCGGCTGGGTGCCGGGTTCGGAAGAGACCGTCGGCCCGGAGTACGCGGTCCATCTCGACAAGGGCTGCTACCGCGGACAGGAGACGGTCGCCCGCGTCCACACGCTCGGCCGCCCGCCGCGGCGCCTGGTACTGCTCCACCTCGACGGTTCCGAGAACCGGCTGCCCGCTGCTGGGTCGGAGCTGGTCTTCGGTGAGAAGACGGTCGGTTTCGTCGGCTCGTCCGCTCGTCACCACGAGCTCGGTCCGATCGCGTTGGGGCTGGTCAAGCGCAACGTACCTGTGGACGCGCAGCTCGTCGTCGACGGGATGCCGGTGGCCCAGGAGATCCTCGTCGACCCCGAGATCGGCCTCCACATCCGCCCCCTGCGCTGATCAGCGCCGACCGGCAGCCACGGTGTCGAGGGCGAGAGTGGCGAGGGAGTCGCCGGGGATGCCGGGGTAGCCGTGGCTGAGCTTGCGCCACTCGGCGGGGATGGCGGTGGCGCCCCAGCGGGCACCGAGGAGGCCGCCGGCGATGGCCGCGACGGTGTCGGTGTCGTTGCCGATCCGGATGGCGGTGTCGAGCGCGTCGACGTAGTGGCTCGCGGGGTCTGCCTCGGGCACCGGGGTCTGGGCGATGGAGGACCAGGCGGCCTGCAGTGCGGTGACGACCCAGCCGTTGGGGTTGAAGGTCGCGGGCGGCGCGGTCTCGGCCTCGTCGAGCTTCTCGGTCCAGAAGGTGGCCTCGGCGGGGGAGAGGTGGGAGAGGCCGGAGCGTACGTCGAGCTCGCCGTGCATCACCGCGTGCTCGATCGCCAGGGACCACAGAACGCAACCGGACCGGGCGTGCTCGTCCCAGTGGGTCAGGGCGCTCACCGCGGCGGCTGCCTCGGCGACGGCCGGGCGGTCGCCGAGATAGCGGAGCGGGACCGGAGCGGTACGCATCAGGGAGCCGTTGCCTCCGGTGTGGCCGGTCGTCTCGTGCAGCTCCTCCGAGACCTGTTGCAGCTGCCCGGCGGTCGGTGCGGGGCCGGCGTTGTTGAGCACCCGGGCGGTCTGGTTGCCGATGTCCTTCGGGTCCGACTCCGCCCACGTCCGGAAGTTGCGGGCGACCGCAGTCAGCCCCTCCTGGGTACGCAGGTCGAGACCGCCCGCGGCGACGTCGAGGATGCACCACGCCATCGTCGTGTCGTCGGTCCACTCCCCGGGCGCGAACGGGCCGAGCCCGCCGCCGAGCATCTGCGCGCTCTCGTCCGCGCCGAGCCGAGCCGAGTCGAACTCGTAGTGAGCCCCGAGCGCATCCGCCACGGCGGTTCCGACGATGGCCCCGACGGCCCGGTCACTCTGAGATTCGGTCAGCTTCACGCGACCAGAGACTAGTGGCGCGTGTACTGCACGTGCGTGTCCGCCGCGGCACG
This sequence comes from Nocardioides sp. NBC_00163, assembly GCF_045206295.1. Classification (NCBI taxonomy): domain Bacteria; kingdom Bacillati; phylum Actinomycetota; class Actinomycetes; order Propionibacteriales; family Nocardioidaceae; genus Nocardioides; species Nocardioides sp. NBC_00163. Next base: position 2,352,126 of record NZ_CP108155.1, on the reverse strand, counting down.
GGTGAAACCGAGGCCTTCGTAGAGGCGTACGGCGGGGGTGTTGTCGCCCTCGACATAGAGATGGATCCGCTCGACGCCGACAGCAGCCAGGTGGTTCAGCCCGAGGAGGGTGACCAGCTTGCCGAGGCCGCGGCCCTGCGCGGCGGGATCGACACCGACGACGTAGACCTCGCCCTCGGTCTCGCTGTGGCGCTTGGTCCAGTGGAACGCCAGGAGTTTCTCGCCCTCCCACGCGGTGACCAGCCCCGACGGGTCGAACCACGACTCCGCCATCCGCTCCCGCAGACCGGCCTCGTCCAGCGATCCCTGCTCGGGGTGGTGCGCGAAGGCGGCGGCGTTGACCCGAAGCAGCTCGGCCTCGTCGCCGGGCTCGAAGCCGCGTACGACGATGCCGTCGGGAGTCTCCGGAGCCGGCGGCAGACCGGCGACAGGGCGACGCATGACCCACAGCTCACGGGTGCGCTCCCAACCTTGTGTGGCGGCCAGCCGGGCAGCCGCCGGGTTGTCGCCGTGCGACCACGCCGTCGCCCCGGCCGAAAGCGATGGCGCCCGGAGCAGCAGCTGACGCCCCAGACCCACTCCACGATGCTGGGTCAACACCACTAGCGCCAGCTCGGTGCCGATCAGAAGCCCGAAGCCGCGTACGTCCCCCCAGATCGTGGCGTCCTCCGGACGGTTGCGCAGCGTCAGGAGGGTCGCCTCGTCGAGCGGCGCCACGCCGTCGTACGCCTCGGTCGCCTTCGCGATGGCCAGGACCTGATCGACGGTGAGTGCCATAGGAGCAGCCTAGGCGTCGGCCCCCAGGCGAGGAGACGGGGTCAGCCGGGCGCCGTCGGCGGCGGCCTCGTTGTTCTTCGACGGCAGCACGAAGCGGTAGCCGACGTTGCGGACGGTGCCGATGAGGGTCTCGTTCTCCGGGCCGAGCTTGGCGCGCAGGCGACGTACGTGGACGTCGACGGTGCGGGTGCCGCCGAAGTAGTCGTAGCCCCACACCTCCTGCAGCAGCTGCTGGCGCGAGAAGACGCGGCCCGGGTGCTGGGCGAGGAACTTCAGGAGCTCGAACTCCTTGAAGGTCAGGTCGAGCGGGCGACCGCCGATCTTGGCGGTGTAGGTGGCGTCGTCGACGACGACCTCGCCGGAGCGGATGACGTGGGCCTCGGGGTCGGAGGCCTCGCGGGCCGCCGAGATCCGGCCGATCGCGAGCTTGATCCGGGCCTCGAGCTCGGCCGGGCCGCAGGTGTGCAGCACGACGTCGTCCATGCCCCAGTCGTGGGCGACGACGGCGAGGCCGCCCTCGGTGGCGATCAGCAGAACGGGGATGTCGGTGCCGGTCGTGCGGATCAGACGACACAGGTCACGGGCCTGGGCGAGGTCCTGCCGGCCGTCTACGAGCAGCAGGTCGGAGTCGGGCGCCTCGAGAAGCGCGCTACCTTCAGCAGGAAGGATCTTCACCTGATGGCCGAGGAGCGAGAGCCCGGGCAGGACATCTGTCGAAGGCTGGAGCGAACTGGTCAACAACAGAAGCGAGCTCATGGGGGGTGCCTCTCGGTCAGAGAAAGAGGAGCACCGAAACGCAACATTGAGCCTCGGTGAGGTGATCGTTGCACCATATTAACGAAACCTCACGGTGACATAGGAAGGATGTCCACGAGAAAGTGACGAATGTTATAGAGGTCCGCTACTGGGCCGCGGCCAAGTCAGCGGCCGGGACTCCGTCCGACCGGTTCGAGGTCGACGGCCCGTTGACGCTGGCAGAAGTCGTACGCCGCGCCGCGGAGCTGCACGCCGATACCCGCCTCCCCGAGGTCCTGAAGGTCTGCTCGGCACTCATCGGCGACCGTCCGGTCGGATCCCAGGATCCGAGTGCGGTCGAGGTCGAGCCGGGCGCGACCGTCGAGTTCCTCCCACCCTTCGCCGGCGGCTCGGAATGAGGTCGGCGGAAATAATCCACCGCGGACCGGGGTTGTGCCCCTCGTGAGCACCGGAGCCTGGATTGCCGTCGTCGCGATTGCCGCCGCCCTCGCCTTCGGCCTGTTCCGGATGCTCAGTGACGGCCGCTTCCGAGGCACGAAGGAGCTCCATGTGACTCACGAGGATCACCCACCCGAGCCGCACGCCTGGGACGCGGTCACCGACGCACTGGGTGAGACCGAGCTCGGCGCGCGCGCGACCCTCGTGCAGTTCTCCAGCGCCTTCTGCGCGCCGTGCCGGGCGACCCGGCGGATCCTGGGCGAGGTCGCGGAGATCGTCCCGGGCGTGGTGCACGTCGAGATCGACGCCGAGCACCACCTCGACCTGGTGCGCCGGCTCGACATCATGCGTACGCCGACGACCCTGGTGATCGACGGCGCCGGCAACGAGATCGCACGTGCCTCCGGTGCTCCGCGCAAGGAGCAGGTCCTGAGTGCGATTCCGACAGTGAATCTCGAATCCTGACACGCTCGTCCGTATGTCGAGACATTCGTTTCGTGGCCGTCGAGCATCGCGCTACTGTCATCGCATGTTCTCGACCATGCTGACCAAGCGCCGCGCAGTGGATCACTGCCGCGTGCGCTCGGCGCTGTGTCGTTCCTGCCGCTGATTCCCTGAGATTGTCGACCGAGTCGACCCTGGGGATCGCTTTCGCCTGTCAGGCTCGTCCTGACGACCTTTCCTCCACTCTCGCAGGAGCACACCTATGTCCGAGACCTCAGGCCAGACGGCGACACAGACCGGAATCGACCCTCGTGGCCCGCAGTTCGCTGCGGCGCTGACCGTTGTCGTACTCCTCCTGGCTCTGCTGCTCCCGCAGCCATGGGCTCTGGTGGTGACGGCCATCCAGACCGTGCTCTTCGCGATCGGGGCGGGTCTCGGCGTTCAGCGGACCCCACACGCCTGGCTCTTCAAGAAGTTCGTACGTCCCCGCCTCGGCGCCCCGGACGAGCTCGAGGACCCGGCACCGCCCCGGTTCGCCCAGGGCGTAGGCCTCGCCTTCGTGCTGGTCGCGCTCGTGGGCTTCCTGGTCGGCGCCACGCTCGTGGCGCAGATCGCCCTCGGCCTCGCGCTGGTCGCGGCCGTGCTCAATGCCGTCTTCAAGTTCTGCCTCGGCTGCGAGCTCTACCTGCTGATCAGGCGCTTGGGTGTCATCCCATCCGCCTGACCCCTGAACGCAAGAAACACCAACGAAAGGTACCTAGATGACCCGCGAGAACTCCCTCGTCTCCGCCCAGTGGGTGGAGGAGCACCTCGATGACCCGAAGGTGGTGCTGATCGAGGTCGACGAAGACACCACCGCCTACGACAAGGGCCACATCAAGGGTGCGATCAAGCTCGACTGGACCACCGACCTGCAGGACCAGGTGCGCCGCGACTTCGTCAGCAAGGACCAGTTCTCCGCACTGCTCTCCGAGCGTGGCGTCTCCAACGACGACACTGTGGTGCTCTATGGCGGCAACAACAACTGGTTCGCCGCGTACGCCTTCTGGTACTTCAAGCTCTACGGCCACCAGGACGTCAAGCTCCTCGATGGCGGCCGCAAGAAGTGGGAGCTCGACTCCCGCGAGCTGACCGACGAGACCGTCACCCGTGAGGCGGCCAGCTACACCGCCAAGGACCAGGACCTCTCGATCCGCGCCTTCCGCGACGAGACCGTCGAGGCCATCGGCGTCAAGAACCTTGTCGACGTCCGTAGCCCCGACGAGTACGCGGGCCGCCTGCTCGCCCCGGCCCACCTGCCGCAGGAGCAGGCCCAGCGTGCCGGCCACGTGCCGACCTCGATCAACGTGCCGTGGAGCAAGGCGGCCAACGACGACGGCACCTTCAGGTCCGACGACGAGCTGCGCGAGATCTACGGTGAGGCCGGCCTCGACGACAGCAAGGACACCATCGCCCTGTGCCGGATCGGTGAGCGCTCCTCGCACACCTGGTTCGTGCTCAAGGAGTTGCTCGGTCACCAGAACGTGAAGAACTACGACGGTTCGTGGACCGAGTACGGCTCGCTCGTCGGCGTGCCCGTGGCCCTTGGTGACGAGCCCGGGGAGGCCTGAGCATGTGCGGAGCAACTGAGGGCGGGCTCTCGCTCGCCGGCGTCGATGTCGCCAAGGAAGCAGTCATCCAGGGTCAGGTGACCCGCGGTGGCGAGCCGGTCCACGGTGCGTACGTGCGCCTGCTCGACCGCACCGGCGAGTTCACCGCCGAGGTGCCCACCTCGGCCACCGGTCACTTCCGGTTCTTCGCCGGCGACGGCGAGTGGACGCTGCGTACGCTCGCGCCGAAGGCGGAGCCCGTGGACAAGAAGGTCCACGCCGCGGTCGGCAATGTCGCCGAGGTGACGATCCCGATCGGCTGACGATCCCTGACGTGGGAGCCCCGGTGTCACTGGTTGACGCCGGGGCTCCCACGTCGTTTTGCCATCATGCGGCGGAGATATTGCGGCGGATCGCTTGAATCGCGCTAGATTGTCCGGGTGACTGGACTGCTTGTGACCGTGGCCCCGACCGGCGCGGAGACCGCGAAGGAAGACTGCCCGCAGCTGCCGACGACGCTGGAGGAGCTGGTGGCGACGGCCGTCGAGTGCGAGGAGGCGGGGGCGCGGATGATCCACGTCCACATCCGCGATGACGACCATGCGCCGACGCTCGACATGGGGCGGCTGACCGACACGGTCGACGCGCTCCACGAGAAGACCGAGCTGATCGTGCAGCTCTCCACAGGCGGCTCGGTCCACGACCCGCTGGACAAGCGGCTGAAGGTGCTCGACGCCGGACCGGACTCGTGCTCGCTGACGATGGGCACGACCAACTTCGGCGACGACGTCTTCTCCAACCCGTGGCCGTTCATCGCCGAGCTCTACCAGCTCACCCAGGAGCGTGGCGTGGTGCCGGAGTTCGAGCTCTTCGACCTGGGACACGTCGCCGCGCTGCAGCGGCTGCTGGGGAAGTACGGGCTGCCCGCGGGCGGCAAGGTCCACGTCGACTTCGTCATGGGCGTGCCCGGTGGCATGCCCGGCACCTCGGCCGCGCTGGTCGCCGGCGTCGCCGCGCTGCCGGACGAGGTGACCTCGTGGTCGGCGACCGGCATCGGCCGCTCGACCCTCCCGGTCATGCTCACCTCGCTGGCCATGGGCGGGCACCTGCGGGTCGGGATGGAGGACGTGCTCACCCTCGCCAAGGGGGTCCCGGTCGACGCCAATCGCCAGCTCGTCGAGCGCGCCGTCGAGGCCGCGGCCGTCGCCCAGCGCGAGCCGATGAGCACGGACGAGGCCTGGGCGCTACTCGGCCTCAAGCGCTAGGCACTCCTGACCGAGACCCGCGCCGAGTCGGCTCGTTACGACGAGCCGATTCGGCGCGGGTTTTCGTCAGTTTGAGCCGACTCGGCGGTGAGATAGCGGTCGATCGTCGGGGCCACCCAGTTGACGATCTCATCGGGGTCCATCTCGACGATCGGCGGGAGATGGAGTACGTAGCGGCCCAGCGCAATGCCGAGGAGCTGGGTGGCAACGAGGGCTGCCCGGCGCGCGGCCTGCGCCGGATCGGGGCACAGGGGAGCGACGGCGGCGGCGACCTGGGCGGCGAAGATGCTTCGCATCTGCTCTGCAGCCTGGGGGTCCGAGGCGGCCCGGCGGAGCAGGGCCATCAGGGTGCCCTCGGAGTCCCAGGTGCGTACGAAATGGGCGGTCATCACGCGTCCGACCTCGCCCTCCGGAGTCGTGGAGAGATCCGGGAGTGCCAAGTCGATCGAGGCGGCGACCTTGAAGAGCTCCTCCTTGCTGCCGAAGTAGCGCATCACCATCGAGGGGTCGATCTGCGCCTCCGAGGCGATGGCGCGGATGGTGGTGCGGTCGTATCCCTGGCGCGCGAAGTGCTCGCGCGCGACGGCGAGGATGCGCTCGCGGGTCTCGGCTCCGGATCGGCGGGTGTCGGTCATGCCAACAAGTGTAGGCCAACACCCGTTGACGTCAATGGCGACGGCGCGCAACTTGGTCAACATCAGTTGGCCAACAAGTGTTGGCATCCGAAAGAGCAAGGAGCGCATCATGTCCACCATCACCACTGATGTCCTCGTCGTCGGCGCCGGCCCCACCGGGCTGGCCGTGGCGACCAAGCTGGCTGCGGCCGGCATCGACGTCACCGTCATCGACAACCAGGCAGCCGGGGACAACACCTCCCGGGCCGCGGTTGTCCACGCCCGCACCCTGGAGGTCCTCGCCGACCTCGGCGTCTCCGGGCGCCTGGTCGAGGAGGGCATCGAGGCGCCGCGCTTCACCATCCGCGACCGCGACAAGGTTCTGGTGCCGATCCGCTTCGACGACCTCCCCAGCGAGTTCCCCTACGCCCTGATGGTCTCCCAGGCGGTCACCGAGCGGGTCCTCCTCGAGCGCCTCACCGAGCTCGGCGGTCACGTACGCCGACCGCTCACCCTCGTCGACCTCGTCCAGGACGACACCGGCGTCACGGCCACCACCGAGGACGGCACCGAGATCCGGGCGCGCTACCTCGTCGGCGCCGACGGGATGCACTCCACCGTGCGCGACAGGGCCGGGATCGGCTTCCCGGGAGGCAAGTACGCCGAGTCGTTCAGCCTCGCCGACGTACGCATCGACGGGGACCTGCCGCACGACGAGGTCATCCTCTACTTCTCGCCCGAGGGCACCCTGGTCGCCGCGCCCCTGCCCGACGGCTCGTTCCGGTTCGTCGCCCCGGTCGACGAGGCGCCGGCCGAGCCCGACGTCGACTACGTCCAGGGTCTCCTCGACCGCCGCGGGGGCGTCAAGAGTCCGGTCAAGGTCACCGAGGTCCTGTGGGGATCGCGGTTCCGGGTCCACCACCGCGTCGCCGACGCCTATCGCGCGGGCCGGGTGCTGATCGCGGGCGACGCGGCCCACGTGCACAGCCCCGCCGGCGGCCAGGGCATGAACACCGGGCTCCAGGACGCGGTCGTGCTCGGGGATGCCCTCGTCGCCACGATCATCGACGGTGACGACGCCGCACTCGACGACTACGCCTCCCGCCGCCGGCCGGTCGCCGAGGAGGTCATCGCGCTCTCCGACCGCCTGACCCGGTTCGGCATCGCGCAGGGGGTCCGGCGCAGCGTACGGAACCTGGTGCTGTCCACGCTCGCGAAGCTCCCGCGCTTCCGTCGGATGCTCGCCTGGCGCCTGTCCGGGCTGGTCTACCGCGACCGCTGAGCGCGGAGCTCAGGCGAGGTCGAGGTAGCCGGCCTAGCGCAGGCCGGCGATGACGTCCTCCAATGCCTCGTCGATGGAGTGGCCGGTGGTGTCGACACGTGCGTCGGCGTCGGCCGGCTCGTCGTACGGAGACGAGATCCCGGTGAACTCCGGGCCGCCACGTCGAGCGGGCTTTGCGGGCCGCCGAGGCCGCGCAGCGGGTGCCGTTGAGTCGGGACGAGGCCTCCGCGCTCATGGGGCTCGGGGGTTAACGAGTCGCCCCGCTGGCCGAGCGTTTCCGGATCAGGGACATACGGGCGTGCCCGCCGGGGTATGTTTGCGAAACCTACGCCCGCCGCACACGAAGAAGCCATTCATGATCCGACGCTGGTCTCCGTACGCCGCGAGTGTGCTTCTCGCTGCCGCCGCCCTCGCCTGGAACGTCCCCGCGTCGGCCCAGTCGGTCCCGACGTGCGATGGCTCCATTGTCACCGTGAACCTCGCGACCGGCGACGCGCCGACGGAGGGTGATGATGTGATCCTCGGTACCGCCGAGGCGGAGGTGATCGATGGGCGCGAAGGTGACGACATCGTCTGCGGTGGCGACGGAGCGGACACACTCAGGGGAGGTCCAGGGAACGACAAGATCTTCGGTGGTGCCGGCGACGACCGGAGCCGCGACGGTGGCGGCAACGACCATGTCGACCTCGGCTCCGGAAAGGACCAGGTTAGCTACCAGGACGCGACTGCGGGCGTCAGTGTCGCGCTGTCGAGCACGGCCGTGCAGAACACTGGTGGTGGCGGGGCGGACCGTCTGGTCGGTGTCGAGGACATCCTCGGTACCTCGTACGAGGACGTCCTGACGGCATCACCCGCAGGATCGGACATCGACGGACGTGGGGGCGCGGACGTAGTCTACAGCGGCATCGGATACGACCGCTTCCACGCTCGCGAAGGCCTCGTCCTCTCCTACGAGCGGGCCACCGCGGCGGCTCATGTCGAGGGCGGCAGATCGGACCCGACGGTCTGGGTCGAGGGTGAGGAGGCCGACGCGATCGTTCCGATGACCGTCCAGGACCGGATCAGCCTTGCCGGCACAAGGTTGGTTTTGACGCCCTACGGCGACCACGTGAACGCCGGCGCCTTCTGTGACGTCGACGCCAGGGGCGGTGCCGATGTGGTGTTCAGCACCGCGACCAGCCTCTTGGGTGGCTCGTGGTCCTGTCCCGCCGGGACGACGGTGAGGGCCGGCGACGGCGATGACCGCCTCGAGATCTCGTGGCGACCCGACCTGAGCACCACCCTGCCCGTGATCGACACGTTCGACGGTGGCAGTGGCCAGGACTCGGTCGACTTCTCCAGGTCCGATCGGGCCGTCACCTACAACGCAGGTGACGGCACGCGCACATATGGTGACCAGAGGATCACCACCATCAGCGCTGAAGGGATCGTCGGCTCGGCGTACGCCGACGTGCTCACCGGCGACGCCCGGAACAATCGGATCGCCGGCGAACTGGGCAACGACAGGATCTCCGGCGGCGCGGGTGACGACACGATCCTCGGCAATGGTCGCCTGAATGCTGCCAACGACAATGACGTCCTCTCCGGAGATGCCGGAGCTGACATGATCGTCGGCGACGGCGGTACTGACACCGTGAGCTATGCGACAGCGACCGGTGCCGTACGGGCGAGCCTTTCCGGGGCGACCGGAGCCGCAGGAACCGACACGATCCGCGGCGTCGAGAACCTGACTGGCAGTGGCCATGCCGACGTACTGAGCGGAAACTCGGCATCGAACGTGATCAACGGCGGCGGAGGCAACGACGCTCTCGCCGGAGGCGGCCAGGACGACCGCCTGATCGGCGGTTCCGGGACGGACACAGCGTCCTATGCGACAGCGTCGGCCGGCGTCACCGCCACCCTCTCCAAAGTACAGGTGAGCGACGGCACCGACACGTTGTCCCAGGTTGAGAACCTGACCGGCAGTAGGTATGCCGACATCCTCGTCGGCAGTTCGGGCGCAAATGTGCTGCTCGGTGGCGCCGGGAACGACCGGATCCGACCCGGCCTCGGCAACGACCGTGTCGATGGTGGCAGCGGGTTCGACATCGTCTCGTACGCCGCTGTCGCCCGTGCGGTCAACGTCTCACTTGCGCGCACGACCGCTCAGAGCACAGGTGGAGCAGGCACAGAGACGCTCCGTGGCGTAGAAGGGCTCGTCGGCACATCCAGTGCCGACGCGCTCACCGGCAACGCCGCCGCCAATCGGCTCGAGGGCGGCCCAGGATACGACCGGCTCTACGGAGCCGCCGGCCCGGACCGCATCTACGGGGGCACGGGTCGGGATTATGGCGACGGTGGCCGGGGCCGTGACTGGTCGACGTCGGTCGAGCGGCGGGTCCGTATTCCCTAAGATTTCACCCGAACATCCGGCGGTCGGTCGGAGATGTCGCGGCGCGAGCGTCGGGCGTCGCGCTCGTTGATGCTCGATCAGGTTGCTCGCCGGCCTATTTCGCTGAGGTTCTGCGCGGCGGCTACGCACCCTGGAGGGACTACTGCCCAGGGACGCTCTCGAGGTCGAGGTAGCCGGCTTTCTTCAGCCCGGTGAGCACGTCCCCGAGGGCGTCCTCGATCGAGCGGCCGGTGGTGTCGACGCGTACGTCGGCGTCGGCCGGCTCCTCGTAGGGCGATGAGATCCCGGTGAACTCCGGGATCTCGCCGCGACGGGCCTTGGCGTAGAGGCCCTTGCGGTCGCGCCGCTCGCACTCCTCCAGCGGCGTGGCCACGTGCACCAGGAAGAAAGCGCCACCGGCGTCGGCGACGTAGCCGCGTACGTCCTGGCGGGTCGAGTCGAACGGCGCGATGGGGGAACAGACGGCGAGGCCGCCGTGGCGGGAGATCTCGGCGGCCACCCAGCCGATCCGGCGGATGTTGGTCTCCCGGTCCTCCTTGGAGAAGGTCAGCCCGGCCGACAGGTTGCGGCGCACGACATCGCCGTCGAGCGAGGTGACCGTGCGTGCGCCCTGCTCGAGGATCCGGTCCATCAGCGCGCGAGCGAGGGTGGACTTGCCGGAGCCGGACAGGCCGGTGAAGAAGATGACCAGGCCCTGGTCCTCGGGCGTGGGTTGGTCGAAGTCGATGACCGCGGCGATGTCATCGGGGTAGTCGTCGGAGGCGAGGGTGGCCAGCGCGTGGACCGCATCCCCGCCCGCGTACGCAGCCACGACAGCCACGCCGAGCGCATGGTCGGCCTCGGGGTCGTCGTGAGCAGCCAGCGGTACCGCGACGACGGCCGCATCGGGCAGGGCGTCGGCGGCCAGCAGGGACGCGCGCAGCAGCGCGACGGGCGAGAGTGCCGGGGTGCCATGCCCGACCAGAGCAAGCAGCAGCACCGGCCCGAGGGTCGCGATCTCCGCGATCTCGGCGGTGGTGAGCGCGTCGGTGACCGGGACGACCGTCCGCCCGGCGTACGCCTTCCGGGTCTGTGACGGGGTCAGGTGGAGCCGCCGGAACGGACCGTAGGCGGGGGAGGAGAGCCCGGTGACCTCGCCGGTAGGCCAGGTGACGCGCGCCAGGGGGAGCCCCTCGGGGTCCACGAGCTCGACCGCGCCAGCCTCGGCGGCGGCTACCTCGATCGCGGCCGGCAGGTGCAGGGTCAGGGCCGATCCGTCTGTGTTGAGCGGCCCGGGAAGGGCTCCGGAGACGATCAGCTCGACATCGTCGAGCTCACGGGGCGAGGGAGAGTACTGCGGCACAGGCACGCCCCGAACTCTAACGTCGGGTCGCGGGGTAGCTGGCACTGCTCTCGCGGACTGTCGCGGCGGCAGAATCCCGCCATGGCGGGAATTTGCGCGCCGGTCGCGGACGGCCGGGCCGCATTTTCCCGCCATGGCGGGAAAATGCCCCGCCCAGCCCCAGAATGCCGAAGCGGCGACCCCCGCAAGGGAGCCGCCGCTTCATACGAGCCGAATAGAGCTGATCAGTCGTTGATCATGCCCGCGCCGACGGTGACGCCGGTCGCCTCGTCGATGAGGATGAAGGAGCCGGTGGTGCGGTTCTTCGAGTAGGGGTCGCACAGCAGCGGCTTGGTGGTGCGCAGCTGAACGCGGCCGATCTCGTTGAGGCCGAGCTCCTTGGTCTCCAGGTCGCGGTGGAGGCTGTTGACGTCCAGGCGGTACTGGATGTCCTTGACCAGCGCTCGCGCCGAGTTGGAGGTGTGCTTGATGGCCAGCTTCTGCCGCGGACGCAGCGGAGCGTTGGTCATCCAGCAGATCATCGCGTCGATGTCCTGGCTCGGCTCGGGGGCGTTCTTGACCCGCGAGATCATGTCGCCGCGGCTCACGTCGACGTCGTCCTCGAGCCGGACGGTCACCGACATCGGCGGGAACGCCTCGGGGATCTCCTTGTCGAAAAGGTCGATCCCGGCGATCTTGCTGGTCATCCCGGAGGGAAGCACCATGACCTCGTCGCCCGGCTTGAGTACGCCACCGGCGACCTGGCCCGCGTAGCCGCGGTAGTCGTGGTGGTCGTCGGACTTCGGCCGGATGACGTACTGCACCGGAAGGCGTACGTCGACCAGGTCGCGGTCGGAGGCGACGTGGACGTGCTCGAGGTGATGGATCAGCGTCGGGCCGGAGTACCAGTCCATGCTGGTGGAGCGGGTCACCACGTTGTCGCCCTGGAGCGCCGAGATCGGGATGACCTCGAGGTCCGGGATGTTCAGCTTGGTCGCGAACGCGGTGAACTCGGCCGAGATCTTGTTGTAGACCTCCTGGGAGTAGTCCACGAGGTCCATCTTGTTGATGCACAGGACCAGGTGGGGCACTCGCAGCAGCGAGAGCAGCACCGCGTGACGGCGCGACTGCTCGGTCAGGCCGTGACGAGCGTCGACGAGCACCAGGCCGAGGTCGGCGGTGGAGGCACCGGTGACCATGTTGCGCGTGTACTGCACGTGGCCAGGGGTGTCGGCGATGATGAACTTGCGGTTGGGCGTCGCGAAGTAGCGGTAGGCCACGTCGATGGTGATGCCCTGCTCGCGCTCGGACCGCAGTCCGTCGGTCAGCAGCGACAGGTCGACGTAGCCGTGGCCCTTGTCCTGCGAGGTCTTCTCGACCGACTCGAGCTGGTCGGTGAAGATCGACTTCGAGTCGAACAGCAGCCGCCCGATGAGGGTGGACTTGCCGTCGTCGACCGAACCGGCGGTGGCGAACCGCAGAAGGTCCATGGCCATCAGAAGTAACCTTCCTTCTTGCGGTCCTCCATGGCAGCCTCGGAGAACCGGTCGTCACCGCGGGTCGCGCCTCGCTCGGTGACCCGGGCGGCGGCGACCTCCTCGATGATCTCGGGGATCGTGGATGCGGTCGACTCGACGCAGCCGGTCAGCGTCATGTCGCCGCAGGTGCGGTAGCGGACCGTACGCTCGGTGACGACCTCGCCCTCGCGCAGCGGGTTGAGCGGGGTCTCGGTCAGCAGCATGCCGTCGCGCTCGAAGACGCGACGCTGGTGGGCGAAGTAGACCTGCGGGATCTCGATGCCTTCGCGGCCGATGTAGTCCCAGATGTCGAGCTCGGTCCAGTTGGAGATCGGGAAGATCCGCATGTGCTCGCCCTCGTGCAGGCGGCCGTTGTAGAGCGACCAGAGCTCGGGGCGCTGCATCTTGGGGTCCCACTGGCCGAACTCGTCGCGGTGGGAGTAGACGCGCTCTTTGGCGCGGGCCTTCTCCTCGTCGCGGCGACCGCCACCGAAGGCGGCGGTGAAGCCGTTCTCCTCGATCGCGTTCAGCAGGGTGGGGGTCTGGAGCCGGTTGCGCGAGGTCTTGCCGTCGTCGACGACGATGCCGCGCGCGATGGCGTCATCGATGCTCGCGATCACCAGGCGTACGCCCAGACGGCTGACCCAGCGGTCACGGGTCTCGGCGACCTCGGGGAAGTCGAGGCCGTTGTCGATCTGGAGGACCGGGAACGGGATCTTGGCAGGGAAGAAAGCCTTCTCCGCAAGTCGCAGCATCACGATGCTGTCCTTGCCTCCCGAGAACATCAGGACAGGCTTCTCGAACTCGGCCGCGGCCTCGCGGAAGATGTGGATCGACTCGGCTTCCAGCTGGTCGAGCTGGCTGAGCCGGTAGTCGGCGTGTGTTGCAGTCATTACGGAACCAGAGGACCTCTCCGTCAGGTTGAGGCGCCCATGCTAGTGGCGGCTTCCACGGCACGGCGAAATGTCCCATCCCCGCGTGGGCAGGAATCCGAGTGTACGCAGGCGACGGGCCATGTCCGGAAGCGCCACCCGCACGGTGAGATGGCCGGCGTGACGTGGTCAGCGCCGCGGTGCCACGGCGACCCGTTTCCCGGCCAGCAGGAAGGCGATCCTGTCGACGTCATCGCCCGGAGACGGCGTCAGGTCGAGGCGCCGGAACAGGTCGCGTACGCCGCCGGGGTCGATGTCCTCGCCGGGCCGAAGAGCCAGCGCCTGCCGGATCGTCTCGGCGTGGGAGCGCCGGCCGCCGAGCCGGTCCCAGCGCTCCGCGACGAGCGCCGCCTGCGCGCCGAAGGTGACCAGCTCGGTGCGGGTGGCGGGGATCCCGTCCGAGCGCGCCCGGCCCAGGTCGGCGATCCTCGCGGAGGCCTCCTCGGGTGTCGTCGGCCGCAGGATGTGCGTCGAAGGATGCTCGTACGTCGGCCAGAACCACTTGCCCGAGGCCCGCCGCAGCGCGAACTTCCCCTGGTGACCACCGAGGGAGAACCGGGGCCTGGCCCGCTGGTCGAGCCACGAGGTGGGCTGGTTGCGCAGCGCCGCGAGCCGGGTCGTGATCTCGGGCAGCGGCGCCTCGACGGGGTGCGGCGCCCGGCGCCAGGGCAGGTCCGGGTCGGTCGAGAGCGAGACCGCGCCGGGGAGATCGTCGCCGTAGGAGGCGAGCAGCGTCATCGGCTCGGTGTCGGGCAGCCCTCGCTCGCGCGCCCATCTGCGGCGTACGTCCTCGCGGGCGGGGAGCAGGTTGTCCAGCCAGGCGCGGGCGGCCCCCGGGACGAGCGCCGGGCCGGTGCGGGGGAGGGAGAGGGAGATCGGCGTCGGTCCGGCGGTCTCGGCGTAGGTGAATTCGATCCGGTCGCCGACCTGACGGAAGGTGCCCATCCGACGGCGGCCGGCGAAGGCGTACAGCTCTGGCATCAGGGGTCGGTCAGACAGTGGGCCAGGACGGCGTCGAGGTCGACGTCCTCCAGGGGCGGGGCGATCGGGGAGAGCTGCGTGGGGGCGAGGTAGACGTCGAGGACCTCCAGCAGCGCGAGAGCCTTGCCGAGCTCGGCGCGCGGGTGGCCGGACTCGACGTCGACCACGAACCGCCGGCCGACCCCGGCCCGGTGGGCCAGGTCGCTCTGGGTGAGGCCGGCGCGGCGCCGGGCGGAGCGCACGGCCGACCCGAAGGCGGCCGGTGAGGTCAGGTACGGCGACGGCACGATGAACACTTTACGCGATGTTCCCGTACGGGAACATCATCGCGACAGTTCCTGTGACCTGCCTCAAACCGCTGCTTACAGTGCCGAACATGAAGATCACCGTTGTCGGCGTGGGCTATGTCGGGATGTCGCTCGCCGTCCTGCTCGCCCAGAAGCACGAGGTCGTCGTGCTGGACATCTCCCAGGAGCGGGTCGACCTGGTCAACGCGGCCAGGACCCCGATCGAGGACGCCGAGATCACCAGCTTCCTGGCCACCAAGGAGCTCGGCCTGCGCGCGACCCTCGACAAGGAGGACGCCTACGCGGATGCCGCGTACGTCATCGTCGCCACCCCGACGAACTACGACGAGGCCTCGAACTACTTCGACACCTCCACCGTCGACAGCGTGATCGCCGACGCGGTGACCTACGCGCCGGAGGCGGCGATCGTGGTGAAGTCGACCATCCCGGTCGGCTACATCACGGCCAAGCGCGAGCAGCACCCCGAGACGACGCTCTTCTTCAGCCCCGAGTTCCTTCGCGAGGGCAAGGCGCTCCACGACAACCTGCACCCCTCCCGCATCGTCGTCGGCGACGACTCCCCGGCCGCGAAGGGCTTCGCCGAGCTGCTGCTCGAGGGCTCGCTCGAGCCCGACGTACCCGTGCTGATGACCGGTGCCACCGAGGCGGAGGCGATCAAGCTGTTCGCCAACACCTACCTGGCGCTGCGGGTCGCCTACTTCAACGAGCTGGACACCTACGCCGCCACCCACGGCCTCAACACGCCCCAGATCATCGAGGGCGTCGGCCTGGACCCCCGGATCGGGTCGCACTACAACAACCCGAGCTTCGGCTACGGCGGCTACTGCCTCCCCAAGGACACCAGGCAGCTGCAGGCCAACTACCAGAACGTCCCGCAGAACCTCATCTCGGCGATCGTCGAGGCCAACACCACGCGCAAGGACTTCGTCGCCACCGACATCCTGCGGCGCGAGCCGAAGGTGGTCGGCGTCTACCGGCTGATCATGAAGTCCGGCTCGGACAACTTCCGCGAGTCCTCGATCCAGGGCGTGATGAAGCGGATCAAGGCCAAGGGCGTCGAGGTGGTCATCTACGAGCCTGAGCTCGACGAGCCGGAGTTCTTCCACTCCGAGATCATCAAGGACCTCGACGAGTTCAAGCAGCGGGCCGACGTGATCATCGCCAACCGGCGCACCGACGTGCTCGCCGATGTCGCCGACAAGGTCTACACACGCGACATCTACGGGCGCGACTGACGCCCTCCGGCGGAAGTGTTCTGCTCCCGTGGGCGACCTGCGGGTAACGGACCGGTGAACATCGGTTCGCAATGAACCGTGCGCGGATGCGTACAGTTATGGTCGCGTCTTCTGTTCAGTGTCTAGGAATGAGGCAACATCATGGCTGGTGACTCCGAGACCCGCCCCTGGGGTTCGTGGCACGTCATCGACATCGGTCCGGGCTACAAGGTCAAGCGGATCGAGGTGCTGCCCAACAGCCGCCTCTCCTACCAGACCCACACCCACCGCTCCGAGCACTGGGTGGTCATCTACGGCAAGGCCACCTGCATCATCGACGGCGTGACCACCATCGCCGGCCCGGGCGAGTCCGTCGACGTCGCCGTCGGCCAGGCCCACCGGATCTGCAACGAGACCGCCGAGCCGCTCTCGATCATCGAGGTCCAGCGCGGTGGCTACACCGGCGAGGACGACATCGTCCGCCTCGAGGACGACTTCGGCCGCGCCGAGCAGACGGCCGCGGTCGCGGCGGAGGCCTGATTCGGCCTAGGCCAGCAGCCCGAGCAGATACTTCCCGTAGCCGCTCTTCAGCAGCGGCTGGGCGAGCTCGGAGAGCTCCTCGTCGGAGAGCCAGCCCTGGCGCCAGGCGACCTCTTCGGGGGCGCCGATCTTGGTGCCCTGGCGGTGCTCGATGGCGCGGATGAAGTTGGCGGCCTCGTTGAGGTCCTCGAGGGTGCCGGTGTCGAGCCAGGCGGTGCCGCGCGGCAGCACCTCGACCGAGAGGGTGCCGGCCTCGAGGTAGATCCGGTTGAGGTCGGTGATCTCGAGCTCGCCGCGAGCGGACGGCTGGAGGTTGCGGGCGTGCCCGATGACCGAGCTGTCGTAGAAGTAGAGGCCGGGGACGGCGTACGGGCTCTTGGGCTTCTCCGGCTTCTCCTCCAAGGAGATGGCCTTGCGGTTCTCGTCGAACTCGACGACGCCGTAGGCGCGCGGGTCGGCGACGCGGTAGCCGAAGACGGCGCCGCCGGTGATCGTCTTGAAGCGGGCCAGTTGGGTGCCGAGGCCGGGGCCGTAGAAGATGTTGTCGCCCAGGACGAGGCCGACACCGTCCTCGGACTCATCGAGGAAGCCGACGTCGGCGCCGATCGTGAACGCCTGGGCGAGGCCGTCGGGGGAGGGCTGCTCGGCGTAGCTGATGTTGACGCCGAGATGGCTGCCGTCACCGAGGAGCCGGTGGAAGCCGGAGGCCTCGTGGGGCGTCGTGATCACCAGGATGTCCCGGATCCCGGCCAGCATCAGCGTGGTCAGCGGGTAGTAGATCATCGGCTTGTCGTAGATCGGCATCAGCTGCTTGCTGATCGCGAGAGTGATCGGGTGCAGACGTGAGCCGGTGCCTCCGGCGAGGATGATCCCCTTCATGATCAGTTGATCCTACGGATGTTCACCCCACGTTCTAGGGAACCCACCGGGGCGAGGCGACCACCGGGTGGTTAATTCTGCCTACGATGAACCGGTGAGACGGATTCTTGTGACAGGTGGGGCCGGGTTCATCGGCTCCAACTTCGTGCACCACCTCGTGGCCAACACCGATGCGTACGTGACGGTGCTCGACAAGCTGACCTATGCCTCCTCGGAGGCATCGCTGGCGGGGCTCCCGGAGGATCGGGTGAAGCTCGTGGTCGGCGACATCGCGGACGCCGCGGTCGTCGAGCCACTGGTGGCGGAGTCGGATGCGGTCGTGCACTACGCGGCGGAGTCGCACAACGACAACTCCCTCTCGGACCCGGCTCCGTTCGTCCAGACCAACATCGTCGGCACCTTCGTGCTCCTCGAGGCGGTCCGTCGCCACGACGTTCGTTTCCACCACGTCTCCACCGACGAGGTCTACGGCGACCTCCCTCTGGTCGATGAGGTGGGCGCTGACCCGAAGCGGTTCACCGAGAACACCCCCTACCAGCCGTCTTCGCCCTACTCGGCCACCAAGGCCGGCTCCGACCACCTCGTCCGCGCCTGGGTGCGCTCCTTCGGCGTACGCGCGACGATCTCCAACTGCTCCAACAACTACGGCCCCTGGCAGCACGTCGAGAAGTTCATCCCGCGTCAGATCACCGAGGTGATCGAGGGGCGCCGGCCGCGCGTCTACGGCGACGGCCTCAACGTGCGCGACTGGATTCACACCGACGACCACTCCTCGGCGGTCTGGACGATCCTGGAGAAGGGCCGGATCGGGGAGACGTACCTGATCGGTGCCGACGGCGAGAAGTCCAACGTCGACGTCGTCCGCGCGATCCTGCGTCATTTCGGGCGTCCCGATGACGACATCGAGTGGGTCACCGACCGGGCCGGCCACGACCGTCGCTACGCCATCGAGTCCGGCAAGCTGCGCAGCGAGCTCGGCTGGGAGCCGAAGTACCAGGACTTCGACAAGGGCCTGGCCGCGACGATCGCCTGGTACCAGGAGAACGAGGCCTGGTGGTCGCCGCTGAAGCACGAGACCGAAGCCAAGTACGCCGCGAAGGGGCAGTGATTCTCGGTGGCTGAGCTTCGCGTCGACGAGACGCCCATTCCGGGTCTGCTGGTCGTCCACCTGCCCCTGCACGGCGATGCCCGCGGCTGGTTCAAGGAGAACTGGCAGCGCGAGAAGATGGTGGAGCTGGGGCTCCCCGACTTCGGGCCGGTGCAGAACAACATGTCCTTCAACGCCTCCCGTGGCGCGACCCGAGGCATCCACACCGAGCCGTGGGACAAGTTCGTCTCCGTCGCGTGCGGGCGGGTGTTCGCGGCGTGGGTCGACATGCGTGAGGGGTCGTCCTTCGGGACGACCTTCTCGATCGAGGTCGGCCCGGAGACCGCGGTCTTCGTGCCGCGCGGGGTCGGCAACTCCTACCAGGCGCTGGAGGACCGCACCGTCTACTCCTACCTGGTCAACGACCACTGGCGTCCCGGGTTCGCCTACCCGGCGCTCAACCTCGCCGACGAGACCGCCGCGATCGCCTGGCCGATCCCGCTGGACTCCGCCGAGATCTCCGAGAAGGACAGGGCCAACCCGCGCCTGGCCGAGATCACCCCGATGAAGCCGAAGAAGACGCTGATCATCGGCGCCAACGGCCAGCTCGGCCGGGCCCTCGTGTCGGTCTTCCCGGACGCGGACGCGGTCGACCTCGACGAGCTCGACATCTCCGACGAGAAGGCGGTCGCGGCCTGGCCGTGGCCCGACTACCAGCTCATCCTCAACGCGGCCGCCTACACCGCCGTCGATGTCGCCGAGACCGCCGACGGCCGGCGCACCGCCTGGGCCGCCAACGCGACCGCCCCGGCGCTGCTGGCCCGGGTCGCGACCGAGCACCGGCTGACCGTGGTGCACTACTCCACCGAGTACGTCTTCGACGGCACCGCCACCGAGCACACCGAGGACGAGCCGGTCTCGCCTCTCGGCGTCTACGCCCAGTCCAAGGCCGCCGGCGACATCGCGGTCGCGGGCACCTCGCGTCACTACATCCTGCGCACCTCCTGGGTCGTCGGCGATGGCAAGAACTTCGTACGCACCATGGCGGCTCTCGCCGAGAAGGGCGTCTCGCCCACCGTGGTCGACGACCAGATCGGCCGACTCACCTTCACCGACACCCTCGCCGCGGCCACCGCTCACCTGCTGCGGTCCGGGGCTGCGTACGGGGTCTACAACTGCACCAACGCCGGTGACCCGTGCTCGTGGCGCGACGTCGCCGCCGAGGTGTTCTCGCTGTCGGGGCGTGACCGGGCCGATGTGGGCGCCACCTCGACCAAGGCCTACTTCGCGGGCAAGGAGGGCGTCGCGCCGCGACCGTTGAACTCGGTGATGTCCCTCGACAAGCTCACCGCCACCGGCTTCGAGCCCGAGGACCACCTCGACGCGCTACGCCGCTACCTGAAGGCCTGATCGCCGAGTCGGCTCGTCATGACGAGCCGACTCGGCGATCAGGCTATTTGTCCGAACGCTCCGGCAGCCGCCAGGCGGCGGCGTTGTTGTCGAAGGCCTCCAGGCCGCGCGACTGGCGGATGAAGCCCCACAGGAGCGGGCCGAGGAGCAGCATCGCGCCGCCGAGAAGCAGCAGGAAGGTGGCGTCGGCGCCGAGCATCTTGGCGCCCGAGAGCGTCAGCATGATGACGATGCCGCGCCGGATGACCGACTGCGAGACCCAGCGCGCCATCCGCGAGCCGAGGAACGTGCCGGGGGTGCCGCCGAGGATGAGTGGGATCAGCACCGCCCAGTCGACGCCGTGGTTGAGCACCTGGCCGATCGCGGCGGCCAGGACGAGCGGCACCGCCTGGAGCAGGTCGGTGCCGACCAGCTTCACCGCGGAGAGGGTCGGGTAGACCAGCAGCAGCGCGATCATGATGACCGAGCCGGAGCCGACCGAGGTGATGCCGACCAGCAGACCGCCGAGGGCGCCGATGACGATGGTGAGCAGCGGCTTCAGGCGGGGATCTTCCTCGGGAGCCTCGTTGCCGCCGGTGACCAGGCGCAGCTGCAGGTACATCCGGAACATGTAGGACGCCGCCGCGAACAGCAGGGCCCCACCGAGGACGAGCTTGAGGAAGTGGTCGGTGTCGCCCGGCGCCAGCTTGTGGACGAAGGTGCCCAGGAACGCGCACGGCACCGAGCCGATGATCAGGTACGTCGCCAGCTTGATGTTGGGCGAGCCGTGGCGCCAGTGCACCGCGGCGCCGACCGACTTGTTGACCGAGGCGGCGACGAGGTCGTTGGCGACCGCGGTCGTCGGGGGCACCCCGAGGAAGATCAGCGCCGGCGTCATCAGGGCGCCACCGCCCATGCCTGTCAGCCCGACGACGATGCCGATGCCGAAGCTGACCACGAGCACGCTGAGCGCTTCTTGGGTGAGGAGGTCGGCGAACACGGGGCAACTCTCACATAGTCTCGCCCCCATGCCAGCACCTGTGCCGTTCGCCGAGATCATCCGCTCCGACTTCGTCGAGGGACACCACTACGGATCCGCCGTCTCCCTGGCGCCCGACGGCACCGTGAGCTGGTCGCTCGGGGACGTCGACTCGCCGATCCTGCCTCGCTCCTCGAACAAGCCGGTCCAGGCCCTCGCGATGGTGATCCTCGGCCTCGACCTGCCGCCCGACCTGCTCGCCCTCGCCTGCGCCTCCCACTCGGGCGAGGCGTTCCACCAGGAAGGCGTACGCCGCATCCTCGCCACCGTGGGCCTGGACGAGTCCGCGCTCGGCAACATCGAGGACTACCCGTTCGGCGTCGAGGCGCGGGAGGAGGCGCTCCGTCGCGGCGAGCCGAAGACCCGACTGGCGATGAACTGCTCCGGCAAGCACGCCGCGATGCTCGCCACCTGCGTCGCGGCCGGCTGGTCGCTGGAGGGCTATCTGGACCCGAAGCACCCGCTCCAGGTGGGGATCCAGGAGGTGCTCGAGGCGTGCACCGGCGAGGCGGCGTACGCCACTGTCGACGGCTGCGGGGCACCGGCCCTGTCCACCTCGCTGACCGGGCTGGCGCGAGCGTTCTCGACGATCGGCTCGGCGGTCGACGGTCCGGGCGCGCGGGTCGCCGAGGCGATCCGGTCCCACCCCGGGTACGTCTCGGGCACGACGCGCGACGAGGTCGCGCTGCACCGGGCCGTACCCGGGCTGATCGGCAAGCTGGGTGCCGAGGCCGTCTATGCCGTCGCGCTTCCCGACGGCCGCGCGTGGGCGCTGAAGGCCGACGACGGCGGTGACCGGGCGCGGGCGGCGGTGATGGCCGCCGCCTTGCTGCGGGACGGGGTCGGGGACCTGGACGGGGTCGACGCCGACGCGTTGCGGGCGACCGGGGACGCGCCGATCCTCGGCGGTGGGCGCCGGGTGGGGGAGATCCGCGCGCTTCTGTGAGTTGCTAGCGGCATGCTAGCGAGGCGCGAGTGCCGTGGCTCCGGGTGTTTTCGCCGGTTGATGAGGCAATTAGTGGGTGATGTGTGTCACTTCGGTTGCCCAGGGCTTGTGTTTGCTAGCAATTGTTAGCACACTGGAGTCATGGTCAAGAGCAAGGTCACGAGTGCGGTCGGCACGCTCGGCGAGTATCTGAAGGAACAGAGGATCTCGGCTGAGATGTCTCTGCGTCAGCTCGCCGACCAAGCAGGTGTGTCCAACCCCTACCTCAGCCAGATCGAGCGCGGTCTGCGCAAGCCATCGGCTGAGGTCCTCCAGCAGATCGCCAAGGCGCTGCGGATCTCGGCGGAGCAGGTCTATGTCCGTGCCGGGATCCTCAGCCCCGACTCCAACGTCGGCGGGTCCGTGGAGCTCGCGGTGCTCGCCGACCCGAACCTGACCGAGCGGCAGAAGCACTCGCTGCTCGACGTCTACCACTCGTTCCTTGCTCTCAACAGTCGTGTCACCGACGATGCGCCGGCCGCCGATGAAACCGCTGAACCCCATCACGAGGAGAACCCAGATGCCCACGCTGCCCAAGATTGAGACCACCAAGCCCCTCAACGCCGTCGCCGGCGTTGCCGACCTCGCCTACGAGACCGTCAAGAGCTACGCCACCGACCTGCAGAAGAAGGTCGACGACTACCGCTCCGAGGCGACCACCAAGCTGACCGACGCCCGCTCCAAGGCGACCGAGAAGGCCACCACCTACCGCACCCAGGCGACCGAGAAGGCGACCGCTGCCAAGTCCACCGTGACCGGCTTCGACCCGAAGTCGCTCCCGGCCCTGGCCAAGGAGCAGTACACCGTTCTCCCCGAGAAGCTGAAGACCACCGTCAAGGCCAAGCTCGACGAGACCACCGACTCCGCCACCGGCACCTACGACAAGCTCGCGACCCGCGGTGAGACCTTCGTCGCGAAGTTCAAGAAGGCCGAGACCGAGGCCCCCGCCGCCGAGGCGCCCGCCGAGAAGCCCGCCGAGACGCCGGCTGAGGCTCCCAAGGCCGAGGCTGCTCCGGCCGCGAAGCCGGCTCCTGCCAAGAAGGCCCCGGCCAAGAAGACCGCTGCCAAGAAGGCCTGATTCAGGCTCTCAACCGAAGGCGGCCCGCTCGAAAGAGCGGGCCGCCTTTTCATTTGCCGAGGCGTCAGTTTTGCAGGCCGAGACGTCACTTGCGTCGGCCGAGTTGGCATACGAGTGCCATCTCGACCGGCGGGTGTGACGCTTCGGCCTGCGGGGTTGACGCCTCGGCTTTAGGGGGTCAGCTGGGGTAGTCGGCGCCAGCGGCCTGGCGGGCTTCCCAGGCGGTGGCGACCATGGAGCGCAGGTCGTGGCGCATCTCCCAGTCGAGGTCGCGCCGGGCGAGCTCGCCGGTGGCGACGATGCGGGCGGGGTCGCCGGGACGACGCGGCTTGATGATCGGCTCGAAGTCGATGCCGGTGACCTCGCGGATGGCGTCCATGATCTGGCGTACGGAGGAGCCGTCGCCCGAGCCGAGGTTGTAGACCGGCTCGAGGTCCTTGCCCTCGGCGAGCCGCTTGGCGGCGACCACGTGGGAGTGGGCGAGGTCGGCGACATGCACGTAGTCGCGTACGCAGGTGCCGTCGGGGGTCGGGTAGTCGTCGCCGTTGATCTGCGGCGTCTTGCCCTTGGCCAGCGCGTCGAAGACAAGCGGGAAGAGGTTGTGGGGGCTGGTGTCGTAGAGGTCCTTGCTGCCGGACCCGACGACGTTGAAGTAGCGCAGGCTGGTGTGCGAGAGCCCCTCGGAGCGCGCCACGTCGGCGATCAGCCACTCGCCGATCAGCTTCGACTCGCCGTAGGGGCTCTCCGGGTTGGTCGGCGTGGTCTCGGTGACCAGGTCGACGTCGGGGGTGCCGAAGGTCGCGGCGGAGGAGGAGAAGACCAGCGCGTCGACACCGGTGGCCGTCATCGCCTCGAGGAGGTTGGCGGTGCCGGTCACGTTCTGTGCGTACGTGTGCAGCGGCCGCTGCACCGACACGCCTGCGTACTTGAAACCGGCGAGGTGGATGACTCCCTCGACGCCGTGGTTGGAGATCGCCTGCTCGATCGCGGACTTGTCCAGCAGCGTCGCCTCGACGAACGTGACGTTGTCGGGCACGAACTTCGCGAACCCCGAGGACAGGTCGTCGATGACGACCGGCTCCATGCCCGCGTCGAGCAGTGCCTGCACGACGTGCGATCCGATGTAGCCCGCGCCTCCGGTAACCAACCAACTCATGCGATGAAGATAGCGGGGTGTCCTGAGCGGTTAGGTTTGCGGGGTGAGGCTCCTGCACGGTGACGGCGACCCGACGACCCCCGAAGGCCTGCGCGCCATCTACGCGCCGCCCCGCCTGCCGTGGTTGCGGGCCAACATGGTCAGCTCGCTGGACGGTGCGGCGACCGGCTCCGACGGCCGCTCCGGCACGGTCAACAACGCCGTCGACGTCGACGTCTTCCACGTCCTGCGCGACCTCGCCGACGCCGTTCTGGTCGGCGCCGGGACCGCCATCGCCGAGATGTACAAAGCCAAGGGCGCGCCGATCGTCGTCGTCTCCCGCCGCGGCCGGATCCCCGACGATCTCCGTGGCTGCGAGCCCGGCGCGGTCCGGCTCGCCACGGTGGCCGAAGCGCCCGGCCTGGACGCCGCGCGCGACGAGATCGGCGAGGAGAACGTCTACGTCGCGGGCACCTCCGAGGTCGACCTTTCGGCGCTCATCGACCGGCTGCACGAGGAGGGCCTGCGGCACGTGCTGTGCGAGGGCGGGCCGACCCTTCTCGGCTCGCTGCTCGAGGCCGGCTTGGTCGACGAGCTCTGCCACACGATCACGCCCAAGCTCCTCGCGGGCGACGGCCGCCGGATCGTCACCGGGCCGCCCGCCGACGTACCGGTGTCGTTGGGCTCCCTCATCGAGCACGACGGCACGTTGCTCGGACGTTGGCTCCTTTGATCGCTTCGGGCTCCGCTTCAGCTGGTAACCAGATGACGTTCACGGTCAGTTTCCGGTAACGAAATCTTGAGACCGAGAGTTTTACTCTTGACGGGGTCCGACCCAACCGCTTGACTCACCGATCGTGCCAGGTATGACGGCCGTCACGACCAAGCGACCACGTCAGGCACTCTCGGGAAGACGCTTACGGGAGTGGCTGATCTTTGTCGCGTTCGTTGCGCCCAACGTCGCTCTGATCGCGGTCTTCACCTACCGACCGCTCTTCCAGAACATCTACTACTCCACGCTCAACTGGACGCTGGGCTCGAAGTTCGCGACCCCGGTCGGGCTGGGCAACTACCGCGACTTCTTCACCTCCGGCGAGGCGAGCAAGGTGCTCACCACGACAGCGATCTTCACCGTCGCGACCGTCGGTCTCACCCTCGCCCTGGGTCTGGGTGTCGCGCTGGCGCTCAACCGCAAGCTGCCGGGGGCAGGCTTCGCGCAGGCGACGGTCTTCGCGCCCTACATCCTGTCCGGCTATGGCGTCGGGCTCGCCTGGCTCTACATCTTCGACCCCAACATCGGCGCGCTCTCGGCGGTCCTGCGCGACGTCGGCCTGAACAGCCCGGAGTGGATCAACTCGCCTCCCTGGACGCTGACGATGGTGATCATCGTCTACGTCTGGAAGAACCTCGGCTACGCCGCGGTCATCTACCTCGCCGGTCTGCAGGCGGTGCCGGGCGACGTGCTGGAGGCGGCCGATCTCGACGGCGCCGGCCCGGTGAGGCGGTTCTTCACGGTGACCCTCCCGCTGCTCTCGCCGACGACGTTCTTCCTGATGGTCACCACGATCCTCAACAGCCTGCAGGCGTTCGACCTGCTGATCGCGATGGACAAGCTCGGCCGCGGCGCCCGCACCCTGATCTTCGACGCCTACCTGACCGGCTTCAAGGAGCAGAGCCAGGCGGGCTACTCCGCGATGCTGTCCACGGTGCTCTTCGCGATCCTCGTGGTGATCACGCTCGTCCAGCTGATCGTCGTGGAGAGGCGGGTCCACTACCGATGAGCACGACTGCTCCCTCACGCCGGATGCGGCTGAAGCGAAGCCCGAAGCGATTCAGATCGCTGACGCCGCTGACCGTACGCGACTACCTGGTGCTCCTGCTCGCGGTGCTCGTCGTCGTGCTGCCGCTCGGCTACATGCTCCTGGCCTCCTTCAAGGGCCCCGGCGACCTGGCGACCACCGACCTGGTCGTCTTCCCCGAGGTCTGGCAGCCGGAGAACTACGCCGAGGCCGCGCAGAAGGTCCCCTTCGGACGCCTCTTCCTCAACTCCACCATCGTCACGGTCGTCGGTGCCGGGCTGAAGGTGCTGCTGGCGATCCTGACGGCGTACGGCCTGGTCTTCTGCGAGTTCCCCGGCAGGAAGTACATCTTCTGGGGTGTGCTCGCCACGATGATGGTGCCGCCGCAGGTCACCGCGCTGCCCAACTACGTCTTCATCAGCAGCCTCGGCGGCGAGAACACCTACTGGGGCCTCATCCTGCCGGGCCTCGGCACCGGCTTCGGTACGTTCCTGCTGCGCCAGGCCTTCATGCAGCTGCCTTACGAGGTGATCGAGGCGGCTCACCTCGACGGCGCCGGCCACTGGCGGAGGTTGTGGCACTGCGTGGTGCCGATGTCGCTGCCGTCGATCGCGACCGTGGCCCTGGTCAACGTGGTCTACGAGTGGAACGACTACCTGTGGCCGCTGATCATCATCACCGATCCCGAGATGATGACGCTGCCGCGCGGTCTGACGCTGCTGCAGAACAGCGAGTCCGCGGCCAGCTCGTTCGGCGTCCTGATGGCCGGCACCGTGATGGTGCTGCTGCCGATCCTCGTCCTCTTCGCGTTCCTGCAGCGTCACATCGTCAACGGCTTCACCCAGGGCGGCGTCAAAGGCTGACGTTCTCAGCCCACAGTTGGCACAACAGGGAAAGGATGCTTCATGAACACCTCGTCCAACCTGCATCGCTCGGGTCTGATCCTGGACCGACGACGTTTCCTCGGCCTCAGCGCCCTGGGCATCTCCGCGGCGGCGCTGTCCGCCTGTGGCGGCGGCCCGTCGACCAGCGGTGGTGGCGGCGGCGCCAGCGCCGTCGAGCAGATCGACTTCAGCGGAGTGAAGCCGGCCAAGGAGATCACCTTCTGGACCTCCAACCCGGGTGACTCGATCAAGGTCAGCACCGAGATCGTCAACGCCTTCAACGCCTCCCAGTCCGACATCACCGTCAAGCTCGTCACGGCCGGGGCCGACTACGAGGAGATCGCGCAGAAGTTCCAGACCGCGCAGACCGGCGGCGACCTGCCCGACATCATCAACCTGTCGGACGTGTGGTGGTTCCGCTACAAGATGAACGACCAGATCATCCCGCTCGACTCCCTCTTCGAGGCGCTCGAGTTCGACACCGACGACTACGTCGACTCGCTGCTGGGCGACTACCTCTACGACGACGCCCACTGGGCGGTCCCGTGGGCCCGCTCGACGCCGCTCTTCTACTACAACAAGGATCACTGGAAGAAGGCCGGCCTCTCCGACCAGGGCCCGCAGACCTGGGAGGAGTTCGGTGAGTGGAAGACCGAGCTCGCCGCGACCAGCGGCGCGAAGTTCGCCTTCCAGTTCCCGGCCTTGGCGGGCTACGCCGGCTGGACCCTGCAGAACAACCTCTGGGGCTGGGGCGGCGGGTGGTCGAAGGAGGAGTCCTTCGACATCACCTGCAACTCGGCCACGTCGGTCGAGGCGCTCTCCTTCCTCAAGGACTGGGTCTACAAGGACAAGGTCGCCGGGGTCGCCGGCGTCGACCAGATCCAGGACTTCGCCGCGGGCGTGGCCAGTGCGACCGTGGGCTCGACCGGTGACCTGATCAATGCGATCACCTCGGCGAAGTTCGACGTCGGTGTCGCACCGCTGCCGGCCGGGCCGGCGGAGGCCGAGCGGATCTGCCCGACCGGCGGCTCCGGCGTCGGCATCCCGAAGGACATCAGCCCCGAGCGGCAGCTCGCGGCCGGCACCTTCATCAAGTTCCTCACCGAGCCCGAGCAGGCGATCAAGTTCTCGGAGGCGACCGGCTACGTGCCGATCCGCAAGTCCGCCGACCCCGCCGCGATCCTGAAGAAGACCCCGCAGGCCCAGGTCGCGATCGACCAGCTCGCCAACACCCGCTCGCAGGACTACGCCCGGGTCTTCCTGCCCGGTGGCGACCTGGAGATGGCCAACCACATGGCCTCGATCCTCACCGAGAACAAGGACGTCCAGACCGAGATGGACAGCCTGAAGACGGCGCTGGAGAAGATCTACACCGACCAGGTGAAGCCGCACATCTGATGAGCACCGCGTAGGGCACCCCGCGGGGTGCCCTACGCTCGGTTCTCGTGAGCGAGGACTTGGTAGTGGAGCGGCGTCCGGGCGTCGTACAGGTGACCTTCAACCGGCCGCAGAAGCACAACGCCTTCACGCACGCGATGTACGGCGCGCTGCACGATCTGTGTGACGAGCTGGCCACCGATGAGTCGGTGAAGGTGCTGGTGCTGACCGGCACCGGCGGCCGGGCGTTCGCCGCCGGCAACGAGATCTCCGACTTCCTCTCCCGCGACGCGGTGGACTACGAGGACTGGATCCGCGCGCTGCTCGAGAAGCTGTTCGCGCTCCCGCAGGTCACCATCGCGGCGGTCGACGGCGTTTGTGTCGGTGGCGGGCTCGCCGTCGCGACCCACTGCGACCTGCGGGTCGCGACGCCGCACTCGCGTTTCGGTTACCCGATCGCGAAGACGCTCGGCAACGCGCTCGCGGCCTCCATCGTCTACCGCGCGGCCGCGGTCTTCGGCGAGCCGGTCGTGCGCGAGATGCTGCTCGCGGCGCGGCTGGTCGGCGCCGACCGGGCCCATGCCACCGGCGCGCTGACCGCCGTCACCGACTCGCTGGCCGACGAGGTCGACGCGCTGGTCGAGGGCATCCTGCCGCTCTCCGGCGTCACGGTCCGGGTCACCAAGGGCCAGCTCGCCGCGTACGCCGCCCGGGCGGAGGCCTCGCCGGAGGGCGATGAGGAGCTGCTGCGCGAGGTCTACACGGGCGCCGACTTCAAGGAGGGCGTACGCGCGTTCCTGGCCAAGGAGAAGCCCGCCTTCCGCTAGACCCGTAAGTCCGTTGACGGGTGCGCCGGTCGGGCCGACCATGTCGTATGCCCACCGAGCAGAAGACGTACGTCAACAGCGACCTGTTCCGGGGCGCGCTGATCCGGCAGAGCGATGTCAGCGACCTCGAGATTCGGGACTGCTGGTTCGAGGAGCGGCTGAAGATCGTCGACTGCTACGGCCGTGACGTCTATCTGGCCGGGGCCTTCGGGCGGATCGTGGTCAACGACGTCGACGTGACGGTGTACGTCGAGGCCGAGCTCGACCGGGCCGAGCCCAACCGGGTGCTGGCCCGTGAGGCGAAGACCGCCGACGAGATCCGTGCGGCCTGGGCGGCGATCGAGGAGACCTGGGCGGCCACGTTCGAGCGCGTCCGGGCGCTGCCGGAGGAGCTGCTCCATCAGCGGGTCGACGACGAGTGGTCGTTCGTCGAGACCCAGCGCCATCTGCTCTATGCCAGCGACAAGTGGCTCGGCAACCCGGTCCTCGAGGAGGACGAGCCCTACCACCCGCTCGGCTATGGGCCCGCGGGGGCGGACGAGACCGGCACCGGACTCACCGTCGACGCCGACCCGTCGCTGGAGCAGATCCTGGAGCCCCGCCTCGCCCGGATGGGCACGATGCGCGCGTTCGTCTCCGGGGTCACTGACGCAGAGCTCGACCGGCTCTGCACCCGCAAGCCGATCGGCAACGACCCCGACGCCGACTACGGCGTACGCCGATGTCTCAAGGTCGTGCTCGCCGAAGAGGCCGAACACCACCGCTATGCCGTACGTGACCTGGCCGTTCTCGCGGCCGGATGAGGAGCAGCATGCGATCGATCGTGCCCGTCTTCGGCTGGTTCGTGCTGGCTCTGGTGTTCGTCGACGAGCTGTTGGCGATGGCGGCCTTCGGGGTCTGGGGCTGGCAGCACGAACCGCGGTGGCTGCTGGTCTGGCTGCTGCCGGCGGCGGCCATGTTCGTCTGGTGGCTGTTCGCCTCGCCCAAGGCGGCTCGTGGCGGGCCCGTGATCCGGCCGGTCATGAAGGTGATCGTCTTCGGGCTCGCCTCGCTGGCGCTCCTGGACGCCGGTCAGCCGGGATGGGCGATCGCCCTGCTGATCTTCTCGGTCGTCGTCAACGGCTTGGCTCAGGTGCCGGCGATCAGCCGGCTGCCCAACGATGTGCCTCGACCAGACTCGGCCCGTACCAGGTGATCAGCCGGCCGCTGACCAGCTCCGTCGGCGTCCGCGCGAAGGCCTCGGGGCCGTCCTCGGCGGTGAAGACGTACGGCTCGTCGGGCAGCAGCACGGCGTCGGCCCCGGCGCAGTCGATCTCGGCCAGGTCGAGGTGCGGATAGCGGTCCGCGTGCTGGCCGAAGACGTTCTCCCAGCCCAGCCGCCGCAGCAGGTCCCCGGTGAACGTCCGTGAGCCGACCACCATCCAGGGGTCGCGCCAGATCGGCACCACGACCCGGCGAGTGACCCGGGGGAGCGGCCCGCACCAGAGCCGGCGGGCCTCCACCAGCCAGTCCGGGCGGTCCCAGCCGATGCCGTCGAGAAGGTTCTCCATGGACGCGATCGCCTGGGGGACCGTCTCGATGTCCGTGACCCAGACCCGGATGCCCCGCTCCCGCAGCCGGCGTACGTCCAGCTCCCGGTTCTCCTCCTTGTTGGCCACCACCACGTCCGGCGCCAGCGCCGCGATCGCGGCCAGATCCGGGTTCTTGGTGCCGCGCACGCGCCGCACGTCCAGGTCCGCCGGATGCGCGCACCAGTCCGTCGCCCCGACGACCCGGTCCGCCGCGACCGAGACGAGCGCCTCGGTCAGCGACGGGACCAGCGAGACCACCCGCGTCGCCGGCTGCGGGCCGTCGTACGGCGTGCCTAGGTCGTCGTGCATGCGGTCCCTCCGTCAAGGTATGTAGGTCAGGGCAAACATCCCATGTGGACCTCCGCGAGGGATGTGATCCTTCGGCTGCATACCGTGACGAAGGAACACCCTCAGACGTTCCTGCGGTACTGGCCCCCGACCTCGAAGAACGCCTCGGTGACCTGGCCCAGCGAGCAGACGCGAGCTGCGTCCATGAGCGCGGCGAAGACGTTCTCGTCGGAGGTGGCGGCCTGCTTGAGGCGTACGATCGCGGCTTCCGCCTCGGCCGAGTGGGAGGCCTGGAAGGCGTGGACGCGATCGAGCTGGGACTTCTTCTCGGTCTCGGTCGCACGGGCGAGCTCAACGGGGCCGCCGGGGGCGCCGTTGGTGTCGCGTACGAACGTGTTGACGCCGACGATCGGCAGCGTGCCGTCGTGCTTACGGTGCTCGTAGAGCATCGACTCGTCCTGGATCTTGCCGCGCTGGTAGCCGGTCTCCATCGCGCCGAGCACGCCGCCGCGCTCGGAGATCCGGTCGAACTCCTTCAGTACGGCCTCCTCGACGAGGTCGGTGAGCTCGTCGATGATGAAGGAGCCCTGGAGTGGGTTCTCGTTGAACGCCAGGCCCCACTCGCGGTTGATGATCAGCTGGATCGCCAGCGCGCGCCGCACCGACTCCTCGGACGGGGTCGTCACGGCCTCGTCGAAGGCGTTGGTGTGCAGCGACTGGGCGTTGTCGTAGATCGCGATGAGCGCCTGCAGGGTGGTGCGGATGTCGTTGAAGTCCATCTCCTGCGCGTGCAGGGACCGGCCCGAGGTCTGGATGTGGTACTTCAGCTTCTGCGAGCGCTCCGAGGCGCCGTAGCGCTCCCGCATCGCGATCGCCCAGATCCGGCGGGCGACGCGGCCGATGACGGAGTACTCCGGGTCCATCCCGTTGGAGAAGAAGAAGGACAGGTTGGGCGCGAAGTCGTCGATGTCCATGCCGCGGGCCAGGTAGGACTCCACGTAGGTGAAGCCGTTGGCGAGGGTGAAGGCGAGCTGGGAGATGGGGTTCGCTCCGGCCTCGGCGATGTGATACCCGGAGATCGAGACGGAGTAGAAGTTGCGCACCCCGTTCTCGATGAACCACTCCTGGATGTCGGCCATGCAGCGCAGCGAGAACTCCGTGGAGAACAGGCAGGTGTTCTGGCCCTGGTCCTCCTTGAGGATGTCGGCCTGCACCGTGCCGCGGACCGTCTGCAGCGCCTTCGCCGGGTCGATCCCGCGCTCGCGCGCCTGGTCGATCACGGTGTTGAGGAAGAAGGCCAGGATCGTCGGCGCCGGCCCGTTGATCGTCATCGACACCGAGGTCGTCGGGGCCAGCAGGTCGAAGCCGTCGTAGAGCGCCTTCATGTCGTCCAGCGTCGCCACCGAGACGCCGGAGGTGCCGACCTTGCCGTAGATGTCCGGGCGTACGTCGGGGTCACGGCCGTAGAGCGTCACCGAGTCGAACGCGGTCGAGAGCCGGGTTGCGGGCTGGCCCTCGGAGAGCAGCTTGAAGCGGCGGTTGGTGCGGAACGGGTCGCCCTCGCCGGCGAACATGCGCGCGGGGTCCTCGTTGGCCCGCTTGTACGGGAAGACGCCGGCGGTGTACGGGAAGAACCCGGGCAGGTTCTCGTTGCGCAGGAACCGGGTCAGCTCGCCGCGGTCGGTGTAGCGAGGGGTCGCTACTCGCGGGATGTAGTTGCCGGCCAGCGACGTGCGGCCGCTGTCGTCGGCGGCGTAGGTCTCCTTGGTCTCCTCCCACGAGGAGAGCTGCTTGCGCAGGTCGTCCGGGACCTCGCCGGCGGGGGCCTCGAGCTCGGGGTGGTCCGCGGCAACGATCTCGTACGCCTGCTCCTTCCGCGCCGCGGCGACGAGCTCCACGGTGCGGGCGTGGTAGTCGCGTACGTCGCCCGCGATGTCGGCGAGGTAGCGGACCCGCCTCTCGGGGATGATCGGGTGAATGCCCGTCGAGTGGCGGGTCGAGACCCGGGGAAGGACGCCCTCGCCGACGGCGAGCCCCGCCTCGGCGAGGAGCCCGCGCAGGTGCTGGTAGAGCGCGGTGACGCCGTCGTCGTCGAAGGCGGCGGCCGAGGTGCCGAAGACCGGCATGTCGTCGGGGGAGGAGGTGAACGCCTCCCGGTTGCGGACGAGCTGGCGGGACACGTCGCGCAGTGCGTCCTCGGCCCCGCGCCGCTCGAACTTGTTGATCGCCACGACGTCGGCGAAGTCGAGCATGTCGATCTTCTCCAGCTGTGACGCGGCACCGAACTCGGGCGTCATCACGTAGAGCGACACGTCGACGAAGTCGCTGATCCCGGTGTCGCCCTGGCCGATGCCGGGGGTCTCGACGATGACCAGGTCGACGGCGGACTTCATCACCGCCAGTACGTCGGCGAAGTGCTCGGGCACCTCGTGACCGCCGCGGGTGGCCAGGGAGCGGTAGTAGGTCGTCGAGCCGCCGTCGGTGATGGCGGCGAGGGAGTTCATCCGGATCCGGTCGCCCAGCAGCGCGCCGCCACCACGCCGTCGGCTCGGGTCGATGGCGAGTACGCCGATGCGGATCTTGTCCTCCTGGTCGACCCGCAGCCGCCGGACCAGCTCGTCGGTGAGCGAGGACTTGCCGGAGCCGCCGGTGCCGGTGATGCCCAGGACGACCGCCCGGCCGGCCTCGCGCAGCGGGTCCGCGATCGCTGCAGGCAGCCGGCCCTGCTCGGCTGCGGTGATGGATCGCGAGAGGGAGAGGGGGCAGCCGGCGAGCACGTCCTCGGCCGCGAACTCGAAGGTGGGCCACAGGTCGCGGTCGATGTCGCGCACGACCGAGTTGATCATCCCCGGGAGCCCCAGCCGCTGGCCGTCCTCGGGGGAGAAGATCTTGACGCCGGAGTTGGCCAGTCGCTCGATCTCGTAGGGAACGATCACGCCGCCGCCCCCGCCCACGACCTTGATGTGGCCGGCGCCGCGCTCCTTGAGCGCGGTGACCAGATACTCGAAGAACTCGACGTGGCCGCCCTGGTAGGAGGAGACCGCCACACAGTGGGCGTCCTCCTGGACGGCGGCGTCGGCGATCTCGGTCACCGAGCGGTTGTGGCCGAGGTGGATCACCTCGCATCCCTGGGCCTGGAAGATCCGGCGCATGATGTTGATCGCCGCGTCATGACCGTCGAACAGGCTGCTCGCGGTCACGATCCGTACGTGGTTCTGAGGGATGTGGAGGTCGGACATGGGCGGTACTCCCAGGGAATAGTTGGACGTCCAAGTAATTCCAGCATAGGTCGTCCCTCGCGTACTTGCCAGTACGCGACGTCGGCGTCTCAGCCGACGGCGTCCCCCGAGGCCGCGCGGAGCTGAGTGAGCAGCGCGGTCAGACCGGGTACGTCCTCGATGTCAGGCTTCTCGAAGACCTCGCTGTTGAGCGAGATGGTGGCCGCCTCGACCGCCTCGCGGCCCGCGTCGGAGATGGCGGCGAGGACCACGCGCCCGTCGTCGGCGGAGCGGCTGCGGCGTACGAAGCCCTGCTTCTCCAGGCGAGCGACGGCGCTGGTCACCGAGGCGGGGTGGACCTGGAGGCGGGAGCCGAGCTTGGCCATGGGGAGCTGGCCGTCCTGGGTGAAGGAGAGGAGGCGGAGCACCTCGTAGCGGGCGAAGGAGAGGTCGTGGGGGCGCAGCGCGGCGTCGACGCGCTCCATCACGAGCTGGTGCACGCGCACGAGCGAGGTCACCAGCGCCATCCCGTCGGCGGCATCGGCCCAGCCGTGCGCGATCCACTGCCGTTTCGCCTCGCCGATCGGATCCATGCGGGCCAGCATCACACAGATGGCTTTACGAACTGATTACGACGGCGCGCCGAACGTCCCGAGCAGGTTGAGAATCACCGCGACGCCGATGACGGTCGCGATCACCGAAAGCGTCACGACCAGGCCGACCGCGACGGAGAAGCCCGCCCCCTCGTGCCGCGCGCCGCGCTGCTGCAGCGCGTAGAGCCGGGCGACGCTGGTGATCAGCGTGCGCCCCTCCTCGGCGTCGAAACGGTACTGGTCCGTGTCGGGGACCGCCTCGGGGTCGTGCACGGTCCACACGCCCTGGTCGGTCTGCTCGTCATCGGCCTCGATGCGGCGTACGCCGGTCCTCTGCGTGTGGGGCACGTCGCCGAACCAGACGAGGCTGCGGGTGTCCTCGATGATCGCGTACGAGCTCCGGGTCGGCATCGAGACGTGGTAGGTGAAGACCCAGTGCAGCTTGGCGGCCAGCAGCGTGGAGTGCCAGCGTTCGTCGGCCAGGTCGAGCTCCACGTCGAAACCGCGCGCCGTCTCGGTCGCCTTGTAGGGAGTTCCGTCGCACACGCGCGCGACATGTTCGAAGAAGGGCCTCGCATGAGGGGACACGATTCAACAGGCTATCTGCTCAGAGGACTCTGTGGGCTCACTCCGTGGCGTTGGGCGGCACGTCGATCTGGAAGTGGACCCGGCCGCCGTCGACGTCGTCGACGGTGATGATCGCGTCGTACTTCTCGCCCTCGGAGGTGAGGACGCAGGTCATCTCCGTGCCGACCTTGCCCTCGAGATCACCGGGGCAGTCGAGGCCCTCGGGGGTGACGCCGATGGCGTTGGTGAGCTGCTCGGTCGCGATCCGCTCGACCGTCTTCTCCTGCACGTAGTCCTTGCTCGAGCCGCCGCAGGCCGTCAGAGACAGGCCCAGGAACAGGCCCAGCGGCAGCACGAGCAGTGCCGCGCCGGTCGTGGCGCCCGAGAAGGCGCGGATGCGTGTCATGCGCTCAGCCTAGGGGTAGGCAAAGATCAGACAGACGTACGCCGCACCAGCGCGCGCCCAACGACGCCGAAGGCCGCCGACCCCGAAGGGCCGGCGGCCGGGCGGTGGGGCGGTCAGCCCACCGGGGTGAAGTCGCGTGCCCCGATGAACGTGGGCCGTGGCTTCGGGGCCGAGAACGGCTCGACCGCGGTGTTCTCCACGCTGTTGAACACCAGGAAGACGTTCGAGCGCGGGTACGGCGTGATGTTCCCGTTGGAGCCGTGCATGCAGTTGCAGTCGAACATGATCGCGCTGCCGGCGGCGCCGGCGAGTACGTCGATCCCGTAGGCGTCGGCCATCTTCGTGATGGTCTCCTGGTCCGGGGTTCCGGCGCCCTGCATCACCAGCGAGGACTTGTAGTTGTCCTCAGGGGTGGCGCCACCACACGAGACGTACGTCCTGTGCGTGCCGGGCATGATCATCAGCGGCCCGTTGAAGGAGTGGTTGTCGGTCAGCGAGATGGAGATGCTGGCGGTCCGCATCCGGGGCAGGCCGTCCTCGGCGTGCCAGGTCTCGAAGTCGGAGTGCCAGTAGAAGTCACCGCCCCCGAAGCCGGGTTTGAAGTTGATCCGGCTCTGGTGGATGTAGACGTCCGAGCCCAGGACCTGCCGGGCCCGGCCGACCACGCGCGGGTCGGCCGCCAGCCGGGCGATGAGGTCGCTGCTCTGGTGCACCTCGAAGATCGAGCGCACCTCCTGCGAGGCGGGTTCGATGATGGTGCGCTCGTCGGCCCGGGTCTCGGGGTCGTTGCTGAGGCGGTGCAGCTCGGCGCGCAGCTCCGCGACCTCCTCGGGCGTGATGAGGTCGGGGACGGTCAGGTAGCCGCGCTCGTCGTAGGAGTCGAGCGTCTGCTGGTCCATCGGCCCGTCGGCCGCGGTGCCCCAGACGACCTTGTCCTGGCGGGGGAGCGTGCTGAAGCACTCCTCGAGACGGGTGGGGTACACGTCGTCGACGTGTTCGATTGCAGCGGTCATGCAGTTACCTCCTCGGTCAGGAGTGGGTAGACGCCGTTCTCGTCGTGCACCTCGCGGCCGGTGACCGGCGGGTTGAAGGTGCAGATCAGACGCAGGTCGGTCTTGGCGGTGACGGTGTGCCTGTCGTTCTTGTCGAGCAGGTAGCACATCCCGTCGCGGATCTCGTACGTCTCTCCGGTCTCCCGGTCGAGGAGCTCGCCCTCACCGCCGACGCAGTAGACGCACTCGATGTGGTTGGCGTACCAGAACTCGTTCGTCGTCCCGGCGGGGATGTTGGTCTCGTGGAAGGAGAAGCCGACGCCCTCGCGGGCCAGCACGATCCGGCGGCTGCGCCAGGTGCCGTGCTCGGACTCGACGCGTACGTCTCGGTCGGTCTCGGCGAGGTCTTCCAGATAGGTGACGCGCATGTTCTCTCGTTTCGGGTCGGGGGAGGTCAGGCGGGGACACCGTCACCGAGGACGGACGCGGTGGCCTCCTCGAGGACGGCGAGACCGCGAGCGAGCTCCGCAGGGGTGATGGTCAGCGGGGGCATCGTCTTGAGCACCTCGTCCTCGGGCCCGGAGGTCTCGACCAGCAGGCCCCGCTCGTACGCCGCCGCCGCGATCTTCCCGGCCGCGCTGGCATCCGGGAAGGCGATGCCGGTCAGGAGGCCGCGACCGCGGACGGCCGCACCCTCGTACCGCTCGGCGATCTTCGTCAGCCCCGCGTGCAGGTCCGCGGCCCTCGCTTGGACCTCCTTCTGGAAGGAGTCATCTGCCCAGTACCGCTCCAGCGCCGCCCGGCCGGTGACGAAGGCGAGGTTGTGACCGCGGAAGGTGCCGTTGTGCTCACCGGGCTCGAACTGGTCCAGCTCGGGCCGGATCAGGGTCAGCGCCATCGGTAGGCCGAAGCCGGAGATCGACTTCGACAGGCAGACGATGTCGGGGGAGAACCCGGCCTCCTCGAAGCTGAAGAAGGTGCCGGTACGCCCGCAGCCGGCCTGCACGTCGTCGACGATCAGGATGATGTCGTACTCGCGGCACAGGTCCGAGAGCGCCTTGAGCCACTCCAGGCGGGCGGCGTTGAGGCCGCCCTCGCCCTGGACGGACTCCACGATGATCGCGGCCGGCTTGTCGACGCCGGAGCCGCTGTCCTGGAGCACCCGCTCCAGCCACATGAAGTCGTCGACGGCACCGTTGAAGTAGTCGTCGTACGGGATCTTCGAGCTGTTTGTCAGTGGGATGCCTGCGCCCTTGCGCTTCATCGAGTTGCCGGTCACGGCCAGCGAGCCGAGCGTCATCCCGTGGAACGCGTTGGTGAACGAGAGCACGTGCTGGCGTCCGGTCACCTTGCGGGCCAGCTTGAGAGCTGCCTCGACGGAGTTGGTCCCGGTCGGACCGGGGAACATCACCTTGTAGTCGAGGTTGCGCGGTTCGAGGATCAGGTCCGAGAAGGCCTGCAGGAAGTCCCGCTTCGCGCTGGTGTGCATGTCCAGCGAGTGCAGGATGCGGCCCTCGCGCAGGTAGTCGAGCAGCGGGTCCAGCAGCGCGGGGTTGTTGTGCCCGTAGTTGAGCGCGCCGGCGCCGGCGAAGAAGTCCAGGAACTCACGTCCGTCCTCGCTGGTGAGGGTGGAGCCCTGGGAGTGGGTCATCACAGCTGGCCAGCTGCGGCAGTAGCTGCGGACCTGAGACTCCAGGGAGTCGAAGATCGCGGTGGCGGGTTCGGTGGTCGTCGTCATGGACATGAAACCTCCGTGTGTCGTCGATCCCGGTACGCGGGCGCGCACAACGCCCGGCGTACCGGGGTGCGGTTCGGTCGGATCGTGCGGACAGATCGTTCGGGCGGAACCTTCGGTCAGAACGGGCCGATGCGGAACAGCAGCTCCGCGTCGTGCCCGTCGGGGAACATCGCGGCCTCGAAGAGCGGCGTGCGCTCGATCGGGGCGTTGCGTGCGTTCGCGAACGAGGTGAACAGTGCGATCGAGGCGCTGTTGTCCGCCGTGATGGTCGTCTCCAGGTGGCGTACGCCCTGGTCGACGGCCAGGCGGTCGACGAGCTCGTCGAGCATGCGGCGGGCCAGACCCTGGCCGCGGTGCCGTTCGTCGACGGCGACCTGCCAGATCATCAGGGTCTCCGGCTCGTCCGGACGCCGGTAGCCGGTGACGAATCCTCCTGGATCGTCATCGACGGTCGCGATGACCGAGGTCGCCGCGAAGTCGCGCGCCCACAGCAGGTAGGCGTACGAGGTGTTGACATCGAGTACCCGAGAATCCCGTGCCATCCGCCACAGATGCTGACCGTCCTCGAGGTCCGGTGAGCGGAAGTCGACTCGGGTAGCCGACTCCGGGCGGGGCACGCTGCCAGTCGAATTGCGATGTGGCATCGCGTCAGGACGCTAACAGCCTTGCGGCAGGCACGCCCGGGTCGCGTCCGCACTCCGATATGCGGGCGGACGGGTGGCGCGTCAGATCACGCAGACGTACGCCGCACCAGCTCGGGCGCGAAGACGACGCGCCGCGGGATGGTGGTGGTGCCGTCGAGCTGGGCGAGGAGGAGCCGGGCGGCCTCCTCGGCCATGTCGCCTATCGGGTTCTTGACCGTCGTGAGCGGGGGAGTGGTGCGCTCGGCGATGCCGAGGTCGTCGTAGCCGACGACCGCGATGTCGTCGGGGACGCGGCGGCCGGCTCGGCCGAGGGTGCGGAGCGCACCCGCGGCCATCAGGTCGGAGGCGACCATGAGGCCGTCGATGTCCGGATGGCTGCCCAGCAGGATCTCGCAGGCGGCCTCGCCGCCGTCCTCGGTGAAGTCGCCCTCGACGACCGCGTCGGCGGCGAGCCCGGCAGCGTCCAGGGCGGCCCGCCAGCCGGCGACCCGGTCGGCGCCCGCGCTCATGTCGGCCGGGCCGGTGATGGTGCCGATCCGGCGGCAGCCGCGGTCGATGAGCACCTGGGTGACCTCCCGGGCGCCGGCGAAGTTGTCGGTGTCGGCGTAGGAGACCCGGTAGGCCCCGGTCCACGGGCGGCCCACGAAGGCCGCCGGCAGACCGAGGTCGGCGACGTGGTCGGCGAGCAGGTCGCTGCGGTGCGAGGAGACGACGATGGCGCCGTCGATGTGACCACCACGCAGGTAGCGCAGCATCCGGTCCTCCTCCTCGCCCGGCCGCGCGATCAGGAGGACCACCTGCAGGTCGCGGGAGGAGAGGGCCCGGGTGACGATGCGCAGCGTACGGGCGAAGAACGGGTCGGCGAAGACCCGCTCGTCGGCCTCGGGGATGACCATGGCGACCGAGTCGGTACGCCGGGTCACCAGCGATCGCGCCGCCGGGTTGGGGGTGTAGCCGAGGGTGGCGACGGCCACGGCGACGGCCTCGGCGGCCTTCGCGGAGACGCGCGAGCCACCGTTGATCGCGCGCGACGCGGTCGCCCGGCTGACACCAGCCAGCCGGGCGACATCGTCGAGTGTTGCCGAGCTCATGCGCGCAGCGACATCAGCGTGCCGGCACTCGGTTGTGGGCGGCGACATCGGCGAACCAGAGTCCGCTGTCCTTCGGCGTACGCACCTGGGTCTCGAAGTCCACGTGCACGATCCCGAACCGGTGTGCGTAGCCGTAGCTCCACTCGAAGTTGTCGAGCATCGACCAGGCGAAGTAGCCGCGTACGTCCGCACCCTGCTCCATCGCATCGAGGGTCGCGCGCAGGTGCGTGTCGATGTAGTCGAGGCGGGCGGTGTCGTGCACGGCGCCATCCTCCACGACATCATCGTAGTAGGCCCCGTTCTCGGTGATGTAGATGGGCGGGGCACCGTACTCACCGCTGAGCCGGGTCAGCAGCCGGGTCAGCCAGACCGGGTCGATCTCCCAGTCACGGGCGGTCGTGGCGCGGCCCGTGCGCGGAGTGACGAACTCGGCGCCGGGGTAGGGGTTACTCCGCGGCAGGTCGGAGTGCACGAGCCGACTGCCCAGCACCTGGTCGGGGTCGATCTCGAACGGCTCCGCCGCGATGGCGTTGCCGAAGTAGAAGTTGACCCCGAGCACGTCGAGCGGCGCGGAGATGACCTCCAGGTCGCCCTCGAGCACCCAGTCCTGCCACGGACGGCCCTGGAAGGTCAGGCCCTCGGTGTCCGCGGCCAGGTCGTCGGCGTACTTGCCCCGGAACAGCGGGTCGAGGAACACCCGGTTGTGCAGACCGTCGATCCGCCGGGTCATGTCGACGTCCTCGGGACGGTCGGCGTCGTAGGGGTCGACGACCGTCGGGTTGAGGGTGATGCCGAGGGACTTCCCGTTCTCCGGCGTCGCGCCGCGGCTGCGCAGCTCGTTGACCACGAGGCCGTGCCCGAGCATGAGGTGGTGGGCCGCGACGATGCCGGCCACGCCCTCCTGGCGACCCGGCGCGTGCTGGCCACCGGAGTAGCCGAGGAACGCCGAGCACCACGGCTCGTTCAGCGTCGTCCAGTTGTCGACGCGGTCGGAGAGCGCGTCGTAGACGGTCGTGGAGTACTCCACGAACCGGTAGGCGGTGTCACGGCTGGTCCAGCCGCCCTGGTCCTCCAGCGCCTGCGGCAGGTCCCAGTGGTAGAGCGTGATCCACGGCGCGATCTCGGCCTCGAGCAGCTCGTCGACGAGACGGCTGTAGAAGTCGAGCCCCGCCTGGTTGACCTTCCCGCCGTCGGGA
This sequence comes from Nocardioides sp. NBC_00163, assembly GCF_045206295.1. NCBI lineage: Bacteria > Bacillati > Actinomycetota > Actinomycetes > Propionibacteriales > Nocardioidaceae > Nocardioides > Nocardioides sp. NBC_00163. The sequence goes on along the minus strand of NZ_CP108155.1, from coordinate 2,310,973 downwards.
CGGATCCGCGGCCACGCCGTCGAGAACCGGTACGAAGCCAGGTTGAGGCGCTTCATCAGCGCGACGTCCTCGGGCACCCGGTGGTAGTGGTCGCAGGCCACCTCACCGGTGTCGCCGTTGAGGATCGCCCCCGGCACCTTGGTGAAGGTGTCCCAGTTGCTGGGCGTACGTCCGTCCTCGTCGATGGCTCCCTCGATCTGGTAGGAAGCCGTCGCCGCACCCCAGAGGAAGTCCTGGGGAAACGTACGCTCGGCGCGGGCGGGGTTTGTCGAGAGATTCATCCCTTGACGGCTCCTTGCATGATGCCGGACACCAGGTGGCGGCCGGTGGCGATGAACAACAGAAGTAGGGGCACGGTCGCGAGGATCGTTCCGGCCTGGACCAGCGCCATGTCGGCGTGCCCCTGTCCGGGCGCGACCTTGAGCGCGTCCAGCGCGGTCTGCAGGGTCTGTACGTCGGAGCCCTGCAGCACGATCAGCGGCCACATGAAGTCGGTCCACACCTGCATGAAGGTGAACAGGCCGAGGATCGCCATCGCGGGTCTCGCTGCCGGGATGGCGACGGTCCAGAACGTACGGATCATGGACGCGCCGTCGACGCGGGCAGCGTCGATGAGCTCGTCGGGGATCGCGTCGACGAGGTACTGCCTCATGAAGAAGACACCGAACGCGGTCACCACCCACGGCAGGATCACGGCGGCGTGGGTGCCGGTCAGGCCGAGGTTGGAGAACTGCTTGAGCATCGGCACCAGGGCCAGCTGGGTCGGCACCGCCAGGGTGGCGACGACGAAGATCATCCCCGCGTTGGAACCGCGGAAGCGGAGCTTGGCGAAGGAGTAGCCGGCCAGGGTCGAGAAGAGCACGACCGAGGCTGCCGAGATCCCGGAGATGATGATCGAGTTGAGCAGCGCCGACCAGAAGTCGATCCGGTCGAAGACGCGGGCGGCGTTCTCGAAGAAGTGCCCTCCCGGGACCAGCGGCGGAGGCGACTGGATCGCCCGGTGCCGGGTGACCGAGCCGATGACGAACGACCAGTACAGCGGGAACGCCGAGCCCAGCAGGAATGCCGCGAGCAGGCCGTAAACGAGGAATCCGGGACGTCTACTCATCTGAGGTTCCTCCGTTGTACGGCCCGGGTGACCAGGAAGTTGACCAGGGCGATCCCCACGATGATCAGGAACAGCACCCAGGCGGCGGCGGCCGCACGTGGATAGGGGTTGGTCGTGGTCTGGGCGGTGTTGAAGACGTACATCGTCAAGGTCGTGTACTGGAAGTCGGAGCCACCCTGGAAGCGCAGGTTGGTGTCGAAGATCCGGGGCTCGGTGAAGATCTGCAGGCCACCGATGGTCGAGGTGACGATGACGAAGATCATCGTCGGCCGGATCGAGGGCAGCGTGACGTGGAAGAACTGCTTCACCTTGGAGGCGCCGTCGATCTCGGCCGCCTCGTAGAGATCCCGCGGGATCGCCTGCATGGCGGCGAGGATGATCAGCGCGTTGTAGCCCGTCCAGCGCCAGTTGACCATGGTCGCGATCGCGGTCCAGCTCGCGAACCGGTCGGCGTGCCACGGCACCTTGTCGAAGCCGAAGCCGTCGAGCGTCTGGTTGATCAGGCCCGTGCCGTCGGCGAAGATCGCGCCGAAGATCATCGCGGACGCCGCAGGAGCGACCACGAAGGGCAGCAGGATGCTCATCCGCCACAGGGTGCGGCCCCGGAGCCGGGTGTCGAGCAGGGCGGCGAGGATCGTCGCCACCATGATCTGCGGCACCGAGGAGAGCAGGAAGATCCCGATGGTGTTCCAGAAGGCCTTGCGGAAGACCGAGTCACCGAGAACGTGGGCGTAGTTGTCCCAGCCGACCCACGGGCCGACCTCGGAGCCGTAGGCGGGCCAGGAGAAGAAGGACAGGTAGCCGGTGTAGAGCATCGGGTAGAGCCCGATGAGCAGGAACACCAGGAAGAACGGCGCGACGTACAGGTAGGGCGAGAACTTGAAGTCCCACCGGGAGAGCCGGTTACGCCACGCCTGGCGGCGGGGTGCTGCCCCGGTCGAGGGCGCTGGGGTGGCGTTCTCGACCGGGGCAGAGGTGGTGGTCGGCATGGATCAGGACATTCCTTCGACGCCCTCGACGAAGGTCGCCCACGACTTCTCGGGGTCGGTGCCCTCGTCAACACGTCGGATCGCCTGCTGGAAGAGGCCCAGGATGTCGGAGTACTTGTCACCCTTGAACGGGACACCCGCCGGCACGGCCTCCGCACGGTTGGCGAGGATCTGCGAGGTGGGGGCGTCGTTGAAGTAGGGGTCGGTGGCGTTCTCGTCGGCCAGGACCGTCTGCGCCTCCAGGTTGGCCGGGAAGTTGCCGGCCACCTTCGACGCGGCCACCTGGGACTCGGCGGTGGTCAGGTAGTTGGCGAACTCCTTGGCCTCGTCCTGGTGCTCCGACTGCGCCGGGACGGCGAGGTAGGAGCCACCCCAGTTGCCGCCGCCGCCCGGGAAGGCGTCGACGATGTCCCAGCCCTTCACCTCGGGCGCGGAGTCCTTGATGTTGGCGAACATCCAGCCGGGGCAGGGGATGGTGGCGAAGCCGTCGTTGGTGAAGTTGGCCGTCCAGTCCTCGCCCCACTGCTCGACCTTCGTCGACTGGGTGGGGGCGTACTGCGAGACCGTGTCATAGACCTCCCGGAGCTCCGGGTTGTCCACCTCGATCGTCTGGTCCTTGGTCTGGAAGGGGTACTCGACCTGGTTGAGCATCGCCTGGGCGATCGCGCCGCTGGAGTCGTACCAGGCCGTGTTCGGCATCTTCTTCTTGAACTGCTCGCCGGTGGCGAAGTAGGTGTCCCAGTCCGCGAAGAGCTCCTTCACGGACTCGCGGTCGCTCGGGAGGCCGGCCTTCTTGAAGAGGTCGGCGCGGTAGCAGAACGCCTCGGGGCCGGCGTCGGTCGGATAGCCGATCTGCTTGCCGTCGGCGGTCTGGCCCTCGAGGTACTTCGACTCCATCCAGCGGCTGTCGAGCTCCTCGTCGGTGAGGTCGACGAACTGCTCGGAGGCGCCCTCGGCGACGAGCGCGGGCATCATGTCGCCCTCGATGCCGACGATGTCGGTGAGACCCTCGCCCGACTGCAGGCCGGTGGTGAGGCTCTGCTTCCAGGTGTCCCACTCGGCAACGACGGTCTGCTTGACCTTGAAGGGGCGCTCAGGGTCGGCGTTCCACTGCTCGATGAGGTCGCCGTAGCCGAACTCGCTGAAGGTCGTGATGGTCAGGGTGTCGTCCTTGCCGAGCTTGGCCTGCTCGCCGGTGTCGTCGCTGCCGCCGCAGGCCCCGACGAGGCCAGCGACGAGAGTGGCGACCGCGCCGGCGGCTAGGCCGCGGCGCCAGGACTTGGAGATCTTGGACACGGGGTGCTCCTGCACGTCTGTGTGGGGAGTGAGAGCGCTTCCACTCTCGGGACTACCGAGAGTGTGAGTGTGCTCACACCGCTCTGTCAAGTAGCCCGCTGGTAACGATTTCGCGTGTGTGGGAGCGCTTCCACCAAACTGGGGAAACCGGAGGCGTCGCTCAGCCCGAGATGACGGTGAGCAGCCGGGCGGTCTCGGCGGCCATCGCGTCGCGGCCGGCACTGAGGTAGCGGCGCTGGTCGACCAGGGCCGGGTCGGCTTCGAGGGTCTCGCGGACCGCGGCCGTGAAGGCCTTGTTGAGCTGGGTGGCGACGTTGATCTTCGTCATCCCGGCGGCGATGGCGGTTCGGAGCCCGTCGTCGCTCACGCCGGAGGAGCCGTGCAGGACCAGCGGGACGTCGACGGCGCGGCGGATTGCTGCGATCAGCGCCTCATCCAGGGCCGCGTCGCGGGTGGTCATCTTGTGGCTCGAGCCGACCGCGACGGCGAGGGCGTCGACGCCGGTGCTGGCGACGAACGCGGCCGCCTCGGCCGGGTCGGTGCGTACGCCCTGAGCGTGGACCCCGTTCTTGCCGCCGACCTCGCCGAGTTCGGCCTCGAGGTGGGCGCCGCGGTCGTGGCAGCGGCGGGCGACGGCGGCGGTACGGGTGAGGTTGTCCTCGTAAGGGAGCTGGGAGGCGTCGTACATCACCGACGAGAAGCCGAGGTCGACCGCGATCCCGACCAGGCGCTCGTCGGTCGCGTGGTCCAGGTGGAGCGAGATCGGCATCGTCGAGCCGGACGCGACCGCGATCGCGGCATGGGCCAGGGGAGCCAGGCCGCCGTGGTAGCGCACCGCGTTCTCGCTGATCTGCACGATGACCGGCCGGTTCGCGGACTCGGCTCCGGTGGCGATCGCCTCGACGGTCTCCAGATTGATCGCGTTGAAGGCGGCGACGCCGCGGCCTTCCGCATAGGCCGAGCCGATCAGCGAGGCGGTGGTCGTGAGGGTCATGGTCGAAGTGTCGCAGGCAGCCGACGACGAGAACGGCCGCCGACCCACGAGGGTCGGCGGCCGTCACGAAAGCCGGTCAGGACTTGTTGGCCTTGCGCGCCCGGCTCGCGATCTTGCCGCGGTCGTTCTGGTCGAGGACGACCTTGCGGATGCGGACCATGTCGGGGGTGACCTCGACGCACTCGTCCTCGCGGCAGAACTCCAGGCACTGCTCGAGCGAGAGCTTCTTCGGCGGGATGAGCTTCTCGAAGTTGTCGGAGGTGGCGGAGCGGACGTTGGTCTGCTGCTTCTCCTTGGTGATGTTGACGTCCATGTCGTCCTGGCGGGAGTTCTCGCCGACGATCATGCCCTCGTAGACCTCGGTGGTCGGCTCGACGAACATGACACCGCGCTCCTGCAGCGAGGTCATGGCGTAAGCCGTGGCCGCGCCGGACCGGTCGGCGACGAGCGAGCCGTTGTTGCGCGAGCGGATCTCCCCGGCCCAGCGGTCGTAGCCCTCGGAGATGTGGTGGGCGATGCCGGTGCCGCGGGTCTCGGTGAGGAACTCGGTGCGGAAGCCGATCAGGCCACGCGCCGGCACGATGAACTCCATGCGGACCCAGCCGGTGCCGTGGTTGGTCATGCCCTCCATGCGGCCCTTGCGGTTGGCGAGCAGCTCGGTGATCGTGCCGAGGAACTCCTCCGGGGCGTCGATCGTCAGGCGCTCGAACGGCTCGTGGACCTTGCCGTCGACCTCCCTGGTGACCACCTGCGGCTTGCCGACGGTCAGCTCGTAGCCCTCGCGTCGCATCTGCTCGACCAGGATCGCCAGCGCCAGCTCGCCGCGGCCCTGGACCTCCCAGGCGTCGGGACGCTCGGTGTTGAGGATCTTCAGCGACACGTTGCCGATGAGTTCGGAGTCGAGGCGGTCCTTGACCAGACGCGCGGTGACCTTCGAACCCTTGACCTTGCCGACCAGCGGCGAGGTGTTGGTGCCGATGGTCATCGAGATCGCCGGCTCGTCGACGTGGATGAGCGGCAGCGCGACCGGGTTCTCCGGGTCGGCGAGCGTCTCGCCGATGGTGATCTCCGGGATGCCGGCGATGGCGACGATGTCACCGGGGCCGGCGACATCGCCGGGCTTGCGCTCGAGGCCCTCGGTGATGAGCAGCTCGGTGATGCGTACGTTCTTGACCTCGCCGTCACGGCGCATCCAGGCAACGTTCTGGCCCTTCTTCAGGGTGCCCTGGTGGATGCGGACCAGCGCGAGGCGGCCGAGGAACGGGCTCGCGTCGAGGTTGGTGACGTGGGCCTGGAGGGGCGCGCCCTCGACGTACGTCGGAGCCGGGATGGTGTCCATGATCGTCTGGAACAGCGGCTCCAGGTCCTTGGAGTCGGGCAGCTCGCCGTTGCCGGGCTGCTCGAGCGACGCGACGCCGGCCTTGCCCGAGGCGTAGATCACCGGGAAGTCGAGCGCGTCCTGGCTGTGGGAGTCGTCGAGCAGGTCCATGAAGAGCTCGTACGTCTCGTCGACGACCTCCTCGATGCGCGCGTCGGGGCGGTCGACCTTGTTGACCACCAGCACGACCGGCATGTCGGCGTTGAGCGCCTTGCGCAGCACGAACCGGGTCTGGGGGAGCGGGCCCTCGGAGGCGTCCACCAGCAGCACGATCCCGTCGACCATCGACAGGCCGCGCTCGACCTCACCACCGAAGTCGGCGTGGCCGGGGGTGTCGATGATGTTGATCGTCATCCCCTCGGGCGCGCTCGGCCCGGAGTAGTGGATGGCGGTGTTCTTCGCGAGGATGGTGATGCCCTTCTCGCGCTCGAGCTCACCGGAGTCCATGACCCGGTCGGCGACCGATTCGGCCTCGTGCTCGGTGAAGGTGCCTGCCTGACGCAGCATGGCGTCGACCAGCGTGGTCTTGCCGTGGTCGACGTGCGCAACGATGGCGACGTTGCGGAGATTGGCCTTGAGGATCTCGGACATGTGCGAAGCGGCTCGATTTCTGGCGCGGGACGGGACGTCTGATCTTATCCGCCGTGACCTGCTTGACCCGCATCCGGAGATGACGGTTGGCTGAGGCCCATGACTTCTCGGAAACACGTCTGCCAGATCGTGCCCCCGTATCTCATGCAGCGGCTCAACGCCGGTCGCCTCGACCAGGACAACGCGTTTCGAGTCGCCCGCGCCGAGCACCTGACCAGGGTTCTCGCCCAGATCCCCGCCCCCGAAGCCGGCGAGGCCACCGCCGAGGCCGGGGACTGGACGGTCTACACCGCGAACAACGGCACCGACCTGCCCGGGGAGAAGATCCGCGCCGCGGGGGACCCGGAGTCGGGCGACGAGAGCGTCGACGAGGCGGCGACCGGCATCACCGGCTCGCTGGCGCTCTTCGAGGAGGTCTACGGCCGCGACTCCTACGACGGCCAGGGCATCGAGGTCGTGATGACGGTCCACTACGACCGCGACTACGCCAACGCCTTCTGGGACGGCACCCAGCTGGTCTTCGGCGACGGCGACGGCGAGATCTTCCAGCGGTTCACCAAGGCCGTCGACGTGATCGGCCACGAGCTCTCCCACGCGGTCACCGAGCACACCGCCGGGCTCGTCTATCAGGGCCAGCCCGGCGCGCTCAACGAGTCGATGTCGGACGTGTTCGGCTCCTGCCTCAAGCAGCGTCTCCTCGGCCAGAGCGCCGACGACGCCGACTGGATCATCGGCGAGGGCCTCTTCACCGAGACGGTCCACGGCGTCGGACTGCGGCACATGCTCGAGCCCGGGACCGCCTACGACGACCCGACCCTGGGCAAGGACCCGCAGCCGGCCCACATGGACGACATCTACGACGGCACCGACGACAACGGTGGCGTCCACATCAACTCCGGCATCCCCAACCGCGCCTTCGCCCTCGCCGCCAAGGCGATCGGCGGCAACTCCTGGGACGGTGCCGGCAAGATCTGGTACGCCGCGCTGACCAACGGCGCCGTCACCACCGACACCGACTTCGCCGGGTTCGCCGCAGCCACCATCGCCGAGGCCGGCGACCAGGCCGAGGCGGTCACCACCGCGTGGTCCGAGGTCGGTGTCACCCCGGCGTCCGGGACGCCCGCGCCCGACGGCGAGGCGCCGACCGTGGTGAAGGTGCGCCGCAGCGGCGGGTTCCTGGGACGTACCAAGGAGGGGGTCGCGGAGCTCGCCCCGTCGGCCGCCCACGTGACCGCCCTGCGCAACCTGGTCGCCGGCGGGGCCGCTCCTTCGAAACCGAAGGGCGCCGACCGCTACATCTACGAGTTCGAGGTCGACGGCCGGACCGTCGTCGTGCACGAGGGCGACATGAGCCCTGAGCTGCGCGCCGTCGCCAACGAGCTGCTCGAGAGTTAGGGGAGGGCGCGGTCGAGCGCGGCCTCGACGTGCACGGTGATGGCGTCGAGGATCGGTACGTCGACGTCGCTAGGCCGCACCAGGAGGCTGAGCTCGGAGGCGCCGAGGATGACGCCGTCGGCACCCGCGTCCCACAGCTCGTGGACGACCTCGAGGACCCGCTTGCGCGAGCCGGACACGACGTTCCGGTGGATCAGCTCCTCGTAGATGATCGAGTCGAGCATCTCCACGTGGAGGGTGTCGGGCAGGTTCACGTCGACGCCATGGTCGGAGATGCGCTGGGCGAAGAAGTCGTTCTCCACGGTGTAGCGGGAGGCGAGGAAGCCGGCCTTGGTGATGCCGAGCTCCTTGGCCTTCGCGGCGAGCTCATCGGCCAGGTGCAGCACGGGTACGTCGACGGCGGCCGCCACCTCGTCGTAGACCTTGTGGAAGGTGGTGGTGCACAGCAGGATGAAGTCGGCGCCGCCGGCCACCACGCTGCGGGCCGCGGCGATCAGGATCTCGGCGACCTGGTCCCAGGACTCCTTCTCCTGCAGTGCCGTCAGCTCGGCCAGGTCGACGGAGGCCAGCACGATCTTGGCGGAGTGGAGACCGCCCAGCCGCTCCTGGACACCCTTGTTGAGTCCCTCGTAGTAAGCGGCGGTGCTTTCCCAGCTCATGCCGCCGATGAGTCCGATCGTCTGCACGTCATCGAGTGTGACACCGTCGGAGGCTGCGTATGGAATCCTCGGCGCCCCTGACCAGGGCAGATATCGGTCAGCCCTCTCGGTGCACCTTGTGCGGGGCGGCCTGGGCGCGCGGCTTGATGACCAACTCGTCGATGTTGACGTGAGCCGGACGGGTCGCCATCCACACGATGGCGTCGGCGACGTCCTCGGCCACCAGCGGCTCGGCGACGCCCTGGTAGACGGCGTCCGCCGCTGCCTGGTCGCCCCCGAGACGTACGAGCGAGAACTCCTCGGTCTGGACCATGCCCGGGGCGATCTCCATGATCCGCACCGGCTTGTCGACGATCTCCAGGCGCAGCGCCTCGGTGACCGCGCGGGTGCCGAACTTGGCCGCGTTGTAGCCCGCGCCGCCCTCGTAGGCGCGCCGGCCGGCGATCGAGCCGACGTTGATGACCGCGCCCGCTCCCGAGGCGACCAGCGCAGGCAGCAGCGCCTTGGTCACGCGGGTCAGGCCGATCACGTTGACCTCGAACATCGCCTGCCACTTGGTCAGGTCGGCCTCGGCCACCTTGTCCACACCGAAGGCGCCGCCGGCGTTGTTGACCAGCAGGTCGAGACGGTCGCCGACCGCCTCGACGAGCGCGGCGACGGAGTCGTCGGAGGTGACGTCGGTCGCGATCGCGGTGCCGCCGATCTCCTCGGCCAGTGCTTCGATCCGGTCGGCCCGGCGAGCGGCGAGGAAGACGTGGTAGCCCTCCTTGGCGAGCTGGCGGGCGGTGGCCGCGCCGATCCCGCTCGAGGCGCCGGTGACGACAGCATTCTTGGACGACATGGAGTCATTCTCTCGTCGCTCGCTCGACTTTGCCCACCGGGTCCCACGATCGAAGACGATTCACGCGGGTTCACGCGGCCGGGAATGATGAGCGGGATCCGCGTGTTGAGAGACGGGACCACAGGCATATACACAAAGGGGCAGGAATGATCCACCGCGTAGCGATGGTCAGTCTGCACACCTCTCCGCTCGACCAGCCCGGCACCGGTGACGCCGGCGGCATGAACGTCTACGTGCTCGAGCTCTCCCGGCGGCTGGCCACCCAGGGCATCGCGGTCGACATCTTCACGCGCGCGACGTCCTCGCGCCTGCCGCAGGTCGTGGAGGCGTACGACGGGGTCGCTGTCCACCACGTCCACGCCGGTCCGTTCGAGGGGCTGGCCAAGGGTGACCTTCCGGGGCAGCTGTGCACGTTCGCGCGTGAGGTGCTCCGCGCGGAGGCGTCCAACCCGCCGGGCTACTTCGACGCCGTGCACTCCCACTACTGGCTCTCGGGTCAGGTCGGGGCGCTCTCCCGCGACCGCTGGGGCGTGCCGCTGGTCCACTCGATGCACACGATGGCGAAGGTCAAGAACGAGGCGCTCGCCGAGGGCGACTGTCCCGAGCCCGAGGCCCGCGTGATCGGGGAGGAGCAGGTCGTCGGCGCGGCCGACATGCTGATCGCCAACACCGACCTCGAGGCCAAGCAGCTGATCAACATGTACGACGCGGAGCCAGGTCGTGTCGCCGTCGTGCATCCTGGCGTCGACCTGCGGGTCTTCCGTCCGCGTGGGCGGGCTGCGGCGCGTGCCGCGCTCGGGCTCCCGGCCCGGGCTCACGTGCTCCTCTTCGCCGGTCGCATCCAGCCGCTCAAAGCTCCCGACGTACTCCTGCGGGCGGCCGCGGTCATGCTCGCGCGTGACCCGTCGCTGCGCCGCAACCTCGTCGTACCGATCGTCGGCGGTCCCTCCGGCTCCGGTCTGGAGCACCCGACCGTGCTGGTCGATCTCGCCGCTGAGCTGGGGATATCCGACGTGGTCCGGTTCGTCCCGCCGGTACGCCAGGACCAGCTCGCGCTCTGGTACTCCGCCGCCTCCGTCGTCGCCGTCCCCTCCTACAACGAGTCGTTCGGCCTGGTCGCCGTCGAGGCCCAGGCCTGTGGCACGCCCGTCGTCGCCGCCGCGGTCGGCGGCCTGACCACCGCCGTGCGCCACGGCCGCAGCGGTCTCCTGGTCGACGGGCACGACCCGGCGCAGTGGGCCGACGCGCTCACCAACGCCATCGCCTCCCACTCGCGCTGGTCCGCCCTGGCCGACGGAGCCCGCGAACACGCCCAGGACTTCTCCTGGGATCTCACCGCACGCAATACGCTCGAGGTCTATGAAGAGGCCAAGATGCTGATGCGTGAGGAGCTGACGGCATGACCGTAGATGCGCGGACCGACCACGAAGAGGTCGTACGCGGCTGGCTGAAGTCCAACGACCTGACCTGGGACGAGACGTCCCAGCCGGGTGGCGAGGTGGTCTTCTCGTTCTCGCTCCCGGGTGAGCGCAAGCTGCAGACGCCGGTCCGGCTCGACCTGGGGCAGCACGCCCTCGGCGTCCATGCCTTCGTCTGTCGCCGTCCCGACGAGAACCACGAGACCGTCTACCGCTGGCTGCTCGAGCGCAACCTGCGGCTCTACGGGGTCTCGTTCGGTCTGGACCGGCTCGGCGACATCTACCTCGACGGCCGACTGCCGCTCGCGATGGTCGAACCGGGCGAGCTCGACCGGCTGCTCGGCTCGGTCTTGACGTACGCGGACGAGTCCTTCAACACCATCCTCGAGCTCGGCTTCGCCTCCTCGATCCGCAAGGAGTGGGAGTGGCGCAAGCTGCGCGGCGAGTCGACCGCCAATCTCGAGGCGTTCCGGGGCTGGCTGGAGCGTGAGGAAGACCCGAAGGACTAGCGCGGCTGGCGCCGGGTGATCAGCACACCCGCGATGCACATCGCCCCACCGATGAAGGCGAGCGCCGGCGGCACCTCGTCGAGCACCAGCCACGCCATCAAAGCGGTGATGAACGGCACCAGGAACGTCGACTGCGCGAACTTGCCGGCATCGGAGTGGGAAAGGGCGTAAGCCCAGGTCACGAAGGCCAGAGCGCTCGGGAAGAGGCCGAGGTAGACGATCCAGCCGATGTTGCCGACGCTGATGTCGGGGAGCGTGGTGGCCAGCTCGAACGACCAGGGCAGGCAGATGACGAGCCCGGCGATGGCGTACCAGAACGTCAGCAGCAGCGCGCTCATCGTCGGCAGCAGCTTCTTCTGGGTGAGGACACCGACCGCGAAGGTGAGTGCCGCGACGACCGAGAGGGCGACGCCGATCCAGTCGCCGGTGTCACCGTTGGCCGAGGCGCGGCCGATGACGACGACGCCTGCGAAACCGACGCCGGTGCCGATCAGGATCCACTTGTGGATCGTCTCCTTGAGCACGAGGCCCGCCAGCAGGGCCACCACGATCGGGCCGACCTGCACGATCAGCGCCGCCGTCGCCGCGTCGATCCGACGCTCGGACTCGTTGAGCGCCAGGTTGTAGATCCCCAGCCACGACGCACCGCCCAGCGCGATCAGCGGCCATTCCTTCCGGGTCGGTAGCCGGAACCCGCCCTTCAGCGCGAGGTAAGCGCCGAGCGCCGCCACCATCACCACGAGCCGGCCCAGCGACAGGCTTCCCGGAGGGACGGTGTCGCCCAGGTGACGGATCCCCACGAACGCCGATGCCCACAGGACCAGCGTGATCCCGCAAGCAACGAGTGGCTTCCAGATCGGCGTGGTCTCAGCGGGCGCGGGGCTAATCGTCGTCGTCACGATAAAAGGGTAAAGACCCGCGCCCTGGCGCGCGAGCGGATAACAGCCATCGATGTTCGACATCCCGCCATCTAGCCCCAGCCGAGGCGTCACTGGCGTCGGCCGAGGCGTCAGCCGCGTCGGCCGAGAGGCCACGGCGCTGCCCGTTCGACCGACCGGAGCGACGCCTCGGGCGACCGGGGTGACGCCTCGGCTGGGGGGTCAGCCGCGGAAGGTGCGGCGGTACGCGGTGGGGGTGATGCCGAGCGCGGTGTGGAAGTGGAGGCGGAGGGACTGGGCGGTGTTGAGGCCGCAGCGGGCGGCGACCTGCTCCATCGAGAGGTCGGTGGTCTCCAGGAGGGTGCGGGCGAGCTCGATGCGCTGGCGCTGCAGCCAGCGGCCGGGGGAGTCGCCGGTCTCGTCGCGGAAGCGCCTGGTGAAGGTGCGTACGGACATCGAGACCTGGGCCGCCATCGCCTCCAGGCTGAGCGGCTGGTCGAGGTGAGCGAGGGCCCAGGCGGTCGCGGCCGAGATGCCGGTGTCGTCGGGGGCAGGTGCGTGGTGCCGGATGAACTGCGCCTGTCCGCCGTCGCGGTGGGGAGGTACGACCGTCACGCGGGCGACGCGGTTGGCGACCGCGGCGCCGTGGTCGCTGCGTACGACATGCAGGCAGAGGTCCAGACCGGAGGCCACGCCGGCGGAGGTGAGGATGTCGCCGTCGTCGACGAAGAGTACGTCAGGGTCCAGCTTGACCTGCGGAAACAGGGCCCGGAAGTCGTCGGTGTGCGACCAGTGGGTGGTAGCCGGCCGGCCGTCCAAGAGACCTGCGGCGGCGAGCGCGAAGGCGCCGGTGCAGATCGACATGATCCGGGTCCCGGGGCGGATCAGGTCGAGCGCCTCCTTCAACGGCGCCGACAACACTCCGTCCGAGACCGTCGGGTAGTCGAGGCCGAACTTCGGGATCACCACGGTGTCCGCGTCCGCGAGCGCCTCGGGGCCGTGCGGCGCGAGGACGACCACGTCCGAGTCCGACTGCACCGGTCCGGGGCCGCCGGTGGTGCAGGTGACGACCTCGTAGAGCAGTCGGTCCTCGCTGTCGCGGGCCCTGCCGAAGATCCGGTGCGGGATGCCGATCTCGAACGGGATGAACCCGTCCTGGATCAGCACCGCGACCCGGTGCGGAGAAGGGACCCGTACGTCACCCATGGCTGGATCTTATCGATAGATGTCAATCAAGCCACTGTCCGTCCGGACACGCACCGAAGAGGATCATCACCATGCCCCAGACGACGACCCCGCCGCCTGCCGACCGCACGGCCTCGCGCCGTCCTCGGATCCACCCCGCCTGGTGGGTCGCCGCCGTCGCCTTCGTGACCATCGTCGGTGCCGCCGCCTTCACCGCGGCACCGGGCCTCCTGGTCGGTCCGCTGCACGAGGAGTTCGGCTGGTCGCGCGGCACGATCGGCGTCGGGATCACGCTGCAGCTCGCGCTCTACGGCCTGACCGCGCCGTTCGCCGCCGCACTGATGGACCGCTTCGGGATCCGTCCGGTGGTCGCCGTCGCGCTCACCATGATCACCCTCGGCTCGCTCGGCACCGTCTGGATGAGCCAGTCGTGGCAGTTCGTCCTCGGCTGGGGCGTACTCGTCGGCGGCGGCAGCGGCTGCATGGCGCTCGCCTTCGGCGCGACGATCACCACCCGCTGGTTCGACCAGCGACAGGGCCTGGTCAGCGGTCTGCTGACCGCCGGCGGCGCCTCGGGACAGCTGATCTTCCTGCCGGTGCTGGCGGTGCTGATCGGGGAGCTCGGCTGGTGGGCCGCCTCGGTGACCATCGCCCTGGTCGCCGCCGCCGTGATCCCGTTCGTGTTGCTGCTGCTCCGGGACTACCCGGCGGACATCGGTCTGGCGCCCTACGGTGCCTCGAAGATCGTGCCGCGCCCTGCGCCCGCGACCGGCGCCGCGCTACGGACCGTGCGCGTGCTCGGGATGGCGATGCGTACCAAGGCCTTCTGGCTTCTCGCCGGTGCCTTCGCGATCTGCGGGATCACCACGAACGGCCTGATCAGGACCCACTTCGTGCCCGCCGCGCACGACCACGGGATGGCCCCGGTCGCGGCCGCCTCGCTGCTCGCCGTGATCGGGATCTTCGACGTCGCCGGGACGATCTTCTCCGGCTGGCTCACCGACCGCTTCAACCCAGTGGTGCTGCTCGGCATCTACTACTCGCTGCGCGGGATCTCGCTGATCTTCCTACCGATGCTGCTCTCGTCCGAGGTGCACCTGCCGATGGTGTTCTTCATCGTCTTCTACGGCCTCGACTGGGTCGCCACCGTGCCACCCACGCTCGCGCTGTGCCGGGAGATCTGGCCCGAGGACGCCCCGATCGTCTTCGGCTGGGTCCTCGCCTCCCACCAGGTCGGAGCCGGTCTGGTCGCCTGGGTCGGCGGCGTCGTACGCGATGTCACCGGGTCCTACGACCTGGTCTGGTACGCAGCCGGCGCCCTGTGCGCCGCCGCCGCGCTGATGTCGCTCGTCATGCCGCGCGGTGCGGTCCTTCGTCAAGGTGTGCCGACCGAGGAACACATCCCCAGCGGAGCTCCGCTGGGGGAGTGAGCCTTCGGCTGCATACCTTGACGAAGGAACAGCCTCAGAGGTCGAGCTTGTAGCCCAGGCCCCGGACCGTGACCAGGAACTTCGGCTCGGACGGGTCCGGCTCGAGCTTGGCGCGCAGGCGCTTGACGTGTACGTCGAGGGTCTTGGTGTCGCCGACGTAGTCGGAGCCCCAGACGCGGTCGATGAGCTGGCCGCGGGTGAGGACGCGGCCGGGGTTGCGCAGGAACATCTCCAGGAGCTCGAACTCCTTGAGCGGCAGGCGCTGCTCGTTGCCGTCCACGGTCACGACGTGGCGCTCCACGTCCATCCGGACGGGTCCGGCCTCGAGCGTCGCCGGGGCCGCGTCGGGCTCGGTGCCTCGGCGGAGGACGGCGCGGATCCGGGCGACGAGCTCGCGCGGGGAGTAGGGCTTGGTGACGTAGTCGTCGGCGCCGAGCTCGAGGCCGACGACCTTGTCGACCTCGTCGTCCTTGGCGGTCACCATGATGACCGGGACCGACGAGGTGGCCCGGATCTGCCGGCACACCTCGGTGCCGGAGAGGCCGGGAAGCATCAGATCGAGCAGCACGATGTCTGCCCCGTTGCGGTCGAACTCCTTCAGAGCGTCGGTGCCGTCCTCGGCGACGGCGACCTCGAAGCCCTCCTTGCGGAGCATGTAGGACAGTGCCTCGCTGTAGCTGGCTTCATCTTCGACGACGAGTACCCGGGTCACGGGCGTTCCTCCTTGCTTGTGCCGGACTTCCCGGCAGTTGGTAGGTGCTGGGGCAGGGTGAGGGTGAAGGTCGAACCCTGACCCTCCTGCGACCAGACCTTGACCTCGCCACCATGCGTAGCGGCGACGTGCTTGACGATCGACAGGCCGAGCCCGGTGCCGCCGGTGGAGCGGTGGCGGGCCGGGTCGACGCGATAGAAGCGCTCGAAGATCCGGTCGATCTCCGTGGACGGGATCCCGATGCCCTGATCGACCACGGAGATCTCGACGGAGCCGTCGGTCGCGCGGGTCGAGACGGTCACGGTCGAGCCCGGTTCGGAGTAGGCGACCGCGTTGGAGACCAGGTTGGTGACCGCGGTCGAGACCTGCTCGTCGTTGCCGAAGACGTGCAGCCCGGCCGTGCCGGCGCTGACCACGTTGATGCCCTTGGCATCGGCATCGACCGTCGAGGCGTCGACAGCGGCCGCGATGACCTTGTCGACGTCGACCGCGATGGGTGCCTCCAGGGGCTCGTCGCCCTGGAGCCGGGAGAGCTCGATGATCTGCTGGACGAGCGCGGTCAGGCGCTCGGACTCGGTGATCATCCGGTTGGAGAAGCGGCGTACGGCCTCGGGGTCGTCGGAGGCCTCGGTGACCGCGTCGGCGAGCACTCGTATCGCGCCGACCGGCGTCTTGAGCTCGTGGCTGACGTTGGCGACGAAGTCGCGGCGTACGGCCTCGACTCGGCGCTCGCGGGTGCGGTCCTCAACCAGGGCGAGGGCCAGGCGGGTGCCGAGCGGAGCGACCCGGGCGGTGACGTGCCGCGAGGCGCCGTTGGCCCGGGAGATCACCAGCTCGGTCTCGCGGATCTGGCCGTCACGGCGCACACCGTGGACGAGCTCGGAGAGCTCGGGCGAGACCAGCGAGGTGCCGCGCACCAGACCCAGGGCGTACGCCGGAGCGCTGGCCTTGAGCACCGTGTCGTGCTCGTCGACGACGACCGCGCTGCTGCGCAGGACCGAGAGGACCGCGGCCACCTCGGAGGGAACCTTCGGGGGCTCGACCTCGGGGATCCGGCGGCGGGAACGTTCGCTCATCGCCCACGCAAGCACCGCCGCTCCGGCGACGACAGCGCCGAGGAGCGCAGCAAGAAAGGCCTGCGTCGTCGAGTCCACACGATCAGGGTAAGCCCATCAAACACCCAAACTTCGCCTCTGGACGTCTCCGCGCCGAACGTTCACCGTCGGTTCACTCGGGATGAAGATCAGTACATGTCGTGTGTCTAGGATCGGCCCATGCGCGCTGCTTTCCATGAGGACCTCGATGCCATCTTCACCGATCTCACCAGTGTTTGTGAGCTGGTGTCGGTGGCCGTACGCGACGCCACCACCTCTCTCCTCGAGGCCCGCAACGACCTCGCCGAGCAGGTGATCGACAAGGACGTCGAGATCGACGACGCCCGCGAGCGCATCGAGGAGAACGCCCTCGAGCTGCTCGGCCTCCAGTCGCCGGTCGCCGGCGACCTGCGCGTGGTCGTCGCCGCGCTGCGGATGATCTCCGACCTCGAGCGGATGGGCGACCTCTCCGTCCACGTCGCCAAGATCGCCCGGCTGCGTACGCCGAACAAGGCCGTGCCCGAGCTGGCCCAGCCGACCATCGCCAAGATGGCCGAGATCGCCCAGCAGATGGTCGAGCGCACCTGCGAGATCCTCCGCACCCGCGATGTCTCCGCCGCTCAGGACCTGGTCGCCGACGACGACGAGATGGACCAGCTGCGACGCAAGTCCTTCGCCGAGCTGCTGGGCCAGGACTGGACCCACGGCGTCGAGCCGGCCGTCGACGTGGCTCTCCTGGGCCGCTACTACGAGCGCATCGCCGACCACGCCGTCACGGTGGCCAACCGGGTCGTCTTCGTCGTGACCGGCGAGACCCCTACCGACTCCTGACCCGCCGAGTCGGCTCGTACTGACCGAAAATCCCGCCGAGTCGGCTCGTCATGACTCGGCGGGATTGTTGGTGCTACTGCTTGCCTTGGTTGGCGACTGCCTCAGCGGCTGCGGCCGCGGCCTCGGGGTCGAGGTAGGTGCCGCCGGTGACGACCGGCTTCAGCGACTCGTCGAGCTCGTAGACCAGTGGCTGGCCCGTCGGGATGTTGAGCTTGGCGATCTCGGCCTCGGAGATGTTGTCGAGGTGCTTGACCAGCGCGCGCAGGCTGTTGCCGTGGGCGGTGACCAAGACCGTCTTACCGGTCTTCAGGTCGGGCACGATGGCCGAGTCCCAGTAGGGGAGCATCCGGGCGACGACGTCCTTGAGGCACTCGGTGGCGGGCACCTCGATGTCGGCGTAGCGCGGGTCGCCGGCCTGGGAGTACTCGGAGTCGGCCTCGATCGGCGGCGGCGGTACGTCATAGGAACGGCGCCACAGCTGGAACTGCTCCTCACCGAACTTCTTCAGCGTCTCGGACTTGTTCTTGCCCTGGAGCGCGCCGTAGTGGCGCTCGTTGAGGCGCCAGTCGCGGCGCACCGGGATCCAGTGCCGATCGGCGGTGTCGAGGGCGATGTTGGCGGTGTTGATCGCGCGGCGCAGCAGGCTCGTGTGGACCAGGTCGGGAAGGATCCCGGCCTCGGCGAGCAGCTTCCCGCCGTTGACGGCCTCGGCCCGGCCCTTGTCGGTGAGATCGACGTCGACCCAGCCGGTGGACAGGTTGAGCGCGTTCCACTCGCTCTCGCCGTGACGCAGAAGGACGAGCTTGTAGGTCATCAGTGAGCTTCCTCGGCACCGGGCAGAGCGGCCGGCGGGAACTCGCAGGAGTAGGGGTCCTCGGAGATGGTGCCCGCGGACTCGTCGTGCGCCTCGCCCTCGGTGGCGTGCTCGCCCTCAGCCTCGGTCTCGGTCGCGTTCTCGCCCTCGGCGGGCTCGTCGGCCGGCAGGGTCGAAGCCTCCTCGCTGCCCTCGGCAGCTCCCTCGGCGGCAGCGTCGTCGGACGCCTGAGCCTCGGCGTTCTTGCCCTTCTTCGCGGGCTTCGTGGTCTCGTCGACGGCGGCGACGACGTCGGCGTACGGACCACACTGGGTGACCACCGGGACGGAGACGGTCCTCTCCTCGCCCTCGGAGAAGGTGAAGGTCATCGGGATGCTGTCGCCCGGCTTGAAGTCGCCGGTGACCGCGATGCCACCGATGGCCGGGTCGGCCAGGTTGATGATGCCGGACTTCGGCAGCTCGATCGGGGTGAACGACTCGGGCGTGACGGTCTCCTCGGCCTCGGTCGCCGTGGCGATCGAGGTGACCGACGGCAGCGCCTCGCCGGCGACCGCCGGGTTGATCGCCGGGTCGAGCGAGAAGGTGCCGACCAGGACGCCGGAGCCTTCCTGCGCGGTCACGATGCGAGCGGCGTTGATCCGGATGGCACCATCGAGCGTCGACCCGCCGTGGGTGATGTCGTTGGGTCGGTCCGTCGCGTAGTCGAAGCTGCTGCAGGCGGTGAGCGCCGGAAGGGCGAGAGCCACGAGTGCGCCCGTCACTGCGAGCCGCTTCTGCATAACCTTGGTCGTCACGCGCGACACTCTATCCGCCCGATCCTGCGATATCGGAAAAGGGTCAGGCACGCAGTCCGACGGCGCTCGCGGCGTACAGCATCCCGGCGATCACCAGGGCGATGTAGACGAGCGTGACGAGGAGGAGCTTGCCGGCCCCGAGCTTCAGTCCGGCCTTGAGTGGCAGGTACGTCCACTTGTCCTCGTTGTCGGCGACCAGGCCCCACAGCGCGGTCAGGAAGTGCACGCCGACACCGAGTGCCGCCGCAAGCGCGACCATCACCCAGTGGGGCGCTCCGCCCGCGGACTCACCGGCCCAGCCGGCGTACGAGAGGTATCCGGGGTAGCAGGCGAAGGCCGCCGCCCACAGGACCCAGGAGAAGAGGCCCTTGCGCAGCAGTACGTTGGCGAGCATCCCGAGCACCAGCGAGCCGAGGTAGAACAGCCCCGCGACGGTGCCAGAGGTGACCGAGAGCGGGATGACGAGCAGTACGCCGCAGCACAGCGCGAACCAGACGCTGCCCGGTTCGAGACGGCCGTCCGAGATCGGCTTGCCCTCGCGCTCGTGACGACGGTCGACGGCCTGGTCGACGAGGTCGTTGTGCCAGCCGAGGACCGCCTGGCCGACGAGCACGGTGACCGCGATCAGCGTCACCTCGCGCGTCGTCAGCCCGGCGAGGACGGCCGCCACCGACAGGCCGATGGCGGTCAGCACCGCCTGGCGGGGGTGGGCGGAGCGGATGAGGAGGAACGGGGCCCAGTTGCCCACCTTGTTCATGACGCTTGCTCTGCCCGCCGGGGCATCAGGAACGGCCGACGCACTGGCCTGCGTCTCTTCCGGGTCCTGATCCTGGGCGTGCGACGACACGGTGAAGATGGTCTTGGGGGCGCTCTGCGATGCATTCGCCATGGCGGCAGTATCGGGCACTCGGTCGAGACGCGCAGGACAACAGGCTGGCTACGACGAGATTTCGGAGTCGTTTCGAAATCAGCCATGCTGCCACGATCGACGGGCCTGCGCGCGCGGAACCACACAACTTGTCAATCTGTCAACCCCAGATTGAGCCCCTGACCTGCGCAAACACGGAATCCGAATTCTAAGATCCGTGGTAGACTTATAGCCCTAGGAAGGGGTACCTAAAAATATGACTTTCACCGTCGGCGAGACCGTCGTATACCCGAACCATGGCGCGGCCGTCATCGAAGACATCGAGATGCGCACCATCAAGGGCGAGGAGCGGCAGTATCTGGTCCTCCGCATCATCGCTCAGCAGGACCTCGTGGTGCGTGTTCCGTCGAACAATCTCGAGCTCGTCGGAGTTCGAGACGTCGTAGACAAGGACGGGCTTGATCGAGTCTTCGAGGTGCTTCGTGCGGAGCACGTCGAAGAGCCGACCAACTGGTCGCGTCGTTACAAGGCAAACCTGGAGAAGCTGCACAGCGGCGATGTCATGAAGGTCGCCGAGGTCGTGCGTGACCTGTGGCGTCGTGAGCGTGACCGCGGCCTCTCCGCCGGGGAGAAGCGCATGCTCGCCAAGGCACGCCAGATCCTCGTCTCGGAGCTCGCGCTGTGCGAGCACACCAACGAAGACAAGGCTGAAGTCCTCCTCGACGAGGTGCTGGCCAGCTGACGCTGGTTTCGGTCTGCGTTACAGGCTCCGGGGAAACCCGGGGCCTGTTTCGCGTTTTAGGGGGCTCAGCGGGGGACTCAGCGGGGCCTTCAGCGCGGCCGATACGGTGGCCCCATGGAGGACCCCTACGCCGACTACGACGAGATCGACGAGACCGCCGAGGTTCCGCCGGCCCTCGGGATCGTCGCCGAGGACGGCCGAGGCTCGCTGCCGTTCACGTTGATCCACGGTGAGGCGCTGGTCGCCGCGGCGACCTGGTCCCTCGGGGAGTCCGGGGTGACCCCCGTCGACTTCACCACCTCGTGGGAGGGGATGGTCGCGGCCGAGGAGCCGCTCGTCCTGCACGACTCGCTGTGCCCGATGACCCCGCCGGCCTTCATCGCTCACTGTGTCTCGACCGCGCTCGCGCGCGAGGCGGTCGTGGTCGGCGTACGCCCGGTCACGGACACCGTCAAGAACCTGGGCATCGAGGACGGGGTGCCGGTCCTCGGCGCGACCATCGACCGCACCTCGCTGGTCTCGGTCGCATCGCCGATCGTGCTGCCCCCGGCCGTCGTGGCCGCCCTGGACGACTGGCCCGCCGGCGACTTCGCCGAGATCGCGGGGTCGCTGGCCCGCCGGTTCCCGGTCGTCTCGGTCGAGGCGCCGCCGGTCGGTCGCCGCGTCGCGTCCGAGGATGACGTACGCCTGCTCGAGGCGCTGTCGTCCAGCGCTGTCAGTTGAGCAGCGTCGTGACCGCGCCCAGGTCGTCGGCGAAGGTCACCTTGAGGTTCAGCGACGAGCTGGGCACCGCGACGATGCGTACGCTGGAGCCGTAGCGCTCCAGGGTCGCGCCGGTGTCGGTGCCGTCGAAGCCGTCGGCCGCGGCCTGGTCATAGGCGGTCAGGAGGTCGGTCGCCCGGAACGCCTGCGGAGTCTGTACGCCCACGAGCGCACCTGCCACGGGCTGCAGGTCACGCGTCGAGAGGTGGCTGAGCGGGGCGGCGGGGATGGCGCCACCGTGCTTGCGGGCGACGCCGATGACCGCGGAGAAGAGCTCGGGCGACACCAGCGGCCGGGCGGTGTCGTGGATCGCGACCACGTCGATGGCGTCCTCCCCGGCGGCCTCGATGTCGGCCCTCAGCACGGCCAGTGCGGCCTGTTCGGAGGCGTGGCGGGTGTCGCCACCGGCGACCATCACGACCTCACGATCGCCGAGCAGGGGCTGGGCGACGGCCGCGACCGCCTCCTCGTCGCCGCTGCGTACGACCAGGACGAGACGGCGCACGTCGGGCACCGCCAGGGCGGTCCGGAGCGAGAGGCCGAGGGCTGAGGAGGCCGGATCGTCGGACCCGTCGAGCGGGAGCAGCACCTTGTTGGTGGCGGCTCCGACGCGGGTGCCGGATCCGGCGGCCAGGAGGACGAGAGCGGCAGGCACCCCTGGAGGCTATCCGTTCGGCGGAGGCGACTGCCGAAGGGCTGGGTCGGTGGGCTGGGCGCTGGTGTTTACGTACGCGTAACAGAGCGAAACAGGAGGTGTCCCTCACGCGTCCTACGGTTCAAATCCACCAAAGGGAGGGACCCGACGAATGTGGACGAAGCGGCTCGGGCCGGCGACGTCATGAGTGAGCGCCAGCGAGCGCAGCGGGACGACCAGGGTGACTGGCAGTCCGTCTGCCCGGTCGACGCGCTCGAGGTGAAGCGCGGCGCCACGGCACTGGTCCACGGGCAGGCCATCGCCATCTTCCGGATGCCCGACGGCGTCGTCTACGCCCTGGGAAATCACGATCCGTTCGCCAAGGCGTCGGTGATCGCCAAGGGCATCGTCGGGGTGCGCGACGGGGTGCCGTTCGTGGCCTCGCCGGCTCACAGGCACGGGTTCGACCTGCGTACGGGACAGTGCCTGGACGACCCGCACGTGACCATCCCCGCCTACGAGGTCCGGGTCGTCGACGGGCTCATCCACGTCGGCCACCGGAAGGTTGCCTGAGTCCTGTCTGGGAGACTGCGGAGCGTGCAGCTTCCTCTGATCGGCATCGGGACCGACGTACACAGCCTTGCCGACGGTGTCCCGATGCATGTGGCCGGCCTCGCCTTCCCCGACGAGCCGCAGGGTCTCGCCGGGCACTCCGACGGGGACGTGGCGGCCCACGCCTGCTGCGACGCCCTCTTCTCCGCCGCGGGGCTCGGCGACCTGGGGTCCAACTTCGGCACCTCCGAGCCCGAGTGGGCAGGGGCGGCCGGAGTCGTGCTGCTGACCGAGGCCGCGCGCCGGGTCCGTGATGCTGGTTTCGAGATCGGGAACGTCGCGGTGCAGGTGATCGGCAACCGGCCCAAGATCGGTCCGCGCCGCGACGAGGCCAACCGGGCGCTCACCGCGGCAGCCGGCGCGAGCGTCACCGTGACCGCCACGACCACCGACGGTCTCGGACTCACCGGCCGCGGTGACGGCGTGGCAGCGATCGCGACCGCGCTCATCGTGCGTCGCGATAGGTAGGGAACACGCGTACGTCCCTAGACTTGGGGTATGGCACTCAGGCTCTACGACTCGGCGACCCGTGAAGTACGTGACTTCACCCCCTTGCAGCCCGGCAAGGCGTCGCTCTATGTCTGTGGCCTGACCGTGCAGAGCGAGCCGCATGTCGGGCACGTGCGGAGCGGGGTGAACTTCGACGTGCTGCAGCGGTGGCTGCGGGCGTCGGGGTACGAGACCACGTTCATCCGCAACGTGACCGACATCGACGACAAGATCCTGGCGAAGTCGGCCGAGCAGGGACGCCCCTGGTACAACCTCGGCTACACCATGCACCGCGAGCTCGACGCCGCCTACGCCTCGCTCAACGTCGCCCGGCCGACCTACGAGCCGCTGGCCACCGGTCACATCCCCGAGATCATCGCGCTGATCGAGGAGCTGATCGCGAAGGGGCACGCCTACGCTGCCGAGGACGGTTCGGCCGATGTCTACTTCGACGTGCGCTCCTGGCCCTCCTACGGCGAGCTGTCGGGGCAGAAGGTCGACGACATGGAGGCCGCCGCTGACGCGGACCCGCGGGGCAAGCGCGACCCACGTGACTTCGCGCTGTGGAAGGGCCGGAAGGTCTCCGAGCCGGAGACCGCCTCCTGGCCCTCGCCCTGGGGTCTGGGGCGGCCCGGGTGGCACATCGAGTGCTCGGCCATGGCCGGGAAGTACCTCGGTCCCGCCTTCGACTTCCACGGCGGCGGCCTCGACCTGCGCTTCCCGCACCACGAGAACGAGCAGGCCCAGTCGCGCGCTGCCGGCCGGCCCTTCGCGAGCTACTGGCTGCACAACGCCTGGATCACGACCTCCGGCGAGAAGATGTCGAAGTCGCTGGGCAACTCGCTGGTCATCCCCGAGGTCCTGAAGAAGGTACGCGGCATCGAGCTGCGCTACTACCTGGTCGCGGCCCACTACCGGTCTCACGTCGAGTTCTCCTTCGAGGCGCTCGAGGAGGCCGCAGCCGGGTTCCAGCGGATCGAAGGTTTCCTGGAGCGCGCGGCGTCGGTTCTTGGCGAGATCTCGGCAGATGGCGTGCCCTGCGCCGACTTCGTCAACGCGATGGACGACGACCTCGGCACCCCGGCTGCGGTGGCCGCCCTGCACGAGGTCGTACGCGAGGGCAACAAGCTGATCGCCGACGGCGACAGCCCGGCGCTGCGCGGGGTCGCCGCGAGCGTGCGCGCGATGCTGGACATCCTCGGTCTGGACCCCGCCGACCCGGCGTGGGGTCCGGCGAGCGGTGATGACGAGAAGCTGACCGGCGCGCTCGACGTACTTGTTCGCGGGGTCCTGGATGAGCGCGCCGAGGCGCGCGCCGCCAAGGACTGGGCCCGCGCCGATGCCATGCGAGACCGGCTCAAGGATGCCGGGATCGAGATCGAGGACACCCCTGAGGGTCCGAAATGGAGCGTTAACTGATGGCAGGCAACTCCCAGCGTCGCGGAGCGATCGCGAAGGGACGTAAGAAGGGTGCCCAGGTCGGCACCGGCGGCAACCGTCGCAAGGGTCTGGAGGGCAAGGGCCCGACGCCGAAGGCGAAGGACCGGCCCTACCACAAGGCCCACAAGGCGGCTCAAGCCTCCGAGCAGCGCAACAAGGGTCCGCGCAAGCGGGCCGCCGGCGACGCCGAGTGGATCATCGGACGCAACTCCGTGGTCGAGGCACTGCGCGAGGACGTACCGGTCAACGGGCTCTACGTCGCCGAGGGTGCCGAGCGCGACGGGCGGCTGCGCGAGGCGTTCATGCTCGCCTCCGAGAAGGGCATCTCGCTGCTCGAGGTGACCAAGGTCGAGCTCGACCGGCTGACCGGCTTCAACGGTCACCAGGGCCTCGCGGCGCGGATCCCCGCCTACGAGTACGCCCACGCCGACGACCTGCTCGACCGCGCGGCCGAGGTCAGGGAGAAGGCGCTGATCGTCGCGCTCGACCAGGTCACCGACCCGCGCAACCTGGGCGCCATCGTGCGCTCGGCCGCGGCCTTCGGCGCCCACGGCGTGGTGATCCCGGAGCGGCGTGCGGCCGGGATGACCGCCGCCGCGTGGAAGACGAGTGCCGGTGCCGCGGCGCGGATCCCGGTCGCGCAGACGGTCAACCTGACCCGGCAGCTGAAGGCGTACCAGGAGGCCGGCTGCATGGTCGTCGGGCTGGACATGGAGGGTGACATCACGCTGCCCGAACTGGGTGCCCCCGAGGGCCTCGCCGACGGTCCGTTGGTGATCGTCGTCGGTGCCGAGGGCGGCGGGCTCTCCCGCCTGGTCCAGGAGACCTGCGACCAGATAGTGTCGATCCCGATGGTCAACTCCGTAGAGTCCCTCAATGCCGGCGTCGCCGCGTCGGTCGTGCTCTACGCGGTCGCGGAGGCGCGTCGCTGATCTCTCGCCGCACTCTGTTTCGGGGCCTCGCCGTCTGGGCGGGGCTCGGAGTGCTGTGGCTCGTGCTGGCCGTGGCGCTGAGTGCGTGGCTCTTCCTGTCCAGCGAACGCCAGGTGGTCCTGGCCGGCCACGACTCGGTCCTGCGCCCGACGCTGTCGGGGAAGGCGATCATCCACACCGGACCGGTGCTGCCCGACGTACGTCTGGACGTCGGTGGCCCGGTCGGTGTCGACGTGACTCTCGGGAAGACCGAGCTGCGGTCGATGGACGAGCTCTTCGAGCGCTACGCGGTTCTCGGGTCGGCCCCCGACGGTCAACGCGCGGTCGTGGTGGAGCAGGTCGAGTCGATGCTCGTCGCGGCCGTGCTCCGCGGCGCCGCGGTCTCCTTGGCGATCGTCACCGGGGCAGCGCTGCTGTGGTGGCTGCCCGGTTCCCAACGCCGCGCCGACCTGCGCAGACGTGTCAAGGAATCGGCCCGTACGCGGCACGGTCTCGCCACCGTGGGCATCGGCGTGGTCACGGTGGCGGTGCTCACGGTCGCGGTCTGGCAGCCCTGGGGCGAGGCCGGAGCGCCCGCGGCGGACAAGGAGGCCGAACCGGTCGCCGGCGACTGGACCCCGCTGGCCGACTTCCTCGGGGCGGCGATCCCCGTGCCCGACGAGCTGGCCGACGTCGAGGTCCGCGGCGACGCCTACGCGAACCAGACCCGTCGGCTCGTGGCCAGCGCCGTCGACACGTACAACTCCAGCCGGACCTTCTACGAGGAGGTCGTGGCGAAGGTGCCGGACCTGGCGCTGCGCGAGCCGGGCGAGGACGAGACCGTGTCGGTCCTCGTCTCCGACCGCCACGACAACGTCGGCATGGACTCCGTGGTGCGCGCGATCGCTGACGAGGGTGGCGCGACCGGCGTCCTGGATGCCGGCGACGACACCTCGACCGGATCCGACTGGGAGACCTTCTCCCTCGACTCGCTCACCGACGCCAGCGACGGCCTGGACAAGTGGGCGGTCACCGGCAACCACGACCATGGCCCGACGGTCGGCGACTACCTGGCCAAGCAGGGCTGGACCATGCTCGACGGCGAGGTCGTCGACGGCCCCGGCGGCTCGACGCTCCTGGGCGTACCTGACCCGCGCACCAGCGGCCTCGGTAACTGGATCGACGAGAAGGGCGTCACCCTCGAGGAGGCTGGCGAGAAGCTGGCCGACATCGCCTGTGCCTCGAAGGACGACGGCAAGCCCGTCGCGACCCTCCTCGTCCACGACCCGTCGCTGGGCCGCGAGACCCTGCGACGCGGCTGCGCGACCCTCGTCGTCGGCGGCCACCGCCACGTCCACCAGGGACCGAGCGAGGTGATCGGCGAGAACGGCGACATCGGCTGGACCTACACCAACGGCACCACCGGCGGCGCCGCGTACGCCTTCGCGATGGGGAAGATCCGCCGCACCGCCGAGGTCACCCTGATCACCTACGCCGACGGGCTCCCCGTCGGCGTCCAGTCCGTCGAGCTGGAGACCAACGGCGCCCTCACCGCCCACGAGTACGTCCCGCTCGATCCCGCACGCTAGCCGCGTCGGCTGCGTACATCGGCCCACGACTGGCTACGATTGTCCCGCCGTCACGGAGACGTACGGCATGCCGGTGTAGCTCAGTTGGTAGAGCGTTCGCCTTGTAAGCGAAATGTCGCGGGTTCGACTCCTGTCACCGGCTCCACAAAACTGTCGGAGGTCGGCCGTACAGTCATTGCCATGACCCGATGCTTGGGGTGCGGCCGGGAGCTGACCCAGCGACACCAGAAGATCTACTGCAGCAACGCCTGCCAGATGCAGGTGAAGCAGACGCGCATGGTCGAGGAATGGCTTTCCACCGGGATCGGGAAGGCGCAGAGCAAGCGCCGCCACTACATTCGCGACTACGTCCTCCAGCAGCAGGGCGGCCTCTGTGCGGTCTGCGCGATCCCGTCTGAGTGGAACGGCCTCGAACTCGCCTTCGTGCTGGACCACATCGACGGAGATGCCACCAACAACAGACGCGAGAACCTGAGACTGGTCTGTCCGAACTGCGACAGCCAGCTGCCGACGTACAAGGCCAAGAACCGGGGGAGCGGCAGGGCCTGGCGGCGGCAGCGTTACGCCGACGGCAAGTCCTACTGATCAGCGGAGCTGAGTGACCTCGTACGTCGTCGGCGGGTTGGCGATGTCGTCCTGGGAGGCGACGAGCTCGAGCTCGCGGCGGCCGGACTTCAGGGTGCGGTCGAGGATGGCGAAGAGGGTGTTCGCGGTGCGGCCGAGGGCGGCGGGCGTCGAGCCCGTCGAGAGCAGGTGGGAGAGGTAGACCGCCGCGGTGACGTCGCCGCCGCCGTTGGGGGAGATCGGGAGCAGGGGAGTGGTGACCGACCAGGCACCCTCGTCGGAGACGGCGACCAGGTCGAGGTGAGTGGGGTCCTTGGTGATCACCGAGGTGACCAGCACGTTGGACGGGCCGGACTCACGCACGATGTCGACGGCGGCGAGCACCTCCTGCAGCGTGTCGGTCGACTCGAGACCGGCGAGGAAGTTGAGCTCGAAGTGGTTGGGTGTGATCACGTCGGCGGCCGGGACGACCTCGTCGCGCATGAACTCCGGGATGCCCTCGCGGACGAACATGCCGCGCCCGACGTCGCCCATCACCGGGTCGCAGCAGTAGAGCGCCCGCGGGTTGAGCGCCTTCACGCGGCGTACGGAGTCCAGGATGATCGCGCCGACGGCCGGGTCGCCCTGGTAGCCGGAGAGGACCGCAGAGACGGTGGAGAGACCGTCGCGTTCGGAGATGCCCTCGATGACCTCGGCGACCTGCTCGGCGGCCACGACCGGTCCACGCCACGCGCCGTAGCCGGTGTGGTTGGAGAAGTTGACCGTGAGCACGGGCCAGACCTCGTGACCGAGGCGCTGGATCGGGAAGACTGCCGCCGAGTTGCCGACGTAGCCGAAGGCCACGTGCGACTGGATGGAGAGGATCTGCATGGCAGTATTCTGCGACTGCAGCTTCAGACGGACTGCTTCTGGGCCTGTTTCTTGGGCGGGTCGTTGAGCAGCCAGGCCGCCAGCGCGCCACCGATCGCGCCGAAGAGGTGGCCCTGCCAGGAGACACCGGTCTGCCCGGGGAGTACGCCGAGGAGCAGGCTGCCCCAGGCAAGGAAGATGACCACGCCGATGACGATCTGGCCGACGCGGTGGCTGAACAGGCCACGCAGGATCAGGTAGACGAGCCAGCCGAAGATCAGCATCGAGGTGCCGGCGGTGATGCTGTCCGGGGGCGACATCAGCCAGACGCCGACGCCTCCGACCACCCAGATGATGAGCGTCGCCACGATCCCGCGGCCGACGCCCGAGGCGAGCACCAGGAAGCCGAGAACGAGCGCGAACAGGGTGTTGCCGTAGAGGTGGGCCCAGCCGAAGTGGAGCACCGGAGCGAACACGATGCCGAGCAGGCCGGCGTCGGTGCGTGGCTGGATGCCCAGCGTGTCGAGCTGGTGCCCGCTGATGTAGTCGGTGGCCTCGAGCACCCAGAGCAGGGCGACGAAGCCGAGCGACCAAATGCCGGCCCGAAGCCAGTTGGCACGTTGGGGCCGCGTGGGGGAGTCCTGGCTCACGCTTGAAATCTTACCTACCGCTCCACAGCGGCGAGTCTTTGCTCGAGACTCTCATAGAGGTAGGGGACGGCGGCCGGGTGCGGACCGGTCTCGTAGAGCTCGGTGGCGAGGCCCCGGGGCGACTCCCCGGCGTGGTCGGCCGCCCAGGTCTGCCCACCCCCGGTGACCCGCCCGCCGTCGAGGGGCAGCACCGCTTCGGCCGACAGTGCCACCCAGCGTCCGCTGCCGCCCTCGAGCCAGGCCACCGGCACGGCGTACGCCTCGCCCTCGGTCATGTCGGCGTCGAGGTCGATCCCGCGGCCGATCTGGTGGGCTCCCTGCCGGCTCCACAGGACGGTCGTGACCTCGAGCCGGTCTGTGTCGGCGGGGCCGGCGGTGCCGAGGACGAGGTGGTCGGCGAAGGTCGCCCAGTCGCGTACGTCGGTCGCGGGGAACTCCGGAGGACCGGCCCGTTCCAGGAGAGCCCGTCCGCCGAGCACAGCGGCCCAGACCGCCGCCAGGACGACGACGATGGTGCCGGCGATCTTGAGCCGCCGTGACACCGACAGCGTCGGTCCGGTCGTGTTCTCGCCCACGTGACCCCCGTTCACCGCGCCGATGGGCCGATGGGGCCGATCCTAATCGGACAGAGCTCAATCAGGCAGGGACCAGTCGACCGGGGAACCGCCCTGCTCGACCAGGAGGGCGTTGGCGCGGGAGAACGGACGGGACCCGAAGAACCCCCGGCGCGCGGAGAGCGGTGAGGGGTGGACGGACTTGATCGCGGGCGCATCGTTGAGCTTCGGCTCGAGATTCTGCGCGTGCCGGCCCCACAGGATCGCGACCAGCGGTCCGCCGCGTCGGCCGAGGACGTCGATCGCCCGCCCGGTGACCTCCTCCCAGCCCTTCTTCGAGTGGGAGGCGGGAGCACCCGGCCGCACCGTCAGCGAGGTGTTGAGCAGCATCACGCCGCGGTCGGCCCAGGTCGACAGGTCGCCGTGCTCGGGCATCTTCAGGTCGAGGTCGGTGGCCAGCTCGGCATAGATGTTCCGCAGCGACGCCGGCAGTGGACGTACGTCCTTCTCGACCGCGAAGCTGAGCCCGATCGGGTGCCCGATGGTCGGGTAGGGATCCTGGCCGACGATCAGGACGCGTACGTCTCGCAGCGGGCGCCGGAAGGCGTTGAAGATCCGGTCGCCGTCGGGAAGGTAGGGACGCCTGGCCGCCAGCTCGTCGCGCAGGAAGCGGCCCATCTGCTCGATCTGCGGTTCGGCCGGCGCCAGCGCCTCGGCCCAGTCGGCTGCCATCAGGCCCTTGTCCACGAGTCCGGCGAGTGCGCTCATAAATCATGAGGGTATCGGCTGGCACCGACGGATAAGTTGTCCGTGGCACCCCAGGTTGGACTCATCAAGGAGTAGACATGAAGTTCGGTTTCTTCGTCCCGCAGGGATGGCGCTTCGACCTCGTCGGGATCGACCCGGCGGACCAGTGGACGACCATGAAGGATCTGGCTCTGCACGCCGATGCCGGGAGCTGGGAGTCGATCTGGGTCTACGACCACTTCCACACCACCCCGGAGCCCTCCGACCAGGCGACCCACGAGGCCTGGTCGCTGATGGCGGGTCTGGGCGCGGTGACGTCGCGGGTGCGCCTCGGGCAGATGTGCTCGTGCATGTCCTACCGCAACCCGGCCTACCTGGCGAAGGTCGCCGCGACCGCCGACCACATCAGCGGCGGCCGGGTCGAGATGGGCATCGGCGCGGGCTGGTACGAGCACGAGTGGAGGGCTTACGGCTACGGCTTCCCGGAGGCGCGCGACCGCCTCGGGATGCTCCGCGAGGGCGTCCAGATCTTCCAGCAGGCCTGGACCAAGGGCATCTCGTCGCTGGACGGGAAGTACTACCAGGTCGACGGCGCCATCTGTCAGCCGCTGCCGCTTCAGCAGGGCCGTTCCGGCATCCCGCTGTGGATCGCCGGCGGTGGCGAGAAGGTGACGCTCAAGATCGCGGCGCAGTACGCCGACTACACCAACTTCCTCGGTGACCCGGAGACCTTCAAGGCGAAGTCCGACATCCTGCGCGGCCACTGCGAGACCCTCGGGCGCGACTTCGCGGAGATCACCCGCTCGTCGAACTTCAACGTGCTGCTCGGGGAGAACGAGGCCGAGGTCGCCGAGAAGGTCAAGGCCTGGGAGGCCCGGCTGGTGCCGCACCTGGGTGCGGCCAAGGCGGCCGAGGTCGTCGCCGGCGGGGTCGACGGCCCGACCTCGCTGGTCGGCACGCCGGACCAGGCGGTGGAGAAGCTCAAGGCGGTGGAAGCGCTCGGGATGACGTACGCCATCGGCTACTTCGCCGACGCCGCCTACGACCGCGCCTCCATCGAGCTCTTCGAGTCGAAGGTCATGCCCGAGTTCGCCTGAGCGACGCCCGGCGACACCGACCCGGACGTTTACAACGAGGTGACCGCCCGGTAGGAAGACGTACATGAAGATGACGACCCTCCTCGGGGGAGTGGCAGTTGCCGCCGGCGTGGTCGCCGCGCGCGACCTGACCCAGCGCAAGCACGCGATCCTGCGGAACTTCCCGGTGATCGGGCACGCGCGGTACCTGATGGAGAAGATCGGGCCGGAGCTGCGGCAGTACATCGTCGCCGACAACGACGAGGAGCGGCCCTTCAGCCGAGACCAGCGGCGCTGGGTCTACGCCTCGGCCAAGGAGCAGAACAACTACTTCGGCTTCGGCACCGACAACGACATCGAGCACGTCCAGGGCCACATTCACATCAAGCACCGTACGTTCGCCGACTCGCTGCCCGACGACCACGACCGGGCCGCCAAGCTCCCGTCGGCGAAGGTGCTCGGGGGTGCGCGCGGGCGCGCGAAGGCGTTCCGGCCGGAGTCGGTCGTCAACATCTCGGCGATGTCGTTCGGGTCTCTGTCCGGGCCGGCGATCAAGGCGCTCAACCTCGGCGCACGCCGGGCCGGGGCGATGCACAACACGGGTGAGGGTGGCATCTCGCCCTACCACCTCGAAGGTGGTGCGGATCTGGTGATGCAGATCGGCACCGCCTACTTCGGGTGCCGGAACGCTGACGGCACCTTCTCGATCGATCGGCTCAAGGAGCGGGTCGCCACCGCGCCGGTCAGGGCGATCGAGATCAAGCTCTCCCAGGGCGCCAAGCCCGGCCTCGGTGGGCTGCTGCCGGCGGCCAAGGTGACCCCGGAGATCGCCGAGATCCGCGGCATCGAGCTCGGCAAGGACTGCGTGTCGCCGTCTCGGCACTCCGCCTTCCACGACGTCGACTCGATGCTCGACTTCGTCGAGATGATCGCTTCCGAGACCGGGCTGCCGGTCGGCATCAAGTCGGCGGTCGGTGAGATGGAGTTCTGGCAGGAGCTCGCCGGCAAGATGCGGTCGGGCGAGCGTGGCGTCGACTTCATCACCGTCGACGGCGGCGAGGGTGGCACCGGCGCCGCGCCGCTGATCTTCTCCGACGCGGTCGCGATGCCGTACCGGATCGGCTTCTCGCGGGTCTACGGCACCTTCGCCGAGCTCGGCCTGACCGACTCGGTCACCTTCATCGGTTCGGCCAAGGTCGGCCTGCCGGAGAACGCCGCCGTCGCCTTCGCGCTAGGTGCCGACATGGTCAACGTCGGCCGCGAGGCGATGATGTCGATCGGCTGCATCCAGGCTCAGAAGTGCCACGACGACACCTGTCCGACCGGCGTCGCGACGCAGAGCAAGTGGCTCTCCGGCGGCCTCGACCCGCAGGACAAGGGCGATCGCTGCGCCAGCTACCTCAGGACCCTGCGCAGGGAGCTGACGAAGGTCTCCGCCGCCGTCGGCGTCGCCCACCCCGGCCTGATCACACCGCACGACATCGAGGTCATGAACGGCGACTACGAGTCACGCACCCTCGCCGGTGTCTACGGCTACAAGGACCACTGGGGTGCCCTCGGCCCCGATGTGGCCCGCGAGCTCCTCGCCGTCGTGCAGCCGCACCGTACGTTCAACGAGAAGCCGAACACCGCCTGAGAGTCGAGACCAAGTCGCGTGTAGGAGACGGCTCCCTCAGCTTTCGCTGGCGTAGCGGGCGCCGATGGACTCGCGGATCATGTCCATCTGGCGCATCAGGCTGAGCGTCTGGCTGTGGGGCACCAGCGGAGACTCCAGGAGGCCTTCGCGCAGGCAGCGCTGCACCTCGACGATCTCGTTGCCGTACGCGGCTCCGATGACGGGCTCGTCGCCGACGATCTCGACGGGCTCGTCGCCGTTGGCGGGCTTGAAGATCGCCGAGGACGGGTGGTGGAAGTCGGTCAGCTCGACGCGGCCCTGGTCGGTGGCGATGGCCGCCGAGCGCGAGGAGTAGGAGGTGACCGAGGAGACCATGGTGGAGAGCTCGTTGCCGGCGTACTTCCCGGTCATCACCAGGTCGAGGTCGAAGGTGGCGCCGTCGGCACCCTCCCCGAGATTGGCCTGAGCGGTCAGCGCGCGAGCCTCGCCGAAGAGCAGGTGGGCGAAGGTGAGCGGGTAGATGCCCATGTCGAGCAGCGCGCTGGCGCCGAGCGCGGGGTCGAGAAGGCGCTGGTGCTGCTCGGGGTCGGCGACGAAGCCGAGCTCGGCGTGTACGTGACGGGGGACCCCGAAGCGGCCCGACTTCACGTCGGTGACGAGGCGCCGGATGATCGGGTTGGTCGCCATCCACATGGCTTCCATGAGGAAGAGCTTCTTGGAGGTGGCCAGGTCGACCATCTTCTGGGAGTCGGCGGCGTTGAGCGTCAGCGCCTTCTCGCACAGCACGTGCTTGCCGGCGTCGAGCATGAGGGTGGCGTGCTCGAGGTGGTGGGAGTGGGGGGTGGCGACGTAGACGACGTCGACGTCCTCGTCGGCGGCCAGCTCCTCATAGGAGCCGTGCGCGCGGACCGGGCCGTTGGCGGCGTACTCCTTCGCGAACGTCTCCGCGGACTCCTTGCTCCGGGAGCCGACGGCCACGAGCCGGCCGTCGGGGACGAGCAGCAGATCGGTGGCGAGGGAGTGGGCGATCCGGCCGGTGCCGAGAATTCCCCACCTGATCGGGTCAGAGTTGGTGGTCACGCCTCGACTCTAGCCACCTGGCCGGTCCTAGTGGGCGTTGGGCGGAAGCACGCTCTTGGTGTGGCTGCCCTGCACCGCGGCGAGCTCCTCGAGGAACGAGTCGGCCCAGTAACGTACGTCCTTGGAGGCGACCTGCTTGCGCATCGCCCGCATCCGGCGGGTGAGCTCCTTCGGCTCGGCCTTGTACGCCTCGAGCAGCGCCGCCTTCATCCCGTTGATGTCGTAGGGGTTCACGAGCCAGGCCTGGCGCAGCTCCTCGGCCGCGCCGGCGAACTCGGAGAGGACGAGGGCGCCGTCGTTGTCGTAGCGGCAGGCGACGTACTCCTTCGCGACCAGGTTCATGCCGTCGCGGTAGGGGGTGACGACCATGATGTCGGCGGCGCGGTAGAGCGCGGCCATCTCTGCGCGGGGGAGCGAGGTGTGGAGGTAGGAGATCGCGGGACGGCCGATGCGGCCGAGGTCGCCGTTGAGGCGGCCGACGAGGCGGTCGATGTCGTCGCGCAGCTTGCGGTACTGCTCGACGCGCTCCCGCGACGGCACCGCCACCTGGACGAAGATCGCGTCCTCGACGTCGAGCTCGGTGTCGCGGAGCATCTCGCCGTAGGCGCGCAGCCTGGCGTAGATGCCCTTGGTGTAGTCGAGCCGGTCGACGCCGAGCAGGATCTTCCTCGGGTCGCCGAGCTGCTGGCGGATCTCCTTGGCGCGCTGATTGACGCCCTCGTCGTGGGCCATCTCGTCGAAGCCGACGAAGTCGATCGAGATCGGGAAGGCGGCCGCGTGCACGGTGCGCCCGTCGGGGAGATAGACCAGGTCACGGTGGGTCTTGTGGCCGACGCGCTGGCGCACCAGGCGGACGAAGTTCTGAGCCGCCTGGGGCAGCTGGAAGCCGACCAGGTCGGCGCCGAGGAGGCCCTCGAGGAGCTGGCGGCGCCAGGGGACCTGCTGGAAGAGCTCGGCCGGCGGGAACGGGATGTGCAGGTAGAAGCCGATGCGCAGGTCGGGGCGGAGCTCGCGCAGCATCTGCGGGACCAGCTGGAGCTGGTAGTCCTGCACCCAGACGGTCGCGCCCTTCGCGGCGACCTCGGCGCACTTCTCGGCGAACCTCCGGTTGACGCGCTGGTAGCCGTCCCACCACTCGCGGTGGAACTCCGGCTTGGCCACGACGTCGTGGTAGAGCGGCCACAGGGTGCCGTTGGAGAAGCCCTCGTAGTGCTCCTCGATGTCCTGCGCGGTCATCGTCATCGGCAGCAGGTGGAGCCCGTCGTCCTCGAACGGTTCGAGGTCCTCGTCGATGCCCCCGGGCCAGCCGATCCAGACGCCGTCGTTGGCCCGCAGGACCGGCTCGAGGGCGCTGACCAGGCCTCCTGGGGAGCGTCGCCACGCCTTCGTTCCGTCCGGCATCTCCACACGATCCACGGGGAGCCGATTGGCCACGATTACCAGGTCAGCCTGCACATCTCCGACTGTAATGGACCCGCGCCAGGTTCGGCGCGGAGTCGTTCCACCCGTGACTTACGGCCCCTCGATCGGAATACCTGTCGAGTAACACGCCGGGAGGGTGAACCACAGCGGTGTAGTTCGGCGCGTTAGGGTGTGGTCAGATGCAGACGACACCGGGGGACGAGGAATGAGCGCTGTCAACGTGCAGGTCACAGGCCCAGGCGAGGACCCCGCGAGCCTCAGCGAACGCGACAAGCAGATCCTCGACTTCGAGCGTCAGTGGTGGAAGTACGCCGGAGCCAAGGAAGCCGCTGTGCGCGAGGCGTTCAACATGTCCGCCACCCGTTACTACCAGGTTCTCAACGCTCTCATCGACAAGCCGGAGGCCCTTGAGGCCGACCCTCTGCTGGTACGCCGCCTGCGACGGCTCCGCGCGGCCCGGCAGCGTCAGCGCTCGGCGAGACGGCTCGGTTTCGAGGTCTGAATGACCGGCTGCGTACGTCCTTCGAAGGGTGAGCGTGGCGTCGCGCTCCCCACACCCGTCATCGCGCTGAGCGTGGTGGCCGTCATCGCCGCGGTGATCATCTTCTGGATCACCGGTGGCGACGGAGACGGGGGCAAGGAGATCGCCCAGGCCGGTGGCAGCCCCTCGGCCTCCGCGTCGGCCTCACCGAAGGCGGCCAAGGCCGAGGAGAAGAAGCCGCCCAAGGCCGAGCCTTCGCCGGTCGACCGCGCCAAGGTCAGCGTCGAGGTCTACAACCAGTCGAATATCGTCGGCTTGGCCGGCGACGTCGCGGCCAAGGCGAACACGGTCGGCTGGAACGTCGTCGGCGAGGACAACTGGATGGGCTCCATCCCGGAGAACACCGTCTACTACCCGAGCGAGATGAAGCGCGAGGGTCAGCAGCTCGCCGATGACCTCGGCATCAAACGTACCCATGTGTCGGTCGAGGGCTCGATGAAGGGCGACCGGTTGACGGTGGTTCTGACCGGGGCTCTCTGAGCCTTTCCGGCCGTTCTCGACGGTGTGTGATCTACCGCACTGCGGCACCCTCGTGGTCGGCTCCGAGGTGGTTGCCGTGTCACAGTTGAGGCATGGCCGAACTCCAGCCTGATGGCACCGCAGGAGAGCAGAAGTACGCCGCGATCGCGGCTGCTGCCGCCGAGACCCTCGTCGGTCTCGACTTCGACGGCACGCTCTCCCCGATCGTCGAGGACCCGGCCTCGGCTCGGATCCATCCGGACGCGGCCACGGTCCTGATCGCGCTCGCCTCCCGGGTGAAGGCACTGGCCATCGTCACCGGCCGTCCGGCCGGACAGGTCGTCGAGCTCGGCGGGCTGGCCGCGATCGCCGACGCGCTCGCGGAGGAGGGCAAGGAGCTGTACGTCTTCGGGCAGTACGGCAACGAGCGCTGGAGCGGTGCCGACCGGGTCGTCGTCGGCCCGCCGCCGCCCGAGGGGCTGGCCGCCTTCGAGGCGGCGCTGCCGGAGGTACTCGCCGCTCACGGTGCGCAAGATGCCTACATCGAGGAGAAGGGTCTCGCCGTCGGGGTGCACACCCGCCGGTTCCCCGACCCCGACGGCCTCGCCGCACGTCTGCTTCCGCCGCTGACCGAGCTGGCTGGCGAGCACGGGCTCGTGATCGAGCCCGGCAAGCAGGTCATCGAGGTGCGTGCTCCTGGCATGCACAAGGGTCATGCGATCGACACGCTGATCTCCGAGGTCTCGCCCGGCGCGATCCTGTTCGGCGGTGACGACCTGGGTGACATCGAGGCGTTCGAGGCCGTCAGGACCTGGGGAAAGACCACCGGGTCGGCGACGCTGCTCGTCTACTCCCACGCCGGCCCCGACCGCGGTCCGCTCGCGGAGCTCGCTGATCTCGAGGTGCAGGGACCGGATGGCGTGCTGGAGCTGCTGCGTGAGCTGACCGACGACAGCGTCCGCTGACAGCGAACACGATAACCGGAGGGAACATCCGGTTGCTCCCAGAAGTTGAGCGAGTATCACTCAACTCTTCTAGGAGGGTCCGCAAATGGACAAGCTTCCTGTGCTGTTCGTCTCGGATGCCGTGGTCCTGCCGGGGATGGTCGTGCCGATCGAGCTCGACGAGGCCTCTCAGGCCGCGATCGACGCCGCCCGGGCCGGCTCGGATAACCGGTTGCTGGTCGCGCCGCGGCTGGGGGACCGGTACGCGACGTACGGCGCTGTCGCCACGATCGAGCGCGTCGGCCGGTTCCGGGGCGGTGAGCCCGCGGCGGTGCTGAGAGCCGTCGGCCGCGCGAAGATCGGCTCCGGCGTGACCGGACCCGGTGCAGCGCTGTGGGTCGAGGTCGAGACCGCCACCGAGACGACCACGGAGCACGCGAAGGAGCTGGCCGAGGAGTACAAGCGGCTGGTCGTCGCGGTGCTCCAGCGTCGCGAGGCCTGGCCGGTCATCGACCAGGTCAACCGGCTCACCGAGCCGTCGGAGATCGCCGACACCGCCGGCTACGCGCCCTATCTCGACGACGACGCCAAGCGCGAGCTGCTGGAGACGCCGGACGTCACCGAGCGCCTCGAGAAGGTGATCGCCTGGGCGAAGGACTACATCGCGGAGTCCGAGGTCAGCGACAAGATCGCCGAGGACGTACGCGAGGGCATGGAGAAGACGCAGCGGGAGTTCCTGCTGCGCCAGCAGCTCGCCGCGATCCGCAAGGAGCTCGGCGAGGGCGAGCCCGAGGGGTCCGACGACTACCGGGCCCGCGTCGAGGCCGCCGACCTCCCCGAGGCCGTACGCGAGGCCGCGCTGCGCGAGGTCGACAAGCTCGAGCGTGGTTCCGAGCAGAACCCCGAGACCGCCTGGATCCGCACCTGGCTGGACACGGTGCTGGAGCTGCCGTGGTCGGTCCGGACCGAGGACTCGACCGACGTGGTCGCGGCTCGTGAGGTGCTCGACGCCGACCACCACGGCCTCGAGGAGGTCAAGGACCGGATCGTGGAGTACCTGGCGGTGCGGACCCGACGTGCCGAGCGGGGCCTGCAGGTGATCGGCGGCCGTGGCTCAGGTGCCGTGGTGCTGCTCGCCGGCCCGCCAGGAGTCGGCAAGACCTCGCTGGGGGAGTCGGTCGCGCGCTCGCTCGGACGGAAGTTCGTCCGGGTCGCGCTGGGCGGTGTCCGCGACGAGGCCGAGATCCGTGGTCACCGGCGCACCTACGTCGGCGCGCTGCCGGGCCGGATCGTGCGGGCCATCAAGGAGGCCGGCTCGATGAACCCGGTCGTGCTCCTGGACGAGGTCGACAAGGTCGGCTCGGACTATCGGGGTGACCCTGCCGCCGCGCTGCTGGAAGTGCTCGACCCGGCGCAGAACCACACCTTCCGTGACCACTACCTCGAGCTCGACCTGGACCTCTCCGACGTCCTGTTCATCGCCACCGCCAACGTGGTCGAGCAGATCCCGTCGGCGCTGCTGGACCGGATGGAGCTGGTCACGATCGACGGCTACGCCGAGGACGACAAGGTCGCCATCGCCCGTGACTTCCTGCTGCCCCGGCAGCTCGAGCGCGCCGCGGTGACCTCGGAGGAGGCCACGGTGACCGACGACGCCCTGCGTGAGCTGGCCGCGAACTACACCCGTGAGGCAGGCGTACGCCAGCTCGAGCGGCTCATCGCCAAGGCGCTGCGCAAGGTGGCGACGCGGCTGGCGACAGGTGCGGAGCACGTCGAGATCGGCCTGGACAACCTCAAGGACCTGGTCGGTCGGCCGCGGTTCAC
Source organism: Nocardioides sp. NBC_00163 (assembly GCF_045206295.1). Classification (NCBI taxonomy): domain Bacteria; kingdom Bacillati; phylum Actinomycetota; class Actinomycetes; order Propionibacteriales; family Nocardioidaceae; genus Nocardioides; species Nocardioides sp. NBC_00163. The sequence goes on along the minus strand of NZ_CP108155.1, from coordinate 2,271,685 downwards.
GCCGGAGTCGGCGGAGCGTACCTCTGTCCCGGGGGTCGCCACCGGACTGGCCGTCACCGGGCTCGGTGGGGACGTGCTCTTCATCGAGGCGTCCTCGGCCGAGGGGCAGGCTGGACTGAACATCACCGGCCAGCTCGGCGAGGTGATGAAGGAGTCCGCGCAGATCGCGCTCTCCTTCGTCCGCTCGCACGCCGCCGAACTGGGCGTCGACCCGGCCGTGCTCGACCGATCGCTCCACGTCCACGTGCCCGCGGGTGCGGTCCCGAAGGACGGCCCGAGCGCCGGCATCACGATGGTCACCGCGCTCACCTCTCTCGCGACCGGTCGCCCGGTGCGCAGCGAGGTCGGGATGACCGGTGAGGTCTCGCTCTCCGGGCGGGTGCTGCCCATCGGCGGCCTCAAGCAGAAGCTGCTCGCCGCCCAGCGAGCCGGCCTGACCGAGGTCTTCGTACCCCAGCGCAACGAGCCCGACCTGGACGAGGTCCCCGACGAGGTGAAGCAGGCCCTGAAGATCAACCTGGTGAGCGATGTCAGGGATGTCGTACGTGGCGCCCTCGCGCCTGCCGAGGGAGGGGTCACCGCCCAGAGCACGGTTGCCGCTGCCTGACCGGATCGTTCCGGATGCTGCCCGCTTGATGCCTCGTGCGTCGAGCGGGCAGCTCGCACACTGGGCACATGAGCAACCGAGCCCTTCTCGTCATCGACATCCAGGAGTCCTTCCGGCAGCGGGAGTCCTGGCAGCAGACCCTCCACCCCGACATCGCCGAGCGCGCCGACCGGCTGGTGAGCCTCGCGCGGGCCGCGGGCGACCTGGTGGTCTGGGTGCTCCATACCGAGCCCGGCAGCGGCGGCGTCTTCGACCCGCAGTCGGGTCACGTGCGCTATCTCGACGGGCTCAGCGGCCCGAAGCCAGGCGATGTCGAGGTGCGCAAGACCGCCCACAACGCCTTCACCACGACCAACCTGCAGCAGGTGCTGACCGAGCGCGGGATCACCGAGCTCGTGGTGTGCGGGATCCGCGCCGAGCAGTGCGTCGAGACCACCGCGCGGATCGGCTCCGACCTCGGCTACCGGGTCACCTATGTCGCCGACGCGGTCACCACCGAGCCGCTGGGCGGGCTGTCGGCCGAGGAGGTCGTGGAGCGTACGAAGCTCGTGCTCAGCGGCCGGTTCGCCGAGATCGCGACGATCGCCGATCTGGAGGCTGTGGCAGCATCTGCAGCATGAGCGCCGTCGTGTTCGTGCTGCTGCCCGGCGTACATCTGCTCGACCTCGCCGGGCCGGCACAGGCGTTCCACGCCGCGGGCAGCCTGGGACACCCCTACGACCTCGTGTACGTCGCGGGCGCCGAGCCGGGGGAGGTGCTCTCCGCGCAGGGGCTGCCTCTGACGGCCGCCGCGGAATGGCCCGATCTCGACCCCGGTGACCTGCTCGTCGTGCCGGGCTGGCGAGCGGCGTACGACCTCGTCGCCGGCCCCCGGCTCACCCGCGAGAGCGCTGAGCGGCTGCGTGCCCATCATGCCGCCGGGGGCGAGGTGGCCAGCGTCTGCGCCGGCGCCGACGCCCTCGGGCAGGCGGGACTCCTCGACGGACGTCGCTGCACCACCCATCACGATCTCCAGGACGCACTGTCCCGGCGCTACCCGAAGGCCCGGGTGGTGCGCGACGTGCTCTTCACCAGCGATGACCGGATCGTGACGTCGGCCGGCATCGCCAGCGGCATCGACCTGAGCCTGCACCTGCTCGCGGTGCGCCACGGACCGGCGCTGGCGGCTCGCGTGGCCCGCGACATGGTCGTCTACGCGCGGCGCAACGGCGACCAGCCGCAGGAGAGCGTCCTGCTGCGCCACCGGAACCATCTCGACGACACCGTCCACCATGTGCAGGACGTCATCGACGCCCGGTTCGCCGAGCCGCTTCCGCTCTCCGCTCTGGCGGACGGCGCGGGGGTGAGCGAACGGACCCTGACCCGCGCCTTCGCAGCTGCGACCGGCCTCACCCCGCTCCGCTATCAACAGGCTCTCCGCCGTGAACGGGCCGACCATCTGCTGGCTGCCGGCACCACCATGGAGTCGGCCGCCCGTGCGGTGGGCTTCGACGATGCCCGGATGCTGCGCCGGCTCCGCGCTCGCTAGACCCTCGATGCCCAGATGGTGGACGACTGGTCCACGGAATGGAACCCGGGTGTGTTTGGCAGCGGATACCTGCCGTACGATCGCTACTGCTCATCGAGAGGGACTGAGGGAACGGCCCAGTGAAGTCCCGGCAACCGACCACGAGCCTCCTCCCGGCCATCGGGTAGGGCGTGGAGCAGGTGCTAATTCCGGCCCGGCGCGAGAGACGTGATCGGGGAAGATGAGGAGGAGGTTTCTCATGAGCGCTGCGACCACGGAGACGAAGGGCCTGCGCGAGGGTGCGTTCGGCAACGCCTCGGCGCTGTCGTGCCGGGAGTGTGGGCACCAGATCGAGCTCGGACCGCATTACGCCTGTCCGGAGTGTTTCGGGCCACTGGAGGTGGCCTATGACTTCCCGGCCGTGACCCGCGAGGAGATCGAGGCCGGACCCCGCAACATCTGGCGCTACAAGGCCCTGCTGCCGGTGCCCGACGACATCGAGCAGAGCCCCAACACCGAGCCCGGCTTCACCCGGCTCCTGGACGCGAAGAACCTCGCCAGGGAGCTCGGCATCGAGAAGATCTGGGTGAAGGACGACTCGACCAACCCGACCAACTCGTTCAAGGACCGCGTGGTCGCCTGTGCGCTGAGCGCCGCCCGCGAGCTCGACGCCAAGGTCTTCGCCTGCCCGAGCACCGGCAACCTGGCCAACGCGGTGGCGGCGGCGGGAGCGCGAGCCGGTATCCCGACCGCGGTCTTCATCCCGAGCAACCTCGAGCAGCCCAAGCAGGTCAACTCCGCCATCTTCACCGACAACCTGATCGCCGTCGACGGCAACTACGACGACGTCAACAAGCTGGCCCAGGAGATCGCCGCGGAGGAGGAGGGCTGGGCGTTCGTGAACGTCAACGTACGTCCCTTCTACGCCGAGGGCTCCAAGACGCTCGGCTTCGAGATCGCCGAGCAGCTCGGCTGGCGCCTGCCCGACCAGATCGTCATCCCGGTGGCCTCCGGATCCCAGCTGACCAAGGTCGACAAGGCCTTCAAGGAGCTGATCAAGCTCGGTCTGGTCGAGGAGAAGCCCTACCGGATCTTCGGCGCCCAGGCGACCGGCTGCAACCCGGTCGCGACCGCGTTCAAGGCCGGTGTGGACGCCATCCGCCCGGTCAAGCCCGACACGATCGCCAAGTCGCTGGCCATCGGCAACCCGGCCGACGGCATCTACGTCCTCGACGCCACCCGCTCCTCCGGTGGTGCTGTCGAGGAGGTCACCGACGACGAGATCCGCGCAGCGATCGTGCTCCTGGCCCGCACCGAGGGCATCTTCACCGAGACCGCCGGCGGCACCACTCTCGCGGTCACCAAGAAGCTCGTCGACAACGGTCTCCTCGACCCGAGCCTGGAGACGGTGATCATCAACACCGGCCATGGCCTCAAGACGCTCGACGCGGTCAGCGGCATCGTCGGCCCCCGCGCCACCATCGCCCCCAACTACGACGCGTTCGAGGAAGCCGGGCTCTCTCAGGCGTAGGTTAATTTCGCGTTCACATCCGTGGGGTACACCTAAGGAATGTGAACACCACGAAGACGAGTGAAGAGGCCAAGTGGCTCGGCATGGTCGCCGCCACCGCCGGGGTCGCCGGCGCAGTCGGTGTGGTGGGGGCGGCGGCCGGTGCCGGGTTCGTGACGTTGCTGAAGAGACAGGCGGCGCACGCGCGTGACGTGATCGGCAAGCCCCTCGGTGAGGAGGCGATCGACGCCGACAAGGTCTACAAGAAGGCCTACGGAGGTACGCCGGTCGAGCTCCTCGTCCTCGGCGACTCGATCGCCGCCGGGCTGGGCGCGGAGACCAGAAGCGGCACCCTCGGCGCGCGGCTGGCCAAGGGCACGGCCAAGGCTCTGCTGAGGCCGGTGCGGCTGCGTACGGCTGCCGTGGTCGGGGCCGAGACGTCGATGCTCCCCGCGCAGCTCGAGTCGCTGCCGAAGGGCTACCGGCCCGATGTGGCGGTGGTCATCGTCGGTGGCAACGACGTCACCCACCGGGTGCCGCAGAAGGACTCCACCCGGGTGCTGGGGGAGGTCATCGACGCGCTGCGCGAGCGTGGTGCCGAGGTCGTGGTCGGGACCTGTCCGGACGTGGGTGCGGTGCGACCCCTGCCGCAGCCGCTGCGCTCGCTCGGACGCCGGATCGCCAAGCAGCTGGCCGACGGCCAGCGGGAGACCGCACTGGCCCGGGGTGCCCACGTCGTCTCGCTCTCCGACGTCGTCGGCCCGTTCTTCATCACCAACCCCGACGAGATGTTCGCCATCGACCACTTCCACCCCAGCGCGATGGGCTACAAGCGCACGGCCAAGGCGATGCTGCCCTCCGTCCTCGCCGCCCTCGGGCAGGTCCAGCAGGTCCCCTTCGGACACCACCTCCCCGAGCCCTTAGGAAGCAGCGGCGACCCGCTCGTCGACGATGGTCCAAGCCTCGGCTGAGACGCCCGGGTGGGCGCTGCGGTCGATGCCGTCAAGTGCCTTGGCGAGGTCGGCGACGGTCGTATCGACAACCCGCCGAGCGCGTCGTTCGGGCAGACCCCATGAGCGGCCCTCCGCGACCACGTCGTCGATGGTGACCTCGTCGACGAGGAACTTCCCGTTGACGTCCAACGCGAACCGCCGGTTGTCCCTGCGGTGGTGGAGATGCATGGAGATGTCGTACGCCGGGCTCAGGGTCACGCTCCCGTCGGCCCGACGGATGAATGAGATGTTCTTCGCGTGCATGTCGGTGTTGCCGACGAGGTGGGAGAAGGTGACCAGCCGCAGGAGGTCGTCCGGGTTGCCGCCGTCTTCCCGGAGCACATCTGCTGCGTGGCGAAGTGTCGGGAGCTTCGAGCCCCATTGAAACTTGCGGTTGGGGTCGGAGGTATTGAGACCGACTGCCTGGGCGAGATCCTCCTGGTGGATTCGCGCCTCGCCGGGCCCACGGTCGTATCGGGAGATCGCGATCGCGCGTACGTCCTCGTACTCCAGGATCTCGGTGTCGACTGTGGTGAGCCCGACTCGACGGGCAAGCTCCAGGCTCGCTGCTTCGGTGTCGATGACGTCAGCGATTCCGGACTCCGGAGACGATCCGCGCTTGATGATCCAGGTCGACGGCGCTCCGGCCTTGCAGGCCTGCCAGGTCTCGCCGATCCGATGGAGAGCGATCTTGGGCACCATTCCGGGGAGGCTGCTCGACTCTGCAGTGACTCCGAACTGATCGGAAGGTGAGTGCTCGTCGGCGTAGCGGATCCGATGAGCGACCTCGTCCGAGTCGAGAGGCTCGTAGTGGCCGGACGTGGTGGGGTCGGCGGTTCCCTCGGGAACGAAGATCGCCGCGCCAGGTGTATCCCGACCGTAGGAGCGGATGAGGGCGAAGGTGTCGTCCGGGCCCACCCCGGCGCTCATCGCATGGTTCGTTCGTGCATTGCCTTCCGGGAGCAGGCCGTCGAGGTAAGCCTTGACCAGCGCCGGGACCGGTCGTACTCCGATGGTCAGTTTCGCCGACAGGATCCGGACCTGGGAGGCCCAGCGGTCCTGTGCCTCGGTGGTCCAGGACAAGGACAGCCGTCCATTCGGATCCTCGGTCATCGTGGCGATCCGGGTTCCGTAGACCCATACGTCGAGTGGATCACGCATCGGGACCGCCCTCACGGATCTCGGCATGTAGCTCGATATGGCCGCCGAGTTCGCGGATCACCTCGAAGACGCGCGATGCGTAGAGGTTGGGGTTGCCGGACTCGATCCCCACCACGTATTGCCGCGAGATCCCGAGTGTCTCGGCGAGCTCCTCCTGGGTCAGGCCGCGCGCCGTGCGCACCTCGGCAAGCGCTCGTCCCAGCGCCTGGGGCGAGCGTGCTATCGCCGTGTAGTGAGCCACATCTTCTCCCGGTGTCAGGTTATCCTTACAACGTTGGAGTGTCAGAATATCAGGACACTGCCGGAATGTTCGGATATCCTGACACCGGGATGACGCGGGGCTACTCGCTCGTGCTGTCGTCCTCGTCTGGACCCTTGCCGCCGGTGCTGAGCATGTCGGCGGTGAGGCCGGTGGCGGCGCGGTAGTCGACGGTCCCCGCAGGCGTACGCGGCACCGACTCGACCAGCAGGACGAGCTTGGGCTCGTGCGACTCCCCGAGCCGGTCGCGGGCGTGCTTACGCAGGTCGGCAGCCGTGGTCTCGGTCGACGGGGCGAGCTGCACCAGCGCCGCGACCTGCTGGCCCCAGCGCGGATGGGGCATGCCGAAGACGGCGGCGTCGACGACGTCCTCGTGGGCGAGGAGCACGCCCTCGATGGGCTCGGGGTGGATCTCGAGGTCACCGGTGCGTACGAGTGTGGCGGCCCTGCCCAGCAAGGTGATCGAGCCGTCCTGCTCGCGGCGGGCGAGGTCGCCGGGGAAGGTCCAGCGCCGGTTGTCGATCAGCTTGATCGCGGTCGCCGAGCGGGCGTTGTCCTTGTAGTAGCCGAGAGCGGCGGGGCCGGATCGGGCCAGCAGACCCTCGACCCCGGGAGCCGCCGGGGTGAGGTCGGGGTTGAAGACCTCCACCTCCGGACCCACCATGAACCGCGCCTCGCCGGGCACGAGCGGGGAACCGTCGTCGGCGCGGGAGCCGGTGACGCCGGTCTCGAGGGTGCCGTAGGAGTCGACGATGACCCGGCGGGCGAAGGCGTTGCGCAGGATTGCGAGGACGCCGTCGGAGAGCGGTGCCGCGGTGTTGGAGACCCCGGCGAGCGAGTGCAGCGGCCAGCGCTTCTTGCCGGTCAGCCGGGCCTTGGCCACCGGTCGCGCCTGGGCGTCGCCCAGCAGCGTGATCGCGGTCGCGCCGGCCCGCTCGGCGAGGTCGAGGAACGCCTCGGCGGAGAACGTGGGCGAGGTGTCGAGAACCGCGGTGCCACCGGCGACCAGCGCTCGCAGGAGCAGCAGCTGGCTCTGCCCGTGCAGCAGCGGACCGCCGGCGAGCAGGACGACACCCGAGTCGCGAGCGGCCGCCTCGGCGGCGAGACCCTCGACCGACGGGATCGGCGCGTTGCGGCGGACCGTGTTCAGCGCGGCCCAGATCAGGTCCTCCTGGCGCCAGACCGCACCCTTCGGGGTGCCCGTGGTGCCGGTGGTGAAGATGATGTGCCAGTCGCCGGGCGTACGTCCGAGCGTCGGCCGCTCCTTGGACGCCGCGGCGACCTTGGCGTCGTAGTCGGGGCCCAGGACGACCCGGTGGTCCAGCTTCAGGTCGAGCTCGTCGAGGTCATCGGTGAACTCGGGGGAGACGATGGCCGCGACGCAGTCGGTGGCGGCGTACGTCCGGGCGAGCTCGTCGCGCCGGTAGGCGTGGTTGATGTTGACCGGGATCGTGCGGGCCTTGAGACACCCGTAGAGGGCGTCGACCCACTCGATCCGGTTGGTCGCGTGGATGGCGACCTGGGCGCCCGGCTCGAGCCCGATGCTCAGCAGGTGGTTGGCCAGGCGCGTGGCACGCTCGTCGATCTCGGCGTACGTGTAGGCGCGGTCGGTGGTGATGACTGCCGGGCGGTCGGGGATGGCATCGGCCATCGCTTCCAGGATGTCGGGCAGTGTGAGGGGGATCACGGCGGACACAGGGCTTCTGCGCCTTCCAATTGGTAGGGCCAGGGGTAGCGCCGCACGGCACGGAGCCGTACGTCGGATCACCCGGTCGTCACGTACGCGCCTCGAGCAGCTCGGCGGCGACCGTAGCGCTGGCACGATAGTCCACCTTGCTCACCGGCGTGCGAGGGACTCGCTCCACGAGCAGGATGTCCTTGGGCACCTTGTAGGCGGAGATGAGGCTGCGGCAGTGCTCGCGGAGCGCATCGGTCGAGGTCACGGCGCCGTCGCGGAGCTGCACGAGAGCGGTGACCTGCTGGCCCCAGCGCTCGTGCGGGGTGCCGACGACCGCGGTGTCGAAGACGTCGGCATGACGCAGCAGGACCGACTCGACCTCCTCGGGAAAGACCTTCTCGCCGCCGGTGTTGATGCAGCCCGACCCGCGGCCGAGGACGGTGATCGAGCCGTCCTCCTCGCGCCGCGCGAAGTCGCCCGGGATCGACCAGCGCTGCCCGCCGACCTCCTTGAACGTCGCCGCGGTCTTGACCGGGTCGTTGTAGTAGCCCTGCGGGATCGACCCGGTGCGCGCGAGCATCCCGGTCTCACCCGGAGCGCACGCCTTCATGTCGGTGTCGAAGACCTGTACGTCCATCCCGACCTGGAACTTCGGCGCGGCCTGCGCGCCCTCGTTGCCGTCGTCGACCTGCATGCCGGCCGCCCCGGACTCCGAGGCGCCGTAGGAGTCGAGGATGTAGCGGCCCGGCAGCGCCTCCCGGAGCTGGGTGCGTACCCCCGTGGAGAGCGGGGCGGCGCCGTTGGAGACCGCGAACAGGCTGCTCAGGTCCCAGCGCTCCGGCTCGCGCAGGATCGCCTCGGCGACCGGGCGGCCCATCGCGTCGCCCAGGAAGGTGAGCGAGTTGACCCCGGCGGCCTGGACCAGGTCGAGGATCGTCTCCGGCGACCAGGCCGGCTCGGTGTAGAGCGAGACCGTGCAGCCGGCGACATGGCCGTTGCCCATGATCCACTGGCTGCCGCCGTGCATCATCGGACCGCAGGCCAGCAGCACCATCGGCGACTCCTGTGCCGCAGCCTCCTGGGCGAGCTGCTCGACGGTGTCGAAGGGAGCGCCGAACCGGCTCGCGTTCATCGCGGCGCGGATGATGTCCTCCTGGCGCCACACGACGCCCTTCGGCATCCCGGTCGTGCCGCCGGTGTAGATGACATAGCGGTCGTCGGGGCTGCGCTCGATGTCGGGGCGCTCCTTGGACGCGGCGGCGACCGCGGCGTCGTACTCCTCGCCCATCACCAGCGTCGGGATGCCCAGGCCGAGCGCGGCGACCGCCTCGACGTGCTCCGGTCCGATGATCGCGGCGACCGCGTCTGAGTTGCGGTAGAGGTGGTCGAGCTCGTCGTGGAGGTACTTGTGGTTGATGTTGATCGGCACCGCCCGCGCCTTCATGCACCCGTAGAAGGCGTCGACCCACTCGATCCGGTTGCGGGAGTGGACGGCGACGTGGTCGCCAGGTTTGATGCCCTGCCCGAGGAGGTGGTTGGCCAGCCTGGTCGCGCGCTCGTCGACCTCGGCGAAGCTGTAGGCGTGTTCCATGGTGAACACGGCGGTGCGGTCGGGGATGGCGTCGGCCATCGCCTCGAGGATGTCAGGGAGAGTGATCGGGGTCACACCACCGAGTGTGGCAACTAGAACGTGTTCTCGTCTAGGGAATGAGGTTCAAAACCTTCCAGGACGTACGCCGCGGCTCGCCGCCGGCCGAGGTCGGCCCGCTCCGGTCCATGCGTGCAGAGCGCGATGGCTTCGTCGTACGCCTCGACCGCCTCATGGTGACGATTCAGCCGCTCCAGCAGCTGGGCACGTACGGCAGGCAGTCGGTGCCCGGGGAGAGCGACCGAGTCCAGCGCCTCGAGTCCGGCCCCGGCGCCGTTCGCCTCGGCCACCGCGACGGCCCGGTTGAGACGTACGACCGGGGTGTCCCGGAGCGCGAGCAGCTCGTCGTAGCGCTCGACGATGCGCTCCCAGGCGGTCGTCTCGGAGCTGGGCGCGAGGGCGTGCTCCGCGGCGATCAGCGCCTGGAGGAGATAGGGGGCCGGGGCCGCGTGGGCGAGCGGGGTGAGGATCGCGAGGGCATCGGCGATCTCTTCGGTCCGCCAGCGGGTGCGGTCCTGGTCCGGAAGCAGCACGAGAGCGCCGTCCGGCCCGATCCGGGCCGCTCGGCGCGAGTGCTGCAGGAGCATCAGCGCGAGGAGGGCGTCGACCTCCGGGTCCGGCTGGGGGAGGACCGACCGCAGGACGCGGACCAGCCGGATCGCCTCGCCCGCCAGGTCGCTGCGTACGACATCCGCACCGGTGCCGGGGGCGTAGCCCGCCGTGAACGCGAGATAGGCGACCTCGGCGACGATCCCGACCCGGCCGGCGAGGTCTGCGGGAACCTCGAAGGACGCGCCTGCGAGCCGCTTCCGCGCCCGGGTCAGCCGGGCTGCCATCGTCGCCTTCGACTGCAGGAAGAGCCGCCCGATGTCCTCGGTGGAGACGCCGAGGACCAGACGGAGGGTGAGTGCGGCAGCCGCCTCGCGGGACAGGGTCGGGTGGGCGCAGAGCAGCACCAAGCGCAGCCGCTCGTCGGTGACCTCACCAGAGTCGACCATCACCCGCTGCGCCTCCTGGGTCACCGCCGCATCCACCGCGAGCAGCGGCATCTTGCGAGCCAGCACCTCCTCAGAACGCATCCGGTCCACGATCCGCCGCCGCGCCGTGGTGAGGAGCCACGCCGGTCCGTTGTCGGGCTCGCCGTCGACGGGCCAGCGCCGGGCGGCCGCCTCGAAGGCGTCGGCCAGGCCGTCCTCGGCGAGGTCAAGACGCCGGAACTGCGCGACGAGCAGGGCCAACAGGCGGCCCCACTCCTCGCGCAGCAGCGTCTCCAGCATCGCCGTGGGACGCCCTAGTCCGCCGCGCGGATCTCGATCGCCGACTCGACCGTGGCGAGCAGCTTGCAGCACTCGACCAGGTCGTCGCGGTCCTCGGACTCCACGACGTAGAGCCCGGCGAGGTGCTCGGCCGCCTCGGTGTAGGGGCCGTCGGTGACGCCCGAGTTACGCACGGTCACGGCGGTCGACGGAAGGTCGAGCGCGGCGCCGTGCCGCAGGTCGGTGTGGCCGCGCTCGGCCAGCAGCGCGGAGAACTTCTCGTGCACGGCGAACAACCTGTCCCTCTCCTCCTGCGTCTTCGTCTGCCACTCGGCCTCGACGTTGGGGATGAGCAGGTAGTACCTCATGCGGACACCTCCCCGTGCTCGACGACCTCGCGGACCTCGATCGCCGTCTCCCGATCGGCGAGCACCTTGCAGCATTCGAGCATGTCCTCGAGGTCATCGGTATCGATCAGGTAGAAGCCGGTGACCTGCTCGACGGTCTCGGCGAAGGGTCCGTCCGTGACCGCTACCCCGTCGCCGGTCGTGCGCAGTGTCTTCGCCTTGCTGGAGTGGTGGAGCTCGGCGCCGCCGGTGACCTTGTGGCCGCGTTCGGCGAGCAGCTTGGCGAACCTGCCGTGCACCTCGTATCCGGCTGCCTTCTCCTCCGGCGTCGACTCGGCCCAGGAGGCCTCGTTCGCCGGCAGCAGCACCATGTATCTGGTCATGGTGGTTTCCCTTCTCGTCTCGGAATGAGTCTGTCACCGGGGATGACGGCTGGAACAAGGCCAAATCGACAGCGAGAAAGAAGGAAGATGTATGTCATGCGTTCAACTGACCCCGGAAGGCTCCGCGTGTGAGCGAGCGTCAGCGAGTGAACCATCCAAGCTTCACGCGACCGCGTCCGTATCATGGCGCTTGCGCTACGGAGGTGGTCGTGTGACCGATCCCCTGCTGCGAGGCGAGCTCGCGCCCGAGCCCCGGACCCTCGTCGACATCTTCCGGGCCACCGCGGCCCAGGTGCCCGACGAGCCGGCCGTCGACGCGGGCAACGGGCTGCTGACGTACGCCGAGCTCGAGGAGGCCGCCGACGGGCTGGCCGCCGAGCTCAACGCCGCCGGGATCGGGCCGGGGGACAAGGTCGGGCTGCGGATCGCGAGCGGCACCACCGACCTGTACGTCGCGATCCTCGGGATCCTCTGCGCGGGTGCTGCCTACGTGCCGGTCGACGCCGACGACCCCGAGGAGCGGGCCCGGCTGGTCTTCGGTGAGGCCCGGGTCGCTGCGGTCGTGACCAACGACCTGAGGGTCACCACGACAGCCGATCCCGGAGAGGCACGCGAGGCGCGCGAGCCGGAGGAGCCGTCGACCGACGACGACGCCTGGGTGATCTTCACCTCCGGGTCGACCGGCACCCCGAAGGGTGTCGCGGTCACCCACCGCAACGCCGCGGCGTTCGTCGACGCCGAGTCGCGCCTCTTCCTCCAGGACGCCCCGATCGGGGTCGGCGACCGGGTGATGGCGGGTCTCTCGGTGGCCTTCGACGCGAGCTGTGAGGAGATCTGGCTGGCGTGGCGCTACGGCGCCTGCCTGGTCCCGGCCCCACGGGCGCTGGTGCGTTCGGGGGTCGACGTCGGTCCGTGGCTGGTCGCCAACCAGATCACCATTGTCTCGACGGTGCCCACGCTGGTCGCGCTGTGGCCGCCGTCCTCGCTCGACCGGGTCCGGCTGCTGATCACCGGCGGCGAGGCGATCCCGCCCGAGCTCGCCGCCCGTCTGGTCACGTCCGGCCGCGAGGTGTGGAACACCTACGGTCCGACCGAGGCGACGGTGGTGGCCTGCGGAGCCCGGCTGACCGCCGAAGGGCCGGTACGGATCGGCCTCCCGCTCGACGGCTGGGACCTCGCCGTCGTCGACCCCGCCACGGGCGTCCCGGTCGCCGAGGGCGAGACCGGAGAGCTGATCATCGGCGGTGTCGGCCTGGCGCGCTATCTGGACGCGGCCAAGGACGCCGAGAAGTACGCTCCGATGCCCACTCTCGGCTGGGAGCGCGCCTACCGCTCCGGCGATCTGGTCGTCAACGATCCCGCCGGGCTGCTCTTCGGCGGGCGCGCCGACGACCAGATCAAGCTCGGTGGCCGGCGCATCGAGCTCGGCGAGATCGACAGCGCTCTGCTCCAGCTGGACGGGGTCGTCGGGGCCGCGGCGGCGGTGCGGAGGAGCGCCGCGGGCAACAGCCTGCTGGTCGGCTACGTCACCGTCGACGACACCTTCGACCAGGCCACCTCCGTCGCCCGGCTCCGGGCCGACATGCCGGCGGCGCTGGTGCCGCGGCTGGCCGTGGTCGACAGCCTCCCGACGCGTACGAGCGGGAAGGTCGACCGCGACGCGCTGCCGTGGCCGCTCGCCTCGGCCGCGGGTTCGGGCGAGGGGCTCAGCGACACCGAGGCCTGGCTGGCCGGGCTGTGGAACGACGTCCTCGGCGCCGAGGTCACCGGGCCGGCGGCGGACTTCTTCGACCTCGGCGGCGGCAGTCTGACCGCGGCCCAGATGGTCAGCCTGATCCGCGAGCGATTCCCCGAGGTCGCGCTCGGCGACATCTACGACCAGCCGAAGCTCGGCGCGCTGGCCACCTACATCGACGAGATGGGCAGCTCTGCCGCGCTCTCCGAGCACGAGGTGCCGGCCGTACGCCTCAAGACCCAGGTCGCTCAGGTGGTCGGGACGATCCTGCTGCGCTGCCTCGCGGCACCGCGCTGGCTGACCTGGATCGGGCTCGGGACGACGCTCGCCCAGCCGTGGGCGCCCTGGTTGCCCTCGCTCAGCTGGTGGATCCTCGTGCCGGCCGTCCTCGCCTTCCTGACTGCACCGGGCCGGATGCTGCTCGCCGCGGGCGCGGCGCGACTCATCCTGCGCGGCGTACGTCCGGGGGAGCACCCCCGCGGCGGCAAGGTCCATCTCCGGCTCTGGCTGGCGACGCACGCCGTCGACGAGCTCGGCGCCCACGGTCTCGCTGGGGCACCGTGGATGCTCTGGTACGCCCGGCTGCTCGGCGTGCGGATGGGCAAGAACGTCGACCTGCACAGCCTCCCGCCGGTCACCGGCATGCTCACCCTCGGCAAGGGCTGCTCGATCGAGCAGGAGGTCGACCTCTCCGGTCACTGGATCGAGGGTGACGTGCTCCATCTCGGTGAGGTCGAGGTGGGCGAACGGGCCCGCGTCGGGGCGCGCTCGACACTGCTGCCCGGCGCACGCGTCGGCGACGACGCCGAGGTCGGACCCGGTTCGGCGGTCTTCGGCGTGGTGCCGGCGGGCGAGTTCTGGTCGGGTTCGCCGGCCGTACGCGCCGCCAGAGAAGCCCGCGGGCCGTGGCAGCCGCCCGAGGCGCGAGCCCAGGTCTGGATGCTCCTCTACGGCATCGCTGCCGCCGTGCTCGCGCTGCTTCCTGCGATCGCCATCGGCGTCGGGATGCTCGTCGGCGTCGCCCTCGCCGGCGTGCCCACCTCCTACACCGACGTCGGGCCGCTGCTGGCCTGGAGCCCGGTCGCGGTGGCGGCCGGATTCGCCACCCTGGCCGCGCTGATCTGGGCGGTGGTGCGGCTCGCCGGTCTGGCGATCGCCCCCGGCGTACATCCCGTACGCAGCCTGGCCGGTGTCGCGGTCTGGTCGACGATGCAGGTGCTCGACGAGGCCCGCACGTGGCTCTTCCCGCTCTACTCCTCGACGCTGACGCCGCTGTGGCTGCGGGCGCTGGGGGCGAAGATCGGCAAGCACGTCGAGGCCTCGACGGTCCTGATGATCCCCGGGCTGACGCAGGTCAACGACCAGAGCTTCCTGGCCGACGACACCCTGATCGGCGGCTACGAGCTGGGCGGCGGCTGGCTGCGGGTCGAGCGGGTGAAGATCGGCAAGCGCGCCTTCGTCGGCAACTCCGGCATGGCGGCGCCCGGCCGCAAGGTGCCGAAGGCGTCCCTGGTCGCCGTGCTCAGCGCGGCCCCGCGCCGCAAACGCGCGCAGAAGGGGGAGAGCTGGCTCGGCTCGCCGCCCGCGCCGCTGCGCCGCGCGGCCGGCGAGACCGACTCGGGGCGTACCTACGACCCACCGACACGCCTCAAGATCGCAAGGGCGCTCGTCGAGCTGGCCCGGCTGGTGCCGCAGACGCTCGCGGTGCTGCTCTACGCGGGCGTCGGCTACGTGCTCGTGCGGGTCTGGGAGGCGACCGACCTCCTCGTCGCGATCCTGGTCACCGGGCCGGTGCTCGCGGTCGCCGGAGCGGTCGCCGCCGGCATCACGGTGGCGGCGAAGTGGCTGCTCGTGGGCCGCATCCGGGCCGGCTCGCACCCGCTGTGGAGCTGGTTCGTGTGGGCCAACGAGCTGGCCGACACCTTCGTCGAGGTGCTCGCCGCACCCTGGTTCACCGGCGCCGTGTCCGGCACCCCGGTGCTCAACCTCTGGTTCCGAGCGCTCGGCGCGAAGATCGGCCGCGGCGTGTGGATCGAGACCCACTGGCTCCCCGAGACCGACCTCGTCGAGCTCGGCGACGGCGCCACGGTCAACGCCGGCACGGTCGTGCAGACGCACCTGTTCCACGACCGCGTCCTGGCCCTCGACGAGGTCGTCCTCCGGCGCGGCGCCACGCTCGGGCCGAACTCGGTGATCCTGCCCGCCGCGGCCATCGGCCGGCACGCGGTCGTCGGCCCGGTCTCGCTGGTCATGCGCGGGGAGAGCCTCCCCGACAAGACCCTGTGGATCGGCAACCCGATCGGTCCCTGGGACCAGGCGGCCCCCTAACATGACCGCCGTGCCGAAGCTCCCCGCAGCCGACCCCTACCTTCCTGGTCATGGGGATCCGTCGTGGAGCGCGACCCACTACGACCTCGAGCTCACCTACGACTTGGTCGGCAACCGGCTCGCGGGCACGGCGACGATCCGCGCGGTCGCCGTCGAGGACATCAACCGCGTCGTCCTCGACCTCGCCTACCTGCGAGTGCAGAAGGTCGCGATCGACGGCCGCCCGCCGGCCAAGTGGTCCCACCACGACCACCGCCTGGTGCTGAACCTCCGCTCGCGGATCGCGGCCGGCGAGGAGTTCGTGGTCACGGTCAGATACTCCGGCAAGCCCCGCCCGGTGGTGCTGTCCCACCACGGCGACGCCGGCTGGGAGGAGCTCGATGACGGTGTCATCGTCGCAGGTCAGCCGCATGGTGCGCCGACCTGGTTCCCCTGCAACGACCGCCCTTCCGACAAGGCCCGCTACGCGATCAGCGTGACCACCGCGCCGGGCTATGCGGTCGTCTCCAACGGCGAGCTGACCTCCCGCGTACGCCGCGGCAGTGGGGAGACCTGGCGCTACTGGCAGGCCGAGCCGATGGCGACCTATCTCGCCACGGTGCAGATCGGGCGCTACCGGGTCGTCGACATCGCGACGAGCGACGGGCCGGGCGGCCGGGTGCCGATCCGGGCCGCGTACCCGGTCGACGCCACCGCCGGGTTCGAGGCCTCCTTCGGGCGGCAGCGGGACATGATGGCCTACTTCACCTCGGTCTTCGGGCCCTACCCGTTCGCCTCCTACTCCGTCGTGGTCACCGACGACGAGCTCGAGATCCCGCTCGAGTCGCAGTCGCTGTCGACCTTCGGGCGCAACCACCTCACCGGCGAGTGGTCGGAGGTACGCCTCGTGGCCCACGAGCTCGCCCACCAGTGGTTCGGCAACGCGGTGACCCTGCGCGAGTGGCGCGACATCTGGCTGCACGAGGGTTTCGCCTGCTACAGCGAGTGGCTGTGGTCCGACGCCTCCGGGGGTCGCGCGTGCGGCGAGCACGCCCGCCACCATCACCGCCGGCTGTCCGCGCTCGCGCAGGACCTGGTCCTCGCCGACCCCGGTCCCGCGGACATGTTCGACGACCGCGTCTACAAGCGCGGAGCGCTCACCCTCCACGCACTGCGGCGCACCGTCGGCGACGAGTCCTTCTTCAAGATCCTGCGCACCTGGATCGCCCGGCACAGCGGGGGATCGGTCACCACCGCCGACTTCGAGGCCCTCGCGGCCGAGGTCTGCGGCCGCGACCTCACCGCGCTCTTCGACGCCTGGTTGCGCCGGTCGGCGCTGCCCGACCTGCCCGCCTGATTGTCGCTCTGTCGTATTTTGGGGCTCGTGCCTGAGCTGACCTTCCGTGACGCCAACTTCTCCGATGTGGACGCCCTGGTCGGGCTGATCGAGTCGGCCTACCGCGGCGACGCCTCCCGTGCCGGGTGGACCACCGAGGCCGACCTGCTCGCCGGCCAGCGCACCGACCCCGAGGGCGTACGTGAGGTGATCACCGCTGCAGGCTCCCGCCTCCTCGTCGCCGAGCAGCCCGAGCGGCCGGGCGAGATCGTCGCCTGCTGCCAGCTGCAGAAGCGAGAGGCGTACGTCTATTTCGGCATGTTCTCCGTCTCGCCGCAGCTGCAGGGGGCCGGCGTCGGCAAGGCCGTCATGGCCGAGGCCGAGCGGATTGCGCGGGAGTGGGGCGCGGAGGAGATCCGGATGACTGTGATCCGTCAGCGCGAGGACCTGATCGCGTTCTACGAGCGGCGCGGGTTCGGGCGTACGGGACGCTTCGAGCCGTTCCCCTACGGCGACGAGCGCTTCGGCCGCCCGCTGCGTGACGACCTCGAGTTCGCCGAGCTCGCGAAGCCTCTCTGACCGTCGCCATCCTGGGATTTTCTTGCACTCGCAGGGGTCGAGTGCTAAACATGAGGCTGGCACTCTTACCATGAGAGTGACAACAACCGGACCGGTGACGTTGAGGCGTCGCGAGCGGCAGGGAAGGGTTCTGCCGGGAGTGGCGTCGTCCGTCGCGGGCAACCCATCGGACCGGATCCAACGAACTTCCCAAGTGAAGGATCGCAGGAGCAATGCCGAAGCTCATCGCTTTCAACGAGGAGGCCCGTCGGGGTCTGGAGAAGGGTCTCAACACCCTCGCCGACGCCGTCAAGGTCACCCTCGGTCCCAAGGGCCGCAACGTCGTGCTCGAGAAGAAGTGGGGTGCCCCCACGATCACCAACGATGGTGTTTCCATCGCCAAGGAGATCGAGCTCGAGGACCCCTACGAGAAGATCGGTGCCGAGCTGGTCAAGGAGGTCGCGAAGAAGACCGACGACGTCGCCGGTGACGGCACGACGACCGCGACCGTTCTCGCCCAGGCGCTGGTCCGCGAGGGCCTGCGCAACGTCGCCGCGGGTGCCAACCCGGCCGGCCTGAAGCGCGGCATCGAGGCGGCCGTCGACGCCGTCACCGAGCAGCTGCTCGCGCAGGCCAAGGACATCGAGACCAAGGAGCAGATCGCTGCTACCGCCTCGATCTCCGCTGCTGACACCACCGTCGGCGAGATCATCGCCGAGGCGATGGACAAGGTCGGCAAGGAAGGCGTCATCACCGTCGAGGAGTCGAACACCTTCGGGCTCGACCTCGAGCTGACCGAGGGTATGCGCTTCGACAAGGGCTACATCTCGGCCTACTTCGTGACCGACCCGGAGCGTATGGAGACCGTCCTCGACGACCCGTACATCCTGATCGTCAACTCGAAGATCTCCAGCGTCAAGGACCTGATCCCGGTCCTGGAGAAGGTCATGCAGACCGGCAAGCCGCTGGTCATCCTGGCCGAGGACGTCGACGGCGAGGCTCTCTCGACGCTGGTCGTCAACAAGATCAAGGGCACCTTCAAGTCCGTCGCCGTCAAGGCTCCGGGCTTCGGTGACCGCCGCAAGGCCATGCTGCAGGACATCGCGATCCTCACCGGTGGTCAGGTCATCTCCGAGGAGGTCGGCCTCTCCCTGGAGACCGCCGGCATCGAGCTGCTCGGCCAGGCCCGCAAGGTCGTCATCACCAAGGACGAGACCACCATCGTCGAGGGTTCGGGCGACCAGGGTCAGATCGAGGGCCGGGTCAACCAGATCCGCGCCGAGATCGAGAAGTCGGACTCCGACTACGACCGCGAGAAGCTCCAGGAGCGCCTCGCCAAGCTGGCCGGCGGCGTGGCCGTCATCAAGGTCGGCGCGGCCACCGAGGTCGAGCTCAAGGAGCGCAAGCACCGCATCGAGGACGCTGTCCGCAACGCCAAGGCTGCTGTCGAGGAGGGCATCCTCGCCGGCGGTGGTGTCGCGCTGATCCAGGCCGCTGCCGCTGCCTTCGAGAAGCTCGAGCTCGACGGCGACGAGGCCACCGGTGCCTCGATCGTCAAGGCCGCCATCTCGGCGCCGCTGAAGCAGATCGCCATCAACGCCGGCCTCGAGGGCGGCGTCGTGGCGGAGAAGGTCGCCGGCCTCCCGCAGGGCCACGGCCTCAACGCCGCCACGGGCGAGTACGTCGACCTGCTGGCCGCGGGCATCATCGACCCGGCCAAGGTGACCCGCTCGGCGCTGCAGAACGCCGCGTCGATCGCCGCGCTGTTCCTCACCACCGAGGCCGTCGTGGCCGACAAGCCGGAGAAGGCCGCCGCTGGTGGCGACCCGACCGGTGGCATGGGTGACATGGGCGGCATGGGCTTCTGAGGCGCAAGCCGAAGAAGCGATCAGCACAGCTGAGTCCGTTTCGCTAGAGCACACGCGAGTGCCCCCGCCGGTTGGCGGGGGCACTTGTCGTTTTCCGGCCGCCGCCGGGAGGTACGACGGGACGTTCTTGTCCGTTACCAGCGGGTAGACCGACCAAAGCGTCCCGTCGTATCACGGACACCGGGCTACGCTCGACGCCATGAGCCCGAAGGCGATGTCGGCGCTGGCGATCTCGGCCGTGCTTCTCGCTGGATGCGGCGGTGAGCCGGCCGCTGCTCCCTCGTCCCGCGCAGCGACACCGTCGACCTCGGCGCCACCCTCTTCACCCTCTCCGAGCCCGTCGGAGACGCTCCCACCGGTGGCCGACAAGGTCTCGCTCCCGCAGCTGATGCGGGAGGACTTCCCGGGCGGCGAGGTGAAGGTGCTGCGGGAGTCGGGGAGCACGGATGCGTACCGGCGCTTCGAGGTCAGCTACCCGAGCGGTCCGCTGACGATCACCGGGGTGCTCTTCCGGCCGCGGGGCGCCGGTCCGTTCCCAGGGGTGGTCTTCGCGCACGGTCACATCGACACCGACATCTACGTCACCGGGCAGGGGCTGAAGCGGGAGCAGGACCGGCTGGCGCGGGAGGGCTACGTCGTCCTGCACACCGACTACCGCGGTCACGCCGGATCGTCCCCCATCCCGGAAGGAACCGAGGAGGACGAGAGCCGACTCGGCTACACCCGCGACACCATCAACGCCGTCCAGGCGATGAAGCGACTTCCGTACGTCGACCCCGACCGCACCGCGTTGCTCGGCCGCTCCATGGGTGGGGGAGTGGTGATGAACGCGCTCGTCGCCCAGCCGGGGCTGGTGCGGGCCGGGGTGACGTACGCGTCGGTCTCCTCCGACATCGTCGACAACATCAACCGGTGGGCGGTGCCGTCGCGGCCCGACGAGGTGGCCCGGCTCTACCGGCAGCACGGCGATCCCGAGACGGAGCCGGAGTTCTGGGAGGGGCTGTCGGCGCGGACGTACTTCGACCGCATCGAGGTCCCGGTCCAGATGCACCACGGGACCAATGACGAGTCCTGCCCGATCAGGTGGGCCTACACCACCCGGGACCTGATGGAGACCGCGGGCGTACGCCAGCGACTGTGGGTCTACCCCGGGGAGCAGCACGCCTTCGCGCCGCAGTGGGACCTCTCGATCCGGCGGGTCGTCGGGTTCCTCGATCGTCATCTGGCATGACCTGATCAGGCGATGAGGAGGGGCCCAGCGGTCCCATTCTTTTGGGGACTTTCGACACTGTCTCGACAACAGCTCGGTAACGCAACATTGGTGCTCCACACAGTGGCCGACTGCGGGGAAGCGTCTGGATCTGGGGGGCTTTGAAGCCCAAGGGAATATCCGGGTGAAGTTCTGCAGCGGCGGGCGGGGTCAGGGCTCTTCGAAGCCAGGGCCCCGCCTGCGTGTGTCAACGTGCAGGTGGCCGACGGGGTCCCCGGATGGCACCCAGTGATGAGGCATGATGTTGGCATGAGTGTCGACCTCGGACCGAAGACCGGGATGCAGCGGCCGCGGTCACCGTGGCGATGGGTCGCAGCCGTGATCGCCGCCGCGGTCGTGCTCGTCGCGATCGTCGCTTCCTTCGGCCTGCTCAGCTCCGACGACACTGCTGAGGACCCCGACGCCGCACCCCCGTCGCCGATCGCCACGGTCACCGAGACCGCACCGGTCCCCTCGCCATCCGCTCCCGCCGGAGGCGCAGGCGCGACCGAGCTGACCGTCGTCGCGGACGCCGCCCGATGCATCCCGCCGACCTCGAAGTGGCTCTCCCAGAACGCCGCGCTCGCCTTCGAGGGCACCGCGGAGAGCGTGAGCGAGAGCGAGGCCGTGCTGCGGGTGAAGACGTGGATGTACGCCGACGGAGTCGGTGGCACCGACACCGTCCGGATCATGCTGCCCGCGCCGAGCACGATCCCGATGCCCGAGTTCGAGAAGGGCAAGAACTACCTGGTCGCTGCCAAGGGCGATGCCAAGGTCATCGGCTGTGGCTACAGCGACGTCAAGAGCGCGAAGCTGCAGAAGCTCTACACCGCTGCGTTCAAGTGACGGCGGTCGCCGGCCTGCTCCTGGCCGCCGGCGCGGGGCGGCGGATGGGCATGCCCAAGGCGCTGGTCGACGACTGGCTGGTGCGGTCGATCGAGGTGTTGCGCGAGGGCGGCTGCGACGACGTACTCGTCGTGCTCGGCGCCGCGGCCGACGAGGCGCGGGCGATGCTCCCGACCGGTCAGCGGGTCGTCGTCGCCGAGGACTGGGACGAGGGGATGGGGGCTTCGCTGCGGGTCGGCCTGGCTGCTCTCGGGCCGGATACCGAGGCTGCCGTCGTTCACCTCGTCGACCTGCCTGACGTCGGGGCCGATGTGGTCTCCCGGGTGGTCTCGGCGGGCCCGATCACCGGCCTGGCGCGCGCGGCGTACTCGGGCGTTCCCGGGCATCCGGTGCTGCTCGGCCGCGAACACTGGCCGGGCATCATGGCGGCCGCGGTCGGGGACCAGGGCGCCAAGCCCTACCTGAAGTCGCACCGGGTGATCCTGGTCGAATGCGGTGATCTGGCGACCGGCCTCGACACCGACAGCCGCTGACCCTGGGTACGACGGGGAGATCGACGTGGGCTACTCCGCGGTAACCCATGTCGATCTCCCCGTCGTACCCGCCGCATGCCAACCACCAGCCAACGACGCTCGCTCTACGCTGAGGGGCATGGAGTCGCTGACGCCCGTGATGATCGCTGACCGGCTGGCGGCGACCGGATACCTGGCCGACCCGGAGCTGGCGACGGTGACCTTCCTCGCGCTGCGGATGCAGCGGCCGCTGCTGCTCGAGGGAGAGCCTGGGACCGGAAAGACCGCACTCGCGGAGGCCGTCGCCGAGGCGCTCGACCTGCCGCTGGTGAGGCTGCAGTGCTACGAGGGGATCGACGCCACCCAGGCGCTCTACGACTGGGACTTCGCCCGCCAGATCCTCCACCTGCGTGCCCTCGAGGCGTCCGGTGGCGCGGGGGAGGTGGAGGAGGCTGAGAAGTCCCTCTACGACGAGCGGTTCCTGCTCGCTCGCCCGGTGCTGGCCGCGCTGCGTCAGGCTCCGTCGGTCCTGCTCGTCGACGAGGTCGACCGGGCCGACGACGAGTTCGAGGCGTTCCTGCTCGAGGTGCTCTCCACCTACCAGGTGACGATCCCGGAGTTCGGGACCGTAGCGGCGACGGTCCCACCCGTCGTCGTCCTCACCTCCAACCGCACCCGCGAGCTCCACGACGCTCTCAAGCGCCGCTGCCTCTACCACTGGATCGACCACCCGGGGCTGGCCCGCGAGATCGAGATCGTACGCAGCCGGGCCCCCGAGGTCGCCGACGAGCTCGCCCGCCAGGTGGTCACGGTGGTCCAGCAGTTGCGCAGCGCCGAGGGCGCGAACGCCCTGCTCAAGCCCCCGGGCGTCGCCGAGACGCTCGACTGGGCCCGCGCCCTGCATCACCTCGGGGTGTCCGAGATGGAGCTGGAGAGCGCCGCCGCGACGCTCGGCGCGCTCGTCAAGCACCGCGAGGACGCTGACCGCGTGCGGGCAGCGCTGGATCGGCTGCTGACGTGACGGACTTCTCTGGCAAAACTGGCACTTCTCAGGCAATGCAACGCCAGAGAAGTGCAGGGATACCCGGTGAACCGGGTATTCCGACAGCGATCTTCCTCGGTTTCACGCGGGCCCTCAGAGCGGCCGGGGTGCAGGTGACCCAGGACCGCGCCCACGGGTTCCTGCAGGCGACCGCGATCGTCGGCGCGGGGGACCCGACCGCGACCTACACCGCCGGACGGGCGACGTTGTGCGCCGGCCCCGACGACCTACGCCGCTACGACCAGGTCTTCGAGGCATGGTTCGGGTCGACCGCGACGCTGCCGGGGCCGCAGGGGCCGCCGCGTACGGTCTCGGTCACCTCGACCCTCCCCGAGACCGAGCCGCAGGAGGGCGAGGGGGAGGGTGAGGAGACCGACGACCTCATCAGGGCACGGGCCAGCGAGATCGAGACCCTGAGGCACCGCGACGTCGCCGACCTCGACCCCGCCGAGCAGGAGCGCCTGGCGACCCTGATCGCCCGGCTCCGCCCCCGGGCGCCACGACGGAGGACGCCGCGGCAGGACCCCTGGCGGCGAGGGCGCGTCGATGCCCATCGCACCCTGCGGGCCAGCCTGCGGCACCTCGGCGAGCCCGCCGGGATCCACTACCGCAGGCGTGGCGAGCGGCCGCGTCGCGTCGTGTGGCTGATCGACGTGTCCGGCTCGATGAGCTCCTACGCCGACGTGCTGCTGCGGGTCGCCCACCGGGTGAGCTCGACGACCGGGAGCGGCGCGGTGTTCACGATGGGCACCAGGCTAACCAACGTCACCCGCGCGCTGCGCCACCGCGACCCCGACCGCGCACTCGTCGCGGCCGGCGAGACGGTGCCCGACTGGTCGGGCGGGACCCGGCTCGGTGACAACCTGCAGGCGTTCCTGCGGCGACACCAGGGTCTGGCCAGAGGCGCGGTGGTTGTCATCGCGAGCGACGGTTGGGAGCGCGGCGACACCGCGCTCCTCGAGGAGCAGGCGGCGAGGCTGCACCGTCTCGCGCACCGCGTGGTGTGGGCCAACCCACACCGTGGCAAGGTTGGATATGAACCACTGCAGCGAGGCATCGTCGCGGTGCTGCCGCACGTGGACGACTTCGTCGCCGGACATTCCCTGGCGACGTACGAGGATCTGGTGGAGGTGATCGCGCGTGCGTGACGTACTCGACGATCTGATGAAGTGGTGGGAATCCGGCGAGACCGTGGCGGTGGCCACCGTGGTCGCGACGTTCCAGTCGGCCCCCAGGCCACCGGGCGCCTCGATGCTCGTCGGTCCCGACGAGAGCGCGGTCGGCTCGGTCTCCGGCGGCTGTGTCGAAGGTGCGGTCTACGAGGTCGCCCGCGAGGTCGCGGAGACCGGTGTGCCGGAGCTCAACCGCTACGGCGTCTCCGACGACGACGCGTTCGCGGTCGGGCTGACCTGCGGCGGCATTCTCGACGTCTTCGTCGAGAAGGTGTCCCAGGAGACCTTCCCCGAGCTCGGCGAGCTCGCCGAGGACGTACGCAGCGGCAGCCCTGTCGCCTTGGCGACCGTCATCGAGCACCCCGATCCCGAGATCCTCGGGCGCCGCGTCCTCATCCGCCCCGAAGGGGTCAAGGGGTCTCTCGGCAGCGCCCGGATGGACGACGCCGTCCATGACGACGCGCTCGGCCTGCTCGCTCACGGCACCAACCAGACACTGTCCTATGGGATCGACGGCGAGCGCCGCGGCGAGGGCATGCGGGTCTTCGTCTGGTCCTTCGCACCCAAGCCCAGGATGCTGGTCTTCGGTGCGATCGACTTCGCCGCCGCCGTCGCCCGCGTCGGTGCGTTCCTCGGCTATCACGTCACCGTCTGCGACGCCCGCCCGGTCTTCGCCACCAACTCGCGCTTCCCCGAGGCCGACGAGGTCGTCGTCGACTGGCCCCACCGCTTCCTGAACCAGGAGGTCGAGGCCGGCCGCATCGACCAGCGCACCGTGATCGCGGTCCTCACCCACGACCCGAAGTTCGACGTACCTCTCCTCGAGGTCGCCCTCCGCCTTCCCGATATCGCCTACGTCGGCGCGATGGGCTCGCGCCGCACCCACGACGACCGCCTCGCCCGCCTGGTCGACGCCGGCCTCACCGAGGAGGAGATCGCCCGCCTGAGCAGCCCCATCGGCCTCGACCTCGGCGCCCGTACGCCGGAGGAGACCGCCATCTCCATCGCCGCCGAGATCATCGCCGGCCGTTGGGGCGGCTCAGGCGAGCGCCTGGCCAGCACGCAGGGCCGGATTCACCAGGACGTGGAGTACCGCTGACGGAGACCGGTCTGGGACGCCGACGGCGATGCCACAGCGCTACAGCTCCTTCTCGTAGTAGAGCGCCCGCGGCCCGGAGCCGCGGCCCTCGTGGTTGTCGAAGCCGAACTTCTCGTACAGTGCCCGGGCTGAGGTGTCGTCCTCGCTCGTCCCGAGGTCCATGTACGTCGCACCGCGGGCCTTCGCCTCGTCGATGATCGCCTGCAGCAGGATGGTGCCGAGGCCGTGCCCGCGGCGGTCGGGCACGATGTAGAGCTCGGCGAGGTAGGCCTCGAGCTCGTCGGCCGTGGTCTGCAGGCGGAAGCGGGTGATGCCGTGGCCGACCGCAGGGTCTCCGATCAGCATCACCGTCGTGTCCCCGCCCTCGACCAGGCGGCTCAGGTGACGGGCTAGCTCGTCGGCGGGCGGGGCGGGGTCGTCGTACTCGGTGTTGAAGTCGACCTGCAGCCTGGCCGCGGTCTCGAAGTCGGCCCAGGTCGTGGCGGTGCGCGTCGTCATGTACCCACTGTGACACCGGAAGCTGGAGTACCTCCAACCGCATAGTGAGCCGCGTCACAGGGTGCTACGTTGGCAGAACCAGCCAGCTCCAAAGGGGGAGTGATGGTTCACAGCGATCTGCAGGAGCGCCGTATCAGCGCGGCGCGGGCGTGGACCGCCTTCGTGGAGAGCGGCGACGCCGCCGAGGACTTCGTCAGGCCGGAGATCCTGACCAGCTGGACGCGCTCGGCGACGGCCGTCAGACCCGACGTGCGCGAGGCGCCGTTGGCGGACGAGGACGAGACGCGCGAGATGTGGCGTGGCTCGCCGCTCCAGGTGGCGGTCGAGCGGGTCGAGGAAGAGCTGCGGTGCACCGCCGACGACGGTGACCTGGTCATCGCGGTGACCGACCCCGACACCCGGGTGCTGTGGACGTACGGCGGCCGGGTGATGCGGCGGAAGGCCGAGTCGGTCAACTTCGTGCCGGGCGGCCGCTGGGACGACGAGAGCGCCGGCACCAACGCACTCGACCTCGCGAACCGGACCAACTCCCCGACGATGGTCTTCGGCCCCGAGCACTATGCCGAGGTCGTGCACAATTGGGTCTGCTGGGCCGCGCCGCTGCACGACCCGGTCACCGGCAAGCATCTCGGTGTCCTCGACCTCTCCACGACCTGGGACCGCACCCACCCGATCGGGCTGGCCACCGCCCGCGTGATGGCGCGCCTCATCGAGGGCGCGCTGCCGAAGCTCCCGACCCAGCGGGACGACGAGGCGATCGCAGAACCGGGCCTGGTGCTGACGCTGCTCGGCACCGCCGAGACCTGGCTCGACGGGCAGCGGCTGCTGCTCAACCGTCGCCAGACCGAGATCCTCGCCCTGCTCGCGCTCCATCCCGAGGGTCTGTCGCTGGAGCGGCTGCACGCGATGGTCTACGGCGACCAGGCGGTCACCTTCTCGACGCTCAAGGCCGAGGTCTCCCACCTGCGCCACGCCCTCGGCGGCCAGGTCGCCTCTAGGCCCTACCGCCTGCTGATGCCGGTCGTGACCGACGTCGAGCAGGTCCTCGCGCTGGTCCGGCACGGCCGGGTGGCCGCTGCTGTGGAGGCGTACGGCGGTGACCTCCTGCCCGGCACCAACAGCCCGGCTCTGGCCGAGATGGCCGAGTACGTCGCGGTGGCGCTGCGCGAAGCATTGATAGCCAACCCGCAGCCCGATGCGGTGCTGAGCTACAGCGAGCTGGCTCCGTACGACACCGAGGTCGTCGACGTCTGTCTGCGCCGCCTGGGCGGCAGCGCCCACCCCGCGTTGCCCCTGCTCAGGGCACGCCTGGCCGCCAGCCGCTGACCAAGAACGGGTACGCGGCCAGAGCAGCCAACCGGGGCCCAACCCTGCGCGTCCTACTGTGATCTGGCCCACACAGCTTTCCACTAGAACAGTGACGTCTGGCAGGGAGACAACATGGCCCGGATCAGCATGCGCGTCGACGGTATGAAAGTCACCGACGACGTCGAACCGCGAACGCTGCTCGTGCAGTACCTTCGCGAAGGACTCGGCAAGACCGGCACGGTGATCGGTTGCGACACCAGCAACTGCGGCGCCTGCACGGTCCATCTCGACGGTGACTCGGTGAAGTCGTGCAACGTGCTCGCGGTGCAGGCCGACGGGTGCGAGGTGACCACGATCGAGGGCCTCGCCGACACGGTCGAGAGCGACCTCCACCCGGTCCAGGAGGCATTTCGTGAGTGTCACGGCCTGCAGTGCGGATTCTGCACGCCGGGCATGATCATGCAGTCCGTCGACCTGCTCAAGCGCAACCCTCAGCCCAGCGAGGACGAGATCCGTGAAGGCATCGAGGGCAACCTGTGTCGCTGCACGGGCTACCACAACATCGTCCGCGCGGTGCAGTACGCCAGCGGCCACCTGGCCACGGCTGCCAGCCCCAAGGGCGCGACCGAGGAGGTGGACGCGCTGTGACCGCCGTAGAAGCTCGTCCGGAGCAGACCAACGAGATCGGCCGCGACCGGCGCCGCAAGGAGGACGCGCGCCTGATCACGGGACGGACCCGCTGGACCGACAACATCAACCTGCCCGGGATGCTGCACCTCGCGATGGTGCGCAGCCCGTTCGCGCACGCCCGGATCACCGGCATCGACACCAGCGCGGCGGAGGAGTCCGAGGGCGTGGTGACCGTGCTGGCCGCCAAGGACTTCGACGAGAGCCTCGGCGTCTGCATCAACGCCTGGCCGATCACGCCCGACCAGAAGACGCCGGCCCACCCGCCGGTCGCCATCGACCGGGTCACCTTCGCCGGTGAGATCGTCGCGGTCGTGGCCGCCCGGTCCGCGGCCGCCGCCCGGGACGCCGCCGAGATGGTCGAGGTCGACTACGAGGAGCTCCCCGCGGTCGTCTCCCTCGAGGAGGCGGTCAAGGACGAGGTGCTCGCGCACCCCGACCTCGGCACCAACAAGTCCGCCCTGTGGGTCTTCGACAGCGCCCAGGCCGGCACCGGCGGCAGCGTCGACGAGGCGATCTCCTCCGCGAAGAGCGACGGGATCGTCATCGAGCGCACCTATCGCCAGCAGCGCCTGATCCCGGCGTTCATGGAGCCCCGCAGCGTGGTGTGCGACCCGACCGGTGAGCAGATCACGGTGTGGAGCGCCACCCAGATCCCGCACATCCTGCGGTTCGCGTTCGCCGCGACCACGGGCGTGCCCGAGTCGAAGATCCGGGTGATCGCGCCCGACGTCGGCGGCGGCTTCGGCGGCAAGCTCCAGCAGACGCCGGAGGAGATGATCGTCTTCGCGATCGCCCGCCGGCTCGGCAAGCCGGTGAAGTACACCGAGACCCGCTCCGAGTCGCTGCTCTCCGCTCACCACGGCAGGGACCAGATCCAGAAGCTGACCCTCTCGGCCACCAAGGACGGCCAGGTCACCGGCCTCAAGGTCGAGCTCGACGCCAACCTGGGAGCGTACGTCGCCATCGTCGGCGGCGGTGTCCCGGTGCTGGGCGCCTTCATGTTCAACGCGATCTACAAGTTCCCGGCCTACCAGTTCAACTGCCAGACGGTGTTCACCAACACCACCTGGACCGACGCCTACCGCGGCGCGGGGCGGCCGGAGGCGACGTACGCCATCGAGCGGCTGATGGACGAGCTGGCCGCCGAGGTCGGGGTCGACCCGCTCGAGATCCGGGAGAAGAACTGGATCAAGCACGAGGAGTTCCCGTTCACGACCATCGCCGGTCTGACGTACGACTCCGGGAACTACGAGGCCGCGACCGCCAGGGCGAAGGAGATGTTCGGCTACGACGAGCTCCGCGCCGAGCAGCAGCAGCGGCGCGCCAACAACGACCCGGTCCAGCTCGGCATCGGCATCTCCACCTTCACCGAGATGTGCGGCCTGGCTCCGTCCCGGGTCCTCGGCAGCCTCGACTACGGTGCCGGTGGCTGGGAGCACGCCCAGGTGCGACTGACGCCGACCGGCAAGGTCGAGGTCATCACCGGGGCCAGCGCCCACGGGCAGGGCCACGAGACCGCGTTCAGCCAGATCGTGGCCGACCGTCTCGGCGTGGCCTTCGAGGACGTCGAGGTGCTCCACGGAGACACCCAGGTCGCGGCGAAGGGCTACGACACCTACGGGTCCAGGTCGCTGGTCGTGGGTGGCGAGGCGCTGGTGCGGGCTGCCGACAAGGTGCTCGAGAAGGCCAAGCCGATCGCGGCCCACCTGCTCGAGGCGAGCGTCGACGACATGGAGTTCACCGGCGGCAGGTGGACGGTGCGCGGCACCGACCAGGGCATGTCCATCGGCGAGCTGTCCACGGCGGTCTTCGCCGCGCACAACCTGCCCGACGGGGTCGAGGCCAACCTCGACTCCGAGGCCACGTTCGACCCGGAGGCCTTCAACTTCCCGCACGGGACCCACCTGTGTGCGATGGAGGTCGACACCGAGACCGGGCAGGTGAAGATGCGGAAGTACGTCTGCTGCGACGACATCGGCAACATCATCAACCCGCTCATCGTCGCAGGTCAGGTGCACGGTGGCCTGGTCCAGGGCATCGCTCAGGCGCTGTGGGAGGACGCGGTCTACGACGACGCCGGGACGCTCGTCTCGGGGAGTTTCGTGGACTACCTGCTGCCGACGGCCGCCGACACGATCAGCTTCGACATCGACCACACCACCTCGCCTTCGACCACCAACACGCTCGGCACCAAGGGCGTCGGCGAGGCCGGCACGATCGCCTCCACGCCGGCGGTGGTCAACGCGGTCGTCGACGCGCTGCGCCCGCTGGGTGTGCACGACGTGACCATGCCCTGCACGCCCGAACGGGTGTGGCGGGCGATCAACGAGGGTTCGGCCGGTGGCGAGACCACCGGTGCGGCCGCAGCACACTTCGATCCGTCGACGGGCATGTCCGGGAACGTCGACCGCACGGAAGGAGACGTCCAGTGATTCCCGCATCGTTCGACTACGTCGCCCCGACCACGGTCGAGGAGGCGCTGGCCGCCCTCGCACAGTACGGCGACGAGGCCAAGATCATCGCTGGCGGGCAGAGCCTGCTGCCGGTGCTGAGGATGCGCCTCAACGCTCCGGAGTGGGTCATCGATCTCGGTCGCATCGACTCCCTCCGCGGCGTACGCGACGAGGGTGAGTCGATCTTCGTCGGCGCCATGACGCGCCACTGTGACGTCGCGGCCGATCCTCTGGTCGCCGAGCACGCGGCACTGATCACGCGTGCCACGGCGACGGTCGCCGACGAGCAGGTACGCCACCGCGGCACCTTCGGTGGCGCGCTCGCCCACGCCGACCCGGCGGGCGACCTCGGAGCGCCGGCCCTTGCCCTGGACGCCGAGTTCGTCATCGCCGGGCCGGCCGGGGAGCGGGTCGTCCCCGGTGCCGAGTTCTTCCAGGGGCTCTTCGAGACGGCCGTCTCGGAGGACGAGCTGCTCATCGGCGTACGCATCCCGAAGCACACCGGATGGACGGCCCACTACGAGAAGTTCGTCCGGGTCGCCCACCAGTGGCCGATCTGCGCGGTCGGGGCGACCCTCAAGGTCTCCGGCGGCGTGATCGAGGGCGCGGCGATCGGTCTCACCAACATGGGCTCGACCCCGTTGCGTGCCGCCGGCGTCGAGCAGGCGCTGGTCGGCCAGCAGGCCACCGAAGAGGTCGTACGCAACGCCGCGGCCCTGGCCGCGGACGGCGCCGAGCCGCCCTCCGACCTCAACGGCGACGCCGACTACCGGCGTCACCTGGTCACGGTGCTGACCCGGCGCGCCATCACGAAGGCCCTCGGGGGCTGAGGCGTGGACCTGACGCACGAGTTCACGGTTCCGACCTCGGTCGAGGAGACCTGGAACAGCTTCCTGGACATCGGCGCGCTCGCCGAGTGCTTCCCGGGAGCCCAGGTCACCTCGGCCGAGGGCGACACCTTCACCGGCACGGTGAAGGTCAAGCTCGGCCCGATCGCCATGGTCTACGCCGGCTCCGGCACCTTCGTCGAGAAGGACGAGACCGCCCGCCGCCTGGTCGTCGAGGCCAAGGGACGGGACAAGCGCGGCAACGGCACCGCCGGCGCCAACGCGACCTTGACGATGGCCGCGGAGGGCACCGGCACGAAGGTCGAGATCGTCACCGATCTCGCCGTTACCGGAAAGCCCGCCCAGTTCGGCCGCGGGGTGATGCAGGACGTCTCCGACAAGCTCCTCGGCCAGTTCGTCGCGTGCCTGGAGTCCAAGTCGGCTCCCGCCGAGGAGCCACCCGCTGCTGAGGAGCCGTCGGGTGAAGCAAGCCCCGAACCTTCGGAGGCTGCCACCCCGGTGGGGTCACCCGCTCCGCGGGCCGCGGCGCCGAAGCACGCTCAGCAGCCCGAGGCGCTCGACCTCGGCGCCACGGTCGTACCGGTGCTGATCAAGAACTACGGCAAGAAGATCGCCGTCGGGGTAGCCGTGATCGCGGCGGTGGTGATCGTCTACAGGCTCCTGCGAGGTTGAACCCGTCGCGCAAACCGGATACCACCCGCGCAACGTGGATAGCGAGGGCCGTTCGACCTCTCTAGCGTTTCCATGACGCAGATCCCGCTGCGAGAGGAAACAGAAAAGTGAAGATCGCGGTCATCGGTGCCGGGTTCGCAGGCGTTGCCTCGGCCAAGGTGCTCAGCGAGCTCGGTCATGACGTCACCGTCTACGAGAAGGCCCCGGATGTCGGCGGCGTCTGGAGCCGGACCCGTCGTTACCCGGGCCTGACGACGCAGAACAACAAGGACTCCTACACGCTCTCGGACCTGAGGATGCCCAAGGTGTTCCCGGAGTGGCTCAGCGGCGAGCAGGTGCAGAGCTACCTCGAGATGTACGTCGAGAAGTTCGACCTCGCCCCGATGATCAAGCTCTCCACCGAGGTGCGGAGTGCCCAGCCGGCTGGAGGGGGCGGCTGGGACATCGCCATCGCAGGGGCCGACGGCGAGACGACCGAGCACCACGATCATCTGATTGTGGCCAGCGGCGTCTTCTCGGAGCCGTTCGCCCCTGCGTACGACGGGGTCGACGAGCTGGAGGCCGCCGGCGGCCGGATCCTCGCGGCGAGCGAGCTGCACGACCTGAAGACCGTCAGCGGCAAGCACGTCGTGGTCGTCGGCTACGGGAAGTCGGCCTGCGACGTGGCCGTCGAGATCGCCAAGGAGGCGGCCTCGACCACCGTGGTCGCGCGCCAGCTGCTGTGGAAGATGCCCCGCAAGATCAAGGGCGTCCTCAACTACAAGATGCTGCTGCTCACGCGCCTCGGGGAGGGGCTGTTCCCCTACCAGAGCATCCGCGGGGCCGAGAAGGCGCTGCACGCGGGTGGCTCGAAGATGGCCGGTTCGATGGTCGGCAGCGTCGAGTCGGTCACCACCAGCCAGCTCAAGCTGAAGAAGCTCGGGCTGGTGCCCAAGGGCCCGTTCACCGACATCGCCCGCTCGACGGTCTCGCTGGCCACCGAGGGCTTCTTCGAGGGCGTCGAGGCCGGGGACATCGCCGTCGAGCGCGACACCGAGATCGCCGCCTTCGTGACGAAGGAGGGCAAGCCGTACGCCGAGCTCGCCAACGGGCGCGCGGTGCCCGCCGACGTCGTGGTGACCGCGACCGGGTTCAAGCAGGAGCTCCCGTTCTTCTCCGAGGAGATCCAGGACCAGCTCACCGACGACAACGGCGACTACCAGCTCTACCGCCAGATCCTTCCGCTGAGCGTGAAGGACCTGACCTTCGCCGGCTACAACTCCTCGTTCTTCTCGCCGCTCTCGGCCGAGATGAGCGCCGTCTGGATCGGCTCGCACCTCGGTGGCGGCCACGAGGTTCCGCCGGCGGAGGAGATGGAGGCCCACGTCACCGCGCGGCTGGCCTGGATGCGCGAGCGCACCGACGGCCACCACGCGCGCGGCACCAACATCATCCCGTTCTCGATGCACAACATCGACGAGGTTCTCGGTGACGTCGGCATCGACGTCAGCAAGCGGGTCAAGGCAGTGCAGTGGCTGCTGCCGATCGACCCGAAGGCGTACGCCTCCATCACTCCCAGACTCGTGGAGAAGCTGGCAGCGAGGAGCTAGTACGGCGAGATGCCGGTGCTGGGTGGGGCCGGCATCTCGTTTCGGGACCGGGTCAGGACCTGGGCTGGGACCTTAGACGGTGATTGCGCCGTGTTCGCGTTGACGCGGCGCTGGCTCCGCTACGCTCTTCGGTCAATCGAGCACGCTCCAGGAGCCTCCATTGCCCCGTCCCCTGTTGGGTCGTCACACCGTTGTCGCCACCACTGACGTGGACCAGGCCAGAGAAGCCGTGGCCGAACGGTTCTGTGCCCATTACCTGGCGCTGACCAAGGCCGGTTCCCACCTCGACATGGTGCACAACGCCGCGCCGCTGGGCGAGGACGTGATGCTCAACTACATGCGCTACGGCGACGAGGTGCGGATCACTCCCGGCACCTTCGACGACTTCTACCTGATCCAGCTCCCGCTGGCCGGCACCGCCAAGGTCAAGGTGGGGGAGCAGGTCGTCCTCGCCGACCGCACCCGCGCATCGATCGGCTCGCCGACCGAACCGGTCGACATGCTCTGGTCCGACGGCTGCGAGAAGCTGCAGGTCTACATCCGCCGCAGCGCCGTCGAGGAGGCGGCCGCGGGCATCGGCGGTTCCGGGCCGGTGGTCTTCGATCCCAGCCTCGACCTCGGCCGGCCCGAGGTGCGCGACTGGCTGAAGATGGTGCGGCTGGCCTACGACAATGTCGAGGCCGGTGGCTCACTGCTGAGCTCTCCGCTGGTGGCCGCGCCCTATGAGCAGGCCCTCATCGGCGGACTGCTGACGATCCAGGCCAACACCTCCCTCGAGATCGTCTCCGAGGCCGGATCTCCCACCATCTCCCGAGCCGCACGCATGGCCGTGGACCTCCTCGAGGCCCACCCCGAGCGTCCCTGGAAGGTCGCCGAGCTGGCCCAGAGGGTCGGGGTCTCCACCCGCACGCTGCAGGAGGCGTTCCAGCGCGACCTCGACACCACCCCGCTGGAGTATTGGCGGCGTACGCGGCTGGACCGGGCCTACACCGACCTGCTCGCCGCCGACGCCACCGCCACCTCGGTCACCGAGGTCGCCGCTCAGTGGGGCTTCTTCCACCTCGGCCGGTTCTCCCAGGCGTACCGGGCACAGTTCCAGGAGCTTCCGTCTCAGACCCTCATGCGCTGACGGTCACCACTGGGGCTCGTCGCTGAACCCGCCGTAGTCGTCCAGGTCGGCGTCGTCGCGGCGGTAGTCCTCGCCGTCGCCGTTGCGCCGGTCGAGCTTGTCTTCCTTCTCGCCCTGGTTCTGCGGCTCCTCGGGCGGGTCTTCCTGCTCCTCGGGCTTGATCGGCACCTTCGGGGTCAGCTTCTCCTTCAGGCGCTCCTCGACGGACTCGCCCTGCTGGGACTGCTCGGGGCCCTGGCCGGCGTCGGTGGGGCAGTCGCCCTCCTTCAGGGTGGCAAGTGCCTCCTCGTAGGCCGCCTTCGCGCCGGGCTGGTCGCCGGCGTCCCGGGCGCGGTCGCCGATCGCCTCCTGGGTCAGCGACATGTTGATGCGTACGGTGCACTCGTGGTCCTCGGGCACGCGCTCCAGAGCCTCGCCGAAGTAGGCGACCGCGCGGGCGTTCTCGCCGAGCAGGAAGGCCGCGTTGCCGGCGTCGAAGTGGGCGATCCACGGCTGCAGGAAGTTGAGGTCGCGGTTGGCCGAGTAGTGCTCCATCGCGGTCGCGGCGTCGCGTACGTCCCAGGCGTCCCGGCCACCGCGGTCGTGGTGGTCCATCAGGATCACCTTCCCCAGGAAGGCCAGACCGATCACCACCGGCACGATCCCGGCGAGCAGCAGCGCGCGCCGCACCTGCTCGCGAGGAGTGCGTAGCGGTTGCGGCTCGGTCGAGTCGACAGGCGTCTCGGTAAGCGTCACGACAGCACCTCCTCGGCCTCGTGTGCGCGGCGGCGATGGCCCCACAGCTCCCACAGCAAGAGTGCCAGGAGCGGGAAGCCGAAGAGCCAGGCCCGGGACGTCTCGCCGCCGGCGGAGGTCTCCTCGGTGAGCATCTCGGAGTCCCAGGTCGAGGCCTCCGTGGTGATCTCCTTGGTCTCCTTCGTCGTGCGGTGAATCGTCTGAAGACCCATCTGACCTGCGATCTCGCGCAGGTTGGCCAGGTCGATCCGGGAGCGGGCGTCCTGGCCGTCGCCGTCCTTGAGGTAGCCGTCCTGGGGACGTTCGTCGTCCCAGGGCATCCGGCCGCCCCCCTCGGTGCCGTAGCCGAGCACCATGCCGCCGGCCGAGAGGTCGTCGACCTCGGCGAACGACTGCTGGTCGACGCCCTCGCGGGTGTTCTCGCCGTCGGAGGCGAACACCACGATCCGGCGCCGCTCGGGGAAGCGCTCCTGATCACGCTCGAGGGCCTCGATGACCGCATCGCGCGGAGCATCGACCATCGATCCGGAACCGTCGAAGGCCCGCTCGGCGTAGAGCCCGTCGACCCAGGCGTTGAAGGCGGTGGT
The DNA here is from genome assembly GCF_045206295.1 of Nocardioides sp. NBC_00163. Lineage (NCBI taxonomy): Bacteria > Bacillati > Actinomycetota > Actinomycetes > Propionibacteriales > Nocardioidaceae > Nocardioides > Nocardioides sp. NBC_00163. The sequence continues at coordinate 2,236,104 of NZ_CP108155.1, read as the reverse complement.
GTCGTAGGTGAACGGCATCTCGGTGCGGACGACCTCGCCACCGAAGGTGATCGCACCGAACCGCACCGAGGGCAGCGCCGCCGAGAGCGCCTTGAGGTCCTTCTTGAGCTGCGTCATCCGGGCCTCGCCGCCGGGTGCGTCCTCGGCGACCATCGACCGTGTCCGGTCGACCACGACGAGGACATCGAGATCGGCCGTACGCATCTCCGCCGGTGCCGCGCCCCAGCTCGGCCGCACCAGGACGACGACGGTGAGCAGAACGATCAGCGCGCGGCGTACGAGCGTGAGGATCTGCCACCCTCTGGCGCTCATCGGGCCACCTCGCTCGGTGGCCGGGTCTGAGCGGGCAACGAGCCTCCGGGCGGCGCCGGCCGGGACGACGGGCCCGGGGACAGCCGTCCGGAGCGGACCAGGGCGTAGACCCACCCGGCGATCAGCATGAGGACCCCGAGGACGATCGTGGCGATCGGCCAGCCGGGAGCGTCGCGGATCTGGTACTTCGGCGGCTCGATGACCTCGTCGGCGGAGAGCCGGTCGATGCCGGCCAGGATCGACTCGATCGAGCCGTCGTCACCGAGCAGCGAGAAGGTGCCGCCGGTGTCGGTCATCGCCTTGTCGAAGGTGGCGCGCTTGTCCTCCTGGAAACTGAGGTCGGCGGAGCCGATGCCGTAGAGCTGGACATCGCGCTCCTTGGCGAACTCGGTGGCCTCGGGCAGCGTGTAGACCGGAGGCCCGCCCTGCGGGTCGTTGTCGGAGGCGACGATGACCGCCCGGCCGCGCTCGGAGTTGGACAGGTCGAAGCGCTTGACGCAGGAGACGATCCCGTCGCTGATCAGGCTCGCCCGCTCCTTTCCGAGGTAGGTGCCGGCGACGTACTCCTGGTCGCCGAGGGCGAAGGCCCGGCCGGCCCGCGCCAGCTCGTCCTGCACCCAGCCGTAGTCGTCGGTGAGCGGGAAGACGGTGACCGCGGCGTCGCTCCACAGGACGAGGCTGACCCGCTCGCCGTTGAGGCCGGCGACGAGCTGGGAGTAGGCCTGGGTGACCTGGGTGTCCTCGTCGAACATCGAGGTCGAGGCGTCGAGGCAGAGCACGATGTCGCGGGTGGAGTAGCGGTTCTGGGTGATGTCGGTGGCCTGCGGCCGGGCGATCAGCCAGATGCACCCGATCACCGCGAGCGCGATCCCCGCGGTCTGCCACCAGGACAACCACCGCTGCTGGGCCGCGAGCTCACGGAACCGGGGGAGCCGCTTGAGCCGCGCGGTGTGGGCGACGAGCACCGCGTCGGCCGGGCGGCGATGCACCCGGGCGGCGAACACGACGATCGCGGCGATCGCGATGATGGCGAGGACCAGCACGATCGCGCCGAGAACGGGCCATCTCAGGTCCATGTCGTCACCACCTGACGGGCCCGGCTGAGCGCCTCGGGGAAGCGCTCGGAAGCCTTGCCCTCCTCCTCGGAGGCGAAGGCGGGTGGGTACATCACCTCGACGGCCATCGCCAGCGGGCGCGTGCGGGGGTCGCTGCGTACGGTCGCCTTCAGGTCGGCGAGGACCATCTTGTCGGCCGGGATCTGGCTGACCTCGGCGACGTAGTCGCGCACGGTGCGGCTCAGGTGCTGGTGACCGACCCGCGCCGGTACGTCGCCACGGTGCACCGCCCGCTCGATCCGGTCGATCTCGGCCAGGTGCTCGGCACGGAGGTCACGCGGCTCGGGCACCCAGGGCGTCTCGAACTCGACGACCGGCCGGCGCTTGCGGGTCAGCAGGATGACCGCGATGTAGTAGAGCGCCATCGCGGCGAGCAGCGCGAGCGCGAGCACCAGCCACCAGCCCGAGTGGGCCAGTGGCTGCTGGAACTCCTCGGGGACGCTACCGGCGCGCATGGCGGTGCCTCTGCAGGAGATGAAAGACGGCGCCGATGGCGGTGGCGTCGTCCTGGACGCGCTGGTAGGCGATGCCCAGGCGGTCCAGGGTGCCGCGCAGGCCGTGCTCCTCGGCGGCGGCCAGCTCGGCGTACTGAGCCTGGAGGACCGAGTCGCCGGTGAGCCATCCCGGCAGGGCGGAGACGGTGTCGATGTCGACGGTCGGGGCGCCGCCGGGCACGGCGGTGGTGGGGTCGAGGTCGTCGATGCCGGCGACCAGGACCTCGTGCTGGACGGTGAGGCGGCGCAGGACCGCGGCCATCTCGTCGCTGACCGAGTGCTCGTCGGTGACGACGAGCAGGATCGCCCGGCGGCGTACGTTGGTGGCGATGTGGCGCAGGACGGCGACGATGTCGGCCTCGGCGGAGTCGGGGGTGATCGCGTCGTGGGCCTGCCCGAGCGCCCGCTCGAGCGCGACCTCGGTGTCCGCGGACTTGGTGAGCTTCTGGGTCTCCGAGTCGCCGTAGACGACCGCGACCTTGTCGCCGTGGCGTACTCCCAGCCAGCCGACCAGGCCGGCGGTGAAGATCGCCAGCTCGCGCTTGGTCGTGGTGCCGGTCGCCTGGGCCGCCATGCTCCGGCCGGTGGAGATCGCCAGCAGCACCAGATGCTGGCGCTCGGCGGTGAACCGTTTGACCAGCAGGCTCCGGGACCGGGCCGTCGCCTTCCAGTCGATGTCCTTGACGTCGTCGCCGGGGACGTACTCCCTCAGGTCGTGGAAGTCCATGCTGCGCCCGGTCTGGACGCTGGCGTACTCCCCGTCGAGCAGGCCCAGGACCTTGCGGTGGGCATGGATCATCAACCGCGTGCGGATCCGGGGAAGGTACGTCGCCATGTCGGTGCTCGGGTCAGGGGCTCGGGACAGCGCGGACCAGCGCGTCGACCAGCATCTCGGGCTGGACCTTCTCGGCCAGTGCCTCGAAGCTGAGGTGGAGCCGGTGGCGCAGGATGCTGTGGCGCAGCTCGCGAACGTCCTCAGGAGTCACGTAGGAGCGGCCGAGCAGCAGCGCCGCCGCGCGCGAGGCCTGCAGGAACGCGATCGAGGCACGCGGGGACGCGCCGATCTCGACGTAGGAACCCGACTCCGGCCCGAGGAGCTGGCGGGCGTTACGGGTCGCCTGGACGAGGGCGACGATGTAGCGCTTGATCGCCGGGTCGACGTAGACGCGCTTGGTCAGCTCCTGGAGCCAGATCACGTCATCGGGGTCGGCGACCGGGCGGGTCACCTCGTGGTCGGGGCCGAGCGTGCCGGCCTCGATGCGCTCCAGGACGACGAGCTCCTCGGCGTCGCTGGGGTAGTTGACGATCTCCTTGAGCAGGAACCGGTCCATCTGCGCGTGCGGGAGGACGTAGGTGCCCTCCTCCTCGATCGGGTTCTGCGTGGCGAGCACCATGAACGGGCGCGGCAGCGGGTGGATGTGGCCCGCGATGCTCGTCTGGCGCTCCTGCATCGCCTCGAGCATGGCGCTCTGTGTCTTGGCGGAGCTTCTGTTGATCTCGTCGAGCAGCACGAAGTTGGCGTGCACCGGGCCGAGCTGGGTCTCGAACTCGTGGTTGCGCTGGTCGTAGACCTGGGTGCCGATGATGTCGCTCGGCAGCAGGTCGGGGGTGCACTGGATCCTGGAGAACTGCGCCTTGACCGTCTGCGACAGCGTCGAGGCGGCCAGCGTCTTGGCCAGCCCGGGCACGCTCTCGAGCAGCACATGACCCTCGGAGAGGAGCGCGATCAGCAGCGCCGTCCTGAGCCGCTCCTGGCCGACCACACGGCTGCTGAAGGCGGTGCTGACCCGCCCGACGATCTCCTTCGCCCTGGCGATCTCCTCAGCGGACGGCGGGGCGATGGGTGGTGCGGTGGTGGTCAAGGCGGCTCCAGGGGCGTCGGCTGTCGGTCCCATCCTTTCCTACCAGCGTACGGAACGCATCTGGGACCCACCTAAGAGGTCGCGCGGGCAGGGCCGCCTGCTACGCGCCGCGATACGGGCGCGCTGGCTGCGTTGTCGCCTCTCGACGGTGCAACCAGACCGCCTTCGAGGCTTCGCCTTGCCATCGCACCCGTCTCGCGACGCTCGCGACGGCGCCCCTGCCCGCGCGACCTCAGAAGACGTTGCGGGGGCGGAACTGGACCGAGATCCGGGGGCCGGCGGAGGAGACCTTGGGGATGGCGTGCTCCCAGGTGCGCTGGCAGGAGCCGCCCATGACGACGAGGTCGCCGTGGCCCATCTGGATGCTCATCCCCTTGCCGCCTCCGTAGGGACGCAGGGCGAGGCGGCGGGGGTCGCCGACGGAGACGATGGCGACCATCGTGTCGTTGGTGCGGCCCCGGCCGATCTTGTCGCCGTGCCAGGCGACCGAGTCGTGGCCGTCGCGATAGTAGCAGCAGCCCGCGGTGACGAACGGCTCGCCAAGCTCGGGCAGGTAGTGGGCGGTGAGGCGGCCGCGGGCCTCGGCGAGACGGGGGTGGGGGAGCGGGTCGCCCTGCAGATAGGTGTGCAGGAGCCGAGGCACGTCGACGACGCGGTCGTACATCTGCCGGCGCTCCTCGTGCCAGGGGACGTCGCTGACCAGCGCGGCGAAGACGTCGTCGGGATCGGGCAGCCAGCCGCGGGCGATGTCCACCCAGGCTCCGCGGTCCAGATGGATCCGCTCGTAGGTCGTCTCGGTGGTCTCGTCGTCTGTGGGGGCGAAGAGTGTTCCCTGGAAGTCCACCCCGCCACCATACCTCGCGATCGAACACATGTTCTAGTGAAATCGGGATATTGTCGTTTCGTTGCAGTTGATCTGCCTCATCTCGTTGCAATGTCACAACTTGACTAAACTCGGGACGTACGCGAGGTGTACACCTACGCTCTGGTCATGGTCCGGTCGGTCGAGGGAGAGCGGTCGCTCAAGCACGTCCAGATCCGTGAGTACGTCAGGGAGCTGGTCATCGGCGAAAGCCCTGGTGCCTCCGCGCCCTCCGAGCGCGAGCTGGTCCAGAAGTTCAGCGTCGCCCGGGCCACCGTGCGGCAGGCGCTCGACGCTCTCGTCGCCGACGGTCTGCTGGTTCGGATCCCGGGCCGGGGCACCTTCGTGGCGCGCCCGCCGCGGGCGGCGAGCCCGGTGCTCGGGTTCAGCGAGGAGATGGCTCGCCGGGGGATGCAGGCGTCCTCCGAGACCCTGCTGCTCGGCCGGGAGAAGGCCGGCCCCACCATCGCCCGCGCGCTCAGCATCAAGGAAGGTGCGGCCGTCATCCACTGGCGGCGTCTGCGCCGCGGTGACGGGGTGCCGATCTGCATCGAGGACGTCTACCTCGACGAGGCGATCGTGCCCGGGATGCTCGAGCGGACCGCGCCGACCAGTCTCTACGCCGAGCTGGCCAGTCGACAGATGCGGCCGTCGTGGGTCGACGACACCTTCCGTGCCGATGTGGCCAACATCGAGGAGGCCACCCTGCTCGGCCTCTCGGTCGGCGTCCCCGTGCTCCGCAGGCAGCGGAAGTCGGTCGCGGGGGACCGCTACGTCGAGGTGTGCCGCTCGGTCTACCGTGCTGACCGTTATGCGCTGCACCTGCAGCTCGGTCCGTCCTGAGTCAGAGGTCGCCCAACGGAGCGACCACGTCACCGCTCTCCTCACAGACCCAGATCGGATCCGGACCTCCCAGGTCGGGAGTGATGTGGAGCGAGTGCACCGGCGACTCGGGCGGACACGTGGTGCACACCGGCCAGCGCGCCGAGGCCTCGCCGTCGAAGAGGAGGTCCTGGACGTCCTGGGCGACCAGGCCGGCGACGTACGCCTTGCCCTCCGGCCACTGCTCCACCCACCAGCCACGCTCGGTCATCGCGTCCTCGAGAGCGGAGACGGCTGCCGCACCGGCGAGTCCGCGGGCATCGAGGTCATGGAGCACCCTCGCCCGAGCCTCGAACAGCACTGTCGTGTTCATCACGGACCATTCTTGCCGACCGGTCAAGGCTGTGGACGCAGCCTGTGGTCTCAGGGTGAACACGGTAAGAATGGCCCGTGATCCTCATCGACCCGCCGAACGTACCCAGTCGCGGCCGGATGTGGTCCCACCTCGCCAGTGACACCTCCTACGAGGAGCTGCACGCCTTCGCGAGCCGGATGGGCATCCCGGCCCGAGGCTTCGACCGGGACCATTACGACGTACCCGCCGAGGTCTACGACGACATGGTCGCCGCGGGTGCCGTCGAGGTCACCTCTCGGGTTCTGGTCTCCGCTCTCCTCGCCGCCGGCCTACGCCGCCGCAAACCCCGTTAGGCGGGTGACTTCTCGCCCGGCGGGAGCGACGCCTCCGCTGGGGTGGACATCCGTCGCGTGGTGAGCCAGATGGCCGCCGCGATGAGCAGGCCGAGGCCGCCGCCGAGGACGAAGCCGCCCTGCCAGCCGATCAGGTCGATGGCGAACCCGGCGGTGGGGGCGCCGACGGCGCTGCCGAGGGTGATGGCCGAGCCGTGCCAGCCCATCACCTCGCCGCGTACGTTCGAAGGGACGCTGCTGGTGATCGCCTCGAGCGCGGCGGTCAGGGTCGGTGCGCAGAAGAAGCCGCTGAGCAGGAGCAGGACGGTGAAGGAGACCGGGTCCCAGGCGAACGCGGTCAGGACCGTCGTCGCACCCAGCAGGACGAGCATCACCGCGGTGGAGGGGTGGCTGTTGAGGGCGCCGTAGATGAGTGCGCCGAGCAGCGAGCCGAGCGCCCAGATCGCCATGACGAGCCCGAGCAGGGCGGTGCGGTCGAAGTCGCGCATCGCGGCCACGGTGCCGAGGTCCTCGGCGATGAGAATGAGCGAGGCGGTGAAGGTGCCGGCGAGCAGGAGGGTGACCCCCGGGTTCACCCACGAGGGGAGCCCGAAGCGGCGCTTCGGGACAGCGTCGCTCGGGACGGTGTCGCTCGGGACGGCGTCGCTCGGGACGGTCGGCTCGCCGTCGGTGATCATCGGGTTGAACAGCCACAGCACGACTGCCGCGGCGATCCCGAGCCACTGGATCAGCAGCATCGCCCAGGCGGTGCCGAAATAGCTGGCGCCGAGCACGCCGATCACCGGTCCTACCATGAAGCCCAGCTCGGTCATCATCGCGTCGGCGCTCAGCGCCGCGGTGCGCTGCCCGGGACCGACCGAGCGGATCATCACCTGGCGCACGACCGAGAATGACGGGACCGTGAAAAGCCCGGCGACGGCGACCAGCGCGAGCAGCGGGAGGTAGCCGACCCAGGGCGCGATCGACCAGGCGATCGGGAGGATTGCCAGCGGCAGCAGGAGCGTACGCCGCAGCCCGAGGCGGTCGAGGAGCCGACCGAGCCAGGGCGCGGAGATCGCCATCGCGATCGCGAGCATCGTCGAGACCAGGCCGGCCTCGGCGTAGGAGCGGTCCAGCGGGCCGACCACGTGAAGGGTCACGATGACAGAGGACGCCGGCATCGGGATCCGCAGGAACAGACCCAGCACCAGGATGCGGCGAACGTCGGGGATCCGCCACAGGTCGGCGTACGTCTGGAAACTCACCGACGAATTCTGTCACCGGTGAGCGGTTCCATACGAATCGTTATCGGTCAGGCGACAGGTATGTGTTCAGGGTCTCCATCTCGGCCGAGATGTTGGCCCGCGCGGCGGCCTCCCAGCTGATCCTCGCGAAGGGTGTCGAGAAGAGCGACTCCTTCTCCAGCAGCCGCTCCAGGACCTGGGCACGACCGACGCGGAACTCCTCGTCGGAGAGGTGCTGGTACTCCTCGCGGACGGTCGCGGCGTACTCCGCGTAGCGCTCCGTCGGCGCCGCCAGGATCGCCAGGTCGGCATCGGAGAGCACCCGGCCGCTGCGGTCCTCGGCGGTGGGGTCGTGGGTCTCGGTCAGCCGCACCAGCCGGGCGACCTCGGCCACCGTGTCGGCGTCCAGGTAGGCGCCCAGTGCGTCCTCGGCCCAGGTGGCCGAGCGCTCCTCGGCGTCCCGCTCCCCGTCGTAGACGGAGTCGTGGAAGAACGCCGCCAGGGTGACCGTCAGCGGATCGAAGTGCTCTCCCTCCGCCCGCAGCTCTTCGATCCGGTCCAGCACCTCGGTGAGGTGCCGGCGGTCGTGATAGCGGCGGGTCGGGTCGTCGTACGCTGCCAGGACGTCATCGAGAAGGTCGGTCGCCTCTGGCAGCGGCCAATGTTGCGGGAGCTCCATGAGCCAGAACGCTAGCGTCAGGCGTGGTAGGCGCGCACCCACCGGGTGTGCGGGTTGGCTGTGATCTTCTCCAGCGTCGTCGCAGGTACGTCGGTCACGTCGGTGACCACGAAGCCGGTCTCACCGGCGGTGGCGAGGTACTGACCGGTCACGTTGACCCCCTCGGCGGCGAGCAGCGCATTGAGGTCGGCGAGCACACCCGGGACGCTGTCGTGCAGCAGCGCGAGGCGCGCTCCCTCGGCCAGCGGCGGCGGCTGGACGGCGGGCAGGTTGACGCCCAGCGCGGTCGACCCGGAGCGGATGAAGTCGCGCAGCTTGCTGGAGACGAACCAGCCGATCTCCTCCTGGGCCTCCTGCGTCGAGCCGCCGACGTGCGGGGTCAGGATGACGTTGTCGAGACCCTGCAGCGGGCTCTCGAAGGCGTCGCCCTGGGCCTTGGGTTCGATCGGGAAGACGTCGAGGGCAGCGCCGGCGATGTGACCGGACTCGATGTGCTTGCGCAGCGCGTCGTTGTCGACCAGGAAGCCTCGCGCCGCGTTGATGAACAGCGAGCGCGGCTTCATCTTCGCGAACTGCTCCTCGCCGAACATGCCCAGGTTGCCCGGGCGTCCGTCGATGTGGATGGAGACCACGTCGGCCTCCTCCAGGAGCGCGTCGAGCGACTTCATCCGGCGCGCGTTGCCGTGGGCCAGCCGGTCGGCGATGTCGTAGAAGATCACGTACATCCCCAGCGCCTCGGCGATGTTGGACAGCTGGGTGCCGATGTTGCCGTAGCCCACGATGCCCAACGTGCGGCCGCGGATCTCGTGGGAGCCCTTCGCGGACTTGTCCCAGACGCCGGCGTGCATCTTCTCGGTCTTCTCCGGCAGCCGTCGCGCCAGGGAGATGATGTAGCCGATGACCAGCTCGACGACCGAGCGGGTGTTGGAGTAGGGGGCGTTGAAGACGGCCACGCCGCGCTCGGCGGCGCCGGCCAGGTCGACCTGGTTGGTGCCGATGCAGAAGCAGCCGATCGCCTTGAGGTCGGTGGCCGCGTCCAGCACGCGCGGGGTGATGTGGGTGTTGGACCGGATGCCGAGCAGCGTGACGCCTGGAAGGTCGGCCACCAGCTCGTCCTCGGAGAGAGACTTGCTGCGCAGCTCGACCTCGAAGCCGGCCTTCTCGAGGTTCTCGACAGCGACGGGATGGATGTTCTCCAGGAGCAGCGCCTTCATGGCTCAAGCCTAAGACGCGGGACGTACGCCTCCTCAATCGTGCCCGAGGGCCGGACGGCCGCGCACGGCGGTTCTCAGGACCAGTAGATGACGACGCCGTCGCCGATGTTCACCTGGTCGTAGAGCGAGGTGATGGCGCCGTAGTCGCGCACGTTCACGCAGCCGTGGGAGGCGCCGTTGTAGCCGTTGGCGGCGAAGTCGGGGGAGTAGTGGACCGCCTGGCCGCCGGAGAAGAACATCGCGAACGGCATCGGGGTCTTGTAGATGGAGGAGATGTGGTCGCGGCTCTTGGCGAAGACCGAGAACTGGCCCTCGCGGGTGGGCAGCTCCTGTGAGCCGAACCGCACCTCGACGCTCATCTGTACGGTCCCGCCGACGACCCAGCGCAGCACCGAGGTGGACTTGTCGATGCACATCACCCGGCCGGTCAGGCAGCGCGGGTCGAGCTTGCCGGAGGGTACCGGCGGCGGCGCGTTGGTCAGCTCGGCCTCGGTCGGCTCGCGGGTCATCGCGTGCAGCCGGTCGAGCGTGGTCTGGTCCACGAAGCCGGTGACCGCGATGCCGCGCTTGCCCTGGAAACCGGAGACGGCCTCGGTGGTGACGTTGCCGTAGAACCCGGTGACGCCCGCGTTGAACCAGCCGATCTGCTTCAGGCGCGCCTGCAGGTCACGTACGTCGTCACCGCCGTCACCCTTGCCGAAGAGCCGCGGACCCGAGGTCGGGGACGGCTTCGGCTCGGGCTTCGGCTTCGCGCTGGGCGACGGTGTCGGCGTGGAGCTCGGCGATGCCGACGGGCTGGCGGAGGAGGAGCCCGTGGCCGGTGAGGCAGTCGCCTCGGGCCCAGGCGCAGCGGCGGGCTCCACGGCGCAGGCCGCGAACGTCGTTGCCAACAGAGCGGCGAGCGCCCCGGCGATCAATCCCCGGATGACCATCTTCATCGCCTCACTTCGGACCAGGGCCCTCAAGGTGCTGTTACTTCAAGTAACGCGGGGCCGACGAGATAGTGATGTCCGAACCGGGTCCTCCGGTTGCATTTCTGCGGGAGATGTCCCGGATGTTGGGACGATCTCTCAGTGAAGCGGTCGCCGGACGCGGCTGAACCAACGGCGTACGGTCCGTTTCAGCCGGTGTCGCGAGGTGTTGCACTCCACCAGAGGCAGGGTGAGGCCGACCCGGTCGGCGTCGGCCAGCTCGCGCAGCAGGATCTCCGCGGCCACCCGGGTGTCGTCACCGGCGTCGTGGGCCCTCAGTTGCTCGACCGCGTAGTAGGCCGCGATGGTCGCCAGGGACTTGTCCGGAACCTCCAGCGCGAGCGCCTTCGCGAACCGCATCGTGCACAGCCACTCCAGGACCTCGAGGCGTACGCCGGCACGGTCCGACTCCACGGCCACGAACGTCCAGTCGAACGCGGCGTTGTGGGCCACGAAGACCCGGCCGGCGAGACGCTGGGCGATCGTGGCGGCCACGTCCCGGAAGGGCGGGGCACCGGCGAGGTCGGCACTGGTCAGGCCGTGGACCTCGACCGGTCCGGGGTCGACGCCGGCGCCGGGGTTGACCAGCGTCTCCCACTCCGACTCGGCGGTGCCGTCGGCGGCGATCTGGCGGATCGCCACCTGGATCACGCGGTCGCGGTAGGGGTCGAGCCCGGTCGTCTCGACGTCGAGGACCGCGTAGCCCCGGCTATTTCGCCGGGCTTCGCTTCGGCCGCGTGATTCGGTGGTGGTCACAAGGCTGACGGTATCGGTGAGCACCGACAGTCCGGGCCGGTGTGTCCCCGCGTGCGGAGCTAGCCCGACACCACGCCCAGAGCCACGATGCCGACGATGAAGAGCAGCAGCACGACCATCATGAGGACGAAGCCGAGGATTCCGGGCTTGCCCTGCTTCTCGTGCCCGATCGCACCCTTGCTGAACCCGGTCAGCGGCGCGGCGTAGAAGACCGGAACGGTCTGGCCCTCGGCGACGTCGAAGCTCAGCGACGCCTTGCCGAACTTCCAGGTCCACTGGGCGTACATGTCGACGTTCCAGCGCCCCGGCGGCACCGGGAAGACGTTCCGGCCGTACTGCGTCGGCATCTGGTGGCCGTTGAGCTTCACCGTCGGCACGATCATGTTCGAGGTCATGTGGCTGCCCTGGATCGTCAGGTCGATCCACCCCACGGGCGGCTGTCCGGGCACTGGCTGGCCCGTCTGGTCCGGCATCGTCATGGGGCGAATCATGCCCGACGGACGGGACCCTCGCTGCTCAGACCTCCACGCTTCCGCCGTCGCGCCAGTAGTAGCCGCCCTCGCGCATCATGAATCCCTCTTCGTGGAGGTAGCGTCGCAGCGCCGCGACGTCCTCGTGGAACTGTCTCAGGACGTCGTTGACCTCGCGCTCGGGGTAGACCTTCCCCGGCTCGAAGGCCTGCGCGAGCTGGTTGAGCACGACCAGCTTCTTGACGTGCTTCGACGGGATCGTCAGCAGCCGCCCGTCCTTGCCGAAGAACCGTCTCAGGGTCTCGGCGTCGTCGGGTCGGGGCTGCCAGGTCGCGCGAGTCACCTCTTCATCGTGGCCGATCCGGCTGGGCCAAGCGAGTGGTTTCTCTGCCGCGGCCGCCCTCGTGCCCGGCTGACGAGGTCGTGAGCGGCGGAGGCCCAGTCGGCGTACTCGAACTCGAAGCCCGCTTCTCGCAGCCTTCCCGGGACGACGCGACGGCTCTTGAGGAGCAGTTCGGTGTCCGTGCGCAGCGCCCAGGCTCCGACCTCAGCCATCCAGCGAGTGGCGGGCAACCCGATCGGCATGCCCGCCTCATCGCGCAGCGTGCGCATCAGGTCGCGCTGGGGCAATGGTCCCGGTGCTGCCAGGTTCACAGGTCCGGCGATGGCATCGTGCTCGATGAGCAGATCGCAGGCGCGTACGAAGTCGGTCTCATGGATCCAGGAGACGAACTGGTCGCCGCCGGCGACGGGCCCGCCGAGACCGAGGCGCGCCATGGTGAGGAGTACGTCGAGGACGCCGCCGTTGTCAGGGCTCATCACCATCGCCGAGCGGAGCGCAACCTTGCGGGTGTGCGGTGTTGCCGCCGCGGCCTGCTCGGCCTCCCAGCTCTTGGCGATCCTCGTCGAGAACTCCCAGTAGGCGGGGGTGTCGGGTTCGCTACCGCCGATGATGCCGGTCGCCTCGTCGTTGGGCCCGTCGAAGCGGTGGGCGTAGATCGTCGCGGTGCTCATCTGCAGCCATGTGTGCGGCGGAGCCGATGCCTTCGCGATCGCCTCGCCGACGACCCTGGTCGACTCGACGCGCGAGTCCATCATCTGCTTCAGGTTCACGTCGGTGTAGCGGCAGCTGACCGTCTGGCCCGCGAGGTTCACCACCACGTCCGCGCCGTCGATCTCATCTGCCCACGGACCGATCGTCCGGCCGTCCCAGAACTCATGACGTACGCCTTCCTCCAGCTCTTCGGGGTGGCGCGAGAGCACCACGACCTCATGTCCTCGCGTGCTCCAGGCACGCCGCAGGATGCCTCCGACCTGGCCGGTTCCGCCAGGGATGACGATCTTCATGTCTGCGACCATACGGTCAATTTGAGCGATCGCTCAAGAGGTGCGCTACCTTGAATTTGAGCAATCGCTCAAATGAGTCGGAGGAGGCGTACGTGGTGGGTCTGGTGCGGATCATTTTCGGAGTCTTCCTCCGGGCATGGCTGTCGCCGCCGGTCTGATCGCGGGACTCTTCGCGCATGCGATCACCCGTCGTGCGCGGATCCGGGCGCTGCGTACTCCTGAGATCTTCGTCTACTTCGCGTTGGCGGGAACGCTGGTGGCGACCGCGCGACTCGTGATGGCGGAAGGATGGATCCATGCCGGGCCGTGGATCGCCCTGCTCTGCGCGTTCGTAGGCTTCATCGGTGGCGGCATACTCGGTCTCGTCCTGATCGGCTACAACCTGCTCGTCACCAAGGAGCCCGCCGCAGAATGAACCCCACCAAGGCCAAGCTGATGTCGGCGGTCACCGACCTGCTCAAGCAGGAGGGGATCGCCGGTCTCTCGGCGCGGGCGGTCGCCGACCGGGCAGGGGTCAACCAGGCGCTGGTCTTCTACCACTTCGGAACCGTCGTGGACCTCGTCGACCAGGCGTGCCGGGCGGTGTCGGACGAGGCGGCGGCGTCCTACCGGGAAGAGTTCGGGCAGGTGACCTCGCTGAGCGAGCTGCTGGAACTCGGGCGAGGGCTTCACGAGCGCGAGCGAGCCGCCGGCAACATCACCGTGATGGCCCAGTTGTTGGCCGGTGCGCAGCGCGACAAGACGCTCGCCGAGACAGCGCGCTACGCGTTGGGCCGGTGGAACGAGGAGATCGGGGCCGCGGTCGCTCGTGCCCTGGAGGGGAGCCCCGTCGAGGGTGTGGTGGATGCACCTGGGCTGTCGCGTGCGATCAGCTCGGCGTTCATCGGCCTGCTCATGTACGACGGCGTCGACCGCCCCGGCGCGGATTCGGCCTTCGCCTCCCTCGAGCAGCTCGGCACGCTCGTCGAGGTCATCGAGGATCTCGGGCCCGCGGCCCGGCTCGTTCTTCGCTCCCGGCTCAAAGGTCGCGGCTAGCGCCACTCTATGTGCGTCTGGTGAACCGGATGTCGCCGCTGGGCAGGCGTTCGTGGAGGTACGCGGTGTCGTGGGCGCGGTGGTGGTGATGGGAGCAGAGCAGGGCGGCGTTGTCGAGGTCGGTCGCGCCTCCTTGGGCCCAGGCGAGCCAGTGGTGGGCTTCGGCCCAGGTGCCGGGGATGTCGCAGCCCTCGGCCTCACAGGTCGCCGAGCGCAGCAGGAGGGCTCGGCGTTGGGCGGCGGTGAAGAAGCGTTCCTTCCGACCGAAGTCGAGAACCTCGGACGCGCCCCCAAGAACGGCCGGGATGATGCCTGCGGTGCAGGCCAGCCGCCGGGCCTCGGCCGCGGTGATCGGGCTGCCGCCGAGGATCTGGGCGATGCCGGCTTCGTTGCGGAGCTGGTCGATGTCGATCGTGACGATCACGGTGGTGGCATCGCCGCCGTGGATCGGGAGCCGGGCCGGGTCGAGGGTCTCGAGCAGCTGGCAGAACGCCCGGCCCAGGCGCCGGTCGTAGGGCAGGTACTCGCCGGTCTCGGTGCGGGTGCCGTCATCGCGGCGGGGTGAGGCAAAGGCTTCCAGGTTGGTGGCCAGCCGGTCCGCAGCCGCGTCCGGGACCACCGCGGAGATCCGGGTGGTGCCGTCCCCGAGCCGCCGCATGGCCAGTCGGGTCTTCTTGCGGGCGTGGGCCTCTTCGGCGGCGAGGCGTCGGGCTTCTTCGGCCTCGGCGATCTCAGGGGCGATGACATCGAGGATCCGGCGCCCGAGGCGGCGGAGTTGGGTGGGGTCGAACTGGGTCGCGTAGCCGACCAGGGTCTCCTCGGCCTTGATCCGGATCTCGGGGTCGAGATCGGCGGGCAGATCGGCGAGAGCGTTCACGATCACCTGGGCCTGGGCCGGGTTGCAGACGCCGGCCCGCATCGCGGCCGCGACCTGGTGATACCTCCGGTCGAGGGCCTCGGCGAGGCGGAGGTCGGCACGCAGGGTCTCCGGACGCTGGTGGGTGTGGTGATGCAACCACGCCGCCACATCCCGCGCCCCGGACTCAGCGGCCACGTCATCAGCGGTAGCGAGTAACCGCAGCTCGAGCTCAGCCAACTGGGCTTTCGCCCGGGCGATCTCGACCAGGGTGGCGGCCTTCTGATCGGTGGCCATGAACGCCGGATTCGCCGCCGCGACCTCCTCGAGGGCGCCGGTGATCGCGACCACCGCCCCGAGCACAGGGTGTTGTGGCTGCTGCAGCGTGGTCATCGAATCGGTCACCTCCCGACGTACGAACTCTCCACACCCGCCC
Source organism: Nocardioides sp. NBC_00163 (assembly GCF_045206295.1). Taxonomy (NCBI): domain Bacteria; kingdom Bacillati; phylum Actinomycetota; class Actinomycetes; order Propionibacteriales; family Nocardioidaceae; genus Nocardioides; species Nocardioides sp. NBC_00163. The sequence continues at coordinate 2,220,942 of NZ_CP108155.1, read as the reverse complement.
ACGCGGATGTGTTCTGGTTCGCTGGTCTCGGAGGCCCGGCAGTACGGGCTATTACTTACCCTCGCAGCTCAGCGTTCACGCCCCTGGTTCCCCTGGATTACCCCACCCCCGTTGTCTCCCGGATGAATAGGGCACGCCTCTTTCGAGGTGGTCGGCCTTCACGTTCACGCCTGTGCCGATCCTACCACACAAAGCAAAACCAATGAACCCAATCAGGGACAGGTATCCCCACGAAAACCCAGACCGCTGCTGGAAGCCCGCAAGACACCCAAATGGCACCCCACCCAGACACCCTGCTTCTAAATCTCCCAACCCAATCCCGGTATTGGCCCCACCCACGCTGGGAGGCGAACCATTCAGCCGACCAGAGCGGCCCGGGCCATCACGAGGCGGTCGGCGCAGCGTACGGGCATGGTCTGCCAGTAGTAGGGGAAGGTCATGAGCGCGATGAAGAGGGCCCAGCCGCGGCCGCGAAGCCAGGTGGCGTCGTCGACGTCCAAGATCCTGCGGAACTCGTCGCGGCCGGCGGCGTCGAGGAGCTCCCAGGCGCAGATCAGGTCGACGGTGGGGTCGCCGACGGAGAGGGCGCCGAAGTCGAGTACGGCGGTGAGGCGGCCGTCGCGGGAGAGGAGGTTCTCGGCGAGCAGGTCGCCGTGGAGCCAGTGGATCCCGGCCCCCGCAGGGGGAAGGGCCGTCACCTCGTCCCAGACGGACTCGACCGCGACCAGGTCCAGCTCGAGATCGGCGAGCTCCCGACACTCACGCAGCCTCGACCGGACGTCGGCGTCGAAGCCGGCGATCGGCTCGCCGCGATACCAGCGCAGGCCGGGGTCGTCGAGCGCCTCCTGAGGCACCTCGGTCCGGCGGAGCCCGGTCACGACCGAGGCCAGGTCCGTGGCGGTGACGTCACCCGCGCCCGGGGCAGGCTTCTCGCCGTCGAGCCAGCGCACCACGCTCCAGCGCTCGGGGTAGCCGAAGCCCGGCTCGCCGACCGTCACCACCTCGGGCGTCGCCACCTCGAGGTTGGCCGCGAACCCGGGCAGCCAGCGCGCCTCCTGCGTGATCGTGGCGGATCCGCCGGGCTGGCGGGGGAGGCGTACGAGATGCTCCTCGCCCAGCCGGAAGAGCCGGTTGGTCGACCCGGTCGAGTCCAGCGGGCGGAGGGCAAGTTCTGCGTACGTCGCGAGGTCCCGCCTCAGCAGGGACCGCACCAGGTCCGCGTCGATCATCAGCTCGTCATCGTGCATCCGGGCGCTCATCGTGGCCGAGCCAACCATGCCGGTGGCCGGCGGCGCGCGGGATTTTCGCGAAGGTCAGACGAGGGTGATCGAGACGAGCGCCCGATCGCCGACCTGGAGGTCCTCCCGGCGGCGTACGTCCTTCTTGATCGGCAGCGCATAGCCTTCCTGGCCCGGGAAGACCGACGTCCTCCAGGTGGTCGTGCCGATCCGCGCCTCGACCCTCACCGACCCGAAGCCGCGGGGCGGGCCGGTCGCGATCGACGCCTCGCGGATCTCTTCGGTGACCTCAGGCGGCGCGGTCACGAAGATCCAGGCGTCGGTCGTGTCCTTCCATGGCCACAGCTCGGCCTCGAAATCCCAGGTCTCCACGCGCTCATCCTCCCAGGTCGGCGTCTGGAAAATGATGGATCGACCGGCATGGCCGGCGGCTAGGGTGCGGCCATGGCTGACCCTCGCTCCCTCGCCCAGAGACTCTCCGACACCCGCACCCGTCTGGAGAACGACATCGACCTCTGGATCGCCTCCGCGCACGACGACCAGCCGTGGCTGGTGCCGATCTCGTTCGTGTGGTGGGAGGACGAGATCTGGATCGCGAGCATGGGCGGGGCGCGCACCCAGCGCAACCTCACCATTTCCCCGGTCGTACGCCTGGCGCTCGGCGAGCTGCGCGACGTCGTGATCATCGACGGTCGCGCCGAGGTCGAGCCGATGGAGCGTACGCCGAAGCGGGTCCTGGAGATCTACGCCGAGAAGCAGGGCGGCGACCCGAGCAGCTGGGCGGACAGCCTGATCCGCGTCCGGCCGACGAAGATCCAGGCGTGGCGCGAGTCGAACGAGCTCGAGGGGCGCCACCTGATGCGGAACGGCCGTTGGCTGGACGAAGGCGGGTCCGATGGAAGCTGAGATCCCGCTGACCGAGGACACCTTCCGGGCGCTCGCCCGATCTTCGCCGTGGCGCTTCTCCGCGCTGCACTTCACCTGGCGGACGCGGGACGAGGGCGACGTCGAATGCTGGTTGCGCAGACCCGGCTGGCTCCGCGTACGCGATGCCGACGGGGATCGCGTCGAGAAGGGGGAGGCTCCGGTGTTCGATCCGGAGCCGGTCCTGCGCGCCGACGGTCTCGTGGAGAGCCGGTCGCGGGCCTACACCCACGACATCGACGACCCGATGTGGAACAACTACCTCTTCGTGTCGATGCTCGATCCCGAAGAGCTCTCCGCCGACGTCGCGCTGAGCGACCTGCGTTCGCAGGAGCGAGCGGGTCGGGAGACCTGGTGGGCGAGGGCGGTGCCCGGGGATGAGTACGAGCCGCGGTGCGGTTGTTGTCCGCTGCTGTGGTCCTGGGTCTCCGACCGCTACGAGTACGGCGACGGCGACCCGGGCTGGCAGCCGTCCCCGGGGACGGTCTACCCCGAGGCGTACGACGTCGCGCTGGACGTCGCGACCGGGGTCGTCGTGCAGCTGACCCCGGTCGGAGGTTCACGTCCCGATCTCGGCTTCGAGACCACGATCCATGTGGCAGAACTGTCGGTGGTCTCTGTTTAGGTGGTGGTGAGGACGACATCCGATCCAGACGGAGGAGATGTCATGACCATCAGCACGACCATCGATGAGGAGATCGAGCGGCTCGAGGAGGAGCTCGGCGAGCGGCCTGCCTGTGAGTGCAGCTGCGGCAGCCCGGACAGCGACGCGGAGCCTTGTGGCGAGGTGGCGGCGTACGCGGTGACCGTGCTCTGCCCCGACGACCGGTGCACCCACACCTATCTGTTGTGCCGGGAGTGCCGAGACCTTTGGGTGCAGAACTGTCCACCCCCTCACCAGCTCCGCATCGTTGCGCTCGGGTGAGGCTCATGCCACCGGCACCACCCACACGTCGGCGACCGACGGGTCGTAGTCGGCGCCGGTGTCCCGGAACCGGATCCGCACCGAGCCGTCCGCGGTCAGCGCCGAGGGCTCCACCAGGAACTGGTGGGTCATCGTGCCCTGCCCGCCGCTGGTGCGGGTCAGGTCGACGCTGTGTGCGACCTGACCGTCGAGCTCGACGTCGTAGGTCTTGCGTCGTGCGCCGTCGAACGTCTCCACGATGCGGACCACGAACGATCCATCCGTCGGCACCGCGGCGTCGAACTCGAACCAGCCGCCCGGGTAGGAGGAGTGCGTGTAGCGGCGGGTCAGTCCGGCCTCCTGATTGGTCCCCGACCGCTCGGAGGCGGTCAGTCCGTGCGCTGTCTCCGAGGTGGCCTCGCCGAGGTCGATGTGATCGGTCGACTCCGACGGCGGCGTCGCGAGTCCGACGGTCACGGTGGCCGCCGCCTGCTCCGCCGGCGTCGCTCCGGTCGCCACGGTCAGGGAGACCGGGCCGGCCACGACCGTCTGCGGCACGACGACCTCGACGTCCACCTCGGCGTCCTGGCCGGCCGGGACCTCGTAGCCCACCGGCTCCGTCGACCAGCCGGCGGGACCGGTCAGTGACAGCTCGCCGCGCTGGGTGACGTCGCTGCGGTTGTGCAGCGTGGCGGAGATGGTCGCGGTCTGTCCGCCGTCGACCGACGCCGGGGCGCTCGACGTCGCGGTGATCTGCACTCCGGGTCCGACCATCAGGGTGCCTCCCACCGGGAGCCCGGCGGTGCCACCCGAGCGGCTGTAGGACAGCTCACCGCTGAGCTCCGCGGGACCCACGGCGGCATCCTCCGGCACCGTGACCTCATAGGCGTGCTCGACCTGTCCGCCCGCGGGCACGGTGCCGGCGGGCACACCGACCGGCTCCGCGGTCCATCCGTCCGGCACCTCGAGCGACGAGGTCACCTCCTTCAGCGACTGCTTGCCGGAGTTGTCGACCCGCACCGACACCTCGACGACGTCGCCGGGGAGGACCTCCTCGCCGGGGACCTGCAGGACGGCGACGGCGCCGACCAGTCGGGCCGAAGCGCGCGAGAGACTCTTCTCGATCGCCGTCAGTCGGTCGCGCAGACCTGCCGCGGTCGCTTCGGTGACCATGCCGTTGTCGGCGTACATCTGGACGGCGCGGTCGAGGTTCGCGGCTGCCGCGAGGGCACGGTGGACCGCCTCGGCGACCCGCTCCTCCTCGGCGTCACGAGCGGCGAGGTCCCATGCCCCGCTGATCTCGCCGCGCAGCAGAGCTGTCCGCTTCGCGAGGTCGCGCTTGGCGGCACGGCCCGCGGGGCCATCGAGGTTCAGGGAGGAGACCTGCGCAGCCGTCGCGGCAGCCTCCGCCCGAGCGGCCCCGAGGTCCCCGAGCGCGGGAGCGACCGCGAAGCTGTAGTCGCCGGATCCGACCTCGAGAACGACCACGCCCTCCTCCTCACGCACGAACTCGACGTGCTCCGAGTCCTCGATCGGCGAGCCGCCCTCGGTCACCGCCCACCGGTTGGCCGCGGGGATCCGCACCTCCGCGGTCGTGTTGGCCGGGACGGTCACGTCGAGGGTCATCGGCCCGTCGTCGGTCGCCCACGCGCTGCGTACGGTGCCGTACGGGGTCTGCAGGCTGTAGTCGACGTCGTCGACACCGTCTCCGGGCTCGGGCGCGATGGTGATCTTGCGGTAGCCGGGCTCGGCGGCCGAGACCCCGGCCATGGTGCGGTACATCCACTCGCCGACGGCGCCGTACGCGTAGTGGTTGAAGGAGTTCATGCCCACGTCGTTGAACGTGCCGTCCGGGTTGATCGAGTTCCAGCGCTCCCAGATCGTGGTGGCGCCCTTGCCGATCTCATAACCCCACGACGGGTAGTCCTCGTGCTGCAGCAGCCGGTAGGCGATGTCGGTGCGTCCGGCCTTGGTCAGCGCGGGCAGCAGCCCGTCGACGCCGAGGAACCCGGTCGAGAGGTGGTAGTCACGCCGCTCGAGCGTCTGCACGAACTGGTCGTAGACCGCCTCGCGCCGGTCCTCGGGCTCGAGGTCGTTGGTCAGGGTGAGGATGTACGCCGTCTGGCTGTCGCCCTTGACGGAGCCGTCGGCTGCGATGAACGCCTGCTGGTACGCCGCCCGGATGGCCTCGTAGCGCGCCTGGTAGGCAGCGGCGTCGGCGTCCCTGCCGATGGCCTTCGCCATCTGCGCGAACTCCCGGGTGCTCTTCGCGACGAAGGCGGTGTCCAGGACGTCCGCGGGTGTCGGGTCGTCGAGGTTGAGCCAGTCCAGGTAGCCGCCGGCGGACCTGATGTGTCCGGTCGAGTCGGCGTCGAGGAAGTCGACGTAGCGCTTCATCATGTCGTAGTTCTCGGTGATGACGCCGGTGTCGCCGTAGGCCTGCCACAGCGTCCAGGGCACGTGCACGCCCGCGTCCATCCAGCCGGCCGACTCGTAGCCGCCGTCGAAGCGGCCCGGGACGACCGGGGCTACGCCGGGCAGCGATCCGTTGGGCCGCTGGGTGTCGCGCAGGTCCTGCATCCACTTGGTCAGGAACGACTCGGAGTCCATGTTGTAGACCGCCGTCCGGGCGAACACGTTGATGTCGCCGGTCCACCCCATCCGCTCGTCGCGAGCCGGGGTGTCGGTCGGGATGGAGAGGAAGTTGCCGCGCATGCCCCAGACGATGTTGCTCTGCAGTTGGTCGACCAGGTCCGAGCTGGTGTCCAGCGTGCTGGCCAGGTCGCCGTCGGTGCCGACCACGACGCCCACGAGGTCGGAGGCATCGGGCGCCTCCTCCACGCCGGAGATCTCGACGTAGCGGAAGCCGTGGAAGGTGAAGGACGGCTCGTACGTCTCCGGCTCGTCCGACCCGAAGGTGTAGGTATCCGTGGCCTTCGCGCTGCGGAGGTTGGCGGTGTAGAGAGTGCCGTCCGGGTTGAGCACCTCGCCGTGGCGGATGGTCACCGTCTGGCCCTTCTCTCCCTGCAGGGTGAGACGGACGTGGCCGACCATGTTCTGGCCGAGGTCGTAGAGGTAGACACCATCGGTGGGCGAGTCGATCCGCTTCGCGGTCTCGAGCTCCTCGGTGACGCGTACGTCGACGGCCGTCTGTGGCTCGAGCACGTCGGTCGGCTCGTCCCTGACGGCGACGGCGGCCCAGTCCCGGGCGTCATATCCGGCCCGGTCCCAGCCTTCGACCTCTGCCGCGCGGCGGGCGTCGTACCACTCACCGTCGAGGAGATCGGCCTCACGGGTCGGTCCGCCGGTGGTGCGCCAGGTGTCGTCGGTGCGTACGACCTCGCTGGTGCCGTCGGAGTAGTCGACGACGAGCTCGGCGATCACGGAGTTGTCGGTGCCGTAGACGTCGGTGCCGAACATCGCGACCTTGCCGGAGTACCAGCCGGGCGCGACCTCGGCCCCGAACACGTTCGATCCCGAGCGCACCAGCTCGGTCACGTCGTAGGTCTGGTAGTCGATGCGCTTGTCGTACGCCGTCCAGCCGGGTGCCAGCTCGGCGTCGCCGACCCGCTTGCCGTTGAGGCGCAGCTCGTAGACGCCGCGCGCCGAGGCGTAGACGCGGGCACGGGTGATGCTCTTCTCGTCCAGGTCGACCTCCTTGCGCAGCAGCGGCACCGCGTCGTCGCCGCGCAGCCACGCCTCGCCGCCGGCGTTGTCGACCCGGAGCCCGTCGGCGGTGACGGTGCCGGCGGTGAAGGTGCGGTCGCCCGTCGGGAAGTCGGTGTCCACCAGGGCGGTGCCGCCGGCGCTGGTGACGGTCACGTCGTGGACCAGCCCGTGCTCGGCCCCGTTGGTGCGGAAGCCCATGACCCCGGGCCCGGCGAAGGTGGCATCGGTGCGCTGGTCGAGCTGCTGGCCGTCGATCGTGGTCGTGATCGTGTCGCCCGCGACGGTGATCGCGTAGTCGTGCTCGGCGGCGAAGTCGAAGCCGCTCGGGACCGGCTTCGCGGGCAGCACGGAGTAGCCGCCGTTGCGCTTCACGTGCGGACGAAGCGCGTCATCGGACTCGCTGAACTGCCACATGTAGGCGTTCTCGGTGTTCTCGCCACGGAAGTAGACGCCGAGCGCTCCGCCGATGTCGGAGGCGGTGAACTCGATCGTGTAGTCGGTCCACTCCGCGCCCAGCTCAGCAGTCTCCGCGCCGATCCAGTCCGCGGTCCACGCCTGTTTGCCGAGGCCGGTGGCGAACGTCGCCGGCTCGCTCCACGAGGAGGCGACGCCGTCGTCGTCCCAGACCCGCACCGACCACACGTAGTCAGTGCGAGGCTTCAGCGCGGGGCCGGCATACCGGACGTCGACTGACTGCCCGGACTTCACCTTCCGGCTGTCCCACACGTCGGGCGAGGTGAGCCGTCGCTCAGAGGATGCGACCCGGATCTGGTACGCCTTCTGGGTCACGCCGCGGCGGTCGGAGTCGAGCTGCCATCCCAGTGTGGGGGCGGTCGTCGCGATGCCGAGCGGATCGACCAGCGCATTCGTACGCAGCTCGCCGACGACGGGGACGGAGCCCACGCTCTCGGTCGATGGGACGGCGCTGGCGGCGAGTGGGGGTAGTGCGGGGGAGAGGACGACGGCGAGGGTGGCCGTGACCAGCCCGGCGATGTGTCGGCGCACGCGGACTCCTGAGGTCGAGGAATTGAAACGCTTCACCGAGTATGGCGTGCGTCACATTCCGCGTGCATCGACTTGGCCGCATCCGGCCACAGCCAACGATTCAAGCGGTCAGGAGGTGAGATCGTCGAGGGAGTCGGCGTCGACGATCCGGTATGCGTAGCCCTGCTCGGCCAGGAAGCGCTGGCGGTTCTGGGCGAAGTCGGCGTCGACGGTGTCGCGGGAGACGATCGTGTAGAAGTGCGCGGTCTTGTTGCCGTCGCCGGGGCGCAGCAGTCGGCCGAGCCGTTGGGCCTCCTCCTGGCGGGAGCCGTAGGCCCCGGAGACCTGGATCGCGACCTCGGCCGAGGGCAGGTCGATGGAGAAGTTGGCGACCTTGGAGACGACCAGCAGGTCGATCTCGCCGGAGCGGAAGGCGTTGAAGAGCCGCTGTCGCTCCTTGACCGATGTCTTGCCCTCGATCACCGGGGCGCCGAGCGAGGCGGCGATCTCGTCGAGCTGCTCGAGATACTGCCCGATCACGAGCGTCGGCTTGCTGGCGTGGGAGGAGACGATCTCCTTGACCACGTCGATCTTGTGGTGCGTGCACGAGGCGATCCGGTAGCGCTCGTCGGGCTCGGCGGTGGCGTAGACGAGCCGCTCGTCGGCAGGCAGCGTCACCCGCACCTCGACGCAGTCGGCCGGGGCGATCCAGCCCTGCGCCTCGATGTCCTTCCACGGAGCGTCGTAGCGCTTGGGACCGATCAGGGAGAACACGTCGCCCTCGCGCCCGTCCTCGCGCACCAGCGTCGCGGTCAGGCCGAGCCGGCGCCGGGCCTGCAGGTCGGCGGTCATCCGGAAGATCGGGGCGGGAAGGAGGTGCACCTCGTCGTAGACGACCAGCCCCCAGTCGCGGGCGTCGAGCAGCTCCAGGTGGGGGTAGGCGCCCTTCCGGCGCATGGTCAGCACCTGGTAGGTGGCGATCGTGACCGGCCGGATCTCCTTGACCGACCCCGAGTACTCGCCGATCTCGTCCGGGGTCAGCGAGGTGCGGCGTACGAGCTCGTCCTTCCACTGCCGCGCGGAGACGGTGTTGGTGACGAGGATCAGTGTGGTCGCCTGGGCGTGCGCCATGGCGGCGGCGCCGACCAGCGTCTTGCCGGCGCCGCACGGGAGCACGACGACACCGGAGCCACCGTGCCAGAACGACTCGGCTGCCTCCGACTGGTAGGGGCGCAGCGTCCAGTCGGTGGTGTCCAGCGCGATCGAGTGCGCCTCGCCGTCGACGTAGCCCGCGTAGTCCTCGGCCGGCCAGCCGAGCTTGAGCAGCGCCTGCTTGAGGTTGCCGCGCTCGGAGGGGTGGACGACGACGGTGTCCTCGTCGAGCCGTTCGCCGAGCATCCCGGCAACCTTCTTCGCCCGGATGACCTCCTCCAGCACCGCCCGGTCGGCGGAGACCAGCACCAGCCCGTTGACCGGGTTCTTCTCCAGACGGAGCCGGCCGTAGCGGGCCATCGTCTCGGCGACATCGACCAGCAGGGAGTGCGGTACGGGATAGCGGGAGAACTCGAGCAGCGTGTCCACCACCTGCTCGGCGTCGTGCCCGGCCGCGCGCGCGTTCCACAGCCCCAACGGAGTCAGCCGGTAGGTGTGGATGTGCTCCGGCGACCGCTCCAGCTCGGCGAACGGCGCGATCGCCTTGCGGCACTCACCTGCCCGGGCATGGTCGACCTCGAGCAGCAGCGTCTTGTCCGACTGGACGATCAGGGGGCCGTCGTTCACCGGACCAGCCTACGGGCCGACCCGCGGACCGTGATCAGCCTTAGGCGGCCCGGTCCCCGGCGCGCCACTCCCGCGGGGTGACGCCGTAGGCCCGGCGGAAGGCCCGGGTGAAGGTGAGCGGGTCGTTGAACCCGCAGACGTACGCGACGGCGCCGATGCCGCCCGGAGGCTGCCGCGCCGCCGAGAGCAGCTCGGCTGCGACGGCGAGGCGTACGGAGCGGAGATAGGCGGCCGGTGAGCTGCCGGACTCCTCGAAGACCTGGTAGAGCCGCCGCCGAGAGACACCGTGGCGACGGGCAACCTCGTCCATGGTCAGCGCGCGGTCCCCGGCATGGTCACGCAGGTGCTGGCGCACGGTGTGGCGCAGCCCGGCGGTGGTGTGCGGGGTGACCGGGGCGCTGGTGAACGCGGAGTGGATCATCACCGCCGCCAGGTCACGGACCACGGTCGCCACCTCGGCGGGACTCTCCGCCTCGGGCAGTGCGGCCGCGAAGGAGAAGAGGGCGCGCGCGGCCGGCGCCTCCTGGACGCGGGGGAGCGCGACCCGATCCGCGGCCTCGCCGAGCATCCCGCTCGGCAGCCGCATCGAGGAGCGGGAGACCTGGACGAGCAGCTGCTGCTGGTGCGGCGCGGAGTAGTCCACGAGATAGGGGGCATCGACGCGGTAGACCGACACCGACCCGGGACGTACGGCGACCGTCCGGGAGCCGGAGGAGACCGTGCCGGTGCTGGAGCGCTGCAGCGACAGGTGCAGGTCGTCTCCGCCGGCGCCACGGGCGAGCCGGGCGGTGCGGGTGGAGCTGTGGCCCGAGGAGGTCGCGAGCGCGACCGCGATGCCGTCGTCGAGCTGGGTGTGCTCCATCCGGCCGGTGAACCCGGGCTCGATGTCGTTGCAGGCGAGAGGCACGAAGCAGTTGCTCACGACCGACTGCCAGGCGTCGGCGCTGTCGACCTCGACCACCGCGCTCATCTCGTCCTCCTCCCGGGGTCTGACAGAAGCCTACGGAACGTGATGCCGGTCACGCCCGGATCGCCCGGCGCCGTGCACAAATCGTCGGTTCAGGCGACGGCGACCAGCCGTAGCGTCGACGCGGCGGCGGCCATCAGAGGCTGTCGTCGCACGAGCCAGATTGTCTCGGGCATCGCTTCGACCAGACGAGGGAGTGGAATGGGTTTCTTCGACCAGGGCCAGTGGACCGGCAGGGCGTACGTCGGGGGCTGGGTGAGGCTGAGCGGGACGCTGGAGGTGTCTGCGCCGGCGACCGGCGACGTGATCGCCACGGTCGCGTCCGGAGAGGCCGCCGACGTGGACCAGGCGGTGAGCCTGGGAGTCGAGGCACAGCGGGAGTGGGCGGCCCGGCCGGCCGAGGTGCGCGCCGAGGTGATGCGCCGGGCCGCTGCGATCCTGGCCGAGCACCAGGACGTGCTGGTCGACTGGCTCGTCCGCGAGGCCGGATCCGGGCAGGGCAAGGCCACCTTCGAGGCCGGGCTGGTCGCCGCCGAGCTGCACCAGGCCGCCGCGACCGCGCTGATGCCCTACGGCCAGCTGCTCCAGTCCTCGCACCCGCGGCTGAGCGTCGCCCGGCGTCGCCCGGTCGGCGTCGTCGGCGTCATCTCGCCGTTCAACTTCCCGGCGATCCTGGCCGCCCGCTCGGTCCTCCCGGCGCTCGCGCTGGGCAATGCCGTGGTCCTCAAGCCCGACCCGCGCACGAGCATCGGCGGCGGGCTGTTCCTCGCCGCTCTGCTGGAGGAGGCCGGGCTCCCCGCCGGGCTGCTGGCCATCGTCCCTGGGCATGTCGAGGCCGGAAAGGCGCTGGTCGAGCATCCGGAGGTGCCGGTCATCTCCTTCACCGGCTCGACCGAGGCCGGCCGGATCATCGGTGAGCGCGCCGGGCGACTGCTCAAGCGGGCCCATCTCGAGCTCGGCGGCAACAACGCCATGATCGTGCTGCCCGGCGTCGACATCACCGCCGCGGCCTCCGCCGGCGCCTGGGGCTCCTTCCTGCACCAGGGCCAGATCTGCATGACCACGGGCCGCCACCTGGTCCACGCCGACATCTACGACGAGTACGTCGCGACCCTGGCCGCCAAGGCCGCCGGGATCCCGGTGGGCGACCCGACCAGCGGCGTACCTCTGGGTCCGGTCATCGACGCGGGGCAGCGCGACAAGGTGCACGCCCTGGTCACGGGGTCGATCGCGGCCGGCGCGAGGCTCGAGACCGGCGGGACGTACGAGGGCCTCTTCTACCAGCCGACGGTGCTGTCGGCGGTGACCCCGGAGCATCCCGCGTTCGCCGAGGAGATCTTCGGGCCGGTCGCGCCGGTGACCCGGTTCGACACCATGGACGAGGCGATCGAGCTGGTCCGCCGCAGCGACTACGGCCTCTCGGTCGGTGTCCTCACCACGGATCCGTTCGCGGGCTACGAGCTCGCCGACCGGATCCCCAGCGGGATCGTGCACGTCAACGACCAGACCGTCGACGACGAGGCCCAGGCGCCCTTCGGCGGCGTCGGCGAGTCCGGAACGGGCGCGCGGTTCGGCGGTCACGAGGCCAACATCGACGCCTTCACCGAGACCCAGTGGGTCACGGTGCAGTCGCAGATCCAGGCGTACCCCTTCTGAACCCTCTCGGGCCCCACGCAGATCCATCCGATCCACCTGATCCACCTGAGACGAGGACGACGACGCATGATGAGAACGAAGCGGATGTACGCGGCGCTGGCCGCCGGAGCGCTGCTGCTCGCCGGCTGCGGAAGCGAGAGCGGCGGCGGAGGCGGTGCGAGCGCCGAGGCCGATGTGGAGGCAGCGAAGGCCTACCTGGAGCCGTGGAACGGCGAGGGTGAGAAGAGCCAGCTGATCGACGAGCCGCTCTCCAAGCCGATCGCCGAGGGCACCGAGATCGTCTACCTCGACGTCGGCACCCCGGTGAGCGCGGTGATGTGGAGCAACCTGCAGGCGCCGGCGAAGCTGCTCGGCCTGAAGCTGGAGCGGGTCGAGGTCGGCCGGGACGCGCAGAGCATCAACGCCGCGATGAACACGGTGGTCGAGAAGAACCCCGACGGCGTCATCAACATCACCCTGGACCCGGTCTTCTTCGAGTCGCAGACCAAGGCGCTGGCGGAGAAGGGCATCCCGATCGCCTCCGGGTCGGTGATGAACACCGTCGAGCACGGTCTGCCCGAGGCGTTCAACGGGCCGGACTGGATGAAGGCCAACGGCGCCGCGCTGGCCGCAGCCGCGGTGGTGCGCTCGGAGGGTGCGAGCGAGTACGTCTTCTACAACGTGCCCGAGTTCCCGTTCTCGCCGCTGGAGCTGGAGGGTGCGAAGGCGAAGATGAAGGAGCTCTGCCCCGACTGCACGCTGCGCACCGTCGACATCCCGATCGCCGAGCTGGGCTCCACGGCGGCCGACCGGGTGGTCAGCGACCTGCAGGCCAACCCGGACACCGAGTACTTCATCGCCGCCGTCGACGAGGTCCAGATCGGTCTGCCGCAGAAGCTGGAGCTGGCCGGCATCGAGACGCAGGGCATCGGGATGTGGACCTCGCCGCCCAACTACGAGCAGATCGGCTCCGGCGACCAGGACGCGACCCTCTCGGTCGACCTCAGCCTGATGATGTGGACGGTCCTGGACCAGCTGCTGCGGGAGATGAACGGCGACGCGTACGAGTGGCCCTCGACCGAGGTGCGTGCCTCGACCCTGACCCGGGTGACCGACGCCGAGAACCTCCCGGAGGATGCCACTGTCGGCTACCAGGCCGTCGAGGACCTCGAGGCGCTCTTCGCCAAGACCTGGCTGGTCGACTGAGTGATGTCAGCCGATGAGTCGGGAGGTGACCCGCTGCTGCGGGTCACCTCCCTGGTGAAGGACTTTCCGGGCCTACGGGCGCTCGACGACGTCTCGCTCGAGGTGCGCAGCGGCGAGGTGGTGGCCGTGCTCGGCCACAACGGTTCCGGGAAGTCGACCCTGGTCAAGGTCCTCGCAGGCCGCTATCTGGCCGACGACGGCTCCGTCGAGCTGCCCGCTTCGGGTGGCGAGGAGGCAGCCGAGCTGCACTTCATCCATCAGGATCTCGCGCTGGTGGGCGCGCTGACCGCGGTCGAGAACCTGAACCTGATCGGCTCGGCCCGACTGCGCCCCCATGACAGTCGGGCCGAGCGCCGCCGGGCCGTCGAGCTCGTCTCGCGGTTCGGGGAGGCGTTCGACGTCACCGCTCCGGTCGCGTCCCTGACGCCCGGGCAGCGTGCGATCGTCGCGATCGCCCGCGCCCTGGACGGCTGGACGCACCCGCGCAACGTGCTCGTCCTCGACGAGCCCACCGAGTCGCTCCACGGTGCCGAGGTGGAGGTCCTCTTCTCGGCGGTCCGCGGTCTCGCGGCCGACGGTGCCGGGGTCATGTTCATCTCGCACCGCCTCGACGAGGTCCTGGCGCTCGCCGACCGGGTCGTGGTGCTGCGTGACGGACGAGTCGTCGCCGCCGAGCCGGTCGACGGCCTCGACCACGACCGGCTCGTCGAGCTCATCACCGGCGCCACCCCGGCGGAGATCGAGTCGCATCAGCCCCACGATGTCCGCGGCGACCCGGTCCTCAGCGTCCGCGGCCTACGCGGCGGTGCCATCGAGCACCTCGACCTCGACCTGCACCCGGGCGAGATCGTCGGCGTCGCCGGCGTGCTCGGTTCGGGCCGGGAGGCGGTGCCGTCGCTGCTCTTCGGTGCGGTGCCGTCCCACGCGGGGAGCTTCACCGTCGGCGGAGCCGTCGTCCTGGCACCGACCCCGGCGACCAGCATCCGGCGCAAGGTCGCCTTCGTCCCGGGCGACCGCGCCCGGCACGGTTCCACCGCCCAGATGAGTGCCCGGGAGAACCTCACGCTGCCGCAGATGCGCACCGTCCGAGGTGCGGGCGGGGCGATCAGCAACCGTCGCGAGCGGGCGGAGGCGGAGCGCCGGCTGGCTGCGTACGACGTACGTCCGCATCGCACCGAGCAGCGGTTCGGCCTGTTCAGCGGGGGCAACCAGCAGAAGATCGTGCTGGCCCGCTGGCTGCGCGACGACCCGCTGATCCTGCTTCTCGACGAGCCGACCCAGGGCGTCGACATCGGCGCCAAGACCACCATCTACGACGCGGTCGGGCAGGCCGCGGCCAACGGGACCGCGGTGCTGGTGAGCTCCTCGGACACCAAGGAGCTGCTGCGAATCTGCGACCGCGTGCTCGTCCTGCGAGACGGCCGTCTCGTCGCCGAGCTGGCCGGCGAGGCGCTCACCGAGCACCGCCTGCTCGTCGAGGGCTATGGCCTGACGCCCGACAACCCCGAGATCCAGAAGGACCAAGGACCATCGTGAACCTGCGCGCACTCTCCTTCCGCAACATCAGCGCCGTCTACATCTTCGTGGTGATGTTCGTCGTCTTCTCGATCTGGATCCCGGACCGGTTCCTCCAGATCGGCGTGTGGCGCTCGATCCTCGACGCCGAGGCGCTCACCGGGCTGGCCGCTCTCGCCGCACTGATCCCGCTGGTCACCGGCTCGCTCAACCTGGCGATCGGGGCGCAGGTCGGCTTCACCGCGATCCTGTCGGCCTGGCTGTTGGCGAAGGCGGGGCTGCCGATAGTGATCCAGCTCCCGCTGGTGCTCGTGGTCGGCGCGCTGATCGGCTGGGTCACCGCGGTCGTCATCACCAGACTGCGGGTCGAGCCGATCGTGGCGACCCTGGCGATGAGCTCGATCCTGCTCGCCGGGATGGCGTGGGTCTCCGGCAGCCAGCAGATCCTCGACCTCGGTCCCTCCTACCGGACGCTGGCCACGACGCAGTGGGCGGGCGTGACGGTGCCGGTCTACATCCTGTTCGCGGTGGCCCTGGTGAGCTGGTACGTGCTCGAGCGCACCCCCATCGGGCGCCGGATGTACGCCTCCGGGTTCAACCCCGACTCCGCCCGGCTCGCCGGGGTCGGCGTGACCCGGATCCAGACCGGCGCCCTGATGGCCGGTGGCGCGATCGCCGCGCTGGCCGGTGCGCTCCTCACCAGCCGCCTCAATGCCGGCGACCCGACCGTCGGCCCGAGCTTCCTGCTCCCTGCTCTGACCGCGGTGTTCCTGGGGTCTACCCAGTTCCGGGGCGGACGGTTCAACGTGTGGGGCACCCTGGTGGCGATGTACGTGCTCGCCGTCGGCATCAAGGGTCTTCAGCTCGGCGGCTCACCGCGCTGGGTCAACGACCTCTTCTACGGCGTCGCCCTCATCCTCGCCGTTGCACTCTCCCAGTGGGAGACCCGTGGCCGGATGCTCTGGCGCGGCCGCCGGAGGTCGGACCCCGAGGAGCCCGCGGAGGCCGAGCCGAAGGTCACGACCCCGGCCGGACACTCCTGATCCGGGACAGCGCGAAGGAACGTACGTCCTCCTCGACCCGGGCCGCGAGAGAGCCGCCGTCGATCCCCAGCGGCTCGACGCGCGCCTCGCCGGCGACCCCGCGGCCGTCGACGTAGGAGATCACGACCTGCTCCCCGGCATCGATGGCCTCGTGGAGGATCGCCATGGTGGAGGCCGGCTCGGCGGGGGACGGGCGGGAGGACGCGGTCTCGTCGCCCGCCTTGATCCTGGCCGCCACCGCGGTCGCACGCGCGGCGAGGTGGGCCGCCTGGGCGCCGGCCGGACGCGCGCCGTTGCGGGCCTTGGCGCGCTTGGCGTCGGGGCGCGCGACGTGGACGGATCCGTCGGGTGCCTCGACGACCGGGGCCAGACCCAGCTCGCGCAGCCGGGGGAGGAGCGAGTCGAGCGCGACGGTGCTGACGACCACCGTCGGCGCCAGCCGCCGCAGCCCGAGGGACTCGGCCGCAGGGTGGGCCAGCAGCTCGGCCAGAGCCGCCTCGTCGTCGCTGCGCAGGTAGGCGGCGGCGAACCCGACCCGGACCGTCCCGAAAGTACGCGCAGTGTCGTCGACCAGGTAGGTCAGCGCCTGCGGGACGGGGGTGCGGGAGGCGGCGGTCAGGAACGAGTGGATCTCGGTGGCGGTCCAGCCGCGGTCCATGGCCCGGCGCACCGACTCCTTGGTGAACCGGTAGACCGTCGCCCCGCCGTGCGACTCCACCGTGGCCACCACGGCGAGGGTGCGGGCGAGCGCGGGCTCCAGCGGCCCCGGCGCGACCGCGGTCAGGTCGCCCTGGAGCAGCACGTGGTCGACCGGCTCCGGCAGCAGCCCGGCCAGGGTCGGGACCGAGTCCTCGCCGGCCACCAGCAGCCGACCGTACGCAGCCACCCCGCCGAGCGCGGCGAGCCCGAGCGTCTCGGCCTCGGTCAGCGTCCAGTCCACCAGCGACTCGCGGGACTCGGTGCGGGTGCGCGGCCGGCGCGGCCGCTCCCAGGCGAGGCGGGTGACGATCGCGGCCGGTCCGCTTCCCGCGGCGAGGACCTCGCCGTCCGGGAGGGCGGCCAACAGGCCCAGGGTCTGTCGCCGCGTCGCCACGGCCGAGGCCCCGGCCAGATCAGGGGCCAGCGCGTTCCAGGTCTTCCCGGCGGGGTCGCGCTGGCCGACGAGCCCGGGTAGGCGCGGCGAGGCCAGCCAGGCGCCGGCGACGTGCGACCAGCGGGCCGCCAGGGGCTGCTGGAGCCACTGGTCGAAGAGCTCGGTCGGCATCCAGGACGGATCGCCCTCCTCGTCGGTGCCCAGCGCGAGCAGTCCTGAGGCCCAGGCGACCTCGATCAGCAACGCCGCCGTGGGCTCGCTGGCATGGAGCCGCTCGGCGGTCGTCTTCAGGTCCCGGACCGTCAGCCCCGCCCCGCCGCGCAGCGACCGGGGTGGCGTGGCGCTCCAGGCGTCGAGGAGCAGCTCGAGGTTGCGTACGAGCTCGAAGGCGGCGCCCGCGGCCGCCCGGTCGACCAGCGTGGACGCCCGCGACGAGGTCGGCAGGGGCGGCGGGACGTCGACGGGGGCGACCGTCGTCCGCCCGCCCCGCAGCGCGAGCCCGACCTCTCCGGGGAGAGTCAGCATGCCGTCGCCCGAGGAGACCAGCAGCCCGTGGGCGATGAGCTCCTCGGCCGGTCCGGCCGCTTCGGCCACGGATACGCCCGGGCGCGCGCGGGAGGAGGAGGCCTGCCCGCCGCCGGCGTCGACGGCCTCCAGCATCGCGCGTGCCTCGGCGGAGACAGCCGGCAGGCTGCGTACGACTTCTCCCTGGTCAGCGGCGAACGGCTGCAGCCCGGAGGTGCCGGGTGAGCCCCGCAGCAGGGCCGCGACACCGGTCACCGCGCGCAGGCCGTCGAGGGAGTGCCACACCAGGCAGGTGTCCTCCAGATGAGAAAGTGCCCGTGTCGCGGCGTCCACTTCAGCGTTCAGCATGGAAGATAAGTGGGCTTTGGTGGTTTGATTCGCGAGGACCACGGCATCAAGCACGATCAGCTCGAGATGGTTAAGGTCATCCATCGCGTAGTGCAAGGATGTGCGAGTGGCTGCTCGGGCGGCGAGTTGGCCGGAGTCATGAGGGGACGGCGTGGCGAGATCAGGACGAGCAAGAAGCAGGCGTGAGATGCGCTCTGTGGGCCAAGAGCGCAACTGGTCTGCGAGTGAGCGGAAGCCTGTGTCCATCGGCATCACGCTATCCCGGCAGGCCTAGGGGGCGAGATGTCCAGGAAATTAGTGATCGCGCACGGGGCCGCGACAGATGTCGGCCAGGTGCGGAAGGTCAACGAGGACTCCCATGTGGCCGAGCCACCGGTCTTCGTCGTCGCGGACGGTATGGGCGGCCACGACGGTGGTGACATCGCCAGTGAGATGGTGATCCAGGAGTTCGCCAAGCTCGGTGGCACCCATTACGCGTCCGAGTCCGGCAGCCAAGCGATGGTCGAGGCGCTCCAGGCGGCCCAGGACCGGATCGTGGCCTTCGCGCTCGAGCAGCGCTCGCGCGGGGCCTCGGACTACCAGTCCGGCACCACCTGCGCCGCGGCTCTCATCGCCGACGGCGGAAGCAGCCCGTTGTGGATCCTGCTCAACGTCGGCGACTCGCGGATCTACCGATACTTCGACGGCACGCTGAGCCAGCTCAGCCGCGACCACAGCCTGGTCCAGGAGCTGGTCGACTCGGGGCAGATCACGCGTGAGCAGGCCGAGCACCACCCGGAGCGCAACGTGGTGACCAGGGCGCTGGGCGGGATGGCCCCGGCGGTCCCGGACATCTTCCAGGTGACTCTGCCCGTGGGCGCCCGGCTGATGCTGTGCTCCGACGGCGTGAGCGGGATGATCTCGGATTCTGAGATCGCCGACATCCTCGCGGCGGAGGACACCGACGCCCGCGACACGGCCGAGAAGCTCGTCGCCGCCGCGGTCGAGGCGGGTGGCCGGGACAACGCCACCGCGATCGTGGTCGATGTGATGGGATTGACCGAGGAGAACCCGTATGACTCGGAGCAACAAAGGGTGAGTATGGAGCAGAAGCTAGGAGTGCTGCCATGAGTGAGCCAGCAACCATCGCAAGCACGTCCTACATGCCGGGCACTTGGTTCGGCATCATCGGTGAGAGCGCCACGGTGCTGCTCCCGCCCTCGGAGAAGAGCCGTGCGGGCGCGCTGTGGGCGCTCGTCGACGACGGTGCCGGGTTCGACGAGGTGCTCGACGCGCTCGTCGCGACCGGGCTCAGCTCGTTGCCGGGCTTCGTCCTCATCTCCGGGGACGTGACGCCTGACGGCGGCAGCGTACGCACGGTCGTGCGCGGCCCGTCCGTGGTCTCGTTCGAGGCCGGCGAAGGCACCGTCGAGGTCGACGGATCGTCGTCGAAGACGTGGGTCGAGCGCACCCTCGAGGGTGTCACCAGGATGTCCGTCTCGCTCGGCGAGGAGGGCGCGACCGGCGAGCCGATGACGGCGCTCGGTGGCCTGCTGCGGGTCTCGGGTCTCGAGGTTCCGCCGCCGGTCCCGGAGTCCGCCCAGGACGACTCGCCGGAGAGCCGCGCCGGTTTCGTCGCTGCCCCGGTGGCCGTCGAGGAGGGCCCCGAGGAGAGCGTCGACGAGCCGGCCCCGGGTGACCCGCTCACCGATCCTCTTCCCGAGGACAGCTACGCCGACTCCGCCGACGACCTGGACTCCGCCGAGGAGCAGGGTCTCGACGAGGACGAGCCGGTAGCGGCTCCGCCCTCCCTCTCGGTCGTTCCGCCGATCCCGGTCTCGGGTGATCTCCCCGGTCTCGGGGCGGACGCTGAGTCGGACTCCGGCTCGGAGGCAGACCTCGGCCCGGACTCCGACTTCGACGCGGACTCCGACGCGGACGAGCCGATCTCGGTCAACCGTGGCGACGAGTCCGGCGAGGCGTCGGCGCCGCGTCACGACGACCTGACCGAGCCGACCGAGGCGTTCGAGATGCCGGCCGCCTCCCAGGACGCCGACGACCAGGACTTCCCGGAGCCGGCTACCGGCAGCTACGAGGACGACTACGCCAGCGACGAGCACGCTGCTGCCGTGGCTTCCTCCTTCGGTCCCTCCGCGGTCTCCCCGGAGCCGGTGTCCGACATGGACGTCGCCTCCGACGCCGAGACCGAGGTTCTTCCGGCCGTCGACGAGCAGCCCTACGACGAACCGGAGTCTTACGACGAGCCCGAGTCCTACGACGAGCCCGAGTCCGCCCCGGCGCCCGGCTTCGGCCCGCCGTCGATGCCGCCTCCGCCGCCGCTGACGACGCCTCCGCCGCCTCCGGTGGACGCGCCGGTCGAGGGTCTGATCGATTCAGCGCCGAGCGAGGCGCCGATCGAGGCACCGGCCTTCGACGGCCCGCCCGTCGACGCTCCGGTGACCGACATCCCTCCGGCACCCCCGGCCCCTCCGGCGTTCCCGGCCCCGCCCGCGCCGCCGGCTCCGCCCGTGGCGCCGATCCCCGAGACCCACGACGAGCCGGTCTGGGAGGAGCCCAACCCCGATGAGGACGACCACGACGGTCTGACCCGCATCGGCGTCGGCGAGGACCTCAACGCCGGGCTCGCCGGGATCCCCGGCCAGCCCGAGGCCCCGAAGGTGACCGCCTACCCGGTCGCGCGCCTGGAGTTCTCCAGCGGTGACCGCGTCGAGGTCGACCGGGTCGTCCTGGTCGGCCGCGCCCCCGAGGCGAGCCGGTTCACGCCCACCGAGCAGCCGATGCTGGTGACCGTGCCGAGTCCCCACCAGGAGATCTCCTCGACCCACTGCGAGATCCGTCCCGGTGCCGGGGTCGACCACGGCGCAGCGGTGGTCACCGACCTCGGCTCGACCAACGGCACCGTGCTGGTCCAGCCCGGTCTCGGCCCGGAGGACCTGCGTCCCGGCGTACCCGTCCAGCTCATGCCGGGTGCCGTCATCGACCTCGGTGACAGTCTGACGATCCGGGTGACCAACCCATGATCAAGCGGCTCTCGCTCATGTCGCCGGCCACCTTGGAGGCGGCGGCATGAGCGTGGCCGGCCTGCCGGCTCCAACCGTCGAAGCTGCGATCGCGGAGCCGGACCGTCGGTTCTACGCCTTTGCCATCGACCGGGTGATCGCGTGGGCGATCTTCGCCGCGGCCGGGTTCGCCGCCTGGCTGATCTTCTTCCGCAACGACAACCCGCTTCCCGGCGTCGGCCTGATCGTCAGCGTGGTGCTGGCGGTCTGGCTGGTCGGCACCGTACTCACCGGCTCCGGGGGCAAGACCCCCGGGAAGATGGCCCTCGGGCTCCGCGTGGTCAGCGATGACTCCGGAGCCGCGGGCCGTCCCATCGGCGTCGGCAAGGCGTTCGTACGCCAGGCCCTGCTCGGCCTCTGCACGATCCCGACGCTCGGCATCGGCACCGCCACCTTCGCCTGGGTCGCCGCGATGGACGACCGCGGCCGTCGCCAGGGGTGGCATGACCGCCGTGCGGGCTCGGTCGTGGTCGACGTACGTCCTCCGGCGGTCGTCGAGGCCGAGGAAGAGGCCCCGGCGCCGCGCCGCATCGTCAACCTGACCACCATGCGCCTGAAGCAGGCCGAGGCGACCCCGGAGCCGGCCGAGCGGCCGCAGACTCCCGCCGCCCCGACCCAGAGCGCCGCTCAGGCCGAGGCTCAGGCGGCCCCGACCCTGGTCCCGGCACCGATCGCCCGTCAGGCTCCGCCGGCCCCCGTGCCGCCGACGCCCACGCCGCCCGCTCCGCCCGCCCCGCCCGCGCCGCCGGTCGCGTCGGCAGCGCAAGCGGTAGCGCAGCCTGCCCCTCCGCCGCCTCCCGTACCTGCTCCGCAGCCCGCGGCGACGGCTCGCTGGCGGGTCACGTTCGACACCGGTCAGAGCTTCGTGGTCGAGGGTCTCGCCATCGTCGGTCGCGGACCCGAGCCGCGTCCGGGCGAGGAGGTCGCCCACCGGGTAGCCCTCTCCTCGAGCGATATGTCCTTGTCCAAGACCCACGCTCAGTTCCAGATCGCGGCCGACGGCACCCTCGTGGTCATGGACCGCGGCTCCACCAACGGCACCACCCTGATCCGCCAGGGTGCCGCACGAGCCCTCGGCGCCCGCCGCCCCGCGGCTCTCGTCGACGGCGACAAGGTCAAGTTCGGCGACCGCACCATGGATGTGGTTCGCGAGGCCTGACCGCCGAAAGGTCACCCGCGCCGGCCGAGACGTCACACAGTTGACGTCTCGGCCGACGCGCGTGACGCCTCTGCAGGGTCAGTCGACGGAGTCGAAGGTCTCCGGGCGGTGCTCGACGCCGAAGCGGTCGGTGGGCCAGAAGACGACGGCGACGCGGCCGACGACGTCGGAGACGGGTACGAACGCGTTCGAGCAGGCTTCGTCGCCAGACTCCTGGCGTTCGGGGCTGCACAGATGGAAGGACGAGTCGGCGGAGTTGGCGCGGTTGTCACCCATCACGAAGATCCGGCCCTCGGGGACGACTGCCTTCCAGCCTCGGCAGCCGCCCTTGACGTACGACCCGTTGTCCTGCGCCATCGGGCCGTCGCAGGTGTCGGCAGGAGCGATGAAGGACGACGCGTCCAAGGGCGTGCCATTGACGACGACGCGGCCCGACTCGCAGCACTCCACGGTGTCGCCCGCGACGCCGATGACCCGCTTCACCAGGTGGTCGCCGGTCGGGTAGAGCCCGATCTTGGCGAGCACGGCCCTGAAGCCGGTAGGGGCAGGTGCGATCTGGTTGGCGGAGAGCCAGCCGCCGGGATCGGTGAAGACGACGACGTCGCCTCGCTCGGGCGTGCCGCCCATCCAGTAGGACGGCTTCTCCACCAGGACGCGGTCGTTGACATCCAGCCCGGGCTGCATCGACTCGGAGGGGATGTAGAACGCCTGGGCGAGGAACGTCTTGATGATGACGGCGAGCAGGATCGCGGTCACCGCGATGATCAGGATCTCGACGAGCGACCCCAGAACCCCCCTCTGCCGTCGGCCTGACCCCACCGACGCCTCCCGCTCTGCCCCCATGTTGAGACCCTATCCAGACGCCGGGTCGGACCCGGGCGCTATCCAGAATTCACGGGCGCGCGGCGCCGCTCCTGCCCTAGGGTTCCTCACTCATCCGGACCCGAGAGGGCGTCATGACCGACACACTGGAATCCCCGACCCACGAGCGTGCCAAGAAGGGCGCGTGGGCGATCTGGACCGTCCTGGCCCTGGCCGTGATCGTCGCCATCGTGGCAGGTGTCCTCGGCTATCTGGGCATCTCGCGGGCGACCAGCCAGGCGGGACCCAGCGCGCGGACGGTGACGCTCGCCGAGGCTCTTCCGGAGACCTTCGACCTCGCGGCCAACCTGTCATTCGAACGCGATGCGATGGCGGCCGGCGTACCTCCGGTCGTGCTCCGGCCGATACAGCAGATGACCGATGAGTCGGCGCAGGCGTGGCGCGCTCGCGCGCAGGAGATCGACGGCGGCGACAAGGAACTCGACGCGACGCTCACCCGGATCGCCGAAGGCGTCGACGGCATCGATGAGCTGCGTACGCAGATGCAGGACGATCGCGCCAAGGGGACGGAGGGATATACAGCCCTGACCAACGACCTGTTCAGCATCGCGGGCGATCTGCCGAACACCGGCGATGGCCAGGTCGCCTCGTCGATCGAGGCGATCGGCCACATGCCCGAGGCATGGGAGGCGCTGGGCCAGGAGCGCGCGATCATGATGGCTGTACTCGGCAGGTCACAGCCGCCCGGCAAGAAGCAGATCAGCGACAACGAGATCATGGCGCTCACCGAGGCGGAGGCCGGACTGCGGCGCTCGCTCGCCGCCTTCTATGAGGGGTCGTCGGCGGACCAGCGTCGGGCGCTCGACGGGCTGACCAACGGCACGGCCTCGGAGGGCGTCACCGGCGTGCCGGCCCACCAGGCCGTCAATGAGGTCATCGCCGGTGGCGGCACCGCACTGACCCTGGAGTCGTACGTCGCGTCCAGCAACGACTTCGTGCGCGGTCTGCAGGAGGTGCTCGTCGCCTCCGCCCAGGAGATCGCCGAGGAGATGCGGGCCGACAGCGACGACGCAACCCGCACCGCGCTCGCCGCGGTGGTTCTCACGCTCGCGGTCGTGAGCGTCCTCGTCGTCATTCTGATCGTGCTCGTGGTCCTGCTGGTGGTTCTGGTCTCTCGGCGCCGATCCACGAACACGCGTGGAGTCCGTGGATAGGGTCGGAGCGTGTCCGACCTCGACCAACGGCTCAACGCTCTCGAAGCGGATCTCAAGACTCGGGGAAGCGTGCTGGTCGCCTTCTCCGGCGGCGCCGACAGCGCCTTCCTCCTGGCGGCCGCGGCCAGAGCTCTGGGCAGCGACAACGTCGCCGCCGCGACCGGCTATTCGCACAGTCTTCCGATCGCCGAGAGGGACCCGGCCGCCGAGTTCGCGAAGGGCCTCGGCGTACGCCTGATCACCCCGCAGACCCACGAGATGGAGCGGGAGGGCTACCGGGCCAACGGCGCCGACCGTTGCTTCTTCTGCAAGGCGGAGCTGCTCGACACCCTCGTGCCGCTGGCCCGTGAGCTGGGCCTTGCCCACGTGGCCACCGGCACCAACGCCGACGACGCGATCGAGGGTCTCAACGGCCTCCGGCCCGGCATTCGTGCGGCCGCCGAGCGCGGTGCGATCACCCCGCTCAGGGACGCGGGGCTGACCAAGGCGCAGATCCGCGAGGCCTCGCGCCGCTGGGAGCTGCCGACCTGGGACAAGCCGGCCGCGGCCTGCCTCTCCAGCCGGATCGCCTATGGCCTCGAGGTCACCCCGAGGCGCCTCGCGCGCGTGGAGAGAGCAGAGCAGGGCATACGCAGCGTCCTGGCCGCCCGCGGACACGACGCCGCCAGGGTGGACCTGCGCGTGCGTGACCATGGGGAGAGGGCCACCGTGGAGCTGTCCGCTACCCTCCTGCCTCTCGACCCCCACCATGCCGACGAGGTGCTCAAGACAGTGACCGAAGCAGGATTCCCCGCCGCGGAGATCGACCCACGGGGCTTCCGCTCCGGATCGATGAACCAGAAGGCGGCGAAGTGAGCGAGCGTCAGCGAGTGAACCACGAGCACAACACGCCGTCGCCTTCGTATTCTGGCGTTTGCGCTACGGAGGCGGCGGCGTGAGGGAGTTCTGGGACACGATCACCGCGACCCAGACCGTCCCCGAAGCGCCTTGGCTGATCGGCGCCGGGCTCGTCGCGCTGGTGCTGGTCGTGTGGCGTGGGAGCTGGCGCACCGTACGTCTCGGCGTCACCGTCGTCCACGAGGCCGGTCACGCAGTGGTCGCGGTCCTGGTGGGAAGACGCCTGGCCGGGATCAAGCTCCACTCCGACACCTCGGGCGTCACCCTCTCGCGCGGCAAGCCGTCCGGGCCGGGGATGGTGGCGATGCTCGCCGCCGGCTACCTCGCCCCGGCGCTCCTCGGCCTGCTCAGCGCGACCATGCTCGCCGCGGGGCACGCCCTGGGGCTGCTGTGGCTCCTGGTGGCGGCGATGCTCGTGCTGCTGCTGTGGGTACGCAACGGCTACGGCCTCGTCGTCCTGCTGGTCCTCGGCGCCGCCCTGGGCGCGATCAGCTGGTACGCCGACGGCCGCATCCAGACCATCGTCGCCACGCTGGTCACCTGGCTGCTCCTGCTCGCCTCACCGAGGCCGCTCCTGGAGCTCCTCGGCCGCGGCGAGCGAGGTCGCCGCGGCTCCGACCCCGACCAGCTCGCCGGTCTGACCGGCATCCCGTCGGTGCTATGGATCCTCGTCCTCCTGGCGGTGAACGTCGCCGGCCTCGTGGTCGGCGTGCAGACCCTGATCCCAGACCTGAGCTGGATCTAGCGGACCTAGAGCTCGAACTCGTCGGCGATCTGGCGCAGCGCGGGGGAGACCTTCTTGGCCAGCTCGCGCGTGGGCGGGCGGCCCTGGGCGTAGCCGTCGCGGATGTCGTCGAGGAGCTTGATCACGTTCTCGACGATCAGCTCCATCTCCTCGGGCTTGCGGCGCTTGGCGGCACGCTGGCGCCCGGCGACGGACGGGGAGCGCTCCAGAATGGTCACCGAGAGCGCCTGCTCACCGCGGCGCCCCTGGGCGATGCCGAACTCCACCCGGGTGCCGGCCTTCAAGGTCTTGGCAGCGCCCTCGGGGAGCGCGTCGGCGTGGACGTACACGTCCGGACCGTCGTCCTGCGACAGAAACCCGAAGCCCTTGGTGGCGTCGAACCACTTGACCTTGCCAGTAGGCACGGCAGCTTGCCCCTTCCTCGCGCATCAGCGCTACGAACGTACGTCGCCCGGCGACTGTGACGGCCGACGCGGGAGAGCCTAGTCCTCAGCGCCCAGGGACGCGTGAGGTATTCCCCTCTCCGGCGTCGACGGCATCCACGGATGGCTCGCCATGTCGTCCCTCGTGCGGGTGGGGCCTATACTCCGCCTACCCCTCCATAGATTTGCAAATGATTTCGTACACCATTGGTAATCGAGACCACTTATGACGTAAGTTTGCGTCGCCAAAGACTGCAGACAGGTACGCCCGGGTGCCAGCAGACTTCGCGGCGGGGGACTGGGGTATGCGCCACAGACGGTGCATGCCTCTCGGGAATGATGTGACATGGCCACGAGAGGGAGTAATGGCCGAGCCATACGCAAGCACAACCCACCGTCCGGAACGTAAGCCCTGGCAGGGAATTCGAGCGCGCCTCATCTTCGTGCTGCTCATCCCGACCATCGCGGCGATGGTGTTCGGCGGGTTGAGCATTTCGCGCGCCCTCTCAGCCCAGGCGGAAGCACGCCAGGCCGAGACTGTCGCCCAGGCACTGCCTGACACCTACCAACTCGCGATCAACATCCTGTTCGAGCGTGACGGTGCGCTCGCGGGTGTTCCCGAGGTCGTCATGCGGCCTCTGCAGCAGAAGACCGACGAGTCGATCGAGGCTTGGAGCGCCAAGGCGAAGGAGATCGACGCCGGCGACGACAAGGACCTCGAGAACAGCATCGTCGAGATCCAGCAGGCGCTGAACGGCATCGACGACCTGCGGGCGCAGATCCAGGAGCGGGACACCGCGGTCGAGGCCCAGCTGGCCTACACGACCGTGATGAACAACCTCTTCGGGATCTCGGCGCAGATGCCCACGCTGGAGAACGACGAGGTCTTCTCCAAGATCTCGGCGATCAGCAACGTACGTCCCGCCTCGGAGGCGATGGGCGTCGAGCGCATGATCATGATGCAGGCGCTGGGCGCCAAGGCGGCCGCGGAGAAGGACGGCGCGGTCAACCCCGACGTTCTCACCGACGAACAGTTCGCAGAGCTTGCCCGCGCCGAGGCCAAGTGGCGTCTGTCCACGGCTGACTACTACGCCAAGACGTCCGACAACATCCGGCAGCAGCTCGACGAGCTGACCAACGAGACCACCGACCAGGGCTCGGTCGGGGCGCCTGCCCACCGGGTCGTCAACCAGGTGATCTCCAGCGGCAGCATGGACCGGGTCAAGATGACCCCGGACCAGTACACCCAGGCCAGCACGGAGTTCATCCGTGGCCTGCAGAAGATGATCGTCCAGACCGCGCAGGAGATCAGCGACGACGTCGAGCAGATCAAGAGCGACGCGACCCGCGACGCCATCGTCATCGGTCTCCTCGTTCTCGGTGTTCTGATCTTCGCCCTCGCCGTCGGTCTGGTCGCGGCCCGCTCGATCCTGTCGCCGCTGAGCCAGCTGCGTCGTCTGGCCTACAACCTGGCCAACCACGACCTGCCCGAGCGAGTCGCCTACATGAACCAGGCCGAAGGCCCGGTGGATACACATGTGGAGCCTCTGGACATCGCGCGTCGAGACGAGATCGGTGACGTCGCGGACGCGTTCGACGCGGTCCACGTCGAGGCGATCCGGCTGGCGGGCGAGCAGGCCGAGCTGCGTACGAACGTCGACAAGATGTTCATGAACCTCTCGCGCCGTTCGCAGAGCCTCGTCGAGCGTCAGCTCCAGCTCATCGACCAGCTCGAGGCCAACGAGCAGGACCCCGACGACCTCGCGAACCTGTTCCGCCTGGACCACCTCGCCACCCGAATGCGCCGCAACGACGAGTCCCTCCTGGTTCTCGCCGGTGGCGAGATCGGCCACGCGGCTCGTGGTCCGGTCCCGGTCCTCGACGTGCTCCGTGCCGCCGCCTCCGAGATCGAGCAGTTCGCCCGGGTCGACATCGACTCCGACGAGAACGCCGAGTTCGAAGGCGCGATCGCGGGTGACCTCGTGCACCTCCTCGCGGAGCTGATCGAGAACGCCACCAACTTCTCCCCGCCCGACACCGCGGTCACGATCCGCACCTTCCGCGCCGGCCCCGCCGCGCCGCTGCTGGTCGAGATCGAGGACCTCGGAATCGGCATGACGCCGGAGGAGCTCGACGCGGCCAACATGAAGCTGCGCCGTGCGACGGGCCTCGACGCCGACGTCGCCCGGATGATGGGTCTGGTCGTGGTCGCGCGCCTGGCGGCGCGTCACGGTCTCTACATCGAGCTCGTTCCCAACCGCCCCCGCGGTGTGGTCGCGCGCGTCGAGATGCCGGTCACCACGATCGTCGGCGCTCACGCCGAGGCCCCGTCGGGCCAGCAGCAGGGCTTCGACGCCTACGCCTTCCAGCAGGGCGGCTATGGCCAGCAGGCCGGCGCCTACCCGGGCACCGGCGAGCTTCCCTACGAGATGCAGTACGGGATGCCCGCCTACGACGCCCAGCCGTACGCAGGTGGCAACCCCTACGACGTGCCGGTCGGCGCCCTTCCGGCCCCCGAGGCGCCCGCGGCTTCCGCCGCAGCACCCCCGGCCCTGCCGAGCCGTACGCCCGGTGCGTCCAACCACCCCAACCTGTCCAACGGCGGTGCGCCGGCCTTCCAGCAGCAGGGTGCCAACGGTCACTCGGGCCAGCACAACGGCTTCGGTCAGAGCGGCCCGCAGACCGGCCAGCTGCCCGCATACGGTGGTGTCCCGCCGATGCCGGGCGACCCGGGGTTCGAGGGTCCGGGCGCGCGTACGGGCAGCTTCCCGGCGCAGCCGCAGCAGTTCAGCGGTGGCCAGCCGCAGTACGGGGGAGACCCGTTCGGCGGCGACCCGTTCGGCGCCAACCAGCCGCCGGCCCCGCAGCAGAGCCCCAGCGGCCAGCAGCAGAACTTCCTGTCCAACATGCTGCCGGTTCGCAAGGCCGAGGACCTGGCCGCGCGCTTCCCCGACGGTCGCTTCGACCCGAGCACCGAGACCGGCGAGCTGCCGCGTCGCGACCCGGGCATGCAGGGCGGCAGCCCGTTCGGCACCGACACGGGCGCGTTCCGCACCTTCGAGCGCCCCAACGAGCGCACGGCGCCGCGTACGCCGCCGCCGGGCTTCGGTCCCGACGACGACCCGTTCGGTCCGGCCGGTGACGCGATCGCCCCGAGCCCGATGGGCCCGATGGCTCCGGAGCCGACCAACTCGCCGAACCCGCTCGACTCGACCACCGAGGTTCCGATCCTCGACGACGAGGGCAGCTCGATCTTCGACGACCTGCAGTCCGAGTGGTTCACCCGTCGTCGCCCGCTCGGCGCGCGCCGGGCGATGGAGACCAAGGGCGACCCGCTCAGCGACCCGATCGCCCCGGCCGCCAAGGCCGGTCCGGGACCCAAGCCCGACGTTCCCCGTCCGGCGCCCGCCCCCGCGAGCGAGCCGGTCGACGAACCGGTCGCTCAGGACGACGAGCCGACCACGCCGACGAGCTGGTCCTCGCCGGGCGACGAGGGCTGGCGCCGGGCGCAGGAGCTGGAGCAGCTGCAGGAGCAGGAGCCGGCGACGATCACCCAGGGTGGCCTCCCCGTCCGTGTCCCGGGTCAGAACCTGATCCCAGGTGCTGCCCCGGCGGTCACACCACCGTCATCAGGTCCGCGTAACATGGACGCGCGCCGCACCCGTGGCATGTCCAGCTTCCAGAAGGGCGTCAGCCGCGCCCGCAACAACCCCGCTGATGCGGAAAGCAACCCCGAAGGTGAGGAGCAGCAGTGACAACGGCCCCCGCAGGACTGGACTGGCTTGTCGACAGCCTGACCCAGCGCACCCCTGACATCGCTCACGCGATCTTGGTGTCGGCTGATGGCATGCCGATGGCCAGCTCCGTCGACTTCCCCCCGGACCGGGCCGACCAGCTCTCGGCGATCGCCTCCGGTCTCACCAGTCTTACCCAAGGAGCAGCTCGGTGCTTCGCGGCGGGTAATGTCCAGCAGATGGTCATCGAGATGGACGGTGGCTATCTGGTCCTCATGGCGGTTGGTGAGGGCTCCAGCCTTGCTGCCCTCGCCGCCCCCGACTGCGATCTGGGACAGGTTGGCTACCAGATGCAGCTGTTGATCTCGCGTGTTGCCACCGCCCTCACCCCCGATACCAGAACCGGCGCCTGATCAGTGCCCCGACCCTAGGACCGAGATCGTGAGCAACCACGCATCCGAACCGCCGCCGCTGGTCAGGCCTTATGCCCTGACCCGTGGCCGCACGCAACCCAAGCGCGTCTTCCCGATGGAAGCACTGGTGATCACTGACCGTTACGTGATCGACGGCTACGTCCGGTCGCCCGAGGAGCGGACGATCGCAGAGCTCTGCCGCGAGAGCCGTTCCGTCGCTGAGGTCGCGGCGCTCATCCGGGTGCCCCTGGGTGTCGCCCGAGTCCTGATCGGTGACCTTGCGGAGCGCGGCGTGGTGCAGGTGCACGCCAGCAAGGTCCCGGACGCCCCGGACACCGCTCTCCTCGAGCGCGTGCTGTCCGGCCTGAGGAAGCTTTGACAGGAGTAATGCAGTGACCACCGACTCCAAGCAGGCGACGATGTCTGCGAAGATCGTCATCGCCGGCGGGTTCGGCGTTGGTAAGACGACCTTCGTGGGCTCCGTCTCGGAGATCGTCCCCCTGACGACCGAGGCCGTGATGACGCAGGCGACCGCCGGCGTCGACGACCTCTCCGCAGTGCCCAACAAGAAGACGACCACGGTCGCCATGGACTTCGGTCGAGTCTCCCTCGACTCCGACCTGATCCTCTACCTGTTCGGCACCCCCGGTCAGAACCGCTTCTGGTTCATGTGGGACGACCTGACCCAGGGCGCCATCGGCGCCGTGGTGCTCATCGACACCCGTCGCCTCGCCGACTCCTTCGGCGCGATCGACTACTTCGAGTCCCGCAACGTGCCGTTCGTCGTGGCCCACAACGTCTTCGGCGCCAACCAGGCCTACAAGCCGGAGCAGATCCGCGAGGCCCTGGCTCTGCGCCCGGACATCCCGATCGTCACCTGTGACGCTCGCGACCGTCAGTCGACCAAGGCGACGCTGATCTCGCTCGTCGAGTACGTCCTCTCCATGGTCTCCACGCGCGCTCTTCAGTAGCCAAGCGTCACCAACACCCGCCGTAGCCACGCTCCGGCGGGTGTTGGTCATTTCAAGGGCTGTCGTGACTGTGCAGTAGAGGCGTACGTCTGGGAGGATCACGCGTTGTGCGGAAGTTCAGGTTGTGGTGGCGCAAGGTGACCCCGAAGTGGCACCTGAGGCGCATGTGGGTGAAGATGTGGTCCGTGATCACGACCCCGTACGCCGATGCGACGGCCGTCGCTGCCGTCGACGAGGCCCGCGCCGCGCTCCTGTCCGACGTGCCAGCCGGTGACGTCGGAGAACATCTCGGCCATGTGGTCGAGAAGGGTGCCGGCCCGGGCGTAGTGACCCACCTGTTCGCCTGCACCCGCAAGGGCTACGTCGGGTGGCACTGGTCGGTCACGCTCGTCACCGTGCCCTCACTCGATGGCCCGGGATTCGGTGTCGATGCTCCGGTGACCATCAACGAGGTCGTCCTCGTCCCCGGTGACGCCGCGATCGTCGCGCCGGCCTGGGTGCCCTACCGCGAACGGATCAAGCCGGGCGACCTCTCGCCCGGTGATCTGCTCCCGGTCGAGGACGACGACGCACGGCTGGTCCCGACGTACGCCTTCGGTGACGACCCGCTCGACGCCGACGAGAAGGCTCAGGTGCGCGAGGTCGCCAAGGACCTCGGCCTCGGCCGTGTCCGGACGCTGTCCGTCTCCGGCTTCGACGCCGCCGCCGAGCGGTGGTACGCCGGTGACGGCGGCCCCGAGGCGCCGCTCGCGCAGGCAGCCCCCGACCAGTGCCACAGCTGTGGCTTCCTGGTCCGGCTGACCGGCCACCTGGCCACGAGCTTCGGTGTCTGCGCCAACGGCGACGCCAACGACGACGGCAAGGTGGTCAGCCTCAACCACGGGTGCGGTGCGCACTCGGAGGTGCGGCTGGCGAAGAAGCACGAGCCGCAGCCGCTGCCGGACCCGGTCTTCGACACGATCAGCGACGACGCC
Source organism: Nocardioides sp. NBC_00163 (assembly GCF_045206295.1). NCBI lineage: Bacteria > Bacillati > Actinomycetota > Actinomycetes > Propionibacteriales > Nocardioidaceae > Nocardioides > Nocardioides sp. NBC_00163. The sequence goes on along the minus strand of NZ_CP108155.1, from coordinate 2,188,702 downwards.
GAGGCCTTCTAGCCGAGCGGTTCTAGGCGAGGCCCTCGGCGCGCAGCCGGCGGGCCTTGCGGCGCCGGGTCAGCTCGATGCCGATCGCGCCGATGCCGAAGGCGGCCAGGCAGGTCCAGATCCACCAGGTCCAGCCGCGGTCGTTGAGCAGGCCCCAGAAGGGGAGCAGGGCGACGAACCCGACCAGCCAGCCGAGGGTGGCGAGCTCGAAGGCGCGGATGCCGTCCTGGTCGACGAGCTCGATCTTCGGCTCGGGAGCGGCCTGGACCGGCTCCTCGACAGGCGGCTCGTCGTAGCCGTAGGCCTGGGGGTAGCCGCCGTCCTCGGTGTAATAGTCGCCGCCGTCGTACCCTTCGTACTGCTGCTCCGGGTAGGTGCCGGAATAGTCGTCGTCGGGATACTGGTCGCTCATGCCTCCCAACCTTAGTGGCCCTTGGGTGGGCGATAGTCTGGGGCTGTCGAGCATTTCTCGGCATGGCCCCGACGACCTGGGAGGTCCCTGATGGCTTCGCTCCGCTGCCCCTGTGGCGCCAACTTCCGCACGGAGACCGACGACGAGCTGGTCGAGAAGGTGCAGGAGCACCTCGCGGAGGCGCACCCCGGCCGTACGTACAGCCGCGACGACATCCTGATGCTCGCCGCGATGTCCTGACTCTGTGACGGCGCCCTCACCCGGGCGCCGTCTCTCGGCGGAATAGTTAGCGCCGGTAAGCAGTTATGCTTGCCGACATGCCTACCGCACAGCCAGCCTCCGCGCCCGACGCGGCCTCCGACATCCCCGAGGTCGCCTCGGTGCTGCGCACCTCCGTCATGCGGATGCGCCGCCGACTGGCCAACGAGCGCCACCCCGACAACGACCTCTCCCTGGGGTCGATGGCGGTGCTCGGGGCGTTGTACGCCAACGACGAGATGACCCTCGGCGCTCTCGCCGGGCGCGAGCGCGTCCAGCCGCCGAGCATGACCAGGATGGTCAACTTCCTCGAGGAGGGCGGCTACGTCGTCCGCCGCCAGGGTGAGACCGACCGCCGCCAGGTGCTGGTCTCGATCACCGACGAGGGCAGCCGGACCGTACGCAAGGACCGGCTCAGCCGGGACGCCTGGCTCGCCCAGCAGCTCGTCGACCTCGATGCGGACGAGCTCGCCGCCCTCCGCACAGCCGCTTCGATCATGGAGAGAATAGCCACCAGTTGAGCCCCACGTTCCGTTCCCTGCGCAGCCACAACTACCGCCTCTACCTAGCCGGCAGTGTCGTCTCCAACGTCGGCACCTGGATGCAACGCATCGCCCAGGACTGGTTGGTCCTGAGCCTCGGCGGCGGGGGAGCGGCACTCGGTATCACCACGGGCCTGCAGTTCCTGCCCATCCTCCTGCTCAGCCCCTACGCCGGGGTCATCGCCGACCGCTTCCCGAAGCGCCGCCTGCTGCAGGTGGCCCAGGGCTGGATGGCGCTGATGTCGTTGCTCCTCGGTGTGCTGGCGGTGAGCGGCCACGCCGAGGTGTGGATGGTCTACGTGATCGCGTTCCTCTTCGGCACCGGCGCCGCCTTCGACGGCCCCGGCCGGCAGTCGTTCGTCTCGGAGATGGTCCACCCCGACGACCTCACCAACGCCGTCGGCCTCAACTCGGCCTCGTTCAACCTCGCCCGTCTGATCGGACCGGCGCTGGCAGGGCTTCTCATCGGCTCTCTGGGGAGCGGCCCTGAGGCGACCGGCTGGGTGATCCTCATCAACGCCGTCTCCTACCTCGCCGTGATCGGCCAGCTGCAGCGGATGAACACCGCCGAGCTGCACTCGCCCGACCCCGTCGCCCGGCGGAGCGGGATGCTGCGCGAGGGCATCGGCTACATCCGTACGCAGCCCAAGATGCTGATGGTCCTGGTGATCATCTTCTTCGTCGGCACCTTCGGGGCGAACTTCCCGATCACCTCGGCGCTGATGGCGACCGAGGAGTTCGGCAAGGGCGCCAGCGAGTACGGCCTGCTCGGCACCGTCCTGGCCATCGGCTCGCTCTCCGGCGCCCTGCTCGGCGCCCGCCGCACCCGGATCCCGCTCAAGCTGATCGTGCTGGCGGCGACCGGGTTCGGCCTCACCGTCATCGTGTCCGGGCTGATGCCGACGTACGCCCTCTTCGCCCTGATCTCGCCGGTGCTCGGCTTCTTCACGATCACGACCCTCAACGCCTGCAACGCCACCATGCAGACCGAGGCGGCCCCGGAGTTCCGCGGCCGGGTGATGGCGATCTACATGACGGTTCTGATGGGTGGCACCCCGCTGGGTGCCCCGCTCATCGGCTTCGTCGGCGAGCACTTCGGCGCTCGCACGACCCTGTACGCGAGTGGCGCTCTGGTGCTGTTGGGTACGCTTGCGGGGGTGCTGGTCCTCGCCGCACTTAGAGGTGGTATCCGGGCCGTTTTGACCCCCTCTCAAGCCGCCGGGTAGCCTCTGAAGCGTGTCTGGGACAACCAGGCCGTCGCGCGTGCCCGGAACAAGCTCGAGAGATAGGTCTCGGACCCGGGTTCGGCGCCCTCAGTACGGGGATTCGGTTCGAAAGATCCGCCAACGTGTGCGTTGAGGTAAGGGCGACACGCCCGACCTCGGGGGCGAGGCGGGACCAGTTGGTATCGCACCACCTGGACGCACAACATTGGATCCTTCGCGGCAGAGCGCCGCGTAGTGAGAGCAGAAAAGAAGGGGAACCACCGAGGTGCCCACAATCAACCAGCTGGTCCGCAAGGGCCGCGAGGACAAGGCGACGAAGTCGAAGACGCCTGCCCTCAAGGGATCGCCGCAGCGCCGTGGCGTCTGCACGCGCGTCTACACCACCACCCCGAAGAAGCCGAACTCCGCCCTCCGGAAGGTCGCCCGTGTGCGCCTCTCCTCTGGCGTCGAGGTCACCGCTTACATCCCGGGTGTGGGTCACAACCTTCAGGAGCACTCCATCGTGCTCGTCCGCGGCGGTCGTGTGAAGGACCTCCCCGGTGTGCGTTACAAGATCATTCGCGGCACGCTCGACACCCAGGGTGTCAAGAACCGCAAGCAGGCCCGTTCGCGCTACGGCGCGAAGAAGGAGAAGTGACATGCCTCGTAAGGGTCCCGCTCCCAAGCGTCCGCTCGTCGTCGACCCCGTCTACGGCTCGCAGCTCGTAACCCAGCTCGTCAGCAAGGTCCTCCAGGACGGCAAGAAGCAGGTCGCCCAGCGCATCGTCTACACCGCGCTCGAGGGCTGCCGTGAGAAGACCGGCACCGACCCCGTGGTCACGCTCAAGCGCGCCATGGACAACGTGAAGCCGGCGATCGAGGTCAAGTCCCGCCGTGTCGGTGGCGCGACCTACCAGGTTCCGATCGAGGTCAAGGGCACGCGTGGCACCACGCTCGCGCTGCGCTGGCTCGTCGGCTACGCCCAGGACCGTCGTGAGAAGACGATGGCCGAGCGCCTGATGAACGAGATCCTCGACGCGAGCAACGGCCTCGGTGCCGCTGTGAAGAAGCGTGAGGACACCCACAAGATGGCCGAGTCCAACAAGGCCTTCGCGCACTACCGCTGGTGACGTACGGCGGGGTGCCTGCCGCACAATGTGGGCACCCCGCCCATCCAGACCGAAGACAATCTCTTTAAGGAACGCTGAAGACAGTGGCCGTCGACATCACCACGGACCTCAATGTGGTCCGCAACATCGGCATCATGGCGCACATCGATGCCGGTAAGACCACCACCACCGAGCGCATCCTGTTCTACACCGGTATCTCGTACAAGATCGGTGAGGTCCACGACGGCGCTGCCACGATGGACTGGATGGAGCAGGAGCAGGAGCGCGGCATCACGATCACGTCCGCCGCGACGACCTGCTGGTGGAAGGACCACCAGATCAACATCATCGACACCCCCGGGCACGTCGACTTCACCGTTGAGGTCGAGCGCTCGCTGCGCGTCCTCGACGGCGCCGTCGCCGTCTTCGACGGTGTCGCCGGTGTCGAGCCGCAGTCGCAGACCGTGTGGCGTCAGGCGAACAAGTACGCCGTCCCGCGGATGTGCTTCGTCAACAAGCTCGACCGCACCGGTGCCGACTTCTACATGGTCGTCGACTCCATCGTCGACAAGCTGCACGCCACCCCGCTGGTGCTGCAGCTGCCGATCGGCGCCGAGTCCGACTTCATCGGCGTCGTCGACCTGGTCGAGATGCACGCCAAGGTCTGGCGCGGCGAGACCGCGATGGGCGAGGACTACGTGATCGAGGAGATCCCGGCCGACCTCGCCGACAAGGCTGCGGAATACCGCGAGAAGCTGGTCGAGACCCTCGCCGAGGCCGACGACGACATCATGGAGGTCTACCTCGAGGAGGGCGACGTCTTCGACGTGCCCACCCTGAAGGCCGCCATCCGTCGCGCGACTCTGGCCGACAAGCTCAACCCGATCCTCACCGGCACCGCGTTCAAGAACAAGGGCGTCCAGCCCCTGCTCGACGCGGTCGTCGACTACCTGCCCTCCCCGCTCGACGTCGAGTCGATCATCGGCCACGACGTCAAGGACGAGGAGGTCGAGGTCTCCCGGAAGCCTTCCGACGACGAGCCGTTCTCCGGCCTGGTCTTCAAGATCGCCTCCGACCCGCACCTGGGCAAGCTGTTCTACCTGCGTGTCTACTCCGGCAAGGTCGAGGCGGGTGCGACCGTGGTCAACCCGATCAACGGCCGCAAGGAGCGCATCGGCAAGATCTACCAGATGCACGCGAACAAGCGTGAGGAGATCAACTCGGTGGGCGCCGGCCAGATCGTCGCGGTCATGGGTCTGAAGGAGTCGAAGACGGGTCACACCCTGTGCGACCCGACCCACCCGGTGGTGCTCGAGTCGATGAGCTTCCCGGCCCCGGTGATCGAGGTCGCCATCGAGCCGAAGACCAAGAGCGACCAGCAGAAGCTCGGCACCGCGATCCAGCGCCTCACCGAGGAGGACCCGACCTTCACGGTCAAGTCCGACGAGCAGACCGGCCAGACGATCATCGCCGGTATGGGCGAGCTCCACCTGGAGGTCTTCGTCGACCGGATGAAGCGCGAGTTCAAGGTCGAGGCCACCGTCGGCAAGCCGCAGGTCGCCTACCGCGAGACGCTTCGCAAGAAGGTCGCGAACCACAGCTACACCCACAAGAAGCAGACCGGTGGTTCGGGTCAGTTCGCCAAGGTCGTCATCTCCGTCGAGCCCAACATCGACGAGGAGACCGGCCTCGGTGCGGGCTACGAGTTCGCCAACAACGTCACCGGTGGTCGCGTGCCGAAGGAGTACATCCCTTCGGTCGACCAGGGTGCTCAGGACGCCATGGAGTTCGGCATCCTCGCCGGCTTCCCCATGGTCGATGTGAAGGTCTCGCTCGAGGACGGCGCCTACCACGACGTCGACTCCTCCGAGCTCGCCTTCAAGATCGCCGGCAACCAGGCGTTCAAGGAGGCCGCGCGGATGGCGAAGGCCGTCCTGCTGGAGCCGATGTTCGCGGTAGAGGTGACGACCCCCGACACCTACCTCGGCACCGTCATCGGCGACATCAACTCCCGCCGCGGCCAGGTGTCGTCGCAGGAGGAGCGCCACGGCGACATGGTCGTCCAGGCTCTCGTCCCGCTTTCAGAGATGTTCGGGTACGTCGGTGACCTGCGGTCCAAGACCAGCGGTCAGGCGTCGTACTCGATGGAGTTCGACTCGTACGCCGAGGTTCCCACGAACGTCGCCGACGAGATCATCAAGAAGGCCCGTGGCGAGTGACCTTCGGGTCGCCCGTCCAGGGACTTCGGCAGCAACACCTTTCAGTACGAGTCAGTAAGAAAATCACACCAGGAGGAGCCCACAGTGGCTAAGGCGAAGTTCGAGCGGACGAAGCCGCACGTCAACATCGGCACCATCGGTCACATCGACCACGGTAAGACCACCCTTACCGCGGCGATCTCGAAGGTGCTGCACGCGAAGTACCCGGACCTGAACCCGGAGTTCGCGTTCGAGGACATCGACAAGGCCCCCGAGGAGCGCCAGCGGGGTATCACGATCTCGATCGCGCACATCGAGTACCAGACCGAGGTGCGCCACTACGCGCACGTCGACTGCCCCGGTCACGCGGACTACATCAAGAACATGATCACCGGTGCCGCGCAGATGGACGGCGCGATCCTCGTGGTCGCCGCCACCGACGGCCCGATGCCGCAGACCAAGGAGCACGTGCTCCTGGCCCGCCAGGTCGGCGTGCCGTCGATCGTCGTCGCGCTCAACAAGTGCGACATGGTCGACGACGAGGAGCTCATCGAGCTCGTCGAGATGGAGGTGCGCGAGCTCCTCAGCGAGTACGAGTTCCCGGGTGACGACCTGCCGGTCGTCCGCGTTGCCGCTTACCCCGCCCTGCAGGGCGAGCAGAAGTGGATGGACTCCGTCGCCGAGCTCATGCAGGCCGTCGACGACTACATCCCGACCCCGGCTCGCGAGACCGAGAAGCCGTTCCTGATGCCCGTTGAGGACGTCTTCACGATCACCGGTCGTGGCACCGTCATCACCGGTCGTATCGAGCGCGGCATCGTCAAGGTCGGTGAGGAGGTCGAGATCGTCGGCATCCGCGAGACCTCGCAGAAGTCGACCGTCACCGGCGTCGAGATGTTCCGCAAGCTTCTTGACGAGGGCCAGGCCGGCGAGAACGTCGGGCTGCTGCTCCGCGGCACCAAGCGCGAGGACGTCGAGCGCGGCATGGTTGTCATCAAGCCGGGCACCACGACCCCCCACACCAACTTCGAGGGCTCTGTCTACATCCTCTCGAAGGAGGAGGGTGGCCGTCACACCCCGTTCTTCAACAACTACCGTCCGCAGTTCTACTTCCGGACCACGGACGTGACCGGCGTTGTGACCCTCCCCGAGGGCACCGAGATGGTCATGCCGGGTGACAACACCGAGATGTCGGTCGAGCTCATCCAGCCCATCGCGATGGACGAGGGTCTGAAGTTCGCTATCCGTGAGGGCGGTCGCACCGTCGGCGCGGGTCGGGTCACGAAGATCATCAAGTGATCGTCTGATCCACAGTGAAGGGCCCCCGGTGCCGCAAGGCGAAGGGGGTCCTTTGCTGTGGTCAAGCGATCGAACGCGCCACGAGATCAAGGCAAGAGAAGTGACAGACCCAGACAAAGGCGTACGCCCCGCAAGACCCCACCAAAAGCTCCTGGACGACGGCCGCACAGTCCGCGAGGTCCTCACCTACACCCGACGCGGCAGCCGCCTCGACCCCAAGCAGCAGAAGGCCTGGGACGCGTACGCAGCGGAGTGGGTGATCCCGGACGAGGCGGTCGACGAGCCCGGGTTCTCGTTGGAGAGCTGGTTCGGCCGGAAGGGTCCGCTGATCGTCGACATCGGCGGCGGCGTGGGAGAGGCGACCGCGGTGCTGGCGGCCAACCGTCCCGAGGCCAACATCCTGGCGCTGGAGGTGTGGCGCCCCGGGGTCGCGGAGAGCCTCGCCCGGGTGGGCGCCGCGGGCGCGACGAACGTACGGTTCTGCAGCGTCGACGCGCTCTGGACGCTCGAGAACCTGGTCGAGCCGGGGTCGGTCAGCGAGATCTGGACGTTCTTCCCCGACCCGTGGCACAAGACCCGCCACCACAAGCGGCGCCTGGTGACGCCCACCAACGCGCGGATGATCGCGGAGCGGCTGGCGCCCGGCGGGATCTGGCGGCTGGCGACCGACTGGGTCGAGTACGCCGAGCAGATGGTCGAGGTCCTCGACGCCGAGCCGCTGCTGAGCGGTGGTGTCGTCGAGCGTTGGGGCGAGCGCCCGGTGACCAAGTTCGAGCGCAAGGGACTGGCCAAGGACCGGGTCATCACCGACCTGCTCTACCGACGTTGACCCGAACTACCCGTGTCGTGACTGATCTGTAGGCGCGGAACCGCGAAGATCAGCGGCATGAAGTTGTACGCCGACAGGCCCCCACGCCTCGCCGCCCAGCTGTTCGCCGACCTGCTGACGGTGGCGTGGATCGCCGGCTGGGTCCTTCTCGGCAGATTCGTTCACGAGATGGTCTCGGCGCTCGCCGTACCCGGCGAGAAGATGGACGACGCCGGCACCTCGCTCTCCGTGAAGCTGCTCGAGGCGGCCGGGAAGGTCGATGACCTGCCGCTGGTCAAAGACGGCATCGCGGTCCCGTTCGAAGGTGCCGCGAAGGCCGCCGACCAGCTCCGCGCGGCCGGGGAGGCGCAGGTCGAGGCCGTCTCCAGCATCGCGCTCGGGCTGGCGATCGCGGTCGTGGTCATCCCGGTGCTGATGTGGCTGATGGTCTACGTGCCGCTGCGGTGGCGGTTCATCCGCAACGCGACCTCGACCCAGCGGTTCCTGGAGGCCGGCACCGCCGCCGATCTGGTGGCGCTGCGCGCGATGGCGACCCAGCCGCTGCACAAGCTGGTCAAGATCAGCGATGACCCGGTCAGTGCCTGGCGTGATGGCGACGCGGATGTGGTGGCGAGGCTGGCCGAGCTGGAGCTGAAGGCGGTCGGGCTCAGCGCCAAGCGCCTCAAGACGTCCTAGCGCGCGGTGAGCCGCGACCGGAGCTCCTCGTCGCGGGCGAGCCGGGCCGCGTCCCGATCGCGGCGGGTGGCGAGCACGGCAGCCAGATAGGCCTCGGGCGGGGTGCCCGGAGGTGGGCCAGGGGCGACGTACGTCTGCATGTGGGTCGCCAGACGCTCGGCGAGAGCGTGGCGGCGGACCGGGTCGGTGTAGGTGCCGACCTCGCCGGAGAGGAACCGTCGCACCGCCAGGGACAGGCCGACCGGGATGGTGGCAACGTCCGCCCGGGAGGCCCAGGCCGCGAGCCCCGGAGGCATCTGGATCGGAGCCGGGGGACGCAGCGGCACCCGCACGCGGATGGCGTACGTCCCGGCCGCGATGTCGCCCAGCCGCTTGCCGCGCGGGTGGATCATCGCGGTGAGGAACGCGGCGGCGCCGCTGGTGGCGTAGATCTCGACGACGCCGATCAGGGCGCGTACGAACGCATGGTGGAAGCTGATCGCCCCGCCGTCGTCGCGCACCGTACGGAGGCCGAGCGCGAGCTTGCCGAGCGAGCGGCCGCGGGTGAGCGTCTCGATGGCCGTCGGGAAGACCACGAGGACCGAAGCGGTGGCCGCGATGTAGGCGGCCCAGGCCAGGGCCTCGTCGGTCGCAGGAGCGGCGGTCATGAAGACGAACAGCGTCACGATCAGCAGCGCCATCACCACGATCACGTCGATGAGGCCCGACAGCAGCTTCATCCCCAGCCCGGCGGCCGGCAGATCGAGGGCGACCGCGTCCCCGGTGATCAGGTCGTCGTCGGTGAGCAGTTCCCGTTCTTGGGGACGCTGCTCCTGAGGGCGTCGCTCGGGCGATTGCGGCGCGGAGGTCATGGCGGTCAGCGTACGCTGCGGGCGTGGATCTCGACGCGTATCTGGCCGCTACCGCCGCCGACCGGACCAGGCTCGAGCAGCTGCTGGCCGAGCGCCGGCTGAGCGGCGCGCAGGCCGACGAGCTGGTCGAGCTCTATCAGCGGGTGAGCACCCAGCTCTCGGTCGTACGAAGCAATGCCCCCGACCCGACGGCCGTCCAGCATCTCTCGGTGCTGCTGGCCGCTGCCCGCAACCGCACCACCGGCACCCGGACGAGCACCTGGTCGGGTTTCCTGCGGTTCTTCACGCATCGGTTCCCGGCCGCGCTCTACCGGCTGCGCTGGTGGTGGCTGGGGATGATGATGGCCAACATCGTGGTCACCGGGGTGATGATCTGGTGGCTGCTGCGCCACCCGGAGGTCGAGCAGTCGTTGCTCGGACCGGAGCAGGTCAAGCAGCTGGTCGAGCACGACATCGAGGGCTACTACAGCGAGCACGCCGCCTCGTCGTTCGCCACCCAGGTCTGGGTCAACAACGTCTGGGTCTCGTTCATCTGCATCGCCCTGGGTGTGCTCGGGCTGCCGGTGATCTACTCGATGTTCCAGAACATCTCCAACCTGGCGATCCTCGGCACCCTGATGCACCGCCACGACCGCGGTGGCCTCTTCTGGGGCCTGATCCTTCCTCACGGGCTGCTGGAGCTGACCGCGGTCTTCGTCGCCGGCGCCGTCGGCCTGCGGATCTTCTGGTCCTGGATCGACCCCGGCTCGCTGACCCGCGGGCAGTCGATGGCCCGTGAGGGCCGTACCGCCGCCGGCATCGCCCTCGGACTCATCGTCGTGCTCCTGATCTCAGGCATCATCGAAGCCTTCGTCACCCCCTCGCCCCTACCCACCTGGGCCCGCGTCGGCATCGGCATCCTCGCCGAGCTCGCCTTCTTCGCGTACGTCTTCATCGTCGGCCGTGCCGCCGCCTCCCACGGCGAGACCGGCGACATCGACGACCGCCTGCTCGAGGACCGCGTCGCCACCCAGTCCTGAATGTTCCCAGTCGGGAACATTTGAGCGTACGCTGGAGGCATGGCAACGATGTCCCCAGGCGAGATCGGCGAGCTCGTGCGCAGCGTGCGCAAGACGCTCGGCCTGACTCAGGCCGAGCTCGCCGAGCTCGCGGGCGTCGGCCGCCGGTTCGTCATCGAGCTCGAGGCCGGCCACGGCCGCGCCGAGCTCCGCAAGGTCGCCGACGTGATGCGGGCGGTTGGACTCGAGGTCTCCGACGAGCCCGATCCGATCGAGATGGTGCGTACGCCGAGCGGGCTCGTCTCGTTCCGCACCGTGATCCGACGTACGGGACGACCCTTGTCCGTTCCTGGCCGGCTGTGGGTTCTAGAGCCCGAGCGTGCAACGGCGTCAGTCGAGCTTCCTCGCAGCGTCTATTGGTCCGGACGAGATAAGGCCTTCGATCTCTCTGACGAGCAGACGCGTGAGTACGCCTACCAGATCCTGATGGAGGAGGCGCCGCCGACGGTCATGGTCGAGTTCTTGGACGGTGAGCTGCTCAGCGAGATGTGGGAGCACATGTTCATGGCGCCGGATGTCCGGTCCGCGTGGGAGCCGGCGGTAGATGCGTACGTGCGCGGAAAGGCGGCGTAGAGCTGATGTCAGGAATTGATCTGATCACGCCATTCCAGCGGGAGGTCGCCAACGCATTCTTCGGGATGCCCGAATCGAAGGGGTTCATCCTTGCTGGCGGCGCTGCGCTGATTGCCTCGGACACAGTCGAGCGGGTGACAGAAGATCTCGACTTCTTCGCTGCTAGAGGTGAGGCGCACGTGCCGACGACGAAAGCGGCATTCCTCGAAATGTGTGAAGTCAGGAACTGGTCGACCGAGATCGTCTATGACAACGACGAGTTCGTGAGGTTGGAAGTCTTCGGGCCAGACGACTCCGTGCCAGTCGACTTCGGAATCGACGTCACCTTCCTGTTTCCGCCGATTGTGACGTTCCTTGGTCCGACGGTCGCCCCAGAGGAGAACGCGGGTAGAAAGACGCTCGCGCTGTTCGGTAGGTGGCGTCCGCGAGACTTTGTCGACGTCTACTTCCTGGCGCGGATGTTCGGCAAGCAGCGGCTCCTCGATCTCGCAGCTGAGCGCGATCTCGGCTTCGATCTGGGTTTCTTCACGCAGGCTCTTCGACGTGTGAACTTTCGCCACGACGAGGACTACCCAATCAGCAGCGACCAGTTCGATGACATGGTCGCCTTCTTCAACGAGTGGGCTGACGAGATTCTCGAGCAGCCTTAGAGCTGGCCGGTGGCCTTGAGCTGCAGGTAGTGGTCGGCGAGAGCGGGCGGGAGGGACTCGGCGTCGGCGTCGACGACGTCGACGCCGAGGGTGCGGAGCATGGCGGCGGTGTGGTCGCGTCGGCGGAGGGTCTGTTCGGCGGCGGCCGCGGCGTACACGTCCTCGAGGGTGTCGCGGGAGGCGGCGGTGGCCTCGAGCTCGGGGTCGCGGACGGAGGCGATGACGACGCGGTGGTGCTGGGTCAGGACCGGGAGGACGGGGAGGAGCGACTCCTCGATCGCGTGCGGGTCGAGGGGAGTCAGCAGCACCACGAGCGCGCGGTGGCGGCCGAGGCCGGCGACCGCGCCGGCGAGGTTGGACCAGTCGGCCTCGGCGATGACCGGCTCGAGGTCGGCCATCGTCTCCTGCAGCCGCTGGGTGACGTCGCGCTGGCCGGCGAGCCGGACCCGGGAGCGTACGCGCAGGTCGCCGGCGATGAAGTCGATCCGATCGCCTGCCCGCGAGGCGATGGCGGCGAGCAGGAGCCCGGCATCCATCGCGGAGTCGAGCCGTGGCACTCCGCCGCCGGCGCCCTCGATCCGGCCGGCTGAGGTGCGGGAGGTGTCGAGCACCAGCACCACGCGCCGGTCCCGCTCCGGCTGCCAGGTGCGGACCACGACGGTGCGGGAGCGGGCGGTGGTGCGCCAGTCGATGGAGCGTACGTCGTCGCCGCGGACGTACTCCCGCAGCGAGTCGAACTCCGTCCCCTGCCCGCGCACACGGACCGCGGCCCGACCGTCGAGCTCGCGCAGGCGCTGAAGCCGCGAGGGCAGGTGCTTGCGCGACTCGAAGGCGGGCAGCACCCGCACCGAGCCCTCCACCGGGAACGTGCGCTGCCGGGCGCCCAGACCCAGGGGCCCGTACGCCCTCACCGTCACGCCCAACGCCCGCAGATCTCCGCGGCGCCGCGGCTGCAGCGGCGTACGCAGCCGGGTGCTGTCGCCGCGACCGAGCCGGACCCGATGCCGGTTGGGAGCGGCGCCGGCCGTGGGCTGCCAGGCATCGCGCACCAGCGCCCGGAAGCTGCGGGAGGGGGAGCGGACGACCAGCTCCGACGTCGTCGACTCGCCCAGCCTGATCCCGCCCAGCGGGACCCTGCTGATCTCCAGGGTCGCCGGCTTGGGCGCCAGGAGTACGTCGAGGAGGACCAGCACCACCACGAGCAGGATCCACACCGCCGCCGTGCTCGCGGCCGGGCGTAGCACGACCGGGACGATGCCGGCCAGCATGAGCAGTGGGACGCGCCAGGTGATCGCCATCAGCACGACCTCGAGCCGACGCCATCGCTGACGTCTCGATCTGCAGAACTGACTTCTCGGCCTGCAGAAGTGACGTCTCCGCTGGGGGTGGTCATCGGGGGACGGGGACGGCGCCGATGGCGGAGGAGAGGACCTGGGAGACCTGGACGCCCTCGAGCTCGGCCTCGGGGCGCAGGGCCAGGCGGTGGGCGAGGGTGGCGTGGGCGAGCGACTTCACGTCGTCGGGAGTCACGAAGTCGCGGCCCGCGAGCCAGGCCCAGGCACGCGCGGAGCGGAGCAGCGCGGTGGCGCCTCGCGGGGAGACCCCGGCCGACAGCGACGGGGACTCGCGCGTCGCCCGGGCGATGTCGACGATGTAGCCGGTGACCTCGGGGGAGACCTGGACCGTCGAGACGTGCTGCCGGGCGGCCTCGATGTCGGCGCCCGAGGCGACCGCGGTGACCCCGGCACCGGCGACGTCGCGCGGGTCGAAGCCGGAGGCGTGCCGGTTGAGGATCTGCACCTCGTCGGAACGCGAGGGCACTGGGAGGACGACCTTCAGCAGGAACCGGTCCAGCTGGGCCTCGGGGAGCGGGTAGACGCCCTCGTACTCGATCGGGTTCTGGGTCGCGGCCACCAGGAACGGACGCGGCAGCGGGCGGGTGACCCCGTCGACGGAGACCTGGCCCTCCTCCATCGCCTCGAGCAGCGCCGACTGTGTCTTCGGCGGGGTGCGGTTGATCTCGTCGGCCAGGAGCAGGTTGGTGAAGACCGGCCCCTCCCGGAAGGTGAGCTCGCCGTGGGACGACTCGACCACCATCGACCCGGTGATGTCGCCGGGCATCAGATCGGGGGTGAACTGCACCCGGCGGGTCTCCACCGAGAGCGCCGCTGACAGCGACCGCACCAACAGGGTCTTGGCGGTGCCGGGTACGCCCTCCATGAGCACGTGGCCGCCGCACACCAGCGCGACCAGCAGCCCGGAGACCGCGGCGTCCTGCCCGACGACCGCCTTGGCGACCTCGGCCCGGACCGCGGTGAGCCGCTCCCGCGCGCCGTCGGGCGACACGTTGGCGATGGTCTCGGATTGGGTCATGGGTGTCGTACCTCTTCCTCAAGGGCCGCCAGCGCGTTGGCCAGCGTGATCAGGTCTTGGTCGTTCTCGATCGGGGCATCGGTGAGCAGCGCGGAGACCTCGAGATCGGATCGCTCAGTGCGCTGGACGACGGCGCGTACGACGGCCTCCGGGGTGGCATCGCGCCCCAGCCGAAGTCGCTGGGCGAGGCGGGTGCGGGCGGCCTGCCGCAGCGTCGATGCGGCGTGCGTGCGGTCACCGGAACGGCGGTAGAGCCGGCCCAGGCTGCGCGTCGTCTCCCCGGCCCGGACGTGGACCGGCAGCGGCTCGACCGCCAGCGGACCCAGCCGCCGCCCGCGCGCGATGGCGAAGGCGACGACCGCGAGCAGCAGGAGCCACAGGGCCGGATTGATCCAGCGTGGCAGCAACGAGCTGGGGGAGTGGGCCTCGTCGGGCGCGAGGTCCTCGAAGGAGGGGACGTACCAGACCAGGTGGTCGTTCTCGCCCAGCAGCCGCAGCGCCACCGCCGCGTTGTCCGCTCGCAGGATCTGGTCGTTGGTCAGCACCTGCGGCGCACCCCAGACGGTGAGCCCCTCCGCGGGCGCCAGCACCGCGCCGCCCTCGTGCGGGAAGCAGGAGCCGGCGTCGTACGCAGTGACGGCATCGGCCTGGATGCTGAGCCCGTCCCAGCGCGGGTCGTCGCAGCCCGCCTCGACCTTCTCGGGCGTCTGGGCGACCGCATAGGGGATGCCGAGCATCGCCGACACGTAGGGGGCGGGCTCGGCCAGGATCAGGTCGGCGGCATCGTCGGTGCGCTCGCGCAGCCGGGCTGCGGTGTCCTCGCCGAGAGCGTCGGTGCCGGTCACGAAGACCGTCGTGTCCCGCCCGATCTCGGTGCTCTCCAGGCGCTTCGAGGAGCGGACGATCTCGACCTCGACACCGTGGTCCTCGAGCACCTCGACCAGCGCCCGGGTGCCGTCGGGGTCGGGGCTCTCGGGGTCATACGCGGCAAAGGACTCTCCGCCCTTCGGCGTCGCGATGTACGCCAGCACGACCGCGATCACGAAGGCCAGCGCGACGATCAGAAGCGGCCGGTTCCGTCGGAACCAGCCCAATCGTCCGGCGGTCGAGCCCGGGGTCGCCGGGGCCTGCGTACTCATCGCGCCACCGCCAGCTCCTGCTCGAGAGCGAGTACGCCCTCGGCCTGCTCACGCGTGGCGGGATGGTCGCCGTAGAGCACCTCGTTGAACAGCTCCGCGGCCTGCCCGGCGCGGCCCTCGAGCGACATCTCCCGCTCCAGGCTCGCCGCGACCTCGGCAGCGGTCAGCCCAGGGTCCTCCGCGAGCCGGCCGCGCTCGACCTGTCGTCTGGCCAGGGCCCGGAACCCGTCGATCACCGCAGCGCCGTGGTCCCCCGAGGCGTACGCAGCCTCGGCCCGCGCCCGGAGCGCGGCCGCGGAGAGCGATGCGTCGGTGAGGACGTCGCCGTTGCGGTCGCGGGCGACCCGGGGGCTGCGCCGGGCCCGCGAGACCAGCAGGCCGATCCCGACCAGGAGCGCCGCGAAGACGACCATCGCGGCGACGGTCTGGGCCCAGGGCACGTCGCCGACCGACGGCAGGCCGTCGGACAGGGTGCGCTCGATCCAGCGCAGGATCCGCTCGATGAGGTCGAGGTCGTGGTACTCCGGCCCGGCCAGCTCACGCCGGAGCCAGGAGCGACCCTCCTCCGACGTCGGCGTCAGAGGAGGCGTCTGTTGGAGGAGGATCATCTGCTCAGCAGCCCGGCCTGCTCCATCAGCTCGACCTCGTAGGACTCCTTGCGGATGCGCTGGTCGAGATACT
Source organism: Nocardioides sp. NBC_00163 (assembly GCF_045206295.1). Classification (NCBI taxonomy): domain Bacteria; kingdom Bacillati; phylum Actinomycetota; class Actinomycetes; order Propionibacteriales; family Nocardioidaceae; genus Nocardioides; species Nocardioides sp. NBC_00163. Next base: position 2,172,850 of record NZ_CP108155.1, on the reverse strand, counting down.
GCAGGTTGGTCACCGCGCCACTGAACGGGGTCACGATCGCTGCGGAGACCACGGTGGAGACGGCGCTGCCGGCGATGGTCGCGAGGAAGTAGAGGTCGGGCTGGACGATGCCCACGACGCTGGCGACCAGGCTGATCGGGAAGGCGACGATCTGGGAGGCGAAGCCGACGATGATGGCGGCCAGCAGCCAGATCCCGAAGAGCCGCCAGAACTGTCTCGCCGACAGCTGCCAGGCCCGCCCGATGGCACCGAAGACGCCGGTGCGCTCGAGCATCAGTGCCGGCACCGCGAGCAGGTAGAGCCGCACCGTCATGAAGAGAGCGGCCACGATCAGCAGCAGGAACATCAGGACGCCGACCAGGATGGCGGGGACGGGACTGTCGACGACGAGCGCGAGCACCACCACGGGAGTCGTCGCGACCGCCAGGAGCAGGGCGAAGGCCACCCCGCTCAGCAGTGCCAGCCCGATCAGCCGCCAGCGGCTGCCGTGGGTCGCCGCCCACGCCTGGCCGAGGGTGAGCTTGCGGCCGATCGCGGCGGCATGGGCGACGTGGGAGATCATCCCGGCCACCAGGATCGCGCCGATCGCCTGCAGGATCGAGCCGAGGAAGAAGGAGCCGAAGGCCACCAGCATGCCGATCACCTCGGAGCCGCCGGGCGAGTAGGCGGGGTCCTCGATGCTGGCCCCGAACCACTCCAGGCTGTCGCCGGTGAAGGTCATCGCCGCGGTCACGCCCAGCGGGATGGCCATCGCGACCGCCGCCACGAGGACCGAGGCGCCGACCGTGGCGCCGGGGTTGAAGCGTACGAGCCGGAAGGCGCCGTCGAGCATGTCGCCGAGGCCCAGTGGGCGCAGCGGGATCGCTCCCGGCTTGTGGGCCGGTGGCAGCGGCTGGGCCCACCCCGGTTGCACGGGTTGGGCGTGCACCGGCTGGGACTGCACCGGCTGGCCCGGCGGGGGTGGGGTCGACGGGTTCGCCGCGCCCTGTTGAGGTTGCTCACCCGGTGGGGGTGGCCACACTCCTGACATCTGGATGCTCCTCGTCGCGACGACCGGCGAACTCGCTCGGTTGGGGGCATCCTCTCAGAGCGACCCAGACGACATCGTTGATTTGGAGCCACCTGCGTACGCGTGACAAGATTCTCTGGTTGCTCCAGTGAACTGTTCGCTGGGGTGCGCACACCTTGACTACTGAATCGCGTCACCTGAGCAGGCTGATCAGCCTGTCCGGATGTGGTCTGTGGTCGCCGTGTGCCCATCCCGAAGGCGTGGTTCCAGTGAAGCTGATGGTGAAAGTCCCGTCGAGAAGTCCGGCGACGCTTGTTGGAAAATAAGCGACACGCCCGACCGCGGGGGTCGGAGCCAGAGGTGAGCAACCGGGCCGACTCAGCCGGAGGAAGCCTGTAGCACGCGGCACGCTGACCAAGAAGGACGAGAGAGACAGATGGCGGGACAGAAGATCCGCATCAGGCTCAAGGCCTATGACCACGAGGTGATCGACACCTCGGCGCGAAAGATCGTGGACACGGTCACCCGTACGGGTGCCAAGGTCGCCGGCCCGGTGCCGCTGCCGACCGAGAAGAACGTGTACTGCGTCATCCGCTCGCCCCACAAGTACAAGGACTCGCGCGAGCACTTCGAGATGCGCACCCACAAGCGCCTCATCGACATCATCGACCCGACCCCGAAGACTGTTGACTCCCTCATGCGGCTCGACCTGCCTGCTGGTGTCGACATCGAGATCAAGCTCTGAGGTTGACGACATGACGATCGAACGCAACGTGAAGGGTCTCCTGGGCACCAAGCTCGGCATGACCCAGCTGTGGGACGAGAACAACGTCGTCGTCCCCGTGACCGTCATCGCGGCGAACACCAACGTCGTGACCCAGGTCCGCACCCCCGAGGCTGACGGCTACAACGCCGTGCAGATCGGCTACGGCGAGATCGACGGCCGCAAGGTGAACAAGCCGGGCGCCGGCCAGTTCGAGAAGGCCGGCACCACGCCGCGCCGCCACCTGGCCGAGATCCGCACCGCCGACGCCGCGACGTACTCCGCCGGCCAGGAGCTCCCCGTCGACACCTTCGCCATCGGCGAGGAGATCGACGTGACGGGCACCTCGAAGGGCAAGGGTTTCGCTGGTGTCATGAAGCGTCACGGCTTCCACGGTGTCGGTGCCTCCCACGGTGCCCACCGCAACCACCGCAAGCCGGGATCGATCGGCGCTTGCGCCACCCCGGGTCGCGTGTTCAAGGGCGTCCGCATGGCCGGTCACATGGGTACTGACACCGTCACCACCCAGAACCTGACCGTGCACGCCGTCGACACCGAGAAGGGCCTCATCCTGGTCAAGGGCGCCATTCCTGGCCCCAAGGGTGGCCTCGTGGTCCTCCGCTCGGCTGCTAAGAAGCTGGAGGCCTGATCATGGCTATCAAGACTGTCAAGGTCGACTTCCCGGCTGAGATCTTCGATGTTGAGGTCAACATCCCGCTGATCCACCAGGTCGTCGTCGCGCAGCAGGCCGCTGCGCGCCAGGGCACGCACTCCACCAAGACCCGCGGCGAGGTCCGCGGCGGTGGACGCAAGCCCTACAAGCAGAAGGGCACCGGTCGCGCCCGTCAGGGTTCGACCCGCGCGCCGCAGTTCGCCGGTGGTGGCACCGTCCACGGCCCGCAGCCGCGTGACTACAGCCAGCGCACCCCCAAGAAGATGAAGGCTGCCGCCCTCCGCGGTGCCCTCTCCGACCGGGCTCGTGCCGGCCAGATCCACGTGGCCGAGTTCACCCTCGATGCGCCCTCCACCAAGACCGCGCTGACCGCCCTCAAGGCGATCTCGGACGTCAAGCGTTACCTCGTCGTCCTGGACCGCTCCGAGTCCGTCGCCGCACTGAGCCTGCGCAACGCCCCTGAGGTGCACCTGCTCTGGGCCGACCAGCTCAACACCTACGACGTCCTCGTCTCCGACGACGTTGTCTTCTCCAAGCCGGCCTTCGAGGTCTTCATCTCGGACAAGCCGGTCGTCGCCGCCAAGGAGACCGTCACCATCGGTGAGGTCGAGAAGGACGCGATCAAGGAGGCTGCCGTCGAGCCCGCCAAGGAGATCGACCTCCCCGAGGGCGCTGTCGCGCCGCTCGAGGACGGCTCGGCCCCCGAGGGCTTCGACATCAAGGGCAACGTCAAGGGCAAGGACAAGAAGTTCCACGCCCCGGGCGGCCGTTGGTACGAGTCCACCAAGGCGGAGTTCTACTTCAAGTCCGCCGAGGACGCTATCGCGGCTGGTTTCGTTGAGGCCGGCAAGAAGAAGGAGGCCGACAAGTGAGCACGCTGCACTACGACCCCCGCGACATCCTGATCGCGCCGGTGGTCTCCGAGAAGAGCTACGGCCTCCTCGACCAGAACAAGTACACCTTCATCGTTCGCCCCGACGCGAACAAGACCGAGATCAAGATCGCGGTCGAGAAGGTGTTCGACGTCAAGGTGACCTCGGTCAACACGATCAACCGCAAGGGCAAGGCCCGTCGTACTCGTTACGGCCTGGGCAAGCGCCCCGACACCAAGCGCGCGATCGTCTCCCTGGCTGAGGGCGACCGCATCGACATCTTCGGCGCGTGAGAAGGACTGACTGAACATGGCTATTCGTAAGTACAAGCCGACTACCCCGGGCCGTCGTGGCTCGTCGGTGGCCGACTTCGCCGAGATCACTCGGACCACGCCGGAGAAGTCCCTGACGGTTCCGCTGCCCAAGAACGGTGGCCGCAACAACCAGGGTCGGATCACCACCCGGCACAAGGGTGGCGGTCACAAGCGTGCGTACCGGATCATCGACTTCCGTCGCTACGACAAGGACGGCGTGCCGGCCAAGGTCGCTCACATCGAGTACGACCCGAACCGCACCGCCCGCATCGCCCTGCTGCACTACTTCGACGGCGAGAAGCGCTACATCCTCGCGCCCGTCGGCGTCAGCCAGGGCACCGTCGTGGAGTCCGGTCCCACCGCCGACATCAAGCCCGGCAACAACCTCCCGCTGCGCAACATCCCGGTTGGTACCACCATCCACAATGTTGAGCTGCGTCCCGGTGGCGGCGCGAAGATCGCCCGCTCCGCCGGCATGAGCGCCCAGCTGGTCGCTCGTGAGGGCTCCAAGGCCACGCTCCGCATGCCTTCGGGTGAGATGCGCTTCGTCGACGTGCGCTGCCGCGCCACCGTCGGCCAGGTCGGCAACGCCGAGCAGTCCAACATCAACTGGGGTAAGGCCGGCCGTATGCGGTGGAAGGGCGTTCGCCCGACCGTCCGCGGTGTCGTCATGAACCCGGTCGACCACCCGCACGGTGGTGGTGAGGGTAAGACCTCCGGTGGCCGTCACCCGGTCAGCCCCTGGGGTAAGCCCGAGGGCCGTACGCGTAAGCGCAAGGCCTCTGACTCGCAGATCATCCGCCGCCGTAAGAGCGGGAAGGGTAGGAAGTAAGCAATGCCTCGCAGCCTGAAGAAGGGCCCCTTCATCGACGATCACCTTCAGAAGAAGGTCGACGCCGAGAACGAGAAGGGGACTCACAACGTGATCAAGACCTGGTCGCGCCGCTCGATGATCGTGCCCGAGATGATCGGTCACACCATCGCGGTGCACGACGGTCGCAAGCACGTCCCGGTCTTCGTGTCCGACTCGATGGTCGGTCACAAGCTGGGCGAGTTCGCCCCGACCCGCACGTTCAAGGGTCACATCAAGGACGACCGGAAGGGACGCCGTCGATGACCACCACCGAACGGCAGCGCATCAGCGCCCGCCGCGACTCCCTGCTCGGCGACCAGCCGGGTGCCTTCGCGAGTGCCCGCTTCGTGCGGATCACCCCGCTGAAGGCACGCCGCGTCGTCGACCTGGTCCGCGGCCTGCCCGTCGACGAGGCTCTGTCCCTGCTGCAGTTCGCGCCGCAGGCAGCCTCCGAGACTGTTTACAAGGTTCTCGAGAGCGCCATCGCCAACGCGGTGTCGACCGAGGGTCTGGACCGTGACGACCTCGTCGTCTCGGTCGCCATGGTCGACGAAGGTCCGACCATGAAGCGCTGGCGTCCCCGCGCCCAGGGTCGTGCGACCCGCATCAACAAGCGGACCTCGCACATCACCCTGGTCGTGCAGCCGGCCGACGTCGTCGAGAAGGGCGGTAAGAAGTAATGGGTCAGAAGATCAACCCGAACGGCTTCCGCCTGGGCATCTCGACCGACCACAAGTCGCGTTGGTACGCCGACAAGCAGTACAAGGAGTACGTCGGCGAGGACGTCAAGATCCGCAAGCTGCTCAGCAAGGGCATGGAGCGGGCCGGCATCTCCAAGGTCGAGATCGAGCGCACCCGTGACCGCGTCCGTGTGGACATCCACACCGCGCGTCCCGGCATCGTCATCGGTCGCCGCGGCGCCGAGGCCGACCGCCTCCGCACCGAGCTGGAGAAGCTCACCGGCAAGCAGGTCCAGCTGAACATCCTCGAGGTCAAGAACCCCGAGGTCGACGCTCAGCTGGTCGCCCAGGGTGTCGCCGAGCAGCTCAGCGGTCGCGTGCAGTTCCGTCGCGCGATGCGTAAGGCCATGCAGACCACCATGCGCTCCGGTGCCAAGGGCATCCGGATCCAGTGCTCGGGTCGTCTGAACGGCGCTGAGATGTCGCGTACCGAGTTCTACCGCGAGGGTCGCGTGCCGCTGCACACCCTTCGCGCGGACATCGACTACGGCTTCTACGAGGCCCGCACGACCTTCGGCCGCATCGGCGTGAAGGTCTGGATCTACAAGGGCGAGGTCTCCGGATCGCGCGCCGAGCGTCAGGCCGCCCAGGCCGCCCGTGCGGGCGTCCCGGGTCGCGGTGGCAACGACCGTCGCGGTGGCCGCGGCGACCGTCCGTCGCGTGGCTCCCGTGGTGACCGCCCGAACCGCGCTGACCGCGCGGCGAAGACTGAGGCGCCGGCTGCCGCTGAGGCTCCCGCCGCCGAGACCACGTCCCAGGAGGGCTGACCCATGCTGATGCCCCGTCGCGTCAAGCACCGCAAGCAGCACCACCCGAAGCGCACTGGCGTGGCCAAGGGTGGCACGAAGCTGGCCTTCGGTGAATACGGCATCCAGGCGATCGAGGGTCACTACGTGACCAACCGCCAGATCGAGGCAGCGCGTATCGCGATGACTCGTCACATCAAGCGAGGCGGCAAGGTGTGGATCAACATCTACCCCGACGTCCCGCTGACCAAGAAGCCCGCCGAGACCCGCATGGGTTCCGGTAAGGGTTCGCCCGAGTGGTGGGTTGCCAACGTCAAGCCGGGCCGCGTCATGTTCGAGCTCTCCGGTGTCGACGAGACCACGGCCCGCGAGGCGATGCGCCGCGCGATCCACAAGCTGCCCATGAAGTGCCGTTTCATCACGCGAGAGGCTGGTGAGTTCTGATGGCTAACTCCCTGCAGGCGTTCGAGCTGGACGAGCTCACCGACGTCGACCTCGAGGCGAAGCTGCGCGAGGCGAAGGAGGAGCTGTTCAACCTCCGGTTCCAGGCGGCCACCGGCCAGCTGGAGAGCCACGGTCGGCTCCGCACCGTCAAGAAGGACATCGCCCGGATCTACACCGTGGTGCGTGAGCGCGAGCTCGGCATCCGCGTGGCCCCGGGTGCCGAGACCACTGAGGAGGCCTGAGATGGCTACTGAGTCCACCCAGGACACCACCGAGCGCAACACGCGCAAGGTGCGCGAGGGCCTCGTCGTCAGCGACAAGATGGACAAGACCATCGTCGTCGAGGTCGAGGACCGCGTGAAGCACCCGCTCTACGGCAAGGTCATGCGCCGTAGCAGCAAGCTCAAGGCTCACGACGAGCAGAACACCGCCGGCATCGGCGACCGCGTCCTGGTCATGGAGACCCGGCCGCTGTCCGCCACCAAGCGGTGGCGCCTCGTCGAGGTCGTCGAGCGCGCCAAGTGATTCTCGTCTCGTAAGAGACGGATCCGGCAGGCGACAAACGTCGCCAAATTGACCAAAGGGCGCAGGTCCAGCGACCATTGTTCGCTGGGCCTGTGCCCATCAAATCCCATTACGTTCGGCAAGGCTCGACCGCCCTGGATGCGGTTGAGAACCAGCTCGACAAGGAGAAGTAATGATCCAGCAGGAGTCGCGACTCAAGGTCGCCGACAACACTGGTGCGAAGGAGATCCTTTGCATTCGTGTGCTCGGTGGTTCCGGTCGTCGCTACGCCGGCATCGGCGACACCATCGTCGCCACCGTCAAGGACGCTATCCCCGGTGGCAACGTGAAGAAGGGTGACGTCGTCAAGGCCGTCATCGTGCGCACCGTCAAGGAGCGCCGCCGCGCTGACGGCTCGTACATCCGCTTCGACGAGAACGCCGCCGTCATTCTCAAGAACGACGGCGAGCCGCGAGGCACCCGCATCTTCGGCCCGGTCGGCCGCGAGCTGCGCGACAAGAAGTTCATGAAGATCATCTCGCTTGCGCCGGAGGTGCTGTGATGGGTCGCTCGCACATCAAGAAGGGCGACACCGTCAAGGTGATCGCTGGTAAGGACAAGGGCGGCTCCGGCAAGGTGATCGCTGTCCTCACCCAGGAGGACCGTGTCATCGTCGAGGGAATCAACCTCGTCAAGAAGCACACCAAGGTCCAGGATCAGGGCGGCCGCGCCGGCACCACCGGCGGCATCGTGAACACCGAGGCCCCGATCCACGTTTCCAACGTCCAGCTGCTCGAGGGTGGCGAGCCGGTTCGCGTCGGCTACCGCCGTGAGACGGTCCAGAAGCGTCGCCCCGACGGGTCGACGTACGCCGCCGAGCGCAGCGTTCGCATCTCGCGCAAGACCGGTAAGGACATCTGATCATGACCGACACCGCTGTGGCCCCGCGCCTCAAGACGAAGTACCGCGAGGAGATCGCCCCGGCCCTGCAGGCCGAGTTCGAGATCCCGAATGTCATGCAGATCCCCGGTCTGACCAAGATCGTCGTCAACATGGGTGTGGGCGAGGCTGCTCGCGACTCCAAGCTGATCGAGGGCGCTGTCAACGACCTGACCGCGATCACCGGCCAGAAGCCGCTGATCAACAAGGCGAAGAAGTCCATCGCGCAGTTCAAGCTGCGTGAGGGCATGCCGATCGGTGCGCACGTCACGCTGCGCGGCGACCGCATGTGGGAGTTCCTCGACCGCCTGCTCTCGCTCGCGCTGCCCCGCATCAGGGACTTCCGCGGCCTGAACGGCAAGCAGTTCGACGGCAACGGCAACTACACCTTCGGTCTCACCGAGCAGGTCATGTTCCACGAGATCAACCAGGACAAGATCGACCGCTCGCGGGGCATGGACATCACCCTCGTGACGACTGCCACCAACGACGACCAGGGTCGCGCGCTGCTCAAGGCGCTCGGCTTCCCGTTCAAGGAGAACTGAGATGGCGAAGACCGCTCTCAAGGTGAAGGCCGCCCGCAAGCCGAAGTTTGCGGTTCGCGGTTACACCCGCTGCCAGCGCTGCGGCCGCCCGAAGGCTGTGTTCCGCAAGTTCGGCCTGTGCCGAATCTGCCTGCGCGAGATGGCCCACCGGGGCGAGCTGCCCGGCGTCACCAAGTCCTCCTGGTGAGCGATCACCGTTCCAACCACTGACGTTGAAGGTCCTCATGACTTTGTGTCGTGAGGAAACCACTACGAGAAAGGGCCGTTCGGCCAATGACGATGACTGACCCGATCGCAGACATGCTCACTCGTCTGCGTAACGCCAACCAGGCGTACCACGATGCGGTTTCGATGCCGTACAGCAAGCTGAAGCAGGGCGTCGCTGAGATCCTCCAGCAGGAGGGCTACATCACCAAGTACGAGGTGCTGGAGCCCACCGAGGGCCAGGTCGGCAAGACCCTGTCGATCACCCTCAAGTACGGCCGCAACCGTGAGCGCTCGATTGCCGGCGTACGCCGCATCAGCAAGCCCGGTCTGCGTGTCTACGCGAAGCACACCGGTCTCCCGAAGGTGCTCGGCGGCCTCGGCGTCGCGATCATCTCGACGAGCCAGGGTCTGCTGACCGACCGCCAGGCGAACAAGAAGGGCGTAGGTGGGGAAGTCCTCGCCTACGTCTGGTAATCAGGGAAGGGAGAGAAGAGAAATGTCGCGTATTGGCAAGCTCCCCGTCCCGGTTCCGACCGGCGTGGACGTCACCATCGACGGCCAGGTCGTGGGCGTCAAGGGTCCCAAGGGCTCCCTGTCGCACACCGTGGCCGCCCCGATCACCGTCGAGAAGGGCCAGGACGACGAGGGCCGTGGCGTCCTCGACGTCAAGCGCCCCGACGACAGCCGGGACAACAAGGCCCTCCACGGCCTGTCCCGCACGCTGATCAACAACATGGTCCTGGGTGTCACCGAGGGCTACGAGAAGAAGCTCGAGATCGTCGGCGTGGGTTACCGCGTGCTGTCGAAGGGCCCGACCAAGCTGGAGTTCCAGCTGGGTTACTCCCACTCGATCGTCTTCGACGCGCCCGAGGGCATCACCTTCACCACCGACGGTCCGACCAAGCTCGGTGTCGTCGGCATCGACAAGCAGCTCGTCGGTGAGGTTGCGGCCAACATTCGCAAGCTGCGCAAGCCGGAGCCCTACAAGGGCAAGGGCGTTCGTTACGCCGGCGAGAACATCCGCCGCAAGGTCGGAAAGGCTGGTAAGTGATGGCCATCTCGCTGTCGAACAACAAGCACACCGCTTCCCGTGTCCGCTCGCGCCTGCGTCGTCAGGCCCGCGGTCGCAAGAAGATCGAGGGTACGCCGGAGCGCCCGCGCCTCGTCGTGACCCGGTCGGCCAAGCACATCACCGCCCAGATCGTCGACGACCTGGCCGGCAAGACGCTTGCCTCGGCTTCGACCATCGAGGGCGACCTGCGGTCGGCCTCCGGTGACAAGACCGCCAAGGCCAAGCAGGTCGGCGAGTTGGTTGCGTCGCGTGCCAAGGCCGCTGGGGTGGAGACCGTCGTCTTCGACCGTGCCGGCAACAAGTACCACGGCCGTGTCGCCGCGCTCGCCGATGGCGCGCGCGGGGCCGGTCTGACCTTCTGATCGCAACGATCGAACGAGAGAAGAGGAAAGTCTGATGAGCGGAGCCCAGCGCGGACAGCGTGGTGGCGAGCGCCGAGGTCGCGACGACCGTCGCAACCAGAGCGCCGACAAGACCGCCTACATCGAGAAGGTCGTCGCGATCAACCGAGTTGCCAAGGTCGTGAAGGGTGGTCGTCGCTTCAGCTTCACCGCCCTTGTGATCGTCGGTGACGGTGAAGGTCTGGTCGGCGTCGGCTACGGTAAGGCGAAGGAAGTTCCCGCGGCGATCGCCAAGGGTGTCGAGGAAGCGAAGAAGCACTTCTTCCGCGTTCCCCGCATCCAGGGCACGATCCCGCACCCGGTGCAGGGTGAGAAGGCCGCTGGTGTGGTCCTTCTTCGTCCGGCCGCCCCTGGTACCGGTGTCATCGCCGGTGGTCCGGTGCGCGCCGTCCTGGAGTGCGCCGGCATCCACGACGTGCTGAGCAAGTCGCTCGGTTCGTCCAACCAGATCAACATCGTCCACGCGACGGTGGAGGCCCTCAGGATGCTCGAGACGCCTGAGGCTGTCGCCGCCCGCCGTGGTCTCCCGGTCGAGGACGTCGCCCCCGACGCGCTGCTCAAGGCGCAGGCCGAGGCTACGGCTCCCGCCGTGGAGGTGTCGGCCTGATGGCGCAGCTGAAGGTCCAGCAGAAGAAGGGCCTCGTTGGTCTGAAGCAGAACCAGCGAGACACCCTGCGTACGCTCGGTCTCAAGCGGATCGGCGACGTGGTCGTCAAGGAGGACCGCCCGGAGATCCGCGGCATGGTCCAGACCGTCCGTCACCTGGTGACGGTCGAGGAGGTCGACTGATATGGCACTCAAGGTGCACAACCTGGCGCCGGCTCCCGGTGCCAAGAAGGCCAAGACCCGTGTGGGTCGTGGTGAGGCGTCCAAGGGTAAGACGGCCGGCCGTGGTACCAAGGGCACGAAGGCCCGTTACCAGGTCCCCGCTTACTTCGAGGGTGGCCAGACCCCGATGCACATGCGACTCCCCAAGCTGAAGGGTTTCAAGAACCCCTTCAAGGTGGAGTTCCAGGTCGTCAACCTCGACAAGCTCAACGAGCTTTTCCCCGAGGGTGGCGTCGTCACCCCCGAGACCCTGATCGAGAAGGGTGCCGTCCGCAAGGGCCACCCGGTCAAGGTCCTGGGCCAGGGTGACCTGACCGTCAAGGTCGAGATCAGCGCCAACGCCTTCTCCGGCACTGCCAAGGAGAAGATCGAGGCCGCTGGCGGAACTGTCACGGTTCTCTGACAGTTCTACTAACGTAGAGCCTGTCACGTGGGAGCGCGGCCGGGTCGCCCCTTCGGGGTCCCGACCGCGCTCCCGCTGTTTCAGCCCTACGTGCAAGGACTGCCGTGGGGGCTGTTAGGCTGCCACGGGTTTTCGCATCGGCGCAGGCCCTGCGACCCCTGATTGTCGAAAGAGGAACCATTCGTGCTTGGCGCGTTCGCATCAGCGTTCCGTACTCCGGACCTGCGCAAGAAGCTGCTCTTCGTTCTCTTCATCGTCGTGATCTTCAGGGCTGGGTCCCAGATCCCGGCTCCTGGCGTTCACGTCGCGAACGTCCAGCAGTGTCTTGACGCGGCTCAGACCGGTGACAGCGCCGGCCTCTACAACCTGGTCAATCTCTTCTCCGGTGGCGCACTGCTGCAGTTGACGATCTTCGCGCTCGGCATCATGCCGTACATCACCGCGAGCATCATCCTGCAGCTTCTCGTCGTGGTGATCCCTCGCCTCGAGCGCCTCAAGAAGGAGGGTCAGGCGGGGCAGACGAAGATCACGCAGTACACCCGCTACCTGACCCTCGGTCTCGCGGTCCTGCAGGCCACCGGCATCGTCGCCCTGGCCCGTTCCGGCGACCTGCTCCAGGGCTGCACGCAGCCGCTGCTGCACGACGACGGCACCGCCACCTTCCTGGTCATGGTCATCACCATGACCGCCGGCACCGCGGTCATCATGTGGCTCGGTGAGCTCATCACCGAGCGCGGCATCGGCAACGGTATGTCGATCCTCATCTTCACCCAGGTCGTCGCCACCTTCCCGGCCACCATGTGGGCGGTCAAGAACGACAAGGGCTGGTGGACCTTCGCGATCGTGATCGTCATCGGTCTGGCGATCATGGCGGCGGTCATCTTCATCGAGCAGGCCCAGCGCCGGATCCCGGTCCAGTACGCGCGCCGCATGGTCGGTCGCAAGATGTTCGGCGGCTCCTCGACCTACATCCCGCTCAAGGTGAACCAGGCCGGTGTCATCCCGGTCATCTTCGCCTCGTCGCTGCTCTACCTGCCGGCGATGGCGGCGCAGTTCAACCAGAACGCGCAGAACCCGCCGGTGTGGGTCGACTGGATCAACAACTACTTCGTCCAGGGCGACCACCCGATCTACATGGCGACGTACTTCGCGCTGATCATCTTCTTCACCTACTTCTACGTGTCGATCACCTTCAACCCGCCGGAGGTCGCCGACAACATGAAGAAGTACGGCGGCTTCATTCCAGGAATTCGGGCCGGGAAGCCGACCGAGGACTACTTGTCCTACGTTCTGTCCCGTATCACACTGCCGGGCTCGCTCTACCTCGGTCTGGTTGCGCTCATCCCGCTGATTGCGCTGGCGCTCATCAACGCGAACCAGAACTTCCCGTTCGGCGGCACCTCGATCCTCATCATGGTCGGCGTCGCCCTCGACACGGTGAAGCAGATCGAGAGCCAGCTCCAGCAGCGCAACTATGAAGGGTTCCTCCGATGAGACTGATCATCATGGGCCCGCCTGGAGCCGGTAAGGGCACCCAGGCGAAGTTCATCGCCGAGCACTTCGAGATCCCGGCGATCTCGACCGGCGACATCTTCCGCGCCAACGTCACCCAGGGGACGCCCTTGGGTGTCGAGGCGGCGTCCTACATGGACAAGGGAGAGTACGTCCCGGACTCGGTCACGAACCTGATGGTCCGCAACCGCATCGACGAGCCCGACGCGGCCCAGGGATTCCTGCTCGACGGCTACCCGCGCACGCTTGCGCAGGTCGAGGAGCTCGACGGGATGATCAAGTACACCGGCCACGCGCTGGACGCGGTGGTCGTGCTGACGGTCGACAAGGACGAGATCGTGCAGCGGCTGCTGCAGCGTGCCGAGCTCGAGGGTCGCGCCGACGACACCGAGGACGTCATCCGCCGCCGCCAGGAGGTCTACCTCGAGGAGACCGCGCCGCTGATCGAGGTCTACAAGGGCCGCGGCCTGGTCCACGAGATCGACGGCATGGGCGACGTCGACGACGTCACCAAGCGGATCTTCGACGAGCTCGACATCGTCACCGAGTCCTGAGACAGACATCTTGCACGCAACGGGGGAGCAGTGGGCTTCTTGAACAAGGTCCAGATCAAGACCCCTGAGCAGATCGAGAAGATGCGTAAGGCCGGCCTCGTGGTCGGCGAGACGCTCGAGGTGCTCCGGGCCGCCGCGCGGCCCGGAGTCACCCTTCTCGAGCTCGACGCCATCGCCGAGGACTCGATCCGGTCCCGGGGTGGCGTCCCGTCGTTCAAGGGCTACCACGGCTTCCCGGGCTCGATCTGTGCCTCGGTGGACGAGGTCGTGGTCCACGGCATCCCGGGCTCCCGGGTGCTCGCCGAGGGCGACATCATCTCCATCGACTGTGGCGCGATCGTCGAGGGCTGGCACGGCGACGCCGCGATCACGGTGGCCATGGGCTCGGTGCCTGAGAAGGTCTCCGAGCTGATGCGCGTCACCGAGGAGTCCATGTGGCACGGCATCGCCGCTGCCCGCCTCGGCGGACGGGTCACCGACATCTCGCACGCCATCGAGACCTACGTCGACTCCCAGGGCGACTACGGCATCCTCGAGGACTTCAGCGGCCACGGCATCGGCACCGAGATGCACATGGAGCCGTCGGTGTTCAACTACGGCAAGCCCGGCAAGGGCGCCAAGCTGCAGCGTGGCATCGCGCTCGCCGTCGAGCCGATGCTCACCCTCGGTGGCCCCGCGGTCACCACCCTGGACGACGACTGGACCGTCGTCACCGACGACGGCTCCTGGGCGGCCCACTTCGAGCACACCTTCGCGCTCACCTCCGACGGCGCCTGGGTGCTCACCGCGCTCGACGGCGGCGAGGAGATGCTCGGCAAGCTCGGGGTGCCCTGGGGCGGTCACTGAGCCGCGGCATGACCGAGGTCGTGCGCTTCGCGGCAGTGGCCGAGATCGACGCCGATCTCGGGCTGCTCTCCACCGCGGAGCGGGCGCGTCACGAGCGGCTGGTCGCCGATGCCGACAAGCAGGCGTACGCCGCCGCGCACGTCCTCGTCCGCGAGTGCGCAGCGGAGCTGCTGGGCACCGCGCGCGACGCGATCGTGATCGAGCAGCGCTGTGCTCGCTGCGGCAGCACCGAGCACGGAGCCCCGTCGGTGTCCGGTGCCGCAGCCGTCCGGGTGAGCCTCAGCCACACCCGGGGCCAGGTCGCCGCGGTTGCGGCTGGCCGACGCTGCGGCATCGACGTTGAGAAGGTCTCGCGCGGGCCCGACCGGGCGCTCTCGCCGCGCGAGGCGGCCTGGGTGGCGGGGCAGGAGGACGCTGCGTACGCGTTCACGCGGTTGTGGGTGCGCAAGGAGGCGCTGGTCAAGGCCGGCCACGGAAGCATGGCGGCGGCGCAGCGCCTCGACGTCCTCGCCGGCGACGTCCCGGCGGGCCAGGTCGGGGAGGTCCGGCTCACCCAGTGGGAGGGCTCAGGATTCCTCGGCGCGGTCGCGATCTGTGCCGACATGTGGACCGAAAACTGATAGGAAACTGAAGGATCCCCGCTCACCAACGCGTTTGACTAGCGGATATGCGACATCACCTGTCAGTTGACAGAGAAAGGGACCTCGGCATCTCGCGTGAGGCCCCGACTGTGAGTAACTTGGTCAGCCCGCGGGGACAGAGAGAGCCCCGTACTCGGGAGGAAGAACCGGATGAGTACGCAGTTGCGACCACCCACGGCGGCGCGACCCAATCCATCAGCACGGACGCGGAGCGCGATCATCGACCGCCTCAGTCCTGAGGACATCGACATGTTCTGGGACCAGATCGCCACCTCGCTCCCGCTCGTCGAGGAGACGGGCGCCGGCGCCGAGGACCATGAGGTGATCGTCACCTTCTGCTGGCGCGATGCCGAGGCCGAGGAGGTGCTCCTCTTCGCCAACAGGCTGACCGACGAGCGTCATCTCACTGAGACGATGCTCGAGCGGAAGGCAGGCACCGACCTGTGGCACGCCTCGTTCCTGATGAAGGGCGACTGGCGGGCGTCGTACTCCTTCCTGTGCAAGCACCCCGGCGAGCCGGCCCCGTGGGAGAGCGAGGGTCAGGTCGAGCTGCGTGCCGTGCTGCACCGCGGCTACCTCGACCCGCTCAACCTCGACTGGTGCCACAACAGGCAGGGCATCAAGCAGTCGGTCGTCTCCCTGCCCGATGCTCCGCTGCAGCCGTGGCTGTTCCGCCGCGACGACGTCGTCGCCGGCACGGTGACCCTGGAAGTGGGTCCTGACGGCCGCGACGTCTGGCTCTACGACCCCGCCGGCGCCGGTCTCAACGTCGACCTGCCACTCGTGGTCGCCCTCGACGGTGAGATCTGGACCGACCACCACTCGCTGCCGACCACGCTCGACAACCTGATCGCCGACGGCCACCTCCGCCACGTACGCTGCGTCCTGCCCGCCTCCGGTGGCCGCGACAAGCGGTGGGAGGAGCTCGCCGGCGGCGAGGGTGCCGACTACATCGTCAACCAGCTGCTGCCGTGGGTGCGCGAGCGTCGCGCGGTCTCTGAGGAGACGTACGTCCTGGGTCAGAGCCTCGGCGGCGTCACCGCGCTGCGCGCCGGCCTGACCTATCCCGAGCACATCCACGGGGTCGCCAGCCAGTCGGCCTCGCTGTGGCTCGACGACCTCGCGGACGCTGTCACGGCGGAGGCGAAGACGCGTGTCCACCTGGCGCACGGCACCCAGGAGTGGGTCCTCGACGAGCTCCACCACGACCTCGTCGACCGTCTCCGCGCGGCTGGGATCGACGTCACCTCCGCCGAGCACAACGGCGGCCACGACTACGCCTGGTGGCGCTCGGCCGTCGCCGACGGCCTGCGCGCGCTGCTGCCGCCGGAATAAGCGACGCCCCGGGGCGGGTTGAGACTTCACGTGAAGCTGAGCGTTCTCGATCTCGTCCCGGTCCGCAAGGACCAGTCCTCCGCAGATGCCCTGGCCGCGACGCTGTCGTTGGCGAAGGTGGCCGACGAGCTCGGGTACGAGCGCTACTGGCTCGCCGAGCACCACAACATGCCGGCGGTCGGGTCGACCAACCCGCCGGTGCTGATCTCGCTGGTGGCCGGCGTCACCGAGCGGATCCGGGTCGGGTCCGGGGGAGTGATGCTGCCCAACCACGCACCGCTGGTGGTGGCCGAGCAGTTCTCGCTGCTCGAGGCGGCGTTCCCGGGGCGGATCGACCTCGGCATCGGCCGCGCCCCGGGGACCGACCCGGTGACCTCCTGGGCGCTGCGTCACGGCGCCGGCGGGGTGAGCGACGACGCGGTCAACCGCTTCCCGGAGTACCTCGACAACATCGTCGCGATGATGGCGCCGGAGGGCGTCGGCCTGATGGCCGGCGGCCGCCAGCACGTCCTGCACGCGACCCCGTCGGCCGCGTCGGTCGCCGAGCTCTGGCTGCTCGGCTCCTCCGACTACTCCGCGCGTCTGGCCGCCGAGAAGGGTCTGCCCTACGTCTTCGCCCACCACTTCGCGGGCAACGGCACCGACACCAAGGCGATGATCGAGCTCTACCGCTCGACCTTCCAGCCCTCCGAGCTCCTCAGCGAGCCGAAGACGTTCCTGACCGTGAACGCGAGCGTGGCCGAGACCTCGGAGGAGGCCGACCGCCGGGCACTGCCCCAGCTGCTGACCATGCTCAAGCTGCGCACCGGCCAGCCGCTGACCGCGCAGCCCAGCATCGACGAGGCCGAGAAGACGGAGATCCCCGAAGCCCACCGGGGGTTGACCGACACGATGCGTGGCCGTTGGATCATCGGCTCCGCCGCGTACGCGAAGGCCCGCCTGGCCGGGATGGCCGAGGAGTACGGCGTGGACGAGGTCATGGTGAACCCGGTCGGCTCGGCGTACGAGGGCACGGACCCGCGCACCGCGCCGGCCCGTGAGGAGACGCTGCGCCTGCTGGCCAGCTGAGTTGGGCGGCCGCGTAGGATCGGGCCACCTCGTCGGGCGGCGACGGCGCGCCTGAGCCACTTGGGACGAGGGACCTAGGACACTGTCTGCTTCTGGGTGCGTAACTCTGCGCTCGCGCACCGGTTGTGCCAGTCTGATCACCGCTCTGTTTCGTTCTCCACATTTGAAAGTGCCGCCTCATGACACGCTGGAGCCTGCGCTGGTTGAAGCGCCGGGGGCCCCAGACTGCGACGCTCGCTGAGCAGTCAGATCCGGGTCTTGCTCGCTCATTCCCTCCGACCGGGGGTCAGGCCGCGCCTTTTCCGCCGGTGCCATCGAACCCCGCCATGCCACAGCTCTCCTCCACGCCACCTCCCCTCCAGGAGGAAGAGGACGAGGCCTGGCCCGAGATCATGGAGCAGTTCGGGCTCCACCTGATCAGCCTCGCCGAGCAGATGCGGATCTCTCTCGACGGCCTCGAGGCCGACGAGGACGACCCCGATCGGTTGAAGAAGCTCTATGAGGTCGACCACGCCGTCACCCGCATGCGGCGCGCGAGCCGCGACCTGCGTACGCTCGCCGGCCGCGCCGAGGACGAGATGGGTGGCATCGACACCTCGCTGCTGGACGTCATCCGGATGGCGCTGTCGGGCATCGAGCGCTACAACCAGGTCTCGATCGGCCGGGTGAGCGACCTCGCCGTCATCGGCTACGCCGCCGACGATGTCTCCTGCCTGATCGCCGCGCTGCTGGACAACGCGACCAAGTACTCCCCGGGTGCGGTGACGGTCAACGTCCACCTGGCCGACGCCGGCGACGTGCTGTTCCGCATCGAGGACACCGGCATCGGCATCCCGGAGCGGTCGGTGGGCCGCCTCAACGCGCTGCTCGCGGGCCCGATCGTGGAGCTGGTCAGCAAGTCCGGGAGCCACACCGGCTTCCCGGTGGTGCACCGGATCGCCCGCAAGTACGACATCGACGTACGCCTCGCGACCCGCCCCGCGCCCGGCAACGGGATGATCGCGATGGTGACGGTCCCGGCCCAGCTCCTGTGCGAGGTGCCGGTCGTCCCGCTCGAGCCGGCCGAGCTGCCGAGGGCCTCGAGCGCGAGCAGCGTCGCGGTCCTGCCTCCCGCCCCGCGGCGGCGTGGACCCCAGTCCGTGCCGCAGCCGGCCGCCCAGCCCGTGCGGCGCGAGATGCGACCGTCCTCGCTCGAGTCGCTGCGCCGGCCGATGCCACCGGCCGAACAGGTTGCGCCACAGACCGGGCAACAGCCCGCGCTGCAACAGCCTGTGCAGCAGCCTGGGCAGCAGCCGGCGGCCCAATTCGCGCCGGCGCCCAGCGAGCAGCCGTCGCCGGATCTCGCCACCGACACCATGAAGACGTCGATCCTGCTTCCCGGCGAGACGGAAGGGACGGATGAGACGAATGAGGCCTCCGTGTCCGCTGAGCAGAGCAGCCCAGTAGAGTCAGGCGCGCTCCCGCGCCGGGAGCCGGTCAGCCTGCGCAGCACGCCGACCGTGCCCGAAGCAGCCGCTGGACCGCAGATGGAAGAGTCCTCGCCCGAGGACCAGTCGGCGGCCCGGTACTCCTTCGCCGACGATCTCGACGCGTTCTCCCTTGGTAGCTAAGACCCAGCAGTGAAAGGAACCCTTTCGTAATGGAAAGCCCGGTCGTCCCCCGCGACCCCAAGGAATTCAGCTGGCTGATCGACAACTTTGCCAGCTCCACCCCCGGTGTGACCCATGCGCTCATCGTCTCCTCCGACGGACTCCCGCTGATCGGTGCCGGCGGCATGTCCGCCAACGTCGCCGACCCGCTCGCCGCGATGACGGCGGGAGTGATCAGTCTCGGCAACAACATCGCGCG
Source organism: Nocardioides sp. NBC_00163 (assembly GCF_045206295.1). Taxonomy (NCBI): domain Bacteria; kingdom Bacillati; phylum Actinomycetota; class Actinomycetes; order Propionibacteriales; family Nocardioidaceae; genus Nocardioides; species Nocardioides sp. NBC_00163. The sequence continues at coordinate 2,153,733 of NZ_CP108155.1, read as the reverse complement.
CGAGGTGGGAGAGCCCGGCTGTGACCAGGTGATGCTGAAGTTCCACACCGGACACTTCCTCTTCATGGGCATCGGAGACCTCGCGGGCTTCGCCGTCCTCGTCGGCGCCGGTGCCAACCTGGGCGTCGTCGCCCACAAGATGGCCCAGATGGTCGACGCCGTCGGCCACGTACTCACTCCCCAGATGCGCGACGAGCTGCGCCAGATGACGGTCAGCTCGATGGCGGGGGAGCGGGCGTGAGCCAAAACCCGTGGGTACGTCCATACGTACTGACCGGCGGCCGCACCAAGACCAACCACCAGTTGTACGTGCACACGCTGGTCTCCTCGGCGCACTTCGATGCGCGCGCGGCGGCGAAGCTGACGCCCGAGTCGCGCAGGCTCTACGACCGCGTACGCCTCGGGCCACAGTCGGTCGCGGAGCTGTCCGCACATTGCGGGATCTCGCTCGGGGTGACGCGCGTGCTGCTCGAGGATCTAGCCTCGACCGAGCACCTGCAGATCAATGAGGGGGCTTACGACTCCCCGTTCGACCACCGTCTGTTGAAGAGAGTTATCGATGGCCTTTCCGAGCTCGGCTGACCGCCCGGCACTGACCGTCACCTCTGCAAAGCTCGTGATCGCGGGAGGGTTCGGCGTCGGGAAGTCGACCCTGGTCGCCTCGGTCTCAGAGATCCCGCCGGTCAACACCGAGGCGTGGATGACGCAGGCCGGTGAGTCGGTGGACCCGCTCTCGGACGCGAGCGCCAAGACGACCACCACGGTCGCGATGGACTTCGGCCGGGTCACCCTCGCCCCAGACCTGCTGCTCTACCTGTTCGGCACCCCGGGCCAGCCCCGGTTCTGGCCGATGTGGGACGACCTGTGCCGCGGTGCCAGCGGTGCCGTCGTACTCGTCGACACCCGCCAGCTCGACGCTTCCTTCCCCGCGGTCAACTACTTCGAGAACGACACCGACGTCCCGTTCATCGTGGCGGTCAACCTGTTCGACGGGAAGCTGACCCACTCTCTGGAGAAGGTGCGGGACGCGCTCTGCCTCGACGAGCGGACGCCACTGGTGACCGTGGACGCCCGCGACCGCAGGTCGACGGCCAAGACGTTGGTCGCCTGCCTGTCGCACACGATGAAAACCACCCCCACACGCGCCTGAGCCCGGAGGCGTCCCAACTCCGAAGGAGTTTCATTGCGCAAGATCCTGATCGTCGGCGCCGGACAGGCGGGCATGCAGCTCGCTCTCAGCCTCCAGGCCGAGGGCTACGAGGTGACGGTCATGTCCGCGCGCACGCCCGATGAGCTGCGCGACGGCTGGCCGACGTCGACGCAGGTCATGTTCGACCCTGCGCTGCAGTACGAGCGCGTCTACGACCTCAACCTGTGGGAGGACGAGGCGCCCCATATCCCCGCGGTCGGCATCTCGGTCAGCCCGGAGCCAGGGGTCCGCGCGCTCAAGTTCGACGGGCCCTGGGAGCCGTACGCCATGTCCGTCGACCAGCGCCTGAAGATGTCCTCCTGGCTGGAGCTGTTCGAGGACCGGGGTGGCCGGATCATCTACCACCCGGTGATGACCTCCGACCTCGCCGGCCTGGCCTCGATGTACGAGCTGACCCTGATCGCGGCCGGCAAGGGCGAGATCGTCGATCTGTTCGACCGCGACCCGGTCCGCTCCAAGTACGACACCCCCGGCCGTGCGCTCTCGGCGATCTACCTCCACGGCATGGTCGAGCCCGACGACTTCCCGGCCGGGAGCATGCGGATCAACGTCGCGCCCGGGGTGGGGGAGCTGTTCGTGATCAGCGCCCTGACCCAGTTCGGGCCGAGCCGGGTCGCGTTCGTCGAGGCGATCCCCGACGGTCCCTTCGACTGCTTCTGGGACCGCCCCCGCCCCGACGAGCACCTGCGCCGGCTGCAGCACGTGATGCTGGAGCACATGCCGTGGGAGGGCGAGCTGATGCTGGACTGCGAGCCCACCGACGCCCGCGCCTCGCTCTCGGGCGCCTTCACCGGCACGATCCGCAAGCCGTACGCCGAGGTCGCGGACGGCACGTTCGTCTTCGGCATGGGCGACGTCGTCGTGGTCAACGACCCGATCGCGGGGCAGGGCTCCAACAACGCCGCCCACTGTGCCGGGATCTACACCCAGGCGATCCTGGAGCGCGGTGACCGGCCGTTCGACCCCGAATGGATGCAGGCGACCTTCGAGACCTTCTGGGAGACCCGTGCCCAGCACTCGACCGGCCTGACCGACGCGCTGCTCAACCCGCTTCCCGACCACGTGCAGCAGGTGCTCGGCGCGGCCACGCAGCACCAGGCGGTGGCGGACCGGTTCACCCGGCTCTTCCCGCACCCCGAGGATCTCGGACCGTTCCTCGGTGACCCGGAGGCGGCGCTCGCGTACGTTGCAGAGGTCGCTCAGGCGGACGCGGCCACCCGGGCTTGACGATTAGGGCATTGCTGTTCTAGGGGTCTAGGCTTGGTAGTCGGTCCAACGTGGGTCTGTCTCGTCGTGCCTCGCGGCTGCCCGGTCAGCGCGCTTCTGTGCGCTCGCGGGTGAGACATGCAGATGGCTTCACGAGGTCCACTCCGAGTTCTCGGAGAGGTTCCCGGACCGCCCGCGGGTCATCCGATCCGTGGTTTGAACGGTAGATGACCGACCAACAGATTGCAGAGGGCATGCCGAAGAAAGAAGGCGTGATCGAGATCGAGGGCACCGTAGTGGAGGCCCTCCCCAACGCCATGTTCCGTGTGGAGCTGAGCAACGGACACAAGGTTCTCGCCCACATCAGCGGCAAGATGCGACAGCACTACATCCGGATCCTTCCTGAGGACCGCGTGGTGGTGGAGCTGTCTCCCTACGACCTGACGCGCGGTCGGATCGTCTACCGGTACAAGTAACCAGCCGACGATCAAGAAAGGGCTGACATGAAGGTCAACCCGAGCGTGAAGAAGATCTGTGACAAGTGCAAGGTGATCCGTCGCCACGGCCGCGTCATGGTGATCTGCGAGAACCCGCGCCACAAGCAGCGCCAGGGCTGAGCCCAGTTCGCAGCAACAACTGAATATTCGCATCGAGTCGCTAGGACGCTGAACCAGATTTCTGGAGTCCGAAGTCACCTCCGGAGCAGAGGCCGGAGCCCGAGGGTGCCACCCCGGGGCGCGACCCGACCGACACCTCTGTCGAAACGTAAGGAACACAATGGCACGCCTCCAAGGTGTTGACCTTCCGCGCGACAAGCGCGTGGAGATCGCTCTCACCTACATCTACGGCATCGGCCGTACCACCTCGCAGAAGCTCCTCGAGGCCACCGGCGTCAACCCGAACACCCGGGTGCACGCTCTGGCTGAGGACGAGCTGGTCAAGCTCCGTGACGAGATCGAAGCCCAGGGCATCCAGACCGAGGGTGACCTCCGTCGTGAGGTCCAGGCTGACATCCGTCGCAAGATCGAGATCGGCAGCTACCAGGGTCGCCGCCACCGTCAGGGCCTTCCGGTCCGCGGTCAGCGCACCAAGACCAACGCGCGCACCCGCAAGGGCCCGAAGCGCACCGTCGCCGGCAAGAAGAAGGCCAAGTGATCCGACGCGCTCTGCGCGTTGATCCGGCTTTCGCCTCGATCTCACAGACCAGCCAACACAGGAGTTAATGCATGCCTCCGAAGACCCGACAGGGTGCGACGAAGGTTCGTCGCAAGGAGAAGAAGAACGTCGCTCAGGGCGAGGCCCACATCAAGAGCACGTTCAACAACACGATCGTCACGATCACCGACCCGACCGGTGCGGTGATCTCGTGGGCCTCGGCCGGCACCGTCGGTTTCAAGGGCTCGCGTAAGTCCACCCCGTTCGCCGCTCAGATGGCCGCCGAGGCCGCTGGCCGTCGCGCGATGGACCACGGCATGAAGAAGATCGACGTCTTCGTGAAGGGCCCGGGCTCGGGCCGCGAGACCGCGATCCGCTCCCTGGGTGCGATCGGCCTCGAGGTCGGCACCATCCAGGACGTCACGCCGGCTCCGCACAACGGTTGCCGTCCGCCCAAGCGCCGCCGCGTTTGATCCCCACCGAGACATAGAAGGAGACTGAAGAGTAATGGCCCGTTACACCGGACCCATGACCCGCAAGTCGCGCCGTCTCGGTGTCGACCTTGTCGGCAACGACGCGGCGTTCGAGAAGCGCCCCTACCCTCCCGGCCAGCACGGCCGCGGCCGCATCAAGGAGAGCGAGTACCTCCTCCAGCTTCGTGAGAAGCAGAAGGCTCGCTTCACCTACGGCGTGATGGAGAAGCAGTTCGCTTCCTACTACGCCGAGGCCCACCGTCGCGGTGGCAAGACCGGCGACAACCTCCTGGTGCTCCTCGAGGGCCGCCTGGACAACGTCGTCTACCGTGCCGGCTTCGCCCGCACCCGCCGCCAGGCCCGCCAGCTGGTCGTTCACGGCCACTTCCTGGTCAACGGCAAGAAGGTCAACGTGCCTTCGTTCCAGGTCTCGGCTCACGACGTCATCGACGTTCGCGAGAAGTCGCTGGAGATGACCCCGTTCATCGTGGCTCGCGAGACCCACGGCGAGCGCGTCGTCCCGGCCTGGCTCGAGGCTGTCCCGAACCGGATGCGCATCCTGGTTCACCAGCTCCCCGTCCGGGCTCAGATCGACGTCCCGGTCCAGGAGCAGCTGATCGTCGAGTACTACTCGAAGCTCTGATCAGACCCACGCAGTAACCACGGTGAGTCCCCGGCGTTCAAACTTCATAGAAGACGTACGCCGGGGCCTTGCCGCCCCCACAGCCTTCCGTCATCACCCCTTGAAGTTCGGGTCCGTCAAATAGCGGTCGGCCCGGAAAGGACAAATCAGTGCTTATCGCACAGCGCCCCACCCTGTCGGAAGAGTCCGTCGAGGAGTTCCGCTCCCGCTTCGTGATCGAGCCCCTCGAGCCGGGCTTCGGTTACACGCTGGGCAACTCTCTTCGCCGCACCCTGCTCTCCTCGATCCCCGGTGCTTCGGTCACCTCGATCAAGATCGACGGCGTCCTCCACGAGTTCTCGACCATCGAGGGCGTCAAGGAAGATGTCACCGAGATCATCCTCAACCTCAAGGGTCTGGTCGTCTCCTCGGAGCACGACGAGCCCGTCACCATGTACCTGCGCAAGTCCGGTGCCGGTGACGTCACCGCCGCCGACATCGCGCCGCCGGCCGGTGTCGAGGTGCACAACCCCGACCTGAAGATCGCGACGCTGTCCGACAAGGGCAAGATCGAGCTCGAGCTCGTCGTCGAGCGTGGCCGTGGCTACGTCTCCGCCGTCCAGAACAAGGGCGCCGAGAACGAGATCGGCCGCATCCCGGTCGACTCGATCTACTCGCCGGTCCTCAAGGTCAGCTACAAGGTCGAGGCCACCCGTGTCGAGCAGCGCACGGACTTCGACAAGCTCGTCATCGACGTCGAGACCAAGCCGTCGATCGCTCCCCGCGACGCGATCGCCTCGGCCGGTAAGACCCTGGTCGAGCTCTTCGGTCTGGCCCGCGAGCTGAACGTCGACGCCGAGGGCATCGACATCGGCCCGTCGCCGGTCGACGAGCAGCTCGCCGCCGACCTCGCCCTCCCGGTCGAGGACCTGCAGCTGACCGTTCGTTCCTACAACTGCCTCAAGCGTGAGGGCATCCACACCGTGGGTGAGCTCATCTCGCGCTCGGAGCAGGACCTGCTCGACATCCGCAACTTCGGCGCCAAGTCGATCGACGAGGTCAAGCTGAAGCTGCACGAGATGGGCCTGTCCCTCAAGGACAGCGCTCCGGGCTTCGACCCGTCCGCCGCCCTCGCCGCCTACGGCGACGATGACGACGACGCGTTCGTCGAGGACGAGCAGTACTGAGTTTCCACCAAACCGCCCCGTGAGGGGCGTCTACCCCGGTACCTGATACGGCCGGAGAGAAGGAGCAGGCACGATGCCTACCCCGAAGAAGGGTGCCCGTTTCGGCGGTTCGCCCGCGCACCAGAAGCTGATCCTCTCGAACCTCGCCACCGCGCTGTTCGAGAACGGCCGCATCACCACCACCGAGGCCAAGGCTCGGCACCTCCGCCCCGTCGCGGAGAAGCTGATCACCAAGGCCAAGAAGGGTGACCTGCACAACCGTCGCGAGGTCCTCAAGACCATCCGCGACAAGTCCGTCGTGCACACCCTCTTCACCGAGATCGCCGAGCAGTTCGCGGAGCGTCCGGGTGGCTACACCCGGATCACCAAGATCGGTCCCCGCAAGGGCGACAACGCTCCGATGGCCGTGATCGAGCTCGTCAACGAGGCCTACGAGCCGAAGACCAAGGCTGCTCCGGCTGCCGCGGCTCCGGTTGAGGCCCCCGTCGAGGAGGCCCCGGTCGAGGAGACCGCCGCCGACGAGACCGAGGTCGTCGAGACCGAGGTCGTCGAGACCGAGGCTGCTGCCGAGGAGGCTCCCGCTGAGGAGACCACCACGGACGAGGCCAAGGCCTGATCTGGTTCTGAACTGTGGCCCGTCACCCGCGAGGGTGGCGGGCCACTGTCATTTCCCGGCGACCTGCTCGGATCGGGCCAGCAGCCAGCAGATGACTCCGCCGACCACCATGACCACGGTCGTCGCGACGGTCGAGAGGGTCGAGAGCAGCTGCGCGGCGGCGATGTTGTCGAGCGACATGGCCGGCGCCAGCGCGAGCGACAGCGGCACCTGCACCACGATGAGCAGCACGTAGGTGATGGGCAGTCCGAACAGCCAACGGTGACCGGCCCAGGCAGCACACCCCCAGCCGGCCAGCACCAGCATGAGGAACAGTGGTGCGAGAAAGCCGATGGCGGCTGGGTTGTAGAAGTCCAGCAGTCGGATGAGGCCGTACCAGAACACCGTGCTCAACAGCCAGGAGAGCATCGGCAGCACGATGCCGAGGAGCCGGCCCGTCGGGGTGCGGGCGATGTACGCCGCGCCACCTGCCACCACGGCGTACAGCAGCGCGTTGAGCACGATGGTCACGATGTTGGAGATGGACATGCTGGCGATCGTGCCGCCGAGGAGGTACGTCAGGGCGAAGCCGATCAGGGCGATCGCGATCTGCAGGATCAGCACGGCGACGATCACGGCGATGGTGGCGCCCATGGTCGATCGAGGGGCGGGCCCGGTGGTGTGGGTCGGTGGCAGCGGCGTCGGGGGAGGCGGGGGAGGAGGCGGCGCGGCGTGGCTCATGGCAGGCAGCCTGCCGGACTCGCTGTGTACCTGACCACCCCTTTCGGACCGGAGTTGTCAGAGACCGGCTGTCAGAGGCTGGCGAGGAAGGTGATGCCGTCGATGCTGCCGGGCTCGGCGCCCGTGCGGGCGATGTCGTGGACAGCGTGCTGGATGGCCTCGTTGGCGGGCGTCGGGATGCCGTGGAGGCGACCGAGCAGCACGATCTCGCCGGAGAGGTAGTCGATCTCGACGCCGGTGCCGCGGGTGAGACTCTGCCAGGTCGAGCTGTTGTTGGCGCCGCCGCGTCCGGTGATGTGGCCGGCTCGCCGCGTACGGTCCTGGTCGGCGGTCACGACGCTGATGCCGGCGGCAGCGAGGGCGGCCTCCGCCTCGGCCAGGCAGCGGGCGTAGATCTCCTCGTCACTGGGGCCGGGTGCGATCGCGGCGTTGATGCCGTTGCCGAGGTTGTTGAGGAGCTTGCGGTGCTTCCAGGCCATGATGTCGGCGCGCGGCTCGCTCAGGAACCCCGCCTTGACCAGGTCGTTCGCGATCGCGGTGGCGGTCTCGTCGACGCCGGTGGGGTAGCGGCCGATGTCGAGGATGCCGGGCTTGTTGCCGGAGTCTTGGACGACGGCCCCCGGGGTCAGGAAGGTGGCGGGGAGGATGACATGGATGGCGTACGTCCGGGCGAAGTGCCGCAGGATCCGCGGCTCGTTCGCGACGCCGTTCTGCAGGGAGACGACCGGGGTGCCCGGCGGGGCGTACGCCGCAAGGTCCTCGAGTGCGGCCTCTGTCTGCTGCCCCTTGACGCCGAGGAGCACGACGGTGTCCTCGGTCCAGGCCAGCTGGCTCGCGTCCTCGACGGCGGGGACGTCGAGCAGCAGCACGCCGTCAGGGGTGTCGAGGCTGAGGCCTGCGTCCTGGATCGCGCGGAGGTGCTCGCCGCGGGCCACCAGGGTGACCTCGAGCCCTGCCCTGTGCAGCAGGCCGCCCACGACGCCGCCGACCGCTCCTGCTCCGAAGATCACGTAGCGCATGCGTCGAGTCTGGCAAACGACGTGGTCGCTGCGAGAATGGGCCCGTGCGCATCAGGATCGACCTCGCCTACGACGGCACCATGTTCCACGGCTGGGCGACCCAGCCGGGGCTGCGTACGGTCCAGGGAGAGCTCCAAGCCGCGCTGGCGACCGCGTTGCGGGTGCCGGCGACGGGGGAGCGGTCCCAGGTGTGGGTGACGGTCGCCGGGCGTACGGACTCGGGTGTGCACGCCCGCGGACAGGTCGCCCACTTCGACATCGACGCCGAGGTGCTCGAGTCCTCGCGGGGACGGTCGGAGCAGTCGCCGCTCGACTCGCTGGTGCGGCGCTTGAACGGGATCCTCCCCGCCGACCTGCGCGTACGTGCCGCCGTCGAGGCGCCGGTGGGCTTCAGCGCCCGGTTCTCGGCGTTGTGGCGACGCTACGTCTACCGGATCGTGGACGACCCGGCGTACGTCGACCCGCTGCAGCGCGGGCACGTGCTCTACCGGACGCGGCCGCTCGACCTATCGCTGATGAACGTCGCCTCCGCCGACCTCGTCGGGCTCAACGACTTCGCCAGCTTCTGCAAGCCGCGCGAGGGCGCGACCACGATCCGCGATCTGCGCCAGCTCACCTGGGACCGGCGCCCCGACGGGATCATCGAGGCGACCGTGCTCGCCGACGCCTTCTGCCACTCCATGGTGCGCTCGCTGGTCGGGTGCCTGATGGTGATCGGGGAGGGCCGCAAGGACGTCAGCTGGGCCAAGGAGTCGCTGGCCGCGCGCTCGCGGTCCTCGTCGATCCCGATCGCGCCGGCCAACGGTCTGACCCTCGAAGAGGTCGCCTACCCGCCCGACGAGATGCTGGCGGCCCAGCACGAACGCACCATGAATCGCAGAGAGGCGAGCGAGCTTGACCGGGACCGATGACGAGCACTACTTCTCCGCCGACCCGTCGGTGCCCTTCGAGCGGATCCCCGTCTCGACGACCGTGTGGGACATGGACCTGTCGTTGGTCTCCGGGTCGGGCGTCTTCGCCAAGGGACGCCTCGACATCGGCACCTCGGTGCTGTTCAAGGAGACCGAGCCGCCCTCGCTGAAGCCTGGCGCGCGGGTCCTCGACCTCGGCTGCGGCTACGGCATGATCGGGCTCGCGCTGGGTCTCGCGGTGCCGGAGGCGTACGTCACGGGCGTCGACGTCAACGAGCGCGCGGTCCTGCTGGCCAACGAGAACGCGGCGAAGCTGGGTCTGGGTGACCGGTATCGCGCCGCGGTACCCGCCGAGATCGACCCGGAGACGACTTACGACGAGATCTGGAGCAACCCGCCGATCCGGATCGGCAAGCCGGCCCTCCACGAACTCCTGCTCACCTGGCTCCCGCGACTCGCCCCCGACGGCCGAGCGGTCATGGTCGTCGGCAAGAACCTCGGCGGGGACTCGCTGCAGCGCTGGATCACCGACCAGGGCTATCCCACCACCCGCATCGGCAGCGCCAAGGGCTTCCGCGTCCTGGAGACCCGCCGCTCCTGAACGGTCCAGATGCCGGTTTCCGCCGTCTCGCGCGTCTCGCGGCCGGGCGCGCGGGGTGCGCTGCCAGACTCCGTCCATGACCAGTCCCGCGATGACGACCCCCGCGCTGACGAACCGCCAGCGCCTGGCCCGCTCCTACAAGGCCTGGGGCGTCGCCGCGCTGTTGAGCCTGGTGACGGTGCTGCCTGTCTACCTTTTCGTCACGAGCTCCGGGATCGAGCTGTCGCGGCTGATGAGCGTGCCGGTGATGGTCGGCGTTGGGCTGATCGGGCCGGTGGTCGGGGCGTACCTGAGCATGCGCTCCGGGCTCGGTCGGTTCTGCACCGGGGCCGCGTTCGTGATCATCGCGACCCCGATGACGAGCCTGCCGCTGCTGGCGATCCCGGCGTACGTCCTGGCGCCCTGGATCGCCGTTGCGATCAGTGAGGAGCCGGCCCCTCAGCGCTGGAACGGCTGAGAGATCAGGCGGGACCGGATCCTCAGCCAGCTGGACCGGGTCGGCGGCGCCAAGGGGTTCCGCGTCCTCGAGACCCGCCGCGACTGACGACCTCCAGAATTGGAGTGTCAAACGTTCGCGGGTCCTGGAGACTCTCGTCCATGGGGCTGATCTTCGACGAGGTCGCGGGGGAACTACCTCTGGTGGAGCGCGTGTGGGCGGCACGATTCGACGCCGAGGTCAGCTTTGCGTCGGTGGCGAAGGCGTCCACGATGCTCTCGTTCGCGGGCAACGATGCAGGCTGGTCGATGTATGTGCACGGTCCGGAGACCAAGGCCTCCAACCTGACCTGTCCGAAGGGCTGGGAGTTCTTCGGCGTCGAGCTCAAGGTCGGTGCCCATCTTCCGCTGTTCCCGTCGGCCGCTGTCGCTGATCTGCGTGACGCCCAGCTGCCGACCGTGACAGGGGGCCGGATCCTTCTGGACAACCGGGACTGGGAGATGCCTACCGCGGACAACGTCGACGTGTTCGTCGCGCGGCTGGTGCGCGCCGGCCTGCTGGTCACCGACCGGCTGGTCGAGGAGATCCACCAGGACCGACGGCCGCGCGGTGTCTCGGAGCGGACCGCCCAGGTCCGGTTCCGACGCGCCGTAGGCATATCGCGTCGCAAGGTCGCCAGCATCGAGCGTGCGCGGTCCACCGCGCAGTTCCTCATGACAGGTGGATCGACCGCCGAGGCGATCTCGGTCGGCGGCTACTACGACCAGCCGCAGCTCACGCGGGCGATGCGGTGGGCAACCGGCCACACTCCGAGCCAGCTGAGATCCGATCCCAGGTTCCTCGCGTTCTGAGCCGTGGGCCCGGTTCGGTTCGATACAAGACCGGCAGGTCACCGGAGTGTTTGGGTCTGCTCATGCGAAAACTGATCGAGTACACCCACGTCTCCCTCGACGGCAGGTTCGATGGTGATGACTTCTGGGCAGGGCAGATGAAGATCGTGCCGAGCGACGGCCAGATCGACTACGCGGTCCGACTGCTGGACGGCGCGGCCGGCATGGTGCTCGGCCGCGTGACCTACGAGGGGTTCGCCGCGTCGTGGCCCTCCAGGAGCGGCGAGCTGGCCGACAGGTTCAACTCGCTGCCGAAGTACGTCGCCTCCAGGACGCTCACCGAGACCACCTGGAACGCCGAGGTGCTTCCCGGTGACGCCATCGAGGCCGTCACCGCCCTCAAGGAGTCGGGGGAGGGCTCGCTGGTGAAGTACGGCAACGGTCCCTTGAGCCGGGCACTCATCGAGGCCGGTCTGCTGGACGAGCTTCACGTGAGCCTCTCGCCGTTCGTTGCGGGTTCCGGCGAGTCGCTCCTGGCGGGCATCGCCACCACCGACATGAATCTGCAGAACGTCACCGACCTCGGGAACGGTGCGGTGGTGCTCACCTACGCGCTGGGTCGGTAGCGGCAGCTCGGATGTCCTAGTCGGCGCGTCATGACGAGCCGACTCGGCGAGATTCTTCGTCAGGATGCGCCGACTCGGCGGTTGGCGGGTCAGGCGGGGACGGGGTCCTTGGCCAGGCGGACGGGGAGGCGGTCGAGGCTGTAGACGACGGAGAGGTCGCGCCAGCCGAGGTCGCCGGGGTCGTCGGTGGCCATGGCCAGGTCGGGGAAGCGGCGGGCCAGGCCGGTGAGGGCGGCGCGGAGCTCCATGCGGGCCAGCTCGGCGCCGACGCAGCGGTGCATGCCGTGGCCGAAGGCGAAGTGCATGGTGTCGGCGTTGCGGAGGTCGAACTGCTCCGGGTTCGGCACCACCGCGGGGTCGCGGTTGGCGCCGGTGAGGCTGACCAGGACGACGGCGCCCTTCTTGATGGGCAGGCCGAAGAGGTCGTGATCCTCGCGGGCGAACCGGGGGAACGCGAGCTGCACCGGGCACAGGTAGCGGAGCAGCTCGTCGACGACCTTGTCGACCTCGGCCTTCTCGCCGGAGCGCAGGATCTCGTACGCCTCCGGGTTCTGCATCAGGACGTAGGCGCCCATGGAGAGCATCGAGGCGGAGGTCTCGTAGCCGCCGAGGAAGACGCCGTCGGCGAGACCGCCGAGCTCGACGTCGTCGTACTCCGAGCCCTTGTTGCGGATGATCTCGCCGATCATGCCGTCGCCGGGGTTGGCGCGCTGCTGGCGGACCTGCTCGATGAGGAACGTCCTGGTCTCGGTGGCGGCACCGAAGGCGCCCGCACCGCCCTCGGACAGGTCGAAACGGGCCATGCCGAGCTTGTGGAACTCGTCGCGTACGTCCTCGGGCATGCCCAGCAGCTCACAGATCACCCGGAACGGGATCTCGAAGCCGAAGTGGTGGACCAGGTCGACCTCGGGGCCGTGGGCCTCCATGCCGTCGAGGGCGTCGGTGACGATCCGGTCGATCATCTCGTTGAGGCGGCCGAGGCGGCGCATCGTGAACTCCGGGGTCAGCAGCCCGCGGAGCTTGGTGTGGTCGGGCGGGTCGGTCATGCCGAGGCCACCGATGCCCTCGGCGTCGGTGCGCTTGCGGGTGCCGAGCAGGTGACGCATGTCGTTGGAGTAGGCGTTCTTGTCGGCCAGGACGTGCTTGGACTCGGCGTGCCCGGTGACCAGTACGATGTCGAGGCCGAGCACCGAGCCGAGCTTGGTGACCGGCGCCTGCTCGCGGCTCTCGGCGAGCAGCGGCACCGGGTCGACGCCGTCACGGCGCAGCGGGAAGGTCAGGTGCTCGGGGATCTTGCGCAGCGTGGTGATGTCGGGAATCGGCGACTCCTTGCCCCGCATCGCGAACTGCAGGGCAAGCTTGCGGACACGCTCGGTCAGCGGGCGCGTCATCGCCCGTCGAAAGGAACCCACCTGGGCAGCAATCGGCATGCGGCCAGTCTGTCTCATCGTCAAACCAGGGTCATCAGGAATACCCCTGGTTTGACCGTGTGTCTTGGATCACCCCTCAGGGTCGGCCCGGAATCAGCTCGGGATCACTCGTGGAGCACGGTCCTGAACAGCGCACACGTCTCCTCGATCGCGAGCTGTGCGGCCTGCGAGTGATGGCCCATGGCGAAGAAGCCGTGGATGAGACCGTCGCAGTGGTGGTAGGTCGTCGGGACCCCGAAGCTCTCCAGCGCCTTGGCATACGCGATGCCCTCGTCGCGCAGCGGGTCGAACTCCGCGGTCACCACGACCGCCGGCGCCAGGCCCTCCAGGTTGCCCTTGATCGGGCTCAGCCGCGGGTCGGCGCGATCGGCGTCGCCCACGTAGTGGTCGGAGAACCACTTCATCGTCGGCAGCTCGAGGAAGTAACCGTGGCCGTTCTCCGCATAGGACGGGTAGCCGCTGGTCATGTCGGTCGCCGGATAGATCAGCAGCTGTCCGGCGAGCTCGCGCCCCTCGTCGCGGAAGACCTGGGCGACCGCCGCCGATAGGTTGCCGCCAGCACTGTCTCCGGCGACCGCGACCCGGCCGTCACCGCCGAGCGTCGCCGCGTTGTCGCTGACCCAGCGAGCGGCGGCCAGCGCGTCGTCGCAGGCAGCAGGGAACGGGTTTTCGGGGGCGAGCCGGTAGTCGACCGCGACGACCACGGCGTCGCAGATGGTGGCGAGGTTGCGGGCCTGGTCCTCGTGGGTGTCGAGGTCGCCGACCACCCAGCCGCCGCCGTGGAACATCACGATCGTGGGCAGCGGGCCCTGCGTCATGGGCCGGTAGATGCGTACGTCCAGGTCGCCGGCCGGCCCTGGGATCACCGCGCTCTCCACCGATCCGACTGGTGGAAGTGGGATGCCCTCGCCCAAAGCACGGTAGAGCGCTCGTGCAGTCGGCGGGTCGAAAGACTCCAGGGGCTGGCCCTTCGCGAAGAGGGTGAGCAGGTCAGCGATCTGGCTGTCGAGCGGAGGCATGGCGACAGTCATATCGCTATTCGCCAAAATGTGTCGAGCGTCACGTTCTACTGATGGGACCGTTCGACCCAGAAACGTCTGCCAGGCCGATGCGAATAACCATTCGACACGGGTGCCAGACTGGACGGTTGTGGGACATGTGGACGTTGCTGGAGTGAGTTTCCAGCTGCCTGACGGACGAGTGCTGCTCGATGACGTCTCCTTCCGGGTGGGCGAGGGCGCCAAGGTCGCGCTGGTCGGCGCCAACGGCGCCGGGAAGACGACGCTGCTGAGGATCGTCACCGGCGAGCTGACCCCGACGACGGGATCCGTCGTGCGCTCGGGCGGCCTCGGGGTGATGCGGCAGATGGTCGGCAAGGGCTCCTCGACCGTCGGCGAGCTGCTGCTCTCGGTGGCGCCCGCGCGGGTGCGCGAGGCGACGGCCGCCGTGGAGGCGTGCGAGCTGGAGCTGATGTCGTCGGAGGACGAGCGGCTGCAGATGCGCTACGCGACCGCGCTGGCCGAGTACGCCGACGCCGGCGGCTACGACATCGAGGTCGTCTGGGACGTGTGCACCATGGCCGGACTCGGGGTGCCCTACGACCGCGCCCGCTACCGCTCCCTGGACACCCTGTCCGGCGGCGAGCAGAAGCGGCTGGTGCTCGAATTCCTGCTGCGCGGCCCCGACGAGGTGCTGTTGCTCGACGAGCCGGACAACTTCCTCGACGTGCCCGGCAAGATCTGGTTGGAGCAGCGCATCCGGGAGTCTCCGAAGACGATCCTCTACGTCAGTCACGACCGTGAGCTGCTGGACAACACCGCGACCAGGGTGGTCACGGTCGAGCTCGGCGCGTCCGGCGCCGGCAACAGCGCGTGGACGCATCCTGGTGGGTTCGCCTCCTACCACGAGGCCCGCAAAGACCGGTTCCTGCGGTTCGAGGAGCTGCGCCGTCGCTGGGACGAGGAGCACGCCAAGATCAAGGCGCTGGTCCTGCGGCTGAAGGTCAAGTCGGAGTACAACGACGGGATGTCCAGCCAGTACAGGGCGGCCCAGACCCGGCTCCGGAAGTTCGAGGAGGCCGGGCCGCCCGTCGAGCAGCCACGAGAGCAGGCGGTGCAGATGCGGCTGCGCGGCGGGCGCACCGGCAAACGGGCGGTGGTGTGCGAGGCGCTCGAGCTCACCGGACTGATGAGACCGTTCGACCTGGAGGTCTGGTACGGCGAGCGGGTTGCCGTGCTCGGCTCCAACGGCTCGGGCAAGTCCCACTTTCTGCGGCTGCTCGCCCGCGGCGGCACCGATCCTGACGTGGAGCACCGCCCGGTCGAGGACACCCCGATCGAGCCGGTCCGCCACCGTGGGAAGGCCAAGCTCGGCGCCCGCGTGCGGCCGGGCTGGTTCGTGCAGACCCATGCCCATCCGGAGCTGGTGGGGCGTACGCTGCTCGACATCCTGCACCGCGGTGAGGCGACGCCTGACGGGCGTGGGCGCGTGGGTATGGGCCGCGAGGCCGCCTCCCGCGTGCTCGACCGCTACGAGCTCGCGCACGCGGCGGAGCAGGCCTTCGACTCGCTCTCGGGCGGACAGCAGGCGCGCTTCCAGATCCTTCTGCTCGAGCTGAGCGGCGCCACCCTGCTGCTGCTCGACGAGCCGACCGACAACCTCGACGTCCAGTCCGCCGAGGCCCTCGAAGCCGGGCTGGAGTCGTTCGAGGGCACCGTCGTCGCGGTCACCCACGACCGCTGGTTCGCCCGTGGCTTCGACCGCTTCCTGGTCTACGGCGCCAACGGTGATGTCTATGAGTCCCCGGAGCCGGTCTGGGACGAGACGAGAGTGGAGAGGCCCCGATGAGTGAGCTGGTGATCGAGCGCGTCGACCCGTTCGACGACGACGCCTTCGACGCATGGTTCGACGTGATGACCGCGTCGTGGCTCGACGTACGCGGCCCCGACGCGGATCTGTGGGCGCGTGAGGAGCAGCGCGTCGAGCTGCAGCAGCACACCGAGAAGACCGACCGGAGGGCGTACGTCGGCCGTGTCGGCGGGGAGGCGGTCGCCGCCGCCTGGATGGCCATGCCGCTGCTCGACAACCTTCACCGCGCGACCCTGGTGGTGGCGGTGCTGCCGGACCACCGCAGGCGGGGTCATGGCACCGGTCTGCTCGACCATGTCGAGGCGGAGGCCCGCGCCCAGGGGCGTACGTCGTTGACGGGTGAGATCTGGTGGCCCTGGTCGCTCGGGTCCGGCGGCGAGGGATCCCCGGGACGGGACTTCGGGATCGCGCGAGGCTATGCGCCCGCCCTGGTGGAGGTACGCCGCCTGCTGCGGCTCCCGGTGGCGGACAGCGTTCTCGACCGGCTGGCGGCGGAGGCTGCCGAGAAGCACGGCGACTACACGCTGCGCTCCTGGGTCGGCCGGGTGCCCGACGACATCGTGGCGAGCTGGGCGGTGCTCGACGCCAGCCTGGAGACCGAGGCGCCGACCGGAGACCTGGACATCGAGGCGCTCGAGCCCGACGTGGCGAAGGTGCGCGAGACCGAGGAGCTGGTCGCGGCCCAGAAGCGGACCCTCTACCACTCTGTGGCGCTGGACACCGACGGCCGGGTGGTGGCCTACACGGTGATCGGCTACTCGAGCCTGGACGGCAACAGCTATCAGTGGGGCACCCTGGTCGAAGGGGCTCACCGGGGCCATCGGCTCGGGCTGGCGGTCAAGGTCGCCAATCTCCGACTGCTCCAGTCCGAGCGGCCGGAGGTGCCGACCCTGGCGACGTACAACGCCGAGGTCAACGCCCACATGATCCAGGTCAACGAGGCCATGGGCTTCGAGCCGGTCGAGTGGCTGTGCAGCATCCAGAAACAGGTCTCCTGAGCACGAGAGCGCCTCATCCCGGTCAGAGACGGGGATGAGGCGCTCGCGGGGAGATCAGGAGGCGTCGGAGTCCAGGGTGACCTTCGCGGTGTGCTCCTCGCCGTTGCGCGACCAGCTGACCTCGACCTCGTCATCGGGGCGGTAGGAGCGGACGGTCGCCACCAGGGAGTCCGATCCGGTGATGATGTGGTCGTCGACCTTGGTGATGATGTCGCCCTTCTCGAGGCCCGCCTTCTTGGCGGTGCTGCCCTCGCCGACCTCCTGGACCTGGGCACCGGTGACCGAGGTCTGGCCGTCCTGGGCCTCGGGGGCGTCGGAGACCGAGATGCCGAACTGCGCGTGGGTGGCCTCCTCGCCCTTCTCGAGCTGTTCCACGATCGGACCGATCTCGTCGATCGGGATGGCGAACCCGATGCCGATCGAGCCCGCGTCCTGGCCGTCCCCACCTGCGGTGGAGCGGATCGAGGCATTGATGCCGACGAGGTTGCCGTTGAGGTCGACGAGCGCGCCACCCGAGTTGCCCGGGTTGATCGCCGCGTCGGTCTGCACCGCCGGGTAGACGGTGGCCGCGCCGCTCTGGTCGACGCCGACGTTGACCGGGCGGCCGAGCGCGCTGACGATGCCGGTGGTCACCGTGGAGTCGAGCCCGAACGGGGAGCCGATCGCCACGACGCTCTGGCCGACGGTGAGGTTGGAGGACTTGCCGATCGTGATGGGCGTCAGGCCGGAGACGCCGCTCGCCTTGATCACGGCGGTGTCTGTGAGCGGGTCGGTCCCGAGGACCTCGGCGGAGGCCGACGTACCGTCGTTGAAGTCGACCGTCACCGTGCCGCCGTTGGCGGCCAGCTCGACCACGTGGTTGTTGGTCAGGATCGTGCCGTCGGAGGAGATGACGACCCCGGAGCCCGAGCCGGAGCCCTGCTGGGAGGTGACCTCGATCTTCACGACGGAGGGGAGCACCTTGGCCGAGACCTTCTCGATGCTGCCCTCGGGGGCCTTTGCGTCGACGACCTGCGAGGTGGCCGGGGTGTTCGCCCCGCCGCCGCTGCCGTCACCGTTGAGGGCGCCGTAGACGGCCGCGCCACCGACGCCGGCGGCACCACCGGCCACCAGGGCACCGGCGAGGACCGCGGCGACGAGCCCGGTGCGGCCCGCGGCGCGCTTCTTGATGGGAGCGCCGGGAGCACCCGGGGTTCCGGGCACGGCGGGCATGACGGAGGTCTGCGCCGGCGGGGGCGCGAACGGGCCGGCGGGAGGCTGAGTGGGGCCGGCCGGGGCCGGGGGAGTCCACTGCGGCGGAGTCCCACTCGGCGGCTGAGGAGGGAGTTCGGTCATGTCTTCGAGTGTGGCCAGTGTCCCTGTGAACGGGCTGAGACGGGGCTATGCGGTCTCGAAGAGATGCCTCAGGACCTACTCGGCCTCGATTCGCAGGGTCACCTGCTTGAGCAGAGCCGCCAGCTCCGTACGCCGCTCCGGGCTCAGCGTCTCCAGCAGCTTGGTCTCGGCCTCGCCGCGCAGGTCCATCGCCCGGCGCCAGATCTCGATCCCGGCCTTGGTCGCCTCGACGCTGATCTTGCGGCGGTCCTCCACCGATGTCGTACGCCGCACCCACCCAGCCTTCTCCATGCTGTCGAGCCTTCCTGTCATCCCGGCCGGACTGATGTCGAGGTCCTTGGCGAGGGCCGTGGGCGAGGCGTGGCCGGGGGTGTCGCGGATCATCAGCATGTGGAGCGTCTTGTATTCGAAGTCGGCCAGCCCGACCTCGCTGGCCGCCGCCGCGCGAGCATCGTTGAAGAACTTCGAGATGAACCCGATCCGTACCGTGATCGCCTCGATCTCGTCGTCGAAGTCGACGTCGATCCAGTGGTCGCGCCACCGCGCGACGTGACGGTCGGCCCGATCCTCCGTGTCGGTGGACGTGTCGGAGGAAGGTCGCATCTCGGGCATGCCCCGACCTTACCTTCGCAGGAGAGATAATTCGTTGGCGAATAGTTCGCCAGCGAAGTAACTTTGCCGCATGACCGCCACCACCGCAGACCCGCCGACCGGGCGTCGTTCGCCGCTGCGGCACCGCAACTTCCGCCGACTCGTGACCGGGACGGCGGCATCGTCGCTGGGCAACGCGATCACGCCGGTCGCGCTGGCGTTCGCGGTGCTCGACCTCGGCGGGACCGTCACCCAGCTGGGCATCGTGGAGGCGATCTTCGCGACCTGCCAGGTCGTCACCACGCTGGCCGGGGGAGTGCTCGGCGACCGAGTCTCTCGCAAGCTGATGATGGAGGGCACGGCGGCGATCAGCGCTGTCGTGGCCGGCGCCTTGGCGACGACGGTGATCCTCGGGGTGGCGACGATCCCGTCGATCGCGGTGATGGGCGGTCTCGCGGGCATCGTCGCCGCGCTCAACCAGCCCTCCGCGATGGCGATGACCAAGGTCGTCGTGCCCGCGGAGGATCTCGGTGCCGCCGTCTCGCTCCGCTCGCTGCTCCAGACCACCGCCTCGACCATCGGCTACGCCCTCGGCGGTGTGCTCGTCGCCGCGGTGGGATCAGGCTGGGCGATCATGGTCGACGCGCTCACCTTCGCCATCGCCGCTGTCGCCTACGCCGGCATGCGAGTGCCCCATGAACGCCCGCCCCACAAGGCGTCGATGCTCGGCGACCTCGCCGAGGGCTTCCGCGAGGTGATGCGGCACTCGTGGCTGTGGTTCCTCATCCTGCAGGCGCTGCTCTACCACCTGTTCTGGTCGGGAGCGCACAGCGTGCTCGGCCCGATCGTGGTCGGCGAGGGCATCGGCCGGGCGTCGTGGGGCTTCGCGCTCGCCGCCCTGATGGCGGGCTTCTTCGTCGGCGGCTTGTTCTGCCTGAGGTTCCGCCCGCGCCGGCTGCTCTCCGTCGGCGTGCTCTTCCTCGCGATGACCGGCCTCTTCCCGATCGCGATGGCGGTCTCGGACACCCTCTGGCCGATCCTCCTGGGCGCGTTCCTGCACGGGTTCGGGCTGCAGGTCTTCGACATCTTCTGGCAGATCGCGATCCAGCAGGAGATCCCCGAGGAGAAGCTCTCCCGGGTCTACTCCTTCGACATCGTCGGCTCGTTCGTCGCCCGCCCCCTCGGGCTCGCGCTCGTCGGCCCGGTCGCCGTCGCGGTGGGCTTCGACACCTGGCTGCTCGTGGTCGCAGCGGTGATCTCCGGCACCGCCCTGATGTCGATCTCCTTCGCGGGCGTACGCCGTCTGGAGCGCGCGCCCGAGCAGGTCTAGAGCGGGAGGCCGAGCGCGACCAGGTCCTTGCGGAGCTGCTCGGCCCCGGTGAACTGGATCGCGTGCATGCCCAGCGCCGCGGCGGCGGCCACGTTGGCGACGCTGTCGTCGATGAACACCAGCCGGTTCAACGGCACCCCGGCGCGCTCGGCGACGAGCTGGTAGATCGCCGGGTCGGGTTTGGCCAGGCGCACCTCACCGGAGACGACGACGTCGCCGAGCAGCTCGATCACGTCGTACGTCGCCGGAGCGTGCGGATAGAGCTCGGCCGACCAGTTGGTCAGTCCGAGCTGAGGGAACCCGGCCGCGGCGAGCTCGCGGACCATCTCATGGGTGCCGGGGACCGGCCCCAGCAGGGAGAGCGGGAAGTTGTCGACGTACGCCGCTCCGGCGCTGAGCCATTGGGGCGCGTCGCCCTCGAGGACGGCGAGTGCCTGGGCCCAGGTCCGGCCGGCGTCCTGGACGTGGTTCCACGACCGGAAGTCGTAGGACTCCAGGAATGCACGGGCGTCGGCGTCCCCGACTCCGGCCGCGATCGCCGGGAGCGGGTCCCATCTGATGAGGACGTTCCCGAAATCCCAGACGACCCCATCCACCACGGGGGTGGACGGGGTCTGCGTGCCGAGGATCGTCACGCCCAACGAACGTCGCGCGGGACGAAGGTGAGTCCGCGCTCGCCGGTGTAGATCTGCTTCGGACGGGCGATCTTCTGCTCCTTGTCCTGGACGAGCTCCAGCCACTGGGAGAGCCAGCCCGGCGTACGCCCGATGGCGAACAGCACGGTGAACATCTCCGGCGGGAACTCCAGGGCCTCGTAGATCAGGCCGGAGTAGAAGTCGACGTTGGGGTAGAGCTTGCGCTTGACGAAGTACTCGTCCTCGAGCGCGATCTTCTCCAGCTCCATCGCGATGTTGAGCAGCGGGTTGGTGCCCGTCACCTCGAAGACGTTGAGCGCCTGCTGCTTGATGATCGTCGCGCGCGGGTCGTAGTTCTTGTAGACCCGGTGGCCGAAGCCCATCAGCCGCTCGTTGCCGGCCTTGACGCCCTCGATGAAGGCGGGGATGTTCTCCACCTTGCCGATGCGGCGCAGCATCCGGAGCACGGCCTCGTTGGCGCCACCGTGGAGCGGGCCGAAGAGGGCGCCGACGCCGGCAGCCACCGAGGAGTAGGGGTCGACCTGGGTCGAGCCCACGCTGCGGACGGCGTTGGCCGAGGCGTTCTGCTCGTGGTCGGCGTGCAGGATGAAGAGCGTGTCGAGCGCCTTCTCGATGCGGTCGTCCGAGGCGTACTTGCTCTCGCTCATCTTGAAGAGCATGGAGAGGAAGTTGCCGGTGTAGGACAGGTCGTTGTCCGGGTAGACGTACGGCTTGCCCTGCGCGTGCCGGAACGCCCACGCGCCCAGCGTCGGCATCTTAGCGATCAGTCGGATGATCTGCAGGCGACGGTTGTCGGGGTCGGAGATGTTCGCGGCGTCCGGGTAGAACGTCGACATCGCACCGACCGACGCCATGAGCATGCCCATCGGGTGGGCGTCATAGCGGAAGCCCTGCATGAACTCCTTGATGTTCTCGTGCACGAACGTGTGGAAGGTGATCTCGTGCACCCACGCGTCGTACTCCTCCTTGGTCGGCAGTGCGCCGTGGACCAGGAGATAGGAGACCTCCAGGAAGCTCGACTTCTCGGCGAGCTGCTCGATGGGATAGCCCCGATATTCGAGCACGCCCTTGTCACCGTCGATATAGGTGACGGAAGATCGGCAGGAAGCGGTGTTGACGAAGCCGGGGTCATAGACGGCCAGGCCAGGACCTTCTTCTTGGGTGGCCGGGTCAGCGGCCTTGATCTTCCCCAGGTCGGCGGCGCGGATGGTGCCGTCGGTGATCGGGATGTCGTACTCCACCCCGGTGCGGTTGTCACGCACTGTTAGAGATTCGGTCACGATCAGCAACGGTAACCCTCTTGAAATCCCCTACGTAACTCGGCGTCCCACCCATTGGCCGATTTCGAGTCAGAGTCGGAACCTGTCACGCGCCGGTTTGGTGTCGCCGGACGGCTCGTCGTCGCCGAACCGGGTCAGCGCGTCGCGCAGCCGATGGAGGTCGAGAGCGGTCTGCACCGACCGCTCGTTGAGGGTGTCGTCCTCTCCTCGGAGCGCGCGCAGCGCATCCTGGACCTCGGTCTCGCTCGGCTCCCCGGTCATGGGCACATAATCTAGGTGCCCGCACCAAGGCTCGCCTAGTGCGGATCGTCCACGACCTGCTGGTCGGTGCCGTGGGCAACCCGCCACAGCAGCAGCGTGACCGCCGCGCGCTGCCGTCCCCGGCCCTTGATGGGGGAGTAGCCGAGCTGACCACTCAGCCAGGTCAGCCGCTCCTGCAGCGTCGAGTGGTGCACGTGGAGCATCGCGGCCGACTGCCGCAGGCTGGGCTGGTCCAGCACCGCATGGAGCGTTTCCACGACCCACGGATGACCGTCGAGCAGCTCATCCAGACGTCGTACGTCACCAACCTCCGCCGCCTCGTCGGCACTGATCCGCTCGGCGATGACGGCAAGTGCCCCGAGGTCGTCGTAGCGGACCACCGCGGGTGCGAGGCCGCCGACGTCGGCGGCCAGCCGGAGGGCCGTACGTGCCTGCTCCAGCGCGGTCGGCAGCTGCAGCGGGTCGGGGGAGACGGCGGCGCCCGCGCGGACGCCCTCCGGGATGGTGGGCGTGCCGGGAAGCAGCGCGACCACCAGGGCACCGACGGTGCTGATCAGCGTCGCGCGCAGGTGGACCGAGGTGCTCAGTACGACCGTGACGGGGCCGGTCAGGCCGAGCCGTGCGACCGCGTCGCGTCTGTCGGACTCGGTCGCGTCGGGGTCGCACGCGATCCTGACCAGCCCGCTGGTCGAGGGATCGGACGAGCCCGTGCTGAGCGCCTGCAAGGCGCGGGCGGCACGCTCGAGGATGAGTGCGTCGAGCGGGCCGTCGTCCCCGGTGCGCTCGAGCCACAGCCAGGAGCCGGGCTGCCCGGGGATCGGCTCGTGGCGCCAGCCGCCCTCGGTCTCGCCGGCCAGTGCGCGGCCATCCGCCGCGAACCGCTTGACGAGGCCGCGCGCGGCGTCGTGGAGGCCCGCGGGGGAGCCGGCCAGCGCTGCCGCGGCGCGCACGACCGCGGCGGTCGACGTCCGCTCGTCCACGAGCCGGTCGAAGTGGTCGATGACGCGCAGCGCACTGGCCGTGTCGTCATCGACCACCTCGAGCTTGCCGATCAGATCTCGCACCTGGACCTCCCCCCGCCACTATCGCCCACCGGACGCGAGCGGGCCAGGGGATCAGGCCTCGAGTGCCCTGCGGACGAACTCGTCACGGGTCGCGATCGAGGCACGGGAGACCGCGGCGTGCCCGGCCATCATGTCGAACCCGTGGAACCCGCCGCCCCACATGTGGAGATCGACGCTGACGCCGGCCTCCGAGAGCCGGCGCGCATAGGCCAGCGTCTCGTCGCGGAACGTCTCCGCCGAGCCGGTGTCGATGTAGGTGCGGGGAAGGCCGGTGAGATCCTCGGCGCGCGCGGGCGCTGCGTACGGGGAGACTTCGGGGCCACCCCGGCGTTCGCCGAGCAGTGCCGTCCAGCCGAACAGGTTGGCCTCGCGGTCCCAGACACCCTCGTCGTCGAGCATCTGGCTGCTGTGGGTCTCGAAGCGGTCGTCGAGCATCGGGCAGATGAGGATCTGGTGGCTCAGCTTCGGGAAGGATCGGTCGCGGGCGAGCAGCGCCGTGCCCGCGGCGAGGCCGCCGCCGGCGCTGGCTCCCGCGATCATGACGTGCTCGGGGTCGATGCCGAGGTCAGCGGCGTTCTTCGCGGTCCAGACCAGGCCGGCGTAGCAGTCCTCCACGGGCGCGGGGTCGGGATGCTCCGGGGCGAGGCGGTACTCCACCGACACGACCACGGCTGTGCCGTCTGCGACGTGCGGGAGGAAGGCCTCCACGCCGAACACCCGATTTCCGATCACCATGCCGCCGCCGTGGATGTGGTAGATCACCGGGCGCGGCGGCCCGTCGACGGTCGGGCTCAGCATCAGCAGCGTGATGTCGGGGGCGCCCTCCGGGCCGGGAACCTGCCGCTCCTCGACCCTGACCGCGCCGCCGACGGTCAGATCCGCCGGCTCCATGCCGGGGAACCCGTCGGCGCTCTGCTGCCGTATCAGCGGGAGGAGCTCCGCCGAGAACGGCGGGATGCCCTGGCGTACCGCCTCGAGGACCGGCACGAGCTCGGGATCGAACGGCGGCCGGATGGGGGTGTCGGGGAAGATCTCGCTGGTGGTCGTCTCGGTCATGGCCACTCCTTCGTCGGGGGTGCCCCCAGCCTCCCTCGTGACCGTTGTCGACGGAACCCGGCCTGTGGCGGGAATCACATCCGCTGCCCCCGCCATCCGGCGGGCAGGGTTCCGCGAGAAACCGATGTGCGGTCGAGGGGTACGCCGGGGGAGAATGGGTGACCTCATGTCCGAGACCGACCAGCCCGCCGCCACCTCCGTCGCGATCACCTACCCTGCCGAGCTCCCGGTCACCCAGCGCCGCGAGGACATCGCCGCGGCCATCCGTGACCATCAGGTCGTGATCGTCGCCGGTGAGACCGGGTCGGGAAAGACGACCCAGCTGCCCAAGATCTGCCTGGAGCTCGGGCGCGGGTCCGCCGGACTGATCGGGCACACCCAGCCGCGCCGGATCGCGGCACGGTCGGTGGCCGAGCGGATCGCCTCCGAGCTCGGCACCTCGCTCGGGGACCTGGTCGGCTATCAGGTGCGGTTCATGGACAAGTCCTCGGCCGCCTCGCGGATCAAGCTGATGACGGACGGCATCCTGCTCGCCGAGCTCCAGCGCGACCGCGACCTGCGCCGCTACGACACGATCATCATCGACGAGGCCCACGAACGGTCGCTGAACATCGACTTCCTGCTGGGCTACCTGCGCCGGCTGCTGCCGCGGCGACCCGACCTGAAGCTGATCATCACCTCCGCGACGATCGACCCGGAGCGGTTCGCCGCCCACTTCGCCGACCCGCGAACCGGGGATCCGGCGCCGATCATCGAGGTCTCCGGCCGCACCTATCCGGTCGAGGTCCGCTACCGGCCGCTGATGGAGCTCTCCGAGGAGGACGAAGAGGGCGAGGTCGTCGTCCGCGACCAGACCGAGGCCATCGTCGACGCGGTCAAGGAGCTCTCCGCCGAGGGCCCGGGTGACGTGCTCGTCTTCCTGCCGGGGGAGCGGGAGATCCGGGATGCGGCTGACGCTCTGGGTGATGCGCTCGGGCTGAACAAGGGGCGCTCCGGAACGGGTCTCGTAGAGATCATCCCGTTGTTCTCGAGGCTGTCGGCCGCCGACCAGCATCGGGTCTTCTCGCCCCACACCGGCCGCCGGATCGTGCTCGCGACCAACGTCGCCGAGACCTCGCTGACGGTCCCCGGGATCAAGTACGTCGTCGACACCGGTGTCGCCCGCATCTCGCGCTACTCCGCCCGCACCAAGGTGCAGCGGCTGCCCATCGAACCGATCTCGCAGGCCTCGGCCAACCAGCGGTCGGGACGTACGGGCCGGGTCCAGGCGGGCATCGCGATCCGGCTCTACTCCGAGGAGGACTTCGAGGGCCGGCCGGAGTTCACCGACCCCGAGATCCTGCGCACCAACCTGGCCTCCGTCATCCTGCAGATGGCCTCCCTCGGGCTGGGGGACATCGCCCGGTTCCCGTTCGTGGAGGCGCCGGACCGGCGCAACATCACCGCCGGCGTACAGCTTCTCGAGGAGCTCGGCGCGATGCGGGGGCAGCGGCTGACCAAGCTGGGCCGCAGGCTGGCGAGGCTGCCCATCGACCCGCGGCTGGCCCGGATGGTGCTCGAGGCCGAACGGCTCGGATGCGTACGCGACGTCATCGTCGTCGCCGCCGCGCTCTCGCTCCAGGACCCGCGTGAGCGGCCGGGGCAGGACCACCCCAAGGAGCAGGCGCAGGCCGACCAGCTGCACGCGCGGTTCAAGGACGAGACCTCCGACTTCCTCACCTGGCTCAACCTGTGGCGCTACCTCAAGCAGCAGCAGCACGAGCTCTCCTCCAGCGCGTTCCGGCGGCTGTGCAAGCGGGAGTTGCTGCACTACGTACGCGTCCGGGAGTGGCAGGACCTGGAGTCGCAGCTGCGGCAGGTCTGCCGGGAGATGAAGATCGACCTCGGCAAGGGACACCGCGACGTCATCGAAGCCGGCGAGGACGCGGGCGAGACTGGACTGAATACTGCGGGAGTCGCGTACGACGCAGACGGGATCCATCAGGCGCTGCTCTCCGGTCTGCTCTCCCACATCGGGGCGCTCGAGGAGCGGGACTCGAAGGCCGACGCGGCGCGAGCGCGGGAGAGGCGGCGGCCCGGCCCGCGGGAGTATGAAGGCGCCCGAGGCGCGAAGTTCGCGATCTTCCCCGGGTCGGCGCTGCACCGGAAGAACCCGCAGTTCGTGATGTCCGCCGAGCTCGTCGAGACCTCCCGGCTATGGGCCCGGCAGAACGCCTCGATCAAGCCCGAGTGGGCCGAGAGCCTCGGCCGCGACCTGGTCAAACGCACCTACTCCGAGCCGCACTGGTCGCAGAAGCGTGCCTCGGTGATGGCGCGGGAGAAGGTGACCCTCTACGGCGTGCCGCTGGTCGCCGACCGTCCCGTCGCCTTCGGCAAGATCGATCCCGAGCTCTCGCGCGAGCTCTTCATCCGGCATGCCCTGGTCTACGGGGAGTGGCGTACGAACCACCGCTTCCTCCGCGACAACGCGAAGCTCGTCGAGGAGGCCGAGGAGCTCGAGCACCGCGCCCGGCGCCGCGACATCGTGGTCGACGAGCACGCGCTCTTCGACTTCTACGACCGCCGGCTGCCGGCCTCCATCGTCTCCGGGGCCCACTTCGACCAGTGGTGGAAGCAGGCCCGGCGGGAGACGCCCGACCTGCTCACCTTCGAGCTGTCGATGCTCACCAACGACGCCGCGGGAGAGGTCACTGAGAGCGACTTCCCGGCCGAGTGGGACGCCGGGCCGCTCACGTTCTCGCTGAGCTACCACTTCGAGCCGGGGACGGCCGATGACGGGCTGACGATCGACGTACCCGTCGCCACGCTCAACCGCGTCGGAGCCGAGGACTTCTCCTGGCTGGTGCCGGGGCTGCGCGAGGAGCTGGTGACCGCGCTGATCCGGTCGCTTCCCAAGCCGCTGCGGGTCAGCTTCGTGCCCGCCCCCGACAAGGCGCGCGCCTTCCTGAAGGAGACGCCGCCGGGGGAGGAGCCGCTGCTGACCGCGCTGGAGCGCTGGGCGCGCTCGACCGCGGGCGTACACATCCCTCGCGAGGCCTGGGACTGGTCCAAGGTGCCCGAGCACCTGCGCCCGACCTACCGAGTCGTCGGCGAGGACGGCAAGGAGACCGCGAAGGGCAAGGACCTCGACGCGCTCAAGGCGCCGCTCGAAGGCGAGTTCAAGGCGGCCATCGCCGAGGTCGCGGCGTCGGCCGGTCACACCCGCACCGGCGAGACGAGCTGGGTCTTCGGTGACATCGCCACCACGGTGACCGAGAAGCGCGCCGGTCATGAGGTCACGGTCTTCCCGTGCCTCTCCGACGAGGGCACGACGGTCGGTCTCGTCGTCGCCGGATCCGCGGAGGAGGCCGAGGCGCGTCATCGTCTCGGCGTCGTACGCCTGCTGCTCCTCGCTCTCCCGAATGTGGGCAAGGAGGTCGTCGACGGGCTCTCCACCATGGAGAAGCTCGCGCTGGCCGGATCCCCCTACCCGAGTGCCGCCGAGCTCGTCGAGGACTGCCGTGCCGCCGTCGTCCAGCAGCTGGTCGATGCCCGTCCGCTGCCGCGGACGCAGGAGGCGTACGCCGCCGTCCTGGCCGCCGCGGGCACGCCGGCCGACCTGGTCGCGGCCGTCCGCGCGGTCCTGGCCGACGTGATGCGGGCGCTCGAGGCCTACCGCGAGACCGACAAGGCGCTCTCCGGGCGGGCCGACATGTTCCAGCTCCCCGCGCTGACCGACATGAAGGACCAGCTCGCCCGGCTGGTGCACCGCGGGTTCGTCGCGGAGGCGGGCGCCCAGCAGATCAGGCGGTATCCGACCTATCTGAAGGCCATCGTCGACCGCCGCCGCAAGCTCGACGCCGACCTGCGCGCCGACCGGGCGACCCACGACCGGATCGCGTCGCTCCAGGACGCCTACCTGCACCAGGTCGAGGCGCTGGCCGAGGGCCGGCCCCCCGGTCCGCGGCTGCGGCAGGTGCGGTGGATGCTCGAGGAGTACCGCGTCCAGCTCTGGGCCCAGCATCTCGGCACCGCCGAGAAGGTCTCCGACGCGCGGATCCGCAAGCTGCTGGGGTAGCGCCGCAAGGCTGTTACATGCGGGCGGCGGCCGCTACGCTCGATCCGATGTCCAGAGAGTTTCATTCGCCGATGCGTCCCGGGGACGGCTTCTTCGACTCCCTCCTCGGGGGCGACGACCCTGCCCTGGTGCAGGAGGCGGCAGACGCGGCGGCGACGGCGCTCGTGCGTGGGGCGCGGGACAGCGACGACCCCGCGGTCGCCGAGCGGATCCTCCATCTGGCCGAGTCCGAGGGCATCGAGACGATCGCGGAGGTCTGGTCGAGCTCGCCGGCGGAGTCGCTGGCCGGCTGCCTGTGGCGGCTCTTCCTGCTCCGCAGCTGGGTCTACGCCGACCCGGTCGGCGCCGCGCGCGAGTTCGAGGCCGGCCGGGCGAAGGCCCAGGTCGCCCAGGTAGTGGCCGGTGTCGCGGAGCCTCCCGGCCCGCAGGAGCTCAAGGCGATGGTCGACGAGGTGCTGCGCGGCATCGCCGGCAGCGACTTCGCCGTGGTGCTCCTCCGCGCCGCCGCGTTCTCCCGCGTCATCGCCGCCGGGCGGGCGGCCCTGGACCCGGACGCGGCCGCGAAGGACGTACGCAACATGCTGCAGCTGTCCGAGCAGCTCGAGGCGGCGGGTCATGCGGAGCTCGAGCAGCGGCTGACTTGAGTTGCTGTAGCCTCCTGTTCGCTTTGATGCGGAGGAGGTTGGGGGCACCGTTACACTGGTGACCGAACACGTCGGGCTGCGGCAGCCCCGGGTCCCAACTTCAGCCGCTTCGAGCGGCCTTGCGCCGTGAGGCGCTCCCGGTCCGGCGTGTTCATCATCTTTTTCGGTGCACCTCGGCTGGGCGGCCATGACGCCAGCCACCGACCAAGGAGCCGTAGTGACCGACACCCAGCCCGCAGCGCGCGAGGGCGCCATCTCCTACGAGCCCGAGATCGGTGACGGCAACGCCGACCCGGGCGAGGTCGTGTGGGGCTGGGTGCCCTACGAGGACGACGAGACCCAGGGCAAGGACCGGCCCGTTCTCGTGATCGGCCAGAAGGCCGGCGTACTCCTGTGCCTGATGCTTACCAGCAAGGACCACGACCGCGACGAGGCGCAGGAGGCCCGGAACGGGCGCCACTGGATGGATGTCGGCACCGGCGGCTGGGACCGTCAGGGGCGGCCCTCCGAGGTGCGCCTGGACCGGCTGATCCGTATGGATCCCGCAGACGTACGCCGTGAGGGCGATGTGCTGGCCAAGGAAATCTTCGATGATGTGATCAAGGCCGCACGCGATCACCTCGCCTGAGGCGGTCCTGGGGGCTGTTCTGACGTGCCTTCTCAGGAAGTGTCCAGGTACGTATCGTAAAGTGAATCGCTGGTAAACCGGGTCTGTGGTTGCATCACAGACCCGGTCCTGGTGTTGAGATGGAGGAAATGGTGCGGCGCACGCGGCTGGCAACGGCGCTTCTGGTGGCGGTTCTCTCGGCGTCCCTCGCCGCCTGCGGTGGTGGTGACCCGGCCTCGAAGCCATCGCCGAGCACCACGACGAAGGCGCCGACCAAGGTGAAGCTCGTCTTCGGGGTCTCCGGCCACAAGACGCTGGTCGACACCTACAAGCAGCTGGCCGCCGAATACACCCAAGAGGTCCCCAACGTCACCGTCGAGGTGAAGTCCTGGCCGACCGCCGACCAGCTCACTGCGGCGGTCAACAGCGGCGAGAAGATCGACGTGGTGCTCACCCCGCGTGCCGACGTCGCCACGTTCGCCGAGGACAAGCTGATCCAGCCCGTCGACACCCTGCTCGAGGCCCGCAACGTCGACTTCGGCGACAAGTACTCCCGTGAGGCGATGGAGGACTTCTCCGTCGAACGCCGCCTGGAGTGCATGCCCTACTCGGTCTCGCCGCAGGTCGTCTACGTCAACACCGGGCTGATCGACTTCGACGCCATGAAGGAGGAGGGCCTGCCCACCCCCAGCGTCCGGGCCGATGGCTCGCTGCGTGGCTGGACCCTCGAGCAGTTCAGCTCGGCGATGACCTACGCCGCCGAGCACCACAAGGGTGTCCGGGGCACCTACGTCGAGCAGAACCTCTCCGCGCTGATGCCCTGGCTCGCCGGTGCCGGCGCGACCCTCTTCGACGACCCGCTGGCTCCGACCTCCACCGCGCTGGAGGACTCGGCCGGGGCGTACGAGGAACTGGTCGAGGCGATGAACCAGCCCAACGTGCTGGCCACGGCGAAGGACCTCAACGGACGCACTCCGTTCCAGGCTTTCAAGCAGGGTCGCCTGGTGGCGCTGGTCGGTGACCGCTCACTGGTCTCGGACCTTCGGGCGACCGACGCGATGGAGTGGGACGTGATGCCGATGCCGGGTGGCAACGGCACCACCGGCGACTACGCCGGCCTCTGCATGGGCTCGGAGACCGCCGACCCCGACGCCACCGCCGACTTCCTCACCTACCTCATCTCGACCGAGTCGGTCGTGAAGATGGTCCGCACCGGCCACTTCGTGCCGGTCAACTCCGAGGTCGGCTACGCGCCGGTCTTCACCCAGCCCGAGCGGAACCCCAAGAACGCCCGGATCTTCACCGACACCGTGCGCGACATGCAGGTCCTCCCCGAGGCCACCCAGCTCGCCCAGCTCCAGAAGGTCGCCGCCGTCGCCGTACGAGGCTCCTTCGCGGTCACCGAGCCCGACCAGGTCGAGGACTACGCGGTCCAGATCGACGAGCTCTCCAAGACCGTCTTCCCCCAGCCGACGCCACCGGCCTCCCCGTCCCCCTCCATCTCACCCAGCTCCTAGCTGCCGAGGCCGGCCGACGTCTCGCTCAGGGCTCGATGTCCGCTCTTCGCGCGGTTACTCCCTCGCCTCGGCGTGGAGGACGGCGTCGGTGAGGAGCGGGGCGGTGAGGGCGATCTGCCAGCCGCGGGCGCCGAAGCCGGAGAGGATCTCGATGATGCCGTCGAGCAGGGCGCCGGGGTCGCGGGTCTTCGGGGGCGTCCACATGGCGCGGCGCAGGAAGTCGGGAGTGAGCAGGTTCTCGGCGGGGAGGTTGCGGGCCTCGGCGAGGGCGTTGACGGACTCACGCGCCAGCGTGAGACGACGGGCGGCGACAGGATCTTTGTCCGCCCACGCGCGCGGCGGGGGAGGACCGTCGGAGCGCGGCGAGCGCACCGGGAGCTCGTCCTCCTCCATCGTGAGTGCGCGGTTGAGCGCCTTCACCCAGGAGGTCGAGTAGCGCTCGGCGCCACGGCCGTGGAACCCCTTCAGCCCGAGCAGCGCGCCCTTGTCCTGCGGGAGATCCTGCGCGGCGGCGACGATCGCGGCGTCGGGAATGATTCGGCTGGGGGTGACGTCACGCTGCTGCGCGATCCGGTCGCGCTCGGTCCACAGCTCACGCACCGCGGCGAGGCCGCGGCGGCCGCGGACGCGGTGCATGCCGGAGGTGCGCCGCCAGGCATCCGTACGCACCGGCGCCTCGAACCCGCGCAGCCAGTCGAACTCCTGGCGGGCCCAGGCCTCCTTGCCCTGCGCGACGAGCTCGTCAGCCAGCGCGTCGCGCAGCTCGACGAGCACCTCGACGTCGAGCGCGGCGTACTCCAGCCAGGCGTCCGGCAGCGGCCGGGTCGACCAGTCGGCCGCGGAGTGCTCCTTGAGCATGGTGAAGCCCAGCACCGTCTCGACCAGGGTGCCGAGCCCGACGCGGGGATAGCCCAGCAGCCGCCCCGCGAGCTCGGTGTCGAACAGGGCGGAGGGGTGCAGGCCGAGGTCGCTGAGGCAGGGGAGGTCCTGGGTGGCGGCGTGCAGGATCCACTCGGTGCCCTCGAGTGCGTCGACCAGCGGCTGCATCGTGGACAGCTCGATCGGGTCGATCAGCCAGATCCCGGAGCCTTCGCGGCGCAGCTGGATCAGGTAGGCGCGGTTGGAGTAGCGGTAGCCGGAGGCGCGCTCGGCATCGATCCCGACCGGACCCGAGCCGGCGGCGATGGCCGCGGCGGCCTTGACCAGGCCTTCGTCGGTGTCAGTCACCGGAGGCAACCCGTCGCGCAGGGTCAGCAGCGGCGCCGGAGCAGCATCTTCTGGTGTGTCCGGCCCCGTCTCGGCCTCGGTCCTGTCTTCGATCACGCGCCTCGCTGCCCTCGCCGGCTCGGTATGACGGTGACGCCCTCCGGCACCGGAGGAAGTCCCGCGGCCGTGCAGAGCAGCTCGCCCCATGCCTCGGTGTGTGGTCGCAGGTCCAGGTCGCCCGAGGCCGTCCCCACCGGCGTCCAGGAGGCGCGGATCTCGATCTGCGCGGTGCCGTCCTCGTCGGCCATGCCGCCGTAGGACTCGGTGGCCACGCGGGTCACGGTGCCCGCGGCGGCGACGTGCTCGGCGCCGTGACCGGACAGGGCGTCCAGGAGCCAGGACCAGCCGACCTCACCCAGCAGCGGGTCGCTGATGTGCTCGACGTCGATGTCGGCCCGTGCGTACGCCACCAGCCGGAACGTGCCGGGCAGTCCGTGCACCGTGCCCCAGGCGTCGTTGCCGTCGGGGTCGTGCAGCAGGATCAGCCGTCCGGTCGCCACGTCGACGTCGTCGACGGTCACCTCGGCGGAGAGCGCCGCGGCGTACGGAGCGATCCGCTGGGGCGCCGGCATCTCCTCGGCCAGCACCTCAGGTCTGAAGGTCGCGGCGCGCATCCCTTCCGCGGCGGACCGGAACACGGCAGGACCGGTCTCCGGTCCCGCGGCGGGACGCGACTCTCCACGGACGACCATGTGAACAGGGTATGTCTTCTGCGCGATTCGCGATGTGCGTACACGCCGCACCGGATGGGACCATTGCCAGGTGGCCGCTGAACACACCTCTGGGAAGACCCCCGACCTGCTCGCATCTTCCCCGTTCCTGCAGGCACTCGCAGGGCAGAAGCCGAGCCGTACGCCGGTGTGGTTCATGCGCCAGGCCGGCCGGTCGCTGCCCGAATATCTGAAGGTCCGCGAGGGCATCGGCATGCTCGAGTCCTGCCAGGACGCCGACCTGATCACCGAGATCACCCTGCAGCCCGTACGCCGCTACGGGGTCGACGCGGCCATCTTCTTCTCCGACATCGTGCTGCCGCTGAAGGCGGTCGGGGTCGACCTCGACATCAAGCCCGGAGTCGGCCCGGTGATCGCGAACCCGGTGCGCACCCTCGCCGACGTGGAGGCGATCCCGGACCTGACGCCGGAGCACGTCACCTACATCACCGAGGCCGTCCAGAACCTCACCGGTGAGCTGGCCGGCATCAACGGCGGCACCCCGCTGATCGGCTTCGCCGGCGCCCCGTTCACCGTCGCTTCCTACCTGGTCGAGGGCGGCCCCTCGAAGGAGTACGCCAAGACCAAGGCGCTCATGTTCGGTGCCCCCGACGTGTGGGACGCCCTGATGCGCAAGATCGCCGGGATCTCCGGCGCGTTCCTGGAGGTCCAGGTCCGCGCGGGTGCCTCCGCCGTGCAGCTCTTCGACTCCTGGGCCGGCGCCTGCACGCCCGCAGACTACGAGCGTCACGTGCTGCCCTACTCCACCCAGGTGATGACCCGGATCGGCGAGCTCGGTGTCCCGCGGATCCACTTCGGCGTCAACTCCGCCATGCTCCTTCCGCTGATGGGCAGCGCCGGTGCCGAGGTCGTCGGTGTCGACTGGCGTACGCCGTTGGACTGGGCGATCACCCGGCTCGGCGACGACTTCGGCGTCCAGGGCAACCTCGACCCCGCCCTCGTCTTCGCGCCCACCGAGGTGATGCTCGCGGAGGCCGGGAGGATCATCGAGACCGGGCGGCGCGCCAAGGGCCACATCTTCAACCTCGGCCACGGCGTCATCCCGAGCACTGACCCCGACCAGCTCGCCCGGCTCACCGAGTTCGTGCAGAGCTACGAGCCGGCTGAGGGCTGAGACCGAGCGCGCTGAGAGCGGGCAGCCGTCTCGGCGAGCAGGTCGAGGAGGCTGCGCGCTCCCGAGGTCGTACGCGCGTTGTGCCGTCGCACCGCGACCATCGTGACGCGCGAGCGATCTCCGGCGAGGGGACGTACGGTGATGTGCCCGCCCGTCTCGCGCGGGTCGCCGACGACGCTGTAGTCGGGCAGCAGGGTCAGTCCGAGGCCCTCGCCGACCATCATCTTGCCCATCTCGGCGCCGTCGGTGGCGTGCCAGTGGTGGGGGAGGTCGCGCCCGAAGACGCGGTGGGCGAAGCGATACATCAGGTAGCCCGCGCGCATGCCGACGAACGGCTCCTCGCGGAGCTCCGCGACGGTGATCTCGTCGCGGGAGGCGAGTGGGTGGCCCGCGGGCAGCACGACGATCGGCCGTCCGTGGAGAAGCACGGTGCCGTCGACCGTCGGCGGGAGGTCGTCGCCGTCGAGCAGGTTGACCAGGCCGATGTCGATGGTGCCCTCCGCGAGCGCGAGGTAGATGTCCTCCTGCACCATGGTGCGCACCTCGACGCTCGTGCGCGGGTGCTCGTCGGCGAATCTCCGCAACGTCGGTAGCAGCACGGTCGAGGTGCCGGCGTGGACCGTGCCGATCCGCACCGAGCTGACCCCGGCGCTCTGGTCGCCGGCGGCCAGGCGGAGGCGGTCGACGGCCTCCAGGACGTCGGACATGGAGTGCAGCAGCTCCTGGCCCTCGCGGCTGATCCGGGCCCCGGCGCGGCGCCGGTCGAGCAGGGTCACGCCGAGTTCGCGTTCGAGCTTGGTGATCGCCTCGCTCAGGGCGGGCTGGGAGATGTGGAGCTGCTCGCTCGCGCGGCGCAGCGAGCCGTACTGGGTCACGGCTGCGATGTACTCCAGCTGCTCGATCCTCACGCTGTCCTCTCGTCGGTCGGTGATCGGTCATCCCGAGCGGGTGATCGGTGATCGCTGGCGTCCAGCCTGTCTCACGCTCTCCATTCTCAAGTAACTTGGTCGATTAAAGACAGAAACATCCACGACGCAAGACTGAGAGGGCGCGATGACAACCGAAGCTGTACGCACCGCCGCGGAGTTCGGCGCGGCACCCACGACTCCGGAGGGCTGGGTCGACCGTGCCCGCGAGGTGGCCACCAGGCTCTCCGTGGACGCGGTCGCCCGCGACCGGGCCAACCAGGTCCCGACGTACGAGGTGAACCTGCTCAAGGAGAGTGGCCTGGTCACCCTGCTCGGCCCCGCCGAGCACGGCGGCGCCGGCCAGGACTGGACGACCGCGCTGCGCGTGGTCCGGGCGGTCGCTGCGGGCGACGGCTCGATCGGGCAGCTGCTCGGCTACCACTACCTGTGGGCCTGGGCGGCTCGGCTGGTCGGCACCCCGGAGCAGATCGCCGCCGTCGAGCAGCTCTACACCGAGAACACCTTCTTCTTCGGCGGCGCAGTCAACCCTCGCGACGACGACCTGGTGATCAGGGTCGAGGGCGACGAGCTCGTCTTCACCGGCCGCAAGTCGTTCTCGACCGGCGGGCGGATCTCCGACCTGACCGTGCTCGAGGGCGTCATCGAGGGCACGGAGCAGCATGTCTTCGCGATCGTCCCGACCCAGCAGGAGGCCATCGTCTTCGCCGGCGACTGGGACAACCTCGGCCAGCGGCTCACCGAGTCCGGCGCCGTCGAGATCAACGGCGTGCGCGTCCCCTGGGAGTCCGCGGCGGGCTATGTGAAGCAGCAGGACGGGACGTACGAGTTCGTCCCGCGGGTCTACAACACGCTCAACGTGCCGATCATCCAGCTCATCTTCACCAACTTCTACCTCGGGATCGCGGAGGGCGCCCTGACGACCGCGGCGACCTACACCCGCGACACGACCCGCGCCTGGCCCTACGCCGGAGACGTCAAGGAGAAGGGGAGCGAGGAGTTCTACATCCAAGAGACGTACGGCGACCTGACCTCGAAGCTGTGGGCGGCCCAGGCGCTGGCCGAGCGGGCGGCCGGCCTGATCGAAGCCATCAACTCGCACGCCGACGAGGTCGCCGAGCAGGAGCGTGGTGAGGCGGCGGTCGTGATCGCCGCGGCCAAGCAGGTCGCGATCGATGCCGGCCTGGAGATCGGCACCAAGGTCTACGACCTGACCGGCGCTCGCGCGACCTCCAACAAGGTCGGCCTGGACATCTTCTGGCGCAACATCCGCACCCACTCGCTCCATGACCCGGTCGCGCACAAGCGGGCAGAGGTGGGCCGCTACGCGCTGCTCGGCGAGATCCCCGCGCCGACCTGGTACACGTGAGCCGCCTTCGGTGATCAGTAGGGCCTCTCGCCCGGTCGCCGCCTGATAGGCGGCACCTATCACGGGATCGGGTCTTCCGGTGGTCCACATCGGGAGACCCGGTCCCGTCGCCTGTTTAATCAGATAAGTTTAGTAGACATTCGCGATCCAAGGAGACCAGCATGACTTCACCGGCAACCGAGCCCCTGAAGTTCGCTTACTGGGTGCCCAACGTCAGTGGCGGCCTGGTGGTGAGCAAGATCGAGCAGCGCACCGACTGGAGCTA
Organism: Nocardioides sp. NBC_00163; assembly: GCF_045206295.1. Taxonomy (NCBI): domain Bacteria; kingdom Bacillati; phylum Actinomycetota; class Actinomycetes; order Propionibacteriales; family Nocardioidaceae; genus Nocardioides; species Nocardioides sp. NBC_00163. The sequence continues at coordinate 2,116,756 of NZ_CP108155.1, read as the reverse complement.
CGACTACAACAAGAAGCTCGCGCAGCTGGCCGAGAACAACGGCTTCGAGTACGCCCTGTCCCAGGTGCGCTACATGGCTTCCTACGGTGCGGCCTACCAGCACGAGTCCACCTCGTTCTCCCTCGCGCTCCTGCTGGCCACCGAGCGGCTCAAGGTGATCGCCGCCGTCCACCCGGGGCTGTGGCAGCCCGGCGTACTCGCCAAGTTCCTGGCCACCGCCGACCACCTCTCCGGCGGCCGCGCGGCCGTCAACGTGGTCAGCGGCTGGTTCAAGGACGAGTTCACCCAGCTCGGCGAGCCGTGGCTCGAGCACGGCGAGCGCTACCGCCGCTCGGAGGAGTTCATCCGCTACCTCCGCGAGATCTGGACGAGTGAGGCCGCCGAGCTCAACGGCGACTTCTACCGGCTGCACGACTTCGACCTGAAGCCGAAGCCGCTGGCCAGCGAGGGGCGTCCGCACCCGGAGATCTTCCAGGGCGGCAACTCCTCCGACGCGAAGGCGATGGCGGGCCGGGTCTCGGACTGGTACTTCGCCAACGGCAACACCCCCGAGGGCCTCGCCGCGCAGATCGAGGACGTCAACGCGGTCGCCGGGCCGCTGGGACGTCGGGTCCGGTTCGGGATCAACGGCTTCATCGTCGCCCGCGACACCGAGAAGGAGGCGCGCGACACGCTCCGGGAGATCATCGACAAGGCCGACCGTGAGGCCGTCGAGGGCTTCGGCTCCGCGGTCAAGCAGGCCGGGCAGTCGACCGGCGACAAGACCGGGATGTGGCAGGACTCCAGCTTCGAGGACCTGGTGCAGTACAACGACGGCTTCCGGACCGGGCTGATCGGCACTCCCGAGCAGGTCGCCGAGCGGATCGTCGAGCTCAAGAGGGCCGGCGCCGACCTGATCCTCGGCGGCTTCCTGCACTACCTCGAGGACGTCGAGTACTTCGGCCAGCGGGTCCTTCCGATCGTGCGCGAGCTCGAGGCGCAGCAGTTGGAGTCCGTGGCTTGAGCACGACGGAGATCGCCCGACTCGATGCCGAGACCGCGCCGCTGGTGGCGAGGCGGCTGGCCGACGAGCTCGCGCTCGGCGACGGCGGACGCGACCGGGTCAGGGCGCTGCCCTACGACCAGGTCAAGGCGTACGCCGCCGCCGGGCTCGGTGCGCTCACCGTCCCGCTCGAGTTCGGCGGTCCGGCGCTTTCGGCCACGACCGTGGCGGAGGTGTTCCGGCTGGTCTCGTGGGGTGATCCCAACGTCGGGCAGGTCCCGCACAGCCACTTCGTGTTCTTGAACCAGCTCCGGCTGAACGGCACCCGCGAGCAGCAGCAGCGGATCTACAGCGAGGTGCGGGCCGGTGCGCTGGTCGCCAACGCGCAGTCGGAGTTCGGGACGAAGCACGTGCGGGACATCCGCACGACCCTCACGCGAGCCCGGGAGGCGGGGGAGTGGCTGCTGAACGGCGAGAAGTTCTACTGCACCGGCTCGCTCTTCGCCGACTATCTCGCAGTGCTCGCGCGGCGTGACGTCGACGGGCCGTTGCAGGTGGCCTGGGTCCGCACGGAGACTCCCGGCGTCGAGATCGTCGACGACTGGGACGCCGTCGGGCAGCGTACGACCGGATCCGGCACGGTGCGCCTCACCGACGTCGCCGTGGCCGCGGAGTGGGTGACGCCGTTCTCCGTCACCTTCGACGTGCCGACGACCTACGGCGCCTTCGCGCAGCTCCTGCACGCGGCCATCGACGCCGGGATCGCCCGGCGCGCGCTGGACGAGGCCTCCGAGTTCGTACGCACGAAGTCCCGCCCCTACGCCGACGCCGTCGCGCTCGCCGGGGCCGAGACGGCCGCGCAGGACCCGCTGGTCGTCCAGGCCTTCGGCGAGATGGAGCTGGCCGTACGCAGCGCCGAGGCGCTCCTCGCCGAGGCGGCGCGACGCGTGGACGAGGCCGACGCGGACCTCACCGAGACATCGGCCGCAGAGGCGAGTCTGGCCGTGGCGGCTGCCCGCGCGTCGACGGCGAAGGTGTCGGTCGACGTCACCAGCCGGCTGCTCGAGGTCTCCGGCGCTCGGGCGGCTCTGACATCGACCAACCTCGATCGCCACTGGCGCAACGCGCGCACCCACACCCTCCACGACCCGGCCGCCTGGAAGGTCCAGCACCTCGGGCGCTGGGCCGTCGACGGCACCGCACCGCCACGGCACGGGCAGATCTGACATCCCCGACATCCCACTCGAAAGGCAGCGATGAGCACGCTCAAGTTCCACTGGTTCCTCCCGACCAACGGCGGCGACGGCCGTCACGTGATCGGCGGCGGTCACGGCGTCAGCGCGTTGGCGTCGGGCCGTCCGGCGACGGTGCCCTACCTCGGCCAGATCGCCCGCAGCGCCGAGCAGCTCGGCTTCGAGGCGGCGCTGACGCCGACCGGCGCGTGGTGCGAGGACGCCTGGGTGACGACCGCGATGCTCAGCTCCGTCTCGGAGCGGCTGAAGTTCCTGGTCGCCTTCCGGCCCGACTCGGTCTCGCCCTACCTGGCCGCGCAGATGGCCGGCACCTTCCAGAACCTGTCCGGGCAGCGGCTGCTCCTCAACGTCGTCACCGGAGGTGAGGACCACGAGCAGCGGATGTACGGAGACTTCCTGGCCAAGGACGAGCGGTACGAGCGGTGCGGGGAGTTCCTGCACATCGTCCGCCGACTGTGGGCGGGGGAGACGGTGACCTTCTCCGGGTCGCATCTCTCGGTGGAGAACGCCCGGCTCGAGCAGCGACCGACACCGGTCCCGGACGTCTACTTCGGCGGCTCCTCGCCAGCGGCCCTGGAGGTCGCCGCCGAGTACGCCGACGTCTACCTGACCTGGGGCGAGCCGCCGGCCGCGGTCGCGGAGAAGATCGCGAAGGTGCAGAAGCTGGCGGCCGACCGCGGGCGCGAGCTCCGCTTCGGGATCCGGCTGCACTCGATCGCCCGCGAGACCTCGTCCGCCGCGTGGGCGGAGGCCGACCGGCTGCTGGAGAACATCTCGGACGAGGACATCTCGCGCGTCCAGGCGGGGCTCTCCCGCAGCGTCTCGGAGGGTCAGCGGCGGATGCTGGAGCTCAACCAGGGTTCGCGCGACGGGCTCGAGGTCTACCCCAATCTGTGGGCGGGCGTCGGCCTGGTCCGCGGTGGTGCCGGGACCGCGCTGGTCGGCTCCTACACCGAGATCGCCGACCTGATCGAGGCCTACCATTCCGTCGGGATCTCCGAGTTCGTGCTCTCCGGCTACCCGCACCTGGAGGAGTCCTACTGGTTCGGCGAGGGCGTCCTGCCCGAGCTCGCGCGTCGCGGCCTGTGGTCCCACCCCGCCCCCGTCGCCGGCCGCGGGGCGGCCGTCCCGTTCGGGGCATCCCGATGACCCAGGTCTCCGGTCTGGCGACGACCGACCCGACCGCAGAGGAGGCCGTCACGCCCTCACCCGCGAGACGAGCGGTCTCCGCCCGCAGGAGCGTTCTCGGGCCACGTGCGCTCCGGGTCCTGCGCTCGCTGAGCCCGGTCCTCGTGCTGGTGGCCTGGCAGCTGCTCTCCTCGTTCGGGATCCTCGACGAGCGCACCCTCGCCTCGCCGGTCCAGCTGGCCGGCACCGCCTGGGAGCTGATCCGCACCGGGCAGCTCCAAGAGGCGATCGCCGTCTCAGCGCGCCGGGCCGCCCTCGGATTCCTCCTCGGGGCGCTGATCGCCTTCGTGCTCGGCGGGATCGTCGGCCTGACCGCCCTCGGGGACGCGCTGGTCGACCCCTTGGTGCAGATGCTGCGGACACTGCCGCTGTTCGGTCTGGTGCCGCTGTTCATCATCTGGTTCGGGATCAAGGAGGAGCCCAAGATCTACCTGGTCGCGCTCTTCGTGATCGTGCCGCTCTACCTCAACCTCGTCGCGGCGCTGCGAGGAGTCGACCCTGAGCTGGTCGAGGTCGCCTCCGCGCTGCGGCTCACCCGGTCCGAGCGACTGCGCCACCTCTACCTCCCGGCGGTCACGCCGGGGCTGCTGGTCGGGTTGCGCCAGGCACTCGGGATGGCGTGGATCGCGCTGATCGTGGCCGAACAGGTCAACGCCGGCGCCGGCCTCGGCTTCCTGATCAACAACGCGCGCGACTTCCTCCAGACCGACGTGATCGTGGTCGGTCTGCTCTGCTACGCCGCGCTGGGTCTGGTCACCGACTGGGCCGTACGACTGCTCGAGCGCCGCGCCCTGCGCTGGCGTGACGAAGGGAGAACCGCATGAGTGTCGTCGCCTCACTGTCCGGGGTGAGCCGAGCCTTCGGTGAGCACGAGGTGCTCAGCGGCATCGACCTGGACATCCGCTCCGGGGAGTTCGTGGCCCTGCTGGGCCGCTCCGGCAGCGGCAAGTCCACCCTGCTCCGCATCGTCGGGGGCCTGGACACCGGGGCCACCGGGACCGTGGTCACCGGCTCTGCCCCAGCAGTCGTCTTCCAGGACCCGCGGCTGTTCCCATGGCGTACGGTCCTCGACAACGTATCGCTGGGTCTGCGTAGCGCCGGCGCGGTCGACCACGCCCGGAAGATGCTCGCGGAGGTCGGTCTGGAGGGCCGAGAGAAGGCATGGCCGCGCCAGCTCTCCGGCGGCCAGCGCCAGCGTGTGGCACTGGCCCGGGCCCTCGTACGCGAGCCCGACCTGCTCCTCCTCGACGAGCCGTTCAGTGCCTTGGACGCGCTCACCCGGATCTCGGCCCAGGAACTCGTACGCCGCTTGGTCGATGCGCATCGCCCGGCCGTCCTCATGGTCACCCACGACGTCGAGGAGGCCCTCCTGCTGGCGGACCGCGTGATCCTCATCGACGAGGGCGGCATCGTCCACGACGAGCAGATCACGTTGCCGCACCCTCGACGCCGTGACCACCCCGAGATCGTCGAGCGCCGGGCGGCGCTGCTGGCCCTCCTGGGCGTGGCCGTCCAGGCTGCCTGACCCCATCGACCGACCCCATCGATCGACCACTGGAAGAAAGCAGAGATCCATGTCTCGAAACACCGCTCTGACGCGCCTCTTCGCGACCCCGGCCGTCCTCGCCCTCCTCGGCAGCGCCCTGACAGCCTGTGGCTCGTCCGCCTCGGGCGGTTCGGACGAACCGGTGTTGCGGGTCGGCGTCCAGAAGGACGGCATCCGCTCGGTGCTGACCCAGGCCGGGCTGCTGGAGGACCTGCCCTACGAGATCGAGTGGTCGGAGTTCACCGCAGGTCCGCCGATCATCGAGGCGGCTGCCGCCGACCAGATCGACGTCGCCTGGGTGGGGTCGGCGCCGCCGATCTTCGGGGCTGCCGCCGGCGCGGACTTCAAGGTCGTGGCCACGGTCGAGGAGCAGGACCAGAAGACCGACTCGATCCTGGTCCCGAAGGGGTCGGCCATCAAGTCGTCGGCCGACCTGAAGGGGAAGAAGATCGCTGTCGGCAAGGGCACCTCCGCCCACGGCCACCTGTTGCTGGCGCTGAAGTCGGCCGGACTCACCCTCGATGACGTCGACCCGCAGTACCTCCAGCCCGCCGAGGGTCTGGCCGCGTTCCAGGCCGGTGAGGTGGACGCCTGGTCGATCTGGGACCCGTTCGTCACCCAGGCAGTCAACGAGGACGGCGCCGTCGACATCACCGCTGACGAGGGAGGCTCCACCGACCCGTACCTCGCCTTCGAGATCGCCTCGGCGGCCTCGCTCGAGGAGAAGGACACCCGCGAGTCGATCAAGCACTTCGTGGGCCTGGTCGAGGAGGGCTTCGCGTGGGCGCAGGAGAACCCCGACAAGTGGGGTGAGGGCTGGGCGTCCGAGTCCGGGTTGCCGGTCTCGACGACTAGCGAGGTGGCTGCGAAGAAGGCCTCCGTGGTCGGTCCGGTGAGCGAGGAGCACATCGCCTCCGAGCAGCAGTTGGCCGATGCGTTCTTCGAGGCTGGTGAGATTCCCGAGGAGATCGACTTCGACGCCGTCGTCGAGCACGGGCTCATCGAGTAGGTGGCGCCAGCATGCGGACCAGCACGGGAATAGTTAACAAAGGCAAGCAAGTTACCCGACAACAGGTTGTGCCGTTCCAGTCGCGACGAGAGGACCAGTGATGACGAACGTATCGCCCCTGAAGACCAACCAGGATCTCGATCCCGAGGCGTTGAGGAAGGCGTTCGGGGTCTTCCCGACCGGTGTGGTCGCAGTCGCGGCGGTGGTCGACGGCGGGCCGGTCGGTCTGGCGGCGTCCTCCTTCACCTCGGTCAGCCTCGATCCTCCGTTGGTCTCCTTCTCGGTGGCCCGCACCTCGAAAACATGGCCTGACCTGCGACGATCGTCGCACCTTGGAGTGACGGTGCTCGCCGAGCACCATGGCGAGGTCTGCCGCCAGCTCGCCGGCCCCGTCGACTCCCGCTTCGAGGGTCTCGTGGTCAGCTCGTCCCTCGACGGAGCCCTCACCCTCGACGAGGGCCTGGCGCAGTTCGACTGCACCGTCTACCGCGAGGTCGAGGCCGGCGACCACATCGTCGTACTCCTCCAGCTCCACGCCGCCGACCACGGCGCCGGCCAGCCCCTCGTCTTCCACCGCTCCAACTTCGGAAGGCTGGCCAGCTGACCCCTCCCCGCCGAGGCCTCGGCACTAGGGTTCGGCTGTGGATACCTTCGGAGTCGTAGCCCTCGGCGGTCTGATCCTGCTCTACTTCGTGATCGAGTCGTCGGCGAGCAGAACCCGAGCGGAGCTCACTCGCCGGATGAACAGGCTCGAGGACAAGGTCGACCTGCTCCTGAAGCACGCTGGGGTGGAGGAGCCGCCGCTGCCACGGCAGGACGAGGTCGTGGCGCTGGTGCGCGCGGGCAAGAAGATCGAGGCGATCAAGGTCTATCGGGAGGCGACCGGCGCCGGGCTGGCCGAGGCCAAGCAAGCGGTCGAGCAGCTCACCTGACCAGCCCACCTCGTCAGCATCGCCTCAGGGACGGATGGGAGACTTCTCCTGTGCGTGTCATCGTCGTCGGAGCAGGGATCGCCGGGCTGACCGCGGCCCGCGATCTGTCCCTGAAGGGCCACCGGGTCTCCGTGCTGGAGGCCTCCGACCGGGTCGGCGGAAAGATCCGCGGGGAGTCCGTGGCCGGACAGACGGTCGACGTCGGCGCCGAGGCGATGCTCAACCGCCGGCCGGAGGGCGTGTCCCTCGCCCGGGAGATCGGCCTCGAGGTCGTGCACCCGACGGATGCCAAGTCGTCGATCTGGTCGCGCGGTGCGCTGCGGCCGATCCCGCGGTCCATCATGGGCGTACCCCTCGACCTGGCCGCGCTGGAGTCCTCGGGTCTGCTCTCGAAGGAGACCCTGGAAGTCGTACGCCGCGAACCCACGCTCCCACCTGCGAAGACGGACGAGGACATCTCGGTCGGTGACCTCATCGCGTCCCGCTTCGGGGACGAGACCGCCGACCTGCTGGCGGACCCGTTGCTCGCGGGGGTCTACGCCGGCCACGCCCGTGCGATCTCGGTGAAGGCGGCTGCCCCGCAGCTGTTCATGCTGGCCGAGAAGGGGTCGCTGCTGGAAGCCGCGGCCGCGCTCCCGAGCTCGATGGTCCCGGTGTTCGCCGGGATCGACGGCGGTATGTCTCGGTTGCCCGCGACTCTCGCCGAGGGGCTGGACGTCCGGCTCAACGCCCCGGTCGACGCGGTCACGCGTACGCCGCAGGGCTTCCTGATCGAGAGCGGCGGCGACGTGGAGGCCGCCGATGCCGTGGTGGTCGCGACCCCCGCGCCGGTGGCCGCGAGGCTGCTCCGTTCGACCGCTCCGGCGGTCGCGCGCGAGCTGTCCGGGATCGAGACCGCGAGCGTCGCCGTGGTCACCTTCGCCTTCCCCGAGCTCCCCGCGGAGCTGGCCGGCAGGTCCGGATTCCTCGTCCCGCCCGTCGAGGAGTGCGCGATCAAGGCCTCCACCTTCTCGTTCGCCAAGTGGGCCTGGGTGGGGGAGCGCGGCAACTACCTGCGTACGTCCATCGGGCGCCACGGCGAGCCACCCTCGGACGACGACGACCGGCTCGTCGCCGACTCCCTGGCGGCCCTGGCCGAGATCGCCGGCATCACCGCGAAGCCGTCCGACGTGCACGTCCAGCGTTGGACCGACGCGCTCCCGCAGTATTCCGTCGGGCATCTCGACCGGGTCGCCCGGATCCGGCAAGGACTCCGCGGCGTGCCCGGTCTCGCCCTCGCCGGGGCCTCCTACGATGGTGTCGGGATCCCGGCCACGATCGCCTCGGCCCACCGCGCCGCCGCGGACATCAGCTGATCCTCAGGCCGGCACCCACCGCAGCGTCGAGACACAGACGTCCAGCGCCAGCTTCCACGCCAGGAACTTCTCGTCGGTCGCGGCCATGTCCAACGGGCGGGCGATCGTCGCGGTCAGCTGGAGCCCCCGTCGCCGCTTCGAGCCGGGGACGGGGGTCATGTAGACGATCGTCGTCGCGACCACCGGCTCGTCGCCCTGGGCGGTCTTGGTCGACTCGCGCTCGTACCTGATGAACCGCTTGTCGCCGAACAACGGCTTGGCGCCGTGGTCGCGGATGATCGCGGCGACGTGGGTGTCGAGGGTCCCGCCGCTGTGGGCGTGGAACGTCGTCGCGACGATCGCGCCGGGAATGATGGCGAGGCTGTCGGTCTCGGCGGTGGCGGCGAAGTAGGCCTTGACCTGATGCTGCTTCATGAGCGCGTACGCCTGATCGAGCTGCACCCGCATGGAGGCGTGGAGCTCGGGCCTGTTGATGCTCATGAAGCGCTTCTTCAACGCCGCGTCCATCGCGGCCCGGTCGACCTCGTCCGGGGAGTGACGTTCCCAGCCGGGGAGGAGCCTCAGCTCGAACTCCGGCTCCTTGGTGCCGCCGAGCAGCTCGCGTAGCGAGGACTGCGGGGCGGGTGCTGCCTCAGACAAAGGACGAGTCCTCCCAGACGTCGAACGGGTCGCTCGACATGCCGGGGACCGGCTCTGCCGAGAACGGGGTGCCATCAGGGCGTACGACCTCGAGCTCGGCGAGGAAGAGCGGCATGTCCGCGATGGTGAGACCGAAGATCTCGGGTGCGCCTGCCTCGACCACGACCATCACGCTGATCTCCTGCGTCGAGAAGACGAAGATGCCGGTGAGGAACTCGACGGTCTCACCGTCGATCTCTCCGGTCCTGGACGCGAGACATCTCAGTCCGGGACCGAGAGCGGCCCCTGCGTACTCATCGACGTCGAAGCCCTGCTGCCGCCACTCCTCGGGCGAGGTCGGCTCGCCGCCTCCGAGTACGACCCGCACCCGGCTGACGACGGGCGCGGGCAGCGGCCAGTGGAGCATCGAGGCCAGCGTCCCGGGGTGGAGGTCGCCGGCGAGATGGTGGGCGAGCAGGGCACGCGCGCCGGGGTCGACCTCGTCGGTCCACTCGCCGTCCCAGGTGTCGCGGAGCGAGGCGAGCACGTCCTCGACCCACCTCTCCGCACCCGCGGCGTCGAGCTCGCCCGCGTTCGGGACCCAGATCCATCGCTCCGATGGCTGGGCGATCTCAGCTTCCCATGTCTCCGGCATCATCCCTCCGAGGGCTGTGCGCTCTGCTGGTCATTGGTGCGCCGCTCGTTCAGTGCCTGGCTCGTCGAGGTGGTGCCGTACCACTCGCCTGCCCACTTCCCCAGGCCGCTGAGCCCGTCGAAGCCAGCCCCGACCTTCTGGCCCCAGGTCCCTGTGCGTATCCCCCCGTAGATGGCCATCCCGGTGGCGATGTCGGAGCCGCTCATGATGCCCACGGGAATGTCCTTGGGGGGCTTGAACGGGTTGGCCATCCAAGCGGCCCTGGTCCGGGGGACCTCCCTGAAGCCGGTGGAGATGGAGAGTGCGGTCTTGAACTTGGCGCCGAACGTGACGTTCACGGGAGGTGGGTTCAGCGGCGCCGCTCGTTTCAGAGCAAAGTTTCCGTATCCTCGTCCGGCCGCGCCGGCGGTTTTCCCGCCGGAGGCGGCACCCTTCCCCATCGCTGTCCAAGCCTTCCCGATCTGGCCGAGCTTTCCGAAGGGGAGCACCGCGAGAACCGCCAAGAGCACGTCTGTCACCTCGCATTTGCCGGCTGACGCCTGGACGATCTTGCCGATCAGCACCAAGGCGCCGAGGGCGAATCCGATGACGGCGACGATGCCACCGAGGAAGAGCCCGGCGATCATGAAGACCATGGCGATGGCCTCGAGAATGTTGATGAGGAAGCCGAAGATCTCCCAGAAGCCGTCCTTGATGCTGCCGGCCATCTCGTTGCCGATGCCGTTGACGGCGAGGTCATAGGCGTCTTCCCAGGTGTCGTACTGGGCGTCCCAGCTCTCCGCGTCGTCCTGCCATTCGTCGTACGCGGTCTTCTTCGCCTGCCCCTCGGCGTCGTCCTCCTCGCGGTCTCCCGGAAGCCCCTCGTAGGTGGTCCACTTGTCCGTGCAGGACTCGACCAGCGGCCCCATCTTGGCCTGGATCTCGCCGAGACTCTTGCCGTACGCAGCGATCAACGGCCCGACGGGCGTGTACAGCTCGCTGGCCTCCCGCAACGTCTCGTAGGAGGACCCGATCTTGTCCTGAAGCTCAGCGACGGCCTTTCCCTGCATCTGGCCGTCGGCCAGCTCTCCGGTGGCGATCTGCTCGAGCACGGTGGCCGCCTCGGACATCTGCTCGCCGAGCTCTTCGATCTTGTTGCCGCGATCGACGATCACCGCCGAGTCGCCGGTGAGGGGTTGGATCTCGCGACCCTTCGGTGACTGATCCATGACTCACTCCATCCGTCTATTTCTGCTGGAACAGGAGAGCCGTCTCGCTGTCCCAGTTCTGGAATCCCTCGACGACCCCTTTGATGTGGTCGCGCACGTCGGAGAGCTCGTCCTTGAGATCCTTGCGCTTCATGTCCCAGCGCTGTTCGAAGTCGTCGGCCTGCCCGCGCAGCTCGCCTCGGCGGAACGGGTTCCCGATGGCGCCTTCGAGCGCGTCGGAGTTCCCGACCGCGTGCTCGAACTCGTCGATGATCGAATCCAGCTTCTTGACCGTCTGATCAAGGGTGTCGATCTTGATGGAGACGTCTGGCATGTCGCTACGCCTTTCCGAGGTGCGCAAGGCTCGCCGAGGAGAGACGCGAAAGCGCTCTCAGTCGCAGGCGAATGGGGGGACCGAGGTGGCGTACGACCCGAGACAACCTGGCGACGAACACCCGAGTGGAACGCTACAACACGGCTGGGCGCGGAGGGTTAACAAACTCCTAAGCGAACGTAGAAAACTGCTGATGCTTCAGCGGAGGAAGGCGATGATCCCCGCGAGCGCCTCGGACGCCGCCGGGGCAACCCCGGGCAGCGACACGAACCCGTGGAACGCGGTGTCGTAGTCCACGAGCGAGACCGGTGTCCCGGCGGCACGGAGGGCCTCGGCGTAGCGTGTGCCGTGGTCGCGGATCGGATCGTGCAGCGCGGTGATGATGTGGGCCGGCGGCAGGTCGGCGTGCGACGCAGCACGCAGTGGAGAGGCCTGCCAGGACTCGTCCCCGTATCGCTCGCCCATGTAGAGGTGCCCGAAGGTGCTCATCTGCGTCGAGGTGAGCACCGGCCCGTTGGCGTTGGCCGCCTCGGAGGGGAACTTCTCGTACATCTCCACCGCCGGATAGATCAGCACCTGCGCGCGGATGGCGGGACCGCCCGCTTCACGCGCCATCAGCGAGACCACGGCCGCCAGGTTGCCGCCGGCGCTGTCGCCCATCACTGCGATCCGGGACGGGTCCCCGCCCAGGTCAGAAGCATTCTTCGCGACCCATTCCAGAGCAGACCAGGCGTCCTCGACGGCCGCCGGGAACGGATGCTCCGGCGCCAGCCGGTAGGACGGCGCGACCACGATCGATCCGGTCCCCGCGGCCACGTGCGAGGAGACCCACGCGCTCTGCTCCGGTGTCCCGAGACACCAGCCGCCGCCGTGGAAGTTGATGACGACCGGCGCGGCCTCGCCGACGCCAGGAGGCGTGTAGATCGCGAAACGGCGCCCGTCGACGTACGTCTCCTTGATCTCGACGTCCGCGGGACGGCCGAAGAGGAACGCGGTGACCGGCCCGGTGCGGAGCCCTTCGCGCTGGGCGCGCAGGGCGATCATCTCCTCGGCGTTCAGCGGTGTCTTGACCAGGCGCTCCTGGAGGAAGGCGAAGATGCGGGTACGCAGCGGCAGCATGCCCACACCATAGAGGCCGGAGGATGGAGCCCGGCGCGGATCGGCGACCGGCGGTAGCGCAAAATAGGGGGCATGACCGACCCGCAGGCCGACATCAAGTCCAACGCAGCCAAGATCAACGAGCTCAACGACACCATCCGCTACACGATGTGGTCGGTCTTCTCCCTCGAGGAGACCCTCGGCGACGCCGACCGCAAGGCCGAGGCGGTCGAGGTCGAGGAGCTCTTCGCCGCCTTCGCCGGCGAGGACATCGTGGTGCGTGGCACCTACGACGTGGCCGGCCTGCGCGCCGACGCCGACGTGATGTTCTGGCTGCACGCCGAGTCCTCCGACAAGCTCCAGTCGGCCTACCACCGCCTGCGCCGCACCGCCTTCGGCGGCCGGCTCGTGCCGGTCTGGTCGCAGATGGCGCTGCACCGCCCGGCCGAGTTCAACCGGAGCCACCTGCCCGCGTTCCTCGCCGACGAGCGCACCCACGACTACGTCGCGGTCTACCCGTTCATCCGCTCCTACGAGTGGTATCTCCTCGACGACAAGGAGCGCCGCCGCCTGCTCGCCGAGCACGGCCAGATGGCACGCGACTACCCCGATGTGCGAGCCAACACGGTCCCGTCCTTCGCACTCGGTGACTACGAGTGGATGCTGGCCTTCGAGGCCGACGACCTCTCCCGCATCGTCGACCTGATGCGCCACCTCCGCGGCTCCGAGACCCGCCGCCACGTACGCGAGGAGGTGCCGTTCTACACCGGTGCCCGCGTCGAGATCGGCGACCTCCTGGACCGCCTTCCCTGACGCATTCCTGATCGGTCGGAACGGTCTCGGAAATTCGCTGTCCGGCCCTGTGCGACTCCACTAGCCTTTCCCGTCGCGGTGGCCGTTCTCGGGTTCGTGTGCCGATCCCGTCACGTCTGCTGAGACATCCACGTGACCTTGGGAGGGCAGAGACGTGGGGATGACCATCCCTGGGGAGTTGGACTTCGTTCTCGACCTGCTCGGCTACGAGTGGCCGAACGTCAACGAAGACGCGGTCCGCGATGCCGCGCAGCTGCTGCGCGGTCTGGAGTCAGACCTCCGCGGCACGCTCGACGAGTTGGAGATCCGGGTCAACGAGCTCGGCGACGGGGCCACGGCACAGTCGGTGAATGCGCTGATCAGGGCGTGGACCGATAACCGTACGGCCAACATGGATGGGTTGCTCGACGCACTGCCCGGGGTCGCAACGGGGATCGACATCGCAGCTGATGCGATCGTCGCGCTGAAGATGAAGGTGATCGCCGAGCTGACGATCACGGCGGCGCAGATCGCGGCAGCGGCCGCGACCGCGGTGGTCACGGGTGGCCTCAGCGTGGTCGGCAACGCAGCGATCATCGCCGCTCGGAAGAAGGCGCTCGACATCGCCACCGACATCGCGATGGAAGGGGTGATCGGTGAGGTCGCAAGCATGGTGACCGAGCCACTGACCGGAACGATCACCGAACTCGCCATGTCGATCGCGGAGGCTCCGATCGTGACCGACGGCGAGGCGACCGCGGCGACCAAGCTCAGCTACGACCTGATGGAGCAGATCGCCACGGCGCTCAGCGACTGTGGCGCCGACCAGTACGAGCTCTGCGCCACGTTCGCAGCCGAAGTGTCCGCCCTGCCCTTCTCAGAGTCCTAGGAGAACTTCGATGGCCAGAAAGATGGATGATGTCGTCGAGGAGCTCCGGGAAGCGGCGACCAAGACTCTCGGCGACGTCGGACAGTCCCTGAAGAAGAACGCTGACGACGTCGCCGACGGGATTCGGAAGCACGCGGATGCCCGGCGCGACCTGGACAGCGACATGGCGAGGTCCGGCTCCGACCGTTCGGGCGGCAACACGCAGAACGCCACCACCACGGATGGCTCCTCACGCAACGGAGACCGGGACCAACAGGGTTGTGGTGACCCGGTCGACGTGGCCACAGGCGCGGTCTATCTTCAGCAGAACGACCTGACGCTCCCGGGTGACCTCCCGCTGATCCTGAGCCGGAAGCACTCGAGCGACTGGACCTATGGTCATTGGTTCGGCCCCTCGTGGTCCTCGACGTTCGACGAGCGGATCGATGTCCACACCGATGTGGTGGGTCGGCGTTCAGCTGTCGTGGTGGCTGTTGACACCAGAGCGCACGTCTTCAAGAACCTGACGGTGGGCCAGGACGCCCGGCCGATCGCGGGTGGGACGTTGCGGCTGCAGGTCAGCGAGGACGGCGATCACCGCCTGCTCGATGCCGCGACCGGGGAGACCCGGCACTACACCGCCACAGGAGGTGCGGGCGGCACCGCTTGGCTGACCTCGATCACGAACGCCTCGGGAGACTGGATCCGGTTCGCCCGTGACGAGCATGGCGCGCCCACGGACGTGACCCACAGTGCCGGTTATCGGGTGCAAGTGGCCACCGACGGATACCGGGTCACTGGCCTGACGGTGACCCGTCCCGACGGCGCTGATGCGGTGCAGGTGATGGGCTACCGGTACGACGCCAACGGTGACCTGGTCGGCGTCGTCAACGGTTCCGGCGAGGAGCTGGAGTTCGCCTACGACCAGCACCGTCTGACCCGCTGGGTCGACCGCAACGGCACCTCCTATGACTATGTGTACGACGCGCAGGGCCGTTGTGTCAGCCAGGGCGGCTCCGACGGCGTCATGCGCAACACCTTCGAGTACGGCGAGGCCAACGCGAGTGGTCTGCGCGAGACCCGGGTCACCGACTCCCGCGAGCTCGCCACGACCTTCAAGATCAACTCCCGCTTCCAGGTCGTCGCCGCGATCGACCCGCTCGGCGGGGCCGTCAGCTCGGAATGGAGCGGGCAGAACCAGTTGCTCGCGCGCACCGACCCGCTCGGCCGCCGCACGACCTTCGTCTACGACGAGGTCGGCAACCTCACGGAGGTCACCCGACCGGACGGCAGCCAGGTCACGATGGAGTGGGTCGACACCGCGGCAGGCCCGCGCCTGGCCCGCCAGGTGCTGCCCGACGGATCCGTGACGACGTTGGGCTACGACGAGGCCGGGCGGCGCACCTCGGCCACCGACCCCACCGGCGCGACCACCGAGTTCGGCTACGGCGAGCACGGTCACCTGACCTCGGTCACCGACCCCCTTGGTCGGGTCCGCACCATCGAGGCCGATGCCGCCGGTCTGCCGCGGCGAGTGGTCGAGCCCGACGGTCGGTGGGCGGAGTTCGAGCGTGACCACTTCGGCCGGGTCGTCGCCAGCACCGACGTCCTGGGCGCGCGCACCGCCTACTCCTGGACCGTCGACGGTCAGCTCGCCTCGCGGGTCCTTTCGGACGGCTCGAGGGAGACCTGGACGTACGACGGTGAGGGCAACCCGGTCTCCTACACCGACCCCGCCGGTCGCACCACGATGACCAGGTTCACCCACTTCGACATGCCTGCCGAGGTTCTGGCGCCCGATGGCCTGACGACTCGGTACGCCTACGACCCCGAGCTGCGCCTGACCAGCGTCACCAGCCCCCAGGGCGCGACCTGGCGCTACGACTACGACGAGGCCGGCCGCCTCGCCGCCGAGACGGACTACAACGGCCGCACCCTGACCTACGCCTACGACGCCGCCGGCCAGATGGTCGAGCAGACCAACGGCGCAGGTCAGCGTCTGGTCTACGACTACGACGCCCTCGGTAACGTGGTCACCGAGCAGGCGGGCGACCAGACCACCTCGCTGGCGTACGACCCACTCGGCCGTCTTCTGCGCGCGACCTCTCCAGGCGTTGACCTGGTCATCGAGCGCGACCCGCTGGGCCGCGTGCTCACGGAGTCGGTCAACGGCCGCAGCGTCGTCAAGGAGTACGACGCGTTGGGCCGTCCGACGCGGCGTACGACGCCCGCAGGTGTCGAGACGACGTGGGCCTACGGTGCCAGCCTCGCGCCGGAGCGGATGACCGTCGCGGGCCAGGAGATCGCCTTCGAGCACGACCTGTCGGGTCGCGAGACCCGGCGCACCACCGGCGACCTCGTCCTGGAGCAGACCTGGGACCTCCTCGGTCAGCCCCTGACCCAGCGTCTTCAGCGCGATGCCGCGTCCATGCCGGGTGATGTGCTCCAGGAGCGCACCTACGCATACCAGTCCGCCGGTCGTCTGATCGGCGTCGAGGACAAGCTCACAGGCGCTCGCCGTTTCGAGCTCGACCTAGCCGACCGGATCACCTCGGTCGCTCTGAACGACTCAGTGAGCGAGACCTACGCCTACGATCCGCTCGGCAACATCACCCGCTCCGCCACGGGCGGCGGAGACGCTGAGCGTCGAGCCTACGACGGCACCCTGCTCACCCGCGCCGGCCGCAGCCGCTACGCGTACGACGCCCAGGGCCGCCTGGTCCGCCACACCCGCACCCGCCTGTCCGAGAAACCGGACACCTGGCTCTACGAGTGGGACGCCAACGACCGCCTCATTGCCGTACGCACTCCCGACGGCGCCCGCTGGACCTACCTCTACGACGCCCTCGGCCGCCGCGTCGCCAAGCGCTGCCACGCCGATTCCGGTGAGGTCATCGAGGAGATCCGTTTCGCTTGGGACGGCTTGATCCTCATCGAGCAGACCACTGTGAGGGGGGGATCGGAGGGTTCAACGCTCTCGTGGGCTCACCAGGGCTTCAAGCCTCTCGCTCAGGTCGAGCTCGATGCGATGCCTCAGAACGAGGTCGACGCCCGGTTCTTCGCCATCGTCACCGACCTAGCCGGTGCGCCCTCTGAGTTGGTCACTCCAACCGGCGACCTAGCCTGGCACGCCCGCCGCACGATTTGGGGCGTGTCATCCGATGCGTCTGCGACCCCGCTCCGCTTCGCAGGCCAGTACGCGGATGACGAGACCGGCCTGTACTACAACCATCATCGCTATTACGACCCGGACTCGGGTCGCTACCTGAGCCAGGACCCTCTCGGCTTGGCTGCAGCGCCGAATGCTAACACCTATGTGCACAATCCAGTCACATGGGTCGACCCGCTGGGTCTCATGGGATGCACGATCACCGCGGGCAAGAACTTCAAGGACCACTTCATCCGGCACAAGGGCCTTCTGAAGAGCATCACCGGCAAGAACTACAGGAAGTTCAAGGAGGACGGTGAAGAATTCCTCAACGATCTTTCGAGGCTCGTTAATGACGGGAGACTGGCCCACCAGGGGCTCGGGACCCTCAAGAAGGGTCAGCCAGCGATGGAAATCTACAGGGGTGAGGGTGTGACGCTCGTAACTCGGGAGGGTGGCGAGTTTGTTACGCTCTTGGAGTCCGGTGCGGGGATGGATCTTGGCATTCAGATGCTGCCATCAGATTAGTGAGGATTCGATAGGCGTGGATCGTAATTTGGACAGACTGGGTGAACTCATTGGTGCCCAGTTCGCGGTCGAATCTGTCATGATCCCCGGGTTGATCGACACGGACCTTCCCTCTCGGCAAGTGCGCGCCTATCCGTCACTTATTGCATTCGGGGATGGCGAAAAGTACTTGATCATCGAGCCAGCCGATGACGGTGATCAATTGTGCGCAAGGGTCTCTCGTGAGCTTGGCATACCGAAGGACCTATCAGACGAACCATCAATTGAGCCGCTCTATCTGGATGCAGCCAACATCATGGTCGATGAATTTCTCCCGGTCGAGATGGTGTCGATTCACACGTATGGTGACCACTCAAAGGACATCGGTACGACGACATCGGGTATAAGAGTCGAGTTCGCGAATGGGAGAGTTGTCTGTGTGCGTGTTCCCGCAGCCATGGGGATGACTATCGGCGGGGCCGATGTGATGGACGGGATCGAAGGCGTGCCTGCACGTGTGTACTGATCTGGACGTTTGGGGGAGTTGCAGGGCCAACATCCTCGCCAGCATGAGATGCAACTGATCGCGGCCTTCTCACCGACGCCGACCGATCGAAGCAAGCCCACCGCCTTGCAGCGGAGGTTGTGAAGCTGAGAGTGGCCCATAGACCACTCTCAGCTTCACAACTACCTCCGGAGTCGCGCGAGCGCGCTCATCCCGTGGTAGATCACGACCGCGGCGATGGTGCCCAATGCGATGCCGGTGAAGGTGAGGTCGCCGAAGGTCAGGGTCAGGTTGCCGATGCCGATGACCAGGGCGACGGCGGCGGTGAACTGGTTGACCGGGTCGGCGAAGTCGACCCGGTTGTCCAGCCAGATCCGGATGCCGATCAGTCCGATCAGGCCGTAGAGCGCGACGGTGATCCCGCCGAGCACACCGGCAGGGACGGTGTTCAGGAGCGCCCCGAACTTGGGAGACAGCGACAGCAGGATCGCCACCACGCCGGCGACCCAGTAGGCGGCGGTCGAGAAGACCCGGGTCGCGGTCATGACGCCGATGTTCTCGCCGTACGTCGTGGTCGCCGAGCCGCCGAAGCCACCGGCGATGGTGGTGGCGAGGCCGTCGGCGAACAGGGCCCGGCCGGTCTCGCGGTTGATGGTGTCGTCACCGGCGAGATGGGCGACGCTGCGTACGTGGCCGACGTTCTCGGCGACGAGGACGAGCACGACGGGCAGGAACATGGGCACCACCGACCAGGACACGGTCGGGGTGGAGAAGTCGGGGAGCCCGAACCAGGCGGCCTCCTGGAATGCCGAGGTGTCGATCTGGCCCATGACCAGCGCGGCGAGGTAGCCGACGACGACGCCGACCAGGATGGAGAGCCTGGCGATCAGGCCGCGGAAGGCGACAGCGACGACGAGCACGGTCGCCAGGGTGATCGCGGCGACCAGCACGGCACCGTTGTCGGGGTTGGCCGGGTCGCCACCGACCACGTTGTTGGTCGCGGCCGAGGCCAGGTTGAGGCCGATCAGCGCCACGATCGCACCGGTCACCACCGGCGGCATCAGCGCCTCGATCCACCCGGTGCCGGTGACCATCACGACTACACCGACCAGCGCGAGCAGGGCACCAGTGACCAGGATGCCGAAAAGCGCAGCGCCCATCCCGCCGCCGCCCATCGCGGCACCGATCGGCGCGATGAAGGCGAACGAGGAGCCGAGGTAGCTGGGCAGCCGGTTGCGCGTGATGAGCAGGAACAGCAGCGTGCCGATGCCGGAGAAGAACAGCGTCGTGGTCGGCGGGAAGCCGGTCAGCAACGGCACCAGGAACGTGGCGCCGAACATCGCGACCACGTGCTGGCCGCCGAAGCCGATCGTCCGGGGCCAGCTCAACCGCTCCCCGGGCTTGACGATCGCCCCTTCGCGTACGTTCTTGCCGTCATCGTGCAGATCCCAGCCGAGTCGCATCTCGCACCCTCTTCAGCTCTCGTACGGCGCGATTCGCCGCCTGCCGAACGATAGGGCCGATTCGCGCGGGGACGGAAGCCAGGCACTCCGTAGGGTTGGACACATGACGATCCGTATCGGAGTCCAGATCCAGCCCCAGCACGCCGACTACGCCCAGATCCGCGATGCCGCCCGCCGCGCGGAGGAGATCGGCGTCGACATCATCTTCAACTGGGACCACTTCTACCCGCTCTACGGCGAGCCCGACGGCAAGCACTTCGAGGCCTGGACCATGCTCGCGGCCTGGGCCGAGCAGACCACCCGCGCCGAGATCGGCTGCCTGGTGACCTGCAACTCCTACCGCAACCCCGAGCTGCTCGCCGACATGGCCCGCACCGTCGACCACATCTCCGATGGCCGGCTGGTCTTCGGGATCGGCTCGGGCTGGTTCGAGAGGGACTACACCGAGTACGGCTACGACTTCGGCACCGCCGGCTCGCGCCTCGACGCGCTCGGCGAGGCGCTCCCGCGCATCGAGAAGCGCTGGTCCGAGCTCAATCCCGCACCCGTCCGGAAGATCCCGGTCATGATCGGTGGCGGCGGGGAGAAGAAGACCCTGAAGTACGTCGCGAAGCACGCCGACATCTGGCACTCCTTCTCCGACGTGGAGACTCTGGAGCGCAAGCGCGGCGTGCTCGCCGGCCACTGCGACGCGATCGGCCGCGACGTGAACGAGATCGAGATCTCGACCGCGGCGGACAGCGCGGAGGCCGCCAAGCCGCTCTACGACGCCGGTGCAAGGCTGTTCACCTACGGAGTCGGCGGCCCCGACTACGACCTCAAGCCGCTCGAGGACCTGGTCGCCTGGCGTGACTCGGTCGGCGCCTGAGTCTCAGCCCGCGACGACCGTCCCCGTTGTCGCCTGCAGGTCGGCGTACGCCTTCGAGAGCTGCTGCGTCATCGGCCCGCGCTCGATCGGCCGGCCGTCGAGGGAGACCACCGGGGTGAGCCCGCCCATCGTGCCGGTGACGAAGGCCTCGTCGGCGGTGTGGGCGTCGGTGAGCGAGAAGTCGCCGACGTCCACCCGCAGGCCCAGATCGGCCGCGAGGTCGAGGACGGTGGCGCGGGTGATGCCCTCGGGGCACGCACGGGTCGTCGAGGTGCGCAGCACGCCGTCGCGTACGTGGAAGAAGTGGGTGGCGTTGGTCTCGGCGATGAAGCCGGCGTCGTCCAGCATCAGCGCGTCGTCGGCGCCCGCGTTGTTGGCCTCGACCTTGGCCAGGATCGACGGGATCAGGTTGTTGTGATGGATCTTCGGGTCGAGCATGTCGGCGCGCGGGCGGCGCTGGGCCGCGGTGATCAGCGTGATCCCCGAGTCGTCGTAGACCGGTGACTTGAACTCGGCCAGCACGATCAGGGTCGGACCGGACTGGTTGAGCCGCGGGTCCATACCGGAGGTGACCTTCACCCCGCGCGAGAGCGTGAGCCGGATGTGGACGTCGTCGCGCATCTCGTTGGCAGCCAGGCACTCCCGGATCGCCTCGGTCATGAACGCGTCCGACGGGATGTCCGAGAAGGCGAGTGCCCGCGCCGAGCGTCGCAGCCGCTGCAGGTGCTCGTCGAGCTTGAAGATGCGTCCCTGGGTGAGCCGCAGGCCCTCCCAGACGCCGTCGCCGCCCTGGGCGAGCGAGTCGAACGGCGAGATCCGCGCCTCCAGCCGGTGGCTGAGCTCACCGTTGATCCAGACCTGGAGGTGGTCGTTGCGGGGGTCGTAGGTCTGCAGCATCAGTCGACTTTCATGACATAGGGGGCGAGGCGATCGTAGTAGGGCAGGCAGCGCTCCAGCAGCGGCGCCAGGCGCGCGGGCAGCGGGTCGTCGGCGCCGGGGGAGGAGGCGGCGAACCCGGTCGAGGCCCACACCCCGGAGTACCAGTGCGGGGCCCACACCCCGTCGGAGTCGCGCCGGCCGGCCGGCCACGACAGCATCGCCTCCTCGAAGCCGATCCCCAGCGCCTCGCACAGCCCGGCGAGAGCCGCCCGCGGTGAGGCCAGGATCGAGGCGGCATCGACCACCGGCCCGCCGAACTCCTCGAAGAGCGCCACCTGCTGCGGCAGCCCGAGGTCCTCCAGCGTCGGCTCCTCGCGGACCTTGGCGTACGAGGTCAGCACCCGCTCCGGGTCCCGGACCAGGAACGCGTGCGAGAGCCCGGCGAAGGCGCCGTGGTCCATCTCCGGGAGCAGGTGATGGGTCATGTGCTTCTGGTAATGCACCGCCGAGCCGACCGGCCCGGACGTGATCTCCTTGGCCACCACCCGCCAGTCGTTCGGCTGGGAGGCGAGCACGTCGTCACGGCCCGGATGATCGAGGCCCGTGGCCGCGAGGTAGGCGGCGTACAGCGGCTCGTCGAGGACCGTGCAGTCCGGCCGGTTCTCGAACGAGCGCATCAACGCCGTGGATAGGTTTCTCGGTCCTGACCACATCGCGATCCGCACAGTCACGGCGCAACGCTAGCCGGGTCAGGCCTGGTCCGCAGGCTCCAGCGCGATCGAGATCGAGTTGATGCAGAACCGGTCGCCGGTCGGGGTGCCGTAGCCGTCGGGGAAGACGTGGCCGAGGTGAGAGCCGCAGTTGGCGCAGCGGACCTCCACCCGGTCCATCCCGTGCGTCTTGTCCTCGATGTATTCGATCGTGTCGCTGATCGGCTGGTAGAACGACGGCCAGCCGCAGCCGGAGTGGAACTTGGTGTCGGACTCGAACAGCTTGGCCTTGCAGGCCTTGCACGAGTAGACGCCCTTGGTCTCGGTGTCGGTGTATTCACCCGTGAACGCCCGCTCGGTGCCTGACTGGCGCAGCACCGCGTACTCCTCGGGCGACAGCTCTGCGCGCCACTCCTCGTCGGACTTCTCCACGTTGTAACCCATGGCTCAAATGGTACGTCTGGGGTGGGAGCACAACTCCATTGCCAATGTCGAGTCATCTACTATACTTAAGCCCACGACGCTTCTGGAGGAGGCCACCTTGACCGCCCTTGCCATACAGCCCCTGCTGGACGCCATCCGCACCTACGCCGACGACGACCTGCTCGCGCGGGTGCAGGTGCCCGAGACCGGGCGCGAGTTCCACCTGCTCCACCGCGACGACGAGGTCGAGGTCTGGCTGATCGCCTGGTCGCCGGGCGCCAGCACCGGCTTCCACGACCACGGCACCGCGACCACCGCCTTCACCGTGCTCACCGGCAGCCTGGTCGAGCACAACTGGCTCGGTGGTCTGCAGATCGCCGATGTCGGCCCCGGCGACGCCCGGGCGCACGACGCCGGCCACGTCCATGACGTACGCAACGTCGGCTCGCGCCCCGCGATCAGCCTGCACGCGTACGCACCGAGGTTGGACGCGATGCACCACTACCACTTTCGCGGCGACCGGATCAGCCTGATCGGTGCCGAGCCCGGACGCCCTTGAGGGCTGAGCCCCTGACCCTCAGAAGCCGGTGATGCAGTAGGGCAGCGGGCCGCCGTCGGCCATCGCCGCCCAGGTCTCGATCGCCTCGGGCGAGCCGGTGATCCGGCCGGCGGCCGCCAGGGTGCGTACGTCGACGCCGCCGAGATACAGGGCGCCGAGGGTATCCGCGGAGAGCTCCACGGTCGGGGCGGCGTCGGTCGGAGTGACCTCCGCGACGCCATCCCTCACCGCGACCCGCCAGGCCCCGGCAGCGTGTCCGAGCGGGTCGTCGACGCCGATGACGACCTCGCCGGTGGCGTACCAGGGTCGTGCCTGCAGAGAGGCCGGCACATCGAGCACGCGCATCCACAGCATGTCGTCGAGCTCGGCGCTCTTGACCGCGAACGGCTCGGCGAGCGCCCAGTAGAGCGGGTCGTGCACCGGCGCCCGGTGCCAGCCGACCCGCTCGACGAGGTCGATGTCGGCGAGGAACCGCCACAGCCGCAGGTAGGCCGCCGGGGTCAGCGCGACCAGGTCGACGACCCGCGCCATCCGCAGCCCGGCGTCGTTGCGCTCGTCGGCGGTCTTGTAGATCGCGTAGCCGTCGGGCGTGCCGGAGGCGTCCAGGTGCAGCACGGCGCGCTGCTTCGACTCGCCCTTCGAGTCGCCGCCGAAGTCGTACGCGCTGGAGAGCCAGGGCTCGTAGAACTGCGGCCGGGTGACTGATCCACGGGTGCGCTCCTGGAAGGTGCCATAGATCTCGGCGACCGTCTTCCAGGCGTCGGCCGGCTCGACCAGGGTCACCGAACCGTCGTCCTCAGGCACCTCGGGGCGGTAGCGGAACTTCGCGGTCACGTCGACCTCGACCTGGCGCAGATGGGTGGCTGTGCCGAACCCGAAGCGGCCGTAGATCGACCCCTCCGAGACGGTCAGCGCAGCCAGCGGCACGCCGGCGGCGACCGCGTCGGCCAGCGAGACTGTCATCAGCTTGCGCAACAGGCCCTGGCGCCGGTGGGTCGGGGAGACGGTCACGTCGCTGATCAGCAGCGTCGGCAGGCTGGCGCCGCCGCCCACGTTGACCGGCGACGTCCAGGACGAGAACGTCGCGACCGGAATCGTGGCCGAGGAGAACTCCGAGCTCTCCGCCCACGCCCCCAGCAGCGTCACCGAGTCGGAGCGGGTGTGGTCGCGCCAGACCTCGATGCCGTCGTCGTTGCCTCGGGACTGGTGGAAGCCACGACGCGTCGCTTCGTACCACCCCTTCAACAGGGCCTCGTCCCCGTCGAGGGGGTCGAGGCTGCGGAAGACGAGGCCGGGGTGCTCGAGCGCGCTCATGATCAGAACGTACGCCCCAGAGCACCCCGATCTCGACCGGTTATTCCTCCGCCGGCCCGGTGGCCGGCACCGGCCCAGCCATCGGCCCAGCCACCTGCCTCCGACGTCGGTAGAGGAGCCAGACGGGGGCGAGGAGGAGCAGGATGACCGGCGTCCACGGGATGATGGCGCCGAGGGCGACCGCGAGGACACGGGCCGAGTCGCCCAGGGCGTCCCAGCCGGCGCTCAGCCCGGCCAGGAACCCGGGGTCGTCGTCGGAGGAGCCGCCGGGACCGGCACGGTCGATGTTGACCGTGATGGTCGACAGCGAGGTCTGGTCCTCGAGGGCCGCCTGCTGGGCGAGCAGCGAGTTGAGGTCGGCCTCGCGTCGGGCGAGCTCGGACTCGATCGCGATGACATCACCGATCGCCTCGGCACGGGAGAGGAGCGTACGGATCCTCTCGATGCTCGTCCGGGCGTTCTTCACCCGCACCTCGGTGTCGACGACCTCGGTGGTGACGTCGGTGGTCGTGGTGTTGGAGTCGACCAGGGTGGCGGTGTCCTCGAGGTCGGCCATCGCGTCGTCGAACGACTTCGACGGGATCCGGAGGACCATCCGGGCATAGCTCGGTCCGTCGTCGTCGCTGTCACTGGTCTCCTGCTCGGTGACCTGGCCGGCGTACCTGTCGGAGATCTGCTGCACCTGCGTTCGGGTCTTTCCGACGTCCTTCGCGTCGAGTGCGACCGAGCCGGTGGAGATGATCGACGCCTTCGTGACGGCCTGCTTCGGGGCCGCCGCGTCCGCGTCCTCCGCGGCCATCTCCGGAGCTGCCGCCTTCCCGGCTGATTGATCAGCCAGCGACTCGACCGAGCCGGAGTCGGCGGAGGACCCGCCCGATCCGTCCGACCCGCCGCATGCGCCGAGGGCGAAGATGCTGACGATGCTGATCACAAGGGCCGCACCCGAGATAGGCCTGACCATTGCTGTTTTCATGCCCTCAGTACGCCCGGGGGCATGAAAACGGTGCGGGAGACGGCTGGTTTCTTCAGGCCATTTTCGCATCAGCTCGTCGCCGCAGCCGCCACGAGATCGAGAGTCTGGGCCACGATGTCTGCCCGCATGCCGGCCAGCGGTTCGCCGCTGGCGTCCCCGTCGAGGACCGGTACGTGGATGTGACCCTGCTTGGTGTCGGCCTGGAGAGCGTCGCGGAGGGCGGTGGTGCGGTAGGCCGACTCGTTGGACAGGTAATCACCACCGCCACCGGCGACCGCCGTGGAGCCCGGCGTCGGGTCCTCCCGGGTGACCGGTGCGGTCGATCCGGCCGGGATCTCGGTGATGATCCGGTTGATGTTGACCGGGAAGGTGCCGGGCACGGCCGCCTTCATCGCCTCGACCGGCAGCGTGGTCCGGGTCCACTGCGGCTGCGGGTCGGCGTGAGGTACGTCCTCGGGAATCGGGATCGTCTCGTTGACGCTGATGCGGTCGTTGTCGGGGAAGGTGCCGCGATGGGCGCCGTTCCAGACCTCCAGGTCGAAACGGCCCGCGCGGCCCTGGCTGATGGTGATGGCGGTGTCCACGTCGCGCTTGCCGGGGACCAGGTGTGGCAGGAACGCGCGCTCGACGGTGCCCTGCGCGAACGGCTCCCACAGCACCGGGAACACCATGGTCTGGATCTCGGCGGGACCCTTCGCCGTCTGGACGACGCGCCCGTCCATCGCCAGCGCCGTCGCCCCGGACGGGTTCGACTGGCGGATGTTGCGATCGAGGGTGAACGGGTCGAAGCCGGAGGCCAGCACCTGCCGTGACCGGCCGGACTCGCCGCGGGCGAAGGCGGTCGACTCGATCCCGCGCGAGCTCCGGTCGAAGGCTGCCAGCACCTTCGCCCGGGCGTCCTCGGACCAGGTCCGGTACGCAGGAGCGACTCGCGCGATCTCCAGCTCGCCCGCGAGCCGGGCCCAGTAGAGCGGCCGGTCGTCGCTGCGCGGCAGGTCGCCACCGGCGTCGCCGCGGCCCTGCACCCGGTCGACCGCGCGCTGCCACAGCGCCTGGCCGGCGAGCCGTGCCGCAGCGGTGGCGGTCCTGCTGCTGCCGGCGTCGCAGACGCCCGTCCTCACCGCGCCGGCGACGTCGTCGAACCCGGAGCGGGCCAAGATGTCGGTCACCGCCGGGTCGGTGAGCCGGGTGTGCTCCACCCGGGTGTCGGGCGAGGCGACGGTCCCGCAAGCCGGGCTGGTGCTCGCGGTCGAGGGAGCGCCGGTGAGGCCGAGGGTGATGGCGGCGGCCAGAGCCGCCGTGGCGGCGGTCAGCGCCGTGGTTCGAGTCGACATGTGGGGGGTCCTCCGAGATCGTGGCGTTCGCCGTACGTTGGAGCGGATCATGCCGGTCTCGCGACGTACTGGCCAGTGAGTTGCGGATGTCGTCGGGGCGATTTCGCTGGGGGAGGGGCTTGGAGCGGGCTAGGTTGGCGCCATGGCGAAGACACCGGCGGCACACGTGCAGGCAGGCGAGCGCGAGGTACGGATCTCCAGCCCCGACCGGGTGATCTACGAGGCGACCGACCGCACCCCCGAGGTCACCAAGCTGATGGTCGCGGAGTTCTTCGCGACCGTCGGCGACCCGCTGATGCGGGCGCTGCGGGATCGCCCGACCGCTCTGGAGCGCTGGCCCGACGGCTGGCGCGAGGGCATGAAGCTGGCCACCGGGCCCACCGACAAGGAGGGTGACGGCTTCTACCAGAAGCGCACGCCCAAGGGTGCCCCCGACTATCTCGAGGAGGTCGAGATCACCTTCCCGAGCGGGCGTAAGGCGCGAGAGATCTGCCCCACCGAGCCGGCGATCCCGGTCTGGTGTGCCCAGATGGGCGCGCTCACCTTCCACCCCTGGCCCGTCCGCAGCGCAGATGTCGACCACCCCGACGAGCTGCGCATCGACCTCGACCCCCAGCCGGGCACCGACTTCGCCGACGTGTTGCGGGTCGCCGACGTCGCCCGGGAGACGCTCGAGGAGCTTGGCCTGCGCGGTTTCGCGAAGACCAGCGGCAACCGTGGCGTACACATCTACGTACGCATCCGACCGGAGTGGACCTTCGAGGACCTGCGTCACGCCGCGATCGGGTTCGGCCGTGAGCTGGAGCGTCGTGACGGAGGAGTGACCACCGCGTGGTGGAAGGAGGAGCGCGGGGAGCGCATCTTCGTCGACTTCAACCAGAACAACCGAGATCGGACCATCGCGAGCGCCTACTCACTGCGCCCCAAGCCCGGTGCCCCGGTCTCCACGCCGCTCACCTGGGACGAGCTGGCCGACCTGAAGGACCCGCGCGAGCTCAACCTCTTCACCGTCCCCGACCTCCTCGCCGACGGCGACCGCTGGGCGCAGATCGACGACGAGGCGTACGACCTCACGCCTCTGCTCGAGCTGTGGGAGAAGCTGCCCGGGGGCGAGCTCAACTTCCCGCCGGACTACCCGAAGATGCCGGGGGAGCCGCCGCGGGTGCAGCCGAGCAAGAAGGTCGCGTCCCATTGGGACGAGGAGGGCAACCGCATCGAGTGATCGGCCCCTCGCCGACTCGTTGACAGGCTCATCACGGGTTCGGCACAGCCCGAGGACATGAATGACCGGTGAACTCCCGGAGTCGCATGAGTGACTCTCCCGGGAGGAAGAACTGAATGGGTTGGTTGAGTCGACGCCGAGGCGTCAACCACGATGAGATGGAAGCCGAGGATGCTCCGACGCAGCCCACCGGCTATGCGGAGACCGCGAGCCGGTTGCACGCCTTCAACCGCTACGAGATCAAGTATCTGATCGACGAGCTGAAGGTCGCCCAGCTGCGCGAGGAGCTCGAGGCCCGGATGGAGGCCGACCCGTACTCGCCGCTGGGCGGCTACCCGGTGACGTCGGTCTACTACGACACCGCGGATCTGCGGTTCTACTGGGAGAAGATCGAAGGGCTCCGGTTCCGCCGCAAGCTCCGGATGCGGCTCTACGGCAAGCCGGCGAGCTGCGCCGAGGACACCCCGGTCCACGTCGAGATCAAGCAGCGCGTGAACCGGGTGACCCAGAAGCGCCGCCTCTCGCTGCCCTATCAGCAGGCGCGGCGCTGGCTCGACGAGCGCGAGGAGCTCGACCTCGACGTCAGTGGCACCTCGCGAGGCTTCGTCAACGAGGTGACCTCGCTGGTCGGCAATCTCGACCTGCGTCCGATCGTCACCACCGGCTACCAGCGTGAGGCGTTCATCGGGCGCGAGGCCGACCTCGGCCTGCGCGTCACCATCGACCACCGCGTGCACGGCCGCGACCGCGACTTCCACTTCGCCTCCAGCGCGGAGAACCGGTTCCTGATCCCGCCGAAGCTGGCGATCGTCGAGCTCAAGGCCAACGAGCGGGTGCCCTACTGGGCGACCGACCTGACCGCACGGCTCGACATGTCGGTGGTCCGGATCTCGAAGTACTGCCAGTCCGTCGAGGCCTTCTCGCTCGCCCCGAGCTCACGCTACGGCTCGGCCGAGAACGTCCTCGCCCCGTCCGCCGATCTCATCACCTCTCGCTGACCTCCTCAGCGATCACTGCACAGGAAGCTCTCATGAATCTCGATTTCCAAGATCTCAGCTCCACCTTCACCGTCTTCGACATCGTGGCGTCGCTCACGCTGTCGTTCGTGCTGTCGGCGATCATCGGCTACGTCTACCGGGCCACCCACAAGAACGTCTCCTACAGCCAGTCGTACGTCCAGACGCTGGTGCTCGCGGGCATGGTCGTCTCGCTCATCATGCTGGTGGTCGGTTCCAACATCGCCCGGGCATTCGCGCTGGTGGGTGCGCTGTCGGTGATCCGGTTCCGCAACGCGGTGAAGGAGACCCGGGACGTCGGCTTCATCTTCCTGGTGATGGCGATCGGGATGACGACCGGCACCCGGTTCTACCTGCTCGCGATCGCGGCCACGGTGATGATCTGCCTCGTGCTCGTCCTGATGAACAAGTTCAACTGGTTCAAGCTCGACGTGCAGCGTCAGGTGGTCAAGGTCCAGGTGCCGCCGGAGCCCGAGTACACCGCGGTCGTCGAGGACCTGATGATCCAGCACTGCTCCGACTTCGAGCTGGTCTCGACCGAGTCCGTACGCTCCGGGGCGCTGATCGAGCTCTACTACACCGCGCAGCTGAAGAAGGGCAGCAGTTCGCGTGAGCTGCTGCAGGCACTCTCCGCGGTCAACAGCGGCCAGCGCGTCACCGTGCTGACGGGCTACGACCAGACCGATCTGTGATGGCCGAACCCGACGACGTCGCGCCGCAGCCGGTGCCGCGCAAGCGCCTCCGGCACCGGCTGCCGCGGTCCTGGCGCCAGCACTGGAAGCTCGTCGCCCTCCTGGGCGTCTTCTCCCTCGCGCTGCTGGTCACGCTCAAAGACGTGGGCATCAAGCCCTACATCACCGGCGATGTCGAGATCGCCGCCGCCGACATCACCGAGGATCTCGCCGGCACCGTCGACCTGTTCGACGCCTCCGTCGACCACGAGGTCTCTATCGACATCACAGATGTCGAGTACGACGACATGGTCGAGAGCTACCAGAAGGACGGCGAGAAGAAGTGGGTCACCGCCACGGTGACCATCGACGGGACCGTCATCAACGATGTCGCGGTGCGGCTCAAGGGAAACTCGACCCTGATGGGCCTGCGCGGCACCGGTGGAGCCGGTGGCGAGGGTGGTCCCGGCCGGGGCGGCATGCAGCCCCCAGAGGGCATGGAGCTCCCCGAAGGCATGCAGATGCCCGAGGGCATGGAGCCTCCTGAGGGCATGGAGATGCCCGAAGGCGGGATGGCCGGGGGACCGGGAGGTGGCGGGATGGGCGCGATGTCCCAGGCCTCCGCCGACGACCCGACCTCGCTCCCGCTGCTGCTCAGCTTCAACGAGAACGTCGAGGGCCGTGCCTACCAGGGCATGACCGAGATCTCTGTACGCCCCGGCAGCCCGGTCATCAATGAGGCGATGGCCCTCTCGCTGACCAAGGCGGCCGACCTGCCGACCCAGGACTACGGGTATGCCGTCTACTCGGTCAACGGCAGCGACACGACGACCCGTCTGCTGCTCGCACACCCGGACGAGAACATGGCCAACAACCTGTTCGACTCGCCCGGCTATCTCTACAAGGCGGACGCGTCCTCCCAGCTGGCCTACGTCGACGACGACCAGTCGTCCTACAGCGACCAGTTCAAGCAGATCAACTCCAGTGACGACGGCACCCTGCAGCCGATCATCGACTTCCTGAAGTGGATGGACGAAGCCGACGACGAGGAGTTCGCCGCCGACCTCGACGAGTGGGTCGACGTGGACTCGCTGGCGAGCTATCTGGCGATGCAGAACCTGATCGTCAACGGCGACGACATGGGCGGTCCGGGCCAGAACTACTACCTCTGGTACGACCTGGAGTCCGAGAGACTCTCGGTGATCTCCTGGGACCTCAACCTCGCCATGCAGGGCGAC
The DNA here is from genome assembly GCF_045206295.1 of Nocardioides sp. NBC_00163. Lineage (NCBI taxonomy): Bacteria > Bacillati > Actinomycetota > Actinomycetes > Propionibacteriales > Nocardioidaceae > Nocardioides > Nocardioides sp. NBC_00163. The sequence goes on along the minus strand of NZ_CP108155.1, from coordinate 2,086,109 downwards.
GCCACGCTCGGACCCGACGACGAGACCGGCATGGGCGCTGGCATGGGTGGTGGCATGTTCGGCGGCGGGAATCGTGGGGCCGAGGACCAGGGCGGTGCGCAGGAAGGCGTGGCCCCGGAGCGTACGCAGCAGGCCGGTGGCATCCGAGGTGGGAACGCGCTCAAGGAACGGTTCCTGGCGTCCGAGGACCTGAAGCCCGTCTACACCGAGGCGTACTGGGACCTGTTCGACAAGGTGTACGGCGACGGCACGGCCGCCGAGACCCTCAGCACGCTCGCCGAGACGGTGCCGACCAGCGACTCGCTGAGCGCTGAGGACCTGGCGACAGCCATCGACACGATGTCGGACTGGGTGAACCAGCGCACCAGCGCCTTGAAGAAGGCACGGAAGGAGTGAATGGATAGCAGAAGTGCCCGCTCAGCGCGGATCCCCCGATCGCACGAGCAGGCACTTCCTCGTCGCTGGATCCCCCCGGAACAGCGAACCCCAAGATACTAGGGGAATGCGAGCCACAACTGCCACGTGAAGCCGGTAACAGAGCGGTAACCTTTGGTGTGTTGCCGGTCACTTCTGAGGTTTTCGGTTGTCATGCGGACGAAACGTCTCACATGCCGCTGATTCCTTCGCCTTCGCCGGCCTGCTCGTCGAAGTTCTCGTGCTCGATCAGGTGCAGCACCGGGACATGGAGATGGCGGCGGGCCTGGTGGGTCCAGTCGACGTGGAAGAACTCGGCGACCACGTGCGGGCGGGTCATGATGATCGCCTCCCGGCCGTCGACGGCCGCGACCTTGGCGCGCAGCGCCTTGACCGGGTCCTGGACGAGCTCGCCGTGGGCGGACGCGCCGGAGGTCTTCAGGACCTTCAGGGTCTGCTCGAGCGCCTTCTCGGCCTCGTCCTTGGCCTCCTCGCGCACCGCGTCGAGGTCGATCTCGTTCATCATCATCGCCGAGCCGAGGTATTCGGCCGCGCTGAGCGTGCCCATCGCCGACTCGATCCGTGCGGCGGCGTCCTCCAGGGGCAGCAGCACGTGGTAGACCGGGTCCTCGACTCCCTCGTGGAGGGAGTGGACCCGGGTCGCGTCGTCGAGGGTGATTGCCTGCTCGACAAGGAGAACGACGTCGTAGCTCATGGCTCCGACCCTAGCCGGATTTAGACGCTCCTCCGAGCACTTCGGACAGCTCGTATGCCACGGGTTCCTCGAGCTGCTCATAGCCGCACGACTCCGGGTCACGGTCGGGGCGCCAGCGCTTGAACTGAGCAGTGTGTCGGAACCGGCGTCCCTCCATGTGGTCATAGCCCACCTCGAGCACCCGCTCCGGGCGCAGCGGGGTGAAGGACAGGTCCTTCCCCTGCGACCAGCGGCTCTGGGTGCCGGGCACCCGGTCGGGGTTGGCGGTCAGCCACTCGCTCCAGCGGCCCCACGGGTGGTCCTCGATCGGGACGACGAGCTCCTGCAGCTCCTGCCACAGCTCGGCGCGTCGCGCGGCCGTGAAGGACGCCGAGACCCCGATGTGCTGCAGCTCCGGCCGGCCGTCCTCCCCGGGGGCGTACAGACCCAGCAGCAGGCTCCCGAGCAGCGGGTTCTCCGGTGTGGAGGTCTTGTGCTCGCGGTAGCCGGCGACGACCACATCAGCCGTACGCGAGTGCTTGATCTTCAGCATGGTCCGCTTGTCGGGGACGTAGGGGGCGTCCAGCGGCTTGGCCATCACCCCGTCCAGTCCGGCGCCCTCGAACCGGGTGAACCAGTCCTGGGCGACCTCGGGGTCGGTCGTCGTCGTGCACAGATGGACGTTGTCCGAGGCCACGTTGGCGAAGACGTCCTCCAGCGCCGTCCGCCGCTCTGTCAGCGGTTCGTCGAGGAACGATCTCTCGCCCAGTGCGAGCAGATCGAAGGCCGCGTACGCAGCGGGCGTCTCCTCCGCCAACAGGGTGATCCGCGACGCCGCCGGGTGGATCCGCTGCTGCAGCACCTCGAACTCCAGCCGGTCCCCGATCGCCACGAAGATCTCCCCGTCGAGCACGATCTTCTCCGGCAGCGCCTTCCGCAGCGCCTCGGCCACCTCGGGGAAGTAGCGCGTCAGCGGCTTGGTGTTCCGCGACGCCAGCTCCACCTCGTCCCCGTCCTTGAACACGATGCACCGGAACCCGTCCCACTTCGGCTCGAACGCATAGCCACCGTCGGTCGGCACGCCCTTCGCGGGCTTCGCGAGCATCGGCAGGATCGGCGGCATCACAGGAAGGTCCACGTCGCTCAGCCTAAGGGCGCCGCGCGAATTTCAGATGAGGATTCAGGTCGGTCAGGTCGTCATGGCGGCGTAGCGCTGCAGGAACAGCGCCTCGGTCAGTGCCATGGACGAGATCTCGCGCGGATCCACGCTCTCGTTCGGCGCGTGGATCAGTGCCTGCGGTTCCTCCACACCCATCAGGATGATCTCTGCGTCGGGGTAGGTGTCGGTGAACACGTTGCACAACGGGATCGAGCCGCCCTGCCCGAGGCTCGCCATCGGCTTCTCGTACGCTTCGAGCATCGCCTTGCCCATTGCCTGGTAGGCCGGTCCGTCGGTGGTGGCCCGGAACGGCGAGCCGGTGGCTTCCACCTCGATGGTGACGTGGACACCCCAGGGCGCGGTCAGGCGGAGGTGCGCTTCGAGCGCCTTCAGTGCCACGTCCGGCGCGAGCCCGGGTGGGATGCGGAGGTTCAGCCGGGCCGCGGCCTTCGGCACGATCGCCGCCGCCGAGCCGACCACGGGTGGGCAGTCGATGCCGAGCACCGTGACCGCCGGCCGGGCCCACAACATGTCCGAGACCGAGCCGTCACCGAGCAGCTGGACTCCGTCAAGCAGTCCGGCGTCGCTGCGGAACTGCTCGGGCGGGTACGGCTGGCCCTCCCAGCGTCGGGTGTTGTCGAGCCCCTCGACGGTGGTGTTGCCGGCTGCATCCCGCATGCTGGCCAGCATCGCGATCAGGGCGGCGAGGGCGTCCGGAGCCGCACCGCCGAACATGCCGGAGTGCACCTCCGAGGTCAGCGCCTCCACCGATACGACCACGTTGACCATGCCACGCAGGCTGACGGTTGCCGCCGGCTGGCCGACGGCCGCGTTTCCGGTGTCGCAGACCAGGATCGTGTCGGCGCGGAGCAGGTCCGCGTTGTCGACCACGAACGCCTCCAGGCCCCCGGTGCCCTGCTCCTCTGACCCTTCCACGACCAGCTTGAGGTTCACCGGTACGTCCTGTCCCAAGGCCCGCAGCGCCAGGAGGTGCATGAGGATGTTGCCCTTGCAGTCCGCCGTCCCGCGGCCGTACCAGCGCCCGTCCTTCTCGACCAGCTCGAACGGCGGTGTCTGCCAGGCGGCGTCGTCGAGGGGTGGTTGCACGTCGTAGTGGGCGTACAGCAGCACCGTGGGCGCATCCGGTCGTGTGCACTGTCGAGAGCCCACGACGGCGTTGCTGCCGTCCGCGGTCTCCGCCAGCCGGGCATCGTCGAATCCGAGAGCTGCGAAGTGGTCGAGCACCCACTGCGCGGCACGGTGGCACTCCTCGGGCGGGAACTGGCGCGGGTCGGCGACCGACTTGATGGCGACCAGCTCGGCAAGCTCCTCCCGCGCCTGGGGCATGAGCTCGGCGATGCGGCTCCTCAGATCCATGTCTCACTCACCCGCCACGTCATCGGTCTCGAGGTCGTCGACGAACTCGTTGAAGTCGTCCAGCTCGTCGGGGCAGTAGATCTCGATGATCAGCTTCTGGCCCTGGAAGACCCGGCTGTCGGCGACCACCGGGCGAGCCCCGGGGCCGGTCGCCCCGTTCGAGAGCTGCGACAGCAGGATGGCGCGACTCAGTGCGTCGTTCGGGTTCTCGCAGGTCGCCCCACCGTCCTCTCCCAGAACCCGCACGATCTGGTCCCTGTCCGGGGTGCGAGCGCCCGCGTCCTCGAGGGCCGCGATCAGCTCGTCGGCCTTCTCCTCGGCGTTGCGGGTCTCTCGGGCCGAGCTGAAGGCGATCAGCCCGGCGACGACGAGGACGCCGAGGACGACCAAGGCGGTGATGTAGATCCAGCTGCGTTCGCGCGTGCTCTGCGTTTCCGTCGGGGTGCTCATGACGGGTTCACCTCCTGCGGCTCAGGCTGCTTCCACGAGGGCTTGCGGAACCGGTAGAACAGGAACGGCACGAGGAGCCCGAGTCCGAGTGCGCCGCCGCCGACGATGGCGAAGTAGAGACCGGAGTTTCCGGCCGAGAACTGCGATGGCGGGATGAAGCCGACTAGCAGGGCGGCAAGGGAGGCCGCGAAGCCGATGCCGCACATCCCGACCAGCATCGGTGCGCGATAGCCGCGCGGATGGTCCGGGTGTTTCCGGCGTAGCTGGATCGCCGCCACGAACATCAGCAGGTACATGATCAGGTAGACCTGGGTGGTGATCACGGAGAAGACCCAGTACGCGCTGGACACGTCCGGGATCAGTGCGTAGGCCAGGCCGATCACGGTGGTGACCAGCCCCTGGACGACCAGGATGTTCTGCTGGACACCGTTCTTGTTGAGCTTCTGCAGGAAGGGCGGGAGGTAACCCTCTTGGCGTGAGATCAGCAGCAGGCCCTTCGAGGGCCCAGCGAGCCAGGTCAGCATGCCGCCGAGGGAGGCGGTGACCAGCATGATGCCCACGATCGGGGTCAGCCACTGCCAGCCGAAGTTCGCGAAGACCGCGTCGAAGGCCTGCATCACACCAGCAGTGAGGGACAGCTCCTCAGCGGGCACGATCCAACTGATCGCCAGTGCCGGGAGGATGAAGATCGCGAGGACCAGGCCCATGGCCAGGAACATCGACTTCGGGAACTCCTTGCCCGGGTTCTTCAGCGAGGACACGTGAACCGCGTTCATCTCCATGCCCGAGTAGGAGAGGAAGTTGTTGACGATGAGCACGAGGCTCGAGAGCCCGGCCCACACCGGGAAGATGTTCTCGGAGGTCATCGGTGCCGCGGACTCGTTGCCCTGCCCGAGGAAGACCATGCCGAGAAGGATCAGCACGACGCCGGGGATCAAGGTTCCGATGATCAGGCCGCCGCTGGCGAGACCCGCGACTCCCTTGGTGCCCCGTGAGGAGATCCAGACACCGGACCAGTACACGACGATGATCACGCACGCGGTCCACACCCCGCTGCTGGCCAGCTCTGGGTTGAACACGTACGCGAGGGTGCTCGCCACGAACCCCAGCAGACTCGGGTAGTAGAAGATCGTCATGGCGAACTGGCACCACACCGCCAGGAAGCCCATCGGCTTGGAGATCCCCTCCGAGACCCACTTGTAGATTCCGCCTTCCCACCCTGATGCGAGCTCCGCGGAGACCAGTGAGGTCGGCAGCAGGAACACGATGGCGGGGAGCAGGTACAAGAACACGCAGGCCAGGCCGTAGACCGCCATCGTCGGCGCCGCCCGCAGGCTGGCGACCGAGCTCGTGGTCATCATCGCCAGTGCCACCCACGAGATCCAGGCGGTAGGCGGAATCTTGGCTCGCGTCGCCAGGTCCGCTGCTGCGTCCCCTGCGCTCATGGTGACCACCGCAGCGGGGCGGGGATCCTGCGAGATCTGGACATCCTCATCACTCCTTGCGAAAAGCGACGGCAGCTGATGGCTCAGATTAGGAATGACGCTCGCGCGGCTGGATCATCCTGAACGGATGATTCGTGCCTCGGCCTCTGTGGTTATCGTCCGTACCAGGAGGACACGATGACCACGACGCAGTCACCAGTGCCGATCAAGTACGAGGACTACGAGGCCCGGATGGCCCGTGCCGTCGCCGACGCGACTGAGGCGGGGCTGGACGGGCTCCTCGTGACGCCCGGTCCTGACCTGGTATGGCTCACCGGCTACCAGCCCACGGCCATCACCGAGAGGTTGACGGTGCTCGCGCTCGCTCCCGGCCGGCAGCCGACGCTGCTGGTGCCGACTCTGGAGCGGCCGGACGCCGAGAGTGCCATGGGCGCACCGGGCCTCTCGATCGTCGACTGGGTGGACGGCGAGGATCCGTTCGCGCGCGCCAGCACCTTGATCCCCGCCCACGCAACGATGGGAATCGCCGACTCCGCCTGGGCGATGCACCTGCTCGGACTGCAGGACGCGCTGCCCGAGTCCTCCTACCGGTCGCTGACGCAGGCCCTCCCCACGCTGCGAGCGGTGAAGGATGCCAAGGAGCTCGCCCGGCTGGCTGCCGCTGGGGCCGCCGCGGACGCGGTCTACGAGCAGATCCTCGGAGTCCGGTTCGCCGGCCGGAAGGAGACGGACGTGGCTGCCGACCTGGCCCGCCTGCTTCGGGAGTTCGGGCACGAGCAGGTCGACTTCACGGTGGTCGGCTCGGGCCCCAACGGCGCCAACCCTCACCACGAGGCCGGCGACCGCACCATCGAGGTCGGCGATGCGATCGTCCTCGACTTCGGTGGCCTGATGTACGGCTACGGCTCGGACACCAGCCGCACGGTCTGCGTGGGCGAACCTTCCGCTCTGGTCCGCGAGGTCCACGAGGTCGTCCGCGCGGCGCAGCAGGCAGGAGTCGAAGCGGTCCGCCCAGGTGTTGCCTGCCAGGAGATCGACCGCGCCGCTCGAGAGGTGATCACGGACGCGGGGTACGGCGAGCGGTTCATCCACCGCACCGGGCACGGCATCGGCACCACGACGCACGAACCGCCGTACATGATCGAGGGCGAGGAGCGGCCGCTGGTGCCTGGGATGTGCTTCTCCGTCGAGCCCGGGATCTACCTCCCCGGGGAGTTCGGGGTCCGTATCGAGGACATCGTCACGGTCACCGACGAGGGCGGCAGACGTCTGAACAACACCGAGCGCGACCTGAAGGTCGTCAGCTGAGGCCTGGTGTCACTGGGACGTACAGCACTACTCGGTGGGCAGGAGCGCGGTAGACAGCATCACCCGTTGCTTCCCGGCCGCCTCGCCGGCGTACGGGGCGATGAGCTCGTTGAATCCTTGCTGGATCCGCGCGAGGTCCTCCTCGTCGACGTACAGCGCGCCGGTGCCGAACCCGAGGTGGCTGCGGGTGACCTCGCCGAGCGCGAGTGAGCCCTCGAACGTACGGAGCAGCTCGCCGATGAACGCGAGGAAGCCGGCTCGGATCTGATCGTCGGAGAGCGTCGCCAGCTCGGCCTGCTCGACGTGAGCCATCCGCTCGCCCAGCGTGTAGGTGCGCTCGGTCGTGCCCCGCACCCGCCGCTCCGACGCCACGGCGAGGAAGCCGGCCTCGACGAGGGTGGCGACGTGTCGGTACAGCGTTGCCTGGGGGACATCGGTCAGCAGTTCCCGGAGCTGGGCGGTGGTCAGGTCGCGACCACCCACTGCCTGCAGAACCCGCAGTCGTACGGGGTGCGCGACGACCTCGGAGATATTGCCTTGCGACGGCATGTGACTCCCATTATTCTCATTCTTAGAATGTTCCTGATCTGATCATATTCTAGGAGATGAGATGACCACTCTCAACGTCCAAGACGGCCTGCTCGCGCTCACCTTTCCCGGCTGGGAGCGGCTGATGGCGGGCCGCGGGGGCTACTCCGTCGCCGTCAGCGCCGTCGACTCGGTGGAGGTGCTGCCGGACTGGAGCTCTGAGGTCTTGGGCTGGCGTACCGGCCTGGTGATCTCCGGTCTACGCAAGCTGGGCACCTTTCGACACCCCGATGGCACCCGCAGGCTGGTCTCGATGACGCGTGGGCTGCCGCTGCTGCGGATCCGGTTGCGCGACCGGGAGGTCGGTGCTGGCTTCGACGAGCTGCTGGTCAGTGCTCCGGAGGCCGCCGAGCTGGCGTCGGAGCTCGACGCTCTGGCTCGGCCATGAGTGCTGTCGCGGCCGTGGGCGTAGCGGCGGAGGGGAGTGGGGTCCTGTCCGGCCCGACTCTGAAGACCGAGAGTCTGGCCAAGTCCTTCGGGCCGGTGCCGGCGCTGACCCGGGTCGATCTGGTCGCCCGGCCCGGACGGGTGACCGGCTTCATCGGGCCCAACGGCGCGGGCAAGAGCACGACCTTGCGCATCCTCACCGGACTTGCACGTGCGGATCAGGGGACGGCGACGATCGATGAGGTGCCCTACACCGCGTTGAGCTGTCCGTCCCGAGTGCTGGGCGTCGTCGGCGACCTGGCCGGCGCCCATCCGGGGATGACCGCTCGGGGGCACCTGCAGACTCAGGCCGCCCTGATCGGTGTGCCCGGCGACCGGGTCGAGCAAGTGCTCGAGGAGACCGGCTTGCGCTCCGTGTCGCGTCGACGAGTCCGCGGCTTCTCGACCGGGATGCGCCAGCGGCTGGCGTTGGCGACGGCCCTGTTGGGGCAGCCATCCGGGCTGATCCTCGATGAGCCGACCAACGGGCTGGACCCCTCGGGCATCGTCTGGCTGCGACGTCTGGTGCGAGCCTTCGCCGATGCCGGCGGGACGGTGCTGGTTTCCAGTCATGTGCTCACCGAGCTGCAGCAGGTCATCGACGATCTGGTGCTCATCGAGGGTGGCCGCACGCTCTGGTCCGGTTCCTTGAGCGACTTCACCGGTGACCACGCCTCACTCGAGGAGGCCTACCTGAGCATGATCGAGGAGGAGATGGCATGCGACAGCTGAAGAACGCGATCCGAGGTGAGGTCGTGCGGCTGACCAGGACCCGGCTGCCCCTGTGGACGATGGTGGCCGCGGTGGCGTGCGGTGGCCTGCTCATAGGTCTCGTCGCCCTGACCGGGCCGGAGAACGCGACTCCGCCGATGCCTGGGTTGGACACTGCCGCAGGCGTGTCCGGAGTCTTGAGTCTCCTTGGCGTCGCCCTCTTCGCGCCTGCGCTGATCGGCACTGTGGCGATCACGGGCGAATACCGGCATCGGACCGTAGCCACCACCTTCCTCGCGGTGCCGAAACGCGGTCGGGTGCTGGTGGCCAAGCTGATCGCCTACGGGGGTCTTGGTCTGGCGTACGGGGTGGTCCTGACGCTCTCCGCGGTCGCCGGGATCTATGCAGGGACCTCCGCACACGGGATCGAGCCGGGGCTCGGGCTCGACGCCATTCTCGGCACCACGGCGAGGTACGGCGCCGCCGCAGCCATCTACATGCTGCTGGGCGTCGGCATCGGAGCCGTCGCGCGGCACCAGCTCCTCGCGATCGGGATCACGCTGGGCTACTTCTACTTCATGGAGAACCTGATGATGATTCTCCCTGGAGTCAACATCGTCTATCCCTTCCTTCCCGGTGGAGCCACCGCCGCGCTCACCGGGTCGACCGCGCTGTTGGAGATGATCGCCGCCGAGGCGGGCGTGATCGGCCCCGTCGTCCAGGCGCCGTTGATAGGCGCGCTGGTGCTCCTCGGCTACGCCCTGGCCTCCTCGGTGCTGGCCGCTGCCGTATCCCTGCGTCGCGACGTCGCCTGAGCCTGGTCGAGGTACGGACGCTCGCCGTCAGGGGCTCAGGCGTGGCCGCCCTGGACTTCCTTGGCGGCGGCCTTGATGTCGTCCGCCTCGACCTTCTCGAGGGTGGACTCGACGATGGTCTCCGCCCGCTCGAGGGCCTTGCGGATCTTGATCTCGCCGGGGTCGGAAACCAGGGCGAGCAGGCCGGAGTGCCCTGGTGTGATCGCATTCTCGAGCTTCTGCTCGAGCTCGCGGTTGTGGTGGCGCTGCCGCAGCTTTCCGACGAAGGCTCCGGCACCGCCGGCCACAGCGGCGCTGCCGAGGATCGACGGCGGGAAGATCACGCCGAGCGCGATGCCGCCGACGACTCCCCACTTGAGTCCTGACTTCGTGCTGTGGTCGGTTGCCTTCTGGATCTCCAGCTTGCCCTCGGCCGAGCGCCTGACCACGATGACGCCCTCGATCTCGACGCTGCGGCCGTTCTCGACCGACTTGAGGGCCTCGTACGCCTCCCACGCCATGTCCGTGTCACTGAAGTCCGCGATGATGAGGGTGTAGGCGCCGTCGGACACGGAGGCCGCGTTCACCTCGACCTCGGGGTTGGTGGTCTCGTCTGCCATGACATCCGCTCCTTGGTGGTTGAGGTTCCACTCTCGAACGGTCATGGCTCGGCGGCATCACCCGTAGCGGGTGGGGTGGGCGTGCAGCTAGGACGAGCCGATGATCACTGGCTCTGACGCGACCGGCGCCAGTACCCCCACGCCCACGTGAGGAGCAGGGCTCCCAGGATCGACCCGATCAACCCGGTCGGGTGGAGATCGAGCCCGTTGCCGGTCGCGAGGCTGAGCCCCAGACCGCCGACGAAGGAGCCCAGGAGGCCCGTCACCGCCGCGGTGGTCCAGTCGATCTCCTTCATCGAACGACCGAGAACGAGTTGTGCCACGCCGCCTGCCACGATGCCGAACAGGATGATCGCGATGATGAGCATATTGGCAACCTACCGCATCCAAACGCTCTCTATCCGGCGTTGAACGACACTGCTCGACGGGTCAGGCGCTGCTGGCTGACAACTGCTGGACGAGCCGCCTTGCTCGCTGGTCGAGCCGCCGGAGCCACTAGGCGGAGGCGTGTCGAGACCAACACGGTCCGCTTCTTCGGGAAAGCTCGCTTAGCGGCTGTGCTTCGTTTCAGGGTTCGCCGCCGACCCTTGCTTTGAGTGTTTCTCGATCGTGCACCGCGTCAAGGACGCCCTTCGGGCGCCGCTTCGCGGTGGCCTTCGGCCATCCTTGACCCGGCACCCGATCGAGAAAGATTTCGCCTATATCGGGGCGGCGGCGAGAGAGTGGCGCGGAGTTCACGTTGCTTGTTCGCTGACTGCGTAACTGGGTCTGACCTGCTTAAATAGGTCGCTCTGCGATGCTCTTGCGCATATAATAACTCCTATGTACGAGACCATCGACCACCTCCTCGCTGGGCCGCCTTCGGGTGCGTCCGAGAGTGAGCTGGTCGACTGGATCTCGCGTCTCGAAGAGATCAAGTGCACCGCTGAGGCGGTCCAGGCAGAAGCGGCGGTACGTCTCGACGAAGCCGTCCGGGCACGCCAATCAGAGGCTGGGGTTCCTGCCCGCAGGCTGGGCGAGGGGGTCGCCTCCCAGATCGCCTTGGCGCGGCGGGTCTCGCCCGAGAAGGGCGCGAAACTGCTCGGGCTGGCGAAGATCCTGACCACCGAGATGCCGCACACCTTCGCGCTGATGAAGGCCGGGCTGTTCTCCCAATGGCAAGCAACGATCCTGGCCCGCGAGACCGCGTGCCTCTCGGTGGACGATCGCCGGGTCATCGACTACGAACTCTGCGCCACAGGCCCGGGCGGTGAACCGGCTCGAGCGATCTCGATGGGGCTACGCCAACTCGAGAACGCCGCCAAGAAACTCGCCATCACCCTCGACCAGGAATCCGTCGTGGCCCGGGCCGCGAACGCCGAGAAAGACCGCCGCGTCAGCCTGCGGCCGGCCCCGGACACGATGACCTGGCTCGGCGCACTGCTGCCGGTCAAGGACGGCGTCGCCGTCTTTGCCGCGCTGGACCAAGCGGCCAAGACCGCTGCGGCTGCCGGCGACGCGCGGACCCGGGGTCAGGTCATGGCCGACACCCTGGTCGACCGGATCACCGGCCGTAGCACCACCGATGCGAAGCCTCGGATCGAGGTAAAGATCGTGATGACCGCCGACTCCCTCACCAACACCGGCGATCAGCCGGCCATGGTCGAGGGCTACGGCCCCGTCCCCGCGACCTGGGCTCGCGACGCGCTCAACGATGCCGAGGTCTTCGTCCGGCGCCTGTTCACCGACCCCGCCGGGCAACTGGTCGCCATGGAATCACGTGCCCGCAAGGCACCCGACGGACTGGCCGAGTTCATCGCCACTCGTGACGGCGGGATCTGCAGGACCAACGGCTGCGATGCTCCGATCCGCAACATCGATCACGTCGAACGCCACGCAGACGGCGGCGAAACGAGAGCCCAGAACCTGCAGGGCCTGTGCGAAAGGTGCAACCAAGCCAAAGAAGCCCTCGGCTGGCAAGCACGACCCGGCCCGGACGGCAGCATCATCACCATCACACCCACGGGCCACACCTACACCAGCCCGCCACCCGACACCTGGGCACAACCCCCGCCAACCTGGTCTCGCGCAGAGTTCATCCTGCGCAACGTACTTCTCGACCACGATCTCGCCGCATGACCCCGCCCAGCCTCGATCGGCATGCAGTGTCAGTGCGCGCGGTGGGGGTGCTGCCGTCTACAGTTGTCCCGTGCGTTTCGACGTACGTTCCCCGGTTGGTCTGCCGGCAGGGCCCGCCTGACTTTGAATCAGGACTAGCGACGTAGGTTCGACTCCTACCCGGGGAGCCGAAAGCCAGCCTTGACCTGCACTCTGGCAGATCAGGGCGGGGTTCGTTCCCGCCGGATGGCACACGAGGATGGCGCATGGCGAACCGGAAACGGTCCCCGATCCCTGGTTGCTCGGCGTGGGTCGCCCGGTACGGCTACTTGCCCAGGCCGGGGAATGTCCAGGTGCCGTTGAGGACGGCGGGGTGCGGGCGGTAGAGGCGGACGATGTAGTTCCAGCCGTCCATGACGCCGAGGGTGTTCGGGCCTGCCGCGGTGCCGAACCGAACGGTGATCGAGCCGTCGTTGTCCCGCTGTGCGGTGACGCTGTTGAGGCTGACCTCCGCGTCCCCGACCTGCTCGAAGTACCCGGCCACGTTGTAGACCGAGATCGACCAGAACGCGTCGACCGGCACCTCACCTATGCGCAGCTCGTAGTTGCCGATGGGAAGGCCGGGCTCGACGTTGAGGTAGAACGCTTCCTGTTCGGGCAGACCGCCCCAGCCAGCCGCGGTGCCGAGCAGGTGTCGGACGGGGTCGACATCCTCCTTGCGGCCGAATGCCCGGTCGTAGCGGGGCAGGCCGCGGGCGAGCTCGAGCAGCGCCGAGCGGGTCGAGTCGAGCGAGGCCTTGTCGAAGTCGGCTGCGACGAATGCTCGGTCGGAGGTGGCTTTGAGCTGTATCTCGTCCTGGAGGGCGTTGACCGCGGCGATGTCGGCGGGGTCGTTTGGGTCGACCAGCGTCCGCACGGCGATCAGGACATAGTCCGTGTCGTAGTCAGCCACCGAGAGCTCGTGGGTGCCGGGCTCGTGAAGGATCCGGTTGATGTAGTGGTCCTCGTTGACGACCATCACCGACATGTAGCGCCCGCGGCTGTCGGGAAGCGTCAGGGCGGCACCGCTGGAGATGTCCACGATCGCGCTGGAGTAGAGCGTGTCTCGGTTCTGCCTGATGACGGGCTGCTCATCGAGTGACTCGGGGGCGCGGACATGCACCAGCTCGTTGGTCGCACCCCGGGTCTGCAGGGCAGCGAACATCCTGTGCGTCTCGGCGCGGGCAAAGTTGTCGACGTTCACTGTCTCGGAGTTCACGGTCCGAAATCTGCCCGCCCCTGGTGACTGCCGGTTCACCCGCCAAGGGTGAACCGGGAACGTGATCAAGCATTGAGGACGGTTCCTGTCCGCGATGGCTTCTACGGTCACATCAACCGATCGCCACACCGCGCATCGGCATGTGGCTGAAAGGACATCGCAATGTCAGAACCCATCGACTTTCCCGAGCCGAGCATGATCGCCGTCAACGGGATCGAGCTCGAAGTCTTCGAGGCGGGCCAGGAGAACGCCGGCAAACCCATCGTCCTCTGCCATGGCTGGCCGGAGCTGGCCTTCTCGTGGCGCCATCAGATGGGTGCGCTCGCCGCAGCCGGCTACCACGTCATCGCTCCCAACCAGCGCGGCTACGGCAACTCGTCTCGCCCCGCCGAGGTCTCCGACTACGACATCGTGCATCTGTGCGACGACCACGTCGGTCTGCTGGATCACTTCGGATACGAGGACGCCGCGTTCGTTGGCCATGACTGGGGCGCGAACGTGGTGTGGAGCGCCGCCCCTCGCGTTCATCGAGGCGATCGTCGGTAGCGACTCGTACTTCGTCCACTTCAACCGCCAGCCGGGGGTGGCCGACGCCGTGTTCGACGCGAACGCCCGCCAGTTCCTGCGCAACCTGTACCGCAAGAACGAGCCCACGGCCGAGCCGGAGCCGGGCATGCCCCTCATCAACCTGGCCCACGCCGAGGCTCCACGCGGAGAGCCTGTGATGAGGGACGGGGAACTGGCGGTGTTCATCGACGCATTCGAGGCATCGGGCTTCACTTCGAGCGTGAACTGGTACCGCAACGTGGACCGCAACTGGGAGCTGATGGAGGACGTCGACCCGATCGTCCACCAGCAGGCACTGATGATCTACGGCTCACGTGACACGGTCATGAGGGCGCCGAACCTCGAGAAGTTCGTGCCGCGCGTCGAGGTCGTGGAGCTGAACTGCGGCCACTGGATCCAGCAGGAGCTGCCGGAGGAGACCACCCGCCTGATTCTCGAATGGCTCCAGCGAGGAGCATCTCGAGTGTGAGTGCGGCTCACGTAGCGTGGCGGCGGAGGAAGCTGCGGAGGATGTCGTTGAACGCCTGCGGAGCCTCGAGGTTGCTGACGTGGCCGCAGCGGGGGATGACGGCGAGGGTGGCGCCTTGGATCTGGCGCTCGAACTCTTGGGCGACCGATAGAGGCGACCGTACGTCGAGCGCGCCCCAGATGAGCCGTGTGGGCACCTGGATCGTCCCGAGTACGTCGGTCAGATCGGCCCGGGCCATCGCGGTCAGGGCAGTCAGCATGCTGTGGCGGCGTACGTCGGCTGCCATCGCCTCCAGCAGGGGGACGAACTTCGGCGGCGGAGGGCCGGCGAAGAGGCCCGGAAGGGTCGGGTCGAAGCTGCCCTCCGGCTGGTCGAGCAGGCCTGCGAGGCGGGCGTCGGCCTCGTCGGGTCCGAGGGAGCCGCGCCAGCCGGCGTAGCCGTCGGCGAGCACCAGGCTTCGCGCCACCGCAGGGTGGCGTCGGTAGAGCTCGAGGATGACGGTCACTCCCCAGGACAGCCCGACGAGGGTGCACGGAGAGATGTCCAGGGCGCGGATCAGTCCGGCAAGGTGGTCTGCGTAGTCGCTCAGCGCGAAACCTGCGGGCACGTCGCCGGAGCCGCCGGCGCCTGGTTCGTCCCACGCGATGACGGTGAACTCGTCCGAGAGCGCGTCGAGCTGTGGTGTCCAGGCGCGGCCGTCCTCGGCGCCGCCGTGGACGAAGACGACCGCGGGACCGTTCCCGGCGCGCCGGCAGGCGATGCGCAACCCGTCGATCTCGACGACATCCATGAACCGACCGTAGCGCGCTCGACGACGTCGTCGACGGCACCTAAAACCCGGGTTCAGTTAGGGGATTCCCCGATGCTCTCGCCGCGCCGAGGTCAATAGCGTCGAGAGCATGACGACTCTCGCGAGCCAGAAGGGACCGGTGGCGCCCGCGGCGCGGGCCGCAAGCCCTGCCGTCGTTGCCATCGCCGTGCTGATGGCGTTGGGCTGTCTGGCGTTCGCCGGGGTGAACGTGGTCTTCGAGGCCACCGATCGGTTCGCCGAGGGCCGCTATGCCGAGTACGCCACCGGGCTCTCGGTCATGAACTGGACCGTCACGGGCCTGAAGGTGCTGGGCGCCGCGGTGGCTCTGCTGTCGGTGGCCGCACGCCCGGTCCGGTTCGTGACGCCATGGGCCATGTCGGTGCTTCTCTGGGGTGCCTTCGCGACGCTCGCGCTCGACGCGGTCGGCAGCACGGTGGAGGCCGGCGCGATCCTGCTGGGAACGAGCGGCGACCCGGCTGACCTCGGCCTCCGCTCGGTGGCGTACCTCCTCGGATCGGTCGTCTCGGCCGCGGGATTCGGGGTGCTCGCCGTGTCCTACCTGCGGCGGCAGGCCGTCTCGAAGGTCACCGTTCTCCTGGGCGTGCTCGGTGGTCCGGTCCTGCTCGGTCTGCTGTTCCTCGGCCTTCCCGGACTGCTCGTCGTCCTCGGGGTCATGCCGCCCGGCTGACCCCGGCCGTCGTCATTGATGGCCACGCGCCGTTCATCTTCGTGTAAGGTCGCCGGGCTTCCTGTGGACGTCCGCGTGTCGCGCTGGTGATTCCGGAGATGCACAGGGAGACATGGATACTGGCCTGTATCAAGGTCGTGGGGGAGCAGGGTGTAAAGTCGCCCAAACTAATCGACAAACACTTGGAGGAAGCGTGGGCATGGGACCGGTCATCGGTTACGTACCTGGCGTGTTCGATCTCTTCCACATCGGTCACCTCAACATGCTGCGCCAGGCGCGAGAGCGCTGCGACACGTTGATCGCGGGTGTGGTCTCCGACGAGGTCTGCGAGACGACCAAGGGGATCATCCCGACCGTCCCGCTCGTCGAGAGGCTCGAGATCGTCGAGGCGATCGGAATCGTGGACGCTGTCTACGCCGAGCGCACCACCGACAAGGTCGACTCCTGGCGCGAGGTCGGGTTCACCCACCTCTTCAAGGGCGATGACTGGAAGGGCACCGAGAAGGGCGACGCGCTCGAGAAGAAGATGGCGTCGGTCGGTGTCGAGGTCGTCTACTTCCCCTACACCCTCCAGACCAGCAGCACCGCTCTGCGGAAGGCCATCGCGCGAGAGGATGCCCAGGTCTCGTGACCGGCAGTGCCCCCACTCCTGGCGGACAGTTCGAGATCTCTGACGAAGGGGTCCTCGTCCGGGACTCCTCGACGCCGGTCCTGATTCTCTCCGTCGACGGCCAGTACGTATGGTCCCTCACGCCCGAGCGCGACGGCCACCCGGTCGACGGAGGCACCATGGTGCCGTGGCCCACCGTGCTCACCCGGTTCCTGGACGGCGCCGCGACGATCACCATTGCCGACTACGAGGGCGAGGTGCTCTTCGAGGACAAGGTCGTCCTCGGCTCCGGTGAGGGCAACATCTCGATCGTCGACGGCAGCGGCAACCCGCTCAGCGTCGACAAGGTCGGCCACCTGACCCGCTCGTTCGAGGCCACCGACGAAAGCATCCGCGAAGAGATCCTCGACGGCACCCAGCGTGTCCTCGCCGACCTCCGCGACGTGGTCGGCGTCGAGGCGTACCTCAACTACGGCGCGCTCCTGGGCGCGATCCGCGAGGGCCGGATGCTCGGTCACGACTCCGACACCGACGTCTGCTACCTCTCCAAGCACACCGTTCCTGCCGAGATCATCTCCGAGTCGTACGCCATCGAGCGCACCATGCGCGAGCGCGGCTGGAACGTCCTGCGGATGTCCGGCGGCGACATCAAGGTGCTGCACCAGGTCTCGGACGGCCGCAAGGTGCACATCGACATCTTCGTGGCGTTCTACGTGCCCGACAAGGACGGCGAGCCGGTCTTCTACCAGCTCGGCAACCGCTCCGGACGGCTGCGCCGCGAGGCGATCGTGCCGGTCTCGACGATCAACCTGCACGGCTACGACTTCCCGGCTCCCGCCGAGCCCGAGGAGATGCTGGCCTTCATCTACGGCCCGAAGTGGCGCACCCCGGACCCGTCGTTCAAGTACGCCGACCCGCCGGCCGGCGTACGTCGTCTGGACGGCTGGCTGCGCGGATTCCGCACCGACATGGGGTTCTGGACCGAGTTCCACAACACCCACGGCAAGGAGCTCGAGAGCAAGCAGTCGGCCTTCGGTGCGTGGGTCCTCAAGCAGCTACCCGAGGACGCGAAGGTGGTCGACATCGGCGCCGGCGCGATCGGGCGGGACGGTCGCTTCTTCGCCCGCAAGGGCCACCAGGTGCACTCGGTGGACTTCTCCCGTGCCGCGGTGGCCGCCGTACGCCGCAGGGCCGAGCGCCACAAGCTCCCGCTGGTCTCCGAGCAGCTCATCCTCGGCGAGCTGCGTTCGACGCTGACGCTGGGTGCGCGGCTGGCCCGCGACCCCCACCATCTCTACGCCCGAGACCTGATCGGCTGCCTCGACGGCGCGGCCCGGAGCCAGCTCTGGATGCTGGCGAAGATGGCGCTTCGTCCCGGTGGCGGCAAGCTCTACCTCGAGTTCGCGGTCACCGGTGAGAACCTTCCCGAGCCGCAGCCCGAAGGCCTCGTACGCCGCGTCGACCCCGCCCTCGTCCAGGCCGAGATCGAGGCTGCCGGCGGGGTGGTCGAGCA
Source organism: Nocardioides sp. NBC_00163 (assembly GCF_045206295.1). Lineage (NCBI taxonomy): Bacteria > Bacillati > Actinomycetota > Actinomycetes > Propionibacteriales > Nocardioidaceae > Nocardioides > Nocardioides sp. NBC_00163. Next base: position 2,068,110 of record NZ_CP108155.1, on the reverse strand, counting down.
CCTCGGGATCAACGAAGGCCAGGACATGCTCGGCAACCCGCTGCCGGGCGTCGCGCGGCTGCGCGCCTCCTGGCCGTCTCCCAAAAATCTGACGCAGCACCGTGCAGAAGGAAACTGACATGTCCGACGAAATCGGCATCAAGAACATCGCCCGCGGCGCCCGCGACGCGGCCCGTACGCGTGCCTCGCTGGTGCGCCGCATCGAGGCGCTCGAGGCCGAGGTGCAGGAGCAGCGCCAGCTCAACCGGCGCGTCGCCGAGCTGACCGACGTGGTCGCCGAGCTGCTGATCCCGCTGCAGGACGCCGACAAGGAGAAGGCGGAGCAGGTCCTCGCCGCCTACCGGGCGAAGATCTGATCTGACACCGTCCGGCCTCAGCCCAGCGCGTCGAGCGCCTGTCTGAGGTCGTCGAGCCGATTTCCGAGGCGGCGGCGGGCATCGCCACCGAGGCCGATGTCACCGCCGGTGTCGAGCTCGGCCACGGCCTCCTCGACTCCCGCGAGCCGGGACCGGAGATCGGCGACCACGTCGACGTCGACCCGGCCGGGCTGGGCGGCTCGCTCGTCCAGGGACCGACGCAGCAGTTCGGCCTGGGCGCTGAGCTTGCGGCTGGCGTGCCAGAGGTCGACGAAGACCTGCACCTTCGCCCGCAGGAGCCACGGGTCGAACGGCTTGGCGAGGAAGTCGGCGGCGCCGGTCGCATATCCGCGATAGGCGAGGTGGGTGTCGAAGTCGTTCGCGGTCAGGAAGATGATCGGGACGTCCTTGGTGCGTTCGCGCGCCTTGATGCGGGTGGCCGTCTCGAAGCCGTCCATCCCCGGCATCTGCGCGTCCAGCAGGATCAGCGCGAAGTCGTCGTGGAGCAGGGCGCGTAGGGCGTCCTCGCCGGACCCCGCGCGGACGAGGGTCTCGTTGAGCGAGCCGAGGATCGCCTCGAGCGCGACCAGGTTGGCGGCACGGTCGTCGACGAGCAGGATCTTCGCCGTCCCCTGATGGCGATCACTCATGCCGCCGCCTCCGTATTGAAAGGCAGAGCGTACGGAAGCGGCGGCCTGAGGCCTGCTGTCGCTCGCTGGCGCTCGCTCATGACAGCCACAACCGGAACAGCGAGAGCAGGTCGGCGACGTCGACCGGTTTGGTGATGTACTCCGAGGCACCGGCGGCGAGGCTGTCCTCGCGGTCACCGGTCATCGCCTTCGCGGTCAGCGCGATCATCGGCAGGCTCTTGAACTGCGGGATGTCGCGGATCAGGCGCATCGCGGTCAGACCGTCCATGCCCGGCATCATGATGTCCATCAGCACGAGGTCGACGCCCGGCTCCCGCTGGAGCGCCTCGATCCCGGCCTCCCCGGACTCCGCGTAGAGGACGTCGATGCCGTGCTGCTCGAGCGCGCTGGTGAGCGCGAAGACGTTGCGTACGTCGTCGTCGACGATCAGGATCCTGCGACCGACGAACTGGCCGTTCGGGTCGGCCGGCTCGGGAACGTACGTCCTGGGGGACTGCACACCGGTTCGGCCCAGCAGCACGCTCACGTCGTCGATCGCCTCCTCGGTGGTTGCCGGCGTCTTGAGGGTCATCGCCTGGGCGTACCTGTCCAGGCGGCTCTGCTGAGCCTTGGTCACCTCGCCGACCCTACTCAGCACGACGGGGATGTTCTTGGTGCGCTTGTGGGTGCGCATCCAGCGGAGCACGTCGAAGCCACCCTCTGTCAGCGGAAGGTCCAGGACCACACAGTCGACCTCGCGGTCGGCCAGGACCGCGTGAGCCTCGTCGGGCGATGCGCCCAGGACCGTCTCGACCTCGTCGACCGAGCCGAACAGGGCCTCCACGACGGCGCTGGTGCCAGGGCCGGACTCGTCGCTGCCGCCACTGACAACCAGCAGGACCTGGTCGGCGCCGCGGTCGGCCGCGTCCTGCGGAAGGGGAGCACGAAGCGATGAGACCTGCTCGCCGACGGCAGGCGTCGGAGTCTGGGCGTCGATCGTCCCGGCGCTGATCCTCGGGACGTACAGCGTGAAGGAGCTGCCGTGTCCGGGGTCGCTCTTGACCTGGATCTCGCCGCCGATGAGGTGGGCGACCTCGCGGCTGATCGACAGGCCGAGGCCGGTGCCGCCGAACTTGCGGCTGATCGTGCCGTCGGCCTGCTGGAACGCCTCGAAGATGACCTTCAGCTTCTCCGGAGGGATGCCGATGCCGGTGTCGACCACCGAGAACGCCAGCACCGCATCGGCCTGCTGCAGGCTGGGCGTCGAGAAGCGCTCGCCGGAGGCGTTGCGGATCAGCAGCCGGACCCCGCCGCCGTCGGTGAACTTCACCGCGTTGGAGAGCAGGTTGCGCAGCACCTGCTGCAGCCGGTGCTGGTCCGAGCGGAGCACCCGGGGTACGTCGGGGTCGACGCTGACGATGAAGTCGAGGTCCTTCTCAGCGGTCAGCGGCCGGAAGGTCGCCTCGACGTACTCGACCACCGAGGTCACCGCGACGTCGCTGACGTGGACGTCCATCTTCCCCGCCTCGACCTTGGACAGGTCGAGGATGTCGTTGATCAGCTGGAGGAGATCGGTGCCGGCGCCGTGGATGGTGCGGGAGTACTCCACCTGGCGGGAGTTGAGGTTGCCGTCGACGTTGTCGGAGAGCAGCCGGGCCAGGATGAGCAGCGAGTTGAGCGGCGTACGCAGCTCGTGCGACATGTTGGCCAGGAACTCGGACTTGTAGCGGGACGAGAGGGCGAGCTGCTCGGCGCGCTCCTCCAGGCCGCGCCGGGCGTCCTCGATCTCGAGGTTCTTGATCTCGATCGCCTGGTTCTGGTCGGCCAGCTGGCGCGCCTTCTCCTCGAGGGCGGCGTTGGTCTGCTGCAGCTCCACCTGCTGACGCTCGCCCTCGTCCTGCTTGTCCTGCAGCTCGCCGGCGAGACGCTGCGACTCGACCAGCAGCTCCTCGGTGCGCGAGCTGGCCATGATCGCGTTGAGCGAGACCCCGATCGACTCGGCGAGCTGCTCGAGGAACTGCATGTGGACGGCGCTGAACGGCCGGAACGAGGCCAGCTCGACGACACCGATCACCTTCTCCTCGAACGCCACCGGGAGCACCACGATCGAGGTGGGTGCCGCCGACCCGTGGCCCGAGGAGATCCGCAGGAAGTCGGCCGGCACGTCGCGCACGATGATCGGCTGACGGTCGTACGCCGCCTGCCCGACCAGTCCCTCGCCGAGTGCGAAGACATCGGGGACGTCTGGGCCGGGCTGGTAGCCGTAGGAGGCGATCCGGCGCAGGACCTTGGGGCCGCCGTGCTCGGAGGTCTGGTCGGTGAGGAAGATCGAGCCCTGCTGCGCGCCGACCAGCGGGGTGAGCTCGGAGACGATCAGCCTCGCGACCTCGAGCAGGTCCCGACCGCCCTGCATGTGGCCGGTGAACCGGGCCAGGTTGGTCTTGAGCCAGTCCTGGTCCTCGTTGGCCCTGGTGGTCTCCCGCAGCGAGTCGATCATCTCGTTGAGGTTGTCCTTCAGGTCGGCGACCTCGCCGGCGGCCCCGACGGTGATCTGCCGGCTCAGGTCGCCCTGGGTCACCGCAGCGGAGACCTCGGCGATCGCGCGGAGCTGGGTGGTCAGCGTCGACGCGAGCTGGTTGACGTTCTCCGTCAGTCCGCGCCAGGTGCCGGAGACGTCGGCGACCTCGGCCTGGCCACCGAGCTTGCCCTCGGTGCCGACCTCGCGGGCGACACGAGTGACCTCGTCGGCGAAGGAGGAGAGCTGGTCGACCATGGTGTTGACCGTGGACTTGAGCTCGAGGATCTCGCCGCGGGCGTCGACGGTGATCTTCTGGGTCAGATCGCCACGGGCCACGGCGGTGGTGACCTGGGCGATGTTGCGGACCTGGGAGGTCAGGTTGGAGGCCATCGAGTTCACCGAGTCGGTGAGGTCCTTCCAGGTGCCGGCCACGCCGCGTACGTGGGCCTGACCGCCCAGCGATCCTTCGGTGCCGACCTCGCGGGCGACACGGGTGACCTCGTCGGCGAAGGTACGCAGCGTGTCGACCATCGCGTTGAGGGTGCCGGCCAGGGCGGCGACCTCGCCGCGGGCCTCGATGGAGATCTTCTGCGACAGGTCGCCCTGCGAGACCGCCTTGGAGACCTGGGCGATGCTGCGGACCTGGTTGGTCAGGTTGGAGGCCATCGAGTTCACCGAGACGGTCAGGTCGCGCCAGGTGCCGGCGACGCCCGGCACCTGGGCCTGGCCACCGAGCGCGCCCTCGGTGCCGACCTCGCGGGCGACTCGGGTGACCTCGTCGGCGAACGAGCCGAGCTGGTCGACCATGGTGTTGATGGTCGACTTGAGCTCGAGGATCTCGCCGCGGGCGTCGACGGTGATCTTCTGGGTCAGGTCGCCACGGGCCACCGCGGTGGTCACCTGGGCGATGTTGCGGACCTGGGAGGTCAGGTTGGAGGCCATCGAGTTCACCGAGTCGGTGAGGTCCTTCCAGGTGCCCGAGACGTCGTGCACGTCTGCCTGGCCGCCGAGCTTGCCCTCGGTGCCGACCTCGCGGGCCACACGGGTGACCTCCGCCGCGAAGGAGGAGAGCTGGTCGACCATGGTGTTGATGGTCGACTTGAGCTCGAGGATCTCGCCGCGGGCGTCGACGGTGATCTGCCGGCTCAGGTCGCCACGGGCCACCGCGGTGGTGACCTGGGCGATGTTTCGGACCTGGGCGGTCAGCGTGCCGGCCATGAAGTTCACCGAGTCGGTCAGGTCGCGCCAGGTGCCGGAGACGCCGGGCACCGCGGCCTGGCCGCCGAGCTGACCCTCGCCGCCGACCTCGCGGGCGACGCGGGTGACCTCGTCGGCGAAGGCGGAGAGTTGGTCGACCATCGTGTTGACGGTGGTCTTGAGCTCGGCGAGCTCGCCGCGTACGTCGACGGTGATCTTCTGGGACAGGTCGCCGCCGGCCACTGCGGTGGTGACCTGGGCGATGTTGCGGACCTGGTTGGTCAGGTTCGTCGCCATCGAGTTGACGGAGTCGGTGAGGTCCTTCCACCGGCCACCGACACCCGGCACCTCGGCCTGGCCGCCCAGCATGCCCTCGGTGCCGACCTCGCGGGCGACACGCGTCACCTCGTCGGCGAAGGCGGAGAGCTGGTCGACCATGGTGTTGACGGTGGTCTTGAGCTCGTAGAGCTCGCCGCGTACGTCGACGGTGATCTTCTGGGACAGGTCGCCGCCGGCCACTGCGGTGGTGACCTGGGCGATGTCGCGGACCTGGTTGGTCAGGTTGGACGCCATCGAGTTCACCGAGTCGGTGAGGTCCTTCCACCGGCCGGCGACGCCGGGAACCTCGGCCTGGCCTCCGAGGATGCCCTCGGTGCCGACCTCGCGGGCGACACGGGTGACCTCGTCGGCGAAAGTCTGCAGGGTGGCGGTCATCGAGTTGAGCGTCTCGGCGAGCTCGGCGACCTCACCGCGCGCGGTGACCGTGATCTGCTGCGACAGGTCGCCGCGGGCGACGGCCTTGGCGACCGAGGAGATCCCGCGCACCTGGGAGGTCAGGTTGGAGGCCATCGTGTTGACCGAGTCGGTGAGGTCGCGCCAGGTGCCGGAGACGCCGCGCACGTCGGCCTGGCCGCCGAGGCGGCCCTCGGTGCCGACCTCACGGGCGACGCGGGTGACCTCGGCGGCGAACGAGGACAGCTGGCCGACCATCCGGTCGACGGTGTCCTTGAGCTGCGCCATCTCGCCGGAGACCTCGATGGTGACCGTGCGGGACAGGTCGCCGTTGGCGACGGCGGTGGTGACCTCGGCGATGTCGCGGACCTGGGCGGTCAGCCGCGAGGACATCGTGTTGACCGCGTCGACGAGGTCGCGCCAGGTGCCGGAGGCGTTCCGCACCCGGGCGCGGCCACCGAGCTTGCCCTCGGTGCCGACCTCGCGGGTGACCCGGGCGATCTCCTCGGTGATCGTGGCGAGCTGGGCGACCAGGCCGTTCACGCTCTTGGCGACCAGCAGCGGGTCGCCCTTGAGGGCGCGGCTGCCGTGGCGTACGTCCATCGTCTGGGTGAGGTCGCCCGCGGAGACGGCGGCTACGACCCGGGCGACGTCGGCGGTCGGGCGTGCCAGGTCGGCGACGAGCTTGTTGGCGTCCTCGACGGCACCGGCCCAGGCGCCGCCGCCGATGCTCGGCCGCAGCCGTTCGTCGTGGTGGCCGTCGCGGCCCGCCTCGCGGCGCACGCGCGCGATCTCGCCGGTCAGATGGTTCAGACGTTCGGCGATCTCGTTGTGGATGGAGGCGAGGTCGCCGAGCGGCCCGTCGACAGGCTCGAGCCGGCCGGTGAAGATGCCGTCGCGCATCGCGGTCATCGCGTCCTTGAGCTGGCGCAGCGTGACCTGATCGACGGCCACCTGCCCGGGGAGCATGGTCGACCTCGATGAGTCCGTCGATGAGGGCATCCCTGCCTCCTCTCGCGCTGATCCGCGCGTCTGCTGAAGTGTCGCACTCCACGGCTGGCCGTGGCTCACAAATGATCGTTCACCACCGATTCTGGTAATTCCTTGACCTACCTGCCGGTACCTTGCCGTGATCAGTGCCATACCAGCGCCAAAGGGGTGCACAATCGGCGGTGGTCATGAGTATCGGAGCCAAGACACTGTCTCGAACCTTCGAGCCGGCACCGACGTCGGTCTCAGAAGCGCGCCGTTTCGCGCGCGACGTGCTTGCCGAATGGGGCCTCGACGACCTCCTCGACGACGTCGTCCTGCTGACCAGCGAGCTGGTGACCAACGCCGTGACCCATGCCGGCACGCCCATGACCGTGTCGGTCGTACGCGAGGAGGACCGGCTCCGCATCGACGTCTTCGACCAGCACCCGACCCGGGTGCTCCCGGTCGGTGCGAACGCCCGGCCCGGGGCCGGCGAGCACGGCCGCGGGCTGCTCATCACCTCGGCGCTGGCGACTGCCTGGGGGGTGGAGTACCGCCGGGACCACAAGCGGGTGTGGGCCGCGTTCGCGCTCGTGGAGACGACCCTCGACGTGGACGCGCCCAACGGGGGAGTCCCGGAGGGCCAGGACGTACGTCGCCGGGAGAGCGTGGCCACGCCCGGCCAGGATCCGCTGGGGCTGAGTGGCCTCGCCCTCAACCAGCTCGCTCTCGCCGACATCCTCGACCTCGTGGTGGAGCAGACCCGGGAGCGGTTCGACTCCGACGCTGCGTACCTCCTGCTCGAGGACGAGATGGAGGACCGGTTCGTGGTGGCCGCGACGAGCGGGGAGGCGACCTCGATCAAGGGGAGGAGCGTGCGCCGTGGCGAGGGCGGTGCGCCGAGCCTTCGAGCCTCGTTCCGGCCGCTGGCGATCGGCGACCTGCGTGCCACGCCGGTCGAGCTGCTCCGAGGGCTCGAGCTGCGCTCGCTGGTGACCGCCCCGGTGGCCTTCGAGGGCCGGGTGATCGGCAGCTTGGCGGTCGCGAAGAAGGAGCCGGGCAGCTTCGCGACCGAGGAGGGCGCCGAGCTGCAGCGGGTCGCGGACTGGGCCGCGCCGAGCGTCGACCGGGCGTCCACGCGGGCTGCCGACGGTGAGCGGCGCGCCTGGCTCGCGTTCCTGGGAGAGACGAGCGTGATGCTGGCCGGGTCGCTGGACCTGGAGACGACGACCGCGATGACCGGCCAGATCGTCGTGCCCCGGCTGGCGACCTGGTGCGGCATCTACCTCAACGACGTACGTGACCATCCTCGGCTCCAGTTCGCCTGGCACGCCGACGAGCATCAGCTCGACGAGGTGCGGGACGCCTTGGAGGATGCCACCCCGGACGGCCCGGAGGTGCCCGCCGTGCCCGACCTCGACGGCGAGGTCGCGATCCTCCCGCTGGAGGCCCGCAACCGGGTCATCGGCTGGCTCACCCTCGGGCGCCCGGCCGGCGAGCCGCTGCGCCGCGAGCGCCTGATGGTGGCGGAGTCGGTGGCCCGGCGGGCGGCGCTGGCCATCGACAACGCCCGTGCCCACACCGAGCTCCAGGAGATCGGTCGGTCCCTGCAGCGCAGCCTGCTGCCGGCTGTGCTGCCGGAGATCCCGGGCGTCGACATCGGGGTCGGCTACGAGCCGACGGGGGAGTTCAACGAGGCCGGCGGCGACTTCTACGACATCTTCGCGCTCGGCGCCGGGCGCTGGGGCTTCATGGTGGGCGACGTGTGCGGCGTCGGGCCGGAGGCGGCCGCGGTCGCCGGGATGTCGCGGCACACGGTGCGGGCGCTGATGCGGGCCGGCATCCCGATCGCGCCGACCCTGGAGCGGCTCAACTCCGCGATCAGCGACGAGGGCCTGCGGGGCCGGTTCATCACGCTGGTGTGCGGCACGCTCGAGGTCACCTCCGCGTCCCGCTTCCGAGTGCGGCTCGTCTGTGCCGGCCATCCGCCGCCGTTCCTGGTCACCCGTGCCCGGCCCGGCGTCTCCGCCCGACGGGTCGGCCGGTCGCAGGCGCTCCTCGGGGTGCTCGACGCGGTCGACTACATCGAGGAGGAGGTGACGGTGGAGCGGGGCGACCGGTTCGTCGTCGTCACCGACGGCGTCCTCGAGCGGCGTGCCGGGGACACGATGTTCGAGGAGGCTGGCGTCGAGGCCGTTCTCGCCACGGGCATCGACGTGGGAGCGCAGGTCGTCGCCGACCGGCTGTTGCGGGCGGTCGCCGACTTCTCCGCAGTGCCGCCCTCCGACGACATGGCCGTCCTCGTCCTCGATCTGGGGAAAGTTGTCTCTTAGGGCGCGCTGAACTCCTCGTGACCGAGCACCGCGAGCAGCCGGATCTTCTCCTCCGCCTCGCTGCCGGGCACCGGTGTCAGCACCAGCAGCGCCTGGCCCTGGTCCTGGGTGGACAGCACCTGGCAGTCGACGTCGATGCGGCCGACCTGCGGATGCAGCAGCGTCTTGTGGTCCTCGTACCGGTGGGTGACCTCGTGCCGCTCCCACAGCTCGCGGAACTCCTCGGACCTGGCGAGCAGGAGGCGTACGAGCTCGCCGGCGCGCCCGCGCTCGCCGAGTGCTCCGTGTGCCATCCGTAGGCTCGCCACCAGGCCACGGCCGTGCGTGACGTGGTAGTCCGGCGGGTAGACGCTTCGCGTCGAGGGATCGGTGAACCAACGGTAGGCCTCGAAGCGGTCCCAGCCGGTCAGCGCCGGCCGGTCCCCGAAGATCGTGGTCGCCAGCCGGTTGGCGACCAGGGTCTCGCCGAGCGCGGACATGATCATCGCCGGAGTGTCCTCGAGCCGGTCCAGCACGCGCAGCAGCGCCGGGGCGACGTGGCCGTCCTCGAACGTACGCCGAGGGGCGTTGTGTCCGGCCAGCCGGTAGAGGTGGTCGCGCTCGTCGACGGTCAGGCGCAGCGCCCGGGCGAGCGCGGAGAGCATCTGCTCGGAGGGCTGCGGGCCGCGCTGCTGCTCGAGGCGTACGTAGTAGTCGGTCGACATCCCGGTCAGCGAAGCGACCTCCTCGCGGCGCAGGCCGGGCGTACGCCGGCGGGGTCCGGCGATCAGGCCGACGTCCTGCGGGCGGAGCGCCTCACGGCGGCGTCGGAGGAAGTCGGCGAGGGAGGCGCGGTCCATGGCATCCATGATGCGGGTCGGGCTCGTACGCAGCCAGGGACCGCCGATCCCACGATCACCAGGTCTCTCCCGCCGACGGATCCGCCGCCGCAGGGTGGAGGCATGAACATCACCGGAAACACCATCTTCATCCCCGGAGCGACCTCCGGGATCGGCCTAGCTCTCGCCCTGCGCCTGAAGGAGCGCGGCAACACCGTCATCATCGGCGGCAGGCGTACGTCCCTGCTCTCCGAGCTCGCCCAGGTGCACGGCTTCGACACCGTCCGCATCGACACCGCCGACGCCGACTCGATAGCGGAGGCGACCGCCGACGTGGTCAGCCGCTTCCCGGACCTGAACGTGCTCGTCGCGATGGCCGGGATCATGCGCCCCGAGGACTGGACCACGCCGGGCTTCCTCGCCGATGCCGAGGAGACCGTGGTGACCAACGTGCTCGGTCCGATCCGGCTCATCGACGCGCTCGTGCCGCAGCTGCGTGAGCGTCCCGGCGCCACGATCCTCACCGTCTCCTCGGGGCTGGCCCACACGCCGCTGCGGTTCACGCCCACCTACAACGCCACCAAGGCGGCGATCCACATGCTCTCCGAGTCGATCCGGATGCAGCTGGAGCCGATCGGGATCCAGGTCACCGAGCTCGTCCCGCCGGCGGTCCGGACGGCCCTGATGCCGGGCCACGAGAGCTCCGAGCACGCGATGCCGCTCGAGGCGTACGTCGACGAGGTGATGGCGCTTCTCAAGGCCGGTCCCGAGGCCCACGAGGTGCTCGTGGAGCAGGTCAAGCTGCTGCGCTACGCCGAGGTACGCGGCGACTACGACCAGATCATCGGGGTCCTCAACGCGGCCGAGGAACGGGTCCGCTGACCCCGGATCGGCGCCCGGGCGCGGCGGCCTAGACTGAGCCAACATGAGCGAGCTCACCGTGATCGTGCTGGCCGCCGGCGGCGGCACTCGGATGAAGTCCAAGACTCCCAAGATGCTCCACCAGATCGCGGGCCGGAGTCTCGTGGGCCATGTCCTGGCCGCGGTCTCGGAGGCCGGGGCGTCCCGTGTCGTCGCCGTCGTGGGCCACCAGCGGGAGCTGGTCGAGCCCCACATCAACGAGATCCTGCCCGAGGCCGTGATCGCGGTCCAGACCGAGCAGCTCGGCACGGCGCACGCCGTGCGGGTGGCGGTCGAGGCCGGCGCGGTCTCCGGCGGGACGGTTCTGGTGACGTACGGCGACACGCCCCTGCTGCGTGGTGAGTCCCTGCGCGCGCTGGTGGCCGACCACGAGGCCGCCGGCCGGGCCGCGACGATCCTGAGCGGGATCGTCCCGGAACCCTTCGGTTACGGCCGGATCCTGCGTGGAGACGCCGGGGTAACCGGGATCGTCGAGGAGAAGGACGCGACCGACGAGGAGCGGGCGATCAACGAGATCAACTCGGGGATCATCGCCTTCGACGGGGGCTTCCTGGCCGGGGTGCTTCCGCGGATCGGCAACGACAACGCCAAGAAGGAGTTCTACCTCACCGACGCGATCGCGCTGGCGGTCTCGGACGGGCTGGGGGTGGACGCGTTCGTCCTCGACGACGTGAGCGAGGCCGAGGGCGCCAACGACCGGGCCCAGCTCGCCGCGCTCGGGAAGATCCTCAACGATCGGATCGTGACCCGGTGGATGAAGGACGGGGTCACCGTGATGGACCCGGCCACGACCTGGATCGACGCCGACGTCGAGCTCGCGCCCGACGTCACCATCCTGCCCGGCACCCAGCTCATCGGTGCCACCCGGATCGACGAGGACGCAGTGGTCGGTCCCGACTGCACGTTGAAGGACACCGAGGTCGGCCACGGCGCCCGGGTGGTGCGTACGCAGGCAGAGCTCGCCGTCGTCGGACCCGGTGCCAACGTCGGGCCGTTCTCCTACCTGCGCCCGGGCACGGTGCTCGGGGAGGAGGGCAAGATCGGCGGCTTCGTCGAGGTCAAGAACTCGACCATCGGGCCCGGCGCCAAGGTGCCGCACCTGTCCTACGTCGGCGACGCGACGATCGGCGAGGGCACCAACATCGGGGCCGGCACGATCTTCGCCAACTACGACGGCATCAACAAGCACAAGACCCGGATCGGACGCCACGTGAAGTCGGGCTCAGGTGTGACCTTCGTCGCCCCGGTGGTCGTCGGAGACGGTGCGACGACCGGTGGCGAGGCCCTCATCCGGGAGGACGTCCCGCCCGGTGCGCTGGCAGTCTCCGCAGGTCAGCAGCGGATCATCGAGGGGTGGGCGCTGGCGAAGAGGGCAGGCACGGCGCAGGCGGCCGCGGCCGAGGAGGCACTCGAGTCGGGCGTACCCATCCTCGGTGAACCCTCGGCGACAGGCGAGTGACCCCCGGGGTTGGGTCCGGCAGCGAAGTTGATGGAGAATCCAAGTGCAGTGACCCCGGGGGTAGGAGCCAGCAGATGACCAAGCGCACCACCGAGAAGCAGATGATGCTCTTCAGCGGCCGGGCTCACCCGGTCCTCGCCGAGGAGGTCGCCGACCTTCTGGGAACGAAGCTGACGCCCACCTCGGCCTACGACTTCGCCAACTCCGAGATCTACGTACGCTACGAGGAGTCGGTGCGCGGCTCGGACGCGTTCGTCATCCAGTCGCACACGGCGCCGATCAACCAGTGGCTCATGGAGCACCTGATCATGGTCGACGCGCTGAAGCGCGCCTCGGCCAAGCGGATCACCGTCGTGATGCCGTTCTGGGGCTACTCCCGCCAGGACAAGAAGCACCGCGGTCGCGAGCCGATCTCGGCTCGTCTGGTCGCCGACATGTTCAAGACCGCGGGTGCTGACCGGATCATCTCCGTCGACCTCCACGCCGACCAGCTCCAGGGCTACTTCGACGGTCCCGTCGACCACCTGATGGCGCTGCCGCTGCTGACCGACTACATCAAGGACAAGTACGGCAACCAGCCGCTCGCCGTCGTCTCTCCCGACGCAGGCCGGATCAAGGTCGCCGAGCGCTGGGCGGCGCGGCTCGGTGGGGCGCCGCTGGCGTTCATCCACAAGACCCGCGACATCAACCGGCCCAACGAGACCGTCGCCAACCGCGTCGTGGGTGAGGTCAAGGACCGCATCTGCATCCTCACCGACGACATGATCGACACCGGTGGCACGATCGTGAAGGCCGCTGACGCGCTCATGGCCGAGGGTGCCGCCGGTGTGATCATCTGCGCCACCCACGCGATCCTCTCCGACCCCGCCGTCGACCGGCTGAAGAACTCCACCGCCACCGAGGTCGTCATCACCAACACCCTCCCGGTGCCGGAGGAGAAGCAGTTCGACAAGCTCACCACGCTCTCCATCGCCCCTATGCTCGCCCGCGCGATCCGCGAGGTCTTCGAGGACGGCTCGGTGACCTCGATGTTCGACGGCCACGCCTGATACTGCTTCGTCGTGGCGGGCGACTTCGAGCTGACGACCGACGAGCTCCGGGTCGTCGCCCGCTACGTCGCGGAGACCGCTGCCGAGGTGCTGCCCCTGTTCGAGGCGGCCTGCCCCGACGACCCTCGACCGAGGCTGGCGCTGGATGCGGCCTGGGAGTTCGTCGGTGGTGCGAGACGTACGAAGCTGCAGCGGGTCACCTCCTTGGATGCCCATCGGGCGGCCAAGGAGGCTCCTTCTGAGGCGGCTCGGCTGGCTGCCCGAAGCGCCGGTGACGCCGCCTCGGCCGCCTACCTCCATCCGCTCGCCGATGCGGCTCAGGTCGGGCACATCCTGCGTGCCGCGGCCAGCGTCGCCCGGATCGCGGAGCTTTCCGAGCCTGGGGCTGCCGTGGCGTCCCTCGACCGTGCGGTCGAGCGGGCGAGCCCGTTGCTGCTCGACGTTCTCGCGCGTTATCCGGTCGTACCGGCCGGCAAGAACCGTGTCGCAGAGCTCATGAACGTCCTCGACAGCCGATTGCGAGCGTCTGGCTGACGGCCGCTGGGCGCTAGGGTGCGACGAACCGGGCCTCGACCTCGTCGGAGAGAGCGGCGTCGACCCGCGCCTGGAGCTCCGGGTCCATCTCCGGGAGCTGGTCCACGCGGAACCAGCCGACATCCGCCGACTCATCATCGGCGACGTACGCTTCGCCCGAGCGCCAGGTGCAGCTGAACGTAAGGTCCATGTAGACCGCGCGATCCCCGTTGGGATAGACCATCGGGCTCGTCGCGCCCGCCGACGCCAGCCGGTCGACCATGATGTCGACCCCGGTCTCCTCCTTCGCCTCCCGTACCGCTGCCGTCGCCGGCTGTTCGCCTGGGTCGACGATCCCGGTGATCGGTGTCCATCTCAGGTTGTCTGCGCGCTGGACCAGGAGGATCTCGTCGCCTCTTCGAACTACCGCTGTTACGCCGGGGAGCCAGAGCATCTCCGTTCCTATCTTGCGGCGGAGGGCGACGATGAAGTCTGGGATCGGCATGTTTCTCACGGTAGCTGGGTGGGCTTCGGGCGTTCGCTGACTGTTTCTTCGGGGTCGGGGTGGGCCGCCGACCCTTTCTTCGAGGGTCTTCTCGACGGGCCCCGGAGTAAAGGACGGCCTTCGGCCGCCGGCTTCGCCGGCCGCTTCGCGGTCCTTGACACCGGGCCCCGTCGAGAAAAGATTTGGCTGGCTATCGGGGCGGCGGCCCGAGTGTGGCGCGGAGAGATTCGTGCGCGTTGAGTTGGCGTTGAAGGGCGTAAGCGTGGCCCTTCGGGCCACTTACCATCCACAGATGCTAGGTCGTTCGCTCACCGCGAAAACAGTGGTTGAACTGGGGAAATAGATAGTCAGCGAAGGGCTGGAGGCGTAGAATCAGACCCATCACAACACCTCTTTGAAGGGAGGGACGGCGATGAGTCTCGGCCGCGAGATCGAAACCTGGGGCACCAACCCCGGCGACGCGATCGACGCTGCCTTGAAGGCCATCGAGTCCGCCCTTGAGGAGCTGTTGGCCACCGATCCTGCCTACTGGCGCACCGGGCAGAAGAAAGACCTCCTGGAACGGTTGGAGAAGCTCCAGGCCCAACAGGCCGCGTTGAAGCTCCGGGTGCTCGCCACGGCCGGCGATATCGCCGAGGAGACCGGCGCCAAGGATGTGTCCGGGTGGATGCGGACCGAGCTGCTCGTCGACAAGGGCATTGCCCGATCCCAGATCAAGCTCGCCGCAGGTGTCGCGAAATACGAGCAGGTTGCCGTTGGTCTCGCTGAGGGTGTGGTGTCCCAGGACAAGGCCCGGGTGATCACCCAAGCCCTCGACGCCATCGAAGCCGACCCCGCTGCCAGCGGCGAAGACCTGATCCTGGCCGAGAAGCTGCTGGTCGACTACGCGGTCCGGTTGACGGCGAACGAGTTGAAGATCGTGGGGCGACGGATCCTCGCCGAGATCGACCCTGAACGGTTCGAGCAGGCTGAGGCAAAGGCTTTGCAGCGGGAGGAGGAGCACGCCCAGCGGCGTACCTTCTTCTCCTCCCGCGACAACGGCGACGGCACCATCGACATCCACGCCAGAGTCTCCCGTGCCATCGGGATGCGGCTCCGCACCCTGCTGGACTCGTTGGCCCAGCCGAGGAAGCTCTCGGCCGAGGACAAGGGCCGCAAGGCCCCCTACGACCGGCTGCTGGGCCAGGCGTTTGCCCGCGTGGTCGAGACCTACGACGTCGACCAGTTGCCCCGCCACGGCGGCCACGGCACCACGATGTTCATCACGATGAGTGTCGACGATCTCCGCAAGGACCTCGGCACCGCAGCCCTCGGATTCGACGGCGAACAGATCACCGCCGCCGAGGCCCGCCGGATGGCCTGCAACGCCGACCTCGTCCCGGTGGTGTTGGGCACCGACTCTGAGATCCTCGACTTCGGCCGCACCGCAAGGTTGGCGTATCCAATCCAACACAAGGCGCTCCGGCTACGCGACAAGTGCTGCCAAGCCGAAGACTGCGACGCTCCAGCGGCCTGGACCGAGGCCCATCACTTGAGACCGTGGTCCGAAGGCGGTCGAACCGATCTGGCGAACATGGTCTTGTTGTGTGCGAGTGATCATCGTCGGATCCATGACCCCGACTACGGCTATGAGCGACTTCCGAGCGGCCGGATCCGGTTCACTCGGCGTACCCGAACCGGCTGATCGGTGGCGGCCTGCGCCGCCGTGCCCGTATTCGTCCGAGCCCATATGGCGCTCGCTGATCTGAGCCTTCGCGCAGCCTCTGGTCTTGCCGCTGCTGCGGTGCGGCCGCCAGGTCCAAGATCTTCTCCGAGTAGGCCAGCCACCCTCCCCGAAAGGGTCGGCGGCCACCAGCCCCGCGAAAGAGCGCCCTAGCTGACCGTTCCGCCGGTAACTAGCTCAGGGTTCTCAGCCAGCCACGCATCCATCTCGTCCTCACGCATAGCCGCCCACAAGCGGCGGCCCTCGCGCTTGTCGAGACGGACAACGCTCTGCGCACCCTCCTTGCCCAACCCGGCCACAGGGGCAGTGAAGAACGTCAGGTCCTCCGAGGGCATCCGGGCGAGATCCAGGGCCAGACCCCGAAGGTCGCCGCCGGAGAAGCCGGAGTCGACGGTGAGGTGGCGGGTGATGATGTCGAGGAGATCGTAGGCCTTCTTGGGGTTCTTCGGGTCGACGCTCTGCCTCAGGCCACGGAGGATGGAGCGGAGCACGTACTGCTGGCGCTTCACCCGGTCCAGGTCGCCGCCGGGGAGGCCGTAGCGCTGGCGTACGTAGAGGAGGGCCTCTTCACCGCTGAGCAGGTGGGTGCCCTTGGTCCAGGTGCGGTGGCGTGCGGAGTCGTGGACGGTCTCGGGGATGTAGACCTCGACGCCGCCGAGGAGGTCGCCGATCTCCTCGAAGCCGGCCCAGTCGACCCAGGCGACGTGATCGATGCGTACGCCGGTGAGCTTCTCGACCGTCTGCACGCTGAGCCTCGGTCCACCCTGGGAGAAGGCGGCGTTGACCTTGGCCTTGCCGTGCCCGGGGATCCGTACCCAGGAGTCCCGGGGGATCGAGACGACCGAGGCGGAGCGGCGGTCCGCGCTGAGGTGCAGCAGCATCATCGTGTCGGCCCGCTGCTCGCCGGGCGTCCACGACGCCGTGGCCTCGCTGCCGGTGGTGGCCTTGCCGCCGGTGCGCCCGTCGGTGCCGAGGAGCAGGATGTTCAGGGCGCCCGCAGCGTCGCCCGCTGCCTCGGGGCGTTCCTCGAGCCCGGCGAAGACATCGACGGTCCGGACCTGACGGTCGAGCCGGTGGGCGAGATACCAGCCGGTGCCGGTCACGGCGCCGACGAGCACGACGAACGCGATCCCGACGCCGAGCCAGATGCGCGACTTCTTCATGGCCGTCCTCAGTGGTGGGGGTCGAGGGCGGATAGAGGCTAGTGGTCGCTACTCGCGGTCGTCGAAGTGGTCCTCCCAGGACCGCCGCAGGATCGTCGGTACCTCGCCCGCCAGGGCGGTGCGCAGCGCATCGAGCTGACCCTCATCGAGAGCGATCCGCGGGAAGGCGCGGCCGACCTCGATGGCGAAGGCCTGACCACGGGTGGCCAGGGCCGGCGCCTCGGCGAGATAGGCAGTGACGTAGGGACGCAGCAGGTGCGCCTGCTCGGCAATCCACATCCCCGATGCCAGCGCCCCGAAGCGACGGTTGTCGACACCGGGGGCGAGCATCGCCTCCCAGGCGGCGTCCTTCGCGCTGGTCGAGGGGCGGG
The DNA here is from genome assembly GCF_045206295.1 of Nocardioides sp. NBC_00163. Classification (NCBI taxonomy): domain Bacteria; kingdom Bacillati; phylum Actinomycetota; class Actinomycetes; order Propionibacteriales; family Nocardioidaceae; genus Nocardioides; species Nocardioides sp. NBC_00163. The sequence goes on along the minus strand of NZ_CP108155.1, from coordinate 2,050,851 downwards.
CGGCGAGGGCCCGAAGCGCCCCGAGCTCTCCCTCGGCGGTGCCGTCCCGGTCGCGCTCGGTCGCGATGAAGCGCGCGTCGGCCTCACCGAGCGAGGCGAGACGTACGATCGCCGCCCAGCGTGCGGTCGGCAGCAGCGGGATGCCGACCCCGACCTTGTCGGCGTCCAGCCAGCTGCGCAGCAGTTCGGCGTCCGCGCTGGTCGCGGCCAGGGCCGCGGTCCAGGCCAGGGCCCGCTGCTCGTCGTCGGCGGAAGCCGCCAGGCCCGCGGCGGACGCGGCGGCGACCCGGGCGACCGCTCCAGCCGCGCGCGAGGCAGGCACCCGCTGCGGGATCACGACGGAGCGGGTCTCGGCGAGCACCCCCTCGATGATGTCCGCCCGGGTCTCGGCAGGCAGGTGGGTCTCGACCAGGTCGAGGTAGTCGTCGGCCGACAGGTCACGCGATCGCACCCGGAGGGCGGTGGCGGACCAGAGCACGGCACGTACGAGCGGGTCCTCGATCCGGGAGAGCCCGCCGGAGAGCACATCCCACGACCCCGGGTCGAGGCGGAGCGCGGCGAAGGTCTCGCCGCCGGCGTTGGGGACGACGACGAGCCCGGCGAACTCCGGCAGCGGCACCGGCTCGGCACCCAGCTCGATCCGCTTGCGTTCCACGAGCCGGAGCGAGGAGTCGTAGCCGGCGACGGTGAACGCGTGCGGCCGGCTCCCCTCGCGCTCCAGGACCGGGACGTCCCCGTCGCGCCGCACCGACACCGTGTCGAACCCCGGGCGCCGCAGCCAGGCGTCCACCCACCCGCGTACGTCCTTCGGCGAGCTCGCCGCGAGCGACTCGACGAAGTCGGCCAGGGTCGCATTGGCGAACCGGAAGCGGGTCAGGTGGCGGTTGACCCCGGCCATGAACTCCTCGTCACCGAGCCAGAAGGCGAGCTGCACCAGGCAGGCTCCGCCCTTGGCGTAGGAGATGCCGTCGAAGATGGTGGCGGCGGTGTCCACGTCGGGTACGTCCACCGCCAGCGGAGCGACCGGATGGGTCGAGCTGCGCGCGTCGGAGCGGTAGCCCCACGGCTTGCTCCCGACCTCCACCTCGACCCGCAGGTCCGAGAAGCCGGCGCCGGCCTCCGCGACCCGGTAGCCCATGTAGTCGGCGAACGACTCCTGCAGCCAGGTGTCCTCCCACCAGGTCATCGTCATCGAGTCGCCGAACCACATGTGCGACATCTCGTGAGCGATGATCACCGCGCGGATCGCCCGCTGGGTGTCGGTGATCGCGCCGCGCGGCAACAGCTCGTCGCGGTAGGTCACGCATCCCGGCATCTCCTGCGCGCCCCAGTTGAGCCCGGGCACGAAGACCTGGTCGTAGGAGTCGAAGGGATAGGGCTCGTCGATGAGGTCGGCGTAGTGGACGAAGCACGCCTCGGACGTACGCCGCAGCTCGTCCGCGTCCCGGTCCAGCTCGTCCGCCAGCGACCGCCGGGCATGCCAGCCGAAGTCCAGGCTCTCCCCGGAATCGAGCGCGTACGTCCACCGCACCGAGTGCCACGGCCCGGCGGCGACGACCAGCAGTGCCGGCGGGATCGGGGGAGTGGCGGCGAAGACCCAACGGCCGGCGTCGTGCGAGACGACGGCGCCGTTGGCGAGGACGGTGTCGGCCGGATCGGCGGTGACCGCGACCGCGAACGACGCCTTGAGATCGTTCTGGTCGAAGCAGGCGAAGACCTTCGAGGCATTGTCCATGCCCAGGTAGGCCGACACATAGCGCGATCCGTCGACGGGGTCGGTGAACGTGTGCATCCCGTCGCCGTCGGTCGTATAGGGAATCGTCGCGGTCACCTCCACCTCGTTGACCGCCCCGTCAGACAGCCCGGTCGAGAGGCCGGTCAGGCCCACCCGCCGGCCGTCGTACGCCACCTCGACCGCCTCCCCGTTGACGACCAGCGACACCGCGAGGGCGCCCTTCAGATCCAGGAACGTCTCGGCGACCGTGGAACGGAACCGGACCCGGGTGTGGCTCCGAAAGGTCTCGGGACCGGTGAGGTCGAGATCGAGCGAGTAGGAGACGGAGCTGAGCACGCCGGCCCGTGTGCGGGCCTCGTCGAGTGTGAGGGACACGACCTCCAACGTACGTCCTCGCAGGTCAGCACGCGCGCGCATTTCGCGGTGAGCGTGATCCGGGGATAGTCTGTGGCAGTTGCCTCGGCGAGGGAGCGCATCGCGCTCCGTGATCGACAAGGTGGACGTCTCTTCGGGAGACGCCGTGCCTTCGTCGCACGGCCTTCGTTGGACCAGCCGGGCGCCATTGACGTCAGCACCACTCATCGAGGAGTTCAACGCATGTCCAGCGAGAAGATCGTAGCCGAGAAGCGCACCGAGTTCGGCAAGGGTGCCGCTCGCCGCATCCGCCGTGAGAACAAGATTCCGGCGGTCGTCTACGGCCACGGCGCCGACCCGATGCACCTGAGCCTGCCGGGCCACGCCACCATGATGGCGCTCAAGAACCACGGTGCCAACGCGCTGCTGGAGCTCGACATCGACGGCAAGATCCAGCTCGCCATGACCAAGCAGGTCCAGGTCGACGACGTCCGCCGGGTCATCGAGCACGTCGACTTCGTCGCCGTCCGCGCCGGCGAGAAGGTCACCGTCGACATCACGGTCCACGTCGTGGGCGACGCGATCTCCGGCACCATGGTCGTCACCGACGCCAACACCCTGACCGTCGAGACCGAGGCCACCCACGTGCCCGAGAGCATCGAGATCAGCGTCGAGGGCCTCGAGGCCGGCACCCAGATCCTCGCTGGCGCCGTCGAGCTGCCGAAGGGCACGACCCTGGTCACCGACCCGGAGACTCTGGTCGTCAACATCACCGAGGCCAAGACCAACGAGGAGCCCGCCGACGAGGCCGCCGAGGGCGAGACCGCTGAGTCCGCCGAGGCTGAGGCCACCAACGGCGAGTGACCGACCGGTGACCGATTCGGTGACCGACGGCGTCTGGCTGGTCGTCGGCCTGGGTAACCCCGGGCCGACGTACGCCGGGCACCGTCACAACATCGGCTATCTCGTCACCGACGAGCTGGCCAACCGGCTGGACGGCAAGTGGCGTGCCCACAAGTCCGGCCGTGCTGACGTCGTGGAAGGGCGGCTCCGGGGGGCGACCCCGGGGCTGCCCGGCCCACGCGTCGTGCTCGCCCGTTCCCGGACCTACATGAACGAGTCCGGCGGGCCGGTCAAGGCGCTCGCGACCTTCTACAAGGTCCAGCCCGACCATGTCATCGCCATCCACGACGAGCTCGACATCGCCTTCGACACGATGCGGGTCAAGCTGGGCGGTGGCGACAACGGCCACAACGGCCTCAAGTCGATGCGGTCCTCCCTGGGCACCGGCGACTTCCACCGGGTGCGCGTCGGCATCGGCCGCCCGCCCGGTCGCCAGGAGGTGCACGACTTCGTGCTCTCCAACTTCTCCACCACCGAGCGCAAGGTGTTGCCGTTCGTGGTCGACACCGCCGCCGACGCGATCGAGACGCTGATCAACGAGGGCCTGGAGAAGACCCAGCAGAAGTTCAACTCCTGAGGGTCAACTCCTGAGGGTCAGCTCCTAGGCGGGCGCAGATACCGGTCGTACGCAGCGACCGCGGCCAGCTGGGAACCGACCTCGAACTTCCGCAGGATCGACTTCACCTGGGTCCGCACCGTCGTCTGGGCGACGCCGAAGCGTGCCGCGATCTCGGCGACGGTGGCCCCGTCGTAGAGCAGCTCGAGCACCTCGTACTCGCGCGCGGTCAGCGAGCGGACCAGGCGGTGCATGCGCTCGCGACCGTCCCGGAGCAGGTGCCACTGCGCGATGAGCCCCTCGGCCTCGCTCGGAGTGTGCCCGCGCCGTCCTTCGGCCGCGTCGCGCAGCGTGTCCTCGATCGTGTCCGAGCCGGTGTCGGCGGAGAGCACCGCGACCGCACCGGCCTCGAGCAGGGCACCCCAGAGGCCGCCGCGCGGGGCCGGGGTCAGCACGACCCCGGGCAGGCGCACGCTGCGGACCAGGTCACACAACTCGCCGAGATGGGTCCAGCCGTCGAGGTCGGTGACCACCAGCCAGGCCGAGGGATCTCCGACCAGCAGCTCCTCGGGGTCCGCGGAGATGGAGGCGGTCGCCGCGACCGTGATGCCGCGCTCGTCGAGTGCAACCGTCACGGCATCGAGGGTCATCGTCTCGTCGGCTGAGACAGCAACCCTGAGTCGTACGGTCGAGCCTGCCATGTCTGCCGCGCCGTTCGGTCGTCTCGGGCCACACCAGATCTCCCTGGGGGTATGGGTATTCTGGGCAACCTCAGGCGTAGATCCGAAACCTGTTCTACACAGCCCCAAGTTTGGGGATGACCTGGGACAACGTGTCCCGCAATGTAGTTTGTGGACGACCTCGAAATTCTATGACTCCTCAATTCTCGGTATTGGCCCGGAATGCGGTCACGTGGCGATACGGTGCTGATTACGTTGCCTTGTAAAGGTTTCGGTCACATCATTCAAATTGGGACGGCCCGACAAGCTCGGGCTGGGGGAGCAGGGCCTGGACACGGCCCTATTCGGGACTCATACCTCACTGGCCGACCCGACCTGGGGAGCAGTATGTCTACGTCCATTTTCCAGCGGATCAACTCGGGTTGGTTAACCACCGCCTACGCAACGACCACCGCCGTCTTCATCGGTATCCAAAGCTTTCTGATCGCCGTCCTTCAGGGACCTTGGGTCTCTTTCCACGCCCACGGAGCAGTCCTCTGGGCCATCCTCACGGCCATCGTCGTCATCACCTCGCTCGTCGCCGCCGCAGCGCTGCTGTTCGGTGGCGTGCGCATCTACCGGCGCGTGTGCGCGGCGGAGGCGAAGGCGGCCGACGAGATCTACCACGACCTGCTCAGCGCGCGTGAGACCCAGCGTCTCCACCGGGCCCGGATGCACGAGGTGACCTCTACCCTCGCCGGTGTCCGCTCGGCCAGTGAGCTGCTGTGCAACTCCGACACGCTCGATCCGGAGCGTCGCGTCGCGATGATGACCATGATGGGCAGCGAGCTCAGGCGCCTGGAGCGCCTCGTCCGTGCCCAGCGTGGCGGCGCGGACACGATGCCGATCGACGTCGGCGTGATCGACGTCGACGCAGTGGTCCACAACCTCGCCCTGGCTCATGAGGCCAGCGGCACCACGGTCGTCCACGAGCCCGGCAACGCGCTCGCCGTGGGCAGCTCGGACGCGGCTGCGCGGATCATCAACATTCTTCTCGACAACGCGGCCAAGCACGGCTCCGGCACCGTCGACGTCGCCGTCCGGCACGAGCCTGGCGAGTCCGCTCAGATGGTCGTGATCGAGGTCTCCGACGACGGCCCCGGGGTCGCCTCCGAGGTGCGCGAGCGGATCTTCGAGTGGGGCGTCCGCGGCCCGGACTCGGCCGGCCAGGGGATCGGGCTCAACGAGGCCCATACCGTCGCCGAGCGGATGGGCGGCTCGCTCCGCCTCGCCGCCGCGGACCGTACGACCTTCGTGGTCACTCTTCCCAGCGCCGTGATTCAGCGCCCCACCGCAGGAGCAGACAAGGAAGGCGCCTCCGATGACGTTGTCGCCGCGTAGTCAGTATCGAGTAGTCATCGTCGAGGACCATGTCCTCTTCGCCGAGTCGCTCGAGCTCGCCGTCTCGATGGAGGGATACGACGTACGTCGCATCCCGATGCCCAGCGAGCCCGTCTCCACCGCCACGATGGTCTCCGTCGTGCTCCGCAACAAGCCGAAGGTCGTGCTCCTCGACCTCGACCTGGGCCGCTACGGCGACGGCGTACGCCTCATCGAGCCACTGGCCAAGGCCGGCGTCGACGTGGTCGTGGTGACCGGTGCGATCGAGGAGGCGCGCTGGGGCCAGGCGCTGCGCAACGGCGCCCGCACGGTGCTGTCCAAGTCCCGCCCGCTCGGCGAGATCCTCGGCACCGTCAGGCGGCTCTACCAGGGTGCCTGCGTGCTCGCGGTGAGCGACCGCGAGCGGCTGATCCGGGTCTGGTTCGAGCGCCAGCACGAGGTCTCCGAGCTGAGCCGCCGCATCGAGCTGCTCACCAAGCGCGAGTCCCAGGTCCTCGGCCATCTGATGCTCGGTCGCACCGTCCACGAGATCGCCGTCATCGGCGTCGTCTCCGAGGCGACCGTGCGCACCCAGGTGAAGTCCATCCTCGCCAAGCTCCAGGTCACCTCCCAGATCGCCGCCGTCGGACTGGCCCACCGCCTCGGCTGGCGGTCCCCGCAGTCGCTGGAGTGAGACGACTGGTCTGGACCAGTGGGTTCCGGTTCCCTCATTTGGTCTAACCGGACCCCCATCGGCCCCCAACGACCGCTTTCTTCCCGCATTGTTCTGGCATGAAGTAAGCGTTCGGGCGCCCAGCAGCTATGGGGGAGATTGATGACGATAGAGCTGGCGTCGGTGGAGACAGTAGTCCCGCTCGACATCAACCGCCGGAGGGTGTCTGCCAAGGCACCCTCCCTTCGGTTGCAGGCCTCAATGGTCGACGGGCTCGCGCTGATGATTCTCGCGCCGTTGATCGTGGGACAGGAGATCGTCCCCGCGCTGGCGTGGGGTCTGCTCTGGGGACTGGCCACCAGGATCACCGCGCCGAAGATCCTGCCCGGCGCCGAGCGTCTGCGGGCGACGGTCTCGGGGGTCTTCAAGGCGTTCATGGCGATGAGCATGTTCACCTGGCTGTTGGGTGCGGTGGTCGAGCTGCCGCAGGCGCAGCTGGTCGTGCAGACCATCCTCGGGCTGGTGACCGCGCTCGCGTTCCGGATCGTGGGCTACATCTTCAGCTCCCGCCCGCGCACCCCGCTGCGGGTCGTCGTGGTGGAGGCGGCTCATGATCACGGCGTGATCCCGGAGTGGACTCACCGGCTCAGCGGCGGCCTGATGGAGGCGGCGGCGGTCTGTCGAGCCGACGGGCTCTCCGGCGCCATCGCCTCGGTCGCTCCCGACGCTGTGCTGGTCGTCCCCGGACCCGACCTGGCCGGCCGCGAGATCCAGCGGCTGGCCTGGACGAGCGAGTCCTTCGGCCTGCCGCTGCTGGTCAGCACCCGGATGCAGGACGTGACCCCGCAGCGTACGTCCTCGATGCGGCTGGGCTCGATGACCCTCCTCTACGTCGACGAGGCCCTGCGGGCGCGGCTCACCCGGGTGGCCAAGTACGTGTGGGAGTGGCTGGCCGCGGTGGCCGCCGTCGCCGTGCTCCTCCCGGTCTTCGCCGTGATGGCGGTCGTGATCAAGCTCGACTCCCCGGGCCCGGTCTTCTTCCGGCAGGTGCGCGTCGGCCGAGGCGGCAAGCAGTTCCGGATCTGGAAGTTCCGCACCATGGTCGTCGACGCCGAGTCGCTGCTGCGCACGCTCGACCACCGGCCGGGCCACGTCCTCTTCAAGCTGCGCGCTGACCCCCGGGTGACCCGGGTGGGGCGGGTGCTGCGGAAGTACTCCATCGACGAGCTGCCGCAACTTCTGAATATCGTGCTGGGCCAGATGTCGCTGGTCGGGCCCCGGCCGGGCCTGCCGAGCGAGGTGGCGATGTACGATCGGGACTCTCATCGCCGACTTGCGGTTGCACCCGGTCTGACCGGGCTGTGGCAGGTCTCGGGGCGTTCGGACCTCTCCTGGGAGGACACGGTCCGCCTGGACCTGGACTATGTGGACAACTGGACGCTGTTGCGGGACTTCGGAATCGTCGTTCGTACAGTCAAAGCTGTTGTGCGTGGCTCTGGCGCCTACTAGTGAGTGTCGCCTAAACTCCCAGGCCGTTGTGTGAGCAACCCGACACGTACGAACAACTGGATCCTCGACGGGAACGTCCCCCATGCAAACCTCCCCCCACCCCATGATTGCCGGCCGTTATGAGCTGCACCGCCTGATCGGGCGAGGCGGCATGGGCGAGGTATGGCAGGCCATGGACCTCACCCTGCAGCGCTGGGTCGCGGTCAAGGTCGTGAGGACGTCGGCCGACCCCACGATGATCGAGCGGTTCCGGCGCGAGTCGCTCTCCACCGCGGCCGCCAGCCACCCCGGCACCGTGCAGGTCCACGACGCCGGGATCGAACGCACCGGCAACGGGCCGATGGCCTTCCTCGTCATGGAGCTCCTGACCGGCCCCGACCTCGGCGAACGCCTGCGCTCGCACGGCCCGCTGATCGCCCGCGAGGCCGGTGAGGTCATCGTCCAGTCCGCGCGTACGCTCGCCGCGGTCCATGCCCAGGGGATCGTCCACCGCGACATCAAGCCGTCCAACCTCGTCTACGACGGCGACCGCAGGATCAGGATCGTCGACTTCGGGATCGCGCAGCTCGCCCGGCTGGGCGACCAGCGGCTGACCTCCACCCATGACGTGGTCGGAAGCCTCGGCTACCTCTCGCCCGAGCGTGGCTCGGGTGGCGAGGTCGGTCCGCCGAGCGACATCTACTCCCTGGGCTGCGTCTTCTTCGAGATGCTCACCGGTCGCACCCCCTACTCCGGCGGCGCCCCGGCGACGATGGTCTACCAGCACGCCACCGCACCGATCCCGCGGGTCAGCGGTGTGGTCCAGGTGCCGAAGATCATCGACGACCTGGTCGCGATGATGATGGCCAAGGACCCCGAGCAGCGGCCGAGCGCACACGACGTCGTCGCGGTGCTCACCGGCTCGGGCCCGCTGCCGGTCTTCGACGTGCAGGTGCCCAGGCAGCGTCCGGTGCACGCGTCGGGTCCGATCAGCACATCCGGTGCCTACGAGGCTTTCGGCGGGAGCGGCTCGTTCCCCGCTGCCGGGTCGACCGGTGCGACCGGCTCGTCGGGGGCGTTCGCGAAGATCGGGGCCAGTGGGTCGTTCCCGACCGGCGGGTCCCGGGTGGCGAAGCGCTCCGGCGCCAACCGGACGTTGAGCATCCTGTTGGCGGTGGCCCTGGTCGGTGTCGCTGTGGGCGGCCTGGCGACGTTCGCCTCCTTCCGGAGCGCATCGGAGACCGGCCGGGCGGCCGCGATCAGCGAGGCGCTCCCCGAGACCATCGAGCTCGCTGTCGACGTGATCTTCGAACGGGACGCGCTGCAGCCCGTCGCGCAGGCACCGGTCAACGTACGCTCCACCTACCTGCACACGACCGACCTCGCGGTCGAGGAGTGGCGGACGGCGGCGGCCGAGATCGACGTCGACGGTGACACCGAGCTGCGGACACTCCACCACGACATCACCGAGGTGCTCGACGACTTCGAGCTCTACCGGGTCGAGATGCAGGAAGGTGACCGGGCCAGCCAGGACGCCGCTCGCGAGGTCTACACCGCGCTGGCCAGCAACCTGCTGATGCTCGCGGGGCAGGTGCCGGAGCTGGAGGACGGCCAGACCGGCGACCAGGTGCGCAACCTCAGCAGGCTGACGGGGGCGGCGGAGGCGTTCAGCATCGAGCGGGAGCTCATGGTCGTCGCACTCTCCGAGAACGAGATCGGTACGAAGTCGGTCAAGGAGCTCACCGACGCGGAGGCCGCCTGGGTGAAGTCGTCCTCGGCGTTCTACTCGGGTGCCTCGCCCGAGCTCCAGGCGGAGCTCGATCGGGTCTCCGACGGCACCTTCGACAAGGGCTCGGGCGCGATGATGGTGCAGCGTACGGTCCGCGATGTCGCCGCCAAGGGCAGCATCGAAGGCGTCGCCACGGAGCTGAGGGCGGCGTCGAAGGGCGAGCCGATCGTCCGCACCTGGTCCGACGGCGCCGTCGAATACATCCAGAGCCTTCTACAGGTGATCCTGAAGTCGGCCGAGACCATGGCCAACGACGTCACCGACGTGCACGAGCGTGCCAAGACCGGGCTGGTCCTGCGCGCGGTGCTGACCGGGGTGGCGCTGGTCGCCGCGATCGGACTTGGGCTGGGGCTTTATCGGACTCGGCGGACGCCTCGCTAGAGTGCCGTGGGTGAACTTCGCTCCTGGTGTGCCTACGACCGAGATCCTCGCCTCCGACCACCTGCTGGCCGCCTGGCTCGCCGAGACCGCCGGCCGCCGGCTGCTCGAGGTGCGTGCCACCTCCGGCCTGGAGGGCAAGGAGCTCAAGGACGCCGGTGACCTGGCGGCCCATGAGCTGCTGATGGAGCTCGTCGCCGAGTACCGCCCGGAGGACGCGGTTCTCTCCGAGGAGGGCAAGGACTCCAAGGAGCGGCTCACCAAGGATCGGGTGTGGATCATCGATCCGCTCGACGGGACCCGCGAGTTCTCCGAGCCGCCGCGCGACGACTGGGCGGTGCACGTGGCGCTGTGGGCCTCCTCCAACGACGGTGAGCTGATCGCCGGTGCCGTCGCACAGCCGGCGCTTGCCGACGCGTCCGCGCAGAGCACGTTCCACACCGGTGCCGCTCCTGTCGTGCCGCCGTCGACGTCGGCCCGTCCCCGGATCGCCGTCTCCCGCAGCCGCCCGCCGGCGTTCGTGGAGGCGCTGGCCGAGGAGCTCGGCGCCGATCTGGTGCCGATGGGATCGGCCGGCGTGAAGATGATGTCGGTCGTGCGTGACATCTCCGACGCGTACGTCCACGCGGGCGGGCAGTACGAGTGGGACTCCGCCGCCCCCGTGGCCGTCGCCGCCGCTGCCGGGCTGTTCACTTCCCGCATCGACGGCTCGCCGCTGCGCTACAACCAGGACGACGTCTACCTGCCCGACGTCATCGTGTGCCGCCCCGAGCTCTCCGAGCAGATCCTCTCCTTCATCAAGCGCAACGGGGTGGAGTGAGGCTCACGAGGAGAGCAGCAGCTCCTCGAGCGACTCCAGGCTCTGCCGCGCGTAGCCCTTCCACATCCACCCGAAGACAGGCATCGCGTACGACGCGGCCTGGGACGTGGGCGTGACGTCCCAGGACCAGGTGACCCGGGTGCCGGTGCCGGCCGGGGCGAAGGACCAGCGTCCGGCGACGTGGCCGACCAGGAGCTTGAGCGGGCCGGAGAGCGGCGTGATCTCGTAGGAGAACGTCGAGGGGCTGTCGATGCCGGTCAGGGTCTCGCGCATGGTCGCGCCGTCGGCGAGGACGATCGTGCGGGTCTCGCCGGCGGCATCCCACCCGCCGGCCTGGTCGCGGACCTCGGCGATCGGGCTGATCGCGGCGTACCGGCGGCCGAAGATCTGCGGCAGCGGCGCCGGGAGGACGCGGGCGAGGGCGGTCTCGTACGCGACCGGGATCGCTCGGGAGGATTCGAGGTGCAGTGCCTCTGGGTGCTGAGTCATGGGGACGAGCATGGCACCAAGGTGCTGCCGGTAGCGTGAGGGCGTGGTCGAGCAGATCGAGATCGAGACACCTGATGGCACCGCCGAGGCCTATCTGGCCCGGCCCGAGAGCACGCCGAAGGGTGGTGTGCTCGTCTACATGGATGCCATCGGCCTCCGGCCGCGGCTGGCCGAGATGGTCGAGCGGGTCGCCTCCTGGGGCTACGTCGTACTCGCACCCAACACGTTCTATCGCGACGGCAGCGTGGCGGAGCTGGCGCCGACCGGCGACCTGCGCGATCCCGCCGCCAGGGACGCATTCTTCGCCGGCGGCGCGATGAACCGGGTCCGCGGCCTCACCGTGGACCGGCTGGCGATCGACATCCCGGCGTACGTCGAAACCCTCCAGACGTACGTCACCGGCCCGCTCGCCACCCACGGCTACTGCATGGGCGCGCGGCTGGCGGTGCGGACCGCGGGGCGGTTCCCCGACGAGTTCGTCGCGGTCGGCGGCTTCCACGGTGGCGGGCTGGTCACCGCGGACGCTGCCTCGCCGCACACCTGCATCGCCGGGACGAGGGCGGAGTACTACTTCGGCCACGCGGACCACGACCGCTCCATGACGCCGGAGAACGTCGAGGACCTCAGCAGGGCGCTCGACGACGCCGGGGTGATGTACACCAACCTCATCTACCCCGACGCCCCGCACGGCTACACGATGGCGGACACCTCCTCCTACCAGGAGGCGGGGACTCATCGGCACTTCACCGATCTCGAGGCGCTCTACGCCCGTACGATGGCGTGATGGCGAAACCGGTACTTGTCGTGATGGGAGTCTCGGGCTCAGGGAAGTCGACCATCGGGGCGGCGATCGCAGGGCGGCTGCGGGTGCCGTTCGAGGATGCCGACGATCTGCATCCGCAGGCGAACATCGAGAAGATGACCGCAGGGATCGCGCTCGACGACGATGACCGCTACCCCTGGCTCGAGGCGGTCGGGGAGTGGCTCGCCCGGCACGCCGAGCGCGGTGGCGTGATGGGCTGCTCGGCGCTGAAGCGGAAGTACCGTGACCAGCTCCGCCGGCACTGCCCGGAGGTGACCTTCCTCCATCTGGAGGGCACCCGCGAGGTGATCGCGAGGCGCCAGGCGAGCCGACCCGGCCACTTCATGCCGGCCGCCCTCCTGGACAGCCAGTTCAAGACGCTCGAGCCTCTCGAGCCGGACGAGGCCGGGATGGCGATCGCCGTGGACCAGCCGGTCGACGCGATCGTCGAGGAGTACGCAGGCCGGATCGGCGCCTGATCGGCACCGAGATGCGGCCGACACGCGCCCATCTCGGGTTGGGCACTGCGTGCCGGCCGCGGCCACACCCGGGTGAGGGACCAGCGGGCGGGCCCACTTTCGACCGTAGCCCAGGATCCGGCCCCACAACAGGGGGTCAACGGCTATCGCTGCAGGTCAGCCCGTAAAAATCTGTCCGTGGAACACGTCCGGGACCTCGGACGCCTTCGAGGTGAACTCGGGGGCCCGCTTCTCCAGGAACGCGGCGACGCCCTCCTTGCCGTCGCCGATCGAGGCGTAGAACATCGCCAGCGAGTCGGACAGGTGGGCCTCGAGCGGGTGGCGTGCGGAGGCGTTGCGGGTGATCAGCTGGCGCACGAGCGCGGTGCCGACCGGCGACCGGTTCTGGGTGAACCTCCGGGCCAGCTCGACGGCCGCGGGCAGCAGCTCGTCGGGCAGGTGGATGCTGCGGACCAGACCGCCGTCGAGGGCCTGGTCGGGGTCGAGGATCTCCGCGGTGTAGAGCCACTCCAGGGCCCGGGGAACGCCCACGACGCGCGGCAGGAAGTAGGACGAGCAGGCCTCGGGGACGATGCCGAGCTTGCCGAAGACGAAGCCGATCTTCGCCTTCGAGGAAGCCAGCCGCGCGTCCATCGCGCACAGCATCGTGGCGCCGATGCCGACCGCCGGGCCGTTGATCGCGGCGATCACCGGCTTGGGGAGTGCGTGGATCGCGAGGGTGACCTTGCCGCCCGTGTCGCGTACGCCCTCGGCGTACTCGGGGTGGTTGGCCGGGTCGGCGAGGTGCTCGGCGAGCCTCTCGGGTGTCGGGTGCAGCGACTCGTCGAGGCCGAACACGTTCCCGGAGGCGGAGAGGTCCATCCCGGCGCAGAACGCCCGCCCGGCGCCGGTCACCACCACCGCACGCACCTCGTCGGCCATCGCGTCGGTGGTGAAGACCTCCTCCAGCTCGCGCGCCATCGTCACCGTGAACGAGTTGAGCGCGTCGGGGCGGTTGAGGGTCAGGAGCGCGATGCCATCGGCGTCCACGTCGAAGGTCAGGGTCTCGTAAGCCATGGGTCACAGTCTGCACCGGTGGTCGAGCTTGTCGAGACCCCATGTCGCGTATTGGGTCCGTTCAACCGCGGATGGGCGGGTCTGCGTACTGTCGAAAGTCGGTACGTCCGGAGCGATGCCGCGGCTACCGTGGTGAGCGTGAGTCTGCTGCCCCGTCCCCGGACCCTCGAGTGGATCCTGTCGGGCCTCCTGGTCGTGGCGGTTGCCGCCGAGCACCTCTACATGAACGATGCCGGACACCCGCAGTGGTCGGGCTGGTCGGCTCTGGCGGGAGTCCTCGGCGTCACCCTCGCGATGTGGGTCCGGCAGCAGTGGCCGGCGGTCGCGGTGGCGCTCGTGTGCGCGCTGGTCGGTGGCACGGTCGTGGTCACCGACGGATGGGTCCTGATCAGCTACGTCGTGTTCGCGATCCTGGTGAGCTTCCTCGTCGGCAGATCGGCCGATCAGGTGTGGCCGTCCGCGGTCGTGGCGGTCGTGGGTGTGGCGACGCTGACCGTGCTCGACGCCGTCGTCGACGGCGGCGGAGTGCAGATGACGATGATCGGCAACATGATCATCTACATGGCGCTGCCGTGGCTCAGCGGCCGCTATCTGCGCCAGGTCGCCCACAACCATTCGACCGAGATCGAGCAGGCCCAGCTCGCCGAGCGCGCCCGGATCGCCCAGGAGATGCACGACTCGCTGGGCCACGAGCTCAGCCTGATCGCGCTGCGCGCCGGTGCGCTCGAGGTGGCACCGGGGCTCACCGACGCCCACCAGAAGGCGGCCGGCGCCATCCGCGCGGCCGCCGCCGGGGCCACCGAGCGGCTCGGCGAGATCGTCGGCGTCCTCCGCCCCGCCGCCGAGGAGGCGCCGCTGACCCCGGCCGCGGCCGGGATCGACGGCCTGGTCGAGCGTGCGCGTGAGTCGGGGATGGACGTAGGCCTGGCGGGATCGCTCGACGATGGCGAAGGGGTGCGGGACGTCGTCGCCCATCGCATCGTGCAGGAGGCGTTGACCAACGCCGCCCGGCACGCTCCCGGGGCGCCGGTGACGGTCTCGGTGGAGACCGGAGCCCACGGCGTACGCCTCTCGGTGACGAACGGCCGCGCGACCCTCCCTCCGCGCGTCGGGGCCACCACCGGCCTCGGCCTGGCCGGGCTGGAGGAGGCGGCACGCGCCGCCGGAGGCACGCTGCGCCACGGCCCCGCCACGGGCGGAGGCTTCGAGGTGGTCGCCGACCTGCCCGCCCGCAGTGACCGACCCAGCGATCGGCGAGAGGTGGCCCTGTGATCCGGGTGCTGCTGGCCGACGACGAGGCGATGGTGCGGGCCGGCGTACGCGCGATCCTGGAGACCGACGAGGCGATCGAGGTGGTCGCCGAGGCCGCCGACGGGCGCGAGGCGGTCGAGGCGGCCCAGCGCCACCGGCCCGACGTCGCGCTGCTCGACGTCAGGATGCCGCGGATGGACGGTCTGGCGGCGGGGGCCGAGATCGCCCGGACCGCCCCGGAGACCGCGCGGGTCATGCTGACCACCTTCTCCGAGGACGCCTACATCGCCCGTGCCCTCGGCGACGGGGCGAGCGGGTTCCTGCTCAAGTCCGGCGATCCCCGCGAGCTGCTCGCGGGCGTGCACGCGGTCGCCGACGGTGCCGCCTTCCTCTCGCCACGGGTCGCCCAGCGCGTCATCGCCGAGCTCGGCGCCGGGGCCGGTGACCGGATGTCGCGGGCCGCGGACGCGCGGGCCAAGGTCGCCGCCCTCACCGACCGCGAGCGCGACGTGATGGCGCTGGTCGGCGCCGGGCTCTCGAACGCCGAGATCGGTCGCCGTCTCCACCTCGTGGAGGGGACCGTGAAGGCCTATCTGAGCAGCGCGTTCGGTCGTCTCGGCGTACGCAACCGGGTGCAGGCAGCGGTCCTCGCTCACGAGGCAGGGCTCGTGAGCGAGGACCGCTAGCAGGCGGAAGCCTCAGGCGTCGCGCCGGCGGAACACCACGTAGCCCGCCAGCAGCGTGGCCACGGACCAGGCGGCGAAGAGCCCGAGCCCTCCGTTGCGGCCGTAGGGGAGTCCATCGGAGAGCCCGAAAAGGGTGGCGATCCCGATGCCGAGGTATTCCGTGCCCGCCGTCCCCGGCAGGTAGTAGGACACGTCGGTCATCAGGTCCATCCCGCTCATCATCAGCACCATCGGCAGCAGGAAGAGCACCAGGAACGCCACGACCAGTGCCCCGGCGGTGCTGCGCAGACCGACGGCGAGCCCGATGGCCAGCGCGACGACCACGCCCATGTAGACGCTGATCTTCCCGGCCACCGAGGCCACCGAGGAGACGTCGAAGACCCCGTAGTCACCCGCCGTCAGGTAGCCGAGGCCGGCACCCAGGACGGCGAGAAGAGCTCCGGCGACCAGCGCGACGACCTCCACGACGACCAGCTTCGCGACCAGCACCCGGCCGCGCCGTGGCTCGCACTGCAGGGTCGTACGCATGCTCCCGGAGGCGTACTCCGAGGTCACCGTCAGCAGGGCCAGCGCGATCAGTGCGAACTGGGTGAACAGCAGCCCGGCGGTGGCGACCTCCTCGACATGCAGCAGCTGGTCGGCGTGGGACAGGTTCGGGTTGGGCTCGGCGGCGTCGAAGCCCAGCGGGACCGAGTAGAGCGCCATCAGCGCGGCCGCGCCGATCAGGCACCACCAGGTCGAGCGGACCGACCAGAGCTTGGTCCATTCGGACGAGATCGAGGCAAGCATCAGGCCACCTCCGCCCCGGTGTACTCGACGCTCCCGGCCGTCAGCCGGAAATAGGCTTCCTCCAAAGAGCCGTGCCCGGCCACGAACGACGCCAGCGAGGAGTCCGCGAGCAGCCGCCCGCGGCCCAGCACGACCAGGTGGTCGGCGGTCTGCTGCATCTCGCTCATCAGGTGGCTGGAGACGAGGACCGTACGCCCCTCCGCGGCGAGCGACCTCAGCAGCTTCCGGATCCACATCACCCCGTCGGGATCGAGTCCGTTGACCGGCTCGTCGAAGAGCATCACCCGCGGGTCGCCGAGCAGTACGCCCGCGATCCCGAGCCGCTGGCTCATCCCGAGCGACAGGCTTCCGGCCCGCCGCCGGGCGACCCCGGCGAGACCGACGCGCTCGAGCACCTCGTCGACCCGGGCCACCGGGATCGAGTTGCTCCGCGCCATCGCCACCAGATGCGTACGCAACCGGCGACCGGGGTGCACCGCCTTGGCGTCCAGCAGCGCCCCGACCTCGCGCAGCGGGCGCCGCAGTGAGGCATACGGACGGCCGTCGATGGTGGCGGTCCCCGACGTCGGCCGGTCCAGGCCGAGGATCATCCGCATGGTCGTGGACTTCCCGGCGCCGTTGGGGCCGAGGAAGCCGGTGACTCGGCCGGGCTGTATCTGCAGGGTGAGATCGTCGACCGCGGTGGTCGCGCCGTATCTCTTGGTCAGGTGGTCCAAAGTGATCATGCCTCGAACCTAGGGACGTGCGAGGGCGCGCACAGTGGACGAAAAGCAGCCGTCCCTACCGACGAAGGTCAGTAGGGACGGCCGGGGTGGAACGGGCTACTCGGGCAGACCGGTCGGCGTGCAGATGTCCGCCGGGATCTGGTCGACGGTGTCCTCCTTGATGTGGCCGAACATCGTCAGCGCGTCCTCCTTGCGCCAGTTGACCGCGAAGTCGCGGATCGGGACGCCGCAGGTCATCGCGGAGCCGCCGGCGAGCGCCTTGAACGCCCACAGGAACTTCGCGCCGCCGATGACGCTCATGCCCTCGCCGACCTTGAGTCCTTCGGCGCCCTCGCCCATCTCGGCGAGCTTGGCCGGGTTCAGCAGGGTGCCCAGGCTGGTGGCCTTCTTGCCGATCGCGGAGATGACCTCGGTCTGGTTGGCGCCACGACCCAGGTCGCCGTCCTCGGCCGCGTAGCGGGAACGGGAGTAGGCGAGTGCGGTGACGCCGTCGGCCTCCTGGCAGCCCTTCTCGACGTCCAGGCCGGCCTTGGGGTCCTTCATGGCCTTCTTCGGGCAGATCTCGATGCCACCCACGCCGTCGACGAGCCGAGCCAGACCGCCCATGCCGATCTCGACGTAGCCGTCGATGCGTACGCCGGTGTTCTGCTCGATCGTCTGCACCAGCAGCTCGGGGCCGCCGTAGGCGAACGCCGCGTTGATCTTGGTCTCGCCATGACCCGGGATCGGCACGATGGAGTCGCGGGGGAGGGTCACCACGATCGTCTTGCCGGCGCCGGTGTGCAGCAGCTTGATGGTGTCGGTGCGGCTGCCCGCGGCGTCACCGGTGGAGAGCTTCTTCTTCTCCTCGGCGGTCAGGCCCTCGCGGGAGTCGCTGGCGACGATGAGGTACGTCGTGCCGGGCTGGTCCGCTGGCCGCTCGCCGGCGGTCGGCTCATAGGGGACCTTGTCGACCTTGTTCCATGCGCTGATGCCGATCCAGGCGACCGCGCCGACCAGGATCAGCACCGGGATCATCACGATGGCGACGAACCGGCGGAACGGGTGGCGCTTCTTGGGCTTGGGCTGGCGGCCCCCGCGACCGCCGTAGCCATCGCCCGGACCCCCATAGCCGCCGTTGCCACCGTTGCCGCCGTACTCGCTCGGCTGGCTCCAGTCCTGGTTGTAGCCCTGGTTGTAGCCCTGGTTGCCATACCCGCCCTGTTGCCCAGGGGTCGGCGCGATCTGCCCCGGCTGGGGCAGCGGCCGGTCATAGCCGCCATGCGGCGGCGCCGGAGGCGGCGCGCCGCCGGACGGGCGCCGGACGGTGGGCATGACGTTGGTGGGCTCGGGCCCCGAGGGCTGAGCATGCTGGCCATTGCCGTACGCCCAGCCGTACTGCTGCGACCGGGGATCGTTGGGGCTGCCAGGGTTGCGGGGGTTTGGCATGCGCTCAAAGGTACCGTGCCAGGCCGCTAAAGTTAGTCGGCGCGTCGCACCACCGTGTTACTCGTGTGACTGGTGATACTGGCGGTGCAGACTCACACCCGAGGGACCCCAGATGGCTGAGCAGAACTACCGGCCCCAGCGTACGGCCGCCGAGCGCGCCTCCCGCGTGCGGTTCCGTCGCGCCATGGCGCTGCTGCTGATCACGCTGCTCCTGCCGGGGTCCGCCCAGCTCGTCGCCGGCAACCGCCGCGTCGGCCGGATCGCGATCTGGACCGTGATCGGTCTCGCGGTCACCGCGGGCCTCGTCTTCGTGATCTCCCTGCTGTGGCACGGCCTGATCTTCCGGCTCGGCACGACGCCGTGGCTGCTGGGCCTGTTCCGCATCGCGCTCATCGCCGGCGCCATCGCCTGGGCAGCGCTCTTCATCGACGCCTGGCGCCTGGGCCGCCCGCTCGAGCTCGATCTCAAGCAGCGCCGCATCGTGGTCGCGATCAACGGCGCACTGGCCTTCTCGGTGGCCGCGACCCTGATCTTCGGCGCCCACCTGGTCGGCGTCCACAAGGGCATGGTCGAGGCGATCTTCGCCGGTGCCGAGGCCGCCGAGGCCCACAACGGCCGCTTCAACGTCCTGCTCGCCGGCGCCGACTCCGACGGCGGCAAGACCCGCTGGGGCCTGCGTCCCGACTCGCTCACGGTCGCCTCCATCGACGCCGTGACCGGACGTACGGTGCTCATCGGCCTGCCCCGCAACATGCAGAACTTCACCTTCGACGACGGCTCGCCGATGGACGAGGAGTTCCCGCGCGGCTTCGACTGCGACGGCTGCTACCTCAACGGCGTGAGCACCTGGGCCGGTGAGCACAAGGAGCTCTACAAGGGCGAGAAGGATCCCGGGATGGCCGCCACCGTGGACGCCGTCGAGGGCATCACCGACCTGCAGATCAGCTACTACGCGATCGTCGACCTCAACGGCTTCGAGGAGATCGTGGACGCGATCGGGGGAGTCACCCTGAAGGTTCGCCAGCCGATCCCGGTCGGCCTCCCCTCCGACAGCTTCTACACCCACATCCAGCCCGGCACGAAGAAGCTCGACGGCTGGGAGACCCTCTGGTACGCCCGGGCCCGCCACGACTCCGATGACTACTCCCGGATGGCCCGCCAGAAGTGCGTCCTGAACGCGATCCTGCAGCAGACCAGCCCCGCCGACGTCGTACGCCACTACCAGGACGTCGCGAAGGCGACCGGCTCCACCATCACCACCTCGGTCCCGCCGAGCGAGATCGAGCGGTTCTCGGCGCTGGCGCTGAAGGCCAAGTCGCAGAAGATCTCGACGCTCTCGCTGGTGCCTCCGCTGGTCAACACCGCCGACCCGGACATGTCCGACATCCACGCCGAGGTGCGCAAGGCGGTGAAGAAGGCCACCCCGAAGAAGGAGGAGGCCTTCAACCAGCAGAGCGCGTCGCCCGGCACCGGCGACGACGGCGAGACCAAGGCACCCACGCAGAAGACCGAGGGCAAGCCCGACAAGGGCGGCCCGGTCACCGGCGGTTCGCTGGGCTCGCGCAACAAGGGTTACCAGGCCAACGAGACCGACGACCTCGCCTCAGCCTGTTGAACAACGGGTTAAGGGCAGGTCACAGCGACTCGCTGATTCCCGGGATACCCCGCGGTCGCGGCTAGTCTGGATCCGTGCCAGGGAGCAATCGTGTCGCCGCGGTCGTGGTGACCTTCAACCGTCTCGAGCTGCTGCAGCGACTGCTGGAGCGGCTCGACGTGGTCGACGGCCTCGACGAGGTGATCGTCATCGACAACGCTTCCACCGACGGTACGTCGCAGTGGCTCGCCGAGCTCGACGGTGCCGAGGAGCCGGGTCAGCGCCAGGTGCCGGTGATCGCCCGCACCCTGCAGCGCAACAGCGGCGGCGCCGGCGGGTTCCACGACGGCCTGGAGATGGCGATCGAGCGTGGCGCCGACCTGGTCTGGCTGATGGACGACGACGGCCTGCCCGACACCGACTGCCTCGGGCTGCTGCTCAAGCAGACCGACCTCGACTTCTGGGGGCCGCTCGTCGTCGACGAGGGCGACCCCGGCCGCCTGGTGTTCCCGATCAGGCTCCCGGGCCGCTCCAAGGTCGTGCACCAGCTCGCCGACGTCGAGGCGGCCGCCACCGACGGCCTGATCAAGGACATCGTCATCCCGTTCAACGGGGTCCTGGTCACCCGTGACCTGGTGGAGCGGATCGGCTACCCCCGAGCGGAGTACTTCATCTGGGGCGACGACCATGAATACCGTCTTCGGGCCGAGAAGGCCGGGGCGCGGATCGCGACCGTCGTCGGCGCTCAGGTGCGCCACCCCTCCGTCGGCGATCTCGGCACCCCGATGGCGTGGGGGAGGGCGACGTACAACCACACGCCGAGCGACCTGAAGCACTACTGCATGGCGCGCAACAACCTGCTCAATCTGCGCGACTACCGAGGGTGGCCCTTCGCTTTGGCTTTCGTCGCGAAGACTCTATGGTTCTACCTGCTCACCAAGCCGCAGCCGAAGCGGATCCGGCTCTCTGCGCAGGCGTGGTGGGCGGCCGTCCGGGGGGACTTCAGTGGACACGAGAGGTTCCTTCGTTGAGCACCACCCGTGAGACGGTCGCGATCGTCGTCGTCACCTACAACCGCGCCGACATGCTGCGCGGGCTGCTCGACGGGCTCACCAAGCTCGATGAGCCCGCCGACGCGGTGATCGTCGTCAACAACGCCTCCACCGACCACACCGCGCAGGTCCTCGCCGAGGCGATCACGCCCAACCTGCAGGTGATCGACAGCCCGGAGAACCTCGGCGGCGCCGGTGGGTTCCACCTCGGCACCAAGGCCGCGGTCGAGCAGGGCTGGGACCGTCTCTACCTGATCGACGACGACGTCGTCCCGGCCCACGACTGCCTCGAGGTGCTGCTCGCCCAGGACGAGGACTGCCTCTTCTCCGTGCGTGAGGACAAGAACGGCAAGCTGATCGAGCTGGCCGCGCTGAAGTTCGACCTGCGCAACCCGCTCGCGATCAAGCCCAAGACCGCCTCGGTCATGGACACCTACCCGACCCGCGACGCGCTTCCGGAGCGCGTTCCGGTGGAGAACGTCGCCTTCGAGGGCTTCATGATCCGCCGCACCGTCCTGGAGGAGATCGGGCTTCCCGATCCGACCTACTTCATCTTCTACGACGACGTGGATCTCGCGATCCGCGCCCGCCGCGCCGGCCGCACCATCTGGGCCGTACGCGACGCGGTGCTCGTGCGACAGCTCGACTTCAGCCAGCAGCACGACCTGGCCGGCTGGAAGGGCTTCTACATGTACCGCAACCTCTTCGTCGTCCACTTCCGCTACGGCGAGAACGTCCTCGTACGTCTCAAGCCCTGGCTCATCACCGCGGCTGTGGTTCTCCTCAGCCCGCTGCGAGGCGGCAAGCACGAGGCCGTCAACGTGATCAAGGCCCTGCGCGCAGCGCGAGGCATGCGAACCCTGCCCACTTCTTGAACCGTCCCATCCGCCTGACCTCCCCGACCGTCCCCTTACCCACAGAGACCTAGACTGAGCGATCGTGTCCTCCCCTGAAACCACTCCTGACCTCGTCGTCGTCGGCTCCGGCCTCTTCGGCCTCACCATCGCCGAGCGCGCCGCCACCGAGCTGGACAAGAAGGTGCTCATCATCGAGCGCCGTCCGCACATCGGTGGAAACGCCTACTCCGAGTTCGACGAGGAGACCGGCATCGAGGTGCACAAGTACGGCACCCACCTCTTCCACACCTCCAACGAGAAGGTGTGGAACTACGTGCGGAAGTTCACCGAGTTCACCGACTACAAGCACAAGGTGTTCGGGAAGTACAAGGGGCAGGTCTACTCCCTGCCGATGAACCTCGCGCTGATCAACTCCTTCTTCGGCAAGTCGCACACCCCCGACGAGGCGCGCGCGCTGATCGCGGAGCAGGCCTCCGAGTTCAACACCGAGGACGCCACGAACCTCGAGGAGAAGGCGATCTCGCTGATCGGCCGCCCGCTCTACGAGGCCTTCATCAAGGGCTACACCGCCAAGCAGTGGGAGAAGGACCCGACGGAGCTGTCGCCCGACATCATCACGCGCCTCCCGGTCCGCTACACCTTCGACAACCGTTACTTCAACGACAAGTACGAGGGTCTCCCGGTCGACGGCTACACCGCGTGGCTGCAGCGGATGGCCGACCACCCCAACATCGAGGTCAAGCTCGACACCGACTTCTTCACCGTGGTCGACGACTACAAGGGCAAGGTCCCGATCGTCTACACCGGTCCGGTCGACGAGTACTTCGACTTCTCCGCGGGCAAGCTCTCCTGGCGCACCGTGGACCTCGAGTCCGAGACCCTCGAGGTGGACGACTACCAGGGCACCGGCGTGGTGAACGCCAACGACCCCGAGGTCCCGTTCACCCGTGAGCTGGAGTTCAAGCACCTCCACCCCGAGCGCGCCGACCGCTACAAGCCCGGCAAGACGATCGTGGTGAAGGAGTACAGCCGCTTCGCCCAGGAGGGCGACGAGCCCTACTACCCGATCAACACCGCCGACAACCGCGAAAAGATCCTGGTCTACCGCGACCTGGCCAAGAAGGAGCCGATGGTGCTCTTCGGTGGCCGTCTCGGCACCTACAAGTACCTCGACATGCACATGGCGATCGCGTCCGCGCTCACCATGTTCGAGAACAAGCTCCGTCCCCACTTCGAGGACGGCACCCCGCTCACCTCCGGAGGCGTTGACGAATGAGCGTGACCCGACTGCTCCAGCGGCAGATCCTGCCCCTGGACCGTGACTCCGACGTACTCCCGCTCTACGTCGACAACCAGGCCGCCATCCTCGACGCCGACAAGTACGAGGTCGGCTCCGACAAGACGGCCCAGGCGCTGAACAACGCCCAGATCCGCCAGTCGATCAACGACGGCACCCAGATCCACCCCGACCAGATCGAGTCGCGTACGGCGCTGCGGATCCTGAAGAGCGAGCGGCTCTCGCTCGGCACCTACTTCAACGCGTTCCCGGCCAGCTACTGGCGCCGGCACACCGTGGTCGACAGCGTGAAGCTGACCGTCGCGCTCCAGGGCCGCGGCGCGAGCGTCATCGTCTACAAGTCGATGGCCAACGGCCGCTCGCAGCGCGTCGACGCGGCTGACACCGGCACCAACCCCGAGGGCACCTTCACCTTCGACCTGCCGCTGAAGCCGTTCGTCGACGGTGGCTGGTACTGGTACGACGTCGTCGCCTCCGACGAGGACGCCGTCATCACCTCGGCCGAGTGGACCGCGGAGGTCCCCGACGACCGTGCCGAGCACGGCACCGTCGACATCTGCGTCACCACCATGAACAAGCCCGACTTCTGCGCCAAGCTGCTCGCGCAGATGGGCGAGGACGAGCAGCTGCGCCCCTACCTCGACACCGTCTTCGTGATGGAGCAGGGCACCAAGAAGGTCGCCGACGACGTCGAGTTCCCCGCGGCCGAGAAGGCCCTGGGCGACCTGCTGCACATCATCGAGCAGGGCAACCTGGGCGGCTCCGGCGGCTATGCGCGTGGTCAGCTCGAGTCGGTGCGCAAGGGCACCGCGACGTACGCCCTGATGATGGACGACGACGTCGTCTGCGAGCCCGAGGGCATCATCCGCGCGATCACCTTCGGTGACCTCGCCAAGCGGCCGACCATCGTCGGCGGTCACATGTTCTCGCTCTACGCGAAGTCGCGCCTGCACTCCTACGGCGAGATCGTCCAGCCGTGGCGCTTCTGGTGGCAGTCGGCTCCCGGCGTCTACGGCGACTGGGACTTCGGCGCCCGCAACCTGCGCTCGACCCGCTGGCTGCACAAGCGCGTCGACGTGGACTTCAACGGCTGGTTCATGTGCCTGATCCCGCGCAAGGTGATCGAGGAGATCGGGCTCTCGCTGCCGGTCTTCATCAAGTGGGACGACTCCGAGTACGGCCTGCGCGCCAAGGCGGCCGGCTTCCCGACCGTGTCGTTCCCGGGCGCGGCCGTGTGGCACGTCCCGTGGACCGACAAGAACGATGCCCTCGACTGGCAGTCCTACTTCCACCAGCGCAACCGCTTCGTCGCCGCGCTGCTGCACTCGATCTACGACGACGGCGGCCGCATGGTCACCGAGTCGTTCTCCCACCAGATCAAGCACCTGGTCTCGATGCAGTACTCGACGGTCATGCTGCGCCACCAGGCGCTGCTCGATGTGCTCGCCGGCCCCGAGAAGCTCCATGAGACCCTCGCGACCCAGCTTCCCGCCGTACGCGAGATGGTCAAGGACTACCCGGACGCGCAGCTCAAGGCCGACCGCGAGGAGTTCCCGCCCGTGCGCCGCCACAAGCCGCCGCGCAAGGGCAAGGAGGACACCGAGGTCCCGACCAACCGCGAGGTCAAGCTGGCCGCGCTCAAGGCGCCGATCCGGCAGATCATGAAGCCGCGCAAGCTCTCCACGGAGTTCCCCGAGGCCGAGCTCGCCGCGATGGACAACCAGTGGTACCGGATCACCAAGTACGACAGCGCCATCGTGTCGATGAACGACCAGCAGGGTGCTGCCTTCTACCGCCGCGACAAGAAGCTCTTCAACCAGATGCTGAGGGACACCGTCAAGGTGCACCGCCGGCTCAAGCGCCAGTGGCCGAAGCTGGCCGAGGAGTACCGCTCCAAGCTGGGCGAGTTCACCTCGCCGGAGGCCTGGGAGAAGACGTTCGAGCCGTGGAAGGTCGCTGAGGAGAAGGGGTCCGATGGCAACCGGAGTTGACGAACGCCCCGTACGGATCGTCGACGCGCCGCTGGCACCCCCGGCGGAGAACCTCGGTCTGCTCTCGGTCTTCAAGAGCCGCTACCTCCTCAAGCTGCTCGTGCAGCGGGAGATCAGCGGTCGCTACTCCAACTCGATCCTCGGCGTCTTCTGGTCCTACATCAACCCGTTGACGCAGTTCCTCGTCTACTGGATCTTCATGGGCAAGATCATGGGCGCGGACAAGGGGATGGACAACTACCCGGTCCACCTGTTCGCCGGGCTGGTCATCGTCCACTTCTTCACCGAGACCTTCGGGGCAGGGACGCGGTCCCTGCTCGGCAACAAGGGGTTGCTGAAGAAGATGGCGATGCCGAAGGAGATGTTCCCGGTCGCCTCGATGCTGGTCTCGCTCTACCACCTCGTGCCGGCGACTCTGATCCTCATCGTCGTCTGTCTGTTCAGCGGATGGACGCCGACCTGGGAGACGGTTCCCTCCTTCCTGCTCGCGCTCGGCATCGTGATGGCGCTGGGCACCGCTCTTGCCCTGGTCTTCAGCTTGGCCAACGTCTTCTTCCGGGACTTCGGCAGCGCGGTCAACATCCTGACCAACTACATCCGTTTCGGCGTCCCGATGATGTACCCGTTCTCGATGATCGAGAGCGCCCTCGGGGACAAGGCCTGGATCTACCTGCTCAACCCGATCGCGGACGCCGTGCTGCTCTTCCAGCAGGCTTTCTGGGTCGGAGTGACCCCGAATCCCGAGGAGACCGCCGCCAAGCACCTGCCCGAGAATCTGTGGATGTGGGGTCTGGGTGCGTTCGGTGTCTCGCTGGTCCTGCTGGTGATCGCCCAGGTGGTCTTCAGCAAGTACGAGAACAAGATTCCGGAGCGTCTGACATGACCGCCGACTCGATCGTGGTGGACGGAGTCACCAAGAACTTCACGCTCCGCTACCACCGCAGCATCAAGGACATCACCGTCGCCAAGATGAAGGGACGGGCCGTCTCCAACACCTTCAAGGCGCTGGACGACGTCACCTTCACGATCAAGCAGGGCGAGTCGGTCGGTCTGATGGGCCTCAACGGCTCGGGCAAGTCGACCCTGCTGAAGCTGATCAGCGGCGTGATGCGCCCCGACCAGGGTGTCGTGAAGACGCGTGGCCAGATCGCGGGCCTGATCGCGACGGGTGCGGGCTTCCACCCGCAGCTGTCCGGCCGGGAGAACATCTTCCTCAACGCCGCGATCTACGGGCTCTCCGCCGAGGAGACCGCCGAGATCTACGACGACGTGGTGAACTTCGCCGAGCTCGGCGACCACCTCAACTCCCCGGTGGGCAACTACTCCTCGGGGCAGTACTCGCGCCTGGGGTTCTCGGTCGCCGTCCACATCGACTCCGACATCTTCCTCGCCGACGAGGTCCTCGCCGTCGGTGACAAGCCCTTCAAGAAGAAGTGCATGGAGAAGATGGAGGAGATCCGCGACAGCGGCCGCACCGTGGTCTACGTCAGCCACGCCGCCGGTTCGGTCAAGCGGATGTGCGACCGCGTCATCTGCCTGGAGAAGGGCCGCCTGGTCTTCGACGGCGACGTCGACGAGGGCATCGAGTACCTCCACTACGGTGAGGACGATTCCAAGGGCTCGGTGGCGCAGAGGAAGCTCGACGCTGCCGACAGCGCCCTTGGGGCTGAAGTCTGAGCTGAGCTCAGGGCGAGAGCCCGCGGGGAATTACAGATCTGTAGTTCCCCGCGGGCTCTTCCCAACCCCTGTGACTGATGTGAAAGATGTTCCCTGGTGTTACGGAACCAGGGGGATCCATACGTGCATTCGCAGGCCGGAGAAGAGCAGTCGAGCGATGTCGAGCGCGCTCGGTCGCGCTACGTCGCCTCGACCCAGCAGCTGCTCGTGCTCGGGTTCGTCCTGGCCGCGCTGGTCCCGGCGAGCACCGTCGTCGACCTGAAGGTGGTCCGACCCGGCGAGGTTCCCGTCTCCGGGAGCCAGGTGGCGGTGCCGTCAGCGGCGCAGGTGCCTTCCGATCCGGTCGACGCCCACGTCGAGGAGATCTCGCTGACCGCGCCGTCCGGACACGGCGTTGCTGGACGGATCACCGCTGAGGCCAAGAAGGCCACTTCCGCGGGCGATGCGGTGACCGTCACCAGCCTCCCGCAGCCGGTGGACGGCTTCGGGACCGCCGGACTCACCTGGGCGCCCGGCGCGGTCGTCCCGGAGGAGGCGGTCGGGGCCGACGTACGCACGTTGGAGGACGGGACGTGGAGCGACTGGCAGGCGTTGGACGTCCACGTCGACGACCATGCTCCTGACCCGGGCTCGGCGGAGGCCGACGGGTCGAGGCCCGGCACCATGGAGGCGATCGTCGGCGAGGTCGACCAGGTACAGACCCGGCTGCGGCTGACAGGTGCCCGGGTGCCCGCCGACCTCAGGCTGGCGGTGATCACGCCCGGTGAGGCGGCCGAGATCCGCAGCGAGTCGCCCGAGATCGAGACCGGCGCCGATGACGCGCCGGAGCCGGCCGAGGCGGTCGAGGGCACCCGGCGCGCCGAGGAGGGGGAGGCGGCGACGCTGTCGGCGGCCGCGTACACCTCCAAGCCCAGCATCTACAGCCGTCGCCAGTGGGGCGCCGACGAGAGCGTGCGCGAGGCCGGCCCGCCCGACTACCACGAGGTCCGCGGTGGGTTCGTGCATCACACCGTCAACACGAACTCCTACACGAAGGCGCAGGTGCCGGGGATCATCCGGAGCATCTACGCCTACCACGTGCGGAGCCGGGGCTGGCGCGACATCGGCTACAACTTCCTGGTCGACAAGTTCGGCCGGATCTGGGAGGGCCGCTACGGCGGCGTCGACCGCCCAGTCGTGGGTGCTCACACCTCGGGTTACAACAGCTACGGCTTCGGCGCCTCCGCGATCGGCAACTTCGACAACGTCGCACCTCCGACCGCGCTGGTGAACGCCTTCGGGACGTTGTTCGCGTGGAAGCTGTCGCTGCACGGTGTCCGCGGCAACAAGGGCTCCACCCGGATCGGAGACCGCACCTTCTCGCACGCGATCATGGGCCATCGCGACGCCGGCTCCACTGCGTGCCCGGGCCGCTACCTCTACGCCAAGCTGAGCACGATCCGCTCGCAGGCGGGTTCGAAGCAGGCGAGCTGGGCGGCGCGCGAGCTGCAGTCACAGATCAGTGGGCGCGGCTACCCGGACCTGGTCGCCCGGCGCGCTGCCGACAAGCGGATCGTCGTGATCCGCACCGACGGCAACGCCCGCTTCGGTACGCCGCGGGCGACGAACCTGATCGGTGGCACCTCGGCCACCTTGATGAACGCCGGTGACTGGGACCGCGACGGCGACGGCGACATCCTGATCCGCCACACCGACGGCACGATCCGGGTCAACCGCGGCAACGGCACCGAGACGTTCGCCACCGGCGTCATCATCGGGCGCGGCTTCGGGTCCGTCTCGGTCATCGACGTGGTCAGCGACATCACCGGCGACGGCTGGCCCGACCTCGTGGGCAAGCACTCCACCGGCGAGATCCGGGTCTGGCCCGGGCGCGGCACCAGCGCCCTGGGCGCGTCCTACCGGATGCGCAGCGCAGTGAGCGGCTCGACCCAGGTCATCGGCGCCGGCCGCTTCTACGCCGACGACGGCTCGCCCGAGGTTGTCTTCAGGGTCTCGAGCAAGCTGCTGATCTTCCGCACCAACGGCCCCGGTGGCCTGACCACCTACTCCGACCCCGGGATCGACACCAGCGTCTTCGACTTCATCCTCGCGACCAAGGACCTCCGCGGCGCCGCCACCGGCGGTGACCTGCTGCTGCGTCGCAAGTCCGACGGCATGTGGTTCGCCTACGAGCACAACCAGAGCGGCGGCTGGGACCGGAAGTCCCAGATGGGCGTGGTGCGGGGCTACGACCAGTTCGGCTGAGCCCGCTCGCTCTCCGCAAGAACGCTGAGGCGCTCGTCGGTCGCGTTGGTGACCAGCACCAGCGAGCCGCCGCCGGCGAGCAGCGAGGCGAGGAGCTCGGCGCCGGCCGGTGAGGCCGAGGGGACGGTGGAGACCAGCCGTACGGCCTTCCCGCCGCCTCCGAACAGGTCCGCGTGGCTGGTCTCGACGCCTGCCCATGAGGTGGCCGCGTCGTCCGCGGCCGGCGGGTCCCAGGGCGTGAAGGCGTCCGGCTGTCCCCAGACCTCGATGCCGACGTCGTGCACGCCCTGGGGGAGCGGGTCGGCGAAACGTACGCCGAAAGGCAGCAGCGAGCACGCCAGCGTCGGCCGCTTCGCGGCGTCATCCGCCCACACGGGCAGCGTCTCGGGGCCGCAGACGACGGCGTCAGGGCCAGAGGAATCGGAACCGTCGGAGTCGGTCACCACGAGCCCGGTGTTCCAGGCGGCGCCCAGGAACACGGTGGCCAGCCAGTGGGTGGGCAGGTCGATCCGGATGCTGTCCCCGCGCTCGAGCCCGTGCACGTCGAGGAGCAGGCCGGAGGCCTTGGCCACCCAGTTGGCGTACGTCGTGGTGGACAGCTCCTGGCGCTCGCCGCTCGCTTCGTCGTAGAAGGTCACGAACGGTCCACCTGGGTTGGTCCGCAGGGCTCGGGCGAGGGTCTCGGGGAAGCTGCTCACGTCGAAACTCTAAGGTGTGCGGCATGACGTTCTGGGCAGTGATCCCCGCTGGTGGTGCCGGCACGCGGCTGT
The DNA here is from genome assembly GCF_045206295.1 of Nocardioides sp. NBC_00163. NCBI lineage: Bacteria > Bacillati > Actinomycetota > Actinomycetes > Propionibacteriales > Nocardioidaceae > Nocardioides > Nocardioides sp. NBC_00163. Next base: position 2,020,929 of record NZ_CP108155.1, on the reverse strand, counting down.
GGCCGCTCTCGCGGTCCTCGGAGCCGAAGTTCCTGCGCGACCTCACCGGCCACGGACGTACCCTCCTGCAGGAGACCTACGACCGCCTCGAGCCCGTCTCCGACGGCATCATGGTGGTGACCGGCGCGGTCCACGAGCGGGCCGTGTGCGAGCAGCTGCCCGAGGTGCCGCACGACGCCATCCTGGCCGAGCCGAGCGGGCGCGACTCGATGGCCGCGATCGGCCTGGCCGCGGCCTTCCTGGAGCGACGCGACCCGGAGGCCGTGATGGGCTCCTTCGCGGCCGACCACGTGATCCGCAACGTCGACAACTTCCACGAGACCGTACGCAGCGCCGCGGCGATCGCCGCGGACGGCTGGCTGGTGACGATCGGGATCTCGCCGACCTTCGCCTCGACCGCGTTCGGCTACATCGCCGAGGGCAGGCCGTTGGACGGCCACCCGGGGGCGTACCTGGTCGACGAGTTCGTCGAGAAGCCGTCGGCCGAGGTCGCGGCCGGCTATCTCGCGACCGGCCGCTACCGCTGGAACGCCGGGATGTTCGTCGTCCGTCCCACCGTTCTTCTCGACCTGCTCGCGGAGTCGGACCCCGGCTTCACCGACCGGCTGCGGGCCATCGCCGCCGAGCCTTCGCGGCTCGAGGAGCTATGGGAGACGCTGCCGAAGATCGCGGTCGACCACGCGGTCGCCGAGCCCGCTGCCGCCGCCGGCAAGGTCGCCACGGTGCCTGCCGACCTCGGCTGGGACGACATCGGCGACTTCGACTCGCTCGCGACGCTGCTCCAGGCAGCCGCCACCGCCTCGCCCGAGGGCCCCACGATCCTCGGCGACGCCTCGCTGGTCCACGCCCTCGACTCCACCGGCCTGGTCGTGCCCCACTCGGGCCGAATGGTCGCCCTCATCGGCCTCGAGGACATCGTCGTCGTCGATACCGACGACGCCGTCCTGGTCACCACCCGCACCCATGCCCAACAGGTCAAGAAGATCGTCGCGGCTCTCAAGGACTCCGACCGCACCGACCTCACCTGAGCCGGTTCGCTGAAACGAGAGACGGCCGCCTCCCCGAAGGGAGACGGCCGTCTCGTACGTCCTGAGGGGCCAGGTCACATGGCCTGGGCCTCGGGGCTGGAGGTGTAGGGGTACTGAGTCATGAAGTCCTTGATGGCCTCGCCGGAGACGCCCTCGCAGTACTGGAAGACGCCCTTCTGGGTGGACGCCTCGGTCGGGTTGGCCGGGTCGGCGGACCAGTGCGTCATCGCGATGTGGGTGCCCGAGGGGAACTCGGTCTTCTTGTCGCCGGCGACCGCGGTCTCCTTGGCGTCGGCAGCGGTCCACGGGGCCGCGATGAACTTGTAGCGGAAGTTGGAGGTGCCGGCGAACTTGTCACCGATCGCGCGCAGCTCGTCCAGCTCGTCCTCGGAGACGGTGTCGTCGTACCACACGATCGTGTAGCCGTGCTCGAGGTTGTGCACCAGAGCCTCGAGGTCGGGACGGTCCTCGGGGGTGTAGAACTTGCGCGACATGTCGGCCGGCGCGACGTTGGCCTCGTTCCAGTGAGGGCCGAATGCCGGGGGAGCAGTCGTGTAGGTCTGCTCGGTGCCGGTGGCGATGTGGTTCTGGTTCCCGTCGGCCGCCATCTCGGTGACCTTCTGGCAGCCGGCCGCCTTGGCGCTCTTCCCGATGTCCGGCAGAGCGACGTCCTTGTACTCGCTGTCCTTGATGAAGCCGCTGATCGGCGTCCATGCGGCAGCGCCGACGATCACGACGGCGAAGGCGATGCAGACACCGATGATCGCCCAGCCTCGGACGCGCTCGGCGCGGCCCTGCTTCTTGCGGATGTCGTTGATGACCGCACGGCGGTCTTTGTTGAGCGACTTGTTGGCCACGGTTCGGCGTACCTCGGGTCTTTTGTCGGGACGCGCAGATTCTAGGTGGTCAGTGGTAGCAGAAGGGAAGTTGCCCCGTGATTATTGTCCTCGCGCTCGCATCGCCAACCGTGGGCGAACGCCAGCGCGGCGATCACCGCGGGGTCGGCTCCGGCCACCCGAAGCCCGTCCCGGTGTGGGACGGGGGCGGTCCCGGTCACCTCCGCGACGGCCGCGGAGAGCTCCTCGACGCTTGCCGACGCACCGAACGGAGCCTGGTCCTCGGCGGCACCCTTCAGAGCGCGTACGACTGCCTCCCTGGCCCCGAAGCCGAAGAAGTCCGACCCCTCGGGGCGGATGAGCGCGCTCGCTCCCGGCCCGTCGTCACCCGGCTCGCGGACGAGGTCCGCCCGGCCGCGCAGGACCGCGAACGGTCTCGCGCCCAGCTTGCCCTGGGAGATCTCGGCCGCCGAGGCGATCTCGTCGACGACGGCGGGGGCGGTGACGACGAGGTCGTTGCCGTAGGCGTCGACCTGGCCGGCGAAGCTCTCCAGCACCTCGAGGCCGGCGGCGCCGATGGCGATGTCGGTCTGCCCGTCGCGCCAGGCGCGTCCGGCGGTGTCGGTGATGATCACCCCGACGTTCGCGCCGGTGCGGTCGCGGAACGTGGCGCGCAGGGCACGCGCGGAGGCGTCGGGGTCCAGGGGGAGCAGCACGATGTAACCGGCCTCGACGTTGGAGGCGTCGATCCCGGCGGCAGCCATCGTCAGCCCGAGGCGGCTGCGCACGATCTGGGTCGGCCCGCGTCGGGCCACCACCCGCGTCGTCTCGCCGGGGAGCGCGTCGTCCCGGTTGCCCTCCCGCACCTGACCCTCGGCCTTGGAGACGACCTTCGAGGTGACCACGACGATGTCGCCGTCGACCAGAGGGGACGCCAGGGCGTCGAGGAGCAGGGCGGCGAGGTCGTCGCCCTTACGCACCTCGGGTACGCCGTCCGGGGCGGTGACGGTGATGCCCTGCCCACTCATCGGCCCAGCCGTGTGCCCCGTCATCGGGTGACCAGTTCGACCGCGGCGGCGGCGATGTCGGCGGTCGCGTCCTCGGAGGACATCCACAGCGGTACGGCGGTCGCCTTCAGTCCCGACTCGGTGAGCGAGGGGACCGCGGCGGCGTCGGCGGTGTCGACGAGCCAGCCGTCGAGGACCCCGCCCGAGCCCCGCGTCCCATAATGCAGACCGACTCCGGCGGCGGTCGCGTCGACGCCGATGGCGGCGAGCATCTGCTCGGCCATGCCGCGTACGTGATGACCGCTGATGATCGGCGAGATCCCCACCACGGGGGCCGAGGTGGCGACCAGTCCCTCCCGGATCCCGGGTACGCCGAGGATGGTTCCGATCGAGACGACCGGGTTGGACGGGGGCACGATCACCAGGTCGGACTTCAGCAGCGCGTCCATCACCCCGGGGCCCGGCTTCGACTCGTCCTGCCCCACGAAGATCAGCTTTTCGACGGGAACGCCGGCCCGGAGGCGTACCCAGTATTCCTGGAAGTGAACGACCGAGAGTCCACTGGGTGAATTCTCGTCCTTGATCGCCACATGGGTCTCGACGCGGTCGTCGGTCATCGGCAGCAGCTGCACGCGGTCGCCCCATACAGGCTTCAGCCAGCGTTCGCACAACGCCGTGGTGACCTGCGACAACGGAAAGCCGGCCTCGAGCATCTGGGTGCGTACGAGATGGGTGGCGATATCGCGGTCGCCGAGCCCGAACCAGGTGCCGGGGACCTCGTAGGCCTCGAGCTCCTCCTTGATCGACCACGTCTCGGCCTTGCGGCCCCAGCCGCGCTCATGGTCGAATCCGTTGCCGAGGGTGTACATCACCGTGTCGAGGTCGGGACAGACCTTGACGCCGTGCATCCACAGATCGTCGGCGGTATTGGCGATCACGGTGACCCGGGCATCTTCCTCAATGCCCGGGACACGGCCGGCAGAGATGCCGTGGAGGAGCCCGGAGATGAACTTCGAACCACCATGGCCGCCGGAGAGAACGGTGATGTCACGCATGGCCCTAGCCTCTCAGACGGGGGCCAGCAACCCTGCTCCAGCCGGTGCAGAAAGCCTGTGTTAAAGCGGCCCTAGCAGATTTGAGGGTTGACTTGTGGCACCGACAGGCATGTAATTTCATCAGTGTGATTCGAAATTGAAACGGGGACCGATAGCGGTGGCGACAGCGCTTGAGAATCTCGGGAAGATTTCGGCAGGGAACTGCATCAAAGTGACGGCCTAGGTCGTAACAAGAGGCAGTTCCCGAAAAAACGGGGGGATCGGTTACCTGCCGATGGCGTGAGGTGACTGGCCCGAGATGGGGTCACGGTCCCGAAAACAAGCTGAATAGGGTCGAAAGGTCGGAAAGACGATGAGAGAGCTGTTTCTCCTCGAGCCGGACACCGACGAAGGGGGCTGGCAGGAGCGCGCCCTGTGCGCGCAGACGGATCCGGAGGCGTTCTTCCCTGAAAAGGGTGGATCGACTCGGGAGGCCAAGAAGGTCTGCCAGACCTGCGAGGTGCGCCAGGACTGCCTTGAGTCTGCTCTGGGCAACGACGAGCGCTTCGGAATCTGGGGTGGACTCTCCGAGCGAGAGCGCCGCAAGCTGAAGAAGCGCGCAGTCTGAGGCAATACCAAGCACGAGCCAGCAAGGCCCGGACCATCACGGTCCGGGCCTGCTGATCTTTTCCGCCTCGATACCTGTGGGGGCGTGGCCGATCGCTCGACAGGTCCATTCGGTCTATCACCAGATGGGCACTAGGGTTGCCGATCGTGCATGCGTCGGTCGCCCTCGTCCTCGTCTCTCATAACGGCGCCGGCTGGCTTCCGACCGTCATCGACGGGATCAGGAACCAGCAGGCTCCGGTGAGCTTTGCCGTCACGATCGACACCGGCTCGACCGACAGGTCGGTCGAGATCCTGGAGGAGACCTTCGCCCAGGTGGTCAAGCTCCCGGCGTCGACGACGTTCGCGGACGCGGCCAACGAGGCGCTCGCCATCCTCCACCAGGCGGCGCAGCCGCCGGAGTGGATCTGGTTCCTCCACGACGACTCCACCCCCGACCCGCACGCGCTCTCGACCCTGCTCGACGCCGCCGCGGAATACCCGGAGGCCGACATCCTCGGCCCCAAGATCCGGGAGTGGCCCTCGCTGCGCCGGATGCTCGAGCTCGGTGTCTCGATCTCGGTCACCGGAGCCCGGGAGACCGGCCTGGAGCGGGGCGAGTACGACCAGGGCCAGCACGACGAGGTACGCCGCGTCCTGGCCGTAAACACCGCCGGCATGCTGATCCGCCGCGAGGTCCTCGAATACCTGGGCGGCTTCGACAAGCACCTCCCGGTCCTCGGCACCGACATGGACCTCGGCTGGCGGGCCGCGAACGCCGGCTTCACGACCATCGCCGTCCCGGACGCGGTCGTCTTCCACGTGGAGGCGGCCCACCGCGGCGTACGCAAGACGCAGCTGACCGGTCGCCGGATCCACTATCAGGAGCGCCGGGCCGCGCTCTACACCCTGCTGGTCAACGGCCGGCCGGGGACGCTGGCGCTGTGGATGGTCAGGTTCTTCTTCCAGACCCTGTGGCGGATGCTCGGCTTCATCCTGGTGCGCGATCCCGGGACCGCGCTCGACGACCTGGCCGCGCTGGGCTGGATCTACGGCCACACCGGCCAGATCATGCTCGCCAAGCGGCGTCGCCGGAAGCAGGCGCACGCCGACAAGGACGTGGTCAAGGCACTGCTGCCTCCGCCCTGGCTGCCTTACCGCCACGGTCTCGACTTCGTCTCCGACGTCGCCACCGCGGTCACCCTGCAGGCCTCCGACATCGCCGAGCGGCGCCAGATGGCGCAGGCCGAGGCCGACCCGGCCTCCTTCGCCGCCAAGCGGCAGGCCGATCGGGCACAGCTGGAGGAGGACGAGATCCCCGCCGAGACCGGATGGCTGGTGCGTCTGTTCACCAACCCGGTCGCGGTGCTCCTGGTCGTCGTCGGCATCCTCGGCGTCATCGGGGCACGTGCGGCGCTCGGCGGCGTGGCCGGCAGCGGCCTCGGGCCGACACCCCAGAACGTGGGCGACTGGTGGCAGCTGCAGTTTGAGTCGTGGCACGCGATCTCGCAGGGCACCGGTGTGCCCGCGCCGCCGCACGTCTTCCCGCTGGCGGTGCTCGCGACGTTCCTCGGCGGCAACCCGAGCCTGGCGGTCACCGCCGTCATGCTGCTCAGCTTCCCGATCGCGCTCGGCGGTGCGTGGCGGCTGCTGCGGGTCGCGGGCCGGCTGATCAGCCACCTCGGCGCCCCTCGCTGGCTGCTGCTGTGGGGCTCGACGGCGTACGCCCTGGTTCCCTATGTCAGCGGTGCCTTCGGTGACGGCCGGATCGGTGCGGTCGTGGTCGGCGCGCTGCTGCCCTGGCTCGCCCACGCCGCGCTCGGGTTCAGCGACCCGGTCGCCGACCGCCGCTGGCGCGCCGGATGGCGCACCGGCCTGCTGCTGACCGTCATCACCGCCTTCGCGCCGATGGCCTTCCTGGTCGCGGCCGTCTTCGCGGCGGTCATCTTCATCGTCGCCCGCCGCCTGATGCCCGCCGTGCTCAGCGACCGCGACCAGTGGGGTCCGCCCACCGCGGCCATCGCGACACCGGTCGGACTGCTGCTTCCGTGGTGGCTGCCGGCGCTCTTCTCCGGCGGCTGGGCCGCTCTGCTGCTCGACCCTGGCCGGCTGCCGGCCCCGGCCGCCGGCGGGTTCGACCTGCTCGTGGGCCGCCTGACCGGCCTCGACGGTGCCGATCTCGGCGCCCCGTGGTGGCTGGGCCTGGCGCTGCCGCTGCTCGCCGTGCTCGCGCTGATCCCGAGTCGCACCCGGATCCCGGTCATGGTCTGCTGGATCGGCGCGGTCGCGACCGCGGTCGTCACGATGTTGCTGTCCTGGATCCCGATCCCGCTCGACGCCGGCATCGCCCGGGTCGGTTGGGGCTTCCCGCTGGTCGCCATCCAGGGCTTCGCGGTGGTCGCGGCGGTACTGGGTGCCCAGGGCGCCATCCTCGACGGCCTCAGCGGGCTGCGGAAGGTCATGGTCGGCGCGGCCGCTGCGGCCGCGGCGGTCGGCGTCGTCGGCAGCCTCGGCTGGTTCGTCTACGCCGGCACCGGCGACCTCACCGACAACACCCGGGCTCTCGGCCACATCGGGGTGCCCTCCTACATGCTCGACCCGACCTCGACCACGCTCGGCCCGGAGGACGGCGTCCTCGTGCTTCGCGGTTCGGTCGACGACGGCATCCGCTACGCCGTCCTGCGCAACGACGGGATCACCCTCGGTGAGGACGAGATCGCGCAGGTCGCCGGTGGCTCCGAGGAGCTCACGGGAGTCGTACGCCGCCTGGCCGCCGACCCCGACGACGCGGTGATCGGTGATCTGGCCGCCCAGGGCGTGGCCTACATCGTGATGCCCGGGCCGGCCGACTCCTCGGTCGCCGAGGGGATCGACGCCTCCGGGTCGGTGACCCAGGCGAGCACCGTCGAGCGCTCGACGCGTGCCTGGCTGCTCGACTCCGAGCCGAGCGACCCGGGCGTGACCAAGTCACAGTCCATCATCCGTACGATCCTGTTGGTCCTGGCCGGGATCGGGCTGTTCGTGGTCCTGGTCCTGTGCCTGCCGACGCTGATCCAGAGGAGGGAGTCGGCATGAGTCACTCACGAGACCCCTACGACCGCTCGCAGGAGCCGCAGACCGACGACGTCTACGGCCAGGAGCCGTGGATGCTGGACCCGTACGCCGACCCCTACACGGGGCAGACGGCCCAGACGCCGCCGGAGGGCTACACCCCGGAGCAGCTCTACGCCCAGGAGCCCTACGTGCCTGGCCCGGAGACGGGACAGATGCTTGCCCAGACGGGCTACCCGCCGCCGTACGAGGGCGACTATCAGACCGGCGACTATCGGACCGGCGAGTATCGGACCGGCGAGTTCCGGGGCGGCTTCGAGCCGGAGTTCGAGGCTTGGCCGACCGCCGACGAGATGCGCGCGGAGGAGCCGGAGGCCCAGCAGGAATCACAGCAGGAGCGGGCCAAGGGCGGACGGATGGCTGCCGCCGCCGCGGCAGCAGCCGCCGCGCGACCCCGGCTGCGCCGCGTACGCAGGCAGCGCGGTCGGCGCCTCGACAACACCGTGCTCGTGGCGCTGGGCCTGGTCGGCGCGATGGCCGTGGCGCTGCTGCTCAACCGGCCCCACCAGTGGGAGCAGCCGAAGCTGGCCGCCGACAGCAGCGCGCCGACGGCGGCCACCGTGGTGTGCCCCGGCAAGCCGAAGTCCGGCGCCGACCAGGTCGCCGTCACCAACGCTGCCGAGGGGTCCGGCAAGGTCACGCTGAACGGCCCGGGTGCGGGCAACGGCGCGGAGACCACCGTGGGGGCCGGCAAGGTCACCAGCGCGTCGGTCAAGCCCGGATCGGTCGTGGTCAAGGCGGGCAAGGAGGTCGCGCCCGGGCTGGTCGCCGGACGTTCGACGACCAAGCCGCTCGCGGCGACGGGCTGCCTGCCTCCGCAGGCGGAGGCGTGGTTCCCCGGCATCGGTGCGGGCGCCACCCACAACTCGATCCTCGAGCTCACCAACCCCAACAGCGGCGCGGCCACGGTCGACATCTCGCTCTACGACGAGAAGGGCGTGGTGGCGGTCCCCGAGGACCTCCGCGGCGTCGCGATCCCCGGCAACACCACCCGCACCTTCGACCTGCTGCACGTGATCCCGCGCAAGGGCGAGCTCTCCCTGAAGACCACGGTCGTACGCGGCCAGGCCGGGGTGATGGTCCGCGACCGTGCCGTCGCACTAGAGACGCAGGGTGGCAGCGAGGACTACTTCCCGGGTCAGTCGACTCCGGCCGAGACCAACCTGCTGGTCGGCTACCCCAACAAGTCCGCGAGCCGCACGCTCACCGTCACCAACCCGGGCGACGCCCAGGTGAGCGCCGAGCTGCGCCTGCTCACCCCGAAGAACGTGCTCACCCCGGAGGGTGCTCCGGAGATCAGCGTGCCGCCCAACGGGCAGACGCAGGTCGACCTGACCAAGCTGCTCGGCAAGGACAGCGCCGGTGACGCGTACGGCGTCGAGATCGTCGCCACCGGCCCGGTCGCCACCGCGATGCGCTCGGTCGACCGCGGCGACGTCGCGATCACCACGGCCACCGAGACGATCTCGGAGCCGACCGCGGTGGTCGTCCCGGCCGGTGCCGCTGTCGGTAAGAAGCGGGTCCTGATCTCCGGCCCGGTCGCCAAGACCGGGGCCAGCGGGACCGTCAAGGTGGTCCCGATGACCGCGAAGGGCAAGGCGCTCAAGGCCAAGTCCGTCGAGATCGGTCCGGGGCTGGGTGCCGAGGTCGAGGTGCCCGCGGAGGCAGCGCTGATCCAGCTTGTGCCCGCGGGCGTCGAGATCAACGCGGCCGTGGTGATGAGCGGGGACGGCGACGCGATCGTCCCGTTCCGCCCGCTGCGCTCGGAGGTACGCACCGCTGGCGTTGCTCCTGGGCTGCCGTTGCCGTTGGAGCGCTGAGCACCGCCTTTCGAGTCGGTGTTGCCTCGTGGTCGGCGGCAGGGGTTTGGCGCGGAGGTTTGGGTTGGGCGCGGGCTTGGGGATTCTGGTTGGTGTTTCGTCTGGTCAGTCGGGCTGGGTGGGAGGCGAACGAATTTTCGTTCGCCGCAAGGTGCCGCCTCGGCCGGGGTGGGGTTGGTGGGTGGAAGAAATTTTTCTTTCACGCGGAGACCCCATGGCTGATTCAGGCGTGGAGCGGTCACCTTCCGTGGGTGAGTGTGCCGTGGCCACACTCGGGCCGCCGCCCCGATAGCCAGCCAAATTCTTTCTCGACGTGGTCCGGTGTCAAGGACCGCGAAGCGGCCGGCGAAGCCGGCGGCCGCAGGCCGTCCTTTACTCCGGGGCAGGTCGAGAAGACCCTCGAAGACAGGGTCGGCGGCCCAAGACCAGCCCCAAAATCTCGGTACCTAAGAGCACCGACGAAAAGACGACTCACCCAAGCCTCACGGCTGGTAACGCGGATCGACGTCCTCGGCGGCGATCCCGAGCAGGTCCGCGATCTGCTCGACCACGACCATGAGCACCATCGCCTCGACCTCGGAGCGGGTGTGGCAGCGGTGCTCGATCGGCCGCCGGTAGATCACCAGCCGCGCGGGTTTCGCGCCCGAGCCACGCTCGAGCGACCCGAGCGGGATGTGGTCCTCGACGGTCCACTCCTTGGGGATGTCCGGCGACTCCTCGACGGCGTACTCGATCAGGCCCAGCCGTGACTGCCAGCGACCGTCGATCTCGGTGACGATGGCGAGCGCGATGTCGTCGAAGCGCTCGCGGCGGGTGCGTAGGACCGGCACCTTCGGGTCGGTCGGGACGGCCATCGGGCCGCGAGTCCCACGGCCATGCCGATCCCTGTGCCTGGTCATGTACGCGAGCCTAACTGCGCGGCTGGCCTCAGGGGAGTACGGTTCACCCGTGACTGCTCGTCGTTGTTCGCGTACCGCCTGCCAGCGTCAAGCCGTCTGCACGCTCACCTATGTGTACGCCGACCAGACGGCCGTTCTCGGCCCGCTGGCGACCTATGCCGAGCCGCATGCCTATGACCTGTGCGAGGAGCATGCCGAGCGGCTGTCCGCGCCTCGGGGCTGGGAGGTCGTCAGGCTGGCCCGTGAGCCCGTCGACCCGCAGCCCAAGGGCGATGACCTGCTCGCTCTGGCCGATGCCGTCCGTGAGGCCGCGAGGCCGCCGGCTCCGTCCCCGCGAGGACCCGTCGGGGCCCCCGCGCAGGACGAAGCCGACGGGCCGGGGGCGAATGACGGCCAGCCCCGCCCCGGCGGCACCCGCCGCGGGCACCTCCGCGTGCTGACGTCGGAGTAGGACGACTAGAGTTCCGGACATGCCGGAGAGAGTCGACCCCGACATCGCCAACGCCGTCTTCAAGGCGTACGACGTCCGTGGCACCGTCCCTGACCAGATCGACGAGAACCTCGCCCGACTCGCCGGGCGTGCCTTCGTGCACGTCGTCGGCGCCCGCGGTGGGTCGATCGTCGTCGGCCACGACATGCGCCCGAGCTCCCCGGCGCTCTCGGGAGCCTTCGCCGACGGTGCGACCGAGGCGGGAGCCGACGTGACGATGATCGGGCTGGCGTCGACCGACGAGCTCTACTTCGCCTCCGGTCACCTCGGCCTGCCGGGCGCGATGTTCACCGCCAGCCACAACCCGGCGCAGTACAACGGCATCAAGCTCTGCCGGGCCAACGCGGTCCCGGTCGGCGCCGAGACCGGGCTGGACGAGATCCGCGACCTGGTCATCTCCGGCCAGGCTCCGATCGCCGACATCTCCGGCGACATCAGCGAGACCGATGTGCTGGAGGCGTACGCCGCGCACCTGCTCGGTCTGGCCCCGGTCAAGGGTCGCCGGCTCACCATCGTCGCCGACGCCGGCAACGGCATGGCCGGCCACACCGCGCCCGCGGTCTTCGGCCGCCTGGGCGCCGACGCCGTCGAGCTGATCCCGATGTACTTCGAGCTCGACGGCACCTTCCCCAACCACGAGGCCAACCCGCTCGACTCGACCACGCTGGTCGACCTGCAGGCCAAGGTCCGCGAGACCGGCGCCGACGCCGGCCTGGCCTTCGACGGCGACGCCGACCGCTGCTTCCTGGTCGACGAGAAGGGCGACGTGGTCAGCCCGAGCGCGATCACCGCCCTGATCGCCGAGCGTGCCCTGGCCCAGGAGCCGGGCGCGACGATCATCCACAACCTGATCACCTCCCGCGCGGTTCCGGAGATCGTGAGCGAGCTCGGCGGCACCCCGGTACGCACCCGCGTCGGCCACTCCTACATCAAGGCCGTGATGGCCGAGTCCGAGGCGGCCTTCGGCGGGGAGCACAGCGGCCACTTCTACTTCCGCGACTTCTGGCGCGCCGACTCCGGCATGCTCGCCGCGCTGCACGTCCTCGCCGCCCTCGCCGAGACGGACAAGCCGCTGAGCGATCTGCTGGCTGCCTACGCTCGCTATCCGATGAGCGGCGAGATCAACTCCACCGTCCCCGACCAGGCCGCCACCCTGGCCGAGATCGAGAAGGCGTACGCAGAGCGCGACGGCGTCACCGTCGACAGACTCGACGGCCTGACCCTCTCCCACGCCGACTGGTCGTTCAACGTACGCGCCTCCAACACCGAGCCGCTGCTGCGGCTCAACGCGGAGGGCAAGGACACACTCATCATGGAGCGCGTGCGCGACGAGGCGCTCGCGATCATCCGAAAGGACAACGCAACATGACTGGCGCAACGACCCCTCTGGGCCTGAGCGAGAAGCTGCTCGAGATCATCGTCTGCCCGCAGTGCCATGGCGACCTCCTGCCTGTCGAGGCCGACAGTGAGCTGGTCTGCCAAGGGGAGTGCGGGTTGGCCTACCCGGTCCGCGACGGCATCCCTGTCCTGCTCATCGACGAGGCCCGTCCGACCAAGGGCGAGTGAGGCCGCGATGACCTGGTTCGACGAGTCCAGGCTGGACGACGAGCGGGCGCTGGCCGGTATCGACCTGCTGCTGCGTTCGCTGGCCGAGTCCGGAGCCCGGGTCCGCCGGGAGGCTGCGGGTGCCGCAGAGCCCCTGCAGGAGGCCGTACGCCGCGCCGCAGAGACCGGCCGCCCCCGGGCCGTCGTCGCGGCGGGTCCCGACTCGCGCCTGCTGCGCGCCGTCCTCGAGCCGTTCTGCCCGGTGCCGTTCGTCGCCTGGCCGGCCCCGGGCCTGCCGGGCTGGGCGGGGAGTCTCGACCTCGTGGTCGTGCTGGCCCCGACCGGCTCCGACCCGGGTGAGGCCTCGGCCGCCGCCGAGGCCGTCCGCCGTGGCGCCCAGCTGGTCGTGGCCGCTCCGGAGAAGTCGCTGGTCGCCCAGCACGCCGAGGGGCGCGACAGCACCCTGCTCCCGGTCGAGGGCGGCGACACGCTCGCGATGGCGATCCTGATGCTCACCTACCTCAACTCGGTCGGTCTCGGCCCGGAGGCCGACGCGGACAAGGTGGCCGACGCGCTCGACGACGTCGCCACCGCCTGCTCGCCGCATCGCGACATCTCGGTCAACCCGGGCAAGATCCTGGCGATCTCGCTGGCCGACTCGCTCCCGGTCGTGTGGGGTGGCTCCGTCCTGGCCGCTCGCGCGGCCCGTCGAGTCGCCGAGAACCTGCGCCGGGCCAGCGGCCGCGGTGCCATCGCCGGTGACGCCGACGACCTGCTCCCGGTCCTCGAGGCGGCGCGGCCGCGCAACGTCTTCGACGACCCCTTCGCCGAGGAGGAGGCGTCCGTACGTCCCGTTCTGGTCATCCTCGACGACGGCGCGACCGATCCGATCATGGTCGAGCAGCGACGCCTGCTCACCGAGGCGGCGGACACGCGCGGCGTACGGGTGGAGGTCGTCGAGGCGAACGCGACCACGGAGGTCGCCCGCTACGCGTCCCTGCTGCTCCAGGGCACATACTCCGCGGAGTATCTTCGTTTGGGCCTGGTTAACGACGGTTAATTCCGAATGACGGACCGAACCGTGTGAGGTCTTCAGGGAAAAGGGCGCCTGATGCGCGGGTGTCTGTGTTTGATTCCGTTCACCTGGGCCGGCTTCTCGAAGGTGAACGATGCGAGTGATCTGTGTCACGCACTGCGGTGAAGGTTCGGTCACGGATCGCGACAGATCGTGACGACGATGGACGAAAACCTGGACGCGGGGGAGCAGACAGGTGTTTGATGCAACATCGTCCGGCCACTCTTGGCCAGCACGTCTCGGATTCTCGGCGCCGACGTGACGGGCATGCCCCACCATCCCGAAAACACAGGACTTCCGCATGAATCACATCAAGTTTGTCGTCGCCGGCGCCCTGGCCCTCCTAGGGGTCCTGGTCATCGGCGGCTATTTCGCCGACCCAGCCCCCAAAGCGACCGACGAGAAGAGTGCCTCCGCCGGGGGCACGCTGCGGATCGGTGTCGACGGTACCGAGCCGGCCTTCTACAAGGTCGACGGCGTGACCAAAGGGTTCGACTACGAGATGGCGCTCGGCGTCGCCGAGGGTCTGGGTGCCAAGCCGGAGTTCGTAGTGATGGACTTCAGCGACCTCTTCACCGCGCTCGAGGCCGGTGAGATCGACATGATCGGCGCCCAGGTCACCGAGACCGCGGAGCGGAAGCAGGACTTCGACTTCACCGCGCCCTACTTCGTCACGTACCTGTCCTTCCTCACCCCGGAGGACTCGCCCATCAAGAAGCGCGAGGACATCAACGGCAAGAACATCGCGGTCGTCGAGGGCACCATCCACGAGCGCTACCTCGACGAGCAGTACGAGAACGTCAACGTCATCAAGGCCAAGGACGAGGACTCCGCGGTCAAGGCGATCGAGACCGGCGAGGCCGACGCGTTCTTCTACGACGCGCCCTACACCGCGCCGATCATCGGCCGGGCGCCGATCACCCTGAAGGAGGCGATCGTCTACCCGGCGGACGATGCTCCGATCGGGTTCGTCATGCAGAAGGGTGACGAGCGCAAGGAGACGATCGACGGGGTCCTCGAGGAGATGATCCTCGATGGGAAGTGGCTGAAGATCAAGAAGGAGTACTTCAAGGAGTACCCGCTCTCGGAGGTCTTCAAGGACAAGGGCGCCTGAGCCTGACCCAGCTCGCCCCACTTTGGGGCGCCTGAAGTCCAGTAGCCTACGATGCCCGCTGGCCTGGCTCAGCCAGGTCACAGTGTCTCGGCGCACCCCTCCCCCCAACCAGGACGTCGTATGAAATCCCTGAAGTTCATCCTTGCGGGCGCGGTCACCCTTCTGGTGATCCTGATCGTGGTCTCCAACACGGTTGAGACGACCGGCCCCTCCTCCGCCAGGCGCAGCAGCGCAGCCGATGACGGCCAGCTCAAGGTCGGTGTGCTGGACAGCGCCCCGGTCTACTACACCGAAGGCTCCGCCGCCAAGGGCTTCGACTACGAGATGGCCCTCGGCGTGACCGAGTCGCTCGGCATCAAGCCGTCCTTCATACCGATGGACTTCGCCGACCTGTTCACGGCTCTCGACGAAGGCAAGATCGACATGATCGCCTCCCAGGTCAGTGTCACCGAGGAGCGCGAGGAGGCCTACGACTTCTCGCACCCCTACTTCGTCACCTACCTGTCCTTCACCACCCCGAAGAACTCCCCGATCAAGAAGCTCAAGGACATCAACGGCACCCGGGTCGCCATCGTGGACGGCACCGCGCAGGAGAGCATCCTCAAGGCCCGCTTCCCCAAGGCCGAGATCGTGAAGCGGAAGAACGAGGCGGCCGCGCTCGAGGCGGTCGCCGCGGGCAAGGCGGACTCGTTCTTCTACGATGCGCCGTTCACCGAAGGACTGATCAAGAGCGCCCCGATCACGATGGAGGAGCGGATCGTCTTTCCGTCCGACAAGGCACCCATCGCCTTCGTCTTCCGCAAGGGCGACGGGCTCAGGGACCAGGCCGACGACGCGATCGACGAGATGATCGTCAACGGCGACTGGCTGCGGATCAAGACCGACTACTTCAGGGAGTACCCGCTCTCGGAGCGGTTCCGGGAGCAGGGCGTCGAGTAACGGGACCCACCCGATAAGGTTCCGAGCATGAGCGCCGGACTCTTCGCACTCCTCGACGACGTAGCCGCCATCGCCAAGCTGGCGGCTGCGTCCGTCGATGACGTCGGCGCTGCCGCCGGCAAGGCCTCGGCCAAGGCCGCCGGTGTCGTCATCGACGACACCGCGGTGACGCCGCAGTACGTCCACGGCATCGCCGCAGAGCGCGAGGTGCCGATCATCAAGAAGATCGCCTTCGGCTCGCTGCGCAACAAGCTGCTGATCATCCTGCCGGTGGCGCTGATCCTGGCGCAGTGGGCGCCGTGGGCGATCACCCCGATCCTGATGCTCGGTGGCGCCTTCCTCGCCTATGAGGGCGCCGAGAAGGTGCTGGAGTGGGTCCGGCCGCACGAGCACGCCCACGAGACGCCGGTCGTCGAGGAAGGGCCCGAGGCCGAGAAGACGATGATCGCGGGTGCCGTACGCACCGACCTGATCCTCTCCACCGAGATCATGGTGATCGCGCTCAACGAGGTCATCGACCAGGGCTTCTGGATGCGGCTCGGCGCCCTGGTGGCGGTCGCCTTCCTGATCACGATCGTGGTCTACGGCGTGGTCGCCCTGATCGTGAAGATGGACGACGCCGGCCTGTCGCTCTCCCAGCGCCCCGGCGCCTTCGCCCAGCGGCTCGGCCTGGGCATGGTCTCCGCGATGCCGAAGGTGCTCGCCGTGATCTCGGTCGTCGGCACCGTCGCGATGCTCTGGGTCGGTGGCCACCTGATTCTGGTCGGTGTCCACGACGTCAACGGCCTCGCCGCCGGCCACCCCGGCTGGGCGTGGCCCTACGACACCGTGCACCACCTCGAGGAGGAGGTCCACCACGCCCTCGGCGCCGTCGGCGCAGCTGCGGCCTGGCTGGTCAACACCTTCTTCTCCGCGCTCGTCGGGCTCATCGTCGGCGCGATCGTGGTCGGCGTACTCCACCTGCTGCCGTTCAAGAAGAAGCACTGACGCACCTGCGCCTACCCGGCCCCGGTTGCTCGTGCCTCCCCGGCCTCGATCTCGGCCATCAGGTCGACGACGTAGCGGGCGAAGTCGATCTGGATGGTGTGGCGTGGGGCGGCGTAGTACTGCTCCAGGTGAGCCTCCTCGTCGGCCTTCAGGATGCGCTCCTGCTCCTCGACAGGTGGAAGCGCATAGCTCCCGGTCAGCAGGCGGGCCAGGAGCTTGGACTGCTGCTCGGCGAGGTTGACGATGGTGGGGGAGGACTGGGCGAGCCCCACGAAGTAGAGGTGGTCGGCGCCCGGATTGATCATCCGCTTGAACAGCGGATAGCGGTGGTCGGCGTCGGGATGCAGCGAGACCTCGGCGGGGTCGAAGAACGGGAACGACATGTCGTAGCCGGTCGCCGCGATCACCACGTCCGCCTCGACCGACGAGCCGTCGACGAGGTGCACCGTCGATCCCTCGAACCGAGCGATCTCGGGAAGCATGTGGATGTCGCCCGAGCCGGCCTTGGTCAGGAAGTCGGCGCTGACCGACGGATGCGCGGACAGCGGCTCGTGGTCGGGCTCCGGGAGCCCGTACGTCGACATCGACCCGACCAGCCCGCGGATCAGTTCGCGGGAGGCCGCCAATGCCTGTTCCTTGGGGATGTCGGGCGGCGCCATCACCTTGTCGGCAGGCTGCCCGTTGCGATACTTCGGCAGCACCCACACGCCCCGGCGCGCGGAGACGTACAGCTTCGACGCCATCCACGGCGAGGACAGCTCCGAGGCGATGTCCATCGCCGAGTTGCCCATCCCGACCACGATCACCCGCTTGCCGCGGATCTCGACGGGCTCGAACGGGGAGACGTAGGAATGGCTGTGGACGATCTCGCCGGCGAACTCGCCTTCCCAGGCAGGCAGCCGCGGTGACCAGTGGTGGCCGTTGGCGACCACCAGATCGGTGTAGGAGCGGGTCTCCCCGGTCGACAGGCTGACCTCCCAGGAGCCGTCCTCGCGCTGCGTGGCTCGTTCGACGCCGGTGTTGAACGTGATCTGCTCCCGCAGCCCGAAGTGGTCGGTGTAGTCGCGGAAGTACTGGTGGATCAGGGTGTGGTGCGGGAAGTGCGGGAACGACACCGGCGCGGGGAAGTCCTCGAACTCCAGTCGGCTGGTCGAGGTGTCGATGTGCAACGACTCGTAGACCGAGGAGAGCCCGTTGGGGTTGCGGAAGTACCAGTTCCCGCCGACGTCGTCGGAGAGCTCGAACTGGTCGTAGGCGACCCGGAACTCCTTGAGCCGCTTGGCCGTCGTGATCCCCGAGCAACCGGCGCCGATGATGCAGACCTTGACCTCGCTCATCGGGCCACCTCCATGCCGGCCGCCTCCACGCACTCGAAGGCGGTGCGCACATAGGCGTCGGTGCGCTGCGAGGAGGTCATGTGCTGGGTCATTCGGTTCATCGCGTACGCCACCGTGACCCGTCGTTCCAGGTCGTTGACCACGATCGCGCCGCCGTAGCCGGTCCACCAGCAGACCCGTCCCTCGGGCACCGCCGGCGCCGCGACCGGCTGCGGCAGGCCGTAGCCGATTCCCCATCGCATCGGCATCAGCAGTACCTGGTCGACACCGTCGGCCTGCACCTCGAAGATCCGCTCGATCGTGGTCGGTGACAGCAGACGTACGCCGTCGACCTCCCCACCGTGGGAGACGGCCGACTGGATCCGGGCGATCGAGCGGGCGTTGCCGTGCCCGTTGATCCCCGCCAACGAGACCGTACGCATCGGGGCCGTGTTGAACTCGGCCGGATCCAGCCTCGGGTTGACCAGGGTCGGGATCATCAGGTTGCCCTCGGGCAGCGCGGCGACGTCGATCCCTCCGGGCGGGGGAGCCTCGAGGTCGGCGCAGCGGCCGAGCTCGCTCTCCGGGACACCCAGGTGGAAGTCGGCCCTCAGCGGCCCCGCGACCAGCTCGGCGAACACCTCCGAGAGCGGCTTCCCGGTGGCGGCACGGACCAGGCCGTCGACCAGATGCCCGTAGGAGACCATGTGGTACCCCGACCCCGAGCCCGGCTCGAACCAGGGTTCCTGCCGGGCGAGCATCTCGTTGGCGAGCGGCAGGTCCAGGAGCGCCTCGGTGGAGAGCCGCTCGGTCCACCCGGACATGCCGGAGGTGTGAGAGAGCAGCTGACGTACGAGAACCCGCTCGTCGGCGAACGAAGGCCAGTAGTCCGCGACCGGAGCGTCCAGGTCCAGCTGGCCACGGTCGGCGAGCACGAGCGCGGTCAGAGAAGCCATCGTCTTGGTCACCGACCAGACCCGGACGATGGTGTCCTCCTGCCACGCCTCGCCCGGCCGGGCCTCACCACCCCACAGATCAGCCACGACCTCGCCGTCACGGATCACCGCGACGGAGGCACCGAGGTCGGCTCCGGAGGAGAGGTTGCGCGCGAGCAGGTCGCGCAGGGGCGCGTACGCAGAGGCGCAGTCGCCCTGGACCGTGTGCGGGTCGGGTGTGGTTGCCGTCATGCCCGCCAATAATAGGAACTTGTTCTAGTTTTCGACAGGGTTACGGGCGAACTGTTGGTTGCGGATTACCGCTCCCGTCGACCAGCGCTTGTAGTCTGAGAGCAACCTGCGTGGGAGATCCCGCTGATGCGCAGATGCGCGACGCAGGCCCGCATTAACTTCGGTAAGGAATAACCATGGACTACAAGGTTGCCGACCTGAGCCTGGCCGAGTTCGGCCGCAAGGAGCTCTCCCTCGCCGAGCACGAGATGCCGGGCCTGATGGCCATGCGCGAGCGCTACGGCAAGGACCAGCCGCTCAAGGGCGCCCGCATCGCCGGCTCGCTGCACATGACGATCCAGACCGGCGTCCTGATCGAGACGCTGACCGCGCTCGGCGCCGACGTGCGCTGGGCCACCTGCAACATCTTCTCCACCCAGGACCACGCCGCCGCTGCCGTCGTCGTCGGCAACGGCACCGCCGAGGACCCCCAGGGCACCCCGGTCTTCGCCTGGAAGGGCGAGACCCTGGCGGAGTACTGGGACGAGGCCGAGAAGGTCTTCGACTTCACCGACGCCGACGGCAACAAGGTCGGCCCCAACATGCTCCTCGACGACGGCGGCGACATCACGCTGCTCGTCCACAAGGGTGTCGAGTTCGAGAAGGCCGGCGCCGTGCCGGGCCAGGACTCCACCGACAACGAGGAGTTCAAGGAGGTCCTCCGGGTCCTCGACCGTTCGCTGACGAACGACCCGCAGCGCTGGACCAACATCGCCAACGGCATCAAGGGCGTCACCGAGGAGACCACCACCGGTGTCCTGCGCCTCTACGACCGGTTCAAGGAGGGCTCGCTCCTCTTCCCGGCGATCAACGTCAACGACTCGGTCACCAAGTCGAAGTTCGACAACAAGTACGGCTGCCGCCACTCGCTCATCGACGGCATCAACCGCGCCACCGACGTGATGATCGGCGGCAAGGTCGCGGTCGTGTGCGGCTACGGCGACGTCGGCAAGGGCTCCGCGGAGTCGCTGCGCGGCCAGGGCGCTCGCGTCATCGTCACCGAGATCGACCCGATCTGCGCGCTGCAGGCGGCGATGGACGGCTACGAGGTCCGCCGCCTGGAGTCGGTCGTCGAGACCGCCGACATCTTCATCACCACGACCGGCAACTTCGACATCATCCGGGTCGAGCACTTCGAGAAGATGAAGAACCAGGCCATCGTCGGCAACATCGGCCACTTCGACAACGAGATCGACATGGCCGGCCTCGCGAAGATCCCGGGCATCGTCAAGGACGAGATCAAGCCGCAGGTCCACCAGTGGATCTTCCCTGATGGGAAGAAGATCATCGTGCTCTCCGAGGGCCGCCTGCTCAACCTGGGCAACGCCACCGGTCACCCGAGCTTCGTGATGTCGAACTCCTTCACCAACCAGACGCTGGCGCAGATCGAGCTCTTCACCAAGACCGACGAGTACCCGATCGGCGTCTACGTCCTGCCCAAGGCACTCGACGAGGAGGTCGCCCGCCTCCACCTCGGCGCCCTCGGTGTCGAGCTCACCGAGCTCAAGCAGGTGCAGGCCGACTACCTCGGCGTCCCGGTCGAGGGGCCCTACAAGTCGGACCACTACCGCTACTGACCAACCCTCGCCGAGTCGGCTCGTTCTGACCGAAAACCTCGCCGAGTCGGCTCGTCATGACGAGCCGACTCGGCAGGGAATCGGGTCAGGACGAGCCGACTCGCGCGTTGTGGGGTGGCTCATGTGACGCGTCGCACGCACTGGGTGACAGAATCGGACACATGGCCGATCGCAGTGCTCCCGACCAGCCCGCCAAGGGCAAGGTCCTCGTCGTCGATGATGATGCCTCGCTGAGCGAGATGCTTGCGATCGTGCTGAGACAAGAGGGGTTCGACTCACAGCTCGTCTCTCGTGGTGACATGGCGCTGCCGGCGTTCCACGACTACAAGCCCGACGTGGTGCTGCTCGACCTGATGCTTCCCGGGATGGACGGCATCGAGGTGTGCAAGCAGATCCGCAAGGAGTCGGGCGTGCCGATCGTCATGCTCACCGCGAAGGGCGACACGGTGGACGTGGTGGTCGGACTCGAGTCCGGGGCCGACGACTACGTGGTCAAGCCGTTCAAGCCCAAGGAGTTGATCGCAAGGATCCGGGCGCGGGTCCGCAGGCACGGCGACGCCGTGCCCGAGGTGCTGGAGATCGGCGACCTCACCATCGACGTGGCCGGCCACCAGGTGACCCGTGGCGACGAGCAGATCCAGCTGACGCCGCTGGAGTTCGACCTGCTGGAGTGCCTGGCCCGCAAGCCCCACCAGGTCTTCTCCCGCGAGGTGCTGCTGGAGCAGGTGTGGGGCTACCGTCACGCCGCCGACACGCGCCTGGTCAACGTGCACGTCCAGCGGCTGCGCTCCAAGGTCGAGCACGACCCGGAGAACCCCGAGATCGTCGTCACCGTCCGCGGCGTCGGCTACAAGGCGGGGCCCGTGTGACGCTCCAGCAGGTCGTCCGCACCACAGCCCGGACGCCCAAGAAGCTCCTGACCACCTGGCGCCGGTCGATCCAGACCCGCGTCGTGGTCTACACCGTGCTCCTCACCGCGGCCGCCGTCAGCCTGGTCGGGCTGATCCTGCTCGAGCAGATCGGCGACGAGCTGGTCCAGGACCGGGTCGCCGCGGCGAAGGCGGAGGCCTCCGAGGAGCTCTCCGCGGCCCGCTCGAGCATCGCGGAGACCTCGGGCGCCAACGGCGGCACGCCGCTGCAGCGCAACGATCTGGGCGACCCGATCATCCAGCGCAGCGTCTCGCGCGGCTACGGCGTCGTCATGGCCGGTCCGGTGACCTCGACCTCCGGCCGGATCAGCGACGACGGTGTCGAGTGGACACCCGGTGTGGACGTACGCAGCGTCCCGCGCACGCTCGAGGACCGCTTCCAGACGAACCGCGCCGAGCCGGCCTGGACCTACACCCGGATCTCCTACGACGACGGCGAGCGGTCGACGACCCCCGGCATCGTGATCGGGTCGCAGCTGGAGCTGCACGACGACACGTACAACATCTACTTCCTCTTCCCGATGGACCAGGAGCAGGAGACGCTCGGCGTCATCACCCGCGGGCTGCTGGCCGCCGGCGCGATCCTGATCCTGCTGATCGGCGTCGGCAGCTGGATCGTGACCCGCCACGTCGTCACGCCCATCCGGATCGCCCGCAGGACCGCCGAGCGGCTCGCCGCCGGCCGCCTCGAGGAGCGGATGGTCGTCCACGGCGAGGACGACCTCACCGGCCTGGCTCTCTCGTTCAACCAGATGGCCAGCGGGCTGCAGAACCAGATCCGGCAGCTCGAGCACCTCTCCCGCGTCCAGCGACGGTTCAGCTCCGACGTCTCCCACGAGCTGCGTACGCCGCTCACCACCGTCCGCATGGCCAGCGACGTCCTCTACGAGGCCAGGGACACCTTCGACGCCCCGACGGCTCGGGCGGCCGAGCTGCTGCAGACCGAGCTGGACCGGTTCGAGACGCTCCTGAGCGACCTGCTCGAGATCAGTCGCTTCGACGCCGGCGCGGCCGTGCTCGACCTCTACGACACGGACCTGACCGCGCTGGCCTACGCCGTCGTCGAGGCCTACACGCCGCTCGCCGACAAGCGCGACATCGAGCTGAAGGTCGTCGCTCCGAGTCATCCGTGCATCGCCCAGGTCGACCATCGCCGGGTCGAGCGGATCGTACGCAACCTGGTGGCCAACGCCACCGACCATGCTCTGGTGGGACAGACCGTCACCATCCGGATCGACAGCGACGAGCACGCGGCGGCGCTGACCGTGCGCGACCACGGTGTCGGGCTGGCCCCGGGGGAGACCGCCCTGGTCTTCAACCGGTTCTGGCGAGCCGACCCTGCCCGGGACCGTTCCAGCGGCGGCACCGGCCTGGGCCTGTCGATCTCCCTCGAGGACGCCCATCTCCACGGAGGCTGGCTGCAGGCCTGGGGCCGCCCGGACCAGGGTGCGCAGTTCCGGCTCACGCTTCCGCGCTATGCCGGCGCGGCGCTGAGGCACAGCCCGCTCCCGCTCGTCCCGGCAGACGCCCGTGACACCCTGGAGGCATCGTGAGACCCGTCTTCGCCGTCTTCCTGGCCGCGCTCGCACTCCTCGTCTCGGCGTGCACGGGCGTGCCCGACTCCGGCCCCGTCCAGAGCGTCGACCTGGCCGCGCCGGACGTGCAGGAGGAGGTCATCCCCTACAACCCCGGCGCCCCGCGCGCGGGAGCGTCCTCGGGCGAGATCGTCGACGGCTTCCTCGACGCGATGAAGGCCACCCCGATGAGCACCGCCTATGCCCGCCGCTACCTCACCAAGGACGCGGCGATGAACTGGGCGCCGGCCGGCCGCACCCTGGTCTACGGCGAGCTCGGCAGCCACGTCAGCTCCTCACCGCGGGTGTCGGTGGAGCTGGAGGACGCCGGCTGGCTCGACGAGCGGGGCGTATGGCGCGGCAAGCTGGCCGCCTCGCAGGCGATCCTCGACTTCGAGCTGACCCGCGCGGAGGGCGAGTGGCGGATCAGCTCGGCGCCCAACGCTTTGGTGGTCGAGGAGGACTGGTTCCTGACCCACTTCGCCCGCAGCAACCTCTACTACGTCGAACCGACCGGCCACACCCTGGTGCCGGAGCCGATCTTCGCCCCCAAGGGCACCTCCTACGCCACCACCCTGGTCTCCAGCCTGCTGAGCGGCCCGGGGGAGGAGGCGCAGGGCGTGATCCGCAGCGCGCTCCCGCCCGAGGCGGACGAGCCCCGCTCGGTGGACGTACGCGACGGGGTGGCCGAGGTCGACCTCGCCGGTGACCTGGATGACCACAGCTCCGAGGAGCTCCAGCTCATGGGCGCCCAGCTGGCCTGGACCCTGCGGCAGGACGTCAGCGTGGAACGTATCCGGCTCACGATCGACGGGGAGCCGGTGGTGCTGCCGGGCTACGGAGAGACGTTCAGCGTCGACAGCGGCGGCGGATACGATCCCAACGGCACCTCCGCGCGGGTCGACCTCTACGCGCTGCGTGGCGGCGCGCTGGTGACCAGCACCGGGGAGAACGGCGACCCGTGGGTGCCGGTGCTCGGCGCCTGGGCGAAGTCCCACGGCGTGACCGACGTCGCCGTCGACGCCGACGGCTCGACCGCCGCCGCGATCACCGCCGACCGCACCGGCGTCGTCGTCGGTGAGCTGACCAGCGACGGCGAGCTGTCCAGGGCCCCGGTGAAGGGCACCCGGCTGCTGAGGCCCTCCTGGGACCTCGCCGGCCGGCTGTGGCTGGTCGACAAGGACTCGACCGGCGCCCGGGTGATGTACGTCGACGGCGACCGCCGCGTCCGCGTCGCGGTGCCCGGCGTGACGGGGGAGAACGTGACCCGGTTCCTGGTCTCCCGTGACGGCACCCGGTTCGTGGCGGTGATCGACGGCGAGTCCTCGGACCGGATCGTGGTCAGCCGACTGCGGGCCAGCTCGAAGGGCGAGATCACGACCGCGACGTCGGCCGTCCTGCTGCCGCACCCGGACTCCGGGTCGATGCGGGTCACCGACATCGCCTGGACCTCGCCGACCACCATCGTCGCGGTCCAGCAGATCAGCTCGACCGCGCTCTTCCAGTCGGTCTCGCTCGACGGTGCCCCCAGCGGCGAGCGCTACACCCTCAGCGACCGGGTCACCGGTGTCGTCGGCTCCCCGGTGGCCTCGGCCCGCCTCTATGCCGTCTCCAGTTGGACCCTCCTGGATCCCCTCGACCGGTTCGACCTGGAGCTGCCCTCCGACCTCTCCGACATCACCTATCAGGGCTGACTCTCCACAGATTTATCCACAGGTACGCGGCCCCTGGTTGCCCCCGTGGCACGCACTTGGTCCACTCCACCCATGGACCTTGCAGACGCCTGGCACGACCTGGTCGTCGGCGGCCGCTGCGTCGGCTGCCGACGGCCCGGCAGGCTGCTCTGCCACGACTGCCGGGCCGACCTCCCGGACACGGCCCGGCCGAGCCCGCCGACCCCGGCGCCGCCGGGCATCGCCCCGGTCTTCGCGGCAGGGCCATACGACGGCACCCTCAAGCAGCTCGTCATCGGTCTGAAGGAACACCAGCTCCTCGGCCTCCGCAGGCCTCTGGCCGGCCTGCTCGCGCTCTCCGTCCTCGAGGCGATGGCGACGACCGGCACCGGCCCGACCGTCCTCGTCCCGGTCCCGTCGCGCCCGGCCTCCGTACGCGAGCGCGGCCTCGACAGCACCGAGGCGATCACGCGCAGGGCAGCCGCGATGCTGAGGCGGCACGGGCTCGGCGTACGCCATCACCAGCTGCTCCGCACCAGACCCGGTGTCGCGGACCAGGCCGGTCTCGACTCCCGGCAGCGACAGGCCAACCTCGACGGTTCGATCACCTGTCCCGCGTCCGGCATCCGGACACTTGCCAGGAAGATCCCGCGAGCGACGCTCATCGTCTGCGACGACGTGATCACCACCGGCGCGACCGCGCGGGAGGCTCAACGAGCGCTGGAATCGGTCGGTCTCGGCGTGAAAGCGATTGCGACCGTAGCGGCCACCCAGCGTCGGTCTCGCGTTCAAATGTAGGAAACCGTCATGTAATTCTGTTGAAGGGCTTTCGTGGGGCAGATCGGCGAACTACCGTCACTACATGGAGTCCGCCTGGGTCCGTGGTTGCGTCGCAGAGAGGTCCGCATTGCGGGCATCCGAGCGGCAAGCCGATGCCAGTCGCAGGCGAAACGGTCCACGTAACCCTACGCACCCAGATTTTGGGGCAAGGGGATCACGGTGCGGCTTAGAGATAAGTCCTGCCCTTGCCCTCCCGTCAGATACGGGAACCAGCAAGGAGAAGGTGGAGTGGCATCAAGCTGCTAAGCCTCAGCAGGCGATTGTGGGGTCGAAGACCAGGTCGGCCAGGCGGACTCCGTACCCCGGAGGTCACATGCGCTGACCGTCCGGGATCCCGCCAACCCCGAAACACCGGGAGGTACCGATGGAAGTTGTCGTCACGGCCCGCAACGCCGAGGTCTCAGACCGCTATCGCGCTCACGTAGCAGAGAAGCTCGCGAAGCTCGAGAAGCACGACCACCGCATCATCAGGATCAACGTGGAGGTCGACAACGAGCCCAACCCGCGCCAGCACAAGGGCGCCGTACACGTCGAGCTCACCGCATACTCGAAGGGTCCGGTCATCCGGGCCGAGGCGTGTGCCGAGGACAAGATGGGGGCGCTGGACCTGGCTGTCGACAAGATGGCATCCCAGAT
Source organism: Nocardioides sp. NBC_00163 (assembly GCF_045206295.1). NCBI lineage: Bacteria > Bacillati > Actinomycetota > Actinomycetes > Propionibacteriales > Nocardioidaceae > Nocardioides > Nocardioides sp. NBC_00163. The sequence goes on along the minus strand of NZ_CP108155.1, from coordinate 1,994,667 downwards.
GCGCCGAGCCGCCGACCGCCGCAGAGTCCACCGCGGCCGTCGTACGCCGGTATCCGTCGGACAGGCACTCGCGGGCATCGAGCCCGACGGCCTGGCCACGACGTCCGAGTCCGAGCAGTTCGAGGAGGAGACGGTACGGGAGCACCAGGTCGGTCCGATCACGGTGACGGGGGAGGGGCCCTTGGTGGTCCGGGAGAAGACGCACACCGCGGAGCCGATGACGCTTGACCAGGCCCTCTACGAGATGGAGCTGGTCGGACACGACTTCTACCTCTACATCGACAAGGACTCGATGCGGCCGGCGGTCGTCTACCGCCGGCGGGGATACGACTACGGGGTGATCGCGCTCAACCGCGCAGACCTCGTCTGACGGCTGTGACGAGCAACCGCTCGTAAGCACGTCGGCCGGGACTTATCCATCCCTCAGGTGGATGAGTCCCGGCCATTCTCTTTGTCATCATCAGTTACGTGCCATGATGCATTCGTGTCATCTACATCTGGTGCCGATCGTGAGCCGGTCCGCGTCTTGGTTGTCGACGACCAGGAGCTCTTCCGAAGGGGCCTGGTCGCGCTGCTGGCGAGTGAGCCCGGCATCGAGGTCATCGGAGAGGCGACTAACGGCATCGAAGGCACCGAGCGCGCCGCGGCTTCCGCTCCGGACGTCGTGCTGCTGGACGTACGCATGCCGAAGCAGACCGGACTGGAGGCCTGCGTCGCCATCAAGGAGGCCGTCCCTTCGGCCAACATCATCATGCTGACCGTCTCCGACGAGGAGGCCGACCTCTACGACGCGGTCAAGGCCGGCGCGATGGGCTACCTCCTCAAGGACTCCTCGATCGACCAGGTCGCCCAGGCGATCCGGGTCGTCGCCGACGGCCAGTCCCTGATCAGCCCCTCCATGGCGGTCAAGCTGATGGAGGAGTTCAAGCAGATGTCCCGGCCGGACCGCTCCCCGGTCCCCGGCCCCAAGCTCACCGACCGCGAGCTCGAGGTCCTCGGCCTGGTCGCCAAGGGCCTCAACAACCGCGAGATCGCCAAGCGGCTGTTCATCTCGGAGAACACGGTCAAGAACCACGTACGCAACATCCTGGAGAAGCTCCAGGCTCACTCGCGCATGGAGGCGGTCATGTACGCCGTGCGCCAAAAGCTCCTCAACGTGGACTAGGCTGACGCCAGCGTCGCGTGCCGGTGGCAGACCGTGTCAGGCATGGAGGCGCCGGATTCGAAGGAGCACGACTGATGTTGTCGTCCCCTTCGCCCTCACGTGACTGAGGGCGAGAAGACCAGGCTGATCGCCTGGAGCAACGAGATGCGCGACGTGCACGAGCGTCTGCGCAAGGCCCTGCGGGTGACGCAGGAGACCATCGCCGCGGGAGATCCCGCCGAGCCCGCGGCTCGTGACCTGCTGCTGTTCTGTCATGGGTTCTGCGCGGCCCTGACCGGCCATCACGAGGGCGAGGACCGGGAGCTCTTCCCGGCGATCGCCCGGTCACACCCGGAGCTGCGCGAGACGATCCGCTATCTCGAGCAGGACCACTCCATGATCGGCCACCTCCTCGGCGGCCTCCAGGCCGCCGTCGATCGGGCCGCAACCCCCGAAGACCTCGGCAAGCACCTCGAGGGCATCTCCGCGATCATGGAGTCCCACTTCCGCTTCGAGGAGCGCAAGCTGCTGAGCGTGCTCGACACCTTGAGGCTCGATGCGGACGTCGGCGAGGTCTTCGGCCCGCTGTGAAAGAAACTTTTCTTTCACCGGCTGAGCGCTGCAACGGTTCGGCGGGAGCCGGTTCCGGACGAGACTTGTCCGGAACCGGCTCTAGAGTCGGTCTCGTGCCTCGCTCTCAGACACTCAGCCGCTCCCAGGCCCGCCGGATCGCGCTGGCGGCGCAGGGGTTCGCCGACAAGCCCCACACGACGCCGACGATGCGTACGTTCCAGCGCACGCTCGAGCGCACCGGCGTCCTCCAGGTGGACTCGGTCAACGTCCTGCAGCGCGCGCACTACATGCCGCTCTACAGCCGGATGGGGGCGTACGACACCAGGCTCCTGCACCGCGCCAGCAAGGGCCTCAAGGACCGCCGGATGGTCGAGTACTGGGCCCACGTGCAGGCGTTCATGCCGGTCGAGCTGTGGCCGCACATGCGGTGGCGGATGGACCACTACCGCGCCCAGAAGGGCTCGAAGTGGTGGGGGAGCGTGCCGGACGGGATGAAGGAGAAGGTGGTGGCGCTGGTGGCCGAGCAGGGAGCGCTCACCGCGCGCGATGCGGCCAAGGTGCTCGACGACGCGGGCCCCCAGACCAAGGACCACTGGGGCTGGAACTGGTCCGACTCGCGCAAGACCCTCGACATCCTCTACATGTTCGGCGAGCTGGCGATCTCGCACCGCAACGACCAGTTCGAGGTCGCCTACGACCTGCCCGAGCGCGTCATCCCGCGGATCCACCTGGACGCGCCGACGCCGTCGAAGGAGGAGGCCCACCTCGAGCTCGTACGCCGCGCCACCCGGTCCCACGGGGTCGGCACCGCCAAGGACATCGCCGACTACTTCCGGATGCGCGTCGACGACACGACACGCGCACTCAACCAGCTCATCGACGCCGGCGAGGTGGAGCCGGTCGCGGTCGAGGGCATCCGCAAGCAGGCGTACCTCTTCTCGGGGTCCCGCCTCCCGCGGCGCGTCGAGGTCCGTGCGCTGCTGAGCCCGTTCGACCCGCTGGTCTGGGAGCGGGAGCGCACCGAGGCGCTCTTCGACTTCTTCTACCGGATCGAGATCTACACGCCGGCGCCCAAGCGGATCCACGGCTACTACGTGCTGCCGTTCCTCCTCGGCGAGCACATCGTCGGCCGCGTCGACCTGAAGGCCGATCGCAAGAGCGGAACGCTCCAGGTCAAGGGTGCTTATACGGAGGAGGGCGCGCCCGTGGAGACGGCCATCGAGCTGGCGGCAGAGCTCGAGCGGCTCGCCGGCTGGCTGGGCCTGAGCGCCATCGAGGTCGATCCCAAGGGCGACCTGGCACCCCTGCTTGCGCCGTTGGTGTGAGTGGGTGACCGGGAGGTGGGTAGAGTGAGCGTGCTATCTGTCTGCCGCTAGTAGGAGCCCGCCACCGTGGCAATTCTCGACAAGATCCTTCGCCTCGGCGAAGGCAAGATCCTTCGCGAGCTCGAGGCCATCTCGAAGGCCGTCAACGCGATCGAGGACGAGTTCGTCGCGATGAGCGATGACGAGCTGCGCGGGATGACCGACGAGTTCAAGCAACGCCTGGAGAACGGCGAGGATCTCGACGACATCATGGCCGAGGCGTTCGCCACGGTCCGCGAGGTCACCAAGCGCGTCCTGGGCCAGCGTCACTACGACGTGCAGATCCAGGGCGGTGCGGCGCTCCACCTCGGCAACATCGCCGAGATGAAGACCGGTGAGGGCAAGACCCAGACCGCGGTGCTCCCGGCCTACCTCAACGCCCTGGCCGGCAAGGGCGTCCATGTCGTCACGGTCAACGACTACCTGGCCAAGTTCCAGGCCGAGATGATGGGCCGCATCTACGGCTTCCTCGGCCTCACGGTCGGCGTGATCCTGCCGCAGATGACCCCGGCGCAGCGCCGCGAGGCCTACAACTGCGACATCACCTACGGCACCAACAACGAGCTCGGCTTCGACTACCTGCGCGACAACATGGCCTCCTCGATGGCCGACCTTGTCCAGCGCAGCCACTTCTTCGCGATCGTCGACGAGGTCGACTCGATCCTCATCGACGAGGCCCGCACCCCGCTGATCATCTCGGGCCCGACCGAGGACGACGTGAAGTGGTACGACGAGTTCGCCACGATCGCCAAGACGCTGACCAAGGACGTCGACTACGAGGTCGACGAGAAGAAGCGCACCATCGCCGTTCTCGAGCGAGGCATCACCCGGGTCGAGGACCACCTCGGCATCGAGAACCTCTACGAGGCGGTCAACACCCCGCTGATCTCGTTCATGAACAACTCGATCAAGGCCAAGGAGCTCTTCCGCCGCGACAAGGAGTACGTCGTCGCCAACGACGAGGTCCTGATCGTCGACGAGCACACCGGCCGCATGCTCGCCGGTCGCCGCTACAACGACGGCCTGCACCAGGCGATCGAGGCCAAGGAGGGTGTGAAGGTCCGCGAGGAGTACCAGACCCTGGCGAGCATCACCCTGCAGAACTACTTCCGCCTCTACGAGAAGCTCTCCGGCATGACCGGTACGGCCATGACCGAGGAGTCGGAGTTCGACAAGATCTACAAGCTCGGCGTGGTCCCGATCCCGACCAACAAGCCGATGATCCGCAAGGACCAGCCCGACCTCGTCTACCGCACCGAGGAGGCGAAGTACGAGGCGGTCGCCGACGACCTGGTCGAGCGCCACAAGAAGGGCCAGCCGGTGCTGGTCGGCACCGTGTCGGTGGAGAAGTCCGAGTACCTCGGCAACATCCTCAAGAAGCGCGGTGTCCCGCACACCGTCCTCAACGCGAAGTACCACGCCGACGAGGCCAAGATCGTCGCGCTGGCCGGCCACAAGGGCGCGGTCACCGTCGCCACCAACATGGCCGGTCGAGGCACCGACATCATGCTCGGTGGCTCCGTCGACTTCCTGGCCGACCAAGAGCTCCGCAAGCAGGGCCTGGAGCCCACCGGCGAGACCGCCGAAGCGTACGAGCAGGCCTGGGCGCCGACCGTCGAGCGGATCAAGAAGCAGGTCGCCGCAGAGCACGAGGAGGTCACCGAGCTGGGTGGTCTCTACGTCCTCGGCACCGAGCGCCACGAGTCCCGCCGCATCGACAACCAGCTGCGTGGTCGTTCCGGCCGTCAGGGTGACCCGGGCGAGTCCCGCTTCTACCTGTCGCTGGAGGACGACCTGATGCGCCTGTTCAAGGGCGAGTGGGTCGACCGCATCCTGACCACGCTGAAGATCCCCGACGACGTGCCGATCGAGGCGAAGTCGGTGACCAAGTCGATCGCCAACGCGCAGACCCAGGTCGAGGGCCAGAACTTCGAGTCCCGCAAGAACGTCCTCAAGTACGACGACGTCATGGACCGCCAGCGCAAGGTGATCTACGCCGAGCGCCGCGAGGTGCTCGAGGGCGCCGACCTCGAGGACCAGATCCGCACCTTCATCGACGACGTCGTCACCGGCGTCGTCACCGGCGCGACCCAGGAGTACGCCGAGGAGTGGGACCTCGACCAGCTGTGGACCGACCTCAAGCAGATGTGGCCGGTCTCGGTCGAGCCCGAGAAGCTGATCGCGGACGCCGGCGGCAGCAAGGACGACCTCGACCGCAACGAGCTGATCGAGATCCTCAAGAAGGACGCCCAGGAGGCGTACGACCGCCGCGAGGAGGAGATCGGCTCCGAGGGCATGCGCGAGGTCGAGCGCCAGGTCGTCCTCTCGGTGCTGGACCGCAAGTGGCGCGAGCACCTCTACGAGATGGACTACCTGCGCGAGGGCATCGGTCTGCGGGCCTACTCGCAGCGTGACCCGCTGGTGGAGTACCAGCGCGAGGGCTACGACATGTTCACCGCGATGATGGACGGCATCAAGGAGGCCGCGGTCGGCTACCTGTTCAACCTGGAGGTCCAGGTCGAGCAGGCGGAGCCGGAGTTCCACTACCACCCCGACGGCACCCGTCACGCTGGTCCGATGCACGAGGGCGCGCTCGCAGAGCCGCCGGTCGGCGTCGGTCAGGCCGGTGGTCTCCAGGACATCTCCGCCGCCCTGAAGTCGCAGCCCGCCGCCCCCGTGTCCAGCGCCGGCGCTCCCCAGATCCACGCCAAGGGCCTGCAGAAGCCTGCCACCCCCAAGCACCTGGCCTTCTCCGGCCCGGACGAGCAGGGTCAGGCCGAGGCGCAGGGCGCCGTCAGCAACGCCGACGACCCCTACGCCAAGATCGGCCGCAACGAGCAGTGCCCCTGCGGCTCGGGCAAGAAGTTCAAGCAGTGTCACGGCCGCCCCGGCGGCCCGACCGGCCTCACCACCCGCGTCAACGGCTGAGGACCCTCAGCGATAACCCGTGGAGCGCTGTACGTACCAGGTACGTACAGCGCTCCATGGTTTTATGTGTACGGCCCGAAGTTGAGGACCGTGCAGATCCAGTTCTCGCCGCTCTGCTCGAAGCGGAGGGCCATCGCGCGGTAGCCGTGGCCGTACTTGATCGTGGCGGTGGCCTCGACGATGGTGTCGGTGACGACGTGAAGGTGCCATCGATAGACGCGGGGACGGACCGGCTGGTGGCGGCCCAACCCGGGCTCGTACGCCCCGCTACGGGCGGTCAGAGCGGCGCGGTAGCGCAGATCGGCGACGACCTCCTTGGTCGTCCAGCGGACCAGCTGGCTCGCCGGCCGGTCCCCGCCGACGACCTCGGCGATCTTCTGGGCGAACTGTGGGATCCATGCGTTCAGATGGCCGCGGGCCGGGACGATCGGAATCGGCTCGGCCAGCAGGGCGTCATCCTGCCCGCTCCGGTCCGGCTGCGGCGGGTCCAGGCGTGGCTGTAGATCGAAGGCGAGCGTGCCCTGGACATCGGCCAGGGGCACCTCGGCAGGGCGTTGCGGATCCGGCTCCGCAGGATCAGGGTCCCGAGATGGTAGAGCGCTCATGGGCGCAAACTCCTTTCTACGCAGGCAACCTTCTCTTACCCGTTATTCGTGGTTCTAAACCGGCGAGTAACAGAAGGTTCTGCTGTGACAAAGGAGACTGGAGGGACGGGCTACGTTGCCTGGTCGTCGTAGGGCGGCTTCTCGCCGGCCAGAAGAGGCCTGGGCGCCTTGGCGCGCGCCTCTTCCTCCTCGATGTCGGCGAGAGCTTCCTGGATCTGTCTGCTGACGATGCGACGCGGGTCGAGGTCGCGCAGCTCGAGGTCCTGGTAGGCGGGCCCGAGCTCTCCGCGCAAATCGTCTCGCGCGTTGTTGGCCAGGTTGCGCACCTGGTGGAGGAGGCGGGCGATCTGCCGTGCCATGTCGGGGATCTTGTCCGGCCCGAAGACCAGGATGGCGATCACGACGATGACGGCAAGCTCCGCGAAGCCGATGCCGAACACGGAGGTGAACCTACAGGCTCAGAGCTTGGAGGTGGGAGTGAGGCCCAGTTGCATGCCCGCGAGCCCGCGGCCGCGGCCCGAGATCGTACGCGCCACCTCGGCCAACACCTTGGCCGACTCGGCAGTCGGGTCGGACTCGACGATCGGCTTCCCGGCGTCGCCGGCCTCGCGCAGGGTCTGCTCCAGCGGGATCTGGGCGAGCAGCGGGACCTTCGAGCCGAAGCGCTGGGAGAGGGTGTCGGCGACCCGCTGGCCACCGCCGGAGCCGAAGACCTCCATCTTGGAGCCGTCGGGCAGGACGAGCCAGGACATGTTCTCCACGACACCGACGACGCGCTGGTGCATCATCTCGGCCATCGTGCCGGCCCGCTCGGCCACCTCGGCGGCGGCCTCCTGCGGGGTGGTGACTACGACGATCTCGGCGTTGGGTAGGTGCTGGCCCAGCGAGATCGCCACGTCGCCGGTGCCCGGGGGCAGGTCGAGCAGCAGCGCGTCGAGGTCGCCCCAGTAGACGTCGGAGAGCATCTGGACCAGGGCCCGGTCGAGCATCGGTCCGCGCCAGGCGACGACCTGGTCGCGGCGCGGCTTGAGCATCCCGATCGAGATCACCGAGACGCCCGAGGCGGTCGGGACCGGCATGATCAGGTCGTCGACCTGGGTCGGCCGGGAGTCGGCCACGCCCAGCATCGCGGGCACCGAGTGGCCGTAGATGTCGGCGTCGACGATGCCGACCTTGAGACCCTGCTGGGCGAGCGCGACGGCCAGGTTGACCGTGACCGACGACTTGCCGACACCGCCCTTGCCCGACGCGATCGCGAAGACCTTGGTCAGCGAGCCCGGCTGGGCGAAGGGGATCTCCCGCTGCGCCTGGCCGCCGGTGAGCCCGTTGCGCATCTCGGTGCGCTGCTCGTTGGTCATCACACCCAGCTCGAGGTCGACGCCGGTGACGCCGTCGACCTTCTCGAGCGCGGCGGTGGTGTCGCGGTTGATGGTGTCCTTGAGCGGGCAGCCGGCGACGGTCAGCAGCACCTTGACGCTGACGAGACCTGCGTCGTCGATCGAGACGGAGTCGACCATCCCCAGCTCGGTGATGGGACGTTTGATCTCCGGGTCCTGAACGGTCGCCAGGGCTGCGTTGACACGGTCGAGAAGCGGGCTACTCACGGTATGCAAGCCTACGTCGTACGTGGGGAGTCTCCAGCATCGCCCGAGGGCTGGTCGATCGGACCGCGGTGACGGTCGCGCTCGTCGAGCTCCTCGAGGAGCAGCCGGAGCTCGGAGCGGAGGTAGTCGCGGGTGGCGACCTCGCCGAGGGCCATCCGCAGCGACGCGGTCTCGCGGGCGAGGAACTCCATGTCGGCCTTGGACTGCGAGGCGATGCGACGGTCCTGCTCGGCGATGGCCCGGTCGCGGTCCTCCTGGCGGTTCTGCGCGAGCAGGATCAGCGGCGCGGCGTACGACGCCTGCAGGCTCAGCGCCAGGGTCAGGAAGATGAACGGGAACTCGTCGAAGCGCCAGTCCTTCGGAACGAGGAGGTTCCAGACGACCCAGATGACCACGACCATCGTCATCCAGGCGATGAACCGGGCGGTGCCCATGTAGCGAGCGAAGGCCTCGGCGAAGGAGCCGAAGGCGTCGGCGCGGAAGGTGGGCCGCCGGACCAGCGGGCGGCGCAGCTCCCGCGGGGTGTCGAGGCGGCCGCGGGCGGCGCGGGTGTCAGCCACGTCGCACCATCTCCGGCGTGATCACCTTGTTGGGACGTGTGTCGGGCCTGGTGTCGGGCCGCGGCTCGATGGGCGACTCCTGGCGGGCGAGGTTCTCGCGCCAGTTCTCCGGGAGCAGGTGGTCGAGCAGGTCGTCGACCGTGACCGCGCCGGCCAGATGGCCGTTCTCGTCGACGACGGGAGCGGCGACCAGGTTGTACGTCGCCAGGTGGGCCGCGACCTGCTCGGTGCTGTCCTCGGGGCGCAGCGGCTCCAGGGACTCGTCGAGCGCGCCCGCGACCAGCGTGGACGGTGGCTCGCGCAGCAGCCGCTGGATATGGGCGATGCCGAGGAACTTGCCGGTCGGCGTCTCCAGCGGAGGGCGGCAGACGTAGACCAGGGCAGCCTGGGCGGGAGTGAGGTCGGGGTTGCGTACGAGAGCGAGCGCGTCGGCGATGGTCGCGTCGGGGCCGACGATGACCGGCTCGGGGGTCATCATCGAGCCGGCGGTGTCCTCCTCGTAGGACATGAGCCGGAGTACGTCCTTGGCGTCCTCGGGCTGCATCAGCTCGAGCAGCAGGGTGGCGGTCTCCTCGGGCAGCTCGGCGATGAGGTCGGCGGCGTCGTCGGGGGACATCTCCTCGAGCACGTCGGCGGCACGCTCGGAGTCCAGGGCCCGCACGATGGCGACCTGGTCGTCCTCGGGCAGTTCCTCGAGCACCTCGGCGAGGCGCTCGTCGTCGAGGGCGGCGACGACCTGTCGCTGGCGCTCGGGCGGGAGCTCGTGGATCATCGTCGCGGCATCGGCCGGGCGCATGTCGTGGATCGCCTGGACGAGGTGGGTCGCGGCCTGCGTGGGGGAGCGGCTGGCCAGCCCCTCGGTGTCGCTCCACTCGACCACGTGGGTCTGGCCGCGGCGGCGCAGCGCCTTGGAAGGCTCCTGGACCGCGACCCGGGAAAGCAGCCAGTCGCGGTTGCGGGCCTGCTCCATGCCGACGTCGTAGACGGTCCCGACGACGCCGGTGGGGCGGATGGTGACCTGACGGTCGAACATCTGGCCGATCACCAGGGTCTCGGTCGAACGCTGCTGGAAGCGGCGCATGTTGAGCAGACCGGTCGTGTAGATCTGACCGGCGTCGATGCTGGTCACCCGGGTCATCGGCACGAAGATGCGCCGGCGACCGAAGACCTCGACGACCAGGCCCAGCACGCGCGGCTGCCGGGCGTCGGATCTGACCGTGACCACGAGATCTCGCACCTTGCCGACCTGCTCACCGAGCGGGTCGAAGATCGGAAGGCCGACCAGGCGTGCCGCGTAGACGCGGTTGGGCGAGGTGCTCACGGGCCCACGTTATGACATGTCCCCCACTAGGTCGCTTCGACGCTCACGCGCTGGCACCGAACGCGAATTCGATGAGCTATCCGAACCGCTCGGGAAGGGGAACCAGGATCCGGGTGAGGCTTGTGTTACAAAAGTGGTCTATGTGACCAGTGAGAGCGCTCGTCGCTGCGTCGAAAGGGGTCCGAACAGATGCGTACGCAATCTGATGCCACGTCACTCGGGATCCGAATGGTCAACGTCCTGCTCGCCACCGGGCTTGTCATCGGTCTGGTCGGAGGCGCGCTCGTCGCCGTGCGCGACTCGTCCGCTCCGGCCGTGGCGGACCTGGAGACCGTCGCCTACGCGCCACCGCGCTACCGGATGGTCCAGGCCAACATCAGGGCCAGCATGGGCACGACGAGATTCAAGAAGGACGTACGCGAGGTGGTCGGCACCTCGCCCGACTTCATCACCTACAACGAGGTGAACGGCCGCCGGAGCGCGAGTCTCGAGCCGGGGCGCTATCGCGTCTGGCGCAAGGGTGGCGACGCGTACAGGTCGGCCACGGCGGTGGCGTGGGACAACGACGAGTGGGCAGCGACCTCGAAGGGCATCCACCAGATCAGCAACAAGCGCGGCAAGCCGGCCGACCAGAAGCTGCACTGGGGGATCAGGTTCGCCAACTGGGTCACCCTCGAGAATCGGGCGACCGGCCGGAACGTCTCGGTGGTCGCGGTGCACTTCGCGCCCAAGTCCAAGTACTACGGCGACCTGGTCCGTCCCTCGGCCCGCGCGCTCAACGTGCTCGTCAAGGCGCTGGCCAGACGTGGGCCGGTGATGGTCGGCGGCGACCTGAACGTGCAGTACGAGGGCTCTCGCTATCCGAGCGACATCTTCGCCGCGCAGCACCTGACCCCGAGCTACGACGTCACCCAGCAGGCACCGGTCACGCACGGCCGGGCCTCGACCATCGACTACGTGCTGGCCCGCGGGATCGCGCGGTTCGCCACCGGCAACCAGCGCGCCTTCGGGCTCGAGTCCGACCACCACGCGGTCCGCGTCGACTTCTCGCCGCTGCCGGTCACCTCCACCGAGGGCTCCTCTCGGGTCCGGTTCGGGCCGGGTGTCGTGGTCACCGACCCGGGACTGAGCACCGCCGAGGAGCAGAGTGTGCTGCGTACGGTCCTGAAGTCGATCAACAGCACCAAGCGGGGTCAGGTCGTCCACCTGGCCACCCGTGCGCTGAGCAACGCCAAGGTGCTCCGGGCGCTGAAGCGGGCCAAGTCGCGTGGCGCGCGGGTCCAGGTCGTCACCGCGGAGCGGACCACGACCGCCGAGATGCGCTCGCTGCAGCGGGTCCTCGGCAAGGACGTGAACAAGGAGAGCTGGGCCGTGCGGCGCCCGAGCGGCTATGACCGCGCCGGCCTGCGAGCGACCGTGCTGCTGATCAGCAGGACCGGTGCCACCCCGGCGTTCGGTTTCAGCTCCAGCACCCAGATGTCCACCTCGGCCGGCACCGGCAAGCGGTCGGGCTACGTGAGCGTCACCAAGACGTCGTACGACAAGCTCTTCAAGCCGTTCTTCTCGGCAGTCGGACGGCGGGTTTGAGGGACGTAGGATCGCGATGTGGTGGGAGTCACCCTGTCACTGATGGTTACTGATTGGTAACCTGCCGCAGTGACACGTACGCGTGGTCTCGTCGGGTCGAAACGTTGTGGCCCCGACCACCGAGAGTAGGAGTGAAGCATGGGTCGCCTTGCCGAGACCGAAGGTCTCACCGATATTCAGGAAGAGATCCTGAAGACCGTCCGTCAGTTCGTGGACGAGAAGGTCATTCCGGTGGCCCAGGAGCTGGAGCATGCCGATGAGTATCCGACCGAGATCGTGGAGGGTCTCAAGGAGCTGGGCATCTTCGGTCTGATGATCCCGGAGGAGTACGGCGGGCTGGGTGAGTCGCTGCTGACCTACGCGCTGTGTGTCGAGGAGATCGCGCGCGGCTGGATGAGCGTGTCGGGTGTTATCAACACCCACTTCATCGTGGCCTACATGCTGATGCAGCACGGCACCGAGGAGCAGAAGCAGAAGTACCTGCCGAAGATGGCCACCGGCGAGGTACGCGGCGCGTTCTCGATGTCCGAGCCCGGCCTGGGCTCCGACGTGAGCGCGGTGTCCACCAAGGCCACCAAGCAGGCTGACGGCTCGTATGAGATCACCGGCCAGAAGATGTGGCTGACCAACGGTGGCTCCTCGACCCTGGTGGCGGTGCTGACCAAGACCGACGAGGGCGCCGAGAGCGTCTACAAGAACATGACCACCTTCCTGGTCGAGAAGACCCCCGGCTTCGGCGAGACCGCGCAGGGCGTGACCGTGCCCGGCAAGATCGACAAGATGGGCTACAAGGGCATCGACACCACCGAGATGATCTTCGAGGCCCACAAGATCTCGGCCGACCAGATCCTCGGTGGCATCCCGGGCAAGGGCTTCTTCCAGATGATGGACGGTGTCGAGGTCGGCCGCGTCAACGTCGCCGCCCGCGCCTGCGGCCTGGCGATCCGTGGCTTCGAGCTCGGCATCGCCTACTCCCAGCAGCGTCAGACCTTCGGCAAGAAGATCGCCGAGCACCAGGCCATCCTGTTCCGTCTCGCGGAGATGGGCACCAAGGTCGAGGTCTCCCACAACATGATGGTCCGCGCCGCGCGTCTGAAGGACACCGGCAAGCGGATGGACGTGGAGGCCGGGATGGCCAAGATGGTCGCCTCCGAGTACGCCAACGAGGTCGTGGAGGACTCCTTCCGCATCCACGGTGGCTACGGCTACTCCAAGGAGTACGAGATCGAGCGGATCATGCGTGAGGTCAAGTTCATGCTGATCGGTGAGGGCACCAGCGACATCCAGAAGATGATCATCGGCCGATCGCTGCTCAAGGACTACAAGTCCTGACCCTTCAGGCGGATCTTCCGCCGAATCTGTAGAAGTGGGCGACGAGACAGTGGTTTCGTCGCCCACTTCTGCTGTCTCGGGTGCATGCTCAGCCGGCGGAGCCGGACCGGAGGGTCGCGTTGTGGCGGCGATTCGTGGCGATCAGCTCGTCGAGCATGTCGCGGGTCTGAAGCAGGTCCTCGATGTGCGCGCTGAGCCGGTCGCGCTCGCTGACCATCATCTCGAAGGCCGACTCGGAGGTGTCGGCGCTCGGCCGGTCGACGCAGGGAAGGACCTCGCCGATCGTACGGCTCGAGAGTCCGCCCGCGTAGAGCCGCTGGAGCAGGATCACCCGGTCGACGGCCGCCTCGGGGTAGTGCCGCTGGCCGCTGCCGCTGCGTTCGGACACGAGCAGCCCCTGCTCCTCGTAGTAGCGCAGCGAGCGGACGCTCACGCCTGCCCGACGCGCGAGCTCGCCGATTCGCATCGAACTCCTCCTGGGGTGATCTCCGGCACAAGACTTGCCTCTGACGTCAGTGTCAGGTTCTAGCGTACGTGGCGAACCACTGCCACTCCCAAGGAGCTCACCTGTGACCAGCCTCTTCGACCGCCACCACCTGGGCCCGCTGACACTGCCGAACCGGATCGTGATGGCGCCGATGACCCGCGCCCGAGGCACCGCGGACGGCCTGGCAACGCCGTCGATGGCGACGTACTTCGCTCAGCGGGCGACCGCCGGCCTGCTCATCTCCGACGGGATCGCCCCCAACCATGTCGGCACCTCGAACCCCAACACCGCGGGACTGCGTACGGAGGAAGAGGCCGCCTCCTGGCGGCAGGTCACCGACGCGGTCCATATCAACGGTGGCCGGATCTTCGCCCAGCTGATGCACGGCGGCCGGATCTCGCACGAGTCGATCTCCGGGCGCCGGCCGGTGGCCCCGTCAGCTGTCGCCGCGGCGGCCGACGTCTTCACGCCGACCGGGCCCCGGCCCGCGCCGGTGCCCCGTGCCCTGGAGACCGCAGAGGTCGCGGAGCAGGCCAAGTCCTACGCCGAAGCCGCCCGCCGTGCGGTCGGCGCCGGGTTCGACGGTGTCGAGCTGCACGGGGCCAACGGCTATCTGATCAGCCAGTTCCTCTCGACCAACGCCAACGTGCGCACCGACCGCTACGGCGGCACGGTGGCCAACCGCATCCGGTTCGCCGTCGAGGCCGTCGAGGCGACGGTGGACGCTGTCGGCGGCGACCGCACCGGCATCCGGCTCTCGCCCGGCGCCGGGATCTGGGACGTGGCCGAAGCCGACCATGCCGAGCTCTATGCGGCTCTGGTCACCGAGCTCAACCGGCTCGGGCTGGCGTACGTCCACATCGAAGCCACCACCGAGGAGGCGACCATGCTCGACCTGCGCAAGCGGTGGGACGGGACCATGATCGTCAACCCGAGCTCCTGGCTGACCCGCGGTGAGGCGGCGTTCGGGGCCAGGCCGACGGATCTGGACTCCGCGGACCGCTGGCTGGGTCTGGGTGCCGACCTGGTGAGCTTCGGCCGGGCGTACCTCGCCAATCCGGACCTCGTCGAGCGCCTTCGTCGTCGGCTTCCTCTCGCCGAGGCCGACCCGGCGACCTACTACACCGGTGGTGACGCCGGCTTCCTGGACGTCCCCGCCCATCACCAGGTCGCCTGACTCGCCTCGATCGAGTCCGCACGAACGGACGCCGATTCCGCAGTTGTGGGCGACGAAAGTAGTACTTTCGTCGCCCACAACTACGGTCTCGTCCGGAAAACCTGAGGTTTCGTCGTTGTCGTTGTCGTAGGTTGGGGTTTACCCGACCAACGATCCAGCAACGCCGATGCAGGGAGAGCTATGACCAACGACGATCTCAAAGCCAAGATGCGCGAGGCGCTGGAGAAGAAGAACAACCAGGACCACGCACACGCAGAGAGTGCCGGGGCCAAGGAGAAGGCGCACGGGTCCGAGGTAGTCGGTGGCGCACCGAAGATGCACCGCCGGAAGGCGGGTGGCGGCGGCTCCTGACGCTACGATGCCCCTTCGGGGGTGTCGGGTCGGTCTGGTCGAGAGGTAACGAGAAGTTGGCGCGCCGCGTAGTGCTCCATGTCGGGGCGATGAAGTCGGGGACGACATATCTGCAGGGTGCCCTGTACAAGAACAAGGCTCTCCTCGCGGAGCGTGGGTTCCTGGTTCCCGGCGCGCGCTGGCGTAACCAGATCGAGGCCGTTCTCGACGTGAAGGGCCGCCGGAAGCACCCGCAGGGGAACTCGGTCGCCGGAGCCTGGGACCGCCTGGTCGCCGAGGTCGACGAGTGGGACGGCACTGCGCTGATCTCCGTCGAGCTGTTGGCGCCGGTCGGCCCGGAGACGGCCGAGCGGGTGGCGACGAGCTTCAAGGGCGTGACGCCCGAGATCGTGCTCTCGCTGCGTGACATCAACCGGCAGATCCCGTCGATGTGGCAGGAGCTCGTCCAGAACGGCGTGGACTGGACCTGGGCGGACTTTCTCACCGCGGTCAACAAGAGCCGTCCGGGCTCTCCTGAGCGCCGTCGCTCCGGGCCCGGCAAGCGGTTCTGGGGCGAGCAGGACATGGTCGCCATCGCCCGGCGGTGGGGCCAGGCCGGGCCTCTGCACCTGGTCACCGTGCCGCCTCCGGGCAGCCCGGCGACCCTGCTGCTGGAGCGTTTCGGTGTGGCGATGGGCTTCGACCCCGAGGGGATGAAGAGCCCGCCGCCGAAGAACACCTCCCTCGGCTCCGCGACCGTCGAGGTGCTGCGCGGCCTCAATGCAGAGCTGGACCGGCGAGGCCTGGCCTACCCGGCCGCGATGGGGCTGCGCAAGCACGTCCTCGGCAAGCGCCTGATGCCGGAGCTGACGGTCGACGACCCGCGTATCGGGCTCCAGGCACCGCGCTGGACCGCAGCGTTCACCCGCGACCAGGCAGCCGAGCTGAGCGGTCTGGACGCGACCATCCACGGGGATCTCGATGACCTGGCTCCTGTGGACGTACGCGGGATCGACCCGCGCAAGGTCACCGACAAGCAGGTTCGAGACGCCGCGGTGGCTTCCTATGCGGCGCTGCGTACGGACCTCAACAAGAAGCTCGCCGACCCGACCATCCCTGGTGAGGCCATCGACCCGGGGGAGGGCCGCAAGGCCCCGGCGCGCGCCGTCTCCGCCCTGGCCGACCTCGTGGAGTGGTCCGTTCGGCGAGAGGAGCTGGTCCGCACGTAGGGCCTCAACACACACATATTCGGGGGAACTCTTTGTCAAGCAGCTGGAGCCTGCGCCGTCGTCGCAGACTCGCCGAGGAGGCGGGCGGCACGTCGGCCGCGCCGCCACGGATCGCGGTGCTCACCATCGCCCGCGACGAGGGCGAGATGCTCGCCCGCTGGGTCGACCACTACGGCCGGGCGGCGGGTCACGAGAACCTGATCGTCTTCGACGACGGTTCGACCGACGGTTCCACCGACGACCTGTCGTGCACGGTCCAGCGCCTGCCGGGCTTCCGGAAGGGCAACTTCGAGGCCGGCCGGATGGGCCTGGCCAGCGGGGTCGCCCACGGTCTCCTGGGGATCTACGACGTGGTCATCTTCACCGACGTGGACGAGTTCCTCGTCCCGGACCCGGCGAAGTACGCCAACCTGTCCGACTACCTGACCCGGCGGCCCGAGCGGGTGATCGCCCCGTTCGCCCTCAACGTGGTCCACCACACCGCGGTCGAGGGACCGCTGGTCAGCGGCAAGCCGATCGTCGGCCAGCGGGCGTACGCCCAGTTCGCGCCGTTGATGTGCAAGCCGTCGGTCAAGCGGGTGCCGGCCGCGTGGACGCTCGCCTCCCACGGGGTCAAGGCGCCGTACGTGCCCGATCCCGGGCTGTTCATGCTCCACATGAAGTTCGCCGACCTGGATCTGCTGCGCCGACAGGCCGACCGCCGCAACGAGCTCGCCAAGGCGGTGGGTCGCGGCAAGGGCAGCTCGTGGGGACGCTCCGGTGACGATCTCGCCAGCCTGCTGACCACCGCGACCGCCTCGGTGAGCGCCGACGTCGAGGAGTTCGACCCGGCCTCGGTCCTGCCGGCCAGGCTCGTCCGTGAGGAGGACGGAGTGCACCGTGCCGTCGGCCCGGGCCACATCGACAACCTCCGCAACCAGCCGCTGTTACGCATCCCGGAACGCCTCCACGGGATCGTCTGAACTAGGTTACCGTCCGGTAATCCACGCACTCACCGACGAGAGGCCGCAGATGAGCAAGACGAACCCCGGCAACTTCTTCGAGGACTTCCAGGTCGGCCAGGTCATCGAGCACGCCACGCCGCGCACGCTGACCGAGGGCGACCGGGCTGCGTACGGGGCGCTCTACCCGACCCGCTTCGCGGTGCCCTCGAGCGCTGCCTTCGCGGCCTCCGTCGGGCTCGAGCAGCACCCTGTCGAGGAGCTGATCGGCTTCCACATCGCCTTCGGCAAGACCGTGCCGGACGTGTCGCTGAACGCGGTCGCCAACCTCGGCTACGCCGAGTGCCGCTTCCACCAGCCGGTGGTGCCGGGCGACACGCTCTCGACGAAGTCCGAGGTCATCGGCCTCAAGCAGAACTCCAACGGCAAGTCCGGCGTCGTCTACGTACGCTCGACCGCCACCAACCAGCGCGGCGAGGTCGCCATCGACTGGGCGCGCTGGGTGATGGTGCACAAGCGGGACCAGGAGGCCGGCGCTCCCGAGACCGTGATCCCGGAGCTGGCCGCGGTCGTCGACGCGAAGAACCTGATCGTGCCCAAGGGCCTGGACTTCTCCTCATACGACTTCACCGCCGCCGGGGAGCCGCACCGGCTGGCCGACTACGAGGTCGGCGAGAAGATCGACCACGTCGACGGGGTCACCCTCACCGAGTCCGAGCACCAGCAGGCCACCCGGCTGTGGCAGAACACCGCGAAGGTGCACTTCAACGTCGAGGCCCGGCCCGACGGCCGCAACCTCGTCTACGGCGGCCACATCATCTCGCTGGCCCGTGCGCTGTCGTTCAACGGCCTCGCCAACGCCCAGCTCGTCGCCGCGATCAACGCCGGCGCCCACACCTCTCCGGCCTTCGCCGGCGACACCGTCTACGCCTGGTCCGAGGTGCTCGACCGAGTCGAGACCGATGCTCCCGGTGTCGGTGCCCTCAGGCTGCGCCTGGTCGCCACCAAGGGCCGCGACGAGTCGATGACCCTGCGCGGCGAGGACGGCAAGTACGCCCCCGGGGTGCTGCTCGACCTCGACTACTGGGCGCTCATTCCTGCGTAAGGACACGTCATGGCAGTGAAGAAGGCACTCTTCGTCTCCGGCTCGGCCCAGGGGATCGGCAAGGCGATCGTCGAGAAGTTCGCGGCGCAGGGCTGGTTCGTCGGGATCTACGACATCGACGCCGACCTGGCCCGCGACGTCGCGGCTCTTCTCGGCTCCGACTCGGCCATCGGCGGCACGCTCGACGTCACCGACCCGGCGTCCTGGAACGCGGCGCTGGAGGAGTTCGCCACCGCCGCCGGCGGTCGCCTCGACCTGCTGGTCAACAACGCCGGCATCCTGCGTGCCGGCCGCCTGGCCGAGGTCGACCTGGCCCAGCACCACCAGACCATCGAGATCAACGTCAACGGCGTGATCAACGGCTGCCACACCGCCTACCCGTATCTCCGGGCCACGCCCGGATCCGGCGTCATCAACGTCTGCAGCGCGAGCGCGATCTACGGGCAGCCGGAGATCGCCTCCTACAGCGCGTCGAAGTACGCCGTGCGCGGACTCACCGAGGCGCTGGAGCTGGAGTGGCGCAAGGAGGGCATCCGGGTGCAGGCGGTCTGGCCGCTGTGGGTGAAGACCGCCCTGCTCGACGGCAACGCCGCCTCCTCCCACGAGACCCTGGGCATCCGGCTCACCGTCGAGGACGTCGCCGACCAGGTCTGGGAGATGGCGCAGCCGCGCAAGGGGCTGCGCGGGCGAGTGCCGAAGGTGCACACGACCGTAGGGTTCCCGGCCAGAGCGCTCTCGACTGCTGCCGACCTGGCGCCCAACGTACTCGTCCGCGAGGTCAATCGGTTCATCACTCGGGCGTGAGACAGCGGCAGGGCGGACGGCTGGTTGGATGGGGGCATGGCCCTCTACCTCGTCAGGCACGGCACCACCGAGTGGTCCCTCAACGGCCGGCACACCTCCCACACCGACCTTCCCCTCCTACCCGAGGGGGAGGAGGCCGCCAAGGTGCTCGCCTCACGCCTTCAGGACCAGGAGTACGCCGCGGTGCTGACCTCCCCGCGGCAGCGGGCGCTGCGTACGGCTGAGCTCGCGGGCTTCCCCGACGCAGTCGTCACCGACGACCTGGTCGAGTGGGACTACGGCGACTACGAGGGCATCACCACCGACGAGATCCACCGCACCGACCCCGGCTGGAGCCTGTGGACCGGAAAGACCCCCGGCGGAGAGCCCGCGGCCGCCGTCCAGGAGAGGCTGGGCCGGGTCGTCTCGGCCGCGCGCGAGCGCGACGGTGACACCCTGGTCTTCTCCCACGGACACGCGCTGTGCGCCCTGGCCGCGGTGTGGCTGGGACTCCCGGTCACCGAGGGCCGGCTCTTCCGGCTCGACACCGCGACCGTCTCGATGCTGGACGCCCACCACGGGCAGCCGGTCGTCAAGTACTGGAACACATAGTCACCTCCGACGCTTGACCAGACGGATGCCACGGGTCACCGTTGTGGGGTGGCTCTTGCGGTTGGCTGTCCACGCTGCGCGACACCGGTGGCGAGCATCGGTGCCGGCGGCAGCAAGTCGTGTCCCGAGCATGGTGTCGTGACGCCGGTGTGGCGATCCGATGCGGCCTCCTACGAGGACCTCGTGCAGGTCCTCTCGCTGGCCGGTGAGGTGCCCACCTACGTTCCCTGGCCGGTCGAGTCGGGCTGGTCGATCGCCGACCTCGCCGTGGTCGGCGACGAGAACAAGGGCGCGGCGACGCTGCTCACGCTGACGGGTGTGACCCCCGACGACGGACCGGTCGAGATGACCGTCGTCACCGAGGAGGCCGGCGTCGGGCTGGGCGCGCGGTGCGCGCGTACGGATGGACCGGACCCGGGCATCGACGCCTGTGCCGGCCCGCCCACGACGAGGGTCCGGGTCGCCGGGCAACGGCAGCTGGTGCCGCTGTGGCCGATCACCCAGTGGACCAACGGCGCCGAGGAGTGGGAACGGTCCGTGGTCGTCGGCGAGGCCGCCGGCCGCTGGCTGTGGCTGGTCTTCCGCCCGGCCACGGCGATGCTGATGCTCCAGGACGGCTGGCACCTACGCCAGGTCGGGGACCTAGGCGTACAGATGGTCGAGCTGCCCTTCGGTGGCCCCGGTGGATCTTGGTGGAAGTCGCCCTAGGATGGGCGGGTGCGCATCGACCTCCATACTCACTCGCGAGTGAGCGACGGGACCGATTCGCCCACCGAGCTGGTCCAGGCGGCGAAGGCCGCGGAGCTCGACGTCGTCGCCATCACCGACCACGACACCGCTGACAGCTGGGACGAGGCGACCACAGCTGCCGCCGAGGCCGGGATCGAGCTGGTGCGCGGCATGGAGATCAGCACCGACTACGTCGGCCACAGCGTGCACCTGCTGGCCTACCTGCCCGACCGGACCCATCCGCTGCTGACTGCCGAGCTCGCCCGAATTCTGGCCGGCCGGGACGGACGGCTGCCGCTGATGCTGGCCCGGCTCGCGCGGCTCGGCATCGAGGTGTCGCTCGAGGACGTCGCCGCCGTCTCCGGTGATGCCGCCGCCTCCGGGCGCCCGCACCTGGCCGACGCGCTCGTCGCGAAGGGGTACGTGCGCAGCCGCGACGAGGCGTTCAACCGCTACCTCGGGGCCGGCAAACCGGCGAACGTCAGCCGTTACGCGGCCCCGCTCGAGCCGATGATCCGCACCGTCGCCGCTGCCGGAGGAGTCACCGTGATCGCCCATCCCTGGGGCCGGTCCGGACGCGAGCAGCCCGACGAGGCAGCCCTCTCCGCACTGGTCGACGCGGGCCTGTCCGGGCTCGAGGTCGACCACCAGGATCACAGCCCGGAAGTGCGCGAGAAGCTGCGGGTGATCGCCCGCAATCTCGACCTCGTGGTGACCGGATCCAGCGATTACCACGGCACCGGGAAGGTGGGTCACCATCTGGGAGTGAACACCACTGCACCCGCTGAGTACGAGCGGCTCCTGGAGCGCGCCGCCGCAGCCGCGGCCGCCTCCGGACGAGCCACCCCCGAGGTCGTACGTTGACCGAGATCTTCGTCTCCACGTTCGTGACACTCTTCGTGATCATGGACCCGGTCGGCACGATCCCGATCTTCCTCTCGCTGACCGCGGGACAGTCCCCGGGCAAGCAGCGCCGGGCGGCGCTCCTCGCGGTCGCGGTCTCGTTCCTGGTGATCACGATCTTCGCGCTCTTCGGGCAGGCGATCCTGCACTTCCTGCACATCTCGCTCGAGGCGCTGCAGTGCGCCGGCGGCCTGCTCCTGCTGCTGGTCGCCCTCGAGCTGCTCACCGACAACTTCGACGACCCCGTCGCCGCCGCCGGAGCCAACGTTGCCATGGTGCCGCTCGGCACCCCGCTCCTGGCCGGCCCCGGCGCGATCGTCGCCACGATGGTCTTCACCCAGGAGGTCGACTCCGTCGCGGACGGCTTCGGGCTGGGCCTTGGGCTCGTCGTAGTCCACCTCGCCCTCCTGGTCGCGATGATCTTCTCCATCCCGATCCTCAAGGTCCTCAAGGAGTCCGGCGTCCTGCTCATCACCAGGATCGCCGGTCTGCTCCTCTCGGCGATCGCCGTTCAGATGGTCGCCGACGCGGTCACGACCTTCATCGCGAACGCCTGAGGCTGGTAGTCCGAGACGTTCGAGCCCGTCTACCGGGCGGTAACGGGCCGAAGTGTCTCGGACTACCCGGTGGCCGGCAACATGTCGGTGGTCGCGGCCATCATGAGGTCGTGGCTTCCCGCGCCTCTCACTTCAGGCCGCCCGACGTTCTCGGGCGGCCTGGGCTGGTTCGTCCTGTGCGGACGGATCCCTCGGGTGTGCTCGGGCCGACGCCGAAACAGGCGAGGGGGCGGGCGTGGCGGCGGTCGTCGCGGGGGCTCTACGTGCCTGCGTACGTCCCGGACTCACCGCAGCAGCGCGTTCTCGAGGCCTCCGCGGTGGTGCCTGCGGACGGCGCGGTGACGGGCTGGGCCGCTCTGGCATGGCAGCGGGTGCGCTGGGTCGACGGTTGCGACGCTGACGGCAGCGAGCTGCCGGTGACCATCCTCAGCCCGGGATCGCAGGCACGCGTGCAGGCGGGGATCGAGGTGAGCAAGGAGCGCATGCTGCCGAGAACGCGTCAGGTCGTGGACGGGGTGGTGCTCACGGATCCGCATCGGTCGGTGGCGTTCGAGGTTCGTAGAGCGGAGAGGCCGTTGTCGGCCGTACGCTGGCTCGATCTCGTCGCGGCCAGCGACCTGATCTCACTGGCGGAGATGGCGGCCTATGCCGAGACGCTCAGCGGTTGGACCGGCATCGATCGCCTGAGGCGTGCGATCTCGCTTGCCGACGAGAATGTGTGGTCACCGTCGGAGACCGATCTGCGACTCACTCTCAAGGTGCGGATGGGGATCGCGGGCGTGGTCAGCAACCGTCCGGTCTTCGACCTCGATGGCCGCCACATCGGAACTCCGGATGTCCTGGACCTGGAGCGTGGGGTGGTTGCGGAGTACGACGGTGCGCTGCACCTGGCGGGCAAGCAGCGGGCCAAGGACCTGCGGCGTGAGGGCGCCTTCCGGCGCGTCGGCCTGGAGTACGTCACCATGGTCGCCGCCGACCGCCGCGACCCCGCTGACTTCATCAGAAGGACGCACGAGGCACGGGCGCGAGCAAGCCGGACACCGATGGCCGACCGACGGTGGACGATCGACCCGCCATGTTGGTGGACCCCCACCCACACCGTCGAGATGCGCCGAGCGCTGGCGGACTGGCAACGCGAGCGCTACCTGAGGGCCCGCGCTGGGTAGTCAGAGACCTTCGGGCCCGTCTACCGGGCGGTAACGGGCCGGAAGGTCTCTGACTACCTGCTGAGTCGCCTACTTGCGGCCCAGCGACTGGAACTTCTGGAGCACGCCGGACGGGACGACCCGCGCCATGGTGGCCAGGGCCTTGTAGCGCTTGCTCGGGATCGAGAAGGTCTTGTCGGCGTCGTAGTCGTCGAGAGCCTCGCGGACCAGATCGTTGACGTCGAGCCACATCCAGGAGGGGGCCGAGTCGTAGCCGGAGCCGAGGCGCTCGTGGAACTCGGTCTTGGTGAACCCCGG
This sequence comes from Nocardioides sp. NBC_00163, assembly GCF_045206295.1. Classification (NCBI taxonomy): domain Bacteria; kingdom Bacillati; phylum Actinomycetota; class Actinomycetes; order Propionibacteriales; family Nocardioidaceae; genus Nocardioides; species Nocardioides sp. NBC_00163. The sequence goes on along the minus strand of NZ_CP108155.1, from coordinate 1,971,333 downwards.
CAGCAGGGCCATCACCTTGATGCCCTGGCCGGCGTACTCGTTGTGGGCCCACTCCGTGAAGGAGTTGATCCACGCCTTGGCGGCCGAGTAGGTGCCGCGGGGCAGGTACGAGGCGACCGAGCCGACGTTGATGATGCCGCCGTGGCCGCGGGCCGCCTGGGCGCCCAGCGCGGCGTGGGAGAGGCGCAGCGGGGCGATGATGAGCACCTCCGCCATCGCGGTCTCCTCGTCGGCGGTGTTGTCGAGGAAGCGGTGCTTGAGGCCGTGACCGGCGTTGTTGACCAGCAGGTCGACCGGGTGGTCGGCGTCGGCCAGGCGCGCCTCGACCTTGGCCAGATCGGCGCTGTCGGTCAGATCGGCGCGGAGCACCTCGACGCCGATGCCGTGAGCGTCCGTCAGGTCCTTGGCGACGCCGTCGAGGCGCTCCTCGTCACGGGCGACGAGGACGAGGTCGTGTCCGCGGGCGGCGAGCTGCTGGGCGAAGGCGAGTCCGATGCCGGCGGTTGCGCCGGTGACCAGGGAGGTGGGGTTCGACATGAGGCAATCCTGCCACCACCGGTCGCGCGGGGGATCCAGGCGCCGGGCCGTCGGTTCGTACGCGGAATCACGGTTTCTGTCTGTCGTGTGACAGTTGACTTGCGGTGATACGTGTTTGGATGATGTTCGACGTGGATTTCGTAGGGGGACTCGGGCGCGTGATGAAGAAGTGAGCCGCACTGCGCGCCACATGAGATCTCGGCCTCTCCGGCGCACCAAGATGCTCTTCGCCGCGTCCTTGCTGACGTCGGCCGGTCTGTTCGTCGGGATCGAGGTCATCGCCGAGCCGGTGGCCAACGGCCGGCCCAGCGTGGCCGACAGCGGGATGAAGCTGGGCGCGGACGCCGGGGCACGCACCCCGGTCTGGCCGCACGAAAGCCAGCGTGAGGCCGCGATCGACCGTCACATCGATGCGCGGATCGCCGCCGCTGAGAAGGTGCTTCCGGACGACTCCGGCACCGGTCGCCGGGCCGTCTTCTCGATCAGCCGGCAGCGGGTCTGGATCGTGTCCGCGGCCGACCGGACGCGGCGTACGTATCCGGTATCGGGCAGCATCTACGACAACCTCGAGCCCGGCACCTACAAGGTCTTCTCCCGCTCCCAGCACGCGAGGGGGATCGACGACTCGGGCCGGATGAAGTGGTTCGTACGCTTCACCAAGGGCCCCCGCGCGGCGATCGGCTTCCACAACATCCCGGTGGACAAGGGCAAGCGCGTGCAGAGCCGCGCCCAGCTCGGCACCCCGCTGTCGCACGGGTGCATCCGCCAGGCCGAGCCGGACGCGAAGGCGATGTGGCGCTTCGCGCGGCTCGGCACCAAGGTGGTTGTGATCCCTTAGACAGGCTCAGGCGTCGGCCTTGGGCGCGGAACCGCCCGAGCCCGATGACCGGCGACGACGGCGGCGACGGGGCGCGGAGCCCTCGGCCTTGGCCTCGCCGTCGGCGGGCTTCGTCGACTCGGCCGACTCGGCGGTCGCCGGAGCAGCGGACTTGTCGACGACCTGGCCACTGCGGGAACGGGTGCGCTGACGGTCGCGGTTGCGGGGAGCGCGCTCGCGCTTCTCGCCGTCCTTGTCGGAGTCCTTGTCCTTGGGCTTCGCAGGCGCAGCGGCCTTGATCCGGCCCTTGGTGCCCTTCGGGATGCCCATGTCGTGGAGGAAGTGCTCCGAGGAGGAGTAGGTCTCCTGCGGCTCGTCGAAGGGAAGGTCGAGAGCCTTGTTGATCATCTTCCACTTGTGGAGATCGGCCCAGTCGACGAACGTGACCGCGACACCGGAGGCGCCGGCGCGGCCGGTACGGCCGATGCGGTGGACGTAGGTCTTCTCGTCGTCGGGGGTCGTGTAGTTGACCACGTGGGAGACGCCGGTGACGTCGATGCCGCGGGCGGCGACGTCGGTGGCCACCAGGACCTCGACCTTGCCGTCACGGAACTTCTGCATCACCCGTTCGCGGGCGGCCTGCTGCATGTCGCCGTGCAGGGGAGAGGCCGGGAAGCCGCGCTCGGCGAGGTCGTCGGCCACGCGCTGTGCCTGCCGCTTGGTGCGGGCGAAGACGACGACCTTGTCGTGGTCCTCGCACTGCAGCAGGCGGCCGATCATCTCGGGCTTGTCGAGGTCGTGGGCCTGGTAGACGAACTGCGCGGTCGCGGGCACGGTCTCGCGCTCGCTCGCGGACTCGGCGCGGATGTTCATCGGGTGGCGCATGTAGGAGCGCGCCAGCGCCACGATCGCACCCGGCATGGTGGCCGAGAAGAGCAGCGTCTGGCGGGTCTCCGGGGTGAGGGTGACGAGCTTCTCCACGTCGGGCAGGAACCCGAGGTCGAGCATCTCGTCGGCCTCGTCGAGAACGAGGGCGTGCACGTGGGAGAGGTCGAGGACCTTCCGGTTGGCCAGGTCGATCAGGCGGCCGGGGGTGCCGACCACGATGTCGACGCCCTTCTCCAGCGCGTCGATCTGGGGGTCGTAGCCCGCGCCGCCGTAGACGGTCAGCACGCGGAGGCCGCGGTCCTCGGAGATCATCGAGATCTCGGCGGAGACCTGCATGGCCAGCTCGCGGGTCGGAGCCACGATCAGAGCCTGCGGCTTGCCCTGCGGAAGGTCGATGTAGTCGCGGTCCTTGGGGGACACGCTGCGCTGCACGACCGGGATGCCGAAGGCCAGCGTCTTGCCGGAGCCGGTGCGGGCCTGGCCGATCAGGTCGGTGCCCTGCAGGGCGACCGAGAGGGTCATCTCCTGGATGGCGAAGGGGGTGGTGATGCCTTTGCGCTCGAGGGGAGCGCAGATCTCGGGATGAACCCCGAGCTCCTTGAACGTTGTCATGATTCGTCGCTACTCGCTTGTCTCATCGAATGCGGCGAGCGACTCACGGGTGTCTCGAGCTTGCCAAGCGAGTGCCACGCCGCGCACATACGGGAACCAGACCACCGCGATATGAAGTGCATTACAGCGGCGCTGGGTCGGTCAAAAGGCATTCTATCGGTAGGGTTCTCCCGTGGTTGCATCGTCAGAGTTCACGGGTCCTCAGGATCCCTTCGGTGATCCTGTTTACAAGGCCGCCGTCATCGACCTTCTCGGAGCGGTCGCCTATGGCGAGGTCTCAGCTGTCGAGCGGCTGACCGACGACGCCAAGATGGCGCCCTCGCTGGAGGACAAGACGGCTCTGCTCGCGATGGCGGCTGCCCAGCACGCCAAGATCCAGCCGGTCCTCGACCGGCTGGTGGAGCTCGGCACCGACCCGTACGCGGCCATGGAGCCGCTGCGCGAGGGGTTCGACGAGTTCCACATCCACACCAAGCCCGCGGACTGGTGGGAGTCGCTGGTCAAGGCGTACGTCGGTGACGGGCTCGCCAACGACTTCTACCGCGAGGTCGCCGGCTTCCTCGACGAGGACACCCACAAGCTCGTGGTCACCACCCTCGAGGACGCCGGGCGGGCCGACTTCATCGTCGACCGGGTGCGGGCCGGCATCGAGGCCGATCACCTCATCGGCGGACGCCTGGCGCTGTGGGGCCGTCGCCTCATGGGCGAGGCGATCACCCAGGCGCAGCAGGTCGCCGCCACCCGCGAGGGGCTCAGCGAGCTGATCGCCGGTGACCACCTCCCCGGTCTCGACCTCGGCGCCATCGGCGAGATGCTCACCCGGCTCACCCAGCGTCACGTCGAGCGAATGGGCAAGCTCGGGCTTGAGCACTGACATCCGCTGGACCGGCTGGGCAGGGACGCAGATCGTCCCCGAAGCCGGTGTGTGGACGTCTTCCGAGGTCAGCCCCGGGTTCTGCTTCGACGAGCTGGTCGCCTCCTGGAACGTTGTGACCCCACCCGGGACCTGGGTGGAGGTCGCGGCTCAAGTGGTCGCCGAGTCGGGGGAGCGGAGCGGCTGGCTGGTGCTCGCTCGCTGGTCCTCGGACCCGGCCTTCGCCTCCACCTCCGTCGCCGGTCAGGACGACCCGGTCGCAGTCGCTTCGGACGACACCATCCTGGGGCGGGACGGGCGCAGGTTCACGCAGTTCTCGTTGCGGCTGAGCCTGCACGGCCCCGCCGGGAGCCAGCCGCGGGCGAGCCTGCTCGGGGCGATCGTCTCGGCCGACGCCCGGGATTCGGCGCCGGCCCCGGGGGCCGTGCCTCGCGGGACGGTGGTGGGTGGCGTACCCGCCTATTCGCAGCAGCTCCACCGTGACCGCTATCCGCACTGGGACGGTGGCGGACAGTCCTGGTGCAGCGCCGCCTCGACCGCGATGATCGCCGACTTCTGGGGCGCCGGGCCGACGGCCGCCGAGACGGCCTGGGTGGACTACGAGACCCCCGACCCGCAGGTGCCGTTCACCGTCCGGGAGGTCTACGACGAGTCCTTCGGTGGCGCCGGCAACTGGGCCTTCAACACCGCCTATGCGGGCGCCCGGGGGCTGGTCGCGTACGTCACCAGGCTCCGCTCCTTCGCCGAGGCAGCCCGGTTCCTCGAGGCCGGGATCCCGCTCGTGCTGGCCGTCTCGCACCAGGCCGGCGAGCTGACCGGCGCCGGGTACGTCACCAACGGTCATCTGCTCGTGCTGACCGGCTTCGACGAGGGTGGCGACCCCATCGTCCACGACCCCGCCTCCCACAGGATCGTCAGCGATGCCGAGGTGCGGGCGACGTACGACCTCGGCGAGCTCGACCGCGCCTGGGCACGCTCCGGGCGGATCGTCTACGTCATCCGGCCGCCGGACGTGGTCCCGCCGGAGCCGCCGGCGCAGCCCAACTGGTGAGGTGCCGGCACGGGGCCGGCGCCACCGCCACAACAGAAGCGGCCCCGCCCACAAGGGGCGGGACCGCTTCGAGGTGACCTGGACGAGGCTCAGGCCTTGGACTTTCCGGTGACACCGGAGGCGACGACCACCAGAACGGCGGCGATCACGACCTGCCAGATGTGACGCCACCAGTCGATGCCGTTGGTTGCGTTGTCCCACGTAGCCGCATGGCCGTCGAACGGCCCGTTGTTCTGGCCGAAGACGAACCAGTAGATGAAGCTGCCGATCAGCATGCCGCCGATACCGCAGACAATCGTCAGCCAGAACGGAATGTTGTCCTTATCGCCCGGCGCGAAGAACTTGCCGAGGGCCCCGATGATGACGCCGCCGATGAGGGTGACGAGGATCGTTGAGATCATGCCCTTTTCCCTTCAGGTTGTGAGTGGCGCCATGAATGCGCCCATCTTTTGATATTGCACCTGTTGGGACTGGAATGCACGGACAACATGGCCCAAACTCGGAAGTTCGCCACCGGAATCAGGGCCATCCCTGAGTAGTGACAGTCCGGAGTGGTTCAGCCGGCGAAGCCGACCTTGCCGACCTTGGCCGGGCCGATCTCGATGTAGGCGAGCTTCTCGGTCGGGACGATGACCTTGCGGCCCTTGCTGTCGGTCAAAGCGAGCACAGCGCCGCCGCCGAGGGCGTCGGCGATGAGCTTCTCCACCGATTCGCTGGACTCCTCGGTCTCTACGACGAGCTCACGGGCGGCCTGCTGGACGCCGATCTTGACCTCCACGGGTCCTCCTTGCGATGGGTCGATCAATGCTCCGGAATCCTCTCACACGGACCGTGAGGAACCCCGCCGTTGCGCTACGAGCGGAATCAATCAGTCTTGGGATAGCCGCCGATGCCGCGCCAAGCGAGCCCGGCGACGAGACGAGCCGCGTCGGCCTGGGAGAGCTCGCCGTTGTTGTGGAGCCAGTAGCGAGCGCTGACCTGGATCTGGCCGACCAGGCCCACGGCGAGCAGGTGGGAGGCGGTGGGAGCGAAGCCGGTGTCCTCGGCGATCACCTCGGCGATCACCTCGGCGCACTCGTTGGTGACCCGGTCGACCTGCTCGCGTACGGCGGGGTCGTTGGTGAGGTCGGACTCGAAGACGAGCCGGAAGGCGCCGGACTCGGAGGCCACGTAGTCGTAGAAGACCTCGACCGTGCGGGCCACACGTTCCTTGTTCTCATCGGTCGACGCCAAGGCCTCCCGGCAGCGATCGATGATCTCGTTCGCGGACTTCTCCAGCAGGGCCAGGTAGAGGTCGAGCTTGCCGGGGAAGTGCTGGTAGAGAACGGGCTTCGAGACCCCTGCCCTCTCGGCGATGTCATCCATCGCGGCGGCGTGGAAGCCGTAGGCGACGAAGACCTCGAGGGCGGAATCGAGAAGCTGGGCTCGTCGTTCCGTCCGGGGCAGTCTCGCCCCTCGCGGTCGAGTGGGGTCGAGCTCGGATTGGTGCGTGGTCACCCCAGCAGCCTACCCGCTGGTACTCGGATCGCGGGACGCGTCGTTGCCTCGTCCACGGATGAGGGAACATGGAGGAGTGCCTGCGGTGTTCAAGTAGGCATACGTACGCCCGAACTGAGGAGCAGTTGTGTCCCTAGCCCCGCTCGTGGAGCCCGCTGACGAGCTGACGATCGACGAGGTGCGCCGTTACAGCCGCCACCTCATCATCCCCGACGTCGGCATGGCCGGGCAGAAGCGCCTGAAGAACGCCAAGGTGCTGGTCATCGGCGCCGGCGGTCTCGGCTCGCCCGCCCTGCTCTACCTGGCCGCGGCAGGCGTCGGCACCCTCGGCATCGTCGAGTTCGACGAGGTCGACGAGTCCAACCTGCAGCGCCAGATCATCCACAAGCAGTCGACGGTGGGCCAGCCGAAGGCCGAATCCGCCGCGGCGGCGATCAAGGAGGTCAACCCGTACGTCAACATCGTGCTGCACGACGTGCGGCTCGACAACGACAACGTGCGCGAGATCTTCACCGGCTACGACCTGATCGTCGACGGCACCGACAACTTCGCGACCCGTTACATGGTCAACGACGCGGCGTACTTCCTGGGCATCCCGTACGTCTGGGGCTCGATCTACCGCTTCGACGGACAGGCGTCGGTGTTCGCGCCGACCCTGACTGACGACGCCCCGTGCTACCGCTGCCTCTACCCGGAGCCCCCGCCCCCGGGCATGGTCCCCTCCTGCGCCGAGGGCGGCGTGCTGGGCGTGCTTTGCGCCTCGATCGGCTCGATCCAGGTCAACGAGGCCATCAAGATGCTGACCGGCATCGGCGAGCCGCTGGTCGGCAAGCTGATGATCTACGACGCACTCGAGATGGAGTACCGCAAGCTGAAGGTCCGCAAGGACCCCAACTGCGCGCTGTGCGGCGAGAACCCGACGGTCACCGACCTGATCGACTACGACGCGTTCTGCGGCGCGATCTCCACCGAGGCGGCCGACGCCGCGGCCGGCTCGACCATCTCGGTCAACCAGCTCTCCGAGATGATCAAGGAGCGCGAGGAGGGCAGCCGTGACTTCGTCCTCGTCGACGTGCGCGAGCCGAACGAGTACGAGATCAACCAGATCCCTGGCGCCGTCCTGATCCCCAAGGGCGAGTTCCTCAACGGCAACGCGATCCCGCAGGTCGCCGAGCTCACCGGCGACGGTGCCAAGCCGCTCGTGTTCCACTGCAAGAGCGGCGTACGCAGCGCAGAGGTGCTCGCGATCGCCAAGGGCGCCGGCTACGCGGACGCGGTCCACGTCGGTGGTGGCGTGGTGGCATGGGTCAACCAGATCGACCCGTCGCAGCCCTCGTACTGAATCGGTACAGCTGAGCATTACTGAACTGTTGGCCAGCGGTGGCTCCTCTGGGGCCGCCGCTGGCTTTATCTGTACGTGGCGATACCGATAGTTTTGCGATCGCAGCTGCGGGGGGCGGAGTTGCATCAATGCCCGAACCTCGGAGGATTCGACGTTGTCCACACGCGCTCGTCTCAGCGCGACGCTCGCCGGTGCCACCCTGGCCGGCGGACTGTTTCTCGGTGCCCCTGCCAACGCGAGCGACCAGGTCCCGGAGCCGGCCTCCGGCGCGGCCGTAGGCTCTGCGATCGACCCGGAGAGGCTGGAGTCGAACGTCGCGGACCCGACCCCTGGCGTACCTCCGTCCTATGTCTTCGCCGGGGTCGGTGCTCTGCTGATGGGGGCGGGGGCCGGACTGGCCGTACGTCGCAAACGGGCTGAGGCTGTGGCACGCTCGGCCGAGTGAGCAACGGTCAACCCAGCCTGAGGACCTTCCTCGGCGAGATCTTCGTCGTCGTCCTCGTGGTCGCGGTCGCTGTGCTCGGCTATGCCGCCTACGACTACTACACCAAGCTCGACGACGCGAAGAAGACCAACGCGACCCCACCGGGGACGACCTCGTCGATCCCGGCCGAGGCGCTGGCCGAGGTGCCGAAGAAGAAGGGCAAGGTACGCGGCGTCTCGATCGAGTCGCTCAACGTGCATGCCGACGTGGTGCCACTGGCCATGGAGGACGGCACGCTCACCCCGCCCGCCGACGCCTCGCTCATGGGCTGGTGGAAGGGCGGCGCGAAGCCCGGGGCCGATGACGGCTCGGTGCTGATCGTCGGCCACACCCTGCACAACGGCGGCGGCATCCTCGACCGGCTGGGCGAGGTGAACGAGGGCGACGAGATCGTCGTGCGGACCAAGGACGAGGAGTTCAGCTACACCGTCCGGTCGGTGCGCGACCTCTCCAAGGAGCAGGTCGCCAAGCGCAGCGAGAGGCTCTTCGACACCGACGGCGAGCCGAGGCTGGTCGTGGTGACGTGCGACGACTGGGACGGCACCTCGTTCCAGGGCAACACCGTGGTGGTCGCCGTCCCGTAACCCAGGGCAGTCGAGCCTCGTTACTTGTGAGTCACATCACCTACAGACCGAGGCCCCCACATGCTCCGCACTCGCCGTTCCGTACGCCGCGCCGCAGCCGTCGCCGCCGGCACCCTGACCGCCGCGCTCGTCCCGGCCCTGATCCCGTCCGCGGCCCACGCCTGGGCCCCGGCCGACACGGCCACCATCACCCCGGGCGTGCAGATGTACACCGGTGGTGCCCAGTGCACCGCCAACTTCGTCTTCGCCGACTCCGCCGCGAACGTCTACGTCGGCTACGCCGCCCACTGCGCGGGTCTCGGTGAGGCCACGGACACCAACGGGTGTGCCGCCAAGTCGCTTCCGCTGGGCACCGAGGTCACCTTCAACGAGGGCGGCTCCCTGCTGAGCGAGGGCACCGTGCTGGGCAAGGGCAAGCTGGCGTACTCGTCCTGGCTGACCATGCAGAAGTCGGGCACGAAGGACGAGAACACCTGCGCCTACAACGACTTCGCCCTGGTCAAGGTGAACGCCGCCGACGCCGGCAAGGTCAACCCGAGCGTGCCGATCTGGGGCGGTCCGACGGGCATCGACACCGACGGCACCGTCGCCGGCGACAAGGTCTACTCCTACGGCAACTCCTCGGTGCGCGCCGACCTGGACCTGCTCTCGCCGAAGATCGGCCTCTCGCTCGGTGACAGCGTCAACGGCACCCGCTGGTCGCACCCGCTCTACAACCTCACCCCCGGCATCCCCGGTGACTCCGGCTCCGGCTTCCTGAACGCCGACGGCAAGGCGGTCGGGACGCTGTCGACCCTGGGTCTGCTTCCGCTCGCCGGGTCCAACAACATCGGCGACATGGACCTCGAGCTGAAGTACGCCCAGGCGAACTCGGGCATCTCCGGTCTGCGTCTGGTCCAGGGCACGGAGCCGTTCAGCCCCATCCTGTAGCACCGCGCTAATGTGCCCGGCATGACGGACCGGGAGGCGTACGTAGAAGCCGTTCTGCGTCTTGTCGAGCAGATCCCACGCGGGCAGGTGACGACGTACGGCGCGATCGCCGATGCCCTCTTCGACGAGTTCGGAGGCGGGCCTCGGCAGGTCGGCGCGGTGATGGCGCGCGAGGGCGCGGGAATGCCGTGGTGGCGGGTGGTGCGGGCCGATGGCTCGCTCCCCGCCTCCCACGGCGAGGAGGCGCGGCAGGCGTATCTCGAGGAGGGCACCCCGCGCCGCGTCTCGGGGGCGGTGGACCTGCGCGCGGCGCTGTGGCTGCCGCCTACGATGAGCACGTGATGTATCGCGTCCTCCACGCCGTCGTGCCACCCCTTCTACGGGCCGTCTGGCGTCCCACGGTGACGGGGGCAGAGAACGTCCCGCGCACCGGTGGCGTGCTCCTGGCCAGCAATCACCTCAGCTTCGCCGACTCGATCGTGATCCCGTCGGTCTCGCCCCGGCCGGTGCACTTCCTGGCCAAGTCCGACTACTTCACCGGCACCGGCCTCAAGGGTGCTGCCCAGCGGGCGTGGTTCGAGGGCCTGGGCATGCTGCCCGTGGACCGCGACGACCCGCAGGCCGCGCTCGGCTCGCTGGAGGTGGCTCTGGAGGTCCTCAACAAGGGTGAGGCGTTCGGGATCTACCCGGAGGGCACCCGGTCGCGCGACGGCCGGCTCTACCGCGGACGCACGGGGGTGGCCCACCTGGCGCTGACCGCCGGCGTGCCCGTGGTGCCGGTGGGTCTGCGGGGGACCGCGGAGCTCCAGCCGGTCGGGTCGAGCCTGCCGCGGCTGGCGAAGGTCACCGTCGAGTTCGGGCAGCCGATCCAGGTGGCCGGGCGCTTCGACGGCGTACCTCTCGGCAAGGCCCGCCGGTCCCTCACCGACGAGGTCATGGAGGCGATCGCCGCGCTGAGCGGCCAGGATGTGGCCGGGGTCTACAACGAGCGGCCCGCCGACGTCTGATCGCAGATTTGCCTGTTGCGCCGGGCCGAGAAGGGGCGCATTCTGGAGGGTGGATCCCTATCAGCCGAGGTGAGGCAGATGGCCACCACGACCGTGTTGCAGGACGAGCTGCGACGCAAGCACGACGAGCTCGCTGGGCGCCTGGCCCACGCTCGGAGCATCATCGCCAGGCCGGAGCAGACCCGCCGGGGCTGCCCGCCGATCGACCAGTTCAACGCCGGTACGTCCCGCCACCTGCACGCGGTGGACGAGGCACTGCTGCCGGCGGTCTCCGCTCACTGCGAGGGCGGAGCCGCTCTGGTCCATGACTACCTCCCCATGGCGCGGCACCTGGAGGTGCTGCTCTTCCACGTGAAGGCGCACGAGTACGGCTCCACCTGGGAGACCACCCATCGGTGGCCGACGCTGTGGGGCGAGGTCGAGGAGGCGCTCATCGACCAGGAGGAGAGGGAGGGCGAGCTGGTCTCGCGCCTCGCCGAGGAAGCCTCCGACGACGAGCTTCTCCTGATCGCGGAGCGGATGGCCGCGGCCGAGCGGAGGGCACCTTCGCGTCCACATCCCCACCTCCCGCACACGGGTCTGCCTGGAAAGGTCGTACGCCGCGTGGCCCGTCCCGTCGACGCCGTCTGGGACGCGGTCGAGAACCGCTCCGTCGGTGGTCCCAAGCCGTTGCCGCACAAGAAGCCGGGGTTGATCTGGCAGTACCTGCTCGGCGACCCGCGCTTCCCCGACGACCCGGCCAACGAGACCCGGCACAATGAGCCGGGTGACCGCTGACTCCATCACCTCCGCCCTTGACCTCGCGCCGCACCCCGAAGGCGGGGCGTTCCGGCAGACCTGGGCTGCCGCCGAGACCGTCACCCTGCCCGACGGGCGGGTGCGCCCGACCGCGACCTTGATCTACTTCCGGCTCCTGGCCGGGGAGTCGTCCGCGTGGCACCGCGTCACCTCGGACGAGATCTGGCTGGCGCACACCGGCGTCGTGTCGCTCCAGTTCGGCGGCGCCGGTTCGGCGCCGGTCGAAGGCGAGACCGTGCTCGTCGGGGTCGACGTCGCCGCCGGCCAGGTGCCGCAGGCGGTCGTGCAGGCGGGGGTGTGGCAGCGTACGGTCCCCTCGACCGAGGACGCGCTCGTCTCCTGCGTGGTCTCACCCGGGTTCGACTTCGACGACTTCGAGCTCGCCCCAGAATCAGGCACTGCGGAGTAGGAGATGGAGTACGCGTTCGAAGGAGCCGTCATCGAGTGGCGCGGACCGGCGCCGTTCTACTACGTGCCGATGCCCGTCGAGGACGCCGAGGACCTCAAGGAGGATGCCCGGGGCCTGGAGTACTGGGGCCAGGTCGCCGTCACCGCCACCATCGGCGCGACCACGTTCACCACCGCGCTCTTCCCCAAGGACGGCACCTATCTGCTGCCGTTGAAGGTGGTCGTCCGGAAGGCGGAGGGCCTCGACCTCGACGACGTCGTCGCGGTGAGGATGCGTCTTGGACATGACGTCCGAGGGGACGCCTGAAACTGTCGGCGCCGTCTGATTGGGTGGGACTCGTGAGTGTCGCCTACCGCCTAGCCCCGCCGCCGAGTGCTGCCGCAGTGCCGGTGCTCGACGAGCACCAGCGGTCGGTCGTGGAGCATCCCGGCGGACCGCTGCTGGTGCTGGCCGGACCAGGGACCGGCAAGACGACCACCCTGGTGGAGGCGGTGGTCGACCGGATCGAGAACCGCGGCGTACGTCCTGACCAGCTGCTGGCGCTGACCTTCTCCCGCAAGGCCGCCGAGCAGCTGCGCGACCGGGTGACCGCGCGGCTGGGGCGGACGCTGTCCGGGGCGGTCTCCTCGACCTTCCACTCCTTCGCCTACGGGCTGGTGCGCCGCTACGCACCGGCCGAGCTCTACGCCGCCCCGCTGACCTTGCTCTCCGCGCCGGAGGCCGATGTGGTGCTGCAGGAGCTGCTGGCCGACCACCCGGAGTCGGTGAGGTGGCCGGAGCGGTTCCGGATGGCGATCGGCACCCGCGGGTTCGCGCGTGAGGTGCAGACCGTGATCGCGCGGGCGCGCGAGCGTGGGCTCGACCCCGACCAGCTGGTGGCGCTCGGCCGGGAGGAGCGCATCGAGGAGTTCGTCGCGGCCGGGTGGTTCCTGGAGCAATATCTCGACGTGCTCGGTGCGCAGTCGGCGATCGACTACCCCGACCTGATCATGCGTGGGGTGATCGAGGCCGAGCGGCATGCGGCCGAGCTCCGGGCCGAGTTCGCGTGTGTGTTCGTGGATGAGTATCAGGACACCGACCCGAGCCAGGTCGCGCTGCTGCAGGCGCTTGCCGGCGACGGGCGCGACCTGATCGTGGTGGGTGACCCCGACCAGTCGATCTATGGGTTCAGGGGCGCCGACGTCAACGGGATCCTCGACTTCCCCTCGCAGTTCCTGACCCGGGAGCGCCGGCATGCGCCGGTGGTGGCGCTGGGGACGACCCGCCGGTTCGGGTCGCGGCTGCTGCGGGCGTCGCGGTCGATCGCGGCGGGCATCTCGGTGCGCGGCTCGATCCCGGCCGCGGCCTACGACACCTTCCGCAACCCGCATCCGCTGGCCCAGGACCCCGGCCGGGCCGAGGTGCTCACCTTCGACACCGACCGAGCCGAGACCGAGCACATCGCCGACCTGCTCCGCCGGGCGCATCTCGAGGACGGCATCGACTGGTCCGACATGGCCGTCCTGGTGCGTTCCGGCCGCACCTCGATCCCGCAGCTGCGCCGGTCGCTGACCGCCGCCGGCGTACCGGTCGAGGTCGCCGCCGACGAGACCCCGCTGGTCCGCGAGCCCGCCGCCGCGGTCCTCCTCGACGCTCTCGGGATCGTCGTCGACGCCGACGTCGAGTCCGACCTCGACGAGCGCTACGTACGCCCCGACCGCTGCGAGGAGCTGCTCACCGGTCCTCTCGGCGGCCTCGACGCCACCGACGTCCGCGCGCTCACGCGCACCCTGCGGGCGAGGTTCCCCGACGTCGCCGCGCACGATCTCGTACGCCGCGCCGTGCTCGATCCGTCGCTGCTCGACCCGGAGGAGAACGGGGACGGCGAGGAGCGGGTGCTGGGGCGGGTACGCCGGCTCGCGGCTCTTCTCGCTGAGGCGCGTGTCGCGCTGAAGGAGGGGGCCGGGGCGGAGCAGGTGCTGTGGACGCTGTGGGACGGTGCCGAGTGGGGGCAGCGGCTGCGGGCGCAGGTGGAGTCGGGTGGTGCGGCGGCGCGGCTGGCCCACCGTGACCTGGACGCGGTCGTGGCGCTCTTCGACACCGCCGCCAAGATCGAGGGCCGCCAGGAGTTCACCTCGGTGGAGACCTTCCTGGCCACGCTTCGTGCCCAGGAGATCCCGGCCGACACCCTCGCCGACAAGGGCGTACGCGGCTCGGCGGTGCGGCTGCTCACCGCCCACCGCTCCAAGGGGCTGGAATGGGGGCTCGTGGTCGTCGCCCACGTCCAGGAGGGCGCCTGGCCAGACCTGCGCCGGCGCGACTCGCTCCTCGGCCCCGACCGGATCGCCCCGGCGCTGCCGGACGGCCGTCACGGCGGGCTGCTGCCGCCACTGACCCGCTCGGCGATGCTCGCCGAGGAGCGCCGGCTCTTCTACGTCGCCGCCACCCGCGCCCGGTCCCGGCTGGTCGTGACCGCGGTGAAGTCGCCCGACGACGACGGTGACCAGCCGTCGCGGTTCATCAACGAGCTCGGCCTGCGCGAGGACCAGATTCGTCACCGCGTCGGCCGGCCGACGCGACCGCTGTCTCTGGCCGGTCTGATCGCCGAGCTGCGCCGCACCGCCGCCGATCCGGCGCAGCCCGACGCGCTGCGCGAGGCGGCCGCGAGAAGGCTGCAGAAGCTGGCCGCCACCGAGGTGCGCGGCAAGCGGATCGCGCTCGCGGCCGACCCGTCGACCTGGTGGGGGCTGCGGGCCCCGACGTACGCCTCGGCCGCGGTGCGTCCCGAGGGCCGTCCGATCACGCTGAGCGCGTCGGCGCTGGAGGCGATCCTGACCTGCCCCGCGCAGTGGTTCCTGGCCCGCGAAGCGGGCGGGGCCGTCACCGACTCCTCGAGCCAGGGGTTCGGCAAGGTCGTGCACGCGATCGCCGAGCAGCTCGCCCGCGGCGACCTCGATGCTGCCACCGTCGAGGACCTGATGCCGTTCGTGGACGAGGTCTGGGGCCGCCTCGAGTTCCGTACGCCGTGGTCCGCTGCCCGCGAGCGCGAGGCGGTCCAGGACGTACTGGCCAGGTTCCTGACCTGGCACCGGCGCCCCGGCGCGCGGACCGTGATCGGCTTCGAGGAGCAGCTGACCGCGAAGGTCTCGCTGCCTAGCGGCGAGACGGTGCGGCTGAACGGCTATGCCGACCGCCTGGAGCTCGACGAGAGCGGCCGGATCGTGGTCGTGGACCTGAAGACCGGGAAGTATCCGCCCACCGCGCAGGAGGTCAAGGAGCACGGCCAGCTCGGCCTCTACCAGTTGGCCGTCGAGCACGGCGCCGCGTCCGAGCTCGCGCCCGGGGCGACCTCCGGGGGAGCGGAGCTTATCCAGCTGCGCCATCCCGCGGGTTCGGGGAGCGAGCTGCCGAAGGTGCAGGTCCAGGCCCCCGAGCCGCCCGAGATCGTCGCCCAGCTGGAGAAGGCGGTGGCAACGGTCCGGGCCGAGGAGTTCGTGGCCCGGCCCGGCAAGCAGTGCGACCGGTGCCAGTTCGTCGCGCTCTGCCCGGCGCAGACCTCCGGATCGGTGCTGTCATGAACGCCGGAACGAGCACCGCGATGAAGGTCGAGACCCCCGAAGAGCTCGCCAAGCTGATGGGCCACGACTGGCTCTACAGCGAGGAGCAGTTCCGCGCGATCACGGCTCCGCTGGAGCCGGCCGTGGTGATCGCCGGCGCGGGATCCGGCAAGACCGCGGTGATGGCCGCTCGAGTCGTCTGGCTGGTCGCTACTGGCCGCGTACTCCCCGGGGAGGTGCTCGGTCTGACCTTCACCACGAAGGCGACCGCCGAGCTGGCCACCAGGATCCGGGAGTCGCTGCAGAAGGCGGGGCTGTGGCCCGAGCGGCGCGAGGGTCCGCCGCGGCCCGGTGAGGAGGACGACGAGCCCACCGAGCCGACCGTTTCGACCTACCACTCCTACGCCTCCGGCCTGCTCTCCGAGCACGGGCTGCGGATCGGCCACGAGCCCGACACCCGGCTGATCGCCGACGCGACCCGCTACCAGCTCGCGGCTCGAGCCGTGGCCCGGCACACCCACCCGGTGGAGAAGCTGACCGACTACCCGAAGCTGGCCGTCCAGCAGCTGCTCGCGCTCGACTCCGAGCTCTCCGAGCACCTCGTCGACCCCGCCACGCTGCGGGCCTACGACCGCAACGAGCGGTCGCTGTTCGCGCTGGAGGTGGCCGACCTCAATGCCCAGCTGGCCGACGGGAAACGGGTCAAGACCAAGCTGACCAAGGTCGAGAAGGCGATCGACGCGATCGACAAGCGCTACGAGCTGCTCGACCTGGTCGACGGCTACCGGCGGCTCAAGGACCGGCTCGGGCTGATGGACTTCTCCGACCAGATCGCGCTGGCCGCTCGGCTGGCCGTGGAGACGCCCGAGGTCGGCGAGATCGAGCGCGGGAAGTTCAAGGTCGTGCTGCTCGACGAATACCAGGACACCTCGGTGGCCCAGGCCCAGATGCTCGCCCGCCTCTTCGGCGACGGACACCCCGTCACCGCCGTCGGCGACCCCAACCAGGCGATCTACGGCTGGCGCGGTGCCTCGGTGAGCAACATCCTCGAGTTCGGCCGCGACTTCCCGGCGAAGGACGGGAGACGCCCCGCCTACTCCCTGACCGTCAACCGCCGCTCCGACGCGCGCATCCTCGACACCGCCAACCATCTGGCCGCCCAGCTCTACGAGGGCCGCGAGAAGGAGCGCCTGGTCGCCGCCGAGGGCGCGCGGGATGGTGAGGTGCGGGTGCATGTCCACGAGACGTACGACGATGAGCTGCTCTGGCTCGCCGACAAGGTGATCGAGGCCCATGAGGCGGTCGGGGAGTGGAAGGAGATCGGCGTGCTGACCAGGGACAACTCGCAGGCGGCAGCGGTCTTCGACGCGCTCACCGCTCGCGAGATCCCGGTCGAGATCGTCGGCCTGAAGGGGCTGCTACGGCTGCCCGAGGTGGCCGAGGTCGTGGCCACGATGGAGCTGCTCCACGATGTCACCGCCAACGCCGCGCTGCTCACGCTGCTCGCCGGTCCACGGTGGGCGATCGGGCCGCGCGACCTGGCCATCCTGGGTCGACGCTCCCGCGACCTGGCCGGCGTCATCGGCGGCGCGGAGGAGTTCGCCGACATCGAGCGGCAGCTGGAGGCGGCGGTCGAGGGCACCGACCCCACCGAGATCCCCTCTCTCAACGACGCGCTGGAGGATCCCGGCGACACCTCCGACTATGACTACTCCCCACAGGCCAGGGAGCGGTTCAAGCTCCTCGCCGACGAGCTCCGCGGGCTGCGCCGGGCGGTCAACGAGCCGCTCCTCGACCTGGTCCGGCGGATCATCGACGTCACCGGCATCGATGTCGAGCTGGCTGCCTCGGTCTCCCCGGCAGCCTCGGCCAGGCGAGACAACCTCGACCTCTTCGTCCAGGCGGTCGCCGACTTCGAGGGTCTCGACGGTCAGGTCACCCTCGCCGCGCTGCTGGCCTACCTCGAGGCGGAGGACGAATACGGCCAGGGCCTCGACGTCGCCACGCCCTCGGAGGCCGACTCGGTCAAGCTGCTCACCGTCCACCGCGCCAAGGGCCTGGAGTGGGACGTCGTCTTCCTGGTCGGGGTCACCCACAAGAAGTTCCCGACCGGCCAGACGCGCTCGTCGTGGCTGACCGTCCCGTCGGTGATGCCCGCTGCCCTCCGCGGGGACCGCGCCGATCTGCCGCAGCTCCACGGCCACGACGCCGACTCGATCGACGAGCTCCTCGCCGAGCGCAAGGAACACGAGCGCGTCGAGGAGCTCCGGCTGGCGTACGTCGCCTGGACCCGCGCCCGCCACATCCAGTTCGTCTCGTGCTGGCGCTGGTCACCCTCGCTCAAGGAGGGGCGTGGGCCGTCGGTCTACATGGACAAGACCCGCGAGGCGCTGCTCCAGTGGGGCGCCAAGCCCGACCGGTGGGCCGAGGTCGTTGTGAAGGGCGAAGAGGAGAGTCCTTACGCCGCGCAGGAGGTCGACCTGCCCTGGCCGATCAACCATCACACTCCAGAGGTGGAGCGCCGTCTGGAGGCGGCGAGGTTGGTCCGGGAGGTGACTCCGGGACCTGACGATCTCGACGACCTCACCCTGCTCGAGACGGTGAACCAGTGGGACGAGGAGATCGAGCGGCTGCTCACCGAGGCGGAGCGTGAGCGCGCTCCGGAGGTGGTCGTACCGCTGCCGTCGTCGCTTTCGGCCACCGCCATGTCGAAGCTGCGCGACGACCCGCTCGGCTTCGCCGCCGACCTGGTCCGCCCGATGCCCCGCAAGCCGTCCTCCCAGGCCCGCTTCGGCACCCGGTTCCACGCCTGGGTCGAGGCCCGCTTCGGCCAGCAGGACCTCTTCGACCCCGACGACCTGCCCGGACGTGCCGACCACGGCATCGAGGACGAGTCCGGTCTCGAGGAGGTCATCGCCGCCTTCGAACAGGGCCCGTTCGCCGACCGCCCCCCGTACCGGGTCGAGGCGGCCTTCGCGATCGTCCTGGCAGGTCAGGTCGTACGCGGCCGGATCGACGCCGTCTATCAGGAGCCCGACGGGAGCTTCCTGATCATCGACTGGAAGACCAACCAGACCCAGAACGCCGACCCGCTCCAGCTGGCTCTCTATCGGCTTGGGTGGGCTGAGCTGATGGGAGTGCCGTTGTCGCGGGTTCGGGCGGCGTTCTACTACGTGCGCTCTGGCCGGCTTGTCGAGCCTTCTGCTCTTTCTGATCGGGAGGAGCTGGAGAGGATCTTGGGCGGGGGGCGCTGACCCGTTTTTCGGGGGACTGTTTGCCGCCGACCCTTTCGGGGAGGGTGTTCTCGGCGTCGCCCGGAGTAAAGGACGGCCTTCGGCCGCCGGCTGACGCCGGTCGCCTTCGGCGATCATCTCGACAAGCTCGATACATCGCCTTGACACCGGTCGTCGCCGAGAATTTTGGCTGGTTATCGGGTCGGCGGCAGGGGTTTGGTGCGGAGATTTGGGTTGGGCGGGGGATTGGGAGCTCGGGCGGTCGGGTCGACCAGTGGAAAGAATTTTCTTTCCGCCCGGGGACCAGCTCGGCAGACGGGTCGGGGAGGCGAACGAATTTTCGTTCGCCTCAGAGATGGCTAGACCGGGGTGGGGTTGTCGGATGGAAGAAATTTTTCTTTCATCCGGAGACCCCATGTCTGGCGTAGGCGTGGAACGGTCACCTTCCGTGGGTGAGTGTGCCGTGGCCACACCCGGGCCGAAGGCCCGTCCTTGACGCCGGTCCAGATCGAGAGACCCTCAAAGAACGGGTCGGCGGCCCAGCCCAGCCAGAGAAATCGGCCCCCATCCAAACGCCAGACCAAGACCCCAACCGAATCCAAACGGCGAGCAGCCGAAAGCTACTTCACCGTCCGCGCAACCTCCGGCAACTCACCCGACTCACGCAACGAGTCGAGCAGGTCGCCGGGCATGATCCAGACGGTGGCAAGTGGGAACGGACGTTCGCGCAGCATCACCGCACCGGTGACGAAAGCCGGCTCGCCGGAGGGGCAGGAGAAGACGATGTCGTCGCCCCACTCCCACTCGCGCTCGACGATGGTGGGCAGCATCCACCACATCAGCCAGTTGCGCTCGGAGTTCATCGCCGAGGGGCGGCGGGGGCAGTTGTCGTCGTAGGCGACGACCGCGTCGGGGTGCTCGGCGAGGATCGAGCGCAGGTCGTCGACGACCGGGGTGGCGTGGTCGAAGTGGTCGTGGAACTTGTCGGAGGCCACGTCGGCGACGGCAGACCCGGCGGTGCCCACGACCAGGACGAGCGCGGTGACGACCACGGCGCGTACTCGGTCAGCTCTCGCTGAGCTCAGCCGAGGGCTGAGCCGGGAGAGGGCGGCGAGGAGCGTCCAGATCGCCAGCGGTACCAGGGCGCACAGGGTCGCGATCAGCCAGAAGCGGTTGTCGTTGGTGAACGACGGGATCGGCCCCGGCTGTGGGAACTCGCCGCCCGGAAGCGCCCACCACCACGGGATCGCGCCGGGGATGTGTGCCGGGGTGGTGTAGGCCCAGGTGGGTGCGTCGGGGGCGACCACGAGGATGGTCACCAGTGAGATCCCGGCGACGATCACCCAGGTCCAGACGAGGACCGCACGGGAGCGTACGGCCTGGATCGCCGCGCACACCCCGGCCAGCACGAGGACCGCGAAGACCGGGTCGATGTAGCGTCCGTAGATCCAGTAGTCGAAGCGCCGCCACTCCATGGTGAACAGCGAGTACTCGTTGCCCCAGTTCAGGCAGCTGAGGACGTACATCGACCCGGCCGCGATCAGCACGAACCCGGCCGGCCCCACCTGTCGTGAGCGGAGCTCCTTCCAGAACAGAGCGGTCACCACGACCAGGCCGACGACCACGACGCCGAAGCTGCCGATCATCTGGGTCCAGGCCTCGCCGGCGAAGGTGTCGACCCAGTACCGGGGGTTGGCCTGGGTGACCTTCTCGAAGAAGCCCTGCGCCTGGATGAACTTCCACGGCACCAGTTGCGCGTGGAACCAGAGCGCGGCCTTGTTGGCAATCACGGCGAGCACGCCAGTGGCGACCAGTCCGACGAGGGCGATCTGCCACCTGCGTACAAGAAAGAAGATCAACCACAGCGCTACCGCAGCGACGAAGACTTGCATCCGGGCATGGGAGAAGAGCGCGAGCCCGGTGAGCAGGCTGAGCAGGAGTACGCCGCGGTAGGTCGGTTTCTCCCATAGCCGGAACGCGGCCAGGGTCGCCAGGACGACGAGCAGCGTGACCAGCCGCTCGGAGAGGATGTAGTCGGCCTGGATCGCGCGCGGCGGTAGGGCCATCACGATGGCGCCGGCGACCACACCCTGCGCCGGCGTGACCCCGCTGAGCCGCACCGCGACCCGAGCCAGCGGCCAGATCGTGAGCATGCTGATCACCAGACCGACGACGATCGCCAGCTGGTAGAACGTGAAGACGTTGGAGGTGACCAGCCACAACGGCGCCAGCAGCACGCCCCACCCGGGGTAGTAACCGGGGGTGTTCAGCTGCGGCGAGTCGAGTCCGAGGACGGTCCGTCCGTGGATGACGGTGCCGATCTCGTCGTACATGAACGAGAGGTTGGAACCCCAGGCGATGTAGACGTTGATCGCCAGAGCGACCACGACGGAGACGACAGCGGCGATGCGCCAGAACCGATCCACGCGGCGGAACATATACCCACCTCATAGGCTCTGACGGGTGGACTCCCCGAAGCTGCCCATCCATCTGCGAATCATTCAGGATCCCCACGACCGCTCCGGCCACCTGCGCGCCGACGACGGCTGGGTCGACAAGGCTTGGTCGGACGAGACCACGAGGGTCCTCGTGGTCGCCGGCAACAGGGTCGAGCCGTCAGGCAGGACCGGCGTGAGGTGGCGTACGCCGGGGGACTCGCCGGAGGGGATCCGGCTGCTCCTCGGAGACACCGCCGAAGGTGCCCGGTTCGCGGTGCTCACCGGTCGCGAGGAGGCCGGCGAGACGTGGCGTGATCTGCGCGGGCTCTTCCCCGCACTGCTCGCCGACACGACCGAGGCGAGCTTCCTGATGCACGCGATCGGACTGGCCGAGTGGCACCGGGCGACCCGGTTCTGCTCCCGGTGCGGCGGCAGCCTCGAACCGCGCTCAGCCGGTCACGAGCTGGCCTGCGCGGAGGGACACGTGATCTTCCCGCGCACCGACCCGGCGGTGATCATGCTGGTGACGTCAGGGGAGCCCGGGAGCGATGAGGAGCGTTGCCTGCTCGGCAACCACACCCGCTGGCCCGCGCCCAACTTCTCCACCCTCGCCGGCTTCGTCGAGCCGGGGGAGTCGCTCGAGGACGCGGTCCGCCGCGAGGTCGCCGAGGAGGTCGGCGTACGTGTCGGGCAGGTCGACTACTTCGGCAACCAGCCCTGGCCGCTGCCGGCCAGCCTGATGCTCGGCTTCTTCGCGCGCGCGGCGTCGACCGAGATCACGGTCGACGAGGACGAGATCCGCGAGGCGCGCTGGTTCACCCGCGCGGATCTCGCCGCGGTCGCGAAGAGCGGTGAGATCAAGCTGCCCAGCGGCATCTCGATCAGCCGCTCGCTGGTCGAGGAGTGGTACGGCGGGGAGCTGCCCGGCTCGTGGTGACCGGCGTCAGACCAGCTCGGCGAGCTTCGCCTTGACCTGAGCGATCGACGGGTTGGTCATCGCGGTGCCGTCTGAGTAGACGAGGGTCGGGACGGTCTGGTTGCCGCCGTTGACCTGCTCGACGATCTGCGCGGCCTCCAGGACCTGCTCGATGTCGACCTCGTCGAAGGTGATGTCTTCACGGCCGAGCTGACCCTTGAGTCGCTGGCAGTATCCACACCAGGGTGTGGTGTACATCGTGAAGCTGCTCATCGGGGGCTCTCCTCATTCAGAACTGTCGGTGCGAGCCAATAGTCTTGGCCTGCAAGGCATAACGTTCCCACCCCGAGGAGCCATTCCCAATTGAACCCTGCCCCGCCCATGACCCCCGAGTCCCTCCTCGCCGCCCTCGACCCTGAGCAACGCCGGGTGGCGGAGGCACTGCGGGGTCCGGTCCGGGTGCTGGCGGGTGCGGGGACCGGCAAGACACGGGCGATCACCCACCGGATCGCCTACGGCGTCGCCACCGGCGTCTACGCGCCCCCGGAGGTCCTCGCGGTCACCTTCACCACCCGGGCGGCGGGGGAGATGCGGCAGCGGCTGAGGGCGATGGGCGCCGGCGCGGTCCAGGCGCGCACCTTCCACTCCGCGGCCCTGCGCCAGCTGCGGTTCTTCTGGCCGAAGGTCTACGGCACCGAGCTGCCCAACCTGACCGAGTCGAAGATCCCGCTCATCCGCGCGGCCGCGCAGCGCCAGCGGATCAACGTCGACCAGGCCCAGGCGCGCGACCTGGCCTCGGAGATCGAGTGGTCGAAGGTCTCCAACGTCCACCCCGACGACTACCCGAAGTCGGCCGAGGCTCGGGGCCGGGAGGTCGGCGGGCTGACGCCGGCGATGGTCGGACACATCTATGCGGCCTACGAGGACGTCAAACGCACCCAGGCGCGCATGGACATGGAGGACGTGCTGCTCCTGACCGCCGGCCTCCTGGAGCATGACGAGCGCGTCGCGGCGCAGGTCAGGCGACAGTACAAATGGTTCACCGTCGACGAGTTCCAGGACGTCTCGCCGCTCCAGTCGGCGCTGCTCGACCTGTGGCTGGGCGGGCGCAGCGAGCTCTGCGTCGTCGGCGACCCGGCGCAGACGATCTACACCTTCGCCGGAGCCGACGCCGCCTACCTGCGTGACTTCCCGAAGAAGCACCCCGGCGCCACATCGGTCGAGCTGGTCCGCAACTACCGCTCCTCGCCGCAGGTCGTGAAGGCCGCCAACAAGATCCTGGAAGGTACGCCGAGCGCCGGTGTCCAGCTGCAGGCCCAGCGCGACTCCGGGCCGGCCGTCGAGCACGTCGAGCAGCCAGATGAGGTCGCCGAGGCCGAGGGCGTCGCCGCCGAGATCCTGCGTCTGCACCAGTCCGGCAAGCCCTACAACGAGATGGCGATCCTGTTCCGGATCAACGCCCAGTCGGAGGCCTACGAGGACGCGCTCACCGCGCGCCGGATCCCGTACGTCCTGCGCGGGGCCGCCAGATTCTTCGATCGGCCCGAGGTCCGCGAGGCGGTGACCCGGATCCGCGGTGCGGCGCGAGGCGGCCAGGGTGCCGTGATCGGCGACGAGCTGCTGGAGTCGGTCCACGGGATCCTCGCCGGGATGGGCTGGACCTCCGAGCCGCCCGAGGGCCGGGGGCAGACCCGCGACCGCTGGGAGTCATGGCAGGCGCTGATCGACCAGGCGCGCACCTTCTCCGCGGCCGGCGGCGACCTGGCCGGGCTCGTCGCCGAGCTCGACCGCCGTGCGGCCGAACAGCACGCACCGGTCCCGTCGGGAGTGACCCTGGCGACCTTCCACGCCGCCAAGGGCCTGGAGTGGGACTCGGTGTTCCTGGTCGGCCTCCAGGACGGCACGATGCCGTTCATCCTCCGTGGCGAGGAGCCGACCCCGGCCGAGATCGAGGAGGAGCGTCGGCTGCTCTACGTCGGCCTCACCCGGGCGCGGGTGGACCTGACCCTGTCCTGGGCGCTGGCACGCCAGCCGGGCCAGGCCGCGCGGCGCAGGCCGTCGCGGTTCCTCGACCCGCTGCGACCGGCTCGGTCCGCGGCGCCGACCCGTCGCCCCGGCTCCGGGAAGGCGCGGATGTGCAAGGCCTGCGGCGGCCCGCTCGGCTCGGCGGCCGAGAAGCGGATTGGCCGTCACGAGGGCTGCGACGCGCCTTACGACGAGGAGCTCTACGCCCGGCTGAAGCAGTGGCGCAAGGAGACCGCCGAGGAGATCCGCAAGCCGGCGTTCGTGGTCTTCACCGACGCGACCCTGGAGCAGATCGCCGAACAGAAGCCGGGCACGCTCCAGGATCTGCAGCGCATCGCCGGCATCGGCCGCAGCAAGGTGGAGACGTACGGCTCGGAAGTCCTTCAGGTGATCTCCGCCGAGGCCTAAAAGTCCTTCACGGAAATTCGTCGAAATCAACGGGTTTAATCGTTTGCGGCCGACCTGTCCGGCCGGTTACTGTTCTTTCATCAAGTAAAGCCGCGCGCCGATGAGGCGCGCCCGACAGCCCCGAAGGAGGTGGCCCCGATGAAGCTCAACATGATTCAGACGCCGATCAATGGCATCGCCATGTCCGCGTGCGGCCACCCCGAGCTGTCCAGCCCGACCTGGGCCACCCCGGCTGCCGGTGCCTTTATGGGCGCCGGTTACGGCACGCGCTTCGAGGGACTCGTGTCCCCGCAGGCGGATGCCATCAAGGTCAAGTCCCACGGGATTCGAGCCTGGAGCTGTCCGACTACGTAGAACCACGTAGTCACAGCAGCCTCCAGGCCGCGGAACCCGAAACCCGGGATCCGCGGCCTTTCTGTTTCTCAAAACCCGCGATCAGTCACAAAGGAGGTGTACATATGACCAGCATTCTCGAGCCCGAGGTCACTCTCGGCGTTCTCCACGACCGCGCCAACCGCTACGACGAGGACCAGCTGCCCTGCCGGGTCAACAACCCGGAGCTGTGGTTCGCCGAGTCTCCCGCCGACGTCGAGTTCGCCAAGACGCTCTGCGCGACCTGCCCCGTGCAGCCGCTCTGCCTCGCCAGCGCCCTCGACCGGCGTGAGCCCTGGGGCGTCTGGGGCGGCCAGCTGCTCCTGCAGGGGAAGGTGATCCCCCGCAAGCGGCCCCGTGGCCGGCCCCGCAAGGACGCCGCCTGAACGACCGAGCACCTCAACACCAGCAGCCGTTTCAACGACGAAAGGCCAACAGCCATGAACCCGATCGTGATGACCATGGGCGCCGGAGCCCGCTGACCAGCAGGAGAAGCAAACAGACATGAACACCAACCGAGTACGGAGCACTCAGATGAACTTGCTTTACGAAGACCTGGCGCGCGCGCAAATGTCCGCGCGCCTGGGAGAGGCGCGTGAACTGCGGCGAGGCCATGCCCTCGTCAAGGCCGCTCGCCTGGGCCGCAAGGCCGAGCGAGCCGCCGTCCAGGCGAAGCTGGCTCTTGCCCGCGCGCTGTAAGTCCCCCATGGGACCCCAGACCTCACCCCTCTGATCGCGGGTGTGGAAGATGACCGGCCAGTCCGAGAAACCCTCGGACTGGCCGGTCCTATGTTTCTGTCCCCATTCGGGTCAGAGGTCGGTAGCGATGATCCTCTCGATGTTCCGCTCCGCGAGGGCGGTGATCGTGACGAACGGGTTGACGCTGGTGTTGCCTGGGATGAGCGCTCCGTCGATGACGTAGAGACCGTCGTAGCCGTGCAGCCGGCCGTAGTTGTCGGTCGCCTTGTTCAGGACGGCGCCGCCCAGCGGGTGGTAGGTCAGGTGGTCGCCCCAGATCTTGTTGGTGCCGAACAGATCGGTGCGGTAGATCGTCCCCTCCTTCTTGTTGATCTTGTCGAAGATGGTCTTCGCCATCGTGATCGAGTCCTGCTTCCACGCGGTCTGCCAGGACAGGTCGACGTTGCCGCTGGCCGAGTTGTAGCTGAACGCTGCCCGGCGCTGGGTCTTGGTGATCGCGAGATAGAAGGACGCGAACGTCTCGAGACCGGCAGGCAGTGGCGCGACCTCGGCGAAGGCGCCGCCGGCGTCCCAGTTGTCGATGCCGGAGCACGGGATCGTCGACTGCACGTCACCGGTCGGGTCCCACATGTGGTTCGCCCGCCCGACCATCACGTTGCCGTTGTCGCCCCATCCCTGGCCGACGTCGCCGTTCAGTGCGGGCAGCGCGCCGGTCGCCTTCATCTTCACCAGCAGCTTGCTCGTGCCGACGCTGCCGGCCGCGAAGAACACCTTGCCCGCGTTGACCGTCTTCGTCGCCACCACGTCGCCGGCGGTGTTGATCTGCTCCAGGACGACGTCGTACCCACCGGCTGCCGCGGGCCGGACCGAGGTGGCCCGGTGCAGAGAGGAGATGGTGACCTTCCCGGTGGCGGCCGCCTGAGCGAGGTACGTCTTCGGCAGCGTCCTCTTGCCGTGGTTGTTTCCGTAGATGACCTCCTGGGCCAGCGCCGACTTCGGGACGCTGCCGTTGTCCTCGGCCATCATGTAGTTCCAGTCGTACACGTCCGGGACGAACGTCCACGCGAAGCCTGAGCGCTGAGCGTGCTTCCGGCCGACGCGTGAGTACTGGTAGTAGGAGGTCCGTTCGAACCAGTCGGGGTCGACGGATCCGACGCCGAGGGCGGCATTGGCCCGCGGGTAGTAGGTGGAGTACATCTCCGCGGCATCCACCGAGGGGAGGACGGCTCCGAAGTTCTCCCGCTTCGGCGTGACGGCCATGCCTCCGTTGACGAGCGAGCCGCCGCCGACGCCGCGTCCCTGGTAGACGGAGATGCCGGCGAAGTCCTCGGCGTCCAGGATGCCGGCATGCTTGGTGATGTTCGTGTCGATGGGGAACCCGAGGAAGTTGCTGAGTGGCTGCTTGGTTCGGGTGCGCATCCAGAAGGCGCGGTGATCTGGGCTGGTGATCTTCGGATGGATCTTGCCGTCGCTCCCTGGTGCGACTGTGGCCCAGTCCTGCCCCATCTCGACCATGTGGACGTTGATGCCGGCCTGGGCCAGCCGCAGGGCCGCGACCGAGCCGCCGTAGCCGGTGCCGATGACCAGCACCGGGACCTGTGCGCCGTTGCCGATCGACGACGCCGCAGCTGATGCCCATGTCGGGCTGGCTCCGAATGCTCCTCCCAGCATCCCGACACCAGCCAGTGAGCCCGCGCCGAGCACGAACCCTCGGCGTGACAGGCCCCGCGACCTGTCCTCTCGTGGTGTGTTGCTCAAGATGACCTCCCTTTTCATCACTGATCTTCATCACTGTTTGCTAGAACATGTTCTAGTATGCCGGTGGGGGTGTCACAGGTTCGCAACATTCACGCAATCCGGCAGAGCAAACCAACAGGGCAACCGGCAAGGGAGATCGCATGGTCAGCGCATGCGTTTGGGGCACGGGAAACATCGGTCGACTCGCGATCCGCGCGGTCGACGCACATCCACGACTCGAGCTGACGAGCGTGCTCGTCCACGACCCCGAGAAGGTCGGCCGGGACGCAGGCGACCTCGCGGAGCTCGGCCGTGATCTCGGTGTCGCCGCCACCGACGACATCGAGTCTGTGCTCGCGACACGTCCGCAGGCGGTGGTGTACGCCGCATCGGGCGACATCCGTCCGGACGAGGCTCTCGCCGACATCGTGCGAGCTCTCGGAGCCGGGGCCGTGGTGGTCACGCCAGCTCTCTACGCGCTCTACGACCAGCGCAACGCTCCGCCGGAGATGCGTGAGCCGGTGCTGGCCGCGATCGCCGAGGGCGGCGGGTCGCTCTTCGTCTCCGGTGTCGACCCGGGGTGGGGCAACGACGTACTGCCGCTGCTCGTCAGCGGCCTGGGCAGCACCGTGGACGTCGTCCGCTGCCAGGAGATCTTCGACTACTCCACCTACGACCAGCCCGACTCCGTCCGCTATCTCGTCGGGATGGGCCAGTCGATGGACTACGACGCCCCGATGCTCGCTGAGACCGTCCCGACGATGGTGTGGGGCGGCCAGGTCAGGCTGTTGGCCCGTGGCCTCGAGGTCGAGCTCGACGAGATCCGGGAGACCGTCGAGCGGCTGCCGCTGGACGAGACGGTGACCACCGCGTCGATGGGCGACTTCGAGAAGGGCACCCAGGGTGCGGTGCGATTCGAGGTCCAGGGGATCGTCGCCGGGGAGCCGCTCATCGTCGTCGAGCACGTCACCCGCATCCATCCCTCATGCGCCCCGCACTGGCCGACGCCACCCGACGGCGACGGCGCCCACCGGGTGATCATCGAGGGGGATCCGCGCATCGAGGTGACGGTCGAGGCGACCGACAAGGCCGGCAACCGGGCGGCGGGCGGTAACGCCACCGCGGTCGGACGGCTCGTCGGCGCGATCGAGTGGCTCGTCGACTCGGCCCCTGGCCTCTACGACGCGCTCGACGTACCGCTGCGTCCGGCGACCGGCAAGCTCGGCGCGGCCAAGGCCGCCCAGGAAGGTGTGACCGCATGATCGTCGACGTTCCCGACGGGCGGGATCCGATCGAGTACGTCTGGGGCGAGATGGTCCCCGGAATCGGTCCGGCTGCCGCCGGCCTCTCGCTCGCGGTCTACGAGCACACCACGCTCGGGCTCCGCGAGTTCGAGGCCGCCCGGTTGCGGATCGCGCAGATCAACGGCTGCGTCTTCTGCCTCGACTGGCGCACCGAGCGAGACGGCGAGATGGTCGAGGAGTCGTTCGCGGAGGCGGTCGAGGAGTGGCGTACGACGGACGCCTTCGACGACCGCACCCGGCTCGCCGCCGAGTTCGCCGAGCGCTACGCGATCGACCACCACGGCATCGACCAGGACTTCTGGGACCGGATGTCGGCCCACTACACCGATGCCGAGATCGTCGAGCTGAGCATGTGCCTCGGATCGTGGCTGGCGTTCGGCCGCCTCAACCACGTTCTGGGCCTCGACACCGCCTGTGTCCTGCCTTCCCGGAGGTAACACGGCGCTGACATTCAGGTGATGCAGAATTTCGGTGTTGCACCCTCTGAAGCGCAGGATTTCGACCTATCGTTGAGCCATGAAGACCTGCGATTTCTGCGGATGCTACGAGGCCGACCCCAACCGCCTCCTCGCGTGGACCACCGCGGTTGAGCGTGGGCGTGCGAAGTCGTTCTGCGAGGCCTGCTCGCGACGTCACGTGCGCTCCATGGAAGCCAAGCTCGACTCCGACTGGTGGGCCTGACCCCACTTCACATCCTCTGTGGCGCCTCGATCCCGAGGAGCCTGAGTCCCTCTGACAGCACTCGCCGGGTCGCCTCGCACAATGCGAGCCGGGTCTGCCTGACCTCACCCTCCGCCTTGAGCACCGGACAGTTCTCGTAGAACGCCGTCAGGGCGGTCGCCAGGCCATAGAGGTACGCGGTCAGGTGATGCGGTTCCAAGGTGTCGGCGACCTTGGCAACCACCGTCGCGAAGCCGGTCAGCTCCAGCGCCAGCCGCTGCTCGGCCGGGTGGAACAGGGTGTTGATGGCGTACGTCTGCTGCGGAGCCTGCGCGAGGATGCTGCACACCCGGGCGTGGGCGTACTGCAGGTAAGGGCCGGTCTCGCCGGTGGTGGCCGACATCCGGGCGAGGTCGAAGACGTAGTCGCGGGCGAGGTTGTTGGAGAGGTCGGCGTACTTCACCGCGGCGTTGGCCACGGCGCGTACGACCCCGGGGCCGGCGTAGCTGGCCGCTGCGGCCTCCTCGGCGGCGTCCAGCAGGGCGGTCAGCGAGACCGTCTCGCCCGAGCGGGTCTTGAACGGCCGGCCGTCGGGGCCGAGCACGGTGCCGAAGCCGATGTGCTGGACCTCCACCGAGTCGGGCAGCCAGCCGGCGGCGCGGGCGACGGCGAAGACCATCTCGAAGTGCTGGCTCTGCCGGTGGTCGACGATGTAGACGACCCGGTCCACAGCGAGGTCGTCGACACGGTGCCGGATCGTGGCGAGGTCGGTGGCGGCGTACCCGAACCCACCGTCGGCCTTCCGCACGATCAGCGGCAGCGGGGCGCCGTCACGGCCGGTGAAGCCGTCGGGATAGACGACCTGGGCGCCGGCCGACTCGGTCAGCAGACCCGATGCCCGAAGGTCGTCGACGACGCCCGGAAGCTGCGGGTTGTAGCGGCTCTCGCCGTCGAAGTCGTCATCGGTGAGGAGTACGCCGAGCCGGCTGTAGGTGGCCTCGAACTCGGCCATCGAGGCGTCGACGAGCGCCTGCCAGAGCGCGAGGGTGGTCGGCTCGCCGGACTGGAGCGCGACCACCCGCTGCCGGGCGGCGCCGGCGAAACCCTGATCGTCGTCGAAGCGCGCCTTGGCCCGCTGGTAGAGCGCGAGCAGCTCGGTCATGCCCAGGTCGGCCACCGTCGCCGGGTCGGTTAGACCCTCGCCGAGCAGCTCCTCGACCAGCATGCCGAACTGAGTGCCCCAGTCGCCGAGGTGGTTCTGCCGTACGACGTCGTGGCCGGCGTAGGCCAGCACCCTGGCCAGGGAGTCGCCGATGACCGTGGAGCGCAGGTGGCCGACGTGCATCGGCTTGGCGACGTTGGGGGAGGAGTAGTCGACGACGACCCGCTGCGGGCTCTCCGGGGTGGGTACGCCCAGGTGGGGGTCGGTCAGCAGGTCGCCGACGACCGCGCCGAGCACGGCCGGGGACCAGGTGATGTTGAGGAACCCGGCGCCGGCCAAGTCGAGGGTGCCGAGGCGATGTATCGAGCTTGTCGAGATGGCGCCCAGATCGACGGCGTCGATGAGGCGGGCGCCGATCTCCCGCGGCGGCACGCCGAGCGGACCGGCCAGCCGCAGCGGCAGGTTGGACTGGAGGTGGCCGAACTCGGGCCGGGTGGCCGGCCGCAGCTCGGGATCGATACCGGCGTAGGCGTCGCCGAAGCATGCGACGACGGCGTCCTGCAGGTATGCGGACAGGGCAAGAGTGTGCTCGTGCACGAGAGTGGTCCTAGGAGGTGAAGAGGGCAGGCTGACGCGAGGGCGGGGTCAGAGACCCATGCCTCGTCGTCGCAGCGCGCTCTTCGTGACCATGTCCGCAAGGGTGCCGGAGGCGTCGGCGCAGGTCAAGCCGGTTCGCCCGCCGCCGTGCCGGCAGAGGCGATCAGGTCCCAGGCACATCCGCAGTAGGGATGCCGCAGCCAGGGCCGGACGGTGGGGGCGTCGTCACGGGCGAGGACCACCGACGCCGACCACGAGGCCGGGGTGCGTCCGGCGAGGTAGGTGCGGGCGTCGCGTACTGCCCAGGAGAGGGCGAGGGACTGCAGCAGCGCGTCCCTCGGCACCTCGTTGCCGACGAGCTGGCTCACGACCACGGCCCTCCGCTCGTCCTCCTCGGCGAGGGCCGCGTCGACGCAGCGTAGGCATGCGGTGACGCCGGGTACGACCAGCGGGCCCACCGTCCAGGTGTCGGGTCCGCTCTCGACGACGAGGTGTGCCCGGCCCTCGCGCACCAGCTCGTCTGCTCGTTCGCGGTCGAGCGGTCCCTCGGAGAGGAGCACGACGATGTCCGGGATGCTCGGCGTTGCCGGCGCAGGTCCGATCAGCGCCCGTGCCGCCGAGAGCAGGGCCGGCGGACCGTCGAAGCCCACCGGTGGTGGCGGGTCGCCGCCGTCGGCGTCCATGAGCAGACCGGCGTTGCCGAGCTGCTGCATCGCGTGCCGCCCGGGCAGGTGGTCGGGCTCGACCGCCCGGCCGGCGGCGAGGTCGGTCAGCAGGCGGCGTACCTCCACGCCGTCCTGCAC
The DNA here is from genome assembly GCF_045206295.1 of Nocardioides sp. NBC_00163. Classification (NCBI taxonomy): domain Bacteria; kingdom Bacillati; phylum Actinomycetota; class Actinomycetes; order Propionibacteriales; family Nocardioidaceae; genus Nocardioides; species Nocardioides sp. NBC_00163. The sequence goes on along the minus strand of NZ_CP108155.1, from coordinate 1,939,613 downwards.
GATCGCCCGCCGTGGCGGGTCGATGCCGATCTGGAGTCGGGTCTCATCACGTCGTACGGCCACATACCCCGGCCGAATCCGGTAGCGCGTGCTCATGCCGGGGAGTCTCACACCACGCTGGAATTCCTGCACCGACAATCCACAATGCCTGTGGATAACCTGCCGAGGCGTCACCTGCGTCGGCCGAGTCGGCACTCGGGTGACGCTTCGGCCGACGGGGCTGACGCTTCGGCAAAACGTGGCAGCGGCGCCGCCGGACATGCCGGGGACGCCGCCGCGTGGGCTCAGGATGAGCTCAGTGATCAGGCCTTGCCCAAGATGCGGTTGAGGTTGGTGCTGCAGACGGGGCAGACGGCCTTGGCCATCTTGGTGCCCTTGTCGTTCACCCGGATCTCACCGGTTGCCTCGCGCTTCTCCTTGCACTTCACGCAGTAGAACTCGCCGCTCCAGGTCTCCGCCATGACGGCCTCCTTGCCTATATGTAACTGGTCGTCGCGACGGGGTTGTCAGGGAAGCCCGTCGGAAGCTCGTCATGACGAGCCAACTCGACCCTACGACACGCGGCGCTTCCTGCGGCAACACGGGCTATCAAGCGAGTGTCGGCGTGTTGGCGTCATACCGGGGGATTCGGGGCTTTCGAGGACGCATCGAAGGTCTGTCGAAGGCGCTCGCCGAGGTCGCGGAGGCCACCCAAAACTGGAGGGACCCCCGGTGCCTGGATCGTCCTTCGCCTTCCCCTTGCGAAGGCCGTCCGGCGGCGCCGGGGGTCCCACTGACAACGAACTTAAAGAGGATGTGGGAGCGCGTCAACGTGCCACTCCGCGTTGCTTGTGGACAAGATGTGGACAACCCCGCTTTGCTTGGGGACAGCCGGTGGAAGACAAGCGCTTTCCTGTGAGTAACCAAGTGACCGGAAGGAGAATATTCGGTTGAATCAGGACCTTGACCTGGGAAAAGCATTCTCCACCGGTTATGAAGGCAAAAATAGTTGGAGGAAGATTTGGTAGGCGAGCCGTTGTCCCCCGTCGCAGCGCTGCGTCGGATCGCATTCCTGCTCGAGCGCGGGCGCGAGGACACCTACAAGGTGAAGGCGTTCCGAGCCGCGGCGGCAGCGATCCTGCCCCTCTCCGAGGAGGACGTACGCCGCCGGGCGGCCGAGGGCATCCTGACCGAGCTGGGCGGGGTCGGGGCCAGCACGGCCAAGGTCATCATCGAGGCCGCGCGCGGCGAGGTTCCGCAGCGGCTGCAGGAGACCGAGCGCGTCCACGGTGGTCCGCTGACCGCTGCCGGAGCGGGCGAGAAGCTGCGGAGCAGACTCCGCGGCGACCTGCACAGCCACTCCGACTGGTCCGACGGCGGGTCGCCGATCGAGGAGATGGCCTTCACCGCGATCGAGCTGGGCCATGAGTACCTCGTGCTCACCGACCACAGCCCGCGGCTGACGATCGCCAACGGCCTCAGCGCCGCCCGCCTGGAGCGCCAGCTCGGTGTCGTCGACGCGGTCAACGACCACCTCGCCGGACACGGGTTCACCCTGCTGAAGGGGATCGAGGTCGACATCCTCGACGACGGCAGCCTCGACCAGAGCGACGAGATGCTCGCCAAGCTCCAGCTGCGGGTCGCCAGCGTCCACTCCAAGCTCAAGATGGAGAAGGAGCAGATGACGAAGCGGATGGTCACGGCGGTCTCCACGACCCGGATGAACGTGCTCGGTCACTGCACCGGCCGGCTGGTCACCGGCAACCGCGGCACCCGGCCCGGCAGCCAGTTCGACGCCCGCAAGGTCTTCGAGGCGTGCGCCGAGCACGAGGTCGCGGTCGAGATCAACTCCCGGCCCGAGCGGAGAGACCCGCCGACCAAGCTCCTCGAGCTCGCCCGCGACGCCGGTTGCCTCTTCTCGATCGACTCGGACGCACACGCTCCGGGGCAGCTCGACTTCCTCGTCCTGGGGTGCGAACGAGCCGAAATGGCGGGTATCGAAGAGGAACGGATCATCAACACCTGGCCTCGGGATCGCCTGCTGGCCTGGGCGAACAGGTAGTTTCTTGACCTATGGACGGCCCGGAGATCGAGGTGCGACGCAGCAAGCGGCGTCGGCGTACGGTCTCTGCCTACCGTGACGGCGACCGCATCATCGTGATGATCCCGGCTGCGATGTCCCAGCGCGAGGAGGCCGAGTGGGTCGAGCAGATGGTCGCCCGCCTGGAGAAGGCCGAAAGGCGTCGCAAGCCCAGCGACGATGATCTGATGCGGCGATCCGCCGCGCTGAGCGACCAATACTTCGGCGGCCTGGCCAAGCCCGACTCCGTACGCTGGGTCGACAACCAGAACAGCCGCTGGGGCTCGTGCACCCCGGGTGACCGCTCGATCCGGCTCAGCGACCGGCTCCGCGGCATGCCGAGCTGGGTCGTCGACTACGTCCTCGTCCACGAGCTCGCCCACCTCTTCGAGGCCAAGCACAACGAGGCGTTCTGGGCGTGGGTCGACCGTTATCCCCAGGCCGAGCGTGCCAAGGGCTACCTGGCCGGCTGGTCCGCAGCCGCCAAGCTCCCCGCCCCTCCGGGCGAGGAGGACGACGATGTCGAAGGGGCCGAAGAGATCGACTGACCCACGGCGTAGGTGAGCGCGACCGTGCCGAGACTCGTCGAGGCGATGTCCTCGAGCCGGAGCGAGCACGGAAACGGCAGATCGCCGAAGAGTCGCTTGCCGGTGCCGAGCAGCAACGGATGCACGAACAGCCGTAGCTCGTCGATGAGCCCGGCACTCATCAGCTGACGGACGAGATCACCGCTCCCGAGCGCGACGATGGCCCCCTGCCCCTCGGTCTTGAGGCCGGCGACCGCATCGACGACGTCTCCCTCGAGCACGCTCGCACCGCTCCAGGCCAGGTCGTCGAGCGTGCGGGTCGCGACGTACTTCGGGGCGGAGTTGAGGCTCGCCGCCATCGGGTTCGTGTCGGGCTGGGTCGGCCAGAACTCCGCCATCTTCTGGTAGGTCCGCCGGCCCATGACGTACGCCGAGGTCTGGGCGCCGATGTCGGCGGAGAGGACCTCCCCGAGCGCGGCGCCGTACGGCGCGCCCCACCCGCCGTGCTCGAAGCCACCCTCCCGGTCCTCGTCGGGGGAGCCCAGTCCCTGCATGACTCCGTCGACGCTCAAGAACTCCACGATCGCCAGTTTTCGCATGACGACAGCCTGCGCCCTGCTCGAATCGGCTGGCTTGAACGAAATCGACCGGCGATCATCGATAGATGACGGGCGTGACTCCCGAGGTCGTACGACTGCCCACCCACCCTGGGCTGCAGGGTCTGGTGGCGGGCATCGTGGGCTTCCGCGAGCAGTCGGCCGTGCCGCTCGAGCGGCGCCAGCCCGCCGGGACCCTGCTGCCGCTGGTCCTCTCCTTCGGAGACCCGTTCGAGATCGTCGAGGTCGCCGCGGGGGAGGGCGTTGGGACGTACGGGTCGTTCCTCTCCGGCTTCATGCCCGGGCCGGTCTCGACCCGGTCCGGGCGCAGTCATGCGTGCGTGCAGGTCTATCTGACGCCGCTCGGTGTCTCCCGGCTGCTCGGTGTCCCGGGTCAGGAGGTGGCCGGCAGGGTGGTGGCGGTCGAAGATCTGATCCCCCAGCTCGGAGCGTCCTTCTCGGAGCGGCTCGCAGCGGCCGGCACCTGGCGACCGAGGCTCGACCTGGTCCAGTCCGCGCTGCTGGCACGGGCCGGTGGTGTGGCTGGCGATCCGGTCGATCCGCTGGTGTCGTGGCTGTGGGACCGGATCACCGAATCCGGAGGTCAGGCGCGCATCCGGGACCTCGTGACCGAGACCGGATGGAGCCACCGGTACGTCACGACCTGCTTCCAGCGCGCCGTCGGGCTCACCCCGAAGGCAGCTGCCGGTGTCGTACGTTTCGAGCGAGCCGCCGCAGACATCTCGACAAGCTCGATACATCGCCTCGGCACGCTGCCCGTCGCCGAGGTCGCCGCCCGTCACGGCTACGCCGACCAGAGCCATCTGACCCGCGACGTCGTCAGGTACGCCGGTGAACCGCCCTCCGCGCTAGCCGTCAGCCGCCGTCCGACCGCCCACACGGCGCTCGGCACGACCCCGGGAGGTCGGCGCTAGAGGCGAGCCTGGGCGAGCTTGATGAGCTCGATCATCTCCGGCTCGGGATCGGGGATGCCGTCGACCGGCCACCAACGTACGTCCAGCGACTCCTCGCTCACCTCCGGAACCGCACCGGCGGGAGCGACGGCCATGAAGCGTACGTCGAGGTGGTGGACGTCGCCGGACGGCGCACAGAACGGGACCGGGTGCTCGGAGAGCTGCACCAGCCCGGGCAGCGGCGCCAGGTCCGGCACGCCGGACTCCTCACGCAGCTCACGGGCGGCGGCGGCCCACAGGGTCGCGTCGTCCTGCTCGAGATGACCACCGAACTGGAACCAGCGCCGCGCCTTGCGGTGGTGGGTCAGCAGCACCGAGGAGCCGTCGTCGGAGAGCACCACGCACGAGGCCGTCAGGTGGTCGGGGACACACGACTTGAAGACCCCGGTGGGCTCGGCCTCGAGATGGGAGACGTAGCGCTGCCGCAGGGTCTCCTGCGGAGACGACGGCGCCTCCCACGCCCGCAGAGCCGCGAGCGCGTCAGCGTGCAGATTCACTCGTCAGCGTCTCCGCCGAGCAGCTTCTTGAGCTCCTCGTCGAAATCGATCGAGTCGACATCGGGAGCCTCGGCGCCCTCACGGAAGCCGAGCGGGTCGTCGAGGTCGGCCGAGGTGGGCAGCAGCGCCGGGGACATCCAGACGCCGTCGCGCGCCTCGATGCCCTGACGGGTGCGCAGCGAGCCCCACAGGGCAGCCGCGTCCCGCAGTCGCCGCGGCCGGAGGTCGAGACCGACCAGGGTCGCGAAGGTCTGCTCGGCCGGACCGCCGGCAGCGCGGCGGCGGCGTACGGCCTCCTGCAGCTGCGCCGCGACCGGCATCCTCTCGGCGGTGGCCAGGGCGACGACCTCGTCGACCCAGCCCTCCACGAGCGCCAGCACGATCTCGAGCCGCTCGAGCGCCGCCTTCTGTGCGGGCGAGTCGGGCACCTCGAACATGCCTTCCTCGAACATGTTCTGCAGCTGGGACGGGTCCTGCATCGCGGAGAGGTCCAGGCCGCGCATCTGCTCCTCGATGCGCTGCTGCATGGCCTCCATGTTGAGCTCGACGCCGCGCGCGTAGTCGGTCACGGCCGAGACCACGTGGTCACGCAGCCACGGCACACCGGCGAAGAGCCGCTGGTGGGCGGCCTCGCGCAGGGCCAGGAAGAGCAGCACGTCGTCGGTGCTGACGCCCAGGCCCTCGGCGAAGGGCTCGACGTTGACCGGCAGCAGCGCGGCCTGACCGGGCTCGGTCAGCGGGATGCCGATGTCGGAGACGGAGATGACCTCGCCGGCGAGATGGCCGAGGCCGGTGCCGGCCTGGTTCGCGTACAACGCGCCCATCGCCTTGCCGACGAACCCGATCATCGGGCCCATCTGGGCCTTCATGTCCTCGGGGAGCTGGCCGCTCATGGCGGCCGCGGTCGAAGCCGCGACCGGCTCGATCAGCGGCTTCCACGCGTCCAGCGTGTTGACCAGCCATTCGGCCTTCGACCAGGCGGTGGCCGACTTCACGCCGGAGGGGAACGACGTGGTCTCCTCCAACCAGTGGTCGGCCAGCTGGATCGCGTCGGCGACCGCGTCCTTCTGCTTCTGCGAAGGCGTCGGGTCGGGCGAGGACGCGGCTACCTTGCGGGCGAGGTCCATCGCGACGTCCCAGTTCAGCGGGCCGTCATAGGGCTGTAGCAGCGACTGGATCTGACCGAAGATCTGGCTCAGGTCAGGCATGCCGCCGGGGCCTCCGCCAACGCCGCCGATGGGAAAACCACCGAAGAACGCTTCAAAGGGCGTGCCCTTGAAGGGGTTCTCCGGCTCCTCCGGCTCGTCGGGGCCACCTGGGGTCTGACTCATGTGTCCAGCCTACGCGGTTACGGAAGCCCGCTGTCAGCAAGGACTACGCTGTTTCCATGGCTGAACCGAAGAATGGCGCCGTCAAGCTTCTCGACATCAGGGAGACCCCTCTCGATGTCACCGAGGTGCTGGCCGCACTCGACGACGACGCTTCCGGCGGGGTGACGCTCTTCGTCGGCCGCGTACGTGACCACGACGGCGGCAAGGGCGTGACCGGCCTCGACTACCAGGCCCATCCGAGTGCCCTCGCCCGCCTCGCGGATGTCGCCGAGAAGGTGGCCGCCGACCACGGCGTCGCGGGTCTCGCCGCCGTCCACCGCACCGGTCACCTCGACATCGGCGACATCGCCGTCATCGTGGCCACCGCCTCCGGCCACCGTGGCGAGGCCTTCGCCGCCTCCCGCGACCTCATCGACACCCTCAAGGCCGAGGTGCCGATCTGGAAGCACCAGGTCTTCACCGACGGCACCGACGAGTGGGTCGGCGCGCCCTGATGCGCGGCGTTGGCACGACCAAATAGGCTGCGTACGTGGACATCCTGCTCTGGCTCGTACCGTCTGCGGTCATCACCGTGCTGGCGATGGCCTGGGTCGCGTTCCTCGGACGTGAGGGGCGCGAGCAGGACCGCGAAGAGGTCGTACGCCGCCTCGGGATCGCGCTCGAGAAGGAGAAGACGCGCGAGCGCTCGAGAAGGTACGCAGCGCCTCAGCCGCCGCCCGACAGGTCGACCGGAGTCGCGGTCCGTGTCAACCGCGATGCCTCTTAGTGTGCACTTGGTCTTGAATGAGAAGGTGACGCTATGACACAGCGCACCCTGGCCGGCCTTGTCGCCCTGCCGCTCGTGGTTGCCCTGATCGTGATCGCCTGGGTCGTTCCGCTGCCTTTCACGATCTACAGCCCCGGGCCGACGGTGAACGTCCTGGGCGAGTTCGACGGCAAGGACATCGTCCAGGTCGAGGGCCACAAGAGCTACCGCGACGAGGGGCAGCTGCGGATGACCACGGTCTCCGAGACCACCCGCGAGGCAAGGCTCGGGCTCTGGACCCTGCTCGGCGCATGGATGAGCGACACCGAAGCGGTCTACCCGCGCGAGGTCGCCTACCCCGACCAGGGCACCGTCGAGGACGACCGTGAGGCCGGGCAGGTGCAGATGGCCAGCGCCCAGGACGCGGCGATCGCCGCGGCGTTCACCAAGCTCGGTGAGGACGTCGACGAGGTCTCGGTCGCCGAGGTGACCGAGGACGCGCCGGCCGCCGGCAAGCTGAAGGCCGACGACGTGGTCACCAAGGTCGGCGACAAGGCGGTCGACACCCCCGAGGAGGTCGTCGCGGAGGTGCAGAAGGTCGAGCCCGGTGACACGGTCGAGCTGACCATCGAGCGCAAGGGCAAGACGCTCACCGAGACCATCAAGACCGGCGAGAAGGACGGCAAGGCCTTCATCGGCGTCTCGCTGGGAGCGACCTACGAGTTCCCCTACGACGTCAAGATCACCCTCGACCCGGCCATCGGCGGACCGAGCGCCGGGCTGATGATGGCGCTCTCGGTCTACGACACCCTCACCGAGGGGCCGCTGACCGGCGAGAAGAAGATCGCCGGCACCGGCACCATCGACGGTGACGGCAACGTCGGCCCGATCGGCGGGATCCAGCAGAAGATCCCGGGTGCGGCCTCGGACGGAGCCGAGCTCTTCCTGGTGCCTGCCGGCAACTGCCAAGACGTCGAGGGCGCCGAGAACGGTGACATGCGCCTGACCCGTGTAGAGACTCTCGACGACGCCGTCAAGGCGATCGAGACCTGGACCGAGGACCCGAATGCCAAGCTGCCGACCTGTGGGAGCACGAAGTGAACGACACCCCTGAGCCCACCCCTGAGCTCAGCCGCGGTCTCGACCTGGAGACCGACCCTGCCCTGGCCACGGCCGTCCTCGAGATCGAGGCCCACGTCGCCGGCGAGGGCTGGGACGGGCCGGCGAGGCTCTTCGCGCTCGTCGACACCGCCGCGCTGGTCGAGGCCGAGCCCGCGCTCGCCGCGATGATGGGCCTGGATGCTCCCGATCAGGACGGGTCGCTGACCCCGATCGAGCAGGACCAGGTGCCGGTGACGACCCAGCTGGAGGAGGTCCTCCAGACGACCGCCTGGCCCGCCGGGGTCACCGGCTGCGCAGCGGTGGTCGAGCGCCTCGTGCTGCCGCCCGACGCCGACGGCAAGATCCCCGATGACGCCGAGGCGGCCGCGGAGTTCGCCAAGGCGCACCCCGACCGGCAAGAGGTACGCATCGTGGCCGGCGCGACACGTGCTGGTGCTACGTACTGTGCTCTGCGGTTGAAGGCGCACGACGACGACCAGTCGGTCATCGGCGGCGTCGACCTGGTCCCCGAGCTCCTCGAACTGCTGCGTGTCACTCTTGAGGAGAACCCAGACAGCGAGGCTGACGCATGAGTCTGTTCGACGACGACGACCCGGCACAGGCGCCGGCGCGCACACAGAGCACCGGCCGCAACCGATGGCTGGCGATCTCGGCCGTCTCGGTCATCGTGCTCTTCTTCGGCATCAGCGCCTTCGCGGCGATCTACACCGACGCGCTGTGGTACGACGCGATCGACTTCAGCAGCGTCTTCGGCACGGTCTTCTGGACGCGTACGGCACTCTTCGTCATCTTCTTCGTGCTGATGGCGATCATGATCGGGCTGCCCGCGGCTCTCGCCTACCGCACCCGTCCCTACTTCCACCCGGCCGACGACATCGGTGGCCTGGACCGCTACCGCGACGCGATCGCACCGATCCGCACCTGGCTCCTGGTCGGCGTCGCTGGTGTATCGGGGATCTTCGCCGGCTTCTCGGGCGCCGGCCAGTGGCGTACGTATCTGATGTGGCGCCACGGGCACGACTTCGACAAGACCGATGAGTTCTTCGGCAAGGACATCGGCTTCTACGTCTTCGACCTGCCGTGGTGGCACTACCTGGTCAACTTCGCGCTGACCGGGCTGATCCTCGGCACCATCGGCGCGATGATCGTGCACTACGTCTACGGCGGGATCCGGCTCACCGCGCAGCGCGATCGGTTCACCCGCTCCGCGCAGATCCAGCTCAGCGCCATGCTCGGGATGATCCTGCTGGTCAAGGGGCTCGACTACTGGGTCGACCGCTACGACCTGGTCAACGGCTCCGGGCCCCGCCTGGACGGAATGACCTACACCGACGAGCACGCGGTGCTCCCGGCCAACCAGATCCTGCTCGGCATCGCGGTGATCTGTGGGGTGCTGTTCATCCTCAACATGTGGCGGCGCAGCTGGCAGCTGCCGTCGATCGCGATCTCACTGTTCGCGATCTCGGTGCTGCTGATCGGGATGATCTGGCCCGCGGTCGTGCAGGGCTTCCAGGTCCGGCCGAGCGAGCAGGACAAGGAGAAGCCCTACCTGGCCGCCAACATCAAGGCCACCCAGGACGCGTACGGGATCGCCAAGGACGACCTCGAGGTGACCGAGTACACCTCGCAGGCGGAGGCCGACGGCGCCTCGCCCGAGCAGCTCGACGAGACCGCTTCCTCGCTGCCGATCGTCGACCCCGCGGTGGTCCACCGCGAGTTCGAGCAGGTCCAGCAGGGTCGCTCCTACTACTCCGTGCACGAGCCGCTGGACATCTCCACCTACGAGGTCGGCGGCAAGGAGCGGGCGGTCGTGCTCGGCGTACGCGAGCTCAACCAGGCCGGCATCTCCGACTCCGACCGCACCTGGACCAACCTGCACACGGTCTACACCCACTCCAACGGAGTGATCGCCTCCTACGCCAACATGCGCGGAGCCGACGACAAGACCGAGTCGAACCAGATGCAGTGGGCCGAGGGCGACCGCACCGGCCAGCACGACCTGACCTCGGGCCAGGGCAAGTTCCAGGACAAGGTCTACTTCGGCGAGGACTCGCCGGAGTACTCGATCGTCGGAAAGGCCGGCAAGGGCAACCCGGTCGAGCTCGACTACAACTCCGAGGACGGCGAGACCAGGACGACGTACGAAGGTGCCGGCGGTGTCCCGATCGGCTCCAACTTCCGGCAGCTGATGTACGCCATCCAGTTCGGCTCCACGAACTTCCTGCTCTCCTCGCGCGTGAACGAGAACTCCGAGATCCTCTACGACCGCTCCCCGAAGGAGCGGGTGCAGAAGGTGGCGCCGTGGCTGACCCTCGACGACGACGTCTACCCGGTCGTCGTCGGTGGGCGGATCCAGTGGGTGGTCGACGGCTACACGACCACCGACCGCTACCCGCAGGCCGCGCGTGACTCGTTCGCCTCGATGACCGACGACGCCACCCAGACCTCGACCGGGGTGCAGACGCTGCCGACCGATGAGATCAACTACATGCGCAACGCGGTGAAGGCGACCGTGGATGCGTACGACGGCACGGTCACCCTCTACGAGTGGGACGAGGCGGACCCGATCCTGCAGACGTGGGAGGCGGCCTTCCCCGGCACCGTGATGCCGAAGTCGTCGGTCCCGAAGGAGCTGATGGAGCACCTTCGCTACCCCGAGGACCTCTACAAGGTGCAGCGCTACCAGCTGGCGCGCTACCACGTCTCCGACCCGGACGTCTTCTTCTCCGGTAACGAGCGCTGGGCCGTACCCGAGGACCCGAACGACGACAACCACCAGCAGACGCCCTACCGGATGTTCCTCTCCGACGGCTCGGAGGCCGCTCGGTGGTCGCTGACGTCGGCCTTCGTGCCCTACAACCGTCCCAACCTGGCGGCGATGATGTCGGTGGACTCGGACGCCACCTCGGAGAACTACGGGAAGATCCGGATCACCACCGGCTTCCCCGAGGACACCCAGGGTCCGGGCATGGTCTCCAACGAGTTCCGTACGGACAAGGCGATCGCTGACGAGGTCGCCTCGTTCAACCGCTCCGGATCTGCGCCGGTGTGGGGCCAGGTCATCACCTATCCGACGGCGAAGAACGGCCTCCTGTACGTCGAGCCGATCTACGCCCGCCGAGCGACCGCCTCGACCTCGGGGTATGCCCAGCTGGCCTTCGTGCTGGTCTCCTACGACGGACGGGTCGGCTACGGTACGACGCTGAACGAGGCCCTCGAGGTCGCGCTGACCGGCGCCGCGCCGACGCCTCCGACGGCCTCCGATCCCGACGAGGAACCAGCCGAGACCAACCCACCTCCCTCCGGTGACTCACCGGGCGAGGTCGGCCAGCTCCTCGAGGACGCGCGTGCTCTGTTCGCCCAGGCCGACGAGGCCGGCAAGTCCGGCGACTACGCCGAGCGCGAGCGCCTCATCGCCGAGGCTCAGGACAAGGTCGACCAGGCTGCCGACCTCATCTCGGGCGGCTGAGGACACCTCCGATTAGGGGTTCGTTTCCCCTCGCGTGTAATGTTCTTCTTGCGACGCGGGGTGGAGCAGCTCGGTAGCTCGCTGGGCTCATAACCCAGAGGTCACAGGTTCAAATCCTGTCCCCGCTACTCCAAGACGAAGGCCCGGACCGAAAGGTCCGGGCCTTCGTGATTTCGGGCTCGACGAGAGCCAGGCGCCCGAGATTGGGGTTCGGGTCAGTTCGCGGGTAGTGTTGTTCTTGCGACGCGGGGTGGAGCAGCTCGGTAGCTCGCTGGGCTCATAACCCAGAGGTCACAGGTTCAAATCCTGTCCCCGCTACTCCAAGACGAAGGCCCGGACCGAAAGGTCCGGGCCTTCGTGATTTCAGGGCCCGAGCTGGGGGTCGTCGGTCAGCCGGAACGTCGTCCGGTACGCCGTCGGCGTGACGCCGAGCGTGCGGTGGAAGTGGCGGCGCAGGGTGGTGGCGGTGCCCATGCCGCAGCTGGTCGCGATCTGGTCGATCGAGGCATCGGTGCTCTCGAGCAACTCCTGAGCGCGGGCCAGCCGTTGACGGTGGAGCCAGTCGAGCGGGCTGGCCTCCAGCTCCGTCTGCATCCGGCGGGTGAGCTGGCGGGGGCTGAGGTGGGCGTTGGCGGCGAGGTCGGCGACGGTGAGGGGCTGGTCGAGTCGAGCGCGGGCCCATTCGAGAGTGGGGGCGAGCCCGTCCGGGCTGCGTGGCGCCGCGGGCGGGGTGATGAACTGAGCCTGTCCGCCGGTGCGGTGTGCGGGTACGACCATCCGCCTGGCCATGGCGTTGGCCACGGCGGCGCCATAGTCGCGGCGTACCAGGTGCAGGCAGAGGTCGAGCGCTGCAGTCTTGCCTGCGGAGGTGAGCACGCCCCCGTCGTCGACGTAGAGGATGTCGGGCCGTACGTCGACCTGGGGGTAGCGGCGGGCGAGGTCTTCGGCGTGCATCCAGTGAGTGGTGGCCACGCGGCCGTCGAGCACGCCTGCGGCCGCCAGCACGAACGCGCCGGTGCAGAGGGCGGCAAGTCGGGTGCCTCGCCGCTGGGCGGCGACGAGGGCGTCGATGAGCGCCGGGTCCACTCGGTCGTCGAGCTCGTCGGCCGAGGGCACGACGACGGTGTCGACGTGGGCGATCTCCGCGTAACCGGCGGTGCGCACATTGGGTAGCCACGGATGGGGACCGCCTTCAGCGGTGCAGATCACGAGGTCGTACCACTCGCCTGCGGGGGCCCGGTCCGGGCGGTCGGTGCCGAAGATCTCGGAGGCGATCGCAACCTCGTAGAGCATCGCGGTGTCGTGTAGGACGAGCGCAATCCGGTGCATGTCGCAAACTGTACGGTGCATGTCATTTCGGACACTCGTCTCGGCGGCCCGACCTCGACAGGATCGAGGCATGAACACGAACGAACGAGTCCTTGTCTATGGCGCCACCGGTCACACGGGGCGCTTCGTCGTCGACGAGCTGCTGCGCCGCGGGCTCGAGCCCGTGCTCGCCGGCCGCGACGCCGAGCGACTGGCCGCTGGTCCCGCGCGGTACGCCGGCCTCGAGCGGAGGGTGGCCACGGCGGACCCGGCCGGCCTCCGACGTGCCCTGTCCGGGACCGCGGCCGTCGTCAATTGTGCGGGTCCCTTCCTGGACACCGCGCTTCCGCTGGCCCGGGCAGCCGTCGACGCCGGCGCGCACTACCTCGACGTCACGGCCGAGCAGCCGGTCGTGCAGGCGCTGTACCGCGACCTCGACGCGCCCGCCCGGTCGGCGAACGTGGCTGTCGTCCCGGCGATGGCGTTCTACGGTGGCCTCGCCGACCTGCTCGTCACGGCACTCCTCGAAGGGCGTTCGCACGCAGAGGTGGTCGACGTGGCCATCGGTCTGGACCGGTGGTGGCCGACCGCGGGGACGCGCGTGACCGGGGTGCGGAACACCGCGACCCGACTGGTCATCCGCGATGGTGTGCTGGCACCCCTCGAGAGTCCTGCGCCCTTCGAGACGTGGACCTTCGACGAGCCGCTGGGTGAACAGGCCGTCGTCCAGCTGCCGTTCTCCGAGGTGATCACCATCGACCGTCACCTGGAGGTGAAGGAGCTGCGCTCTCATCTCAACACCGGCTCGCTCGACGAGCTTCGCGACGCCGACACACCGGCGCCAGAGGCCGTCGACCAACGTGGCCGCTCGGCCCAGAGGTTCTTCGTCGACGTCGTGGCTCGAGACGGCGGCGACGTACGTCGAGCGAGCGTGAGTGGTCGTGACATCTACGCCGTCAGTGCGCCGATCATCGTCGAGGGTGTCGCCCGCCTCCTGGATGGGCGCCATCACGGATCCGGTGCCTGCGCACCGGGTCAGGTCTTCGACGCCGCCGACGTCCTGAGGACCCTTCAGCGGGACGGCGCGATCGCGGTGCGGTCGACGCGCCAGAGTCCGAGCAAGACGGCAGCGTGATCCGGCGCCGTCCGCTCCACGGCGACGCGGCGTACGACGGCGCTCGCAACTGGCTGGTCCTCTACCGCTCCGTCACGCCTCAGGGCGAGCCGGTCGCGGTCTCGGGCACCGTCGCCATCCCTAGTGGCCGGGCCCCGAAGGGCGGCTGGCCGGTGATCTCGTGGCTGCACGGCACGACAGGTGTCGCCGACGTCTGCGCGCCCTCTCGTGACACAGCCGGCCATCCGACCCACGACTACCTGCAGGTCATGCACGAGACGGTGCAGCGCTGGGTCGACCGTGGGTACGCGGTCGTCGCCACCGACTATCAGGGATTGGGCACCGACGGTCAGCACAGCTACCTCGTCGGTGAGGCCGAGGGACGCGCCGCGGCCGACATGGTGCGCGCCGCACACCAGATGCCTGGTCGGCCGGGACAGCTGAGTGCCGAATGGGTTGCCGCGGGGCACTCCCAGGGCGGCCACGCGGCCCTGTTCGCCGCCGACGTCGCACCGCGCTGGACGCCCGAGCTCCCTCTGATCGGTGCGGTCGGTCTTGCGCCCGGCTCTCAGCTGAGCGGCTTCGTCGAGCAGATCCGCAACCTTCCGCTGCGCGGCATCACCGGGTTCCTGCCGCTCATCATCCGTGGCGTCGAGACCACCGGCGTGTCGATCGACGGACTGCTGACTCCCAGCGCCGACCAGTTGATGCGGCACGCCGAGGATCGCTGCGTCGGCCAGCTCAACGCGTCGGACTCCTGGGGTGCGCTCAGTACCGACCAGGTGTTCCGGCCGGGTGCTGACTTCGCCGCCTTCGACCGGGCGATGGCCGACAACGAGCCGGGCCGGCTTGCGCCGTCGGTGCCGGTGTTCCTAGCGCAGGGCGACGGTGACACCACCGTGCTGCCGGCATGGACGCAGGCGCTGACGTCCCAGCTGACCGCCAACGGTGTTGCTGTCACCTCCGAGACGTACGCCGGGGTCGACCACCGCGGCGTGATCGCCGCTTCGTACGACGACGTCACCGGGTGGATCGACGGGCTCCACGGTCAGAGCTGACCTGCTTCGGCGCTGCTCTCGTCGCCCTACGCCGAGTCCGGCTACTCGCCGTGGACGCTGACTCGGAGGAGGATGCCGTCATGGCCGTCGACGTGCTGGTGGAAACGACGATTCATCGATCGCCGGCCGAGGTGTCCGCGTACGCCGGCGATCCGACCAACGCGCCGACCTGGTACGCCAACATCCGCTCGGTCGAGTGGCGTACGGAGCCGCCGGTGCGGGTCGGGTCGAGGATGGACTTCGTCGCGCAGTTCCTGGGGCGCAGGCTGGCCTACACCTACGAGGTGGTCGAGTGGGTGACGGGGGAGCGGCTCGTGATGCGTACGGCCGATGGACCGTTCCCGATGGAGACGACCTACACCTGGGAGCCTGTGGGGGAGGGCGGCACCCGGATGACGCTGCGCAACCGCGGCAACCCGTCCGGTTTCTCCCGGGTCGCTGCGCCGGTGATGGAGCGGGCCATGCGGCGAGCGACGACCAAGGACCTGGCCAGGCTCAAGGAGACCCTCGAGCCCTGACGACGAGGCAGTCAGCGAGCTCCTCACCGGGTCGGGGCGAACCCTCCCCAGACTGCGATGGAGTCGCCTGAGCTCTGGGCGTCGACGTGGTAGCTGTCGCGCTCGAGATTGCGGACACCAGTCGCGTGGTTGTACTGGCTGGCGAACTCGTGCTGTCCGGCCGGCACGGTGCGGCCTGGCTTGAGGTCCCAGCGGTAGAGCAGCGCACCGCCGGACTCCTGAACGGTGACCGTGAAGTCGTCGCTCGGCAGGGTCCGCCAGTGGCCGGTGTTCCGCACGCCGCCGGTCTGGGCAATGCGCATTTCCACGGTGACTGAGGTGAGCGGCTTGGTGGTCTTCAGGGTCAGGTTGTTCTGAGCCCAGTAGATGTTGCTGTTGGCACCCAACGAGCCTTCGGACCACAACGGCCCGTCCTTGACCCGGCTGCCGTCCGACGGAGTTGGTCGCGCGCTGCCCGAGGTGGGGGCCGGGGCCGGAGCGGTAGTGGTGGGGCGGGCTGATGGCGTCGGAGCGGACGTGACGGTCGTGGTCGCGGACGGGGCCGTGGGAGTGGGTGCGGGTGTGGTGGCCGGCAGCAACGGATCTCCGCCGATGGCGGCGACAGCGACGGCGAGACCGCCGGTCGTCAGGGTGGCGGCGGCGACGAGACCGACGATCGCTGCCCGGGGCCCTGACCTCGCGATCGAACGTGTGCGGCGCCGGACACTGGGGTCGGCCGCGCCGCGCTCCACGCGCGCCAGGATCCGTGCGCGGTTGGGCTCGTGAGCCTCGGCGGCCTCTCGCAGCCGTCGGCTGATCTCGTCGTTCATCGGTTCCTCCCCCCTGTCGCCAATTCGCCGGCCGCTTCCGCGCCGAGCAATCGTTCCAGTTCGGCCATCCCCTTGGAGGTCTGGCTCTTCACCGTACCGACCGAGATGCCCAGCGCAGCGGCGGTGTCCTTCTCCGACAGGTCGAGGGCGTGGCGCATGACCACGCACGCCCGCTTGCGGAACGGCAGCCGGGTGAGCGCGGCGCGGACGTCCAGCACGACCGCAGCGTCCGGCCCGTCCACCAGTTCCGTACTGAGGGACGAGAACAGCGCTACTCGCCGTCGCTCGCGCACGCTGCTCCGGATCCTTTCCCGCGCCAGATTGGCCACTACGCCGCGGGCGTAGGCGACCGGGTGTTGCGCTGCCCGCAACCGGTCCCAGCGCTGCCACAGGGCGACCAGCGCATCGGCGGCGAGGTCGTCCGCCGCATCCTTCTCGCCGGTCAAGAGGTGGGCGAGACGGGCCAGTTCGGAGTAGTGGCGTTCGAAGAAGTCGTGGAACTCTGCGGACACGTCGTCGTCGGCGAGCATCTCCCGCGGTTGCCCTCTCCCTACGATGTGCGCGTTAACAAATCGGCCTGAGCGTAGCAGCGCCCCGCACGGTCAGTGCCGGGCGAGCTGGACCGGGGTCGGCTGCGCGACGCCCGGTTTGAGGGCGATCCCGCGGATGGTCAGCCGCTCACCGTAGATGTCGGTGATCCTGATCTTTCTGCCGCATCCGTTGCCGTCGGCGGCGAGGAAGTAGTTGTAGTCGGTGCGGGGCAACTTTCGCCAGCCGTTGGCGGTCCGGACCTCGAGCGCCGCCAACGGGTTGCGGTGACCGATCGCCTGGATGCCACACCAGTACTGACTGGACCCGTCCTTGTATCGGATGGAGATCGTGCCGGACTCGGCGGGGCTCTGCAGCGTCCAGGTGATCGGGAGCCGGCCGACGGAAAGGTCGGCGAGTTTGGCGAAGGCCTGTTGGCTGAGGTCGATCTGCCCGGGCGCGCAGGGCAACGGGCACTCGTTGACTATCCGCACCTTGATGGAGGCCCCGTTGGCGGCGCGGACCAGAACGTACGCCCCGCATGCCTTGGCCGACTCGTAGTCGGTGTGGTTCATCGCCGCGACCATGAGGTCGTCGGACGGGCCATAGAGGCAGGCGCCATTCCCGTCGCCCGCCTCGTAGGCGGTCGCGACGCCCCGGTAACGGACGGCCGGCCTGATCCGTCCAGTCAACGACCCGGTGGACTCCGCGGATTCCGTGCGAGGGGTGCTGGAAGGCGTACGTGGCCTGCTTTTGGTCGACGGTGTTCGGGTACCGCGGGGCGATGGCAGCGGACTCGCGTCTGGTGGCTGCGCCGAAGCGATCGTGGCATCGGGTGCCGCGGTCGGAGACCCGCTCGCCGACGCAGCCGTGACGGACCCGTCGGTGGTGCGCCACGCGTCGGTGCTGCCCCCGGTGAGGAGCACGGTGACGAGGCAGGCCACAACGCCGACAGCCAGCAGTGCCAGCGGAATGCCGATGGCCCGCCGTTGCTTGCGCAGCGGCTGCGCCGCGCCGTGATTCGTTGTCCTCATGTCCATCCGTTCGGTAGATCGAGTCGACGTTCCGCAGCGCAGTTGCCGCCGGCGCCGAAAAGGTTGCCGCCCCGGCGCAGCCCGCTGACGGGCCGGGGCTCGATGGGCCGTGGGGTCAGGACGGGTCGCCGTACTGCAGACCGCGTCCGTTGGTGCCGATGTAGACGCGGCCGTAGGTGTCGGGGTCGCCGGTGATGACGCCGACGGCGCCGATGGCGCCCCACTGGTGGGCCTTGTCGTTGACGCGTAGCCAGGTGGCGCCCTTGTCTGTGGAGCGGAAGACTCCGGTGGCGTCCTTGACGGTGCCGATCAGGTACAGGGCCTGGTAGCCGGTGCCCGGTTTGGCCTTGCCGAAGCCGAGGGCGGAGGCGGACTGCACCGATTTGAGCGTGGTGAAGTTCAGGCCGCCGTCGGTGGAGTGCAGCAGTCCCTTGTCACCGCCGGCGATCCACAGGTCCCCGGCGATGCCGGGAACGGCCGTGAGGCGGCCGGTGGGCAGGTTGCCTGCGCGGGCGGTGAAGGACGCGCCGCCGTCGGTGCTGGCGTAGAGCGTGCCGCCGGACAGTGAGTAGAAGGTCCTGGCCGAGGAGCGGTCGGCGACGACCACCGCGCCGTTGCCCAGGCCGCCGACCTTCGACCAGCTCGCCCCCTTGTCGGTCGAGCGGTACGGGGCCTGACCCTCCTCGGTCCAGACGATGACGGAGCCGTCCGCCGAGAGCGCGACCTGGCCGCTGTCGGCACTGCCCACCGGCTCCGACTTGAAGCCCTTCCAACTGCTGCCGCCGTCGGTGGAGTAGGCGCCGTCCTGCTCGGCGCCACGGCCGACGCGGACCATCACCGAGGGCTTGGACTGGGCGAAGTCGATGTCGGTGCTGGTGATCATCATCGGGTTCTTGAGCCGCCCGACGGGCACCTTGGCCAGGGAGCCGGAGGTGCCGTAGCGGAAACCGCCGAGGTCACCCATGGAGGAGATGACGGTGGCGCCGCCGGGCGGGGCGATGGCGTCCAGCACCGCGGTCTCCTCCAGCCCTCGAGCGCCCACTCTCCAGTGGCTGGTGCCCCCGCTGTCGGTGGCGTTTGCGTCCTTGCTGCGCCAGATGCCGCTGCCGGTGCCGTACAGCACGTGCCCGGAGTTGAAAGGGTCGATGGCCAGGGCGGTCATCCAATGCCCGGTGCCGGTACCGACGTACGGAGCGCCGGAGGCGTTCCGCTTCGACTTGTCGGCCAGTGCCTTCCAGTGCGCGCCGCCGTCGGTGCTCCGGTAGATCTCGTCCTCGGGCCACCAGCGGTCGAGGGTGGTGACCATCACCGTGGACGGCTTCCGCGGGTCGACGGCCAGACCGGAGAACCCGTAACCGCCCTGGGACGGCGAGACGTTCTTCCACGCCCCGCTGGCGGGCATGTACTTCCACACCGAGCCCGCGGTGACGCCGTTGGGTCCGACGACATCGGTGTACGTCAGGTACAGCGAGCCGTTACCGGAGAGCACTCCGTGCTGTGGCATCTGGCCGGTGGGCTGCCCGGGGACGGCCTGCCAGGTGCTGCCGCCGTCGGTGGAGCGGTACAGGGAGGTGGACTTGTCGGCGACGCCGACGTAGATCGTCTTGCTGTTCTTCGGGTCGTACGTCACGAAGGAGATGCCCACGCCGCTGCTCGCCCCGTCCTTGACGGGGAACGAGGAGACCTGACGCCATGTCACGCCGCGGTCGGTGCTGCGCCACAGGCCGTTCTTGCGGGTGCCCAGCAGCAGGGTCCCGTTGTCCTTGGGGTTGATCACCAGCCGTTCGCCCGCCCCGCGGCCGTCCTCGTTGGCGCCCAGCTTGAAGGGCAGAGGGGTGCGCTTGAAGGTGCGGCCCCGGTTCGTGGAGCGCAGAAGCGCGCCGTTGCCGGCCCACTCGTTGGTGTAGGTCCCCGCCGCGAGGTAGAGCCGCTTGGGGTCGACAGGGTCGGTGGCCACCGAGTCGATGCCCAGCAGGTTCCAGTCCTTCTCACCGACCCAGTCGGTCAGCGGGATCCAGTGCTTGGCCGCCACGTCCCAGCGGTAGGCGCCGCCCATGTCGGTGCGGGCGTACAGCAGGCCCTTCTCCCGCGGGTTGAATACCAGCCCGGTGACGTAACCGCCGCCCACCACCTGGGTGTTCTTCCACCTGTACGGTCCGGACCCGGCCGTCTTGGGCTGGGCCGACTTCACCAGCTTCCGCTGCTGGATACGGGTGCCGCCGGCGGTGGAGGAGCCGTTGGCGTCGAGCACCTTGCCACTGCGCACGGAAACCTGCTGGTCGTAGGCGCTGCCGTCGACCGTCGCGGTCTGCGACCCCTCCTGCGCGAACAGGAGGTACGGCACGACGATGGCGGGCACGCCGACCAGCAGACCGGCGGCGGTCCAGCGCCGGCGGTGACGCCCGCGGCGCGCGCGGTACGTGGGGTTGTTCATGGGGGGATGTACTCCTTGCGTGTCGTTCCCGGAGGAAGGCGGATCCAGGCGACTGGATGACCTGGATCCGCTTCCTAGTGGTCACAGGCACTGCAAAGGGTTGCCGCTGGGCCGGGATCTTTTCAGGTCCGTCTGTCGCGGCCCCGGCTACGCGCGGAAGGGGCCGCTGATCTCGTAGGTGATGCCGCCGCTGGACGAGCCGCTCGTGCCTCGCTGGGAGGAGAAGTACATGCGGTTGCCGGCCGGGTTGAACGCCACGCCGCACAGCTCCGACGAGCTCTGCCCGGTGACGCGGAGGAACGGGGCCACGACGTCGTCGGACGTGATGATGCAGATCTCCATGTTGCCGCCGTCCTCGGCGACGTAGAGGTCTCCTGCCCCGGCGCCGGTGAGGTTGTCGACGCCGGTGAGCGGTGGGTTGCTGGTCAGGTTGTCGTCGTAGACCACGTCGAGGGTGTTGGCGGCGGCGTTGTAGGCCCACACCTTGTTGTCGCCCTTGGTGGTGAAGTAGCAGATGTCGTTGCGGTAGTAGGCGCCTTCGCCGCCGTTGAACAGCTTCATGTTCGACACCTGGTCGCGCGTGGGCGTGGGTGAGCCGTCGGGGTCGGGGACATCGGCCCAGGTGAGGCTCGTGGTGAGCACCTGCAGCTTCCCGGCGGACAGGTCTCCCCAGGTGGTCGGGACGAAGCGGTAGAAGCCGCCGTCGCTCTTGTCCTCGGTCTGGTAGACGACCTTGCGGACCGGGTCGCAGGCTGCGGCCTCGTGCGTGAAGCGGCCCATCGCGGCCCGACGGACGGCGGGCTTGACGCCCCACGGGTCGGTCTCCCAGCTGTAGCCCGTGTCGTGCTCCTCGCACGAGATCCAGGTGTTCCACGGCGTCGGTCCACCCGCGCAGTTTCGGGTTGTGTTGCCGAGGATCCGGTAGGCGCTGGTGATGTTCGCGTTGCTGTCGAACTTGAGGGCGCTCGCGCCTCCGCCGCCGCTGCTCATCTCCGAGTTTGAGACGTAGATCCAGCCGGTTCCGTCGGCGAAGCAGACGCCGCCGTCCGGGGCGCTGTGCCAGGTGTACCCGGTGTTCGCGACAGTCCTTGTCGAGCGGGCGACCACCCGGCTGGTGAACCCTGCCGGCAGCATGATGCCGTTGGCATCGGCGCCCAGGAGAGCGCCATAGGGGCTCGGCCCGGTCTTGGCCGGGTAGGCGATGGCGGGACGAGTGACGCTGAACCCGAAGGCGACGGTTCCAGCGCCGACAACGGCGGCACGTAGGAAGTTGCGACGATCCATGGTGGAGTCCTTCTGGAGTCTCGGCAGATGGAAATGTGCCCGACATACGCTAGAGATCCGGACCCTGGTCGAGGCGTCTTCAGGACGAACAATGCTCAACGCAGAGGCGCCGACCGCGGCGGTCACGCCAGTGCTGCGAGCATCTCGTCGGCGGTCCGTCGGCCCGAGCGGACGGCTCCCTCCATGTAGCCGCTCCATTCGGTGGCGTACTCCGCGCCGGCCCAGTGGATCCGTCCGACGGGCTCGCGCAGGATGGGTCCGTAGTTCGTCCAGACACCGGGTCCGAAGCCGGCGCCGTAGCAGCCGCGGGTGAACTCCTCGGCGCTCCAGTCCTTCTCGACGTACGAGATCGGGGTGGCTGCCTCGCTCCCGAAATAGCGGACGAAGCAGTCGATGACGCCGCGGCGGCGCTCGTTTTCGGGAAGGCTCTGCCAACGTCGCGCGTCGCCTGCCTCGACGAAGCCGATCAGGATGCCGACCTTCGCGCCGGGAGGGGAGACGTCGAAGGTGATCTTGACCGGGCCTCGGTCGGTGAACGCCTGGCCGTTGAGCCCCCGCTCGCGCCAGAACGGCTTCGGGTACGCCGCGAAGCACTTCACGACCGTCCCGGCCGGCACGCGCTGGGTGAGCTGGTCGCGGCCGGCGGGAAGGATCGGGTCGTAGTCGAGCCGTCCGGCGAGGGTCGGAGGCAGGGTGACGAGGACGTGTCGCGCCGTGTGGGTCTCGCCATCGCGGGTGATGGCGCTGGCAGTCTCGCCGGTCTGGACGATCCGGGCCACGGGCGACCGGAACCGTACGTCCTGGCCTTCGGCGAGGCGCTGTGAGACCAGCACCGATCCACCGACGACGCGGTCCTTCTGGGCTCCGCTGTCGGTTGAGGCGAGCGTCTCGAGATCGCCGTTGCTGATCGTGTAGAAGAGCGTGTGCAGCAGGGAGAGGTCGGCTGCGTCGGCCGAGTAGAGAGCCTCGGCCAGCACGCGGAAGTAGGAACGACCGGTGGGCGTCCTCAGGTTGCGACGGATCCATGACTCGAAGGTCTGCCCGTCCAGCAGCGCGGCCTTGGGGTGGGCCCACGGCCGCTCGACGTCGACGCTGCGCGCGAGCCTTTCGTAGCGGGCCAGGCCCTGGACGAGGTCGGCCAGGGCGATCGGGTTGAACTTGGGTGTGGCCCCCTTCTGCGGACCGAGCCGGGTCTGCTTGCCGCCGAGTTCGAGGAGCAGCTCGCCGGCGTCGTTCCAGGTCGGGAAGGTCTCCAGGCCCAGCTCGTCGACGAGCCGGTACATCTCGGTGTGGCCCTCGCCGATCCAGGTGCCGCCGAGCTCGATCGGGTGCCCCTCGAGGATCCCGCCCTCGGTGCGACCGCCGACCCGGTCCCTGGCTTCCAGCACCAGCACGGACCTGCCGGCGCCGGTGAGCTTGTCGGCTGCGCTCAGGCCCGCCAGGCCGGCTCCCACCACGACCACGTCCACATCGGGCATCGCGGGAACCTCCGTTCGCGTCGTACGGCTGAAATCACGGTACGACGTTCTCGGTGCGGCTGCGGCGGGATCGTTGTGCCTGACGGTCTTTGCCGACATTTGGTGACAGGGTTTGGCCATGAGCGAGGACGCGGTCGACGAGGAGAAGACGAGGCTGCGAGCCCTCGGGATGCGGGTTCAGCAGGGGGCTCGGGACCTGCTCCCGACCACGTCGCTGACGTTGCACGGGGGAGAGGTCGCGGTGGCTGTCGGCCCGCCGGGAGGTGGGCACACGTCGCTGGCTCTGGCGCTCGCCGGGCGGCTCCGGCTGGACGCGGGAAGGGTGGAGCTGGACGGGGACGCGTCGCCTCGGGTCCTGCAGGCCGCGGTGGCGCTGATCGACGTGCCGGGGGTCTCCGAGCCCGACGAGGTGGTGCCGTTCCGCACGATCCTGGGCGAGGAGCTCGCCATGGCGAAGCACAAGCCGAGCGCTGCGGCCATCGACGGCTGGCTGGGGGAGTACGACCTCGCGACCGGCATCACCACGCAGGCGGTCCCGCCCGTGCCGCGCCTGGAGATCCTCTCCCGGATGGCGCTGCTGCGGCCAGGCACCCGCTTCCTCGTCCTCACCTACCCTGAACGCCTCGGCCTGCCGGTCGCACAGTGGCTGGACATCGCCAGCGACCTCGCCGGCTCCGAGAGCCGGCCCGGCGTCCTCGTCACCGCGAGTCGTGCGGTCACCATCCCCGCCGGCGTGCGTACGTTCACCATCGGTCCGACGGAGGAAGCATGAACTCGCTGCGTATCGCCCTGACCGAGCTGCGCCGGATCACGGCCGGGCGGCTGGCGAAGCTCGTCATCGTGGCGCTCGTCCTCGTCCCCACGCTCTACGCCGGGCTCTACCTCTACGCCAACCACGATCCGTACGCTCACTTCGACGAGCTCCCGGCGGCGCTCATCGTGGAGGACACCGGGGCCACCACGACCGACGGCACGAAGATCGAGGCCGGGCGCGATGTCGCCGACAAGCTCCTGAAGTCGGGCGACTTCGACTGGTCGGAGACCTCTGCGGCCGAGGCGGAGGAGGGCGTCCGTGAAGGCGACTACTACTTCGCCCTGCGGATCCCGGAGGGGTTCTCCCGGACGCTGACCGGTGCGGAGCGGCTCGACCCGGAGCAGGCGCAGATCCAGGTCATCACCAACGACGCCAACTCCTACCTGTCCACCACGATCGCGACCAACGTCACCGACAAGGTCCGCGACGCCATCGCCAGCGAGGTCTCCGAGCAGGCCGCGGCCAACTTCCTGCTCGGCATCTCCGACCTCCGCTCGGGTCTGGTGAAGGCCGCCGACGGCGCCGCGAAGCTGGAGAAGGGCGCGGTCACGCTGCGCGACGGAGCCGGGAAGCTGGCCACCGGAGCAGGGGACCTCGAGAACGGCCTGAACACCATCGAGGGCAAGGTCACCGACCTGCCCACCAAGACGCGCGAGCTCGCCACCGGCGCCCGCAAGGTCGCCGACGCCAACGGCGAGATCGCCGCCACCGGGCAACGGGCCGCGACCGCAGTCGATGACGCCGTCGCCGCCTACGAGTCGAATCGGGACGACCTCGACGCCCGGCTCCAGGCGCAGGGGCTCGATGAGCAGCAACGAGCCGAGGTGCTGGCCATCTACGACCGCGGCTCCGCCCCGCTCGACCGCGTCGACCAGCGCGTCGGCGACGTCTCCGGTCAGCTCGACCAGCTCGCCACCGGTGCGGACCAGGTGGCCGACGGCAACGAGCAGCTGGCCGAAGCGATGCCCGATCTCGTGGCCGGGATCTCCTCGGCTGCTGATGGTGCCGGCGAGCTCAGCACCGGAGCGACCAAGCTGCATGACGGTGCCGCCCAGCTCGCCACCGGCGCCGGCGACCTGAAGAAGGGACTGCAGGACGGCGCCGCGCAGGCACCCGCCACCAACGAGGAGCTGCGCGACCGGATCGCCTCGACGATCGCCGACCCGGTCGCCATCGACTCGGTCTCCGAGGCGAAGGCATCCTCCTACGGAGCCGGGCTGGCGCCGTTCTTCCTCGCCCTGGGCGCATGGATCGGCGGGTACGTCCTCTTCCTGCTCGTCCGGCCGATCTCGACCCGCGCGCTGGCCGCCAACCAGACCCCGCTGAGGGTGGCCCTGGGCGGCTGGCTCACCCCGGCGCTCATCGGCGTCGCGCAGATGGTCGTCGTGCTCGTGGTCGTCGGTCTCGCCGTCGACATCACGCCGGTGAACTGGCTCGGCACGTTGGGGTTCCTGCTGCTCACCTCCGCGACCTTCATCGCGATCGTGCACATGCTCAACGCGCTCCTCGGCGCGCCGGGCCAGTTCCTCGGCCTGGTCCTGATGGTCGTCCAGCTCGTCACCGCCGGCGGCACGTTCCCCTGGCAGACCATTCCCGAGCCGCTGCACTGGCTCCACCACATACTGCCGATGAGCTACGCCGTCGACGGGCTGCGCCAGCTCATGTACGGCGGGCTCTCCGGGCGGGTCGTCGCCGACGCCCTCGTCCTGACTGCCTTCCTCGTCGGCGCGCTGCTGCTGACCAGCTACGGCGCTCGCCGGCAACGAGTCTGGACGCCCAAGCGGGTGCGTCCGGAGATCGCCATCTGACCGTCGCGCCCATCGATCACCGGTGCTCCCTGAGCACCGGTGATCACTTCTGCCTGCAGACAGCATACAGTTGACAACAGACAAATGATGTCTGATGATTCACGGACTCCATGAAAGAGTTAAAGGGGCCGCCGAACCATGCGCATCACGGGCTATCGCACGCTGACGACCGTGCACGACTGGGGTCGTCCCATCGGCGACGTCAACGGCGCTGTCGGATCGGGCAAGACAGTCGTTCCGATCGTCGTGCTCACCACCGACTCGGGACTGGAGGGCATCGGCCTCGGCCACCACCAGGGCCTCGACGTCGTCTTCCCCGCTCTGGAGGGCGAGGACCCGATCGCCGTGCAGGCGCTCTACGACCGGATGCTGTCGTGGGTCTTCAAGTCCGGGCACGGCGGTGCGGTGTTCGGAGCGATCGGAGCACTCGACATGGCGCTGTGGGATCTCAAGGCCAAGGCGGCAGGCCAACCGCTGTGGCGCCTGCTCGGCGGACGCGACCGGATCGTGCCGGCGTACGCCTCCGGCCTGGACGGTCCGTTGACCGACGACGAGCTCGCCGCCCTCCAGACCCGGTTCGCCGACCACGGCTTCACGGCCGTCAAGATCAAGGGCGGGCTCGATGTCGAAGCCGATCTGCGGCGCCTCCACCTCGTCAGCGACGTCTTCCACGACCGGACGGGTGCCGCGCCGGCGCTGATGCTCGACGCCAACGAGTCCTGGTCGCGCAAGGAGGCCGTACGCCACATCGGCCGCCTCGAGGAGTCGGTCGACCTCGCCTGGGTCGAGGAGCCGGTGCGCCGGTGGGACGTCGATGGCCTGACTCGCGTCTCCCAGTCGGTGCGTGCGGCCGTCGCGACCGGGGAGAACCTCACCGGGCTCGAGCAGTTCCGGCCGCTGCTGCAGGCCAACGCGGTCGACGTCGTGCAGACCGGCAGCGTCTGGGGGATCAGTCACTTCCTGCGCGTGGCCGCCCTCGCGCTCGCCTTCGACCTGCCGGTGAGCCCGGTCGGCTACAACGCCAACCCGATCGCCCACGCAGCCACGGTCGTTCCCAACCACCTCTCGCTGGAGGTGCAGGACCTGCACCTGCCCTTCGGTATCGAGTCCGACCAGGAGATCGAGGACGGGCACCTGGTGCTCGGCGACCTCCCCGGTCTCGGCCTGGTCGTCGACGAGGCGGCGATCGAGCACATGAACGAGGCCGCCGACTGGGGACGCCACGGCGGCCCCCACGTACGTCCGGAGCGAGCCGGTCGCCGGCTCGTCCGCAAGCCGTCGCTTCACCCGCGCTCCCCGGGTGCCTCCCCACGTTGACTCGCTCCACCCACGAAAGGACCAGCCAGATGACGTCCCAGACCCCGACCCGCGGTTGTGCCGTGGTGACCGGAGCGGGTGGCTCGCTCGGCCGCGCCAGCGCCCTACGCCTCGGGCGGGAGGGCTTCTCGCTCGCCCTGCTCGACCTGCCGGGTGACGCACTGACCACCACGGCCGCCGAGGTCGAGGCGACGGGAGCCCGGCAGGCCACCCTGCCTGTTGACGTCCGCGACGCCGATGCCGTGGTGGCCGCCCTGGAGGAGGCCGAGCGCGAGCTGGGGCCGCTCGAGGTGCTGCTCAACAACGCCGCGATCTATCCGGCCACGCCGTTCCTGGACATCCCGGTCAGCGAGTACGACGACGTGGTGGCGGTCAACCAGCGGGCCTACTTCGTCGCCGCGCAGGCAGCGGCCCGGCTGATGGCGCCGCGGGGGAGTGGCTCGATCGTCAACATCGGCTCGATCACCTTCTCCGGCGGCTGGGACAAGCTCGCCAGCTATGTCTCGACCAAGGGAGCGGCGGTGGCGCTGACCCGGGCGCTCGCGCGCGAGCTCGGCCCGCAGGGCATCCGCGTGAACGCGGTCGCCCCGGGTGCCTTCCCGACCAAGGCCGAGGAGATCCACGAGGATCCCGAGGCCTACACGGCCCACGTGCTGGACCACCAGTCCCTCAAGCGGCGTGGCCGGCCCGCCGAGCTGGCGGCGGTGGTCGCCTTCCTGGTCGGTCCCGACGCGTCCTTCATGACCGGGCAGACCCTGAACGTCGACGGCGGATGGAACATGCAATGAGCGATCTCGACAACAAGCTGGACATCTTCGGACACCGACTCACGCCGCGGGAGCTGCGCGAGCGCACCGGCGACACCGAGTCCGTCGCGGGAGTACGCCAGGTCGTCCTCGACAACGGCTCCGAGCGCGGCGTACGTGCGGTGCAGCTGCGCACCTCGGCCGGGCTCGAGCTCGAGGTCCTGGTCGATCGGGCGCTCGACCTAGGCGCGGCCCGGCTGCGGGGTGTCCCCTTCGGGTGGCGCAGCGGCAACGGCTTCCGCCATCCGGGCCTGCACGAGCACCACGACGAG
This sequence comes from Nocardioides sp. NBC_00163, assembly GCF_045206295.1. NCBI lineage: Bacteria > Bacillati > Actinomycetota > Actinomycetes > Propionibacteriales > Nocardioidaceae > Nocardioides > Nocardioides sp. NBC_00163. Next base: position 1,911,711 of record NZ_CP108155.1, on the reverse strand, counting down.
GGCGGTCTGTCCTGGCTGCGCGCCCTCGACGGCCTGCTGGTCTCCGGCGGCCTCGACCACACCCTCTTCGGCGGCGACGTGGACGCGACGGCGTACAACTATCCGCCCAAGCAGACGGTCAACCACGGCCTGCACGGCCGGCTCACCGCGATCCCGGGCCGCCTGCTCGAGGCCGGCGAGGTGTGGGACGGCGACCGTTGCGTGCTGCGGGTGCGGGGCGAGGTCGTCCAGGCGACGTCCTTCGGTGAGCACCTGCGCCTGACCCGCACGATCGAGGCCGACTTCGACGGGCTCGAGATCCGCCTCCACGACGTCGTCGACAACCTCGGCTTCGACCCGACACCTCACATGTTCCTCTACCACCTCAACTTCGGCTGGCCGCTGGTCGATGCGGGCACCGAGTTCGTCGCCGCGATCAGCGAGACCCCGTGGTGCTCGGACTCGGTCGCCGAGCAGGGCGTCTCCTACCGCACCCTCCCCGAGCCGCAGCCCCGGTTCGTCGAGCAGGTCCACGAGCACACTCTCGTCGCCGAGGGCGACGGGCGGCACCGGGTCGCACTGGTCCGCGGCGACGAGACCCTCGGCGTGGAGGTCTCCTGGGACTCCGCCACGATGCCGCACTTCTTCGAGTGGCAGAACCTCCGCAGCGGCCAGTACGCCATCGGGCTGGAGCCCTCGACGCACGCGGTCGCCGGCGACGCCGCCGCCCGCGAGGACCGTTCGATGACCTGGCTCGAGCACGGCGACTCGCGCAGCTACACCACCACGATCCGCGTGCTCGACGGCGCGGAGGACGTCCGGGCCTCCCGCGCCGCGATCCGCGCACTCGGCGACCAGCCCGACTGACCCGCCAACCCACCCAGGCAAGGAAGTCCCGAACCGATGACCACCACACCCCGCATCCTCGAGGGCTACCGCGTCCTCGACTGCTCGATCGCCATGGCCGGCCCGTTCGCCGCTCAGCGGCTGGGTGACCTGGGCGCCGACGTCGTCAAGGTCGAGCCGGTGACCGGCGAGTGGCAGCGCCACGCCGCGGCCGGAGGCGCGCAGGGCAACCAGATCAACGTCTCCTTCCTCTCCCTCAACCGCAACAAGCGCTCGCTGGCCGTCGACCTCAAGACCGACGCCGGCAAGCAGGTGCTGCTGCGGATGGTCGAGACGGCCGATGTGTTCCTCCAGAACTACCGCCCAGGCGTGGCCGAACGGCTCGGCGTCGACTACGCGACGCTCTCGGCGATCAACCCGCGCCTGGTCTACGTCTCGATGTCCGGCTACGGCGAGGACGGCCCCGACGTCGACCAGCCCGGGCAGGACCTGCTGCTGCAGGCCCGCAGCGGCGCGATGCTCTCGACCGGTCGCCACGGCGAGCCGCCGCAGCCGGCGGGGCAGTACCTCGTCGACGCAGTCACCGCGTCCACCGCGTTCGAGGCCGTCTTGGCGGCGCTGCTGCATCGCGAGCGTACGGGCGCGGGGCAGCTGGTGAAGGTGAACATGCTGGACGCGATCACCACCCTGCAGATGCAGGAGCTGTCGGTGTTCGTGGCCGGCAAGGTGCCCCAGCAGCGCAGCGCGGAGCCGCACGCGCACGTCTACATCCGGGCGCCCTACGGCACGTTCAAGACGGCGGACGGCTTCCTCGCCCTCGCCATGCCCGACCTGCCGACGCTGGGCAAGGTCATCGACGAGCCCGCGTTCGCCGAGATGAGCTCGGAGGTGCACGGCTGGAGCCACCGGGACGAGGTCCACCGCCGCACCGCGGACAGGCTGGTGCTGCGTACGACGGCCGAGTGGCTCGACGCCCTCGGTGCCGCCGGCATCTGGTGCGGCCCGGTCCAGGACTACGCGGCCCTGGTCGAGGACCCGCAGATCAAGCACAACGGGACCTTCGTCGAGTACGACCACCCCACCGAGGGCCGGGTCACGACCCCCGGGTTCCCGTACGCCTTCTCCCGCACGCCGGCCTCGATCGAGCGGGGCGCTCCCCTGGTCGGGGAGCACACCGGAGAGCTGCTCGCGGAGGCCGGCTTCACCGGCGAGGAGATCGCGGCTCTGACCGCCGACGGCGTGGTCGCCGAGACCCGTCCCGAGCAGCCGGTCCGATGACCCTGCCGACCTTCCGCGGCCTGACCTGGGACCACCCGCGCGGCCGGGATGCTCTGGTCGCGGCGGCCGAGGCGAGCGACCTGGACCTGACCTGGGACGTCCACCCGCTCAGCGGATTCGAGTCGACCCCGATCGAGGAGATCGCCGCCGACTATGACCTCGTCGTCCTCGACCATCCCCACCTCGGCGACGCCCTCGCACGCGGCTGCCTGCAGTCGTTCGACGACCTCGTCGGTCACGAGCAGGTGTCGGCGTGGGCGGACGCGGCGGTGGGGCCCAGCCTGGCGTCGTACGTCATGGACGGACGGCTGTGGGCGGTTCCTCTCGACGCCGCGACGCAGGTCGCCGCGACACGCACGGGCCTCGCGGACGTCGCCGTGCCGCGGCTGTGGGCGGAGGTCGTCGCGCTGTCCCGGCGGGCGCCGGTCGCGCTCTCGGTCGCGGGCCCGCACGCGCTCCTGACCTTCGCCTCGGTCTGCGTCGCGCTGGGGGAGGAGCCCGGGGGAGCCGAGCGTTTCGTCTCCGACGAGGTCGGACGGCAGGCCCTCGAGCTGATGGCCGACCTGGCCGCGCGGGCGCCGCGCCACACCCTGGACCTCGACCCGATCGGCCTGCTCGCCGAGATGACCGAGGGCGACACGATCGCCCACGTGCCGCTCGTCTACGGCTACGTCACCTACGCTGACACCACGCTCGACCAGCCGGTGCGCTTCACCGACGCGCCCACGCTGGCGCCCGGTACGCGGCCCGGCTCGACCCTCGGCGGGACCGGCCTGGCCCTCACGACACGGTGCCAGGTCACGCCCGAGCTGCTCGACCACGTACGCCACCTCATGTCAGCGCCGGTGCAGCAGGACTTCATCCCGGCGCACGCCGGCCAGCCGTCCGCACGCGCCGCGTGGACCTCGCCGGCGGTGAACGAGCCGGTGGGCGACTTCTACCGAGGCACCCTGGAGACGGTCGAACGGGCGTGGGTCCGGCCCCGTCATCCGGGCTACGTGACGTTCCAGACCGAGGCCGCCGAGGTCGTGCGCGAGGCCCTGGCCGGCTCGGTCAGCACCGCCGCCGCCCTCGCTCGGATCGACGACCGCCACCTGGCCACCCTGCCGCACGAACCGCAAGGAGCTGCCCGATGACCGCACCCGAGTCGACCTGCCCGGAGGTGCTGTTCGAGCAGCGCGGCCACGTCGGCGTGATCACCCTCAACCGGCCCGCCAAGCTCAACGCCGTCACCCAGGAGATGTCCGATGCGCTCGTCGCGCTGGCGCGCTGGTGCAACGACACCGACGAGATCCGCGTCGTGGTGCTCACCGGCGCCGGCGACCGCGCCTTCTGCGCGGGCTCGGACATCGCCGAGCTCGACAAGTACGCCAGTCCGTGGGCATTCCGCAACCGGGAGGACTACTGCGACTCGCTCAAGGTGCTGCGCAAGCCGATCATCGCCGCCGTCAACGGGTACGCCCTCGGCGGCGGCCTGGAGACCGCGCTGATCTGCGACATCCGGCTGGCGTCGACCACCGCGAAGCTCGCCGCCGCCGAGGTGAAGCTCGGCTGGATCGGCGGCGGCGGGATGTCGGCGCTGCTGGCCCGCTCGATCGGCCCGAGCAACGCGGCGGTGATGCTGATGACCGGAGATCCGATCGACGCGCAGCAGGCGCTCGCCTGGGGCCTGGTCAGCGACGTGCTCGAGCCGGACGCCCTCCTGCCGCGCGCCCTCGAGCTCGCCGAGACGATCGCGAGCCGCGCGCCCATCGCCGTCGAGACCGCCAAGGCCAACCTGGCCGCCGCCGCCAACATGCCTCTGGAGCAGGCGGTCACCTACGAGCGCGACATCCAGACCGTCTGCTTCGCGACCGCCGACGCCGCCGAGGGCCGCGCGGCGTTCGCCGAGAAGCGCGCACCCCGATTCGTCCGAGCCTGACCTGAGGACCACCGATGACCGTCACCACCGATTGGGCGCCCGACCTGGCCGCCACCCTGCCCACCGATGGCGCCGTCCCGACGCTCGTGGGGCGTATCTGGGACCCGGAAGCAGGAGGCCCGAGCGTCGTCGTGGTGCGGGACGGCACGGCGTACGACGTGAGCGGGAGGTTCCCGACGGTGCGCGACCTCTGCGAGCAGACCGACCCCGCCGCCGCGGTCGCCGACGTGCCCGGCGAGCCGCTGGCCACGGTGGCCGACCTGCTCGCCAACACACCGCCGGAGGGCCACGACCCCGTCCGTCCCTGGCTGCTCGCGCCGGTCGACCTGCAGGCGGTCAAGGCCGCCGGGGTGACCTTCGTGGTCTCGATGCTGGAGCGGCTCATCGAGGAACGTGCTCGGGGCGAGGCCGATGCCGCGGCCACGGTACGCGCCGAGATCACCGCGGCGATCGGCGGCGGGCTCGACGAGCTGGTCCCCGGCTCGCCGGAGGCGCAGCGGCTCAAGGAGGTGCTGCGCGAGCGCGGCATGTGGAGCCAGTACCTCGAGGTCGGCATCGGACCGGACGCCGAGATCTTCACCAAGGCCCAGCCGCTGTCCGCGGTCGGCACCGCCACCGAGGTCGGGGTGCTGGCCGCGTCGCGCTGGAACAACCCCGAGCCCGAGGTGGCGCTGGTTGTCGCCTCCGACGGCCGGATTGTCGGCGCCACCCTCGGCAACGACGTCAACCTGCGCGACGTCGAGGGCCGCTCGGCGCTCCTGCTGCCCAAGGCCAAGGACAACAACGCCGCCTGTGCCATCGGCCCGTTCGTACGGCTCTTCGACGACGGCTTCACCCTCGACCATGTGCGCGCGATGACGGTCTCGCTCGAGGTGCGTGGCGAGGACGACTTCGAGATGGTGGGCACCTCGTCGATGCGCGCGATCAGCCGCGACCCCGCGGATCTGGTTCGCCAGCTGATCGGCCCGCACCACCAGTACCCCGACGGCGCTGTGCTGCTGCTCGGCACCATGTTCGCGCCCTCCGACGACCGGGACGAGCCCGGCATGGGGTTCACCCACCACTCGGGCGACGTCGTCCGGATCTCCGCGCCCGAGCTCGGCACCCTCGTCAACCGCGTCAGGGCGAGCGAGGAGTGCACGCCGTGGGCCTTCGGCGTCGCCGACCTGATGCGCAACCTCGCCGGAAGGAAGCTGCTGTGACCGTCCTGTCCTCCCGAAACCCCGCCACCGGCGAGGAGACCCCGACCGGACTGCGAGCCACCACCACCGAGGAGGTCGACCGGGTCGTCACGGAGGCGCAGGCCGCCGTGCCGGCGCTGACAGCGCTGGGTCGCGAGGGGCGTGCCCGCCTGCTCGAGGCGATGGCGGACCGGCTCGAGGAGAGCCGCGCCCGGCTCGTCGAGTCCGCGATGTCCGAGACCGGGCTGCCCCGGCCGCGTCTCGAGGGCGAGGTCGGCCGCACCAGCTTCCAGCTGCGCCTCTTCGCCGAGGCCGTCCGGGAGGGCAGCTTCCTCGAGGCCGCGATCGACCACGCGGGCCAGACGCCGCTCGGGCCCGCGCCCGACGTACGCCGCATGCTCGTGCCGCTCGGCCCGGTCGCCGTCTTTGGGGCCAGCAACTTCCCGCTCGCCTTCTCGGTGCCGGGCGGTGACACCGCGTCCGCGGTCGCGGCCGGGTGCCCGGTCGTGGTCAAGGCGCACGAGTCGCACCCGCTGACCTCCCAGCTCGCCTTCGACGCGCTGCGTGCCGCGGTCGAGGACCTCGGGCTGCCGCCCGGGACGGTCGGCCTGGTCCACGGTCGAGAGGCCGGGGCCGACCTGGTCGTCCACCCGCTCATCAGGGCGGTCGGCTTCACGGGCTCGCCCGCCGGTGGCCGGGCGTTGCTCGACCTGGTCAACGCGCGCCCCGATCCGATCCCGTTCTATGGCGAGCTCGGCAGCCTCAACCCGCTCGTGGTCACCCCCGGCGCCGCGGTGGCTCGCAGTGCAGCCATCGCCGAGGGTCTCGCCGCGTCGATCACCGGGTCGGCCGGGCAGCTGTGCACCAAGCCAGGACTCGTGTTCGTGTCGGCCGGGGAGGCCGGCGACGTGCTGGTCGACGAGCTGGCCGCGATCCTGGCCGGGTCGGTCGCGCAGCCGCTGCTCAACGTCGGCATCGCCGACTCCTACCGCGAGATCCTCGTCCGCCTCGCGACGGCGCCCGGCGTCACCGCCGCCGTGACGGCGCAGGAGCAGAGCGAGCCCGCCTGGGCCGCCGCGGGACTCCTGGTGACCGGCTCGGCGGGACTCCCGGAGATCCTCGAGGAGTGCTTCGGCCCCGCTGCCGTCGTGGTGAGGTACGCCAACGAGGCCGACCTCGTCGCCGCATTGAGGCAGGTGCCCGGATCGCTCACCGCCTCCATCCACTCCGAGACCGACGAGTCCGTGCTGACCCGGCGACTCGTCGAGGCGGTCGCCCCGATCGCCGGCCGCCTGGTCTTCAACGGCTTCCCCACCGGCGTACGCGTCTCGTGGGCGCAGCACCACGGCGGACCGTGGCCCTCCACCAACACCCTGCACACCTCGGTCGGCGTCACCGCCGTGCGCCGGTTCCTGCGCCCGATGGTGTGGCAGGACGCGCCGCAGGAGCTGTTGCCCGAGGAGCTGCGCGACGAACACACCGGCACACCCCGTCGCGTGGACGGCACGCTGCACACCTGACCTCAGCCGAGGCGTCAGCCGCGTCGGCCGAGGCGTCAGCCGCGTCGGCCGAGAGGTCAGCCGCGTCGGCCGAGCTGGCAGCGCCCTGCCGGCTCGGCCGACGTACGTGACGCCTCGGCCGACGCAGGCGACGCCTCGGCACTTCTTGCTCTCCATGCGGGCGGAGCCGTACTATTGCGCAAACGATTGATCGCGCGATGGGGGAGTGGCGATGCAACCGGAGGATCTGCCTCTCGCCGGGACCGTGGTCCTGGACTTCAGCCAGTTCCTGGCTGGTCCGGTCGCAGCGCTTCGACTGGCTGATCTGGGCGCGCGGGTGATCAAGGTCGAGCGCCCATACACCGGCGAGATCGGTCGGACGCTCGCGTTCGCAGGTCGCTCGGCGGCGGGGGACACGCTCTCGTTCCACGCGATGAACCGCAACAAGGAGGCGGTCGTCGCCGACCTCAAGGACCCGGCGGACCTGGCTCGGGTGAAGGACCTCGTCGCTCGCGCCGACGTCATCATCGAGAACTTTCGGCCCGGGGTCATGGAACGCATCGGCCTCGACTACGCGAGCGTGCGCGAGCTCAATCCGGGGCTCGTCTATGCGAGCGCCTCGGGCTACGGCGACACCGGACCTTGGGCGAGCCGACCCGGCCAGGATCTCCTGGCCCAGGCGGTCTCAGGAGTGACGTGGCTCGCCGGCGCGGACCGGCCGATGACGGTCGGGCTCTCCCTCGCGGACCACCTGATGAGCTGCCACCTCGCCGAAGGCGTGACCGCACTGCTCGTACGCCGGGCCAGGACCGGCCGGGGCGGGCTCGTGGAGACCAGCCTGCTCGAGGGCATGCTCGACCTGCAGGCGACTCTTCTGACGCGACCCGAGGGCGAGGATCTGGCCGCCTCGCCCCGTCCGATGTCCGCCTGGACCCCGACCGGGATCTTCGCCACCAAGGACGGCTACGCCGCGCTGTCCGGCGCGCCCCTCGACCTGCTCGCGACCACGCTGGGCGACGCCGAGCTGACCCAGCTCGCGGCCACCGGGGAGTGGGAGAAGCATTCCGACCGGGTGAACGACCTGATCGCCGCCGCGCTGGGACGTGACACCACGGCCGCCTGGCTGGACGCGCTGCCTGCGCAGGACGGGTCGAGCGGGTGGCTGGCTCCGGTGCTCACTCTCGAGGAGCTGCTCGCCTCGCCGGAGTTCGCCGCGCTCGAGATGACCCAGGAGGTCGAGCGCTCGGCCCCGGAACCGGGCGGCACGCCCGTGACCCTGAAGACCACGCGGAGCCCCATCCGCGTCGACGGCGAGATCCTCCGCCATCGTCGGGGCGCACCCCGGCTCGGTGAGCACGGCATCCTGAGCGAGGGAGCCGACCCGCTCGGGGGTGACCCGCATGGCCGGTGACGGCCAACCGGCTCCTGCCACGCCGGAGTCGCCGAGTCCCAAGCCGCCGCTGCCGGGCAGAGCTAGGCTGCGGCCCATGGCCACCCTCGGCGATGTCGCAGCCCTTGCCGGTGTCTCGATCTCCGCTGTCTCGCGGGTGCTCAGTGACGCGCCGTCGGCCCGGGTGAGCGAGGCGACCCGCGAGCGGATCGTGCAGGCGGCCAAGGACCTCCACTACCGCCCCAACTTCGCCGGTCGCGCCCTGAAGTCGGCGCGAACCCAGGTGGTCGGTCTGGTGGTGCCCGATCTGACCAACGCCCTGTTCACCGAGCTCATGCACGGGGCCGAGGACGAGGCCGCCGCGAGGGGCTACACCCTGCTGCTCGGCCGCGCCGATGACGTACGTCCCGGCGGCGAGATGATCGCTCGGCTCATCGGCGAGGGACGTGTGGACGGCATGGTCATCCAGGTGGGCGACGGTGTCGCGCCGGCGGGGATGGAGGAGCTGTTGGCCTCGGGCGCTCCGATCGTGCTGATCAACTCCACCTACCCCGGACACGTCGGCTCGGTCGCCCTCGACGACCGCACCGGTGCCCGGATCGCCACCCAGCACCTGATCGACCTCGGCCACGAGAGGATCGCTTTCGCCAACGGCCTTCCCCGGTCGTTCACGGCGAAGCGACGGCGAGTCGGCTACAAGGAGGCCCTTGTCGAGGCCGGGCTACCGGTCCGGCAGGACTACGAGACGCGGGTCGGCTACACCGCCGACAACGGCCGCACCGCCCTGCGGCGGCTGATGGAGCGGGACCCGAGGCCCACCGGGATCGTGGTCGCCAACGTCAACGCCGCCATCGGTCTCCTCGCGGCCGCCCGAGCCGACGGGATCCGTGTCCCCGAGGACCTGTCCGTGGCCACCGTGCACGACTCCTGGACCGCTGAGAACACCTGGCCACCGCTGACCGCGGTCAAGATGCAGTTCTACGACATGGGCCGCGCGGCCGTACGCAGCGTCGTCCGCCGCATCGAGACCGGTGAGATGGCCGACGAGATGATCACCGACCCCGCCCCGGAGCTCATCGTGCGGGAGTCCACGGCGCCACCGGGCCGGGCCGTCTGAGAACTCGGACGCCGAGCTCTCAAACGACCCAGCCGCGGGGCTCAGGGCTCCCGTACGAACGTGACGTAGCTGGATCCGCCCTGACCTGAGACTCCCGAGTTGCCGCCGAGCATGAGCGTGCCGGCCGGCACCTCCTTCCGGAAGAGCACCATCTGCCGGTCGGTGGTGCCCACCGTGGACGACGTACGGGTCCAGCCGCCGTCGGTGAGCCACTGCGGCCACCACACGTTCTCGCCGCGATCGTCGAACGCGACCCACACCGTGGTGGGCTCGGAGATCTCCAGGGTGAGGTACTCGTCGGAGACGACCTTGGAGTCGTCGTTGGCGCCCCTCACCATGACCGTCTCGGCGAGCTCGTCCGGCAGGTCGCTGACCACGTACGCGCGATCGACGTAGATCGGCGCACCTTCCTGCGCGCGCAACATGGCCCGCAGCTTGCTCGGGGCGAGCACGCTCACGGTGTCGCTGACGACCTGGGGCGTGCTGGTCGCGACGCCGTACGTCCTGGAGCCCAGCTCCAGCGGTGCCTGGGCGGCAGAGCCGCCGAGCGGGACGAAGCGATAGCTCGCGCCGGCCGGCGCGATGCGGTAGGACGCGCCCTCGGTGGTGGCGAACCGAAGGACGCCTCCCGAACCGTGCTCGACGAGCCGGCCGCGAGCGTCCCGCACCTCGACCCGCTGACTGGGCCACGGGTTCGCCACCTCGATCCCGCCCTGGCTTCCGGCTTCGATGCCGACGAGCGTGGGCTCACCGTTCCGGATCTCGACGTCGACCCGGTGCCCACCCGGGATCTGGACGGCGCCGGTCACGCTCCAGTCATCCGGGATCGAGGGCGCGATCCGCACCGTGCCGTGGTCGTCCTGCACGAGGGCGTCCTGGACCGTGGAGGCGACGACCGCGTTCCAGGTGTCGTAGAAGCCACCGCCGCGCAGCGGGTCGTGGTTCTTGCTGTGTGCGGCGAAGCCGTTGTCGAACACCTGGAAGTCGCTCGTGCCCTGCTCGAGCAGGTCGACCATGTCATCGGCGCGGTGCAGCCATGCGGCCTGCTGGGCGTCCGAGGCCCACTCCCGGGTCTGGTCGAACACGCGCGTCGTGAAGGTGTCGTGGGCGATCTGGTCCTCTGCGCCGACCACTCGCCACGGCCAGATCGCCTCGAGGTCGGGGTTCTGGGTGTTGTGGTCCTCCTCGTCGGTCGCGGACCAGGCGATCACCTCCTTGCCGTCGCGTACCGTCGTCGGCAGCTCGGGAAGCCGGGGGATCGCCGCCTCGATCTGCTCGGCGAGACGCAGGTTCCCGTGCTCCTTCGTGACCTCGGCCAGGAACGGGAAGATCGTGCGCATGCCCGCCACGTCGGGCGTCGGGTCGGTCGTGTCCCACTGCGTCTCCAGCGCGTTGACGTGGTGCAGGTGCAGCCGCCCGTCGTCGCCCTCCTCCAGGACCGAGAGGTAGAACTCGGCGACGCCCTCGAGCAGCGGATAGGCACGGTCCAGGAGCTCGCGGTCGCCGGTGTATCCGGACTGGAGACGGACGTTCTCGACCAGCTCGGCCCCGGTCGAGAGGATGCGGTTGAGCCATGACGGCTCCATCGCGCTCACGCATGCTTCGGCGGTGCCGTCGTACACCAGGAACTCGGGGACGCAGATCCCGTCGGCCTCCGGCCAGTTCGTCTTCGTCCACGCCTTCATCTCCTCGATCCGGTCGAGGTAGAGGTCGAAGTACGGGGCGTTCTGGTCGGCGGTGTCGGCGCCCAGATTCGCCCACACCGGCTGCCGCAGGTTGAAGTGCCACCACGCGTCCGAGGACCAGTGGATGTCGTCGCGGTACGACGACCACAGGCTGGTCACGCCGCCGTGGCTCGCCGGCACCGCGCCGCCGCTGGAGGCCTTCGCGACGTAGAGCTGCATGGCCCGGAGCGCCTCGAAGTAGCGGGCGGAACCGTCGGGGCTGTCCAGGCGCATCGGCGCCGCGCCGTCCCAGTAACGATGCCACTCGTCCAGGTGGTCCTGCTGCGGGTGGGACGGAACCCGGGTGGCGGTCGCGGCCGCGCGGGCGATGTCCTTGCCGGCCCAGGACGGGACGCCCAGCACGATGCGGAATCTCCCGTCAGCACCCGGGCGGAACTTCAGTCGTACGCCGAGCTCGTCGACGACCTCGGCTTGCACATCGCGTGCCTGGGCCGTCAGTGCGGCCAGCTGCCCGGTGGAGCGGGCGTTCGACTCGTCGGTGAAGGTCTCCGCGACGACAGCCGTGTCACCGTGGGCCCAAACGGTCGGCGTACGGCCCTCCCACAGGCCGAGCTCGGCGGTCTGCTGCTTGTCGGGGTCGGCACCGTCCACCTCGACGATGAGCTGGTCGGAGTCGGCGCGCACGTAGCTGCGCACCGTCATGCCGTTGCCGCGCTGGGTGAGAATCGCGTCGTGCAACGAGAGGCGACCGCGGTAGTCCTCGGCGGAGGAGAGGCCGTAGAGGCCGGGCAGCACCAGCTGGCCGGCCGACTTCAGCTCCGGAAAGGTGTCGCCACGATTCAGCTGGGCGGTCCAGCCGTTGGCTGCCCAGACGCCGGCACCGAGCTCGCCGTTGCCGAGCGGCACGGCCTGGTCGGCGCGCCACGGTGCTGTGGCGAGGACGAGGTCGGAGCGCGACAGCAGGTCCGAGGTGTCGACCCGGAGGGCGTCGTGGAGCCAGGCGGAGGTGGTTCGCGATGCCGCGGGCGTCCCGTCGGCTGCATTCGCGGGGGAGGCGGCGAACAGGGTCGCCAGCATCGTCAGCAGTGTCGTCAAGGTGACCAGTGAACGAGTGGTACGCATGGTCCTTCTTCCCGAGCCGGCTCGCCGTCGGGTGGGTGTCGGCTCGCAGTGAGATCAATCGTTTGACTTGCTCAATCGTTTGAGTGACGCCGATCACTTTGACGTCGTCGGCCGCGGATCGTCAAGGCCTCGAAGGAAGATCGACTCAAACGATTGACCACTCGCAGGGATCTGCTCTAACGTTTGAGCAGTGGTCTGCGTCACACCGCACCCCGCTCGGGACACATCGTCGAAGGAGCCATGTCCATGAAGCGAAATCCACTCGGTTCACGTCACCGGGCGGCCTTGGTGGCCGCCGTGACCTTGCTGACAGCCGCGGTACTGAGTGCCTGCGGCTCCGGCGGAGGAGATGATGCCGCGGGCGAGAAGACCGACTCCGGTGGCGCGATCACCGTCTGGGTCGACCCGCCGCGAGTGCCTGCCGCGAACGCTTTCAAGAAGGCGTACCCCGACATCGACATCAAGATCAACCAGATCGACGGGACCGTCGGAGGCAAGTCTCTCCAGCAGCAGTTCGCCCAGTTCAACGAGGCCGGACAGGGCTGGCCGGACGCCATCTTCTTCCCGTCCAACGACGACATCGCCTGGGCCTCGGGCGCGCAGATCGACTACACGCTCGACCTGACCGACCACCTGCCCGACGTGCTCGACGGCTACGAGGGTTCGATCAACGCCGCCTGCGAGATCGACGGCCAGGTCCGGTGCCTGCGCAACGACGCGGCTCCTGACGTGTTCTGGTACAACAAGGCCTTCTTCGACGCCAACGGCTATGAGGCGCCGACGACCTGGGAGGAGTACGGCGACCTGGCCGTCCAGATCGCCAAGGAGCACCCGGGCAAGATCAGCGGCTTCACCGGCGACGCGTACGCCCCGGACCGCTATCTGTGGGGGTCCGGCTGCCCGACCAACGACCGACAGTCCGAGACCGTCGTCCACATCGACACCGCCGACGCCACGTGCACCCGAGCGGTGGACCTGATCGGCACGATGCTGGAGGGCAAGGCACTCTCGACCGTCGGCATCTTCGATCCGGACGCGGCCAAGGTCGGCAAGGACCTGGTCATGAGCCCCGGCGCGGCGTGGTGGGGCGACTACCTCTTCAACCAGACCTGGAAGATCCCGGCCGGTGAGATGACCGCCGTGGAACCTCTCGCGTGGGACGGTGAGAGCGAGCCCTCCACCGGCAACGAGGGCGGGGGCCTCTGGGGCGTCTCGAACCACATCACGGGCAAGCAGCTCGAGAACACCCTGAAGTTCGCCGAGTTCGTCGCCACCGACCCGAGGTGGCAGGTCGAGCTCTCCACCGGTCTGCCGGCGTACGGTCCCGTGCAGGACGCGTGGGCGGAGAAGCAGGCCAAGGCCAACTACTTCGCCGACAACGAGGCCACGTTCGAGGCGATGAAGAAGGCCAACGACTACGTCGTCGACGGCCACGCCTACATGCTCTACAACACCGGAGCGGTGTGGACCGAGACCATGGCCGCCGCTCTTGCCTCGGGAGGCGACGTCGACCAGGCCTGGACGTCCTTCGGGGACGAGCTGGTCAGCCAGGCGAAGGCGATGGGCTACACGGTCGAATAGCACGACCGCGCACGAGCACCTTCGGCCCGGCACGTCCGGGCCGAAGGGACACCATCCCAGTCACATCGGGGCCTCACGGTGGCCCGGACACATCGGAGGAGCAACATGTCGACCGCCTTGATGGAGGACGTCGCCACCTCGCCGCCTGAACCGGGCGCGCGGCGTCGCCCCCGGCGACGCGTCGCGCGGCCCAGCGAGACGCGTGGCGCCTGGGTGCTGATGGCGCCCTACCTCGTCCTGCTGATGATCGCGGGCATCATCCCCGTCGCGTACGCGATCAAGACATCCCTGGAGAAGGCGCCGACGCCGCTGGACCCCAGCGGGGGCTTCGGGGGCGTGGACAGCTTCAGGACCGTCGTGACCGACTACCGGTTCGTCGACACGTTCGTGAACATCTTCGCGACCCTGGTGGTCTGGCTTCCGATCATGACGATCGGCATCGTCGGGCTGGCTCTGCTGGTCCATGCCAGCCCCGGATGGTTCGGGTCGTCGATGCGGTTCGTCTACTACATCCCCGGGGCTCTGGCAGGCGTCGCCAACCTCGTGCTCTGGGTCTACCTGCTCAACCCGAGCCAGTCCCCGATCGAGGGTTTCTGGCAGGCGCTGGGCGTCGACACCATCAAGCAGGCGGTCGCCGGCCCCGGGAATCTGCCGTTCATCCTGGCCGCGATGATGTTCTTCCAGGGCGTCGGTCAGTGGGTCATCGTGGTCAACGGCGGCCTCAACGGGATCTCGGAGGAGACGCTCGAGGCGGCGCGGCTGGACGGTGCCAACGAATGGCAGCTGGCCTGGCACGTCAAGCTGCCGATCATCCGGCCGTGGATCGGGTACGCGGTGCTGATGAACCTCGCCTACGGGTTCCAGCTGTTCCTCGAACCACAGCTGCTCGACCAGGTCGCCAGCAACGCGCTGGACGATCATTGGACGCCCACCCAGCTGGGCTACGCCTTCGCCTTCAGCAACTACAACTTCCCCGCAGCCGCCGCGATGTCGCTGATCCTGCTCGTGATCACGCTGGGGATCGGCCTGCTGGTCGTCTTCCGGACGGGCCTGTTCGGTGAGGAGGAGCACCGATGAGCCAGACCACCGTGGCCGGGCGCCGAGAGCCCGGGGCGAAGCGAGGCATGTTCGACTGGAGCGTCGGCAAGACCGCTCGCGTCGTCACGATGCTGTTCGTCGCGTGCATGTTCATCCTGCCGATCACCGGCTTCATCGCGATGGCGTTCCGCTCCAACGAGGGCGTCGCATCCGGGGCCGGCGGGCCGTTCGGCTTCGGCGACATGTCGTGGGACAACGTCCAGTACAGCTGGACGCAGGTCAACGGTTTCGGACCCGACGGCGGCGGGCTGTACACCCGCTGGCTGCTCAACACGCTCGCCGTGGCCGGCGGGGGCGCGCTGCTGGCGGTCTTCGCCGCCCTGCCGGCGGGATACGCGCTGGCCCGGCTCCGATTCCGCGCCCGCCGGGCAGTCCTGCTGATCACCCTGATCACGATGGTGATGCCGAACACCGTGCTGGTCATCCCGATCTTCCTCGAGGTGAACGCCATCGGCGCGGTCGGCGAGCTCTGGCCGGTCGGGCTGATCATGGGCTTCTTCCCGTTCGGGGTCTACCTGGCCTACATCCACTTCATGACCACCATGCCCCAGGAGCTCGTCGAGGCAGCCCGGATCGACGGTCTGGGCGAGGTGTCGATCTTCTGGCGGGTCGCACTCCCGATCTCCCGTCAGGCCGCAGTGCTGGTCGGCTTCTTCGCCTTCGTCGCCAACTGGATCAACTTCTTCCTGCCGCTGGCGCTGCTCTCCTCCAACCAGAACAACCAGACCCTCCCCGTCGGGCTGCAGCAGCTGATCGGCGCCAGTCCGCTGTTCAACCCGACCGTCGCCGCCGGGCTGGACGTGAAGCTCTACATGCCGCAGCTGGCCCTGGCGACCTTCATCTCGATGCTGCCGCTGCTGATCGTCTTCCTCGGCGCGCAGAAGTTCCTGATGCGGGGCGAGACGATGGGGGCGGTGAAGGGCTGATGGCCCCGCATCCACCACCGGAGCTCGACCCGCACCCTGGCTACTCGGCCGAGCTGCCGAAGACCCCGCGCCCGATCGTGCTCGTGGGCGCCGGCGGGATCGTCCGTGACGCTCACCTGCCGGCGTACGCGAAGGCGGGGTTCGAGGTCGCCAGCATCACCGACCTCGTCCCCGAGCGGGCCCGGGACCTCGCCGAACGGTATGGCATCCGTGCCGTGCACGAGAGCGTCGCGGACGCGGTCCGGTCGGCTCCGGCCGACGCCGTCTACGACGTCGCCCTTCCGCCCGAGGCGCACGTCGAGGTCCTCGAGCAACTGCCCGACGGGGCTGCCGTCCTGCTGCAGAAGCCCTTGGGAAACCACCTGGCCGAGGGGATCCGCACCCGCGAGGTGTGCCGGCGCAAGGGACTGGTGGCGGCGGTCAACACCCAGCTCCGGTTCGCGCCGTACGTCGTCGCTGCCCGCGAGCTCATCGCTGCCGGCACGATCGGGGAGCTCTACGACCTGGAGGTCCGGGTCTCGGTGCGGACCCCGTGGGAGATGTTCCCGTACGTGCTCGACCTGGACCGGCTCGAGATCAACATGCACAGCGTCCACTACCTGGATCTGGTGCGTTCCTTCCTGGGGGACCCGACCGGGGTCCACGCCGTCACCGTGCGCCACCCCGAGAAGTCCCACGCCAACAGCCGCTCCGACATCGCGCTGAGCTATGGCGAGCGACCGATCAGGGTTGTCGTCTCCACCAACCACGACCACCACTACGGGCCCCGGCACGAGGAGTCCTTCGTCAAGTGGGAGGGCACCCGCGGCGCCATCCGTGCCCAGCTCGGTCTGCTGCTGGACTACCCGCGCGGCGGCGAGGACTCGCTCGAGCTGGTCACCGACGATCGGCTCGATGACGGCTGGCGGCCGGTGCCGTTCGAGGGGTCCTGGTTCCCCGACGCCTTCATCGGCTCCATGGCCGTGGTCCAACGCTTTCTCGAGGGGTCGATTCCGTCTCTGCCCACCGGGGTCGAGGACGTCTTCCGCACCATGGCGGTCGTCGAGGCGGCGTACACGGACGCAGCCCGCGGCGGAGAG
Organism: Nocardioides sp. NBC_00163; assembly: GCF_045206295.1. Classification (NCBI taxonomy): domain Bacteria; kingdom Bacillati; phylum Actinomycetota; class Actinomycetes; order Propionibacteriales; family Nocardioidaceae; genus Nocardioides; species Nocardioides sp. NBC_00163. Next base: position 1,895,009 of record NZ_CP108155.1, on the reverse strand, counting down.
CCGCCGGCGTATGACCAGTGACCACCCCTTCCCGCACCGGTCCGCCTCGCCGACCCGCGACCATCTGAAAGGAACGCCGATGAGTGGCACCCGCCTCCGCGCCTCCGACCTGCCCCTGGAGGGCGTCACGGTCCTGGACTTCAGCCAGTTCCTGGCCGGTCCCGTGGCGGCACTGAGGCTCGCGGACCTGGGCGCCCGAGTCATCAAGATCGAGCGACCCGCCGGGGGAGACGCGGGCCGGAGCCTGGCCTTCGCCGGGCGGACGGTGAACGGCGACAGCCTCTCCTTCCACGCGATGAACCGGAACAAGGAGAGCGTGGCGGCCGACCTGAAGGATCCCGCCGACCTCGAGCGCGTACGCGGACTGGTCGCGGAGGCCGACGTGATCGTCCAGAACTTCCGACCGGGAGTGATGGAGCGGATCGGTCTCGACTACGACTCCGTCCGGGCGCTCAACCCGAGCATCGTCTACGGCAGCGTCACCGGGTACGGCGGCGTCGGCCCGTTCCAGGACCGCCCGGGACAGGACCTGCTCGCCCAGGCGATCGCCGGCCTGCCCTGGCTCAACGGGTCGGCCGATGACCCGCCGGTCCCCGTCGGGCTCGCGGTGGCCGACCACCTCGCCAGCTGTCACCTGGCCCAGGGCATCACCGCCCTGCTGGTCCGGCGGTTCCGGACCGGGAAGGGCGGGCTGACCGAGACGAGCCTGATGGAGTCCCTGCTGGACCTGGAGTTCGAGCTGCTGACCACACGGCTCAACGACCCGTCGGTGGAGGTGCGCCGCAAGGGACCCCGGTCGGCCCACGCCTTCCTCTCCGCTCCCTACGGCATCTACCCGACGAGCGACGGTTACCTGGCCATCGCGATGAACCCCGTGCCCACCATCGGGCGGCTGCTCGGGCTCCCCGAGCTGGAGGCGATGACCGACCCGCAGACCTGGTGGGACCGGCAGTCGGAGATCGAGGAGGCGATCGGTGACCGTCTCCGGAGCGACACCCGGGACGCCTGGCTGGCCGTCCTGGACGCCGAGGACGTGTGGTGCGCCCCGGTGCTCACCCTCTCCGAGCTCGTGGAGCACAAGGGCTTCGAGGCCATCGCGATGACCCAGCAGATCCGTCGTGACGGCCTCACCCTGACGACCACCCGCAGCCCGATCCGCATCGACGGCGAGCGGCTGACCAACCCGCGCCCGGCTCCACGCCTGGGCGAGCACGACCTCGAGGGGGACCGATGACCGTCCTGCACGGCATGACCTGGGAGCACGCGCGTGGCTACGACTGCCAGGTCGCGGCTTCCCAGGAGTACGCGCGCCGGACCGGCGTCGAGGTGCGCTGGGAGTACCGCTCTCTGCAGGCGTTCGCCGACGCGCCCCTTGCCGAGCTGGCGGAGCGCTTCGACCTGATGGTCATCGACCACCCCCACGTGCCCCTGGCCGTCGCCGAAGGGGTGCTGGCGCCGCTGGACGGTGCCGGACACGACGACGAGCTGGCCGCCCTGGCCGCCGATGCCGTGGGCAGCAGTCATGCGTCGTACCGCCATGACGGGCGCCAGTACGGCCTGGCCACCGACGCCGCCGCCCAGGTGGCTGCGTACCGCCCGGACCGCCTGGCGGCTCCGCCCCGTACCTGGGAGGAGGTGCTCGACCTGGCGGCCGAGGGCAGGGTGCTCTGGCCCTGCAAGCCCATCGACGCCTACTCGACCCTGTGCACCCTGGCGGCCAACCGAGGGACGCCGGTCAATGCCGAGCCGGGAAGCTTCCTGCCCGAGGAGGACGCGCTGAGCGTCCTCGACCTGATGCATCGGCTCTGCGAGCAGGTGCCGTCGTGGTGCCTGGACGCGAACCCGATCGAGGTCGCCGAGGCGCTGGCCGCCGGCGCCGCCGAGCCGTGGGCGTACGCACCGCTGATGTACGGGTACAGCAACTACTCCCGGGCCGGGTTCCGGCCACACCGACTCAAGTACGTCGACATGCCCGCCGGCCCCCGAGGGGTGGCCGGCTCGCAGCTCGGTGGCGCCGGCGTGGCCGTCTCGGCCCGGTCGCGAGATCTGGACGCGGCCAGAGCGTACGCATTGTGGGTCGCCTCGCCGGAGGTTCAGTCGGGCATCTACTACGACGCCGGTGGCCAGCCCGGCTACGCCTCGTCGTGGGACGACGACCGGCTCAACGAAGACTCCTGGGACTTCTTCCGTGGCACCCGGGCGACCCTCGAGGGCGCGTGGGTGCGGCCGCGTACCGCCGGATATCTGGAGTTCCAGGACACCGTCTCCCCGTGGGTGACGGAGGCCCTGGCCGGCCGGATGACCGACGCCGAGCTGGTCCGCCGGGCCAGTGAGCTCGCCGAGCGCCTGCTCGTCGTGGAAGCCGACGCACACGGCGTCGAGGAAGGAGCATCCCGGTGAAAGTCGAGGAACGCTGGTTCGAGGACTACGCGGTCGGGGAGTCCCGGACCACCCTGGGACGCACGATCACCGAGGCCGACATCGTCCTGCACGCCGGGCAGACGGGCGACTTCTTCCCGCACCACATGGATGCGGAGTGGATGGCCACCCAGCCGGCCGGACAGCGGATCGCCCACGGGACGCTGATCCTCGCGGTGGCGGTCGGGATGACCGCCACCGACATCAACCCACAGTCCATGTCCTACGGCTACGACCGGATCCGGTTCATCGGTCCGGTGTTCATCGGCGACACCATCACCGTCACCGCCGAGATCACCGAGACGTCGCAGCACCGGAAGAAGCCGGACGAGCTCGGCTACGTCCACGAGCTCGTCACCGTGACCAACCAGCGTGGCGAGACGGTGCTGGTGCTGACCCATCTCTACCTCGTCAACAAGCGCGACCCATCCCCACAGGAGGATCCCTCGTGACCCGTATCACCGCCGTCGATGTCACCGATGTCCGCTTTCCGACCTCTGTGTCGATGGACGGATCCGACGCCATGAACAAGGACGGTGACTACTCGGCGACGTACGTCGTGGTGAGCACCGACGACCCGGAGCTGTCGGGCTTCGGCTTCACCTTCACCATCGGGCGCGGCAACGACATCTGCACCCTGGCGGCGCAGCGCCGCGGTGAGCCGTTGGTCGGGCGCGAGGTGAGCGACGTGGTGGGTGACCTGGGCGGGGTCTACCGGGATCTCGCCTCGGACTCCCAGCTGCGCTGGCTGGGCCCGGACAAGGGGGTCGAGCACCTGGCCCTCGCCGCCGTCATGAACGCGGTCTGGGACCTGGCTGCCCGGGAAGCCGGCAAGCCGCTGTGGCGACTGCTGGCCGACATGACCCCCGAGGAGCTCGTCGACGTCGCAGATCTGACCTACCTCAGCGACGCCCTCACCCGGGAGGAGGCCCTGGAGATCCTCCGTGCCGGAGTTCCCCACCGTGAGGAGCGGATCCGCCACCTGGAGGAGACCGGCTACCCCTGCTACACCACGTCTGCCGGCTGGCTGGGCTACTCCGACGACAAGCTGCGCAGGCTGGCCGCCGAAGCCGTCGACTCCGGCTACACGCACATCAAGCTGAAGGTCGGCGCGAACCTGGAGGACGACATCCGGCGCTGCGAGATCGCGCGGGAGGTGATCGGCTGGGACGCGAAGCTGATGATCGACGCGAACCAGGTCTGGGACGTGCCGCAGGCCATCGAGTGGGTCAACGCGCTGGCGCGCTTCGAGCCGTGGTGGATCGAGGAGCCGACCAGCCCTGACGACATCCTCGGCCACGCCGCGGTCCGCAAGGCGGTGGCCCCGATCGGGGTGGCCACCGGTGAGCACGGCATGAACCGGGTGCTCTTCAAGCAGATGTTCCAGGCGGAGGCCATCGACTTCTGCCAGCTCGACTCCGCGCGGCTGGCCAGCATCAACGAGATCCTCTCCGTCTATCTGATGGCGAGGAAGTTCGACGTCCCCGTCTGTCCTCATGCCGGCGGCGTCGGCCTGTGCGAGCTCGTGCAGCATCTCTCCGTCTTCGACTACGTCGCCGTCTCGGGCACGCTCGAGGACCGGGTCACCGAGTTCGTGGACCATCTCCACGAGCACTTCACCGACCCGTGCATCGTCGAGAACGGCGCCTACCGGCTGCCCTCCAGGCCCGGCTACAGCGCGGAGATGCATCCCGCGTCAGTGGCGACGTACGCCTATCCGGACGGCAGCTACTGGGCGAGCCGGTGACGCCTCAGATGATCATCGACAGCCACCAGCACGTCTGGGACCTCACCCGCTCGCCCTACCCGTGGCTCGGTCCCGACGTGCCCGAGTACAACCGGACGTTCACCTTCGACGAGGTCCAGCCGCAGCTGCGGGCGCAGGGAGTGGACGCGACCGTGCTGGTCCAGTCCGACGACCACGACGGCGACACCGACCTGATGATCGAGGTCGCCGAGCGACATCCCGAGGTGGTGGGGATCGTCGTCTACGTGCCGCTGGACCAGCCGGACCTGGCCGCCGAGCGGCTGGAGTCGCTGCGGGGAGACGACCGGGTCGTCGGCGTACGCAACCTGATCCACAACATCCCCGACCCCGACTGGATCCTCCGTCCGGACGTTGCCGAGGGGCTCGGGCTGCTGGAACGGCTCGGGCTCACCTACGACCACGTCTCGGTGCTGCCACGCCACCTCGAGCACGTCGCGACGCTCTCCGAACGGCATCCGGACCTGCGGATCGTGATCGACCACCTCTCCAAACCACCGATCGGCGAGGCCGAGCGGGAGCCGTGGTGGAGCCTCATCGAGCGAGCGGCCGAGAACCCGAAGGTGTTCGGCAAGGTCTCCGGGCTGTACCCGGGTGCGGCTCCGGACGGCTGGACCGTGGCCGGCATCCAGCCCTTCGTCGACCGGGCGGTCGAGATGTTCGGTCCGAGCCGGCTGATGTACGGCGGAGACTGGCCGATCTCCACCGCCGCCGGTGGCTACGAGCGGGTCTTCGCCGGGCTTCGGGACGCGTTGGCCGGTCTGTCGAGCGACGAGCGCGAGGAGATCTTCGCCGGCAGCGCGCGCCGCTTCTACGGGCTCGACGAGCAGCGGCTGGCCGCCGCGGTGGCAGCAGCTCGGGAAACGCTCTGATCCTGTAGAGATCAGATCTTTGCTCGTCTTGATTATCGCAGCGCGGCCGATATCGGTCATAACAGGCGGATGTTTCAGCAAGCATCGACATGACGTGTGATGTCTATTACATTGAAACAACCGATGTTTGCCCCACCTGGGGCGTGAGTCAGGAGGAAGCTGATGGTGGACTTCACGAGACGACGGGTGCTGCAGGCGGCCTCGGCGCTGGCGGGCGGCGCCCTGGTGCAGCCGGTCGTCACCGAGGCGGCCGCGGCCGCCGCCGATGAGCCGGAGACCAATCCGCTGGAGCTCTGGTACCGCCAGCCCGCCGCGGAGTGGCTCCAGGCGCTCGCGATCGGCAACGGCCGGATGGGCGCGATGGTCTTCGGCGGTGTGGCCAGCGAGAAGCTGATGCTGAACGAGGACTCGGTCTGGGCCGGTCATCCGCACAGCTACGACCCGCCTGGCGGAGCCGAGGCGCTCCCCGAGATCCGCAGGATGATCTTCGAGGACAACTGGGTGGGCGCCCAGCGTCTCGCCGACAAGGAGTTCATGGGACGGCCCAGTGAGCAGGCCTTCTACCAGCCGGTCGGTGACCTGCTGCTCGAGTTCCTGGGTCTCGACGGCGAGCCCACGACCTACCGGCGCTCGCTCGACCTGCGGACCGCGACCGCGATCTCGGAGTTCGAGGTCGGCGGCGTGCGCTACCGCCGCGAGTCGTTCGTCAGCCACCCGGACCAGGTGATGGTCGTCCGTCTCACCGCGGACCAGGCCGAGAAGGTCTCGTTCAACGCCACCTTCCAGTCGCCGCAGCAGAGCGACGTGCGGCCCCACGATGCGCGGACGCTCGCTCTGGAGGGCATCAGCGGGGCCACGGAGGGGATGGAGGGCGCGGTCCGTTTCATCAGCCTCGTCCGCGCCGAGACCGACGGCGGCACGGTCCAGTGCGCCGATACCCAGCTGCGGGTGCGCGACGCCACCTCGGTGACGCTGCTGCTCACGATGGCGACCAGCTACCGCAACTACGCCGACGTGAACGCCGACCACGTACGCCGCGCGGAGAAGCCCCTCGAGGCGGCCACCGGGCGAGGCTACGGCCAGCTGCGTTCGGCGCACGTGCGGGACTATCAGAAGCTCTTCGGCCGGGTCGACATCGACCTCGGCACCTCCGCCGCGATCGAGAAGCCGACCGACGAGCGGGTGGCGGTGTTCCGTGACGGCGGCGACCCGCAGCTGGCCGCGCTGTGGTACCAGTTCGGGCGCTACCTGCTGATCTCCTCCTCCCGGACCCCGGGCCAGCCGGCCAACCTGCAGGGCCTGTGGAGCTACAAGATGCAGCCCGAGTGGCAGTCGAAGTACACCCTCAACATCAACGCGCAGATGAACTACTGGCCCGCCGGCCCGGCCAACCTCGCCGAGTGCTGGGACCCGATGTTCGCGATGACCGAGGAGCTCGCGGAGGTCGGACGGAACACGGCCAAGCAGATGTGGGGCTCGGACAAGGGCTGGGTCGCGCACCACAACACCGACGGCTGGCGAGGCACCGCTCCGGTCGACTTCGCCTACTACGGGGTCTGGCCGATGGGCGGCGCCTGGCTCTCGCTGTTGTTCTGGGAGCGTTACGAGTACACCGGCGACAAGGCGAACCTCGCCGAGCACTTCCCGACGCTGCGGGGCGCGGTCGAGTTCTTCCTCGAGACGATGGTGCGCGACGAGCAGTCCGGCTACATGGTCACCTGCCCGTCGCACTCGCCGGAGATCAAGCACCACGAGCAGGACGACGAAGGGGTCAGCATCTGCGCGGGTCCGACGATGGACTGCCAGATCCTGCGTGACCTGTTCACCGCGTTCGAGAAGGCTGCCGAGGCGCTCGGCAAGCACGACCCGCTCGTCGAGCGGGCGCTGGCGATGCGCGAACAGCTGCCGCCCAACCAGATCGGCTACCTGGGCCAACTGCAGGAGTGGCTGATCGACTGGGAGGAGGCTGCCCTGGAGCGCAGCCGCCACGTCTCCCACCTGTGGGGCGTCTTCCCCTCCGACCAGATCAGCCCGTTGCGTACGCCGGAGCTGGCCGACGCCGCCCGCAAGGCGCTCGAGCTGCGCGGCCCGGCGGTCACCACCGGGTGGTCGCTGGCGTGGAAGATGAACATCCGCGCGCGCCTGCTCGAGCCCGAGAACGCCTACCTCCACGTCCAGCACATGCTGCACCCGTCCCGGACGGCGCCCAACCTGTTCGACCTGCACCCGCCGTTCCAGATCGACGGGAACTTCGGCGCCGTCTCCGGGATCACGGAGATGATCATGCAGAGCCACTCCGGGGAGGTCTTCCTCCTGGCGGCGCTGCCGGCGGCATGGCCGGAGGGGAAGGTACGTGGCCTGCGCGCCCGCGGTGGCTTCGAGGTCGACCTGAAGTGGGCTGACGGCAAGGTCGAGGTGGCGCGGATCCGATCGTTGCTCGGCAACCGGCTCCGGCTGCGTACGCAGCAGCCGGTGAAGGTGGCGGGGACGGACGTCTCCCGCCCGGAGGAGAACGTCGTCGAGTTCGGCACCCGGCGCGGCAGCACCTACACCGTGGTTCCGCGGTAGGACGATCTCAGGGCCGGCCGCGGGGGTCCCGCGGCCGGCCCTGAGTCTTTCTACGGGTGGACCGGGGTCGGCGCGGGCTCGCCGGCGAGCACGGCGCGGGCATTGTCGATCGCGAGCATGGCCATCCGATCGCGGGTGGCGCGGCCGGCGCTGCCGATGTGCGGCAGCAGGACGACGTTGGGGAGCGCCAGCAGGTCGGGGTGGACAGCCGGCTCGTTCTCGAAGACGTCGAGTCCCGCTGCGCCGATCGTGCCGTCGGCCAGCGCGGCCGCCAGGGCGGCCTCGTCGACGATGGGGCCGCGAGCGGTGTTGACGAGGACCGAGCCCGGCCCCATCAGCCGGAGCTCCTCGGCGCCGACGAGATGCCGGGTGTCGGGGGTCAGCGGGCAGTGCAGCGACACGACGTCCGAGGCGACCAGCAGCTCGGGCAGCGGCAGCGTCTCGATGCCCAGGCGCGCCGCCTCCTCGCCGGCGGAGCGGGACGGGGTCGCGACGATGCGCATGTCGAAGGCGCGGGCACGTCGCGCCATCGCCAGCCCTATCCGGCCCAGGCCGACGATGCCCAAGGTCGCGCCGCTGCTGACGTCGAGGCCCACGAAGAGGTCCGGCCGCCAGGACCAGGGCTCGCCGCTGCGTACGAACGCGTCGGCCTCCACCACGCGACGGGAGGTGGCGAGCAGCAGCGCGAAGGCGAGGTCGGCGGTCGCCTCGTCGAGCACGCCCGGTGTGTTGGTCACGGTGATGCCACGAGCGGCGCAGGCGGCGGCGTCGATGTTGTCGTGGCCGACCGCCATGTTGGCGACCACGCGCAGCGACGGACCGGCCGCGTCGAGCAGCTCGGCATCGACCCGGTCGGTCAGCAGGCAGACGAGCGCGGCTGCCCCGCGTACGTCCGAGAGCAGTTCCGCGCGGGTCTGCCCGGAAGGATCCGCGGCGCAGGTCACCGGCCCGGGCAGCGTCTCCAGCGCCTGGCGGGCGCGGTCGCTGGGCCGGAAGCTGACGTGCAGCCGGCCTTGGTTCGGCGTGCTCACTCCTGCTCCTCCTCCCGGTCCTCGGCGAGGCTGCGGCGGATCCAGTTCTCGATGCCCGCGACGTGGGCCAGGGACAGCGCGGCGGCGATGCTCGGCTGTCGGTCCGCGATGGCCAGGGCGATGCCGCGATGCTCGCGCTGCGTCTGGTCGAAGGAGTCCTGCTGGGTCACGCCACGCCAGATCCGGGCCCGCTGGGTGCGGTTGGCGACGCCGTCGATGAACGAGCACAGCACGGTGTTGCCCGACGCGCGGGCGATGCGGTGGTGGAACTCCAGGTCGTTGGCCACGACCTCCTCCAGCGACGTCTCGGGCGTGACCGAGTCGACCAGCGCGAGCAGGTCGGTGGCCTCGTCCGGGGGCATCTGCAGGGCCGCCTTCTCGGCGGCCAGCGGCTCCAGCGCCCGGCGTACCTCGAAGAGGTCCAGGACGCTGGAGTCCTGGTGGAAGTCGATGACGAAGCCCATCGTCTCCAGCAGGATCTCCGGCGTCAGGCTGGTGACGTAGGTGCCGTCACCCTGGCGTACGTCGAGGATGCGCATCATCGAGAGCGCACGCACCGCCTCGCGCAGGGAGCTGCGGGAGATGCCGAGCTGGACCGACAGGTCGGCCTCGCGCGGGAGACGGTCGCCGGGCTTCAGGCTGCCGTCGAGGATCATCTCCTTGATCTTCTCGATCGCCTCGTCGGTCAGCGCCATCGGGATCCTGGTCCTCTCACTCGGTCGGTCGCAACCGTAACGTTGCCATGCCGCCGTCGACCGCCAGGGCCACGCCGGCGGTGGAGCCCGAGGAGGGGCTGGCCAGGTACGCGACCGCGAGGGCGACCTCGTCCGCGCTGACCAGCCGGCCGTGCGGCTGCCGCGCGTCCAGTGCGGCGCGCTCGGCCTCGGGGTCGTCGGCCGAGTCGAGCAGGCGCTGCACCCAGGGGGTGGCGGCGGTGCCGGGGTTCACGCAGTTCACCCGGATGCCCTCCCGGAGGTGGTCGGCGGCCATGGCCTGCGTCAGGGACTGGACGGCACCCTTGCTCGCGGAGTAGACGGCTCGTTGCTGGATGCCTGTGGTCGCGGCCACCGAGGCGACGTTCACGATCGCCGCAGCGGAGGAGCTCCGCAGGTGCGGGAGCGCGGCGCGCGAGACTCGTACGGCACCGAGGACGTTGACGTCGAAGACCGCGTGCCACTGCTCGTCGGGGTTGTCCTCGACGGTGCCCTGGGCGCCGATGCCAGCGTTGTTGACCACGATGTCGAGCCGGCCGAAGTCTGCGACCGTCTGCTCCACCGCGGCCCTGATGCTCGCGTCGTCGGTGACGTCGGCGCGGATGCCGAGGGCCTTGGGGTGGATGCCATCGGGGTCGAGGTCGAGGGCCGCAACCTGGGCGCCCCGCTCCAGCAGGACCTCGACGACGGCGGCGCCGATGCCGGAGCCGCCACCGGTGACGAGGGCGACGAGCCCGTCGAGCTCGCGCGTTCCCTGGGCGCTCATGCCTGCGCCCCGAAGGCGACGTACTCCTGGCGCTGGCGGCCGAGTCCGTCGATCTCGATCTCGACGACGTCGCCGGGCTGGATGTAGGGGAAGCGGCCGGAGAGCGCGACGCCCTCCGGGGTGCCGGTCATGATCAGGTCGCCCGGGTCGAGAACCATGAACTGGCTGAGGTGGTGGATCACCGTCGCGACGTCGAAGATCTGGTCGGCGGTCACGGAGCCCTGTCGCGGCTCGCCGTTGACGAAGGAGCGCATGGTGAGCTTCTGGTGCTCGACCTCGTCGGGAGTCACGACCCAGGGGCCGATCGGGCTGAAGCCGGGGGCGATCTTGCCCTTGCTCCACTGGCCACCGGAGATCTCGAGCTGGAACTCGCGCTCGGAGAGGTCGTTGGCGACCACGAAGCCCGCGACGTGATCCAGGCTCTGGTCGGGGGAGTCGAGGTAGGACGCGCGCTTCCCGATCACCACGCCGAGCTCCACCTCCCAGTCCGTCTTGGTGCTGTTGCGCGGGATCGTGACGGTGTCGTTCGGCCCGGCGATCGTGTTGGGAGCCTTGAAGAAGATGACCGGCACCGAGGGCGGCTCCGAGCCGGACTCGGCGGCGTGCGCGGCGTAGTTCATGCCGATGCAGACGATGGCGCCGGGCTGGGTGATCGGGGCACCGACGCGGAGCGTGTCGGCGCCTTCGACGAGAGGAAGGTCGCCCGCGGCGAGGGCGGCGGCGGCTCGCGCCGGTCCGTCGGAGGCCCAGAAGGCTCCGTCGATGTCGTCGGTGAGACCGGCCAGGTTGCGCACCTCGTCCTCGAGCACGACGACGGGCAGCTCCTCACCTGCGGGTCCCAGGCGGGCGAACTTCATGGTGTGGCCTCCAACGTTGATTAATCGGATCTATGGTGGTCTACGAGCGCCGAATACGGCACTCAATGCATATTGACAGCCCAAACATCAGATGTCTAGCCTCGACGTGGCGGTCGGATGACCGTGGAGTCAGAGGTTGAGGAGGGCGGATGGAGATCCCGCTGTTCGGACTCGGCTGTGCACCGATGGGCAACCTGTTCCGGCCGCGCACCGACGAGGACTGTCACGCCACGCTCGACGCGGCCTGGCAGGCAGGTGTACGTCACTTCGACACCGCGCCCCACTACGGGCTGGGGTTGTCGGAGGAGAGGATCGGACGGTTCCTGGCGACGCGTCCGCGGTCGGAGTTCGTCGTCTCGACCAAGGTGGGCAGGCTCGTGCGGCCCAACCCCGCCTGGGACGGGGAGTCCCAGGACGACATGGGCTTCGCGGTCCCGGCGAGCTCGCACCGGGTCCTGGACTACTCCGCCGACGGCGTACGCCGCAGCCTGGAGGAGTCGCTGACCCGGCTCGGCCTCGACCGTGTCGACATCCTCTACGTGCACGACCCCGAGCTGTCCGGTGACCCGGCGGCAGTCGAGACCGCGCTCACCGGCCTGGCGAAGCTCCGCGAGGAGGGCATGGTCGACGCGATCGGGACCGGCTCCCTGTCGGTCCAGGCTCTCACCGCGACGGTCGAGACCGGCCTCGCCGACGTGGTCATGGTCGCCAACCGCTACACGCTCCTCGATCAGTCCGTCGCCGACGGCCTGCTCGAGGCGTGCGACCGGCACGGCACCAGGATCGTCGCCGCGGCCGTGTTCTCCAGCGGCCTGCTCGCCACCACCCCGCGCAGGGGTGCGATGTACAACTACGGCGAGGTGCCCGAGGACATCCTCGAGCGCGCGCTGAGGATCGGCGAGGTGTGCGAGGCCCACGGGGTCGAGATCGCCACCGCTGCGCTGCACTACCCGCTGCAGGATCCGCGGGTCGTGTCGGTGGTGGCGGGCGCAGGCCGGCCCGAGCAGGTGAGGCAGAATCTCGAGCGTCTGGCAGCCACGGTCCCCGACGCGCTGTGGGCCGACCTGGCCGGCCAGGGGCTGGTGCCGTCGTGCGCGTAGCCCTCATGGTCACCTGCATCAACGATGCCCTGTTCCCCGACACCGGGCGCAACGTCGTCCGGCTCCTCCGCCGCCTCGGCGTCGAGGTGGACTTCCCCCAGGCCCAGACCTGCTGCGGCCAGCCGATGGTCAACACCGGCTACCTCGACGAGGCGGTGCCGGTGCTCCGCACCTTCGTCCGCGCCTTCGAGGGGTACGACGCAGTCGTCACGCCCTCGGGCTCGTGCGCCGGATCGGCCCGACACCAGCACGACCTGGTGGCCCGCCGCAGCGGCGACGAGGGCCTGCGGGCGGCGGCGCGCGAGACGTCCGAGCGTGTCTACGAGCTCAGCGAGTTCCTCGTCGACGTCCTCGGCGTCGAGGACGTCGGTGCCTACTTCCCGCACCGGGTGACCTACCACCCGACCTGCCACTCGCTGCGGATGCTCGCGGTCGGCGACCGGCCGATGCGGCTGCTCCAGCAGGTCCGAGGGATCGACCTGGTGGACCTGCCCGGCGCGACCGAATGCTGCGGGTTCGGCGGCACCTTCGCGATGAAGAACTCCGACACGTCGATCGCCATGGGCTCCGACAAGGCCCGGCACGTACGCGAGACCGGGGCTGAGGTGCTGGTGGCCGGTGACCGGTCCTGCCTGACCCATGTCGGAGGCCTGCTCTCACGGCAGCGTGCCGGCGTACGCGTCATGCATCTGGCCGACGTCCTGGCCCAGACCGAGCCTGCCGCGGTGGGTGCCTGATGACCGGCACGTTCGTCGGGATGCCGGTGTTCCCGAAGGCTGCCCGCGAGGCGGTCGGCGACTCCCAGCTGCGCCGCAACCTCGCGCACGCCACCGGCACCATCCGCGCCAAGCGCGCCGCCGTCGTCGGCGAGGTCGAGGAGTGGGAGGAGCTGCGCCTGGCCGGTGCGGCGATCAAGGAGAACGTGCTGCTCCACCTCGACGAGCATCTGGTACGTCTCGAGGAGTCGCTCACGAAGGCCGGCGCGACCGTCCACTGGGCGAGAGACGACGCGGAGGCGTGCCGCATCGTCGGCGACATCGCCGCCGCGCACCACGCCACCGAGGTGGTGAAGGTGAAGTCGATGGCGACCCAGGAGATCGGTCTCAACGAGGCGCTGGCCGCCCGCGGCATCGACGCCTGGGAGACCGACCTCGCCGAGCTCATCGTGCAGCTCGGCGACGACCTGCCGAGCCACATCCTGGTTCCCGCCATCCACCGCAACCGCGCCGAGATCCGCGAGATCTTCGCCTCCGCGATGGGTGAGGTCGGCCGTCCCGCTCCTGACGACCTCACCGACGAGCCCGCGCGGCTCGCGGAGGCCGCCCGCCTGCACCTGCGCGAGAAGTTCCTGCGCGCGAAGGTCGGTGTCTCGGGCGCCAACTTCGCGGTCGCCGAGACCGGGTCCCTCGTCGTGGTGGAGTCCGAGGGCAATGGCCGGATGTGCCTGACCCTTCCCGAGGTGCTGGTCTCGGTGGTCGGCATCGAGAAGGTCGTGCCGACCTGGGACGACCTCGACGTCTTCCTCCAGCTCCTGCCGCGCTCGGCGACGGGGGAGCGGATGAACCCCTACACCTCGGTGTGGTCCGGCGTCACCCCGGACGACGGCCCGCAGGAGGTGCACGTGGTGCTGCTCGACAACGGCCGCACCCGCGCCCTGGGCGACGAGGTCGGCCGGCAGGCGCTGCGCTGCATCCGCTGCTCGGCCTGCCTCAACGTCTGCCCGGTCTACGAGCGCACCGGCGGCCATGCGTACGGCTCGGTCTACCCGGGCCCCATCGGCGCCATCCTCAACCCGCTGCTCAAGGGTGTCGGGCACGACGACCAGACCGACTCGCTGCCGTACGCCTCGACGCTGTGCGGCGCCTGCTTCGAGGCCTGTCCTGTGCGCATCGACATCCCCTCGGTGCTCGTGGAGCTGCGCTCGCAGGTGGTCGACGCTCACCGCGGCGGCGTACCCAAGCCCGAGGCGGTCGCGATGAAGGCCGCCGGCGCGACGCTCGCATCCAGTCGCCGGCTCGGCCTCGCCGAGCGCCTCACCGGCACCGGAATCAGGCTTGCCCGCCGCGCCGGGGCGCGCCCCTGGACACAGGCCCGCGACCTGCCGGACCCGCCGGCCGAGTCATTCCGCGCCTGGTGGCGCCGCACCGAAGGAGGTGCCGATGAGCACCCGTGAGGAGATCCTGGGCCGAGTCCGGCAGGCGCTCGGCGACACGCCCCACCCGACCGCTGAGGTGCCGCGCGGCTACCGGGTCGTCGGCGACGACCTCGACCGGTCCACCGTGCTCGCCCGGTTCGTGGAGAGGGTCGAGGACTACCGCGCCACCGTCACCCGGTGCCGTGCGACGGAGGTCGCCGAGGTGCTCGCACGGGCGGTCGCCGGCCGGAGCGTCGTCGTACCCGCGGGCCTGCCGTGGCCGGTCCCCGGATCCGTCGACGACACCGGGCAGTCGGCCGGCGAGCTCGACGCGATCGACGCGGTCGTTTCAGCGGCCGCGCTCGGCATCGCCGCCACCGGCACGGTCGTGCTCGACCACGGCCCCGGCCAGGGGCGTCGCGCGCTCACCCTCGTGCCGGACCTGCACGTGTGCGTGCTCGGAGCCGCCCAGGTCGTGGCCGGCGTCCCGCAGGCCGTCGCCCGGCTCGACCCGGCGATGCCGCAGACCTGGATCAGCGGCCCGTCGGCGACCAGCGACATCGAGCTCGACCGCGTCGAGGGCGTCCACGGCCCGCGCGCCCTGCACGTCGTCCTCGTCGACGACCTCTGACCCTTCGCCCACCACACCGAGAGGACTCCCACCATGACCCGACACGGCTCCGTGGTCCGGCTGCGCCCCGAGAAGGAGGCGGAGTACGTCGAGCTGCACGCCGCTGTGTGGCCCGAGGTGCTCGAGCGCCTGACCGCGAGCGGCATCCGCAACTACTCCATCTTCCTGCGCGACGGCTGGCTCTTCAGCTACTTCGAGTACGTCGGGACCGACTACGAGGCGGACATGGCTGCGATCGCTGCCCATGACGTGACCCAGCAGTGGTGGGAGGTCACCGCCCCGTGCCAGGAGCGGCTGCCCACCGCCTCCGAGGACGAGCAGTGGTCCACGATGACCGAGGTCTTCCACCTTGACTGAGCCCCGGCGTATCGACGCCCACCACCATGTGTGGGACCTCGAGGTCCGCGACCAGGAATGGACGCGCGATCTCCCGGCAATCCGGCGTTCCTTCTCCTTCGACGACCTCCGGCCCCACCTGGACGACCACGAGATCGCCGGGACCGTCGTCGTCCAGACCGTCGCGGTCGCCGAGGAGACCCCCGAACTGCTCGCGCTGGCAGCGGCCACGCCCGAGATCCTCGGGGTCGTCGGCTGGGTCGACCTCACCGCCTCGGACGTCGCCGACCGGCTCGCCGAGCTGCGCGAGCGCCCCGGGGGAGACCTCCTGGTCGGCATCCGGCACCTGGTGCAGTCCGAACCCGACCCCGAGTGGCTGCTCCGTGACGAGGTGCTGCGGGGGCTCACCGCTGTCGCTGATGCCGGCCTCGTCTACGACCTGTTGGTGCGCCAGCCCCAGCTGCCGGCTGCCGTCGGCGCTGTCGAGCAGGTCCCTGGCGGACGTTGGGTGCTCGATCACGTCGGCAAGCCCGTGATCGAGCCTGCCGCCTTCGACGAGTGGGCGGGACACGTCGCCGCGCTCGCCCGCCATGACTCGGTGGCGTGCAAGCTGTCCGGGCTCGTCACCGAGCTCGCCCCGGACCAGCCGATCGACGCGGTGCTTCCCTGGGCTGCGCACGTCATCGACGTCTTCGGCGCCGAGCGCACCATGATCGGATCGGACTGGCCGGTCTGCCTGCTGCGCTCGTCCTACGGCGGGGTGATCGACCTCGCCGACACGGTGCTCGCCGGGCTCGTCGACACCGGCCGCGCCGACGTCTGGGGCGGCACGGCCGCTCGGGTCTACGGCCTCGCCACCTGATCGGCGTCCCGCGGCTCCGGAAACATTGGAAAACGCTTGCCCGCACCTCGTCTGTGATGTTAGACACATGTCATACGTCATATCTCAAGGAGACGGACATGCAGACTCGCACGACACGCCGCGCCCGCGCGGCGGCGGCCGTGGTCCTGGCAGCACTCGGTTCGACGGTCCTCGTCGCCGGTACGCAGCCCGCCACCGCGGCCGAGACGACCCTCACGGTCCACGTCGCCCCTGACGGCGACGACGCCGACCCGGGCACGAAGAGCCGGCCGCTGCGGACGGTGGAAGCGGCCCGCGACGCGCTGGCCGGACGTACCTCCGCGGAGGACCGAGGCACGGTGATCGTCCATGGTGGCGAGTACGTCCTCGACGACGCGATCGACCTGACCGGTCCCGAGCACTCCTGGGTCACCTACCGCGCCGCGGCGGGGGAGAAGGTCCGCCTCACGGGCGCGCACGCCCTGGAATCCCAAGGCTGGCGGTCGCTCGCGGACCTGTCCGAGGAGGAGCTCGCCCAGCCGCAGTTCTCCTCGAACGCCCGACTCGACTCGCCGGCCCTGCGCGAGGGCGTGTGGGTCTACGACCTGGGCGCCGAGGGCATCGACCCCGGCACGCTCTACAAGAACGGGTTCAACTGGCTGCCGCAGCCCTTCGCTCCCGAGCTCGTCGTCGACGGCGGGACGCAGACGCTCGCGCAGTTCCCCAACCAGGAGGGCTGCACCGGGGCGGACTCCAGCTGTCACCTCTACGGGGACGGCGGCAAGTGGAAGGTGCCCGCGACCAACGACCTCATCCAGTGGACGCTGCGCGACCGGTTCGGGATGGAGCCCGACTGGGCGATCAGCGGGACGACGCCGCGCGCGCAGTTCGAGGACAAGAAGCAGCAGCTCGCCAACCCCGCGGACCGCGACACCTGGTCCCAGGACGAGATGCGCAAGATGACGCCTCCCCTCTACGAGGTCGGTGGTCGTCTGCTCGAGAACAACCGTTACCAGGGCTGGGCGCCTGAGGGGGAGCCGGAGATCATCGACCACGGCACCCGCGGCTTCGGCGCCTACTCCCACATCCCGGTGCAGGCCGACCCGCAGGAGCTCACCGACGTCGACAACACGACGTACGAGACCGAGGCATGGCTCTCGGGATACCTCGGCAACAATTACGCCAACGACATGGTGCGGCTGGTCTCCTGGAGCGGCACCACGATGTACGCCAAGTACCCCTCGATGTACTGGCCCCGCAACGACTACACCAAGGTCAAGGCGATCAACATCCTCTCCGAGGTGGACGCCGAGGGTGAGTACTACATCGACCGCCACGCGGGCAACGACGTCGTCTACTACAAGCCGGCGGGCGGGACGATGGAGGGCAAGAGCGCGACGCTGCGGGCCTTCGACGACAACATCTTCCGGCTCGAGGGCACCACGGGCGTGACGCTGAAGGGCCTGTCGATGTCGGACTCGCTGATCAGCGCGGTCCAGCTGCTCGACGCCGAGAAGACGCTGATCGACGGCGTCGACATCTCCAACGTCAGCATGGACGCGATCCGCATCGGCGAGACCACCGAGTCCATCACCGCGCTGCCCGACTACGAGACCGTACGCGGCGGCCACGACAACGTCGTGCAGAACTCCTACCTCCACGACCTCGGCGGCGGCGGAGTCCTGCTCGGCGGCGGTGACCGCAGCACGCTCGAGCGCGGCGACAACGTGGCCCGCAACAACGAGATCGCTCGTTTCTCGCGGCTTTCGACCTACACGCCGGCCGGCTACCTGTACGGCGTCGGCAACAGCTTCGAGAACAACTACGTCCACGACGCGCCTCACATGGCGGTGCAGATCATGGGCAACGACATGCGCGTCAACCACAACTTCTTCTACGACCTGGTGAAGAACGCCGGCGACCAGGGCGTCGTCTACACCGGACGTGACTACACCTATCTGGGCAACGAGGTCGCGTACAACTTCTTCGACACCATCGGCGGGTCCAACGACGCGTTCTACATGGACGACGGCGTCTCGGGGATGCGGTTCCACCACAACGTGGTGAAGAACGCGCACTCGGGTGTGTTCTTCCAGTCGGGCCACAGCAACAAGGCGACGGACAACGTGTTCATCGACGTCGACCAGACCGGCCACGACCAGCTCTACCACCGCAACGGCGAGACCGGCCTGCCCGTGCCCAACGGCTGGGTGGTGCAGAGCCGCTACAACTCGTTCCTCGACGTACGGCCGGGCGAGAAGTACTCGGCCACCGAGGAGGACGTCGCCGGCTGGCACCGTCACTACACCGACGGCAAGGCCCGCTACTCCGACGGGAAGCCGATCGTGTTCCCGGAGATCGGGGACTGGTACGTCCCGCGCGTCACCGCGACCGGCGAGGACTGCAAGAAGGCCGACTACGCGCCCGACGCCACCAACGGCTGCGACCGCGCGACCGTGTGGGAGAACCCCAACTCCGTCTACGTGCCCGCCCGCAACGCGATCGACCGCTCGGTCATCATCGGCGGCGGGGAGTACCGCGCCGGGGAGAACTCGTTCGCCGACCCGGCCGCGACCTATCGCCTCGCCACGTGGAGCGACAAGATCAACACCAACCTCAGCAAGCCTGCCTCGCTCGAGGCCGCCGGGCTCGACCTCGACACCCTGAGCTTCAGCTACACCGGCGAGGTCGCGCAGACCTTCGGCCGGAAGTGGGTGGCGAACTGGAACCGGCTGGTCACCAGGGACGGCATCGGGCTCCCCGGCGGCCCGGCCGCCGGCTGAGCCTTCTCGGACAGAGCAGTCAGGTCGTCTGCGCGATCCACTCGCGCAGGCGACCTGCCTCGCTCGGCAGCAGCGACATGTCGTCGTCGGGCAGGAATTCCAGCAGGACGTCCGTCGGTCGCCCGGTGGCAGCGAGCATCTCCAGGGCCGCCGGCCAGAGGTCGGCGCGGGCCGCCAACGGCAGGCGCTCGTGACGTGGCCACCAGGAGAACGCATGCACCGCACGTACGTGCGGGAGCAGCCGGGCCAGCCCGGCCAGGGCCACTTCCGCAGGCTCGCCCACCCGGGGCTGCCAGTAGGTGCCGACGTTCGGCCGGTCCACCTCGGCGACTAGATCGAGCGTGGACTCGACCGTGTCCGCGAGCGTCAGGTCGTGGTGCTCGAAGGCGAGCTCGAGGCCGTGGCCGGCCGCCTCGTCGGCCAGTCTCTGTACGCGGCGTACGACCTCGGCGCGCTCGGCGGGGGAGGCCTCGGCCGAGCCGGTGGTGCCGGCCCAGATGCGTAGGCGTGTGCAACCCAACGCCAGGGCCGCGCCGATCAGCGCGACCCCGTCGTCCGGCGTGGCCCGCCAGTAGGTGCCGTAAGAACTGACGACCAGCCCGGCGGCAGCGGTCGCGTCGGCCAGACCGCGCAGGTCGCCGGCAGGCGGGGCGTGGATGTCCGCGCCCCATTCGATGCAGGCCAGACCGGCCTCCGCGGCGGCCTCGAGCACCCGGTCCGTCGGGAGGTGACGGGCCGTGACGGAGCACAGCCCGGGACGCAGCAGGGGCCGGCCGGGGGGCGTGCTCAGAGCGCGCCCCGGTAGGTCGTGCCCAGCGTGGAGACGTCCGTGGGGCGATCTGAGGTGTCCACGCGACGCATGCCGTCGTTGGTCTCGAGGAAGAGCGGCGCCTCGGGATAGCGCAGTTCGTCGTCGAGCGGCACCTTGTCGGTCCATGCGAAGAAGTCGCGCCCGAACACCGCCCGGTCCTTGCGGCCGTAGAGGTGGAGGTCGCCCGCGGTGAGCGGGCTGCGGATGCACCAGTGCACGCCGTGCTCCGCCCACACGGCACGGTTGGTCATCAGCACCGACTGGCGCTCGTCGGGCGTGAGCACCGTCGTCCAGAAGTCCGGGCCCGGGTCCTCGGCGTCGTCGGCGAGGAAGACCAGGTCGTGGGCGTGCCACGCGGTGCTCGGGGCGACGTCGGCCTCGGTGCCCCAGTGGGTCGCCGAGGCGAAGTAGCCGGCCGGGGCCTGATAGTGCGCGTACGTCGCCCGGCAACGCGCCATGAACTCCTCGAGCTCGGCGTCGGGGCGCACCCGGCACACCTCGCGGATGCCGTGCAGCGACAGTCCCATGCCCGCGATCAGCATGGGGGTGTCGCTCTTCAGGGTCGTGCTGGGTGCGACGTACCAGTAGCGGTGGAAGCGGGTCTGGCCGTCCGCGTCGGTCCACGCCGAGCGGGCCACGTGGCGGCACAGCCGCACCGCCTCGTCGAGGTAGCGCTGCTCACCCAGGCGGAGATGGCCGAGCAGCAGCGGCATGATCATCAGGCCGTAGTACTCCGCGGGCTCGAGGATCCCGCCGGTGACCCGATCCTCGGCCTG
This sequence comes from Nocardioides sp. NBC_00163, assembly GCF_045206295.1. Classification (NCBI taxonomy): domain Bacteria; kingdom Bacillati; phylum Actinomycetota; class Actinomycetes; order Propionibacteriales; family Nocardioidaceae; genus Nocardioides; species Nocardioides sp. NBC_00163. The sequence continues at coordinate 1,874,607 of NZ_CP108155.1, read as the reverse complement.
CCGCCAGGTGCCCGAGGAGTCGGCGTCCGGGACTCCGGGCTCGTGGTGGCGGGCGATGAGGACGTCGAGGTCCTCGCCGATCTCGGCCAGCCCACTGTCGTCACCGGTCACCTCGGAGAGCAGCAGCTTGACCCAGACCCGGGCGTACTCCTGGTTGCAGGTGCCGTCCTCGGCCGGGCGGCCGCCGCCGAAGGAGTGGAGGGCGACCAGGTTGCGGCGGACGACGTCGACGATGCGGTCGACCTCGGCGTCGTCGAGCAGGTGCCGGGCGTGCTTGAGCCCGAGGAGCAGACCGATGCTGCCGGTGGCGTTGTGGATCAGGCCGGTCGTGGCCGACTCCCCGACCTGGAAGCCGACGTGCTTGTACTGGTCGTCGTCCTGCAGGGCGCTGCTCTGGAAGCGCATCATCCGGCGCCACACCTCGGCGGCCCGGTCGTCGGGCTGCGCGGCGAGGAGCTGTGCGACGGCGCCGAGCGCCGGCGCGGAGAAGGCGGCGTGGCCGCTGGTCCAGTCGAGGAAGGTCGCCGGGTTCGTGCCCCACACGCTGTGGTTGTGGAAGCCGTTGATCGCCCCTTCGTCGGTGACCCAGGTCAGGAACCAGCGGGTCAGGTGGGCGAGGTCGGGCGCAGTGGTGGGGGTCGTCACGTCGGTCTCCGGTTTCAAGGTGTCGGTCATGCGCTGGTGGCCAGGCTGGTGGGGTCGACCGGGCGCAGAGGCGGCCGGCCCTCGATGAGGGCACGCACCTCGTCGACGGCGCCGCGGCCCAGGCGGTGCAGCTCACTGCCCTGCGAGCCGGCGATGTGCGGGGTCAGGGTGACGTTGGGGAGGCTCCACATCGGATCGTCAGCGGCCAGCGGCTCGGGCTCGGTCACATCGAGAACCGCGCGTAGCCGGCCCAACACCAGCTCGGTGCGGAGCGCGTCGTGGTCGACGATCCCTCCTCGGGCGGTGTTGATCAGCGTCGCGCCGTCGCCCATCATCCCGAGCAGGCGGGCGTCGACGAGGTGCCGGGTCTGCGGCAGCAGCGGTGCGTGGAGCGAGACGACGCGCGAGCGCGCGAAGAGCTGGTCGAGGTCGACGAGCTCGGCGCCCAGCTCGGTGGCGCGCGCCGCGTCGATCGTGGGGTCGCTGACCAGGACGGTGAGGTCGAACGGGGCGAGCAGCTCGATCAGTGCCCGGCCCGTGGCCGAGGCGCCCAGCACGCCGACGGTCGTGCCGTACGCACCGTCGATGGTGTCGTCGACGGTGAGATCGGAAGCCACTCGCTCGGCGCGGAACCGCTCGGTCAGCGGCAGGACCGACTTCGTCGCCCACAGCACCGCGGCCAGGGCGTACTCGGCGACGGGGCGGGCGTTGGGCTCCACGCCGCAGGTGACCCGGAGGTCACGCTCCCAGGCCGCGGCGGTGAAGAAGTATTTCACCGAGCTGGCGGCATGGACGACCGCGCGCAGCCGTGGCATCCGGGCGAGCGCCGACGCGTCGATGGTCGGCGTGCCCCAGGCGGTGATGAGCACCTCCACCTCGGCGGCACGTGGGTCGTCGTAGGACGTCAGCACCTCGTCGGCATCGATGTCGACGAGCTCGCCCAGCTCGGCCAGGAGGGGTGCATCGAAGAACCGATGCTGAAGATGGGGAGTCATCGCAAAAGCGGCGCGCACGAGGCGGATCCTCTCGGTCGTCGAGGCTGTCGGGGCCGTTTCGGAAACGGCGAGATCTGGGCTTGCCCATTTAAACATAAGATGTGTTATCTTCGTCACGTTGGCGCCCGGGATAGCGCTTTCCTCACTCCGGTGGTCGGCAGTCCGAATCGCCAGAGTCCACGCGAACAACCTCCGTCGGATGAAGATCGACGGACGACGAAACGGAGATTCCTGTGGAGACACGACGCTTGTGGAGGGCGGGTGCTGTCGCAGCGGTTCTGCTTCCCCTGATCGCGACCGCGGCCTGCGGAGGCAACGGCGCCGCCAGCGACGACAGCAAGGAGGTGCGGGTGCTGGTCAACCTGACCGACAACCTCACCAAGGACTTCTGGAACGATCTGGTGAAGCCTTTCGAGGACGAGACCGGCATCGACGTCAAGATCGAGGGTCCGACCGGCACCAACGTGAGCGAGACCTTCAGCTCTCAGCTCGCTGCGGGCACCGCCCCCGACGTGGTGCAGTCGATCTTCCCGGACGACCAGATCGCTCCTGAGGTGCTCGACCTCTCCGACGAGAGCTGGGTCGAGGACACGCCGATGGTCGACACCTACGCCATCGACGGCAAGCGACTGGTCGCCGGTGTCGGCTCCCAGGCGCAGTCGCTCGTCTACTACAACAAGACGGCCTTCGAGAAGGCCGGCGTCAAGGCCACCCCGCAGACCTGGGACGAGTTCGACGCCGCGCTCGGCAAACTCGCCGAGGCCGGCTACACCCCGCTGCAGACCGCGGGCCAGTGGGAGACCGGCCTCCAGCTCCAGCAGCTGTGGCACCCCACCCTCAACACCGAGCAGCCCGAGTGGCAGTCGGCCGTCGCCGACGAGAAGCTGACCCTCGGTGACGCCTTTGAGCCGATGTTCGAGCACTACGCCACCTGGCTGGGCGACGGCTACATCAAGAAGACCGATGTCGGCCTCGACCCGACCACGGCCGACGCCAACTTCATGGACGGCAAGGTCGGGATGTACCCGCTCGGGAGCTGGCTCGTCGCCAGCCTGGACAACGCGGGCGAGCTCCCCTTCGAGGTGGGCGTCTTCTCCCCGCCGGTGGACAAGGGCATGGCCTACCCCGGCCCTCAGGGCGCCACCATGGCCAGCCCCTACATGGTCTACGCCGGTAGCGAGCGCTCCGACGAAGCCCTCCAGCTCGTCGAGTACCTCGTGACCGACCAGGCTGCGATCGAGAGCCAGCTGACCGCCGACGGCGTGTTCCGTGCCGGAGCCTCCGTCGAGCAGTCCCCGGTCGCGACGGAGATCCAGGCGATCATCGACGAGGCACCCGAGCTGGTGACGGTGGGCGAGGGCGCGGGCGACATCCGCCTGCCCGTCGTGGGCCTCAACGACAAGTTCACCGAGATCGTGCAGAGCCTCTACACCGGAACCAGCCCCGAGGACGCCGCGAAGGCGCTCGACGACTGGGCCGAGCAGAATGGCTGACCCCTCGGGGCCACGACGAGGAGAACGATGATGGCTCTCATGAGCGCCAGCAACACCGACACCCCTCCCGCGGCAGCGGACCTGCCGCGGGAGGGAGGGGCCCGGCCTCGCCGGCCGATCGGCCGGTCATCTGGTTCCCGTCCACGCACCTCGCGGTGGGTGGAGGCCTCGATGGTGCTGCCCGCGTTGGTGGTCTTCGTCGGCCTCCTCGTCGTGCCCGTCGGGTACGCCGTCTACTACAGCTTCACCGACTACAACGGCTTCCCGACACAGACTCCGGAGATCGTCGGCTTCGACAACTACGTGAGGCTCTTCGAGTCCGCTGACGTCAGAGGCTCCATGGTCGTGACCGCGATCGTCGCGGTCGCGGGGTCGATGGTGATCAACGCCGCGGCACTGGGCCTGGCTCTCCTGCTGTGGCGGACCACCCGCTTCACCGCGTTCGCCCGGGTGGTCATGTTCTACCCTCACGTGCTCAGCCTGATCGTGGTCGGCTTCCTCTGGTCGGCGATCCTGGGCCCGCAGGGCGCCGTCAACTCGCTGCTGGAGAGCGTGGGGAGCAGCCCGCTCCCGTTCCTCAGCGACGAGACCTGGGCGCTCGCCACCCTGATCCTCGTCATCGCCTGGGCGCAGTTCGGCGTCCAGCTGCTCATCTATCTCGCCGGGCTCCAGGCCGTGCCCGCCGAGCTCTTGGAGGCCTCGCGCATGGACGGCGCCAATCGCTGGCAGACCTTCCGCCACGTCACCTGGCCGGCTCTCGCGCCGTCGGTGACGGTGGCCCTGATCACCTCGATGATCTCGTTGATCAAGACCTACGACGTCGTCGTGTCCCTGACCGGCGGCGGGCCGGCGGGTTCCACGAAGACCTTCGCCTATCAGATCCTCGCCGTGGAGTTCCCCAAGCGGCAGGTCGGGCTGGCCTCGGCTGAGGCCGTGGTCCTCATCCTGGTGGCTGCGATCCTCGCGTTCGGCGTGCTCGCGCTGCGACGCCGTCACGACCAGGGAGTCCAGGAATGAGCGCCCTGCGAGCACTGACGGGTCGCCGGAGCCTGACCGGCGAGCGTCGTACGCCGGCCTGGTACGCCGCGGTCACCGCGCTGTGCCTGTTCATGCTGGTCCCGATGTACCTCCTGGTCGTCAACGCGTTCAAGGACCAGCGCGACATCGTCAGCAGGCCCTTCTCGCTCTCGCCCGGCCAGTTCACGCTCGAGCATCTCGTCGCTGCCTGGAACAACCCGGACTTCGACATCGCGTTCGGCTACGCCGTGACGATCGGGTTGGTCATCTGCGTCAACATCGTCTCCATCGGTGTGTGCGCGCCCGCGGCGTACGTCATCGCCCGTTCGCCTCGCCCTGTGTTCGGTGCGGCGCTGCTGTTCTTCATCTCAGGCATGTTCATCCCGACCCAGGTGATCCTCGTACCGGTGATCTTCGTGCTCCGGGCGCTCGGGCTGATGTCGACGTTCCCCGGGCTGGTGCTCTTCATGGCCTCGGCGACGGTGCCGTTCACGATCTTCGTCTTCACCGGGTTCATCCGGATGCTGCCCGCCTCGCTCGACGAGGCGGCGGCGATCGACGGCGCCGGTCCGTACCGGACGTTGTGGACGATCATCCTGCCGCTCATGAAGCCGATCGTGGCGACCGTGTTCATCCTGAACACCTTGAGCGTGTGGAACGACTTCGCCAGCCCGCAGCTCATCCTGGGTCCCGGCTCGGGCCTCTACACGGTCACCACCGGTGTCTACGCCTCGGTGGGCGAGTACTCCGCCGATTACACGCAGGTGTTTCCCACTCTGCTGCTGGCCGTGCTGCCCATCCTGGTGGTCTTCGTGCTCACGCAGCGCTGGGTGATGAGCGGCCTGGCCGCCGGAGCGGTCAAGGGGTGAGGCGTGGGCGGCCGGGTGGCCGCCCACGCACGGGCTCAGTCCTCGCGGTTGCCGGCGTCGGGCAGGGGCAGCCTGCGGCGGCGCCATGCCTCGAGGATGTGGTTGTTCATCGCGTCCTGCGCCCGCACCGAGTCGCCCTCGGAGATCGCGGCGTGCACGGCCTCGTGCTCACGCAGGGTCACGGCAAACGCGTCGGGTGTGTCGACCCCGTGGTAGCGGGAGCTCTCCAGCGCGTGGTCCATCAGCGTACGAGCGATGTTGCCGGCGAGCCGGTTGCGGGAGAGCTCCATGACGGTCTCGTGGAAGGCTACGTCGGCGGCGCGGAAGACGTCCTCGTCGGCGGTGCTCTCTCGCATCCGCTGCATCGCCCGGTCGAGCTCGGCGACCTGCTCGTCCGATCGCCGCTGGGCGGCCTCTGCCGCCATCACCGACTCGAGCTGGGCACGGACGACGCTGAGCTCGTCGAGGATGCCCAGAGTCTCGTCGTGCTTGATCAAGGCGGAGAGGACCACTCGGTCCATCGTGTTCCACGCCGTCATCGGGCGCACCTCGGTGCCACGCCCGCGCGCGATCGTGACGAGGCCCTTCTCCTCGATGCGCTTCACGGACTCGCGTACGACCGTGCGGCTCACGCCGAACTGCTCGCTGAGCGGTCCTTCGGGCGGCAGCGCGTCGCCCGGAGCCAGGCGCCCGGAGACGATCGCGTCGACGAGCTCGTCGACGACGACCACGCCGAGCATCGGCTGCCGGTCACGCGGCTGGGAGAGGACCGTGGTGGTCCGGGAAAGCGGTTGCGGCATAACCGTAAGTGTAGGACATCGTACGTCGCCGCGACGCTCATCTGACCGTGCGGCGTGGACCCATGCGAGGCATCTCATCATCCAGTCAGCTCTTGACACGTCATATGTATGACATCACCCTAGTTGCGTGGCGTATGTCACACGGAGCTCGTCTCGGAGGCCGCACGGCCACCCTTGGGTGGTCCTTCTGTCTCTCGCCGGGCGCTCCGCCCCCATAGAGAAGGGAACGGACCATGCAGCAACCAATGACGCGCCGCCTGGGCGCGTTGGCCGCGGCGGCCGTCGTAGCGGTCACCGGCTTCGCGGTCACCACGCAAACCGCCGACGCGGCGGGAGGAAAGTGCAAGGCCCTCTGGGTCTCGACCGACGGCAGCGACAAGGCCGCCGGGTCGGAGAGCGCGCCGTTCGCGACCCTGGAGCGTGCCCGCGACCAGATCCGCGACAAGAAGCTCAATGCCCAGATGGGTTGCGACGTCACGGTCAACGTCCGGGCCGGCGAGTACCAGGTGGACTCCACGCTCGAGCTCGATGACCGCGACAGCGGGAGCAACGGCCACGACGTGGTCTACCGGTCGGTGGACGGACCGGGTAAGGCGGTCGTGACCGGCGCGAAGGAGCTGACCGGGTGGGAGCCGTTCCGCGACGGGATCTACAAGACCAAGGTCGAGCCGGGGCAGCGGTTCTACACGCTGTTCGAGGACGGTGCACGAGCCGAGGTCGCCCGTTATCCCAACCGTGGGTCGGAGGACTCGCACGGGCCGTACCTCTTCTCCAAGCTCGGCGAGCCCGAGAAGGAGGCTGTGCGGCAGTGGCTGTACTGGGAGGAGGGTGACTGGGACCCGGCGTGGGACGACACCCCGACCAGCAACCCCTTGGCCAACGCCCAGGTGACCGTGTGGTCCGGTGGCTCCTGGAGCTGGTTCACCGACACCGTGCCGCTCGGTGGGGCCGACTACCGCAAGGGCTTCACCACGCTGAAGTACTGGACCCGCTACGCGCTGGTCAACAGCGGTGGCGGCTCGCGCTACTTCATCCAGAACGCTCTCCCGTTCCTCGACCAGGCGGGTGAGTACTACTTCGACTACGCCAACAACGAGGTCTACTACAAGCCGAAGGGCGACATCAGCAAGGTGCGGATCATGGCGCCGACGGTGAAGAAGCTGATCGATGTGAAGGGTGCGACGCCGGAGCGGCGCGCACACGACATCACCTTCGACGGGATCGGGCTGCAGCACAGCGACTTCGTCGACTGGTACCGCGCGGGATGGATCTCGGCGGGCGACTCGGGTGAGCCCCACAAGTACCCCGAGTACGACCGGCAGATCGAGATGCCGCGCAACCGGTTCGGTGCGATCACTCTGGAGAACACCAAGGACATCACGCTGACCAACCTGCATGTCTCCGACACCGGGTTCATGGGTGTCTACGCCCTGTTCGCCAACGAGGGGCTGAAGGTCACCAACAGCCTGTTCGAGAACATCGGCGCGGACGCGATCAAGATCGAGGGCGGTTGGCCCGGCGAGGGCGACCTGAGCCACGGACACACGATCTCCAACGTGTTCATCGACCACATCGGCGAGCTGGTGCCCGGCGACGCTTCCGGGATCGAGCTGATGGACACCGGCAACAACCTGGTCGAGAACGTCTTCGTCAACCACTCCGCGCGGTACGGCATCAGCCTGGAGTCGCGTCCGGAGGTCATCGACGGCGAGCAGTACACCGACAACAACACCTTCCGCTACATCGAGATCCAGAACGCCGGCCTGGACTCGGGTGACATGGGCGCGTTCTACACGTACGGCGTGGCCAACCAGGATCCGCACCCCGTCAAGAACAAGGTGGAGCAGATGGTGATCGGTGACGTACTGACCGACCCGGTCGGGGAGATGCCCGACTCCGGTACGCGCGGCATCCACATGGACGCCGGCGGCTGCGGGTTCTCCTTCGCCAACATCGAGGTCGGAGAAACCACCGACCAGTCCTACCAGTCCTACCAGTGCAACGAGGTCACCAACGGCAACTGGAACGACGGGTTCGACGCCTCGAAGATGGAGTACGACAAGATCGGCATCACCTCGGAGTTCCCCTACGACGTGACTGCCCAGATCGAGGCGGCCCGCTCCTAGGGACCCGCCCTTGGACGGCTGCCGACCCTGACCTTCCCCTGCATCCACGCAGGGGAAGGTCAGTACGCCTCACCCAGCCGCGCTTGGCCGGCGCGGCGAGCGTCCGCGGGGGACACGTGCGTGACCGAGAGGAGCTCCTCGCGACCGCCGGCCTCCTTGTCGATCGTGAGGATCAGCCCGACGTCTCGGGCGTAGAACTTGTGCTCCAGCACGCCGGGTTCGAGCGTGGTCGTGTCGGCGGTCTTGACCAGGTTGTCGTACGCACCGGCGGGGACGCTGGCGTGTTGGCCGAGGTCGAGGACCTCGCCGTTGTCCTCGGCCTCGCCTGCGTAGTACTCCTGCCGGTAGGTCATGCCGACCTCGGGGGTGGCGGGCATGATGACTCCCGGCTGAGCGGCGTCCACGCCGGCCTCGAAGGATCCTTCGCGAGTGGTGATCGTGCCGTCCTCGAACTCCGCGGTGTCCTCGCCGAGGTACCAGACCGTGCCGGCCTCGTCCTGGGCGTACCAGTCGAGGGTGTCCTCGATGATCTCGCCGTCGAGGGTGACGGTGTCGCGTACGACTCGGGCGGTGGTGCCGTTGGCGATCTCGCGGGTCACAGAGGTGGCGGTGACGACCACCTCGACGGTCTCGCCGTCCTCGGTGGTCTCGCGGTAGGTCCAGCGGGTTCCCGGGTCGAGCGGGAACCAGGGGTTCGTGACCTCGGCGCTGAACTCGGCGGGGTCGAGATCCACCCGCTCGTTGGATTGGGGGAGCGCCTCGCCCCGGGCGCCGCAGCCGGTGGACACCAGGAGGCAGCAGATCAGGGCGACGGAGAGGCGAGGCATCGTACGACCTCGGGTCAGTCGTCCGAGCGGGAGTCGTCGTCACCTTCGGTGCCGACGACCTGGAAGTCCTCGTCGAGCTGGACGTCGACCTGGTTGCCGTCGTCGAGGGTCACCTCGACCTCGTACTTGCTCTCCTCGTCGTCGACCTCGGTCCCGGTGACGGTGCCGCCGCCGGTCTCGGCAAGTGCAACCTGAGACGCCTGGTCGAGGTCCGAGGCGGGGATGGGGCGGTTTTGTGCGTCATCGTCGGCGGACAGGGCGCGTGCTGCTCCGACCGTTCCGGCTGTGACCACGGCCGCGCCGGCGATGATGACGGCGATGCGTTTGCGGTTCAGGTTCGGTTTCATGTCATCGACGCTATGCCGCTCGGATGAGGAGCCGATGAGTCTCTCATCCGGCATTCATCTGCCCACCTAGCATGAACACGTGCGGGTGCTGCTGGTCGAGGACGAGGAGAAGCTCGCCGCGCTCGTCGCCCGTGGGCTGACCGAGCGTGGCGGCGTGGTCGACTCGGTCGCGACCGGCGCGCAGGCGCTCACCTCGGCACGCGGGGGCGAGTACGACGTGATGCTGCTGGACGTCATGCTGCCCGACATCGACGGGTTCGAGGTCTGTCGCCGGCTGCGTGCGGCGCGGGTGTGGACCCCGATCCTGATGCTGACCGCGCGCACCGCCGTGGCGGATCGCATCGCCGGCCTCGACAGCGGTGCCGACGACTACCTGGCCAAGCCGTTCGCCTTCCAGGAGCTGCTGGCGCGCATGCGCGCTCTGGCCCGACGTGGACCGGTGCCGAGGCCGGTGATGCTGGACGTCGGCGACCTGCGGATGGACCCTGCGGCAAGGCGGGTCTGGCGTGGGCCGACCGAGCTGTCGCTGTCGACCCGGGAGCTCACCCTCCTGGAGGCCCTCATGCGTCGGCGCGACCAGGTGCTCACCCGCGAGCAGCTGCTCGCGCTCGCGTGGGGCGACCACCACGACGTCACCTCCAACGTCGTCGACGTCTACGTGCGCTACCTGCGCGCGAAGATCGACCGGCCCTTCGGTGTGAACACCCTGCAGACCGTACGCGGCGTGGGCTACCGACTCACCGCGGAGACGTCGTGAGGGGCTGGCCGCCGTCGCGGTGGCCGCTGCGTACCCGGGTCGCGCTTGCCTTCCTGGCAGCGACCGCCGTCGCGGTCACCGGCCTCGGCGTCCTCGTCCAGCTGCGGGTCAGCGATGCGCTGGAGGACCGTCTCCGGGACTCGGTGGGGGCCGAGGCGGACCGGCTCGAGTCGGTGTCGGGGCGCGACCGGCTGGAAGCCGTCTCGGCCCTCAGTGGCGAGGTCCATGCCCAGGTTCTCAGCGCGCGGGGCGACGTACGGGCCTCTTCCGGCCTGGTCGCGGACCCGCTTCTCGATGCCACGGAGCTCCGGGCATCCGATAGGAGCGGCTGGCTCGAGAAGACGGTCACCGTCCTCGATGACGACGCCGCGGCCGCGGGGAGACCTGATCCGGAACAGGAGAGGCTCGTTCTCCTGGTCAAGCCGATCGAGGAGGGCTACCTGGTCGTCGGTACGTCGCGCGAGGACGCGGACGAGGCCCTCACCACTCTGCGCAACCAGCTGCTGATCGCCGGGCCACTCGCGCTGGCCGTGGCCGGTGGACTCGGATACATCGTCGCCGGCGCGGGCCTGCGACCGATCGAGCGGATGCGCGCCCGCGCGGCCACGATCTCCGCGCGCAGTGCCGGCGAACGCCTTCCGGTCCCAGAGGCCGACGACGAGCTGCGCCGGCTCGCGCTCACCCTGAACGCCATGATCGGGCGCCTCGACGACGGTCTGCAGCGGGAACGCAGGTTCGTTGCCGATGCCAGCCACGACCTGCGTACGCCGCTGGCGCTGATGCTCACCGAGATCGAGCTGGCGCTCGCCGGGCAGCGGACTCCGGAGGAGCTGAGGCAGGCCCTGCACTCCGTCGGCGACGAGGTGCGCCGCCTGATCGCCTTGGCGGAGGACCTCCTCGACCGAGCCGGTTCCGGGGGTCCTTCGTTGCCGATCGAATCGCGTCCGGTCGACCTGGTGGACCTGGCCGCGCGCGTCGTGGAGCGGTTCCGGCCAGCCGCCGGGAACCGTGGCATCGAGCTGACGGCGCCACGACCCGTCGAGATCCACGGCGACGTCACCCGGCTCGACCGGGCCCTGTCGAACCTCGTCGACAACGCGATCCGGCACGGCGCCGGTGACATCGAGGTCGCTGTGAGTGCAGCGTCCGGCAGTGCGGTCATCACCGTCACCGACGAGGGCGACGGCTTTCCTGCAGACGTCTCGTTGCGACCCGGAGACTCCGGCCTCGGCCTGAAGATCGTCCGTGAGATCGCCCAGGCACACGGCGGCACGATCGACATCGATCGCGTCGGCGATCGCACCTGCGTACGGCTGGTGGTTGCGTCGCCGCAAGATCACTAGCCGGCCTCGATCGGCTGGCGTCGATTGCAGGTCACGCTCCTGGCATGGGGACCGCAGGTCGTTCGCGCCCGCTCATGGTCTCGGCGGACAGATCAGGATCGTCGCGATGCGGTGAGTCCAGATCCAGGCCGAGCCGATGTGGGTTTGATCGAGGCGGCTTCGGTCGAGGGTTGGGTCGCCCTGCCGAGACTCAAGCGATGATAAGGTTCCCTTATGACCGTGTTGGCTGCGTACCGCCAAGCGCGACATGAGGAAGAGGTCGCGCGGCTTCGGCGTGTGCTTGCGCTACGGGCGATGGTGGCATCGGGGATGAGCCAGCGGGAGATCGCCGCCGAGCTCGGAGTGAGCCAGCCAGCAGTCAGTCAGCAGCTGAAGGTGGCACCGGACCTCGCGCGGATTCACCCCGAAGCTCTGGTCGAGGCTGCTGGGCCGGTCCTCCGAAGTGTCGCCGAGGAAGCGGGCTACCGCAGACTCGCGGTCTTCGGATCGGTCGCTCGTGGCAACGCACGGTTCGACTCCGACATCGACCTGGTTGTCGAGGCGCCGGACGGAACGTCGTCATTCGGGTTCATCCGGTTCAAGAGGGTGCTCGAGCAGATCCTCGGCCGGGAGATCGACCTCGTCGACTACGGCGGTCTGAAGCCGCGGCTTGACGACGACATCCGACATGATGCGGTGCTGCTCTGATGGATCTCAAGGGGGCCAAGGAACTGCTGCCCGAAGGGAACGGCGAAGCCATGAACATGAACGAACCAGGTGTGGATCTGAGCATCGACGGTGTGGTGGCGACGGTGCTGCTGGACCGTCCCGACGTACGCAATGCCCAGCATCCGGCGATGTGGGCGGCGATCGCCGAGTTCCTCGAGTCCCTTCCGGCCGAGGTGCGGGTCGTGGTGGTGCGCGGGGCGGGCGGCACGTTCTCCGCGGGGCTGGACCTGTCGCTGGTCGACCCGAGTCAGACCGAGGTGGCGGGGAGCCTGGTCTCGACGCTGGCGCGGAGCGACCAGGAGGTCATCGACCTGATCGGGGAGTATCAGCGGCCGTTCGCGGCGCTGGCGGACCCGAGGTTCATCTCGATCGCAGTCGTCGAGGGGTACGCGATCGGGGCCGGTTTCCAGATGGCGCTGGCCTGCGACCTGCGGATCATGGCCGACGACGCCTGGGTCTGCATGAAGGAGCCTGCGCTGGGGCTGGTTCCCGACCTGGCCGGCACCAAGCCCCTGGTCGATGCCGTGGGCTACTCGCGAGCGCTCGAGATCTGTGCCACCGCGCGCAGGGTGGGCGCTGCCGAGGCCGAGTTGATCGGGCTCGCGCAGAGCGTCTTGCCGGCCGCTGAGATGGACTCGGCCCTCACCGACCTGGTCGGGTCGCTCGTCGCCCACGATGCGACCGCGGTGCGGCGTACGCATGAGCTCTTGGCGGCTGCGTCGAGCCGGAGCCTCGACGAGCAGCGTCTCGCCGAGCGCACCGCCCAGGTGGGCCGGCTCCGCGCCGTGCTCGGGCGCTGAGCCTGCGCCGAGCGCTGGCGGGAGCCGGCTACGACACCGGCTGTCCGTGGTCGACGAAGTCGATTCCGAGGGCCAGCTGGCGCAGCCGCGTGCCGAACCAAGCGGCGGCGAGGCAGATGACGAGGTACATCGAGACGGCCTGGGTCGCGTAGTTGGGGTAGTGGAGCACCCAGATCACGTGGTCGTCGCGCGAGGCCGGGTCGGCCCAGATGTAGGGCATCATCCAGGCGATGAAGCCACCGGTGAGCTGGGACGCGACGAAGATCAGCAGGGCCTCACCGGCGCGGCCCCACCACTGGCGAGGCAGCTCGCGACGGAGCGCGGGACCGACCTTGCGGACGAGCCCCGGCCGCCAGCCGTCGCCGGGCGCGACCCGGGCCGAGAGTCGTGGCGCCACCGCGATCAGCAGGAACGACAGCACCAGGAACGCGGTGATGCCGAACGAGGTGACCCCCGGGACCAGGGCAACCCGGCTCCGCATGAGCCCCGGGGTGAGCAGCAGTGCGGCGAGCGGAGCTCCGACGAGCAGTGCGGCGACGTAGCACCGGAGCAGGGCGCCGGCGAAGGTAAGTGAATCAGTGGTCGTCCGGGGTGGCGAGAGCTCGATCTCCATGGCTGGAGAATAACCTGTTATTTCACTAAGGTGAAACAAATTTCGGGAAGACGGGAGGGGCCGCATGTCCGAGGACGGAAACCGGCTCGGCTCCGAGCTGAGCCTTCGTGTGGTGATGTTCCACGAAGCCATCGCCCGCCGGCTGGGTGTCAGCAACAGCGAGCACAAGATGCTCGATCTCGTGGCCCGCCATCCCGACGGCATCACCCCCGGCGAGCTCTCGGCCGCGACCGGCCTCAGCAATGCGGCCGTCACGAAGATCGTCGACAAGCTGGTCGCCGCCGACTACGTACGGCGTGAGCGCAGCTCACGTGATCGCCGGTCGTTCCGGATCCACACCACGCCTCACTTCCAGCAGACCTCGCGCCCGACGGCCGCCGGGCTCGCTGGGCGGATCGAAGAGATGAACCAAGGATTCGATCAGGACGAGCTGGCCGCCATCGGACGATGGATCACCGGTGTGATCGAGGCGCTGAAGGCCGAGACCGAGCGACTGGAGTCTGGGGACGCCTGAGGGGGCGTCAGGCCGTGAAGGGTGTTGGTCCGAAGCGGCCGACGGCGATGAAGACGGCCAGGGCGAGGTAGACCACGTTGACCATGACCAGCTTCGCCTGGCCGAGACGGCCGTGGGTGATCATCGCGCCGATCATCAACGCGATCCAGCAGGCCGCGGTGATGGGCACGACAACAGGTGCGACACCGAGCAGGGCGGGAAGGGTGAGCCCGATCGCCGCCAGGATCTCGAGTACGCCGAGGGTCCTGACGAAGGACGGCCTGGAGTTACGGATCCATTCGGCGCCGTCGTGCTGGGCGAGCTTCTCCAGTGGCATGAAGGTCTTGGTGATGCCTCCTGCGAGGGCGACGAGAGCCAGCAGTCCGGCAGTGATCCATAGAGCGATGTGCATCAGTTCTCTCCTTGTCTGTGGGTTCACCACTGGAGACGAGACGGCACCACGCCGTGTGACACGACGGCGAGCCTTCCGCTCCGGTCGCGGTCAGAGAGAAGGAGGTCAGCGCTGCTTCTGGGAGATCAGGGCCGCAAGGGTCCGCGCGCCGGCCACGATGTCGTGGCCGAGGCGTACGGCGGGTTCGGGAGCATGTCCCTGCTGGGCTCCGCCGACGGCCACGAGGAGATCGGGGCGGTGGTCGTGCAGAGCGGTGATCACCGCGGAGGTGGCGATGATGTCGGCGGTGGTGGGGATCACGAGCACCGCGGCGGCGAGGTCGGGATCGTCGACGACGCCGAGCCAGTCGTCGATCGGCAGGTCGGCACCCAGGTAGTCGGTGTCAATGCCGTGCCGTCGGGCGGCGACAGCGAAGGCGAAGAGACCGATCTCGTGGCGAGCGTTGGGGGCCGTCCCGAGGGCGATGCGGGGCCCGTGGCCGTGGGCGGCCGCCGCCTCGTACGCAAGGGCGAGGCGCCGCATCAGCGCATTCGAGGCCAGGTGCTCGCCGGCGATGCTGACCCGGCCGTCGGCCCAGGCGTCCCCGAGCTCCTCCAGGGCGGGGAAGACGTGGTCGGTCATCACCGTCTCGAAGCCGCCGAGGGCGAACACCTGGTCCAGGGTCGCGGCCAGGTCGGTGGTGTCGAGTGCTGACGCGGCGGTCGTCAGTCGCTCCGCGAGGTCGGGAGAGGGGTTGGCTCCGTTGCCCCGCCCGTCCATGCCGATCTGGTGAGCGGGCTGCGCGCGATCGAGCCGGATCGCCTCGGCCGCGGCCAGGCCGGCCGACCATCCCTGGTCCACGAGCTGCTTCATCGAGCGCAGCACGGCGACGTCGTGGTCGCCGTAGAGGCGGTAGCCGCTCTCGGACCGGTGGGGAGCGATGACGCCGTACCGGCGTTCCCAGGCACGAAGCGTCGCGGTGGTGATGCCGACCCGCTGCGCGGCGTGCTTGATGGTGTACATCTGCTCGGCTACCGGCCCAGTCGATCCAGGGTCGTGCGCATCTGCTCGGACGCGGAGTCGCCCAGGCGGGTGAACGCGGGGGTCAGCAGTGGGGCCACCATCCTGGCCATGCCTTTCAGCTCGAACTCGGCCACGTAACGCACAGAGGTGCCGCCCGTGGCTGTCGGTAGGAAGGTCATCGTGTCATGGGCCACGACCGTCTTGTTCTCGCCGCGGAGCACGACGCGCGCGCCGGGTTCGTAGACCTCCACCACGTAGGTGAGATCGGTGTTGCGCCCGAGGAAACGAGAGGTGTTCGCGTACGCCGTGCCCACCCCTCCGTCTCCGGAGATGCGGTCGGTGCGAACCGTGCCCGGATCCCACTCCTCGGTGTTGGTGAAGTCGGCCAGGAAGTCGAACACCTGGGCGGTCGGTGCGGAGGTCTCCACGGTTCGATCGATCCTCATGTCGTGCCCCTTTCAAACCTTTGACATACCTTGTACAAACATTGTACGTTCGATCTCAGAAACTAGCCAGCGGCCATGCCGTTTGCCTGACGAGGGAGTTCCCATGAGCCGAGCGGCCCAAACACCGCGGCCAACGGTTGCCGTGATCGGTGGCGGAGTCTCGGGCCTGACCGCGGCGTACCTCCTCGGCCGCAGTCATGACGTCACGCTCTTCGAGGCCGAGCGGAGGCTCGGTGGCCACGCGCACACCCACGATGTCCCGACCGCGTCGGGTGCCGATCTCCGGGTCGACAGCGGCTTCATCGTGATGAACGAGCGCACCTATCCGAACCTGCTCCGCCTCTTCGGAGAGCTCGGCGTCGAGACTCGGCCGACCGAGATGAGCATGAGCATCGACTGCGACGACTGCGGGCTGTCGTACGCCGGCGGCAAGGGGCTGGGCGGCATCCTGGCCGACCCGCGTCGCCTCGGTGACCCGCGCTTCCTTCGCATGCTGGCGCAGGTGCCGCGGTTCCACCGTCGCGCCCGCCGTCTTCTCGAGACCGACAGCGACCTGACGTGGGGGCAGTTCCTCGACGAGGGCCGTTTCAGCGACTACTTCGTCCAGCACTTCGCCGTGCCGCTGGTCTCCTGCGTCTGGTCGTGCGGTGACGAGGACGCTGCCGCCTACCCGGCGCGGCACCTGTTCGCCTTCCTCGACCACCACGGGATGCTCCAGGTGACCGGGTCGCCGACGTGGCGCACGGTCGTGGGCGGCTCACGTGCCTATGTGGACAAGATCGCCGAGCAGGTGGGTGAGGTCCGTATCGGCGCAGCGGTGACCGCCGTGGAGCGGCACGCAGACGGGGTCGAGGTGCGCACCGAGGCCGGGTCCAGGCACTTCGACCGCGTGGTCCTGGCGACCCACGCCGACCAGACCCTGCGGCTCCTGGCCGATGCGTCCCCGGAGGAGAAGGCGGACCTGGCGGCGATCGGGTACTCGCGGAACGAGACCTGGTTGCACCGCGACGCCACCCTGCTGCCGGCCTCGCCCCGTGCCCGGGCATCGTGGAACTATCGCCTCGCCTCGTGCGGCGGTGGCGCCGACAAGGTCGTCGTCAGCTACTGGATGAACCGGCTCCAGGGTCTCGAGGACGACGACGAGCATGTGGTGACGCTCAACGCCACCGAGCACGTCGACCCGGCCAAGGTCACCGCACGGATGAGCTATGAGCACCCGGTCTTCACCACCGAGGCGGTCGCGGCAGCGGCCCGGCTGCGTACGGCCGGCGGACCTCGCCTGGCCTTCGCCGGTGCCCACCTCGGCTGGGGCTTCCACGAGGACGGCTGTCGCTCGGGCGTGGAGGCGGCAGAGTCGTTCGGGGTGACGTGGTGATCCCGTCGCCGGTCTTTCCTGAGGTTCCCGCGCTGGTCGTCGGTCATGTCGGCCACACCAGAGAGGTGCCGCTGCGGCACGCGTTCCGTCACCGCAGCTACCAGTGGCTCATCGACGTCGACGATCTGCCTCGACTGCCGTTCTGGCTGCGTCCCCTGGCCGGGTTCCGGGCCGAGGACCATCTCGACGGGGGCTCGTCAGGACGTGGTGTCCGTGGCGACCTCGGCGTGTTCCTCGCCGGCCGCGGCGTCGACCTCGCGCCGACCGACCGGGTGCTGATGCTGGCGAACGCCCGCGTTCTGGGCCATGTCTTCGACCCCCTCACCGTCTTCTGGGTGCAGTCGGACGACGGTGTGCTGCGCGCGGTCGTCTTCGAGGTGCACAACACCTACGGCGGCCGTCACGCCTACCTGCTCGACATCGATCGAAGCGGGCACGCCAGCACCGACAAGGCCTTCTACGTCTCGCCGTTCAACGACATGGCCGGGACCTATGACATCCGGCTACAGGTCGACCCAGGACACGTCTCAGTGACCGTCGGCCTCGACCGCGACGACGCCCGCGTGCTGACCGCGACCACCCGCGGGACCGCGGAGCCCGCGACGTGTCGTGCGCTGCTGCGGGTCAGCCTCACCCACCTGCTGATGCCCCACCGGGTCAGCGCGCTCATCCGGTTCCACGGGATCCGGCTGTGGCTGCGCAGGTTGCCCATCGTCCCCCGTCCTACCCCATCGAAGGAGGTCACATCATGAGTGCAGAGCCGGTCTCGCTCGAGCTGCCGGTGCAGAGGGAGCCCGCGGCCGCCGCGGGCCTACGAGCCGGTGTCGCCAAGCAGATTCTGCGTCTGGTCACCCGGCAGGTCCCGGTCGACCTCGTGCTCCCGGATGGCAGCCTGCTCAACCAGCGAGGCGGGTCGCGTCCGGAGGGGCGGCCGGGCATCGTCCTGCAGCGCCCGGAGTCGCTCTACCGACGACTCGCGGAGAACCCGAAGATCGGCCTCGGCGAGGCCTACACGGCCGGAGACTGGCACGCGGCCGAGGACACCGACCTCGCGGACGCGCTGGCGCCGTACGCCGAACGCCTCTCCGGGCTGGTGCCGGGCTGGATGCTGCGGCTGAGCCGCCTCGTCGACCTGCCGATCCCCGCCGACCAGCGCGGCGCCGTCGAGCACACCCAGGAGAACATCTCCGCCCACTACGACCTGGGGAACGACATGTTCGCCGCGTTCCTCGACCCCAGCCTCAGCTACAGCTCGGCGCTGTTCGACCGCAGCCGTCCGGTGGCCGATCAGGACTTGGAAGAGGCGCAGCTGCGCAAGGTCAACGCGGCCCTCGACCTGGCGGGCGTCGGTGCCGGTGACGAGGTCCTGGAGATCGGTACGGGGTGGGGGACCCTCGCGATCGAGGCAGCACGCCGCGGCGCCCGGGTCACCACCATCACGCTGTCGGTCGAGCAGGCGGCGCTGGCCCGGGAGCGGATCGAGGACGCGGGGTACACCGAAAGCGTCGAGGTGCTGGTGCAGGACTACCGGCACGTCGTCGGCACCTTCGACGCCGTGGTCAGCATCGAGATGATCGAGGCGGTCGGCGAGCGCTACTGGCCCGACTACTTCGCCGCCCTGTCCCGTCTGGTCCGTCCCGGCGGCGCCGTCGCCCTGCAGGCGATCCTGATGCCGCACCAGCGCTATCTGGCGACCCGGAACTCCTACGGCTGGATCCAGAAGTACATCTTCCCGGGCGGCCTGATCCCGTCCACCAGGGCGATCTCCGAGCAGGCCGGCCTGGTCGGCCTGAGCGTGACCCGCACCGACAGGTTCGGCGCCGACTACGCCGAGACGCTCCGCCGCTGGCGCTCCGCCTTCCTGGCCGCGTGGCCGGCGATCCGGTCCGAGGCGTTCGACGAGGAGTTCCGTCGCACCTGGGAGTTCTACCTGGCCTACTGCGAGGCGGGCTTCCGAACCGGAGCCATCGACGTCGCCCAGATCCGGCTGGAGGCCGGGGAACGGGACCACTCATGACGACGTCGGTGATGTGGTTCCGGCGGGACCTGCGGCTGGGAGACCATCCCGCCCTGCAGGCCGCAGCCGCCGAGGGGCCCGTGGTGCCGCTGTTCGTGCTCGACCCGCGCCTGGCCGGCTCCGGGCGGAGGTGGGAGCGGCTGCTCGCCTCGCTCGCCGCGCTGCGCGAGGAGATGGGCGGGGCACTGGTGATCCGTCAGGGCGACCCGGCCGAGGTGGTGGCCCAGGTCGCCGCCGAGGCCGGAGCGGGCCAGGTGCACGTCTCGACCGAGACGACTCCCTACGGCCGGCGACGTGATGAGGCCGTGGAGCAGCGGCTGGCGGATGCTGGCATCGGCCTGGTCGGCACCGGCAGCCCCTACGCCGTGACCCCGGACAGGATCCGGAACGCAAGCGGGGCCCCCTACCGCGTCTTCACGCCCTTCCTGCGGGCCTGGCGCGAGCACGGGTGGAGGGCGCCGGCCGGTGACGCCCAGGTCGAGTGGATGACGAAGCTCGAGTCGGACCCGCTGCCGGAACATCCCGAGCATCTGGACCAGGAGGCCGGCGAGCGGGCGGCACTCCACCGCTGGGAGGACTTCTGCGCCGAGGACCTGGCCGGCTACGCCTCGGCCCGGGACCGGCCCGACCTCGACTCGACCAGCCGCATCTCGACGGCCCTGAAGTTCGGCGAGATCCATCCGCGTACGCTCCTCGCCGATCTGGATCAGCACGGCAGCGGTGCCTCCGGAGAGGACGTCGAGCGCTTCGTCGCGGAGCTGGCCTGGCGCGAGTTCTATGCCGACGTGCTCTGGCACGACCCCGGGTCGGCCTGGCGTGACCTGCGGGACGGGCTGAAGGGCATGCAGTACGACGATGATCCCGAGCTGCTGGAGGCCTGGAAGGCGGGCAGGACCGGCTTCCCGTTCGTCGATGCCGGCATGCGTCAGCTGCTCGCGGAGGGCTGGATGCACAATCGGGTGCGGATGGTCGTCGCGAGCTTCCTGATCAAGGATCTGCACATCTGGTGGCCGGCTGGCGCCCGGCACTTCCTCGACCATCTCCTCGACGGCGACCTGGCCTCCAACAGTCACGGCTGGCAGTGGGTGGCCGGGACCGGAACCGACGCCGCGCCCTACTTCCGGGTCTTCAACCCGATCACCCAGGGGCTCCGGTTCGACCCGCAGGGTGACTACGTCCGGCGCTGGGTACCTGAGCTTCGCCACCTTCCGGGGGCATCCGCCCACGAGCCGTGGCGCCACTCCGAGGGCTTTACCAACGGCTACCCTGAACGCGTCGTCGACCATGCCGAGGAGCGCCGCGAGGCGCTGGCCCGGCTGACAGAGCTGAAGGACTCGACCCTATGACTTTGTTGCGTACGACGACCCACGAGTTCCGGCACACGGTGCCGGACGCGGCCGACGTCGTCTTCGGCTGGCACGGCCGATCCGGCGCGTTCCAGCGGTTGGTGCCCCCGTGGCAGCCGGTCCGGATCGCGGAGGAGGCCCAGGATCTCGCCGGAGGCACGGCGGTGCTCGACTTCCCGGCCGGCCGGCGCTGGGTGGCCCAGCACCTCCCCGAGGAGTACGTCGCCGGGCACAGCTTCGCCGACCGCCTGGTCTCGCGTCCTTTCCTGGTCCCGGTCTCATGGCACCATCGCCACGACTTCGACAGCGTCGGTGAGGGCACCACAGTGATCGACAGGGTCACGACGACATTGCCGAGGCGGCTGCTCGAGCCGATGTTCGCCTACCGGCAGCGTCAGCTCGCCGACGACCTGGCGGCTCACCGCTCAGTTGCCGGCACACCTCGGCTCACCGTGGCGGTCACCGGCGCATCCGGCCTAGTGGGAAGTGCGGTCTCGGCCTTCCTGACGACCGGCGGACACACCGTGGTCCGCCTGATGCGCCACCGGCCGACCGCTCCGGACGAGCGTGCCTGGGACCCCGACGATCCCGATCCGGCGTCGCTGGCCGGAGTGGACGCCGTCGTCCACCTGGCCGGGCACAGCATTGCCGCCCGCTTCACCGACAGGCACAAGGAGCTGATCCGCGGCTCACGCATCGGACCCACCCACCTGCTCGCCCGGGCCAGTGAGAAGGCCGGCGTGGGTGTCTTCGTCTGCGCGTCCGCGATCGGGATCTACGGAGCCGACCGCGGCGAGGAGGTCCTCACCGAGGACTCCACGCCCGGGGACGACTTCCTCGCCCGCGTCGTCCGCGACTGGGAGGAGGCGGCGCTGGCCTCGGCCGATGCCGGGATGCGGGTCGTCCCGGTGCGCACCGGGATCGTGCAGAGCCCGCGAGGGGGAGCTCTGCGGCTGCAGCGACCGCTGTTCGCCACCGGCCTCGGCGGCCCGATGGGGTCAGGGGAGCAGTGGCAGTCCTGGATCGTCATCGACGATCTCGTCGACATCTACCACCGGGCTCTGGTGGACGAGGGCCTCTCGGGCGCGGTCAACGCCGTCGCGCCGGAGCCTCTGCGGCAGCGTGCCTACGCCGCTGCCCTAGGCCGAGCGCTGCACCGTCCGGCGATCCTGCCGACGCCGTCGTTCGGTCCCCGTCTGCTCCTGGGCAGGGAGGGCGCGCAGGAGGTGGCCTTCGCCAACCAGCGGGTGGTCCCGCAACGACTTCTCGGGCTCGACCACCGCTTCCGTTTCGTCGAGGCCGAGCAGGCGCTGCGACACGTCCTCGGGAGTGTGCGCGCATGAGCGGGGCCTCAGCACCCGACCAGGGTCTCGACCGCCTGCTTGACCGCACGGTCGTGCTGGGCTACTCCCGCCTCGGCTACGCGATCCGTCGCCGTCGCTGGGCCGAGGGTGACCCGCGCCCCGAAGCGCTGGCAGGGCGGACCGCCGTGGTCACCGGCGGCGGTAGCGGTCTCGGCGAGGCCACCGTGCTGGGCCTGGCCAGGCTCGGTGCACGCGTCCACATCCTCGTACGCTCGCCCGAACGCGCCGCACCCGCGGTCGCACGGATCGAGCGTCTGCTGCGCGTCGAGGGGCGGGCCGCCGAGCTTCGGACGGAGCGCTGCGACGTCTCGGATCCGGCCATGATCGACGCGTTCGCCGAAGAATTCTGCGCGCGTGACGGCGGCCGCACCGCTCTGGACGTGCTCGTGCACAACGCGGGGGTCATGCCGCCCGAGCGGACCGAGTCGGTCGAGGGCCACGAGCTGTCCGTCGCCACCCATGTGCTCGGGCCGATCCGGCTGACCGAGCAGCTGCTGCCGGCCCTGCGCCGCTCGGAGCGCGGCGCCAGGCAGGTCTTCGTCGCCTCGGGCGGGATGTACACCCAGCCCCTTCCCGTGGACGACCCGGAGTTCGAGCAGGGCACCTACCAGGGCGCCGTGGCCTACGCGCGGTCCAAGCGCATGCAGGTGGAGCTGGCGCCGATCCTCGACCGGCGCTGGTCACCGGACCGGATCTCCACCTTCGTCATGCACCCTGGCTGGGCGGACACACCGGGCCTCGCCAGCTCGCTCCCCGCCTTCCGTACGCTGACCCGACCGTTCCTGCGACCGCCCGAAGCCGGCGCGGACACGGCGGTGTGGCTCGCGGCCACCGAGCCCGCCCCGCCGTCCGGCACCTTCTGGCACGACCGTCGCCAGCGGCCCACGAGCTATCGGTCAGCGACCCGCCCGGGTCGCGGCGAGGCCGAGGCGCTGTGGAGATGGGCGGCGGCCGCCGCCGGCCTGGAGAGGCCCTAGCTCCGATGTCACCCGACGCTTTCACCACCCCTACTGGAAAGGCCCGACCATGCGCTCCGCGCTAGCAGCTCTCGCACAACTCACCACGAGAAAGGCCACGGCATGGCTGGTCCTGGTGATCACCGTCCTCCTGGCCGGTGCGGTGATGGTCGTCGGATCTTCCCTGGAGTCCGCCAGCTCGGCGCCTGACCCGCTGCCGGCGGACGCCGAGTCGGCTCAGGTCGCCGAGCTCCAGCAGAGCTTCCAGGGCGGGGACGTGCTGCCCGCGGTTGCGGTGGTCGAGCGTGACGGTGGGTTGACCGCGGAGGACCGGGCGTGGGTCGCCGAGGTGTCGCAGCGTTGGGCCGAGATCACCGGGAACGAGGTCTCGCCGCCGATCCCGGCGACCGACGGCGATGCCCTGATCGTCGCCATCGACGTCGACGCCGACGTGACCGGACTCGATCTCACCGAGCTCGTCGGCGAGCTGCGGGAGACGGTCGACGAGGACCGGCCCGACGGCCTCACGGTCCAGCTCACCGGCGGTGCCGCCTTCGCCGCCGACATCTCCTCGGCGTTCGAAGGTGCCGACGTGCGGCTCCTCCTCGTCACCGCCGCGGTCGTCGCCATCCTGCTGATCCTGACGTACCGCTCGCCGGTGCTGTGGCTCGTGCCCCTGATCGTGATCGCGGTCGCCGATCGCACCGCCTCGGTGGCGACCCAGATCATCGCGGACTGGACGGGCAACGGGCTCGACGGCTCGACGTCGGGGATCACCAGCGTGCTGGTCTTCGGTGCCGGCACGAACTACGCGCTCCTGCTGGTCTCGCGCTACCGCGAGGAGCTCCGGCGACATGAGCACCACCGCGATGCCCTCGCCGCCGCGGTGCGCGGTTCCGCCGAGGCGATCGTGGCCAGCAACCTCACCGTCGTACTCGCACTGTTGGCACTGGTGTTAAGCGTCGCTCCCAACACCCGGTCCCTGGGGGTCTCGGCTGCGATCGGCCTGCTGGTCGCCCTGCTCTTCGCTCTCTTCGCCCTGCCCGCCGCGCTGTCGTTGTTCGGTCGTGGCCTGTTCTGGCCGTTCGTGCCGCGCAACGGCGAGGACGAGAAGTCTCGCGACGGCGTCTGGTTCCGGATCGCCCGCACCGTGGTGAGCCGACCGGCAGTGGTGCTGGCCGTGGCCGCGGTGATCCTCGGCGTACTCGCCTCCGGGCTGCTGGGCGTCAAGGTCGGGCTCTCGCAGACCGACCAGTTCCGTGTCGACGCCGAGTCCGTCGACGGTCTGGACACCCTCTCGAAGCACTTCCCGCCCGGTGCCTCCGATCCGGTGACGATCGTGGTCGGCGCCGACGAGGCCGACGCGGTTCTCGCGCAGGTCAACCAGATGGACGGCGTCGACAGCGCTCGCCCGTCGGGCGAGAGCGGCGACCTGGCGAAGATCACCGCGACGCTGGAGGACGCACCGGCGACCCCGGAGAGCATCGAGACGATCGAGACGATGCGCAGCGAGCTGGCCGGCACCGGCGCTCTGGTCGGTGGCAGCGTGGCCAAGGACCTGGACAGCCGCAACGGCGCCGAGCGTGATCTCAAGGTCGTCGTGCCGTTGATCCTGCTGGTGGTGCTGCTCGTGCTCTTCGCGGTGCTGCGGTCGATCGTGACGCCGCTGGTGCTCGTCACCATCAGTGTGATCGCCACCTTCGCCGCCCTCGGCCTGGGCGCCTGGATGAGCACTCATGTCTTCGGTTTCCCGGCGCTCGACGTCAGCACACCGATCTACGCCTTCCTGTTCCTGGTGGCGCTCGGCGTCGATTACACGGTGTTCCTCGTCCTGCGAGCGAGGGAGGAGACCGCCGAGCACGACACGGTCGATGCGATGGTCATGGCGGTCGGGCTGACCGGTGGCGTCATCACCAGCGCCGGCATCGTGCTGGCCTCGGTGTTCGCGGTGCTGGGTGTGCTGCCCCTGATCACGCTGACCCAGGTGGGCCTGATCGTGGGCCTGGGCATCCTGCTGGACACCTTCCTCGTCCGCACCGTGGTCGTGCCGGCGGTCTTCGCCCTGGTCGGCGACAAGATCTGGTGGCCTGCCGCGATCTCCCGCCGGCACACCAAGGAGGCGGCTGTCAGTAGCCCGCGGTGAGCACGCGGGCTGCCTCCCGGCCGGCGTCGGCGTTGAGGACGCCGGCACGGGAGCCCGCGAGCTTGGCGGCGATGTGCTCGTCGACGGTGACGTCGCGGTAGAGGCGGGGGTGCTCGGCGTCGACGAACCCCGGCAGCGGGCCGATGATCGCCTCGGCGTCGCCGTCGAAGAAGTACGCGGCCGACCGGCGTCGCTGGATGGTGCCGGCGACGATCGGCGGCTTGACCCGGTGCAGGGTCGAGAGCCACTGCTCGTTGGTCAGCCGGGTCGTGAGGTCGCCGAGGTTGATCAGCAGCGCCCCCTCGGCCGGGCTGACGTCGTGCCAATCGCCGCCGTGCAGGACCTGGAGACCTTTGACCCGGTCGGCCCACAGGATCGTGACGATGCCGTAGTCGGTGTGCTCGCCCATCCCGATCATGTCCTCGTCGACCTCGACCCGGGTGCCTTCCGGGAGGGCGTAGTTGTTCATCCGCAGGACCTCGATCGGGTGGGCCGCGAGGCTCGCGATCGCGCCGCGCTCCAGGTCGAGCGCGTCCTCGAAGATGGTGACCATGGTGCGCGCGACCCGGGCGGCCTCGGCGCGCCAGGCGTCGATGCGCGCCTGGAAGTCCGACACCGACGGCCAGGTGTTCTCCGCGTAGTGCGCCGCGACGAGATCGGCGTCGGGGTGGTCGGAGACCGACGAGCCGACGTTGAAGGCCTCGAAGAAGTCCTTCATCCGCGTCTCGGACTGGACGCCGGCGCTGAGCGCGAGCGTCTCCGACTTCGGCGGGGTGTAGCCACGGTTCTCGGCGGCCGGTCGGCGCCACCGGCCCTTCTCTGCCGGCGGCAGGGCGAAGAATTCGTCCATGGCCGTGGCGAGACCAACGGCCGCGGACGTAGCGACGCCGTGACCGAGGATCTGGATGAAGCCGACCTCACGGCAGGCGGCGTCGATGGCGGCCGCCACGGCCGCCTTCTCCTGGGGCGTTCCGCCCTGGACGTACGCAGCGATGTCGACGGCGGGGACGTGGAAGGTGCTCACGGGTGTTCTCCTTGCTCGGAGCAGACGGTGGTCGTGCCCGGAGGTGTCCGCTTTCCCGGCCAGGAGGCCTTGCTTTCCGTTGAACTCGGGCGCCTCTCACCATAAGGCGATGATGTTTCCATGCCATTTCCGCGTCGACGAGCACCCCAGGGAGGCTATTTGTCGACTTGGACAACAAACCTCCCGCTGATGTTAGTGTCGCTGCCATGACGAGCCAGACGACGGAGCATCTGCGTCGGCGCAACCTCTCTCGGGTGCTCACCGTGCTCCATGAGGAGGGTGAGCGGTCGCGAGCGGAGCTGACTCGAGAGGTGGGACTGAGTCGGTCCACGATGGCAGGGGTCGTCGCCGAGCTGGTGAGGCTCGGCCTGGTGACTGAGTCGACGCCTGCTCTCACCGGCGGAGCGGGGCGGCCGAGCGGCGTCGTCCGGTTCGCGGACGACGTTGCCGTGGTCGCGGTCAACCCGGAGGTCGATGCCGTGCACGTCGGGCTGGTCGGTCTCGGCGGGCGGGTGCTCAAGCACGCCCGGATCGAGACGCCGGACACGGACGTGGCAACCGTCGTCGGGCTCGCCGCGGCAACGGTCACGGGCATGCTCGCCGGCGACCCGGTCCGCGTGCTCGGCCTTGGGCTCGCGATCCCTGGTCAGGTGCGCATGCGCGATGGTGTCGTGCGCCAGGCCACCCACCTGGGCTGGAGCGAGGTGCCCATCGTCGAGGAGGTCGCCAAGGCGACCGGCCTGAGGTCGTGGGCGGCCAACGCGGCGACGCTCGCGATGCGCGCAGAGAGTCGTTTTGGTGCCGGGAAAGGCGTCGCTGACCTCGTATATCTGATAGGCGGGGCGAGCGGCGTCGGCGGTGGTGCGGTGATGGCGGGGCGGCTGCTGACCGGCGCCGCCGGGTACGCAGGCGAGTTCGGCCACACCGTCGTGCGACCGGGCGGAGCTGCGTGCCATTGCGGTGCCTCCGGCTGCCTGGAGGCCGAGGTCGAGCAGGCGACCTTGTTGAGCGCGGTCGGCCTCGACGCCGCCGAGGCCGGTCGCCTCGGTGAGCGGATGGCGGAGCGACTTGCGGGCGACGGCGATGCGGAGCTCGCGGCCCTGGTTGCCGAGAAGGCGGGGCTGCTCGCGGTGGCGGTACGTAACGCCGTCAACGTGCTCAACCCCCAGGCCATCGTGCTGTCGGGCTTCCTGGCCGCGCTGCATGGCGCGGCGCCCGTCGATCTGGTCGGTGACGCTGTGGCGGCGATCCGCGAGGGGATCGAGGTTCGTGATGCCGCGCTGGGGGAGGAACAGTTGATGATCGGTGCCGCCGAGCTCGTATGGGCCGAGCTGCTGGCGGATCCGGCCGGCTTCCTGGCAGATCCCTGATTGCCGACGTTGACGTACAAACTTCGGTAAATCCTTCGAGACTCTGGCTGCATGTGTCTTGCGTCACATGAACTCCGCCATTATGTTCTAGTCACGAACAAATGGCGGCGGTGCGCTGAGGACCGCCAGACGATGGAGGTACGCCATGCGCAGCACCAGACCCAGACTCGCGCTCGGTGCGGCCGTGCTGGCTGCAGCGCTGGTCCTGTCAGCCTGTGGCGGCGGGGGCACCAGCACCGACAGTGACGACGTCGACACCGCTGTGGACGGGAAGGGCCGCACGCTCACGCTGTGGCACTACGAGAACGAGACCAGCGCCATGGGCGTGGCCTGGAAGGCCGCGATCGAGCAGTTCGAGAAGGAGACCGGCGCGAAGGTCGAGTTCGAGAACAAGGCATTCGAGCAGATCCGCACCACCGCCAGCCAGGTGCTCAACTCCGACAAGGCGCCCGACGTCATGGAGTACAACAAGGGCAACGCGACGGCGGGCCTGCTCGCCAGCCAGGGCCTCCTGACAAACCTCGACGGTGCCGTCAACGCCTACAAGTGGGAGGACAAGCTCGCCCCGAGCCTGCAGACCACCGCGACGTACGACAGCAAGGGCGTGATGGGGTCGGGCAGCTACTACGGCATCCCGAACTACGGCGAGTACGTCGAGTTCTTCTACAACGAGGACCTCTTCAAGAAGCACGGGGTCGAGGTGCCCACCACCTTCGAGGAGCTCGAGCAGGCGATGGCCGCGTTCGAGGCCAAGGGCATCACGCCACTGGCCGAGTCGGCCGCGGAGTACCCGCTCGGACAGCTCTGGTACCAGCTGGCCCTGACGAAGGCCGACCGTGACTGGGTCGACAGCTACCAGACCTACACCGACAAGGTCGACTTCACTGGACCCGAGATCAGCTACGCCACCGAGACCATCAAGGACTGGACGGAGAAGGGCTACATCTCCGAGAACGCCACCGGACTCAAGGCGGAGGACGCAGGAGTCAGCTTCATCAACGGCGAGGCGCCGATGTTCTTCTCCGGCAGCTGGTGGTACGGCCGGTTCGTCGAGGAGGCGAAGTTCAACTGGAGCACCGGGCTGTTCCCCGGCGCCGAGATCTCGCCCGGCTCCTCCGGCAACGTGTGGGTCGTACCGACCCAGGCGAAGGAGAAGGACCTGGCCTACAAGTTCATCGACATCACGATGAGCCCGGAGATCCAGAACTTGATGGGCAACAACGGCGGGGTGCCGGTGGCCGCAGACCCCGAGGCGATCACCGATGAGAAGAGCAAGGAGCTCATCGCCAACTTCAACACCCTGACCGAGCAGGACGGGCTGGGCTTCTACCCGGACTGGCCGACCCCGACGTTCTACGACGAGCTCAACGCGGGTCTGCAGGAGGTGCTCAACGGCACCAAGACGCCCGACGAGGTCAACGAGGAGCTCGGCGGCCTCTACCAGGACGGCGTCGACAGCATCACCGGCGGCTCCTGACCTGATGACGCCCACGAAGACCCAGCAGCCGGCGGGCTACTGGTGGTATCTCCTGCCCGGGCTGCTGCTGGTGTCGGCGATCGTGATCATCCCACTGGGGATGAACATCTACTACAGCTTCACCTCCTACCGCGGCATCCTGCCGCCGCAGTGGATCGGGCTGGAGAACTGGCAGCGGCTCTTCGCCGACGCCAAGTTCTGGACGTCGTTCCGCAACAGCATCGCCATGATCGTGGCGATGGTGGTCGTGCCGACGCTGCTGGGCCTGCTCATCGCCTCGGTGCTGTTCGACCTGGTCGGGAAGCGGTTCGGCGGGAAGGTGGCCAGCTTCCTGCGGGCCACCTACTACATCCCGCAGATCATCCCGATCGTCGTGGCGGCCATCGTGATCGGCTGGATCGCGCGTCCCGACGACGGCGCCCTCAACTCGATCCTCGACACGATCGGCCTCGACGGCGCCGAGCAGAACTGGCTCGGCGACCCGACCTGGGCGTTGCCGACGATCATGGTGGTGCTGATCTGGGTGCAGATCGGCTATCCGGTGGTCGTCTTCATGGCGGCGCTCGCGCGGGTCGACCCCGAGCTCTACGAGGCCGCCGAGCTCGACGGGGCCAACTGGTGGCACCGCTTCCGGGCGATCACGGTCGCGGTGATCCGCCCGGAGATCTTCGTGGTGGCCCTGACCTGCACGATCGCGGCGCTGAAGGTCTTCGCCCCGGTCTACGCGCTGACTCGCGGCGGTCCGGGCACATCGACGATCGTGCCCAGCTACTACTCCTACAGCGAGTTCTTCCAACGTACGCAGGTCGGCTACGGCGCCGCGATCTCGACCGCGCTGACCGTGGTGATCATCGCCGTTTCACTGGTCTTCCTGATCGCGCAGCGGCGGGTCGAGCGAGAAGAGGAAGAGCGATGAGAAGCTCGAGGAACCAGAAGCCGCTGGACTGGGTGCTGCTGTGCCTCGCCGTGCTCGGGGCACTGGTGGTGGTCGCCCCGCTGCTGCTGATCGTGCTCAACTCGTTCAAGTCGCCCGACGACTACAACCAGGGTGGCCCGCTGCAGCTGCCCTCACACCTCTACTTCGACGGCCTGGCGCGGTTCTGGGAGGCCTCGGACTTCCCCACGAAGGTGTGGAACAGCATCTTCATCTCCGCGATGGTGGCGGTGCTGGGTGTGCTGGTCTCGCTGTTCAATGCCTACGCCCTCGGAATCGGCCGGGCCCGGGGCAGGTTACCGCTGCTGGTCGTGTTCCTGCTGGCCAACATGCTGCCGCAAGAGGCGCTCCTCTACCCGCTCTACAACATGTCGAAGGCGGTCGGGCTCTACGACAGCCAGTGGTCGGTGATCATCATCTTCACCGTCATCCAGAGTGCGTTCGGCACCTACCTGCTCACCAGCGTCTACAGCGGGTTCCCACGCGAGCTGCTCGAGGCGGCCTCGATCGACGGCGCCGGCCGATGGCGCACCCTGTGGCAGGTGGTCGTGCCGGTCTCGTGGCAGACGCTGTCGGTGCTGCTGATCTTCTTCTTCATCTGGACCTGGAACGAGTTCCTGATCCCGACGACCTTCCTGGTCAGCAACGACAAGCAGACCGTGCCGCTCGCGGTGGCCGCACTCCAGGGCGAGAAACTGATGGACGTCACCACCACGAGCGCCTCGGCCCTGCTCGGCCTGATCCCCACCCTCGTCTTCTTCCTCATCTTCCAGCGCACGCTCACCCGCGGGGTCACCGCCGGGGCGATCAAGTGAGAAAGGCTCACCCGTGAAGTTCACCGACGGTTTCTGGCGCACCCTGCGTGGCGTGGAGATGCTCTACGCCAAGGAGGCCTACGACCTGGAGGCGACCGAGGACACCCTGGTGGTCACCGCGCCGACCAAGGTCATCGAGTCCCGTGGCGACACCCTCAACCGGCCGACGCTGACGGTCACCCTCAGCTCACCGTTGGAAGGCGTCATCGGCGTACGCATCGAGCATCTGCGCGGGGCCCGCAAGCCCCGCGGGTTCGAGCTGGTCGGCGCGGAGGAGGGAGTGGCGAAGGCCGCCACCAGCGAGGCGGGCGGTGTGCTGCGCAGCGGTCCGCTGCGGGCCACCGTCGCGGCCGGAGCACCGTGGGAGCTGCGGTTCGAGGCCGACGGGAAGGTGCTGACCCACAGCGGCGAGCGGTCGGTCGGCTACGCCGTCACGGCCGGTGAGACGTACGTCCACGAGCAGCTCTCGCTCGATGTCGGCGAGCTCGTCTACGGCCTCGGTGAGCGGTTCGGGCCGTTGGTGAAGAACGGGCAGACCGTGGATGTGTGGAACGCCGATGGCGGCACGTCCAGCGACCAGGCGTACAAGAATGTCCCCTTCTACCTCACCAACCGCGGCTACGGGGTGCTGGTCAACCACTCCGGGAAGGTCTCCTTCGAGGTCGGCAGCGAGTCGGTCGAGCGGGTGCAGTTCTCGGTGCCGGGGGAGAGCCTGGACTACTTCATCGTCTACGGCCCGACGCCGGAGGAGATCCTGGAGCGCTACACCGCGCTGGTCGGGCGGCCGGCGCGGGTGCCGGCGTGGAGCTATGGCCTGTGGCTCTCGACCAGCTTCACCACCGACTACGACGAGGAGACCGTCGCCGGGTTCCTGGACGCGATGGCCGAGCGTCGCCTGCCGCTGTCGGTGTTCCACTTCGACTGCTTCTGGATGCGCGAGTTCAACTGGTGCGACTTCGAGTGGGATCCGCGGACGTTCCCCGATCCCGACGGGATGCTCGAGCGGCTGCACACCGAGCGTGACCTGCGGGTCTGCGTCTGGATCAACCCTTACATCGCGCAGCGCTCTCCGCTCTTCGACGAGGCCGCTGACCTGGGATTTCTGGTGCGGCGGGCGAGCGGCGAGGTCTGGCAGTGGGACATGTGGCAGGCCGGGATGGCGCTGGTCGACTTCACCAACCCGGACGCCACCGAGTGGTTCAAGTCGAAGTTGCGCCGGCTGGTCGAGCAGGGTGTCGACTGCTTCAAGACCGACTTCGGCGAGCGGATCCCGACCGACGTCGTCTATCACGACGGATCCGACCCCGTGCAGATGCACAACTGGTACACCCAGCTCTACAACCAGGCCGTGTACGACGTCCTGGTCGAGCAGCGCGGCGAGGGCGAGGCGGTCCTCTTCGCCCGCTCGGCCACCGTCGGCGGCCAGCGGCTGCCGGTGCACTGGGGTGGCGACTGTACGCCGACCTATGAGTCGATGGCCGAGACGTTGCGTGGCGGGCTGTCGCTGGCGATGAGCGGGTTCGGGTTCTGGAGCCATGACATCGGTGGGTTCGAGGGCACGCCGGATGCCGGGTTGTTCAAGCGCTGGACCGCGTTCGGGATGCTCTCCAGCCACTCCCGGCTGCACGGCAGCGGCTCCTACCGGGTGCCGTGGACCTTCGACGAGGACCCGGTGACCGGTGCCGTCGACGCGGGGCCGCAGAGCGCGGTCGCGGTGACCAGACGATTCACCGAGCTCAAGCTCTCCCTGATGCCCTATCTGTACGCCGCCGGGCTGGCCGCCAGCTCCCGCGGGGTCCCGATGATGCGGCCGCTGGCGATGGCCTTCCCCGATGACCTCGGGAGCGCGTACGTCGACCGGCAGTATCTGCTCGGTCCGGACCTCCTCGTCGCGCCGGTGTTCGCGCCCGACGGCTCCGTCGACGTCTATCTGCCGCCGGGCCGCTGGACCGACTGGTGGACCGGCCGGGTCGTGGAGGGCGGCGGCTGGCGCCGCGAGCAGTACGGCTTCGACACCCTCCCGCTCTACGTACGCTCCGGGGCGGTCGTGCCGATCGGAGCTCGCACGGACCGGCCCGACTACGACTACCTGGACGGTCTCGAGCTGCGCGTCTTCCCAGGTCTTGAGGCCGGCCAGGAGCGGGTGGTCGAGGTGGTCACCCCGGACGGGGTCTCGGCGACGTACGCCGTGGTGATGGGTGCCGATGGGCAGCCGCGGGTGACGACGACGTCGACCGCGCCCTGGCGGGTGGAGATCGTCATGCCTTACTGACGCCTTCGTCGCCGAGGTGTTCGCCGAAGAAGGCGAGGATGCGCCGCCAAGCGTCCTCCGCCTCGGGTTCGGAGTAGTTGAAGCCGACCACGCGTTCCAGGACCGGGGCCGGGGTGGGGAAGCCCCAGTCGTTCATGAAGCTGTGCCCGACGTCCGGATAGTCCTTGACGTCGTGGGGTACGTCGCCCGCGGCGAGCGCCGCCTCGACCTTGGCCGCGGCGCCGGGCAGGAGGCGGTCCTTGGCGCCGTAGCTCGCGACCATCGGGCACGAGGAGCTCAGCGCGGACAGGCTTCCGGGCAGCACCCCGTAGTTGGGCGCGGCAGCGTCGAAGATGCCCCGCGGAGCCAGCAGGAGCGTGAAACCGCCGCCCATGCAGAAGCCGACGACGCCGACCTTGCCGGTGCAGCGTGGATCCTCGGCGAGGTGGTCGCGAGCGGCGATCAGATCGTCGACCGCGGTGCCCTTGCCGGTCACCAGCGACTTCATCGTGCTGACGACACACCCGACCTTCGGGCCGCGCTCGTAGAGCGCCGGAGTCAGCGTCAGGTAGCCGTTGGCCGCGAACCGGTCGCTGATCCGCTTGATGTCCGAGGTCATGCCGAGGATGTCCTGCACGACCACCACGCCGGGCCAGGGCCCGGCACCCTCGGGCACCGAAAGGTAGCCACGCGTCGGACCCGCGGGAGCGGCATAGTCGATCATCGACATCTCATCACCTCGGTGCGATCCTCGCAGGTCCGACGATCCTGCAGGCCGGATGCCGCGCGACCCGATAGGATTTCGTGGTGATTCGCCAGGCTCGGGGTCTTGACGGAGGCCGGGGTGCGCCATGAGGACATGTTCGGTCCCAGGCTCCGCCGGCTGCGTGAGTCGCGTTCGCTGACACAGGGCGCGCTGGCGCGGGCCGCAGGGCTCAGCGTCGCCTCGATCCGCGACCTCGAGCAGGGGAGGACGAGGCGTCCGAGGGCGGCCTCGCTGCGTGCGCTCGCCGAGGCGCTGGACCTGAGCGCGGAGGAGACGGCCCGGTTCGCCGAGGCCTTCACCCCCGCCCGCGAGGCCGACGGCGCGGTGGTGAGCATCGCCGTCCTCGGGCCGACCGTCGTGGTCCGCGACGGAGTGCCGGTCGAGATGGCCGACCAGGTCGGCCTGCTGTTGCGGCGGCTGGCCCTGGAGCCGGGGGAGAAGGTCGGGCGCGACGAGCTGCTCGACCTGCTGTGGCCCGAGCTCACCTCGGCCGAGTCGGGCAGACGGCTGGCCCAGCTGCTCCGGCGTCTGCGCGCCCTCGTCGCGCCGATCGCGGTCACCCAGGACGGCAGCGCCCTCCGCCTCGACGCCTCGGCCGACGAGCTCGACCTGGTCCGCTTCCGTGAGCTGACCGCGACCGACGAGATGGCCCCGCTGACCGAGGC
Source organism: Nocardioides sp. NBC_00163 (assembly GCF_045206295.1). Taxonomy (NCBI): domain Bacteria; kingdom Bacillati; phylum Actinomycetota; class Actinomycetes; order Propionibacteriales; family Nocardioidaceae; genus Nocardioides; species Nocardioides sp. NBC_00163. The sequence goes on along the minus strand of NZ_CP108155.1, from coordinate 1,840,411 downwards.
CGTCGGCCTGTGGCGGGGGCGTCCTGACGGGTTCGACCAGGCGCCCTGGCTGTCGAGCACCATCGAGGACGAGTACGTCGCGGTCGTGCTCAGATGGGCGACCCTCGGCGTTGCCGAGGGCTTGGCCATCGAGGCGCTCCCGGTCGTGGGCGAGCTCGCCCGGTTGCGGCCGCTGGACGAGCCGTTGTGGGCGGCGTACGTGAAGGTGCTGGCGGCGGCCGGGCGGCAGGCCGAGGCGCTCGCCGCCTACGAGACGGTCCGGTCCGTGCTGGCCGAGGAGCTCGGGCTGGACCCGAGCCCGGTCCTCGAGGATGTCCGCCAAGGGACGCTGGAGGGCCGCTGGCACACCCGGCGCCCGACGCTGGTCGAGGGCGCGCGCCGGCGGGACGTACCTCGGGAGGTGCCGGCGGCGCCGGCGCTGATCGGGCGTGACGCCGAGCTCGCGATGCTGGCGGCCGGGCTCGGCGAGGGCGGCGGTGCCGCGGTGCTGGTCACCGGGCCGGCCGGCTCCGGGAAGAGCGCGCTGGCGCTGACCGCCGCGGCCAGGCTGAGCGGCGACTTTCCCGACGGCCAGCTCTACGCCGACCTCCATGGCGTCTCGGGCGAGCCGGTCGACCCCGGCACGGTGCTGCGGCGCTTCCTGCGCTCGCTCGGCCTCTCCGGCCAGCAGATCCCGACCGACGCCGCCGACGCCGCGGCCCTGCTCCGCAGCGAGCTCTCCGACCGCCGGATGCTGATCGTGCTGGACAGTGTCGACAGCCCCGGCCAGGTCATTCCGCTGCTGCCCGGGCTCGGCGCCAACCGGACGATCCTCACCAGCCGCCACCGGCTGCCGGCCCTCGCGGGCACGATCGACCTGGGCCGCCAGATCCACCTCGGCGAGCTCAGCACCGACGTCTCCGTCCAGCTCATCGGTGCGATCGTCGGCCATGAGCGCGTCGCCGCAGCGCCGCACGCGAGCGAGTCGCTGGCGCTGGCGTGCGGCCGTCTCCCGCTGGCGCTCAGGATCGCCGCGGCCAGACTGCTGAGCCGCCCAGAATGGTCGATCGAGACGTATGCCGACCGGCTGAGCGAGAGCTCCCACCGGCTCGCCGAGCTGGCCGTCGGCGAGGTGAGCGTGGCAGCCAGTCTCGAGATCTCCTACGCCGCGATGCCCGCCGAAGCGCGGCGCGCGTTCCGGCTGTGCTCGCTGATCTCGGCCTACGACTTCGACCCCGCACCCGCCTGCGCCGTCCTCGACCGCGACCCGGACACCACGCAGCGGCTGCTCGAGGACCTGGTCGACGCCAACATGCTGCAGACCGCCGACTCCGCCGACGGCGTCGGGCGCTACCACTACCACGACCTGCTCCGGCTCCACGCCGGCGATCTGGCCACGGCCGACCAGGAGCAACCGAAGGCGCAGCGCCGGCTCGCCGACTGGCTGCTCGACACCACGGTCAGCGCCGCCGGCACCGCCTATCCGGGCCGCCTGCGCGCGCTGGAGATCGAGCCTTCGCCGGGCAGCCGCTTCGACTCGGCCGACGACGCTCGCACCTGGCTCGACCGCGAGGCGCAGCTGCTGATCGCGTTCGCGAAGCAGGCAGCGACCGACCCAAACCGGCGTCACTACGCCTGGAAGCTCGTCGACCAGGCCCGGATCCACTACCGCACCCGCCTCGACGTGACCACCTACCTCGAGCTCGTGACGGTCGGGGCCGAGGCCGCCATGCTCGAGGACGAGGCGCGGGCCGAGGCCTTCCTGCGTACGCTGAAAGCCGATGTGCTCGGGGTCCTGGGGCGGATGGAGGAGGCCTGGGCGGAATCGGACCGCGCCTGGAGTCTGCTCGACACGAGCGGATGGCCGCAGGGGCTGGCGTTCGCGTCGATCGTCGACGGCCACCGCCACCGGGTCGCGGACTCCGGCCGCGAGGCCGAGGTCGCCTACACGCACGCGCTGAAGATCCTCGGCGACGTCGAGGGCACCGAGGGGCTGCGGTCCTGGGCGCATCAGGCCCTCGGCATCGCCTGCACCGAGCAGGGCCGATTCGAGGAGGGACGCGTCCACCATCTTCAAGCGGTCGAGCTGAGCGAGGTGCAGGGCAGCGCGACCCCGCTCGAGCTCGCGACCCTGGCGGCGGCCGAGCGCGCCCTCGGCCTGCTCGACTCAGCCGGCGACCGGTTGGAGTCGGCGCTGGCGCAGGCCACCCGCAACCGGAGCCCGTTCGCCGAGGCCAACGCGCTCGAGGAGCTCAGCCTGCTCGCCCTGGTCCGTGGCGACCACGCCTCGGCGCTCGAGCTCGCCGAGCGGGCCCACCGGACCGCGCGGGCCCACGGGGACGTACGTTTCGTCGCGTCGACGGCGTGCAGCTATGCCGCCGCCCTCGATGCGACCGGGAACCACCGCGACGCCGCCGAGACGTATGAGTACGCGGTCCGGCTCAGCCACACGCACGTCGCCTCCTTCACCGAGACCCGTGCCCGGATCGGGCTGGCCGAGGCGCTCCATGCCGAGGGCGACACCACGGCAGCAAGGGTCCACGCCCGCCGGGGGCGGCAGCTGGCCGCCGAGCACGGCTTCGCGCCGTTGCGGCGCGAAGCCGACCGGGTGCTCGGGCAGCTCTAGTCGACCTTGGACGGGTGCTTGGCCAGCGGGGTGACCTGGACGTCCATGTAGGGGAACAGCGGCAGGCCGGAGAGGATCTGGTGGAGCTCGTCATGGGACTCGACGTCGAAGACCGAGAAGTTGGCGTACTCCCCGGCGATCCGCCACAGGTGCGGCCACTTCCCGGCGCGCTGGAGCTCCTGGGCGTAGGCCTTCTCGCGGGCGATCGTGTCGTCGCGGACGTCCGGATCCAGGTCGTGCGGGATCCGGACGTCCATGCGTACGTGATAGAGCATCAGCCGCGAACCGGGTCGAGCACGAAGCCATAGTCGACGCTCACCGAGCCGTCCCCGTTGGCCACGGGCGCGAGCACCAGCTCGGGCTTGACCGCCGAGGCGATGTCGTCGTCGTTGTGCTCGTCACCGGGGAAGTAGAGCTGGGCGGTGAGCAGCTCGTGACCCGGGGCCGACACCTTGACGTGCAGGTGCGCGGGACGCCAGGCGTGCCAGCCGGCGGCGGCGATGAGCTTGCCGCAGGAGCCGTCGGTCGGGATCTGGTAGGGCGCCGGCTGGATCGTGTGGATCTCGAAGGCGCCGTCGGCCACGACGGTGAAGCTGCCACGCAGGTTCCACTCCGGGATGCCGGGGGCGAACTGCGAGTAGAAGCCGTCGGCGTCGGCGTGCCACAGCTCGACCTTGGCACCGTCGAGCGGGGTGCCGTCGGTGGAGGTGATCGTGCCGGTCCAGGTCAGCGGGGTGCCGGCCTCGCCGTCACGCATCGGAATGGTGCCGTTCGCGCCCTGCTCGGGGGCGTCGGGGACGTAGTAGGGGCCCTCGATGGTGCCCTTGTTGCCCTCGCGGTGCTCGGTGGCGACCTTCTCGATCTCGTGCTCGACCCAGACGTCGAGGAAGAGCGGCCATTCGCCGTCCTGGCCGACCTGGATCAGCCACGCCTTGAGCGCGTTGTACTCGTCGTAGCTGACCTTCTCCTCGCGGATCGTGTCGTAGACGGCGTTGAGCACGCGCTTGGCCAGCGTGTCGACGCGCTCCGGCGGGGTGTCCTTGACTGCGTCGAAGGGCGACTTGTCGGCTGCAAAGCGCTCGGTGGCGGAGGCGCCCGAGGCGGCCGCGGAAGCGGCCTCGGTGGCTGCCTGGGTGGACTCGAGGGTCTGGTCGGTGGTCATGGGTGTGTCCTCTCGTGTTGCGGTGGGGTCAGGTGTTCAGTTGTCGGTGCGGTAGCGATCGAGCTTCTCCGGATCGATCTCGACCCCGAGGCCGGCACCAGGACGTACGGCGAGCTCGCCGTCGCGGATCTCGAGGGGCTCGGTGAGCAGGTCATCGGCCATGTCGAGGAAGTTGGAGAGCTCACCGGCGCGGCGGGAGGTGAGCCGGTGGGCCGCGCCGAAGGCGATCGAGCAGGCGCTGCCGAGCTGGCCGTCGATCTGGTTGCCCATCACGACCTCCAGCCCGAGGCCTTCGGCCAGATGCAGCACCTGCTGTGACCCGGTGAAGCCGGTGCGCGCGGTCTTGATGCTGATCGCGGTGGCGGAGCCACCGAGCACCTCGCGGGTCACGTCGGCAGCCGTCGGGACCGACTCGTCGGCGATGAACGGCACATCGAGCTGGCTGACCAGCCAGCGCCGCCCGAGCACGTCGTCGGCGGGGTTGAGCTCCTCGGCGAAGAGCAAGTCCAGGTCGGCCATCTGCTTCATCGCGCGGGCGGACTCGGCCGCGGTCCAGCCGCGGTTGCCGTCGACGTACAGCTCGATCTCGGCGCCGAACCGCTCGCGCAGTGCACGGACGACGGCGGTGTCGAGCTCGATGGGGGAGCGGCCGACCTTCACCTTGAACGTCGAGATCCCGTACGTCTCCCGCATCCGCTCCGCCTCGGCGACCATCGCCTCGGGCCCGTCGAAGCCGAGCATGTGGGAGACCCGCATCCGATCGGTGAAGGCACCGAGAAGGTCGACGACCCGCAGGTCCAGGGTCTTGCCGAGGGCATCCCACATGGCCATGTCGACGGCGGCCTTCGCGGTCGGGTTGCCGACGGTGCGCTCCATCAGGACACGGGCGGTCTCGCGCTCGAGCAGGGTGAGCCCGGCGAGCTGTGGGGCGAAGAGCTGGTCGATGACGGCGATGATCCCGGTCTGGGTCTCGCCGTAGGTGAACGGCCGCGGCGGCGCCTCGGCGACGCCCACGACGCCGTCGTCGGTGTGCACCCGGACGAGCACGTGCTGGGCGGTGTGGACCTCGCCGGAGGCGAAGCGCAGCGGCTTGCGATAGGGGATGGCGAACGGGATCGCCTCGATCCTGGTGATCTTCATGACCGGGGAGCTTCCAGACGGGGTGCGGTGAACAGGTCGGCGGCCTCGAGGACCTCGATGACGGCGTCGACGACGGGGTTGTCGTCGTCGGTGCGATAGGCGAGGGAGAGCTCGACGCTGCCCGCGTCGAGCAGGTCGCGGAAGATCACGCCCTCCAACGGAAGGGCCCGGACGGAGGCCGGGACGACCGCGACGCCGAGGCCCGCGGCGACCAGCGCCAGCAGGACCGCGGTGCTCGGTGCCTCGTGCTCGCGGCGCGGCACGAACCCGGCCTCGCGGCAGCTGCGCAGGACCGCCTCGTTGACCGCCGAGTCGCGGGCGCTGTAGGCCACGAACGGCTCGGTGCGCAGGTCGGCCAGGGCCACGACGGGCTCGACGGCGAGCCGGTGGTCGACGGGGATGGCGAGCGCGAGGGGCTCGACCTCGAGGGTGCGCAGGGTCAGTCCCTCGCCCGTGGCGGGCGGTCGCAGTACGCCGAGGTCGAGCGCCCCGCTCTGCAGCCGCTCGCACTGGGCCGGGGTGAGCAGGTCGGCATGGATCTCCAGCGCCACCTCGGGCAGCTCGCGCTTGACCACCCGGGCGATGCCCGGCAGGTGCGAGAACGAGGCGGTGCCGGTCAGTCCCAGGCGGACCAGGCCGTGGCGGCCGGCCCCGATGCGGCGTACGCCTCGGACGCTGTCGTCGACGGCGGCCAGGACCCGGGCGGCCTCGGTGCGGAGGAACTCGCCGGCCGGGGTGAGGGAGACCTGGCGGGTGGTCCGGGTGAACAGGGTGACGTCGAGCTCGGACTCGAGCTGGCGGATCGCCTGGGAGAGCGCCGGCTGGGCGATGTGCAGCTGCGCCGCGGCCTGCCCGAAGTGGCAGGTCTCGGCGACCGCGGCGAAGTACCGCAGGTGGCGTAGCTCCATGAAGCGCTCCTCACGAGGTGGTGATGACCGCCACACTAGGTCTGCGATAGATAAACAACAAGGACGAAACTGCCGCCTATTGATTGATTCGAATGATCAATGGGTGCCTAGGTCGGAACTGGGCATTCGCCTGGTGTGACGGCCGCCACGTCTTGCGAGGGTGTGGTGACCGTCACCCGTTGGAGGCATCACCATGACCGCACCGCTCACCGAGAGCCTGGGCCACATCGAGAACGTCCTGTCGGACGCCGTGGTCGAGGACCGCGAGGCCGGGATCTACCGCGCCAACCGCCGGATCTTCACCGACGAGGAGGTCTTCGAGCTGGAGATGAAGCACATCTTCGAGGGCAACTGGATCTACCTCGCCCACGAGAGCCAGGTGCCCAACCCCGGCGACTACCTCACCACCTACATCGGGCGGCAGCCGGTGATGATCACTCGCGACAAGGACGGCGAGCTGCACTGCATGATCAACGCCTGCGCCCACCGTGGCGCGATGCTGTGCCGGCGCAAGACCGACAACCGGATGACCCTGACCTGCCCGTTCCACGGCTGGACGTTCCGTAACGACGGCACCCTGCTGAAGGTCAAGGACCCCGACGACGCGGGCTATCCGGAGAGCTTCAACACCGAGGGCTCGCACAACCTCACCCACGTGGCTCGCTTCGACAGCTACCGCGGCTTCCTGTTCGGCTCGCTCAACCAGGACGTACTGCCGCTCGAGGAGCACCTCGGTGACACCGTCAAGGTGATCGACATGCTCGTCGACCAGTCGCCCGAGGGGCTCGAGGTGCTGCGCGGTTCCTCGACCTACACCTACGACGGCAACTGGAAGGTCCAGGCGGAGAACGGCGCCGACGGCTACCACGTGACCGCGACCCACTGGAACTACGCGGCGACCACCTCGCGTCGCAACACCGGCGAGTCGAAGAACACCACCAAGACCGTCGACGCCGGCAGCTGGGGCAAGGCGGGTGGCGGCTACTGGTCCTACCCGAACGGCCACCTGTGCCTGTGGACCTGGGCGGCCAACCCCGCCGACCGGCCGCTGTGGGACCAGATGGACGTGCTCAAGGAGAAGTTCGGCGAGGCCAAGGGCGAGTTCATGGTCAAGGGCTCGCGCAACCTGCTGCTCTATCCGAACGTGTACCTGATGGACCAGTTCTCGACCCAGATCCGGCACTTCCGCCCGATCTCGGTCGACAAGACCGAGGTCACCATCTACTGCATCGCCCCGAAGGGCGAGAGCCCTGAGTCGCGGGCCTGGCGGATCCGGCAGTACGAGGACTTCTTCAACGCCTCCGGCATGGCCACGCCCGACGACCTGGAGGAGTTCCGCTCCTGCTTCCTGACCTACCAGGCCTCCGCCGCGCCGTGGAACGACATGAGCCGCGGTGCCGAGCACTGGCACACCGGCCCCGACGAGGTCGCCGAGGCGCTGGAGATGCCGGGCGTCATCTCGGCCGGCGCGAAGAACGAGGACGAGGGCCTCTACCCGGTCATGCACGCGCAGTGGACCGAGCAGATGCGCGCGGCCATCGCGAACGAGAAAGGCAACTGACGATGACGATCACGCAGAACGCCGCTCCCGCGGGGGCGAAGCTCATCACCCACGGCATGATCGAGCAGTTCCTCTACCGCGAGGCGCGCTTCCTGGACGACCGCGAGTTCGAGAAGTGGCTCGAGTGCTACGCCGACGACGTCGTCTACTGGATGCCCTGCTGGGACGACGCCGACCTCCTCACCGAGGACCCGCAGACCGAGATGTCACTCATCTACTACCCCAACAAGGGCGGCCTGGAGGACCGGGTCTTCCGGATCCGTACGGAGCGGTCCTCGGCCACCTCTCTCCCCGAGCCGCGTACCTCGCACAACATCAGCAACGTCGAGGTCATCGAGCGCCGCGGCGACCTGGTCGACGTGCGCTTCAACTGGCACACCATGTACTTCCGCTACAAGACCGTCGACCCCTACTACGGCACGTCGTTCTACACCATCGACTTCTCCGGCGAGCAGCCGCTGATCCGCCGCAAGAGCGTGGTGCTGAAGAACGACTACATCCACCACGTCGTCGACATCTACCACGTCTGAGGCGCCTGCGATGACTGCAATCGAGACCGAGATCGCGACCCATCAGGTGGCCCTCTCCTTCGAGGACGGGGTGACCCGGTTCATCACCGTGCGTGAGGACCAGACCGTCGCCGACGCGTCCTACCGGCAGCGGATCAACATCCCGCTGGACTGCCGCGACGGCGCCTGCGGGACGTGCAAGGCGCTGTGCGAGTCGGGGGAGTACGACGGTGGCACCTACATCGAGGACGCGCTCTCCGAGGCGGAGGCCGCCGAGGGGTACGCCCTGCCGTGCTCGATGAAGCCGCGCTCGGACCTCGCGCTGCAGATCGCCACCACCTCCGAGGTCGCCAAGACCGGCGCCGCCAGCTACACCGGCACCGTCGTCGGCCTGGACCGGCTGAGCCCGACCACGGTCGAGCTCTCCATCGACATCCCCAACCGGGGCGAGCTGGCCTTCCTGCCGGGTCAGTACGTCAACATCGCCGTGCCGGGCACCGAGGTGACCCGTTCGTACTCCTTCGCGAACGCCCCGCACGAGGAGCGGCTCGTCTTCCTGGTCAAGCTCACCCCGGGCGGTGCGATGTCGACCTGGCTGACCGAGCGCGCCGCCGCGGGTGACGAGGTCACCTTCGCCGGGCCGAACGGCTCCTTCTTCCTGCGCGAGGCACGCCGGCCGGTGCTGATGCTGGCTGGTGGCACCGGGCTCGCACCCGTGCTTTCGATGCTGCGCCAGCTCGAGGTCGACGGCTGCGACCGCGGTGGCCGCCTGGTCTACGGCGTCAGCACCGACGACGACCTGGTCAAGCTCGACGAGGTCGGTGAGCTGGTCTCGCGGCTGCCCGGGTTCAGCTGGGACCACTGCGTCTCCGACCCCGCCTCGACCGCGGCCAACAAGGGCTACGTGACGAGCCTGATCGGCGAGGACGACCTGCACGACGGCGACGTCGCGATCTACCTGTGCGGCCCGCCCCCGATGGTCGAGGCGGTGCGTACGCACGTCGCCGCTGCGGGCCTCCAGCCCACCGGGTTCTACTACGAGAAGTTCGCCCTCGCCGTCCCCGCCGGCTCTGCCGAGGCGTCAGCCCCGTCGGCCGAGACGTCGCCCGCGTCGGCCGAAGCGTCACCTGCGCCTGTCGAGCTGGAGACCCACCCGGACGCGCGGGCCATCGCGGGGCAGGAGATGCTCCCGGCGCTCGACCTCGGACCGAGCGGATCGGCCACCGTGGCTCGCGACGACGGCGATGTCGTACGCCGGATCGCCGGTCAGCTGGTCGCGCCGGCCGCACTCGACGGAGTCGACGGTGTCGTGCTCGAGGACGACGGTCTGACCGTGACCGATGACGCCCGGCGGATCGGTGGTCAGGAGGTGTTCCCGCCCGGTGATGACCACTCGTCCGACGCGACTGACGCCTCGGCCGACGCGGGAGACGCCTCGACGACGGCGGACGGCTACACGATCGGTGAGGAGCATCCGGACCTCTCGGCCTCGGATGCGATCTTCGAGGCCCGAGCGGCGCTGGAGGTGGGGGCGCTCGATCTGACCATCGGACGGCTCGACTCCCAGCAGCTGGCCGGCTACCGGCTGCTCGCCGAGTCCACCCTGCCGTACGTGGACGGTGACCGGTTCCTCGACGCCCACGGCTACACCGAGTCGAACGCGGCCTTCCATGACTACCTGTTCACCCTCACCGGCAACAGCCACCTGCTGGCCGCCTACCAGGCGCTCGGGGTCAAGGGCCGGATGGAGGACGTGCTGCGCAACGCCACCTGGTGCCACCCACGGTGCACCCAGGACCACCTCGACATCGTCGAGGCCTTCGAGTGCGGCGACCGGGCGGCAGCCCGCGAACTGATCAAGGCCCACAGCGAGCGGTCGCAGGAGACGATGCGGCGCGCCATGGCCGAGTCGGCCACCGCGACCAGGCCGCGGTTCATCACCCCGGGCCGGTTCGCCGGCCAGGTCGTGGTGGTCACCGGCGCGGCCCAGGGCATCGGCGCCCAGGTGGCCCGCCGGGTGGCCGCCGAGGGCGGAAAGGTCGTCCTCGCCGACCGCTCCCCGCTGGTCGCCGAGGTCACCCACGAGCTCACCGGCCAGGGCGCGAGCGTCACCGCGGTCGAGTGCGACCTCGAGCACTACGAGGGCGCGGCCGCGCTGGTGGAGCGGGCCCTGGAGACGTACGGCCGGATCGACGTGCTGATCAACAACGTCGGCGGCGCGATCAACTTCAAGCCGTTCACCGAGTTCACGCCTGCGCAGATCGACGCCGAGATCACCCGGTCGCTGATGACCACGCTGTACGCCTGCCGGGCCGCTCTGCCGGGCATGGTCGAGCGCGGCCACGGCGTCATCGTCAACGTCTCCTCGGCCGCGACCCGGGGCATCCACCGGATCCCGTACTCCGCGGCGAAGGGCGGGATCAACGCGATCACCGCCTCGCTCGCGCTGGAGTACGCCGGCTCGGGCGTCCGGGTCACCGCGACGGCCCCGGGAGGTACGGAGGCTCCGCCGCGCCGGATCTCCCGGGGCACACCACAGCCGCGTACCGACACCGAGAAGGCGTGGTTCCAGGCCCACATCGACCAGACCCTCGAGACCTCACTGATGCACCGCTACGGCACGCTCGACGAGCAGGCCGCCGCGATCTGCTTCCTCGCCTCCGAGGAAGCCTCCTACATCACCGGCACGGTCCTTCCCGTCGCCGGCGGTGACCTCGGCTGAGCCACCAGGTCCTCTCTCGGGGCCGTCCCTCCCTTCGCGAGCACGCTCGCGTCACCCATGGAGATGACCCATGTCCGAAAACTCCGATGAAATCACTCGGGCCAAGACCGGGCGCCAGCTCGCCTGGGTCGTCGCGCTCTCCGCGCTGGCCCTGATGTTCGACGGCTACGACCTCGTGGTCTACGGCACGGTGCTGCCGACCCTGATGGCCGACCCAACCCAGATCGGGCAGCTCTCTGCGGGCCAGGCGGGCACCCTGGGGAGCTATGCGCTGGTCGGGGTGCTCGTCGGCGCGCTGAGCGCCGGTGCGGTCAGCGACCGGATCGGCCGCCGGAAGGTCGTGCTCGCCAGCATCACCTGGTTCTCGCTCGGGATGGCCGCGACCGCGTTCGCCCAGTCGATCGCCGTCTTCGGCATGCTCCGCTTCCTCACCGGCATCGGGCTGGGCGCGATCCTGGCGACCGTCGGCGCCCTGGTCGCCGAGTTCGCGCCGCCGGAGCGGAAGAACCGGCTCAACGCGATCGTCTACAGCGGCATCCCCGCCGGTGGTGTGGCCGCCTCCGTGATGGCGCTCATCATCGACCCGAGCGGCTCCAACTGGCGGATCCTGATGGCGATCGGCGCCGCCCCGCTGGTGCTCCTGCTGCCCTTCGCGATCGCCAAGCTGCCCGAGTCGCAGCTGTGGCTCGACTCCCGCGGCCGGGTCGCGTCGACCACCGCCCAGGAGGCGGTCGGCTTCAGCGCCCTGGCCCGCCGCCCGCTCGCGTTCCCGACCATGGTGCTCGGGCTGATGAGCTTCTCCGGCCTGCTGCTCACCTACGGCCTGAACACCTGGCTGCCGAAGATCATGGAGGACAACGGCTACGGCAAGGGGTACGCCCTCACCTTCCTGCTGGTGCTCAACGGTGGCGCCATCTTCGGTGGCCTCCTCGCCTCCTACGTCGCCGACCGCACCGGCGCCAAGAAGGTGGTCTCGACGACCTTCGTGCTCGCCGCCCTGATGCTGTTGCTGCTGCCCCTCGGGCTGCCGCTCGCCGTCCTGTTCCCGGCCGTCGCGATCGCCGGCGTCGGCACGATCGGTACGCAGGTGCTCATCTACGGGCTCGTCGCCAACTACTACCCGACCCGGGCCCGCGGCGCGGGCGTCGCCTGGTGTGCCGGATTCGGTCGGCTCGGCGGGATCGTCGGACCGATCATCGGCGGGGCACTGGTCGCCGCCGGGGTCGGCGGCACCACCGCCTTCCAGATCTTCGCGGCCGTCGCGGTGCTCGGTGCCGTGGTCGCCTCCGCCGTGCCGCGGTCCCCGGAAGAGACCGTCGTGAGCGTCACGCTCGACGACGGCGTACCAGCCTGAGAGGGGCCTAGGGTGTGACCGTGCTCATCGAACGAGCTGGGTGTGTCGGTCGCGAGGAGGAGCTCGTCGAGCTCACCTCGCGGCTGGCCCTCACCTGCACCGCCGGCTCCGCCGCCGTTCTTGTCCTCGGAGACCCGGGGCTGGGGAAGACCGCGCTGCTGCGCGGCCTGGCGGACCGGGTCGCGACGCCGTCGCTGAGGGCCCGCGCGGGCGCGTGGGAGCAGGACTCGCCCGGAGCGGTGCTGCGCCAGCTGCTCGGTACGGAGCCGCCGGCCGACCCGGTCGCCGCGGCCGATGACCTGGTCGCGCGAGCCCTGGCCGGGTGTGCCGACGAGCCCGGGCTGATTCTGGTCGACGACGCCGACCTCGCCGACACGCTCTCGCTGCAGGCGATCGCCTCCGCGCTGCGCCGGCACCGCGACGTGCCGGTGCTCGTGGTGCTCGCGGCCACGCGCACAACCTCGTTCCTCGGCGAGATCGCCGCCGAGACCGTACGCATCGAGGGGCTGGACGCGGCCGCGGTCGGCGAGCTCGCCGCGCTGCGCGGACGGGTCCTGCACCCGTCGATGGCCGAGGTCCTCACCCGCCATACGGCGGGCAGCCCGCGCGACGCGGTCGCGCTGCTCGACGAGCTCCCGCCGACCCGCTGGGCACGGCCCGACACCCAGCTGCCGGCACCGGTCCACGTACGTGATGAGGTCCAGCTCGCCCTCGCCGGGTGCGGTGCCGCCGGACGCTCGCTCGCCGAGGCCTTCGCGATCCTGGGAGAGGACGCGTCGCTGGGCCAGGCCGCGGCCCTCGCCGGGCTCGAGGACCCGCTCTCCGCGGTCGACGCCCTGGCCGCGGCCGGGCTGGTCGAGACCACCCGCGACCACCGCCCCCGGTGGCGTACGCCGCTGGTCGGCGTCGCCGTGCTGGCCACGATGGGCGCTCGCCGGGCCGCCGACGCGCACCAGCGCGCCGCCGCGATCGTCGACGACGAGGTCCGCCGGGCCCAGCATCTCGTCGCCGCGACCCCGCTGCCCGACGCCGACCTCGCCGACGAGGTCGCCCGGCTGGCCCAACGACGCGGTGACGAGGGCGCCTGGGCGGAGGCCGCGGCTCTCTACCGCGACTCCAGCCGACTCACCGAGGACCCGGTGCGGCGCGACGACCGGCTGATCCGCTCCGTCGACGCGCTGGTCGCGGCGGGCGACGGCATGGGCGCCGCGGCGCTGGTCCCCATCGTCGAGAGCCTGCGCGAGACGCCGCTGCGCGACGCGGTGCTCGCCTATCTGGCGATCCTGCGCGGCCGTGCCACCGAGGCCGACGTCCGGCTCAAGCGCGCCTGGGACATCGTCAACGCCGACCGGGAGCCGGAGACCGCCGCGCTGATCGCCACCCGGCACGTCCTGCACTCGCTGGCGCTGTGCCGCGGTGACGAGCTGGTCACCTGGGCCGACCGGGCGATCTCGCTTGCCGGCCGGGACTCGGCGGCAGGAGTCGAGGCGGCGGCGATCCGCGGGCTCGGGCTGGCGATGGCCGGGCGGTTCGAGGACGCCCACGAGGCGTACGCCCTGGCCGCCCGCCGCGTCGGGCACAGCGCTCAGACCCAGCGGGTCACCATGGGCCGCGGCTGGCTCGACGTACTCTCCGACGAGCCCGACGAGGCCCGCAGCCGCCTGGAGGGGGTCACCGACCCGCGGGTCCTCGGCGGCTCGACCCGGATCTCGATGTGGGCCCTGGCCTGGCTGGCCCGCGTGCAGTTCCTGACCGGTGAGGGCGACGCCGCCCTGCAGACGGTCGCGGCCGGCCGGGCGCTGGCCGCCGAGTCAGGCATCGCCCTGGTCACCCCGCTGCTGGAGTGGACGGCCACCGAGACCCACCTGCTGCGCGGCAGCTGGGAGGACGCCGCCCGCACCGCCCGCGCCGCGGAGATCGGGGCGCAGGGCTACGAGATCATGCGCGTGCCCGCGCTGCTCGCCCGCGCCCACATCGCCGAGGCCCGCAGCGACTTCCGTGCCGTCCTCCGCATCCTCGAGCCGCTCACCCAGGCCCCGGCCGGCAGCGCGCTGACCGAGCCGGCCATCTGGCCCTGGGCTGAGACGTACGCCGCCGCGCTGATCGCGGAGGGCCGGCTGGAGGAGGCCGACGGCTTCCTCCGCCCCCATGAGACCCGCGCCCGCGAGGAGCAGCACCGCTCCGCCCAGGCCAGGCTGGCCGCCGCCCGTGGCCGCTGGCACGGCGCGCGTGGCGACCTCACTGGGGTCCGGGACACGTTCGACCGCGCGCTCGGCCTGCTCGACGGGCTGCCGCTGCGCTACGAACGCGCCCGGGTCACCTTCGCCTACGGCCAGGCGCTGCGCCGGGCCGGCCGCCGTCGCGACGCCGAGGCGCTGCTCTCCTCCGCGCGCGATCTGTGGGACGGGATCGGGGCCCTGACCTATGTCGACGCCGCCCAGCGCGAGCTGCGCGCCGGGGGAGTGCGGGCGCCGCGAGGCCAGCGTGGCCCGGTGGACCTGACCCCGCAGGAGGAGACCGTCGCCGAGATGGTCGCCTCGGGACTCTCCAACCGCGAGGTCGCCGCGCAGCTCTTCGTCTCGCCCAAGACCGTGCAGTACCACCTGACTCGCATCTACGCGAAGCTCGGCGTACGCAGCCGGACCGAGCTCGCGGCGATGGCGGCCGAGCCGACGGAGGAGCCATGAGCACCGACCTCGACGACCTCGACGTCCGGGAGTCCAGGGCCGGCCTGCGGCGTGACCTGGGCCGTCACGAGCTGGTCAACGGCTTCATCGGCTTCCTGTTCTCCTGCACCGGCCCGGTCGCGGTGATTCTCGCCGTCGGCCAGGGTGCCGGGCTCTCCGCCGGTGTCGTCGCCTCCTGGGTGAGCGCGGTCTTCTGTCTCAACGGGGTGCTGACGATCATCGCCTCGCGCTGGAGCCGGCAGCCGCTGGTCTACTTCTGGACGATCCCCGGCACCGTGGTCGTCGGTCAGGCGATGGCCGCCGGCACGACCTGGCCGGAGACGGTCGGCGGCTTCGTCATGGCGGCGCTGCTCCTGGTCGCGCTGGCCCTGACCCGGCAGGTCGACCGGGTCATGCACCTGCTGCCGATGCCGATCGTGATGGCGATGGTCGCTGGCGTCTTCCTCCGCTTCGGCACCGACCTGGTCCTCGCCGTCGACCGCGACCTGGCGATCGCCGGGCCGATGGTGGTCGCCTTCGTCGTCGTCAGCGCGGTCCCACGGCTCGCCCGCTGGCTCCCGGCGGTGCTGGTGGCGCTGGCGGTCGGCGCGGTCGCGGTGAGCCTCGCCGACCGGCCGGCCGTCGAGGTCTCCGGCCGCTGGATGATCGACCCGGTCTGGACCACGCCGGCCTTCACCGGGTCCGCCTTCATCGAGCTCACCATCCCCCTGCTGATCACCGTCCTCGTCGTCCAGAACGGCCAGGGCATGGCGGTCCTGCGGGCCGCCGGCCACGACCCGCGGATGAACCAGGTGACCGGCTGGTGCGGGGTGACCTCACTGGTCGCGGCCCCGTTCGGCGGCGTGTCCACCTGTCTGGCCGGGCCGACCAACGCACTGGTCACCGCCTCGGGCGAGCGCCGACGGCACTATGCCGCGGCGATCTGGTGCGGCGTACTCGCGATCGGGTTCGGCCTGCTCGCTCCCGGCATGGTGCGGGTCATCACCACCATGCCCGAGGCGTACGTCGCCGTGCTGGGCGGCCTGGCCATGCTCAAGCCGCTCCAGGGCGCCTTCCAGACCGCCTTCAGCGGGCCGTACGTCACCGGCGCGCTGGTCACCTTCCTGGTGACCGTCGCCGACATCACCGTCTTCAACATCGGCTCCGCCTTCTGGGGGCTGGTGGTCGGTGTCGCGGTCAGCGTGCTGCTCGACCACGACGGCCGAAACAACACCAGGGAGAAGTCATGACCACCACCGACACCACCTATCCCGACGCGACGATGCGCTACGGCGCCACCGCCCGTCAGGTCGCCGACGTCTTCGAACCGGCGGAGGCGACCGACTCGCTCGTGCTG
Source organism: Nocardioides sp. NBC_00163 (assembly GCF_045206295.1). NCBI lineage: Bacteria > Bacillati > Actinomycetota > Actinomycetes > Propionibacteriales > Nocardioidaceae > Nocardioides > Nocardioides sp. NBC_00163. The sequence continues at coordinate 1,824,427 of NZ_CP108155.1, read as the reverse complement.
CTGCTCCACGGCGGGATGTGGCGCGACTCCGACCGGATGCGCACCTGGTCGGCCGGCCGGGCGCTGGCCGCGGCGGGCCATCTGACCGCGACGGTGGAGTACCGGCACGGCCCCGGCCAGTGGCGGCAGGCCTTCGAGGACGTCGAGACCGCGATCGAGTCGATCCAGCTCAGCGGCCGGGAGTGGACCATCCACAACGACGCACCCCGCCGGATCACCCTGGTCGGACACTCGTCGGGCGGCCAGCTCGCCCTGTGGGCGGCCTCCCGCGAAGGCACCCTCGTCACCGGTGTCGTGGCCCTGGCTCCCGCCGCCGCGCTGGCCGCGATGAGCCAGGAGGGTCTCGGCGACGGCGCGGTCGAGGAGTTCCTCGGCGGCACCCCGTCCGAGACGCCCGAGGCGTACGCCGCCGCCGACCCGCTCGGCCTCGCGCCTCAGATCCCCGTGCGGATCCTGCACGGCGCCGCCGACGGGGTGATCCCGATCGCGATCTCCGAGCGCTACGCGGCAGCACACCCCGGCGTACGTCTGGAGGTGGTCGACGGCGCCGACCACGCCACCTGGGGCGACCCGACCTCGGCGGCCTGGTCGCACCTGCTCACCGCGGTCAGCCAGGTCTGACGACGACGTCGTCGGCCTTGTCGCCGACGCTGGGGTAGAGAGCCAGGATCAGGAGTACGCCGGCGACCAGGCCCAGGAGCTGCGCGAGGATGAACGGGGCCACCGAGCCCGGTGCGATTCCGGCGAAGGTGTCGGAGAAGACCCGCCCGATCGTGACCGCCGGGTTGGCGAACGACGTGGAGCTGGTGAACCAGTAGGCAGCGCCGATGTAGCCACCGACCGCAGGAGCTGCGAGGGCGCCGCGGTCGCTGCGTACGAGGGCGAAGATCAGGGCCACGAGACCAGCCGTGGCGACGATCTCGGCCACGAAGTGACCGGTGGAGGCGCGGTCCTTGGTCGAGATCGCCTGGTCGACGTCGAACATGACGTTGGCCAGCAATGCGCCACCGATCCCGCCCGCGACCTGGGCCACGACGTAGGCGCCGACCTCGGCGAGCGAGAGCCCCTTCCCGGTGCGGCGGCCGAGAAACCAGTCGGCCAACGAGACCACCGGGTTGAAGTGCGCTCCCGAGACCGGGCCGAACATCAGGATCAGCGCGGCCAGTCCGAAGACCGTCGCCATCGAGTTCTCCAAAAGCTGCAGGCCGACGTCGTCGGGGGAGAGCTGCTCGGCGGCGATGCCCGAGCCGACGACCACGGCGACGAGCAGGGCAGTGCCCAGGAATTCGGCCAGCAGGCGGCGCGGGAGGGAAGAGATCACGTCCGCATTCTTGACGTTCGACGATGACTCAGTCAACATTGAGTCAATGGAGGTTGAGAGACAGCCGGAGCTGGTACGCCGGGCCAAGATGCACGCAGCGCTCGGTGATCCGGTGCGACTTCGGATCGTCGACAGCCTCCAGATGAGTGATGCCTCCCCCACAGAGCTCGCCGGGATGCTGAATGTCCCGTCGAACTTGTTTGCTCACCACGTGCAGACTCTGGTGAGCGCAGGCGTCGTGTCCCGTCATCATTCCGAGGGCGACGGGAGGCGCACGTACCTGCACCTCGAGCAGGATGCGCTCGAGAGCCTGGGCACCGCGTCCCCCGTGGCGGTGCCCAGGCGTGTCCTGTTCGTGTGCACCGGCAACTCGGCCAGATCCCACCTGGCCGCGGCGCTGTGGCGCCAGGTCAGCCCGATCCCGGCTGCCTCCGCCGGCACCCACCCAGCCGAGCAGATCAATCCAGGGGCGGTCGAAGTCGCATCCCGCCACGACCTGGAGCTTCCCATCGTCGATCCCCGTCATCTCGACGACGTGCTCGACCCGGACGATCTGGTGGTCACCGTCTGTGACCGCGCGCATGAGACCCCGAAGGTCCGCGGCGAGCTGCACTGGTCGATCCCTGACCCCGTGGGCAACGGCCCCGAGGCCTTCGATGCTGCGTACTTCGAGCTCGAGCACCGGATCAGGACGCTCGCCTCCCGTTTCGACTCCTGACCCCATCCCCCACGCAAGGAGACCACTCGATGAACACCGACGGATCAGCGACGGACGCCAAGCCGGGCGTCCTCTTCCTCTGTGTCGAGAACGCCGGCCGCTCTCAGATGGCGCTCGGCTTCTTCGCCCACTACGCCGGCGACCAGGCGATCGGCTGGTCCGGGGGCTCGGCTCCGGCCGCGGCCATCAACCCGGTCGCCGTCGAGGTCATGGCCGAGCTCGGGATCGACATCTCCGGGGAGTTCCCGAAGCCCTGGACCGACGAGATCGTCCGCAGCGCCGACGCCGTCATCACCATGGGCTGTGGCGACGCCTGCCCGTTCTACCCCGGGAAGCGCTACGAGGACTGGAAGGTCACTGATCCGAAGGGTGGCGGCATCGAGCACGTACGCGGCATCCGCGACGAGATCGAGCAGCGGGTGCTCACCCTGCTCAGCGAGCTCGGCGTGACCCCGGAGCGCTCGATCACGAGAGGGTGATCGGCGCCCGGCTGATCGTGAAGATCTCCTCGCTCGGGGCAGGGGTCCCGCAGCAGCCGCCGCTCTTGGTGCTCTCCGGGTCGTCGAAGACCCCGGCGCCGCCGCAGACCCCGGTGTCGGGGAGCTCGAGCTCCACCCGGGCGGCCGCGTCGTGGTCTCCGGCGAGCTCGGCCACCACGCTGCGTACCTGCTCGTAGCCGGTCATCGCCAGGAACGTCGGCGCGCGACCGTAGGACTTCATCCCGACGAGGTAGAGGTCGGGCTCGGGCTGGGCGAGGTCCTTGGCGCCGGTCGCGCTGACCGATCCGCAGGAGTGCAGGTTGGGGTCGATCTGGACCGCGATGTTGCGCGGCGCCTCCAGCGTCGGGTCGAGGTCGAGGCGCATCTCGCTGAGGAAGCCGAGGTCGGGACGGTAGCCGGTGAGCACGACGATCTGGTCGGCCTCGATGGCGCGACCGTCCTCGGCGATGACGGTGGCGCCGTCCACCCGCTCCGTGCGGAACCCGGTCACCAGCTCGACCGAGCCATCCTGGACCGCCTTCCTCGCGCGTACGCCGAGGGCGCCCCGCTCGGGGAGCTCGTCGGCCTCGCCGCCACCGAAGGTGTTCGTCGAGACCGCGCGGCGGATCGCCCAGGTGATCTTCGTTCCCGTGTGGTCCCTGGCGATCGCGGCGAGCTCGTTGACGGCGTTGAACGCGGAGTCACCCGCGCCGATCACGACGGTGTGCCGGCCTGCGTACGCCTCAGGGTGGGCGCGGTCCGGAACGGCGTAGCCGAGCGCGCCCGCGGTGTGCGCCGCACGCTCCCCGAGTGCCGGAAGCCCGTCGGCACCGGCCGGGTTGGGCCGGCGCCAGGTGCCGGAGGCGTCGATGACGGCCCGCGCCTCGATGCGTTCCTCGGTGCCGTCCGCGCCGGTCACGTGGACGACGAACGGCTGCTCGGCACGGTCGGCGTCGACCAGGCGGTCACGGCCCTTGCGGGAGACGCCGGTGACCGTGGCGCCGTAGCGGACGTGGTCGCCGAGGGTGTCGGCCAGCGGGGCGAGGTAGCTCTCGCGCCACTGCGCACCGGTCGGGTATCCCTTCTCGGGCGCGGCCCAGCCGGTCGGCTCCAAGAGCCGGGCGGCAGCCTTGTCGACGAGCTCTGGCCAGGCCGAGAACAGACGTACGTGGCCCCACTCGGCGACGGCTGCCGCGGGCTCGCTCCCTTGCTCGAGCACGAGCGGGGTGAGGCCACGCTCGAGGAGATGGGCAGCGGCCGCGAGGCCCTGGGGGCCGGCGCCGATGACGGCAACGGGAAGGTCGGTCATGATGCTCCTCAGATTCAAGAACGTCGATATGACGGCGACCTTAGGCTACGTATCGACGTTCGTCAATATCATTCGGTAGACTCTTCCTCATGACCGTTCTTCCCGTGCTTCCGTCCGCCGCCGTCGCGTGCTGCTCGCCGGTGACCGCAGGCGTCCTCGACGACGACCAGGCCGAGGCGCTGGCGCGGATGTTCAAGGCGCTCGGTGACCCCAACCGGGTCAAGCTGCTCTCGATCATCGCCGCCGCCGAGGACAAGGAGGCCTGCGTCTGCGACCTCACCGAGCCGGTCGGGCTCTCCCAGCCGACGGTCTCCCATCACATGAAGCTGCTGGTCGAGGCCGGGCTCGTCACCCGCGAGCAGCGCGGCCGGTGGGCCTACTTCTCCATCGTCCCCGGCGTCCTCGACTCGCTCGCGGGCGCGCTCGCATCCAGCTCCTAGCGTGCTGGGCGGGGCTCACCGGGTCGCCGCGGCGATGACCTCCAGCAGCCGGCGGTGGAGCTCCATGAGCTCGTCGACGCTCATGTCGAGGCGCTCGACGATGGCGGGTGGGATCTTCTCGGCGTCGTCGCGGAGTGCGCGACCGCGCTCGGTCAGGACGACGGCGAGCGAGCGCTCGTCGAGCTTGTTGCGCTCGCGACGGATGTAGTCCTGGGCCTCGAGGCGCTTCAGCAGCGGCGAGAGGGTGCCGGGGTCGAGCTGCACCTTGCGGCTCAGCTCGGAGACACGGAGAGGCTCCTCCTCCCAGAGGGCCAGCATGACCAGATACTGCGGGTGGGTCAGCCCCATGGGCTCGAGCAGGGGCCGGTAGAGGCCGATGACGCTGCGTGCGGCGACGGCCAGGCCGAAGCAGACTTGTTGATCGAGTGCGAGCGGGTTCTCGATCTCCGAGAGGGAATCCTTCTTCGTCGGCATGTGAGTTAGCGTACCAATAGTTGGTGCGCAAACAGTTGGCCTGGTAAGTATGAGACCGTGAACGATCAACCGCGACGACCACGCCACCTGATGGACCCGGACAACCCGATCCGGCCCGTCAACGACAAGTCGCTCACCCACGTGAAGCAGTGGGTCGCGTCCGTCCTCGTCGTGTTCACCGTCGCCCACCTGGCGGTCGGGCTGGTCATCGGGGCCGTGGCGATCGACCCGGTCTACCAGAGCTCGCGGATCGGGCTGTGCATCATCGCGGCAGCCTTCGGGGTGCTGGGCCTGGCCGGCGGGTTCCTCATCCACCGGCGCAGCCCGTTCACACCCTGGCTGATCCTCGGGATCCTGCCCGCCGCCGTGGGCCTCTGGATCGTGCTGCGCTGAGGGCAACGCCTGATCTAGGGCGTCCGATCGAGGCGCCGCCCTCAGCGGGGAGCGGGTCAGAACAGGTCCGGCACGGTCCAGCCGTCCAGGTCGTACTCGGCCAGGAACTCCTCGGCGAGCCCCTTCATCGCGTCCGCCCCGCCGCGGTTCTGGGCGGCGAAGAGGAGCTCGGCCTTCACGTTCTCGTGGTTGCCGGAGTAGTTGCGCTCGTAGAGCTCGTGACGGCCGCCGAACTCGGAGCCGATCGAGTCCCACAGGGCCTTCATGACCTTGACCCGGTCGACGGCGGTGATGCCGTTGGAGCCGCGGACGTACTTGTCCAGGTACGGCCGCACCTCGGGGCTCTTGAAATCGGCGGCGCCGGAGGGCAGGTAGATCAGCCCGGAGGCGACGTCCTGCTCGATGATCTCCTTGACCCGCGGATAGCCGTGGATCATGAACATCCGGTACGTCAGGCCGTACTCCAGCTTCGGGATGACCGCGTCGCCGACCCACGGCTCGGGGTCGCGGGCCATCGACTCGGTGAGCGACCAGAACAGGTTGCGCCAGCCGATCACCTCACCCACCCGGGTCTGTACGCCGCGGAAGCCGCCCGAGCCGGTGGCGTCGAGCGCCTTCATCAGCAGGCCGGCGATGAAGTCGAGCTTGACGGCCAGGCGGGTGCAGCCCTGGAAGGTGAACCGCGGCAGGAAGCCCGACTGCGGGAAGAACGAGTTGATCCGCTCCACGTCGCCGTACATGAAGACGTTCTCCCAGGGCACGAGCACCTTGTCGAAGATGAAGATGGTGTCGTTCTCGTCCATCCGGCTCGACAGCGGGTAGTCGAACGGCTCGCCGTTCTGCGCAGCCTGCTCGGTGTAGGAGGAGCGGCAGATCAGCTTGATGCCGGGGGAGTCCATCGGGACGGTGCAGATCAGCGCGAACTGCTTCTTGCGGATCGGCAGGCCGTAGTGGGCGATGAAGTTGTAGTTGGTGATCGCGCTTCCGGTCGCCACGACCTTCGCACCGGAGACGATCAGGCCGGCGTCGGTCTCCTTCTCGACCTTCATGTAGACGTCGCCGACCTCGTCCGGCGGCAGCTGGCGGTCTACCGGCGGGTTGATGATCGCGTGGTTCCAGTAGAGGACCTTCTCCTGGGACTCCCGGTACCAGCGCTCGGCGTTGTCCTGGAACGGGGCGTAGAGCTCCTTGTTGGCGTGCAGGGTGCCGAGGAAGCTGGCCTTGTAGTCGGGGGAGCGGCCCATCCAGCCGTACGTCATCCGGGCCCAGCGTGCGATCGCGTCGCGTTCCTTGAGCAGGTCGGCCGAGGACGTCGGGGTCTTGAAGAACGGCATCGTGATGCCGCCGTTGCCGGTGTCGGTCGGCACGGTGAGCTCGTCGACGTGCGGACCGGTGTGGAGCGCGTCGTAGAGGCGCGCGGTCATCCGCACCGGGTTGCGGAAGGCCGGGTGCGTGGTGACGTCCTCGATCCGCTCGCCGTGCAGGTAGATCTCGCGGCCGTCGCGCAGGCTCTCGATGTACTCATCGCCGGTCATCGGGCGGGAGGCGAAGTTGGTCTGCTGGTTGGCAGGCGAGCCGGCGGCCGGGTTGATGGTCGGCGGTCCGTCGGGCTGGGTTTCGGGGGCGAGGGTGTCGGTCATGGTCGTTCTCCTTGGATCGGGTCTCGGTCGGATCAGTAGTGGGTGGATCGCGGGATCGCGGGGACTTCGATGGCGGTGAACGACGTGGTCGCGTCGAACCAGCCGGTGCTCGGGTCGTCCTGGCAGCCGAGCCAGACGACCTCGGAGGACGGGTTGCCGATGTGGTGGAAGGCGCTGTCGTGGAAGAGCAGCGGCTTGCGGTCGGTGGTGATCACCTCGACGACCTCCCCGAGGAACAGCAGGTGGTCCCCGCCGTCGTCGGTACGCCACGGGCGGCACACCAGCGTCGCGGCCGTCCCGCCCAGCCGCGGCGCCGTCGCACCCTCGCGCCAGGGGAGCGGGTCGCTGCCGGGGCGGCCGGCGAAGTGCATGGCGACGTCGCTCTGGTCGGCGGCGAGGACGTTGACCGCGAAGGCCGCGCCCTCGAGATAGGCGGCCGCCTTGGACGTACGTGTCAGGGCGACCTGCACCAGCGGCGGATCGAGCGAGATCGGGGTGAACGCCGTGACCGTGGCGCCGTGGTGGGCGCCGTCGGGGGTGCGGCAGGTGATCACGGTGACGCCGGTCGCGAAGCGGCCGAAGGTCGACCTCAGCGTGCGTGGGTCCATGGAGCTCCTCCTTCGTCGGGGCCGCAGGATGTGTGCCGGCGGTCACGTCGGAGGACGACGCTAGATCCGGATCACGAGGGCGGCGATCCGCTCTGCGAACGGGCTGTCCGGATTGCGCACCGGGTTTCCGGACGCCCTCGGCGAGGGGTGAATGCGCTGTTAATGTGAAGGACGTCACTAGGGGGTGACAGATGAGCACCGGCACTCTCACCGCATCGTCCGGCGACATGGAGAGCTTCTCCGACGAGGTCGCCCGGGCGTACTTCCCGCATGCCCTGACCATGCGCGGCCGACCCGCGCGCCCGGCGGAGCTGCGTGCGGTCGACCTCGGTCCGGTCCGGCTGACCCGGATCGGCTGGGGCGCGGAGGTGTCGGTGGAGTCGGACCACCCGGGTGCCTGGGCGGTCAACGTCCCGCGCAGCGGCGTGCTCGAGGCCAACGTCGGTGGCGCCCACGTGCTCTCGCTCGACGGCCAGGCGACCGTGTGCCCGCCCGACCGGCAGACCAAGATGACGCGCTGGTCGGCCGACTGCTCCATCGTCGGCATGCGGGTCGAACGTGACTACCTGGTCGAGGAGGTCGCGGCCCTGGTCGGCCTGCACACCGACCGGCTGCCCGCCCAGCTCGACCTGCGTGCCCATGGCGCCCGCGCCTGGATCGGGCTGCTCGGCTCGCTCGGCACGGAGGCCATGCGCAACCCGGCGCTGGTGGGCGACGAGCGGGTCAGGACGCGGCTGGCCGGGACGCTGACCGCCGCCTTCGTCGCCGCCTGCTTCCCCGAGGAGCCGGCCGTGGGCTCCGTCCGGCCCCGCATCGTCTCCCGCGTCGTCGAGGCCATGGAGGCCGACCCGGCGCGCGAATGGGCCGTCTCCGATCTCGCCCGCGAGGCCGACGTCGGCATCCGCCGCCTCCAGCAGGGCTTCCAGCGCTACCTCGGCCGCACGCCGACCCAGAAGCTGCAGGAGATCCGCCTCGAACGGGTCCACGCCGACCTGCTCGCCAGCCGCGGCGACACCGTCGCCGAGGTCGCCTACCGCTGGGGCTTCACCCACCTCGGCCGCTTCGCCGCCGCCTACCGCCAGGCCTACGGTGTGACGCCTTCTCAGACCCTGCGCTGCCGCTAGTCCAACGCTTCTGGCGTGGGCGGCCGCGTGACGTCGAGCGGCAGGTTACGGTGGAAGACCGCCATCGCTCGACCTGGGCCGTTGTAGTCGTCGGCGACCTTCACCTCGAAGCCGAGGCGGCGGTGGAAGGCGATCGAACCGGTGTTCTCGACCGACGTGATCGCCTTCAGCCGCTGTGCGCCGACGCGTTCGGCCGCATCAGCGAACGCCGCGTACAGCCGATGCCCGAGACCGGTGCCGCGGGCGTCGTCGCGGGTGGCGATCAGGTGTACATACCCGGTGCTGTCCGGCGTGACGAACCCGAAGACGTACCCGCTAATCCCGTCGTCGGCTCGGGCGACCAAGCAGGTCGCGCTGAACTCCTGCACCATGGCCAGAAGGTGCAGCGAGCGGAGGTCGCGTTCGCCCCAGTAACGGGAGTGATCAGCCAGAACCTGGTGGAAGTCGGCCACTGCGGCTGGCTCGATGCGTACGCTCACGCCGACGATCATGGCAGGTGCGGCCGGCATCAGGCGGTGCTGAGGTCGGCCAAGACGGCCAGTGCCCGGGCGAGGAGCGGACTCTCGTCGCCGGCGCGGGTCGCGGCGACGAGCTCGACGCCGGGGGTGCCGGTGAGGGGGACGTACACGACGCCCGGCACGGCAAGAGCGGCGGTGGGCTCGGGCACGATGGCGACCCCGAGGCCGGCGGCCACGAAGGTGACCAGGGTGGAGGTCTCGGCGACCTCATGGGCGATATGGCTGCGGATCCCGGCGGAGTCGAAGAGATCCTGGATCATCGCGTTCATCGCCGAGCGGCCGCTGCCGGCGTGGATGACGAGGCCTTCGCCGTCGAGGTCGGCGATGCGTACGCGGCGACGGCCGGCGAACCGGTGGTCCTTCGGCATCGCGACCAGCAGGTTCTCCTGGCGCAGGTGGGTGATCGAGAGGCCGGGGCCCCCGGAGTTGCCCGTGGGCAGGGGGCGGAGCAGGCCGAGGTCGAGGGTGCCGTCGGCGAGCGCCGCGGCCTGATCCGGCGAGAGCATCTCGCCCCGGAACCCGAACTCCACCTCCGGCAGCTCGGCGCGCAGGGTGCGCGCCAGGGCCGGGAGAAGCGAGTAGGTCGCCGACCCGACGCACCCGATCAGCAGCCGCCCGCGCCGCCCCGAGGCGATGCTCGCGGCCTCGTGGGCGGCGGCGTCCACGGCGCCGAGGATCTCCCGCGCCCGTTCCAGGTACGCAGCACCAGCCGGTGTCAGGTCGACCCGCCGCGTCGTCCTGGTGAGCAGGGTCAGCCCCAGCTCGGCCTCGAGCTGGCGGATCTGCTGTGACAGCGGCGGTTGCGCCATGTGGAGCCGCTCGGCCGCCCGGCCGAAATGCCGCTCCTCGGCGACCGCGACGAAGTAGCGAAGATGGCGCAGCTCCATGCACTCATATTCGCAGAGTCTCAGTCGTCCGGCACTGATTCAGCCTGCCGAGGCGTCGCCCCCGTCGGCCGAGATGGCACCGCAGTGCCATCTCGGCCGACGCAACTGACGCCTCGGCTGTCGTGGGGCTCAGGTTGGCAGGGAGTCGCCCTGGACGGCCTGGATGTCCAGCTCCACCTTGAGGGTCGTGCCGATGGCGGCGATGCCGGCGGATACGGCCTGGTTGTAGTTCATCGCGAAGTCCTCGCGGCGCAGCTGAGCGGTGGCGCGGAAGGCGGCCCGGGTGCCGCCCCAGGCGTCCGGGCCGGTGCCGAGGTAGGCGACGTCGAGGTCGACGGAGCGGGTCTGCCCGTGCATCGAGAGCTCACCGTGGACGGTCCAGCGGTCCGATCCGGCGGGGGTGAGGCCGGTGGAGCGGTAGACGATCTGGGGAAACGCCTCGACATCGAGGAAGTCCCCGCTGCGAAGGTGGTCGTCGCGCATCCGGTTGCCGGTGTCGATCGAGGCGGCACGGATGACGGCCTCGACGCGGGATTTCTCCAGATGGTCCGGCGCGATCTCGACGACCCCGGCGAAGTCGGTGAACCGGCCGCGCACGCTGGAGATGCCCAGGTGCTGCGCGACCGCGCCGACGGTGGAGTGGGCGGGGTCGATCGTCCACGGCCCAGGGGCCGGGAGCGACGTGTCCCCCTGACGAGTCAGGGTGACGGTGCCGAGCGCAGCCGTCCCCGAGGCCGTGACGATCGCTGTCGCCGCGGTGGGGGACCAGCCGATCGCGGTGACGATCGCGACGTACGGCCCGGGGGCGAGGACGGTGTCGTCGGTGACGACACCGTCCTCGTCGGCCTCGGCGCGCAGCACCTGACCGCCGGCTGTGTCGGTGAGGGTGACGACCGCGTGCGCCACGGCCCAGCCGTCGCGGGTGCGGATCTTTGCGGTCAGTGCCATCGCGGATCAGTCCTCGGGGTGGGAGAGGACGATCTCGTGGCCGTCCACACCGTGGCCGGTGAGGCTCACGGCGCCGGCCGCCGGCGGGTAGCTGGTGGCCAGGACCGTGTAGTCCCCGCTGTCGAGATCGGCGAAGGCGTACGCCCCGTCCGGCCCGGTCGTCGCGGTCCCGGCCACGTTGCCGGCCGCGTCGACCAGCGTCACCCGGGCGTCGGCGAGGGGCCCGAAGGCCGCCTTGACGACACCGGTCAGGCGAGCGCCGGTGACCATCTCCACCTCGATCCGGGTCAGACCGGTGGCGCCGATCTCGATCGGCACCGCGCGCGGGCGGTAGCCCTCGGCGTTGACCGCGACCGTCGCCGGCCCCGGGACCAGCTCGTCGATGAAGAAGGCGCCGTCGGCGACGGTCGTTCCGGTGGAGAGCAGGTCGCCGCGTACGTCGGTCACGATCACCATCGCGTCCTTGACCGGCGCGCCGTCCTCGCCGCCGCGCACGATGCCCTTGAGGCCCGTGGTGCCGCTGAGCAGGAGGTCGTACGCCACCGGCTCACCGCCCACGACCACCGTGGAGGCCTGCGGCTGGAAGCCGTCGGCCGAGGCGATCAGGACGTACGTCCCCGACCCCGGCGCGTCCACCGCGTAGGAGCCGTCGGCGTGGGCGACCGAGCGGCCGAGCTGGCGCCCGGACAGCGAGATCAGCGTGACCGCGGCGTGCGGGATGGGGATGCTCCCGGCGCCGCGGACGAAGCCGTGCAGAGCGATCCCGTTGTTGACCGGCGCGAGGGCGGCAGCGTGCTGCTCGGGCACCCCGGCGACGGCCTCGGCGACCGCTGCAGGTCGGTCGACCTCGGCAGCCTCCGCGGCGGCCTGGGCGAGCCCGCCCTTGGTCTTCAGCGGGACCTCCTTGATGAACACCACGAACAGCAGTGCGATGACGGCTACGCCCGCGGCGACCATGAAGATGTCGGCGATGCCGTGCCCGTACGCACTCTCCAGCACCGACCGCAGCGGCTCGGGGACCTTGTCCATGTCCGGGATCTCGCCCGACGTGCCCTGCGCCAGCGCGGCGTAGCGCGGACCGAGGTCGGCAAGGCCGTCCTGGACGTAGTCGGTGACCCGGTGGGCCATCAGCGCGCCGAGCGCGGAGACGCCCATCGCGCCGCCGAGGCTGCGGAAGAACGTCACCATGGAGCTGGCCGCGCCGAGGTCGGCGGGTGCGACCTGGTTCTGCGTGGAGAGGACCAGGTTCTGCATCGTCATGCCGACGCCGAGGCCGAGGATCGCCATGAAGATGGCGACGTGCCAGTACTCGGTGTCGTAGCGGATCGTGCTGAGCAGGCCCAGCCCGCCGACGATGAGGGCGGCGCCGACGACGAGCCAGGCCTTCCACTTCCCGGTGCGGGTGATGACCTGGCCGGAGACGGTCGAGGAGAGGAACAGCCCTGCGATCATCGGGATGGTCATCACGCCGGCCATCGTCGGCGACTCGCCGCGGGCCAGCTGGAAGTACTGGCTGAAGAAGATCGTGCCGGCGAACATCGCCACCCCGACGAAGAGCGAGGCGAGCGAGGAGAGCGTGATCGTCCGGTTGGCGAAGAGGCGCAGCGGGATGATCGGCTCGGCGGCCTTCGACTCGACGAGGACGAAGATCAGCAGGAGCAGCACGGAGCCGCCGACCATGGCTGCGGTCTCCCAGGAGGCCCAGTCGTACTTGTCGCCGGCGAAGGTGACCCAGACGAGCAGCAGGCAGACGCCGGCGGCCATGAAGAACGCGCCGGCCCAGTCGACCTTGACGCCCTCGCGCTTGATGACGGGCAGGTGCAGGGTCTTCTGCAGCACGATGAAGGCGATCACCGCGAACGGGATGCCGACGTAGAAGCACCAGCGCCAGCCGAGCGAGTCGGCGTCGGTGATGACCCCGCCGATCAGCGGGCCGCCGACGGTGGCGACCGCGAAGACGGCGCCGAGGTAGCCCGAGTAGCGGCCGCGCTCACGTGGGGAGATCATCGCGGCCATGATGACCTGCGCCAGAGCGGTCAGACCGCCCATGCCGATGCCCTGGACCGCCCGGGCAGCGATGAGCTGACCCGGGTTCTGGGCGAAGCCGGCGACGGCCGAGGCCGCCACGAAGAGGACCAGCGCGATCTGCATGAGCAGCTTCTTGCTGAACAGGTCGGACATCTTGCCCCACAACGGGGTGGTGGCCGTCATGGTCAGCAGGGAGGCGGTGACCACCCAGGTGTAGGCCGACTGCCCGCCGCCGATGTCGGCGATGATCTCGGGCAGAGCGTTGGAGACGATCGTGGAGGAGATCATCGCCACGAACATGCCGAGCAGCAGGCCCGAGAGCGCCTCCATGATCTCGCGGTGAGACATCTCGCCATGGGAGGTGGGTGAGCCCTCGGACGGGCGTCCCGGTGGACCGGCGTGAGTCCGCGCGGCTGTCGTCGTTGCCATGGACTTCCTTTCTGGTGGTGCTGCCTAGTTGCTGGTGGTGCCGCAGTGGCCGAGGCTGTCGCGGAGCTTGGTGACGAGCCGTACGAGTTCATGTACGTCGCGCTCGTCCCAGCCGCTGAGCCGGTCTGCGATGAGGTCGGTGAGCTGGTGGGAGGCGTTGTCGAGCAGGTCGCGCCCGGCGTCGGTGAGACGGAGGATGCGGGAGCGGCCGTCGGCCGGGTTGGGGGAGCGCTCGATCCAGCCCTGGTCGGCGACGCACGCCACGTGTCGGCTGGTCACCGAGATGTCCACGGCGAGCAGCTCGGTGAGCTCGCTCATGGTCATGTCGCCGTGCCGGCGCAGCATCGTCAGCACCCCCGCGGAGCCGGCCGACAGCTCGGGCGGAAGCCTGCGTACGAGGCCCTTCCGTACGGCTCCGACCTCGCTGAGCTGATGGATCAGCTCCTGGTACGTCGCGTGCCCGATCATCATCCCTCCAAGTTGGTTGACTTTTACAACCATATGGAGGATAGGGGTCCAATGCAAATCCGGCAGGACCGGGCGTGTTGCTAGGCGACGGTGCCGCGGGCCGCCCAGGCCGTCGCGGTCACGGTGAACGGGCCGTTGCCGAACCGGCGCCGAGCGACCTCCTCGAGCGCGGTGCGCCCGGCGTCGTCGAGGGATTGCACGTAGTCGCCCGCCGGCCCGACGCCGAAGGTGTACGGGTCCCACCAGTCCTCGAACGTGGGGTGGGTGATGCGGACGACCAGGCCGCTCGGCTCGACCTTGCGGAGGCCGACCTTCTTGAACAGCTTCTCCAGGTCACCCAGCCGGGAGCCGGCGAGCAGGGCCTCGTCCTCGGCCTCCGGGTCGATCTCGTGCACGCAGGCCCAGAACGGCGCGACGGCACCGGTGTCGCCGTCCCAGACGCACGCCGCGACGGTGCCACCGGGCCGGGTGACCCGGACCATCTCCCTGATCCCGGCCTCCGGGTCGGTCATGAAGTGCACGACGAGCTGGGCCAGCGAGACGTCGAACCAGTTGTCGGCGAAGGGGAGCGCCTCGGCCACGCCGGTGTGCACATCGACCCTGGCCAGCTGCCGTGCGACCGTCTCCATGAACGGTGGCGAGGGGTCGATCGCGGCCACCAGGTGGGCCTCGGTGAGGGTCACGAGATGGCGGGTGAGCGTGCCCGGTCCACAGCCGACGTCGAGCACCCGCTGGCCCATGCTGACCCGGGCGAAGTTCGCGAAGTGGGGTGCGAGGGGTTCGGCGTAGCGGCCCATGAAGCGGGCATACCTCTCCGCCGCAACGTCGAACCCCATGCTTCAGGCTAGGTCCGCCGTTGGCTACGCCGACAGCCCCAAGTTCGGTATCTCCAGGCGCAGGCGCCCTAGTGCGTCGAGGGCGTCGTCGGGATCTCCGAGCGGTCGTCGGACCACAGCGTGTGGAAGGTGCCGTCCTTGTCGACGCGCTTGTAGGTGTGGGCGCCGAAGAAGTCCCGCTGACCCTGGATGAGCGCGGCCGGGAGCCGGTCGGCGGCGAGCGAGTCGAAGTAGGCGAGCGCCGAGGAGAACCCCGGTGCGGGTACGCCGGAGGCGGCCGCGATCCCGACGACTCGCCGCCACGCCTCCTCGCCGGACGCGACCGCGTCGGCGAAGTAGGGGTCGACCAGCAGCGTCTCCAGGTCGGGCTTGGTGGCGTAGGCATCCACGATCCGGTTGAGGAAGCGCGCCCGGATGATGCAGCCGGCCCGCCAGATCTTGGCGAGCGCACCGAGGTCGATGTCCCAGCCGTACTCCTTCGCCCCGGCCACGATCAGGTCGAACCCCTGCGCGTAGGCGACCACCTTCGAGGCGTAGAGAGCCGCGCGTACGTCATCGACGAACGTGTCAGGCACCGCCGGCGCCTTCGGGCGGTTGGTCACCGAGGCCCGCATCGCGCCGCGCTGGGCCGGCTTGGAGGAGACCGCGCGGGCGAAGACGGCCTCGCCGATGCCGGAGACCGGGATGCCGAGGCCGAGCGCGTTCTGCACCGTCCAGACGCCGGTGCCCTTCGAGCCGGCCTCGTCGAGGATGACATCCACGAGCGGCTGGCCGGTCTCGGCGTCCTTCTGGGCGAGCACCTCCGCGGAGATCTCGATCAGGTAGGACTCCAGGTCGCCGGTGTTCCAGTCCTTGAAGACGTCGACGAGCTGCTCCACCGAAAGCCCGCCCACCCGCCGGAGGAGGTCGTAGGCCTCCGCAATCAGCTGCATGTCGGCGTACTCGATGCCGTTGTGGACCATCTTCACGAAGTGGCCGGCGCCGTCGGTGCCGACATGGGTCACGCACGGCTCGCCCTCGGCCACCGCGGCGATGCTCTTCAGGATCGGGCCGAGCGTCGTCCAGGCCTCGGGCGAGCCACCGGGCATGATCGAGGGGCCGTTGAGCGCACCCTCCTCGCCACCGGAGATGCCGGTGCCGACGAAGTTCAGGCCACGCTCGCGCAGCTCGCGCTCGCGCCGGATGGTGTCGTTGAAGTTGGCGTTGCCGCCGTCGACGATGATGTCGCCCGGCTCGAACCGCTCGGCCAGCTGCTCGATCACCGCGTCGGTGCCCTTGCCCGCCTGGACCATGATGATCGCCGTACGCGGCGTGGCGAGCGTCGCCACGAAGTCGTCGATCGTCTCGGAGGCGAGGAAGCCGGCCTCCGGGTGCTCGGTGATGAGCTCCTCGGTCCGGGCGTAGGTGCGGTTGTAGACCGCCACGGTGTTGCCCTCGCGAGAGGCGAGGTTGCGGGCCAGGTTGGACCCCATCACGGCCAGTCCCACCACGCCGATGTTCGCGCGGCCATTGTCGTTGTTCGGCATCGTGCTCCTCGGTTGAGTCGGTGATGCCATTCAACTCTGCTCGTCAAGCAGCGGCGGTCGGCGGCTCGGCACGGAAACGCGCCGGCCGTCCATCCACGCCGAGCACCTTCCAGGACCACCGCGTCAGCGGCGTACGCAGCCCGAGGTTGTCGAAGAGCATCCGGACGTCGGCGAAGAGATGACGGCGGAACGCGGCGGCCTCGGCGCCGGTGCCCCAGACCTCGCGGACGACCGAGTCGGGCAGTCCCATGAGCTCGCGGTCGGCGCGCGAGGGGATGATGATCGCGTCGGAGCCCAGCCGCATCGCGAGTGGGGTGAGGATGCCGAGGGCCAGGCGCGAGACCGGGTTGAGCGAGGGGGCGTGCTCCTCGAGCCAGGCGTGCGCGAAGCCGATGTGGCGGGCCTCCTCGGCGATGTGGATGGCCATGATCTGGTCCAGGAGCGGGTGGGTTCCGCCGGCGCGCATGGCCTCTTTCTGCACGTGGTCGATCGGCTCCTCGCCGGCCAGGATGATGGCGAAGAAGAGGGCGGGATAGAGCCCGCCGAGATGTCCCACGAGCGGGATGGTGCGCATCAGCCAACCCGGTGCGCCCGCGACGTCGGGGCAGACCCGGTTGGTGAACTCCTGGAACATCTGGATGTGATGGGTCTCCTCGGTGAGCTCGTGCATGAAGTAGCGGAACTCGGGGTCGCCGTTGTCGACGCCCATCAGGAACTGGGTGCCGCCGAGGAGGAGCAGCTGCTCGAACTGGGAGCCGGTCTTCACCATGGCGGTGAGCCGGTGCCGGCCGACCTCGATCTGCCGTGCCTTGGGCAGCGACTGGTACCACGGGTGGGCGCCGAGCGGGTCGAGCGTGGGCAGGATCCACCGCTCGTCGTCCTCGGGCAGGGCCATCTCGGGCGCGTCCCAGGCGACGTCCTTGAAGGCGTTGAAGTACATCTCGACCGACGCCTCGGACAACGTACGCAGCGTCTCGTCGTACTCCCTGCGCGGCTCGGGCCTGGTCGGCGTGATCATCCGGACCGGGGTGCCGGCGACCGCACCCACGTAGCCACCGATCGAGCGAAGTGTCTGCACAACCATCCGAGCCTCCTTGCACGACGTTGATACGTCCTCAAGGTACATGGGATTTGTGTACCAGGAAACAGGTTCGGCCCGCGTGTTCCGCTCAGCAGATCTCGGCGGCGAGGGCCTTCCGGACGCCGGCGACGAGGTCCTCCGGCGTCCTGGCCGGGCGGTCGAAGGTGGTGCGTGCGCTGTGCGCCCCGCCCTCGTCGACCCACTGGAACTCGAAGCCTTCGGCGCAGAGCCCGGTGATCTGGGCGGCGAGGATCGTGTCGACCGGGATGTAGGAACGGGTCGCGACCGCCTCGCGGAGCTCGTTTCCGTGGTGGTTGTTGAGATGGTCCTGGTTGCGGTGGAGCACGCCGTCGTTGAGGTCGAGGTCGCGGTCGGTGAAGGCGTCGAGGGGGATCGGGACGGCCTCGCCGGTGCGGCGGACGAGCATCACGTTGGAGACGTCCATGACGACCTCCTCCCACTCCGTCTCGCAGCACGTGCAGGCATCGGTACGCAGCCACCTCAGGCTCCCGGTCAGGCGGACCGCCTCGCCGTTGCCGAGCACGCCTTGGAGGACCAGCACGACATGGCTGCCGCGGCGACCGGCGTACGCCATCCGCTGCTCGGGTGGGCACAGGAAGGTCGGGCGGCCGCCGTCGTCGGCGAAGCCCTGCATCTCCAGCTCCTCCATCGAGTAGGGGATGCCGTCGATCACCACGCTGCCGCCACGGGGGCATGACAGGATGCTGCGGGCAAGGCTGGCGGTCGAATCCATGGCACCTCCTGTTTAGGTAAGGCTTACCTAAACACGACTACGGCTGATCGAGCAAGAGTTGCTGCTCACATCGTGAGGGCGATCCCTACCCAATCCCGGTGAGCGACGATCGCCGCCACCCGTCGCTGCCGGGTAGGCCCCATAGCGTGGTCCTACTCTCTGAAAGCAGTCGACCATGGTCACTGAGCACACCGCCGCGTCCACCAGGATGCGAGCGATCGTCCAGACCAGATACGGCGACGCCGGCGACCTGCACCTAGACCGCATCGACGTTCCCGAGCCCGACGTCGACGAGGTTCTCGTCCGCGTCCACGCCGCCGGGCTCGACCGCGGCACCTGGCACCTGATGACGGGCAAGCCGTACGTCATGCGGATCGCCGGGATGGGTTTCAGGGGGCCCAAGGACCGGGTGCCGGGTCGCGATCTCGCGGGCGTCGTCGAGGCGGTCGGGTCCGCGGTCACGAAGTTCGCGATCGGCGACGAGGTCTACGGCATCGGCCGCGGCACCTTCGCCGAGCACGCGGTGGCACCGGAGGACAAGCTCGCCCACAAGCCCGCTCGGCTCTCCTTCGAGCAGGCCGCAGTGGTGCCGATCTCGGCCGGCACCGCGCTGCAGGCCCTGACTGACCAGGGCCGTCTCGAAGCCGGCCAGTCGGTGCTGGTCATCGGCGCGTCCGGTGGCGTGGGCAGCTATGCCGTCCAGATCGCCAAGGCACTCGGTGCCGAGGTCACCGGCGTCGCCGGCACGGAGAAGCTGGACCTGGTCCGCTCGCTCGGCGCCGACCACGTCATCGACTACACCCATGCCGACTTCGCCGACGGCACCAGGCACTACGACCTGATCCTCGACATCGCCGGCAACCCCGGCCTGTCCCGGCTGCGGCGCGCGCTGACCCCGACCGGCACCGTGGTGCTGGTCGGCGGTGAGCACGGCGGCAACCTCACCGGTGGCATGAATCGGTCCCTCCGGGCGCTCCTGCTCACGCCGTTCATCGGGCAGCGGTTCGCCATGTACGTCGCCAAGGAGCGCGCCAGCGACCTGGAGCGCCTCGCCGGCTTCCTGGAGGACGGCACCGTCGTACCGAGCCTCGGCCACACCTTCCCGCTCGACCGGGTCCCGAAGGCGATGCGTCTCCTCGACTCCGGCCGCGTACGCGGCAAGGTCGCCGTCATCACGACCTGAACGTCCCGTCTCGGATTCGACAATCACGGATTCGAGGCACGCTCCATGAACACCATGGCCACCTCACCACCCGCCGGCACACGTGCCCGGCGTCTCGACACCGGCTCCCGGATGTGGGCCTCGCGCCTGATCGGGGCTCTGTTCCTGGCCGGGTTCGTCGTCTACGGAACAGGCTCGTTCCTCGTCACCTCGGTCCTCGACGGCGACGACTTCCTCGCCGGGATCGGTGCCCAGGAGACCACTCTCGCCCTCGGCGCGTTCCTGATGATCGCGACCACGGCGATCGACATCGGCAAAGCCGTCATCTTCTTCCCCGTCCTGGAGCGCAACGGCAGACGTACGGCCGTGGCCTACCTGGCCACCATGGTCTTCGAGATGGCGATGATGACGGTCGGTGTGCTCGCGCTGCTCATGGTCATCCCGCTGGCCGATCGTGCTGGTGAGATCGGCGCCGACACCGCCCAGGCGCTCGGGTCGCTCGCGGTCGAAGCGAACGAGACTGCGTACCAGATCGGGCAGCTCTCGCTCGCGTTCGGCGCTCTGTTCCTGTGTGCGCTCCTCTTCCGCACCGGTCTGGTTCCCCGGTGGCTGGCGGCGCTCGGGCTGCTCGGCTATGCGCTGCACATGCTGGGCTCCGGCGCCGAGCTCTTCGGTGCCCCGATCAGTCTCGTGCTCCTCATTCCCGGAGCCATCTTCGAGATCACGCTCGCACTCTGGTTGATCATCAAGGGATTCGACCCGGCTGCGTTCGACAGGCCGGCTCAGTGAGGCGCCATGCACGGTAGAACCGCGCTCATCACCGGTGGCACCGGTGGCATCGGGCGGGCGACCGCCATGGGACTGGGCCGGTTGGGCGCGAACGTCGCGATCACCGGCCGTGATGCGGAGCGTGCCGAGGACGCCGCGCGGGAGATCCGCGAGGCCACCGGTGCGACGGTCCTCGTGTTCCTGGCAGACCTGTCCAGCCAGGCCGAGGCACGCCGGCTGGCCGCGGAGGCGCTCGACCGCCTGCCGACGATCGACGTGCTCGTCAACAACGTCGGGGGCTACTGGGACACCCGCCAGCTCACCGTCGACGGGATCGAGCGCACCCTCGCCGTCAACCACCTCGCCCCGTTCCTGCTGACGGAGCTGCTGCTGCCTCGGCTGAAGCGGAGTGCGTACGCCCGGGTGGTGACCGTCGCGTCCCAGGCGCACGCCCAGGGGTGGATCGACTTCGACGACCTCCAGGGCGAGCGCGCCTACTCCGGAGCCCGTGCCTACAGCCAGTCCAAGCTCGCCAACATCCTGTTCACTCACGAGCTCGCGCGGCGCCAGCCGAGGGTGACGGCCAACGCGCTGCATCCCGGCGTGGTGAGCACCGCCTTCGGCGCCGAGGACCCCGGGCGTACGCAACGGATCCTCGTCCCCTTCCTGAGGCCGTTCATGAAGAGCGCCGCCAAGGGCGCGGAGACCTCGATCTACGCGGCATCCGCCCCGGAGCTGGTGGGGGCCACGGGCGGCTACTTCGCCAACAGCAGGTCCCGGCGTTCCGCCCCACTCAGCTACAACCAGGATCTCGCCGCACGCCTGTGGCGGGTCAGCGAGGATCTCGTCAGAGTGCGCTAGGAACCGGCCGCTTCAGATCGTGAACTATCCGGCGGGTGGCGCCGTGGCTAGCGTCGAACGTGATCCGGTCGACCGACCGGACCTTCTCGGGCACACGAGAAGGGGGGATTCACCAATGACCGTCACCGACATCGACACCGACAAGCTGATGGCGTTCGTCTTCAGGGCTGTCGACGAAGTGGGTGCGACGCTCAACGCGGCTCTGGTCGTGATGGGCGACAAGCTCGGCTACTACCGCGACCTCGCGGCCCACGGGCCGTCCACGGCCGAGGAGATGGCCCGGCGTACCGGAACCGTCGAGCCCTACGCCCGGGAGTGGCTGCGCGCGCAGGCCGCCGGCGACTACCTGACCTACGACGCCGAGACCGACCGCTTCACGCTGCCTCCCGAGCAGGCCGTGGCGCTGACCGTGGAGGACAGCCCGGCGTTCCTGCCCGGCTTCTTCCAGATCGCCCTCGGGACCGTGCACGACACCACGCACATCATCGAGGCGGCCCGCATGGGGACCGGCGTCGCGTGGGGCGACCACGACACCGACGTGCACAACGGCTGTGAGCGGTTCTTCCGCCCTGGCTACAACGCCAATCTCATCCCGGACTGGCTGCCCGCGCTCGAGGGAGTCGTGCCGAAGCTGGAGGCGGGCGCGACCGTCGCCGACGTCGGCTGCGGCCACGGGGCCTCGACGATCCTGATGGCGAAGGCCTACCCGCGCTCGAGCTTCGTGGGGTACGACGCCCACGGCCCGTCCATCGAGATGGCCCGCCAGCGCGCCGCCGACGCCGGCGTCGGCGACCGGGTGCGCTTCGAGACGGCAACGGCCCAGTCGTTCGGCGGCGAGGGCTACGACCTGGTCACGATGTTCGACTGCCTCCACGACATGGGCGACCCGGTGGGCGCTGCCCGCCAGGTCCGCGCCAAGCTCGCGGACGGCGGCACGTGGATGATCGTCGAGCCGAAGGCCGGGGACCACGTCGAGGACAACTTCAACCCGGTCGGGCGGGCCTACTACGGCTTCTCGACGCTGCTCTGCACGCCGGGGTCGGTCTCGCAGGAGGGCGCCGCGGCACTGGGCACCCAGGCGGGACCCGCGCGGATCCAGCAGGTGACCGCCGATGGCGGGTTCAGCTCCTTCCGCACCGTCGCCGAGACGCCGTTCAACCTGGTCTACGAGGTCAAGGCCTGAGGCATTCGGGGCTGTCTGGTCACACGCTGACCAGGCGGTCCCGCGGGCCGATCAGAAGCCGATCGGCAGACCGGCGTAGTTCTCTGCGAGCCCGGCGGCGGCGTGCTCGCTGGAGGTCACCCAGCGCAGCTGGGAGAGCTGGAGCTGGGTGTCGAACGGGTCTTCAGCAGTGTGCAGCATCGTGGTCATCCACCAGGAGAAGTGGGTGCAGCGCCAGACGCGGCGCAGCGCCGTCTCGGAGTAGTCGTCGGCCAGTCGCGGGTCGCCCTTGAGCAGCGCGGCGAGCGCGGGCGCCAGCAGCGCGACGTCCGCGACCGCGAGGTTGAGTCCCTTGGCGCCGGTCGGCGGGACGATGTGGGCGGCGTCGCCGGCCAGGAAGAGCCTGCCGTGGCGCATCGGTGTGGAGACGTGCGAGCGCATCGGGAGGACGCTGCGGTCGGTGATCTGGCCCGGCTGCAGGCTCCAGCCGTTCTGGCCGTGGCCGAGCCGCGCGGCGAGCGCGTCCCAGATCTGGTCGTCGGACCAGGTCGCCGGGTCGGTGCCGTTGGGCACCTGGAGGTAGAACCGCGACACGCTCTCCGAGCGCATCGAGTGCAGTGCGAAGCCGTCGGGGTGCCAGGCGTAGATGAGCTCGTCGGTCGAGGGCGCGACGTCGGCGAGGATGCCGAACCAGCTGTAGGGGTAGGTGCGGTCCCAGCTCTCCCGGGCCGGGATCGCGGCGCGGCTGGGGCCGAAGGAGCCGTCACAGCCGACGATGACATCCGCCCGGATCCGCTGGGGGAGCCCGGCGGCGTCGGTGAAGGTCACCGACGGCCGGTCGGACTCGATGTCGTGCAGCGCGGTGTCGCTGACCTCGTAGTGGACGACCTGCCCGGCGGCGCGCCGGGCGTCGATCAGGTCCTTCTGGACCTCGGTCTGGCCGTAGACGTAGACCGCCCGGCCGACCAGGTCGACGAAGTCGAGGTGATGGCGCTCCTCGGGCCACTGCAGGTAGATCCCGCGGTGCTTGTCGGCGTCGCGGGCCAGCCGGTCGCCGAGACCGACCTCGGTGAGCAGATCGACGCTCGACTGCTCCAGGATCCCAGCGCGGATGCGGGCCGCGACGTACTCCTCCGACCGGGTCTCGACCACGACCGAGTCAACTCCGTCGGCGGCGAGGAGATGGCTCAGCAGCATCCCCGCGGGGCCGGCGCCGACGATCACAACCTGCGTACGTTCTTCTGCCATGGGGGTGAGTCAACTCCTGTTCGGGCGGCTGCCGCCAGAGCGCTCTTCCACTGAATGGAAAGCGCGCCGCTGGGTGGATTCCCAAATAGCGCGGACGGGCTCTTGTGTCCGTGCCAACTCG
Organism: Nocardioides sp. NBC_00163; assembly: GCF_045206295.1. NCBI lineage: Bacteria > Bacillati > Actinomycetota > Actinomycetes > Propionibacteriales > Nocardioidaceae > Nocardioides > Nocardioides sp. NBC_00163. The sequence goes on along the minus strand of NZ_CP108155.1, from coordinate 1,801,124 downwards.
TCCCTACGGTCGAGGCACCCCGATTGTGACCCGAGTCACAAACCACAGAAGGAGCGCCCCGATGCCCGACGTCCTCGCCGACCGCGCCGCCATCGAGTCCCAGATCGGCGACCAGACCATGGTCGACGTACTCACCAAGGTGGTCGCTGACCGCGGCTCCGAGCCGGCCTTCTCCGACCGGCACACCCCGGACGGCACGGGCTGGCGCACCCTGACGTGGGGCGAGCTGCACCAGCGTGCCCGCGAGCTGGCCGCCGCCTACATCGCTGCCGGTCTCCAGCCGGGGGAGTCGGTCGCGATCATGGCCGCCAACCGCATCGAGCACGTCGTCGCCGACATGGCCACGGTGCTCGCCGGCGGTGTCCCGATCAGCATCTACAACACTCTCGCGCCCGACCAGGTCGGCTACGTCGCCCAGCACGCCGACCCGCGGATCGTCGTGCTCGAGACCGACGACCACGTCGCCCGCTGGGCGCTCGGGCTCAAGCGCGAGGAGGTCGTACGCGTCGTCACCATCGACACCGCCGTGGAGGGCGACCCGCGGGCGGTCGCCTGGGACGACTTCGTGGCCTCGGGTGCAGCGGCGCTGGCCGAGGTCGGCGAGGAGCTGGACGCACGCAGTGCCGCGGTGACCCCTGACGACACCGTCACGATGCTCTACACCTCGGGCACGACCGGGCAGCCGAAGGGCGTGGTGCTCACCCACCGCAACATCGTCTTCGAGACGACCAGCTCGCTGACGGTCTCCGGCGTCGAGGAGCCCGGGGTGCTCGTCTCCTACCTGCCGTTCGCGCACATCGCCGAGCGGGTGCTCAGCCTCTACATCCCGCAGTTCAACGGCGGCCACGTCTATCTGGTCCAGGACCCGGCATTGCTGCTCGGCACCCTCCAGGAGGTGCACCCGACCAGCTTCTTCGGGGTGCCGCGGGTCTGGGAGAAGATCCGGACCGGCGTCACCGCGCTGCTCGCCGCCGAGACCGACGAGACCAAGAAGGCCGGTGTCGAGAAGGCGATGGCGGTCGGGCTGGCCTATGTGGAGTCGCAGCAGTTCGGGCAGACCACCTCACCCGAGCTCCAGGCACAGTTCGAACAGGTCGACGCGGCGGTCCTGTCGATGATGCGCGCACTGCTCGGTCTCGACAAGGTCGAGTGGGCGGCCAGCGCGGCCGCGCCGATGCCGATCGAGGTGGCGAAGTTCTTCGCCGGCCTGGGACTGAAGATCTACGACGTCTACGGCATGACCGAGACCACCGGGGCGGCCACCGGCAACGGGCCGGAGGCCTTCCGGCTCGGCACCGTCGGCCGCGCCCAGCCCGGGATCGAGCTGCGCATCGCCGAGGACGGCGAGATCCTGTTCCGGGGCCCGATCATGACCCCGGGCTACGTGGGCCGACCCGACGCCACCGCCGCGCTCTTCGACTCCGAGGGCTGGCTGCACACCGGCGACATCGGCTCGATCGACGAGGACGGCTTCCTCACCGTGGTCGACCGCAAGAAGGAGATGATCATCAACTCCGCGGGCAAGAACATCGCCCCCTCCAACATCGAGAACCTCCTCAAGGAGAGCCCGCTCGTCGGCCACGCCATGGTGGTCGGGGACGGCCGTTCGTACGTCGTCGCCGTCCTCACCCTTGACGGCGAGATCGCTCCCGTGGTCGCTCAGAAGCTCGGCGTCGAGGCCGGCTCGCTCGCCGAGCTGGCCCAGCACCCGGTCATCCGGGGCGCCGTCGCCAAGGCCGTCGACGCCGCCAACGCCCGCCTCTCCCGCCCCGAGCAGGTCAAGGCCTTCGAGCTGCTCAGCCAGGAGTGGACCGCCGAGTCCGAGGAGCTCACCCCGACCCTGAAGCTCAAGCGGCGCGTGGTGAGCAAGAAGTACGCCGACATCATCGACGGGCTCTACGCCGCGCAGGAGTGAGTGCTGCCGCTCGCCGCAGGTAGTCCGGGACGATCCGGTCCGTTACTCATGGGTAGATGGGCTGGAACGTCCCGGACTATCTGTCGCGGACTTGCGTCGAAGTGGGCCGCCGCAGGTCGGACATCGTGTTGGCCCAGCCGCCGTCGCGACGGATCTGCACGACCGCGATCACGACCAGGAGTGCTGCGGTAGCGAAGTGGATCACCGCGTCGGTCACGTGGTCGGGCATGTGCATGACCCACATGACCTGGGGTGATGCGAGCGCCCAGATGCCGGGGACGGTGCCGGCGACGGCGGCCGCCAGGAGGTAGAGGACGGACCAGGATTTGCGGCGGCACAGGAAGAGGCCGGGCGTGAACAGGGCGAGCCCGGCGACCGCGTGCCAGCCGTTGTAGTCCATGCCGAGCACCTTCGCCGTCGGTGCGTGATGGCCGATCTCGAAGCTGGGTTCGGCAATGAACCCGGCGATCGCGACAGGCGCTACCGGAAAGATCAGCCGATGACCAACACGCGTATGCGGATCCTCGAGGCCAGCACCGAGCTCTTCCGCCGGCAAGGCATGTCCGGCACCGGACTCAAGCAGATCGCCGAGGTGGCCAAGGCGCCGTTCGGATCGATCTATCACTTCTTCCCCGGGGGCAAGGACGACCTGGCGGGCCAGACGATCCGGCGCGCGGGTGGGGAGTACCGTGACCTGGTCCTGGCCTTCTTCGTCGGCCCCGACGACCTGGTCACCAACGTCGAGACCGCGTTCGCGGCCGCCGCCGCCGTGCTGGTCGAGACCGACTACGCCGACGCCTGCCCGATCGCCACCGTCGCGCTCGAGGTCGCGAGCACCAACGAGGCCCTGCGGCAGGCGACCGCCGAGGTGTTCACCGATTGGATCGAGGTCGGCGGGCGGCATCTCGAGCAGCGGGGAGTCCCGCCCGAGGCCGCCCGCGGCCTCATCATCGGCTTCATCACCAGCCTCGAGGGCGCCTTCGTCCTGGCTCGGTCGCTGCGTTCCACCGAGCCGCTGGAGGTGGCCGGCCGGACCTTACAGGCCGCGGTGCGGGAGGCGTTGGGCGCCGCGGCCTAGAGGTCAGCGCGCCACCGGCGCGGCGACGCCGTTCAAGCGGCTCACCTCCTCGTCGGTGAGCCGGAGGGCGCCGGCGGCGATGTTCTCCTCGAGGTGGGCGGGGTCGGCGGTGCCGGGGATGGCGAGCACGTGCGGGCCCTGGTGGAGCGTCCAGGCGAGGCGTACCTGCGAGGGGGTGGCGGAGTGCGCCGCGGCGATGGCCTCGACGACATCACGACCGGTCTCGTCGGGTGCGGCGCCGGGGACCGCGCCGGCGACGGCGGCGCCGATCGAGTTGAAGGGCACGAACGCGACCCCGTGCTCGCCGCACAGCCGCAGCAGGGCGTCGTCCTCGCGGCGGGTGGTGAGCCCGTACTGGTTCTGTACGCAGGCCACCGGCCCGATCGCGAGCGCCTCGGTGAGCTGCTCGGGGCCGATGTTGGAGAGGCCGACGTGCTCGACCAGCCCCGCCTCGCGCAGGTCGAGCAGGGCGCCGAAGTGGTCGGCGATCGATCCGGTGCCGCGCTCGCGCCCGACTCCCCAGCGCAGGTTCACCAGGTCGAGGTGGTCGAGGCCGAGCTGGCGGATGTTCTCCTCTACCTGGTCGCGCAGCCGCTCGGGCCGGGGCTCGGACTGCCAGGCGCCGTCGCGGCCGCGCGGGGTGGGACCGACCTTGGTCGCGATCAGCAGGTCCTCGGCGTACGGCTGGAGGGCGGTCGCGATCAGCTCGTTGGCAGAGCGCGTCGGGGTGAAGTAGATCGTCGCGGTGTCGATGTGGTTGACGCCGAGCTCGACGGCGCGGCGGAGGACGGTGATCGCGTTCTCGCGGTCGGGAGCGATCGGGGTGGACAGGTTGCCGATCAGGCGCATCGCGCCGAAGCCGATCCGGTTGATCCGCTTGTCGCCGAGCTGCCAGGTGCCGGCGGCACCGGCGGTGATGTGGTTCGTGGTCATGCCCTCCAGCGTCGCGACCGGATGCCGCGTACTCACGCCGTTGGCAGGTTGTTGCCGATTGCCGGCTCGCGACTTGGTGGGCGGGGGAGAATCGATGCCGTGACCAACACGGTGGGGACGATCCGGACGGGCGGCACCGTCGCCGTCGTACGCGGCGAGGAGGAGCTCGTGCGGCGCACCTCGCACCTGTTCGCGGCCGCCACCGACATCGCCTGTGCCGCGATCGACCTGCGCACCTGGTCGGCTGCGCGCACCGAATCCGGTATCAGGGCCGCGCTGTGCGGCCGCGACGGCGCCGAGGTGCGGCTGCGGAAGGTCTACCGGCCCAACGTGCTGCTCGACCCGGTCTCCGCCGCCCATCTGCGCGAGATCCGCGACGTCCGCGGCGCCCAGATCCGGATCACTCCCGACGAGATCAACGAGACGATCCTGATCGACCGCCGGGTCGCGATCCTCGCCGGCGACCCGCGCCTGGGCGAGCGCAGCTTCAGCATCGTCACCCAGCCCGAGGTGGTCCAGGGCGTCACCTCGCTCTTCGACGCGGCCTGGCGCTCGGCGACGACGGTGGACGCCTACGACGCCCGGATCGCCGAGCTGCGCGACATCGCGCCTCAGGTGCTCGACCTGCTCGGCCGGGGCGTGAAGGACGAGGCCGCGGCGCGCACCCTCGGGCTCGGCGTACGCACCTACCGGCGCCGGGTCGCCGAGCTCATGGAGGCGCTCGGAGCCGCGTCCCGGTTCCAGGCGGGCGTACGCGCCCGAGAGCTCGGGCTCGTCTGACCGTTCCGGTCAGCGGTGTCCGGATCCTGACGCCGGAGTCTCTTTTCTCAGGGGCCGCCCGGTAACGTCGAGAACGACTTGTTCGGGCGGGTCAGGAGGTCTGTAATGCGTTGCTTCATCGTCGTCAAGGAGCGCAGCGACGCCGAGAGATGGGACTGGGTCCTGGCCGGTCCAGGGCTGCAAGCGGCGGGATCGCTGGGCGCCCGTGGGACCGAGGACGCGATCATCGCGGCGGTCGGAGCGGCGTACGACTCGCTGGAGTCGCTCGCACCGGTGCAGGTCGTGGTCGCGCTGCCGTCCAACTCGCGGTTCTGGATACTGACCGACGAGATCGCGGACGCCTATCCCGGGGTCACCGTGGTCCCGTTCGCCGACGAGGACGCGGGCATCCGCGCCGACGCAGTGGAGGCGATGGCGATCCATCGGGCCGGCCCGATGCCGCCGCTGGTGGTGGCGACCGACGGCTCGGCCCATCGCGGGTTCATCGGCTGGGGATGGCTCGCCGGCGACGGTCAGCACGGCTTCGGCCGGCAGGTGCCCAACGCCCGGATCCGCGACCCCCAGTCGCTGGTGGTCCTGGCCGAGCTGCAGGCGATCGCGGAGGCGGTGCGGGCGCTGCCCCGCCGCACGCTGACCATCCGGACCGACTCCCGGGTCGCGCTCGCGATGATCGAGGACTGGCTCCGAGGTGAGCTGTCGATGCCGAAGGGCTATGAGAGCGAGCACCGCGCCGAGCTCGCCGGCCTGACCCGGATGCACGACGACCTGTGCCGCGAGTCCGATCGGCTCTCGTTCGAGTGGGTGCGCGGCCACGTCGGCGAGGCGCTTAACGAGGGTGCCGACTCGCTCGCGAAGCTCGCCCGGCGTTTCGCCGAGGGGACCTGGGGGCTGACCGCCGACGAGGTGCCCGGGAGGGCACGCGCGATCGCCGAGACGTTCGCTGCGCCCGTGGCCTCTGGCTCCGCCACCGCCGGGTAAATTCGGCCCTCGTGAACCCTCCGACCCTCACCATCGCCCCTGACGAGCCCGCGCAGCTCCGCGCGCGGCTCGATGCGCTGGGCCTGGACGGCATCTTCGACGTACACACCCACTTCCTGCCCGCGCGGATGCTCGACAAGGTGTGGGCCTACTTCGATGCGGCCGGGCCCCTGACCGGTCAGCCGTGGCCGATCGCCTATCGGCACTCCGAGGAGGAGCGGCTCCGGGTGCTGCGGGATCTCGGCGTACGTCACTTCTCGGCGCTCACCTATCCGCACAAGCCGGGGATGGCGGCGTGGCTGAACCAGTGGGGCGCGGAGTTCGCGGCGGACAAGCCGGACTGCCTGCAGTCGGCGACGTTCTACCCGGAGCCGGGTGCGGGGGACTATGTGCGCGAGGCCGTCGAGGCGGGTGCGCGGATCTTCAAGGCGCACGTCCAGGTCGGCGACTACGACCCCAACTCACCGCTGCTCGACCCGGTCTGGGAGGTGCTCTCGCAGTCGCGTACGCCGCTGGTGATCCACTCGGGTCACGGGCCCGCTCCGGGTCGCTTCACCGGGCCCACCGGCATGGAGGCGTTGCTCGGCCGCTATCCGGATCTGGTGCTGATCGTCGCTCACATGGGCCTGCCGGACTACTCGCGCTTCCTCGACCTGGTCGAGAAGTACGACGGCGTGCGCCTGGACACCACCATGGCCTTCACCGCTTTCACCGAGGCGTCGACGCCCTTCCCGGCCGAGGAGCTGCCGCGGCTGAAGGCGCTGGGTGACCGGGTCCTGTTCGGGAGCGACTTCCCGAACATCCCCTATCCCTATCTCGAGGCGGTCGACGGGGTCATCGGTCTCGGGCTCGGTGACGAGTGGACGCGCGGGGTGCTCTACGAGAACGCCGCGCGGCTCTTCGGGTTGCCGCCGGCCGGCTAGTGGTGCGTCCTGGAAGTTCCTGGATGCTTGGCGTCGTCAGGGTGCGTGCATCGCAAGGCGGCGTCGCGAAGTCATACCGGGCGTCTTCCGAGCGGCGCCAACGCGGCGAGGTGCGTGCCATGGCGGCGCGAAGCGCCCAGGAACTTCTGGGACGTGCCACTAGGCCACGGCGGTCTCGTCGTAGCTGTCGGTGAGGAGCTGGACGATGTCGGGGACGCCGAGCGCGAGCCGGTTGAACCGCGGCGACTCGGCGGCGACCTCCAGGTGCTTGGCGAGCTCGACCTCGTCGCGGGCCCAGGGGATCAGCCCGGCACGGTCCAGGTTGGCCGAGTTGGCGGCACCGTGACCGGAGATCGAGCGGTAGGTGATCACCGGCGTGCCCGAGGCCAGGGCCTCGAGCGAGGTGAAGCCGCCGGCGTTCTGGACGACGCAGTCGCTGGTCGCCATCAGCGCGCGTACGTCCGTGCGCCAGCCGAGCGCCACGACACCGGGGATCCGCTCCAGGCGGCGCTTGAGACAGGGGTCGGTCGCGCAGAGAACCACCGGGGTCATGTCGCTGTGCTCGAGGATGTCGCGGGCGGTCTGCTCGAGCGCACCGGCGCCCAGCGAGCCGCCGGTGACCAGCGCCCGCGGACCCTCCAGGTCGAGGTCGGCGAGTGGATCGGGGAAGACCCGCCCCGGGACGTACGCCGCCCCCGGCGGGACCAGCGGCTGGACCACCGCCGCGTTGCCGCCGAGCATGCGCGCCTCGCGTGCGGCGACCTCGTGGATGGCGAGGTTGAGGTCCATGCCGGGGTTGATCCACATCGCCGGGACCGCGGCGTCGGTGAGGTAGGTGACCGCGGGCACGGCGAGCTGTCCGCTGGCGCGCAGGTGACCGATGACCTGGGAGCAGAACGGGTGGGTGGAGATGACCAGGTCGGCGCCGCGCATAGCCTCGGTGAGGTTGCGCGTGGAGAGACGCAGGAGCTGGTTGAACGGCTTGTGGAGCGGGCGTCCCGGCATGACCAGGCTCATCGTGGTGCCCCACGAGTCGGGGCTGACCTGGAGCTGCATCTTGTAGCCGACCTTCAGCCCGTGCCCGAGCCGCCAGGGCATCAGGTCGACGAAGTCGAAGATCTCGACGTCGCACCCGGCCTCCCCGAGTGCTCGTGAGATCTCCCGGGAGGCCGAGTTGTGGCCGGCGCCGTAGCTCGCGGAGATGATCGCCACGCGGGGAGCCGTGCCGGGCCGGATGTGAAGGAGGGGCCCGAGCCGCTCCGAGTCGATGGACATGCGCCGGATTCTGTACGCACGGTGTGACGTTGTGGTGAACGGGGGCACCCCGGCGCATCACTCTTCACCATCGGTTCGTCTCCCCGAACCTGCGGGCGTTCTATGGTTCATCCTGTGATCACGCCCCGGGCACTGCGCACTCGAGCGCGGTCGGCGGTTGCCGAGCTGGGCGGCGGCCCCTCGGCGGTGGCGGCGGTGATGCGCAGCGTCGTGGCGGGGTTCGCGCGGGCACGGGGGATGGTGCTCACCGATGCCGCCCTCGACGCCGCTGGGTTGTTGTCGTGCGCGGACGGTCCGAAGTCGGATCATCTGCTGTCGAACTATCTGTTCCTGGATGGGACCGCGGTCGATGATCTGGTTCTGGAGGAGATCGGTTACGTCTACGAGGCGCTCCTCGAGGTCTCCTCGCGACGCGACAACGGCGCCCACTACACCCCGCCCGAGCTCGCCGACGAGGTCGTCGCCCACGCCCTGGCGCCGGTCGCCTCGGCAGACGCGGCCGTGGTCGACATCGCCGCCGGCACCGGCGTCTTCCTCCTCGCCTCCGCCCGTTATCTGGCGTCCTCGTGCGAGCGGCCCGTGGCCGAGATCGTCACTCGCTGCCTCTACGGTGCCGACATCGACCCGGTCGCGGTCGACATCGCCAAGCTCTCTCTCTGGCTGCTCTGCGAGGACCCCTCGCTCCCGCTGACCTTCCTCGACGACCGGATCCTGTGCGGCAACTCGCTGGTCGGGCTCGTCGACGCGGACGAGCTGCCTGCCGGCGTGGACGACCCCCAGGCGTACGCCGATGCCATGGTCGCGGTCGCGCTGCCGCTGGGCGGCCGGCCGGGGAGACGGCTGGAGGAGGCGTACGCAGCGCTGGGCCGGTGCCGGCGTCTGCCCGTTCCCGCCGTCCGGCCGATCCACTGGGCGCTGGCCGCGCCCGAGGTGATGGCGCGCGGCGGCTTCGACGCGGTGGTCGGCAACCCGCCCTACCTCGGGGTGAAGCGGGTGCGGGACGCGATCGGCCAGGAGTTGCGCGACTACCTCGCGCACACGCTCGCCGCCGGCACCACGAGGCGGGCCGACTACGTCATCTACTTCCTGCTCCGGGCAGCCGCTCTCACTCGCGGCGAGATCGGGCTGATCACGACCGACTCGATCAGCGAGGGTGACACCGCGCGCTTCGGCCTCGGTGCGCTGTTGGATCGCGGCTGGCAGGTCGCCCGGGCGGAGCGCTCGGCCCCGTGGCCGACGGCGGGCGTGCGGTTCGCGAAGATCTGGCTCACCACCCGGCCGCTCGACAGCGCGTGGCTCGACGGGCGCTCGGTCCCGGCGATCACCGGGACCCTCGAGGACGGCTTCTCGCTTCCGGAGCCGGCACGGCTGGATCTCGACGTACCGCTACCGCACGGCTACCAGGGCACCATCGTGCTCGGACGCACGCTCGTCCTGACGCAGACCGAGGCGGAGGCTCTCGGACGCGGTCCGCTCGGGCACACCGTGCGCCCCTATCTGAGTGGCGAGGACCTGGTGACGCCCTGCGGCTCGACCGCCTCCCGCTTCGTGCTCGACGTCGGCAAGCTGGGCCTCGAGGAGCTCGCCGAGGACCGCGCGCTCGCGCGGCTGGTGCGGTCGAAGGTGCGTGCCGAGCGCCGCCGCCAGTTCGTGAAGTACCCCCAGCTCAAGGAGCGCTGGTGGGGCTTCCTCAGCCCAGTCGACGAGCTCTACCGCGACGCCTCCGGGCTCTCGCACGTCATCGCGTTCAGCAAGCACAGCAAGCACCTGTGGCCCGTCCTGGTCGGTGCCGACCACGTCTTCTCCAACGGGCTGGTCGTCTACCCGACGCAGGATCCGGCGGCGTACGCGTTCCTGGCCTCCGACCTCCATCGCGTCTGGGCCGTACGTGCCGGCGGCACCATGCTCAACACCGCCTACCGCTACAACCCCTCGCGCCTGCGCGCCACCTACCCGTTCCCCGCGGACCTAGGGCCGCTCAGCCCGGCCGGCGTCGCGCTCCTGGCTGCCCTGGACCGGGTCGGCGAGGAGCGCCGGCTCGGCATCACCGGCGTACTCAACCTCGTCGGCGACCCCGACGCCCACGACCCCGCGACCACCGACCTCCGGCAGGCCATCGCCGACGTCAACCACGCGACAGCCCGCCTCCACGACATCGACGAGTCCCTGGCCACCCCCGACCTCACCCCCTCCGGCTTCGGCCTCACCCCGACCCGCCAGCGAGCCCTCATGGCCGCGCTCGTCGACCAGAACCTGGCCCTAGCCGAGAAGGCACAAGCGTCCGCCGAGACGTCAGGTACGTCGGTCGAGACGTCACCACGATGACATCTCGGCCGACGCGAGTGACGCCTCGGCCGACGGGGGTGACGCCTCGGCTAGACCGGGGTGGCGGGACCACCCTCGCCCGGAGCGGTGAAGTCGACGGTGCGCTTGGCATTGGCCAGGGCGGTGACGGTGGCGGTGCCGATGGTGCCCTCGCGGTCGAAGACCTCGGCGGTGCCGACGGAGATGCCCTCGTGGGCGACGTGGTCGATGGTGGCGAGGCCGACCTCCATCCCCGCCGGCCGCCGGGCGAGGGCGAGCGAGATGTCGGTGTTGATCCACTCGACGCCGTTGCTGCCCCAGTTGGTGACCATCGAGGTGGCGTCGGCGATGGAGGCCACGGTCTGGAACGGGGTCATCGGCTCGCCGGCAACGGTCGGAACCGCGACCTGCCAGGTGACGTGGCGCCCGGCGTTCTGGTGCTTGCCGAAGTCGTCGGACCAGGGGTTCTCGGAGACGAAGAACGGTACGTGCGGCTCGGAGGTCGGCGGCGCGACCTCGAGCGGCGGGGGAGTGGCGCGCTCGGTCGCCGACCAGACCTCGCCGGCCGGGTTCTCACCGGCGAGCAGATAGGTGCAGGTCGCGCGGGCGACGACCCGCTCCTCGCCATCACTGGAGGACTGGACCATCTCGGCGTCGAGCAGCGCGATGCGCGGGCCGTTGCGTACGACCCTCGTGCGGATCCGCGTCGGCACCATCCGCGGCGGTCGGAACAGGTCCACGTGATAGCGGGAGGGCACCAGTTCCGAGGCACGTCCGAGCTCCTCGATCTGGTCCTCGAGGCCGCGAGCGATCAGGCCGCTGGCGGCCACTCCGTGCATGTGGTCCTCGGCCCACATGCTGCGAGCCATCGGCGTAGGCTCGAAACCGTCATCGGTGCGCCGGAAGAATGCAAGATCCATGCGGACATTCTAGAACGTGTCCTAACTTCGGATTCAGTTGCGAAAACCGGTAAAGAGTAACGGTTCCGTCATCAAAAGCGCTCCAAGACCACGTACCATCGCACCAAAAGCAGCCCCCGATCGAAGAGGATGACGATGAGCACCACGCCTCCCTACCAGGTGACCGACCCCGCAACGGGCGAGGTGATCGAGACCTTCCCGTTCGCCACCGACGCCGAGGTGGAGGAGGCGCTGGAGCGGTCCAAGAAGGCGTACGAAGCCTGGCGCTCGACCCCGATCGAGGAGCGTTCCGCGATCGTGAAGCGCGCCGCGGACCTCTTCACCGAGCGGGCCGCGGAGCTCGGGAAGATCATCCGCACCGAGATGGGCAAGAAGGCCTCCTCCGGCGCCGGCGAGGCCGAGTTCTCCGGCGAGATCACCGCCTACTATGCCGATCATGGCCCCGAGCTGCTCGCGGAGACCGACCTGCCCGGCCACGAGGGCAAGGCGGTCATCCAGCGCCTCCCGCTCGGCCCGGTGCTCGGTGTCATGCCGTGGAACTACCCCTACTACCAGGTCGCCCGCTTCGCCGCGCCCAACCTGGTCGCCGGCAACACAGTCATCCTCAAGCACGCCGAGAACTGCCCGCGCTCCTCGGCCGCGATCGCGAAGATCTTCGAGGACGCCGGCCTTCCCGCGGGCGTCTACCAGAACCTCTACGCCACCCACGAGCAGATCGCCACGATGATCGCCGACCCGCGGGTCCGCGCGGTGTCCCTGACCGGCTCCGAGCGCGCCGGCACGGCGGTCGCCGAGGCCGCCGGCCGCCACCTGAAGAAGGTCGTCCTCGAGCTCGGCGGCTCCGACCCCTACATCATCCTCGACTCCGACGACATCGACGAGGCTGCCGAGACCGCCTGGGCGACCCGGTTGGAGAACGTCGGCCAGGTCTGCAACGGCAACAAGCGGATGATCGTGAACGAGGGCGTCTACGACGACTTCGTCGCGGCCCTCACCAAGCGCGCCGCCGCGATGAAGCCGCTCGAGGGTGAGGACGGCGACGACACCGTCTACTCCCCGCTGGTGGCCCGCAAGGCCGCCGAGGCACTGCGCGACCAGATCGAGGACGCGGTCTCCAAGGGCGCCACGCTCCATGCCGGCGGCGAGATCTCCGACGGTCCCGACGCCTTCTTCGCCCCCGCCGTCCTCACCGGTGTCACGCCGGAGATGCGCGCCTACACCGAGGAGCTCTTCGGCCCGGTCGCCGTCGTCTACAAGGTGAGCACCGACGAGGAGGCCGTCGAGCTGGCCAACGCGGTGGAGTACGGCCTCGGCGGCGCCGTGTTCTCCACCGACGAGGCGCGCGCGATCGCCGTCGCCCAGCAGCTCGAGGTCGGCATGGCCAACGTCAACACGCCGGCCGGCGAGGGCGCCGACGTTCCCTTCGGCGGCACCAAGCGCTCCGGCTTCGGCCGCGAGCTCGGCCCGCTCGGGATCGACGAGTTCCTCAACAAGCGACTCTTCTACGTCGAGCGCTGAGCAGACCCGGGCAAGCCTGCCGGATTCTGAGAGAATCCTGGCGTGGCTGAGAAGGTGACCTTCAAGAGTACGTCCGGACCCATGCTGGCCGGTCTCATCGACCTGCCCGAGGGTGAGGTGCGTGGCTGGGGCGTGTTCAGTCACGGCTTCACCCTCGGGAAGGAGTCTCCGGCCGCCGCGCGGATCTGCAAGCAGCTCGCGGCCGAGGGCATCGGGATGCTGCGCTTCGACAACCTCGGCCTGGGCGACTCCGAGGGCGACTGGGGCGACGGCTCCTTCACCCACAAGGTCGCCGACACCGTCGAGGCGACCCGCTTCATGGCCGAGCGTGGCACCCCGGCCGAGCTGCTCGTCGGCCACTCCTTCGGTGGTGCGGCGGTCCTCGCCGCAGCCAACGATGCCGTCGGTGTCGACGCCGTGGCCACCGTGGGTGCCCCGTTCCAGCCGGCACACGTCGAGCACAACTACGACGCGGTGCTCTCCCGCGTGCTCGAGGACGGCCAGGCGCCATGGATGGCCGGCGGCAAGTCGCTGACCCTGCGCAAGGACTTCGTCCATGACGTACGCCGCGCCGACCTGCGCCAGAAGATCATGCAGCTCAAGAAGCCGCTCCTGGTCATGCACAGCCCGACCGACACCACGGTCGGCATCGAGAACGCCTCCGACATCTTCAACACCGCCCGCCACCCGCGCTCCTTCGTGGCGCTGGAGGGCTCCGACCACCTCCTCACGAAGAGGGGCCAGGCCCAGCGCGCCGCCCGGATCATCTCGGCCTGGGCGGATCAGTACCTGATCGACTGAGGCTCATTCGAGGCCTGCCTGAGCCCCGTGTTTGATCAATTGACAGAAAACGCGGAACGAGACTTCCGCTAACGGGTGTGGGTGGGGTTACACTCGCTGCAAGCGCCCGGCTCGTGGACGTTCGTCGTGGGGACCGAACGAGTCACTGGCCCGGTCGATGAGGCGCCGATCGCGCGTATCCGCTGTTTGGACGCGGTCGTCAGTCGTCTGCCATCGATCTGCGTGAGCCCTGGGAGGGCGACCGGCCGATGAGGGTCGGCATTTGGACATGCCACTCACCCGTGCGTGGCCCCAAGGAGGATTCAGTTGGCTCAGGGAGCCGCTACCCGGCGCAACAACCGGTCCGGCCGTTCGCGTAGCAACGGCAATGCCGGCAAGTCCGGGCAGAACGGTCGCCGCAAGGGCGTCCACAAGGACAACGAGGGCATCATTCCGGTGCTCGCGCAGGTCGTCCGCGAGGTGGAGTCGGCCGTGCAGCGCCGCTCGGCCATGCCCGACGTACGGACCAAGTTCCAGGTCGTCGCGCTCCTCGCCCGAGACGAGCGCCACCGCGTGCTCGAGGACGAGACCCTCAACGAGGGTCGCCGCGCCGAGCAGCTCAAGCGTCTGGACGGGATCGCCACGATCCTCGCCAAGACCGCGACCATGGACTCGCGCCTGTTCGAGCTCCTCGCCGAGGACGCCGAGATCTCCGACGCCGCCGTCGACCTCAAGCACGAGCTGATGGCCCGTGGTGGCGTCGACGTGCCGGAGGACGAGGAGGAGGACGAGGACGAGATGCCCACCGTCGTGGTCCACGACAAGCGCGTGGTCCCGACCAGCGTCATCCAGCGCCAGCTCTCCAACCCGTTCCTGGTGCCCGACTTCACCAACGCCCGCCCACCGGTGCACGCCCGCCGCCTGTCCGGCTGGGAGCTCCTCGGGCCGCTGTTCCGAAGCTTCGAGTACGCCGACTCCGGCCCCTCCTGCATGCCGCTGCCCGAGCCGCCGGCCTACGGCCCCGGCCACATCGACGCGCCCGGCACCCGCGAGCTCATGCACCACCAGGCGCAGCTGGTCGCCTCGGCGGCCGAGGGCCACCGCTCCTACCTGCTGGCCGACGAGCCCGGCCTCGGCAAGACCGCGCAGGCGCTGCTGGCCGCCGAGGCAGCCGACGCCTACCCGCTGCTCGTCGTAGTGCCCAACGTCGTCAAGGCCAACTGGGCGCGCGAGGTCGACCTCTGGACGCCGTCCAAGAAGGCGACCGTCGTCCACGGCAACGGCGAGGACATCGACGGCTTCGCCGACATCATCGTGGTCAACTACGAGATCCTCGACCGCCACGTCGGCTGGCTCGGCGACTTCGGCTTCAAGGGCATGGTCGTCGACGAGGCCCACTTCATCAAGAACAAGTCCTCCCAGCGCTCCCAGCACGTGCTGGCACTCTCGGAGAAGATCCGGCAGCGTACGGCCAACCCGCTGCTGATGGCGCTGACCGGCACCCCGCTGATCAACGACATCGAGGACTTCCGGGCGATCTGGCAGTTCCTCGGCTGGATCGACGACGTCAAGCCGCTCAACGGCCTGCTCGAAGGGCTCGAGGAGACCGGGCTGACCCCGCAGGACAACAGCTTCTACGGCGCAGCCCGCCGTGTCGTCGTCAACCAGGGCATCGTGCGCCGCCGCAAGATCGACGTCGCCAGCGACATCCCGGCGCGCCGCGTGGCCGACCTGCCGGTCGAGCTCGACGATGCCGAGGGCCGCTCGATCCGGGCCGCCGAGGCCGAGCTGGCCAAGCGGATGATGCAGCGTTACGACACCGCGATCGAGACCCGGGTGACCGGTGCCAAGCCGGCCCCCGGCGAGCTCGACCTCGAGCTGGTCCGCCGCGTCGCCACCTGGGAGCGCGAGGACCAGGACGCCTCCACCGGCGAGAACGTCTTCGGCATGATGCGCCGCATCGGTCGCGCGAAGGCCTCGCTGGCCGCCGACTACGCCGCCCAGCTCGCACGCAACGTCGGCAAGGTCGTCTTCTTCGCCAAGCACATCGAGGTGATGGACGCCGCGCAGAAGCTCTTCGAGGATCGTGGCATCCGCTACTCCACGATCCGCGGCGACCAGACCTCGAAGGCGCGCGAGAAGGCCATCGACGAGTTCATGAACAACCCCGAGGTCGAGGTCATCGTCTGCTCGCTCACCGCCGCAGGTGTCGGCATCAACCTGCAGGCCGCCTCCAACCTGATCCTGGCCGAGCTCTCCTGGACCGACGCCGAGCAGACCCAGGCGATCGACCGTGTCCACCGCATCGGCCAGACCGAGCCGGTCACCGCTTGGCGCATCATCGCCTCGCAGACCATCGACACCCGGATCGCCGAGCTGATCGATTCCAAGGCCGGCCTCGCGGCTCGTGCCCTGGACGGTTCCGACGAAGAGGTCACCGACTCCGCCGACGTACAGCTCGAGGCCCTGGTCTCGTTGCTCACCGACGCTCTGCGCAAGCGCGAGTCCGGCCGCCGCGGCCGCCGCGCCGCCTGACGCCGACCCGGGACTCATCCGGGCCCCATCTCAGGGGTAATCCTGAGGTGGGGTCTGGGTGGTCCGGCGTACGCTGGATCACATGTTCTGGATTATCTTGCTGGTCATCGCAGCGGCTGTCGGTGGATACGTGTTCCGGGTTCCGATCGTCGCCAAGCTGACCGGGCAGCCACGCAGCCGGATCGAGCGGCAGATCGGGCCGAAGGCCAAGCGCCTTCCCTGACCGGACCAGCCCTGATCCCACGAGGAATCCGCACGGGGAATCCTCGGCGGGGCACGTGCGTTGAGACGTACGTGCCTGCCGATCCGGCGCGCACCGACCCCATACCGGAAGTGAGAGCCCCATGCCCACCGTCGAGCTCGGCGCAGAGAACTTCGAGAGCACCGTCAGCGACAACGAGATCGTCCTCGTCGACTTCTGGGCGTCCTGGTGCGGCCCGTGCCGCCAGTTCGGCCCGATCTACGACGCTGCCTCCGCAGAGCACCCCGAGATCGTCTTCGGGAAGGTCGACACCGAGGCCGAGCAGGCGCTCGCCGGTGCCGCCAACATCACCTCGATCCCGACGCTGATGGCCTTCAAGAAGGGCAACCTCGTCTTCTCCCAGCCCGGTGCGCTCCCCGCGCCCGCGCTCAAGCAGGTCATCGACGCCGTCGTCGACCTCGACATCGACAAGGCACTCGCCGAGCAGTCGGCCAAGGAGTCCGGCGAGTAAGACTCGCCGGCGCTCCGGGCCTCGCATCAGGTTTGATAGCGCTGTGACCGAAGACGCCCACGACGAGCTCCTGCGCCTGCGCGGCAGCATCGACAACCTCGACGCCGCCCTTGTCCACCTTCTCGCCGAGCGCTTCAAGTGCACCGAGCAGGTCGGCCGGCTGAAGGCGCGCGCGGGCTTCCCGCCTGCCGACCCGAGCCGCGAGGCGGTCCAGATCGAACGGCTCCGCCGGCTCTCCGACGACGCAGGTCTCGACCCCGAGTTCGCCGAGAAGATCCTCAACGTGATCATCGCCGAGGTGATCCGCAACCACCGCCAGTTCGTCGAGGACTGAGCGAGCCTCAGCCAAGCACCCGGTCCAGCCAGGCGTTCCAGAACCGGCGGTCCGGGTCGAAGCGGCGTACGAGGTCCCTGAAGTCGTCCCAGCGTGGGAACTCGGCGCCGGGGTCCTTGGTGGCGAAGAGCTTGCCCCAGTGCGGCCGGGTGCCGGCCGGAAGCCGCTGCTCCAGGTCGGGCAGGAGTTCGCGTACGCCGACGGGGTCGGCCTTCCAGGTGAAGTGCAGCGCCACCGTGTCCGTGCCATTGGCGGGGGAGAGCCACAGCTCGTCGGCGGCGACGGCGCGGATCTCGCTCACCTGCAGGAGCGGCCGGACCCGGTCGGCGAGTGACCGGACTGCGTCGACCGCCTCCTGCGCGCGATCGAGCGGCACCAGGTACTCGCTCTGCAGTTCCGCGCCGACGCTCGGCTGGAAGTCGAGCCGGAAGTGGGGCAGCCGCTCGTGCCACGGTCCGGGCACGCCGAGCTGCTCGGTGCACGGGGCCGGGTCGAGACCGGGGATGACGTGCTGCGGCCGGGTCGCGAGCACCGTCCCGGGGAGGTCCGGCGTCGTCGAGCGCGACTTCACCCAGACCCTGGCGACCGACCCGTCCGGCTCGTCGGCCCAACGCGTGAAGATCGACACCGAGTAGGCCGCGCCGAGGATCTCGGTGAGGTGTTCTCGCAGGTCAGCGTAGGTGAGACCCTCGTGGACCGTCTGTGCGACCTGGTAGGTCGGCGAGGTCAGCAGTTCGAGATGCGTCACGATCCCCAGCGCGCCGATGCCGACCACGGCCCCGGCGAAGTCGGGCGAGCCGGCCTCCAGCCGCACCAGGTCGCCGCGCCCGTCGACGATCTCCAGCGCGGTCACGGAGGTGGCCAGCGAGCCGTTGCCGACCCCGGAGCCATGGGTGCCGGTTGCGACCGCGCCGGCGACCGAGATGTGGGGGAGCGAGGCCAGGTTGGGCAGCGCCCGGCCATGCTCCTGCAGCCAGGCGGCGAGCTCGCCGTAGCGCATCCCGCCGGGCACCCGGACCACGTCATCGGCCAGGCTCGGCGAGCTCTCCAGGTCGAGTGAGACCAGCACCCCCGGTGTGTCCGCGAGATCGGTGAAGGAGTGCCGAGACCCCAGCGCGCGCAGCCGCGGCTCGCGCTGCACGAGGTCGCGTACGTCATCCACGGAACGCGGTCGCACCAGTTCGCGCGCGGTGTAGTCGTAGCTGCGGGCCCACGTCGATCCGGGAGCTTCGCGGGCAGAGGTCTCGATGGGCATGGACCGGATCGTAGCCGGGATCCAGCTTCGGCGCCCGCCTTCAGAAAACGTTATCGACAACGATTGACAAAGCCGTGAGCCCTCGCCATCCTGATCCCTGTCTGTGATGCCGATCACACTTAGTGCACCTGGAGGCACCGTGAAACTTCGTCACATCGTCGTGACCGTGACCGCGGCCGCGACCATCGCGGCCACCGCGTCATCCATGGCCCAGGCCGAGCCACGTGGCTTCCGGCCCCCGTCCGACTCGCTCCGCTCCTACGCTTCCCAGATCGGGCTGCACCTCGGTGTCGCAGCCAATCCCGAGGTGCTCGCCGACGAGGAGCTCGCCGGTATCGCCGCGAACGAGTTCTCCAGCATCACGCCCGAGAACGAGATGAAGTGGGAGACCGTCGAGCCGGCTCGTGGCACCTACGACTGGTCCGGCGCCGACGAGGTCGTCGAGTTCGCCCGCGCCCACGGCCAGAAGGTGCGCGGCCACACCCTGCTCTGGCACAACCAGAATCCCGCCTGGCTGACGGAGGGCGTCAACAACGGCACCATCAGCAACGACGAGCTCCGTGGGATCCTCAAGAAGCACATCACCGACGAGGTCGCCCACTTCCGCGGCAAGGTCTACCAGTGGGACGTCGCCAACGAGTTCTTCACCGACACCAACCCCTCGCGGCTCAACCCGGACAACTTCTGGGTCTCCCGGCTCGGACCCGAGGTGGTCGCCGACGCCTTCCGCTGGGCCCATCGGGCCGACCCGAAGGCGCGGCTGTTCTACAACGACTACAACATCGCTGGCGAGGACGGCCACAACGCCAAGGCTGACGCGGTCTATGCCTTCGTCAAGAGCCTGGTCGCCCAGGGCGTACCCATCCACGGTGTCGGCAATCAGGGCCACCTCGACACCCAGTACGGCTTCTCCGGCGAGCGCTTCCGCGCCGACCTGCAGCGCTATGCCGACCTCGGTCTCGAGGTCGCGGTCACCGAGGCCGACGTACGCACCTTCGTCGACTCCGCCGAGACCCAGGTCCCGACGGACAACCTGGCGCTCTTCGCCCACCCCTACGAGTTCTCCCAGATGCTCCAGGCCTGCCTCGCCGTACGAGCCTGCACATCGTTCACGGTCTGGGGTATCGACGACACCCACTCCTGGGTACCTGGCTGGTTCGAAGGGGAGGGCTACGCACTGCTCTGGGATGTGAACCGGCAGCCCAAGGAGGCATACACGACCCTGAAGCAGGATCTCCGCCTTGCCCTGGGGGCACCACGCCGGCGCTGAGCCACAGCGATCCGTGGCGGCACCCGGGTGGCGGTGGTCTACTGGAGACCGAGCACACGGATCGAGCTGAGCGAGGGTAGATGAGCGAGAACGCAGCAGAGGCAGACCTCGAGGAGCAGGCGACCGATGTCGTGAAGGAGGCCGTCGACGACGAGGCGCCCCTGGACGCCGAGGAGACGGTGACCTCGACGCCTGACGACGTCAACGAGGCCGACTACGCCGAGCAGAAGCTCGACGCAGCCGGCCCCGACGACGACTACGACTACTAGATCTCTCAGGAGTTCTGCGGGAACCCCAGGTTGATCCCGCCGTGCGACGGGTCCAGCCACCGGGTGGTGACCGCCTTCTCCCGGGTGAAGAAGTCCAGCCCCGCGGGGCCGTACGCCTTCGCGTTCCCGAACAGCGAGGCCTTCCAACCACCGAAGGAGTGGTAGGCGACGGGCACCGGGATCGGTACGTTCACGCCGACCATCCCGACCTGCACCTCGCGCTGGAACCGGCGGGCGGCGCCGCCGTCGTTGGTGAAGATCGCGGTGCCGTTGCCGAACTGGCCGGAGTTGATCAGCTCGAGCCCCTCCTCGTAACCGGAGACGCGGATGACCGAGAGCACCGGGCCGAAGATCTCCTCGGTGTAGACGGTCGAGGTGGTCGGCACCCGGTCCACCAACGTCGGCCCGACCCAGAAGCCGTTCGGGTCGCCGTCGACCTCGATCCCACGTCCGTCGACGACGACCGTGGCCCCGTCGGCCGCGGCCACGTCGACGTAGCTCGCCACCTTGTCCCGGTGGGCGCCGGTGATCAGCGGCCCCATGTCGGTGTCCCGGGTGCCGTCGCCGGTCTTGAGCGTGGCCATCCGCGAGGTGATCTTCGAGATCAGGCTGTCGGCGACCGAGTCGACCGCGAGCACCACCGAGATCGCCATGCAGCGCTCGCCGGCTGACCCGAAGCCCGCGTTGACCGCCGAGTCGGCGACCAGGTCGAGGTCGGCGTCGGGCAGCACGAGCATGTGGTTCTTGGCGCCCCCGAGCGCCTGGACCCGCTTGCCGGCGGCGGTGCCGCGCTCGTAGACGTAGCGGGCGATCGGGGTGGAGCCGACGAAGGAGATCGAGGCGACGTCGGGGTTGTCGAGGAGCGCGTCGACCGCCTCCTTGTCGCCGTGCACGACGTTGTAGACGCCGTCGGGCAGCCCCGCCTCGGACCACAGCTCCGCGATCCAGCTGGACGCGGTGGGGTCCTTCTCCGACGGCTTGATCACGACGGCGTTGCCGGCCGCGATCGCGATCGGGAAGAACCACATCGGCACCATGGCGGGGAAGTTGAACGGGCTGATGATGCCCACCACGCCGAGCGGCTGCTTGAGCGTGGTCACGTCCACGCCGGAGGAGACCTGCTCGGAGACCGTGCCCTTGAGCAGGTGGGAGAGACCGCAGGCGAACTCGACGACCTCGAGCCCGCGGGCGATCTCGCCGGCGGCGTCGGAGAGCACCTTGCCGTGCTCGGCGGTGAGGATCTCGGCGAGCTCTCCCTTGCGGGCGTTGAGCAGCTCGCGGAACTTGAAGAGCACGGCCGTACGCCGGGTGAGCGAGGTCTCGCTCCACTCTTCGAACGCCTTCTTGGCCGCGGAGACAGCGGTGTCGACGTCAGCGGCCGAGGCGAAGCGTACGCGCTTCTGGACGGTGCCGAGCGCGGGGTTGTAGACGTCGCCGAGACGGGTGCCGGTGCCGGGGTTGGTGGCCCCGCCGATCCAGTGGTCGAGGATGGGGAGGTCGGTCATGTCATGCGTCCTTTAGAGAGCTGTTACAGCGAGCCGAGCACGTCGTCGTAGATCGAGATCGCCTCGGCGACCTCGTCGGGGGTGACGACGCACGGAGGCACCACGTGGATGCGGTTTTCCATGATGAACGGGATCAGGTTGCGGGCGATGAGGTCGGACTTGATCCGGCCCACCGTGGCGGCCGGCAGCGGCTCCCGCGTCTCGCGGTCGGCGACGAGCTCGAGGGCCCAGAAGACCCCGGTGCCGCGTACCTCGCCGATCACGTCGTGCTTCTCGGCCAGCGAGGCGAGGCCGGGGGCGATGTGGTCGGTGCCGATCGTCGCGGCGTTGTCGACGATGCCCTCCTCGTTCATCGCCTCGATGGTCGCCACGATCGACGCCATCGCGAGCGGGTGGCCGGAGTAGGTGAGCCCACCGGGGAAGACCAGGTCGTCGAAGGTGGCCGCGACCGGGTCGGAGATGATCACCCCGCCGGCAGGTACGTAGCCGGAGTTGACGCCCTTGGCGAAGGTGATCAGGTCGGGAACGACGCCGTAGGCATCCAGGGCCAGCCACTCGCCGGTGCGGCCGAAGCCGGCCATGACCTCGTCGAGGATGAGCATGATCCCGAACTCGTCGGCCAGCGCCCTGACCCCGGGGAGGTAGCCCGGCGGCGGGATCATGATCCCGGCGGTGCCGGGGATGGTCTCGAGGAGGATCGCCGCGATCGACGCGGGTCCCTCGGACTCGATGACGCGGCGCAGGTGCTGAAGGGCGCGCTCGGCCTCCTGCTCCGGCGTGGTCGCCCAGAACTCCGAGCGGTAGAGGTAGGGGCCGAAGAAGTGGACGTGGCCGCGGGCGTACTCGTTCGGGATCCGTCGCCAGTCGCCCGTCGCGACGATCGCCGCTCCGGTGTTGCCGTGGTAGGAGCGGTAGGTCGAGAGCACCTTGTCTCGGCCGGTGTGGATGCGCGCCATCCGGATCGCGTTCTCGACCGCGTCGGCGCCGGCGTTGGTGAAGAAGACCTTGTTGAAGCCCACCGGCGCGATGTCGGTGATCCGCTCGGCCGCCTCGCCGCGCGTCAGGTTGGCCGTCGTCGGCGCGATCGTGGTCAGCGTCTCGGCCTGCTTCTTGATCGCCTCCACCACCCGGGGGTGCTGGTGGCCGATGTTGGTGTTGACCAGCTGGGAGGAGAAGTCCAGGTACGTGTGCCCGGAGTCGTCCCAAACCCGCGAGCCCTGCCCGCCGGCGATGACGAGCGGTTTCAGCGACCCCTGGGCGGACCAGGAATGGAAGACATGGGCTCGGTCGAGGTCATAGGCACGGGCGTCGCTGGCGCTGGTCAAGGCTGTCCCCTGGGGTGCGTGGATGGACATGGATCTGGCTCCTCACTCTACGCCGGAAACGGCAACGTAGCCGCCGAACCGGAATACCGATTACGACGGTATATCAGGTCGACGGCTACGCTTTCGTTACATCTCGGTGCCTTACGCGACTGAATCACGCGCCGCCGGCTGTTACCTCCACCTCGATGGGCTCGAAGTCGGTGCCCTTGGAATCGACGTCATCGCCGAGCTCGTCGAGTGCCTTCTCGATGTACTCGTTGGAGTAGGCCGTCTCCGGCGGTGCCTTGGTGATCAGCTTCTCGCCCTTCTCGTTGGTCGCCGCGAGCGCGCCGTCGACGGTCTGCTTCCAGGCGGCCTCGTCGATGACCCCGACCCCGTTCTCGGCCGGCCAGATGAGCTTGTTGGTCTCGTTGAGCATCCACAGCTCGTGCGAGGGACCCCAGGTCGACTCGTGCTCGGCCATGGTCGGGGCGACCTCCTCGGCGTTGTCGCGGGCGTAGGCCCAGCCCTTGACGACCGCCTTGAGGAACTTGACGGTCGTATCCTCGTAGTCCGTGTCCGACGACAGCCGTTCGGTGTCGGCCCACAGCGCATCCTGGAGCATCGCGCCTTCGGTGTCCTCGTACGAGATGACGTTGAAGTCCGCGGGCTGGTAGAGCTCCCCGGTCTCGGGGTTCTCGGCCTCCAGCAGCTGGGCGTACTCGTTGTAGGTCATCGCCTGCGCCGCGTCGATGTCGCCCTGCAGGAACGCGTTCATGTTGAAGTCCTGGGTGACGATCGAGACGGACTTGGAGTCGAGTCCCTCCGCGGCCATCGCGGCGAAGATCTCCCACTCGTTGCCGAAGCCCCACGAGCCGATCTTCTTGCCCTCGAAGTCCGCGACCGACTCGATGCCGGAGTCTGCCCAGGAGACCTGCAGCGTGCCCGAGCGCTGGAAGATCTGGGCGACGTTGGTCAGGTCGGCGCCGCTCTCGATCGAGCCCAGCACCTTCGGAACCCAGGCGACCGCGTAGTCGACGTCGCCGTTGGCCAAGGCGTCCTGCGGCACGATGTCGCCACCCGAGGGGATGATCTCTACGTCGAGCCCCTCGTCCTCGAAGAAGCCCTGGTCCATCGCCGCGTAGTAGCCGGCGAACTGGGCCTGCGGCAGCCACTGCAGCTGCAGCTTGACCTGGGTGAGGTCGCCGTCGCCATCACCCTCGCTGTCGGAGCCGCCGCACGCGGCGAGCCCCAGGGTCAGTGCCACGGCAGCCGCGGCAGCGAGCCCTTGTCGTATGAAACTGTTCATATCTCCTCCGGTGGTCCAGCTTGTCGAGACCTCCGCGCGACGCTGCGAGAAGGAGGCGGTACGCCGCCTAGCGGCTCTCTCCTGACGGATAGGCCCTGTGCGCCAGCCGCTCCAGAGCGGCCGTGATCGCGAAGACCAGCAGGCCGAGCACGATCGCGCCCCCGACGTACGCGAATGCTCGGGCATGGTTGGAGGTCGCGGCGTTCTTGATGGCGCTGCCGAGACCGTTGTTGACCCCGCCGAAGTACTCCGCGACCAGCGCCGAGATGACCGCCAGCGAGCCGGCAACGCGCAGCCCGGTGAGGGTGTATGGGATCGCGACCGGAAGCGTGACGGTGCGGAAGCGCTGCACCGGCCCGGCGGCGTACGTCCTCATCAGATCGCGCTGCAGGGGAGTGGTCTGCCGCAGGCCGCGGAGGGTGCTGATGAAGACGGGTACGAACGCGGCGATGCCGCCGATGATGCGCCGCGGTGTCTCCTGGTCGGTGCCGAGCATCGTGTAGAGCAGCGGCGCGATCGCGACGATCGGGATGACCGCGAGGATCGCGACCAGGGGTCCGAGCATGCCGTCGAAGAGCCGGATCGTGGCGGCGATGCCGGCGAAGGCGACGCCGAGGACCGCGCCCACAGCAAGGCCCCACAGCGAGTTGATCGCGGTGACCCAGAAGGCTGCGCGGATCGGTTCCCAGCTCTCGCCGAGCGCGGTGACGACCTCGCCGGGACCGGGGAGGAAGAAGGTGCCGATGCCGAGCACGTCGACGACGAGCGCCCACAGGGCGAGGCCGAGGAGCCCGACCACGAGCGGGGCGAGCAGGCGCGAGGGCGACAGCGTCATGAGCCCGCTCCGGAGGCGGGCCGCGAGTGCAGCGCCTCGCGGACCTCGGTGACCAGCTCGTAGAAGCGCTCCGACTCGCGCAGCACCTCGTCGCGGACGATGTCGGGGCCGAGGCCGGTCGGCACGATCCGGGTGATCCGGCCCGGCCGTGGCGACATCACCACGACCCGCTCGGAGAGGAAGACCGCCTCCGGGATCGAGTGGGTGACGAACACGACCGCGGCACCGGTCGTGCGGACCAGCCGGGACAGCTCCGTCTGGAGGCGCTCGCGGGTCATCTCATCGAGCGCGCCGAACGGTTCGTCCATCAGCAGCAGCCGCGGCTGCTCGGCGAGAGCGCGGGCGATCGCCACCCGCTGCTGCATGCCGCCGGAGAGCTGGTCCGGGTAGTGCCCAGTGAACTCCTCCAGCCCGACCAGGGCCACCAGCTCGGCGACGCGTTCCTGGCGGCGACGTCTGGAGACCTTGTGCAGCTCCAGCGGCACCGCGATGTTGTCGGCGACCGTACGCCACGCCAACAGCCCTGACTGCTGGAAGGCGATCCCGTAGTCCTGGTCCTTGCGGGCGCGCGCCGCGGTCTTGCCGAACACCTCTACGGTCCCCGCCGACGGGGTCTCGAGATCGGCCACCAGCCGCATCAACGTCGACTTTCCGCAGCCCGAGGGCCCGATGAGCGAGACGAACTCGCCCGGTCCGACGCTCAGGTCGATGTCGGCCAGCGCCTGCACCTGGCCCTGCTTGCTCGCGAACTGCTTGGTCACTCCCGTCAGTGAGACTGCGGGGATGGCCGGTTCGTCCCCGTTCGCGGATGTGGGGGAGGTCGAGGGGGAGGTCATGGTGGCCTTTTCGTCGTCGATCATGTCGCCTCACCCCGCCGGTAGCGCCGCAGTGCGACACCGACGAGCCAGACCACCCCAGCGGCGAGCAGCCCCAGCACGGCCGCGCCGAAGATCGGCGCCCAGGCCTTCGCAGGGTCGCCGGAGGCCTGGCCGCCGTAGCCGATCAGCTTGCGTCCGATGCCGTCCAGATAGGCGATCGATCCCTCCGCCACCACCGTCCCGACCACCGCGGCGGCCGCTGCCAGACGTAGCGAGGAGAGCAGGTAGGGAACGGCGGCGGGCAGCTTGACCTTGCGCAGCGTGGGCCAGTAGCCCGCGTCGTACGTCCTGAAGAGCTCACGCTGCTCCACGGTCGGTGCCTGGAGCCCCCGAAGCGCTCCGACGGCGACCGGGAAGAAGGCGAGATAGGAGGCGATCACGGCGACCGACATCCACGCCGGCCACTGCCAGGCGCCGATGGCGATGTTCGAGCCCCACGACTTCACCATCGGTGCGAACGCGATCAGCGGCACCGTCTGGGACAGCACGATCCACGGCAGCAGGCCGTGCTCGGCGAGCTGGAACCGATCCATGGCCAGCGCCAACGCGAGTCCGACGACGGTGCCGACGAGCAGCCCGACACATGCGATCCCCAGTGACACCAATGCCGCCTGGAGGATGACCAGCCACAGCGGTGACGAGGTCGAGGCGGAGGTCTCCGGCTCGAGGAGCCGGGTGACCATCTCCCACACGTGCGGCATCGCCAGGTCGGTCGCCCGCGGCAGGATCCGCGCCTCCCCGATGCCCCAGCCGGCCTCGGGCCCGAACTGCTTGTAGGCCTCCCACAGCGCCACCACCAGCGCCAGCCCGAGCAGCCCGGCCACCGTCCGGGTGACCCCGGTGACGACGCGAGCCACCTCAGGCCTTCGCAGTCGCGGGCCGGTTCACCCGCGGGATCACCAGATCGCCGTACGCAGCCAGGGTCTGGTCCATCGCGTCGTGCTGCAGGTAGACGGCGAACTGGTCGACGCCGAGGCTCTTGAGCTGCTCGAGCTTGGCGACCTGCTCCTCGACCGAGCCGAGGAGGCAGAACCGGTCGACGATCTCGTCGGGCACGAACTGGGTGTGGGTGTTGCCGGCCCGCCCGTGCTCGTTGTAGTCGTAGCCCTCGCGGTTCTTGATGTAGTCGGTGAGCGCCTGCGGGACCACGTTGGTCGAGCTTGTCGAGACCCCGTACTTGGAGACGATGTCGGCGACGTGGTTGCCCACCATCCCGCCGAACCACCGGCACTGCTCGCGGGCATGATCCAGCGCCTCGGGCGACCCGTCGGTGACGTACGCAGGTGCGGCCACGCAGAAGGTCAGCGACTCCGGGTCGCGGCCGGCGTCGGTGGCCGCCTTCTTGACCGCCCCGATCATCCACTCGGTGATGTCGGGGTCGGCGAGCTGCAGGATGAACCCGTCGCCGACCTCCCCGGCGGCCTTCAGCGCGAGCGGGCCGTAGGCGGCGATCCACACCTCCAGCTCGGAGCGCTTGGCCCATGGGAACTGCAGCGTGGTGCCGTTGATCTCGACCGGGCGCCGGTTGGCGAGCTCGCGGATCACCCGGGTCGCCTCGCGCATCTCGCGGATCGTCGACGGCTTCCCGTTGAGCACCCGCACCGCCGAGTCGCCGCGCCCCATCCCGCAGACGGTGCGGTTGCCGTACATCTCGTTCAGGGTCGCGAAGACCGACGCGGTCACCGTCCAGTCGCGGGTCGCCGGGTTGGTCACGAACGGGCCGACCTTGATGGTGCGGGTCTCGGCGAGGATCTGGCTGTAGATGACGTACGGCTCCATCCACAGCAGGTGGCTGTCGAACGTCCAGACGTAGTCGAAGCCGTACGCCTCGGCCTGCTTCGCCAGGGAGACGACCCGCCAGGCGGGCGGGTTGGTCTGGAGGACGACACCGAAGTCCATCACGTCACACCAGGTACTGGGAGAGGTCGCGCTTGAGGTAGCTGCCGTGGCCCTTGGTGCCCTTGAACTCACCGTCGGCGACGACCACGGAGCCTCGGGAGAGCACCACGTCGACGTGTCCGTCGATCTCGTAGCCCTCCCAGGCGGAGTGGTCCATGTTCATGTGATGGGTCTTGCCGACTCCGATGGAGGTGTGGCCGTTCGGGTCGTAGACGACGATGTCGGCGTCGGCGCCCGGTGCGATGACGCCCTTGCGGCCGTAGAGCCCGAACATCCGCGCCGGTGTGGTCGCGATCAGCTCCACCCACCGCTCGAGCGTGATCTGCCCGGTCACCACGCCTTGGTAGAGCAGGTCGACGCGGTGCTCGATCGACCCGATCCCGTTGGGGATGGCCCGGAAGTCGTCCTTGCCGAGCTCCTTCTGCTCCTTCATGCAGAAGGGGCAGTGGTCGGTGGAGACCATCTGCAGGTCGTTGGTACGCAGCGCCTGCCACATCGCGTCCTGGTGGCCCTCCTCGCGCGAGCGCAGCGGCGTCGAGCAGACCCACTTGGCGCCCTCGAAGTCGCCCCACTCCTCCGACCTCGCGCCGAGCTGGTCCTCGAGGGTGAGGTAGAGGTACTGCGGGCAGGTCTCGCCGAACACGTTCTTCCCGTGGTCGCGGGCCGCGGCCAGCTGCGCGACCGCCTGCTTGGCGCTGACGTGCACCACGTAGAGCGGGGCCCCGGTCACATCTGCGAGCATGATCGCCCGGTGGGTGGCCTCTTCCTCCATCTGCCAGGCACGCGCGATGCCGTGGTAGTAGGGAGACGTCTTGCCGGACTCGGCCAGCTGCGCGGCGAGCACGTCGATCGCCGGCCCGTTCTCGGCATGCATCATGGTCAGCAGCCCGTGGTCGGTCGCCTTCTGCATCGCCCGCAGCACCTGCGCGTCGTCGGAGTAGAAGACACCCGGGTAGGCCATGAACAGCTTGTAGGAGGTGATCCCTTCGTCCACGAGCGTGTCCATCGCCTTGAGCGAGTCGTCGTCGACCCCGCCGATGATCTGGTGGAACCCGTAGTCGATCGTGCAGTTGCCGGCGGCCAGCTCGTGCCAGTGCGCCAACCCGTCCTGTACGCGTTCGCCGTAGCGCTGCACTGCGAAGTCGATGATCGTCGTGGTGCCGCCCCAGGCCGCGGCCCGGGTGCCGGTCTCGAAGGTGTCGCTGGCGTTGGTGCCACCGAACGGCAGCTGCATGTGGGTGTGGGCGTCGACGCCGCCGGGGATGACGTACTTCCCGCCCGCGTCGATGGTCACGTCGGCCTCGATCGTCCCCAGCGGAGTGCTCCCGGGGGAGATGAGCGCGACGATCTTCTCGCCGTCGACGAGCACGTCTGCCTGGGTGCGCCCGGTCGCGGAGACGACCGTGCCACCCTTGATGAGCGTGGTCATTCCGGCAGTCATGGGTAGAGCCTCCTCAGGGTCGGGGGATGGCGGTGTACGAATCGGGCCGCCGGTCGCGGTAGAACTGCCAGTCGTCGCGCATCTCCTGGACCATGCTCATGTCCAGGTCGCGTACGAGCAGCTCCTCCTTCTCGCCCGAGCCGAGCTCGCCCACGTAATTGCCGCGGGGGTCGACGACCTGCGACATCCCGTAGAAGTTGACCGCCTCCTCGCCGTACTCGTTGTCCTCCAGGCCGACCCGGTTGGGTGCGAGCACGAAGTAGCCGTTGGCGACCGCGGCGGCGGGCTGCTCGATCTCCCAGAGCCGGTTGGAGAGCCCGGGTTTGGTGGCGTTGGGGTTGAAGACCATGTGGGCCCCGTTGAGCCCGAGCTCGCGCCAGCCCTCGGGGAAGTGGCGGTCGTAGCAGATGTACATCCCCACCTTCCCGACCGCGGACTCGAAGACCGGGTAGCCCAGGTTGCCGGGGCGGAAGTAGAACTTCTCCCAGAACTTCTCCACGTGGGGCAGATGGTTCTTCCGGTACTTGCCGAGGATCGTGCCGTCCGCGTCGACGAGCACCGAGGTGTTGTAGTAGACCCCGGTGTCGGCCTCCTCGTAGATCGGCAGCACCATCACGATGCCCAGCTCCTTGGCCAGGCTCGCGAAGCGCTGCACGATCGGCCCGTCGGCCGGCTCGGCGTAGCGGTAGTACTTCTTGTCCTGGGTGATCCCGAAGTAGGGCCCGTAGAAGAGCTCCTGGAAGCACATCACCTGGGCGCCCTGGGCGGCGGCGTCCCGCGCGAAGCCCTCGTGCTTGTCCAGCATGGAGACCTTGTCCCCGGTCCAGGTGGTCTGGCTGATTGCGGCTCTGACGATCGTCATGCAACTACCTCCCGCTTCACATACAAGCACGCCGCCGCGACCCGTGGGGTCGCGACGGCATTTTTGCTTCAGACGATGAGGTGGTTGAAACCCTGTTGCGCTAGGCGGCGGTCGCCGGATGACGTACGACTACGTGCTCGACCGCCCTGGCGAGCTCCTCGCGGAGCTCGGGCGCGAGCTGAGGGCAGTCGACGGAGAGGAACAGCTCCATCGCGGAGCGGGTCGCACGGGCCCGCTCGCCGGGCGTGCCCTCTGAAAGGGTCGGCGCGATCTCGGCGAGATGGGCACTGGTCTCGACCACGGTGTTGCAGTCGTGCGGGGTGAGTGGGGCGCGGGCCTCCCGGCCGGCGCGGACGAGGACGCTCAGAACCTCCACCTTGGCGGCGGTGGTCAACGACATAGCGCTCCTCGACGAGTCGAACAGATGCGACCCCACACCGTCCGCGTTGTGCGACGACATGTATCTCCTCGGTGGGACGTGTGCCTCCCCCGAGGCACTCTCGCCCACTCCAACGAGCAGGGGAAGGGATCGGTGACGCCCTTGGGTGCTTTGTAACTGACCTGTGGGCCAACCCGTGAGTAGCCTATAGAAATGCTGGTCCTGGTGTTGCAGATCGCCTCGCGTGGCACGACCCGGCACAATTGAGCCCATGAGTTCTCCTGGGGGCGCCGGCATCGGCGGCCTGATGGTCGAGACCGAGGCCGATGTCGTACGCCGCCAGGCACTGCGCCGCATGCGCTTCGTCGCCACCGGTCTCCTGGTCGTTGCCGCCATCGTCTATCTGTTGACCCTTCGGCTGGATGGGTTCTGGGGTTTCGTGAACGCCGGTGCCGAGGCGTCCATGGTCGGCGCGATGGCCGACTGGTTCGCGGTCACCGCGCTGTTCCGCCACCCGCTCGGGCTGCCGGTGCCGCACACCGCGCTGATCCCGAAGCGGAAGGACGAGCTCGGTGCCAGCCTGGAGGAGTTCGTCCAGGACAACTTCCTGCAGGAGGAGACGATCCGCGAGCGGCTCGGTGTCGCGATGCCGTCGCTGCGGCTCGCGCTCTGGCTCGCCGAGGAGCCCAACGCCAAGCGGGTCGTCGACGAGGTCTCCACCGTGGTCGCCGACGGGCTCTCCCGGATCAGCAACCGGCACATCGTCGAGATCATCCAGGACGGGTTCGTACCTCGCCTGCGCGAGGAGCAGATCGCACCGCTCCTCGGCGGCACGCTGCAGGCGGCGCTGGACGACGGCGTCCACCACGGCCTGGTCGACCTGGCGCTGGTCGAGCTGCACGGCTGGCTCGAGGAGAACGAGGAGATCGTCACCGAGGTGCTCGGCGAGCGGGCGCCGTGGTGGACGCCCCAGGTGCTGCGCGAGCCGGTGACCGCCCGCATCCACGTCGAGCTGGTCCGCTGGATCGCCGACATCCGCGACGACCCCGAGCACCGTGCCCGCAAGGCGATCGACACGATGCTCGCCGACCTCGCCGACAACCTGCAGCACGACCAGGCGACCATGGAGCGCGCCGAACGGCTCAAGGAGCGGGTGCTCGACCACCCCGGCGTCATCAACACAGCCATCTCCATCTGGGACGCCCTGCGCCGTGCGCTGACCACCTCGCTGCGCGATCCCGACGGCGTCGTCCGTCGCCGCGCCCTGGACGAGGTCGTCCGCTACGCCCAGAAGGTCGTCCTCGACGAGAGCCTCCAGCGCCGCTACGACGCACTCGCCTCCGACGTGGCCGTCTACGTCGTCAAGCGCTACGGCCGCGAGGCGACCACCGTCATCACCCACACCATCCAGCGCTGGGACGGCAAGCAGGCCGCCCGCCGCATCGAGCTCTTCGTCGGCCGCGACCTGCAGTTCATCCGCATCAACGGCACCATCGTCGGTGGCCTCGTCGGTGTGATCATCCACACCGTCGCCATCCTGATGGAGTGACCCGCCGAGGCGTCGGATACGTCGGCCGAGAGGTCACCCGCGTCGGCCGAGGCGTCACTCAGGTCGGCCGAGAGGTCACGTACGTCGGTCGAGCCGTCATCGCGTGCCAACTCGGCCGGCCGCGCTGACGCCTCGGCCGTTTTTGGTGACGTCTCGGCGGGCGGGGGAGGATGGCGGTGTGAGCGAGCCCTTCGACGTACCCATCTCCGACGAGGTCATCCGCCTCGGTCAGTTCCTCAAGCTGGCCAATCTGGTCGAGACCGGCTCCGAGGCGCGCCCCGCGATCACCGCCGGCGAGGTGAAGGTCAACGGTGAGATCGAGCTCCGCCGCGGCCGCCAGCTCCGTGTCGGCGACGTCGTGGAGTACGCCGGCCAAGCGGCCAGGGTCTCCGACGAGGCCGACTTCGACGTTCCTTGGTAGTGCGGAGGCATACCCGGTTAACCGGTGAAACCTGCACTTCTCTGGCGTTGCATTGCCTGAGAAGTGCAGGAATACCCGGTTAACCGGGTATTCCAACCCGCTACTTCTCGACCTTGACCAGGTCGCAGACGAAGATCAGGGTCTCGCCGGGCTTGATCGCGCCGCCGGCGCCGCGGTCGCCGTAGCCCAGGTGGGGCGGGATGACGAGCTGGCGGCGGCCGCCGACCTTCATGCCGAGGATGCCCTGGTCCCAGCCCTGGATGACCTGGCCGATGCCGACGCGGAAGTCGAGCGGCTCGCCGCGGTTGTAGGACGCGTCGAACTCCTCACCGGTGGACAGCGCAACGCCGACGTAGTGGACCGATACGCGGTCGCGCTCGGTGGCCTCCTCGCCGTCACCGATGGTGATGTCCTTGATGACGAGGTCGGTCGGAGGGGTGGGGTCGACGAAGTCGATCTCAGGCTTCTGGCTCATGAATTCAGTCTACGTATCGAGACTCGCTGGGGCACACCACCGTCGCCTCGGCCGTCCCGGGGTAGATCGTGGTCAGGCCGTCGGCCCGCTCCCGGCCGAGGTTCCACTCCAGCCAGTCGCCCTCGCGATCGCTGGGCCCGAGCACACAGCTGCGCAGGTCGTCGGGGAGCTTCTTCAGGGCCGGCACCGCGTCGTCGCTGAGCTCGGCGAGGAAGTCGGTGTCGATCTTGCCGGTCTCCTCATAGCGCGAGACGTTGTGCTCGGCGATCCACGCGTCCGGGTTGATCGCGGCGATCCCGAGCAGCGCGACAGCGCCGCTGACCAGCGCGAACCGGCCGAGCCAGAGCCCGCCGGCGATCGCCGTGCCGGTCACCGCGGCGACCAGCCCGGCGACGACCAGCAGGCCCAGCCAGGCCTCGAAGACATCGACGAGCAGGCGGAGCTGGGTGAATCCGTACGCCTCCTGGTAGAGGTGCATGCGGTAGAGCGCCGACCCGACGACGACCAGTGCCTCCGCGGCGAGCAGCCCGAGCGCGATCCGCAGCCACAGCCGGTCGGCGACGGTCTCCACCGGCGCCTTGCGCGCCGCCGCCCAGATCACCAGCAGGGTCAGTGCGGTCGCGACGGTGAGCTGGCCGAACCCCTGGTGGACGTATTCGGCGTACGTCAGCCCCGTCGTCTCGCGCAGGTAGTCCTCGCCGCCGAAGACAGCGGTCGCCTGTGCGATCAGGAACGCGGCGAAGACGGCGACCACGACACCGACCGGAGCCAGCCACTCGTAGCGGTTGGCGACGGGCTGGGATGTACGCTCGTTGCGGTCGATCCGGGGCGGGTTCACGGCCAGGTACGCAGCGCCCATCACGACCCCGAAGACGAAGACGGTCATGAAGATCCGAGCCGCGAAGGTGTCGGGGCGTACGTCCGGCACGAACTGGTCGACCCAGCTGCCCAGCACCGCGTCGGCGGTGGTGAACAGGAGCCCGAAGATCACCAGGCCGAGCAGCGAGAGCACCGTGGTGCGGGCGACCGCAGCCCCGTGACCCTTGCCGGAGACGCTGGTCAGCGTCCGGCCCAGCCACGGGATCCCGCGCAGCCCGGCCAGCGGCCAGGAGATTCCGGTCAGCACGATCCCGAGCAGGGTCTTCGCCTGGGTGGAGGCACACAGGATCACCGCGATCGCCGTGAGCAGGCACAGCACGACGAGCCACTCGGCGTCGCGGAACACCGCGACCGAGGAGAGCAGTGCGAACAGGACGTAGCAGACGATCGGGAACAAGCTGCGACGTTTCTCG
Organism: Nocardioides sp. NBC_00163; assembly: GCF_045206295.1. NCBI lineage: Bacteria > Bacillati > Actinomycetota > Actinomycetes > Propionibacteriales > Nocardioidaceae > Nocardioides > Nocardioides sp. NBC_00163. The sequence continues at coordinate 1,767,195 of NZ_CP108155.1, read as the reverse complement.
CTCGCCAGCATCACGACCCCGCCGGCGGCCAGCAGCACGATGACTGTGCCGAGCCCGGCGTTGCGATCGGGGATCAGCAGGCCGCCGAGCAGACCGGCGACCACAGCGCCGATGAAGAGCCCGAACCGGCCCGCGACACCTGAATCGGGCCAGTAGGTGCCGAAGATGTCGTCGAGGACCGACGGGGTGGCATAGGCGGCCTTGGGGTCGGCGCTGGGGGCGTCGACCGGCTGGGCCGGTTCGGCGGGCTCGGCCGCCGGGGGAGTGGTGGGCATCTGGCTCTCCTCGTGGGTGGGGGTGAGATGACTGGAGACAGGACGTACAGGTGGGCGCAGCGGAAGGTCGACGCGCACGCGGGCGCCGGCGGCGCCGGGGAGCGGGTCGAGGAAGGCGATGGAGCCGCCGTGCAGGTCGGTGACCCACCGGGCGATGGCGAGCCCGAGCCCGGTCCCGCCGCCTTCGCCGGAGGAGCTGAGCGTGCCGAAGGGCTCGAAGACGCGCCCGCGGTCGGCGACGGGGATGCCGGGCCCGGAGTCGAGGACCTCGAGGTGGTAGCGCTCGCCGTCGATTCCGGCGCGCACGGTGACCACGCCGCCGCGGGGACTGTGCCGGGAGGCGTTGTCGAGCAGGTTGACGACGAGCTGGCTGAGGCGATCGGGGTCGGCGTCTACGACCAGGTCGGCCGGTGCGTCGATCTCGTAGGTGACCGGCCGCGCGTTGGCCAGCGTCTCCGCGACGCAAGCCTCCAGCAGCGGGCCGAGCTCGACCGAGACGGTGCTCAGCGGCGCCTTGCCGGCGTCGACGCGCGCCAGGTCGAGCAGGTCCTCGACCAGCCGGCTCAGCCGCTCGGCCTGGCCGAGCGCGGTCTGCAGCGCGGTCGGGTCGGATCCGACGCCGTCCACGAGGTTCTCCAGCACGACGGTGAGAGCCGCCAGCGGCGTACGCAGCTCGTGGGAGACGTTGGCGACCAGGTCGCGGCGCTGGCGGTCGACGGCGCCGAGGTCGCTGGCCATCGTGTTGAACGCACGGCCCAGCTGACCGACCTCGTCGGCACCGACGGCAGGCACGGAGACCGAGTAGTCACCCCGGGCCATCCGACGAGCCGCGACGGTCATCTGCCGCAGCGGGGACGTCATCCCGGCCGCCAGCAGCTGGGTGACCGCGAGCGCGATCCCGATCGTGACCGGGATCGAGATCCACGGGGAGACCCCGGTGATCCGCCCGACGGAGGCGACGACCGCCGCCACCAGGGCGCTCGCGGCGACCAGGAGCCCGAGCTTGACCTTGATCGAGGAGACCCGCTCCAGCGGAGTCATTCGCCGGCCTCCAGGGCATAGCCGACGCCGTGCACGGTGCGGACCCGCGCGGACCCGATCTTGGCGCGCAGCCCTTTCACGTGGCTGTCGACCGTGCGGGTTCCGGAGGCGTCGTTCCAACCCCAGACCTCGGCGAGCAGCCGCTCGCGGGTGACCACGGCGCCCGGGTCGGCGGCCAGGCAGACGAGCAGGTCGAACTCGGTCGGGGTGAGCCTGACCTCGTCGCCGTCGACCCACACCCGTCGGGCCGCCGGATCCATCCGGAGCCCCCCGATCTCAGCCGTACGCCGCGGCGACCCGGCCAGTTCGGCGGCCCGCTCCACCCGCCGCAGGAGCGCGTTGACCCGGGCCACCAGCTCGCGGGCCCGGAACGGCTTGGTCAGGTAGTCGTCGGCCCCGACGCCGAGCCCGACAAGCACATCGGCCTCGTCGACACGCGCGGTGAGCATGAGCACCGGCACCGGGCGTACGGCCTGGATCCGGCGGCACACCTCGAGACCGTCGTAGCCGGGCAGCATCACGTCGAGGACGACCAGGTCGGGCGAGGTCTCCTCGAAGCAGGAGACCGCCCCGGGGCCGTCCCACGCCCGGACGACGTCGTATCCCTCCGCCTCGAGCCGGTCCGAGACGGCCTGGTTGATGACCGGCTCGTCCTCGACGACGAGGACCCGGCGTGTCACGGTCACATGTTCTGGCACATGCTCAGGCTAGAAGCCCGAGCCGCCGGAAAGGCTGCAGAAGTTGTGCAGGTCCTGTGAAGGTCAGGTCTGGTGGACGTACGCCTCGAGCTGGTCGCGCTCGAAGGCGAGCTGGTCGATGCGGTGCTTGACCAGGTCGCCGATGCTGACGATGCCGACGAGACCGCCGTCGGGGGAGACGACCGGCATGTGCCGGATCCGGCGGGTGGTCATGATGCCCAGGATCTCGTCGATGGTGGCCTCGGGGGCACAGGTCTCGACCTCGGCGGTCATGATCGAGGAGACCTCGGCGGCAAGCAGCGCGTCGTTCTCGTGGAGCCGCCGGACCACGTCGCGCTCGGAGACGATCCCGGCGACGGCGGTGCTGTCGCTGCTGACGACACAGGCCCCGATGCGGTGCTCGGCGAGCACCCCGAGCAGGTCACGCACGGTGGCGGTTGATGCGATCGTGACGACTTCTGCGATCGCCTTGCGAGTGAGTACGTCCGCGATCTTCATGCACCAACGGTAGCGGCCGTGACATGCGTCACGCCAGGGTCTGTTCCGGAACGCGCCTACTCGGTTCCCGGACGGCGGAACGCGGTGACCGATCCGGGCTGTGCGGCCGGCCAGTCGGCGTCGTTGTTGCCGTCGGGCAGCCCGCCGAGGAAGGAGAGCACGGCGTCGTGCAGGTGACCGTTGGTGGCCAGCGCGTTGCCGCCCCACGGCCCCGGGTCGCCAGCCAGCGAGGTGAACTGGCCGCCGGCCTCACGCACGATGATGTCCAGCGCGGCCATGTCGTAGAGCTCGAGCTCCGGCTCGACCGCGATGTCGACCGCGCCCTCGGCGACGAGCATGTAGGACCAGAAGTCGGAGTAGGCACGGGTGCGCCAGCAGCTGCGCATCAGCGCCAGGAAGTCCTCGAGCCGATCGCGCTCCTCCCAGCCGTGCAGCGAGGAGTAGGACATCGAGGCGTCCTCCAGGCGGCGTACGTCCGAGACCTGGCATCGGGTCGACTTCATCAGCGACTTGCCGGTGTGAGCGCCCTGGCCCTTCGCCGCCCACCAGCGCCGCCCGAGCTGCGGCGCGGAGACGACCGACATCACGACCTCGTTGTCGACCGCGAGCGCGATCAGGGTCGCCCAGACCGGCACGCCGCGCACGAAGTTCTTCGTGCCGTCGATCGGGTCGACGATCCAGCGGCGGCTGGACGAGCCGGAGGATCCCGACTCCTCGCCGGTGATCGCGTCCCGCGTACGCGCGCGGGAGAGCGTACGCCGGATCGACTCCTCCACGGCCTTGTCCGCGTCCGAGACGGGGGTCAGGTCGGGCTTGGTCATGACATGCAGGTCGAGCGCCTTGAACCGCGACGTCGACAGCGAGTCGGCGTCGTCGGCCAGCAGGTGCGCCAGCCGCAGGTCGTCGTTGTAGTCAGGAGTGCTCGCCACGAGGATCCACTCTAGTGGCTCCGCTCGCCGTGCGAACCCTCCCCTGGTAACCGGTTCCCCACGAAAACACCGGTCCGGGCATCGAGGGCTCGACCTGTCAGAGAGCGTACGTCGGCACCGACCGCGCCTCGAGCAGGCGACGGAACGAGGCGACCCGTTCCGGATCGAGCCTGCCGTCCTCGACGGCGGTGTCCAACCCGCACTCCGGCGCATCGGCGGCGTGCGAGCAGCCGCGCGGGCACTCGGCCGTCGCCTCCTGCAGATCGGGGAAGGAGACGATGAGCCGTTCCGGCTCGACGTGAGCCAGCCCGAACGTACGGATCCCCGGGGTGTCGATGATCCAGCCGACCCCCGGAAGCCGCAGCATCAGCGCCGAGGTGGAGGTGTGCCGCCCCCGGCCGGTGACCGCGTTGACGTGCCCGACCTCGCGCCCGGCGTCGGGAACGATGGCGTTGACCAGGGTCGACTTGCCCACGCCGCTGTGGCCGAGGAGGACCGACGTACGTCCGTCGAGCTTGTCCCGCAGCGCACTCATGTCGCCGCCGCGCTGGGTCACCACCCACGGCACCCCCAGCGACCGGTAGATCGAGACCAGCGACTCCGGGTCGGCCAGGTCGGCCTTGGTGATGCACAGCAGCGGGTCGATGCCCGCCTCCAGGGCAGCCACCAGCGCGCGGTCGATGAACCCCGTGCGCGGCTCGGGGTCGGCGATCGCGGTGACGATCACCAGCTGGTCGGCGTTGGCGACCACGACCCGCTCGACGGGGTCGTCGTCATCGGCCGTACGCCGCAGCACCGTCTCCCGGGGCTCGAGCTCGACGATCCGTGCCAGCGCCCCCTCGGCGCCCGAGGTGTCGCCGACGACCTTCACCCGGTCGCCCACGACCACGCCCTTGCGGCCGAGCGGGCGGGCCTTGACCGCCCACACCTCGACGTCGGGGGCCTCGTCCATGACCAGCGTGAACCGGCCACGGTCGACCGTGATCACTCGCCCGAGGTCGGCGTCGTCGTAGCTGGGCCGGTCCTTCGTCCGCGGCCGGGTGCGCCGCCGGGGACGGTCGTAGTGCTCGACGTCCTCGGTCCCGTAGCGCCGCTGTGCCTTGGCCATCAGGTGCTCAGAAGAGTCCCGCCCAGAAGGGCGCGAAGTCGGTGAAGGTCTTGCTGGTGGTGGTGATGTTCTCGACCAGGACGTCCTCGACGGTCGCCCCGATGATCACGCCGGCGTGGGCCATCCGGTGGTCGGCGTAGGTGTGGAACACCCCGCCGTGCAGAGCCGCCGGCCGGATCGTCAGCCCGTCGGGATGCTCGGTGACGTCGGCCCCGAGCGCACCCAGCTCGCGCGCGAGCGCGGCGAGCCGGTCGGTCTCGTGGCCGCGGATGTGGCCGATGCCGGTCAGGTGCGACGGCGTCGAGGCGAGCGCGCACAGCGCCGCGACGGCGGGGGTGAGCTCGCCGATGTCGTGCATGTCCAGGTCGATCCCGGTGAGCCGCTCCGGCCCGGTCACGGTCAGTCCGTCGTCGGTGACCCGCACCTCGCAGCCCATCAGCGAGAGCACCTCGCGCAGCTGGTCGCCCGGCTGGTCCGTGGCCTGCGGCCAGTCGCGCACGGTCACGGTGCCGCCCGAGACCGCGGCCAGGGCCAGGAACGGGGCCGCGTTGGACAGGTCCGGCTCGATGGTGCGGTCCAGCGCCTTGATCGGTCCTGGTGCCACGGTCCACCGGTTGGCGTCTGAGTCGTCGACTGCGACGCCGTGCTCGCGCAGCATCGCGACCGTCATGTCGATGTGGGGGAGCGACGGCACAGGCTTGCCGTCGTGGCGTACGTCCACACCCTGCTCGTACCGCGCACCCGCGAGCAGCAGCGCGCTGATGAACTGGCTCGAGGCCGAGGCGTCGACCACCACGGTCCCGCCAGGCACGACGCCCTGCCCCTGGATCGTGAACGGCAGCCCGTCACCCTCGATGTCCACGCCGAGGTCGCGAAGCGCACGCAGCACCTCGTCGACCGGCCGCTTGCGCATGTGCGGGTCGCCGTCGAAGGCGACCGTGCCGGTGGAGAGCGCGGCCACCGGAGGTACGAACCGCATCACCGTCCCCGCCAGCCCACAGTCGACCTCGGCATCGGCGCCGAACGCGCCGGGCGTCACGACCCAGTCGTCTCCCGAGGTGTCCACCTGCGACCCCAACGACGTCAGCGCTGCCGCCATCAGCAGCGTGTCGCGGGACCGAAGCGCACGACGTACGACGGACGGCCCCTCCGCGATCGAGGCGAGCAGCAGCGCCCGGTTGGTGAGCGACTTGCTTCCGGGCAGCGAAACCGTCGCCGTCACCGGACCGTGCGCACGGGGCGCCGGCCAGGGGTCGGCCGGCCCGTTGGCAGGGTCAGCGGCACGGTCGGTCGTGGTAGTCACAGGTCCAACTTTAGAGGTTCCGCCGGCAGAGGCGGCCGTCGGTCACCGGGGATGAAATCACTCGATCCCGAGCGCCTTCAGGAAACCCTTCCAGGTCAGTCCGCCCGTTGCGGCGCCGCGCTCGACCTCGGGCGTCGCGCTCGGGCTGGCGCTGGGCACGTCAGGACCCTCGGGCATCGAGGGGCTGCCGCTGGGACTGCCCGGGATGCTGGGAAGGTCCGAGGACGGTGTCGGCACCTGCGGCACATCGGGAGTCGTGGGCGGTGTAGGCACCTGCGGCACGTCGGGAATCGTCGGCGGTGTGGGCACCTGCGGCACGTCCGGCGTCGGGGTAGGCGACGGCTCAGGGGATCCGGTGCCCGCGGCGCTGACACCGTTGTTCCCGGGCTCGGGGTCGGTGTATCCCACAGCGGTGAGGCTCGCCTCGAACGTCCACTCACCGTCGGCGATGAAGTCGAAATGGAGTACGGCCTGGCCGTTGTTCGTGCTGGACAGGGTGCACTCGCCGTCGACGACGCCGCCTTGCGGCACGGGCGGAACGGCAAGCTGCGAGCATGCCCACATCGATTGTGGGTTCGAGGACTCCGGATACGGCTGCGTGACGCCGGTCGCCTTGTATCTGAAGGTCGCGGTGTAGTCCCCTTCGGGGATGCCTTCGGCCGTGACCTCGACGTGCTCGTACCCGTCATAGGGCAGGTGGTCCAGGGCGATTCCGGCATCGTGCACCGGCGGAGCTTCCTCGAAGGTCACCTCCACCGTGCCGACGTCCGTGCCGCCATGGCCGTCCGAGATCTGGTAGCTGAAGGTGTCGCTGGTCCCGGTGTAGTCGGGCGCCATGGTGTAGACGACCTGGTCGTCCTCGATGACCGCCTCGCCGTGAGCGGGCTTCTCGGTGATCGTGACGAGCCGGAGCACGTCGTCGTCGTTGTCGTCGGTGTCGTTGGCGAGCACGTCGATGGTGGTCTTGGCCGAGCGCTCCTCGCCGCCGTTGCCGACGCCGTTGTTGGCGTCGTCAACGGTGACCGTTGCCGTGGCGGCGTCGTCGACGGCCTTCGGGTCGGCGTTGGGAGTGGTCACGTCGACGGTTCCGGCGACCTCGCCGCCGTTGCCGTCGGTGAGGACGTACTCGATGGTGTCGGTGCCCCGCCAGCCGAGGTCGGGCTGGTAGGTCACCGTGGTGACGGGCTCGTCGGCCATCCGCAGGCCACCGAAGATCGCGCCGCTGACGCTGCCGCCCTTGCCACCCGAGGTCGACGCGCCGCCTTTGGTGACGGTGCCGTGGGCGGGGGAGGCGACGGTGGCCTCCTTGACAGAGAGCGGGTCACCGTTGGCGTCGGTCGCCCCCTCGGTCAGGTCGATGACGGTCTTGCCACCGGGCTGACCGTTCACGGTCGACAGCGGCTGGCTGATGACCGGCGCCTGCTGCGTCTGGGCGGGAGCCGGGTCGGCAGGCGGGTCGGCCGGCTGGTCGGCGGGAGGCGCCGCTGCGGGAGGGGGCGCCGCGGGGTTGTCGGCGGGAGGCGCGGCCGGGTCGGCCGGAGCAGCCGGAGCGGGGTCGGCCGGTGCCTCGGCGGCAGGCTCGTCGGCGGCCGGGACCTTCGGAGCCGGGTCGCCGCCGGTGAGTACGAGCCCTGCGGCCACGGCCGCAGCGGCGGCGACACCGGCACCCGCACCGACCGTACGTCCCACCGGATCGCCCAGGACCCAGTCCCTGACTCGCCCGAAGAAGAGCACCACGCCACCCTTGGCGGCGACGCCACTTCCGACGGCGAGGTAGCCCGCGCCCGCGGCGCCGAGCAGGGCCGGAGCGAGCCAAGCGCCCATCCCGGAGTTGACCTCGGTGAGCTCGAGGTAGATCGCGGTGCACGGACGGCAGTCCTGCAGGTGGTCGTCGACCTTCGTCGAGTCACGCTTGGACAGGCCGTTGCGGATATAGGCACCCAGGTTGGCGCGCGTGGTGGCGCAGGCCTCCTCGCCGGCGTCCTGCGCGTGCATCGAGATGAACGCCTGCTTGAGGCCCTCGCGAGCCCGGTAGGCGAGCGCGGAGACCGAGTTGGCCGACATCCCCAGCATCGGCGCGATCTCGGCCGGCTTCTGGCCCTCGACCTCGGTGTGCCACAGCACCTGCTGCCAGCGCTCCGGAAGCTGCTGGAACGCCTTCGCCGCGGCCTGGTTGTCGAAGCCCGACACCGCGGTGTCCTCGAAGGGGACACCCGGGTCGAAGGGCGTCAGGTCGTCGGTGGTGGTCAGCTTGGAGGCGGCGCGGATCTTGTCCACGTGGAGCCGGCGCAGCGAGGTCAGCAGGTAGGCGCGGAAAGCCAGGTCCGGGCCGCCGCCTCGCTGCAGCACGTTGAGCACCTTGGCGAACGCCTCGGAGACGAGGTCGTCGGCGTCACCGGGCGACACCAGCTGGCGGGCGAGGCGGCGGGCGGCCTCGACATGGCGCTCGAACAGCGTCCCGTACGCATCCAGGTCACCGCCACGGACAGCGGTGATCAGCTCGGCGTCGCCAGGGGCGTCGAGGGTAGATAGAGAGGTGGGGGTCGATTCGCTCACAGCACCAGAGACGTTAGAAGGACGGAGGTATGACGCGGGTTGCGCCGACGGGAGACATGCGTTGTGCTAACGACTACGGAAGCCCGCACGTCACGCCCCTCCCCGGATCTGACAACAAGTTTCGCGAAACCCAGAAAATGTGGGTCGCTACCGCGTCATGGTTGCCGATTTAGTACGTCAAGTCCATGTGGGCACGCGGTAGATCAGCGCGCGCACCACTGTATCCGTGACCCAGCAACTTCGGACAAGGAACGACACCAACGCCAGGAAACACGAGGAAAGAGGTGAGTTGTGCGGCTGTTCTCCCGAGGTCGGCGTGCGCCTGCATCGACCTCGCCTGAGATCACAGAGCTCTCCGACGAGCAGCGCGCGGCGCTCCCGCCGCGGTTCGAGGCCGTCGCGGAGGCGCTCGTCGAGCGCAGCAGTTACGTCGCCGAGGCCTGTTGGGTCGCCGGCCTTGACCTCGCCGAGTCAGGCGTGTCTCTCGGGGAGAGCCTCGAGGACCTTCGGATGACGACTCAGGCCATGGAGGATCGCGACCCGGCGTTCACCGAGGTGCACGCGCTGTCCGTCGCCTGGAGCGAGGCGACGCTGGGCTACCTGCACACCATCTCCTGCGCCGACCCGCTCACCGGCCTCGCCACCCTCGCACACCTGCGCGAACGCATCTCGGACCTCTACCGGGAGGCCACGGCGCGCAGCCACGCGCTGGTCGTCACCGACGCCCACCTCCCGGGCGCCGCCGGCGGGAAGACCGACAGCATCGCCACCGCCCGCCGGATGTCGCTGCTGGGCCAGACCGCCCGCTCGGTCTTCGCGACCGCCGCCGCGGTCGGACAGGTCGGCCACAGTCGGATGGTCGTGGTCGCCCCGCGTGACGAGACGCTGGTCAAACGGCTCGGGCTCCTCAAGCGGATGGTCGAGCACAGCGCCGACCGGATCTGGATCGAGGGACTCCCCGAGAACGACAGGTCAGCGGGCATCCTGCTCGACGAGCTCGCCCGCGGAGCCTAGAAATACCTCCGAACACCACCGGCGCCCGGCGCTAAGGTGAACGTATGTGCGGTCGTTACGCGTCCAGCCGCCAACCCGACGAGCTGGCCGAGGAGTTCGAGATCGATGAGCTGCGCCTGCAGGAGCCGCTCACCGAGAGCTACAACGTAGCCCCGACCGACGATGTCTATGCCGTCGTCGAGCGTCCGCCGCGCGAGGACGGTGATGCGTCCAGCGAGCGCCAGCTCCGTTCCGTACGTTGGGGCCTGGTCCCGTCCTGGGCCAAGGACGTCAAGATCGGCAACCGGATGATCAACGCCCGGATGGAGACCGTGGGCGAGAAGCCCGCCTACCGCCGGGCCTTCGCCAAGCGCCGCTGTCTGCTGCCGGCAGACGGCTACTTCGAGTGGTACGCCACCGAGGCCAAGGACGCGAAGGGAAAGCCCCGCAAGCAGCCGTACTTCATCACTCCTAAGGACGGGGGAGTGCTGGCGATGGCCGGGCTCTACGAGCTGTGGCCCGACCCCGCCAAGGCCGAGGACGACCCAGGCCGGTGGCTGTGGAGCTGCACGGTGATCACCACCGAGGCGGAGGACTCCCTGGGGCGGATCCACGACCGGATGCCGCTCATGGTGGAACGTGAGCGTTGGGACCAGTGGCTCGATCCGACCCGTCCGGGCGACCTGGATCTGCTGACCCCGGCGGCGCCCGGCCGGCTGGAGGCCTACCCGGTCTCGACGCTGGTGAGCAACGTACGCAACAACGGCCGCGAGCTCGTCGAGCCGCTGCCGATCGAGGAAGCCTGGGGATGACATGGGTGGAACCACGACGCAGATGATCGACACGCCCTACGGACAGGGGCGGCTCTACACCCGCCGGGCGCGGCGACCACAGGCGACCCTGCTGCTCTCCCACGGCGCCGGCAACGGCATCGACACCCACGATCTGATGGCGCTCAACGACGCGCTGCCGGCCCAGGGCATCACCGTGGTCCGCTTCGAGCAGCCCTGGCGGGTCAAGGGGAAGCCGGTGGCCACACCGCCCAAGTCGCTCGACGCGGCGCTGACCCTGGCTGCCAACTGGATGCGGGTGCGCACACCGCTGGTGGTCGGAGGCCGCTCCGCCGGGGCCCGCTCGGCGGTCCGTACGGCGCGCGGGTTCGGCGCCGCCGGGGCGCTCTGCCTGGCCTTCCCGCTGCATCCGATCGCCAAACCGGGCATCTCGCGCGCCTACGAGCTGCTGGAGTCCAGGGTGCCGACGCTGGTCCTGCAGGGCACCCGGGACAGGTTCGGCAAGCCCGAGGAGTTCCCGGAGGGGATCGAGGTCACCCCGATCCCGGGGGCGGACCACTCCCTCATCGTCGGCAAGCGTGGCCCGATCACGCAGGCCGACGCCGACGCGATCCTGATCGAGTCCACCCTGGAGTGGCTGGTCCGCGAGGTCATCGTCTAGCGGGAATGTTTGTGGGCCGTCGCGGCGTTCATGCAACATGACCATTCTGCTCGAACGCCCGGTGGCAAATATGTCGCCGATGAGCGCCCCGATGGTCGCGCGCGTACCCTGGGACGTGATGAGCGACAACAACGATGATGAGGTCGTCGACCTGGCCACCGAGACACCCGAGGAGCGCGCGCTGCGCTTCGAGCGGGACGCGCTGCCCTTCCTCGACCAGCTCTACTCGGCGGCGATGCGGATGACCCGCAACCCGTCCGATGCGGAAGACCTGGTGCAGGAGACGTTCGCCAAGGCCTACTCCTCCTTCCACCAGTTCAAGCCCGGCACCAACCTGAAGGCCTGGCTCTACCGCATCCTCACGAACACCTTCATCAACACCTACCGCAAGAAGCAGCGCCAGCCGCAGCAGTCGATGTCCGAGGACGTCGAGGACTGGCAGCTGGCGCGGGCCGAGTCGCACAGCTCGACCGGTCTGAAGTCCGCGGAGATGGAGGCGCTCGAGCACCTGCCCGACTCTCAGGTGAAGGACGCGCTGCAGCGCCTCCCGGAGGAGTTCCGGCTCGCTGTCTACCTCGCCGACGTCGAGGGATTCGCCTACAAGGAGATCGCCGAGATCATGGAAACCCCGATCGGCACCGTGATGTCGCGGCTTCACCGCGGCCGGCGCCAGCTGCGCGATCTTCTCTCGGACTACGTCCGCACCAACGACCTCACCGGCGCTCGTGGAGGTGCGTCATGAGTGCCCACAAACATGACGCGTCACCGACCGACTGCGCGGACTTCCTCGAGCAGATCGTCTTCCTGATCGACAACGAGCTCACCGCGGCGGATGCCGACCAGGTCAAGCTCCACCTGCAGAGCTGCAATCCCTGCCTGGAGACGTACGACCAGCAGCGCATCGTCAAGGCGGTCGTGGCACGCTCGTGCACCGAGGTCGCCCCGGGCGACCTGCGCGCGAAGATCATGGTTCAGATCCAGGAGCTCCGCACCAGGTCCTGAACCGGCCACAGACGCGACGAGAGCCCCAGCCGATTGGCTGGGGCTCTTACGTCTTGACAGCTCTGACCCTTGAAGAGGGACAGCGGTCAGGCGTTGGGGCGCTTGCCGTGGTTCGCGCCCTTCTTGCGGCGCGCGCGGCGCTTGCGGCCAGTCTTGCCCATGATGATCTCCTCCATTGGGGTACGTAGACCCCGAGGGGCCTCGGCACAGTCTCTCAAACCCAGGTGCGGGAGGGCGAATCTCGACCGGCCGTCAGGTCAGGTAGGTGGCGTTCGACTTCTTCAGGGCCGCGACGACGACCAGCAGCAGATCGCCGCGGATCTGCGGGATGTCGTTGCTGAGCGCGAGCTGGATGTAGAGGGCCCGCAGGAACGCCTCGGCGTTGCCGGTGAGCAGGAACGGGTCGCGGTCGGGCGTCTCCGGGGTGGCGGTGGCGACGGTGACGATCCGGTTGATCCACGGCTCCATGATGTTGAGCGGCACCAGGTTGCGGCGCAGCACGGACATCGTCGCCGCCGCCAGCCGGTCAGGCTCGCCGTGAGCGTAGATGGTGTCCCCTCGGGCGAGTACCCGGTCGGCGACCACGTCGAGGATCACCGTCAGCTCGGGCTTGCCGAGGTGCTCGGAGGCGGCCAGGGTGCCGAGCGCGTCGGCACCGCGGGCAACCGCGTGCGCCCAGCCACGCTCGGGAACGAAGGCGCGCAGGTCACGCTCGCGCAGCAGCCAGGTGGCGATCCGGTCGCCCCACTCCAGCACCTTCTCCGCGCGCACCAGCGAGCGGGCGTTGTCGCGGGCGATGCACTGGGCCAGAGCCTCGACCGAGGAGGCCCGGCGGAAGACGCCGTTGTTGCCGGAGTCGCCGAGACCGACCACGAGGCCGGCCGCCATGCCGTCGCCCAGGCCCCCGAGCAGGTCGTCGTAGACACCGCGCTGGATCCACGTCGACAGGGCCGGCACGGCCAGCCCGCTGCGTACGTCCGGATCCGGGTCGCCGAGCATCCGGGTGAGCTCGATGGTGAGGTCACCCAGCGGCCGGTCGGTGGGTACGGCGAGACCGGTTGAATGAACCTCCCGCCAGTACGCCTCCGACATGGGGAACATCCTGCCAAACCCGGCCACGCGCCGACCACCGACCCGCGCAATGCACTACCAAGGTCTACATCTACGCTGTCCGCGTGCCCACCCTGAGTGAGCTCGCCCAGAGCCACACCGAACTCGACAGCGATGATGTCGAGTGGCTTCAGTTGCTCATGGCCGACTGGCAGATCCTCGCCGACCTGTCCTTCGCGGACCTGGTGCTGTGGCTGCCGGACAAGTCCGGGAACGGCTTCTGGGCGGCCGGTCAGATGCGTCCCACGACCGGTCCCACGGCCTATGTGGACGACATCGTCGGCATGTTCGTGCCGAAGGGGCGCCACGCCACCCTCGACGACGCCGTCGACGCCGGCAGGCTCGTCCGCGAGGGTGACCCGGAGTGGCGCGACGACCTCCCGGTGCGGGTCGAGACCATTCCCGTACGCCGCGCCGGCCGCATCATCGCGGTGCTGAGCCGCAACACCAACCTGCTCGGCGTACGCACGCCCTCGAAGCTCGAGCTGTCCTACCTGCAGACCGCCGCCGACCTGACCCAGATGGTCGCCAACGGCTACTTCCCCGCGGTGGGCCAGCGCAGCGACCACACCGACACCCCTCGGGTCGGGGACGGGTTCGTGCGGGTGGATGCCGACGGCGTCGTCGACTACGCCAGCCCCAACGCGCTCTCCGTCTTCCGCCGGCTGGGGCTCTCCGGCGACCTCGCCGGCCAGTCCCTGGCCGGGATGACCCGCGCCCTGGTGCCGCCGCGCAAGCGCCCCGACGAGGAGACGCTGAGCGCTGTCCTCGGCGGTCGGGCGCACCGCGACACCGAGATCGACACCGGGGTGATGGCGATCATCATGCGTTCGATCCCGCTGCGGCCACGTGGTGAGGCGATCGGTGCGCTGGTGCTGCTGCGCGACGTCACCGACCTGCGTCGGCGTGATCGTGAGCTCGTCACCAAGGACGCGACGATCCGCGAGATCCACCATCGAGTGAAGAACAACCTACAAACCGTGGCCGCGCTGCTCCGGATGCAGTCGCGCCGGGTCGACTCCGGTGTCGCACAAGATGCGCTGAACGAGGCCGTACGGCGTGTCGGATCCATTGCACTGGTCCACGAGATCCTCTCGCAGCAGGCCGTCGAGGAGACCGTCGAGTTCGACGAGATCGCCGACCGGCTCGCCTCCATGGTCGGAGAGGTCAGCTCGGTCGGCGTCGCGGTGCGGGTGCGCCGGGAGGGCTCGTTCGGGTCGCTGCCCTCGGAGGTGGCCACGCCGATGGCGATGGTCGTCACCGAGCTGCTGCAGAACGCAGTCGAGCACGGCTACCGCGGCAACGGTCCGGGCGATCCCGAGACCGGCAAGATCGTGATGTCCGTACGACAGCAACCCGCCGGGCATCTCCAGGTGACCATCGAGGACGACGGTCATGGACTACCCGACGGGTTCAGTCTCGACACATCGACAAACTTGGGGTTGTCGATCGTGAAGACTCTCGTCGAAGGCGAGCTCGGGGGCCGACTCTCGTTGGGGCCCCGGCCTGATGGCCATGGGGCGAGAGCTGCGGTCGAGCTGCCGTTGGAGCTCTAGGTGAATCGCTAGGGGTTGATGGCCTCTAGGGCTTGGTCAGACGGCGGTGCGGACACGGGAGCGAGCGTTGCGGCGCTTCAGCGCACGACGCTCGTCCTCGCTCAGTCCACCCCACACGCCGTGGTCCTGACCGGCCTCAAGAGCCCACTGAAGACACTGCTCCCGGACGTCGCAACGCCGGCAGACCTGCTTGGCTTCCTCGATCTGGAGGATGGCCGGACCGGTGTTTCCGATGGGGAAGAACAGTTCCGGGTCTTCATCGAGACAAGCCGAACGGTGGCGCCAATCCATGGCTGGGTAGACCCTCTTTCTGACGTAGGATGGGCAAGGCCCTGATGGTTCGAGACCCTGCGAGTCGGCACGTGGCGGGGATGTGTGAATGTCTTCACGTGCGTGCTGGTCTCTAGAGTTCCAAGAAATGGACGCCGAAACAACCCCTAACCAGTGTCTGGTTCGTCACCGGACCGTAACACTCAGTCTTCCTGGGGCTAGACAATTCGGTAACGCGGTGAGTTACCCGCAAATCCCGTGGTGTATGCTACTGCGAATTTTCTGACGCTTGGCGATGGTTCTAGGCTGCTGAGGTGACCGCGCCGCATCGCCCCTGGACCCTCCTGCTGACCGTGATCGCCGCAGGCGTCGAGACCGCGGCGATGCTGGTGTGGGGAGCGCTTGAGTTCGTACGCATCCCCGACGCCGCCTCGCTCACGACCGCGATCGCAGGCGGCCTGTTCTTCCTGCTCTGCGCCGCCGGCATCGGCTGGTGCGCCGCCATGTTCTGGCGACTGGAGTCGTGGGCCCGCGCGCCGTTGGTGCTCGTCCAGCTGATCGTGCTCGGTCTGGCCTGGAACCTGCGTGATGACCTCGCGATCGCGGGTGGACTGGCCGTGGTCGCGGTCGTCGCCCTCGTCGGCATCTTCGCGCCCCCGAGCATCGCCGCGCTCGAGGAGCGCCCGGGCGTGTCGCCCGAAGACGCGCCCTAGTCCTCCTCCAGCGCCTTGCGGAGCTGGAGGAGCGAGCGGTTGAGCAGCCGGGAGACCTGCATCTGGGAGACCCCGAGCTCGGCGGCGATCTCGGTCTGGGTCTTGTTGCGGAAGAACTTCAGCATCAGCACCTGCTTCTCGTGGGCGGAGAGGCTGTCGAGCACGGGCTTGATCGACTCCCGCACCTCGACGTCGTCCAGGCGCAGGTCGTGGGCGGTCAGCGAGTCGAGCATCGGCGCGGTCTCGTCGCTCTCGGAGTCGAGGGACAGAGCTGCGTACGCATTGCTCGACTCCAGGCCCTCGACGACGGTCTCGAGGCTGACCCCGAGCCGGGTGGCGAGGTCGCGGGCCGTGGGGGAGCGGCCGAGCTCCTGGGAGAGCTCGGCGGTGGCGTCCCGGAGGTTCTGCTGCAGGTCGCGAAGGCGGCGCGGCACGCTGACGGCCCACCGGCTGTCGCGGAAGTAGCGCTTGATCTCGCCGAGGATCGTGGGCACGGCGTACGTCGAGAACTCCACGTCACGGGAGAGGTCGTAGCGGTCCACGGCGTTGAGGAGGCCGACGACGCCGACCTGGACGAGGTCCTCGTGCGGCTCGCCGCGGCCGTAGAACTGGGAGGCGCAGTATTCGACCAGCGCCATGTTGAGGTGGACCAGCTCGTCGCGAGCGGCGGTCCGTTCCGCGTCGGGCAGGTCCGGCCCGGCGAGGGCCCTGAAGAGCTCCCGGGAGCGTGCGCGGGCGTCATCCACCTCGCTGGCGCTCCTGGACCTCGACGACCGAATCGTCTCCTGCGCCATGTCAGCGCGCGGCTCCAAGCGGGGTCGCTCCCGCGACCAGGGAAATCCTGAGCTGATCACCGTCGGGGGTGGCGGTGACCTCCCTGGCCAGCGTGGTGAGCACCTGCCAGGCGAAGCTCTCCTCGTCGATCTCCGCCTCGGCGTCGCAGGTCGTGGTCACGGTGACTCCGATCGTGTCCTCGCCGAGGTCGAAGACGACGTCCAGGTCAGCGGCCTCCGCGGCGCACTCCAGGCAGATCGCCGCCGCCTCGCTGACCGCCATCCGCAGGTCCTCGATGTCCTCGAGCGTGAAGTCGAGGCGCGCGGCGAGCGCGGCGGTGGTCGTACGCAGCACGGAGACGTAAGCGCCTTCTGCGGGAAGGTGCAGCTCGACCTGGGGCATCTGGGTTTGTCAGTCCTTCTGTGGGAGTCCCGACGATTATGCAACGAGACCGGCCTCGCCGTGCCGTTAACGCACCACAGCCGCTCCGGTCCGGAGCGGCTGTGGCGTACGTGCTGGATCTCGAAAGCGGCTCAGGCCTTCTTGGTCGCCCAGAAGATCTCGGCGATCTCGTCGATCTTGGCGAGGAGCTTGTCGGCGACCTCGAGGTCGAGGGTGCCCTTGGTGCCGGAGGCGCCGGCGAGCTTGGTGGCCTCGTTGACGAGGGTGTGGAGCTGGGGGTAGGCCTCGAAGTGCGGGGGCTTGAAGTAGTCGGTCCACAGCACCCAGAGGTGGTGCTTGACCAGTTCGGAGCGCTGCTCCTTGATGATCACCGCGCGGGTGCGGAAGTCGGGGTCGTCGCTGTCCAGGGCCTTGGCGATGACGGCCTTGACGGACTCGGCCTCGATGCGGGCCTGGGCGGGGTCGTAGACGCCGCAGGGCAGGTCGCAGTGGGCCGAGACCTCGATGGTGGGAGCGAAAAGTCGCGCGAACATGCGGGTCCTCTCAAAGAGTGTTCATGTGTCCTACGGATTGCGACACTACTCCGCATGGAAGACATCGCGGCCAGGGCACCCCGACACAGCTGGGGGATGGCGAAGGTCGTAGGGGTCTCGATGGAGCCGACGCTGCGGGCGGGGGACCGGTTGTGGGTCTCCTACGGACGTACGCCGGTGCCCGGGTGCGTGGTCGTCGCCCGGCTCGCCGACGGCGCGGTCGTGGTGAAGCGGGCGGTGGAGCGGCGTACGACCGTCTCCGGGCGCCCCGGGTGGTGGTTGCTCTCGGACAACCCGGCTGCTCCGGGGGTGATCGACTCCCGTCACCGGGGGCCTGTCGCGGACGCCGACGTGATCGGCGTCGTCGTGGCCCGACTCTGGCCACGCCCACGCATCCTGGGGTGAATCTCTGGGCGAGGGCTTCAGATGAGGGCTTCGTCACCTTGTAGGAAACATCAACGGCTTCCTCCGGTAGCCTGTGGGAAACTGCCATCCGGGCATCACATCCCTGTAGATGGCGCCTTGCGCGGCTCCACCCCTCGGCTCGCGTTCGACCGCCCGACGTCCGAGTCCGTAGTTTTCTGGAGGCCCCCAATGACCGAGTCCACCCTGTCCACCGAGACCACCGCCTATGACGGCGACCCGGTGTTCGAGCTTCACCGCGGCGGCAAGATGGCGATCTCGGCGACCGCATCGGTCTCCGACAAGGCATCGCTGTCGATGGCCTACACCCCTGGTGTCGCCCGGGTCTGCACCGCGATCGCCGAGAACCCGGAGCTGGCCCACACCTACACCTGGGTGCCCAACACCGTCGCGGTCGTGACCGACGGCACCGCGGTGCTCGGTCTCGGTGACATCGGCCCGGCCGCCGCGATGCCGGTCATGGAGGGCAAGGCGGTCCTGTTCAAGGAGTTCGGCGGCGTCGACTCGATCCCGATCTGTCTGGACACCACCGACGTGGACGAGATCGTCGAGACCGTCATCCGGATGGCGCCGAGCTTCGGCGGGATCAACCTCGAGGACATCTCCGCGCCGCGTTGCTTCGAGATCGAGGACCGCCTCAAGGAGGCGCTCGACATCCCGGTCTTCCACGACGACCAGCACGGCACTGCCGTGGTCACTCTGGCCGCGCTGATGAACGCGCTGAAGCTGACCGGCCGCAACCCGGAGTCGACCCGCGTGGTCATCTCGGGTGCCGGTGCCGCGGGCGTCGCGGTCGCCAAGATCCTGCTCGAGTTCGGGATCAAGGACCTCGCCCTGCTCGACCGCAAGGGCGTCATCTCCTCCACCCGCTCGGACCTGACCGAGTCGAAGAAGGCGATCGCCGAGGTGACCGCGGACGTCACCGGCCGCTCGGGCTCGCTGGCCGACGCGCTGGCCGGCGCCGACGTCTACGTCGGCGTCTCGGGCGGCACCGTCCCCGAGGAGCTCGTCGCGACCATGGCCCCGCAGGCCATCGTCTTCGCGATGGCCAACCCGAACCCCGAGATCCACCCCGACGTGGCGCACAAGTACGCCAGCATCGTCGCCACCGGGCGCTCGGACTTCCCCAACCAGATCAACAACGTCCTCGCCTTCCCCGGCATCTTCCGGGGTGCGATCGACGTGCACGCCTCCTCGATCACCGAGGGAATGAAGCTCGCCGCCGCGCAGGCGCTGGCCGCCCTGGTCACTGACGAGCTGTCCGCGGACAAGATCATCCCCGAGCCGTTCGACCCCCGCGTCGGCCCCGCCGTCTCCGCTGCGGTCGCCGAGGCCGCTCGGATCGACGGCGTCGCTCGCGCCTGAGCGTTCCTTCAGGAAGGGATGCAGGCGAAGTCACACATCCCTGGCGGAGCTCCGCCAGGGATGTGTCCCGCGATCTGCACACCTTGATCGAGGAACCGCCCAGGTCGGTAGGGTCGGGCGCATGTTCGCTGCGTACGCCGAGAAGTTCTCATCCGACGATCCGATCTCCGGCCTCGTGCTGGGGGAGCGGCCCGACCCTGTCGCTCCGGACGGGTGGACGACCGTCACCGTCAAGGCGGCCTCGCTCAACCACCACGACCTGTGGTCGCTGCAGGGGGTCGGGCTGAAGGCCGAGGCGCTGCCGATGATCCTGGGCTGCGACGCGGCCGGCCTCGACGAGGACGGCAACGAGGTCGTGGTGCACTCGGTGATCTCCTCGCCCGACTGGACCGGCGACGAGACCCTCGACCCGAAGCGGTCGCTGCTCTCCGAGCGTCACCAGGGCACCTTCGCCGAGAAGGTGATCGTGCCGCGGCGCAACGTCGTGCCGAAGCCCGCAGGGATGTCGTTCGAGGAGGCCGCCTGCCTGCCCACGGCATGGCTGACGGCCTACCGGATGCTGTTCACGCAGGGCGGGCTCAAGGCCGGCGACTCGGTGCTGGTGCAGGGCGCCGGCGGGGGAGTGGCGACCGCGGCGATCACGCTCGCGCGGGCGGCCGGTCTGAAGGTCTACGCGACCTCGCGTGACGAGGCGAAGCAGAAGCGTGCCCTCGAGCTCGGTGCCCACGTGGCCCTGCCGTCGGGCGAGAGGCTGCCGGTCAAGGTCGACGCGGTGATCGAGACCGTCGGACGCGCGACCTGGAAGCACTCGGTGCGCTCGCTGCGTCCGGGCGGGACGATCATCATCAGCGGCACCACGTCGGGGGCGAACCTCGACGATGCGATGCTGACCAACATCTTCTTCCTGCAGCTGAAGGTGATCGGCTCGACGATGGGCACCCGCAACGAGCTGGCCAGCCTGGTCTCGCTGCTCGAGGCCACCGGCACCCGCCCGCTGATCGACCGCACCATGCCGCTGACCGAGGCCAAGGCCGGCTTCGAGGCGATGCACGCCGGTGATCTCTTCGGGAAGGTCGTCTTCACCTTGTGAGGCCGGCTGTGTGACGTACGGAATATCGTTCGACTCTCCCCGGTTCAACAAGGGACCATTGAGTGTCACTGCCGGGGGGCTCGAAAAGTTTCTCGTGGCGTGATGTCGAAATCGGCCCCGCCCGTTCGATCTATGTATAGAGCGGGCGGCAACGGGCCCCTGCGTACGACCCGAGGAACTCGTCATGACTGCTGCCGTCACAACATCGCACCGTCCCGTGGACGGTGAGAAGCGGCGTACGCCTGCCGTCATCACTCTGCTCGTGCTGGCCACCTTCGTGGTGATCCTCAACGAGACGATCATGCTCAACGCGATCCCGAACCTGATGAACAGCTTCGGGGTCACCGAGCATGCCGCTCAGTGGGTCTCGACCGCGTTCATGCTGACCATGGCGTCGGTGATCCCGGTGACCGGCTGGTTCCTGCAGCGGGTGACGACCAGGACCGCGTACGCCACGGCGATGGGTGTCTTCATCGCCGGCACCCTGATCTCGGCGATCGCACCGGTCTTCGGGATCCTGCTCGCCGGCCGGGTCATCCAGGCGGCCGGCACCGCGGTGATGATGCCGCTGCTGATGACCACGCTGATGACGGTGGTCGACGAGCACGACCGGGGCCGGGTGATGGGCAACGTCACCATGGCGATCTCGGTCGCTCCGGCGCTCGGGCCGACCGTGTCCGGGCTGATCCTGGGCTTCGGTTCGTGGCGACTGCTCTTCCTGCTGGTCCTGCCGATCGCCATCGGGGTCGCCTGGTCCGGTCTGCGCCGGCTGGAGAATGTGGGTGAGACCTCCGAGTCGACCGTTGACTGGGCGTCCGTGGTGATCGCCGCACTCGGGTTCGGATCTCTGGTCTACGGGCTGAGCCGCTTCGCCGAGGGTGAGGTCGGGCGTCCGGTGGTGATCGCCGCCTTCGGTGCGGTGCTGATCGTCGGGTTCGTGTTCCGTCAGCTCCACCTGCAGCGGGTCGGCACGCCGTTGCTGGACCTGCGCGCGTTCCTGCACTCCACTTTCACCAAGGCGCTGGTGCTGATGGCGATCGCGTTCCTGGCGATGATGGGCTCGATGATCCTGCTGCCGCTCTACCTGCAGACCGTGCGCGGCCTGTCCCCGCTGATGACCGGTCTGCTGGTCATGCCCGGTGGCTTGGCCATGGGTCTGCTCGGGCCGACCGTGGGGCGGATCTTCGACACCTACGGTGGCCGGGTGCTCGTCATCCCGGGCTCCGTCGGCATCGTGGTCGCTCTCGCCGGGCTCTCGCAGATCTCGCTGACCACGCCCTACCTGCTCGTGCTGGTGCTCCACCTCGTCCTGATGGTCAGCCTGGCCGCTGCCTTCACCCCGGTCTTCACGCTGGGTCTCGGGTCGCTGCCGTCGCACCTCTACTCCCACGGCTCCTCGATCCTGGGCACGCTCCAGCAGGTCGCGGCCGCGTTCGGCACCGCCCTGGCGGTCACCGTGATGTCCGTACGCAGCGACCAGGTCATCGACGAGGTCGGTGCCGTCGCGGCCCAGGTGAGCGGCCTGCAGGCCGCGTTCATGGTCAGCGCCGCGCTGGCTCTGATCGTGGTCGTGATGGCCGTCCTGCTGCCGGCTCGGGCCGAGGGGTACGGCGAGTCCGACGAGGAGTCTGCTGAGGAGCCTGCTGAGGACTCTGCCGGGGAGCCGGGTGCCGATATCGATGCCGAGCTCGCCGAGCTGTGCGAGCACGGGCGCGAGCCTGCTGTGTGTGGCTGCTGAGTCGTCGTATGCCTCTGTAGGCCGAGAAGTTTGTAGGGCCCGGTTAACCGGGTATTCCTACGGCTCCGAGCGCCACTGATAGACGCCGATCAACAGCATCCTCAGCTGGGTGCGCACGGTGGCGACGATCTGCTCCTCCTGCTCGGGACGGGCGGTGGAGAGGATCTGCTCGGCGGTCGCGACCAGGACGGTCACGAACAGCGACGAGAGCACGTGCAGGTCCTTGGCGGTCCAGGTGTCGGTGCCGGTCATCAGTGCCAGGTCGGTGGCGAGCTCGCGCTCGCAGAGCTCGATCTCGCGCCGGATGGCCTCGCGTACCGAACGCGGCCCGGCGACACGCTCGCGGGCGATGAACCCGAAGTGGTCGCGGCGCCGGTGAACGTGGTCGACGAGGGCATCGATCGAGCCGTCGACGATATCTTGGTCGGCCCGGGCGTTGCGTCGTACGTCTCGGAAGAGGTCGCGCAGCGAGTCGAAGGACTCCTCGACCAGCGCCAGCCCGAGCGACTCGATGGAGTCGAAGTGGCGGTAGAACGCGGTCGGCACGATGCCGACCTGCTTGGCGACCTGGCGTAGCGAGAGAGCCGTCAGCGAACTGTCGGTGCACAGCTCCAGCGTCGCGTCCAGGATCGCTCGCCGGGTCCGGAGCTTGCGCTCCGCACGGCTCTCCGGCTCCGCACCCGTCTCGATCACCAGACCATCCTAGGGGCAGAGGTCTGTGGAGTGTCAGGTGCACACCTGTACACCGTGATCTGGACCACGCCCGCAGCGTCTTGACGCGTGCTGTGGTGACCCGCCATGGTTGTCGGTGTACAGATGTTCACTGAAAGGCGAAACACATGGCACTCGACCTCGGCGGCCGGATCCTCCGCTCCCGCACGGTTGCGGCGCTCGCCTCACCGCACGGCATCGACCGCTACCTGACCCAGATCAACCCGATGCTGGCCGCGCACGAGGTGCGCGCCCGCATCACCGACATCCACCCGGAGGTGAGCGCGCCTGGCGCGCCCCGGGTGGCGACCGTGACGCTCCAGCCCACCTCCACCTGGCGCGGCCACCGCGCCGGCCAGCACGTCAGTGTCGGCATCGACACTGGGGAGGGGCGGCGCACCACCCGCGTCTTCACCGTCTCCAACACCGAGGGGAAGCCGGGTGAGCCGCTCACCATCACCGTGCGTGCCCACGACGACGAGCACGCGACCCCCTACAGCATCTCCAAGTACCTGACCGAGCGGGCCACGGTCGGCACCCTGGTCCACCTGTCCCAGGCCGAGGGTGACTTCGTCCTCCCCGACCGTGTGCCCGAGCACATCCTGCTCATCTCCGGGGGCTCCGGCATCACCCCGGTGATGTCGATGCTGCGCTCCCTGCAGCGGCGTACGCACCGGGGCAAGGTCACCTTCCTGCACTGGGCGCCCAGCGCCGACCGCCAGATCTTCGCCGACGAGCTCGAGGAGATCCGCCACCAGGGCCATGGCGTCGACCTGCACATCCTCCACACCGACGACGGGGCGCCCTACCTCTCCCCGGCGCTGCTGGAGAAGCTCGTCCCGGGCTACCGCGAGGTGCCGGCCTGGGCCTGCGGGCCGGCGTCGCTGATCGAGGCGGCCCAGGGTGCGTACGAAGGGACCGATTCGCTCCGCGTGGAGTACTTCAAGGCGCCCAAGAACGCCGGCGTGGCCGGCGGCGAGATGGAGTTCGCGCGTACCGGCAAGACCGTCGCCAACGACGGCGCCACGATCCTCGACCAGGCCGAGGCCGCGGGGCTGACCCCCGAGTCCGGCTGCCGGATGGGGATCTGCTTCTCCTGCACGACCAACAAGAGCTCCGGACGGGTCCGCAACGTCCTGACCGGCGAGACCTCCGAGCTCCCCGACGAACAGATCCGGATCTGCGTGAGCACGCCCGAGGGCGACTGCTCCGTGGACCTCTGACGATTCCTTCAAGGAGACACCCCCATGACCACTGTTGAGAAGACCGGCAACCGCCGGCTGAGCCCCGCGGAGCTGGAGACGTTCGGCGCCGAGATGGAGGCCATCCGTCAGCGGATCGTCGCCGACCTGGGCGAGAAAGACTCGGCGTACATCTACGACATCGTCAAGAAGCAGCGCGCCTTCGAGCTCGCCGGCCGCGCGCTCTTCTACCTGCCCGTCATCGGCTGGGTCCCGGCCGTCGCCTGCCTGTCGATCTCCAAGATCCTCGACAACATGGAGATCGGGCACAACGTCATGCACGGCCAGTACGACTGGATGGGCGACCCCGACCTCAACTCGCGCATGTTCGACTGGGACACGATGGCGCCGGCCGACAACTGGAAGTACGGCCACAACTACATGCACCACACGTTCACGAACATCCTGGGCAAGGACCGTGACGTGGGCTACGGCATCCTCCGGATGGACGAGGACCAGAAGTGGCACCCGTACTATCTCGGCAACCCGCTCTACGCGTTCCTGCTGATGACGTTCTTCGAGTGGGGCGTGGCGATGCACGACCTCGAGGTCGACGAGATCGTCGCCAGTCGCCGGACCTGGGCCGAGAACAAGGAGATCGGCGCCCGGATCTGGCGCAAGGTGAAGAAGCAGACGCTGAAGGACTACGTCCTCTTCCCGCTGCTCACCGGTCCGCTCGCGCCGCTGACCTTCGCGGGAAACTTCACTGCCAACATCATCCGCAACGTGTGGACGTTCAACATCATCTTCTGCGGCCACTTCCCGGCCGGCGTCGCCTCCTTCTCGCAGGAGGAGTGCGAGGACGAGACGCAGGGTCACTGGTACTACCGCCAGCTGCTCGGCTCCGCCAACATCACCGGCAGTCGGACCTTCCACATCATGTCCGGCAACCTGTCCCACCAGATCGAGCACCACCTCTTCCCCGACCTCCCCGCCCGCCGCTACCCGGAGATCGCTGAGGAGGTCCGTGAGATCTGCGAGCGCTACGGCCTCGCCTACAACACCGGCCCGCTGCACCAGCAGCTGTGGGGCGTCTTCAAGAAGATCTGCAAGTACGCTCTCCCTGACCGCAAGAAGCCGGCTTCCGTCGGTGTCGAGAGCGTTCCCACCCTGGAGGGGGTCGCGGCATGACGCCTGACCAGCCACAATGGGTTGTCATGGAGCCCGAGCTGAGCAAGAACGAGATCCGCAAGGATGTCGCGCAGAGCGCCGTCGAGGTCACCGCGACCACCGTCGGCCAGGTCACCATGATCATCACCGGCGCCGTACGCGACGTGGCCGGTGCCATCGGTGGCCTCGCCACCGAGCTCTTCGAGCTCCGTGCCGCCGCCAAGCGTGCCGAGAAAGACCTCGCCGAATAGGTAGTTCTGCCGACCGAATCCGCAGTTGTGGGCGACGAAACCATCGTTTCGTCGCCCACAACTGATTTCTCGTCCGCCACAACTGCGGACTCGGCGGGGGTCAGTCCTCGGGGTCGTCGAGGCGGGCCAGCCAGGTGGCGAGGCGCTCGATGGCGGTCTCGTGCTCGGGGTGTACGTCGACGAAGGCCTGGAGTTGCTCGGCCAGCCAGGCGAGGGTGACCTCCTCGTCGCCCCGACGTGTGACGAGCTCCTCGATGCCGCGGTCGGTGAAGTACATGGCGTCAGTCTTTCATTCTGCGTTCAGTGGTGCGTCGGAGGCTGGGCCTCCGGAGAGGCCGCGTACGACCATGCCGAGGGTGGCGTTGATGAGCCGATCACGCTGGGAGTCGGGGCAGGTGCGGTAGGGCCCGTCGATGAGCAGGACCGCGAGGCCGTGGACGGCGGACCAGGCAGCCGTCTCGGCGTCGGGGCGGAGCTCCGGGGCCAGCCAGCCGGCCTCGACGAGGTCGTCGAGGGCTGTGGTGAGGAAGGCATAGGGCGGCGCTTCGGCCAGGATCGCGGACATCTCCCCAGGCGGGTGCGGGTCTCCGTCGTGGGGGCGGAGGAAGGCGGTGCGGAACAGGCCGGGCTGAGCGAGCGCGAAGCGGATGTAGCCGCGCCCGGCCGCCGCGAGGCGCTGCACCGCGGCCTCGGCAGGATGCGGAGCCGGCTTCTCGGCGGCCAGGAGGTCGAGGATCGTCGCGGCCAGCCGGTCCATCGCTTCGTGCTTGGCGGCGACGAGCAGGTCGGCCTGGTTGGCGAAGTGGCGGTAGGTCGCGGTCGGGGTCACGCCGACCGCGCGGGCCGCGGCCCGGATGGTCACCGCGTCCGGGCCACCTTCCTCGGCCAGCGTCGCGGCCGCATCGGCCAGCGCGTTCCGGAGGTCGCCGTGGTGGTAGGGCCGGGCGCCCTCGTCCGAGCTCTCTGAGGGTTTCACGGAATTCATGTTGACACCTGCCCACATCAAAGGGAAAGTTAACACCTACAAAGTTTACACCTGCCCACATTCATTCTGGAGGAATCGTGTTCCACCGACTCGGCACCCTCGTGGTGCGAAATCCGCGCCGGGTCATGGTGATCGGCCTGGTCGCCCTGCTCGGCGCGATCTATCTGGCCACCTCGGCCTTCGGCAAGCTCGACGACGCCGGCTTCGACGACCCCGCGTCGGAGAGCAGCCGCGCGGCCACCGCGCTGGAGGAGGGCTTCGGCAACGGGGCCGGCTTCCTCCTGACCGTCAGTGCCGCCGACGGCGCGGTGACCGAGGGCACCGCCGCGAAGGACGCTCAGGCACTCGTCGACCGCCTCCGAGCCGACGACGACCTGACCGACGTCGTCTCCTACCTCGACGCCCCCGGTCCCGGCATGATCTCCGATGACGGCACCCACGGCCTGATCTCCGTCGGCGCGAAGGACCCGGACACGGTCGATGCCGCCACGGTGATCGACCGCTACACCGACGAGACCGCAACCGACGGTGGCACGACGGTCCACGTCGGCGGCCAGCTCGCGACGTTCGAGGAGGTCGGCAGCCAGATCGGCGCAGACCTCGCCCTTGCCGAGGCGATCGCGATCCCGCTGATGATCGCGCTGCTTGTCCTCGCCTTCGGCAACGTCGTCGCCGCCCTCGTCACCATCGGAGTCGGCGGGTTCGCCATCGCCGGTACCTTCGCCGAGCTCTCGGTGCTCGGCAACTTCACCGACGTCTCCATCTACGCCCTCAACCTGACGACCGGCCTCGGGCTCGGCCTCGCCGTGGACTACGGCCTTCTGATGGTGGCGAGGGTCCGCGAGGAACGAGCCGCTGGAGTAGAGCACGCCGATGCCGTCGTGCGCGCCGTGGAGACCGCCGGCCGGACGATCGTCTTCAGCGCCACCACCGTCGCGGTCTCACTGGCCTCGCTGCTCGTCTTCCCGCTCTACTTCCTGCGCTCCTCGGCGTACGCCGGCATCGGGGTCATGGTGATCACCGCGGTGGTCGCGGTGGTGCTGCTCCCTGCCACGATCACCCTGCTGGGCGACCGGATCGACGCCCTCCGCGTCCCGGGCGTCCGCGGTCTCCGCGGTGGCGCCGCCCCGTTCTGGACCCGACTGGCCGGCTTCGTCACCAGCCGGCCGTGGGTCGCGCTCCCCGTCGTTGCCGTCCTGCTCGCGATGGCTGCGCCGCTGGCCGCCATCGAGTTCGGCACCCCAGACGACCGCGTCCTCCCGGCATCGGCGGGGAGCCGCCAGGCCGGCGACCTGCTGCGCGACGAGTTCGACGGCGACGGCACCAGCCCCATCCGCGTCGTGACCACCTCGACCGTCGATGACGAGGGTCTGGCGACGTACGCCGCCGACCTCTCCCGGGTCGACGACGTCGATCGTGTCGACACCCGCGTCGGGACGTACGTCGACGGCAGCCTCGCCTCGGAGACACCGGCCCTCCCGCCCGGTGACGGCGCGGACGAGCTCGCCGTCGTCAACCAGCTCGACCGCCAGTCCGAGGAGGCGCGTGACCTGGTCCGCGACGTACGCGCCGTCCCGTCACCAGCCGGGATCGACGCACTCGTCGGTGGCGGCGCCGCGGAGCTGCTGGACTCGCTCGACGCGATCGGCGCCAAGCTCCCGTACGCCGCCGGCGGGCTCGCGATCGCGATGGTGGTGATCCTGTTCCTGTTCACCGGCAGCCTGGTGCAGCCGCTCCGGGCGCTGGTGCTCAACGTCATCGGTCTCGGCGCGACGGTCGGGACCACCGTGTTGATCTTCCAGGAGGGATTCGGTGCCGATCTGCTCGGCTTCACCGCGATGCCGCTGAACGTCTCGATGGTCGTCCTGCTGCTGGTGATCGCGTTCGGGCTGTCGATGGACTACGAGGTCTTCGTGCTCGGCCGGATCACCGAGATGCGCCGACGCGGTCTCGGCAACGTCGAGGCGGTCGTGCAGGGGCTGGCCCACACCGGCCGGATCGTCACCACGGCCGCCGCCCTGATCGCGACCAGCTTCTTCGCGTTCATGGTCAGCGACATCAGCTTCATGAAGTTCTTCGGCCTCGGGGTCGGGCTGGCGATCCTCATCGACGCCGTCCTGATCCGCGGCATCCTGCTCCCGGCAGCCATGCGAGTGCTCGGCGAGGCGGCCTGGTGGGCGCCGCGGCCGCTGCGGCGCCTGCACCGCAAGGTCGGGCTGAGCGAGGAGCCGGTCCCGGTCCCCGTCTGAGACGACCGGAGCGAGGTCGAGCGGCGAGCTTGCTCGTCCGCGCGCACCGAGCGAGGGAGTTACCGCGCGAAGCGCGGACCAAAACCACGCCGAGTCGGCGCGTTAGAACGCGCCGACTCGGCATTGGGTTCGATCCGGGGATCAGGAGAAGGCGCGGTCGATGAGCTCCTTCTGCTCGACCGTGTGCCGCTTGATGGTGCCGACGGCGGTGGTCGAGGAGGCGGTGCGGGTGATCGGCTCGACCTCGCGGCCCAGCTCGGGGACCACGTTGAGGTAGTAGCTCGGCCACGGGCCCTGGTTGAAGGGCTCGTCCTGGACCCACTTGACCTTCGCGTTGGGGTACTTCGCGAGCTCGGTGGCGAGCTCGTCGGTCGGCCACGGGTAGAGCTGCTCGACGCGGACGATCGCGACGTCGTCGCGGTCCCGCTTCTTACGCTCGACCGTGAGGTCCCAGGTGAGGCGGCCGGAGACCAGCAGGACGGTGCTGACCTTCGCGGCGTCCGCCTCGGTGTCGGGGATGACCGGCTGGAACGAACCCGAGGTGAAGTCGGCCGGCTGGGAGGCGGCCTCCTTGCGGCGCAGCATCGACTTCGGGGTGAAGACGATCAGCGGCCGGTGCTCGGCGCCGAGGGTGTGCGTACGAAGCAGGTGGAAGTACGACGCCGGCGAGGACGGCTGCGCCACGACCATGGCCTCGTCGGCGCACAGCGTGAGGAACCGCTCGATGCGCGCCGAGGAGTGGTCGGCACCCTGGCCCTCGTAGCCGTGCGGCAGCAGCAGCACGACACCGGAGTCCTGGCCCCACTTGGTCTTGCCCGCCGAGATGTACTCGTCGATCACCGACTGGGCGCCGTTGACGAAGTCACCGAACTGCGCCTCCCACAGGACCAGCGAGTCCGGCCGCGCGACCGAGTAGCCGTACTCGAAGCCGAGCGCGGCGTACTCCGAGAGGAGCGAGTCGTAGACGTAGAACTTCGCCTGGTCCTCGGTGAGGTTGTTGAGCGGCGTCCACTCGTCGGCGTTCTTGCGGTCGATCATGGTGGCGAAGCGCTGCACGAAGGTGCCGCGACGCGAGTCCTGACCGGCCAGACGCACCGGGCGCCCGTCCATCAGGAGCGACCCGAACGCCAGCGTCTCGCCCGTGCCCCAGTCGATGCCGCCGTCGGTGATCTGGGTCGCGCGACGCTGCAGCTGCGGCATCACCTTCGGGTGGACGGTGAAGCCCTCCGGCGGGGTGACGTACGAATCCGCGATCCGCTTCAGCACATCGTTGGTGATCGCGGTGACGGTCTCGCCTGCAGGCTTCTCGGGGTAGTCCGGGACGGTCTCCCAGGCCTGCGGCATCTTGTCGGCCTCGCGCACCTCGGTGAAGACCTGCTCCAGGCGAGCCTGGTAGGCGGCCAGCACCTGCTCCGCCTCCTCGATCGTGATGTCACCACGACCGATCAGCGACTCGGTGTAGAGCTTGCGGACCGAGCGCTTCTGCTCGATCAGGTCGTACATCATCGGCTGGGTGAACGACGGGTCGTCGCCCTCGTTGTGCCCGCGGCGGCGGTAGCAGATGAGGTCGATGACGACGTCCTTGTTGAACGCCTGACGGTACTCGAAGGCGAGCCGCGCGACGCGCACGCAGGCCTCCGGGTCGTCGCCGTTCACGTGGAAGATCGGCGCCTGCACCATCCGTGCGACGTCGGTGGCGTAGAGCGAGGAGCGGGAGGAGCCCGGCGAGGTGGTGAACCCGACCTGGTTGTTGATGACCAGGTGGACGGTGCCACCGGTGCGGTAGCCACGCAGCTGGGACAGGTTGAGCGTCTCCGCGACCACACCCTGGCCGGCGAAGGCGGCGTCACCGTGGACCAGCAGCGGCAGGACCGGGAAGACCGCGCCCTGGTCGAGCACGTCCTGCTTGGCGCGGGCGATGCCCTCCAGGACCGGGTCGACGGTCTCGAGGTGGGACGGGTTGGCGGCGACGGAGACCTTGATCGTGTCGCCCAGGTCGGAGAGGAACTCGCCCTCGGCACCGAGGTGGTACTTCACGTCGCCGGAGCCCTGGACCGTGCGCGGGTCGATGTTGCCCTCGAACTCGCGGAAGATCTGGTTGTAGGACTTGCCGACGATGTTGGCGAGCACGTTGAGGCGGCCGCGGTGGGCCATGCCGATCGTGACCTCGTCCAGACCGGCCTCGGCGGCGGCCTCGCAGACCTCGTCGATGACCGGGATCGCGGTCTCGCCACCCTCGAGGGAGAACCGCTTCTGGCCGACGAACTTCGTCTGCAGGAAGGTCTCGAAGGCCTCGGCCTCGTTGAGCTTCGACAGGATCCGGAGCTGCTCCTGGCGCGGGGTCTTGTCGTAGGGCCGCTCGACGCGGTCCTGGATCCACCGGCGCTGCTCGGGGTCCTGGATATGCATGTACTCGATGCCGGTGGTGCGGACGTAGGAGTCACGCAGGACACCGAGGATCTCGCGCAGCTTCATGAACGGCTTGCGGCCGCCGGCGAAGGAGCCGACCGGGAACTCACGGTCGAGGTCCCACAGGGTCAGCCCGTGCGACTCGATCTGCAGGTCGGGGTGCGAACGCTGCTTGTACTCCAGCGGGTCGGTGTCGGCCATCATGTGACCACGCACGCGGTGGGCGTGGATGATCTCGCCGACCTTGACCTGCTTGGAGATCTGGTCGTCGTGGGTGGTGTCGATGTCCTGGTTCCAGCGGATCGGCTCGTAGGGGATCCGCAGCGACGCGAAGATCTCGTCGTAGAAGTCGTTCTCACCGAGCAGGAGCCGGTGGACGGTGGCCAGGAACTCGCCGGACTGGGCGCCCTGGATGACCCGGTGGTCGTACGTCGAGGTCATCGTCATGATCCGCGAGACCGCGTTCTGGGCGAGCTTCGAGGGGGAGGCGCCCTGGAACTCGGGCGGGTAGTCCATCGAGCCGACACCGATGATCGCGGCCTGGCCCTGCATCAGCCGCGGCACCGAGTTGTTGGTGCCGATGCCGCCGACGTTGGTCAGGCTGACCGTGGTGCCGGAGTAGTCGGCCATGGACAGCTTGTTGTCCTTGGCCTTGCGGACGATGTCCTCGTACGCGGTCCAGAAGCCGGCGAAGTCCATCAGCTCGCAGCCCTTGATGGAGGGTGCGACCAGCTGGCGGGTGCCGTCCTTCTTCTGCTGGTCGATGGCCAGACCGAGGTTGATGTGCGGCGGGGTCACCTGGGTCGGCTTGCCGTCGACCTCGGCGTAGGTGTTGTTCATCGCCGGCATCGCCTTGATCGCCTTGATGATGGCGTAGCCGATGAGGTGGGTGAAGGAGACCTTGCCACCGCGAGCGCGCTTGAGGTGGTTGTTGATGACCGTGCGGTTGTCCCACAGCAGCTTGACCGGCATGTTGCGCACGGAGGTCGCGGTCGGCACCGCGAGCGACACGTCCATGTTCTTGGCCGTGGCGGCGGGGATGCCGCGAAGGGTGGTGTAGGTCGGCTCGTCGGTGACGGCGACTGCGGTCGGCTTCGGGGCGTCCTTGGGAGTGGGCGTCGCGGTGCCCTTGGCCGGCTCGGCGGCCTGCGCGGCGGGGCGCGGCTTCGCCTTGGGGGCCGGAGCCGCCTTGGCGGCCGGCGCCTCAGCGGAGGCGGGGGTGGTCGGCGCGGGCGCGGTGGCCGGCGCGGGGGAGACCGGAGCCTTGGCTGCGGGCGCGGCGGCGGGCGTCGCCGGGGCGGCGGTGCCGTTCGGCGACGCGCCAGGCTGTCCGTTGGTCTCGAAGAACTTCACCCACACGGGGTCAACACTGCTGGGA
Source organism: Nocardioides sp. NBC_00163 (assembly GCF_045206295.1). NCBI lineage: Bacteria > Bacillati > Actinomycetota > Actinomycetes > Propionibacteriales > Nocardioidaceae > Nocardioides > Nocardioides sp. NBC_00163. The sequence continues at coordinate 1,735,032 of NZ_CP108155.1, read as the reverse complement.
TCCTTCGTGTACTGGTCGTACATCTCCTCGACCAGCCACTCGTTGGCGCCGAATTCCGCTGGGATGTCGGCAGTGTTGGGGGACGGGGTGCCTGAGGACACGGCTTGATTCGCCTCTTCCGAATTTTCGCACTGTAAGAAATGGGTTGCCCACGGGCAAGGCTATCCCCCCGAACACGCAAATGCCCGATGCAGGTTCTCCCTGTGGACAGGATGTAATCCGTCCCACATCTTGCGTTACCGACCGGGTGTACGCGCAACCCGGGTCGGTGTGCGTACAGTGGCCCGGTCCCGGAGCAGGTCTATGAGGCGGATTCCCCACATGACGAGCAGCAGTACGAGGCGCCTTTCGCGCGTCGCAACGGCACTCACGGCGGCGGCCCTGAGCAGCACCTTGGCACTCACCGGATGCGGTGGCGAGCCCGACAAGAAGGCCGCCTCGCCGTCCCCGTCGCCGACCCCGGCGGCCACGGTGAAGTCGGCCGCGAAGCTCGTCCACGTGCAGGGCAGGTTCCCCAAGAGCCGGCACCAGGCGGTCTCCACCAACGTGGCCAAGGTCGTCGACCGGTGGCTGCAGGCTGCGTACGTCGGGGGTGACTACCCGCGCGCGACCTCGACCTTCACCGCGAAGTCCTTTCCGGGCTTCTCCAAGGTCACGATCGCCCAGGCGGGCAAGCAGATGACCCAGATGAGCAACGCCACTATCGCTCCTCACATCGACGGGGTCGAGGTCGTCGCCAGCGACGTCCACGTCGATCTGCTGGCCAACAACAACTACCCGGTCGGCGCCGTCGCCCGCGTGCGGCTGGTCTACGACACCACGGGGGACCGGGAGTCACGCCAGACCGTCCGCGGCACCCTGGACATGGTGCCGACCAAGACCTCCTGGGCCGTCTTCGGCTTCAACATCACCCGCGAGGAGAAGCTGGCGCCGGACCCGTCCTCGGCGCCGTCCACCTCGCCGAGCCCCTCGGGAGACAAGTCATGAGCAGCATCACGACGCTCGTACGCCGCCGCCTCCTGACCACGTTCGCGCTGGGCGTGGTGCTCGCGCTGACCGCGGTCCTGGTGCCCGACGCCGAGGTTGCCGAGCCGCGCGCGGAGCTGATCGCGACCAAGTGGGCCAAGGGTCTCGACGTTGCCAAGTTCACCCGCAAGGGCGGCACGATCTGGGTCCTCGCCGTCGGTTCGGACGCCCGCCCCGGCCAGAAGGTCACCCGCAGCCGCGGCGACGCGCTGCACCTGATCGGCTTCAACCCGTCGTCGGGCTATGCGACCGACATCAGCATCCCGCGCGACTCCTACGTCAACATCCCCGGCCACGGGCGCGACAAGATCAACTCGGCGCTGCTCTACGGCGGCCCGAAGCTGATGGGCCGCGCCGTCGGCAACCTGGTCGGCGTACAGCCGCAGTACGTCTTCGTCACCTCCTTCTCCGGCATGAGCGACATGGTGATCGGGATCGGCGGCGTCGACGTCGACAACCCGCGTGCCTTCAGCGATCCGTACGTCGCGCGCTACGGCTTCAAGAAGGGCCGGATCCACATCAGCGGCCCGCACTCGGTCGACTTCGCGCGGGCCCGCAAGACGCTGCCCGGCGGTGACTTCGACCGCTCGGCCAACCAGTCCCGCGTCATCCGCGGCATCCACCGCAAGATCGTCGCCCGGCAGTACGACATCGGCTTCAAGGCCAAGGGCGTCTCGCTGGTGATGAAGAAGATGCACACCACCGGCCTCTCCGGCCGCGACCTCTACCAGCTCGCCAATGCCGTCGCCGCGATCAACCCGGGCAAGATCCGCACCTGCGTCGTTCCCGGTGGGATCGGCAACGCCGGCGCTGCCAGCGTCGTCTTCCCCAACGTCGGGGCGGCCCGGGCGATGGGCAACGACGCGCGCAACGACGGCCGGCTCAACCGCGGCTGCCGCGGCTGAGTCACTGGTGCGCGGCGACGAAGTCGCGCACCAACGGGGCGATCCGCTCGGGATGATCGGCGACCACCCAGTGTGAGCCGGCGACCTCGCGGATCGTCAGGTCCGCGACGTACGGCTGCGGGGCCTCGGTCGCCAGCGCCCGGCTGACGTAGACGTCACCGGTCGGGGCGATGACCTGGACCGGGACGGTGACCGGTCGTGGCTGAGGGTGCCCCATCCGGGCGATCGCGTTGGCGCGGTAGAGCTCGAGGCCGTTGATCCGGTCGGCCTGGGTGCGGTCCACGGCCGAGCCGCCGACGATCCGGTCGAGGAACCCGGAGCGCCACGCGAGCTCGGGTAGCAGCGGGGCTTGGAAGAACCCGATGTAGGTCGACTCGGCGCCCTGCTTGAGACGCTCGAGGACGCCGCGGGCGGTCCGTGCCGGCGTACGCAGCCAGGCCCCGGTCTGGTCGAGGCTCGGCCCCGAGATCGAGGTGAACGACGCGATCCGCTCGGATGGCACGTTGCCGGCGACCGCCTCCCACGTCTGGGTCGAGCCCCAGTCGTGGGCGAGCAGGTGCACCGGCGTCGACGGGCTGACCGCGTCGATGACGGACTGCAGATCCGCGTTGAGCTGCTCGATCAGATAGCCCTCGCGCTTGGCCGGTGCCTGTGAGCTGCCGTGGCCGCGTACGTCGTAGGTCACGATCCGCAGCTCGCTGCCGAGGATCCTCACCAACGGGAGCCAGACGCTGGCGTTGTCGGGGTAGCCGTGGACGCAGACCAGCGTCGGGCGGGTGTCGCCGGGAGACCCGAAGTCGGTGACGGCCAGTCGGAGCCCGTCGGTGGTCGTCACGTAAAGGGTGCTCACACCGGCGAGGCTAGTCGGGCGGCGTTCAAGCCGACGTGACACGATTCGCCCATGGACATCAGCTATCCGGTCACGATCGCCGCGGCTCGCACCTGGTTCAAGCTCGGCGACATCAAGATCAACATGACCGGCGCGGAGCACATCCCCGAGTCGGGTGGTGCCCTGCTGGCGGTCAACCACCTTTCCTTCGTCGACTACGTCATGGCCGGGTTCCCCGGAGCGGAGCGCGGCCGGCTGACCCGGTTCATCGCCAAGAAGGAGGTCTTCGACCACCCCGTCGGCGGCCCGGTGATGCGTTCGTTCCACCACATCCCGATCGACCGCAGCTACGGCGCGGCCGGGATGAAGAAGGCCGTCGAGTACCTCCAGGACGGTGAGGTCGTCGGCATCTTCCCCGAGGCCACGATCTCGCGCTCGTTCCTGATCAAGGACCTCAAGACCGGCACCGTACGCATCGCCGCCGACGCCGGGGTCCCGCTGATCCCCGTCGTGCTGTGGGGCACCCAGCGGATCATGACCAAGGGACAGAAGGTCGACCTGTCGCGCCACAAGACGATCGGGATCGAGATCGGCCCGCCGCTGCCGGTGACCGGGGAGGACCCTGCCGCCGAGACCGCTGCGCTCAAGGCGCAGATGGAGGCCATGCTCGACCGGCTGATCAAGGCGCACCCCGCCGAGGAGCAGCCCCCGGGCTCGTGGTGGCTGCCGAAGGCGTACGGCGGCTCGGCCCCCACGCTCGAGGAGGCCGAGGCGATGTACGCCGAGGAGCGCAGGCTTCGCGCTCAGCGGAAGGCCGCGAAGCGGAAGTCCTGAGGACTCTCCTGAGCTTGTCGAAGGGCTCGACCTAGGTCGGAGCGCCGGCGCGCTCGGCGCCGGCCATGTGCTCGACCGCGGTGATCGCAACATCGAGGAGCTCATCGACGACGTCGTCGTAGCCGTGGGTGATGCCCAAGAATGGATTCAGTCGGGGATCCTGGCCGGTGGCTCCGATGAGTGCGGCGATGGCTTCGCCTGCCTCTTCGGTCACCTTCGCGACTCTCCCCCAGAGAACGGCTTCGGCGTCGCGATCGCCCTGGGACTCATCGAGCCACCGGGACAGATACGCGAGCAGAGCCGGCGTAGCGTCGGTCATGCGGTCGGAGTCTAGGGCGGTCCGGGTAATCCGGTCGAGCCTTAGGTATAGGGGCTATTCAGCGGGCTGGTAGACCCCGAGCCGATTTCCGGACGGGTCGGTGAAGATGAACCGACGCCCGCCGGGGTAGTCGTAGGGCGCTTCGGTGATCGTGCCGCCGGCCTTCTCGACGGCCGCTACCGCGGCTTCCAGGTCGGCCGTGCGGATCAGCGGAAGCGGGGCGACGGGGGTCTCGGAGGCGTACATCCCGCCGTTCTCGTCCTTGCCGTCGGGCCCGACGATCCCGGCGTACATCCCGCCGTAGTCGTTGAAGGACCAGCCGAAGGCGGACTCGTAGAAGGTGCGGGAGCTCGGGAGGTCGGTGACCGCGAGCTCGAGGTAGTCGATGTGGAGTGCATTCATGCCCATCGACGCTACTCGCGACCACCGACACTTCTGGTCAGCCGAAGTCGATCTCGAAGCCCTTGCCGCGGAAGGAGCCGAGCTTGGTGGCGTCGCGGAGGTAGGCGAGCGGGCCGTCGGGGTCGAAGACCCAGGTGCCGTGCGCGGGCAGGAGCTTGGCGCGGCCCTTCATGGTGAGCCAGGCGGTGTCGGGGTGCTCCTCGATGCCGGGCTGCTCGACGTTGCCCTGCATCGGCACGCGCGGGGCGAGCTGGGTGACATCGTTGAACTTCGCCGTCGCGATGGGACCGTCGTCGGAGCTCGCCTCCCAGGTGTGGGTCGCCAGCGGCCCCTTGGTGGACGAACCTCCGCTGAACTTGGCCAACCCCTTCGGGATCGCCCACAACGTACGCCCGCCGGCCACGGAGTCGGGGGAGTCCACCCAGATGTCGACGACACTCACCGCCTTCTTCCCGTTGGACGCGGTGATCACCCGGGCGGAGAGGAGCTCGTGGTAGGTCAGCGGGCTCGGCTCGGTGTAGTCGACCAGAGCGACGGCGTAGATGCCCTTCGGGCGCAGCTCGTCGACGTCGTGGGCGAGCCGGTAGACCGAGAGCCACATCGATCCGTGCATGTGCCAAGGGGCTGGGGGATAGCTGGTCACGTGGGTCTCCCGAATTTCTGTTGTGGTCCGTGTCGAAGCGGTCATGCTCGGTTCGACGCGTAGGCGTGTGGCGATCGTCGCCACGCTTTACCCAAGGAGACCAGAGATGACCGACCAGGTGAAGGGCCCCGCCGCCTACTTCCCGTCCATCGAGAAGAAGTACGGCCGCCCGATCGCGGAGTGGCAGCAGATCATCCGCGACAGCGGGATCACCAAGCACATGGAGCTCGTGACGCATCTGAAGACCGAGTACGCCCTCGGCCACGGTCACGCCAACGCCCTCGTCGCGCACACCCTTGCCGAGGGGCGATGAGCGACAGGTGCGTCAGAGATCTGGTGCGAGATAGGACGAGGGCACTGCGTCCGTCAGCCAGACGTTGTTGTCGGTGCGCCAGAAGGTGAGCCCGTCGGCATGCATCGTGGCCGCGTCGACGTGGAAGACGACGAAGTCGCCGCGGCGGGCACCGACGCGCTCTGCGGTCTCGCGGTCGGGAGAGAGGTGGACGTGATGGCGCCGGCGCCGGTCGAGGCCGGAGGCGAGGATCGACTCGATGTTGGCGCGTGGCGTGCCGTGGTAGAGCACCGCCGGCGGTTCGGAGGGAGTGAGGTCCAGGTCGACCTCGACGGTGTGTCCTTGCCTCGCCCGGATCCGGTCGAGTGTCGCGTCGACCTCGAAGCGCTGTTTGTCGTTGCCGCGTACGACTCGATCGATGTCATCGCGAGTCATCGGGGAGCCGTTGGCGGCGAGAGCGTCGAGGAGGGAGGGCAGATCGACCCAGCCGCGTGGGTCCAGCTCGATGCCCACCGACTCGGGGCGGTGCCTCAGCACCTGTGAGAGCCGCTTGGAGCGGCGTACGTCTGTCTTGTCCATACTGGCCACAGACTGGCATGCCGGCGGCCTCGTCCGCTGCCGGTTATCGGTCGAAAATGAGAGAAACCGCTGGTCACCCAGCGGTCTCATCTGTGCCCCCGGCAGGAATCGAACCTGCGGCCTACGGTACCGGAAACCGGCGCTCTATCCCCTGAGCTACGGAGGCGATGCGCTGCTCGAGCAGTGCGAATGGAACCCTACAGGCTGGGACGGATAACGGTGAAACCGACTGGCGCTTATACGCTGGACCTCGTGACTCCTGAGCAGCTTTCCACCGCGGTCGTCGATGTCCTCACCGCGCTCGTCGATGAGGGTGCGATCTCTCTTCCTGACGGCGTTCCGAGCACTGTCACGGTGGAGCGACCCCGGCAGAAGGGCCACGGCGACTACGCCACCAACGTGGCGCTGCAGCTGGCCAAGAAGGCGGGGATGAACCCGCGGGCGCTGGGGGAGCAGGTTGCCGAGAAGCTGAAGGCGACCGACGGGATCGCGGACGTCGAGATCGCCGGTCCGGGCTTCCTGAACATCTCCGTCGAGGCCGGTGCCCAGGGCAAGGTGGCGGGCGAGATCGTCGCCGCCGGGGCCGCGTACGGCAACAACGAGGCCTTCAAGGGCCACAACATCAACCTGGAGTTCGTCTCCGCCAACCCGACCGGCCCGCTGCACCTCGGTGGTGTCCGCTGGGCCGCGGTCGGGGACGCGCTCGGTCGTGTCCTGGAGGCGTCCGGCGCCGAGGTCACCCGGGAGTACTACTTCAACGACCACGGCGGCCAGATCGACCGCTTCGCGCGCTCGCTCCTGGCGTGGGCCCAGGGCCAGCCGGTGCCCGAGGACGGCTACGGCGGGGCGTACATCGAGGAGATCGCCAAGCAGGTCCTCGCCAAGGAGTCGAACGCGCTCGAGAGTGACGACCCGCAGGAGGTCTTCCGGTCGATCGGCGTGGAGCTGATGTTCGCCGAGATCAAGCAGAGCCTGCACGACTTCAACGTCGACTTCGACGTCTACTTCCACGAGGACAACCTCCACAAGTCCGGAGCCGTGGAGCGCGCCATCGAGAAGCTCCGCGAGCTCGGCAACGTCTACGAGAAGGACGGCGCGATCTGGCTGGCGACCGAGAAGTTCGGTGACGACAAGGACCGCGTCGTCATCAAGGCCGACGGCAACGGGGCCTACTTCTCCGGCGACCTCGCCTACTACCTCGACAAGCGCGAGCGCGGCTTCGACCGGTGCTTCATCATGCTGGGTGCCGACCACCACGGCTACGTCGGCCGGATGATGGCGATGTGCGCCGCCTTCGGTGACACGCCCCACGAGAACCTCGAGATCCTGATCGGCCAGATGGTCAACCTCCTCAGGGACGGCCAGCCGATGCGGATGTCGAAGCGTGCCGGCACCGTGGTCACCATCGACGACATCGTCGAGGCGATCGGGGTGGACGCGGCCCGCTACGCGCTGGCGCGCTACTCCAGCGACTCCAACATCGACATCGACCTCGACCTGTGGGCCAAGGCCGACAGCGCCAACCCGGTCTACTACGTGCAGTACGTCCACGCGCGCACCTGCCGGATGATGGCCAACGCGGCCGACCTGGGCATGGCGATCGACCTCGACACCTTCGAGCCGGAGCTGCTCACCCACGAGCGCGAGGGCGAGCTGCTGCGTGCGCTGGCCGAGCTGCCCCGCGTGGTCGCGACCGCCGCCGAGCTGCGCGAGCCGCACCGCGTCGCCCGCTACCTCGAGGACACCGCCGGGATCTTCCACCGCTGGTACGACGATGACGACTGCCGCATGCTGCCCAAGGGCGACGAGCCGGTCGCGCCCGTCAACCTGGCCCGGCTGGCACTCGTCTCCGCCGCCCGCACTGTCTTCGCCAACGGCCTCGGTCTGCTCGGCGTCTCGGCCCCGGAGCGTATGTGATGTCGTCCCACGCATCGCCGGGTTCGTTCACCGGCACCTCCCCGGTATGGCTGAAGACCCCCGACGACGTCAACGCGCTCGTGCCGGCACTGTGGTCGGCGACGGCCGAGAAGACCGACGGTGTCCTCACCGTCGGGGGCGTCGCGGTGCCCGACCTGGTCGCGAACATCAACACCCCTGCGTACGTCCTGGACGAGGCCGACTTCCGCGAGCGCGCCCGCGCGTTCCGTGACGCCTTCACGGGCTATGACGTCTATTACGCCGGCAAGGCGTTCCTGTGCACCGAGGTCGCGCGCTGGGTGGCGCAGGAGGGGCTCTGCCTCGACGTCTGCTCCAACGGTGAGCTCTCGGTCGCGCTGCGCGCCGAGGTCGACCCGGCGAAGATCGGCTACCACGGCAACAACAAGACCCCGATGGAGCTGCGCCGGGCGATCGTCGCGGGCGTCGGACGGATCATCGTCGACTCCTTCGACGAGGTCGAGCGGGTCGCCGCGATCGCCGCCGAGACCGGCATCACCGCCCGGGTGATGGTACGGGTGACCGCCGGCGTCGAGGCCCACACCCACGAATACATCGCCACCGCCCACGAGGACCAGAAGTTCGGCTTCTCGATCTCCTCCGGCGACGCCTTCGAGGCCGTACGCCGGCTGCTGGAGGCCCCGAACGTCGAGATGCGCGGGCTCCACTCCCACATCGGCTCCCAGATCTTCGACTCCTCCGGCTTCGAGGTCGCCACCCGGCGGGTGCTCGCGCTGCAGGCGCGGATCCGCGACGAGCTCGGCACCGAGCTTCCCGAGATGGACCTCGGTGGTGGCTTCGGCATCGCCTACACCACCCAGGACGACCCCTCGACGCCCAAGGCCCTGGCCGAGGAGCTCACCGCGATCGTCGAGCACGAGTGCCGTGGCTTCGGCCTCGCGGTGCCGCACCTCTCGATCGAGCCGGGCCGCGCCATCGTGGGCCCCTCGATGTGCACCGTCTACACGGTCGGCACGGTCAAGGAGGTCGCCCTCGACGGCGGCGTCACCCGCACCTATGTGAGCGTCGACGGCGGGATGAGCGACAACATCCGCACGGCTCTCTACGACGCCGACTACTCCGCCACCCTCGCCGGCCGGTCCTCGTCCGCCGGGCCCGTGCTCGGCCGCGTCGTCGGCAAGCACTGCGAGGCCGGCGACATCGTGGTCAAGCACGAGTTCCTGCCTGCCGACATCGCTCCCGGCGACCTGATCGCGGTCCCCGGCACCGGCGCCTACGGCCGCTCGATGGCCTCCAACTACAACCACGCCCTGCGGCCGCCGGTCGTCGCGGTCCGCGACGGTGAGTCCCGCGTGATCGTCCGGCGCGAGACCGAGGACGACCTCTTCGCGACCGATCTCGGCTGATCGGGCTCACGCCCGCAAGGCCCGGAGGACCGCGCGCCCACGCGGTGAGAGGCGGTAGCCGACGGGGAGGGACTCGGTGAGACCGAGCTCCTTGAGCCGGCGGATGTCGGCCTTGAACGGCTTCTTCTCCCGCCCGATCGAGGCCGCGATGGTCTCGGCCAGCTCACCGGGCCGAGCCTCGATGAGCTCCAGGTGCTCCCGCGTCCACGGGCCGCGGCGGCTGCGCCGGTCCATGTCGGCCAGCTTCGCGACGAGCGCGGCGGTCTCGGTCTTTCCCGGGCGCTTGGTACGCAGCGCGACCCGCTCGTCCTCGCCGGCATAGCGCATCTCGATCCGGTAGACCTCGCCGTCCTTGCGGGACAGGAAGGCGAGCAGGTCGTCCAGGGTCGTGCCGGCCCGGCGGGCGTCCTCGTCGGTCAGCGTGTCGCAGGACACCGGCGAGACGGAGACGAACTCGACCACGCCCATCCGGGTGCGCTGGCTGCCGCCGGCGACATGCATCGGACGTTTCCAGCGGCGGAAGGCGAGGTCGACCTCGCCGGTGCGGATGCGCTCGAGGTCGGCGTTGGGGAACAGCACGCACCCATCAAACCGCGTGGCGTACGAAATTCGGTTTCGCCTTCCCGAAATCCCTGGGTCCGTGAGCCTACGATGGGGCGCATGCCGAGGGGGGTCTACTCAGAGAGACCGCTCGCGACGCCGTCCCAGGTGCCGCGAGCGTCTGTCGCCCGGCTGACGAAGGAGCGGCGGGACAGCGTGTCCCGAGCGGCCCAGACCTTCGGCTGGACGGTGGTGACCGGCAAGGCTGCCGCGCAGCGGCCGGTGCGGTGGGAGGTGCTGGGGCCGGACGTACGCGCCGAGCGCTGCGACCTCGTCGTCGACGGCACCTGCGACGGGATCCTGGTCGAGTACTGGCACGGCAAGGCGTCCCCCGGGAAGGGGCCCTGGCGTCCGGCGCGCTGGGTGGTGGTGCGGGTCCCCGCCCACCTGCCGAAGACGGCCGCGATGATCGGGCTCTCGCCGGGTTCGGGCAACACCGGCACCGGCCGGGTGCCCACGCCGATCTTCTTCCCGCCGGAGTTCCGCGCCAAGACCAACGTGACCACCCCCGACGGTGCCGTCATCGCCGCCGACGAGGAGCATGCACGCTCGCTGTCCCGGTTCGCCAGCCACGTGGTCGACGAGCGGCTGTGGGTGGTCGCCCGCAACGACGCCATCACCGTCACCACCGACGTGGAGCCGGACGCGGAGGAGCTGCTCCGTCGCGTACGTCTGGCGCGTGATGTCGCCGCGGTGCTGCGGCCGATCCCGGAGCTCGCCTGACGGCTGAGCTGATCCAAGGCTTGGGGAAAGCCCTTGACCTCAAGTGAGCTTGAGCATGTTGACTCGACTCATGCGAGCGATCAGACAGCACGAGTTCGGCGGCCCGGAGGCCCTGCGACTCGAGGAGGTGCCCGACCCGACACCAGGTCCGGGCCAGGTACTCATCAGGGTGGAGGCCGCGGGCATCCACCGTCTCGACACCTCGATCCGAGCAGGCGACCTGCCGCCGACGATGCCGCGACCGGAGCTCCCGATGACTCCCGGCCGCGAGGTCGCCGGCGTGGTCGATGAGCTCGGTGAGGGCGTCGACGAGACCTGGCGGGGCGCGAGGGTCGTCGCGCATCTCGGCCCGGGAAGCAGCGGCGGCTACGCCGAGCTCGCGGTCGCCGCCGAGACCCAGCTCTACCGACGTCCCGACGGGCTGAAGTCGGCCGAGGCCGTGGCCGCGATCGGCACCGGTCGCACCTCGGCCGCGGTGCTCGAGGCCGCCCAGATCACGCCCGACGACGTCGTCGTGGTCACCTCGGCCGCCGGTGGCATGGGCGCGATCCTGCTCCAGGGCATCCGCAACGCGGGCGCCCGCGCGGTCGGGCTCGCGGGCTCGGACGCCAAGCTCGAGATCGCCCGCGGCTTCGGCGCGCAGACCGCGATCGACTACCGCACGGACGGCTGGCTCGAGCGGCTTCGCGCCGAGGAGCCCCGGATCACGGTCCTCCTCGACGGGCTCGGCGGTGACGTACCCAGGCAGGTCTACGCCCACCTCGAGCCGGACGGGCGGATGGTCAGATTCTCCGGCGACCAGGACGGCTACGAAGGCGCCGCGAAGATCATCGACATCCTCGGCCCCTGGGTCCAGGGCCGGATCAAGGAGTTCGAGCAGGCCTCGCTCGAGGCTGCCGCGGACGGCACCCGCAGGCCGTACGTCGGCTCCGCCTTCCCGCTGGCCGAGGCGGCAGCCGCCCATCGTGCGCTCGAGGCCCGGGAGACCACCGGCAAGGTCGTACTGCTGACCTGAGCCGAAACCCGGCGGAGGTGTCCGCGCCTAGAGCGGAAGTCGGACCCCGGAGCCTGTCCCGGATACCCTTGGCGCGTGAGCAGCAACAAGACGACCGCGCACGCCGTCGATCCCTTGGGCGTCGCCGTCCTCGGCTGCGGTGTGGTGGGGTCCCAGGTGGTCCGGCTCCTGCTCGAGGGCGATGCGGATCTCGCCGCCAGAGTGGGTGCGCCGCTGGAGATCAGGGGCGTGGCCGTACGCCGCCTCGACGCCCCGCGCGACGTCGAGGTGCCCGCGGAGCTGCTCACCACGGACGCCCAGGGCCTGGTCGCCCGCGACGACGTCGACCTCGTGGTCGAGGTGATCGGCGGCATCGAGCCGGCCCGCGGTCTCATTCTCGAGGCGCTGGAGAGCGGCGCCAGCGTCGTCACCGCCAACAAGGCGCTGCTCGCCGAGGACGGCCCGACGCTCTACGAGGCCGCCGAGAAGGCCGGCACCGACCTCTACTACGAGGCCGCGGTCGCCGGCGCGATCCCGATCCTGCGCCCCCTGCGCGACTCGCTCGTCGGTGACCACGTCACCAAGGTGATGGGCATCGTCAACGGCACCACCAACTACATCCTCGACAAGATGGACACCTACGGTGCGGGCTTCGAGGAGGCTCTCGCCGAGGCCCAGGAGCTGGGCTACGCCGAGGCCGACCCGACCGCCGACGTCGAGGGCTTCGACGCCGCCGCCAAGGCCGCCATCCTGGCGAGCCTCGCCTTCCACACCCGGGTGACCGCCAGCGACGTCTATCGGGAGGGCATCACCGAGGTGACCGCCGGCGACGTCGCCTCGGCCAAGGCCATGGGCAGCGTCGTCAAGCTGCTCGCGATCGCCGAGCTCGAGGACGACGACGTCTCGGTCCGGGTCCACCCGGTGATGATCCCGCGCACCCACGCGCTGGCGACCGTACGCGGCGCCTACAACGCCGTCTTCGTCGAGTCCGCCTCGGCCGGCGACCTGATGTTCTACGGCCAGGGCGCGGGCGGGGATCCCACCGCGAGCGCCGTCCTGGGCGACCTGGTCACGATCGCCCGCAACAAGGTCCTCGGCGCCCGTGCCTTCGGCGAGTCCGCCTACGCCGACCGCGCTGTGCGCCCGATGGGCGAGACCGTCACCCGCTACCACGTCAGCCTCGACGTGGCCGACAAGGCCGGCGTGCTCGCCGCCGTCGCGACCGCCTTCTCCGAGCACGGCGTCTCGATCAAGGCCGTACGCCAAGAAGGCAGGGGAGAGGACGCCCAGCTCGTCGTCGTCTCCCACGAGGCCCCCGATGCCGCGCTCGCGGCGACCGTGCAGCACCTGCGCGAGATGGAGTACGTCCGCGACGTCGCCTCGGTGATGCGCGTAGAAGGAGCAGTTTGATGACCACTAGCCAATGGCGCGGTGTGATCGAGGAGTATCGAACCCTCCTCGACATCCCCCAGGACACCCCGGCGGTCACGCTCGGTGAGGGCGGCACCCCGCTGGTCCACTCCGAGTGGCTCTCCGGTGCCACCAAGGGTGAGGTCTGGCTGAAGGTCGAGGGCCAGAACCCGACCGGCTCGTTCAAGGACCGCGGTATGACGGCGGCGATCTCCGTCGCCGTCCACGAGGGCGCCAAGGCAGTGGTCTGCGCCTCGACCGGCAACACGTCGGCCTCGATGGCCGCGTACGCAGCCAAGGCCGGGATCACGCCCGTCGTGCTCGTCCCCAACGGCAAGATCAGTGCCGCCAAGATGGCCCAGGCGCTGGTCCACGGTGCCGAGGTGGTCAAGGTACGCGGCAACTTCGACGACTGCCTCAAGCTCTCCCGCGCCCTCGCCGACAGCTACCCGGTCGCGCTGGTCAACTCCGTCAACCCGGTCCGTCTCGAGGGCCAGAAGACGGCGTCTTTCGAGGTCGTCGACCGCCTGGGCGACGCCCCCGACTACCACCTCATGCCCATCGGCAACGCCGGCAACCTCTCCGCCTACTGGCTCGGCTACGAGCAGTACGCAGCGGCCGGCCACGCCACCAAGACCCCGGTCATGCGCGCCTTCCAGGCCGAGGGCGCCGCGCCGCTCGTGCTCGGCCACCCCGTCGAGCACCCCGAGACCAAGGCGACCGCGATCCGCATCGGCAACCCGGCCTCGTGGCAGCTCGCCGAGGCCGCGGCCGCCAAGTCCGGTGGCCGCTTCCGCGCGCTCTCCGACGAGCAGATCCTCTCCGCCCAGTCGCTGCTGGCCCGCAACGACGGCGTCTTCGTCGAGCCCGCCTCGGCGGCCGGTGTCGCCGGGCTCCTCGCCGACCTCGAGGCGGGGGAGACCTACGCCGGAGCCACCACGGTCATCACCGTCACCGGCCACGGCCTCAAGGACACCGCCACCGCGCTGGAGTTCTTCGGTGAGCTGCCCGAGACCATCATCGACGCCGATCTCGAGGCCGCGGCGGCCGCAGCCGGGCTCGTGTAGCACCGATGACGTTCGTAGAAGGCCCGGTGACCGTCACCGTCCCGGCCACCTCCGCCAACCTCGGCCCCGGCTACGACTCGCTGGGGCTGGCGCTCGACCTGCGTGACGAGCTCACCGGCGAGGTCGTGCCGGGCGGGACGTTGGAGGTCACCGTCGAGGGTGCGGGTGAGGGCACGGTCCCGCTCGACGAGTCCCACCTCGTCGTACGCTCCATGCGGGCCGCCTTCGAGATCATCGGCAAGCAGCCGGCCGGTCTGCAGCTGCACTGCCGCAACCGGATCCCGCACGCGCGTGGCCTGGGCTCGTCCTCGGCCGCGATCATCGGCGGCCTCGTGCTCGCTCGCGGCCTGGTCGCCGGGGGCGAGCTGATCCTCGACGACGACACCCTGTTCCAGAAGGCCGCCGAGATCGAGGGCCACCCCGACAACGTGGCTCCCGCATTCCACGGCGGCTTCACGATTGCGGGCGACGACGACGGCTTCTTTGCTGTCCGCACCGCCGTCGACCCGAGGGTCAGCGTCGTGGTCTTCGTCCCCGCGACCGGCGTCGAGACCAAGGCCGCCCGCGGGCTGCTGCCCGACACCGTCCCGCACTCCGACGCGGCGGCCGATGCGGGGCGTACGGCCCTGCTGGTCGCGGCTTTGAGCGATGCGCCCGAACACCTGCACCGCGCCACCCGCGACTTCCTGCACCAGGAGTACCGCCGACCCGCCATGCCGGAGTCGCTCGCCCTGGTCGACGAGCTGCGCGCCGACGGCGTCGCTGCGATCGTCTCCGGCGCCGGGCCCACGGTCCTGGCGTTCAGCAGCGGGGTCGAGTCCGCCGAGACCACCAAGCTCGCCGCCCGCTGTCCCGAGGGCTGGGCGTGTCATGCGCTGAGCGTCGACATGGACGGCGTACGCATCCTCTGACCCGCGTTCCGGGCCCCTGCTGTGAGGGGTGCCATGCGTGTTAGCCTGGGGATACATCCGTTGGGCCGTTCAGGCCCGCGGAAGTGCTATCCCCCTTTCGTGCCGTGCCACTTCGTTTGGCGCGCATCGGTGCGTCAGGGGTTCTGACAAACGAGCCGTCGGCGTCGTACGCCGATCGGCGATACGTGGGAAAGGACTCACGTGACTGAAACCATGGAATCCACTGCGCCGGAGCCGAACGGAGCCCCGAAGAAGCGCGGTGGCCTTGGCGGAATGCTCCTCGCCGATCTCAAGGCGATGGCGAACGGTATGGGTATCACCGGGGCGAACTCGATGAAGAAGGCCCAGCTGATCGACGCGATCAAGGCTGCACAGAGCAGCCGGGCGCAGTCGGCGCCGGCGGAGCGGGCCGAGAAGCCTGCCGCCGCCGAGACGCCTGTTGCCGAGAAGCCTGCCGCTGAGAAGCCTGCGGAGAAGATCGCAGAGAAGCCGGCCGAGAAGGCCGAGAAGCCCGCGGAGAAGTCCGCCGAGGCTGCTGACGCCGGTAACGAGGGCGCCCAGCGCCCGCGTCGCCAGCGCAACCAGAACCAGAACAAGAGCGGCGGCCAGGGCCAGGGCGGTCAGGGTGGCCAGGGCGGTCAGTCCGGTCAGTCCGGTCAGTCCGGTCAGCCCGCCGGTGGTGGCCAGAGCAAGGGTCCGGCCAAGGCCGGCCAGCCTGCCGCCGAGAAGAAGAACGAGGACGCCCAGAAGGAGCGGCCGGCCGACTCGGCCGACGACGCGGGCGATGACGACGGCGAGGGTGGCAGCCGCCGCAACCGCCGCCGCCGTGGCCGCGACCGCGACCGCAACCGCCCGGGCCGCGGCGAGCCGGACACGACCGTCCTCGAGGACGACGTGCTCGTGCCTGCGGCGGGCATCCTGGACGTACTCGACAACTACGCCTTCGTCCGCACCTCGGGCTACCTGCCCGGACCGGACGACGTCTACCTCTCCCTGTCGCTGGTCAAGCGCCTCGGCCTGCGCCGTGGCGACGCGATCGTCGGCCAGGTGCGCCAGCCCCGCGAGGGCGAGCGCAAGGAGAAGTACAACCCGATGGTGCGCATCGACTCGGTCAACGGTGCCGACCCCGAGGTCGCCAGGCACCGCGTCGAGTTCGACAAGCTCGCCCCGGTCCACCCCGACCAGCGGCTCCGCCTCGAGGGCGGCTCCGACCCGGTCACCGGGCGGATCATCGACCTGATCTCGCCGATCGGCAAGGGCCAGCGGGGCCTGATCGCCTCGCCGTCGAAGGCGGGCAAGACGACCGTCCTGCAGGCGATCGCCGGGGCGATCACCGCCAACAACCCCGAGTGCCACCTGATGGTGGTCCTCGTCGACGAGCGCCCGGAGGAGGTCACCGACTTCGAGCGCAGCGTCAAGGGCGAGGTCATCGCCTCCACCTTCGACCGTCAGCCCGCCGACCACACCGTGGTCGCCGAGCTGGCCATCGAGCGGGCCAAGCGCCTGGTCGAGCTCGGCCACGACGTGGTCGTCCTGCTCGACGGCCTGACCCGCCTGGGCAAGGCGTACAACCTCTCCGTCCCGGCGTCGGGCCGGATCCTCGGTGGCGGCGTCGACTCCGCGGCGCTCTACCCGACCAAGCGGTTCTTCGGTGCGGCCCGCAACGTCGAGGACGGCGGCTCGCTGACCATCCTGGCCACGGCTGCGGTCGAGACCGGTTCCAAGACCGACGAGATCATCTTCGATGCGTTCAAGGACACCGCCAACTCCGAGCTGCGCCTGAGCGAGGAGTACGCCGAGGCCGGGATCTTCCCCGCCGTCGACGTCAACGCCTCCGGCACCCGCCGCGACGACCTGCTCTTCGCCGGTGGCGAGGGCGACGCGGTCCGCAAGCTGCGCGCCTCGCTGGCCACGCTCGACGGTGCCAAGGCCGCCTCGGTCCTGGTCGACAAGGTCACCGGGTCCGCCACCAACATGGTGCTCCTCAACGAGGTCGCCAAGAGCTGAGACGACCGTAGCGAGGTCGAGCGGCGAGCTTGCTCGTCCGCTCGCGCCGAGCGAGGGAGTGACCGCGCGAAGCGCGGAGTGCGATGTGCGTCCTGGGGCCGCCGGGAATTATTGGCGGCCCCAGGCGTTCACATACACTGAATCCTCGGTGCCGGTTCACGTCCCGCAACCTGCGGTGGCGACCCGGAACCCAATGTCTTGAGAGGAACCTCATGAAGACCGACATCCACCCGACTTACGTCGAGACCCAGGTCACCTGCACCTGCGGAAACTCGTTCACCACCCGCAGCACCGTGGCCGAGGGCGCCATCCGCGCCGACGTGTGCTCCAACTGCCACCCGTTCTACACGGGCAAGCAGAAGATCCTCGACACCGGCGGTCGCGTGGCTCGCTTCGAGGCTCGCTTCGGCAAGCGCAACAAGTAGCTCTCAACGCGCCGGCCCCCACATGTTCGTGGGGGCCGGCGCGGCGCATTTCATCGAACTTATCGGGCAATTCCTGCACTTCCGGGGTGTTGCAACGCCCGAGAAGTGCAGGAATACCCGGTTAACCGGGTATTCCTTCCAAGCGAGAAGCGAGGCGGAGATGTCACAGTTTGAAGCGGTCGAAGGGCTGATCGAGGAGCACGAGGGCCTCGAGAAGCGGCTTGCCGAGCCCGAGACCCACGCCGACGCGCGCCTGGCGAAGAAGCTCAACCAGCGGTACGCCGAGTTGAGCTCGATCATCGACGCCTACCACTCCTGGCAGCAACTCGGTGACGACATCGAGGCCGCCCGCGAGCTGGCGGGGGAGGACCCCGCGTTCGCCGAGGAGGCCGACGCGCTGGTTCCCCAGCGCGACGAGGCCGAGGAGCGGCTGCGTCGCCTGCTCGTGCCCCGCGACCCGACCGACGACAAGGACGCCATTCTCGAGGTGAAGTCGGGGGAGGGCGGTGAGGAGTCGGCACTGTTCGCCGGCGACCTGCTGCGGATGTACACCCGCTATGCCGAGCGTCAGGGCTGGAAGCTCGAGTTCCTCGACGCCAACGAGTCCGACCTCGGCGGCTACAAGTCGGTCACCGTCGCGGTGAAGGCGAAGGGGACCTCCGAGCCCGGCCGGGCGCCCTATGCGCTGCTCAAGTTCGAGGGCGGCGTACATCGTGTCCAGCGGGTGCCTGTGACCGAGTCGCAGGGCCGCGTCCACACCTCTGCCGCCGGTGTCCTGGTGGTTCCCGAGGCCGAGCCGATCGATGTCGAGATCAACGACAACGACCTCCGCATCGACGTCTACCGCTCTTCGGGCCCCGGCGGCCAGTCGGTCAACACCACCGACTCGGCGGTCCGGATCACCCACATCCCCACCGGCATCGTCGTCTCGATGCAGAACGAGAAGTCGCAGCTGCAGAACAAGGAGCAGGCCATGCGCGTGCTCCGCTCGCGCCTGCTCCAGGCGGCCCAGGACGCTGCCGACGCGGAAGCCTCCGACGCCCGCCGCTCCCAGGTGCGCACCGTCGACCGCTCCGAGCGCATCCGCACCTACAACTTCCCGGAGAACCGCATCTCCGACCACCGCACCGGCTACAAGTCCTACAACCTCGACCATGTCCTCGACGGCGACCTGGAGCCAGTGATCGGCAGCGCCGTGGACGCCGACCTGGCGGCCCGCCTGGCCTCGCTCGACTCCTGAGGCCCTTCACAAACTCGAAGGTCGCAGTCACCGAGTGACTGCGACCTTCGAGTGTTTGGCGGTGCGGATCAGGCGTTGGCCTTCTTCTTGAAGCCCACGACGAAACCGGCGGCCTCGGCGGAGGCCTCGCTGTCGAACCAGACCTCGGGCTGGGTCCGCTTGAAGGCCGTGCTCGCGGAGGTGTGGTAGCGCTTCGCGCCGTCCTTGCGGATGTTGCCCTTCACGACGTACGCCGGGTGCGGGCTGGAGCCGTCCTCGAGCGGGTCGGCGCTACCGGCGCCGTAGCTGCTCGCCGGCGGCAGCGGCTGGTCGGTCTCGGCGGTGTCGGCCTTCTTGCTGCGGTCGTAGAAGTCGCTGCTCGCCCCGATGAACCCGGCCGCCTCGGCCGACTCCACGGAGTCGAAGTAGACGGCTGCCTTCGTACGGCCGTAGTAGGGGCTCGCCGTCGTGTGGTACTTCTTCCCGCTGCTGCCCTTGATGTCGTACGCAGCGTCCGAGCTGCTTCCATCAGCAGCCGGCAGCACCGCACCGGGGTAGGGAGCATCCTTGGTCGCGGCGGGCGCCTCGGCGGCCGGGGAGGCCTCCGGCTCGGCCGCCACGGGAACATCCTCTTCCGGAGCCTCGGTCGCGTCAGCGGCGGCAGCGGCCGCGGTGACGCTCTCGGCCTCCGCGACGACCGCAGCGGTGTCCGCTTCGGTCACGTCGTCCGTGGCGGTCTCGGCGACCTCGGCCTCGACAGCAGTCTCGGCGGGCTCTTCGGCCTTGGGCTCCTCCGCGACCGCAGCCTCAGTAGCAGGAGTCTCGTCAGCCGGCTCGGCCACGGACGCCTCGGCGGGGACGGCGGCAGCGGCGACGGGCGCGCCGGTGTCCTCGGCGGCCGGGTGGTCCTCATCGGCTCGATGTGCGGCCTTGGCGTCCTTGCGGACCGGGCGTCCGAAGAAGAACCAGATCAGGAGGGCGAGGACGAGGATGAGTGCAAGCAGCAAAAGCCACTTCATGGGGTGATGTTTCCTTCCGGGGGAGATCTCGGGTGTGATGGTGGGGCAGCACAGCGCCCGACGAGGTGTGCGGCCAGTCCCGCGTCCCCCGATATGACCGGAAGAACCGTTGAGGCGCCCGAACGTTACCCTCAGCCGGGTAAAGCATGACTAACACATTCAGGAGCAGTTGCCCATGACCGCCCCGCGCACACTTCTGGCAAGTGCCCGAAAGCAGCTCGCAGAGGCCGGAGTCGAGAGCCCGGACGCCGATGCGGCCATCTTGTTGGCCCATGTCCTCGACACCGACCGCAACCGTCTCTTCCTCGTCGACGACGTGGCGGAGCACCAGGAGAAGGCCTACGCGGACCTGCTCGCCCGCCGCGCGGAGCGCGAGCCGTTGCAGCACCTGACCGGGGTCGCGTACTTCCGGCACATCGAGCTCGCCGTCGGTCCCGGCGTCTTCGTGCCGCGGCCCGAGACCGAGCTGCTCGCCGGCTGGGCGATCGACCGGGCCGCGACCATCGACCAGCCCGTCGTCGTCGATCTCTGCACGGGGTCGGGAGCGATCGCGAAGAGCATCGCCGACGAGGTCCCGAGCGCCGAGGTGCACGCGGTCGAGCTCTCCGAGGACGCCTACCCCTGGGCCGTACGCAACCTGACCGGCACCGGGGTGGACCTCCGGCAGGGCGACATGGCCGACGAGTTCACCGACCTGGACGGCAGTGTCGACGTGCTCGTCTGCAATCCGCCGTACATCCCGCTCGAAGCCTGGGAGTCCGTCGCCGCCGAGGCGCGCGACCACGACCCCGACCTCGCGCTCTTCTCCGGGCAGGACGGGCTGGACGCGATCCGCGTCCTGGAACGGCGGGCCGCCGAGCTGCTCAGGCCCGGGGGAGTGGTCGGGTTCGAGCACGCCGACGAGCAGGGCCCGGAGGGTCAGAACGGTGGCGCTCCGGCGGTCTTCGCCGCCACCGGAAGATGGCAGGACGTACGCGATCACCTCGATCTGGCAGGCCGTCCGCGCTTCACGACCGCACAACTGGCAACATGAGCACTGTGACTGAGCGCTACCCGATCGCGACCGAGGACGAGCAGACCGAGGCGATCGATGCTGCTGCGGCGGCCCTTCAGGCCGGCGAGCTCGTGATCGTCCCGACCGACACGGTCTACGGCATCGCCGCCGACGCGTTCGACAAGGGCGCCGTGGCCGGTCTGCTCGCAGCCAAGGGCCGAGGCCGCTCGATGCCGCCGCCGGTGCTGATCTCCAACGTCGCCACCCTCGACGCCCTCGCGACACGGATCCCCGACTGGGCGCGCAGCCTCGTCGAGGAGCTGTGGCCCGGCGCGCTGACGGTCGTGTTCCACCAGCAGCCGTCGCTGCAGTGGGACCTGGGCGAGGCCCGCCAGACAGTGGCCGTACGCATCCCCGACTCCGACATCCTGCGCCGGATCATCGACCGGGTCGGTCCGCTCGCGACCAGCTCGGCCAACCGCACCACGAAGC
Organism: Nocardioides sp. NBC_00163; assembly: GCF_045206295.1. NCBI lineage: Bacteria > Bacillati > Actinomycetota > Actinomycetes > Propionibacteriales > Nocardioidaceae > Nocardioides > Nocardioides sp. NBC_00163. Next base: position 1,714,040 of record NZ_CP108155.1, on the reverse strand, counting down.
CTGCCGCCACCAACGCCGACCAGGCCGACGAGATGCTCGGCAAGATGGTCAAGGCCATCATCGACGGCGGCGAGTCGCCGGTCGGCGAGGCGTCCACGATCGTCTCCGCCACCGGTGACGAGCCGAAGGTTCTCCGGGAGGGCGCGATCAGCATCGATCGGATCAACGAGATCCTCGCCGATCACGACGTCGCCATCCGTCGGCCGGGCGATCCGGACCCTGCCAACATGCCCGAGACCGACGGGCCCGAGACCGACCTGCCCGCCACGGACGCCGACACAGAAGCCTGATGCGCGCCTACGTCCTCCTCTTCCTGGTCGCCGCCGTGGTGACCTACCTGCTCACCGTCGTCGCCCGCGAGTTCGCGATGCGCACGGGGGCCGTCGCGAAGGTCCGCGACCGCGACGTACACGCCGTTCCGATCCCCTACATGGGCGGCGTGGCGATGCTGGGTGGTCTGGTGGCCGCCTATCTGGTCGCCCGTGAGCTGCCGTTCCTGGCCGATGCTCCGGACTTCGTGCTCCAGGACACCGGCGTCGTGATCCTCGCCGGCGCGCTGATCTGCATCGTCGGCGTCGTCGACGACATCTTCGAGCTCGATGCCCTCACCAAGCTGGGCGGTCAGGTGCTGGCGACCGCGATCCTGGTGGGCTTCAACCTGCAGTACAGCCTGATCACCTTCCCCGATGGCACCCAGTTCTCGATCGACCCCGCCCAGGGCGCTCTGCTCACCGGGCTCGTCGTGATCACCGTGGTCAACGCCGTCAACTTCATCGACGGTCTCGACGGTCTGGCCGCGGGTGTCGTCGGTATCGGCGCGCTGGCGCTGTTCCTGTTCTGCTACCAGTTCACCCGGATCAACGACATCGGCCGCGCCTCGACCGCGGCTCTCCTGACCGTCGCCCTCGCCGGAGCCTGCGTCGGTTTCCTCATCCACAACTGGCATCCCGCCCGGCTGTTCATGGGGGACAGCGGCTCGATGCTGATCGGCCTGATCCTCGCCGCCAGCGCGGTCACCCTCTCGGGCTCCTACAACGCCGGCGGTCTGAACGTGAACGCCTTCGACGCCTCCACCGCGCTCCTGGTCACCTTCCTGCCCCTGCTGCTACCCCTGACGATCCTGGTGGTCCCTCTCGTCGACCTCGTGCTGGCCGTCGTACGCCGCACCCGCGCCGGCCGGTCACCCTTCGCCGCGGACAAGAAGCACCTCCACCACCGCCTCCTGGAGATCGGCCACTCCCAGCGCCGTGCCGTGCTGATCATGTGGCTCTGGGCCGGCCTGATGTCCTTCGGATCGGTCTTCGTGACCCTCTACCGCGGCCCCGTCGTCATCGTCGGCGTCATAGTCGCCACCGCCCTCATCGTGCTCCTCACCTTCGCCCTCCCCAAGATCCGTGGCGAGCGCACCGACAAGCTCCTCGAGGTCCCCGAGGACATCACCCCGCTGGAGAACCAACCCGGGTAGGAACGCCTTGATCGATCAATTAGGGCGCCCAAAGACGCTTGTGATAGTTTTCACGAGCGCTCGGGATACGCTCCTGAACGCGTGAAATGCCCCCAGAGAGAACGGCCGCCGACGATGACGACCGCAACCAGCAAGTCCAAGGTGCTGCGAGGTTCTGCCGCAGTGTCCGCAGTTGCTGTGCTCGCGGCCCTCGCGGTGGCCTTTGTTCTTGCCGGGACTGATGGTCTGACTGGTGCTGCGATCGGATCGATCGCCACCGTTGTCGTGCTGGCGGTCGGCTCTTGGGCGATGTTCTGGATCGCGGCGAAGTCGCCCGCGATGTCGTTGCCCGCCGCTGTCGGTGTCTTCACGCTGTCAGGCATGGTTCTCTTCGTTGTCCTGCTGGTCGTTTCGCAGACCGGGGGAGACGCTGTCGTACGTTCGGCAGCCTTCTCGGTCATGGCGCTCACAGTCGCATGGACGACCACGTTCGCGTTCCTGGTGCGACGCGAGCGGATCCCGCTCTTCGACCTGCCCGGGGCAGACTCGTGACCCGCCAGTAGCGCCTGATATCGTCCGGGCCGTCGGGGGCGGCCGCCGGGATGATGCCCGAGCCTTTGAAGCTCGCCACCCAGAATCGTAAGTTCGAACAAACAGGAGACAGCGTGAAGTCGCTTGCCGCCACCGTTATGGCGTCGGAGTCGGGGCCTCATATCCCGGGGCCCGCGGACTTCTTCCTTCCGCCGATCGTCGGGTCCGGCGACTGGGCCCTGACCAAGGTGAGCCTCCTGGTCCTGCTGTCCGTCGTGATCGGTTTCGGCTTCTTCTACGCCGCCTCCCGCAAGGCCGCCGTGGTTCCGAGCCGTCTGCAGTTCGCCGGTGAGTACGTCTACGGGATGGTCCGCAACTCCATCGCCCGCGACATCATCGGGTCGAAGGACTACATGAGGTTCGTGCCGTACCTCTTCACGGTCTTCGTCTTCATCATCATCAACAACTTCTACGGGATCATCCCGTTCGTCCAGTTCCCCACGATGTCGCACATCGGCTACACGGCGGCTCTGGCGATCATCACCTGGCTGATCTACAACACCGTCGGCATCGCGAAGCACGGTTTCGTCGGCTACCTCAAGCTCCAGACGGTGCCCAGCGGCGTGAGCGGCCCGATCCTGATCATGATGGTCCCGCTGGAGTTCCTCTCCAACATCGTCGTGCGCCCGTTCACGCTGGCGATCCGTCTCTTCGCGACCATGTTCGCCGGCCACCTGCTGGTGGCGCTCTTCTCCATCGGTGGCGCCTGGCTGATCCTGAACTACGTTCCGACGTGGCAGGGCATCACCGCCGGCATCTTCGCCTTCCTGCTCGGCATCTTCGTGTCCTTCCTGGACATGCTGATCATGTTCCTGCAGGCCTACGTCTTCACCCTGCTCTCGGCGATGTACATCGCCGGTGCAGTCGCGGACGAGCACTGATCCGTTCAGGCTCGGACCAACAGCTCCACCACTACGACGCACAACAACCGACGCATATCGCGTCGCAACCGAAAGGAATATCCCCATGGAGGGACAGCTCGGAATCATCGGCCTCGGCCTCTCCGCCATCGGCCCGGGTGTCGGTGTCGGTCTGATCTTCGCCGCGTACGTCGCTGGTGTCGCCCGTCAGCCGGAGGCCCAGAGCCGCCTGCAGGCAATCGCCATCCTCGGCTTCGCTCTGTGTGAGCAGTTCTTCATCATCTCCCTGGCTCTCGCCTTCGTCCTTCGCTGACGTAGGGAACTACTGAAGGTTCCGACATGATCCTTACCCAGGTAACCGCTGCGGAGACCGAGATCAACCCGTTGGTCCCGCACGTCCCGGAGATCATCCTCGGTTTCATCGTCATCGCCATCCTCTTCGTGGGAGTTGCGAAGTTCATCGTTCCGAACTTCGAGAAGGCGTACGCCGATCGAACCGCGGCGATCGAAGGCGGCATCGAGAACGCCAACGCCAAGCAGGCCGAGGCGGATGCCAAACTCGCTCAGCTGGAGGCCCAGCTGGCCGACGCTCGCCACGAGGCTGCCCGCATCCGCGAGCAGGCTCGCGAGGAGGGCGCTGCGATCAAGGCCGAGATGCGCCTCGAGGCGCAGTCCGAGGCGGAGCGCATCATCACCGCCGGCAAGGCGCAGATCGAGGCCGAGCGCCAGGCGGCTGCTACGTCGCTGAAGACCGAGGTCGGCTCGCTGGCCACCGGTCTCGCCGGTCGTATCGTCGGCGAGTCCCTCGACGACGACGAGCGTTCCAGCCGTGTGGTCGAGCGGTTCCTCGCTGACCTTGAGGCAGGGGTTCACTGATGGACTTCCGTGGAGCGTCGGCCGACGCCGTTGCCGCCCTGACCGAGGAGCTGAAGACCGCTGTCTCCGCCTCTCCTGAGGCGGCGGCGAAGGCGGCCGACACCCTCTTCGAGGTCTCCCAGACCCTCCGCGCCGAGGCAGCTCTGCGCCGCTTCGTCACCGACGCATCGGTGCCGCAGGAGGCCAAGACCGGCCTCGTCGGTGAGCTGTTCGGCGGGAAGGTCGACGCGACGGGCCTCGGCGTGTTCGAGTCGGCGGTCAAGCACCGCTGGACGCACGCCGGTGACCTGAGCGATGCGGTCGAGCGACTGAGCGAGATCGCCGCAGTCCGCAGCGCCGGCGGCGAGGCCACGCGCCTCGCCGACGAGCTGTTCGCGGTCCAGCAGGCCGTGCAGGAGACGCCGGAGCTGCGCGACGCGCTCTCCGACCCGGCCCGTACGACCGAGGACAAGGCCGCGCTGGTCGACACGCTGCTCGGGGGCAAGGCGCTTCCGGCGACCGTGACCCTGACGAAGCAGGCGCTGGCGGGCACCTACCGCACCGCATCGGCCGCTCTCGGTGAATACCAGAAGGTCGCGGCGTCCGTCGCAGGCGAGGGCACCGCGGTCATCCGCGTTGCGGCCCCGCTCTCGGAGGCCGAGACCACCCGTCTGGCGGGAGCACTGGCGAGGAAGTACGGCCGTGAGGTCCACCTCAACGTGGTCGTCGATCCGGCTGTCGTCGGTGGCATCAAGGTATCGATCGGTGACGACGTCATCGACGGCACCGTCTCGAGTCGCCTCGAAGGGGCGCAGCGAGCCCTGGCCGGCTGATCCGGCACCGCGGCCGTCAACTGGCCGTACGACCCCTGTGTGACACAGACTGACTTGTAAGAACTGAGAGAGAAGGCACAGATGACGGAGCTCTCCATCCGTCCCGACGAGATCCGGGACGCACTGGCAAAGTACGTCGCGGACTACAAGCCGGAGGCGGCGAAGACCGAGGAGGTCGGCACCGTCGCTTCGACCGCGGACGGCATCGCCCGCGTGTCGGGTCTGCCCTCGGCCATGACCAACGAGCTCCTCGAGTTCGAGGACGGCACCCTTGGTCTCGCCCTGAACCTGGACACCCGCGAGATCGGTGTCGTCGTCCTGGGCGACTTCGACAAGATCGAGGAGGGCCAGTCGGTCCGACGTACGGGCGAGGTTCTCTCGGTCCCCGTCGGTGACGGCTACCTCGGCCGCGTCGTGGACCCGCTCGGCAACGCGATCGACGGCCTCGGCGACATCGAGACGGTCGGCCGCCGCGCCCTGGAGCTCCAGGCTCCCGGCGTGATGGCCCGCAAGTCGGTGCACGAGCCGCTCGCCACCGGCATCAAGGCGATCGACGCGATGACCCCGATCGGCCGTGGCCAGCGTCAGCTGATCATCGGTGACCGCTCGACCGGTAAGACCACGGTCGCGATCGACACGATCATCAACCAGAAGCAGAACTGGGAGTCGGGCGACCCCGACAAGCAGGTCCGCTGCATCTACGTCGCCATCGGCCAGAAGGGCTCGACCATCGCCTCCGTGCGTGGCGCCCTCGAGGAGTCCGGCGCGCTGGAGTACACGACGATCGTCGCGGCTCCGGCCTCCGACTCCGCCGGCTTCAAGTACCTCGCGCCCTACACCGGCTCGGCCATCGGCCAGCACTGGATGTACGAGGGCAAGCACGTCCTGATCGTCTTCGACGACCTGACCAAGCAGGCCGAGGCTTACCGTGCCGTGTCGCTGCTGCTGCGCCGCCCGCCGGGCCGTGAGGCCTACCCGGGTGACGTCTTCTACCTGCACTCCCGGCTGCTGGAGCGCTGCGCGAAGCTCTCCGACGAGATGGGCAAGGGTTCGATGACCGGTCTGCCGATCATCGAGACCAAGGCCAACGACGTCTCGGCGTTCATCCCGACCAACGTCATCTCCATCACCGACGGTCAGATCTTCCTGCAGTCCGACCTGTTCGCGGCCAACCAGCGCCCGGCCATCGATGTCGGCGTCTCGGTCTCCCGCGTCGGTAGCGCCGCGATGACCAAGGCCCTCAAGGGCGTCACCGGCTCTCTCAAGGTGGAGCTCGCGCAGTACCGCGCGATGGAGGCCTTCGCGATGTTCGCCTCCGACCTGGACGCGGCCTCGAAGCAGCAGCTGGCCCGCGGTCAGCGGCTGATGGCGCTGCTCAAGCAGCCGGCCTACTCGCCCTACCCGATCGACGAGATGACCGTCTCGCTGTGGCTGGGCACCTCCGGCAGCCTGGACATCGTCCCGGTCGAGGACGTGCTCAAGTTCGAGCGCGAGTTCCTCGACTTCCTGCGTCGCTCCCACGACGGCATCCTCGCCGGCATCCGTGAGTCGCTGAAGTTCGAGGACTCCACCGAGTCCGAGCTGAAGAAGGCTTACGACTCGTTCCTCAACCAGTTCGAGACCTCGGAGGGCCACTCGATCAAGCCGGGTTCCGCCAAGGAGCAGGCCCTGGCTGACGAGGACGTCGAGCAGGAGCAGATCGTCAAGCAGAAGCGGGGCTGACCCATGGCCGTGTCAGTGCGTGAACTCCGCGCGCGGATCAAGTCGACGGAGTCGATGAAGAAGATCACGCGTGCCATGGAGCTCATCGCTGCGTCCCGGATCATCAAGGCGCAGCAGCGGGCCAATGCGGCCGCGCCGTACGCCCGTGAGCTCACCCGCGCCGTCTCGGCGGTGGCGACCTACTCCAACGTGGACCACCCGCTGACCACCGAGCCGGAGGCGCCCACGCGCGCCGCCGTGCTGGTGGTCACCAGCGACCGTGGTCTGGCCGGCTCCTACTCCTCGAGCGTGCTCAAGGAGGCCGAGGGCCTGGTTGAGAAGCTCAAGGCCGAGGGCAAGGAGGTCGACCTCTACGTCACCGGACGCAAGGCGGAGGCCTTCTACAAGTTCCGCGGTCGTTCCGTGGCGCAGGCCTGGACCGGCTTCTCCGACCGTCCGGAGTTCGAGGCGGCCAAGGAGATCGGCGAGAAGCTGATCGAGGTCTTCGTCGAGGGCACCGAGTCCGAGAAGGCCGTCGCTCCCGGCGTCGACGAGGTCCACGTGGTCTACACGCGGTTCATCACCATGATGACGCAGAAGCCCACCGCCGTACGTCTCCTGCCTCTGGAGGTCGTGGAGGGCACCGAGGCTCCGGCCGAGGGCGATGTCCTGCCGCTCTACGAGTTCGAGCCGTCGGCCGAGGCCGTGCTCGACTCGCTGCTCCCGCAGTACGTCGTGAGCCGGATCTGGTTCGCGCTGCTGCAGGCCGCCGCCTCCGAGCTGGCCCAGCGTCAGAAGGCGATGAAGTCGGCTACCGACAACGCCGACGAGCTCATCAAGAAGTTCACCCGGGTTGCCAACCAGGCTCGCCAGGCCGGCATCACCCAGGAGATCAGCGAGATCGTCGGTGGCGTGAACGCGCTCGCCGACGCCCAGGCTGCGAACGACTGAGAACCCACAGAAAGACTGACTAGAAAATGACCGCACAGGTTGACGAGAAGACCACGACGGGCCGCATCGCCCGCGTGATCGGCCCGGTCGTCGACGTGGAGTTCCCCGTCGACGCCATGCCGGACATCTACAACAAGCTCGAGGTCGACGTCACCATCAGCGGTGAGACGACGACCCTGCCGCTCGAGGTTGCCCAGCACATCGGTGACGGCATGGTCCGCGCGATCTCGCTGAAGCCGACCGACGGCGTCGTACGCGGCTCCTCGGTGCGTGACACCGGTGGCCCGATCACGGTTCCCGTGGGTGACGTCACCCTCGGCCACGTGTTCAACGCGACCGGTGACATCCTCGACGTCGACCCGGCCACGGTCGAGGTCAACGAGCGCTGGGGCATCCACCGCAAGGCTCCGGCCTTCGACCAGCTCGAGTCCAAGACCCAGATGTTCGAGACGGGCATCAAGGTCATCGACCTCCTCACCCCCTACGTGACCGGTGGAAAGATCGGCCTCTTCGGTGGTGCGGGCGTCGGCAAGACCGTCCTCATCCAGGAGATGATCGCCCGAGTCGCCAAGAACCACGGTGGTGTCTCCGTGTTCGCCGGTGTCGGCGAGCGCACCCGTGAGGGCAACGACCTCATCCACGAGATGCAGGAGGCCGGCGTCTACGACAAGGTCGCCCTGACCTTCGGCCAGATGGACGAGCCGCCGGGCACGCGTCTTCGCGTGGCCCTCTCGGCGCTGACGATGGCGGAGTACTTCCGCGACGTCCAGGGCCAGGACGTGCTGCTGTTCATCGACAACATCTTCCGCTTCACGCAGGCGGGCTCCGAGGTCTCGACCCTGCTGGGCCGGATGCCTTCGGCCGTGGGCTACCAGCCCAACCTCGCCGACGAGATGGGTCAGCTCCAGGAGCGGATCACCTCGACGCGTGGTCACTCGATCACCTCGATGCAGGCGATCTACGTGCCGGCCGACGACTACACCGACCCGGCTCCGGCGACCACGTTCGCCCACCTGGACGCGACCACCGAGCTCTCCCGCGAGATCGCGTCGCTGGGTATCTACCCGGCCGTGGACCCGCTGACCTCGACGTCGCGAATCCTGGACCCGCAGTACATCGGTCAGGACCACTACGACTGCGCCGTCCGCGTCAAGCAGATCCTCCAGCGCAACAAGGAGTTGCAGGACATCATCGCGATCCTGGGCGTCGACGAGCTCTCCGAGGAAGACAAGATCATCGTCTCCCGCGCTCGCCGGATCCAGCGGTTCCTGTCGCAGAACACCTACGTCGCCAAGCAGTTCACCGGCATCGAGGGTTCGACGGTTCCGGTCAAGGACACCATCGAGGCGTTCAACAAGATCGCCGAGGGTGAGTACGACCACGTCGCCGAGCAGGCGTTCTTCATGTGCGGTGGCCTCGACGACGTCGAGGCGAAGTGGGCCGAGATCCAGAAGAGCCTCTGATGACGGACGCACTTCAGGTGGAGCTCGTCGCTGCAGACCGCGTGGTCTGGAGCGGCGGGGCCACCATGGTCATCGCCCGAACGGTCGACGGTGATGTCGGCGTCCTGCGCGGTCACGCGCCGGTGCTGTCGGCTCTCACCGAGGCGGTCGTGGAGATCACTCCGGAGGAGGGCACCGAGGTCATCGCGACCGTTGACGGTGGCTTCCTCTCGGTGGCCAACGACCGCGTCTCGATCCTGTCCGAGCACGTGCTGCTGGCCCACGAGATCGACCTCAGCCAGGCTGAGGTCGAGCTCGAGGAGGCCCGTCGCCTGCTCGGCACCAACAACGACGCCGAGAAGCGCATCCGTCGTGCCGAGGCACGCATCCGCGCTGTCGAGAAAGCCTCCTAGGGAAAGAGGGGCGATACCCGGATGGCATGGTGGGAGCTGCTCTTGGTCGTTGTGGCCGCGTCGCTTCTGCTTGTCCTCGCCTATGGCATCGGGATCGCCGTACGCCGCCGTCTGCTCGCTCGCAACGGCGGCGTCTTCGAACTGAGCCACCGCGTCCGGGACACCAGTCCCGGGCGCGGTTGGGTCATCGGCATCGGCCGCTACTCCGGCGATGCGCAGCTGGAGTGGTTCCGGATCTTCTCGCTCTCGCCCAAGCCCAAACGGGTCTGGCGCCGGGTCGAGATCGTCTATGTCTCCAGCCGCTCTCCCGAGGGGATCGAGGAGCTCGTCCTCTACCCCGAGAGCCTGATCGTGACCTGCGACGTCAAGGGCGAGCACATCGACCTGGCCATGGATCAGCAGACCCTCATCGGCTTCCAGGCCTGGCTGGAGTCCCGCCCGATGCGGTCCACCTGGACCGTCTTCTGAGCGCCCCCTTCGACCCCGTCTCCGACCGTCTCCGGCACAAGACCGGGGTCGGTCGGTTTGCATTCGGGGGCTTCCCTGATTGTCCGGAAGGCATTCGCGGCGGATCGTAGAGGTATGTCCTCAACTGCCCCGATCCCGACTCCGCCCACCCCGCCCACTCCACCGGCTTCTGTCGCCGGTGACGAGCTCCGCTGCACCGATGCCGATCGCGACCGCGTGATCGACGTCCTCAAGTCCGCCTACGCCGACGGCCGGCTCGACCAGGCCGAGTTCGACCTCCGGTTCGACCTGACCATGAAGTCGAAGACGTACGCCGCCCTGGAGCCGATCACCCGCGACCTGATCGCGCAGCCGACCCCGTCTCCGGCGCCGGCGAAGCCCGCCCGCGACCTGCTGCCGCCGCCGACCACCGAGGAACGGCTCCTCGGCGCCCTCGCCCAGGCCACGACCTTGGTGCCGATCGTCGTCGGCCCGGCGATCCTCTACTACACCGTCGGCAAGCGTTCCGAGTTCGTGAAGCACCACGCCGCCGGTGCCCTCAACCTGCAGCTCACCCTGCTCGCCGTCACGATCGTGACCTTCGGCCTCGGCGGCGCGCTCTACGGGATCGCCTGGGTGCTCGCGGCTGCCTTCGCGGTCGTCGCGCTCGCCGGTGCCCCGCTGCGCCAGCCGTGGGTGCTGCCGATCTTCGGTCGCGGTGGGCCGTACGAGAAGAAGCGGGACTGATCCCCGCACCTGGACGCGGCCCGGGGCCCGGGGCCCCACTAGCCTTTACTCGTGACGCCTCTCCGCCGTGCCCAGGCTGGATCGGTGGTGGCGTTCGCCACCAACGGTCTGCTGTCCGCGACCTTCATCTCCCGCATCCCCGCGCTCCGCGAGAGCCTCGGCCTGAACAACTCGGCCGTCGGCCTGATGCTGCTGGCGATGGGCATCGGCTCCGTCGCCGGGCTGCCGCTCGCCGGGGGACTGGTGATGCGCTGGGGCGCAGCCCGGGTCGTACGCGGCTGCGCGGTGCTCTGTGTCGCCGCCCTGACCCTGGTGGCGATCTCTTGCAGCTGGCTCGAACAGGCGTGGCTGGTGGCGCTGTTCCTGGTGGCGTACGGCGTCGGCTACGGGATCTGGGACGTCGCCATGAACGTCGAGGGGGCCGCGGTCGAGCGGCTCGGCGGCAAGACGCTGATGCCGCAGCTGCACGCGATGTGGAGCGTCGGCACCGTGCTCGGTGGACTGCTGGGCATCGCCTTGGTGGGCACGCTGCCGACCGTGTGGCACATCGCCGGGGTCGCGGCCATCGCACTGGCGGTCTGCTGGTGGGGGACCCTGGGGTTCCTCCCGGCCGAGGCGCCCCCGGAGGGGCACTCGCCGCGGCGTGAGCTGATCGCCGCCTGGCGCTCGCCCCAGACGCTGCTGCTGGGGCTCATGGTGCTCGCCTTCGCCGCCGCCGAGGGGAGCGCCAACGACTGGGTCGCGCTGGCGATGATCGACGGCTACGACGTGAGCCACCGGGTCGGGGTGGCGTGCTACGCGGCGTTCGTCCTCTGCATGAGCGTGGCCCGCTTCGCCGGCGCGAAGGTGATCGACAGGGTCGGCCGGCAGCCGGTCCTGATCACCTCGGCGGCGCTGGCGGGCATCGGGATCGTGCTGACGGTGTTCGCCGGCTCGTTCGGGCTCGCGCTGGTCGGGATCGTCCTGTGGGGCTTCGGCGCGGCCCTCGGCTTCCCCCTGGGGATCAGCATCGCCGCCGACGACGAGACCCGCGCCGCTGCTCGCGTCTCGGTCGTCTCCACGCTGGCCTATGCAGCCTTCCTCGGCTTCCCGCCGATCCTGGGTGCCGTAGGGGACCAGTTCGGCACCCTGAGGGCCCTCCTGGTCGTCGCCGTCCTCATGATCCCCGCAGCGGCGCTGGCCGCGACCGTGGCACGGCGGCGGGGCGTGTAACACGCTGTTCGTAGGTCTATCCGGTCGTTCAGATAGGGCGAGTAGTCCTACGAACGACGTGTTACACCGGAGCGACGCCCTCGGTCAGGTCAGTCGAAGAGGGCGCGGATGTCGTCGGCGCCGATGGTGGAGCCCATGGCGCCTTCGCCGTCGACGACCTTCGCGAAGAGCTCGGCCTTGCGCTCCTTGAGCTCCATGACCTTCTCCTCGATCGTGTCGGTCGAGACCAGGCGGTAGACCATGACGTGCTGGGTCTGGCCGATGCGGTGGGCGCGGTCGACGGCCTGAGCCTCGGCGGCGGGGTTCCACCAGGGGTCGAGGACGAAGACGTAGTCGGCCTCGGTCAGGGTCAGACCGACGCCACCGGCCTTCAGGGAGATCAGGAAGACCGGGGCATCGCCGTCGCGGAAGCTCTCGATGACCGCGCCACGGTCGCGGGTGGAGCCGTCGAGGTAGGCGGCGTCGATGCCCGCCTCGTTGAGCCGGGTGCGTGCCCGGCCGAGGAAGGAGGTGAACTGGCTGAAGACCAGCGCCTTGTGACCCTCGGCGGCGAGCTCCTCGATGTGGTCGACGAGGGTGTCGAGCTTGGCGGAGCCGACGTCGTCATCATCGGGGTCGACGAGGCCTGGGTCGAGCGAGAGCTGCCGCAGCCTGGTCAGCGCACTGAGGATCGCGACCCGGTTGTCGTTGAAGTCGTCGAGCAGATGCAGGATCCGCTGCCGCTCCTTGGCCAGGTGGGCGTCGTAGATCTTGCGGTGCGCCGGGTTGAGGTCCACGCCGAGCACCTGCTCCTGCTTGGGTGGCAGGTCGTCGGCGACGAGCTCCTTGGTACGCCGCAGCAGGAACGGACGCAGCCGGGTCCGGAACCGGCGCAGCGCCGCGTCGTCGCCCGACTTCTCGACGGGAGAGACCACGGTGTCGCGGAACAGCCGCGGGCTGGGGTAGAGCCCCGGCGCCGTGATCGAGAGCAGCGCCCACAGCTCCATCAGCCGGTTCTCGAACGGCGTGCCTGTCACCGCGAGACGCCAGCGGGCGTCGATGCGGCGGGCCGCTGCGTACGTCTTGGACTGGTGGTTCTTGACCTGCTGGGCCTCGTCGAGGACGAGACCGGCCCAGGGGCGCCCGGCGAAGGCGTCCTGCTCGAGCCGGAGGATGGCGTAGGTCGTGACCACGACGTCGGCGTCCTCGCGGGCCTCGGCGACGGAGTCGATGCGCTTGCTCACCGTGCTCACCCGCAGGCCGGGGGTGTGGCGGCGAGCCTCCTGCACCCAGGCGGGTACGACGCTGGTGGGCGCCACCACGAGATAGGGGGTGCGCGGCTCCGGCTGGGTGTGCACGGCATGGGAGATCGTGGCCAGCACCTGGAGCGTCTTGCCCAGACCCATGTCGTCGGCGAGGATCCCGCCGAGACCCTGCTCGTGCAGGAACGCCAGCCAGTGGAAGCCGTCGAGCTGATAGTGGCGCAGCTCGGTCGCCAGCCCGGTCGGCTCCGGCCGGGGGATCTCGCGCAGGTCGCGCAGCGCCTGGGCACGCTGGACCCACTCGGCGGCCTGCTGGTCGACCACGCCGAGCTCGGCGAGCTCGGCCCAGACGCCGAGGTCGTGCTTGCCGACCGCGATCCCGTCGCCGGTGCGCTCGTGGAGCTGTCCGGCGGCCTCGACGACGTTGCGCAGCCGGTCGAGCTCGGGGCGGTCGGTGGTGATGTAGGTGCCGCTGGGGAGGATCAGGTGGTCGTCGCCGCGGGTCAGCGCCCCGAGCACGTCGGGAAGCGGCACGGCCTCGGCGCCGATCCGGATCACGACCTGCAGGTCGAGCCAGTCCTGCCCGGCCAGGGCGGCACCGTCGGGCGAGGTGATCTCGAAGGAGATCTCGGGGTCCTCGTCGGTCTCGCGGAAGTCGGGCCGCTCGACCTCGGTGACCTCGACGCCCTCGACCTCACGCAGCGCCGGCAGGTCGTGGATGGCGAGCGCGAGCGCGTCGCCGTCGCGTACCTCCTGCTTGCGGAGCAGCTCGGTGGAGACCTTCGCGCGCAGCGCGGCCTCCTCGGCCGGGTTGCGGACCAGGCCGAGGTCCTCGCGGGAGTCCACCGGGTAGTGACGTACGCCGTAGGCCCAGGTCCAGCCGAGCGTGGCATGCGTCGAGCTGCGCCAGGTGACCGTCAGGGTCAGGCGCGGTGCGGGAGGCTCCGGGATGTCGAGGGAGTCGTCGGCCGAGCGCAGCGGCACCAGCCGGGCCAGCGGGCCCAACAGGGCGCTCAGCGTGCCGATCTCGGCCTCGGGGACGGTCAGCGGATCCCGGGCGGTCACCAGCCGCTGCGCGTGGGTCGACAGCGGTCCGGACAGGTCAGCGAGATGGAGGACGCCGGCATCGAGCACGCCCACCGAGCGGGTCGGGCGACCGATCGGGAGCACCGTCGGGCCGGCGTAGACCCGGTCACCCTGGGCCAGGCCGAAGCGGAGGACGGCCTCGCCGTCCTCGCGGCGCAGCTCCCCGGCGAGTGAGAGCGGCTCGTCGAAGATCACCACGCCGCGTACGTTCTCGCCGGGCAGGACGGTCACACCGCCACGGATCGCGTCGCGGAGCAGGCTGACCGCGTGCTCGCCGAAGTCGGCGAGGCTGAGCGAAGAGCCACGGGCGTAGAGCAGCCGGTCGGACCGCAGTTGGCGGGCCAGCTCCTGCAGGGGGAGCAGCTGGCTGCGGGGGAAGTCCTTGCCGGGCACCGCGTTGGGGATGTTGGCCCAGTCGGCACCGGTCTTCGCCCAGCGCTCGCGGTTGCCCATGCGCATCGGGCGCAGCTCGACGGTGGGGGAGCCCGCCACGGCCGACCGCGGGCTGTGCACGTCGATCTCGAGCGCCAGCGCGGGCAGGTCGTCCTCGGGCTTGTTGTCCTCGGCGAGCTGGCCCAGGAGTGTGCGCAGCTCCGTCTCCCACGACGGGCCCATCGGCATCGCCGCGGCGCGCGTGCCGGCGAGGACCAGGCCGAGCGCGGCACCGTGCTTGCAGTTGTTGTGCACGGGGCAGCTGCACGAGCTGGTCGCTCTGACGACGCCGTTCCGGGAATCCAGGTTGAGGGTCACGCGGTAGGGAGCCGGGCTGGTGCCTCTGACCTCGGCCGAAGCTCGCAGCGCACTGCTGCCGATCTCGGTGACCCGGGGCTCACCGACCCGGCCCTGGGCTGCGTAGGCCTCGCCACGCTCGATGGTCTGGGGGTCGAAGGTCTCGCGGAGCAGGTCGTTCGTGAGAGCTTCGAGCAAGGGCACCCGATCTATTCTTCCAGCATGAGGCGGGTTCTGCGACTTCGTGGACGCTCGTGGTGAGCAGCGTCTCGTTCAGTGCGGTGGCAGTGGTCTAGACCAGCAGCGCACGACCACGGGGTTGCGGTGCATTCATCGGCATGCATAGACGCACGCCCGACATCCCGTCCCGGACAACCGGATGCGAACCGATCGCGACAACTTTGTCGCGTAAAAGTAAAGCCACCTCGATCCGAGCGGGGGGATCCGGACCGAGGTGGCGATGAATACTTTCGGCCAAGTTGCCGGTGAATGCAAGTCGAACCGCCATGGCGGGAATGTGACGTGTCGTATATCTGCCATGATGACCGTCGTTCGTTCCCCGCCACGGAAAGGCATCTCGGATGCTCGATGCGCTCGGTCTCGACAATCTCGAGGAGACGGTCTACCGCCAGCTGGTCGCCGCGCCGTCGGCCAACCTCGAAGAGCTGGCCGAAGCGGCCGACCTGGACGCCTACGCGGTCTCGGCGGTGCTGTCCGCGCTGGAGGGCAAGGGCCTGGTCGCCCGCGCCTCGGCCGGTCAGGACCGCTACGTCGCCTCCCCGCCGGCGGTGGCGCTCGGGGCGCTGCTCGTCCAGCGTCAGGACGAGCTGCGCCGCGCGCAGGTCGAGATGACCGAGCTCGCCGGGCTCTATCGCGGCTCGGTCGCCCGCCGGGACGTGGCCGACGTCGTCGACGTCGTGCACGGCACCGAGGCGATCGCCCAGCGGTTCGCCCAGCTGCAGTACTCGGCGAAGAAATGCATCCAGGCGCTGCAGAAGCCGCAGGCCGCGGTCGTCACCCGGGAGGACGCCGACGAGGCGGAGCGGGCCGCGATCGAACGAGGCGTCCGGCACGACATCGTCCTCGAGCGCTCCGTCTTCGACACCCCCGGCATCTACGAGAGCATCGACTCCGGGCTCGAGATCGGGATCGAGCTACGGGTCGTGCCGACGGTGCCGCTGCGCGCCTTCATCGTCGACCGGGAGATCGCCCTGATCCCGTTGATGAACGGTGAGCACAACACGGTCCAGGACGCCCTGCTGCTCCACCCCAGCGGTCTCCTCGACGCGATCATCGCCCTCTTCGACCTGATCTGGACCTCGGCCCCCAAGCTCGTCGCGACGCCCGAGGGCACGGTCGAGACGGCCGCCGATCGCCTCGAGCCCCTGGACACCAAGGTGCTCTCGCTGCTGCTCGCCGGCCTGACCGACGCCTCCATCGGGGCGCAGCTCGGGCTGTCGCTGCGTACGGTCCAGCGGCGGGTGCGCCAGATGATGGATCGCGCGCAGGTCGACACCCGCCTCCAGCTCGGCTACGAGGCGGGGCGTCGCGGCTGGCTGTGAGGTTCGTGCGCCTCAGCGCTCGCCGCCCGGCACCCACAGGACGTCGCCCTGCTCGCGGTTGGCGTGCCGGGCGAGGATGAAGAGCAGGTCGCTGAGGCGGTTGAGGTAGGTGAGCGCGAGCTTGTTCATGGTCTCGCCGTGGACCTCGTACGCAGCCCAGGCCGCCCGCTCCGCGCGGCGCACGACGGTGCGGGCGACGTGCAGGTGGGCCGCGGCCACCGTGCCGCCGGAGAGGATGAACGAGCGGAGCTTCTCCAGAGGCTCGTTGTAGTCGTCGCACCAGGCCTCGAGCCGGTCGATGTAGGCCTGCTCGACGCGGAGCGGCGGATACTCGGGGTCGGCCACGACCGGGGTCGAGAGGTCGGCGCCCACGTCGAAGAGGTCGTTCTGGACGGTCGTCAGCACCTTCACGACGTCCTCGTCGATGCCGCCATGAGCCAGCGCGACACCGATCGCCGCCCCGGCCTCGTCGGTCGTCGCGTACGCCTCCAGTCGCAGATCGGTCTTGGCGGTCAGGCTCATGTCGCCGAGCCGGGTCTCACCGGCGTCGCCGGTGCGGGTGTAGATGCGCGTCAGGTTGACCATGCGCTGAGCCTATTCCGGCAGCCCATTTTCGGCGAACGTGGTCGATCGATAGAAAATTGGGACAAGAGTGACGAATGAGGCTGGTGAGGTGCAACCAATCGGAGCAACCGCGCGTCATAGTGGGCGAGAGGGAATCCACTTCCTGGGGGATGGAGGCAGGCATGGAGATCTTGATCGACGGGCCGACGCTGGTGCTGAGCGGAGATTTCGACGTACGCAGCACCTGGATGGCACGCAGCGTGATCTACGACCATCTCGACTCGGTGGAGGGTGACGTCGTGCTCGACGTCTCCGGCGTCAACAGCGCCGATGTGACGGCGCTGAAGCTGCTCGCCGTCGCGACCCGGCAGGCCCATGCCGAGGGCCGCCGACTCACCCTGCAGGGCTGCACCCCCGCGGTGCGCCGGATGCTCCACCTCTCGAGGCTCTATCGTGTTCTCGAGGTGGAGAACTCACCGCTCATCGCGTAGTCGGTGAAGGAGTGACATCTTCCACACCGGAGCCGGTTACTGATCGGTAACCGAGGGGCTAGCATGCCTCTTATGACGGACACCACGCCTTCGGGACAGAGCCGCCCGGCGAAGGATCGCTCGTGGCTGATGCGGACGTACGCCGGCCACTCGACCGCCGAGGCGTCCAACCAGCTCTATCGCAACAACCTCGCCAAGGGCCAGACCGGTCTCTCGGTCGCCTTCGACCTGCCCACGCAGACCGGCTACGACCCCGACAGCGTCCTCGCCCGCGGTGAGGTCGGCAAGGTGGGCGTGCCGATCATGCACATGGGGGAGATGCGCAAGCTCTTCGACCAGATCCCGCTCACCGAGATGAACACCTCGATGACGATCAACGCGACCGCCATGTGGCTGCTCGCGATGTATCAGGTCGCCGCCGAGGAGCAGAACCCCGGGATGGACCCGGCCGAGGTGGCCGCCAAGCTGGCCGGCACCACCCAGAACGACATCATCAAGGAGTATCTCTCCCGGGGGACGTACGTCTTCCCGCCGGAGCACTCCCTGCGGCTGATCAGCGACATGATCGCCTACACGGTCCACCAGATCCCGAAGTGGAACCCGATCAACATCTGCAGCTATCACCTGCAGGAGGCCGGGGCCACGCCGGTGCAGGAGATCGCCTACGCGATGTGCACCGCCATCTCGGTCCTCGACCAGGTCAAGGCCTCCGGTCAGGTGTCCGAGGAGGACTTCGGCAAGGTCGTCGGCCGGATCTCGTTCTTCGTCAACGCGGGCGTGCGGTTCGTCGAGGAGATGTGCAAGATGCGCGCCTTCGTCGAGCTGTGGGACGAGATCACCCGTGAGCGCTACGGCGTCGAGGACCCGAAGATGCGCCGGTTCCGCTACGGCGTACAGGTCAACTCCCTCGGCCTGACCGAGGCGCAGCCGGAGAACAACGTCCAGCGCATCGTGCTGGAGATGCTCGCGGTGACGCTGTCCAAGAACGCGCGGGCGCGCGCGGTGCAGTTGCCCGCCTGGAACGAGGCGCTCGGCCTCCCGCGTCCGTGGGACCAGCAGTGGTCGCTGCGCCTGCAGCAGGTGCTCGCCTACGAGTCCGATCTGCTGGAGTACGGCGACCTCTTCGACGGCTCGCCGGTCGTCGAGGCCAAGGTGGCCGAGCTCGTCGCGGGCGCCAAGGAGGAGATCGACCGGGTCCAGGCCATGGGCGGAGCGATCGCCGCGGTCGACACCGGCTACATGAAGTCCGAGCTGGTCTCCTCGCACGCGCGCCGTCGCGCCGCCATCGAGTCCGGCGAGGAGATCATCGTCGGCGTCAACAAGTTCACCACGACCGAGCCGAGCCCGCTGACCGCGGATCTGGACGCCGCGATCATGGTCGCCGACCCCCGCGCCGAGGAAGCCGCCAAGGCGTCCCTCGAGGCCTGGAAGGCCGAACGTGACGAGACGGCCGTCTCCGAGGCGCTCGCCGCCTTGGCCGCCGCCGCGAAGACCGACGCCAACCTGATGGAGGCCACCCTGGTCGCCGCCCGTGCGGGCGCGACCACGGGGGAGTGGGCCGGCACCCTGCGCGAGGTCTTCGGCGAGTTCCGGGCACCCACCGGCGTCTCCGGCGCCGTCGGTGCCGCCGAGGCCGGCGCCGAGCTGTCGGCCGTACGCGACCGGGTCAAGGCCACCGGCGAGGAGCTCGGCGTCAAGCTGCGCATGCTCGTCGGCAAGCCGGGTCTGGACGGTCACTCCAACGGTGCCGAGCAGGTCGCCGTCCGGGCCCGTGACGCCGGCTTCGAGGTCATCTACCAGGGCATCCGGCTCACCCCGGAGCAGATCGTCGCAGCGGCGGTCGCCGAGGACGTACACGTCGTCGGGCTCTCCATCCTCTCCGGTTCGCACATGTCGCTCGTGCCGTCGGTGGTCGAGGGTCTGCGCGAGGCGGGCCTGGGTGACGTACCCGTCATCGTGGGTGGCATCGTGCCGGAGTCCGACGCCAGGACGCTGATCCAGTCGGGGGTCGCGGCGGTCTACACGCCCAAGGACTTCAGCCTCACCGAGATCATGGCCGACATCGTCGAGGTCATCCGCAAGGCGAACGACCTCTCCTGACGGGCCTCTCCTGAGTCGACGCCCGACACGGCTCCCGAAAGAACTTCGGGAGCCGTGTCGATCCGGTGTCGTGGCCATTCGTGAAAGGGGCAGAGGGAGGCGGACAGCGCCTCCCGCCACTTCACGGGAGTACGAGATGTCCACGATCACCACCGCCCAGCAGACCACCCGCTCGACCCGCGCCGCCGCTCGCAAGCCTGTCTGGCTCCATGGCCTCGCTGCCACGGTCGTCGCCAGCGCGGTCGTCACCGTCCTCGCCGCGGCCGCCTCGGCGGCCGGCGTGAGCTTCGAGACCGCCAGCGGCACGATCCCGCTCGCCGGCTACGCCCAGCTGACCGCCCTCTTCTCGCTCATCGGGGTCGCGATGGCCGCGGTGATGGCCCGCGTGGCCCGCCGCCCGCGACGTACGTTCGTGGTCACCACCGTCGTGCTGACCGTCGCCTCGCTCGTCCCCGACGTCACCTTCGGCTTCGACGCCGCCAGCGCGGTCGTCCTGATGCTCCTGCACGTCGTCGCCGCCGTCATCGTCATCCCGGTGCTGGCTCGTCGCCTCGCCCGGTGATCGGGCCTAGTAGCCTGCCGTGCATGCGAGTATCGGTGGTCGGAGCCGGAGTCATCGGGCTCTCGTGCGCGGTGCGGCTGCTGGAGGCCGGTCACGAGGTCAGCGTGATCGGCCGGGAGCGCACGAGCGGCACCACCTCGGCGGTGGC
The DNA here is from genome assembly GCF_045206295.1 of Nocardioides sp. NBC_00163. NCBI lineage: Bacteria > Bacillati > Actinomycetota > Actinomycetes > Propionibacteriales > Nocardioidaceae > Nocardioides > Nocardioides sp. NBC_00163. Next base: position 1,694,061 of record NZ_CP108155.1, on the reverse strand, counting down.
CGGCGGGTTCTGGTTCCCCTACCTCGCCGAGCCGCGCGACCGGGTGACTGCCTGGGCGGCCGAGACCTTCCGAGAGCTCGCCCGGCTGGTCGAGGAGGAGCCGGAGGCCGGCGTACGCATGGTGCACGGCACCCAGCACAACCCCGAGGCCGACCTGTGGTGGGCCGAGCCGCTCACCGACCTGACCGTGACCGAGGGCCGCGCCGAGTTCACCGTCCCGATCGCGGAGATGCCGGTCTACCTGCCCTGGCTCGAGCGGCGGATCACCGCGGCGGGCGGGAACATCACGACCGGGACCGTCGACGATCTGGCGAGTCTGGACGCCGACGTCGTGGTCAACGCGACCGGACTCGGCTCGCGGGAGCTGGTCGGCGACAGCAGCCTCTACCCGGTGCAGGGCCAGATCGTCGTCCTCGGGCCGGGCGCCACCGAGGAGTGGCTGGAGGCCGAGGGCGACGCCCCCTCCTACGTCTTCCCGCGCGGTGGCGACACCATCGTCGGAGGTACGTCGGTGCCGCACGCCTGGGACCAGAGCCCGGACCCGCGTACGGCTGAACGGATCCTCGCCGACGCCACCGAAGCCGTGCCGGAGATCGCGAATGCCGAGGTCAGGGCCCATCTGGTCGGCCTCCGCCCGGCCCGGCCCTCGGTCCGGCTGGAGCGCGAGGGGCGGGTGGTGCACTGCTACGGCCACGGCGGCGCCGGGGTGACGCTGAGCTGGGGTTGCGCCTCCGAGGTGGCCTCGCTCGTGGAAGTAAGGCACGCCTAACCCTGCTGTTACCCTTCGAGCGTGGGCAAGAAGAGGAAGCCTCCCAAGACGGAGTGCTGCGTGTCGAAGTCGCGCTGCAAGCGGTGCCCGATCCGGATGCTCAAGGAAGGCACCCTGCCCGAGGGGATGACGGTCAAGAAGCGCCGTCTGGTCACCCTCGACGGCAAGCCGGTCAAGAAGAAGCATCTGGCTGCTTGACGGAAGGCGCCGCCAAGTTGCGTCCGAGGTGGTAGGAATTGCCTTGCATTCGATTACCTACTCGCGCAAGGACGTTACCGATGCCTCACGCCACCCGCCGCTCTGTCCTGTCCGGTGCTGCTGTCACGGGCGCCGCGGCGCTGAGCGCTGCCGGTTACACCGCCGCCCCTGCCCATGGTGTGAACGGCGGGCGCAAGCCCGACACCGTTCGGCTGACTGTGCTCGGTACGACCGACCTGCACGGCAACGTCTTCAACTGGGACTACTACAAGAACGCCGAGTTCTCGAACAGCGCCGGTAACGAGATCGGCGTCGCCAAGGTCAAGACGCTGATCGACGCCGTCCGCGAGGATCGTCGCGGCGAGCCGATCCTCACCATCGACGCCGGTGACACCATCCAGGGCACCCCGCTGGCCTACTACTACGCCCGGATCGACCCGATCACCGAGGGGGCGATCCACCCGATGGCGCGGGCGATGAACCTGGTCGGCTACGACGCCGCGGCGCTCGGCAACCACGAGTTCAACTACGGCATCGACACGATCCGGAAGTTCGAGGAGCAGGTGAACTTCCCGATGCTCGGCGCCAACGCGGTCGACCCGTCGACCAAGCTGCCGGTCTTCCCGCCCTACATCATCAAGGACTACGACCTGGGCCGCGGCCGCCGTCTCCGCGTCGGTGTGCTCGGTCTGACCAACCCCGGCATCGCGATCTGGGACAAGGCCAACGTCGAGGGGAGGATGGAGTTCCCGGGGCTGGTCGAGCAGGCCAAGATCTTCGTGCCCGAGCTCAAGAAGGCCGGCTGCGACCTGGTGATCATCAGTGCCCACTCCGGCGCCGACACCTCCAGCTCCTACGGCGACGAGCTGCCCCCTGAGAACGCCTCGACCCTCGTCGCCGAGCAGGTGGCGGACGTCGACGCGATCCTCGTCGGCCACGCCCACCGGGAGATCACGCAGCGCTACGTCACCAACACCGAGACCGGCAAGCAGGTGCTGCTGACCGAGCCGCTCTACTGGGGCATGCGCGTCTCCGTGATGGACCTGGTCGTACGCCGCGAGAAGCGTCACGGAAGGCCCCGCTGGGTCCTGCAGTCGGCGACCTCGCAGACGCTCAACTCCAACACCGTGGACCCCGACCCGGAGGTCTCGGCCGCCGTGCAGGAGCAGCACGACGTCGTGGTCTCCTACGTCAACTCCGTCGTCGGCACCTCGGCGGTGGAGATGCTGGCCGCGCGGGCGGTCGTCGAGGACGTACCCATCATCGACTTCGTCAACTTCGTCCAGGCCGACGCGGTCAAGGCGGCATTGACCGGCTCCGACGCGGAGCTGCCGGTCATCTCGATCGCGGCCCCGTTCAGCCGCGCCGCGGCCTTCCCCGCAGGCGAGGTGACCGTACGCGACGTGGCCGGCCTCTACATCTACGACAACACCCTGATGGCGGTGCGCATCACCGGCGCGCAGCTCAAGGACTACCTCGAGTTCACCGCCCGCTACTTCAAGCAGGTCAGCGGCACCGGCCCGTTCCCGATCGACGCCGTGACCAACGCGCCGACCGACACCGCGCCCAACGGCACGCCCGATTACAACTTCGACACCATCGCGGGCCTGGACGCGGCTCTGACCTACGACATCGACATCTCGGTCGGGGTGGGCTCGCGGATCACCAACCTCGCCTACGACGGCGTCGCGGTGACCGACGGGCAGGAGTTCGTGCTCGCGATCAACAACTACCGTCAGTCCGGTGGCGGCGGCTTCCCGCACGTCACCGACGCCACCGTGGTCTACAACCAGCAGGTCGAGATCCGGCAGCTGCTCATCGACTGGGTCACCGAGCACCAGGTCATCGACCCGGCCGCGTTCGCCTCGGTCGACTGGCGCCTCGTCTCCGGTGGTGAGCCCATCACCGTGGAGTAGCCGCCACGGCGGTTGGGCGACGGGTCAGCGGGGGTTGGCCCAGTTGAGCAGCTGGCTCATCGAGATCAGCAGGTCGTCCAGCCGCCGTTCCACGCTGTCCAGGCGCGCGTTGACACTGTCGATCGCCGCGTCGGTGCGCTCCATCCGGCTCTTGATCGCATGGAACTCTGCCGTGTGCATCTGCTGCATCGTCAGGAGATCGATCATGATCGCCTCGACGTCGCTCACGGACAGGCGGCCCCCAACGCCATGCCCCGAGTAGTTCATGGACATGGCGTGAATCTTGTCACGCTGTTCCTACTCAAAGGTAAGGAAAGGCGTTTCCCCTGTGTGAACTTGCCTGACCGTGCACCAACTGTTGGTCAGAAGAGTCTCTCGGTCGGATCATCGAGGCCGCGGAGTGCGTCGTAGTCGACGATCGCGCAGGTGATGCCGCGGTCCTCGGCCAGCACGCGGGCCTGCGGCTTGATCGCCTGAGCGGCGAAGATGCCCCTCACCGGGGCCAGCAGCGGGTCGCGGTTGAGCAGCTCGAGATAGCGGGTCAGCTGCTCGACGCCGTCGATCTCACCGCGCCGCTTGATCTCGACAGCGACCGACTTCCCGGCAGCGTCGCGGCACATCAGGTCGACCGGCCCGATCGCGGTCGGGTACTCCCGGCGTACGAGGGTCAGCCCTTCGCCCAGCGTCGCCGGGTGGTCGGCGAGGAGCTCTTGGAGGTGCTTCTCGACGCCGTCCTTCTGCAGGCCGGGGTCGATGCCGAGGTCGTGCGAGGTCTCGTGGTGGATCTCGTCGATCAGGATCCGCAGGGTGTCGTCAAGCCCCTTGGATGTGCTCCGTGAGGTGACGGTCCACTCGACGCGGCCGTCCTCGGACTTGCCCTCCGAGAGGGTGCAGGGCGGCGACATCCAGTTGAGGGGCTTGTAGGAGCCCCCGTCGGAATGGACCAGCACCGATCCGTCGGCCTTGAGCATCAACACCCTGGTGGCCATCGGAAGGTGGGCGGTGAGCCGCCCCGCGTAGTCGACCTGGCAGGTGGCAACGACGAGTCTCACCGGAAGAACGTATCGCATGGCCCCATGTGAGCAGCGTCACGCCACTAGGGGTTACTCATGGGTAATAAATTTGGCAGTCTTCCGTCGCATGACGGTTTCGACCCAGGGTTCCATCCACGACGTGCTCGTGCTGCCCTACCTCAACCACGCCATTCGCATACTCGAGTCGGGCTACGCCACCGCCACCGACATCGACAACGCCATGTGCTTCGGCTGCGGCTACCCCCAGGGGCCGCTGGCCACGGCCGACGAGATCGGCGCCGTCGCCGTACGCGACGCCCTGCTCGCCCGCTTCGAGGAGACCGGCGACAACCTGCACAAGCCCGCCGACCTGCTCACCAAGGTCGCCGGCGAGGCCGGGACGTTCGCCGCGGTGGCCGGGGACCACGCCAAGGCTCCGGAGCTGCGCCACACGATCGAGAGGATCGGCGTGGTCGGCGCCGGCACGATGGCCTCGGGCATCGTCCAGGTCTTCGCCCAGGCCGGGTACGACGTCGTCTTCGTCGGCCGCTCCCAGGAGAAGCTCGACGGGGTCGTCGCCGGCATCACCAAGTCGCTCGACAAGGCCATCGCGAAGGGCCGCTCGGACGAGGAGACCAAGGCCGCGGTGCTCGGCCGCCTCACCGGTAGCACCTCGCGCGAGGATCTCGGCGAGGCCGACCTGATCGTCGAGGGCATCGCCGAGGACCTCGAGGTCAAGACCGAGCTCTTCAAGGACCTCGACCGGATCGCCAAGCCGGGGGCGATCCTCGCGACGACGACCAGCTCGATGCCGATCACCGAGCTCGCCAAGGTGACCGCACGCCCCGGTGACGTCATCGGGATGCACTTCTTCAACCCCGCGCCGGTCATGAAGCTCGTCGAGGTGGTCACCACCGACCTCACCTCGCCCGAGGTCGATGAGACCGTGCGCGCACTGTCCACCGCGGTCAAGAAGGTCCCGGTCTCCTGCGGCGACCGCTCCGGCTTCATCGTCAACGCGCTGCTGTTCCCCTACCTCAACGACGCGATCAAGCTGCACGAGTCCGGCGTCGCCATCGCCGAGATCGACGCCGCGATCAAGGAGACCGCGGGCTTCCCGATGGGCCCCTTCGAGCTCCTCGACGTGGTCGGCAACGACGTCTCCCTGGCCATCCAGTCCGAGCTCCGCAACGAGTTCGGCGAGCCCGGGTTCGAGCCCGCCGCACTCCTGGTCGAGAAGGTCCAGGAAGGCAAGCTCGGCCGCAAGACCGGCGAGGGCTTCCACACCTACTGATCTCCGGCCCCGCTGAGAAGTCACGTACGTCGGCCGAGGCGTCACCTACGCGAGTCGAGTCGGCACTTCGGTGCCGACTCGATTCGCGCGAGTGACGCCTCGGCATGCGGGGCCTCGATCAGGGGCGGGGGTAGCCGCGGCGTACGGCTCGTTCAAGGATTCCCAGGGTGGCCCGGATGGACTTCTGGTCGATGACCGGGAAGATCGCCTTCCACTCGGGCAGAGCGGTGGACCAGTCGCAGTACGAGGTGACCCGGGTGTCGCCGGAGTCGAGCTGCTCCAGCTCGTAGCCGAAGCGGTGGCCGATGGGCGGCTTGATGGTGCCTTCGATGGTCCACTCGATCGCCCGGTCGGGTTCGAACCCGGTGACGATCACGGTGACGTCGTACTTGCCGAGCGGGTAGTCGCCGAGGGCCTCGCGGTCCATGTGGACGACGAATCGGTCGCCGACCGCGCCCACCGGCGATCCCTCCGCGGACTGGAGCATGCCGGCGGCGTCGATGGCCACATGGCCGTCGGGGTCGATGAGAACGGCGAAGATGTCGGTGGGGGAGGCGGGGATGATCCGCTCGGCGTCGATGCGTTCGGCCTCGATGCGTTCGGCGGCCTGGGTCTGGTCGGTCACAGCGCCCGAATCTAGCGGCATCACCGGCGTGCCGGACGTCACCCCATGGCAGGATGCGGGGCATGAGTGAGCGCACGATCGAGACAGTCGGAGTCGTCGGCCTGGGCACCATGGGTGCCGGGATCGCGGAGGTGTTCGCCCGCAACGGGTTCACCGTGGTCGGGGTGGAGCGGGACGAGGAGGGCCTCGAGCGTGGCAAGGCCCACCTGGCGCACTCGACGGGTCGCGCGGTCAAGCGCGGCAAGCTCAGCGAGGAGGAGCAGGAGGCGCTGCTCGGCCGGATCTCCTTCGCCACCGATGCGACGGCGCTCAAGGACGTCGACATGGTCGTCGAGGCGGTCGTGGAGTCGCTGGAGCTGAAGAAGTCGATCCTCGCCACCCTCGACGAGATCGTGGCTCCCGAGACGATCCTGGCGACCAACACCTCGTCGCTGTCGGTGACCGAGATCTCGACCGCCTCCAACCACCCGGGGCGAGTCGTCGGCGTGCACTTCTTCAACCCCGCTCCGGTGCAGAAGTTCGTCGAGATCGTACGCACCGTGGTGACCGAGCCCGAGGTGCTCGAGGACGTGCGCGAGGTCGTCGGCAAGGTCGGCAAGTCGCCGGTCGTCTGCGGCGACCGGGCCGGGTTCATCGCCAACGCGCTGCTCTTCGGCTACCTGAACCACGCGGTCTCGATGTTCGAGGGCCACTACGCCACCCGCGAGGACATCGATACCGCGATGCGGCTGGGCTGCGGCTACCCGATGGGACCGCTGGCGCTGCTGGACCTGATCGGCCTGGACACCTCCTACGAGATCCTCGACACGATGTACCGCCAGGGCCGCGACCGGCTGCACGCCCCCGCGCCGATCCTCAAGCAGATGGTCACCGCCGGGATGCTCGGCCGAAAGTCGGGCCGCGGCTTCTACACCTACGAGGCCGCCGACTCGCCGGTCGTCGTCCCGGACGCGCTGACCCCGAGCGCCGACGCCACCCACGAGCTGCGCCGTTCCATCGCCAAGGTAGGCGTCGTCGGGACCGGAACGATGGCGTCGGGGATCGTCGAGGTCTTCGCCAAGGGCGGTTACGACGTGACGTACGTCGGGCGCAGCCCCGACAAGGTCGACGGTGTCGCCGCGCGGATCACCAAGAGCCTCGACAAGGCGATCGGACGGGGCAAGCTGGAGGAGTCGGCGAAGCCGGAGATCCTCAGCCGGCTCACCGGCACGACTTCCCTGGACGACCTGGCCGACGTCGACATCGTCGTGGAGGCTATCGCCGAGGACCTGGCCATCAAGACCACGCTCTTCGAGAACCTCGACGACATCTGCAAGCCGGGCGCGATCCTGGCGACCACGACCTCGAGCCTGCCGGTCATCGAGCTGGCGAAGGTGACCAAGCGGCCGTCCGACGTCGTCGGGATGCACTTCTTCAACCCGGCGCCGGTGATGAAGCTGGTCGAGGTCGTCTCCACCGTGACCACGGACGAGGAGGTCTCCGAGACCGTCCGCGCCCTCTGCAAGGAGGTCGGCAAGTCGCCGGTCTCGTGCGGTGACCGGGCCGGCTTCATCGTCAACGCGCTGCTCTTCCCCTACCTCAACGACGCGGTCAAGATGCTCGAGGGTCACTACGCGACCGCCGACGACATCGACACCGCGATGAAGCTCGGCTGTGCGCTGCCGATGGGTCCGTTCGAGCTGCTCGACGTCGTCGGCAACGACGTCTCGCTGGCCATCGAGCGCGAGCTCTACCTGGAGTTCCGCGAGCCGGGCTTCGCGCCCGCGCCGCTGCTGGAGCACCTGGTCACCGCCGGTTACCTCGGCCGCAAGACCGGCAAGGGCTTCCGCGACTACTCCTGACAAGAGGTCACTCCCGGCCCGACCACCGTGGCAGTACGCTGAAAGACGTGGGACTTCTGATCGCACTTCTCATCGTCGTCGCGGTGATCGGGACCGTGGTAGTGACCAGCAAGCGTTCGCAGGCGCGAGCGCTGGAAAAGCAGCGCGCTGACCTCGAGCCGGTCAAGCAGCTCGCCTTCGAGGACGTGACCGCCTTCGGTGAAGAGCTGCAGAGGCTTGACCTGGACATGGCCGGCAAGGAGCTCGACGAGGGCGCCAACGCCGACTACCAGCGCGCGCTGGACGAATACGAGACGGCCAAACGCACCGTCGACAAGATGACCGTGCCCGACGACGTCAAGAAGATCACGACGATCGTCGAGGACGGCCGCTACGCGATCGCCTGCGTCGAGGCACGCGTCGCCGGCGAGCCGCTGCCGAAGCGCCGTCCGCCGTGCTTCTTCGACCCCCGCCACGGGCTCTCGGTCGAGGACGTGGCCTGGGCGCCGCCGGGCGGCACCAGCCGTGACGTACCCGCCTGTGCGCTCGACGCCGAGCGCGTCAAGGTCGGCGCGGAGCCCGACACCCGCAAGGTGATGGTCGGCAACGAGCGCGTTCCCTACTGGCAGGGTGGCCCGGCCTACCGGCCCTACGCCGCCGGCTACTTCGGCGCCTTCTCGCCGATGGACTGGATGTTCGCCGGGCTGATGTTCAGCGCGTTCGGCGGCTTCGACGCCTTCGGCGAGATCGGCGAGGGCATGGGCGACGCGATCGGCGGCATCGGCGAGGGCATGGGCGACATGTTCGGCGGGATCGGCGACGGCATCGGCGACATGTTCGACGGCTTCGATTTCTAGCGGCGTACGCTTCCCCGGTGCCACCACTTCATACGCTCGAGCTCGGCGACGCCGGAAGTCGGGTTGTCTTCCTGCACGGACTCTTCGGACAGGGACGCAACTGGAACACGCTCGGCAAGCAGCTGGCCGACAAGCATCGGGTCACGCTCGTCGACCTGCCGCACCACGGTCGCTCTCCGCAGCCTGACACCTTCGACTACCTCGACGTGACCGCGGCCGTCGCCGAGCTGCTCTCGGCCGACGACCCCGCGACCGTGGTCGGCCACTCGATGGGCGGCAAGGTGGCGATGCTGCTCGCGATCACCCGCCCCGAGCTGGTCGCGAAGCTCGTCGTGGCCGACATGTCCCCGGTCGTCTACGAGCGCGTCGGCGGATTCAAGACGTACGTCGACGCCATGCAGAGCCTCGACCTGGACCGCATCACCCGACGCGAGGAGGCCGACGCCGGGATGCAGGAGGCGGTCCCGGACCCGACGATCCGCGGCTTCCTGCTGCAGAACCTGCGCCGCGACGGCGACAGCTGGCGCTGGTCCATGAATCTCCCCGTCCTGGGCCGCGACCTGGACCGCATCGGCGACTGGCCGGCCGACGAGCTGAAGGCGTACGACCCGTACGACGGGCCCGTGATGTGGGTGGCCGGCGAGCTGTCCAACTACGTCACCGACGAGTACGCGTCGGCGATGAAGGAGTGGTTCCCGCGCTACCGCAAGGTGACGATCAAGGGCGCCGGGCACTGGGTCCACTCCGAGAAGCCGGAGACCTTCCTCGCGGCCCTTCGCCAGTTTCTCGGCGACTGAGACACCGAAACAGACGGAGTGCCTGCCGAGCCGCGTCTACGCTGTGCGGCATGGAGCGTGACAAGCCAGTCATCGTGCTGGTCGGCGGCGAGCACGCCGACGTCGTCGAGCGGGAGTTCCGGGCCCGGTATGACCGTGACTACCGGATCGAGCCGGTGGTGGGCTTCGCCGCGGGTCTCGACAGGACACGCTCCCTCGTGGCCGAGGGTGCGCAGATCGCGATGGTCGCCGCCGAGCACGTCCTCGACGAAGGCACCTCGATCGAGTTCCTGCACCACGTACCGGCCATCGTGGCGACGGCACGTCGCGTGGCGCTGGTCTCGTGGGATGACTTCGCCGATGCGCTCGACGACCTGCGCGCCGCGGCGCTCCAGCGCGAGATGGACACCTTCGTGCTCATCCCGCGCGGCCCGCGGGACGAGGAGTTCCATACCGCGCTGATCGAGCTGCTCTCCGAATGGGGGTGGTCGGTGGGCAGACCCCTGGTGACCGTGACCGACGTCGTGGCCGAGCCAGGCGACCGCGACGCGGCGGCGGTGCGCGACCTGCTGGAACGGATGGGCTTCCCGCATCGCTCGCTGGGGCCGAGCGACGACGAGGCGCAGGAGCTCATCGAGGCCGCCGGTCCGGGGGCACGGCTGCCTCTGGTTCGTACCTTCACGGGACGCGTGGTCTCCGGGGCGACGGCGGCGACGGCCGCCGAGGCCATCTATGGCGGGTTCGACGAGATTCCGGAGGGCGTGATCGCCGATGTCGCCATCGTGGGCGGCGGACCGGCGGGCCTCGCGGCGGCGGTCTATGCGGCGTCGGAGGGGTTGGCGACGGTCCTCGTGGAGCGCGACGCGATCGGCGGCCAAGCGGGCTCCAGCTCCATGATCCGCAACTACCTCGGCTTCCCGCGCGGGATCTCAGGCATGCGCCTCGCCCAGCGATCCCGCATCCAGGCCGGACGGTTCGGTGCGCGCTTCTTCACCGGACGCCCGGTGACCCGGATCGAGCCAGGCCCGGCCGACGAGCCCGAGCACCAGCACGTGCACGTGCGCGGCGCGCAGTTCTGCGCCCGTACGGTCGTGCTCGCGATGGGCGTGACCTACCGGCGTCTCGGGGTCGCCGGCGTGGACGACCTCGTGGGTGCGGGGGTCTACTACGGGGCCGCGACGTCGATGGCGCGCGAGATGCAGGACCGTGCCGTCTTCGTGATCGGCGGGGGCAACTCGGCCGGGCAGGCGGCCATCCACCTCGCCAAGTTCGCGAGCGAGGTGACGATCCTGGTCCGCCGTCACGAGCTCGCGGAGACCATGTCGGCCTATCTGGTGCGTGAGATCGAGGCGACGTCGAACATCCAGGTCCGGACCCGCACGGTCGTCGCCGACGGCGGGGGCGAGGGCCAGCTGGAGTGGTTGCGACTGGAGAACCTGGACACCGGCGAGGACATCAAGACCGCTGCCGACGGCCTCTTCTGCCTGCTCGGAGCGGAACCCGACTGTGCGTGGCTGGCGGAGGCGGTGGCGCTCGACGAGCACGGGTTCGTCCTGACCGGCCGCGACGTACCGCGAGACGCGTGGGTCGAGGGGAACCCGCCTGCGAGCCTGGAGACGACCGTGCCGGGCGTCTTCGCTGTCGGCGACGCGCGCGCCGGATCCATGAAACGGGTCGCCTCTGCGAGCGGCGAGGGCGCCTCGGTGCTCCCACTGGTGCACGCCCACCTCGCGCGGATGCGCGCTCGGGAGTTCGGCGCCTGAGCCCTAGGACGGCGGGCAACGCCAGGGCTCGATGGGGTCCGTCCTGGTCGGCGGCTGAGACTCTTTCGCGCATCGGCCGACGAACACGCTCGCCATCCGGGCGGCGATGGCGGCCCTCGCTCGGCTCCGGGCACCATCGTCCTGGTCGAGGAGCAGGCGCGCGGCGAGCCCTTGGGTCAGGGCGAACGCAGCCTCCCCTTCGAGGAGGCTGTCGGTCTCGGGGGTGACCTCCCCGCAGGCCATCCCGTTCCTCACCGCCTGGGTGATCCGGTCGCGAAGTCGCCGGTCGAAGGTCCGCTGGTGCTCTGCGAGGGTCGGGCTGTCGAGCGCGAGGCCGGCGAAGGCGTGCCGGAGATAGGTCTCGCTCTGGTGGGTGGGGCTCAGCGGAAGCAGTTCCAGCAGACCTGCTCCCAGCATGTGTTCGATCCGCGCATGGTCGCGCTCCGCGCGGATGATCGCCGCGTCGACCCGACCCTCGATGTCGCCCAGCAGACGGCTCAGGGTGTCGGCCAGCAGCGACTCCTTGGAGTCGTAGTAGTGCTGCACCAGGCCGACGGAGATGCCTGCGGCCTTGGCGGTCCCGGCGATGGTCACGGCACCGAGCCCGGAGGCGAGTGCGAGCTCGCGTACACCCGTGGTGATCTGGGCGCGTCGGCTGTCATGGTCTGCGGTCCTGGGCATAAATCAGATGATAACAATATGTCCATATGGTTATTCTCGAGGACATGGATGTTTCTCGACTTCGGGCAAGTGCCTTCGCCGCCGCGGCGGCAGCGATCGTGTTGATCACCTCTCCGGCGTCAGCGGACGTGCCGACTGAGACGGATGATGCGGTCGAGGCGTACGTCGAGAGCTGGCGCGAAGCCAACGGCGTTCCAGGTGCGGCGGTCGCGGTCATCGACGGCGACGAGGTGCGGACCTACATCTCGGGCGAGGACGGTGACGGGACTCCGGTGTCCCGCGAGACTCCGTTCTTGGTCGGTTCGGTCGCCAAGACCTTCACCAGTGCGCTGGTGCTCGGCCTGGTCGAGGACGGCCGACTCCGACTCGACGATCCAGTGGGCCGGTATCTGACATGGCTGGACGCGCCGCGAGTCACAGTGCGTCAGCTCCTCACGCACACGGCCGGCTATACCGCCCTTGACGGACTCGCTGTCTCGGAGCGGTTCGACAACGGCCCCGGTGCGCTGCGTCGGGCGGCCCGCGATCTCGAGCACAACGGGACGCCGGGGGAGTACGCGTACAACAGCGCCGACTACCTCGTGCTGGGCGCCTTGGTCGAGGAGGTCACCGGCAGGTCGTTCGCTGCCGTCGCGGAGGAGTCCCTCTTCGGGCCGCTCGGGATGACGCACACCAGTGCCGATGCCGACGATGCTGCGGCGCTGCCGGCCGGTCATCGCCACTGGTGGTCGTGGACGCGGGCCTACCAGCCCGGCTTCGACGAGTCCGGCGCCTCCTACGGGTACGTCATCTCGACGATCGATGATCTGGTGGTGTACGCCCGGGCCAATCTGGCTGGTCAAGTACTGCCGCCCAACATCGAGAGCGACGCCTGGAGCATTCAGGAGGTCACCGGGCAGGGGCGCGGCTATGGCTACGGCTGGAGTGTCCAGGACGGTGATCGCCGCCGTGTTCACCACACCGGTGCCACCCCTGGGTACTTCGCTCATCTCTCCCTCCTCCCCGGAGAGGACCGGGCTGTGGTCGTGCTGGCCAACTCCTACGCCGAGAAGCGCGCGCCGAGCCTGAGTGCCGCGGCTGCGGACATCGACGAGATCGCGCGCGGGGGATCGGCAACCGTCAAGGACGGTGACCCGTTGCTGTCTGCAGCGCCTTGGCTGTTGGCCGGATCCGTCCCGATCGGTCTGTTGCTCGCTCTGGCCGCCCGTCGCATCCCGGGTTCGTCGCCGCTCAGCTGGGTCTGCGCGGTGGCTGCGGGCTTGGCTGCGATGGGCCTGATTCTGCTGCCGAGACTGCTGGGCGCGTCGTTCGGCTTCGCCGTCATCTGGTTGCCCGATCTCGCCGTCGGTGTCGCGGCAGGCAGCGTGACACTGCTGGTCGTGGCGGTTTCTTGCGTCATTCGCCGGGGAAGTCTTCGTCGTCGTACGTCCGACGCGGTGGATCAGGCCGCGAGGGTGTGATCGCGGAGTATGCGGCGCAGCCTGAGCTCTGCTGGCGATAGTGGCGGATCTGGTGCCCAGGTGTCGGGCGGCGGGCTGGTGTAGGTGTGGCCCGTGGGTGTGGTGGTGATGATGGTGCCGTCGGGTCTTGGCCTGGCCCGCCATCCGAGGGCTTCTTTGGCCTGGTTGCATCGTTCGCACAGGCCCTGCAGGTTCTCGGCTCTGGTTTCGCCGCCGTCTGCGTGGCGTTCGACGTGGTCGATGTTGCGGATCGGGGCGTCGCAGCCGTTGGTCCTGCAGATCCCGCCATCACGGGTCGCGATGAACTCCGCGAGCCCGTCGGGTGCTTTGCGGGCACGTGATTCCATGGCGACCAGTTGCCCGGCGGGGTCGGTGAACAGGCGACGGACGAAGACCTCGGCGTCGTTGAGCGCCTCGCGGGCCCACGTTGCGGGGACGGGTCCGTAGCCCTCGACCATGGCCGGCTGATCGCCGGTGTTGGTGAGGGAGTCGGCGGTCATCACGATCTTGACCTCGATCCGGGGCTTGGCTCCCTCAGTGCGGCCGGTGACTCGGTCGACGAGGGTGTCGGCCATGACCTGACCCCGGCTGCGTTCATCGCCGGCAGCGTGGGCAGCCTTCGCTGCCTGGTCCAGTGCGGCGTAGACGGCGACGCCGTCCTTGACGGGCAGGAGCGCGCCGAGCCAGGTCATCGTGTCCGGTGCCGGGCGGAGGCTGACGCGGCGGTCTTTCACGGCGTTCGCGGCCCGGGCCATGACAGATGCCTGGTCGAGCGTGATGGCGATCGTCTTGGCGGCGTTCTCGAGCTGGCGTAGCCCCATCGACACCGCACGAGCCGGTTCACCGTTCAAGCCGGGTGTGCAGAGCTCCTGGTCGATGACCCGACGGTCCTCCACCGAGAGGCACGCGGTTTCGCGGGCCAGGATGGTGGCCTGCCATTGCGAGAACAGCCCGGCCTTCATCAGGGCGAAGGTGTGCGGCATCTCGTTGATCAGGATCTTCGCGAGCCCGAGCAGTTTGGCGCCCTTCTCGGGTGAGACCCGTCGCGCCAACGCGATCTGCGAAGCGACACCCTCGCCAAGCCTGCGGGCAGGAACCCCAGCCTCGGCCTGGCGGGCGCGGACGGCTTCGTCGAGACGTACTGCCGCTTCTGCCTGGACCGCCTCAGCGGTGCACTTGATCTCTTCGAGACGCGAGATCCAGTCGACCAGTTCAGCCTCGGACGCACCCGGAGGCGGCCCTGTGAGGAGGTGGTCGATGGTCTCGTACATAGGCTTTATTATATGCGCAAGGCGACCGTGGCGCGACCTATTTGTGCTGGTCAGATGACAGTTACGCAGTCAGCGAACAAGCAACGGAGCTCCGCGCCACTCTCTCGCCGCCGCCCCGATATAGGCGAAATCTTTCTCGATCGGGTGCCGGGTCAAGGACCGCGAAGCGGCCGGCGAAGCCGGCGGGCGAAGCCCGTCCTTGACGCGGCGCACGATCGAGAAACACTCAAGGCCGGGTCGGCGGCGAACCTTGAAACGAAGAACAGTCGCTAAGCGAGGTTTCCCGAAGAAGCGACTGTGTTGGTCTCGACACGCCTCCGCCTAGCGGCTCCGGCGGCTCGACCAGCGGGCGGACCGGCTATGACAGTAGCCGCCGAAAGACATCGACGATGCGATCCGCATCCGCCTCGGACGTACGCCAGTTGCTGAACGCCAGCCGCAGCGCGGGAGTGCCGTGATGAACCGTAGGAGTCACGAAGGTGACGCCGGTATCGGCGACCCGGCGAGCGAGCACGGCGGGATCGCCGGGAACCTGAAGGCAGACGATGTTGAGCCGGACAGGCACAAGCAGTTCGACGCCGTCGATCTCGGCAAGAAGCCTCCCGACCCGGCGAGCAAGAGCGATGGTGCGCTCGACGATCTCGCGGTGGCCCTCGCGGCCGTAGGCGTACAGGGTGAACCAGGCAGGCAGGGCGCGCAGGCGCCGGGAGCTCTCCGGGGTGAGGTGTACGAAGTCGGGGGAAGAGCCGGGGAGACCGATGTAGGCCGAGGCGTTGCTGAAGACGCGAGCCTGCAAGTCCGAGTGGCGGCTGAGCTGGATCGCGGAGTCGTAGGGGACGTTGAGCCACTTGTGCAGGTCGACGCAGATCGAGTCGGCGCGGGAGAGGCCGGCGACGAGGTGGGCATGCGCGGGGGAGAGGGCAGCGAACGCCCCGAAGGCGCCGTCGATGTGCAGCCAGAACGGGAACTCGTCGCGGAGGTCGGCGATGGCGTCCAGGTCATCGAAGTCGCCGGTGTTCACGGTGCCGGCGTTGGCGACGACGATCACGGGCCGGCCGTCCTGTTCGCGCAGCGCGGTCCGCAACGCGTCGACGTCGACCGCATCGCGGTCGGGGAGGAGAGCGACCGGCTGGAGGCTGTCGCGACCCAGCCCGAGTACGGAGAGCGCCTTGGAGACGGTGGAGTGGGCGGCGCCGGAGAGCACGACGACCCCACCGAGCGCCGCGACGCCCTCGGTCGAGACCGACACCCCGAGCCGGTCGCCGAGCCACTCGCGGGCCAGCGCCAGCCCGGTGAGGTTGGACATGGTCGCGCCGGTGACGAACGCTCCGCTGAAGTCGTCTGGAAGGTCCAGCAGGTCGAGGACCCAGCGCACCGTCTCGCGTTCCAGGTCGCTGGCGGCGGAGTCCTGGACCGTGATGGTGTTCTGGTCGAAGACCGAGGTCAGCCAGTCGCCGGCGACCGCGGCCGGGGTCGCCCCGCCGGTGACGAAGCCCAGGTAGCGGGGGCCGGCGCTCGCCGAGAGGCCGGGTGCCCAGCGGGTCTCGAAGTGGCGCAGGGCGGCCTGGCCGCCGAACCCCCGGGCCGGAAGCCGCTCGACGGAGGGCGGGCGGAACGGAGAGGTCACCGGTCGGCGGTCGAGTCCGGCGATGATCTCTTGTGCGTAGTCCTGGATCGCGCCGAGGAGATCGGTCATCCCGGCGAGGTCCGTGTCGAGCCGTGGGTCCATCCTTCGACGGTAGGCCTTCTCAGGGCTCGATGAGACCTGCTCTGATGGCATATCGCGTGACTTGGGTGCGATCGCGGAGGCCCAGCTTGGCGAGGATGTTCTCGCGGTGCCGCTCGACGGTCTTGTAGGAGATCGTCAGCTCGCGGGCGATCTCCCGGGTCGAATGGCCCTCGGCGATGAGCTTGAGCACCTCGTCCTCGCGCTCGGTCAGCACCGTGCGCGGCAGGCTCTCGCCGCGGTTGAGGCGGTCGAGATAGTCGCGGACCAGGGCACTCATGGCCCCGGGATAGACGAAGGCTTGCCCCCGAATAGCGGTACGGCACGCCTTGACCAGATCCTCGTCGGCGACCGACTTGAGGACGTACCCGCTGGCGCCGACCTTGAGCGCCTCGAAGAAGTACTGCTCGTTGTCGTGCATCGAGAGCATCAGCATCTTCGGAGGCGTACGCATCCGGGCGATCGTGCGCGCGGCCTGCAGGCCGGTCATGCGGGGCATGGCGACGTCGAGGATCACCAGGTCGACCTCGACGTCGCGCAGCGCCGCGACGGCCTCGGCTCCGTCGGCGGCCTCGGCGACCACCTCGAGGTCCGGCTCGGCGTCGAGGATGAGGCGGACCCCGCGGCGTACGAGGGTGTGGTCGTCGGCCAGCAGGATCCGGATCTTTGCGGGCGTGGGAGTCACAGCGGAACCTCCAGGCGGACGGTGGTGCCGCGGCCGGGGGTGCTGGTCACGCTCAGGTCGGCACCGACGAGCAGGGCCCGCTCCCGCATCCCGCTGATCCCGGCGCCGGCCACGAGGACGGCGCTGCCGCGGCCGTCGTCGGAGACGGTGAGGACGACCGTGTCGCCGACCTTGCACAGGGAGAGCTCGGCGGTGGCGGCGTGGGCGTGGCGTACGACGTTGGTCAGCGCCTCCTGGGCGACCCGGTAGATCACAAGCTCGCGGTCCTGGGGCAGCTCGGGAAGCCCGCGGCCGATGGTGCGGCGTACGGTCGTGCGGCCCAGGGCGCCGACATCGGTGGCCAGCGAGGCCAGGGCGGCGTGCAGGCCGAGGTCCTCGAGCACGCCCGGCCGCAGCTGGCGGGCCACCCGGCGTACGTCGTCGATGCCGGTGCGCGCGGACTCGCGGACGGCGGCGAGCTCGGGGCGTACTTCCTCCGGCACCTGTCGCTCCAGCCCCTTGAGCCCCAGGAGTACGACGGTGAGCGACTGTCCCACCTCGTCGTGGAGCTCCTGGGCGATCCGGTGTCGCTCCGCCTCCTGCGCGGCGAGCGCCTTGGCGTTACTGGTGCTCCGCTCGGTCTCCAGCCGCTCCAGCATCGCGTTGTAGCTGGCCACCAGACGGGCGCCGGCTCCCTCGCCCTGGGTCGTCAGCCGCTGGTCGGGGGAGAGGTGGTCGACCGAGTCCATGGTGCGGATCACCCGGTCGATCGGCGCCAGGCTGCGCAGCAGCAGGAGCGCGTTGAGGGTCGCCATCGCCGCCAGCCCGACCGCGAGCACCACCGCCTCCGAGGCCAGGACGCGCTCGGAGACCCGGGCCGGGGACAGCGCCAGGACCAGGGTGCCGACGCAGAAGACGGTGCCGTTGGTCAGGCAGACCCGCCAGTAGAGCGGTAGATGACTCATACAGCAACCCTGACATGTCCTCTGGTCAGGACTTATGGGTGGCAGCACCCATTCGGATCGAGTCTCCGGTAACGGAGGGTCGATGGCATGGAGCTCAACGCATGATCGTGTACGCAGCGGTGGCCGTCTTCATCGTCACCTACGGCCTCATCGCCACCGAGCGCGTCCACCGCGTCGCCGCCGCCCTGGGTGGCGTCGCCGCGATGGTCGCGCTCGGGATCATCGATGCCGAGTCGGCCTTCTTCAGTCATGAGACCGGGGTCGACTGGGACGTCATCTTCCTGCTCTTCGGGATGATGGTGATCGTCGGTGTCCTCAAACAGACGGGCCTGTTCGAGTTCCTCGCGCTGTGGGCGGTCAAGCACTCCGGCGGCCGCCCGGCGCGCCTGGCGACGCTGCTGATCCTGGTCACCGCGGCGCTCTCGCCGATCCTCGACAACGTGACCACCGTGCTGCTGGTCACGCCGGTGACCCTGTCGGTCTGCGAGCGGCTCGGCTTGAACCCGATGCCGTACCTGATCTCGCTCATCCTGGCCGCCAACGTCGGCGGCACCTCGACCCTGATCGCCGACCCGCCCAACATCATCGTGGCCAGCCGGGCCAACCTGACCTTCGACGACTTCCTGATCCACTCCCTGCCGCTGTGCCTGATCCTGCTGGTCGTACTGATCGGGCTGGTCCGGGTGCTCTTCCGGCGTGACTTCCGTGGCCGGGTCGACCTGGACGGCCTGATCGAGCCGCCCGCCTCGGCGATCCCGGACCGCGGGCTGCTCTACCGCTGCCTGGCCGTCCTGGCCCTGGTGATGCTCGCCTTCGGCCTGCACACCGAGCTCCACCTGGACCCGTCGATGGTCGCCATGCTCGGCGCCGGCGCGATGGTGGTCGTCTCCCAGACACAGACGGAGGCGTTCCTGGAGGAGGTCGAGTGGTCGACCCTGGCCTTCTTCATGGCGCTCTTCGTGCTGGTCGGCGGGCTGGTCGAGGTCGGTGTGATCGGGTCCCTCGGGACGTACGCCGCCGAGCTGATGGGCGACAACGAGCTCGCCGGAGTGACCGGGCTGATGATCGGCTCGGCCGTCGTGGGCGGATTCGTCGACAACATCCCCTACACCGCGGCGATGGTGCCGATCGTGGAGGAGATGGTGGCCTCGACGCCGTCCTCGGGCGCCGACAGTCCGCTGTGGTGGGCCCTCGTCTTCGGCGCCGACCTCGGTGGCAACACGACCGCCGTCGCAGCCGGCGCCAACGTGGTGGTGCTCGGCCTCGCCGCCAAGGCCGGTCACCCGATCAGCTTCTGGAAGTTCACCAGGTACGGCATCGTGGTCACGATCGTGACCCTCGCCGTCGCCTGGGTCTACGTAGCCCTCCGCTACTTCGTGCTCGCCTGACGTTCGCGGTAAGCCGCGACCGCGTTGCGGTTGGTGCACGTCGGCGAGCAGTAGCGCTTGGAGCGGTTGCGGGAGAGGTCGACGACCACGCCGGCACAACCGTCGTCGGCGCAGATCGAGAGTCGGGACAGCTCGTCGGCGCGGATGACGTCGACCATGGCCATCGCGGTCTCGACGGCGATCCGCGTGGCCAGCGGGGCGTCGGGCTCGGTGGCGTGGATGTGCCAGTCGTAGTTCGTGTGGCGGACGAGCTGAGGAGTCGCGCTGTGCTCGGCGAGCATCTCGTTGGTCAGCCGCACGGCCTCGTCGCGCTCGGCGGTGAGGAGGTCGCGGAGCCGGACGCGGAGGGCGCGGACCTCGTCGAGCTCGGCGCGGTCGCGGTCGTGCCGCCCGGTGTAGTCGTACGTCACGAAGAACTCGTCGAGGGCTGCCACGGTCTCCAGCTCGTCGACCGAGCCGGGGGAGAGGGCAAGGGTGTTCGCCAGCGCCGCGGCTGCCTGGAGGCCTACGTCGGTGTCATGGGTGAAAACCATGTTGACACATTACCGCGCCGCTGGGATCGTCATGTGTCATGACGACTTTGACCAATGACGAGGCGGTGCCGCAGAGCACGCAGAAGACGCCGCTGGTGGCCGCCGGACTGCTGATGGCGGTCGTCTCGGCGGTCACGTTCAGCCTCTCGGGCCCGCTGGGACGCGGCCTCTTCGACACCGGCTGGTCGACGGGCGGCGTGCTGGTCTTCCGCGTCGGCATCGGCGCCGTCGTGCTGGCCCCCTTCGCGCTGCGCGCGCTCGCCGGCCGGTGGCGGGGTGTCGCCGCGAGCTGGCGGGTCGTGGTGGCGTACGCACTGCTGGCCATCGTGGTGCCGCAGTTCGCCTTCTTCTCGGCGGTGCAGTGGATGGCGGTCGGGCCGGCCCTCCTGCTGGAGTACATGGGGGTGGTGCTCGTCGTCGCCTGGATGTGGCTGCGGCACGGCGAGCGGCCCTCGCGGCTGACGATGGTCGGCGCCCTGGTCGCGATCGTCGGGCTCGTGCTCGTCCTCGACCTGGTCAGCGGGGCGAACGTGCACCCGTTCGGCATCATGTGGGGCTCCGCGGCCGCCGTCGGTCTGGCTGGCTACTACGTGCTCAACGCCCACTCCAGCACCACGCTGCCACCGCTCGCGCTGGCCTGGCTCGGCCTGACCGGCGCCACGGTTCTGCTCGCGCTGCTCTGCCTGGTCGGGGCCATCCCGTTCGCGATGGAGACCACGCCGGTGGTCCTGGCGGGCCTGGAGATGCCGTGGTGGGGCCCGCTGATCGGCCTCGGCGTGCTGACCTGCTCAGTTGCGTACGCCACCGGGATCGCCGCCACCCGCACCCTCGGTTCGCGGCTCTCGTCCTTCGTCGGGCTCCTCGAGGTCGTCTCGGCAGTCGTCGTGGCCTGGCTGCTGCTCGGCGAGGCGCCCGGCCTCATCCAGCTCGTCGGCGGGCTGGTCGTGCTGGTCGGCATCATCGCGGTCCAGCAGGGAGAGCAGTCGACGACCGTCTCCTGACAACGCGAAGCGCCGCACGCATCGGCTGCGTGCGGCGCTTCACAGATGGTTGGGACTAGCGCTCGTCCTGGGCCCTGACGTAGACCTCACGGATCAGCATCAGGATGGCGGCCGCCGTCGGGATCGCCAGCAGGGCGCCGACGACACCGAGGAGCGAGGCACCGATGAGGGCCGCGATCACCGTGATGACGCCGGGGATGTCGACCGAGCGGGACATGACCCGCGGATAGACGATGTAGTTCTCGAACTGCTGGTAGGCGATGTAGAAGATCACCGCGATGAGGCCGGTCTTCAGGTCGGTCGTCGCGAAGGTGATCGCGCAGACGATGATCGCGCCGATGGTGGCCCCGATCATCGGGATCACGTCGGTGATCATGACGACGAAGGCCAGAGCGACCGCGTATTCGCCCATCCCGATGACGAAGAGCAGCACCAGGGTGGACAGACCGGCGCACAGCGCGACGATGAACGCCCCGGAGACATAGCCCCCGATGCCCTCGAAGACCCGGTCACCGAGCTTGCCGACCCGCTCGCGGCGTGAGGCCGGGGCGAGACGGTAGATGGCGTTCTTCGTCTGGTCGTAGGCGGCGATGAAGTAGAGCGTCAGGACGATGACGATGAAGCCCGTGACGAGCACGTTGATCACCGCCAGGCCCACGCCGAGCGCCCCGCCGAAGGCACTGCTGACGAAGTCGCCACTGGCGACGTAGTCCTGCACCTTGTCGAGGATCTGGTAGTCCTCGTTGAACTGCTGGATGCGCTGGTTGCGCTGCAGTTCGTCGATCCAGTCCGGGACGTTGGCCGAGATCTTGGCGACCTGGTCGCTGATCACCGGCACGAGCGCCACGAAGAAGAGCACGAGGGCGCCCAGTACGCCGAGGATGACACTCAGGACCGCCCACGGCCGTGGGAAGCCACGCCTCTGCAGGAACACCACCATCGGGTTGATCCCCGCGGCGATGAAGAGCGAGACCACCACCTGGAGGATCACGCTCCCCATCGTGGTGAGGAGGTTGCTCGCTGCGTAGGCCGTCAGCAGGCCGAGGCCCAGGAGCAGCCCGAACAGGTAGGGCGACCTCCTGTCGAACGGCGGTCCGGGCTTGCCGAACTTCTTGTCGCGCTCGCTCTCTTCAGGCTCCGGCTCCTCGACGTCGATCGCGGCCTCGCTGTCGACCGTCGCGTCGTCGGTGGAGTCGGTCTGGGCAGACGTCGTCTCCGGACCGTCCGCAGGACGGTCGGCAGCGGCCCCGCTCACCGGCTCTCGGTCGCAGTCTCGGGCTCGCGGATAGCGGTCTTCTCGGAGGGCTCGTCGTAGTCGTCGTAGTCGTCGTCGTCCGAGTCGACCAGGGTGACGCTCTCATCGACCACCAGCTCACCGTCGACGATGTCCTCGTCGTCGGTGATCGGCTTCGGTGCCTCCAGCTCAGCCGGGTCCTCGGTCTTGCCGAACCCGGAGACCAGATCGGTGAGCGAGGAGAGCTGAGCGGCGATCGCGTCGCGACGCTTGGTGAGACGGTCGACCTCGGCCTTGATGATCGCGTGGCCCTTCTCGGCCTCGACGGTCGCGGTGGAGGCGAGGTGGTCGGCCTCGGCGCGAGCCTTGGACAGGATCGCCTCGGCGTCGCGGCGGGCGCGAGCGATGATCCCCTCGGACTCCTTGGCCAGCTCGGCGCGCTGGTCGGCGACGTGCTGGGCAGCGATCCGGGCCCGCTCCTCGGCGTCCGCGGCGCGGGTCTCGCCCTCGGTCACGATGCGGGTGGTCTCGGCCATCGCCTGGTCGTGGTGGTCGGCGGCCTCGCGGGCGAGACGCTCGCGCTCGACGGCGAGCATCCGCCGGGCCTCCTGGACCTCGCGGTCCGCGCCGGCGCGTGCCTTCTCGACCTCGCGCTGGGTCGACGTACGCAGCTGGGTGACCTCCTGCTGCACGGCGAGCCGGATCTGGTCGGCCTCGCGCTTGGCGGCGGCGAGCAGCTCGTCGCTCTCGGCCTGCACCATCTTGCGGGCCTGCTGGACCTCCGAGGTCACCTTCTCGCGGTGATCGTCGATCTCCTTGTAGTGCGTCGTACGCAGCGCCTCGATGTCACGCTGGGCGGACGCCTTGGTCGCGGCAGCCTCACGCTGGGCGGCCTCGCGGATGACCGCGGCCTCCTTCTCAGCGGACTCCTTGACCGCGGCGGCCTCCTCCTCGGCCAGCCGGAGCATCGCGCTCGCGCGACCACCCAGGGAGGCGTAGGAGGGGGCTTCGTTGCCCTGGGTGGCAGCGGCCTTGAGGTCGGTGACCTTGCGCTCGAGCTCGGCGATGCGGCGCTGGGCGTTGCGCAGCGCCGACTGACCCTGGCCGTTGGCCTGGAGCAGCTGCTGCACCCGCGCGTTCACCGTGCCGGGGTCGTATCCGCCACGCCGCACGACCGGGAAGGCTGGGAGTGAGCCTGGAGCCGGTGGAGCCGAGTTGTGGCCGGAGCTGGGCGATCCGGACGCGCCAGGAACCCGAGGGAGAACCTGCGTCTCCGTCGAGTCCTGGTCGGGCTTCTTCCGAGGCTCGGAAGCCTCGTTGAAGATGGATAGTCCCTCATTCGTCATTTGTGGCGGATTCCTCACACTTTAGGGGGGTTTGTGTCTTGCCCTCTGCTCCCAAAGGGCAAGACTACGGCCGGTCACCCCTCGCGCAAGGGGAGACCGGCCGTGAATCCAGTCTCAAATGGGCTATTTACCCGGGCTCGACGTCTCAGATTCCGCGGAACAGGTTGATCTTGTCGATGTGAGCCGCGCGCTTCTCCTCGTCGAGGACGCCGAGGCCCTCCTCGGGAGCGAGACAGAGCACGCCGACCTTGCCCTGGTGCTTGTTGTGGTGGACGTCGAGAGAGGCCTGGCCGACCTCCTCGAGGGCGTACGTCCGCGACAGCGTCGGGTGGATCTTGCCCTGGGCGATGAGGCGGTTGGCCTCCCACGACTCGCGGTAGTTCGCGAAGTGGCTGGAGATGATCTTCTTGAGGTTCATCCACAGGTAGCGGTTGTCGTACTCGTGCATGTAGCCCGAGGTCGACGCGCAGGTGGTGATGGTGCCGCCCTTGCGGGTGACGAACACCGAGGCGCCGAAGGTCTCGCGACCCGGGTGCTCGAAGACGATGTCGATGTCCTCGCCGCCGGTGAGGTCGCGGATGGCCTTGCCGAGGCGCTTCCACTCCCTCGGGTCCTGCTTGGTGCCGTCCTCGTTCCAGAACTTGAAGTCCATCTCTGAGCGGTTGATGACCATCTCGGCGCCCATGTTGCGCACGATCTTGGCCTTCTCCTCGTTGGAGACCACACAGACCGGGTTGGCGCCACCGTTGAGGGCGTACTGGGTGGCGAAGCCGCCGAGGCCACCCGAGGCGCCCCAGATCAGGACGTTGTCGCCCTGCTTCATGTTGCCGCCGTTGGTGGAGACGAGCTGGCGGTAGGCGGTGCAGTTGACCAGGCCGGGGGAGGCGGCCTCCTCCCAGGTCAGGTGCTCGGGCTTCGGCATGAGCTGGTTGGCCTTGACCATCGCCACGTCGGCGAGACCGCCGAAGTTGGTCTCGAAGCCCCAGATGCGCTGGGAGGGGTCCATCATCGTGTCGTTGTGGCCGTCGGGCGCCTCGAGCTCGACCGAGAGGCAGTGGGCCACGACGCGGTCGCCGGGCTTCCACTTGGTCACGCCGGCACCCACGGCCAGCACGACGCCGGACAGGTCGGAGCCGACGATGTGGTAGTCGAGGTTGTGGCGGGCGCCGAGCTCGGACTCCTTGCCGTAGCGCTCCAGGAACCCGAAGGTGGAGACCGGCTCGAAGATCGAGGTCCACACGGTGTTGTAGTTGATCGCCGACGCCATCACCGCGACGAAGGCCTCGCCCGGACCGAGCTCGGGCAGGGCGACATCCTCGACGTGGATGGACTTGCGCGGGTCCTTCTCCTTGGTCGCGACGCCCTCGAACATGTCGACCTCGTCCTTGTGGACGGTTGCGGCGCGGTAGTGGTCGGGGATCTCGAGGTTCGCAAACTCCTCGCCGGGCGTATCGCCGGCGAGAATCGCGTCGAGGATGTGTTGCATGGTCGGCTCCTGCGTCGTCGTAGGGGTCGCGGTTGACTCTAGTTCGCTGGACATTACTGGTGAGTAACCGCAATGACCAGCCTGATGTGACACATGACTCTTGGATCGTTCATCTCGACAAGCTCGATACAGCGCACGTGCCGTGGTGGACCCTCGGGATCAGTGCGCGGTGTTGGCGGCCGGCTCGACGAGCTCGACCAGGACGCCGCCGGCGTCCTTGGGGTGGATGAAGTTGATCCGGGAGTCGGCGGTGCCGCGTCGCGGTGCGTCGTAGAGAAGGCGTACGCCGCGCTCCTTGAGGATCGCCGAGACCTGCTCCACGTCGGTGACCCGGTAGGCGAGCTGCTGCATGCCGGGGCCGTTGCGGTCGAGGAACTTCGCGATGGTGCTGTTCTCGTTGAGCGGGGCGAGCAGCTGGAGCTTGTTGTCGGAGTCGCCGATCGCGATCATCGCCTCCTCGACGCCCTGCTCCTCGTTGGTCTCGCGGTGGGCGAGCTTCATGCCGAAGGTCTTCTCGTAGAAGTCGATCGCCGCGTCCAGATCGGCGACGGCGAGACCGACGTGGTCGATCTGGGTGAACAGGTGCGATGGGATTTCCACGGATGTCATGGGCCTACTCTCCTTGAGGTCGGGCTCAACGGGCACAATGTGTGATGACAGCCACACCAGGCTGTCCCCAACACTCTTCCCACTGAGGTTACTAATTAGTAACCTCAAGGCAGATCAGCACCACCCAACATTCTTGGAGGACCCATGTCCAACGTCATCGTCGCCGGGGCACGTACGCCGATCGGCCGCCTGCTCGGCGGGTTCAAGGGCCTGTCCGCGGCCGATCTGGGCGGCATCGCCATCAAGGGCGCCCTCGAGAAGGCGGGCGTCTCGCCGGATCAGGTCGACTACCTGATCATGGGCCAGGTCATCCAGGCCGGTGCCGGCCAGAACCCGGCGCGCGCCGCGGGCATCGCCGGCGGGCTGCCGATGAACGTGCCCTCGATCACCATCAACAAGGTCTGCCTCTCCGGCCTCAACGCCATCGCCACGGCCGACCAGCTGATCCGTGCCGGTGAGGCGGAGGTCATCGTCGCCGGCGGCATGGAGTCGATGACCAACGCGCCGCACCTGCTGCCGAAGTCGCGCGAGGGCTTCAAGTACGGCGACACCACGCTGGTCGACTCGATGGCCTACGACGCGCTCTACGACCAGGCCACCCAGCAGGCGATGGGCGGGCTGACCGAGCAGATCAACTCCGAGGGTGTGAAGCTCACCCGCGAGGATCAGGACGCGTTCGCCGCCACGTCGCACCAGCGCGCCGCCGCGGCGCAGAAGAACGGCGTCTTCGACGACGAGATCGTCCCGGTCTCCATCCCGCAGCGCAAGGGCGACCCGATCGTGATCAGCGCCGATGAGGGCGTACGCGGCGACACCACCGCCGAGTCGCTCGGCAAGCTCCGTCCGGCGTTCTCCAAGGACGGCACGATCACCGCCGGGTCCGCCTCGCAGATCTCCGACGGTGCTGCCGCCGTCGTGGTCATGTCGAAGGAGAAGGCCGAGTCGCTCGGTCTGGAGTGGCTGGCCGAGATCGGCGCCCACGGCATGGTCGCCGGTCCTGACTCCTCGCTGCAGCTGCAGCCGGCCAACGCCACCGCCAAGGCCCTCGAGAAGGAGGGCCTCACCGCCGCCGACCTCGACCTCGTCGAGTTCAACGAGGCGTTCGCGGCCGTCGGTATCGAGTCCACCAAGAAGCTCGGCCTCGACCCCGAGATCGTCAACGTCAACGGCGGCGCGATCGCCCTCGGTCACCCCGTCGGCATGTCCGGGACGCGAGTCGTGCTCCACCTGGCCCACGAGCTCAAGCGCCGCGGCGGTGGCACCGGTGCCGCCGCGCTGTGTGGCGGTGGCGGTCAGGGCGACGCCCTGATCGTGCGTGTCCCCAAGGCCTGAGCCATCTCTGATGTGAGTGACCTGGTCGTGCGCGCCCGGGGCGGTGAGCCCCGGGCGGTCGCGCGGCTGGTGTCGTACGTCGAGAACGCCCCGGTCGGTGGGGGAGAGCGGCTCCGCGAGGTGATGGCCGCGCTCGCGCCTCACGGCGGGAACGCCCACATCGTGGGGCTCACCGGCGCGCCCGGGGTCGGGAAGTCGACCACCACCTCCGCGCTGGTCCGCGAGCTGCGCTCCGCGGGGCGCACCGTGGCGGTGCTGGCCGTCGACCCGTCCTCGCCGTTCTCCGGTGGTGCGCTGCTGGGCGACCGGATCCGGATGACCGACCACGCCACCGATCCGGGTGTCTTCATCCGCTCGATGGCCTCCCGAGGCCACCTCGGCGGGCTGGCCTGGTCGGCGCCGCAGGCGATCCGGGTGCTGGACGCCGCCGGGTTCGACGTCGTGCTGGTCGAGACCGTGGGTGTCGGCCAGTCGGAGGTCGAGATCGCCGGGCTCGCCGACACCACCGTGGTGCTGCTCGCGCCCGGGATGGGTGACGGCATCCAGGCGGCGAAGGCCGGGATCCTGGAGATCGGCGACCTCTACGTCGTCAACAAGGCCGATCGCGACGGCGCGACCAAGGTCCAGCGCGACCTGCGCGGGATGCTGCGCCTGACCGACCGCACCGAGGGGTCCTGGACCCCGCCCGTCCTCACCGCCGTTGCTCAGTCCGGCAAGGGTCTGGCCGAGGTCGTCGGCGCGCTCGACGAGCACCAGGATTGGCTGCGCTCCAGCGGGACGCTGGAGCTGCGGCGTACGCGCCGGGCCCGGGCCGAGGTCGAGGCCATCGCCGTCGAGACCCTGCGCGCGCGATGGTCGAGCGTGGGCTCGGACGGCGACCTGGACGCCCTGGCGGCGGACGTGGTCAAGGGCGTACGTGACCCGTACGCAGCGGCCGACACCCTCCTCGACGACTAGAGTTGTCCCGGCGTACGGCCTGTTCTCTCGCCATGGGTTCGGCGGAGTCACTATCGTTGGCGGTGTGAACCTCTTCGGTGTCGACATCTCCAAGCACCTCCTTCGCGACGAAGGCGAGGTCGTCGTCGACGAGGTCACCCATCACTGGGTCTCCTATCTCCGTCCGGTGGGCGAGGCGATCCTGGGGCTGGCGCTGATGATCGTCGCGGCGACGATCGACATGAACGTCGCCTGGATCATCGTGCTGCTCGCCTTCGCGCTGGTCGGGCACGCGTTCTGGCGGGCGCTGGTGGTCAGCCGGGACCGGTTCGTGGTCACCAACATGCGCATCTTCCGCGTCCACGGGGTGCTCTCGAGCGAGCTGGCGACCATGCCGCTGGCGCGAGTCCTCGACATCACCGTGAAGCAGTCGTTCACCGGCCAGATCTTCAACTACGGCCACTTCGTCTTCGAGTCGGCCGCCCAGGAGCAGGGCCTCAACAACATCTACTTCGTCGGCCGGCCGAACGAGCGAGATCTGACCATCCAGCGCGTCGTCCAGCGCGCCGGCCTGCGCGGCAGCGTGGGATAAACCAGCGTCGGGTGCCTGCCACCCTGGTGCCTGCTCATAGGATTGAGAACATGACGCAGCAGCCGTTCTCCCGCCCCGGAGCCGTCGATCTCTCCGGGCTCGCCAGCACCACGCCCGCACAGGACGCCTCCTTCGGCGGTCCGGCCGATGCGGCTCCCGCCCAGGGGCGGAGCGCCGGCTCCTACACCGTCGAGGTCGACGAGCAGATCTTCCAGTCGGTGCTCGAGGCGTCGATGACCGCTCCGGTTGTCCTGGTCTTCTACGGTGCCTCCCGCTCGCCCGAGAGCGTCACCTACGCGGGCGACGTGTCGACGGTCGTGGAGGAGTACGACGGCCGCTTCCTGGTCGGCCTCGTCGACATCGACAAGAACCCGCAGATCGCGCAGGCGCTGCAGGTGCAGCAGGTGCCGCTCCTCTACATCCTGCTCGACGGCCGGCCGGTCACCCAGCCGATCCCGGGCGCGCTCAACCTCGAGGAGCTGCGTACGGTCTTCCAGCAGCTCGGCCAGCAGCTGACCACCCAGGGGATCGGCGGGCGACACAAGCCCAACGCCCTCGGCGGTGCCGTGGCGACCGAGGACGGGGACGAGCCGGCGATGGATCCGCGCTACGCCCCGGCCCAGGACGCCCTGGAGCGCGGCGACATCGACGCCGCCGTGGCCGAGTACGAGAAGCTGATCGCCTCCAACCCCGCCGACTCCGAGGCCGCCGCCGGGCTTGCGATGGCCAAGGTGCTGCAGCGTACGCAGGGGGTCGACCTCAACGCCGCTCGTGCCGCCGCCGCGGCCGCGCCCGACGACGTCGACGCGCAGACGCTAGTCGCCGACCTGGACCTGCTCGGCGGCCACGTCGAGGACTCGTTCATCCGGCTGGTCGAGCTGGTGCGGCGCACGTCGGACTCTGAGCGCAACAAGGCGCGCGAGCACCTGCTGGGCCTGTTCGCCGCGGTCGGCAACGACGACGAGCGGGTGCTCAAGGGTCGTCAGTCGCTGGCCTCAGCGCTGTTCTGAGCGGCCCTGTTCTGACCCGCGAGGGCGCTCAGCACGGCGGTGACCGCCGGTGAGGCGGCCATCGTGCGCCGGTGCAGCGCGAGGATCTCGCGCGTGGGGACCGGGTCGACGACGCGTACGGCGACCAGGTCCTCACCCAGCGCCGCCCGACCCATGCGGGGGATGAGCGCGATCCCGAGGCCCGCTCGCACGAGAGCCAGATGGCTGTCGAACTCCATCGAGACGTGCGCGATCCGCGGCAGATGGCCGGTGCCGGCGTACATCCGGTTCAGCCACTGCCGGCAGATCGTGCCCTCCGGAGTCGCGATCCAGTCCTCGGCGACGAGGTCGTGAGGGGTCACCTTGGCGAGCTGGGCCAGCGGATGGTCGCGATGGGCGATCACGTCGGCGATGTCGCGGTGGAGCTCGGTCGTGACGAGATGGTCGGGGATGGAGAGCGGAACGTCGCCCCAGGAGTGCACCACGCCGATCTCGCTGTGACCGGTGGCGACCAGGTCGACGGTGTCCCACGGCTCGCGCTCGGAGAGGGTGAGGGCGAGCTCGGGATGGGCGACGCGGAGCTCGCCCGCGACCGGCGCGATCAGTCCGCGCATCGCGGTCGAGAAGGCGGTCAGCCGCAGTCGGCCGGCCACGGTGGTGGCCTGCTCGTGCAGCCCTGACTCCAGCGACTCCATGTCGGCGAGCAGCCGCGACCCCTCGTCGACCAGATGCCGGCCGGCGTGGGTGAGCATGACGCCGCGCCCGATCCGCTCCAGAAGAGGTACGCCGACCTGTCGCTCGAGCCGCTTGACCTGCTGTGACACGGCGCTGGGCGTGAAGCCCAGGGCGTCGGCGGCCGCCACGACCGAGCCGTGGGTGTCGACGGTGCGCAGGGCGACGAGCGAGGCGAGGTCGATCATGAAGTAATGCTACGTCATCGGATGAAGAATCATTCGCTGGTGCTTCATTGTCTTTGGAGTCATCGTTGACGGTGTGAACCGCCGTGACTCGCTGCTCGCCGTCCTCGTCGCCGTCCTGTGGGGCTTCAACTTCGTCGTCATCGACTGGGGCCTCGAGGCGCGCGACGGGCATGCGGTGCCGCCGCTGCTCCTGCTCGCCGTGCGCTTCGTCCTGGTCGCGTTCCCGGCGGTCTTCCTGCTTCCGCGCCCGAAGGCGTCGTGGCGGGTCGTGGCGGCGGTCGGGATCTTCATGAGCCTGGGCCAGTTCGGGCTGCTCTACACGAGCATGGCCGCCGGGATGCCGCCCGGTCTCGCCGGGCTGGTGCTCCAGGCGCAGGTCGTGCTCACCATCGTCCTCGCGGCTGGTGTGCTGCGCGAGCGGCCGACCCTCCTGCAGGTGATCGGCGTCGTCGCCGGCGCTGTCGGGCTGGTCGTGGTGGCTCTCGGGCGGGGCGGCCACGTGCCCGTCGTCGCGCTGGTGCTCTGCCTGCTCGCCGCGCTGTCATGGGCGATCGGCAACGTGATCTCCCGGGCGGCCAAGGTGCCCGGCGGGCTCTCGCTGACGGTCTGGTCGGCCCTGGTGGTTCCGCTTCCGCTGTTGGCTCTCTCGCTGGTTCTCGACGGACCCGAGGGTGTCCGCGAGGGGGTGGCCGCCTTCGGCTGGGAGGCGCTGGTGTCCACGGCCTACACGGTGGTGCTGGCCTCGTTCGTCGGCTACGGGATCTTCAACTCGCTGCTCGCGCGGCACCCGGCGTCGTCGGTGGTGCCGTGGATCCTGCTGGTGCCGCCGGTCGCGATCGGTTCGGCATGGCTGCTGCTCGGGGAGGTGCCGAGCACCGGCGAGCTCGCCGGTGGCGCCCTCCTGGTGATCGGGGCCCTCGTCGCTCAGGGAGTGGTGCGCCTGCCGCGGTCTGGTGGGGTCGCTGGGCCTCTCCCGGATCTCGTCGAGAGCGGAAAGCGCCGCTGAGCGCTCCCCGGATCTGACCCACGGACTGGCCGCATGCGGCCAGTCCGTTGCTGTGACTCCCGTCATAGGTGTGACGTGCGACATACTAACCTCCGTTGGAGTTGAATCGTTTCAGGAGGTGCGATGAGAGCCCTGGTGACCCTTGCGTTGGTGGCGTCAGCCGTCGGTCTGATGCCGTCCGCGGCAGTCGCGAGCGACCCGTCCGGCGGGGTTGCCGCCCCGGCGCGACTCAGCGTCGGAGGGGTGGGCGACCCGATCGGAATCGACGACCTCACCCCCGACCTGCAGTGGCGCAACGGCGCCGGCGTCGCCCGACAGACGGCCTACCAGGTCCGCGTCGCCTCGTCCCGCAGCCGGTTGGGCGACCCCGACCTGTGGGACAGCGGCCGGGTCCGCTCGGCCGCGATGGCGACGTCCTACGCGGGCGATCGCCTCGGCTCCCGCGACAAGGCGTCGTGGCAGGTCCGGGTCTGGGACGCGGCCGGCCGGGCGAGCGAGTGGAGCAGGCCGGCCTCCTTCGAGATGGGTCTGCTCGACGAGTCCGACTGGCAGGGGCGGTGGATCACCGATGAGCGCTGGGCCGCCCCGCTCCATCAGGACGTCAGCATCGGCGCGCAGGAAGCCCGCTACGTACGGCTGACCGTGGTCGACCTCGGCCGTCCCGGCGAGCCCCTCGACGACCCGAACTGGAAGCCGCGCCTCGAGCTCGGCGAGATCGAGGTCACCCACGGCGCCGACGGGGCCAACCTCGCCGAGGGCGCCACCGTGACGGTCTCCGAGGAGAACTCCGAGCCGGGCGTGTGGGACCCCGCCTACCTGACCGACGGCAAGGTCACCACCGCGGACGACCCGCGTGGCTACCGCAGCGACTACCACCCCGAGACCGACGTCCAGGACCAGCCGATCGTGATCACGATCGACCTCGGTGAGCCGACGGCGATCGACACGGTCCGGCTCTACTCGCTGTGGGACGCGCCCAGCGACTACGGCACCACGCCGAACTTCCCTCGCGACTTCCAGGTCTCGGTCTCCGCCGACGACACGACCTTCACCAAGGTCGGACCGCGGACCAAGGTCACCGCGGTCTCCAACCTGCACGCCTCTCCGGAGGGACTGCCGGTCCTGGCCCGGGACTTCACCGCGGGCGGCGACATCGCCTCCGCCCGGCTCTACGTCACCGGCGAGGGCGTCTACGACGCCTCGCTCAACGGCGAGCCGGTCTCGCCCGACCTGCTGCAGCCCGGCAACACCGAGCACAGCGTCCGCGTTCCCTACGCGACGTACGACGTCACCCGGCTGCTCCGCAAGGGCGGCAACACCTGGGGGATCGAGCTCGGCAACGGGATCTACAACGTCTTCAACACCCCCGAGATCCCCAAGCGCTACATGAAGGCGGCCGCCGGGCACGGCGCCCCGCGGGCGATGGGGCAGCTCGAGATCACCTACCGCGACGGCCGGCGCCAGACGGTCGCGACCGGCTCCTCGTTCAAGTCGTCCCTCGGCGAGGTCACCTTCTCGAACTGGTACGGCGGAGAGGACCACGACGCCCGGCGCGACCTCGGCGCCTGGAACGAGCCCGGCGCGGACCGTGACGGCTGGCTCGACGCGGTCGACATCGGCGCCCCGGCCGGCGACCCGGAGCTGGTGGCTCAGCAGAGTCCGCCGATCCGCGAGGTCGACACCTTGGAGACCGTTGCCGTCAAGGAGCCGATGGTGGGGACGTACGTCTTCGACCTCGGCACCAACTTCGCCGGTTGGCAGCGGCTGACGACCAGCGGCCCGGCCGGGACCACGATCACGATGCGACCGGCCGAGAAGCTCAAGGCCGACGGCACCGTCGACCAGGGCAGCGTCGGCGGCGACATCCGGGACCGGTTCACGCTGGCCGGCACCGGCGCGGAGACGTTCACGCCGAGGTTCGTCTACCACGGCTTCCGCTACCTCCAGGTCGAGGGCCTGACCACCGCGCCGACCACCGCGACGGTGAAGGGGCTGGTGCTGCGCGCCACCGACCGGGCCGTCGGCTCGTTCGCCACCTCCGACGTCCAGATGACCGGGATCCACCGGATCATCGACCGCTCGGTGCAGTCCAACATGTACTCCGTCTTCACCGACTGCCCGCACCGCGAGAAGCTCGGCTGGCTCGACCAGACCAACCTGGTCTTCGACACCCTCGCCTACGGCTACGACGTCCAGGCGCACTACCGCAAGATGCTGCAGGACGTCGTGGACGCCCAGCAGGACGACGGCCTGATCCCCACCACCGCACCGGAGGACGCGCTCTTCGCCGGCGCCTTCCGGCACGACGCCAACTGGGGCGCGACCCTCGCGGTGTCGTCCTGGCAGATCTACCAGTGGTACGGCGACGACAGCGCCATGCGCGCTCATTGGCCGCAGATGGTGGAGTACGCCGACTACCTGGCCTCGATCTCGAAGGACGGCATCGTCCCCGGTGGCCTCGGTGACTGGATCACCCCGGCCTCGCCCGCCACGCCTCCGGCGCTGACCCAGACCTGGGCCTACCACCGCATCCTCACTCACATGAGCCAGATCGCGGCCGCCCTCGGGCGTGACGCGGACGCCGCTGCGTACGAACGGAAGGCGGCGGAGGTGGCCACGGCCTTCCACGCGACCTTCTACCACCCGGAGACCGGGCTATACGGCAACGGCGACCAGGCAAGCCAGGCTCTGGCGCTCCAGGAGGACCTCGTCCCGACCGACCTGCGCGCCGGTGTCCTGGACCGGTTCGTCCAGCAGATCCGCGCCGCGGATGACCACATCGTCGTCGGCGAGGTGGGTCTGTACGCAGCCGTCGACCTGCTTTCTCGGGAACGGCTCGACGACGTGCTCCACGACTGGGTGCAGCGCGACGACGGGGTCAGCTACGGCAAGTTCCTCGCCGCCGGCGCGACCTCGCTGCCGGAGAGCTGGACCAGCTCCGGCGCCTCGCAGAACCACTACATGCTCGGCGCGATCGACTCCTGGTTCACCGGTGGGGTCGCCGGCATCACCCAGGCCGACGACTCGGTGGCTTGGAAGAAGGTCGTGATCGAGCCCGCGCTCGTCGGTGACGTCGAGTCGGCCGCGTCCTCGTACGAGTCGGTCCGGGGCACGATCTCCAGCTCGTGGGTCCGGACAGACGGACAGGTCCGGCTCACCGCCACGATCCCGCCGAACACCACCGCGACCGTCCGGGTGCCGGCAGCCGAGGGCGTCCGGGTCACCACCCCGACCGGCGCCCGCCGGGTGGCCTCGACGGTCCCCGGGTTCGCCGAGTTCGAGGTCGGGACCGGCACGTACACGTTCATCACCAGGTAGGAGCAGAACATGATCCGACTCACCGGCCTTCTCGCCGGCACCGCGGCCCTGGCGACAGCGCTCGCGCTCGGCACCGTACCCACCGATCCTGCGGTGGCGGCCCAGGGAGCGACCCAGAAATCGACCCAGGCACGCGGCTTCGATCCGGCGGCCTTCGCCGACCCGCCCAGCGACAGCCGCCCGGCCTTCTACTGGTACTGGACGGGCAACGTGACCCCGGACGTCGTCGACGCGCAGATGGCGGAGATGCGCGACAAGGGCGTCTACGAGGCGGTCCTCTTCCCCTACGGCGGCGACAAGATGCAGCCGGCGTTCTTCTCCGAGGCCTGGTTCGACATCGTCGAGCACGTCCTGCGGGAGGCACAGCGCACCGGGATGCGGATCTGGCTGTTCAACGACAGCAACTTCCCCAGCGGCAAGGCGGGCGGCATCATCGCCAACGGCGGCACGGTCGGGGACAAGACGTACGAGCCGAGCCCGGAGCTGCGCCTCAAGGCGCTGCAGCGCTCGACGCGCGTCGTCGAAGGCCCGGCGACGATCGACCCCGCTGAGTCCAGCGGTCTCAGCGTCGAGGGCGGACGGCTCGTCGTGGACGCGGCCATCCGCGAGGGTGCGCACCCGATCAGCTCCGGTGCGGCCTGGGGCGACTACACCGCGACCGGGAAGGTCACCCTGACCGCCTCCGGCGCGCAGCTCGTCGTACGTGCCTCCGAGGACGGCAGCCGCGGCTACCTCGTCGATGTCGACGTGAAGGGCAAGGCGAGCGTCTGGCGTCTCGACGGCGGCTCGCGGACCCGGCTGACCACCGGTGTGAACACGCCGGGCTTCTCGCCGCGGCGGGAGCAGACGATCAGCGTCACCGTCGCCGGCGACCGGATCCAGCCGGTGATCAACAAGACCGTCCAGCCCGAGGCGGTCGACGCGACGTACGCCACGGGTGCTCCGGCGGTCAGCGCGGAGTTCGGCGGCGTCGGGATCGAGGATGCGGTCGAGGGCCTTCAGCGCGTGCAGTGGAACGACCTGACCGTGACCGACCAGGCCGGGGCGACGCTGTGGTCGCAGACCTTCGAGGGCAGCGAGGCGATCGGTGACTTCGGCGGCCCGCTGGTCAGGCTGAAGGACACGGTCGCGGCCGCGGCTCGCCCGACGGGATCGACCGACGGTGGCGACCTGCTCGAGCTCACCCCGAACCTCGAGGACGGCTCCTGGACGGTGCCGGCGGGGCGCTGGCAGGTGGACACCTTCGCCCACACGACCCTGGTCGACGACACCAGCGGCTACCACCGGGGCTACCTCAACCTGCTCGACCCCGACGCGACCGACCGGCTGCTCGAGGTGGTGCAGGGGGAGTACCTGCGCCGTTTCGGCTGGGCGATGGGCTCGGTGGTTCCGGGCTTCTGGGACGACGAGCCCTTCATCTCCTCGGCTGAGCCGTGGCCCTTCAAGCGGCTCGCCTGGTCGGACGGTCTCGCGGACCTGATCGAGGACGCGGGCGGGTCCCCGGGCGTCGCGTTCACCGCCGCCTCCGACGAGCTCGGCCGCA
Source organism: Nocardioides sp. NBC_00163 (assembly GCF_045206295.1). NCBI lineage: Bacteria > Bacillati > Actinomycetota > Actinomycetes > Propionibacteriales > Nocardioidaceae > Nocardioides > Nocardioides sp. NBC_00163. The sequence goes on along the minus strand of NZ_CP108155.1, from coordinate 1,658,030 downwards.
CCGGTGAGCAGTACGCCGGGACCTACTGGCGCGCGGTCAACGACGCGTTCGCGACCAACTACTACCAGCGCCAGGCCACCTGGATGGGCGAGCACGGACTGCAGCTGATCACCAACCCGCTGCTCGACGAGGAGGGCCCGCAGCAGCGGATGCACAGCACCGGCGACCTGGCCAAGAACAACCAGTACGCCCAGGTCCCCGGCACCGACATGATCACGACCGACTACACCGCGGGCAAGCAGACCACCTTGATGCGCAACGCCGCCTCGGCGGCCCACCAGAGCGGTGCCGAGCGCGCCCTGGTGGAGGTGTTCGGCAACTCCGGATGGGGAGTCGCGCCGGAGTACATGCACGCCACGATCGGTGCCCTGGCCACCCGGGGAGCCAACTTCACCGCGCTGCACGCGATGTGGACCGACGAGACCCAGGTCTACTTCGCGCCGCCGTTCGGGCCCGCCAGCACCTACTGGGACGCGATGGGCGACGTCGATGCCTGGATCGGCCGGGTCATGGAGCTCGGCCGGGGCGACTCGCTCGCCCGGACCGCCGTGGTGCAGCCGCAGCGAGCCGCGGAGCAGACCCGGGCGACGGACGCGGAGCATGAGCTCGACGACCGCCTCGCCGAGGCTGCCTTCGCGCTCGAGCGCGGTCAGGTCGACTTCGACCTGCTCAGCGACGGCTCGCTCTCCGGCGACCCGGGCACGCGCTATCAGGCGCGCTCCGACGACGGTGAGCTGAAGGTCGGCGAGGCGAGCTATCGGATGCTCGTGCTGCCGACGACACCGGTGCTGGACCTGGAGACGGCCCGGACCCTGAAGAAGTTCGTACGCGGCGGCGGGCGGGTGGCGGCCGTCGGGCCGTTGCCCGAGCTGGAGGCCGGCGGTCGGACCGCCGAGCTGGACCGGGAGCTGCGCTCGCTGTTCGGTGGAGCCGCCGCGGGTTGGACCCGTCGCGGCGAGGGCCACGTCGCCGTGGTCGCGGACGCGGACGCTCTCGGTGGGCTGGCGGCTTCCGCCGGTGTCTCTGCCGCCGAGCTCAGCCCGGCCGCTCCGGCGGTGCGGGTGCTGCGTACCAGCCGCGACGGGGACGTCGCGTTCCTGGTCAACAACGAGAGCGACCAGGCCGTCAGCACCTCGGCGACCCTTCCGGTCGACGGCGTGCCGGAGATCTGGGACCCGCGCGACGGCAGCACCGAGGTCGCCGCGACGTACGACGAGGGCCGAAGCAAGGAGACCACCGTGCCGCTGCGCCTCGACCCCTACGAGACGCTCGCGATCGTCTTCCAGAAGGGCAGCAAGCCAGGCGCGCACCTGGTCGGTGACCAGCTCGCCGAGTCGGTGACGCGGAGCGGGAAGGCGCTCGAGGCGACCGTCCTGGTCGACGAGCCCGGGACGACGACCCTCACCGGCAAGGACGGGCAGCGGACCTACCGCGGCGAGGCCACGACGACCGACCAGCTGCAGCCGATCGCGCTGGACGGCCCGTGGACGGTGAGGCTCGAGCGCGAGGGCGAGTCGGAGCAGACCAGGCCGCTGGGATCGTGGACGACCATCGACCCCCGCTTCTCCGGGAGCGCGACCTACCGCACCTCGGTCGACGTCACCGCCGCCGACCTGGCCGGACGGCGGATGCTGCTCGACCTCGGCGAGGTGCGCGACATCGCGCAGGTCACCATCAACGGGGTCCTGCTGCCGCGGGCGCTGTGGCGTCCGTATGTCATCGACGCCACCGAGGCGCTACGTGCCGGCGCGAACACGATCGAGGTCCGCGTCACCAACACGCTGCTGAACCAGCGCGGCAAGGCCAACCAGGTCCCGCCGACCTCCGGTCTGCTCGGGCCGGTCAGCCTCCGTCCGCAGGCGGTGGTCGTCGCGGAGCTGACGCCGTCGCGGTGAGGTTGAGCGCTAGGGGCGGCCCGACTCGGTGTAGCCGGGGCCGCCCCGCAGCGCGGCAAGGGCGGCCTCGACCCGGCGCGCGGTGAAGTCGGCGGCCCGCTCGCGGACCTCGTCGAGAGTGCAGAACGCCACCGAGCGGATCTCGCGCGGCTGGAGAGTGGTCCGATCGACGATCGAGGACGGGTGGACGCCGCCGTCGAAGACGAGGCAGACGGCGTCGTCCCAGCCGCCCCACGGCGGCAGCCAGTCGGTGAGCAGCAGGTCGCCGGCCGGGAGGACGAGGGCGAGCTCCTCCTCGATCTCGCGGGTGGTGGCCAGCTTCGGCGACTCACCGACCTCCACGATGCCGCCGGGCAGGTCCCAGTCCTTCTTGTAGGTCAGCTGGCACATCAGGACGCGCTCCTCGGCGTCGCGCACCAGCATCTGCCCGATCGCGCGCTTGCGCGGGAGGAACGAGTTGAGCAGCGCCCGGAAGCCCTCGGGTGCCTCCACCGGGGCATCGCTCGCGACCCGGGCGTAGATCATCCGGTCCTTGCCGCCAGCCACGCCGCGGAGCAGCCCCTCGCGGTGCAGCCCCGACCAGGTCGCCGTGCGCTGTTCGGTCGGGTCGTCCGGGTCGACCAGCGCCTCCACCCGATGATGGGTGAGCAGCGCGGCGGCCACCTCGCGGCGTACGACATCGACGGCCTCGCCCGCGGCCCACTCGATCCGGGCAACGCCCTCCGCCACCGTCGTCGTCTCTGGCTCGCTCACGCCCCAACCCTAGTGTCACATCCTGATGAGTGCCGGTGTCTGGATGGTGACGAGATGCTCACATGACACAGGAGGGCGACGATGCCCAGCACGTTCAGGATCCCGAAGGTGGATCTGACCGGCCTCTACGGCGCGATCACGCTGGCGCAGGCGCCGGTAGGGTCGCGGGCATGAGTGACGATGCCGCGACGGAGGTCTTCGTCGCCCACCGCAACCTGCTCTTCACGGTTGCCTACGAGATGCTCGGCTCGGCCGCCGACGCCGAGGACGTGCTCCAGGAGACCTGGCTGCGCTGGGCCGAGGTGCCGCTGGAGGAGGTGCGCGACCACCGCGCCTATCTGGTGCGGATCACGACCAGGCTCGCGCTCAACCGCATCCGGACGCTGTCGCGCCGCAAGGAGACGTACGTCGGTCCGTGGCTGCCGGAGCCGCTGCTGACCGCGCCGGACGTCGCCGAGGACGCCGAGCTCGCCGACTCGCTCTCGACGGCGGTGCTGCTGGTGCTGGAGACGCTCTCGCCGACCGAGCGGGCGGTCTTCGTGCTGCGCGAGGTCTTCGCGCTGGGCTATGGCGAGATCGCGGCAGCGGTCGACAAGTCGCCGGCCGCCGTGCGTCAGATCGCCCACCGGGCGCGCGACCACGTCGCCGAGCGCCGGCCGCGCGAGTCGGTCTCGGCGGCCGAGGCGCGGCACGCCCTGGAGCGGTTCCGCGACGCCGCGACCGGCGGCGACCTGCAGTCGCTGCTGGACGTGCTCGCCCCCGACGTCGTGCTCTTCTCTGACGGCGGCGGTGTGGTGCAGGCGGCACGCAAGCCGATCCACGGCGCCGAGAAGGTGCTGCGGTTCTTCGCGGGGCTGGCGACGAAGTACGGCATCCCCAGGTTCGAGCTGACCAGCGTCAACCGCGCCCCGGGGATGCTGATCTACTTCGGCGAGGAGGTCGACGGCGTCGTCACCCTGCACGTTGAGGACGGCATGGTCACCGGCCTCTACTACGTACGCAACCCCTCCAAGCTCAGCGGCGTCGCCGAGCAGGTTCATCTGGAACGCTGAGGCCGACGCCGGCCCTGAGGCGGCGCGTGCGAGGGTGACGCCCTACGTGCTGCTTGGAGGTTGGCGATGGAAGAGCGGGTCGACGGGCGGCCACTGCTCGCGGTGCTGGTCACGCTCTGCGTGACCGTCACCGCGGCGTACGGCGTCCTCTACTACGCCTTCACCGTCCTGCAGCCGCGGATCGTCGACGCCACCGGGTGGTCGGCGGCCGCGATCACCACCGCCTTCTCCGCCGGGACGCTCGTGGGTGCCGTCGCGGGCATCCCCGTCGGGCGGGTCATCCAGCGCTTCGGGCCACGGTGGGTGATGGCCGGGGCCAGCCTGCTGGGGGCGGCGTCGCTGCTCGTGGTCGCTGCCGCGCCCTCGTACTGGATCTTCGCACTGGGCTGGCTGCTGGTCGGGCTCTCGACCGCCGGAACCTTCTACCCGCCGGCCTTCGCGGCGCTGACCCACTGGTTCGGTACACGGCGGGTCGATGCGATCACGACCCTCACCCTCGCCGGCGGATTCGCCTCGACCATCTTCGCGCCGCTCACCGACGCGCTGGCGGGCTGGGTCGAGTGGCGATGGACGTACGTGATCCTGGCAGGCGCCTTCGTCGTGCTGACGTTCGTGCCGAGCATCGTCGTGCTCGATCTCGCCTGGGAGCCGACTGCCCCGAGCAACGACGGCCGACCTGTGCGGGATCGGGACGTGCTGCGAAGCAGCCGGTTCATGCTGCTCACGCTTGCGGGCACCCTGGTCTCGCTGGCTGTGTTCGCCTCGATCGTCCACCTGGTTCCGTTCCTCGTCGAGCACGGGCTGAGCGCGACCACCGCCGCCTGGGCCCTCGGCCTCAGTGGCGCCGGCCAGGTCGCGGGACGTGCGTTCTATCCGATGCTGGCGCGTCGTTTCGGTGTCCGGGCCCGGATGATCGGGGGAGTGCTCTGGTTCGCCGCCTCCATCGCCCTGCTTCCGTTGCTGCCCGCGGTCGGCTGGGTGATGATCGTCGTCGCGGTGCTCACCGGCACTGCTCGCGGGCTCTACACGCTCATCGCGGCGACCGTCGTCAGCGACGTGTGGGGGCCGGAGAGGTACGCCGCGCTCAACGGCGTCTACTCGGCTCCCGCTGGAGTTGCTGGTGCGCTTGCTCCTGCTGTGGGGGCTGCGCTCGCTACCGTGCTGGGCGGGTATGACGCGCTCTACTGGGTCCTTGCTGGGACCGTCCTCGTTGCTGCGTTGCTTGCTGGGAGCGCGTTGGCGTCGTTCGGGCGGCGGTGACTCAGCCCCTGGGGTTTGTGCGAGAGGACTAGGGGACGACAACGGCGCGTCCGCGAAGCGTGCCCTCGTGAAGTCGCCGGTACGCCTCCGGTGCCTCGTCCAGGGAGAACCGCTCCGTCTCCACGTGCACGAGCCCGGCGCGGGCGAGGTCGAAGACCTCCATCAGCTCCGAACGCGAGCCCCAGTACGGAGCCCGGATCACCGCGTCGTACGGCTTGGCGAGCGTGCCGACCTGGGCGCTGGCGGTGTTGACGCCGACGATGACCAGATCGCTCTCCACACCGATCACGGACGAGGCCAGGTCGACGGTCGGCTGGGCGCCGACGAAGTCGAAGACGGCGGTGGCGCCGCGGGCGCCGACCACCTTGCGGATGTTGTCGGCGGCCGTCTTGTCGGACAGGAAGGCGTGGTGGGCGCCGACGTCGGTGGCCAGGGCGAGCTTGTCCTCGCTGAGGTCGAGGGCGATCACGGTCGCGGGGGAGAGGGCCCGCAGCAGCTGGATCGCGACGTGGCCGAGGCCGCCCGCGCCGATCACGACGGCGGTCGAGCCGGCGACCAGCTTGGGTAGCGAGCCCTTGATGGCGTGGTAGGGCGTCAGGCCGGCGTCGGTGAGCGCCACGTTGGCGACCGGGTCGAGGTCGCCGAGTGGCAGCAGGTGGCGGGCGTCGGGCACGAGGACGTACTCGGCCATGGTCCCGTCGGTGCCGAGCCCTGGTGGGCTGATGTGGAGCTCGGCTGCACGCTCGCAGTAGTTCTCCTTGCCCTGCGCGCAGGGGTAGCAGCGGCCGCAGCCCTGCGGCCCGTAGATCGCCACCGGCTCACCGGGCTCGATCCCGTGCGCGCCGTCGCCGAGCGCGTCGACAACCCCGACACCCTCGTGCCCGAGCGTCATCGGCAGCGGGTAGCCGAACGTGTGCCAGGCCTCCTCCGGCAGGCCCATCAGGAAGGAGTCGGAGTGGCAGGCGCCGGCCGCGGTGATCTTCACCCGCACCTCGCCCGGTCCCGGCTCCGGCACCGGAACCTCGCTGATCTCCGGCGCAGCGCCGATCGTGACGTACCTCAGAGCCTTCATCGTCGATCTCCAGACCGGCAGGACCCCCGCCCGCCGCTGCGTCCCGTTCTACCCTGGCGTCCGCGGGGACGCCAGGGTAGAAGCGGGTCCGGCTACTGCCCGAAGACCTGCAGTTCGGCCGCGTGGACGGTCGACGGCGTCCAGGGCCGTGGTCGCGGACTCCTGGGTCGAGGTGGGCAGCACACGGTCGCGTACGTCCAGGCCGGCATCGGCCTCGTGACCGAGCAGCCCGACGGAGCGGGCAGTCTCAGTCTTCGTGTTGGCAGTGTCACCAGTAGTGGAGAGCGCGGCACCCGAGACCGGCGTCACCAGCACGAAAGCGCCGAGGGCGATGCTCAGCGCGGCACCGAGGCTCACCCTGGCGCGACTGGAACGAATATCGGTCATGTTATTGAAACGTCCCTTTACCCGCTCGGGTTACGAGATACACGCAACGCCTGTACCGCGAACCGGCACACAAGAGGTGGAAGGCACCCGCTAGTGTTCCGGACACATGTAACCGCCTTCACAGACAGGGGAGCGCCACGATGGGTGACTTCGTCAACCTCACCGTCGAGGACGGCATCGGCACGATCCGGCTCGACCGGCCGAAGATGAACGCGATCAGCTTCCAGGTGCAGGCCGAGCTGCTCGAGGTCGCGACCGAGGCGGCAGCCGACGATGACGTACGCGCGGTCGTGGTCTACGGCGGCGAGAGGCTGTTCGCCGCCGGGAACGACGTCAAGGAGATGGCCGGCCTCTCCTACTCCGAGATGGCCAAGCGGGTCGCCGGCGTGCAGGCCGCGGTGACGGCCGTCGCGGAGATCCCGAAGCCGGTGGTGGCCGCGGTGACCGGCTACGCGCTGGGTGGAGGCTGCGAGCTGGCGCTCGCGGCCGACTTCCGGATCGCCGCCGACGACGCGACCTTCGGTCAGCCGGAGGTCCTGCTCGGCATCATCCCGGGTGCCGGTGGCACCCAGCGGCTGGCACGGCTGGTCGGGCCGTCCAAGGCCAAGGATCTGATCTTCTCGGGCCGCTTCGTCAAGGCAGACGAGGCGCTTGCAATCGGCTTGGCCGACCGGCTCGTACCGGCGGCCTCGGTCTATGAGGAGGCGCTCGCGTGGGCGAGCCAGTACAAGTTGGCGGCACCGTACGCACTGGCGGCGGCGAAGACGGCGATCGACAAGGGGCTCGGGGTGGACCTCGCCACCGGGCTGGCCATCGAGCAGCAGCAGTTCGCCGGCGTGTTCGCGACGAAGGACTCCCAGACCGGAATGGCATCGTTCCTGGAGAACGGCCCCGGCAAAGCCAACTTCGAAGGGAAGTGAATCTCGTGTCCGACACCAAGACGTCCACCGGCCCGGGCATGGTCCACACCATCCGGTCCTACGCCTCGAGGGTGGTCTGGGTGATCGCGCTGCTCGCCGCGCTGGCGCTGGCGATCGGAGCGCTGCTGATCGCGCTCAAGGCGAACCAGGACAACACCCTCGTGGCGTTCATCCTCGACCTCGCCGACATCGCCGATCTCGGCCTGTTCTCGCGGGAGAACGGCATCAAGCAGTTCAGTGGTGAGGACGCCGAGATCAAGAACGCGCTCTTCAACTGGGGCATCGGCGCGCTGGCGTGGCTGATCGTCGGCCGCATCGTGGCCGGTGTGATCCGGCCCTGAGCCCATGTGACATTCTCAACGCGTAGGCACCTGTCATCGTATGTGACTGACGGGTAACATCGCTGGCGAACTACGACCATTCCAGGAGGGGCCGGCAAGGCCGCACCATCATGAACATTGTTGTGCTTGTGAAGTACGTGCCGGACGCGACCGCGGACCGGCAGTTCGAGGACGACTTCACCGTCGACCGCGTGAACGTCGACGGTCTGCTCTCCGAGCTCGATGAGTACGCCGTCGAGCAGTCGTTGCAGATCAAGGAGAAGCGCGAGGGTGAGGAGATCACCGTCACCGCGCTGACCGTTGGTCCGCAGGCCGCCGAGGCAGCCGTGCGCAAGGCGCTGCAGATGGGTGCCGACAAGGGCGTCCACGTCGTCGACGACGCGATCGCCGGCTCGGACTCCATCGCCACCTCGCTGGTGCTGGCCAAGGCGATCGAGAAGATCGGCGCCGAGACGAAGGTCGACCTGGTGGTCGGCGGTCTGGCCTCGACCGACGCCGGTATGAGCGTCGTCCCGGCGATGCTGGCCGAGCGCCTCGGCCTGCCGCAGGTCACCCTGGCCTCGGTCGTCGAGACCCAGGGCGACCAGATCCGGATCAAGCGTGACGGCGACGTGGCCACCGAGGTCATCGGCGGCACGCTGCCGCTGGTCCTCTCGGTCACCGACCAGTCCGGTGAGGCCCGCTACCCGTCCTTCAAGGGCATCATGGCGGCGAAGAAGAAGCCGCTGGAGACGTGGTCGCTGGCCGACCTCGGTGTCGACGCCGGCCAGGTCGGCCTCGGTGCTGCCTACACGGCGGTCGAGGAGACGGCGGCCCGTCCGCCGCGTACCGCGGGTGAGATCGTCACCGACGAGGACGGCTCGGGCGCCAAGGCGCTGGCCGAGTTCCTCGCGTCCAAGAAGTTCATCTGAGGCCGGGAAGGATTCTGAATCATGGCTGAAGTTCTCGTTCTCATCGACCACGTTGGTGGTCAGGTCAAGAAGCCGACCTATGAGCTGCTCACCCTGGCCGCCAAGCTCGGCGAGCCCTCCGCTGTCTACATCGGTGGCGCCGACGGTGCCGCTGGTGCCGCGGAGGCTGTGAAGGGCTACGGCGCCGAGAAGGTGTACGTCATCGACGACGCCCAGATCAAGGGCTACCTGGTGGCCCCGAAGGCCGAGGCGCTCGCGCAGCTGGCCGGCACCGCCTCCCCGGCCGCGATCCTGCTGCCTTCCTCCGCGGAGAACAAGGAGGTCGCCGCCCGTCTGGCGATCAAGCTCGACTCCGGTCTGATCACCGACGCCGTCGACCTCGACGAGTCCGGTGTGGCGACCCAGTCGGTCTTCGCCGGCAACTTCACGGTCAAGGGCAAGGTCACCAAGGGCACCCCGATCATCACGGTCAAGCCCAACTCGGCCGCTCCGGTCGAGAAGGCCGGCGCCGCCGCGGTCACCCCGTTCGAGGTGACCATCTCCGACGCCGCCAAGACCGCCCAGATCGTGGCCTCCCAGCCGCGTAAGGCCTCCGGCCGCCCCGAGCTCACCGAGGCCGCCATCGTTGTCTCCGGTGGCCGTGGCACCGGCGGTGACTTCTCCGCCGTCGAGGGTCTCGCCGACGCGCTCGGTGCCGCTGTGGGTGCCTCGCGTGCCGCGGTCGACTCGGGCTGGATGCCGCACACCTTCCAGGTCGGCCAGACCGGTAAGACCGTCTCCCCGCAGCTCTACGTGGCCAACGGGATCTCCGGTGCGATCCAGCACCGTGCCGGCATGCAGACCTCGAAGACCATCGTCGCGGTCAACAAGGACGAGGAGGCACCGATCTTCGAGCTCGTCGACTTCGGTGTGGTGGGCGACCTGCACACCGTTCTCCCGGCCGTCACCGAGGCCGTGAAGGCAGCCAAGGGCTGAGTCACGGTGTGACGTTCGTCCCGAAAACCCGCCTCCGAGCACGGCTCGGAGGCGGGTTTCTTTCGGTTTGGCATCTTGTTCTGGGAATTGTCGTTGCGGGCCATACGTCGCTGGGTATAGTCCGGCCGCATGTGGGTGAATGCGCTGAGGTCGAGGACGACCCGGAAGATCTCGATCGCTTCGGCTGTGGCTGGCTGCGTGGCTGCCTTGGTCGTGGCGACGATGTCCGTGGTTTCGACGCCAGCGACCGCGGCGACCTGGTCGCCCCCGGCGGGGCCGTTCTTCAACAACCCGACCGGCAACGCGTCGCAGCGCAACGCCATCGTCCACCGGATCAACAACAGCATCCGCTACGCGCGCGCGGGCTCCTACATCCGGTTCGTCACCTACAACCTGGACCGCGCCGACACTGTCGATCAGCTCATCGCCGCGCACAAGCGCGGAGTGCACGTGCAGATCCTGGTCAATCGGAAGATGTGGAGCAGCGGTGAGCGGAAGCTGGCCGCCCGGTTCGGCACCACGCGCTCCCGTCCGAGCTTCATCTACGGCTGCGCAGGCGCCTGCCGTGGATATGACAAGGGCAACCTGCACATCAAGATGCATTCGTTCACCCAGGTCGGCACCAAGCGCAACATCCTGATCAACAGCTCCGGCAACCTCGGTGGCGGCGCGGCTGGTTCGCAGTGGAACGACGCCCAGACGATCTACGCCAACGACAGCCTGTGGAAGACCTGGCTGCGGATGTTCAACGAGCTCAAGGCCGACCGGAAAGCCTCGCCGCGCTACGTGTCCTGGACCGGTGGCGGCACCTCCGTCGGCTTCCAGCGTCAGCGTCCGGGCGCGACCAGCGACGAGATCTACGCCCGCGGTAGCGGTGACCGGGTGATCGACCGGCTGCGGCTGATCGGCTGCAGTGCGCCGAGCGGCTACGGCACCAAGGGCAAGACGATCCTGCGGATCCACATGTACGCCTGGTACGGCCGCCGTGGCGAGCGCATCGCCGACGAAGTCGTCCGGTTGAAGAAGCGCGGCTGCGTGGTCCGGGTGATCGGCTCGGTCACCAGCGACGTGGTCTACCGCAAGCTCCGTCGGGTCGGCATCCCGGCGCGCGACGCCGCCTGGGACTGGGGCCAGAAGAAGTCGACCAGCGGCGACAACATCGTCTACGGCTCGCGCTGCTACTCCCACTACAAGTGGATGAGCGTCAACGGCCGCTACTCGAACAGGGGCACCTACAGCGTCTGGACCGGCTCGGAGAACTGGTCGCCGCCGTCGTTCAGCAACGACGAGGTCACCTTCCGGTTCACGTCGAAGAGCTACTACACCGCCTACACCGCCCGGTTCAACAAGATGTGGGACAGCTCGAGGGCCACCCACCGGATCTACCTGGAGCCGAAGAGCCGGCCCTGCGCCTGACGCTTGGGGCGCTAACCTCGCCGGGTGAGCTTCGGTGAACTCGGTGGGGGCCTTCGGCCACTCGACGGCGGCTGGTCGGGCGAGACGTTCCTGGCTGAGGCAGGCGGGGAGAGGTCGGTCGTGCGGGTCTTCGCCGACCCGCGCCACCACCCGCAGGCCGCGGAGGTCCACGAGGCCCTGCACCGTCTGGTGCGGGGCCTCGTCCCCGTCCCTGACGTATTGGAGGTACGCCGCGCCGACGCGGCCACGGGCACGCCCGCGCTGCTGGTGACCGAGTTCGTCGAGGGCGTGCGCGGCGACCTGCTGCTCCCCGACCTGGACGAGGCGCAACAGGGCAGCTTCGGGCGCTGTCTCGGAGAGATCGCGGGCACCCTGGCCGGGATGCCGTTCCTGACCGCCGGGACCTTCGCCGACAAGGAGCTGCGGGTCGAGGCGTTCGCCCTGGACCTGACCGAGTGGGTCGAGTCGTACGCCGAGCGTCTCGACTGGTCACCGGCCGACCTGGAGGGCCTGCGGGACGTGGCCGCCGACGCCCAGGATCTGCTCGACACGGTCACGCGGGTGAGCCTGGTGCACAGCGACCTCAACCCGAAGAACCTCATCGTGGACCCGGAGACGCTGCGTGTGCGCGCGGTGCTGGACTGGGAGTTCGCCCACGCCGGCTCACCGTTCGCCGACCTCGGCAACCTGCTGCGGTTCGATCGGGAGGCGGCGTACGTCTCAGGGGTGCTGGAGGGCTATGTCGCGGTGCGTGGGGGCAGTGCCGCGGAGGCTCTCGAGCTGGCCCGCGCCGCGGACCTGGTCGCACTGGTCGAGCTCGGGGCGCGGCGTACCGCCAATCCGGTGGCCGCCCGGGCGCACGACCTCCTGCTCGAGATCGCACGATCCGGGGACGTCCACACCGCCCCGGAAGGCTCCGATCGCGGCTAGGATCGGAGCGCGCCGGACGGTGCCGGCGCAACCTGGGGGATGGTTGTGGGAGTGAGTGATCTCGACGGGGCTCGGGGCCCCGCCGGAGCTTGGTGGCGTGGCTGGACGCCCTGGATCTCGGCGCTCGTGCTGTCGGCGCTGTTCGCAGGGGCGACATCGGGGATCGCGTTCGTGCGGAAGTCCTACAGGCCGCCGGTGGACTACCCGGCGATGACCGAGTCCGAGCCGGCGGCGAGCGCCTCGTCGTCCGCGCCGGCGAAGCAGGACCGGCGCCCGTCGCCCTCGACGCGACCGACGGGCGCGCCCGCCGACCCGACGCCGGTGAAGGCGCCGCGGAAGGTCCGGCCCTCGGCCTCCGGATCGGGGAGCGGCGAGCCGATGGCGACGCCGGAGCCGTCCGAGAGCCCGTTCGACCCGCTCGGGGGTCTCGGCGTCCTGCTGGGACTGGGCGAGGAGGAGTGACCCTTCGCCGTGCGGTCCGGTCCGTACGGCGAAAGGGGTGGTGGCTGCGTACGCCGGACGGCATAGGGTTTCCCTCATGAGTGCAGAGGCAGTGATCCGTGAGGTGGCGGCGAAGGCACGAGAGGCGAGCTACGAGCTCGCGGTCGCGCCGCGCAGCGTGAAGGACGCGGCGCTGCACGCGATGGCCGACGCGCTCCTGGCGCGGGCTGACGAGGTGCTGGAGGCCAACGCGGCCGACGTCGCCCGTGCCGAGGCCTCGGGCAGCCCGGCCAACATCATCGACCGCCTCACCCTGACCCCGGAGCGGCTCGACGGCATCGCCGCCGCCCTCCGCGAGCTCGCCGCCCTCCCGGACCCCGTCGGAGACGTCGTACGCGGCAGCACCCTCGCCAACGGCCTCGAGCTGCGCCAGGTGCGGGTGCCGTTCGGTGTCGTCGGGATGATCTACGAGGCGCGCCCCAACGTGACCGTGGACGCGGCCGGGATCTGCCTGAAGTCCGGCAACGCGGCGCTGCTGCGCGGATCCTCCAACATCGCGTCCAGCAACGTGGCGATCGCCGCCGTGCTGCGCGACGCCGTCGCCTCCGTCGGTCTCCCGGCCGACGTGATCCAGGTCGTGCCCGGTGAGGGCCACGACTCGGTCAAGGCGCTGATGCGGGCCCGCGGCCTGGTCGACGTGCTCATCCCGCGCGGTGGCGCCGGGCTGATCCGCAGCGTGGTCGAGGAGTCGACGGTGCCGGTCATCGAGACGGGGGTGGGCAACGTACACGTCTACGTCGACAAGGCCGCCGACCTCGAGAAGGCGGTCTCGATCGTGGTCAACTCCAAGACCCAGCGCACCAGCGTGTGCAACTCCGCCGAGTCGCTGCTCGTGCATGCCGACATCGCCAAGGAGTTCCTGCCCATGATCGTCCCCGCCCTGCAGGAGCGTGGGGTGCAGATCCACGGCGACGGGAGCTTCCAGGCGTACGACCTCGTCGAGCCGGCCACCGACGAGGACTACGCGGCCGAGTTCCTGGCGCTGAAGATCAGCGCTGCCGTCGTGCCGGACCTCGACGCCGCCATCGCCCACATCCGGCGCTGGTCGAGCGGTCACACCGAGGCGATCCTGACCGAGGACCTGCGCGCGGCCCGGCGGTTCACCGCCGCCGTCGACTCCGCGGCGGTCATGGTCAACGCCTCGACGCGGTTCACCGACGGCGGCGAGTTCGGCTTCGGCGCGGAGATCGGGATCTCGACCCAGAAGCTGCACGCCAGGGGCCCGATGGGGCTGCCCGAGATGACCTCGACGAAGTATGTGGTCACCGGGGACGGGCACGTGCGCTGACCTAAAAGCGGCCGCGCGGGCGGGGTCACCTGCTGCGCGACGTCCCAGCACGCACCCGGCCGCGTTGTCGTCGGTCGACGGCCAACCCCGGGCCGCCTCCCTCCTCCGCCTTGCCGAGGCCACTTCGTTCAGACCTGCACTGGGACGCCGCTCGCGACGGTGCCCCCGCCCGCGCGGCCGCTTGGAGCAAGGTAATCTGTGCGCCATGTCGAACTCTGTTGTGTCGAGCATCATCACCTCCGCTGAGCACGGGGCCGAGCACGGCACCTCTGGCATCGAGTGGGTCATCGGCGGCGGCGCCCTGGCTATCCTCATCTTCGCGCTCCTGGTCCTGGTCTGGTTCGCCGGCGGCCGTGAGCACTCCTGAGCGCTGATCCGATGGGCAGCGGGGGAGCGCCCGAGCCAGGTCTGGAGGGCCTGACCGGCAAGCGCCGTGTCGGGGTGATGGGCGGCACCTTCGATCCCATCCACCACGGCCACCTGGTGGCGGCCTCCGAGGTGCAGTCGTTCTTCGACCTCGACGAGGTCGTCTTCGTACCGACCGGCGACCCCTGGCAGAAGGCCGACCGCGACGTGTCTCCGGCCGAGCACCGCTACCTGATGACGGTCATCGCGACCGCCGCCAACCCGCGCTTCACCGTGAGCCGGGTCGACATCGACCGGGCCGGCCGCACCTACACCATCGACACGCTGCGCGACCTCGCCAAGGCGCTGCCCGAGGCCGAGCTCTACTTCATCACCGGGGCCGACGCGCTAGCCGAGATCTTCACCTGGCGTGACACCGACGAGCTCTTCGAGCTCGCCCAGTTCGTGGGGTGCACGCGCCCGGGCTACAACATGGATCCCGAGGTCATCGCGAAGATCCCCTCCGACCGCATCACCATGCTCGAGATCCCCGCTCTGGCGATCTCGTCCTCCGACTGCCGCGAGCGGCGTCACCGTGGCGAGCCGGTCTGGTATCTCGTCCCCGACGGCGTGGTGCAGTACATCGGCAAGCACGACCTCTACCGGCCCAGGGAAACCAGGGCCCCTCAATCCAAGACTCTCCCAAATAAGGACCGCGTATGACCGCGACCGAGCACGCTATCGAGCTCACCATCACCGCCGCCCGGGCGGCCTCGGACAAGAAGGCCGGGCACATCCTGGCCTTCGACGTCAGCGACCAGCTGGCCATCACCGACGCCTTCGTTCTGGCCTCTGCCCCCAACGAGCGCCAGGTGCAGTCGATCGTCGACGAGGTCGAGCTGAAGCTCCGCGACCTCGGCTCCAAGCCGCTGCGCCGCGAGGGGCACAAGGAGGGGCGCTGGGTGCTGCTCGACTACGGCGAGATCGTCGTTCACGTCCAGCACGAGGAGGAGCGCCAGTTCTACGCCCTCGAGCGGCTCTGGCGTGATTGCCCCTCGATCTCGCTGCCCGCCGACATCGTCTCCGAGGGCTGAGGTCCGGTGGTCGAACCTGCGGAGATCCGTCGCCTCATCCTGCTCCGCCACGGGGTCACCGGCTGGAACGCCGACGGCCGCTACCAGGGCCAGACCGACATCGAGCTGGCCGAGACCGGCCACCAGCAGGCCAAGGCCGCCGCTCGCGCGCTCGGGATGACCTTCGCTGTCACCCGCCTCGTCTCCTCGGACCTGATGCGGGCCCGGCAGACCGCTGCGTACGTCGCCGAGGAGACCGGCCTCGAGGCCGCGTACGACCCGCGGCTGCGGGAGGTCTGCGCGGGGGAGGCCGAAGGGATGAACCGCGCCGAGATCTTCGAGCGCTTCGGTGAGATGCCGGCCAGCTGGGAGCCCTTCGGCGGCGAGTCCTGGCCCACCGTCGCGGCACGCTTCAGCGGCGCGCTCCACGACGTCGCCGAGACCGTCGCGCCCGGCGAGACCGTCGTGGTCGTCGCTCACGGTGGTGCCATCCGGCAGGGTCTGGCCGCCTTCCTCGGCTGGGACCCGTCCGTCGTCACCACCCTCGCCCCGCTGACGAACTGTGCCTGGATCGAGCTCACCGCCCGGGAGTCCGCCCACGGACTCATCGCGTCGGCGCCCTGGCGACTCGCGACGTACGGAATGGGGGCCCCGATTTCGTGATCGCGAGAGCATTCCGCTACTGTTCTTCTCGTTGCCCGGGTTGATCTCCGGGACAACGCCAAGGGGGTGTGGCGCAGCTGGTAGCGCATCTGCATGGCATGCAGAGGGTCAGGGGTTCGAGTCCCCTCACCTCCACCGAAACACCTGATCAGAGCCGTGTTCTGAACCTTCACCGAAGGTTGAGAACACGGCTTGATCGCTTTTAGGACGCCTTTGTCGTTCTGGTCTCGGAGCCTCTGCGTGACGTCCTGGACGGACTCGGGCGGACCAGGCCCGAGGGCCGCATCTCTGGTGCATGCGTGCAGGTAGCGACCGACCGACGGCGCCTGGCGGCCAGCCGTCCAGCAGTGGATCGGGGTGGCTGAGGCGTCACGAGCGTAAAACTAATACCTATAGAAAAAAAACCTAAAGCCATACGGATTTGCCCGTAACCTGCGTCACATGACCTCGTTGAGTGTGATGCGCGTCGCATCCCGATGCGCCGAGTTGGAACCCGCCTCTGGTGGCGTTCCAGCCCGCCCCATCAAGTTGCACGAGGAGCGCAGACAGGTATGAGCACAGGTGCCGCTGCCCCGCCGATCGTCAGGCGTGGTCCTTACGAGAACCCGTTGTCCAACTCGCTCGGATGGTTGCCGCCGAAGGTTCGGCGACCTGTGGTCGAGGCGGGCGGGATGGTCGACCTGCTGGTGAAGATCGTGAAGAGCGCGGTGCTGCATCCGCGCGGCTACTGGGTCGACGTCGCCGACGACATGTACCAGACCCTGAAGCAGGCTTCGCTTCCCATCGCCGCGGCGATCTTCGGGTTCCTCATCTTCATGTCGATCCTGACCGTCCAGTTCTTCGCGATGGCGGGAGCCACCCAGCTCTTCGGCCCGCTGCTCCTTCTACAGGCGATGCGGACCTTCACGATGTGGATCGTGTCCATGGTCGTCGCGGGCGTGATCGGCTCGGCGCTGACCGCCGACATCGGGGCCCGGAAGGTCCGCGAGGAGATCGACGCGATGGAGGTCATGGGCGTCGACCCGATCCGGGACCTGGCGGTGCCGAGAGTCGTCTCGCTGACCCTGCTCACGACCTTGATCTCGGTGCCGTCGATCATCGTCACGATCGTCTCGATGCAGGTGGGCGCTAACTACGTCGCCGGCCAGTCCGGTGCCGACTTCCACAGCAACCTGTTCGCCAATGTCTCGCCGGTCCAGGTGCTGGCGGTGGTCGCCAACTGCTTCCTGGTGGGCCTGCTGATCGGCACGATCTGCTGCTACAAGGGGCTCAACGCCTCCGGTGGCGCGATCGGCCTCGGCCGGGCGGTCAACCAGGCCGTGGTGCTCTCCTTCGTGGGTGTGTGGGTGCTTCAGCTCGCCTTCAACGCCCTGCTGCTCGGTCTCTTCCCGAACCTGGGGAACTTCCGATGACCGCCGCCGAGCCCGTACGCCCGGTCGCCCCCGCCGTCGTCCGGCGGCGAGCGGCCGCGCCCGCCAAGGGCCGCCTGGACGGGGTGGGCGACTTCGTCGGCTTCGTCGGCAAGGTCTTCGCCGAGATCCCGGTCGCCGTCCGCCTCTACCCCTCGGAGATCGTGCGGCACGCCAGCGCCATCGTGAGGGAGAACAGCCTGGTGATCCTCGCGATGCTGTTCATGATGGGCGCGGTCATGGGCCTGACCGCCAACTTCCTCTTCGCCAGCATCGGCATCGACTCCTACATCGCCGCCGTCAACTCGGTCGCCGGGGTCCGCGGGATCATCCAGGTGGTCTTCGGCTGGATGGTCGCGGCGAAGATCGGCTGCGGCATCGTCGCGGAGGTGGGTGCGATGCGCATCTCGGAGGAGATCGATGCCATGGAGGTCATGGGCATCCGATCGATCCCCTACCTGGTCAGCACCCGGGTGATCGCAGGCGCCATCACCATGCCGCTGATCTTCGTCACCTCGATGGTGGTCAACTTCTTCGCCGGCTTCCTCTTCAACGTGCATCTGCTGCAGACGGTGAGCCCGGGAGGCTTCCAGTACTACCTCTTCCTGTTCCAGAACCCGCGTGACTTCGTCCTCGCGATCATCTGGGGCACGGTCCTGGGCGTCGTGATCCTCACCGTCGCCTCCTACTACGGCTACACGGCCAAGGGCGGTCCGGTCGGCGTGGGCCGCAACACGGCGCGGTCGATGCTCGTCAACCTCGTCCTCGTCAGCGTCATCGGGATGGCGCTGGTCCAGCTCTTCTACGGCAACACCCCCAACGCACCGATCGGCAACTAGATGACTCGCGCGCCACGTCCACGGGAGGAAATGATGACCGCGAATCTCACGATTCCGCACACCGACTTCGAACAGCAGCCGAACAGTCCGCACAGCATCGAGCTGGTCGGCGTACGCAAGTCGTTCGGGTCCGGCAACATCCTCGACGGCATCGATCTGACGTTCGTCCACAACGCGATCACCACGGTGCTCGGCCCGTCCGGAACGGGCAAGAGCGTGCTGCTCAAGCACATCGTGGGACTGCTCGAGCCCGACGAGGGCGAGGTACGCGTCTTCGGCAGCGACATCTGGGGCGTCTCCGAGCACGAGCGCTACGAGCTGCGCAAGCGCTTCGGCGTGCTGTTCCAGGACGGCGCGCTCTTCGGGTCGATGAACATCTACGACAACGTCGCCTTCCCGCTGCGTAAGCACACCAACCTCTCCGAGGTCGAGATCCGGGACATCGTGATGTCCCACCTCAGCGAGGTCGGTCTCGAGGCCGCCGTGGACAAGGCGCCCAACGAGATCTCGGGCGGGATGCGTAAGCGTGCCGGCTTCGCGAGGGCGTTGGTGATGCGTCCCGACGTGGTGCTCTTCGACGAGCCCGACTCCGGCCTGGACCCGGTGCGCACCAAGCTCCTGGGACGGCTGATCCAGAAGGTCCACCGTCAGCACGGTGGCACCTACATCGTGATCACCCACGACATCCCGACCGCCCGTGAGGTCAGCGACCACGTCGCGGTGCTGTGGAAGGGGCAGATCGTCCATGCGGGCAGCGCGGAGGAGACCTTCGCCTCCGACGACCCGTTCGTACGCCAGTTTCTGGCCGGTGCCGCCGACGGCCCGCTCGGGATGGACTGAGGGAGCCTCGATGACCGCGATCGTTCAGAAGGTCGGCGTCAAGGGTGTCATCACCCTGGTGATCGTCGGCTCGCTCCTTGCCTGGGGCGTCGTCAAGCTCACCTCCGGGCCCGACTACGAGCTCACTCTGCTGATGCCCTCGGCCAGCACCGCCTTCAAGGACGGCGGCGTCATGATCAACGGCCAGAAGGTCGGACACGTGACCTCGGTCGGTGTCCGCGATGGCCAGGCCGAGGTCAAGGTCGCCATCGACGACGAGTACGCCCCGCTCCGTGCCGGAACCACGGCTCGGATCAAGTGGGCATCGGTGCTCGGGACCCGCATGATCGAGCTCGTCCCCGGCGCGAGGACCAATCCGGAGATGCCCTCGGGTCACCTGGTCACGGGCAACGCTGAGGCCGTCGACATCGACGAGCTGCTCAGCACCCTCGACGCACCGACCCGCAAGCAGCTGCAGACCCTGGTCGCCCAGCTCAACAAGACGCTCGCGGGCACCCAGCCCGACCTGCAGACGACGCTGACCAAGGCCGGACCGACGGTGAAGGCCATCGCTGACCTGCTCAGCGCGATCGCCCAGGACGGGCCGGCGTTGAAGAAGGTCATCAAGGAGCTGCACGGTGTGACGGCGAACGTCTCGGCCAACGACGCCGAGCTCGCGGCGAGCATCAACAACCTCAACACGCTCACGTCCCAGATCGCCGGCCGCCAAGCCGAGCTCTCCCAGACGATCGAGAAGCTCCCTGACACGATCGACTCGGCCACCAGGGCGCTGGACGCGGTTCCGGAGCCGGTCGACTCCACGCGTACGGTGCTCCGCACCCTGCGGCCCTCGACCGACCGTCTCCCGGCGATCGCCAAGCAGGCCAACCCGGTGCTCGCGGACGTACGTCCTGCCCTGGCGATGCTGCCCGGCACTCTGAAGGACGCGCAGACGCTGCTGCAGTACACCCCCGGACTGGTCGGCGACGCGAATGCCATCCTACCGACCGCGACCAGCGCCCTGGAGCAGGCCGACCCGATGGTCTCCTACCTGCGGCCGTACACGCCGGAGCTCGTCGGCTGGCTCAGCAACTGGAACGGCGTCTTCGGCAGCAGGGACGCCTCCGGCCACTACGCACGCGCGCTCATCACCGCCTCGGCCAGCAGCTTCGATCAGAACCCCGGCGTGATGCCGCCGGGCATGAAACAGGACTCACGGCCGCTGCCGGGATCGATCGCCGGCCAGCCGTGGACCGATGCAGAAGGGGACGGGATCAACTGATGCTCATCTCGAAAGCCACCGCCATCTCCGCCACCGTCGTGGTCGGGGCAGCGACCGCCGTCACCGGCGTCAACCTGATGGGGACGTCGGCGGACAGGACCGAGCTGGTCGGCTACTTCAAGGACGCCAGCCCGCTCGAGGTCGGCAACGAGGTCCGCACCTCCGGCGTCCAGGTCGGCAAGGTCAAGTCGATCAAGCTCGAGAAGGGCGTCGCCAGAGTCACCCTCGACCTCGACGAGGACGTGCTCCCGGTCCACGAGGACGCGAAGCTGCTGATCCAGCCGATCAACGTCCTCGGCGAGAACTACGTCTCCATCGAGCCCGGGAAGGAGTCCTCGCCCTACCTGACGAACAACACGGTCCCGCTGAAGCAGACCGACTCGGCCGTCAACCTCCAAGACGTTCTGGACACGCTCGACGACCCGACCTCCACCGCGCTCGCGGCGCTGGTCAGCACCCTGGGCGAGGGCACCATGAACGGTGGCGGCCAGAAGATGGCAGATGCGCTCGAGGCGCTCGCGCCGCTCATGGAGAACCTCGACCAGGTCGGCGCGATCCTGGAGAGCCAGAACAAGGTGCTCACCGACCTGGTCGCCAAGGCCGACCCGGTCGCGGCCTCCCTCACCGGAGAGAACGGCAAGCAGCTCGACCTGCTGATCTCGCGGGCTCGGGAGACGCTCGACGCCCTGGCCGACGAGCAGGCGGCGCTCGAGGCGACGATCGCCGAGCTGCCCGCCACGCTCAAGGAGGCCCAGCGCACTCTGACCTCTCTCGAGACGGTCTCGGAGACCGTCACCCCGACCCTGAAGAAGGCACGTCCGGTCACCCGCGACCTGGCCGAGATCGCCGACGAGATCAACCGGTTCTCGCCCTACGCCGACCCGGCCTTCAACGCCTTCGGGCCGCTCTTCGCCGAGCTCGACGCGCTGCTGAAGAAGATCAAGCCGATCACCGAGGACCTGCGAGCCTCCGGCGACAACCTGCGTACGACCGCATCGGAGCTGCGGCCCGTCGGCGACGAGCTCCTCGACGAGCACCTGGGCGACCTGATGTCGTTCGTCACCAAGTGGGCGCTGAGCACCAACTCGCGCGACGGGCTGAGCCACTACTTCCGCGGCCTGGTCCACGTCACTCCCGAGGCGCTCAACTCGCTCGTCGGCGCCGAGGTGCTGCCGAACATCGGCACTGTGGGAGGGCAGGGGTCCGGGCCGTCCGCGGACGGACTCCCGGACATTGCCGGACCACTCGTCGGCGGGGTCACCGACCCGCTCAACGGAGTCACGGAAGGGGCGACCGGCGCGACCGACGGCCTCAACGATGCCGTGGGCGGGCTCACCGGCGGCAAGGGCAACTCTCCGGACAACGACCCCAACAGCGCGACCGGGCTCACCTCCTCGCAGGAGCAGAACCTTCTCGACCAGCTCATCGGAGGCCACTCATGAGGGCACGACTACACCGACAAGACGCTCGGCGACTCCTGATCGGGATCGTCGCAATCGCGGCCGGCGGCGTCATCGCCTACGTCGGCACCCTTGTCCAGGGCGGCGGTGCCCTGCCCTTGAAGGACCACACCGAGGTCGCTGCGTACTTCGACGACGTCGGCACCCTGAAGCCGCAGCAGAACGTCACCCAGAACGGCATCCGCATCGGCGTCGTCACCGGCATCTCCTACAAGAACGACCAGGCCCTGGTGAAGATGCGCCTGGACGGGGACCGCGATCTGTACGCTGACGCGACGGCCACGGTCGGCAACGCCTCGGTTCTCGGTCGCAAGTTCGTCTCCCTCGATCCTGGCACCGCAAGCTCCGGTCTGCTCGGCGGGAAGCCGATCACGGCCGAGCAGACCACCAGCTCCGCCGACCTGAACACCGTGCTCTCCGCCCTGCCCCCCAAGGCCCGCGAAGGCCTGCAGACCGGGCTGCGCGAGGTCGGCGGGGGAGTGTCCGGCCATCAGGAGGACCTCTACAGCGCACTCCAGGTCGCCCCCGGCATGTTGGACGACGCCACGATCGTGCTCGACACCGTCGCGGCCCCGAAGACCGACCTCGACGGGCTGCTCGTCACCGGCGACAGCCTGGTCTCCCACATCCACGGGCACGAGCGGCAGATCCAGACCCTTGTCACAACCACCAGCACGACTCTCGGCGCGGTCAACACCCAGGACACCGAGCCGCTTCGCCGGACGGTGGCCGACGCCCCCGAGACGCTGGTGACGGCACGGCAGGGCCTGTCCGAGATCAATCCGGCCCTTGACGACACCGCCGACGCGGTCACCGAGCTGCGGCCCGGGGTCGACGACCTGGTCGAGTCCGTGCCGGACCTGCGGGACTTCCTGGTCGAGGCGCCGCCGGTCGCGGTCACCGTACGCAAGTTCGCCAAGAGCTCCGCGGAGCCGGTCGGGACGCTGGTCCCGGCCGTCACCAAGGCGGAGCCGACCGTCGGCCGCGCTCGCAAGACTCTCGGTAGGACCGCACCGACGTTGGAGGTGCTCAGCCCCTACGCTCCGGACGCGGGCACCCTGTTCTGCGAGAACGACCTGCTCAGCGGGAACTACGGACCTGACAAGCACTACTTCAGCGCGATGCTCGTCTTCCCCGGTGTCTACGTCGCAAGCCAGCCCGACCCGCTCGCGAACGTCGATCCCTACTCCGGTCCCGGCGTGGCGTTCTCCCATGGTCTGAAGTACGGAAAGGGGAAGTGCTGATGTCCGCGCTCACCAACTGGTTCCGGACGGCCGGGTCACCACTGACCCGCCGGGCGGTGATTCTCATCGTCGTCCTGGCCGCGGTCCTCACCGCGCTGGCGTTCAAGACCCAGCTGTCGCTGCTGTTCCGGTCGGGCGACACGATCCACGCCACGTTCGGCCAGAACTACGGCCTGGTCTCCGGCAAGACGAAGGTGAAGATCGCCGGCCTGCAGGTGGGCGTGGTCTCGGACGTACAGCAGGACGCCGACGGCACCACCCACGTCGACATGAAGGTCGATGACGGGGTCAAGGAGCGGCTCGGATCGACACCCAGCGCTCGGGTCGAGCCGCTGACCGTCCTCGGTGGCGAGTACGCGCTGAACCTGGTGCCCGGCGGAGCGGGGGAGTACGTCGACAAGGCGATCCCGAAGAGCCGCACCCATGTCCCGGTCGAGCTCGACGCGATCCTCTCGGCCCTGCCGAGCAAGACCCGCAAGAACCTGCAGGGGACCATCAAGGAGGCCGGTGCGACCCTGGGGGACAAGAACCAGAAGTCCATCCGCTCCTTCGCCCGGCAGGCGCCGAGGGTCCTCGACCCGTCGACGAAGCTCGTGACCGCCGTCCAGGGCACCCGGCCGCAGATCGACCTGCCGCAGCTGGTCGGCAACCTGGAGAGCATCGCGGCGGCGCTCAACGAGCAGGATGCCGCGCTCGCGCGCAGCCTGGTGAACCTGAACACCACGACGACCACCCTCGCCGACCACAGCAACGACCTCTCCGCGACCGTCGCCCGGCTTCCCACGGCGCTGGACGAGACCAAGGCCGCCACCGACCAGCTCATCCCGACGCTGCGCCAGCTCGATCGCACCGCGACCGGCCTGCAGCCCACCGCGGAGCGTGTCGGTCCACTGGTCAGGACCCTCGAGCCGACGCTCGTCGACGCCCGACCGGTCGCGGCCAAGCTACCCGGCCTGCTCGAGGACGCGCAGCCGCTGGTCCAGGACCTGGTGCCGACGGCCAGGACCACCAAGCCGATCCTGAAGGACATCAAGGGCCCGGTGATCGACCGTGTCGACGGACCGGTGCTCGAGTCCCTGGGGAGCACATACCGAGGCAAGGGCCCCTTCAAGGACACCGGCGGCGGTGTCCAGGCGGACAACAAGTTCTACCAGGAGCTCGCCTACATGGTGACCAACCTCGACCGCGCCTCGATGACCCAGGACGCGCAGGGCAGCCTGCTCAACTTCCAGGCCGGCGTCAGCGCCGGCAGCGTCGCTCCGCTCAACCTGGACGACGCCCTCGCCCAGCTGATTCCGCAGCTGAAAGGTAGCGACTGATGGTAAGTCTCAGCACTCTCGCCGACCGGATCCGGAACACCCCCGGGCTCAAGCGTGACTCGATCGCCGTGGCCATCGCGCTCGTCGCAGGTCTCGCCGCGTCCGTCTATGTGCTCAGCAACCAGCACATCACCGCGCCATGGCAGGAGCGGCAGTCGGTCGCGATGGAGTTCACCGCCGCGCCGGGCGTACGTCCCGAGGCCGTCCAGGAGGTCCGGATCGCCGGTGTGCCGGTCGGCCGGATCACGGCGGCCGACCCGACCGACTCCGGCACCGCCAAGGTGACCGTGGAGTTCGAGGAGGAGCAGCGGATCTACAGCAACGCCACCGCGATCCTGCGCACCAAGGCCCCGCTCAACGTCATGTACATCGAGCTCGACCCGGGCGCCCCGCCCGCGGGCCTGCTGGACGACGGCGGAACGCTCCCCGTCGCACAGACCAAGCGCGCCGTCCAGCCTTACGAGGTCCTCGACAAGCTCGACGCGCGTACGCGGGCAGCGCTGACCTCGATGATCGATCAGACCCAGGTCGGTCTGAAGGACGCGCCGACCACGCTCCCGGCAGGTCTGGACGCGACCACGGCCACCATGAAGCAGTGGGAGCCGGTCATCAACGCGCTCAACGAACGGCGTACGAACATCTCCCAGCTGGTCACGTCGCTGACCACGATCTCGGAGTCGGTGGGCCACGACAGGCAGCGGCTCACCGAGCTGACCACGTCGATGGACAAGACGCTGTCCGCCGTCGCCAAGCGTGATCAGCAGCTCTCGGCGTCGTTGGACACGCTGCCCGGGTTCACCGAACAGCTGTCCGGTTCCATGGGGGAGGTCAACGACCTGACCGGCGAGCTCAACCCCACCTTGAAGGACCTGGACAAGGCCTCCGACGATCTGCCTGAGGCGGTCGAGAACCTCGACGGCACCGTGGGCTCGGTCCACAACTTCATCAACGGTGCCGCCCCCGTGGTCGATCGGGCCGGACCCGTGGTCGACGACCTGCGTCCCTTCGTCGCCGACGCCAACCCGGCGTTGGCCGACCTGAAGCCGGTCGTCGGCTACCTGCCCAACGCCACCAAGGAGCTGGTGCCCTGGATGGACGACCTAGCTGCCTTCACCTACCAGACCTCGTCCTCCTTCAGCCTCTACGACGCCAACGGCGGCATGGGGCGCGCCAACCTCCACGTCGACCTCACCAACCCCACCGGAGGCCTCGCCGATGAGGGCATCGAGCCGGCCAAGAAGGGAGACACCCCATGAGTGTCACGCTGCGCACGATCCCGACCACCCGCCCTCGGTTCCGGCCACGTACGTCGGTCGTCGTCGTCCTGGTCATCGCGCTGCTGTGCGTGCTCGGGTTCGGCTATCTGTGGAAGGGTGCCGGGGGGACGCTCCCGGGCGGTGGCGGTGCCTACCAGGTGTCCTTCGAGTCGGGGGACCTGAAGAACCTGCAGGAGGCCGGCGAGGTCCGGGTCGCCGGCGTCATCGTCGGCAGGGTCGCCTCGACGAAGGTCGAGGGACGCACCGCGCGCGTCGTGCTGAACCTGGATGACGAGGTGGCGCCGCTGCACCAGGGCGCGACCGTGCGGGTCGGAGTCAAGTCCGTCATCGGCCAGTCGTTCGTCGACGTCGTGGACGGCAGCGGGGAGGAGATTCCGGACGGCACCACGCTGTCGCCGAGGTCGGTCAAGGCCGCCACGGACATCGATGAGATCGTGCGTACCTTCACCCCGCAGACCCGCAAGCAGCTCGCCGCGGCGCTCACCGACCTCGGCACCACGACCGACGGCACTCAGCAGAGCATCACGCAGGTGATGGAGGGGCTGGGCCAGATCGGCGGGACCGGCTACACCGCGGTCGACGCGCTCGCGGCACAGAACGACGACCTGCAGTCCCTGGTGCAGGAGACCAACGCGATCCTGGCCGCGGCCGACACCAACCGCGGGGCGATCGTCTCCGTGATCGACAACACCCAGCAGATCACCCAGGCGACCGCGGGACAGCAGGAGGCCCTGGCGGCCACCGTGCAGCGGCTGCCCGGTCTGATGAGCAGCGCGCGCGGCGCGACCAGCTCCCTCGGCGAGCTCTCCGGCGACCTCAGCCCGGTCGTACGGTCTCTGGACCAGGCGGCGCCCGACCTCAACGCGGCGCTGGTCAACCTGCCGTCGGTCACTGCCAGCCTCGAGGCGCTGCTGCCCTACATGAACGGGGCGCTCGAGGTCGCGCCGAAGACCGTCAACCAGCTGCCGACGCTCTCTCGCAACCTGATCGCGATCACGCCCTACCTCGATCTGCTGCTGCGCAACGTCAACCCGATGCTTGCCTACATCGAGCCGTACGCCAACGACATCGGCTCCTTCTTCGGCAACTTCGGCGGCGCGTTCGACATCCCGCTCGAGAACGGCGTCGCACCGGCACGGCTGGCCACGATCTTCAACGAGTACTCCGTCCGAGGGAACCCGCTGAACCTGCAGACGATCAACCCGCTGCACTGGAACAACCCCTATCCGGCGCCCGGACAGGCGGGCGACCCGGCACCGTTCACGGGCAAGGTCCCCCGCGTCGAGGAGGACAAGTGAGCTGGGGGCCCGGCTTGCCGCGCGGTTTCCCCCGGCCCGGCCGTCGGCAGGCGGCTTCGGCGCTGCTGGTGCTCCTCGTCCTCGGGGTGGTCGGTATGGGCATCTCCCGGGTGCAGGTCGACACCAAGGTCGACTCGTTCGTGCCCGCCGGAGACAGCGCCGACCGGCAGCTGCGGGACTACCAGGAGACGTTCGGCGGCGACGCCGTCGTCGTGGAGCTGAGGGGCACCACCCAGCTGGGGCTGGTCCTGGACCCGACCGAGCTCGTGCGCCTGATCCGCCTCGAAGGGGCGCTGGCGGGCCTGCCCGACGTGCACAGCGTCTATGGTCCCGGCACGGTGCTCAACCAGACCGCGGGATCGGTCAAGGGCATGCTGACCCAGGTCGCCGGGGCACGTGACCAGATCCGCAACGTGGCCGAGGCCGAGGCGCGCCGGCAGCACAAGAGCAAGGCAGAGGTCACCGCGGCCGGCGACGCCGCGCTGGTTCCGTTCGACCGCCGCTACGGCAAGCTGCTCGCCGAGGCGCTGCCGGTCGGTCTCCCCACCGTGCAGAACCAGAAGTTCGTCGCCTCGGTGCTCATGGACCGCGCCGGCAACCCGCGCCCGGAGTGGCGCTTCCTGGTGCCGACCGCCAAGTCCGCAACCCTGCTGATCCGGCCTGCGCCCGGCCTCGACCAGGAGCAGACCCGCCGCATGGTGGCCCAGATCCGCAAGGCCGTACGCACCTCCGGGCTGAGCATCGAGCGCCCGGTCGTCTCCGGTGTGCCCGTCGTGGTCTCCGGCGTCGCGGATCGCGCCCACACGGAGATCCTCCGTCTCGGCGCGGTGGCGCTCGGTGCCGTCGCCCTGGTGCTTGTCCTGTCCGGCTGGAGCAGGCGGCGGCGTCACAGTCTGCTGCCGCTCGGCTGTGCGCTTCTCGGCACCGCGTCCGCGGTCGCGGTCTTCGGCCTGCTCGGGGTTCCCCTCTCGCTCGGTGCCGCCGCGTTCCTCCCAGTGCTGCTCGGGGTCGGCAGCGACTTCCCGCTCTACCTGCTGCAGTCCGAGCGGGTGCGAGGGGTGTTGGTCACGGCGGCTGCCGCGGCCGCGGCCTTCGCCAGCCTCGCGCTGACCCCGCTGCCGTTTGTACGCGAGTTCGGTCTCGCCCTGGGTCTCGGTCTGGTGCTGACGGTGGGTTGGGCCCTGGTGCTGCGCCGGCTCGGCGCCCGGATCCAGCCGAGAGCCGGAGACGGGCGGGAAGCCGCGCTCCGCGGCCCGCGGTCGCCGTTGCTGAACGGAGTCGCGGTCGTGCTCTCGGCGGCCGCCCTCGCGGGCTGGGTGCTGCTGCCCGGCATGCGGATCCAGTCGAGCCCCGAGGAGCTCGCCAAGGGCGTGCCCGAGCTGGCCGACGCGACCCGGATCGAGCAGACGCTGGGCTTCTCCGGCGAGCTCGACATCGTGCTGCGCGGCAAGAACGTCGCCTCACCCGAGGCGATCGCGTGGTCGCAGCAGGCTCAGAGCCTCGTCGTCCGTCGTCACGCCAACCAGATGCGGCCGCTGCTGACCTACAGCCAGCTGCTCGCGTTCCTCGGTGGCAACGCCACCGCCGCACAGGTCAGCGCCGGCACCGAGGTCGTACCGGGCTACCTCGCCGACGCCGTGCTCGCGAGCAATCACAAGGCCGCGGTCGCCACCTACGGCATCACTCTCGACGACGTCCGTGCCCAGCGCCGGCTCATCGAGTCGCTGCGTCAGGAGCTGCCGGACCCGCCGAAGGGCTACCGGGTCGAGATCGTCGGCCTGCCGGTGCTCGCCGCCGACGGCCTGAGCGCGATGGAGGATGCTCGCTACACCGTCAACGCGGTCGGGATCCTGGTCGCCGCGCTCGCGGTCGGGCTCGGCCTGCGCTCGTGGCGGGCCGGCGTACGCGTCCTGCTCACCGCTCTGCTCGCTGCGGGCTGGCTCTTCGGCGCCATCCGGCTCGCGGGCATCGACCTGAGCCCGCTCACCCTCGCCATCGGAGCGCTGGTGACGGTCACCTCGTGCGAGTTCGTCACCATGCTCGGCGAACGACGACTGCTCACCTCGGCTGGGCGAACCGTCCTGACCGCGGCGGTCGCCGGCGCCGTCGGCTATCTCGCGCTGGGGCTGTCCGGTCTCGCGGTTCTCCGCGACTTCGGGCTCCTGCTCGCCGCCGGCGTCGTCAGCTCGTACGCCGCGGCACATCTGGTGGCCCGGGTGCTCCACACCACCGAGGCCGACCCCTCACGGCCAGAAACGCCCGAACCATCACCCTCACGAGAACTCCAGGAGGTCAGCGCATGACCCAGCTCGCCATCAAACCGATCAACGTACGCTCCCTGATTCCGTCCTGGTGGCCGCGGTTGCTCGCCGCGGTGGTGGCGGTCGCCGTCATCGGCGCGGGCGCGTTCCTGGTCGTTCAACGTGCCAACGCGCTCCCGTCCGACGCCGCGATGAAGGTCGGCGACCGCACCGTGAAGATCTCCGAGCTCGACAAGCGGATCAAGGTCCTCTCCGGCCTCTACAACGTCAAACAGCCGACCGACGCCGACAAGTTGGCGTCCTTCCGCCGCGACGCCGCCAAGTCGATGGCCGTCAGCCTCATCCTGGAGCGCGCCGCGAAGAGCAAGGACATCACCGTGACCCGCACCCAGGCGCAGCAGCAGTTGGACAAGGTGATCGAGTCCCAGATGCTCGGCGACCAGAAGACCTACGAACAGTTCCTGGCCACCGCCGGGGTCACCGAGTCCGAGGTGCTCTCCGAGATCACTCGAGTCATCGCGACCAGCCGTCTCTACTCCGAGATCACCGCGGGCGTCCCCGAGGTCACCCAGGCAGAGGTCCAGAGCTACTACGAGGACCACAAGGCCGAGATGGTCACCCCGGAGCAGCGTTCGATCAGCAACATCGTGGTCGCCACCGAGGCCGAGGCCGACCAGGTGCTGGCAGAGCTCGCCAAGGGGACGGAGTTCGCGGCGGTCGCCCGGAGCAGCTCGCGCGACTCCAGCACCGCCGCCAAGGGCGGAAGCCTCGGCCCCGTCCAGAAGTCGCAGCTCGAGGACACCTACGCCAAGGCCGCCTTCGGCGCGGCCAAGGACAAGGTCTTCGGTCCGGTCCAGACGAGCAACGGCTGGAACCTGGGCGTCGTCACGGACGTCACCAAGCCGATCCCGGTGGGTCTCGACGACGCCACCCAGACGCTGACCCAGACACTGACCACCCAGGCCCAGACCAAGGCCTGGAACAAGTGGCTGGGCCGACAGATCAAGGCTGCCGAGGTCGAGTACGCCGACGACTACCGCCCCAAGGACCCGGACGCTCCGCCGAGCACTCCGGCCGGGTGAGCGCCTGAGCTCGAGCCCGCGCCCCTACCCGGGCGCGGGCTCGAGCTCAGGCTCAGGGCACGAAGACGACGCCGCGTTCCAGCAGATCCGCGACCCGGCCCTGGTCGAGCTCCAGCAGCTCGCGGCACACCGACTCGGTGTCGGATCCCGCCAGCGGGGCCGGCCCGAGCGCGGGCACCTCGAGTCGCTCGTACGCCGCCGTCGGATCCTCCGCCGGGAGGGTCTGTTCCAGGAGCGGGTGGCTCAACGTCGTGTAGGTCCCGCGATGGGCCAGCTGCGGGTCATCGAGCAGCTCGGGCAACCGGAGCATCGGCGCGCCCGGCAGGCGGTGTCGCTGGAGCTCCTCGCCGACCTCGGCGGGGGAGCGTACGGCTGTCCACACGGCGACCGAGTCCGCGAGATCCCACTCGCCGGCTCCCACCACCGCGCGCAGCGCCTCGACCTCCTCGGTCGTGCGCGCGTCGATCACGCACCACTCGTCGTCGCCCGCACAGGCAAAGACGCCGCCGAAGACCTCGCGGCCTCGGTTGCCGACCGCGTCGACCGAGCCGGGGCGCAGGCTCTCCAGCAGGGCCAGATCGGCGAGCTGGTGCAGGACCACGTCGGACTGGGCCATCTGCAGGTGGCGTCCGCGGCCGTCCCTGCTCCGGGCGAGCAGTGCGGCGGCCACCGAGAGAGCGCCGAGGCGGGCGGCGACATGGTCCGGGAACACCGTCACCCCGTCCCAGGACGCGATGTCGTCCGCGGCGTACTTCCACAGGCTGGTCACCCCGCAGGCTGCCCGCACCAGTGGGCCGTAGCCGAGGCGTTGGGCCCATGGTCCGTCGGCGCTGAAGGCCGAGCTCTCCAGGACGATGATGCCCGGGTTGGCTGTGGCCAGCGTCGTGAACCCGATTCCGAGGGAGTCGAGCGTGCCCGGCTTGAAGTTGGAGAGCACGACGTCGCTCTGCCGGACGAGGTCGATGAAGAGACGCTTCCCCTCGTCGGTACGCAGGTCCAGGCCGAGGCTGCGCTTGCCACGGTTCCCCCACGCGAACGAGGCGTTCATGGCCTCGCCGCGCCGGGTCTGGCGCAGCCCGTCGGGGTAGGTGCGACTCTCGACCTTGATCACGTCGGCGCCGAGGTCGGCGAAGGCACGCCCCGCCTCGGCCCCGAACACGATGACGCCGAGGTCGAGGACCCGGAGACCGGCGAACGGAGCGCCGCCTCCGTCTGTGGCCGAAGCCTGGTGGGCCGGTTCCGCGCGTCGGGTCCACGCGCTGTTCGAGGCGATCTCCGTCGGCACCCCCGGGCTCGGCGTCCGCAGGCCGAGCAGGTGTCCGTCTGCTGCGAGGTAGCCGACCGGCACGGTCGCGGTCAGCCCCGGAGCCACCTCGGTGCGTGCGACCGTTCCGGCCTTGGTGAAGTGGTCGGCAGCGAGCGCCTCCCCGAGCGAGAGCACCTGGGCGAGCGGTACGCCCCGCGTGGCCGCCTCGTCGACCAGCTCGGCCGCGGTGCGCTCGGCGAAGAGCGCCTCGATGAGTGGCTCGAGGCGGTCGGCGGCCGCCACGCGGGCGGTGATCGAGTCGTAGCTGGAGTCGGCGAACTCGGCAGGCTCGCCGAGCCAGCCGAACATGCCCCGCCACTGACGCTTGGACAGCAGGCACAGGCGTACGAAACCGTCCGCGCAGCGGTAGATCGGGTAGGAGTCGGCTGGCGGGCGTCCGCGTCGGAACTTCCCCGAGCGTCCGGCCGCGGCCGATCCCTGCACGCCGAACGCCGGGTCGAGCCCGGTCACCACGGCCTCGTGGTGGGACAGGTCGATGGTCTGTCCGAGGCCGGTCCGTGTGCACTGGGTGTAGGCCACCACCGCAAGCCACGCGGCGTGTGCGGTGGCCGTCGCGGTCGCGAGCTGCTCGGGCGGCACCAGCGGTGGCGCGCCCGGCCTGCCCGAGCGCGACATCGCCCCACTGAGGGCGAGCAGCGTACGTCCCGTCGCCTGCCACTCCCGTCGCGGACCGGTGACGCCGAACGGTGAGGAGACGACGGCGACCAGACCTGGGCGGGTCTCGCGGATCTTCTCCAATTCGATGGCTTCAGCCGTGGCGGGGGAGAGGAAGACGATGTCCGCCTCGGCGACCAGTGCCTGAGCGCCCGCCCTGCCCTCGGGTGTGGTGAGGTCGGCGCCCAGCGCCGACTTGTTGGCGTTGCGAACGCTGTAGGGCAGGGAATGGCCGCCGATCACAGGTTCGTCGCTCCGTGTCCGTGCGCCCTCAGGGGGTTCGATCTTGAGCGTCTCGGCGCCGAGATCGGCCAAGAGGCGGGCGGCCGCCTCTCCGACGGCGTCTCCCAGATCGGCGACTCGGACTCCGGTCAAGAGCAGTTCTGCAGCAGCCATGTTGTTCCTCCTCGATCCAGACTAATCTAATGCCATTCGGTTTGTCTGCCAATGTCAGGAGCTTTGAGATGACTGCTGGTCCCGTTGTCGACTACCAGGTCACGGACAGGGTGGCGACGATCGCCCTCGACCGCCCCGAGCACGGCAATGCCATGACGCTGCGTCTGTGCAGCGAGCTGGTCGATGCGATCGACCGGGCGGAGGCCGACGACGAGGTCGCGACGGTCGTGCTGACCGGACGGGGCCGGAACTTCTGCGTCGGTGCCGACCTCGACGAAGGCTTCCATCACGGTGACCGCGAGCCCTCGCCCGAGCACGCTGCCTTCGTCGAGCGCTTCGGCGCGGCCGACGGCGTGCCCCGGGACGCCGGCGGCGTCGTCACCCTCCGGATGGCGTCGATGCTCAAGCCGATCGTGGTCGCGGTCAACGGCGCGGCCGTCGGCGGAGGCGCCTCGATGATCCTGCCTGCCGATGTCCGGGTGGTGGGGGAGTCGACCCGGGTCGGGTTCGTCTACGCGCGGCGCGGGATGCTCATCGAGTCGGCTGCTAGCTGGTTCCTGCCGCGGTTGGTGGGCACCGCCCGCGCCACGGAGTGGGTCGTCACGGGCCGTCTGCTGTCCGCCGACGAGGTGGTCGCCGGAGGACTGGCGGGCCGGGTGATGGCCGATGCCGAGGTCCTCGACACCGCGTACGCCATCGCGAGCGAGATCGCCGAGCGGGCCTCGACGGTGGGGGTCTCGCTCTCGAAGCAGTTGCTGTGGAGCATGTGGGCGGCGCCGAGCCCCTGGGATGCTCACCTGCTCGAGTCGCGCGGCGTCTACGAGCTGCCCGGCCTCGGCGATGTCGGCGAGGGCGTCGCGGCGTTCCTCGAGAAGCGTGACCCGGCCTTCCCGCTTCGGGTGCCGCGCGACTATCCCGCGTACGGCCCGCGGTGGCCCGGCGTCAGTAGGCCGTGAGGCCGCCGTCGACGCTGAGTGTCGTGCCGGTGACGTACGTGGAGGCCGGGCTGACGAGGAAGAGCATTGCGGTGTCGAGCTCGTGCTGCTCTCCGAAGCGCCCGAGCATGCTCTGCTCGGCGACCATCGTGCGGAGGAGATCGCCCTCGCCTGCCGTCATCTCGGAGTCGAAGTAGCCCGGGCACAGTGCGTTGACCCTGATCCCGCGCCGCGACGACCACTCACCCGCGAGGTCGCGGGTCAGGCCGATGACGCCCGCCTTGCTGGCCGCGTAGGCGGCTTGCGGAAAGCGCGGCGCGACCTGCCCGAGAACGCTGGCCACGTTGACGATGGAGCCGCCGTTCTCCATCCGTGCGGCGCACACCTGGGCCATCCAGAACGTGCCGTTGAGATTGACGTCGATCAGCCGGCGGAAGCCCTCGGGCGTCTCCTTGAGGGCTGTGACGGCTGAGCCGAGGCCGGCGTTGTTGACCAGGCCGTCGATGCCGCCGAATGCCGAGACCGCACCGTCGGCGACACGGGCGCAGTCCTCGGGGTCGGCGACGTCGGCGACCACGGTCGCCGGCTCCCGGCCGATCTCGCGCAACTCTTCGGCCAGGGCTTTGAGCCGTTCCTCCCGGCGGGCCGTGATCACCACGTTCGCCCCTGCGTGGGCGAGCGCGCGGGCGAAGCCTGCGCCCAGGCCGCTGCTGGCACCGGTCACCACCACGGTGCGGCCGTCCATGCGGAAAAGGTCGAGCGGGTTCATTGCCACCTCCGGGGGCGAAGTCTGTGCGGTACGGTTCACAAACCTAACATGATTAGATAAAGTGACGCCCGAAGGAGAGGTGAGGCCGGTGACCGAGGAGACCAGACGGGTCCGTGTGGTCGAGCGACAGAGCCTGGCCGACGGTGTCGTCGGCCTGGTGCTGGAGCCGCTCGCCGGGGAGTTCCCCGCGTGGGAGCCGGGGTCGCATGTCGACGTCCTTCCGGACGGCGGCGAGATCCGGCAATACAGTCTGTGCGGCTCGCCGGGGGACCTCGTTCGCTATCGCGTCGCGGTGCTGCGGGTCGACGACGGCCGCGGCGGTTCGGTGCGCATCCACGACAAGCTCGCCGAAGGTGACGAGCTCGATCTCCGTGGCCCGCGGAACCACTTCCGGCTCGAGCCGGCGGAGAGCCACCTCTTCATCGCGGGCGGCATCGGCATCACCCCGATCCTGCCGATGGTGGCGACGGTGTCGGCCGCCGGCTCCGACTGGAGTCTGGTCTATGGCGGCCGCTCGCGCGGGTCGATGGCGTTCCTCGGTGACCTCGAGGAGCATGGCGACCGGATCGACCTGTGGCCCCAGGATGAACGCGGGCTGCTGGATCTACCGGCGATCCTCGGTGATCCGGTCCCGGGCCGGCGCGTCTACTGCTGTGGGCCGGAGCCGCTGCTCGCTGCGGTCGAACAGGAGATGCGTACGCGGCCGGGGGAGCCACTGCACACCGAGCGTTTCGCTCCGAGGGAGCCGGTCGAGACGGGTGGCGATGCCTTCGAGGTCGAGGTCGCCTCGACCGGCGTGCGGGTCGCGGTCGGGGAGGACGAGAGCATCATCGACGCTCTTGCCGGCGTCGGGATCGAGGTCGACTTCTCCTGTCGGGAGGGCACGTGCGGGACCTGCGAGACCGGCGTCCTCGGCGGAGTCCCCGAGCACCGCGATTCGGTGCTCAGCGACGACGAGCGGGCCGCCAACGACTGCATGATGATCTGCGTCGGCCGTTGCCGCACGGGTCCGCTCATTCTTGACCTCTGAATCGTTCTCGGGGCATTGACAGTGACGCACGTCACGGGTACAACTCAGTTATCTACAACCAATAGGTTTATTGAAGGAGCTGCCATGAGCGCCACCATCGGATCTGCTCTCGCCTGGTGGGCGCGGACACAGCCGCATGCACCAGCCTTCGTCTTCGAGGATGAGACGCTGGACTACGCGACCGTGGAGCATTGGTCCAGCCGGGTCGCGCTCCGCCTCCAGGCGGACGGCGTCCGGCCCGGTGACCGGGTGGGCCTGATGGCCCCCAATGATGTCCTGTGGCCGATCGCGGCCTTCGGGATCCTGAAGGCCGGCGGTGTCCTGGTGCCGCTCAACAGCCGGTTCACCGCGGCGGAGCTGCGCAAGGTGCTCGACGACGCCGGGGCGACCGCCCTGGTGACCGACGACTCCCTCGTCGGCACCGCCACCGAGGCCGCCGCGAGCGGAGCCCCGGCCACGGTGGTCCCCTTCGCCGACCTGGCTGCCCTGCGCGACGGCGATCCGGAGACGTTCCGCGTCGACCGCGGCGAGGAGGATCCGATCTCGGTCATCTTCACCAGCGGGTCCACGGGCCGATCGAAGGGTGTCGTCCTGACCAACCGCACGCTGCTCAACATCGTCTTCGAGGCCAGCCTCGTCGAGGAAGGCTTCCACCGGGGCTCGAGCGCGATCCTGGTGCTGCCGCTCGCGTTCACCCCCGGGCTGGTGTGGGGCATGTTGATGTCGACCGTGCTCGGCGGAAAGCTCGTGATCGAGAAGCAGTTGGTGCCCTCGCGAGCGGTCCAGCTCATCGAGGAGCACCGTATCGAGGCCATCTTCGGGGTGCCGCTGATCTATCAGGCGATCGCCGGAGCGCCGGAGTTCGCCGACGCCGATCTCTCCTCGCTCAGCACCGCCGTCGTCGGCGGCGCCGCGGTGCCGGGCACCCTGCTCGAGGCGTGGGCGAAGAAGGACGTCGCACTCCGCCAGATCTACGGCATGACCGAGGCCGGCGGGATCGCCACGTCGACGCCTGTCAGCGAGTTCCGCGACCACCCCGACAGCTGCGGCGCGGGCCACATCTTCACCGAGGTCGCCGTGATGAACGCCGACGGTGTGCTCGCGGCTCCCGGCGAGACCGGCGAGCTGGTGATCAAGGGGCCAGGTGTCACGCCCGGATACTGGGAGTCGCCGGAGATCAACGCGCAGGTCTTCCGTGACGGCTGGCTGCACTCCGGTGACCTGGGCGTATGCGACGAGGACGGCCGGATCCGGTTCGTCGACCGGCTGAAGGACCTGATCATCACCGGAGGGATCAATGTCTCGCCGGTCGAGCTGGAGCAGGTCCTGGCGGCGATCCCCGGGGTCGGTGAGGTCGCGGTGATCGCGGCCGCCGATCCGAAGTTCGGTGAGACGCCGGCGGCGATCATCCAGGCCAGCGGTGAGCTCACCGAGGAGGACGTGATCCGCGAGGCGTCGAAGGTGCTGGCCGACTACAAGGTGCCCCGCTATGTCGTGCTCCGTGACGCACCGCTGCCGCGGCTGCCCAGCGGCAAGATCAGCAAGACCGACATCCGCACCGAGTACGCCGACCTGGTCGAGCACTACCAGAAGGTCCGCTGACCCGTCCGACGCCCGCTCGTACTCGCACGACGCCGCACGACGACCCATGACGACAAGGAAGCCACTCATGAGTACTGCCCCGGTCGAAGCCGACAACCAGATCGTCACCCTCGAACGCAGGGGTCATGTGGCAGTGGCGACCATCCGGCGCCCGGACGCGATGAACGCGGTCAACTCAGCTGTCTCGGCAGGCCTCGGTGCGGCCCTGGCCGAGGCCGATGCGGACGAGGACGTACGCGTGCTGGTGGTCACCGGAACGGGCCGGGCGTTCTGCGCCGGCGCCGACCTCAAGGCGCTCTCCCGTGGTGAGCGGGTCGACGACCCCGACCACCCCGAGTGGGGCTTCGCCGGATACGTACGCCACTACGTCTCGATCCCGACGATCGCGGCGGTGAACGGGTTCGCCCTGGGCGGGGGCACCGAGATCGTCCTCGCCTCCGACCTCGCGGTGATCGACGAGGGGGCTCAGCTCGGGTTGCCGGAGGTCAAGCGCGGACTGATGGCCGCGGCGGGTGGTGTGATCCGTACGCAGCGGCAGGTGCCGCTCAAGCACGCCCTCGAGATCGCGCTCACCGGCGACCCGGTGAGCGCGGAGAGGGCCGTGGAGCTCGGCCTGGCCAACCGGGTGGCGCCCAGCGGCACCGCCCTTGAGGTCGCGCTGGACCTCGCTGACCGCATCGCCGCGAACGCGCCGCTGTCGGTGGCGGCGACCAAGGAAGCCGTCCACTGCACTCTCGCGGCCGGTTCCGACTGGGACGGGGAGCCCTGGGAGATCAACGACCGGGCCATGGGCCGGATCATGCGCTCGGAGGACTTCAGAGAAGGCACCCGGGCATTCGCGGAGAGACGCGATCCCGAGTGGAAGGGCCGCTGACATGGCCGACGTCGAGCTGGTCGACGGGGTTCGCCGGCTCGTCATCGTGGGTGCGTCCCTGGGTGCCGCGCGCGTCGTGGAGGAGGCGCGACGGATCGGCTTCGACGGTGAGATCACCGTCATCGGCGAGGAGGCGCACGGGCCCTACGACCGCCCGCCGCTCACCAAGGAGTTCCTCGCGGGAGAGGATGAGCCGGAGCCATTCTGGCATCTGCCGGACCCGGATTCGCAGGGGGTCAAGCTCTTCACGGGCACGAAGGCGCTCTCGTTGGACTCGCGCAATCGGCGGGTGCGCACCGACAAGTGGGACATCGAGTACGACGCGTTGGTGATCGCCGTGGGCGCCCAACCGCGACCCCTCGATGTCGACGGCGCCCAGCTGGAGGGAGTCACCACGCTGCGTACGCTGGGCCAGGCACGCGCCATCCGTGAGGCTCTCGAGCCGGGTGCTCGCGTGGTGGTCGTCGGGGCAGGCTTCATCGGTGGCGAGGTCGCTTCCAGTGCTCGGGCCCGAGGCGCCGATGTGACGCTGGTCGAGGCCCTGGAGCTTCCCCTGGTGGGCGCCGTCGGCTCGCTCGTCGCCGAGCGGCTCGCCTATCTGCACCGGCAGTACGACGTCGATCTGCTCACCCGGACCAAGGTGCGTCAGATCCGTGGCCACGGCCGGGCGGAGAAGGTGTCCCTCAGTGACGGCACGACCGTTCCGGCCGACCTCGTGATCGTGGGCATCGGCGTCGAGCCCGCCACCGGATGGTTGCGCGGCTCAGGGGTGGCGATCAGCGATGGCGTGGCCTGCTCGCCCTATCTGGAGAGCACGGTTCCGGGCGTCTACGCGGTGGGCGACGTCGCTCGCTGGGTCAACCCGTGGAACGGGCGATCGACCCGGATGGAGCACTGGACCTCCACCGGTGAGCAGGCCGAGTTCGTGGTGCGCAACGCGTTGACCACCGACCGCCGGCCATGCAGCATCACGCCGTACTTCTGGTCGGAGTGGTACGGCCACAAGCTCCAGCTCCTCGGTGAGCCTGCCGACGAGGTCGAGCTCATCGGGCACGGCGGCGCCACCGACCCGTTCCTCGCTCAGTATCGCTACGACGGTCAGCTCGTGGGCGCCTTCGGCTTCGACCGCACCGGTCCGCTCATGAAGCTGCGGACGGCCGTCGCCGAACGGCTCTCGTGGCAGTCGATGCTGCGCCGGCCCGAGGGCACCGCACGGACCTGAGCCGTTGGCTCCGGTGGGGGCCGGTGGAGTACATTCATGACTCGAGTTACCTAATGACATTAGATAAGAGGAGGTACGTCGTGACGGACGACGTCAGCATCGACCGCGAGGCGCGGATCAGGCGTGCGCTGGACCACCTTCGCAACGACACCACCGACCAGTTCGAGAAGGTCGAGCCGTTCGAGGCCCACGAGTTCACCGATCCCGACCTGGCGGCGCGGGAGCGCGACCTGATCTTCGGCCGGGTGCCGACGATCGTCGCCCACGGGTCGGAGATCCCGAAGACGTACGACTTCAAGACTGTGCGGCTGCCACGCAACAACATCATCATCACCCGGCAGCGCGACGGGGGCGTCAAGGCGCTGGTCAACCTCTGCCGCCACCGCGGCGGCCTCCTGGAGGGTGACCCCTGCGGCAAGCGCAGGCTCTTCTCCTGCCCCTACCACCGCTGGTCCTACGACATCGACGGCACGCTGCGCACGATCACGCGTGACACCACCGTCGGAGACCTCGACCAGGCCGACTACGGGCTCGTCGAGCTGCCTGCCGAGGAGCGCCACGGCTTCATCTGGGTGGTGGACAACGCCGGCGCGGAGATCGACGTCGCCTCCTGGCTGGGCCCGGAGATGGACGAGATCCTCGCGGGCTACGACCTCGGCGGACTCAGCTGCATCCGCGCCGAGGGCTTCGAGGAGCCGGTGAACTGGAAGGTGATGCAGGACGCGTTCCTGGACGGCTATCACATCCAGTACGCCCACCCGAACTCCGCCGCGAAGTACATCCACACCAACGTGATGGTCTTCGAGGACTTCGACCGGCACTGCCGGTTCATCGCGCCCCGCAAGAGCATCGACCGCTGGCTGGAGGAGGAGCCCGGCGACCGCAGCCTTGTGGACGACGTCACCGAGACCCACTTCCTCGGCCCGAACAGCACGCTGCTCAAGCAGCCCGACCACTTCCAGCTGCTCACCTTCCGCCCGCATCCGACCTCGCCGACCCACTCCGTCATGGAGATGCGCCTGATCGTGCCGTCCGCGGACGAGGCCGGCATCACACAGGAGCGGTGGGAGTACCTGTGGGAGAAGAACTGGCAGATCCTCCTCGCGGTGCTCCATGCCGAGGACTTCCCGGTGCTGCGTGACTCCCAGCGAGCCATGGGCAGCAGCGACGCCGGGTCCATGGTGCTGGGTCGCAACGAGGTCGCCAACCAGGTGTTCCGGCGCCTGCTCAAGCGCCTTCTGGCCGAGGCGGACGAGGCATGATCACCTACGCGTGGCGTACAACGCTGGCCGGTGCCGAGTTGGAGGATGTCGAGAGCCTGCTCGAGCAGGCGGTCGAGTACGACGCCGAGGCAGGCTTCTCGACGGCCGCTCCGACGGCGGTGGGCGGCGGAGCGGTCCACCATCTGCTGGTCTCGATCGCGCCGCCCGGGGAGCGGGGGAGCGTGGCGCTCGACCGGCTCCCGGACGTGCCCGTTGTGGCCTATCTGCGCCTCGACGTACGCGGGGACGTTGCCGACGTCCAGTTCGTGGTGCGCCCCGAGTTCCGGTCCCACGGTGTGGCCACACTGCTGGCCGAGCTCCTCGACGAACAGCCGACCGGATGGTCCTCGTTCGCCGGCCTGCGGCGCCTGCGGGCCTGGGCGCACGGCGCACATCCGGCCGCCGAGCGGATGGCGCGACGGTTCGGTGCGCGCGTGGATCATGCGCTTTTCAAGACCCTGCGCTTCATCGGAGGATCCCGCCCCTTCGTCGGGGACGAGGTCGGGGCGGCCGTCGAGCCTGCCCCTGACGGGCCGGCCGAGATGATCGAAGGGCATCTGGCTGGCATCGCACCGGGCGAGCGGTCCGTGCTCGCGCGGGGGCGGACCCGCCTGGCGACTCCCGTTGGAAGCGTCCTCGTCGGAGTCGACGAGAAGGACCCGGCGGCGCAGCCGGCCTGCGTCGCCCTCGATCCCGCCGGTGTGACCGCCGGTGATCTCCGCGCCCTTCTGGCGACCGCGCTCCTGCGAGTCCAGGCCGACGGTGCGCGGGTCGCGCAGATGTACGTCGACGCCCTCTCCGAGGCCTTCGTGGGCGCGTCCAGGGAGCTCGGATTCCAGCATGACCAGTCGGATCTTCTCTACGTCCGACCCCTCTGAGAGCTGGCCGCCGCGACACGTGCGGGGCGGGGCATTGACCGCGTAAACCTAATTGTATAAGTTTTGCGACTGTGAGGGGCGCCACACCCGGCCTCCTCGTGCAGCAAGTGAACGAAGGACATGTGATGCGTGCATTCAGGAACTTGATCGGCGGCGAGTGGATCGACGCCGAGGGCGTGATCCCTGCCGACGACCCGTCCACGGGCGAGGTCTACGGGCTGGTGCCGGACTCCGACGCCGCTGCCGTCGACGCCGCCGTCCGGGCCGCGCGGACGGCCTTCAACGGGCCCTGGTCCCGGATGTCGGTCGGGGACCGCGCAGAAGCGCTGCGCCGGCTGGCGGGTGCGCTGGAGCAGCGGTTCGACACCCTGGTCGAGGAGCTGATCATGGACAGCGGCGCAACCGCGCGGTTCGCCCCGATGCTCCAGGTCGGTGCACCGCTCGCTCACCTGCGCGACTTCGCCGACATGGCCCACCACCTGGAGACGCCGGAGTCCTTCCCGCTCCAGGCCGGGCCGGCGCTGGGACAGTGGGAGCTGCACCGCGAGCCGATCGGCGTGGTCGGGGCGTTCACGCCCTACAACTTCCCGCTCTTCATGACCGTCTGGAAGGTCGCCCCCGCACTGCTCGCCGGCAACACGGTGGTCCTGAAGCCCTCGCCGCTGACCCCGATCGGGCCCGAGGCGCTCGCCGCCGCCAGCCTGGAGGCCGGCATCCCGGCGGGCGTGATCAATCTGGTCCACGGTGACCGGATGGCCGGTGAGGCGCTCGTCGCCCACCCCGACGTCGACATGGTCAGCTTCACCGGCAGCACCGCGGTCGGCACCCAGGTGATGGCCTCGGCGGCCGCCACCGCCAAGGACGTGATCCTCGAGCTCGGCGGCAAATCGGCGGGTCTGGTGCTGCCCGACGCCGACGCCGAGCTGGCCGTACGCGGCATGCTCTTCTCCAGCATGATGCACGCCGGTCAGGCCTGCGTGGCGCTGACCCGGATGCTGGTTCCGGACTCCCGCTACGACGAGTTCGTCGACCTGCTCGAGCAGCGCGCCAAGGTGCTCACCGTCGGCCCGGCAGCCGACTTCACCACCGACGTGGGCCCCGTCATCTCCGACGCCGCCCGCATCAAGGTCGAGAAGTTCGTTGCCGCCGGGCTGGAGGCGGGCGCCCGGGCGATCGTCGGCGGCGAGGCCCCCACCGGGTTGCCCGCCGGAGGCCACTACGTCAGCCCAACCGTCCTGGTCGACCTCGACAACGACAACCCGGCCGCGCACGAGGAGATCTTCGGGCCTGTGCTCTCGGTGATCCGCTACTCCGACGTCGAGGACGGGATCCGGATCGCCAACGACACCCGCTACGGCCTCGCCGCCGCGGTGTGGGGCACCGACCTGGTCAGGGCACGCGAGGTCGCGCTGCGGATGCGCGGTGGGCTCACCTGGATCAACGACGCCGCCCAGGCCGACGTCACCAAGACCCCGCTCGCCGGTCGCGGCATGAGCGGCGTCGGCCAGGAGAACGGCCGCGATGGCCTCCTCGCCTACACCAAGGTCCGCAGCCTCTACACAGCGCTGGACCGCGACATCGACCTGCGCGCGTACGGCGTCGTGGGCAGCGAATGGGAGTGAGCATGAACGACCACCGCCAGGCATCGATCGATCGCGAGCTCTGCAAGGGCCACGGCCGCTGCTACATGTCGGCGCCCGCGGTCTTCGACTCCGACGACGAGGGATTCGGCGTCGTGGTCGGTGAGGCCACGACCCCTGGCGACGCTGCCGCCCTCGAACGCGCCGTCAACAACTGTCCGGAGCGCGCGATCGCGTTCGCGTCCTCCGCAGCCACGCACTAGTCCACCCGGAAGAAGGAGACACCTCCATGAGCGAGCGCAAGGACGCCGAGAGCCCGGAGATCCAGACCGACTTCGACATCCACTCACCCGACATCGCCGACACCGTCTACGACGTCTATGCCGAGATGCGCGGCAAGTGCCCAGTCGCCCACAGCAAGCACTACGGCGGGCACTGGGTCGCGACGAAGTACGACGACATCCAGGAGGTTCTCAAGAACCCGACGGTCTTCTCCAGCGAGTCGGTCAACGTGCCCGGCACCATCGGCCAGGACGGGCCGATGATCCCGATCGAGGTGGACCCGCCCGACCACGGCATCTACCGCAAGCTGATCAACCCGCTCTTCTCGCCGAAGCGGATGGCGGTGCTGGAGCCGCAGATCCGGGAGATCGCCAACGAGCTCATCGGCCAGATGCTGGAGAACAAGCAGGTCGATTTCATCCAGGCGTTCGCCAAGGAGTTCCCGAGCCGGGTCTTCCTCGCGCTGATGGGCTGGAACATCGAGGACAGCGCCCAGTTCAACCACTGGGCCGACACCATCGTGCTGGGGGAGCCGGGGGCCAGCGAGGAGCGCTCCACGGAGGTGCGCACCGCGGCCGCCATGGAGGTCTACGCCTACTTCGGCGAGATGATCGACGAGCGTGCCGAGTCCGGCGACGCCGACGACATCACCCAGATCCTCATCAACGGCACCTACGAGGACCGCGAGCTCACCCAGTTCGAGGTGCTCAACATCCTGTTCCTCTTCCTCATCGGCGGGCTGCACACCGTGCAGGGCCAGCTGGCCCATTCGGTCATCTACCTCGCCGAGCACCCCGAGGTGCGCAA
The DNA here is from genome assembly GCF_045206295.1 of Nocardioides sp. NBC_00163. Taxonomy (NCBI): domain Bacteria; kingdom Bacillati; phylum Actinomycetota; class Actinomycetes; order Propionibacteriales; family Nocardioidaceae; genus Nocardioides; species Nocardioides sp. NBC_00163. The sequence goes on along the minus strand of NZ_CP108155.1, from coordinate 1,614,340 downwards.
GCAGCTCGTGGACGACCCGGGACTGGTGCCGACCGCGGTCGAGGAGATGCTCCGCTGGGAGTCGGCGGTCTGCCCCGCCAGGGTCGTCAAGGAGGACTACGTCCTCGACGGCGTACAGCTGAAGGCTGGCGACAAGATCCTGATCCCGTTCGGTGCGGCCAACCACGACACCAGCGTGTATCCCGACGCCGACGTGGTCGACCTGACCCGCGATCCGAACCCGCACCTCGCCTTCGGCGCCGGCAACCACCGCTGCGTCGGCTCGCACCTGGCCCGGCTCGAGCTGCGTGTCGCCTTCGAGGAGCTGCACCGGCACATCCCGGACTACCGCCTCGACCCGGACAACCCGCCGGAGCGGCACCTGAGCCAGGTCAAGGGCGTGGTCTCGCTCCCGCTCTTCCTCGGCGAGTCGATCTGACCCGCCGCTCCCATCTCACATCCCACAACAAAGGAGTACCCAAGATGACCGTCAAGTTCGGAACCGTGGAGTTCTACCAGGCGATGGGCGACGCCCTCAACAGCGACCCGGTGTGGGCCGACAAGGGCAAGAACATCGACTTCGACATGGCCTACAAGTACGAGGCGCCGATCGAGGGCCAGTTCTTCGTCAGCTTCGACAAGGGGCAGGTCACCACCGTGCGTGATGCCAGCCAGGAGGACCTCGACAACGCCGACTTCCTGATCAGCGGCTCCAGCGACACCTGGAAGGGCTGCTTCGACGGAAGCATCAACCCCACGGTCGCGATGACCCGGGGCAAGCTGCGCGTGCGCGGCAAGATGGCGCAGATGCTCAAGAACATGCCTGCGTTCATGTACATCCAGGAAACCATGGCGAAGATCGACTTCGAGTGAGGATCTGAGCAGATGAAATCACGAGCAGCAGTTCTCCTCGACGGTCCCGGCAAGTGGGATGTCATCGAGGTCGAGGTCGATGATCCCAAGGAGTTCGAGGTCCTGGTGCGGTTCGAGCATGCGGGCCTGTGCCACTCCGACGACCATTACGCCCAGGGCGACGTCCCGGCGATGGCCTACCCGTTCGCAGGCGGCCACGAGGGTGCCGGTGTGGTGGAGAAGGTCGGTCCAGGCGTACGCGACCTCGAGGTCGGTGACCACGTCGTGGCTGCCTTCATCCCCGGCTGCGGACGGTGCACCTGGTGTGCCCGCGGCATGCAGAACCTGTGCGACAACGGCGCCTACATGATGCTGGGCACTCAGCTCGACGGCACCTTCCGCCTGCACACCGAGGATGGCACCGACGTCGGCCAGTGCTCGCTGGTCTCGACGTTCTCGGAGTACTCGGTGCTTCCCGAGTGGGGCGCGCTCAAGATCGACAAGGACATCCCGCTCGAGGTCGCCGCGCTGGTCGGCTGCGGTGTGCCGACGGGCTGGGGCTCCTCGGTCAACGCCGCCCAGGTGCGTCCCGGCGACGTGGTCGTCGTCATGGGCATCGGTGGCATCGGCATCAACGCGGTGCAGGGAGCCAAGTTCGCCGGCGCCTCGCACATCCTCGCCGTCGACCCGGTGGAGTTCCACCGGGAGAAGGCGCTCGAGCTCGGCGCGACCGAGGCGTTCGTCAACATCGCCCAGGCCACCGACCGCGCCCAGCAGCTCACCAACGGGCAGGGCGCCGCCTCGGCGATCGTGACCGTCGGTGTCGCCAACGGCGAGCACGTGGCCGAGGCCTTCGGCGCGATCCGCAAGGCGGGCACGGTGGTGCTCACCAGCATGTGCAACGTCACCGAGTACGGCATCCCGGTGAGCCTGTTCGAGCTGGCGATGTACCAGAAGCGGATCCAGGGTTCGCTGTTCGGCATGATGCAGCCCAGCCGCGCCGTGCCGGACATCCTGCAGCTGTGGCGCGAGGGCAACATCAAGCTCGAGGAGCTCATCACCCGCCGTTACGCGCTGGAGGACATCAACCAGGGCTACGAGGACATGCACGCCGGGATCAACCTCCGCGGCGTCATCGACTTCAAGGCCTGACGAGTCGACATGACCCACGTCGTCACCCGAGCCTGCTGCAACGACGCCAGCTGCGTACCGGTCTGTCCGGTCAACTGCATCCACCCGACGCCGGACGAGCCGGACTATGGCACCGCCGAGATGCTCTACATCGATCCCGATGCGTGCATCGACTGTGGCGCCTGCGTCGAGGCGTGCCCGGTCGGAGCGATCAGCGCCGACTACGACCTCGCTGACGACCAGGAGCCGTACGAACAGATCAACGCCTCCTGGTTCGACGGTGAGGGGCGGCGAGACTATGCGCAGGAGCCCGTCCCGTCCCGGCCCACCACCTGGGCCGGGCGGACGGGGGAGCAGCTTCGGGTGGCGATCGTGGGAACCGGTCCCGCCGCGTCGTACGCAGCCGAGGAGCTGCTGTCGAAACGCGGTCTCGACGTCGCCGTCGACATGTTCGAGCGGCTGCCGATCCCGGGCGGACTGGTCCGCTTCGGGGTCGCTCCCGACCACCAGGACACCAAGCAGACGTCGGTCGCCTTCGCTCGGACGTTGAAGCGGAAGGGGCTGCGGCTCTTCCTCAACACCGAGGTGGGCCGCGACATCACCGTCGACGAGCTGCGCGCCGGCTACCACGCGGTCATCGTCGCGGTCGGCGCGCTCGGCGACCGTCGCCTCGGCATCCCGGGGGAGGACCTTCCCGGCAGCCACTCGGCGACCGAGCTGGTCGCCTGGTACAACGGCCACCCCGACTTCGCCCACCGCACCTTCGACCTGTCCAGCGACCGTGCCGTCGTCGTCGGCAACGGCAACGTCGCCCTCGACGTCGCCCGGATCCTCGCCTCGGACCCGGAGCGGCTGGCGGGCACCGACATCGCAGACCATGCGCTCGCGCAGCTGCGGGAGAGCAACATCCGCGAGGTCGTCGTGGTCGGTCGGCGCGGACCGCACGAGGCGGCCTTCACCACCAAGGAACTGCTCGGCCTGATCCAGACGCCCGGGATCGATGTCGTCGTACGCGGCGAGGAGCTGGCGCCGGCCGAGGCCGCCGCCCCGGGCTCGGCCGCCGCCGAGAAGCAGCGACTGCTCCAGGAGCTGCTCTCGCGTCCCCTGACCGCGTCCCGGCGGGTGGTGCTTCGCTTCCTCGCCTCGCCCGAGACCGTCCTCGGCGAAGACTGGGTGGCGGGCATCCGGCTGCAGCACAACCGGCTCGAGGCGGACGCGGACGGCGTGGTCCGCCCGGTGCCCACCGGTGACCTCGAGGAGCTCGCCTGCGGCCTGGTCTTCCGATCGATTGGCTACCGCGGGTCCGCGGTGTCGGGCGTCCCCTTCGACGACGTACGCGCCGTGGTGCCCAACGCCGGCGGACGCGTCCACGAGGCAGGTGAGACGGTCCCAGGGCTGTTCGTGACCGGCTGGATCAAGCGAGGTCCGAACGGGGTCATCGGCACCAACAAGCAGTGTGCCCGGGAGACCGTCGGTCACCTGCTCGACGACTTCGACGCGGGCGCGCTGGCCCCGCCGCAGCACACCGCGGACGACATCGAGGCGCGGCTTCCCGGCCACGTCGGACTGGAGGGCTGGCGCCAGATCGACACCTATGAGACCGGTGCCGGCCGGGCGGCGCGACGCCCGCGGGTGAAGCTGGTCGACGTCGAGGAGATGCTTGCCGTGGCGAGGTCAGGAGCAGGCGTATGAGTTTGGATCCACGTACCCCTGTTCTCGTAGGTGGCGGGCAGCTCAATCAGCGGGACGAGCCCGTGGAGCCGGTCGACATGATCGCCCACGCGGCCCGGCTCGCGGCCGCGGACGCCGGCGCTCCGGAGCTGGTCGAGCGGATCGACTCGATCCGCGTCGTCGGCATGCTGTCGTGGCGCTACCGCGACCCGGGCCTGCTCGTGGCCCAGCGGCTGGCCGCGTGGGTGCGGCACACCGTCTACACCGGCAGCGGCGGAAGCCATCCGCAGGCCCTGGTCAACGACGCGGCCGAGGACATCGCGGCAGGGCGCTGCGACGTCGTGCTCGTCGGTGGTGCGGAGGCGTGGCGGACGCGGATGAGCCTCAAGGTCCGCGGCGAGCGACCGGACTGGACGCGGCAGGACGACTCCGTGCCGGTTCCCGAGACTCGTCCCGACGTCCCCATGAAGGACCCGACCGAGGTCGTGGCGGGCCTGGACCGCCCGGCGTACATCTATCCGCTCTTCGAGCAGGCGATCCGGGTCGCAGCGGGACGGAGCGTCGACGCGCACCGAAAGCTCATCGCGGGGCTGTGGGCGCGCTTCAACGAGGTCGCGATGGGCAACCCCGACGCCTGGGTACAGCGCCGCTACTCCGCCGAGGACATCGCCACCGCCTCGCCCGCCAACCGCATGGTCAGCTCGCCCTACACGAAGCTGATGAACTCCAACAACAGCGTCGAGCAGGCGGCCGCGGTCCTGGTCTGCTCCGTCGAGGCAGCCCGCCGCTACGGTGTGCCCCAGGACCAGTGGGTCTTCCTCCGCTCGGGGAGCGAGGCCTCCGACACCGCCGCGATCGCGGCGCGCCCGAGGCTCGACGCCTCGCCCGCGATCGCCGCGGCCGGCCATACCGCGCTGGAGCTTTCGGGCTTCACCCTGGACGACCTGGGGCCGGTCGACCTCTACTCGTGCTTCCCCTCCGCCGTGCAGGTCGCCGCCGATGCGCTCGGGCTGCCCATCGACGACCCGGCTCGCCCGCTCACCGTCACCGGCGGGCTCACGTTCGCCGGAGGGCCGTGGAACAACTACAGCACCCACGCCATCGCCACCATGCTGCGCGAGGTGCGCCGCACCCAGCGGCCGGGGCTGGTCACCGCCAACAGCGGCTTTCTGACCAAGCACGCCATCGGCGTCTACGCGCCGACGCCCGGGGACGGGTTCCGCCGGGCCTCGGCGCAGGCACAGGTGGACGCGGTCGCCCCGACCCCGGTGGCCTCCGCCTATGCCGGGCCCGCCGAGCTGGAGGCATGGACCGTCGCCCACGACCGCGACGGCCGGCCGACGACGGCCATGGCCTCGCTGCGTACGCCTGAGGGTGCCCGGACGCTGGCGCGGTCGGAGGGACCCGAGCTCGCCGAGCGCCTGACGACCGAGGACCTGGCCGGCACCGAGTTCGACGTCTCGGCCGATGCCACCTTCGACCTGTCCTGAAACCCATCTGTGAGGAGATCCCCGATGACCACAACCACCTCCGACTTCGAGACCACCTACCGCCGACACGTCGACGGCGTCGTCTCCGGCGACCTCAAGGCCGTGCTCGCCGACATGGCTCCGGGCTCGGTCCCCGCGGTCTTCGTCGGCGTCCAGGTCCCGCGCGCCGACGTCGACGGCGCCGAGATCGTCTCGGTACGCGTCGACGGGGACCGGGGTGTGGGGGAGGCCGTCTACGCGACCCCGGACGGCACCATCGGCCTGCGCTCGGGCTGGGCCCTCGTCGACGGCGCCTGGAAGGCCGACATCCTGGAGAACTTCGACCCGTCGAGCGCACGATGACGGCTGCCGCGACCGAGACCCTCCCGACAGGCCCCGCGCCCGACGACAGCGACCGCCCGTTCTGGGAGGGCCTGCGGGACGACCAGCTGACGCTGCCGCGATGCGCCGCCTGTGGGCAGTGGCGCCCGCTCGGCCGGGCGATGTGCGCAGCGTGCTGGTCCTTCGACACGGAGTGGGCTCCGGTCGACCCACGTGGCACTGTCCACACCTGGGCGCGCAGCGCGCGCGCCTTCATGAGCGAGCTCGACGTCCCCGTCCCGTACGTCACGGTGCTGGTGCGGCTCGACGAGGTCCCCGTGCGACTGCTGGGCATCCTCCTCGGCGAAGATCCGCTCCCGGCGATCGGCGACCGCGTCACCGGAGTCGTCCAGCAACCCTCGAACGCCGAGTGGCCGGTGCTCCGCTGGCGCCTGGTGGGCGGTGAGGGCCGATGAGGGGCACCACCGCGGTGGTCGGGGTCGCCGACATCCACCACCCGCGGGGCAAGGCGCCGGTGGGCGAGCGCGAGCTCGTGCTGCAGGCGATCCTGGAGGCGTGTGCCGACGCGGGGATCTCGCCGCGAGAGGTCGACGGGTTCACCTCCTACGCCGGAGGTGAACACAGCGGACCGGTGCTCGCTGCCGATCTGGGTGTGCGTGAGCTGCGCTGGTCGAGCATGGTCTGGGGTGGGGGAGGCGGCGGCGCGGCCGCCGCTATCGGCGCCGCCGCCGCGGCCGTCGCCACCGGCCAGGCCGAGTGCGTGGTCGCCTTCCGCGGGATGTCGCAGCGCGAGACCGGCCGCCTCGGCTATGCCAAGTACTACTTCGACAACAACTATCTGCCGCACGGCGTCGCCACCCCGGCTCACGTCTGCGCCCTGCGTACGCAACGGATGCTTGAGCACGACGGCGTGCCACGGTCTGCGATGCGCAACCTCGTCCTGGCCGCCTACCAGCACGCTCAGCGCAACCCGGGTGCCGCGGGCTACGGCAGACCGCTGGACGAGGCCGGCTACGACGCCTCCCCCTTCATCGTCGAGCCGTTCCACCTCTTCGACTGCTCGCGTGAGAACGACGGCGCGGTCGCGCTGATCGTGGTCTCGGCCGACCGCGCCCGCGCGATGGGGCGGCCGGCGGCGTACGTCCTCGGTGCGGCCCAAGGGGCGCCGGGCGGCTACTCGGCGCTGAACGAGAACGACGAGCCGTACACCTCGGCGGGATTCGCCGACTCATCGTCCGGTTCGGGAGTCGCCTCGCGACTGTGGGCGCAGGCCCGGGTGAAGCCGGCCGAAGTTGACGTCGTCCAGGTCTATGAGAACTTCAGCGGCCCCGCGGTCGCCTCCCTCATCGACCACGGACTCTGCCCACCCGGCCCGGCGGCCGCCGAGGTGATGACCGTCGAGAACCTCACCGCCCTAGGCGGCCTGCTGCCCGTGAACACCTCCGGCGGCAACATCGCCGACTCGTTCGTGAACGGCATGGGCCTGGCAGTGGAGGCCGTCCGCCAGATCCGCGGGACCTCGACCAACCAGGTGGCGCGAGCCGACACCTCGCTGTTCATCGGCGGACCGATGGCGCCCCTGGTCAGCTCGGTCCTCCTCGGCAGCGAACAGACCCTCTGAGAAGGAGCCCATGATGTATGACCGCCCTCGACTCTTCGTCGACGGAGACTGGACCGAACCCGCGAAGGGGACGACCTACGAGCTGATCGAGGCCGCCACCGGCGAGCCCTTCGCGACCACGGCGCTCGCCACCACCGAGGACATCGACGCCGCCGTCGCCGCGGCCCGGGCCGCGCTGTCCGGTCCCTGGAGCGGGATGACCCAGGCCGAGCGCGCACAGCTGCTCGGCGCCTACGCCGCCGCACTCGGCGCCCGGCGCAAGGAGACCGCCGCCCTGGTCAGCAGGGAGAACGGCATGCCGATCTCCCTCTCCCACGTCGTCAACGGCATCGCCCCGGGATTCATCACCGGCTACTACGCCGAGCTGGCAGCGTCGCTGACCCTCGAGGAGAGTCGGCCGAGCCCGACCGGCGGCGACACCCTGGTGGTGCGCGAGCCGGTCGGCGTGGTCGCCGCGGTGACCCCATGGAACTACCCGCAACCGCTCGCGGTGATGAAGATCGCCCCAGCGCTCGCCGCCGGATGCACGGTGGTGCTCAAGCCGGCGCCCGAGACTGCCCTCGATGCCTTCGTCTTCGCCGACGTCGCCGAGGAGGTCGGTCTTCCGCCGGGCGTGCTCAACGTGCTTCCCGGTGACCGTGAAGCCGGCGCCCACCTGGTCGAGCACCCCGGCGTCGACAAGGTCGCCTTCACCGGCTCGACCGGCGCCGGCCGGGTGATCGGCGCGACCGCCGGTCGGTTGCTCCGCCCTGCGACGCTCGAGCTCGGCGGCAAGTCGGTCTCGCTCATCGCCGAGGACGCCGACCTCGGGTTGGTGACCTCCAAGCTGCTGGAGGTCTCGCTCCCGAACAACGGCCAGACCTGCCACGCCGCCACCCGGCTGCTCGCCCCACGCAGCAGGTACGCCGAGGTGGTCGACGCGGTCACCGAGACGGTGCGCGCGCTGACCGTCGGTGACCCGCTGGACCGTGCGACCCAGGTCGGCCCGCTGGTCTCGCGGGCCCAGCAGCAACGGGTGGCCGGCTACATCGAGCAGGGTCGTGACCTCGGGCGCCTCACCGTCGGCGGGGGAGTCCCCGATCGCCCAGGCTGGTTCGTCGAGCCGACGGTCTTCGCCGACGTCGACAACGACTCCGCCATCGCCCAGGAGGAGATCTTCGGTCCGGTGCTGGTGATCACGCCGTACGCCGACGAGGACGAGGCTGTCGCGCTGGCCAATGCCTCCGACTACGGGCTCGGCGGGGTCGTGTGGAGTGCGGAGGACGAGCACGGCCTCGCCCTGGCTCGACGGATCAGCAGCGGCACCGTCGGTGTGAACCACTACGAGCTCCACATCAACGCGCCGTTCGGCGGCGTCCGGTCCAGCGGCCTGGGCCGCGAGCTCGGCCCCGAGGGGCTCGAGCCCTACCTGGTCGCGAAGTCGATCTACCGCCGCTGACGCACCCTGCTGGTCGAGCCCCGGAGATCCGGCGGCTCGACCAGCAGCTGGTTTTCAGCGCAGCAGATCCTTGGCGACGATGTCGGTCATGATCTCGTTCGCGCCCCCGTAGATCCGCTGCACGCGCGCATCGATGTAGGCCCGTGCGACGGGGTACTCGAGCATGTAGCCGTAGCCGCCGTGCAGCTGGACACCGGCATCGATGACCTCGTGCTGCAGGTCCGTCGCCCAGGCCTTGGCCTTCGCCGCGTCGACCGGCGTCAACGTGCCGGCGTTCCACTCGCGTACGCATCGGTCGATGTAGGCCCGGGAGACCTCGACCGCGGTACGCAGGTGCGCCAGCTTGTGCGCGGGCACCTGGAAGTCGGCGATCCGGCGGCCGAAGGCGGTCCGCTCCTTGACGTAGTCCACCGTCCAGCACAGGACTGCCTCGGCGGAGGCCTGTCCGGCGATGGCGATGCCGAGACGCTCCAGCGGCAGGCTCTGCTTCAGGTACGCGAGTCCCTGACCCACCTCGCCGAGCAGGTTCTCCGCGGGCACGTGCACCTGGTCGAAGGAGAGCTCGGCGGTGTCCTGGGCGCGTAGCCCGACCTTGTCGAGCTTGCGGCCGCGGGTGAAGCCGGGGGTGCCGTCCTCGACGACGAAGAGGCTGAACGAGTCGCCGGTGCGGGTGAAGACGATGACCAGGTCGGCCAGGATGCCGGAGGTGATGAACGTCTTCGAGCCGCTGATCAGCCAGCCGTCGCCGTCGGGGACGGCGCTGGTGGTGATCCCGCGCAGATCACTGCCCGCGCCCGGCTCGGTCATGGCGATCGCGCCGATGGTCTCGCCGGTCACGAACCCCGGCAGCCAGCGCTTGGACTGCTCCGGAGTCGCATGCCGGAGCAGGTAGTTGAGCACGATGTCGTCGTTGGTCGAGAAGCCCGACTGCAGCGAGCTGGCTCCCACGCGGGCGATCTCGAGCTGCAGGATCATCCGGTAGCGGTAGTCCGTCTCGCCGGGACCGCCGAACTCTTCGGGCACGGCCAGGCCGAGGAGGCCCTGGCGGCCGGCGGCCAGCCAGGTGTCCCGGTCGATCTCCCGTTGCTCGTCCCACCGCTCGAGGTTCGGCTCGACCTCCCGGGAGACGAACTCCCGGACGATTCCCCGGAACTCCTCGTGGTCCGCTTCGAACAGGTCGCTCTCCATGTCCATCCCTTTCCAGTAAACCTATCGTCAGTAGGTTATTGGAAGACGCGCGTCTCCGCCAGGGGTGGGAGGCGGCCCTGGGTCAGGCGGTCCTGGCGAGGTCGGCGTCCGACGCCGGAGCGTTGGTTCCGGCGCCGGCGTCGATGCTGCCGAAGTGGGCCACGCCGAGGAGGTAGCTGCGTACGGTGTGCTCGAAGATCTGCTTGGTGTTGAGCTGGTTCGCTGCGCCGGCGGCGGTCAGGGCCGGGAAGCGTTCGGGGTCGGCGTGGTCGAAACGGACCCGGGCGCGCGACGGTGGCCGCATCGCCTCCGCGATCGCGGCACCGAGCGAGACCTTCTCTAGGCCGTCGAGGATCTGGATGTGGAGCTCGACCGGCACGCCGCACTCGCTCAGGTAGATGGCTGCCTGCTCGTACATCTCGGTGAGCAGGTCGCGCGGCATGAACCGGAGCAGGATCGGCGCGGCGTTTCGATGCCGCAGCACCGACGCCCGGAAGTTCAGGGCGAGCTGGGTGAACCACTCGGCCCAGTCGTTCTGGCTCGGCTTGCGGGGGAGCGGGGTCTTGGCAACGATCGCGCGTGCCACCGCGGCGAGGATCTCGTCCTTGTCGCTGAAGTGGTGGTAGAGCGACGGCGCCTTGACGTTGAGCTCGCGGGCCAGTCGCGGCAGGCTCAGGGCATCGATGCCGTCTCCGTCGATGATCTCCAGGGCGGCCTTGATGGTCGCGTCTCGACTGATCAGCGGTGTGCTCGGTCGTGCCATGGTGCCCTCCTCGGTCCTGCGGCCTGCGATAACCGCATCACTTTAGATTCTCGCACGTCTTTGCCCAACCGCCGGTGACTCGGGTGCGTTTTGCTCGTTACGCTCTTGTAAACCTAACGACAGAAGGTTTAGTGTGATCGCGACCCGATAGCTGTGAACATCAGGAGCCCCCTATGACCAACGCCGTGATCGTCGACATCGCCAGGACAGCCTCGGGCAAGGGGAAGCCAGGGGGTGCGCTCTCCGGGGTCCACCCCGCCGATCTCTTCGCGACCGTCATTCGTGCCCTGGTCGAGCGCAACGACCTCGACCCGGCCCTCGTCGAGGACGTCATCGGTGGCTGTGTGGCCCAGTACGGCGACCAGGCGCTCAACGTCACCCGCACCGCTCTGCTCGCGGCGGGGCTGCCCGTCGAGGTCCCGGGCACGACGATCGACAGGCAGTGCGGCTCGTCCCAGCAGGCCGCGCACTTCGCCGCCCAGGGTGTGATCGCCGGGGCGTACGACATCGTCATCGCCGGTGGAGTGGAGTCGATGAGCCGGGCGCCCATGGGCAGCTCGGTCGGTCCGGGCACGCCCTTCGGCCCCCTCGCCGCCCGCTTCCCGAGCCTGCCGAACCAGGGTATCGGCGCCGAGCTGGTGGCCTCGCGCTGGAAGCTCGACCGCGACCGAATCGACGCCTACTCCGCGGAGTCGCATCGCCGTGCCGCCACGACCGCCATCTCCGGCAGCTTCGGTCCCGAGATCGTCCCGGTGGCCCTGCCCGACGGCGGCAGCCACGTCGTCGACGAGACCGTCCGGCCCACGACGACGGCCGAAGGGCTCGGCGGGCTCAAGCCGTCGTTCTTCACCGAGGAGATGGCCGCCCGCTACCCCGAGATCGGCTGGCACATCACGCCGGGCAACTCCTCGCCCCTGACCGACGGTGCCTCGGCGGCACTCATCATGAGCGAGGAGAAGGCCGCCGAGCTCGGCCTGACCCCGCGAGCCCGTTTCCACACCTTCGCGGTCACCGGATCCGATCCCGAGATCATGCTCACAGGCCCCATCCCTGCCACCCACAAGGCGCTGAAGAAGTCTGGCCTGAGCATCGACGACATCGACGCGTACGAGGTGAACGAGGCCTTCGCGCCGGTTCCGATGGCGTGGGCGCAGGAGTTCAACGCCGACCCCGTGCGGCTCAACCCGCGGGGCGGGGCCATCGCCCTCGGCCACCCGCTGGGCGGTTCGGGCACCCGCCTGATGACCACCCTCCTCAACCACCTCGAGGAGACCGGCGGGCGGTACGGCCTGCAGACGATGTGCGAGGGCGGCGGGATGGCCAACGCGACCATCATCGAGCGTCTCTGACCAGCCTCATCACCGAAAGGAACAGCATGAACATCATCGGCAAGTCCGCCCTCGTCACGGGCGGCGCCTCCGGCCTCGGCCTCGCCACCGTCCTGCGGCTTCACGCCGCGGGGGCACAGGTCGTGATCCTCGATCTACCCAGCAGCGAGGGCAAGCAGGTCGCCGCCGATCTCGGCGAGCATGCCGTCTTCGTCGCGGCCGACGTCACCGATGAGGAGCAGGTGCGGGCCGCTGTCGACGCCGCCGTCGCGGAGGCACCTCTGGCAGTGACCGTCAACTGTGCGGGCATCGGCAACGCGATCAGGGTCGTCGGGAAGGACGGCTCGCCGTTCCCGCTGTCCGACTTCACCAAGGTCGTCAACGTCAACCTGGTCGGCACCTTCAACGTGCTCCGCCTCGCGGCGGCCGCGATGGTGGCCAACACCGAGATCGACGGCGAGGAGCGCGGGGTGATCGTCAACACCGCCTCGGTCGCCGCCTTCGACGGGCAGATCGGCCAGACGGCGTACTCGGCCTCCAAGGGTGGGATCGTCGGGATGACCCTGCCGATCGCCCGCGACCTGGCCGGCCACCGGATCCGGGTCAACACGATCGCGCCCGGCCTGTTCCACACCCCTCTGTTCAACGCTCTGCCGGAGGAGGCCATCGACTCCCTGGGCGCCCAGGTGCCTCACCCCAGCAGGCTCGGCAAGCCCGAGGAGTACGCCGGCCTGGTCGCCCACATCGTCGAGAACCCGATGCTCAACGGCGAGGTGATCCGGTTGGACGGCGCGATCCGGATGGCGCCTCGCTGAGGTGGACGGCCAAGCTGACGGCACGGCGACCGGTCACGCCGAAGCATGGGAGACGCGCATCGGCGTGCCCGAGTCGTTCACCGCGGCCAATCTCGAGAGGGAGCCGGCCGAGCTCCCGGGCGGCGCTGCGTGGGGGCCGCTCATCGAGGCTCTGCGCGAGCTCCTGGACGACCTCGCGGGGGCGCTGCCGGACCAGGAGCGCGCTATCGCGCTCACCCGGCAGGTCGAGCAGTGGTCGGCGCGGCTGAGACAGGACCAGGTGCCCGAGATGCTGCAGGCGTTCGGCCACCGCGTCGACCTGCACGGCCGCGGCCAGGTGATGGCCCCCACCTTCGTGCTCACCGCTCGCGGCCCGGACAGCGTCGAGGGAACCGTCACCTTCGGACGCTACTTCCTCGGCGGCCACGGAGCGGTCCACGGCGGAGCTGTCGCGCTCCTCTTCGACGAGGTGCTCGGGCGTCTCTCCGACACCTGCTCGCGACCGCCGGGACGCACCGCCAGCCTGACGGTGAACTACCGAGCGGTGACCCAGGTCGACAAGCCGCTCACCGTACGGGCCGGGTTCGCGGAGGAGTCGGGACGCAAGCGCTACCTGGTGGGGGAGATCTGGGACGGCGAGATCCTCTGCGCCGACGCCCGTGCACTGTTCCTCGGCCTGCGTGCGGGCCAGGACTGAGAAGCCCATGGATTCAGACAAGGAGCATGCAATGACCGATGTGGCCGCGATCGCGGAAGCGACCCGGAAGCTGGTCGAGACCCATGTCCTCCCGGTGGAGGACGAGCACGACGGCGATGTCGAGGCGGCGGGCGGCGAGGCGTTGCGTATCCGGTTGCAGGCCGAGGCCCGCGCAGCGGGGGTCTTCGCTCCACATGCGCCGGCTGAGTACGACGGTCTCGGGCTGGGGATGGTCGAGCGCGCTCCGGTCTTCGAGGCTGCCGGGTGGGGGTTGTTCGGGCCGATGGCCCTCAACATCAACGCGCCCGACGAGGGCAACATCCATCTGCTCGCCCACGTTGCCGATGAGGGGCAGCGGGAGCGGTTCCTGGCGCCGTTGGCTCGGGGCGAGGTGCGCTCGGCCTTTGCGATGACCGAGCCGTCGCCGGGAGCGGGTGCGGATCCGTCGGCGTTGGTGAGCCGGGCGGCGCGGACCTCGTCGGGGTGGTTGCTCAACGGGCACAAGTGGTTCATCACCGGTGCCGACGGCGCTGGGTTCCACATCGTCATGGCGCGTACGTCCGGCGAGCCAGGTGGTGCGGGTGGGGCGACGATGTTCCTGGTGCCCGCGGACGCTCCCGGCGTCGACCTGGTGCGCCATGTCGGCACGCAGGATCGCTCGATGCTGGGCGGGCACTGCGAGATCACCTACACCGATGTCGAGGTGGGTGAGGATGCGGTGCTGGGCGAGGTCGACGAGGGCTTCCGCTACGCGCAGGTACGCCTCGGCCCGGCCCGGATGACCCATGTGATGCGCTGGAGCGGCGCCGCCGCCCGAGCGCACGAGACAGCCGTACGCCACGTCGCCGGACGCCGGGCTTTCGGGTCCCGGCTCGCCGAGCAGGGGATGGTGCAGCAGCTGATCGCAGACAACGAGATCGACCTGGCCGCGACCAGGGCACTGCTCCTGGCGGCCTGCCGCGAGCTCGACGACCGCGGCCGGGCGTCGGAGTCGACGTCGATCGCCAAGACGTTCGCTGCCGAGGCGCTGTGCCGGGTCGCGGACCGGGCGGTGCAGATGTGCGGCGGCCTGGGAGTCTCCCGCGACCTCCCGGTCGCCCGGATCGCCCGCGAGATCCGCCCGTTCCGGATCTACGACGGGCCCTCCGAGGTGCACCGCTGGTCGATCGCCCGCCGCGCCGTGCGCCGGATCGCGGGAGACGTCTCATGACCGGGGTTCTCGCAGAGATCGAGCTGGCCGCGGTGCGCGAGCGGATGCTGGCCGCCGGCGCCGAGGTCGGGCCCGAGTTGGAGGGCAGCCTCATCTCCGGTGGTCGCTCCAACCTCACGGTCCTCCTCCACGATGGCGTACGTCGCTGGGTGCTGCGCACTCCGCCCCGGCACGGCCGTACCCCGTCGGCACACGATGTGGGGCGTGAGTTCCGCGTCACCGACGGGTTGGCAGCCACCGACGTGCCGGTCGCGGCCCCGGTGGTCTTCTGCGAGGACGAGGCGATCCTGGGTGGACCCTTCTCGGTGTGGGAGTTCGTCGACGCTGTGACCGTCCAGTCCCGTGACCAGTTCGACGCTCTCGATCAGGGCGTCATCGACGGCATCACCGATGCGCTGGTGGAGACGCTGGCCGCGCTTCACCGGGTCGACCATGTCGCGGTCGGGCTGGAGCGATTCGGCCGCCCCGATGCGTACGTGCGTCGTCAGATCACCAGGTGGTCGGGCCAGTGGGAGCTGGTCGCCCCGCGCGACGCCCAGGTGCGCGAGGAGGCGACCGAGGTGCGCCAGCTCCTCGAGGAGCGGATCCCCGAGCAGCGGCACACCTCGATCGTCCACGGCGACTACCGCATCGACAACGCCCTGCTGGACCTCGGCGGAGCCACGCCGCGTGTCGCGGCGGTCGTCGACTGGGAGCTCTCCACGATCGGAGACCCGATCGCCGATGTCGCCACCATGTGCGCCTACCGACATGCCGCCTTCGACCAGGTCCTCGGCTTCCCGACGGCGTGGACCAGCCCGCGACTCGACGCCCCGGCTGCTCTGGCGCGGCGCTATGAGCGCGCCGGCGGGGTCGAGCTCGAGAGCTGGCCGGCCCATCTCGGTCTGGCCTACTACAAGATCGCCGTCATCGCCGCGGGCATCGACTACCGCTGGCGGGCCGAGGGCGCACCGGAGGACGGCAACGACACCGCGGGATCCGCGGTCGCTCCCTTCCTGGAGGCGGCGCTGACCACCCTGACCGCCGACCGCCCCGCCGGCGGGCCGACCCGAGGAGCACGATGTCGTTCGACCACCTGCTGAGCCCACTGCGGCTCGGCACCCTGGAGCTGCCCAACCGCGTCGTGATGGGCTCGATGCACACCGGTCTGGAGGACGCCGCCGACGACGTCCCACGGCTGGCCGGCTACTTCGCCGAGCGCGCCCGCGGCGGTGCCGGGCTGATCATCACCGGTGCGTACGCCGTCAACGCCGAGGGCCGTCTCGAGGAGGGCGCCGGCGACATGGCCACCGACGACCGGATCGACGCCCATCGGCGGATCACCGACGCCGTGCACGCAGAGGGTGGCCGGATCGCGCTGCAGCTCATCCACGCCGGCCGCTACGGCCGCCACGCCGCCAACGTCGGCGCCTCATCGATCAAGAGCCCGATCAACCCGTTCCAGCCGCGACCGCTGACCACCAAGCAGGTCTGGCAGGTCGTGGACGACTTCGCCGCGGCGGCCGCGCGTGCTCGGGCCGCTGGTTACGACGCGGTCGAGATCATGGCCTCCGAGGGCTACCTGATCAACCAGTTCCTCGCGCCGCGGACCAACGATCGCACCGACGAGTGGGGTGGTTCGGCGTACGCCCGGATGCGGCTGCCGGTCGAGATCGTGCGCCGCATCCGCGTCGAGCTGGGTCCGGACTTCCCGGTCCTCTACCGGATCTCCCTGCTCGACCTGGTCGACGGCGGCCAGACCTGGCAGGAGACCATCGAGCTCGCTCAGGCGCTGGAGGCCGATGGTGTGACCGCATTCAACACAGGCATCGGCTGGCACGAGGCCCGCATCCCGACGATCATCACCCAGGTCCCCAGGGGTGCCTGGCTGCGCTACACCCGGCTGCTGAAGGCCGCGGTGGATGTGCCTGTGTGCGCCTCCAACCGGATCAACACCCCGCAGCTCGCCGAGGACGTCGTCGCCGACGGCGACGCCGACCTCGTCGCGATGGCCCGGCCGTTGCTGGCCGACCCGGACTTCGTGGCCAAGACGGCTGCCGGGCGAGCCGACGAGATCAACACCTGCATCGCGTGCAACCAGGCCTGCCTGGACCACGGGTTCTCGGGCCTGGAGACGACCTGTCTGGTGAACCCGCGGGCCTGCAGGGAGACGCTGTGGACGATCGAGCCCGCGCCTCGGCGTCGCAGCGTCGCGGTCGTGGGTGCCGGCCCGGCCGGGCTTGCCGCCGCGGTGACCGCCGCCGAGCGTGGGCTCGCGGTCACCCTGTTCGAACGCGAGCAGGAGGTCGGCGGGCAGTTCCGACTGGCGATGGAGGTGCCCGGCAAGGAGGACTTCGCCGACACGCTGCGCTACTTCCGTCGTCGTCTGGAGGTGCTCGCCGTCGACGTACGCCTCGGATCGGCCGCGACGCCTGCCGACCTCGAGCACTTCGACGAGATCGTGATCGCCACCGGGGTCAGGCCCCGGGTCCCGCAGATCCCTGGGATCGACCACGCCAATGTCGCGAGCTATGCCGACGTGCTCGCCGGGCGCGTGACACCGGGCGAGCGCGTCGCGGTGGTCGGCGCCGGCGGGATCGGCGTCGACGTGTCCCACTGGCTCACCCATGACCCGAAGGAGGACCTCGACGGGTGGCTGGCCCGATGGGGCGTCGACCCCACGCTGACCCGGCCCGGAGGGCTCACCGAGCGGCGGCCGTTCGAGCCGTCCCGGAAGGTCACCCTCCTCCAGCGCAAGGCAACCGCGATCGGCAAGGACCTGGGGAAGACCTCGGGTTGGGCGCATCGCGCGGTGCTCGGTCAGGCGGGCGTCCGGCTGGTCCCCGGCGCCTCCTACGAGCGCATCGACGACCGCGGCCTGCATGTCGTGGTCGACGGGGTCGCCCACACCATCGAGGCGGACACGATCGTGGTCTGCACCGGCCAGGAGTCGGTGCGGGACCTCTACGACGCCCTGGTCACCGCTGGCCGTACGCCGCACCTGATCGGTGGCGCCGAGCTGGCCGCCGAGCTCGACGCGAAGCGCGCGATCGCCCAGGGCACATCCGTCGCTGCGGCGCTGTAGCTGGGCGTCGCCTCTCTTCCAACGCGCTTCAGCCGCCAGAACGATCTGTAAAAAGTGTGGCGCGGGCCACGCTCGGTAAACCTAACGGTGGTAGATTTATTCCGAGGTTGACTTGAGGGAGAGACCTGATGATGAGTTCCGCGATAGTCCAGCGCCCCGGCTTGGTGGCGGACGGTGCATGCCTGCCCGGCCGGGGGTGTGCGGTCCAAGCCTGCCCTACGTGTTTCAGCATCGTCGGCGAGTCGGGTGGCGGCGTTCGTGGGTCCCGGGGCGGAGACCGCCCTGGCCGCGGGCGTCGTTCCCGCCGGGGATCGGTCGTCCTGCGAGGGGGGACAGAGTGATCCCGCAGGATGATGTGAGCCGCCGCTCAAGGCTCTCTTTACGGTTTGGGAGCTCGCTGAAGAGCCTACGGAGGTGCCATGTCTACGACGGATCGTACTGAAATGCCGACGTCGAGCGTGAGGGTGTCGAGGCCTGTCGTCGCACTCGTCCATCTGTTCGCCGTGTCGGTCGTATGGGCGGTCCACCTGGTGAATCCGTCTGCGTTCGCCAGCGGGAACATGCCGGCCTCCGCGCCCCTGGGCGGCATCTCGGTGCCGACAGCGGCGGTGCAAGACCCTGTGAGCTATTCGCAACCAGCTGTCGTGGGGGCCGGCGTCCCGCAGAGGCAGGTCATGCAGCTTGCGGCGGGCGCTTCGACAGACGGGATTCCGAACGCTGCGCTTGCCGCTTACCAGCGCGCCGAGACGGTCATCAACGCTGCGGACAAGACGTGTGACATCGACTGGCAGCTGCTTGCGGCTGTGGGCCGCGTCGAGTCGGACCACGGCCGCTTTGGCGGCAGCCGCCTGGGTGCCGACGGCGTCTCTCGTCCAGGCATCTACGGCATCCCTCTCGACGGTAGGAACAAGACCCAGGCGATCGCGGACACGGACTCCGGGCAGTACGACGGAGACGAGGCATGGGATCGTGCTGTCGGTCCGATGCAGTTCATCCCCGCCACATGGTCAGCCGTCGGTGTGGACGCTGACGGCGACGGGCAGAGGGACCCCCAGGACATCAACGACGCCGCGCTGGCGGCAGGGGTGTATCTGTGCTCGGGTCCTCAGGGCCTCGGCAACGAGGCCGGGCGCCGTGCAGCGGTCCTCCGCTACAACCACTCGCGGTCCTACGCCGACCAGGTGCTGCAGACCCTCATGGCGTACCTGAGGGGCGACTACACCGCCGTGCCCAACCAAAACCTGCCGGTGACCTACATTCCCGGCTCTAGTTGGCGGTCTTCCGCCGCGTCTGATGGCGAGAAGGAGGCGCCAAAACCAAGGCAGATCCCTCGGGGTGAAGACGGTGCCAGAGATCGTCTGACCACCGCTCCGGAAGAACCTGGTGGTCAGAACAGAAGCGAGGACACCACGGGGTCCAAACCCAGTTCGCCTGCTTCGGATGAGGCTCCGGCTTCACCGCCCAAGCAGGAACAGGACGACGCAGATGGGAACCTCGAGAAAGTCGCCGAGCCCCTCCCGGCCCCTGTCCGCGCGTCTGTCGATCGTGTCTTGACCCTGACCCAGGCGGTCACCCGATGCACGGCGAACGGCGTGAGTCGGCTCGACCTTGTCGCTTGGGACAGGTGCATCAACGACTTGGTCCGATGAGCCTCCGACTCGCTGCGGACCTGAATGAAGAGAATGCGCCCGACGTCCAGGTCGCGCCATCTCCCAAGATGCCGTCCGACCCCGTGCGCGTTCAGCCGAGCGTCAGGTCGAGAGGTGCGAACGCAGATGGGTCATAGTGGCGTCGAGCAGGTCGGGGAGCGCGGCGTCCTCGTCGGCGAGCCAGGCCTGGTACGAGGTCAGGGCGAGGGCGAGCGAGACCTGGCCGATCGTCTGGGGGAGAAGGTCGTCGGTGTGCCCACCGGTGCGCTCCGCGACGTACTCGGCGATGACCTCGCGCCAGCTGGCGTAGCGGAGCACCGAGTGGGCCTGGAGGGCCGGGGTGGTCAGGATCAGGCGCATCCGGTCCCGGTGGCTGGGGCTGGCGTCGGCGGGGAAGTCGTTGAACGCGAGTACGCCCCGGTGGACCGCAACGTGGAGCGGGAGGTCGGCGGGCATGGAGCGCAGGATCTCGCGGAAGCCGTCGAGGGTGCGGTCGAACTGTCCCCAGGGGATGTCGTTCTTGGAGGGGTAGTAGCGGGTGATGGTGCGCCTGCCGACTCCGATCGCCTCGCCGATGTCGTCGAGGGTGGTGGCCTCGAAGCCCCTGGTCACGAAGAGCTGGAAGGCGGCCTGCTCGATCTCCGCGTGCGTGGTCGCCGCGGGACGTCCGCGGAGCGAGCTGCGCCGCGTCGCGGGGGCGGGGCTGGTCGGCATTCGTCGGAATCTATCAGCCGTCTCTGGTGTGCTGAAGGCAAAAGAGTTCCCGGTTCGAGACAACCTCTATCTTTTTGACCTCCAGTGTCATTAATGTGTTGTGCGTCACCCGAGATGAAGGAGAGCTGTCATGAACCCTGACGAGAACACCCAGATCGTGGACGAGGCCCTGACCGAGGAGTCGTTGATCGAAGAGGTCTCGATCGACGGCATGTGCGGCGTCTACTGAGCGTCGTCATGCTGAGTGATCCGAGCATGGCCGTGAGCCTGGACAGCGCATGGGGGCTGTCGCCGTCGGTCGCGCTGCGGCCTGAGCCCTTCGGGGCGCTGGCCTACCACTTCGGGAACCGGAAGCTGACCTTCCTCAAGCGCCCCGAACTGGTGGCGGTGGTGCGTGCCCTGGGGTCGCACCCGGATGTGCGCGGTGCGCTCGTGGCATCGGGAGTGCCGGAGGGCCAGCACGCTGCGTACGTCGCGGCGCTCTCCGGCCTGGCCCGGACCGACATGATCCGTCCCGTGACGTGAGGAGACTGTGATGAAGCTGGTGGAGCACTTCGAGCTCGGCCTGGATGCGCCGATCTGTCTGACCTGGGAGCTGACCTACGCGTGCAACCTGGAGTGCGCGCACTGCCTCTCGAGCAGCGGCCGGCGCGACCCGCGTGAGCTGACCACCGAGCAGTGCGAGGCGGTGATCGACGAGCTGCAGCGGATGCAGGTCTTCTACGTGAACATCGGCGGTGGCGAGCCGACCGTACGTCCCGACTTCTGGCACCTGGTCGAATATGCCGTCGCCCACGACGTCGGGGTGAAGTTCTCCACCAACGGCGTCCGGCTCACCCCGGAACGGGCGCGGTGGCTGGCCGCGAGCGACTATGTGGACGTACAGATCTCGCTGGACGGGGCAACGGCCGAGGTCAACGACCGGGTGCGGGGGACGGGGTCCTACGACACCGCGATCACCGCGCTGCGCAACCTGCACGACGCGGGGTTCGGTGACGCCAAGCTCAGCGTGGTCTGCACCCGGGAGAACATCGGGCAGCTCGACGAGTTCAAGGCGATCGCGGACCGCTTCGGGGCGACGCTGCGGCTGACCCGGCTGCGTCCCTCGGGCCGCGGGGCGGATGTGTGGGACGAGCTCCATCCGCTGCCCGAGCAGCAGCGAGAGCTGTACGAGTGGCTTGTCGCCAACGGCGACAACGTGCTCACCGGGGACTCCTTCTTCCACCTGGCCGCCTTCGGGCCGGAGGACGGCAGCGGTGCGTTGCCTGGTCTGAACCTGTGCGGCGCCGGCCGGGTGGTGTGCCTGATCGACCCCGTCGGGGATGTCTACGCCTGTCCGTTCGCGATCCATGACCAGTTCCTGGCCGGCAACCTGCTCACCGACGGCGGCTTCGACACGGTGTGGAAGACCTCGGCGCTCTTCCAGGAGCTGCGGGAGCCGCAGACCGGTGGCGCCTGCTCGGGTTGTGCCCACTACGACTCCTGCCGCGGTGGCTGCATGGCCGCGAAGTTCTTCACCGGACTGCCGCTGGACGGGCCGGACCCCGAGTGTGTCCAGGGCTATGGCGAGTCCGCGCTGGCCGGTGCCCGGACCATTCCCGCGGTCGGCCAGGACCACTCCCGCAGCGCCCCAAGCCGCAACGCGCCGGTGCTGCTGACGCTCTCCCGACGGCGTCCGGACTCCGACCTTGCCCCACCCGTGAGCCCGCCGGTGAGTGCGTGCGCCGAGTCGCCGCTGGCCGGCTTCGCACCCAACTGACCCTGAGAACAGAAGCGAGAACAGACATGGCCTGGAAGAACCCCTGGAAGCAGAACCCGTGGTTCGAGTCCGTCGCGGTGGCGCAGGAGCGTGCCCGCAAGCGGCTGCCGAAGCCGGTGTACGCGGCCCTGCTGGCCGGCTCGGAGCGCGGCCAGACGATCGCGGACAACCAGCAGGCGTTCGCCGACCTCGGGCTGGCGCCGCACGTGGCCGGCCATCACGACAAGCGCGAGCTGTCGACCACGGTGCTGGGCCAGGAGATCGGGTTCCCGGTGATCATCTCGCCCACCGGCGTACAGGCCGTCCATCCCGACGGTGAGGTCGCGGTCGCGCGGGCGGCGGCGGCCCGGGGCACGGTGATGGGGCTGTCCAACTTCGCCTCGAAGTCGGTCGAGGAGGTCGTGGCGGCCAACGCGGCGACGTTCTTCCAGATGTACTGGACCGGTGACCGCGACGTGATGATCCGCCGGATGCGCCGGGCGCACGCCGCCGGAGCGAAGGCGCTGATCGCCACCCTCGACTGGTCCTTCTCCATGGGCCGTGACTGGGGCAGCCCGGAGATCCCCGAGAAGGTCGACCTCTCCGCGATGCTCAGGTTCGCGCCCCAGGTGATGAGCCGGGGGAGATGGCTCGCGGCCTACGCCCGCAGCGGCGGCATCCCGGACCTGACCGCGCCCAACCTGGCGCCGATCGCCGCCGACGGCAGCCTGGGGGAGCCGCCCACGTTCTTCGGTGCCTACTACGAGTGGATGACCACGCCGCCGCCGTCGTGGGACGACGTGGCCTGGATGGTGAGCACCTGGAAGGACCTGACTGCCGACAATTCTGGTCAGGGCAAGCCGTTCATGCTCAAGGGCGTGTGCCGGGTCGATGACGCGCTGCGCGCGGTCGACGCGGGTGTGGACGCGATCTCGGTCTCCAATCATGGCGGCAACAACCTCGATGGCACCCCGGCCACGATCCGGGTGATGCGCCCGATCGCTGCCGCGGTGGGCGACCAGATCGAGGTGCTGCTCGACGGTGGCGTACGCCGTGGCTCCGACGTCGCCAAGGCGCTCGCCCTGGGCGCACGTGCGGTGATGGTCGGGCGTGCCTACCTGTGGGGTCTGGGTGCCAACGGTCAGGCCGGTGTCGAGAACGTCCTCGACATCCTCCGCAGCGGCCTCGACTCCGCGGTTCTGGGCATGGGCAAGGCCTCCATCCACGACCTCACCCCGGAGGACCTGGTGATCCCCGACGGCTTCGAGCTCGCGCTCGGGCAACCATCGGGCCGACCACTGGACCGGCCGTGAGCCTGGTCGACCGTCCCTGGCCGGAGATCGTGGCGGGCGGCACGGTCCTGGTGCCGGTGGGGTCCACCGAGCAGCACGGGCCCCACCTGCCGCTCGACGTCGACACGGTGATCGCGACCGCGGTCGCCGACGAGCTCGCCCCGCTCATCGGCGCCTCCGTCGCGCCGGCGGTGCCGATCGGTGCCAGCGGTGAGCACCAGTCGTTTCCCGGGACGATCTCGATCGGGACCACGGTGCTGACCTCGGTCCTGGTCGAGCTCGGCCGCTCCCTGACCACCTGGGCCTCGCGGGTCGTCCTGGTCAACGGCCACGGCGGCAACCTGGACGCGGTCACGGCCGCCGTCACGGTCCTTCGCACCGAGGGGAGAGAGGTCTCGTGGGTGCCCTGCCAGGTCCCGGACGCGGATCCGCACGCCGGCCACACCGAGACCTCTCTCATGCTGCAACTGGCCCCCGAACGGGTACGCCTGCGGCAGGCCGTGCCCGGCAACACCCGCCCGATCGCCACGCTGCTGCCGGTGATGCGGGCGGGCGGTGTCGAAGCCGTCTCGGCCAACGGCGTCCTCGGCGACCCGACCGGCGCGAGCGCCGAGCAGGGCAAGCGCATCCTCGAGGCGATGGTCGTCGGTGCCTATGACCGGCTCCGGATAGGAGCCGCGGCACGATGAGGCCCGGGGCAGCAAGCACAGAGACAGCGGCCCGGGTCGCGCTGGTGACCGGCGCCGCGCGTGGGATCGGCGCGGCCACCTTGCGCGGCCTGGTGGCCGAGGGCGTACGCGTCGTCGCGCTCGACTGGTGCGCGGGCGAGGACTCTCCGGCCGGCTATCCCCAGGCCACGAAGGCCGACCTGGACAGCCTGATCGCCTCGCTCCCGGCCGGCTGGGTCGAACCGGTCGTCGGTGACGTACGGGATCCGGCGGCGCTGACCGCCGCGGTCGGCGCCGCGCAGGAGAGGTGGGGGCGGCTCGACGTCGCCGTCGCCGGTGCGGCGGTGATCGCCGGCGGGTGCCCGCTGTGGGAGGACACCTCGCTCGACCTGCAGTGGCAGATCGACGTCGCCGGGGTCTGGAACACCGCGGTGGCCGCCGTCCCCGCGATGCTTGCCGGGCCCGATCCCAGCGGCTGCCGGTTCGTCGCGCTCGCCTCCGCAGCGGGCTCGCGCGGACTGTTCCACCTCGCCGCCTACAACGCCGCGAAGCATGCCGTAGTCGGTCTGGTGAGAGGCCTGGCCGCCGATCTGGCCGGCACCGGCGTGACGGCCTGCGCCGTCTCCCCGGGCTCCACCGACACCGCGATGCTCGCCGCGACCGCCAACCTCTACTCGGTCGGCCCGGATGACCTCGCCGCACACCAGCTCCTGCGCCGCCCGCTCACACCCGACGAGGTCGCCGCCACCGTCGTCCACGCCTGCTCGCTTGCTGGGGCGGTGCTCAACGGCTCGGTCGTCGCCGCCGACGGAGGCTTCGGCGGATGACGCTGCCCGATGGGTTCACGGTGCGGGTGCGCGATGACGTACGCCTCCTGCCCACGGCAGACGGTGGGCTGTCTCTGATCGGCGGCTCGCCACTGCGGTCCATGCGCCTTGCATCCACGGCCGCCGACCGCGTGGCCGGCAGGCAGGTTCGGGTTCACGATGCCACCACCGACCTCATCGCCCGCCGCCTGCTCGACGGCAACCTCGCCGACCCCGCAGATCTGGCGCCCGTCGACCCGGCCGAGCTCACCGTCATCGTCCCGGCCCACGACCGACCCGAGCTCCTCGACCGCTGCCTGGCCGTGCTGAGCGGCCTCGGCGTCATCGTCGTCGACGACGCCTCCCACGACCCGAACGCCGTCGCGGAGGTCGTACGCCGCCACGGCGCCACCCTCCTCGCACTGACAGACAACCTCGGACCCGCCGGCGCCCGCAACGCCGGACTCGCCCGGGTCGCCACGACCTACGTCGCCTTCGTCGACTCCGACGTCACCGCCGCCCCGGAGATGCTCGCGCAGCTGGCCGGTCACCTCGTGGACCCTCGGGTCGCGCTGGTGGGGCCGCTGGTTCGGGGGCACAGCGACAAGGCCCGGCCGGCGTGGTTCGAACGACACGACATGGCCGCCTCCTCGCTCTCTCTGGGCACCAGAGCGTGCTCGGTGCGCCCCGGCGCGGCCGTCGGCTGGCTGCCGTCGGCCTGCCTGGTCGCCCGCACCTCGACCCTGCGAGAGGTCGGCGGCTTCGCCGGCGATCTGCGCGTGGGGGAGGACGTCGACCTGGTCTGGCGACTGGTCGAGGCCGGGCACGTGGTCCGCTACGCGCCCGACCTCGAGGCCCTGCACGAGGTCCGCGGCACCGTACGCGGCTGGCTCGGCCGCAAGCTCGTCTACGGCACCGGCGGCGCCGAGCTCGGGCGCCGTCACGGCTCCGCGATCGCCCCGGCCGTGCTCTCCCCGGCCATGGCCGCGGCCGGAGCCGCGATCCTGGTCGGCCATTGGTGGTCGGCACCCGCGGCGCTCGCCTCGCTGGCCTGGGGCGGCCGCGTCGTCTCGGATGCTCTCCCCGACGTACCCGGCCGCCGTGGCCTCGCCGCCCGCCTCGCAGTCCGAGGACTCGGCTGGTCGCTGCGCCAGGAGTCAGCGCTCCTGCTGCGCCACTGGTGGCCACTCACGCTGGTGGCCTGCCTGATCAGTCGCACCGCACGCCGGATGGTGCTCGCCGCGCTCGTCGTCGACACCGCCGTCGCCCTCCAGGAGACCGACGTCCGGCCCGCGACCCTCCTCGGCCGCCGCCTCGACGACCTCGCCTACGGTGCCGGACTCTGGCTCGGCGCCGCGAGATCCCGGTCCGCGCAGTGCCTCACCCCGCGCCTCGTGCGCCGGCCTCAAGCGCGGCACGAGGGCCAGGGCACCACGTCTAGTAAAGCCAGGCCGGCTCGGTGCCTGCTGAGCGATGTCGGTGATGGGTCGTGATCGGGAAGCCTCGGTGTCGGGAGATGGCTTCGGGAAGTGCACAGTCCTCTTGTACGCCCATGTGCGGGGCCAACGGTTCGTGGCATCGACCCATGTCAGCGACAGAGCATTGGGAGTTTGTCTCGATCCTGTTCAGCAGTTGGAGCCAGTGAACGGGCAGACGTCCGGGTCGAAAGGCGCCTGGATGGTGGTCGCGAACGGCTCGTTCTTAGAGAATCCGGCTGAAAGCCAGCGGGCGACGCAGATGGCGGTTACGTGGCGTACGCCTGCCGCCTTCAGGGCCGCGGTGACCGACTGGACGCGGGCGCCGGTCACCCAGGAGTCCTCTAGAACCAGGACATGCTGCGAAGATGTCGGCGGGACGATGAAGTTTGCCGGGCGTACCTCGCGCGGGTCCCGGGGATTCTGGGTCGCGGCGACCTTTACCTGCGGGATCGACCTCAAGAACGAGGCCGCGATGGTCTCGAGTGGATGGGGCCCAGGGCGACGCTTGAGCGACGGGACGGTGGTCCAGGCGTCGGGCGGGCCAAACGGAGCGGAGATACACGGCCAGTGAGCCGCGACGGCGTAGGTCAAGAGGGCTTGGACGATTCGGCTGTGGGACGCGCCCGGGGTGTCTTTGTAGCCATACATGAGACGTCCAGGTTGTCCGCTGTCCCATGCGTAGATGACGAAGCCGACCTGGTCGGCCATGTCCGCTCGGCTTCTCCGACGGTCGTTGCACTTGTAACAGGCCTCGTAGCGGGGATCGGTCGGCGTTCCGCAGACGGTGCAGTTCACCTGTGAAAGGAAGCGGACGTTGTGAAGGTATCCGCTCGTCGCCCGTGTCAGGTCGGCGCGGATGACGTCGAGCGCTGCGGATCGCTGCACCACTACAGCGAGATCTGGCTCAATGCCGCATCGACTCTGCCGGGGCGGTCGACGAGTCGATCGATCGACGCTGAGACCTCCTCTAGGGAGGAGGCGACGTAGACGTCAGGGTTGTCGACGAGGTCCTTTCCCCACTGAGTGGCCTCTACGACGGTGTCGGTGAGGATCACAGGCCGACCGTGATGCACGGCTAGCCGGGCCTGGATACGAGTGCCGCTCTGCTCGCCAGCCTCGACGACGATCGTCGCGAAACCGTAGCCAGACATCACGGCGTTGCGCATCGGGAAGCTCTGCTTGGTGGGTGGCGACCCGGGCCAGAACTGGGAGAGGACCAAGCCATCGCGCTCGATCTGCTGTTGGAGGTCGTGACTCGACGCCGGGTAGTACCGGTCGATGCCCGTGCCGATAACAGCGACCGTGCGTCCTCCGCTGTCGAGAGCGGTCCGGTGCGCGACCGCATCGATGCCTTCGGCTAGCCCTGCAACGACCGTCAATCCCTTCTTAACCAGAAGGGCACTGATCGCACTTGCCATCCGGACACCACGCTCACTTGCTTTGCGGGAGCCGACCACGGAGAAGCCAACGTCACCCTCAACGCGTGCGCCACGTGCGAAGAGGAAGGGCGGCGCCTCTTGGATATCGCGCACCCGAGCCGGGTATCTCGGGTCAAGCACCGACAAGAATTCGAAGCCGGCGTCGGACCACTTCTTTAGGTCTCGACGCGCTTCCGCGATCCGCTCCTCATGCTCGGTGTCTCCAAAGAGATCGGCGGCGGCTAGCAGATCTCGCCCTGCCTGGACACTCCCTTCTTGGAGGAGGGTGTCGACGATCTTCGTCCACCCGATGCCACCGGGGCGTTCCCGAAGCAAGGCAATGAGGGCTGCCTGGTCGTCGATGGTGGCGCGCTCCATAGGGCGAGCGTAGTCCGATATCGGGCCGTTGTGGGGGAGCGGGGCGCCGGAACTTGAATCGAACATGTGTTCTAGATTATCAGGCTGCGGTGTGTCTGGGTTGGGATTGAGTGTCGCGAGAATGAGCCTAAAGAAGCAGTCCTGTCAGTCGGTGAGGAAGTCGGCGGCGACCGGGGCGAACTTCTCGTGGAACTGGAAGATCCCGCCGTGACCGGAGTTCGGGTAGATGATCAGCTGGCTGCCCTTGATGCGGCGATGGAGGTCTTCGGAGAGCGCCGTGGGCACCATCCGGTCGTGGTCGCCGTTGGCGATCAAGGTCGGCAGGGTGAGCGCCGACAGATCCGACGGGGCGGAGCGACCGTACTTCTGGATCGCCTTCAGCTGGGTCCGCAGCGCCTTGATGGTGGCCGGCCGGTCACGGTCGTTGGTGCGTTCCTGGAGCCGCTTGACGAACGCCTTCGCGGCCGACTTTCCGGCCGCGTCGCGGTTGAAGAAGAGGAACTCCTTGGGGTCCGACCTGGTCAGCGTCGCCCTGAGGATGTCCCGGTAGGTGACGCCGGCGACCTTCTCGATGTCCTTGCCGCCACGAGGACCGGTCCCGGTCAGCACGAGCCTGCGGACCAGGCCGGGGTGCTTGACGATCAGGTCCTGCGCGATGAAGCCGCCCATCGAGAAGGAGAAGATGTCGATCTCCTCGAAGCCGAGCGCCGCGATGAACTCGTAGGCGTGATCGGCGGCTTCCTCGATGGTGTCGGGCACCTTCCCGGTCGAGGCGCCGACGCCGCGCTGGTCGAAGGTGATGACGTGTCGCTTCTCGGCGATGGGATCGACGATGCGCGGGTCCCAGTTGTCCAGGGTCGCCGCGAGGTGCACGAAGAAGACGACGGGCACGCCGCCCTTCGGGCCGAGCTCGCGGTAGGCGTACGTCACGTCGCCGACGGTGACGGAGCGGGTCGGGGCGTGTTCGTAGGAGGTGATGACGGGCTCGTTGCTGGTGGAGGTCATCGGGTCACCACGATCTTGCCGTTGGCCTTGCCCTGCTCGACGTACGCCATCGCTTCGATCGTGTCGGTGAAGGGGAACGTACGGTCGAGGACCGGCTGGAGGATGCCGTCGTCGTAGAGCGCGGCGAGGGTCTTGAGCTGGGTGCCGTTCGCCTCCATGAAGAGGAACGAGTAGCGCACGCCGAGCTTCTTGGCTCGGGACCTGATCTTGCGGCTCAACAGGGACATCACGGGCTTGAGGAGCGGCTTGCCCAGCTGGTCCGCCATGTGCGGGTCGGGTGGTCCGACCACGCTGATCGCCAGACCGCCCGGCTTCAGGACGGTCAACGACTTCTCGAGGCTGGCGGTCCCGAGGGAGTCGAGCACGACGTCGTAGCCGGACAGGACCTCGGCGAAGTCGGTGCTGGTGTAGTCGACGACCTCGTCGGCGCCGAGCGCGCGGACCTTCTCGACGTCCTTGCTGTGGGCGGTGGTGGCGACGTGGGCCCCGAGGTGCTTGGCGACCTGGATGACGGTGGAGCCGAGGCCGCCGGCGCCGGCGTGGACCAGGACCTTCTGGCCCGGCTTGACGCTGGCCAGGCCGACCAGGGCCTGCCATGCGGCGAGCGCGACCAGGGGTACGGCGGCGGCCTCCTCGAACGACAAGGACCTCGGCTTGAGGGCGATGTCGCCGGAGTCGATGGCGATCTGCTCGGCGAAGGTGCCGATGCGCAGGTCGCGCGCCCGGGCGAAGATCTCGTCGCCGACCTTGAAGTCACGGACCTCCGGCCCGACCTGGGTGATCACGCCGGAGACGTCGTGGCCGAGGACGAAGGGCAGCTCGTACTTCAGCAGTTGCTTGAGCTCCCCGTTGCGGACCATCTTGTCGAGCGGGTTGATGCTCGCGGCGCGGACGTCGACCAGGACGTCGCGAGGTCCGGCCGTCGGCGTCGGGACATCAGCTGCCTCGAGCCCGTCCGGACCGTAGTGGGTGACGACGAACGCCTTCATGGCGACTCCTGGGTGGGTGTTCCCGCGGGGGCCGGACGGGCTCCCGCGATGGTCATGGCTTGGGTGTAGGCCGCGGCGAGGATGCGGTCGGAGAGCTCGGCGTCGGTGACGGCGCGAGCCAGCTGCAGGGACCCGACCAGGAGCGTGAAGATGCCGATCGCACGCTCGTCGGTCTGCTGGGCATCGCCCTCGTCGAGGTGGCGTGAGATCGCCTCGATCATCGAGCGGGCGCCGTCGGTGTAGGCGTCTCGGGTAGTCGCGTCGCAGCGACCGATCTCATCCAGGAGGGCGGCCGACGGACAGCCTTCGGCGGGGGCGTCGCGGTGCTCGGCGGAGAGGTACTCGCGGAGGAAGGCCTCGACGGATGCGAGGCCTGCGGGCAGCGCGTCGACGACGGCGACCTGGTCGGCGAGCTGCTGGGTCACGACCGAGGCGACCAGGTCCTCCTTCGAGGCGAAGTGACCGTAGAAAGCTCCGTTGGTCAGTCCCGCGTCGGCGACCAGTGTCGCGATGCCCGAGCCGTCGATGCCGTCGCTCTTGAGCCGGCGGCCGGCGGTCTCGATCATCCGGCGCCGCGTCGCTTCCTTGTGCTCCGGGCTGTATCTCGCCATGAGGTGAATCTCCTTCCGGGGGTTGTCAATACTTTAGCATTATGACCATACTATTACGAACGTACTGCAATCACGAACTGGAGCACCCATGGCCTCGCTTGCTGATCCGCTCGACCTTCCGTCCGGCGCACGCCTGCCCAACCGCATCGCCAAGGCAGCGTTGAGCGAGGCTCTGGGCGATGCGGACAACTCGCCCGACGAGCGCATCGTCACGCTCTACCGCCGCTGGGCGCAGGGCGGCTACGGCCTGCTGATCACCGGCAACATCATGGTCGACCGCCGGCACCTGGGGGAGCCGGGCAACATCGTGATCGAGGACGACCGCGCCCTTCCGCAGCTGACGGCGTGGACCAAGGCCGCGCACGACGGCGGCGCCGCGATCTTCGCCCAGCTCAACCATCCCGGCCGTCAGTCCAACCTGATGGATCTCGGCCACCAGCCGGTCGCGCCGAGCGCCGTGCCGCTCGCGCTTCCTGGTGCGGCCGTGCCTCGTGAGCTCACCGGTGCGGAGATCGAGGAGATCATCGAGCGCTTCGCCGTCGCCGCGAAGGTCTGCGAGGACGCCGGCTTCGACGGCGTACAGCTCCACGCGGCGCACGGCTACCTCGCCACCCAGTTCCTCTCGCCGCTGACCAACCTGCGCGAGGACGAATGGGGCGGCGACGCCGAGCGGCGCATGCGCTTCCTGATCGAGGTCGTACGCCGCGTACGCGGTCGGGTGGGTCCCGGGTTCGCGGTGTCGGTCAAGCTCAACTCCGCCGACTTCCAGCGTGGCGGGTTCACCGAGGACGACTCGCGCGCCGTCGTCGAGGCCCTGGCGCTGGAGGAGGTGGATCTGATCGAGGTCAGTGGCGGCAACTACGAGTCACCGGCCATGTCGGGCTCGGCCGCCTCCTCGACCCGGGCACGTGAGGCGTACTTCCTCGACTACGCGCGGTCCGTCCGGAAGGCGGCCGGAGACGTACCGCTGGCGGTGACCGGCGGTTTCCGTTCGCGTTCCGGGATGCAGGAGGCGCTCACCGCCGGGGACTGCGACCTCGTCGGCATCGGGCGCCCGACGGTGACGACCACCGACTCCGCCGACGCGATCCTCCGGGGGCGCGCCGGGGAGCTGACCACCCACGAGATCGGCGCCGGCATGCGCGGTCTGCTCGGCCGGTTCGCGGATCTGAAGGCTCTCGACGGAGTCCTCAACCTCGCCTGGAACACCGACCAGATGCACCGGCTCGCCCGCGGGCAGGAGCCGGATCTCGACCGTGGTGTGCTGCGCACCGCGGTGGCCATGGTGCGCCGCAACGGCCGGGTGTCGTTCGCGCCGCGCCGGGGCCTGAAGTGAGCCGCCACGCGTACGACCTCGCCGACAAGGTCGTCCTGGTCACCGGTGGCAACGGCGGGATCGGGGCCGCCACGGTCCGCACCCTGCTCGAGCGGGGAGCCCGCGTGGCGGTCGCCGACATCGACCCGACGACGCCCGAGCGGGCCGGCGCGCTGCATGCGACCGACATCTTCGGATGCGTCGCCGACGTACGCGACCCCGCCTCGCTCGAGGCGGCGGTCACCCAGACCGTCGACCGGTACGGCCGACTCGACGTCGTGATCGCCAACGCCGGTCTCCTGGCCAAGGCGGCCACGCTGCGCAACACGCCCACCGCGGACATCGAGGCCACTCTCGCGGTCAACGTGACCGGTGTCGCGAACACGGTCTCGGCCGCGCTGCCCCACGTGATCGCGCAGCGCGGCCAGGTCGTCCTGATCAGCTCCGTGTTCGCCTTCCTCAACGGCATGGGCACGATTCCGTACGCCATGAGCAAGGCAGCCGTCGAGCAGCTCGGACGCGGGCTCCGCGTCGAGCTCGCCGACCACGGTGTCTCGGTCCTCACGGCCTACTTCTCGCTCGTTCAGACCGACATGATCGCCCGCGGCGTCGACGAGGACCCGGTCGTCATGGAGCTGCTCGGCGCGCTGCCCAAGGCGATGCTGAAGCGGATCACCCCGGCGCAGGCCGCGGCCGGCATCGCCGACGGGCTCGAGGCGCGCGCGGCCCGCGTCATCCTGCCGAACCTGTGGCGTCCGGTCTCCTCCTGGCGCGGCTTCCTGGGGCCCGTGCTCGACTCCCGCTTCGCGCGCGACCGCCGCATCCTCGACGTCCTCGCCCGTCTCGACGCCCGCCTCTCCACGCCTCCCGTCGCCGTCCCGGCGGCACTCTCACGAAGGAACAAGCCATGACCACCACCTGGAAGACCACTCCCAACAAGACGATCGACGTCGGCGGCACCTCGTTCGCCTACCGCGAGCTCGGCAAGCCCGGCGGCGTACCGGTGGTGTTCCTGCACCACTTCACCGCCGTCCTCGACGACTGGGACCCGCGCGTCCTCGATGGGGTAGCCGCGCAGCACCACGTGATCGCCTTCGACAACCGCGGGGTCGGCGCGACCGGAGGCCGGGTCCCGAACGACATCGAGGAGATGGGTGCCGACGCCATCGCCTTCATCCGTGCGCTCGGGTATGAGCAGGTCGATCTGATCGGCTTCTCGCTCGGCGGTGCCGTCGCCCAGATGGTCGCCCTCCAGGCGCCCGATCTCGTACGCCGCATGGTGGTCGCCGGCAGCGGCCCCCGCGGTGGTGGCGGCATCTGGAAGATGCCGTTCATCGTCGGTGGCGCCTACACGAAGGCGTTCCTGTCCCGGAAGGACCCGCGCCACTTCCTCTTCTTCCCGCGCACCACGGAAGGCAAGAAGGCGGCCAACGCCTACTTCGAGCGGCTCGCGGAGCGTACGACGGGTCGGGACAAGCCGATCTCCTCGCAGGCGGGCCTGGCCCAGCTGCGGGCGATCACCAGCGCGGGGATGCACCCCGCCGACGACCTGGAGCAGATCAAGATCCCGGTCTTCGTCGCCAACGGGGACAAGGACCTGATGGTCGCCAGCGAGCACTCCAAGGACATGGCGGCCCGGCTGCCCGACTCCCGACTGCGGATCTACCCGGCCTCGGGTCACGGCGGCGTGTTCCAGTACCACCACGAGTTCGTCCCCGAGGTACTGGACTTCCTCGGCCCGAAGACCGAGTCCGCGGCGTCCTGAGCGGGCAGCGATGAGCCGACCGGACTTCCTGACCGTCGACGCCTTCCATCGGCCGCCCGGCGGGCGGATCGGGTGGCGGCGCGACCTCAGGCGCACGATCGACGCCGGTATCGACGGCCTGCATGGCGTGACGGTGAACTATGCCAACAACGGCACCCACTCCCTCGCCCCGAACCTCCTTCCGGGCGGCTGTGCGCTCGTCGCCGCGTGGGAATCGGCGGAGGCGGCCGAGGCCGCCTTCGCCGGTCCGCTGCGGCGTGCCATCGACGGCCCTGGACGGTTCAGCCTCGACAGCGAGATCGTGCGGGTGAGGATCGACTCCGAGTCCGAACACGACCATTGGCACGGCTGGAAGCCCAGTGCCGACGGGGCCGAGCCGCTCGTCGACGGCGAGCCCATGGTGGCCATCGTCCACGGCATCCTCCGGCGTGGCCGGCTGCTCGAGTTCATGCGCAACAACCTGCACGCGGCCAGCCGAGCCGCGCACCACCCCGGTCACCGCGGCAGCATCGACATCTCGGCTCAGCTGCCGTACGAGCACACCTCGATCAGCCTCTGGAAGACCTACGCCCTGGCCCGGGACTTCGCCTACAAGAAGGGCGGCCATGCCAGCGCCATGAGCCATGCGCTGAAGCAGAAGACCCATCGCGTCGGTGTCTTCCTTCAGGCCCGGCCGCTGGCCTGCACCGGAGTGCTGGGCATCGACAAACCGCCTTACCCGCAGCTGCCCGAGGCGCGGCGCTGGGGAACGTAAATATTCCGACGGGTACGAAAACTGGTCCCTGCGTACCCCTTCCATCTCTGAGATGTTGTGACTACAGTCACGGTACGTAAGTTTCCTCATTCGTACCCAGGAGTGCGCTGTGTCGGCAACATCCCCCCTTGTGACCGGGTCGCGGTCCCGCCTGCGGCCCTTGCTGGCAGCCGCCGTGGGCAACATCGTCGAGTGGTTCGACTTCACCATCTACGCGACGTTCGCCGTCTACTTCTCGCCGCTGTTCTTCCCGTCCGCTGATCCCACGGCTTCGCTGCTGTCGACGTTCGCCGTGTTCGCTGTCGGATTCTTCGTCCGTCCGCTCGGGGGTTGGCTGATCGGCGCTTACGCCGACCGGCAGGGGCGGCGTAAGGTCCTGCTTCTCACCATCGTTCTGATGACCGTGCCGGCTTTCGTGATCGGCATCTCGCCGACGTACGCCTCGGTGGGGATCGTGGCTCCGATCGTGCTGGTGCTGGCCCGGATGCTGCAGGGCTTTGCCGCCGGTGGTGAGGCCGGCGGGGCGATGGCGTACCTGTCGGAGATCGCGCCGGAGCATCGCAAGGGTCTCTACAGCAGCCTGTGGTACACGACCGTCGTGCTGGGCATGGTCCTGGCGAGCCTCACCGGCTTCGTGCTCACCCGGCTCCTCGCCGCGGAGGCGATGGGGGAGTGGGGATGGCGGATCCCGTTCCTGGTCGGCGGTGCGGCCGGGCTGCTCTCCCTGTGGGTCCGGCGCGCCATGGTCGAGACGAGCGATGCCGTCGTCGACGGCACCGCCGCGGCACGACCCGCCGGGCTCGGCACCCTGCTCTCGGAGTTTCCCCGGGAGACGCTGCGGGTGATCCTGCTGATGGCGGGAGCGGCCACTGCCTTCTACACGTTCGTCAGCTACATGCCGACCCACCTGATCAACTCCGTCGGGCTGGCACCGGCGACGACCTTCGGCCTGCACACGGTCGCCCTGGTCATCTTCATGGTGCTTCTCCCGACATTCGGGATGCTCTCCGACCGCATCGGCCGGCGTCCGCTCGGCTTCGTGTTCGCCATCGGTGGCGGCGTCGCGATCTACCCGCTGAGCCTGGCGCTCTCCGAGCGCTGGTACGTCAGCCTCGCCGTCGACCTGGCGTTCCTCACTTTGACCGCATGCATCTTCTCGGTGCTGGCCGTGATCATGACCGACCTGTTCCCGAGCCGGATGCGTGCGATGGGAGTAGGCGCCCCCTACAACCTGGCGACCGCGATCTTCGGTGGTACCGCACCGTTCCTGCTGACCTGGCTGGCCGGCCAGGGGCGCGCCGACACGTACTTCATCTACCTGGCGTGCCTGGTGCTCCTGTCCGCTGTCGGTCTCGGCCTCACCAGCAACAGTCGGACCAGACCAAACAACGTGGCCACTCCGGTAGCGGGCGCCTAGCGCCCCGCCGCCCCCTGAACCTGCTCTTTGTACCGATCAACCCAGGAGAGAACCCATGAGTACGTATCCCGATGACCGAGTCGGAGAGATCCTCCGCGCATTCACCTCGCCGACCGCGAGTGCGCCCGAGCTGATGTGCGACCGCCATCCGCACGATGCGGTCGCGTTCAGGTTCATCGACGCGGACCTGGCGGGGGTGTCGTTGACCTTCGGCGAGCTCGCCGACCGGTCGCGGCGGATCGCGTCTGTGCTGAGCGAACATGGCGTGAGTGCTGGTGACCGGGTGGCGACGCTGATGGGCAAGGACGTGGATCTGCCTGCGGTGATCCTCGGGATCTGGCGCGTGGGTGCGGTCTACATGCCGCTGTTCACGGCTTTCGCGGCATCGGCGGTGGCTGACCGCCTGGATCAGGGTGGCGTACGTGTGGTGGTCACAGACAGCGACCAGTTCGGGAAGCTGCCTGGGGACCGGGCCAGGCTGGTGGCCGGGCTCAGCGACGGTGCCGCGCCCCCGTCGGGCGGCACCGATCTGTCGGCGGCCGCGGCGGCCGCGCCGCTGTGGAGCGAGCCGGCACCTGCCGGGCCCGAGGTGGAGCTGACGCACATGTTCACCTCGGGCACGACGGGCAAGCCGAAGACGGTCATCCACCCGCTCGCGTACGTGGCTGGTTGGCAGGCCTATCTCGAGATCGGGCTGGGCGTCGATGAGAGCTCGGTCTACTGGAACGCCGCCGACCCGGGCTGGGCTTATGGTCTGTATGCCGGGGTGGTCGCGCCGATGTGCGTGGGTGTTCCGAACATCGTGAGCACGGCGAAGTTCGATGCCGAGACCACGTGGCGGATCCTGGAGAGGTACGAGGTCACCGATCTGGCGGCGGCGCCTACGATCTTCCGGGGTCTGCGGGGTGCGAAGACGCGGGCGGAGCTTCCGGCGTTGAGGCGGCTGTCCAGTGCTGGTGAGCCGCTGACCCCGGATGTGTTCGCCTGGGCGCAGCAGCAGTGGGGGCTGGAGATCCACGACCACTTCGGTCAGACCGAGCTGGGTATGCCCGCGGGCTTCGCCCACCACCCGCATGCGGCTACTCGGGTCGAGCCGGCGGCGATGGGCCGCAGTTTCCCCGGGTGGTCCCTGACCGCGCTCAGGCTGGATGAGGACGTACCTGCCGGGCCTGGCGAGGTGGGGCGGCTGGCGGTGCGTATCGCGGAGAGTCCGTTCTTCACCTTCACCGGGTACGGCCAGGATCGTGGTCATCGCGGTGACCGGTTCAGTGCCGATGGTGAGTTCTACCTCAGCGGCGATCTGATCACGATCGACAGCAGCGGTCTGATCCACTTCTCCTCCCGCGACGACGACGTGATCCTGATGGCCGGTTACCGGATCGGCCCGTTCGACGTCGAGAGCGCACTGGGCACGCACCCGGCCGTGGCGGAGTGCGCGGTCGTGGCCGCGCCGGACGAGATGCGGGGCGAGATCATCAAGGCGTACGTCGTCCTCAGCCCGGGGGTCGAGGGCTCCGATGTGTTGGTGAAGGAGCTCCAGGACTGGGTGAAGAAGGAGTACGCCGCCCACGCCTATCCCCGCCAGATCGAGTTCGTCGCGGAGCTGCCCAAGACACCGAGCGGCAAGGTGCAGCGCGCGGTGCTGCGCAAGCAGCTCGCCGAGGTCGGTGGCACCCGGTGACCGACGTCCTTCTGACGACTCGGACCGGTGACGTCGAGACCTGGACGCTGAACCGGCCCGAGTCCCGCAACGCCCTGGACCCGGCCCTGGTGAGTGCGCTGACCGAGCAGGTCTCCCGGGCGGAGGACGACGGGGTCCGGGTCGTGATCCTCACTGGTGCGGGGGCGGGGTTCTGTGCGGGAGCCGACCTGGCGTACCTGCTCGAATGTGCCCAGAGCGGTGAGTCGCCTCGTCCGCATCTGCGCGAGATCTGCGACCTCACGCTCGCGATGGAGGCCAGCCCGATCGTCTTCATCGCCGCGCTCCACGGGTTCGCCGTCGCCGGGGGTCTCGAGATCGCGCTGGCGTGCGACCTGGTCATCGCCGCGGCCGGCACCCGGATCGGCGATGGGCATGTGAAGAACAACCTGATCGCCGGGGGAGGAGCCAGCGTGAGGATGCCCCCGAAGCTCGGTGCCGGCACGGCCGCATGGCTGGCCCTGACGGGCGAGCTCATGCCCGCCGATGACCTCGCGCGCAGGACGGGGTGGCTGCACGAGGTCGTCGCTCCCGACGTACTGCTCGAGTCCGCCCACACCATGGCCACCATCCTGACGAGCCGCCCAGCCGGCGCCCAGCACCGCTACAAGCGACTCATCGTCAACGACCCCACGACGACCGCGGCGGCGCTGACGCGGGAGCTCGACATGTTCGAGGAGCACTGGAACGGCTCCGACGTGGCCACCGACCTCATCCGTTTCCTCGGCCGCTCCACACCGCGGTCGACCTCCAAGAAGGAGCGAACCGTTGCCTGACCGGTTCACAGACCAGACCGTCCTCGTCACCGGCGGAGCCCAGGGGCTCGGCCTGGCGATGGTCCACCGATTCGCCGCCGAAGGCGCCCGCGTCCATCTCGCCGACGTCAACGCGGACGCCGTCCAGGAGGCAGCCGGAAAGGTCGCCGCGGACGCGCCGATCCCGCCGGTGCCGCACGTCGTGGACGTCACCGACCCCGTGGCCGTCACCGGCTGGATCGACGGCGTCGCCGAGAGCGACGGGCGCGTCGACGTCCTCGTCAACAACGCCGGGATCATCCGCGACAACCGCGTCGAGAAGATCTCGGTCGAGGACTGGCATGCCGTCATCGACGTGAGCCTGACCGGCTCCTTCCTCTGCATCCAAGCGGCCATGCCGCACATGAAGAGCCGCAGCTATGGCCGGATCATCTCGTTCTCCTCGATGAGCTGGCGGGGCAACTTCGGCCAGGCCAACTACGTCGCGGCCAAGGCCGGCATCGTCGGTCTCACCCGCACCATCGCCCTCGAGGGCGCGCGCCACGGGATCACCGCCAACGCGATCGCACCCGGCCTGATCCAGACCCCGATGCTCGCCTCGATGAACGGCCCCGCCCGCGACCTGCTGATCGGCAAGGTCCCCCTCAAGCACCCCGGCGAACCCGAAGACATCGCCGCAGCCGCCGCCTTCCTGGGATCACCGGAGGCCCGCTACATCACCGGCGTCGTGCTCGACGTCGACGGCGGCATCGGGATCGGATCCTCGATCCGATGAACACTCCCCGAATGTCAACCGAGCCGACCGTCATCGTCGCGGGCGCCCGTACGCCGATCGGCAAGCTCCTCGGCGGCCTGCGAACCCTCACCGCCACCGACCTCGGGGGCATCGCCATCAAGGGCGCCCTGGAGAAGGCACGCGTCGCGCCGGAGCAGGTCGACTACCTGATCATGGGCCACGTACTCCAGGCCGGCGCCGGCCAGAACCCGGCGCGAACCGCCGGACTCAACGCCGGGATCCCGGGCAACGTCCCCTCGATCACCATCAACAAGGTCTGCCTCTCCGGCCTCAACGCCATCGCGACCGCCGACCAGATGATCCGCGCCGGCGAGGCCGAGATCATCGTCGCCGGCGGCATGGAGTCGATGACCAACGCTCCGCGGCTGCTGCCAGGAAGCAGAGAAGGCAGCAAGTTCGGCGACATGACCCTCGTCGACCACATGGCCTACGACGGGCTCTACGACCAGGCCACCGCGCAGGCGATGGGCAGTCTGACCGAAGCGGTCAACGCCGATCGCGAGCTGGCCGTCACCCGAGCAGAGCAGGACGCCTTCGCCGCCCGCTCCCACCAACGCGCCGCCACGGCACGGAAGAACGGCCTCTTCGACGACGAGATCGTCCCCGTCGCCATCGCGCAGCGGAAGGGCGACCCGGTCGTCGTGACCGCCGACGAAGGCGTACGCGAGGACACCACGACCGAGACGCTCGCCAAGCTCCGTCCGTCCTTCTCCCGCACCGGAACGATCACCGCGGGATCGGCCTCACCGATCTCCGACGGTGCCGCCGCCGTCGTCGTGATGGCCAGGTCCAAGGCCGAAGAGCTCGGCCTGGACTGGCTCGCCGAGATCGGTGCCCACGGCATGGTCGCCGGCCCCGACTCCACCCTCCAGCTGCAACCGGCCAACGCCACCGCCAAGGCCCTGGACAAGGAGGGCATCGCCGCCGCCGAACTCGACCTCGTCGAGTTCAACGAGGCCTTCGCCGCCGTCGGCATCGAGTCCATGCGTGCCCTCGGCCTCCCGGAGGAGAAGGTCAACGTCAACGGCGGCGCGATCGCGATCGGCCACCCGCTCGGCTGCTCCGGCACCCGCATCGTGCTCCATCTCGCCCTCGAGCTCCGACGCCGCGGCGGCGGCCTCGGCGCGGCCGCACTGTGCGGCGGCGGTGGCCAAGGAGACGCGCTGATCCTGCGGGTGCCTAGGACCTCGGGCGAATGAACCCCACATCCCGATCCCGAGGAGGCTCCCGTGCGAGCAGCAATCATCACCGCCCTCAACGGCCCTGACGGCGTCGTGATCCGTGACCAGCCCGAACCGGAACCGGCGGCCGGGCAGGTGCGGATCGACGTCCACTCCGCAGGCGTGGTCTTCCCCGACGTCCTGCAGACCCGCGGCGGATACCAGCTGCGTCCGGAGCTGCCGTTCACGCCGGGCTGGGAGGTGGCCGGTGCGGTCCGCGAGGACTCCGGCGGGTTCCGCGCCGGCGATCGGGTCGCTGCGATGCCGGTCATCGGAGGCTTCGCCGAGACCGTCGCGGTGAGCTCGGAGATGGTCTTCCCGCTGCCCGACGACGTCGGGTTCGACAAGGGAGCGGCACTGCCGCTGAACTACCTGACCGGACACTTCGCACTCATGCGCCGTGCCCGCCTCGTCGCCGGCGAGACGGTCCTGGTGCAGGGAGCCGCCGGTGGGGTGGGAACCGCAGCGTGTCAGCTCGCTGCCGCGTACGGAGCCCGGGTGATCGCGGTCGTCTCGACCCCGGAGAAGGGCGACATCGCCCGCGCCGCCGGCGCCCACGAGGTCGTTGAGGTCGCTGGATTCCGCGACCAGGTCTCCCGGCTCACCGACGGTCGGGGCGTCGATGTCGTCGTCGATCCCGTCGGCGGAGACCGCTTCACCGACTCGCTGCGCACGCTTGCGCCCGAGGGACGTCTGATCGTGATCGGCTTCACCGGTCGCGAGATCCCGACCGTCAAGGTCAACCGGCTCCTCCTCACCAACACCACCGTCATGGGCGCGGCCTCCGAGGAGTTCTGGCACCTCGACCCCGGGTACGCCAAACGGCAGTGGAACGAGCTGATGCCACTGATCCGGTCCGGAGCCATCGATCCTCCGATCGGGGCGATCTTCAGCCTCGAGGAGACCGCCTCCGCGCTCCGCGCCATGGACGAACGCCGGGCGATCGGCCGACTGATCGTGCGCGTACGAGAACCCAGCCCAACCCCAGCCACTCAGTCCATCCGTTCCCTCGGGTCACATTAAGAAGTTCAATGAAATCTCAAAGGAGAGTCCGATGAATCATGTCTACGAGCGCAACGTCCCCATGAAGACCCGAGACGGCATGATCCTGCACGCCGACGTCTGGCGACCGTCGGAAGGCCAGGCTCCCACCCTTCTGATGCGTACGCCGTACAGCAAGGAATTCACCCTTTTCAGCGGTGGAGCCAACAACACGATCCCGTCCGTGATCGCGCTCCTGAACGCCGGCTACGCGGTGGTCTGGCAGGATGTCCGAGGCACTTACACCTCCGACGGTTCCTTCACCCCCAAGGCCAACGAGATCGAAGACGGCCAAGATGCCGCCGCCTGGATCCTCGAGCAGGGCTGGAGCGACGGAACCATCGGCACCTACGGCGCCTCCTACATGGGCATGACCCAATGGGCCCTGGCCACCACCGACACCCCGGGCCTGGGCGCCATCGCACCCACCGTGACCTCGCTGAACTGGTACACGGGCCTGTGGTACTCGCAGGGCGGAGCCCTGTCGCTGAGCCTGGTGACCTGGTGGAACGCCGTCATGTACGCCGCCGAGGAACAACGATCCCTGCAGAGCGGTGAGACCTCGGACCCCTCGGCACTGATGCGTCTCGGGGCGGCGCTGATGGACCCCCTGTCGCCCAACGAGGCCACACCCGTTGCCGACCTGCCGGTGCATGGCAAGGGCCGCTGGTTCGACGACTGGCTCGCTCACCCCGATCACGACGAGTACTGGGCATCACAGGACTGGTCAGGGGCGGCAGGATCAGTGACTGTCCCGTCGCTCAACATCGCCGGGTGGTACGACCTCTACGTCGCTGAGAGCGTGGCCGACTACGTACGCGTCCGCACCGAGGGCGGCTCGCCACGAGCCCGCGAGGAGTCACGGCTGGTGGTCGGTCCCTGGGATCACACCAACCTGACCGGACAGTACCCCGACCGCTACTTCGGTCTCATGGCTGCCGGCGACCTCAGCGAGACGCACGTCGTCTTCTTCGACCAGACCCTCCGCGGGCGCGCTCCCGAAGCCCCGGCACCGCGGGTTCGTCTGTTTGTGATGGGCATCGACCAGTGGCGCGAGGAGGAAGACTTCCCGCTGCCCGACACCCAGTACGTCGACTACCACCTGACCAGCGACGGCTCGGCCAACACGAGCAACGGGGACGGCACGCTCACTCGAGAGGTGCCGAGCGCCGAGGGGAGCGACGGGTTCCGGTACGACCCGCGTGACCCGGTCCCGACCGCGGGCGGTGCGTTGCTCCCGTCTCTGCCGGGACTGGTCGGTCCGGTCGACCAGATCGCCGTCGACGGTCGCGACGACGTTCTCTGTTACACCGGCCCGGTCCTGACCGAGCCGGTCGAGGTCACCGGGTTCGTCGAGCTCAAGGTGTTCGTCTCCTCCACCGCGGTGGACA
Source organism: Nocardioides sp. NBC_00163 (assembly GCF_045206295.1). Classification (NCBI taxonomy): domain Bacteria; kingdom Bacillati; phylum Actinomycetota; class Actinomycetes; order Propionibacteriales; family Nocardioidaceae; genus Nocardioides; species Nocardioides sp. NBC_00163. The sequence continues at coordinate 1,571,894 of NZ_CP108155.1, read as the reverse complement.
CCGACATCACCGCCAAGCTCGTCGACGTCTTCCCCGACGGCCGCGCGATCAACCTGTGCGACGGCATCCTGCGGTTGCGCTACCGCAACAGCCTCTCCCAGCCGGAGCTCATGACGCCTGGCGAGGTCTACGAGGTCACCGTGCCGATGTCGGTGACCTCCAACGTGTTCCTCCCCGGTCACCGGATCCGCCTGGACATCTCCAGCAGCAACTTCCCCCACTACGACCGCAACTCCAACACCGGCGGAGTGATCTCCTCCGAGGCACTGGAGGACATGGCGGTCGCCGACAACACCATCCACCACGGTGGCGCGCGCCCCAGCCGCCTGGTGCTGCCGATCATCGAGCGCTGAGCACGGTCCCTGTGCGCCTGCCCGCGGGCAGGCGCACAGGACTACTCCGACTGGTACTGGAGGCCGTCCAGCATGATGTCGCCGATCTCGGCGAACGCCTGGCCGGCGGTCAGACCGGTACGTCGCAGCAGGCGCCCCGAGCGGACCCCGTCGATCGCGAGCACCACGAGCTCGGAGGCCAGGGCCGCGTCGACGCCGCGGAACTGACCGGCGCGTACGCCGTCGTCGATCATCTCGTGCACCCGGCGTGCGGCAGCGGCGGAGTTCAACGCATAGATGTCGGCCGCCGCGCGGTAGGTGACCATGTCGTCGTAGAAGGCGGCCGAGTGCCGCCCCATCTCCCGGCCGACGCCGTGGAGATAAACCTTGATCTTGCGGCGGTGGTCGCTCTCGGCCGCGGTCTCCTCCTCGATCCGCGCCGTCGCGGACTCGAAGAACCGCTTGACCACCAGCGAGACCAGATCGTTCTTCGACCCGCCCACGCCGTACAGCGTCGACTTGGAGCAACGCAGCCGCGTGGCCAGCTCGTCCATGCTGAGCTTGGCGAAGCCCTCCTCGAGCAGGATCGCCTCGATCTGCGCCAGGAGATCAGAGCGACGCTGCTCGTCGACCTTGCGCCGACCAGCAGGACGCTCGAGGGCCTCAGGGGGCAGGTAGTCGTGGCTCACACCGCCATTGTGCCGTCAGCCGCGCGTCCAGTCGGGCACAGGCCCGGATGTTTGGGAATACGATCGTCATCCCATGTGCTATTGTCGTATGAACATAATCCCAAACGTCAGGAACCCATGATGACAACGACTCCGCAGGTCGCGCTCGTGACGGGCGCATCCTCAGGCATCGGCAAGGCCACAGCGATCGCGCTGGTCGCGGCGGGCTTCCGAGTGATCGGCACCAGCCGCAACACCGCGCGACTCACCGCGCCCGCCGGGGTGACGTACCTCGACCTCGACGTGACCAGCGACGAGTCGGTCGCCTCGGCGGTGGAGCAGGTCATCGAGCGGTTCGGGCGCATCGACGTCCTCGTCAACAACGCCGGCGTCGGGTCGACCGGTGCGGGCGAGGAGTTCTCAATCGGCCAGACGCAGGACATCTTCGACATCAACGTCTACGGAGTCATGCGGATGACCAAGGCGGTCCTGCCCCACATGCGCGTTCAGCGCAGCGGGCGCATCATCAACGTCTCCTCCCTCAGCGGATTCGTCCCCAGCCCGTTCATGACCGTCTACGTGGCGACCAAGCACGCGGTCGAGGGCTACTCCCAGTCGCTGGACCACGAGGTGCGCGAGTACGGCGTCCGGGTCCTTCTCGTCGAGCCCGGCCCGATCAACACCCCGTTCGCGGGACACAGCGTCGAAGCCGACACCCCCATGCCGCTCTACGCGGCCGGACGGCGCAACTACGACGAGCTGATCACGAAGAACCTCAGCAGCGGCGACGACCCCGCCGTCGTCGCCAAGGTGATCGTCGGGGCGGCCACCGACCGCAACCCGAAGCTGCGGCGTACGGCCGGCTCGACCGCCCGGACCATCAACGCGGTGCACCGCATCGCCCCGGCGCGCAGCTTCGACCGCGTCATCCGCAAGTTCAACCGGATGCCGAGCTGAGACGATGGTGCGCTACACCGAAGAACACAAGCAGGAGACGCGGCAGCGGATCATCGCGACCGCCGGTCGACGGCTCAAGCGTGACGGCATCGACGGCTCCGGGGTCGCGACGCTGATGAAGGACGCGGGCCTGACCAACGGCGCGTTCTACCGCCACTTCGAGTCCAAGGACAGCCTCGTCGCGGAGGCGATCACCGACCAGCTGCACACGCTGCACGCCAACATCGTCGAGCAGGCGGAGCCGGGCCGGGCCGGCCTGGAGCAGATCGTGCGCTGGTACCTGTCGGCCGAGCATCGGGACAACCCGGTCGACGGCTGCCCCAACGCCGCCCTCCTCGACGAGATCGCGCGCAGCCATGAGGCGACCAGGCAGGCGTACACCGAAGGCGTGCTGGTCGTCATCGACGGCCTCGCTGCCCGGATGGCACCCGACGACCCGCCCTTGGCACGGGTGAAGGCGCTGAGCCTCCTCGGCCTGATGGCCGGGACGCTCCAGCTCTCTCGCGCGCTGGCCGACCGGCAGCTGTCCGACGACCTCCTCGAGCAGGGTCTCCGTAATGCGTTGTCCCTGCTGGACGCCGAGGTCGGCCGATGACCCGCGAGCAGCCCTTCCATCCGCAGCTGCGGGTCGCGCGGTTCCTTCCGCGCACGATCATCACGGCTCGTACGTTGCCGACGCTCCGTCGCCTCACCAAGCTCTCCGCTCGTGCCCGGCGGCCCGACGCGCAGGTCGTCGCCGTGGACGACAACGTGTCGGTGCATGTCTTCCGGCCGGCAACGGCTCGGCCCCGGACGCCGGCGCTGCTGTGGATCCATGGCGGCGGAATGGTGCTCGGCGACGCGGGGCAGGACCGCGCGTTCTGCCGCCGGGTCGCCGATGATCTGGGCATCGTCGTCGTCTCGGTCGAATACCGGCTCGCTCCCGAGCACCCGTTCCCGACGCCGTTGGAGGACTGCTACACCGCGCTGCAGTGGCTCGCCCGCCAGCCCGACATCGACCCGGCACGCATCGCCATCGGCGGGCAGAGCGCCGGCGGCGGCCTGGCCGCCGCGCTGACGCTGCTGGCGCAGGAACGCGGCGAGATCCGTCCGGTCCTGCAGCTGATGTCCTACCCGATGCTCGACGACAGGACGACGACCCGAACCGACATCGACCCGCGGCGCCTACGCATCTGGAGCCCGGCCAGCAACCGGTTCGGCTGGAGTGCCTACCTCGGCGCATCGGGCGGCGAGGTCTCCCCGCTGGCCGCGCCGGCCCGCTACGAAGACCTCTCCGGGCTGCCGCCCGCATGGATCGGCGTCGGCACCAACGATCTCTTCCACGACGAGGACGTCGCCTACGCCCGGCGCCTGCAGGAGGCCGGAGTCGACTGCACGCTGCACGTGGTCCCGGGCGCGTACCACAACTTCGACTCCATCGAAGCCAAGCCTCCCGTCTCCCGAGCCTTCGTCAAGGCCCAGATCGCAGCGCTGGACGAAGCGCTCAACGGAGGCTGACGGATCCTGCGGGTCAGGGCCCTGGGTGCCAGGCTCGCCGGAGTGCGGTCTCGTGCGAGGCGAGGGCGGAGGCGGGGTCGGCCCCGAGTCCCACGCAGAACGTGACGCCCATCGGGACCAGCACCTCGCGCACCGGGTCGGCGAACTCGACGAAGTGGTTGGCCAGGTCGAGGGTGATGTAGCCGTGGACGTAGCTCCACATCGCCCCGGCGGCCGCTCTCGGATTCTCGATGGTGAGGTCGCCGTTGGTGCTCAGCCGCGTGGCCGCCTCGACCACGTGGGCGTAGGCGGCGTTGAACGCGGGGGAGTGGCCGGCTCGCCGTTCGCCCTTGGCCGGGGTGGGCCGGTAGGTGGCCCGGGTGGAGAGGCCGAACATCGCGTCGTACAGGTGTGGGTTGGCCTGTGCGTAGGAGAGCGTGGTCAGCGCCATTGTGAACAGGTCGGCGATGGCGTCCTCGCTGGCACCGACCTGAGCGAACGCCTCGCCCAGCTGGTCGAAGCCGTGGTCCACCACGGCACCGAGCAGCTCCGGGACGCCGCCGAAGTAGTTGTAGACGACCATGCTCGACATGCCGGCCTTCGCGGCGACCGTCCTGGCCTTGATGGCAGAGGGGCCCTCCTCGGCGAGCATCGTGACGGCGGCGGCGATCAGTCGCTCCGGGATCCCGTTGGAGGGGCCGTCCGTCACCGTGGAATCTCTCGACATGGTCGTCATCGTCCCAAACCGGCGTCGGGGATGTGCGACATGGCGTGCTCGGCCAGCGCCGTGATCGTCAGCGCTGGGTTGACACCGGGGTTGGCCGGCAGGGCGGCGGCGTCGCAGACGACCATGTTCCGGTAGCCGAACACCTGAAGGTCGGCGTCGACGACTCCGGTCGCCGGGCTCGCGCCGACCACGGCGCCGCCGAGCACGTGGGCGGTCATCGGCCGGTTGCCGAACACCTCGAAGACGCTGCTCTGCGCGACGCCTCCGGTGCGTTGGGCCAGCCACTTCGCGACCCGGTGGCCTGCGTCGATGTACGTCGGCGCGGGCCGTTCGGTGTCGCGCCCGGTGGTGAGCCGATATCCCCTCCCCAGGAGTCGCCTCCGCGCGACGAACCGGATCGCGTTGTCTCGCGGCTGCATGACCAGCATCATCAAGGTGCGTGCCGACCAGCCCGATCGCATCGTCGAGAACCAGCGGCGTGGGTGGCGCACCACGGTGCGTAGCCAGGCCGACAGGCGCCGTACGCCCCGGCCCTCGCCCACCAGGACCGTGAACATCAGGCGCATGAAGTCGCCTCGCGGCCCATAGGTGAGGAACTCGATCTGGGTGTCGCCGTCGAGGACCACCCGGCTGCTCGCGGTGACGTCGCGCCAGGTGCCGACGTCCTCGGGGAGCAGGACGGAGAGCACGGCCTCGCTGTTCGTACGCGCGAGGTGGCCGAGGCGGTCGCTGAGCGCGGGAAGTGTCCCACGGTGCTTGCAGTCCGCGAGGAGGGCGTTGGTGCCGACCGCGCCGGCGGCGAACACGACCCCGCGCGTGGTGATGCTCGTGCGGCGCCCGCCCCGGCCTCCGGAACCGCGGGTGGTGATCCGGTAGCCGTCGCTCCCATCGGCCGCCCCGAGCGGAGTCACGTCGACCACCTCGCGCTCCGCGAAGACCCGGGCGCCGTGCTTCTGCGCGAACCAGAGGTAGTTCTTGGTGAGCCGGTTGGCGGCACCGGTACGGCACCCGGTCATGCACTGCCCGCAGCGGGTGCAGCCGGTGCGGTCCGGGCCCTCGCCGCCGAAGTAGGGATCCGGCACAGTGACGCCCGGCTCGCCGAAGAAGACCCCGACCGGCGCCGCCGAGAAGCTGCCGCCGAACCGTTCGGCGACCTCACGGGTCAGTCCGCTTGTCACCGACTCCCACGGCGTCGTGCTCGCGCCGAGCATCCGCTCCGCCGTGGCGTAGTGAGGCTCGAGGACCTCCCCCCAGCGGGCCGGCCGCGGCCATTGCGGGTCGGCGAAGAAGTTGTCGTGCGGGCGGAACAGGACGCCGCCGTACACGAGGCTTCCGCCACCGACCCCGGTCTGGGTGGAGCTGAACACGTGGCGGAAGAGCACGTTGCGCATGATCCCGTGCAGCCCGACCTTCGGCGCCCAGACGAAGCGGCGGCTGTCGGATGCCGATGCGGGCAGCTCCTCGTCGGCGTATGCGCGGCCGCGCTCGAGGACCGCGACCCGGTGGCCCTTCTCGGCCAGGCGCAGGGCGGCGACGCTGCCGCCGAAGCCCGACCCGACGACGACCCAGTCATGGTCCAGCGGGGGATGGGTGGTGCTGTTCAAGGTGGCTCCTCCGGGTTGTGACATCAGGATAACTTCGTTATTGTCGTGTGACAAGCGTCGCACGAACGCCCTCACCGCATCGCAACGGAGACCGGTCATGACAGAAGAAGTACGAGGCAACCTCGAGATCGAGGACCGCGGCGCGGTGCTGGTCGCTCGCGTCGATGGCGGTCCGCTGGGCCTGTTCGGCAACGACATCGCCGAGCAGCTCGACACCCTCGTCGACCGCGCGGACGGTGATCCGGCGATCCAGGCTGTCGTGTTCACCGGCACCCACCCGGACCGCTTCGTCTCGCACGCCGAGGTGCGCTGGCTCCAGGAGGGCGGAGCCACCGTCCCGTCGGTCGGCGTCCGGGGCGCCTCCGCCCTCGCCCACACGGCGCGCGGGGTGAACCGGGCAGGCGGGCTGAAGGCGGCGTTCGGCAAGACACCGCTGTGGCCGGCGGTCCAGCTGGAGCGGGTGCACCAGACGTTCCTGAAGATGAACCGCAGCGGCGTCGTCTTCGTCGCGGCCCTGAACGGGTCGGCGCTCGGTCTCGGAGCCGAGTTCAGCTGGGCCAACGACCTGCGGGTCATGGCCGAGGGGGACTACGTCATCGGTCAGCCGGAGGTCCTGCTCGGGATCATGCCCGGCGGCGGTGGCAGCCAGCGGCTTCCGCGGCTGGTGGGCAACCACAAGGCGCTGCTGGCGATCCTGTCCGGCGAGCCGTTCACACCTGCGCAAGCGCTGGAGATCGGCGCGGTGGACGACGTCGTGGCGCCGGACCAGGTGCTCGACCGAGCGATCGAGCTCGCCGAGCGCCTGGGGTCGCGGCCGAAGGCGTCGCGGGCGGCGATCAAGCGATCGGTCTACTTCGGCGGCTCTGCGGACCTGGAGGCGGGGCTGCACATCGAGCGCTCCGAGTTCCTCGCCACCGCGCTCTCCGACATCGGCCAGGAGCTGATGCTCGACTACATGGCCAACACTGAGGCGGCCGGCGAGCTGCCGCTGTACCAGCCCGGGGTGTTCGAGGAAGTACTCCAGGCGGGCACGACCCGTGGTGCCGGTGCCGCGAACAGGGGAGCCCGGCGATGATCGGCCACACCGTCACCCGCCACGATGTCAGCTTCGACTCGGCCGGCGACACCTGTGCCGCCTGGCTCTTCCTGCCCGACGGCGTCACCAACCCTCCGGTCGTGATCCTGGGACACGGCCTGGGTGCCACCCGAGAGATGCGCCTGGACGCGTTCGCCGAGCGATTCGCCCAGGCCGGGATCGCGGCGCTGGCGTTCACCTATCGCCACTTCGGTGACTCCACCGGCCAGCCCCGGCAGCTGCTGTCGATCAATCGGCAGCTGGCCGACTGGGACGCCGCCATCGCCCACGTCAAAGGGCGCTCCGACGTCGACGGCTCTCGCGTCGCGGTCTGGGGAAGCTCGTTCGGCGGCGGTCATGCCATCGTCGTCGCCTCCCGCCACCCCGAGCTGCGCGCGGCGGTGTCCCAGTGCCCGTTCACCGACGGCCTCGCGTCGGCCCGGGCCCTCGGCCCGGTCGGCACGATGCGGCTGCTGCCCACCGTCGCCCGCGACCTCGTCGCCGCGACCCTGCAGCGGGACCCGGTGCTCATCACGCTCGCTGGGGCGCCGGGGGAGAAGGCCCTGATGACCGCCCCGGACGCCCTGCCCGGCTACCTCGCCCTCGTCCCTGAGGGCGCCGCCTTCGTCAACGAGGTCACCGCCCGCGTCGCGCCCACGATCACCCGGCACCGTCCGGGCAAGGTCGCCAAGGACGTACGGATGCCGATCCTCTTCTGCATCTGCGATCACGACTCCGTCACGCCGCCTGAAGAGACGCTCGCCTACGCGCGCACGGCGCCTCGCGGCGAGATCAAGCGGTACGACGCCGGCCACTTCGACATCTACCTCGGCGAAGCGTTCGAGACCGTGGTCGCCGACCAGACCGAGTTCCTCACCCGTCACCTGAAGGCCTGAACCATGACGTTCTCCACCATCATCGACCGGCGCGCCACCGACAACCCGTCCGGTCCGGCCATCGCCGACTCGTCCCAGCGGCTCACCAACGCCGAGCTCCTCGACCTGGTCCGTGCCGGCGCGACACATCTCGCCGAGCTCGGCATCGGTGCCGGGGACGTCGTCGCGCTCAAGCTCACCAACCGCGTCGAGTTCGTCGTACTGCTCTTCGCCGCATGGCGACTGGGGGCGACCATCACACCGGTCAACCCGGCCCTGACCGACTCCGAGGTCGCCCGGCAGCTCGAAGACTCCGGCGCGAAGCTGCACATCATCGAAGACGGCGCTCACCCGATCGGCGACGTACTCGCCCTCGCGGTCCCCGACCTGCGCCGGGAGCCGGGGCAGGAGGAGGCCGCGCCGCCGGTCGTGGACAGTGCGCTCCTGGCGCTGCTCATTTACACCTCGGGCACCACCGGCGTACCCAAGGGGGTGATGCTCGACCATGCCAACCTGGAGGCCATGACCGCCATGGGGCGCGATGCGCTCGAGGTCGGTCCCGAGGATCGCTGCCTGCTGATCCTGCCGCTCTTCCATGTCAACGGCATCGTCGTCAGCATCCTCACCCCGCTCCTCGTCGGCGCCAGCGTGGTCATCGCGGACCGGTTCAACCCGCACACGTTCTTCGACACCGTCGAGAAGGAGCGCCCGACGTTCTTCTCCGCGGTGCCCACGATCTACAGCATGCTCGCCGCGCTTCCCGATGACGTACGACCAGACACGAGCTCGGTCAGGTTCGCGGTCTGCGGCGCCGCCCCGGCGTCGGCCGACCTGCTCGCCCGGTTCGAGGACCGCTTCGGCTTCCCGCTCATCGAGGGCTACGGACTCTCCGAAGCCACCTGCGGCTCGACCATCAACCCGGTCGGCGGACCGCGCAAGGCGGGAACCGTCGGACTGCCGTTCCCCGGCCAGGAGCTGCGCATCCTCGGCGCGGACGGGAAGCCGGTGCCGCCCGGCGAGAACGGCGAGGTCAATGTCCGCGGGGCCAACGTCATGCGCGGATACCTGGGCCGTCCGGACGACACCGCCGCCGTGATCAGGGACGGCTGGCTCTTCACCGGCGACCTCGGCCACGTCGACGAGGACGGCTACCTCACCATCGTCGGCCGGTCGAAAGAAATGATCATCCGAGGTGGCGAGAACATCTACCCGAAGGAGATCGAGGACGTCCTCGCCGGCGACCCGACCGTCCTCGAGGTCGCGGTGATCGGGCTGCCCGACGAGAAGTGGGGCGAGGTCGTGGTCGCCTTCGTCCAGGCCCGCCCGGGCGCGACGGTCGACGTCAAGGCGCTGATGTCGAGGTGCCGGGAGCAGCTCAGCGGCTACAAGCGACCCACCGCGATCCATGTGCTCGACGCCCTGCCGAAGAACACGGTGGGCAAGCTCGACAAACGGGCCCTTCGCAACCAGCGGGGGAGGGGCGTGCCTGTAGATTCCTCCGTGTGAAGAGGCCTCGAAGTTCCTACCGCTCACCTATGTCCGAATGGGATGGTGAGCGGGCCTGATGGACAGCCAGACGTTTCTCAGCCTCGGGCTGGTGCTGGTGTTCGTGCTGGTCGGCGGCGTCTTCGCTGCGACCGAGCTGGCGCTGGTGTCGCTGCGTGAGAGCCAGCTGACCGCGCTCGAACGCAAAGGCTCACGTGGAGCACGGGTGGCGGAGGTGGCCCGCGACCCCAACCGCTTCCTGGCCGCGGTGCAGATCGGCGTGACCGTCGCCGGCTTCCTCTCCGCGGCCTACGGCGGGTCGGCGATCGCTCCCGACGTCGCGCCCTACCTCGAGCGACTCGGCCTGACCGAGGCGCTCGCCGAGACCACGGCGCTGATCGTGCTGACCCTGTTCATCGCGTATCTCTCCCTGGTGCTGGGCGAGCTCGTGCCGAAGCGGCTGGCGCTGCAGAAGGCCGCCGGCATCTCGCTGGCCGTCGCGCCCGTGCTGGACAGGTTCGCCACCGTGATGCGGCCGGTGATCTGGCTGCTCTCGGTCTCCACCGACGCCGTCGTACGGCTGCTCGGGGGTGACCCCAAGGCCTCGGCCGAGCAGGTCTCGGAGGAGGAGCTGCGCGAGATGGTCTCCACCAACCGGGACCTCGAGGAGGACGAGCGCCGGATCCTGCGTGACGTGTTCGCCACCACCGAGACGACGTTGAGGGAGGTGATGCGTCCGCGCGGCGACGTCACCTTCCTGCCCGCCTCGATGCCGCTTCCCGCGGCTGCCGAGACCGTGCGTGACCTGCCCTACTCCCGCTACCCGGTGACCGGCGAGGGCTTCGACGACATCCTCGGTTTCCTGCACGTACGCGACCTGCTCGGTGTCGTCGCGACGGACGATCGCACGATCCGGGACATCTGCCGTCCGGTGCTCTCGCTGCCCGGGAGCAAGCGGGTGATCCCGTCGGTCGCCACGATGCGCGAGGGCGGCACCCACCTGGCGATGGTCGTGGACGAGTACGGCGGCACCGACGGCATCGTGACCCTCGAGGATCTCGTCGAGGAGATGATCGGCGACATCCGCGACGAGTACGACCACGGTGAGGCCCGCATCCGCGACCACGGTGACCTGTCCCGGATCGACGGCGCGATGACGATCGAGGATTTCGCGGACACCACCGGCATCGAGCTCGAGGACGGCGCGTACGAGACCGTCGCGGGCTATCTCATCGCTCGGCTGGGGCACATCCCGCAGGTTGGTGAGGTGCTGGCGCTCCGGGACGGCACCCTGGAGGTGACCGCCCGGAACGGCAACCGCATCACCGAGATCGCGCTGCGCCCCGAGGCGTCACCTCCGGCACCGGAGTGAGGACGGCTCTGCTTCAGTGACGGTCGACGATCGCCTCGAAGGAGTCGAGCAGGACGTCGATGCCGTCGAGGAAGACCTCGCGAGGGGTGAGCACGAGGAGCTCGGGGAGCACCGCGGCGAGCGACGGGTGTCGCACCGGGTCCACGGCTCGTAGGTCGCCCACCCAACTGGTGGGTGGGACGCCTGCCAGCTCCTGCAGTCGCTGTTCGGACAAGGTGGCGGCGGCCGCCAGCACGTAGCTGGAGTACGCGGCGTAGCAGCGCACGACCTGCTGCTTGTCGAGCCCGGCGCGGGCCAGCTGGTCCAGGATCCAGTCGATCACCGCGAGCTCCCCGGGACCTCCGGTGGAGATGGCAGTGGCCTCGGCGCCGATCTGCGGGTGGGCGCTGAACGTGTCGATGGTGCACACGGCACCGTCGCGCAGCTGGTCGCGCCACGACGCGCCCCGGTCGACGCGGACCATGGATGCCGCGATCAGGCCGTCGAGAAGCGCCGCCATCAGCTCGTCCTTGTCGCGAAAGCGTCGATAGATCGCCGTCGGGTCAGCGCCGAGGGCGGTGCCCAGGCTGCGGAACGTGATCGCCTCTCCGTTGGCGGCGAGCTCGGTCGCCGTCGCGAGGATCGCCTCGCGGTCCAGCGCGACGCGCTCCTTCGAGCGGCGGGTGACGGCACTCATCGTGACCTCCTCAAGTCTGGACGATCCTACCGAATCGACAATGGTGTCAACACCGTTGACAACACTGTTGTCACGGTTCTAGCGTACCGATTCGAGTGATCCTGACCACACCGAGGCAGGCCGCGCCCGCTGGAGGAACCCCTTGACCACGTACGCAGATCTTCTGTTCGCCGGTGGCCCCGTCCATCTCGGAAACACCGCCCGCAGCCGTGCGACCGCGGTCGCCGTACGGGGGGAGCGGATCGTCGGGGTCGGGCACGACGAGCTGCGCGAGCTCGTGGGTCCCGCCACCGAGGTCGTCGAGCTCGGTGGCCGTATGCTCGTCCCGGGTTTCCAGGACGCCCACGTGCATCCCGTCGGTGCCGGCGTCGAGCTCGGGCAGTGCGACCTCACCGAGACGGTCGATGTCGAGGAGTACCGCAGCCGGATCGCGTCGTATGCCGCCGCGAACCCCGGCCGGCCCTGGATCACCGGTGGCGGCTGGTCTATGGAGAGCTTCCCGGGCGGCGCCCCCGACCGAGCCTTCCTCGACGCGATCGTCCCCGACCGTCCGGTCTACCTGGCCAACCGCGACCACCACGGCGGCTTGGCCAACAGCCGTGCGCTCGAGCTCGCCGGCATCGACCCTCGTACCCCCGATCCGGTCGACGGCCGGATCGAGCGCGACGCAGACGGCGTCCCCACCGGCCTGCTGCAGGAGGGCGCGATGCATCTCGTTGCCGCCGTCGTGCCGGAGACCACCCGTGAGGAGAAGCTCGCCGGCCTGCTGCGTGCCCAAGGGATGCTGCACTCGCTCGGCATCACCGCCTGGCAGGACGCGTTGATCGGCATCAATCCGGTCATCAGCGACACCTCGACGGCGTACGCCGACGCGCTCGACGCCGACCTGCTGACCGCCCGCGTCGTCGGCGCGCTCTGGTGGAGCCGGGACCGCGGTGCCGAGCAGATCGAGGATCTGCTGGCGGCTCGCGAGGCGATGACCCGCGGCGGTTTCCGGGCCACGAGCGTCAAGATCATGCAGGACGGCATCGCCGAGAACCACACGGCCGCGATGATCAGTCCGTACGGCTCGGGCTGCGGCTGCCGCGACGCGGGCGACCACCGCGGACTGTCGTTCGTCGACCCCGAGGCGCTCAAGGAGCACGTCACCGCGCTCGACGCGCACGGCTTCCAGGTCCACTTCCACGCGCTCGGCGACCGCGCTGTCCGCGAGGCGCTCGACGCCATCGAGGTGGCCCGCGACAAGAACGGCTTCACCGACGGCCGGCACCACCTGGCGCACCTGCAGATCGTGCATCCCGAGGATGTCGCCCGCTTTCGTAGGCTCGGCGTGACCGCCAACATCCAGGCGCTGTGGGCCGCCCACGAGCCGCAGATGGACGAGCTCACCATCCCGTTCCTGGGCCCGGAGCGCTCCGCGTGGCAGTACCCGTTCGGTTCGCTGCTGCGCAGTGGCGCCGTGCTCGCCGCCGGCAGCGACTGGCCCGTCAGCAGCGCCGACCCCATCCGCGGCATCCACGTCGCGGTGAACCGGGTCGAGCCCGACACTGACCACCCGGTCTTCTACGCCGAGGAGCGGATCGACCTCGGCAGCGCGTTGGCGGCGTACACCTCCGGCACGGCGTACGTGAACCACCTCGACGACACCGGCACCATCACCGTCGGCAACCTGGCCGACCTGGCGGTGCTCGACCGGGACCCGTTCGACGGTCCGGCCTCGGACATCTGGGACACCCGTGTCGAGCAGACCTTCGTGGGTGGGGAGCGGGTGTTCGCCCGATGACGGCGAGCCACGTCCGCGACGCTCTCGCGTCCGCGAAGCCGCTCCCATTCTGGCTCGACGACCCGGACCGACCGGCGGCCCGACCGCCACTGGCCGGCGACCAGAGCTGCGATCTGGCGGTCGTCGGTGGCGGCTACTCCGGTCTGTGGACGGCGCTTCGAGCCAAGGAGCGTGACCCCGGACGAGATGTCGTCCTGGTCGAGGCGGACCGGATCGGTGGCGCCGCAAGCGGTCGCAACGGAGGCTTCTGTGAGGCGAGCCTGACCCATGGTGAGGCCAACGGCCGCACCCGTTGGCCCGACGAGGCCGCCCGGCTCGAGGAGCTCGGCCTGGCCAACCTCGACGACATCGAGGTGACCTTGCGGCGCTACGGCATCGACTGCGACTTCCGCCGGACCGGGCAGCTCGCCGTCGCCACCCGACCGCACGAGGTCGAGGAGCTACGGGCCGAGGCCGAGGGCGAGAGCGCGGTCTTCCTAGACAGGGCCGCCGTCCGTGCGGAGGTCGACTCGCCGACGTACCTGGCCGGATTGTGGAGCAAGGACAGCTGCGCGACCGTCGATCCGGCCCGTCTGGTCTGGGGTCTGGCCGCCGCGGCGGAGCGGCTCGGTGTGCGTATCGTCGAAGGCACGCCGGTCGAGCGGATCCGCCGGGCCGGCGGGCAGATCGCAGTACACACCAACCACGGCACGATCCATGCGCAGCAGGTCGCGCTCGGCACCAACGCCTACCGCCCGCTGCTGCGCCGGCTCCGGCTGGCGACGGTCCCGGTCTACGACTACGTCCTCATGACCGAGCCGCTCACCGACGAGCAGCTCGCGTCTATCGGCTGGAGCAACCGGCAGGGCCTCTCCGACTGCGGCAACCAGTTCCACTACTACCGCCTGACCGCGGACAACCGGATCCTCTGGGGCGGCTACGACGCCGTCTACCACTACGGGCGGCGGGTCCGGGCGTCGTACGACCAGCGGCAGGAGACCTTCGACGTCCTCGCCCGGCAGTTCTTCGAGACCTTCCCCCAGCTGGCCGGCGTCCGCTTCAGCCACCGGTGGGGTGGGGCGATCGACACCTGCACGCGGTTCTGCGCCTTCTTCGGCACGGCGTTCGGCGGCCGCGTCGCCTACGCCCTCGGCTTCACCGGCCTTGGTGTCGGTGCCACCCGGTTCGGTGCCGACGTGATGCTCGACCTGCTGGCTGGGGAGGACACCGAGCGCACCCGGCTCGCCCTCGTTCGGAAGCGGCCGCTGCCGTTCCCGCCGGAGCCGATCGCGTGGATCGGCATCCAGCTGACCCGCTGGTCGCTCGCGCGCGCCGACGCGCGAGCCGGTCACCGCAATGTCTGGCTCCGCCTGCTCGACCGCCTCGGACTGGGGTTCGACTCATGAGCCCGATCTCGGACACCACCCATGCAGCCCCCGCTGACAGCACCGTCCCAAGGAGATCCTTGTGAACCGACGCAACCTCACGCGCATCACCGCGCTGCTCCTCACCTGCACTGCGATCGTCGGTTGTGGGCGATCGGCCGACAACTCGACGTCCTCGACGACCGCGAGCCACCTCCAACCGACGACGACCGCCGCGACCGCTGAGGCCGACCCGATCACCTGGGCGGTCTACCGCGACGTCCAGACGATCGATCCCCTCTACGCCTTCGACTACCCGGACAACACCGCGCTCACCCTGATGTGTGAGTCGCTGCTCCGCACCGAGCCGGACGGCGCGATCACCGACGGGCTCGCCTCGTTCTCGCGCACGGACGACAAGACGCTGGTCTTCGACATCAACCCGGACGCGAAGTTCTGGGACAACAGCCCGGTCACCGCCGAGGACGTCGTCTACAGCCTCGAGCGTCATCGCGACCCGGAGCTCGGCGGGTTCTACGCCGACTCCCTCGTCCGGGTCGACACGATCGAGGCGACCGGCGACCGCGAGGTCACCATCACGCTGACCCAGCCCGACTACTGGCTCGACGGCGAGCTCGCCTCGCTCCCCGGCATCATCGTGCAGAAGAAGTACGTCGAGGCCAAGGGTGCCGCCTACGGCACCACGACAGGTGGCGCGATGTGCACGGGCGCCTACAAGCTCGACTCCTGGTCGCCGGCGAGCGGGGTGGTCGCGGTGCCCAACGACGACTACTGGGGTGAGGCCGATCCGCGGGTCGCGAAGATCACCCTCAAGGGTGTCGTCGACGAAGCGGCACTGACGTCCTCGCTGATCGCGGGCGAGATCGGTGGGACGTACCCGCCGGCGATCTCGACGCTGCCGGTGCTGGAGGGCAACAAGGCCGTTACCGTCACACAGGGTCCCGGCTACGCGACCGCCGCGCTGGTGATCAGCGACCTGGACGGCACGCTCGGCGACGTCAAGGTGCGCCAGGCGCTGTCCCTTGCGCTCGACCGCAAGGGCATCGTCGAGAACGTGTTCCACGGTGCGGCCGAGGACGCGCGCTGGCTCGTCAACCCGGGCACCTTCGCCTCGGCGAGCGAGACCTACCAGGCGGCGTACAAGGACAGCCCGGTGCTCGAGCAGGACATCGACCAAGCGAAGAAGCTGATCGAGGAGGCCGGGGCGGCGGGAAAAACCGTCACGATCGGCATGTCCTCGGCGATCCCGGACATCGCCTACGAGGCCGGAGCCTTCAAGACGGCGGGCGAGAAGATCGGCCTCGAGGTGGAGTTCAAGTCGGTCTCGGCCGATGCATTCATCAACTTCTTCATCGACCCGAAGGCGCGCGAGGGGGTGGATGCGTTCCCGACGGTGACCTACGGCGACTATGCCGACCCCGCCGCGCTCTCCGCGACGGTCGTCCTGCCGGACGGTGCGCAGAACTACTCGGGCTTCGACGACCCGGAGATCACCTCGCTGATGGAGGAGGCGCGCGGCACCGAGGACGTGGAGGCCCGGGCGAAGCTCGTCATCGAGGCGCAGCAGCGCACCATGGAGCTGCTGCCATGGATCCCGACCGCCCAGCCGAACTCGGTGCTCGTGACCAACAGCGAGCTGACCGGAGCAGTGTCGTCGTTCGCCTACATGTCGGCGCCCTGGGCCAACCATCTGGGAGTCCGATGACCATGCGGATCGGATACCTGATGCGCCGACTCGCGATGCTGGGGGTAACACTCCTGGTGGCCAGCTTCGCGATCTTCGCAGCGACGTACGTCGCACCGGGCAACCCGCTCGCCGCGCTCTCCGGGGGCAAGTCGCTCTCCGCGGAGGCGCAGGCGGTGCTCGAGCGGCGATACCATCTCGACGAGCCGTTTCTCGCGCAGTATTGGCACTGGCTCTCCGGGGCTCTCCGGGGCGACCTGGGCGTGTCGATCCCGCTGCACCAGGACGTCTCCTCGCTCATCGCGGACCGCGCTTGGATCACGCTCAGCCTGGTGCTCTACGCCGCCGTCATCATCGTGGTCCTCGGCATCGGTCTCGGCCTGCTCGCCGGGCTTCGGCCGGGGTGGATCGACTCCTCGGTGCTGGTCATCTCCTCGATGGCCGCCGCCGTGCCGGCCTTCGTCGCGGCCATCGTGCTGATCGCGGTCTTCGCGGTGTCTCTCGGCTGGTTCCCGACGATCGGGGTCGGCGAGGGCTTCCTCGGCCACGTCGAGCACCTCACCCTGCCGGCGGTCGCGCTCGCGCTGTCATCAGTGGCGGTCGTGGCACGAGTGACCCGCACCGCGATCCGCGAGGAGGTGGAGCGTGAGCACGTCCAGACGGCGATCAGCCGCGGAATCCCGCAGCACCTCGTCGTCACCCGCCACGTGCTGCGCAACGCCGCGATCCCGATCACCACGGTGACCGGCGTGACGATCGCGAGCCTCATCGCGATCTCGTCCGTGGTCGAGACATCCTTCGGCCTCAACGGCCTGGGGCAGTACCTCGTGAAGTCGGCCCAGGGTAAGGACATCGCCGTCGTGCAGGGCATCTCGCTCGTGCTCGTGGTGGCGTTCGTGCTCGTCAACGTCGTGGTCGACGCGATGTACGCGGTGCTCGACCCCCGCGTCAAGCGCGGAGCGAGGGCCTCATGAGCGCCGTCGCCACCGCCACCACCGCGCCCGCCGCCGGCACGACGGCGACCCGTCGCCGTGCCCGTCTCGGCGCGACCGTGTGGGTCTGCGTCGTCGTGGTCGGGCTCGCCGCCCTGATCGGCATCATCGGGCCGGTGCTCACGCCAAACGACCCGAACCAGGCCGACCTGGCGCAGGCGTGGATCGGTCCGGGGGAGGGGCACCTGCTCGGTCTCGACGTCCAGGGCCGGGACGTGCTGTCCCGGGTCCTGGCCGGCGCGCGGTCCTCGCTGCTCGGGCCGCTGCTCATCGTGGTCCTCTGCATGCTGGTGGGATCGGTGCTCGGTCTTGCCTCCGCGTGGCGCGGGGGAGCGGTCGACACGACGGTGTCGGCGGGCCTGGATGTCCTGTTCGCGTTCCCCGGAGTGCTACTGGCGGCGCTCACGGCGGCAGTCTTCGGTGCAGGCCTGTGGGCGGCGGTGCTCGCGATGGCGGTGGCGTACACGCCGTTCGTCGCGAGGCTGTTGCGCAGCGCGATGCTCAAGGAGCGCAGCCAGCCCTACATCGCCGCCCTCGAGGTGCAAGGTCTGGGCGCGACCGCGATCTGCGTACGGCACCTGCTGCCCAACGTGTTCCCGTTCATGGTTGCGCAGGCGTCGATCCTGTTCGGCTATGCAGTCCTCGACCTGGCGGTCATCTCGTACCTCGGCATCGGCGTCCAGCCGCCGAACCCGGACTGGGGCGTGATGATCTCGGAGAACCAGTCGGGCATCCTGCTCGGCTACCCGATGCCCGCTCTCGCTGCGGGCGTCTGCATCGTCGTGGTCGTCGTGGCCATGAATCTGCTCGGCGAGCGGCTCCTCGAGCGGGCTGGGAAGGAGGGTGGCCGATGAGCGCGACCCATCATGGCCCGCTGTTGGAGGTCGACGGGCTGGGCCTGGACCTGCTCGTGGGAGGCGTGCACCGCTCGGTGTTGCGCGACGTGTCGTTCACGGTGGCTGCCGGGGAGGCGGTCGGCCTCGTGGGCGAGTCGGGCTCGGGCAAGTCGATGACCGTGCGGGCGATCGATCGGCTGTTGCCCGCGGGGGCACGCCGGCGTGGTTCGATCCGGTTCGCCGGCCAGGATGTGGAGGCCCTCTCCGGCGCCGCCCTACGCGCCTACCGCGCCGAGGTCTCCGTCGTCTTCCAAGACCCGCGGGTGCACATCAACCCGGTGCGCCAGGTCGGCGACTTCATGACCGAGGTGCTGCGTACGAATCGCGGGGTCAAGCGGCGCGAGGCGGCTCGCCGAGCGGTCGCGATGCTCGCGAAGCTAGGGATCTCGGACGGGGAGAGACGTTTGGAGCAGTATCCGCACGAACTGTCCGGCGGGCTGCTTCAGCGGGTGATGATCGCCGGCGCGCTGCTCACCGAACCCCGACTGCTGCTCGCCGACGAGCCGACCACGGCGCTGGACGTGACGACGCAGGCCGAGATCATGGGCTTGCTGGATGAGCTGCGCCAGGACCTCGGTCTGTCGCTGCTGTTCATCACCCACGACCTGGACCTGGCCGCGGCGGTCTGCGACCGCACCGGGGTCATGTATGCCGGCGAGATCGTCGAGGTGCGTCAGTCGGGAAGGCTTCACGACGACCCGCTCCACCCCTACACCGCCGCCCTCGGCGCGGCGCGCCCGCTGCTGGACCGCGCGATGCCCCGGCTCACGGCGGTCCCGGGGCGTCCGCTGTCGGCGCTCCAGGCGCCGGCCGACGCGTGCGCCTTCGCCGGTCGCTGTCCGCACAAGTACGACGTCTGCGTCTCCTCCGCCCCGGCCTTGGTCGACCTCGACGGCGGTGCCGTGCGGTGCGCACGCGCAGAGGAGCTTCGTGGAGTCCTGGGAGGAAGCACCCATGTCTGAGGCGTACGAGACCACTGAGGCGGAACCGGCCCTGGCAGTCACCGGCCTGCGCAAGGTGTTCGGAGAGGTGGTCGCCGTCGAGGACGTCTCCTTCACGGTACGTCGGGGAGGATCGCTCGGGATCGTCGGCGAGTCCGGGTCCGGGAAGACCACGGTCGCGAACATGATCACCGGCCAGGAGCGGCCGTCGGCCGGCACGATCCGCGCCTGCGGTCGAGACCGTACGGCGCCGGCGCGCGGTGGCGCCGAGCGGCGCCGGCGCGGCGCCGAGGTGCAGATCGTCTTCCAGGACCCCTACTCCAGCCTGGACCCACGGCAACCGGTCGACCGCGCGATCGAGGAGGTGCTGCGCCTCCACCAGCGCGAGCGGACCTCGTCGGCGCGGACTGCGCGCGTGGGCGAGCTGATAGAGATGGTGGGTCTCGACGAACGCCAAGGTCGTGCCCTGCCGCGAGCGCTCTCCGGCGGTCAGCGCCAACGAGTGGCGATCGCGCGGGCGCTCGCGGCAGAGCCGGACGTCCTGATCCTCGACGAGTCGGTCGCCGCGCTCGACGTGTCCATCCAGGCGCAGGTGCTCAATCTGCTCAGCGATCTGCGGGAGCGGCTGTCGATCACCTATGTGCTGATCAGCCACGACCTGGCCGTCGTGCGTCAGCTCACCGAGACCGTGGTGGTGATGCAGCACGGCGCCGTCGTCGAACGTGGGACGACGACCGATGTGCTGGATGCGCCGCAGCACGACTACACCCGCCGGCTGCGGGCGAGCGTCCCGACGCCCGGGTGGGACCTGACGGAGGTACGTCGCGCCTTCAGCCCCGCGACACCATGACCGTCAGTTCGACATCTCCGGCACCGGAGTGAGGACGGTGCCGTCGGCGAGCCAGCGGTCGAGGTTGTCGAGGGTCAGCTGCTCCATGGCGGCACGCGTCTCGACGGTGCCGCTGGCCAGGTGCGGGAGCAGCACCACGTTGTCGAGGTCCATCAGCCCCGCGGGGACCGCGGGCTCCTCGGTGTAGACGTCGAGGCCGGCGCCGGCGATGCCACCCTCGAGGAGCAGCTCGACCAGCGCGTCCTGGTCGACCACGGAGCCACGCGCGATGTTGATGAGGTAGCCCTCGGGCCCGAGCGCCTCGAGCACCTTGCGGTCGACGAGGTGCTGCGTACCGCTGCCGCCGGAGGTGGCGAGGACCAGGATGTCGACGTCGGCGGCGAGCTGCGCGGGGGAGGCGGCGTAGGCGTACGGGGAGCCGGGGACCTCGCGGCGGGAGTGGTAGGAGATCGGGCAGCCGAAGGCCTCGAAGCGGGTCGCGATGGCCTGGCCGATCCGGCCCAGACCCAGGATGCCGACCCGCTTGCCCGAGACCTTGCGGGTCAACGGAAAGTTGCCGGCTTCCGGCCACTCGCCGCGGCGTACGAACCGGTCGGCGGCGCTGAGCCCACGCAGGGTGTCGATGGTGAGACCGATGGCGGTGTCGGCCACGCAGTCGGTCAGTACGTCGGGGGTGTTGGAGACCAGCACGCCACGTGCGGCTGCCGCCTCGACGTCGGTGGTGTCGTAGCCGACCCCGAAGTTGACGACGGCGCCGAGCGCGGGCAGCTGCGCCATCAGCTCGGCCGGTACGCCGGTACGCCCGGTGGTCACCACGGCACCGATCGAGGGCCCGTGCTCGGCGAGGAACGCGGCGCGGCTGTCGTCGTCGGGCAGCACCAGGGCGTCGTAGTGGTCGGTGAGGGTGGCGGCCAGCGACGGCTTGAGCGGTCCTACCTGGAGGATGCGGCGGGTCACGGTTTCTCCTGTCGGTCGGGTGGCCGTCAGATGACGGTCTTGACGAGGGTGGTCAGCTCCGCCAGCTCGTCCTCGGTGAGGTCGGTCAGCGGCGGACGTACGGGACCGGCCGGACGGCCGGCGGCGGTGAGACCGGCCTTGACGATCGAGACGCCGTAGCCGGCTCCGCGGTCGCGGATCGCGATGTAGGGGACGACGAAGTCGCGGAGCCGGGCGAGCACCTCGTCGCGGTCGCGGTTGCGGACGGCGGTGTAGAACTCGACCGCCCACTGCGGCGCGAAGTTGAAGATCGCCGATGAGTACGTGCTGACGCCGAGCTCCAGATACGGCAGGGCGTACGTCTCGGCGGTCGGCAGGCCTCCGACGTAGAGCAGGCGGTCGCCGAGGCGCGCGTTGAGCGTGGCGAGCAGGTCGATGTCGCAGACGCCGTCCTTGAAGCCGATGAGGTTCGGGAACTCCTCGGTGAGACGGACGATGGTGTCGGCGTCGTAGCGGGCGTTGGCGCGGTGGTAGACGATCACGCCGAGCGAGGTCGCCGAGCAGACGCGGGCGACGTGCTCGTACAGGCCGCGACCCGGCAGCTCGGTGAGGTAGGGCGGCAGCAGCAGGATGCCGTCGGCGCCGTCCGCCTCGGCGCGCTGCGCCATCGCGACGGCCTGGGAGGTGCCGTAGCCGGCCGCGCCCATCACCGGGGTGCCGTCCCCGACCTCCTCGACGGTGGCCCGCAGGACCCGGGACACCTCGTCGTGAGTGAGCGAGAAGAACTCGCCGGTGCCGCCGGCGGCGAAGAGGCCCGCGACGTCGAAACCGTCGAGGTGCTGCAGGTGCGCGCGGTAGCCGTCCTCGTCGAAAGCGTAGTCGGCGGTCGCGTGCGTCACCGGGAACGACAGCAGGCCGGTGCCGAGGGCGTCACGGAGCTCGGTGGGGGAGTAGCGGCCCATGGGGTCTCCTCAAGGGGTTCGATGACGTCGGAGATCCCGAGGCTAGGTAGCGGAAGCGATACGCGTCCAACATCGTGACGGCATCGCTCGATGCTCCATGGGCATTGCCCGACGTGCTTGACGTCACACAAAACTCGCTCGTACGGTTCATCCACGAATGACAACGACGTCCACATATGTAGATGTCGCCGATCGACTGGAGGAACAGTCGCATGAACTTTCGTCCCTCGCTGCGGTCCCGCTTCGGTCTCGCAAGCGCCTCGCTCATGGCTGCCTCGCTCACCCTCTCGGCGTGTGGCGTCGCCAACTCCGACAGTGCCGGCGCCGCCGCTGACACGGTCCGGATCGTGCTCCCGCAGGAGCCGCCGACCCTCGAACCGTGCGATGCCAACCTGACCTCGACGGGCGTCGTCGTGCGCTCCAACATCACCGAGCCGCTGGTCGAGCGCGACCCCGCCTCCGGCGAGCTCCAGCCGCTGCTCGCCACCGAGTGGGAGCAGACCGAGCCGACCAAGTGGACCTTCACCCTCCGCGAGGGCGTGAAGTTCTCCGACGGCTCCGCCTTCGACGCCGAGGCCGCCGCGCACTCCATCGACCGCGCGGTCAACGGCACCTTCGGCTGCAACGTCGAGGGGTACGTCTTCGGTGACGACGACCTGCAGGTGAAGGCCGTCGACGCCACCCAGCTCGAGGTGACCACCGCCGAGGCGGACCCGATCCTTCCGCTGCGCCTCTCCTTCATCGAGGTCGTGCCCGCGTCGACCAGCGACACCGCCAAGGTGCGCGAGCCGATCGGCACCGGCCCCTACAAGATCGAGGACTGGCAGAACGGCACCAAGCTGACCCTCGCGGTCAACGACACCTACTGGGGTGATGCTCCCGCCTTCAAGAAGGCGGAGTACCAGTGGCGTGAGGAGGGCAGCGTACGCGCCGCCATGATCACCAACAACGAGGCCGACATCGCCACCGGGCTCGCACCCGAGGACCTCTCCGGCGACGCCGCGGTCCGCTACCCGAACAACGAGACGACCGCGCTGCGGTCGACCGGGACGTACGCTCCGCTCGACGACATCCGGGTGCGCCAGGCGATCAACTACGCGATCGACCGCGAGTCCATCGTCGACAGCCTCTTCGAGGGCTACGCCGACGTGGCCTCCCAGCTGGTGCCCGAGGGCGTCGTTGGCCACAACCCGGATCTGAAGGCGTGGCCGCACGACCCCGAGAAGGCCAAGTCGCTGATCGCCGAGGCGAAGGCCGACGGGGTGCCGACCGACACCAAGATCCGGCTGATCTCCCGCAACGGCCTCTTCCCCAAGGTCGGCGAGACCGTCGAGGTCGTCCAGAAGGCGCTCGAGGACATCGGCCTCAACGTCTCGATCGAGATGATGGACACCGCCGCGTCGGTCGAGTACCAGTCCCGCCCGTTCCCGAAGAACACCGGGCCGTACATCATCCTCGTCCAGCACGGCAACCAGGCCGGTGACGCCCAGTTCTCCGTCGACCAGTACATGCTCAGCGACGGCGCCCAGTCGACGTTCGGCACCCCGGAGTTCGACGCTCAGATCGGGGCCGCTGACAAGGCCGAGGGCGATGACCGCCAGGCCGCGTTCGCCGGCGTCTTCGCCGACGAGCCGGAGAAGGTCTCGCAGTTCGCCTACATCGCGCACATGACCGGCATCATCGGCGAGTCCGACAACGTCGAGTACGAGCCCAACTCGGCGACCGGCGACGAGATGCGCGTGACCGAGATGAAGCCGGCCAAGTGACCCCGGCCGCGACTCACCCAGGAGGTCATCGATGGTGACGTTCCTCCGCAAGCGAGCCCTCACCTCGCTGCTGCCGCTCGTCGTGGTGCTGCTCGGAGTGTTCTTCCTGGCCCGCCTCACCGGCGACCCGGCCAGCCTGTACCTGCCGGAGAACGCCACCGAGACCCAGAAGGAGACCTTCCGCGAAGTCAACGGCCTCGACCTGCCGGTCTGGCAGCAGCTGATCGACTACCTCCAGGGCATCCTCCGCCTCGACTTCGGTACGTCGCTGAGTACGGGTGAGTCCGCGGCCGCCATGGCGTTGCGGGCCTTCCCCGCGACGCTCCAGCTGGCGATCACCACGATGCTCATCGCGGTCGTCCTCGCCGTCGTGATCGGCTCGTGGGCGGCGTACCGTCCGAACTCGCTGGCCGACCGGTTCGCGTCGTTCCTGTCGATGACGGCCGCGAGCGTCCCCGACTTCTGGCTCGCCATCATGGGGGTCTGGGTCTTCGCGGTGATGCTCGGAGTGCTGCCGACCTCGGGTGTCGACGCGGGCCTGCTGTCGTGGGTCCTGCCGATCGCGACCCTGCTGCTGCGTCCCGTCGGCGTGCTCACCCAGGTGGTGCGGGGAGCGATGGTGGCGGCGTTGTCCGCGCCGTACGTCCGGCTGGCGCGCAGCAAGGGTGCCGACAGCCGCCGGGTCGTCGCGCACCACGCCCTGCGCAACGCCGCCGCCCCGGCACTGACCGTGGCCGGCGACCTGGCGGTCGGGCTGGTCAACGGTGCCGTGGTCGTGGAGTCGATCTTCGGGTGGCCCGGCATCGGCAAGCTGATGATCGACTCGATCACCGGCCGCGACTTCGCCATCCTGCAGGCGGCCGTGCTGCTCACCGCGGTGACGATCTTCCTGCTCAACATCGCCATCGACATCTGCTACGCCCTGCTCGACGCCCGTGTGCGCGACAAGGCGATGGTGTGAGAGAGGAGAACCGATGAGCTCCACCACCACCACCACCGACTCTGTTGAAGCCCCGAGCCGCTCCGGCAGGGTGAGCTACTGGCGGATGCTGCTGCGCGACAAGGTCGCGACCGTTGCCGCCGTGATCCTCTGCTTCATCCTGCTCGTGGCGGTCTTCGGGCCGGTCCTGCTCGGCAGCGAGGCCAACGCCCAGGACCTGACCCGAGGCAACAAGGCACCGCTCGAGCTCGACGGCTGGCTGTACGTACTCGGCACGGACTCGCTCGGTCGCAGCATCCTGGCCCGGATCGTCGTCGCGACCCGGACGACCCTCGGCGTCGCCATCCCGGCTGTGCTGATCTCGCTGGTCGTGGGCTCGGTGATCGGCATGTGGGCCGGTTACCACCGCGGCTGGCGCGAGACCCTCGTGATGCGGATCGCCGATGTGATCCTGAGCTTCCCGTCGCTGCTGATGGCGGTCGTCGTGCTCTACGTCTACTCGCCCAGCCCGCGCAACATCGTCATCGTGCTGGCGATCACCCGCATCCCGATCTACCTGCGCACCGCGCGGGCGGAGTCGGCCGAGCTGCAGAGCCGGGTCTTCGTCGACGCGGCCCGTACGTTCGGGGCGGGGAGCTTCAGCATCATCCGCCGTCACGTCTTCCCGATCGTGCTGCCGACGCTGCTGACGGTCGCCACGCTCGACTTCTGCTACGTCATGCTCGCCGAGTCGTCGCTGAGCTTCCTCGGCATCGGCATCCAGGCACCCGACGTCAGCTGGGGTCTGATGGTCGCCCAGGGGCAGAACTATCTGCAGACCGCATGGTGGCTCTCCTTCTTCCCGGGCCTGGCCATCGTGATCGCGACGGTGTCCGCCGCCGTGCTCGCCGCCTGGGTGCGGCTGGCCACCGATCCCGCTCAGCGGTGGCGGCTCACCGTCCCGCGGCGACAGCGTCGCCGCGCCACCCCGACCGTCACCCAGTCCGTCACTCAGACCGCTACGGAGGACGCCCAGTGACCAGCACTCTGACCGAGAAGGCCATCGCCCTCGACGTCGACGGCATGAGCGTCGACATCCGTACGCCCCACGGTGTCGTCCGAGCCGTCGACAAGGTGACCTTCCAGGCGCGCCGGGGCGAGACCCTCGCGCTGCTCGGGGAATCGGGCTGCGGCAAGTCGATGACCGCCACCGCCGTCGTCGGCCTGCTGGAGCCGGTCGCCGACGTGACCGAGGGTGCCGTCCGCATCACCGGTGACGGTGGCACGACCGACCTGCGGACGGCCTCGGCGAGGCGCCGGCGCGACATCGCCGGCAAGGAGCTCGCGATCGTCTTCCAGGACGCCCTCACCGCGCTCAACCCCGTCTACACCGTGGGTACGCAGCTGGCCGAGCCGTTCCGGATCCACCGTGGCCTGTCCAAGAAGGCCGCTCGCAAGGAGGCCATCGAGCTGATGCGCCGGGTCGGCATCCCCGAGCCGGAGACCCGGATCGACTCCTACCCGCACCAGTTCTCCGGCGGCATGCGCCAGCGGCTGCTGATCGCGATCGGCGTCGCGCTGTCGCCGGCCGTGCTGCTCGCCGACGAGCCGACCACCGCGCTCGACGTCACGGTCCAGGCCCAGATCATGAGCCTGCTCAAGGACCTGCGCGAGGAGCGCGACATGGCGGTCGTGCTGATCACCCACGACCTCGCCCTGGTCTTCGAGCAGGCCGACCGGGTCGTGGTGATGTACGCCGGCAACGTGGTCGAGCAGGGCCTGGTCGAGGAGGTCTTCGGCGCCCCGAAGCACCCCTACACCGCCGGCCTGCTGGAGTCGGTGCCCGTGCACGCCGAGCGCGGTGCTGAGCTCAAGTCGATCGGCGGTTCGCCGCCCGAGCTGGCCGCGATCCCGGCCGGCTGCGTCTACCAGGATCGCTGCCCGCTCGCGCGCGACCGCTGCCGCGAGGAGCGGCCCGCGGCCCGCGAGGTCGCCCCTGGCCACCTGTCCGCCTGCCACTTCCCTGACGAGGTGAACCGATGAGCGATGCACCGCTTCTCGAGGTCCGCGACCTCACCAAGATCTTCCCGGTACGCCACGCCGGAAAGCGCAAGGAGCTGCGAGCTCTCGACGGCGTCACCCTCGACCTGCACCGGGGCGAGACGCTCGGCCTGGTGGGGGAGTCCGGCTGCGGCAAGTCCACGCTGGCCCGCACGCTGCTCATGCTGGAGACCCCCGACGGTGGCTCCGTACGCTTCGACGGGGTCGACCCGACGACGACCAGGGGCGCCGACCTGCTGGCGTTCCGGCGCCGGGTGCAGATGGTGTTCCAGGACCCGTTCGCCTCGCTCAACGCCAGGATGTCGGCGGGCGACATCGTGAGCGAGCCGTGGCGTACGCACACCGGTCTGCACAAGACCTCGCGTGAGCGGGCGGCCCGGGTGCGCGAGCTACTGGATCTCGTCGGGCTGCGGCCTGGTGACGCCGGGAAGTATCCGCAGGAGTTCTCCGGCGGCCAGCGGCAGCGTCTCGGGATCGCCCGCGCGCTCGCGCTCAACCCCGACGTGATCGTCTGCGACGAGCCGGTCTCCGCGCTCGACCTGTCGGTGCAGGCACAGGTGCTGAACCTGCTCAACGACCTGCAGCAGGAGCTCGGGGTGGCGTACCTGTTCATCTCGCACGACCTGTCGGTGGTGCGGCACGTCGCCGACCGGGTCGTGGTGATGTACCTGGGCCGGATCGTCGAGCAGGGCGAGACCGAGTCGACGTTCGAGCGGCCCCAGCACCCCTACACCGGGGCGCTCCTCTCGGCCGCGCCCTCGCTCGACCACGAGCGCCGGCGCGAGCAGATCATCCTGTCCGGCGAGATTCCCTCGCCGCTCAACCCGCCGTCCGGCTGCCGGTTCCGGACCCGCTGCTGGAAGGCGACCGACGAGTGCGCCACCGCCCTCCCGCCGCTCGCCATCGACCCGGTCGACGGCGGTCACACGGCGGAGTGCTTCCATCCACTGGGGGCGAACGAGCAGGAGCTGGCCGCGGCCCAGGCGGGCTGATGGGGCTCTCGCTCGGGTCCTTCGCGATCGTGGCCGTCGCCGTTGTCCTGGCCTCGGCGCTCCAGGCCTCCATCGGCTTCGGCATGGGCATGCTCGCCGCCCCGGTCGTCGCCCTGGTCGATCCGGGGCTGCTGCCCGGGACGCTGGTGATGCTGGCCTTCGTGGTCACGGTCATGGTCGTCGTCACCGAACGGCAGCACATCGACCTCGGTGGCACCGGGTGGGCGCTGTTCGGCCGGGTGCCCGGGACGATCGCGGGCGCGCTGCTCGTCGCGGCGCTGCCCGAGCGGGGTCTCGCCCTGCTGCTGGCCGGCGTCGTGCTGGTCGGCGTCGCCCTCAACTCGCTGGGCTGGCAGCCGCGGCCGGTACGCCGCAACCTCGTCACCGCGGGCGCGGCCTCGGGGCTGCTCGGCACCGCCACCTCGATCGGCGGCCCGCCGATGGCGCTGGTCTGGCAGCAGAAGCACGGTGCGGTGCTGCGCAGCTCGATGAGCTCGTTCTTCCTCGTCGGCTCGGTGCTGTCGTTCCTCGCGCTGGCCGCCACCGGGTCCGTCGACCAGCGCACCCTGCTGGTCACCGCGGCGCTCGTGCCCGCACCGTTCGTCGGATGGGGGCTGTCGCTGCTGCTCAACCGGGTGATGTCGCCGGTGCGGCTGCGGCGTACGGCGATCGCGGTGTCGATCTTCGGCGCCGTCGTGCTGGTGGCCGACCAGCTCTTCGGCTAGCTCCTGGTCACCGGGTTGCGCAGCGGCCGGCCGTCGGCGAGCGCGTCGACGTTGTCGGTGATGTCCTGTGCGCGGCCGGCGAACACCTCCGCGGTGTGCCCCGACTGGTGCGGCGTCAGCACGACGTTGGACAGCTCGGTGAAGTCGAGGTGCGAGGGCGGCGGAGAGTCGGGGTCGCGGGGGTTGCGCCACCACACGTCGATGCCGGCGCCGGCGATCGTGCCGGCGGTGAGCGCGTCGTGGAGCGCCTGCTCGTCGACGACAGCGCCGCGGGCGACGTTGACCAGCACGGCGCTCGGCCGCATCGCGGCGAGGGCGGCGGAATCTATGAGCCCGCGGGTCGCATCGCTCAGCGGCACGGTCACGACGACCACGTCGGAGGCGGCCAGCAGGTCGTGCAGGGCCGAGTCGGGCCCGACCCAGTCCAGCTCGACGCCCTCGGGCAGCGGGGCGTCGGGGTTGCGGCGTACGGCTCGGACCCTCATCCCCATCGCGGAGCCGAGCCGGGCCACGCTGGAGCCGATCTCGCCGAAGCCGACGATCCCCAGGGTGTGGCCGGCCAGTACGCCGCCGAAGGGGTAGTCGCCGGAGACGATCGCGTTGCTCCACACGCCGCGGCGCATGTCGGCCTCGGACCGCAGGACGCCGCGCAGCAGCATCATCGACACCATCATCACGTGCTCCGCGATGGAGCGTCCGTGGTGGAAGGTGTTGGCCAGACGTACGTCAGCGGGCAACGCCGCGAGCGGGATCCGGTCCACGCCGGCACCGGTCACGTGCACCAGCCGGAGCCGGGGCATCGTGGCCAGCAGCTCCGGCGTCGTCGAGGAGCAGACCAGGACGTCGGCGGCCGCGGCGGCCTCGGCGAGCCGGGGGTCGTCTCCCCAGGCGAACGTCCACTGGTGCGGTGAGGCGCCCGTCCGGGTCAGTACGTCGGTGAACCGGGCCATGATCGGCTCGGTCACCAGCACGTTCAGCGGCGTGGTGGGAGAGGTGGAGGGCACGTCCGCGATTGTGTCATGCGTCTACATCCGTGGACAAGGTTCGATATATGAGGTCAGGTCCAGGTGAGAGAGTTGCGGATCGGGCCGACCACACGGACGATCCGGTCCGCCGCCTGGCGCAGGGCGGCGATGACCTCGGCCTCCCGCTCCGGGGTGAGCCGGGCGATCGGGATGGAGGCGCTGATCGCGTCGGAGACCGGCTCGTCGTAGTCCAGGGCGACCGCGATGCAGCGCAGCCCGAGGGTGTTCTCCTCGTTGTCGATCGCGTAGCCGCGCCGGCGGGTCGCCTCGAGCTCGTCGGCCAGCGCGCCGCGGTCGGTGAACGTGTGCGGGGTGAGCGGCGCGAGCTCGGCCGGCAGGTGGTCGGCGACCTCGTCCTCGGGCTGCGCGGCCAGGACCGCCTTGCCCAGGGAGGTGGAGTAGGCCGGGAGCCTGCGGCCGACGCGGCTGTAGGGGCGGAGGTACTGCGAGGACTCTCGGGTGGCGAGGTAGACCACGTCGGTGCCGTCGAGGCGGCCGAAGTGGAAGGTCTCGTCGAGCTTCTCGCGGAGCTCGACGAGGAACGGGGTCACCTGGGGGAGGTAGGGGTCGGTGTCGAGATAGCTGGTGCCGGCCAGAAGGGCCCGGATACCGATGCCGTAGAGCGTGCCGGTGGCGTCGCTGCGTACCCAGCCGTGCTTGGCGAGCGTACGGAGCAGGGCGTGCAGGCTGCTGCGGGGAACCCCGAGCGCCTCGCTCAGCTCGCGCAGCCGCACCGGGCGGTTCTGGCGCGCGGCGAGGAACTCGAGGATCTCCACCGTGCGGGCGGCGGACTTCACCTCGCGCACCCCTCCGGTGGTGGCATCAGGCGCGGCAACGTCGTTCATGTCCGCAGAGTAGTGCGCGGGTCAGATGCCCGTCCACGTATGAAGATGGTCTCCCGGTTCGGGGCCGTTGCGCAGCCGCGTCTGCCATCCGTGCTGGTCCCAAGTCGCCGGCTCGGTGCTCCGGATGAACTGCTCGACGGCCATCACGAAGCGCCCGGGGTCGGAGCGGAACGGGAAGTGGCCGGCGCCCTCGAAAACCTCGAGCGTCGCCTGCGGCATCGCCGCCTGCGCCTGTGCGGCGTGGCGGTAGGGGATGACGCCGTCGCGGTCGCCCCAGATCATCAGCATCGGGATGTTCGAGGCCAGATAGCAGCGATCGAGCATCGTGACGACCTGGCCGTGCCAGTCGACGACGGCGCGCAGTGTTCGGGCGAACGCCTGGCGCGAGTGACTGTCGGGCGGGGTGTCGACGATCCTGGCCAGATCCAGAGCGTCGACGCCGAGGTCGTGGTCGATGCGGCGCAGCAGACCGAGGCCGGCGGACAGCCAGGTCCGCGAGACCGGCAGCTGCAACAGCATGAGCAGCTCCGGCGCCAACGGCAGGGTCGCGAGTCGCAGCCAGGTCGAGACACCGCGCCCGGAGCCGCCGTTGGACACCAGCACGATCCGCTCGACCAGCTGCGGGTACTGGTAGGCGAGCTGCATCGCGACGCCGCCGCCGAGCGAATGGCCGACGAGGGTGACTCGCTCCACGTCGAGCACGGACAGGAGGTCGCGCATGCCGTTGGCGAACCCTCCGATCGAGTAGTCGGCGCGCGGCTTGTCGGAATCGCCGTGACCGAGCAGGTCGGGCGCGATGACCAGGTGATTCTCGGCGAACATGGGCAGGACGTCGTCCCAGGTCCGTGAGCTGTCGCCGATCCCGTGGATGAACATGATCGCGGAGCCGTCACCGCCGATGCGGTACGCGCGCTTGTACCCGTGGATCACCCGAGACTGCTGCTCGATCACCCGCGTCATGACTGCACGCTAGTCGCCGTGGGTTTCGATCATGTTGCAGTCGTGCCGCGACGCACATCAGCGAGCATCAGGTACGTGCCGGGCCGGTCCTGAGGGCATCGAGGAACAGCGTCAGGAGCGGCGAGTCGTTGTCGGCGTGCCAGGCGGCGTACAGGTCCAGCATCGGCACAGGGCTGTGCAACCGGACCGGGGTGAGGCCGGCGCCCGAGCGGGCGAGCAGGACGGCGCGTGACTCCGAGGCGAAGGTGATCAGCTGGTGTGCGCTGACGAGGACTCCGGTCGCTGCCGGGTCGTCCGCCGTCTCCGCGATGTCCAGCTCGATACCGGCCTGTGCCGAGGCCTGCTGGATGACGTCGTACATGGCGGGAGACTGGCCGCGCCCGAACATGACGCACGGGTGCCGAGCGAGCTCCGCGAACGGTGCGGCCGGCCGGTGGGCCCACTGATGGGTCGGTCCGACCACGCCGCACAGGCGCAGTGTCATCAGGTGGTGGGACCGGAGGTCGGGTGCCGTCGGGCGTCCGTAGACCAGGCCCACGTCGAGTCGGCGTTCTGCCAGGGCCGTGAGCTGGGGGCCGGAGCGCAGCTCCTCGAGGTCGACCCGGATCCCCGGGTGCCCCTGTTTCAGCCTGCGGAGCGCGGCCGGGAGCACGTGATGCCCGGCCGGGAAGTTGAATCCCACCCCGAGGGATCCGGCATGCCCCT
This sequence comes from Nocardioides sp. NBC_00163, assembly GCF_045206295.1. NCBI lineage: Bacteria > Bacillati > Actinomycetota > Actinomycetes > Propionibacteriales > Nocardioidaceae > Nocardioides > Nocardioides sp. NBC_00163. Next base: position 1,540,241 of record NZ_CP108155.1, on the reverse strand, counting down.
CGACGGCATCGCGGGCGGATCTCGTCGCCTTGCCGAGGTGGGCGAGAACGGCACGCGCATCCGGCTCGAAGGCACGTCCGGCGTCGGTGAGGTCCACGGCGTGTGAGGATCGCTCGACCAGCTTCGCGCCCACCGTCCGTTCGAGCCGCTGGAGGTGCTGGCTCAGGGTCGGCTGGGCGAGGTGCAGCCTGGCTGCGGCGCGTCCGAAATGACGCTCCTCGGCGATCGCCAGGAACGACTCCAGCAGCCTGATGTCCATCTCGCCTCCAGGAGAGTCGCGATGAGCGTGGCGCGCGCCGGTCAATGGAGCGTGTCGCTTCGATGAATCGTTCGGGTCTTTCGATCGATCGATGCCGGAACCCAATCAGCGCAGGTCAACGACAGGTATGGCGTGGGCCGTGGGTACGCGGAGACGCTCTGTGAGGAGCCGTTGTCGGATCGGTTCATCGGAGCGACACCGAGCGCTGATCGGCTTCTCCGCAGCCGCACCGATGTGCGGTGACCTCACTCTTCCCCTGACCCGCACGGAGTCGCCATGCCCCAGCCCTCGCCCATCGGTTCTCTCGGCCGCCGTTCTCTTCTCCTCGGTGGAGCTGCTGCCGGGTCTGCCCTGCTGCTGCCCGCTCGCTCCGCCGCGACGCCGCTTCTGGCGCGATCCGGGCGTCCGATGCTCACCGACGGCGTCCAGTCCGGTGACGTGTCGGCCTCGGCCGCCGTCGTCTGGGCGCGCGCCGACCGCATCGCCCGGATGTACGTCGACATCAGCCCGACGGAGACGTTCCGGAAGATTCGTCGCGTACGAGGTCCGCTTCTCGACACCCGGACCGACCTGACCGGGAAGACCCTCCTGCGAGGCCTTCCCGCCGGAAAGGACGTCCACTACCGCGTCGTCCTCGCTGATCCCGACGACGACAGCGTGACCGGCGAGCCGCAGGTCGGGCGGCTGCGTACGGCACCCGTCGGGAGCTCCGACATCCGCTTCGTGTGGTCCGCCGACCTCGGTGGTCAGGGATGGGGGATCAACCCGTCCCGAGGTGGCTACCGGATCTTCGAGTCGATGCGACGGCTCTCGCCGGACTTCTTCCTCTGCTCCGGAGACCTGATCTACGCCGACGGCGTGATCCCGAGCGAGAAGCCGCTCTCGGACGGCACCGTGTGGCGCAACCTCGTCACCCCGGCGAAGTCGAAGGTCGCCGAGACCCTCGACGAGTATCGGGGTAACTATCGGTACAACCTGCTGGACGACAACCTGCGCCGGTTCAATTCCGAGGTCGCCCAGATCAACTCCTGGGACGACCACGAGGTCATCAACAACTGGTACCCGGGGGAGATCCTCGATGACTCCCGCTACACGGAGAAGCGGGTCGACGTGCTCGCCGCCAGGGCCCGGCGCGCGTTCCACGAGTATCTGCCGACCCGCACCGGCAGCGACGACGGACGCATCTACCGGGTCCAGCGCTACGGCGAGCTCCTCGACGTGTTCGTGCTCGACATGCGCTCGTACAAGGACCCGAACACTCCCGGCCTGGAGACGGTCGGCGACGGCGGCGTGTTCGGCCGCCGGCAGCTCGCCTGGCTCAAGGAGCAGCTGAGGGTCTCGCGCGCGACGTGGAAGGTGATCGCCGCGGACATGCCGCTCAGCCTCGTCGTCCCCGACGGCGCGGCGGTCGAGGCGCTTGCCCAAGGCGACCACGGCAACCCGCTCGGCAGGGAGCTCGAGATCGCCGAGCTCCTGTCGTACGCCAAGCGGAACCGGATCACCGGGATGGTCTGGCTCACCGGCGACGTGCACTACACCGCGGCGCACCACTACCAGCCCTCGCGTGCCGCCTTCACCGACTTCGACCCGTTCTGGGAGTTCGTCTCCGGACCGCTCAACGCCGCGGTCGGGGTCGAGCCCGAGCCCAACCCGGTCGACAGCACCTTCGGGCCCGAGGTCGTCTTCTCTCAGGGCGCACCCTCGCTCGAGGTCAACAACCCCGGATTCGGGTACCAGTACTTCGGCGAGGTCAGCATCGACAGCGGCTCGCAGGTGATGTCCGTACGACTCAGGGACATCGATGGCGGGGTCGCGTACACGGTGGATCTGCCGCCGCCGGGCTGAGCAACCAACGCGTCGCCCAGCTCGCGCGTAGCTCGCTGGGCGACGGCCGGTGACGATCCGGTGGTGACCGCGGCTCAGCGTGCCGCGGTCACCGTCGTGGACTCTTCGGAGTTCTCGGCCTCGGCGGCGCCGCGGCCGAGCAGCGCGCGGGAGCACACCAGGGAGATCACGGTGGTCACGACTCCGAAGGCGACTGGCACGGCGATGCTGCCGGAGGTGTCGAGGAGCCACTGCAGGATCATCGGCGTAGTCCCGCACAGCGCGCCGGAGAGGCCGTACGTGACCGAGATGCCGGTGTAGCGGACCCGGGCAGGGAAGGCCTGGGCGAGCATGCCCGCCATGACCGCGTAGAACATCACGTCGGGGATGGTCGCCATCACCGCGCCGATCATCGCGAGGGTCCAGTTCCCGGTGCCCATCAGCACGAACATCAGCGCGAGCGCGGGAATCTCGAGGGCGAGCAGGACGGTGACCAGGGTGCGCGGGTTCCAGCGGGTTGCGAGCACCGCGCCGAACGGCTGCACGAAGAACTGCACGACGCTGGCGATCAGGATGATGGTGAGGAAGGAGTCCTTCTCGAAGCCGAGGTGAGTGGTGGCCCAGGAGAGTGCGAAGGTGTCGCGGGCGTAGACGACCACGAAGACGCACAGGATGCCGAAGACACCGAGGGTCAGCTCGCGGGAGTTGTTGCGGAACAGCTCGATCACCGGGACCCGGACGACCTCGTTGCGCTCGTGGAGGTCCTTCATCGCCGGGGACTCCTCGAGGCTGAGCCTGATCACGAGCCCGACCACGACCAGCGCGGCCGACGCCAGGAACGGCAGTCGCCAGGCCCACTCGAGAAGAGCGTCGTCGGGGAGCAGGCCGGTGACAGCGAGGAAGCTGAGGGTGGCCAGGATCCGGCCGGCGGGGGAGCCCTGCTGGGCGAAGGCGCCGAACAGGAAGCCGCGGTCGGGGCGGGTGTGCTCGGTCGCGATCAGCACCGCGCCGCCCCACTCGCCGCCGACGGCGAGGCCCTGCAGCAGCCGGAGCACGATCAGCAGCACCGGCGCGGCGGCACCGATGGCCGCGTGTGTCGGCAGCAGGCCGACGCCGACCGTGGTGACGCCCATGAGCAGCAGCGTCAGGATCAAGGAGCGCTTGCGGCCGATCCGGTCGCCGAGGTGGCCGAAGACCACGCCGCCGAGCGGCCGGGTCAGGAAGCCCACGGCGAACGTCGCGAAGGAGAGCAGGGTCGCGACCGCGGGCTCGGCGTTGCTGAAGAACAGTGGCCCGAAGACCAGAGCGGACGCGGTGCCGTAGATGTAGAAGTCGTACCACTCGATGGTGGTGCCGACGAACGCGGCGATGCCCGCCTTGCGGGCCATCCGTTCGTCGGGGACGCGCGTTGACTGGGTCATGGGGACTGCTCCTCCGGGGGTTGTGTGTCGTCACGCACCGGAATGCTGTGTGACCGCGTTCACACTAGGAACCCGCGCCATTGCACGTCCAACACCAAATCTAGATGGCATTGACATCACTCGTGAGCCCAATGATGCTCCGGGCATGCCAAGGCCGCCGATCTCCCGACGGGAGGATCGGCGGCATTCGTGAGGCGTCAGGGCAGGACCAGCGTGATGCTCTCCGCGACACAGACCGGTCGCTCGGTGCCCTCCGCCTCGACGGTCCAGGCGACCAGCACCTGAGTCCCGGCCGGGACCGCCCGGAGCTCCTTGATCCGCGGCGTGGCCCGGATCTTCGTGCCGACCTCGACCGGCGCGGGGAACCGCGCCTTCTCGAGACCGTAGTTGAGCCGGGCGGAGCCGGTATCGATCGTGTAGAGCTCGGCGGCGAAGGCCGGCAGCATCGACAGCGTGAGGTAGCCGTGCGCGATGGTGCCGCCGAAGGACGAGGCGGTGGCGCGCTCGACGTCGACGTGGATCCACTGCTGGTCGCCCGTGAGCTCCGCGAAGCGGTCCACGCGCTCCTGGGTGATCTGCACCCAGTCGGTGGTGCCGAGCTCCTCGCCGACAGCAGCCTCGATCGCCGCGACCGAGGTGAACGTACGCATCAGACCACCCGCTCGAAGACGGCGGCGAGGCCCTGGCCGCCGCCGATGCACATGGTCTCGAGGCCGTAGCGGGCCTCGCGGCGGTGCAGCTCGCGGGCGAGCGTGCCGAGCATCCGTACGCCGGTCGCGCCGACGGGGTGGCCGAGGGAGATGCCGGATCCGTGGACGTTGGTGCGCTCGAGGTCCTCGTCGGTGAACTTCCACTCCCGCATCACCGCCAGCGCCTGGGCGGCGAAGGCCTCGTTGAGCTCGATGACGTCGATGTCGGCCAGGGTCAGACCGGCCTTGGCGAGGGCCGCCTCCGTGGCGGGGACGGGGCCGATGCCCATCACGTCAGGACGTACGCCGGCGGCGGCCCAGGACACGAGCCGGACCAGCGGCCGTAGGCCGAGGCTCTCGGCGAGGTCGGCGGTCGTGACCAGGCACATGGCGGCGGCGTCGTTCTGGCCGCTGGCGTTGCCGGCGGTCACGGTCGCCTCGGGGTCGGAGGAGCCGAGGATCGGCCGCAGCTTCGCGAGCGACTCGAGAGTGGTGTCGGCGCGCGGGTGCTCGTCGGTGTCGACGACGACATCGCCCTTCCGGGACGGGACGGTGACCGGCACGATCTCCTCGGCGAAGACACCGCTCTGCTGGGCGGTGACGGCGCGCTGGTGGGAGCTGACGGCGAGCCGGTCCTGCTCCTCGCGGCCGATGGCGTACTCCCGGCGCAGGTTCTCGGCGGTCTCGAGCATGCCGCCGGGCACCGGGTGGAACCGGCCGCCCGGGGTCTGCCGGCCGCGGGTGAGGCCGTCGTGGATCTGTACGCCGGTGCGTGCGCCGCCCCAGCGCATGTCGAGGGAGTAGAACGCGACGTTGCTCATCGACTCGGCGCCGCCGGCCACCACGATCTCGCTGGCACCGGAGGCCACCTGCATCACTGCGTTGGCGACGGCCTGGAGCCCGGAGCCGCAGCGACGGTCGACCTGCTGACCGCCGACGGTGACCGGGAGCCCGGCGTCGAGTCCGACCACCCGGCCGATCGCCGGTGCCTCGGCGTTGGGGTAGCAGTGGCCGAGGATGACGTCGTCGATCCGCTCCGGGTCGATGCCGGTGCGGGCGAGCAGTCCCTGCAGCGCGGTGACGCCGAGGTCGACCGGGCTCAGGTCCTTGAAGACGCCGCCGTAGCGGCCGATCGGGGTGCGGACGGGTTCACAGATGACCACGTCGCGGGCGGTGTCACTCATGGTTGGTGCCTTTCGGGATGAGGGTGGCCAATTCGGCCGTCAGGCCGACCAGCGCGGTGCCGTCGGGGCGCCGCAGCGCGACCTCGACAGAGTCGGGCGCTGTGTCGGGGTTGGAGCGGTCGACCTGGACCTGGGCAGGGTCGCCACAGAACAGGGGAGCGGTGTTGCGATGCCGCAGGTGGCGTACGACGCGGTCGGGGTGGGCCAGCCGAAGAGCCTCGGCGAGCACCAGGGTCGAGAGCGGGCCGTGCACGACCAGCCCGGGATAGCCCTCGACCCGGGTGGCGTAGGGCCAGTCGTAGTGGATCCGGTGCGGGTTGGCGGTCGCCGCGCTGAACCGCATGAGCAGAGTCGGATCGGTGACGAACCGCCAGCCGTCGTCCTCGGCGACCAGCGCTGGGCCGGCCGGTGCGATCGCCGAGGCGGGCTCGGGGTCAGGGAACGACGTCGGCGCCGGCGCGGCATCGCGGTAGATCAGGTCCTGCCGCTCCTCCACGAGCAGATCGTCCCGGCCGGTGTCGACCAGCCGGGTGACCACCGTGACGATCGCCAAGCGGCCGCTGCGACCCGACTTCTCCTCGACCGAGACGACCTCGGACTCGCGGACGACCTCGGTGCCGACCCGGAGGTCGCCGTGGAAGGTCACCTCGCCGCCGGCGAACATCCGCCGAGGCAGGTCGATCGGCGGCAGGAAGTCGCCGCGGCGCGGGTGACCGTCGACGCCGATGACCGACGACACCGGCCAGCGCGGAAGCGCCACCCAGTGCCACAACGGCGGGAGTACGTCCCCGGCGGCGGGCACCGGAGAGCCGCTGTCGAGGAGAGCGCCGAGGGCGGCGGCCGGCCCCGCGTCGAGGGTCTCGACCGACGTCGCCCGGCGTGGCCGCCAGGTCACATGAACCTTCCGCCGGTCACCTCGGCGACCGTGCCGGTCATGTAGGAGGAGAGCGAGGAGGCGTAGAAGAGCGCGACGTCGGCGATCTCGGCCGGCTCGCCGGCGCGTCCCATCGGGATCTCGGCCATCTTCTCGTCCCAGATCCGCTGCGGCATCGCCTCGGTCATCGCCGAGCGGATCAGCCCCGGCTGGATCGCGTTGACCCGGACCCCGTGGTGGGCCATCTCCTTGGCCGCGGCCTTGGTCAGCCCGACGATGCCGGCCTTCGCGGCCGAGTAGTTGGTCTGCCCGACCATGCCGACCTTTCCGGAGATCGAGGAGATGTTCACGATCGCGCCAGACTTCTGCTCGCGCATCCGGGCGGCGGCGAGCCGGGTGCCGTGCCAGCAGCCCTTGAGGTGCACGGCGATGACCTGGTCGAACTGGTCCTCGGTCATCTTGCGCATCGTCGCGTCCCGGGTGATGCCGGCGTTGTTGACGACGATGTCGAGCGAGCCGTACGTCGCGACCGCCGTCTCCAGCGCGCGCTCCACGTCCTCGCCGCTCACGACGTCGCAGGCCACGCCGGTGGCCACGTCCGGGCCGAGCTCCTTGGCCGCGGCCTCGGCGGCGGCGCCGTCGAGATCGGCGAGCACCACGCGGGCCCCCTCCGCCACGAAGCGCTCGGCGACGGCGAGGCCGATGCCCTGCGCGCCTCCGGTGATGACCGCGGTCCGGTTCTCGAGAAGTGCCATGTCAGTTCTTTCCCTTCTGGTCGCGCGCCACCAGCTGGGCGGCGATCACGTTGCGCTGGATCTCGTTGGTGCCCTCGCCGACGATCATCAGCGGGGCGTCGCGGAAGTAGCGCTCCACGTCGTACTCCTTGGAGTAGCCGTAGCCGCCGTGCACCCGCACCGCGTCGAGGGCGACCTGCATGGCCGCCTCCGAGGCGAAGAGCTTGGCCATCCCGGCCTCCATGTCGGCGCGGTCGCCGGCGTCGAGCCGCTCGGCCGCGTCGATCGTCATCAGCCGGGCGGCGCGCATCTTGGTGCCCATCTCGGCGAGCAGGTTGCCGACCGACTGGTGCTTCCAGATCGGCTTGCCGAAGCTCTCCCTGGTCTGGGCGTAGGAGAGCGCGTCGTCGAGCGCGGCCTGGCCGACGCCGACGGCGCGGGCCGCCACCTGGATCCGACCGACCTCGAGGCCGCGCATCATGTGGCCCCAGCCGAGGTGGGGTGTGCCGCCGAGCACCGCGGTCGCGGGCACCCGCATCCTGTCGAAGGTGAGCTCACAGGCCTCGACGCCGCGGTAGCCGAGCTTGGGGATCTTGCCCGAGACGGTGAGCCCGTCGCCGGGTTCGACCAGCACCACGCTCATGCCCTGGTGCGCGGGCGAGGCGGAGCGGTCGGTGATGCAGAGCAGCCCGATCAGGCCGGCGTGCTGGGCGTTGGAGATCCAGGTCTTCGAGCCGGTGATGACCAGTTCGTCGCCGTCGGTGTCGGCGAACGTACGCATGCCCTGCAGGTCGCTGCCGCCGGACGGCTCGGTCAGCGCCATCGTGGCGCGCAGGCTGCCGTCGGCCATCCGGGGCAGGTAGGACTCCTGCTGCTGCGGGGTCCCGAAGTGGCGGACCAGATAGCTGATCACCGAGTGTCCGCCGATCGCGCCGGCCAGGCTCATCCAGCCACGGGCGAGCTCCTCGGTGACCCGCGCGAAGCAGGCCGTGCTCACGTCGACGCCGCCGTGCTCGGCGGGCACCAGGAGGCCGAAGAAGCCGAGCTTCTTCATCTCCTCGATGAGCTCCTCGGGGTAGACGTCGTCCGCCTCGAACTCGCGCACCCGGGGGCGTACGCGCTCGTCGACGAAGTCGGCGACGAGCCGGACCATGTCCTGCTCGTCGGGGGTCAGGCTGCTCATCTGGCTGCTCCTGGGGTGGGTCGGTTGAGGGAGACGATGCGGCGGGCGCGGGCTACGACGGGGGCGTCGACCATCCGGCCGTCGACGAGGGCGACGCCGTCCTCGGTCGCGTCGGCCAGGACGCGTTCGGCCCAGGCGACCTCGTCGGGGCTGGGTGCCAGGGCCGCGGCGGCGGGGGCCACCTGGCCGGGGTGGATGCAGAGCTTGCCGGCGAACCCGAGGGCGGCGGCCGCGGTGACGTCGGCAGTCAGCCGTTCGTGATCGCGTACGTCGCCGGTGACCCCGTCGACCGGGCCGGCCAGGCCGCCGACGGCGGAGGCGAGGACCAGGTTGCCGCGCGCGGGCGCGAGGGCGGGTGCGTGGTCGGGATCGACCCCGAGCTCGGCGGCCAGGTCGTAGCTGCCGAAGGCCAGGCGTACGACTCCGGGGGAGCGGGCCAGGTCGATGGCGCGCGTGACGCCGAGCGCGGTCTCGACCAGCGCCACGACGGCGGAGCCGTCGGGAAGCGCGGCCAGGACGTCCGCCACGGTCTCGGGGCTGTCGGCCTTCGGGAGCACCACCAGCGACGGTCCGGCGAATGCGGCGAGCGTGGCGACGTCGGCGTCGTGCCAGGTGGTGCCGGCGGCGTTGACACGCACGGCGACGGTGACGCCTGCTCGGGGGAGCCAGTCGGTGACGTGGGCACGGGCCGCGTCCTTGTGGGCCGGGGAAACAGCGTCCTCGAGGTCGACGACCACGACGTCGGGGCCTGCGGCGGCAGCCTTGGCGAACCGCTCCGGTCGGTCCCCGGGGACGAACAGCCAGGTGCGTGCTGCCTCGGCGATCTCGGCGGTGCTCATCGCGCCACCACCTCCCGGGTGCCGATGACGCCGCGGCTCAGCAGGTCGTCGAGCCGTTCGGTGGCCAGTCCGAGGGTGCCGGCGAGCACCTCGCCGGTGTCCTGCCCGACGGCGGGTGCGGGCCGGGGGGCGCTCCGGCGGCCGTCGATGGTGACCGGTGCGCCCGGGGCGAGCAGCTCGCCCACGCCGGGCTGGGTGATCGTCGAGAACAGCGGGTGCTCGCGCAGCAGCCGGGCGTCGTCGGCGGCGAGGTCGCGGAAGCTGCGGTAGGGCGACCACAGGATCCGGGTCTCCGACAGCGCCCTCGTGACGTACGCGGTGTCGTGCTGTTCGAACCAGGCGGCGATGAGGCCGCCGAGCACGGTGCGGTGCCGGAACCGCGCGCCCTCGTCGGAGAAGTCGGCATCGAGCGCGCGGGCCAGCGCGGCCACCGCCTCGGCGAGGCCGGTGATGCCCAGCAGGTCCGACCACTGCCGTGGGGTGAGGGCCACCAGCATGAAGCGGTCGCCGTCCGCGGTGGTGAAATCGCGGCCGAAGGTGCCGTAGACGTGGTTGCCGATCGAGCCCCGTTCGCCTGTAGGCCGCAGCTGCGCCTCGGCGAGATAGCCGAGGTTGCCGGCGGCCGCGAGGGCGACGTCCTCCAACGCGACCCGTACCTCGGCGCCCTCGCCGGTGACCGCGCGCCGGCGCTCGGCGGCGAGCAGACCGGTCGCGAGGTGGAGGCCGGCCGCGAGGTCCCACGCCGGCACCACGCCGTTCACCGGCGCCGCATGGTCCTCCGGGCCGGTCACGAGCGGGAAGCCGGTGCCGGCCTGCACGGTGTAGTCGACGGCGGTCCCGCCGTCGTGACGGCCGGTGAGGAGCACATGGATGACGTCGTCGCGGCGGGCGCGCAGCGCGGCGTACCCGAGCTCTGACCAGCGCTCGGTGTTGGTGACGACGATGCCGCCGGACGGGCCGCCCGAGACGACCAGGTCCGCGACCAGCTGCCGCCCCTCCGGGTGGGTGCAGTCGACGGCGATGGCCTTCTTGCCGGGGTTGAGCCCGTTCCAGTAGAGGCTGGCGCCGTCGTCGCTCAGCGGCCAGCGAGTCCGGTCGGGCGCACCTTCGAGCGGCTCGACGCGGATCACCTCCGCGCCGAGCTGCGCCAGGGTGGTGCCGCACAGCGGCGTGGCGACGAAGCTGGACACCTCGACCACCCGCAGACCCGCGAGCGGTCCGGGAGCGGGGTCAGGCGTGGGGTCAGCGGTGGTCATGGAACACCCTTTCTGCGGAGGGCTCGGAGGACGGGGCCGAGGGGCCGGCCATCGCCCAGGTCAGGGCGACCGCGGCGACCGGGACGCCGTAGACCAGGGAGAGGTTTCCGGTCGGGTAGGCGATCGCGACCCAGGAGTAGCCGACGGCGAGGCCGGTGAAGCGGAGCATGTTGTGGAGGCCGAGCGCGACACCATCGGCGGCGGCCGGCGAGGTCATCAGACCGAGCGCGGAGGTCGCCTGGACGACGCCGATCGCCGCGCCGGTCAGCACGAGCGCGGCCACGGTGAGCGTGACGATCGTGCCGGGCCCGGAGGCGGTCGCGGCCAGGGGGAGGGCGAGCAGGCCGAGCGCGAGCAGCACCAGCCCGCCGCGCAGGGTGCGCCGGGCGGTGAACCGTTCGGTGACCCGGGAGGAGAGCGGCGCGGCGAGCGTCATCGCCAGAGCCAGCGCGAGCATGGTGATGCCGATGTGCCCCGGGCCCAGGCCGAGGTCGCGGCCCAGGTGCAGGGGAGTGGCGACGATCGCGACACCGAGGCAGCCCATCACCGTGCCGGCGGCCATGGTGCTCGCGACGAACCTCCGCTCGGTGAGGAGGCCGGGTGGGACGAACGGTCCGGCGCTGGTGCGCCCGAGCTGGGTGTGCACGGCCAGGGCGAGCACACCCACGGCCGCCATCCCCGCGGCCACCGCGATCCCGCCGTGCTGCCCGAGCCAGCTGACGGCGCCGACGAGCGCGCCGATCCCGACCAGGAGCGTCGCCATCCCGCTGACGTGGAGCGGAGCGTACGAGGCGGGCACGTCGGGCACCACGGTCAGGCACAGCACCAGCAGGACGGCGCTGAGCGAGGCGTGGGTGATGAACACCCAGCGCCAGCCGAGGGTGTCGGCGACCAGCCCGCCGAGGGGCGGGCCGAGCGCCTGGCCGACGCCGATCGCGGCCGCCCAGGCGGCCATCACCCGGGCGCGGTTGCCGGCCCAGTGCCGGCCGAGCACCTGCTGGATCGCGGGCGGCACCGCCGAGCAGGCGACTCCCTGCAGGGCGCGCATCACGACCAGGAAACCGAGCCCCTGGCTGAACGCCGCGCCCGCCTGTGCGGCGACCATCAACAGCAGCGACCCGGCGAGCACCCGCCGGGAGCCGAACCGCTGGCACATCCAGCCCGAGACCGGGGCGAAGACGACCATCGCCAGGGTGAAGGCGCTGACCGCGAAGACGATCCCGCGCGACGAGGCCCCGATCGCGTGGGCGATCACGTTGATCGGCGCGCTGATGATCGTGCTCGACAGGGTGCCGAGCGTGGAGCACGCGAGCAGGGCGACGTACGCCGACCGGCGCGGTTCGTACGTGAGGTTGGACGGGCTCATCGGAGGTAGAGCCGCACCGTGTCGATCTCGTCGCGGAGCAGCCGGACCTCCTCGACGGTCGGCCGGGCGGTCTCGCGTACGTCATCGGCGACGGCGATGTCCCACCCGGTGGCGGCGCGGACGTCGTCGACGGTGAGGCCGGGGTGGACCTCGCCGATCTCGAGCTCGCCGAGCTTGTCGGGGCGGCGCAGCACCGCCATCGGGGTGATCACGGTGGAGACCCCGTGGCCGGGAGGCACCATCCGGGGGTCCTCCTCGTACGCGCGCACCGGGCTGGGGGAGGTGCAGAAGCCGAGCTGCGCGGGGAGGGCGCCGGGGTCGTGGCGGCGCAGCACGACGATGCACGCGCCGGCGTTCGGCATGATCTCGGCGGCGCCGCCGGCGCCGGGGAGCCGGACGGTCGGTTGGTCCCAGTCGCCGATGAAGCTGGTGTTGAGGCTGCCCCAGCGGTCGACCTGCGCGGCGCCGAGGAAGCCGACGTCGACATGGCCGCGCTGGAGTACGTAGCCGAAGAGTGCGGGCATGCTCAGCAACGCCGCGGCGCCGGAGACCAGCACCGAGTCGGCGATACCCTCCGCGAGGCCCTCCGGCTGTGCGCCGCAGACACCGGACTCGTAGACCAGCTCGACGTCCGGGTTCACGGTGCGCCGTGCCAGGTCGACGGCGAGCGTCGGCAGCCCGACACCCGCGAAGACCCGGTGCTTGCCGACGAGCTGCCGGGCGGCGACCGCGGCGAGGAACTCGGTGCTGGACGGAGCCACGTCCGAGAGCGGGACGCTCATGAGGCCTCCTCCTGGGCGGCCACCCGGCGGCGGCCGAAGTCGACGGGCTGCGAGAGCCGAGGAGTGACGCCGAGCCCGTCCCAGCGCTCCGCTCCGAGCTTGGCGAGGTAGGCGGCGCGGTCGGGCACCTGGTGCACCCACTCCTCGAGCCAGCCGAGCACCGCCTCGCGGTCGCGGCTGATCGGCGTCCACTCGCGGTAGAAGGCGTTGTCGCGGTCGTAGTGGCCCTGCGTGTAGGACGGGTGCGCGCCGCCGGGGCACTCCACCACGGCGGTGACCGCGTGGGACGGCAGCACGGTGCGGTTCGGGTCGGAGCGGACCACGTCCTCCTCGACGATCTCCTCGACGGTCGCGATCACGGTCTCGGCCGCGTACGCCGCCTCCTGCTGGGCCCCGACGATGCCCCACATCTGAACGTTGCCGGAGCGGTCGGCGCGCTGGGCGTGGACGATCGTCACGTCGGGGCGCAGGGGCGGCACGACGTAGATGTCCGGGCCGCCGTAGGGATCGGAGACCTTGCGGATCAGCGGGTTCAGCTTCGGGAGGTCGCTGCCGGCGTACGAGCGGAGCGGGAAGAACGGCAGCCCGGCGGCGCCTGCCTGGTAGCGGCAGACCATGCCGTAGTGGCTGTACTCCTCGACCTCGAGCGGTTTCGGGTCGGCGTTCTCGACGCGACGCCGGACCTCGTGCAGGGAGCCCGCCGAGCCGCTGGCGAAGAACGAGGCCACGAGCTTGGAGACGCAGCCGGCGGCGACCATCTGGTCGGCCAGCAGGTCGGGGGTCATTCGGCAGAACGTCAGGTCCCGACGGCCCTGGCGGATGATCTCGTGGCCCGCGGCGAACGGGATCAGGTGGCCGAAGCCTTCGAGTGCGACCGTCATGCCGTCCCGTACGTGGGCGGCCACCGCCGAGCTGAGATCGGTGACCTTGTCGGGCGCGGCCATGGGTGCTCCTCAGGGGCGGACGGGGATTGGTCAGTGGCCCCAGCCTGCCGCCAGCCGCGTGCCGAACTCCAATACTTCTTCCGCCGCTCACTGTTGACGGATACGTATGAATAGTTCGAGACAGATATCGAAAGTGATGACAAACGACGGCACAATGAGCCGGGTGGACCCTGCCTCTCCTATCGCTGACGTCCGTGCTGCGGTGACCCTCGACGAGCTGCTCGAGCTGCTCGACCTGAGCTGTGCCGACGACCCGGCGGGCCGGGTCAGTCACTGGGCCGGGAAGCCGCAGAAGCATCCCGCCGGCAGGCTCTTCGGTGGCCTCCTCCTGGCTCAGGCGCTGGTCGCCGCCGGCCGCGGTGTCGGGGCTGACCAGCGGATCATCAGCCTGCAGGCCGACTTCGTCGGCGGAGTGCCGACGGACCGGCCGCTGCAATGGGAGGTCACGGTCGTCTCGGACGCTCCCTCGCTGGTGACCCGGCGCAGCCGGCTGCTCGACGACGCGGGAGAGGAGCTCTTCAGTGCGGTCACGCGATGGGCGACGGTCCGTGCCGACCTGCCCTCCTATAGTTCCGTCCGGCCGGCGCCCGCGCCCGACCCCGAGACGCTGCCGGACCTGGCCGACCGGTTCGGCTCCGACGAGCGGATCCCGCCCTGGTGGCGGCTCCGGCGGCCGGTCCACTTCAGGCACGCGGTGGCCCCGCCATACTTCACCGTCGCCGAGCCGAACGACCGGCAGACCACCTTCTTCCGGGCGACCGGCCCGCTGCCGGACGACCCGGTCCTGCGGGCGGCGCTGGTCGCCTACGTGAGTGACATGAGCATCCTCGAGGCGTCGTTCCTGGCGCTCGGATCAGCACGGCACAAGCCTGGCGCCCGGATCCTCAGCCTGACCCACGCACTGACGTTCCATGCCGCCTCCGACCTGACCGACTGGCACCAGTTCGACTGCCGGGTGGAGTCGATCGCCCACGGGCGTGCCCACGGCGTCGGCGAGCTCTTCGACGCGGCCGGTCGCCACGTCGCCACCGCGTCGCAGGTCGGCCTGGTGAAGGTCTCGGCCGACTGCTGACCGGTGGGTCAGGCGGGCGGGCCGTTCGGCAGGTCCGGGGTGGGTAGCGCCTCCTCCGAGGCGTGCAGCACCGCGTGCAGCGCCGGGCTCCGGTCCTCCTGCCGCCAGGCGAGCTGCTGGAACGTGGGGCGGTCGCACTCGCTGATCCGGACCACCTCGATGCCGGTCTGCACCACGTTGGCGATCGCGGTGTCGAGCGTGAACGTGATGCCGACGCCGGCCGCGACCAGCGCGACCGCGGTCCAGCTGTCCGGCGCGGTCTGCACGATGTTGGGCACGAAACCGGCCTGGGAGGCCGTCTCGATGAAGGCGTCGCGCACGCTGGAGCCCGGGTCGGCGGGCAGTGCCACGAACGGTTCGTCCCGGCACTCCGCCATGCTGACCTCCTCGCGGCCAGCGAGCCGGTGGCCGGCGGGTACGGCGAGCACGTAGTGCTCGACCGCGATCACGCGGTGTGCCAGACCCTGCGGCTCGATCCGCCACCGCGCGATGGCCAGGTCGAGCTCGCCGTCCTGGAGCGAGCGCAGCGCCTCGTAGTTGTACGTCGTGCTCTGCAGCATCAGCTCGATCCCGGGGTGCTGCTCGCGGACGATCCGGCCGAGCTGGCCGACGAGCACGTGGGAGGAGGGGCCGGCGAACCCGATCCGGACCCGGCCGGTCTCGCCCCGGCCTGCCGAGCGGACCGCCCGGCGCGCGGTGCGCAGGCCCTCGAGCACGTCCTGGGCGGGCCGGACCAGTGCCTCGCCGGCCGAGGTCAGCCGGACGCTCCGGGTGGTGCGGTCGAACAGCTGGGCGCCGAGGTCGCGCTCTAGCTGCTTGATGGTGCGGCTCAGCGGTGGCTGGGCGATGTGCAGCCGCTCGGCCGCCCGGCCGAAGTGGAGCTCCTCGGCGACGGCCAGGAAGGCCTCGAGATGGTGCAGGTCCATAGGGACAACTCTTGCATCAGTGGGAACAATCCTCCAAGGATTAGGTATTGGACGCGCATAAGAAGTCGCGGGATGCTTTCTGCATGACCACCGACATGGCCATCGACCTGCTGCCGCTGGAGGGCATCACCGTGGTCGCCCTCGAGCAGGCCGTCGCGGCCCCGCTCGCCACCCGTCACCTCGCGGACCTCGGTGCCCGCGTGATCAAACTGGAGCGGGTGGGCGAGGGCGACTTCGCCCGCAACTACGACCACGCCGTGCACGGCCTCGCCTCGCACTTCGTCTGGCTCAACCGCGGCAAGGAGTCGGTGGCGCTCGACCTCAAGTCGCCCGACGGCGCCGAGCTCGCGCGGCAGCTGGTCGGGCGCGCCGACGTGTTCCTGCAGAACGCCGCCCCCGGCGCAGCCGAGCGGCTCGGGCTCGGCGCCGACGAGCTCGCCGAACGGCACCCCCAGCTCGTCGTCGCCGGCATCTCCGGATACGGCACCGGCGGCCCGCTGCGGGACCGCAAGGCCTACGACATGCTGATCCAGGCCGAGTCCGGGCTGATCTCGATCACCGGTACCCCGGAGACGGCGACCAAGACCGGCGTCCCCAGCTCCGACATCGCCGCCGGCCTCTACACGAGCCAGGCCATCGTCGCGGCCCTGTTCCGCCGCGAGCGCACCGGCAAGGGCGGCATCGTCGACGTATCGATGTTCGACGCGACCGTCGAGTGGCTCGGCCACCCGATGTACATGCAGATGTACGGCGGTCGGCAGGTGCCGCGGATGGGGCTCAGCCACGCCTCGATCGCACCGTACAACGCCTACCCGACCGCCGACGGGGAGATCCTGATCGGCGTCCAGAACGACCGCGGCTGGCGGGCGCTGGTGACCGACGTCTTCGACCGGCCCGATCTCGCCGACCACCCCCGGTTGGCCACCAACCCGCTGCGGGTCGCCCACCGCGAGGAGTGCGATGCGGTCGTCGCTGAGCACACCCGTGGGTTCGCCACCGCCGACCTCGACGCCCGGCTCGCCGCCGCCGGCGTTCCAGCGGCCCAGATCAACGACATGTCCGGCCTGGTCGAGCACCCGCAGCTCGCCGGTCGCGACCGGTGGCGCGAGGTCGCCACTCCTGCCGGGCCGGTCCGCGGCGTACTGCCTCCGATGACGTTCCGCGACGTCGAGCTGCCGATGGGTGCGATCCCGGAGCTCGGTGCCCACACCGACGCCGTGCTCGCCGAGCTCGGCCTCGACACCGGCGCGATCGACCGGCTGGCCGCCGGCGGCGTGGTCGGCCGGCCCACCGACGTACCCGTTCCCACGCCTTGACCCCTCCCGCACGAAGGAGCAGCACCATGGAGCCCGACGAGTTCACGTCGATCCTCGACGCAGTCCGCGCGTTCGTCCGCAAGGAGGTCGTCACCGCCGAGGACGAGATCGAGGAGACCGACCAGATCCCCGACCGGCTCCGGCAGCAGGCCGCGGCCATGGGGCTGTTCGGCTATGCCATCCCCGAGGAGTACGGCGGTCTCGGCTTCACCATGTCCGAGGAGGTCCGGCTGGCGATGGAGCTCGGCTGGGCCACGCCGTCGTTCCGCTCGATGTTCGGCACCAACAACGGCATCGCCGGTCAGGTGCTGGTCAACTGCGGCACCGAGCGGCAGAAGCAGCAGTACCTGCCTGGGCTGGCGAGCGGTGACCTGGTGGCCTCGTTCGCGCTCACCGAACCCGAGGCCGGCTCCGACCCGAGCGGCCTGCGCACGCGCGCGGTCCGCGAGGGCGACGCGTACGTCCTCAACGGGCAGAAGCGCTTCATCACCAACGCGATCTGGGCCGACCTGCTGATGGTGTTCGCCCGCACCGGCGACCTCGACGAGGGCGCGAAGAACATCTCGGTGTTCGTGGTGCCGACCGACACCCCCGGCGTCACCATCGGTCCGAAGGACCACAAGATGGGCCAGCGCGGTTCGGTGACGTCGGAGATCTTCCTCGACGGTGTCCGGGTGCCCGCCGAGAACCTGGTCGGCGAGGTCGAGGGCGAGGGCTTCTCCGCGGCGATGCGATCGCTGGCCAAGGGCCGGCTGCACATCGCGGCACTGACCGTCGGCCTGGCGGACCGGCTGATCGAGGAGAGCCTGCGTCACGCCACGACCAACAGCCAAGGTGGTCAGAAGCTGGCCGAGTTCCAGCTGATCCAGGCGATGCTCGCCGAGAGCCGGACCGAGGCGTACGCCGGTCGCGCGATGGTCCTCGAGGCCGCGCGCAGCTGGGACGACGGCAGCGACCGCCGGACGGCACCGTCGCTGTGCAAGCTGTTCTGCACCGAGGCGGTCGACCGGATCGCCGACCGCGCGGTCCAGATCCACGGTGGCCTCGGCTACATGCGCGAGGTGCCGGTCGAGCGGTTCTATCGCGACGCGCGGCTGTTCCGGCTCTATGAGGGCACCAGCGAGATCCAGAAGCTGATCATCGCCAAGCAGATGGTGAAGGAGTTCCAGGGGTGAGCGAGGAGCTGCGGACCGGGGCGGTCCGGATCGAGGATCGTGGCCACGTCCGGATCCTCACCCTCGACCGTCCCGAGCGTCGCAACGCGCTCGATCTCGCCGACCGGCTGGACCTGCTGGCGGCGCTCCGGGCTGCCGACCGGGAGGCGCGCGCCGTCGTCCTGACCGGCGCAGGCTCGGTGTTCTCCGCGGGCGGCGACATCCGGTCGATGTCGCAGGACCGCGACGTCGCCAGGCAGCGGCTCGAGGTCGTCAACGCCGTCGTACGTCAGCTGGTCACCGGCGACCGGCCGGTCCTCGCTGCGGTCGAGGGTGGCGCTTACGGGCTCGGCCTCGCGTTGGCAGCCGCCTGCGACCTGGTGGTCGCCGGCCGCTCGGCGACCTTCTCGACGTCCTTCGGAAAGATCGGGCTCGGCCCCGACACCGGGCTCGCCTACACGCTCCCGCGGCGCGTCGGACAGGGGAGAGCGCGCGAGCTGCTCCTGACCGCACGCACCTTCGACGCGGCCGAGGCCGAGCGGATCGGAGCGGTCGAGACCGTCGTCGACGACGGCACCGCCGTCGACCACGCGGTCGAGCTGGCCTCGCGGCTGGCCGAGCTCTCAGGGCCGATGGTCGCCGGCACCAGGCGCATCCTCACCCAGCCCGACCAGAGCCTCGACGGCGTACTCGCGGCCGAGGCCGACCTCCAGGTCGACCTGCTCACGGGCCGGCAGTTCGCCGAGGGCCGGGCCGCATTCCTCGAACGCCGGAGGCCGGACTTCATCAGCGCCTGAGGCCGGACGGCGTGCCGGTTGTACGCCCGGCCGATCCGCGCGAGGCTTCAGGTATGACGTCCCCGCTGGTCCGGGTCCACACGCTGACGACGCGCGTCGAGGCGCCGGTCGAGGAGGTCTTCGGGTGGCATCGTCGCCCGGGCGCGATCCGCCGGCTGACGCCGCCGTGGACGCCGGGGGAGGTGCGGGTGGAGGCGACCGATCTGGCCGACGGGACGGCGGTGATCTCGCTCGGCCGTGGTGTGGACTGGGTGGCCCGCCACGATCCTGACGCCTACGACCCGCCGCACCTGTTCACCGACCGGCTCGCCTCGCTGCGGCCGCTGACGTGGACCCACCGGCACGAGTTCGCCGCAGACGGCGACGCGACGCTGGTCACCGACCGGGTCGAGACGAACGTGCTCGGGCGGATGGTGGACCGGATGCTCGGCTACCGCCACGATCAGCTGGTCGCCGACCTCGCGGCCCACCACAGGACGTACGCAGCGGGCAGGTCGCTCACCATCGCGGTCACCGGCTCGAGCGGCACCGTCGGGCAGGCCCTGGTCCCGTTCCTCACCACGGGTGGGCATCGGGTGATCCGGCTGGTCCGGCACGCGCCGGTAGGCCCTGACCAGCGCCGCTGGGATCCGTCGGCGCCCGGCTCGGACCTGCTCGACGGGGTGGACGCGGTCGTCCATCTGGCCGGGGCGTCGATCGCGGGCCGCTTCACCGCGGCACATAAGGCGGCCGTCCGCGACTCCCGGATCGAGCCGACCCGACGGCTCGCCGAGGCGGCGGCACGCAGCGGCGTACGCACCTTCGTCAGCGCCTCCGCGATCGGGATCTACGGCGCCGACCGCGGCGACGAGATCCTCACCGAGACCTCGGCGCGGGGCACGGGCTTCCTCGCCGATCTGGTCGCCGACTGGGAGGCGGCGAGCCGGGTGGACGGGCCCCGCGTGGTCCAGGTGAGGACCGGGATCGTGCAGACGCCCGCCGGGGGACCGCTGAGGCTTCAGCGACCGCTGTTCGCGGCCGGCCTGGGAGGCCGGCTCGGGAGCGGCGACCAATGGCTGAGCTGGATCGGCATCGACGACCTAGTCGACATCTACCACCGCGCCGTCCTCGACGAGACGCTCGTCGGCCCGGTCAATGCGGTTGCCCCCGAGCCGGTCACCGGCCGGGTCTACGCCCAGACCCTCGCGCACGTGCTCCACCGGCCCGCGCTCCTGCCCACGCCGACTCTCGGCCCCCGGCTCCTGCTCGGCAGGGAGGGGGCCGAGGAGCTGGCGTTGGCGAGCCAGCGGATCGAACCGGTCGCTCTCGGGAGCCACCACCAGTTTCGTCACCCGACGCTGGAGGCGGCGCTGCGCCACGTACTCGGTCGTTGAGGGTCAGGCCTCACCGCTGAGCAGCAGCTCCGCGGCCACCGCCGCTCCGTCGACCCGGGCCGCGGCAGCCAGCGACGTCGCCCGCGTGCGGACCTCAGGCGCCAGGACGGCGCCGAGAGCCGCGGTGAGCGACTCGACCGTCGGTGCGGCGCCGTCGTGGGCGACCCCGATGCCGAGCTCGGCCACCCGCCCGGCCCAGTAGGTCTGGTCGCCGGCCTGCGGCACCACCACCTGCGGCGCGCCGGCCCGGTAGGCCGTCGTCATGGTGCCCGCGCCGCCGTGGTGGACGACGGCGGCGACCCGGCCGAAGAGCTGCTGATGGTTGACCTCGCCGATGACGAAGCAGTCGTCGCGACCGTCGATGACGTCCAGCCCTGCCCATCCGCGTCCGATGACCACGCGCCGGCCGTGGGCGCGGATGGCCTCGACCGCGACCCGCACGCTCTCCTCGCCGACCGTGCGCATGCTGCCGAACCCGACGTACACGGGCTCCTGCCCGGCGTCGAGGAAGCCCAGCAGGTCGGCCGGGAGCGGACGGTCGTCATCGAGCATCCAGGCGCCGGTCTGCACGACGTCGATGCTGGAGGTCCCGTGCCACGGGCCGAGGGTGGGATCGGCCGCGAGGAGGGGACGAGTGGTGAACATGAACTCGGTGACATCCGTGACGGGCGGCAGCCCGATCGAGGCCCGATGGGCGTCGATCGGCGCCTTGAACAGTTCGTCGAAGCCGCGCCCGTCCAGGCCGTCGACGACGTCCGGGCAGAAGAGGGCGTAGTGATACGGGATGGCCAGCGTCTCGGCGACGGAGGGCGCGACGAACTGTGACATCGCGGTCGCCACGACCACATCACAGCCCGCAGCGGCCTCCGCCACGGTGTCGTACTGCGCCGTGATGAAGTCGGTCACCCGCTGGTGACGCTCCTCGGAGGTCGGCGGACGCTCCCACGACCGCCACGGCTTCAGGAACGGCACGTGCGGCACCCCCTCCCGCGCCAGCAGGTCGACGAACTCCCCGTCCGGCGGCGCGCACATCCGCACCTCCGCGCCCCGCCGCTGCAGCTGCACCGCCAGCGCCACCAGGGGCTCGACGTCTCCCCGCGACCCGTACGTCGACAGCAGCACGCGCATCCATGGCTCCGTTCTATGGGCATCGGGCCGGGCCCGAGAACGACGGCAGCATAAGGCTCCCGCGCCGCCGGATCAGGATGTCGGGAGCGCGGTCCGGGTGAGGCTCTCGGAGATCTCCCACAGCCGGGTGGCGTCCTCGGCGCTGACCAGCGGCCGGTAGAGCGCCTGCTCGGCGGGGGCGCCACCGAGGTGCCCGGGGCCGCTGGGGCCGTACAGCCGGCCACCGGTCGCCTCGGGCGAGGTCGCGGACAGCAGCGCGGGAAGGGCGGCGGTCTCGGGGGTGCCGAGGAGGATCCCGCGGGCCGAGAGCCAGCGGATCATGCGTACGGAGAGGGTGTCCGTCGTACGTCCGATCTCAGGGCGAGCGGCCAGCAGGTTGGTCGGCGCGACGCCGGGGTGGGAGAGGTTGCTGGTGATGCCCCAGCCGTGGGCCCGGCTGCGCCGGTCCAGCTCCAGCCCGAAGAGACCGACGGCGATCTTGGACTGGCTGTAGGCCTTCATGTCCTCATAGCTCTCCTCCCAGTTGGGGTCCTCCCAGTTGACCGCGCCACGCCTCGCGGCGACGCTGACCTGGGACGTCACCCGGGCCTGCCCGGCTCGCAGCAGCGGCAGGATCCGGGCGACGAGGGCGAAGTGGCCGAGATGGTTGGTGCCGAACTGGAGCTCGAACCCGTCGGCGGTCGTCTGCCGCTCCGGCGGCGTCATCACGCCGGCGTTGTTGATCATCACGTGGAACGGCTGGTCCTCGCCCAGCAGCGTCTCGGCGAGCGCCGTCACCGACGACAGCGAGGACAGGTCGAGGTCACGCAGCGAGATCTGGGCCTCCGGGACGTGCCCGCGGATCGTGGCCAGTGCCTTCTCGCCCTTGCCGGCGTTGCGTACGGGCATCACGACCTCGGCCCCGGCTGCAGCCAGACGGGTGGCCATCACCAGGCCCATGCCGTCGCTGGCTCCGGTGACCAGGGCTCGCTTGCCGGACAGGTCGGGGATGGTGATGTCGATGGGTCGGCGTGGCATCGGTCTGCTCCTGGAGAGAGGATCTCGGGTCGGATCCATCCTCGGTCGCCCACCAGGATCTATCCAGGGTCTGCCGATCCCAGCCTGGTCTCCACGCCGCCGAAGTAGCGGGAGAGGAAAGAGCGACCGCACACAAGATTCGACGCGGAGTCGGCGTTGGCGGCAGGGCGCTGCGAGACGGGGGCGCGGATGCCTCTTAGGATCACAGCATGGTCCCGCCTGAGTCGAAGAACGCGCCGAGCATGGCAGATGTCGCGGCCCGGGCAGGGGTCTCGCACCAGACCGTGTCTCGCGTCGTCAACGGCTCCGACGCCGTGCGCGGCGACACCCGCGACCGGGTGCTGGCGGCGATCGACGAGCTGGGCTACCGGCGCAACAAGTCGGCGCGTGCCCTGGTGACGAGGAAGTCGGGACGGCTGGGCCTGCTCTACACCCAGCCGCACCTCTACGGGCCGGGCACGCTGGCCGCCTCGGTGCACCAGGCCGGTCAGCGGGCCGGCTACGACATCATCCTGAGCCCGGTGCCGCACCTCGAGGCGACCTCGGCGGAGCGGGCGATCGAGGCGCTCCTCGACGACGCGGTCGAGGCCGTGCTCCTCGGCGTCTCGCACCAGTCGTTCGAGGACCTGGTCGCCCAGCTCTCGACCAAGGTCGAGGTCGTGATGATCCACAGTGACCCGCCGGCGGGGGTGCGCTCGGTCGGGATCGACCAGCACGCCGGCGCCGTGCTGGCCACGCAGTATCTGCTGGACATCGGCCATCGCAACATCGCCCACGTGGCCGGTCCGGTCGGCTGGATCGACGCCCGGCAGCGCCGGGAGGGGTGGCTGGCCGCGCTCCGGGACAGTGACGTGCAGCCCGGGCCCGAGATCTTCGGTGACTGGTCGAGCAAGAGCGGTTACGAGGCCGGGGCCGAGATCGCCCGGGACCCCTCGGTCACCGCGGTCTTCGCCGCCAACGACTCGATGGCGCTCGGCGTGATCCGGGCGCTGCACGAGGCCGGCCGCCGGGTCCCGCAGGACGTGAGCGTCGTCGGCTTCGACGACGTCCCGGACGCCGCGTACCTCTGGCCGCCGCTGACCACGGTCCGGCAGGACTTCGCGTCGCTGGGCGAGCTCGCGGTCGAGGTGGCTATCGAGGCCATCGCCGAGGGGACCGTCGAGGTGCCGCCGCTGCTGGCGCCCGAGCTGGTCGTGCGGTCCTCGGCCGCCCCGCACCCGCGCGACTAGCACTTTCGCAACGGGCTGTGCGGGGAACACGCCGGTAACCCGCTCGTCATATGTTAGCGTTCACATCGCCTCGAGACCCCACCCCGAGCCGTCGGGCAGAAACGGAGCCGTGATGACGCAGCGAGCAGGCAACCTGCCTGACCTCGGAGAGACCGCGCTCGGTATCGAGCTGGGCTCCACCACCATCAAGGCGTGCCTGATCGGGCCCGACCACGCGACCGTCGCCACCGGGTCCCATCTGTGGGAGAACGAGCTCGTCGACGGCCTGTGGACCTACTCGCTCGAGGCGGTCTGGGCGGGCGTACAGGGCGCGGTCGCCGCCCTCGGCGACGAGGTCGAACGCCGCTACGGCACCCGCCCGACCACGTTCGGGTCGATCGGCGTCTCGGCGATGATGCACGGCTACCTCGCCTTCGACGAGGCCGGCGAGCTGCTGGTGCCGTTCCGCACCTGGCGCAACACCAACACCGCCGTCGCCGCGGCCGAGCTGTCGGAGATCTTCGGCACCAACATCCCGTTGCGCTGGTCGGTCGCCCACCTCTACCAGGCGATCCTCGACGACGAGCCCCACCTGCCCAAGATCGCCTCGCTGACCACGCTCGCGGGCTACGTCCACCGGGCGCTGACCGGCAACCACGTGCTCGGTGTCGGCGACGCCTCCGGCGTCTTCCCCATCGACCCGGCCACCGGGACCTACGACCAGCGGATGCTCGAGCAGCTCGGTCACCTCGCCGCCGCCAAGCGTCCCGGTCTGCGGGTCGAGGGGCTGCTCCCGCAGGTCCTCCCGGCAGGTGCCGACGCCGGCCGGCTCACCCCCGACGGCGCCGCGCTGCTCGACCCCACCGGCACCCTCCAGCCGGGCATCCCGCTGTGTCCGCCCGAGGGCGACGCCGGCACCGGGATGGTCGCGACCAACTCCGTCGCCAAGCGCACCGGAAATGTCAGCGCCGGCACCTCGATCTTCGCGATGGTCGTCCTCGAGGCGCCGCTGGCCACCGTCCACCACGCCATCGACATCGTCACCACCCCAGCCGGCGACCCGGTCGCGATGGTGCACTGCAACAACGGCGCCAGCGAGCTCGACGCCTGGGCCGGGGTCTTCGGCGAGTTCGCCGCCGCGCTCGGCCACCCCTGTGAGCCCGACGCCGTCTTCGGGGCCCTGCTCACCGCGGCGCTGAAGGGCTCGCCCGACGGCGGCGGCCTGCTGGCCTACAACTACCTGGCCGGCGAGCCGATCACCGGCCTCGACGAGGGTCGTCCGCTGTTCGTACGCACCCCCGGCAGCCGCCTCGACCTCGCCGGGTTCGCCCGCGCCCAGGTCTACGGCGTCTTCGGCACCCTCGCCCTCGGCATGCGCGTCCTCGCCGACCAGGGCGTCGAGATCGACGCGATGTTCGCCCACGGCGGACTGTTCCGCACCGCGGGCGTCGCACAGCGGCTGCTCGCCGCGGCCATCGGCGCCCCGGTCGCGGTCGGCCGCACCGCCGGCGAGGGCGGTGCCTGGGGGATCGCCGTCCTGGCTGCGTACGCCCGGGCCGCCGAGGCCGAGGGTGACCTCAGCCTGAGCGCCTATCTCGCCGAGCGCGTCTTCGGTGACATCGACCTCGAGGTCGTCGAGCCGGACGCCGCCGACCTCGCCGGGTTCCGGACCTACCTCGAACGCTACGAGGCCGGCCTGGACATCGAGCGCGCCGCCGTGGCCTCGCTCGCCCCCAGCGCAGACACCACAGACATCGCAGACAGCGCACGAGACGCTGAAGAAGGAGACCAGTGATGACGGGCGTCCCCGCCGCTCTTCGCACCGCCGTCGACGCCGCCAAGGAGCGGGTCGCCGCGCTGCACGCCGAGCTGCCCCGCTGGGAGCTGGTCGTGTGGACCGCCGGCAACGTCTCCGAGCGCGTGCCGAACCCGGATGGTGAGGACCTGCTGGTCATCAAGCCCTCCGGGGTCGCCTACGAGGACATCACCGCCGAGGCGATGGTCGTCTGCGACCTGGCCGGCAACCTCGTCGAGGGCGAGCGGTCGCCGTCCTCGGACACGGCCGCCCATGCGTACGTCTATGCCAACATGCCCGAGGTCGGTGGAGTGGTCCACACCCACTCCACCTACGCCACCGCCTGGGCCGCCCGCGGGGAGGAGATCCCCTGCGTGCTCACGATGATGGCCGACGAGTTCGGCGGACCGGTCCCGGTCGGCCCGTTCGCGATCATCGGCGACGACTCGATCGGGCGCGGCATCGTGGAGACGCTGCGGGAGTCGCGCAGCCCCGCGGTGCTGATGCGGAACCACGGTCCCTTCACCATCGGCAAGGACGGTCGCTCCGCGGTCAAGGCCGCGGTGATGTGCGAGGAGGTCGCCCGCACGGTGCACATCGCGCGCCAGCTCGGCCAGCCTCTGCCGATCGACCAGGGCCACATCGACTCGCTCTACGACCGCTACCAGAACGTCTACGGCCAGCACTGAGCTGCCCGCCCCTCAAATTTTCAGCACTGGAAGGACCCCCACATGAGCAAGCCCACAGCGCCGAAACCCTATGGCGACCGCGAGGTCTGGTTCTTCACCGGCAGCCAGGACCTCTACGGCGAGGAGACCCTTCGTCAGGTGGCCGAGCAGTCCCAGGAGGTCGCCCGCGCCCTCGACGGATCCTCGGACGTACCGGCGAAGGTCGTGTGGAAGCCCGTCCTGAAGGACTCCGCGGCCATCCGCCGCGCGATGCTCGAGGCCAACTCCGACGACAACGTCCTCGGCGTCATCACCTGGATGCACACCTTCAGCCCGGCCAAGATGTGGATCGCCGGTCTGGACGCCCTCCAGAAGCCGCTCCTGCACCTGCACACCCAGGCCAACGTCGAGCTCCCCTGGTCGGAGATCGACATGGACTTCATGAACCTCAACCAGGCCGCCCACGGCGACCGTGAGTACGCCTACATCGCCACCCGCCTCGGCGTCGCCCGCACCACCGTCGTCGGCCACGTCTCCAACCCGGCGGTCACCGGCCGCGTCGGCACCTGGGTCCGCGGCGCCGCCGGCTGGGCCGCCACCCACGGGCTCAACCTGGTCCGCTTCGGCGACAACATGCGCAACGTCGCGGTCACCGAGGGCGACAAGACCGAGGCCGAGCTGCGCTTCGGCGTCTCGGTCAACACCTGGGGCGTCAACGACCTGGTGGCGGCGGTCGAGGCCGTCGACGAGGCCGCCGTGGACGCGCTCGTCGCCGAGTACGAGGACCTCTACGACGTGGTCCCCGAGCTCCGCAAGGGCGGCGAGCGCCACGACTCGCTGCGCTACGCCGCGCGCCAGGAGATCGCCATGGAGGCGTTCCTGGTGGAGCGCGACGCGAAGGCGTTCACCACCAACTTCGAGGACCTCGGCGGTCTGCGCCAGCTCCCCGGCATCGCCGTACAGCGGCTGATGAGCAAGGGCTACGGCTTCGGTGCCGAGGGCGACTGGAAGACCGCGGTCCTGGTGCGGGCCGCGAAGGTGATGGGGGAGGGGCTGCCCGGTGGCGCCTCCCTGATGGAGGACTACACCTACGACCTCACCCCGGGCGCGGAGGTCATCCTCGGCGCCCACATGCTCGAGGTCTGCCCCTCGCTGACCACCTCCACCCCGCGCGTCGAGATCCACCCGCTCGGGATCGGCGACCGCGAGGACCCGGTCCGGATGGTCTTCGACGCCGACGCCGGCGAGGGTGCCGTGGTCGTCTCCCTGGCCGACATGCGCGACCGCTTCCGGCTGACCGCCAACGTGGTCGACGTCGTCCCCCCGACGCAGGCGCTGCCCAACCTTCCGGTCGCGCGCGCCGTCTGGGCGCCGCGCCCCGACTTCGCGACCTCGGCCGAGGCCTGGCTGACCGCCGGCGGCGCGCACCACACGGTGATGTCGACCGCCGCCGGGATCGAGGCCTTCGAGGTCTTCGCCAACATCGCCCGCACCGAGCTGCTGGTCATCGATGAGTCCACCACCCGCCGCGGCTTCGCCGACCAGGTGCGCTGGAACCAGGTGTTCTACCGGGTCGCCCAGGGTCTCTGAGTCACAGGACCTTCCGGGGGTTCATGACCCCGTCGGGGTCGATCGCCTGCTTGACCGCTCGCAGGAGGTCGACCTCGACACCCGTCTTGTACGCAGCGGCAGCATCCCGCTTGAGCGCGCCGATCCCGTGCTCGGCGGAGATGCTGCCGCCGAGCGCCGTGACGGCGTCGTAGACGATCCGGGTCAGGGTGGGGGCATCCCGCTTCAGCGCCGCGTCGTCGCCAGCGGGCGCGGAGATGTTGTAGTGCAGGTTGCCGTCCCCGATGTGTCCGTACGTCACCAGCCGCAGCCCCGGCAGCGCGGCGAGCAGTGTCGGGCCGACCTCGGCGACGAACCGGGACAGGGCGGTGATCGGCAGGGTGACGTCGTGCTTGAGGGTCGCGCCCTCGCTCTTCTGCGCCTCCGAGACGCCTTCGCGCAGGGCCCACAGCGACTCGCGCTGAGCGGGGCTGCCGGCGACCACGGCGTCGAGGAGCAGCCCCTGCTCGGCGGCGGCCGCGAGGGCCTCCTCGAGCCGTTCGTCGACGTCGGCGGAGGTGCCGGCGAGCTCGACGAGGCCGTACCACTCGTGCCGGTCCGCGAACGGGTCCCGGACGCCCGGCAGGTGGGCGAGGACCAGATCGACGGCCTGGCGTCCGAGCAGCTCCCAGGTGGTCAGCTGCCCGCCGCCGTGCTCGCGGAGCAGGGGGAGGAGCGAGGTGGCCGCCTCCACCGACTCGAGCGCCACGAACGCGGTCGCCCGGCGCGGTGTCGCCGGCAGCAGCCGCAGCACCGCCGCGGTGACGACGCCGAGAGTGCCCTCGGAGCCGATGAACAGCTGCTTGAGGTCGTAGCCGGTGTTGTCCTTGCGTAGCGGTCGCAGTCCGTCCCAGACCCGCCCGTCGGGGAGCACGACCTCGAGGCCGAGCACCAGCTCGCGCATCATCCCGTAGCGCAGCACCGCGGTGCCGCCGGCGTTGGTCGCGATCGTGCCGCCGATGGTGCACGAGCCCTCCGAGCCGAGGGAGAGCGGGAAGAGCCGTCCGGCTTCCCTGGCGGCCTCCTGGACGGTCGCGAGCGGGGTGCCGGCCTCGACGGTGAGGGTGTCGGCGACCGGGTCGACCTCTCGGACGCGGCGCATCCGGCCGAGCGAGAGCACGATCTGGTCGCTGCCGGAGTCTGGTACGCCGCCGCCGACGAGGCCGGTGTTGCCGCCCTGCGGGACGACCCCGACGCCCGCCGCCGCGCACAGCCGGATCGCGGTCGCGACCTGCTCGGTCGAGGCCGGGCGCACCACCGCGAGCGCGGTGCCGGAGAAGCTGCCGGTCCAGTCAGTGACGTACGCCGCCATATCGGCCGGATCGGTCAGCACGGCGCTCTCGCCGAGGGCGGCGCGCAGGTCGGATACGAGGTTCATGCCGACCTCAGCCGGACGTGCTCGGGGCCGATCGAGGCGATGTCGGGAGTGCCGAGCAGGCACATCGCCCGCTGCAGCTCCTCGACCAGCAGTGTCAGGGTGGCGTCGACCCCCTGCTGTCCGCCGACCATCAGGCCGTAGAGGTAGGGCCGGCCGATCACCACGCCGCGGGCGCCGAGGCCGAGCGCCGCCGCGATGTCGCCGCCGGAGCGGACGCCGGAGTCGACGTACACCTCGGTCCGGTCGCCGACCGCGTCGACCACCGCCGGCAGCAGTTCCAGCGGCACCGGCGCGCGGTCGAGCTGGCGGCCGCCGTGGTTGGAGAGGACCAGCGCGTCGGCGCCCGCGTCCGCACAAGCCACCGCGTCGGCGACCGAGAGCACGCCCTTGACGACCACCGGGCCGTTCCAGTGCTCCTTGAGCCAGCCGATGTCCGAGGGCCGGATCGCCTGCTCGCGCAGCTCGTTGGACATGCCCCAGCGGCCGTGGTGCGACCCCTCGGGGAAGGTCGCGAACCGTAGTGGCTCGGTGGTCAGGATGTTGGCGACCCAGCCGGGATGGCGGGTCATGTCCGCGAACGTACGCAGGCTCAGCTGGGGCGGGATCGCGAACCCGTTGAGCTTGTCCTTGCGCTTCATGCCCGTCACGGTCGTGTCGATGGTCAGCATCAGCGCCTCATAACCCTGCGAGGCCGCCTCGGTGATGTGGTCAAGGGTCACCGCCCGGTCCTTCATCAGATAGACCTGGAACCAGTTGCGTCCCTGCGGTGCCGCGTCGGCGACGTCGGTGATCGAGGTCGTCGCGTACGTCGAGAGCGTGTAGGGCAGCCCGGCCGCGGCCGCCGCCGCGGCGACCGCCCGCTCGCCGGTGTGGTGGCTGAGCCGGGTGTAGCCGGTCGGCGCCAGCACGATGGGTGCCGCCGCGGGCCGGCCGAGGATCGAGGTACGCACCTCCGGCTCGGCCACCTGGCCGAAGGCCGTGGGCCGCAGTTCCACGCGGTCGAAGGCCGCCCGGTTCCGGCGCATCGCGTGCTCGCCGTCCGACCCGCCGTAGACGTAGTCCCAGACCGCCGTCGGCACCCGCCGGCGCGCGGCCCGCTCCAGGTCGTCGACGCTGAGGCAGCGGGCCAGCCGGCGGTCGGCCGCCCGCCACCGGAACGGCCGCGGTCGCAGGAAGGGCGCGAGATCGCGCCATCGGGGGACCTGCCGGACGACTTGCCGGACAACCTGAGAATCGGCGGCCACGCTCTGGACTCCTCACCACTCATCGGATAAGTTCTGAACTTGTCATACAACTTAGCCCATCGAGGAGCATCCCGCCATGGCCGCCGACCGCATCACGTCACTGACTCTCTCCCACGTCGTCCTCCCGCTCGAGAACCCGGTCAGTGACGCCAAGGTGCTCACCGGGCGGCAGAAGCCGCTCACCGAGACCGTGCTGCTCTTCGTCGAGGTGACCACCGAGCAGGGCTTCGAGGGCATGGGCTTCAGCTACTCCAAGCGCGCGGGTGGCCCGGCGCAGTACGCCCACCTCAAGGAGATCGCCGAGGTCGCCATCGGCCAGGACCCCTCCGACATCGCCAAGATCTACGAGTCGCTGATGTGGGCCGGCGCCTCCGTCGGCCGCAGCGGCGTGGCGACCCAGGCCGTGGCCGCCCTC
The DNA here is from genome assembly GCF_045206295.1 of Nocardioides sp. NBC_00163. NCBI lineage: Bacteria > Bacillati > Actinomycetota > Actinomycetes > Propionibacteriales > Nocardioidaceae > Nocardioides > Nocardioides sp. NBC_00163. The sequence continues at coordinate 1,509,787 of NZ_CP108155.1, read as the reverse complement.
GACGTGGCGCTCTACGACCTCAAGGCGCGTCGCGCCGGCCTGCCTCTGGCCAAGCTCCTCGGCGCCCACCGCGACTCCTGCCGCGTCTACAACACCTCGGGCGGCTTCCTCCAGGCGAGCGTCGAGGAGATCAAGGAGAAGGCCACCGCGTCGCTCGAGGCCGGCATCGGCGGCATCAAGATCAAGGTCGGCCAGCCCGACTGGGCCGAGGACCTGCGCCGTGTCGCCGCGATGCGTGAGCACCTCGGCGACGCCCCGCTCATGGTCGACGCCAACCAGCAGTGGGACCGTGCCCGCGCCCGCCGGATGTGCCGCGAGCTCGAGCAGTTCGACCTGATCTGGATCGAGGAGCCGCTCGACGCCTGGGACGCGGTCGGTCATGCCGATCTGTCGCGTACGTTCGACACCCCGATCGCGACCGGCGAGATGCTGACCTCGGTGCCCGAGCACATGGCGCTCATCGACGCCGGCTACCGCGGCATCGTGCAGCCCGACGCGCCGCGCATCGGCGGGATCACCCCGTTCCTGAAGTTCGCCACCCTCGCCGCCCACGCCGGTCTGGCGCTCGCGCCGCACTACGCGATGGAGATCCACCTGCACCTGGCCGCGGCCTACCCGACCGAGCCGTGGGTCGAGCACTTCGAGTGGCTCAACCCGCTCTTCGAGGAGCGCATCGACATTCACGACGGCCAGATGTGGGTGCCGGACCGCCCGGGTCTCGGCTTCACGCTCAGCGACCAGATGCGCAAGCTCACCGTGGAGACGGCTAAGTTCTCGGTATGACAGTCAGTGCCGGGCTCGCCGACCGTGTCGTCTCGGGGGTCAAGGACCAGATCCTGGCCGGGGACCTCGCTCCGGGGGCGAAGCTGCCCTCGGAGTCCGACCTCGTCGCGACCTACGGGGTGTCGCGGACCGTGGCGCGCGAGGCGGTCACCCGCCTGCGCGCCGAGGGCCTGGTCGAGACGTTCCAGGGGCGCGGCTCCTTCGTCCTGGCGGTGCCGGAGCCCTCGCCGTTCGCGCTGGAGTCCTCCGCGATCCGCACCCAGCACGACGTGCTCGACATGGTCGACTTCCGGCTCGGCGTGGAGTGTGAGGCGGCGGCCCTGGCCGCCGCCCACCTCGACGAGCAGGGCTCGCGCGCCATCGAGGAGGCGCTCGCCGCGCTGGCCACCGCGCATCCCGACGAAGCGGTGGAGGCCGACTTCGCCTTCCACCGCGCCGTCGCGGCGGCGACCGGCAACCGCTTCTACCTCGACCTGATGGACTCGCTGGGCCCGATGATGATCATGCTGCCCCGCACCCGGCTCGGCGACGCCTACTCGCCCAGCGACGCGCTCCATGTCGAGCGGGTGCAGCGTGAGCACGACAACATCGCGGCCGCGATCCTCGCCGGTGACGCCGACACCGCCCGAGCGGCGATGCGGGTGCATCTGGGCAGCACGCGGCGCCGTCTGCGGCGGTGAAAGACGTTGCCCCCATGGGCATCGCGTGAGTCTGCATCGGTATTGGCTCCAGAGATGTGAGCCTCGTCACGATTGAGGGATGAATTCACCTGCGAAGAAGTCCCCACCGAGCTCGACACTGACCCGGCGCCGGCTCGTTCAAGCAGCAACGGCCGCGCCCCTCCTCGGCGCCGCGAGCGGCGTCACCACCGTCGGCCTCACCACCTCCGCCGCAGCCGCCACGTCCACCTCAGACTCCGTTCGTGACGCGATGCTCCGGGCGGCGACCTACATGGACGAGACGGTGTCCTACGAGGGCGCCTACGTCTGGAGCTACCGCCCCGACCTCTCGCTGACCTGGGGCGAGATGGAGGCCCGGCGCACCATGTGCTGGGTCCAGCCGCCAGGGACTCCGACCGTCGGGCACGCCCTGCTCGATGCGTACGCCGCCACGGGGGAGAAGCGGTTCCTGCACGCCGCGCGGCGCACCGGCCGGGCTCTCGCCCGTGCGCAGCGCCCCGAGGGCGGCTGGAACTACATCCACGACTTCGCGGGCGCGAAGTCGCTGCGGCGCTGGTACGAGTCGATCGGGATCAACGGCTGGCGCCTGGAGGAGTTCCAGCACCTCTACGACAACTCGACCTTCGACGACGCGGCCACCTCGACCGCCGGCCAGCTGATCCTGCGGCTGCACCTGCTCGACCCGCGCGACCGCGGCTTCAGGCGGTCGCTCAACAAGGTGATCGCCTTCATCACCGACGCCCAGATCGCCGGTGGAGTCGGCGACGGTGGCTGGCCGCAGCGGTGGCCGTACGACCCGAAGGCGACCACCGAGATGCCGTGGCCGAAGAAGCTGCCGTCCTGGCTCCCCGAGGACGCCCGCGAGGGGAAGGTCGACGGCGACTACACCCAGCACGTCACCTTCAACGACAACGTCCTCGGCGAGAACATCAAGCTCCTCCTGATGTGCGTCATCGCGCTGGGTCGCAAGGACCTCGTCGAGCCCGTGCGCCGGGCCATGGAGTGCGTACGCCGCATGCAGCAGCCCGCGCCCCAGGCCGGCTGGGGCCTCCAGCACCTCGCCGAGGACGGCGACGGCCGCCCGGCCGGCGCGGTGGCCGCCGGACGCTCCTACGAGCCGCGCGCGCTGACCACCCACACCACCCAGACCAACGTCGAGCAGCTCTTCACCTACTTCCAGCTCACCGGCGACCGTACGTTCCTCGACGGCGTCCCGGCAGCGCTGGACTGGCTGGCGAGCTGCCGGCTGACCGCCGAGCAGCGGGCGGAGAACCCGCTGATCGCGAGCCGGACGCACCCGACCTTCGTGGAGCCTGGGACCAACCGAGCGCTGTTCGTGCACCGGTTCGGGTCGAACATCGTCAACGGCGCCTACTACTACGACTACGACCACCACGACACGCTCAGTCACTACTCGGGTGGCCGGTCGGTGCCCGAGGCACGCCTGGGCGCCGACTACGACCGGCTCAGCGCGCTCACCGATGCCGAGGTCGCCGACCTGGTCGCGCGCTCACCGCTGACTCCCGGGCCGACGTACGACCTGCCGCCGTTCTTCTCGCTGCACGACCTGGGCCTGCTCGAGCTGCTCCGCGACACCTCCCACGAGGTCGAGGCGCCCGAGGAGACCGAGGTCGCGGAGGTGATCGCCGACCTCGGCGAGGAGGACTACTGGCTCTCTACGGCCGAGGCGGTCACCAACCCGTTCCGCGGTCCGGGCACCCGGCACCCCTATGACGGGAAGGCGTACATGAGCAAGCACGTCGGGGACACGTTCGACACCTCGCCCTATCCCTCCGACAACCCGCCCGCAGTGCCGCCCTACCAGCAGACCGAGCCGCCCCAGCTGATCAACACCTCCACGTTCGTGGCGAACCTGGGGACGCTGATCCGCGCCGCTGCCTCCTGACCCCGAGAAAAGAGGAACGGGTGGCCCGGCGACAGCCGGACCACCCGTTCCCCATGGGGGCCTATTTCTTCTGGTGCTCGCCCAGCGGGGTGAAGCAGAACTTCCCTCCGGCCAGGCGCTCCTCGGGGCCCTGCGGGCCGTCGTCGATCGCATCGCCGAGCAGCTCGGCGGCGTAGACCTCGGAGTCGTCCTGCGGGTGGTAGCCGATCGCCTCGCCGGCCTCCAGCGACCACCAGTTCCGGGTGTTGCGGGAGATGCCCCACACCACCCTGAAGCCGGGTTCGGGAGTGGCCAGGCACGCCTCGAGGAGCCGGGCACCGTCGTCGGGCGACATCCACGTCCACAGCGAGCGGCGGTCCCAGGGCTTCTCGAAGCACGAGCCGATCCGCAGCGCGGTCACGTCGATGCCGTAGCGGTCGTGGAAGAGGCTGCCGAGCGCCTCCATCGCGACCTTGCTGACGCCGTAGTAGGTGTCCGGTCGCGGGAAGACGTCGGCGGCCAGCCCCTCGGCGGGTGCGTCGTCGAGGTCGTAGAAGCCGGCCGCGTGGTTGCTCGAGGCGAGCACCACGCGTGCCACCCCGGCGTCCCGGGCCGCCTCGAGGACCACGCGGGTGCCGTCGATGTTGGCCGAGAGGATGTCCTCCCACGGGGCCTCGACGCTGATGCCGCCGAGATGGATGATCGCCTCCACGCCCTCGGAGGCGGCGCGCATCGCCGCTTCGTCGGTCACCGACGCCTCGATGACCTCGACGGCCTCGCCCTCGGCGGGATCCTCGGGACGTACGATGTCGAGGAGCCGAAGCACCCGGCCCTCACGGGCCAGGCGGGTGCGCATCAGCCGCCCCACGACACCGTTGGCCCCAGTGATCAGAACAACTTGCGTCATGCGGTGCGCAGCTCCTCGACAGCGGAGATGTACTCGCCCAGGTCCGCGCCGTGCTTGTCGATGACGGACTTGGTCGCCTCGCGCCAGGGGGCTAGGTCGGTGATCTCGTTGATCGTGACGCCCTCACCGCGCAGCTTCTCCAGGTCGGCCTCGACCTGGGCGTCCCACTTCTCGCGCTGGAACGGGGCCGCCTCGTCGGCGGCCTTCTGGAGCGCCTCCTGGTCCTTGGTGTCGAGTCCGGCCCAGGTGTCCTTGTTGATCAGGAGCACCTCGGCGACGCGCATGTGCCGGTCGAGGGTGTAGTTCTGCGCCACCTCGTAGTGGGACGCGGAGTAGTAGGACGGCTCGTTGTTCTCGGCACCGTCGAGCAGCCCGCTCTGCAGCGAGCTGTAGACCTCGCCGTAGTCCATCGGGGTGGGGGAGCCGCCGAGAGCCTTGATGAAGTCGATCTGCACCTGCGACTCCTGGACCCGGATCTTGAGTCCCTTGACGTCCGCCGGCGCCTTGATCGGCTTCTTCGAGGTGTAGAAGCTGCGGGCGCCGGGGTCGAAGTAGCCCAGACCCTTGAAACCGGCACCGTCGGCCTCGCCGAGCAGCTTCTTGCCGCTCTCGCTCTCGAGGAAGCGCCACAGGTGGTCGGCGTCGTCGAAGAGGTACGGCAGGCTGAACAGCCCCATCGCGGGCACGAACTCGCCCATCGGTGCCGAGCTGATCCGGGTCATCTCGATCGAGCCCATCTGCACCTGCTCGATCGCGTCGGACTCCTCGCCGAGCTGAGCGTTGGGGTAGACCTGGATCTTGATCCGGCCGTCGCTGTACTTCTCGGCCAGTTCGGCGAACTTCTTGTCGCCCAGCGTGGTCGGGTAGTCGTCGGGGTGGGTCTCGGCCAGCTTGAAGGTCTTCGAGCCGCCGCCTCCGCCGCCGCTGCCGGCGAGGGAACCGCCGCCACAGGCACTGAGCGCGAGGCCGCCGGCGACGGCCGCGGCGCCGAAGGCGCCTGCCTTGAACAGGGAGCGCCGGGCAACCGGCTTGGGGGATGTGGTGTTCACGGGTGGTTCCTTTCGAGAGGTGGAGTTACTGTCCGAGCGCATCGGGGAGGGCGAGCGAGAAGAACGGGACGTAGGTGATCAGCAGCAGGACGATGAGCATCGGGATGAGGAAGAGGCCGACCATCTTGATGACCTTCTCGATGGACGTACGTCCGATGGCACAGCCGACGAAGAGGACGTTGCCGACCGGCGGCGTGATCAGGCCGATGGCCAGGTTGAAGACGAGCATGATCCCGAACTGGACCGGATCCATGCCGAGCCCCGTGGCGACCGGCAGCAGGATCGGCGTCATGATCACAATGAGCGGGGCCATGTCCATGATCGCGCCGAGCACGAGCAGCAGCAGGTTGATCAGCAGCAGGACCACGACGATGTTGTCGGAGATGCCGAGAAGGGCGTCGGTGGCCAGCGCCGGCACCTGCAGGAACGCCAGGAAGTAGCCGAAGGCACCCGCCGCCGCGATGATGAACAGCACCACGCCGAGCGTGCGCAGGGCGCTCTGCAGGATCGGGATCATCGCCTTGAGCGGCAGGTCGCGGTAGACGAAGAAGGTCAGGATGAAGGCGTACAGGCAGGCGATCGCCGCCGACTCGGTCGCGGTGAAGATGCCGCTGAGGATGCCGCCCAGGATGATCACCGGCATCAGCAGGCTGAGCAGGCCCTCGGCGACGATCTTCGGTACGTCCTTGAGCGGGACCAGCTCCTCCTTCGGGTAGCCGCGCTTGACCGCCACGATGTAGGCCATCACCATCAACGACGCGCCGAGCAGCAGGCCGGGGATGACGCCGGCGGTGAACAGGGCGCCGATCGAGACGCCGCCCGCGGCCATCGAGTAGATGATCAGGTTGTGGCTCGGCGGGATCATGACCGCCTGGGTGGCGCCGGAGACGGTGACGGCGACCGCGTAGTCGGTGTCGTAGCCGCGCTTCTTCATCATCGGGATCGTCACCGACCCGATCGCGGAGACGTCCGCGACCGAGGAGCCGGACAGGGCGCCGAAGAAGGTGCTGGCGCCGATGTTGACCATCCCGAGGCCGCCGCGGACCCAGCCGACGAGCAGCCCGGCCAGAGCGATCAGACGGCGGGAGATGCCGCCCGTGCCCATGATCTCGCCACCGAGGATGAAGAACGGGATGGCCAGCAGGGCGAAGGTGTCGAGACCGGCGACCATCCGCTGGCCGACGGTGGTCAGCGGAAGGCCGATGTAGAGGGCCTCGAAGATGGCGGCCAGGGCGAGAGCGAGGGCGACCGGGACGCGGAGCAGGACGAGGACGGCGAAGCCACCCAGCAGAATGGCGATGGCAAGCGGATCGATGGGCATGGGGGAGTCCTTCGACTTTCGGCGGCTCAGCCGAGCTCGGCTGCATCGTCAGGCTCGGCGTACCGCTGGGTACTGATGCCGAAGGCCTGGAGGACGGTGTAGAGGAGGATCATGGCGCCGGCGACCGGCATCATGAGGTAGAGGACGCTGCGCGGGAGCCCGGTGCCGGCCAGGGTCGCCGTCTGGGCGTCGATGACGAACTGGCTTCCCTGGACGACCAGGAAGAGGCCGAAGGCGAGCAGCAGCACCTGGACGAACCGGTCGATCACCGCCTGGAGCGTCGCCGGGAACTTGTCCACCAGGAAGGTGACCGCGATGTGGGCGCCCTCGCGGAAGCCGATCGCGGCGCCGAGGAAGCCGATCCAGACCAGCAGGATGCGGGCGGTCTCCTCGCTCCAGCTGGGGGAGTTGCTCAGCAGCTCACGGCTGAACACCTGCCACAGCACGATGAGCAGCGTGGCGACCAGGCACAGGATGCAGAAGGCCTCGAAGACCGTGTCGACCGCGCGCCAGGCGCGCTTGAGCGTTCGGTTCTCGTTGCGGGTGTTCATGGGCGTCATTCCGTCCTCGTCGCGGCGGTGGTGGGGACCTTGGTCGCCTCGGCCAGCAGGTGCTGCCTGTCCGCACCCGCCAGACCGAGGTGGTAGAGGTGGATCTGGTCGATCCCGGCATCGACCAGCGCCCGCACATGGCCACCGAAGGCGTCCTCGGTGGTGGGCGGGAGAACGGTGACGTACGCAGCGGCCGCTGCCTTCCCGTCGACTGCCTGGACGAGCTGACGCCCGGTCTCCACCGCGGCCTCGGTGGTCGGCCAGCAGAAGGAGACGACCAGGTCGACGTCGTCGGCCGTGGTCGGGGTCAGACCCGGGCTGGCTCCGGTGGCCCAGGGGTCGGGCTGGGCGTGCACGGCGATCTCGACGACGTCGGGAGCGGCCTCGCGGACGGCCGCGATCACCCGGTGGCGGAGCTCGTCGGCCGCGGCGTGCCGGGAGGCGAGGATCGTGTCCAGGACCGCAGCGTCGACCGTCGCGCCGGCGGCGTCGGCACCTGTCGCGGCCCGCAGGTCCGCCACCGTGGCCTCGGCGTCGAGTCCCCGGCCGGCCCAGTCCTCGCGGCAGCCCGCGCAGCAGCAGATCGAGAGCAGCTGCTGGGTGGCGGCGTCGTAGGCGCCGTCGGTCTTCTCATGGTGCCCGCCGTGGCCGAAGCCGAGTTGGCCGCACGCCTCCAGGATGGCCGTGCTGGTCGGGGTGTCGCGTACGGCCTCGGCGGCCAGGGTCTCCGCGTAGCGGCGGACGTCCTCGTGGCGGGCGCACAGGGCGTAGGGGTAGAACTCGCCCCAGCAGTTGACGACCGCGAGGTCCGGGTTGGCCTCGCCGAGGAGCGTGGAGTGGGTCAGCACGATCCAGGCGGCGACCTCGAACCCCGCCTCGGCGAGGATGCTCGCGGCCTCGCCGTAGGGGTCGTCCGCGGCGACCCAGGTCGCGGCGGGCGGCACCAGCCGCGCGTCGGCCCACGCCTCGGCGCGCACCGGGCGGTAGAGCGCCGCGCTGCGGGCCTCGACGATCCGGTGCTCGGGGTGGAGCGGGGTCGCGGCGCGGGTGGTGTGGTAGGCCGCGGCGAGGGCGACCTTCGTGACTCCGAGGCTGCGGGCGCGATCGGCGAACGTCGGATCGCCGATCACGTCCCAGGGGTAGGCATAGCCGACGACCGGTACTGGCAGTATTGCCCCGGTCTCGCCGCTGTCGATCTGTGTCACCGGTGGTTGCTCCTGGCTCGTCGTACTGTGACCGGGCCCACGTGTGGCCCCGGTCACAGGAGACTGTCAGGATGCGCGATTCGTGTCCAAGCCACTTATCGCATCAGGCGATACCCTGACGGTATTGCCCAATAGGGTCACCAGCGCGACGTGTTCGGCGTGAAATCCGGCTCGAACGAACGCATGTAGACGGTGTCCTCCCGGCGGCGCACTCCGCAGCTGAGGTACTGCTCGTGCAGCTCACCGAGCAGGTCACGATCGAGCTCCACGCCCAGGCCCGGACCCGTCGGCACCGTGATCGCGCCGCCGCTGAAGTCGAGCACTCCGGGGCGTACGACGTCCTGGGTCTTCCACGGGTAGTGGGTGTCGCAGGCGTAGGTCAGGTTGGGGGTCGCGGCGGCCAGGTGGACCATCGCTGCCAGGGAGACGCCGAGGTGGGAGTTGCTGTGCATCGACAGGCCCAGCCCGAAGGTGTCGGTGATGCCGCCCAGCAGCGCCGACTGCCGCAGCCCGCCCCACAGGTGATGGTCGGAGAGCACGATCTGGACCGCGTCTGCCGCGATCGCCGGCTTGAGGTGCTCGAAGGCGATCACGCACATGTTGGTGGCCAGAGGTACGTCGGTGCGGGCCGAGACCTGCGCCATCCCCTCGATCCCGGGGGTGGGGTCCTCGAGATACTCCACGACGCCGGCGAGCCGCTCGGCGACCTTGACCGAGGTCTCCGGCGTCCAGGCGCCGTTGGGATCCAGCCGCAGCGGCAGGTCGGGGAAGGCGTCGCGGAGCGCCTCGATCGCGGCGCACTCCTCGTCGGGATGGAACACCCCGCCCTTCAGCTTGAGCGAGCCGAAGCCCCAGCCGTCGACCAGCCGTTTCGCCTGCGCGACGATCTGCTCGGGGTTCAGCGCCTCGCCCCACTCGTCGTCGCCCCCGCCGTCGGACGCAGCGCCGGGGTGGCCGGCCCACTTGTAGAACATGTAGCCGCTGAACGGCACCCGTTCGCGGACCGCGCCGCCGAGCAGGTCGCTCACCGGACGGCCAGCCTCGCGGGCGACCAGGTCGAGGCAGGCGACCTCGAAGGGGGAGTAGACGGTGTCGACGGCGGAGGAGACGTCGAGCATGCCGCCGAAGGAGGCACCCGCCCCGCCGGTCTCCTTGCCGAGTACGTCGACGACGAGCCGCCGCAGGCCGTGGGTGTCGTAGGGGTCGGCGCCCGGGAGCGCCCGGGCGACGGCGTCGAGCCGGGCGAGATGGGTCTCGTCGGCGTACGTCTCGCCGAGGCCGACCAGGCCGGTGTCGGTGTGGAGCTCGACGATCGCGCGCAGCGCCCACGGCTGGTGGACGCCGACCACGTTGAGCAGCGGTGGGTCCGCGAACGCGACCGGGGTGACGACGACCTTCGAGATGCGACTGGCGTTGGGGCTGACGTTGGAGCCGGAGCTCATGCGGTCGGCTTCACGGCGAGGACGGGCACGCCGGCGTCGAGCAGGATGCGCTGGGCGTCGCTGCCCAGCAGCGCCTTGCCGACCGGCGAGCGGCGGCGCAGCCCGATCACGATCAGCCGAGCACCGGTCGAGGCGACCAGGTTGTCGAACGTCTCCACGACGTCGGAGCCGTGCGTGGTGTGGTCGACCCGGGCGCTCACCCCGGCCTCGGCGGCGCGGGCGACGAGCTTTGCCGCCGCGTCCTCGTCGACGAGGTCGGCGTCCACGGTGGCGCCGCGGCGCGGGCTGTTGACGATGACGACGTCGTCGCCGCGGGCCGCCGCCTCGGCCAGGCCGGCCTCGAGAGCCGCCTCACCTACCGGTGTGGGTACGTAGCCGATCAGGATGGTCATGGTGTGCCTCTCTCAGCGGGTCGGGGTGTCGGCGTCGTCGCGCTCGGCCGGGGCCGCGGGGACGGTGGCGGCCTTGCGCCGGCCCAGGATCGCCTTGGCGGCGGGCCAGAGGGCGACCAGGACGAAGGCGGCCAGGATGGTGCCCGAGATCGGGCGGGTGAAGAACCCGGTCGGGTCACCGTCGAAGATCAGCATCGAGCGGCGTACGCCGTCCTCCACGATCGTGCCCAGGACGAAGGCGAGCACCATCGGACCGGGCTCGAAGCCGACCTTCTTCATCAGGTAGCCGATCAGGCCGAAGACGATCATCACGAAGATGTCGAAGGTGGAGTTGTTGATCGTGTAGACGCCCAGGATCGTGATCAGCGCGGTGATCGGGGCCAGGATCGCCGGGCGCACCCGCAGGATGCGGACGAAGATGCCGACCAGCGGGATGCTCAGGACGAGCAGGATCAGGTTGCCGATGTACATCGAGTTGATGACGCCCCAGAACAGGTCGGGGCGCTCCTCGACCAGCTGCGGACCGGGCGAGATACCGAGGATGAGCAGGGCACCGAAGAGCATCGCCATCGACGCGTTGGCCGGGATGCCGAGGGTGAGCAGCGGGATGAACGAGGAGGTCGCGGCGGCGTTGTTGGCGCTCTCGGGAGCCGCGACGCCCTCGATGGCACCGCGCCCGAAGCGCTCGGGGTGCTTCGAGATCCGCTTCTCCGTGGCGTACGCGGCTAGGGAGGCCATCACCGCGCCACCACCGGGCAGCACACCCAGGACGAAGCCGATCAGCGAGCCTCTGCCGATGGCGCCGGAGGACTGCTTGAGGTCCTTGCGGGAGGGCCAGATGTTGGCCACGACGGCGGGCACGTGGGGCTTCCCGTGCCGTTCCTCGAGGTTGTAGAGGATCTCGCCGACGCCGAAGAGGCCCATCGCGACGACGACGAAGTCGATGCCCTCGGTCAGCTGCAGGCTGCCGAAGGTGAAGCGCTCGGCGCCGCTGAAGCTGTCGCGGCCGATCGTGGCCAGCAGGAGGCCGAACGCGGCGGCGATCATGGCCTTGAGCTTGTTGCCGTTGCCGATGGTGGCGACCAGCAGGACGCCCAGCAGGGCCAGGGCTGCGTACTCCGGGTCGCCGAAGCTGAGCGCCCAGCCGGCGATCAGCGGGGCCACCAGGGTCAGGCCCAGGATCGAGATGGTCGCGCCGACGAAGGATCCGATCGCGGCGATGCCGAGGGCGGTGCCGGCCTTTCCCTGCTTGGCGAGGGCGAAGCCGTCGAAGACGGTGACCACCGATGAGGCCTCACCCGGCAGCCGGAGCAGCACCGAGGTGATCGTGCCGCCGTACTGGGCGCCGTAGTAGATGCCCGCCAGCATGATGATCGCGGAGACCGGGTCGATGCTGTAGGTGATCGGCAGCAGGATGGCGATCGTGGCCGCCGGTCCGAGGCCGGGGAGTACGCCGATCAGCATGCCGATGAGCACGCCGATCAGGCAGTAGAGCAGGTTCTGCGGTTCGGTGACGAGCCCGAAGCCGTCGAGGAATGCGTTGACGTCCACTGGGGGCTCCGCTCAGAACAGGTGGGGCAGCGGGATGCGCAGCCCGTAGAGGAACAGGAAGTAGAACGCGGCGACCGTGGCGACCGAGGTGATGATCGTGCTGCGCCAGGACTCGCCGCCGAGGAATCTCAGCCAGACGACGCACAGCAGCAGGGACGGGATCTCGAAGCCGATCACGGGCATCAGCAGGGCCAGCACGATGAAGGTGACCAGGCCGACCGCGGGAAGGATGCTGGAGCGGGTGAACTTCTCGCTGTCGGTCAGCCGGCGGCCGACGACGAGCAGCGCCACGGCCATCAGGGTGATGGCGATGCTGACCACGAACGGCCACATCCCCGGCCCGGGCTGGCGCAGCGAACCCAGGCCGTAGCCGTAGGAGAGGACCGCGCCGCCGATGCCGACGACGAGAGCGACGAGCGCACCCACCACCTGGTAGACCGGTCCGCCGGCCGGAGGTCGTTCCTCCTCCAGCTCATGGGCCACCTCGGCCTGGATCTCGGCCAGGATGTCCTGGTCAGGAGAGGGGGTACGTCCGTCGCTCATCGTCATGCCTTCGTCGTGTTGGGCGGGAGTCAGCTCGCGCCGAGGTTGAGACCGTACTGCTCGACCAGGTCGGCGTACCGCTTCTTGTCCTCCTCGAGCTGGGTCACCACCTCGTCGCCGGAGATCTCCATCGGGGTGAGGCTGTTCTGCTTGTTGAAGGCCTGGTACTCCTCGGTCTTGAACGTCGCCTGCATCGCCTCGGCGATGGTGTCCTTGACGTCGTCCGGGGTGCCCTTGGGGACGGTCATGAAGCGGTACTGCGCGACCTCGACGTCGAGGCCCTGCTCCTTGGCGGTCGGGACGTCCGGCAGGTAGTCGACCCGCTCGGGACCGAAGACGCTCAGCGGGGTCAGCTTGCCGGACTCGATGTTCTCGATCGCCTCGCCGACCTGGAGGCAGGCGGTGTCGACCTGGTTGCCGAGCACCGCGGTCAGCGCCGGGGCGCCGCCGTCGAACGGAACGGCCTCGGCGTCGACGCCGGCCGAACCGTACGTCAGGCCGCAGGAGAGCTGCGCGCCCGTGCCGACGCCGGTGGTGCCGTAGGTGACCTTCGCGTTCGCGGCCTTGATGTCGTCGAGCGTCTTGAAGCCGCTCTTCGGGCCGGTGACCATGACGTAGTCGTCACGCGAGACGCCCTGGACGACGTCGAAGTCGCCGAGGTCGGTGACCTCGTCCTCGCTGACCGCCAGCGGCGTGATGGCGAAGAGCGACGCGTTCTGGATGGCGATGGTCTGGCCGTCGGGCTTGGCCTTGGCGACTTTGTTGGCGGCGAGCGCACCGTTGGCGCCCTCCTGGTTGATCACCGGGAAGGAGGCGCCGAGCTCGTCGGAGAGGCCCTTGGACACCGCTCGGCTGATCAGGTCGCTGGAGCCGCCGGCCGAGGCGCCGACGTACATCTCGACGTTGCCGGCGGGATACTCCTCACCGTCCCCGCTGCCTCCAGTGGTGTTCGAGACGCCGCAGGCGGAGAGGGCCAGGGCCGCGACGCCGGCGGTCGCGGCGAGTAGGTGGGTGGTCGTACGCATCGTTGCTCCTAGGTCCTGGTGGCCGGGCTGGTTGTGGCAGGGGATGGCCCGACGTCGTGTGACCACCGACACTAAGAGTCTTAGCGATACCGGTCCAAGCCCGTTTCGGCATAGAGTGTTCCACTTGGTGCATCGTGCTCTACTCTGGCCAGATGATCACCCTCGACCAGGTGCGCTCATTCGTGGCGGTCGCCGAGGAGCTTCACTTCGGCCGGGCTGCCGAACGGCTGCGGATGACCCAGCCCCCGCTGTCGCGACAGATCCAGAAGCTGGAGAAGGCCGTCGGCGCGCAGCTGCTCGAGCGGGACAACCGCCGGGTCGCTCTCACCGGTGCCGGAGCGGCCTTCCTCGACGAGGCCTACCGGATGCTCAACCTGGTCGAGAGCGCCGGCGACCTGGCCCGTCGGGTGGACGCGGGCGCCGCCGGCGTGGTCCGGCTCGGCTTCACCGCGGTCTCCGCGATCTCGATCCTGGGACCCCTGCTGCGCCGCCTCACCGTCGAACTCCCGGATGTCGAGGTGCGGCTCTCCGAGCGAGTCACCCTGGCCCAGGTCGACGGCATCCGCCACGGCGAGATCGACATCGGTCTGGCCCGTCCGCCCTTCGACACCGAGCTGCTCTCCTCGAGAGTCATCTCCCGCGAACCGCTGATGGCCGTACTCCCGCAGGGCCACCCGCTGGCCGAGCTCGACCGACCGCTGACGCCGCAGGACTTCGAGGGCCAACCCGTCATCGGCTACCACCCGCAGCAGTCCCGCTACTTCCACGAGCTCTCCGTACGCTTCCTGGCCAACGCCCACCCCCGCATCGAGCAGCGCGTGCACCAGGTCCTCACCGCCATGCTCCTGGTCTCCGCCGAGCGAGGCGTCGGCTTCGTCCCGGTCTCGGCCAGCTCGCTCCACGTCGAAGGTGTTGTCTTCCGTCCCATCGAGCACGGCGGCGGCGACACCCGTCTCGACAAGGACCCCGAGCGCCCGGTCGAGCTCCACGCGATCTGGGCGCGGGGGTCTGTCAGTCCGGTCGTACGCCGGGTTCTCGATGCGATCATCCAGATGAATCGGTAGGCCACACGGGGCTGGTGGCGGTCGCGCCAGAGCAGCTCGCTCAGGTACGCAGGGTGAACCGGATCCGGCCACTCGGAAGGCGCTCATACCCGTAGTTGGGATCGTGGATCCGGCGATGGTCACTTGGGCACAGCAAGACCATGTTCGCCAGATCGGTGCCTCCGCCTTCGGACCACGGTTTCAAGTGGTGGGCCTCGGTCCAGGCTGCTGGGGCGTCGCAGTCTTCTGCTTGGCAGCATTTGTCTCGTAGTCGGAGTGCTCGGTGTTGGATCGGGTGCGCCAACCGGGCGGTGCGGCCGAGGTCGAGGATCTCGGAGTCGGTGCCGAGGACGACGGGGACGAGGTCGGCGTTGCAGGCCATCCGGCGGGCTTCGGCGGCGGTGATCTGCTCGCCGTCGAACCCGAGGGCTGCGGTGCCGAGGTCCTTGCGGAGGTCCTCGACGCTCATCGTGATGAACACCGTGGTGCCGTGGCCACCGTGCCTCGGGAGTTGGTCGACGTCGTAGGTCTCGATCACTCGGGCGAACGCCTGACCCAGCAGCCGGTCGTAGGGGGCTTTGCGGCCCTTGTCCTCGGCCGACAGCTTCCTCGGCTGGGCCAGGGAGTCCAGCAGGGTCCGCAGCCGCATCCCGACCGCCCGGGAGACCCGGGCATGGATGTCGATGGTGCCGTCGCCGTTGTCACGGGACCGGAAGAACGTCCGCCGTTGGGCGTGCTCCTCCTCCCTCTGCAGCGCCTTCGCTTCGACGGCCTCGAACCGCTCCGGGTCGATCTCGGTCAGGATCCGTCGTCCGACGATCTTCAACTCGTTCGCCGTCAACCGGGTCGCGTAGTCGACCAGGAGCTTCTCGGCGAGCACCAGGTCCTCAGAGCTGGCGGCGGGGTCGTTCTCGATGGCGTCGAGGGCCTGGGTGATCACTCGGGCTTTGTCCTGGGACACGACACCTTCAGTGAGGCCAGTGACCACGAGGTCGTACTTGGTCACCGCCCCCGCGAGTTTCACCTGCGAGCGAGCGACAGCCTTATCGACCAGCAGCTCGGTCCGCATCCACCCGGACACATCCTTGGCACCGGTCTCCTCGGCGATGTCGCCGGCAGACGCGAGTACCCGGAGTTTCAAGGCGGCTTGTTGGGCTTGGAGCTTCTCCAACCGCTCGAGCAGATCCTTCTTATGATCCGTGCGCCAATAGGCAGGGTCGGTGGAGAGGAGCTCTTGGAGGGCGGTCTCGATGGCCTTCAAGGCAGCGTCGATCGCGTCGCCGGGGTTGGTTTCCCAGGGGTTGATCTCGCGGCCGAGACTCATCGCCGTCCCTCCCTTCAAAGAGGTGTTGTGATGGTCTGATTCTACTATTTCCAACCCCTGGCGGACACTTATTTTCCCTGATCAAGTGCCGTTTTCGCGGTGAGCGAACGACCTGATATCTGTGGATGGTAAGTGGCCCGAAGGGCCACCCTTTCACCCCATCAACCTCACCCTTCCCAGACAAGAATCCGCTGCGCCACACCCGGGCCGCCGCCCCGATAACCAGCCAAATCTTTCTCGACGGGCCCCGGTGTCAAGGACCGCGAAGCGGCCGGCGAAGCCGGCGGCCGAAGGCCGTCCTTGACTCCGGGGCCCGTCGAGAAGACCCTCAAGAACGGGTCGGCGGCCCCGCCAGCCCCGAAGAACCCGCCTGCCTTCGATGCCCCCAAAGCATCACGAGATTCAAATTCGGGCTTGGACAAGCATCATCGAACGTTCATAACGTGATGGTCACCACCTTCCCCCTCAGCACACCCAACATCTGAAGGACGTGACTCGTGACCGAGTACAGCCCGACCGACCTGGCCGCCCAGCTCAAGAGCGGGCTTCTCTCGTTCCCGGTCACCCACTTCACCGAGGACCTCCAGGTCGACGAGGAGGGCTACCGGAAGCACCTGAGCTGGCTGGCCGAGTACCCGGTGGCCGGGCTCTTCGCGGCCGGCGGCACGGGGGAGGGCTTCTCGCTGAACGCGGAGGAGACCGACCAGGTCGTACGGGCCGCGGTCGAGGAGGTTGCGGGGGCCGTGCCGGTGCTGGCGCCGGCGACGGGCAGCACGGCGAACGCGGTCGCGCAGGCGAAGGCGGCGGAGGCCGCGGGCGCCGACGGGATCCTGCTGATGCCGCCGTACCTCACCGAGGCTGGGCAGGCAGGGCTCGTCGAGCATGCCAGCCGCGTATGCGAGGCGACCGGGCTCGGCGTGATCGTCTACAGCCGCGCCAACGCGGTGCTGCGGGACGAGGCCGTCGACCAGCTCGCCGAGCGCAACCCGACCCTGATCGGCTTCAAGGACGGCGTCGGCAACATCGAGCAGATGACGCGCACCTACGCCCGGGTCGGCGACCGGCTGATCTACATCGGTGGCCTGCCCACGGCGGAGACGTACGCACTGCCGCTGCTCCAGCTCGGCGTGAGCACGTACTCCTCGGCGCTGTTCAACTTCGCGCCGAAGTGGGCGGTCGAGTTCTACGACGCCGTACGTGCCCAGGATCGTGACGAGGTCTACCGTCGTCTCAACGAGTTCGTGATCCCCTACCTCGACATCCGCGACCGCACGGCCGGCTACGCCGTGTCGATCGTCAAGGGTGGTCTGACCGCGATCGGCCGGCCCGCCGGCCCGGTCCGCCCGCCGCTGACCGACCTGCGCGAGGACGAGATCGACGAGCTGCGCGACCTGGTCGCCCGGATCTCCTGACGCCGATCCGCCCCCTGAGAGACCGACCCGATAGGAAGGGAACATGAGCTACAGCTCGATCATCGCCGGAGCCGACTCCGAGCAGCCTGACGTCACCGCCGCCACCAGCGCCGCGGCCGAGGCCTTCGCCGGCTACCGCGCCACCTCGCCCGAGGCTCGGGCGGACTTCCTCGAAGCCGTCGCCGCCGAGATCGAGGCGGCCCGCGCCGAGATCATCGAGGCCGCTGTCGCCGAGTCGCACCTGCCCGAGGGCCGGATCAGCGGCGAGGTCGGCCGCACCACCGGCCAGCTCCGGATGTTCGCCGGCGTCGTGCGGCGCGGTGACCACCTGGGCGTACGCATCGACCCGGCCCTCCCGGACCGGACCCCGCTCCCGCGGGCCGACATCCGTCAGCGCCAGATCGCGCTGGGCCCGGTGGCTGTCTTCGGCGCCAGCAACTTCCCGCTCGCCTTCTCCACCGCCGGCGGCGACACCGCCTCGGCGCTGGCCGCGGGCTGCCCGGTGGTGGTCAAGGGCCACCCTGCCCACCCGCTCACCGGCTACCTGGTCGCGCAGGCCATCACCCGCGCGGTCGAGAAGGCCGGGCTGCACGCCGGCACCTTCTCCTTCCTCCTCGACACCGACTTCAAGGGCGGCATCGAGCTCGGCCAGGCCCTGGTCGTCGACCCGCGGATCAAGGCCGTCGGCTTCACCGGCTCCCGCGGCGGCGGGCTGGCGATCGTCGCGGCCGCGGCGGCCCGCCCCGAGCCGATCCCGGTCTACGCCGAGATGTCCTCGATCAACCCTGTCGTCGTCCTCCCCGGGGCGCTCGATGGTGAGGTCGACGCGCTCGCGACGGCGTACGTCGGCTCGCTGACCCTCGGCTCCGGCCAGTTCTGCACCAACCCCGGCCTGCTCTTCCTCCCGAAGAGCGAGGCGGGCGACGCCTTCCTGGCCGCCGCCGGCCGCGCCACGGCCGAGGCCGTCGGCGCGACCATGCTGACCTCCGGCATCGCCGCCGCCTACGAGAAGGGCACCGCCGCGCTCCGTGCCACCGACGGTGTCACCGTCGTCGGCGAGGGCACCGCCGGGGACACCGACGCCCCCGCGCCCCAGATCGTCGAGGCCGCCCGTCTCGCCGGCGTGACCGACGAGGTCTTCGGCGCCTCCGGGGTCGTGGTCCGCTTCGACACCGTCGAGGACCTGCTGCCCAGCCTGGACTCCCTCGAGGGCCAGCTCACCGCGACGGTCCACGCCACCGACGCCGACAACGAGGCGGCCGCCCAGGTCGTCTCCGCGCTCGAGCTCAAGGCCGGACGGATCCTCTTCAACGGCTGGCCCACGGGCGTCGAGGTCGGCCACGCGATGGTCCACGGCGGCCCGTACCCGGCCACCTCCGACTCCCGCAGCACCTCGGTCGGCAGCCTCGCGATCGAGCGCTTCCAGCGCCCGGTCGCCTACCAGGACGTACCGACCGCCGTCCTCCCGGAGGCCGTACGCGACGACAACCCGTGGCACCTCGCCCGCCGGATCGACGGCGAGCTGCAGCTGCCATGACCAACACGACCACTGTGCCCACCATTGGGAAGATCGAGGTCGTCCCCGTCGCGGGCCACGACTCGATGCTGCTCAACCTCAGCGGTGCGCACGCGCCGTTCTTCACCCGCAACATCGCGATCCTCACCGACTCCGAGGGACGCGAGGGTGTCGGCGAGGTCCCCGGCGGCGAGCCGATCCGGCGCACCATCGAAGAGGCCGCCGAGCTGCTCGTCGGCCAGCCCGTCACCCGCTACCGCAGCCTGCTGCGGCAGGTCGCGGCGCGGTTCGCCGACCGCGACGCCGGCGGCCGCGGAGCCCAGACCTTCGACCTGCGTACGACCGTCCACGCCGTCACCGCGCTGGAGTCCGCGCTCCTCGATCTCGCAGGTCAGGCGCAGGGTGTGCCGGTCGCCGAGCTGCTCGGCGACGGGCAGCAGCGCGACTCGGTGCCGATGCTCGGCTACCTCTTCTACGTCGGCGACCCCGACAAGACCGACCTGCCCTACCTCCGCGAGCCCGACGGCGCGGACGACTGGGATCGCGTCCGGCGGGAGGTCGCGCTGACCCCCGAGGCGGTCGTACGTCTCGCCGAGGCCGCCCAGGCCCGCTACGGCTTCGCCGACTTCAAGCTCAAGGGCGGCGTCCTCGCCGGTGAGGAGGAGGTCGCCGCGGTGACCGCTCTCCACGAGCGCTTCCCCGACGCCCGGATCACCCTGGACCCCAACGGTGGCTGGCTGCTCGCCGACGCGGTCCGGCTGCTGAAGGGCAAGGACGACGTGCTCGCGTACGCCGAGGACCCCTGTGGTGCCGAGGGCGGCTACTCGGGCCGCGAGATCATGGCCGAGTTCAAGCGCGCCACCGGGCTGCGTACCGCGACCAACATGATCGCGACCGACTGGCGCCAGATGTCCCACGCGATCCGCACCAACGCCGTCGACATCCCGCTGGCCGACCCGCACTTCTGGACCATGTCGGGCTCGGTCCGCGTCGCCCAGATGTGCCACGACTTCGGGCTGACCTGGGGCTCCCACTCCAACAACCACTTCGACGTCTCGCTGGCCATGTTCACCCACGTCGGCGCCGCCGCGCCGGGGGAGATCACCGCGCTGGACACCCACTGGATCTGGCAGGACGGCCAGGGTCTGACCGAGTCGCCGCTGGAGATCCGCGACGGTGCCGTCGCGGTGCCGACCGCCCCGGGTCTCGGGATCCGGCTCGACCGCGACCGGGTCGCGGCCGCCCACGAGCTCTACCTCGAGCACGGGCTCGGCGTACGCGACGACGGCGTCGCCATGCAGTACCTGGTGTCGGGGTGGACCTTCGATCCCAAGCGCCCGTGCCTGGTTCGTTGACCGCCCTGATGCCCGCCCTGATGACAACCCGGTGAGCGCCGAGCTCGCCTGGCTCCTGCTCGCCGGCATCGGCGCGGGACTGACCGGCTCGGTGGCCGGTCTCGCCTCGCTGGTCAGCTACCCCTCCCTGCTGGCCGCGGGCCTGCCGCCGGTCGTCGCCAACGTCACCAACACGGTGGCCATGTTCGGCGTCACCGGCGGCACGGTCGCCGGCTCGCGGCGCGAGCTGCGCGGCCAAGGCAGAAGGATCGCCTGGCTGGCCCTGGCCTCCTTCCTCGGCGGCGCGCTCGGCGCGGCGCTGCTGCTCACCACGCCGGCCGAGGCGTTCGAGACCGTGGTGCCCTGGCTCGTCGGGGCCGGGGCGGTGCTCCTGCTGCTCCGCGACCGGATCCGGTCCTGGGCAGCCGCCCGCGCCGCCGCGCGGCCGCCCCGGCAGGACTCGTCAACAGGTGTCGAGGGGCGACGTACGCTCGCCCGCGGGTTCGGCTGGGGCGTCATCGTGTTCGTGCTCGGCATCTACGGCGGCTACTTCGGCGCCGGCGTCGGGATCATCGCGCTGGCCGTCCTGGTGCTCGAGCGCACCGAGGCCCTGGCGATCACCAACGCGGTCAAGAACGTCGCCACCGGCGTCGCCAACGGCACCGCGGCGATCGCGTACGTCTTCTTCGCTCCCGTGGACTGGCCCGCCGCGATCGCCCTCGGATCGGGAGCCGTGATCGGCGGCTTCCTGGGGCCCGCGATCGTCCGGGTCGCCCCCGAGCGTCCGCTGCGCTGGTTGGTCGGTCTGGCCGGCCTAGGTCTCGCGCTGCACCTGGCCACAACCTGACGCGCCGACTCGGCCCGATAGGCTCCGGCCGCTGTCACGGGTCACAGGAGGACGAAGCGTTCATGGGTTCGAGCAACATCTCGGTGCGCGCCCGGGTGCGCGCGCTGGTCGAGGACGACCGATTCCAGAAGACCATCATCGGGGTGATCATCCTCAACGCGGTGGTCCTCGGTGCGGAGACGATGGTCCCCGAACACCTCGCCCACGAGCTGGCGCTGCTCGACAGCGTGCTCCTCGGTGTCTTCGTCGTCGAGCTGGTGCTGCGGCTGGTGGCGTACGGACCGAAGTTCTTCCGCGACCCGTGGAACATCTTCGACACCGTGATCGTCGCGATCGCGCTGGTGCCGGCGACCGGACCGATGTCGGTGCTGCGGGCACTGCGGATCCTGCGCGTGCTGCGCCTGGTCAACTCGGTCCCGTCCATGCGCCGCGTCGTCGACGGCCTGATCGCGGCGATGCCCGGGATGGGCTCGGTCGCGGCGCTGCTGGCGCTGATGATGTACGTCGCGGTGGTCATCTCGACCAACCTCTACGGCTCGATCGCGCCGGAGTACTTCGGCGATCTCGGTACCAGCGCGTTCACGCTGTTCCAGACCATGACCGGGGAGGCCTGGCCCGACATCGCCCGCGAGGTGATGGCCGAGGACCCCTCCGCCTGGATCTTCTTCGTCGTCTTCATCCTGGTGATGACCTTCGCGGTCCTCAACCTCTTCCTCGCCGTGGTCGTGTCCGGCATGGAGAGCGTCGAGACTCTCGCCGAGCACGAGCAGGAGACCGACGCCGAGATGATGGCCATCCTCACCTCGTTGCGCGAGGACCTCACCGCCGTACGCGAGGAGCTGGCCGCGACCCGGGCGGAGCTGCGGTCGGACTCAGATCTGGACTCAGCTGCCCGCTGAGGTGATCTCCTGCAGGACCACGTTGCGGGGGCCGTCGGCGGTGCCCTTGACCACCCTCAGGAAGTAGGGCTGGTCGGGGTTGTGGTTCGGGTCGAAGGTCCAGTTCCCGCGGGGGCTGACGATGGTGCCGACCGAGCCGAGGGAGTCGGCGATCTCGTTGCGGTTGACGTCGTCGGAGAGGTCGAGCGCCTTGTCGAGCGCGGCCGCGGCGTCGTAGGCCTGCACCGAGTAGACCGTCGGGGTGGCGTCGTACGCCTTGCGGTAGTCCTTCACGAAGGCGTCGTTCATCAGCGAGTCCATCGCATCGCTGTAGTGCAGCGCGGTGCGTACGCCGGACGCGGTGCTGCCCAGCGCGGACAGCACGTCGCCCTCGGTGAGGAAGCCCGGGCCGTAGAGTCTGGTGCTCTTGGCCAGCCCGGACTCGCGGTACTGCTGCACGAACGCCTCCGCCTCCTTGCCGGCATAGGCGGCGAAGATCGCGTCCGCGCCCGAGTCCTTCGCCTTGTCGAAGAGCCCCGACCACTCCTCGGTCACGCCGGCCGGCGTGTAGCTCTGACCCGCCACGCTGCTGCCGGCCGCCTCCAGGGCGATCATGAAGCTGTCGGAGAACTCGTGACCGGCCGCGTCGTCGGAGCCGATGACGTACGCCGTGCCTCGGTCGGTCTCCTGGGCGACCGCCTTCCCGAGGGCGCCGCCGATGTCAGAGTTGGTGGAGGACGTACGCCACAGGTAGTCGGAGCCGTCGGTGAGCTGGTCGGCGCCGGCGCCGGTCACGATCAGCGGCGTCTCGCTGTTGTTCGCGACGTCCTTGGCCGCGAGCGCCGTCTCCGAGCTCACCAACCCGACGACCGCCTGGACCTCGTCGTCCTGGATCAGCCTGGTCACTGCGGCGACGCCGGTCTCGGCCCGGTCGCCCTCGTCGGCCTCGACGACGTCGATCAGCCGGCCGCCGAGCTTCCCGCCGTGCTGGTCGAGGTAGAGGTCGAAGCCTCGTGACATGTCGGTGCCGATCGACTTGTGGACGCCGGAGGTCGGCACCACCAGACCGATCGAGACCTTCGCCTCCGAGGTCGTGGCGCAGGCTGTCAAACCGAGCGCGAGCGCCGGGATGGGCGCGAGAACGAAGAGCTGCCGGCGAGCCGAGCCTGTCACGGGAGACTCCATCTGTGGGGGTGGCCTCGGGAGATTTCGAGTAGCCGAACACTGGCACAGACCGCGGCCGGGCGGTGAGCAATTCGGCGCCGTGTCCGCAAGTCGGTAGTCTCGCCCTGCCAGTCGTACTCCATGCCTGATGGGGTCAGGGAACCCGGTGAAAGTCCGGGACTGACGCGCAGCGGTGAGGATGACGGGCGGGGCACGCCCTCCTTCCGGGGAGGGCAGCCACTGGAGCCTGGCTCCGGGAAGGCGCTCCGTTCCGATCGATTCCGAGTCCGAAGACCTGCTGGCTCTGGCGGCGCCCGCCGCCAGGTCACCACGTGCCCCGCGCAAGGGCACATGACGCAGAGCAGGTGTCCTGATGGCGCGAGTCCGAACCGACCGGTGCCCCGGAGTCGGTCGTCCATGGGCGGCCGAGGACGGCCTGCTGGTGCGGCTGCGCCTGATCGGCGGGTCCGTCTCGTCCGCCGCGCTGCTCTCGCTGATCTCCGTGGCGGAGACCTACGGCGACGGGCGGATCTATCTCACCGGTCGCGCCAACCTGCAGGTGCGCGGCCTGCCGAGTCTCGACGGCGGGCTGCCCGGCGAGGTGCTCACCGCGCTGAAGGCGACCGGTCTGGTTCCGGCGCAGACCCACGAGCTCGTACGCAACGTGATGGTCTCTCCGCAGACCGGGCTCGCCGGGGGCCGCGCCGACCTGCGCGGCGTCGCGGCATCGCTGGACCGGCTGCTGTGCGCCTCGCCGCGGCTGGCCGCGCTGCCGGGGCGGTTCCTCTTCGTGCTCGACGACGGTCGCGGCGACCTGGTCTCGCGGGAGTGCGACCTCGGGCTGGTGGCCCTGTCCGCCGTCGAGGGTCAGCTCCGGGTCGGTGACTCGTGGGGGCCCGTCGTACCGCTCACCGAGGCCGCGTCCCGGCTGGTCTCGCTCGCTGCCCGCTTCTTGGACGTACGCGGCGAGGGGCCGTCCGCGCCCTGGCACGTCGCCGAGCTGGACGCACCGATGGTCGAGCCGGTCGCGGCCGACGCTCGGGTGCCGGCCGAGGCCGATGAGCTCGGCTTCGGGCAGGTGCCCGGTGGCGAGCACGTCGCCGCCCCGGACGGAGCCCTGGACCGGGCCGCGGTCGCTGCCCTGGCGGAACGAGCGCCGGCGGTCGTGGTGACACCGTGGCGCGGCGTACTCGTGCCCTCGCCGCAGGTGCGCCCGACCCGCCGCTACGACTACATCGACCACGGGCCGGCGATCTACGTCGACTCCTTCGCGACCATCCGGCGCGAGGCGGACCTCTCCGCGGTGCCGGCCGACGCCGAGCGGCTCGCGGTGCGGATGATCCACGGCAGCGGGCAGGTCGATCTCGCCTCCGACCTGGTCATCCACCCCGGCCTGGTGAAGGCCGCGCGGGGCGCGCTGGAGGCCGGGGCGCCGATCCTGTGCGACGCGACGATGGTCGCCACCGGCGTCACCCGCAGCCGGCTCCCGCGCGACAACGAGGTGCTCTGCATGCTCGGTGACGACCGGGTCCCGGCGCTCGCCCGCGAGTGGGCGACGACCCGTACCGCCGCCGCGCTGTCGCTGTGGGAGCCCTACCTCGAGGGCGCGGTGGTCGCCATCGGCAACGCCCCGACGGCGCTCTTCCATCTGCTCGAGATGATCCTCGACGGCGGTCCGCGGCCGGCCGCGATCGTCGGCTGCCCGGTCGGCTTCATCGGCGCGGCCGAGTCGAAGGAGGCGCTCGCCTCGTTCGCCGCCGATCACGGCATCGACATCCCCTTCGTCACCGTCCGGGGCCGCCGCGGCGGCTCCGCGATGACGTCCTCCGCCCTCAACGCACTCGCCCAGGAGCAGGAATGAGCACGGATGTACGCGGGCGGTTCACTGTTGTCGGCATCGGTCCCGGCGATCCCGAGCTGATCACCCTCAAGGCCGCCCGGCTGATCGGCGCGGCCCCCGTGATCGCCTACCACGCAGGGGTGCGCAAGCAGTCGCACGCTCGCAGGATCGCGTCCTCGCTGATCCCCGCGGAGGCGATCGAGGAGGAGCTGCGCTACCCGGTCACCACCGGCACCACCTCGCACCCGGGCGGCTATGTCGGGGCGATGGCCGAGTTCTACGAGTCCTGCGCGGTCCGGCTCTCCGCTCACCTCGACGCCGGCCGCGACGTGGTCCTGCTCGCCGAGGGCGACCCGCTCTTCTACGGCTCCTCGATGTATCTCCACGACCGCTTCAAGGAGGTCTACTCGACCGAGGTCGTGCCGGGCGTCCCCGCCTTCGCGGCCGCCACCGCCGCCGTCTCGACGCCGCTGGTGCGCCAGACCGACGTCCTCACGGTGCTGCCTGGGACCCTGCCCGAGCCCGAGCTCGCCCGTCGCCTGGCCGACACCGAGGCCGCGATCATCATGAAGCTCGGCCGGACCTTCCCGGCGGTCCGTTCCGCGCTCGCGGCTGCCGGGCGGCTCGAAGGTGCCTGGTACGTCGAGCGCGCCTCGCAGCCCGAGGAGCGCTGGCTGCCGGTGGCCGACGTGGACCCGTCCTCCGTGCCGTACTTCTCCCTCATTGTGGTGCCTGGAGACACGGCTCCTGCACCTGCCGCGGCACGGATGCGGCAAGAGCTCCCCGCGGTCGAGCCTGTCGAGGTGACGCGCGGGGGCGTCTCGACGGGCTCGACCAGCGGGGAAGTCCTGGTCGTCGGGCTCGGGCCCGGGCCGGATGGGTGGCTGACGCCGGAGGTCAGCTCGGCGCTGGCCGAGGTCGGCCACGTCGTCGGCTATGCGCCCTACGTCAACCGGGTGCCGCAACGCGAAGGGCTGCGGCGGCACGCGTCGGGCAACACCGTCGAGGTCGACCGGGCCCGGCACGCCCTGGACCTGGCGCTCGCGGGGGAGCGGGTCGCCGTCGTCTCCGGCGGCGACGCCGGGGTCTTCGGGATGGCGTCGGCCGTCTTCGAGGCCGCCGAGGATGCGGCCTACGCCGGCGTACGCGTCCGGGTGCTGCCCGGGGTCAGCGCCGTCCAGGCGGTGGCCGCGCGCGCGGGCGCCCCCGTCGGGGCCGACTTCGCGGTGATGTCCCTCTCCGATCGGCTCAAGCCGTGGTCCGTCGTCGAGGACCGGCTCCGCGCGGTCGCCGCTGCCGACCTCGTACTGGCGATCTACAACCCGGCCTCGCGCTCGCGCACCGAGCAGATCGGGCTGGCCCGCGACGTACTCCTGGAGCACCGCAAGCCCGACACCGTCGTGGTCGTCGGCCGCGACGTCGGGCGCGCGGAGGAGTCGCTGACCGTGACCACCCTCGGCGACCTCGATCCGGCCTCGATCGACATGAAGTGCCTGGTCATCGTGGGGGCTAG
This sequence comes from Nocardioides sp. NBC_00163, assembly GCF_045206295.1. Taxonomy (NCBI): domain Bacteria; kingdom Bacillati; phylum Actinomycetota; class Actinomycetes; order Propionibacteriales; family Nocardioidaceae; genus Nocardioides; species Nocardioides sp. NBC_00163. The sequence goes on along the minus strand of NZ_CP108155.1, from coordinate 1,483,582 downwards.
CTCGACCCGGGTCACTGGGACGGGGCAGGTCTGGACGCCGAGGTATGTCCGATGAGGGGCTGTTCCTTCGTCAAGGTATGCAGCCGAAGGCTCACATCCCCGGCGGAGCTCCGCGAGGGATGTGCACCTTGCCCTGCATACCTTGACCAAGGAACCGAGAGGCGAGCCCGATGACCGTCCACTTCGTCGGCGCCGGCCCCGGCGCGGCCGACCTGCTCACCGTCCGCGCGACGAGGATGCTCGCCGCCGCTGACGTGGTGCTCTATCCGGGCACCTACCTGGACCCCGAGGTGCTGGCGCACTGCAGCCCCGAGGCCGAGCTGGTCGACACCCAGAAGCTCGACCTGGACCAGATCGTCGCCGCAATCGTCGCCGCACACCGCGAGGGCAAGCAGGTCGTACGCCTCGTCTCCGGCGACCCCTCGGTCTACTCGGCCGTCGCTGAGCAGACCCGGCGGCTCGATGCCGCCGAGGTGCCGTGGGACGTGACGCCCGGAGTGCCGGCCTACGCGGCGGCGGCCGCGCTCGTGGGCAGGGAGCTCACCGTCCCGCTGGTGGCGCAGTCGGTCGTCCTCACCCGGACCCAGGCCCGGTCGACCGCCATGCCGGAGGGGGAGTCGCTGGCCGCGTACGCGGCGACCGGAGCCACGCTCGTGCTCCACCTGGCGATCCGGCGCACCCGCGAGCTGATGGCCGAACTGCTGCCCTACTACGGTCCGCAGTGCCCGGTCGTGGTCGTCTACCGCGCCAGCCAGCCCGACGAGCTCGTGCTGCGCGGGACCGTCTCGACGATCGCCGACGCGGTCGAGGAAGCAGAGCTGCGACAGGCGGCCGTGATCCTCGCCGGGCCCGCACTGGCCCGCGACGGCGGCGAGTCGTTCCTCTACGACGCGGCCAGGGAGCGTGCCTGATGGATCTGTACGACGCGATCAACCGCCGTCGCGACACCCGTGCGGAGTTCACCGGCGAGCCGGTTGCTCCCGAGGTGCTCGAGCGGGTGCTGTCGGCCGCGCACGCCGCCCCGAGCGTCGGGATGACCCAGCCCTGGGACTTCGTGCTGGTGCGCTCGCCCGAGAGGCTGTCGGCCTTCCGTGAGCACGTCGCCACCGAGCGAGAGGTCTTCGCCTCCTCGCTGGCGGGGGAGCGCTCCGAGACCTTCTCGAAGATCAAGATCGAGGGGATCTGCGAGTCCGGGCTCGGCGTGGTCGTCGGCTACGACCCGACTCGCGGCGGCTCGGCGGTCCTCGGCCGCCACGCGATCGCCGACGCCGGTCTCTACTCGACCGTCCTCGCCATCCAGAACCTCTGGCTCGCCGCCACCGCCGAGGGCCTCGGCGTCGGCTGGGTCAGCTTCTACCGCGAGGAGTTCCTGCGCGACCTGGTCGGCCTGCCCGACCACGTACGTCCCGTCGCCTGGCTCTGCGTCGGCCCCGTCGAGAATCTGCCCGACGTCCCCGACCTCGAGCGCTTCGGCTGGCGCCACCGCTCCGCGCTCTCGACGGTGGTGCACGAGGAGAGGTTCGGGTAGTCGCCCGGATCAAGGTGCGAAGGCCCGTCTTACACCACTTTAGGCCGTAAAGTGGCGTAAGGGCGGACTGTGAGCCACGGTCTCCTGCGCACGGCGTACTCCTGCGCACGGCGTAGTCGACGTGCTCGCCGAGCTGTCGCAGTACGTCCGGATGGCCATCGTGACGACGGCGAAGCGGGCCGACTTCGACCTCATCCATCCCTAGCCGCACCCGGAGCCGTTCCTGGCCGGGCTGAAGCGGTTCGGCGCGCCCCAGGACGAGACGCTCGTCGTCGAGGACTCGTCCCGAGGTCTCGCGTCGGCAGTTGCCGCGGGCATCGACTGTGCGGTCGTACGCAACAGCTTCACCGCGACCCAGGACCTCTCGCGAGCAACTCATCGGATCGACGCCTTGGCCGAGCTCGCGAGCATCGTCCGCGGGTAGTGCTCTCGAGCCACTGTGATCGGGGAAGCTCGGCCCGTGGGTGGTGCGTGTGACGGGCGATCACGGATTCGTGATCGTCAGACCGGTGATGGTCCAGTTGCCGCTCATGCCGACGGTGTGACCCTGCTCGAAGCCGAGGATCGGGCAGATGAAGCCTGTCGGGGTGTCGGTGACGACCAGGGAGGACCCGGTTGACGTGAACACCCCGGTCGCGTCATCGAAGACGCCGCTCACGTCACCGGCGATGTTGAACGCGCAGTCGGCGGCCTGGACGAACAGCGCCACGTTGGTGAATGCGGCGGGCGAGACCGAGCCGACCTCGGGTCCTGTGATGGCGAACTGCCAGGCACCGATGGGGTCGAAGGTGGAATCGCCGATGATCGGGTTGGTGCAGCCGCCATGGACGACTTGGCCCCACGTCGTAGCGGGTGCCCCGAAGAGCCTGCTCGCGCCCGCATTGGGGATGGTCCCGGACATGTCGAAGTCCTCGCAGATGAACGTCTGGCCGGCCTCAACGAAGGTGAAGTCGACGTAATCTCCGGTGAGATCGACCAGGGGTCCGCCGTGTGGTGTGTAAGCGTCGACATCGGCCTGAGCCGGTTAGGACGTCGCTACGACGGTTGCTATTGCGAGTGCCCCGGCCGCAAGAGCGGTGAGCACCCGACTGACGAGGTTCTTCATGGTTCTCCCTGGAGGTGCGGGGTTAATACCGAGAGGTTCACGCAGTGGCCGCGTGAGGAACGGTGACGTGCAGCCCGAGGGCGTTGTCCGCTGGGTCAGCTGCTACCGCGACGAGTTCCTGCTCTTCCTGGTCGGCCTGCCCGACCACGTACGTCCCGTCGCCTGGCTCTGTGCCGGTCAGGTCGACGGCGTACCCGAGGTCCCCGATCTGGAGCGCTTCGGCTGGCGCCACCGCTCCGCCCTCTCCTCGGTGGTCCCTGAGGAGAGGTACACAGCAGCGTTGCCCTGATCGGTCACTCACCCTCGCCGTCCGGCAGGGGTGGCCGCTCTGGCACCTCAGGTCCGGGCAGCGGGCACGAAGGTCTAGCTGGCGATCCGCTGCACATGCTGAGGTCTTCCAACGGAACTCGGTTGAAGGCGTTGATCTGGCCTTGGGTGGCACGCACTGGGTTGTTCGGGCCTGAAGCCATAGCACTTACCAGGGGGCTGAGATCATCACCGTTCGTGCCGCAGTTGGCAAAAGACGGAATGTCGATGCCCGTAGACGGCGGGATGGTGCGACCGTTGTCATTTCTATAGTAGGGGCTGTTCAACGGACCCCGTGAGCCCGGATGTAGTCCGTCATAAGCGCCCAAAGGACCGCCGTTGTTGGCGTTGTAGCTCCCGCGGGCAAAATCTCCCCAGAGATACAGCTCAGCCGGGTGTTTCGTCCGGCACCGCGGACCGAGATCGACCGGCACTCCGTCAACTTCAAGGTCACTGAGCTGGATGAAGACCTTGCCGTTCACTAGCGCGGACGCCCCTGGAATGTCGCTCGGCCGCGGAGCGCACCCCGACGCCGCAGCCGGCCTGGACCACAGATGGACCATCAACGGCTGGACCTTGCCGCCGACCGGCGGGACGGAAATCGTCAGCGTTGCTGTGGCAGGGATGGTGCCGAAGGCGACCAGGTTGACCTTGTCTTCGGTGACGATCCCCACCTCGGCACCACCGCCCTCGATTGGCTTGATCGGGTACATCGGGTGCCGAAAGTAGGACGTCGGCCACTGTGTACTTGGATCCTCTGTCGCGCACGACGGTTGGTAAAATGGGTCGGGGAGGCAGGCAACTTTTCTAACGCAACTTGGCCCTACGTATCCCGTCGGATTCTCGATCGGATTGTTGAACTCCCCGTAATACATGGCCGCCCAGATCGGACGAGCTGTGATGGACATCTTCGAGCGCCGAGCGACTGCGTTTTGTGAAGCGGTGACGGTGCCTTCGGTGATGCTGATCGACCGGGGGGTGGGAAGGTCGCTGAATCCCGGCAGGCCCGCGGCCGGGTCGTCCGCGATCAACGCCTTCAGTTCCGGTATCGGAGCTTTCACATTGCTCTTGGTGGCACTTTGCGGATCGACTTCGGGGTCGCCCGTGGCCGGACCGGTGGGGAGAGCCAGGAAGGTAGTTGCCAGCAATAGGACGCCGACGGTCGCTCGGCCGGCGCGTGCTCCGAGGCGGGGAATGCGCATGAAGAGTTCCTCACGGTGGTCGGGTCCGGCGAGGGGCCGTACGGGTGTCCGCCCCCAGTTAAGTCCTAGGGTGTGGCGCTCGCCACATGTTCGATGAGCGTTGGGCTCGGAATCGGCGAAAGTTGTCACGCGCGTGACAACTTCGCTCGACTCGTCAATCCGGATGATCAGGGATTGGTGATCGTCAGGCCGGTGATCGCCCAGGTGCCGCTCACGCTGATGGCATCGTCTTTCATGAAGCCGAGGATCGGACAGATGAATCCGGCAGGGTCGTCGGCGATCGTCATGGTCGACCCAGTGGGCGTGAACACGCCAGTGACGTCGTCAAGCGTGCCGGAAACGTCCCCAGCGACGTTGAACGAGCAGCCAGCGGCCGAAAGGAGGAAGCTCACATCAGCGAGCTTGGCGGGCGATACCGATCCGACCTCGGGCCCTGTGATCGCAAATCCCCAGGTCCCAATCGGGTCGAATGTGGTAGCGCCGAAGATATTGTTGAAGCAGCCGCCGTAGTCGAGTTGGTCCCATGTGGCGGCCATGGTCCCGAGCGGCCTGCTGAGATCGGCGCTGATCAGAGTGCCGTGCAAGTCGAACTGATCGCAGCTGAACGTCTGCCCGACAAACTCGTCAGTGAAGGCGATCTCGTTGCCGATGAAGGCGACGGCGGGTCCGCCGTGTGGTGTGTATGTGTCGGCAGCAGCGTGGGCGGGCAAGGACATCACCGCGGCCGTGGCGATAGTGAGCCATCCGGTGGCGAGACCAGTGAGGACGCGATTGATCAAGTTCTTCATCAACTTCTCCAGCGGAGGTGGGTTGGCGATGTCGGAAGGGGTCTGTGCCGATGGCAGTTGCCAACGACACAGACCCCGGATGGATCGGTTCAGCGCTGGTCGATCACGGGTTGGTGATGGTGAGACCGTTGGCCGTCCAGGTCCCGGCCACGGAGATGGACTGTCCCTGTCCGACACCCAGGATCGGGCAGATGAAGCCGACCGGGTTGTCTGAGATGGTCAGCGTTGACCCGGTGGGCGTGAACACCTGCGTGGAGTCGTTGAAGGTGCCGCTCACCTCGCCCGCGACGTTGAACGAGCAGCCGGCGGCCTCGACAAACGCGGTGACGCTGGTGAGCGTGGCCGGCGAGACCGAGCCGACCTCGGCTCCGTCGACCCTCACGCCCCAGGTACCAGTCGGGTCGACGGTGGTGTCACCGGCGATCGGGTTGGTGCAGCCGCCGGACGCGAGGTTGGGCAGCGTACCGGCGGCCTCCCCGAACTCCCGGGTCTGACCCGGGTCGATGATGTTGCCGGTGAGGTCGAACTGCTCACAGGTCAGCGTCTGGTCGGCCTCGACCGCGGTGAAGGACACGTTGTTCCCGACAAACGTGATCGGGTTCGTGCCGTTCGGGGTGTAGCCGGCGGCGGCGGCCTGGGCCGGCGCGGACATGGCCGCGACGGTCCCGACAGCGAGGGCTCCGGCAGCGAGACCGGTGAGCACGCGGCTGGTGATCTTCTTCATGATGTTTCTCCTTGTGTGGTGTTGTGTTGAACCCGAGAGGCTCACGCGGTGCCCGCGCGAGGATTGGCGATCTGCAGCTCGAGGGAGTTGTCGGTGCCCGGCACCAGGGCGTTGATCGGGATGGAGCCGAACCAGGGGAAGAAGCCGGGGATGTCGAAGAAGTTCAGCGCGGCACACCCGGTGAAGCTCCCGATCGTGTAGGTGGAGGTGACCCGGCCGCCGCCGTTGACGGTGAAGAACTCACCCTCAGGAGTGCTGGCGGTGATGGTGACCGGTTCGGCGGTGTGGCAGCGGCTGCCGACAGCCAATGGCCACCAGATGCCGAACACCTTGGCCTCGACGTCGCTGAGCTGGATGTCGTAGGCGACCGTCGAGGTGAGCGTCGACTTGCCCAGCTGGCTGGTGGGCACGATGGCGCCGGACAGTGACCCGACCTGGGTCATGGTGACCTTGGCTCGGGCCGGGATCCCGAAGATGTCGAAGCTCATCGTCTGGGTCGGGATGGCGAGGGATCCCCCGACGATGTGGCCGTTGGTGGTGTCGATGACTGACTTGAGCACCGAGGGCCCGATGGCCATCGACGAGTCGACCTGCGCACCGATGTGCGTCGTACCGACGGCGTCGTAGTCGACCTTGAGGGTCGGGTTCTCGACGGCTTGGGCAGCGGGTGCCCCCGTGAGCAGCGCGGTGGCCACGAGCGCGGCGAATGCTGTGGCGACCCACGTGCGGTGACGGGGTGGAGGCTTGGTTCTCACGTTTTCCCCTTGCGGTCCGGGATGGATGACGCCACCCATTGACGCGGCCGCTGCCGAGGGCTGGCAACCGCGATGCCGCCGCTAGGTCGGGGATCCCGCCAAAACTGTCAGGTTGGTGACAACTTCGACCCAGCACGGAAAAGTTGTGAGGACCGTCACAACTTTTCAGGGTTATCCGGGAGCGAACCTCTGCCGCTCTGGACGCGGGGTCCGGCCGAGCCCTTCACTGCAGGGGATGTCGTCCTTCGCGCGGCTCCCCAGGTCGCAGCGCAGCGAGGGACGAGTGCGGAGGAGAGTTGCGTGACGACGAGGACACGACCGACTACGGATACGTTCACGGGCCCGATCCCGAGAAGGCCCCGGCCAACGCTGCGAATCGACCTTTCGCCGCCGCCCGACGCGATCGCTCGGGAGATCGTGGTGGCCTACCGGCCCCGGGCCCGTGACCTGTCTCGCCGCATCGCCGGACGCATCTGCCGCGAGGTGGCCGCGTTCGGCGATCCACGGGTGCACGACGTCATCGAGGAGGCACTCGGCGAGGCGGTCTCCCTGTTCGTCGACGCGATGGCCGGTGCACCCGTACGTGGGGCGACCGTGGCCCACATCTATCGACGTCTGGGCAGCCTGGAGGGAAGGGCCGGCCACAACCTCGATGCGATGCGAGCGGCACACCACATCGCGACGCAGGAGTTCTGGCGGGAGATGTCGAAGATCGCCGGCGAGCTGGAGCTGCCGCTGGCGTCGGTGAGCTACCTCGCCGAGGCACTCATGGACTACCAGCACCAGCTCCTCGAGCACGCGATGCGGGGCTTCGCCGAGCCCGCTCCGCCGATCGATCCCCGGCTGCCGCTCTTCGCGGCGCTCGTCGGCGACGTACGAGCGGGCGACCTGCGTGCTCTGGCCGGCCGTGCCGGCTGGGCCATCACCGATCGGGTGGCCGTGGCGGTGATTCCGGGTGGACCGGTCTCCACCCACCTCGGCGCGCCCACGGCACGTCTGCTCGCCGGCTCGAGCGAGGGTGCCATGGTCATGATCGGGGCCTCGGGCGAGGTACAGCTTCGGGCCAAAGCGGTGGTCGCTGAGACGAGCCGCCCGGTCGCGGTCACCTGGGAGGTACGACTCGACGACACCCGCCACGCCGTTCGGTGGGGCATGCGGGCCCTGGCCCTGGTCGCCGAGCAGGTCATCCGCGCTTCTGAGGACGGCATCGTGTGGTGTGCCGCGCACCAGTCGGAGCTGTGCCTGCACGCCGACCCGATGCTGCGCCGGTTCGCGGACGAACAGCTGCTGGCGCCGCTCATGGAGGAGACTCCGAAACGGCGCCTGGCGCTCGCCGAGACCATGTTGGTCTGGCTGCGTACCCGCCCCAGCGCCCCCGTCGTCGCCGAGCACCTCATGGTCCACGAGCAGACCGTGCGCCACCGGCTCAGGCGTATCAAAGACCTCTTCGGCGACCGTCTCAGCGACCCGTCAGAGACCGTCGGGCTGCTCGCGGCCCTCGAGTCGACCACCCCGCGGTGGCGCCGCGACCTCGCCGGCTGACCTCACCCGACGGAGTGGGTCCACTGGGTGACCGACCGGGCCGGGGTCCAGCCGGTGAAGGTGCCGATCGGGGCGGAGGTCTCGACCGCGATCCGGGTGAGCTCTCCGCCGTGTGCCTGGTAGGCGGTGGCGAGGAGCTGCTCGGTCTCCAGGGTGACGCCGTGGACCACGAGCCGGCCGCCGGGGCGGAGGGCTCGCAGACAGGTGTCGAGTACGCCGGGGCGGGTCGCGCCGCCGCCGATGAAGATCGCGTCGGGGGTGGGGAGGTCGGCCAGGGCATCGGGGGCGCGGCCCTCGACGACGGTGAGGCCAGGTACGCCGAGGTGGGTGGCGTTGCGGGCGATCCTGGCCGCTCGGTCTGGGTTGGCCTCGATCGCCGTCGTGGTGCAGGCGGGGTGGGTGCGCATCCACTCGATGCCTACCGAGCCTGCGCCTGCGCCGACGTCCCAGAGGTGCTGACCCGGGACCGGGGCGAGGCGGGCCAGTGCGGAGGCCCGTAGGTCGCGCTTGGTCAGCTGGCCGTCGTGCTCGAAGGCGTCGTCGGGGAGGCCGGCAGCCCAGCCGAAGAGTGGTGCGCCTACGCACTCGATCGCCACGATGTTGAGGCGGGGCGACTCGCCGACCCACGCCGAGGCGGATGCGGTCCGGGTGCTCTCGGTATCCGCGCCGAGCTCGCCCAGGACGGTCATCATCGAGGCTCCGAAACCTGTGGTGACCAGCAGGTTCGCGACCTGTTCAGGAGTGGACTCGTCCGAGGAGAGTGCGAGGATCCGGCGGCCGGGGGCGAGCTCGCGCGCGACCAGCGAGACGTCGCGGCCGACGAGGCTGACGGCCACACACGACTCGGCGGCCCAGCCCATCCGGGCGCGGGCGAGGGCGACGGAGGAGACGGCCGGTTCGATGCGTACGTTCTCCCGACCGAGAAGCGAGATCAGGGTCGTTCCGATGCCGGAGACGAGCGGGTCGCCCGAGGCCAGCGCGACGACGGGCGCGTCGCCTGGCAGCGAATCGAGGAGAGCCGGGAGCCCCTCGCGCAGCGGTGACGGCCAGGGTTCGCGCCGCTGGCCGGGGACGTCCGGGACGAGGTCGAGATGGCGCTTGCCGCCGAGGAGGACGGCGGAGTCCCGGATCAGCTGCTGGTGACGTACGGGGATCTCGTCCCAACCTCCGGCACCGATGCCCACCACGACGATCATGAGGCCAGACGCTACAGTGGCCGCTCAGGCGCGAGGTGCCCCGACTGCCCAGTCATCGGCTCTGTCACAGGAGCTGGTGAGGACGGTGGGAAGGGAGAATCTGGGAAGCCGGTGAGAATCCGGCACAGGCCCGCTGCGGTGAACGAGCCCCCTCGTGGGGACTCGACAAGTCCGAAGACCGGCCCCGCGTCCATCCAATCCAAGCGATAGGGAGCGGGAGCCTCTCCATGCCGGTTCATTACCCATTTTCTGCCGTCCTCGGCTGCCAGGCCGATGACCTCGACGACATGGGCCTCGCGCTCGTGCTCACCACGATCTCCCCGGAGATCGGCGGAGTCCTGGTCCGTGGCGAGAAAGGGACTGCGAAGTCGACGGCCGTACGCGGTCTGGCGGCCGTGCTGCCTTCGATCTCGGTCTACGCCGGGGATCGGTTCTCGATCGACCCGGCCGACCCGTCCGCGGAGTCGCCTGACGGGCCCTTCGGGTCCGCCGCCGTCGAGGAGAGCCGGCCCGTGCGCCTGGTCGAGCTCCCGGTAGGGGCTACCGAGGACCGGGTCGTCGGCTCGCTCCACCTGGAGAGCGCGCTGTCGCGCGGTGCGGTCGAGTTCGAGCCGGGGCTGCTCGCGCGAGCCCACCGCGGCCTGCTCTACGTCGACGAGGTCAACCTGCTCCACGACCATCTCGTCGACCTGTTGCTGGACGCGGCGGCGATGGGCCGGGTCAGCGTCGAGCGGGACGGCGTCTCGGTCGAGCACGCCGCCCGGTTCGTGCTGATCGGCACCATGAACCCCGAGGAGGGCGAGCTGCGCCCGCAGCTCCTGGACCGCTTCGGGCTCACGGTCGAGGTGGCCGCGCCGCGGGATCCGGCGCTGCGCGCCGAGGTCGTACGCCGCCGGATGGCCTTCGACCTGGACGCTCCCGCGTTCGTCGAGCGCTACGTGGCCGCAGAGCGCGACCTGACCGCACGGGTCTCCACCGCGCGCGCCCTCGTCGGGAAGGTCCGGCTCACCGCGCCCGGGCTGCTCAAGATCGCCGAGGTCTGCGCGGCGTTCGAGGTCGACGGGCTGCGCGCCGACATCGTCACCGCCCGCACCGCGGTCGCGCACGCCGCCTGGGCCGGTCGCTCCGAGGTCACCCGCGAAGACATCCGCCGGGCTGCTCTGCTGGCGCTCCCGCATCGGCGCCGTCGCAACCCCTTCGACGCGCCCGGGCTCGACGAGGACCTGCTCGACCGCATCCTCGGCGACGAGGAGCTGCCGCCCGAGCCGCCGGAGGGCGGGCCGGAGCACGACGACCCGCAGGACGGACCGCAGGACGGACCCGAGTCCGAGCCGGAGGTCGGGCCGGCCGAGAGCTCCCACGAGGACTCCTCGGAGACCGAGCCCGCCGAGACTTCTCAGGAGGAGACCTCGACAAAGGACGAGGCGCCGCCCAGCCCGTCCGCGGGGAACACCTCGACGACTGCCGCAGGCACCGCGTACCGCCCCCGCCTCCTGACGGTGACCGGCCTGGGCGCCGGCCGCACCGGCGGCCGGAGCAAGGCGATCGGCAGCAGCGGCCGCCGGATCGGCGCCAGCGTGAGCACCCGCGGCTCGCTCCACCTCGTCGAGACGCTCAAGGCGGCCGCGGGCAAGCAGGGCGCCCGCCCGCGCACCTCATCGAAGGTCGAGCTGCGGATCGAGGACCTCCGCACGGCGGTCCGTGAGGGCCGGGAGGCCAACCTGGTGCTCTTCTGCGTGGACGCCTCCGGGTCGATGGCCGCGCGCAAGCGGATGGCGCAGGTCAAGGCCGCGGTCCTCTCGCTGCTGCTCGACGCCTACCGGCGCCGCGACAAGGTCGGGATGATCACGTTCCGGGGCGAGGGCGCCGAGCTGGTGCTGCCGCCGACCGGGTCGGTCGACCTCGCCGCGGCACGTCTCGACGAGGTGCCCGCCGGAGGACGTACGCCGCTGGCCGAAGGCCTCCTCGAGGCCGCCCGCGTGCTCCAGCGCGAGCACCTGCGCGACCCCGATCTGCGGCCGCTGCTGGTGGTCGTCACCGACGGTCGCGCCAACTCCAAGACTCATGGCAAGGAGGCCGTCCGACGTTCGCAGCAGGCCGCCGCGTACGTCGCCGGTCTGGGCGTCACCACCGTCGTCATCGACTCCGAGGGCGGGCCGATGCGGCTCGGCCTGGCCCGCCAGCTGGCCATGCACCTGGGCGCCGAGCACGTGCCGGTCGCCGAGGTGAGCGCCGAGGCGCTGACCTCCACCGTCCACGGGTTCACCGGATCCACCATGGGAAGGGGCGCTGCCTGATGCCGAAGGGACAGCCGCTGAACGTACCCGACGACGGGCTCACCACCCGCCAGCGTCGCAACCGGCCCCTGGTGATGGTCCACACCGGCCCCGGCAAGGGGAAGTCGACCGCCGCCTTCGGGCTCGCGCTGCGCGGCTGGAACCAGGGCTGGCGGATCGGGGTCTTCCAGTTCGTGAAGTCGGCCAAGTGGCGCATCGGCGAGCAGACCGTGCTCGAGCGCCTCGGCAAGCTGCACGAGGAGACCGGCGAGGGCGGGCCGGTCGACTGGCACAAGATGGGCTCCGGCTGGTCCTGGAGCCGCAAGCAGGGTGACGCCGAGGACCACGCCGCGGACGCCGCCGAGGGCTGGGCCGAGATCAAGCGGTGCCTCGCCGCGGAGACGTACGACCTGCTCGTCCTCGACGAGTTCACCTACCCGATCAAGTGGGGCTGGGTCGACGCCGCCGAGGTCGCCTCCGTCCTCGCCGAGCGGCCGGGGCGCCAGCACGTCGTGATCACCGGCCGCGACGCCGACCCTGCCCTGCTCGAGGTCGCGGACCTGGTCACCGAGATGACCAAGATCAAGCACCCGATGGACGCCGGCCAGAAAGGCCAGCGGGGCATCGAATGGTGACCCTGCCCCGGCTGGTGGTAGCTGCTCCCTCGACCGGTTCGGGGAAGACGACGATCGCCACCGGGCTGATGGCGGCGCTCCGTTCCGCCGGGCACGAGGTCAGCGGTCACAAGGTCGGGCCGGACTACATCGACCCGGGCTACCACGCGCTCGCCACCGGGCGTCCGGGCCGCAACCTCGACCCTCATCTGGTGGGGGAGTCGCGGGTCGTGCCGCTGCTCCTGCATGGTGCCGCAGGGGCGGATGTGGCGGTCATCGAGGGCGTCATGGGGCTCTACGACGGCCGCCTCGGCACCGACGGCTTCGCCTCCACCGCCCACGTCGCCGCGCTGACCTCCTCGCCGGTCGTCCTGGTCCTCGACGTCGCCCGGATGTCCCGCTCCGCTGCCGCGATCGCCGCCGGGATGGCGGCCTTCGACCCGTCCGTACGCATCGGGGGAGTCGTGCTCAACCGCTGCTCCCCGGGGCGCAACGCCGAGGAGATCCGGCGCGCGCTGGAGCAGCTCGGGCTGCCTGTGCTCGGCATGCTCCCGCGCGACGAGTCGCTCGCGTCCCCCTCGCGCCACCTGGGCCTCGTCCCGGTCGCCGAGCGTGACGAGTCGGTAGCGCTGATCGAGCGTCTGGGGGAGCAGGTCGCCGCCCACCTGGACCTGCCCGTCCTGCTGGAGGTCGCCCGGTCGGCTCCGGCGCTGGGCGGGGAACCTTGGGATCCGGTGGCGGCGTTGCGCGAGAGCGACGGCTCGACCAGCGGTGCCACCGCTGGGCGACCCGTCGTGGCCGTCGCGGGCGGGAGGGCGTTCACGTTCCGCTACCCCGAGACCGAGGAGCTCCTGGAAGCGGCAGGCTGCGACGTACGCTCCTTCGACCCGCTCACCGATCCCGCGCTTCCCGAGGGCACGAAGGGGATCTACCTCGGCGGCGGCTTCCCGGAGATGTACGCGGCCGACCTCGCCGCCAACCGCAGCCTGCTCCGCGACCTGCGGGCCGCCGTCGAAGCCGGGATCCCGACGGTCGCCGAGTGCGCGGGCCTTCTCTACCTCGCGGAATCCCTCGACGGCGTCCCCATGGCGGGTGCCCTCCCCACCCAAGCCGCGATGAGCGAACGCCTGACCCTGCGCTATCCGGTCGCAACAGCCCTCGCCGACTCTCTGCTCACCCGTGCCGGCGAGCAGGTCACCGGCCACGAGTTCCACCGCACCACGACAACCCCTCCCGCTGGGACCCAGCCCGCCTGGTCGATCGAGACGGCACTTCCGTCGGCCGAGACGGCACCTACGCCGGCCGAGACGTCAACTGCGTCGAGCGAGACGCCAGTTTTGGACGACGAGAGTCGAGTTTCGCGAGCCGCAACGGCCAACTCAGCCGCCGGAACTGCCAACTCGGCCGATGCAAGTGCCAACTCGGCCGCCGAAACTGCCAACTCGGCCGATGCAAGTGCCAACTCGGCCGACCCGACTGACGTCTCGGCCTCCACAAGTGCCGTCTCGGCAGGCGGGGGTGACGGTTCGGGGCTGGTGGGGTTTGCGTCGGACACGCTGCATGCGTCGTACCTGCATGTGCATTGGGCCGGTCATCCAAAGCTGGCGGCGCGGTTCGCGGCGGCGGTTCATGGTGCGTCGCCGCACTTTCCCGCCATGGCGGGATTCTGCGGCGCGGTGAGCGCCGGTTCGGCCGCAGAATCCCGCCATGGCGGGGAATTGCCAGCCGCTGCGGACGGCCCGCTGACGGATCCGCTGCGGCACCACGGGGACGTCGAGGTGGGGGAGGGGCTGCTCGACTTCGCGGTGAACGTCTATCCCGGCGAGCGGCCGGAGTGGCTGGACCAGGCGCTCCACGAGTCGCTGTCGTCGGCGGCCTACCCCGACGAGGAGCCGGCACGGGCGGCGCTGGCGAAGCACCACGGCCGCGAGTGGGCGGAGGTGCTACCGACGGCGGGGGCGGCAGAGGCATTCACTCTGGTCGCCCGGGCGCGCCCCTGGCGGAACCCTGTCGTCGTCCACCCCCAGTTCACCGAGCCCCACGCGGCGCTCGAGCAGGCCGGGCACACGGTCACCGAGGTACGCGGCCGGGCCGAGGACGGGTTCGCCCTCGACCCGGCCGCGGTGCCCGATGACGCGGATCTGGTCGTCGTCGGCAACCCGACCAACCCCACGGGCGTACTCCACCCCGCCACCACCCTCCGCGCCCTCCTCCGTCCCGGCCGGCTGGTCGTGGTCGACGAGGCGTTCATGGATGCGGTTCCAGGCGAGCCCGAGACCCTCACTGCGGAGCGCACAGAGGGCCTGCTGGTCATCCGGAGCCTGACGAAGCACTGGTCGATCCCCGGCGTACGCGCCGGCTACGTCGTCGGCGACGCCGCCGCGATCAGCGACCTGGAGGCGGTGCGTACCCCGTGGTCGGTCTCGGCCACCGCGGCCGCCGCGATGCTCGCCTGCGCCACCGAGCGCGCCAGCGCCGAGGCCCGCGAGCGCGCCGAGCGGATCGCGACCTGGCGCGACCATCTCGAGACCGGCCTACGGGACCAGCAGATCGAGTACGTCCCCTCGTCCGCCTCCTTCGTGCTAGCCCGCCCGGGCGCCGGAGTCCGCGAGGCCCTGCGAGATCAAGGCGTCGCCGTACGCCGCGCCGACACCTTCCCCGGCCTCGGCCCGGACTGGGTGCGGATCGCCGTACGTCCCCCCGAACTCACGGACGAGCTCCTCAACGCACTCGGCCGACTGCAGGCGAAGCGGTGACCCGTGAATCGGCCGCCGCACTTTCCCGCCATGGCGGGAAAGTGCGGGTCTGCAGCTGCCCAACGTGCCGCATTTCCCCGCCATGGCGGGAAAATGCCGCCGATCGTCGGGCAGGAGCATCGAGATGAACCCGCGTGCGGTCGGACTTCTCGCCGGGTTCGCGCTCGACCGGATGCTGGGTGACCCGCGCCGGTTCCACCCGGTCGCCGGGTTCGGCACCGTCGCGATGCGGGCCGAACGGGCCTGGTACGCGGACGACCGAGCCCGAGGCGTCCTCCACACCGCGACCCTGGTCGGGGGAGCGGTGGCCCTCGGCGCCGCCGCAGAGCGCCTCGCCCCAGGGCGAACAGGGAAGACGCTGGTGACCGCGGCCGCGACCTGGGCGGTCCTCGGTGGCCGGTCGTTGGAGCGGGAGGCACTGGCCGTCCACGCCCATCTCGACCGCGACGACCTCCCGGCCGCGCGGCAGCGGCTGACCCACCTCGTCGGCCGCGACACCGACGAGCTCGACGCCTCCGAGGTCTCCCGGGCCGTGGTCGAGAGCGTCGCCGAGAACACGTCCGACGCGGTGGTCGCGCCGCTGGTGTGGGGCGCCATCGCGGGCGTACCCGGCCTGCTCGGCTACCGCGCCGCCAACACCCTGGACGCGATGGTCGGGCACCACAACGACCGCTACGAGCACTTCGGCTGGGCCAGCGCCCGCCTCGACGACCTGCTCAACCTGCCCGGCTCCCGCCTCTCCGGCCTGCTCACGCTGGTCTCCGCGCCGTCGCGGGCCAGGCAGGCGTGGGAGGCCTGGCGTCGCGACGCCGCACGCCACCCGAGCCCGAACGCCGGCGTCGTCGAGGCATCCTTCGCCGGCGCCCTCGACATCCGCCTCGGCGGCACGAACCGCTACTACGGCAACCGGATCGAGCACCGCGCGGTGATGGGCGACGGCCGCGACGCAGCCCCCGTCGACGTCGTCAGCGCCACCGCGCTGGCCCGCAGGGTCGGCATCGGCGCGGCCCTGGTCGCGGCGGCGTACGCCGTCATCACTCAGCGCCCGTGACGGAAGGCCCGGGCCAGGACCGCGGGCGGCGCCTCAGCGATGCCCGGTCCGCCGGCGCGGGTCCACTGGGCCAGGGCGTCGGCGACCCTCGCCGTGCCGACCCGGGCGACCCAGACCGGCCGCGCTCCGCGCTGCCGCCCCTCGGGTGAGGGGCCGACCACCACGACGTCGGCTCGCTCGCAGGGGCCGAGGCAGTCGGCGACACGTACGGTCGCCGACTCCCCGGCCACTGCGTTCAGCGTCGTGAGCACGGCCGCATGGTCCACTCCGGGCGACTTCCGTTCCGTCCCGCAGCAGCACCCGCGGCAGACTGTCAGCGTCGGCCGCCCGGCCGCATCGCTCATCCTTCGCAAGCCTCACAGTCCGGGCCGTTCTCGATGGCACAGACCTCGGCATCGCTCCAGTCGTCCCAGGTCAGGTCGTCGATGGCGTCGGTGGTGGTCGGGGTCTCGTTCATGGTCATGCCTCTCGGTCGAAGAAGATCAGTTGGTACGGGTCTGCTTGCTGGCCTGGATGCCGGCCCGCGAGCGCAGGTAGTACAGGCTCTTGATGTTCGGGTCGAGCAGGGCCAGCTTGTGGATCTTGCTGATGTACTGCGGGGTCGCGTCGGCCTGGAAGAACAGGTTGAGCGACTGGGCCTGGTCGATGTAGACCTGCCGGTCCGAGGCGCGGGCGAGCAGGATCTCCTGGTCGATCTCGTAGCCGGTCTTGAAGACGTCCTTCTCGTGCTCGTCGAGCCAGTCGACGTGCTGGACCGAACCGCCGTGGTCGACGATGTCGTCGATGTGCGCCTGGTCGTAGACCCCGCGGTCCTCCATCACCTCGACGAGGTTCTGGTTGGCCCGCGGCATCTCGCCGGCCGAGGTGGTCTGGTTCCAGACGTTGGCGACGTACGGCTCGATGCCCTGGCTGGTGCCGCCGACGATCACCGCGGTGCTCATCGTCGGCGCGATCGCCATCAGGTGGGAGTTGCGTCGCCCGACGCACCACTCCGGGATGCCCGCGACCGAGCCCATCCACCGCGACGCTGCGTCGGCGTGCGACGAGATCCGCTCGAAGATGTCCTTGTTGAGCGCCGCAGCCTTGTCCGACTCGAACGGCACCCGCTGCTTCTGCAGGTAGTCGTGGTAGCCCATCACGCCCAGCCCGAGGCTG
The DNA here is from genome assembly GCF_045206295.1 of Nocardioides sp. NBC_00163. NCBI lineage: Bacteria > Bacillati > Actinomycetota > Actinomycetes > Propionibacteriales > Nocardioidaceae > Nocardioides > Nocardioides sp. NBC_00163. The sequence goes on along the minus strand of NZ_CP108155.1, from coordinate 1,466,584 downwards.
CGGGCCTTCTCGGTGTAGCGCACCGCCCGCTCCAGGCCGCGGATGGTGCGGGCCTTGCGCAGGAACGCCTCGGCGACCGCGTCGAGGAAGACGGTGGCGACGTACGCCGTGTCCTGGTCCTTCCACTCGTCGTAGGTCGACAGGTTCAGCGAGGAGAGCACGCAGGTGTAGGAGTGGTCCTCGTCGGAGAAGAGCGTGATCTCCGAGCACAGGTTGGAGGCCTTGTTCTCCAGCCCGTTGGCCCGGTAGGACTCGGTCTGGGCCGCGTTGACGGTGTCGACCTTCCAGATGTAGCCCTTGCCGAGCACGACCCGGATCTTCAGCACCCGCTGGTAGCGCTCCAGAGCATCGCGATCCCCGGCGAGCATCCGGTCGATGAACGCCTGGCTGAAGATCCAGCCGATGTTCTTGTTGGCGGGCTCGCGGAAGATCAGGTCGGCGAGCTCGAAGAAGTCCGGGTGGTCCACCGGCAGGTAGCCCGCCCAGGAGCCGCGGCGGGTGGCGCCCTGGCTGATCTGGTTGGTCATCTCGACGAAGTTGCAGAAGACCGGGACCACGCCGTTGGCCTTGCCGTTGTCGCTGAACTTCGCGCCGCGGGGCCGGACGTCACCGAGGTACGCCGAGGTCCCGAACCCGTTCTGGGAGAGGATCGCCGCCTCCTTGAGGGTCTCGTAGAAGCCCCACACCGAGTCCTCGACGTACGAGCCCTCGCACGAGACGGGCAGACCCCGGTCGGTGCCGAGGTTGGACAGCACCGGCGTCGACGGCGAGAGCCAGCCGTTCCAGATCGCCTCGAAGAACCGCTCCGTCCAGGAGACGCCGTCCTCGCGGGGGTACATCTCGTCGGCGAGATCGCCGGCGGTGCTGGCGATGGTCTCGTAGCGTTCCCGCACGCTCTGGTCGGCGACGGTGTACTTGGCCTTGAACATGGCGTAACCCGCCGTGGTCATGAAGGCGGGCACGATGCCCTCGGCCTGCAGGGCCTTGCGCTCGGCAGAGAGCGCCTCCCAGTTGCTGTTGCTCATTAGAAGCTGAACTCCGTCTCGCCGATGTTGCGGTTGTATTCGTTGCCGGTGACCTGGAAGAAGTCGTGGAACTGGGTGCCGTTGATGCCGCTGTAGAACCATTCGGCGATCGGGTTGGCCTCGACGTTGAACAGCGGCTCCATCCGCATGTTCTCCAGGGTCATGTCGATGCGGGACCTCACGAAGGTCTCCAGGTCGGCCTGGTCGATGCCGGCGATCGGCCCGTCGTCGAAGAGCATCTCGACGATCCGGGCCTCGTGGGCGTAGAGGTGCTCGGCGACGCCACGGACCCTCGCGAAGAGGTCGTCGCGCTCGGCCTCGAACTTGTCGGCAGGGACGGTGGCGGCGTACTCGTCGAGGGTGGTGTTGAACAGCCAGGCGCCGCCGGTGGCGTGCAGGTTCTCGTCGCGGGCGGAGAAGTTGATGCCGCTGATCACGTTCTGCAGCAGGTTCTTCCCGCCGGACTGGAAGTGCTTGAGGAAGGCGAAGTTGGAGTAGAGGACGCAGTTCTCCATCAGCGTGAAGACGCTCAGCGCGTAGAGCAGGTCCTCGTCTGCGATCGCGTCCCACACGAACTGGATCCGCTCGGCCAGCACCGGGTCGTTCTTGTAGGAGTCGTAGAACTCCTCGGTGTCGATCATGAGCACCTTGTTGAGCTTCGCGTAGAACGGCGCGTGCATGTTCAGCTCGGCGAACGAGAAGGCGTTGGTCATCATCTGGACCTCGGGCCGCGGGAACGCGTGGAAGAGCCGGTCGCCCCACACCTCGCCGCCGAGGATCAGCTCGTAGATGGTGAACAGCTTCAGCGTCGTCTTGACCGCGGCCTGCTCGGCGTCGGTCATGTTGACCAGGAAGTCCTGCTTGTCGTTCTCGACCGGGATCTCCTCGGCGGTCCAGAAGATGCTCCGCTGCTTCTTCGCCAGGTCCTCGGCCATCGGATAGTCGAAGACGTACGCCGACTTCTCGGTGCGGATCGGTAGACCCTCGGTGTCGATCAAGCCCCATGCCCCTTGCTCACGCGGGCCCCCGGCCCGCTGGATGTCTCGTGCATCCGTGCCGGGGCAGGGAGGACGGCGGCAGCGCGCCGGGCGGACCCGGTCACGTGGTGCTCGCTCGATCCCCTGACCTTCCCTCGAGGTCGCGGACCCCACCATGAGGTGGGCACTGGCAGGTCTTCGGACTCGTGGGCGTCATCGTGCTCGGTCCTAGTGGCCGTCGCTTCCCAGGAGCCGGCTTGCTCCCAGTGCTTCGTGACGGCGGTCGTTCCCACTCACCGCTGCGGGGCAGTCCCGGACTCACACCGGGTTCCCTCTTGCCTCTCCCGCCCCGTCGCCGAGGTGGGAGAACCAGCTGCGAGGACCACTATATGCGGGAATTACACCAATGCAACTTCCTAGATCTTGTGTTCTGCCGTGTCGTCGGAAACTTCCCCGACACCGTCTCCGCAGCCCGTGCTAGCCTCTGCGCCGAGTCGAACGCATCCTGATGGATGCCAGGGAACTCCGGTGTGAATCCGGGACTGGCGCGCAGCGGTGAGGGCGACGGCGACGACCAGGAAGCCACTGGGGACCGAGTCCCTGGGAAGGCGGCGTCGCCGGGTGAACCCGAGTCCGAAAACCTGTCGGCTCAGATGTACGTCACGGCCCTCGCGACCAGGGTCCAGAGGACCTGAGAGGCCGACCGCCGTGGAAACGCTGTCCCGCGAGACCCTGAGCCCGCGCCGTGCTCGTGAGGGGAGACGACGAGTCCCGTTCGTGCCGCTGGTGGCCGGGCTGCTGCTCGCCTCGGCGCTCAGCGCCGTCGCGTCCCTGGCCTTCGGGTCCGAGCGGATACCGATCGGTGAGGTCGTCGCGACCGTCGGCGACCGGCTCCAGGGCGACGCCCCGGGGAAGTGGGACGTGATCGTGTGGGAGCTGCGCGTCCCCAGGGCGCTGATGGCGCTCGCCGTGGGCGCCGGCCTCGCCGTCGCCGGCGCCGGCATGCAGACCCTGGTCCGTAACCCGCTCGCCGACCCGTTCCTGCTCGGGATCAGCTCGGGCGCCTCGGTGGGAGCGACTGCGGCGATCACCACCGGGGCGCTGGGCGGCCTCGGCATCTATGCGGTCTCCGGCGGCGCGCTGCTCGGGGCGGTCGGCTCGGCCATGCTGGTGTGGCTGGTGGCCACCGCGCAAGGTGGTCTGACCCCGATCCGGTTGGTGCTCTCGGGTGTCGTGCTCTCCTCGGGGCTCTCCGCGATCGCCTCGTTCCTGGTCTTCATGAGCGATGATCCGCGCGCGGCCGACTCGGTGATGTTCTGGATGCTCGGCAGCGTCGGTGGCGCCAGCTGGGAGAAGCTGTGGCTGCCCGCGGTCCTCAGTCTCGTCCTCGGGCTCGCAATGCTGGCGCTGCACCGTTGGCTGGACGCCTTGGCCGCCGGCCCCGAGACCGCTGCCGCGCTCGGTGTGAACGTCGCGGCGCTGCGTACGACTCTGTTCGTCGCGCTGGCCGTGCTGGTCGGGGTCCTGGTCGCGGTCAGCGGTGGGATCGGGTTCGTCGGGCTGATCGTGCCGCACGCGGCCCGGCTGCTCGTGGGCGCCCAGCACCGGGTGGTGCTCCCGGTCGCCGCCCTGGGTGGCGGGCTGTTCCTGCTGTGGGTCGACGTGCTCGCCCGGGTGGTGGCCCGCCCCCAGGAGATCCCGCTGGGTGTGGTCACCGGCGTCGTCGGCGCGCCGCTCTTCCTGCTGCTGCTCGGCCGCGGTCAGTACCGCTTCGGCGGTGACCGATGAGCGACCACTTCCAGCCCGCGCTACGGCTGCGAGGGGTCGCGGCCCGGCTGGGCGAGCGCGAGGTGCTTCGCGATGTCGATCTGGACGTGCCGGTGGGCACCCGCCTAGGGATCGTGGGGGTGAACGGCGTGGGCAAGTCGACCCTGCTGCGTATCCTCGCCGGGGTTCTGCGGCCCAGCGCCGGGCTGGCCCATCTCGCCGACGAGACCGGCCGGCTCCACGAGACGGCCCGGATCGGCTCGCGTGAACGCGCCCGGCGGATGGCGTACGTCCCCCAGGAGGAGGTCGTCTCCGCCGAGCTGCTCGTCGGGGAGATGGTGGCGCTGGGCCGGGTGCCCCGCACCCGGCCCTGGTCCCGGGGCGGACGGCAGGAGCGCGAGATCGTCCGGGCGGCTCTCGACGCCGTCGGCCTCGCCGACCGCATCGACGACCCGTGCGAGCGGCTCTCCGGCGGCGAGCGGCGCCGGGCGGTGATGGCCCGCGGCCTCGCCCAGGAGTGCCCGGTGATGCTCCTGGACGAGCCCACCAACCATCTCGATGTCGCCTGGCAGTTGCGGTTGCTTCAGAGCGTCGCCGACCGGGCCGAGACCCTGGTCGCGACCATCCACGACCTCGACCTGGCGCTCCGATCCTTCGACCGGCTGGCGGTCCTCGGTCGGCCGCCGGGCAGCGAGCCCGCCGGCGATCCACAGAGTGGCCCGGCGACAGTCGTGGCCCACGGGCCGCCGGCCGAGGTGCTCGACGCCATCCGCGTCGAGCATCACTTCGGCGTGGGATCCGTCCAGGTGCCGCATCCAGATCTGGACCAGCCTCATCTACTCATCCATCCTCGGAAGGACCGATCGGCATGACTCAGCTCATCACCAGATCCGTACGCCACCCCCGACTCGCCCCGCTCGTCGCGTTCGCGCTCGGCACCACGATCATCACCGCCTGCGGGGCGCAGGAGACAGCCACCGATGACGCCTCCGGGAAGGGCGCGGTCACCGTCGAGAACTGTGGCGAGAAGCTCACGGTCGACGAGCCGGTCACCGAGCTGTACGCCTACGACGGCGGGATCATCTCCATCGCCCTGGCCGTCGGTGCCCGCGAGGAGCTGGTCGCCGTGACGGGCCTGGCCCGGGACGAGCAGCTCCTCGAGCTCGCCTACCCCGAGGACCGGGTCGGCGAGCTCGAGATCGTCGGCGATGACCACCCGACGCTGGAGACCGTCCTGGCACTCGACCCGCAGGTGATGTTCGCGGGCTGGGGCTACGGGTTCAGCGAGTCGCGCAACCTGGTGCCCGAGATGGTGCAGGAGCGGGGCATCGACACCTACCTGCTCAGTGAGACCTGCCGGCAGGAGGACGGTGACCGGGGCACGATGGAGGCCTGGACGGCGCTGCGTACCGACCTGCTCAACATCGGCGAGCTGACCGGCCACGACGTGACCGCGAAGAAGGTCGTGGCGGACATCGAGAAGCGCCGCAAGGCCCTGGAGAGCGCGCCGAAGCCCGACGAGGAGCCGACCGCGTTCCTCTTCGACTCCGGCACCGACGCGATCTTCACCTCCGGCTCCTTCGGTGGCCCCCAGGCGATCTTCGACACCGCCGGGGTGACGAGTGCGACCGCCGACGTCGAGGACACCTGGACCGAGGTCGGCTGGGAGCGCTTCGCCGCCGCAGAGCCCGACGTCATCTACTTTGTGGACTACCCGGGGCAGTCCTATGAGGAGAAGGTCAAGGTCCTCAAGGCCAACCCTGCCTCCCGTGATCTGCCGGCCGTCAAGGAGAACAGATTCGTCAACCTGCCCTACGCGATGTGGGTCTCCGGCCCGCTCAACATCGACGCCGCCGAGTGGGTCCGGCGCTCGCTGGAGCACTTCGGTCTCGCGCCCGATTCCGGGATCGATCCGACGCTCGACATCACCGATCTCACCAACCTCGACGGCAACGAGTGGCTCCGCTGAGATCCCGCTATAGTGCAACGCAACGGACATGAGGAAGCCGGTGGAACTCCGGCACAGTCGCGCTACTGTGACACCGCCTCGCGGCGGTGGAGTCAGACCCGAGTGTCCGTCCAACCCCAACGAACAGGGACGCAGGTATCCCTGAGGAGGACATATGTCGCAGCACGCTGTGGCGCCCGTCGCCGGCGCCGACCTTCCCGTCATCCCGCTCCGTGAGCTGGCCCCCTGGGCGCTCTTCTTCGGTCTGCTCGGTCTGCTGGTGCTCTTCTTCATCAGCGCCGACCAGGGCGCCGTCTCGATCCCGTCCGGCACCCTGATCCACGAGTGGGTCCACGACGGTCGTCACCTGCTCGGTTACCCCTGCCACTGATGAGCCCGCGTGCATTTCTCGTACGCGGCCTCCTAGCTGGACTCCTCGCCGGCGTCGTCACCTTCCTGGTGGCGTACGCCGTCGGTGAGCCGCAGGTCGGTGCTGCCATCGCGCTGGAGGAATCGGCCGGCGCCGACGGGCACTCGCACTCCCATGCCGCCGAAGGTGACGAGGGTGGTGAGGAGTCCGCCGAGGTCTCCCGGACCAACCAGAGCACCTGGGGGCTGCTGACCGGCACCCTGGCCGTCGGCGTCGCGCTCGGGGGCATCCTCGGGCTGGTCGCCGCATTCGCTCTCGGGCGGATCGGGCGGCTCACGCCGGGACAGTCGACGGCGCTCGTCACCCTGATCGGGTTCATTGCGGTCGCACTGGTGCCCTTCCTCAAATACCCGGCCACCCCACCGGCGGTCGGCAGCGGCGACACCATCGGCGTCCGCACCGCGGTCTACTTCGCCTTCCAGGCCCTCTCGGTCGTGGCGGCCGTGGTCGTGACGTACGCCGCCGTGCGGCTGCGCGGGCGCTTCGGCACCTATCTCGCCGTGGTTGGCGCGATCGCGGCCTACCTGGTCGTGATGGTCGTCGCCGGGGAGCTGTTCACGACGGTCAACGAGGTCGGGGACTTCCCGGCCGACACGTTGTGGTTCTTCCGACGGGCCTCGCTGATCACGCTCGCCACCATGTGGGGCGTGCTCGGAGTGACACTGACCGGCCTGGTGATCAGGCTGCACGCGGCGGAGCGCGCCGTCGCGGAGCGAAAGGCCCTTGCCGCGAGCCTGTGACCGGCCCACGAGAAGGTTCAGCAGCGGGGGAGGCGGTAGGCCTCCACGGGGCGGCCGTCGGCCAGGTGATCACGCACGATCACCCGGGCGACGGCCGCTTCCACGTTGCCGTACCAGACATCGTCGGGCTGGACGCTGAGCACCGGCGCCTGGTTGCACGGGAACTGGCACCCGGTGTGGGTGATCAGCAGGTCGTCGTCGCCGAGACCGGCCTCCATCGCCCCCAGGATCACGGCCCTGGCGGTCTCCTCCGAGCCCTTCGCGGTGCAGCGTGGGCCGCGGCAGATCAGGACCTGACGTACGTGGTCGGGGACTCGCTCCCAGGCGGGCGAGGTCAGCCCGGGCTCGGTGCCGGTGATCGGCCGGGTCTCGCTGAACGAGTCGGCGAGCTCGTCGCGTGTGGTCGCCAGTCGTGTTGCGATCTGGATCTCGGGGCGGTCCCCGGGCTGCTCACGCCACCAGTGGGCCGCGATCCGGCGCAGCCAGGAGTGGCCGGGGGCGAGCGGGCCGAGGCTGACGCCGGCCAGGGTGATGGTCCAGGCTCCGGAGTCGGCGACCCGGGTCAGTTCGGCAGCGAGCGACGGGCCGCCCATCTGCAGAAAGGCGAGGCTCGCGTCGAGCTCGCCGGCCCAGTCGAGCAGGTCCTGGCGCCGGTCGACGTCGGTCACCGACATCCCGACGACCACCCGGTCGCTCATCCGAGCCCCCGCACCCAGGCCACGGCCTCGGCGACGTCGTCGACCGTACGGACGCCGTCGGCGCCGGCCGGGCGGCGTACGACCACGACGGCCACCCCGAGCTCGGCCGCAGCGGCCATCTTCGGCCAGGTGTAGCTGCCGCCGGAGTCCTTGGTGATGAGTACGTCGGATCCGTGCTCGCGCATCAGCGCGAGCTCGCCCTCGAGGTGGTAGGGCCCACGGCTGGTCAGCAGCGTCCACGGCTCGGGCAGCTCGATCTCGGGCCGGTCGACCACGCGGGCGAGGACCTGGTGCCCGGCGAGCGCCGGGACGAACCGGGCGAGCTCCTGGCGGCCGACCGTGACGAACGGACGCTCTCCGAGGTCGGCGGCGACCTTGGCGGCATCGTCGTGGGTGTCGACGTAGGCCCAGGACGGGTCCGCCGGCCAGCCCGGCCGCTCCAGCCTGAGCAGCGGATGGCCGGTCTGCCTGCAGGCCGCCGCCGCGTTGGCGGACATCCCGCGGGCGAAGGGATGCGTCGCGTCGACGACCGCGTCGAACTGGTCGAGAGCCCCCCTCAGGCCCTCGACCCCGCCGAACCCGCCGATCCGCACCGCTCCCACAGGCAGCCGCGGCCGTGCCACCCGGCCCGCAAGGGAGGAGGTGACGTCGACACCGGCCTCGATCAGTTGCGCAGCGAGCTCGCGGGCCTCGCTCGTGCCGCCGAGGATCAACAGCCTCATCGGGCGCTCCCCTCGCTGGTCGAGCCGCCGCCCTCGCTGGTCGAGCCGCCGGAGCCGCTCGGCGACTGAGCGAAGCGAGGGCGGCGGAGGCGTGTCGAGACCAACACGGTCCGCTGTCGCGCTCGGGGTGAACGTGTTGGTCTCGACACGACGTCGTTCGTCCCTCACGACGTCGGCTCGACCGACGGGGGAGTTAGCGAGGTCGAGCAGCGCGTCGACGTCGAGGTGCTCCTCGACGAGGTCGCCGATCAGGTCCAGGCGGCGCTCGCGGGCGGCCGGGAAGGAGACGGTGGACGGCTCGCGGCCCAGCGTCGCCGCGAGGAACGCGCCGCGCAGCGCGTCGCCCTCCAGACTGCCGTGCCACATGGTCCCGAAGACGTTGCCGGCGCGGGCGCCGCCGAGGAACTCCGATACCCCGTCGCCGCGGGTGATCCGGCCATGGTGGATCTCGTAGCCGCTCGCTTCGACCCCGAGCGCCGACCCGGTGGGCAGGCGGAGGTTCTTGGCGGGGGTGAAGTCGGTGCGTACGTCGAGCAGACCCAGCCCCTCGACCTCGGCGACCGAGCCCTCGACACCGTCGGGATCCGCGATCACACCGCCGAGCATCTGGAAGCCGCCGCAGATCCCGAGGAGCGGGCGGCCGCGGCGTACGTGCTCGGTCAGGGCCACGTCGAGGCCGCGCGAACGGAGCCAGGCCAGGTCGCTGATCGTGGACCGGGTGCCGGGCAGGACGACCAGGTCGGCGTCGGCGATGTCGGCCGGTGAGGAGGCGAAGACGACGTCGAGGTCCGGCTCCAGGCCGAGCGCGTCGACGTCGGTGAAGTTGGAGATCCGGGGGAGGCGTACGACCGCGATCTTGCGGCTGGCGCCGGCTTCCGCACGCCGCCCCTCGAGGTCGAGCGCGTCCTCGGAGTCGAGCCACAGGGACGGCTCCCAGGGGAGAACGCCGAAGACCGGGCGCTGGGTGAGCGACTCCAGCGAGTCGAGTCCGGGCTTGAGCAGCCCGGCGTCGCCACGAAACTTGTTGATCACAAAACCGCTGATCAGAGCCTGGTCTTCGGGCTCGAGGAGCGCCAGGGTGCCGTACATCGCCGCGAACACCCCACCCCGGTCGATGTCGCCGACGACCACGGTCGGCAGCCCGGCATGCCGCGCCAGGCCCATGTTGACGTAGTCGCCGGCCCGCAGGTTGATCTCGGCCGGGCTCCCCGCGCCCTCGGCGACGATCACCTCGAAACGAGAGGCGAGATCGTCGTACGCCGCATGGGCCGCGGTCGCCAGATGCCGGCGCCCGGCCTCCCAGTCGTGCGAGGACACTTCGCCGGCCGGATGCCCCATCAGGACCACGTGGCTGCGGCGGTCGGAGCCGGGCTTGAGCAGCACCGGGTTCATCGACGGCTCCGGGGTGACCCGCGCCGCCAGCGCCTGTACCCACTGCGCCCGGCCGATCTCGGCGGTCGTCCCGTCGGCGGCCTGGCAGACCATCGAGTTGTTGGACATGTTCTGGGCCTTGTAGGGCGCCACCTTGACGCCGCGGCGGGCGAACGCCCGACACAGCCCGGTCGTCACGACCGACTTGCCCGCATCCGAGGTCGTGCCGGCGACCAGCAGGCCGCTCATGCTTTCGGAGCCCGCAGGAGGTAGATGTCCATGACCCAGCCGGACGTCTCGCGCAGCCGGACGCGTGCCTCGTCGATGGCAGGCAGCACCTCGCCGACCGTGCCCGCGACCAGCTCCTCCTCACGGGTGCCGAGGTTGCCGCCCCACCAGATCCGCCAGTCCTCGAGCCCGGGGAGGCCGACGACCCGGTTGAGCATCACCACGAGGTTGTCGTGCCCGGCCTCGACGGCCTCGAGCACGGCGCGGCCGGTGGTGACGTAGAGCGGCCGCCCGACGTCATGGAGGACGAGCCGGTGCCGGGCGGCGAGCAGCTGCACCGAGGAGATCCCGGGGATGACGTCGACCTCGACATCGAGCTGCTCGGAGATCTGGTCGACGACCCGGATCGTGGAGTCGTAGAAGGCCGGGTCGCCCCAGACCAGGAAGCCGACGTCGCCGGGGTGCTCGGCCAGCACGGCGAGATATCGCTCGACCCGGGCCTGGTGCCAGTCGGCGACGGCGGCCCGGTACTCCGCGTCGGTCCCGGTGAACTCCTCACGCCGCTCGCGGGGCGCGTCGGCGACCTTGACCACCCGGGCGGGCTGGTCGAGATGGCGGTCGAGCAGCTGCTCGCGGGCCCGGACCAGCGGGTCGGGCATGCCCTGCTTGACCGTGCCCGACTTGTCGGTGACCAGGAAGAAGTCGACCGACCGCATCGCGGCCACGGCCTCGAGGGTGACCTGGTCGGGGTCACCGGGGCCGACCCCGATGATCTTGATCCGACGCTTGCCAGAAGAACTCATTCCTCCTCCAGATCACCTTCGATGTCGAGATAGATCTCCTGCATCGCCGCGACGAGCTCGGGGTCGGGCGACTCCCACAGCCCGCGCTCGGCAGCCTCGTGCAGCCGCTCGACGATGCCGCGCAGCGCCCACGGGTTCGAGGATCGCATGAACTCCTGGTTGGTCTCGTCCAGGACGTACTCGCGGGCGAGCTTCTCGTACATCCAGTCCTGCACCACGCCGGCGGTCGCGTCGAAACCGAAGAGGTAGTCGACGGTCGCGGCCAGCTCGAAGGCGCCCTTGTAGCCGTGGCGCTGCATCGCCGAGATCCAGCGCGGGTTGACCACCCGGGCCCGGAAGACGCGGTTGGTCTCCTCCTGCAGCGTGCGGGTCTTGATGGCGTCGGGGGAGGTGGAGTCGCCGACGTACGCCTTCGGCTCGCTGCCGGTCAGCGCGCGGACGGTCGCGAGCATGCCGCCGTGGTACTGGAAGTAGTCGTCGGAGTCGGCGATGTCGTGTTCGGCGGAGTCGACGTTCTTGGCGGCGACCTTGATCCGGCGGTAGTTGGCGCGCATGTCGTCGGCCGCCGGGGCGCCGTCGAGGTCGCGGCCGTAGGCGAAGCCGCCCCACGCCGTATAGACGTCGGCGAGATCCTGGTCGGAGCGCCAGTTGCCGGCCTCGATCACCTGCAGGATCCCGGCACCGTACGAACCCGGCTTGGAGCCGAAGATCCGGGACGTCGCGCGGCGCTGGTCGCCGTGATCGGCGAGGTCCTCGAGGGTGTGCGCACGGACGAAGTTGTCGGTGTCCGGCTCGTCGAGGTCGGCCACCATCCGGACCGCGTCGTCGAGCATCGAGACGACATGCGGGAACGCGTCGCGGAAGAACCCGGAGATGCGTACGGTCACGTCGATCCGGGGCCTGCCGAGCTCTTCGAGCGAGATGACGTCGAGGTGCGTGATCCGGCGAGAGGCCTCGTCCCACTCGGGGCGCACCCCGAGCAGTGCGAGCACCTCGGCGACATCGTCGCCGGACGTACGCATCGCGGACGTGCCCCACACCGAGAGCCCGACCGATGTCGGGTAGTCGCCGGTCTCGTCCAGGTAGCGCTGCAGCAGCGAGTCGGCCATCGCCTGCCCGGTCTGCCACGCCAACCGCGACGGCACCGCGCGCGGGTCGACGGTGTAGAAGTTGCGCCCGGTGGGAAGTACGTTGACGAGCCCCCGCAGCGGCGAGCCCGACGGCCCCGCGGGGACGAAGCCACCGTCCAGCGCGTGCAGGACGGCGGACAGCTCGTCGGTCGTCCCGTTCAGTCGCGGCACCACCTGCTCGGCGGCGAACACAAGCACCTGCTGCACGGCCGGGTCGTCGTGGAGCGTCTCGGCGACGGCCGGATCCCAGCCGGCCGCGTCCATCCGCTCCACCAGCCCCCGAGCCTGGGTCTCGATCTCGTCGACCGCTGACCTCCCGGTGGTCGAGCCTGTCGAGACCCCTTCCTTGAGCCCGAGCGCCGCCCGCAGCCCGGGCACGGCACCTCCGACACCGCCCCACACCTGCGCGGCGCGCAGGATCGAGAGCACCAGGTTGACCCGTGCCTCACCCTCGGGCGCGGCGCCCAGGATGTGCAGGCCGTCGCGGATCTGGGCGTCCTTGATCTCGCACAGCCAGCCGTCGATGTGGAGCATGAAGTCGTCGAAGTCGTCGTCCTCGGGCCGCTCCTCCATGCCGAGGTCGCGGTGGAGCTCGGCGGCCTTCATCAGCTGCCAGATCTCGCCGCGGATGGCGGGCAGTTTGGCCGGGTCCATGGACGAGATCCGGTCGTACTCCTCCATCAGCGACTCCAGCCGCGCGATGTCGCCGTAGGACTCCGCGCGCGCCATCGGCGGCACCAGGTGGTCGATGATCGTGGCGTGCGCGCGGCGCTTCGCCTGGGCACCCTCGCCGGGGTCGTTGACCAGGAACGGGTAGATCAGCGGCATGTTGCCGATGGCCGCATCCGGGCCGCAGGACGCCGAGAGCGCGGCGTTCTTGCCGGGCAGCCACTCCATCGAGCCGTGCTTGCCGAGATGGACCACGGCGTCGGCGCGGAAGCCGTGCTCGAGCCAGCGGTAGGCACCCAGGTAGTGGTGCGACGGCGGCAGGTCCGGGTCGTGGTAGATCGCGACCGGGTTCTCGCCGAACCCGCGCGGCGGCTGGATCAGGATGACGATGTTGCCGGCCTGGAGCGTGGCCAGCACGAGCTCACCCGAGTCGTTGACGAACAGGCTCCCCGGCGTCGGCCCCCAGGTCTCGACCATCTGTTCGCGCAGGTCAGCCGGGAGATCCGCAGTCCACTTGTCGTAGTCGGCCTTCGAGATGCGGACGTGGGCGTCGGTGAGCTGGGCGTTGGTCAGCCACTCCTCGTCCTGGCCACCGGCCGCGATCAGCGCGTGGATCAGCGCGTCGCCGGCGGCGGTGTCGCCCTCCTCGGCGGCGACGGAGTCGAGGATGCGTACGACCTCGTTGTCCTGCCCCAGGTCGTAGCCCTCCTCGCGGAGCCGGCGCAGCATCCGGATCGCGGAGACCGGGGTGTCCAGACCGACCGCGTTGCCGATCCGGGAGTGCTTGGTGGGGTAGGCGGAGAGCACCAGGGCGAGGCGCTTGTCCGGGTTGGGCGTGTGCCGCAGGCGCGCGTGGTTGACCGCGATCCGGGCGACCCGCGCGGTGCGCTCGGGGTCGGCGACGTAGTGGGGGAGACCCTGCTCGTCGAGCTCCTTGAAGGAGAACGGGGCGGTGATGATCCGCCCGTCGAACTCGGGGATCGCGATCTGGTTGGCCGAGTCGAGCGGCGTGACGCCGTCGTCGGAGACCTCCCACTCCGCGCGCGAGCTGGTCAGGCACAGGCCCTGCAGCACCGGGATGTCGAGCGCCGCCATCCGCTCCACGTCCCAGGCCTCGTCCTCGCCACCGGCGCTCGCCGAGGCAGGCACGGAGCCACCGGCCGCGAGCACGGTCACGATCAGCGCGTCGAGGGTGCCGAGCGCCTCGTAGAGGTCATCGGGGGCCGAGCGGAGGGAACCCGCGAAGACGGGTACGCCGGTGGCCGCGCCGGTCGCGTCGATGGCGTCGGCCAGCGCGTGGGCGAACGCGGTGTTCCCGCTGGTCTCGTGGGCGCGGTAGTAGAGCACCCCGATGCGCGGCTTCCCGCTGGTCGAGCCGCCGGAGCCGCTAGGCGGAGGCGTGTCGAGACCAACACGGTCAGCAAACCCCCAGGCCGGGACGGAGGCCGGCGGCTCGAACCCGAAGCCGGTCAGCAGGACCGTGTCGGAGAGGAACGCGTGCAGCTGGGCCAGGTTGCCCGGCCCGCCTTCGGCGAGATAGCGGTGAGCCTCGGCGGCGACACCCATCGGAACGGTGGAGTGCTCCATCAGCTCGGCGCTCGGCTGCTGCTCGCCGCCGAGGACCACGACCGGCGTGCCGCGCTCCTTGACGGCGCTCAGGCCGTCCCACAGGTCGGTGGGCGAGCCGAGGAGCCGGAAGACGACCAGGTCGGCGTCGGCCACGACCTGCTCCAGATCGGTCGCTCGCGACGGGTTCGCCCAGGCGTACTCGGCGCCGCTGGCACGGGCCGAGAGCAGGTCGGTGTCCGAGGTGGACAGAAGGGCGATGCGTACGCGTGCAGAGTCGGCCATGCCGAGTTCCTCCTAGGGGTTCTCGCCCCGTCGATCGGTCGGATAGCCCGCGGCCAGTGTCTGGCTGTGTCCGTGCCCAGAAGCTGTACGGACGTCACAGTGGCGGAACCGCCCCGGACTCTCACCGGGTTCCTGCGCCACGAGCGTGCTCGCAGCCTACCCCGCGTGGCGCGCGAGCCAGGTCTCGCGGGTGACCTCGTACTCGACCTCGCCGTCGGCGTGCCCGGCGAGCGGTTCGTCGAAGGTCTCGTGGAAGGCGCGTACGAAGCTCATCCCGACGGAGACCATGGTCGCGCGGGACGCCTCGTTGACGGCCATCGTCTGCGCGATCACCCGATCGATCCCGAGGTCCTCGAACCCGTGGCGGAGCAGCTCGAGCGAGCCTTCCTTCGCATAGCCCTTGCGCCACTGGCGTTGCGGGAGCCGGTAGCCCAGCTCGGCGGCATCGGTGCGCGGCGGGTTGTCGGGCGGCTCGAACATGTAGAGCCCGACGGCCTCACCGGCCGCGTACCCGATCCACTTGCCCAGCGCCTCCGTCTCCTTCGCCACCCGGATCCACTTGTGCATCCGCTCCTCGGTCTCCTCCGGCCTGAGCGCGCGGGTGAACAGATGGCGGAGCACCACGGGGTCCGAGTTGAGCTCGACGAGGAACGGCAGATGCTCCTCGGAAAGCGGGACCAGGTCGAGGCGCTCGGTGCGCAGACGGGCTTGCGGCATGGGCCAGACGTTAGCCAGGACGTACGTCGGTGGCACCTGGTTTCTGGGGCAATCACCTCAATTGACAAATCTGTTTGTCAATTGCATCCTGGATCTTGTGAGCAACGGCATCATCTATGTCGACGAGCCGGACCGGGTGGCCGCGGCGCTGTCGCCTATTCGTCGGCAGCTTCTCGGTCACCTGCAGGAGCCGACGTCTGCTACCCAGCTCGCCGCCTTGCTCGAGCTGCCTCGCCAGCGGGTGAACTACCATCTGCGGGCGCTCGAGTCGGCCGGGTTGGTGGAGCTGGTCGAGGAGCGGAAGCGCCGCGGATTCGTCGAGCGGATCGTGCGTGCGAAGCCGGGTGCGATCGTGGTCGACCCATCCGTGATGGGCCGCGGATCCGAGTCTGCTGAGAGCGCCGGGCGGATCATGGACCAGTTCGCCGCCGACCACCTGGTCGGGGTCGCGGCAGCCACCGTGCGGGATGTGGCCCGTATGCAGGTCAAGGCAGACGAGCAGGGCAAGCGCCTGCTCACGTTCACGATCGAGGCCGCCGTGCGCTTCGCTGACGCCGCCGACGTGCACAGATTCACCGAGGAGCTGACCGAAGTGCTGCGGCGTACGGCCGAAAGCTTCGACAGCCCGACCGGTCGTCAGTACCGCGTGGTCATCGGCGGGCATCCCGCCCCGGCCGCGGTGACCGAACCGTCCGAACAGGAGCAGAGTGATGAATGACATTCAGCGCGGCGAGACGCCGCGGATCGAGGTCACCGCGTCGGCCTCGGCCGATGCCGCGTGGCAGGCGCTGCGGGATCCGGCCGCCATCCGACAGTGGCACGGCTGGGACACCGATGAGGCCGAGGCCGAGATCGACTCGATCTACTTCACCGACGTCGTCGAGGAGGCCGACCGGCGCACACTGGTCGTCAACGGCGGCGACGAATTCGAGATCCAGCCGGACGGCGACGGCGTCCGAATCACGCTGACTCGTGCGCCGTTGTCCGGCAACCCGGACTGGGACGCGTACTACGATGATGTCACCGAGGGATGGACGTCGTTCATGCATCAGCTTCGGTTCGCGCTCGAGCGCCGGCCCGGCATGACGCGCCGCACGCTGTTCTTCGCCGATCGCGGCACCTACTCGGGCACCGTCATCGAGCGGATCGGCCTCGACGCTGTCGCCGGGCAGCCCCGGGGCAGCCGCTACACAGCGACGATCGCCGGCGAGGACGTGGCCGGCGAGGTGTGGTTCCGCTCGACGCGCCAGCTGGGCGTGACGGTCGACGCATGGGGCGAGGGCCTGCTGGTGATCGCCGGCACGGCGCCGTCGGACGCCGACCCGGCCGGCACGTCGATGGCCATCCTCAGCACGTACGGCCTCGACGGCGCCGACTTCGGGCAGCTCGACACGAGGTGGGCCGGCTGGTGGGCCGATCACCGGGCGGGGGAGTGATCCTCCGCGGCCAGGTGGCGGAGAGCTCGGTGGGCGGCGTGATAGCCGCACATGCCGTGGACGCCGGCGCCGGGCGGGGTGGCGGCGGAGCAGAGGAACATGCCGGGGATGCCGGTGTCGTAGCCGGCGAGGGTGGGCCGGACGATGAGCTGGCGAAGGGTGTTGGCGCCGGTTGAGATGTCACCGCCGACGTAGTTGAGGTTGTACGCCGCGTAGTCGGCCGGTGTGGTGACGTGCGTCGCCATGATCTGATCGCGGAAGCCGGGGGCGAAGCGCTCGATCTGGGCCAGCACCGCGTCGGTGGCGTCGCCCTCGTAGCCGTGCGGGACCTGCGCGTAGGCCCAGACCGGGTTGAGGTCTCCCGCCGAACGGGACGGGTCCGCGACGTACTGCTGACCGAGCAGCACGAACGGACGCTCCGGCATCCTGCCTGCCGCGATCTCCCGCTCGCTGGTCGCCACCTCGGCGATCGTCCCGCCGAGATGGACGGTGCCGGCGCGGCCGACCTCCGGGTCCCGCCACGGGATCGGCCCGCGGACCGCGAGGTCGAGCTTGTACGCCGCGGGGCCGTGCTGCCACCTCCGCATCGCCCGGCGCGGCCGCTCGGGGAGGGCGGAACCGGCGATGTCGGCGAAGCCGCCCGGACTGGTGTCGAACAAGGTGACATCGGCGTCCGGAAGGTCGGCGAGGTTGCGGACGGTGGTGCCGGTGACGATGGTGCCGCCCAGCTCCTCGAGCCGCTCGGCCATGGCGAGGGTGATCGCGTGGGAGCCGCCCTCGGCGACCGGCCAGCCGTAGCGATGCCCGCTGACAACCAGCATGGTGCCCACGGCGGCCGTGCCCGGACGGTCCAGCGGCTGGAACGCGTGCGCCGCGCATCCGGCGAAGAGGCCCTTCGCCGTCTCCTCGCGGAAGGCCCGCGCGAGCACGGTGGCCGGTGGCGCTGCGCGCATCCCGAAGCCGGCCAGGCGGAACGGATGCCGGGGGAGTCGCACCATCGGACCGAGGACGTGGTCCGAGATCGCGTCCCAGCCGCGTACGACCGGGCCGAACACCTGCTGCCAGCGCTGTCCGTCGGCACCCAAGCCTGCGGCCGTCTCCTCGACGGAACGGTGCAGGAGCGCTGCCGTGCCTGTGTCGAGCGGATGGGCGAGCTCGACCTCGAGAAAACGCCAGGTCAGGCCGTACTTCTCCAGCTCGAGGCCGCGGAGGAACGGTGAGGCCAGGCCGAGCGGATGGATCGCCGAGCAGATGTCGTGGCGCAGCCCCGGCAGGGTCAGCTCGGCGGTGCGCGTCCCACCGCCGACGGTCTCCGCGGCTTCGACGACCGTGACCTTCACGCCCTGCTGCGCGAGCACGATCGCAGCCGCCAGGCCGTTGGGCCCGGCGCCGACGACGGTTGCGGTGGACGACATCAGGACACAGCCTGACGCCTTGTCGCGGCCGCGACAAGCGACACAGGCGTACGTAGAACTGCGTAGGTCGATGCCGCGTCCGACCGGACGCCCGGCCGGAGCGACAGCGGAAGGCTCGAGTCATCCCATCCGAGCAAGCGAGGAGATTCGAGAATGTCCACGTCGACCACGTCTTCACAGGCAGCTACAGCCGTGTCCCGCTCTGCCCACAACCGGGCGATCGCAGGGGCTGCGGTCTTCCTGGTCGCCTACCTGGCGGTGAGCCCGGTGGCGGGCATGTTCGCCACCGGCGACATCCCGCTACCGACCGATCCCGGCGAGCAGATCAAGGCCTTCCTGGTCGCCAACCCGCTCGCGGCGATCTCCGGAGCGATCCTGCAAGCCGTCTCGGTCATCGGCTTCGCGGTCTTCGCCCGCGTCGTGGTGCCGATGACCGGCAACCGCGCCCTGGGCGTGGTCGCCGGCATCTCGGTGGCCGCGATGCTGGTGTCCTCGGTGATCACCCTTGTCTCCGCGGTGTTCGCGGCCGACCTCTCCGCCGACACCCTCGCGACGCTTCGCCTCACCGGCTTCTACGCCGGCGGCGTGGTGAACGTGACCACGCTCGGCTTCGTCGCCTTCGCCGCCTCGCGTCAGCTCGTCCGCATCGGCGCGGTGGGGAGGGGCACCGCGATCCTCGGGTACGTCGTGGGCACGCTGTCGATGCTGTCGGTGATCTCCCTCGCCGTCTACTACGCCAACCTCTTCCTGCCGCTGGGCCGGGTGGGGTCGATGGTGTGGACGCTCGTCGCGGCGATCGTGCTGATGCGGCGTACTGGAAGGTCGGCGAAGTGAGAGTCCGGACCGCGGTTCGGACTCAGTCGTTCAGGACGCGGTTGGCGACGGCGAAGGCGGTGTTGGCGGCGGGTACGCCGACGTAGATCGAGGTCTGCAGGAGCACCTCGATGATCTCCTCGCGGGTCAGCCCGTTGGTGAGCGCGGCGCGGAGATGGAACTCGAGCTCGTCGAAGTGGCGGCCGGCGACCAGGGCGGTGAGGACGCCGATCGAGCGGTCCCGGCGGGCGAGGCCGGGGCGGGTCCAGATCGTGCCCCAGGCGTAGCGCGTGATCAGGTCCTGGTAGTCGCGGTTGATGTCGGTGATCGCGGCGGTGGCCCGGTCGACGTGGGCGTCACCGAGCACCTGGCGGCGTACGTTCATCCCGCCCGCGTAGGCCGGGTCGGATGCCGTCACGTGGGAGGTGACCAGGCTGGAGACGGCGTGCGGTGCCTCGGCGGGAGCGAGGTGGCCGACGGCGTCGAGGGTGACGAGCCGCCCGTTGCGCACCCCGACGGCGATCTCCTCGAGCGAGGCCGGCGGGGTCGGGGCGTCGTCGACACCCGCGATCGCCAGGACCGGGGCGGCGATCTCGGCGAGCCGGCCGCGGACGTCGTACGCCGCCAGCGCATCACAGACCAGCGCGTAGCTCTCCGCGTCGGCGTCGCGCAGCGAGTGGAGCAGGGCGCCGCCCCGGGCGGGCTCGCGCTCGAGGAAGCCGGGGGCGAACCAGCGCTGGGTGGAGCCGGCGACCTGTGAGGCGGTGCCTGCGGCGCGTACGGTCTTCGCGCGGTCGTTCCAGCCCTCCGGCTCGCCGATCTTGGCGCCGGTGTTGGTGAGCACCGCGGCGCTCACCCGGGTGGGTGCGTCGAGCAGGAGCTGGAGGCCGACGGCGCCGCCGACCGAGTCGCCGGCGTAGGCGAAGGTGCCGTGGCGCTCGCCGCGGTCGGTGAGGACCCGGTCGATGCAGGCGAGCACGCCCGCGGCGAGGTCGGCCATCGAGAAGGCGTCGGAGGTGGGGGTGCCGTGGCCGTGGCCCGGGAGCTCCCAGCCGATGACGTGGAAGCTGTCCGCGAGCAGCTCGGCGGTGGCGGCCCAGAGCGCGGTCACCGAGGTGCCGAGGGACGGGCCGACGACCAGGATCGGCTTGCTCGGGTCTCCGGCCAGCTCGACGGGGGTGATCCTCGGCGTCATGAAAGGTCCTTCCAGATTTCGTGGGCGCGGGCGAGGGTGGTGTCGATGAGGGCGTCCGCGGCGCCGAGATAGTCGTCGAGTCCGGCGGCGGCCTCGGTCCCGGCGAGGATCTCGCCGCCCACGAAGCCGGTCAGCGACCGCTGCTCGGCCAGCAGGTCCGCGCCCGCGGCTTCGGCGGTGGCGCGCATCCGGGCCGCGTCGACGCGGAGCCCGGCGAGAAGCTCGGTGGTCTGCGAGGCGGCGACGGCGCTGCGACGGGCGAGGGTCTGCAGGGTCTCCCACTCGACGTGCCAGGCGCCGTCGGGACGCTCGTCGACGTACGTCGCGGCGGCGGTGTGGAGCGTCGAGGCCAGCGGGGGAGCGGCGAGCGCGTGGCGGCGGATGAGGACCGAGAGTACCGGGTTGGACTTGTGCGGCATGGTCGAGGAACCGCCGCGCCCCGCGCCGGCCGGCTCGGCGAGCTCGCCGATCTCCGGGCGGGTGAGCAGGGTGACGTCGGTGGCGATCCGGCCCCAGGTGTCGGCCGCGGTGACCAGCGCGTCGGCGGCCGCGGTCAGCGGGGCGCGGTTGGTGTGCCAGGGGACTCGCGGGGTCAGCCCGAGCGTGGTCGCCGCGGTCGCGGCCGCCTCTTGTGCGGCGGTCACGGGATCGCCGAGACCGCGGAGCCGGGCCAGACCGACGACCGCCGCCAGGGTGCCGGCCGCGCCTCCGATCTGTGCGGGCAGGGACGTACGCGTCCGGCGCAGGGCCTCGGCGGCGTCGCTCAGGCCGGAGAGCCAGGTCGCGGCCTTGAGCCCGAAGGTGATCGGCACCGCGTGCTGGGTCAGGGTGCGGCCGGACATCACCGTGGCGCGGTGGTGCCGGGCGAGACCGGCCAGCGAAGCGGCCTGCGCGGCGAGCTCGTCCTCGACCCGGTCGAGAACGTCGGCGAGACAGAGCACGAGCGCGGTGTCGACCACGTCCTGGCTGGTCAGGCCCTTGTGGACCCATCGGGCGGCCTCACCGTCGAGCCGGCCACGCAGCAGCTTCACGAGTCCGATGACGGGGTTGCCCCCGGCCTCAGCACCCTCGGCGAGCACTGGGACGTCGTCCGCGGAGACCAGGCCGGCCAGGGGCGTACGTGCTTCCTCCGGGGCGATCCTGGAGGACGCGACAGCGGCCAGCCAGGCCTCCTCGACCCGCACCATCGCGGCGAGGTAGGCGGCCTCGGAGAAGAAATCCCCGGCGCGCTCCTCGCCTGGCCACAGCAGTGACATTCGGCTCCTCAGCGGTAGGTGAGAAAGGTGGTCTCGCGGTCGCCCTGGAGGTGGATGTCGAATCGCAAACCGGTTGCGTCCGCGGTTGCCACCAGCGTCGCACGCTCGTCTTCGGACAGCGACACCAGCAGGGGATCGCCGGCGTTGGCCGGGTGCTCGGGCAGGTAGATCCGGGTGTGCAGCTTGTCGAGCAGACCGCGGGCGAAGACGGTGAGCGCGAAGAAAGGTGCCGAGCCCTCTGCGGACGCACCCGGGAGCACCGTCGAGAACGTGTAGTGGCCGTTCAGGTCGGTGTCGGCGCGGCCCCAGCCGGTGAACGTCCAACCGTCGCGGTGCAGCGACCCCTCGGCCTGCGGGACGTTGCCCTCGGCGTCGGTCTGCCAGATCTCGAGGAGGGCGTCGGGGATCGGGTTGCCGGCGCCGTCGTAGACCCAGCCGTGCAGCCGGATCGAGCCGGGGCTGCCGGGCGGGACCAGGTCGGCGTCACCCTCGTAGGGGAGCGCGTAGCCGAAGAAGGGGCCGATCGTCTGGCCTGGCGTGGGGATGGCGGTGCTCACAGGTCGCCCTCCTCGGGCTCGGTCCAGGTGCGGCTCGGGCCGGTCAGGACGATGTCCCAGTTGTAGCCCATCGAGTACTCGGGGGTGGAGAGGTCGTGGTCGTACGTCGCCACCAGGGCATCACGAGCCTTCTGGTCCGTGATCGACTGGTAGATCGGGTCGAGCGCGAAGAGCGGGTCGCTGGGGAAGTACATCTGCGTGATCAGCCGCTGCGTGAACGCGCGGCCGAAGAGCGAGAAGTGGATGTGCGCCGGCCGCCAGGCGTTGATGTGGTTGCCCCACGGGTAGGGGCCGGGCTTGATCGTCTGGAACCGGTAGCGCCCCTCGGAGTCGGTGATGCAGCGGCCGACGCCGGTGAAGTTGGGGTCGAGCGGCGCCGGGTGCTGCTCGCGCTTGTGGATGTAGCGGCCCGCCGAGTTGGCCTGCCAGATCTCCACGAGCTGGTTGCGCACAGGACGCCCCTCGCCGTCGGTCACCCGGCCGCTGACCGTGATCCGCTCGCCGATCGGCTCGTTGCTGCCGGCGATGGTCAGGTCCGCCTCGAACGGGTCCACGTCGGAGTTCCCGAAGCACGGGGCCCACAGCTCGATGGTCTCGGGGTCGGCATGGCGCGGGTCCTTGGTGGGATGGCGCAGGATGCTGGACCGGTAGGGCGGGTAGTTCAGCAGAGGCTGACGTACGTTCTGGCCCGCGGAGTCGGCCTCGAGCTTGGCGATCTCGGCCGAGAGGTCGGCCTGAGTCTCGACTGGTTGTTTCTTGGTGGGCGCTGTCACGCTCCGAACGCTAGGTGCCGGAGGCGTACGATGAAAGCGCGGACTTCCGCTGAGCGAAAGAGGTGGGCGAGATGGCCGGAGGCAGTGGAGGCCGCACGGTCGCCTCCCGCGTCCTCGGCCTCATCGGCGCCTTCGACGCCGGTCATCGCCGCCTCACGCTGAGCGAGCTCGCGGCCCGCGCGGACATCTCCCTCCCGACCGCCCACCGCCTGGTCGCCGAGCTGGTCGAGTGGGGTGCTTTGGTGCGCGGCGAGGACGGGACGTACGCCGTCGGCCGTCGGCTCTGGGACGCCGGCCTGCTCGCCCCGGTCGCCACCGATCTGCGCTCGGTCGCAGCCCCGTTCCTCCACGATCTCTTCGGCGCGACCCTGGAGACGGTCCATCTGGCCGTTCGCGAGGACGACCACGTGCTCTACCTCGAGACGCTCCGCGGCACCCGCAACGTACCCATCGTCTCCTCGGTCGGCTCGCGCCTGCCGATGTACTCCACCGGCGTCGGCAAGGTGCTCCTGGCCCATGCGCCCGAGGACGTACGCAACCGGGTGCTGGCCAGCCCGCTCAAGCCGTTCACCCGCCACACCATCACCACCCCTGGCCTGCTGCGGCGCCAGCTCGACCGGGTGATCTCCGAGGGCTATGCGACCACCGCCGAGGAGATGACCCTCGGCGCCTGCTCGGTCGCGGTCCCGATCGCCACCGGCTCCGGGGTCGTCGGCGCCCTCGGCATCGTCGTCTCCGACCTCCGCCGCAACCGCCTCCGCCTCGTCTCCGCACTCAAGGTCGCCGCCCAGGGCGTCTCCCGCGCCCTCCCATAGCTGCCCCGCTGGTCGAGCCGCCGGAGCCGCTAGGCGGAGGCGTGTCGAGACCAACACAGTCGACTCGAGCGCCGCCGGAACCGTGTTGGTTTCGACACGCTCGCTGGCGCTCGCGGCTCAACCAGCGAGATCGGACGGCGACCGCGTGAGGTACCTTGCGCGGGTGACGATCCAGACCCCGAACGAAGATGTACGCCTCGCTGCCGCCGAGCGGCTGGGCGCACTGGCGACGCCGCCGGGAGCCTTGGGCCGCCTCGGAGAGCTGGCGGTCTGGGTGGCCGCGTGCCAGGGCGAGGTGCCGCCGCGGCCGGTCGACAACGTACGACTCGTGATCTTCGCCGGCGACCACGGCGTCGCCCAGCACGGGGTCTCGGCGTTCCCGCCCGCGATCACGGGCGCGATGGTGCGTACGTTCCTGGGCGGTCGGGCCGGAGTCAGCGCGCTCGCGAAGGCGCACGGCGTACAGGTCCGGGTGCTCGACCTCGGCGTCGACGAGGAGTTTCCGGACCTCGACGAGGCCACCCGGGAGGCGCTGACCCAGCACAAGATCCGGCGAGGGAGCGGCGCGATCCACCTCGAGGACGCGCTGAGCGCCGAGGAGACCCGGGCCGCGCTGGAGGCCGGCGCTGCGGTGGCGCGCGAGGAGATCGCTGCCGGAGCCCAGCTGCTGATCAGCGGCGACATGGGCATCGGCAACACCACGCCCGCGGCGGCGATGGTGGCCGCCGGGCTCGGGCTGCCGGCGAGCGAGGTCACCGGTCGTGGGACCGGCATCGGCGACGATGCGCTGCGGACCAAGACCGACGTCATCACCGCGGCCCTCGACCGTGCCGGTGAGCGCGCCGGCGACCCGATCGAGACCCTCGCCGCGCTCGGCAGCGCCGACCTCGCCGCGACGACCGGCTACCTTCTCGAAGCCGCCCGCAGCGGCACCCCGGTCCTTCTCGACGGCCTGATGAGCGTCGCCTGTGCCCTCACCGCCGACAGGATCGAACCCGGCGCCGCGACGTGGTTCGCCGCCGGACACCGCTCGACCGAGCCCGCCCAGTCGATGGCCCTGGAGAAGCTCGGCCTGGAGCCGCTGCTCGACCTCGACCTGCGGCTCGGCGAAGGCTCCGGCGCCGTCGCCGCCGTGCCGGTCGTACGCAGTGCCGTCGCCCTGCTGCGCGACGTCGCACTGCTCTCCGAGCTCGCTCCGGGAGATCCTGCCTGATGCTCGTGCGGGACGCCTGGCGTCTCGCGGTCGGCACGCTGACCGCGATGCCCGTGCCTCCTCCTGAGCACGTCGATCGCCGTCGTGCCGCGATGGCGATGGCGGTGGCGCCGTTGGCGGCGTTGCCGCTCGCGCTGGGGGCCGCCGCTATCGCACTCCTGGGGCAGCTCACCGGGCTACCGCACCTGGTCACCGCCCTCCTCGCGATCGGCGTCGTGGTCGTCGGCAACCGGGCCCTCCATCTCGACGGTCTCGCCGACACGGTCGACGGCATGGCCGCCTCCTATGACCGCGAGCGCTCGCTGGCGGTCATGAAGACCGGCACCTCCGGCCCCGCCGGCGTCACCGCGATCGTCCTCGTCCTCGGTCTCCAGGTGGCGGCACTCGCCTCGCTGCTGGAAGGGGAGGTCGTACGCACCTCGGTTCTCGCAGCTGTCGCCGTCTGCGCCTCGCGCGCGGCCTTGGCGCTGTGTTGCACTCGCGGTATCAGGCCGGCACGCGAGGACGGGTTAGGGCGTACGTTCACCCAGACCCTGTCACCCCTCGTCACCGTCCTCGTCTGGACCGTCGTCGCGGCCGCCCTCGCCGGCGCCGGCGCCTGGGCCGGTCTGCCTTGGTGGCGAGGAGCCCTCGCCGCTGCCGTTGCTGCAGCCGTCGTCGGCGCGGTCATCCTGCGGGCGATCCGGCGGTTCGGGGGAGTGACCGGCGACGTCTTCGGTGCCGCCGTCGAGGCGGCGCTGGCGACCATCCTGGTCACCCTGAGCACCGGTTAGAGCTTCAGGACCCGTCCGGCGATGACGAGATGCACCTCGTCGCACGCCGCGGCCAGCCGCTGGTTGACCAGCCCGAGCAGGTCGCGGAAGAGGCGGCCTGATCGATGGGCCGGCACGACCCCGAGCCCGACCTCGTTGGTCACCAGCACCACATCGCCGCCCTGCTGATCCAGCACGGCGGCCGCGTCCTCGACCAGCGCCGAGACCGCCGCGGTCGCCATCTCCGACGTGGCCTCCCACAGTTGGCGGGAATCCATGACGGCCGTGAGCCAGGTACCCAAGCAGTCCACCATCACCGCGTCGCCGTTGGTCAGCCCCTCGGCCAGCGCCCCCGTGAGATCCCGAGACTCGACCGTACGCCACCCCTCCGGCCGCCGAGCCCGATGCGAGGCCAGCCGCGCAGCCCAGTCAGGATCCGGCTCCTCCTCGACCGTCGGCCCCGGCGCGACGTACGCCACCGAAGGCGCGGCTGCGAGCAGCGACTCAGCATGCCGCGACTTCCCCGAGCGCACCCCGCCTGTCACCAGAATCCTCACCAGGCCAGTCTCCCAGCCATCGCATAGCCTGCGCCCATGACCCCAGAGCGCATAGCGCTGATCTCGGACGTACACGGCAACCTGACCGCCCTAGAAGCCGTCCTCGCAGATATCGACGCGAGAGGGATCACCCGGATCTTCAACCTGGGCGACTACGTCGGCAAGGGCCCGCGAGGCCGAGAGGTAGCAGAGATCTGCCGAGAGCGGTGCGAGGTCAACATCCTCGGCAACTGGGAGGATTTTCTCCTCGCCCCGGAGCCCGACTTCGGCCGCGAGTCGGTGGGGCTGATGTGGTGGCGGCTGCAGGCGTGGGAGCAGGCGGAGTGGCTGCGTACGCTCCCGTTTTCCTACGACTTCACGATGAGCGGCCGCCGGATCAGGCTCTTTCATGCCTCCGAGGAGACGGTCCACCGACGGGTCAGGTTCGACCATGACGAGCAGGAGTTCCTGGGTCTGTTCCGGAACACAGAGGCGACCGGTCTCGACGTCCCGGAGCCGGACATCGTCGGGTACGCCGACACCCATGATCCCTACTACGAGACCGACCGGGACAGGCGCACGGTCTTCAACACCGGCAGCGTCGGCAACTGCATGAGCGACCCGACACCGGTCTACGTCATCCTCGAGGGCGTGATGGACAGCGACCAGGAGGCGCCGTTCGGCATCCAGTGGGTCCGGGTTCCCTACGACGCGGAGGCCGAGCTCGCGTACGCGGCAGACGTCGGGATGCCCGAGCTCGACGAATACACCTACGAGCTGCGTACCGGCTTCTACCGCGGCAACCTCAGGAACGACGAGCAGCCGACCTACCACCGGAAGGGGTAGATCGGCTCTTCGCCGTACTTGTTGTGGCCGGGCTCAACTGATCTTGCGTCGGTAGACAGCCATGGCGGCGGCGTACGAGGCGACCAGGATGCCTACGCACCAGGCCAGCGCGACCCAGATGTCGTCACCGACCGGCTGCCCCGCGAAGAGAGCCTGGATGGTGTTGACGATCGACGTGACCGGCTGGTTCTCGGCGAAGGCGCGCACCGGACCGGGCATCGTCTCCGTCGGCGCGAACGCCGAGCTGATGAACGGCAGGAAGATCAGCGGGTAGGAGAACCCGGTGGCCCCCTCCATGGTCTGTGCCGCCAGCCCGGGGATGACCGCGAGCCAGGTCAGCGCCAGGGTGAGCAGCGCCAGGATCCCGGCGACTGCGAGCCAGGCGCCCAGGTCCGCCGAGGTGCGGAACCCCATCACGAACGCGACGCCCAGGATGATCACCATGGTCAGCATGTTGGCCACCATCGAGGTGCCGACATGCGCCCACAGCACCGCCGAGCGGGCGATCGGCATCGACTGGAACCGCTCGAAGATCCCGCTCTTCATGTCGGTGAAGAGCCGAAGTGCGGTGTACGCGATGCCCGAGGCGATCGCCATGACCATGATCCCGGGGAGCACATAGTTGACGTAGTTGTCGGTGCCGGTCCGGATCGCGCCGCCCAGCACATAGACGAAGAGCAGCATCATCGCGATCGGTGTGAGCGCGGTGGTGATGATCGTGTCCGGGCTGCGGGTGATGTGCCGCAGCGAGCGCCCCAGCAGGGTGCCGGCATCGGCGAATGCGTGCTTGGTCATGACTGTGCTCCTCGGTTGGTCGATCCGGTGAGTGAAAGAAAAATTTCTTCCAGCGAAGGCTGCTTCTCGACGTACTCGACCTTCGCCGGCGGCAGCAGCGCCTTGAGCTCGGCGAGGGTGCCGTTGGCGATGATCGTCCCGCCGTGCAGGATGGCGATCCGGTCGGCGAGCTGCTCGGCCTCCTCCAGATACTGCGTGGTGAGCAGGACGGTCGTGCCCTGAGCGGTCAGCTCGCGAACGACCCGCCACACCTCCAGCCGTGCCTCCGGGTCCAGCCCGGTGGTCGGCTCGTCGAGGAAGATCACCGACGGCGAGCCGATCAGCGACATGGCGATGTCCAGCCGCCGCCGCATGCCACCGGAGTACGTCGCGACCTTCCGGGCGCCCGCCTCGACCAGGTCGAAGCGCTTCAGCAACCCGTCGGCGATGTCTCCGGGGGAGGGGAGATGCCGCAGCTTCGCGACCAGGATCAGGTTCTCCCGTCCGGTCAGGATCTCGTCGACCGCCGCGAACTGGCCGGTCAGCGAGATCGCCTCCCGCACCCGCTGCGCCTCGTCGACGACCGATGCACCCTCGACCAAGGCTGCGCCGCCATCAGGTTTCAGGAGCGTCGAGAGGATGCGTACGGCCGTGGTCTTTCCGGCTCCGTTGGACCCGAGCAGCGCGAAGATCGTGCCCCGCGCCACCTCGAAGTCGACCCCTCGCAGAACCTGGTTGTCCTTGTAGGACTTCTCCAATCCCCGTACGGAGATGGCAGCTGTCGCGCTCATGACTCGTCCTCCTTGCTCTGCTCATTTGTGATGTTCTGAATGGCCTCGTCGAGCCGGGCCCGTTCCTTCTTGATCCAGGCGCCCTCGGAGTAGTTCCTGGCGAACTCCTCGGCGAACTCGACCGGGTCGTCACCGACGATCGCGCTGACCGGGGTGCCGTCCGCGGCGCCCTGCTCGAAGAGCTCGAGGAGGTCCTCGGCCATCGCCGTCACGATCGCGCCGTCGGCGATGCCGGCGGAGTACATCAGGTAGCGCTCGACCGCGTCGTGCGCCTTGCGGTGGTTCTCAGGAAGCTGCTGCTTGCGGGCCTTGAGCTGCCGCCAGCGCTTCTTCAGCTCGAGCTCGCCGACGACGGCCTCGAACATTGATCGGATCGACATGCCTTACTTCCCTTCCGTACGGAGGTTCTCCAGCCGTTCGGCCAGGAACCCCCAGGTGGTCCAGAACTCTTCGAGGTACTTCTCGCCATCTGCGTTGAGCGAGTAGACCTTCCGTGGCGGCCCTTTCTCGGACGGCCGCTTCTCGACGTCCACCAGTCCGTTCTTCTCGATCCGGACCAGCAGCGCGTAGACCGTGCCCTCGGCGATCTCGGTGAACCCCTGGCTCCGCAGCCAGGTCGTGATCTCGTATCCGTACGCCGGGTTGCCGGTCAGGAACGCCAACACGATCCCCTCCAGCGTCCCCTTGAGCATCTCGGTCATCTGCTTGCCCATCGGGCACCTCCCTTCCACTACTCAGTAATGCTGACTACCAGTACATAGTAGCGCTGAGTAGTGGAGCCGGGTCAAGTCCTAACCGCATACAGAAATGCCAGCGGCGCTGGTACGACGGCCTCAACCGTCGTACCAGCGCCGCTGGTCGTGTCCTGGGGTGTGCTCAGCCGGTGGCGTCCACGTCGGCGGCTCGCTCGAGCGCCGTGGAGAGCAGGTCCGCCACATCCACGGATGCCTCGCCCTCCCCGCTGTGCGTCACTCCAACGCCGACGAGGCGTCCGTCCTCCGTCTCCGCGAACGCGATGCTGCCGACTTCGACAGGGTTTGACGACGTACTCGTGAACGTGAATCCCACTGCCCCGTCAGGAAGCCCGCTGATCGGCTCCGACGTCGCCTCGCCGTAGTCGCCATTGTCAGCATCTGCCGAGCACTCGTCGACGGACTCCTTGATGGCAGTGAGCATCGACGAGGCGTCGGGGTAGTCCCCGCCCCCGGGAACGAACACGGTGGCGCCGACGACATCCCCGTTCTCGAGTACGTACTGGTCGCCGGTGGTCCCGTCTGCGGCGTTCGACAACTTCGCTGTCTCCAGATACGCAAGCGCATCACACCAGCCAGTCCCGGGCGCCCCCATGTTTCCATCGTTGGTCTCCTCGACCTGAGGAAGCGCGTCGGTGTCCAGCAGTGTCGTGTCGCCGCCGCAGGCGGTCATCAGGAACGGTGTCGCACACAGTGCGGCAGCCAGGCGGAACCTATTCCTTCTTGTAGTAATCCAGGAAGGCATTCTTGTAGCTCCCTTCGAAGTCGCCGGCGGTCACGTACTCGTTGAGGTAGTTCATCGCCTCGTGAGCGTAGCGATCCACGTCGCCCGCTGGGACGTCCGACAGACTGATGATCTTGCCGTCCTTGACGAAGGTCTCATCCGAGGGCGGGATGTCGATCACGCCGGCGCGCTCCAGTGCGAACAACGCGTTGAGCTCGACGCGGTTGACCCCTTCGGACGCTCGGGTCTCAGCGTTCGATGTCGCCGCGGCAGCCTCGTTGGCGAACTTCTCGCCGGCGGCGTCCTTGCCGAGGTCGATCGCCTGGCCGACGCCGTAGTCGATCAGCTTGCTGCCGAGCTCACCGACCTGCTCGGCGCCCGGGAGAGGCACCATCCCGGCCACTTCGCTCGTCAGATCGATGAACGCCTGACGCTGAGCGTCCCGGTCCTTGGCGCCGTCGATCTCGACATCGCCGACGGCACGCTCGGCGAATCCCTGGAGGTGACCACCACGCTCGAGAACGTCGCGCAGCTCCGTGCGCAGACCCGGATCATTCGGGTTCTGCGCCAGCTCGGCGGCGATGTTGTTGATCTGTGTCTGCTGGAAGGTGCCGACGCCCTCGGCGATGCTGGTCATCCCGTCCTGCGTGCTCATGGAGACCTTCATCATGTTCTCGAGGTCATCCTTGTAGAACTTCGGGTACGGGTCCATGTTGCCGTAGTGGTCGAGCTTGAACGGCTCTGTGCCGGGCTCGCCGGACCCGGGGTTGTG
Source organism: Nocardioides sp. NBC_00163 (assembly GCF_045206295.1). Classification (NCBI taxonomy): domain Bacteria; kingdom Bacillati; phylum Actinomycetota; class Actinomycetes; order Propionibacteriales; family Nocardioidaceae; genus Nocardioides; species Nocardioides sp. NBC_00163. Next base: position 1,436,088 of record NZ_CP108155.1, on the reverse strand, counting down.
GAGCGCTGCGTCGACGCCTGGGGTGTAGAACTTCATCAGTTCCGCAACGTGGGGTGAGGCTGCTTTCGCGTCCTCGGCGTTGAAGCCCTCGTTGTCGGACACGTCGTGGAAGAACTTCGACACGAGGCCTGTCGTCTCCTGCGGGTGCTCCTTGAGGAGCTCCTGGCTGGTGCCGATGCCCTCGGCCAGCTCCGAGACGCCGGCGTAGCCGTCGGCCTGCCACGTGCGCTTGTCGAAGTAGTAGTCCTGTCGCGCCTTGTCCTCCGTGAGGAACTGGTAGCCCTGCTCCGGGTGGTCACCGAGGTTGCCCAAGATGGCGGCCATCGGGTCATCGCCCCAGCCACCCTCGTTGCCCGTGTCAAGCGGGCTGTGACCGGTGTGCTGATACCAGGTCTTGGCATCCATCACGGCGTTCTCGGCCCGCTCGAAGCGGTCGAGCTCCTCGGCGGCGCCGAGCACGAGGTTGCCGTTGAGGTCGTGGTCCTTCATCAGGTAGGTGAGGACCGAGGCGCCACCGGTGCCGCCCCAGTTCGGGTAGCGGTCCCGGAGGGCATCCTGCTCATCGTCTGAGAGGTAGAGCCCAGAGGGGCCGGAGTACTTGACGATGTCGTGGCCGAACTGTTCGGCCGGGAAACCGGGGTCGTTCGAGGCCGACGCGAGACCGTTTCGGAGGTTGGATGCGAGTGTGTTGACAGACTCCCCATCCGGGGACTGCATACGCAGGTATTCCTCGATCCGCGCCATGCTGGCGACGGTGCCGTCCGCCCCGAGGTCTTTGTAGAGCCCGGCGGCGACGGTCGAGTCGTCGGTGTATGCGCTCAGCATGGAGTTGAGGCGGTCGGCCTCTTCCTTGCTGAGCTTGTAGTCGTCGTCGTTCAGCGTGCTGTCGAGGCGGTCGCTGATCTCCTTGCCGAGCCGTGTCTGAGCATCCGGCGGCAGAGCGTCGATATAGCCGTCGTACTTGCCCGGATCGCTGAGCATCTTGTCGATGAGCTCGTCTTCGGGCAGGTTGCGCAGCTCGGGCGGCAGGCTGGCCTGCTCGATCGTGCCGTCGCCACCGTCGTAGTCGCCCTTGGTTGCGTGATTGAGGACAGCCGTCAGGTCCGCGTCAGCGGACGCGGCGTCGGTCAGCGCATCCTGGATGGTCTGGGCGAGCTGCTGCATCGTGCCCTTGTCCTTGTCCGGGTCTTTCTCGTCCGGGCTCGGATCGGTGATCTGTACGCCGCCGGAGAAGGAGACCTTCCAGCCTCGGCCGGTCGCGTCGTCGTAGGCGTGCTTCGCGCTGTCCTTGGCCTTCTTGATGGAGGCGGCGGCCTCGTCGAGGGCGTTGATGACCTGGGACAGCGGAGCCGCCATGTCGTTGAGGTCGGCGATCAGCCGGCGATGACGGTTCTCGGCACGGGTCGACGCCTCGCCGACCCAGGTGTCGGGGACCTTGCCGGCGTCCATCTCGTCCTGCTGGTCCTGGAAGCTCTTGCGGGCGGTGTTGAGCTGGTCCGCGGCGGTGTCGAGCTCTTCGGGCTTCCAGGTCTGCAGCTGCTCATAGGTGACGGCCATCAGTCTCGTCCGATCATTGCTTCGCGGTAGCGCGCCTGCTGCGCCGTGATGGTGTCGGCCTCCACGATCGCGTCGGCGTCGGCGACGGTCGTCGTCTTGTGATCGCGGGCGTCCTTGACCCACTTGTCCTTATCGCTCTTCCATTCGGTCTTGAGACCGTTGGCGGCGCCTGCGGACGTGCTTCCCGGCAGCGCGGAGGCGACCTTGCCCATCGGGCCTTCGAGATCGAGACCTGCGACGGCTTCGGCCGCGGTCCCGATGGAACGGGCCGCGGTCTTCACCTGCGGCGCCACGATTTCGACGTTCACGAGAGGGTCCCCCAAGACGTTCGGAGCGATTGGTAACTCTCTCCTACCCCAAATTCCGGGTTTCAAACACAAATCGTCGAGAAATCTTGTACTGAGCAGCTCCCGCATCTCGACGCGCTCACCTGCGCGGATCTGCCCGTGGGTGCCAAACCTTTGGGATAACGTCTCGGGCCATACGAGGCCGTCCAGCACCGGCAGGACGGGCGCGATCCAACTTGATGGAAAGGGCGCGATGTCACAACCGAACGAGGCGGCAGGGACAGGACCGGTTTGGTCCGCGACGAGCGCTCCGGCACCTGCTGGCGGTCCGCGAAGCGGCGTAGGGCTCGGGCTTGCCGGGTTGGGGCTCGGGGCGGGAATGCTGGCGATCGTCGCCCTGGTGCGGGTGATCGTCGGCATCCCGAAGGTCAGCCAGAGCTACTACAACTCCTTCTACAACATGGAGGACCGCCCGGTCGGCTGGCTCATCCTGGGGCTTCTGCTCATCGCCTCGATCGTCCCGATCGCCGTCGCGGTCGTCCTCGGGCACCTCGGCGTGAGCCGGGCGAAGGCAACCGGAACGAACGCCGCGGCCGCAGGGATCGCGCTCGGGATCGGCTACACGCTGGTGGTCTTCTGGGTCGTACGCATCATCAACGCGATCACGAACGCGGCCCAGTTCAACGGCGGATTCAGGGTGTTCATCGAGTACATCGGGCTCTGGGCCTGAGGTGGCCGTTCGGTCTCGGGAGGCACGGCCGCTGACGCTGGCGTTCGGGTCGGCGCTGGCGCTGCTGTACGCGGTCGACTCGCACTGACGGCTGCCGGTCAACGTACGTCTGCCCAGAACCTCTCGAGCTCGGCGTCGAGCTCGGCAGCGACCTGCATGGGCAGGGAGTGGGTGGTCTTCGGCCAGACCTTGACGGTCGCGCGGGGGAGCAGCTCGGCTCTCTCGGCGGCGTCCTCGCCACCGGCCAGCGACTTGTCGCTCGCGATCGCGACGTACACCGGCATCCGCAGTGACCGGATCTGCTCGTCGCTCAGCCGCGAGGGCGTCGGCAGGCTGCTGGAGTCGAAGTGCGCCGTACCGGCGGCGATCATCCGGGCCATCGGGTCCTCGGGATCGACCTCGTCGTCCTCGACGCCTCCGATCCGGTTCAGCGCATGGTCGCGCCAGGAGTCGGGCAGGAATGGGAGAGTGGCCACCGCCGACCAGCCGATCGCCCAGGCCGGCAGCACGCCGAACGTCATGATCGGCTCGAGCAGGGTGAGGCTGGCCAGCCGATCCGGGTGGCGCACCGCGACGGCCGCGGCGAGCCCGCCGCCCTGGGAGTGACCGACCAGGTGGATCCGGTCGAGTCCGAGACCAGCCAGCGCCTCCTCGACCCAACGGGCGTTGTCGTCCATGCCGCGCAGCGGCAGGGTCTGCTCGGAGAGCCCACTGTCGCCGATCGCGTCGAAGGCGTAGACGGTGCGGTGCTCGACGAAGTCGCGCAGGTTCTCTCCCCACATGGGTACGCCGCTGGCCCGTCCCGGCACCAGCACGACCGGGACGTCGTCGACCGGGTCCGGGTTGACCCAGGCGTACGCACGGACCGTGCCGAAGGTGGTCTCAACGTCGCGCGTCTCGGTCGGCTTCGGCAGCGCGGCGAAGGCCGCGGCGTACGCCTCGGTGTAGGTCTGGCGTCCAGCCGGGGTGCGGAAGTGGCCGACGCCGGGGCCGCTCGTGCCGAGCACCATCACCAGGCACCCGGTCGAGACGACCGCGATGACGGTGAGGAGCACCACCGGCCAGCGCCGGCGCTTCCTGCGCGGTTCGATGTGCTCATCCTCGATGTCCCCGTTCATGCCGTCCCTCACGTTCCCGATAACGATGCGATCGCATTGAAACCTATTGCGATGCGACTGTATTGCTAACCTGGCGCCATGCCAAGAGCCGTCGACCACGAACAACGCCGGTTCGAGATCGTCGCCGGGCTCTGGCAGATCGTCGCCGAGCAGGGGATCGAGGGCGTCAGCCTGCGGACCGTCGCCGCCCGGGCCGGGGTCTCGATGGGTCGCGTACAGCACTACTTCGGTACCAAGGACGCGCTGGTGGTCGCCGGCATCGACCTGCTCGTCAAGCAAGCCGTCATCGGGTACGAGGCGACCGCCGGTCGTCCGCCGCAGGACCGTCTCCTCCACATCCTGCTCCAGCAGATCCCCGCCACGGATGCAGGCCGCATCGGCGTCACCGTCTGGTACGCCTATGTCGCCAAGGCGATGACCCACACCGCCGTACGCCGGATCCTGGCCGAGGCGACGAGGGTCGGTGTCGAGGAGTGCACCCGCCACATCGAGGAGGGGGAGGGTCTCGAGGAGGCCGAGGCGCGAGCGCGTGCCATCGAGCTGCTCGCGCTCTCCGACGGCCTCACCCTTCGAGTCCTCATCGGGGACATCACCGCCGAAGAGGCCGAAGCCTCGATCAGGGCGTACACGTCGCGCCGGATGACGTCAGGGTGAATAGGGTCCCGTGTGGCCCTTAAGGTCTACGGCGTGGTCGGGAATGAGGATCTGGGCTCGCCGTGGATGGCGACGGTGCGCCGGGTTGCTTGGACGGTGACGGGGGTGTTCAACGCCCTGATCGGGCTGGCCATCGGAGTCGGGTCGGTGGTGGCGGACGGTGGCGCGTACGGGCCCTATCTGCTGGGGACCGGCTTCGGGACCCTGCTGTTCCTGATCGGTGTGCATGGACTGACCACCAAGGGCGTACGTCCGGCCGGGAGCACCGCGCGCAGGATCAGGCGGCTGGGTGTGGTCGCCGGTGACGGGATCGTGATCCGGCTGAGGCGAGCGCCGGGCATCTGCGGAGAGCTGATGTTGGTGTGCTTCGTGGCGATGCTGTGCCTGGCGGCGGGGATCGGCTTTCGGGCCGGCAATCCGTTCATCGGGCTGCCGTTCATGGTCCTCGCGGTCTTCTTCGCCGTCGTCGTGGCCGAGCATGCGACGACGCTGAGACTGCGACGAGCAGTGCTGATCACGCCCGAGGTGCTGACGGTGGAGCTCGGCCCCGAGACGGTCTCGGCGGCGTGGGCGGACCTCCGCGTCGACCTGTTCGAGCAGGTCATGAGCCCGAACGGGATCACGGTGAGGAACCGCTTCCTCGAGATCACGGCGCGGGGCGATGCGCCGTCGTGGACGGTGACGCGGCGTCATCGGATCCAGCTGATTCCGAGGCGCTGGCGCAAGGGCGTCGTCCGGGTCGGCTACCCGCTCCTCGACCGCCCGGAGCAGGTCCTTGCGACGTTGAGGTCGCTGCAGCGGCGTACGGACGAAGGTCGCCGGGTGGTGCTGTCCAACGACACGACCCTGGCCTATCTGACCGGGGACCTCGAGATCTCGCCGTTGTCGGATACGACGGGACGTCGTGGTCGGTAACCGACGCAGATCAGGCGCTGTAGTGCCAGAGCTGTGACCACGGCTGTGTCGCGGTGTCGCAGACGTGGATCGGGGCGCCGTCCTCCTCGTTGCCGGCACCTTCGCGGTTGTGGAGCGAGGCGACCTGCCGGCAGCCGTCGAAGAAACGGTCGGGGTCCTCGAACCCGACCACGACGATCGGTGTCGCGCCCGTCGGGGGCTGCTCCCAGAACCGCCAGCCGTTGTGCCCGCTGTGGACCGGAATGCCGATGCCGTACCACTCCAGAGCGCCCGCCTCTCCGTAGTTGGCGGTGAAGACCACGGCCGTACGCTGCTGGGCCGGTGTCAGGTCCTCGACGACCGCCCGTACCTGGGCGGCGTACTGGGGCCAGCCGATCGTCTCCAGCTGGTCCTCGCCGGCGGCGGTGTAGAAGGAGCTGGCGTAGGTCTTCGCCGGGAGCACGGGGAGGTTGATCGGCCAGGCGGGGATGGTCAGGAGTGCCAGGCCGGCGCCGAGAAGGCCGACGGTGCGCGGTCGCAGTCGCTCGGCGACCACCACGGAGCCGGCCGCGACCAGCGGCGGGAACAGGCCGGCCAGGTAGTAGCCCTTGCCGCCGGCAACGAGGAAGAAGCCCGCGACCAGCACGAACGCGACGGCGACCGGTCGGAAGAGCGCCCACTCGCGTCGCCGGAAGAGCGCTACCAGCCCGATGATCCAGATCGGCGTGATCACCGGGCTGAGCAGGATCAGCGCCTGGGTGACGTACCCGATCCGTCCGGACAGCCCGCCGTACTCCTCCCGGATGTCCTCGGAGAGGTCGAGCACCGGCCAGTCGTGCTCGAGCTGCCAGAGGAGGTTGGGAGTCCACAGGGCCAGCGCCGTCAGGCCGGCCAGCCACGGCCAAGGCGTGGCCAGGTTGCGCCGGGTCGCCGGAACGAGCGCGATGCCGAGCAGGATCGCGCCGAGGAGGAAGACCACCGAGTGCTTGTTCTCCAGCCCGATCCCCGCGGCGATCCCGGCCGCCAGCCAGAACAGCCCCCGCTGCCGCCAGCCGTCGGCGATCAGCGCCCGGGCCACCAGCACCAGGATCGCGGTCCAGGCCAGCGCGTCGAAGGTGGCCGTGGAGTGCCAGTGCCCGAACGTCATCGTGACCACTCCGACGGCCACGAGTCCCGCGGTGAGCACCTGCGCCGTACGCCTGCCGCCGAGCAGCCGTGCGAACTCTGCCGCCAGCAGGACCAGTCCGACCATCGCCAGCAGACTCCACAACCGCAGCACGACGAGGTTGTACGGCGCGATCTCGGTCGCGACCCGCGCCAGCAACGGTGTCAGCGCCGGCTGGTCGGGATATCCCCAAGCCAGTCGCTGACCTGCGGAGACGAAGTAGAGCTCGTCTCGATGCGGCCCGTAGAACGGGCTCATCGCCAGCAGTACGGCAGCCTGCGCGGCGACCACGAACCCGACGGCGGGGGAGTACCGCGGACGGTTCACGCCTCCGAGCGTAGGGGCCCCGCGGGCCGCCCCGCAGCCTGTTGTCACAACCCGGGCGTCGTACTGACCTCCTACGCCTCGACCAGACCCGGCCGGCCGGATTCGGTGAAGAACCGACCGCCGACGGTCAGCGGCGCCCCGGGAGTGCTGACCTGGGCGACGTTCTTGTACGTGATCTCCGCGCCGTCAGCATTCAGGGAGACGGTCGTGTAGCCACGGAGGCCGTTGTAGAACTTCATGTGCGGGTTGCGCTCCAGGTAGGCAGCCCAGTTGGCGGGATGCTCGGCGCCGTTGCCGCCCGAGGTGATGGAGCTGGTGACGATCTCGGTGCCCATGATCCGCGAGGACGGGTCGTCGAAGTCGTCGTGGATGTTCAGCCCGTAGTGGACGTGTACGTCGCCGGTCAGCACCATCAGGTTCGACTGCTCGGACGCCTTCCAGCCGTCGAGGATCCGGCGCCGGGAGGCGGGGTAGCCGTCCCAGGAGTCCATCGACCGGGTGCCGTCGCCGGAGGGGTTGTCGCGGCGGGAGAAGGTGACCTGCTGCGGGACGACGTTCCAGAGAGCCGAGGAGCGGCGCCAGCCGTCGATCAGCCACTGCTCCTGCTCGTTCCCGGGGAGCGTCATCGACTCGGCCTCGGACTCCGCCGACGGCACCTTCCAGCCGTCGCCGTTGGCCTGGTTGGTGCGGTACTGCCGGGTGTCGAGGATGTCGAACTGCGCCAGCCGGCCCCACCGCAGCCGTCGGTAGAGCCTCAGGTCGGAACCGGACGGCTGCTGCGGGAGCCGCAGCGGCTGGTTCTCCCAGTAGGCGCGGTAGGCGGCGGCGCGGCGTACCAGGAACTCCTCCGGCGGCACCGAGTTCTCCGGGGTGTCGGCGGCGTAGTTGTTCTCGGTCTCGTGGTCGTCCCAGGTGACGATGAACGGGTGCGCCAGATGGGCGGCGATCTGGTCCGGGTCGGACTTGTAGAGCCCGTAGCGCGCCCGGTAGTCGTCCAGCGTGACGGTCTCGTGGTTGAGGTGTGCCGGCAGCGGCTCGGTGTAGCCGCGCGCCCCGGCGGAGGCGTTCACGGCGTACTCGTAGAGATAGTCGCCCAGGTGGAAGACCGCGTCCACGTCCTCGCCGGCGAGATGCTTGTACGCCGTGTAGTAGCCCTGGTCGTAGCGCTGGCAGGAGGCGAGGGCGAAGGTCAGCGACGACACCGCGGCCCCCACGGCCGGGGCGGTCCGGGTCCGGCCGACCGGGCTGATCCACCGGCCGATCCGGAAGCGGTAGAAGTACTCGGTCGCCGCGTCCAGGCCACGGACCTCGGCATGCACGGAGTGGTTGAACTCCGTGTGCGCGACAGCGGTGCCGCGGCGTACGACACGCTTGAAGGTGGCGTCGCGGGCCACCTCCCAGCGGACATCGAAACGCGACGGCGGCATCCCGCCGGTGGGCTCCAGCGGGAGCGGCGCGAGCCGGGTCCACAGCAGCACCGAGTCGGGCAGCGGGTCGCCGGAGGCGACGGCGAGGGTGAACGGGTCCGAGGTGATGTCGGCAGGGGAGCCGGCCGGAGCGGCGAAGGCGCCCGTACGTGGCAGGCCGGTCGTGAAGGCCAACGCGGTCGCGGCGGCCGAGACGGTCAGGAAGCGGCGGCGGTCGAGGCCGCGGAGGGCGCCACGGAGATCAGGGCGGAGATCAGGAGAGTTGCTGGGGGCAGGCATGGACGTGCTCCTGTCGATATGGGGGTTATCGACAACAGCGAAGCGGTGCCCGGTGAAGGCCCCGTGAAGTGCGGGGGAGGGGTGGGCTACGGCTTGGTGCCGGAGACAGGTTCAGAGACCGGCCGGTGCGCCGGACAGCCCGGCGCGAAGGTGCCGAGGTCCTCGGTGTTGAACCCGTGCGGGTAGCTCTTGATGCGGGGCATGTCCCGGACGTACGCGGGCTTCCGCCGTGCCGGCAGCAGCGCGACGAAGCGCGCCCGAGCCTTCAGCGCCCCGCGCGACAGCGTCCGGGCGAGCCGCCCGGGCTCGGGGTAGCCGAACGCCTCCAGCAGGTGCGGCTCCATCAGCGACAGCGAGAAGATGCGGATGATCGGCGCCAGTGGACGCGGGTAGAAGGTCGTCAGCAGCTCGAGGGTCGAGTCGGCGACGGCACGGCCGCCCTCGTCGTACCCGAAGTGCTCGGCCTCGTAGGAGTCGAGGAGCTGCTCGAACTCCGCATAGGTCGCCGGGATGTCCTTGATCCCCATCCGCTTCCCGAGCGCCTGGTAGTAGCGCAGGGCGGCGAGCTGCTCGTCGGGGGTCGACTGCCGCCAGCCGAACTCCTGGTTCCAGCGCCGGGGGATCACCACGAACGTGGAGAGGACGTAGACCATGTCGTCGTTGGAGATGTCGTACATCTTGTGCATCTGGTTGATCCGCCGCACCGCGGCTCGGCCGCGAGGGCTGTCCAGGTCCTCGATCGCCGCGTCCTCCAGCAGCAGCGCGGTGTCGTCGTAGCGCTTCTGGGTGTTCTCGGTGAACTGGTGCGTGTCGGCCAGCAGCCGGCCGATCGAGGGCACCGCGTAGGTCCGGAACAGTGCGAAGCTGAGTGCCTGAGTCGTGTCCCAGGGGAACTCGTAGAGCCCCAGACGCCTCGAGATCTCCTGGAACTCGGTCTCCGGGTCCAGCCCTGCTGTGCGCGACTTCTTGGCCATGACGCCTCCTCGCTCGATACATAACCGTATCGTGACTTGGCTCACCTGTCGTGGCTCTCCCCGTAATGTCTTTGAGCATGGAGAAGTCGGGAACGCAGACGCCCCTGTCCCTCGCTGCCGCCGAGGCGGTCCGAAGGTACGCCGCCACCACCCGCTCCGCCCTCGGATCCGCCGAGTCCCCGGTGATCTCGTACGCCGGTCTGTGGCTGCTCCTCGCCTCGCTGGCGCCCGCGGCGGAGACCGAGACCGACGAGATCCTGGGCCTGAACAAGGCCGACGCGCGGGCCGCCGCGCTGACGCTGCTGGAGGCGCCGCACCCCACGATCGGGGCGGCGGTTGCCGGCTGGCTGCGGTCGGGTGTCGAGCTGACCAAGGGCCTGCCGATCGTGCTCGACCCGCTCCCGGACCAGGCCGGGCTCGACGCCTGGGCCGATGAGCACACCCGCGGACTGATCAAGGAGTTCCCGCTCGAGCTCGACGCCCAGACGCTGCTCGTGCTCGCCTCCGCGCTGGTGGTCACGCCGCGCTGGAGCGAGCAGCTGGAGCAGGGCGAGGACGGGTTGCTGCTGCTCGAGAGCGGCTTCCAGGCCGTCGTGGACACCGAGGCCGCCGGCCCGGTTGCGGTCGCCAGCCCGTCGAGCGAGGACGGCATCTCGGTCTACTCCGTGATCGCCGAGGAGGGCGTGTCCGCCGACGACGTGTGGCGGGCCGCGGACGAGGTGGTCCGGAGGATCGACGCCGGCGAGGTCCACGACCGCACGTTCGATGCCGGCCAGGAGGACGGGCACGCCTGGACGGTCCGGGAGGTCACCGCCTTCGGCAGCGCTCCGTCCGACCGCTGGCGCAGCCACCTGCCGGAGTGGAGCGCGGAGGACCGTCACGACCTCTCGTCCGCGCCGGGAGTCGCCGAGATCGCCCGCGGAGTGATGGCCGCGGTCGAGGAGGAGACGGAGGCCGTCTGTGTCCAGAAGGCGGTCGCGTCCTACGACCGTGAGGGCTTCAAGGCTGCCGCGGTGACCGGGATGATGGTCCGCGCCGCCACCGCGGCGCCGCGCGACACGAAGGTGCGGCAGATCGACCTGAGGTTCGACCGGCCGCACGCGGTGGTGGCGGTCGCACGCGGAGGAGCCTGGGAGGGCATCCCGCTCTTCGGCTCCTGGGTGACCCCGGCATAATTTCCGTCATGGACGAGCTTCCCCCGATCGCCGGCCGCTACCGGCTTCTCACCCTGCTCGGAGCCGGTGGCATGGGCGAGGTCTGGCGGGCGCGTGACACCGTCCTCGACCGCGATGTCGCGGTGAAGCTGCTGCGTGATGTGGACGACCCCACGATGGCCGAGCGGTTCCGCCGTGAGTCGCTCTCGACCGCCCGGGTCGTCCACGACGACGTCGTCAAGATCTTCGACGCGGGCAGCGACGACAACGACGTCTTCCTGGTGATGGAGCTGCTGCCCGGACCTACCCTGGCCGAGCCGCTGCAGCAGCGTGGCGCGATGCCGGTCGACATGGCGGTCGAGTACACCCGCCAGGTCGCCGGCGCGCTCGGCGCCGCCCACCGGGCCGGTGTGGTGCACCGCGACATCAAGCCCGCCAACCTCATGTTCGACGGCGACGGCCGGCTGACCGTGCTCGACTTCGGCATCGCGTACGCCATGACGGGGGTCGATGCCGGGCTGACCCAGACGGGCCATGTCATCGGCAGCCCGTCCTACCTCTCGCCCGAGCAGGCCTCCGGCGACCCGGTCGGGCCGCCCGCCGACGTCTACTCGCTCGGCTGCGTGCTCTTCGAGATGCTCACCGGCAAGGTGCCCTACTCCGCGCCGCACCCGGTCAAGATCCTGCACATGCACCTCAGCGAGCCGGTGCCGCGCATCACCGACTTCCGGGCGGTGCCGGCGCCGCTGGCTCGGCTGGTCACCCGGATGCTCGACAAGAACCCGGCCGCCCGGCCGTCGATGGACCAGGTCGGTCACGAGCTCGGCTATGTCCTCAGCGGCGCCGACCCCGACGCCACCGACCGGCTCTCCGCCGGGCAGGCGCCACGTCCGACCCAGATGATGGCGCCGCGCCCGCTCGACGAGCCGATGGCGCTGGCCAACTCCCGCACCGGCGTCCTGCCCAGTCCCGGCACCCCGCCTCCGGTCCGAGGGCCGCGCCCCGGGTCGCTGCGGAAGTTCCCGACCGGCCGTCTCCTCGGCGCGGTGGCGATCGTGATCGCGTGCGTCTTCGCCGCCTCCTGGCTGGCCGCCTACGAGCCCGCGCCCGCCGAGGCCCAGACGTCCCAGAGCTCGGACAACTCCGACAACACGGACAATAACGCCGACAACTCTGACAACTCTGACAACGCCGACAACTCCGCTGATGAGCCTGTCGACAAGTCGGACAACAAGACTCTCAACCGCCTCGACAAGCTCGACCGCTGGCGCGAGAACCTCGAGGGCTGGAACGTCATCGACGAGGGCCAGTCCCAGGAGTGGGAGGACCAGATCCAGCAGATCCGTGACCTCGTCGAGAAGGGCGAGAGCGCCAAGCGCGAGATGCGGGAGCTCCGCGAGGAGTTCGACAGTCTCGGCAAGGGTGACGGCAAGGACGGCGAGAAGATCCTCGACGGGCTGCTGAAGGGCAACTGACCCCTCGACCTGCGCGGCGTGAGGGTGCAGACTTCGCGTCCATGACGCGACTCCAGCTGGCCCGGATGGCGGTCTTCGTCGCCTTCGCGGTCCAGGGACTGACCTTCGCATCGCTGATCACCAGGCTCGAGTCGATCGCGACCAAGCTCGACCTCAGCGCGGGCGACGTCTTCGTCGTGCTCGGAGTCACCACCGCCGTCGGAGCGGTCGGCAGTGTGACAGCTGGACACCTCGCGACCAGGGTCGGCAGCGCCGCGACCCTGTCGCTGATGCTCGGCGGGGCCTCGCTGGCCGCGGTCGCGCCTGCCTTCGCGCCGACGATGGTGACCCTGCTGGTCCTCATCGGCGTCTACGGCTTCTTCCTCGGCGGCGTCGACGCCTCCATGAACATGCAGGGCACGGCCACCCAGGACGCGTACGGGCGCCCGCTGATGAACGGGTTCCACGCGATGTGGAGCGGGGCGGCCGTCCTCGGCGCCGTCTATGCGACCGTGACGATCGCCTTCGGCGTACCCCTGGGTCTGGACATGATCCCGATCGCCGTCATCGGCCTGGCCGCCAACCTCGCCACGTTCCGGCTCCTGCTGCCGCCGGAGGCGGTCGACGCGGCAGAGAAGCGGATCAGCGGTACGCAGCACCCGAAGCCTCCGCTGCCGTGGCTGCCCCTCCTCCTGGTCGCGGTGCCGACGTTCGCGATGTGGTTCATCGACTCGGCGGCCTCCGCCTGGGGCGGGATCTATGTCGTCGACGGACTGGGCGCCGCAGCGGCGGTCGGCCCGGCGATCTACGCCGCCTACCAGTTGGTGCTCCTGGCCGTACGTCTCCCCGGCGACCGCCTCGTCGCCCGCTTCGGCCCCGAGCGCGTGATCCGCACCGGCGGCATCGTCGGCGTCGGCGCGCTGCTGCTGATCGTCGTCGCCCCGCACTGGAGCGTCGCGGCCGTCGGGTTCGCCGTCCTCGGCGGCAGCCTGGCGATGGTCCCGCCGCAGTCCTTCGTCGCCGCCGCCCACATCTCCCCGGACAACGCCGAGGACGCGATCGCCCGGGTCAACCTCGCCAACTACGCCGGCTACCTCGCCGCCGCCTCCCTGATCGCCGCGGTCGCCGAGGTCTTCGGCGAGCGCTCGATGTTCCTCATCCCGCTGGCCATCTCCGTCCTGATCCCACTGATGGCCGGCCGCTTCGCAACCCGCCCCGCACCGGAGTCTCCGGAGACCGTGAAACTGGGTTGATTCCCTCCAGAAATTTCCCTGCCGTTTCTTGACTCATTCAGGAATTGGCGTAGTGTCTGGGGTGTGGGGAACGCGGACTACGAACAGCTGCTGAGAGGTGCCTCCCTGCGCGTCACTCGCCCGCGAGTGGCCGTTCTGGGGGCCGTCACCGAGAACGCGCACGCCGACACCGAGACGATTCTCGGAGCGGTGCGCGAGCGGCTTCCGGACGTCTCCCATCAAGCCGTCTACGACTCCCTCGCCGCCCTCTCGGCGGCCGGGATCGTACGCCGCATCCAGCCGTCCGGTTCGGTGGCTCGTTATGAGACCCGGGTCGGGGACAACCACCACCACGTGGTCTGCCGCTCCTGCGGGGCGATCGCCGACGTCGACTGCGCTGTCGGCCATGCGCCCTGCCTGACGGCAACTGATGACAACGGCTTCACGGTCGATGAGGCCGAGGTCATCTACTGGGGCACCTGCGCGGACTGCAGCCTGTCCCCGGGGTAGAGCCCGCGCCGGCGGAGCTTGTCATCGGCCGGCGCAACACATGTGAATCACAGCGTCTGGCAGCAGCCAGTCCGATCAGAAACGGATAGGAATCTCATGTCTGAAGAGGCCGTGAGCAAGTGCCCGGTGATGAACGCAGGCCGCGTTCACCCCACCGCCGGCAGTGCCAACCAGGAGTGGTGGCCGAACAAGCTCAACCTGAAGATTCTCGCCAAGGACGCCCCTGTGAGCGACCCGATGGGCGAGGACTTCGACTATGCGAAGGCTTTCGAGTCCCTGGACCTGCCTGCCGTCAAGGCGGACATCGCCGCGGTCATGACCGACTCCAAGGACTGGTGGCCGGCTGACTTCGGTAGCTACGCCGGGCTCTTCGTCCGGATGGCGTGGCACGCCGCCGGCACCTACCGCAGCCACGACGGTCGCGGTGGCGCCGGCCGTGGCCAGCAGCGTTTCGCGCCGCTCAACTCCTGGCCGGACAACGTCTCCCTCGACAAGTCCCGCCGTCTGCTGTGGCCGGTCAAGAAGAAGTACGGCAAGAACCTCTCCTGGGCCGACCTGATGGTCCTGGCGGGCAACGTGGCGATGGAGGAGGGCGGCTTCAAGACCTTCGGCTTCTCGGGCGGTCGCGCGGACGTCTGGGAGTCCGACGATGACATCTACTGGGGCCCGGAGAAGGTCTGGCTCGACGACGAGCGCTACACCGGCGACCGCGACCTGCAGGCGCCGCTGGCCGCTGTCCAGATGGGTCTGATCTACGTCAACCCGGAGGGCCCCAACGGCGAGCCCGACCCGATGAAGTCCGCGGTGGACATCAAGGAGACCTTCCGCCGCATGGGGATGAACTCCGAGGAGACCGTCGCTCTCATCGCCGGTGGCCACACCTTCGGCAAGACCCACGGTGCCCACCCCGACGATCTGGTCGGCCCCGACCCGGAGGCCGCGCCGCTGGAGAACCAGGGCATCGGCTGGAAGAACGGCCACGGCACCGGTGTCGGCGCGGACGCACTCACCTCGGGCCTCGAGGTCACCTGGACCTACCACCCGACCCGCTGGGACAACGAGTTCTTCCACATCCTCTACGCCTACGAGTGGGAGCTGTTCGAGTCGCCGGCCGGCGCCAAGCAGTGGCGTCCGAAGAACGGCGCGGGCTCCGACATGGTCCCCGAGGCGCACGGTGAGGGCAAGCGCGAGCCGCGCATGCTCACCTCCGACCTGGCGCTGCGCGTGGACCCGGAGTTCGACGAGATCTCCCGCCGGTTCAGGGACGACCAGGAGGCCTTCTCCGACGCGTACGCCCGTGCCTGGTTCAAGCTGACCCACCGCGACATGGGTCCGAAGAGCCGCTACGTCGGCTCCGAGGTCCCGGCCGAGGACCTGCTCTGGCAGGACCCGCTCCCCGCCGAGGGTGGTGCGACCGACGAGGCCGCGATCTCCGCCGCCAAGGCCGCGATCGCCGCGTCCGGTCTGAGCGTGCAGCAGCTGGTCTCCACCGCGTGGAAGGCGGCGGCCACGCACCGTACGTCCGACCACCGCGGTGGTGCCAACGGCGGTCGCATCCGTCTCGAGCCGCAGGTCTCGTGGAAGGTCAACCAGCCCGAGGAGCTCAAGCCGGTCATCGCGAAGTACGAAGAGATCGCGGCCGCGACCGGTGTCTCCTTCGCCGACGTGCTCGTCCTCGCCGGTGGCGTGGGCATCGAGCTGGCCGCCAAGGCCGCGGGCCAGGACGTCACGGTCCCGTTCTCCGCCGGCCGCGTCGACGCGACCCAGGAGCAGACCGATGCGGAGAACTTCGCCTGGCTCGAGCCGGTCGCCGACGGCTTCCGCAACTACGACTCCGGGTTCCTGAACCTCCCCACCGAGTTCCTGTTCATCGACCGGGCGAGCCTCCTCGGCCTCTCGGCCCCCGATGCCACGGTCCTGGTCGGCGGCCTGCGCGTGCTCGGCAACAACTGGGACGGTTCCGACCTCGGTGTCTTCACCAAGACCCCGGGCGCGCTGACGAACGACTTCTTCGTCAACCTGCTCGACTACGACCAGCAGTGGACCCCGTCCGCCGACGAGGCGACCTACACCAGCTCCAACGGCTGGACCGGTTCCCGCGTCGACCTGGTCTTCGGTGCCAACTCCGAGCTCCGCGCCCTGGCGGAGGTCTACGGTGCCGACGACGCCAGGGAGAAGTTCGTCAACGACTTCGTCAAGGCGTGGGTCAAGGTCATGGAGAACGACCGCTTCGACCTGAAGCTCAGCTGATCATGGGGATCTGAGGCCGTACGCCACGGCGTACGGCTTGATGCGGAGGCCGGCCCCTTTCGGGGTCGGCCTCCGTTGTCATACCCACCCGGGTAGGATCAACGGCCGCCGCAGTCAGTTGCCTAGGTCAGGTGGAGCAATGGAACACCGGAGCGCCGAGCCTCCGAAGGGTCCGACCGGTCCGCCGCCGTCGTGGAGGCCGCCTCCTCCGCCCGCTCCACGGATCGCGGCCGAGCCGCCCCGGACCACGCCCAGCAGGCCGGGTGCGCGTCGCGCGGCGCCCAAGCCGTCCTCCGCCGGCGCCTGGCTCGCGAAGGCCGAGCCCGCCAAGATCTGGGCGGCCGAGAAGTGGGCGGCGGCCAGGAGCTCGACGTCCACGGGTTCGACATCGGGGTCCTCGAAGACCTCGTCGAGCTGGCGACGCTGGGGGAAGGTCACGGCGAAGGTGGCGCTGGTCGGGTTCCTGGCCATCGCCCTGATCGGGTCGGTGACGGCGATCGTGGCCTACAACCGGATCAAGGTGCCCGACCCCAACGCCGCGTTCGAGGTCGAGACCTCCTTCGTCTACTACGGCAACGGCAAGACCGAGCTCGGCCGCTACCAGGACGGCGACCAGAACCGGATCAAGCTCGACGCCGACGAGATCCCGGAGACCGTCAAGCACGCCGTGGTGGCCGCCGAGGACCGTACGTTCTACGAGAACAGCGGCGTCGACGTGAAGGGCATCGTGCGGGCCGCGTTCTCCAACACCACCGAGGGCACCTCGGGCGGTGCCTCCACGATCACCCAGCAGTACGTCAAGAACTACTACCTCAGCGCCGAGCGCTCGTACTCGCGCAAGCTGAAGGAAGCGGTGATCGCCCTGAAGCTGACCAGGCAGAAGAGCAAGGACCAGATCCTCACCGACTATCTCAACACGATCTACTTCAACCGCGGCGCCTACGGCATCGAGGCGGCCGCGAAGGCCTACTTCGCGAAGTCCACCAAGGACCTGTCGCTGCAGGAGACGGCGGCGCTCGCGGCCATCCTCAACAACCCGGCCGGCTTCGACCCCGCCAGCAGCACCTTCCGTGGCGAGGAGAAGCTGCTCGGCCGCTACCAGTACGTCCTCTCCGGCATGGTCGACCTCGGCTACCTGAAGCAGGCCGACGCCGACAAGGTGAAGGACGCGCTGCCGAAGTTCCCGGCGAAGACGGTGCCGAGCCGGCTCGGCGGCCAGCGCGGCCACGCGCTCACCATGATCAAGGCCGAGCTGCTCGGCCTGAAGGGAGCCGACGGCAAGCCGCTGTTCACCGAGGAGAAGATCGACAGCGGTGGCCTCCGGATCACCGCGACGCTCTCGCCCAAGGTCATGAAGGCGTCGGCGACCGCGGCCAAGACCGTGAAGCCGAAGAACCGGAAGGCGTACGTCAAGGGCGACCCCGAGCAGAAGAACGCCCTGCACGTGGCGACCGCCTCGGTCGACGTCGAGTCCGGAGCGCTGCTCGGCTTCTACGGTGGCCAGGACTACCTCGACAGCCAGCACAACTGGGCCGCGACCGGTGGTCACGCCGGGTCGACGATGAAGGCCTTCGCCACTGCGGCGGCCATCGCGAAGGGCTACTCGCTGAACTCGACGTGGGCGGGTGACTCGCCGTTCACGACCTACGCCGGCTCCGAGGTGGTCAACGAGGGTGAGCAGGCCGGGATCGCGGACGGGATGGACTACGGCCAGCACATCACGATGCTCAAGGCGATGGAGCAGTCGGTGAACACGGCCTTCATCGACATGACCGAGTCGATGGGTGGCCCCGAGGAGGGCCGCAAGGCGATCTACGACACCGCGGTCGCCGCGGGGGTCGCCCCGGCGAAGGCGAACCCGAAGTTCCCGGGGATCCCCAGCACCACCACCGACTTCGACCACAAGGCCGACGACCGGATCGCCCTCGGCCGCGCCAACGTCAGCCCGATCAACATGGCCAACGCCTACGCCACGATCGCCAACGGCGGCTACCGCCACGACGTACACGTGGTGAAGAAGGTCCGCGACCGCGCCGGCAACGTCCTCTACAGCTGGAACGGCCGGAAGAACGCCCGGCACGCGATCTCCGAGGACATCGCCGCCGACGTGACGTACGCGATGCAGGGCGTGGTGCAGAGCGGCTCTGGCCAGAAGGCCCAGAGCATCGGCCGGCCGGTGGCCGGCAAGACCGGCACCGGCACCTGCACCAACGCGCAGTACGTCTGCTCGTCGTGGTTCGTCGGGTTCACGCCGCAGATCGCCACCTCGGTCCGCTATTCGCGCGGCAACGGTGAGGGGAAGCTCGACGGCGGCTGGATGCCGTCCTACTTCGGCGCCGACTATCCCACCGAGACCTGGGCGGCCATCATGGCGAAGGCCATGGAGGGCAAGGAGGTCGAGAACTTCCCCGAGCCCGTCTACGTCGACGGCCAGGATCCCGAGACCGGACACGAGGAGGAGCTGATCGCTCCGCCCGCTCCGCCGGAGGAAGAGGACGACGGCGAGGAGTGCGACCCGGTCTCGGAGTTCTTCGGCACCTGCGACGGCGAGGGCGACGGCGAGGGCGGCTGGGGAGACGGCGGCAACCCCTGGGAAGGCCGTCCGTGATGTGAGCTGAGGCGTACGCCTAAGTTTTTCGCGACACTTGTGAATTAATTAACACGTGTCTAGGATCGCGCTCATGGAGTTCGAGCTGGCCGCGGCCACCCCAGCCAAGGATCGCCGCGTCCGGCGTTCGCGGGCGGCGCTGATCCAGGCCGCAATCGCCCTGGTGACCGAACGGGGCACGGCTGCGATTCCGATCTCCGACATCGCGTCGGCGGCGGACGTGAGCCGGCAGCTGGTGTACCAGCACTTCGGCGATCGCGACGCCCTGCTGCTCGAAGGCGCGCTCGACCTGGCCAGGACCGGGCTGCTGCCACGTTTCGCAGAAGCGTCGGCGGAAGGGCGCGAGCGTGCGCTGGCCATGACGCGGCACTTCGCCGAGCATCGCGTCTTCTACCGGGCGATGCTGAACAGCTCCAGCGCCCATGCGCTGACCAAAGCACTCAGCGGCCTGATCCTCCCGGTCAACCGGCGTGCCGTGGAGGCGCACTTCGCGGAGGGCCACGACCCGCAGCAGCTCGATGACCTGGCGGTCTTCATCACTGGCGGCGGGGCCGCCTTCATCAACGCCTGGGTGACCGACGCGGAGGACCCGCTCGACCCCGAGGACCTCGCCGACCGACTCATCGGGCTGCTCGGCATCATCACCGCCGCAGTGCGCCAGACGGCTGCTTCCGACGTGCCCGTGCTGAAGAAGGAGACCGACCGATGAGCCTCATGAGTCACATCATCCAGCGCCAGATGAAGCTTTCCGAGCCACTGACGCGGAAGGTCGTCGTCGACCGCGACCTGCGCGTTCCGATGCGCGACGGCGTGGAGCTGCTGGCCGATCGCTGGACGCCGAAGGGCGGCGCGGAGGGCCTGCCGACCGCGCTCGTCCGGTGCCCGTACGGCCGTTCTGGCTTCTTCGGCGCGATCATGGCCCGCCCGCTCGCCGAGCGCGGCTACCAGGTGCTGATCCAGAGCGTCCGCGGCGGCTTCGGCTCCGGTGGCGTCATGGATCCCATGCTCCAGGAGCGCGAGGACGGCCTGGACACGTTGGACTGGGTGATCGAGCAGCCCTGGTTCGGCGACTCCATGGTGCTGGTCGGCATCAGCTACCTGGGCTATGTGCAGTGGGCAGTTGCCGACAGCCTGCCGCCGCAGGTCAAGGCCATGATCCCGGTGGTCACCGAATCGGCGCTGACGAGTGAGTTCATGCGCGCCGACGGCCGTTCGTTGGAGCTGCCGCTCGAGTGGGGCGCGCTGGTCGCCACCCAGGAGCGCCCCTTCGCGATGTTCCGCAGGAACGCCCAGACCAAGAAGACGGCCGCTGCCCTGCGCGTGCTGCCTCTGCAGGATATGGACGTCGCGGCCACCGGCGAGCGTTCGCAGTACATCCAGGACGTTCTCGCCCATGATGCCGACGATCCGCACTGGGACGGCATCGACCACCGCCATCGGGTCGCCGGCACGCTTGCGCCGGTCAGTTCCATCGGCGGCTGGTACGACGTCTTCCTGCCGGGTCAGCTGCGGGACTTCGCGATTCTTCAGGACGCCGGCAAGCCGGCCCGGCTCACTGTCGGGCCCTGGACCCATGTGGACCTGACGATTCCTGGAGCGGCCGAAGCGGTCGACTTCGGCCTGGCATACGCGCGCGGCGAGGAGCCGGCCGAACGGGCACCGGTGCGGTTGTTCGTGATGGGCGAGGACGCCTGGCGCGACTTCGAGTCCTGGCCGCCGAAGGGCTATGAGCCGCAGCGTCTCCACCTCCAGAGCGACGGTGGTCTGTCGGTGAGTACCCCGGACGACTCGGATCCCGACCGCTATCACTACGACCCGGCCGATCCGACCCCGGCGGCCGGGGGCATCAGCATCAGCCACGGCGGCCGCGTCGACAACGGGGCCGTGGAGGCCCGGTCCGACGTGCTCACCTACACCACGACGGTGCTCGACGAGGACGTCGAGGTCGTCGGCGAGGTCAGTGCCGAGATCTGGTTCCGGTCGAGCCTCGCGTACGCCGACGTCTTCGTGCGGCTCTGCGATGTCGACGAGGAGGGCCGCTCCCACAACGTCTGCGACGGACTCATCGGTCTGACGGGCGCCGACGAGCTCACCTGCGCGACCGTGCGGCTCTGGCCCACGGCGTACCTGTTCAAGCGCGGCCATCGGATCCGCGTGCAGGTCTCCAGCGGTGCCTTCCCGCGCTACGCCCGTAATCCCGGGACCGGGGAGCCGCTCGCCACCGCCACGACGCTCCTGGCTGCCGACCAGACGGTCCACCACGATCCAGAGCATCCTTCGGCGCTGATCCTGCCGGTTCGCGCCGTTCCGGCCACCTAGGCGCGTCCAATATGTAGGACAAGCGTCCATAGTTCGAGACGTACGGTTTGCGGGGCCTCTCCGTCTCCGGCACCATCTTCGGCGAAGGTCACGACTGCCAGCGCGAAGCCCCGGCTTGCTGGCGGGCAACCCTCCCACGCGGTGGGGTGCTCCGGGTGACGACCAGGCCCTCGCCGAGGTGGCGCGGGCAAGCGCGTGCTTCGCCGGGTAGCCCTGGGGAGCCATGACCCGAAGGGTGCCCCCATGTCCCTGCTTCCGCTCGTCGGCTCGAACACGCAGGTCCCGCTGCTGGACGGAACGACCACGACGTACGCCAACCTCGATGTCGCCGCCTCGGCGCCGGCGCTGCAGAGCGTGGCCGACCGGGTGGCCGAGGTCCTGCCCTGGTACGCCTCGGTGCATCGCGGCGCCGGCTACCTGTCCCAGGTCTCGACCGCCCTCTACGAGGAGTCGCGGGCGACGATCGGCGCCTATGTCGGCGCCCGCGAGGACGATGTCACCGTCATCACCCGCAACACCACCGACTCGGTGAACCTGCTCGCCGGCTGCGTACCCGGCCGGGTGCTCGTCCTCGACATCGAGCACCACGCCAACCTGCTCCCGTGGCGCCGCGTCGAGGCCGGTGTCACCGTGGTCGCCGGCCGGGACACCCTCGCCGGCACCATCGACGCCCTCGCCGGCGAGCTGGCCCGCGACAGCTTCGCCCTGGTCGCGATCACCGGCGCCTCCAATGTCACCGGTGAGGCGCTGCCGGTCGCCGAGATCGTCACCCTGGCCCACGCCCACGGCGCCCGGGTCCTCGTCGACGGCGCCCAGCTGCTCGCCCACCGCCACTTCTCGCTGGCCGCGACCGGCGCCGACTACGTCGTCCTCTCCGGCCACAAGCTCTACGCCCCCTACGGCGCCGGCGCCCTGGTCGGGCGCCGCGACTGGCTCGACGTCGGCACCCCCTATCTCGCCGGGGGAGGGGCCGTCGATGACGTCACTCACGCGTCGGAGGTCGAGCTTGTCGAGACCACGTGGCAGCCCGCCCCCGCACGCCACGAGGGCGGTTCGCCCAACGTCATCGGCGCCGCGGCCCTGGCCGCCGCCTGTACGACTCTCGGTGGCCTCGAGCCCGCCGAGCTGGACCGCCACGAGGCGTCACTGAGGGGGCGTCTCGTGGCCGGCCTGTCCGCGCTGGAGGGTGTGGATGTTCTGCGCTTGTGGCCCGACTCCGAGGAGCCGGTCGGGGTTGTCACATTCACGGTCGACGGCATCGAACCCGGCCGGGTCGCGGCCTACCTCTCCGCCGAGCACGGTCTGGGCGTACGCGACGGCCGGTTCTGCGCCCAGCCGCTCCTCAAGCGCCTCGGGCTCACCGCCGGCGCGGTCCGCGCGAGCATCGGGATCGGGACCTCGGTCGCGGACGTGGACCGGCTGGTGGCCGGAGTACGCGCTCTTCTCGCGGGTGACGTCAGGGGCGACTACGTCCTCGTCGACGGGGCCTGGACGCTCGCCGAGGACCCGCGCCCGCTCGTCGGACCGGCCGGTCTGACCCGCCTGGCCGACACCGCCGGCTCGTGCGGAGCGGCGGTCTAGCCGGGATGATTCGGGGCGCTCACGGTGTTGAGAAATTGTGAGCGAAAGAGTGCATGGCGAGCGGAAGGTACGCGGCGGCAAGCTGGTCGTCGTCGACGCGACAGTCTCCGTTGACACGATCATCGACGTCGTCCTCTCGGGCGACTTCTTCCTGGAACCCGACGAGGCGCTGGGCTGGCTGACCGAGGCGCTGGAGGGGCAGTCCGTCGACGTCTCCATCGACCAGCTGACGGCGGTGCTCGACGTCGCCGCCCGTGATGCCGAGCTGGTCGGCTTCGGCACCCGCGACGTCGCCCTGACGGTGCTGCGCGCGTTGGGCCGGGCCACGACCTGGGACGACCTCGACCTCGAGATCGTCGAGACCGGGCCGCTCGCGCCGAAGATGCAGATGGCGCTCGACGAGGTCATCGTCCGCCAGGTCGCCGAGGGTCGCCGCGCCCCCAACCTGAGGTTCTGGGACTGGGCCAGCAGCGCGGTCGTGATCGGCAGCTACCAGTCGATCTCCAACGAGGTCGACGAGGCCGGCGCCGAGCGTCACGGCATCGAGGTCGTACGCCGCATCTCAGGTGGCGGTGCAATGTTCATCGAGCCGGGCAACACGATCACCTACAGCCTCGCCGTCCCCGACACGCTCGTGGCCGGCATGTCCTTCCAGGAGTCGTACGCCTTCCTCGACGAGTGGGTGCTGCGCGGCCTGCGCAGCGTCGGCATCGAGGCCGCCTACGCCGGTCTCAACGACATCGCCTCGCCGGTCGGCAAAATCGCCGGCGCCGCGCAGAAGCGGATCCCCGGCGGCGTCCTGCACCACGTCACGATGGCCTACGACATCGACGCCGACAAGATGCTCGAGGTGCTCCGGATCGGCCGGGAGAAGATGTCCGACAAGGGCACCCGGAGCGCCGCCAAGCGGGTCGACCCGATCCGTTCCCAGACCGGGCTGAGCCGCGAGAAGGTCATCGACGCGCTCCTGGCGGAGTTCGAGCAGAGTTTCGGGGCGGCGTACGTCGGTCTCGACCGGGCCACGATCGACGAGGCCGCGGCGCTGGTCGAGAGCAAGCACGGGACTCCGGCCTGGCGGGCCAGGGTGCCGTAGGCCGGTCATCGGTCGATGAAGGCCAGCAGGTCGGCGTGCAGCCGGTCGCGATCGGTGTCCGGGAGGGCGTGGCTGGAACCCTCGTAGACCTTCAGCTCCGCGCCGTCGATCAGCTCGGCCGAGCGGCGGCCCCCGACGTCGATCGGCACGATCTGGTCGTCGTCGCCGTGCACGACCAGCGTCGGCACGTCGATCTTGGCCAGGTCGGGCCGGAAGTCGGTGGCGGAGAAGGCCGCGATGCACTCGTAGGCGCCACGGTGCCCGGAGGCCATGCCCTGGAGCCAGAAGGCGTCGCGGGAGCCCTGCGGCACATCGCCGTTGCGGTTGTGCCCGAAGAACGGCCCGTCGGCCAGGTCGCGGTAGAGCTGGGCCCGGTTCGCCAGCTCCCCGGCGCGGATCTCGTCGAAGACCTCGATCGGTAGCCCCTCGGGGTTGTCCTCGGCCCGCAGCATGAGCGGCGGCACCGCGGAGACCAGGACGAGCCCGGCGACGCGGGCTGTGCCGTGCCGCCCGACGTACCGGACGATCTCACCGCCGCCGGTCGAGTGCCCGACGAGGGTGAGGTCCTGCAGGTCGAGCGCGTCGATCAGAGTGGCGAGGTCGTCGGCGTAGGTGTCCATCTCGTTGCCCGACCAGGTCTGGCTGGAGCGGCCGTGGCCCCGGCGGTCATGGGCGACGGCTCGGTGACCGTGCTCCGCGAGGAACAGCGCGGTGGCCTCCCAGGCGTCGGAGTTGAGCGGCCAGCCGTGGCTGAGCAGCACGGGGCTCCCGCTGTCGCCCCAGTCCTTGTAGAAGATCTGGGCGCCGTCGTCGGCGGTGATGTAAGGCATCGGCTTCCTCCCACGGTCGGTTGGGTCCTGTCCCGACGAGCCTCGCCCAGCCACCCGGCTCCGCGGACCACGTGGACCGCGTAGTCCCGGGACTACGCGTCGTACGTGGTCCGGAGCCAGCGCCACTCGATGGACGATCGGAGCATCCCAGCCCCAGCACCCGAGAGGGAACCTGACATGAGCACCCCGGACACCATCGTCCTGATCCACGGCTTCTGGGTCACACCCCGGTCGTGGGAGAACTGGAAGGCGCGCTACGAGGCCAACGGCTTCACCGTGCACACCCCCGCCTATCCCGGCTTCGAGGTCGAGGTCGAGGCTCTCCGCGCCGACCCGACCCCGATCGCGGACCTCACCCTGGAGGCGATCGTCTCCCACGTGGAGGCCTTCCTCGACACGCTCGACACCGCACCGATCATCATGGGCCACTCGGCCGGCGGGGCGTTCACGCAGGTCGTGATGGACCACGGCTACGGCGCCGCGGGCGTCGTCCTCAACTCCGCTCCGACCGAGGGCATCCGGGCCACGCCCTGGAGCCAGCTGCGCTCGGTCTTCCCGGTGCTCAAGAACCCAGCGAACCATCACCGCGCCGTCGGGTTCGACGCCGAGCAGTGGAGGTACGCCTTCACGAACACCTACACCGAGGAGGAGTCGTTGGCGTTCTACGAGCGCTACCACATCCCGGCCTCGGGTCGCGTCCTGTTCGACTCCGTGCTGGCGAACTTCCAGCCCGGTCACCAGGGCGCCTGGGTCGACTTCAAGAACGCCGACCGCGCGCCGCTGCTGTTCCTGTCCGGGTCCGAGGACCACATCATGCCGCCGTCGGTGCAGGCCTCGAACGTCAAGCACTACAAGGGCGAAGGCACGGTCACCGAGCACGAGACGTACGAGGGCCGGCCGCACCTGATGGTTGCGGGCTCGGGGTGGGAGGAGATCGCCGACCACGCGCTGGAGTGGGCGCTCTCCCACGCGGTGCAGCGGGGGGCCGCCGGGGCCTCCCCCTCCTGAGGCCGCGCGATGGAGCTCGCCCTCACTCATGTCGGAGGACCGACGACGCTCCTCGAGGTGGCGGGGTGGCGGATCCTGACCGACCCGACCTTCGACGCCCCCGGCCGGACGTACCGGTTCGGCTGGGGGACGTCCTCGCGGAAGACCGCAGGTCCTGCGGTCCCCGCCGCCGAGATCGGCCCCATCGACGCCGTCCTCCTCACCCACGACCATCACGCCGACAACCTCGACGACGCCGGCCGGGCGCTGCTGCCGGACGTCGGGGTGGTGGCCACCACCGCCTCGGGCGCGCTCAGGCTCACCAGGTCGGGGCTGGGCCGGTCAGTCCGGGGCCTGCGGCCGTGGCAGACCACGGTGCTGCAGGCGCCGGGGCGTCCGGCGGTCACGGTCACCGCTACCCCTGCACGTCATGGAATCCGAGGCAGCAGGCCGATCGTCGGTGATGTCATCGGCTTCGCCCTGACGTGGGAGGGGCAACAGCACGGCGCCGTCTGGGTCTCGGGGGACACGGTGCTCTACGGCGGTCTCGGCGAGGTCGCGACCAGGGTCGACGTCGGGACCGCGGTCCTGCACCTCGGACGCGTCGGGTTCCCGGTGACCGGGCCGCTCGCGTACACGATGGGCGGTCGGGAAGCGGTCGAGCTGTGCGGGCTGCTCGACCCGGTCACGGTGGTGCCTGTGCACTACGAGGGCTGGTCGCACTTCCGTCAGGGGCGGGACCGGATCATCGCCGACCTGGCCGATGCTCCGCCTGGGATCGCGGACCGCTTCCGCTGGCCGACGCCGGGCGTGCCGCTCCGGCTGCCGGTCTAGGCGTTCAGACGGTCGGCCAGCTGCCGGCGAGAGGAGATGCCGAGCTTCTGGAAGACCTTCCGCAGGTGGTAGTCGACGGTGTTCGGGCTGATGAACAGGTTGGCGGCGATCTCGGCGTTGGTACGTCCGGACGCGGCCAGGCGCGCGATCGTGTGCTCCTGGGTGGTGAGCTCCAGCGGCGGGGCGGCGTCCGTGTTCACGACGTCGTCGGTCCGGGCACCGAGAACCTCGAGCTCGGCGAGAGCTCGTGAGACGAAGATCTCGGCGCCGCTGTGGCGCAGGTGCCGAAGCGCGAGGCGGAGCTGCTCGGCCGCCTCGCGACGGCGCCGGACACGGCGGAGCCACTCGCCGTAGAGAAGGTACGACCGGCCGAGCTCGGTCTCTGCCAGCGTCTTGTGCAGGGCCGCGACGGAGGCGAGGTAGTGGGCCTCCGCCTCGTCGTCAGGGCTCACCAGGGCGATCGCGCGCTCGGCTGCCCCCTCGCACCACGGCATGCCGTTCACCGCCGCCCGGCTCGCCAGGTCCTGAGCGACCCGCTGTGCTTCGTCTGGGTGCCCGGAGCGTACGGCTGACTCGACGAAGTCGGCGTACCACAGCGGGGTCACCTGAAGGAACGGATCGTCGACCAGCGGCCGGTGGCGCTGGTACGCGTCCTGGTAGCGCCGGTCCGCGAGGTCACGCGCGACCAGCCCCTCGATCCCCGAGAACTGCACCCCGCCGAACCCGAGCCCACCGGCGCCGTCGGCCATGGCCGCCACCAGCTCGCGTGGCTCGCCGGACCAGGCCATCACCGCGACGTTGGGCACGTTCGCGTCCTCGTAGCCCATGGCGACCCGTACCTCTCGATGCGTCTCCACCCAGCGGCTGGCCCGGTGCAGCGAGCCGCCGTAGACCTCGCAGAGGGCGATGATCCACAGCAGCGTGTCGAGCACGAGCAGGGCGCCTCGGTCGCGAGCGGCCCGTGCGGCGCGATCGAGGCCGGCGGCTCGGCCCTCGTCATCCCACAGGTAGGCGCCAAGACCGCCGATCACGCTGCCGAAGTACATGATCTCGTCATCGGGCAGGGCGAGCACCGCATCGAATGCCGCGCGAACCTTCGGGTACGCCGTGTCGTACGGCTCCAGGATCAACGCGGCCAGCCCGCGCAGCACGACCGACCATCGGCCGTCCAGGTCCGCGCCGGCGAGCATCCGCCGGCCCAGCTCGGCCTGGGTCACGCCGGTCATGAGCCGGTCGGCGCTCGAGCATCGGTCGAAGGCCCGCAGCAGGGCGTCCTGCTCGCGTACGTCGTCGAACCCGTGGAAGAGATCGGCGGCCCGCAGGTGGTCGGCCGCACCGCTCATCACCCCGTCCCGTTCGGCGCGCAGCAGCGTCAGCGAGCTGCGGATGAGCAGCGCACGGCCTCGGGTGACCGGGCCGGCGGACTCCTCGTCGAGGTCTTCGACGAGCCGCTGCGAGAGGTGCGTGGCGCCGACGGCCAGCGCCGCCTCCGCGGCGCCGACCTGTCGTACGGCACGAGTCTCGCCCGGCGGGCTCAGCTCGGCGGCACGGGCGAGAAGACGCGCACACGAGACGAGGCCGCCGCGTCGAGCGGCCAGCTCCGCGGTCAGGTCCAGCCGGGCGGCGACCTCCTCGTCGGTCCCGACCACGGCCCGTGCCGCGTGCCACGCCTCCGCCTCGGTCAGGTCCGCCCGGTCGGCGGCCCGCGCGAGGGCGCGGTGGACACGGCGTCGGTCGACGCCCGAGGCCGCGTTGTAGACCGCCGAGCGCACCAGGGGATGGCGGAACCGCACGGTCGGGGTGAGCTGGACGAGTCCGGCGACCTCGGCGCGGTCGGCGTCGTGGAGGGTGAGGCCGAGCTCCGCGCCCGCGGCGGCGAGCAGGTCGATGTTGCCGGTCGAGTCCGCCGCGGCCAGCAGCGCCCAGGTCTGGACCGCCTGGTCGGCCTGGCGTACGCGGCGTACGTAGTGCGCCTCGAGGTGGCGACCGACGGGGACGGGCTCGCCGGCCATGCCCAGGTCCGGCAGCTCGTGGACCAGCGACTCGCCCGCGAGATCGATCAGAGCGAGCGGGTTGCCGCCGGTGGCCTGGGCGATCGCCAGGGCCACCGACGGAGGGAGCGGTTCCGCCGCCGCGCGGTTCAGCAGCCGCACGGAGGCGTCGGTGTCCAGGCCGGCCAGCACGAGCTGGGGCACGCCACCGAGATGCTCGGCCAGGCCGGCCTCGTCGCGCCCGGCGAACACGACCGCGACGCGCTCGACCGCGATCCTGCGGGCTACGAACGCCAGCGCGTCCAGGCTCTCCGGGTCGAGCAGATGGGCGTCGTCGATCGTGCAGACGATGCCGTGCCCGTTGCTCGCGGCGGCCAGCAGCCCGAGGACCCCGAGGCCGACCAGGTAGCGGTCGGGCGGCGGTCCGTCCGCCTCGCCCGAGGCGACGAGCAGGGCGCGGCGTTGCTGCTCCGGGAGCATTCCGCACTCGGGGTGCAGCGACGTCACCAGCCGCTGGACCGCGGCGAACGCCATGTCGGACTCGGACTCGTAGCCGTCGAGCCGGACCACCCGAAGGCTCGTGCCGGTGGTGGCTGCGGCGAGCAGCGCGGACTTGCCCAAGCCCGGTTCGCCGAGGACGGCGATCGACCCGCCCTTGCCGTTCCGCGTACGGCTCAGCAGTGCGGCCAGGCGTACCTGCTCCGGGTCTCGGCCGACGAGGGCGGCCTGGTGCTGCTGCTCGGGGGCGCTCTGCACGAGGACGACGCTAGCTACCGGGGCGGGTATGTCGCATGACCCAAATGGACGACAACCCGGGGGATGTTCGGGTCGGTGCCGCGAATGCGAGAGCCCCTACGACCGGGTCGTAGAGGCTTCGAAGTTTGGACTCCGCTGCTCGGAGCGTTCCTTGGATGAGATGGGGGGGTCCTCATTCACGACCGACATCACGAGCAGCGGAGCGCCGCCAGTCTGGCACGCTCAGATGTGCCCTCGCAATAGGTGAACGCCCCTCCGAGCCTATTTTCTGTCGGTCGATCTGCAGGGCGGAACACATGGACTATGGAAAGTACTAGACCAGAGGATTTGGACCGTACTTTCCGGGCCCTCTGACCCAGGCGGTCCATGCCCGCGTACGGGTCGCGAATGACGGTGGCCGCGGTGGTCGGCTACCCTGGGCACATGCAGATGTCTGTCCTGCTTCTTAGGCAGCCGCGCTGACCCTGAGGGACACACCCCGGTCACGCGGCTACCCCTCCATGTGAGGGGCCCTTCTCATTTGTAGGGCTTCTTCCAGAAGCAGTCTCGACGCACGACACTCGACAAGGACGAAAGACCAATGACGCAGGAGCAGGCCGAGCACGCGACGTACGACGTCACCGAGCTGCAGGACAAATGGCGCCCCATCTGGGAGAAGCTGGAGCCGTTCAAGGCGGGTCAGCGCGAGGGGGCCGAGAAGCGCTACGCGCTCACGATGTTCCCCTACCCGTCCGGTGACCTGCACATGGGCCACGCCGAGGTGACCGCGCTGCACGACGTGCTGGCCCGCTACTGGTGGCTGAAGGGCTTCGACGTCCTGAACCCGATCGGCTGGGACTCCTTCGGCCTGCCTGCCGAGAACGCCGCGATCAAGCGCAACGAGAACCCCGCCGGCTGGACCTACGCAAACATCGAGACCCAGGCGGAGTCGTTCAAGCGCTACGGCATCTCCTTCGACTGGTCGCGCCGTCTGCACACCTCCGACCCGGAGTACTACAAGTGGACGCAGTGGATCTTCCTGAAGCTGTACGAGGCCGGCCTGGCCTACCGCAAGAAGTCGCCGGTCAACTGGTGCCCCAACGACCAGACGGTGCTGGCCAACGAGCAGGTCGTCAACGGCGAGTGCGAGCGCTGCGGCGCGGTGGTCACCAAGCGTGACCTGACGCAGTGGTACTTCAAGACCACGGCATACGCCGAGGAGCTCTACAACGGCCTGGACCAGCTGCAGGACACCTGGATCGGCAAGGTCGTCAACATGCAGCGCAACTGGATCGGCCGGTCCGAGGGCGCGCACGTCGACTTCGAGATCTCCCTGACCTCGGGTGAGACCAAGAAGGTCACCGTCTTCACGACGCGTCCCGACACGCTGTACGGCGCGACCTTCATGGTCGTCGCCGCAGACGCGGATCTGGCTGCTGAGATCGTGGCGCCGGAGCGGGCGGCTGCGCTGGAGGGCTACCTGGAGGACGTACGCAAGGCCTCCGACATCGACCGGCTGGCGACCGACCGTCCCAAGACCGGAGTCGACCTGGGTGTCACCGCGACCAACCCCGTCAACGGCGAGCAGATCCCGGTGTGGGCGGCCGACTACGTGCTGGCCGACTACGGCACCGGCGCTGTGATGGCCGTCCCGGCCCACGACCAGCGCGACCTCGACTTCGCCAAGGCGTTCTCGCTGCCGGTGCGCCGCGTGGTGGACGTGCCGGGTGCGGAGAACCCCGAGGAGACGTACGTCGCGACCGTGGGTGACGGTGCGTACGTGAACTCGCCCGAGCTGGAGGGCGTCGCCGACAAGGCGAGCGGCATCCACAAGATCATCGAGAAGCTGGAGGCCGAGGGCCACGGCAAGGGCACGATCAACTACCGGCTGCGTGACTGGCTGCTGTCGCGGCAGCGCTACTGGGGTGCGCCGATCCCGATCGTGCACTGCCCGGTCGACGGTGAGGTGGCGGTGCCGGACGACCAGCTGCCGGTGCAGCTGCCCGATCTGGCCGGAGCTGACCTGAAGCCGAAGGGTGTCTCGCCGCTGGCGGCGGCCTCCGAGTGGGTCAACGTCTCCTGCCCGAAGTGTGGCGGTCCGGCCACGCGCGACTCGGACACGATGGACACCTTCGTGGACTCGTCGTGGTACTTCCTGCGCTACCTGTCGCCGACCGACGAGACCCAGGCCTTCTCCTCGGAGCTGGCTCGCGAGTGGGGTCCGGTCGACTTCTACCTGGGCGGCGACGAGCACGCTGTGCTGCACCTGATGTACGCCCGCTTCTTCACCAAGGCGCTGCGCGACATCGGCCTGATCGACTGGGACGAGCCGTTCTCGGCGTACCTGTCGCAGGGCAAGGTCATCAACGGCGGCAAGAAGATGTCGAAGTCGCTGGGCAACGGTGTGAACCTGTCGGACGTGCTGGAGGAGTTCGGTGTCGACGCGACCCGGCTGACCCTGGTCTTCGCCTCCCCGCCGGAGGACAACATCGACTGGGCCGACGTCTCGCCGGCGGGTTCGGTGAAGTTCCTGCAGCGGGCCTGGCGCCTGGCCGGGGACGTGACGTCCGCCCCGGGCGTCGACGTCACCGGTGGGGACGTCGCGCTGCGGCGTACGACTCACAAGACCATCGCCGAGGCCGAGCAGCTGATCGAGTCCTACCGGTTCAACGTCGTGGTGGCTCGCGTGATGGAGCTGGTCAACGCGACCCGGAAGGCGATCGACTCCGGTGTCGGTCCCGCCGACCCCGCCGTACGTGAGGCCGCGGAGACGGTCGCGATCCTGCTCTCGCTGGTCGCGCCCTACACCGCCGAGGAGATGTGGGAGCGTCTGGGGCACGAGCCGACGGTTGCGCGGGTTGCGTGGCCGACGCCTCTGCCCGAGCTGCTCGTGGAGGACGTAGTGACGGCGGTCGTGCAGATCAAGGGCAAGGTGCGTGCGCGCCTGGAGGTCTCGCCCTCGATCTCCGAGGCCGACCTGGAGGCGGCCGCGCTGGCCGACCCGACGATCGCGGCCGCGATCGAGGGTCAGACCGTACGCAAGGTCATCGTCCGCGCGCCGAAGCTCGTCAACATCGTCGTCTGATCGGCTCGGCTCGCGCTGTCGAGGCGATGGGTCGATCTGTAGGCTTCTGACATGGCCCGGGTAGCGATCGTGACCGACTCGACCGCGATGCTTCCATCCGATCTCGGGGATGCGACGGAGCTGATCACATCGGTGCCGTTGCAGGTGATCGTGGATGGGACGTCGTACGACGACGGGGTGGAGGAGACATCGCCCGAAGCGCTGCTGGCGGCGTTGGCGGCGCACAAGACCGTGACGACCTCCCGGCCCTCGCCGGCACTCTTGGCAGAGGTCTACGAAAAGCTCGCGGCGCAGGGCTTCGAGGAGATCGTCTCCATCCACCTCTCCGCGGACCTGAGCGCGACGTGCGAGTCCTCGATGCTGGCAGCGCGGGAGGCTCCGGTGCCGGTGATCACCGTGGACACACGGCTGGTCGGGCCCGGGGTCGGGTTCGCGGTTCTGGCCGCCGCGGAGGTGGCCGGGCGCGGCGGGAGCGCTGCCGAAGCGCGCGAGGCCGCGCTGGCGCGGGTCGCCGCCACTCGTTCCTACTTCTACGTCGACACGCTCGAGTACCTGCGCCGCGGCGGGCGGATCGGAGCCGCTGCTGCCCTGCTCGGGACGGCGCTGGCGGTCAAGCCGCTGCTCACCATCGAGGACGGGCGGGTCGTTCCGCACGAGCGGGTGCGTACGGCCGAGCGGGCGATCGCGCGGCTGCAGGCGCTCGGGGTCGAGGCGGGTGAGGACGCGGACGCCGTCGAGATCGTCGTCGCTCACCTGGGCAGCCCGGACCGGGCGGCCGCGATGACCGAGGGGCTCTGCGCCGAGCTGGGCGGCAAGATCAATGGCGACGTACGCGTCGGGGTGCTGGGCGCGGTGCTCGGTGCGCATGTCGGGCCCGGGTGTGTGGCGGTCGTCGTGGGGCCCAAACTCTGATTCTGGGCCCGTTCTTGGGCCGGTTACCGTCCACAGGGACGGTTGAGGATCGGGTTGTCCACAGGCGCTGAGAACGCGCTCGGAAGTGTCGGCGCGGGCGCATAGCTTCGGCGTCATGCGGACCCGACCGACCTCTGATCACGCCGATGCCGTCGCCCGGCGGCTGGAGCAGCTGCGCGCCGAGCTGGACCCGCCGGGGGAGGAGGACGAGGGCGAGGAGGACTGGCAGCCGCCGTGGTGGGACGGGCCGAGAGCGACCGACACCGCGGAGCTGGATCCGTTGGTGCCGGTCCCGGGACGCCACGCGTCTCGGCGTCAGGTCGTGATCTCGCCTGATGCGGTGCTGCCCGAGCCGCTGCGCGGGCGGGTGAGCCTTGGTCCGTGGCATCTGGTCGTCGTCTCGCTGGTGCTGGTCGCCGGGTTGGCGGTGGCCTGCTGGTGGATGATCCGCGCCGACCCGGAGGTGGTGCCGGCTGCCCGGGCCTCGCCCTCGGCCTCCCCGCTGGTCGCGCTGCCGACCGCCTCGGTGGCGCCCGGGAGCACGGCCGCGGTGCCGTCGGGCGGGGCGTCGGCCGGGACGGTGACGGTCGACGTGGAGGGCAAGGTGCCCAAGCCCGGCATCGTCGTGCTGCCGGTCGGCTCGCGGGTGGTGGATGCCGTCGAAGCCGCCGGTGGCGCCTCCCACAAGCAGCTCGCCGGGCTCAACCTCGCTGCTCTGCTCAGCGACGGTCAGCAGATCGTTGTGGGTGCGCCCAACGGGGGAGTGGGCGCTGCAGCGGCCGGCTCCGGTGGTCCGGCCGCCGGGGCGCCGGGTGCGGGAGTGAGCCTCAACGCCGCCTCCATGGAGGAGCTGGAGACGTTGCCCGGGGTGGGCCCGGTGACGGCGCAGGCGATCATCGACTGGCGCACCACCAACGGCGCGTTCACCTCCGTCGACGAGCTGCTCGAGGTCGACGGGATCGGACCGAAGACCTACGACTCGCTGGCACCGCTGGTCACGTTGTGAACGACCTGCGCCTGCCGCTTCTCGGAGCCGGTGCGTGGGCGGGGGCGTTGGCCGGGCCGGTGGTGGTGGCCGGCGGACGGTCGGGGGTGATTCTGCTCGTGCTCCTCGCCGCGGTCCTCGGCATCGGCGGTGGATGGGCCGTTCGGATGCGCCGCCCGACGGCGCTGGCGTTGGTGCTGATGGTCGCCGGGACCGCCGTCGTCGCGGGCCTGCACGCCGCCCGGGTCAGCGACAACCCGGTGGCGGACCTGGCCGCGCGCAAGGCGCAGGTGCGGGTGGTCGCCACCGTCACCACCGACCCGAAGGAGGTGACGGGTCAGCACGCGACGTACCAGCTCCGGCGCGCCAGCGTGCGGGAGATCAAGGGCCGAGGGGTGGTCTACCGGCTGCGTACGCCGGTGGTCGTGCTCGGCGGCGACGCCTGGGCGGACATCCCGCTGGGGGCGACGGTGTCGACGACCGGACGCTTGGGGAAGAGCGACTCGCATGAGGAGTCGGCGCTGCTGATCGCCGGCCCGCCTCGAGTCGTCGCCGGTCCGGGGATCTGGTGGCGTGCCTCCGAGACGCTACGTGCCTCGATCCGGGACGCGGTGGCACACCGGCCGCCCGACCAGGCGGCATTGGTCCCGGCGCTGGTCGACGGTGACGACACCGGCCTCTCCGACGACCTCGCGGACGACTTCCGCACGACCGGGCTCACCCACCTGCTCGCAGTCTCCGGCACCAACCTGACCCTGGTGGTCGGGTTCCTGCTGATCGTGGCCCGCTGGGCCGGGGTGCGGGGAAGAGGGCTGTACGCCGTCGGGGTGCTCGGCATCCTCGGGTTCATCGTGCTCGCCCGCACCGAGCCAAGCGTGGTGCGGGCCGCCGCGATGGGTGCGGTCGGACTGCTGGCGATGACGCACAACGGACGCCAGCGAGCGTTGCGTGGGCTCGGCGCGGCGGTGATCGGGCTGCTGCTGATCGACCCCGGGCTGGCGACCTCGATCGGGTTCACCCTCTCGGTCCTGGCCACGGCCGGCATCCTGCTCTTCGGGCCACCATGGCGCGACGCTCTGAGGCGTTGGATGCCGCAGTGGTGCGCGGAGGCGATCGCGGTCCCGGCAGCGGCGCAGCTGGCCTGCACTCCGGTGGTCGCCGCCATCTCCGGCCAGGTCAGTCTCGTCGCGGTGCTCGCCAACCTGCTCGTCGAGCCCGCCGTCGCACCCGCGACGGTGCTCGGTCTCCTGGGAGGTCTGCTCGGGCTGGTGTGGGATCCGCTCGGCATGGTCGCGGGCACGGTCGCGACCTGGTGCGTCGCCTGGATCATCGCGGTGGCCCGCTTCGGCGCCGGGCTGCCGACCGCGGAGGTCGGCTGGGCAACCGGGCCGCTGGCCCTGGCGGTGCTCGTGGTCGTCTGTGCCGCGATCGCCTTCCTGGCGCCACGGATCCTGCGGCATCCGGTCACCGGGGCCGCCGGATGCCTGGTGCTGCTCGCGGTCGCGCTGGTGCGGCTGCCGAGCCCGGGTTGGCCTCCACCGGGTTGGGTGCTCGTGATGTGCGACGTAGGACAGGGAGATGCCCTGGTGGTGCGCACCGGGACGGGAAGTGCCGTCGTGGTGGATGCCGGCCCCGATCCGGACCTCGTCGACGACTGTCTCGACCGCCTCGAGATCGAGGACGTTCCGCTCGCCGTGATCACCCACTTCCACGCCGATCACGTCAACGGCGTCGAGGGCGTCTTCGCCGGGCGGCGGGTCGGTGAGCTGTGGACCTCGCGGCTCCAGGACCCGCCCGAGGGCGTACGGGTCCTCGGGGAGACCGCCGGGGCGGCCGGGGTGGTGCCGGTTCCGGCTCCCTACGCAGCCACGACCAGCATCGGTGAGGTGCGGATCCAGGTGCTCTGGCCGACGGGCGAGTCCGACACCCGCGGCCCAGGGGACGGCTCCACCGCCAACGACGCGAGCGTGGTTCTTCTCGTCGAGTCCCGCGGCCTGCGTCTGCTGCTGACCGGCGACATCGAGCCGGAGGGACAGGACCAGCTCGCAGACGACCTGGCCGAGCTCGACATCGACGTGCTCAAGGTGCCCCATCACGGGTCGCGCTATCAGGACCTCGACTGGCTGCGTACGCTGCGGGCGCAGGTCGCGCTCACCTCGGTCGGCGCCGGCAACGACTACGGCCATCCCGCCACGGCCACGGTCCAAGGGCTCGAGGAGAGCGGCACCAAGGTCTACCGCACCGACCGCGACGGCTCGGTCGCGGTCGTCGAGTCGGGAGGTGAGGCGGCCGTGGTGACGCGATAAGTGTCGGTGCCGTGTGGGAGGGTTTGAGCATGGCACGCACCGCCTCCGCACCGAGCCCCACCGGCAACCTCTCGGCCTCCGACGTCCTGGGTCGGGTGATGCTGGTGACCGGCAAGGAGGAGTTCCTGGGGGAGCGTACGGTCAGGGCTGCGAAGGCCGCGGTGAAGGCCTACGACGCCGAGGCTGAGGTCTCCGAGGCGACCGCCGCCGACCTGACGCTGGCCACGCTCGGCGAGCTGAGCGCACCTTCGCTCTTCTCGAGCATCCGCTGCGTCGTGGTGCGCAACCTGGAGAACCTGCCGGACGAGTCGGTCGCGGGCCTGGTGGAGTACGCCGGGATGCCGTCCGAGGAGGTCGCGCTCGTCCTCGTCCACGGCGGCGGGCAGAAGGGCAGCGGCACGCTCGCCAAGCTCCGCAAGCTCCCGAAGGTGACCGAGCACAAGTCCGTCGAGCTGAAGGCGCGCGAGTTCGGCAGCTTCGTGAAGGCCGAGCTGCGGCTGCACGGAGCGAGCATCGACGAGGAGGGCGCCGACTTCCTGATCCAGGCCGTCGGTCAGGACCTCCGCTCCCTGGCGGCCGCTGCCAGCCAGCTCGCCGGCGACAACGAGGCGAAGCGACTGGGCGTGGATCACGTGAAGCAGTACTTCGGCGGCCGGGCCGAGGTGAAGAACTACGTGATCGCCGACGCGATCATCTCCGGCGACCGGGTCAAGGCCCTCGAGGAGATCCGCTGGGCGCTCGACACCGGCTCCTCCCCGGTCTACGTCCTCTCCGCCGTGGCCGGCCAGCTGCGCACAGTCGCCAACCACGTCGCCGGCATCCGCGACAGCGGCACCCCACCGTGGAAGCAGAAGTCCATCGCCGGCCTCGCCCGCGGCTGGTCCCGCGAAGGCATCGGCGAAGCCCTCCGCTCGGTCGCCCGAGCCGACGCCGACCTCAAAGGCGCGGCCAGCGACCCGGCGTACACGCTCGAGCGCCTCGTCCTCACCATCGCCGCCCTCCGCCAGCGCTGACCCCTCCTGAGCCGTCGCCCCGGTCGGCCGAGGCGTCACTCCGGTCGGCCGAGGCGTCAGGTGCGTCGGCCGAGATGGCATCACGCTGCCCACTCGGCCGACGTACGTGACTTCTCGACCAGCGCGAGTGACGTCTCGGCCGACGGGGGTGACTTCTCGGCAAATGAACAAAGCCCCCGTCGCGGAGGACGGGGGCTTCGGTGGGGCTTACCTCAGAGGGAGGAAGCCTTCTTGGCGATCGCCGACTTGCGGTTAGCGGCCTGGTTCTTGTGGATGACGCCCTTGGAGACGGCCTTGTCGAGCTTCTTGGTGGCGACCTTGGCGGTCTCGACCGCAGCGTCCTTCTCGCCCGCCTCGGCGGCGGCGTGGAACTTGCGGATGACCGTCTTGAGCTCGCTCTTGACGGCCTTGTTGCGCTCGTGCGCCTTGTCGTTCTGCTTGTTGCGCTTGATCTGCGACTTGATGTTCGCCATGGGTGAATGATCTCCAGTGCTTCGACGTGTGGTGGTGCGAGCTCTCAATCCGGCCCCTCGGGGAAATGAGAGGGGAGAGGCCTACGCGAACACGCTTGCGGTCAAGATTACAGACTCGCGTCGTTTGGCCTCAAATCGCCGTACCTCACGTAGCTACTCCGGGGTAGGCTGTGGTGATCTCGGTCACGAGATTTCCGGCGGAACCCCCTGTTGCGGCTCGGCTCCAGCGTCTAGGGTCCCCCGCGCGGTCCCTCTCGTGCTAACCGCCCACCGTTCACCCCCCACGCACACACTGCAGGCCAGGAGAATCATGCCGACCCAGTCCGCGATCGATCTCGCATTCCTCGACGAGATGCCGGCGAACTTCGCCCTTCACTTCCTCAACCGGGTCAAGGCGACCCCGAACGCGGAAGCGTTCCGCTATCCCGTGGTCGGCTCGACGACCGAGGCAGGCGGAGAGGAGTGGAAGTCGCTGACCTGGAAGGAGGCCAGCGACATGGCCAGCCGCCTTGCCGCGGGCCTCGTCTCGCTCGGCCTCGAGCTCGAGCAGCGGGTCGGCATCGCCTCGACCACGCGCTACGAGTGGATCATCGCCGACCTCGCGGTGATGCTCGCCGGCGGCGCCACCACAACGGTCTACCCGACGACCAACGTCGACGACACCGCCTACATCCTCGGTGACGCCGAGTGCCGCTTCGTCTTCGCCGAGGACGACGATCAGCTCGCCAAGATCGCTGAGAGGGCGGCCGACCTGCCCGAGATCGTCAAGGTGATCACCTTCGACGGCCAGACAGACGGCGAGCGGGTCATCGGCCTGGACGACCTCGCTGCCATCGGTGACAAGTACCTCGCCGACCACCCGGACCTGATCGAGGAGACCGCGGCCAAGATCACCCCGGACCACCTGGCCACCCTGGTCTACACCTCGGGCACCACTGGCCGGCCGAAGGGCGTGCGCCTCCTCCACCGCGCCTGGGTCTACGAGGGCGAGGCCGTCCGGGTCCAGGGCGACGTGCTCGGCCCCGACGATCTGCAGTTCCTGTGGCTGCCGATGTCGCACGTCTTCGGCAAGGTGCTGCTCTCGATCCAGATCGCCTGTGGTTTCCCGACCGCGATCGACGGCCGGATGGACAAGATCGTCGACAACCTCGGAATCGTGAAGCCGACCTTCATGGGCGCCGCCCCACGCATCTTCGAGAAGGTGCACGCCAAGATCACGATGATGGTCGAGAACGACGGTGGTGTGAAGAAGAAGCTCTTCGACGCCGCCTTCGCCAACGGCATCGCCCGCGACCGTCTCCTGCGCGAGGGCAAGTCCGTGCCGACCACGATGGCGCTCAAGCACGCCGTGCTCGACAAGCTGGTGCTCAGCAAGGTCCGTGACCGCTTCGGTGGCCGCGTACGTTTCTTCATCTCCGGCTCCGCCCCGCTCAACCGCGACATCGCCGAGTGGTTCCGGGCCGCGGGGATCCTCATCATGGAGGGCTACGGCTCGACCGAGAACGCCGCGGGCGCCTCCGTCGGCACCCTGACGGAGAACAAGCTCGGCACCGTCGGCAAGGCGTTCCCGGGCAGCGAGGTGAAGATCGGCGAGAACGACGAGCTGCTCATCCGCGGCCCGCACGTGATGCCGGGCTACCACAACCTGCCCGAGGAGACCGCCAAGGCGCTCGACGCCGAGGGCTGGTACCACACCGGTGACAAGGCCTCGATCGACGAGGAGGGCTACATCACCATCACCGGCCGGATCAAGGAGCTCTTCAAGACCTCGGGCGGGAAGTACGTCGCGCCGCCGGCGATCGAGTCGAAGTTCGCCGCGCTGTGCCCCTACACCAGCCAGTTCCTGGTCTTCGGTGCCAACCGCAACTTCGTCAGCGCCCTGATCGCCCTCGACCCCGAGTCGATCACCGCCTGGGGTGCCTCCCACGGTCTGGAGGGGAAGTCCTACGAGGAGATCGTCACCTCCCCGCAGGTGCGTGAGCTGATCGGCGGCTACGTCGACGAGCTCAACGCGAGCCTCAACCGCTGGGAGACCATCAAGAAGTGGGAGATCCTCGAGCACGACCTGACCGTCGAGAGCGGTGAGCTGACCCCGTCGCTGAAGGTCAAGCGCAACGTCGTCGAGGCCAAGGAGCAGGCGCGGATCGACGCGTTCTACGCCGGATCCTGATCCCAGGCCCGGCGTTCCGCCAGCCAGTCCAGACACACCTCGCCCTGGCACCGCTGCATCCTGCGGAGGTGGGGCGAGGTCGTCTTGACCGGCTGGTCGGCTGCGGCCAGGAAGTAGCCGGCGAAGAGCGCCAGGACGGAGTCGATGGCCTCCGGTGCAGCCTGCGACAGCAGCGGATGGCTGGCCAGGAACGACTCGGCGTCGAGGCCGTCACCGCGCGGCCCGACCAGCAGCAGGAGCGAGTCGATCCAGTCGGCGCCGAGGACCGGCCAGGTCCACTCGACCAGCAGGACGCCACCGTCGGGGCGGATGCGGACGGTGTCGTCGCGTACGTCCAGGTGGACCAGCGTCTCACCGGCGGTGTGCTCCGCGAACCCGGCGGCGATCTCGGCCGCCCGCTCGGCGTGTGGGTAGCCGGCGACCCGGTCCCACAGGGCGGGGTAGGAGGCGTGCTCCTCGGCGAAGGTCGGCCAGCCGATGCCCGGGGCCGGGGTGAGCGCGGCAGCGGTCTCGACCAGCGCCTGCGAGACGATCTCGAGGTCCGAGGGAGTCCAGGGCCGCGAGGGCAGCCGCGACTCGACGTGCTCGAAGGCCAAGACCACCCACTCGCCGTCGTCGAACCACCTCAGTTTCGGGGCGGGGACCCAGCCGGCGAGCTTCTTCAGCTTCGCAGCCTCCTCCCGGTAGAGCGCCGCGGAGTCGCGCTGCGCCTTGGCGGAGGCAGCCTTCACGAAGTGCTCTGAGCCGTCCTGGCAGGTCAGCACCGAGGCGAACCCCGGCGTGAACCCGGCCCCGTGCGACTCCGCCGAGACCACCGGCCCACCGCCGAGCCGCTTCTCGATCGAGGACCGCAGGAACGGGGGCAGGTGGGGCCACTCCAGGCGGCGGGCGGTCTGCCCGTGCGGGATGTTCGTCGGGATCGCGCTCACGACCACATCCTTGTGTACGCCGGCCATGATGCGCCAGCGCACCACGGCACGGGCAGCTAGGACATCGGCGGCTGGTCGAGCTGTGCGGCGGGCTCGCCTGTGGCGACATCCCAGGCCGCGACGCCCTCCTCGGCCGACGCGGTGTAGAGGACCTTGCCGTCAGGGCTGAAGATCACGTTCGAGCCCGGCACCGCGGACCGGACGAGGTCACGGGACTCGCCCGTACCGCCCAACGCCTTGGGTGCCCACAGGATCAGCTCGGCGTCGTCGGAGTCGCTCGTGGCAGCCAGCGAGCGAGAGTCGGGGGAGAAGGCGACGGCGCCGACCGGGTGATCGGGTAGCGTCTCGGCGGTCTCGAGCGTCTTGGCGTCCCAGATCGTGGGGTAGCCCTCGGTGGTTACGCCGGCGATCCAGCGACCGTCCGGACTCCAGACCGGGTCTGCGTCGCCCGCGGCCGCGAGGGTGCCGACCTCGTCACCCGATTCGGCCTCGAGAACCGAGACGCTGTCACCGGAGGCAACCGCCACCAGGTCGCCGTCGGGGCTGAACGAGATCGATCCGACGCCGTTGCCGAGATCGGTGCTCGCCACCTCGTCGCCGTCCTCGACCGACCAGATGATCAGGTCGCCCTCGAGCCCGGCACCGGCGACGAGCCGACCGTCGGGACTGAACGCGATCTCGCCGACCGGGCTGGCGTCGGTGACCTTCGGGTTCGGCAGACCCTCGAGCCGCTGGACCTGCTCGTCGCCGTCCACCTCGACCAGCGCGATGTCCGAGCAGCCGACCTTCCGTGCGACGAGCGTGAGGTCGGGGCTGATCGCGCCGTAGCCGGTCTCGGAGATCGTCTCGTACGCACCACCGGCGGCGCTCCAGCGGCAGGTGCCGTCGGTGCAGCTGGCCACGACGTACTTCCCCTCGGGGTCGGTGACCAGCGAGCCGGCGTCGAGCCGCGACGGCATGACCGCGGCGGCCAGGCTGATCGAGCCGCCGGACGTCCCGAGCGCGGAGATGTCGCAGCCGTCCTGGTCGGGGTCGCTTGCGCACCCGGCCAGGAGCGCGGCGGCGAGCACGCCGATGATCGGGACGCTGAGGACGTACG
Source organism: Nocardioides sp. NBC_00163 (assembly GCF_045206295.1). NCBI lineage: Bacteria > Bacillati > Actinomycetota > Actinomycetes > Propionibacteriales > Nocardioidaceae > Nocardioides > Nocardioides sp. NBC_00163. The sequence continues at coordinate 1,394,126 of NZ_CP108155.1, read as the reverse complement.
TTCGGGGTTTCATCGGTCCTTCTGGAGAGATCGGTCAGGCGAACGAGGACACGTCGAAGTAGGCGACGGTGCCGTCGGTGCAGGTGAGGCGGTCGAGTCGACGGCCTCCGGTCTCGACGAGGTCCTGGCGGGCCCGGACCTTGTCGAGGGCTCGGAGCATGTCGTACTCGTCGTTGATACGCAGCACCGACCACGGATGTTGCTCGCTGCCGTCGCCGGTGGAGCGGATGCTGCGCAGCGCGGCGCCGGCGACCTGCCGCTCGCGCGCGCCGGCCCGTGCGTCGCCGGACTGCTCCAGTGCGGTGGCCATCCGCAGGTGGACCGAGGGGCTGAAGATCGCCCCCGGCATGACCCGCCGCAGCTCGGCGGCGGCCGCTGCGTACGACCCCGCGGCGAGCAGCCTGTCGACCGAGTCGAGGTCGAGGTCGGGAGTGAAGTTGGCCGAGCCGCGGACCGCGCGGCGAAGCGGCCCGAGGGTCTCGGGGCCGGGGTCATCGAGGTAGGCGGAGACCAGGTCGGCGTACGTCGTCACTTCGACTCCTCGAGGAGGCGGTTGAACTCCTCCTCGGTGAGGTTGTTCAGGTAGTCGCGGCCGGAGTTGCGGGCATCCTTCTCGACGGGCTGGTTGTAGTACTCGTCGAAGGAGTCACCGTTGTCGGTGCTCTTGTAGTCGTCGAAGTTCTCTTCCCACTCCTCGGCCTGCTCCTCGCTGATCCCGTCTTCCTTGTGGTCGTCGAAGGGGTCGTCCTCCCACCAGAACTGCCAGTCGTTCTTGTCGTCGATGGCCTCGTGCTGGCGGCCGTGTCGGACCTCGTGGGCGACGGTGTTGATCAGCTGGCCGGGGTCGTCGAGCACGTTGGGGTTGAGCGCCATCGTGGGCTCTTCGTCGCTCCAGTAGCCGTAGGTGATGCTGTTGTCGTCCCAGGTGTCGTTCTCCAGGGCGTCCCAGTCGATGGTGGGCATGTCGACGCCGCTCTCCGCGGCGATCTTCTTGACCATCTCCTCCAGCACGGCCTTGCGCTCCTCGATGCTGAGCGTCTCCCACTTCTCCGCGATGGCCGGGTCGATGTTGCCGTACTCGTCACCCTGCTCGTCGATGCCGGTCGGCAGGCCGCGGGCGAGGATCGCGTCGACACCGACGGCCTTGGCGAGGGCCTTCTCGATCTCGTCGGCGATCTCCTGGGCGACGTTCTGACGGCTGTTGCCCCACTCCTCGGCCTCGAAACGGCTCTTGAACTGCGGTGGGGTGGCGGTGCTGGTCACCGTGCCGTCGTCGCTGACCGTGAACTCCTGGGTCTTGGCCCGGTCGAGGATGCCCTGGACGAGACGCTCGATCTCCTCGACCTGCGGCTCGGCGGTGTAGAGCGCCTTCTGCATCTCCTGCTTGGCGGTGATGTGGCTGCTGAGGCTCTTGACCAGGCTGTCGCGATGACCTCGGGCGGCGTCGGCGGCCATCCCGGTCCAGGACTTGGCGACGCCGTTGGCCTCGAGCTCGTCGCGGCTGGTCTCCAGCTTGCGGAGGTCGGCCTTGAGGCCGTCGCCGGCGTCACCCAGCGGTGCGGCCTTCCACGTCTTGACCTGGCCGAACGTGATCGCCATCAGACGAGCGCGGTCGCGTCGAAGTGAACGAGGGTCCCGTCGGTGCAGGTGTGGCGGTCGATACGCCGCCCGTCTGCCTCCAGGAGATCCTGGCGGCCGGGGACCTTCTTGAGGGCGCGGAGCAGGTCGTACTCGTCGTTGATCCGCAGCACGGTCCAGGGATGCTCCTGGGTGCCGTCGCCGGTCGCCCGGATGCTCCGCAGGGCGGCGCTGGCGACCTGGCGCTCGCGAGCGGCGGATCGCTCCTCACCGGAGCGCTCCAGGGCCGTCGCCAGGCGCAGGTGGGCGGACGGGCTGAAGATCGCCCCGGGCATGAGTGCCCGCAGCGCGGTCGCGGCCTCGGCGTAGGCGCCCTCGTCGAGCAGCTTGTCGACGGCGCTGAGGTCGAGGTCGACGCTGAAGTTGGCGGAGTTGCGGACCGCACGGCGCAGCGGCGCCAGCGTCTCGGGGCCGGGGTCGTCGAGGTAGGCGGTGACCAGATCGGCGTACGTCGTCATTTCGACTCCTTCAGGAGACGGTCGAGCTCAGCGGCGGTCAGGTTGTCGAGATATTCGCGACCGGACTTGCGGGCGTCGGCCTCGACGGGCTGGTTGTAGTAGGCGTCGAAGTCCTTGTCAGGGCTCTTGTAGTCGTCGAAGTTCTCCTCCCACTCCTCGGCCTGCTCCTCGGTGATGCCGTCCTCCTCGTGCGCGTCGAAGGGATCGTCCTCCCACCAGAACTGGAAGTCGTTGTTGTCCTCGATCGCCTCGTACTGCCGGGCGTGACGCATCTCGTGGGCCACGGTGTGCAGGAGGTCGGGATCGCTGAGCCTGTCCGGGTTGAGGCGTACAGCCTTCTCGTCCTCGCTCCAGGACCCGTTGCCGGAGATCGTGTCGTCCCAGATGATGTCCTCGACGTCGACCCCGTACTCCTTGGCGAGCTCCTCGATCTTCTGGTCGATGATCGCCTTGCGCTCGGCGTCGGTGAGCTGAGCCCACCGCTCGGCGACCTCGGGGGAGGCCGTCCCGCGCTGCTCGCGGGTGTCGTCGAGGGACTGGACGGTGCCGGTCGGGATGGCGTCGCTGAGGATCACGTCGACGCCGGCCGCCTTGGCAAGGGCGTCGGTGATGTCGTCGGCGAGCTCCTGGGCGACGAGCTGGCGGCTGTTGCCCCATTCCTCGGCCTCGTAACGGCTCTTGAACGTCGGCGGCGTGGCGGTGCTGGTCACCGAGCCGTCGTCACCGACGGTGAACTCGTTGGTCTTGGCCCGGTCCAGGATGCCCTGGACGAGACGCTCGATGGCCTCGACCTGCGGCTCCGCGGCGTAGAGCGCCTTCTGCATCTGCTGCTTGCCCGTGATGTGGCTGCTCAGCTGGGCCACAAGAGTGTCGCGATGGCCGCGGGCGGCGTCGGCGGCCACGCCGGTCCACGACTTGGCCACGCCATTGGCCTCGAGCTCGTCGCGGCTGGTCTCCAGCTTGCGGAGGTCGGCCTTGAGGCCGTCGCCGGCGTCACCCAATGGTGCCGCCTTCCAGGTCTTGACCTGGCCGAACGTGATCGCCATCAGTTCGGGCCCATGACCTTTCCGCCCTTGTCGCCGGCGGCCTTGTCGGCGGCCTCGAACTCGTCGAGAGCCTTCTGCATCTCCACGGCGAGCTTCTGGGAGCTGTCGGCCGCAGCCTTGGTCTCATCGGTCCAGCGGGTGCCGAGATCGGACATGTAGCCGACCGACTCCGCCCCTGGGACCGCAGCGCCCGCCTTGCTCAGATAGCCGGCGGAGTCGGCTTTGCGTACGGCGCTCTCGGCGTCCGTGGCGATGCCGATGGATGTCTTCATGTCCTTGGGGACGACATGAATTTCGCTCATGGTCTGCTGGTCCTCCTGGGCCCGAACGGGAGACGGCTAGGGCGTGTCTGCACAGAGACACGCCCTAGCCCGGAGACCCTAACGGAAACTCGGGTCCAGCGTCTTCGTAAAAAGCGCACCGCCGTCGACGTCACGGAGGGTGACGGTGAGCTGCTGCGTACGTCCGTCGATCTCGACCTCGCCGAAGAACTGGAAGCCGTCGGCGGGCGAGGCGTTGGCGGCCGGGGGAGCGGCCACGAACTCGGCGGCCGGACCGAAGGTGGGGTCCAGCTTGTTGGGGCCGAAGGCACCGGCGTTGAGCGGGCCGGAGACGAACTCCCAGAACGGGTCGAAGTCCTGGTACGCGGCGCGGTCGGGGTCGTAGGAGTGCGCGGCCGTGTAGTGGACGTCGGCGGTCAGCCAGACGTGGTTGCGGATGCCGAGGCGCTTGAGCCCGGTCAAGACCTTGGCGATGTCGAGCTCGCGGCCGAGCGGGGCGCCGGCATCGCCCTGGGAGATGCCCTCCTGCAGGGTGCCGTCGGGGACGACCAGGCCGATCGGCAGGTCGGCGGCGATGACCTTCCAGGTGGCGCGGGAGGCGGCCAGCTCGCGCAGGAGCCACTTCGTCTGACGCTCGCCGAGCACGCCGCCGTCGGCGCTGGTCTCGGCGTTGGTCGTGTTGGCGTCCTTGTGGGTGCGCATGTCGAGGACGAAGAGGTCCATCAGCGGGCCGTAGGAGAGCTTGCGGTAGATCCGGCCGTCGGGGTCGGGGGAGGCGTCGCCGACCGGGATGTACTCGTGGAAGGCCTGCTTCGCCCGGGCCGCGAGGACGTCGACGCGGCGCTCGGTGTAGCGGCCGTCGTCGGGGAGGATCTCGCCGGGGTACCAGTTGTTGGTGACCTCGTGGTCGTCCCACTGCGCCACGATCGGCGTCTGGGCGAGGAACGCGCGCCAGTTGTCGGCGAGCAGGTTGTAGGCGTACTGCCCGCGGAACTCGGCCAGCGTCTCGGCGACCTTGTGCTTCTCCTCGGTGACGATGTTGTTCCAGACCCGTCCGTCGGGGAGCGTCACGGTCGAGGTGAGCGGGCCGTCGGCGTAGACGTTGTCGCCGGAGCTCAGGAAGAAGTCGGCCTCGCGCGCCGCCATCGCGGGCGCGATCCGGAAGCCACCGAAGTCGGGGTTGGCGCCCCAGCCCTGTCCGGCGATGTCGCCGGACCACAGGAACCGGATGTCCTCGCGGCGCGCCGGGGCGGTACGCAGCCGGCCCAGCTCCCAGGCGCTGCCGCGTCGCGGGTCATCGGGGTCGACGGCACGGATCCGGTAGAAGTAGTCGCGCCCAGCCTCGAGGCCGCGGACCTTCAGCTCCCCGGTGAAGTCGCTCCTCGCGGTCACCACCGGCCCGCTGACCGGGCGGGCCCGGCGGAAGGACTCGTCGGCCGAGATCTCCGCGACCAGGCGTGAGGTCTTGTCGGCGCGGCTCCACAGGACGCCGCCGCGGGCGCCGACGTCGCCGGACTGGACTCCGTGGGTGAGGGTCGGGCGGTTGCCGCGGACGAAAGCGGGGGCGGCGTGGACGGCTGCTGCGGTCGTGGGGATGACGAGTCCGGCACCGGCGGCGGCACCGAGGCCGAGGACGGAGCGGCGGTTGAGTGGGGTCATGGGCCAAACCTGCCGATTCCGGCGGAACGACCGGTGAGTTCCGCGGGTCGTGTCGGTGAACACGTACGCGAAGGGTGCCGTCCCCGGGTGAAAGAAAAATTTCTTTCACCCGGATGTCGAGATCACCGGGCGGGCTCCGAGAGAGGGGTGAAGGCCGGAGACGCCGGCCGCACACGAGGAGCGACATCATGAACGACGAGTACGCCATGCCCGCACTGCCCGCACCGAGCCCCGGCGTCCGCGCCCTGGACCGGCTCATCGGCACCTGGAAGGTGACCGGCGGCGCGGAGGGTGAGGTGACCTACCGCTGGATGGAAGGCGGCTACTTCCTGCTGCAGGACGTACGGCTGGAGCAGTTCGGGCAGGTCACGACCGGGATCGAGGTGATCGGCAACCTGCGCCCCTTCGGTGAGGAGCCCAGCGCCGACGTGCACTCGCGCTACTACGACAACACCGGCGCCACCCTCGACTACGTCTACGAGCTCGACGGCGACACCCTCACCATCTGGGGCGGGGAGAAGGGCTCGCCGGTGAAGTTCGTCGGCACCTTCGACGAGGCCGGCGACGTTATGACCGGCGAGTGGGACTACGCCGGCCAGGGCGGCTACGAGTCGACGATGACGCGGGTCTGATCCGCGCGCCGGAGCAGGTAGTCGCGTTCGGCCTCGTTGGCGGTCAGCTCCGCAGCCGCCCGGAACTGGGCGGCTGCGGAGGGATCGCGCCGCTGGTCCAGCAGGTGCGCCCGCACCGCCAGGACCCGCTGCGCGGTCAGCGGATCGCCGGCGAGGCCGTGCTCGGCGTCGAGCTCGTCCAGCAGCTGCAGGCCGACCACCGGGCCGAACGCATGAGCGGCCGCGACCACGCGGCCCAGGCGTACCGGTGCGGTCGGCAGCGTACGTTCCAGCAGCAGGTAGAGGCCGAGGATCTCGTGCCAGTCGGTGTCCGCGGCGGACTCCGCGTGGGCATGGACCGCGGCGATCGCCGCCTGGAGCAGGAAGGGCCCGGGATCACCCCGTCCCCACACCTCCTCCAGCACGGCCAGCCCCTCCTCGATCAGCGCGCGGTCCCACCGGGAGCGGTCCTGCTCGGCCAGCGGCACCAGCCCGAGGTCGGGGTCGGTGCGTGCCGGCCGCCGCGCCTCGGTGAGCAGCATCAGCGCCAGCAGGCCGGCGACCTCGGGCTCGCCGGGAGCGATCCGGGCGAGCATCCGGGTCAGCCGGATCGACTCGTGCGCCAGGTCGACCCGGCCCAGCTCGGCGCCGGCAGTGGCGGTGTAGCCCTCGTTGAAGACGAGGTAGAGCACCTCGAGTACGGCGCCGATCCGGTCGGCGCGCTCGGCCTGCCCTGGCGGCGTGAACCGGGCGCCGGCCTTGCGCAGCGTCTGCTTCGCACGGCTGATCCGGGTGCCCATGGTGTTCTCCGGGACGCCGTACGCATGGGCGATCTCGGTCGTCGTCAGCCCGCCCACAGCGCGCAGCGTGAGCGCCACCTGCCCGGTCCGCGACAGCGCCGGATGACAGCACAGCAGCAACAGCGCCAGGCTGTCGTCGGTCTCCGCCGCCGGGCCGGCCGGAGTGACCACCTCGGCGATGCCGACCTGGAGCTCGCGGCGGTGGGCAGCCTGCTCGGAGCGGAGCAGATCCACCATCCGCCGGTACCCGATCCTGGTCAGCCAGGAGCGCGGGTTCTCCGGAACGCCGTCGCGCGCCCACTGGACGCTGGCGTCCAGCAGCGCCTCCTGGACCGCGTCCTCGGCGGCCTCGAACCGTCCGAAGCGGCGGACCAGGGCGCTCAGGACGTACGGCGCCTCGGTCCGCAACAGGTCCTCGAGCGCCGCCGGTCCGGTCATGCCGACAGAGCCTAGTTTCGGGGTCTAGTTTTCGAGGCATGAAATACCTGATGCTGGGCTACACGCCAGCCGACGCGTGGGACGCCTCCGACACGGCCTCCGAAGAGGCACTCGCGGCGTTCGCGGAGTACCAGAAGTTCGAGGAGGAGCTGGTCGCCAACGGCGAGCTGGTCAGCACCGAGGGCCTGGGGCATCCGGCCGTTTCGGTCACGGTGCGGCCGGGCGAGAACGGTCCGGTCGCGACCGATGGTCCGTTCGCCGAGCTGAAGGAGGTGCTGGCCAGCTTCGCGGTCATCGACGTGGCCAGCCAGGAGCGCGCCATCGACATCGTCTCGCGGATCGTCGCGGTCCTCGGGGAGCCGATCGAGATCCGGCCGGTGATGGGGGACGACTTCGCGCAGGTGTGACCCGCTGGGATGCGGGTGGCAGTATCTGCGGTGATGTGGGCAAGAGAGAACCTGTTCGCCGCTGTGCTGCTGCTCCTGGCGGCGCCGGTGCTGTTCGGCTGTGCCACCGAGCCCCCGGTCGAGGCCGAGTCCGCCTCGCCGTCGATGCCCGCGAGCCCGGCGCCCGAGACGTCGGCGAGCGTGCCACCACGCGCGCCGGAGTCGCTGGAGATCCCGTCCGTCCCGCCCGCCGACGATCGCGGGATCGTCGAGGGCGGTGACCTGAGCTGGCCGCAGTGTCCCGAGGGGATGGGCATCAAGGAGCGTCGGACGCTGGGGCTGCCGATGCCGCTCGCCTCGGCGGAGTACGTGGTCATCGGACTCACCAACGGTCCGGCGTTCACTCCCAACCCGTGCCTGGCCTCGCAGGTCGAGTGGGCCAAGAAGAACAAGGTGATGACCTCGGCCTATGCGGTCACCTCCTACCCCCGTGCCGCCACGATCCGTGAGTACGGCGGCGAAGGGCCGGGCGACCCGGACACGAAGATCGGCCGGCTGACCAACGTCGGCTACCAGCAGGCGGTGTGGAATCTCGAGGCGATGGAGCGCGCCGGCCTGGAGTCGCCCTCGGTCTGGATGGACGTCGAGCCGGTCGCGGTCTGGGAGTGGACCGACGACATCGAGGCCAACCAGGCGGTGGTCAAGGGAGCCCTGGCCGGCTATCAGGACGCCGGGAAGCGGGTCGGGGTCTACTCGATCGAGGGCCTGTGGACGCCGATCGTCGGCGACCTGCAGCTGCAGCTGCCCGAGTGGCGCCCGGCGGGCGAGGCATCGCGGGCCGCGGCCCTGGAGCGGTGCGGCGGCGAGTGGATGTTCCAGGGCGGTGCCGCGGTGATGGTGCAGTGGCTCGAGGACGGCCGCGACCGCAACGTGACCTGCCCGGGCGAGTCGGTGCAGCTGCCGCTTTGGTTCCATCAGTACTGACCGTGGGACAATCGAAAGAAGACGTACGTCCCCCTCAAGAGACACAGAGCGAAAGCAGCCCGTGCCCACGAACTCCGCGCCGAAGCCTGGGTCCACCGACCCGGCGATCATCCGCAACTTCTGCATCATCGCCCACATCGACCACGGCAAGTCGACGCTGGCCGACCGGATGCTGCAGCTGACGGGTGTCGTCGGCGAGCGTGAGGCCAAGGCGCAGTACCTCGACCGCATGGACATCGAGCGCGAGCGTGGCATCACGATCAAGTCGCAGGCGGTCCGCATGCCGTGGACGGTGGCGGAGGGCAACGAGGCGGGCGCCGAGCCGGGCACCTACATCCTCAACATGATCGACACCCCCGGCCACGTCGACTTCACCTACGAGGTCTCCCGGTCGCTCGAGGCGTGCGAGGCCGCGATCCTGCTGGTCGACGCCGCGCAGGGCATCGAGGCGCAGACGCTGGCGAATCTCTACCTCGCCATGGGTGCGGACCTGCAGATCATCCCGGTGCTCAACAAGATCGACCTGCCGTCGGCCAACGTCGAGAAGTACGCCGAGGAGCTGGCCAACCTCGTCGGCTGCGACGTCTCGGACGTCCTGCTCACCTCTGCCAAGACCGGTCTCGGCGTCGAGAATCTTCTCAACGAGATCGTGAAGCAGGTGCCGGCGCCCGTCGGCGACCCGGATGCTCCTGCACGGGCGCTGATCTTCGACTCGGTCTACGACACCTACCGCGGCGTGGTCACCTACGTCCGGGTCTTCGACGGCAAGCTGACCCACCGCGACAAGATCAAGATGATGTCGACCAACGCCGTCCACGAGATGCTCGAGCTCGGTGTGATCAGCCCGGAGCCGGTCAAGGCCGACCACATCGGCGTCGGCGAGACCGGCTACCTGATCACCGGCGTGAAGGACGTACGCCAGTCGCGCGTGGGTGACACCGTCACCGGCAACAACCGTCCGGCCAAGGAGATGCTCGGCGGCTACTCCCACCCCAACCCGATGGTCTTCGCGGGGCTCTACCCGATCGACGGCGACCAGTACCCGGTGCTGCGCGAGGCGCTCGACAAGCTGCAGCTCAACGATGCGGCTCTGACGTACGAGCCGGAGACGTCGGGCGCGCTCGGCTTCGGCTTCCGCGTCGGATTCCTCGGCCTGCTGCACATGGAGATCACCCGCGACCGTCTCGAGCGCGAGTTCAACCTCGACCTCATCTCGACGGCTCCCAACGTGGTCTACGACGTGATCATGGAGGACGGGTCCGAGCACATCGTCACCAACCCGTCGGAGTTCCCCGAGGGCAAGATCCGCGAGGTGCGCGAGCCGGTCGTCAAGGCCACCATCCTCTCGCCGTCCGACTACATCGGCACGATCATGGAGCTGTGCCAGAAGAAGCGCGGCACCCTCGGCGGCATGGACTACCTCTCCGAGGACCGCGTCGAGATGCGCTACGTCCTCCCCATGGGCGAGATCGCCTTCGACTTCTTCGACCAGCTCAAGTCCTCGACCAAGGGGTACGCCTCGCTGAACTACGAGTTCAGCGGCGACCAGGCCGCCGACCTGGTCAAGGTCGACATCCTGCTCCAGGGCGAGCCCGTCGACGCGTTCTCCGCGATCGTCCACCGCGAAGCCGCGTACTCCTACGGGGTCATGATGGTCGGCAAGCTGCGCGAGCTGATCCCCAGGCAGCAGTTCGAGGTGCCCATCCAGGCCGCCATCGGCGCCCGCGTCATCGCCCGCGAGACCATCCGCGCCATCCGCAAGGACGTCCTCGCCAAGTGCTACGGCGGCGACATCTCGCGTAAGCGCAAGCTGCTGGAGAAGCAGAAGGAGGGCAAGAAGCGGATGAAGATGGTCGGCCGTGTCGAGGTTCCCCAGGAAGCCTTCGTCGCCGCTCTCTCCACCACTCAGCCCTCCACCGACAAGGGTGCCGGGAAGAAGTAAAGCCCCGCTGGTCGAGTCGCCGGAGCCGCTACGCCGTACGCTCGATGGTAGGCAGCCTTTCCCGGGGGCGACGAGACGGGAGAGGACGCGAATGCGATCCGACGAGGAGCGCTCGGGCGCCCGTGGCTGGGTGTGGTGGTACGGGCTGTTCCTCGGCTGCCTGCTGCTCGCGGCGGGAGCGGCAGAGACCGTTCGGGTCGTACGCAGCGGGGACGGCGGTCTTGCCTTCTGGTTCGGCACGCTCGTCGGCGGGGGCGTGCTCGTCCTGGTCGGCACGCTGTTGCTGCCCCGCAGGCCTCGGACGGGGTTCATGATCACGGCGATCGGTTGTGTCGCGGGGTTGCTCCCGACCATGTGGACGCTGATCGTGCCGGTGATGCTCGTGGTGCTGATCGTCGTGAGTGGCAGCCGAGCCATGGTGGCGCCGGTCAGGAGCGGATGAGCTCGATGCTGTCGAGAACAGCCTCGAGGTCGTCGAGCCGCTGGTCGATGTCGTCGGGATTCTGCCAGAACACGCGGAGGCCGTTGGCCTGCACGTAGACGCAGTCGGAGGGCGTGCCGTCGGAGTAGGACCACCAGCTGAGCCGCTCGCCCTCCAGGTCGCCGAAGGTGTCGGTCGGGGCGTCGTAGGTGACGTCCTTGACGTCGTCGTCACCGCCGCTGTCCTCGAACTCCTTCAGCTCGTCGTTCTTGTCCGCGAGCGACTCCTTCTCGCCGACCCGGACGCTGAAGAAGCGATCCTCGGACGTACGCCAGGTGCACTGGCCGCCAGGGGTCTGGTCGCTCGGGCCGGTGGACTCCGGCTCGAACTCCTTCGGCACGTCCAGCCTCAGGATCACCCGCTTCCCACCGATGGCGCCCCGACACTCGGCGGCGGTGAACCCCTCCGGCGTCGAGGTCGAGGATGCTGAGAACGGCGTCGGTGCGTCCGTCGTCACCGGCCCCGAGCCGGCCCCGCAGGCCGACGTCGCAGCGATCAGGACGATCAAGGGTGCAGCCCGAAAATGCATGCCGGGTAGTCCATCACAGCAGGTGCGGGGCGCGGCCGCCGAGTCACCGATTATGCGCAAGAACGGTCGGGTCGGCCGGGGGCGGGCGGTGGTTGAGTGAGGCACATGCGTACAGAACAGATTCGGTTTCCGGAGGGATATGGCACGCCGAGCGAGCTGCTGGCGTGGGAGGACGTACGTCAGCAGCTGGTCGAGGCGAAGCAGTTCTGGTTCGCGTTCGAGAGGCCGGGGCGGAGTCCGCACGTGACGCCACTGGACGGGATCTGGTTCGAGGACAAGCTGGTCTACGGCGGCAGCCCGGAGACGTTGCACCGGCGGCTCGCGGCCGAACATCCGAAGGTGACGGTGAACCTGCCGGATCCGTGGAAGCTGGTCGTCATCGAGGGGGAGGTGCGGACGACATCCTTCGATCCGGCGACAGCCGAGGAGATCGCGGGGTTGCTCAACGCGAAGTATCCCGAGTACGGCGAGAACATCTTCGAGGCGAAGCACTACATCGAGGGGGCGCCGGCGGTGCATCCACGGCGGATCCGGGCCTGGACCTCGTTCCCGAAGGACGCGACCGCCTTCGTCTTCGACTGACTTCCGATCGGTCCGCGCTAGTCTCGCGGTGATGCACTTCACCGACTATGACACTCGGGTGGCGGCGTACGCCGTCATCGTCGATGACGCGGGGCGGATCCTGCTGAGCTGGTTCAACGGCAACCACCGCAACGACCCGGGCTGGACGCTGCCGGGTGGTGGCGTCGACTACGGCGAGCAGATGCCCGCGGCAGTCGTGCGCGAGGTGAAGGAGGAGACCGGCTACGACGTCGAGGTCGGGGCTCCGCTGACGACCGACGTGTACGTGGTGCCGTTCGACCCCGGTCGTCGGCCCTATCAGTCCACCCGGGTGGTCTTCGAGGCACGGATCGTCGGGGGCGAGCTGGGCACGCTGGAGGTCGACGGAACCACCGACTACGCCGCGTGGATCGGGCTGGACGACCCCGCGATCGGAGCCGACACCACCAGTCCGATCGTCCGGATGGGGATCGCGGCCCTGAAGGTCGCTCAGTCGACCCAGTAGTTGTCGTGGAGCTTGTAGAACTCGGCCATCTCGTCCGGGCCGAGCTCGGTGCCCTCGGCCAGCTCGCGCAGCCCCTCGAAGTAGCCCTCCCGCGGCGCGCCCGGGGTGAAGTGGAGCAGCATCGAGGCGGGCTCGTCGGTGGTGTTGCGGAACCCGTGCAGGCCGCCGACCGGCACGTGCACGAAGTCGCCGGCGCCGGCTGGGATCCACTCCTCGCCGTTGTAGATCCGCACGGTCCCGGTCAGCACGTAGAACGACTCGGCCACGGCCCGGTGGAAGTGGGGACCGGGGCCGGTCTCGTTGGGACCGAAGTGCCAGCGGTAGAGCCCGTAGTCACCCGCGGTCGTCGCGCCGGTGGCGAGATAGTCGACCTTCACGCCGTTGGGGTAGGACAGGTCGGGCGGGGTGGTGTCGGGACGGTAGAACGCCGAGATCTCACCGGCCTCGCCGTCGTAGCGCTCGGGCGGGTAGGGAACGCCTTTGGTCCCCATCGACTCTGGAAGTGACATGGGCACAACCTGCCCGATCCGTCCGGGGTTGGGAAGCGGATTAAGGTGGCTCGCGTGACGCCGTTGCCAGACTCCTTCGTGGCACTCGCGGCGAACGGTCCCGACTGGGCAGCGTGGCTCGACCGCCTCCCCGGACTGGTGCGCGATCTATTCGAGGAGTGGTCGCTGACACCTGATGGCGAGGCGACGCACGGCAACACCGCGGTCGTGGTTCCCGTGCGGACCACCGATGGCGAGGCCGCGGTGCTGAAGATCGGCTGGCCGCACTGGGAGGCCGAGCACGAGGCGCTGGCGCTGCAGACCTGGGGCGGCCGGGGTGCCGTACGCCTTCTCCGGGCCGACCCGAAGCGCTTCGCGCTGCTGCTGGAGCGGCTCCACACCGAGGATCTCTCGGAGCTATGGGACGTGCAGGCGTGCGAGATCGTGGGCGGGTTCTACCGGCGGCTGCACGTCCCGGCTCCGCCGCAGCTGCGTACGTTGTCGGCACAGGCCGCACGCTGGGCGAGCGAGCTGGGCGAGTCGGAGCGGCGGCTTCCAGTGCCGCCGCGGATGGTCGAGCAGGCCCGGGCGATCGCGCGCGACTTCGCCGCCGACGAGGCGACCGACGGGAAGCTGATCCACACCGACCTGCACTTCGACAACGTCCTGCGAGCCGACCGCGAGGAGTGGCTGGTGATCGACCCGAAGCCCCTCTCCGGCGACCCGCACTACGAGCTCGCGCCGATGCTGTGGAACCGCTTCGAGGAGTATGCGGGGCGGATCCGCGACGGCGTACGCGATCGATTCTTCGCCCTCGTCGACGCCGCCGAGCTCGACGAGGACCGGGCTCGGGCCTGGGCGGTGCTGCGGCTGGTCGTCAACGTCAAGGGCGAGCTGGAGGACAACCAGACCCCCGACAAGGACTGGATCACCGCGATGATCTCGGTCGCGAAGGCGGTCCAGGACTGAGAAACTCGCGTGCCTGAACCCGGCGCGGACTGGAGAATCTGCGCCATGCCCATCGTGCGAAGCGTCAACATCGGTCAGTCCAAGCCCGCCGAGTGGGCGGAGGTGGGCGCCACCTCGATCGAAAAGCTCGCCACGCCCGAGCCGGTGACGGTCGGCAGGGAGGGCATCGTGACCGACACCCAGACCGACCGGCGCCACCACGGCGGCGAGGAGCAGGCGGTCTACGCCTTCGCGCGTGAGGACCTCGACGTGTGGGGCTCGCGGTTGGGCGTGACGCTCCGTGACGGGCAGTTCGCCGAGAACCTCACCACCGAGGGGATCGACATCAACGCGGCCCTGGTGGGGGAGCAGTGGCGGATCGGGACGGTGCTGCTGCAGATCTGCAGCGTGCGTACGCCGTGCAACGACTTCAAGAACTGGATGGGCGTCTCGGGCTACGACAACGCCCAGTGGGTCAAGAAGTTCACCGCCGAGGCGCGCCCGGGGCCCTACCTCCGCGTTCTCGAGGAGGGGCAGCTGCAGGCCGGCGACGAGATCATCGTCGTCCACCGCCCCGACCACGGCATCACCGTCTCGACGCTCTTCAAGGCGCTCAGCACCGACCGCAGCCTGCTCCCGAGCCTCATCGGCATCGACGGGCTCGGGGACAAGCCGCGGGCGGCGGCGGAGAAGTACGTCGCAGCCCAGCGCTAAGGGCCGCAGGGCTTTCCGGTGCATCCGCGCAGGTAGAGACCCTCGGGGGAGACGCCCTGGATCTGAAGGCTGTTCAGCTGATCCGTGGTGAGCGTTCCGGTCGGGATCACCGCGACCGCCACGTTGCCCTCGGTGATGGTCGCGTCGAACCGCTGCTTGCCGACCCAGAACCAGGCGGACTCGATCGTCTCGTTGCCGAGCGATCGCGTCACCCGGATCCCTTCTGGGGTCTCGGTCCATTCGGTGGTCGGCGGTTCCCGCACCACGTCACCCGGCTCGGGATGGACCAGACTGCCGTCGGCGTCGTAGGCGCGGAACGTTGCCGACGGGGCGTCGACCTTGTGGTCGGTCCAGGCGACCGCTACGCCGTTGACGACGGTCGCCGGGAAGTCCTCGCCGCTCGAGGTGAAGACCACCTCGGTGACGTTCATCTTCTCGGGGAGGGGGAGCAGGAACTCCGTGCCGTCGCCGACGCTTCCACGAGAGAAGTCCTCCCATGGCCCGGTCTCCGCGAAGGCGCCCCAGACCTGGGGCTGGCCAAAGGCCCCCTCGAGGTAGGGGCCGCTGGCGGCGTCCCGCCCGGGGATCTGCGGTGTCGAGCAGGTCACCTCATAGTCGGAGCCGTCGAAGATCGCCATCGCCGTCGATCCACGCTTCTCGGCGAGGAACGGCCAGGTGCCCGCCGGGATCTCTTGGACCTCATCGGGGTCGATGGCATTGTTCGCCTCGGGGGCGTAGTCGTACAGGGGCTTCACGTCAGCCCAGGCCGTCTCCAGGCACCGCTTGCTCAGCGTCTCGAGCTCCTCGGGAGTGAGGTTGGTCGGCTTGCCCGACCAGTCGACCGGAGTCTTCTGCTGGGGTGCGTCCGACGTCGACGGTTCCGGGGTGGCGATGTTCGAGTCGATCAGCCGATCGGGGATCGCGACGTACGCCATGATCCCGGCGAGTGAGAAGGCGGCGACGGCGGCGACTGCCTTCGAACCGCGACGGAGGCGACGCATCCGGTCGCCCCGGCGCAGGATCTCGGTGGCAGGGGTGTCGAGGGTCTGGTGGCTGCTGTTGCGCAGCAAGGTCTCGATGTCGTTCATGACAGCATCCCTTCGGGGTCGGTCAGCTGCAGCCGCAGAGTCTTGAGCGCGTGGTGGAGAGTGGCGGAGACGGTGCCGCGAGCGATGCCGAGCTCGTGGGCGGTCGTCTCGGCATCGAGGTCGAGGAAGTAGCGCAGCGCGACCACCTCGCGTTGCCGCGGTGGCAGCCGGCGTACGGCCTCCAACAGGTCGTGGTCGGTGTCGTCATCGGAGTCGTTGCGGGGAAGTTGTTCGGGAGTCTCGGGAACGGTCAGCTCGCGGCGGCGCTTGCGCCACCAGGAGATGTCGACGTTGATCGCGGTGCGAACGACCCATGCCGACGGGGAGTTGGCCACTCTGACCGTCGGCCACCGCGACCAGGCGCGCGCGAAGGCCTCGGCGGTCGCTTCCTCGGCCCGGCCAGGATCCATGCCGGTCGCGATCGCCGCACGCAGGCAGCGGTCCTTGGCGCCGACGTAGAAGTCGGTGAATTCTTCTCGGCTCACGCCTGGTTGACGCACAGCAGCCATTATCGGTTTAGGCGCGACCCGAATAACTGTTTGACGGTTCTGCTCGGCCTCATCAGACTCACTCCCAAACAACTCTTGGGAGGTTCGGGATGGACGAGGAGATCTCGCGGCTGCGGGCGGCCGGGCACCCGCTGCGGCTCCGGATGCTGTCACTGCTGACGGGTGCGGAGCTGTCGGCGGCGGAGGTGGCGCGCGAGCTCGACCTGACGCACGCCAACGCCTCCTACCATCTCCGGCTGCTCGAGAACGCCGGGCTGATCGAGGTCGCGAGCGAGGAGCGGATCCGCGGTGGGGTCGCGAAGCGGTATCGGTACATCTGGCGCCGCGACGCCGCCCAGGGGCCGCCGTCCAGGGAGGACGACGAGGTCCACACCCGCGCGATCGCCGAGGAGCTCGTACGCCGCCGCCGCTCGCGCGCCGATGGACCGGCGATCGTCTCGGACGCGGAGATGTGGGTCGACCCCGATGTCTGGCAGCGGGTCCACGACCTCGTCCGGGAGGCGAGCGGTCTGCTCCACGACAACGCTCGCCCGCCGCGTACGGAGGGCACGATCCACGTGAACCTGACCGCTTCCGCCTTTGTGATGGGTGAGGACCAGTGAGCATCAAGGAGAGCCTCTTCGTCCTGAAGGACCGCGACTTCGGGTGGTTCTTCGCGTCGCGGTTCGTGAACATGGCAGGCACCTCGATGTCGCACATCGCGCTGGCCTTCGCGGTGCTGGAGGTCACCGACTCGGCGTCGGCGCTGGGTGCCGTCGTGGCGGCACACACCATCCCGATGGTCATCTTCCTGCTGGTCGGAGGCGTGATCGCCGACCGGTTCCCGCGGCGGCTGGTCCTGCAGATCTCGAACCTGTCCTCGGCGCTCACCCAGGCCGTGGCCGCCGGGCTGATCATCACCGGCAGCGCCGAGATCTGGATGCTGATCGTCCTCGAAGCGGTCAACGGCACCATGTCGGCGATGGCGTACCCGGCGATGCAGGGCATGGTGCCGCAGCTGGTCGCGAAGAAGGACCTGCAGCCGGCCAACCTGCTGCTGTCGATGTCGCGAGGCGCGCTGACGATCCTCGGGCCGTCGGCCGCGGCCGTCCTGGTCGTCGGGGTCGGTGCCGGCTGGGCGCTGGCGATCGACGCGCTGACCTGGCTCCTCGCCGCTATCTTCCTGCTTCCGGTCCGGATCCCGCGCCGCGACAAGACGGGCCCGAAGACGTCGGCCATCGCAGACCTGGTCGAGGGATGGACGTACGTTCGTTCCACCACCTGGCTGTGGGTCGTCGTGCTCGCCTTCATGGTGATCAACACGATGTGGTCCGGCGGGATGCAGGTGCTGGGACCGGCGTACGCCAAATCCTCTTCGCTGGGGGTCCACGGCTGGGGGCTGGGCAACTCGGCCCAGGCGATCGGGATTCTGGTCATGACGTTCGTGCTGATGCGGCTGACCCTCCGGTATCCGCTGCGGGCCGGGATGCTTGGTGTCACGCTGATGGGGCTGCCGTTCATCGCGCTCGGTCTGTGGCCGGAGACCGTGCCTTTCGTCATCGCGATGGCCGTCGCCGGCGCCGGGATCGAGATCTTCAGCCTCGGCTGGAACCTCGCGATGATGGAGAACGTGCCCGAGGAGATGCAGTCGCGGGCGTGGTCCTACGACATGCTCGGGTCCTACATCGCGATGCCGATCGGACAGCTGATGTACGGGCCGCTGGGGGAGTCTTTCGGGACACGACCGGTGTTCCTGGCGAGCGGTGTTCTCTGTGTCTTGATCTGTCTTGCCACGGTTGCGGTGCCTTCCGTGGCTAGGCTGCAACGCGTCGAGCAACCTGCTACCGAGGAACGTGCGCATGAGCCGCTTCGGGACTGATCAGTCGCAGCGGAAGCGCTCGGAACCGTCGAGAACGGTCGATGCCTGATCCAGGAGGTCGCCGGTGTCGTTGCCGTCGAGTGCCTGGTCCATCGGCCAGTCACCAGCCTGGTGGAGTACGTCCTCGGCGTGCGTCACGCGCTCTTGGTCGCCGGACTCGCGGGCGGCCCGCCATTCGTCGCGCCAGACGCAGGACGCGCCACGCGCGAGGTCCAGTGCCAGGTGGTATCGGTTCGGCTGGAGGCTGGTGAGCCGGTGCTCGTCGTAGCGCTCCGGAAGAGGTACGCCGGCGAGCAGTTGCTCGATCGTTGCCGCTCGTTCCTCGGCGGTGAGATATCGGTCGGGCAGGGTGGCGTCGAACTCAGCCTGGTCCACCCAGCGCAGCTGGGTGAGGAGCTCCTCGAACTCCGTCTTCGACATGCCGGTGCCGGTGATCACCTGGTAGTGGCCGGCGGTCAGCGGCAGCACGACCCGGAAGGCATCTTCGCCGGCGTTGCGCCAGTAGGTCGCCTCCTGGCCGAGCACCTCGATCGGCAGCTCGGTGACACCGTCGTCAGCGGTGTCGAATGAGCCTGCGAATCGCAGCCCCTCCTGGTAGGTCGAGCTGTCGCCCCAGCTGATGTCCAGGCGAGGGGCTCGGCGGCCGCTGCCTGACGGTTCGTAGTCGACGCCGCCGATGTGGGACGCATCGGTCACCGAGCCGTCGCCGCCGGGCACGACCCACCCGGGTGCGTCGAGCACGAGCCGGTAGGCCTCGGCCGAACGCGGCACCCCGTCATAGGCAAAGCTCATCGCCGGCTCGAACGGGGTCTCGCCCGGAAGGAGCCGTGGCGCGAGGACGGCGCCGGTGACGGCGAGGGCGCCGGCGAGACCGGCCACGGCGAGACCGCGGGTCCAACGGCGGCGGACGGTGGTGCGGCGGGCGGAGCCCGGACGTGGCGCGCGGGCGATCACTCGCCCGGCGGCAGGGGCGTCCTCGGCGCGCTCGGCGAGGGTGGCGCGGATCAGGTCATCGAGGTCGGTGGTCATCGTGACTCCTCGGCAAAGGTGGCGGACATGAGGTCGGGGTGGCTGCGCAGCTTGGTGAGAGCGCGCATGGCGTTGCTGCGTACGGTGCCTGCGGAGATGCCGAGCGCCTCGGCGATATCGGCATCGGCAAGGTCCTCGTAGTAGCGAAGGACCACGACAGCGCGCTGCCGCGGAGGCAGTGCGCCGATGCGCTGCCAGAGCAGGTGACGTACGCCGACTGCTTCTGTCTCGTCCTCGCCGGCTCGTTCCGGCAGGTCGGCGACGACGAGCTCGCTCGAGGAACGTTTGCGCCGCCAGCTCAGGTGTTGGTTGAGCAGGATCTTGCGGGCGTACGCATGCGGGTCGACGACGTGGGTCATCCGCGACCCGCGTCGGCACAAGCGCTCCAGGGTGTCCTGGACGAGGTCCTCGGCGCGGTGACCGTCACCGGTCAGCAGGTAGGCGAGCCGCAGGAGCGCGCCGCTGCGCGTCACCACGTACTCGTCGAAGTCTGTGTCCATGCTGTCCTCCGTCTGGGCCCGCTTCTGTCCGGGACCTCTGCCTCTTCGATGCGGCGGCACGGCGTGGGTGTTGCGCTGACGGTGCAACTGTGGCCCTCTAGGCTGCAAGGCGTCGAGCAACTTCTGCCACCGAAGGAACGCCTGTATGAGCCTGAACACCTCCGTCGTCGACGAGCTCTTCCAGCAGCGCTTCGAGGAGAACCTGACTCCGGGCCTGGCCTATGGAGTCGTACGCGGCTCGGAGCTGCTCCATTCCGGGGCGTTCGGGGCGACGACCGAGGGCGGTCCGGCACCGACGGCCGAGAGCGTCTTCCGGATCGCGTCGATGTCGAAGTCGTTCACGGCGGCCGCGGTGCTGCTGCTGCGCGACCGCGGGCTGGTCGACCTGGACGAGGCGATCGCGCAGTACGTGCCCGAGCTCGTCGACCAGGCGCCCTACTCCGCCGACTCGCCGGCGGTGACGCTGCGGCTGCTGCTCTCGATGTCGGCCGGGCTGCCGACCGACGACCCGTGGGGCGACCGGCAGGAGTCGCTGTCCTACGACGACTTCGGGACGTTCCTCGACGGAGGCTTCTCGACCGGGCAGGAGCCGGGGATCGGGTTCGAGTACTCCAACCTCGGCTATGCGCTGCTCGGGCGCGCGATCGAGAACGTCGTCGGTGGTTCGTCCCCCGAGGGGGCCAACCGCGACTTCGTCGAGCACGAGCTGCTGGCGCCGTTGGGGATGACCTCCTCGGCCTACTCGCCCGACGCGGTGCCGAACCGAGTGCCGGGTCATGTGCCGCCGCTGCATCCGGCGTGGGCCGGCGACCGGCTCGAGGGTCCGCCGACGTGGGCCGCGATCCCGCCGGTGCCGTCCGGGTCGTTCGCCGCGATGGGTGGCCTGCACTCCTCGGTCGCCGACCTGGCGCGCTGGGTCGGCGGGTTCCTGGGCGCCTTCTCCTCTGCCGCCGACGGGCATCCGCTGTCGAAGGCGTCGCGGCGGGAGATGCAGCAGCTGCACCGGTTCGGCTCGGTGTCTGCCTCGCTGGGGTTCTCCGGTGCCGAGGCGGGGGTTGGCGCGGTCGCTGTGGGCTACGGCTATGGCCTGATGGTCGACCACGACAGCCGGCTCGGGCAGATCGTCCACCACTCCGGCGGCTACCCCGGCTACGGCTCGCGGATGGTCTGGCACCCGGCGACGGGGTTGGGCGTCATCACGCTGTCGAACAGCACGTACGCCGGTGCCTCCCCGACCGCGATGACCGCGCTGCGCTCGCTGGTATCGAACGAGCTCGCCGGCGGTGGTCCGCACCGGTTCTCGACGGTGGTCAAGGGCCTGCGGCCGCGGCTCGACTCGGCGCTGGAGACCGCGGTCGAGCGGCTGCGTACCTTCGATCCTGCGGGTGCTGAGGTGTTCGCGGTGCCGTCGCTGTTCGCCGACAACGTCGAGCTCGACGCGCCCGACGCCGGCCGCCGCGTCCAGATCACTCAGGCGCGCGCCAAGGTCGGACTGCCGCTGGGCGGCGCGCCCTACGGCTACTTCTCCCGTGCGATGGGTGTCGCGCTGGCCGTGGTGCCGGCCGAGAAGGGCCGCTACGACATCGAGGTCATGCTCTCCCCGGAGGCCGAGCCGCGCATCCAGACCCTGCGCGTCAACGCCGTCCCCGACGCCCACGGTGGCCTCGTCGCCGCCGCCCGCGCCGCCCTCGAGGAGAGCTCCCCGGTCATTGCCGCCCTCCGGGCCTTCGGCGTACCCGAGCTGATCACGACGCCCCTGTCCGGTGATGGTTCGTCAAAGGCCGACTTCCTGGTCGTCGCCGGCGCGACCTACTGGAAGATCGCGGTGGCCAAGACGACCACCGTCACCGCCCTCCCCACCTCCGACTACCCCCGCCTCGCCTACCTCGCCTCCGCGCTCCGCGGCTGACCCTGCCGAGGCGTCAGCTACGTCGGTCGAGATGGCATTCCGCTGCCAGCTCGGCCGACGTAAGCGCCGTCTCGACCGGCGGGAGTGACGCCTCGGCGGGGTTGCTCCGTTCGAACAAATGTTCGATACTCATTGAGTGGGAGTGGTAGCGGGGATTGAGCGACACCAGAAGCTGGCTCAGATCGAGCAGCTTCGGTCGAAGGTGCGACGGCTGGAGCAGAAGCCGGGCATCGGCGCGGAGCTTGCGACGCACGAGGCGCTCGGTGGGGTGGTGCAACTTCGGGCCGGCGGGACGTACGCGGCCGACTCGCTGTCGCTGGCCATGCTGCTGCTCGCGGGGCCGTCGGCGGCGGGGGAGTGGACCGCCGTCGTCGGGGTGGAGGACTTCGGTGTCGAGGCGGCGGCCGAGGCCGGGGTCGACCTGGAGCGGACCATCCTGGTGCCGCGGCCGAAGGACTCCTGGCTGGAGGCGACCGCGGCGCTGGTCGATGTGGTCACGCTGGTGCTGGTCCGGCCGACTGGTCGGGTGACCCCGGGCGTCGCCGAGAAGATCGGTGCCCGGCTGCGCACCCGCGGCGCCGCGCTGGTGGCGCTGGGGGAGTGGCCGAGAGCAGACGTACGTCTGCGGGCGACCGAGCCGCGCTGGGTCGGGCTGGGCAACGGCGACGGCCATCTCCGGGCCCGCAGGATGGTGGTCGAGGCGGTGCGCGGGACGGCTCCGCCGCGGTGTACGGCGCTCTGGTTCCCGGCCGAGGACGGCGGTCTGCGGCGCGTCCTCGAACCCGTCGCTGACCTTGCTGAACTGCGGAAACAGGAGTCCGCATGAGTCGTACGCTGGTGGTCTGGTGCGCCGACTGGCCGGTCGCCGCGGCGCTGGGCGAGGCCGGCTTGCCGCGGCACCTGCCCGCCGCGGTCTTCGCGCAGAACCGGGTCCAGGCCTACAACCAGGCGGCGCGGGAGTTCGGGATCAAGCGCGGGATGCGGCGCCGGGACGCCCAGTCGCGCTGCCCGGAGATCCAGGTGCTCGCCGCCGACGAGGCCCGTGACGCGCGGGTCTTCGAGGAGGTGCTGGTGCGCCTGGAGGAGCTGCGCCCCGGCGTCATGCCGCTGCGTCCTGGGCTGGTCGCGCTGCGCTCGCCGGCCCGCTTCTACGGCGGCGAGGCCGAGGCCGGCGCGGCGATCGCCGAGTGCGTGGTCGGGCTCGGGATCTGGGACGTACGGATCGGCATCGCCGATGAGCTCTTCACCGCCGAGCAGGCCGCGCGGAGCGCCGGGCTGCAGGAGACGTACGCCGTCCCGGCAGATGGAGGCTCCACCGCGTTCCTGCGCGCCCTGCCGGTCCATGTGCTCGAGGACGCGAACGCGGTCAGCCTGCTGCAGCGGCTCGGTCTGACCACGCTCGGCGGCCTCGCCGACCTGCCCGGGGCCGACGTCAAGGCGCGCTTCGGCGCGCAGGCCGCCTGGGTCCGCCGGGTGATCCACGGCGAGGGAGCGCGCCCGGTCACGGGGCGTACGCCACCGCCCGAGCTCACCACCGAGGTGGCCTTCGAGCCGCCGCTCGACTCCGCCGAGGCGGTCTGCTTCTCGGCCCGGCAGGCGGCGGAGGGGTTCGTCAAGGGCCTCGCGACGCGTCAGGAGGTCTGCACCGAGGTGCGGATCGAGGTCGCCATGGAGGACGTCCCGGACTCGGTTCGCACCTGGGCGCATCCGCGGTGGTTCTCCTCCGTCGATCTGATCGACCGGCTGCACTGGCAGCTGGCCGGGGTCGTTGCGGGCGGGGCGGTGACCGAGGTCCGCTTCGTCCCAGAGGTCGCCGTCTCCGAGGCGGTCCACGCTGACGGTCTCTGGGGCGGTACGAACGAGCGCGTCGATCGTGGCATCGCCCGGGTGCAGGGCCTGCTCGGCCACGAGGCCGTCGTCGCCCCGGTGCTCCAGGGCGGCCGGACGCCACGCGACCGCCAGGCGTACGTCCCCTGGGGCGACCGCCCCACCGCTCTCCGCGATCGCCGACTGCCGTGGCCGGGCTCGATCCCGCCGCCGGCGCCTGCCCGGGTCCTGGCCGAACCGTGGCCGGCGGAGGTCTGCGACCAAGCCGGGCGGCAGGTGCTGGTGCTCCCGCGCGGAGGTGTCTCCGCCGACCCCGCCCGCTACCGCCCCTCGGCCGGCCAGCCCTGGCAGCGGGTCGCCTCCTGGGCCGGTCCGTGGCCGGTCACCGAGGCGTGGTGGGAGCCCGGCGGCGGGCGGCGGGTCGCCCGCTTCCAGCTCGTCGGGGTCGACGGCCGCGCCTGGCTGGCCACCTTCGACACCGACCACTGGCTCACCGAAGCCAGCTACGACTGATGGGCTCGGCTGATGGGCTGGAACAACCCCGAGATCCCGTGGAAGGAGCTGGAGCGGCGACTGTCGGGTCGTCCGCCGAAGGATCCCTACGGCGACGCGCCCATCTCGCGCCGCAAGAAGCGGCTGACCGATGAGGAGGTGCGCGGGCCGGAGGGCCCGGTGGTGCCGTACGCCGAGCTCCATGCCCACTCCGACTTCTCCTTCCTCGACGGAGCGAGCTCCCCGTCGGCGCTGGTCAGCGAGGCGATCCGGCAGGGGTTGCGCGGGATCGCGATCACCGACCACGACGGGTTCTACGGGGCACCTGCCTTCGCCGAGGCGGCGCAGAAGTTGGGCCCGGCCGGCGAGAGCGACCGGTTGCGGACCATCTACGGCGCCGAGCTCTCCCTGGGCCTGACCAAGCCCCAGAACGGGATCGCCGACCCCGAGGGCAGCCACCTCCTGGTGCTCGCCCGGGGCGTCGAGGGCTACCGGCAGCTGGCCGGCGCGATCACGGAGGCGCAGCTGCGCGGGGACGAGAAGGGCCGGCCGGCCTATGACCTCGACGAGCTGGCCGACCGGGCTCGCGCCGGCAACTGGCTGATCCTGACGGGGTGCCGCAAGGGTGCCGTACGCCAAGCCCTCACCGGCACCGGCCCGATCGCCGCGGCCCGGGCGCTGCGCGACCTCACCGACAGGTTCGGCCACGACAACGTCGTCGTCGAGCTGACCGACCGCGGCCATCCGACCGACTCCTACGACAACGACCTGCTCGCCGGCATCGCCCGCGAGGCCGGCCTGCCCGCGGTCGCCACCAACAACGTCCATTACGCCACGCCCGACCGGCACCGCGTAGCCGACGCGCTCGCGGCGGTCCGCGCGCGCCGCACCCTCAGCGACATCGCCGGCTGGCTCCCGGCCGGCCCGGTGGCGTACGTCAGGTCGGGGGAGGAGATGGACCAGCTCTTCCGGCGCTACCCGGGAGCGGTGGCACGCAGCGTCCAGATCGCCGAGGAGTGCGCCTTCGACCTGCGCAAGGCCACCCCGAAGCTGCCCAAGCGCGGGATCCCCGAGGGCGAGACCGCCGCGAGCCGGCTGCGGCACCTGACCGAGGAGGGTTTCGCGGAGCGCTATGCGAAGGCGTACGCCACCGACCCGGAGTTCGTCGAGAAGGCCCGCAAGCGGGTGGAGCACGAGCTCGACGTCATCGAGCGCAAGGACTTCCCGGGCTACTTCGTGATCGTGCACGACATCGTCGAGTTCGCGCGGAGCGAGAAGATCCTCTGTCAGGGGCGAGGATCGGCGGCCGCATCCGCGGTCTGCTACGCCCTGGGGATCACCGCGATCGACCCGGTCTTCTACAAGTTGCCGTTCGAGCGGTTCATCTCCGAGCACCGGGAGGAGGAGCCGGACATCGACGTCGACTTCGACTCCGACAAGCGCGAGACGGTGATCCAGTGGGTCTACGACACCTACGGCCGGCGCAACGCCGCGCAGGTCGCGAACATCGTCGGCTACCGGCCGAAGATGGCGGTCAGGGACGCGGCCAAGGCGCTCGGCCACAGCCCTGGCCAGCAGGACGCCTGGTCCAAGCATCTCGGCTACTCCCGCGTCGAGGCACCGGACGACGTCGGCATCCCCGCTCCGGTCCTCGCGCTGGCCGAGGAGATCCACGGAGCCCCGCGCCATCTCGGCATCCACTCCGGCGGCATGGTGTTGACCGAGGAGCCGATCGGCGAGGTCGTACCCATCGAGCGTGCCCGCATGGAGAAGCGCACCGTGATCCAGTGGGACAAGGACGCCGCCGAATACATGGGCCTGGTGAAGTTCGACCTGCTCGGGCTCGGGATGCTGGCGGCGCTCGACCACATGATGCACCTGGCTCTCGAGCACCTGGGGGAGGGCTGGACGCTGGCGACCATCCCCAAGGAGGAGCCGGCGGTCTATGACATGCTCTGCCGGGCCGACTCGATCGGGGTCTTCCAGGTCGAGTCGCGCGCGCAGATCGGCACCCTGCCGCGCCTGCAGCCGCGCTGCTTCTACGACCTGGCCATCGAGATCGCGCTCATCCGGCCGGGGCCGGTGCAGGGTGGAGCGGTCCATCCCTACGTACGCCGGGCCACCGGGCGCGAGGAGGTCAGCTTCGCCCACGAGCTGCTGGAGCCGGTGCTGGAGCGCACCCTCGGGGTGCCGCTGTTCCAGGAGCAGCTCATGGAGATGGGCCGCGTCCTGGGCGACTTCAACCACGACGACGCCGATCTGCTGCGCCGGGCGATGGGCTCGAAACGTGGTCTCGAGCGGATCGACTCGCTCAAGGAGCAGCTCTATGAGGGCATGCGCGCCAAGGGGATGGCCGAGGAGACGGCCGAGGCGGTCTACACCCAGATCCTCTCCTTCGCGAACTTCGGCTTCGCCGAGTCCCACGCGCTGAGCTTCGCCAAGCTCGTCTACGCCTCGTCGTGGTTCAAGCTCCACTACCCGGCCGCGTTCCTGGCCGGCCTGCTCCGCGCCCAGCCGATGGGCTTCTACTCACCGCAGTCGCTGACCCAGGACGCCCGCCGCCACGGAGTGGAGGTACGCCGCCCCGACCTCGTCCTCAGCCAGGCCGCCGCGGACATGGAGCCGCTCGATGTCGACGTCGTGTCGCCGACCGGGAAGGAGGACTGCCGGCTGGACGGCGAGAAGACCCCGTGGGTGCCCGGCACCCCCGACCCGACCCCGGAGCATCGGCGTGACGGCAACTTCGCGGTACGGCTGGGCCTGGACTCCGTACGCGGCATCGGCAAGGACGTTGCCAAGCGGATCGTGAAGGCCCGCGAGGAGGCACCGTTCAAGGACTCCCTCGACCTCTCCCGTCGCGCCGGGCTGGAACGCGCCCAGCTCGAGGCGCTGGCGACCGCTGGATGTTTGGAGGTGTTCACATCGAGCCGTCGCCAGGCGCTGTGGCAGGCGGGCTGGACCGAGACCGAGGACCAGCTCGAAGGAGTGCGATTCACCGCCGAGACCCCCGCGCTGCCCGGCCTCGACCCGGTCGAGGAGACCCTCGCCGACCTGTGGGCGACCGGCGTGACCCCCGGCAGCCATCCCTTCGCCCATCTCCGGGCCGGCCTGACCGCGGCGGGACTCCCGAAGATCAGCGACCTCCCCACCTCCGAGCCCGGCCGGCGCATCACCGTCGCCGGCCTGATCACCCACCGCCAGCGCCCCGGGACCGCAGGCGGCGTCACCTTCATCAACCTCGAGGACGAGACCGGCATGCTCAACGTCGTCTGCTCCGCCGGCCTGTGGAGGAAGCACCGCAAGATCGCCGTCTCCACCTCGGTCATGCTCATCCGCGGCATCCTCGAGCGCAACGACGGAGTCACCAACCTGGTCGCCGACCGCCTCGCCCCGCTCGAGGAGATCCACCCCGAGGCGGCCAAGGCCATCGCCTCCCGTCACCGCTCCCGCGACTTCCACTGACCACTGCCGAGGCGTCAGCTACGTCGGCCGAGGCGTCGGTTAGGTCGGCCGAGACGGCAGCCGGTGCCCTCTCGGCCGACGCGAGTGACGTCTCGCTCGACGCGGGCGACGTCTCGGCGCTAGCCGGCCGCGCGGAAGAGCTCGAAGGTCGTACGCCGCCGCTCCTCGAACCCGAGACCCAGGTAGACCGAGATGGCGCCGGTGTTGGCGACCGAGGCGTGCATCAGCGCACGGGAGCCGCGGGCGTGGATGTCGGCGGTGACCGCGAGGACGAGGCGGCTGGCGAGGCCGCGGCCGCGTGCCTCGGGCGCGGTGCAGACGGCGCTGATCTCGATCCAGCCGCCCGGGTGCATCCGCTGGCCGGCCATCGCGACGAGGCGGCCCTCGTGGCGCAGCCCCAGATACGTACCCATCGTGTGGGTCGACTTCTCGAACGGTCCCGGCTCGGTGCGGGCGACGAGGTCGAGCATCTCGGGTACGTCGGCATCCCCGAGCACCACCGCCTCGGGGTCGGGCGCGGCAGCGACCCGTGACGTCTCGACGAGCTGGACCCCTTCGCCCCCGTCGACGACCGACCACCCGTCCCCGCAGACACCGGCCGCGCCGGTGATCAGCGCGGTGCCGCCGGGTCCGACGGCCGCGGCCAGGTCGCGCCACGCCTGCGGCTCGCGCGGGTCGGAGACGGCGGCGAACGGCGAGATGTCGGGACGGTAGCGACGGGCGAGCCCCGAGCCCTCGGCGAGCGAGGCGTGCGCACCGGTCAGCGAGTGCCAGACCGGGTTGTCGAGAACATCGTCGAGAAGAAGATCAGGCTGCGAGACGGACACGCCGGAATTTTCCCACCACCGCCCCAGTCACGGTTAATCCTTTTCGACAGGTGGATCGATGGACGGGTGCCTTCCGCTCTGCGCGAGAAAGGTCAGTGCCGCGCCGACCGGAACGGCGACAGGGCGAGGATCGCTGACGCGACCGCGAACACTGCGACGGCCAGCCACAACGTCGGCCGGAAACCCACCAGATCGGCCAGCAGACCACCGACCACAGCACCGGCGACGGCGATCGTGCGGTTGGCCGAACGCCTGGTGGCGTTCACCCGACCCTGTACCTCGTCCGGTGTGTTCGCCTGCCAGTAGCCCATCTCGTTGGCATTCTCCACGCCCATCCCCAAACCCAGGGTCAGTTGCCCGGCGGCAATGGCGAAGAACGACGACGACAGCGTCACGCCCGCAGACGCCGCAGGCGCGAGAGCTACGACTGCCCAGGCGGCCATGGTGAGCAGCCGCCCGAGAAGAACGATCCGTCCGGCGCCGTACGAATGTCCGAGCCGCGTGGCCAGCAGCGCCCCGAGGAGACCACCGACTCCCGCAAGGGCAAGAGCGATGCCGTACGTCAGCGGGCTCAGTCCCAACGATCGAAGCGCGAACGGGACGAGCACCGTGGCGGCCATGCTGTTCCCGAGGAACCAGACGTGGGTCGACCAGGCCAGCGGAGCGAGTGTCTTGTGCAGGTAGATCCAGCGGACCCCTTCGATGATCTCCTGCCGCAGCCGGGTGGTGGTCGGTCGTGGAGGCGGTTCGTCGATCGGGACCCGTGCGATCAGCACGGCGCTGACCAGATAGCTGACCGCGTCCACGAGGACTGCCCACGGCGCACCGAGCAGCGATACCAGTCCACCACCGACTACAGGGCCGGTCGTCTGCGCCACCGTCTCGCTCTGGTCGAGCCGCGCGTTGGCGGCCAACAGCTCGGACCTCGGCACCAGCCGGGGCAGGAACGACTGGAGCGCTGCGAACTCGATGACATTGAGCGTCCCGAACAGGAACAGCACAACAGCGACGGCCCACAGCGAGAGCCTGTCCAGTGCCCACAGTGCAGGGATGACCAGCAACGTCGCGGCCAGAAGGACGTTCGACCACACCAGCACCGGCTTGCGACGCATCCGGTCGACCAGTGCGCCGACGACCAACCCCAGTAGCAGGTACGGCAGCAACTGCACCGCCCTGATCAACCCGACCTCGGTGGCGCTCGCGTCGAGCACCGAGACGACCAGCACTTGAATCGCGATCACGGTCACCGACGAGCCGAACGCGCCGATCGTCGCCGCGGCCCAGTAGGTGCGGAACCCCGGGACGGTCACCCGGCGATTCTAGGGGCGTAGCACCGGCTCCCCGCCGGAACTGCCCACTCGACCGCCATTTCTGACAACTCGGCGCGGGGGTTGAGAATGGAGGGGTGCCTTCCGCCCTGCCTCCCGGTGACCCTGCCCCCACCGACGGGTCACTACCGGCCGAATCGCTGAGCACGCTGGGGGAGAAGGGGCTGGGCTTCTACGTCCACGTCCCGTTCTGCACGGTCAGATGCGGCTACTGCGACTTCAACACCTACACCGCGATCGAGCTGGGTCCCGGCGTGAGCCGGCAGACGTACGCCGACCAGGCCATCGAGGAGATCAGGCTGGCGCGCCGGGTGCTGGCCGACAATGACAAGCAGGTGGACACCGTCTTCTTCGGCGGCGGCACCCCGACGCTCCTACCGGCGAGCGACCTGACCGGCATGCTCGGAGCCATCAGGGACGAGTTCGGCCTCGCCGACGACGTCGAGGTGACGACCGAGGCCAACCCCGACTCCGTCGACCTGGACTACCTGCGAGCCCTGCGCGAGGGCGGCTTCACCCGGCTCAGCTTCGGCATGCAGTCGGCCGTCCCTCACGTACTCGAGACCCTCGACCGCACCCACGACCCCGAGCGAGTCCCGCTGGTCGTGGAATGGGCGCGCGAGGCCGGCTTCGAGCAGGTCTCCCTGGACCTCATCTACGGCACCCCGGGCGAGTCGATCGACGACTGGCGCACCAGCCTCGACGCCGCGCTGGCCAGCAACCCCGACCACATCTCGGCCTACTCCCTCATCGTCGAGGACGGCACCGCCCTGGCCCGACGGGTCAGAAGAGGCGAGATCGAGATGCCCGACGAGGACGACCTCGCCGACAAGTACGAGCTGGCCGACGCCACCCTCCGAAAGCACGGCCTGACCTGGTACGAGGTCTCCAACTGGGCCACCGATGAGTCCCAGCGCTGCCGCCACAACATGCTCTACTGGCAGGGCGGCGACTGGTGGGGTGTCGGCCCCGGCGCCCACAGCCACGTCGGCGGCACCCGGTGGTGGAACGTCAAGCACCCCAAGGCGTACGCCGACCGCATCGGCGCCGAGCAGAGCCCCGCCCACGCCCGCGAGATCCTCGCCGAGGAGGACCGGCGGGTCGAGCGCGTCCTGCTCGAGCTGAGACTCGCCGACGGCCTGCCGGCAGACGCCCTCGACGACGACGGCCGTGCCGCTCTCCCGGAGCAGGTACGCCGCGGTCTGGTCACCGTCGCCGACGACACGATCTTCCTCACCGAGACCGGCAGGCTCCTCGCCGACGCGGTGGTCCGAGACCTGCTCCCCTGAGCATCCCTGAGTCCGGGACCTTGGTCCTGATCGAAGGATCAGGGGTGATCCTGATTGGTAAAGAGGGCCCGAGAGGGGAGAGTGGAGTCATGGCAACCACAACTCTTTCCCGTCCCAGCAACGACAAATGGATCGCCGGCGTCTGCGGCGGTCTTGGCGACCGTTTCGGCATCAACTCGAACCTGATCCGGCTGGCCTTCGTCATCTCCTGCCTGCTCCCCGGACCGCAGTTCATCGTCTACATCGTGCTGTGGATCATCATGCCGAAGAAGTCGTCCTACTGACCGAGGCTCAGACGGGCTCGGTCACGAAGTCGATCAGCTCCTCGACCCGCCCGAGCAGGGCGGGCTCCAGGTCGCCGAACGAATTGACCCGGCCCAGGATGTGCTTCCAGGCCCGGGCGATGTCGGCCTGATCGCGGTGGGGCCAGCCCATGTGCTGGCAGATGCCCTTCTTCCACTCGATCGACCGCGGCACGTTCGGCCAGGCCTCGAGCCCGAGCCGGGCCGGCTTGACCGCCTGCCACACGTCGATGAACGGGTGACCGACGATCAGCACGTGCTGACCGACTGCGGAGCGCCGGATCGACTCCGCGATCCGGGCCTCCTTGGAGCCTTTGACCAGGTGGTCGACGAGCACCCCGACCCGCCGCTGCGGTCCAGGCTTGAACGAGACCAGGTGGTCGGCGAGGTCGTCGACACCGCCCAGATATTCGACGACGACGCCCTCGATCCGCAGGTCGTCGCCCCAGATCTTCTCGACCAGCTCGGCGTCGTGACGCCCCTCGACGAAGATCCGCGACTCGCGCGCGACCCGGGCCTTGACGTTGTCCACGGCCACCGAGCCCGACGCGGTGCGGGTCGGCTTCGCGGGTGCCGTGCGGGTCACCGGGGGAGTGAGGATGACCGGCTTGCCCTCGAGCCAGAAGCCCGGCCCCAGCGGGAACGTACGCCGCTTGCCCTTCCGGTCCTCCAGGGTCAGCGTGTGCAGGTCGCGGTCGATCCGCACGATCTCGCCGACGAAATCGGTCTCGACCTCCTCGACCACCGCGCCCAGCTCTGCGGGAGTCTCGACGGCACGCCCGTTCTTGGGCTTGCGCCAGTCGCCGGCCAGTACGTCGGAGCCGTAGCGATCGCTCATCCGGAGAACGTTAGTGGAGTCAGCAGCGAGAACCGGTGAGCACGCGCCCGAGCTGCTCGAGAACCTCGTCCGGCGTGGCCGCGGTCTCCGGGAACCTGAAGGTCACGTGGTGGCCGCCGTCGAGGGCGATCCAGGATACGTCGACGCTCTCGGCGGTGAGGTTGGAGAGGCGTACGCCGACAATGTGACGCGGTCGCAGCCCGAGCCGAGCCGAGAGCGAGCGGCACAGGTCCGCCTGGTGCTCGTCGTTGGCGTGGGCCGTGATGCGGACCAGCAGATCGTCGGCGATCATAGGACTCTCCAGTGGGGCGGAAGCAGTACAGCGAATGGCTCTAAGGTCAGCCTAACCTAAGGCTATCTCGATGGCGACAGAAGTGTTCCGTTCCACAGAGCGGAGCGGCCACCGGAAACTGGTGCCTGTGACGCGAACCGGTAGGATTGGCACTCGCGCGGAATGAGTGCCAGGCAGCCAGGACGATAGGAGGGCAGATGCAGAACGAACGCAGGCTCTCCGTCCTCAGGGCGATCGTCGAGGACTATGTGAAGACCGAGGAGCCGGTTGGCTCCAAGGCGCTCGTGGAGCGTCACGGTCTCGGTGTCTCCCCGGCGACGGTACGCAACGACATGGCCGCGCTGGAGGAGGAGGGCTACATCACCGCCCCCCACACCAGCGCCGGCCGGGTGCCCACGGACAAGGGCTACCGGCTCTTCGTCGACCGGCTGACCACGGTCAAGCCGATGACCGCGGCCGAGAAGCGGGCGATCGCCGGCTTCCTCGAGGGCGCGGTCGACCTCGACGACGTCGTCACCCGCTCGACCCGGCTGCTCTCGCAGCTGACCCGCCAGGTCGCGGTGGTGCAATACCCGACCCTGAGCCGCTCGACCGTCCGCCACGTCGAGCTCGTCGCGCTGGCCCCGACCAGGCTCCTCCTCGTGCTCATCCTCAGCACCGGCCGCGTCGAGCAGCGACTGCTCGAGGTGACCGAGGAGGTCTCCGAGGAGACCCTGGCCACGCTGCGCGCGAAGATCAACACCGCGGTCGCCGGCGCCGTCATCGCCGACGCCGGCGAGGCGCTGCGCACGATCGCCCAGCCGGCCGACGCGCCCGCCGACGCCCCGCAGGACCCGCTCGCCGCCGCCGTGGCCGAGGCCCTGATCGAGGCGATGAACGACCACCGTTCCGACGAGCGGATCTCCATCGGCGGCACCAGCAACCTGGCCCGCTTCGGCGACAGCTTCGACACCGCCGTACGCCCGCTCCTGGAGGCCCTCGAGGAGCACGTCGTCCTGCTCAAGCTGATGGGCGAGGCGACCGCGGGCGGACTGGTCACGGTGCGGATCGGTGCCGAGGGCCCCTACCAGGAGCTGTCGCAGACCAGCGTGGTCGCGACCGGCTACGGACCTGGCGACGAGGCGCTGGCCACGCTCGGCGTGGTCGGCCCCACCCGGATGGACTACCCCGGATCCATGGCGGCGGTGCGCGCGGTGGCGCGTTACCTCTCCCGGATCCTCGACGAGGCTTGAGCAGCAGACTCGATTCAAGGAAGATCAGCGAACTTCGATGGCAGGAAGACCGACGTTGGACCCCTATGAGCTCCTCGGTGTCGACAAGGACGCCGACGACGCAACGATCAAGAAGGCGTACCGGAAGCTGGCGCGCCAGTACCACCCTGACGTCAACCCCGACGCCGAGTCGCAGGAGAAGTTCAAGGAGATCTCCCACGCCTACGAGGTGCTGAGCGACCCGCAGAAGCGGGCTGCGTACGACCGCGGTGGCGACCCGTTCGCGGGCGGCTTCGGTGCGCAGGGCGCGGGCTTCTCGTTCACCGACATCATGGACGCCTTCTTCGGCGGCGCCGGTGCCGGCACCGGAGGCGCGGGGCGCGGCCCCCGTCCGCGCGTACGCCGCGGGCAGGACGCCCTCATCCGTCTCGACATCGACCTGGCCGAGGCCGCCTTCGGCGTCACCCGCGACCTCAAGGTCGACACCGCCGTCGTCTGTGACACCTGTGGTGGCGAGGGGGCCGCGGAAGGCTCCCACCCGATCCCGTGCGAGACCTGCCACGGCCAGGGTGAGGTCGCGGTCGTGCAGCGCTCCTTCCTGGGCGAGATCCGCACGCTGCGCCCGTGCTCGGCCTGCAACGGCTTCGGCACCGTCATCCCCGACCCGTGCCGCGACTGCAGCGGCGAGGGCCGGGTGCGCTCCCACCGCACCCTGACCGTCAAGATCCCGCCGGGCGTCGACGACGGCACTCGGGTGCAGCTCGCCGAGCAGGGCGAGATCGGCCCCGGCGGCGGCCCTGCCGGCGACCTCTACGTCGAGATCCACGTCGCCAAGCACGCCACCTTCACGCGGAGGGGCAACGACCTGCACTGCACCGCGAAGGTGCCGATGACCGCGGCCGCGCTCGGCACCACGCTCAACCTGCCGACGCTCGAGGCCGACCTCGTCGGCGAGGGCGCCGACCAGATCGACCCCGAGGACGCCTCGATCCAGATCGACCTCAAGCCCGGCACCCAGTCCGGCACCGACCACGTCCTGCGTGGTCGTGGTGTCCCCGGTCTGCGGGGCGGTCGCGGCGACCTGATCGTGACCATCAACGTGGAGACCCCCACCAAGCTCGACCTCGAGCAGGAGGCGCTGCTGCGCCAGCTCGCCGAGATGCGCGGTGAGGAGTCCGTCCAGGGCCAGCTCAAGGCGGCCCACAAGGGCGGCGTCTTCTCCTGGTTCAAGGACACCCTCAACGGGCACTGATCCACGATGACCCTTCCCGTTCACCTCGTCGAGTCGCTCGTCGGCACCCGTGTCGGCGACGACATCGAGGTGAGCGGCGACGAGGGCCATCACGCGGTCGTCGTACGCCGCCTCCGGGTCGGGGAGGAGGTCGTGCTCACCGAC
Source organism: Nocardioides sp. NBC_00163 (assembly GCF_045206295.1). Taxonomy (NCBI): domain Bacteria; kingdom Bacillati; phylum Actinomycetota; class Actinomycetes; order Propionibacteriales; family Nocardioidaceae; genus Nocardioides; species Nocardioides sp. NBC_00163. The sequence continues at coordinate 1,359,500 of NZ_CP108155.1, read as the reverse complement.
GGCGCCGGCGAGGGCGTCACCGGCACGATCACGCAGACCACCAAGAAGTCGATGACCGTACGCGTCGACGAGATCATCCTCGGCGACGCGCCGCCCGAGCCCGCGCTGACGGTTGTCCAGGCGCTGCCCAAGGGCGACCGCGGCGAGCTCGCCGTCGAGATGCTCACCGAGATCGGCGCCGCCAGCATCGTCCCGTGGGCGGCGACCCGCTCGGTCGCCGTCTGGAAGGGCGAGCGCGCGGTCAAGTCCCTGGCCCGCTGGCGGGCAACCGCCCGCGAGGCAGCCAAGCAGTCGCGCCGGCTATGGCACCCCGAGGTCGAGCCGCTGGCCACCACCGACGCCGTCGTGGCCATGATCGAGGCGGCCGACGTCGCCGTCGTGCTCCACGAGGAGGGCACCCTCCCGCTCGGCGCGGTCCCCGTCATAGACGAGGGCACCATCTTGGTCGTGGTCGGCCCCGAGGGCGGCCTGACGGAGGATGAGATCTCCCTGTTCGAGAAGGCCGGCGCCACCACCATCCGTCTTGGCGGCGAGGTCCTCCGCACCTCGACCGCCGGCGTCGCCGCCTCAGCCGCCCTGCTGGCCCGCACCCGCCGCTGGGACTGACCGCCGACTGACCGCCGACTGCTCGGCGTGGTGGGTTCGTCCTTCGAGGATGCCGGGTGAGTATGGAGACATGAGGAGCACACGTACGCGTCCGACGGGCGCCATGATCGCTCTTGCTCTCTGCGGCGTGCTGGCTGCCGGGTGCGGCAGCAACGATGCCGTCGCCGAGGATCCCGACGTGTCGGCCGAGCCGTCCGAGGAGCCGTCGACACTGCCACGTACCTCCGGCCTGATCACGCTGGCGGCACCGGCCGAGGGCGCGACGGTGTCGGACAGCTTCGAGGCCTCGGGCAAGGCCAACTCGAACGAGGCGAACGTGCCGTGGGAGGTCCGCGACACCACTGGCGAGACGGTGCTCGAGGGGGCCGCGACGGCCGAGGGCTGGGTGGACAAGCTCTACCCGTGGAAGACCACGGTCGACGTCTCCGAGCTCGAGCCCGGGACGTACCTCTTCATCGCTCGCACCGACGACACCTCCGACGGCGAGGGGAAGCCTTCTGAGGAGGTTGGCGCCCGGATCACCGTCGAGTAGGAGATCATCGCTACCGTGATCCTCACCGAACGGCAGCTAAACCGGACCCTCCTGCTCCGCCAGCACCTGCTGTCGCGGGCCTCGCTCACCCCGGCCGAGATGATCGAGCATCTGGTCGGCCTGCAGGCGCAGGAGTCGATGCCGCCGTTCTTCGCGCTGGCCGCCCGGCTGGAGTCGTTCGACCCCTACGCGCTCAGCGCCCAGCTCGAGTCGAGCGCGCTGGTGCGGCTCTCCTCGCTGCGGTCGACGATCCACATGCACACCGCCGCGGACGCCACGCTGATCAGGGCCTGGACCCAGCCGGTCCACGACTTCTACACCCAGCGGGTCGAGATCGTCCGCCCGGCGGCGCAGCTGGAGGGCTTCGTGGAGGCGGCCGAGGACGTACTCGCTCTCGGGGCGCTGCCCAACGCGGCCCTGGAGGCCGGTCTGGTCGAGCACTTCCCCGGCGTACCAGCCAAGGCGCTCGGCCTGCGGGCGCGCAACGAGCTGCCGCTGGTCCAGCTGCCGCCGCGAGGCCTGTGGAAGGGCTCGGGCGGGCTCGTCTACGACCTGCTCCCGCGCTGGACGGGCGTGCCGCCGGTGGCCGTGGACGATGTCGTCCCGACGCTGGCGCCGGAGATCGTACGCCGCTACCTACGCGCCTTCGGGCCGGCGACCGCCGCCGACATCACCACCTGGTCGTCCCTGACCCGCCTGGGCCCGGTGATCAAGCAGATCGAGGGGCTGGTGACCTACCGCGACGAGGCCGGCAAGACCCTCTACGACGTCCCGGACGCACCGCTCGCCACCGGCGAGGAGCACGCCCCGGCGCGGTTGCTCGGGACGTACGACAACCTCTGGCTCGCCCATGCCAACCGCGAGCGGATCACTGCCAAAGGCACCCGCAAGGAGTGGGGCATCGCTCGTGGTGGCGCGGTCATCATCGCCGACGGCCACCTCGTCGGTCTCTGGAAACCGGTCGAGGGGAAGGTGGAGGTCCGCAAGCTCTTCCGTGATCTCACCCCCGAGGAGCGCGACGAGCTCGCCGAGGAGACCGTACGCGTCGAATCGCTGCTGGCGAGCTGACCCCGGAACTATCCAGTAGGAGAGCGGCCGAGCGCCCGCGTACCATGGACGCATCAGCCTCGTGACGAGAAAGGGCCCGCTCCGGGCATCCATGACCGATCGACACCCAAGTCCGCTTCCGACCGACACCTCCGACCAGGGGGTCACCGCGACCACCAAGCACACCGTGGTCGTTCCGAACAGCGTCGACATGGTGACCGTCCTCGGTCCGGCCGATGAGCACCTCGGGATCATCGAGGCCCACTTCGACGCAGACGTGCACGTGCGCGGCAACCGGATCACCCTCCACGGCGCCCCCAGCGAGATCGCGATGATCGAGCGGGTCCTGGAGGAGCTGGTCCAGATCATCCGCACCGGCCAGGGCGTCAGCGGCGAGACGGTCGAGCGGGTGATCGGCATGCTCCAGGCCGACACGACCGAGAAGCCGGCCGACGTGCTGAGCCTCAACATCCTCTCCAACCGCGGCCGCAGCATCCGCCCCAAGACGCTCAACCAGAAGCGCTACGTCGACGCGATCGACAAGCACACGATCACCTTCGGCATCGGCCCGGCAGGCACCGGCAAGACCTACCTGGCGGTCGCCAAGGCGGTCCAGGCTCTGCAGACCAAGCAGGTCACCCGGATCATCCTGAGCCGTCCCGCGGTCGAGGCCGGCGAGAAGCTCGGCTTCCTGCCCGGCACCCTGACCGAGAAGATCGACCCCTACCTGCGCCCGCTCTACGACGCGCTGCACGACATGATGGACCCGGAGCTGATCCCCAAGCTGATGGCGTCGGGGACCATCGAGGTCGCTCCGCTCGCGTTCCTCCGCGGACGAAGCCTCAACGACTCCTTCATCATCCTCGACGAGGCGCAGAACACCACGCCCGAGCAGATGAAGATGTTCCTGACCCGCCTCGGCTTCGGCTCGAAGATCGTGGTCACCGGTGACGTGACCCAGACCGACCTCCCCAACGGCCAGAAGTCCGGGCTCCGGGTCGTCGAGGGCATCCTCGACGACGTCAAGGACATCAGCTTCAACAACCTGACCAGCCACGACGTCGTACGCCACCGGCTGGTCGCCAAGATCGTCGCCGCCTACGAGGAGCACGACGTGCAGAGCCAGGGCCGGGCCTCCGGAGAGGTTCGATGAGCACGGAGATCATCAACGAGTCCGAGCAGGAGATCGACGTCGAGCACGTCGCCAAGCTCGCTCGTTTCCTGCTCGAGCAGCTGCGTGTGCACCCGCAGGCCGATCTTCGGATCAAGTTCGGCGACGAAGCGACGATCACCGAGCTCAACGAGCGCTACTTCGACACCGAGGGCCCGACCGACGTGCTCTCGTTCCCCGGTGACGAGCTTCTCCCCGGCCGCCTCGACGAGGAGCCGGAGGAGGGCGATCTGGGCGATATCATCATCGCCCCGACGATCGCGGCCAAGCAGGGAGAGGCAGCCGGCCACGGCACCGTGGCGGAGATCGAGCTGCTGACCACCCACGGCATCCTCCACCTGCTCGGCTACGACCACGTGGACCCCGACGAGCACGCCGAGATGTTCGGGCTGCAGGCCAAGCTGCTCAAGGCCTGGGGCTCCTCGGCCACCGCACCCGAGTAGGAGCACCACCAACACTCATGGACGATGCGAGGCTGCTGATCGCAGCCGCAGTTCTGGTCCTGATCGCCGGCATCTTCTCGGCGGCCGACGCGGCGCTCAGCGCCTTCTCCCGCGCCCGGGCCGCGGAGCTCGTCTCCGAGGGCCGTGCCGGCGCCAAGCGCCTGGTGGCGGTGGTCGGCGACCCCGCCCGCTACGTCAACACGGTCCTGCTGCTCAGGATGCTGTGCGAGATCGGCGCGACCGTGCTGGTCGCGCTGTGGGCCTACGACCTCTACCGGGGGCACTGGTGGCCGACGGTGCTCACCACGACCGGGACGATGACCGTGGTCTCCTTCGTGGTCATCGGCGTCGGTCCCCGTACGCTGGGGCGCCAGCACCACGAGGGCATCGCCCTCGCGGTCGCCGGCCCGATCGGAGCGATCACCGCCATCCTCGGCCCGATCCCGAGCCTGCTGATCATGCTCGGTAACGCGCTCACCCCCGGCAAGGGCTTCCGCAAGGGCCCGTTCTCGACGGAGACCGAGCTGCGCGAGCTGGTCGACATCGCCGAGGCCTCCGACCTGATCGAGGCCGACGAGCGCCGGATGATCCACTCGGTCTTCGAGCTCGGCGACACCCGTGCCCGCGAGGTGATGGTGCCCCGCGGTGACATCGTCTTCCTGGAGCGCCGCAAGACCCTGCGCCAGGCGCTGTCGCTGTTCCTGCGCTCGGGCTACTCCCGGATGCCGGTGATCGACGACAGCCTCGACGACATCATCGGGATGGTCTACCTCAAGGACGTCGTCGCGCGAGACTTCGAGGCGCCGGAGGTCGAGACCACCCAGCGGGTCGAGTCGCTGATGCGCAAGCCGACCTGGGTCCCCGACTCCAAGCCGGTCGACGAGCTGCTGGCCGAGATGCAGCAGCACCGCCAGCACATCGCGGTGGTCGTCGACGAGTACGGCGGCACCGCCGGCCTGATCACCATCGAGGACATCCTCGAGGAGATCGTCGGCGAGATCACCGACGAGTACGACATCGAGGACCGCGAGCCGCTCCACCTCGGCGACGGTTCCTGGCGGGTGCCCTCCCGCTTCCTGGTCAGCGACCTCGAGGAGCTGATCGGCGTCCCCGTCGAGGAGGACGACGTCGACTCCGTACGCGGTCTGATGGCCAAGCATCTCGGCCTGGTGCCGATTCCCGGGACCGAGGTCGAGGCCCACGGGCTCTGTTTCGTGGCGGAGGAGGCTGCCGGCCGGCGGAACAAGATCGGTACCGTACGCATCAGCGTCGTCGTCCCGGCCGAGACCGAGGCCGACGACGAGGACGAGCAGAGCGAGAAGACGGACAGGAAGAAAGAGGCACATGCTCGAGCAGAGTGAGCTCTCCGCGGAGGACCGCAAGCTGGTGACCCTGGCCCGCGCGACGCGTGCCCGCACCGGTGCGGCCGAAGGAGCAGCCGTACGCGACCTCGACGGTCGCACCTACGCCGCAGCCACCGTGGACCTGCCCTCGCTCGAGGTCTCCGCGATCGGCGTCTGCGTGGCGATGGCGGTGGCTTCCGGCTCCAAGGGCCTCGAGGCCGTGGTCGTGCTCGGCGAGGCCGAGGAGGCCTCCGCGATCGACCTCTCGATCGTCAAGGAGTTCGCGGGCGAGGACGTCCCGGTCCTCGTCGGCGACCCGCGCGGCAACCTCCGCTGAGTCCTCGCGGGCTGCTCAGCGAGCGGCTCGGTGGCCGCCGGTGCCGCCGGCCCCGCCGGACTCGGCGACGAGCGGAAGGGTGCCCAGCTCGATCGTGACGTGGATCCCGTCCTCGTCACGGTAGGCGGTGAGGCCGTTCATGGTCGCCATGTCGACGCCCTTCTCACGCATGTGCACGACGATCTGGTCGATCGCCAGCGCGAGCCGGGCCTGGGACACGGACTTGTTGCGCCACTTGACCTGGTTCTCGGTGAAGTAGGGGGTTGCCTTCTCGGCGAGCGTTGACACAGCGTCACGATGGGCAGCACTGGACATGGGGACCCTCCAGGGTGCACGAGATTGGGGGCGCTCGACGGGAGCAGTCGGCGCTTGTGACTGTAAGCGAACGAACGTGAAAATCGAAACCCGAGATCCCAGGGCGCGAGTAAAGTGCGTGGAGTGACGGGTGAGACTGGTTGGCAACGACACACCGAGGCCGTCGAGCGGCTGACGGCCTCCTACAAGCGGATCCCTGACGGCGCTCCCGTCAGGTTGGCCAAACGCACCACCAACCTCTTCCGGGCCCGAGCTGCGACCGACACCCCCGGTCTCGACGTCTCCGGCCTGGGCGGCGTGATCGAGGTCGATGCCGAGGCGGGCACTGCCGACGTACAGGGGATGTGCACCTACGAGGACCTCGTCGACGCCACCTTGGCGTACGGGATGATCCCGTACGTCGTCCCGCAGCTGCGCACGATCACGCTCGGTGGCGCGGTGACCGGGATGGGCATCGAGGCCACCTCGTTCCGCAACGGGATGCCGCACGAGTCGGTGCTGGAGATGGACATCTTGACCGGGGCGGGCGAGATCGTCACGACCCGACCCGGGGACGACCTCTTCGACACCTTCCCCAACTCCTACGGCTCCCTCGGCTACGCCACCCGGCTCAAGATCAAGCTGGAGAAGGTGCCGGGCTACGTCGCGCTGCGCCACGTACGCTTCGACGACCTCGGCCTGCTCACGAAGACGATCGCGCAGATCACCGAGAGCAGGACGTACGAGGGGGAGCGGGTCGACGGGCTCGACGGTGTCGCGTTCGAGCCGGGGGAGTACTACCTGACCCTCGCGACCTGGACCGACAAGGCCACGCAACAGGTCACCGAGCGGGCCAGCGACTACGGCGGCCAGCAGATCTACTACCGCTCGATCCAAGAGCGTGAGACTGACCTGCTGACGACCTACGACTACCTGTGGCGCTGGGACACCGACTGGTTCTGGTGCTCGGGCGCCTTCGGCGCGCAGAACAAGTACCTCCGCAGAGTGTGGCCGCGCCGGCTACGGCGCTCGGACGTCTACATGAAGCTGGTCGGCCTGGACCGGAAGTTCGGCATCGCCGACAAGCTCGACGCGCGTGCCGGACGGCTCCTGCGGGAACGGGTGATCCAGGACATCGAGGTCCCGGTCGAGAACCTTCCGGCGTTCCTGGAGTGGTTCGATGCCGAGATCGGGATGCGGCCGGTGTGGCTGTGTCCGCTGGTCTCCCAGGGGACGAACACTGGAGGGAAATGGCCGACCTACCCGCTCGAGGCGGGCCGGACGTACGTCAACGTCGGCTTCTGGGGCACGGTCCACGTCGGCCCCGGAGCCGTCAACGCCCCCAAGAACCGTGCGATCGAGGAACAGGTCCACGAGCTCGGCGGGCATAAATCGCTCTACTCCGAGGCGTTCTATGACAAGGATGTCTTCGACGCTCTCTATGACGGGGACAACCTCGCTGCCGTGAAGGCGAGGTATGACCCCGGCAACCGGTTGACCGATCTGTACAGCAAGGCGGTGAAGAGACTGTGAACCACATTGCAGAGACCATCAACGAACTCTTCGAGGGTGGGCTGCCAATCAAGCTCACCGCGTACGACGGCAGTGTCGCCGGCGACAGGGACTCTCCCTTCGGGATGGAGATCCTCAACCCGCGCGGGCTCGCGTTCCTGCTGACCGCGCCGGGCGATCTGGGGCTGGCACGTGCCTACGTCAGCGGTGACATGGCCCTGCACGGCATCCACCCGGGCGATCCCTACCCGCTCCTGGACCTGATCCTGGACAAGACCGACTTCAAACGGCCCAGTCCCCGGGAGACGGTCGACATGGTGCGCGCGCTCGGGGCGAAGAACTTCGTCCCGCCCAAGCCACCGCCGCAGGAGCACCTGCCGGCATGGCGGCAGCGGGCCGAGAACGTACGCCACCTCTCCGGTCGCGCGATCAGCGCGCTGCCGTGGACGCGGCACTCGCCCGAGCGCGACGCCGACGCGATCCACCACCACTACGACGTCTCCAACACCTTTTACGAGTACGTCCTCGGCCCGTCGATGACCTACACCTGTGCGCTCTACCCGACCGATGACGCCACGCTCGAGGAGGCGCAGGCGGCCAAGTACGACCTGATCTGCCGCAAGCTCGGGCTCGAGCCCGGCATGCGGCTGCTCGACATCGGCTGCGGCTGGGGCGGGATGGTGCGCCACGCGGCCAAGCACTACGGCGTCAAGGCGCTCGGTGTCACGCTCTCGCGCGAGCAGGCCAACTGGGCCCAGAAGGCGATCAAGGCCGATCGTCTCGACGACGTCGCCGAGGTGCGCTTCTCCGACTACCGCGACGTGGTCGAGGGGGACTTCGACGCGGTCAGCTCCATCGGGCTCACCGAGCACATCGGCGTGGCCAACTACCCGGCCTACTTCGGCTTCATCAAGAGCAAGCTGCGCGACGGGGGCCGGCTGCTCAACCACTGCATCACTCGTCCCGACAACATCTCGAAGGCGAACGCGGGGGCCTTCATCGACCGCTACGTCTTCCCCGACGGCGAGCTGATCGGCTCGGGCACCATCGTGTCCGCGATCGAGAACACCGACCTCGAGGTGCAGCACCACGAGAACATCCGGGTCCACTACGCCAAGACCCTCACGGCGTGGAACGACAACCTCCGCGACAACTGGGACGCCTGCGTCAACGAGGTCGGCCTCGGCACCGCGAAGGTCTGGGGCATCTACATGGCCGGTTCCCGGATCGGCTTCGAGCGCAACAACATCCAGCTCCACCACGTGCTCGCCACCAAGACGGTGGACGGGCTCTCCGGCTACCCGCTGCGGCACAGCTTCTAGATCGAGTTCGTGACATCTGTCGAAATGGCGGTGACTCCTTCGTGGAACAGGTGAAGAGTCCTGAACCAGCCGAAGGAGACACCGCCATGGAGACCCGCAACCTCGCCGAGATGTACGACGCCCCGCCGATGTCCTGGGCGGAGGTGACCGCTCGACTGGACCAAGGCTTCAACCAGGGGCCTGGGTCACAGGAGGGCGAGCCCGGGCGCTACACGACCTGGGTGAGCACGATCAACGCCGACGGCGGTCCGCACGTGAACGCCGTCGGCGCGATCTGGCTCGACGGCAGCTTCTACCTGGTCACGGGGCCTGGAACGCGGCGTGGCCGCAACCACGCCCGCGATCCCCGCTGCGCGCTGTCGCTCTCGGTCCGTGAGTTCGACCTGGTCGTGGAGGGCCGCGTGGCGCGGGTCCTCGGCGACGAGCTCGAGCGCGTGGCCAAGCACTACCACGACGACGAGGGCTGGCCGGCCGAGGTCGACGAGTCGGGCGAGGCCGTCACGGCGCCGTTCAACGCGCAGAGCGCCGGCCCGGCGCCCTGGCACGTCTTCCGCATCGACGCGACCTCCGCCCATGCGGTCGCGACCGTCGAGCCCTACGGCGCGACCCGCTGGAGGTTCTGAGATGACCGACCTGTTCGCCGGACTTCCGGTAGCGGACCTGGCCCGAGCGGCCCGTTGGTACGAGGCGCTGCTCGGTGGCCCGCCGGCCTTCTACCCCAACGACGCCGAGGCCGTCTTCGAGGTGGTCGAGCACGGCTACCTCTACGTCGAGGTGAGGCCGGAGCTCGCGGGCCGTGGCTTCGTCACCCTCTTTGTCGACGACCTGGACGCCCGCCTCGCCGCGATCGCCGACCGCGGCCTGCGGCCGGAGTCGCAGGAGACGTACGACAACGGGGTCCGCAAGACCATCTTCCGCGATCCTGACGGCAACGAGGTCGGGCTGGGCGGTGGCCCGGCCTGATCAGGCCGGGACGCCGTGCTCCTTGGCGTAGGCACGTCGGCAGGACGCCGCGCAGAAGCCGATGGTCTCCCCGTCGTGCTCCAGCGTGATCGCTCCGCGGCCGAGGGTGACCTGCATGCCGCACATCGGATCGATGACGACGCCCTCGGGGAGGTCGACCTCGCCGCCCGCGCTGTGTCGCGTACGGAACTCCTCGGTCATCCAGCTCGTCAGGTCGTCTGCCGTCGCGGGGCTGCCGTTGAGCCCGATGCTGCCGTCCGCGATCCCGACGAGGTTGATCCAGAGGTGCCCGCCCGGCCTGGTCCAGCCGTGGTGGCGGTCGAGTCTGCGTACGCCGGCACGGATGGCGCCGGACAACGGGCGAGACATCTCCTCCCGCCAAGCCTCGGGAACGGTGGCCGTGATGACCAGCGGCGGCGGGGCCGGCGGGCTCCACCTCCCGTCACCGGTGGTCCATCCGGCGAGCTCGCGAAAGGCGATGTGGGTCACCGCCCGGCCTCGAGCCATGGTCTCCTCCGGCGCGCTGACGCCCTCGTTGAGGAGCGACGTCACCGCCTTTGTCAGCGTCGCTCGGTCGCCGTCGGTGAGCGCTCCGGCGGGAGCGGCGATCTCGATCAGGAACACGTCAGTCCTCCTCGTGGTGGGCGTCGGGATCGAAGCCGTCGGGGGCGCGATCGATGAACGCGGTGATCGCGGCGATCCGTCCGGACCCGTCCAGATCGAGGACGTCGGTGCCCTCGGCGAACGAGCCCTCCTCCTTGCGGATCTCCCAGCGCACCCGGACGTGCTTGTGGTGCGAGTCGGGCTCGGCGCGGGCCATGAACGTGTAGTCACCGACTCCCTCGGTGAACTGGCGGGTGAAGTCGATCAGCGCCTCGAGGCCCGCGGACTCGCCGATCGGGGTGGAGCGAGCGACGTCGTCGGCGAACAGGGTGGCGCCGAGGGTGCGCTGCTCCTCGGCGGAGAGGTTCCAGAACGAGACGTACGCCTCGGCGGTGGCGGCAGGTGAACGGGGTGTGGTTTCAGTCGTCATGGCCAAGACGATCCGCCTTCGGGTGAGCCCTGTCGATTACCTCTTGGGTAGTTGCCGCGCCGCGCTCCGCCCGGCAGCCTGGGTGCATGACAACGGCCCAGCTGAGCGTCGGAGAGCTGCTTCGGGACTGGCGCGAGCGGCGCCGTCGCTCGCAGCTCGAGGTGGCGATCGCGGCCGACGTGTCGGCCCGCCATCTCAGCTTCATCGAGACGGGACGGTCGGGCCCGAGCCGGACGATGATCGAGCGGCTCTGCGAGGAGCTCGAGGTGCCGCTGCGCGAGCGCAACCGGCTCTATCTCGCGGCTGGGTTCGCGCCCGTCTACCAGGAGCGACCGCTCGACGACCTCGGGGTCGCCAGGTCCGCCGTCGAGGCGGTGCTCACCGCCCACGAGCCCTATCCGGCCTGCGCTGTCGACGTCCGCTGGGACATGGTGGCGACCAACCGGCCCATGGAGCTCTTCCTGGCTCCGCTGCCGGACGCGCTGCGGCAGCCGCGGCTCAACATGCTGCGCGCGACGTTGCATCCCGACGGCCTGGCGGCGCAGGTGCGCAACTACACGCAGTGGCGGGCCCACGTCGTCGGCCGCATCCGCCGGCAGCTCGACCGCACCGCGGCCGATGGCCTCGTCGAGCTCCTCGAAGACGTGGAGGGATATCCGGCACCGCCCGGAGCCGAGGTGGAGGCGCCGGCGGTCACGGCGAGGGACGGCGCCTTGCCGGTGCTGCCGCTGCTGCTGCGTACGAGCCTCGGAGATCTGTCCTTCCTCTACGTCCTCTCCGTGATCGGCGCGCCTCGTGACGTGACGGTCGACGAGATCGCGGTGGAGGCGATGTTCCCGGCCGACGACGCGACTCGAGAGGCTCTGCTCGCCATCAGCCACGAATGAGTGCGGCGCTGATGCGGGCGGGCCGCGTCTGCGCGGATAACCTTGAGGCGATGAGTGTCAAGGCCCAGCAGTACGCCGCGGAGGTGCTGCGGCGCGAGCAGATCACGCCCCACCTCGTACGTCTGGTGCTCGGCGGTCCCGGCCTGGCCGGGTTCGATTCCACCGGGATCCCCGACGAATGGGTCGGGCTGATCGTCCCGGGGCAGTTCCAGTCGCGCTACTACACCGTGCGGTCGTGGCAGGGTGGCGAGCTGACCCTCGACGTCGTCGTCCACGACGTCGGTCTGGTGACCGAGTGGGCTACGCGCACCGATCCCGTGGGGCAGACGGTCACGATCACCGAGCCCAAGGGCTCCTACGCCGCGCCCGACGGCGCACAATGGCTGCTGCTGGTCGGCGATCTGACCGCGATGCCGGCCATGGCGCGGATCGCCGAGACCACTTCGCTGCCGACGCGAATCTGGGCCGAGACCGCCGACGACCTGCCCGGATATCTCCCGGAGACCGCCGAGGTCACCTGGTCGACGCCGCCGTCGGAGACCTCCTCCGACCTGGCGGCGGCCGTGGAGAAGATCGAGTGGCCCGAAGGCGACGGCTACTTCTGGATGGCCGGTGAGTCCAGCCAGATGCGGGCGATCCGCAAGCATCTGATGCGCGAGCGGAAGCTCGACTCGCACGCCTACGACGTGATGGGCTACTGGCGCGGTGGCGGCCAGAAGCGGCAGCCGCGCGCGGTCGATCCCGGACCGGTGTGGCGTGAGGGCAAGGCCCAGGGGCTCACCGATGAGCAGATCTGGCAGCGATACGACGAGCAACAGGAGCAGCAACAGTGACCGAGCCAGCTTTCCGGAGCGGCTTCGTGTCGTTCGTCGGACGCCCCAACGCGGGCAAGTCCACCCTGACCAACGCGCTGGTCGGCACCAAGGTGGCGATCACCTCCGACAAGCCGCAGACCACCCGCACCGTGGTCAAGGGCATCGTCCACCGGCCCGACGGCCAGCTGATCCTGGTCGACACCCCGGGCATCCACCGGCCGCGTACGCTGCTCGGCGAGCGCCTCAACGACCTGGTCGAGGCCACCTGGACCGAGGTCGACGTGGTCGCGATCTGCTTCCCGTGCAACGAGAAGATCGGCCCCGGTGACCGCCGGATCGCGGAGAACGCCAATAAGCTCAAGAAGGGCATCAAGCGGGTCGCGATCGCCACCAAGACCGACCTCGCCACCCCCGAGCAGATCGGCGAGCACCTGATGTCGATCCAGACCCTCGGGGTCGAGCTCGGCATCGAGTGGGCCGAGATCGTCCCGGTCTCCAGCGTCGCCGGCGACCAGGTCGACCTCCTCGGCGACCTGCTGATCAAGCTCCTCCCCGAGGGGCCGCCGCTCTACCCCGACGGCGAGCTCACCGACTCTCCCGAGGAGATCATCATCGCCGAGCTCATCCGCGAGGCAGCCCTGGAAGGCGTACGCGACGAGCTCCCGCACTCCATCGCCGTCGTCGTCGAGGAGATGCGGCTGCGTGAGGACCGTCCGGAGGACAAGCCGCTGATGGACATCCACGCCTTCCTGTACGTCGAGCGCGACTCCCAGAAGGGCATCGTGATCGGCCACAAGGGCTCACGCCTCAAGGACGTCGGCCAGCGCGCGCGCCTGCAGATCAAGGAGCTGCTCGGTATGCCGGTCTACCTCGACCTGCACGTCAAGATCGCCAAGGACTGGCAGCGCGATCCGCGGCAGCTGCGCAAGCTCGGGTTCTAGTCCCAGGCGTCTCACCGGTCACAGCGCTCCGGTCTTTCCTGCACTTCTCAGGTGTTGCAATGCCCGAGAAGTGCAGGAATACCCGGTTAACCGGGTATTCCATCCGCCCTAGCTCGGCGCCCAGCAGATCCCGTACGTCTGCCCGCCCTGCCACTGCTCGGCGCTGGGGAACTCCCAGGACCACTCGTACTTGAGCGGGTCGTCGGCGACCTCGGCGGCAGCGGCCTTGCAGTCCTCGGCGCCGGCGCTGTTGACCTTCGCCTCGCCGGGGTACTTCCCGGAGCCGAGGTCGATGACCGACAGCGCCCGCCAGGTGTGCTTGAGGGAGCACGGGACGCGCTTGAAGGATTCGGACTTCGGCGAGGCCGTGCCGCACATCCGGAACGGCTCGGCGGTGTCGGAGTCGCCCAGGACGCCCTTCATGTTGCCCTTGAGGGTCATCAGGGCGTTGGGGCCGGCGATGCCGATGACGTCGCAGCGGAACCAGTTGGCGCCAGCCTCGGACTCCTTGATCGTCGGCGTGAACCAGACCGGGCGCAGCATCGAGAGACGCAGGTCGTCGGCGTCGCCACCGAGGTACTTGGTGACCTTGTTGGGGCACGCTTCGGCGACCTGGGCCGCGACCTGCTCCGAGTCGACCGCGATGAGGTGGCCGTCGACGACGTTCTTCAGCCGGCCCACGGCGTACGTCTGGGTGGTGTGCTTGCCCTTGCAGGAGACCGCGGTGCCGCCGGCGGTCGGGGCCAGCGCCTCGTCGTAGGTGAGGTTGTAGCAGGCCCCCTCCTTCGGGGACGGAGCCGCAGACGCGGAGGCGGACGGAGGCGCCGACGAGGGTGACGGAGCCGACTTCGGCTCGCCGCCACCGCAACCGGCGAGAGCCATGGCCCCCACGACGACGAGAGCCCCCCACAACGGCGCCGATCGCTTCGGGCCCCGCTTCAGCGTGTCTCGCATGCTCACTCCTCGGTCACCGCCCAGCAGACCGCCCAGCGGTTGCCGGCGTTCCACTCCTTCTCTCCAAACCATGTGTACCCGTAGTCGAAGCTTTCCGGGTAACCCAACCAGGCCTGGACCGAGCCCTTGCAGTACTGCGAGGCCTTCTTCTTCGACTCCGCGACGCCGAGGAACTTGGTCTTGTCCTCGCCCAGCTTGATGGTCGTCACCGCCCGCATCTGGTGCGGCTCGGAGCAGGGCACCTTCGCGGAGGTGACCGTCTTGCCCTGCGCGCACACCATCCAACGGTCCTCGATGTCCTCGATGTTCTTGACCTTGAGGAGGTTGCGGGTGGTGGTCGGCAGGTCGACGTACTCGGCGCCCTGCTGGCCGCCGCCGACCACGTCGCAGCGGATCCAGCGCGCGCCCTCGTCCCAGGCCTTCTCCGAGGGGCCGAAGTAGACGTGGGAGAGCATCGAGCGCATCAGCAGGCTCTGGTTGGTGCCGACATACTTCTCCAGCAGCTTGCGGCACTGGCTGAAGGCCCACTCGTTGACCTTCTCGTCGCCGTACTCCGCGTCCTTGAACTCGTCCGGAAGCGGTCCGGCGCCGAAGGTCTCGGCGTTGTGCGGCTCGTCGCAGCCGACGTACTTGTCGAAGTTGTAGGCCTCGGCGACATCCTCGTGGGTGAGGTTGCGGCACTTGCCGACCTCGGGCAGCGTGGTTGAGTCCACCTGCTTCGGGTCCTCGCCCTTGGCGGCAGCCCGATCGCCGCCGCACCCGCTGAGCGCGAGGACGGCGAGCACCACGATCAGGAGCGACAGAGATGTCGTACGTCTGGGGGTATGGCCGATCACGGGGATCGACTCTACTTGCGAATCCATGAGCAGACCGAAAGGACAATCAGTCGAGGACCGCGGCCAGCGTGGCTCCCAGCTCGTACGCCGCCTCGACATGCACGTCCTCGACGTCTCCCAAGACGTCGAGGATGTCGTAGGACTGGGCCCACCCGAGCGCTCCGACGATGGACTGCACCGAGCGGATCGCGCCGGTGGTGTCGTAGCGGCCGTGGACGTAGAGGCCGTAGGGGCGCTTGGCGGTCTCGCCCTCTGACTCGCCTGCTGCCCCGGAGGGGGCGAGCGCGCCACCGACGGCCAGGAAGGTCGAGTCGAAGAAGTGCTTCAGGGCGCCCGACATGTAGCCGAAGTTGGCGCTCGTGCCGAGCACGTATCCGTCGGCGGCCAGGACGTCGTCGGCCGTCGCCTCCAGGGCGGGACGTACGACGACCTCGACCCCCTCGATCTCGGGATCGTTGGCGCCGGAGACCACCGCATCGGTCAGGCGCCGCAGCGACCGGGTGGGGGAGTGGTGGACGACGAGCAGGCGAGGCATCAGCCGTCAGCGCCCAGGCGGCGGCCGGTGACCTCCTTGGGGCGCAGCCGCACCCACAACGGACGAGGGCCGGCCGGCCAGGGGTGGAGGTTTTTGACGAGGTCGGGGATCTGGTCCTCGCGGTAGAGGATCTCCGCGCGGCCCTTGAACAGCGCCGACCAGCCCACATGGGTGTCGGGGTCGAGGTCGTCGACCAGCAGCGCGACGGCGCTCTCGTCGATCTGCTCGGCCATCGAGGAGTGGGCCGAGGTGCGGATCCAGAGGGCCTCCTCGTGCACGACGTGGTTGACCGGCAGCACCACCGGGCCGCGCGGGCCGTTCCAGCCGATCCGGGAGACCTGGATGTCCGCCGCGAGCCGCCAGGACTCCTCGACCGTGAGCTCTGCCAGTTGGGCCACGCCCGTTCCTCCCCTTCGTCGTCACTTCTGTCTCAGTGTTGAGGATCAATCGCCTGCCCGGTCAGTCTGCCAGTTCTGTTCTGTTATTGTTACCGAGTCATGATGCGCAGCCTCCTCCTTAGCTGCCGCAGCGGGGTCTGAGAAAGCCGGACTCCCTCGCTGCGGAGGTTCGACGTGCGCCGGCACTCGCTTCCATCTGTTGAGGATTCCGCATGACCAACCTGAGCAACTCCAGCAATCAGCAGAAGCCGTCGGGGATGCCGCACGAGCGCTATCGCGCCTTCGTGCCCGTCGACGTACCTGATCGCACCTGGCCCGCCAAGAAGATCACCAAGGCTCCGCGCTGGCTCTCCACCGACCTGCGTGACGGCAACCAGGCCCTGATCGACCCGATGACGCCGGCCCGCAAGCTGCGGATGTTCGAGCTGCTGGTCGCGATGGGCTACAAGGAGATCGAGGTCGGCTTCCCGTCGGCGTCGCAGACCGACTTCGACTTCGTGCGCAAGCTGATCGAGGACGACCGGATCCCCGATGACGTACAGATCTCGGTCCTGACCCAGGCCCGCGAGGACCTCATCTCACGCACCGCGGAGTCGATCGCCGGCGCCCCGCGCGCCACGATCCACCTCTACAACGCCACCGCCGAGCTGTTCCGCCGGGTCGTGTTCAACGTGACCCCGGCCGAGTGCATCGGGATCGCCGTGCGCGGCACCGAGCTGGTGATGAAGTACGCCGAGGAGCACGTCCCCGAGCTGATCGGCACCGAGGACTTCGGATACCAGTACAGCCCGGAGATCTTCACCCAGACCGACACCGACTACGCACTCGAGGTCTGTGAGCGGGTCTCGGACGTGTGGCAGCCGGAGGCCGGCCGGGAGATCATCCTCAACCTGCCCGCCACCGTGGAGATGTCCACCCCGAACACCTATGCCGACCAGATCGAGTACTTCGGCCGGGGCCTGACCCGCCGCGAGCACTCCGCGATCAGCCTCCACCCGCACAACGACCGCGGCACCGCGGTCGCGGCCACCGAGCTCGGCCTGATGGCCGGCGCCGACCGCGTCGAGGGCTGCCTGTTCGGCCACGGTGAGCGCACCGGCAACGTCGACCTGGTCACCCTGGGCATGAACCTCTTCTCCCAGGGCATCGACCCGCAGATCGACTTCACCGTCGGCGGCGGCATCGACGAGATCCGCCGCACGGTCGAGTACGTCACCAACATCAACGTCCACCCGCGCCACCCCTACGCCGGCGACCTGGTCTACACCGCCTTCTCCGGCTCCCACCAGGACGCCATCAAGAAGGGCCTGGAGGACCTCGACCGGATCGCCGCCGAGGCCGGCAAGCCGACCAGCGAGATCCCGTGGGAGGCGCCCTACCTGCCCATCGACCCCAAGGACGTCGGCCGCACCTACGAGGCCGTCATCCGGGTCAACAGCCAGTCCGGCAAGGGCGGCGTGGCCTACCTGCTCAAGACCGAGCACTCCCTGGACCTGCCGCGTCGCGCGCAGATCGAGTTCAGCCGCGTGGTCCAGCAGCACACCGACTCCGAGGGTGGCGAGGTCAGCCCCGAGGAGATCTGGTCGATCTTCTCCGCCGAGTACCTCGAGCGCGAGGAGCCGTACGCCCTGGAGAGCTGGTCCTCGGTGACCGACGCCGAGGGCGGCGACGAGCAGGTCGTCGACCTGCGGGTGCGCGGTGAGGAGCGCACCTACAAGGGCGTCGGCAACGGCCCGGTGGCCGCGTTCGTCGACGCGCTGAAGGATGCCGGCGCCGAGATCCGGGTCCTCGACTACGCCGAGCACGCGCTCTCCGCCGGTGGCGACGCGGCTGCGGCTGCGTACGTCGAGTGTGAGATCGCCGGCGAGATCGTGTGGGGCATCGGCATCCACGAGAACATCGTCACCGCCTCCCTGCGGGCCGTCGTCTGCGCGGCCAACCGCGCCCAGGCGGTCACGATCCCGCGCGGCTGACCTCGGCGCCGCTGCGGGGGCGACCCCGCAGCGGCGACCCGCGCAGCCCGATCACCAGGCCCAGCGCGACCACCGCCGTGCCCACCCACACCATCGGGCCGGGCACGATGCCGTTGAGGGGTACGCCGAGGGCGGCCGCGGACACGGGCACGACGCCGGTCAGCAGGCCGGCGCGGCCGGAGCCGAGGCGCTTGACCGCGGTGAACCAGAGCAGGAACGCCAGCGTGGTGACGACCGCGGCCAGGTGGAGCGCCGCGAGCAGGTCGACGGTGTCGAGCGTGGTGACGGCGGCCGGTCCCTCGGTGGCGACACCGATGACGGCCATCCCGGCGGTGGCCATCCACACCGAGTGGAACGAGACGCCGAACGCGCCCAAGCGCGGAAGGACGGGCACCGCCAGGAGCGTGAAGCCCGCCTCGCAGACCAGCACCAGGAGCGCGTAGCCGACCCCGGCCGCATCGGTCCTCCCGAAGCCCTCGACCACGACGGCCCCCGCGGTCACGACCATGGCCCCGATGATCACCGTGCGAGCCGGGAGGGTGCGGGTCGCGACCGCCGGGACGACCGCCAGCAGCATCGGGACCGCGGCGACGGCGACGCCGATCACCGCCGGCTCGGCGTGGGCGACACCGCGGACGACACCGACGTTGAAGAGCACCAGGCCGGCGGTCGCCACCCCGGCCAGCCAGAGCCACTCGCGACCTCGCGGCCGTGGCACCCGCCAGCCGGTGACCCGCGCGACGGCGAGCAGGAGGAGGGCGGCGAGGGCGTACCGGACGCTCTGAAGGGTGAAGAGCGGGGCATCGGTGATCGCGGCCGAGACGGCGACGCTGCTGCCGACGCAGACCATCCCGGCCGCGGCGAAGACGATGCCGAGCAGGGTGCCGCGGTTCGGTGCTGCTCCGCCGGCGGTATCGGGGTGTGGGAGGGCTTCGGTGGTCATGTCTACGAGGTTCGCCCGAACTTGGTCTGGCAGACAGATCCAAACCAGACGTGGCAGAGTGGACCAAATGACCGGTGCGGACTTCCTCCAGCTCGACTCGACCGGAGTGCCGCCGGGTGGGCTGGCGGCCTGGCTCACCGGTGCGCTGCGCGACGCGGTCGCCGACGGCCGGCTCGCGGTCGGGGCCCGGGTGCCGGCATCGCGCACCCTCGCCACCCAGCTCGGCGTCTCGCGCGGGGTGGTGGTCGAGGCGTACCAGCGACTCACCGACGAGGGGCTGCTCTCGGCCCGCAGCGGCGGGGGCACGCGGGTGAGCGCGGTCCCCGGAGCCGTACGCCGCCTCGGTGCCGCCACTCGGCTGCCGACTCCCGACCTGGACCTCTCCCCGGGAGTGCCCGACCTCTCGGCCTTTCCACGGGCCGCGTGGGCGAAGGCGTCGCGGGAGGTGCTCGCCGAGATCGGCAGCGCCGACCTCGGCTACGGCGACCCGCGCGGCGTGCCGGTGCTGCGGGAGGCGCTCGCGGTCTGGCTGGGCCGCACCCGCGGCCTCACGGTCTCGCCCGACGAGATCCTGGTGATCAACGGCGTCGCCCAGGGGCTCGTGCTCCTGGCGCGCTGGCTGGAGGAGCGCGGCCGGACCAGGGTCGGCTTCGAGGAGCCGGGATCGTACGGCGGCCGCGTGCACCTGCAGCGGTGGGGGATGACGACGGTCCCGGTGCCGGTGGACGGTGATGGCCTGGACGTCGCGGCGCTCGATGCCAGCGGTGTCGATGCCGTCGTGGTCACGCCCGCACACCAGTTCCCGACCGGGGTCGTGCTCTCCCCGCAGCGGCGCCGGGAGCTGGTCGAGTGGGTTCGGGCGGTGCCGCACCGGCTGGTGATCGAGGACGACTACGACGCCGAGCACCGCTACGACCGGCCGCCGGTCGCGGCCGTGAAGGTGCTCGCACCCGACCGGATCGTCCATCTCGGCAGCGTCTCCAAGACGCTCGCGCCCGCGATGCGGATCGGCTGGCTGGTCGCCCCGTCCGGCATGCAGGAGGAGCTGGTCGAGGCGCGCTACTGGCTCGATCTGGCCAGCCCGGCGCTACCCCAGATCACCCTGGCGCGGATGCTCACCTCGGGTGCCTTCGAGCGGCACCTGAGACTGGTTCGGCAGCGACACAAGGCTCGCCGCGACGCCCTGCTCGAGGCGCTCGCCGAGCACCTGCCTGCCGTTCGGGTCGGCGGCGTCGCGGCTGGACTGCACGTCCTGGCGACGCTGCCCGAGGGAGTCGACGACGCGGCTCTCGCCACGGCCGCGCTCGAGGCGGGCATCGCCGTCCACCCGTTGAGCCGGCACCGCGAGGGTGACGGTCCGCCGGGCCTGGTGATCGGCTACGCGGCGACGACCCCTGACCGCCTCCGGGAGGCGGTCAGGCGGCTGGCGCCACTGATCTCCTAGGAACTCCTAGGACTCGACGTCGTACTTCGCGCAGAGTCCCAGGCGGCTGCCGGCCATCCAGGCGGTCCGGAACGGCGCCTTGAACATCGTCGCGTCCGTCGGACAGCCGCCCAGCCCCTGGACGTTGGTCTCGCTCTGCTCGGGGTAGGTGTCGCCGGTCATCTCGAAGGTGTCGACGACGATGTAGTCGTGGGTGGTCCCGCAGCGGACGACCTTGTCGATCTTGCTGTCGATGCAGGCCCGCAGGTCGGCCGGGAACGGGTCGGGCACCGGGTCCTCGGGCAGGTCGATCATCGGCGCCCCCTGGACCGTCACCCCGACATCGCATCGTACATAGCGGTCGCCGTCGTTCCAGGTGGCCTCCGAGGGCCAGTACCAGCTCACGATGTAGGCGGTGCGGGCCAGCGTCTCGGGGTGCAGTCCGAGGCCGGTCTCCAGGCGGGTGAAGCAGGCGGCCCCGGCGGCCTCGTTGTCGTTGTAGGCCTTCACGTCGGTGGCGACGTGGAAGGTGTAGAGCGTGTGCGGCTCGGCGCAGTCCACCGGCTCCGTCTCGTCGACGAACTCGGTCGCCGCGGCGTAGTCGAGATTGCGGCACTCACCGGCCTCGGGTACGTCGCTTCCCCCATTGGTCATGAAGAAGATCAGCCCTGCGACGAGCCCGACGACCACCACCGCGGCCAGGCCACCGACCAGGAGCCCGGTGCGCTTCCGCTTCGGCGGGTGCTGCGTCGCGATGCTCGTGGGCACCGTCGTGGGCTGCTCGAAGGGCGATCCGGTCGGCGGGCCGCTGGGTGGACCGCTCGGCGGCCCGCTGGGCGGGGCTGCCGACTTCTGCCACGGCGAGGTGGGCGGGGGAGGCTGGGGCGCGGAGTGAGGCTGTGGTCCGGGGGTGACGGGGGTGCCCTTGACCGCGCTGCGGAGCCCGTCGGCGAACGAGCGCGCGTCGGGCCAGCGGTCCTCGGCCCGGGGCTCGAGTGCCCGGGCAATGGCCTGGCTGATCGGGGCCGGGAGGGGACGTACGGAACCTGCCTCGGGCACCCGGGAGGTGAGCCCGAGAGCGGGGGCGGGGGAGCGGCCGGCGAGCAGTGCCCAGGCGACCGCGCCCAGGGCTCGTACGTCGGCGCGGTGGTCGATCGGCAGTGACGGGTCGAGCTGCTCGGGCGCCATGTAGGACGGGGTGCCGATGTCGCGGGTGACCTCGTTGAGCGAGTCGAGCGAGCGGGCCACGCCGAGGTCGGCGATCATCACCCGGCGAGCGCCCGCGGTGCCGCCGGAGGTCTCGGAGGTGAGCAGCAGGTTGGCGGGCTTGATGTCGCGGTGGATCACCCCGCGAGCCTTCAACGCCATGAGTCCGTCTGCGGCCTGCGCGACGATGTCGGCGACCTCGTGCACGTCCAGGCCGCCCGGGGAGCGCTTGAGCAGGTCGGCGACCGAGCCGCCGTCGGCGTACGACATCACGAAGAAGGGGATGCCGGTGCTCGTCTGGCCGATGTCGTAGACACGCACGACATGGGGCGAGTCGACCGAGCGGAGCAGCCGTGCCTCCTGGAGGAAGCGCTTGTGGATCTCTGGGTTCGACACCCACCCGGGGGAGAGCGCCTTGACCGCGACGTGGGAGTCGAGATCGGGGTCGTAGTAGAGCCACACGGAGGCGAAAGCGCCGGCGCCGATGTGGCGGACCTGTTGTAGCCGCCCGAGACTGGTCGGGAAGGTCGCGCTCATGGCGGAATCATGCCCTGAATCCGGCCCGGTGGACTGCGGTGACACCTACTTCAGCGGGTTTCGCAAAGAAATCGAGACCTACTTGCCGAACCGCTCCTGATCCCGCTTGACCGCGGAGTGGTGGTCCGAGCCGATGTTCTCCCGCAGCTCCTTGGCGGACTCGCGGATGGCGTCGGAGATGATCTCGTGGACCCGCGGGTCGGCCAGGCCCTGGTCGACCAGGCGTAGCACCGTGTCGGCCACCAGCCGGACGACGTCGTCGTGGAAGGGGAGGTACCTCAGCTTCCCGGCTGCCTGGTCCTGACGGATGAGGTCGATGATGAGGGTGTCGATCTCGGCGCGGTTCTCCTCGATCGCGCTGGAGATGTGCCGGGTGTAGTTGCCGGTCTGGATCACCGCGATCACCTCGTCGAGCACCGCGACCGTGATCGGCTTCCGGATCGCGTTGACGATTGCGCCGGAGAACCTCCCCACCACGTACGCCGATACCCGGTCGCCGAAGGCACGGTCGGCGGCGCGCATCAGCCTGAGCAGAATGAGCACGATCCGCAGCAGCCGGAGGCTGCGGAAGGCGGGGCTGGCGGCGACGCCGAGCGGGATCATGCCGAGCAGCTCGTACCAGTACATCAGCGGGAACTTCCAGCCGAGCCCTGAGCGGCGCCAGCGCCACGCGAACTCGATGGCGAAGATGGCGCACACGACGTAGTCGGCGGTGACGACCCGGTCGTACCAGACTTGCGACACGTCCCAGAACGTCACCCACACGGCCGCCGCGACCGAGAAGATGGCAAGCACCAGCATCAGCCAGTCGACGACGGTGACCGGCGGTCCGGCGGCGGTGCCGGGCTCGCGGTCGTCGCGCGCGGGGCGGGTCGGCACGGTCGCGATGCCTGTTGAGCTCATGACCGGCACGATAGGAGACGCATCCACCAAAGGCGACGACCCACACGCCTCGTTGCCGTCATGTGGGCCATCAGTCGGTCTGTCGCTGCCGTGGTTGTCGGTGCCGCGCGGCAGAATGGGGTCGTGCCCCTCTACCGCGACGAGGCCATCGTGCTTCGCACCCACAAGCTTGGTGAGGCTGATCGCATCATCACCATGCTCACCCGCCACCACGGACGGGTGCGTGCGGTGGCGAAGGGCGTGCGGCGCACCACCTCGCGATGGGGTTCGCGGCTGGAGCCGTTCACCCACGTCGACCTGCAGTTCGCCGAGGGGCGCAACCTCGACACGATCACCCAGGCCGAGACCCTCACCCTGTTCCATGCCGGGATCGGGCTGGACTACGACCGCTACACCGCCGGCACCGCGATGCTCGAGACCGCCGACCGGCTGGTCCACGAGGAGGGCGAGCCGGCGCCGCAGCAGTATCTGCTGCTCGTCGGCGGGCTGCGGGTTCTCGCCCAGGGCGACCGGCTTCCCCGCCACGTCCTCGACTCCTACCTGCTCCGCTCGCTGGCCGTCGCCGGCTACGCGCCGAGCTTCGAGGCCTGCGCGCGCTGCGGGTTGGAGGGGCCGCACCGGTGGTTCAACGTGTCCATGGGTGGCGCGCTGTGCACGACCTGCCGGGTGCCGGGCTCGGCGACGCCCTCGCCCGAGACGCTCGGTCACCTCGGTGCGCTGCTCTCAGGTGACTGGGATACCGTCGGCGGCGCCGAGGACCGGACCAGCAGGCAGGCGAGCGGGTTGGTCGCTGCGTACCTCTCCTGGCATCTGGACCGCAACCTGCGCTCGCTGGAATACGTCGAGAGCTGAGGAACGATGGCCCACTCCCACGGCCACTCCCACGGTGGGCACGACGCCGAGGTGGAGGTCGAGGCCCTGCCGCGGCTGGTGCTGACCGTCTCGCTCGTGCTCGTGGCCGTCATCACCCTCGTCGGAGTGGCCCTGTGGTGGCCCGACCGTGCCGCGGTCGAGAAGCTCCAGGGGTCGCAGGAGTTCGTCGCCGACGGCGTCGTCTTCGAGACGGCCGAGGTGACCTCGGTCGCCGAGCCGTGCAGCGCCGAGGGCACGCCCAAGGGCTGCAACACAGCCGCCGCGACGCTCACCAGCGGACCCGACACCGGCACCGAGGTGGCGGTGGAGATCTCGACCCCGATGGCCCGCTCCGGGCTCGAGACCGGCGACGAGGTGGAGCTCTCCCGCACCGAGAAGGAGGGGGAGGCGACGTACGCCTTCTTCGACGTCAAGCGCGGGCCGCCGCTGCTCCTGCTGGTCGGCCTCTTCGTCGCGTGCGTCGTCGCCGTCGCGCGCCTGCGCGGGCTGATGGCGGTGCTCGGTCTGGGGTTCGCGGGAGCGGTGGTGTGGCTGTTCCTGCTGCCCGCGCTGCTCTCTGGCGAGCCCGCGGCGTGGGTCGCGCTGGTCTCCTCGGTGCTGATCCTCTACGTGGTGCTCTACACGACCCACGGGTTCTCGGTGCGTACCTCGGTGGCGCTCGCCGGCACCCTCGCCGGGGTCGCGGTGACCGCGCTGATCGGCACCTTCGCGATCGGCGCCAGCCGGCTCAGCGGGCTGGGCTCGGAGAGCGGCCAGACGCTCTCCTCGCTCGACGCCGCGCTCGACCTGCAGACCCTGCTGGTCGCTGCGGTGATCATCGCCGGCCTCGGCGCGCTCAACGACGTCACCATCACCCAGGCCTCCGCGGTGTGGGAGCTGCGTGCCGCCGGCCCGGACACCTCACGCTGGGACGTCTTCCGCGGCGCGATGCGGATCGGCCGCGACCACGTCGCCTCGACCATCTACACGATCGTGTTCGCCTACGTCGGCAGCGCGCTGACCCTGCTGCTGGTGATCCAGCTCTACGACCGCACGTTCCTCTCGCTGCTGACGACCGAGCAGATGGCCGGCGAGATCGTCGCCACCATGGCCGCGGGCATCGGGGTCGTCCTGGCGATGCCGATCACCACGATCATCGGCGCGCTGACCGTCCCCGGTCCGACCGGGCGGCCGGAGGAGATGGAGTACGACGCGCCTCGGCGCCAGATGGTCCCGCCCAGGCCGCAGCCTCCCGGGCCGCAGCCGCCTCCTGGCTATCGCCCGACTAGGGTTGCACCTCGTGAGCAAGCCGGTCCGTACCCCAACACCCCACCCGTCCGGGGCTACCCCGCCCCCGGTCCCCAAGGACCTCGTCCCGCACCACGTGGCGATCATCATGGACGGCAACGGCCGATGGGCCAAGGAGCGTGGCCTCCCCCGGACCAAGGGCCACGAAGAGGGTGAGTCCTCGCTCTTCGACGTCGTCGAAGGAGCCATCGAGATCGGCGTGAAGGCCATCTCCGCCTACGCGTTCTCCACCGAGAACTGGTCGCGCTCGCCCGACGAGGTGAAGTTCCTGATGGGCTTCAACCGCGACGTCATCCGCCGCCGCCGCGACGAGATGAACGAGCTCGGGGTCCGGGTGCGTTGGGCCGGTCGCGCGCCGCGGCTGTGGAAGTCCGTCATCAACGAGCTGAAGATCGCCGAGGAGATGACGAAGGACAACACCGTCTGCACGCTGACGATGTGCGTCAACTACGGCGGTCGCGCCGAGCTCACCGACGCCGTGCGGCGGATGGGGGAGGACGTACGCGCCGGGAAGCTGCGTCCGGAGAAGATCACCGAGAAGACCTTCGAGCGCTACCTCTACGTCCCCGACCTCCCCGACGCCGACCTCATCTGGCGCACCTCCGGTGAGCAGCGGCTGTCCAACTACATGCTCTGGCAGGCGGCTTATTCCGAGTTTGTCTTCACCGACGTGCTGTGGCCCGACGTCGACCGTCGCCACCTGTGGCACGCCATCGAGACGTACGCCTCCCGGGACCGCCGCTACGGCGGCGCGCTGCCGAACCCGGTCCAGCTCTAACGGCAGTCGGTGCAGGTGCCGAAGATCTCCAGGGTGTGGGAGACGTCGGTGAAGCCGTTGTCCTCGGCCATGGTCTTGGTCCAGCGCTCGACGGCAGGGCCCTCGACCTCGACGGTGCGGCCGCACTGACGGCAGACCAGGTGATGGTGATGCGTGTCGGAGCAGCGACGATAGATCGTCTCGCCGTCCTCGGAGCGCATCGCGTCCACCGCGCCGGCCTCGGCCAGCGCGGTCAGCGTGCGGTAGACCGTTGCCAGGCCGACGGTGCCATCGAGACGGGAGTGGATCTCCTGGGCCGAGTGGAAGCCGTCGTACGTCCGTAGCGCCTCGGCCACGGCGAGCCGCTGCTTGGTGGGGCGCAGAGCTCCGGCAGTGTCAGCCGCCGAAGGTTCAGTGCTCGTCATAGTGCTCTCCCTCCGCGCCGACGTGCGCCGCGTGCCGGTGGCCGTCGTGGATGTAGTCGACGTGGTCGCCGTGCTCGACCGCTACGTGACCGCACTTCTCTCCGTGGTGGTGCGGGTGTTCCTCGTCGACCGGCTTCTCCACGGGCGCGGTCTCAGGGAACGGCGCCACCAGCGCCCGACGGCGGCGTAGCCACGCGCCGATCGGCCAGACCAGGAAGAACCCGGCCAGCGCGACCAGCACGATGCTGGGGCCGGGCTGGACGTTGGCGCCGGTGCGGGAGAGCGCGGCTGCCAGCCCGAGGCCGCCCACCGAGGCGACCAGGCCGGCGCCCATCGCGCCGAGCAGGGTCATCCGGAACGACCGGGTCAGCTGCTGCACGATCGCGACCGGTACGACCATGAGAGCGGAGACGAGCAGCAGCCCGACGGTGCGCATCGCGATCACCACGCTCAGGGCAGCGAGCACGGCGACGAGGATGGAGTAGAACCGCACCGGCAGCCCGGCGACCTTCGCGTAGTCGGCGTCCTGGGAGACCGCGAACAGCTGCGGCGAGAGGCCGACGCAGATCACGATCAGCACGACCGCGAGGGCCATCGTCACGAGCAGGTCGTCGACCGAGATGGTCAGGATCGAGCCGAAGAGGAACTCCTGGAGCCGGGAGGCGCCGGTGCCGGCGAGCCCGGTGACGAAGACGCCGCCGGCGAGCCCGCCGTAGAAGAGCATCGCCAGGGCGACGTCACCTTCGGCGTGGCCGCGCTCGCGCACGATCTCGATGACCACGGCGCCGGCGATGGCCACGACCACCGCGGCCCAGGTCGGTGAGGTCTGGGTCCACAGGCCGATCGCGACGCCGGTGACGGCGACGTGACCGATGCCGTCGCCCATCAGCGCCAGTCGTCGCTGCACGATGTAGGTGCCGACCGCCGGCGCGGCGATCCCGACGAGGAACGCCGCGATCAGGGCCCGCTGCATGAACGGCACCGAGAAGAGCTCGAGGAGAGTCATCAGAGCTCCTTGAGTGGGGTCGGGACGGCGGCGTTCGGCTTGGGGGTCGAAGCGTCGTCGCAGTGGACGTGCCCGGCGTCGAAGCCCTGGGCGTGGACGTCAGCATCGGAGAGGGGAGGGCCGTCGTACGCCTTGCGCCCGTCGCGCATGACGACGGCGCGGTCGACCAGTAGAGCCAGCGGCCCGAGCTCGTGGGCGACCAGCACGATCGTGGCGCCGTCTTCCTTGAGCCGGCCGAGGGCCCCGGCCAGCGCGTGCTGGTTGGGCAGGTCGACGCCGGCGGTGGGCTCGTCGAGCAGCAGCAGCTCGGGACGGCCGGCGAGCGCCCGCGCGATCAGCACCCGCTGGTGCTGACCGCCGGAGAGCTGGGCGACCCCGCGGTGGGCGTACGCATCCATCCCGACCACCTCGAGCGCCGCCCGGATCGCGGCCCGGTCGGCGCTGCGCAGCGGCCGCAGCAGCTTGCGGTGGGTGAGCCGGCCGGAGGCGACGACCTCCCAGACCGAAGCGGGTACGCCGCCGGTGGCGGTGCTTCGCTGCGGCACGTAGCCGACCCGCGACCAGTCGTGGAAACCGGCCAGGGGGCGGCCGAACAGCTCCAGGCGGCCGGCCGAGAGCGGGTTGAGGCCGACCAGCGTGCGTACGAGCGTCGACTTGCCGGAGCCGTTGGCGCCCATCAGCGCGACGAACTCACCGCGCTTGACGGTCAGGTCCACCTCGCGAAGGACGGGACGTCCGGACAGGGCGACATCCCCGTGCAGGAGCTGCACGGGGACATCGGCGGGGACGGTGCTGTTTCCGGTCCCTGATCTGGTCACTGACAACCGTTGGCCGCCTTCAGGGCGTCGAGGTTCTGGCGCATGAGGGAAAGGTAGTCCTCTCCCTCGGTGTCTGCCGAGAGGCCCTCGATCGGGTCGAGCACGGCGGTCTTCAGACCGAGGTCGTCGGCGAGGGTGTCGGCGAGCGCGGTGCTGACCAGACGCTCGGAGAAGATCGTGGTCACGCCGTGCTCCTTGGCGTGCTCGCCGATCTCGGCGAGCTGGGCCGGGTTGGGCTCGGCGTCGGGGGTCAGGCCGGCGATCGACTCGAACTCCAGGCCGTACTTGTCCAGGTAGGCGAAGGCGTCATGGGAGACCACGACGTCCTTGATCTTGCACTGGGCCAGACCGGTCTTGAACTCCTCGTCGACCTTCGTCAGGTCCTCGGTCAGCGCCTTCGCGTTGGCCTCGTAGGTCTCGGCGTTGTCGGGGTCGGCCTCGACCAGAGCGTCGCGTACGCCCTCGGCGTACTGCGCCATCAGCAGCGGGTCGTGCCAGAAGTGCGGATCGGTCTCGCCGTGGGCGTGCTCGTCCTCGGCGTGCTCGTCCTCGTGACCTTCCTCGTCGCCATCCTCGTCGCCATCCTCGGCCTTGCGGAGCTCGACGACCTTCTCGACGTCGACGACCTCACCCTTGACATCCTGCTCGACCGCGTCGTCGACGGCCGGCTGGAAGCCGTGCTCGGTGAGGATCAGGTCGGCGCTCTGCAGCGCCGCGGTCTGGTTGATGCTGAGCTCGAGGTCGTGCGGCTCGACGCCCGGCTTGGTGAGGGGCGTGACCTCGGCGAGGTCACCCGCTACCCGCTCCGCGACGAACTCCAGCGGGTAGAACGCGGCCGCGACCTGGACCTTCCCCGAGTCGGATCCGGAGGCGGAGGAACCGGAGTCGTCGGAGAGGGCGGCACAGCCCGAGGTGAGCAGGAGTGCGCCGGCGGCGAGGAGGCCAGCGGAGCGGGTAGTGGGGGTCATGAGAACCATTCTCAGACTAGTTGAGAATGGTTGTCAATTCCTTCCGGGATGCCGAACAGCAGGGGTACGCCGGTGACGCGGGGGAGGTCGATGCGGTTGCACCGCTCGGCGAGCCCCGGATCGCTCGGCCAGGAGCCGATGATCAGCCCGTCGGGCTCGTGCCCGCGAGCGCGCAGCGCGGCCACGGTCAGCTCGGTGTGGTTGAGGGTGCCCAGGCCGGCCGCGGTGACGACGACGAACGAGGTGGGTACGCCCCCGGCGAGCAGGGCGTCGGCCAGGTCCAGGAGCGTGCCGCCGTCGGTGTCCAGGCGCACCAGCAGACCACCTGCGCCTTCGACGAGCACGAGGTCGTTCTCGCTGGTCAGGGCCGAGATCGTCGGAGCGTACGCAGCGACCGGCGGGATCTCCACCCCGGCCCGCCGGGCGGCGGTGTCGGGTGCGAGCGGCTCCTCCAGAGTGGTGAGCTCGTGGACCTCGATCCCGGTCAGCCGGTGGATCTCGGCGGCGTCGCAGTCGCCGTCGGCGGTCCCGGTCTGCACCGGCTTCACGACCGCGACCTTCTCGCCGTTCGTACGCGCCCGGGCGGCCAGCGTCGCCGTCGCGACGGTCTTGCCGACGCCCGTGTTGGTGCCGGTGACGATCACGACCCGCCCGCTCGTCCCGCTCATCTGACCTCACCCACGATCGCGTCGATGGCCTTGGCGGCCCGCTTCCACTCCTCGTCGGTGACGCCCGCGCCGGCGGTGACCCGCAGTCGGGAGACCCCGTCGGGGACCGACGGCGGGCGGAAGCAGCCGACGCGTACGCCCTCGCTGAGCAGGGCCGCCTGCGCGGAGACCGCAGCCTCGGGCGACGGCATCGGCACCGACAGCACCGCGCCGGCGGGGGCAGGGATCCCGAGGGTCCGAGCCAGCTCGGTGACGCGAGCGCGGATGGTGCCGGCGAGCTCCGGGCGAGCGCGCGCGACCCGTGCAGCGGCCAGGGCCGCGGCGGCGGAGGCGGGGGCCAGCCCGGTGTCGAAGATGAACGGGCGGGCGGTGTTGACCAGATGGTCGAGGACCGCTCGCGGCCCCAGGACGGCTCCGCCTTGGCTGCCCAGGCTCTTGGAGAGCGTCGCGGTGACGAGCACATCGGGTCGCCCGGCAAGCCCGTGGCCGTGGACGAGCCCCGGCCCGTGCACGCCGACGCCGTGAGCCTCGTCGACGACGAGCAGCGCGCCGTGCTCCGCGCAGACCTCGGCCAGCTCCGTCAACGGTGCCTCGTCGCCGAGGACGGAGTAGACGGACTCGGCCAGCACGAGGCTGCGTACGCCGGGACGCGCGGCGAGCGCCGCCCGGACCGCCGCCACGTCGTTGTGCGGCACGACCGTCAGCTGGGCTCGGGAGAGCCGTACCGCGTCGATCAGGGAGGCATGGATGTGTGCGTCGGAGACGACGTGGGCGGTCCGGTCGGCCAGTGCGCCGACGACCGAGAGGTTGGCGTGGTAGCCGGTCGAGAACGTCAGCGCGCCCGGCTGGCCGAGCCAGTCGGCGAGCTCGGCCTCCAGCTCGCCGTGCAGGGTCAAGGTGCCCGTGACCAGCCGAGACGCACCCGCGCCACCGCCCCAGAGCATCGCCGCCTCGGCCGCGGCACGGCGTACGTCCGGATGGCCGGACAGGCCCAGATAGTCGTTGCCGGCCAGGTCGACGACGCTGTCATCGGGCCCACGCGGCCGCAGCCGCCGGGTCAGCCCGGCCGCCTCTCTTGCGGCAGCTGCTTCCTCCAGCCAGTTCTGCCAACCCATGTCAGGCCACCTCCGCGGCCGCGGCGACGGCCCGGCAGATGCGGGCGAGGTCGTCCTGGTCGGTGATGTAGGGAGGCATCGTGTAGATCAGGTCGCGGAACGGCCGGATCCAGACGCCTTCGCGCAGCGCGGCGTCGGTCGCCTTGGCGACATCGACCGGATGGTCGAGCTGGACCACGCCGACGGCGCCGAGGACGCGGACCTGGCTGACACCGGGGGCGGCGGTCAGCGGGGAGAGGCCCGTCGAGAGAGCGGCGGAGACCCGGCGTACGTCCTGCTCCCAGCCGCGGGCGGCCAGCAGGTCGAGCGAGGCCAGCGCCACCGCGCAGGCGAGCGGGTTGCCCATGAAGGTCGGCCCGTGCATGAGTACGCCCGACTCGCTCCGGGAGATCGCGTGCGCGACCTCGGTGGTGGTCAGCACGGCGGCGAGGGTCATGTAGCCGCCGGTGAGCGCCTTGCCGAGACAGAGGATGTCGGGGGTGACCAGCGAGGACACGAAGAGGTCGCCGGTGCGGCCGAGGCCGGTGGCGATCTCGTCGAAGATCAGCACCAGTCCGTGCTCGTCGGCGATCTCGCGGAGCACGACCAGACACTGGTCGTCGTAGACCCACATCCCGCCCGCGCCCTGGAGCCGCGGCTCGACGATGATCCCGGCGAGCTCGTGAGCGTGGGCCTCGGCAACCAGGCGTACGCCCTCGGCCCACGCCTCCACGTCACCGCCCGGCGCCGGCGGGCGCTCGGCGAAGACCTGCGGTGCGAGCATCTCGGTGAACATCGAGTGCATCCCGCCGACCGGGTCGCACGTGCTCATGCACCCGAAGGTGTCGCCGTGGTAGCCGCCGCGCACGGTCATCAGGCGCGTACGCTCCGGCCGCCCACGGCCGCGCTGGCTCTGCAGCGCCATCTTGATCGCCACCTCGACGCTCACCGACCCGGAGTCGGCGAGGAAGACGTGCTGCAGGGGGTCCGGGGTGATCGAGACGAGCCGCTCGGCGAGATCGATCGCCGGGGCGTGGGTCAGGCCGCCGAACATCACGTGCGCCATCCGGCCGGCCTGCTCGGCGAGCGCGGAGTCCAGCTCGGGCACCCGGTAGCCGTGGACCGCAGACCACCACGACGACATCGCGTCGACGACCTCGAGGCGCTCGCCGCCGTCGTCGAGGTGGAGGCGTACGCCCTCGGCGCCGGTGACGAGCCGCACCGGCGCCGGGTCGGTCATCGAGGTGTAGGGGTGCCAGATGTGCTCGCGGTCGAAGGCGAGCAGATCGTGGCCCCGATCGACGCCTCGATCAAGCATTGGCAGCGACATCGGTCCCCGCTCCGCGGCGCCGGATCACCGGGCCGTCCTGCTCGTCGTGGCCACCACAGGCTCCGCCAGAGGCACTGCCACAGCCGTCGCCACAGCTGCTGCCACAGCCACCGCTCGCGACGCGCCCGGCGGCCTTGGTGCGGTGCTCCTCGATGAGCTCGTCGAAGGCGCTCTCGTCCATGCCGAGGATGATGAACCCGTTGTCACGCAGCATCTCCAGGTCGGCCAGCGCGTCCTGACCCTCGGAGGTCAGGTAGTCGCCGAGGAAGATCGAGTTGGCGACCTGCAGCGCCGTCGCCTGCAGCGAGCGCAGGTGCATCTCGCGCCCGCCCGCGATCCGGATCTCCTTGTCCGGGCAGACGAAGCGCGCCATCGCCAGGATCTTCACGCAGCGGGTGGGGGAGAGCTCCCAGGTGTTCTCGTACGGCGTCCCGTCGAACGGCATCAGGAAGTTCACCGGGATCGAGTCGGCGTCGAGCTCCTTGAGCGCGAAGAGGGCCTCGACGAGCTGCTCGTCGGTCTCGCCCAGGCCCGCGATGAGGCCGGAGCACGGCGAGAGGCCGGCGTCCTTGGCCTTCCCGATCGTGTCGACGCGGTCCTCGTAGGTGTGGGTCTGGACGATGTTGTCGTGGTTGGACTCGGCGGTGTTGATGTTGTGGTTGTACGCATCCACCCCGGCGGCCTTGAGCCGCTCGGCCTGGCCACCCTTGAGCAGTCCGAGACAGGCGCAGACCTCGACGCCCTCGTGCGCATCCTTCAGCGCGGAGGTCATCTCGACGACCTTGTCGATGTCGCGCTCGGAGGGTCCGCGGCCCGAGGAGACCATGCAGACGCGGGTGGCGCCACCACGCAGCCCGGCGCCGGCCTGCTCGAGGGTCTCGTCCTTGGAGAGCCAGGAGTACTTCAGGACCGGCGCCTGCGAGCCGAGCGCCTGGCTGCAGTAGTTGCAGTTCTCCGGGCAGAGGCCGGACTTGAGGTTGACCAGGTAGTTCACCTTCACGGTGTTGTCGAAGTGCTCGCGCCGCAGCCGCCCCGCCGCGGCGACGACGCCCATCAGCTCCGCGTCGGGCGTACGCAGCACGGCCACCGCGTCCTCCGCGGTGGCGGCCCCGCCGGACAGGATCCGGTCGGCTAGCTGGTCGAAGGCTGTCGTCATGCGGGAGTCTCCTCGGGATGGCTACCTGAACAACGTTCAGTTGAACGGTGTTCAGGTTAGGTTGTGCCGGGCCGTACCGCAACGTCGCCGTCCATCTGATCGGCATAGGATCGGCTGGTGTACACCGAGACGATCCCCGGACTGGTCCTGATCGAGCACGAGATCGAGGTGCCCCTCGACCATCGCGGCGGTGGGCCGGAGACGCTGACCGTCTTCGCCCGCGAGGTGCGTCGTCCGGGCGATCGCGAGGACCGCGACGCGCTGCTCTTCCTCCAAGGCGGCCCGGGCGGAGAGAGCCCACGCCCGATCGACCTCCCGATGGCGCCGGGGTGGCTCGAGCGGGCGCTGGAGGACTATCGGCTGATCCTCCTCGACCAGCGGGGGACCGGACGGTCGACACCGCTCACCGCGATGACCGGGACGAGCCCGCAGGAGCAGGCCGACTACCTGGCCCATTTCCGTGCCGACTCGATCGTCGAGGACGCCGAGCTCCTCCGCGCCCACCTCGGGATCGAGCGCTGGTCCCTCCTGGGCCAGTCCTTCGGCGGCTTCTGCTCGCTGCGCTACCTCTCGGCCCATCCCGAGTCGTTGCGCGAGGTGATGTTCACCGGGGGAGTGCCGCCGGTCGGCCTGCCCGTCGACGAGATCTACGCCGCGACCTTCGCCCGCACCATCGAGCTCACCGAGCGCCACTACGGCCGCTTCCCTGGCGACCGCGACCGGATGCGGGCGCTGGTCGAGCGCTGCGACGCCGGCGAGATCCGGCTCCCGCACGGCGGCCTGCTCTCCGCCCGCCAGGCGCGTTCGATCGGCAGCCTGCTCGGGATGACCGGCGGTTCCGAGCGGATCCACTACCTCCTCGAGCGCGACCCGGCCGGACTCGGCTTCGGCCACGAGGTCGCGTCGCTGCTGCCCTTCAGCGGCCACTCGCCGCTCTACGTACTCGTCCACGAGGCCTGCTACGCCGATGCCCAGGCCACCCGCTGGGCCTCCGCGCGCGTCCAGCCCGCGGCGTACGAGGACCCGACCCTCTTCACCGCCGAGCACCTCTTCCCGTGGCACCTGACCGAGGACCCGCTGCTGGCTCCCTTCGCCGAGACCGCGGACCTGCTGGCCGAGCGCGAGTGGCCGAGCCTCTACGACCCGTCGGTGCTGGCATCCGTCGACGTCCCGTGCGCCGCGGCGGTCTACTACGACGACCCGTACGTCCTGCGCGAGCACTCCCTCGCCACCGCCGACCTGGTCCCCACCCTCCGCCCGTGGGTCACCAACGCCCACCTCCACAACGGTGTCCAGGTCGCCCCCGAGGAGGTCCTCGACCGCCTCATCGGGATGGTCCGCGGGCGCGTCTGACGACGGTTCGTCAACGAAGGGTCAACATCTGAGGCCGCGCGCGGCGGTGCCGGGCATCATGAGCGCATGAGTTTGCCCGTGACCGCCGTTCGCACCGCATCCTTCGTCGTCACCATGGTGCTCGTCGGGCTCGCCTACCCGGTGCTCGCCGGGTTGGTCTACGTCGGTCTCCTGGTCGCCTCCGTGACCGGCGACCAGGGGATGGGCGGACCGCTCGCGGGGCCGGTGCTCGTCCTTCTCGGCGCTGCCGTCGGGGCGCTCTGTGTGGCCATCGCCGC
Source organism: Nocardioides sp. NBC_00163 (assembly GCF_045206295.1). Classification (NCBI taxonomy): domain Bacteria; kingdom Bacillati; phylum Actinomycetota; class Actinomycetes; order Propionibacteriales; family Nocardioidaceae; genus Nocardioides; species Nocardioides sp. NBC_00163. The sequence goes on along the minus strand of NZ_CP108155.1, from coordinate 1,324,533 downwards.
GCCCGCAGCGCTCGCGGCGCGTGTCGTGGGCGGCCTCAAGGGAGTCTTGGCCGGCTCCGCGGTGCTGGTGTTCCTCACCGCAGGAACCACCTGGCTGGCCTGGCTCCTCTTCGACCTGTCCGGGAGCCCGGCGGTCACCGCCGCAGTGCTGGTCCTCGCCGCGGCTCCCGCGGTGCTCCTCCTCGCCCTCTCCGACGCCGTCGCCGGGTTGATCACCGGCCGGCGCCTTCGGACTCGGCCCGTTGCCGCCGAAGCCTGAGCCGACCTGAGAGACTCTGGTTCCTGTGAGCATCGAGGTAGTGGCGTACGACCCGTCCTGGCAGGACCGGTTCGAGAAAGTTGCCGCGGCGCTGAGCGGTGCGCTGGCTGACGGTCCGACGGCTGCCGTCGAGCACGTCGGTTCGACCTCGGTGCCGGGCCTCGCCGCGAAGCCCATCCTCGACATCGACGTGATCGTCGCGCCGGAGGACGTCCCCGCCGCGGTCGCGGCGCTCGTACGCATCGGCTACGTCCACCGCGGCGATCTCGGCGTCGCCGGCCGCGAGGCGTTCTTCGCCCCCGACGAGGATCCGAGACGCCACGTCTACGTCTGCGCCGCGGGGACACTCAACGTACGCAACCATCTCGCCGTCCGCGATGTCCTGCGCCGCCGTGACGACCTTCGCGACGAGTACGCAGCGGTGAAGCTCGCCCTGGCCGCCGAACCGGACCTGGACATCGACACCTACATCGCCCGCAAGTCCGACGTGATCCAGAAGGTCCTCGCCGCCTCCGACCTGACCGACGCCGAGCGCGGCCAGATCCTCTCCCTCAACGACCCGAGCCGCTGATGCTCCCAACCCATGTCGGCGTGGTGATGGACGGCAACCGCCGCTGGGCGAAGAAGGCAGGTTTCGCGAACCCGGGCGCCGGCCACGACGTCGGCGCCGACCATGTCGAGGACCTGCTGGGCTGGTGCACCCGGTGGCGGATCGACCACCTCACCTCCTACGTCCTCTCCGCCGACAACATCCGGAAGCGCCCGAAGTCGCAGGTCGGCCACCTGTTCGGCATCCTCGCCGACAAGCTCCCGCAGACAGTCGTACGCAGCCACCGCTGGGCCCTCCACGTCTCCGGCGACCTCTCCCTGCTGCCCGACGACGCCGCCGAGGCGTTGCGCGCGGCCGAGCGGGAGACCGCCGACCGCCCGGCCCACCTGACGATGGCGATCGGCTACGACCCGCACGGCGACATCGTCGAAGGCATCCGCCGCGCGATCGCCGCGGGCGTCACGGAGATCGACGAGCGGGCGATCACGGCAGCGCTGCCCGGCGGCCCGGTCAAGGAGATCGACCTCGTCATCCGCACCAGCGGCGAGCAGCGCCTCTCCGGCTTCTTCCCCTGGCAGACCTCGAACGCCGAGATCATCGTCAGCGAGAAGCTCTGGCCCGACTTCACCGAGCACGACTTCGCCGAGGCACTTGGGCTCTACGCCGCGAGACGATCGGGCGGCTAGGTCACAGCTGCAGCGCGTACGCCGCCATCCGGTACGCCACGGCGACGCCGTCAGGGTCGTGGGACGAGTCGCTCTGGAGGACGGACTCGGCGTGGGCGCGGATGCTCTGCGAGGGATCCTCGGTGAGGAGGTCCTGGCAGAGGCCGTCGACGACACCGCGGGCGTCGTGCTCGTCGAGGCCCTCGAGGACGTTGCCGAGGTCGAGCAGCATCGCGGCCTCGGCGAAGATCTCCTGGAGGGTCTCCAGGTCGGCCTCGGTCCCCGGGCGCGCCGCGGCCTCCTCGGCCAGGCCGAGAACGGGGCGGAGGCGAGGGTCGAGGTCGGAGGCGCTCATGGGTCGAGTCTGATCCGAGCGAGGCGCAGGCTCAACCGGGTTTCACCCCGGCAAGGTCAGCGATCGAGATCGTCGAGGTTCAGCCCCATCGGTGACTGGCCGGGGATCTCGCCGGAGGCGACCACAGCCTTGGCCAGCGGCCGCAGCAGCGCGATGAGCTCGTCGATCTCGGCAGGCTCCAGGGTCGCGTACGCCGTGGCAGCAAGCGCGTCGGTCCTCGACTCGATCTCGGCCTTGGTCTCCCGGCCGGCGTCGGTGAGGGAGCGGCCGTCGTCGGTGACGAGCCCGCGGGACTGCAGCCCGGAGACGAGGGAGTCCCACTCGGTCTCGTGGATGTTGCGGGAGGTGGCGTAGACCGACGGGGAGGTGCCGTTGGCGAGGGCGTGGAAGACGTGCGACTCGCGGCCACCGATCCCGGCGGCGAGCAGGGCGGCGACGTGGCCGTCGCCGCGGTGCTCCCGCAGCAGCGTCGCCGAATCCCACAGGAGGGTCATCGGGTCCTCGGAGACGGGGAGCGAGCGCAGCGCGGCGTACAGGGCCCGTCCCTCCGGCGGAGCGCCGAGAGCGGCTCGCGAAACGAGCGAGGCAGCCCGGATCAGGTCGTCGGAATCGGCGAGCGGGCCGAGGTGACGGCGGAGCGCGGCGACGGCACCGGTGCGGCGGGCCTCGTCCGCAGCCTCGGGCGAAGCGTACGTCCAAGCGTCGGGAAGCGCCCGGGACACGTGTGAGAACGCGAAGTTGTAGAACACGGCATGGACGACCTCGGCCGGAACAGCGCCCAGCGGGGCGGACCGGGCAGCGAAGTAGCCCATCCAGTAGCCGCGGTAGCCGGCCTCCTTGAGGAGGGCGATCGGTTCGGGTGAGAAGTAGCCCACCGCATGGATCGGCTCGAGCAGCTTCCACAGACGACGCGCGTTCGACTCCATGCCCAGCGACGCTATCGGCAGAAGCCCGAGCGGCCGAGCGAATTGGCCCCACGGGCGGCGTACATAACAAGATGACACCACGGATAGGATTTCCCTGTCGCTGTAGACATCCCCCTCAACACCAGGCCCGGCAGCCGGCCGGGCTCACCTCGAGCAGAGAGCATTCATCGTGGCAAAGCCGCCAGCATCGACCCTTGACCTCGTCGTCTCCCTCGCCAAGCGGCGCGGATTCGTCTTCCCCAGCGGCGAGATCTACGGCGGCACCCGGAGTGCCTGGGACTACGGCCCCCTCGGTGTCGAGCTCAAGGAGAACATCAAGCGCCAGTGGTGGAAGGCGATGGTCCAGCAGCGCGACGACGTCGTCGGCCTCGACTCGAGCATCATCCTGCCGCGCCAGACCTGGGTCGCCTCCGGTCACGTCGAGACCTTCAACGACCCGCTGGTCGAGTGCCAGTCGTGCCACAAGCGCTACCGCTTCGACCACCTCCAGGAGGAGTACGCGGAGAAGAAGGGCATCGAGGACCCCGACACCGTCGTCATCAACGAGGTCGTCGCCTGCCCGAACTGCGGCACCCGTGGCGCCTGGACCGAGCCGCGTGAGTTCTCCGGCATGCTCAAGACCCACCTCGGTGTCCTCGAGGACGAGTCGGGCCTGCACTACCTGCGTCCCGAGACCGCGCAGGGCATCTTCGTCAACTTCGCCAACGTGGTCACCTCGACCCGCCAGAAGCCCCCGTTCGGCATCGCCCAGACCGGCAAGAGCTTCCGCAACGAGATCACGCCGGGCAACTTCATCTTCCGCACCCGCGAGTTCGAGCAGATGGAGATGGAGTTCTTCGTCAAGCCGGGCGAGGACGAGGAGTGGCACCAGTACTGGATCGACGAGCGCACCCGGTGGTACACCGACCTCGGCATCAACCCCGACAACCTGCGCCACTACGAGCACGCCCAGGAGAAGCTGAGCCACTACTCCAAGCGCACCGTCGACATCGAGTACCGCTTCAACTTCCCCGGTAGCGAGTGGGGCGAGCTCGAGGGCGTCGCCAACCGCACCGACTTCGACCTCGGCACCCACATGAAGCACTCCGGCCAGGACCTGCAGTACTTCGACCAGGCCAACAACGAGCGCTACCTGCCCTACGTCATCGAGCCCGCGGCCGGTCTGACCCGCGCCCTGATGACCTTCCTCGTCGACGCGTACGCCGAGGAGGAGGCCCCCAACGCCAAGGGCGGTGTCGACAAGCGGGTCGTGCTCCGTCTCGACCACCGGGTCGCGCCGGTCAAGATCGCCGTGCTTCCGCTCAGCCGCAACGAGGCGCTCTCGCCGAAGGCGAAGGCGCTCTCGGCCGAGCTGCGTGCCAACTGGGCCGTCGACTTCGACGACTCCCAGTCGATCGGCAAGCGCTACCGCCGCCAGGACGAGATCGGCACGCCGTACTGCGTCACCGTCGACTTCGACACCCTCGAGGACAACGCGGTCACCATCCGCGAGCGCGACACCATGAAGCAGGAGCGGATCCCGCTCGAGGGCGTGAGCCGCTACTTCGCCGAGCGTCTGATCGGCGCCTGAGGCAGTACTTCACCGCCGGGCCGTTACCACCTCGTAAACCTTGCAGGGGGCGTCCTGCTGCGCGATCTGGAGAAGCGTGCGGCAGGATGTCCCCATGCAACGAGCGGGGTCCGTACTCGCCGCATCCGTCACGGGTGCGGTCATGGCCATGTCAGTGATGGGGTGCAGCGGCACCGCGCCGAGGACGAACGCGCCCAAGCCGTCCGAGAGTGCATCCGCCTCGGCCTCCGCGTCACCCTCGGCGTCGGCCTCGCCCTCTGCCGGGGCGCTCACTGAGCCCGGTGCCGACCGCGAGCTGGGTGAGACCGCGACCGTCGAGTGGACGCCCAAGGAGGGTGTCGACGCCAAGCTCTCGATCACCGTCACCAAGCTCGAGTCGACCTCCTACAAGCAGACCTTCTCCGGCTGGAAGCTCGACGAGGCGACGCTGGCCCGCGCTCCCTACTTCGTACGCGCCACCGTCAAGAACGACGGCAAGGCCGACCTCGGTGGCTACGACGTACCGCTGTGGGGTCTCGACGACCGGGGCAGCCTGGTCGAGGCGGCCGCGTTCAAGGAGCCGTTCAAGCCCTGTGACGGTAAGACGTTCCCCAAGCCGTTCGCGCCCGGCGCCAGCGTCAACGCCTGCCTGGTCATGCTCGTCCCCGACCAGGGCAAGCTCGTCGGCGTGAGCTTCCGGCCCTATGAGGAGTTCGACCCGATCACCTGGGAGAGCGAGCCGACGCCGTACGTGGCGCCCAAGCCCTCCGGATCGCCGTCCGCCTCGCCGACCCCTTAGATTTCGTACGCTTCGAGGTTGGCCGGACAATAGAGAGCATGTCCTTACCTGGCCCTCTGAAGTTCGGCAGCCTGACCGTCGACACCCCTGTGGTGCTCGCGCCGATGGCCGGTGTCACCAACGCCGCCTTCCGGCGCCTGTGTGCCGAGCAGGGCGCCGGCCTCTACGTCTGCGAGATGATCACCTCCCGCGGCCTGGTGGAGGGTGACCAGCACACCAGGGACATGCTCGTCTTCGACGAGGCCGAGACCGTACGCAGCGTGCAGCTCTACGGCACCGACCCGGTCTACGTCGGCAAGGCGACCGAGATCCTCTGCGCCGACTACGGCGTGGCGCACGTCGACCTCAACTTCGGCTGCCCGGTGCCCAAGGTGACGCGCAAGGGCGGCGGGGGAGCGCTTCCCTACAAGCGCGGTCTGCTCGGCGAGATCCTGGAGCATGCCGTACGCGCGGCGGAGCCCTACGGCGTACCGGTGACGATGAAGACCCGCAAGGGCATCGACGACGCCCACCTGACCTACATGGACGCCGGCCGGATCGCCCAGGAGAGCGGCGCCGCCGCGATCGCGCTGCACGGGCGTACGGTCGCCCAGGCGTACTCCGGCACCGCCGACTGGGACGCGATCGCCGAGCTCAAGGCCTCGGTCGACATCCCGGTGCTCGGCAACGGCGACCTCTGGGAGGCGGCCGACGCGATCCGGATGGTCGAGGAGACCGGTGTCGACGGTGTCGTCATCGGCCGCGGCTGCCTCGGACGCCCCTGGCTCTTCCGCGACCTCGCGGCCGCATTCGCCGGTGAGACGGTCAATGTTCTGCCGAATCTCGGCGAAGTGACCGACATCATGCGGCGCCATGCCGAGCTGCTCTGCGAGCACATGGGGGAGGAGCGTGGCTGCAAGGAGATCCGCAAGCACATCGCGTGGTACCTCAAGGGCTTCGGCGCCGGTGGTGAGCTGCGCCGGACCCTCGGCCTGGTGAACAGCCTCCAGGACCTTGACGAGATGCTCGCCAAGCTCGACCGGAACGAGCCTTTCCCCTCGTCACAGCTGGGTGCGCCCCGTGGGCGCCAGGGTGCGCCGCGGGACAAGGTGGTCCTTCCGGAGGGGTGGCTCGACGACGCCGACGGACGCGGCTGCGGGTTCGCCGAGAACGTGTCGGAGACCTCCGGCGGCTGAGGCTCCAGGGCCCGTTCGGATGGGTCCTGAGGGGCGTTTTCAGCCTTCGGAATCAGTCGCTCGACAGGTACAAAACTACGCAAAAACTCGGTAAGGGAATTGGAATACCCCCTGTCGTGTGTGTTGTACTCATTGCCGTGCCGAGCCCCCACCAGCACAACCCTCGACGGGTTTCATCCGTTGAAACCGTGGGAAAAACTCGGGCACAGACCATGTAGTCGAGCAAAGGATTGCGTGTGGCCGGCAGCCACAGAGGCGACACTCGGGCCGTCCGTAAGACCAAATCCATAGTTGTCAGCGCAGGGGTCGCGGTTCTCGCGACAGGCGCCGCAGTCGGCGCTGGAGCCGCTTTCGCGGAGCCAACCTCCACCCTGATCGCTAAGAACGCAGGCGCATCCGTCTCCTCGTCCAAGGCCAACGTGCCGAGCACTCGTGACGACGCGCGCGTCGCCGGCGACCGTCGCGAGACCGTCGTCAGCCGTGACGGAGGCGACCGCGAGTCGGTCTCCTCGGTCGAGACGCTGACCAAGGGACCCGAGCAGGTCGAGACCGGCACGGCCAAGGCGGTCAAGCGCTGGACCGAGGAGACGCTCAACCTCTGGTCCGCCTACGGCAAGCACGCCACCCAGTCCGGTGAGATCGAGGCCGGCGAGCTGGTCTACGCGACCGGCCGCACCGAGTCCGGCCGCGACGAGATCCTCGTCGACGGCGAGGTCGCCTGGGTGACCACCGGTCACCTCGTCGACGAGAAGCCCGAGGAGACCGGTGTCGCAGCCGGCGTCAGCACGGCCGCATGCGGTGACCCCTCGGTCGAGAGCGGTCTGGTCTCCGACGCGGTCACCGTCTACCGCGCGGTCTGCAACGCCTTCCCCGAGGTCGAGTCCATGACCGTCGGCGGTTGGGACGGTCACGGTGAGCACTCCTCGGGCAAGGCGCTCGACTTCATGCTCTCCGACAAGGCGCTCGGCGACTCGATCGCCGCCTACCTGCAGCAGCACGCAGCGGAGCTCAACCTCTACGACATCATCTGGTACCAGCGGATCTGGACGCCGGTGCGTGCCTCGGAGGGGTGGCGCTACATGGAGGACCGCGGGTCCGCCACCGCCAACCACTACGACCACGTGCACGTCTCCACGAACTGACGCGACAACTGACGCGACTGGTCTCGACGACAGGTCGGCCCGGGCTCTCGAAGCCCGGGCCGACCTGCGTTTTCGGTCGGTCGGAAGATCAACAACTTCGCAAAAGTCTCCGACCCATCGTGGGATACCCCCGCAGGTGTGTGCTTGACTCAGGCGCTGTGCCCGGGCTCACGACCCAGCTTCAGCGGAAGTGGCAAAGGGCGTTCTCGGGCGATACCCCCACATTGTCGAGCGAAGGATTGCGCAGTGGCCACCAGCCACAGAGGCGATTATCGAGCTGTCCGTAGAACCAAGAATGCCGTGGCGACCGCAGGGATCGTGACGTTCGCGACCAGCGGTGCGATGGCCGCCGGGGCGGCCGCGGCGAACCCCGGCGTCGTGATCTCCGAGGTGGAGGAGAAGTCCGGACTCCGGCTGCCGTCACTGGCCGATCGGCGCATCGAGGCCGAGGCCAAGGCGGCGGCGAAGATTCCGGCGCTGCCGACGACCCGGGAGGACACCCGGATGTCGAACGACCGCCGCGAGGTCACCGGCCGGGAGACGACGGTCAGCCGCAGCGGCGAGCGTGGGGGAGAGGCGGCGACCAACGCCCTGAGCGAGGTCGCCACGATCGAGTCGCTGATCGAGCGGCCGACGTCGGTCAGCGGCGGTGCCCAGAAGGCGGTGCTGCGCTACGTACAGGACGACGTCACCGTCTACGCCTCCTACGGAAAGCGCGCCAAGGAGCTCGGCGAGCTGAAGCTCGGACGCGCGGTCTACTACACCGGCCGCGAAGAGGGTGGCCGCCAGGAGATCGTCCTGGAGGGCAACCCGGTGTGGATCCCCGAGGGCAACCTCGGCAAGACCAAGCCCGAACCCCCGCCCGAGCCCACTCCCACGCCGACCCCCTCCCCGACGCCGTCCGAGGACGCCCCGGCAGGCCTCGACTTCTCGGCCTGCGGTGACTCCTCGGTCGAGGACGGCCTGGTCTCCGACGCGGTCGACCTCTACCGCGCCGTCTGCAACGCCTTCCCCGCGGTCGCGTCCGGCACCACGTACGGCTACGACCCGCACGGCGAGCACATCAACGGCAAGGCGCTCGACTTCATGACCGACGACAAGGAGCTCGGCGACGCCATCGCCGCCTTCGTCCAGGAGCACGCCGGGGCGCTGAACATCTACGACATCATCTGGTACCAGCGCATCTGGACCCCGGTCCGAGCCGACGAGGGCTGGCGCCCGATGGAGGACCGCGGCGACCCCACGGCCAACCACTACGACCACGTGCACGTAGCCGTCAACTAGATCGCCGAGTCGGCGCGTCATGACGCGCCGACTCGGCAGGTTTGTCGCTCAGAGGACCGCGCCTCGGGGCGCTACTTCCACCGTGGAGATCCCGCGGGCGTACAACAGCAGCAGCCGATCGCCGTGTCGGCAGCGGATGACGCCGGTGTCGCTCGACAGTACGGCGGCGAGGTGGTCGATCGTCTCGGCCTCGCTCGCCGTCTCTGCGCCGTCGTAGACGACGTCCATGCTGTCACCGCCGATGAGCCGTACGCGAAGGACGATGCCGGCCATGATGCCCGCCTCTCGACCGGCATGAAGCGGTGTCCGGATGGAGGCCTCAGGTCCGGTCAGTCACCCCAAATCTACGCCGGGCCGCCAAGGTGAGATCAGACCAGCGCGCTCAGCGGAGTGGGCTTGCGGCCGCCGACCTGCTCGACGACGTCGGTGACGGTGGCGAGCTTGCCGAGGCGGGTCGCGGTGCCGAACGAGGTGAGCAGCGGGGCGATGAAGTCCGGGAGCCCGGCGGAGACCAGGCCGGCGGTGTAGGCCTCGTCGTCGACCTGGACGACCTCGACCGGCTTGCCGGACTTCTGGGTGGCGAGCTCGGCCAGGTCGGCCGCGGTGTAGGCGTGCGGGCCGGTGACGTCGTACGCCTTGCCCTCGTGCCCCTCGCCCGTCAGGACCCCGGCGGCGACAGCCGCGCAGTCGGCCCGGGTGACGTAGGCCGCGCCGCCGTCGCCGGTGTTGGTGACCAGCTGTCCGGCCGCGGCGGCCTGGGCTACGGAGTCGACCTGCATGTCGGCGTAGAGGTTGTTGCGGAGCATGGTCCAGGCCAGGCCGCTCTCGCGCAGCGCGTCCTCGGTGGCGGCGTGGTCGGCGACGACGCCGGCAGGGTTGTCCGCGGTCGGCCCGGAGACCGAGGTGTAGGCCATGTGGCGCACGCCCGCCTTGACGGCCGCGTCGATCGCGGCGAGGTGGCCCTCGACGCGGGCGCCGACGGCGTCGGTGGAGATCAGCAGCACGCGCTCGACGCCGGCGAAGGCCTCGACCAGCTCGTCGGGCTTGCTGAAGTCGGCGGCACGGACGTCGGCACCGCGCTCGGCGTAGTCGGCGAGCTTGGCGGGGTCGCGGGTGAGGAGCACGATCTCGGCGGGGTCGACGGTGGTGAGGAGCTGGTCGGCGACGAGGCGGCCGAGCTGGCCGGAGGCACCAGTGATGGCGATGGTCATGGGAGTCCTATCGGTAGTGCCGTAACTGTAGTCACGGCGGTGACGGTTTCATAAATGTAGTCATACCGATGGCAATAAGGCAAGATGGGGGTATGGCCGCCCCGACGAACACCCGTTTCGCGGTGGCCGTCCATGTCCTGACGTACCTCGCCTCGTGCGCTGCCGCCGGCCGCACGACCCCCGTCAGCTCCGACGAGCTCGCCGGCAGCACCGCGGTCAACCCGGTCCATGTGCGCAAGGTGCTCGGTCCGCTGCGTACGGCCGGTCTGGTCCGGTCCCGTCCCGGCGCCCACGGGGGATGGGAGCTGGCGGTCGACCCCGGGACGGTGAACCTCGCCCAGGTGTGGCAGGTGCTGCAGGGCGACGATCAGGTCCTCGGCATCCATGGCCCCAACCCCGCCTGCGCGGTGGGTGCCAACATCCAGGGCGTGCTCGTCGACCTCGACCGCCGCGTGGCCCGCGCCGTCCTCGACGAGCTTTCGGGAATCACGCTCGACGACGTCATGTCGACGGCCGGTTTCAACGCGGAGGACTTCGCGATCCTGCTGCCCTGAGGGCGGCCATGGCGCCGCTGGGAGCCGCAGCCGTTAGCCTCTCAACCGTGGAGCTATATGGGGCCGCCGACCGCGAGCGGATCGTCGCCGAGCCGCCCAAGCGGGTGGTCGCGCCGGAGCGTACGCAGTTCGAGCGCGACCGCGCCCGCGTGGTGCATGCCGCCTCGACCCGGCGGCTGGCGGCGAAGACCCAGGTCGTGGGGCCCCAGGCCGACGATTTCGTACGCAATCGGCTGACCCACTCGCTCGAGGTCGCCCAGGTCGCGCGCGACCTGTCGCGTGCCCTGAACGGCCCGGACTCGCCACAGCCCGACATCGCCGAGACCGCGGCCCTCGCGCACGACCTCGGGCACCCGCCGTTCGGGCACAACGGCGAGAACGTGCTCGCCGAGCAGGCGAAGGGGATCGGTGGGTTCGAGGGCAACGCGCAGACGCTGCGCATCCTGACCCGGCTGGAGGCGAAGACCTTCGACGCCGACGGGCGCTCGGTCGGGCTCAACCTGACCCGGGCGACGCTGGACGCGTGCACGAAGTACCCGTGGGGCTTCGGTGAGCGGAAGGGCGCGAAGTTCGGCGTCTACGAGGACGACCTGCCGGTCTTCACCTGGCTGCGCGCCGCGGATGCCGGACAGCGGCAGTGTGTCGAGGCGCAGATCATGGACCTCTCCGACGACGTTGCCTACTCCGTCCACGACGTCGAGGACGGCATCGTCGCCGGCAAGGTCGACCTCGCCCGCCTCGACCTCGACGGCGTGGCCGCGACCGTCGCCGACTGGTACGTCCCCGGCTTCGACCGCGCTGTCGCGGTCTCGACCATCGCCGACCTGGATGCCGCCGGCTGCTGGATCCCCGAGGGCGCCGTGTACGACGCATCTCGCCGGTCCCGGGCCATGCTCAAGAACCTGACCTCCGACGTCATCGGCCGGTTCTGCGGGGCGGTGCGGGAGGCGACGTACGCCGCCGGCGGCGGTCCCTATGTCCGCTACGGCGCCGATCTGGTGGTGCCGGAGCAGACCCGCTTGGAGATCGCGCTGCTGAAGGGGATCGCGGCGCACTACGTGATGCGCACCGACGAGCGCGCCGTGAAGATGGACCGCCAGCGCAACCTGCTCGGCGAGCTCCTCGAGCACCTCGTCGCCACCGGGCCGGACGACCTCGACCGGCAGTTCGCCGACGACTGGCAGGACGCGGCCGACGACGACGCCCGGCTCCGCGTCGTGATCGACCAGGTCGCCTCGCTCACCGACATCACCGCCCTGGCCTGGCACGAACGGCTCTGCCGGCGCTCTTGATCACCATTGCGGTCACGTCATTTAAGCGTTACCTTAAATGACGTGACCGATGTCTGGTACGCCGTCTCCGACTCCACCCGCCGCCAGATCCTGGCCCGGGTGGCCGCCGGGCCGTGCTCGGTGGGCGAGATCACCGATGCCCTGCCGGTGAGCATGGCCGCGGTGTCCCAGCACCTCAAGATCTTGCGCGAGGCCGGGCTGGTGTCGGTGACCCCGGCCGGTCGTCGCCGGATCTACCAGGCCCGGCTCGAGGGCCTGGCCGAGCTGCGCGCCGAGCTGGAGACGTACTGGACCCAGGCGTTGCATTCGTTCAAGCAGGTGGCTGAGGACAGCTACCGGGCAAAGAAGGAGCAGCCATGAGCACCACCCGCGAAAAGACCTCCGTGGACCTGGAGATCACCGTCGACGTCCCGGTCGAGCACGCCTTCAAGGTGTTCACCGAGGACTTCGACCGGATCAAGCCGCGCGAGCACAACCTGCTCCCCGTCGAGATCGCCGAGACGGTGCTGGAGCCTCGCGTCGGCGGTCGCGTCTACGACCGCGGCGTCGACGGCAGCACCTGTCAGTGGGCGCGCGTCCTCGCCGTCGAACCGCCCCACCGGCTGGTGATCTCCTGGGAAATCACCCCCGACTTCCAGCTCGAGCCGGATCCTTCGCGGTGCAGCGAGGTCGAGTTCACCTTCACCGCCGTGGGCGCGGAGCAGACCCACGTACGCCTCGAGCACCGTCATCTCGACCGGCACGGCGCCGGGTGGCAGGGCTGGCGTGACCGGGCCGCCGGGCCGGACGCCTGGGGGATCTACCTGGAGCGCTTCCGGGCTCTCGCGCAGGCGTGATCGGGGTGGACCGCACCGCGCTCGCGACGGCCGAGCGGAAGGATCTCGCCGACTTCCTTGAGACGCTCGAGCCGGAGCACTGGGAGCGGCCCTCGCTGTGCAGCGGATGGACGGTGCGGGACGTCGTCGCGCACCTGATCAGCTATGAGGAGATCGGGCTGGGCGAGTTCGCCGGGCGCTTTCTGCGCGCCGGGTTCCGGTTCGGCCGGATGAATGCCCGCCGTCTCCGGGAGTTCGGCGAACGGTCTCCGGGCGAGCTGGTCGCCTACGTGCGCGCGCATGCCCGACCGTCCGGGCCGACGGCGATGGCCGATGCCAGGATCGGGCTGACCGACGGCCTCATCCATCACCAGGACATCCGCCGGGCGCTCGGACGGCCGCGCGAGGTGCCGGCCGAACGGCTCACGCCGGTGCTCGACTTCGCGTTGATGGCCCCGCCGCTGCCGGCCAGGCGCAACGTACGCGGCCTGCGTCTGGTGGCCACGGACCTCGACTGGTCCCGCGGGAGCGGGGAGGCGGTCACCGGTCCGGGCGAGGCGCTGCTGATGGCGGTCTGCGGGCGGGCAGACGCGCTGTCCGAGCTCACCGGGCCCGGTCTGGCGACGCTCGAGAGCAGGGTGCGGCGTACCGGCTGAGCCCCGGAGCTAGGGAACGACGATCCAGAGCGCCGATGCGATCACGAAGACCGAGAGGCCGAGGGTGGTCTCCAGGACCGTCCAGGTTTTCAGGGTGGTGATGACGTCCATCCCGAAGAAGCGGCTGACCAGCCAGAACCCGGAGTCGTTGACGTGGGAGAGGACGGTCGCGCCGGCCGCGATGGCGAAGACGAGCAGGGCGATGTCGAAGTTGCCCAGTCCCGCGGCAGCGACCTGGGCGGAGATCAGGCCGGCGGTGGTGGTCAGCGCGACGGTCGCGGAGCCCTGGGCGACCCGGAGCAGGGTGGCGATCAGGAACGCCTGCACGATGAGCGACATCCCGAGACCGGAGAGCGAGGTGGACAGCGCCTCGCCGATCCCGCTGATGCGCAGCACGCCGCCGAACATCCCGCCGGCGCCGGTGATCAGGATGATCGCGCAGATCGGGCCGAGCGCCTTGTCGACGATGTCGCTCGCCCGGCCGATGGGGAACCGGCCAGGCGCGAGCACGAAGATCGCGACGAGCACGGTGATCAGCAGCGCGATCGGGGTCTGGCCGATGAGGATCAGGGCGCTGGCCCAGGTGGCGTCTTCGCTGACCGTCCCGGCGGCGATCAGCGTGCTGGCGACCGTGTTGAGACCGATCAGGACGAGGGGCAGAGCCAGGAGGAGCACGACGGTGGCGAACGGCGGGGGAGTGGCGCCGCTCTCCAGCACGTCGTCCGTCTCACCGGTCGCGAAGACGTTGGGCGGCTCCGGGTTGTATCGGGCGCCGAGCCTGGTGCCGACGAGGTAGGCGCCGGGGATCCAGGCCAGGACGGCGACCGGCACGCCGATCAGGAGGGTGAGGCCGATGTCGCCGCCGAGCTCCGTGGCGGCGGCGACCGGGCCCGGGTGGGGCGGTACGACCGCGTGCATCGCCGCGAAGCTGCCGGCGGTGGGCAGGGCGTAGATGAGGATCGAGCCGCCGAAGCGTCGAGCGACCGCGAAGATGATCGGCAGGAAGACGACCAGGCCGGCGTCGAAGAAGATCGGGAAACCGAAGAACAGCGCGGCGACGCCGAGCGCGAGCGGGGCACGTTTCTCGCCGAACGCGCCGATGAGCGTGTCGGCGAGCACCTGCGCACCGCCGGTCACCTCCAGCAGCCGCCCGAGCATCACGCCGAACGCCACCAGCAGCGCCACCGAGCCGAGCGTGGCACTGAAGCCTGCCAGCATCGCCACGGGCACGTCGGCGACCGGGATACCGGCCACGACCGCGGTGACCGCGCTGACCAGCACCAGCGAGATGAAGGCGTGCAGCTTGACCTTGACGATCAGAACGAGGAGTACGGCGACCGCGACAGCGGCGATCAGGAGCATCACCCAGGTCGGGTGAGCGGGGGCCAGCGGATCCATGGCGGACACCCTAGCGACGGGATGTGATTCAGGTCACCCCTACCGGGGTATGGGAGAGTCTCCCGGTGTGAGCGATCCCCTCGTCTGGCTGCCCTTCGACCCGTCCGAGCTGGGCGAGGTGCCCGCAGGCCTCCGCTTCGAGCTCTTCGACCACACCCGCTTCACCGGTGGCGAGGTGGAGGTGCCCGACTCGGTGGATGAGGTGGCCTTCTACCTGCCGCCCTACATGCTCGGCTCGCGCATCTTCGACGTCGTCAGCCAGATGACCTCGCTCCAGGTCGTACAGCTGCTCACCGCGGGGGTCGACGCCGCCCGCGGCCACATCCCCGAGGGCGTGACCCTCTGCAACGGCCGCGGCATCCATGACACTTCGACCGCCGAGCTCGCCGTCACGCTGGTCCTGTCGTCGCTGCGGGGCGTCCCCGGCCACGTACGCCACCAGGACGAGCACGCCTGGCGGCCCGGATGGTTCCCGTCGCTGGCGGACAAGAGGGTCCTGATCGTCGGGTACGGAGCGATCGGCCGGGCCATCGAGGCACGGCTGCTTCCGTTCGAGACCGAGGTGGTTGCGGTCGCGCGGACCGCGCGGGAGGGTGTGCACGGCTTCGACGAGCTCGACACACTCGTGCCCGAGGCTGACGTGATCGTGCTGGCCACGCCGCTCACAGACGAGACCCGCGGCCTCGTCGACAGGAAGTTCCTGGCGCAGGTGAAGGACGGCTCGCTGCTGGTCAACGTCGCCCGTGGCGGTGTCGTCGTCACCTCCGACCTGGTCGCCGAGCTCGCCACGAAGCGGATCCACGCGGCTATCGACGTCGCCGAGTCGGAGCCGCTCCCGGCGGAGAGTCCGCTGTGGAGCTCGCCCAACCTGCTCATCACCCCGCACGTCGGCGGCGCGTCGAGCGCGATGTGGCCCCGGGCCTACCGCGTCGTACGCGAGCAGCTCGAGCGGTTCGCCGCCGGCGAGCCGCTGGCCAACGTGATGTCGGGCGCCTACTGATGCTGCGGATCGCGGTCGTCCAGGAGACGGCGGTGCCGGGCGACGTGGCGGCCAACGTCGCGACCGCAGCGGACCGGGTCCGCGAGGCGGCGGCGAAGGGCGCGCGGTTGGTCGCGCTGCCGGAGACGTTCACGACCTCGTGGGACCTCGACGCCTTCGACGGCCCGCTGCCCTCGCTCGACGACACCGCCTGGCTCGCCCCCGCGCAGGCCGCCGTGGACGAGACCGGCGCGGTGCTCGTGCTCAACTCGCCTCTCGCCCAGGCCGGCCGGCGGGCGATCACCAGCCTGGTCATCGCGCCGGCTGAGGAGCCGGTCGCGGGGTACGACAAACAGCACCTCTACCCGCCAGAAGTCGAGCGTTTCGAGCCGGGCGAGCACGGCACGACCATCGAGGTCGACGGCGTCCGGGTGGCCCTGTCGGTCTGCTACGACGCCAACTTTCCCGAGCACGCGGCCGCCGCGGCCGCCGACGGCGCGATCCTCTACCTCAACACCGGCGCCTACTTCCCAGGCGGAGGTCACCGGCGCGACCTGCACTACGCCGCCCGGGCGCTGGACAACTCGATGTACGTCGCCTTCGCCGGTCTCGTCGGCGGGCCGCTGGGCCTCATCGGCGGCTCCGCGGTCTACGACCCGCTCGGCCGGCCGGTCGAGCGGCTCGACGACGCCACCCCTGGGATGGTCGTCGCCACGATCGACCCGGCCGAGGTCACGCGCGTTCGGGACGAGCAGCGGATGTGGGCCGACCACCGAGCCGACCTCGGCCCGCGTCGTACGCTCCGTCTCTGATCCGCCTCGTCAGCCGGCCGGCTCCTCGGCGACGAGCTTGCCGAAGGCGATCATCCTGTTGTCGGTGTGGAAGAGCTCGGAGCAGGTGGTGAGGGTGATCAGGCGCTGGTCCTCGACCTGCTCGGGCTCCACCCCGCCACGGTCGGGGTTATCGGGAAGCGGGTCGGTGACCCAGACGGAGGTGAACGGCACGATCAGGTCGTCGCCGCCGCTGGTGAGGGCATAGACGTACGTCTTCTCCCTGGTCAGCACGCGGATCTCGTCGCCTTCGCGGAGCTTCGGGAGGTCGCGCAGCGGCTCGCCGTGGGTGATCCGGTGGCCGGCGAGCGCGAAGTTGCCGACCTCGCCGGGCCCGGCGGTGCCGGTGAAGTGGCCGAAACCGGCGCCCAGCGCCCGGTCCGAGGTGCCTTCGAGGACCGGGATCCGGTAGTTCTCGCCGAAGCGGGGGATCTCGATGAGCGCCTCGGCCGAACCGAACTCGGTCGTGGCCTCGGCCCGGCCCGAGTCCCACGCCTTCTCGATCGTCGAGGTCGCTTCCTGCTGGCGTTGCTTGCTGACGATCGTGGTGCCGTAGAGCTCCCAGGCGGCGTAGCCGAGGAGCCCCACACCGGCCAGGACCATCACGAGGCCGAGCCAGAAAGTCGCCCGGCGGGCCCGCGTTCGGGCCGGCGGTCGGGCCGGTGTGGTGGTGGACATCAGGTCAAGCATCTCAGGCCGATCCACAGCCCCGTAGGATCAGACGTTGTGGCGGGCCGCATCAAGGAGACGAGCATCCAAGAGGTGCGCGAGAAGGCGCGCCTGGACGACATCGTCTCCCAGTACGTCACGCTGCGCCGCGCGGGCCCGGGGACCTACAAGGGCCTGTGCCCGTTCCACGACGAGAAGTCGCCGTCGTTCAACGTGAACCCGTCGCGGGGCTTCTTCAAGTGCTTCGGTTGCCAAGAGGGCGGCGACGTCATCGACTTCGTGATGAAGCTCGAAGGGCTGAGCTTCTTCGAGGCGGTCGAGCGGCTCGGCGACAAGGTCGGCGTGCAGGTCCAGCGCGAGGAGGGCGACGAGGCGCCGGTCCGGCGGGGACCCGGTCGCGGCAAGCTCGTCGAGGCCCACAAGGTCGCCGCCGAGTTCTACGCCGAGCAGCTGCTGACCCCGGACGCCGTCGTCGCGCGGCAGTTCCTCGCCGAGAAGGGCTTCGACCGCGACGCGGCGCTGCACTTCGGCGTCGGCTTCTCGCCGCGCGGGGGAGAGGACCTCTATCGCCACCTGCGTGCACGTGGCTTCTCGGACGAAGAGGTCGTCACTGCCGGCCTGGTCGCGCACGGGCGGTCGCACTACGACCGGTTCCGCGGGCGGCTGATGTGGCCGATCCGGGAGTCGGGCGGTGACGTGATCGGCTTCGGCGCGCGCCGGCTCTTCGACGACGACCGCATCGAGGCGAAATACCTCAACACCTCCGAGACGCCTCTCTACAAGAAGAGCCATGTTCTATACGGCATCGACCTGGCCCGCAAAGAGATGGCCCGCACCCGCGAGGCGGTCATCGTGGAGGGCTACACCGACGTGATGGCCTGCCACCTCGCCGGGATCACCACCGCCGTGGCGACCTGCGGCACCGCGTTCGGTGACGACCACGCGAAGGTGCTGCGCCGGTTCATCTCCGACGACCAGCAGCTGCGCGGCGCGGTCGTGTTCACCTTCGACGGCGACGCCGCCGGTCAGGCCGCGGCGCTGAAGGCGTTCAAGGGTGACGGCAACTTCACCTCGCAGACCTACGTCGCCGTCGAGCCCGACGGCCTCGACCCCAACGACCTGCGGATCAAGAAGGGCGACGAGGCGGTCCGCGAGCTGCTCGCCAACCGCGTCCCGCTCTACGAGTTCGTGCTGCGCAACGTCGCTTCGAAATACGACCTGGACCGTGCCGACGGGCGAGTCGATGCCCTCCGTGAGGCGGCCCCGCTGGTCGCCTCCGTGCGGGACGAGTCCAAGAAGATGGGCTTCACCCGCGACCTGGCTCGCTTCCTCGGCGTCGATCCCGACGAGGCAGCCAGAGAGGTACGCCGCGCCGCCGGCCGTCCCGCTCCTTCGGCTGCTCCGTCGCGGCGCGAGGCCGTCGCCGCTCCCGAGGCTCCCGCCGCGCCGCAGCGCCCGCCGATGCCGCATCCGCGCGAGCCGCGCTTCACGGTCGAGCGCGAGACCCTGAAGCTCTTCGTGCAGCACCCCGTCGCCCTGGGCCGCACCACCGGCGAGATCACCCCCGAGGCCTTCACCCACCCCCTCTACCGGGCGCTGTGGGAGATCATCGCCGGGCTCGGCGGCCCCGGAGCCGGCACCGGCGACGCCGGCTGGGCCCAGAAGCTTGGCGCCGCCGCCTCGGACCCACTCGTCAGCCGCATCCTCGCCGAGCTCGCCGTGGAGCCGATCCCGTCGGCGAAGGAGCCGGACTCGGCGTACGTCCTGCAATACGTCGTACGCCTCCTCGAGCTCCTCGACCAGCGCCGCATCGCCGAGGTGAAGAGCCGTCTGCAGCGCTCCGACGCGGCCGCCGACCCCGAGTCCTACAACCGTCTTTTCGCCCAGCTCGCCGCCCTCGAACAGCACCGCCGCGGCCTCCGCAACCTCGTCGCCGAGTGACGGCCTGCCGATTTCCGCTCGCCGCTTCCGGGTTGCTAAGGTTTCACCCGCGCCGCAAGGTGCAATTCCCCTGTAGCTCAATTGGCAGAGCATTCGGCTGTTAACCGGAGGGTTGTTGGTTCGAGTCCAACCGGGGGAGCCACTAAAGAGCCTCTGACCAGGCAAAACGAACTGGTCAGAGGCTTTCTTCATTTCGACGGTGGGTTGTATCTCCCGCCTTTCACCCGGCATCAGTGTTCGCTGCGGATGCGTGAAGCCCGATCTCAGCCAGTCGCGGAGGGTTCCCGCGACCCTGGCTGATGCCTGGCTCAGTGGCTCTCGCCCAACTGTTCAGGCCGATGGTCCAGGGCGCGAGGCCCTTGACGGCGATCTGAGAGCCGTTCTACGATCATTCTGATATATGAGTTGTGTATCATTACCGGCATTCAGGAGCCCAGCATGACCATCAGCCCGCCAAGCTCGACCGCCGTTGCGTCCGTGGCGACCGCCCCCACTGCGACGGCCAACGTGCTGACGCTGTCGTGCCAGGAGCGCCCGGGGATCATGCAGGCGGTCACGAGCTTCCTGTACGACCGCGGGTTCGACATCCTCGAGCACCAGCAGCACGACGACCGGGTGGGGGAGCTGTTCTTCCTTCGGACCGCGTTCGCCTCGGTTGACGGGGCCGACGTCGACGAGCTCACCGCTGCGTTCGGACCGATCGCGGACCGGTTCGGGATGTCGTACGCATTCCACGACGAGCGCAAGCCGCGACTGCTGGTGATGGTCTCCAAGTTCGGCCACTGTCTCAACGACCTCATCTTCCGGTGGCGCGGTGGGACTCTGGGAGCCGAGATCGCTGTCGTCGCGTCCAACCACGAGGATCTTCGGCCCATGGCGGAGGCGGCCGGGCTGGAGTTCATCCACATCCCGGTCACGCCCGAGACCAAGCCGCAGGCCGAGCAGCGCATGCTCGACCTGGTCGAGGAGTACGACGTCGACCTGGTCGTGCTCGCCCGCTACATGCAGATCCTCACGGATGGCCTCTGCCGCCAGCTCGAGGGTCGCGCGATCAACATCCATCACTCGTTCCTGCCCGGCTTCAAGGGGGCCAAGCCCTATCACCAGGCGCACGAACGTGGCGTGAAGCTCGTCGGTGCCACCGCTCACTACGTCACCGCCGACCTCGATGAGGGGCCCATCATCGAGCAGGAGGTCAACCGGGTCGACCACACCTACACACCGCAGGCTCTGGCGACCGTCGGCCAGGACGCCGAGTGCCTCGCGCTCTCGCGCGCCGTCCGCTGGCACTGCGAGCACCGCGTCTTCATGCACGGCTCCAGCACCGTCGTCTTCCGCTGACCACCAACCCAGAACCTCAGGAGTTGCTCATGCCGTCCTCCGACAGCACCGTCTCGCCCCGCACAGTCATCATCGGCGCCGGCATCGTCGGCACGAACCTCGCGGACGAACTCGTGTCGCGCGGGTGGTCCGACATCACGGTCATCGAACAGGGCCCACTCAGCCTGCCTGGTGGCTCGACCTCCCACGCCCCCGGTCTCGTCTTCCAGATCAACCCCTCGAAGACGATGACCCTGTTCGCCAAGTACACCGTGGAGAAGTTCCTGTCCCTCGAGAAGGACGGGGTGAGCTGCTTCAACCAGGTCGGTGGCCTCGAGGTCGCGACCACCGAGGCCCGCGTCGCTGAGCTCTACCGCAAGCTCGGCTACGCGAAGTCCTGGGGGATCGACGCCCGGGTGATCGGCCCCGCCGAGTGCAAGGACCTCTACCCGCACCTGGACGAGTCGCAGGTCCTCGCGGCGCTGCACATCCCCACCGACGGCCTGGCCCGGGCGGCGCGCGCCGTCGACCTGCTCATCGAGCGTACGCAGGCGGCCGGCGTCACCTACCTCGAGCACACCGCTGTGACCGGAGTGCTCCAGGAGGGCGGCCGCGTCACCGGCGTCGAGACCACCGGCGGCGTCGTCGAGGCAGACATCGTCGTCTCGTGTGCCGGGTTCTGGGGCGTCGAGGTCGGCGCGATGGCGGGCACCAAGGTGCCGCTCCTCCCGCTCGCCCACCAGTTCATCAAGACAACTCCCGTCCCGGTCCTGAGCGGCAAGCACAAGGCTGTTGACGGCGCGACCCTGCCGATCCTGCGACACCAGGACCAGGACCTCTACTTCCGGGAGTGGGGCGATGCCTACGGGATCGGCTCGTACGCCCACAAGCCGATGCCGTACGTCGCCTCCGATCTCGGTCCGACCCCGGAGCACGTCGACCACGACAACATGCCGTCGCGGCTCGACTTCACATCCGAGGACTTCGAGGGCCCGTGGGACGAGTGCCGCAAGCTGCTCCCGTGCCTCCAGGAGGCGGAGATCGCGGAGTCGTCGTTCAACGGCATCTTCTCGTTCACGCCCGACGGCGGCTCGCTCGTCGGCGAGTCCCGCGACCTCGACGGCTTCTGGGTGGCCGAGGCGGTCTGGGTCACGCACTCGGCCGGCGTCGCACGGGCGGTGGCCGAGGTGCTGACCACCGGACGGTCGCAGTACGACCTCGCCGACCTCGAGCTCAACCGCTTCGAGGAGACCCAGCTGGCTCCGGCGTACGTCAGCGAGACCTCGCAGCAGAACTTCGTCGAGATCTACGACATCCTCCACCCGCTGCAGCCCAAAGAGTCGCCCCGCGACATCCGGGTCAGCCCGTTCCACGCCCGCCAGGTCGAGCTCGGCGCCTTCTTCCTCGAGGCCGGGACCTGGGAGCGGCCGCACTGGTACGAGGCCAACGCGGCCCTGCTGGACGAGCTGCCGGAGGAGTGGAAGTCGCCGACGCGCGACGACTGGTCGGCCCGCTACCACTCGCCGATCGCGGCCGTCGAGGCCTGGAAGACCCGCACCGCGGTCGCCATGTACGACATGACGCCGCTGCGCCGCCTCGAGGTCTCCGGGCCCGGAGCCGAGACCCTGCTGCAGCGGCTCACCACCGGTGACGTCGCCAAGAAGCCCGGTGCGGTGACCTACACCCTGTTCCTCGACGAGCAGGGCGGCATCAAGAGCGACATCACCGTCGCCCGACTCGAGAACGAGCTCTACCAGGTCGGTGCCAACGGGACGGTCGACCTGGCGTACCTCCGCCGGGAGGCCCGCAAGCTGCGGGCCGAGGATCCCGCCCTTTCCGCTCACGTCCGCGACACCACCGGCGGCACCTGCTGCATCGGCCTGTGGGGGCCGCTGGCCAGGGACCTGATCGCCAAGGTCAGTGCGGACGACTTCACCAACGACGGTCTGAAGTACTTCCGCGGCAAGCGGGCCACCATCGGCGGGATCCCCGTCACGGCCCTGCGGCTGTCGTATGTCGGCGAGCTCGGCTGGGAGATCTACGCCTCCGCCGAGAACGGCCAGAAGCTGTGGGACGTGCTGTGGAACGCGGGCCAGGAGCACGGTGTCGTCGCCGCCGGCCGGGCCGCGTTCGGCGCGCTCCGGCTCGAGAAGGGCTACCGGTCCTGGGGCGCCGACATGACCACCGAGCACGACCCGTACGAGGCAGGCGTCGGGTTCGCGGTGAAACGCGCCAAGGAGGACTTCGTCGGCAAGGCCGCGCTCGAGGGTCGCTCGGTGGAGACCTCGGCTCGCCGGCTTCGCTGCCTCACCATCGACGACGGCAAGTCCATGGTGCTCGGCAAGGAACCCGTGTTGTCGGGCGAGACGGCGGTCGGGTACGTCACGAGCGCGGCGTACGGGTTCACGATCGGCAAGCCGATCGCCTATGCCTACCTGCCGGCCGCGATCGGAGAGGGCGACCAGGTCGAGATCGAGTACTTCGGCCAGCGGATCCCCGCGACGGTCACTCCTGAGCCGCTCTTCGACCCGGAGATGAGTCGCTTGCGCGGCTGACCGACCGGTCGAGATCGGGCGCCGGCCGGGTGGGCCGGCGCCCGATCTCATGTTTAGAGAACGCAGTCAGAGAACGCGGCGGATCTCGGTCGCGAAGCTGTCGATGTGCTCGCGGGTCAGCCGCTCGGCGAGCTCGGCGTCGCCGTCGGCGATCGCCTCCAGGAGCGGAGCGTGCTCGGAGATGTGGGACGCCAGGTCCGGGAGCTTGTCCACGACCAGGCACCAGATCCGGGTCGCCAGGTTGTCGTAGCGGACCAGGACGTCCTCGAGGTGTCTGTTGCCCGTGGCGCGGTAGATCATCCGGTGCACCGACATGTCGAGCCGCATCAGGGTGGGCCGGTCGTCGCCCGACGGATCGAGACCGCGAACCTTCTCGGCCATGGCGCGCAGCTCGGCCCGCATCCGGTCGGTCGCGGCGGTCGCCGCTCGGTTGGCGGCGAACGGCTCGAGCTGCTGGCGCAGGTCAGAGATGGCGCCCAGCTCGGTGACGTCGACCGGCGTCGCGAACGTGCCGCGGCGCGGGTAGGAGATGACCAGATGGTCGGTCTCCAGGCGTTTGAGGGCCTCTCGCACCGGAGTGCGGCCGAACCCGAGGGAGTCCGCGAGCCTGCCGTCGTTGATCGGCTCGCCCGGCCTGATGTCCAGCATGATCAGCCGATCCCGGATGCGCTCGTAGGCCGCGTGCGCCAGCGAGATCGTTGCGCCGATCGCCGGCGGGGCGGGCGCCTGAACGTCGGTCATACCAAGTCACCGCTTTCTGATCTGGGCCGTTGACAGGTCTTCGCTACCCAGCATACTGTTGATCCCGAACTGATATATCAATCGTACTTCAAGAGTTTGGGAGTTCATCGTGGTTGACGTCTTGACCGCCTCGCTCGCAGACCTCGATCCCGAGGTCAGCGAGCAGATCGACGCCGAGCTGAGCCGCCAGCAGACGACGCTGGAGATGATCGCCTCGGAGAACTTCGCTCCCGCCGCCGTGATGGAGGCCCAGGGATCGGTTCTCACCAACAAGTACGCCGAGGGCTACCCCGGCCGTCGCTACTACGGCGGTTGTGAGCACGTCGACGTCATCGAGCAGCTCGCCATCGACCGCCTCAAGGCGCTGTTCTCCGCGGAGTACGCCAACGTGCAGCCGCACTCGGGTGCCCAGGCCAACGCCGCCGCGATGTTCGCCCTCCTCGAGCCCGGCGACACCATCCTCGGCCTCTCGCTGGCCCACGGTGGCCACCTCACCCACGGCATGAAGCTCAACTTCTCCGGGCGCCTCTACCAGGTCGTTCCGTACGAGGTCAGCCGCGAGGACTTCCTGATCGACATGGCCGAGGTCGAGCGTCTCGCCCTCGAGCACCGGCCCAAGCTGATCGTCGCCGGCTGGTCCGCCTACCCCCGGCAGCTGGACTTCGCGGAGTTCCGCCGGATCGCGGACCTGGTCGGCGCCCGCCTCATGGTCGACATGGCGCACTTCGCAGGCCTCGTCGCTACCGGCCTCCACCCGAACCCGGTGCCGTTCGCCGACGTCGTCACCTCGACCACGCACAAGACCCTGGGTGGCCCGCGCGGGGGCGTCATCCTCACCAACGACCCGGCCATCGCCAAGAAGATCAACTCCTCGGTCTTCCCCGGCCAGCAGGGTGGGCCGCTCGAGCACGTCATCGCGGGCAAGGCGGTCGCCTTCAAGGTCGCCGCGGAGCCCGAGTTCCGCGAGCGCCAGGAGCGTACGCTGCGCGGTGCCCGCATCATTGCCGAGCGGCTGCTCGCCGACGACGTCGCGGCCGCGGGAGTCTCGGTGGTCAGCGGTGGCACCGACGTCCATCTCGTGCTGGTCGACCTGCGCGACTCCGAGCTCAACGGTCAGGACGGCGAGGACCGGCTCCACCGCATCGGCATCACGGTCAACCGCAACGCCGTCCCGTTCGACCCGCGCCCGCCGATGGTCTCCTCCGGTCTGCGGATCGGTACGCCCGCGCTGGCCACGCGCGGGTTCGGCGACTCTGACTTCAGCGAGGTGGCCGACATCATCGCGGCCGCACTGAAGGACGACTTCACCGACGAGACGGCAGATGAGCTGCGTAGCCGGGTCACCGTCCTCGCCGAGAAGTACCCGCTCTACCCCCACCTCCTCGAGTCGAACGGAGCAGAGTGATGGCAGACCTGCTGCCCGAGCACCCCGACTTCCTCTGGCGCAACCCGGAGCCCAAGTCCTCCTACGACGTCGTCATCATCGGCGGCGGCGGACACGGCCTGGCGACGGCCTACTACCTGGCGAAGAACCACGGCATCACGAACGTCGCGGTCCTCGAGCGTGGTTGGCTCGCGGGCGGCAACATGGCGCGGAACACGACGATCATCCGGTCCAACTACCTCTGGGATGAGTCCGCGGCGATCTACGAGCACTCCCTCAAGCAGTGGGAGGTGCTCCCCGAGGAGCTCGACTACGACTTCCTGTTCAGCCAGCGCGGCGTGCTCAACCTCGCCCACACGCTGCAGGACGTACGCGACTCGGTGCGGCGCTGCGAGGCGAACCGCCTCAACGGGATCGACGCGGAGTGGCTCGACGCCGACCAGGTGAAGGAGGTCTGCCCGATCATCAACACCAGCGACAACATTCGCTATCCCGTCCTCGGCGCGACCTACCAGCCTCGCGCGGGCATCGCCAAGCACGACCACGTCGCCTGGGCGTTCGCGCGCAAGGCCGACGAGCTCGGCGTCGACCTCATCCAGGACTGCGAGGTGACCGGCTTCGTCAAGGACGGCAACCGGGTGGTCGGCGTGCAGACGAGCCGTGGCACGATCGCGGCCGGCAAGGTAGCGCTGTGCGCGGCAGGGCACTCCAGCGTCCTCGCCGAGATGGCCGGCTTCGACCTGCCGATCCAGTCCCACCCGCTCCAGGCGCTCGTCTCCGAGCTCCATCAGCCGGTCCACCCCACCGTGGTGATGTCGAACCATGTCCACGTCTACGTCTCCCAGGCCCACAAGGGCGAGCTGGTCATGGGTGCTGGTGTCGATGCGTACAACGGCTACGGCCAGCGTGGCGGATTCCACGTGATCGAGGAGCAGATGGCGGCGGCCGTCGAACTGTTCCCGATCTTCGCCCGCGCGCATCTGCTCAGGACCTGGGGTGGCATCGTCGACGTCACGCCGGACGCCTCGCCGGTCGTGAGCAAGACGCCGATCGACCAGCTCTACGTCAACTGTGGCTGGGGCACCGGCGGCTTCAAGGGCACTCCTGGGGCGGGCTGGACGATGGCGCACACGATCGCCCACGACGAGCCCCACGAGTACAACGCCCCGTTCGCACTGGAGCGCTTCAGCACCGGTGCCCTCATCGACGAGCACGGCGCAGCCGCCGTGGCCCACTGAAAGGAGCCGACGATGATTCTCATCAGCTGCCCCAACTGCGGGTCCCGCGACGAGACCGAGTTCCACTACGGCGGCCAGGCCCACGTCCCCTACCCGGAGGACCCGAACACCCTCAGTGACGAGGAGTGGGGTCGCTACCTGTTCTACCGCGAGAACACCAAGGGCATCTTCGCCGAGCGCTGGGTCCACAGCTCCGGCTGCCGCAAGTGGTTCAACGTTCTTCGCGACACCGTCACCTACCGCATCGCCGCCGTCTACCGGGCCGGCGAACCGCGTCCCACCCTGGATGGAGGCCCGCAGTGAGCACGACGTCGCACCGCCTCGCAGACGGCGGCCGAATCGACCGATCCACCCGTCTCACCTTCAGCGTCGACGGCCAGGAGTACGCCGGCCACGCCGGTGACACCCTCGCCTCGGCACTGATCGCCAACGGCGTGCTCGAGTGTGGCCCCTCGCTGTACCGACAGCGTCCCCGCGGCGTCCTCGCCGCCGGGCTCGAGGAGTCCAACGCGCTGGTCAAGCTGAGGCGTCCCGGCGACTCGGTGACCGAGTCCATGCTTCCCGCCACGACCGTCGAGCTCGTCGACGGGCTCGAGGCCGACTACCTCAGCGGCCTCGGCGACCTCGACCCCGCCGACGACACCGCGATCTACGACAAGAAGTACGTCCACACCGACGTCCTCGTCATCGGAGCCGGCCCGACCGGGCTCACCGCGGCCCGCACCGCCGCCGCATCCGGCGCCCGCGTGATCCTCATCGACGACCAGCCCGAGCTCGGCGGATCCCTTCTCTCCGCCCGCGGCCTCCGCATCGACGGCGTGGACAGCGACACCTGGCTACGCGGAGTCACCGAGGAGCTCGCGGCTTCACCCGAGGTCACCGTCCTCACCCGGACCAACGCCTTCGGCAGCTACGACGCCAACTACGTGATCGCGCTCGAGAGCCGGCTGGACCACCTCGACGCGTCCGCCAAGGAGGCGCTCACGGGGCTGTCGCGTCAGCGCCTCTGGCACATCCGGGCGCAGCAGGTCGTCCTCGCCACCGGCGCGCACGAGCGTCCCCTGGTGTTCGGCAACAACGACCGTCCCGGCGTCATGCTCGCCTCCGCGGTCCGCACCTACCTGAACCGGTACGGCGTGGCCGCAGGCGCGCGGGTCCTGCTCGCCACCACGAACGACAGCGCCTACGAGGTCGCCGCCGATCTGACCGGGGCCGGAGTCGCCGTCGCGGCCGTCGTCGATGCCCGCACAGAGCAGTCCGACGCCGCCCGTCGTGCCCAGGCGGCAGGCATCGAGGTCATCCTCGGCTCCGCCGTCCTCGACACCGACGGTGACCCGCGGGTCACCGCCGCCACGGTGTCGGCCATCGACGCCGACGGCGTCGCCGTCGGCGAGCGGCGCGACATCGCCTGCGACGTCGTAGCCGTTGCCGGCGGATGGAGCCCCCTGGTCCACCTGCACAGCCAACGGCAGGGCAAGGTCCGCTGGGACGAGGACCTGGCCGGCTTCGTCCCCGACGGCGAGGTCGCCGGTCAGCAGATCGTGGGATCGGCCCGAGGCAGCTACACCCTCGATGCGTGTCTCGCCGAGGGGCGGCATGCCGCAGCGACGGCACTCCTCGCCGCCGGTTTCATCGGCGAGGCCGAGGCCCCGACCGGGCCGCTTCCTGCCGCGACGGGTGACGGTACGACCCGGGCCCTGTGGCTCGCCGCAGAGGCCGGCGTTCCGCTCGACGATCTGGTCGACCACTTCGTCGACTTCCAGCGCGACCAGACCGTGCACGACGTACTGCGTGCGACCGGGGCCGGCATGCGCAGCGTCGAGCACATCAAGCGCTACACCTCCATCAGTACCGCCAACGACCAGGGCAAGACCTCCGGCGTCAACGCCATCGGAGTCATCGCCGCTGCGCTCAACGACGGTCGCAGCCCCGGCGAGATCGGCACCACCACCTACCGGGCTCCGTACGCTCCGGTCCCGTTCGTCGCTCTCGCGGGCCGCGAGCGTGGTGACCTGTTCGACCCGGCCCGGCTGACGTCGATCCATCCCTGGCACGTCGCGCACGGCGCCGAGATGGAGATCGTGGGGCAGTGGCTGCGGCCGTGGTACTACCCGCAGAACGGCGAGTCCCTGGACGAGGCCGTCTTCCGCGAGTGCGCCGCAGTCCGCGAGTCCGTCGGCATGATGGACGCCACCACCCTGGGCAAGATCGAGGTGTGGGGGAGTGACGCCGGTGAGTTCCTCAACAGGATCTACACCAACGCCTTCAAGAAGCTCGCCCCCGGATCCGCGCGCTACGGCGTCATGTGCACGCCCGACGGGATGATCTTCGACGACGGCGTCACGCTCCGCATCGACGAGGGCCGCTACTTCATGACGACGACCACCGGCGGCGCCGCCAAGGTTTTCGACTG
This sequence comes from Nocardioides sp. NBC_00163, assembly GCF_045206295.1. Lineage (NCBI taxonomy): Bacteria > Bacillati > Actinomycetota > Actinomycetes > Propionibacteriales > Nocardioidaceae > Nocardioides > Nocardioides sp. NBC_00163. The sequence goes on along the minus strand of NZ_CP108155.1, from coordinate 1,295,833 downwards.
GCTCGAGGAGTGGCACCAGACCGAGTGGCCGACCCTGGACGTCAGCTTCACCTCGGTGACCGAGCAGTGGGCCACCGTCGCCGTCGTCGGCCCGAAGTCACGCGAGGTGATCGCCAAGATCGCTCCCGAGCTCGACGCCAGCTTGGAGGCGTTCCCGTTCATGACGTTCCGCGAGACGACGCTCGCCTCGGGCATCCCGGCGCGGGTGTGCCGGATCTCCTTCTCCGGCGAGCTCGCCTTCGAGGTCAACGTCGAGACCTGGTTCGGACAGCAGGTGTGGGAGGAGATCCACGCCGCCGGCCAGGAGTGGGCGATCACCCCGTACGGCACGGAGACCATGCACGTGCTCCGCGCGGAGAAGGGCTACCCGATCGTCGGGCAGGACACCGACGGCACGGTTACGCCCCAGGACGCCGGCATGGAGTGGATCGTCTCCAAGGCGAAGGACTTCGTCGGCAAGCGGTCCTACAGCAGGGCCGACACCGCACGCACGGACCGGAAGCACCTCGTCTCGGTGCTGCCCGTCGACACGTCCTTCAGACTGCCCGAGGGCACTCAGCTGGTCGCGGCCGGTACGCCGATCACCCCCGCCGATGGACCGGTGCCGATGCTCGGGCACGTGACCTCGAGCTACCACAGTGCCGCGCTCGGGCGCTCGTTCGCCCTGGCGCTCATCAAGGATGGCCGCAACCGCATCGGCCAGACCCTCGTCGCGCCGGTCGGGGACCGACTGGTCGACGTCGTCGTCGCTGAAACCGTCCTCTACGACCCGGAAGGGAGCCGCCGCGATGGTTGAGACCACGATCGAGCCGCTCGACAAGAAGATCTCCGCTCTGCGCGTCAGCCCGGCCCAACACCTCCACGGCGCCTTCGTAGACGCCGGCGTCACCGGAGCCTTCGGGGTGCGGGTGCGTGAGGAGCAGTTCCTCACCATGGTGGGTCTGCGGGTGCCGATCGGCTCGCCCGACCGGACGCGCCTGGCCCAGATCCTCGGCACCGAGCTCCCCGGACGATGCGGCGAGGTCGCCACCGGCCACGACGTGGTCATCCTGTGGCTCTCGCCCGACGAGTACCTGGTCATCTCGCAGAGCGTGGCCGGGTCCACTCTGGTCTCCTACCTCCGCGCAGGCGTCTCGGGAGGCGGTGCCGCGGTCGTCGACCTGTCGGCCAACCGCACCACCTTCCGGCTCGAGGGAGCTTCCGCGCAGGCGGTCCTCGAGAAGGGCTGTCCGCTCGACCTCCACCCGAGGGCGTTCACGCCGGGCACGGCGGTCGCCAGCACCATCGGACGTGTACCGGTGATCCTCTGGAAGGTCGACACAGACTCCTACCGGATCCTGCCGCGTGCCTCGTACGCCGACTACCTGGGCCGCTGGCTGATCGACGCCATGGCCGAGTTCAAAATCCTGGGATCCGGCTGATGGCACTGAGCGTGTTCGACATGTTCTCCGTCGGCATCGGGCCGTCGTCGTCCCACACGGTCGGCCCGATGCGCGCGGCGGCGCAGTTCATCGATGCCCTGAAGGCGAACTCGCTGCTCGACGCTGTCGCCCGTGCCCAGGTGGAGCTGTTCGGCTCCCTCGGTGCCACCGGTCACGGCCACGGCTCCGACAAGGCGGTGATCCTCGGGCTCGAGGGCAACCGGCCCGAGACCGTCGACACCGACAGCGCCGACGCCCGCGTGGCCGAGGTCCGAGCCACTCGGCGCCTGAGGCTCTCCGGCGCCCGGGACATCGAGTTCGACGCCGACGACGTCGTCATGCACCGCACCAAGACTCTTCCCGCGCACCCGAACGGCATGATCTTCCGTGCGTACGACGCCGACACCAAGGTGCTCCTGGAGAGCACCTACTACTCGGTCGGCGGCGGTTTCGTCGTGGACGAGCGCGCGGCTGGCGCCGATCGGATCGTCGAGGACGCGACCCCGATCCCGTACCCGTTCACCACGGGGGCCGAGCTGCTCGCGGTCTGCGCCCGATCGGGCAAGCGGATCAGCGACGTGATGATGGCCAACGAGCTGGCGTGGCGTACCGAGGAGGAGGTGCGCGGCGAGCTGCTGCACATCTGGTCGGTCATGCAGGAGTGCGTGCGCAACGGCTGCACCCGCACCGAACCCACGCTGCCCGGCGGGTTGAAGGTTCCCCGGCGTGCCCCCGGTCTCTACACCCACCTCCAGGCCTCCACGGATGAGACGGACCCGCTCAGAGCGATGGACTGGGTCAACCTCTTCGCCCTCGCCGTCAACGAGGAGAACGCGTCGGGCGGACGGATCGTGACCGCGCCGACCAACGGTGCGGCGGGCATCGTCCCGGCCGTACTCCACTACTACGAGAAGTTCGTGCCCAGCGCGGACGAGGACGGGATCGTGCGGTTTCTCCTCGCCGCCGCCGCGGTCGGGATCCTGTTCAAGATCAACGCGTCGATCTCCGGCGCCGAGGTCGGCTGTCAGGGCGAGGTCGGATCGGCCTGCGCCATGGCTGCCGGAGCCCTGTGCGAAGTGCTCGGAGGCACCCCGGAGCAGGTGGAGAACGCGGCCGAGATCGGCATCGAGCACAATCTCGGGCTCACCTGCGACCCCGTCGGCGGCCTGGTGCAGATTCCCTGCATCGAGCGCAACGCCATCGCCAGCAACAAGGCCATCAACGCCGCCCGCATCGCCGCCCGCGGCGACGGCAGCCACCGGGTCTCGCTCGATGCCGCGATCAAGACCATGCGCGAGACCGGGGCCGACATGAAGATCAAGTACAAGGAGACCTCCCGCGGAGGCCTCGCCGTCAACGTCATCGAATGCTGACGTCACCGGCCGAAGGAGAAGTGCATGACCATCGCAGCAAAGATCGACGGCAAGCGCGTCGCTGCTGATCTGAAGACCGCGCTCGCCGTGCGGGTGAAGGCACTGCACGAGGCCGGGATCGACCCCGGCCTCGGCACCATCCTCGTCGGCGACGACCCCGGCTCCCGCTCCTACGTCGCGGGCAAGCACCGCGACTGCGCCGAGGTGGGCATCGCGTCGATCCGGATCGAGCTCCCCGCCAGCGCATCACAGGCCGAGATCGAGGCAGCGGTGCAACAGCTCAACGACGATCCGACGTGCACCGGTTTCATCGTCCAGCTGCCCCTGCCGCCCCACGTCGACACCCATCGGGTCCTGCAGCTCATCGACCCGGACAAGGATGCCGACGGGCTCCATCCCACGAACCTCGGCAAGCTGGTGCTCGGCACTCCTGCTCCGCTGCCGTGCACACCGCGCGGGATCATCGAGCTCCTGAGGCAGCACGACGTACCGATCACCGGACAGCGGTTCTGTGTCATCGGCTGCGGTCTGACCGTCGGCCGGCCGCTCGGGCTCATGCTCACCCGCCCCACCGAGCACGCCACCGTCACGCTGTGCAACATCGAGACCCGTGACGTCGCCGCCCACGCCCGGGCCTCCGACGTCATCGTCGCGGCGGCGGGGGTGGCTCACCTGGTCAAACCCGACTGGGTCAGCCCCGGCGCCACGGTCCTGTCCGTCGGGATCACCCGCACCATCGAAGGCATCCTGGGCGATGTCGATCCGAACGTGGACGTCGTCGCGGGCAAGATGAGTGGTGCCACCGGCGGGGTCGGACCCATGACCCGCGCCATGCTCCTGACCAACATCGTCGAGATCGCCGAACAGCATCTGGCTGCCAGGGAGGCGATCGCCGGGGCGCTGACATGAGCGAGCGTCAGCGAGCGACCACAAGGCTCAGGCCGCCGCGCCCGTATGATGGCGCTTGCGCTACGGGCGTGGCGGCATGAGTGCCACGCAGCTGCTCACCGAGGCAGATCGGCGTTGTCAGGTGATGGGCATCATCAACGTCACCCCCGACTCGTTCTCCGACGGCGGCCGGTTCCTCGACGTCGACGCCGCCGTACGCCAGGGCCTCGACCTCATGCGCGAAGGCGCCGATCTCCTCGATGTCGGCGGCGAGTCCACCCGGCCCGGTGCCCAGCGGGTCAGCGCGGCCGAGGAGATCGCCCGCGTGATCCCGGTGGTCGAGGCGCTGGCCCGGGAGGGGTTGCCGGTCTCGGTCGACACCATGCGCGCCTCGGTCGCCCAGCGAGCCGTCGAGGCCGGTGCCGTCATCGTGAACGACGTCTCCGGCGGGCTCGCCGATCCCAGGATGCTGCCGTTCCTGGCCGAGGCGGAGGTCACCTGCGTCCTGATGCACTGGCGAGCCCACTCCACGCGCATGGACGACTTCTGCTTCTACGACTCCGTCGTCGACGACGTGTGTTCCGAGCTCCGCGGCCGGGTCGACGCCGCACTCGACGCCGGCGTACGTCCCGAGCGCATCATCCTCGACCCCGGTCTGGGGTTCGCGAAGACCAGTGCCCAGTCCTGGGAGCTGCTCGCGTCCCTCAGCACGCTGAGAGGCCTCGGCTTCCCGCTCCTCGTCGGAGCCTCCCGCAAGCGGTTCCTCACCGAGGTGGCGACGTACGGACGGCGTGACCCGGATGTCCCGACCGACCGGGACGAGGCGTCGGACGCCGTTGCCGCCATCGCTGCCGCGGAAGGCGCCTGGGGAGTGCGCGTGCACTCGGTGCCCGGTGCCGCTGCCGCCTCCAGGGTGGCCGCACGCCTGCGTGGGTCTGCGGTCGCAGCCGACGTCGTCGGTGCCCGGGCAGGGCGGCGATGAGTCGTCGCTCGGCCGCCGTGACCGTACGGAGGCTGCTGCTCGACGCCCGCTACGAGGTTCTGCCCACCGCGACGATCGAAGAGGTCGTCACCAGGTCTCTCCCCGCCGGTCGAACCGTCACGGTGACCGCCTCCCCGGCCAAGGGTCTCGAGCGAACCGTGGATCTCTCCATCCGGCTCGCCGGACACGGCTACGAGGTCGTACCCCATCTCGCCGCGCGCATGGTCTCGGACCGGGCCGAGCTCGCCGACATCGTCGGCCGCCTGAAGGTGGCCGGCATCGACAAGGTCTTCGTGCCCGCCGGCGACGCCGAGCGGCCCGGAGCGTTCCCCAGCGCGCTGGAGCTCCTCGAGGCGCTCGTCGATCTCGGCGACCCGTTCAGTCATGTCGGTGTCGCCGGCTATCCCGAGGACCATCCGACGATCATCCACGACCGCCTGGTCCAGGCGATGTGGGACAAGCGCCACCACGCCACCGAGATCGTCAGCAACCTCACCTTCGACCACCGGGCCCTTACCGACTGGGTACGCCGCGTGCGCGCCCGCGGGGTCACGACGCCGATCATCGTCGGGCTGCCCGGCCCGGTCGAGCGCGCCAAGCTCCTCACCATGGCCACCAAGATCGGGGTGGGGGAGTCGACGCGGTTCCTCGCCAAGAACAAGGGCATGTTCGCGCGCATCGCCGCGCCCGGGGGCTACTCGCCTGAGCGGTTCCTCACCCGTGCGGCTCCGGAGCTGGCCGAGCCGGAGGCCGCGATCGCCGGTCTGCATCTGTTCACGTTCAACCAGGTCGCCGAGACCGAGGCCTGGCGCCGCGACCTGCTGGCGCGCATGGGCGGAGGACCCCAGTGACCGGCACCGGCCTCGACCTCGATGTCGAGGAGGTGGAGCGGCGGCTCCTCGCCCGCTGGCCCGAGACCAGGATCGCCCCGTCCCTCGAGCGCATCCGGGCGGTGACGGACGCGCTCGGCCGGCCACAACGCGACTACCGGTCGATCCACATCACCGGAACCAACGGCAAGACGAGCACCGCGCGGATGGTGGAGGCGATCCTGCTCGAGCTGGGCTCGGCGGTCGGCCGGTTCACCAGCCCCCATCTCGCCGACCTCCGGGAACGGATCAGCATCGGCGGCCGGCCGATCCCGCAGGATGGCTTCGTCCGGGCTTACCGCGATGTCCTGCCCGCGGCCGAGGCCGTGGACCGCGAAAGTCCCACTCCGCTGTCGTTCTTCGAGATGACTGTCGCCATGGCATACCAGGCGTTCTCGACCGCCGCCATCGACGTGGCGGCGGTCGAGGTCGGCATGGGCGGCATGTGGGATGCGACCAACGTCATCGACGCTCCGGTCGCCGCGATCCTCCCCATCGGCCTCGACCATGTCGATCACCTGGGGCCGACGAGGCTCGACATCGCGGCCGAGAAGGCCGGGATCATCAAGCCGGGTTCGCTGGCCGTTTCGGCCCGGCAGACCCCGAATGTCGAGCAGCTCCTCCGAGCCCATGCCGACGCGCATCTCGCGAGGCTCATGGTCGAAGGCCGCCACTTCCGCCTGAGCGGCAGACGAGCGTTCGGCGATGGTCAGATCATCTCGGTCAACGGCCTCGCCGGTCACTATCCCGAGGTCCCGCTGTCACTTCACGGCCGCCACCAGGCGCACAACGCGGTGCTCGCCATCGCGAGCGTCGAAGCCCTCTTGGAGGACGTGATCCCGCTGGACGCACTGCGACGGGCGCTCGGCTCGGCCCGGTCGCCCGGGCGGCTGGAGGTGCTGCCCGGCACGCCCGCGGTGATCCTCGACGCAGCCCACAACCCCGATGGTGCCTGGGCACTGGCGGCCGGCCTGTCCGATCTGGGTCGCCGGCCGACGGTCGCCGTGGTCGCTGCGATGGGCGACAAGGACCTCGACGGCATGCTCGCCGAGCTCGAGCCCGTGGTGTCGACGATGATCTGCACCCGGAACAGCAGCCCGAGGTCGCTGTCGTCCCGCGACACCGCCGCTGCGGCGCGGGGGGTGCTCGGGGCGGATCGGGTCGTGGAGATCGACGACCTCGCCGACGCCCTCCTCGAGGCCACCAGAACGGCCTCGGCTCTCTCCGAGGAGGGTGGAGACCCGGCTCAGGTGCTGGTCACGGGCTCTGTCGTCACCGTGGGGGAAGCGCGCCGCCTGTTGGGTATGTGAGACGGCCCTGCCCCTGGCTGATGTGGCCAGGGGCAGGGCCGTCCGGCAGCCCGGTTGCGTCAGTGCACCATGCCGTGCGGGTCGATGACGTACTTGGTGGCCGCGCCCTGGTCGAATGCGGCGTAGCTCTCCGGCGCCTCGTCGAGGCTGATGGCCTTCGCGTTGACGGCGTCGGCGATGTGGGCCTTGTCGGCGAGGATCAGGTTCATCAGCTGGCGGTTGTACTGCTTGACCGGGCACTGGCCGGTCACGAAGGTGTGCGACTTCGCCCAGCCCAGGCCGAGCCGGACGCCGATCTGCCCCTGCTTGGCTGCATCGTCGACGGCACCGGGGTCGCCGGTGACGTACAGACCCGGGATGCCGAGGGAGGCACCGGCGCGCGCCACGTCCATGATGTCGTTGAGGACGGTTGCGGGCTGCTCGGCGGCGTCTCGGCCGTGACCGCGGGCCTCGAACCCGACCGCGTCGATCGCCGCATCCACGACGGGTTCCCCGACGATGTCCGCGATGATGTCCGCCAGGGCGTCGCCGGAGGACAGGTCCGCGGTCGCGCAGCCGAAGCTGGCGGCCTGCTCGAGCCGGTCCGCGTTCATGTCGCCGACGATGACCGTGGCGGCACCGAGCAGCTGGGCCGAGTACGCCGCGGCGAGCCCGACCGGGCCTGCGCCTGCCACATACACCGTCGACCCGGTGGTGACGCCGGCGGTGTAGGCACCGTGGTAGCCGGTCGGGAAGATGTCGGAGAGCATCGTCAGGTCGAGGATCTTCTCCAGGGCCTGGTCCCGGTCGGGGAACTTCAGCAGGTTGAAGTCGGCGAACGGGACCATGACGTACTCCGCCTGCCCACCGATCCAGCCACCCATGTCCACATAGCCGTACGCCGCGCCGGCCCGCGCCGGGTTCACGTTGAGGCAGATGCCGGTCTTGCCCTCGTTGCACATCCGACAACGACCGCACGCGATGTTGAACGGGACCGAGCAGATGTCGCCCACCTCGTGGAAGAGGACGTCGTCGCCGATCTCGACGATCTCGCCGGTGATCTCGTGGCCGAGCGTCTGACCCACGGCGGCGGTCGTCCGGCCGCGCACCATGTGCTGGTCGCTGCCGCAGATGTTGCTGGTCACGAGCTTGAGGATCACCGCGTGCGGCGCGGCGCGCTTGATGCCCAGGCCGCTCACAACGTCCTCGGGGAGCTCCAGCTTCGGGTACTCGATGGACTCGACGGCCACCTCGCCCGGCCCCTTGTAGACGACGACTCTGTTGTCTGCCATGGCGTCTCTTCTTCCTGCCCCGGATGGGGCGTCCGGCTTGCTCAGTTGCGGAGATGTTTCTCATAGCGAAACAAGAGCGCTATATGAAACAAACTAGACCGTCGACGGTGTCGGCATCAAGACCCTGTTTCGACCGATTTCAGGGCTTGAGCGGGGGTGTCTGATCGCTCGCCTCGCGGCTACCCGGCAGTAGGGGGCAAAGAGGCTGACCTGACAAGGAGGCATACTGTTTCAGCATGAGCAACACGAGCGAAACACGGAGCACGACCGTTCACTCAGTTGACCGAGCCATCTCCATCCTCCAGGTGCTCGCCCGTCGGGGGGCTGTCGGAGTCACGCCGATCTCCGAGGAATTGGGGGTGCACAAGTCGACGGTCTTCCGTTTGCTGGCCACCCTCGAGGCGCGCGGGCTCGTGGAGCAGAACGCGAGTCGGGGGCACTATCAGCTCGGCTATGGCGTCATCCAGCTGGCCGCCGGCGCGACCCGCAAGCACGACATCTCGGTCACGAGTCGCCCTATCTGCATGGCGCTGGCCGACGCGGTCGGCGAGACCGTCAACATCGTCATCAACGACGGCGAGGAGGCCATCACGATCGACCAGGTGATCGGGACTGCCGAGATCACGTCGGTGAACTGGGTCGGGCAGCGCAGCCCCCTGCACACCACTGCTTCCGGCAAGGTCTTCCTGGCGACGATGTCGCCGGAGGACCGTCGGGAGATTCTCGAAGGTGGGCTGGAGCGCTACACCGAGGAGACCGTGATCGAACCGGCCAAGCTCGAGGAGCAGCTCGCCGAGGTCAGGAAGCTGGGCTACGCCTACTCCGTCGACGAGCACGAGATCGGCCTCGCCGGGGTGGCTGCGCCGATCCGTTCCCTGGGTGGCGGGGTGATCGCCGCGGTGGTGGCCTCGGGCCCGTCGTTCCGCATCACGTCCGAGAAGGTGCCCGAGCTGGCCGAGCATGTGCTTGCCGCCGCCGCGGCCATCTCCGAGCGGAACGGCTTCCCCAAGGCCGAGTGATCCGCGCCTGCCGAGGCGACATATCGGCACCGTCGAAGTGGCCCGCATGCCTCGTGCATGCGGGCCACGTCGCGTACGTCGTGAAGCCCGTGTAAATCCTGCGGCGAATCCAGATCGACCCGTTGACAGCGTCTTCTTTGGCGCGGCAGAATCGTTTCACGCTACGCAGTAGTTGTGCAGAGTGAAACAACCGTCGTCTGGCGGACCGCCGTATCTGAACCCGGAATCTGCCCGGTTTGAGCGTGGGAGACATCAACGTGACGCGTATGAGCATCGAAAAGACGCCGGTGGAGCTGGCGTCCCTGGCGGACAGGCGAGCAACCGGCTACAGCCTGGAGGCGCCGTTCTACACCAGCTCGGAGATCTACGAGCAGGATCTCGACGTCATCTTCGGTCGGCACTGGATCTTCGCTGTCGCCGAGGCGGAGATCCCGGACCCGGGTGACTACGTCACCATCGATGTGGGCGCCCACTCCGTGATCGTCGTTCGTGACGACGACGAGAACGTTCGCGCCTTCAGGAACGTGTGCCGGCATCGTGGCTCACGACTGCTCGAGTCCGCGTGCGGCTCGATCGGCAACATCGTGTGTCCCTACCACCAGTGGACCTACCGGGTCGACGGCAGCCTCATCTACGCCGAGTCGCAGGCGGACACCTTCGAGTACGACAAGTTCGGGCTCAAGCCGGTGAACGTCCGAGCGGTCGGCGGTCTGGTCTTCCTCTGCCTGTCGGACGAGCCGCCGACCGACTTCGACGAGGTCAGCGAGTTCATCGAGCCCTACCTGAAGCCATACTCGCTCGCCTCGGCGAAGGTCGCCCACCAGACCGACATCGTCGAGGAGGGCAACTGGAAGCTGGTGATGGAGAACAACCGGGAATGCCACCACTGCGACGCCTCCCACCCGGAGCTGGTGACGGCGTACTTCCCGATCAGCCGCTACGAAGCCGCAGACGTGCCACCGCGCATGCAGTCGGTCTTCGAGCGCTATCAGGAGGCGCAGACGGAGCTGGAGAAGACCCGTGACGCGATCGGCTTCCCGCACGAGGAGCGCTGCGAGCTCGAGGGTCGTGCGACGGCGTTCCAGCTCTCGCACCTGCCGCTCGACGGCGCAGGGGCCTCGTTCGGTCCTGACGGGCAGCAGCTCTGCGCGAAGCTGATGGGCTCCATCGAGGACCCCAGGTTCGGAGACCTGTCGCTGCACATGCAGCCCAACTCGTGGTTCCACTTCCTCGGTGACCACGCCGTCGTCTTCTCGGTGATCCCGCTGGCGGTCGACCGGACGCTGGTCCGGACGACCTGGTTGGTGAACCCGGAGGCTGTCGAAGGGGTCGACTACTCGGTCGAGTCGCTCACCTCCGTCTGGCGTGCCACCAACGACCAGGACCGCGCCCTGGTCGAGGGCACGCAGCGAGGAGTGGCGGACCCGGGCTACGTACCTGGTCCGTACTCCGTGGTCGAGGGTGAAGTCGACGCCTTCGTCACCTGGTACGTCCAACGCATCCAAGCCAGTGCCTAGCCGGAGCTCGGGAGGAAACATGACCATCATGGAGACCGATATCCCCAAGGTGTCGGAGCCCAACTCGTTCGGTCTGCAGAACGGCCGCCCGGCGCCCGTGCGCAGCCGGAGGATGCTGGAGCCCTGCTGGGCCGAGAGCGACGTGATGGACCTGGTGTGCAGCCAGGTTCTGGCAGTCACCCATGACGTGAAGACCTTCGTCTTCACGACCCCCGAGCGACGTCCCTTCGACTTCGAGGCGGGCCAGTTCATCACCATCCGGGTCGAGATCGACGGCGAGCTGATGACCCGTTGCTACACGATCGCCTCGCCGCCGACCAGGCCCGACCGGCTGGCCATCACGGTCAAGCGGGTCCCCGACGGTGTGGTCTCGAACTGGCTCCACGACAACCTCGAGCCCGGGGCCTGGATCTCGATGCACGCCCCGGCGGGTGCGTTCGTCCTGCCGGAGGAGGACGCGCCGAAGTACCTCTTCCTCTCGGCCGGCAGCGGCATCACCCCCGTGCTGTCGATGGCGAGGACGCTGTACGACCTCGGCTCCGAGGCGGACATCCTCTTCGTGCACAGTGCGCGTACGCCGGCCGACATCATCTACCGCGGCGAGCTCGAGGCGATGGCACGCCTGATGCCCAACCTGCGAGTGGTGGAGATCTGCGAGGGCGATGCCCCCACCGAGCGCTGGATGGGACTGCAGGGACGCATCTCCAAGCCTGTCCTCGAGATCCTGGCCCCTGACCTCAACGAGCGTGAGACGTTCATCTGCGGTCCGGCGGGCTACATGGCGGCGGCGAAGTCGCTGCTCGAAGAGCTCGGCTACGACATGGAGAAGTACCACGAGGAGAGCTTCGACTTCGGCGCTCCCGCGGTCCCTGCTCCGGCGACGGCACCGCCCGTCGAGCAGGATTCCGAGGAGGAGGCCGGAGCGGGGTTCTCGGTCGAGTTCGCGCGCAGCGGCCGGATGATCACCTGTGGCCCGGACGAGACGATCCTGGCGGCCGCGGTGGCGGCCGGCATGCGGCCGATGGCGGCCTGCGGTCAGGGCATGTGCGGGACCTGCAAGGTGTCGATGCTCTCCGGGGAGGTCGACATGCAGCACAACGGCGGCATCCGACCCAAGGAGATCGCCAACCAGAAGGTACTGATCTGCTGCTCGAAGCCTCTGGGGGACATCCAGCTGGACTGCTGAAGCGGAGCCCGAAGCAATCAATCCTGCTGAGGCGTCAGAGAACCTGGCGGATCTCGCGCTCGAAGCTGCCGATGTGCTCGAGGGTGAGCTTCTCGGCGCGGTCGGCATCACCGTCTGCGACCGCGTTGAGGAGCTGTGCCTGCTCGAGGACGTGGTGGGCCAGGTCGGGCAGGCGATCGATCACCATCCACCAGATCCTGATGGCGAGGTTGTCGTACCTGATCAGGATGTCCTCGAGGTGGGCATTGCCGCTCGACTGGTAGATCAGGCCGTGCGCTGCCTTGTCGACGCGCATCAGGGACGCGCGATCTCCGTCGCCCAGCTTGCCCTTGCCGATCTGGGCCGCGAGGTCGCGCATCTGCTCACGTTGCTGTGTCGTCGCGCGTTCCGCGGCCGCGCGCGCGGCGTACGGGGCGAGCTGGCGCCGGATCTCGGCGATCGCGCTGAGCTCGGTCGCGTCGATGGTCGTGGCGAAGGTGCCGCGGCGCGGAAAGGAGTGGACCAGATGGTCGGCCTCGAGCCGCTTGATCGCTTCCCGGACAGGAGTACGCCCCATGCCGATCGCTTCTGCGATCTGGCCGTCGTTGATCGGCGCCCCCGGGCGGATGTCGAGCATCACCAGGCGCTCGCGGATGTAGCGGTAGGCCTGATCGGCGAGCGAGGTGGCGGGGGGATTCGCCGTTGCCGCCAGAATCTCGTCAACTGTCATTGAGTTCTTGCCCCACTTGTCGGCTCCGGCTCGGTGGCGTCAGATCTTCTGCCGCTTTTACCATCTTAGTCTGATACATCAGTTACATCGCAACGGCGTGCCGCGGTGATCCCGCCTCCGGTGCCGAGCTCCGACCGGGTCTCGGCTCTGCCTCTGGATGCCCCGGTGGAGCTCGAGGTCGTCGTCGAGATCGACCCTTGCCTAGTGTGATGCATCACGGATAAGGTAACTGGTATATCAGCGTCTGACCGCGTAGCGCCCCACTGTCGTGCCGCCACCCGGAGCCTCTCTGGCACCGACAGATGCTGCTCATCCCAAGAGCTCTTGATCGGAGTGCGTCATGAGATCCTCTGCACGTCGCGGAGACCTGTCCCCGGTAGCGCCGCGCCACAGATCCGTCGGCCAGAACGGAAGCCCGACCCATCCGGCCCTCGACTGTCCTCCTGAGGAGCCCGCCAAGGATGCCGGTGGCCTCGATCGCGTCGTCTTCGGGGTGACCGCGGTCATCGCGATCGGCTTCCTGGTCTGGGGTTTCGTCAGCACGGAGTCGCTGGCCTCGGTCTCAGGGAAGTCGTTGTCCTGGGTGATGGCCAACCTGGGCTGGCTCTTCGTCACCGCGGCATCGACCTTCGTCGGCTTCGTACTGTGGCTCGCCTTCGGCAAGTTCGGGAACATCCCGCTCGGCAGGGACGGCGAGGAACCCGAGTTCCGTACGGTCTCGTGGATCACGATGATGTTCAGCGCCGGAATGGGGATCGGCCTGATCTTCTACGGCGTCAGCGAGCCGGTCAGCCACTTCGTCGCACCTCCGCCGGGCGCTGTCGGCGATGGTCAGTCCGAGAAGATCCAGACGGCCATGGCCACCACCCTCTTCCACTGGGGAATCCACCCCTGGGCGATCTATGCCCTGGTGGGGCTGGCGATCGCCTACAGCGTCTTCCGCAAGGGCCGCGGTCTGCTCATCAGCTCGGTGTTCGAGCCCATTCTCGGGCGTCACGCCCATGGCGCCGGCGGCAAGGTCATCGACATGCTCGCGATCTTCGCGACCCTCTTCGGGTCGGCCGCGTCGCTGGGCCTGGGCGCCCTCCAGATCCGCAGCGGCCTGGAGATCGTCGGCGGGCTCGGCACGACGGGCAACGGGATCCTGGTCGCCATCATCGCCGTGCTCACGGTCGGGTTCGTCTTCTCCGCCGTCTCCGGCGTCGCCAAGGGCATCCAGTGGCTCTCGAACATCAACATGGTGCTCGCCGTCGGACTGGCCCTGTTCGTCTTCGTCGCCGGTCCGACCGTGTTCATCCTCAGCCTGGTCCCGACAACTGTCGGAAGCTACTTCCAAGAGGTTGCGATGATGTCGGCGCGAACCTCGGCCGAAGGGTCTGCGACCGCCACCTGGTTGTCCGGCTGGACGGTCTTCTACTGGGCCTGGTGGCTCTCGTGGACGCCGTTCGTCGGAATGTTCATCGCGCGGATCTCGCGGGGCCGCACCATTCGCCAGTTCGTGACGGGCGTGCTCCTCGTCCCGTCGCTGGTCAGCCTGGCCTGGTTCGCGATCTTCGGAGGGGCGGCTCTCGACCTGCAGCTGGGTGGCGTGGACATCGCCGGCGCGGGCGGCGTCGAGACCCAGCTGTTCACGACCCTCGAGTCGTTCCCGTTCGCGACGGTGGCAAGCGTCGTGGTCATGATCCTGGTCGCGCTCTTCTTCATCTCGGGAGCCGACGCCGCATCGATCGTCATGGCCACGCTCTCCGAGCGCGGATCCATCGAACCGAGCAGGCCGACGGTGATCTTCTGGGGTGTCGCCACGGGCGCGGTCGCTGCCGTGATGCTGCTGGTCGGCGGTTCCGACGCGTTGAGCGGACTGCAGACCATCACCATCGTCGCGGCGGTCCCGTTCGTCGTCGTCATGGTCGGGCTGTGCGTATCGCTGGTGAAGGACCTTCGGGAGGACCCACTCGTGGTGCGTGCCCAGTACGCCTCCAAAGCCGTCGAGCAGGCCGTTGTCTACGGGGTCTCGGAGCACGGTGACGACTTCGTCATCCGGGTCTCCCGTGATCCCGATGCGCCTGCCGACGAATCGGCCGATGAGGTGGCCGATGAATTGGCCGATGACGAGGAGGCCGAGCTGCCCAGGTCGGCCAGCTAGCTCGAGTCGCGAAGGGAACGGGTGTGGTGAAGCGAGACGCGGACGGCGCGTACTCCGAGGAAGAGCCGGTGGAGGCACTCAGTGTCACCGAGCCGAAGACCTGGGCCGCCGGCATACCGGCGGTGCGGAAGGCGATCGAGTATTCGCTGACGCAGACATCGGTGCGGCGTACGGCGTTGACACTGTTGAACCTCAACCAGGCCGACGGGATGGACTGCCCGGGGTGTGCGTGGCCCGAGCCGGGTCACCGGCACCGGAACGAGTACTGCGAGAACGGTGCGAAGCACATCGCCGACGAGGCGACGTCGCGCCGGGTGACGCGCGAGTTCTTCGCGCGTCACCCGGTCTCGGAGCTGGACGGGAAGTCGGACCACTGGCTCAACCAGCAGGGCCGGCTGACGGAGCCGATGGTCAAGCGGCCAGGTGCGACGCACTATGAGCCGATCACCTGGGAGGACGCGTTCCACACCATCGCTCAGGAGCTCAACTGCCTGGACTCTCCCGACGAGGCGATGTTCTACGTCTCCGGGCGGCTCAACAACGAGGCCGCGTTCCTGCTCCAGCTCTTCGCCCGCGCGTACGGCACCAACAACCTGCCTGACTGCTCGAACATGTGTCATGAGTCGAGCGGTTCGGCGCTCAGCGAGACGCTGGGGATCGGCAAGGGCAGCGTCCAGCTCGACGACATCTACAACGCGGACCTGGTGTTCGTGGTCGGCCAGAACCCGGGCACGAACCATCCGCGGATGCTCTCTGCGCTGGAGGAGACCAAACAGCGGGGCGGCAAGGTGATCGCGGTCAACACCCTTCCCGAGGCGGGACTGATGCGGTTCAAGAACCCGCAGAAGGCCCGCGGAGTGGTGGGCCGGGGCACCCAGATCGCGGATCAGTTCCTGCAGATCCGCCCCGGCGGCGACCTCGCGCTGTTCCAGATGCTCAACCGTCGCCTGCTCGAGACGGACCGGGCCGAGGGTGGCGGAGTGCTGGACTGGGAGTACATCGCGGAGTACACGACCGGGTTCTACGCCTTCGCCGAGCACGCCCGCACGATCACCTGGGAGGCTGCGCTCGAGGCGACCGGCCTGACCCGCGAGGAGATCGAGGCGGTCCACGAGCAGGTGCTGGCCAGTCGTTCGGTCATCGTCTGCTGGGCGATGGGGCTGACCCAGCACAAGCACGGCGTGCCGACGATCCGCGAGGTGGTCAACTTCCTCATGCTGCGGGGCAACATCGGCAAGCCCGGGGCCGGGGTCTGCCCGGTCCGCGGTCACTCCAACGTGCAGGGCGACCGGACGATGGGGATCTGGGAGAAGATGCCCGGCTCCTTCCTCGACGCACTGGGTGCCGAGTTCAGGTTCGACCCACCGCGCAGGCACGGGTACGACTCGGTGGACGGCGTCCGGGCGATGCGGGACGGGAAGGCGAAGGTCTTCGCCGGCGTCGCCGGCAACTTCGTCCGGGCGATCTCGGACAGCGACGTCGCCGAGGCCGCGTTGAGGAACTGCCGCTTGACGGTCCAGGTCTCCACCAAGCTGAATCGCTCGCACACGGTGGTCGGGGAGACCGCGCTGATCCTGCCCACTCTGGGCCGCAGCGACATCGACGTCCAGTCCAGTGGTGAGCAGTTCGTCACCGTCGAGGACTCGATGAGCTCCGTGCACGCCACCCGCGGCAAGCTCCAGCCTGCCTCGGAGCATCTCCTCAGCGAGGTCGCGATCATCTCGCGCCTGGCACACGCCACGATCGGCGGCCGGTACGGCATCCGCTGGGCGGACTTCGAGGCGGACTACGGCCGGATCCGCGATCGGATCGCACGGGTGGTGCCGGGGTTCGAGGACTTCAACGAGCGGATCAAGGATCCGACCGGGTTCGTTCTCCCGAACCCGGTCAACTCCGGTGTCTATCGCACGCCCAGCGGCAAGGCCGTCTTCACCCGCAACGATCTGACGTGGTTGCAGGCCCCGCCGGGCCATCTGATCCTGCAGACGCTGCGCTCGCACGATCAGTGGAACACCATCCCGTACGCCATGGACGACCGTTACCGCGGCATCCACAACGCCCGCCGCATCGTGATGGTCAACCCGGCCGACATCGCCGAGCTGGGTCTGGCCGACGGTGACCGCGTCGACATCGTCGGGGCCTGGGAGGACGGTGTCGAGCGCCGCGCCCCGGGGTTCACTCTGGTCGCCTATCCGGCGAGCCGGGGTTCGGCGGCTGCGTACTATCCGGAGACCAACGTGCTCGTGCCGCTCGACAGCGTCGCCGAGGGCAGCAACACCCCGACCTCGAAGGGCGTCGTGGTGCGCTTGGAGGTCGCCGCATCGGCAGAGGGGGCGAACCGCCTACGGTAGGAGGTGGGCGTCGTCGCGAACGCCGCGGCGAAGTTCTGCCGGAACGTCACGGCGCTGCTGAACCCGCACGCCTCGGCGATGCGGGTGATGGGCCAGGTCGTGGTCTCGAGGAGGCGGCGCGCTTCGTCGAGGCGACGGGTCAGGACCCAGCGCGCAGGGGTGGTGCCGGTGACCTCGGCGAAGCGGCGGGTGAAGTTGCGTCGGCTCATCCGGGCGTGGGCTGCCAGGTCGTCAACGTGGAGTCGTTCGTCGAGGTGGGCGAGTGCCCAGTCGATCGTCGGTCCGAGGTCGCCCACGCCTCCTGACTCGGGCATCGGACGGTCGACGTACTGGGCCTGGTCGCCCTCGCGGTGGGGCGCGACCACGAGGTGGCGGGCCACGGTGGCCGCCGCGGTGGAGCCGAGGTGGCTGCGTACGATCGACAGGCAGGCGTCGATGGCCGATGCCGTGCCGGCTGAGGTGAGTACGTCGCCGTGGTCGCGGTAGAGCGCTGCCGGAATGACGGTGACGGCCGGCCGCCGGCGGGCGAGCTCGTCGACCGCGCCCCAGTGGGTGACGGCATCTCGCCCGTCGAGCACCCCGCTGTCGACGACGGGGAACGCGCCCAGGCACAGGCCCGCGACGCGACTGCCCCGTGCCTGCGCGGCGCGGATCCTGCCGGTCAGGGCGGCGTCGGCCGGCCGGAGGTCGCTCGGCCACGACGGCAGGACCACGAGATCCGCGTCCTCGACGACATCGGGGCCCGCGACGTCGTCGATTCGAAGTCCGTCGGCCGTTCGTACGCCGCGCCCGTCCTCGGTCCACACCACCGGGTCCCAGCCGTCGGCCAGGCCCAGGCGGCCGACCTCGCCGAAGACCATCAAGGGTGCGGAGAGGTGGAACATGGTGATGCCGTCGAAGGCGTGTACGGCGATGCGCATGCTGGCCCGATCTCATCGTAAGTCGTCATTTGTGCCACTCACGGTAGCGCTTCACAGCGGACAGAGTGAAGGGGAACGCCAACGCCACCCCGAACAGAGGAATCCAGTCATGACCACGCCCCGCCGCGCCCTGATCGTCGTCGACGTCCAGCAGGAGTACTTCGACGGGATCCTGCAGATCCAGTCCCCGGACCGCGAGCAGGCGCTCGCCAACATCGCGGAAGCACTCGACGTCGCCGATCGCGAGGGCCTTCCCGTGGTCGTCGTCCGGCACGAGCTGCCCGAGGGCTCTCCGGTCTTCGCTGTCGGAAGCCACAGCTGGACCCTGCACCCCGAGATCGAGCGGCGCGTCAAGCCGTCCTGGAAGCGCGTGACCAAGGACAGGAGCAGCGTCTTCGCGGGCACCGACGTCGCCGCGTGGCTGGCCGAGCAGGGCGTCGACACCATCACCATCGTCGGCTTCATGACCAACAACTGCGACATCGCCACGGCGGTGAGCGCCGAGGAGCTCGGCCTGGCCGCCGAGATCCTCTCCGACGCGAGCGGCGCCATCCACCTGGCCAACGAGGCCGGCAAGGTCTCGGCCGACCAGCTCCACCAGACCCTGCTCGTCCTGCTGCACTCCAACTTCGCCGCGGTCGCCACCACCGCGGCCTGGACGGAAGCGGTCACTGCTCAGAAGCCGCTCGCCAAGAGCGACCTCGGCACGTCCGCCACGCAGGGGCGCGCGGCCTTCGCCGGCTGAGGGCTCGCGGGAGGACGTGCCGTCGCGGAGTCACGGTGTCCTCTCGGCTGACGTGGGCGTGGCCGAAGTCGGCAGGGTGTGCGTGTGTGCCGCGGCCGCAGCGCCCGCGTCGGCCAAGGTGCCCTGGGCGACCCGGTGACGCCCCATGATCACGGCCATCGCGACGCCGACGAGACTGAACACCGCCATCACCCAGGACGCGGCGCCAAGGCCGGAGGACAGGGCATCGGCACTGGACTGGCCCTCAGCGGTCTGGCTGGCGATGACGTTGCCATAGATCGTCGCAGCCAGGGCAGTGGCCACGGCCGCGCCGACGTAGCGTGCCATGTTGGAGACACCCGAGGCCGCCCCGACCTGGGCCGCCGAGACGCACGCCGTCGAGGCCGACGTCGCGGGCCCGTTCGACAGGCCCATCCCGACCGCCGCCGCGACGAGCGGCAGCACGAACGCGCCGTACCCCCACGAACCCTCTACGAAGCCGATCCAGCCGAAGCCGATCGCCGTGATCGCAAAGCCGGCTCCGACCACTGGGCGACCGCCGAACCGTGCCGCAACACGTGGCACCAGGGGAGCGACCGCGACGAGGCCGACGGTGGCCGGAAGGGTCGCCAGGCCTGCTTGCAGCGAGCTGAGCCCGAGCGTGCTCGGGTCTTGGAAGTAGAGGCTCACCAGGTACATCAGCGCGTTGATGGTGCCGGCGCCGATGAGGATGGCGATCGTGGACGCGACCAGGACCCTGTTGCGAAGCAGGGCCAGGTCGAGCATGGGGACGGCGACCCGCTTCTCCACCGCGACGAAGGCGAATCCCGACACCACGGCCACTGCCAGGCACCCGAGCGTGGCCAACGACGTCCACCCCCAGTCACTGCCCTCACTGAGCGCCAGGATGATCGGGGTGAGGGTGGCCGCGACCAGCACGCTGCCAGCGACGTCGATCGAACGCGGCCGGTCCTCGTCGCGGGACTCGGTCACCATGCGTGCGGTCATCGCCATGCACACCGCCGCGACGCCGGCGTCGAGCCAGAACAGTCCCTGCCAGCTCGTCAGCTCGACCAGGACACCGCCGAGCAGCGGCCCGGCCGCAGCACCCACGCCTGCCGCCGCGCCCCAGAGCGAGACCGCCCGCAGCTTGCCTTCTTCAGGTGTGCCGACCGTCAGCAGGCTGAGGCCACAGGCCAGGATCGTCGCTCCGGATGCGCCCTGGATGCACCGCCCGGCGATGACGGCTGCACCCGAGTCGGAGATGGCGATCAGTACGCACGAAGCGATGAACAGCAGCAGGCCGAGCTGGAAGATGCGCTTCCTGCCGAACACGTCGCCGAGCGAGCCGGAGGTCACGATGGTCGCGGCACCCACCAGCGAGTAGCCCGTGACGGCCCATTGCAGCGTGGTGACATCCATGCCGGTATCTGCGCTGATGGCGGGGAGCAGGATGCTCACCGCCGACGTGTTGGCGTTGACCACCAGAGTCGACAGACAGGTGACGACGAGGACGCCACCTGCTCGGTTAGCCACCTCGGTGCTGCTCATCGGAACCCCTCACCTTCGTCAGGACGACTGCGGGACGCCATGCGTCAACCACAGGAACCACGGTGGCCGCCTCGGTGGGCCGTGTCCTCCCCCAGGAGGGATGATCCCGACCCGCCCCGCTCACAGACCTGACTCGGCGGGCGGCTTGTCCTCGCCTGGGTCGGGTACCGCGAGCAGATGACCGAGATGAACCAGGACGTCGACGTCGACCTGCTCGCCGCCGACAGCGGCGAAGGCGGCCCTGCCTGACGTACGAACCTCGTGGTCATCCCCGGGCGGGATCGACGCGTGCCATGACCGGGGTGGCGAGGACTCGAACCAACCGACTCGCGGAGCATGCGAGGTCGCGTCGGGGGTTACCGGTCGAGTCATGAGTGAAGAGCAGCTTCAGCCGGAGGACACCCTCGACGACCGCGGTGTCGACGATGTCCTGGACGAGGGCTATTCGCCGCCCGAGCGGCCGCGGGGTGTCACCGCGAAGGGTGTGACGCCGCGGGAGGAGATCGAGGGGGAGACCATCGACGAACGGCGTGCTCAGGAGGAGCCGGAGGTCTGGGAGGAGGCCGAGGCGGAGGCTGACGCAGACATCTTGGACGGCCCGGTGACCGGCGAGGTGGGCGAGGCACGCGCCGGTCGGCTCACCAGTCCCGACGAGGGCGTGCGTGAGGACGACGAGGGAAAGCTCATCGGACACGACGAAGGCATCGACGGTGCCGGCGCCTCCGCTGAGGAAGCGGCCGTGCACATCGTCGACGAGCCTCCCGACTGAGGCTGAGTCCGCGCCTTCAGGGGTACCGGTGAGGGGCCGGATCCCTTTCAGTGCAGAGGAGAGCTGCCGTGTCCGAAGACGTGACCGACCTGATCATGCAGGACCACCGTGAGGTGGAGAGCCTGTTCGAGAAGCTTCAGCGAGAACCGGACGTACGAGCCGGGCTGACCCCGATCTTGGTGACGCTCCTGGCCGCGCACAGCCGCGCCGAGGAGGCCGAGGTCTATCCGGTCGCCCGGGACGAGGCGGGTGAGGCCGAGGACGTCGCGCACAGCCAGGAGGAGCACCTGCTGGCGGACCGCCTCCTCGCCGAGCTCAGCGAGTGTGACCCCTACTCGGCGGAGTACGGCGACAAGCTGGCGGAGGTGGTCGAGGCGGTCTCCCATCACGTCGAGGAGGAGGAGAGCACCGTGCTGCCGGGCATTCGCGACCGTCTCGACGACGCCCGTCGCGCTGAGCTGGGCAAGGCCTTCCTGAAGAGCCGGCAGGAGCACCTCGGCGACATGCCTCAGGACATCACCCGTGACGAGCTACGCCGCCAGGCCGCCAACGCCGATATCCCCGTCGGGGACAAGGGCAAGGAGGACCTGCGGCGTACGCTCGATCAGCACGCCGATAGCTGACGCTCGGCCGCGGGAGCGGTCAGCTCCCCGACATGATGAGGCAGGTCGCGATCGCGTGACCGATGACGCGGCCTGTCTTGTCGGTTATCTCGGCTTCGGCCGTCGCGGCGCGGCGTCCGATGGTCACGACGCGGCCCTCGCAGGTGAGGGTGCCGCTGTCGAGCGTGGCCGCGCGGGTGAACTTGATGGTCAGGTCGAGCGAGGTGTAGCCGGTGCCCGCCTTCAGCTTGGTGTGGACGGCACACCCGAGAGCCGAGTCGGCGAGGGTCGCCAGGATGCCGCCGTGCACGGTGCCGATCGGGTTGTAGTGCCATTCCTCGGGCGTGAGCTCGAAGACGGCCCGGCCGTCGCTGACCTCGACCAGGGCCATGCCGAGGGTCGCGTTGATCGGGGGCGGTGGGAGCTCGCTGTCTCCCAGCTGCTTGAAGAAGTCGAGCCCGTCGAGCTCCCGGGCGGCGGTGGCGAAGACCTGTGGGTCGGCCCATGAGTAGGTGCGTTCGCGCACCGCTCGGGACTGCTCGGAGGTCGTGTTCTGGGTCGTGTCCTGGGTCATGGAGGCTCAGATCCGCTCGATGATCGTGGCGTTCGCCAGACCGCCGGCCTCGCACATGACCTGCAGTCCGTAGCGGCCGCCGGTCTGCTCGAGGTTGTTCAGCAACGTGGTCATCAGCCGGGCGCCGGACCCGCCCAGCGGGTGCCCGATGGCGATGGCGCCGCCGTTGATGTTGACCTTGACGAGGTCGGCACCGGTCTCCTTCTGCCAGGCGAGCACGACGGAGGCGAATGCCTCGTTGACCTCGAAGGCGTCGATGTCGTCGATGGAGAGTCCGGCGCGGGCCAGCACCTTCTGGGTCGCGGGGATGATGCCGGTGAGCATGAAGATCGGGTCGTCACCGGCGACCGCGAAGGAGTGGACCCGCGCCCTCGGGGTCAGACCGAGGCGTGCGGCGGCCTCCTCGGAGGCGACCAGGAGCGCGGCGGAGCCGTCGTTGATCGGGGAGCTGTTGCCGGCCGTGACTCGCCAGTCGATGTCGGGGAACCTGGCCACGGAGTCCTCGTCCTTGAAGGCCAGTCGAAGGCCCGCGAGCGACTCGGCCGTGGAGGAGGGCCGGATCGTCTCGTCGACGCGCAGGTCGTTCACGTAGGTGACCTGCGAGTCGAAGTGCCCGTCCTTCCACGCCGCCGCGGCCCGCTGGTGCGACTCTGCCGCGAACTCGTCCAGCTCGGTGCGGGAGAGGTCCCACTTGTTGGCGATCAGCTCGGCCGAGATGCCCTGGAGGACCAGGCCGCCGTCGTAGCGGGCGTTCACCTTGCTGCCGTAGAAGTCTTTGCCCGCGAACTGCGACCCCATCGGGACGCGGCTCATCGACTCCACGCCGGAGGCGATGGCCACGTCGTAAGCGCCGGCGATCACGCCCTGTGCGGCGAAGTGGAGCGCCTGCTGCGAGCTGCCGCACTGCCGGTCGACCGTGACGCCGGGGACCGACTCCGGGAATCCGGCGCCGAGCAGGGCCCAGCGGGCGGTGTTGCCCGACTGTTCGCCGACCTGTCCGACCGCGCCGCTGATCACGTCGTCGACGACGGCCGGGTCGATGCCGGTGCGTTCGACGAGCGCGGCGAGCGTGTGCGCATGGAGGTCGACGGCGTGGATCTCGGAGTAGGCGCCGCCGGGTTTGCCCTTGGCTACGGGCGTACGGACGGCGTCGACGATGAAGGCGTTCGGCATGGTTGGTCCTCTTTCTCGTTCAAGTGGTGGTGTGCGAGTCGGGTCGGAACAGCGAACGTGTTGGAGCGTGGCTCAGCGGGGCGCGACCATCAGCGGTTGCGCGACCTTGGCGAAGGTGCCGTGCTCGTCGGCCATGTCGCCCTGGGCCAGGCCGATACCGTCCGGGCCGATGGTGCTGCGGGCGTCGAGCAGCATCCACTCGCTCGTGGGCGGTCGCTCGATGGTGACGGTCACGGTCGGCGGGATGAAGTACCACGAGCTCATCGGCAGTGAGCCGGACAGGCCGTTGGTGGAGTCGGCCAGGGTGAGGAGGCGCTGCACGGGGGAGGCCTGCTCACCGGCGACCAGCGGGACGCGCAGCCGCGCCCATACCGCCGCCGGACCGGGTTCGTAACCCCCGCTGATGAACCGCCAGTCGATGGCGCGGCCGTAGCCCCAGTCGGGGCTGACTCCGTCGAAGAAGCGCTCGGAGGAGGCCGCCGGGATGGCGGGTACCTTCTCCTCACGCCAGTGAGCGCGGGTCGACCCGGGCGTGGCCCGGATCAGCCAGGCGCTCGCCTTGACGGCGAGCCGGTCACCGGCCCACAGCGAGGCCTCGATGAGCTCGACGCGACGGCCCGGCCGGATCACGTGCGCCTCGACGCGCATGGTTCCCTGAGGAATGCCGCCGAGCATGTCGGCGGTGAACCGGGCGATGGACAGGGCCGGGTCGGAGCGTACGGACTCGATCGCCCGGGCCAGCAGGGCAGCGGGAGGGCCGCCGTGCTGCAACGACTGGTCCCAGGGGCTGGCAGTCGCCGGGGTCGACTCGTACGTTCCGTCCTCGTCGGTCGGCAGGTAGAAGGCGTCGAAATCGAGGGTCATCAGCGTCTCCTGTGCGTGGTTCAGCGGGCCAGCTGCGGGTAGAGCGCCTCGATCGGCTGCGCGAGACCGGCCTTGACGTCGGCACTGATCTGGTCGGCGATGATCTCGTACGCGTCATCCTCGAGGCCGTCGTAGGCACTGCGGACCACGTCGGCGGGATCGTTCTTCGGGTCGGTGATGCCGACTGTCATCGGGGTGTCGGTGTAGCCCAGGTGCAGCGAGGCGACATGGATGCCGTCGCCCGCCAGCGCGAGGCGCTGGGTGTTGGTTGCCGACCACAGCGCTGCCTTGGTGGCGCTGTAGACGTCGCCGACGCCGTACCAGCTCAGCACCGAGAGCACGTTGAGCACGACACCCTTGCTGGCGCGCAGCGACGGCAGGAAGGCGTTGGTGACGTCGAGCGCGCCCCAGAAGTTGGTCTCGAAGAGGTCGCGAGCCGCGCCCAGATCACCGGTCACGCTGGCGCCGTTGGAGGCGCCGGCGTTGTTGATGACGACAGTGACGTCTCCGGCCGCCGCAGCCGCCTCGGCGACCGAGTCGTGGTCGGTCACGTCGAGCCTCAGCGGCACGATCCGCGGGTCGTTCCACTCGCGGGGCCTGCGGGCCGCGGCGTACACCTTGGCGGCGCCGCGCTCGAGCGCCTGGTTGACGAAGTGGGTGCCGAGTCCGCCGTTCGCTCCGGTCACCAGGACGACCGCGTTCGCGAGAGTGGGCATGTGGTTCTCCTGTTCGAGGGCGCGGGCGCCGCTCCGGTTGAGTTGGTTTTTCCAACGTACTCGGGTTGGTTTGGTTTTCCAACTCGATTAGGATCGAACCATGATGACGCAGGTACGTGAGTGCTCGGTGGCGCGGACGCTCGAGCTCGTCGGCTCCAAATGGACCCTGCTCGTCGTTCGCGAGCTGTTTCTCGGGAGTCGCCGGTTCGAGGAGATCGCCCGGTTCACGGGAGGGCCGCGCGACATCCTCACCGATCGGCTACGCAGGCTCGAGGCCCACGGGCTGGTGACTCGGGTCCAGTACGAGCAACGCCCGCCGAGGTTCGAATACCACCTGACCGATCTCGGGCGATCGCTCGCGCCGATCATCGAGACGATGCGCGAGTTCGGCGACCGTCATCTGGCAGGCGAGGATGGCCCGCCGGCCAGGTTCGAGCACTCCTGTGGCTCGGAGTTTCACCCCGTGCTGGCCTGCAAGGCCTGCGGGGAGGTCGTCCGCCGCGGCGAGGTCCAGATCGCAGACGCCGCGAACTGATTCGGCCGCGCGGTGCGGCCGGGGCTCAGCCGACCGGCGGCCCGGCAACGAGCGCGACCACGGTCAGCGCGGCGACGCTCGCGAGGCCGGCGGCCAGGCCGCGTACCGGGTTGCGGAGGAGCCAGGACAGCGGACGCTCGAGCGGGCGGGTGGGGGATTCGTCGATCAGTCGCCACGTCGGGGCGAGCAGGCCGCGGCGCTCGGCGTAGCGCTCGAACCAGAGGGTGAGGAACGGCGGGATCGAGGAGGCGAGTCCGGCGACGAGGCGGCCGAAGGACCAGCGCTGGTCGACCGCGATCGCGACGGTGGTCACGCAGTAGGTGATGAACACGATCCCGTGCAGCATCCCGAAGATGCTGACTCCCAGCTCGGTCGTCTCGGTGACGTATTTCAGGAACATGCCGCTGAGCAGCCCGGCCCAGGTCACCGCCTCGGCGGTGGCGACGATCCGGTAGACACGGGACGGAGAGCTCAGGAGTGCGGACACGCGGAGAAGTTTATTCGCACCCGTGTACTTGTATGAATCGGGCGGCTATGGGTACCGGTCTCAGCATGACGACCGACAAGCTGCACTACACGATCCCGGGCCTCGACGAGGATGCTGCGCGGACGACCATCGGCCTGCTCCAGTCGCGCCTCCATGCCACCAACGACCTCCAGCTCACCCTCAAGCACGTTCACTGGAACGTGGTCGGACCGCACTTCATCGCGGTCCACCAGATGATCGACCCGCAGGTCGACGCCGTACGCGCGATGGCCGATGCCCTCGCCGAGCGCATCGCGACCCTGGGCGGTGCCCCGCGAGGCACCCCGGGCGCACTGGTCGAGGAGCGGGAGTGGAACGACTACAGCATCGGACGAGCCACCACTCAGGAGCACCTCGCCGCGCTCGACGTCACCTATCAGGGCGTGATCGGCTCCTACCGTGAGGCGATCAAGACCCTCGACGACATCGACCTGGTGACCCAGGACATCCTGATCGGCCAGACCGAGCAGCTCGAGCTCTTCCACTGGTTCGTCCGCGCCCACTTGGAGGACCAGGGCGGTCAGCTGCAGACCAGCGGTGAGGCCACGGAGGCGGGAGCGGCACGAGCCGCCCACGACTGAGGGGTCTCCCATGCGGTGGTGGTTCACGGCGTCGGCGCTGCTGCTCCCGATGGTCCTCACCGGATGCGGCTCGGGACAGGACGAGGCGGTGCGTGACAGCGCCGCCGCCTTCCAAGACGCGGTCGCCGCCAAGGACTGGGGCGCGGCATGCGCGCTGCTGGCTCCGGAGACTCGATCCGAGCTGGAGTCCGCCGCCAAGTTGCCCTGCGACGGCGCGCTGGCCGAGGAGGACCTCCGCGCTCCGGGCGCTCCCGACGGCGTGGACGTCTTCGGGACGATGGCCGAGGTGCGCTACCAGGGCGAGACCGTGTTCCTGACCCGGTTCGCCGACGGCTGGCGGTTGCACGCGGCCGGCTGTACGCCGCAACCGCCCAAGCCCTATGACTGCGCTCTGCACGGAGGGTGACATGCGAGTCATGTACGTCGCCTACCTGGCGGTCATCGGCATCGGACTGCTCTACACGTTCGTCCTCGCACTGAGGCACGGGTGAGGAGCCCCGATGCGCCGGTTCCTCAGGGAGAACTCACTGAGCCTCGCTTTCGGGGCGCTCTTCCTGGCCAGCCTCGTCGGCCAGGCGTTCGCCGGCTGGCATCAGCTGAACGACGAGCTGTTCGCCGACGGTCTCGACCAGATCACGCTCGGCGGCTATCTCACCTCGGCGAGCTTCGCCGTGGACGTGACGGAGAACTGGCAGAGCGAGTATCTCCAGTTCCTGCTCTACGTCATGTTGACCGTCTGGTTGGTGCAACGGGGCTCCCCAGAGTCCAAGCCACTCAAGGACGCCGGTCAGGAGTCCGACGAGGTGCAGAAGGTCGGAGCGTACGCCCGTCCCGACTCGCCCAAGCTGGCCCGGGCCGGCGGCCTGCGGACGATGTTCTACTCCCGCTCCCTGGGCATCGTCATGGGCTCCATCTTCCTGATGTCCTGGCTGGTCCAGTCGGTGGCGGGGTGGGCGACGTACAACGAGTCCAGGCTGCGCCAGCTCCGCGACCCGATCCCGTGGGTCTCCTATCTGACGAACTCGGACTTCTGGGCGCGCACCCTCCAGAACTGGCAGTCGGAGTTCCTGGCGGTCGGCTCCATGGCCGTCCTCTCGATCTACCTCAGACAACGCGGATCCCCGGAGAGCAAGCCGGTGGGGGCGTCCCACGAGGCCACCGGGATCGAGGGCTGACGCCTCAGCCGTCGTCCTGCGCCAGCAGGCGCAGGACCGCGCGCTCGGACGCGGCTTGGCGCGCCTGCGGGTCCTTGCTCACGCCGTTGCGTACGCGGATCGTGCGGCCCTGCTCGTGCAGCTCGAGCACCCGCGGGTCGACGTAGGAGCTCCGGGCGATCGCCGGCGTGTTCCCGAGGTACTCCGCGACCTCCTTGATCGCGGCGACCTGCTGCTTGTGGCGGGAGCTGGCGGTCGGGGTCGAGCGCCCCGCGGCGTGCGGGTCCTCGGCCAGCGCGAGCGCCGCGAGCACGGTCGCGTGCCAGGTCCGGAAGTCCTTCGCTGACACCTCGAGGCCGCTCAGCTCGCGCATGTAGTCGTTGACCATGGCCGGCGTCAGGCGTTGCCACCGCCGGCCCTGCCGGTAGGCGAGAAGCTCCTCGAAGCCGGCGCGGCGGCGACGCAGCTGCGCGATCGCCTCCACCGAGAGCGGGTCGTCGATGCTGATGGAGTGGTGGACGCCGGACTTCCCGGTGAAGTCGAAGACGTAGGCCTCGCCCCGCTTGCGCACGTGGCGACGCTCCAGCGTCGTCAGGCCGAAGCCACCGTTCTCGTCGGCGTAGGCGTCACTGCCGATCCGGAAGCACCCCAGATCGAGCAGGCGCACCGCGAGTGCTGATGCCCGGGCAGCGCTCATCCCGGTGGTGGTGAGATCGCGCTCCGTCCGCTCGCGTACGCGGGGCAGGACCGCCCCGAGCTCCAGCACCCGCTCGAACTTCTTCTGGTCGCGTTTAGCCCGCCAGTCGGGGTGGTAGAGGTACTGGCGGCGGCCGGCGTCATCGGTCCCGACGGCCTGGAGATGCCCGTTCTCACGGGGGCAGATCCAGACGTCCTCCCAGGCAGGAGGGATGGCCAGGGCGCGGATCCGCTCGGCCGCGTCGTCCGGCAACCGGTCACCGGAGTCGTCGAGGTACACGAAGCCGCGACCCGCACGACGGCGGGTCCACCCCGGCTCCTCCGTCGAGACCCGACGAAGCCGAACCACCAGGGGCTCCTCTCACCCGCTGGTGTCGTCGCTGTCGCGCCCTCGCGCGGCCAGCAGCCGATGCGTACCGTCGCACCAGGGCTTGATCGCGGATCCGCCGCACATGCACACCGCGCTGACCGGGCGAACCGTGTGGTGGATCTTCCCGTCCGGGTCCTGGATCTCGTGCTTCCCGCGCAGCAGCATCGGCCCGCCCGGGCACAGCACGATCGAGGCGTGCTCGAAGTCAGTCATGAGGCACCCCACTGGGTGAGCATCGTCCGGGCGTAGCGGGCCTCCAGGTCGAGGCAGGTGAAGGCGCCGAGGAGCACCTGGTCGCGCTCGCTCGGGTTCTCCTCCACGAACGCGCCGCACACGTCGCGTACAGCCACCTGCTCGTGGACGGAGTCGGCCTCGACGTGCTCGTCGTAGTAGGCCGCCATCTCCTCGGGGAAGTCCAGGCGACGCAGCCCCTGGGCGAGCTGGCGCGACGGCACCGAGCTGGTCGACTCGAACGCGGCGAAGTGGCCGAGAGCCGCTCCGCGGAGCCGGCGATGGAGCCCGAACAGGGACAGCGCGTTGTTCATCTCGAGGATCTCGGCCGGCGCCTCGTCGACGTAGCAGGCGTGGTCGGTACGCAGCCCGGCCGCTTCGATACCGCGGCGGAACAGGTGGTGATGCAGCCGATTCGGGTCGCCGTCGCCGTACTCGTCGAACAGGACCTCCATCAGCGCGGCCTTGGGTCGGGTGTCGAGCCGGGGGATGACCCAGCTGGTCGGGTCGGCCTCCTTGAGGTGGTAGAGCGAGCGGTGCTCGAGGATCTCGAGCACCTGCTCCCGGTCGGCCCGGCGCTGCACGAACCGTGCCAGCGACGGTCCGTCGTGCCGGGCTAGCAGACCGAGGAGGTCCAATTCGCGTTCCTCCTGGAAGCCGCTGTGCTCCCAGCGCCACCGCAGCTCGGCCTCGAACGACCTCTCCAGACCGCGACGCAGACGCAGCAGGTCCGCGTCCCACTCGAGGTCGGGATCGACCTCGTCGAAGCCCCGGTAGTGGAGCTCGTAGAGCGCCCACAGAGCGATCTGGGCGTCCTCGGCCGACTCCGGAGTCGGCTCCAGATCAGCGGTGGCGCCGCTCTGCAGCGCGGTGAACACAGCGGCACTCAGGGTGCCACGCGACTTCGGCAGCATCTAGGCCCACCTCTCCCTCAGACCGCGCGGTACCCGGCAGCCGGTTCGGACATGCTCGGTCGCGGTGCCCGGGCGATGTGCACGAGCACTCCTTCGCCCGGCGAGTCCCGGACCTCTTCGATCGTCAGGTCGCTGCCCTCGACCATCTCGAGCAGGCGATCGGCCTGACCGGTCGTGCCGAGCTGGAGAACGGCCGCGCCGCCGGGGGAGAGGTGCCGGGCGGTCGTCGCCAGGCACATCTCGGCGACCAGCATCCCGTCGGCGCCGCCGTCGATGGCCGTCCGCGGGTCCTCGGGATACCGCTCGACCTGGGCCGTGGGCACCCACGGTGGGTCCGCGATCACCAGCCAGTAGCGCTCGTCCGGGCCCAGGGCCTGCTCCATGCTGCCCTCGTGCACCTCGACCAGGTGCGCCAGCTCGGCGCGCTCGGCGTTGGCCCGGGCGAACGCACAGGCGACCGGATCGGCGTCGACGCACACCAGGCGGCGGCCGGTCAGGGCGGCGGCGAGCAGGCCGATCTGGCCGGCGCCGGAGCACAGCTCGAGCATCGGCCCGTCCGGCAGCTCCGCGGCCAGCTTGGCCGCCCACTCGGACTGACGGACGGTCCAGGTACGCGGCGTGAGCACGCGGTCGTCGAAGTCGATGTCGAGATGACCGAAGCGGATCATGACAACAGGTGCCTCCTGTTCAGGGGTGGAAAACTCAGGTGAGCTCGGCCAGCCGGACCACTGCTCGGTCCAGACGACCCTCCTCGTCGTGGATCCGGCGTTGGGTCGTGGAGCCGGTGCCGCCGGTGAAGATCCGGCCGATGCTCTTCTCGACGCGCACCAGGTCTCCGGTGTCACGCAACGCCGGGCCGATGTGTTCGAGCAGGCGTTCCACCACCTCACGAGCCGGCCTCGGTCGATGGGTCCGCGGGTCGAGCAGATCGCCGGTGATCCCGTGCCGTCCCGCCTGCCACATGGCGAGCCGGAGCACGGCCACCGACACCGGGTCGGGCGGCCGGCCCTCGGCCCACTCCCGGGCGCCGGTCTCGACCAGCGCCCGCGCCAGCGCGGCGACGAGCACGGCGTCGCGGGGGTCGAGGCAGACGTCGGCGACCCGGATCTCGAGTGTTGGGTAGCTGCGGGACGGCCGGGCGTCGAAGTACGCCATGCCCTCATCGAGCGGCACCCCGGTGTCGACGAGCATGCGCACGTGGTCGGCGTACGCCTGGGCACTGCCGAAGACCTCGGTCGGACCGTTCGTCGGCCACCTGGTCATCGCCTGGGACCGGTAGCTCGCGTAGCCCGAATCGCCGCCCTGCCAGAAGGGCGAGTTGGCGCTCACCGCGAGCAGCACCGGCAGCCAGGTGCGAATCCGGTCGAGCGCCCCGACGGCCTCGTCGTCGGAGTCGACGGAGACGTGCACGTGGCAGCCGCAGGTGAGCTGCTCGGTGGCGGTCAGCCCGAACTGCTCGCTGATCGCCGCATAGCGCTCGCTGTCGAAGGTCTGGGGACGTACCGGGAGCGGGGTCGTGCCGCTGGCCAGGATCAGCGCGCCCGCTTCGGTCGCGGCCGCACGCGCCTTGTCGCGCCACCTCCTCAGGTCCTGCTCGAGGATCCCGAGGTACTCCTCTGCCGGCGTGTCGGTCTCGACCTGCTGCTCCTGCAGCTCCGGGCCCACCGAGCCACCGGCCTCGCCGGCCTCGACCTCGGTGTCGCCGTGCCGCCGCGCCACCCGCAGCACGTCGCTGGCCACCGATCGCGGCGCGCCGGTCTCGGCGTCGACGAGGAGCAGCTCCTCCTCGACGCCGACTGTCCTGACCTGGTGATGGGTACTGCTCGAATGGTGGCTCTTCACTGCTCACGCCTGCCTCTGGAAGGAGCAACTCGACGATGTGTCGCCTGTTCGGATATGTGACCGAGTCCCCGTGTGCCGTAGCCGACCTTCTCGGGGAGGAGGGGCTGGCCGCGTTCACCTCGCTCACGTCCGTGCACTCCGACGGCTGGGGGATGTCCTGGCACACGCCCGAGGGCACCTGCACGACGAGCTCGCCGCGTTCCGCGCACATCGACGAGGCCTATCGCCGGCTCGTCGAGGCCCCGCTCTCCCACGCCGGGTTCGTGCATCTTCGCTGGGCGACGGGTGGGCTCGACGTACGTCCGGAGAACACCCACCCGTTCCTGACCGACGGCGCCGCGTTCGCGCACAACGGCCACATCTCCCCGATCGCGGATCTCGAGGCGCTGCTGACCCCGGATTCCCGTGCACGGCTGCGCGGTGACACCGACAGCGAGCGCTACTTCCACTTCGTGCACCAGAACGTCGAGAAGTTCGGCGACGAGGCGGAGGGCGTCACGCGAGCACTGGCCACGCTGGTCCAGAAGTTCCCGCGATGCAGCCTGAACGCGCTGATGCTCACCCGGACGCACATGTTCGCGATCCACATCAACTCGCGTGCCGACTCGCCCCTGCGCGCGCTGCGCGAGCTCTTCGACGACGAGGGCGACATCCCGCCGCGACACACGACGGAGTACTTCGCGATGGACTACCGCCGGACCGACCACGGCCTCGAGATCGTCTCCAGCGGTCTGGGGCAGCCGGGCTGGACCCCGGTACCCGCCGACACCGCGGTGATGGTCGACCTGGCCACCCGCGAGGTCACCAGGCTGGACCCGATCGCTCAGCTCGGCGCCGACGCGCTGCGGGCCCGCGACTGATGACGGGGTACCGCCGACCTGCTGTGGGGTGCGTTCGGGCATGCCCAGAGGTACCCCATCGGGCATCGCTTCATTCCGAGCCGAGCTGAATTTCCCAGCCAGTCCGTGCCTTCCTCACAGGAAGCCCACAGCGGGCGGGCGGAATCTTGAGGCATCAACCGCCTCAAGGAGGACCCGATGTCCCGCTCCCGCCGTATTCGTCACTCTCTCCTCGCCGTCCTGGCGATCCCGCTCGTCGCGATCCCGATCGCCACCCCGGCCCTCGCGGTGGCCGCGGTCGGCGCCACCAAGACGTACGCAGCCGAGTCCGGGCCCGGATACGGCTACGGCTACGGCGGTTCCATCGAGAGCTACGGCGGCGGGGCCTATGGCGGCGGGATCGTGGACCCCTACCGGCAGGGCCTCGACTCCTCGACCGCGACCGTCGACTCCGAGCCCGCGACCGAGGCCGAGTCGGCCGGCGTCGTGCTGATCAACACCACGGTCGGCTACGGCACCGGGCAGGGAGCGGGCACGGGACTCACGATCACCGGAGACGGGATCGTGGTGACCAACCACCACGTCGTCGAGGGCGCGACCTCGATCACCGTGGCAGACCCGAGCACGGGGGAGACGTACGCAGCGACGGTCCTCGGTTACGACGACGTCCACGACGTCGCGGTGCTGCAGCTCGAGGACGCCTCGGGGCTCTCGACGGTCGCGACCGACCGCGACGCCGCGACCCAGGGCGAGGAGGTCACCGCAGTCGGCAACGCCGAGGGCCAGGGCTCGCTCTCGGCCGCCGACGGCACGGTCACCGACCCGAGCACGGCGATCACCGTCAACAACGAGGACGGCACCGCCGCCGAGCTCAGCGACCTGATCCAGACCGACGCCGACGTCGTCTCCGGCGACTCCGGCGGCGCGCTGCTCGACGAGGACGGCGAGGTCATCGGGATGAACGTCGCCGCGACCTCGGGCTCGGCCGAGATCTCCGGCTACGCCATCCCGATCGACACCGTGCTCGACATCGCCGCCCAGATCCTCGCCGGGGAGGAGTCGGGCGACGTCGAGATCGGTGGCTCGGCCGCCGCGCTCGGGGTGCAGGTCGACACGACCAGGTCGACGCTGGTCGTCGGTGTCGTCGAGGACGGCGCCGCCGAGGCAGCCGGGATCACCGAGGGCAGCACGATCACCTCCGTCGACGGGACCGCCGTGGCCAGCATCGACGACATCACCTCGGTGCTCGGCGACCACGAGCCCGGCGACGAGATCTCGGTCAGCTGGACCGACGCCGCCGGCCAGGCCCACACCGCGACCGTGACGCTCGGCGAGGGCCCGGTCGCCTGACCACGAGGGTCAGCTGCTCGGTCCGTCCTCGTCGGCGCGCGGACGCTCCGCCCTGATCGGGATCGCGCCGGTGTAGCCCTCGCGTTCGAGGGCGATCTGCTGGACGCGGTCTCGGACGAGCCGCCAGCCGATCATCAGCGCCGGGATGATGATGACCAGGGTCGCGACCGTCCAGGTGCCGATCGGGTAGTCGAAGCCCATCAGGACCAGCACGGTCGCAAGGAACACGAGGGTGGCGTAGCCGGTCCACGGTGATCCCCACAGCCGGAAGTCGGGCCGGTACATCAGGCCCTTCTTCCAGCGCCGGTAGAGCTGGATCTGGCAGATCACGATGGTCGCCCAGGAGGCGATGATGCCGAGCGCCGACATGTTCAGCACGATCTCGAACGCCTGGCCCGGCACGATCGCGTTGAGGCCGACGCCGAGGAGCGTGATGCAGCCGGTGAGCAGGATCCCGCCGAACGGCACCCCGTTCCTCGACATCCGCGCGGTGAAGCTCGGCGCGCTCCCGCTCATCGCCATGGAGCGCAGGATGCGCCCGGTCGAGTAGAGGCCGGCGTTGAGCGAGGAGAGCGCCGCGGTCAGCACCACGAGGTTCATGATGGTGCCGGAGTTCGCGATCCCGAGCTGGTCGAAGAACGTCACGAACGGGCTCTCGTCCGCCCGGTAGGTCGTGTATGGCAGCAGCAGCGCGAGCAGCACGAGCGAGCCCACGTAGAAGACCGCGATCCGGGCGATTACGGAGTTGATCGCCCGGGGCATGATCTTGGCCGGCTCGGCGGTCTCACCGGCGGCGGTGCCGACGAGCTCGACCGCTGCGTACGCGAAGACGACCCCGGAGATGACGATGACGAGCGGGAGCACACCGACCGGGAACAGCCCGCCGTTGTCGATGACCATGCCGATCCCGGTCTCCTGGCCGTTGAGCTCCTCGCCTCCGGCGAGCACGATCGTCCCGAGCACGAGGAAGCCCAGCAGCGCGACCACCTTGATGAGCGCCGCCCAGAACTCCAGCTCGCCGAAGAGCTTGACCGAGATCAGGTTCATCGAGAGCACGACCGCGAGCGCGACGAGCGCGATCACCCATTGCGGGACGACCTCGAAGGTGCCCCAGAAGTGCATGTACGTCGCGATCGCCGTGACGTCGACGATGGAGGTCATCGCCCAGTTCAGGAAGTACATCCAGCCGGCGGCGAAAGCGGCCGGCTCACCCAGGAACTCCCGGGCGTAGGAGACGAACGATCCCGACGAGGGTCGGTGCAGCACGAGCTCGCCGAGCGCGCGCAGGATGAGGAAGACGAACACGCCGCAGAAGGCGTAGACGAGGAACAGGCCCGGTCCGGCTTCGTGGAGGCGGCCGCCCGCTCCCAGGAACAGTCCGGTGCCGATCGCGCCGCCGATCGCGATCATCTGCAGCTGCCGGGGGCTGAGGCTCTTGTGGTAGCCCTCGTCCTCGTCGGTCAGGCCGCTGACCTGATTGCTGGCCTGGCCGCTGGTCTGGCCTTCGGTGTCGGTCATCGGCTCGCTCCCGGTCCGGAGTGCGGCGGCTCGGGCACGTCCTTGAACAGGAGCCACCCGCCGACCACGGCGACGACCGCCGCCACGGCGTAGCCGATCAGCGACCACCAGCCGAGATGCAGGTACGCCGTCACCCCGACGATCGCCAACGCGAGGAACACCATTGTCATGCCGATGATCGGCGTCCGTGGCCTGTATGGATCCCGTGCCAATGCGATCACCTTCACCTGGCAGGGCCCCCGATGGCCCCGCTCCGGGGACCAATTAGAACGCATCGAGCGGGTTCTCGCGGTGACCGGACGTCGCCCGGCGTTTCCGTTCCACCGGACGGCAAATAACAGTAAGGTCGCCTTACAGTTAACCCCCATGAAGGAGCGTTCGATGCGTAGCTCGAGGATCCGCACCATCCGCACCACACTCACGGCGACCGCCGCTCTGGCGCTCGTCCTGGTTGCCCCGCTGGCCGCGCCGGCCGCCGTGCCCGGCCCCGACGCCGGCGGCGCAGCAAGCCGCACCGGAGACGTCGAGGCGGCCGCCCTGACCTGGTCCGACGAGTTCGACGGGCCGGCCGGCAGCGCCCCCAACGGCGCCAACTGGAACTTCGAGACCGGAGGCGGCGGCTGGGGCAACAACGAGCTCCAGACCTACACCGACTCTCGCGAGAACTCCGCCCTCGACGGCAACGGCAACCTGGTCATCACCGCCCGCCGGAGCGGGAGCGGCTACACCTCGGCCCGACTCACCACCAAGGGCAAGGTGCAGCCGAAGTTCGGCCGCCTGGAAGCGCGGATCCAGATCCCGCGCGGCCAGGGGATCTGGCCGGCCTTCTGGATGCTGGGCGGCCAGTTCCCGAACACGCCGTGGCCGAACGCCGGCGAGATCGACATCATGGAGAACGTCGGCTACGAGCCCCACCTGGTCCACGGCACCCTGCACGGTCCGGGATACTCCGGCGGCAACGGCATCACCGGTCAGTACATGCACCCGCAGGGCTGGTCCTTCGCCGACACCTTCCACACCTTCGCGATCGACTGGCGGCCCGGCTCGATCACCTGGTCGGTCGACGGGGTGGCCTACCAGACCTTCACCACGGCCAACACCGGCGCCAACCCCTGGGTCTTCGACCAGCCGTTCTTCTTCATCCTCAACGTCGCGGTCGGCGGCAACTGGCCCGGCAACCCCGACGGCACGACCCAGTTCCCGCAGAGCATGGTCGTGGACTACGTACGCGTCTACGACTCGCAGCTCTAGGACGTGACGGGCCCGAGGAAGCGGATGACGACGCCGTCGTCGTGATGCACCCGGGCTCGCACGCCGTAGACCTCGGCGATGAGGGTCTCGGTGAGCACCTGCGCGGGCGGTCCGCCGGCCACGACGCGGCCTTCGGAGAGCACGAAGACCTGGTCGCAGTAGGCGGCGGCGAGGTTGAGGTCGTGCAGGGCGACGAGGCAGGTCGTGGGCATCCGGCGGACCAGTGAGAGCAGGGCCAGCTGGTGACGTACGTCGAGGTGGTTCGTCGGCTCGTCCAGGAGCAGGATCTCGGGCTCCTGGGCGAGCGCCCGAGCGATCTGCGTACGTTGCCGCTCGCCGCCCGAGAGGGTCGAGAAGCGCTGGTCGAGGCGGTCTGCGATGCCGGCGTGGGCGGCGGCCTCCTCGATGACGGCGCGGTCGTGGGCGCTGTCGGGAGCCCAGGCCGGGCGGTGGGGGACCCGGCCGAGCGCGACGACGTCGCGTACGCGGAGGTCCTGGCTGGTCGCCGGCTCCTGCTCGACGACCGCGAGCCGGCGTGCCAGCCGGCGCCGGGACATGCCGGCGAGCGGGCTGCCGTCGAGCAGGACGTCCCCGGAGTCCGGTGGCTTCAGCCCGGCCAGGATCCGGATCAGCGAGGACTTCCCGGAACCGTTGGGACCGAGCAGCCCGACGGTGGTGCCGTCCTCGACCTGCAGGGACACCTCGTCGACGACGAGCCGGCCACGGGGAGCCCAGTGGACCCTGCCGGCTTCGAGCGCGGTCATCGGCGGGCCCTCAGCAGCACGAGCGCGAAGGCCGGCACCCCGACCAGCGCGGTCGCCACCCCGACCGGGAGCTCCTCGGGATCGATCACCGTCCGGGCCGCGGTGTCGACCCAGATCAGGAAGATCGCGCCGAGCAGCGCGGTGGCCGGGAGCAGCAGCCGGTGCCCGACCCCGACCAGCGCGCGGGCGAAGTGGGGCAGGACCAGACCGACGAAGCCGATCGCTCCGGACGTGGAGACGATGACGGCCGTCATCAGCGCCGTGAGCACGAGGAGCACGGCCCGGATGCGCGTGACGTCGACGCCGAGCGAAGCCGCCGCGTCGTTGCCGAACGCGAACGCGTCCATCCACCCGGCGCCCGCGACGCAGCAGAGCAGCCCGCCGAGCACGATCACCCCGCAGACGAGTACGTCGGTCCAGCTCGCCGAGGAGAGCGACCCGAGCAGCCAGAAGAGCACTCCGCGCGTCTGCTCGGCGTCGGCCGCGGTGAACACGATGAACGAGGTGAGTGCCGAGAAGAGCTGGGTGGCGGCGATGCCGGCCAGCACGAGCCGGTCGGTGGTGCCGCCGGCGAGCGAGGCGAGCAGCAGCACGAGCGCGAACGAGACGAGCGCGCCCGCGAACGCCCCGGTGGAGAGACCGATCGCGCCCGAGCCGACGCCGAGCACGACGACCGCGACCGCCCCGGTGGAGGCTCCCGAGGAGATGCCGAGCACGAACGGGTCGGCGAGCGGGTTGCGCAGCAGCGACTGCAGGATCACTCCGCAGATCGCCAGTCCGGCCCCGCAGATCCCGGCCAGCAACGTACGCGGCAGCCGCAGGTCCCACACGATGCTCTGCTGGAGCAGAGTGAGGTCGGAGAGCCCGAGCCCGGCTCGGTCGGCCACGACGCCGTAGACGTCGGCGACGCTCAGGTCGGAGGGCCCGACGGTGATGGCGCCGGCGACCGAGGCCAGCACCACCAGCGGCGCCACCAGCAGGACGCCGGCGCGGGGGAGGCGTACGGGCATCAGCGGAGGTCGAGGTCGGCCAGCTGGTCCGCGACGTTCTCGACCGCGTAGACGGTGCGGATCGAGGGGTTGAGCTCGGCTCCGGAGAGCGTCACGAAGCGATCGTTCTGGACCGCGTCCATCCGGGCGGTGACCGGGTTGCTCTTCAGGTAGTCGATCTTGGCGCGTGCGGTCTCGGCGGTCTGGCTCTTGCGGGTCAGGTCGCCGAGGACGATGACATCGGGGTTGCGCTCGGCGACGGTCTCCCAGTTGATCTGCGGCCACTCGTCGGTGGTGTCGTCGAAGACGTTCTCGATGCCGAGGGTGCGGCCGATGATCCCCGGGCCGCCGCAGCAGCCGGCCAGATAGGGCGACTCGGAGTTGGCGAACCAGTACATGGCGCTCACCTCGCCTTCCGGCGCCTCGGTCCGGGCGGTCTCCAGCCGCTTCGACAGGTCGGCGACGAGCTCCTCGCCCCGCTCGGGGACGCCGAAGATCCGCGCCAGGTCGGTGATCTCCTGGAAGATCGTGTCGATCTCGAGGGCGTCGTGGCGGGTGCCGTCGTCATCGCCCTCGTTGTCCTTGAGGCACTCGGCGGGGGAGAGGTAGGAGCCGACGCCGAGCTTCTCCAGGTCCTCGGGCGTGGTCACCCCGCCCTCGCCCAGCGTGCTGATGAAGGAGGCCGTGACGAAGTCCGGCTCGGCCTCCAGGACGCGCTCGTAGGAGGGCGCGTTCTCGGCCAACCGGGGCACGCCCTTGTTGTCCGCGGCCAGCGAGTCGAGCACCGGGTCGGTCCAGGTCGCGGTGCCGGCCATCCGGTCGGCCAGTCCGAGCGAGAGCAGGATCTCCGTGGAGCCCTGGTTGAGCGAGACGACGCGCTCGGGCGGTGCCTCGAGGGTGATCTCGCGCCCGCAGTTGGTCAGGGTGAGCGGGAAGCCGGTGGTGTCGGCGGCCGCCTGCTGTGCGCCGGAGGGCTGGTTGGCGGCGCAGCCGGCCAGTGCGGAGCAGAGCACCAGGACGGTGCTCGCGGTGAACGTTCGGATGGTGCGGGAGAGGTGCACGTCGGTCCTCGAGCTGGTCGCGGGCTGGTGCGCGTCGCCCGTCCTGACCGGCAGCGGTCTGCTGCAGGGCCAGCAGGTCTTCGGACTCGGGATCGACCGGCGCGAGACGCCTTCCCAGGCCCGAGGGCCCAGTGGCACAGTGTCCCGTCCGTCACCCACACCGCTGCGCGTCAGTCCCGGACTCTCACCGGGTTCCCGTGCCGGGACTACGTCCCGAGCGGCTGGCTCCAAGACCGTAGCAGGGGGCCCCGCCCCCGTGGGGGACGACCTCAGCCCTCGCGATGGGCGCTCAGCCCGTCCTCCCCGGGCGCGACCGAGTCGTGGAGTCTGATCGTGTGGTCGTAGTGCTCCTCGGCCATCGGCCGGTAGTCGATCCGCGGCTCCGTCATCACGCCCTCGAGACGTACGCTCAGATCGGCCTCGATCCGCGCCATGACCTGGGCGTCGATGGTGTCGGTGTCCGTGATCAGGTGCGGGCGCAGCGGTTCCATCCCGGTGTACCAGAACGTGCCGTGCAGAAGGGGCCACAGGACGTCCTCGATGTCGCCGCTGATCCCGCGCGGACCCAGCGTCGCGGCCCGGTCACCGGCGGTGACGATCGTCAGCGCGCGCTTGCCGATCAGGCCGCCCTTGCCGTACTTGAGCGGCTTGCCGGTCTCCGGATCCGGTACGTCGAAGGCGAACCCCGACTCGAAGACCCGGTCGATCCAGCCCTTGAGGATGGCCGGCACCGAATACCACCACAGCGGGAACTGCACGACCAGCAGATCGGCCTCCCGCAGCCGGTCCTGGTGGCGGCGTACGTCGGCCTCGCCCCGCTCCACCAGAAGTGGATTGAAACCTTCTCGATAGAGGTCGATCTCGTCGACGCTCCAGCCGGCCGCGCCGAGCGCGTCCACGCCGATCTCGCGCAGCCGTCCGTTGAGTGATGACGCGTGCGGATGTGCCCATACCCAGAGTGCGTGCATGGGGCTCTGAACGCCGTCTGACGCGGAGGGATTCCCGACTGGATCCGGGCGGGCGCCGACGCGGTCTGATGACAAAGTCCGGATCTCGCTCAAATTAG
Source organism: Nocardioides sp. NBC_00163 (assembly GCF_045206295.1). NCBI lineage: Bacteria > Bacillati > Actinomycetota > Actinomycetes > Propionibacteriales > Nocardioidaceae > Nocardioides > Nocardioides sp. NBC_00163. Next base: position 1,255,214 of record NZ_CP108155.1, on the reverse strand, counting down.
CGGCCTCAGAGTGTTGACGTATGTGATTGCCATCACTAGCGTAAACCAGGCTTGAAACCTTTCAATTCGAGGAGCTGCCCATGCCGGACACACCCGCCGCACTGGAGCTGCGGGACGTGGCCAAGTCCTTCGGCCCCGTACGCGCCCTCCGGTCCGGAAGCCTCCGGGTCGAGGCCGGATCCATCCACGCGCTCGTGGGGGAGAACGGTGCCGGGAAGTCGACCCTGGTCAAGATCGTCGCCGGGCTCTACCGCCGCGACGCCGGCGACTACCTGCTCTCCGGAGAACAGGTCGACTTCCGCAACACCGCCGACGCCAAGCAGGCCGGGGTTGCGGTCATCTACCAGGAGCCGACCCTCTTCCCCGACCTCTCGGTCACCGAGAACATCTTCATGGGACGCCAGCCGACCAACCGCTGGGGCAAGATCGACCGCGCCGCGATGCGCACCGAGGTCGTCGAGCTCTTCGCCAGGCTCGGCGTCCCGATCGAGCCCGACCGTCCGACCGAGGGCCTCTCGATCGCCGACCAGCAGCTGATCGAGATCGCCAAGGCGCTCTCGCTCGACGCCAAGGTCCTGATCATGGACGAGCCGACCGCCGCCCTGTCGGGCAACGAGGTCGAGCGGCTGATGAGCGTGGCGCGCACGCTGCGCGACCAGGGCTGTGCCGTCGTCTTCATCTCGCACCGCTTCGACGAGGTGTTCGCGCTCTGCGACACGATCACGGTGATGCGCGACGGTGCCTATATCTCCACCGACCCCATCTCGGCGGTCACCGAGGACGAGATCGTCCAGCGGCTCGTCGGGCGCGAGGTCTCCGACCTCTACCCGAAGCTCGAGGCCACCGTCGGCAAGCCCCTGCTCGAGGTCAAGGGCCTCACCCGCACCGGCCTGTTCCAGGACATCAGCCTCACCGTCCGCGAGGGCGAGATCGTCGGCCTGGCCGGCCTCGTCGGAGCCGGGCGCAGCGAGGTCGCGCAGGCGATCTTCGGCGTCGACCCCTACGAGAGCGGCGAGGTCACCCTCGAGGGCCGGCCGGTCCCGCCGGGTGACCCGCGACGGGCGATCGAGATGGGGCTGGCGTTCGTCCCCGAGGACCGCCGCCAGCACGGTCTCGTCCTGGACGCGCCGATCTCGCGCAACATCACCCTCCCGACGAGCGGCAGGCTCGCCCGCACCGGGCTGATCAGCACCGGCATCGAGAACCGCTCGGCCGCCGACTGGGCAGCCCGGCTCGAGGTCAAGGCCGCGACGCTGGACACCCTGGCCGGCACGCTCTCGGGCGGCAACCAGCAGAAGGTCGTCCTGGCCAAGTGGCTCTCGACCCGGCCCAAGGTGCTGATCATCGACGAGCCCACCCGAGGCATCGACGTCGGCACCAAGTCCGAGGTCCACCGCCTGCTCTCGACCCTCGCGCAGGAGGGTCTCGGGATCCTGATGATCTCCTCCGAGCTCCCCGAGGTGCTCGGTATGGCCGACCGCGTGATCGTCCTCAGCGAGGGTCACCAGACGGCCGAGCTGAGCCGCGCGGAGGCGACCCCCGAGGCCGTCATGCGCGCAGCGACGGCCCACCACTCCACCACCCTGAACGTCAGCGAGGCATCATGACCACCACGCTCGACGCGCCCGCCCCGGCCGCGCCGCAGCCACGCCACCGAGCAGCCAGCCGGCTGACCTGGCTCCTGAAGCAGCGTGAGACCGGCATCGCCGTCGCCTTCATCGCGCTGCTCGTGGTGACCACGGCGGTGAACCCCAACTTCCTGTTCAGCACGGACGGTTGGCGCGACCTCACCCTGACCCCCGCGATCCTGGTGTGCCTGGCGATCGGCCAGGCGATGGTGATCGTCACCCGCAACGTCGACCTCAGCGTCGGCTCGACCCTCGGGCTCACGGCCTACCTGGCCGGGCGGCTCTTCCTCGACACCGGGCTCCCCGTGATCCTGGTCGTCCTGATCGCCGTCGCCGCGGGCGCCGTGCTCGGCCTGATCAACGGGGCCCTGGTCGCCTTCGCCAAGGTGCCGGCGCTGGTCATCACCCTCGGCACGCTCTACGTCTACCGCGGGATCATGCTCGAGTGGGCCGGCAGCGACCGGATCAACGCCTCCGACATCCCGCCCGGGCTGCTCGACTTCGGCACCGGATCGTTCCTGTTCATCCCCAACCTCGCGTGGATCTCGTTCGCGCTGCTGGCCGTCGCGATCTACCTGATGCGCTCCACCCGCGTCGGCCGCGAGTTCTACGCGATCGGCTCCGACCCCGACGCCGCCACCCTCTACGGGCTGCGTGACAAGCGCCGGGTCCTGCAGGCGTTCGCCACCTCGGGTGCGCTCGCCGGCCTCGCCGGGATCCTGTACGTCTCCCGCTACGGCACCATCAGCTCCGGTGTCGGCCAGGGCATCGAGCTCGAGGCCGTCGGCGCCGCGGTCGTGGGTGGCGTGGCCATCTTCGGCGGCAGCGGCACCGTCCTCGGGGCAGCCCTGGGGGCGTACCTCCTCACCACCATCAACCGGGCGCTCCCGGTCCTGGGCATCCCCGACTTCTGGCAGCAGGCCGTCGTCGGTGCGCTGATCATCGGCGCGATCGTCCTGGACCGCTACTTCGCCCGCCGTCAGCACGACAAGCTCCTCGCAGAGAGGGAAGATTCATGACCAGCCTGCTCTCCGAGAAGGCACCGACGAGGACGTACGCCGCCCACGCCAAGCCGTGGTGGCAGCGCACCCTGATGACCAGGGACTCGGCGATCATCGCCCTGCTCGTGGTCGTGTGGCTGTACGCCTCGATCGCGATCCTCAACTTCTCCGACCCGATCACGGTCTACTTCCTGGTCCTCGACATCGCGCCGATCCTGCTGATCGCGCTGCCGATGACGCTGATCATCATCACCGGCGAGATCGACCTGTCGGTCGCGAGCGTCGTCGGGCTCTCCAGCGTGCTGTTCGGGGTGCTGCACCGTGAGGGCCTCCCGATGGTCGCCGCGATGGTGATCGCCCTGCTCGCCTGTGCGGTCGCCGGAGCGCTCAACGGGGTGCTCGTCACCCGCTTCGGACTGCCGTCGCTGGCCGTCACGATCGGCACCATGGCGCTCTTCCGCGGCATCGCGGTCGGCGCGCTCGGCACCACCGCGATCACCGACTGGCCCGACGCCTGGGGTGACGCCGTACAAGCCCGGATCGGCGGCTCCCAGATCCCGCTGATGACGATCCCGCTGGTCGTCCTGATCCTGATCTTCGCCGTGATCCTGCACTTCACGCCCTTCGGGCGCGGCATCTTCGCGGCTGGCCTCAGCAAGGACGCGGCCCGCTTCTCCGGCGTCAACGTGGACCGTACGAAGCTGATCCTGTTCACCCTCAGCGGTCTGGTCTCGGGGCTGGCGGGCATCTACTTCACGCTGCGCTACGGCAGCGCCCGTGGCGACAACGCCACCGGCCTGGAGCTCCAGGTCGTGGCCGCGGTGCTCCTCGGCGGGGTCTCGATCTTCGGCGGCCGCGGGGCCATCCCCGGGGTCATCGCCGGCGTCGTCCTGATCGGGACGATCGGCAGCGCGCTGCGCTTGGACGGACTCAGCGCCAACATCATCCAGATCATCACCGGCGTACTTCTCATCGCAGCGGTCATCGCGGCCAGCGTTCTCGGTTGGACCGGTCGCATCGTCGGCACCTATCGCCGGCAACACAGCTCGGACGAACCATCCTCAAAGAAATCGGAGTGAGAGACATGACCAGCAAGTTCCGACGCGCAGGCAGTGCCGTCGCCATCGTTGCGGCCCTCGGCCTCGCCCTGTCCGCCTGCGGCGGCGGGAGCGACAGCGGCAGCGATGGAGAGGGTGGCGGCGACACCAGCAGCATCACCTTCATCCCGAAGAACCTCGGCAACCCCTACTTCGACGCCTCCGACACGGGTGGCAAGAAGGCCGCCGACGAGATCGGCACCACCTGGAAGCAGGTGGGCCCGACCGAGTCGACCCCCGACTCCCAGGTCAGCTTCATCAACACCGCGACCCAGCAGCGCGCAGGGGCGCTCGTCATCTCGGCCAACGACCCGACCGCCATCGGTGACGCGCTCGAGGAGGCCCGCAACGCCGGCACCAAGGTCGTCACGATGGACTCCGACACCGAGCCGCAGTTCCGCGACGCCTTCGTCAGCCAGGCCGACGCCGCCGGCATCGCCAAGAGCCAGGTCGACCTGATCGCCGAGCAGATCGGCGACGAGGGTGAGATCGCGATCCTCTCCGCGGCTGCCAACGCCACCAACCAGAACGAGTGGATCAAGCTGATGGAGGAGGAGCTGGCCGCGAGCCACCCGAACATCAAGCTCGTCCAGACCGTCTACGGTGACGACGACGACCAGAAGTCGTTCGACAAGACCGCCGGCCTGCTGCAGTCCCACCCGAACCTCAAGGGCATCATCAGCCCGACCACGGTCGGCATCGCCGCGGCCGCGCGCTACCTGTCCGACTCGGAGTACAAGGGCAAGGTCGCGCTGACCGGTCTCGGCACCCCGAACCAGATGCGGGAGTACGTCAAGGACGGCACCGTCAAGGCGTTCGCGCTGTGGGACCCCGAGCAGCTCGGCTACCTCGCCGCGTACACCGCCGACGCGCTCGCCTCCGGTGACATCGAGGGCAAGGAGGGCGACACCTTCGAGGCCGGTGACCTGGGTGAATACACCGTAGGCGCCGACGGCGTAGTCGTGTTGGGTGAGCCGACAGTCTTCGACGAGTCGAACATCGACGACTTCGACTTCTGAGGTTCCCGCCCCGTGTAACACGCTGTTCGTAGGACTACTCGCCCTATGGGAACGACCGGATAGACCGACGAACGACGTGTTACCCGAGTTCGCCGCCGAGCTGTGAGAGCAGCTCGGCGGCGTTCGTCATGCAGCGCTCGGGGTCGGGCTCGAGGTCGGTGAGCGCGCGCACCTGCGCTGCCCCCGCCTGCTCCGCCTCGGCGGGGGAGAGGGTGGTGCGGCCGCAGACGACGACGGCGCGGATGTTCGCCTTGCGAGCAGCCTGGAGCACGCCCATCGGCGCCTTCCCGGACAGGGTCTGGTGGTCGAAGGAGCCCTCGCCGGTGACGACCAGGTCCGCGCCCGCAAGCGCCTCGGCGAAGCCCACGAGGCCGAGCAGCAGCTCGACGCCGCGCTCGACCCGTCCGCCGAGCACCGCGAGGGCGGCGAACCCGACGCCGCCGGCCGCGCCCGCGCCGGGTGCGTCGACGATCTCGGCGTGATCGCGTCCGGTGGCCGCAGCGACCGTGGCTGCGTACGTCGCCAGGGCTGCCTCGAGCAGCTCCTGGTCCGCGTGGCCGGCGCCCTTCTGCGCGGAGAAGGTGGCGACCGCGCCGCGGGGGCCGAGAAGCGGGTTGTCGACGTCGCAGGCGACCACGATCTCGGTCTCCTGGAGACGAGGGTCGAGGCCGGAGAGGTCGATCTCCGCGAGGCTCCCGAGGGGGCCGCCGCCCTCGGGGAGCTCGGACCCGGCTGCGTCGAGGAGGCGTGCGCCGAGGGCGCGGAGCATTCCTGCGCCGCCGTCGTTGCTGGCGCTACCGCCGAGGCCGATGACGACCGTGCGAGCACCACCGTCGACGGCGGCGAGCACGGCCTCACCGAGACCCCGGGAGGACGCGGTCAGCGGGGCGAGCCGACCACCGGGCAGCCGCAGCAGCCCGCAGGTGTCGGCGAGCTCGACGACCGCCAGGTCGCCGCGTACGGCGTAGTGCGCCGCCACCGGCTCGAGGGTCGGGCCGGAGACCTCGACCGGCACCAGGTCGAAGCCGGCGCCGGCCAGCGCTGCCACGGTGCCGTCGCCGCCGTCGGCGATCGGCACGATGCGTACCTCTGCCTCGGGGTTCGCCGCGAGGATCCCGGCGGCCACCGCCTCGTCGACCTCGCGTGCGGTCAGGGAGCCCTTGAACTTGTCGCAGGCGACGACGACTCGACGAGCCGGCATCACAGGTGGGGGAGGACGAGGTCGCGGTAGCGCTGCGCCATGGTGGCGAGCACGTCGTCGGGGTCGCTGGCCCAGACCGCCTCGTTGAAGATCTCGACCTCGACGTCGCCGGTGTAGCCGGTCGCGGCGACCATCCGCGTGATCGACGCGAAGTCGATGACACCGTCGCCCATCATCCCGCGCGCCAGCAGCGCGTCGGCGGGGATCGGCAGGTTGAAGTCGCAGACCTGGTACGACGCGATCCGGCCCTCCGCGCCGGCCCGCTCGATCTGGGCCGCGATGTCCGGGTCCCAGAAGACGTGGAAGGTGTCCACGACGACCGCGACCGCGTCGACCGGGTGTGGCGCCGCCAGATCGAGCGCCTGGCCGAGGGTCGAGATGACCGCGCGGTCGGCGACGTACATCGGGTGCAGCGGCTCCAGGACGAGCTTCACGCCGTGGTCACCGGCGTACGGGGCCAGCTCACCGAGCCGGTCGGCGACCCGCTCGCGGGCGCCGCCCAGGTCCACATCTCCCTCGGGGAGTCCGCCGACGACCATCACCAGCGAGTCGGTGCCGAGCGTCGCGGTCTCGTCGACCGCCCGCTTGTTGTCCTCGAGCGCGCCGGCGATCCCGGCCTCGTCCGATGCCGTCAGGAAGCCGCCGCGGCAGAGCGAGGAGACGCGCAGCCCGGCGTCGCGTACGAGCTTGGCGGCCTTCTCCAGCCCGGCCTCGTGCACGCGGTCGCGCCACAGCCCCAGGGCGGGGATGCCGGCGCGAGCGGCTCCGTCGACGGCCTCGGCGAGGGTCCAGGAGTTGGTGGTCTTGGTGTTGAGCGAGAGGCGTTCCAGCCCGGTGCTGCTGTCGGTCACTGGTCGACTCCTTGCACGGTGAGGAAGGCGCGCATGCGTGCGGCCGCGAGGTCGGGGCTGGTCAGCAGGCCGGCCGCGTCGGCCAGCCGGAACACCTCGGCCAGATGGAGCACCGAGCGACCGGCGTGCAGGCCGCCGGCCATGGAGAAGCCGGGCTGGTGGCCGTTGAGCCAGGAGAGGAACGCGATCCCGGTCTTGTAGTAGTAGGTCGGCGCCTCGAAGATCTTGCGGCCGAGCGCCTGGGTGCTCTCCAGCAGCTGCTTTGCCGTCTCGGGATCACCGTCGTCGAGCGCCTGCAGTGCGGCCGAGGCGGCCGGGTAGATCGCGGCGAAGATGCCGAGCAGCGCGTGCGAGAACTCGCCCTCCTCGGTCCCCTCGCCGACGATCAGCTCGGGGTAGTTGAAGTCGTCCCCCGTGTAGAGCCGTACGCCGCCGGGCAGCGCCCGGCGCAGCCCGACCTCGTGCTCTGCGTCGAGGAGCGAGACCTTGACCCCGTCGACCTTGCCGGGACGGGCCCGGATGACGTCGAGGAAGGTCTCGGTCGCCTCCTCGACCGAGGAGGAGCCCCAGTAGCCCGCCAGCGCCGGGTCGAACATGTCGCCCAGCCAGTGCAGGATCACCGGGCTCTCGGCCTCGTCGAGGATGGTCGCGTAGACCTCGGCATAGTCCTCGGCGCTGCGGGCGACCCGGGCGAGCGCGCGCGAGGCCATCACGATCGTGGTCGCTCCGGTGTCGGCGACGACCTTCATCTGCTCGCGATATGCGTCGATGACGGTGGCCAGGCCGGCCCTGCCCTCGGGGACGGCGTCGAGGGCGAGCTGGTCGGTGCCGGCGCCGCAGGCGATCGACCCGCCCACGGTGGCCGCCTCGGCGGCGGAGCGGCGGATCAGCTCGGCCGCGGCGGTCCAGTCGACGCCCATGCCGCGCTGGGCGGTGTCCATCGCCTCGGCGACGCCGAGACCGTAGGACCACAGCTCGTGCCGATAGGCCAGGGTGCGGTCCCAGTCGATGTCGGCGGGGGCGCCGGGCACGTTCTCGGCGAGCACGCGGGGGACGACGTGGGCGGCGGCGTACGCGGTGCGGGAGGTGAACGGCGCACTCGGCTTCGTCCACGCCGTGGGGGCCGCGAGCGTGTGGAGCTCGGTGCCGCCGTCGGGCAACGGGAGGCGTACTGAGGTCACAGCTGGATCTCTCCGAGCTCGATCCGGCGGCCCTCGGTCGAAGACTCGAGCCCGGCCTCGGCGAGCCTGACGCCCCGGACACCCGCCATGAAGTCGTAGGGGTGGTCGCCGTCGCCCTCGACGTAGCGGATGAACTGCTCCCACTGGGCCTTGAAGCCGTTGTCGAAGGGCTGGTTGTCGGGCACCTCGGACCACTGCTCGCGGAACCGGATGCTCTCGACCAGGTCGGGGTTCCAGACCGGCTTCGGGGTCAGGTTGCGATCCTGGGCGACGCAGTGGTGCAGGCCGGCGACGGCCGAGCCGTGGGTGCCGTCGACATGGAACTCGACCAGCTCGCCGCGGTTGACCCGGGTGGCCCATGAGGAGTTGATCTGCGCGACGATTCCGCCCTCGAGCTCGAAGATGCCGTACGCGGAGTCGTCGGCGGTGGCGGCGTAGGCGTTGCCCTTCTCGTCCCAGCGCTCGGGGATGTGGGTGACGACCTTGGCGGTGACGGCCTCGACCTTGCCGAAGAGGTTCTCCAGGACGTAGTTCCAGTGGGGGAACATGTCGGTGGTGATGCCGCCGCCGTCCTCCTTGCGGTAGTTCCAGCTCGGCCGCTGGGCGGGCTGCAGGTCGCCCTCGAAGACCCAGTAGCCGAACTCGCCGCGCACGCTGAGGATGCGGCCGAAGAAGCCGGAGTCGACGAGCCGCTTCAGCTTGAGGAGACCCGGTAGGTAGAGCTTGTCGTGGACGACGCCGCTCTTCACGCCCGCGTCGGCCGCCAGGCGCGCCAGGCGCAGCGAGCCCTCGACGTCGTCGGCGATCGGCTTCTCGGTGTAGACGTGCTTGCCGGCCGCGACCGCCTTGGTGATGGCGACCTCGCGGACGTTGGTCAGCTGGGCGTCGAAGTAGACCGTGTCCTCGGCGTTGGCGAGGGCCTCGTCGAGGTCGGTGGTCCAACGGTCCAGGCGATGCTCCTTGGCGATCTCCTGGAGCTTCTCGGCATTGCGTCCTACCAGGATCGGGTCGGGCAGGATCCGGGTGCCGTCGGAGAGCTCGACACCGCCCTGCTCCTGGATCGCCAGGATGCTGCGCACCAGGTGCTGGCGGTAGCCCATGCGTCCGGTGACGCCGTTCATGATGATGCCGAGCCGTCGTGTGGCCATGTGAGGGTTCCTCGTCTGCTGGAAGTACGGGAGAGCAATGGGGAAAGCGCTTTCCAATACGGTATGGCAAATGTGATGGCCGTCGCAAGAGGGTGTTCCGCCGAGCCGAACTCAGGAGCGCGGGGGAGTGCTCTCCCGCAGCACGACCTCGCCGTGCACGGACCGCTTGCGAAGCTCCGCCGACGGCTTGCCGAGGACGAGCTCGAGCGCCAGTCTGCCGATGTCGGCCAAGGGGAGACGTACGGTGGTCAGCCCGGGTGTCACGTCGCGCAGCGTGGCGATGTCGTCGAAGCCGGCGACGGCCAGATCGGGCCCCACCTCGACGCCGGCATGCCGGCAGGCGGCCAGGGCGCCGACGGCCATCAGGTCGTTGACCGCGAAGACGCAGTCCACCTTCGGGCCGTCATCGAGCAGCCGGGTCATCGCCCGGCGTCCGCCGTCGCGGCTGAACTCGTCGGCGACGTACGTCGGCTCCGAGCCGGTCGCCTCCAGCCATCCCTCCGCGAAGCCGGCGTGACGCTCGGCCGAGACCAGCAGGTTCTCGGGGCCGGTGAGCACCGCGGCACGGCGGTAGCCGAGGCTGACCAGCTGCTCGGCCAGCGCCTTGGCGCCGCCGTGGTTGTCGATCACGACGGTGTCGACCGGCAGGCGCGGCTGGCTGATCGCGGCCGCCCGGCCGCCGCCGTCCAGGTAGGAGGTCAGCAGGTCAGCGACCTCGCTGGTGTGGCGTACGTCGGCCGTGTCGCTTCCCGCCAGCACGATCGCCCGGCTGCGCTGGCGCCGCAGCGCGGCCAGGAACTTCTGCTCGCGCTCGGGCTGGCCGCCGGTGTTGCACAGCATCACCAGCAGGCCGTGCTTCTCGGCCTCGTCCGCCAGGCCGCCGGCGATGGTGGAGAAGTAGGGGTCGGAGATGTCCTTCACCAGGAGCCCGACCGTCTCGGTCGAGCCGCGCGCCATGGCTTGGGCGTTGGCGTTGGGCGTGTATCCGAGCTTGTTCGCCGCGGCCAGGACCCGCTCCTGCAGCTCGGGGCGCACCACCCGGTCGCTCCCGTTCAACGCTCGCGACGCGGTGGCCAGCGAGACCCCTGCCTCGCGGGCGACATCGCTCAGCGTCGCTGCGCGTTCTCCGGCCAACTGACTCTCCTTCGGCTTCCGATCCTGGAGCCTAAGGCATCCGATGAAGACGTACGCCCGCTCCTGCTCCGGCCGACTCGGCGGTCAGGGTCGTCCGAGGGTGGAGGCGCGGGCGACGAGCTCGGGGGTGAAGACGACCTGCTCGTGCTGGTGGGTGGGGTCGCCGACCTCGTCGAGGAGCAGCTCGGCGGCGCGGCGGCCGAGGTCCTGGCGGGGCTGGCGCACGGAGGTGAGCGGCACGGCCGCGGCGGCCGCGAACTCGATGTCGTCGTAGCCGACGATCGCGAGGTCGCCGGGTACGGTCCGGCCGCTGGAGATCGTCTGCTGGAGCAGTCCGAGCGCGAGCAGGTCGTTGGCGCAGAACGCGGCGGTGGGGCGGCGCCGGGCGGACAGCCCGACGAGCCGCTCGCCGGCAGCGCGGCCACAGGCGACGGTCGGGGCCTCGCAGGAGAGAACCACGAGGTCCTCGGGCGGCAGCCCGGCCTCGGCCCAGGCCTGCCGGGCGCCCTCGCCGCGGTCGCGGACCTGTCCGATCGACTCCGGCCCACCGACGTACGCCACCCGCTTGTGGCCGGCGTCGATGAGGTGCTCGACGGCCAGCCGCCCGCCCAGGACGTCGTCGACGGCGACGGAGCAGAACGACGATCCGGCCCGGGTGCGGTCGACGATGACGACCGGGGTGCCCCGCTCGATCAGCTGGTCGAGCTGCGGGTCGTCGGGGTCGACCGGGGTGATCAGGATGCCTTGGACCCGCTGCTGCTGCAGGTGGGCAAGGTGGGCGCCCTCGCGGGCCGAGCGGCCGTCGCTGTTGCACAGGAACAGCGAGAGCCCGGCCGCCTCGGCGGCCAGCTCGATGCCACGGGCCACGTCGGTGAAGAACGGGTTGCCGGCGTCGAGCATGACGTAGGCCAGCGACTGGGTGCTGCCGGTGCGCAGCGAGCGCGCCGACTCGTTGCGTACGAAGCCGAGGTCGGCCATCGCGCGCTCCACCCGCTCGCGTGTAGTCCGGCTGACCCGGTCGGGGCGGTTGAGCACGTTGGACACCGTGCCGAGGGAGACGCCTGCGGTGGCCGCGACGTCCTTGACCGAGGCGCTGCGCGGTGTACCCGCACCTGGGGTGATCGCCACCTGGGCTCCTTCCTGAAACGTTCAATCGCAGCATAGGCCGTGGGCGGCGCTGTGACGAGGAGGGACGCTACCGGGATTGACCGATGTCGGACATGCTCATTAGCGTCCGTGCCTAAATCGTTTCATCGGAGGTCGTCATGGAGCGCGTCTGCTTCCAGCTGCAGGTCAAGCCCGAGCGCATCGAGGAGTACAAGCGACGCCACGCCGCCGTCTGGCCCGACATGCTCCGGGCGCTCGCGGAGACCGGGTGGCACAACTACTCCCTGTTCCTCCGTCCCGACGGCCTGCTCATCGGCTACGTCGAGACCCCCTCCATCGAGGCTGCTCAGGCCGGGATGGCGGCCACGGAGGTCAACGCCCGCTGGCAGGCGGAGATGGCGGAGTTCTTCGAGGATCTCGACGGTGTCGCGCCCGACGAGGGCTTCCTCCGCCTCGAGGAGGTCTTCCACCTCGAGGACCAGCTCGGTCGCTGATTCACCCCGAGAAGTCGGTTCTTGACGCCGAGGGGTCAGTTTCTGACCTCGAGGCGTCGATTTTTGTACGCGGAATGGGTCCGAGGCCAGGAACTGACTTCTCGCGGCCAGGAACCGACCCCTCGCGGCCAGGAACTGACCCCTCGCGGTCAGAAACTGACCTCTCGCGGTGGGTGCTGAAACGCAACGAAGTTCGCGCTGCTCTTGACGCACGTGACGTGCGCCACTAACGTCGGACGCGCGCTTTGAAACCTTTCAACCGCAACACAGAGAGGCTCTCCGATGACGACGTTCGACCAGATCTCGGGCGACCTGGCCGCCCTCGAGATCGAGGTCCCCTCGTGGGCCTACGGAAACTCGGGGACCCGGTTCAAGGTCTTCGGCACCCCGGGCACACCGCGCACCCCCGAGGAGAAGGTCGCCGACGCGGCCACCGTCCACCGCTTCACCGGCCTGGCGCCGAGCGTCGCGCTGCACATCCCGTGGGACAGGGTCGAGGACTACGCGGCCCTGCGCAGCTACGCCGAGGACCAGGGGATCGCGCTCGGCACGATCAACTCCAACACCTTCCAGGACGACGACTACAAGCTCGGCGCGCTCACCCACACCGACGCGAAGATCCGGCAGAAGGCGATCGACCACCACTTCGAGTGCATCGAGGTGATGAACGCGACCGGCTCGCGCGACCTGAAGATCTGGCTCGCCGAGGGGTCCAACTACCCCGGGCAGGCCGACATGCGCGGCCGCCAGGACCGGCTCGCCGAGTCGCTCGCGACCATCTACGAGCGCATCGGTGAGGAGCAGCGCCTGGTGCTGGAGTACAAGTTCTTCGAGCCGGCGTTCTACCACACCGACGTCCCCGACTGGGGCACCTCGTTCGCCCAGGTCAGCGCCCTCGGCGACCGGGCCGTCGTGTGCCTCGACACCGGGCATCACGCGCCCGGCACCAACATCGAGTTCATCGTGATGCAGCTGCTGCGGCTGGGGAAGCTCGGCTCCTTCGACTTCAACAGCCGCTTCTACGCCGACGACGACCTGATCGTCGGTGCGGCCGACCCGTTCCAGCTCTTCCGGATCATCGTCGAGGTGGTCCGTGGCGGCGGGTTCAAGCCCGTGGCCGAGGGCGGGGTCGCCTTCATGCTCGACCAGTGCCACAACATCGAGAAGAAGATCCCGGGCCAGATCCGGTCCGTGCTCAACGTCCAGGAGATGTCCGCGCGGGCGCTGCTGCTCGACACCGATGCCCTCGCCGCGGCGCAGGAGGACGGCGACGTACTCCTGGCCAACGAGATCTTCATGGACGCCTTCTACACCGACGTACGCGCCGACCTCGGCGGGTGGCGTGAGGACCGTGGCCTGGCCGCGGACCCGATGCGCGCCTACCTCGCCAGCGGCTACCAGGACCAGATCGAGACCGCCCGAGTCGGCGGCACACAGGCAGGATGGTCATGACGACTGCAGCAGAACTGATCGCGCGCTCGAACCGCCTCGGCGCCGACCCGAAGAACACCAACTACGCCGGCGGCAACACCTCCGCCAAGGGCACCGCGACCGACCCGGTGACGGGCCAGGACGTCGAGCTGCTCTGGGTGAAGGGCTCCGGCGGTGACCTCGGCACCTTGAAGGAGACCGGCCTCGCCGTGCTCAGGCTCGACCGGATGCGCGCGCTCGTCGACGTCTACCCGGGCGTCGAGCGCGAGGACGAGATGGTCGCCGCGTTCGACTACTGCCTGCATGGCAAGGGCGGTGCGGCGCCGTCCATCGACACCGCGATGCACGGTCTCGTGGACGCCGCCCACGTCGACCACCTCCACCCCGACTCCGGCATCGCGATTGCGACCGCCGCCGACGGCGAGAACCTCACCAAGGAGATCTTCGGCGACCAGGTCGTCTGGGTGCCGTGGCGCCGTCCCGGCTTCCAGCTCGGTCTCGACATCGCCGAGATCAAGGCGAAGAACCCGCAGGCGGTCGGCTGCGTCCTGGGTGGTCACGGCATCACCGCATGGGGCGACACGTCCGAGGAGGCCGAGAAGAACTCGCTGTGGATCATCGACACGGCGGCCGCCTACATCGAGGAGCACAGCAAGGCGGATCCGTTCGGCCCCGCGCTCGAGGGCTACGCGGCCCTGGCGGAGGAGGAGCGGCGTACGAAGGCGGCTGCTCTGGCCCCCACGATCCGTGGCATCGCCTCGGCAGACCAGCCGATGGTCGGCCACTTCAACGACTCCGACGTGGTCCTCGACTTCCTCGCCCGCGAGGCTCACTCGCGCCTGGCCGAGCTCGGCACGTCGTGCCCCGACCACTTCCTGCGCACCAAGGTCAAGCCGCTGGTCCTCGACCTTCCGGCGAACGCGACCGTCGAGGAGTCGATCGCCCGCCTCAAGGAGCTCGCGGTCAGCTACCGCGAGGACTACCAGGGCTACTACGACCGGCACGCCGACCAGAACAGCCCCGCGATCCGCGGCAAGGACCCGCTCATCGTCCTGGTCCCCGGCGTCGGCATGTTCTCCTTCGGCAAGAACAAGCAGACCGCCCGCGTGGCGGGGGAGTTCTACGTCAACGCGATCAACGTGATGCGCGGTGCCGAGGGGCTCTCGACGTACGCGCCGATCGATGAGTCGGAGAAGTTCCGGATCGAGTACTGGGCGCTGGAGGAGGCCAAGCTCCAGCGGATGCCTGCCCCCAAGCCTCTGGCGACCAGGGTCGCCCTGGTCACCGGCGCCGCCTCCGGCATCGGCAAGGCCACCGCGAAGCGGCTCGCCGCCGAGGGTGCCTGCGTCGTGATCGCCGACCTCGACCTCGCCAAGGCGCAGGCCGCAGCGGAAGAGATCGGCGGCCCTGACGTCGCCGTCGGCCTCGCCGCCGACGTCTCCGACGAGGCCGCCGTACAGGCGATGTTCGACGCCGCGGTGCTCGCCTTCGGAGGTGTCGACCTGGTCGTCAACAACGCCGGCCTGTCGCTGTCGAAGTCGCTGCTGGAGACCACCGAGCGCGACTGGGACCTCCAGCACGACGTGATGGCCAAGGGCTCGTTCCTGGTCTCCAAGGCGGCGGCGAAGGTGCTGATCGAGCAGGAGATGGGCGGCGACATCGTCTACATCTCCTCGAAGAACTCGCTCTTCGCCGGGCCCAACAACGTCGCGTACGGCGCGGCCAAGGCCGACCAGGCCCATCAGGTCCGGCTGCTGGCCGCCGAGCTCGGTGAGCACGGGATCAAGGTCAACGGCATCAACCCCGACGGCGTGGTCCAGGGCTCCGGCATCTTCGCCGGAGGCTGGGGCGCCAAGCGCGCCGAGGTCTACGGGGTCAAGGAGGAGGAGCTCGGCAAGTTCTACGCCCAGCGCACCCTGCTCAAGCGCGAGGTGCTGCCGGAGAACATCGCCAACGCCGTCTTCGTGCTCTGCGGCCCGGACCTGACCCACACCACCGGTCTGCACGTGCCGGTCGACGCCGGCGTCGCCGCCGCCTTCTTGCGATGAGCCCTGACCTCAGGGTCGCGGCGGTCGACCTGGGCGCCACCTCCGGCCGGGTCATGTCCGGCCGGATCGGTGGCGACCGGGTCGAGATCGACCAGCTGCACCGCTTCCCGAACGGGGCGGTACGTGTCCGCGGCTCGCTCTTCTGGGACGTGCTCGGCATCCATCGCGAGGTGCTCACCGGCATCCGCGAGGTGGCCCGGACCGGACCGCTGCACGGCATCGGCATCGACTCCTGGGCCATCGACCACGGGCTGCTGGACCACGACGGCCAGCTCCTCGGCCAGGTCTTCAGCCACCGCGACGCCCGCGTCGAGGGGATCGCCGAGAAGGTCGTCGCCCAGATCGGCGCGGCGACGCTCTACGGCACCACCGGCATCCAGCAGCTCCCGTTCAACACGATCTACCAGCTGGTGGCTGCCCGCGGCACCACCGCCCTCGACTCCGCCGAGACGATGCTGCTGCTGCCGGACCTGCTCGGCTACTGGCTCACCGGTGCGATCGGCGCGGAGCGCACCAACGCCTCGACCACCCAGCTCTACGACGTACGTCAGGGCACCTGGGCGGTCGACCTGTGCCGGGAGCTCGGGATCCCCGAAGGGGTCCTCCCGCCCCTTCGGGACCCGGGCTCTCTCCTCGGCACGCTGCTGCCCGACGTCGCTGACGAGCTGGGTGTCACCATCGACGTACCCGTGGTCGCGGTGGGCTCGCACGACACCGCCTCGGCGGTCGTCGGCGTCCCCGCGGGGGTCGGCGATTTCGCCTACATCTCCTCGGGCACCTGGTCGCTGGTCGGCCTCGAGCTCGACCAGCCGGTGCTGACAGAGGAGGCCCGGCTCGCCGACTTCACCAACGAGGTCGGCGTCGACGGCACCATCCGCTTCCTCAAGAACGTGATGGGCCTGTGGGTCCTGTCGGAGTCGCTGCGCTCGTGGGGCGAGCGGCGCTACCAGGGCGCCGAGCTTCGCTCGCTGCTCGCGGCCGCGGCGGAGCTCGAGCCGCTGCGTACGGTCGTCGACATCAACGACCCGCGACTGCTCTTCCCGAGCACGTCGGCCGACCCGATGCCGGAGCGGATCGCTGCGCTGGCCGCGGAGTCCGACGAGGCGATCCCACACTCGCCGGCCGCGATCACCCGCTGCATCCTCGACAGCCTCGCTGTCGCCTACCGTCGCCACGTACGCACCGCCGCCGCCCTCGCGGGAACCTCGCCCGGGGTCGTCCACGTCGTCGGCGGCGGCTCTCAGAACGAGCTGCTCTGCCAGCTCACCGCGGACGCCTGCGGCCTGCCGGTTCTCGCCGGTCCGGTCGAGGCGGCCGCACTCGGAAACGTCCTGGTCCAGGGCAGGGCTCTCGGGGCCGACCTGCCTGACCTCCCCGCGATGCGGGACCTGGTCCGCCGCTCCTACGACGTACGCCGCTTCGAGCCGCGCGACGGCCTCGACTGGGCCGCCGCAGAGGCCCGCATCTCCTGACCCTGCTCCCCGAAGGCACCCCCATGACCGACTTCCTCTCCACCGCCCGGCTCAGCCGCCGCGCGCTCTTCGGCACCGCGGCCGCCACCATCGGCACCGCTGCCGCCGGCGTCACCGCGACCGCAGCCGTGACCCCCGCCGGGGCTGCGACCGCGACCGGCACCGCCGGGTTCCCGGACGCCTTCGTCAAGGCGTTCCGCAAGCCGGGCACGGCCACCGCCGCGGGCTTCCGCTGGTGGTGGCCGCACGGCCTCGTCGACCCGGTCGAGATCGCGCGGGAGGTCGACCAGGTCGCCGACGCAGGCTTCGGCGTGCTCGAGGTCGCGGACGTCACCCACAGCCTGCGCGCCCGCAACATCGACATCGACGTCGCGATGCACGGGTGGGGGACGGCGCCGTGGGTGGCCGGCGTCAAGGCCGCGCTCGCGCAGGCGGCGAAGCGGGACGTACGCGTGGACCTGACGGTCGGCCCCTCCTGGCCGGCCGCCGTCCCGACGATCACGCCCGACGACGACGCGGCCTGCACCGAGCTCGTGCACGGACAGGCGGTCGTCAGTGCCGGGTCGTCCTACGACGCAGCGCTTCCTGAGCCCGTCGTGGAGCCGGCGTCGTCGGTGACCCGCGCAGAGCTGGTGACCGTGCAGGCGCACCGCGTCACCGGTTACGTACGCGACCGCAACAACAACATCACCAGCACGATCCTCGACCCGGCCTCCTACCTCGACCTCAGTGAGAGCGTCCAGGGCGAGCACCTCACCTGGACCGCGCCGGCCGAGCCGGCCGGCGCCACCTGGGTCGTGCTCGCGACCTGGCAGCGGGGCTCGGGCCAAGAGCCCGAGGCCGGCCCGCACACCTCGCCGCGTGCCTACGTGGTCGACCACTTCAACCGTCGCGGCGCCCAGAAGGTCATCGACCTGTGGCAGGACCGGGTGCTCGACGGCGAGCTGCGTACGCTGCTGCGCGCCGCGGGCGGCTACCTCTTCGAGGACTCCCTCGAGATCGAGACCGAGGCGACGATCTGGACCCGCGACCTCCTCGACGAGTTCGAGGCGAAGCACGGCTACGACCTGCGGCCGTGGCTGCCGTTCGTGCTGGAGAAGGACGAGAAGTACCAGTTCTCGATCGCGGCCACCGACCCCGCCACCGCCGACAGCCTGCGCACCAACGAGATCCGCGACGACTACAACATCGTGCTCTCCGACCTCTACCGCGACCACCACCTGCGCCCGATGCAGGAGTTCGCGAAGACGCTCGGCATGGGCATCCGGATCCAGCCCTACGGACTGGAGACCGACACCATGCAGCACTCGGCCGTGGTCGACGTACCGGAGACCGAGTCCCTGGGATTCAAGAACCTGGACGACTACCGGGTGATGGCCGCCGGCCGCGACCTCGCCGGCCACACGGTCCTCTCCTGCGAGGCGATCTGCTACAACGGCGCCGCCTACAACACGACCTGGGGCGCCAACAGCACCAGCCCGACCGCCCAGAACCAGGCGCTGTTCACGATCAACAGCATCTTCGTCGCCGGCGTGAACCAGCTGATGATCCACGGCTTCCCCTACGCGAAGGCGCCCGACGTCACCTGGCCGGGCTTCGCGGCCTTCTCGCCCTACTACAACGGCGCGATCGGCTTCGGCGAGGCCTGGGGGCCGCGCACTCCGCAGTGGCAGCACATCCCCGGCATCGCCGCCTACCTCGCCCGCACCCAGCTGGTGCTGCAGACCGGCGCCCCGAAGTACGACGTCGCGTTCTGGCGCCACAAGGGCTGGGCCTCGACCGGCATCGGCCCGCAGTGGATCACCAACAACGGCACCAAGCTCGGCTGGTCCCACTCCTTCGTCAGCGCCTCGCTGCTCGCGCTCGACGGCGTCGACGTCGCGAACGGCCGCCTGGCGCCCAACGGTCCGGCCTACAAGGCCGTCGTCGTCGGTCCCGACAACCTGCGCAGCAACGCGTTCACGATGGAGATCGACGGCGCGAAGCGGCTGCTCGCGCTCGGTCGCAAGGGCCTGCCGATCGTGCTCATCGGCGACTGGTCGCAGGTCACCGTCGCCGGGCGCGACAGCGAGGCGGCCACCGCCGAGGTGCGCTCGCTGATGGCCCAGATCGGCGCCCTGCCGACCACCCGCACCGTCCCCGAGGCCGAGGTCGGCAACGCGCTGGCCGCGCTCGGTGTCGTACGCGACGTCGAGCACGCCGACTCGACGGTGATGCACGTCCGGCGCGTCACCGGCAAGGTCGACCTCTACTACCTCGCCAACGCCCGGCACGCCGAGAACCGGCGGCTCAACCCGGTGCAGCAGGACGTCTGGCTGACAGCCACCGACCGCGCCGCGGTGCCGTGGCTGTTGGACGCGTGGACCGGTGAGGTCACCCGGATCGCCGCCTACGAGCGCGCCGGTGACCGGGTCCGGGTACGGGTCGATCTCGTTCCGGGCCAGTCCACCGTGGTCGCTCTCGCGGCCCCGGGCGCGGGCGTCGCCCGCTCTGTTCTCCCCGTCGCCACCGCTGGCCAGGCCGTGGTGGCGCGGGGCGCCAACGTCGCGCTGCGCACGACGACCGCCGGCACCTTCGAGCTCACCAAGGCCGACGGCCGGACGGTGAAGGTCGCCGTCGACCGCGTCCGTGAGCCGGTGACGCCGCAGTCGTGGGCCCTCGCGCTCGAGGACTGGAAGCCGGCGAACCCGGCCGACCCCAAGGACCTCGCCACGACGAAGGAGGTCGTGACCAGCGACCTCGCGTCGCCGCAGTCCTGGTCGAAGGTCGCCGGTCTCGAGGACGCCTCCGGCATCGGCCGCTACCGCACGAGCGTCGACCTGGGCACCGACTGGACCGCGGAGGACGGCGCCTACCTCGAGCTCGGCGAGGTCAACGACACCTTCCGGGTGCGCGTCAACGGCGGGCTGTTGGCGCCGTGCGACCCGATGGACCCAGTGGTCGACCTGGGCCACGCCCTGGTCGCCGGCTCCAACACGATCGAGATCGAGGTGGCCTCGACGCTGCTCAACCGGCTGCGCACCGTCACCCCGTCGGTCTACGGCGTGGCGACCAGGCAGAGCTACGGGCTCGCCGGGCCGGTGCGTCTGGTGCCCTACGTCGAGAAGGTCGTGGCCCGATGAGCTCGGTGTCCCGGTCGCGTGCCCATCCATCGGCCCATTCATCGATCAGCGTCATGCTGAGACAGGAGTGAACCGTGGCGGCCTCGGGCGGCGTACGACCTTCCTCTTCGACCGATCTTCCCGCGGACGAGGTGGAGGTGCTGGCGTTGTTCGCGCGGGGCTACACGATCGAGCGGATCGCGCGGGCGCTGGGCATCTCCGAGCGCACCGTGCGGCGCCGTCTCCGGGCGGCCGCGGATGCGCTGGGAGCGGGGACGAGTGTGGAGGCGGTCGTGCGGGCCGTACGCACCGGACTCATCTGAACTGATTTGATGGCAACTAGACAGACGAAGGAGGCTGCTCGATGCGAGTCGCACTGATGGTCACCTGCATCAACGACGCGCTCTACCCGAGCACAGGGAAGGCCGTCGTACGCCTCCTGCGCCGGCTCGGCGTCGAGGTCGACTTCCCGCAGGCGCAGACGTGCTGCGGGCAGCCGATGGTCAACACCGGTTACCTGGACGAGGCGGTCCCGGTGGTGCGTACGTTCGTGGACGCGTTCGCCGGCTACGACGCCGTGGTGACACCGTCCGGGTCGTGCGCGGGCTCGGCCCGGCACCAGCACTCGATCGTGGCCCGCCGCTCCGGCGACGAGGCCCTGGAGCGGGCAGTCGCGGAGGTCGCCCCGAAGGTCTATGAGCTCTCCGAGTTCCTCGTCGACGTGCTGGGGGTGACGGACGTGGGCGCCTACTACCCGCACCGAGTGACCTACCATCCGACCTGCCACTCGCTGCGGATGCTGGGTGTGGGGGACCGGCCGCGACGGTTGCTGGAGTCGGTGCGGGGGATCAGGCTGGTCGACCTGCCCGGCGCCGACCAGTGCTGCGGCTTCGGTGGCACCTTCGCGGTCAAGAACGCCGACACCTCGATCGCGATGGGCGCCGACAAGGCCCGCCACATCCGCGAGACCGGCGCCGAGATCGTGGTCGCCGGTGACAACTCCTGCCTGACCCACATCGGCGGCGTGCTCTCCCGGCAGCGCTCGGGCGTACGCACCGTCCATCTCGCCGAGATCCTCGCCTCGACCGAGGGGGCTCTGCGATGAGCGGCACCTTCGTCGGCATGCCGGCCTTCCCGGAGGCCGCCCGCGAGGCCCTCGCCGACTCCCAGCTGCGCCACAACCTCGCCCACGCGACCGGCACCATCCGCGCCAAGCGGGCCAAGGTCGTCGCCGAGGTGGAGGACTGGGAGGAGCTGCGCCTGGCCGGTGCCGCGGTCAAGGAGCGCGCGCTGCTCGACCTCGACACCCAGCTCGTACGCCTCGAGGAGACCCTGACCGCCAACGGCGCGACCGTCCACTGGGCCCGTGACGGCGACGAGGCCAACGCGATCGTCGCTGCGATCGCGAAGGTGCACGACGCGGAGGAGGTCGTGAAGGTCAAGTCGATGGTGACCCAGGAGATCGGGCTCAACGAGGCGCTCGCCGAGGAGGGCATCGCGGCCTGGGAGACCGATCTGGCCGAGCTGATCGTGCAGCTCGGCGACGACCTGCCGAGCCACATCCTGGTGCCGGCGATCCACCGCAACCGGGCCGAGATCCGCGAGATCTTCCGGTCGAAGATGGGGGCCGCGGGCCGTCCGGCGCCCGCCGACCTGACCGACGAGCCGGCCGTGCTCGCCGCTGCTGCGCGGGAGCACCTGCGCGAGAAGTTCCTGCGTGCGAAGGTCGGGATCTCCGGTGCCAACTTCGCGGTCGCCGAGACCGGCACCCTCGTCGTGGTGGAGTCGGAGGGCAACGGCCGGATGTGCCTGACCCTTCCCGACGTGCTGGTCTCCGTCGTCGGCATCGAAAAGGTCGTCTCCCGCTGGGAGGACCTCGACCCGATGCTCAGGCTCCTGCCGCGGTCCTCGACCGGCGAGCGGATGAACCCCTACACCTCGACGTGGAGCGGGATCACCCCTGGCGACGGCCCGCAGGAGGTGCACGTGGTGCTGCTCGACAACGGCCGCACCCGTGCCCTGGGCGACGAAGTCGGCCGGCAGGCGCTGCGCTGTATCCGGTGCTCGGCCTGCCTCAACGTCTGCCCGGTCTACGAGCGCACCGGCGGCCATGCGTACGGCTCGGTCTACCCGGGCCCGATCGGCGCCATCCTCAACCCCCTGCTGAAGGGCGTCGGGCACGACGACCAGACCGACTCGCTGCCGTACGCCTCCTCGCTGTGCGGCGCCTGCTTCGAAGTCTGTCCGGTACGCATCGACATCCCCTCCGTCTTGGTCGACCTGCGCGCCCAGGTGGTCGACGCCCACCGAGGTGGCGTGCCGAAGCCGGAGGCCGTGGCGATGAAGGGTGCGGCGTACGTCCTGGGGCGCTCGCGCCGCCTCTCCGCCGTCGAGCGCTTCACCGGTCTCGGCATGCGCTTCGCGCGCCGCTTCGGACCCGCCGCCTGGATCGGAGCCCGAGATCTGCCGGACGCGCCGGGGGAGAGCTTCCGCGCCTGGTGGCTGCGCACGGATGGCGGCCGCACCGACGGCGGCCGAAAGGGAGATGGCATCGATGACTGACGCACGCACCGAGATCCTCGCCAGAGTCCGCGAGGCACTGGCCGGCTCGGCGGTCGAGCTACCCGAGACGTCCGCTCCGCGGGACCTCGCGCCCGTCGCGACCCCCGAGGTCGTCGACCACTTCGCCGAACGCGTGGCCGACTACCGCGCCGTGGTCGAGCGCTGTGGAGCCGAGAAGCTCGAGGGCCGCATCGCCGCCGCGCTGCCTGCCGGCGGCCGGGTCGTCGTCCCACCCGGCCTGTCGGTCCAGGTCCCCGAGGCGATCGTCGACGACGGCACCCTGACCGCCGCGGAGCTGGACCGGATCGCAGCGGTCGTCACCGAGGCGCGCGTCGGCATCGCCGAGACCGGCACGATCGTCCTCGACCACGCCCCCGACCAGGGCCGTCGAGCCATCTCGCTGGTCCCCGACACCCACATCTGCGTGATCCGCGAGGACCAGGTGGTCCCCGACGTACCTGATGCCATCGGCGTCTTGGACCCCGCCCGTCCGCAGACCTGGATCAGCGGCCCGTCGGCCACCAGCGACATCGAGCTCGACCGCGTCGAAGGCGTACACGGCCCCCGCACCCTCCACGTCCTGGTGGTCGCCGGCAAACGGTGACCGGATCCGGCCACGACCCTTCCCGATCGTGTGACGGTGGTCATAGTCTTCGGAGTGCTCTGAAACGTATCAATCCCGCTCCGGAGGACCCCCATGAAGCTCCGCCTGGCCGCGATCGTGATCAGTGTCCTCGTCGTCGCGGTGCCGGTCCCGGCCGTGGCTGTCGACGGCGCGGCGGCTACCCACCTCACCATCTCGCAGCTGTCCTCGCCGCGCGACGTGGAGGACCTCAGTTCGCCGCTGCTGGCCTGGCACGTCCCCTTCGCCGAGCAGAGCGCCTACCGCGTACAGGTCGCCCGGATCAGCGAGGGCATCGGAGCCGCCGGAGTCTGGGACTCCGGTCGCGTCAGGTCCTCGGCGAGCACCAACGTGCCCTACGCCGGTCCGGCGCTCGAGCCCGAGCAGACCTACCAGTGGCGAGTACGCACCTGGGACGGCCGTGGAAAGGGCTCGGACTGGTCGAGCGTCTCCACCTTCACCACCGGCCCCGGTCAGGAGTGGGGCCAGGCCGAGCCCATCTGGCTCACCCAGACCCGCACGATCTCCTGGGGTGACGTCACCATCGACACCACCTTCCGGATCACGTCCCAGAACGCCACCATCGCCTTCCGGGCCGCGGACGCCAGCAACTACTACATGTGGCAGTTCCGCGGCGACGGGGTGAACACCTTCGCTCCCCACAAGCGCGTGGGCGGGACCTTCACCCAGCTCGACTCGGTGGCGCTGGCCAAGCCCCTCGTCCGCGACACGTCCTACCGGCTGCGCATCCAGGCAGAGGGAACCACCATCCGCACGTGGCTCGACGACACCCTCGTCGACACCCGCACCCTCACCGACTTCGCCGCCGGCTCGGTCGGCTTCCGCACGGGCGGGTCCGAGCGCAACGCGTGGGACGACCTGACCGTCACCTCCGCCACCGGCGAGGTCCTCTACACCGACGACTTCTCCGCCAGCAGTGACTTCGCCTGCGGCGCCGCGGTGGGCGGCTGGCTCGAGGTCGGCACGAACGCCAACTGCATCTACGGTGTCGAATCGCAGGACTGGGCCTTCCTCCGGCACGAGTTCACGCTGCCCGACAAGCCGATCGCGGCCGCCACCCTCTATGCGACCGCATCCTCGACCGCGCCGGGCCGGCAGTACGTCTACAAGGCGTGGCTCAACGGCGAGTTCGTCGGTCTCGGGCCGACGCAGCCGATCCGCGGCGAGGCCCGCTACGACGGCTTCGACGTGACCGACGCACTGCGGCCGGGAGCCGAGAACGCGATCGGGGTGCTCGGCTGGACGAGCAGCGACCGGCGCTTCCTCGGGCGGCTCGTCGTGGAGTACGCCGACGGCACGCGTGACGCGATCGTGAGCGGTCCGCAGTGGCGGAGCCGCTCCGGCGGCCTCGTCTTCCCCTCCGCCGGCAGCATCGGAACCTCGTTCTTCTCGGCACCGAAGGAGAACCTGCAGTCGGCCCAGTGGCCCGAGGGCTTCGCCGAGCCGGGCTTCGACGACTCCGGCTGGAGCGACGCCGCGGTGCGTCCGGCTTTCGGCGACCTCCGCGCCGCCCCCACGGCGAAGGTGGAGCAGCAGTTGAGGGCGCCGGTCAGCGTCGTGGAGAAGGCGCCCGGCCACTACTTCATCGACTACGGCCGGACGTGGATCGGCGGTCTCTCCCTGGACGTCGACGGCACGGCGGGACAGGTGCTCGACCTCCGGTTCGGTGAAGAGCTGTCCGCGCCCCAGACGGTGCGGTACGCCATGCGTACCGGCAACACCTACCAGGACAGGTGGACGCTGCGTGCGGGCCAGCAGCACTTGGAGACCTGGGGGATGCGGGTCTTCCGCTACGCCGAGGTCATCGGTGCTCCCACCGGTCTGGGCGCCGCCGACTTCCCCGCCCTGGCGCAGGTCTATCCCTTCGACACCGACGAGGCGGTCTTCGACTCTGCCGACGACGACCTCGATCGCGTGTGGGCCCTGTCGCGCAACACGATCGAGGCCACCAACCACGACCTCTACGTCGACTCCTGGAGCCGCGAGCGCGGTGCCTATGAGGCCGACAGCTACCTGCAGATGATGGCCAACTTCTTCGTCTCCAGCGACCCGACCCTGGGCAACTACTCCCTGGAGTACCTGCTCACCCGCAGGACGTGGCCGACCGAGTGGCCGATGTACACGATCCTGGCCTTCCACGACTCCTGGCAGCAGACCGGTGACACCGCGGCCCTGGCCCGCAACTACACCGCCCTGCAGGAGAAGCTGCCACTCAAGTGGGTCGAGCCGTCGACGGGACTCATCCGCAAGAACAGCGGATCCAACGGCTCCAGCTCCTGCACCGACTGCGACATCGTCGACTGGCCCGCGTCCGAGCGCGACGGCTACGTCTTCCGCCCCTACAACACGGTCATCAACGCGATCGGCCACCGGTCGTTCCGTGACATGGCGGAGATCGCGACGGCGCTGGGCCACGACGACGACGCGGCGACGTACACCGCCATCGCCGACCGACTCCGGAACGCGGCCAACGACAGGCTGTGGGACTCGGCCAAGGGTGCCTACCGAGACGGTCTCAACGCCGACGGCACCCCGATCCAGCACTGGGCGATCCAGGCCAGCGTGTTTGCGACGGCGTTCGGACTCGCACGAGGTGAGGTCGCGCAGCAGGCCGCGGACTACATCGGAACCCGTGGCATGGCCTGCAGCGTCTACTGCGCCGCCTTCGTCCTCGAGGCCCTCTACGACGGCGACCGCGGAGACGTCGCGCACCAGCTGCTGACGAGCACGGGACTCCGCAGCTGGCTCAACATGATCGCGAAGGGAGCCGGTGCCACCGCCGAGGCCTGGGACACCTCGCTGAAGCCCAACATGACGTGGTCGCACCCCTGGGCGGCGTCCCCGGCCTACAACGTGCCCCACGGCATGTTCGGCATCGAGCCCCTGATGCCCGGCTACGAGGAGTTCCGCGTCCGGCCGCAGCCTGCCGGGGTCCCGTGGGCACACGTCACCCTGCCCACCCTGCGTGGACGCATCGGCGCGGCGTACGCCACGACCGACCGTGGCGTCGACCTCGGCGTGAGCGTCCCCGGCAACTCCCGGGCCGAGGTCTTCTTGCCGTCGCCGTCCGGGGAGCAGGTGTTCCTCGACGGGCGCCCCGTGCCCGCTACGCGTGAGGGCTCCTACCTGGTGATCCAGGACGTGCCCTCCGGCTGCCATGTCATCAGCACGAGCTCGGGTGAGAGCCCGGAGGTCGAGCGGCTTCGCGCCGTCTGCTGAACCCGAAGGCTGTGCCCGGATCCGGCCACAGCAACGTATCAACTCGCTCGGAGGAACCCATGAAGCTCCGCCTGGCCGCGATCGTCACCAGCGCCCTGGTCGTCACCAGCCTCTCGGCCGCAATCTCCCCCTCGGGGGCGGCCCCGGGCAACACCGCACCTGATCGGCCCGTCAGTCTGACCGTCGACGACATCGCTCGACCGCTCAACACCGACCTGACCCCACGGTTCGGCTGGCTGCCCCAGGACAGCGACGCCAACGAGGTGCAGAGCGCCTACAAGATCGAGGTACGCGACGCCGACGGCGAGATCGTCTGGGACTCCCGCAAGGTCACCTCCGCGCAGCAGTCCTACGTCGACTACGCCGGCGAGACCCTCGAGCCCGGCAGCCGCTACACCTGGCGGGTCATGACCTGGGACCGCCGCAAGCACCCCTCGCGGTGGTCGGCGAAGGCGGCATTCGAGACCGGGCTCGGCGACACCGACTGGGCCGGTGCGAGCTGGATCAGGCGACCACCGGGCACCGCGGACAACCCCGCCCAGGAGCGCGACGAGTGGACCCTGGCCCGCACCGAGGTCGAGGTCCCGGACGGCAGGATCGTCAGCGCCCGCAGCTACCTGGCGGCCAGCCACACCGCCGAGCTCTATCTCGGCGGCGAGCAGGCCGACCGGATGAGCAACTTCGGCTACCCGAGCGAGGGCTACTACCAGGCCGCGGACGTCACCGACCTGGTCACGCCCGGCGAGACCCTCGCTCTCGGCGTGAAGCTGCACTGGTTCAGCGGCGGCCAGGGCCGCGCGGCGGGCATCCCCGGCGTACTCCTGAAGCTCGAGCTGACCTACGCCGACGGGGAGACGACCACGATCGTCACCGACGGCTCCTGGAAGGTCCGCCGCGGCCCGTACGTCACCGTCGGCACCCGCAACGGCGAGGGCCTCTGGATCGAGCACCTCGACGGCCAGGCCGCCCAACAGATCGGCGACTGGACCGAGCCCGGCTACGACGACTCGCAGTGGTCCGGCGCCGTGGTCGTCGGCGCGCACCCGGTGGCGCCGTTCACCCACCTCGAGGGCCAGCAGACAAGGCTCGCCGAGACCGTCGTCCACCCCGAGCGCATCCTCGAAGCCGCCGACGGCACCCCGGTCGCGGACTTCGGCAGGATCATCCCGGCCCGACCCGGCGTGCACTTCGAAGATGGAGTGGCCGGGCGACAGGTCCCGATCCGGGCCGGCTACGAGCTCGCCGACACCGGCCGGGTCTCGACCACCGGCCTCTCGACGCAGAGCACCAACATGTCCTTCCCCTACACCCAGGCCGCCGGCGCGCAGGACTACCTGGCGGTCGGCCACCTGGGCTTCCGCTACCTCGAGATCCCGGGCGCGGGGGAGGAGATCACCGCCGAGGACGTGACCGCGACCGTCGTCCACACCGCGTACGACGAGGACGGCGCCGCCACCTTCGAGAGCTCCGACGCGACCCTCGACGACGTGTGGGACCTGATGGACCGCTCGCTGCGCTACTCGGTCCAGGAGACCTTCGTCGACACCCCGACGCGCGAGCAGGGCCAGTTCCTGCACGACACCGCCAACATCTCGATCGGCCTGATGTCCTCCCAGCGTGAGCGGGTCGCGTCCCGCCAGGCGATCCGGGAGTTCCTGCTCAGCCAGGAGCGCTACTGGACCACCGGCAACGACGCCGGCCGCTACAACGCGGTCTACCCGAACGGCGACGGCAAGCGCGACATCCCCGACTTCACCGAGGTCGTCCCCGACTGGATCTGGCGCTACTACCTCGAGACCGGCGACAAGGCCGTGCTCGAGGACGCCTACGACAACCTCACCGCCACCGCCGGCTACATCCGGCGACACATCGCCACCAGCGGCCCGACCCAGGGTCTGGTCACCAACCTGTCCGGCGGCTCCGGCCAGTACCTGTACGGCATCGTCGACTGGCCCGCCCATGGCCGCTTCGGCTACGACATGACCACCGCCGCCAGGACCACGGTCAACGCGCTCGGCGTCGACGTGCTCCGCAAGGTCGCGCTGATCGGCGAGGAGCTGGACCGCCCCGACGCCGAGGTCGCCGCGCTCCGCTCGGACGCCGACGCCCTCGCGACGCGGATGAACCAGGCGCTGCGCACGGCCGACGGGTCCTACGTCGACGGCCTGCTCGCCGACGGCACCCAGTCCGCCCATGCCGGACAGCACGCGACCTCGTACGCCATCGCCTTCGGCGTCGCACCGGAGCAGGACGTGCCCGTGCTCGGTGAGCAGATCGCCTCCCAGGGGATGAAGCAGGGCCCGATGACCGCCCACGTGCTGCTCGAGGCCCTCGCTGAGGCGGGCGCCGGCGAGAGCGTCCTGAACCTGCTGACCAACGAGGACGACTACGGCTGGGCCGGCTGGCTCGCCGGCGGCGGCACCTTCACTCCCGAGGCCTGGGAGCTGAGCGGCTCGGCCAACAGCGCCTCCCACGGCTGGGGCTCGCGCGGCATCGTCGACGTCACCGAGTCGGTCCTCGGCATCCGCACCACCGCCCCCGGCGCCGCCGAGGTCGAGCTCACCGTGCCGGCCACCGGCCTGACCCACGCCAAGGGCTCGGTGGCCACCCAGCGCGGCCGCGTCGCCTCCGCCTGGACCCGCACCGCCGACGCCGTCACCCTTCGCGCCACCATCCCGGTCAACGTCACCGCGGTCGTACGCCTCCCCGAGGGCTCCTACCTGGCCACCGGCCCCGGCAGGACCGCCCCGGAGCGCCTCGGGACCGCGAACGGCATCACCTCCTACCGGATCGGCTCCGGTGCCTGGACCTTCAAGAAAGGGGCATGACCAGGTGCCGTGACTCCGCTAACCTGCGGCAGTGCGCCGAATCGCCGTGCTCGCCGTGGGTCTCCTGATCGGGGCGACCCTGGCCGCCTGCGGCACGACCGAGCCGCGCGAGACTGCCTGGCCCGACGGGCTGACCGCCTACCTCGACCAGACCCGGCTCCAGCGCAACACCGGTGAGGCGTTCGTACGCCTCGTCAACGACACCGGCACCTCGATCGAGGTCTCGCGCCTCGAGGTGGGCAGCGACCGGTTCCGGGCCCGATGGACGGGCTCGGAACCGGTCGACCCCGAGATGGACTTCGACTTCGACATGCCTCGCGGGAAGTGCGGCGAGGGCGGCGACGCCGACCTGACCATCACTTGGCGCGAGACGGGCGAAGAGGGGGAGTGGCGCACCAGCACCGGCAAGGCCGAGGACAGGTACGCCAACGTCGACCGCCTCCTCGACCGCGACTGCGCCGAGCGCACCCTGACCGAGGCCGCCGACATCACCGTCGGCGAGCCCCGGGTCGAGGGTGAGGGCAAGCAGAGCGTCTTCGTCCTCCCGGTCACGTTCGCCCCGACCGAGGCTCTCCCGGACGTCACCTTCGACGGCTGGGAGGGCACGGTGCTCTTCCAGCTCACGGCCGAGACACCCACCTGGCCACGAGCAACCCCGCTCCCGATGACGGGCGAGCCGACCACGTTGGAGCTGCGGGTCCTGCCGGCTCGCTGCGACCCGCACGCCCTCGCCGACGACAAGGTGGGCAGCCTCTTCCGCGTCCATGTCGGCGGCCCCGACGTTCCGGACGGCGCCAACTACTTCCTCCCGCTCAGCAAGGCGCAGAAGACCGCCCTCTACGACTTCCTGCCCGGCTACTGCGGCTGGGAGTGAGGCTCAGCCGAAGAGCGGCCCGAGCGCGGCCCGGGCGAGCAGGAACCCGACGATCCCCACGGCCCATGCCGTCGCACTCGCGGCGTGTTTGACCAGCCAGCCGTCGAGGAGGGCCAGCGGGCGCGCCACCAGGGGAGCGGCGAAGACGCGCGCGGCGGTGAGCAGGAGCGCCGGAGCGATCATCACCGCGCAGTAGCCGAGCACCCATAGTCCCGAGACCGGCCAGTCCGGCCCCTGGGTCCCGATCACTCCGATCGCGGCCAGGTAGGGGAGCATCGAGGCGGCCTCGACGAGCCCGGCGAGCACCGCCAGCGCGGCGAGCGCCGAGGCCGATCCGGACTCGGAGGCGACCGCCCGCTCGCGCCAGCGGAGCAGGCGGCGCGGCGGTTCCGGGGCATCGGTCTGGCCCTTCGCCGACCTGGGCGGGTCCAGCTTGAAGCTCCACGCGAAGAGACCGACACCGACGAGCAGTTGTCCCCACAGGAACGTGCGCGAGTCGCGCAGCCCGGTGAGCGCATCGGCCACGGCCGAGCCACCCAGCAGGATCGCGATGCCGAGCAGCGCGTAGAACCCGGCGATCGCGCCCAGGTAGACCAGGATCCGTCCGGGCCGCACCCGGCCGGGTGCCATCAGCAGCCACACCGGGATCAGCAGGGTGCCGAAGCTGGTCGAGTCGATCAGTGCCAGCACCGCCAGTGCGACGTACGTCGCGGTGCCGCCCAGATCGCCGGTGAGTGGGCCGAGGTCGATGTCCATGCCCCGAGGTTCGCGCGCGGCCGGCCGCACGCGCGTCGGTCGAACCGGTGATCCTTCGGCGCGGAGATACATCCTTCGGATGACCCCGAGGAGGCGGCGTACGTGCTGAGATGGTGTCGTGGACCGTCCGACCCTGCTGCAGCAGCTGCCCGCGGCGCTTCTCGGCGGTGGCACGAGCCTGCGCGCCGCGGACCGCCGGCTGGCCTGGCTCGACGCCGTGATCGTCCTCGCCGCCGGCCTCGCGCTGCACGCACTCGGTCAGGTCGGGGGCGTACGCGGTCTGCACCCGTTCGGCATCGACCTGGACAGTGTGCCGACCTGGTGGCATCTCGTCCCCCTCACCCTCGCGGCCGGGGCGCTCGTGCTCAAGCGGCGCCGGCCGCTCGCGGTGCAGACCGTCGTCGCCCTCTGCTTCGGGGCAGATCTGCTGATCGGGAGCAGCATCGCGATGGTGGTGGTGCTCTGGGACGCGCTCTTCGCCGGCCAGCTGCACGGATCGCCGCTGGCGCGACGCATCGCCACCGTCGCCGTCGCGGTGGCCATCGGTGCTGCGGTCGTCGCCTCCGCCGCGGCCACCTCGGACCCGCGCACCCCCGTCGTGCTCGCACTCACCCTCTTCGCGATCGTCGTCACCCCGATGTGGTGGGGCAGCAACGTACGTCAGGGCAGCGAGCTCGCCGACGCCGCCGACGACCGGGCCCGGCTCGAGCGCGAACGCAGCGCCGCGCTGCTGCGGCTGGCCGACGCCGAGCGGCACGACGCGGTCCGGGCCGAGCGCTCCGCGGTGGCCCGGGACCTGCACGACGTGGTCGCCTCCCACCTGTCCGCCATCGCGCTGACCTCGGGGGCGGCGCTGGCCGGTGAGCACGACCCGGAACGGGACCGCGCGGCGCTGCGGTCGGTGCGGGCCGAGAGCCTGGCCTCGCTCGACGACATGCGCGCGATGATCCGCGTCCTGCGCTCCGACGGCGATCCCGGCGACGCCGAGGACCTCACCGCCGCCTCCCGCGCCGCCAACCTCGGCCCCGTCCTGGAACAGGCGCGACTGGCCGGCCTGCCGCTGCGGGTCGACGACCCCGGCGGGCTCTTGGACGGTGCCGACCTCGCGCTGCCGGTCTCGGTCGACCACGCCGTCTACCGGATCGTGCGCGAGTCCCTGACCAACGTGCTCAAGCACGGCGGCGGCACCACTCATCTGCGTCTGATCCCCGGCGACGCCCTCGAGATCGAGGTGACCGATGCCGGCGCCGCGAAGGAGCCCCCGGCCGAGGCCGGCACCGGCACCGGACTGGTGTCGATGCGCGAGCGCGCCGAAGCCCTCGGCGGAACCTTCGAGGCCGGCCCTGACGGCCCCGGCTGGCGGGTCCGGTCGACCCTGCCGCTCCCGGGAGCGAGCGCATGATCCGCGTTCTGCTCGCCGACGACCACGCCGCCATCCGCGCCGGTCTGCGCATGTTGCTCGCCACCGCCGGCGACATCGAGGTGGTGGGGGAGGCCGCCGACGGCGCGACCGCGGTCGCCAACGCGCGGGCTCTGCGCCCCGACGTCGTGCTGATGGACGTACGCATGCCCGGCACCGATGGCGTGACGGCGACCCGCCAGGTCGTCGAGGAGGGGCTCGCCGACGTACTCGTGCTGACCACCTTCGACCTGGACGAGTACGTCTTCGGTGCCCTCCGCGCCGGCGCGGCCGGCTTCCTGCTCAAGTCGGCGGAGGCGTCCGACCTGGTCGACGCCGTCCGGCACGTCGCCGCCGGCGACGGTGTGGTCGCCCCGGAGGTGACCCGCCGGGTGCTCGCCGAGCTCGCCGGCGCGCCGGACCGATCCGTCCCGGCGTCCACGGCCGCCGTACCACTTCCTGAAGACCTCACACCCCGGGAGAGGGACGTACTCGCGGCCCTGGGACAAGGCCTGTCCAACGCCGAGATCGCCCAGCGGCTGGTGATCTCCGAGGCGACCACGAAGACCCACGTCTCCCGCGTCCTGGCGAAGCTCGGGGTCGCCTCGCGGGTCCAGGCGGCGATCGTGGCCCGCGAGGCGGGCATCGTCTGAAGACGCGCCCACACCCCAGAGTTCACCGGTTCGTGACCTTCGGAGCCCCCATCCGGACGCGCCAGGTAGCAGAATTACCAACCGTCCGTAACGCACACACTGGAGGATTCATGTCCGGGAAGAACCGCTCCGTGCTCACGATGATCAAGCTGCTCCTCGCAGGTCTCGTCGCCACCACCAGCCTGCTCGGTGGGAGCGTCGCGCTCGCTCCTGCCGCCCAGGCCGACTGGATCGAGAGCTGCACCCACAAGGGCTGCGCCGAGGCCCTCGACTCCAACGAGGTCTGGGCCTCGCTGGGCTACCCGTCCAACCGTGGCTGGCACGACTGGCCGCCGACCGGCACCTGCAACTTCTCCGGTGGCACCTACAACAACTACGAGGGCGAGCTGCCCTCGGGCCACTCCTACCTCGAGTTCGACGTGACCCCGCGCGAATGCGGTGCGCAGCGCCAGTCCTACCGGCTCGTGGTCGACACCACAACGGGTGACGTCTACTTCACTCCCGACCACTACAGCACCTTCTACTTCCTGGTCTGAGTGTTCCGGAAACGGGCCTCTGACCTGGGCAGACACGGCATCGCCGGCCCAGGTCGGAGGCCCGTTCGTACGCTTGGAGATCCCTGAGACCTCGCTGAGACGCCGCTGAGACGCCGCAAACACGGGTCCGAGGATCGCGAAGGGCGTGGGAGCCCGCCGTACTCTAGGGACGTTTGTGACCGCGGGAGGGGACATCTTGAGCTGGCAGGGCAATCCGCCTTACATACCCACGCCGACGCCGAAGAAGAAGCGTGGAAGGAAGGTCTTGAAGGCCTTCTTCATCGTGATTCTGGTGGGCGCGCTGATCGGCGCCCTGGGTGTGATCGTGGCCTACAACGCCATCCCGATCCCCAGCGCCAACGCCGCGTACGAGAAGGAGACCTCCTTCGTCTACTACCGCGGCGGCAAGGACGAGCTCGGGCGCTACATCGCCGACTCGCAGGACCGCGACTCGCTGCCCTATGACGAGATCCCGCAGTTGATGAAGGACGCCGCGGTCGCCGCGGAGGACCGTACGTTCTGGACCAACAGCGGCATCGACATCAAGGGCATCATGCGCGCGGTGGTCAACAACAACACCGGAGGCGCCCAGTCCGGCGCCTCGACGATCACCCAGCAGTACGTCAAGAACCTCTACCTCACCCAGGAGCGCACTTACACCCGCAAGGTGAAGGAAGCGGTCATCTCGCTGAAGATCAGCCGGCAGAAGTCCAAGGAGGACATCCTCGCTGGCTACCTCAACACCATCTACTTCGGCCGTGGCGCCTACGGCATCGAGGCGGCATCGAACGCCTACTTCGACAAGCCGGCCGCGGAGCTCACCCTCCAGGAGGCTGCCGCGCTCGCCGCGATCCTCAACGACCCCAACGACCTCGACCCGAGCAACGGCGAGGAGGCGGTCGCCGAGCTCGAGGGCCGCTACCGCTACGTCATCAACTCGATGGTCAAGATGGAGATGGTCGACGCCGCCGAGGGGGAGAAGGCCAAGGAGTCGCTGCCGAAGTTCAAGAAGCCGCGCTCCGACAGCCGCTACGGCGGGCAGAAGGGTCACGCGCTCAAGCTTGTCCGCGACGAGCTCCTCAAGCTCGAGGACGAGCAGGGCAACCCGCTGGTCACCGAGGACGAGATCAACGGCGGCGGGCTCCGCATCACCACCACGCTGACCAAGAAGACGATGCGGACTGCGGAGCAGGCGGTCAACGACGTACGTCCGGACGACAAGAAGGCGTACATCGAGGGCGATGTGAAGGACGAGCTCCACGTCGGTGCGGCGACGGTCGACGTCAAGACCGGCGCCCTGCGCGGCTTCTACGGTGGCCAGGACTACCTGGAGTCCCAGATCAACTGGGCCGCGAGCAGCGCCACGATGGCCGGGTCGACGATGAAGCCGTTCACCCTCGCCGCGGCGCTGAAGTCGGGCTACTCGCTCAAGGACACCTGGAACGGCAACTCGCCGATGGAGTTCCCCGGTGGTGTGAACGTACGCAACTCCGGCCAGAGCGCCGCCGACCCGAACGGCCACAGCTACGGCTCCAACGTCAGCAGCCTCCAGGCGATGGAAGACTCGATCAACACCGCCTTCGTCGAGATGTCCGACTCGCTGCCCAACGGCAGCAAGGACGTCTACGACATGGCCGTACGCTCCGGCATCCCGCGCGGCGACCGCAGCGACCCCGCCTACCCGGGCATCCCGATGAAGTCCGGCGGCGACATGCAGCCCGAGAACTTCCTGCTCACGCTGGGCAACTCGACGGTCAGCCCGATCAACATGGCCAACTCCTACGCCACGATCGCCAACGGCGGAGTGCACAACGACGTCTTTGTCGTCTCCAAGGTGGTCGACGCCGACGGCACCGTCATCTACGAGCACGACGACACCGAGGGCAGCAAGCGGGCGATGGACGAGGACGTCGCCGCCGACACCTCCTACTCGCTCCAGCAGGTCGTCTCCAGCGGCACCGGCCAGGCCGCCAGCGCGGTGGTACAGCCGGCCGCCGGCAAGACCGGCACCGCGACCAACGACAAGGACGAGGTCTCCTCGGCCTGGTTCGTCGGCTACACCCCGCAGCTCTCCACCGCTGTCGCCTACAGCCGCGGACAGGGCAGCGGCGCCCTCGACGGCTGGCTCGACACCTTCTTCGGCGCCGACTACCCGGCCGACACCTGGGTCGAGATCATGGGACAGCTGACCGACGAGCTCGACTACGAGGAGTTCCCGCCGCCGGCCGGGCTCGACGGTGACGCCCCGGAGTCCGGCCACGCGCCGTACGTCCCGCCGAGCCCGGATCCCGAGCCGACCGAGGAGCCGGAGCCGTCGAACACACCGCCGCCGTCCCAGGAGCCCACGCCGACGCCCACGCCGACACCCACCCCGACGCCGACCCCGACGCCTACTCCGACGCCGACCAAGACGCCCGGTCCTCCGGACCCCGACCCCGACGACCCCGAGACCGAGCCCGGCCCGCTCTGAGACGACTGAGCGGCGGGGATATGGGCGAACGGCAGTGGGATGGTGACAGGGTGCTGCTCGAGATCCGTGGCCACAACCTTCCGGGCCGGACCTGGGAACTCGAGGACGGCCCGTGCCACAACGTCCATGTCGGCATCCAGCGGGGAAAGCACCCGGTCGACCTGGTGCGCGGCGACAGTGAGAGCGCGGTCTGGAAGATCGAGATCGAGCTCCTCGATGTCGACGCGGGTCTCGACTTCCGCGGCGACGCGGTGCAGGGCAGACGCGGAGCCAGGTTCGTCTATCTGACTTGGGGTGACGTGGGCGGCGACGGGTTCACGATGTTCCGTCGCGCCAAATTTGATGCTCGACGACCTCGTCCCACTGGTGGCGTCTGGCCGGACCGGTCAGCACGTCATCGCCACCGTCGACCTCACCGATGAGTGCGGTGGCCCGCGATGCGCTCGACTGGCCGCACCGGCCCTCCAGCTCCGAAACAGATGACGTGTCAACGCTTGCTGGGGGACCTCAGTTCCCACGACCTTGCCCGACACGGTTAGATAGTGCCCGTGTCTGTGATCGCCCCCGTCGACGTCCACGATGACACCGCTCTGAAGGCTTGGTACGCCGTGGAGGCGGCATCGATGGCCTTCGATCGACCCTACGCGTCGCATCGCACCTTCGAGGCGCTCGCAAACTCCGTGCGCACCCCGCACGACCACGGCCGCCGCGTACTCCTCGCCGCGAAGGAGCAGGGCGAGACGATCGGCATCGCTGAGCTCGACCTCCCCGAGGAGGAGCGGAGCCACGTCGTCGAGCTGGGCATCCACGTCCTCCCCGTGCACCGCTGGCGCGGGGTCGGCACCGAGCTGTGGCGAGCCGCCGATGACGTACGCCGCACCAGCGGCCGCACCCTGACGACCGCCGAGGTGACCATCCCCCCGAAGTCGTCCCTGGCCTTCGCGCGGGCGCTCGGCTTCAAGTCCGTACGCCGCGAGGACCACCTCGCTGCCGACCTCCCGCTGCCCCACAAGCCCTTCAACGTGCTCGGCTACGAGCTCCTGATGTGGGAGGACCGGACCCCCGAGGACCTGCTCGCCCAGTTCGTCGGCCTGCGCAACCAGATGGGCAAGGAGATGCCGGGCAAGACCGAGCAAGACATGGTCGCCCACACCGCCGACCGCATCCGCTCGGCCGAGAAGAGCACCGCCCGCTCCTACGACCGCATCACCGCCGCCGCCCGCGAGATCCTCACCGGCGAGCTGGTCGGCTACTCGGTCATCTTCCTGGCCCACGGCAGCGACGAGGCCATCCAGGACGACACCTTCGTCAAGACCGCCCACCGCGGCCACAAGCTCGGCCTCGCCCTCAAGGTCGCCACCCTCGCCGCCGTCCAGCGCGACCACCCCGAACGCACCAGCATCCACACCTGGACCGACCCGTCGAACGACGTGATGCAGCGCATCAACAGGCAGTTCGGCTTCCGCAAGATCGAGCTCATGCACGAGGTCCAGCGCACCGATCGTTGGTAGCTGGGCCGCTTCTAGGCGCTGGGCCGGGAGGTGGCCAGCAAGCGCGGAATGCCGTAGCCCGATCCAACAGCGTGCTGTCCAGATCGATCATCAGAAGCGGCACTTGGCGAAGCCTAGTGACCAGGAATTGCTCAGCCGCTCGTGTCCGATCGTCGGTGAAAGAAAAATTCCTTTCACGGCAGGCGTCTGCGCGAGCGTAGGAGATCGCCCCGCCGGCAGTTGTGCGTGGTAGGCCGTGCGGGGCTCGAACCCGCGACCCAAGGATTATGAGTTCTCTCGCTGAGGCGCCCTGACCTGCATCTTCGGTTCTGGAGGCTTCGGCAGCGACGCCCGTCGTACGCAAGTCAGAGTTTCGTCTGTCATTTGGTGTCGCGAGATCGGGCACGAGCGCTTGGTGCGCTACAGGACGCGCAGGGGCTTGCCTGCGACCTTACGGCCCGACCCGAGGCCGAGGTGTGGACGAACGTGCGTCACTTTCAGTTCGCGGCAACTGTCCTCCACGACATCACGGGGGACGAACCACTGCACCCCTTGCTCGCCGTCGATGACCACCGGCAGATCAGACGATCCGACGACGTGAAGGTGAGCTAGGTACCAATGCATCGACTCGGGCGGCGCACCGACTGGCTCGAGCCACCATGAGGTGACCTGAGCGGATCCACGGCCCTTGTTCAGTGCCGACACGGTGAGCACTTTGGTCACTGGTCCGGCCGTTAGAAATCCGAGGCTGGCTTCGGCCACGAGCACAGCACCGGAACGGCTCCACATCACCCATTGAAGGATGAGGCCGACGATCGACAGAGCAAGTGCGGCGCCGGCTATGCAGG
Organism: Nocardioides sp. NBC_00163; assembly: GCF_045206295.1. Lineage (NCBI taxonomy): Bacteria > Bacillati > Actinomycetota > Actinomycetes > Propionibacteriales > Nocardioidaceae > Nocardioides > Nocardioides sp. NBC_00163. The sequence continues at coordinate 1,217,023 of NZ_CP108155.1, read as the reverse complement.
CGGTTACTACATCTGCTGTGTCCATGTCGCGTGTCCCAGCCTTCCCTAGCTTGGCCCCCGGTCGATTGACTCATGGTGTGGGCAACCAGGTGCCCGGTCGCGTTGCCTTTGGCGCGCGACCGGGCCTGGAGTAGGCCGTGCGGGACTTGAACCCGCGACTGGGCGATTATGAGTCGCCTGCTCTAACCCACTGAGCTAACGGCCCGAGCAGAGCCTAGCGGGCGCTTCGTCGGGTGTCGTCCTCGGCTCGACCACTGCTGACTTCGCTCCCGACCGCGGCCCTGGCCCGAAACGGGCGTTCTAGTGCGCAGGAGGATGCCGCCGCCCTAGGATCTGTATCTCACGCACTTGACGGAGACCACGGTGAGTAGCAACGAGAACTTCTTTGAGTCGCCGCAGGCGGCAGCGGTCTACAAGCACAAACTGATCAAGAGTTATATCCCTGCCTGGGTTGGCAAGGTGGGTTCAACATCTACGGACAAACGTGTGGTTGTGTACGACGCCTACTCGGGTCCCGGACGCTATGAGGACGACCAGCCTGGCTCGCCCGAGTTGCTCGTCGATACCGCCGAAGATATGGCAAAGCTCCGTGCCGTGTATTCGGTGTTCAGCGAGAAAGACGAGGAATACTGCGACCGGCTAGGTGCAATGCTGGACGAGAAGGGCATCGACGCTGAAACCTATGAAGTTCGGCGTGGTCCCGTGGAGGAGCACGTTGAAAGTGTGCTCGACTTGGCTGGTGATCTTCCGCTCTTCGTATTCCTGGATCCATACGGCTTGACCATCCCATTCGATCGTGTTGTCCACGTGCTTAAGTCGCGGGACAGGCCTACGTACTCGAGATTGCTTCAGCCCAAGACTGAGTTGTTAATGAACTTCTCGTACGAGGCCGTGCGGCGAATCTCAGGCGTCGTCCGGTCGGACAAGGAGTACCCAGCCAAGAAGGGCCAGATAGCGGCGCTCGACACTGCTCTCGGTGGGGATTGGTGGCAAGAACTTGCGCGCGAGCAGGTGGACGGATGGGTTGAGTTGGTTCTAGAGGGGTACGCGACCCGCATTGCCGAAGCAGTCGGGGCGTGTGGTTTCATCACAGCGGATGTCGCCGACTCTCTCAGCGCGCAGCCTGTTTATGAGCTCATTCTCTTCACCCGCCACATGGATGGCTTCTGGGAGATGGCTCGATCCATGTCAATGGCGCGCAAAGAATGGCGTCAGTGGTTGGTCGATGCTCGAGAGGAGGCGGCTGGCGGTCAAGCCGAACTTCGAGGACTGGATTTTGCCGACGATGAAGCCGCTTGGGTGGACGAGATCGCGGGTAACGTCGAGGCCATCCTGAGGGCCGAGACTGGATTCGTCATCGAGCAGAAACTTGCTGACGTGTTTGGGCGCACCCTCGGGCTTGCGCGTGAGACGCACATTCGGCAGGCCTTGAGAAAGACCAAAGATATGGATCTTATCGATGCTGTGCCAAAGGGAAGCCTCCAGCGAGCTTATATAGCTCGCAAGTGACCAGCGGTGGGAAACTCGTCCCAAGTGTGACCATCAAGTTCGCGGCCGCCGCTCTTCGCGCGGATTCCACCCCACTGCTTGAAAAAGAATGGCGTGCGCGCGGTCACACACTGATCGCGAATATCCCTAATCCAGTCGGGATCGACTGGTCGCGCATGAAATCCGCTCTCCCCGCCAGCGATGACCCAGTCGATGCCCTCCAGTGGGAGGTGAGGAAGAGAATCCAGTAGTGGCTCGCATGACAGAAAGCGGACTGCTGCAGGGACCGTGGCCAAGTCGCGGATGCGGTCGTATTGCTTCGCGGACTCGACACTTACGCCCATCCACACGTTGCTTGGCCAGTCGATCCTGTCAGCGATTCGTGCAAGTCGGTGAGCGCGCTTCGTCAGGACCTGGTAGGTGTGATGTGGCGTGTCAGCCATCACGCCGAAGACCTGCTTAATGAAATCGACCGGGATTCGAGCATGGAACAAATCGCTCATCGAGTTGACAAACACGACTCGGGGCCGCTTCCACGTGTATGGAATATTTAGAGCGTCGGGGTGAATCGTGACGCCGAAGCCCGGGCCGCTCGTTCGTGGGTCGCCGTCGCTCTGGTACTTGCTGTTGCCCATTGCCTTAAGCCGCTTGGAGAGGGTCAGCGCATAACAGTTGTCGCATCCGGCCGAGACTTGGTCGCACCCGGTCGTCGGGTTCCAAGTGGCCTCAGTCCATTCGATTGCACTCTTGTCGGCCATGGTCTTCACCCTATCGAATCGAACGTTTGTTCACCGGTTATTCGTCAGGCGCGTGCCTTCGTGTGACCCGCTCGCACGGTTGGAGTTCGACTCCCGCCGTGCGAGCGGACGCGGTGGAGCTCATCCTTCTATGCCGCCATCGTCGGTGAGGGCCTGCTCGATCCGCTTGCGTGCAGCGTCCTCCTGGCCGTCGACTGCGTGCGCATAGACGGTCAGCAGCACCTGCACGCTGTGCCCGGCCCACTTGGCTACCAACGGGGCGGGCGTGCCGGCGGCTAGCCAGGTGGAGACAGCAGCGTGTCGGAGGTCGTACGCCCGGCGAGCCAATGGTGAATTCTGTTCTTCCTCGGTGAATGCGGCCGCTCTGGCATTCTTCATGACGCGACCTACGGCAGAGAGAGGCACCGGGCGCGACAGCGACGCGGGGAGTGCATGACCCCACTTGCCTGCGCGAACGACGAAGAGTCGACCGTCCGGGCCCGTGCCGAACTTCTCCAGGTGACGACTAAGCAACTTGACCAGCGGGGGAGGGAGAGGTGTCGGGCGGACGGAGTTTCGAGCGCGGTGTTTCAGGCCGCGCTCTTCGCCGAGAGTTCCATCGTCGGTCCAGTCCCTCCCTGGGTCCTGATATGAACCGGCGAGACGAGCTTCGCCCCATCCTTCGGCCGGCAGGGTGAGATCAAGTTCGCTGAGATTGCGTACCTCGGCTGGTCGCATGGCGGCGTAGTAGATGCACCCGATGAAGGCTTCGAACTCCGGATCAGACGCGTGGACGGCCGCAAGGAGGCGCTTCGCCTGCCGATGGTTGACGACCACCCGGGCATCGAGCTCCTCGGCGGTGGGAGCGCGCTTCACCTTGACGCGCTGCAGCGGGTTGGACTCGAGGAAGCCGAGCTCAAGTGCGTAGCCGATCGCGCTCGAGAACGCGGCACGCTTCCGGTTCGCCGTCTTAGCGGCCGCGGGGCTGCCGTCGAGCTTCAGCGAGATTGCCTTCAATACTCGGCGAGTCGTAGCGGTGTCGTTGAGGTCCTCGACCGGTCGACTTCGCTTGGCGATCCATGCGATCACCTCGCGGTACTCCTCCGGTGGTTCAGGGTTCTTGACGCGGGCGAGTGAGTTGAACGCCCACGTCCTCAGCGCCTTTCGGAGCAGTGCGTCGTCGGGCGGTGTGTCGTCGCCCTTCACCATTGCGATCGTGATCGTCGTCAAGCCGTCGGCGGTGCTCTTGCGGGTGTTTGGCGAGAAGTCGGCCCATTTGACGTCCATGTGATCCATCGCGAAGGTCAGCCAGGTTGGACTCGTCGCCTTCGGCATCATGGACTGCGGCAGCCCGCTCTCGATGTCGAACGCCTCGCCCTTCCGGGCGGCTGAGATCAGGTCGGACCGGAACGACTCCGCGAGCCGTTTCGTGCTGAAGGTCCGAGGGATCGGAGCGTTCCTCCCGACGACCCAGCGGACGCGGTAAGTCGTGCCACGCTTGCCGGTGATGGTCTCGATGCTCCAGATGCGTACGTCGTAGCTCGTGCTCATGATGCTTCGTCCTCCAGGTTGGCCAGCCAGTTGTCGAGTTCGATGCGGCGTACGCGGATCTCGCCGCCGGGCAACTTGATGCAGCGCGGCCCGACGCCCTTCGCGCGCCAGTTGTAGAAGGTCGCCCGGGTGATCCCGAGCTCGTTGCAGAAGTCGCGCACCGTCAGGTGCGCTGCGGTGCTCTCGGAGCGGTGCCTAGACATGCGGTCGGTTCTCCTCTTGGCGGTGACGTGGTGCTGGACCAGTGGTGTTTAGGGCGAGGGCGGAACTTGACCCGGTGACCCGGAAACCCGGCAATTCGTGCTCTGAACTGGGGTTATTGGTGCCGGGTTTGTTGGGGCTGGGTTTGTGGTCAAACCCGGTGATCCGGTGATTCACCGGGTTTCCGGGTTTCACGTCGTTCTCCCGGTTTCGAAACCCGGTGGTAGAAATCCCAGGTCAGGGGAGGTTTCGCCGGGTTTCCGGGTTTCCGGGTTTGGATCGGGGATCTCGGTCTCGGCGGTCGGCTCGGGTGCGTGTTCGATCCAGTAGGCGCGGCAATTGGTGACAGGGTCGATCTCGGAGCGCAGGACGATGTCGCCGCGCCATCGGCCGACCTGTCCGGTGAGGCGCCGGCCGAGGGTCTTGACGGAGAGGGACTTGCCGCTGTTGGTGGTGGGGAAGGTGCCGTCCCAGCGGTCGCTCATCCCGACCTCTGGTTCAGCGCTTCTCCGCAGCTCGGCTGCGCCGACGTGGCGGGGTCCGTTGACGCGGTCCCACTGCAGGAGGAAGGCGCGCCATTCGGCGTGGTCGTCGTCGAGCTCGCGGGCGTCGTTGAGGTTGGCGAGGAAGCCGTGGATCTCGTGGTGCTTGAGGAATCCGCCGAGGGCTTGGGCCCAGGTGGTGAACTGCCGCATCGCGGGGATGTCGTACGCGCGCGGAGCTCCGGCACGGGTCCAGTCGAGGATCAGGATGAGCAGGTGCCGCAGGACGGTGGCTTGGTTGGCGGGGTCGAGGATCCAGGTGTCGAGGTTCGGGATGGAGAATCCGGTGCGCTCCTCGGGGTGCGGGCAGTCGGGGTCGAGGCGTACCCACACGGAGCGTGAGGCCATGTCGCCGCCGGTGCGGAGGTTGTTTCCGGTGGCCAGCCAGAGACGGTCGTTGGCGTATGCAGCGGCGGAGTTGGTGCCGAGCTTGCGGTCGGCCCACATGTGCTCGGTGACCAGGCGGGCGAGTACGGCGGAGTCGATGACGCAGCCTTCGACGAGGTTGTCGAACACGATCACGCCGGCAGGGTCGCCGAGCACGGTGGTGATCGACTTGCGCAGCTCCTCCTCGGAGTCGGTCCAGGTGAGCACACGCTGCCCGACCAGCAGACCGACACAGGAGGTGAGGATGGTCTTGCCGGATCCGGGCATGGTCGCGTCGACGACACCGAACGGCGAGAGCGCGCGCGTCATTGGGCGCAGGATCGGCGTGGCGAGGATGGCGACGTAGTTCGCTCGATCGGCCGGGCTGACCCACGGGAAGTCACGCAGGAAGCGTTTGAGGAGGAACTCGCGGGCTTCGGCGACCTCGGCCGCGGTGGGCTCGGTGGGGATCTCGCCGTACTCGATCCGTCCAGCCAGGTAATAGCCCGTGGCGGCGTCGTAACCAGGCGTCTGAAGCAAGGTCCCGTCCGGGCGCAGAACGGGTGTGGAGATGACCTTGTGCAGCGGCGCGAGGCCGGGCCAGTCCTTCTTGGCGAGCACGGCGTCGAGGACGGCTTTCGAGGGCATGACCTCCTCTTCGTAGGTGTCGTTGGTGTCCTTGATCTTGCGTACCCGGAACGCTTCGACCTGCTCGGCGATCAGCCCTGCGAGGCGCGCTGGGCGCAGCTCGAACGGGCGGACCGGCAGCGGCACGTCCTCGTTGCCCGCGACGATGTCGGCGGTGCCGGAGATGCGCTCGAGAACGACTGGCGAGCCGTCGTGGACATAGGTGCCGTCGAGGATGCCCTGGTCTAGTGCCTTGGTCAGTACACGGATGGTCTCCGGGTTGAGACCGAGCTTGAGCCGTCGTCGACCGTCGTCGGAGAGCGGCCAGAGGCCGGTGCGGTGGTGCTCGTCGGTCGGGTCGTAGGTGACGGGCTTTTTCATGCTGGTCTCCTCCGAGTCGGATACGGGCTGGTCTGGTTGGTGGCTGACTGTGGTCATACGAGGGCCTCGACGACCGCGGCGATGAGGTCGCGAGCGGCAGGTGGGGTGACGGCGTTTCCGGCGAGCTTGACCCGCTCGCGGCGGGTGCCGGACCACTGGTAGTCATCGGGGAATGCCATCCCCGCGGCGACCTCGTGGGGTTCGAGCATCCGGAATAGGCAGTCGTCGACCTGGGCCTCAGCGGCGGTGATGTCACCGGGTGTGAGGACTGACATTTGGGCGGTGGTGGTCAGGGTCCGCATGTACTCGTCCCCGGGAGTCGTCATCCGGTGCTCGGCTCCGCCGTTCGTGCCGAAGTGCCGCGTGATCAGGGCGTGCCGGTCTCGGGTCGTGACCGTGCCGAGCGGGTCGGCGGCAGGCTTCGCGGTGTGGCTGGTGCCGTAATAGGGCATCACCAACCCGTGATGGTTCCCCGAGGCCGTGAACGTCGCGGCCGGGTCGGCCACCGGGCGGGCGGTGGACCCGCCGCCACGCAGTTCAGCGATGAACGGCTCAGGCGTAACAGCGGCCGCGGTGACCAGGGCCGTGGTCTCGCGGGTGGTCATCGTCCGGTACGCCTCCGAAGCCGGTCGGGCGTCGTCGTTCCAGGTCCCTCCGGCCGGGACGCACAGCGCGTCGAGATGACGCGAGGTCTGGGTGCGGAGGGTCTGCCCGGTGGTGCGAGTCCGGTCGCCGGCGCGGCCTTCGAGGGGCACCACGAGCGCCTTGGTCTCCTGGGTGTGGAGGGTGCGCAGCGTGTCGTACATCGACCAGGCGCGGTAGTAGCCGTTGGGGCTGCCGTGGGCAGGGTGTTTCGGGTCGGCGGCGTCGTACTGGTTGCCGCCATGTTCGAGGTGGAACGGCGACCAGTACCGCGCGATCCCGGCCGCGATCCGGCGACGGGTCTTCTCCGCGAGCGGCTTGGTACGTTCCCCGATCCGGCTGCCCTGGATGGTCCAGTCGATCGCGGCCGCCGCGGGCAGGTAGCCGGGCTCCACGGTCGTCCCGCAGGCGTTGTGGACGTAGACGTATTGGGAGCGGTACTTGCCCACGGTGCGGCCGTTCTTCCACGCCTGGCGGGACTCGACGACCTGGTCGCACTTCGGGCACCAGGCCAGCGGCCGCAGCACCTTGTCGATGTTGGGCGCGCGGGTGCCTTTGAGCCAGCACACGATGTAGAGCCGGTCGCGCGATTGGGGTGCGGGGTCGCCGTGGGCCTGGGCGTGCATCGAGTTGAGGGAGACGATGCGGAAGTCGTAGCCGAGGTTGCGCAGGCCCTTTCGCCACAGGGTCCAGGCTTCGGCGTAGCGGGGGTTGGTGGCGATGTCGACGACGTTCTCGATGATCATCGCGGTATAGCGGTGGTGCTCGGCGAACCGGAGCACATCGAACATCAGCAGCCGGGAACGCTGAACGATCGCCTTCTCCGGATCCTCATCGACCAGCTCGGGGTCGAGCAGGTCGAGCAGGTCGGCCTCCATCGAGATCTTGGCGTACTTGCTGCCCGATGCCTGCGACCACTTGGTGCACTCCGGCGATGCCCACAGGATGTCGGTGCGGGGGAAGTAGCGGGGGTCCTCTTGGTGGAGGTCGACACAGGCGTGGTCGGCGTCGGGGTGGTTGGTGTTGTGGACCTCGACCGCGAGCGGGAGGTGGTTGGCGGCCATCCGGATCTCGACGCCGGGCACGGACGCGCCGCCGGTCGATGAACCTCCGCCTCCGCAGAACAGATCGGTCATGGTGGGCATCAGGCGGCCTTCCTCGAGTTGGGGGTGCGGGGGTTGGCGGCTCCGGCGTGGAACCCGGAGCGGATCGTGGAGTCGATCTCGCGGGGGTTGCAGTCGCAACCGGGGCCCATGAGCGAGTGCGCGGCGGTGGTGAGGGCGTCGTAGGCGGTGTGCTCGTCGAGCACGCCTCCGGCGATGAGCTGACCGAGGGACTTGGCCGAGACGAACAGCCGGATGTTGTGCTGTTTGGCTGGGGCGCTGGCGACGTTGGCGGCTTCCTGGGTGACGGCGCTCTTGACGTAGGCGGGCAGCCGGTCGGTTGAGGCCGGGATCCTGGTCGGCCCGGCCGGGGTGGGGCGGTGCTGGCGGCCGAGGAGGTCGAGCAGGAACAGCGGGAGCGGGGCCGGCGGCCGGTCCTCGACGATCGCGTAGCAGCTCGTATCGGTGCTGGTCGCGATGATCGTCGGCGGGGCGACGACGTAGCCACCGTGGGCGCGGGTATCGATGAGCCAGCCGATCGTTCCGGCGGTGTTTCCGAATCGGGCACCCTCGGGTGCTTGGTAGTAGAGGTGGGTGCCGCCGGAGGGCGTACGCACTGTGTAGGTGGGTGTGATGGTGCCGCCTCGGGCGCCGGCGATGTGGTCGAGTACCTCGGCGCCGGTGGTGATCCCGAACCGGTTCCACGGCTCCGGGATCTCGGTGCCGGGTTTGTGGGTGTCCAGGTCGACCACGAGCAGCCCGGAGGGACCGCAGGCGATCGCGAGGCCGTAGGTCGGGGCGTCGTCGGCCCAGGCGCGTCGGATTCGGTCGGTGTCGGTGGTGGCGCGGGCGTCCCAGCCGGTGTGTCCGTCTCGGCATCGGGGGTCGGTGCCATTGCAAGTGTCGGCACTGTGGTTGGGTCGTGCGGGGCGCTTGGTGTTCGGCAGGAGCGGGAAGACGTGCCAGCCACGGGCAGCGGCGGCCAGGGCTCCGGCGAGCATCGGGCGGGTCTGGGGTGCGGCGTACATCAGGCGGCCTTCCTCTCGTGGCGGGTGCGGCGGGCTTGGGAAGCGTTCTTGGTCGCGCGGCGGGCTTTCTGTCGGCACAGGTCGCCGCAGTAGATGGCGTGGGGTGTCGGACGCGTGAACTCCTTCTCGCAGCCCGGGCAGATGCGGCGGGCCGGCGCTGGGGTCCGGGCAGCGCGCTTGAGGTTCGTGCGCTCGCGCTCGGTCATGCCTCCCCACACGCCCATGACGGTGCCGAGGGACAGCGCGAGGGCGAGGCAGTCGCTCCGGACGTCACAGGCGGCGCAGACCTTCTTCGCGGCCGCGGGGCTGCCACCGGGCTCGGGGAAGAAGACCTCGGGGTCGGTCTGCGGGCACAACGCGCCCGGGAGGTCACCGGGGTGCGTGGCGGGGGTGTCAGGCGACGTCATCGCGGTTGGCCTCCTTGGTCCAGCGGTAGACGGTCCGCTCGGTGACGCCGAGGAGCTCGGCGACCTCGGGCACGCTCATGACTCGGCGCAGTTCGACGGCGGCGCAGGCGGGGTGGACGTGGTTGCCGTCTTCCTCGCCCAGGTCGGTGTCGCAGATGGCGCACAGTCCGGTGTCGGCGTCGTCCTCGACGGTCTCGATGTTGTGGGTGTCAGGGATGACGGTCAGGGCCGGTGTGGCACTGACATCCGGGGTGACATCCGGGGCTACAGCGTCGCCCGGGGCGGTGATCGCGTGAGACTCGTTGTCAGGGTCGGTGTCAGCCTCGATGTCAGCCCCGTTGTCACGGGAGGTGTCAGGGTCGGTGACCGGCTGACCGCCGAGGAGCTCGCGGTAGGCGACCGCGCCGGCGGCGTGCTTCTCGGCCGAGGCGGTGAGGCGCTTGGCGGCCTTGTTCTCGGCTCGCTCCACGGTCACCTTGATCTCGGCCAGCGCGTGGGTGCGTGCGGCGAGGCGGGCGGATTCGCCGTAGCCGGTGATGGTCTCCATGTGGGCGGCGTGGCGGGCCTCGATGACGGCTAAGGCGCGCTGGTCGCGGATCTCGGCGGTACGGGCTCGGATGATCGCGGCGGTCTCGGCCGAGACGGTGACCTGGTCGCGGATCCCGTCAGCGACCAGCAGCAGCGCAGCCAGGGCCGGGATAGCAGACCAGGGGCCCATGTGTCCGACAGCGGCCAGGAGGACCGTGGAGACGGCTACAGCAGCCGCGGTGGCCGCTCCGAACCCGTAGGCGGCGGCCCGCTGGCCGGACTTGTAGGCGGCGATGGTCGTGTGCCCCAGCGCTGCCCAGACCACGTCAGCGGCAAGGGCGACCGCGACACCGACAGCGGGTGCGGCGGCACCGGCGGCGGGGATCATCGCGGCGACCTGCGGGGCGATGGTCACGGCGACCTGGACGAACCCGACGCCGGTCATGCCGAAGCCGACGAGTGCCAGTCCAGACGGGCGGGCGGTTGGGCGGGTGGTTGTGGTTGACGCGTGGTCGTGGGGGCGGTTCTCGGCGTAGCGAGTGTGGGTGCTCATGAGGATGGATTCCTGTTCTGATCAGGTGTTTTAGGCATGGGTCGGGTAGGGACCTGAGCCAATCGGCGGCCCAGAGCCAAGCGAGGAGGCGGGTTACCAGCCGGGCTTGTGCGGTTTGCTGTCGCGCGACGGGAGGACGGTGGTGGTTGCCTCGGCGTGGATGTCGCGGGCGAGGTAGTAGAGGCGGCGGCCGGCGCGGAGATGGGTGCCGACGCCACGGCAGCGGCGACACGGCCGGAGCTTGGTGCGCCCGAAGGTGTTCGTGCGGGTGCGGTGGCCGGTTCCCTCGCAGCGGCGGCAGCGGGTGAACGGGCTGGTCGAGCAGATCGCGGCGTAGATCCCAGCGGCAGCGAGGGCGACCAGGACGGTCGCGGTAGCGAGCGTGAGCGGTGTCATCGGTTCTGTCTCCTGGAGGGTTTCCGGCGGGTGCGGCTCAGGGGTCGCTACCGCTACTTTCGAACATGTGTGCTGGTCAGGGCGGGGTTTGGTGGTAGCGGGGTGGGTAGCGGGGCCGCTACCCGTAGCGGGGGCGTTACCTCCCGCGTTACCTCGGCTTCGGGCTAGTCCTCACCTCCCTCAGCGCCCGGCTGGCCGGTCGCGGGCTGGGCGGTCTCGTCGCGGACGGTGCGGAGCTTGACCAGGTCGGTGCGGCGGTAGCCTCGGCGGACCTCGCCGGTGATCTTGACGTTGACGGAGGCGAGTCCGGCGGTGCGTGCCATGTCCGAGAGCGCAGCAGCGGTCAGGTGCGGATAGGCCTCGGGCCAGGTGTCAGCCAGGGCGGTGGCGGCGGTGTCCCAGTGCTGGCCGTTGGAGGCGGCGACCTCGGTCAGGTCGGCGAGCAGGTCACGGGCCGGGGCGGTCTCGATCGGAGCACCCACGACCTTCCCGCCACGCAGCGACGCGGATCGGGCGACCATCCCTGCCCAGGTCTCCTCATCGGGGAACTGGGAGCGGACCGCGACGGGTGCGGCGCCACCGGTCATGCAGCCCCAGCCGGCGTCGAAGACGGGCCGGTAGACGGTGCCGGTCAGGCCACGCTTGTAGGCACCGGTGCCGAGGATCATGTCGTTCTCGACCTGACCAGCGACCGAGAGGCACCAGCGGTTGGTGACACAGCGGGTGATGCCCGGCGGCAGGGAGGACTTGTCGGGGATCTGGGTGGCGAGGATGACGCAGATCCCCAAAGCGCGCAGGCGCTTGATCGCACGCTCGAAGTCGCCAGCAGCATCGGGTGAGTAGAGGAACAGCTCGTGTGCCTCGTCGATCAGCACACAGACGGGGTGGAGGCCGGAGCCGGGCTTGGCAGCCAGCTCGGGGGTGACCTTGCCCTGCGGGGCCTCACCACGGCGACGAGCAGCCAGGATCCGCTTACCGCGCTTCTCGGCCTCGGCGACCAGCCACCGGCCGATCTCGACACCCTTGTCGAGGGCTTCCTCATCGACACCACAGACATAGGTGGAGCACTGGTCCTCAAGGTCGAGGAAGTCACCGGTTCCCTTGAACTCGGCGATCTTGAGCTCGCAGGTCGGGTCGAGCATCGCGATACCGAGCAGGGCACGGGCGGCGTAGGACTTACCGGAGCCGGGCTGGCCACCGATCAGGTAGGAGCGCTGGAACAGGGTGGTGGTGACGGGTCGGCCGCGCTCGTCGGTGCCGAACTCGGCCTCCTCGAAGAACGACGCCGACGCGGTGTCGCCGGCCAGGGACCAGGTGGGCTGGCCGGTCTTGGATGCGGGGTGGTAGCCGACCCACAGGTCGAGCTGGCCGGGGTGGTCCGGGCCGGCAGCAGGCCAGACCTGGTCGACCGGGAGCCGCAGCGCAGCCGCCAGCGCGTCGCGCTTCTCCAGCACCTTCACCGCGGTGACACCCTCAGGCAGGTTGACCCGGGCCAGCCAACCCGGGCCGTCGCGGTGGATGCCCGGGTGGCAGAACTCGACCTGCTCCGGGCCGGTGATCCCGCGCACGGCGAGGGCGACCAGGGCGTTACGGACCAGATCGCCGGTCAGCTTGGTGAACTTCCGACCAGAGGCCACACGGCCCAGGATCGGCTTGTCAGCCGGACGGCCCAGGCGGGCGAACAGCAGCACCAGGCCGACCAGGACACCAGCAAGGACGGGGCCGGCCAGCAGGCCGGTGGTGAGCAGGATTGTGACCAGGATCAGCAGCGCGGCCGACGCGATGGACAGGGCCCACATGCGGCCGCGTGCCTCCCGGGCGCGGACCTTGTTGAGGGCCTGCCAGGTGTAGGCGTCGTTCGAGGCGGCGGCCTGCTGGCGCAGCTCGTAGTTGCCCTCCTCGGCGCGCACCCAGCGGGTGACCTTGCCGGTCACCCGACCGACGCCGACCAGCGAGTAGCCCAGCGTCTTGGTGGCGTACAGCGGGGTGCGTACGGCGTGGAAGGCGGTGTAGTAGCGGGCGGTCGAGACGCCCTGAACGACCGCGGCCTTGCGGGCCTCGGCAGAACGCAGCCACGGCGGGATCACCGGGGCACGATCACCGGCTGCCCGGTCGGGTGCGGACCAGGTCATCGACGACGGAAGGTCGTCCGGCTCGCCGGACTCGACCAACTCGGTCGACTCGTCATCATCGGTGACCGGCGCGGTGTGGTCGAGGTGGTCGACGACCGCGACGACGGTGCCGTCGACCACCTCGACCCGCTCGGCGTCGGTGCCCCGGTCGAACGGGATCACCTCCCCGAACTCGCCGGTGTCATCAGCACGGGCGGCGAGGCCGATCTCGTTGCTCTGGTGCTCAGTCACTGTTCGGTTCCTTCCTAGGTCCCGTGGTCATCTGGTCTGGATCAGGTGGGTCAGGCGGTGATGGACGATCGCCAGCAGCCGGTGTTTCGGCATCGACGGCTCGATCTGCTCGGCATCGAGCAGGGCGACGACGGCGGCCAGCCCTTGGATGTGCAACCGGAGTTGGTCGAGGGTCGCGGCCAACTCCAGTCGGAGCTGGCCGCATGCCCCGCAACGCTCACCGGTCACCGCTCGTCGGGGAACTTGTAGTTCTCGGCCTGCTGGGCACGGGCGCGGTGGACCTTGGCGAGGTCGGCGGCGTCCTTGGCGGCGTCGGGCTTGCCCTGGGCGGCGAACCGCTTAGCGGCACGCGCCAAACCGTCGGCGTGCCGACGATCCTGGGCGGCGGACTTGGCGAAGTCGGCTCGGGCTGCGGCCTTGTTGATCTTCTTCATGGCTACTTCGTTCCCTTCTCAGTGGTGTTCCCGTGGGTGGTGTTCTCGGTGGTCATGTGGTTGACGTGCTCGATGCGGCCGGTGGGCCAGTCGTGGAGCGCGGGGAGCTCGCGGGTGCCGGCGTAGGTGCCGTCGAGGCCGAACACGGGGCGGGAGTGCTCGTGGGATCCGCCGGCGTGGGCGATCGCGGCCAGGACGAGATCGAGAGCGTCGTGGTCCAGGCCGGTGACGAGGTCGCCTAGGCCGACCTTGGCCAGGCTCGGCTCTGCCAGCGAGGCGGCGATGTCCAGGACACGGCGTTCCCCGCCGGAGAGCTGACCGCCATCGGTGGGCACCATGTCGGCGCTGAACCAGTGGTGAGCGGCCTCGTGGTCGTGCTCGATCCAGGATCCGTGGAGGAGGCGGCCGTGGTTGAACCGGATCAGCAGCTCGACGGCCGCTTCCAGTGCGTACAGGCCACGGGCCCACTCCCGCAGGTCTTGGACGAGGTCGCCACGGCCCTCGGAGATCGGCGTGCTCATCAGGCCGCCGCCTCGGACCAGACCCGCTGGGTCGTGGTGATCTCGACCCACACATCGACCTCGGAGGAGGCGGCGACCTCCCAGCCGGCCCAGGCGTGCCGCACGAGCAGCCCGAGACCGTCCTCGGTGTCGGCGGTCATGTGCTCGGACAGGTGCAGGAACTCGGCGAGCTTGGCCGCGGCGTCGTAGCCGGCCGGGCGGATCGCCAGCCGTACCACCGGCCGCCTGCCAGAGGTGCCGACGACCTTGGCAACAGCCAGGTTCGGCTCGACGACGACGGAGAACCCATGCAGCTCGACGCTCGGGAGACCCTCCAGGAGAGTCGCAACCCAGGTCAGGTCCCAGGACTGGGCGGCGCTCATCGGATACCACCAACAGCGTCGGTGAAGGTCACGATCGCCGAGGTCGAGGCGGACTCGATGCCCGACAAGATCGGACCACCGATCGCAGTGGTTGCGCCCAGCGCAAGACCGGTGAGCGCTCCGAGGATGATCGCGGCGGGAGACATTCCCACCCACTTGATCGCGACAAAGACGGCGATCAGGAAGATGACGAGCAAAGGTGCAGCAACCATGACTGGTTTCCTTCCGAGAATCAGGCAGCCTCGGCCGGGTCGGCCGGGCTCGGGTTGACGAGGGTGTAGACAGGCGCGGCGGTGAGTGCCGCGTCGTGGTTGGCCTGCTGAACCAGCAAGAGCAACAGGGCACTCATCGCCCTGCGGTGCGCCCGCTTCGCAAGCACATCGGCGGGGCTGGTCAGTACGCGGCACTCCGCGTCGACTAGGTCGACGCCAGCGGCAATCAGCGGCATCTCCGCCTCGATCTCGTCGAGGTCTGCGGGCGTTGGTGCGGTGTCCATTGGTTGGTGCCTTCCGAAGAGATGGATGACATTGCCTTGCTGTGCACTAGGGTGCACTAGGGCAATCCGGATGTCAATGCCTCTACGCACACCAGGGCATTTGTGGTTACCTTGGAGGCATGATCAGCAGAGACAACGCGACCCCTCTTTCCGAGCAGGTCGCTGAGGACATCCGGCAGCGGGTGCGGGACGGCGAGTACGAGGTCGGCGCGAAGCTGCCCCCGCTCCGTGAACTTCGTGAGACGTACGGCGTTGCCGAGGTCACGGTTCACAACGCCATCCGCGAGCTGCAGCGCGAAGGCGTCCTCGTGTCGAGCACCGGCCGTGGCACGTATGTCAACGCGCTCCCAGAGACTAAGGAAGGCGTCGATGACGTCGACCAGCTCCGACGCGACGTCGCGAGCCTGTCGAGCCGCGTGGAGCGGCTGGAGAAGCTCGTGGGTGGCGCCGATTCGGCCGGTGTTTGACATGCCTCTAGTCAGCCGTGATCGAGCCGTTCTCACCATGAAGCGGTCGTGCAATCACAGTGCAATCCGCCGGCATCTCGCCGAGCAGGTGAAGGTGAGCCGATGACGAGCGTTGTCGAGTGGGGTGCACGGGAGGCCGACGCGCTCCGTGCCGCTCTGCGGCTCACCAATGAGGAGTTCGCCGAGCAGCTCGGGGTGTCGGTACGTTCGGTCGCGATCTGGCGAAAGGGCGGCGATGCCGCGATCTCGTTGCAGGTACAGCGGATCTTCGACACGGTCCTGGAGAGTGCGACGAACTCACAACGCGCGCGATTCGCCCAGCTGGCGGGTCTCAGCGGAGCGGCCGGCAATGCAGACGAGTTACGGAGCCGTCTCGATGCGGCGACAAACCTTCACAGCGCGCTCGGGTGGCTGCAGAGCGGCCGCGACGACGACGCAGCCGCAGGTGTGCTCGCTGCGGCAGCGCAGCTGGATGCGGCCGCGGGTTCTCGATGGCGTACGGCGGAGACCGATCGATCGGCAGTAGCAAAGAGGCTGCACCAGTACTACGCCGCCGGGTTCAGCGATCATTGGCCGGTGCGCGTAGGGCTCGGTGATACCGACATCGACCTCACGATCCTGAGCGCGGGGGAGTGGGTAGGCGGTCCGATCGATCTCCAGGCCGGCGAGGGCGCAACGCGCTTCGCGTACGACCACGCGGCCACTGTCGTGCCTCAGCCCGAGTCAGACGCCTGGCGTCGTGCCGCCGAAACCCGACTTGCTGAGTGCCTGGTCCAGGAGACGCGCTTCGTCGACGGCCAGCTCTACCGGATGACCGGATGGGAGTCGCAGCCTGACGGCGTGCGTACGTCCTTCGCGACGGGATCGTTCGCTCAGTACGCGCTTACGGTGGATCTCCTCGAAGCCGAGACCTTCGCGGCTGCGCAGAGTGGCAACGACGAACTCCCGCTGCGCGATCTGATGATGCCGACTGTGGAGTCCGTGCTCGCGCCGGGATCGCGCAACTGCATGGGTGGAGCGCTTGCGCTGACGGCGTTCGCGCGCCCGGCGCAGGGTCCGCGCCCGGCTGACTTCGCCCTGTTGATCCAGGAGCGCGGGTCGAAGGTTCTCAACGCGTCGGGCCGACTCGCTGTGATCCCAAAGTGCTTCCACGAGCCGACGTCGGAGCCGACCTGGGAAGTCAGCGTCGGGACCTCTCTTGCGAGAGAGCTCGAGGAGGAGCTTTTCGGCAAGGCGGAGGTCGATACGACACTCGACACGCGTCGAACGATAGACCCGATGCATCCGGACCTGCTGACCGGTCCGATGCGCTACCTGACTGAAGCAGGGTCGGACGCCTGGTCGATGGAGTGCACCGGATTCGGCTTCAACCTCCTCACCGGAAACTATGAATTTCCGTGTCTTGTCGCTGTGCACGACGAGGAGTTCTGGCAGCGTTGCGGAGGTGACGTCGAGAGCAACTGGGAGTCCGAGCGGATCATCCTCGTCTCGTCGCAGGACGAGGCCGGCCTGCGGGTTCTCGCTCACAACCCGGCGTGGTCGGACGAGGGCCTCTTCGCCTTCGTACTTGGCCTGCGACGCCTCCACGAACTGCACCCCGAGCGCGTAGCGCTTCCCCACTTCGAGATTGGATTCACCCAGTGACGACCGCCTCCGGCAACGCGTACGACGACGGCGCGGAGCGCCGCGGCTGGCTCATCGGCCACTTCATCAATCCTGAGACCAGCCTCCTTCACTCCACCGATGTCGAGGTTAAGTGGGGCACTCACCAAGCGGGGGAGGAGCGCCACGAGTGGACTGTCGCCGAGGAAGAGGTCCGGACGACCATGGTTTTGCTCCTTCGCGGCCATTTTGCTGTGCGCCTCGAGGATGGCGACCAGGAAATGAAGAGGGAGGGCGACTTCGTGGTGTTCGGTCCCGGCACGTCGCACTCGTGGCAGGCATTCGACGACTCAGTTGTCTTGACCGTCCGTTGGCCCTCCGTCGTTTGAACTGCGACCGCGGGTCTAGCGGCTGCTGTCGCGTGTGCAGTGGTCGCCGCGAGCGCAGAGTCGCTCACTTGCACGATCGCTGCAGGCGGGCTTGGTGCTCTGACGTCAGCTCTGAGCGGATAGATCGGCGTGAGCTTCAGGCGTGCCTACTTGTTGGCCCTCCCCGCAACTCCAGGCCTACTTGCCCGGGCCGCCGAGGCCTGGCGGTACTGTCCGCTGAACGGCTTGTCGAACAGATACAGGATCCCGATCGGCGCGACGATGCCATCGCAGCGGTGGCCTTCGTGTTGTAGAGAGCGTGCCAGACGTCATCTGTCGAAGAGCGGGTGCCGGGTCCCGCCGTCTCCGGCTAGTTCTCGCTTGGTGCTACCAACCAAGGAAACTCTGGATGGAAGCCGAAGCAAAGGAGGTGGACGAGATCGAGCTCGTAGATCTCCGCAGGCGTGATGTTCATGATCAGGTTCTACCCACACTCGCGCTTCTTAAACATTCTCGCGGTCAGGGTGGAAGCATGCTCGCCGCGGTTCGGAGCCGAATCTGCGTCACTTGAGACGACGGTCAAGCAGACGAGATGGACGCAGGGCGCGATTCTGCTACCTGCTAGGCCCGCGTGGTGCATCATGGCCGGATGACTACGGCCCGCGGTCTCAGTGACACTCTAGTTGGTGCCGCCCGCCTGACGAATGCTGGCTTCGAGCCGTTCGTGCTAGCAGGAAATCGTGGTTCAAACAAGACCGTGAAACGCGCCGCGCGAGAGTACTTCGATGACTATCTGCGACGCTACGTCGCGCTACTTGGCCGTGGCGAGATAGCAGCCACCGCCGTCCCTGAGGCAAGCCAACGTGACGTCCTAATTGTCGACACGGCATCGCGACCGCTTCGAGCGAACAGTGGCCTGGCAACACAAGGAAGTGGCCGTTCGGAACCGGGTGCGGCGGAAGGTAGACGAATCAGTGGAACGCGAGAAGAAAATGCATGACGGCGATCGGACAACTCGAAAGTGGCAGTCAGCCAAGCCGTTCCTCCTGAGCATTCCGGTACATATTGGTCTCTGGCTCGGCATAGGTTTAACCCTCACTGCATGCATTCTTTTGGGTCTCTGGGTCATGTTCGGCAAGCCTGACTTCCAAAATCAATCGACGACAGGCGTCGGCCCCGAAATGCTCTTCAACGCCTCAAAGTTGGCATTGGGAGTCGTCGCTGGGATGGGCGGCGTGGTCGCCCTGGTTGTCGCGACCCGGCGACAACGGTTGGGTGAAGCAGATCATGGCCGTCAGGAGCGCGCAACGGTACGAGACGAGACGCGACTATTTGCTGAGAGGTTTGCGCAGGCGACTCAACAACTAGGGTCAGATCAAGCTGCTGTTCGCGTCGCAGGAGTATATGCCCTCGCCGGACTTGCCGATGATTGGTCCACGGGGCGCCAGACGTGTGTGGACGTGCTGTGCGCGTATCTAAGAATGCCGTTTCGACTTCGGGAGGCCAGTTCCGGCAGTAGAAACTTGGAGGTCTTACAGGAGGCGACAGAAGACCCGGCTAGTGGTCGCATGGCGTACCCGGCGGGCGAGGAGCATGAAGTCCGCTCTACGATCCTTAGTGCGATGCAGCAGCGGATGAACCAGCATTCGGTGATTCGGTGGACCGGTCTGAACTTGGATTTCAAGGGCGCCATATTCGACGAGGCTGAATTCGAGGGGTTTATATTCGAAGGGTGTGATGTCGAGTTCGATGATTGCGTCTTTTTGGGAGCAACGTTCTTTGAACGATGCTCTGTTCTAATGACTCGAATATCGTTCAGGCGCTGCATCTACTTGGGGTCAGTTGCATTTACGTCGTGCCGATTTACTGATGCGAACGTTGACTTATTCGGTAAATTTGATTCCCTGTCGGCAGTTCTAAGTCTTGATGGATCGGTATTTGAGTCAGGGACAATTCAATTAATGGGACCACACGGCAATCTGAGGAATGTGGAGTTCACGGACACGGTACTCGCAGGCGGTCGTATAAGGATCCATGGATCGAATATGACAACTGGGACCGGCGTCTCGTTCAATAGGTCAACAATCGCAGGTGCGGACATTAGTTTTGAAAGTGGTACCTACGATAATGGCGTTATAAGTTTCAATGACGTGATATTCAGTGCTGGCGAAGTTACTTTCCAGGGTCACAGAATCGACCGCGACGCTGCCGTGCAGGGTCTTGCGGGAACGGAATTTTCCTTTGACGATGTAGATCTCTCGGGCGGGGGCATTGGCTTCGGCTTCTTCAATATTGAAGGAAGTCAAATTCATTTCGACCGCCTGTCCATGACCGGCGGAGTTATTCAGTTCGTTGACGTCACGCTTAAGGCTGGCGAAGTGAAACTGGATGCTCCAAATATCGCCGGCGGAGAAATCGATCTCGGAGACATAGGTGAGTCGGAGTCGGGACGGATAATCGCCGCCGCCGCCGGTGAGTTTCTTCGAAAGAGCTCTGCAAACGGAAGATTCTCCTTGGGTTAGTACCCCGCCCCAAGGATCGTCACCCAGGACCTGACGACGTCTTAGAGTCTTGCGACCGTCAGCGACTCCCGGCCACCAAGTGCTGTCGTGGGCAACACGAAAACCTCAAGGGAAGATTGACGAACCGCCCGCGGGAACTTTGGCGAAGCGATCGTCGAGGCCGGGCGGCGACCGCCTCTGGAGTCAGAGGCCTTCGCGCAGGTAGAGGTCACGCAACAGCCCGATCTCGCCGCCGTGATGCGCGACCTCGTTGAGGGCGTGCAACGCGAGCTTCAGGTAACGCTCATCGGCCCAGCCGCCGGGTCCGAAGCCCATCGGCGCCAGCAGGCGCTCGTCGCCGAGAGCCTCGATGCGAGAGACGAAGCGCTCCCAGTCTTCCGCCAGCGCTTGGACACCCTCCTTCGCGTCACCTGGCCACGCGAGGCGGTCGCCGAACTCCGGGACGTCCTCGAAGAAGTGGATCACGTAGCCCCGCAGGCAGCCGGTCCCGATGTGCATCATGCGCCAGGCGATTGTTGTGACGGGATCCGGCACGTCCGGGACCGGCTCGGGGAAGAGTTCGTCGACGCCGAAGGTGCCGTCCTTGCCGGGCCGGATGTTGAGACTGTCGTCGGCGGGCTCCCACAGGTACTCGGCGTCGGTCAGGCCCTCAAGACGGCTGAACAGCCGGAGTCGCACGCCTTCGAAGGTCGCGAGCAGATCGTGGGTGATGGGGTCAGACAAGTGAGGTCCAGGGCTCGGCGGATTCGGCGGGTAGAGGGATCTCTATTCTGCAGCCCGGGCCACGCCTTAGACGGCAGCCGGGCCAGCGGACAGTTTCGCGTCCACCCCGCACCAATCGCAATGGGAGAGCCGGTCCTACACGGAGACCGAGCACTGAAGTCGACCCACCTTGTAGATCTTGACGTTGACAATGAGTTGTCAACGTTCGCTGCATCCGACAGGAGTGCATCCCTGATCTGTAGTGCGACGCCGAGTCGGCCGGTCGCGGCGGGTGGCCCTGAAGTGAGCGGATCGTGTGTGCTGCCGGGCCGGTCCGGGGGTCTACTCCGCGGGTTCGATCAGGTCGCCGTGCATCCAGCAATGCCTAACTTCCCACTCGCCCGTGGCTGGCGTGTGACTGGCGTAGATGACGAGGCCCTCCCATTTCGAGACACCGCCACGATCCCGCTTCGGTCGCCACTCGAGCAGGATCGCGGGGTACCGGTCGGTGCCGAACCGAACAAAGCAGTGCCTCGGCGGACGAAATCGCCAGTCTTTCGCAGCCAGTTCGGGGATCGTGCTCACCCCATCAGGATAGAACACCTGTTCGAGGTAGCGAACGGGTGGCCGCCGCGGCTGCATCCGTTGTCTCGTACGTGAATACGACGCGGGCATGTTCGCATGAATGTCGAACGATTGTTCGATCTAGACGGAATCGGCCCGGGTCTGACCAGCGGATTTGCTGACCTGGAGGGCTGCCCTCCGCATGATCCCGCGGTGGCGTCACCAAGTCGCTTTCGGCATTATGAGTCCTCTGCTCTAACCGACTGAGCTAACGGCCCGCGCAGATCCTAGCGGGAGCGCATGGACGATCGGTCACCCCGGCGATGATCGAGCCCTTTCCGTCCAATCGGCGCATCACGACTCAGTCGTCGTAGTCGACGGTGACCGCCGGCGTGGTCGGACGGGACTGGCAGGTCAGCACGTGACCGGTCTCGACCTCGGCAGAGGACAGTGCGAAGCTCTGCTCCATCGCGACCGACCCCAGCGTCACCTTGGCCTTGCAGGTGCCGCAGGCTCCGCCGAGGCAGGCGTACGGCGCCTCGAGCCCGGCCTTCAACGCTGCCTCGAGAACGGTGTCGCCGGCCGCCAAGGGGACCTCGTGCTGTCGGCCGCGCAGACCGACGGTGACGGTGGCCGGGGCGAAGCCGTCGGCGACCCGGGGCTGCTGGTAGCCGTGGAAGAGCTCGACGTGGACGCGGTCCGCCTCGGCGCCGCGTTCGAGGAGCAGGTCGCGTAGATCGGCGACCATCTCGACCGGTCCGCACAGGAACCACTCGTCCACCGAGGCCGCGGCCAGGTGCGGCCCGAGCCACCGTTCGAGCTTGGCCCGGTCGATCCGACCGCGCAGATGTGCCGGGTGCCGCGGGTCGCGGGAACGTAGGTGGATGATCCGAAGGCGGTCGGCGTAGCGCGCCTCGAGGTCATCGAGCTCGTCGCGGAACATCGTGCTGTCGGCGTCCTGGTTGCCGTAGATCAGGGTGAAGCGGCTCTCGGTCTCGACAGCAAGCGTCGTCTGCAGGATCGAGAGGACGGGGGTGATTCCGCTGCCGGCGGCGATCGCCACATAGCTCCTGGCGGCGAGCGGGTCGACCGCGGTCCCGAACGACCCGGTCGGAGTCATCAGCTCGAGAGTGTCCCTGGCCTCCAGCTGTTCCATCGCGAAGGTGGAGAAGGCCCCGCCCGGGATGTGCTTGACGGCGATCGCCAGGGTGTCGGAGGTGGCCGAGGAGCAGATGGAGTAGTTGCGACGTACGCCCTCGCCACCGAGGTCGGTGCGGACGGTGATGTGCTGACCGGGTTCGAAGGAGAACTTCTCGCGCAGCTCGTCAGGCACGTCGAAGCGGATCAGCACGCTGTCGTGGGTCAGCCGCTCGACGCCTGCGACCGGGACCGGGTGGAACTCGGCGGCACGAGCCGAGGATCGCCTCGGCATCCGCACCGGGAGGAGCCGGGCCATCTTGCCGTTCAGTGTCTTCCACTCGCGGTACTCCTCCGCGTCGAGCTGATGGCCGAAGACGGTGCCGATCGCCGCATCCCGCTCGAGGTAGGCCTCCTCGTTGCGGCGCCAGGCCGCGACGTAGCGGTAGAACGGGATCGAGGGATGCAGGTGGTGGACGAGGTGGTAGTTCTGCGAGAGGAGCAGGGGAGTCAGGACCCATTCGGAGCCGACCCGGTTACGGGTGGCGCGGTAGCGGTTCTCCTGCTGGGTGTCCTCGAGGTCGTGGTGCGGCAGCCAGTCGAACCACCAGGCCAGCACGAACATCGCGAGCCGCTCGGGGATCAGATACAGGACCGCCAGCGTCCACAGATGTCCGGTGAAGCCCGCGGCGACGATCACGGCGATCGTCGTGACCATCAGGAAGACCGTCTCGAGCACCTCCGCCCGCGGACGCCGCCGAACATTGCGCACCAGGAAGGACAGGTACGGCACGTCCATCAGCGGGAACCGGAAAGGGACCTGCCACCACGGAGCGCCACTGACGAAGTGGTCGGGGTCGTTGTCGTCGTCGTTGGTGTTGCGGTGGTGCTCGATGTGGATGAACGCGAACGACCTGAACGAGATCAGCGGCGAGACGAAGAGCATCGCGACCCGGCCGAAGGCCACGTTGACCCAGCGGTGGGTGCTGATCGAGTAGTGCGCGGCGTCGTGCAGCACGGTGAACAGCACGAAGATCGCCGCTGCACTGAGCAGGACCGTCACCGGGACGGGAAGCCGTTCGGCCAGCGCCGCCCAGGTCGAGACCGCGAAGACCGCGATCGCGCCGGAGAAGATGCCCACGATGGGCCAGGAGATCGTCGGGACCTTCTCGCCCGGGTCGGGGAGCGCGTGGCGGCTGGCTGCGGGTTGCTCCGTCGTAGTTGACATGCTCGAAACGTACGAACCGCGAGCGGCACCCCGCGAGAGGTGCCGAGCCCATGTCGATGTGCGCGCAGCACATCCGGCACAAACCCGGTCAGGCCTGGTCAGGCTCCGGTGCGAGCACGAGCGGCCCCAGCACACCCGCCAGACGCAACGCGGCATGCAGCTCGGCAACCCGCTCGGTCGCGGGAAGCCCGCGTCGTTCCTCGGCCCGGCGAACACGCTGCAGCACCGTGTTGCGGTGTACGCCGAGCTCGTCGGCCGCGGCCGCCAGGCCACCCTGTGCGTCGAGCACCGCGAGCAACGCCCGCCGCTCTTCCTCCTCGCGGCGCCCGGTGACCGCCAGGCCGCCGAGCTCGGCCGCGACAAAGGCGCGGGTCAGGTCGAGGTCGCCACTCATCGTGTCCACCAGCGCCAGCTCGGCGTACGGCGTGACTGCTGCACCGCGACCTGCGAGCTCGATGATCCGCCGGCCGCGCTGCGCCTGGACATGAGAGTCGCGGAAGCCGGCGGCACCCTGGGCCGGCGTGCCGAGCGTGGCCCGGACCGTGTCCGGGATCTTCCCGGCCAAAGGCTTGAGGTCCGTCGGTGCGACGCCAGGAGCACCTGTCGTGGAGACCCAGCCCCACAGTGCCCGAGCGCCGTCCGGGACGAGCAGGGGATGGGGTGAGCCGAAGTGGGCCCCCACGGTCTCACCCACCCGCGCCAGATCGACGTCGTCGCTGTCGGTCCAGCAGACGAAGCCGGTCTGCCATCCGGTGAGCCGGTGGGACAAGGTGCGCTCCGCGCGGCGGAGATCGATCCGTCCACCCGCGATCAGGGTGCGGACCGCATCCGTCCGCGCCGCGCGCGCCTGGGTCTGGATCCGGTCGAGCTCTGCGACGTACTCGGCGGCGACCTCGCTGGAGATGCGGTCGACGTAGGCGAAGGCGTAGTGCTGCAGGTGTGCCACCACCGCCAGGGCGAGGGCCGGGTCCGGCATCGAGTCGTTGATCCCGGTGAGGATCCGTTCGCTGAAGTAGGCATGGCCGATCCGGTAGAAGCGCAGCATCACGTCGACGCTGTAGCCCCGTCCGGCCATCGCGCGCGCATGCTCGAGCGCGGTGACCGGCGCCGAGGCCGCGCTCACGTCGATACCGTGCCGCACCATCGACAGCGCGGCCTCGAGGTTGGATGAGCACGACCCCAACGTCAGACCACGAAGCTCCTCATCAGCGCTCGCCTCCGGGATCCGCTCGAGGATGTAGGCGAGCATGTCATCGGCGTACGACGCCACGTGCCCCAGCAGGTCGGCAGCGGTTCGGCGCAGCTCGATCACCACCGACTCGGGCAGGTCTTCCTGCTGTCCCGCGCTGGCCCCCATGTCCGGAGACTATCCAGCGCTCTGCCCCGGTGGGTGGCACGAATTCAGACATGTGAGGTATGTCGCGTGGCGCGACGGGTACCTCCGGGGGTACGTGGGTGGTTGGAGGGCCGCCCGAGGAGGGAGCACCAACATGTCTGTCACCACACGCGTGGGCACCGCTGTCGCGGCGGGGTACGTGCTCGGGCGATTCAAAAAGCTTCGACTCGCCGTGATCGTCGGGTCGGCGCTCAGCAACAGCGCCGTACGCGACCGCAGCCTCGAGCTGCTGAAGATCGGTACTCAGAGCCTTGGCGGCTCGCCGGACGTACAGAAGCTCGGACAGCAGGTCAGCGGAAAGCTCGTCACGGCTGGTAAGGCGGCCGCGGTCGCCGCGGCCGCGGGCCAGATCGACAAGCTCAGCGATCGGTTGCACGAGCGAAGCACGCTCTGGAGCGCGTCGTCGTCCGATGCGGACGCCGACCAGGACGCCGACGAGGACACCGACGAGGTTCCGGAGGACGAGGAGCCCGAGGACGAGTACGAAGCCGAAGACGAAGCCGAAGACGAGGCCGAGGGTGAGGAGCCTGAGGACGAGTACGAGGAAGAGCCTGAGGACGAGGCTGAGGAGGAGCCCGAGGACGACGAAGAAGCGGAGGAAGAGCCCGAGGACGAGTACGAAGACGAGCCCGAGGACGAGGCGGACCAGCAGGACGAGGACGACGAAGAGGAGAAGCCGCGCCGGCGCGCGCGGAGCTCCCGTCGCCGGCGCGCAGGTGCGCCGACAGGAGGTGCCTGAGTCATGACGGAACAGACTCACAAGAAAGCGGCAGCCGACACGGAGGACTCGGGCCTTCTGTCCCAGCTCCCCGTCGATCGGCTGCGTAAGGAGGCCCTGGGTCTCAGCCGCGCCTTCGGGAAGCGGAGCCTGAGCAAGCTGGGCAGCGGCGTCGAGGGGCTCACTGACCGACTGACCGGCTTCGCCGACGGTGTCCCCACGAAGAAGACCGTGAAGGCGGGGGCGAAGGCGGCCGTCGACAAAGTCACGGCTCCGGTCGGCAAGGTGAAGAACACCACCGCCCAGGTCAAGGACACGGCGACTCAGGTCAAGGACACCGTTGACAAGGTCTCGGGCGGTCTCAACAAGAGCGAGCATCCCACCGGCAAGAAGCTCAAGGTGACCAACATCGTCGAGACGGTCGACGTACCCGTCAGCCGGGACGTCGCCTACGAGCAGTGGACCCAGTTCGAGGAATTCCCGTCGTTCATGAAGAAGGTCGAGAACGTCAAGCAGGAGGACGACCAGGTCTTGACGTGGCAGGCCCAGGTGTTCTGGTCCCACCGCACGTGGAAGGCCACCATCCTCGACCAGGTCCCGAACGAGCACATCGTGTGGAAGAGCGAGAGCGAGAAGGGACGCGTCGACGGCGCCGTCACCTTCCACGAGCTCGCGCCGAACCTGACCCGGATCCTGGTCTCGCTCGAGTACCACCCCAAGGGCCTCTTCGAGCACACCGGAAACCTCTGGCGGGCCCAGGGGCGTCGAGTGCGCCTGGAGATGAAGCACTTCCGGCGGCATGTGGCCAACCACACGCTTCTCCACCGCGACGAGATCGAAGGGTGGACGGGCGAGATCCACGACAAGGAGGTCGTGGACGACGGTTCCGGCGAGGGCTCGGAGAACGGGCAGAAGAACGGCTCGGAGAAGTCGTCGTCGGGCAGCAAGCCGGGCAACGGGTCTTCCAACAACAGGTCTTCCGGGAACGGGTCGTCCGGTGACAAACCGCAGGCGAAGAGGTCGACCGCCAAGAAGACCGCGGCCAAGAAGACTGCGGCCAAGAAGCCGGCAGCCAAGAAGTCCGCTGCCAAGCAGCCGGCGGCCAAGAAGACCACGAGCACGCAGCGCCCGACGAAGCAGAGCGCGAGCAAGCAGAGCGCAAGCAAGCGGAGTCCGAGGAAACAGAGCGCCAGCAAGCAGAGCACGAGCAGGCGTACGTCCTCACGCTCCTCCACGAAGGCATCCTGACCATGGCCGAGAACGACGAACGCCGTGTCCAGGAGCTCGAGCGCGACGTCGAGGAGCTCATGGTGGAGGTCGATCGCTATCGGACCGCCACCGAGGACGCCTTGCAGCAGCTCGACTGGTGCATCGGCTACTTCGTCGGGTGCGGGAAATCCGGCCTGGCGAGGTCGCTCGGCGCCAACCGGGCGTACATCCGCAGGCACGTACTGAAGCGGGCCGAGCAACCTGTGCCCGCCGGCACTCCGGCAGAAAGCGACTGAGTCATGACCATCACCCAGCAGAACCGGTATCTCGACCGCCCGGCGCCGAGCAGTCTCGCCGACGTCATCGACACGATCCTCGACAAGGGTCTGGTGATCGACATCTACGTGCGCGTCTCGCTCGTCGGCATCGAGCTGCTGACGATCGACGCACGCATCGTGATCGCCAGCGTCGACACCTACCTCCGCTTCGCCGAGGCGGTGAATCGGCTGGACCTCACCGACACCCAGACGCACGGCATCCCGGAGCTGATCGAGGGGGTGACCGAGTCCGGGGCCAAGGGGAAGACATCCGGCGCGATCGAAGGAGCCAAGGAGAAGCTCGGGAGCATTCTCGGCAGCGACGATGAGGACTCCGACAAGGACGCCGACAAGGACGCCGACAAGGACGACGACGAGCACGAAGGTCAGGGTCGCAAGCAGCCGGCTCGACGCACTCGGAAGAGCACGTCAAGGCAGACCAAGGAGAAGGAGGACTGACCGTGCCTGTCCACGTCTACGGAGTCACGGACACCTCGGTCACGATCCCCACGGACCGGACGGGGCGGTCGAAACGTCCGCTGCGCCATATCGACGGCGGCGACCTTCGGGTGCTCGTCAGCGATGTGGACGACGACTCGCGCGTGCTGCGCGAGGACCTGATGGCACACGCTCATACGCTCGAGGCGGTGGCCACCCTCGGGACGGTGCTGCCCATGCAGTTCGGCGTCGAGATGCCGGACGACGACACCGTGCGCCACGAGCTGATCGAGAGCCGCGGTGACGAGATCCGCCCCCTCCTGGAACGGTTCGAGGGCCTGCTGCAGCTCACCGTCGCGGTCGACCTGATCGAGCAGGAAGCGCTCAAAGAGGTGCTGCGGCGGGACCCCGATCTCGTCGCGCTGCGCGACCACGTACAGCGAGCCGCCCCGCAGGACCGGCACTCGGCGGAGGTACGCCTGGGCGAGGCCATCGCGGGCGCGCTCGAAGCGCTGCGGGCCGAGGTCGGCGACGGCGTCGTCGACCGGGTTGCCCCGACCGCCCGTGCCGTCTCCCTCGGCGAGGTCCGCGGAGCGCTGCAGGCCGCCGAGGTGTTCCTGCTGGTCGAGCGCGACCGGCAGAGCGAGCTCGACGCCACGGTCACCACGCTGCGCGATGACCTGGCGCCGCTGGCGTCGCTTCGCTATGTCGGCCCGCAACCGCCGTACGCGTTTCTCGACGCTGCCTCGTCGGGAGAACTCTCATGGGCCTGATCACGCAGCTGCTGACTCTGCCCATCGCGCCCGTACGCGGCGTGGTCTGGGTGGCAGAACAGATTCGCGAAGAGGCCGAGAGCCAGTACTTCGACCCGGCCACGATCCAAGCCGCGCTCGAGGATGTCGACGCCCGCCGGGAGGCCGGCCTGTTGACCGAGGAGGAGGCCGCCGATCTCGAGGAGGTTCTCGTGCAGCGTCTGATGACCGGAGGCTGGCATGAATGAGCCCCGCAAACCCACCCTGTCCTCGATCGCCGAGCACGTGCTCGAAGAGCTCGAGGCACTCGTGGGATGTCCCGCCGAGGGCGTCACGGCAATCCGTCGCGACGACGACGGCTGGGTCGTCAACGCCGACATCCTCGAGTTGGAACGAGTCCCGGAGACGACCGATGTCCTTGCCTCCTACGAGGTGACCGTCGACCCGGAGGGCGAGATCACGGGCTATCGCCGTGTCCACCGCTACGTCCGAGCCCAAGTGGAGGAGCGATGACCGAGACTCAGCGCTCACCGATGTTCGTGAGCAACCGGCCCCAGTCCTCACCCGAGAGCCTCGCCGACGTGCTCGAGCGTGTCCTCGACAAAGGCATCGTCATCGTCGGTGACATCCAGGTCCGGCTGCTCGACATCGAGCTGCTCACCATCAAGGTGCGACTCATGGTGGCCTCCGTCGACAAGGCCCGCGAGATGGGTATCAACTGGTGGGAGGGCGACCCGTTCGTCAGCAACCTCGAGGATCAGCAGAAGCAGGACGAGGAGCTCGACCTCCGTCGGCGGCTCGAGGCGCTCGAGCGCAGCGTCGGCGGGCAGAGCGGGATCGTGGAAGATGAGACGAGACGTGAACGTAGATGACGCGACCTTTGTCGTTCATGCGTACGGACTCATCCAGGGTGACGAGCCCCGGCCCATGCCTGACCACGGGATCGCGAACGCGGACATTCGCACCATCCCGTTCCACCGCCTCGAGGTGGTCGTCAGCGATCTGGCGGCCGCATCCTTCGGCGAGGCCGCCTGGGCGGAGCACGGCGAGGACACCCGTTGGCTCACGCCCGTCGCCGCTGCCCACCACGAGGTGCTCCAGCACCTGGTCGAGCACGGTGACGTGCTGCCACTGCAGCTGCCCGGCATCTACCCGAGCGATGAGGTGCTGGTCGATGCCTTGGACTCGAGTCGCCGGGACCTCGAACGCGCCTGGCGGTTCCTGGCCGGACACGTCGAGTGGTCCCTCCAGATCTTCCCGACCTCGCCTCCACCCACGCCCGCGGCGACCGCACCCCGCAGCGGGCGCGAATACCTCGAACGGCGCCGGTCCCAACAGAGTGCCCGGGACGAGGTACGACGACAGCGCGAGCTCCTCGTGATGGACACCCATGAGGCGTTGGTTCGCGAGGCGACCGCGAGCGTGGTCAGGGCGCCGTTGGACAGCGCGGTGACCGGCCGAGAAGAGCCGATGCTGCTCAACAGCGCCTACCTCGTACCCCGCCAGGAGGAGCAGCGCTTCCTCCAGGTCGCCGAGGAGCATCACCACCAGCTGGTCGCGACCGCCGGCATGCGGCTCGAGGTCACCGGTCCGTGGCCGCCGTACAGCTTCGTCGGTGCGGCGGACCAGAACGGCGACGACCTGACCAGGACGGCGCCGTGACGCTCGAGCACTCCCCGGTCCCCGACGACACCGCACTCATCGACCTCGTCGACCGCCTGATCGACGGCGGTGTCGTGGTGGGTGGCGACATCGTCCTCTCGCTCGCCGGGGTCGACCTCGTCTATGTGGGCCTGCGCCTGGTTCTCGCCCCGGCCCACAAGGTTTCGCTACCCGGTTCCTGGAGGCAGCCATGATGCTCCTCTACGCCGTGGCAGCCACGGACAGCGCAGACGAAACGGTCGACACCCCGCTGCAAGCACACCGCTCCCGCGGGCTCACCGTCTTCGTCGAGCCGAGAACCCAGCCACCCGAGCGGTCGATGCACGAGCTGCTCGGGTTCGGACGAGCGCTCCACCAGCTGTGGTCGTACTTCCCCGTGCTGCCGATGCGCTTCGGGACGGTCGTGAGCGACAGCGATGAGCTGGACCAGCTGGTTGCGGAGCGCGAGAGCGAGTGGACCGACCGGATCGCCGCCGTCACCGGATGCAGCGAGTGCATCGTCCACCTCCCCCTGCCCGAACGTGTCCCCGAACGTGTCAAGGACGAGCAGACGGGTTCGGACTATCTCCGCCGGCGCGCGAAGGAGCTGAAGCAGCATGATGCCGAGGCCGCGGAGCTGCGGGCGTTGCTCGCTCCCTACACCTCCGAGATCACGAAGCTCACGGCGATCCGTCCGCAGGAGGCTCGGCTGTCGGTCCTGCTTCCAGACGAGCACGTGGAGGCTGCCCGGGCAGCCATCCGAGATTGGGGCGAGAGCCGGCCCGGGGTGACGGTCACCGGCCCGTGGCCACCGTTCAGCTTCTGTCAGGAGGAGAGCCCGTGACGCGGCCCGACAAGGCAGATCCATGGCCCCTGGACCTGGACGGGGAGACCGACCTGCCCTCCGCCTTGAGCAGACGCATAGATG
Source organism: Nocardioides sp. NBC_00163 (assembly GCF_045206295.1). Taxonomy (NCBI): domain Bacteria; kingdom Bacillati; phylum Actinomycetota; class Actinomycetes; order Propionibacteriales; family Nocardioidaceae; genus Nocardioides; species Nocardioides sp. NBC_00163. The sequence goes on along the minus strand of NZ_CP108155.1, from coordinate 1,186,308 downwards.
CGGATCCGGAATCCGTCGAGAAGGGGCTCGTACAGCTCGTGCTCACCCTCGTCGAGCTGCTCCGGCAGCTGATGGAGCGCCAGGCGATCCGCCGCATGGATGCGGGAGGCCTGAGCGAGGAGGACATCGAGCGGCTGGGTCAGACCCTGATGCTGCTGGACGAGAGGATGACCGAGCTGCGCGACCACTTCGGGCTCACCCCGGAGGATCTCAACATCGACCTGGGCCCGCTGGGCAAGCTTCTCTGAGGAGTTGGCGCTCAGCCCTCGCGGTCGATGAGGTATTTCCCGTCGGCGTAGACGAGGCCCAACGTCACCGTGCCGCCGTCCTGGCGGCCGTCCTTCATCGAGTATTTGTAGGTGTAGGTCACCTTGAGCGGGTCGACGCTGGGGGAGACAGAGACGACGCTGGTGCTCGCGACGCTGCCCCACCAATCGCGGTAGCCCTCGATCCCGCCGCTGCTCGCTTGGAACGCGGGAGTCAGCATCGAGCCAAAGGCACTGTCGGGGTTCTCGGGCGCGGTGGCGAGATAGCTGCGGATGAAGGCGTCGATCCCCTCGGAGGTCGGGCCGGCGGTCTCGCTGGCCGAGGGGCTCTCGCTCGGAGACTCGCTGGCCGTCTCGCTGGGTGACGCCTCCTCGGAGGCCTCCTCCGACTCCTCGTCGTCTGCGTCGTCGTTGGCCTCGTCGGTCGCCTCCGACAGCGGCGATCCGGACGCGACCGGCTTCGGTTTCGCACTCGGCTCCTCGCCGCGGTTGGCCCACAGCGCTCCGCCGACCGCCAGCACCAACGCGGCAGCGGCGACGAGCGCGATCGGCCACCAGCGACGTTGCGTCGAGGTGGTGGTCGACTGTGTCTTTCCCGGAGGCGTGGCCGGGGCCGGGGCCGGCGCCGCGACCGCGGCGAGCGTCTGCGTACGCAGCGCCACCGGCTCCAGCTTCTCGGCCGCCAACCGCCCTGCCAGGAAGTCCACGACGTCCTCGGCCGACCACCGCTCGGCGGGGTCGTAGGCCATCGTGTGCTCCAGCAGCGGAGCGAGCCGACCGGCCAGCGGCGTACGCGGCGGGTCCTCGTGCACCACCCGATACAGCGTCGCCAGCGCGTTGTCGCCGATCCCGTAGGGAGGCTCACCCGTCAGTGCCTGGAAGAGCGTGGCCCCCAGCGACCACATGTCGCTGGCCGGGTTGGCCCGCCCACCGGTGGCGATCTCAGGAGCCAGGTACGCCGGCGAGCCGGTGACCTGCCCGGTCTGTGTCGTCTGGGAGTCGACGCCGCGCGCGATCCCGAAGTCGGTCAGCTTGGCGCGCT
>NZ_CP108155.1:0-1180000 GCF_045206295.1 Nocardioides sp. NBC_00163 | reverse complement strand
CTCAGTAAGAAACCAAGCATGAAGGTGAACCAGTTGGGAAGCTGGGCCGTAGCGGGTGATAGCCCCGTAATCGTATGTGTTTGGCTGGGTTGATGTACTTCCCAAGTAGGACGGCACTCGTGGAATGTCGTGTGAATCTGGCGGGACCACCCGCTAAGCCTAAATACTTCTTGATGACCGATAGCGGACCAGTACCGTGAGGGAAAGGTGAAAAGTACCCCTGGCGGGGAGTGAAATAGTACCTGAAACCGTGTGCCTACAATCCGTCAGAGCCCGGCCGGCCTTTTGGCAGTGGGGGTGATGGCGTGCCTTTTGAAGAATGAGCCTGCGAGTTAGCGGTGTGTGGCAAGGTTAACCCGTGTGGGGAAGCCGTAGCGAAAGCGAGTCCTAATAGGGCGATTGAGTCGCGCGCTCTAGACCCGAAGCGAAGTGATCTAGCCATGGGCAGGTTGAAGCGCCGGTAAGACGGCGTGGAGGACCGAACCCACTTCAGTTGAAAATGGAGGGGATGACCTGTGGTTAGGGGTGAAAGGCCAATCAAACTTCGTGATAGCTGGTTCTCCCCGAAATGCATTTAGGTGCAGCGTTGCGTGTTTCTTGCCGGAGGTAGAGCACTGGATAGCCGATGGGCCCGACCAGGTTACTGACGTTAGCCAAACTCCGAATGCCGGTAAGTGAGAGCGCAGCAGTGAGACAGTGGGGGATAAGCTCCATTGTCGAGAGGGAAACAGCCCAGACCATCAGCTAAGGCCCCTAAGCGATAACTAAGTGGAAAAGGATGTGGAGTCGCAGTGACAACCAGGAGGTTGGCTTGGAAGCAGCCACCCTTGAAAGAGTGCGTAATAGCTCACTGGTCAAGTGATTCCGCGCCGACAATGTAGCGGGGCTCAAGTTATCCGCCGAAGCTATGGCACTCCGGTTTTCCGGGGTGGGTAGGGGAGCGTCGTGTAACCAGTGAAGCAGCGGAGTGATCCAGCGGTGGAGGTTACGCGAGTGAGAATGCAGGCATGAGTAGCGAATGATGTGTGAGAAACACATCCGCCGATTGATCAAGGGTTCCAGGGTCAAGCTAATCTGCCCTGGGTAAGTCGGGACCTAAGGCGAGGCCGACAGGCGTAGTCGATGGACAACGGGTTGATATTCCCGTACCGGCGAAGTGACGCCCATGATGAGGCGCATGATGCTAACCATCTGAAGCATGCGTGACCGATCCCTTCGGGGTGAGGCGTGTGTGTGGAACATGGGACCCAAGTGTGTAGTAGTCAAGTGATGGGGTGACGCAGGAAGGTAGTCGAACCGTAGCGATGGTTGTCTACGGGTAAGCGTGTAGGGCTGTGTGTAGGCAAATCCGCACACTGTATGCCTGAGACGTGATACGGACCCGTTTGGGGAAGTCGATGATCCTATGCTGTCGAGAAAAACCTCTAGCGAGTCATGAGCCGCCCGTACCCCAAACCGACTCAGGTGATCAGGTAGAGAATACCGAGGCGATCGAGCGAACCATGGTTAAGGAACTCGGCAAAATGCCCCCGTAACTTCGGGAGAAGGGGGGCCCGGATCGTGAACCCACTAGCTGGGGGAAGCGTGAAGGGCCGCAGAGACCAGGCCCAAGCGACTGTTTACTAAAAACACAGGTCCGTGCGAAGTTGTAAGACGATGTATACGGACTGACTCCTGCCCGGTGCTGGAAGGTTAAGAGGACGGGTTAGCCTCACGGCGAAGCTCAGAATTTAAGCCCCAGTAAACGGCGGTGGTAACTATAACCATCCTAAGGTAGCGAAATTCCTTGTCGGGTAAGTTCCGACCTGCACGAATGGAGTAACGACTTGGGCGCTGTCTCAACCGTGGACTCGGCGAAATTGCACTACGAGTAAAGATGCTCGTTACGCGCGGCAGGACGGAAAGACCCCGGGACCTTTACTATAGTTTGGTATTGGTGTTTGGTTCGGCTTGTGTAGGATAGGTGGGAGACTGTGAAGCGCACACGCCAGTGTGTGTGGAGTCAACGTTGAAATACCACTCTGGTCGTACTAGATGTCTAACTTCGGACCATGATCTGGTTCAGGGACAGTGCCTGATGGGTAGTTTAACTGGGGCGGTTGCCTCCTAAAGTGTAACGGAGGCGCTCAAAGGTTCCCTCAGCCTGGTTGGCAATCAGGTGGCGAGTGTAAGTGCACAAGGGAGCTTGACTGTGAGACAGACATGTCGAGCAGGGACGAAAGTCGGAACTAGTGATCTGGCCACGGCATGTGGAAGCGTGGTCACTCAACGGATAAAAGGTACCCCGGGGATAACAGGCTGATCTTCCCCAAGAGTCCATATCGACGGGATGGTTTGGCACCTCGATGTCGGCTCGTCGCATCCTGGGGCTGGAGTAGGTCCCAAGGGTTGGGCTGTTCGCCCATTAAAGCGGCACGCGAGCTGGGTTTAGAACGTCGTGAGACAGTTCGGTCCCTATCCGCCGCGCGCGTAGGAAACTTGAGAAAGGCTGTCCCTAGTACGAGAGGACCGGGATGGACGAACCTCTGGTGTGCCAGTTGTACCGCCAGGTGCATGGCTGGTTGGCTACGTTCGGAAGTGATAACCGCTGAACGCATCTAAGCGGGAAGCACGTTTCAAGATGAGGTTTCCCACCCTTTATGGGTTAAGGCCCCCTACAGACTATGGGGTTGATAGGCCGGAGGTGTACAGCAGTGATGCCCAGCCGACCGGTACTAATAGGCCGAGGGCTTATCTTTCATAAACCCTCAACAAAAACAACAACCATCGAAGACTGCATCTTTGATGAGACTGTTCGCGTCCACACCAACACTAGCAACAAATGCTAGAACTGAACAATGGCTTGGCCACCCCAAGCAGCTCTGCACGGCAGCGAAAGCGCCGGCAGATGAGTGCGGGGGTGAGTCGATAGAGTTACGGCGGCCATAGCGAAGGGGAAATACCCGGTCCCATCCCGAACCCGGAAGTCAAGCCCTTCAGCGCCGATGGTACTGCAACCGAGAGGCTGTGGGAGAGTAGGACGCCGCCGGACAAAATTTCAGGTAGAGGCCGCCCTTTTGGGCGGCCTCTACTGCTTTTACTGGCGAATTGATCTGCGGATCGTTCGAATTCGGCTGCGGTTACGCAGCAGTGAGGAAGGCAGCTATGGCTGACGAGCGCCGTAGCAACAGAGGCGGAAAGCCCGCCGGACGCCCCGGGCGTCCGAAGAGCTCAGGGTCGTCGTCCACCGGCGGCCGTGGCGGCCGATCGGGTGACGGCAAGCCGAGCGCTGGTCGACCGAGTGGCGGTCGGCCGGGTGCTGGTCGGAGCAGCGATCGCCGTGATGGCGCCGCTGGCGGCGGAGGTCGCGGAGGCGACCAGCGTCGTGACGGTGGCCGCGGAGGCGACGAGCGTCGCGACGGCAAGCCATCGACCGGACGCAGCGGCCCCCGCGCCGGCGGCCGCCCTGACGGCCCGAAGCGCTCTGACGGCCCGAAGCGTGGTGGCAGCAGCGACCGCAAGGGTGGCTACTCCAAGGACCGTGGCGGCAAGCCCGGTGGCAAGCCGCAGCGTCGCTTCGACGAGCCGCGCGAGGAGCGTACGGCGGATCAGCGGATCTACGACGGTCCGGAGCTGCCGGAAGAGGTGACCGGCAAGGAGCTGGATCGTGCGATCTCGGCTCAGCTGCGAGGCCTCCCCGAAAAGCTGGCGGCACGGATCGCCCGCCACCTGGTCGCTGCCGACATGTTCATCGACTCCGACCCCGAGCTTGCCTACCAGCACGCGAAGGCGGCGAAGTCGCGTACGCAGCGGATCGCTGTGATTCGTGAGGCGCTGGGCGAGGCTGCGTACGCTGCCGGCCACTACTCCGAGGCGCTCGCCGAGCTGCGTGCGGCGAAGCGGATGAACGGCGCGACGGCGTACCTGCCGATCATGGCGGACTGCCACCGCGCGCTCGGTCAGCCCGAGCAGGCGATCAAGCTCGCACACAGCCCGTCGGTGGCGAACTTCGAGGCGCCGGCGAAGGCCGAGATGACGATCGTCGAGGCCGGTGCTCGTCGGGACATGGGTCAGTTCGACGCTGCCCTGCGGATCCTCGAGCAGTCGCCGCTCAACAACAAGGGCCGCGAGGCCTGGGTCGTGCGGTTGCGCTACGCGTACGCAGACACGCTCCAGGACGCCGGCCGGGACAAGGACGCGCTGACCTGGTTCCACCGCACCTACGCGATCGACTCCGAGGAGATCACCGACGCCGCGGCGCGGGCCGAGGTCCTCGAGAAGACGGTCGAGAGGGACTGAGGTCCGCCTCCAACGCGCAATCAGTGGCGATCGGCAGCTATGCCGGTCGCCACTGGCCGTTTTGCTCCGATACTGGAGATCCTGGGCGCGGTAGGTAAGAATAGACGTACAACTACATCCGTGTGATCACCGAAATGTTCCTTCACGCATGATCGAGCCCGCTGGGGAAGGCGTAGCTCGCGCCGCAACGAAGGAGATATTCGGTGACCACTCAGATCAAGGACCCGAGCGCCTCGCGTGGCATCGCACGAGGCGTTGTGTTCGTGCATTCGGCTCCCTCCGCGCTCTGCCCTCACATCGAATGGGCCGTCGCGGGGGTGCTAGGTGTGCCGGTGAACTTCGACTGGACGGCGCAGCCCGCCCAGGCCGGCACCTACCGAGCCGAGCTCTTCTGGTCCGGTGCGGTCGGTTCAGCAGCGGCGATCGCGTCGGCGCTGAAGGGATGGACGCACCTGCGCTTCGAGGTCACCGAGGACGGCACGTCGACCTCTGAGGGCGCGCGCTACTCCTTCACCCCCGACCTCGGCGTCTTCCATGCCGTCACCGGGATGCACGGCGACATCATGATCCCGGAGGACCGGCTCAAGGCCGCGGTCGTCAAGGCGGCCCTCGGTGACACCACGCTCGAGCTCGAGGTCGACAAGCTCCTCGGCAAGCCGTGGGACGACGAGCTGGAGACGTTCCGTCACGCGGGGGAGGGTGCCCCCGTACGCTGGCTGCACCAGGTCGTCTGAGCGACCCCGTCGGCCGCAGAGCACGGCCGACGACGACTGAGGCCCCGGAGCGCGAGCTCCGGGGCCTCAGTCTGTGTCTGAACGGTGTCGGTCAGAGTGGGATGTTGCCATGAGCACCGCGGCGGACGCCGACGGTCTGGATCGCTTCCTCGAAGGCGGCCGCGATCGCGCCGCGGGTCGCCGACGGCTCGATGACTTCGTCCACGACACCGATCTCGACAGCCTTGTCGACACCGCCGGCGAGACGCTCGTGCTCGGCCGCGAGCTCCGCCTCGACCTGAGGACGGAGGTCGGGGGCGACCTCGGCGAGCTTGCGGCGGTGCAGGATGCGGATCGCGGCGACCGGGCCCATGACCGCGACCTCCGCGCCCGGCCAGGCGAAGACCTTGGTCGCACCGAGGGAACGCGCGTTCATGGCGATGTAGGCGCCACCGTAGGTCTTGCGGGTCACCAGGGTGACCCGGGGGACCACGCACTCCCCGAAGGCGTGCAGCAGCTTGGCGCCACGGCGGACGACGCCGTCCCACTCCTGGCCGACGCCCGGCAGGTAGCCGGGGACGTCGACGACGACGATCAGCGGGACGCCGAGGGCGTCACAGAGGCGTACGAACCGGGAGGCCTTCTCCGCGGAGAGGGAGTCGAGGCAGCCGCCGAGCCGCAGCGGATTGTTGGCGACGACGCCGACGGTGCGGCCGCCGAAGCGACCGAGGGCGGTGACGATGTTGGGGGCCCAGCGGGCGTGCAGCTCCTGCGCGGTGCCCTCGTCGAGGATGTTCTCGACCAGCGGGTGCACGTCGTAGGCGCGCTTCTTCGACTCGGGCAGCTGCTCGGCGAGGTCCTTGTCCTCGACCGCGGCGACGTCGAGGCCACCCTGGGAGCCGAGGAGAGAGGCGACCGTGCGGGCCTTGTCGAGCGCCTCGCGCTCGGACTCGGTCAGGATGTGCACGACGCCGGAGCGGCGGCCGTGCGGCTCGGGACCACCGAGGCGGAGCATGTCGACGTCCTCACCGGTCACGGAGCGTACGACGTCGGGACCGGTCACGAAGATGCGGCCTTCGGGGCCGAGGATGACGACGTCGGTGAGGGCCGGACCGTAGGCGGCGCCGCCGGCTGCCGGGCCGAGGACGACCGAGATCTGCGGGATCTTGCCGCTGGCCTGCGTCATCGCGTGGAAGATGCGGCCGACCGCATGCAGGGAGAGTACGCCTTCGGCCAGCCGGGCGCCGCCGGAGTGCCACAGGCCGATGATCGGGATGCCGTCGGTCATCGCGCGGTGGTAGGCGTCGACGACCACACGGCAGCCGAGGTCGCCCATCGCACCGCCCATGACGGTGGCGTCCGAGCAGAAGGCGACCGCCCGGGTGCCGTTCAGCTCGCCGACGGCGGCCAGCATGCCGGAGTCGTCGTCGGGGGAGATGAGCTGGACGGTGCCCTCGTCGAAGAGCGCCCTGAGGCGGGTCAGCGGGTTCCGCGGGTCCTGGTCGCGAGGAAGCTTCTGCTGCTTTCTCGCGGGAGCAGGCGCCGTGATGGTCATCAGATGCTTCCGTAGACGACCGCTACGTTCGCGCCACCGAAACCGAAGGAGTTGTTGAGGGCCGCGATGTCGCCGACCGGCAGGTCGCGGGCCTTGGTGGCGATGTCGAGCTCGACCGCGGGGTCGAGGTTGTCGAGGTTGATCGTCGGCGGCGACTGGCGGTGGTGGATCGCCAGAACGGTCGCGACGGTCTCGAGGGCTCCGGCGCCACCGAGCAGGTGGCCGGTCATCGACTTGGTCGAGGTGACCACGACGTTCTCGACCTGCTTGCCGAGGGTGGCGTGGAGCATCAAGCCCTCGGCGATGTCGCCCTGAGGGGTCGAGGTCGCGTGGGCGTTGACGTGGACGATGGTGTTCGGGTCGATGTCGCCGTCCTCGAGCGCGCGCTTGATGGCGCGGCTGCCGCCACGACCCTGGGGGTCGGGCTGGGCGATGTCGTGGGCGTCGGCGGTCACGCCGGCGCCGAGGACCTCGGCGTAGATCCGGGCGCCGCGGGCCTGGGCGTGCTCGAGCGTCTCGAGCACGACGATGCCGGCGCCCTCACCGAGTACGAAGCCGTCGCGGCCGGTGTCCCAGGGGCGGCTGACCGCGGTCGGGTCGCCACCATCGGGACCGGAGGCGGTCTTGGACAGGGCCATCATGTTGGCGAACGCGGCCATCGGCAGCGGGTGGATCGCTGCCTCGGTGCCACCGGCGAGGACGACGTCGGCGCGGCCCAGACGAATCTGGTCGGCGGCCAGGGCGATCGCCTCGGAGCCGGAGGCACAGGCAGAGATCGGGGTCTGAGCCGCGGCGCGGGCGCCGTAGATCAACGAGATGTTGGCTGCCGAGGCGTTGGCCATCAGCATCGGGACGGCAAGCGGGCTGACCCGGCGCGGCCCCTTGGCCAGAAGCGTGTCGTAGTTGTCGAGCAGGGTGGTGACGCCGCCGATGCCGGTGGCGACAGCGACACCGAGGCGCTCGCCATCGAGGCCGGCCTCGGTGGCCGTGCCCTCGAAGCCGGCGTCCTTCCAGGCCTGGGCCGCGGCGACCACGGCGAACTGCGCGGAGCGGTCCAGGCGCCGGGCCTTGACCCTCTCCAGAACCTCGGACGGCTCGACGGCGACACGGCCGGCGATGCGTACGGGAAGGTCCTGGGCCCACTCCTCGGTGAGCTCGCGGATGCCGGAGCGGCCGGCGATCAAGGCATCCCAGGTGGTGGCTACATCTCCGCCTACCGGGTTGGTGGTGCCCAGTCCGGTGACGACGACTCGGGTGCGGCTGCTCATGTGGTCTCCGTGTGAGGTGTTGGCGCGTTGGGTCAGGTGAAGCAGATCCGGCGGCTCGGCCTGGGAGGGTTGGCCGAGCCGCCGGGGCGCGTCAGGCGTTCGCGGAAGCCTTCTCGATGAAGCTCACCGCGTCGCCAACGGTCTTGAGGTTCTTGACCTGCTCGTCGGGGATGGAAACGCCGAACTTCTCCTCGGCAGCGACGACGACCTCGACCATGGACAGCGAGTCGACGTCGAGGTCATCGACGAAGGACTTGTCGAGCTGAACGTCGGCGACATCGATGCCGGCGACCTCGTTGACGATCTCGGCGAGGTCGGAGCGGATCTCTTCGGTGGTGGCCATATGTGGTGCTTCCTCTCGGATTTTTGTGTGGTGAAACTCTGGGGTGGTGCGAGACTACGGAACGACGACGACCTGGGCTGCGTAGACCAGTCCGGCGCCGAACGCGATGAGCAGGGCGGTGTCGCCCGACTCAGCCTGACCCTCCTCGATCATCCGCTCAAGGGCAAGCGGGACCGAGGCGGCCGACGTGTTGCCCATGGTCGCGATGTCGCGGGCGATCTTGACCGACTCCGGAAGCTTCATGGAGCGGGCCAGGGCGTCGACGATGCGCATGTTGGCCTGGTGCGGGACGAAGCAGTCGAGCTCGTCGGCGGTGATGCCGGCCTTCTCGAGCGCCTCTTGACCGACCTTGGCCATCGCGAAGGAGGCCCAGCGGAAGACAGCGTTGCCCTCCATCGTCAGCCAGGGAGTCTCCTTGGCTTCGTTCGCCTCGAACCAGTCGGGGGTCTGGATGTGGTTGGCCTTGTCACCCGAGGAACCCCACACGACCGGGCCGATCCCGGGCTCATCGCTCGGGCCGACGACCGCGGCGCCCGCGCCGTCGGCGAAGATGAAGGCGGTCCCACGATCGTGCGGGTTCGTGATGTCGGAGAGGCGCTCGACACCGATGACGAGTACGTTGCGGGCGCTGCCACCGCGGATGAAGTCGCTCGCCATCGCGATGCCGTGACAGAAGCCGGCACAGGCCGCCGAGATGTCGAAGGCGGCCGGGTGGTCGGCACCGAGCTCGTCGGCGACCAGCGCGGCGACTGCGGGCGTCTGGCGCATGTGGCTGACGGTGGCGACGATGACGCAGTCGATCTGATCGATGCCGATCTTGGCGTGCTCGAGCGCCTTGCGGGACGCGGCGACCGACATCATCTGTACGGTCTCCTCCTCGCCCGCCCAGCGACGCTCGGTGATGCCGGAACGGGTGCGGATCCACTCGTCGGAGGAGTCGATCAGATCGACGATCTCGCTGTTGGGGACCACCCGGGTGGGGCGATAGCCGCCTACGCCGAGGATGCGGGCGTGCGGGGAACCTGTCGGGGCTGAGATCACGAGTGCTGGACTCCTGTCGGGTGCAGACGCAGCAGCGGCTGACCGGGGGAAACGAGGTCGCCGTCCTCGACGAGCCACTCTATGACCTCGCCGCCGTGGGCGGACGTGATCGCGATCGTGTCGCGGAGGCTGGCGATGGCGCCGATCTCGGCGCCGGACGGAATCACGTCGACCCCGGACACGGTCTCGGAGAGCTTGAAGGTGCCCTTGGACGGGGAGACGACCATGCGCCAGGTCGGCGTGGTCTCGATCGGGTTGGCCTCGCCGTGCTTCTCGACGAACGCGCGGGCGTCCTCGAGCTGGTCGGGAGTCTTCAGGGCGAAGGTCTCGACACCCTTGAGGGCGCGCTTGGCGATCCCGGTCAGGGTGCCGGCCGGCGGCATCTCCAAGATGCCGGTCACGCCGATGTCGGACATGGTGTCGAGGCAGAGGTCCCAGCGCACCGGGTTGGCGATCTGGCCGACGATCCGGTCCAGCGCCTTGGCGCCGTCGTGGACGATCTGGCCGTCCTTGTTGCTGATCAGGCGCGTACGCGGGTCGTGGGTCGAGACGCTCTGGGCCAGCCGGGCGAGGTGGCCGACGGCGGGCTCCATGTGCTTGGTGTGGAAGGCGCCGGCGACACTGAGCGGCATCAGCCGGGCCTTGGCGGGCGGATCGGCGGCGAAGGCCTCGAGCTGCTCGAGGGTGCCCGCGGCGACGATCTGGCCGGGGCCGTTGTCGTTGGCGGGGGTGAGGCCGTGCTTCTCGATCGCGGCCAGCACCTCCTCGCGGACGCCGCCGAGGACCGCGGTCATGCCGGTCGGCGTCTTCGCGGCGGCCTCGGCCATGGCCTTGCCCCGCTCGCGGACGAGCACCATCGCCTGCTCGGCGCTGATCGCGCGTGCGCCCGCGGCGGCGGTGATCTCACCGACGCTGTGGCCGGCGACGGCCCCGATCTTGCCGAAGGCGTCCGCGGGCTGCGGGAAGAGCTCGAGCGCTGCGACCAGGCCGGTGGCGACCAGCAGCGGCTGGGCGATCTCGGTGGCGCGGATGGTCTCTGCGTCGGCATTGGTGCCGTAGTCGATCAGGTCGATGCCTGCGACGGTTGAGAGCCACTCCATACGAGCGGCGAAAGCGGGGTCCTCCAGCCACGGGGTGAGGAATCCTGGTGTCTGAGCACCTTGTCCTGGGGCGACAATGACGAGCACGCAACGATAGTCCCGTCTGGAGGGGGGTCGGTTCACCTTCAGCGGCAACGAATATCTATCACGCAATCTTGTAGGGGTTCTACAACTTGCGTCGCTGCCAGACTCAGTGGTCCTGTTGCCGGCCGAGAATCAGGGCAACCTGGAGGGCGAGAGCGTCACGGGAGTCGGTCGGGAGGAACCCGGTGAGCTCCGCGACCTGCTTGAGCCGGTAGCGCACGGTGTTGGGGTGCACGAAGAGCGTGCGCCCGGTGGCCTCGAGGCCGCCTCCGGCGGCGAAGTACGCCGCCAGCGTCTCGATCAGGGTGCTGCGGGCCTCCACCAGTGGCCGATAGAGATTCTCGATCAGGTAGCGGTGGGCCCACGCGTCGCCTGCCAGGGCACGCTCGGGCAGGAACGACTGGCTGCGTGCCGGGCGAGGCGCGTCGGGCCAGCCGGGTGCGGCTCGGTAGGCGGAGAGCGCGGCGCGGGCGGAGTCGGCGGCGGTGGCGAGCCCGGCCGCCATCGGTCCGACCACGACGGGACCGTCGGCGAAGAGGTCGGCGATGCGCTCGGCGGCCTCCAGCGGGTCCTCGATGCCGCCGAGCAGAGCCACGAGGCGGTCACCCTGGACCGCGCACAGGGTGTGCAGGTCGTGGGCGCGGGCGCGGCGGCGTACCTCCTCCATGGCGGCGTCGAGGCGGACGCCGTCGGGGGCGTGGCCCAGCACCGCGCACAGCGGCAGGTCGGCGTCCCAGCCGAGCGCGCTGGCTCGGGAGAGGACGACCTCGTCGGTCTCGGCGCGCAGGACCGCGTCGACCACGAGCGCCTCGAGCCGGGCGTCCCAGGCGCCGCGCTGCTCGGCGGCGCGGGCGTAGACCTCGGCGGTGGCGAAGGCGACCTCGCGGGCATAGCGGCCGATCGCCTCGTGGACGTCGGCGGCGTCCTCGGGCCCGAGGAGGTGGTCGATGTTGGCCTCGACCACCTCGATGGAGAGGCGGACGAGGTCCACGGTCTGCTGGAGCGTGATGATGCCGGTCAGCGCACGGGGCGCGACGCCGAACATCGACGCTGCCAGGTCGGGCTTGGCGGTGTCGGCGGAGGCACCACCGCCATACCAGCCCACGAACTCTTTGATGCCCGCCTGCACGATCAGGCCGACGAGCGAGCGGTTCTTCGCGGAGAGGTCCTTGAACCACGGCATCGCGTCGTCCATACGCGACGTGGCGGCCGTCGCCAGCCGGCCGGTCGCGCGCCGCAGCGCCGTTGCCGTCCGCCGACGCGTATCGAGGGTCGCCTGATTGGTCACACTGCTGATCCTTCCACCTGGAGATGCGGCTGGGGGCCCGGAACAGTCGCTCCGAGCCCCCGACCTGACGGACTGACGCTCAGGCGTCTCCGCCCTCCTGCATGATGCCCTTCGTCGACGTAGGGTCGTCGATCCGGTAGGTGTCGAAGGCCTTCTTCACCAACGCGGCGTCGATCTCGCCGGCCTCGGCCAGCGCCTGGAGGGCCTGGACGACGACGGACTGGGCGTCGATCTGGAAGAAGCGACGCGCGGCCGGGCGGGTGTCGGCGAAGCCGAACCCGTCGGCACCGAGGACGCGGTAGTCGTCGGGCACCCAGCGGGCGATCTGCAGCGGGACGGCCCGCATGTAGTCGGAGACCGCGACGACGGGGCCGTTGGACGCCGAGAGCTTCTCGGTGACGTACGGCGTGCGCGGGGTCTCACCGGGGTGGTTGAGGCTCCACTGCTCGGCCTCGATGGCGTCGCGAGCGAGCTCGTTCCACGAGGTGACCGACCAGGTGTCGGCCTTGACGCCCCAGTCCTCCTCGAGGATGCGGGCAGCCTCCTCGACCCACGGGAACCCGACGCCGGAGGCCAGCAGGCGGACCTTCGGGCCCTCGCCTTCGGCGGTCGAGACCTGGTGGATGCCCTTCAGGATGCCCTCGAGGTCGACGTTCTCGGGCTCCTTGGGCTGGCTGACCGGCTCGTTGTAGACCGTCAGGTAGAAGATGACGTTCTCGCCGTGCGGGTGCTCCTCGGAGGTGCCGTACATCCGCTCGAGGCCGCTCTGCATGATGTGCGAGACCTCGTAGGCGAACGCGGGGTCGTAGTGCACGACCGCCGGGTTCGTCGCCGCCAGCAGCGGCGAGTGACCGTCGGCGTGCTGGAGGCCCTCACCGGTCAGCGTGGTGCGACCGGCGGTGGCGCCGACCAGGAAGCCGCGGCCCATCATGTCGGCCATCGCCCAGATCGAGTCACCGGTGCGCTGGAACCCGAACATCGAGTAGAAGATGTAGAACGGGATCATCGGCTCGCCGTGGGTGGCGTACGCCGTGCCGGCAGCGGTCGCCGAGGCCATCGCCCCCGCCTCCGAGATGCCCTCGTGCAGCATCTGGCCCTGCGCGGACTCCTTGTAGGAGAGCAACAACTTCCGGTCGACACTCTCGTACTGCTGACCACCCGGGTTGTAGACCTTCGCGCTCGGGAACATCGCGTCCATGCCGAAGGTACGGTACTCGTCGGGCGCGATCGGCACGATGCGCTTGCCGATCTCCGGGTCACGCATCCAGTCCTTGAGGAGTCGGACGGTGGCCATGGTGGAGGCGATCTTGTTCTTGCCGGAGCCCTGCTTGAGCTCGGCGTAGACCTTCTCGCCCGGCAGGGTGAGCGGCTTGAACTCGACCCGGCGCTGGGGGAGCGGGCCGCCGAGCTGCTTGCGGCGCTCCATCATGTATTCGATCTCGGCCGACTCGGGACCCGGGTTGAAGAACGGCGCCGCGCCGGTCTGCTCGTAGGTCGCCTCGAGCTCCTTGTCGGAGATCGGCAGGAGCAGACGGTCGCGGAACTTCTTCAGGTCCGCCATGGTCAGCTTCTTCATCTGGTGGGTGGCGTTCTTGCCCTCCAGAGCGTCGATCGTCCAGCCCTTGATGGTGTGGGCCAGGATGACGGTCGGCTGCCCGACGGTCTTGGTGGCCGCGTCGAAGGCGGCGTAGACCTTGCGGTAGTCGTGGCCGCCGCGGGGGAGCTTGCGGATCTGCTCGTCGCTCATCTGCTCGACCATCTTGCGCAGGCGCGGGTCGGAGCCGAAGAAGTTCTCCCGGACGTAGGCACCGGTCTCGACCGAGTAGGTCTGGAACTGGCCGTCGGGGGTGGAGTTCATCTTGTTGACCAGGGTGCCGTCGACGTCCTTGGCGAGCAGCTGGTCCCACTCGCGGCCCCAGATGACCTTGATGACGTTCCAGCCGGCGCCGCGGAAGTTGGACTCCAGCTCCTGGATGACCTTGCCGTTGCCGGTCACCGGGCCGTCGAGCTGCTGCAGGTTGCAGTTGATCACCCAGACCAGGTTGTCGAGCTCCTCGCGGGCGGCGACCCGGATGGCGCCGAGCGATTCGGGCTCACCCATCTCGCCGTCGCCGAGGAAGGCCCACACGCGCTGGTCGGAGGTGTCCTTGACGCCGCGGTTCTGCAGGTAGCGGTTGAACCGCGCCTGGTAGATCGAGTTGATCCCGGTCAGGCCCATCGAGACCGTCGGGAACTCCCAGAAGTCGGGCATGAGACGCGGGTGCGGGTAGGACGAGATGCCCTGGCCGACGCCGTGCTGCACCTCCTGGCGGAAGCGGAAGAGCTGCTCCTCGTTGAGCCGGCCCTCGAGGAACGCACGCGCGTAGATGCCGGGGGAGGCGTGGCCCTGGATGAAGACCTGGTCGCCGCCACCGGGGTGGTCCTTGCCGCGGAAGAAGTGGTTGAAGCCGACCTCGTAGAGGCTCGCGGAGGACTGGTAGGTGGCGATGTGGCCGCCCACCTCCAGGCCCTTGCGGTTGGCGGAGGAGACCATGACGGCGGCGTTCCAGCGGATGAAGGCCCGGATGCGTCGCTCGATGTCCTCATCGCCCGGGAACCACGGCTCTCGGTCGGAGGGGATGGTGTTGATGTAGTCGGTGCTGCGCAGTGCGGGGACCCCGACGGACTTCTCTCGGGCTCGCTCCAGCAGACGCAGCATCATGTAGCGGGCTCGCTCGCGTCCGCTCGACTCGAGCATCGCGTCGAACGAGCCGAGCCACTCACTGGTCTCTTCGGGATCGATGTCCGGAAGCTGGGTCGGTAGACCCTCGTGGATTACGGTCGGCTGGGCGGGGGTCGGGCCCTGCGGACCACCAGTCGTCTCGGTGGATTCTTCGGTCACATCCTCAATGGTCGCACGCGGTCGAGAGCGGTCACCCACCCGCGGTGGGTTACTGGACAGTAGGCGATTTCTGCTGGTCAACCCCGGAAAATTCGTTCGTGCGCCGAGTTGCTAATCTGCCGCCGTGACTAGCCTGGATCGTGACAATGCCGCTGCTGACGTCTTGGTGGTAGGTGAGGCACTGGTCGACGTGGTCACGACGGCCGATGGCGTGACCCGGGACCACCCCGGCGGGAGCGGCGCCAACGTCGCGGTCGCGCTGGGCCGGCTCGGCCGTCCGGTGCGCTACGTGGCCTCCTACGCCGACGACGCTCGTGGGCAGGCGCTGGCCGCCCACCTGGCCGACTCCGGGGTCCGGATGGCGTGCGACCCGCACGTGCTGACCCGCACCTCGACCGCGCAGGCCACCATCACGGCGGACGGGTCAGCGACGTACGTCTTCGACCTGGAGTGGAAGCTCGGCGAGATCGCGGTGGGGACGCCGCGATTCGTCCACGTCGGCTCGCTCGCGCCGGTGCTGTCGCCGGGCGCCGAGACGGTCTTCGCGCTGCTCGACAGGCTCCCCGACTCCGTCCGGGTCCTCTACGACATCAACATGCGCCCCACGCTGACCGGAACCGGCCAGGAGGTCGTCTCGCGGATCGAGCGGGCGGCGGCGTACGCCGATGTGGTCAAGGCGAGCGACGAGGACCTGGAGACGCTCTACCCCGGGATCGGGCTCGACAAGGCGGCCGCGCGGCTGCTCGAGCTCGGTGCCGGTGCGGTCGCGGTGACCCGCGGCGGCGACGGCGCCAGCTGGATCACCGCATCCGAGCGGATCGACGTCGCGGCCGAGAAGGTGACCGTCGTGGACACCATCGGCGCCGGCGACACCTTCTCCGCGGGCCTGGTCGACGCGCTCTGGGACGACTTCGAGCGCGACCGTAGCGAGGTGCTCGCCCACGGCGTCCGGGCGGCGGCAGTCACCGTCTCGCGCGCTGGTGCCAACCCGCCGACCCGGGCCGAGCTCGACGGTTAAGCCGCGAGCCGCTCGGCGAGCGTACGTCCCAGCCAGGCCGCGGAGCGGATGGCGCTGCCGCAGTTGGCGACGAGGACGCCTGGGCTGGGCTCGTCGACCACCAGCGTCTTCTGTGCGGTGTCGACGCCCCAGAGGATGTCGTCGACGCGGGCATCGCGGAGCCAGGGGAGCGTCGTGGCGAGCCCGCTGTCGAGGATCTCCTTCCAGTGGTCGACGGGGCCGGAGGTGTCCTCGTCCTCGACGATGTCCTCCTGCCCGACGACGACGCGCAGCTGGCCGTCGATGAGCTTCACGAAGACGTAGCCGAAGCCGTCGCCGATCGGCACGATCGTGTGGGGCAGCTGCTCCCGTTCGGGGGGAACCGGGAGGTCGAGCACGAACAGCTGGCGCTTCTCGGCCTCCGCGCTGACCTGCGGGAACATAGAGGCGTTCGCCGCGCCCATCGCGCCCAGGACCCGGCGGGCGCGGATCGCGCCGCGCGAGGTCTCGACCACATGACCGCTGCCGTCAGGGCGTACGCCGGTGACGAGCGCGTCGACCAACGTCGCTCCCGCTTCCTGCGCCTGGTCGCGCAGGAGCCCGACGAGCCCGGTCGCGGAGACGTTGAGCGCGGGGATGTGCTCTCCGGTGTGCAGCAGGTGGTAGGTGTTATCGATCATGTCCAGGTCCGCGCCGGCCGCGGCCCCGCGGATGAACTGCTCGGTCTGGGTCGTCATCTCGCGCTTCACCGGATCGGGCCACGTCCACCGGATGCTGCCGCCCGCATAGCGGTAGGTCGCCACGTGGGCTGGGTCGTCGGCGGGGTCGTGGTCGATGAGGACCACGCGCAGGCCGGGCCGGGCCAGGAAGGTGGCTGTCGCAGCGCCGATCGGGCCTGCTCCACAGATCGCCACGTCGGCCTCTGCGGGCTGAGTCATGAGTTGGTCAGCGGTCAGGTCGGCGGGGAGATCAGTCAACGAAGTCCTTCCGGGAGGTACATCAGGCCTGTGCGCGAATATTCGTCCAGAAGGCTATCGGCTGGGGTGCGCCCCGCGCTCAGCAACTGGTCCAGACAGTCGAGGTGGCCGGCCTCCGGCATGCCGGAGAGCGCTCGGCGTGCGGCCGCGAGCACGTCGCGCGCACCGGCGGCGATCTCCGGGTCGGCGAACGCGTCGGTCGCGGAGCGTTGGTGCAGGTCACGGCTGGGTTTGTCGGCAAGTCCAGGCAGGTCGCCGGCGAGGCAGACGCCGAGCGTCAGCGCCGCGCCGGCAAGTAGAAGGTCGCGGGAGAGGAAGGCGTCGTAGGCCTTGAACTCGATGCGTCCCTCCTCGCGCGGGATCCGCGGCGGGTGGACCATGGTGGGCTCCGCGCCGGCGGGCGGTTTGACGAAGCAGCGCGCCGCGACGCGCCGCCAGGTGCGCTCGTAGGTGCGCTTGCTGGGGCCCCGCCACGCCCGCCCGGCGTGGAAGGGCGAGCTGAAGCTGAACGGCACCATGAAGGGGCTGTAGTAGGTCAGCCGACGGGTCACCTCGACGACCTGTTCCGCGGAGAGCCCGGGAAAGGAGAGGTTGATGTCGGGGCCGTAGCTCAGGTTGGAGACCTCGGCGTGGTCGTACTCACGATGCTCGGCCCGCATCTTCTGCTCCCACTCGTTGAGCGGCGGGTCGAGGACGTACGCCTCGCGGATCGGGTTGAAGCCGACGATGCCCAGGTGCAGGCCGATGGGAGCGAGGCGCTTGGAGATGTCGTCCTGCAGATCGATCAGCCGGCCGGCGGCCTCGGTGGTGCTCGAGCAGACCGGGGTGCGGATCTCCACCCCCTTGACCAGCATCGACGTGAAGGTGCCGTCGGCGTCGAACCGCTCGTCGCCCTCGAGGTACCAGTAGCCGCTCTTGATCCCCAGGTCACCGCGGACGAGGTCCTCGTCGGTGGTGCCGGAGCCGTCGGCAAGGGCGCGTTGGAGGGTGTCGAAGTCGAGATCCACGAAGTCATGGAAGGTGCCCATGTCGCGAAACGTGCCCGCGCCTACGTCGGGTGACTCCGTCACCAGGGCATACTCGAACTCGAACCCGGCGGAGTAGAGCACGGCGCAACTCTAGGGTAGTGCGCGGGCCGTCATCCGCATTTCCCGGAAATTAGGTTAGGCTCCCCTCATGTTTCGCGCGGTGAAGCCGGAGTCAAAGCCGGAGACGAGGGTCGTGGTCACCTCGACCCGGCGTCTCAGTGCTGGGATGACCCGCGTCCACTTCCGCGCCGAGGACCTCTCCGCGTTCGATGGCAGCGTGTGCACCGACCGGTTCGTGCGTCTGGAGATCCCGGTCATCGACGGCTCGACCGTCTGCCGCACCTACACGGCGCTGGACCCCTCGGTCGCCGAGGGCACCCTGGCCATCGACTTCGTGCACCACGGCGACGAGGGCGTCGCCGGCCGGTGGGCGGCGACTGCCGGTCCCGGTGACGTGCTCACCGTGCGCGGGCCGGGCGGGACGTACGCTCCGGACCCGGCCGCCGACTGGCACCTGCTCGTCGGCGACGAGTCCGGTCTGCCCGCGATCCGGGCGGCGCTGGCGGCGCTGCCGGCCGACGCCGTGGGCTATGCCGTGATCGAGGTGCCCTCCGCGGAGCACCTCCAGCAGGTCGAGGCGCCGGCCGGGGTCGAGGTGCGCTGGCTGGACGCCACCGTCGACCCACCCCTGGATGCCGTCGTCCGCGAGCTGCCCTGGCTGCTCGGCCGGGTGCACGCCTTCGTGCACGGCGAGGCCGAGGTCACGATGCAGCGGATCCGTCCCTACCTGCTGCGCGATCGCGGGGTGCCACGTGGCGACCTGTCGATCTCCGGCTACTGGCGCCGTGGGAACAGCGAGGACAGCTTCCGTACGTGGAAGCGCAGCCAGGCTGCCGACCGCCAGGTGGCCTACGCCGGCCGGGCGCTGCGGTAGCCTGCGGACCATGTCGAGCCCCGAAGCAGACACTCCGGGGGCTTTCGGTCACGCCGTCAGCCCCCTGAACCACTGAGGTTCTAGTTCTCCGCCCTGCCGCCTTTTCCGGCGTGGGCGATTGATCTGCATCCGTGGGGTGCTGGCCGTGGTGACGAGACGCCTTCCGTCCGTTTCTGCCTCGGAGTTCTCTCATGCCTCTCGCGCTCTACCTGCTTGCCCTGGCGGTCTTCGCCATGGGCACCTCTGAATTCATGCTCGCCGGCCTCGTGCCGGACATCGCCGCCGACCTCGACGTCTCGGTGGGGACCGCCGGCCTGCTCACGTCCGCCTTCGCCGTCGGGATGGTCCTCGGCGCGCCGGCCATGGCCGCCTTCGCCCGCCGGTGGCCCGCACGGGCCACGCTCCTCGGCTGCCTGGCGCTCTTCGCCGCCTGTCACGTCGTCGCCGCGACCACACCGTCCTTCGCCGTGCTGTTCGGAACCCGGGTGGTGGCGGCGGTCGCGAACGCCGGGTTCCTGGCGGTCGCGCTCAGCACCGCGACCCGCCTCGTGGCCCCCGACCAGAAGGGACGCGCGCTCGCGGTCCTGCTCTCCGGTACGACGCTCGCCACCGTCGCCGGCGTGCCCGCCGGCGCGCTGCTCGGCGCCGCTCTGGGGTGGCGTGCGACGTTCTGGGCGGTGGCGCTGCTGTGCGTACCTGCGGCGTTCGGGATCGCCCGCGGCGTACGGTCCCGCACTCGGGGGACACCTGATGGGCCTGGTCCCTCCTTGGTCTCCGAGCTCGCCCAGCTCAGAGCGCCACGCCTGCTCGTCGCGATGCTCCTGGGTGCTCTGGTCAACGGTGGAACCTTCGCCGCGTTCACCTTCCTGGCACCGATCGTGACCGGGACTGCCGGGCTGGACGAGGTGTGGGTGTCGCTGGCGCTGGTGCTGTTCGGCGCCGGCTCCTTCGTCGGGGTCGCCGCTGCCGGGCGGCTCTCCGACCGGTACCCACGTCTGACCATCGGCGTGGCTTCGCCCGCCCTGCTGCTGGGCTGGCTGAGCCTGGCGCTGCTCGCGGACCATGCGGTGCCACTGCTCGTCCTGGTGTTCGTCCAGGGCGCCCTGGCGTTCGCGGTCGGAAGCAGTCTGATCGCGCGGGTGCTCTACGCGGCCTCCGATGCGCCGACCATGGGCGGCTCTTACGCGACCGTGGCGCTCAACGTCGGCGCCGTTGTGGGTCCGGCGATCGGTGCGGCAGCCCTGTCTGGCCACGGCGACCTGGGGCCGGTGTGGGTGGCAGCCGCGCTCACCGGGGTCGCGCTGCTCGCCATGGTGCCGTCGCTGGGTCGCGTGACGGGTTTCGCGGATACGACGGGACGTTCCTGTCGCCCTACCTATCGGTAACGGACAGAAACGTCCCGTTGTATCGCCGCGGGACGACGGTCAGCTCGTGACCGATGGCGGGACTATCTCGACCGGACCCTCGCACCGCGCCCGTACCCAGGCGCGGTGGAAGTCGCTGCCGGGGGCGACCTCGGCGCGGCGCTCGGGTTCGCGGATCAGGTCGACGGGGCACTCGAGCTGCTGTCGTTTCGTGGGTGTCGGGCGAGGGCCGCTGTGCTCGGCGATCGCCTCGGCCAGCGCTTCGGCGACAGGCTTGCGCCGGTGGTCGACGGTGAAGAGACCGAGGTCGTACTCCCGCTCGGGGAAGTCGACCAGCGATCGGTCCAGGTCGTGGGAGCACCACCAGGTGATGCCGTACAGGGCCGGGTTCCGCACGACGTGGTCGACGGTGCCGGTGACGAACTCGCGCACGCTGTCGGGTCCGATCTCCGGCAGGGGAGCGCCGATCTCCTGGAGCCAGACCGGACGCCCGGGCTCGGCGGCGTACGCAGCGGCGAGCTCGACCAGGTAGTCGGCATGCGTGAGCGTGGCCGGCCCCAGGGGCGCGTCGATCGCGCCGACGCCGTTGAAGACCCAGGAGTGCACGGTGCTGAGGTCGCCGAGCGTGGTGACGTCGGCGGGCCCGAAGGGGTGGTCGGGTGCGTAGAAGGCGTCGTCGAAGAGCGAGTGGAGGCAGAGCAGGCCGGGGGCGGCGTTGCGCGCGGTCTCGAGGAGCTCCTGGGCCCAGGAGCGGGACTCGGCGATGGTCGTCGGGTTGGACGGCCACAGGTTGTTGACCTCGTTCCCGAGGGTCAGCGCGAAGACGTTGTCCCTGGAGGCGACCGCGCCGGCGAGGGCGTCGACGTAGGTGCGCAGACCCTCGCGCACCTCGAGGTGGCTGAAGAGCGAGCGCTGGTGGTGGGTGAGCACCCAGGAGGGCAGGAAGTCGAAGCTGGACAGATGGCCCTGGATCAGGTCGACGCAGACGTCGAGCCCGCGGGCGGCGGCCAGGTCGATGGTGGTGAGCACGTCGTCGACTGCCGAAGACCGGATCAGCGAGCGGTTGGGCTGGATCCACGGCCAGACCGGGAAGATGCGTACGTGGTCGAGGCCGAGACCGGCGAGGTCGTCGAAGTCGCGCGCGATCTGGTCGGCGTCGAAGTCGAGCCAGGAGTAGAACCAGCCGGATGAGGGCACGTGGTTGGCGCCGAAGCGCAACGGGGCAGTCGTCGAGGGTGTCGGAATCGCTGGCACCCGCGCAATATATGGACCTCGACGCTGCGGCGCGAGGTTGAAGACGACCGTGAAGTGAGAATTCTAGTGAGCGAGGACGAGCACTGATGCACGACGACGTACACCTCACCGAAGGCCGAGTGAGCCGGGTCCTCAAGGAGCGCCTGTGGCCGGCGGTCCACACCATCGCGGCGCCAGTGAGCGTTGACTGGCACGAGCTGCCGGGGGAGCCGATCCCTCCTACGGAGGGGTTGGCACTTACGTACGAGAAGGTCGAGGTCGGCACCGACTGGGGGCCGGCCTGGGGGACGACCTGGTTCCGGATCACCGGAACGGTGCCCGCGGAGTGGGCCGGTAGGCGGGTGGAGCTGGTCTGCGACCTCGGCTTCGACGTCAACAAGCCCGGCTTCCAGTGCGAGGGGCTGGTCTACACACCCGACGGCGAGCCGATCAAGAGCCTCAACCCGCGCAACCAGTGGGTGCTGGTGGCTTCGGAGGCGGTCGGTGGTGAAGAGGTCGAGCTCTTCCTGGAGGCCGCGGCCAACCCGGTGCTGCTCGACTACCACCCCTTCCTGCCCACCCAGGAAGGCGACATCCGGACCTCCTCGCCCAAGAAGCTCTACACGACCCGTCGGATCGAGCTGGCCGTCTTCGAGGAGGACGTCTTCGAGCTCTGCCTCGACCTGGAGGCGCTCCACGAGCTGCAGGTCGAGCTGCCCGAGGGGCCGCGGAAGTCCCACATCCTGCAGGCTATCGACGACGCCCTCGACCGGGTCGACCTGCAGCAGATCGCGGAGACGGCGGCTTCGGCCCGCTCGGCTCTCACGGGGGTCCTCGAGGCGACCTCGCACGACTCCGCCCACCAGATCGCCGCGATCGGCCACGCCCACATCGACTCGGCCTGGCTGTGGCCGGTGCGCGAGACCATCCGCAAGGTCGCCCGCACCACCTCCTCGATGACCGAGCTGCTCGGCGAAGACCCCGACTTCCGCTACGGGATGTCGTCGGCCCAGCAGTACGCCTGGCTCAAGGAGCATCGTCCCGAGGTCTACGCCAAGGTCAAGGCCGCGGTCGCCGAGGGTCGGTTCATCCCGCTCGGCGGCATGTGGGTCGAGTCCGACACCACGATGCCGTCGGGGGAGTCGCTGGTGCGGCAGTTCCTCTACGGCCAGCGTTTCTTCGAGTCCGAGTTCGGGATCCGCTGCCGTGGCGTCTGGCTGCCGGACTCCTTCGGCTACTCGCCGGCCCTGCCGCAGCTGATGAAGCGGGCCGGGTTCGAGTGGTTCTTCACCCAGAAGATCTCCTGGAACCAGGTCAACAAGTTCCCCCACCACACCTTCGAGTGGGAGGGCATCGACGGATCCCGCATCCTGAGCCACTTCCCGCCGATGGACACCTACAACTCCCGGCTCTCCGGCCAGGAGGTCGCCAAGGCGTCGCGCCAGTTCCGCGAGAACCGTCTCGCCACCGGGTCGATCGCCCCGGTCGGCTGGGGCGACGGCGGTGGCGGAACCACCCGCGAGATGGCCGGCAAGGCCCGCCGGCTCCGTGACCTGGAGGGCTCCGCCCAGGTGTCCTGGCGCCACCCCGACGACTTCTTCTCCGAGGCTCGTGCGGAGCTCGCCGAGCCGCCGGTGTGGGTCGGCGAGCTCTACCTCGAGCTCCACCGCGCCACCCTCACCTCCCAGCACCTCACCAAGCAGGGCAACCGGCGCTGCGAGCACCTGCTCGTCGAGGCCGAGCTGTGGTCGGCCACCGCCGCCCTGCGTGGGCTGGTGGATTACCCCTACGACGAGCTGGACGCGCTGTGGCAGCAGATCCTGCTGCAGCAGTTCCACGACATCCTGCCGGGCACGTCGATCGCCTGGGTCCACCGCGAGGCTGCTGCCCAATATGCCCGGGTCGCGGAGGCGGCCACGGCCCTGATCGAGCGTTCCCTCACCGCCCTTGCCGGGGAAGGCACGGTCGCGCTGCGTGCCGACGGGCGCTCGGGTGCGGTCACGGCGGCCGAGCCCGTTGCGGCGGTCTCCGTGATCGAGCAGGACGGGGCGTACGTCTTGGACAACGGCATCGTCCAGGTCACCGTCTCCGCCGAGGGGCTGATCACCTCGGCGCTCGATCTGGCGACCGGACGCGACGCGATCCCGGCCGGGGCCGAGGCCAACCTGCTCCAGCTCCATCAGGACTTTCCGAACATGTGGGACGCCTGGGACGTGGACCGGTTCTACCGCAACCGGGTCACCGACCTGCGCGAGGTCACCTCGATCTCGGTCACGCCCGACGGGCTGGTCATCGAGCGCCCCATCTCCGCCGACTCCTCGACCACACAGGTGCTCTCGCTCGCTCCCGGCTCGCGGGTGCTCGACATCTCCCAGAGCACCGAGTGGCACGAGACCGAGAAGTTCCTCAAGGTCGCCTTCCCGCTCGACGTCAAGGCCGAGCAGACGCTCGCCGAGACCCAGTTCGGCTACCACCGCCGCCCGACGCACACCAACACCTCCTGGGAGGCGGCGAAGTTCGAGACCTCGATGCACCGCTGGGTGCTGGCTTCGGAACCTGGGTTCGGCGTCGCGCTGGTCAACGACTCGACGTACGGCTTCGACGTCACCCGGCCTTCCGCCCTGACCACGGAGGTGCGGCTCTCGCTCCTGCGCGCGCCGCGCTTCCCCGACCCGGAGACCGACCAGGGCGTGCAGACCCATCGCTACGGCCTGGTCATCGGGGCCTCGGTCGCGGCCGCGACCGAGGCGGGCGCCGCGCTGAACACGCCTCCCCGTCCTGTGTCGGGAGCCCGTTCGGTCGAGCCGTTGGTGACCGTCTCCGGCGAGGGTCTGGTGGTCTCGAGCGTGAAGCTCGCCGCCGACCGCTCCGGCGACCTGGTCGTACGTGTCTACGAGTCGCTCGGTGCGCGCACCAGCGGCGAGCTGAGAGTTTCGGCTGCGTACGCGACGGTGAGCGAGGTCTCCTTGCTGGAGGACTCGATTACCGCTGTGACCAGCCAGGATCGTGTCGTCCCGCTCCGGCTGGACGCCTTCGAGATCCGCACGTTGAGGTTCCACCGGGTAGAGGAGTAGGTGCGCGAGCGCCTGTGTCTCCGACGTCACCTGCGACATCCACGGCAAGAGACCGTCTGCACCGGCTGACCCGTGGTCCGGCCGCCGCGTTCTGGGAGTATCGTTCGCCCACGAACCGCGGCGGCCGGTCGTGAGGGAGAAGAGGCGGCTTAGATGGGTGTCACGAGCGAGAGCGGGCGGATCGTCGCGGGTGGCCGGAAGGGCACCTACGTACGTCTGGCCGAAGGGCCGCAGGAGCGCCACGTCTCGCGCACCGATCTGGCGCGGAGGCCCGAGGATCTGGGCGACCCGGTGCTGACCGTCGCGCACCTGTCCGACATGCACATCTGCGACCACCAGTCGCCGGCGCGGGTCGAGGTCCTGGACAGGCTCATGGACCCCGACGCCACGACCCGCGAGCTGATCGACGAGATCGGGACGTACCGGGCCCAGGAGCTGCTGACCGCACAGGTCGGCGCGGCGATGGTCGAGGCGGTCAACGAGATCACCGAGGGGCCCATCGGCGGTGGCCCGCTCGATCTGGCGATCGCGACCGGCGACAACACCGACAACGGGCAGTACAACGAGCTCGACTGGTATCTGACCCTGCTCGACGGCGGCCGGCTGACCCCCGACTCCGGCGACATGCTGCACTACGAGGGCGTCGCCGCCCTGCCTGACAAGCGCTTCTGGCACCCCCAGGGCGAGACGTACGACATGCGCCGGGGAGACCACGGCTTCCCGCTCGTCCCCGGGCTGCTCAAAGCCGTGCGCAAGGCGATCGACTCACCCGGGCTGGAGGTGCCGTGGCTGGCGGTCAACGGCAACCATGACGGGCTGCTGCAGGGCACCGTGCCGGGCAGCTCCGCCATCGGCGAGATCGCGGTCGGCGACCTGAAGGCGATCGCCATGCCCGAGCACTGGACCGACGAGGCCAAGGCGAAGCTCATCGCCGGGCTGATCTCCGGCGACCCGGTGGCGCTCGGGATGCTGGCCGAGCTCGAGCCGTACGAGGTGACCCCCGACCGGCGCCGCCGGCAGACGACGCTGCAGGAGTTCGTCGACTCCCACGTGCACGACGAGGCGAAGCCGCCGGGCCACGGCTTCAAGGCGGGCGGCAAGCCCTACTACCGCTACGACGTCAACGACGAGGTCACCTTCGTCGTCCTCGACACGGTCAACCCGGCCGGCGGCTTTCAGGGATCGATCGATGCCGAGCAGCTGGAGTGGCTCGATGCCGTGCTCGCCTCCACGGATTACGACGAGCGGCTCGCGGTGATCGCCAGCCACCACGACGTGGCCTCGCTGGTCAATGACATGGGCGGCGCCGGCGGCAACCGCCGGGTGCTCAGCGACGAGGTCGAGCAGACCGTCTCACGTCATGAGAGCGCTGTGCTCTGGCTCAACGGGCACACGCATCGTACGTCGGTGAAGCCTCGCGGCTCCTGGTGGGAGGTCACCGCTCCGTCCCTGATCGACTGGCCACAGCAGGGCCGGATCGTCGAGCTCATCTCCGACGGGGACGTGCTCACCATCGCCACCACGATGCTCGACCACGCCGGTCCCGCGCGCTGGAGCGGCTCGATCGAGGAGGTCGGCCACCTCGCCTCGCTCTCCCGCGAGCTGTCCGCCAACGACTGGCAGGGACCGAAGGTCCGCCTCGCCGAGCACCCGTCGGCAGGGACGGCGCAGGATCGCAACGTACTGCTCCATCTGCTCGATCCGAGGGCCTGAAAGGCCTCCGACACGCCGTTATCTAGCGAATGACAGGCGGGTGGGGTTGCGTGGACCAGCGTTCTCCGCTGGACTACCACCAACCAAGTTCATGCAAGCGGCGTGGACATCAAGCTTTTGGAGGAACGACACGTGAGCTCGACCGCAGCCACAGGGCCTGCGGACCGGCTGGGCCTCAAGTCCGGCATGGTCATCCAGGAACTGGGCTGGGACAACGATACTGATGACGAGCTGCGGGTCGCCATCGAAGATTCCGTCGACGCGGACCTGGTCGACAGCGACTACGGCAACGTGGTGGACGCCGTGCTGCTGTGGTGGCGCGACGACGACGGCGACCTCGTCGACGGTCTCGTCGACGCGCTGACCGACCTCGTCGGAGGTGGGGTCATCTGGTTGCTGACGCCGAAGGTGGGCCGCCCTGGCGCGGTCGACCCGGCCGACATCGCCGAGGCCGCGCCGATCGCCGGACTGTCCCAGACC
Organism: Nocardioides sp. NBC_00163; assembly: GCF_045206295.1. Taxonomy (NCBI): domain Bacteria; kingdom Bacillati; phylum Actinomycetota; class Actinomycetes; order Propionibacteriales; family Nocardioidaceae; genus Nocardioides; species Nocardioides sp. NBC_00163. The sequence goes on along the minus strand of NZ_CP108155.1, from coordinate 1,153,649 downwards.
ACCACCGCATCTGTGAGCAAGGACTGGGCCGCGACGCGTCTGCTGGCGCCGAAGACTCCGGTCTGATGCCGGCGAGTCTCGGTGCCTCTGGACACCCACAGGAGACCTAGCGTGAGCCTGGCTACACTCCCAACGGTGTTCTCGACTACGGCTGCCAAGGCGCGCACCGCCGGATCCGCGGCGAAGATCCTGGCCGGCTCCGGCATCGTCCGGCCGGTCAACCCCCTCGGGCTCGCCCGGACCGGCCTGGCGCTGGCGCGCTGGGGCACCGGGCCGGCTGGCGGTTTCATCGGACTCGCCCACCGCTACCCGCGGCGCACCGCGCTCATCGACGAGCTCGGCTCGTTGACGTACGCCGAGCTCGACCGCCGCTCCAACGCGATCGCCCGGGCCCTGGCGGCCCGGGGGGTCGGTGAGGGCGACGGGGTCGCGATCATGTGCCGCAACCACCGCGGGTTCGTCGACGCGACCTTGGCGGTCGCGAAGCTGGGCGCCGATGTGCTCTACCTCAACACCGCCTTCGCCGGTCCGCAGCTCGTCGGGGTGCTGGAGCGGGACAAGCCCGCCCTGATCATCCACGACGAGGAGTTCACCGGGCTGCTGTCCTCGGCGGCCTCGGCCGAGCGCCTGGTCGCGTGGGTCGACTCGGCCGATCCTGGGGAGACCCTCGAGTCGCTGGTCTCCGGCGACGCGCGACCGGTGGCGCCGCCGAAGCGGCACGGGAGGATCGTGATCCTCACCTCCGGCACGACGGGAACGCCCAAGTCGGCGCCGCGTCCGGAGGCTGGGTTCGACGCCGCCGTCGCGCTGATGTCGCGGATGCCGATGAAGGACGGGTGGCGGTGCTTCATCGCCGCGCCGCTCTTCCACACCTGGGGGCTCGCCCACCTGCTCTTCGCCGAACTGCTCGGCACCACGATGATCCTGCGCCGCCGGTTCGACCCCGAGGACGCGCTGGCGACCCTCGCCGAGACCCAGGCCGACTCGTTCGTGGTCATCCCGGTCATGATGCAGCGGATCCTGTCGCTGCCGGAGGAGACGCTGGCTGCGTACGACCTGGAGGGGATCGCATCCCGGCTCAAGGCCGTCGCGTCCTCCGGCTCGGCGCTGCCGGGCGATCTCGCGCTGGAGTGGATGGACCGGTTCGGCGACAGCCTCTACAACATCTACGGCTCGACCGAGGTCTCCTACGCCTCGATCGCCGACCCCGTCGACCTGCGGGAGGCGCCGACCTCGGCCGGCAAGATTCCGTGGGGCACACAGATGAAGATCCTCGATGGCGACGGCGTGCCGGTGCCCGATGGTGAGGCCGGCCGGATCTTCGTCGGCAACGGGCTCCTCTTCGAGGGCTACACCAGCGGCGGCGGCAAGGAGGTCGTCGACGGTCTGATGGCGACCGGCGACGTCGGGCGGTTCGGGCCCGACGGTCGGCTCTACGTCGAGGGCCGCGACGACGACATGATCGTCTCCGGCGGCGAGAACGTCTTCCCGCAGGAGGTCGAGGACTGCCTCATCCGCCACCCGCTCGTCGCCGACGCTGCCTGTGTCGGGGTCGACGACGCCGACTTCGGCAAGCGGCTGCGCGGGTTCGTGGTGCTGGTTCCTGGCGCCGAGGGCGACGTCGATGCGGCGTTGAAGGACTGGGTCAAGGAGAATCTGGCTCGCTTCAAGGTGCCGCGCGAGATCGTCGTGACCGACGCTCTGCCGCGCAACGCGACCGGCAAGGTGCTCCGGCGCGAGCTGGCCACCTGGGACAACGAGGCGGCAGAGTCGAACGGCGAGAGGGCGGCAGGGCAGTGAGTGGACTCGAGATCGGTGGTCCGGCTCCGGACTTCACGCTGCGCGACCAGTTCGGTGCCGACGTGACCCTCTCGGACTTCCACGGCAAGAAGGCGGTGGCGATCTTCTTCTTCCCGTTCGCGTTCTCCGGCGTGTGCACCGGTGAGATGAGCGGCCTGCGTGACCGGCTCGACGAGTTCGTCACCTTCGACACCGAGGTGCTGGCGATCTCGTGCGACCCGGTGTACGCCATGCGGCAGTTCGCCGACACCGACCGGCTCAACTTCTCGGTGCTCTCCGACTTCTGGCCGCACGGTGAGGTCACTCAGGCCTACGACGTCTTCAACGACCGCACCGGCGCCCCTCGGCGCTCCTCCTACATCATCGACAAGTCGGGCGTCGTGCGGTGGGCCGTGCACAACGACAACGCCGATGGCCGCGACCTCGACGAGCATCTCCGGCAGCTCCACGCGGCGGCGTGAGGAAGTAGTTTACGGGTCATCAAAGGTCCGTTAACAGGCTGGTTACATGGCTTTTCCTATGCCCTGGGTGGGATCTACTCTTGAGGTGTTGAGCCGCTGATGACCCGAGACGTCAGCGGCTCAACTTCCATTTACGGCCCGGTTCGTCGGGCCCGCCCCTGATCGCGTACTCTTGGGGCGCTTCGGACGCATAGCTCAGTTGGTAGAGCGCCTCCCTTACAAGGAGGATGTCGGGGGTTCGAGTCCCTCTGCGTCCACCGACACCGCTGGTCAGCGGCACATCCTGACTCCACCACCAGGAGTCAGAAGTGAAAACTCTCCAGAAACTCTCCAGTTCACCGCACCATGCGGTGAACCTCCGCCGGTGCCTCGGCGGTCCTCGCCAGGTCTCGGGGGCCCTTGCACACCTGTCAGGCATGAACACTGACAACACCATCTCGACCGATTCTGAGGGCGCTTCGCTGCCGGCGATCGTCTGTCTCTCCGAGCTGGCTGCCCACCTGCGGGTGAGCATCCAGACCCTGTACGACCTCCGCTCCCAGGGGCGCGGGCCGCGCGGGTTCCGTGTCGGCCGCGAGCTCCGGTTCCGCCGCAGTGAGGTCGAGGCCTGGCTGGCGGGTCTCGAGGACGCCGACCGCGAGCGCCACCCGGCACAGGAGCGTGCGTCGTGAGAGGCGGACGTCCACGGACCGCGATCGGCACGTATGGCACCGTGAACGTGCGCAAGCTGGGCTGTCGCTATCTCGCCGAGACGCGCTACCGCGATGTCGATGGCAGGCTCCGGCGGGTCACCGCCCGCTGCACCAGTCCGACCGGCGCTGTGGCCACTCTCAAGGAGCGACTCGCACGACGGCCGGGCCACCCCGTCGGCTCGCTACTGAGCCCGGCCAGCGCGTTCGGTGAACTGGCCGACCTGTGGCTCGTCGACCTCGAGGGTCGCGACATCTCCGAGGGCACCAAGGCTGAGTACCGCAACGTGCTGCGACTGCATGTACGGCCCGCGATGCAGCACTACACCCTCGGCGAGATCACGACCGGGCGCGTGGAGTGGTTCCTCAAGGCAGAGCGGGCGGTCTCCTACTCGCGGGCGCGGATGTCCCGCACGATCCTGAGTCAGCTCTTTCGCTATGCCCTGCGTCAGGACGCGATCGGGCGCAACCCGGTCGAAGGCACCTCCCCGCTGGCCAAGCCGAAGGGGAGACCGCAGGCGCTCTCGCTGGAGCAGATTGCAACGATCCGGAAGGCGGCCGCCGCGTGGCGTACCGGTGATGGCGTCCTTGGACCGCGCCCGGACGGCCAGGTGCGAGACCTGATCGAAGTGCTCCTCGGCACCGGATTGCGGCCCGGTGAGGCACTGGCGCTGCGGCTGTGCGACATCGAGGATTGGAGTTGAAGCGCCTCGGGTTTCTACTGCTGTGCGTTATCCGCAGCGGTGTCCAGTGCGGGCAGCGACAACCAGGACGCTGCCCGCGCCGAGCGCTTCCAGAAAATGGTCGCGTCGGCGGGGAGTAGGTGTCGGAGGCGGAGTTTCATCACCCTCTGGGATAGTGGGTGCGTGAACGCCGAGGTAAACCCAGAGCCGGGTCGCAAGCGCGGCAAGGGACGGATGAGTGCCGCCGAACGGCGGGAGCAGCTCATCGACATCGGGCGTGGATTGTTTTCCGAGAGGGGATTCGAGGGCGCCTCGATCGAGGAGGTAGCTGCTCGCGCAGAGGTGTCTAAGCCGGTCGTCTATGAGCACTTCGGCGGGAAAGAGGGCCTCTACGCTGTCGTGATCGATCGCGAGATGCGGCGCCTTCTCGACAACCTGCAGCAGGTTCCCACCTCGGGTGACCCGCGCGAACTGCTCGAACTCGCTGCGTACGCTCTGTTGGACTACATCGAGGAGTGCCCGGCCGGCTTTCGAATCCTTGTGCGCGACAGCCCGATCGGCTCGGCCTCCGGCTCGTTCCGATCGATCATGGGTGACGTCGCGACGCGGGTAGAGCACATCCTGGTCGCCGAGTTCGAGGCACGTGGCTTCGAGCCCGAGACGGCTCCTATGTACGCCCAGATGTTGGTCGGCATGGTGGGCGCGACGGGCCAGTGGTGGCTCGATGCTCGTCAGCCCGCCAAGGATGTCGTGGCTGCGCACCTGGTGAACCTCGCCTGGCGCGGGTTGGCCGGCCTGGAGAAGTCGCCGACACTGATCACCCGCTGACGCGCTCGCTCGCGTTGCCCTGCGGGCGGTTCAGCGCGACGCGAGCCGTGCCTTGAGCGAGTCGCGCTTGTCCTCGAACCGAAGAGTCTTCGTCTCGAGGTTCTCGAGAAACGCGGCCAACTCGGTTCGCGCCTGCTCGCCTTCGGCGTCAAGGCCCTCGAGATCGAAAACGCCCCAGAACCGCAGCACCGGAAGAACCACGCTGTCCTTGTGCTGTCGCAGGTCGTAGACACCAGCGACAGCCATCTCGACGGCCTTGCGCTGGAACCCGGCGATGTCGGTCCCAGGCATCGCAAAGGTGGTCACGACGTCGGCGATGGCTCGCATCGCCTGGTTCGGGGCCAGCTGCAGGGCAGCCTGGAGCAGGTTCCGATAGAAGACCATGTGGAGGTTCTCGTCGGAGGCGATGCGGGCGAGCAGCTGATCGGCGACCGGGTCCTCGGTGATGCGGCCGGTGTTGCGGTGGGAGACCCTCGTCGCGAGCTCCTGGAACGAGACGTACGCCAGTGAGCGAAGCAGGTCTTCGGAATGCGCGGAGGTGTAGCCGGCAGACATGTGTTGCATCCGGAGGCGCTCGAGGTCCCTGGGGTCCACGGCGCGGCTGGTCAGCAGGTAGTCGCGGATCGCGATGCCGTGTCTGCCCTCCTCGGCCGTCCAGCGGTGCACCCACTCTCCCCATGCGGCATCGCGACCGAACAGCAGCGCGATCTCGTGGTGATAGCTCGGAAGGTTGTCCTCGGTGAGCAGGTTGACGACGAGCGAGGACCTGGCGACGTCCGGCATCTGCTTGTCCTCTGGGCTCCAGGCCTCGCCGCCAAGCAGTCCGTCGAAGTTGCGGCCGTCGCTCCATGGAACGTATTCGTGGGGGAACCACTCTTTGGCGGCGTGAATGTGTCGATTGAGGTTCTCCTCCACGACCTGTTCGAGCTCGAGCAGCAGCTGGGTCTGGGTCATCTCGTTACTCATCGCACTCCATCAGCGGGGGACCAAGGCATTACCTACGCTACCGTAACCTACGCGAGCGTAGGTTACGGTAGTTCGACGGGATCCAGGGCGAGGGTGATACTTCTGAGGGGGCGAGCGTGAACAGCTCTGGATAGTGATCGCGGACCGTGTCCCAAAACCGCTCGGGGTCGGCGACGGGACCGTTCGGTCCTGTCCGGCGACGGTGTCGTTGGCATGACCCCAGGCACCTACCTCGGCTCGAACAGCGCCACGCTCAACACCATCGACACCGAGAGCGGCGACAAGTTCACCAGCAAATCGGTCGAGCTGATGCACCACCCACGCTGGTACGCCAACGCCGTGGTGCTGCCCGACGGCAAGGTGTTCGTCGCCAACGGCGCCAGCGTCGACGAGGACGTCAGGCCGTCCGGGCCGCCGACGGTGCGGATCTGGCGAGGATCGGTGCGGCAGACACCGCGTCGAGCGGCAACTGGCTGGACGAGCGCGTGCGTATGCCCGCCGAGCCGTCCGCTCACGACCACGTCGCTGTCGTGCGCCACTCGAACATCCCAGTGACCTACGACGGTGCATCGGAAGAGATCAGTGGAGTCGTGAAGTGGGTCCCGGTTAGTCCGCATGACGGCTGCGGTAATCCCGCTGGTGTGATCATCGTGGCCAGCCGAGCGGCGCTGTGCCTGGCCACGGCTCTGCTGCCCTTGTTCGGCTGCGGCGTCGTGCCGAGCATCGCTAACCACTACCCCTGGTACGGGATGCCGCGCCCGTCCGTGCGCTCCGCGGCCCGCGATCACGGCCTGGAAGACGTGATCGCGGGCCGGCGGGCCGCCGCGTTCAGCTGGTTCAGGGCGTAGGGGCCAACCGGCAGCCGGCTTCGGCTGGCTCTCCGTGGAGTCGATCGGTGAGCCACTCGATCCCTGCGGGAGTGGTGAGGGCTGCTCCAGTCACGTGCTCGAGGCCGACTATCTTCTCGAATGTGACGTCGGTGCCACGCGCGCACCAGCTGGAGTAGAGCTGCTGGCCCTGACTGAACGGCACCACCGTGTCGGTCGTGCCGTGGTAGACGTACGCGGGGGCGCCGGGTCGGCGCGTACCCAGGAGTGACTGGTCGTAGGCACGATGCCAGGAGTCGTCGGCCAGGACGTCAGGGTTTGTGATCTCACTGACCGACGTGGTCCCGAACGTTCCGAAGGCCTCGACGAAGCAGGACTCCTTGACTCGATCCACTGCGGCGCGCCCATCCTCGGTCAGCCGGGAGTCCAGATCGAGGTTGGGGTAGGCGGCGTCCAAGCCGACGAGCGTCGCGATCGCGAAGCCAGGGCCCGCCGTCGGATTGCCGCTGAGATGGTTGACCTCGGTCCACATGTCTGTCGGTACGCCTCCGGCAAGCACTCCGCGCAGGTCGAGCTCCGGTGCGTACCTTGGCTGGAGCTCGGCGGCCGAGGCAGCTGCCTGTCCGCCTTGCGAGTAGCCGCTGATACCCACGGGCGACCGTTCCGACAGGCCGGCATTCTCGACATGCTGAGCCGCGCGCAGGGCGTCCAGGGCGTTCTGGCCCTCTGACGATCCGACCAGATATTCCGGAGTGTCGGGTGTCCCTTGCCCGAGGTAGTCGGTGATCACGACCGACACGCCCTTGAGGAGAAACTGGCGGTGTTCCAAGGTCGAGTAGTCGGGGCTCGTCACGTTGAGCGTGGCCAGGTCGGTCTGCTTGGAGGGCGCGCACTGATCGGCGAGCCCACGCGTTCCCGGCGCGTGCACGATGAGCGGGTTCTCCTCACCAGGCTGCTGGCTAAATGGGGTGAGCAGCACTCCGGTGACCGCTACCGCGTCGCCTCGTGTCGAACGAGACAGATACATGATCCGGGTCGCGCGCGCCTCGGGATACAGCGACAGCTGGATCGGCTCCGTCTTGATGAGATCCCCGGGCAGGCCGCGCGGCAGGGGTGACGGCGGCACGTAGAAATCGTCTTGCGTGAGCGCCAGGTCGGGCAGTGCCGGAAGTGGTGTCAGGGATGTCGCCGAAGCCGGCGTCATGATCAGAAGGGTCGTGATCGCCGTCGTCGCGATGACGACAAGACGATGCCCGATCGAGTGCATGGGATCTCCTGGATGGTTGGCTGGCTGATGCGGAGGTGCGCAGGGCAAGGCCGTTGCGCACCCCAGGGGCGGCGGCTCGGCTTACTGCTCAGGTCAGCAGCTCGAGAATCGTGGCGTTCGCCTGGCCCCCGGCCTCGCACATCGACTGAAGCCCGTAACGGATTCCGTTACTGCGCATGTGGTGAATGAGGGTCGTCATCAAACGTGCGCCGCTGGCGCCGAGAGGGTGGCCCAACGCGATGGCTCCGCCGCGCGGGTTGAGTCGACGCGGGGCGGCTCCGGTTTCGGCCAGCCACGCCATGGGGACGGGAGCGAACGCCTCGTTGATCTCGAAGGCGCCGATGTCCTGGATCTGGAGGCCCGCTCGACGAAGGGCCTTCTCGGTGGCAGGGATAGGGGCAGCGAGCATCATGATGGGATCGGCACCGGCCAGCGCCACGGTGTGCACCCGTGCGATCGGTCGAAGTCCCAGTTCGCGGGCCTTGTCACTCGTCGTCATCAGGAGAGCGGCCGAACCGTCCGAGATCTGACTGGCGTTGCCGGCGGTGATGAGCCCGTCGTCCTTGAACGGTGTCTTGAGCGACGCCAGTGTCTCGAGGGTGCCGCCGCGGCGGACCCCTTCGTCCTCGATCAACGTGTCACCGTCGATCTCGACGGGGGCGGTCTCGGCGTCGAACATTCCGCCATCCTGTGCGGCAGCTGCGCAGGCGTGGGAACGAAGAGCGAACTCATCGACCTGACTACGGGAGAAGCCCCACTTCTCGGCGACCATCTCAGCACCGAGACCTTGGTTCGGCACACCGTACCGGTCTTGGAAAGCAGGCGAATATGGCTGCTGGTCTGCGGTGGAGGACCCCATGGGCACCCGAGACATGGACTCGACACCACCCGCCACGACGACGTCGTAGTGTCCGGCGATCAAGCCGGCTGCTGCGAAGTGCACGGCCTGCTGGGAGGAACCGCACTGCCGGTCGACGGTCACGCCGGTGACCGACTCCGGCCAGCCGGCGGTGAGGACGGCGGTCCGAGCGATGTCGTACGTCTGCTCGCCGACCTGGCTCACGCATCCCCAGATCACGTCGTCGACCAGAGCGGGGTCGAGCCCGGATCGCTCCGACAGAGACGTGAGGACGTGGGCGGAGAGATCCGCGGGGTGCAACCCCGCGAGACCGCCGTTGCGCTTGCCCGTCGGTGTGCGTACCGCCTCGACGATGACTGCATCTCGCATGAGAATCCCTTCAATTGACCGTGCGTACGGTCAAGAGTAGCGTCTGTTCTTGATCTGGCAACCCCCTCGAGTGGAGACCGTCACATGAACGAACCGTCAACGGCCCCGGCCCGGACCTCGAACGAGCCAGTGCTCGTAGAGCGTCAAGGCCCCGTGGCTCTGATCACGTTGAACCGTCCGGCAGCGATGAATGCGATCAACGCCGACCTGTCCCGTGCGCTGGGTGCCGCGATCGCAGAGTTCGCCGCCGATGCAGACCTGCGGGTGGCGGTTCTGACGGGGGCTGGGCGCGCATTCTGTGCTGGTGCGGACCTCAAGGAGCTGGCTGCTGGTCGGACCGTGCTCGACGCAGATCATCCCGAGCGGGGATTCGCGGGTTTCGTACGCCACTTCGTGGACAAGCCGGTCATCGCCGCGATCAACGGCTTCGCGCTCGGGGGCGGAACGGAGATCCTCCTCGCCTGCGACCTGGCTGTGATGAGCAGCGAGGCCCGACTCGGACTCCCCGAGGTCAAGCGCGGCCTGGTCGCCGCCGCGGGGGGTGTTCTGCGACTTCATCGCCAGATCCCGCCCAAGGTCGCGGCGGAGGCCGTCTTCACGGGCGAGCCGCTGGATGCGCAGACCGCTTTGCGATGGGGCCTGGTCAACAGCGTCGTCCCGCCCGAGGACGTCCGCAAGGAGGCGTTGGAGCTGGCCCAGAGAATCGCCGCCAACGCTCCGGTCGCCGTCCGGGCGAGCAAGCGGATGATGATGCGCAGCGCCGCGGGGTCTGACTGGGACCCCTCGATGTGGGAGATGAACGAGGCCGAGTTCGCGGTCGTACGCGACAGCCAGGACGCGCGCGAAGGTGCGCGTGCCTTTGCGGAGAAGCGCGTGCCCGAGTGGGTGGGTGCGTGATGAGCATCCTGGACCTCTATCGCCTCGATGGACGCGTCGCCGTCGTGACCGGAGCCGGGTCCGGACTCGGGGCAGCGTTCGCGGTGGCGTTGGCGGAGGCCGGCGCAGACCTCGTTCTCGCCGCGCGACGGGCGGACAGGCTGGCAACCACTGCGAGCGCCGTGGAGGCGCTGGGCCGTCGTGCTCTTGTCGTACCTGCGGATGTGGCGGACCCCGATCAGTGTGCGCACGTGGCTGAGCAGTCGATGGCGCACCTCGGCCGAATCGACGTGCTCGTCAACAACGCAGGTCTGGGCACCGCAGTTCCCGCGCTCCGGGAGCGCCCGGAGGACTTTCGACGCGTCCTCGACGTCAACCTGATGGGCGCTTACTGGATGGCTCAGGAGTGTGCGCGAAGGATGGAGCCTGGGTCGAGCATCGTCAACGTCGCCAGCACCCTCGCATTCATCGCACCCCCAGCCCCTCAGGCGGCGTACGCGGCCAGCAAAGCGGGCCTGGTGGGGATCACCCGCGACCTCTCGGCGCAGTGGGCGGGGAGAAAGGGTATTCGCGTCAATGCTCTGGCCCCTGGATACGTCAGGACAGAGATGACCGAGGACGTGCCCAGCGAGTTGCTCGACGCCTTCATCGGCGCGCGGAGCCCGTTGAACCGGCTCGGGGAGCCGGCAGAGATCACCGCCGCGATGCTCTTCCTCGCCAGCCCGGCATCGGGGTACGTCACTGGAAGCACCCTTGCCGTGGATGGCGGCATGTCCGGCCACTGATGGCGAGGCGACACCCATGAACTTGGAGGAATCAATGACTGACAGCATCACTGAGAACCCAGCCCAGCGGAAGAGTGAAGTAGCCGACCTGGCGGCTCGGACCCGCGACTTCGTGCGCAATGAAGTGCTCCCGATCGAGGATCGTCACGACGGCGACGTGACCGATGCGGGGGGCGATGTGCTGCGCCGGCAGCTGCAGACGCAAGCCAGGGCCCTAGGTCTCCTCGCGCCTCACGGTCCCGTGGAGTACGGCGGCCAGGGTCTGTCGATGACCGAGCGGGCAAGAGTGTTCGAAGAAGCGGGATACGCGCTGTTCGGTGCGATGGCGATCAATGCTGCGGCCCCGGACGAGGGCAACATGCACCTGCTCGACCATGTCGCTACGAAAGAGCAGAGGGCACGCTTTCTCGAGCCACTGGTGCGCGGGGAGGCGCGCTCGGCGTTCGCGATGACCGAGCCCGCCCCCGGGGCGGGCTCCGACCCAGCGGCGCTCCAGACCAGTGCCACGCGTATCGCCGGCGGCTGGCGAATCGATGGACGCAAGCTGTACATCACCGGTGCCGATGGCGCGGACTTCTTCATCATCATGGCTCGGACCTCTGGGGATCCCGGCGAACGAGGCGGCGGCACCATGTTCCTCGCGCCGGCCGACACGGCGGGCATTCGCATCGGGCGCCACGTACCGACCGTTGACCGCTCCATGGTCGGGGGCCACTGTGAGGTGTACTTCGAAGGGCTCGAGCTTCCCGACGATGCGGTGCTGGGTGAGGTCGACGAGGGCTTCCGCTACGTCCAGGTCAGGTTGGGGCCCGCGCGGATGACGCACGTCATGAGGTGGCTGGGTGCCGCTGTCCGCGCGCACGAGACCGCGCTGGATTACGTGACGACCCGTCGAGTCTTCGGGCGGGCTCTCGGCGACCAGGGAATCGCGCAGCATCTGATCGCCGAGAACGAGATCGACCTCGCTGCGACCCGCGCGCTGCTCGACGTCGCTTGCGCGGCGCTCGACGGAGGCTCGTCGGCGGCGCAGGAGACGTCCATCGCGAAGACGTTCGGAGCGGAGGCCATCGGCAGGATCGTGGACCGGTCTGCGCAGCTCTGTGGCGGACTCGGCGTTTCCGCTGACCTCCCGATCGCGCGCATCGCCCGCGAGGTTCGGCCGTTCCGAATCTACGACGGCCCGTCCGAGGTGCATCGCTTCGCGATCGCCAGTCGGGCGGTCAAGGCTGCGCGCAAGCGCACGGGAGGTTGATGTGGCCATGACGGTCGACACCACTGCCCTCGAAGGGCACCTACGTTCGCTCGGAGTCCCGGTCGCGGGGCCGCTCACCGCTGAGCTCGTCGCCGGTGGGCGCTCCAACCTGACCTATCGGCTCACCGACGGCGTCAGCCGGTGGGTCTTCCGGAGGCCTCCGGCTGCGGGGCAAACGGCGTCCGCGCACGACGTTGCCCGTGAGGCACGGGTCACCGCTGCGCTCCAGAGCACCGACGTGCCCGTCCCTGCCGTCATCAGCCTGTGCGAGGACGTCGCAGTGATCGGTGCACCGTTCACCATCACTGCCTGGATCGATGGCGCGGTCATCCGGGAGCGTGCCGAGCTGGACCAGGTCGGAGACGCAGAGCTGCGGGCCACGTCAGCGTCTCTGATAGATGTGCTCGCGAAGCTGCACGACGTGGATCCGGCCGCTGTCGGGCTGGGCGAGTTCGGCCGCCCGGCGGGCTTCGTCATTCGTCAGGTCGCGCTGTGGCGACGGCAATGGGAGCAGGTGAAGACCCGCGAGCTCGCAGATCTCGAACGTCTGCACTCCCGGCTCGAGCAGCGACTGCCCACGTCGAACGAGACCGCGATCCTGCACGGTGACTATCGAATCGACAATCTGATCCTGGACCCCGTGGAGCCGGCTCGAGTCCGTGCTGTGCTGGATTGGGAGCTTTCCACGCTCGGTGAACCGCTCACCGATGTGGCATTGATGTGCACCTACCGAAACCCGGCACTCGACGCGGTGCTCGGCATCCCCGCGGCCTGGGCGAGCCCGCGACTGGCGTCCGCAGAGGACCTGGCGACCGCTTATGCCGACCGCACGGGGCGGGACCTCGGTGACTGGGGCTTCTACCTGGGGCTGGCTCACCTGAAGCTCGCGGTCATTGCCGAGGGGATTGCCTACCGGGCTCTGGCTGGAGCCGATGCGGGCCGCAACGCCCGGGATGCTGCCGATGCGGTGCCTGACCTCGTCTCGTCGGGACTGTCCTACGTGGCTGGCTGATGCGGCAAGGTCGCGAACCTGACCGGTCAGTCAGGTTCGCGACAGCCCGTCACCGGCGGTCGGTGCCCGACGATGCTCGCAGAGCCATCTTGTCCGGCTTGCCCACGCTGGTCCGCGGGATGTCCGCGGTGAAGGTCCAGTGGTCGGGGATCCACCACTTGGCAACTCTGCCGCTGAGGAAGGCCATCAGCTCGTCCTCGCTGACGCTGGCCCCGTCCGTACGAACCACGAAGGCGTGGGGCCGTTCCTCCCACTTCGGGTCCGGGATACCGATCACGGCGACCTCGCCTACGGCGGGATGGTCGGCAATTGCATTCTCCAGCTCGACGCTGGAGATCCACTCGCCGCCACTCTTGATCCCGTCCTTGAGCCGGTCCTTCAGCTGGACCCAACCTCCCGGATGGATCACGCCGAGGTCGCCGGTACGCAGCCAGCCATCATGGAACTTGGTGCTGTCCGAGTTGCCGACGTAGGAGCCGGTGATCGTGACGCCGGCAACCTCGACCTCACCCTGCGACAGGCCGTCCCACGGCTGTTCAACGCCCTGAGTGTCGATAACTCGCACGCGAACTCCCGGCATGACTCTGCCGCTCTGGGTCGTCCAGTCGATCGTCTCCTCCAAGGACGTACCCGCCGGGGGTCGCGAGTACGTGAGCAGGGGAGACGTCTCGGTCATGCCCCAGCCTTGGGTGATCTGGATGCCGTTCCGCTCGCGGATCTGTCTCGCCAGCGACGGGGAGAGTGGTGAGCCGCCGGAAACCGCGACGCGAAGGTTGGTCAGGTCGACCCCGTTCGCATGGGCGTACTCACCCAGTTGACTCCAGATCGTCGGTACGGCCGCAATCATGGTGGATTGTGTCTGCTCGATCATGGCAGCCAGATGCGGCGCCTGCAGGAACCTTCCGCTCATGACGAGCCGTGAGCCCGCGATCCAGGCGGCGTGAACCCAGCCCCAGGCGTTGGCGTGGAACATCGGCACCACCGGCAGAGCGGTATCGGCATCGGAGAAGCCGTAGGCACTGCCGGTCGAGATCATCAACGTGTGCAGGTAGGTTGACCGGTGGCTGTAGGCCACGCCCTTGGGGTCACCGGTGGTGCCCGTCGTGTAGCACAGCACCGCCGCCTCATCCTCGGGCACCTCGACGAGCTCGCTCATCGGGTCCGCTGCCTCGATCAGATCGGCGTAGCGGTGGAAGGTGACGCCTTCGGCATCGAGCTCTTCGAGATCCTGCTCGCCGACACAGACGACGTGGCGGACGCTCGGCACCTCTGGGAGGAACTCCAGCAGGAGTGGGAGCAGATCAGCATCGACGAGAACGACCTGATCCTCGGCATGCCGCGCGATGTAGGACAGCTGAGACGAGTGCAACCGCAGGTTCAGCGTGTGCAGCACCGCGCCCATGCTCGGGACAGCGAAGTACGCGGCGATGTGGTGTGAGGTGTTCCAGCACAGGGTCGCGACGACGTCACCGCGGCCGACGCCCAGTGCGGTCAGAGCAGTGGCGAGTCGGCGACTCTCATCGGCCACGTCGGCAAATGTGCGGTGGACGAGTACGCCGTCCTGGTAGTCGGTGACGGTCGCGTCGGCATGGACACGCTCGCCGTGCTCGAACAGGCCCGCAATGCCAAGCGGGTGGTGCTGCATCGTGGCGTGCACAGTCAGGCTCCCTTCGGAATGGGGCGACCTCTTCGCGGATCGCGTCCTTCTTCCCATGATACGGTGTAAACCGTACGTACGGTCAAGGAGCGAAGATGGCGGCGATTGCCGGGCTGGGGCTCACCGAGGTGGGCAAGGTATTTGGCAGGACTTCTTTCGAGTTGGCCGCCGAGGCGGTCGACCTGGCAGCGCGGGATGCAGGGCTCTCTCTTGCTGACGTCGACGGGTTGCTCATCAACCCGGCCCTCACCGCGCCGGCCCTGGACTTGACGCTTGCGCGGCGCATGGGCCTGCGCGACCTGCGCATGTTGACCCAGCTGACCGCATATGGTGCCTCGGCCGGCGTGATGGTTGCCCAAGCCGCTCAAGCAGTTGATAGCGGAGGCGCCGATGTGGTCGCCTGCGTCTTCGCGGACACCCCTCGATCCGAGGCCAGTTCGGGCGCGGATGCGTACAGAGCCACGTCGCTGCAGGCACGAGGGGTTCGGAGTGCGGAGACGGCGGCCGGGCTCACCAGCACGACGCATCGGTACGCCCTTGCCGCGGACCGGTACATGTCGACCTTTGGCGTGACGCACGACGAGCTCGGAGCGGTCGCGGTTGGTCAGCGACAGTGGGCCGAGCTCAATCCGGTCGCGGCGATGCGAAAGCCTCTGACCCTTGACGACTACCACGCTTCTCGCTGGGTGGTGGAGCCACTGCACCTCCTCGACTGCTGCCTGGTCTCCAACGGCGGCGCTGCGGTGATCGTGACGAGCGCCGAACGGGCGCGCGACCTGCGTCAGCCTCCTGTGCGCGTCCGCGGGTGGGGGCAAGCTCATCCGGCCCCGCCGCTGCGGGCAGGAAGCACGTTCGGATTGACCACCGGAGCGAAGGCGTCTGGTCGGGCTGCCCTGGCGATGGCCGGCCTCGGGGCGAGCGACATCCAGGTCCGCGAGATCTACGACTGCTACACCTACACGGTCCTGGTCACGCTCGAGGACTACGGGTTCTGCGCACCTGGGGAGGCGGGGGCGCTTGCTGCCTCGGGTGCCTTGGCGCCCGGCGGCGACTTGCCGACGAACACCGGGGGAGGACAGCTCTCGTCGTTCTACCTCTGGGGGATGACGCCTCTGCATGAGGCTGTCACTCAGGTCCGGGGGCAAGCCGGTCGCCGCCAGGTGGCGGCGCACGATACGGCGATCGTGAGCGGCAATGGCGGCATCCTCGAGCATCACTCCACCCTCGTCCTCACCTCGGAGGCGGCGGCATGACGGCAGCGGGTCGGGCGCCTGCGCGGCGCGACGAGATGACGGCGGAGTGGTTCGACGGCCTGAACTCAGGCCGGCTGTTGCTGCGTTCCTGTCCCAGCGGTCATCGCAGTCGGCCTGATGTGTTGGCGTGCGACGTCTGCGGCGCCCTCGACCTCGGCTGGGCTGAGGCGCGAGGGCGGGGGGTCGTCGTGGCCATCGCTACGGATCACTCGACGAAGCCGTTCACGAACCTGGCCATCGTCGAGCTCGACGAGGGTCCTTGGCTGACCACGAGAGTCGAGGGGGCTCCGGTCGAGCGTGGCCAAGAGGTGGTTGTTGGCTACGAGGATGGCGAGGGCGAGGCCTATCCGGTGGTCACCGCGAGTTCGTGATCGCCGTCACTCAAATGATTGACCGCACGTACGGTCTGTGGCACTGTGGTTCTCCGAGAGGCAGAACCGATCGAGGTCTGCTCCCAGCCACAACAGGAGGATCCGATGAGCTACTTCAAGGACGACGCGGAGGTCTACAAGTACCTCGGAGGCGTGTTCCGGGTCGCGAACGATGTGGAGGGCGTGGGATCGAACCTGCGCGCGGCCGACATCGTGCTTCGTCTGGACTACAGCAACCCCGCGTCGAGCATCACCGTGGTTCTGAAGGAGCCCGCCATCGAGGTCATCGAGGGCGATTCCGATCTCGAGCCGGACGTGCGGATGTCCATGTCCGCGGACCACGGGAACCAGTTCTGGAGCGGTGAGTACAACGTCGCCGTCGGACTGGCCAAGGGTCAGGTCAAGGCCAAGGGCCCTGTCACGAAGATCCTGAAGCTCATCCCGGCCGCGAAGCCCGTCTTTCCGCTCTACCGTGACCTGGTCAGCGAGAAGGACGTTGTTTGATGAGTGCGTCGACCGCGCCCGTGCCGCACTTCCGGATGTACATCGACGGTGAGTGGGTCGACACGGATGCTCGATACGAGCTGACCAACCCGGCGAACGAGACGCTCTTCGCCACCGCTGCCAGGGGAACCGTCGAACACGCCGACCAGGCGGTCGCCGCTGCGCGCGCTGCGCACCGCAAGGGGGAGTGGCGCAACGCCACCCCAGAAGAGCGGGCGGCGACGATGACCCGGATCGTCGAGATCCTCAACGAACGGATGGACGACCTCGTCGAGCTGCACGTCGCCGAGAACGGCGTCACGATCCGGCAGGCGATGGCGTTCCACGTCGGCTACTCGATCTCGCACCTGCAGTACTTCGCCGACCTGGCGCGCAGCTACCAGTTCGAGACCTCCGGGCCGATGCTGGGATATCCGACGATGGCAGCCGGCATCACGCGGCGAGAACCGATCGGTGTCGTGGCCGGGATCGTGCCGTGGAACTTCCCGCTGCTGCTGGCCGTCTGGAAGCTGGGTCCGGCGCTGGCTGCCGGAAACTGCGTGGTCATCAAGCCGGACGAGAAGACGCCGTCGACGCTGCTCGAGCTCGCTCGCGCCGCGCACGACGCGGGTCTGCCGCCGGGGGTCTTGAACATCGTCACGGGGGAGGGTGCGGAGGTCGGCAAGCGCCTCTCTGCCCACCCCGACGTTCGCAAGATCGCGTTCACGGGGTCGACCGCCGTCGGCCGACTCATCGCCGGGCAGGCTGCCGAGAACATCAAGAAGGTCACCCTGGAGCTCGGAGGCAAGGGGCCGAACATCATCCTGCCCGACGCCGACCTGGACACAGCGGTCGACGCGGCCCTCTTCGCGTTCTGTCTCTACCAGGGGCAGGCCTGTGAGTCGGGCACCCGCCTGCTCCTGCCGGACTCGCTCCATGACGAGTTCGTCGCGCGGATGATCGAGCGGGCGAAGGCCATCAAGGTGGGCGATCCCGCGGAGTTCGACACCGACATGGGGCCGATCATCTCTGCAGAGCAGAAGGCCCGCATCGAGTCGTATCTCGAGCTGGCGCCCAAGGAGGGCGCCACGGTCGCATTCCAGGGCGAGGTGCCGTCGGGTCCGGGCCACTGGGTGCCGGTCACGATCCTGACCGACGTAACCAACGACATGCGTGTCGCTCAGGAAGAGATCTTCGGCCCGGTGCTGTGCGTGTTGCGATACTCCAACGTCCAGGAGGCGATCGACATCGCCAACGACAGCGAGTACGGGCTGTCGGCCGGTGTCTGGAGCGAAGACATCGACGCCGCCATGGAGGTTGCCCGCCAGCTCGAGTCCGGCACCGTGTGGATCAACGACTGGCACATGGTCAACGCTCTCTACCCCTTCGGTGGGTTCAAGCAGAGCGGAGTGGGCCGAGAGCTCGGACCGCACGCCTTGGACGAGTACACCGAGGAGAAGTTCGTGCACGTCGACCTCGCACGTTCGCGAGAGCGTCGAATCTACGACCTGGTCGTACCGGCCGAGGAGGGCTGAACCATGCGAGTTGCAATCTTCGAGGAGGCAGGGGCCGCTCCTGCCCTACAAGAGGTCGAGCACACCGCGTTGCAGGACAGCGAGGTGCTCGTCCGGATCGCCGGCGTCGGAATCTGTCACACGGACCTCACGGGTCTGAACGGCAATGTTCCGCTGCCGACGCCGGCGGTTCTCGGGCACGAGGGCGCTGGGGTCGTCGAGGCGATCGGAGCCGATGTTCACAGTCTGGAGGTGGGCGATCACGTTGTCCTGACCTTCGACACCTGCGGCGACTGTCGCTCCTGCAATGCCGGCCACCCGGCGTACTGCGAGCTCTTCGCTCCGCTGAACTACTTCGGCACGCGACTGGACGGCACGACCACCATGGTCCAAGGCGGGCGGGAGGTCCATGGCAGCTGGTTCGGCCAGTCCTCCTGGGGAACCCACGCAGTCGCCAGCGCACGGAACGCCGTCAAGGTCGACAACGAAGCGCCGCTCCACCTGCTCGGACCGCTCGGGTGTGGTCTCCTGACCGGAGCAGGCACCGTCTTCAACGTGCTTCGCCCGCAGCCGGGGCAGAGCGTCGGCTTCTGGGGGATGGGCACCGTCGGCGTCGCCGGCCTGATGGCCGCGAAGGCGCTCGGCTGCGAGAACATCGTCGCGGTCGATCTCAACGACGAGCGGCTGGCCCTCGCACGGGAGCTGGGGGCGACGCACACCTTCAACCCGTCCTCTACCAAGGACGTCGTGTGGGAGATCCTGGAAGCCACCGGGGGACTCGACTCCTCGATGGAAGCGGTCGGCCTCGGAGCCGTTGTCCGCGAGGCCCTCGCCTCGCTGCGATCGCCAGGAATCTGCGCCACCGTGGGCCTGCAGACCCTCGAGAACGACATCACCATCGACCAGGGGCATCTGCTCATCGGTCGCACCCTGACCGGTGTCATCGAGGGCGACGCCGACCCGCATCAGCTGATCCCACGGCTGATCGAGATGTGGCAGGACGGACAGTTCCCGTTCGACCGACTCGTCGCCGAGTACCCCCTGGAGGACCTCAGCCTGGCGCTTGACGACTTCCGTGCCGGCAAGGTGATCAAGCCCATCCTCATTCCGGCCAGCTCGTCGCACTGACAACTTGAAAGGCAACCGAAACGATGAACACGACTGCACCAGCCCTGACGAGCGCCGCCTGGGTCGAAGAGTTCTTTCGGCACGTCGACGCGCACGACTTCGAATGGGTGGAGGCCGCACTGACGCCGGACTGCGTGATCGACGCCTCAGGCTTCAAGGAGACGGGCGCCGAGGTCGTGGTGCTGTGGATGGCCGGGTTCTTTGCTGCGTTCCCCGATCTGCGTCACCGCCCCTACCGCGTGATCAGTGGTACGGACGAGGTCGCTGCAGTCGTCCGAGTGACCGGCACGCACACCGAGGATCTCGGCTTTCCTGACGGCGACTTCCTGCCGCCCACCGGTGCCTCCATCGACGTCGAGCTCGCTGAGTTCTGGCGCTTCGAAGGGGACCGCGTCACCGAGTACAAGGTGATCTACGACCAGGCTGGGTTCCTCGCGCAGCTGGGAGTAGGCGTCTGACGTCGACGACCTGAGCGCCGAACAAGTGCGCTGGCCTGTCCGTGGACAGACCAGCGCACTTGTTGCGACGGCGGGGCCTCAGCAGCGGGACGCTTCGTCGACCAGCCTGGCCAGCGTCGTCTGCTTCTGGCTCCCGCTCACGATCAGGGTCGTGAGGCAGGTGGGGGCCCACCGGTTCTTGAAGTCGTCGACCAGCTTGTCTGCCGGGCCGACGAGGGCAACGTCCTCCACCATCTCGAGAGGAATGGCGTCGATCGCCTCCTGCTTACGTCCGGCGAGGTAGAGCTCCTGCACCTCCTGGCAGACGTCACCCCAGCCCATCCGGACGAACAGCTCGTTGTGGAAGTTCGCGCTTTTGGCGCCCATGCCCCCTGCGTAGAGACCGATGATGGGCTTGATGCGCGAAGCCGCGAGCTCGACGTCCTCGTCCTCGGCCATGAACACCACGCCCGCAACATCGAACGTCTCGGCAGTCCGGCGGGCGCCCGGCACGGCGAAGCCTTCGGCCAGCGCTGATCGATAGAAGGCGTCGGACTTGGGCGAGAACCACAGGGGCAGCCAGCCGTCGGCGATCTCTGCAGCGAGCGCGACGTTCTTCGGACCTTCGGCGCCGAGGTACACAGGGATGTCCGTACGGATCGGGTGCACGGTGGATCGCAGCGGCTTGCCCAGCCCGGTGCCGTCTGTGCCGGCGTACGGCAGCTGGTAGTGCCGCCCGGAGAACTCCACCGGGACCTCGCGTGCCCAGACCTGGCGCATGATCTCCACGTACTCACGCGTGCGCTCGAGCGGCCTTGGGTACGGCGCGCCGTACCAGCCCTCGACCACCTGCGGCCCTGATGCCCCGATCCCCACCAGCATGCGCCCGCCGCTGAGGTGGTCCACGGTCTGCGCCGCCATTGCCATGGCGGTGGGGGTGCGCGCGGAGATCTGTGTGACTGCGGTGCCCAGCTTCAGACGCTTCGTCGCGGCGCCCCACCACGCGAGTGGGGAGATGGCATCGGAGCCATAGGCTTCAGCGGTCCACATGCTGTCGACGCCGGCTTCTTCGGCCTCGGCCAGCCGGCGTTCGACGTTCTCCGGAGGTCCGGCGCCCCAGTAGCCGACGGAGATCCCGATTTTCATGCCTGTCCTCCCTGGTCTGTGGCGCGCAAGTAGATCGACTTGAGCGTGATGTAGGCATCGAGGCCCTCCGGCCCGAGCTCGCGCCCGAGGCCGGACGCCTTGACGCCCCCGAACGGGGCGCCGAGGTCGAGGTCGAAGAAGTTCACGCCGATGGACCCAGTCTCCACTCTGCGAGCCACGTCGAGACCGCGGTCGACATCGGTCGTCCAGACGGTCCCACCAAGGCCGTACTCCGAATCGTTGGCCAGCTTGATCGCGTGGTCGATGTCGTCGTAGGGCTGGACGGTGAGCACCGGCCCGAAGATCTCCTCCTTGACAGGCGTGGCGCTCGGGAGAAGGTCGGCAAGGACAGTGGGTTCGATGTACCAGCCCCGGTCCATGTCCTTGGGCCGTCCACCTCCCGCAACGATCCGGCCACCCTCAGCGCGGCCCGCGGCGATGAAGCCCTCCACGCGCTCACGCTGCTGCTGGGTCACCAGGGGACCGACGCGCGTCGCTGGGTCGAGCGGGTCGCCCGCCCGGAACGATCGGGCAAGATCTGCGACGGCATCGACGACCTCGTCGTACCTGGTCCGCGGGGCGAGGATACGACTGTTGAGGTAGCAGGTCTGCCCGTTGTTGAGCAGGCTGACCCATGCGAGTCCACGGACCGTCTCGACCAGATCCGCATCGTCGAGCACGATCGCGGCACTCTTTCCGCCGAGTTCGAGGGTGACCGGACGGAGCAGCCGGCCGCAGACCTCGCCGATCGCCCGTCCGGCAGCCGTAGATCCGGTGAAGGCGACCTTGTTCACCAGGGGATGGGCGACGAGGTAGGCGCCGACGTCGCGGCCGCCGGTGATCACGTTGATCACGCCAGGCGGGAAGCCGCATGCCTCGGCGGCCGCCGCGAGCGCGAAAGCATCGAGGGCCGTCTCCGGGGCGGGCTTGATCACCACGGTGCACCCGGCGGCCAGCGCCGGCGCGAGCTTGAACATGGTGAGCGACTGCGGAAAGTTCCACGGCACCACAAGGGCGACGACTCCGACAGGATCGCGGCGGACCACGGTGGTGCGGCCCGGCAGGTTGGCCGAGCGCCGCTCCTCGGTGGGAGTGCCTTCTGCGAGATCCGCGTAGTAGCGCAGGGTCGCTGCCGGTCCTTTGCCCTCGGCCACGCGGGCCAGGCTGATCGGCATGCCGTTCTCGTTGGTGACCACGCGAGCGGTCTCGTCCCCGCGGGCTTCGAGCTCATCGGCCAGCGCTCGCATCCACTGTGCGCGCTGCTCCGCCGTCGAGTCGGCCCAGGGCGTCGTACGCAGGGCGTGCCGGGCAGCGTCGACAGCACGGTCGACGTCGACAGAGGTCCCCGTCGGAGCTGCGCCGAACGGTTCCTCGGTGGCTGGGCAGATGACCTGGGTGAGCGCCCGATCGCTCGACGGCTGCCAGGCGCCTCCGATGAAGAGGTCCGTGTGCTCCTGGGTGAGAGTGCTCATGTCGTTGCTCCTGGAATGAGGACGGCTTTGATGGTGTCGCCGCTGGCCATGTCGGCCTCGGCCTGGTTGATGTCGCTCATCGGGTACGTCCGGATGAGGCGGTCGAAGGGGAGCCGACCTTGTCGCCATAGATCGATGAGCTCTGGAATGAGTTCGTGCGGCACGGCGTCGCCCTCGAGGATTCCGGTGACGGTCTTGCCGGTGGCGAGCGCGTCGCCCGGCAGCTCGATGGTGCCGGCGAGGGCGGAGACGAGGCCGACTGTGCCCTGGGGCCGCAACGCCGCTACCGCGGCCGCGACCACGGAAGGTGCCCCCGTCGTGTCCAGGGCGGTGTCGGTTCCGTTCTTGGAGATCGCCTTGACCACGTTGGCGATCTCCGCCACCGAGAGACCAGTGGAGTCGACGACGTGCGTTGCGCCGAGCTCGAGGGCGAGGTCGAGGCGGGAGCGGTGACGGTCGACAGCGATGACGTACTCGGCTCCTGTCGACGCGGCCGCCATCACGGCCGAAAGGCCGACCGTCCCCGCGCCGTAGATCGCCGTGCTTGCGGCACCGGTCACGCGGAGGACGCGAAACACCGAGCCTGCACCGGTGAGGACACCGCAGGCCAAGGGGCCGAGAATCTCAAGCGGAACGTCATCAGGCACGGGCACGACAGTGCGCGCCTCGGCCAGGGCGTGGGTGGCGAACGAGGACTGCCCGAACCATCGGGCGCCGATCGACCTCCCCGTGATGTCGTGTGCGCGATCCTCGGCTATGTGGGAGCGGCCGACCATGTTCCGCCTCCAGAAGCTGCGGCAGTAGGCGGGGTGTCCGTCGATGCATGCCGGACACGCGCCGCAGTGGTCGAACGAGAGCACGACCTTGCTACCAACGGCCAGGCCGGTGACCCCGGTCCCGATCGAGGCCACGACGCCAGCGCCCTCGTGACCGAGGATCAGTGGGGGCTCCGCCATGAACCCATCCGTACGGGGGAGCAGGTCGGTGTGGCAGAACCCAGTGCCCGCAATTTCGACGAGTACCTCGCCAGGGCCGGGCTCGGCCAGCTCGACGTTCTCGATCTTGAAGGCGGCGCCGCGTTCGCGCAGTACTGCAGCCTGGATTCGCATTCATCACCTCTGGTTGACCGTGCGTACGGTCAACCATATCGTGACGCGGCTGTCAGCACCAGGACTACGTCGTCCGTCCTTCGGTCAGATCGCCGCTGTGTCCTCGTTCTCTGCGACGGCTTCGATGGCGTCGCGGACGACAGAGGCGGACCGACCCGTCGGGTCGCTGAGCTCCGCTACCCGGTCGCGGTCCGTGAGCAGGCTGCCGAGGACGAGATCCACCAGGCTGCTCCCGATGGCGCCGATGGGGCGGTCGCCATCCGGGTGGAACCAGGTCCACGCCCACTGTGCCGACCCGAACATCAGCAGTGCGTCGACAGTGGGGTCGACCTCGCGGAAGACCCCACTGTCGATGCCCGCCTGGATGACGTCGCGTACGCGGGTGAAGTACTGCTGCCGCAGGTCGGCCCCTTTGGCCATCGACTCCTGGTCGGCCAGCCGGACAACCTCGCGCTGGAACGCAACTGTCGCCGCGCGATCCTCGACGTGGTACAGCATGAAGGCGTGAAGAGCGGCCGCGAGCTGCTCTGCCGGGTCCTCGAGGTGGGCAAGCATGTAGTCGATCTCGGCCAAACGGCGCGTCATGTAGGACTCATGCAGGGCCGCGAGGATCCTGTCCTTCGTGCCGAAGTGGTGCACGATCGTGCCCTTGGAAACGCCGAGCTCGTTCGCGACCAGCCCGAAGTTGACGCCGTCGTAGCCGATCTCGGCGATGTGTCGCGTGAACGTGTCGAGGATTTCGTTGTACCGTCCAGCACCGGCAGCCATCAGGCTCCTTCTTTCCGCGTAGTGTGGTCGAGCTCGTTGGTGTCGAGTTTAACCAAGCTGACCGCACATGCGGTCATTCCAGTTTCGCCCTGAGATTGCGCTTGAGGATCTTCCCCGTGGGGTTGCGGGGAAGGGCGTCGACGAAGGTGACGCCGGTCGGAGCCTTGTAGTGGGCCAGTCGCTCGCGTGCGTACGCGATCAGCTCGGCATCATCCGTCTTCGAGCCGTCCTTGGGGGTGACGACCGCGTGCACGGTCTCGCCCCACTTCTGGTCGGGCAGGCCGATGACCGCAACTTCGGCAACGGCAGGGTGCTGGATGAGCACGCGTTCCACCTCAGCCGGATAAACGTTCTCCCCGCCGGTGATGACCATGTCTTTGACTCGGTCCTCGACGTAGAGGTATCCGTCCTCGTCCACTCGACCGGCGTCGCCCGTACGCAGCCAGCCGTCGACGATGGTTTCGGCCGTGGCTTCAGGCTTGTTCCAGTAGCCGAGCATCATCTGGGGCGACTTGACCCAGAACTCGCCGACCTCGCCTGGCTTGGAATCCTCGCCGCTGCTCGGATTGACGACCCGGACTGTGCTGCCGGGCAGTGGGCGTCCTGCAGATGCGCGCAGTTGGGGACGCGTCGGGTTCCGGTGGTCGTCGGGGCCGAGAACGCAGAAGACGCCGGACATCTCGGTCATGCCGTAGACGGAGTACAGCGGTGTGCTGAGTGTCTCGAGGGTCTTGTCCATCAGCGGTGCCGGCATCGGGGAGCCTCCGTAGCCGATCACTTGGAGGCTCTTCGTGGCGTCGACGATGTTGTCCTGGGCGAGCAGCATCTGGATGAGGGCAGGAACGAAGAACGCGTGCGTCACCTGCTCCTTCTCGATCACGCTCAGGAGGTCTGCAGGGACGGCGTCGCGCGCGATGATCGTCTTCCCGCCGGCGTACATGCCGCCGATCGCCCAGCTCGTGCCCCCGACGTGGAAGAGCGGCATCGCAACCAGATTCACGGTCGACTCGTCCATCCGGTACGCCGGCAGCAACGCCTCGCTGTGGGCGGCAAGTCCGCCCTGCGAAAGCATGGCGCCCTTCGGCCAGCCTGTCGTTCCCGACGTGTACAGCTGGAGGAAGCAGTCAGATGCGTCGGCGTGATGGCGGTCGGTGAGCGGCGCGCCGGTCGCGACAAGACCTTGGTACTCATCGTTCTCCCCGCCGAGGACCACGATGCGCCGGAGCTTCGGCAGCTCAGAACGGATTGCCTCCACGGCCTCGACGAAGTCCGCGCCCACGATCAGGACCTCGGCGGCGGAGTCAGCAAGAACGTAGGCCAGCTCCTCCTGTGACAGGCGGAAGTTGATCACCGCGTGCGCTGCGCCGAGCAAGGAGGCAGCGAAGGTCGTCTCCAGGCACGCGGGGTGGTTCTTGTCGAGAAAGGCGATCCGATCGTCCTTGGTGATTCCTTCGGCTCGGAGGGCACCTGCAAGGCGGAGGATGCGATCGCGGAGCTCGGTCCAAGTCCACGTCTGGGCCTCGAAGACGAGTGCGCCGTCGTCGGGTTTCTGACTGACTCTGCTCTCGATGATCTCGAAGATCCCGTTCGGGGTGACACTCATGATCCGTGCTCCTGACTGTACGTGCGGTCAACTCGTGGTGACAGCATAACGCCAGTGTGACCGAGGGCACAAGATTGACTGACCGTCCGTACGGTCATTAGCATGTAGTCATGCCAGTAAGAACCTGTGTCGGCCTGGAGGATCACTGCTGTGACCACTGAACTGCGCGACATTCTCACTCCGTCGATGTACGCCGACGGCATCCCGCACGAGTACCTTCGCGACTTGCGACGCGAGCACGCCGTCGTTCGCATCGACGAACCGGCGACGGGGGGATTCGCAGGCGGCCGGGGGTACTGGCTCGTGCTTCGACACGCCGAGGTGAGTCACGTGTCCCGTCATCCCGAGGACTTCTCCTCCTGGCGTGGCACCAGCTTCCTGCGTGACCAGCGGCCGACCGACGTCGCGGTCCTGCGCCGGATGATGCTGAACATGGATCCACCCGAGCACAGCTCACTGCGCAAGATCGTGAACCGGGCGTTCACGCCGATGGCGATCCGGCAGCAGCTCTTCGACGCGATCCAGAGGCATGCTCGCGAGGTCGTCGACGCCATCAGCGAGACCGGGGAGACGGACTTCCTCGCGAACGTCGCCGCAGAGATGCCGTTGCTCGTACTCGCTGACGTCCTCGGTGTGCCGCCGGAGGACCGTAAGCTGCTGTACAGCTGGACGAATCGCCTGGTCGGTATCGACGACCCCGAGTACGGCGGCGACCCGCAGGAGTACCTGTCGGCTTTCACAGAGATGTTCGCCTACTGCCGCGCCGCGACCGCGGAACGCCGCAAGAGACCGACAGCAGACCTGTGGAGCACGGTCGTCAACGCCGAGGTCGACGGTGAGCACCTCTCCGACGACGATCTCGACCGGTTCTTCCAGCTGCTGGTCATTGCCGGCAACGACACCACCCGCAATCTGCTCGCCAACACGATGCTGACGCTGTCGCAGCACCCGGACCAGTTCGACAGGCTGCGTGGCGATCTCTCGCTCCTGCCGGGTGCAGTCGAAGAGGTGCTGCGCTTCAGTCCGTCGGTGATCCAGTTCCGACGCACCGCAACGCGGGACCTCGAGCTGGCCGGCCACCTGATCGCCGAGGACGAGCGCGTGATCATCAACTACGCGTCCGCGAATCGTGACGAGAGTGTCTTCGAGAACCCGGACCAGTTCGACATCACCCGCGATCCCAACCCGCACATCTCCTTCGGCGACGGGACGCACTATTGTCTCGGCGCCAACCTCGCCCGCATGCAGGTGCAGACTCTGCTCACAGAGCTCTTTACCCGGATTCCCGACATCGAGGTCAGTGGCGAGGCCAGCCACATGCAGTCCGGTTTCATGAACGGCATCAAGCATCTGCCGGTCAGCTTCACTCCAGCCTCGAGGCGCGGGCCGCTGGCTGTTGCCGGCATCGACCTGCAGAGCGGATCCGCTGAAGCCGACACGCTGGCCGCGGCCGCCGAGACGCCGGTTCACGGTACGCCGATGCTGGTCCTTTTCGGCTCCAACTTCGGTACGGCGGAGGAAGTGGCCGACGACCTTGCCGATGCCGGACGCATCCGCGGCTTCAACGTGCGTGTGGCTCCCCTCGACGAGGCGGTTGAGAACCTGCCCACCGAGGGGGTCGTGCTCATCGCTACGGCCACCTACAACGGCACGCCGCCCGACAATGCCGCGAAGTTCGCGGAGTGGATCACAACTGGCTCGCCTGACCTCGCAGGAGTGAGGTTCGGTGTCTTCGGATGCGGCAACCATGAGTGGGCGCCGACCTTTCAGGACTTCCCGCGCCTTGTCGACAGCCGCCTCGATCAACTTGGTGCCACTCGGCTGCATCCCCGTGGTGAGGGTGACGTCGCCGCGGACTTCGACGGCGACCTCCGGGCCTGGGACACCACTCTGTGGCCCGGTCTCGCCGAGACGCTGGGCCTCGATCTGGGGCCCGTTGAAAGCTCGAGCACGCCCCGCCTACGCCTCGAGTTCCTGCCCGAGGACCGGCCCAGCCCGTTCGTCCAGTCCCTCGACGCTCAGCCGATGCGGATCATCGAGACCCGAGATCTGACGAGGACCGATGGTCCCGTCGAGGTACGTCCGGTCCGCCACATCGAACTCGAACTGCCCCACGGTGTCACGTATCAGGCGGGTGACCACCTCGGTGTGATCCCGCACAACAGCGATGCCCTTGTCGCGCGCGTGGTCCAGCGGTTCGCCCTCGATCCGGGCGCCTGGGTGCGGCTGTCGGCGGATGATGGTGCGAGCTCGTTCCTGCCGGTGGGGGAGCGGTTGGCGGTGCGGCATCTGATCAGCGACTACGTGGAGCTGCAGGGAGTCGCTGGACGCCGCGACATCGAACGCCTCGTGGAGCACACGGAGTATCCCTGGAGCCGCGTTCGCCTCGAGAGGCTGTTGGACTCGGACACGTACCGCGACGAGGTCCTTGCCCGACGGCTTTCCGTGTTGGATCTCCTGGAGATGCACCCGACCTGCCGCCTGCCGTTCGAGGTCTTCTTGGAGCTGCTGGGCCCGCTTTCGCCGCGCTACTACTCGATCTCGTCGTCACCCCGGGTGCAGCCTGACAGGTGCTCGATCACGGTCGGCGCACTGACCGGTGAGGCTCGATCCGGGAACGGCCTCTTCTTCGGAACGTGCTCGAACTACCTGTTCGACCAGCAGGCGGGCCGGGTGGTTCATGCCTTCGTGCGGGACACGTCCAGCTCCTTCCGGCCACCCACGGACCCCGGCGTCCCCGTCATCATGCTGGCTGCGGGCACGGGGTTGGCGCCGTTCCGTGGCTTCCTCCAGGATCGTGCCGAAGCCAGGCGCGCCGGGACCGAGTTCGCTCCTTGCCTGCTGCTGTTCGGGTGCCGCCATCCACAGTCGGACGAGCTCTACCGAGGCGAGCTCGACCGGCTTGCCGAGGCAGCCGGCGTCCAGGTCGTCTATGCGTACTCGCGTGTGCCGGACCTGCCCCGCGTCTACGTCCAGGATCGGTTGCGCGACATGGGTGCGTACGTGATGGACCTGCTCGGACGCGGCGGTGCCATCTACGTCTGCGGTGCTGCCGCAGTGGCTGACGGGGTGCGCACCACTCTCGTCGACCTGCGCTCGGAGGTGTCTGGGGAGTCTCCTGAGGAGGCCGAGACGTGGATGAGGGAGCTGGCCGCGGACAGGCGGTGGCTCGTCGACGTCTGGGCCAGCGGTTGAGCCGACCGGATCCTCAGTGACGTCCCGCCGAGTCTTGATTTCCAGACTGAATGTCCGTACGGTCAGTGCCCTGGATGTGGCCCACAACACACCTACGCACTTGTTCAGATCACCGCCCAGAGGAGTACGCGGATGACGGAGATGCACAGCACCAGCCACATCGAGACGCCGAAGGGAATCGGCAGACGCACGTTCATCGGCTACATCATCGGCGGAACGACGTTGGTCGCGGCCGCCAATGTGGGCCTGCTCGACGAGCCCGCTGGGGCTGCACCGACCGCGACGGTGGTCGCGGATGTGTACGACCTCAATGACGTGCTCAAAGAAGCTGCGGCGCCCACGTCGATGCTGATCAGCGTTGCCGTCCATGAGGACGGCACGGCGTCGTTCGAGCTGCCTCGCGCCGAAGTGGGCCAAGGTGTGACGACATCCATCGCGATGCTCATCGCCGAGGAGCTCGAGCTGCCGTTGGCGAAGGTGAACGTCACCTTGGCTCCGGCCCGGCCGGAGCTGATGTTCAACCAGGTCACTGGGGGCTCGAACACCATCTACTCGATGTACACGCCGGTGCGGGTTGCCGCGGCGGTCGCGAAGAAGGCACTGCTCGAGGCGGCCGCAACCCTGCTCGGCGACACCGTGGACCGACTCGTCGTCAAGGGCGGCGAGATCATGGACTCGGCCGGAAACGTCGTGACGTACGGAGAAGCGGCGAAGCTGGCTGTGGTGCCTGAAACGGCCGAGGTGGAGGTCGAGCTGAAGCCGACCTCGGAGCATCGGCTCGTCGGTACGCCCCAGAGCCGCAAGGACGCGCGCGCCGCGATCACCGGCAAGAAGCGGTTCGCGATGGATCTCGACATCGAAGGTGCGTTGCCCGCGATGGTCTGCCGGCCACCGCAGCTGAGGGGCACAGTCAAGACCGTACGCAACGCCGCTGAGGTCAAGCGGATGAGCGGTGTGACCCACGTGGTCGAGATCCCCACGGGAGTCGCCGTACGGGCCAAGACCTTTGGGCAGTGCATCGATGCTGTCCGTGCGCTGGACGTGGAGTGGAACCCGGGCCCGGTCGACGGCGAGTCCGACAAGTCGATCCTCGAACGCGTCAAGAAGGCTGAAGCGCCCTTGGCGGTGCCGAAGATCCCGATCCTGGCGAAGACGCTGGACCGCGAGTTCACGTTCTACTTCCGCAGCGGCTCGCCGCTCGAGCCGAACTGTGCCGTCGCCGACGTCCGGGCGGACGGTGCGGAGATCTGGGCGTCGGCCAAGGCGCCGATCGTCGCTGCCGAATCGATCGCGCTGAAGCTCGGCCTCCCGGTGTCCAGCGTCAAGTTCAACGTCGTCGAGGGCGGCGGGTCGTTTGGCCGGAAGCTCTTCTGGGACGGCGCCGAGGAGGCCGCGCTCATCTCGAAGGCATGCCAAGCGCCTGTCCGCCTGATGTGGCACCGCGCCGACGAACCGCGTCAAGGTCGCCTGCATCCGATGGCCACCTCGCGGATCCGTGCGACCTACCTCGGCAGTGAGGTGCTGACGTTCGAGCAGCGACACACCTCGGTGCAGACGGACTACGGTCACGGCTTCGGCGAGATCCTCACGGCCGCCGCCGAGAACCTGCCGGTCTCCGGCAACCTGACGTACTCACAGATGATCTTCCAGCTCGCCACATTCCAGCCCTACAACCTCGGCGTCACCACGCAGCTGCTGACCGAGACGGATGACCGGTTCCCGACGAGTGCGGTGCGCAACATCTACTCGCCCGACGTACGCACCGCCGTCGAGCTCGTCATCGACGAGCTGGCCGGCAAGCTGAAGAAGGACCCGTTCGAGTTCCGGCGTGCTCTGCTGCGCAAGGAACGCGTCAAGAAGGTGCTGGAGAAGGTGGCTGCCGAAGGCGGGTGGGGCAAGCCGATGCCAGCCGGGATGGCACAGGGGATCGCTATCCACGAGGAGTACAAGGGAGCGTCGGCATGCCTGGTGGAGATCGACTGCCGCCCGGAGACGGTCAACCGGAAGGTCCGTGACGCCCGGACCGGCCCTTTGGTCACGAAGGTCACTTTCGCCATCGATCCCGGGCTGGTGATCAACCCGCGAGGAGTCGAGGCCCAGATGCAGGGCGGCATCTCAGACGGCATCGCGCTGGCCCTCACGAACTCCAACCATCTCCTCGACGGTCACTTCCTCGAGGCGAGCTGGGACAACAGTGCCTACACGCGGCAGTGGAACACTCCGCGCGACATCCGCGTCTTCGTCGACCCGACCGGCGGCGAGCCCGGTGGCATCGGCGAGGCCGGTGTAGCCAGCGCCTTCGCGGCCACGGCGTGTGCGTACGCACGCGCGACCGGCGTGATCCCGACGGCGTTCCCGATCAATCACAACGACGAGCTGCACTTCGAGCCGAAGCCGTTCATCCCACCCGTTCCGCCGTCACCGACCGACGGCCTCGAGCACACGTTCTGAGAGGAGACCTCCGATGGCGACGCACACTTTCAAGGTCAATGGCGAAACGGTCACCGTTGAGGCAGGCGACACCGAACGAGTGCTGTGGGTTCTGCGGGACCTGCTCGGCGTTCGTGGCCCGAAGTACGGTTGCGGGATCAACGTGTGCAAAGCGTGCACGTCCCACATCAACGGCAAGGCGTTCAACCCGTGCGCCGTGCAGGTCAAGGACCTGACGGAGGACGACGAGGTCACCACGATCGAGGGGCTGCCCGCGACGGTAGGCAAGGATCTGCACCCGATGCAAGAGGCGTGGCTCGAGTACGACGTCGCCCAGTGCGGGTACTGCCAGCCGGGCCAGATCATGGCAGCCGTCGCCAAGGTCAACCAGGCCCGCTCCGAGGGCAAGGAGATCGATGACTCTGTCCTCGACGAGATCCGTAACGTCTGCCGCTGCGGCACCTACTTCCGGATTCGCGAAGCCATTGCGGCCGGCGCGGCGAAGATGTGACCCCGAGCGACGCACTGAGGTCTGAGCGCACCCCCTCGGTCGCCGCCGGACGATCCTGGGGACGTCAAGACTGGTCCGACCGACGGTGTGCGTGGCTGGCGACGGCGCGTAGGAACTCGACATTCTCGCTGTCTCGGTTGGTCTCCTCCTCGGTGGAGGTTCCGTAGTTTCGGTTCGCGGAGAGCTTTACGATCGTGGTGCCGGTGTCCGGGTCGACGTAGACGAGCTGATTGAGCACCCCGATGGCGCTGAAGTCGCCCCTTCCGCCTGCAGGAATCCACCAATGATATCCATACCCGAGGTCGAATCCGTGATCGCCCACGATGGGTCGACCAGGTTCGCGAATCGGGTCGTCGATCGTGGTGGAAGCTCTCACCCAGTCCTCGGACACGATGCGCACGCCGCCCCAGACGCCGCCGTTCCGGTAGAGCTCGCCGAGCTTGGCGAAGTCCCGGGCTGTGAGGTTGAGCCCGGCGTACGACATCTCCACACCGCGCATGTCCGTCATCCAGAACCCGTCCGACTCGAAGCCAAGGGGTTCCACCAGCTTGTCTCGCATGTAGTCCGCCACGGTTCGGCCGGTCGCGCGTGCGATCAGTGCGCCGAGAACTTGGGTTTCCCCGGAGTTGTACCGGCAGACGGTCTCGGGCTCGTTCTCCCTCACCATGCGCGCGACGAAACCGTCCAGGCCGCCCCCGAGTCCGAGCATCGCGCGGGTGATCTGGTGGACATCTGACTTGGCATCGTTGTAGTCCTCGTTCCATCGCGCCCCGGACGACATGTGCAGCACCGTACGAATCGGCACACCGTCGTAGGCCGACTTCGGCTGGACCTCGACGTAGTCACTGATCGGGTCGTCGATGGACCCGATGAGGCCCTCGTCGACGGCGATACCGACCAGGCAGGACACAAAGCTCTTTGCGACCGACATCGAAAGCCAGTTGACGTCGGGCCCGCCGGTAAGCCAGTAGTTCTCGTAGCGCACCGCTCCGTCGACGAGGACGAGCAGCGCTGCTGTGTCGGTGTCGACCAAGAAGTCCTCGGTGGAGCGGTCGATGCCTTCGAAGGGGTAGGTCTCCGGCAGTTCGATGGAAGGCGCGACCGGCCAGGTGAACGGTGCGGACGCTTTCCGCATTCTCCGGGTCGGAGCGAGGTTGGCGATCCCAGCCATGGTGTCGTGTTGCGGTGCCCCGGTGAACAGCCCCGCCTCGGCAAGGGAGGCCGGCTGGGTGGACCGCCTCATCTTGCGCCCGAGAACGCGCAGGAGGAACGGAAAAGTGTTTGCTCTGGTCTTGGTGGGCATGGCGACTCCTTGGGCTGGGATTGGGCACTGGGATGGGTGGTGGTCACACGCTGCCGTCGTTGGCGAGGTTTCGATAGATAGGCGTACCAGACGGTACGCCTAAATCGCCGAGCCTGTACAGCATCAAATTGAACAAGCGGATAAGTTGAACTTCCTGTGACGTGGCCGAAACATTCGGTTGGTGGGATGTGGCGGTCGACGACCTGGAGGCGCCGAATCGCGTCGATGAAATTGAACATCTGTCCATGAGTGTGAGTACGCCGAGGAGCGGTCGCCGCCCGTGGACGGGTGCACCTCGCGACACCGACAAGGAGTATGACCATGGGCACAGCCAAAACGGAGCCAAACCTCGGGCCACATGATCGAGCAGCTCCACGCCTTTCGGCCCGGCTCGGACCGGGCGCCATCGTGTTCATGGTGGTGGCAGCGGCAGCACCGTTGACAGTCGTCGCCGGCGTGGTGCCAGTCGGCATCGCATTCGGGAACGGGTCGGCGTACCCGGCGACGTACGTGCTCTGCACGGCGATCCTGCTGCTCTTCTCAGTGGGTTTCACCGCGATGGCCCGACACATTCCCGACGCTGGAGCCTTCTATACCTACGTGCGTGCCGGACTGGGTCGCCCAGCTGGCGTCGGCACGGCCTTCCTGGCTCTCGTGTCCTACACCTCCGTGCAGCTCGCTGTGTACGGGTTCATCGGTGCCTCGCTCAACACGCTTTCGACGGATCACGGGGGTCCCGATCTTCCGTGGTGGATTTGGGCGGCGGCCGCGCTGGGGATCACTGGATACCTGGGCTACCGCAACATCGAGCTCTCAGGCCGAGTGCTTGGAGTGTTGCTGATTGCCGAGGTGCTCGTCGTCCTCGTCCTGAGCGTGGTGATCGCGGTGCAGGGCGGCGGCGATACGGGCAGCCTCTCAACCGACAGCTTCTCGCCAACCAAGTTGCTCAGCGGAGCTCCGGGTATCGCCGTGATCTTCGCGGTGGCCGGCTACATCGGCTTCGAGTCCACCGCCATCTTTCGCGACGAGGCCCGCGACCCCGAGAAGACGATCCCGTTGGCGACCTATGCAGCCCTCCTACTGATCGGCGCGTTCTATGCGTTCGCCGCGTGGGCGCTCGTCAGCGCCTACGGCGACGCCAATGCGGCTGAGCGCGCTGCGCAGAATCCGGGAACCATGCTGTCCGACACAGCCACGACGTTCCTCGGTGTCTTCGGTGGTGACCTCGTCCAGATACTGCTCTGCACCAGCCTCTTCGCGGCGCTCTTGTCGTTCCACAATGTGCTGGCCCGCTACATCTTCTCGCTCGGGTCGGCCGGTGTGCTCCCGCGTTCGTGGGGCTCGTCGCACGCCAGACACTCCTCACCGCATGTCGCTTCGGTGATTCAAAGCATCAGCGTCTGCCTCCTCGTAGTCCTCTGCGCCATGGCGAGCCTCGACCCCGTAGCGGAGATCTTCACCTGGTTCGCCGGCGTCTCGGCGGTCGGGGTCATCGCGCTCATGCTGCTCACATCCATCGCTGTCATCGTCTACTTCCGGCGCCGTCCCGACCTCGTGGGTCCGTGGCACAGCCTGATTGCCCCTGGCCTCGGTGGACTGGGGTTGGCGGTGTTCCTGGTTCTCACCGTCGACAACCTGCCGCTTCTCGTCGGTGGCTCACATCCCATCGCCATCACCGTCGGACTGGCGCTCGTCCTGTCATTCCTCGGTGGTGCGGCACTCACTCTCGCCCGGACATCGGTCGCGGACGACATCACGAAAGAGGTCTGAACATGAACACGGCACCCACGAACACATCTAGCCTCACGCAGCTCGAGCCGGTCGATCATCCACTCGCCCTGCTGACTGCCGGTGAGATCGATGCCGCGCGTGAGATCGCGGTCGCGCAGGGCCACGTCCACGAGACGACGCGATTCGTGTACGTCGGCCTCGAGGAGGCGCACAAGGACGACGTCGTTGCGTTCGCCCCTGGCGATGCGATCCAGCGCCGGGTCACGATGATCATCATCGAGCGGGCCAACGGCAAGGCGACGGTCCTGACCGTCAACGTCACGACCGGAGAGGTCGATGCCTCGAGGCATCTCGATGCCGCCACTGACGGGCAGGCACCGATCCTCGACGAGGAGTTCGACGACATCGAGGCCATTTTGTTGACCAGCGAGGCCTGGCTCGAGGCACTCGGTCGACGAGGGATCGACCCGGCGAAGGTTCGGGCCGTGCCCTTGTCAGCTGGACACTTCGGGCAC
Organism: Nocardioides sp. NBC_00163; assembly: GCF_045206295.1. NCBI lineage: Bacteria > Bacillati > Actinomycetota > Actinomycetes > Propionibacteriales > Nocardioidaceae > Nocardioides > Nocardioides sp. NBC_00163. The sequence continues at coordinate 1,118,349 of NZ_CP108155.1, read as the reverse complement.
GAAGACGAGTCTGGACGGCGGGTGTGCCGAGTCTTGGCCTTCCTGCAGCTCGATGATGAGGACCTTCCGTGGGCCCATCCCATCGATGGGGTCTGCGCCTACGTCGACCTGACTGTCGGCGAAGTCTGGAAGGTCGTCGACGAGGCTGACATGCCCGTACCCGCCGAGCGCGGGCAGTGGGACGCCGAGCCGCACGCCTCTCCCATGCGCACGGATCTTCGTGCCCTCGAGATCACCCAGCCGGACGGGCCGAGCTTCTCGGTCGACGGCAACCTCATCACCTGGGCCGACTGGTCGTTCCGGTTCACGTTCGACGTCCGTGAGGGGCTCGTGCTGCACCAGCTCAACGTCAAGGACGGCACGGAGGTTCGCCCCGTCATTCACCGGGCATCCATCCCGGAGATGGTCGTGCCTTACGGCGACCCGTCACCGTCGCGCTACTGGATCAACTATTTCGACCAGGGCGAGTACATGTTCGCCCGTTACACCAACTCGCTCGAGCTGGGATGCGACTGCGTCGGCGACATCACGTACTTCGACGGCGTCATCGCCGATGAGAAGGGCCATCCTCGGACCATCAGGAATGCCATCTGTCTGCACGAGGAGGACTACGGCGTGCTGTGGAAGCACACCGACATGTTCAACGGCATGACCGAGACCCGGCGATCGCGACGACTCGTCATCTCGTACTTCCTCACGATCGGAAACTACGACTACGGCTTCTACTGGTACCTCTACCTCGACGGCACCGTACAGATGGAGGCCAAGGCGACCGGTGTCGTGTTCACCTCCTCGTACGCGGGGCCCGAGGGCTTCTCGACCCAGATCGCTCCCGGGCTTGGGGCGCCGTTCCACCAGCACATGTTCTGCGCTCGTCTTGACATGGCAGTGGACGGCTCCCGCAACTACGTCGAGGAGGTCGATGCGGTGTCAGTGCCGGTGGACGACGACGTCAATCCGTGGGGCAACGCGTTTCGCCAGCAGAAGACGCGGTTGACCAGCGAGCTGCAGGCTCGCCGGAAGGCCGACAACCTCAAGTCTCGGACGTGGCTGGTGGGCAACCCCGACCGGCAGAACCAGCTGGGTGAAGATGTGGCGTACGCGCTCTTCCCGGAGGGGCAGCCGACCCTTCTGGCTGCCCCCACGAGTGCCATCGCCAAGCGGGGCGCGTTCGCGACCGAGCACCTCTGGGTCACCCAGTACGACGCCTCCCAGCGGTGGCCGGCTGGAGAAGTGGTCAACCAGAGTCCGGGAGGTGAGGGCCTCGAGGCGTTCGTCTCCGGCGATCGGGGGATCGACGGCGAGGACATCGTCCTGTGGCACACGTTCGGACTCACCCACTTCCCGAGGCCGGAGGACTGGCCGGTCATGCCGGTCGACTACACCGGCTTCACGTTGAAGCCGGTGGGCTTCTTCGACCGCAATCCGTCGCTCGATGCCCCTCGAAGTCAGATCTCGCGCTGCCATGGTGGCCAGTGATGTCGCTCCATGCGGGACCAACTCGGCAATCCATCCGTCCAGTCGGCTGGATGGCAGCCGCGTTGGCCTTGGCATCAGCAGGGGTCCACGTCGTGACTTTCGCACGGGAGATCCCGAATGGGAGTGCGGTCGTCATGCTGCTGCTCGCACTCGCGTGTGCGGGGTGTGCGGTTGAGCTTTGGAAGCGACCCACGCGCCGTGCGTGGCTGGCCGCGGCAGGCATCAACACCCTCATGATCAGCGTCCATCTGTTCGTCATGGGGCGGCCGGCGGCGACGATGCCCATGCACGCCGCTCACGGCAGCGAAAGCGGCATGGAGATGGCTGGATCATCTGATTCGCATCAGATGGCATTCGCGATGGCGCTGGCTTTCGCGGAGGTCGCCATCGCCGTAACGGTGCTGGTTCGAGAACGGCGAACGACGAGGTGACGGTCGCTGATGAGGTGCCATCGTCGCGTGACATCATGGTGATGTCGTCGAGGCGCGAACTGGAGGACCCACGGTGGTTGACGTTGCACGGGAGGTCGCCGCCGGCGCGGTGCCGCATGAGTACGGCGAGCGGCGGGACGTGATCGTGCAGGCGGTCATCAGGCTCGTGGCGCGATCCGGACTTCGTGGGGTCACCTATCGCAGCGTGGCCCGAGAAGCCGGCGTCGCCCACGGGCTGATCGCCCACCACTTCGGCAGCATCGACGCGCTGCTCGAAGTGGGGCTGCTCGAGACGATCGACTCCAGCGTGGCTGGCCTCGATCTCCACCCCTCGAGCGGACGACTCGAGGACTTCGCCTCTGACCTCCTCGAGGGTGTCAGCCGCCGGCCCGACCACTTCGCGTTCCAGTACCAAGTGATGCTGGAGGCGCGGCTGTCGGGCGACGTGAAGGGTCGATTGGCAATCCTGCACGGTCGCTACCGACAGATCTTGCGAGACTCCCTCGAAGACATGGGAGTGCCCTCAGACGATGCGACGGTCGAGATGGTCTATGCGCTGCTCGAGGGCGTGGTGTTCCATCAGCTGACCCATGTCGACTTCGCCAGCAACAGCCTGGCCCTCGAGCGGCTCCGGTCCTTGTTGAGCATGATGAGTGAAGCCGCATCGCAAGCCAGGTCTTGAACCGCGGCGGTCCTCGAGCCGTCGAGTCGACCCAAGATCATGTGGCGCGCGAGGCCCTCGCCGTCTGTGACGGCGTCCGGGAAATCTGACTCATCGCGACCTCGAACGCAGCGTCTGCTCGTCCTCTATCGCCACTCACCAGCAGATCGAGCTGAAGGCCTCGCACCAGCGCTAGGGCGAGCGTTGCGGTCGCCGCCGCTTCTTCGGCGGACCGGCCGTCCGCCAGCAGACGTTGCTCGAGCGGTTCGAGCCAGCCCTGAACAATGGCGTGTGAGACGTCACCCGTCCCGCCGGGCTGGCGGGTCGCTCGCGCCGCGACCTCGAACAAGAGCAGGAACTGTCGTTGCTCTCGTGGTTGTTTGAGGCGCTCCCACGCCGTGCCCAGGAACTCCGTTGCAGTCGCCGTGTCGAGCAGCCCGCTGTCGTGCTGGAGGCCGGCGAGGAAATCGGCACGGATATGGTCGATGACCTCGTTCACCAAGTGGTCCTTCGAGCGGAAGTGCCGGATCAACGTCGCGTGAGTCACTCCGAGCGCTTGAGCCATTCGCCTGAGTGAGAGGTCGAGAATGCCGTGATCAAGGACGTACTTCGTCACTTCGGCGAGCAGCTCAGGTCGGCGGTGCTGGTGCCGAAGAGTTCGGCCGTCAACCACGGCCGACGCGGATGGATCCGTCATCAGATCATCCTAGTCGGCAAAGCCGTCCGACCAGCGGAGATGTGGGGCCCCGACTCGGACCGCACATCGCAGATTCCATCTACTGTCCGCTGTCAGCGCAGGCGATGGAGAGTTCCCAGCCCGGCCGACGAGGGTCAGTACTCGATCTGCGCCAAGCCGCGCAGTTCTTCGGGCGTGGTCGTGCTGAACCCGAAGAACTCCAAGAGCGCCGGGATCTGTTCGTACAGCATGTCGACGCCGATCTGCGTCTCGCACCCGCGCTGTCGCGCGGCCCGTACAAACGGGGTGACCTCGGATTTCATCACGACCTCGCCGACGAACGTGGTCGGGGATACCAGGGCCATGTCGATGGGCAGTGGGTCGCCTTCGTTCATGCCGAGAGGTGTCGCGTTCACGACCAGGTCGTAGCCGACGGGGTCGGCTGACCCGGTCCTTATCTCGATCCCGGGGTAATGGTTGGACAGCCGGTCGGTGAGCGCGTCGGTGACTTCTGGATCGGTGTCGACCAGAGCCATCCGGTCCACGCCGGCCTCCGCCAGTGAGGCGGCGATCGCTGATCCGACGCCACCCGCACCGACGACCAACGCGCTCGCGCCCTGTAGCTCGCGTCCTGAGCGTCGTACGCCTCTGACGAATCCCGCCCCGTCGAACATGTCGGCAACGAGCCTGCCATCCTCGCGCAGCGCCACAGCATTCGCTGCCCCGGCAACCCGAGCGGTCGGGCTGACCTCGTCGGCCAGGTCGATGATGGTCTTCTTGTGTGGCATCGTCACGAGTGCGCCACGCAGGTTACCGATCTTGCACAACTCCGGCAGGAAGCTCGGGAAGTCGGCCGCGCTGATGGCCATCGGTACGACGATCGCGTCGACGCCGGCCTTCTCGAAGAAGGGGTTGAAGATCATCGGAGACTTGAACGTCTCGGTCGGATAGCCGAGATGGGCGATCAGCCTCGTCCTACCGGAGATCATGCGGGGACTCCGTGTCTGCTCATCATGACTCGTCCTTGTCGTTGTCGATCTCGGTCACGCGTACGCCGCTCCAAGCACAGGATCGCTCGCCGTGCTCGGACCAGTACGCGTCCCAGTTGTCCAGTTTCCAGCTGTCCCGCTCCAGGCCTCGCTCACGCAGCCGCCGTCGAAGCGTGGTGGGGGAGGTCCGGACCCAGACCACCTCGACGGGCACAGGGGGCCAGGCGAAGCGGTGCGCCGCGCGGGTGATGAAGTCGGGATCGTCGAGGTATGGGCTGAACGGCGCATCGATGACCACCGGCCGTCCGAGGTGGAGATTGTCGCCGGAGACGTCGAGGAGCGAGTCGTACTCCAGGGGCAGGATGTGCTCTCGGTAGAACGCGTTCGACTCCCGTTCGCTGGGGTCGTAGCCGGCGGCGACCAGAGCGGTCTCGACGAAGCGGGCGCTCATCGCATCCTTGTCCAGATAGGCGGCAGCATGCTCGCGAGCGAGGCGCTTCGCGATCGTCGACTTGCCGGAACCGGCGGTGCCGATGACGATGTGCAGGCTCGGCTCGGTCACTGGCGCGCTGCTCGCACTGCGTCGAGGAAGTCACGGGCAGCGGCCGTGACTCGGGTGTAGTCGCCATCGGGCTGCCACGCTTTGGTGACCGCGCTGCCGACGCCGACGCCGGCCACGCCCGCTGCGAACCACTCGGCGACGTTCTCGACGGTAACTCCGCCCGCGGGCATGATCGGCAGATGCGCCAAAGGTGCGAGCACGGCCCTGGCGTAGGAAATGCCAGCGCCCTCGGTCGGGAACAGCTTCAAAATGTCTGCCCCTGCCTCGGCGGACTCCAGAAGTTCTGTCGGGGTGAACGCCCCGCTGACGGTCGGCACCTGATAGCGATTCGCGACGCGGATCATCTCGCGGTTGAGCTGCGGACTGACCAGGAACTTCGCCCCGGCCTGGATGCACTCATAGGCTGCGTGCTCGTCCAGGACCGTTCCGGCGCCCACCGCGATCCCCTCAGAGTCGTACTGCCTGGCCAGTCGGCGGATGAGATCGACCGCGCCGGGAACGGAGAGTGTGATCTCCAGGGCGCGAAATCCGCCTTCGATCGCGGCATGTGCGACGCGCTCGGCGATGTCGACATCGGGTAGTCGGACGATGAGGACTGCACCGGATTCGTCGATCGTCCTCAGTGTCTGGAGCTTGGCTGGCATGTCATCCCTTGGATCGAAGCTGTGATTGACAACACTCTCGCATCCCTCGTAAGGTCGATGCAACCGGTTGCAGCAATCGGTTGCAGCAATCGGTCTCAGTCAAGGAAGGGAGCGGCCATGTGCCTCCTCGAAGCGCCGGTGACCGACACTCGCCGTCTCCCGGGCCGAGTGGTGTCGTCATGACCCGTGCGCGGACCATCGTCTTCGGAGCGTCGCACTGGCACGTTCCGCTGTGTGCCGCGGCGATCGCCGCTGTGCACACTGTCGTCGGGGTCTCCGACGAGGACCCAGACCAGGCGCGAGGGGTCGCCGAGTTGTGGGGTTGCCCCGTCGACACCGACTGGCGGCAGTTGCTCGACACGCCGGACATCGATCTCGCCTACGTCTTCAGTCCTCACGACGACATGCCCGAGATCTGCCGGGCGCTGATCGAGCGGCGAATCCCGTTCGTTGTCGAGAAGCCGCTTGGCACCTCACTCGGACACCTGCAGGAGGTTAGGCGCGCCGCTGAGGATGCCGGGGTCCCCGCCACCGTGCCATTGGTGCAGCGCGGGGGACCTGTGGACAGCTGGCTGGCGAAGGCCGGGCGACCGGTGTATCAACGGCTCTCGTTCATCGCCGGCCCTCCGGGTCGCTATGAACGCAACGGAAGCGCTTGGATGCTCGACACGGCCCGTGCTGGCGGGGGCTGCCTGATCAACCTCGGCCCGCACTTCGTGGATCTCTTCCTTCAGTGCACCCTTGCCACCGGTGCTGAGGTCTCTGCCAAGCTCTCGCACGTACTCCACGGTCGAGCGGTCGAAGACCACGCGACCCTCGTCATGACTGCGCCGGACGGTCGCGAGGCGATCATCGAGGTCGGGTACGCGTTCCCGGACTCAGCGCTGAAGCGCTACTGCAGCTACTCCTCCGTGGGAGAAGCGGGATTCGCCGCGATCGACTCGGACGGGACGGCGACGTTCACCGCGCTCGATGGGCTCACCGAGAAGGCTGCCCTCGAGGTCGACAGTGACCCGCTCTACGAACCGTTCGTGCGGCAGGTCGCGCGTACGCTCGACGACGGCTTCCGCGGACTGCCCACGCTGGGCGAGGTGGAGGAGGCCATGCAGATCATCTGGCGAGCCTACGAGGCCGCTCCACAAGGAGGACACCATGGCTGATCCGAGCATCGACGTCGTCGCGAAGGCGGCGGGCGTACACCGCTCCACCGTCTCGCGGGCCTTCTCCCGGCCAGAAGCGGTCAAGGCGGAGACTCGCGAGCACGTCCTGCGGGTCGCGGAGCAGCTCGGGTACACGATGAGCCCGCTTGCCCAGGCCCTGCGCCGGAAGACGAGCACCTTCGTCCCGCTCATCGTCCCTGACATCACCAACCCGTTCTTCGCCGAGCTTGCCAAGACGATGAGTGAAGCGGCGGGCGAGCGGGGCTACCAGTTGATGCTCTGCGTCACCAACGGCGACACCGTCCAGACCGCTGGCTACCTGACCGCGATGCAGTCCCTGTACGCCCCGTTCGGGATTATCGCCCCCTCGACGCGGGTGGACATCGACACGCTTACTCAGTTCGACTTCGGACAGCGTGTGGTCGTCATCGACCGGGTGGAGCAGTCGAGCGTGCCCACCGTTACCGTCGACAGCCGCCGCGGAATCGAGATTGCCTTCGAGCACCTTCGCTCGCTCGGGCACCACCGGATCGGCTACGTCTCGGGCATCTCCGGTACCCACACCGCCCAGGACCGGATGGACGCCTATCGCGATCTCGCCCACGGCGACCCGATCGTCTTGGACAGCGGTGCAGACACTGAGGCGGGGGAACGAGCGGCGGCACAGTTCGCCGCGATGGCTGACAGGCCCACGGCGATCATCGCCGCCAACGACATGGTCGCGTTCGGGGTGGTCGCAGCGCTTGCCTCCCGGGGCTTCAGCGTCCCCTCGGACGTCTCGGTCATCGGCTTCGACGGGCTCGCCCTGGGCGCGCGCTTCAATCCTGCTCTAACCACGATCCGCCAGCCGATCGCTGACATGGGCAGCGTCGCGATCGAGCTCGCCGAGAAGAAGGCAGCGGACGGATCCGTCGGGCACGTGGTTCTGGAGCCGGAGCTGCTGGTGCGGGCCTCCACCGCGGGGCCGCGCCCATGAGCACACCTACCGAGGGATCGCTCGCCCGCATCCCTGGCCTCCGCTATGCCGACCACGTCGCGTTCACCGTTCCTGATCTCGATGAGGCCGTCCAGTTCTTCGTTCAGGTACTCGGGGCTGAGGAGCTCTACCGCTCCGTCAGGGGACCGGACTCGACCTTCATGCGGGAGAACTTCGCCGTGCCACAGGACGCCCGCCTCGAGCTGGCGATGCTCCGCATGCCGCCCAACCTCAACGTTGAGCTCTTCGAATGGGACACCGTCGACCGCCGCACCGAGCACCCGCGGCACAGCGACTCCGGCGGCCACCACCTGTGCTTTGTCGTGGACGACGTCGACCAGGCCGTCGCGGTGCTTCGGGATATTCCCGGTGTGCGCGTGCTCGGCGACCGCAAGGAGGTCGCCGGGGACAGCCCCCGCGTCGCCGGCAATCGATGGACCTACTTCCTCACTCCATGGGGACTGCTGATGGAGATCGTCGACCGCTCGAGAGTCGCCGACCCGCCATCCCTGGTCGGCCCGGCCGACTGGCACACCGCAACAGATGACGACATCAGGAAGGACCAGTGACCGTGCGAATCGCAGGCCACACCCTCGGGACCCCAGAGCAGACCGTGCCGGAGGCTCTCGCGCTCTTCGCGGCGGCCGGGCTCGACGCCGCCGAGGTGATCTACCAGGACGGCTACCGCTCGGGACTCGCTCTGCGCGACCGGCGCGCGGCCGCTGAGGCCCTCCGAGTCTCCGAGGACCTGGGCGTCCCTATCATCGGACTCACGCCTTACACCACCGGTATCAATGCCTTGGACGAGGCTGAGTGGCGAGCGGCGGTGGACGAGCTCCGCGGTGCGATCGAGATCGCCGAGCTCGTGGGCGCCGACCGGCTTCGCCTCTACGCGGGTTCCTGGCATCCCGGAGACCGGGGCCACTTGGCCCACTGGGACCGGCTCGTGGCGGCCCTGCGCAGGCTGGCGCCGGAAGCATCCGATGCTGGGGTGCGCCTCTGCGTCGAGAACCACTTCGGGACCATGACCCAATCGGCGGCCGAGACGGCGCGGTTGGTGCGCGAAGTGGACGATGACGCCGTGCGGGTCCTCTACGACCAGGCCAACCTGACGTTCACGCACGACGAAACCTACCCGGAGGCGCTCCGCATCCAGGGCGACCTGATCGGGCACGTGCATGTGAAGGACCTCGTCTTCACCGACCCTGACGCGCCGTTCCAGGCATCGGAGACCGCCCGCGTCGCGGCCTCTGAGCGGGCGGTCCGCTCACGCACCGTCGGCGATGGGATCCTGCCCTGGGCGGACATCCTCTCGGCCCTCGCCGCCCTCGGCTACGACGACGTCGTCTCCCTCGAGTACGAGTACCGCTGGCATCCCCAAGACCTCCCCGAGCCGTCGGTCGGGTTCGCCCGGTCCGCGGCGGCGCTGCGCGCCTCTCTCGCCAACGCCTCCCTCGCGGAGGGGGCGCTGTGAGCGCGCATACCAGGACTCGCGTTGGCATTGTCGGCGCAGGGAACATCGCCTCCATCGCCCAGCTGCCCACACTGGTCAAGCGGGAGGACGTGGAACTCGCGGCACTCGTCTCGCGCCGGCCGGATCCGGGACCGTTGATGCGGCGCTGGGGCTTCGGTGCCGCCTACGGCACGGTCGAGGAGATGCTGACGGCCGAGGGCCTGGACGCTGTCTTTGTCCTGACCCCTCGTTCGGAGCATGCGCACGCCGTCGAGGCCTGTCTGCTGCGCGACGTGGACGTGTTCTGCGAGAAGCCGCTCGCACCGTCCGTCGAAGAGGCAGAGCATCTGGCTGACCTCGCCAACCAACGAGGCCGCATCCTCATGGTCGACTTCAACCGCCGCTACGCCCCCGTGTATGTCGCTGGGCGCGACGCTTTCGGTGCGACCGGAGCCACGTTCTGCGTCGCCCAGAAGAACCGGCCTGGGTCGGAGTACAGGGCCACGTTCGAGAACGCCATCCACATGGTCGATCTCCTGCGCTGGTACTGCGGCGGCGAACCTGTTGAGGTGACTGCGCACTCTGCCGGTGACGACCCATGGGAAGAAGACGGCACCGCAGCTATGGTCCGCTTCGACTCCGGCGCTACCGGCGTGCTGATGGCAGCGCGCACGGCCGGCGCGTGGAGCGAGAAGCTCGACGCGTATGGCTTCGGACGCACCGCCGAGGTGCGGGCGCCAGAGTCGGTATCGATCGCCGTTGGCGGAACCACCACCAGACGCGAGCTCAGCGCGGAGGCGTTCGGATGGGCCACTGCGACCGAGACCCTCGGATTCGCGGAAGCCGTACATCACTTCCTTGACCGAATCTCCGATCGACAGGCGCCGCTGACGTCCGGGCGTGACGCCGTAGCGACGCAGCGACTGCTCGACCAAATTCTCGAAGCCGCGGGGCTACCGACTCGGGAGCAAGAAGGCCGCCGATGGGCGAGCCACGCAACGAGCACGGGCCAACGATGAGTGTTTAGTGCGGCTTCGACCGTTACTCATCGAGCCATCAAACCCAAACCCAAAGGAGGTCACTACCACCGGATCTGACTCGTCACGTCAGACCTGGTGGAGATCCTGAACAAAGTCATCTCGGTGCGCCTGCAGCCAGCTAGCACGCTGAAATCTCCGTTGCCCAACAATCGTTAGCGAGGATAACACAATGGCCAGCCCCAGAGATGACGTGGGTACCTCACGTCTTTCGGGAAATCCCGAAACGCCCGACTCCCCACGCCGCCGCCTCAACCTGCTTGCCGGCACAGTCGGCCACTTCGTGGAGTGGTACGACTGGTATATCTACGGCCTTCTCGCAGCTGTGTTCTCGTCTCAAATCTTCCCGAGCCACTCTGCCTTCGCATCCTTGATGGCAGCGCTTCTCACCTACTCGATCGGTTTCGTCGTACGTCCGATGAGTGGAATCATCATCTCGCCGCTCGCTGACCGTTTCGGACGACGGACCGTCCTGACGCTGTGTGTTTCCGGCATGGCCGTCGGTGCTCTGATCATCGCTCTCACGCCGCCTTTCTCGATGATCGGCTACGCCGCACCGGTCCTTTTCGTCGTGGCGCGCATCCTCCAGGGCATCTCGGCCGGCAGCGAAGGACAGAGCGCGATCGCGTTCATGGTCGAGCATGCCCCGCCGACCAAGAGGGGCCTCTATGGTTCGTTCACGAACATGGCCAGCGGTCTGGCCACCCTCGCGGCGACCGGTTTCGCCGCGATCGTGACGGCCACCCTGTCGCCGGACGACCTCGCGACGTGGGGTTGGCGCATCCCCTTCCTCGTGGGCGGCATCCTCGGCATCGTGGGCCTCATTCTGCGGTTCCGCGCGGACGAAACCCCCGAGTTCGAAGCAAGTACCGCCGCGGATCAGAAGTCCGCGGCAGCGCGTCTGCGGGAGCTGATTCGTGACCACCCGAAGGCGCTGCTGCAGGCGGCGGCACTGTCGGCTCCGGCCGTGGCCTACTACACGTGGGCGACTTTTCTCCCCACCTACGCCAACCTCACCACCGGTCGGGACCTGGCATCCACCTTGACCGGGAGCGTCATCGGGCTAGCCCTCCTCGTCATCATCGTGCCGACCTGTGGTGCCCTCTCGGATCGCATCGGCCGCCGCAAGATCTTCCCGATCGTCGGTGCCATCGGCATGGTCGTGCTCTTCTACCCCCTGCTCATGCTGCTGAACCAGCCTGGATTCGGTGTCTATGTCCTGGTAGCGGCGTCCGGATGGGTTGTTCTCGGCATCTGGCAGGCGGTGTATCCGACCATTCAGGCCGAGCTGTTCCCGGCCGCTGTTCGGGTTTCGGGCATCGGCCTCGCACACCAGATCGTCATCGCCGTCTTCGGCGGTACAGCACCGCTGATCGCCGCCGCCTTCGTCGGGGCCGGGCATCCCATGTACGTCGCGATCTACATGACGGTGGTCGTCGCCCTCTGCCTCATCGTCTACACCACGCTTCCGGAGACCGGCGGCCGTGGCGGCCGTGTCACTGTGGCGCTTGCTGACGATGAGGTGCTCGAAGGCGAGCACCTGCTCCTGAGCAGTTCCTTGGGCGGCGACGACGCGAAGCGTTCCCCGTAGGAGCCGTCGTCCGCCGACAAGCTGTGGGCGGCTCAACAGGACCGAGGGCTGTGTCTGCCCGAGACCCTTCGAGCCGCCCCGGCTTGTCCGGGGAAACCTCTACGAAAGATCGACTCTTCGCATCGCGTTGCGTAGCGCGCAAGTCGTCGTCAAACAGTCAAGTCCCGTAAGGGTGGTTCACCTATGATTATCAGTACCTTCTCCTACCTGTGGTCGTCTACGGCAATCGATGCGATTGAGGAATTGGTTGACAACGGGTACGAGACTTTCGAAGTTCCGATCAGCTCTCCGCATTGCTGGCCGGATGAGATCTCCAATTCGGAGATCTCGGCCATGGGGGCGAAACTGGATGCATGTGGCGCTGAGGTCAGGTCGCTGAACGCCGGCGGATATGACCTCAACCTGGCGAGTCCTGCGGCCAACATGCGTCTCAAGAGTATCGAGCACATCAAGTCGGTGATTGACGTGGCCGCTGCGTGGGGTGCAACTGAGGTCGTGATATCCCCGGGTACGAGGCGCCCGATGATCTCCCCATCACTCGACAACGTGTATGAGTGGATGTACGAAAGCCTCGACCAACTGATCCCGCTAGCCACACAGGCAGGCGCCAGACTGCTCCTGGAGAATACTCCATATTGCTTCGCTCCCACCCTCGGAGACCTAGCGACCATCGTCAGCACGATCAACGATGATGCGCTCAAGGTTGTCTACGATATCGCCAATGCGGCCTATATCGGCGAGGATCCCGTACCCGGCTTGCTCGCGCATCGTGAAGCAATCGCGCTGGTGCATGCTTCTGATACAGGTATGGAGACGTGGGGTCATGATCCAATCGGAACTGGGGTGGTGGACTTCAACGGATTGGGTGCTGCCGTCCAAGAAACATGCGGAGCAGGTAACGTAGTTCTCGAGATAATCAGAGAGGATGACCCCTTGTACGAATTCGAAAAAGCGATGCATGACCTGAGGGATAGAGGGTGGAAACTTGACAGTTGACCCCAGTGCTGGACGGGGTTAGCCATTTCTGGCGATGCAGTATTTTGGCCCGGAGTGACTGTTTGTGGTCCGTGTTTGTCAATCATTTCGGGCGCCAGTCAAAGATTCGATTAGCAGTAGATTCCTATCAGGAGCATTCAATGAAGGCATTAGTCAGTGGAGGAAGCAGCGGCATCGGAGCCTCTGCAGCCCTGAGGCTCGCGGAGGCCGCTCTCGCTCGGGGTGAGCAGCCGATGATCGCGGTATGTGGGCACAAGTCGAGCCCTGTCCAAGAAGAAGTCGTTGCTTCGATTCAGTCATTGGGAGGCACCGCCATCGCGTTGGTGGGGGATCTCGGTGACCCCGACGTCCCGAGACGCCTGATGGGCACTGCAGTAGCCGAGTTCGGCGGCCTGGATGCGTTGGTAGCGAATGCTGGAATCGCTAGCCCTGGTGCAATATGTGATCTCTCCATCGACGACTGGGACGATATGTTCTCTGTCAACCTCCGCGGAGCGTGGCTTCTCGCCAAAGCAAGCTACCCACACTTGCGGGACAGCCGCGGTTCCGCTTGCTTCACCTCGTCGATGTCTGGCCAGCTGCCGCACGCCGGATCGGGTGCCTATAGCCCCAGCAAAGCTGCATTGACGATGCTTGCCCAGACGCTCGCATTGGAATGGGCGTCCGATGGAATTCGAGTGAATGTGGTATCCCCGGGAATGACTCATACGCCGATGACCGAGAAGATGTATGCCGACCCCCAGATCAAAAAGGAGAGGGAAGACATCATCCCGCTGTCAAGGATCGGAGACCCTGTGGACATCGCGAACGTGATCGAGTTTCTAGTAAGTCCCCTGGCGGGCTATGTCACCGGGCAAGACATCTGCGTCGACGGTGGCTTTTCTAAATCCATTCTGAGCCATATCCCTGGGCGACCCAGCTCTAATTCTTGAAATCCGGTTTATCGCGCACTAAGCAGGGGTTTACGGTCGCCGTCTTCTTCGAGGACCTCCCCCGCCACGCTTCAACGGCGGTTGCGCGAGCGCGGAATGGAGCATCTGGCCCGAAGCCGTGCGCGCAGGCGTCTGCCCAGCGAGGACCGCCCGCAACGCGTTTTCCAATGCGCCCACGCGGTTGGACCAATGCGCTCGGAAGAGAATGACGCCGCGCGCGTCCAGCAGGTACGCCGAACTGGGTCGCGCCCCGAAGGAGCGATGCACCGTGCCGTCGATATCGTCGACAGCAACGGGAAATTCGAAGCCGTGATGGCTTCTGAACCGGCAGGCGTTCCGCAGTTTGTCCTCAGCCAGGCGCGGCTGCCGTAGGTCTGGCCTGGATGAGCCTCGCGCACATAGACCGCGACGAAGTCGACAGCGTGCCCGTACTTTCGGTACAGCTCGACCATCTCTGGCCCCGCACTCTCAGTGACTGGGCAGGTCAGAGACCCGAAGAAGAGGACCAGAGGCCGACCGCGCTCTGCCGTTTCATGAGTCATAGCAGGTCTGCCCTTCTTCCGTGGTCAGAGACACGACCAAGGTATGGACGAGCGACGGGCGAGCCGTAGGACGATCGAGCCCGCTGGGGGTACGGAAGCGCCGCTCGGCATCCAGCTCGAGTAGCAGCGCTGGCTCCGAGATCGCGAGGTCACCGATCTGGCGATTCCGTCGCATGCTGTTGTGCTACCCAGGCCGCGATCTGAGTGCGGGAATTGAATCCAAGCTTCGCGAAGATGTGTTCTACGTGTACGTCGACGGTGCGTCGGGAGATGACCAACTTGGAGGCCACGTCCTTGCTCGACATTCCTTGGGCCACGAGGTCCGCGACCTCGCGCTCTCGAGGTGTCAGCACGTTGTCAGGCCGTCGGGGCGCGACGGGAGAGACGCGGTGCTCCCGCAGGGCGAAGGTCAGCATGTCGTCCACCGTGAGTTGGCCTCCGTGCGCAAACGCGGTGTCGAAGCCAGAGTTGCCCATCGCTTGGCGAGCAACGTCTGCGTACTGTTCACGCCGCGCGAGGAGGTGTTTCGCTCCGAACAGTGGGACGCCAACGGTCTGCCAGACCTGGTCCGACGCGCCAAGGAGCACCGCGGCCCGTTCGCAGTCGCCGCTCGCGGCGGCTGTCCAGGCGAGCGCGTCCAGGATGAAGGCCAAGCCCAGGCTGTCCGGGGTGAACCGCCTGGTCCGGAGCGCCTCGCACAGAGTGGCTTCGGCCTGCTCGAGCTCGCCCTGGAGGAGCCTCAAGAACCCCTTCGCCCACATGGCGTAGGACAACAGCCAACGCTCGTTGGCCCGTCTGCACTGCTCACATGCCTCATCGACGACGTCGGCGGCTTTGTCGAGCTCGCCCGACAGCGCGTAGGCCATCGTCAGCGCAGGCCGCACACTGTTGGGGTAGTCGGCGGGTACGTCGACGCACCCATATCGCTCGAGCGCCTCGACCAACAGTGGAATCGCAGCACTCGGGTCGGCGCCCAGTTCGCGCAGGCCGCGCAGATGGGTCGCGTAAGCCAGGCCCTTGCGGTCGTCCAATTGGCCCGCAAGATCGTCGGCGGCGTCGATCAACGCAGTCGCTGCAGCCTCATCGCCCTGGAAGACAGCGATGTCAGCGGCGGTGCCCAGCGCCCAAACCCGCTCGTGACTCGGTTCTTGATCCATTGCCAACGCCCGATCCAGCCACAGCCGTCCTTCGGTCATGAAGCCGAGCGCAGCCCAGAGAAACCAGGGCAGGCCGGCCATCCGCAGTCCGATGCGCACCTCGTCTGGCCGCGCGAGGCAGAATTCGAGCGCCGTGCGCACGTTCGGATGCTCCACACGGAGCAGGGCCGCCCAGTACTCCTGTCCCGGACCGAACCACTCCGCGGCAGCTTTCTCGATCAGCCGCAAGTACCACTCTCTGTGTCTGCGCTGTACCTCCGCTTCGGAGCCGGACTCTCGTAGTCGAGCCTGGCCGTACTCCCGGATGGTCTCCAGCATGCGGAACCTGACACGTCCGCCTTGCTCGCCTCGGATCAAGATCGACTTGTCGACCAGCCCGGCCAACGTGTCGAGAATGACCTCTTTGGCGAGCAACTCGTCCGCGCAGACGGCCTCGAGCGCGTCAAGACCGAACCCACCAGCGAACACTGATGCGCGCGCCCACAGCCTCTGCTCCGCCGGAGTGCACAGCTCGCGGCTCCAGTCGATCAGTGCCTGAAGAGTCTGATGCCGCTCCGGCAGGTTACGACTGCCCTCACGAAGCAGCTCGAACCGACTGTCCAGCCGATGCGCGAGCTCCTCCACGGTCAGCACCCGGAGCCGCACCGCTGCCAGCTCGATCGCCAGCGGGATCCCCTCCAGCCGCTGGCAGACCTGGATCACCGCCTGTTCATTGTCGGGGGTGATCTCGAAGCCGGGAACGACCGCAGCCGCCCGGGCGGCGAACAGGTTGACGGCCGCGAACTGCGTCGCCGAGCCAGGAGCGAGAGGGACATCTGTGTCGGGCACCGGTAGCGTCGGGACCGGATACACGTGCTCGCCGGCGATCATCAGGGCCTGTCTGCTGGTGGCGAGGATTCGCAGCTTGGGTGCGGCCCGTAGCAGCCGGTCGACCTGGGTCGCGACTGCCTCGAGCATGTGCTCGCAGTTGTCGAGGACCAACAAGGTGTGCCGGGGGCGCAAGTAGTCGGTGAGGACAGATTGGGCACTGCCTGACTGCTCGCGGATCCCGAGTGCGGAGAGCAGCGTGTGGGGCAACAGGTCCGGGTCTTTGAGGGTCGCCAGTTCAACCAGGCAGACCCCATCCGGGAACGCGCGTCGGAGTTCATGAGCAACCCGCAACGCGAGGCGGGTCTTGCCGACCCCGCCAACCCCGGTGAGGGTCACCAGCCGGTCAGCGGAGAGGAGCTGTCGGACAGCGTGGGCCTCGGATCGACGACCCACGAAACTCGTCAGATCCGCGGGCAGGTTATCCGGCTTCTTTGCCGACCGTGAGGCCATGATCCGGCCAGCGTAGCCCACCCTGCCTTGGACGCGGAAGGGCCGCGCTGGAGTCCCGAATAGGTAATGGGATACGTCATTCACACGATGTCCCCACGGTGGCCAGAGGGGAGTCTGTGAGGCACGTCACACCGCTTTAGGAGGCCCCCATGACCGCGACCGCAGCCACCGAAATCGATGCCCTCGACTTCGAGGTATCCGGGCCTGGTGCCCGCTGGGAGACTGCGGTCCGCGATGACGCGAGGTCCATGACGGTGCAGCACCGCGGGAGACGGGGCAACGCCAGTCTCTTGCGTTCGCAAGACGTCGGCGACCTCCGGCTTTCGGACTGGGACTGTCCGCCCCTGCAAAGCGTGCTGGCGCTGGGTAAGGACCGTGACGCTGAGCGCGATGTGGTCGTGGTCCTGGCGACCGGCGGCGGGTCGGTGCAGGAGCGGGTCAGGAAGGTAACCCTGGCCCTGCCCCGTGCGGCGCTGGTGGCAGCTGGTTGCGCCACGAATCTTCCTGCCTGCCACGTGGTTGAGCGGGGGCGGCCGTTGGCCGACCTTCTGCTCATGGTCCTTGACGGAGTCTGGAGCCGGCTACCGGTGATGAGTGCGTCGGAGATCGAGGCGACACGCGGGACGCTGGTGACACTGGCTGCCGGCGTCATCCGGGCAGCCAGCGGTACCGTCGCGGATCGATCGGGTCTGCCTGCCTTGCGCGTGCAGCTCGACGAATGGATCACGGGCAACCTTCGTGGCGGTCCGATCCACGTCGAGGATCTTGCGGCGGCCCACAACGTCTCGACACGAACTGTGCACCGGGCCTTCTCGATGACCGGGGACACCATGACCGCTGTCGTACGTGCCCGGCGTCTTGCCGCAGTCCGCGAGGAGCTCGTGCACACCAACTCGACCATCGAGAACATCGCTCACCGCTGGTGTTTCTACGACGCGAGCCATTTGAGTCGGGAGTTCCGGCGTTGCTTCGGGGTCTCGCCGAGCGCGTATCGGGAAAGCCACGGCTGCTGATAGCGCTCGAACTTGCAACGGGCCACGTGGCGGAGAGGTCCTCGAGGGCGTCGTCTGCGTCCTATGCCGCTGCGTGTCGGCGTTCCTAGCCTCTCAATGACCATGACGTGAAGAAGAGAACAGATGTGGAGTTCGGAATGGACGCGATCGTGGACGTGAGTTCGATCGGACCAGGGGACGTCTCCTGGTCGCCCTCGGCAGAACGGATTGCCGGCGCCCGGATCAGTGACTTCATCGACTGGCTGCAGGCCACGAGCCGATTCGAAGCCACCTCCTACCAGTCCTTGTGGGACTGGTCGGTGACCAGCCCGGAGGAGTTCTGGGCGTCCCTGAAGGACTACTTCGGGGTACAGATGACCGGTGTCGGCCCGGTGCTGGCAACACGGGAGATGCCCTTTGCCGAATGGTTTCCCGGCCGGCGGCTGAACTATGTCGAGACGGTGCTGAGCCACGCCAAGTCGTCCCGCCCGGCGATCATCGACGATTCCGAACCTGGAGGGCCCGGGGCCCGGACGGTTTCCTGGACCGAGCTCGCCAGCCAGGTGTCCGCGCTTTCGAACTGGCTGCGCGACCGGGGGGTTGGAGAGGGCGACTGTGTGGTCGGATACCTCCCCAACATCGCCGAGGCAGTCATCGCCTTCCTCGCCACAGCGAGTGTCGGAGCGACCTGGTCGTGCTGCGGTCAGGACTATCAACCCGAAGCGGTTGTCGACCGCCTCGGACAGCTCGCACCGGTGGTCCTCGTCACGGCCGACGGCTACCGCTTCGGTGGACGCGAGATCGATCGGCTCGCGTCCCTGCCAGCCCTGCAGGCCGGGATGCCGACCCTGCGCGAGGTGGTCGTCGTCGATCGACTGCACTCTGGTACGAGCGCTCCCGCAGGCACCACGCCGTGGGTCGAGGCAGTCGCAGGAGGCGAGCCCGCCATGACGCCCGCGCAGGTGCGGTTCGACCACCCCCTCTGGGTGCTGTTCTCCTCGGGTACGACCGGAAAGCCGAAGGGGTTCGTTCACGGCCACGGCGGAGTCGTGCTCGAGCACCTCAAAGCCTTGGCTCTCCATCTCGATCTAGGGCCGTCCGACACGCACCTGTGGTACACCTCGCCGAGCTGGATGGTCTGGAACTCCCTCGTGAGCGGCCTCCTCGTCGGCGCGACGATCGTCTGCTACGACGGAAGCCCGTCGTACCCGACCGACGACGCGCTCTGGGCTCTCGCGGCCCGACACGAGGTCACCGCGCTGGGCACGAGTCCGGCCTACCTCCAGGCCTGCTCCCGAGCGGGCCGGTCACCGGGGACCGACCACGATCTGCGTCGGCTGAAGACCGTCGCGGTCACCGGCTCCGTGGTCGCTCCCGAGCTGCACTTCTGGGTTGCCGACCACGTCGGCCGCGATGTGCCGCTCGCCTCGGTGACAGGGGGCACAGATGTCGCCAGTGGCTTTGCGGGTTTCGTCCCGACCCTGCCGGTGCGGGCAGGGGAGATCACAGCTGCGTACCTGGGTGTGGCCCTTGACTCGTGGGACGCTGACGGCCGAAGCGTGCGCGACGCGGTGGGGGAGCTGGTGGTCACCCAATCGATGCCATCCATGCCGACCCGGTTCTGGAACGACGGCGACGGTGCCCGCTACCGCGAGACCTACTTCGAGACCTTCCCTGGGGTCTGGCGGCATGGCGACTGGATCACCATCACTGAACGAAATTCGGTGATCGTCCACGGACGCTCTGACTCCACGCTGAACCGTCACGGGGTCAGGTTCGGTACCGCCGACATCTATCGCGTCGTCGAAGAGCTCCCAGAGGTGGAGGAAGCTCTCGTCATCGGCGCGGAGCAGCAGAACGGCGAGTACTGGATGCCGCTGTTCGTCGCGCTGTCCGATCACGCCGATCTTGATGACGCGCTTCGCGGGCGCATCGTCGGGCGGATCCGCGAGGCGGTCTCGCCCCGAGTCGTGCCGGACGACGTGATCGTCGTCCGGGCGATCCCGCACACCCGAACGGGCAAGAAGCTCGAAGTCCCGGTCAAGCGCATCCTGCAAGGGAACGACATCTCCACGGTCGCCGAAGCACGGTCGATCGACGACCCGTCCCTGCTGGAGAGCTTTGCCCGCTACGCGGCCACTCGTGCTGCGAGGTCGCCGTCGAAGGACGTGTGACGAATCGTGGCGGCCCCGTCCCGGTGTCCGGCACGCACAACCTAGGTCCCGGAGATCACGCACTCCTAGCGTCTATCGACGGGTGGGAACGAGTGTCCCACCCGCATTTCCTCAGCCAACTCACCCCAACCTGGAGGTACATCGTGGACACCGACATCCGCCCGCCCGCCGCAGCAGGCCCGCCGCGAATCCGAGCAACCGTGTACGTCGGCCGCTGGCCCAACATCCCCGCGGGGGACTGGCCTGACGTTCCCACCGGGACGTTCTCGCCCACCACCGCGACCCTCATCAGCGGTCCTACCGAAGCCGTGCTCATCGACGCCCAGTACCTCAAGGACGACGTCCGAGACCTGGGCGACCTGATCGAGCGCACGGGGAAGCAGCTCACCACTATCTATGTGACGCACGATCACGCCGACCACTACCTGGGCATCGGTCCACTGATGGAGCGGTTCCCGGACGTGAAGTGCGTTGCACTGCCCCACGTGGTCGAGTCCATGAAGGAATCCATGGAACTGCAGCGACAGCAGTGGGCAATGCTGTTCGGGGATGCATGCGTAGAAGCAGGGGCACTCCCCGAGCCGATCGAGGACAACACGCTCTACGTCGACGGGTCGCCTCTCAACATCATCGAGGTGAAGCAGGCCGACATCCATCCCACGACGATCGTGCACATCCCAGAGATCGATGTCGTCGTGGCCGGCGACTCCGTCTACAACGAGATCCACCCGATGCTCGGTCTGTCGACGCCTGACGAGTGGCAAGACTGGCTGGAGACTGTGGACGTGGTCGAGAAGCTGGCACCCAAGGTGATCGTCGCGGGCCACCGCAGGCCCGACGGCGACGACCACGCCGTCGATTCCATGATCGCCGAAACACGCGCCTACATCCAGGACTTCGCAGCGGCCTACGAGGTTGCGAAGGATGTTGAGGACCTGGTCCGCATCATGTCGGGGAAGTACCCGGGGCATGGAAACCTCTGGACCTTGCAGTTCTCGGCCATGAGCGCGATCCAACTTCGAGACTCAGGCTCGACCGCGGCGGACATCCAGCCGTAGTTCCCGGGCCGCCGCACCGGGTGCGCGTTTACTTCCGACCCAGTCCGAAGCGGATATCGACAAGATATCGCGGCTGGGACAACGGCAAACCGCACATGGCGGACGTGTACTCGGACCAGGCGTAAGGGTCCATTCGCTTATGTGTCCTACGCCACTAAATTCTTCATCGATAACACATTGCGAAAGGATCTTTCATGGCACGGATGGATGTTGAATTCTCGGGGCAAGATGTCACGTTGCGCGGCTGGTTCTATGCCGCGGAAGGAGTCGTTTCCCGGGCCCCAGTGGTAGTGATGGTCCACGGGTTGTCCGCTGTCAAGGAAATGTATCTCGACGAGTACGCCGAGATCTTTTCACAAGCGGGACTGAACGTTCTGGCGTACGACCACCGAAACTTCGGCGCGAGCGACGGCACTCCGCGCCAGGACATCGATTCGATCGCCCAGGCCCGCGACCTTCGCCACGCCATCACGTACGCGACCGGGCGCGATGACGTCGACCCCGACCGTGTCGGCATCTGGGGAACGAGCCATGGCGGCGGCCTCGTACTGAGTGTGGCCGCGGTCGATCATCGAGTGCGAGCCGTGGTCGCCCAGGTCCCCTTCATCAGCGGCTCCGGGCAGCTGACGCGCCTCGTTCGTCCCGACTTCCGGCCCATGATGCATTCCGTCCTCGAGGGCGAGCGACGCAACCTCTACAACGGTGGGGAACCCACACTCATGCCGGCCGTCGACGCGGATCCGCTGGGCTCAGCGCTGATGGCCAGTGGCGAAGCCTGGGAGTTCTTCACCAAGACCGCGCAGGACAGGGCTCCGTCCTGGCGCAACGAGGTGACCGTCAGGTCGCTGGAGCGGATCGGCGAGTTCGAGCCCGGCGATGGAATCCACCGCATCTCGCCGTCTCCGTTGCTGATGATCGTTGCTGAACAGGACATCAGTGCGTACGCAGAACTCGCGTTCGAGGCCTACGAACGGGCACGCGAGCCCAAGGAGCTGGTCGTGCTGCCATGTGGCCACTTCGACGTGTACACCGGTGCCGCGTTCGACGCGTCCTCAAAGGCTGCTTGCGAGCACTTTGTGCGCGCCCTGGCATAGGGCCCATCCGGACAGCCCACAGAAGTATTCGTTATCGCGGCACGATTCCTGCCGCACTCATCATCAGGAGGAACCCGCAAATGCCGTACTGGGAGATCTTCACCCCCAAGAACGCCTTCACCGACGAGGACAAGGAGCAACTGTCTGCGGCGATCACGTCGATCTACGTCGACTACGTCAACCTGCCTCCATTCTACGTGGTCGTCCTGTTCAAGGACATGCCGCAGAACACGATGTACGTCGGGGGAAAGGCGAACAACAACTTCATCAGGATTCGACTCGACCACATCGCCCGGCAGATGGAGACCGCAGAGGTTCGCGCACTGATGATGACGGTGGCCGAAGAGAAGCTGGCGCCCTTCATCAAGGAACGCGGCTACGACTGGGAGATCCACATCGACGAGACCCCCATGGACCTCTGGCGCACGCAGGGGCTCGTGCCGCCGCCGCCGGAGTCGGACATGGAGAAGCTCTGGGCCAAGGAGAACCGGCCCATCCCGTACGAGGTCTCTGCCTCGTGACCGAGCACCGGGACACGGCGGCGCCGTGTCCCGGTGCGCCAGCCAGAACCGATGAGAGGGCTCGACTTGACCGAGACCGCAGCTCTGCCAGGGACCGACGTCGTGCTCACACAGCGGCGGGGAGGTGTCCTCATCCTCACTCTGAATCGTCCCGACCGCCTCAATGCCTGGAATGAGGCGTTGGAACAGCGCTACTACGAGCTGCTTGATGAGGCCGAGGCGGATCCGGAGGTGCGCGCGATCGTGGTGACCGGAGCCGGTCGCGGCTTTTGTTCGGGCGCGGATATGGACGACCTCTCGGGGGTCATGAAGACCAGCGACTTCAGCGCGGTGGTGCGGCGTGACCCCCCTCGCTACCGGCCGCTGCTGTTCACCAAGCCGCTTGTCGCTGCAATCAACGGCGCAGCAGCCGGCCTTGGCCTCGTGGAGGCGTTGTACTGCGACGTTCGCTTCGCCACGCCGCGCGCAAAGCTCACGGCAGCCTTCTCGCGCCGTGGCCTCATCGGGGAATACGGCGTCGCTTGGCTGTTGCCGCGCCTGGTGGGCCGGAGCCGCGCGCTGGACATCTTGCTCTCCTCCCGGGTCATCCTCGGCGAGGAGGCTCTTCAGCTCGGGCTGGTCGACCGGGTCGTGGCTCCCGAGTTGCTGCTTGACGCAGCGGTCGCGTACGCCGAGGAGCTGGCCAGCTTCTGCTCGCCGTCGGCGATGCGGACGATCAAGGAGCAACTGCTTCGGAGCCAGGACATCACGTTCGCACAGGCGGTCGACGAGGTCGACCAGCTGATGCTCGACGCGTTCAACGCCCCGGACTTCCGCGAGGGTCTCAACAGCTATCTCGAGGGTCGGCCGCCAGTTTTTCCCGGCCTCGGCCTTTCCTGACTCCGGCCCTGGTGGCATCCGGTTCGAGCTGGCGGCAGCGTCGCCTGCAGTCCACCAATACGTATCAAGAAGCCTTGTCGAGGGTCACCGATCGGCGCACCCGACCATTCGAAGGGCAAGTTCGGCGTAGCGAGCCGCGATGATGCGTGGGTCGGAGTAGGCATGGGAGGGGAACCACCTGCTGACATCGACGCCGAGGGACGTGATTGCCAGCGCGGCGGCCTCGATGTCGAAGGGATGAAAATCGCCTGCCGTTGCCCCGGCTTCGATGATCCGCGTGAACACCTTCGTGGTGGACCGGCGGATGTCCGCAATGATTGCGAAGTGCTCAGGTGAGAGCGAGCGTAGTTCGTACTGCACGACCCGGGCACTGGCGCGGTTGACGGCGTGCCAGATCACGTAGGCCGTCACGGTCGAAGTCAGCCGGTCGGGCGCCGCGACATCGGGGCGATCAGCGGCGGTGACGGCCGCCAGCACCGAATGGTGGCCCTCGAGGCTGATGGCGTAGAGAAGGGATTCCTTCGTCTTGTAGTGCGGGTAGACGGCTCCGGGGCTCATGTCGAGGCTGGCGGCGATCTCCCGGGTAGTGGTGGCGCCGTACCCCTTGGCGGCGAACACCTCGATGGCCGCGGCGCGTACCCGCGCGGCTGCTTTCGAGGTACCCAGCTCACTGACCGCTGCGGTTAGTGGTGCGTCCTTCACACGAGTGCCTTTCGGTTGGCGGGGGTTGACGGATCTCCTCCGATACCCACAGTATATGCAGACGCATAGAAAATATGCGCCTGCATATCTTCCGGCTACGCGCTGTAGCTTCCCATCGCCGTCACCAGACGACCTGAACCCAGGAGTTCCCCATGCCCGAGGCTGTCATCGTTTCCATCGCCCGTTCGCCGATCGGGCGTGCCATGAAGGGGTCTCTGGTGAGCATGCGCCCGGACGATCTCGCCGCGCAGATGGTGCAGGCGGCCCTCGACAAGGTGCCCGCCCTCGATCCCACCGACATCAACGACCTGATCCTGGGCTGCGGACTTCCCGGTGGCGAGCAGGGTTTCAACATGGGACGCAATGTGGCCGTCCAGCTGGGCTACGACTTCATTCCCGGTACAACCATCACTCGGTACTGTTCGTCGTCGCTGCAGACCACCCGGATGGCGCTGCACGCGATCAAGGCCGGCGAGGGCGATGTGTTCATCTCCGCCGGTGTCGAAACGGTGTCCCGGTTCACCGCGGGCAGCTCCGACTCGCTGCCCGACACCCAGAACCCACTCTACGCCGACGCCCAGACTCGAACTGAGAAGCTCGCGCAGGGCGGGCAGCAGTGGGTCGATCCGCGCGAGGAGGGCCTGGTCCCGGACACCTACATCGCGATGGGCCAGACCGCGGAGAACGTTGCCCAGATCACCGGCATCACCCGCGAGGAGCAGGACCGGTGGGCGGTGCGCTCGCAGAATCGGGCCGAGGCCGCCATCAACAGTGGTTTCTTCGAGCGGGAGATCACCCCGGTCACCCTGCCCGACGGCACCGTCGTATCGAAGGACGACGGCCCCCGCGCCGGCACCACCTATGAGGCGGTCAGCCAGCTGAAACCGGTGTTCCGGCCGGACGGCACCGTGACCGCCGGCAACGCGTGCCCGCTCAACGACGGCGCCGCCGCTCTGGTGATCATGTCCGACACCAAGGCCAAGGAGCTGGGGTTGACCCCGCTGGCTCGGATCGTGTCGACCGGGGTGTCCGGGCTCTCGCCCGAGATCATGGGGCTGGGCCCGATCGGGGCTACCAAGCGGGCTCTGGCCATCGCCGGCATGGGCGTCGGTGACATCGACCTGTTCGAGATCAACGAGGCCTTCGCGGTCCAGGTGCTCGGCTCGGCGCGGGAGCTCGGGATCGACGAGGACACGCTGAACGTCTCCGGCGGAGCCATCGCCCTCGGCCACCCGTTCGGCATGACCGGTGCCCGGATCACCGCAACCCTGCTGAACAACCTGACCACCCATGACAAGCAGTTCGGCGTCGAAACCATGTGCGTCGGCGGCGGTATGGGCATGGCCATGGTCCTCGAACGCCTCAGCTGACAAGAAGGGCAGGAAACACGATGGGCAACATCACGTGCGACTTCACCGGTAAATCGGTCATCGTCACCGGCGCCGCTCGTGGCATCGGCCACGCCCTTGCCCGCCACTTCGCCGAGGCCAAGGCGACAGTGTTCATGGTGGACTTCGACAAGGACGAACTCGACAAGGCCGCCCGTGAGGTCGGCGCCATCGGAATCCCCGCCGACGTCAGCGACACCGGTGACGTCGAGAACGTTGTCTCCACCGTGATCGCCGAGACCGGGCGGGTGGACGTCCTGATCAACAACGCCGGGATCCTGCGCGACAAGGTGCTGTGGAAGCTGACCGACGAGGACTGGGACCAGGTCCTGAATGTCCACGCAGGCGGCACGTTTCGGTTCACCCGGGCCTGCGTGCCGCATTTCCGGACCCAGGAATTCGGGCGGGTCGTGACATCACCTCCTACACCGGGCTGCGCGGCAACCGCGGGCAGGCCAACTACGCCACCGCGAAGGCCGGGATCATCGGATTCACCAAGACCGCCGCGAAGGAGCTCGCCGCTTTCGGGGTCACCGTGAACGCGATCTCCCCGAACGCCGCGACCCGGATGACCGCCTCCATCCCGAAGGAGAAGATCGCCGAAGTCACCGGTCCGATCTCGCGGTTCGCTGATCCCGCCGAGATGGCCGACGCCATCTGCTTCCTCGCGTCGGAAGAAGCCGGCTACATCACCGGAGTCGTCCTCCCGGTCGACGGCGGCATCTCCATCTGAGCGCGCCCACCTTTGAACGGAATTGATCTTCATGACTGATGTGCTTTCTCGCCGCGATCTCGATTTCCTGCTGTACGAGTGGCTCGAAGTGGTCGCGTTGACCTCGCGTAAGCGCTTCGCCGAGCATTCGAAGGAGACCTTCGACGCGGTGCTCGACCTCAGTGCGGACCTTGCGCACAAGTACTTCGCCCCCCATAACAAGACGGCTGACGCGAACGAGCCAACCATGCGCCCGGACGGCACCGTCGAGATGATCCCGGAGGTCAAGACGGCGCTCGACGCTTACGCGGCGGCCGGTTTGATCGCCGGATCATTCGACGAGAGCGTCGGCGGGATGCAACTGCCAACCACGGTGGCACGGGCGGCGATGGCCTGGTTCCAGGCGGCCAACGCCAGCACATCGTCCTACCCGTTCCTGACGGTCGCCAACGCGAACTTGGTCGCCGCGTACGGCACCGAGCAGCAGATTGACGACTACGTCCGTCCGATGATCGAGGGCCGCTGGTTCGGCACCATGTGCCTGTCCGAGCCGCAGGCCGGATCGTCGTTGGCGGACATCACCACCCGCGCGGTGCGTCAGGACGATGGCAGCTACCGGGTAACCGGAACCAAGATGTGGATATCCGGCGGTGACCATGAGCTCACCGAGAACATCGTGCATCTGGTCTTGGCCAAGACCGCCGGCGGCGGCCAAGGCGTCAAGGGCATCTCGCTGTTCATCGTCCCGAAGGTCCTGCCCGCCGCCGACGGCGGACTCGGCGACCGTAACGATGTGACCCTGGCAGGGCTCAACCACAAGATGGGCAACCGCGGCACCACCAACACCCTGCTCGCTTTCGGCGACGGCACCCACACCCCCGGTGGGAAGTCGGGTGCTGTCGGTTTCCTGGTCGGCGAAGAACACCGCGGCCTGTCCTACATGTTCCGCATGATGAACGAAGCCCGGATCGGTGTCGGGTTCCTCGCGATCGCGCTCGGCTACGTGGGCTACCGCAAGTCGCTCGAATACGCGACGATGCGGACCCAGGGCCGCCCTCTCGGCGCCAAGGACCCCGCCGCCCCGCCGGTTCCGATCATCGAGCATCCCGATGTCCGCCGAATGCTGCTGGCACAGAAGTCCTATGTCGAAGGCGCCCTTGCCCTGGGTTTGTACTGTTCTCGTCTGGTGGACGAGCAGGACACTGCCGACGATGCCGCCAGCGGCGACCAGGCGACATTGCTCCTCGAAGTGCTGACCCCGATCGCGAAGAGCTGGCCGTCGCAGTGGTGTCTCGAGGCGAACAGCCTCGCGATCCAGGTGCACGGCGGTTACGGCTACACCCGCGACTACGACGTCGAACAGCACTACCGCGACAACCGATTGAATCCGATCCACGAAGGCACGCACGGGATCCAGGGGCTGGATCTGTTGGGCCGCAAGGTCACCATGCAAGACGGCGCCGGACTGCGGTTACTCGGATCGAAGATCGCCGCCACCGTCGCGCGGGCTCGGTCGCTCGGTGGCGCCGCCACCGGTTACGCCGACGCCCTCGACACCGTCTGGAACCGGGTCGTCGACATCACCGCCGCCCTGTGGGCGGCTGGTGACGCGGCGGCCGCGCTCACGAACTCGTCGATCTATTTGGAAGCGTTCGGGCACACGGTCATCGCGTGGACGTGGCTCGAACAGCTCATCGCCACCGAGGGTAAGAGTGGTGACTTCTACGACGGAAAGCGCATGGCAGCCCGCTACTTCTACACCCACGAGCTACCCAAGGTCGGCCCGCAACTCGATCTGTTGGCCAGCGGAGACCGGACCACCCTCGACATGAACCCCAGCTGGTTCTGACCCAGGAGGCATCACATGAGTGTGCTCGACAAATTTCGCCTCGACGGCCGCATCGCCATTGTCACCGGCGCCTCGTCCGGCCTCGGTGTCGCCTTCGCTCAGGCCCTCGCCGAGGCCGGCGCGGACGTCGTCCTCGCGGCACGTCGCGCCGACAAACTCGCTGACACAGCCGCACTCGTTCGTGCCGCCGGCCGGCGGGCACTACCCGTGACCACCGACATCGCGGATCCGGATCAGTGCTCCGCCCTGGTCGATGCGGCGATGACCGAGTTCGGCCGCGTCGATGTTCTCGTCAACAACGCCGGCGTCGCGACCGCCCACCCCGCCACCCGCGAAACCCCGGACCAGTTTCGTTCGGTGCTCGACATCAACCTCTCTGGGTCCTACTGGACCGCCCAGGCGTGCGGGAAGGTCATGCAACCCGGAAGTTCCATCGTCAACATTTCCAGTATCCTCGGGCTCACCACCGCCGGTCTGCCTCAAGCTGCCTACAGTGCCAGCAAGGCCGGCATCGTAGGTTTGACCCGTGATCTCGCCCAACAGTGGGGCGTCCGCAAGGGAATCCGTGTCAACGCGCTCGCCCCGGGCTTCTTCGCCTCCGAGATGACCGACCAGTATCACGACGGCTACCTCGACAGCCTCGCGCCACGGATGGTGCTCGGGCGCACCGGCGATCCTGCCGAACTCGCCGCCACCCTTGTCTGGCTAGCTTCCGACGCCGCCGGGTACGTAACCGGACAGACTCTTGCGGTAGACGGCGGCGTCACCATCACCTGATCGACGGCGCACATCACCCCGCCGATCTCTTCACGGCTATCTCGAGGGTCGGCAGCCAGTTTCCCGGCCTCGGCCTTCCTGACAACGGCCGTGACGGGCGCCTCAGTCCGGGGGCGCCCACGGCAGAACAACTACGCGATCGTTTAGTCACCTGGAGGTCCCCAAGCCCGAAGCAGCCATCGTCTCCACCGCGCGCTCCCCGATCGGACGTGCGGGGAGCGGGCTCGCTCACAGGGATGCGACCTGACGAAATGGCCACCCAGATGGTCCGGGCCGCCCTCGCCAGGGTTCCCGAGCTGGACCCCGCCGAGATCACCGACCTGATCCTCGGCAGTAGAAGCCCATGGCGCATGGATGAAGGAGCACGGTGGCGCGGTCGTCAACGTCTCCTCGATGACCAGCCTCCGGCCGGCGCCGAAGCGTCGGCTGGTATGGCGCCACCAAGGCGATGCTCAACTCCATCACCGAGCTGCTCGCCGTCGAACTCCGCCCCGACATTCGCGTGAACCGTCGTCACCGACGGCGGCGTCACCCTCACCAGGCGTCACCCTCACCAGCGGTGTCGAGTGATCGCCCCGGTGACCAGTGCGGTCCTCAGATTGCGCCACCACCAGAGTCGAGCGCGTGCAGCCCGAGGTCGAGGTAGATGCCGATGGCTTCGCCGGCGCTGTCGAATCCCGGCCCGGTGGCGGCCCCGACGCGGGCTCGGTGAGCGATGCCCGCGGCGATGACGGCGATCTTGAAGTAGGCCAGGGCCAGGTGGAACTCCCAGGCCCGGAGCGAGACGCCGCCTGCTGTCGCATACGCCTGCGCAAGCGAGGAGATGTCTGGGATTCGCGGGCTGGTCCATGCGCTGGGCTGACCGACGATCAGGTCGAAGACCGGGTGCCGGTAGGTGCACATCATCGCGACGTCGGCGATCGGGTCTCCGAGGGTGGACAGCTCCCAGTCCACGACGGCGGCGACCCGGGGATCGTCATCCGCATCGAGACCGAGGATCACGTTGTCGATGCGGTAATCGCCATGCACGATGCTCGTCGTGCCCTGAGCTGGCATGCTCGCCGCGAGGCGTCGGCTGAGCTCCGCCGCCGCCACGGCATGGCTGCCGTCTCCGATCAGCTCCCACTGGCCGGTCCACCTCCGCAACTGACGAGCCGCGTAGCCGTCCGGTCGACCGAAGCCGGCCAGCCCCACCTTTTCAGCATCGACGCGGTGCAACGCGGCCAGCGCTTCGATCAGCCGTCGCGAAACTGTGCCCACCACTTGGTCCTCGAGCCCATCGAGGTCCGTCGCCGTCCTGATCGTTGCGCCGGAAACGTGCTCGACCACCGTGAACGGCGCCCCGATGACCCGTTCGTCCTCACACAAGAGCAGCGGACGTGCCACCGGTACGGCGGAGTCGGCCAGTGCCTTGGTCACCCGGTACTCACGAGCTACGTCGTGCGCCGAGGGAGTTCGCCCCTTGCGTGGAGGCATCCGCAGCACCCATGAGGTCTCTCCGGCGTCGAGTCGGTAGGTCAGGTTGGAGCGGCCGCCGGCGATGAGCGTCGCGTCAAGTCCGGCTGCGACGTCGATGTGCCTCGCCGACATGAGCTCGGCGACGCGGCGCAGCTCGTCGTCAGTCAGAGACTGCGAGCTGCTCGACGGTGCGGCGTTGCTGGTCACAGGCGGGCCTTGGTGACTTCGGCGATGGCACGACGGGCGATGGACCAGCGGTGCACCTCGGATGGACCGTCGTAGATCCGGAACGGCCGGAGCTCACGAGCGATCTTGGCGACGGGAAGGTCGGCGGAGACCCCGAGGCCGCCGCAGAGCTGAACCGCGCGGTCGACGACCCGGTTCAGGGCCTCGGCCGCGAACGTCTTGGCGATCGAGGTCGCCTTCGCCGCACGGCCTCCAGCATCCAGCTCGTCGCACGCACGCAGGAGCAGGGCTCGGGTTGCGGCGAGATCGATCTCGTTGTCAGCGATCATCTGCTGGGCCATCCCGAGTTCGGCCACACGTGCCCCGAAGGCCCGTCGCTCGCTGGCATAGACAATTGCTGTCTCGTGGGCACGCCGCGCCGCTCCGGTCCACCTCATCACGTGCGTCATGCGAGCCGGTCCCAGCCGCACCTGGGCGTATCGGAACCCCTGATCGACCTCTCCGAGAACATCGTCGTCGGGAATGAAGAGATCCGTGAAGACGACCTCACAGTGTCCGCCCACCATCGACTTGTCCATGGTGGCGATGTGTCGGACGACGTCGATCTCTGGCCGGTCGCCCGGCGTCAGGAACATCGTCGCCCCTCCCAGTTCCCCGGGGTCGCCGCTGGTGCGGGCCATGATGATGAACATCCCGGCACCGTCGGCGCCGGTGATGAAGTGCTTACGGCCGTTGACCAGCCAGCCGCCGTCCACACGCTGCGCAGCGGTTGTCAGCGCCGCGGGATCCGATCCGGCGCCCGGGCCGGGCTCGGTCATCGCGAACGCCGACCTCAGCTCACCGGCAACGAGTGGCCGGAGGTACCGGTCTCGCTGTCGCGTCGTAGCCACGTGATCCAGGAGATGGACGTTGCCCTCGTCCGGTGCGGCTATGTTCAGTGCTGTTGGGCCGAACAACGAGTATCCGGCCTCCTCGAACACGGCAGCGCGGGCGACCATCCCGAGCCCCAGGCCGCCGCAGTCAGCGGGCGCATGGACCGCCAGCAGGCCGGCTTTCGCAGCGAGCGCTTGCAGCCGCACGCGCAAACTGTCCCCGCCGGCTGCTTCGATGTCGCCGTCGTGCCGGTCGTCGATCTCGAGCACCTCTGCCCGAATGAACTCCCGCGTTCGCGCTGCGAGCGCGTCCAGATCCACCGCCTGCATCCTAGGCCGTCCGATCGCTCGGCTGGTCAGTATCGCGAGGCACGGTGGTTGCACCCCGGGTTCGTTCCGCCGTCTCGATCAGGATCTTCGCGACCTCGGCCGGACGATCGATCATGAGCTCGTGACATCCGTCGACGTCGTAGGATCGCCAATTCTCGGACGATCGAGCCACGTCGCGATTGACGACGAAGTGCGGGAGGCTATCCCAGCCTGTGGCGAAGACGTACGTGCGGTCGACCGCCTTGTAGGCCCCCGTGAGGACGACCTTGTCGGTTGCCGTGTTCGCGGACTGAGGGGTCATCTGACTGTCAACCCACTCGCCGTCCGCGCCGTGAAGTCCGAAGATCGCAGCGGGAGGAGGAGGCACGGGGGTCAATCCAGGTGGGGAAGCCGGCCAGCCGAGGTCGACCAGCGATTGACTGTCCTGGGGAACGAAGGCGTCGAGATAGACCAACGATCGAATGCGCTCCGGCACTCTGTCCGCGACGGCGGTAGCGACGATTCCACCGAAAGAGTGAGCCACCAAGACGAAGTCATCGAGCTGCTCCCAGCGGATCACGTTCAGCACATCGTTGCAGTAGACCTCGAGGTCGATCTCGGGTGAATCGAGATGTGACCGTTCCGCGAGCCCCGTGAAGGTCGGCGCGTGAACCACGTCCCGGGCCGGAAGGTGCTCGATCAGGCGACGCCAGCACCAGGCGCCGTGAAACCCGCCGTGGAGGAGCAGGTATGTCGTCATGCGTCGCTTCCCTTCGCGAGATGGAGCTTCTCGAGGAGCCTTCGGGACGGTTTCCGTACGAGTGACGGGCGTGTGCCGCGGGCAGCCGTGGGAGAGAACATCGTCCGCCGGGGTCCGACCAGGTGGTCAGGACGGCTCCATCATGATTGTGACTGAACCGTATGGCATTGACCTAAGTCACACAAGAGATGCGTTAGCCGCGCTTCAACAGGACCAAGGCTCTTGGCGCGACATAGATCATTGTGATATGCCTATGTTTGTGACGTAGCGCACATGTCCAAAGATCTGCCAGGATTCCAAAGCTTCGTCAGTGCCCGATCCGTCGAGCCGGCAACCGCCGGTTCGACCGCGACGTCCTCAAACGGCCGAAGGAACATCATGCGCGTCTCCTGTGTCCTCGCACCAACGCTCCAGTCGCCGGAGCACATCGTGGTTGCCGAGCAGCTCGGCTACGAACGAGCGTGGCTCTTCGATACGCCGCAGCAGAGTCCGGACGTCTGGATGACCCTCGGACGCGCTGCCGAGCTGACAGACACGATCGGCATCGGACCCGGCGTCCTCGTCCCCAGCCTGCGGCACCCGATGTCCGCCGCGGCAGCGACAGCCACGCTCGCATCGCGTGCGCCGGGTCGCGTCGCCGTGGCTTTTGGCACTGGCTTCACCGGTCGCCGGTCCATGGGTCAGAGGGGCCTCTCGTGGTCAGCGGTTGCCGCCTACGTGCGGGCGTACCGTGGCCTGATCCGTGGCGAGACCGTGCTCTGGGAGGGCGCGCCGATGAAGATGTTCAACTCGGCGGACCACCTCGACCGCGCTGCGGCTGATGTTCCGATCTTGATCTCGGCCTTCGGGCCCAAGGGGGAGCAGGTCACCAAAGACCTCGGCGTCGACGGGATCATGGCGTTCGGCCAGGTTCCGGCCGGTATGAAGGACTTCGGCTGGAGCTCATTGTTCATCGGAGGCACGGTGCTGGAGGGTGACGAGGGGATCGACTCCGATCGGGTCAAAGAGGCCGCGGGTCCTGCGTGGTCGGTGGTCTATCACATCGGCATGGACTTCATGGGCGGCCTCGACGCAGTCCGTGCCATGCCCGGGGGTGAAGCCTGGGCAGCGCAGATCGAGAAGACCCATGAGTCCGAGCGCCACTTCGCTGTGCATGACGGTCACCTGATGTACCTCAATGAAGCCGACGAGGCGGCATGGGCTGCCGGCGGTCACGCGATGCTCAAGGACGTCACTCTCACGGGAAGCCCGGAAGAGCTCCGCGAAAGGGTTGCCGCCTACGCCGAGCAAGGGGTCACCGAGCTGGGCTTCCAACCGTTCGGCGCCCACATCGAGCGCGAGCTGGAGAAGTTCATGAAGGCGGTCGGCTGAGCGCCGGCATCAAGCGCGGTGAGCGGCCGTCGCGGCAGCCCAGGCGGACCCGGGGTTGGCGCGGTTCGGGTGCTTGTCGAGGAGTGCGGCGTAGAGCTCCTCGGTCGTTGTCGTCGCCTCGCGCAGCGCGTCGAAGTCCTCGAGGTAGGTCAACGTCTCGGCAATGTCAGACGGGTCGTCGGGATAGTCGCTGTGCTTGTGTCCTGCCACCGCAACTCGGGCGTCGAGCTGTGACAGTTGCTCGAGGGCGGATCGCCAGTTGTCCCGCGACTGGGGAGTGGTCTCGGCGAGGTAGGGATGCGTGTGGTTGTAGACGACGTCACCGCCGACGATCAAGCTCAGGTCAGGCACCCAAATGACCGTCGTGCCCTCGGTGTCCGTGAAGCCCGTTGGGAGGATCTGGAGCTCATGACCGTCGAGATCCAGCGCCGCCGACTCGATGACGTCGGGCACGTGGAGCGGTGACGGGATCTCACCGGGGAACAGCCTGTTCCAGAACGAGTCCACCATCTCAGGCGAGGCATGCTTCTCGGCCTGGACGACGGTGTCGGCGGTTGCGACGGCAGTAGCTCCCTTGAACCGGTTGAGCAGTTGTCCGATGCCGAAGAAGTGGTCCCCATGTCCGTGGGTGGAATAGATCTGGGTCAGGTTTCGATCGAAGGAGGCGACCCACTCGACGAGTTCCTCGTTCTGCGCCGCGGTCGTGAAGGTGTCGATCAAGATCGCGTCGCGGGGCCCGTAGACGAGAGTCGACGTGTTCGTCACCCACTGGAGGTCGGCCGGCCCGTAGGGGAGGTCACGGGTCAGAGAGGGACGGCGGTTGACGAGGACCGCATAGTTCAGGCCCTCGGAATCGCTGGGCGGCTGGTGGCTCATGGTTGTTCTCCTCTTTCCTCGGGGGCGGCCTGTATGACTGTCATGAGGTCTACGAGCTCGGCTCGCCATCTCATCGTGACATATGCATAGACCTTACATGTATGTCGACTGGTCGGCGACCGGACCGCCTCTCTGGCAGAGAGCGTCCAGAACCTGGCACGCAGATGCAGGAAAGCTCACCCGAAGGCGGGTGATGCTGATTCGACAGGCTCCACGAGAACCTGCATGTCTCGGGAACTGACCGAATACGAAAGGCAATCGACATGTCACAGACGACTCCGGCCAAGGGGCCCGTAGCGCAGGCGTTCCTCCATCTCGAGATCGTTCACGCCGACCCCGAAGCGGTATTCGCATTCCTACACAACTGCCTCGGTGCGGAGCGAGTGGAGCGGGAGATCTCCGAGAGTCTGGAGGAGGGGCTCGGATTCGGACCCATCCTGCATGCCCGGGTCGGGAACATCGTGTTCCAGATCGTGAAGCCGCCGCCCACGATCCTCGGCCAGCCCGCGTCGTGGTTCACCGAGCTCGAGGAGCGCGGGCCTGGGGTGCACAACGTGTCCTTCTATGTCGACGACACCGAGGCGGTCAAGGAGAGGATGCTGGCCCGAGGCGCCACCGAGGTCGTCGACGTGGATCTGCCGTTCCATGAGGTCGGCCTGGGTGCGGGACCCACCCGCTTGTTGGTGATGGACGCTCGGGAGCAGACGGGCCTGCGCTTCGAGATGGTGCTGCCCATCGAGGGATGGGTCCCCTATCCGGCACGGATCGAACTCGCCGAGTAGTCGTCCAGTGAAGCGAGGCTCAACCGGCCGCGCGACCGTCTCGGAACTTGAAACCAGCGATGATGACGTATACGTAAGCATTACGCTTGTGTCTTCACTTCTAGGGAAGGACTTCACATGAGTCGTGCAGACGTCCTGGTCGACGCGGACTGGGCAGAGCAGAACCTCGACACCGACGGCATCGTGTTCGTCGAGGTCGACGAGGACCTGGCGGCGTACGAGCGTGGGCATCTGAGGGGTGCCGTGAAGCTCGATTGGACGTCAGAGCTGCAGGACCCGATCGTTCGTGACTTCGTGGACAAGGAGGCATTCGGGGCGCTGATGTCACGCAAGGGCATCCGCAACGACGACACCATCGTCCTCTATGGCGGCAACAACAACTGGTTCGCTGCCTACGCGTACTGGTACCTGAAGGTCTACGGACACGCGTCGGTGAAGCTCCTCGACGGCGGCCGCAAGAAGTGGGAGCTCGACGGTCGAACCCTGACGACAGATCTCGTCGAGCGCGCTGCGACCGAGTACGTGGCGCACGATCAGAATCTGTCGATCCGAGCCTTCCGCGACGAGGTCATTGCTGGAATCGGCACCAAGAACCTGCTCGACATCCGCTCGCCGGACGAGTTCGCGGGTCGGCTGCTCGCACCTGCCCACCTTCCACAGGAGCAGTCACAGCGCGCGGGTCACATTCCCGGTGCGTCGAACGTGCCGTGGACCCGGACCACGAACGAAGACGGCACCTTCAAGAGCGACGAGGAGATCGACGCCATCTACCGCGAGGCAGGTCTCGACTGGTCGAAGGACAGCATCGCCTATTGCCGCATCGGTGAGAGATCCTCCCATAGCTGGTTCGCGATCCATGAGCTTCTCGGCCACAAGAACATCAAGAACTACGACGGATCGTGGACCGAGTACGGTTCACTGGTCGGCGTACCGATCGAGGTCGGCCCCTGAAACAGGCTGACTTGTCGATCGAGATGTCCTTCGATCCTCTGTTCGCTTGCTCTGGCGCGCGGTCGGGATGGAATATGGTTGGCCTCACCTTGTTCGGCGGACCTATGGATGTTGCGCACTCGGCGAATGTCAGCCGCTGAGACCGTCTGAACACGGCAGAGCTCAGCGGGCCGTTGCATCGACCATGCACGTGGACATGGCGGTGAGTATCGACCGGACGTTGGCAGCAGCGTCCTTTCGGGCGTGGGGCGCCGCCGCGGGGTCCACGATCTTGCCCTTGTCGCGGCTGCCCTCGGCATGGCCTCTGGTTGATCGGTGGCGCGAGCGAGCCGCGATCGCCGCGCTGCAGGACTGGATCGAGCAGTGCCTGCCGTTTCAGGGGCGTGCATTCCGCGCGGAGTAAGCGCGGAGTAAGGCTGCATGCCGCGCGACTACCGAGCCCCGGGCTGGATGTGACCCTGACGTCTCGTAGCCTGGGCCGCCACGTCGGACGGGAATCGGCAAGCCAGGCAGCCCGCGTGGCGCCGGCGTGACTGATCGTTCCAACGGTCGGGG
The DNA here is from genome assembly GCF_045206295.1 of Nocardioides sp. NBC_00163. Taxonomy (NCBI): domain Bacteria; kingdom Bacillati; phylum Actinomycetota; class Actinomycetes; order Propionibacteriales; family Nocardioidaceae; genus Nocardioides; species Nocardioides sp. NBC_00163. The sequence goes on along the minus strand of NZ_CP108155.1, from coordinate 1,081,477 downwards.
GAGTCGTGGCAGCCCGGCTCCGCCGCGGCCGCGTCGTGGTGGTCCCTCGCGGCGCGGCCTCTGGTCGTCGTCGCGGACGTGATCCTGGTGATGACCCGTCGCTCGGATCCGCCACGTAGTCATGGGTGATCCGGTGCCGCGTGCGACCGGCCGGATCGCACTGCCCGTTCTGGCGCCGTGGCCAGAACTTGCGTGGGACAGCATTGCGGCGGCGGGACAGTGATGGACAAACCGCAGGGCGCAGTGGTCACGGGACGCCGCTGCCAGCGTCGCACCGCTGAGTGGCGCGCTCAGGAGGCGATCTGATCGCCGTGGTCGTGGTTGTTGAGACCGATCGCGTAGACCGTCGAGGGCTGCCTCGAGCGCCGCCACCGGCAGGTCGGGAGGGAAGGCCCGTCGATGTCGCGCTCCGGCGAGGTCCGGGCCAGACAGTCGCAATCCGGCGGGCCAGGGCCTCGTCGCGGGTGGTGGCCTAACTCTTGGCGTGACATAGATCATTGTGATATGCATATGTCATGTGACGTGAGCCACATACCATCGAGCTGTTCGCTGCCGTGATCGTCGACGTTGTCGTCCCGCTGGGCCTCGAAGGCGCGTTGGACCACATTTGCATCGACGAAACTGGCAGGACTCTCGGGAAGCACATGTCATCAGCGTGACCGCGAAGAAGTTGCGACAAGCCTCTTCGTTGCACCGAACATTGACAAGGACGAAATTCCGCATGAGCGTGATCGAGGATCTTCCGCAGCGATCGGTGTCCGGCCCTGGCGGAGATGGCTATTGGGATCTCACCAGCATTCCTGGATCCGAGCGGGAGGCCGGCTTCGAAGAACTCGTATCGGCGACACACGTGGACATGGCGGTGCGCATCGACTCGGCGTCCTCGGCGGCGTCCTTTCAGGCGTGGGGGCGCCGCCGCTGGATCCGCGATCTTGCCCTTGTCGAGGCTGGTTGTGATCCATGTGACGGGATGCGGGGGAAGCGCCGGGCCGCTCGGGCCGACGGCCTGTACCTCGGGGTGACCGTCCTCCGCCGGGGGCACGAGACCCTGGTTCTGGGCGACACCATGACCGATCTACGCCCAGGCGATGCCGTGGTGTGGCGCAGCGACCAGCCGATTCGGTTTCGGGTCCACACGTCGCAGGTCAAGCAGACCCTCATCGTGCCGATGTCCGCGTTGGCGGAGATGAGCGGCGGGAAACGCCTGGGCGGGCCGCTGTTCCTTGACCGCTCAGCGCCGTCCACACAGTTGTTTGCCGGGTACCTCGGGCTGGTGTCGCGAACGATGGACCGGCTGAGCGCTCCCGAAGTGGATGCCGCACGCAGCGCCGCGCTCGAGCTGTTGGTCGCGGCCGCTCGCCGGCACAGCCTCTCGTCGACCGGTGGCGCGGCCGAGCCGCCGGTCGCTGCGCTGCAGGACTGGATCGAGCAGCGCCTACCGGCAGGGGACGTCACTGCCATGTCGATCGCTGCCGCGCACGGGATGTCCGTGCGCGGCGTCTACCGGGTCTTCGAGGAGGCCGGCGAGACGGTGGGAGCGTTCGTACGTGCTCGGAGACTGGCCCGGGCGCGCCGCGACATCGCCGCCGGAGCCGGATCGATCGCGGATGTCGCGGCACGCTGGGGCTTCTCCGATCCCAGCCACTTCGCCCGCGCCTTCCGCGCGGAGTACGGCTGCACGCCGCGCGACTACCGAGCCTCGGCCTCGACGCGACCCTGACGTCTGATCCGCGCCGTTCTGGCACGGATTGGCCAGAACCCGGCAGGCAGATGCAGGAATCTGACCAGTGTCGCGGGCCACGCTGTTCTTGCAAGTCGGAATGGTTTCGACGAGGTCAAGGAGTATTTCGTGGCACGTGAGGACATCGAGTTCACTGCGCAGGGCGCGACGTTGCGTGGGTGGTTCTATCCCGCTGAGGGTGCTGGTGGTGAGGAGCCGTGCGTGGTTCTGTCGCATGGGTTCTCGGCGGTCAAGGAGATGTGGCTCGACCGTTACGCCGAGGTGTTCCAGGCGGGCGGGTTGAGCTGTCTGGTCTATGATCACCCGGGATTCGGGGCGAGCGACCCGGTGGCGGGTAGCCCGCGGCAGGAGATCGATCCGTGGCAGCAGATCCGGTGCACGCAGGACGCGATCACCTACGCCCAGTCCCGTTCCGAGGTCGATGCCGACCGCATCGGCTTGTGGGGCACGAGCTACAGCGCCTCGCACGCCTTCGTCGTCGCCGCGACCGATCATCGGGTCAAGGCCGTCGTGACCCAGGTCCCGGCGGTTTCGGGTACGGCGTCGTTCACCAGTCAGATTCGGATCGATCACTGGGCAGGCACGGATGCTGCGTTCGCCAGTGAGCGGCTGGCCCGGATGGGCGGTGCGGCGCCGACCTTGATGCCTGTCGTCACCGAGGATCCCGCAGGGCCGGCGGCGCTGGGACACCGTGACTCCTTCGAGTGGTTCACCACTCATGCCGATCGGGCCCCGGCTTGGCGCAACGAGATCACCGTGCAGTCGGTCGAATACGTGCGTGGCTACGACGTGGAGTCGTGGATCCCGGCGATCTCGCCCACTCCGCTGCTGATGATCGTGGCGCCGCATGACCGGGTCACCGACGGCCAGATCGCTTTGGTGGCCTACGAGACGGCTCTGCAGCCCAAGAAGCTGGTTCTGATTCCGGGGGGCCATTTCGACTCCTACACCGGCCCCAACTTCGACGCCACCTCGGAACCCGCACGCGACTGGTTCGTCGAGCACCTGCTCACCAAGCACTGAAAGGCCAGACCCATGACTCAGACAGACCCGACCGGCGGTCCCTCAGCGCAGGTCCTCGTTCATCTCGAGATCGTCCACTCAGATCCGGAGGCCGTCTTCGAGTTCCTCCACGACTGCCTCGGAGCCGAGCGTGTCGAGAAGAACATCGGGGACTTTCTCCAGGAGACATTCGGAGTCAAAGGCGTGCATGCCAAGGTCGGAAACATCGTCTTCCAGATCCTGGCGCCGGCCCCAACACTCCCGACGTGGTACGCCGAGCTCCAGGACCGTGGTCCAGGAGTCCACAACGTGACGTTCTACGTCGACGACCTCGAGGAGGTCAAGCAGCGGATGCTCGGCCAGGGTGCCACCGAGATCCTCGACATGGACGTCCCGTTCCAGGAGATCGGCCTAGGCGAAGAGCCCACACGCCTGTTGGTCATGGACGCCCGCGAGCAGACCGGCCTGCGCTTCGAGATGTGCCAGCCGATCGACGGGTGGATTCCCTACCCAGCGAGAGCTGAGCGCCCGGAGTAATCGCTCTGCTCGGCATGCAGGAGGTCGACTGGGTCGGGCTGGAGGTCGTCGGCTGAGCGCCGACGACCTCCATTCAGCTCAGGCCGGTGGCATCGTCCGCGCGAGCCACCCGTTGGCCTCCTGGAAGGCTGACGGGGCGGGACGGAAGGCGTTCAGGTCGTGTCCCGCGCCCGGGACGAGGATCGAGCTGAGCGACGGAGCGTCAGGGAAGTACGGGCTCTCCTGTTCGACGAGGCGCGCCTCGGTGGAGCAGTCCGTCCCCAGGTCCAGCTGGGACTGACCACAGAAGATTCCATCGAGTGTGCCGTTCACGATCAGGGTCGGAACGTCGATCCTCAGGGGAGTGGCGAGGATCAGAGGGTAGTTGTCGAGCTCCTCCGCGGTGAAGGTTCCCTTGGTCGCTTCGTCACGCTCGATGATGCGGCCGTCGACGTCCGTCGCCGGCGCATAGAAGAGGCTCTGGTGGTTTCCGGGTTCAGGGGTGAGGTAGCCGGCGTCGAGCAGGGTGCCCGCGAACTGCGGGTCGAGCGCGGCGGGGTACGACTTTGCGGTGACGTTGAGCGCCGTGCTGGCGTTCAGCTTGTGGCTGAAGCCGGTGAGGATGACGGCGTCGACGTCCCGGAAACGGGACGCCTCGATCATGCTCGTGAAGCTGCCGTAAGAGTGACCGACCAGCGCAACGTTCGAAAACGCTATGCGCTCGCCGCCCGGCGCCGCGACTTCTCCCGCGCGAAGGGCCTGGACGAGATTGTGCAGGGCGGTCGCGTTGGACGTGATGTCAACGAAGTTGCTCGGGGGATGGCTGCTGGCGCCGTTGCCGAGCCGGTCGATCGCGACAGTCGCGTAGCCGGCGCGGGTGGCGTGGTACTCCCAGGAGTAGGTGTTGGCCTCGGGGTCAGCGGGATCTGCGATGTTCCAGTAGCGGTGGTCGTAGGTGATGCCGTGGACGAGGACCTGAACACCACGCGGGGTCTGGCCCTTGGGGAGACACAGCTTCACGAAGATGTACTGGCCACTCCTCTCGGCGTCCAGGGCGGGCCCCAGCTCGCTCCCCGGCGCGATCACGATCCCGGGCTGCAGGTCGACGGGCACCGTGCTGGTCCTGCACACGCGCTGGTTGTCGGGTGCGACGGACGCAGCGACGACGGCGGGGTCGCTCGCCGGCCCGGCGCTGGCTGGCAGGGACGCCGTCCCGAGCAGGGTCCCGAGAACCAGAAGTGCGAAGCCAATGCCGCGGGTGGTTGTTTCCAGGGTGGACCCCATCAGTCCGGCCCCTACTTCAGACCGCTGGCGTCAGGACCGGCGTAGCTGTCGACCTCGAGCTTGATGCCGCCGGGGGAGTCTGCGCGTGAACGGTGTGTGGTCATCGCCCTGACTGCACCCACGGCCGCAGCTCCCGCCAGGAGCGGAATGGCTAGGGTGAAGAAGATCTGGTCCACGCCCCATCCTGCGCCGAGCATCACGCCACCCAGCAGACCGCTGACGATGGAACCGGCCTTGCCGAAGCTGTGCATCCATGACACACCGGTTGCGCGGGCTTCAGTGGGGAAAACCGATGTGCTCAGTGCGTTCATGCCGCTGTTGGCACCCACGAGGACAACGCCGATGATGAAGCCCAGAACAAGCAGCAGGGGCAAGGTCAGGTTGGCTGACGCAAGGATCAAGGCCGCTCCGGCGGCCAGTGTGAAGGCCGCGCCCAGGGATACGTACTTGCCCAGCTTCTCCATGGCAACCCCGATGGCCAAGGCTCCGATCACACCACCGACGCCGAACATCGAAACCACATTGCCTGTGCCCGCGGCGTCGATACCGAGCTGCTTGACGATGAGCGGCAGGTAGTTCAGGAACATGTAGACGACTGCGGCGCAGATGAAGTAGCAAAGCCAGATCAGGAGCGATACCACCACAAGCTTCTTGGACAGTACGGCTCTGACGCCTCCAACCGGCTTGGCACCGGCACCAGAGGCTGCGCCTGTCAGATCCACAGCCTTCATGTCGAACCCGGGAATGATGGCGCCCAGTACCTTCGTCACGTTGTCCGTCCGGCCTCCCCGTCGAATCATGAACACCGTGGATTCCGGCAGGCCCCAAACCAGGGCCGGCAGAAGAACCAGTGCGAGGACTGTCCCGGTCCCGAGCAGCCACTGCCAGCCCAGGGTGGGAATAATGGTTGACGCCAGGAAGCCGGTGATCACCGTCCCTAGTGGGAAACCGGTGAACGTGATGGCCACAATGGCGGCCTTCCGCTTCTCAGGTGCGAACTCGGCCACGAGCGTGATGACCAGGGGCATGACCGCTCCCAGGAAGAGGCACGCCACCACCCGGAAGATTCCTAGCGTCAGGTCGTTCTGTGCCAGTGCGCCACCTAGGGTGGCGAGTCCGAACCCGGCCGTACCGACGATGATGGGGAGCCTTCGGCCAACCTGGTCAGACAGCGGGCCGGCAACGATCGAACCGACGGTAAGCCCGACAACCCCCAGTGTGACCATGGTTGTCACTGTTCCCAGCGAAGTACCCCACTCGGTGACGATCTGGGGGTAGATGAATCCCCACAGGCCGATCTCAACTCCTTCGAGGGTCATGGTCAGGAACCCCAGAAGGATGATCACGCGTCGCCTGTTGCCCAGCGGCGCTTGATTGAGTAGTTCCTGGACGGTCAAGCGGGAGGACGCCGAGGTCAGGGGGCCGGGCGTGTTTGACGCCTCGTTGGCAAATTCCATGTCGTTCGCCTTTCTGATGCACGCGGTCGTTGGCGTGCGTGGGCTGATGCGAAGCCCCTGGACTTTCTGGGGTGGGTTGCAGCGCCCGAGCGCATGGGTTACCGCTGGCGCGCGTGGCGCCAGTGCCTTCGAGACGTGGGATCGGCTACTCGGCTGCGCGAACCGTCGGAAGAATCAGGCGAGACGGGTGAGTGTGGTCGTGAAGGATGGTTTGCCGCGCTGGCCGAGTCTGCGAGGCGGCCGCTGGGCGGTCACCGGTGTTGGTGTTGCGGTCCCACCGGGGAAAGTCGCTGGAGGTCACGAGCAGTCGCAGAGCATGCCCCGCCTTGACGACATGACTAATGTTTCCCAGCTCGATCGTGAACGGATAGACCTCGCCGGGAACCAGCAGGGCCGGCTCGTCGTAGCTGTCGCGGAACCGGCCACGTACGAGTCCTTCGGCGAGGTTCTGGACGAACCCGTCCGGCCGCACGTCGCACAGGATCGCGATGAAGTCGGTGTCGACCGCGTCGGTCGACGCGTGCAGCTCGAGCTGCAACGGGCCGGTGATCTCGAGGTCGTCGGTCAGCGGGGCCGACGTGTAGTGCAGGACGTCCGGGCGGGTCGCCTTCACGCGCTGGTCGCGCACGCCGCCACCGACATACCGACCGCCGGCGGTCGGGACGGGGTCCTCCGGGTCGTAGACGTAGGTGTCAGACACCTGGCCCCGGACGGCCTGGTCGAGCTCCAGGGTCCCGCCACCGTCGGCGCCGTTGGCGTCGCCGTTGCTGTGGAGGTACCAGGAAGTCGCTCGCGCCCGCTCGAGCGGCCATGCGTCCTCGTGGCGCCAGGTGTTGTCGCCCATGACGAAGAGACTCACCCGCGGCCGCGGAAGAGACGTGCCGCCGTCACGGACGTAGTGGTGGAACCACTCGAGCTGCATCTGCAGCAGAGGGTAGGCCGCTTCTGGTCCGAAGTCGATGTCGCCCGTGCCGCCCGAGGTGGGCTGGCTGTACGGCAGCAGGTGCGACCAGGGACCCATGAAGAGTGCCTGGTTCTCCCGCGCCGTCGCGGACATCGCGTCTTGGCTGATGCCGCGGAAGTACTGCGGGGTGTCCCAGTTGGCGATGTCGTACCACGACCCCACGTGCAGCATCGGCACGTCGATGTTGTGCAGCTGTCGCCGAAGGTCCACCGCCCACCAGTACGCGTCGTCCTTGTCGTGGTGGAGGATGTCAGCCAGGAATGGCGCTCCCGCCCCGAACCGGTCGATCCAGTCCTCGAGGGGCAGGTGGCGTAGGGCGGCGTCGGTGAGGGGTGCGAACCGCACGTCGGGGTCGCTCTTCATCGCCTCGAGCTGGGCGAGACGCTCCGTGTCACCCAGCTTGCTGAGGACGTCGGTGGCCATGTTCATGAAGTAGCTGAGCGTCCAGCTCAGCTCGAGGGCGCCGCGGTTGTACCAGTAGTTCTCGAACGCGCCCAAGTACGCCGAGACGGGCACCGCCGTGACGAGGTGAGGCGGGCGCTGGGTGGCGGCCAGGTACTGCGAGAGGGCGCCGTAGGACTGGCCGAACATCCCGACCCGCCCGTTGGACTCGGGGAGCGAGGCAGCCCACTCGACGGCGTCGTACCCGTCGCGCGCCTCGTAGACGAACGGGTGCCAGACACCTTCGGAACCATGACGGCCGCGGGTGTCCTGCACCACGACGAGATATCCGTGAGAGGCGAAGAAGTGGGCCTCGTTGAAGGCCCCGGCGAGGTCGTTCTGGGTCCTGCCGTAGGGCGTCCTGCGGAGCAGGGTCGGGAACTCTCCGTTGCCGCGTGGTCGATAGAGATCGGCGTAGAGACGCTTTCCGTCCCGCGTGCGCATGACATCGCCACGTTCGACGATCACATTGAACGGTCCGCGTTGATCTTCGAGAGACACAGGCTCTTCCTGTCGTTCGGTTGGTCTGGTGGGCGAGCGGCACGGGTCACGCCCGGGGCGTGCCGCTCCACAGGTAGTCGTCTCCGATACGAGCCACCGTGCGCTCGCGCAGCTCCGCGGAAAACGCCAGCGCCCCGTCCAGCGGCCGGTGATGGATCGCGACCCTTGCGATCAGCCCGGCGTCGTCGCGTTCGAGCAGGGTGACCCCCGCGAGCGACACGCCGGAGTGGGTCTCCGCGCGCCACTCGAGGAACGTGACTGGGCCGCTCTGTGCCTGATGGACGAAGTCGAGCTGCTTGTAGATCTGACTGGCCTCGCCCATCACGAATGCAACGTCGTCGCGTCCGGTCACCGGCCGGTGCAGCACCGACGCCTGCAGGACGACGTCTTCGGCTAGGGTCGCCGCGAAGGAGTCGTCCCGCTTCTTCTCGAACGCCCCGGTCCATGCCTCTTCGGTGACGTTGCTGTCTCCGTGCTGACCGTCCACCGCCAGCACGCCGCGCAGGAAGGACACCAGCTCGGTGGCCACAGCATCCGGTGCCTCGACGTGAGGCCAGTGACCAACGCCGGGGACGGTGTGAACGAGCGCGTCAGGGAAGCGGGCCTCGATCAGCCCGAGGAGGTCCTTGTTGACGAACGGGTCCGTGGCGCCGGCCAGCACCATCGTCGGCACGGCCGGCGGGGCATCCTCGGCTGCGGCGGGGTCGCCACCCACCCACGCATCGAACCAGCCTTCGACACGGTGTTGCGGCACATCGAGTCCGGTCCGGACCAGGTGCTCGAGGTCGTCCGCACTGAGGGCAGCGGACAGCTGGCTGCGCAACGCACGCTGGATCTCTGGGTTGCCGGCACAGCCCCGTAGTGGTCGGGACATCTCGTCGGGAAGCGCCAGACCTCCCAGGGGGATCGGGGTCAGGAGCACCAGGGCGCTCACCGCGTCGCCGAGGCTTCGGGCGGCCAGTTCGGCGACCTGCGCTCCCATGCTCTGGCCCACCAACACGACCCCGTCGAGGCCCTCCTCTGCGAGCGCTGCCCTGGTCGCCGTGGCGGCCGTCTCGGCAAAGGCGTCGAGGGTCAGCTCTGCTTCATGGCGCGCGAGCGTCGGGGCAATCGTGCGGAACCCTTCCGCCTCCAGCGCCGACGCGACGCGACGCCATGCCGTCGCGTCGTCGAGATAGCCGTGGATCAGGACGACAAGGGGGCGACTGGTTGGTTCAGTGGTCACGGTTCCTCCTCAGGATTGACTGAACCGTACGCCTGTAGCGTGCGTCACACAAGAGCCCGAGAAAATCTTGTACGTCAGCGCTTCCGTCCGAATCGAAGCGATCTTGACGACATAGGTAACTGCGATACAGTTGCGTCTCGTTGTGATCCGATCCGACTGCGAGGCGAGACCTGATGATCATCGATACGTCCGACCTGGACGCCGAAGCCGGCTACAAGCTCCTGATCGGTACGATCGTGCCGCGGGCCATCGGATGGGTGAGCACCCAATCCGCGGCAGGCGTGGCCAATCTGGCGCCCATCTCATTCTTCACCGCAGTGGGGCGCAAGCCACCGATGGTCTCCCTGTCCATGCAGCCCCGCTCTGACGGATCCCTGAAGGACACGCTGGTCAACATGAGGGAGACTGGTGAGTTCGCCACGAACCTGGTGACGCTGCCGAACTCGCACGCCGCCCATCGGAGCGCCTTCGAGTTCCCGCCGGACGTCGATGAGTTCGACGCGTTGGGCCTGGAGAAGGCTCCGTGCGAGGTGATCAACGTCCCCCGCGTGGCGTCGGCGCCCGTCTCCTTCGAATGCACCGTGGAGCGGATGATCCCCGTCGGTGAGACCGACTATGTCGTGTGGGGCGAGGTGCGTCGAGTCCACGTCCAGGACGACGTCTGCCTCGAGCGGAACGGCGGTTACAGGGTCGACACCGCGGCGCTGCCGGTCGTCGGGCGGCTTGCTGCCGAGTACACACTGGTGAACACGGTGTTCACGACGCCGCTCACCGGCGATCTGCTGCTGAGCCACTCCACCAACCGCATGAAGCGGCTCGACGAGCTCGACGAGGACTTCTCGCCGGTGGACCAAGCGTCATGGTCGCCGTCCGGCTCGGTGGTGGAGTAGCCCGTCAGGCCAGGCCGGCTTGGATGTAAGGCGCGCCACCACCGGCGTCGCGTCCTAGCCGACCTGCGGCGACCCAACTGCCGATTGCCCGCCCGTGGAACGTCGCCGCGCACGGGAAGCGCGGAGATTGGCGGCGTTCCCGCACGTCCGCACGTCATGCCACACGCCGCTGTTGTTGCGGGACCGGTCGTAGAAGACCCCGCGGCATCGGTCGTTCTTGCAGCTCTTCAGGCGCGGCCACGCTCCGGCGTCCTGTGCGCGCCGGATCTCCAGGGCAACGAGCCCGAGCAGCATCTTCCAGCCGCGGCCCTTCGGCCGGAAGTGCACCGTTCCGTCGGGTCCGAACCCCGCTTCCACGGCGATGTTGAGATCGGTGAGAACGCCACGTGCATCGTCACGCCCGTGCCCGTCTGCCTCGTCGAGATGCCGCGCGCGCAAGGAGGCGACAAGCTCTTCACGCGCCCGCCGCAGGGTCGTCAGGTCTCGCTCGGTGAGCGTGTCGAGCTCGACTCCATCGAGGACCGGGGTGCTCCACTGTCGTGCCCAGGCGGTCAGGGCGTCCCTCAGCCACTCTGTCGCCAGGGAGGGATCTGAGAGCAGGTCCGGTTGACGGGGTCGACCGGAAGCTGCAGTGTTCAGGAAGTCGTGTACGAGTGCGAGCCCATCGGGTGCCGTGTCCAGGCCGTAGCGCGTTGTTGCCGTCCAGGTCATGCGTCCAGCCTACCCGATGACAGTACCTAATCAATTTCGCCTATGTTTCAACGGTGGCTGTCCCGGAGTGCTCCGAGACGTCGGACTCCTTGTCCAAGGCGGTAGCGCGCAGCTTGAACTTCTGGATCTTCCCAGTCGCGGTTTTGGGGAGATCGCCGAAGACCACTCGTCGTGGTGCCTTGAATCTCGCGATGCGCTCCTTGACGTGCGCGATGAGTTCGGCGTCGGTGGTGGAGGCGTCCGGGCGTAGCGTGACGTACGCGACGACCACCTCCCCCCATTCTGGATCCGGCACGCCGACAACGGCGGACTCGAGGACCGCCGGATGGGAGTCGAGGGTCTGCTCGACCTCGATCGAGGTGATGTTCTCGCCGCCGGAGATGATCACGTCCTTCTGGCGATCGCGGATCTCGACGTATCCATCCGGGTGCAAGACACCCAGGTCGCCGGTCCGAAACCACCCGCCCTCGTGGGCCGCCGCCGTGGCTGCGGGATCCCTGTAGTAGCCGAGCATCACGTTGTTGCCACGGAACTGGATCTCGCCGACCGTCACCCCGTCTGCCGGTACGTCGTGTCCAGAGGACCGCACGCGCAGCGGCTGGCTGATGATGTTGGCCACGCCCTGACGGGCCTTGAGGCGGGCGCGATCCTCCTCGGGGAGCGTGTCCCACTCGGGGCGCCAGTCGCAGATGGCGGCGGGGCCGTGGGTCTCGGTCAGCCCGTAGACATGGACTACGTCGATGCCGAGCTCGCCGAGCGCGCGAAGAAGCGCGGGGGATGGAGGCGCGCCGCCGGTGGCGACCGTCACCGGGTGCTCGAGACGCTTCCCGCCGGCGAAAGCCGCAAGTCGCCCGAGGACCGTCGGGGCTGCGCACAGATGGGTGACTCCGGCCTGCAGGGCGTGCCAGATCGCCTCCGGATCGGGCCGCTCGAGCAGCACGTGGCGGCCGCCTGCTGCAGTGACGGCCCAGGGGAAGGTCCACCCGTTGCAGTGGAACATCGGCAATGTCCACAGGTACGACGAGCGCGCGGTGACTCCCAGGTGCATCACCATGGCCATCGCCTGCAGATAGGCGCCCCGATGCGAGTACATGACGCCCTTGGGCCGCCCGGTCGTACCGCTGGTGTAGTTGAGCGCAATCATGTCCAACTCGTCGTACGCGTCCCTGCGGAGCGGAGTCGCCCGGGACGCCAGCTGCTCGTACTCACTGTCGGCGTCTCCCGCGATCAGCAGCGCCGGAGGTGTGAGAAGGCCCTTGGTTGCCTCCTCAGCCAGCGACCTCAGCGAGCGGTCGACGACCAGTACTCCACTGCCGGCGTGCTCGAGGATGTAGCGCAGCTCCGCAGGGCTCAGGCGGGTGTTGAGTGCGTTGAGCACGCCACCTGCCCAGGGAACGGCGAAGTGCGCCTCCAGCATTGCAAGAGAGTTCGGCGCCAGCACCGAGACCCTGTCGCTCGGTTGGAGGCCAAGGTCTACGAACATGCCGGCGGCTCGGGCGGCCCGACCGGCGAGCTCGCTGTAGGTGAGCGAGGTACTCGCCGTCTCGACGGCGATCCGGTCCGCGTGAACCGTGGCCGCGCGGACCAGGAAGTCGGCCGGCGCGAGCGGCGCCGCGACGGGTCGGAGAGTATCACTCATGACGCAAGTGTATATCAGACGGTTGCGTCTTGCGGCAGCCTTTTCACGGCATCAAAGTGTCGCCGTCGACATAGGCAAACAGTGTTTGCTACTGTCTTTGGGTTGTGTGTTCACGGAGCGAGGCTCGTCTCGGCCTCCGTCATGCACATCCGACATCCCCCGAAAGGGCGCCCGCCCGCTAAGGAGCCAGTCATGCCGCAACTGCACTACTCGATCGAAGACTCGGTGGCAGAGTTCGTCCTGGACAATCCTCCGCAGAACCGCATCGGCGACCAGATCTGCGAAGAGCTTCTCGCAGCGATCGACCGCGCCCACGTCGACGGAGCCCGGGCCATCCTCGTCCGGTCTGCCGGCGACGACTTCAGCTATGGCGGGGACATCGCGCCGTGGCCGGACCTCGAGCTGGCAGAGCTCCGAGGAAAGTTCGAGGGCTACATCTCCGCGTTCAACCGCCTGGAGCGGATTCCGCTGCCAGTGGTCTCGGCTGTGCGCGGTCTGTGCTCGGGTGGCGGGTTCGAGCTGGCGCTGCGTACCGACATCATCATCGCGGGCCAGTCGGCGAGGTTCGCGCACTCTGAGCAGACGATCGGAATCGTCACCATGCTCGGTGGTATCTACCGGGTGGCGGCGCGAGCGGGCCGCGCGCGTGCGCTGGAATGGGCGATGACCTCCGAGCAGGTCGACGCCCCTCGGATGGCTGAGGTGGGAGTGGTGAACCACGTCGTTCCCGATGACGAGGTGGAGGACCGGGCACGTGACCTGGCCGTTCGCCTTGCGGCTGGCCCGACTCGTGCTCATGCCGCCCACAAGGCCCTCCTGCGGACCTGGGAGGCGGTCGGTGCGCTGGGAACCGACGATGCCATGTTCGACATCGCCATGCCGCTCTTCGAGACCGAGGACGTACGCAAGGTCCTGCCTGCCGCGGTAGACGCCTACGTCGCCGGCGCGCCCCGCCCGGCGTTCGAGTACCAGGGTCGCTGACCTCCGGGAGCCTGCTCGTCTCTCTGTGTGTGTCGAGGGGCGAGCAGGCGGGCGGCGCCCTGCCGGAGTGCGGTGTGCCCGCCGCTATGGCCCCGGCGTGGGGAACAAGGTGATCGCGGCGCCCCACAGTGCGCCCGGGTTGATCCGGTCCGGGTGCCGGGCGAGCATCCCGTCGTAGAAGGTCTGTGCATCCTTCGCACTGCCCAGCAGATCGCGTGCGTCCTCGAGGTAGCGCCGAGTGTCGTCGATCTGGACGGGGTCATTCGCCGCGTCGGGTGCCTTGTGGCCGGCGATCACGGCGCGGGGCGCGAGGTCCGCGGCTACGTCGAGCGCGGCGAGCCATGAGTCGATCCCCGCCAGCCCGCCGGACTCGGTGAGGTACGGATGAACGCCGTTGTATACGGCATCGCCCGCCACGAGCAGGCCGATGTCGGGGACATGGAGCATGGTCGTGTCGTCGGTGTCCGTGTGGCCGACCTCGATCGGCTGGAACTGGACCCCTTCCAGCTGGAAGCCATCGGTCCCGACGATCTCCACGTCGAGTTCGCCGACCGGGAGCTGGCCAGGAAAGATCTTGTCCCAGAAGCTGGCCCGAAAGTCGGGGGATCCCTGGACCTTCATCATACGCTGCGTGTCTGCAGTGGCGTACACGGTCGCCTCGGGGAAGCGCTCCACGAGCGGAATCGCACCGAGCCAGTGGTCCGCGTGCCCGTGGGTGATGTAGATGCCCGCCAGTTCGCGCTCGCTCGACAGCACCCAGGCGAGCACTGCCTCGGCCTGTGGTGTGGTCATCGGCGGGTCGACCAGGATCGCGCTCCGGCGCCCGGTGATCAGGGTGCTCGCGATCGGCGACCACATGCGGGTGCTTCCGTCGGGCAGGGGGCCTCGACCCGACTGGGCGATCTGCGGTTCGACGTGGACCTCGAAGTTCAGCTCGGGTGCCATGGTGCGACTCCTTCCAGGTTGCGCGATCTGCGCAAGGACGCAAGTGTAACTATAACGCTTCTGTCGCGTAAGAGTCCGTGTCCTTATAGTGGCTCCTGTGCGCCTAACGGGGGAGTCAAACTTTCCTTAGCGGCCGACGACGCAGGTCAAAACGCTATACATATGTCGTCGCACGCTCTAGTGTCCACCTCGTGAGCATCCGCGTCGAGTACATCCCCAGTGCAACGGCCGATCTGGACGGCGCCGACCTCGAACTGATCATCGGGCGACCCGACTCCGGCGGTGAGGAGGTCGGCCTTCTCTTCGTACACGGCCTCGGGCACGGCGCGTGGTGCTGGCAGCGTTGGCAGGCGATGGCGGCGGATCTGGGTGTCGACAGCTGGGCGATGTCTTTGCGAGGTCACGGGAACAGTGGCGGATCAGTGCGTGGAGCCACCCTCTCGACGTACGTTCGAGACGTCCTTCGCGCGGTGGAGCATCTTGCGACTCGGCCGGTCGTGCTCGTCGGGCATTCGGTCGGTGGCCTTGTCGTGCAGCGACTGATCGCTGAAGGTGTCTCGGAAGCCGTACGCGGCGCGGTCCTGTTGTCCTCGATTCCGAGCGGACCAGCGATCTCGACCGTTCTCGCCGTCGCCACTCGTCATCCGGTCCAGGCACTCCGTTTCCTCGCCGGCCTCCCCATGCGCCTGCCGAATCGGCTGCTCTTCTCCGACGCCGGTGAACACGAGTCAGAGATGAAGTGCATGCAGGCCGACTCCCCTCGAGTCCAGTACCAGCTGCTGTTCCATCGCCCGACCGCTGTCACGGACAAGCCCGTCCTTGTCGTCGGCGGCGCCGATGACCGCTTGGTGCCGCTCGCGACACAGCTCAGGACGGCGCGACGTTACGAGGCCGAGACGCAGGTGATCGGTGATGCCGGCCATGACTTGATGCTCGAGCCGACCGGTGACGGTGGGCTCGACGCGATCGTTCGCTGGTCCAATCGGCTCGTCACGTAGTGCGCGACGTGCCCGGTCGCGTTCTGCGTGTGGCGCGAGGCTCGTTCTTGAGTCGAACCGCAGTGTCATCGAGGGCCACCGGATGGTCGTTGTCGCAGGTGACCTCGGTCTTGACGGGGGAGCCGCACTGCTTGTGGATCAGCTCGACGCCGGTGTGATGGTCGTCGTCGAGGAGCTCGCCCCACTCGATCATTGAGACCAAGACGGGAAACAGGCGGCTGCCGAGGTCGGTCAGAACGTACTCCTGGCGCGTTCGTGAGCCTGGGTCCCGATACGGGCGACGGGTGAGCACTCCGTGTGTGACGAGCTCCTTGAGGCGCCCTGCCGCAACGGCCTCGCTGAGACCTGAACGATTGACGAGGTCCTCGAACCGCGTCGCGCCGAAGAAGACCTCGCGGAGCAGCACAAGCGCCGAACGTGTGCCGATCAGCGAGAGCGAGCGTTCCATGCGGCACATGCCCTGGGCATTCCAGGCGTCGCGGTCGGCGAACGCGCCTTGCCGTTCGATGACGGCTCCGGACTCAGCCGCCGAGCTGTCCGTTTCATTGACCATGGACATCATTGTATCCCTGGCTTGGCATAACCAAAGCCAGCGGATACGCTCCTGCCTATGCCTTCCAATAGTCAGGTGTCCGACGTCGGGAACTCCTCCCAGGTCGGCCCTGCCTCGCGGCGCCGGTGGTGGGGTGTGCTGGTGGTCTGCATCGGCGTGATGATGTCGTTCGTCAACGTCTCCTCCACCCTCTCGGCACTGTCCTTCATCCAGCAGGATCTGCACATCTCGGGACCGACGCTGATCTGGGTGTCGAGTGCCTTCCCGCTGGTGATGGTGAGCCTGCTCATGTCCGCGGGAACGTTCGGGGAGCTGTACGGACGTCGCCGCACCTACTTCGCCGGAGTGGTCCTTGTCGGGGTCGGGAGCCTGATTGCATTCCTCGCCGGCAACGCCGGCGTCTTGATCGCCGGACAGGCAGTGATGGGCGTCGGCGCCGCCGCGGCTATGCCGACGGGACTGTCGATCGTCAGCAACACCTTTCCCGACGCGCACGAGAGGGTCCGGGCGATCGGCCTGTGGGCGAGCACCGCAGGCATCGGGCTCGCGGTCGGCCCCTTGATCTCCGGGGCGCTTCTGGACGCCTTCTCCTGGCACAGCGTGTACCTGGTCAACGTTGTCCTCGCCATGGTCGGGGCAGCACTCGTGCCCGTCTTCATCGTCGAAGGCAAGCATCCGAGTCGCAGACTCGACCCGGTCGGCGTCGTGCTCGGCACCGTCGCCACCGCTGCGTTGGCGTTCGCGATCATCGAGGGCGGCTCGCGCGGCTTTGGGACCGTGCCCAGCCTCGCTGCGTACGTGCTCGTGGCGGTCAGTCTTCCCGCGTTCGTCGTCGTCGAGCTGCGGCACCGTGACCCGATGCTCGATCTCCGGTTGTTCCGCAGCGCTTCCTTCACGGTGATCCAACTCGCCGCAGGGTCGGCGATGTTCGGCTTCGTCGGGATCTCCTTGTTGGCAATCCTCTACCTCCAGCGGGTCGCGCACCTGGATGCACTGAGCACCGGAGTCCACATGCTTCCGTGGATGGTCAGCTACGTCGTGGTGAGTGCTCTTGCCGCGCGCGTGGTGAGAGCCGTTGGGTTCGCCGCGACTCTCACCGCCGGCCTGGTGCTCATGGGCGTGGGGGCGCTCGCGTTCCTGCGCGTGGGCATCGTCGATGGGTACGACGCGATGTGGCCCCCCATGCTCGCCATCGGAATCGGATCTGCCCTGCTCATCGGGCCTTCCACAGCGGCCGCTGTAAACAGCGTTTCCTCCCTCCAGGCTGGCATGGCCTCTGCCGCGGTCAACACGTTCCGCCAGCTCGGGTCGCTGCTCGGGGTCAGCATCCTCGGGACTCTCGTGACGACTCAGTTTCCCCAATATCTGACCAGGGATCTCGCCGGCGCCGGCCTCAGACCGGGAGTCGCACACGGCATCGTGGACGCGGCCGCTCAAGGTGCCCGCCCTGAGGTTCCTTCCGCGCTCCGGCCTCTCCTGGATCAGGCCGTTTCGGAGGCATTCACCAGCGCACTGCATCTCGGCTTCGCGGTCGGCGGGATCGCGCTGTTGGTGGCGGCGATCCCCACGGCCATCTTCGTCCGCCAGCGATAGCCGGCCCGCGTATCCGCCGGCCATGCATTCAATCAACTGAAAGGCAGCGACCATGACGATCAACTGTCCAGCCGCATCCCTGAGGCTCATAGAGCCCGACAAGGCCTCGGCCAATACCGTCGGCGAACGGATCTGACATGGTGGCAGCATTGAGAAACTCGATCGTCGTGGTGACCGGCGCCAACGGAGGCCTCGGCCGACACTTTGTCGGGCAGGCGCTCGAGCGAGGCGCCACGAAGGTCTACGCCGCAGCACGCACGCCACGCGATTGGGGCGACGAGCGCGTCGTACCTCTCGAGCTCGACGTCACCAATCCCGAAGACGTCGCCGCAGCAGCCACGACCGCGCCCGACGTGAACATCGTGATCAACAACGCCGGCGCACTCGACCGGTCCAGCGTCATCGGCGACCAGGCCACCTCTCGCGAGCTCTTCGAGACCAACTATTGGGGCGCACTCGCCGTGGCCGACGCGTTCGCGCCGGCTCTTCAGGTACGTCATGGGACGCTGCTCAACGTCTTGTCCGTCCTCAGCTGGCTCGGCATCGGCGACACCTACAGCGCGACCAAGGCGGCGTTGTGGTCGGCGACCAACACCCAGCGCCTGCTGTTCGCGCCATATGGCGCCCACGTTGCGGCTCTCCACTTGGCCTACGCCGACACCCCGATGACCGAGGGCATCGACGATGTGCCGAAGAACGACCCCGCCGATGTTGTACGCGCCGCCTACGACGGCATCGAGGCCGGCGAGTTCGAGATCCTCGCTGACGACATCACCCGCCAGGTCAAAGCAGGCCTCGCAGGCCCGATCGCGGGGCTCTACCCGCAGCTCGGGGGTGCACGATGAGCACACCCGTCGAACGCGAGCGGAGCTACAGCTGGAAGGACCCGCGCCTGCTTGCGGCAGCTGCCCAACAGGTCTCGGGACGTGAGTTCCTGGATCAGATGAGCAACGGGACCCTCGCCGTTCCGCCCGTGTGTGAGACAACCGGGATCTATCTGGGCAAGGTGGGCGAGGGCACCGCCACCTTCACCCTCGAACCGGCTGAATGGCACTACAACCCCATCGGGTCGGTCCATGGTGGCATTCTCTCGACGCTCGCCGATTCCGCACTCGGCTGCGCAGTGCACTCCGCCCTGCCTGCCGGTACGGGGTACACGTCGCTGGACCTCACGATCAAGTTCACCAGAGCCGCGACCGTTGACAGTGGACTAATAACCTGCCTTGGCCGGGTGGTCACCATGGGCCGGCGGGCAGCCACCGCGGAAGCAACCATCACCGACGCCAGTGATCGGGTGATCGGACACGCCGTCAGCACGTGTCTGCTGTTTCCGTTTCCGTCCCCAGCCGACAACGGACGAGCGGATGTGAAGCACCGAGTGTGAGGACGCTGTTGGCCGTTGTCTGATCGCTCCGCGATCGTGTGGCAGGCCTGCCTTTCGTCGACGCGCGGCGTGCCACTTTCTCTCCAGTTCAGCTTGCTCCAGGACGATCGAGACGCGCCGAGCCGTTCGGGTAGTGTCGGCACGTCCAAGTGATCCGTCAGGGTGTCGTCGCAGGCGACAGACGGTGTTGGGTCGAGAACGCGCGAGGATCTCCGAGTCATGCGGAGCATGACTCGGGGGCCTGGCGACAAGAGGATGTCGGGGGTTCGAGTCCCTCTGCGTCCACCAAGTCTCGCCTCGGGACTGGATCCTGCTTCGGGGGATGGGGCAGGAGCGTACGGGCGGCGGCGTACGCGATGAGGGTGATCGCGATGACCATGCTCGCGGTGCCGGTCCAGCCGGCCGCGAAGGCGAGGCCACCGAGCCAGCCGAAGAGGCTGGAGCCGGCGTAGTAGAACAGCGTGTAGAGCGAGGTGGCCTGGGCGATCCCGCTGGTCGCCATCGGGCCGACCCAGCCTGACGCGATCGAGTGTGCCGAGAAGTAGGCAGTGGTGAACAGCAGCAGTCCGATCAGGACCGACGGCAGCCGGTCGGGGATCGTCAACGCGGCTCCGGCGACCATGGTCAGGGATGAGGCCTGGAGTACGCGTCTGCGGCCGAAGCGTCCGGCGAGCGTGGCCGCGAGCCGGGCGGAGACGGCACCGGAGAGGCCGGCCAGGAAGATCACCGCGGTCAGCGCCGGCGGCAGGGAGAAGGGCTCCAGCTCGAGTCGGTAGCCGAGGTAGTTGAAGACGGCGACCTGCGCGCCCATCAGGAAGAACGCCTGCGCGTAGAGGGCGAGCTGGCCGGGGTTGGTGAGGTTGGCGACCATCCCGGGCCATACGCCGGCTGGTTGTGGTTGTGCTGTTGCGGGACTTGGGCGTTCGCGGCGTTCGCGCGGCAAGGTGGTGACCGCGATGGCGGCGCCGAGCGTGCTGACGACTCCGGCCACGAGCGCCGCCACGCGCCAGTCGCTCACGTCGGCGATCGGCACGGCGATCAGTCGTCCGACCAGGCCGCCGACGACGGTGCCGGAGATGTACGTCGCGCCCGCGGCCATCGCGTCGCGTCGGCTGACCTGCTCGCTGAGGTAGGCGAGCGCGAGCGCCGGGGTGCCGCCCAGGGCGATGCCCTGGGCGACGCGGAGGAGGACGAGGACGGGGAACGAGGTCACGAGCGGGAGGGTCAGGCCGATGGCCGCCGCCGTAACGATGGCGATCGTCATGGCCCTGGCTCGGCCGATCCGGTCGGCGACCCACGACCAGCCCAGTGCTGCGACGGCGAGCCCGATCGTCGCCCCGGAGACGGTCAGGGCGGCCTGCGAGGGATCGACCGCGAAGTCGCGGCTGATCGCCGGGATCAGCGCCTGGGGGTAGTAGAGCTGGACGAACGTCGTCATCCCGATCGCGATGAGCGCAAGCAGCACACGTCGACGTCCCGGGTCGGTCGCAGCCTGATCGCTCACCCTCGTCACGCTAAGGATCCCGAAACCGTGCGTCCAATGCATCAGTGATTCCTGAATAATGCGGATTCGCATACGATTGCGGGTGTGGATGCCACCGCACGAAACGTCCTGCCGATGCTCCCGGCCCTCGCCGCCCTGGCCGAGACGGGGCAGACGCACGCTGCCGCCGATCTGCTGCAGATGCCGCAGCCCACGGTGAGCCGCATGCTCGCGCGCCTCGGCCGGGAGCTCGGCGTGGAAGTGGTCGAGCGGCACGGGCGAGGTCTGCGGCTCACCAGAGCGGGGGAGGCGCTCGCCCCGCACGCCGCCGCCGCGGTCGCCGCGGCCACGGCGGGCATCCAGGCGGTGCAGGCCCAGGAGTCCGGCGCCCGCGGACGGATCGCCCTCGCGTTCCAGAGCACCCTCGGCGAGCGGGTCGTACCGGCGCTGGTCAAGGCGTTCTTGCAGGAGCATCCGGGCACATCGGTCGACCTGATCCAGACCTCGCGTCCGCGGTGCCTGGAGGCGGTCACCGACGGAACCGCCGAGGTCGCGCTGATCTCGCCGCTCGAGGAGGGCTCCGGCATGCGCCAGTGGCGGCTGCACACCGAGCCCCTGGTCCTGGTCCTACCGCCCGGCCACCGCCTGGCGACACGTGCCCGGGCGAGCTTCGAGGAGGCCGGCGCGGAGACGTTCATCTGCATGAAGCGCGGGTATGGGATGCGTACGCTGCTCGAGGGTCTCGCTGAGGCCAGCGGCGTCACGCCGACGATCGGCTTCGAGGGCGACGACCTCGCCACCCTCCGGGGGCTCGTCTCGGCCGGCCTCGGGGTGAGCCTGGCACCCCGCGACCCGCACGGGGCCGCGGGCTGCGTCGAGGTGCCGTTGACGAACCCGGAGGCCGTACGTCACATCGGTGCCTGCTGGCTCGACCGCCGTCCGTCGACGCTCGCCGCCGCCTTCCAGGACCTCCTCCGGCGGCGGGGTCGGCGACTGACCGAGATCGGCCTGCGGCCCCTGGGTGGCTGATCAGGAGTAGGTCGACGAGGTCTCCACGAGCACGTCGTGCAGCGCGAGCTCGGCCGCGCTTCGGACCCGGCCCGTCCGGTGGGCGACGAGCACGCGCCGGGGCGGCGCGGAGTCGCCCAGGGAGATGACGCGTACGTCGGGATGCTGGTTGACGGTGGCCGTTCTGGGGGCGAGCGCGATGCCCAGTCCGACGCTGACCATGGCCTGGGCCTCCTGGTAGTCGTTGGCCTGGAACGCGATGGTCGGGTTGAAGCCGGCGGCGACGGCGCTCCGCTGAAGCACCTCGACGACCGGGTGTCCTCCCGCGCGGATGATCCAGGGCTCCTCGGCGAGGTCGGCCATCCGGACCGTACGCCGCCGGGCCAGGCGGTGGGTGGCGCCGACGAGGAGCACGGTGGGGTCGGTGAAGAGCTCGGTCAGCACCAGCTCGTCGTTCTCGACCCGCTCCCAGGCGTAGTCCCACAGCAGGGACATGGCGACCTTGCCCTCCTCCAGCATGCGCACGAGATCGTCCTCGCGGCCGCTGTGGATGGTCAGCGCGATGTTGGGGTAGAGCTCGCGGTAGCGGCGGACGGCCAGAGGCAGGAACGAGCTGCCGATGGTGGGAAATGTCCCCAGGGTGACGCTGCCGCGACGTACGCCGGCGATGTCGGCGAGGTCCGACTCGGCGGCGGCCAGCTGGCGCAGGACCTTGCGGGCGTGGGTGGCGAGCACGAGGCCGGCGTCCGTCGGCGTCATGCCCCGGGCGTGGCGGTCGAGGAGCGGCTGCCCGGCCTCGCGCTCGAGCCTGAGCAGCTGCTGCGAGATCGCCGAAGGCGTATAGCCCAGCGCCGCGGCCGCGCTGGTCACTGACCCTTCCTCCACGATCGCCAACAGGATCTGCAGCCGTTTGATGTCGAGCACGGCCCCAGTCTGCATGAAGTCACGCTACATGGCCATGAAGGGGCATGCAGCGCTGCTTCAGCCGCACGTCGTCCCCGATCGGCGCACGCGCCCGAATTGAGCTTGCAGTTCTGCTTCATGGTCGTGTGCAGATTCGTGATTGTGCTACACGTCACCCGGCTCCAGTCTGAGTGCGTCCGGAACGCCCGGACGACTCGGCCCAGGAGGCAATATGCGCGAGATCGCCGCGACTTGGATGCGGGGTGGCACCAGCAAGTGCTGGGTCTTCCGTCGCGACGACCTGCAGGTTCCGGACCTGTCCGTCGACGAGGTGCTGCTGCGGATCTACGGCAGCCCTGACCATCGCCAGGTCGATGGCGTCGGCGGCGGTACGTCCACCACGAGCAAGGCGGTCATTCTCGCCCCTTCGGCGACGTCCGGGGTGGATGTGGAGTACACGTTCGCCCAGGTCGGCATCGAGGAGGCCAAGGTCGACTGGGGGAGCAACTGTGGCAACTGCTCCGCGGTCGTCGCCTCGTTCGCGATCCGCGAAGGATGGGTGCGGACCGGCTCGCCGGAGACGGCTGTCCGGGTCCTCAACACCAACACCGACCAGCTCATCGTGCAGCGCGTGCCGACCCCCGGAGGCGTACTCGACGAGGACGCCTCCGAGGCCATCCCCGGCGTTCCCTTCCTCGGCGCGCCGGTGCGGATGGGCTTCGTCGACCCGGCGGGCCGGAGCACCGGACGGCTCTTCCCGACGGGTCATCAGCGCGATGTCCTGCCGGAGGCCGTGGGCGGGGTGACCGTCACGCTCATCGACGCGGGCGCTCCGGTCGTCGCGGCCAACGCCGCCGACTTCGGTGTGCGCGGCGACGAGGACATCGCCGAGCTCGACCTGGTGCCCGGCCTCCTGCCCCGCCTCGATGCCGTACGCCGGGAAGCGGGTGTCCTGATGGGGCTCGCCCCGACTCCCGATGCCGTCGCCCGGGCCGTCCCGAAGCTCGCGCTCGTCTCCGCTCCCGATCCGGCGAGCGAGGAGGGCGCCGACCTGACCGTTCGCATGCTGTCGATGGGGCGCTTCCATCCGGCGGTGCCGGTGACCGGCTCGGTTGCGCTGACCCTGGCCGCCGACGCCCCCGGAACGGTGGTTCACGACCTCGTTCCGGCGGGGCGGCCCGCCACCGGCCTGCGGCTCGGAACTCCCGCGGGCAGCGTGAGCACCTTCGCCGAGGAGCACAACGGCGTCCCTGTCGTCGGCGTCGTACGCACCTACCGCCGTCTCGCCCACGGATCCGTCGTGCTGCCGGATCCGCCGCTCCTGCCGTCCGCCTCGGCTTGACCATCTGACCCCTTGACACGGGATGCCCGTGTGAGGCTCGCTACACCTGGAGGAACTCATGACCCAGCACGTCGAAGAAGAGGACGTGGCCACGACCGCAGACGAGGATGCCGGCCCACCGCAGGACCCGCCGGAGCGACCTGCGCCGACCCCACGACTCGCCGGAGCCGTCCTCGCCGGCTTCACCGCCTTGGCGGTGGGCGTCTCCGTCCTGGGCGGCGACTTCCTGAACCCGGCCGCCTCCACGGCCGACGGCGACTACTCGGGTGAGACCGTCGAGATGATGATCCCGCTCGCCGAGGGCGGTGGCACGGACACCTGGGCCCGGTTCGTCGGCGCCGAGCTGACCGAGGCGGTGCCCGGCTCCCCGGGCCTGGCTCCGGTCAACGACGACGGCGGCGAGGGGATCCTCGGCACCAACCACTTCATGACCTCGGCGAAGACCGACGGCACCGACGTGCTGGTCAGCACCGCCTCGACAGTGGTGCCCTACCTCCTCGACATGCCGGCGGTGCGCTACGACTTCAACAAGCTGCGGCCCGTCCTGGCCAACGGCACCGGCGCGGTGGTCTACGCCCGGACCGGAGCCGGGGTGGACGGCATCGAGGACCTCGTCGACCGGGACAAGCCGCTGATCTTCGGGGGCATCGCGGCCACCAGCCTCGACCTCACGACGATGCTGGCCTTCGACCTGCTCTCCGCCGACATCGACTCGACCTTCGGCTTCGAGGGCCGCGGGCCGGTCAACCTCGCGCTCCAGCGCGGCGAGGTCGACATCGACTACCAGACGACCTCGTCGTACGAGCCCGCGGTCGAGCCGCTCGTCGAGGACGGCACCGCGGTGCCGCTCTTCTCGCTGGGTCAGGTGAACGAGGACGGCGAGATCGTGCGCGATCCCAACTTCCCGGACCTGCCGACCGTCGTCGAGGCGTACGAGAAGCTCTATGGCGAGCAGCCGGATCCCGAGGCGCTGGAGACCTACCGCGCCATCCTGGCGCTGACCTACACCTACCAGAAGGCGCTCTGGGTGCCCGAGGACACACCTGACGAGGCGGTCGAGCTGCTGCGCTCGACGGCCGACGACATGGGCGCCGATCCCGCGTTCCAGAAGTCCGCCGCCGAGGTGCTCGGTGGCTATCCGCTCGATGCCTCACCCGACCTCGCCGACCGGATCGGCGAGGCGTACCAGGTGGACGAGAGCGTCCGCGAGGACGTCCTCGAGCTGCTCGAGACCGACTACGACATCACGATCGACTGAGGGCAGACACATGACTGACGCAGCCTTCTCTGCCCTGGCCTCCCTGGCCGATCCCTCGCTCCTCATGATGCTCGCCGTCGGCGTGGTGGCCGGTCTGGTCATCGGCCTGATTCCGGGTCTCGGCGGCACCGGCGCGGTGGCGATCCTCCTCCCGGTCACGTTCGGAATGGAGCCCGAGCCCGCACTCGCGATGCTCATCGGAGCACTGGCCGTGGTGCACACCTCGGACACGGTCGCCGCCGTCCTGCTCGGCGCGCCCGGCTCCGCCTCGGCGAGCGTGACGATGCTCGACGGCTACTCGATGGCGCGACAAGGACAGGCCAAACGCGCCCTGTCGCTCGCGTTCCTCTCCTCGATGGCCGGCGGCCTGATCGGAGCGGTCGGGCTCACCCTCGCCATTCCGCTGGCTCGGCCCCTGGTGCTGTCCTTCGGCAGCCCGGAGCTCTTCATGCTGACCATCCTCGGGGTCTCGCTCGCCGCCGTGCTCTCGCGCGGCAACGTCGTCAAGGGTCTGACCGCCGGCCTGCTCGGACTCCTGCTCGGTCTCGTCGGCACCTCGCCCACGACCGCCGAGGAGCGGTTCTCCTTCGGGTCGCTGTTCCTCAGCGACGGCATCTCCCTGGTCGCGGTCGCGCTGGGCGTGTTCGGGCTCGCCGAGATCGCCAGCCGGGTCGGGCAGCGACGAGTCACCGAGAAGCCGGTGGAGCTCACCGGTGGCTGGGGATCCGGCATCCGCGAGTGGCTGACCCACTGGACTCATGTCATCCGAGGTGCGCTGATCGGCATCTGGGCCGGCGTGCTGCCCGGCGTCGGCGCCACCGCCGGCACCTGGCTCGCCTACGGGCAGGCCGTGGCCACAGCCAAGGACAAGCGGAAGTTCGGCAAGGGCGACCCCCGTGGCATCGTCGGCCCCGAGAGCGCCAACAACTCCGTCGAGGCCGGCGACCTGATCCCGACCTTCCTCTTCGGCATCCCCGGCGGCGTGCCGTCGGCGATGCTGCTCGGGATGCTGCTGACGTACGGCATCCAGCCGGGGCCGGCGATCGTCACCGACCATCTCGACCTCATGTACCTGATCGTGTGGGCGTTCGCGATCGCCTCGGTCGCCGGAGCTTTCCTCTGCTTCCTCGCCACCGGCTCGCTCGCCAAGCTCACCAAGGTGCCCTTCGCCGTGCTCGGGCCCGGTCTCCTCGTGGTGATGCTCCTGGGTGCGTTCCAGGAGGGTGGCCAGATCGGCGACCTGTGGGTGATGGTCGCGCTCGGCGTGGTCGGCTTCTTCCTCAAGGCCACCGGGATGCCGCGGGCTCCGTTCCTGATCGGCTTCGTCCTGGCCATCCCGATGGAGCGCTACTACTACCTGACCGCCAGCCTGTACGACGGTGCCTCCTGGGTCGCGCGACCCGGCGTGCTCGTCTTCGCCGCGCTGCTGATCGTGCCGCTGGCGTGGTCCCTGATCAAGAGGCTTCGGCGAGCCTCGGGGGCTGTCGACGACGGCCACCGGGACGAGCACGAGAATGACGACAAGGACGGCGACGAGCTCGAGGGTTCGCTGGCCCGTACGCCCTGGTCCCTCGCCGTCGCGATCGTCGCGGTGCTGGTCTTCGCCGGTGCGCTGTGGGTGAGTGGGTCGTTCTCCGCAGAGGCCGCGCTGATGCCGCGGCTCGTGGCCGTCGGCGGTCTGGCCGCGGCACTCATCCTGACCTGGCAGGAGCTGCGCGCGAGGCGGCAGATCACCCCGCGGGACACGGTCGATGACGGCCTCGAGCCGACGAGTGGGTCCGGTGCCACGATGGTCGCCACCCGTGTGGACCATGCGGTCGACGCCCGGGCCCTGGCTCGGCGTCACGACCTGGTGATCGCCATGCGCACCTTTGTCGCGATGGCCGCGTTCCTGGTCCTCGTCATGCTCGGCGGCTACCTCGCGGCGACCCTGGTGTTCACCCCGGTGTTCCTCCTGTACGCAGCCCGCACCCGGCCACGTACGGCGATCATCTACACCCTCGTCCTGGGCGCCGTGCTGCTGGCCCTGCCGTCCCTGTTGCCGGTCGACCTGCCGATGGGCCTGCTGCAGTGACGACGTCGACCTCCCGCCCGTCCACGCACCATCGAAAGGAACGCCGATGACCATCGTCGTCGCCTACGCCGACACCCCGCCCGGACACGCCGCCGTCACGGCCGCGGTCGCCGAGTCCCGAGGGGGAGAAGCCGTGGTCATCGTGCCCGCCGTGCGCGACGAGCGGGTCCCCGACGTCGCGGAGCTCGAAGGTCGGTGGCCGGAGCTCGCCGGCCGGGTCGAGGTCGAGCGCGGAGACCTGGGTGACCCCAGCGACACCGTCATCCAGGTCTCCCAGCGGCTCGACGCGCGCCTGGTCGTCCTGGGCCTGCGCGCGCGGACGCCGGTCGGCAAGCTGGTCTTCGGCAGCACCGCCCAGCGGATCCTGCTCGACGCCACCTGCCCGGTGCTCGCGGTCAAGCCTTCCGTGGCCGGCCCCTGACCGCTCCGGACCGCCGGCATCAGCCAAATGGATGATTCCTGGTTCAGTCCTGCTCGCGATGATCGGAGACGACGCCGCTGGTGGAGTTGTCGGCATGGCAGATTCTCTGGTTCGTACGCGGTCGGGTGCTCGTCCGCATCTCGCAGACAGGTTGACCTCCCGCCGTGGGGCCTGGGTGGCGCTCGGTCTCGCGGTGGTCGTGATGGGGGTGCTCTTCGGGGCCTTCGCCGGGGCGGAGGCCCCGGCGCGGACCGGGCAGGCGCCCGCGGGCTCGGAGTCGACGCGGGTGGGCGAGCTGCTGGAGGAGTTCCCCGGTGCGGATCGTGAGTCGGTGCTCGTCGTCGCCTCCCGCGAGGACGACGGTGTCCTCTCGGGAGGCGATCTCGACGGTCTCGAACGGCTCGGCGTCCAGGTCGGTGCGCAGGGCGCGCCCGACTCCGCCGGCCCGATGCTCAGCGAGGACGGGAAGGCAGCGGCTCTCGTCGTCCCGATCACGGTCGGCGCCGACAACGCCGAGACGTCCGGGGTGGTCAAGGCCCTGCGTACCGATATCGCGGCGCAGACGCCCGACGGGCTCACCCTGCAGGTGACGGGCGGACCGGCGTTCGGGGCCGATGCGGCCGCGGCCTTCGACGGCGCCGACTTCACGCTGCTGCTGGTGACGGTCCTGATCGTGGCGGTGCTGCTGATCCTCACCTACCGCTCGCCGGTGCTGTGGCTGATCCCGTTGGTCGTGGTCGCCCTCGCCGATGCGCTCGCCGGGCGGGTCACGGCGGCAGCGGGAGCGCTGTGGGACTTCGGGTTCGACGCCGGCATCGTCAGCGTTCTCGTCTTCGGCGCGGGGACCAACTATGCGCTGCTGTTGATCTCGCGGTACCGGGAGGAGCTGCAGCGGACCGAGGACGACCGGCTGGCGCTGAGCACGGCCTGGCGGAAGACAGCGCTCGCGATCCTCGCCTCCAACCTGACGGTGGTGCTGGCCCTGCTGACGCTGGTCCTGGCGACGATCCCGATGACCCGCGGGCTGGGCGTTCCTGCGGCGATCGGTCTGCTGATCGCCCTCGTCGCGGTGCTGTTCGTGCTCCCGCCGGCCCTGGCGGTGTGCGGGCGTCGGCTCTTCTGGCCGTTCGTCCCTCGCCCGGGTGAGTCACGTGACGAGGGCGGGGTCTGGCGCGCGGTCGCGTCGCGGGTGGTGAAGCGTCCGGTGGCCAGCCTGCTGGGTGGGCTCGCGCTGCTCGCGGTGATGGCCTCCGGCCTCTCCGGTACGTCGGTCGGGCTCGACCAGATCGAGAAGTTCCGGGTGCAGTCCGAGTCGGCCGCCGGCCTGGAGACGCTCTCGGCGCACTTCCCGCCCGGCGAGGCCCAGCCGGTCTACGTCCTCGCCGACACCGAGGCCGCCGCCGAGGTGGCCTCGGTCGCGGGTGACGTGAAGGGCGTGGTGCGCGCCCAGCCGGCCGGGGTCACCGACGACGGGTCGTTGACGAAGATCATGGTGACCAGCGACTACTCGCCGGGCACAGAGCGGAGTCTCGACCAGATCGTCGACCTGCGGGAGGCGGTCCATCCGATCGAGGGCGCGGATGCGCTCGTCGGTGGTGCGGTCGCGACCGAGCTGGACGCCGCCGAGGGGAGCGAGCGCGACCTGTTGGTGATCGCGCCGCTGGTGCTCGCGGTGAGCTTCCTTGTGCTCCTGGTCCTGCTGCGCTCGCTCATCGCACCCGGTCTGCTTCTCCTGGTGAACCTCGCCAGCGCGGTCGCCGCGATCGGCGCCGGGGCCTGGCTGAGCCGGGTGCTGTTCGATCAGCAGGCGCTCGACCTGCAGGTGCCGATCCTGGCATTCCTGTTCCTGGTCGCGCTGGGGATCGACTACACGATCTTCCTCGTCCACCGGGCGCGTGCCGAGGCCGCGCAACTCGGCACCCGAAAGGGCATGGTCGAGGCGGTCGCCCACACCGGCGGTGTGATCACCAGCGCCGGCATCGTCCTCGCCGGGGTCTTCGCCGCTCTCGGTGTGCTGCCGCTGGTCACTCTCGGACAGCTGGGCCTGATCGTCGGTGTGGGCGTGCTCGTGGACACCCTGGTGGTGCGTACGGTGATCGTGCCGGCGATCTTCGCCCTGGTGGGCGACCGCATCTGGTGGCCGGGACGACTGCAGCGGGCCGGGGGAGAATCGAGCACATGAGTGTCGTACACGCACCGTTGAGGCAGCTCGGCGTCTCGCATCAGGCCCCGGCCGCCTCGACGGTGCGGGCGATGGAGATCGGGCAGCACGTCATCGCGGTCGTGCTGACGGCGATCGGCGTCAGCAGGGCGATCGGCGAGGGGGTGCCGCTTCCCGCCGCGGTCGTCTCGGGGCTGGCGATCCTCGGGTGGCACACCGCCGGCACGATCCTGCCGGTCAGGACGGACTCGCGGCGGCTCCCGGTGTGGTGGCTGCTCGGCTTCGCGGTGATCTGGGTCGCCGCGGTCGCGGTCTCGGACGAGTTCGTCTGGCTCGCGTTCCTGCTGTGGCTGCTCGCCGGGCACCTGCTGCCGCTGCGCTGGGGCCTGGTCTTCTCGGCGGCGATCCTCGTGGTGGTGATCGTCGCCCCGATCCTGCACAGTGGCGCGACCAGCTACGCGGACGTCTTCGGACCGCTCATCGGCGGCATCTTCGCGTTCGGCATCTCCCGCGGATACCTGCAGCTCCTCCGCGACGCCGCCGAGCGAGAACGGCTGGTGACCTCGTTGCGGAAGGCTCAGCAGGAGATGGCCGAGCTGCAGGACGAGCTCCTGCTCGCCCAGCGCCACTCCGGGGCGGTCGCCGAACGCACCCGGATCTCGCGAGACATCCACGACACCATCGCGCAGGCGCTCTCCTCGATCCGGCTCCTCACCCACGCCGGAGGCAACCGCACCACGGACCCCGAGTCCTCGCGCACCTTCGCGCAGGTCGAGGCGCTGGCGGGCGACAGCCTCGCGGACGTACGCCGGATCGTCGAGGCCCTGGCACCGGCGGAGCTCGAGGACGCCGCCCTCGCTGCGGCACTTCGGCGCATGCTCGACCGCACGAAGGACGAGGCCGGGCTGCACGTCGACCTCCATGTCGACGACACGCTCCCGCTGCTGCGGACCGAGGTCGAGGTCGCGCTGCTCCGCACCGCTCAGTCGGCCCTCGCCAACGTACGTCTCCACGCCGGCGCGACCCGGGTCGTCCTCACGCTGATCGACGACGGTGACTCGGTGCGTATGGACATCAGCGACGATGGCGACGGGTTCGATGTCGCCGCCTGGGAGCAGGACGCCGATGCCGGCTCGTCCAGCTATGGCCTGCGTTTCATGCGGGCCCGTCTTCGCGAGCTCGGAGGTGGACTCGACGTGGAGAGCACTCCCGGTGAGGGCACCGCCGTCTCCGCGCATCTCCCGATCCACATCGAGGGGTCGCGATGACCACGGTGCTCCTCGTCGACGACCACCCTGTCGTACGCAGCGGCCTGCGCGCCGTGATCGAGGCGGGCGACGCCCTGACGGTCGTCGGGGAGGCCGCCACCGGCGAGGAGGCGATCACCCTCGCCGGCCACCTCCATCCCGACGTCGTGCTGTGCGACCTGCGTCTGGGGAGCGGGATCGACGGCATCCGGACCACGATCGCGCTCCGCGCCCTCGACCCGGCGCCGGCCGTGCTGATCCTGACCACCTTCGACCGCGACGCCGAGGTGCTCGGTGCGATCGAGGCGGGTGCCGCCGGCTACCTGCTCAAGGACGTCGACCCCGAGGTCATCGTCCAGGGAATCCACCGCGCGGCCGCCGGCGACATGGTCCTCGCTCCGGACCTGGCCACCCGGGTGCTCAAGGGCATGCGCAGCCCGCTGCCGCGGCTCACCGATCGCGAGATCGAGGTGCTGCGACACCTCGCCAGGGGCGCGACCAACAAGGAGATCGCGCGCACGCTCTTCGTCACCGAGGCCACCGTGAAGAGCCACCTCGCGCACATCTTCACCAAGCTCGACGTCGACAGCCGCTCCCGGGCCATCCACGTCGCACAGGAGACCGGCCTGATCTGACTCCGGTGGCAGTCACACCCGAGCCGCGGAATCGGCGACGGGCTGCTGCGGATCGACGTCGGTCAGGACGTACTCCTGGCGTGGTCGCCCGTTGCCGGAGGTTAGCGCTAACATCCCGTCATGCCGGATACGTCCCGTCTGCTGCGGCCGCTCGCCGTGGTGGCCCTGGCCCTCGCCGCCGTCTCGCTCGCAGGTGTCCCGGCTCAGGCCGCGACGGACATCACGGACCGGGTCCGGGCCGGTATGAGCGTCGAACTGGCAGGCGACGCGGTCATCACGCTCGGTGACGGCGAGGAGGTCGTCTACGGCGGCGTCTTCTCTGGTGTGGGCACGCTGCGGATCCGCGGGCGGGGCAAGCTCATACTCACCGCGGACAGCGACTTCCAGATCCCCGAGGACCGCCAACGGCAGCGGATGGAGGTCCTGGGCGTCACCAACCACCCCTACGCCTCGATGGTCGACGCCGATCCTCCTGCCGTGACGGTCGATGCCGGGGCGACGCTCCAGTACGGCGACGGTGCCGGCGGTACGACCGGCCGGATCGGCCACTACCCGTACGACTATCCGAACTTCGCCTGGAACGCGCTCAACCACCACGTCGACGGCACGTTGATCGTCGCCGTCGGCGGCGCGCTCTACCACCCGGGCATCCTCTCCGGCGGCGGCGTCCTGAACCAGCCCCGCTTCGTCTGGGAGGGTGTCGAGCTGGCCGGGGACCACCCATTCTCGGGCACCATCGTCAACGGCACCGGAGCCCATGCCAGCAAGCGGGAGATGTTTCGTACGTCTCTGCCGAACCTGTCCAAGTTCGTCAACTACGGCACCTTCCAGGTGGACACGCCCCACGATCACGACACGGTTCTCGGGTTCGACATCCTCTCCCGCGAGTGGGGAAACGACGTCAACTTCTATGGCGCTCCCGACGGCAGCCGCGTGGTCATGACCGGCGTCTACTCCTGGACCGACCAGGGCTCGGAGACCAACCCGTCCCTCTCGGACCCCAACCTGAACCTCGTACCGGTCCCCAAGAACATCAACAAGCGCGGCGTGAACATCCAGGGCGCGATCGTCCAGTGGGGCGACGGCACGCACAACCGGTTCTTCATGCCCGGCACCCGCGAGACGATCTACATCAACCTGTACACGCGCCGCGCCCGTGGGCATCTGATCTTCGACTACAACGGACCCGTCACTCTGGGCGCGCCGATCTCCGGCGGGCAGTACCACGACACGATGGCCGCCGTGGGCGTCGGCGACGTCACCGTCGCCGGCACGCCGGGCAACGACGTCACCTTCGCGGACCGGCAGAACTATGACGGCACGACCACGATCGAGAGGGGCGCGACCCTCCGGCTGGGGACCGGCAGGCCGGGCCAGGACTCCTGGCTGATCACCGGGACCGACGGCGCCAACATCGTCGACGATGGCGCCCTCGTCGTCCGTAATGCCAAGCGGGACATCAAGCTGTCCGGGATCTCGGGAGCGGGCTCCTTCGAGCAGGCTGGCCCAGCCTCGGTGACGTTCACCGACGATACCGCCTACTCGGGGCGGACGACGGTGTCGGGCGGCGCGCTCGTCCTCGCCGGCGGATCCCTCGCGTCGTCGGCGAGCCTGAGGCTCTCGAAACCCGGCGCGACGTTCGACGTGACCGCTGCGGGGGACCAGACCGTGAAGAACCTCCGCGGGGTCAAGGGAAGTACCCTCCGCCTCGGCGCCACGACGCTGACCGTCGTGAGCGCCAAGGACACCATGTACGACGGCCGCGTCGCGGGCGCCGGCGGCCTGGTGAAGGCCGGGCCCGCGACGCTGACCTACTCCGGCACGAGTACCGCCCGGGGACGCTGGGCCGTCTCCGGCGGGACACTCGTGCTCGCTGACGCGAAGCTCGCCGGGGGCCTCGTCGTCCGCAGAGCGCTCGGCGTCAGCGGGAGAACCGCTGTCGGAGGCAACCTCACGCTCCGGCAGACTTCTGCCCTCCAGGTGAGCACCGGTACCGAGCTGACGGTCGCAGGCGACGTCGAGTTGGGCGGAAAGCTCGAGACCCGCCACAAGGACGGCGCGGCCCTTCCACGGGAGATCCCCGTCGTCAGCTCCGGCGGCGAGATCACCGGGACGTTCGCGGGCCTGGAGGAGGGGGACCGGCTCGACATCGGCGGCGCCGCCTACGAGATCAGCTACGCGGCAGACCGCGTCCTGCTCACCGCCCCGAGCGGGGCCGCCTCGTCTGAGGATGCCGCCGGATCCTCCAGTTCACGGAGCGGTGCCTGGCCCGCCGCGGCCATCCTCTCCGCCTCGGTCGCCGCACTCGTCCTCGGCGCGGTCGCCTTCGTCCTCGTCCGCCGACGCCGCAGGTCCGACCAGCTGGACCGAGGCGACCTCGTCGACCAAGCCGCCCCTCCGACCCGCCCCCGGTCGGACGGCTGACCGGCGCTTCCCTCGGTGAACTGCGTGCGGCGCCGGATCGAGGAGTGCCATCATGACGATATGTCAGCGGAGCACCGGAAACCGCCGGGCGACAGCCCGCGGGCTTGAGGACATACTTCGACGGGACTCGTCTGGGAGGGTGACCAGGCCCTGAGTGGGAGCATGGCGCCATGACAAACGCACAGCCTCGGGGCTCCGGGTGGGCGATCTCGGGCTTGGTCTCGCGATCCTCGCCGGGGTGTGCGTGGTAGCAGTCAGCCTGGCCTACTTCATCGCCGGCATCGCCGAGCAGAACGCGATGAGCCAGACGTACGTCGTGGGGTTCGGGGCGACGGGTGAGGACATGGTCGACCTCTCGGAGACGCTAGGCGACGACGGTCCGGGTCTCTCGGCGGCCGACCAGAGAGAGATCCAGGATCTGGTCGACACCTACGCCGCCACTGTCCCCGAGAGTAAGCGACCCACCTACGACGAGGGCTTCTTTTCATTCGGCCTCCATGGCGCCACTCTCGCCGTGACAGGCGGCGGCGTCGCCCTGCTGGCGCTCGCAGGTGGCCTGGGCGCGCTGCGGACGTTGAGAAGGACCTGATCGGCCTCAGTGCTGGACGAGTCCCGACTGGTAGGCCCACACGGCGGCCTGGAGACGGGACTTCACGCCGAGCTTGGGCATCATCCGGGCCAGGTGGGACTTGACCGTGGAGACCTCGAGGACGAGCGCCTGGGCGATCTCCTCGTTGGACATGCCCTCGGCCAGGTGGAGAAGGATGTCGAGCTCGCGGGTGGTGAGGACCTCGCTGGCGCGCGCGGCGGTCACGGGCTGCGTACGCCTGCGGGTGACGACCTCGCGGAGGACGCGGCGGGTGAGGGAGGTGTCGAGGGTGCCGTGGCCGGCGGCGACGGAGCGTACGGCGGCGACGATGGCATCGGGGTCGGCGTCCTTGAGGAGGAAGCCGGAGGCGCCGGCCTCGAGGGCACCGAAGACGTAGTCGTCGATGTCGAAGGTGGTCAGGACGAGCACCGGGATCGGGTCGGTGACGTCGGGGCCGCAGAGCTCGCGGGTGGCGCTGATGCCGTCGCGGCCGGGCATGCGGATGTCCATGCAGACCACGTCGGGCCGCAGCGCGATCGCCCGCTCGACCGCGGCGGCACCGTCCTCGGCCACCGCGACGACCTCGATGTCGGGCTCGGTCTCCAGCAGCGTACGCAGCCCGGCACGCACCAGCGGCTGGTCGTCGGCGACCACGACCCGGATCATCCGGCCAGCTCCGCGGTCGCAGTGGCGGGGATCCGCAGCCGCGTCTGCCAGCCGCCCTCGGCGGTCGGTCCGGCCTCGAGCGTCGAGTCGGTCAGGTCGGCGCGCTCCTGCATGCCGACCAGGCCCAGGCCGCGACGCCGCGGCGTCCCCGCGGGGGTGATGGGCGGCGGCCCGTTGCCCACCGTCACCACCACCTCGGCCGGATCTCGGGCGTCCAGGACCACCTCGCACCGGGCACCCGGCGCGTGCCGGGCGGCGTTGGCGAGGCACTCCTGCACGGTGCGATAGGCGGAGAGCTGGGCGAGCGGCCCGACGCTCCCAGCAACGGAACCGGCCCCCAAGGTGGAGAACGACACCTCGAGCCCGGCACGACGGGCGTCGTCGACGAGGGACGCCAGCTCGGACAGGCGCTCGTGCCCGCTCGCCTCCTCGGCCTGCCCCGGATTCCGCAGCAGCGTGACCAGTCCACGCAGCTCGCGCAACATCGCGGTGCTCTGGGTGCGGACCTGGCGTAGGGACTCCTTCGCGCCCGCCGGGTCGGTGTCGATCTGCCGCTCGACCGCGCCGGTCATCACCGCGATGCCGGTCAGATGGTGAGCGGCGATGTCGTGGAGCTCGCGGGCCATCGCCGTACGCTCCTCCGCGATCGCCGCAGCGATCTGGGCGGACTGCTCGCGGTCGACGGCGTCCGCGAGGTCGGTCCGGGCCGACCGCGCGTCGCGGCGTGCGCGCACGGTGGCGGCGAGCAGCGCCGGCGCCGCGATCACGCCCGCACCCTGGACGAGACCGGCCAGAACCGCGGTGCCGACCGGAAGTCCGATGCTCGTCTGGCTCAGGCAGGTGCCGAGCGCGACCAGCAGCCCGGCCCCGGTCAGCGCCCCGGCCAGGGCCCGGACCCGGCGGGGGAGCGACACCGAGGTCACCGCCGACCACACGGCGACCAGCACAGCCGCCGAGGCGAGGCTGGTGGTGTCGCCAGCGCCGCTGACCGCCAGCACGACCGATGCGGCGGCCACGACCAGCAGCACCGCCAACGGCCGCGAGCGCCGCTCGAGGAGCACCACCGCCTGGGCGGTGAGCACCACCAGCGCGACCCACCAACCCGCGCTGCCGAGTGCGGGGCTGCCGCCGATCTCGGCGTCGGCCGAGTCGAGGCTCGGCGCGGCCACCAGCAGCGCCGTGGTGACCAGCCAGACCACCACGGGAGGGATCAGTCGCGGCACCATTCGGGTCGTCTCGTCGCTCACGCCATCATCCTTTCCGCAACAGGTCCCGGTCGCCAGCATCTTTCGATGCAAGTGCGAAGGTTCGCTCTTTTGCCAGGCGCGACCGGTTCGGTCCCGTTCATAGGTTCAGGTTCGCCAGGAAAGCGACCCCCGCCGAAAGGGAACGACCATGACCACGACCCAGCCAGAAACACGGCCGATGACCGAACCGGATCAAGGCCTACGAGGATTCGTACGCCGCCACCAGCTCTCCACCTTCTTCGTGCTCGCCCTCGCGGCGAGCTGGCTGGCCTGGACACCGTACGTCCTCTCCAACAGCGGCCTCGGCGTCTGGGACCTCACCTTCCCCGGCGGCATGATCGGCGGCCAGCTCCTCGGGATGCTCCCGGGCGCGTACCTCGGCCCGATCGGTAGCGCCGCGCTGGTCACCGGCCTCGTCGGCGGCCGGGCCGGCCTGCGGGCCTGGGTGGTCGGGATGTGGCGCTGGCGGGCGAGCTGGCGCTGGTACGCCGGCATCCTGATCGGCGTCCCGGCCACGATCATCATCGCGACCCAGGCCGTCGGTGGGCAGATGGCGGCGCCG
Source organism: Nocardioides sp. NBC_00163 (assembly GCF_045206295.1). Classification (NCBI taxonomy): domain Bacteria; kingdom Bacillati; phylum Actinomycetota; class Actinomycetes; order Propionibacteriales; family Nocardioidaceae; genus Nocardioides; species Nocardioides sp. NBC_00163. Next base: position 1,044,632 of record NZ_CP108155.1, on the reverse strand, counting down.
TCGCAGGCGTGGCTGTTCGTGCTGGTGGCGTACGTTCCCGGGCTCATCCTGCAGATGATCACCACCGGCCTCGCCGAGGAGCCGGGCTGGCGCGACTTCGCCCTGCCCCGGCTTCAGCGGAAGGTCGGACCGCTCGGGTCCGCGTTCGTGCTCGGCCCGATCTGGGCGCTGTGGCACATGCCGCTGTTCCTGACCGACTGGGCCGGCTGGCCGGACGTGAGCTGGTACGCCCCGCTCGTCTTCGCGGCCTTCTGCGTCACCTTCGGGATCGTGATGACCTGGGTCTTCAACCGCACCGGACAGAGCCTGCCGCTGGCGATGCTCCTGCACACCAGCGTCAACAACTACGCCTCGGTGGCCTCCACCGAGCTCTTCCCTGGCATCGACGCCGACCGGTTCCAGCTCGCCGTGCTGCTCGCCGCGGGGATCGGCGCGGCGATCGTCATCGTCGCCACGCGCGGGCGGCTGGGATACCCCTCCGAGCGTTAGTCGGCGGTCGCCTGGACGGGCTCCCGGAGGGTCTCTGCCTCCGGAGCGCCGTCCTCGGCCGCGGTGAGCAGGAACCGGAGCCGGGTCAGCACCAGGCCCGCGGTGAGGGTGCCGCCGATCACGACGACCGCCCACAGGTGGCCGAGGCCGCTGCCGATGAGGGAGCCGGCCAGCGCCGGTCCGAGGATCTGGCCGAGGGTCAGGGTGAGACCGAGGGAGGCGTTGTAGCGGCCGCGCAGGTGGTCGGGGGCGATGGTGTTCGCCAGCCCGGTCACGATCGGAGCCCACAGCGTCTCGCCGAGTCCGAAGATCGCGAGGCCGATCACGACGGCGGCGATCGCGCCGGCGACGGGCATCAGGTCGGCGGCCGCGAGCACGGTCCAGGCCAGCGACCAGGTCAGCACGGCGCACGCCAGTGCGGTCGTACGCCGCCAGCCGGAGGTGAGCCGCAACAGGATCACCTGCCCGCACACGATCACGGCGGCGTTGGCGGCGAAGGCCCAGCCGAGCGCGGTCGCCGGCACCCCGGCCACGTCGACGGCGTAGGCGGTCGCGCCGGCCTCGAGCTGTCCGTAGCCGAAGGTCACCGCGAGCACGCCGCAGGCGACCAGGGCCACCGCCCGCCGGTCGCGCAGCACCTCGCCCCAGGATCCGGCGGTCGCGTCCTCGGACTCGTCCTCGCCGGTCCGAGCGGGGGAGCGGACCAGGAAGGCGAGCACCGCGGCGTAGACGAGATAGGCGACGGCGTCGCACAGGTAGAGCACCTGGAAGGTCTCCGGGCGGGTCACGTCGATGAGGAACGCGCTGACCAGACCACCCACGCCGATGCCCGCGTTCAGCCCCAGGAAGGCGAAGCCGTAGGCCCGTTCGCGGTGCTCGGCCGGGACCATCCCGGCCAGCAGCGTCGTCGTGCCCGGCCACAGGGGAGAGGCGCCCACGACCACGCCGGCCAGCACCGCCATCGTCGGCACGGTCCCGTCGACGAAGCCGAGCGACCCGATCGAGACGGACTCCACGACCAGCGCGGCGATCAGGACCGCGCGAGGCCCGAAGCGGTCGAGGAGCGCTCCGACCCCGGGGGCGGCCGCCAGGCCGACCAGACCCATCCAGGCGAACATCCAGCCCGCGGTCGACGACCCGAGATCCTGGACCTGGGCCATGTAGACGTACAGGAACGGAAGGGTCAGACCGTTGCCGAGGGAGGCGAAGGCAAAGCCTGCGAGCACGCGACGGGCCTGGGTGGGGGAGTGCGGCACGGGTGTGATCGTCCTCTCTCTGGCCCACCTGTCTGGCGGGGACGCGTTTAGGGTAGCCTCACTTAGGTTCGCCTAACCTAATCCCCCCGTGTCGAAGGAGACCAGTGAGCGCACCGCACTTGGAGCATCTGTTCCACCCCGACAATGCTCGTGAGTACACCAGCGGGATCACCGAAGCAATCAGGCTGCTCGTCGACCAGCTCGCCACCCTCTCGGGCCCCACCACCGGAATCTCGCCCGAGGAGGCCGCCGGACCGGTCGCCGAGGTCGACCTGGACAACCCCCTCGTCGACGGCGCCGCCGCGCTGGCCGAGGTCAGCAAGCTGTGGCTCCAGGACGCCGTCTGGTTCCACGACCCCTCCTATGCCGCCCACCTCAACTGCCCGGTCGTGATCCCCTCCCTCGTCGGGGAGCTGCTGATCGCGGCCGTCAACACCTCGATGGACACCTTCGACCAGTCCGTGGGCGGTACGTTCATGGAGCGTCGTCTCATCGATTGGACCGCGGCCCGCGCGGGCTATCCGGAGGCGACCCGCGACGGCATCTTCACCAGCGGCGGCAGCCAGTCCAACCTGCAGGCGCTGCTCCTGGCCCGCGGTGAGGCGGAGCGCCGCGGCGTACCTCTGGACCGGCTGCGCTTCCTGACCTCCGCGGACAGCCACTTCTCCATCGCCAAGTCGGCTCGCCTGCTCGGCATGGGCGACGCGGCCGCGATCGCGATCCCGACCGACGCCGAGCACCGGATGGACGTCGTCGCTCTGCGCGAGGCGCTGGACGAGTGCGTCGTCGACGGTCTCGTCCCGGCCGCGGTCGTGGCCACTGCCGGCACCACCGACTTCGGTGTCATCGACCCTCTCCACGCCATCGCCGACGCCTGCCAGGACTTCAACGTCTGGTTCCACGTCGACGCGGCGTACGGCGGTGGGCTGCTCGCCTCGCCGAAGTATCGCCACCTGCTCGACGGCATCGAGCGGTCGAACTCGATCACGATCGACTACCACAAGACCTGGTTCCAGCCGGTCTCCTCCAGCGCGCTCCTGGTCCGCGACCTGGCGACCATGCAGCACGCCTCCTGGTACGCCGACTACCTCAACCCGCGGGAGTCGGAGAACCCCAACCAGGTCGACAAGTCTCTGCAGACCACCCGCCGCTTCGACGCGCTCAAGCTGTGGCTGACGCTGCGCACGATGGGCCCCGACCAGATCGGCGCCTACCTGGAGACCGTGATCGACCTCGCGCGCGAGGTCTACGACATCCTCAGCGTGCAGCCCGACATCGAGGTCATCACGCCCTCCCAGCTCTCCACAGTCGTCTTCCGCTACGTCGACCCGCACCTGGACGAGGCTGGTCTCGACGAGGCTGGTCTCGACGACCTCAACCGCCGCATCCGAGCCGAGATGTGGAGCGGCGGCCGCGGCGTCGTCGCCGCGACCAAGGTCGACGGCCGGCAGTTCCTCAAGCTCACCCTGCTCAACCCCAAGGCCTCCGTGCAGGACGTACTCGAGATCATCGAGCAGGTCCGTACGCTGGGCCGTGCCGTTCCGGAGGTCGCCCGATGACGCGTGTTCATGACTTGATCGGCATCGGGCTCGGCCCGTTCAACCTCGGCCTGGCCGCCCTCGCCGACCCGATCGACGAGCTCGACTGCCTCTTCCTCGAGGGCCGCGACCGGTTCGACTGGCACCCCGGGATGATGCTCGACGAGGCCACCCTGCAGGTGCCGTTCCTCGCGGACCTGGTGACGATGGCCGACCCGACCTCGCGGTTCAGCTTCCTCAACTTCCTCAAGCAGACCGGCCGGATCTACCCGTTCTACATCCGCGAGAACTTCCTGCCACACCGGCGCGAGTACAACCAGTACTGCCAGTGGGTCGCCGAGCGGCTCGACTCCGTCCGCTTCGGACAGCAGGTCACCTCCGTGGAGCACGACGGGGAGACGTACGTCGTCACCACCGCCTCCGGCGAGACCCATCGGACCAGGCGGCTGGTGCTCGGGACCGGGACGACCCCACGCGTCCCGGAGTGTGCGGCCGAGGCCGTCGCCGCGGAGGGGCCGGCGCTGCACAGCGCCGAATACCTGGCCCGCAAGGACGAGCTCGTCACCCGGCGCAGCATCACCGTCGTCGGCAGCGGGCAGTCGGCCGCCGAGGTCTACCTCGACCTGCTGACCGCCCAGCCCGACCACGACTACCAGCTGGCCTGGCTGACCCGCAGCCCGCGGTTCTTCTCGATGGAGTACACCAAGCTCACCCTCGAGCTGACCTCCCCGGAGTACTCCGCCTACTTCCAGGCGCTTCCGAGCGAGAAGCGCGACCGGCTGCTGAAGGCGCAGCAGAGTCTCTACAAGGGCATCTCGGGCGACACCATCGACGCGATCCACGAGGCGCTCTACACCCGGTCGGTCACCGACCCGGCCGAGACCACGCTGCTGACCAACACCGAGGTGCGCGGCGTGACCCGCACCGACGGCGGCTACCACCTCGCGCTGCACCACGTGGAGCAGGAGGAGGACTACGAGATGGCGACCGAGGCGCTCGTCCTCGCCACCGGCTACCGCGCCGGCATCCCGGCCTTCCTGGAGCCCGTCCGCGACCGGCTCCGCCTGGACGAGCAGGGGCGCTACACCGCCAGCGCGACCTTCTCGGTCGACACCGCCGACCGAGAGATCTGGGTACAGAACGGCGAGGAGCACACCCACGGCTTCGTCGCCCCCGACCTCGGCATGGGCGCCTACCGCAGCTCGGTGATCCTCGCCGCGATCCTCGGCCGGGAGCCGTACCCGGTCGAGAAGCGGGTCGCCTTCCAGGAGTTCGGCGTGCCCGACCGTTTCAAGATTCAGCCCGATCAGGGCACGGAGGAGAACCGATGAGGATCACGATCGAACCGCTCGAGATCGAGGCCCACCTCGCCACCGTCCACTCCTGGGTGACCCACCCGCGCTCGGCGTACTGGATGATGCTGGACGCCACGCTGGAGGATGTCGCCGCGGAGTACGCGCGCATCGCCGGCCACCCGCACCACGACGCCTGGCTCGGCCGGGTTGACGGCGTGCCGGCGTTCCTGGTCGAGACCTACGACCCCGCCCGCAGCGAGCTCGCCGGGATCACTCACGTGCCGGACCTGGCTCCCGGCGACCTGGGCATGCACGTCCTGGTCGCGCCGACCTCGGGCGAGCCCGTCACCGGCTACACCACCCGGGTCTTCCGGGCGGTCATGCGGCACTGCTTCGCGGACCCCGGTGTGCGTCGCGTGGTGGTCGAGCCGGACGTACGCAACGAGGCGATCCGCCGCAAGAACACCGAGGCCGGCTTCGTCGAGCTGCGCGAGATCAGCATCGGGGAGAAGACCGCGATGCTCTCGGTCTGCACCCGGGAGATGTACGCAGCCGCCCACCTGCGCCCGGAGAACCTGCGCGTCGCGCACCGCCACCTGGTCGCCAAGGCGATCGCCGAGTTCAGCCACGAGCGGATGATCGCGCCCGTGGCCACCGACACCGGCTGGGAGCTGCAGGGGCCGTCCTCGACGTACGCCTTCACCGGCCGCCGCTTCCAGCTCGAGCACTGGGTCGTGGACCCGGCCTCGATCGTCCGGACGACCGGGGGTGAGGAGGCCGAGGTCGATGCGCAGGCGTTCGTCGCCGAGTTCGCGCGCGATCTCGGGATCCCGGACAAGCTGCTGCCGACCTACCTGGAGGAGCTGGCGGCCACGATCGCCTCGGCCTGCTGGAAGCTCGAGCACCAGACGTTGACCGCCGCCGACCTGGTCGATGCCGACCACCAGAGCGTCGAGGGCGCGATGAGCGAGGGCCACCCGGCCTTCGTCGCCAACAACGGCCGGATCGGCTTCGACATCGACGACCACGCGCGCTGGGCGCCCGAGACGAGCAACGACCTGAGCCTGCTGTGGGTCGCCGTCTCGCGGGACCAGTCCCACCTGGCCCTGGGCCGCGGCGAGGACGAGCAGGCGCTCTACGAGGCCGAGCTCGGCGAGGCGACGCTGGCCCGGTTCGCGGCGAAGCTGCGCGGGCTCGGGTTGGACCCGGACGGGTTCCGCTACCTGCCGGTCCACCCGTGGCAGTGGCGCCACAAGCTGGCGGTCACCTTCGCCACCGACGTCGCCGCGCGCCGGCTGGTGCTGGTCGGCGAGGGCGAGGACGTCCACCGCCCGCAGCAGTCGATCCGGACGTACTTCAACACGAGCCGTCCGGAGCGGCACTACGTCAAGACCGCGCTGTCGATCCAGAACATGGGCTTCATGCGGGGACTCTCGCCGGCCTACATGGCGGCGACCCCGGCCATCAACGACTGGGTCGCCGACCTGGTGGAGGGCGACGCGGAGCTGAAGGAGCGCGGCTTCGGGGTGCTGCGCGAGCTCGCCTCGATCGGCTGGACCGGCGACGTCTTCCACTCCCTGCCGAACCCGTCGCCCTACCGGAAGATGATCGCCGCGCTGTGGCGGGAGTCGCCGGTGCCGCGCCTCTCGGAGGGGGAGCGGTGCGCGACGATGGCGGCGCTGCTCCACCGCGACGCCGCCGGTGCCTCGTACGCGGCCGAGCTGGTCCGCGCCTCCGGGCTGCCCGCCCGCGAGTGGGTGCGCAGCTACCTCGACGCCTATCTGCGCCCGCTGGTGCACTGCCTGCTGGCGTACGACCTGGTGTTCATGCCGCACGGCGAGAACCTGGTGATGGTGCTGCGCGACCACGTCCCGGTGCGGATGTTCATGAAGGACATCGGCGAGGAGGTGGCGGTGATGGGCGACCTGCCGCTGCCGAAGGAGGTCTCCCGGATCCGCGGGGAGTTCCCCGACGACGTCAAGGCGCTGGCCGTCCACACCGACATCTTCGACGGGGTGCTGCGCTATGTTGCCGCGATCCTCGATGATGAGGGGGTGCTACCAGAGACCGAGTTCTGGGCCGAGACGCGGGCCTGCATCGTCGACCATGCCGCCGACCACCCGGAGCTGGCCGATGCGGTCGCGCGCTACGACTTCCTCCGCCCGCGCTTCCGCCACTCGTGCCTGAACCGGCTCCAGCTCCGCAACACCCTGCAGATGGTCGACATCACCGACCAGGCCGAGTCGCTCATGTTCGCCGGCACGTTGGCCAACCCGATCGCATGAACTTTCTTCGGGACGAGTGGGGCATCCCGCATGTGCGGGGTGCCTCGCTCACCGAGGTGGCCCGGCTGCAGGGCTGGGCCACCGCGCGGGACCGCGCGTGGCAGCTCGAGATCGAACGGCTGCGTGGCGAGGGCCGTACCGCCGAGCTGCTCGGCCCGGCCGGGCTCGAGTGGGACGCCTTCGCCCGCCGCGCTCGGCTGGCGGTGGTGGCGCAGGAGGCCTACGCGCGGCTCGACGAGGAGACGCAGGGGTTCCTGACGGCGTACGTCGAGGGGGTCCGCTCCGGCCTGGAGGGGGCGCCCTGCCCGGAGCTCGACGAGCCCGACGGGCTCGGGCCCGCGCCGGGAACCTGGCAGCCGTGGACGCCGCTGGCTGTGTTCTGGGTGCAGCAGATCCTCTTCGGGTCGTTCCCCTCGAAGCTCTTCGGCGCCCGAGCGGCGCGGGTGCTCGGGACCGACGCCGAGCTGTTTCGCACAGAAGGCCTCTCCGGCGGCTCCAACGCGTACGCCGTCGGCGGTGGCCGCACCCGATCGGGTCTGCCGCTCGTGGCCGGTGACCCGCACCGGGTCTTCGAGGCGCCCAACGTCTATCTCCAGGTGCGCTTAGCGTGCACCGACCCCGACGACGCCTTCGATGTCGTCGGGATGACCTTCCCCGGCGTTCCCGGCGTGCAGCACTTCGCGCACGCCGGTCAGGTCGCGTGGGGGATCACCAACGCGATGGCCGACTACCAGGATCTCTACCGCGTCGACCTGCGCTCGGGCAGCGATGTGGTGCGGCGGAGCGTGGAGACGGTGCTCGTCCGCGACCAGGAGCCGGTCGAGGTCGAGGTGCTGGAGACCGACCGCGGGCCGGTCGTGCTCGGCGGTTCCGACGAGGGCTGGGGAGAGGTGCTGCGCTCGCCCGGCCACGAGCTCGCCGACCTCGGCTTCGGGGCGCTGCTGCCGCTGCTGCGGGCCCGTTCGGTCGCCGATGTCGAGGCCGCGGTGGAGCATTGGGTCGAGCCGGTCAACAACTGGGTGATCGCCGACGTGGCGGGCGACGTCGTCCACACCGTCGGCGGCCGCGTGCCGAGGCGCGACGAGGCGGGGGAGTGGACCGGCTGGGTCGACCCGCTGCCGCGGCGTACGGCGTCGGCGGATGGTTCTGTCGTGACCGCCAACGACCGCTGCATGCCGGAGTTCGACGTGCTCGCGGCCGGCTTCGCGCCGCCGTTCCGGGCGGACCGGATCGCGCACCTCCTCGACGAGGTCGGTCCTCTCGACGCGGTGCAGGCGGTGGCGGTGCTCGCCGACACCACCCAGACCGCGGGCGCGCTGCTGCTCGCGCTGGTCCCGGTCGAGCTGCGGCCCCAGGCGCTGGCCGGGTGGGACGGCGCGATGGACGGCTCGCCGGGCGCGGCCTGGTACGCCGCGCTGCGTGCCGAGGTCGTCGACCGGATCTGCGCGGCACCGGTGCTCGCGCCGCTGCGGGAGCCGTCGGAGCACGGGCCCCTCTACGAGCCGTGGTTCAGCCTCTCCGCGCGGGTGGCCGGTGCCCTGCACATCATCCTGGCCGCCGAGAAACCCTTCGGTCTGGACCCGCGAGCGCTCGTCGCCGAGGCGGCGAAGGCCGTACGCGACGCTGGCAGCGAGCCGACGCCCTGGCCGGAGGAACACCGCTTCTGGCCGCTGCACGCGCTGGAGCAGTTCGACCTCCCGCACACCCGGACCGCCCCTGCCACCCCACTGCCCGGCGACACCGACACGGTCCGCTGCAACGCCTGGATCCCGGGCTCCACCGTGACCGTCCGGGGCTCGGTGGCGCGCTACGCCTGGGATCTGGCCGAGCGGGACAACAGCCGTTGGGTCGTTCCCCTCGGCGTCAGCGGATGCCCGTACAGCCCCCACCACACCGATCAGCACGACGCCTGGGCCAGGGGAGGCGCGGTCCGCGTCGTCACCGACTGGTCCCTGCTCACCGAGGAGAAGACATGCCCCTGACCATTCGTGACCTGGAGCCGTCGGCCGACATCGACCTGTTGTGCGGCTGGCTGCACGACGATCGGGCCCGGTTCTGGGGCATGGTCGAGAAGCCGCGCGAGGAGATCGAGGAGATCTACACGTGGCTGCAGGAGCAGCCTCATCTGGCTGCGTACATCGTCGAGCTCGACGGCGATCCGGTCGCGCTCTTCCAGACCTGGGACCCCGAGGTCGACGAGCTTGGCACCTTCTACGATCGACGCCCCGGCGACATCGGCGTCCACCTCTTCCTGGCCGACACCCCGACCCGCAAGGGCCGGACGGAGGATGTCCTCGAGTTCTTCCTGGAGGAGGTCATCTCCAAGTCCGGCGCCCGCCGCGCCGTCGTCGAGCCCGACGCCTCCAACGAGGCCTCCCTCGCCAGGCTCGACGACTACGGTTTCAAACGCGGCCCTGTCGTTCAGCTTCCGCACAAGGTCGCCCAGTACGCCTTCCTCGACCTTCCCTGACTCACGCGAGCTTCTGGGCGACCTCGTTGAGGTTGGCGCGGAGCTTGGCGCGGTAGGCGTCGTGCTGCTCGGGCAGCCGTGCGTCGCAGAACGCGGCCAGGTCGGTCCCGGTGACCTCGATGACCGAGGTTCCGTTGGCGGCCTCGGTCTCGAACAGATCGAGGATCTCGCGGAGGACCTCGACGATGTCCATGCCGTCGCCGGCGGTGAAGCGCCACATGTAGTTCTTCATCTCTGCGTAGACGGTGCGGTAGTCGGCGGGAAGCTCAGCAGCGCGGGCTTCCATCCGCTTCCAGTCCTTCTTGTCACCCACGAGGCGGCTGAGGAGGTTGTTCATGATGGTGCTCCCTTGGATCGGTTGGTGTGTTCCCCGGGCTCCGTGTTTGGGGCCGTGCAAGAAGCGTGCAGCCCTGACGTAGCGTCAAGGTCAAGCACCGATCCGAAGAAAGTTTCCGCGACCCTGGGGCCTCAGGCCGCGAGGGTGTGTTCGAGGAGTACGTCGCGCAGCCCGAACTCAGCCCGGGACCAGGTTGGTGGCGGTTGTGCCCAGGATTCGGGTGGAGGGCTGATGTAGGTGTGGCCCGTGGGTGTGATCGTGATGATGCTGCCGTCCGGTCCCGGTCTGGCTTGCCAGCCGAGGGCTTCCTTGGCCTGATTGCATCTTTCACACAAACCCTGCAGGTTCTCGGCGCTCGTTTCGCCGCCGTCAGCGTGGCGTTCGACGTGATCGATGTTCCGGATCGGGGCATCACAGCCGACGGTGCGGCAGATCCCGCCATCACGAGTGGCGATGAACTCCGCGAGCCCGTCGGGTGCTTTGCGGGCACGTGATTCCATGGCGACCAGCCGTCCGGCGGGGTCGGTGAACAGGCGCCGGACGAACACCTCGGCATCGGCGAGCGCCTCGCGGGCCCAGGCTGCCGGGACGGGTCCGTAGCCCTCGACCATGGCCGGCTGGTTGGTGTCGTTGGTGAGGGAGTCGGCGGTCATCACGATCTTGACCTCGATCCGGGGCTTCGCATCGGTGGTGCGGCCGGTGATCCGGTCGACGAGGGTGTCGGCCATGACCTGACCCCGAGTCCGTTCATCGCCGGCGGCCGCAGCGGCCTTGGCTGCTTGGTCCAGTGCTGCGAAGACGGCGACGCCGTCCTTGACCGGGAGCAGGGCGCCGAGCCAGGTCATCGTGTCCGGGGCCGGCCGCAGGCTGACGCGGGGGTCCTTCACGGCGTTCGCGGCCCGGGCCACGACGGATTCCTGGTCCAGGGTGATCGCCAGCTTCTTGGCAGCGTCCTCGAGCTGTCGCAGTCCCATCGAGATCGCTCGAGCCGGCTCACCGCCCGGATCGGTGGCACAGAGCTCGTAGTCGATGACCCGACGATCGTCCACCGAGAGACACGCGGTCTCGCGGGCGAGGATCGTTGCTTGCCATTGGGAGAACAGTCCGGCTCTCATCAGCGCGAAGGTCTGCGGCATCTCGTTGATTAGGATCTTCGCCAGCCCCAACTGCTTGGCGCCCTTCTCGGGTGAGACCCGCCGCGCCAGCGCGATCTGGGAGGCGACCCCCTCGCCGAGCCTGCGGGCAGGAACCCCAGCCTCTGATTGGCGTGCGCGGACGGCTTCGTCGAGACGTACTGCCGCTTCTGCTTGGACCGCCTCGGCGGTGCACTTGATCTCTTCGAGACCACTGATCCAGTCGACCAGCTCAGCCTCGGACGCCCCCGAAGGCGGCCCTGCGAGGAGGTGGTCGATGGTCTCGTACATGCGCCTTATTATATGCGATCGAGTACCCAGGCGCGACCTATTTGTGCTGGTCAGATGACAGTTACGCAGTCAGCGAACAAGCAACGGAGCTCCGCGCCACTCTCTCGCCGCCGCCCCGATATAGGCGAGATCTTTCTCGATCGGGTGCTGGGTCAAGGACCGCGAAGCGGCCGGCGAAGCCGGCGGGCGAAGCCCGTCCTTGACGCGGCGCACGATCGAGAAACACTCAAATCAAGGGTCGGCGGCGAACCTTGAAACGAAGAACAGTCGCCAAGCGAGGTTTCCGAAGAAGCGGACCGTGTTGGTCTCGACACGCCTCCGCCTAGCGGCTCCGGCGGCTCGACCAGCGGGGCAAGGGCGGCTCGACCAGCGGGGCAGAGCGGCTCGACCAGCAGGGGCAAGGCGGCTCGACCAGCGGGGGAAGGCGGCTCTACTAGTGTGAACCCGCTATCCGGCCCATTAGGCCCGAACGCCTCCAGCCAGCAGATAGGGTCACGCTGAGACCTGCGGCGTGCCGTCGCGTGTCAGGAGGACATGTGCAACGTGGCGAAGTCTGGTGGGTGGAGTTCGACGAGCGTCGGCCGGTGGTGCTGCTGTCGGACGAGGACGCGTTCGGGATCCAGGTGATGCAGGTAGTCGCCCCGGCGGGTGTCGACGTCACCGGTCTGGGCGTCGAAGTGGCAGTAGGCGCCACCGAAGGACTGCCCTTTGAAGGCGTGGTCCGGTTTGCGTTGCCGCGCCCAGGCTTCACCCCCTGCACGTGGCTGACGACCCTGTCCCGAGACGACCTGATCGAGCGAGCAGGCGCCCTGTCCTCCGCGAAACTCAGCGAGATCGAAGATGCCCTCCGTCTCGGTGGACTCCGGTAGACGTAGTTCGACCAAGGGGGTCAGTCGGCAACCATCTCCACGAGCCGCCCCATCGCACTGAGCTCGGCATCGTGAACCCCTTGATCAGGGACGATGACAAGCGACCACAGCCGACTCCCGACAGCAACATTGCCGACCACGAGATCCCCGTCATCGTGCGACTCGATACACACGAACGCCCGGTCGTCGATCTCAACAGGCGCCGGCGAGGAGATGCAGTCCTCCCGGCTGGCGGCGAGCCCGGCAGAGACGGAGGTGTCGACCAACGTCGTCACGAAGATCGCGCCCCGGTCGCTGGTGTAGGTGCAGACGTCCTCGTCGGCGGCATGCGACCAGGAGCCGGGGATGGCGCTGGCGACCTGACCAGGTTCGAAGAGACAGGGTCCGGAGGCTTCGACGGGGGAGGAGGTGGAGGGGCTGGGGCCAGGGCTGCTGGTGGTGGGCTCCCCGGAGCCGCAGCCGGCGAGAGCGGTCGCCAAGAGGACGGCTGCGACGCTCAGCAGCTTCCTCGACACGTATGGCTCCTCGGGGTTTCGGGGGTTCCACGCAGTTTCTCAGGTCGAGCCCGGAAAAGGAGTCACGGGGGTTGCCTCGAGCGGGCACAATCGCAACCGTGACCTCTGACCTGGCGCAGGGAAACCATTACGACGACGATCCTCGGGCCTCCATTCGGGAGCGGCTCGCGGGGCAGCATGTGCTGCTCACGGGAGTGACCGGGTTCGTCGGCGAGGCGCTGCTGCATCTGATGCTGACCGAGGTGCCGGACGTACGTCTCAGCGTCCTGGTCCGGCCCAAGGGGTCGACATCGGGGGCGGACCGGATCGCGAAGATGCTGACCAAGCCGATCTTCGAGGCCGTCTCGGACGCGGAGGTGAACGTCGTCGAGGGCGATCTCTCCGCTCCGCCGTCGCTGCCGGACGATCTCGACGCCGTGGTGCACTCGGCGGGAGATGTCTCGTTCGACCCGCCGGTCGACGAAGGGTTCGTCACCAACGTCGTCGGCGTCCGGGAGCTGCTCAGGCGGGTCGCGGAGACGGGGCGGGACATCCACTATCTGCACGTCTCGACCGCGTACGTCTCCGGGCGGCGCCGTGGACACATCCCCGAGGGGCCGGTCGACCACTCCGTCGACGTGGACGCCGAGCTGGCCTGGGGGCTGGCGCAGCGGGCGGCCGTCGAGGAGCGCTCGCGCGGTGTCGAGGTGATCTCCAAGCTGCGCAAGCAGGCCGAGCGCGAGCATGGTCGGGCAGGTCTGATGACCGCCGCCGCTGCCGCCGAGGAGGCGCGCAAGAAGTGGGTGAAGGACGAGCTCGTACGTCTCGGCACCGAGCGGGCGCGTTCGCTGGGCTGGACCGACGCCTACACGTTCACCAAGGCGCTGGGCGAGCGGGTGGTCGAAGCCCACGCCGCAGCGGGGAACCGGGCCACGATCTACCGCCCGGCGATCATCGAGTCGGCCGTCTCCCGCCCATATCCGGGCTGGATCGAGGGCTTCAAGATGGCCGAGCCGCTGATCCTCGCCTACGGCCGCGGCGAGCTGCCGCTCTTCCCGGCGGCCGCGGACACCCCCGTCGACATCGTGCCGGTCGACCACGTCGTCGCCTCGATCGTGGCGTGCCTGGCGCACCCGCCCGAGCACGGCGAACCGGCCTACTTCCATCTCGCTTCCGGCGACCGCAACCCGGTGACCTTCGGGATGCTCTACGAGACCGTGCGGGCCTACTTCTCCAAGGAGCCGTTCGCGGCCGGTGACCGCGGCGCGGCCCGGCTGCCGGAGTGGACGTTCCCGGGCGGGGCCTCGGTCGAGCGGATGATGGTGACCGGGGAGCGGGTCCACAAGATCGCCGACAGGCTGCTGGGGATGGCTCCTCGCAGCGACCGCACCCGCAGCTGGGCGCGCGACCTCGACCGGCAGGGCCGGCGGCTGCAGTTCCTGCGTCGCTACCTGGATCTCTACAAGGAGTACGCCCAGGCCGACCTGCGCTTCGTCGACGAAAACACGCTCGCGCTCTATCGGTCGCTGTCGCCGGCCGACCAGGAGACCTTCGCCTTCGACACCGGCGTGATCGACTGGCACGAATACCTCCACGACATCCACGTGCCGTCGGTGACCAAGCCGGTCCGTGAGCTCGACGAGCTGCGCAAGCTGCGGAAGCGGCCGGACTCCGGCCGGTTGCCGCGGATCTCGACAAGCTCGATCACCGACGAGACGCGGGTCGCGGCCTTCTTCGACCTCGACGGCACCCTGATGTCCTCCAACGTGATCGAGACCTACCTGTGGCTGCGGCTCGGTGAGCTCTCCGGCACCCAGAAGGCGGCCGAGATCGCCCGGATGGCGAGCAAGGTGCCCGGCTACGTGTGGGCGGACCGCACCGAGCGCGGCACGCTGCTGCGTACGGTCTACAAGGAGTACGCCGGCGCTCGGCTCTCCGAGCTCGACCAGATCGTCGACGAGCACCTGACGACGCACATCCTCGGGCGGCTGGCGCCGGACGCGGTCCGGCGGATCCGGGAGCACCGGGCGGCGGGGCACGTGACGGTGCTGGTCACCGGCGCGATCCGGCCGCTGACCCGGCCGCTGATGCCGCTGTTCGACCACATCGAGGCGGCAGATCTGGCCGTCGACGACCGTGGGTTCTGCACCGGCCACATGGCCGCGTCGCCGCTGGTCGGGGAGTCGCGCGGGGCGTTCGTTCGGGAGTGGTCGCGCCGCGAGGGCATCTCGCCGGCCGACAGCTTCGCCTACGCCGACTCCCACTCCGACCTCCCGCTGCTCGCCGCGGTCGGACACCCGGTGGCGGTCCGGCCCGACGTACCTCTTTTCCGGCACGCCAAGAAGTCGCACTGGACCATCGTCGACTGGGAGTCGCCGGGCCACGCGAGCCGGACGCTCGACCCGGCTGGGCTGCACCGATGAGGAGGGGCTGAATGCTCGCGCTCGAGATGTACCGCAGCGTCGCCAAGACGGCGCTGGGGAAGGTCGCCGGCGGACGGCTGCCGCTGCTGCTGACCGGGGCGGCGGCGCCGCTGCGGATGGTGACGCTCGACCCGCCACGGGTCGAGCACGACGGCTGGGCGCGGCTGCGGGTCTCTCTGTCCGGCATCTGCGGCTCCGACCTGGGGATGCTGTCGGGGAGGACGAGCCTCTACTTCCAGCCGCTGGTGAGCCTGCCGTTCGTGCCCGGCCACGAGATCGTGGGCGAGCTGCTCGACCCCTGCGGCGATCTGGTGGCCGGGACCCGCGTGGTCGTCGACCCGGTCCTGACCTGCGCCGCGCGCGGGCTGGAGGCGTGCGAGGCGTGTGCGCGGGGCGAGACCAACCGGTGCTCCCGGATCACCGTCGGCGACATCTCCTCCGGGTTGCAGACCGGGTTCTGTCACGACACCGGCGGCGGCTGGTCGCAGCAGCTCTCGGTGCACCGCTCCCAGCTCCACGTGGTGCCCGACGGCTACTCCGACGAGCAGGCGCTGCTCGCCGAGCCGGTCGCCTGTGCGGTGCACACCGCTCGCCGGGCCGCGGTCAAGCCGGGTGACCGCGTGCTCGTCTCGGGTGCCGGGGCGGTCGGGCTGCTGGCGACGCTGGCCCTGCGCGAGCTCACCGACGCCGGTGAGATCCTGGTCGTCGCCAAGCACGCTCATCAGCGCGAGCTGGCGCTCGAGTTCGGCGCCACCGAGGTCGTCGCGCCGTCGGAGACGCTGCGCAGGATCAGGCGCGCGACCAGCGCGTTCATGCTCGAGCCTGAGATGCTCTCCTCGCCCTACCTCCTCGGCGGCGTGGACGTGACCGTCGACGCGGTCGGCTCGAAGGAGTCGCTGCAGACCTGCCTGCACGCCACCCGCGCGGGTGGACGCGTCGTGCTCTCCGGGATGCCCGCCTCCGCCGATCTGTCCGCGGCCTGGTTCCGGGAGCTCGAGGTGGTCGGGACTTACGCCTCCTCGCGCGGCTCCGGCGACTTCGCCACCGCCCTCGACCTGGTCGGCCACGACGCCATGTGCCGCCTCGCCAAGACCGTCGCGCCCTACCCGCTCCACCGCTGGCGCGAGGCCCTCGACCATGCCCACTCAGCCGGTCGGCTCGGCACCGTCAAGGTGGCGTTCGACCCGAGACGTACGTCCTGAAGAAGGAGAGACACGATGACACGACCAGGTTTCGTGCTGGAGGTCGACGACCGTACGCCGCCCCTGCTCGTCCACGAGGGGCTCGGGTTCAGGCTGGAGGAGTTCCCGCAGGGCACCCGGGTGATCTACCCGCCGGAGTCGCTGCCGACGGTGCCCGACGTGGACGCGGCGATCCGGGAGTCGCTGGAGAACCCGGTCGACTCCGAACCGCTGCGGGAGCTGATGTTCCCGGGGATGCGGCTGACGATCGCCTTCGACGACCTCTCGCTGCCGCTGCCGACCATGAAGGCGCCCGACATCCGGGGCCGGATCATCGAGCAGGTGCTCACGATCGCGGCCGAGAAGGGCGTCGACGACGTCGAGATCATCGCCGCGCTGGCCCTGCACCGCCGGATGACCGACGCCGAGATGAAGCACATCGTCGGCGAGCGCGTCTTTCGCAGCTTCGCGCCGCAGGGGCTGCTCTATAACCATGACGCCGAGGACCGCGCCAACCTCGAGCACATGGGCGTCACCGAGAAGGGCGAGGATGTCGAGATCAACAAGCGGGCGGCCACCTCCGACCTGCTGATCTACGTCAACGTGAACCTCGTCGCGATGGACGGCGGCCACAAATCGGTCGGCATCGGGCTGGCCTCCTACAAGTCGATCAAGCACCACCACAACGCCAAGACGATGGTGCACTCGCGCTCGTTCATGGACCACAAGCACTCCGAGATGCACTCCTCCGCCTGGCGGATGGGCCGGCTGATCGGCGAGCACGTCAAGGTCTTCCAGATCGAGACGACGCTCGACAACGAGGTGTTCGGGAAGCCGTACGACACGCTGCTCAAGCGCGAGTGGGAGTGGTCGCTGCGCGACCAGGCCACCGTCCTCGGCCTGCGCCGCGGCCTGGCGGTGGCGCCGCAGAAGATGCGCCACAAGATGTTCCACGACCTGCGCTCCAACTACGGGCTGACCGGGATCACCGCCGGCGCCGTCGAGCCGGTGCACGAGCTGACGGTGCAGCGCGTCCACCAGCAGCAGCGGGTCAAGGTCGAGGGGCAGTCCGACGTGATGGTGATGGGGGTGCCCTACCTCGGCCCCTACAACGTCAACTCGACCATGAACCCGATCCTGGCCGCCTGCATGGGGCTGGGCTACTACTTCAACTCCTACCTGCGCCAGCCGGTCGTGCGCGCGGGTGGCGTCGCGATCCTCTACCACCCGCTCGACGAGGGCTTCAACACCCTGACGCATCCCTCCTACGTCGACTTCTACGAGGAGGTGCTGGCCGACACGAACGACCCGGCGCTGATCGGGCCGAAGTTCGAGGAGCAGTTCGCCACGGACCCCTGGTACGTCCACCTCTACCGCACCTCGAACGCCTACCACGGCGTCCACCCGTTCTACATGTGGTACTGGATCGCGCACGCCCTCGACCACCTCGGCGACGTCATCTGGGTCGGCGGCAACCCCAAGGCCGCCGCGCGGATGGGCTTCCGGAGCGCGTCGACGTTGCGGGATGCGCTCGAGATGGCGAGCTCGACCGTCGGCCCGTCCCCGTCGATCACCTACCTCCGCAACCCTCCGCACCTCCTGGCGGACGTCCGATGAGCGCCATCGTCGGTCGAGCCGCGAGCGCCAGCGAGCGTGTCGAGACCAGCGGGGGCGGCTCGACCAGCGGGGGCGGCTCATGAGTAGTTTCTGGAAGGAGACCGCCCGCGACGTACGACTCTTCCAGCGGGGCTGGCGGTGGGGTCATCGGGCGCAGGTGCCGCGGTCGGCGGAGCCGTTCGTGCCGCCGGCGACGACGACGGTCTTCGACAACGAGTGGTCGCGCAGGCCGGCCGCGCGAGCGGTCAGGGAGGTCGCGCAGGCCGGGCTCGAGGCGGTCTTCCGGTCGCAGGTGAAGACCCAGGTCGAGGGGCTGGACGTGCTCGAGAAGCTCGACGGTCCGGTGATCTTCGTGGCCAACCACGCCTCCCACCTGGACACTCCGCTGATCCTGCTGAGCCTTCCGGACCAGTGGCGGCGGCGTACGGCGGTGGCGGCCGCGGCCGACTACTTCTTCGACACCTGGTGGCGGGCGGTGGGCTCCTCGCTGGTCTTCAACACGCTGCCGATCGACCGACGCGGGGGCGCACTCGCGAACGCACCCGGGGAGGTGCTCGCCGACGGCTGGTCGCTGGTCGTCTTCCCCGAGGGCACCCGGTCCAAGGACGGCACCGTCGGCCGGTTCCGGTCCGGCGCCGCCTACCTGGCCATCGAGTACGGCGTCCCCGTCGTCCCGATCGCCCACCGTGGCACCTACGCTGCGATGCCGCGCGGGGTGAACTGGCCCGGCAAGGACAAGGCCGGTGGCCGCCGCCAGCTGACCGTACGCTTCGGGGAGCCGCTCCGCCCGGCCGAGGGCGAGTCGATCCGTGAGTTCGCGCCCCGGATCCGGACGGCGGTGGCGAGGCTGCTGGATGAGGACGCCACCGACTGGTACGCCTCGATGCGCCGCGCTGCCGAGGAGCGCACGCCCGACCCCGCCGGCGAGGAGATCGCCGAGTGGCGCAAGGTCTGGGCGGCCACGGAGTCACCCGACCCCGAGCCGGACCGGCTCAGGGCCTGGCGCCGTTGATCCTGTGCCGCTGAGCCGGGTCAGGCCCAGCGCAGCAGTGCCGCCACGGGGGCGTCGCCGAGCAGGCTGGCGGGCAGGACGTACACCTCCGCGTCGGTGAGGACCGCGGCGGCGATGAGCGCCTCGCCGGCCTCGACCGGACCGGAGACCGGGGCCTCGCCGAAGGTGAGGCCGGGATGGTCCGCCGGGTCGAGGGTGTGCCCGGCCAGTGCGCCGGGGTCGATCAGCAGGGTCTCGACGCGGCCGGTGACGAAGGCGTCGGCAACGTCGCGTACGCCGGTGGCCTCGCGCTCGCCCCGGCCCCAGGCCTCCTCGAGCCGACGGACCAGCGCCGTGCGGCGGCGTACGACCTGGTCCAGCAGCGCGCTGCGGATCGCCTCGTTGCGAGCGTGGTCGCCGCCGTCCTCGGCGCGCTGACCGCTCGCCAGCTCGACCACCTCGGCCGACAGCCCGGAGAGGTCGTCGCGCAGTCTGCCCACCGTGGTCGGGTCGCCGCCGATGAGGACGAGCTCATGACCGTGGTCGCGGACCAGCCTGGTGACCTCCTCGGCGACCTTGTCGGCGCTGTGGCGCCAGACGTTGTCGGTGGTCTGCTGCATGCGGTAGGCGGCCCACCCGACGTTGTCCCGGATCGTGTGGACGTGCTCGAGCTCGTCGCCCTCCACGGTGGTCGTGCTCGTCGGCTGCGGCAGTCCTGAGTCCCACAGCGAGATCTCGCCACCGGTGTGGTCGGCCAGGACCAGCACGAACGGCATCGACGTCTCGCGCGCGGCGATCCAGGAGCCGAGGTCGGGCAGCATGTCCCAGGTCGCGACCGGGTTGGGGACCGCGGCAACGGCGACCTCGTCGTAGGCGATCCCCTCGGGCGTCGCGACGACGACCCGCGCGAGCGGGGCCGGCTGACGTACGTTCGCCTCCAGCCGGTCGGAGACCTGGGCGACGACGCCCGGGGGAGCCCCCTGGGCGGAGAGCTCTTCACAGGCGGCGCGCACCCGCAGCTCCTTGGCGTGGGCCGCGTTCTCCGAGTCCTGGCTGACATCGGCCAGCACGGTGGCGTACGGCCCGGGTCGGGTCAACAGGTTGGTGAATCCAGCAGTGTCCATATCGGTGTGGTACCCACCGACAGGGGATGTGACACGCGCTCGATCAACCGGCTGCGCAGGTGACCTCGGTGACCCGCCACTCCTCGTCCTTGCCCTCGCCGGAGCGGGTGACCACGAAGGTGAACACGGACTGACCGCCGTCGGGGGTCAGCTCCACCGTGGCGCCGGTCTCGGTGAGGTCGGTGGAGGTGATGCGTACCTTCTCCAGGTGACCGCGCGCGTCAGCCGTCTTCTCGGTGGGCGGGGTCTGGACCGAGGGACAGGCCCGCGCCCATTGCGCCACCAGCTCCGGCTTCGCCTCGACCGTGGTCCAGCTCGTGGTCCGCGCGAACTGGCTGGCGGCCGTCTCGGACTGCTCGATGGCGTGCTCGCGGAAGCGCGAGCGTGAGTAGCCGTAGCCGGCGACCGAGATCAGCACCCCGACCAGCAGCAGTACACCGACCTTGAGCGCGATCTCGCGCCGCTCGCTGCTTTGCACGGGACGTTCCTACCACCACCGGCCCCAGGACCCGAACCGGCTCGCGGATGAGAGAGCTCTCATGGTCATCTCACGATCACCTCACCGCGGGTCGAGATGGTTCTTGCATGGCGCCGGGAACACCCGGGGCAGAACCTGAAGGGACGAATGATGAAGAAGCTTCCGATGATCCTCGGTACCGGCCTGGTCGGCGTGGTCGCGGCGGGCGTGTTCAGCTACCAGAGCGCTGCCGCTGTCGATGACGACGGCTATGCCAAGCGTGAGGAGAAGTCCAACACCCAGGTGACCACAGTCGACGATGACGACGACAACGACGCCGACGACGTCACCCGCGACGCCGCCGGCAACGACACCGCGACCAACGGCACCGGTGTGACCCGGGCGACCAAGGACAACACCCGCGACAACACCCGCGACAAGGTCACCCGCGACGACCAGACCAAGGACAACAACACGAAGGACGACAACACCAAGGACGACAACACCAAGGACGACAACACCAAGAACAACACGCGGGACGACAACACCAACGACCGGACCCAGGGCTGAGTCGAAGATGACCGACACCTGGGGCCTGGTCCAGGGTGACGCGATCACCCCCGAGCTGACCGCGATGCGGCTGCTCGGGGGCGGCTCGTCGTACGAGGCCTTCCTGGCCTTCGACGAGATCACCTACGGGCCGGTCGTCGCCAAGGTCCTGCGACCGAACCTGATCGACAGCGAGACCAGCCGCAACGCGCTGCGGCGCGAGACCGACGCCCTGACGCAGCTGCGCCATCCGGTCCTCGTCCGCGGCCTACGCGAGGACCTCGACGGCGAGCGCCCGTACGTCGTGATGGAGCACGTCGAGGGCCCCCGGCTCTCGACGCTGATCCGCCGCCACGGGCGACTCCCGGAGCAGCAGTACCTGCCGCTGGCGCTCGACCTCGCCTCGGCGCTGCACTACCTGCGGCGCTCCGGCTGGGTGCACCTCGACATCAAGCCGAGCAACCTGATCATGGGCTCGCCGGCCCGGCTGATCGACCTCTCCGTGGCCCGCCCGACCGCAGCGGCGGCCGCTCTGCGCCACGAGATCGGCACCGACGCCTACATGGCCCCCGAGCAGTGCCTGCCCGGCGAGCTGGGCGAGGTCGGCCCCGCCAGCGACGTCTGGGCCCTCGGCGCGACGCTCTTCCACGCCGTCACCGGCGAGCGGCCGTTCCCCCATGGCGACCCGTCGGCCGCTGACCGCACCGAGCGCTACCCGCAGCTCGTCTCCGGTCCCGGCGACCTCCCCAGGCGTACGCCGCCCGAGGTCGTCAAGGTCATCGAGGCGTGCCTCGCCCCGGCCGCCGGTGACCGGCCGGCCCCGGCGGAGATCGCCGAGACCGTCTCGCCCGCGCTGGAGCGGCTTCCGCGAGCCTCGCTGGGCGGCCTGCGGATCCACTGACCCTTCTCCCATCCCCTGCAGCTGAGGGCCCGGCGCCTGCCGGGCCCTCAGCCGTTCCCGGAGCCGGGATCAGGGCTGGAAGCGGTAGCCCATGCCGCGTACGGTCTCGACCCGGGCCGAGCCCAGCTTCTTGCGCAGGTAGCCGACGTAGACGTCGACGACGTTGGAGCCGGGGTCGAAGTCCATGCCCCAGGCCAGGTCGAGCAGCTGCGCGCGGGAGAGGACCTGCCCCGGATGCCGCAGCAGCACCTCCGCCAGCGCGAACTCACGCGCCGAGAGGTCGCTCTCGCGCCCGTCGACCCGCAGGCGCCGCGTACGCAGGTCCAGCGCGACCGACCCCGAGCGGAGCTCGCCCACCTCGGCGTCGGTGTTGTCCTGCTGCCGCAGGCGTACGTTGATCCGGGCCCGCAGCTCGGCGAAGCGGAACGGCTTGGCCAGGTAGTCGTCGGCGCCGCCCTCGAGCGCGGAGACGGTGTCGTGCACCGAGTCGCGGGCGGTCAGCACGACCACCGGCATCCGGGATCCCTGGGCGCGCAGCTGGTCGAGCACCTCGAAGCCGTCGATGGTCGGCAGGCCGATGTCGAGCACCATCAGGTCGAAGGCGCCGCTCAGCGCCTCCTCGAGTCCCTCCAGCCCGTCGGCGACGGTGCTGACCTGGTGGCCGTCGGCGCTCAGGCCCTTGGCGAGGAAGGCCGCGATGCGGTCCTCGTCCTCGACGATCAGGATGCGGGCCATGCCTCTCCTTCGGTGCGTGCGGGCAGGGTGATCGTGAAGCGGGCGCCGGAGGGTGTCGCGTCCTCGACGCCCACGGTGCCGCCGTGGGCGGTGGCGATGGCGGAGACGATGGCGAGGCCGAGCCCGAGTCCCGGCCGGTCGCCGGAGCCGGTCTCGGCGCCGCGCGCGAACCGCTCGAAGATCCGGTCCCGGTCCTCGGCAGGCACTCCCGGTCCGGTGTCGCGTACCCACAGCCGCAGGGTGCCGTCGACGGTCGCCGAGCCGACTGCGATCCGGTCGCCGGGTGCGGTGTGTCCGGCGGCGTTGTCGCACAGCTGCAGCATCGCCTGGGTGACCCGCTGCGGGTCCAGGCGCCAGGTGCCGGGAGTCGCCGCGTCGAGGTGCCAGTCGCGGTCGGCGAGGGCGCTGGCCTTGGCCAGGATGTCCTCGGTGAGGGTGTCGACGTCGACCTCCTCCAGGGTGAGGAAGTCGGGCCGGTCGTGCTTGGCCAGCAGGATCAGGTCGCCGACCAGACGGCTCATCCGGTCGACCTCGTCGAGCGCCAGCCGCCGGGTCTGCTCGACCTCGGCCGGGTCGGACTCATCGAGGAGCTCGAGGTGGCCGCCGATGATCGTCAGCGGCGTACGCAGCTCGTGCCCCGCGTCGTCGAGGAACTGGCGCTGGTCGGAGAACGCCTGCTCCAGCCGGGCCAGCATGTCGTTGAAGTTCCTGGTCAGGGCCGAGATGTCGTCGTTGCCCGACTCGGGCAGCCGGGCGGAGAGGTCGGTGGCGTTGACCGCTCCGGTCGCCTGCCGGAGTCTGGTCAGCGGGGCCAGCAGCCGCCCGGACTGCCAGGCCGCGACCACGGTGACGAGCAGGGCGAGAAGGGCGGCCACGATCGTGTAGGTGCGCATCGTGCTGCGCAGCTCGGCACGGTCCTCGTCGAGGTAGGAGACGACGAGGAGGGCGCCCTCGGTGGTGCCCTGGGCGTTGTCCTGCCGCACCGGCTGGCTGGTGATGCGTACCTCGCCGTCCGCGGTGTCGAGATAGGTCGTCCCGCCGTCCACGACCACATCGGCGACGGCCTCGCTGAACCGCGCGGTGGTGATCAGCGGGTCTTCGGGGAAGTGTGCGCGCGCCCGGCCGTCGACCCAGGCGACGAGGAGCTCGTCGTCGTCGGGCACGTTGCGGCTCAGGAACGTCCGCAGCAGGCCCTCCACGTCGTACGGTGCCCTGGTCTCGGGGTCGATGCCCTCGGTGCGCAGCCTGGAGAACTCGTCGAGCTCCTGCTCCATCTCGCGCGTGGTCGCGGCCTCGACCCGGCTGAGCTCGACGACGTAGACGATGAGACCGGCGCCGGCCAGGGCGAGGGTGACCAGCAGAGCGACCGAGGCGGTGATCCGGGCGCGCACGGACAGCCCCCGGCGCCGCGGGGGCGGTGTGGTCCCGGGTGGCTGAGGGTCAGTCGTCGTCATGTCGGTCGTCGCGGTCATCGTCGTCGTCATCATCATCGTCGACGGGACCAGGGGTGACGACCGGGACACCCGAGGGATCCGTGCTCGATGAGGAGCCCGGGGATCCGGGCGAGGAGGGCGAGACGCTCTCCGAGGGCAGCACGACGGGCTCGCGAGGCGGCGGGTCGTTGTCGGAGGCTCCGGCGAAGGAGGCGGCCAGGTAGACGCCGACCGCCACCAGGACGACCAGCGGGAGGACGAGTTTCAGGGTGCGGGACATGACCCTCAGATAGTGCCTGACCACCTGTCCGATGTGGGGGTCCATGAGAGACCTCTCATCGATACAGTGATCCGGGTCACCACTTGCACCTGGAGGTAACGCCCGTGTTCGTCCCGTTCAGCGTCAACGACTTCATCGACCGTGCCGCAGCCGTCTACGGCGAGCGGGTGGGCATCATCGACGAGCCCGACCAGCCGGCGGCCTCCCTCGGGGAGGTGACGTACGCCGAGATGAAGTCGCTCGCGAAGCGGATGGCGGCGAGGCTCGACGAGCTCGGCATCGGCGTGGGGGAGCGGGTCGCGATCGTCTCCCACAACTCGGCGCGACTGCTGACCGCGTTCTACGGCGTCTCCGGTTACGGGCGCATCTTGGTGCCCGTCAACTTCCGTCTCCGTCCCGACGAGGTCTCCTACATCGTGGAGCAGTCCGGCGCCTCGGTGCTCTGGGTCGACCCCGAGGTCGACGAGGCGCTGAAGGACGTGACCGCGAAGCATCGGTTCGTGCTCGGAGACGACGCCAACCTCTACGCAGCGGAGGGTGTCGAGCCGAAGCCGTGGGAGCCGGACGAGAACGCGACCGCGGCGATCAACTACACCTCCGGCACCACCGCCCGGCCCAAGGGCGTGCAGATCACCCACCGCAACATCTGGACCAACGCGATGACCTTCGCGCTGCACGCCGGCTGCAACGACCGCGACGTCTACCTGCACACGCTGCCGATGTTCCACGCCAACGGCTGGGGGATGCCGTTCGCGGCGACCGGCCTCGGCATCAAGCACATCGTGCTGCGCAAGGTCGACGGGATGGAGATCCTGCGCCGCGTACGCGACCACGGAGTCACCTACATGTGCGCCGCCCCCGCGGTGGCGGCCGCCGTGCTCGACGCGCTCCCGCAGTGGCAGGCGACCGAGGGCGAGATCCCGGGACGGGACAAGGTTCGGATCATCATGGCCGGCGCGCCGCCGCCCACGAAGACTGTCGTCCGCGTCCAGGAGGAGCTCGGCTGGGAGTTCATCCAGATCTACGGCCTCACCGAGACCTCGCCGCTGCTGACCATCAACCGCACCCGTGCCGAGTGGGACGACCTCGACCCGATGGAGCGCGCCGCGAAGCTGACCCGCGCCGGTGCGCCCGCGATCGGCGTGAGCCTCGACATCTCGCCCGACAAGGAGGTTCTGGCCCGCTCCAACGTCGTGCTCGAGGGCTACTGGGAGAAACCGGAGGAGACCGAGAAGGCGCTGGCCGACGGCTGGTTCCACACCGGCGACGGCGGCAGCCTCGGCGACGACGGCTACCTCACCATCTCCGACCGCATCAAGGACGTCATCATCACCGGCGGCGAGAACGTCTCGAGCGCCGAGGTCGAGGACGTCCTCTTCCTGCACCCCTCGGTCGCCGAGGTCGCCGTCATCGGCATCCCCAGCGAGAAGTGGGGCGAGACCATCCTGGCCCTCGTCGTCCTCGCCGAGGGCGCCCAGGCCACCCAGGAGGAGCTGATCGCCTGGAGCAAGGAACGAGCCGCCGGCTACAAGGCACCGACGGTCGTCGAGTTCCGCGACTCCCTGGCGCGTACGGCCACCGGCAAGCTGCAGAAGTTCAAGCTCCGCGAGCCCTACTGGGGCGACCGCGAACGCAAGGTCAACTAGCTTCGGGCCGGCTTCTCGAGGAGCTGCTCGACCTCGGCCAGGAGGAGCTCGGTCTCGTCGTCCGCGGCCGGAGTTGGGACGTGGGCCGCGAGGCGGCGGGGGTCGTCCTCCGGCAGGGAGTCGATCAGGATCCGGCGAGGATGCGCGGAGCCGCCGGTGACCAGATACTTCTGCCCGGGACGTACGCGGCTTGCTTGTTCCTCCAAGTCAGCCTCGCCTGCAGGCTGCGCGGTCGCCGGCTCGGTGAGTGCCTTCCGCACGATCCGGCGCGGGTCGTACTGGCGTACGTCCAGGGCTTCGAGGTCCGCCCGCGCCTTGGACGCGTCGACGAAGCTTCGGACCGAGCGGATCAGCTCGGCGAGCCGGTGGGTGTAGATCGGGAGCCGCTGGGGGCCGATCACGAGGCCGGCGACGATCGCGACCAGGAAGAGCTTCTCGAAGGTCAGGCCGAACATGGCTGGCTCCTGATCAGTCGGCGGTCGTGCAGATGGGTGATGAGGACGGCGGCGGCGAACAGGGCCGACATCGGCGCGGCGACGAGGAACATCGACAGTACGTCGGCAGCCGGTGTCACCAGCGCGCTGAACAGCACGATGACGACCACGATGGTGCGCCAGCTGCGCCGCAGGGTGCTCGCGGGGAGCAGGCCGAGCGCGTTGAGCACGACCACGAAGACCGGGAGCACGAACGCGACCCCGATCGCGAGGACCATCTTCATCACGAAGTCGACGTAGTAGCCGGCGTTGAGGATGGTGCTGTCCTCGGCCGACGAGAACCCGGCGAGCATCTCGACCATGTGCGGGAAGAGCAGGAAGCCGAACGCGCATCCCGCGGCGAAGAGTGGGATCGCGGCCGCCAGGAACCCGAAGGTGTACTTCCGCTCGCGGCGGGTCAGCCCGGGGGTGACGTACGCGAACAGCTCGGCGAGCCAGATCGGGCTGGAGAGGATCACGCCGGTGAAGAGCGCGATCTTGAGCTTGAGGTCGAAGGCACCGGTGACGGTGTCGTAGTTGAGGCTGGCGTCCTGGGACTGGGCGATCTGCTCGATCGGGGAACGCAGGACCTCCAGGATCTGGTCGGAGAGCCAGAAGCCGACGACCACGCCGACGAGGAGTGCCACCGCCGCACGGATCCCACGCCTGCTCGCCTCGCGCAGGTGGCCGGCGACGGGCATGGTCCCCTTCGCGGTCGGAGGGGCGGTGACCGGTGCGGCGGTGGCGGTGGTCATGAGGCCCTGCGGTCGGTCACGCCCTCGTGGGTCTCGTCCTTGAGGATGCGTACGGACTGGCCGACGCTCCGGGCGAGGGCCGGCAGCTTCGCCGAGCCGAAGACGAGCAGGATGATGGCGAGGATGACGAGGGCGTGCCAGCCCGTGAGGTTCTGCAACATGATGATCTCCTGGATGATGGTCTGGACGAGTTACTCGGTCGGGGGCTCCGGCGGGGTGCCACCGTCACCACCCTCGGGCGGGGCACCGCCGCCGGGCGCGCCGCCCGTGGAGGCCTCGGTGGTGGTGTCGACGGCGACTGAGAGCGAGCCCTTGTAGCCGGCGCTCGGGCTGCCGCTGAACTTGCCCATCTCGAGGTCGTAGCCGTCGCTGAAGACGTTGTCGTTCTCGAGGGTGACCTGGGTGAGGTTGTCGGCCGAGCCCGCGTAGGTGTCGAGCTCGTAGACCTTGTTGAGCATCTTCTCGGGGAAGGCGACCTGCGAGGTCGCGATGGCGTTGTCGCCGGTCGTCGCCGAGTCGGCGTCGGGGTAGACCTCGAAGTGCATGTGGGTCCAGCGACCGGTGTAGCAGCCCGGAACGATCGTCTTGAAGGTCACCTGACCCTTGGCGTCGGCGACCTGGACACCGCGGAGGTACGTCTCGTCCTCGACGCCCTCGGAGTACATCGAGTAGAGGCCCTGCGCGTCGCACTGCCACAGGTAGACCGCGACGCCCTCGAAGGGCACGTTGTCGTTGGCCATGTCGGTGACCGTGAAGGTGAAGGTGAGCGGCACACCGTCGACCGTGGTGCCGCCGTCGAGACTGGAGGTGATGTCGCTGCGTACGATCCCGGACTCGGTCAGCACGTTGGTGCCGTTGGTCCCGTCGGCCGGGTAGGGGCCGTTGGTCTCCTGCGGGATCTCGCCGTCGGCGGTCGTCGAGGTGTTGGCAGCGGAGCCGCCGGTCGAGGTGCTCGAGGAGCCGGACGAGCTCGAGCCCGACGAGCTGGCGCCGCAGGCGGCCAGGGCTGCTGCCCCGACCCCGACCCCGACGAGCCCGAGGACCCGGCGGCGGGTCAGCAGCGTCGAGATGTCGAAGCCGGCACCCTGGTCGACCACCTCCTCCTCGGGGCGGGCCAGCAGGCGGCCCTCATAGGCGGGGCCTTCAGCGGTGTTCTCGGGTTCGGGTACGCGGCTCATTCGGTTCTCCTTGACGTCTGTCTGGTGCGTTGACCTGACTCTGACGTCCGGATCCGTGAGGACCTCCTGCCCGGGCTGTGGGGTTCCTGTGAAAGCCGCCGAGGATCAGCCGACGCTCGGACGTGGGGCGGACTGGAGCTGGTCCGCCTGCTCCTTGGACAGCTTCGAGGCGTAGCCGCAGTAGGTGCAGTCCATCCGGCGTGACTTGCTGACGGGGAAGAGCGGGATGAAGAAGAGGGTGAACTTGTTGACGACCTCGAACAGGCGATGGGCCGCCTGCTGGCGGCAGTGGGGACAGACCAGCGAGAGCGTGGCCAGCAGTCGCGTGTAGGTCTTGAGCCCGAAGATGATCATGCCGACGAGTCTTGCACGCGCTCAGCGCCGGTGGACCTCGCGACCGTCGACGTAGGTGTTCGTCACCCGGGTCCGGCCGAGAACGGTCGTGTCATCGCCGAGGATGTCGTGGTCGACGACGACCAGGTCGGCCGCGTACCCGGACTCGATTCGGCCCGTGGACCCTTCGCGACGGTTCAGGTAGGCGGTGCCGGTGGTGTAGCCGGCGAGGGCCTCGGCGACCGTCAGCGCCTCCTCGGGAAGCAGCGGGGTGGCGTCGGCGGGCTGGTCGGGGGAGCGGCGGTTGACCGCGACGTGCATGCCGAGCAGCGGCGCCGGGTCGGAGACCGGCCAGTCGCTGCCGCACGCGATCCGGGCACCCGTACGCAGCAGCGACCCGAACACGTACTGCTGGTCGCGGGCAGCCGGCGCCAGGAACGGCAGGGTCAGCACCTCCACCGCCTCGTCCAGGCACGCCCACAGCGGCTGGATGTTGGCGGTGACCTCAAGGGCGGCGAACCGAGGGACGTCGGCCGCGTCGACGACCTGGACGTGGGCCAGATGGTGGCGCAGACCGCTGGCCCCGTTGGCCGCCCGCGCGTGCTCGATCGCGTCCAGGCTGTCGCGGACCGCGCGGTCCCCGAGCGCGTGGATGTGCGCCTGGAACCCGTTGGCCTCCAGCGCCGCGACGTAGGTGGCCAGAGCCTCGGCCGGGATGAAGGAGAGCCCGCGGTTGTCGGTGAGATGACCGTGGGAGTCGAGGTAGGGGTCGAGCATGGCGGCCGTGTGCGTCTCGCAGACGCCGTCCTGCATCAGCTTCACGCTGGCCGCGTCCAGCCCCACCTGAGCGGCAAGAGCGCGACGTTCGATCAGCTCGGGCAGCTGCTCCAGGCCGCGGTCGCGGTCCCACCACTGGGCGAGGACGACCTTCGCGGTGAGCACGCCGGAGTCGTTGGCGGCGACATAGGTCGGCAGCGAGTCGGGCATGCCGAGGCCGGCGCCGACCAGCGCGTCCTGCCAGCCCACGATGCCGACGGAGTGGAGATGGCGCTGTGCGGTGAGCAGCGCCTCGGTCAGGTCGCGTGGGGTCGGGGCGGGGACCAGCGAGCCGACCAGCGCCATCGCACCCTCGTGCAGTGCGCCGGTCGGCCGGCCTGCGGAGTCGCGCTCGATGCGCCCGTCGCCCGGATCGGGCGTAGCCGCATCGATGCCGGCGAGCTCGAGCGCGCGGCTGTTCACCCAGGCGGAGTGGTGGTCGCGGTTGGGCAGGAAGACCGGCCGGTCGGGAAGGAGCCGGTCGAGGGGCTCGGCGCTCGGCACGCCGCCCGGGAAGGAGTCCATCGACCAGCCACCGCCGGTGACCCAGGCACGTCCGGGGTTGGCCGCGGCGTAGGAACCGATGGCGTCCAGGTAGCCCTCGAGGGTCGAGAGACCGGTCAGGTCGCACTGGTTCATCTCCAGCCCGGCCTGGATCGGGTGCACGTGGGAGTCGTGGAAGGCGGGCAGGACCCAGCGGCCGTCGAGCTCCTCGACCACAGTCTCAGGGCCGGCCAGCGCTTCGAGCTCCTCGCCGACGGCCACGATCTGCCCGTCGCGGGCGGCGAGAGCCGTGTCCTCCCAGCGGCCCTCGCGCAGCACGCGACCACCGCGCAGCAGCAGGTCCGCCGGGAGGGCGTCACCGCCCTTCAGTTGACGGCCATGGTGTCGGTGACCGAGGAGCCCGAGCGCTTGAGCACGAGCGCCACCAGGCCGAGGACCAGGAGCGTGAAGACCAGCAGGATCGTGGAGACCGCTGCGATCTCGGGCTTGAGACCGGAGCGAACCGAGGAGAGCACGTAGACCGGCCACGAGGTCGTGCCGGAGACGTTGATGAACGAGGAGATCACCGTGTTGTCGAGGCTCAGCGTGAAGGCCAGCAGCCCACCGGCGAGCACCGCCGGCCCGACGAGGGGGATCGTGACCTTGAAGAACGTCGCCACCGGCCGCGCATAGAGGTCCGCCGAGGCCTCCTCCAGCGACGCGTCCAGACCGACCAGGCGGGCCCGGACGATGTAGGTGACGACAGCGGTCGCGAAGAGCGAATGGCCGACCACGAGGCGTACGTAGCCGTTGTTGAACGGCAGCAGCGACCAGTCCTGCCCGAGCGTCACGAACCAGGGGAGCAGCGCGATGCCGTCGACGATCTCGGGCGTCACCGAGACCAGCAGCAACAGCAGCGTGAACGGCCCCGCCCAGCGGCCCGGGAACCGCGCCATCGCCATCCCGGCCAGGGTGCCGAGCACGCTCGCCAGGAGGGCGGCGACCACGGCGGTCTGCAGGGAGACGGCGACGGTGTGGCGTACGGTCGGGCGCTCGATGATCGCCTTGAACGGCTCCAGGCTGAAGCCGTCCCAGGCGGTGAGCAGTCGGCCGCCGTTGAAGGAGTAGATGCCGATCACGATGATCGGGGCGAACAGGAAGAGGAAGACGAGCGTGGTCCACGCGCCGAGCGCGAGATTTGTTCCGGACGGCCTGCTCATGCGGTCACCTCCTTGGTGTGGACGGTTCCGATGACCAGCTTGCTGCGTCTGTGCAGGAGCCATCCCACGGCCCACATCAGCGTGATCGCCAGGACGACGATGAGCATCGTGAGCAGGATGAGGACGACCGCCATGGCCGAGCCCAGCGCCCAGTTCTGCGCGGTCAGGAACTGGCTGGCGATCAGGGAGCCGACCATCGTGCCCTTCGCGCCGCCGAGGACCGCCGGGGTCACGTAATCGCCCATCATCGGGATGAAGACCAGAACGATGCCGGCGATGATCCCGGGCCGCGCCAACGGCAGCGTGACCTGGAAGAACGTCCGCAGCCGGTCGGCGCCGAGGTCCTTGGACGCCTCACCGAGGGCGTTGTCGACGCGGTCGAAGGCGACGTACATCGGCAGGATCATCAGCGGCAGATAGTTGTAGATCAGGCCCAGCAGCACCGCACCGCGGGTGTTGAGCAGGTCGTGCGGGTCGGCGACCAGGCCGACGTCGGTCAGGAACCCGGCCAGGGCGCCCTCGGAGGACAGGATCACCTTCCAGCCGATCGTCCGGATCAGGAAGGAGGTCCAGTAGGGGACCATCACCAGGGCGACCAGCAGCCCACGCCGGTTCGCTGGGACCTTCACCGCCATGAAGTACGCAGCCGGCAACGCGATCAGCAGGCAGGCGACGGTCCCCAGCACGCTCATCCACAGCGTCGCCCGGAAGATCGTGAAGAAGGTCGGGCTGAACGCCTCGGCGTAGCGGTCCAGCGACATCACCGCGTTGCTGTGGGTGCCGAACATCCCGGGCTTCTCCCCGAAGCTGAACCAGGCGATCTGCAGGAACGGCACCACGAAGAAGACCGTCAACCACAGCCACGCGGGTACGGCGAGGACGAACCCGGGGAGACGCTTACGCACTGGCGGCGGCCTTCAGCTTGTCGTAGACCTCCGTACGCCGGTCCTGAGCTTCGTTGACGGCCCCGTTCTTCATGGTGGCGATCTGCTCGTCGGTGAAGAAGATCATCTCGGGCAGCTCGACACCGCGCTCCGCGGCCATCTCCTCGATGCCCAGCGCGCCGGTGTTGTAGCCGATGTAGTCCATCTCCAGGAACGAGTTCTCCGGGTCCAGCACGTAGTCGAGGAACGCGTGCGCGGCCTCCGGGTGGGGCGCACCGGCCGCGATGCACCAGTTGTCCATCCACAGCTCGGTCGTCGGGCCGGCCAGGACCCACTTCCAGCGGTCGGGCTGCTTGTGCTCGAGGATCCCGAGGCGGGAGTCGCCGTTCCAGTTCTGCATCAGCGCGAAGGTGTTCTGCTGCATCGCGCCGGTGGCCGGGTAGGAGTCGAAGCCGGCGATGTGCGGTGCCCACTTCTCGACCGCCTCGGCCTCGTAGGCGTCGTAGTCGGCCATGTCCTCGGTGTTCCAGTCGATGTCGTTGGCCCAGAAGTAGAGGCCCGCGACACCCTGCGGGTCGTCGAGCAGCGAGGTCTTGCCCGAGGCCTCGTTCTGCATCGCGTCGATGAAGTCGTTCCAGGTCACCAGGTCGCGCTTGATCACGGTGGTGTCGTAGACGAACCCGGTGGTGCCCCAGCACTTGCACACCGAGTACTCGTTCTCCGGGTCCCAGTCCTGGCCGAGGAACTGCGGGTCCACCTTGGCCATGTTGGGGATCAGGTCCTTGTTGAGCGGGACGATGATCTGGTTCTCGATCAGCTGCGGGATGTAGACCCCGGTCGGCACGACGATGTCGTAGCCGCTGGTGCCCTCGGCCGCGACCAGCTTCGAGATCAGCTCCTCGTTGGAGCCGTAGGAGTCGAGCGTCACCTTCGGGCCGGTCTTGCCGAAGGCGTCGATCACCTCGGGGGCGTCGTAGTCGCCCCAGGTGTAGATCGACAGCGACTTCTCCACCGGCCCGCCGGTCGCGCCGCCGCCCGGCTCGACGGCGGTGCTGCCCGACTCACCCGAGCCGCAGGCGCTCAGCGCGACGCCGGCACCGGCGAGCGCGGCGAGGCTCAGGAAGTGGCGCCGCGAGAGCTCCTGGCGGATCGCTCGCGCGCCGGCATGGCTGGCCAGGATGCGTACGTTGCCACTCTTGTTGACAGGCTTGTTCACTGTGGGCTCCTAGCGGTGGACGGGTCGAGCGGGGTGTCGAGGGGGAAGAGACGTACGTCCTCGGCGGCCCAGCCGCAGAGGACCGGGTCGCCGGGGGAGAGCCGGGCGGCGCCGTGGGTGGGGCGGCGGATCAGCAGGCTGACCTCGTCGGTGACCTTGACGAGGTACTGGATCACCTCGCCGAGCGGGGAGACCTGGAGGACCTCGCCGGCGACGGAGTTGAGGCTCGCCGTCGCCGTCCCGGACTCGGCCCGGGGCTCGATCGAGATCATCTCGGGCCGGATCGCGGCCTGGTGGGCCTCGCCGGGCTTCCCGTCGGGCTTCGCGGGACCCTCGACGACCACGAAGGGGGTCTCGACGGTGGTGCCGTCGGAGCTGACCTCGCCGTGCAGGAAGTTCTGCTGGCCGACGAAGCCGGCGACGTACGCGCTGGCGGGCTGGTTGTAGACGGTCTCGGCGTCGGCGAGCTGCTCGATCCGCCCGGCGCGCATGATCGCGATCCGGTCGCTCATCGCGAGCGCCTCGTGCTGGTCGTGGGTGACGAACACGAAGGTGATCCCGAGGCGGGACTGGAGGAGCTTGAGCTCGAGCTGCATCTCCTCGCGCAGCTGGCGGTCCAGGGCGCCCAGCGGCTCGTCGAGGAGGAGGACGCCGGGACGGTTGACCAGCGCCCGGGCGAGCGCCACCCGCTGCTGCTGGCCGCCGGAGAGCTGGGCCGGGCCGCGGTCGGCGAAGTCGAGCATGCGCACCATCCGCAGCGCCTCGACGACCCGTTCGCGGACCTCGGCCCTGGGCGTCTTGCGCTGCTGCAGGCCGTAGGCCACGTTCTCCGCGACCGACTTGTGCGGAAACAGCGCGTACGCCTGGAAGACCGTGTTCACGTCGCGCTGGTAGGGCGCGAGCCTGACCACGTCCTTGCCGCCTATGACGATGCTGCCTGAGTCGGGCTTCTCGAACCCGGCGATCATTCGTAGCGTCGTGGTCTTGCCGCAGCCCGAAGGGCCGAGCAGCGAGATGAACTCGCCGGCCCGGATCTCCAGGTCCAGGCCGTCGACCGCCGTGGCCTGGCCATAGGTCTTGGTCAGGCCGGTGATGGTTACCGAGCCGGAGGGTGGGTCCGGGGTAGCTGTCGTGGTCATCGCTGCTCCAGTCGATTGTTCACTTAGCGCTGCATTCCACCACAGGATCCGGGGAAAAGTACGGAATCAGTTGTAAAAGAACGGTTACGAACTTGATTTCGTGTACGTCGCCGCCGCTGAGTGCGGCCCCGGTCTCGGGATCTAGGGTTTACCCCATGCCGACCCCGCCCACTCTGTCCACCGTCACCTCGTTGCTGGACGACTGGTACCCGCCCGCGACCGCCGACGAATGGGATGCTGTCGGGCTGGTCTGGGGAGAGCCCTCGCAGCCCGTCTCGAAGGTGCTCCTCGCCGTCGACCCGACCCTCCCGGTCGCCGAGGAGGCGGCCGCGTGGGGTGCGGACCTGGTCGTGGTCCATCATCCGCTGTTCCTCAAGGGTGTGCACGGGTTCGCGGCGACGACCCCGAAGGGACGTACGCTCTCGACGCTGGT
The DNA here is from genome assembly GCF_045206295.1 of Nocardioides sp. NBC_00163. Taxonomy (NCBI): domain Bacteria; kingdom Bacillati; phylum Actinomycetota; class Actinomycetes; order Propionibacteriales; family Nocardioidaceae; genus Nocardioides; species Nocardioides sp. NBC_00163. The sequence continues at coordinate 1,009,908 of NZ_CP108155.1, read as the reverse complement.
CGCCGCGCGGTGCGCGCTGATCACCGCGCACACCAACGCCGACCAGGCCCTCGGCGGCGTCTCGGAGTCGCTGGCGCTCGCGCTCGGGCTGAGCTCGCTGCGGCCGCTGGTGCCGGGGCTCACCGACGAGGTCGGGACGGGCCGGGCCGGGACCGTGGAGCCGACCACGCTCGGCGCCTTCGCCGAGTCCGTGGCGGCCGCACTGCCCGCGACCGCGGCCGGGATCCGGGTCGCCGGCGACCTCGACCGGCCGGTCTCCTCGGTGGCGCTGTGCGGCGGCGCGGGCGACTTCCTGCTCGACCAGGTGGCTGCGTACGACGTCTATGTGACCAGCGATCTGCGCCACCATCCGGCCTCGGAGTTCCTCGAGAAGGGTGGTGCGCTGATCGACATCCCGCACTGGGCGGCGGAGTGGACCTGGCTGCCTGTCCTGGCGAGGCGACTGAACGAGGCTTTGGGAGATACGGTGGAGGCCCGGGTCAGCCAGATCGTCACCGACCCGTGGACGCTGCGTCTGTAAGAAAATCGTGTGTGAATAGCTGAGGAGAATCCGCTGAAAGCCGACCCGTTCGCCCAGGTGAAGCTGCTCGACGTGTGTGAGCTGGACTCGCGTGCGCTCCAGCTGCGCCACCGCCGTGCGCATCTGCCGCAGGCCGCCGTCGTGGCGGAGCTGCAGGCATCGAAGAAGACCACCGACGATGCCGTACGCGACGCCCGGATCACGCGCGACGACCTCGAGCGGGTGCAGAAGAAGGCCGACGCCGACGTCGAGGCGGTCAAGACCCGCCGCCGGCGCGACCAGGAGCGGATGGACTCCGGGGCGATCAGCAGCGCCAAGGACCTCGAGCGCATGCAGCACGAGCTGGCCACCCTCGACCGCCGGATCTCGGTGCTCGAGGACGAGGAGCTCGAGGTCATGGAGCAGCTCGAGGAGGCTCAGGCGAGCGTGACCCGGCTAGAGGCCGAGCTCGCCGAGATCACCGAGAAGCTCGCGGTCGCGGTCGACTCCGTCGACGTCGAGACCTCGAAGATCGACGGCGAGCTCGCCGGGGTCGCCGAGGAGCGGACACCGGCGCTCGAGGGCATCCCCGATGACCTGCTCGCCCTCTACTCGCGGCTGAGCGACAAGATGGGTGTCGGTGCTGCCGAGCTGCGTGCCCGCCGCTGCGGCGGCTGCAACCTCCAGCTCGACCCGGCCGAGATCTCCCGCATCCGTGGCCTCGCCGCCGACGAGGTCGTGCGCTGCGAGGAGTGCTCCCGCATCCTGGTCCGCACGGCCGAGTCCGGTCTGTGAGCGAGAAGACCGCGCGGGGCTGGGGAGCCGGCGCGGCGGCGACGACGCTGGTTCTCGTACGTCACGGGGTCACCAAGCACACCGCCGCCAAGGCGTTCTCCGGGGGCCTCGGCGGTGACAACCCGCCGCTGACCCAGGAGGGCCGCGAGCAGGTGATGCTCACCGCGGAGTGGCTCAAGCCGCTCGCGTCCTCGGTCTCGACCGTCGTGACCTCGCCGGTCCTGCGCACCGTCGAGACCGGTGAGCTCGTCGCCGGTGCGCTCGATGCCCGGCTGGTCGAGGAGCCCGCCTTCGCCGAGATCGAGTTCGGGGAGTGGGAGGGTCTCACCTTCGGCGAGGTCGCCGAGCGGTTCCCCGACGAGATGAAGTCGTGGATGGGGGCGACCGAGGTAGCGCCCCCGGGCGGCGAGTCCTTCGACTCCGCTCAGGCCCGCGTGCTCGACGGCCTCTCGCGGGTCCTCGAGGCCCACGCAGGCGAGACCGTCGTGGTCACCTCACACGTCTCGCCGATCAAGCTGATCGTCGCTCACGCACTGGGAGCCCCGATCGGCGGAGTCTTCAGCATGGAGCTCTCGCCCGCCTCCGTCACCGTCGTCTCCTTCTTCGCCGACGACCGCGCCTCCATGCGCCTCTTCAACGGCCTCCCGGTTTCCCGCGACCCCTTCGCCGCCGGACTCTTCTGACGCCGACTCGACCAGCGCTCGCCTCGCTGGTCGAGCCGCCGGAGCCGCTAGGCGGAGGCGTGTCGAGACCAACACAGTCCCTATGGCGACCGCTTGCCACGACGGCGAGCGAGGTCATGCAGCCGGTCGAGATCCCCGGTTATCAGGGCCTCGCGCTTGGCCCGGCTCCACCCTTGAACCTGCTTCTCGCGTCGGTAGGCATCGGCCATCATCTGATGTTCTTCGGCGTACGCAAGGGTGACCGGTAGACGCCGAACCGTGAACTCGGCGCCGAGGCCGGCGTTGTGCTCGGCGATGCGTTTCTCCAGGTCGAAGGTGCTTCCGACGTAGAGCATGTGATCGCGGCAGCGGAGGATGTACATGTAAGGCATGCCCTGATTCTGGGCGCGACCACCGACAGGTTTCGCGGAGACGACTGTGTTGGTCTCGACACGCTCGCTGGCGCTCGCGGCTCGACCAGCGGTTGCCTCGCTGGTCGAGCCGCCGGAGCCGCTAGGCGGAGGCGTGTCGAGACCAACACCTTCCGTACGGCGACCGCCGTCTCAGATCTCGGCGACGATGATGTCGAGCTGGGTGCCGGTCTTGGTGGCGGGGGCGGTCTCGACGGTCCAGCCGAGGTCGCGGAAGGCGTCGGCGAGCTTAGCGGGGGTGCGGGGATTGGCGCCGGACTCGAGGAGGGCTCGGACGAGGCGGCCCTTGGTGGCCTTGTTGAAGTGGCTGACGACCTTGCGCTGGCCGTTGTGCTCGTGGAGGACACGGACGGTGGCGGTGCGGGCGGCGACCTCGTCGGGGCGCCAGAAGGCGGCGTACGTCCCGGACCGGAGGTCCACGAGCAGCCCGTCGCCGAGAGCCTCGGTGATGCCGGCGCCGAGGTGGGCGCGCCAGTGGGCTTGGACGCCGCCGATGCCGGGGAGGGTGGTGTCGCCCGAGAGACGGTACGCAGGGATGCGGTCGGCGAGGCCGACGAGGCCGAACACGGAGCTGGTCACCATGACCCGGCTGGTCGCGCGGCGCTTGGCGGCCGGCGACAGGGTGGCGGGGGAGAGGGCGTCGTAGAGGACGCCGGTGTAGATCCGGTCGGCGCGCGCGGTCGCGGCCTCGAACAGCTTGGCGTTCAAGGTGACGAGCTCGGGCTGGGTCTTCGGGATGCCGAGGATGTCGACGGCCTCGTCCGGGCGCGTGGTGCAGAGCTCGACCAGCGCGTCGATGACCTTGGAGCGGGCCGGGTTGAGCACCGGGAGACGGAGGTCGTCGAGCGCGAGCGGGTTGCCGCGTACGGCCGCGGTCTTGCCCTCCGAGGGCGGCAGCAGGATCAGCACGGGACTATCGTGCCGCCCGGGACCAGGATGGCCGAATCGAGGATTGGGTATCTTTCAAAGCGCCCGTGACCTGGGAGAACGCGCGAGCTTACGTTCCAGTCATGATCGTTCTGGCCGCCGAGTCCACCGCCGGGCCCAACCTCGGCGGCTTCCTGGTCGTGATCATCATCGTCGGCCTGTTCTGGCTGATCCAGGACGTCTCGAAGAAGTCCAAGGCGCGGTCGGCGCACCTCAAGGCGAAGCGGTCGCTGACCTCGTCCCAGCGCCGCGCACTGGCCAAGATCGACAGGTCGGCGAGGTCGTACAACGGCTCCAAGAAGGACCTGTGGGGCCAGTTCGACGCCTTCAAGGGCAACCCGAAGGCGTTCGGCAAAGATGCCGCCGCGCTGCACAAGACGTACAAGGCCTCGAAGAAGAAGTAGCCACTACAGTTCTGGCCATGGGCTCCGCACGCATCATCCGGGTCGCCAGTGCCGACAACGGTGTCGCCGCCACCACGCTCCGCGACGGGATCGCCGCGCTCCAGGCCGAGCTCGGGGTGACCGCCGAGTTCCCGCCTGAGGTGGACGAAGCGGCGGCCGCCGCCGCGGCCAACCCCAGACTCCCGGAGCTGGACCGCACCGACCTGCCGTTCGTCACGATCGACCCCGAGACGTCGATGGACCTCGATCAGGCGCTCCACCTCGAGCGCGACGGCGACGGCTACGTGGTGCACTACGCGATCGCCGACGTGGCCGCCTTCGTGACGCCCGGCGACCCTGTCGACGTGGAGGCCAACAAGCGCGGCGAGACGCTCTATGCCGCTGACGCGAAGATCCCGCTCCACCCCAAGGTGCTCTCCGAGGACGCCGCGTCGCTGCTCCCGGACCAGGTACGCCCCGCCCTGCTGTGGACCCACAAGCTCGATGCGTCCGGCGAGGGGACCGACACCTTCGTCGAGCGCGCGCTGGTCAGGTCGCGGGCCAAGCTGTCCTACGACGGTGTGCAGAGGATGTTCGACAGCGACGGGTTCGGCGACACCGACTACGCCTCGTCGCTCGAACTGCTGAAGGAGATCGGCGAGAAGCGGATCGCTCTCGAGGCGGCCCGCGGCGGGGTCAACCTGCCGCTGCGCGACCAGGAGATCTCGGTCCAGGGTGATCAGTGGTCGCTGGAGTACCGCGACCTGCTCCCCGTCGAGGACTGGAACGCCCAGATCTCGCTGCTCACCGGCTTCGGGGCAGCAGACCTGATGGTCTACGCCCGCATCGGGCTCCTCAGGACCCTCCCCGAACCCGACCCCCGAGACGTCCAGCGGCTGCACCGCACCGCTCGGGCACTCGGGCTGGAGTGGCCCGCGGAGATGCTCTACCCCGACTTCATCCGCTCGCTCGAGGGCAAGAACGGCAAGCACGCCGCGATGGCGATCGCGTGCACCCGGCTGCTGCGCGGGAGCGGGTACGCCTCGTTCAACGGCGAGCTCCCCGCGCTGACCGAGCACTCGGCGCTGGCGAACGAGTACATGCACGTGACGGCGCCGCTGCGCCGGCTGATCGACCGCTACGCCGGCGAGGTCTGCCTGGCGCTCTGCGCCGACCAGCCGGTCCCGGACTGGGTGACTGCTGCGTTCACCACCCTCCCGGACACCATGCGTGCCTCCTCGCGCACCAGCGGTGCCTACGAGCGCGGCGTCGTCGACCTCGTCGAGGCCGGGGTGCTGTCCCAGCGAGTCGGGGAGACCTTCACCGCGGTCGTCGTCGAGATCGACGACGAGGACAAGCAGAAGGGCTCGATCACCGTCGAGGAGCCCGCCATCGAGGCCCGGGTCACCGGCACGACGGCGCTCCCGCTCGGCGAGGAGGTCGAGGTGCGGCTGGAGACGGCTGACGTCGTCGCCCGGAAGGTCAGCTTCGCCATCGCCTGACCTCCCGGACGTACGTCGGTCAGGAGATCAGCTCGTCGAGGCGGTTGTAGACCTCGGCGGAGCCCTCGATGACTCGGCTGTGCTCGCCCTCGATGGAGACGGGTACGTCGCCCTGGACGGTGATGCGCCGCACCTCGCGCGGCAGCTCGTCGAAGTCGGCGACGGCGTAGTGCTGGGTGGCGCGGTTGTCCCAGATCGCGACGTCGCCCTGCTGCCAGTGCCACCTGACGGTGTTCTCCAGGGCGGTGACCCTGTCTTGGAGGAGGTTGAAGAGGATCGCGCTCTCCTTCTGGTTCAGGCCGGTGAAGTGCTTGACGAAATGGCCCAGGACGAGAGCGCGCTCGCCGGTCTCGGGGTGGATCCGGACCGCCGGGTGCTCGGTCCGGTAGACCGTCGAGACGAACTCCTCGCGCCTGCGCGCGGCCACGTCGTCGGTGGACTCGTCGGGGCGTACGTAGTCGTAGTCGTTGGAGTGGACCGCCCACAGGTTGTCGACCAGCGCCTTGAGCTGGGGGTGGAGCCGTTCGTAGGCGGTGACGGTGTTGGCCCAGACGGTGTTGCCGCCGTACTCGGGGATCTCCGCACCGCGCAGGATCGAGAACGCCGGCGGCCGGTCGACGAAGGTGACGTCGGTGTGCCAGGAGTTGGCGGCCATGCCGCGGTTGGCCTTGAGGGTCAGTACGCGGGCGCTGCCGGTGTTCACGGTCGGGTGGGCGGTCGTCAGCGGACCCAGGCGCTCGCCGAACGCGATCTGCGCGCGGTCGTCGAGATGGTCCTGGCCGCGGAAGAAGACGACCTTGTTCGCCAGGATCGCGGCCCGGATCTCGGCGATCGTCTCGGCGGGGAGGTCTCCGGAGAGGGTGACGCCGTCGATGCGGGCGCCGATCCGGCCGCCGACCTTGTGGACGGTCAGCTCGTTGACGGGGGATGCTTCGGTGATGGTCATGCGTGGCTCCTCTGTCGGCGTCGGCTTGATCTGAATAAAGTCTAGTGAAATACATAACTTAAGACCACGGGTGTCTCACGAGACGTTTGGGCACTCCGCACAATGATGCGAATGGGAGTCGGTGGATATCGTGCGCTCATGACGCACGCAACACCCGAGACCGTGTTCACCTATGGCTCCCCGCAGCTCAAGTTCGGCACCGGCGCATCGGCCGAGATCGGCTACGACCTGGCGTCGCTGGGTGCCCGCCGCGCCCTCGTGGTGACCGATCCCGGCATCTCCGCGACCGGGCTGCCGCAGCGCGTGGCCGAGCAGATGAAGGCGTACGACGTCACTGCCGTCGTCTTCGACGGCGTCCATGTCGAGCCGACCGACGAGAGCATGCGCGAGGCCGTCGAGTTCGCCCGCGAGCACGGGCCGTTCGACGCGATCGTGGCGGTCGGGGGCGGGTCGAGCATCGACACCGCGAAGGCGGTCAACCTGCTGACCACCAACGACGGCGACCTGATGGACTACCTCAACGCGCCGGTGGGTCGCGGACTCGCGCCGGCCAACCCGCTGCTGCCGCTGGTCGCGGTGCCGACCACCACCGGGACCGGGGCGGAGTCGACGACCGTGTGCGTGCTCGACGTGCTCTCGCTCAAGGTGAAGACCGGGATCTCGCACGCGCGCCTGCGCCCGACGCTGGCCGTCGTCGACCCCGACCTGATGATGACCCAGCCCGCCGGGGTGACCGCCGCGTCCGGGATGGACATCCTGTGCCATGCGCTGGAGAGCTACACGGCCCGTCCCTACACCTCCTACGACCGCAAGGAGCCGGCGCAGCGGGTGCCCTACTGCGGCGCCAACCCGATCTCCGACATGTGGTCGGAGAAGGGGCTGTCGCTGCTGGCGGGCTCGTTCCGGCAGGCGGTCGCGCACGGCGACGACACCCTCGCGCGCGGTGACATGGCGTTCGCGGCGACCTTCGCCGGCCTGGGCTTCGGCAACGCAGGCGTGCACATCCCGCACGCCTGCGCCTACCCGATCGCCGGGCGGGTGCGCGACTTCCACCCCAAGGACTACCCGGGCGACGAGGCGCTGGTGCCGCACGGGATGGCGGTCTCGCTGACCGCTCCGGAGGCCTTCCGCTACACCTTCGACGCCGCCCCCGAGCGGCATCTGCGTGCGGCCCGGCTGCTGGCGCCCGGCTTCGACGAGTCGAAGGAGGAGCCCCGCGACGTACTGCCCCGGGTGCTGAGCGACCTGATGCGGGACATCGGGATCCCGGCCGGGATCGGCGAGGTCGGCTACGTCGCGGGCGACATCCCCGACCTGGTCGAGGGGGCGCTCAAGCAGCAGCGGCTGCTCGCCACCGCGCCGAAGCAGCCGTCGGCGGCGGACCTGACCGGGATCTTCGAGAGGTCCATCACGCTCTGGTGAGGAATGCCCGGCGGGACTACGGCGTTCGGTTGGTTGTCTTCTTCAACCAAACTCTCCGGAGGTTCACTCGGTGACGTCAGTCCCGCCGCGGCTCTTGCTCGCGCTCGCCCTGCTCTCGGCATCCGCGCCGCTTGCGATCGACTTCTACCTGCCCTCCTTCCCGCAGATCGGCACCGACCTCGGTGCCGCGGCGAGCAACGTGCAGCTGACCCTCACCGCCTTCCTGATCGGGCTCGCGCTCGGACAGATCGCCTGGGGGCCGATCTCCGACCGCTTCGGACGGCTCAAGCCGCTGCTGATCGGTTCGGTCGTGGCCGCGGCGGCCGGTGTCCTGGCCGCCGTGGCGCCCACCGTCGAGCTGCTGATCGCGGCCCGCTTCCTCCAGGCCCTCGCCGCCGCGGCGGGGATCGTGATGGCGCGGGCGATCGTGGCCGACGTACTCCACGGCTTCGCCGCCGCCCGGGCGATGTCGATCATGATGTCGATCAGCGGGATCGCGCCGATCCTGGCGCCGGTGATCGGCGGCGCCATCGCCGGGTTCGTGCCGTGGCGCGGGGTGCTCGGCATCGTGGCCGCGATCGCCGTCGCGCAGGTCGTCTGCGTGCTGCTGGTGATTCGGGAGAGCCTGCCGGCCGAGCGCCGGACCAGCCGGGTCGAGTACGCCGACCTCGGTCGCCTCCTCGCCAAGCCCGCCTTCCTCGGCTACACGCTGACGCAGGCGCTCACGTTCGCCACCCTGATGACGTACGTCTCCTCCTCCTCGTTCCTCTACCAGTCGGTGATCGGCACGTCGGCGGCGGTCTACGGCATCGGGTTCGCGGTCAACGCCGCCTTCCTGACGGTCGCCGGGCTCTTCTCGGCGCGGCTGGCCAAGCGCCAGGTGCACCCGGCGCAGATCGTCCGCTCGGCGCAGCCGGTGCTCGCCATCGGCGCGATGTTCGTGCTGATCGTCGCGCTCCTGCCGGTGCCGAAGGCGCTCATCCTGCTGCCGATCCTGGTCGTCACCACCTGCGTCGGCCTGATCATGGGCAACACCGGCGCCCTGGCCATCGAGCAGGCCCGTCCCTCGGTCGGCGCCGGCTCGGCGCTGATGGGCGGGATCATGTTCCTCGGCGGTGGCCTCGCCTCCCCGCTCGGCGCCGTTGCCGGTGAGCACACCGCGGTGCCGCTGGCGATCACCATGGTGGTCACCTCGGTCCTCGGCGCCGTCGCGTTCACCCTCGCCCGGCGCTCCGTCGCCCGCAACCCGGAGTCGGAGGCGGCCTTCGCCACCGCGGCCTAGGTTTCGGCGCTGACTAGGCTTCGCGGAGTGAAGCTCCGTGTCCATCAGCAGCGGGCGCTCTCCGCCCTGGGTGCGGCCTGGGACGCGGGGCGTTCGCGGGCGTGGGTCGTGCTGCCCCCAGGGGCCGGGAAGACGCTCGTCGGGCTGGAGACGGCACGCGATGCGATCGCGGACGGGGCGAAGGTCGTCGTACTCAGCCCCAACACGGCCATCCAGGGGCAGTGGCTGCGCCAGGCCGCGGCACTGGGTCTCACGGCGTCCTCGTCGCGGGATCTGGACGCGCCGCTGACGTCGCTGACCTACCAGTCGGTCGCGGTCTTCGGCGATCCCGACGACGAGGCGGAGACAGGGGAGAGCCATCTGGCCAGGCTGCACGGCAACGGCCGGGCGCTGGTCTCTGCGCTGCGTACGGCCGGGCCGCTGCTGCTCGTGCTGGACGAGTGCCACCATCTGCTCGAGGTCTGGGGCGAGCTGCTCGGCGAGATCCTCCTGCTGCTGCCGGACGCGCGGGTGCTGGGGCTGACCGCGACTCCGCCCGAGGCGCTGACCAAGGAGGAGTCTGCGCTGGTCGGGCTGCTGTTCGGCGAGATCGTCTTCTCGACCTCGATCCCGGCGGTGGTGCGCGAGGGCGACCTGGCGCCGTTCGCCGACCTGGTCTGGTTGACCGCCCCCACGCCTGCCGAGCGGGAATGGCTGCGGGGGAGCGCGGAGCGGTTCGAGGAGCTGCTCACCGCGCTGACCTCGGCCGATCTGGGCAGTGTGCCGTTCCTGACCTGGCTGGACCGGCGGTACGTGTCGCGGCCGGCCGGAGCTCCGTCCTGGGCCGAGCTCGCGAAGGCGTGGCCCGATCTGGCCAGGGCGGCCCTGCGGGTTCATCATCGTGGACTGCTCGCGCTGCCCGAGGGGGCGACCCTGACCGAGGCGCACCGTCGCGACCCGTCGGCCGAGGACTGGGTGGCGCTGATCGGTGACTGGGTACGCGGACATCTGGCTGCCTCCGATGCGGAGGCCGACCAGGAGGCGCTGGCCGCGATCAAGCAGGCGCTGCCGGCCGTCGGCTACTCGCTGACCCGGCGTGGCATCCGGGCCGGGCGCTCGCCCGTCGACCGGGTGCTGGCGCGCTCGGAGGCGAAGACGACGGCGACCGCGGCCATCGTGGACCACGAGCGCCTGGCGCACGGCGACTCGCTGCGGCTGCTGGTCGTCACCGACCACGAGCGGGCCTCGGCCACGCTGCCCGTCGACCTGCGTGGGGTGATCGCCGAGCAGTCCGGCTCCGCGCGTGCGGTGCTCGCGACGCTGTGCGGGTCCCACGACGACGTCCTGCTGGTCACCGGCGCCACCGTCGCCGGGCCCGCGGCGACCCTAGCGGCGCTGGTCGAGCACATCGCCGAGACCGACCCCGCTCTGGCCGAAGCCCTGGAGGTCGATCAGGGGGAGGCGTACGCCACGCTCGTCGGGCGCTGGGGCAGCCGCCAATGGGTTGGGCACGTGACCCGGTTCTTCGAGGACGGCGGCTGCCGGGTGCTGGTCGGCACGCGCGGGCTGCTCGGAGAGGGCTGGGACGCCCGATCGGTCACCGGGATCGTCGACCTCACCGCGGCCACGACCACGACGGCGGTCGTGCAGCTGCGCGGCCGGTCGCTGCGTACGGATCCCGCTCGGCCCGACAAGGTCGCGGTCAACTGGACCGTCGTCTGCGTCGAGGAGGAGCACCCGCGCGGCGACAACGACTGGAAGCGTCTCGTCCGCAAGCACACCGGCTTCTTCGGTGCCGACGAGGACGGCTCCGTCGTCGACGGCGTCGGCCACATCGACGAGACGTTCTCCCCGTACGCCGCCCCGCCGGAGTCCGACTTCGACACCGTCAACGCCCGCATGGTCGCGCGTTCGGAGGACCGCACCGCGATCCGGGAGCGGTGGCGGATCGGGGAGCCGTACGCCGACGTCGCCGGCCGCACCGTCAGGATCCGGCTGCGCCGGGCGGGTGCGCTGCGCGTGCCGTCGGGGATGGTGCTCGCTCCCCGGCCACCTGGGTTCCGGCTGCTGGAGGGCCGGGTGCCGGAGTGGCGGCTACCGGCCAAGCCCGTCCTCGCGCCCGCGGTGCTGCTGAGCATCGGGCTCGCCCTGACGCTCATCCTCGGCGCCGGGATCGCAGGAGCGGTCGGCGGCGTGGTCGGTGGGCTGTGGGCGCTGTGGGCCGCGTACGTCTATCGCGACGGCACCCGGATCGCCTCCCAGCTCCGCCGGCGCCCGAGCGTCGGCGCGGTCGGCGCAGCGGTCGCCGACGCACTGAACACGACAGGACAGACCTCGGTCGGCGCCGCCGGGCTCGAGATCGCGGTGGACACCGACGGCAGCTACCGCGTCCATCTGGCGGGCGTTCCCGAGGAGGAGTCGGCGCTCTTCGCCGCCTCGCTCGAGGAGGCGCTGGCACCGATCGCCGCGCCCCGCTACCTCGTCTCCCGCCCGATCGTGGGCGACCTGAACGCCCTCGAGAGGCTGTGGCTGGGCGTCTCGGGCAGGCACGCCGCCAACGCCGAGGCCTGGCATGCGGTCCCCACCGCCCTCGGCCGTCGCGCCGCCGACGCGAAGTCGTTCCTCGCCGCCTGGGAGCACTGGGTCGGCGGCTCCGGCCTGCTCTACACCGGCTCACCCGAGGGTGCCGGTGTCCTGGCCGCCCAGCGCGGCGCCGACCCCTTCGACGTCACCGCCGTCATCCGCCGCCACTGGTCCTGAGCCGAGACGGCACCCCCGTCGGCCGAGACGGCACCCTCGTCGGCCGAGACGTCACTTATGACAATCGAGTTGTCAGTTGTGGCGACGTACCGGAGCGTTGCCCGCATGGACTCGGACCTTTGGCACCGGCACGCCTCATCCTTCGGAGCGGCGGCGAACGCGTACGCCACCCACCGCCCTGACTACGCCCACGACGCGGTCCGGTGGGCGCTCGAGCCCGCGCCCGGGCCCCGGGTGCTCGATCTCGGCGCCGGCACCGGGAAACTCACCGCGACCCTGGTCCAGATGGGCGCGGACGTCACGGCCGTCGAACCCGACCAGGCGATGCTCGCCGAGCTGCGAAGAAGCCTCCCGGAGGTCACCGCGTCGTCGGGCAGCGCCGAGTCGATCCCGCTCCCGGACGCCTCCGTCGACGCGGTCCTCGCCGGCAACGCGATGCACTGGTTCGACATGGCCGTCGCCGGCCCCGAGATCGCCAGAGTGCTGGCACCAGGCGGGGTGCTCGCGGGTCTGTGGAACACCATGGACGACGGGGTCGACTGGGTCGCCGGGCTGGCGAGAGTCAGCGGCCCCGCGGCGATCGGGCCGCGCGACACCCCGGACGCCTGGCGCATTGAGACGGCCGACCTGCATCTGTCGACGACGGACGCGCCCGCAAGTTTCGGCTCCCCGGAGCAGTCCGGCTTCCCGCACGGGCAGCTCCGCACCGCCGACTCGCTCGTCGCGACTCTCGGCACCCGGGCCGGGATGCTGGTCATGCCGGACGAGGAACGGGAGTCCACCCTCGCCCGGATCCGGCGCTACCTCGCCGCCAGGCCGGAGACGTCGGACGGCGAGTTCACCCTTCCGATGATGACCTGCGTGCTCCGCGTGCGACGACGCTGAGCGCCGGGACTCGTTCTGGCTCCCAGATGACAGGTTTCTGGCAGTCCGCGGACGCCGGTGTCAGATTCTGGACCGATCCCAGACGGTGCTGATCGGTTGGCTTGTCACGTCAACCACCAGCCCCACCGAAGGGACACCATCATGACCTCCACCATCACCCGACGCATGGTCGGCGCCGTCGCTGCCGTCGGCCTCGCCGCCACCGGCACCTTCGCCACTGCCAGCATCGCCAACGCCGAGGTCGGCACGGGCAACACTGCAGCCGCGGTCTCCGCCCAGGCGACCCAGAACTTCGGCCTCTCCAGGACCGAGGCCAAGGTCATCCAGGGGAAGGTGCTCAAGAAGTACGGCTACATGAGCAAGTTCCCGGGCGAGATCGACGGCTATCTCGGCACCAACAGCTGGAAGGCGTTCCAGGTGTACCTGAAGAAGGACTACGGCTACGCCGGCAAGATCGACGGCGACCCCGGGAAGAACACCATCAAGGCGCTGCAGCGCCTGCTGAGGGCCAAGGTCGCCCCGAAGCTCGCCGTCGACGGCGATGCCGGGCCGAAGACGCAGGCGGCGTTCAAGACGTACGCGAAGCGGCTCGCTCGCTGATCCCGTACGCCTCGTGACACCCGGCCGCCGGCGAGATGCCGCGGCCGGGTCTCACATTTCCGCGGTCGGCGTCCAGGAGGGGAACTTGGCGGTACGGCCGTCGCCGGAGGAGCGGCCGGTGAGGCGGCGGTGGATCCAGGGGCCGACGAACTCGCGGTAGTAGGCCAGACCGTTCTTGCCCGCGGCGGCCTCGAAGTCGAGGTCCCACCAGCCCTCGGGGACCTCGACGCCGAGCGAGTCGAGGACGCGGGCGGCGACGCGGTGGTGGCCGCGGGCGTTCATGTGGAGGCGGTCCTCGGACCAGAATCGGCCGTCGGTGAGGGTGGTGTCGGGCCAGTTGTAGGCGCGTACGACGTCGTCACGATGGGCGATCCGCTGCTCGACCAGGCCGACGAGCTCGTCGCCGCGACGCTGGAAGACCTTGCCGAGCGGGAGCCGGGCCGAGGGGTTGGCGCCGGAGAGCAGGATCAGCTTGATCCCGTTGGCGTCGCAGGCCTCGAGCACGGGATGGAGGAAGTCGGCGATCGCGTTCGCGTCGGCCTTCGGGCGGAGCATGTCGTTGCCGCCGCCGTTGAAGGAGAGGTGCGTCGGCTTCAGCGCCAGCGCGGCGGGGAGCTGCTCCTCGACGATCGGGCGGATCAGGCGCCCGCGGATGGCGAGGTTGGCGTACTCCACCGGGACGCCCGAAGCGGCCCAGCCCTGGGCGACCAGATCGGCCCAGCCGCGTACGTGACCGTCAGGAGTCTCGTCGCCGACTCCTTCCGTGAACGAGTCACCGATCGCGACGTAGCGCACTGCCTCCACGAGCCCTCCCAAGCACCATCAAGCACCATCAAGCGGCGAAGATCCATCGCCAGCCTCTGGATTCTAGTCCGCCCCGGGTCTGAGGAGCACATCCGTCCCCGGGCTGACGTCGCGGCCGCCTCGGCTCCTCTACGGTGGGTGCGTGGAGGAGTTGGTACGGCCCTGGCGGCTCGGCCCGCGCGGGCGATGGTGGTTCGACGTGCTGCTCGCCGGCACCCTGTTCCTGATCATCCCGTTCTACGCCGTCCAAGCCCTGCTCGACGGGGGCGCGGCCCAGGACGTGTCGAGCACCAACCACTTCGTCGACCTCGGGCTGGTGGTGGCCCAGGTCGTCCCGTTGCTGTGGCGTCGCCGTCATCCGGTGATCGTCTACGCCGTCGTCGCCGCTGCCTGCGGCCTGCAGGTGCTTCTTCTCGACTATCCGCTGGTCTCCCAGGTCGCGTATCCGATCGCGGTCTACTCCGTGGCTCGCTACGCCAGTCCGCGATGGGGCTTGGCTGCGCTCGCGGTCGGTCTGTTCGGGGCCGGACTCGGTGCCCATGATTGGCTGAGCGCGGTCGATACGGCCTCCAATATCGAGGTTCATGACGAACCGGAAGGCATCGACTGGAGCTCCTACATCTCGATCAGCCTCTCGCTCGCCACCTTCCCGGTGGCCGCCTGGGCGCTCGGCGCGCTGGCGCGCACGCGGACGGCGTACGTCGACTCGCTGATCCAGCGCAACGAGCAGCTGCGCCGCGAGGCCGAGCAGCGTGCCGAGCTCGGGGCGACCCAGGAGCGGGCGCGGATCGCGCGCGAGATGCACGACGTGGTGGCCCACGGGCTGAGCGTGATCGTGGTCCAGGCCGACGGCGCGCGCTATGCCGCCGAGCAGGACCCGGCCCTCGCCCCGAAGGCACTGGAGACCGTCGCGCAGACCGCCCGTGAGGCGCTGGCCGAGATGCGGCAGCTGCTCGGCCTGCTGCGCGACGGGGACGCGCTGACCCGTCCGCAGCCACGGCTGGGCGACATCGCGACGCTCATCGAGGAGACTCGGGCCGGCGGCATGGAGCTGGCCGCGAACCTTCCCGAGCCCGGTCTCGCCGTGCCTGAGGGTGTCGCACTGACCGCCTTCCGAGTGGTGCAGGAGTCGCTCAGCAACGTACGCAAGCACGCCGGTCCGGGGGCCGCGGCGAGAGTCACCGTGACGGCCGACGACGGCGGCCTCACGATCGAGGTCACCGACGACGGCCGCGGCGCGGCCGCGGACGCCACCGCGCAGTCGGGCGGCCTCGGGCTCATCGGACTGGGCTTGATAGGGATGGACGAACGCATCTCCGCCCACAACGGAACGCTCGAGACCGGCCCGGCATCCGGCGGCGGCTTTCGTGTCTACGCAAGACTCCCGCTATGACGATCCGTGTCTTTCTCGTGGACGACCAGGAGCTCGTCCGTGCCGGCTTCAAGATGCTCATCGACTCCCAGCCCGACCTGAGCGTCGTCGGCGAGGCGGGCGACGGCCAGGAGGCCGTCGCCGCGTTGGGCCGGACCGAGGCCGACGTGGTCCTGATGGACGTACGCATGCCCCGCATGGACGGCGTCGAGGCGACCGAGCTGATCGCCGGCCGCCAGGACGCACCCCGGGTGATCGTGCTGACCACCTTCGACCTCGACGAGTACGCCTTCGCCGCGATCCGGGCGGGCGCCGCGGCGTTCCTGCTCAAGGACGCCCGCCCCGAGGACCTGCTCACCGCGATCCGCACCGTGCACGCCGGCGACTCGGTCGTCGCGCCGAGCACCACCCGGCGCCTGCTGGAGCACTTCGCCGCCTCCGCGCCCGCGACGGCCGGGCCGGCGATCGAGGGGCGGCTGGAGACGCTGACCGAGCGTGAGCGCGAGGTGCTCACGCTGGTCGGCCGTGGCCTGTCCAACACCGAGATCGCCGAGACCTTCGTGGTCGCCGAGGCCACCGTGAAGACCCACGTCGGCCGGCTGCTGGCCAAGACCGGCTCTCGTGACCGCGTCCAGCTGGTGGTGCTGGCCTACGAGACCGGCCTGGTCGGCCGCTGATCCCGGGGCCCTAGGCGAGGTGGTGCACCGGCGCCAGGTTGTAGATCGGCGTCTCGATCCCCTCGAACCGGGCCTTGAGCTGCAGCGCGAGATAGAGCGAGTAGTGGCGCGACTGGTGCAGGTTGCCGCCGTGGAACCACAGCGCCTCCTGCTGGGTCGGCTTCCACATGTTGCGCTGCTCGCCCTCCCACGGCCCGGGGTCCTTGGTGGTGTCCGAGCCGAGACCCCAGCACTTGCCGACGCGGTCGGCGACCTGCTCGCTGATCAGGTCGGCGGCCCAGCCGTTCATGGAGCCGTAGCCGGTGGCGTACACGACCAGGTCGGCGGGGAGCTCGGTGCCGTCCTCGAGAACGACGGCCGACGAGGTCAGGTGGGAGACCTGGCCCTGGGCGAGCTTCACGTCACCGTTGGCGACCAGCTCGGCCGAGCCCACGTCGATGTAGTAGCCCGAGCCACGCCGCAGGTACTTCATGAACAGCCCCGACCCGTCGTCGCCCCAGTCGTGCCGGAACCCGGCCTTCTCCAGACGCTGATAGAAGTCGGCGTCGCGCTCGGCCATCTGCTGGTAGAGCGGGATCTGGAACTCGTGCATGATCCGGTAGGGGAGCGAGGCGAAGACCAGGTCGGCCTTCTCCGTGGTCATCCCGGAGGCGAGCGCGCGCTCGGAGTAGAGGTCGCCGAGTCCGATGTCCATCAGCGTGTCGCTCTTCACGATGTGGGTCGAGGACCGCTGCACCATCGTCACGTCGGCGCCGTGCTCGAACAGCGCTCCGCAGATGTCGAAGGCGGAGTTGTTCGACCCGATCACGACCACCCGCTTGCCCTCGTACGCATCCGGCCCCGGGTGCTTGGAGGAGTGGTGCTGCTCGCCCTGGAAGACGTCCATGCCCGGCAGGTCGGGGATGTTCGGCTTGCCGGACATGCCGGTGGCCAGGATGAGCTGCTTCGGGTGCAGGGCGATCTCCTCCCCGCCGCGCGAGACGGTGACCGTCCACTCGCCGGCCTCCTCGTCATAGGAGGCGCTGGTAGCCGTGGTCGAGGACCAGTAGGGCACCTCCATCACCTTGACGTACGACTCCAGCCAGTCGCCGATCTTGTCCTTGGGCGCGAAGACGGGCCAGTTGTCGGGGAACTTCAGGTACGGCAGGTGGTCGTACCAGACCGGGTCGTGCAGGCACAGCGACTTGTAGCGGCCGCGCCACTGGTCCCCGGGCCGCTCGTAGCGGTCGATAACGAGAGAGGGCACCCCGAGCTGGCGCAGCCGCGCACCGAGCGCGATCCCGCCCTGCCCACCACCGATGACCACCGCGTACGGCTGCTCGGTCAGGCCCAGCGTCTCCGCCTCGGCCTGCCGCTTCTCGGCCCAGGTCACCCGGTCGCGGTTGACGCCGTGCTCGGCACCCTTCGGGCGACGTACGCCCCGGGGCTCCTCGTGTCCCTTGATCTCGTAGAGCGTGGTCAGGAACGTCCACGCCTTCGCGCGGTCGTCCTCGACCTTGAGGCGCAGCAGTCCGCGGCCGCGACCGATCGCGGTCTCGAAGGTGAACCAGGCGGTGGTCACACCGTCCGCGGTCGCCTCCGGCTCCTCGAGTGCGAAGCCGGAGGGGTCGACGCGGTCCAGGGTGCTCTCGAGCAGGTCGGCGACCCCGGCGGGGTCCTCGACGGTGGTGATGTTCCAGGAGAAGGCGACGAGGTCGCGCCAGTAGCTCTTCGTGGCGAAGAGGCCGGCGGCCCGGGGGATGTCGCGTTCCTCCAGTGCGGCCTCGAAGTCGGCGAGCCAGGTCTGCGCCGGGCCGCTCTGAACGGCCGGGGGAGTGGGTTCGAGTGTCTGGGTCATGCCCCCAGCACACCCCCGCGCGGGCGCCGGAGAAAGGGTTGCAGCCGATTGCATGTGGCGCCGGTCACAGCGAGGACCTACCCTCGGAGTCGGAGGTGGACGCCAGATGACAGTGACCGGAGCAGTCCCGGCGGGCGCCGACCTGCCGCGCCTCGCCCGTGATCTCGTACGCGTCCACGACGCCGTCCTGTCCGGCACCCGCCCACCGAGCACACCCCGGATCCTGGTCGAGCGCTCCTGGCGCCGCGTGATGAGCATGGGCCTGGAGCCCGGGAGCAGCAACGGCAGGCGTACGCCGTCGGCAGCCGAGTGCGCGACCAGGAGAGCCCGCTCGCCGCTGGCGATGGTCATCGACGACCTGCGGGCGGTGCTGACCTCGGCCGCGGATGCGGCGACGTACCTGATGGTGGTCACCGACGACGAGGGCGTGGTGCTGTGGCGGGCGGGCTCGGCGCCGGTCCTCAAGATCGCCGACCAGCTCGGTTTCGTCGAGGGCGCCCTGTGGACCGAGCGCGCGGTCGGCACCAACGCGATCGGCACCGCGCTGGCCGAGGCGGCGCCGGTCGAGCTCTTCTCCGCGGAGCACTTCGAGCAGGCCCAGCATCCGTGGTACTGCACGGCGGCCCCGATCCACGACCCCCGCACCGGAGCCCTGCTCGGCGTCGTCGACGTCAGCGGGCCCGCGCTGACCCTGCACCCGGCGATCGGCGCCCTGGTCGAGAGCGCGGTACGGCTGGCCGAGATGTCGCTGTGGCGCCGCCACCAGGAGTGGCTCGAGCGCCTGCGCCGCGAGACCGACCACGTCGTCTCCGGCGTCGAGGGTCCGCTGCTGGTCGTCGACGACGACGGCTGGGTCGCCCACCACGCCGGGATGGCCGCCCGCGACCGCATCGCGGCGCCCCGGCAGGACAAGATGCTGACCGTCCCGGGCCTGGGCCTGTGCCTGCCCGAGCGGGTCGGCGAGCGCGGCTGGCTGGTGCGGCCGACCTCCTCCAGCTCCTCAGGAACCCTGACGGCCCGGCTCGATCCCGACGGCACCCTCGAGGTCGTCTCGGAATCAGGCCGCTGGCGCACCACCCTGACCCGGCGCCACGTCGAGATCCTCACCCTCGTCGACCGGGCCGGCCCTACCGGCCTCACCGCGCGCGGGCTCAGCGAGGCCGTCTTCGGCGACGCCGAGCACATCGTCACCGTGCGCGCCGAGGTCTCCCGGCTGCGCCGCTCGATCGGCGCCCTGGTCGCGACCAACCCCTACCGGCTGGCCGACGGAGTGACCCTCACCCGGGGATGACCCTGAGCCGACCCTTGCCGATCCACCCCAGGTCGTACGCCGGGATCAGCCTCCAGCCCGATGCGGGCTGACGCCTCGTGGCGAGAGGGTCGGTGGCATGACACAGACCTCTGTTCCCACGATGACGGCCGCCGCCCGAGCGGTGGGCCTGACCAAGACCTACGGCAAGGGTGCGACCGAGGTGCACGCACTGCGTGGCGTCGACCTGGAGATCCGCCGTGGCGCGTTCACCGCGATCATGGGCCCGAGCGGCTCGGGCAAGTCGACGCTGATGCACTGCCTGGCCGGCCTCGACCGTCCGACCAGCGGTGAGGTGACGGTCGCGGGCCAGCCGCTGCAGAACCTCAACGACGACCAGCTGACCATCTTCCGGCGGGAGAACATCGGCTTCGTCTTCCAGGCCTTCAACCTGCTGCCGATGCTCACCGCCGGGCAGAACATCCAGCTGCCGCTGGAGCTGGCCGGCAAGCGGGTGACCGACGAGACCCGCGCCCGGGCGCAGATGATCGCCGACACCCTCGGCATCGGCCAGCGCCTGGGCCACAAGCCCTCCGAGCTCTCCGGCGGCCAGCAGCAGCGCGTGGCCATCGCCCGTGCGCTGGTCACCCAGCCCGCGATCCTCTTCGCCGACGAGCCCACCGGAAACCTCGACTCCGAGACCTCGGCCGAGGTGCTCGACCACCTGCGCCGCAGCGTCCGCGAGCTCGGTCAGACCGTGGTCATGGTGACCCACGAGGCCTCCGCCGCGGCGTACGCCGACGAGATCGTCACCGTGATGGACGGACACATCGAAGGGGTGACGCGCTGATGCGGACGGTGCTGTTCGCATCCCTGCGGACATACGCCCGCCGGTACGCCGCGGCAGTCGTGGCGGTCGTCGCCGCGGTCGCGCTGATCGTGGTGACCAACGCCCTCACCTCGGCGACGAAGTCGGGCCTGTTCGCGGGCATCGACGCGCCGTTCCAGAACGCGGTGGGTGCGGTCGACCTCCCGTCCGACGAGGTCACCGACAAGTACGTCGAGAAGGGCGGCTGGGCGCTGGCCCTCTCGATGCAGCCGGTCCGCACCGACGAGACCATGCTCGGCCAGGACATCATGGTCGGCGCGGTCTCCACCGAGAAGCGCTGGCAGTGGCAGGACCTCGAGGAGGGCCGGTTCCCGACCCGCGCCGGCGAGGCCGTGGTCGACGCCAACGCCGCCAAGACCAACAAGGTCGCCATCGGCGACACGCTGAAGGTCGGCAGCGGCAAGACGGCGGTCGAGACCACCGTCGTCGGCCTGGTGGACGCCCCGTCGATGTGGTCCTCGCCGATCTACGTCACCGGGCCCGAGCTGCAGGGCTGGGACGACCAGTACGTCCAGGCCGTCATGACCGCCGGAACCGGCGACAAGGACGACGGCTGGCTGAACACCGACGACTACCTCACCGAGCTGCAGACCCAGCTCAACAAGGAGGTCAACGTCGTCGCGTACATGGTCCTGATCTTCGCCTTCATCGCGCTGTTCGTCTCCGTGCTGGTCATCACCAACACCTTCTCGATCCTCTTCGCCCAGCGGATGCGCGACTTCGCGCTGCTGCGTGCGATGGGCGCGACGAAGCGTCAGGTCCTGCGATCGGTACGCCGCGAGGCGCTCGCTCTCGGACTTCTCGCCTCGTTGCTCGGCCTGGTGGTCGGCGTCCTGCTCGGCTGGGGGATCGTCGCGCTGGTGCGGCAGCTCGCCGAGACCGCCCCGCTGGGTGACGTCGCCTTCGAGTGGCCCTGGCTCGTGGGCGCGTTCGTCCTCGGCGTGCTCACCACGCTGGTTGCCTCGTGGCTGCCGACGCGCCGGCTGATGCGGCTGAGCCCGCTGGCCGCGCTGCGGCCGCAGGAGGGCTTCGACGTACGCGGCGCCGGGATGTTCCGGATCGGTCTCGGTCTGGCCGTGGCGCTGGCCGGCATCGCGACGATCTTCGTGGCCGTCGGTTGGGACGACGCGCAGACCGGGATGCTGATCGTGCTGCTCGGCTGCGGGGTCACCTTCATCGGCGTGATGCTCCTCGGTCCCGCGCTGGTGCCCGGCCTGGTGCGGCTGGCCGGGTCCGCCTTGGCTGTGGTCGCCGGCTCTCCGGCGAAGCTCGCGGCGGCCAACGCCGGACGCAACCCGAAGCGCACCGCCGCCACCGCGGCCTCGCTCCTCGTCGGCGTCACCCTCACCACCGGCGTACTCACCGGGATGGCGACCATCCGCGGCGCCACCCTGGACGAGATGGCGCAGCAGCACCCGATCGACATCGCGCTCCAGGCCGAGTCGAAGCCGCTGGCGGACTCGGTGGCCGGGGACGCGAAGGCGGTCCCGGGCGTCGCGGACGCGGTCGCCGTACCGGGGGCGATGGCATCGGTGCGCACCGACGGCAAGCCCGTCCCGCTGCCGGTCGTCGCCCCGCCGGGCGGAGACATCGCCCTGCAGGACATGACCGTGAAGCCCGGCACGATGGTGATCTCCCCGGTGGCCGCCTCGGCCTTCGTGGAGGACGCGTTCGAGGCTTCTGGGGAGAAGGTCACCCTGGTCGTCGGCGACCGGACCGCGACGGTGACCCTGGACGTACGCGAGATCGACGGAGCCCCGCAGATCTCGACGGCCACGCTACGGACGCTGACCGAGGACCCGCAGACGTACGCCGTCTGGGTCCGCGCCGACGCGGGCGCCGACCCGGAGGACCTGGCGGGCGCGATCGGGGTGATCGCCCCCGACGCCGAGCTCACCAACGGCAAGGGTCAGCGCGCCTGGGTCGAGCTGCAGCTGGACGTGTTCACCTGGGCGGTGATCGGACTGCTGGCGATCTCGGTGCTGATCGCGCTGGCCGGCATCGCCAACACCCTGGGTCTCTCGGTGCTCGAGCGCGGTCGTGAGCACGCGCTGCTGCGCGCGCTAGGCCTGACCAAGCGTCAGCTGCGGCGGACGCTGGCCGCCGAAGCGGTGCTGCTCTCGGCCGTGGCAGCCCTCGTCGGCACCGCGCTGGGCGTCTTCTTCGCCTGGGGCGGCAGCGAGATCCTGGTCGGCGACATCATGCCCGACGCCACCTTCCAGCTGCCGGTGCTGCAGCTGATCGCGGTGGTCGCGGCCGCAGGCCTGGCCGGTCTGGTCTCCTGCGTGGCGCCCTCCAAGCGGGCCACCAAGGTCAGCCCGGCGGAGGGACTCGCGCTGGACTGACCCTGGCTGTACCGACGTCGGGGCAACGCTCGATCAGACCTCCGCGTGCTCCTGCTGCTCCTCCTCGGAAGCGGTGGAGCGCGCGGAGGCGATCAGGCTGGTGGTGACGGTGACGGCGAGGATGCCGACGATGACCACCAGTGAGAGCCAGGTCGGGATCACCGGGACGCTGTCCCAGTGACCGTGGCCCCAGTGCAGGCCGAGCTTGATGCCGATGAAGGCGAGGATCGCGGCCAGACCGTAGGAGAGGTGGACCAGCTTGGACAGGGCGCCCTCGAGCACGAAGTAGAGGGCCCGCAGGCCGAGCAGCGCGAACGCGTTGGTGGCGAAGACGAGGTAGGGGTCGCCGGTGATGCCGTAGACCGCCGGCACCGAGTCGACGGCGAAGACGATGTCGGTGGCGAAGATGGCGAGCACCACGATGGCCATCGGCTTCAGGCCGATCTTGCGGCCGATGCGTACGGCGAGCATCTCCTCGGGGTCGACCTTCTGGTCGTGGCCCTGGAGCGCCTCGGCGAAGATCTTCGCCGCGGTGATCAGCAGGATCGCGCCGAAGATCAGGAAGACGATGTCCCACTGGGAGAGTGCCGCGGCGCCCAGCGCGATGAAGATGCCGCGAAGCACGAGCGCGCCGACGATGCCGAAGAGCAGCACCTTCTGCTGCAGGTGCCGTGGCACCGCGAAGGCCGCGAGCAGCAGCATGAAGACGAACAGGTTGTCGACGCTGAGCGACTTCTCGACGATGTAGCCGGTGTAGTACTCGAAGCCGGTCTGGCTTCCGTGGGCGTTCCAGACCCAGACGCCGAAGGCGAGCGGAAGGGCGATGTAGAACGCCGACCAGCCGATGGCCTCCTTCATGGAGACCTCGTGGGGCTTGCGGGTCAGGACGAAGTCGAGGGCGATCAGCACCACGACGGCGGCGATGGTCACGGCCCACAGAGTGGGCGTGGCGATGGTATCGAGCATGCGGGTTCCTCAGGCGTGTCGATGAACGTCTGAGGTCTCCCTCACCCCGAGATCGGGGCGCCATTCCGGGACGGTGTCGGCACCGACGTACTGACCGGAATGAGCTTGGTGAGGTACTCCCCTCGAGGTGAAGCGTATCGGTTGCGTGGAAGGGGTTTGCAATCGACCGTCTCACGACACAATGGGGGGATGACGACGGAGTCACAGATTTCCCTGATCGACGACCTCGCCGCCGGCGTCTTCGAGGTGGTGACCGACGAGATCTCGCTGCTGGCGGCCTCGACCGACCGGTCCGGATCGGTCGCCGCCGGCCTACCGCTGGCGGTGGTGAGGGCACACAGCGTCGCGGACGTCCAGGCGGCGATGCGGGTCGCCTCGGCGCACCGGGTGCCGGTGGTCCCGCGCGGTGCGGGCACCGGGCTGGCCGGGGGAGCGGTGGCCGGCACCGGCCACCTCGTCGTCGACCTGTCCGCGATGGACCGGATCCTCGAGCTCGACCCGGTCGACGAGATCGCGGTCGTCGAGCCGGGCGTGCTCAACGCGCGCCTGGACGCGGCGGCGGCCGAGGTGGGGCTGCGGTACGCACCCGACCCGGCCTCGGCGGCGATCTGCTCGATCGGCGGCAACGTCGCGACCAACGCCGGCGGGCTGCGGTGCGTGAAGTACGGCGTCACCCGGGAGGCGGTCCTCGGCCTCGACGTCGTCCTCGCCGACGGCACCCTGATCCACACCGGCCGCCGCACCATGAAGGGCGTCGCAGGCCTCGACCTCACCGCCCTCTTCGTCGGCTCCGAGGGCACCCTCGGCATCGTCGTCGGCGCGACCCTGCGGCTCAAGCCACGGCCGGTCTCCACGTTGACGGCGTCGGCTGCGTACGCCTCGGTGGCCGCGGCCGCTCGCGCCTGTGCCGAGATCGCCGCCGCCCGGCGGCTGCCCTCGATGCTGGAGTTCATCGACCGGCGCTGCCTCGAGGCGGTCGACCGGTTCGCAGGCACCAGGTATGCCGAACGGGGCGATGCGCTGGTCATCGCCCAGGCCGACGGGCCCGCGGCGGCGACGGAGATCGAGGCCATCGCGGCGATCCTCGGCAAGGAGGCGACCTGGATCGAGCAGGGTGTCGACGAGGAGTCCTCCGACCGGCTGGTCGAGACGCGTCGCCAGGTCCTGCCCGCGATCGAGGCGGAGGGGTCCTGGTTCATCGAGGACATCTGCGTGCCCCGGTCCCGGCTCGCCGAGGCGGTCGACCGGATCTCCGAGATCTCCGAGCGGCACGGCGTACGCACCTACACGCTCGCCCACGCCGGCGACGGCAACCTCCACCCGGTCATCGGCTGGGACCCGTCGCCCGACGACGTCCCGGGCGTGATGCCGCCGGCCGAGACCGCCGCGGGCGACGAGATCTTCGCCCTCGCCATCGAGCTCGGTGGCACCACGACCGGCGAGCACGGTGTCGGCCGGCTCAAGCGCAAGTGGCTCGAGCCCGAGATCGGCGCCGACTCCATCGACCTGCAGCATCGGATCAAGGCGGCCCTGGACCCGCTGGGGATTCTCAATCCTGGTGTCGGGTTCTGACCAGCTTCATGACACCCTTGCTCCGTGCGTGTCGGAATTGCTGCTGTCGTCCTGACCCTCGGCCTCGCGATCACCCTGATCGCCTGCGGCGGCGAACCGGAGGCCGCCGACCCCACCTCACCCAGCGAGTCGGCCAACGTGGCGACGGTCGTGACCGCCATCAAGGGCGCCGACGGGA
Organism: Nocardioides sp. NBC_00163; assembly: GCF_045206295.1. Classification (NCBI taxonomy): domain Bacteria; kingdom Bacillati; phylum Actinomycetota; class Actinomycetes; order Propionibacteriales; family Nocardioidaceae; genus Nocardioides; species Nocardioides sp. NBC_00163. Next base: position 984,946 of record NZ_CP108155.1, on the reverse strand, counting down.
CCTCCGCGACCGCGGGCGGCTACACGCTCGGTGACGTCAGCCTGCCCGCCGAGGCCGGCACCCCGGGCAAGGTGAGCTTCACGATCACCAAGGAGGGCGACCCGGTCACCGACTACATCGAGGAGCAGACCAAGGACCTCCACCTCTACGTCGTACGCGACGACCTGGAGGTCTTCCGGCACCTGCACCCGACCCAGGGTGAGCCCGGGGAGTGGTCGGGCGACCTGACGCTGCCCGCGGGCGGCACCTACCGGGTGGTCGTCGAGTTCGCGGCCCGGACCCCCGACGGCAAGGGGGAGCAGGCGATGCTCGGAGCGACGGCGAAGGTCGCGGGGGCTTCCGAGGTGGACGTACCCGGCTCCGACGACGGCACCGTGATCGCTGCTTTGGAAGAGACCCCGAAGCCCGGGATCGACCAGGAGGTCGGCCTGCTGATCTCCGACCCGGCCGGCAAGCCCGTCAACCTCGGCACCTATCTCGGGGTCTACGCGCACGTGACCGCGTTCAGCCGGGAGACGGGCGAGGTGATCCACCTGCACCCGCTCGGCGGCCCCGAGAACGGCGAGGACGGCACCCGCCTCGGCATCCATGTGAAGCCGCCGAAGGCGGGCGACTACGTCTTCTTCGTGCAGGTACGTGTCGACGGGATGATCCACACGCTCCGGCTCCCCGTCACCGTCTGAGAGTCACTGTCTGACGGTGAACTTCACCAGTCCCAGCGGGCTCTCGAACTCGCCCAGGCGCAGTCCGACGGTCGCCTCCCAGACGCCGCCCTTGGGCAGTACGACGTCTGCCTCCCAGGTGCCGGCAGCAACCGTCTTCAGGGCCAGACTGCCCAGGTCGACACTGTTCTGGTTCCCGTTGGCGGACCTCAGCTTGGCGGTCGGGACCGCCGCCGCTTCGACGGGCTCGCCGGCCGCGTCCTGGATCTGCAGTCGGAGCACGTTCGGACCCGGACCGGCCGGGGTCAGCGTCGCGTAGACCCGGTGGTCGTCGCCCAGTTCCGCTGCCTGGGTGTTGGTCTGCGCGACCGTGGCCGATCCGGTCCCGGTCGATCCGGCGCCGGCCTGCGGCGGCTGGTCGACCAGGAAGCCGGTGACGCCGAGGACGACGACGAGCACGCCCGCCTCCATCAGCACGGCCCGGCGCAGCATCGAGCCGGCCTCGACGGTGTCGTCGTGGCCGGCCGCCTGACGGACGCGGGGGAGGACCAGCAGCCGGTTGCCGGCCGCCATCACCGCCACCGCGACGACCAGGGCGATCTTGGTCATCAGCAGCGTGCCGTACGTGCTGTTGAGCAGGTTGTCCCAGGAGCCGAGGATCCGCCAGCCCATCAGCACGCCCGAGACCGCGAGGGCGGCCAGGGACGCGGCGGCGAGGGTGGAGAACCTGGTGACGATCTCGGCCGCGACCGTGCCGCGCCGGGTGATCAGCGGCAGGGTCAGCGCGAGACCGACGAGGCCGCCGAGCCAGAGCGCGCCGGCGATGAGGTGGATGACGTCGGTGGCGGTGACCAGCCAGGCGGGTACGACCGCCCGGGAGTGGCCCACCAGCGCCGGGGAGCAGATCGCCACCAGCGCCGCGGCCGCAGCCAGGCGGGGCCGTTCACGCAGCGCGAGCGCGGCCGCGATGCCCACGATCCCCACCAGCGCACTGAGCCACTCCTTGCCGACCGAGGCCGGCGACCAGGCGTCGAAGGTGAGGATCGCTCCCGGTCCGCTCTCGCTCTGCAGCGCGCCGCTGGCCGGCGCGAGGGCCACCAGCGCGACCACGGCGACCATGCCGGCGAGGACCTCGACACGTTGGACCCGGGCGGTGGCGCGGTCGGGGATGCGGTGCTCGCCGATGATCACCGCTCGGAACCAGACCAGGCCCACGACCAGCAGCAGTGCGGCGTACTGGAGGAACTGGAGCGCCCCGTGGATCACCGCCGTCGCCCTGGACGGCTCCGTGGACGGAGGCGGGGCGACGCTGAGGCTCGGGGCGCCGACCGCGAAGGTCAGCGAGCCCGAGATCGGGTGACCGTCGGCCGACACCGCGCGCCAGGCGACCACGTAGGTGCCGTCGCCGAGGCTGCTCGCCTCCGCGAGCGCGACCTGCATCTCGGTGCCGCTCGCGGTCGCCTCGGAGGTGACCTCTTCGCCCTTCGCGTCGTAGACCGTCACGCCCGCCGGAGGCAGCGTCACCGCCTCGTCGAAGGTGAAGGTGATCGTCTCCGGCGCCTGTTCCAGGACCGCACCCTCCTCGGGATTGGTCCCGATGAGGCTGGCGTGCGCCTGGGCGGGCGAGGTGCCGAGCAGGACGGCGTACGCAGCGGCAGCGAGCACCACCAGCAACCGCCCCACGGCGCGCCGACCCGGCCGGTCGAGGCCCGGCCGGCGCGTCAGGGGAGCACTCACGCCTTACGACGTCCCAGCGCGAGGGCGGTCGTGCCCGCGATCAGGCCGAGGATGCCTGCGCCGGCACCGATAGCACCCCACAGGTTGCCGTCGTCGCCGTCCTCGATATCCGCGGCGACCGGCTCGGCCTTCTCGGCCGACTCCTCGGCACCGTGACCGTCCTCGGACTCGGCCGCGGTGACCTCGAAGGACGGCGCCGGGTTCTCCGGCTCCTCGGTGGCGCCCTCGGGAGCCTCCTCGACCCAGGCGGTCTCGCCCTTCAGGCACGTCTGGATGACCGGGAAGGCGAGCGTGCCCTCCTCCTCGGGCAGCTGCAGGGAGACCTCGAACGCGTCACGCTGACCGTCGGGCAGCGGCGTCTTGGACGTGTAGACGACGGTCGAGTCGCGCTCGGTGATCTTGTTGCCGTGGGCGTCCTCGATCGGCTCGGCGAGCTTCTCGGTGACGACCTTGACGTCGTAGAACGGCTGCCGCGTGGGCGTCACGTCGTTGATCCCCTCGGGGACCTGGATCGTGACCTGCTTGGTCGGCGATCCTTCGCAGCCGTGGCCGTTGCTGAAGGTCAGCACGGTGTACGCGCCGGCCGCCGTCTCGGTCGGGGTGACCGTGACGTGCGCGGAGGCCGGGGCGGCGACGAGGAAGATGACGGCCGCGGCAGCGGCGGCGGGCGCGCCGAGGCGCGTGAGGGTACGTCGAGACATGTTGTTGCTTTCTGTGGAGTGTCTGCTGATGGGCGATGCCCAGTTGACGGGGTCGGGTCCTCAGGCGAGGACCGGCGGACCCCGGCCAGCAGCGACGTACGTCCACAGCCCGGTGCGCGGCACGACCGGCTGCGCCTGTACCGGCAGGCGGAACGGGATCGGGTTCCGGGTCGGCGTGAGCGCCCCGGAGATGACCTGCCAGGCCCGTCGGTGCAGCACCCACACGACGACGGTGAGCACCGCGGCCGCGGCGTGCGCGACCAGCATCGAGGTGTCGCCCGAGCCGGCGTTGTGCATGTGGGCAGCCGGTGCCGCGTACGCCTCGAATGCCTCGTGCATCCCCAGCTGCGCCGCGCCGGCGAGCACCGCCCCCAAGACGATCCCGACCCGTCGTTGCAGCACGACGACCCCGGCGCCGAATGCGGCGAACCCGGTCGCCACCAGCCACAACGCGTCCGGCAGCTCCCCGCCGCCGGCCAAGTGGGCCAGGCTCGATCCCGTGGTGATCTCGATGGCCGCGAGCAGCGCCAGCCACACGCTCCCACGCGTAGGCCGCACCACCCTCAATTCCACGCCGCACATTCTCGCAGATGCCGAGAAGGCGCGTACGTCGGCCGAGACGTCACCCCCGTCGGCCGAGCCGTCACGCACGTCGGCCGAGACGTCACCGGGGTGACATCTCGGCCGACGCCGCTGACCTCTCGGCCCGTCAGCGGAGGATCGGCGGCTCGGTCTTCTCCTCGACCTCGCCGAGCGTGACGCCGGGGGCGAGCTCGACGAGGCGCAGGCCCTCGGGGGTGATGTCGAGGACGCAGAGGTCGGTGATGATGCGCTGTACGACGCCGAGGCCGGTGTAGGGCAGCGAGCACTCGTTGACGATCTTGTAGGAGCCGTCGCGGGCGACGTGCTCCATCAGCACGACGACCTTCTTGGCGCCGTGGACGAGGTCCATCGCGCCGCCCATGCCCTTGACCATCTTGCCGGGGATCATCCAGTTCGCCAGATCGCCGGAAGCAGAGACCTGCATGGCGCCGAGGATCGCGGCGTCGATCTTGCCGGAACGGATCATCCCGAAGCTGGTGGCGGAGTCGAAGAAGCTCGCCCCCTTGCGTACGGTGACCGTCTCCTTGCCGGCGTTGATCAGGTCCGGGTCGACGGCGTCCTCGGTCGGGTAGGCGCCGGTGCCGAGGATGCCGTTCTCGCTCTGCAGCACCAGCTCGACGTCGTCGGGGACGTAGTTGGGCACCAGCGTCGGCAGCCCGATGCCGAGGTTGACGTAGTCGCCGTCGGCGAGCTCCGCGGCGGCGCGGGCGGCCATCTCTTCACGTGTCCATGCCATGTCAGCGGACCGTCCTCTTCTCGATGCGCTTGTCGGCGGCCTGTTCGGGGGTCAGGGGAACCACGCGGTGGACGTAGACCCCGGGGAGGTGGACATCGTTCGGTGGGATCTCGCCGGGCTCGACGAGCTCCTCGACCTCCGCGATCGTGACCTGTCCGGCCATCGCGGCCAGCGGGTTGAAGTTGCGGGCGGAGTCCTTGAAGAGGAGGTTGCCGTGGCGGTCGCCCTTCCAGGCGCGGACGATGCCGAAGTCGGCGACGATGGCCTCCTCCAGGACGAACTCCTTCTCGCCGTCGGGCGTCTCGAAGGTCATCACCGGCTTCTCGGGCGAGGTCTTGATGACGTTGCCGGCGTCGTCGTACTTCCACGGCAGCCCGCCCTGCGCCACCTGCGTGCCGACGCCGGTGCGGGTGTAGAACGCGGCGATGCCGGAGCCGCCGGCGCGCATCCGCTCGGCGAGCGTGCCCTGCGGGGTCAGCTCGACCTCGAGGTCACCGGAGAGGTACTGCCGCGCGAACTCCTTGTTCTCACCGACGTACGAGGCGACGACCCGCCGCAGGCGTCCGGCGCCGAGTAGCAGGCCCAGGCCCCAGTCGTCGACGCCGGCGTTGTTGGAGACCACCTCGAGGTCGGTCACACCGGCTTCGAGCAGAGCATTGATGAGCACCGACGGGATGCCGCACAGCCCGAAACCGCCGACCGTGAGGGTCGCTCCGTTCGGGATGTCCGCGACCGCCTCGGCGGCTGAGGAGATGACCTTGTCCATGATGATCAGTCAATGGTGGGCGGGCCGTTCGGTCAATAGATGAGCGCGAGTTCACGCTCGATCTTTCGTTGACCGACCCCGCTGCCGCAGATGCGTTCACTGAGTGGACGTCACCTATCGTACGTCCCATGGAACCCGGTCCCAGCGTGATCCGCCGCAGCGCGCACCTGCTGCGGCTGCTCGCCGCGCGCGAGCCGGAGGGCGCGACGACCACCCATCTCGCGACGACAGCCGCCATCCCGCGCCCGACCGCCCACCGGCTGCTCAGCGCACTCCAGGAGGAGGGGCTGGTCGAGCGCGACAACGACACCGGCACCTGGCACCTCGGTCCGGAGTGCTTCCTGCTCGGCGCCGCCGCGACCACCCGCCACGACATCACCCCAGCAGCCCGGGCGGCCGTGCTGCGCATCGCCCGGGAGACGGGGGAGAGCGCCTTCTTCTCGATCCGGCGCGGTGACGAGACGGTCTGCGTACTGCGCGAGGACGGCAGCTTCCCGATCCGCTCCCACGTGCTCCACGAAGGCATCCGGTTCCCGCTCGGGGTCGCCTCGGCCGGCCTGGTGATCCTCGCCTTCCTCCCGGAGTCGCGGCGCGAGGCCTACCTGGCCCGCACCGACCTCGTCGGCGCCTACGGCGACCAGCACTCTGCCGACGCCCTGCGCGAACGTGTCGCCGCGACCCGCGAACGCGGTTTCGCGGTCAACCCGGGCCTCATCGTGGTCGGCAGCTGGGGCCTCGGCGCCGCCGTCTTCGACGCCCACGGGCAGCCGTACGGAGCGCTCAGCATCACCGGCATCGAGGCCCGCCTCGGACCGCCGCGTCAGCACGAGCTCGGCCGCCTCCTCCTGGAGGTCGCCCACACTCTGACCACTAGCTCCGGCTCGTAGTCCCGGTCAGGATCCCGGCGAGCGCGGCGTCGGAGGCGAGCTGGGCGTCGCGGTCGTAGGTGGAGGTGAAGGCGAGGAGCTCGTCGGCTCCGGTGGCCTCGGCCAGCTGGTCGAGACGACGGCGGACGGTCTCGGCAGACCCCGCGGTCGTACGCGCCAGGTGTGCCTCGACCCGTTCGCGCACCTGGTTCGACCAAGCCTGGTCCCGGATCACTGCGACCGGCTCGAGTGGTCCGAACTCGCCGGTCTGCCGCGACCGGGCCATCGCCCACGCCTCCGGCAGGGCGAGCTCGGCGGCCTCGGCGTCGGTGTCGGCGACGAGCACGTCGACGGAGATCATCACCGAAGGCTCGGAGGCCCGCGACGAGGGCCGGAAGTCCTTCCGGTACGCCCCCAAGACCTCGTCCAGCCGCGGGCTGTCCAGCACCGGACCGCCCACGACGACCGGCAGCCCGAGCCGAGAAGCGAGCGCGACGCCCTTCCCGGTCGCCAGCACGAACATCGGGATCTGGTGGGCGGCGGCCGGGCGGGCGGTGACCGCCGCGGTGCGGTCGAGGTAGCCGCGGAGCTCCTCGATGTCCTCGGCGAACGTGTCCGGGTCGTCGAGATCCTGCCGCAGGGCGCGGCGTACGGGTGCGGTGAAGCCCAACGTACGTCCCAGGCCGAGGTCGATGCGGCCGGGATAGAGCGCGTCGAGCATGAGGAACTGCTCGGCGACGACCAGCGGCTGGTGGTGCGGCAGCATCACCCCGCCCGACCCGAGCCGGATCGTGGACGTGTGCGCGCCGAGCGCACCGATCAGCACCGGCGGCGACCCCGACGCGATCCCTGGCACCGCGTGGTGCTCGGCGACCCAGAACCGGTGGTAGCCGAGCCGCTCTGCCGCCACCGCCCGATCGATCGTGTGGGTCAGCGCAGCGCCCTCGGCGTACCCCACCCGCGTGCGGGACCGGTCCAGCATGGAGAGCTTCACGGCAGGTTCAACGACGCAGGGGCTCCGAGGCTTCCCGCCGTGTCCGGTGTGGCGAAGAACGCACTCGACAGGGGTGCGATGCGGGACACACATCCGCTGTCGGAGGCCCCGGTCTGGCTAGGCTGTTGTCTTCGGTAAAAGGATGACAGGAGCGGCTGGGTAATGGATCAAGACGTGCTTCGGCACGCACCGCTTTTCAGCGAGCTGGACGACGAGTCGATGACGGCGATGCTCGCGATGATGGGTCAGACACGCCTGCGGCGCGGCGAGGTGTTGTTCCACGAGGGCGACGCCGCCGACCGGCTCTACGCGGTCGTGGACGGCAAGGTGAAGCTGAGCCGTGCCGCGGCCAACGGACAGGACAGCCTGCTGGCGATCCTGGGGCCGGGCCAGGTGTTCGGCGAGCTGTCGCTCTTCGACCCCGGTCGGCGCTCGTCCACCGTCACGGCCGTCACCGACCAGGTCGAGCTCGCCTCGCTGTCGCACGACGATCTGCTGGGCCTGCTCGACGGGCGCCCGAGCGTGACCCGTGGGCTGCTCGCCCTGCTGTCGGGTCGCCTGCGCCGGGCCAACGATGTGATCGGTGACCTGGTCTTCGCTGACGCGCCCCGCCGGGTGGCGAAGGCCCTGCTCGACCTCGCCGAGAGGTTCGGGGAGCAGACCGAGGAGGGCGTCCACGTACGCCACGACCTGACCCAGGAGGAGCTCGCGCAGCTCGTGGGCGCGGCCCGAGAGACGGTCAACAAGGCGCTCGCGGACTTCGCGGCCAAGGGCTGGGTACGGCTGGAGTCGCGCTCGGTGATCATCACCGACATGGAACGGATCGTGCGCCGGGCGGGGTGACCGCTGCTCGTCGGGGTGGGACCATCGAGCATGGTCTTGCCGCTCGATGAGCTGCCTCTGCCGCCGGCCCGGCGGCCAGATCTCGACGAGGACTTCTCCGGCGGACTGTCCGAGCAGTGGTGGATCCCGCACTATCTGCCGCACTGGACGACGCCGGAGCGGTCCGAGGCTCGCTACCGGCTCGTCCAGGGTGCGCTCGAGCTGCGGATCGAGGTCGACCAGCTCGACTGGCGAGCCGAGGACGCACCGCTGAGGGTCTCGAACCTGCAGACCGGCGCGTACTCCGGTCCGGTCGGCTCCGTACGCGGAACACACCGTCACCGGGAGGACGGACTCCTGGTTCGGACCGAGACGCCGCAACGGCTCCTGTTCGCACCCGCTCGCGGTCGCGTCGACGTGACCGTCGCCGCGACCCGGGACGACGGCTGCATGCTCGCGGCATGGCTGATCGGCACCGAGCATCTCTCCGGTGAGGATTCCGGAGAGATCTGCATCTTCGAGATCGATGCGGACGCGATCGGCGCGACCACGGTCGCCCGTTCCGGGGTCAAGGCGCACCATGACCCACGCCTGACCACCGACATGGCAGAGGTCACCGTCCCGTTCGACGCGACCCGGGCCCACACCTGGACGGCGATCTGGGACGGGCAGGAGACCGTCATCGGCTGCGAAGGCCTCGTCGTACGACGTCTTCCCCAGGCTCCGACCTACCCGCTGTTCCTGATGATCGACCTCTTCGAGATCGGGCCGCCCTCCGGATCCCACCCGAAGACGGCGACCGTCCACCGGGTCCGAGGATGGACCTCGGTGTCAGAGACTGACGCGGACAAGCTGGCGTAGCCGGCGTAAGCCCTCGGTGCTCGGCCGTTCGGCCGGGGCGAGGGCGTCCGCGAGGCGCTCCTGGACGGGATCGGTCTCGAGATCCAGGCCGATGGCCACGAGCTCGCTCGTCGCGTCTTGTGTCCCTCTGGCTGCGGCGACATGGGCGCTGCGGCCGACCAGGTTCACGTGGTAGCTGCGCGGCCCCTGGCCGGTCGCGACGGCGACGGTCCCCTTGACCCGGTACGCCGTCGCCGGCGGCTCCTCGAGCAGGTCGACCAGTCGAGCCGGCTCGATGGTGCCTGGCGTCGTCACGGTGACCGCCCGGGCGTGCTGATGAGCCTCGTGCGAGGCGGCCGCCTCGCGCAGCAGTGCGGCGATCGGAAGCTCGTCGGGCGGGTCCTCGGGCACCGCGGCGTCGTAGACCAGCCGGGGGTCGATGCGGCCACCCACGGCGTACGCCACATGGACCTCGGGGTTGTGCTCCCGCACGCGCTGCTCGATGCGGGCCAGGACCTCGTCCCGGTCATCAGCCGGCACCAGGTCGGTCTTGTTGACCACGACCAGGGACGCGGCCGCGAACCGGACCGGCGCCGGGCCCCGGCCGTCATCGAGAGTGTCGAAGTACGCCGAGGCGTCGACGACCTCGATGAGCCCACCCCGGCGTACCCGCTCGACGCCGCTGAACCGGACCAGCCGGGCCAGCGTGCCGGGTTCGGCGATCCCGCTGGCCTCGACGATGACGACGTCGAGCGCGAGCCGCGGGTGGGTCAGCTTCTCCAGCGCGTCGTCGAGGCCGCCGGCGTCGGGCAGGCAGCACAGGCAGCCACCGGCGATCGAGGCCGGCTCGTCGACCTGCCCGGTGACGAGGCCGGCATCGACGTTGATGTCACCGAAGTCGTTGACGACCACGCCCACCCGCGCGCCGGGCTGGCGCAGCAGATGGTTGAGCAGCGTGGTCTTGCCCGACCCGAGATGGCCGGTGAGGATGACCACGGGAACCCGGTTGCTGGCGCTGGTCGGTGGCATCGGGCCATCGTAGGTCGTCAGATCTTGACGGCCGAGGTGGGCAGACCTAGGTTTGCCGCACAACTTCACATCCGCCACTTGAACCGCAGCGGGAGAGTCCTTGCCCATCCCGGGTGAGGCGCCGAAGGAGCAAACCTCCCCAGAATCTCTCAGGCCCACTGACCGCTGTGGTGAGGCGACCTCTGGAAAGACAGGATCCGATGGGTCCTGCACCCACGGTGCAAATCGCCCCTTCGGGGCGGTGAAGCTCTCAGGTAGCGATGACAGAGCGGGGAGGTCACCCGTCCACGGGTGCCGCGGCTGTCGGCACCCATCAGCAGGGAGCCTCCCGCGCAATGACCTCACCCGTCCCTACCCCTCTGCATGAGATCCACCAGGCGCTCGGTGCCTCGTTCACCGACTTCGCCGGCTGGAGCATGCCGGTCCGCTATGGCTCGGAGACCGCCGAGCACAATGCCGTACGCACCACCGCGGGCCTCTTCGACCTCTCTCACATGGGCGAGATCGAGGTGACCGGCCCCGAGGCGGGACGCGCCCTCGACCGCGCCCTGGTCGGTCGGCCGTCGAAGATCGGCCTCGGCCGCGCCCGCTACTCGATGGTGTGCGCCGAGGACGGCGGCATCATCGACGACCTGGTCGTCTACCGGCTCGAGCAGGAGCGCTACCTCGTCGTCGCCAACGCGAGCAACGTCCACGTGGTCGCCCCGGCTCTGGCCGAGCGGGCCGAGGGGTACGACGCCGTGGTCCGCGACGCCTCCGCGGAGTGGGCGCTGGTCGCGGTCCAGGGACCCGCCTCGGCGGCGATCGTCGCAGCCCTGACTGACCTGGACGTCCCGTCCCTGAAGTACTACGCCATCGACGCCGGCACGGTCGCCGGGGTCGACGTCCTGCTCGCCCGCACCGGCTACACCGGCGAGGACGGCTTCGAGATCTACTGCGCGCCCTCGTCTGCCGCTGCTGTCTGGGAGGCCATCACCGCGGCAGGTACGCCGCACGGGCTGCAGCCCGCCGGGCTCGCCTGCCGCGACACCCTCCGGCTCGAGGCCGGCATGCCGCTCTACGGTCACGAGCTGAGCCGCGACACGACGCCCTTCGAGGCCGGTCTCGGCCGGGTCGTCTCCTTCGACAAGCCCGACGGCTTCGTCGGCGATGCCGCCCTGGCCGTACGCCGCGAGGAGGGCCCGCGCAGCGTGCTCGTCGGCCTGGTGGCCGCCGGGCGCCGCTCTCCCCGGGCCGGCTACGCCATCGTGGACCCGGCCACCGGCGACGAGATCGGCGTCGTGACCAGCGGCTCCCCGTCGCCGACTCTCGGACGTCCCATCGCGATGGCGTCCGTCAGGCCTGACCTCGCTGCCGTCGGCACCAAGGTCCACGTCGATGTGCGCGGCAGCCGCGAGGACGCCGAGATCGTCGACCTTCCCTTCTACTCCAAGAAATGAGCACCGCCATGAGCAACCCGACCCACCTGTCGTACACCGCCGAGCACGAGTGGATCGAGACCCGCGGCGACGTCGCGCGCGTCGGCGTCACCGCCTTCGCCACCGAGGCACTGGGCGACATCGTCTTCGTCGAGCTGCCCGAGGTGGGCAGCAAGATCACCGGGGGAGAGAGCTGCGGCGAGCTGGAGTCGACGAAGTCCGTCAGCGACCTCTTCGCGCCCGCCGACGGCGAGATCCTCGAGATCAACCCGGCCGTCGTCGAGGATCCCGCACTGATCAACAGCGACCCGTTCGGCGCCGGCTGGCTCTTCGAGATGCGTGTCTCGGGCGCTCCCGACCTGCTCGACGCCGCGGCCTACGACGCTCTGATCGAGGAGTGAAACGCCGTGACCGCTGACCTCAGCGGCGTCGCGACTCCCGTCGTGGCGATGACCTTGAGCACCTTCGACCTGTACTCGATCGGGATCGGGCCGTCCTCCTCCCACACCGTGGGGCCGATGCGGGCCGCGAAGATCTTCGTCGACGGCCTCGTCGCGGACGGGCAGCTGGACGCGGTCACCCGGGTGAAGGCCGAGCTGTTCGGGTCGCTCGGCGCGACCGGACACGGGCACGGCTCGGAGGGCGCGGTGCTGCTGGGCCTCGAGGGGGAAGAGCCGGCGACCGTCGACACCCGAGCTTCGTCAGAGCGGGTGGCGGCCATCCGCGAGCGTGGCGAGCTGTCGCTGGGAGGCCATCGGCCGATCCGCTTCGACAGCCAAACCGACCTGGTGATGCATCGGCGCAAGAGCCTGCCGGGCCACCCCAACGGCATGGTGTTCACCGCCTACGACGCCTCAGAGGAGGTGAGCCGAGAGCGGACCTATTACTCGGTCGGCGGCGGCTTCGTGGTCGACGAGCACGCGTCCGGCGCCGCGCGGATCGTGCCCGATCACTCACGCGTCCGGTTTCCCTTCACCACCGGCGCCGAGCTGCTCAGCACCTGCGAGCGCGAGGGGTTCCGGGTCTCCGACCTCATGCGCGCCAACGAGCTGACCTGGCGTACGCACGACGAGATCCGCGCCGGTCTCCTGGAGATCTGGCGGGTGATGGCCGACTGCGTGCAGGCCGGCTGCGACCGTGATCCGGTCAGTGACGGCGTACTTCCTGGGGGTCTGCGGGTCCCGCGCCGGGCACCGCTGCTCTACCGCGACCTGGCGTCCGGAGCCGGCGCCCAGGACCCCTTCCGGGTCATGGACTGGGTCAACCTGTTCGCCCTGGCGGTGAACGAGGAGAACGCCTCGGGCGGCCGGGTCGTCACCGCTCCCACCAACGGCGCGGCCGGCATCGTGCCCGCCGTCCTGCACTATTGGGTACGTTTCGTGGCGCCTGCCGCCGGGCTGGACGAGGCCGCGATCGAGGACGGCATCGTCCGGTTCCTGCTCACCGCCGCCGCCATCGGGATCCTGTGCAAGACGAACGCCTCGATCTCCGGCGCCGAGGTCGGCTGCCAGGGCGAGGTCGGCTCCGCCTGCGCGATGGCCGCCGGTGCGCTCTGTGAGGTGCTGGGCGGCACCCCAGAGCAGGTGGAGAACGCCGCCGAGGTCGGCATCGAGCACAACCTCGGCCTCACCTGCGACCCGGTGGGTGGCCTGGTGCAGATCCCCTGCATCGAACGCAACGCCATCGCCAGCGTGAAGGCCATCAACGCAGCCCGCCTCGCCCTCAACGGCAACGGCTCCCACAAGGTCAGCCTCGACAAGGCGCTGAAGACCATGCGCGAGACCGGGGCCGACATGAAGGTCAAGTACAAGGAGACCTCCCGCGGCGGCCTCGCGGTCAACGTCATCGAGTGCTGAGCCCCCCGCTGGTCGAGCCGCGAGCCCTTGATCGCCCCGCTGGTCGAGCCGCGAGGCCGCCCGCGGCCGAGCGTGTCGAGACCAACACAGTCCCATCCAGCGCGACAGGGGACTGTGTTGGTCATCTCGACAAGCTCGATACATCGCTCGACACGCCTACGCCTAGCGGCTCCGGCGGCTCGACCAGCGGGGCCACTCGACACCCAAAGAGCTGAAAACGCTCGGGGTGAGCCTGTCAGGCAGGCCGGAGCACCCGCGCGACGAACGAGTCGAGGTTGCCGACCAGCCGGTCGACCTTCTGCTCGGCACTGAGGGTCTCGTGGATGACCGGGCTGTCGAGCCTGCGCTTGTTGCGCGCCTTGAGGGAGCAGTCGAGATCGGCGCAGATGTAGGTGCCGACGGAGTTGCCGTCCTGTCCGGAGCGACCGGCGCGGGAGGCGACCAGCAGCGCGACGTCACTGACCGACGCGCACAGTGCGCACATCGTCTTCCGAGCCCCTCGCGACTCGCGCGAGGCGCGGAGGGCAATACCGCAGAGCCTGCCGTCGTGCTCGGTGACGAGGTAGTGGTTCTGCGGTGCCTTCGGGTCCTGCCAGCCGAGGTAGTCAAGGTCGTCCCACGGCCGTTCGGCCAGGTCAGCGGGGAGGTTGAGGCGCTTGGTCGCACCCTTGGTGAGGTTGACGAACGATGCGCGTACGTCGGTCTCGGTCAGCGGCTTCATACCAACCATGCTAGGTTTCCTACAACTGTTAGGCAATTCGTTATCGGGAGGGTGCTGATGGGCCGTCCAGGGCTGAACCGGTGCGCCGTGATCGCGGCCGCCGCCGACCTGGCCGACGAGCTGGGCTTCGACGCCGTCACGATCTCGGTCCTCGCGCGCCATCTCGGAGTCAGGTCGCCGACCCTCTACTCCCACATCTCCGGAGCCACCGACCTCCGCACCGCCGTCACCGCGTACGTCCTCGACGAGCTCGCCGACACCACGAGCACCGCGTTGGCCGCAGGGGAGGGCCGCGACCTCCTCGTCGCATACGCCAACGCCATCCGCGACTTCGCCCGCCGCTCACCCGGCCGCTACGACGCCACCACCCGCCAGCGCGTCCCACCCGCTGCCGATCCGGCCGCGGAGATCCCGGACTCGGTGGCCGCCGCGATCACCGCCGGCCGCCGCAACGCCGACCTGGCCCTCACCGTCGTCCGCAGCTACGACATCGCCGAGACCAACGAGACGTACGCCGTCCGCCTGATGTCCAGCCTCATCCACGGCTACATCACCCTCGAGATCGCCGGCACATTCGCCCACAGCGAGCCGTCCACCGAGACCACCTGGTCCGAGGTCCTCAACGACCTAGACCGCACGCTCACGCGGACAGCGACGGCCGAGCGTCACTGATCACGATGGTTGAGTGCCGCCGACCTACCCCGGACTCAGGGACGTGAGAGATCCAGCCAGAATCGAGGCGATTCACATGTCAGCGATCTCAGGCATCCACGGCGACGAACGCGAGGAAGACGTGTTTCCCGAAAGCCGCGTCCACAGCGAACCACCCGCCGAGGGCGATCTTGAATTCGACGAAGCCGAGATCCGGGCACATTCCATGGACCCGGCCGAAGGAGCCAACGAAGACCGAACCACCTTGGCTGCGACGCCGACGAAGAGGAGTACGATTTTGATGGTGTCTCCGCGACTCCGACGATGGTACCGGTCGCCGAGCGCTACGTCGGAGTCGTTCACTGTCGCGGGCTTCAAGATCTCGGGAGTCAGCGAGCCGCCGGTGTGGCCCCGATACGCCGCCCGAACTGCTGCAGTCGAGCGATGCCGACCGCACCCGTCTCCTAGGTTCACGCATGGACCGACCTCACGGGCGCGTGCGACCACGGCGGTGGGGCAAAGCGCTCGCTCATCAGCATGAGCGCGTCCTGGGCCGCGAAATGTGTTGCCTCGCGGAAGGGCGGATCGCGGCAGAGAGGGCGGATCAGCCGCGATCCGTTGGGTCGCTACCCGCAGAATGCATGAGCCCGCCTCCTAGTTGGTCACTTCGCGCCGCTCCTCGATAGTCTGCGGCGCCACCGCAATGTCTTTGGCAGCGCTGCCGCACTTGGCTCCAATGCCACGACCCTCGTTGAGCGCGCGCCCCGCCAGTGAGACCCACCCCGCGCGTCAAGGTCATCGTAGGGACGGTTTCGTGTAGCCTCCTTACTTGAGGGGGACATTTTGTCCCTCCGTTGATCGAAGGGCGGGACGTTGACCCTCACTTTGCAGGACTTACTCGAAACTCAAGTTCAGGCGTTGGCGCCAGTGCTTCATCCCGGGATGGCGGAGGCCTTCGTCAAAGTGAGCACCCGCCTCGGGGGTATCGGGCGAGCGGACCACGGGTACCTGTACTCGCTCACTATCAAGGCGGACCTCCGAGACTATTGCGCAAGGCAAGACCTCGGTCTGTGGTCGATCGACGGGAACACGCGCCTGCACGGCCAAACCCACCTCGTGATCCCTGAGCACGGCGTCCGGATGAAAGTAATGAAAGAGAATCGACGGGTTCATCCGGGTGGCGTCCCGCCGGCGAACCGCACAAGACCGGACCGCCTCTTATACAGCGATGCTAGGTCTGTCCAGGAGGCCCTCAGTTTCGAGGTAGAGCAACCAGTCTGGCCTGAGGGCAAGCCGATCGACATGCTGCTGTTGTGGGATTACCGCAAGGACGGGAATGGTCGAGTCCTGCACGACGCGTTCACGTTGCGGGCCGTGCACACCACGGCGCCAGGGGCGTTCGGCCAGGTGGTACCAACGGATCTCTCTTTCGAAATCACATCTCCCACCACTGTGTTCACCCACAGGCG
The DNA here is from genome assembly GCF_045206295.1 of Nocardioides sp. NBC_00163. Lineage (NCBI taxonomy): Bacteria > Bacillati > Actinomycetota > Actinomycetes > Propionibacteriales > Nocardioidaceae > Nocardioides > Nocardioides sp. NBC_00163. Next base: position 969,075 of record NZ_CP108155.1, on the reverse strand, counting down.
CTTCGCTGGGGAGGACGACAACGACGACTTGTACTCGTACCAGATTGATGCGACCGGTGAGATCGATGCCAACTGACCTTCACGCCCAGGGCAACGGCGAGCGGTTGGTCGCACTGCGTGAACTCTTCGGGCTCCGACTCCTTGATCTATCAGAGATCCTGGAGGTGGGAACGTCATTCCTGTCGAAGGTCGAGAGGGGCTACAAGCCATTCCCCGAGGACCTTATGCTTCGCGCGGCGTCCCATTTTGACCTTCCGCGCACCTTCTTCAGCGTGGTTCCTATGCACCTGGACGAAGCGGTCCAGACGTTCAAGAAGAACGCCAACGCAACGGTGGCGGACGAGAAGCGCATCTCACGGTTTCACAAGGAAGCGTCACGTGTATTCCGGACGGTGTCTGAAGGTACTGCCTATCGAACGGCTGAGTTCCCTGACGAGAATGACTTCGACCCGGATGACATCGATGGGCTCGCAGCGATCATGCGTGCCTGCATGGGCCTAGGCTCGTCGGGGCCAGTCCTCAATTCCATCCGATGCCTAGAGAGGTACGGCATCGGCGTAGTAGACGCGTTAGACGAGATCGTGATGGAACGAGCGCGCCAAGACCATGTCGGAATATCCATGCCACATGCTTCTGCGTCGCGCCCGCTGGTCGCCGTCGTAACGGCGCTCGAAGGAGCCGAAAAGCGGTTCACTGTCATGCACGAGCTTGGCCACATCCTAATGGACCGAGGCATCACGGCACCCGTCATGAGGAGGCGCGACATCGTCGAGAAGCGCGCCGACCGATTCGCTCGAGCGATGCTCCTCCCGGCGTCAGATATGAAGGAGCAGATCAGCCCGACTCTCAACCTGCATGGATATCTTCGTATCAAGTCCGAGTTCGGCGTACGCGTCGACATGATCGTCAAACGAGGAGAAGAACTAGGGCTGTTGGACGCTCACCGAGCGAAGAGCCTGTACATCCAGCGTTCCAGCTCTGGCTGGTCGCGCGATGAGCCCGTTGAAGTGGCCAACGAGACTCCTATCCTTCTTAAGCAGGGCCTACACAAGAGTTACGGTCAGAATCCGGCAGCAGCTGCGGCATCTGAAGTCGGCACCGCCGCCGCTTGGATCCGTCGATGGGCGGCTCTCGAGGACGACGTTGGCACGCGTGCGGAGGTGATCGACCTGGCTGAACACCGGTCACGGAGAAACAGCGGGCACGGGCTGCGCCGCTGACGAGGCTGTGTAAAGCCCCTCTGCAGGACATCGGGACTTGCTTTCTGTGGACGGCGTGACTCTGGTCGCTCAGACTCGACGGTCACACGAGCGGACGCGGAGGCCATGCCCGTCACGCCCTCGACAGCGTTCAGTCTTTGACGGAGGTGGACAGGACGCGGCGCAATAGGGCTGGCTTCGAGACCAGATCCAGCAGATAGAGGTACCCGAGCAGCGGCAGATCGTGGTCAAGTGAGCCATCATGATGCGCTAGGAGTGCGTCGGTACGAGGGACGGCGTCGTTGCGATTTGATCCATGGCCGTGAGTGGCATTCCTTAGAACGCGAATGTACTCGGCCGCTGCTTCCTCGGGGGTGTAACGCTCGGGTGTCCCGTCCGTCAGGACGAAGTCGATAGTGGAGGCACCTGTCTGGCGGCGGAGATAGAAGCCGTCTTGTACTTTCCCCAGGGCGAGCACGGCTCGCTCGGCCGCCGGGAGCAGCACCTCTGCTGCGTCAGCCGGAATGTCTCCTCGAACTCGGTCAAGCGTCCGCTGGGCGAAAGCAAGCATGCACATGTCGGTGAGTCGGCGATCGGTGAGACGTTCGAGCGTGTCGAGCACAGTAAACAGCAGGACTCGGCGGGCGTCGTCGTCTCGATGTGATCGCTGAATCGCGCCTACCCTCCGGAAGAGTTGCTCGAAGCTGAGGATGGCGTGCTGATGATTGTTCGGGAGGTATCGGCCGGATGAGCTGGAAAAGACCGTTGGGTCCGAGACCACGCTCAACGTCTTGTCGAGGCGACGGGTCCACCACAGGACAGCTGCACTAGCGGCTCGGGCCGACAAGGCAGGTCGGGGCGCTGCGGCCAATGCGCCTTGCGACGGTAAGAGGTGCAGCGGTTCGACCGCATCACCTGCCGTGCCAGAAATCGCTTCGCCGAGCGTATAGACAATGGTCCCAGACCGGCGCGTCGCCGAGAATGCCCACACGTACGGCGTCAGCGCGCCGAGCAGAGGCGCCAAGAATCCGTCGAGCAACGCCATCCCGTCACTCAGCTTGCTCGATGCCGCAAAGATGGCTTCCCCGCGCCTATTTGCGGCCTTGATCTCATTGAGATCGGCCCGTTGGAGCCTATCGTCGTGCGCGACCCGCACCAGGATCGGCGGGATCGTCGCTCGATGCACAAGGGCTGGATCTCGTCGAATGTAGAATGCACCCGTATTGGGAAAGGCGCGTTCTCCATCGGAAAACTCGACAGAACTGATGTCATCAACGATCAGGCGGACAGTCTCAGCCAATGCTCCAGGGGCGGACACCGTGGTCTGAAGTTGGTGCAGCGATAATCCGGGCGCCACGAACCCGGCGGCACCGCTTTTGTCAGCGAATCGTTCGGCTCTTTCGAGTCGCAGATGCGTCTTGCGCCGACGCGCGACATCTACCTGAGCCTCCGAGCCCTCGGTCTCTGCACTGCCGAGTGACCCGTAGTCGGTCCCGCTGAGAGGTGGGCCGGCTAGTTGGCGGACCGTGACGAGGCCAGGGCGCTTGCCGGTGCCGCGCTCAAGTGTCTTTACGCGATACTCATCTGCGGCTAGCGACGGATCGCTGATCACATGAAGCCGTGCCACTTCGAGGAATCGGGCGGGTGCGCCACCCCAGATCCACTGAGGCAGGGTGATGACGGTACTGGTAGGAGGATGGGTAGCCATACTTCAGGATAGGAGTTCATGCGCGGACTCTCCATACGGTGGGAGCGACGTGCGACAAAGCGCTCTCTGTGCCTGCCTCTCGTTATCTCGTTAGATGGTGAGTTCCCCCATGATCGCGACTAGTTCCGAGAGTTGTACCTCCAGTCGATTTCGTCCCAGAGAGTGCGCGCCGCGCAGATATCCCGGAGGCCTCCGTTGTGAAACCGGGAGGATCCTTCCTCTCACGAATTCAACTTCGAATCTTCTAAGAGCGTGATCACTTTGATGGGCGAGGGCGTTTCTAAGGACTGACGCGTTGTCGAGTGTCGACCGTCGAACAGTGCTGAGGTCAGTGAAGGGCTTTCCCTCGACCAGAAAGACCGGCGCCCGCTTCATTGTGTGCGCGTTATATGGCAACCAATCAACGTAGTTCCTTCCGCCTGTTATCATCGATTTTGCGATTCTCCGATTTGGCATCGGAAGAGTCGCCTTGATTGCTGGGTTTGGATGAGAGTGCGATCCTGTGATTAAGCCCACGAACAGTGCTTCTAATTGAGCCTCGAAGAAGGTTAGGTAGGAGACATATGCCCCGGCGAATACCTGATTTTTATCGGCGTCATTATTGCAGCGCGCCACCATCCTCCGGGCGTAGTGTGAGAGGTACCTCGCGCGGCGAGAACAGGCATCCGCAACCTCGCTAGCTGGCTTGGAGTTCATTCTTCACGTACTCAAATCGAGTTCGCCGCCGTCCAAGGTCGGCAGACGCGCGCTGCATAGCGTCAAGTACTTTCTTCGGCACGTTGCCCTCGCGGAGCTTTACTCCGATGTCGAGTAGTTTTGACCCAGCGCCGGGTGGAAGCCTGTTTGGGGATGCTTTGGCGAGTTTGGCGCCGAGACCCCATTCGATGTCGTAGACAACGCAGAAGAGCGTGAAGAAGTTTACCTCGCTCCGCCATGCGGTGGACCTAAACTCTGATCCCAGAACCTTGCTGATTGTCTCCATCGTGTGTTGGAACCGGCTTGCCACACGCCCACTTTCAGCCCATTCTGCGTCGTGGTCGGCGTAGAATTTTTCGATCCTTGTTTGGGTTTTTCCGGTTAGGCCACGAACAATATTCATTAGAAGATCGCTGACGACCTCGACCTCCTTCATTCGGGAGATTTGGTCCTCTGTAAAGACGCCCCATTCTCTCCAGCGGTCGAGTTGCTCTGTCGCCAACTCATATGCCACGGTCTTAAAGTCGCCAGCGTATTGGGCGTTTCGCAACTCCTGCGGAGTGAGTTTTAAGCCGGTGGAGTTCATCCTTGCAAAAACCTGAAGCACGTCGCGGTCTTCGAATTCCAGTGGGAGAATGTGTGTACTCATTTCGTATCCCAGAATGTCCCGCTGGACAGACGGGGCTAATTGGTCGAACGCTTTGCCGGCCAACGGGGCATTGTGGACCGCCCGGATAGTGAATGCGTCGCGGGTGGATTCATAGTCGGGCAAGCAGGTTGGATCGACGAACGAGAGGAGGGAACGGATCCGCTGTTGGCCGTCTACCATCTCCTTGATGCTGGTCCGGGTCTCGAGGTTGATAGAGTCTCGGATGAAGACAATTGGGATCGGCAGGCCTCGGACGACCGTGTCGAGCAAGAAGGACTTCTGGCTGGGATTCCAGACAGATCGGCGCTGAAAGGCCGGGCTTAGCTGCAGTTCTCCTCCCCTTTGCCACGACAGGAAGTCTGCAACGCGAAAGTTCGTTCGCGTGATGTTTGCGGCAACCATGTCTCTCCTTGGTTTGGCTCGGGGTCGATCCTAGGGCTAAGTCACCAATCGGGATGGCGCTTCGGAGCACGCTCCTCGTCGGCAGTGCATCCTCTATGGCACATCACCCGGCCATCGGTAGATCCGGACGGGTTGAGCCCACAGGCGCCTGCGTCCTATTGGACGGATCGAATCGTCCAGCTCGCGTAAGCGTGCGGCAGTTTGGATCACCCGGGCGTCCGTCCCAGATGATGGCCGAGCGTACGCCGGCTCGAGAGTCTCCGCGATGGCGATGTTTGGGCGGGCGCCGAGCATGCTGTTGATGCTGGAGAAGGCGGTGTGTAGGGCAGCGAAGACGGTCAGGGCAACGATCTGGAGATCTTAAACCCTGCGTCGCGTAGACGCTGGATGTCTTGCGGACTGCTGTACCGGGGGACCGGGCGACGGTGCGTGCCCAGTCGGCCAGTGCCTGTTCCCGCTCGCTGAACGGCTCGTCGTCGGCGGCGAGTGCGGCGACCGCTGTCTGCGGGCCTGCCCAGTCGGACAGGCGCTTGCCCCATGCGATGGCACAGTAAGAGTCGCCGATTGCCGCTGCCTGGGCGATCACGAGCACGGCCTTGTCGCGCGGTGTTAGCCCCGCTGCATCGGCCGTGGACGCGAACAGCGCCATGAGTTGTTCCTTCGCCTCCGGCTGATGTGCCCACACCCGGGTGAGGTCCCAGACGTAGCCGTGTTCAGCGACATCGGCGGCGTACAACCTTTCCTGTCCGGCGCTCGGCGCAGGTTCCTCCAAGAAAGTCACGCGCTCAGCACATCGGCGGCTTGTTTACCTTGTCCCGTACTGGTGCCGCACGTCCCCTATGTTGGGGATGAGGGCGGTGTAGTTCAGGCGCGGGTGCCGTTGGGCTGGGGGATGGCTTGCGCGAGTGCTAGACAGCGGCTCGCGGCGGCCTCGCCGGTGAGTGCGACCGATGCGAGTGCTTCGGCCCACCGTTCGTACTGGGAGACCTCGGTCGGATCCGCGATCTCCAGGCTGCCGGCCTGGGTCTCGATGGTGACCACCCGGTCGCGCTGGACCCAGCCGTGTCCGAGGAGTACGGGGTACTGATCGAGCGGGATGATCCCAACGGTCGCCCGGGCATTGGTGGCCAGCCCGGCTAGGTGCTCCAACTGTGCGCGCATGACCGTTGGGCCGCCAACGAGCGGGTGGAGCGCAGCCTCGGCAACGAGGACGGTGACATCGCGTCCGGGCTCGTAGAGGATCGCAGAACGACGCATTCGGGTGGCGATCATTCTGGCCACGTCGTCGTCGCTCGCGCCGTGCTCGACCGGGCCGCCGATCAGCTTGAGCAGCGCGGTGGCGTAGTCGGCGGTCTGGCACAGCCCAGGCACGCTGGTGGGGTGGTAGGTGAAGATCGTTGTCGCGGCGTTCTCAGCTGCCGCAGCCGCCCGCTGCAACGCGGCCGCGCCGTCTTCATCTTGGAAGGCGTCTCTGAAGACCGAGTACTCCCACGATGCGCGCTCCTGGATGGCGAGCAGCCGGTCCGCGTCGGCGCCGACGGCTGCGGCCCAAGCGCGGACCTCCCCGGTGGTGGGCACCTGGCGGCCGGCTTCGATCTTGGAGATCTTCGGCTGAGACCACGGCCTGCCGGGCTGGTTCAGCTGCTCAGCGAGTGCAATGCCGGTCAGTCCCGCCTCGCGTCGCGCTGTCCGAAGCGCCTCCCCGAGCGCCTCTCGTGCTCGTCGGGTCGGGCCGCCCACGCCGCATCGTCTCCTCGATCATCGTTCGGTCGTCATCGCGCCGTCAGCTCAGGCGTCGCGACCAAGATAGTCGTTCAACGGCACTGCGGCCGCGAGCGCAGCGTCTCGCCAGCGCCGGAATGTCTCGATCGTCGCGGGGTCCCGGACCTGCTCGGCTCCGTGGAAACCACCGCCCTCGTCATAGTCCATCGCCCAAGCGGTGCCACTGGGCAGCCCGTCGTCGATGAGCCAGAAGTCGGTCTCTCGCGGCAACCCTTCTGGCCATTGACCGCGAGGGACTGGGATCAGGCGGATGTCCTCACCCGCGGCGTGGTTGCCTACGTACGCGGCGATCTCGTAGCGCAGGTAGTCGGTGAGCGGCTCCTCGATGACGTGAACGCGCCGCAATGATCGGCCTGCGCTCGCGTGTCGCGCGACCAGCGCGCGCCATTCCTCCTTGCGACGCGGATCGAGCTGCCCGGTGCGAAGGAACTCCTCGTACTCGTCACGCTCGGATTCGATGCTGTAGACCTGCAGCGTCTCGAGGCGGAACCACGACTTGGTCAGATTCTGGAACGAATCTGTCCACGACGGGTCGGGTGGCGTCTTGTCTGCCCCCACGCCAGTCAGCCCTGGCCTTCGATGATCCACGCCGCGCGGAGGATCACGTCGGCCGGGATGGAGACGGCGTCCTCATGATCGGGCAGCGTTCCGCCGAGCTCGGCACGGGTGGCGGCGTCGAGTCTGTTGCCTTGGACGACCAGGATCCCTGGGTCATCGGTCATGTGCACCGAAGGGCAGTTGGTGTCGTCGCAATGTTCGTCTACCGCGATACGTGTGAGGGCCATGCCGAGTGCCTCCGTGTTCACGCTGCCTCAGCCTGTTCTGAGCCAGCCTGCTGGCAGCAATCATGCTCTTGTTGGCATCGATCCCGCAAGCATGTTTCTTACATTTCGATTGATAATATGATTCACTGATGACGCCCGGGGCGGCGACTGGTTCAGCCAACCGGTCGCCCCGGGACCCATCACTCCAACCACTCGGGACGGAGCAACATGAGTTCCGCAGCCAGCGCCAACCCGCGCCCTCGACCCGGCCGCCCACGCCTCACGCCCCCTCTGCTCGCAGGCTCTCCGCGCGAGCAGGTCCTCGAGGCGGCAGCTCGGCTGTTCACCAGCAAGGGCTACGCCGCCACCTCGACCCGAGAGATCGCCGAAGCTGTCGGGATCCGCCAGGCGAGCCTCTACTACCACTTCGCGGGCAAGGGCGAGATCGTCACCGAGCTCCTAGGGCGGACGATCCGGCCCACCATGGACAGCGTCGCTCGGATCGAGTCAGTGACCGGTGATCCGAACACCGTTCTGTACCTCGTGGCCCTCACGGACGTACGCACCCTGGCGAGCGTGCCGCACAACATCGGCTGGCTCTACCTCGCCCCAGACGTCGCTCAGGTTGAAGGGTTCGACGAGTTCACCACCGCCCGCGAGGAGTTGGCGGCGACCTACGCCCGTCTGGCAGGGCGGATCACAACGGCCAATGCGCTGGCTCCCATCCCACCAGGGAGGCTGGGGGAGAAGCTGGTCCACACCGTTGAGGAAGTGATCGGGCTCCGAAACGCCGGTCACCGGATAGGCCCGGACGACGCCACCTGGATCGCGTCGTCGTGCCTACGCTTATGTGGCGTCGACAACGTCCGCATCGAGCGGACCACGAAGACCGCGGAAGCGCTCCTGGATCAGATCAACAGAGCGGTGCCGTGATTCGCAGACCGCTGAGGCTCCTCGAAGCTAACGTCCTGAGCACGGACTTCGCGTTGAAGCATTGCGGGTGATCTCGATAGCCACCGGGCGGGCTGGCAACCTATGCCCGGTGGAGAGAAATGATGCCCCGACGCCGTTTCGGTGGGACCTTGTGACGCCCGCCCAACTGGGCTCTTTGCTAGACGGGATCGAAGAGCAGACTCTGCCGTGGATCGACGAGTTCGTGGAATGCGCCGGCAAGGTGGTCGCGAGGAGCGGTGGTGGACAACTCGTGTTCGTCGGGCGGTCCCTGGATTCGATGTTCGACCTGCTCAGCGGCGCGTTCGATGGCCTCTCCCAGCCAGGTGTCTCACGCTTGCCGCTGTCCTTCGCGCGAGCGGCAGTGCTCAAGAACGGGAAATGGAGCACGCCTGGTTTGACCAAGAACGAGCTTCGGCAGGCGCGCGAGATCCTAGCCTCGCTAGGAGCCAGTCCGGATGACCTCGCGCGGCGTGATCGTCCGCTGGCATTCGTTGATGTCGTGCACGAGGGCGGCACATTCACTGAACTCTTCGATCTGATGCGTGACTGGGTTGAGGAAGAGCGAGCACCGTGGACAGTGATCCGCAAGAAGGTGCGATTCGTCGGCGTCACCTCACGTGAGAAGACCAGCCCAAAGACGTGGCGCTGGCAGCAGCACGTGCCCTGGACTGGCCAGCTTCCGGCCGGCGCCGTAGTCAACGTATCGCTCGATGCGTACGCATGGTCCTACTTCGGCGATCACCAAACCAAGTTGCACCGCACTTTCAGGCCGAAGGATTGGACCGCAGACATCGAGGGGCCTGACCGTGACGAGAAGACTCGAAGCGCCCTGGCCCAGGCGGTGGGGGTCGTGAAGATCGGTCGGTCCAAAGAGGGGCGACGATCACTCGCACGCGCCATGGCTGATGAGCCCGCGTTGGCGGAGCCGTGGTTGCGAAGCCTCATCACCCACCTGAGCCGGACCGGCGGTGAGGAGCGTCGGTAAGGCCATCAGCTGACCGCATCAGGTGAATTGGCGCGATTAGAAGGCGGTCCATCTCCAGGGTCGAGGGACCTCGCCGCGCAGGCAGGTAAGGCGGTGGGAAACCTCGGCCGCCGCGTCGGCATTGTGCGCTGCCTTGACCGCAGTGAACGCGGTCCAACGCAGTTCTTGCAGGTCGGCAAGCGCTCGGAACCACGGCGCTTCGCGTACGTCGTAGCCGCCGTAGGCGGTGACGAAAGCGCTGTAGTCCTCGTTGTCGATCCGGGCGAAGTCTTCGTGGTCGACGGCGAGTGGGATCAGGTCCCAGGCCGGGTGCCCGATCGAGACGTGGTCGAAGTCGAGAAGGATCGGTGAGCCGTCGTCGGGCACGACCAGGTTGCCTTGCCAAGCGTCGCCATGCACGACATTCCGGGCTTCGAGGACCTCGGTGGCTGCCAGGTCTGCGTCCAGCTTGGCGAGTCGGCCTTGAAGCCAGTCGCGGTCGGAGGCCGGGAGTGCTTGAGCTGACCTGATGCGCTCGGCGACATGTTCGACCATGTCGAGGTTCGGCAAATCAATTGTGGACGGCACCGGGAGGTCGTGGAGCTTGCGGAGCTCGGCGCCCAGTTCCGCGGGAGTCGCGTGGCGGTGAGTCGGGATCGGAATCCACCAGCTCACGGGTCGCCCGGCGACAGTGACTAGGTCCAGTCCGTCGACCGGGAGGTTTGCGTTGATCCCGTTGGCGGAGAGCCAGAAGGCGATCTCGACCTGGCGCGCGGCGTTCTCGGCTGTCCCGGAGCGGCCAAGACGGGCTACGACGTTCGAGTTCGGCAGTAGATAGACGGCGTTGGTGCCGTTCCTCAACAAGCAGGCGTCCGCCGCGTCCAAACCTGCCTGCGATGCAGCCCGATGCAGCACCTCGAGGTCGTCGCTGATCGGAGGTTTCGCTGTCATCGAAGCCTCTCGGGTTCATCTGATGCCGGCGGCGTTGTTGCTGCGTGACCGAGTTCTCGCGCCGCGGACGATCCCACGGAGCCAGCCGCTGACGCCAGCACGGTCGATTCCTCGAGCAATCGCGATGAGCGTAGCCGTCGCTGGCCATGTCCGCGGCGTACCGACGTCTACCGGCCGGCGCTCGGTGCAGGTTCCTCCAAGGATTTGAAGGAGGTAGCAGGCCGTCAGGTGGTGGGCACGGCGATCGGCATCCCGAGTGCCCAGTCCGGGACGGCGGTGGTGAACATTTCGGGCGTGACCCAAGCTTCGAAGAGAGGTATGCCCTCCCATGCTCCGCCTCGGGCGATCGCGATGACCGCGTGGGGTCGGTCGAAGGAGACCTGGACGTGGCGGATCTTGCGCTCGACGTACTCAGGCATCGCGGAGCCGGCCATCCACGCCATCGCTGTCACCGCTGCCGCCTTGAATCCGTTCTGGTTGTAGGCGGCGGTCGCGTTCTGAGCGCAGCTGATTTCGATGCCGCCGTCCTGCGCGGGCAATAGGGCCGCGATGCCGTCGGCGACAGACGCGACACCTGGTGCAGCGTCCAGCTCGTGGGAGGCATCAGCGTTCCAGGCCGGGAGTCGCGTGGTGAAGACGACGGAGTTCGGCTCGGGCGCGTCGTACGCAACGTACTCGCGCCGCTCGCGCTTAACCGTCCAAGCATGGCCGTCGGTGAGGTCTTCCGGGTGAGTCATCTGACTCACCTCGCCCGCGGCGTACTGCTCGACGACCTCAGCCACCGCTACCCAGACGTCCTCGGCAGGCACATCCGATGCTGCAATGACCGAGAAGACGTCGACGCCGTTGCGGCTGGCTGGACGAGCGACCGCGACCGGCCCCACCGAGGTCTCGACGATGGCCTGGAGGCCTTTCTGAAGTACGAGGCGACCATCCTCGATCCTGAGCGGTTCGGTCCATTTCGGCGTGGTGACCAGAGCGGTAGCGAGCAGCAACATGGTCTCGGGACGGACCGTGACGGGCATCGTCTGGATGAGCCCGCGGGTGTGCTCCGCTGCCCAGGCGTCCAACGTCTCCTGGTCCGGCAGCGGCTCGACGGCCACGGGCAGCGGCGTCGTCGGCTCGACCCAGTCGGCAAGCCACGCGCCGAGCGCCGCGGTGACGGTCGGGTGTGCCTCGGCGATGAGCTTCTCGGCTGTCTCGCGAGCCTCCTCAGGCGGCAGTCCAAGCGCCTCGGTGATGGCGTCGGCATCGGCGGCGGGAGCGACCAGGGCTAGCAGGAGCCAGAGTCCGGTATAAGAGATCACCGGTGTATCCGCGGTGCCGAGCTGTGTTCGGGCGCGGTCGGCGTACTGCCAGATTTCTTCCACGGCCGGGAGGATAGCCGGGTCGGGTGGGCGGGCGAGCGCGTTGGGCCGACGGGTTGCTAATGGCATACGCACGTCTCAGCGCGCATCCTCGAGTAGCAGCTGTCAGTCTTCGTCTGCGACCCAGAAGATCCCGGAGCCGATCTCGTTCATGATCACTTGGCCGCGGTCCATGACGTAGTCGGTGGCCGGTGTCCATCCACGGTCGGCGCTGTTCGTAGCGAAGCGTCCGCCGTACGGTCCAAAGGCATCGATGAACTCACCGGCGAGCCAGTCGGCGCGGTGGAACGGCATGAGCTCAGCGCGATAGGCGAGGCTCCGATGGAGGAGCCCGGCGAGGAGCGTTCGCGCCTCGCGCCTGCCGATCTCGACCCATGCCTTCCCGAGCGGCTCGATTCCGGTGACACGGGCAACGTCGTCGTACGTCTCAGCCTCGCCAGGGCCGAGGATGGTCAGCCAGACCTTCTCGGTGTCGAGGTCCTGCATAAATCGCGCGACGTCGGCGGGCAGTCTTGGAGCGGTCACCGATACTCCGCGGTGACGTTGATGAGCCCGACGGTAGTTCTGTTCGCCTGGATCTGGCTGGCTCTACTCGAAGCTCCGATACGCGCGGCAACGTCGGTCGGCAAGGGGTAGGGCATCTCGGTCGGGCGCGGCTGTTCACCCGAGCGGATGGCGGGTAGGCGATCGGTGATGTCATCGATCCCGACGATCCAGTCGTCGACGTACGCCGGGACGACCTCTGGTCCGAGGCCGATCTGCAGCGAACGGTGGGGGAGCGAGGTGCCCGACGGGGTGCGTTCGGGGTCCCACTGGATGCGGACCGGGCTGCGGCGCAGCGCGTCGCGCCAGGCGCCGCGGTCTGCGTGATGGCCGCGGTCGAAGTGGGAGAGGCAGGCCTGGCTCAGGGCGGACTCGAAGCCGGCGCGGGTGATGCGTACGGCGAGGACGCGCTCCTGGCCTGGCTTCGTCGCCCAGCCGCAGCGATACATCATCCACAGGAACGACGGCTTGATCCACGTCATCCTGGTGAGGCTGAACGGTGGTACGAAGGTGCCGGCGGCGACGGCCGGGTTGGCGATCGCGGGCGAGTAGGTCTGGTAGACGGTGATGGTCTCAGCGTCGTACGTGGCTCTGATCTGGTGTTTCGGGATACTCATACTGTCCCGAGTCTTGCGGTACGCGGCGTCGACGCACAACAGGTTATGGGCTGCCGAACTCGGCTCGACTTCGTCGAAGGCCTGACGTCGTTCGCACGGGGGAGCAACGCATGTCTGTCGCTAGGAGTCTGATGACCTGCCGGATCGCCGTAGGAATGGCAGCATGAGCACCCCGTCATCAGGAGGCCGCATGCCCACCACAGCCACATTCGTCTCGCCAACCGACGGCGCCGCGCTCGCGATCCGGACATGGGGAGAGGAGCTGTCCGCGCCGCGGGGCGTTGTCCAGATCGCCCACGGCATCGCCGAGCACGGGCAGCGTTACGACCGGCTCGCTCGGGCTCTCGTCGCGGCTGGGTACGTCGTGCGGGCGGTCGACCACCGCGGTCACGGCGGTTCCGTCGCTTCGGCCGACCAGCTCGGTCACTTCGACTTCGAGGCGCTGGTGGCCGACGTCGCGGCCATGGGTGCCTCGCTGCGCGATGAGTTCTCCGGGATCCCGGTGTTCCTGGTTGCGCACTCGATGGGGTCCTTTGCGGCGCAGACGGTGATCATGGACCGGTCCGACCTGTACGACGCTGTGGTGCTGTCAGGCTCGACCGCCCTCGACGTACTCGCTGGTGCGCTCTCGAGCGCCGAGGGTCCGGTCGGGCTGGAGGCGTTCAACGCCGGGTTCGAGCACCGGACCGGGTATGAGTGGCTCTCGCGCGATGAGGCCGAGGTCGATGCGTACGTCGCAGACCCGTTGTCCGGCTTCGATCTTCCCGACACCGCCGTGCCTCAGCTGTTCGCCGGCGCCGAGCGTCTGGCCGACCCGACAGCCATCGGGGGGATCCGCTCCGATCTGCCGATCCTCGTCGTCTCGGGCGACGCCGACCCGCTTGCCGGAGGCGGCGCCCTGGTCGAGCTGCTGGGGGAGCGTTATCGCGAGGCCGGATTGAAGGATGTGACGGTGACGCTCTACCCCGGGGCGCGCCACGAGATCTTCAACGAGACCAACCGCGATGCGATCACCGCCGACGTGATCGACTGGCTCAAGGCTCATTCCTGACTGCCGCACGGTCGGGACAGCTCACCTCAGACGTACGGCCGGATGGCGTCGATGATGCGGGACCAGTTCTCCGCGCCGTGGCCGCGGGAGCGGGCCCAGGTGTAGTGGGCCTGGACGGCGCGGGGGAGGTCGACGTCGATGCCGGCTGCCTCGCTGGCCTCGACGAGGTGGTCGGCGGTGGCGCCCATCATCGTGATGGTGCTCAGGTGACCGGGGTGTTCGCCGGCCTCGAGCTGGGCGCCGAAGTCCTCGCCGACAGCCAGCATCGGCGGGATGCCGGCGAGGGTCTGCATCAGCTCCGGGATGGCCGCGGTCGGTTTGATGCCGCCCGACTCGAGCAGCGCGACGGCGTGGAGCAGCGAGGAGAGGGAGGTCAGGAAGACGTCCAGGTGCGCCTGGTACATCAGCTGGGCCAGCGCGGGATCCTCACCCAGGTAGCGGACAGCCCCGATGCGAGCCAGCACGTCCTCGTGCGGTGACAGCGCGTCGGCGGGGCCGCTGATGTATACGAACGCATCGGGCGTGCCGACCATCGGGGCGGGAGTCATCACTCCTCCGGTCAGGAAGTCGGCTCCGTGCTCGGTGACCCACTTCGCGCCCTGACGTGTGCCCTCAGGCGACTCGGAGCTGAGATTGACGACAGTACGGCCCTTCAGGTCGTCGGTGGCTGAGCCGAGCACGTCGTACATCGCCTGGTAGTCGGTCAGGCTGAGGATCACCAGGTCGCTCGCGGCGACGGCCTTCGCCGGCGAGTCGGCCAGCTGTGCGCCTGCGGCGACGACCTCGTCGGCTCGCGAAGCGGTGCGGTTCCATACGGTCACCGGATGCCCGGCCGCGTGCAGGCTGTGGACCATCGCCTGGCCCATGGGTCCGAGGCCGATGACGGTGACGGCGGTGAGAGGTTGATTCATGAGGACAATCCTCGGCCTTTACGTACGATGGCGGGAGTACCCACTATTTACTGGGGTACTTACCAAAAGGTTCGTGAGGAGCAGTTCTGTGACGAAGCCGGCCCGAAACGGTCCCTACATCTGCGGCATCGACGCCGCGCTCGACGTGGTCAGCGGCAAGTGGAAGGGGCTGATCCTGTGGGAGCTCGACAACTATGGCGTACGCCGCTTCGCCGAGCTGCGCCGCGGCCTGCCCGGGGTCAGCGAGAAGATGCTGACCCAGCACCTGCGTGAGATGGAGCAGGACGGGCTGGTGCACCGGGAGGTCTATGCCGAGGTGCCGCCGCGGGTGGAGTACTCGCTGACCGAGCACGGGCGCACCCTCAACACCGCGCTCGGGCCGCTCGGCCGCTGGGGCATGGATCGCATCGCCCGCGAGCGAACCGAGCTCGTCGAGCATCGCGACGCCGGCCTGCTGCCCCGACCGTCGTAGTCGGCGTCAGGCCGATCGAGCCTCCGACTCGACGGATCGCGTAGGCAGTCCCGCGGACGCCAGCAGAGCCAGCTTGTCCGCGTCCGATGAACCGGCGTCGGGGTGGTAGACGACGAGCATCAGGTCGTCGGTGCCGCTGATCGCCAGCCGCTCCCGGTTGAGGGTGAGCTCGCCGACCTGGGGGTGGAGCATCTTGATCGGGGCGCCGGTCTGAGCGCGTACGTCATGGCGTCCCCACAGCTGCCGAAACCGTGGGCTGGCCAGGGAGAGCTCGCCGATGAGCTCGATGAACCGAGGGTCGTCGATGTCGGTGCCCACCGACTGGCGCAGGTTGCCGACGAAGCACTCCGTCATCGACTCCCACTCCGGGTGGAACGACTGCTGGTCCGGGTCGAGGAACTGGTCCCTCAGCTGGTTGCCGCCGGCGGCGAGCCGCGGCGAGAGCGCACGAGCAAGAGCGTTGGCCGCCAGGATGTCGAAGTAGCGCCCCTCGATGAACGCGGGCTGCACCATCGAGTCGAGCAGCTTCAGCGCTCCGGGCGGGACGGTCTCCTTGCGCCGGCGCCGACGCCGGCGGCGGGGAGCCTCCGCAACCAACGACATCATGTGGGCGGTGTGGTCGTCGTCCAGCTGAAGCACCCGCGCGATCGACCCGAGCACCTGCGCCGACGGGTTGCGGTCGCGGCCGCGCTCCAGGCGCAGGTAGTAGTCCGCGCTGATACCGGCCAGCATCGCGACCTCCTCGCGACGCAGCCCGGGGACGCGACGTACGCCCGCGGCCGGGATGCCCGCGGCCTCCGGCGTCACCAGCGCCCGCCTGGCCTGCAGGAACGCGCCCAGCGGGTTCGTCACCTCGCTCATCTCTGCAGCCTCATGTCTCCAGCCTAGGTCGGCCCCGAACAGGTAGCGGGGGTCCTGTCAGGACCCGGTCTGACCAGGACTCTGGGCGGTGGTCACCAGCGTGCCTAACGTCGAAGACGGCCCGATCGGGCCGTCCTACGAAAGGAACAACGGGAATGACCGTCGCACTCATCACCGGCGCCAACAAGGGCATCGGATTCGAGACCGCCCGCCAGCTCACCGACGCCGGCTACGACGTCTACCTCGGCGCACGAGACGCCGAGCGAGGGGAGAAGGCCGCCGCCGATATCGGTGCGCGCTTCGTACAGCTCGATGTCACCGACGACGCCTCGGTCAGCGCAGCACTGGCCACGATCGAGGCGGCCGAGGGTCGCCTCGACGTACTCGTGAACAACGCCGGTGTCCTCGTCGCTGACCCGCTCGACGGTCCGACCGCACTGCGGGTCTTCGACATCAACGCGGTCGGGATCGTCCGGGTCACCGAGGCCGCCCTGCCGCTGCTGCGCCGCTCGGAGAACCCGCGGGTGGTCAACGTGTCCAGCAGCATGGGCTCGTTCTGGGCCAACACCACCCCCGACCGGGTCGAGCACGGGATGTTCCTGCCGCTGTACGCCGCCTCCAAGGCCGCCGCGACCATGCTGACCGTCCAGTACGCCAAGGCGAACCCCGACATCAGGTTCAACGCCGTCGAGCCCGGTCCCACGGCCACCGACATGACCGCCGGCTTCGGCATCGAGGACATCGCCAAGTCGCCCGCGGAGAGCGCCAGGACCGTCGTACGCCTCGCCACCCTGGGTCTCGACGGCCCCACCGGGACGTTCCAGGACAAGGACGGGCAGCTCGCGTGGTAGTGGTCACATCCGGCGGTTATCGGCCGTTCGCGATTTGGGCGGGGAAGCGGAGACTTGTGAACCTGAAGTAATGAGTCAAGCTAAAAGTGAGACCGTCGCGAGCGATCCCGGCGACCGGTCTTTCCTGGGCCAGCCACGCGTACTGGCCAACCTGTTCGGCGTCGAGTTGTGGGAGCGGTTCAGCTTCTACGGCATGCAGGGCATCCTGGCGATCTACCTCTACTACTCTGCGGCCGAGGGCGGCCTCGGGATCAGTGAGACGGTCGCGCTCGGGATCGTCGGTGCGTACGGCGGTGCGGTCTACCTGTCGACGATCATCGCGGCCTGGATCGCCGACCGCCTGATCGGCGCGGAGCGTACGCTCTTCTACTCCGCCTGGCTGGTCGTCTTCGGCCACCTCGGTCTCGCCCTGATCCCGGGGATCGCCGGGGTCGGGGTCGGGCTGGTGCTGATCGCGCTCGGCTCGGGCGGGGTGAAGGCGAACGCCTCGTCCCTGGTCGGCACCCTGTACGCCGCCGATGACGAGCGCCGCGACGCCGGCTTCTCCCTCTTCTACCTGGGCATCAACCTGGGCGCCCTGGTCGGTCCGCTGCTGACCGGGCTGCTGCAGAAGCAGTGGGGCTTCCACGTCGGCTTCGCGCTGGCCGCGATCGGCATGATCTTCGGTCTGGTGCAGTACGCCCTCGGCCGCAGCCGGCTTCCCGCCGAGAGCCGCGTCGTCCCCAACCCGCTTCCCGCCTCCGAGCGTGGCCGCTGGATCGCCATCGCCGTCGCCGCCGTGGCGGCGATCGTGGTGCTCTGCGTGACCGGTGTCATCACCGCGCCTCGACTGGCCAACATCGTGATCGGCATCAGCGCGGTCGCCGCGGTCGCGCTCTTCGCCGTCATCCTGCTCAGCCGCCAGGTCACCGCCATCGAGCGGAGCCGGGTGTGGGCGATGGTGCCCCTTTTCATCGCGAGCGCGGTCTTCTGGTCGCTCTACCAGCAGCAGTTCACCGTGATGGTGGTCTACTCCGACCAGCGCCTGGACCGCGACATCTTCGGCTGGGAGATGCCGGTCTCGTGGGTCAACTCGATCAACCCAGTCTTCATCATCCTGCTCTCCGGGGTCTTCGCCGCTCTGTGGACCAAGCTCGGCTCCCGTCAGCCGTCGACGCCCGTGAAGTTCGCGATCGGCACGATCCTGATGGGCATCGCCTTCTGGGTCTTCCTGCTGATGCCGAGCGGTGAGCACACGGTGCCGCTGATCGGCCTCGCGTTCATCCTGCTGCTCTTCACCCTCGCCGAGCTGCTGCTCTCCCCGGTCGGTCTCTCGCTGGCCACCAAGCTCGCCCCCGAGCGCTTCCGCACCCAGATGATGGCGCTGTTCTTCCTCTCCGTCGCCCTCGGCACCGCCATGTCCGGCCGGCTCGCCGAGTTCTACGACGTCAACGACGACAGCGGCTTCTTCTGGTGGGTCGGCCTCGCCTCGGTCGTCGTCGGCGTCCTCCTGCTCATCGGCAACCGGCCCATCCGCCGGCTGATGGCCGGCGTGCACTGATCTCTTCCACGTAGGCGTCCGAAGGGTGTTCCGGGCGAACGAAAATTCGTTCGCCCGGAACAGCGGCCACCCGCCTCCGACGCCCCTGGGAGTGTGTGGGTCAGGCGTTCTTCCGGCGACGGGTGAGGAAGGCCCCGATGCCCCCGATGCCGGCGAGCAGCCCGCCGACGGCGAGGAGCACTCCGTTCGGACCGCCCGTGTTCGGCAGGTTCCCAGCCAGACCCGCATCGATCCGGCTCGGGACCTCGGAGTCGGCCTTGGTACTGGCGGAGTCGGCCTTGGTGCTGGCGTCCTTGACGACCGCCGCGCACTTCTCCGACTTGTTGGTCTTGGTCTCGTAGACAGCCGGGATGACGACCGTGACCGAAGAGGCAGGCGAGTCCACCACGGTGACGTCCGATGCCGGGCTGTCCTCCACCGTGCGGGTGACCGCCTCGTGGTGGACCGTCTCAGTCCAGGCCTCCTTGTCCACTACGGTCTCGGTCCAGGCCTCCTTGTCCACGACCGTCTCGTCGTACGCCTCCTCGTCCACGACGACGATCACGTGCGACACCTCGTCCACAGCAGCCTGGCGGTAGAACCAGTTGCCGCCGATGTCCGGGTTGCCCTTGGAGTACACGCCGTCAGATCCAGCGTGCCCGGGAGGGACGTCGCCGTGGTTGATCCACGAACCGCGCGGGTCCGTCGGGTAAGACGGAGGGCCGACGAAGGGCGCACGGTGGTCGTTGGGCTGGAAGTTCGCCCAGACGCTCTGCACTGCTTCCTGGTCGATGACCGTCTCCTCGTGGGTGACCGCCTCGTGGTGGACGACGTGCGTCTCGGCCGGGTGCTCGACCGTGTGGGTCTCGGCCGGGTGCTCGACCTTCTCGTCGTACGCCTCCTTGTCCACGACAGTGCGAGTCACTGCGTCGGTGTGCTCCACGTGCGTGACCGCAGGCGTGGTCTTGGTGGTCTTCTTCGCGTCAGCGACCTTGACCTGAGAGGTCACGGTGGTCGTCTTGCAGTCCTGCGCGGCCTGAGCCCCAGGGGCTGCCACGACCGAGGCGACTCCGGCAACGGCTACAGCCGCGAGGCCGATCTTGGTGGAGTTGTGCATGTTCATGGGTTGGTTCCTTCACGGGTCGTTGCGGTCCGTGCCTGTGGTGAGCAGGCAGGGCTGAGGTACCCGAGACCGGGCGGGCGGACAGAGATGCCTGTCGCGGTCGGCCTGGGCCGATCTCAGGTGGATCGTGTGGACCTCTTGAAACCGAGGAGCAAGTGCGGCGCGTTGGGCCGCCCCGGCGAGGCCTGTGAGAGGAGGGTCTCCCGGCGCTGTCTCAGCGGGTTGAGGGAATTCTCTTCACCTACCCCATATTGGGGTAGACGGGACCTTCGACCCTGCGTTGCCCGACCCGGAATGGGGCCAGGACGGGCGGTATTCGCCCTTGCCGATGGGACGCCGGGCGGCCCGCTCGCCCGCATCGGGAGGATTCTCCTGCGGGTCGTGCGCCGACTCCAGGTGCCAGCCGGAAAACGGGCCGGCCGCCGGACGATCGAGATCATCCGGCGGCCGGCCCGTTGTCGCTCCGAGGCCTACTCGAACGGGTCGAAGTAGGCCACCGTGGTCGCGTCGAGGTTGCTGTCGACGCCGGCGGGGTCGAACGAGGCGGTGCTCACCCCGGTGACGTACACGCGTCGCTTGCCGTCGGGCCCGCGGTCGATCGCCACGCCGTTCGCGCCGTCCGGTGCGGCCGTCGCGTCGTAGCTCGCCGACCACACCTGCTCGCCGTCGGCCATGTCGTAGGCGATGGTGGTGTAGTCGTTCTTCGTCTCCGAGTCCGTCGTCTCGCCGGTGACGACCGCGTGGGTGCCGTCCTCGGAGATCGTCACGTCCCAGGGGACGTCGGTTCCGTGGGCAGTGCCGTCGTGGTCCGCAGCCCAGACCTCGTCGCCGGTCGTGACGTCGTACGCGACGGTGGCGTAGTCCATGCCGGTGTCGCCCTCGACGTTGCCCGTCACGAGGACGGTGCTGCCGTCGGGGGAGACCGTGCTGGCCTGTGGCGTGTCGGTGCCGGGCCCGCCGTGTTCGGCCGACCATCGCTCCTCGCCGGTGGCGAGGTCGTAGGCGACCGTGCTCCAGTCACCCTGCCGGTCCGTGTTGCTGACCACGCCGGACACGATCACGGTATCCCCGGCGATCTGCACCTGGCCGGAGATGTCGATCTGTCCCTCGGATCCGTTGCGCAGTACGTCCCACAGCTGGTCGCCGGTCGCCGCGTCGTAGGCCACGGTGCCCCAGTCGGTGAGACCGGTGTCCTCGCCCTGGCTCTGACCGGTGACGACGACCGTGCTCCCGTCCTCGCTGACCGCGATGGCGCGGGCGTCGTCGGTGCCCTGCACCGGGTCGTCGTATCGAGAGGTCCACAGCTGCTCGCCGGTGGCGGCGTCATAGGCGACCGTGGCGTAGTCCAGCTGCGCCTCGCTCACGGTCTGGTAACCGGTGACGTAGATCCGCTTGCCGTCGGGGCTGACCACCAGATCGTTGACCGTGTCCCCGGCCTGGCCGGGGCCGTCGAGCCGGGTGTTCCACTTCTCGGTGCCGGTGGCGCCGTCGTAGGCGATGGTGACGAAGTCTCCGCCGCTCGTCCCTGCCACGTAGACCGTGTCGCCGTCAGGGCTCATCCCGAAGCCGCCCGGCTCGTCCGACCCACCGTTCGAGCCGTCCCACTGGACCTCCCAGAGCGGGTCACCGGACTCGGGGTCGTAGGCCGCGGTGAGGAAGTCGGTCACCAGGGTGCCCGGCACCGGCGGGGAGCTCAGGCCGCTCATGTAGAGCCGCGTCCCGTCGGGGTGCAGGAGCAGGTCGCTGCCGACGTCGGCGGACGTGCCGAAGGCGCCGCGGGCACCGTCGTACCGGGTCGCCCAGTCCTCCTCGCCCGGGCGCTTGGCGCGCAGCACGATGGGGGAGCGGACGGTGTGTGATCCATCGGTCCAGGACAGCTGGCCGCCGAGGTAGCGGAACAGGGCGGCATCCTCGAGGGTGAAGGTCGCGGTGAAGGTCGCGCTCTCGCCCGGCTCGATCGTGAGGGTGCTCGGCTCGATCGCGACATCGACACCTTCGAGCCCGGTCACCGATGCCTTGTAGGTCGCCTTCTTGCGCCCCACGTTGGTGACGGTGCGGGTCACGGTCTCGGCCTCGTCGAGCAGCCCGATCCCGATGGACGGCGTGTTCAGGTCGCTCGGGTCGAGGGAGCGGCCGGAAGCCTCGAGGCCGTCACAGGTGCTGTCGAGTACGCCGCTGGTGGATCCGCACAGGAAGGCCAGCCAGTCGTTCGTGCCGCTGTCGTAGACGAGACCGGGATCGGCGGCGGAGTTGGGCTGAACGTGTCCCGCGCCCTGCTTGAAGATCACCTTGGGGTCCGTGGCCTCACCGTCGCGTACGTCGGATCCGGTGGTCATCAGCGCGGACTTGATCGCCATCGGCGACCAGGAGGGGTGCAGGTCCTGCAGCAACGCCGCCAGGCCGGCGACGTGTGGTGCGGACATGGAGGTGCCGCTCATCAGGTTGAAGTCCATGCCGGCCTGTCCCGGGGGAGCGACCGCGGCCAGGATGTCCTGCCCGGGCGCGATCACGTCCGGCTTGAGGAGGTCGCCGTTGCCGGCCACTAGCGGACCGCGGGAGGAGAACTCCGCGGTGTAGGGCGCGTCTCCACCACGCTGGATGGTGGCGGCCTCGATCGTCGCGGTGGCGCCAGATGTGGCGGCGTACGCGTTCACCGCACTCCATTCGGTATCGGCCAGGTGCACCGTGGGGACCGAGTGGAAGTCGGAGTTGAGCGAGTTCTCGTAGGCGTTGACGAAGATCATTCCGACCCCGCCTGCTTCGGCGACCGCGCGGCTGGAGTTGACGCGCGCGATGTCACCGCCGCGCTGGCACAGGACGATCTTGCCGGCCACCTTGGCCGGGTCGAGCGCCGGCTTGCCGTTGTTGTCGCTCGCCGGGTGGCAGCGTGAGCCCGCGGCGATCGACACTCCCGGCAGCCGGGCCGCGGCGCCGGCGATGAGCGGCGCCGGACCGACGCTCTTGGTGGCGACCGAGGCCCCGGTGTAGCTGCTGCCGTCGCCCAGCGTGACCGCTCCGGTGGTGGTGCGGTCGTGGGTGCCCGCGGCGACGGTGGTCAGCCACGGTCCCGGGTGCGCGACGGTGGATTCCGTCGGGCCGGAGTTGCCGGCCGAGGCCGACACGAAGATCCCGGCCGCGGCCGCGTTGAGGAACGCGACCTCGGTCGGCTCGAGGAAGTCGGTGCTGGAACCGGAGACCGAGTAGTTGATGACGTCCACGCCATCGGCCACGGCCTGGTCGATGGCGGCGACCATGTCGGAGGTGTAGCCGTTCGCGGTGCTGCCGTCCTCGGCGGACCACAGGGCCTTGTACGACGCGATCCGCGCCCGGGGTGCGATGCCGGTGATCTCACCGAACGATGCCGCGGGGCCGGTGACGTCGACACCGTGGTTGCCGCCGGAGGTCGAGGCGGTGTGGGTGCCGTGACCGTTGTAGTCGCGCGGCGAGCTGAACTCCCAGGGAAGCTGCTCGTCGATGCCCGCGTCGCCTCCCCAGCCCTCGTTGAAGTAGCGAGCCGTGACCAGCTTGCTGTTGCACAGGTTGGCGTCCCAGGAGTCGTCGCCGACGGTCTCGGCCGATGCGCAGGTGCCTCGGAAGCCCCTCGGCTTGCCGATGTAGACCTTCTTGCCCGCCTTGTTGCGGTCCGAGAAGCTCTTCGACTCCGGCCAGATCCCGCTGTCGATCACGCCGATGACGACGTCCTCACCCGCGCCACGCGAGTGCTTGCCACCTTCGGGTCCGCCGAGCTTGTCCCAGAGGCCGTTGCGGGCGTCGAGACCGAGGAAGCTGGCCGTCGAGGAGGCGTCGGACTCGACCTTGGTGTCCTCGTGGATGGCCACGACGTCGGGCTGCGCGGCGAGCTTGGCGGCCTGGGCCCCAGTGAGCTCGGCGGTGAAGCCGTCGAAGGAGTAGACGTACTGCTGGGTCGGCTCGCCGCCCTTGACCTTGGCCAGGGCGGACCGGTGCCGCCCGCGCAGGTGGTCGGCGTAGTCGACCGACGCGCTCGAGTCCGGGTCGACCTTGGCGCCCTTGCCCGGTCGCGTCGCCGAGAGGCCCTTGACGTCGCCGTCATAGGTGGCGACCGGGTCGAGCGCCATCTGGACGATGTACGTCCCGCGCTTGTCGGCCTTCGCCTTGGCCGCGGCGATGTCGGCCGCCTTCGTGACCTCGACGCCACCGGCGCCACGGCTGAGCGCGCCGCTGGTGGGTCCGGTGCTGTCGGCGGTCTCGGCCGGCTCGTCGGCTCGTGCATCCGGCGCCATCGTCGTGACGAGGACCGTCGCGGCGGCCATCGCCAGCGAGCGACGGGCCCACCGTCGGATCGGGGGTTTGCGCTGCATCATCTGCTCCTCGCGTCCTGCTTCCACGGCACGTGGAAGGGGTTTGACGGAGGCTATGGGCGGAAACGGTACGGACACATCCGTCACCTACACTGAGGATTGCCTAGAACAGCGGGGAGGACGCTTGAGGAGCACTCCCACATCCCCGGTCCTGGTCGGCCGAGACGCCGAGCTGGCCCAGGCGAGGGCAGCGGTCGCGGCGGCGCCGTCCATCGTCGTCATCGAGGGCGAGGCCGGCATCGGCAAGAGCCGCCTCCTCCAAGAGCTCGTCGCCTCCGAGGCCGGCGACGCGCTGTTCCTCCTCGGGCACTGCCAGCATCTCCTGGACCCCTTTCCGCTGGGGCCGGTGATCGACGCGCTGCGCCGCCATGCCGACAGGATCGAGACGGTCCGGCTGAGTCCGGTCGTCGGGTGCCTGGGCGCCCTGGTCCCGGAGATCGCCGATCGCCTTCCGGCTCCACCGGAGCCGCTGACCGATCAGCACGAGGCGAGGCACCGGATCTTCCGGGCGGTGACCGAGCTGCTCGGACACCTGGCCCCGGGCGTGCTCGTCCTCGAGGACCTGCACTGGGCCGATCGGGTCACCTTCGACTTCCTCGCGTACCTCGCCGCGCATCAGCCGCCGGACCTGTCGATCGTCGTCACCACCCGCCCGGAGGCGGGAGCCCTGCCCGTCGGTGAGGCCTTCGCCCGGGCGGTGGCGGGACCGGCGCGCACCGTGACCCTCCGCGAGCTGGGGCCGGCATCGGTCGGCGAGCTGGCGCGGTCGATCCTCGATGCGGACGTGCCCGACGAGACCGCCGCGGCGCTCTACGAGGTGACCGGTGGTGTCCCGTTCGTCGTGGAGGAGGTGCTCCGCACCATGCTCGAGCGGCAGCCCGCCGCTGAGATCCCGAGGCATCCCGACGCGATCGCAGCGCTGTCGGTCTCGACCGCTCTGCGCGATGTCGTACGTGAGCGCCTGGCCGCCCTCGACGCCCTGGCCGTCGAGGTGCTCGGTGCCGCCGCGGTCGCGGATCTGACGGTCGACGCCGCCCTGGTCGCCGAGGTCACCGGCTACAACATGCGCAAGGTCGCGCGAGCCCTCGACGCTGCGTACGCCATCGGTCTGCTCCACGACCACGAGGGACGGAGCAGGTTCCGCCACGTACTCGCTCAGCAGGTGATCTACGACGAGGTGCCGTCGCCGACACGTCGCTGGCTGCACCTGCGGATCGCCCAGGTCCTGGAGGAGTCCGACGGTGCGTCCCGGTCGGCGAGGATCGCTCACCACTACCAGCGGGCCGGTCGCCCGGCCGAGTTCGTACGTCATGCCGAGGCCGCCGCCGACGAGGCGATCGGGCGGGGCAACGATGCCGTCGCCGCAGACCTTCTCCGTCAGGCGACGGCAGACATGGCGAGCCTGGCGCCCGACGCCCGGGTACGCCTGGCGACGAAGCTCGGCCGAGCCGCGGTCGACGGCCTCGCCCACGCGGAGGCGATGCCGATCCTGGCCAGGCTGCTCGACGAGGGTGACCTTCCGGCGCTCGCCCGAGGCGAGCTCGGGCTGGCGTTGGGCAGGCTCCAGCGGCAGCAGGGACACGCGCGCGACGGCTTCCGCACGATCGAGCGTGCGGTCCCCGACCTCGACGGACGCCCCGATCTCCAGGCGCGAGCCCTCGCCGTCCTCGCGGTGCCCGAGACCGTGGTCGACGTCTCGATCGCCACCCACCTCGAGCGCTGCGAGCAGGCCGAGGCTGCGGCCGAGCGGGCGGGAGTGGACGACGTCAGCCTGTCGGTTCGGATCACCCGCGGTTCGCTGCTCCTGGAGCAGGGACGACCGGAGGCCTGGGACCTGATCGACGCCGTACGCCGCGACGGCGTGCTGCTCGCCCACCCACGTGAACACGCACGCGCCGCGGTGAACTGGGCGCAAGGGGCTCTTCACGGTGGTCACCTGCGACGCGCCGACGAGCTCCTCGCCGAGGGCCGCGCCGTCGCGGAGTCGGCCGGGTTCGAGCGGGTCGCGGAGGTCTATGTCCTCGTCGGCGCGATGGCCGACTACGAGAACGGTCGCTGGGACGGTCTGGCCGAACGCGTGCGAGATCTCGCCGTGCCGGGACTCGGCTTCGGAGCGGCCTCGCTGGACGCGCGCCTGCTTCACGGACTCGTGCTGACCGCGACCGCGACCGGGACCGAAGCGCGCGAGCAGCTGGCCGGCGTGATCGCCGACTGCGAGCGGGTCGGTTCGGTATGGCCACTCATTCCCGCCCAGGCTGCGTTGTCCCGGCTCCTGCTCTCCACCGGCGACGCCCACGGCAGCCTTGCCCAGGCGCGGGCCGCGGTCGACCAGGCCGGTCGTAAGGGCCTCTACGTCTGGGCGGCCGCCCCGATGCTCTGCCTCGTCGACGCGGCCGTCGCGATGGGAACGGTGGCCGAGGTCCGTGCAGAGGTGGCTGACCTGGCCGGCCATCTCGGTGACGTCGACGCGCCGGCCGCGCTCACGGCGGTGCGGATCTGCGAGGCGATCGTCGCTCAGGCCGACGGGGACGCGGCGGCCGTCGAACGGCTGCTGGCCTCCGCGCGCCACGCGGCGGCGGCCGCGGGACTCGTCTACGTCGCGGCTCAGGTCGAGGAGCGGCTCGGCGACTGGCGGTGTGCGCACGGGGCAGGCTCCGGCCCGGCACTCCTCGAGGGTGCGCTGCGCACCTACGGCGGACTGGACGCCCGGCGTGACATCGCCCGGGTCACCCAGCTCATGCGTCGCCACGGGGTGGCCGTTCCCTACCCCTGGCGAGGCGGTCGCCGAGCGCTCGGCACGGATCTCTCCGACCGGGAGCGGGAGATCGCGCTGCTCGCCGCCGAGGGGCGGACGAACCGTGAGATCGCCGCCGAGCTGTTCCTCTCGCCCCGCACCGTCGAGACGCACATGTCGCACGCGCTGCGCAAGCTCGGGCTCCGCTCGCGCGAAGAGCTACGGCGAGACAGCAGCGTGCTCAGCCAGGACGGCGAAGTGGCCGGCCCGTGAGTCGGATCGCGAGCGCGACCATGGTCTGTGGGAGCCCGGCGTAGCCTGGGAGCATGAGCGCGGACGACGACCTGTACGCCGAGATCCCATCCCTCGATGAGCGGTCACGGCGGGCGCTGACGGTCGCCGAGAAGTGGATCGGGGAGGGCATCGCGGGTGTCGCGATCGGTGCCGCCGAGGATGGGGGACCGGCGGTGGTGGTCTACGCCCTCGACCCGGCCTCGGCCGCGGTGCGGTCCTTGCCGCAGGAGTGCGAGGGCCTGCCGGTGCGCGTGGAGACCGGAGACGCCTTCAGATCCGAGGGCTGACGGCATCTCCCGGCCTTCAGCCGATCACGGCCAGACACGCACCTGAAGGGCGAGCTGGACCAGCGCGATCGGGTTGAGGATCGTCGCCACGCTCGATCCCGCGAAGAGCAGCCCGACCGGGTTGTTCTGCAGGTCGAGCACCATCGAGCCGGAGTCGCCGCCGGCTGACATGTTGGTCGTGATGATCTGGTTGCAGAACTTCGCGACGTTCCCGCCGCCGTAGTTGACGTTCACCGTCGCCGCGATGGCGGTGACCCGGCCGGTGGTGAAGTTCGTGGTGCGGCCGGTCTTCTTGAGGAGCATCCCGACGGTTGCCGCCTTGGCGGCGGTGGCCGGGTAGCCGTTCCAGTAGACGTCGCGGTCGATCACGTGGAACGGAACCTCGGCGACCGCGGCGTCCACGGAGTTGCAGGTGCCGTCGAACCTGATCGGCACGAACCGGGCCAGTCGGCCGATCACGTCCGCCGGTGCCGTTCCACCGTCGAACGGGCCGGGCTGCAGGATCGGGTCGCCGATGCTGGCGTTGTTGGAGTTGGCGAGCACGTGGTTGTTGCTCAGGATGTAGTAGCGCGGCGGGATCCCCGGGACGGGACTCAGGTCGTACGCTCCCGCGCCGATCGTCCCTGCGGTGATCTTGAAGTGCCCGACGCTGAAACCCGGTCGAGCCGGACGGATCCGGGTCGCCAGGGTCTGGGCGTCGACCTCCTGGGTCTCCATGAGCTGCTGCTGGCTGCCGCCGGCGAACAGGTGCCCGACCTCGAGGACGTCGGTCGGCTTGCCGTCGACGGTCTTCGGGATGGTGTTCGCGCGGCTGACCAGCTCGGTCGGCATCTTCTGGCTGACCAGCACCATCACGCTCGGCGTCTCGGTCTGCTCGCCGCCCTTGATCTTGAGACCGACCCCGACGCCGACCACGTTCTCCCTGCCGAGCAGGCCCTCCTCGGCCGATGCCTTCGACTCGGCCACGGCCGTGAGCTCCTCGGGCACCGCCTCTGACTGTGCCATGAACAGATCTTCGTTGTTCATGTTCATTCCCCCTGTGGGCTCCGGGTTCCGGACCTTCCAGAACGACAACCGAAGCCTCACTATCGAGGAGCGGTGGCGGCAGGCTCTGATACGCGGGGCGGTATTCAGTGTGCAGTCGCGACGCAGAACTCGTTGCCCTCGACGTCGCGCAGGACCGTCCACTGGATTCCGAACTCGTCGTGCTCGTCGAGGACCGTGGCGCCGAGGTCGACCAGGCGAGCGACTTCCGCCGGGCGGTCCTGTGCGACGAGGTCGGGGTGTGCGCGGTTCTTCGCCCGGCGCGGCTCGGGGACACGCGCGAACAGCCACGCCGCTGCGCCGGGCGTGGGCTCCTTCAGACCGATGGAGCTGAACTCGTCGCTGCTGCCCTCGTCGAGCTTCCGGTCCAGCGCGGCGGCCCAGAACGTGGCGGTACGCAGCGCGTCGGAGCAGTCGAAGCTGATCGCGGCAAGGGTCAGGGTCATGGAGTGTCCTTTCGAGGGGTGAGCGGCCAAGCGATGTCGGTCTGGTAAGCCGACGGAGGTACGCCGTCGGAGACGTTGACGACGTACGCCTCCCGGAGCGGCTGCCCGGTCGGGGTCCCGTGGTGGGCGACCCAGGCGCCGAGGAGCCCGTAGGTGTCGGGAAGGGTCTCGTGGTCCCCGGAGTGGGTGACGACCGCGGCGGTGACCGGGGGCAGGTGCAGCAGGGTCGTGCCCGCGGGGGCGACGTCCGCGTCCACCGGGAAGTACGCCGTGACCTCCTGCTCGGCATCGTCGAGGAACTCCGCGTCGTACAAGGCCGACGACGGGCCGGTGATCTCGACACCCGCGTCCCGGCAAGCCTGCTCCAGGCGCTCGTACGCCGCCACCAGGAAGTCGTCGTACGCGCCGTCTCTGACGATGCCGGTCACCGCGACCGCGCGCATCGCCGGGAGCTCGGCGAGACGCGGCGGGGTCCAGGACTCCGGCGGCGCCGCGTGCAGGTCGTGGACGATCTGCTCGACCCGTCGCGCGCGCTCACGCATCTGCTCGGCATGGCGGGCGAGGGTCGCCGCGGTGACCTCCGGGTCACGCGCCGCCAGGATCGTGGCGACGTCAGCAAGCGGAACCTCCAGCTCGCGGAGCCGACGGATCACGGCCGCATCCGCGAGCTGCCCGGAGGCGTACCGACGGAAGCCGGTCTCCGGGTCCACCGCGGCCGGCGTGAGCAGGCCTTGGGCGTGATAGGCGCGCAGCGTCTTGACGGACAGGCTGGCGGCGCGCGAGAACGTCCCGATGGACAGCAGCGGCTCGCTCATGTCGCCATCCTCAGGTCTCCCCCTGGGGGAGAGGCAAGCAGGGCGTCGCGAGGCGTGGGCACGAGATGATCTTGGCAGCAGCAGGTCGCGGCCGGGCGGTGTCGCGCTGCCGGTTCGTGCTCGGACTTCCTGGTCAGACCTGGGGCAGCCGGTTCAGGAGCGCCCCTAGTGGTGGCCATCGGTCTCGGCCGCGGCGCGTCGCGGCATAGCCGCGCAGCCGGACCGTGGGGTCGGTCAACGGCCGAACGGTGACGCCACGACGGGAGGTGCGCCCTCGCGGCAACAACGCGAGCCCGTGACCTGCGAGGATGAGGTCGTCGACGAGTTCCAGAGCGTCGACGCGGTGGACGACTCGCGGCGTGAATCCCGCCATCGAGGCCAGGGTACGCAGCACCTCCTCGTCGGCGGTGTGACGCGAGTTCACGATCCAGTCTCGGTCGGCGAAGGCGGCGAGTGGGGCGCGCGGCTCGTGCGTCGGCATTCCGAGGCCCCATTCGACTTCCCACAGCGCGATGGTGTCGTGGTCGCTGCGCCACGACGCCGGGGCGAGGTTGTAGTCGTAGACGAGAGCGAGGTCGACGTCGTCGCGTGCTAGCAGAGCCAGTGCCTCCGGCGGCTCGTGCTCACGCACCCGGACCTCGATGCCGGGATGAGTGTTCCGGAGGCCGTCGATCACCGGCATGAGGGAGCGTCGGATCGCGGTGGCGAACCCGGCCACCCGGACCACGCCGATCGGCTCCGCGTCAGGATCCAGGTCCAGACGCGCCGCATCGACCGCCGCCAGGATGGTGACGGCATGTTCGGCCAGGCGATGCCCTGCGGGGGTGAGGCGTACACGTCGGCCATCAGGCTCGATGAGCGCGGTGCCGACGTCGCGGGCGAGGGCTGCGATGGCTTGGGACACCGTTGAGGTGGTGGTGCCGATCTCGGCGGCGACCTCATGCATCGAGCCGAGGCGAGAGAGCTCGAGCAACATCCGGAGCCTGCGTACGTCCACCTGTCTATTGTTTCGGATCGTCGAACATAATGTCCAGCAATGTCACGTGGACGCGAACGGATGGGATGAGGTCAACTGGGCCTCATGTTCAGACCGGCTCTCCGTCCCGCCTCCTCCGCCCGCACCGGTGCCTCGATGGCGATGGCGGCCATGCTCTGCGTTCAGCTCGGGCTCGCCGCCTCGGTGGGACTGATCGATCAGCTCGGTCCGGCGGGTGTCGCCTGGCTGCGCCTGTTCTGGGCAGGTCTGTTGCTTCTCGTCCTCGTCCGGCCGCGGCTCTCGTCGTTCAGGCGCGAGACGCTGCTGGCCGGTGTCGCTCTCGGCGTGGTCACCTCCGGCTTGACCCTGTTGTTCATGGCGGCGTTGACCCGGCTCCCGCTCGGCACGGCCGCCGCGCTGGAGTTTCTGGGGCCGCTCGGGGTGGCTGTCCTCCGCAGCCGCGGCATCGCGCGGGCGTGGGCGCTCGTGGCCGCCGGCGGTGTGGTGTGCCTGACCCAACCCTGGGACGGCGCCGTCGATGCGGTCGGTGTGGCGTTCGCCCTGAGTGCGGCCGTGTGCTGGGCGTGCTACATCCTGCTCACCCAGCGAGTCGGCGACGCGGTCAGCGGCATCGGTGGACTCGCGATCTCCATGCCGGTCGCGGCCCTGGTCGCCACCTTCGTGGTCGGACCGGGCATCGTCGGAAAGCTCACGCCCGAGCTCCTGCTGGCCGGCCTCGGTCTGGCGCTACTGGTACCGGTGGTGCCCTTCGCCCTGGAGATGCTGGCGCTGCGACGTCTCACCGCTGGTGCCTTCGGGACCCTCATGGCGCTCGAGCCGGCGATGGCGCTCGTGATCGGGTTCTTCGCCCTCGACCAGGCGCCCAACCTCATCGCCGTCCTCGGGATCGGGCTCGTGGTCGCCGCCGGGGTGGGAGCAGAACGGGCCGGAGGCCGCAACCCGTCCGGACCGGTCGACGAGACCGACAGCACGCCACCGGCACCGACGAGGGGTGTCCCGGCACTGCCTCCAGGCTGAGGGCGGCTGCGCGTCGCTCCGCACCGGGTCGGCGTGTCAGGCCTGGCTTTGCCCCGCTACCTCACGCCGCCACACCGCGACCGCGACGGCACCGAGCAGCACCGGCAGCCCCACGGTGAACACCCGCCACACGATCAAGCCGGCGACGGCCGCCGCCTCGACCTCGAGGCCACCGGCTTCGACCAGGGCGGCGAGGATGAGGGCGTCGACGATGCCGATCCCCCAGAGGGGGAACACGGTGAACGGGAAGGCGAACAGGTAGGCGATCGCGATCCACACGAGGCTGACCTCGTCCGCCGTGACGCCGACGAAGCGCAGGCACAGGGTGAGCGCGGCGAGGTCGACGACCATCATGCCGACCTGAGAGAGCACCGCGAGGGGGAACCCGCTGTGGAACCGCTCGGCGATGTCGGCACGGAAGCTCTGACACGCGTCGGCCCAGCGATCGGGGTCGACCGACTTCCGGAACCGGCGGACGATCCGTCCGGAGCGGGTTCCGACGGTGCGTGCGAGCCGGTCGCTGCGTACGACCATGAGAACGGTCACGAGGATGACGGCCGCGACCGCGATGCTGAGCAGCTCGAGCCATCGGAACGAGGGGGCCTCACCGACGGCCAGCAGCAGGATGAATCCCAGGAGCGGGCCCGAGAACCTCGCGATGTAGAACGTCAGCGAGTTCATCACCGTGCCGGCGAGGCCTTTGGCGGGGCTGACCCCCCACGACTTGAACATCGCGACCCGTAGCGCGATGTCGCTGGGCGGCGGAGCGATGAGCGACATCAGCGTCGCGCCGAGGTCGTTGATGGTGGCCCGGTAGAACGTCACCCCGCGGATGAAGAACCTCAGTGGCATCGCTAGCAGGATCTGACGAGCCAGGACGACGACGAGCAGCACGATGGCATGCCACCAGCTGAGGTGCGTCAGCGCGTCCCGGGCCGCCTCCCAGTCGACCCGCCCGACCAGGCGTACGACGGTGACGGTGCTGAGCGCCGCCACCACCAGCAGGACGATGCGGGTGATCCAGGCGCGACGTCCGGGGCGGGCGTCGCTGACGTCGGGGCCCTCCGGTGTGCTCACTTCACGGCCGCGTAGGTCTCAGAACTCCACGGGATCACGGCTGATCGGGCAAGTCATGCAGTGCCCGCCACCCCGGCCGCGGCCGAGCTCGGCGCCCACGATGGTGATGACCTCGACCCCCGCCTTGCGCAGCAGCGTGTTGGTGAGGGTGTTGCGGTCGTAGGTGAACACCACGCCGGGCTCGAGCGCGACCGCGTTGTTGCCGCTGTCCCACTGCTGTCGCTCGGACTGGTAGACGTCCCCGCCGGTGTCGATCACCCGGATCTCGGGCAGCCCGAGCGCCTGTGCCACGACGTCGACGAAGGCCGCGTCGCCGTGGTCGATCACCTCGACCCCGGGTGCCTTGTCGGAGGGCACCAGGGTGAAGGTGTGCACGGCGTCCATGATCGTCGGATACAGCGTGACGATGTCGCGATCGACGAACGTGAAGACCGTGTCCAGGTGCATGGCCGCCCGCAGCTTCGGCATCCCGGCGATGATCACCTTCTCCGCAGCACCCTGCTCGAAGAGGGCCTTGGCGACCTGGGTGATCGCCTGGCGGGAGGTGCGCTCGCTCATGCCGACGAGCACGACCCCGTTGCCGACCGGCATCACGTCGCCGCCCTCGAAGCTGGCCTGCTGCCACTCCAGCTCGGGGTCGCCCCACCACACGGTCGAGCCGACGTAGTCGGGATGGTGCTGGTAGATCGCCTTGTAGAGGAGCGTCTCGTCCTTGCGCGCCGGCCAGTAGAGCGGGTTCATGGTCAGACCGCCGTACAGCCAGCAGGTCGTGTCCCGGGTGTAGAGCGTGTTCGGCAGCGGTGGCATCAGATACTCGCGGGCCCCGGTCGACTCCCGCGCGAGGCCGAGGTAGGCGGAGCGGAAGTCGTCAGGCAGGTCGTTGGTCGCGAGGCCACCGATGAGGAACTCCGCCAGCTGTCGGTCCGAGACCGACTCGAGGTAGGTGCGGGTGTCGTCGACCAGCCCGAGGCCGACCTGGTTCGGCACGATCTTGCGATCGAGGATCCAGTCCTTGGCGCCGGCGACCGCGAGCGTCTGCGCAAGCAGGTCGTGCAGCTCGACGACCTCGACACCACGCTGGCTCAGCTTGTTCACGAAGTCGGCGTGGTCGCGCTGGGCGTTCTCGACCCACATCACGTCGTCGAAGAGCAACTCGTCGTTGTTGCTGGGGGTCAGCCGGCGGTGGGCCAGGCCGGGTGCGCAGACGAGCACCTTCCTGAGCCGGCCGACCTCGGAATGGACTCCGTACGCGGACTCCTGCTCGGACATGGGATGCCTTTCTGTTGAGGACGAGGTCAGAGGGAGATCCGGCCGGACCACAGGCCGATGACGGCGATCGCCGCTCCGATGAGGATCGCGCCGAACAGCGCGATCTCGGTGGGACTGAAGATCCGCCGGCCATGTTCGCTGCGGGCCTTGATGTACAGCAGCGACGCCGGCGCGAGGATCAGCGTCATCAGCAGCACGAACTTCAGCCCAGCAGCGTCGAAGAGGAAGAACGTGTACGCCGTCGCGATGCCGGCCACGATCGTCTCCTTGCGACGTACGCCGGCCGGCACCCCTTCGTACGCCTCGCCGGTCAGGCCGAGCTTGAGTGCGTACGCGGCGGCCAACAGGTAGGGCAGGATCGCCAGACTGGTGGCGAGATCGAGCATGAAGTTGAGCGCGTCGTTGACGAACAGGGTGAGGGCGAGGAGCGCCTGGACGCCCAGCGATGTCACCACGAGCGCGGTGATCGGGGTGCCGTTGCGGTTCTCCTGACCCAGGAAGGCGGGCATGTCGTCGGCTCGGGCCGGGACGTACATGACCTCCGCGGCCATCAGCGTCCAGGCGAGGTAGGCGCCCAGGACCGAGACGATCACCGCGATGCTGATGAACACCTCGCCCCAGTCGCCGACCACCGACTCGAAGACCCCGACCATCGACGGCTGCCGGGTGGCGGCCAGCTCCGGCTGCGGGACGACTGAGTAGCTGGAGAGGGTGACCAGCGCGAAGATCGACAGCACGCTGAGGAAGCCCAGCACGGTCGCCTTCCCGACGTCCTCGCGCTTCTTGGCGTACCGGGAGTAGACGCTGGCCCCTTCGATGCCGATGAAGACGAAGGTGGTGATCAGCATCGTGTTGCGGATCTGCTCGTCGAGGTTGCCGAGATCGCCGTAGCCGGTGGCGACCCAGTTGTCGGCGAAGACACCGGCGTCGAAGGAGATGAAGAGCACCACGATGAACACCAGGATCGGCAGGACCTTGAAGATCGTGACGATCCGGTTGATCACCGCGGCGTCCCGGACGCCGCGCGCGATCAGATAGTGGAAGAGCCACACGCCCACGGTCGAGATCGTGACCGCGAGCACGGTGTCGCCGTCACCGAAGCCGTCGTAGAACGCGCCGATGGTGGCGCCGATGAAGACCCAGTAGAAGGTGTTGCCGGCGATGGAACTCGCCCAGAAGCCGATGGCGGAGTTGAAGCCCGCGTAGTCACCGAAGCCGGCCTTGGCGTAGATGAAGACCCCGGAGTCGAGCTCGGGCTTGCGGATGGCGAGGCTCTGGAAGACGAACGCCAGCATGAGCATCCCGGCGCCCGCGATCGCCCAGGCGATCAGCGAGCCGAGGATGCCGGTGGCGACCCCGAACCGGGCCGGCAGCGAGAAGACGCCCGCGCCGACCATCCCACCCACGACCATCGCGGTCAGGGTGGGAAGACTCATCTTCGCTACAGCGGGTGCCTCGGTGGTGGCAGAGTCAGAACTCATGCCCCTGATCTGATGTCCGTTCCGGTCCGTCCACCTCACCCGGAACGTGTGATCCGCCCCGCTTCGCCCTGCGACGACGCTGGGATGGTCCTGTGAAGGGAGACAATGATGGGCTTTCGAGACCGACGCGACAAGCGCCAAGAGGAACGCGAGGCCTTCGGGCGTGGCGGGAGCGCCCACCGCTTCCAGATGCGCCAGAAGATGATCTCCATCGGCGACGACTACTGGATCGAGAACGAGGACGGCGACCGCGTCTTCCATGTCGACGGCAAGGCGTTGCGGCTGCGCGACACGTTCGATCTCGAGGATGCCCACGGCAACAAGATCTGCCGCATCCAGACCAGGGTCCTGCACATCCGGGACTCGATGGCGATCGAGGACGCCGACGGCGAGAAGCTCGCCCTCGTGCACAAGGCGCTCATCTCGCCCCTGCGTGATCGCTGGAAGGTCGATCGCGAGCAGGGTGAGGACTGGACGGTCCAGGGCAACATCGTCGACCACGAGTACGACATCGAAGCTGACGGACGCAAGATCGCCGAGGTGTCCAAGAAGTGGTTCCGTGTCCGGGACACCTACGGTGTCGAGGTCGCGCCCGGCGAGGATCCTGCGCTCATCCTGGCCGTGACCGTCGCGGTCGATGCGATGGTCCATCCCGAGAAGTGACGCGGTCGACGTGCTGCGAGAGCAGCTGCGAAAGCAGGTGCGAGCGCCGTTCGCGGCGACGGCAGGCATGGTGGTGCTTCTCTGGGCATCGCTGACCCCGTCACTGATGCCGAGGACAGCGCTCTTCCAGGCACTGCTCACCGCGCTGTGCATGTTGGCCGGCTACGGCGCGGGCGCGTTGGCCGGATGGCTGGTCCGCAGCTGCGGTGGCCGGTTGGCCGGCCGGGCACGGGTGATCGCATGGCGGGTTCTCGCCGGTGTCGCCGGCATCGGCACCCTGATCGTCCTGGGGCTGTCGTTGCGGTGGGAGAACGAGGTACGCGACCTGGTCGGGGTCGACCGGGTGGGCATCTGGCACCTGGTGCTCACCGTGCTGATCACCGCGGTCCTGCTCGCGCTGCTGCTCGGACTGTCGCGAGGGATCAGGGCGTTGGGGCGCTCGATCGGCCGGTTCGTCGGCCGCTTCCTTCCCGCTGCCGCATCGACCGTGATCGGCGGCCTGATCGCTGCGGTCCTGATCTACGAGCTGGCCATCGGGGTGGGTGGCAACCGCCTGCTGGGAGCACTCGACTCGAGCTTCGCCACGATCAACCAGGAGTTCCGCACCGAAATACCTGCGCCCACGACGCCCGAGCTCACGGCCAGCCCGGCCTCGTCCCAGGCATGGGAGGACCTGGGCCGCCAGGGCCGGGTCTTCATCGCGAGCGCACCGACCGCCGCCGACATCGGCGAGTTCACCCAGGAGCCTGCCCAGCAGCCGGTGCGCGCCTATGTCGGGGCCGGTCACGAAGGCGTCGACATCCGCGAGGAGGCGTCGGCCGCGGTGACCGAGCTCGACGCGCTCGGCGGCTTCGACCGCGCGGTGATCAACGTGGTGACCGGCACAGGCAGAGGTTGGGTCAACGAGAACCAGGCCCAGGCGCTGGAGTTCATGTGGGGCGGCGACACGGCGACGGTCAGCCTGCAGTACTCCTACCTCCCGAGCTGGATGTCCTTCGTCCTGGACCGCCAGCGTGCGCAGGATGCCGGTCTGGCGCTCTTCGACGCCGTCTACGGACGCTGGCTGGAGATCCCCGAGGCCGAACGTCCGCTGCTGGTGGTGAGCGGGGAGAGCCTGGGCAGCTTCGGCGGCGAGGCCGCCTTCAGCGGGGCCCAGGACCTGGCAACGCGCACCGACGGCGCCCTGTTCGTCGGCCCGACCGCCGACAACCGGCTCTGGAGCCGGTTCACCGAGGAACGCGAGCCGGGGACCCCGCAGGTGCTGCCGATCCTGGACGACGGCGAGATCGTACGCTTCGCCGACCAGCCCGAGCAGTGGGACCTGCCTGGGGCTTGGGAAGGCACCCGGATCGGGTACCTCCAGCACGCGAACGACCCGATCACCTGGTGGTCGCCGTCGCTGGCGCTGGAGTGCCCGGACTGGCTGGAGGAGGAGCGCGGCCGCGACGTCTCCCCGAACGTACGCTGGATCCCGGGGGTGACGATGCTGCAGCTGGGTGTCGACCAGTTCTCCGCCAACTCGGTGCCGCAGGGGCAGGGCCACCAGTTCGGCACCGCGCCGGTGTATGCCTGGGCAGAGATCCTGCCGCCCCCGGGTTGGTCCGATGAGCGCACCGACGAGCTGGCCGTGGTGATCGGCGACCGGGCGTGGTTGAGATGACCGACGGCCCGGTCGGGGTGAGCGGTACCGCCGTCGCGCTCAGCCCTGGCTGATCAGGGCCTGGGCGACGGTGCGTACGCGGTCGACGGGGACGGCGAAGCCGATGCCGATGTTGCCGCTGGGGCCGCCGAGGGTGGCGATGGAGGTGTTGATCCCGACGACGCGGCCCTGAAGGTCGACCAGGGGCCCGCCGGAGTTGCCGGGGTTGATGGCGGCGTCGGTCTGGATCATCTCGGGCCTCGATCCGGAGGAGCGGTTCGGTGAGCTGACGATGCCGGAGGTGACGGTGCCGTTGAGACCGAGCGGTGAGCCGACGGCGATCACAGGCTGTCCGATCCGGAGGTTGCCGCTCTGACCGATGGTGGCGGCGCGTACGGCATTGGGGTTGGTGGCGATCACCGCGATGTCGTTGCGCTCGTCGCTGCCGATGACACGGCCCGAGGTGGTGCTGCCGTCGGCCAGCACCAGGCTGACCGAGTCGGAGCCCTGGACGACGTGGGCGTTGGTGACCACGTGCCCGACGCCGTCGATGGCGACCCCGGAGCCGGTGCCGCGGCCGGCGCGGACCTGCACCACGCTGGGCAGGATGCGCTGGGCGGCCGCCTCGGTGGCGTTGGTCGGTGCCCCTCCCTGAGGTGCGGGGGCCGGCGCGGCGATGGTGCCTGCGGTGGGCTCGCGGTCGGGCGTGATGAGGGTGATCGCGCCGCTGGTCGCCGCGCCCGCGACGACGGCCGCCGCGAGTGTGAGGGTCACGGTTCGCGTACGTCGTGGGCGCTTGGCCAGGGCGGCGGGCGGCTCCGGGTGCGCACCGGTCGGCCGGCCCTGCGGCGGGGCCGCATCCGGGGACTGTGGACGGGCGACCAGCCGCACCCTGCCGTAGCGGTCACGCACCACACGTCGCGCCGGAGGGGGTGCCGACAGGGGGGTCGGGCTCGGCGCGGACGGTGGTGTCGGCGGGGGTGCGACTGGTCGGATCGGGGGTGGGGGTGCGGGCTGGAGCGGGCGGGCGGCACGGGCGGGTGGGGCCGCGATGGTCCACTGCTGGGGTCCGGCGGGCCGGCCGAGGTCGGGCCCGGGCGATGCGGTGTCGTTCACGAGAGTGCCTTCCTGTCCTGGATTTCGGGGTGGCTAGATGAGCCGGGCGAACCAGCGCAGGGAGAGCGCGGCGGCGACGAAGGCGAGGATCATGGCGCCGATGACGACCCAGACGGTGATCTCGCGGTACTCGAGGTGATAACCGACGAGGGTGCCGATGTCTTCGTAGACCTCGCGCAGCTCGTCGGCGCTGGAGGCGCTGTAGAACTGGCCGCCGGTGGCGTCGGCGAGCTTGCGCAGCGTGTCTTCGCGGACCTCGACCGACTGCCCTCCGGGCAGGGCGGCGCTGGCTCCTTCGGTGCCGTAGGCGATCGTCGAGACCGGCAGCCCGGCCTCACGGGCGGCCTCGGCCGCGGCTACCGGGTTGCGACCGGCGGAGTTGCCGCCGTCGGAGAGGAGTACGAGGTGGGCCGGCGACCCCTCCTCGTCGGTGTCGTCCTCGGAGCCCCCGGGCGAGGGCGAGGCGGACGGACCGGCCGCCTCGGCTTCGTCCAGCACCTGCCGCAGGTCGTTGATCGAGGAGAAGACGGTCTCGCCGATGGCGGTGCCGCCGTCGGGCGGGCCGAGACCCTCGATGCTGCGGGCGACCAGGGCGTGATCGGTGGTCGGGCTGGAGACGACGCGGGCGTTGCTCGAGAAGCTGACGAGCCCGACGTTGTAGCGCGGTGGCAGTTGCTCGATGAAGTCGACGGCGGCGGCCTTGGCGGCCTCGAGACGGTTGGGTGGCATGTCCTCGGCCGACATCGAGGCGGAGGTGTCGATGGCGACCAGGATCGTGGCGCGTTCGTACGGCACCTGCGCCCGGACCTGGGGCTGGGTGGTGGCGACCGCGAGCAGTGCCAAGGCACCGACGACCAGCCCGGCGGCCAGGTGGCGGCGCCAGCGTGGACGGTGGGGGACGAGGCGCTCGAGCATGGGCGCGGTCGCGAACCGGAGGGCGTACTTGATCCGGCGGCGCTGCATCACCAGGTAGCCGATGGCGAGCAGGGCGACCGGGACCAGTGCGAGCAGGAACATGGGCTGGCTGAGTCTCATCGAGGGCTCCTTCCGATCAGTGGGTGGCCGTGGCCGCGCGTGAGCGGGCCGGTCGGGGATGCCGTGCCCGGCGGCGCAGCAGGCGGATGAGCAGCCGTGCCCAGTCGTCGTCGGTGGAGACCCGGAGGTGGTCCGCACCGGCGGCCCGAACGGCCTCGGCGTTGTGCTCGCGCAGCGACCTCATCGCCTCGGCGTACGCCGCCCGCAGCCGCGGGTCGGAGGTGTCGACCTCGTGCTGACGGCCGGTCTCCGGGTCGAGGATCGTGACGTGGCCGACGGCGGGCAGGTCGAGCTCGCGAGGGTCCACGATCTCGACGACGATCACGTCGTGGCGCGCGGTGAGCCGCCGCAGGGGCGGCTCCCAGTCGAAGGGCCGCTCCCAGGTCCCGTCAGCGGGCAGCAGGTCGGACACGATCACCCGCAGCCCCGGGATCCGGGCGCGCCGGCCCAGCTCGACCAGCGCTGCGGCGAAGGTGGGGCCGACGGTCGCCGTCTCGGCCGTACGCGGCGAGGGCGGCTCCGCGGTCAGCAGCCGGCGGGCGACCCGGCGCCCGGTGGTGGGCGGGCGCCAACGTACGCCGCCGGCATCGAGGATCCCGAGACCGACCCGGTTGCCGGGGCCGTCGGCCACGATGCCGATCGCGGAGACGGTCGCCTCGGCGACCTCCACCTTCTCGGCGAGCGCGGTCCCGAAGGCCATGCTGGGCGTGCGGTCGACCAGGACCCAGGTCTCGAGCTCGTGCTCGGCCTGGGTGAGCCAGACGTGCGGGTCGCCCAGGCGGGCGGTGGCGTTCCAGTCGATGCGGCGTACGTCATGGCCGGGGGAGTAGGGCACCAGCTCCTCGGCGTCGCTGCCCGGCCCGAGCCGCAGCCCGGCCGACTCGCCCTGGAGCAGCCCGCTCACCCGGCGCTGGACGGTCAGGTCCAGCCTCCGGAACGCCCCGTCGGGCGAACGTCGTGCCGCGTTCACGAGGCAAGCTCCGCATCGGGCGTCGTCTCGGCGGTCTCGGAGTCGTCGTCGCTCGGCGTCGCCCGCGGTTGCGGGACGACGGCGAGGACGGCGTCCACGACCGCGCGCGGGTCTACCCCGTCGGCCTCGGCGTCGAAAGTGAGCACCAGCCGGTGGGCCAGGATGTCGCCGGCCAGGTCGGCGACATCGCCGGGCAGCACGTAGTCGCGCCCGCGCAGCAGTGCCAGGGCACGGCTGGCGGTGATGAGGCCGAGGCTGCCGCGGGCGCTGACGCCGTAGGCCAGCAGGCCCTCGAGGTTGTGGAGCCCGTAGGCGTGCGGCGTACGCGTCGCCATGACGAGCTTGACGGCATACTGCGCGACGGTGTGATGGACGAAGACCTGGTCCGCTCGTGACTGCAGGTGCCGCAGAGCGGTGGCGTCGAGGATCTGGTCGGCACGCGGCGGATGCGTGCCCATGCGCTGGATGATGGTCATCTCCTCGAGTTCGTCGACGTGGCCGACGTCGACCTTGAGCAGGAAGCGGTCGCGCTGGGCCTCGGGCAGCCGGTAGACGCCGTCGTTCTCGATCGGGTTCTGGGTGGCGAGGACGAGGAACGGGTCGGGCAGGCGGTGGCTGGTGCCGCCGATGCTGACCTGGCGCTCCGCCATCGCCTCCAGCAGCGCCGACTGCACCTTGGCCGGCGCCCGGTTGATCTCGTCGGCGAGGACGAGGTTGGCGAAGACCGGTCCCAGCTCGGTGTCGAACTGCTCCGCCGACGGGCGCCAGACCCGGGTTCCGACGATGTCGGAGGGCATCAGGTCCGGGGTGAACTGGAGCCGGGCGAACGAGCCGCCGACGACGTCGGCGAGGGTGCGTACGGCAAGGGTCTTGGCGACGCCCGGCACACCCTCGAGCAGCACGTGGCCGCGGGCGAGGAGCCCGACCAGCATCCGCTCGATCATCAGGTCCTGGCCCACGACGACGCGCTTGACCTCGAACAGCACCCGCTCGAGGACGGCAGTGGTCCCAATGTCGGACCGGATCGGCTCGGTGATCGGCTGCTTCTGCTCTGGCTCCCACATGGGGGACCTCCCTAGCTGGCTGTGTCCTGGATGGGTCTGCTGAGCACCGATCACATCGAAGAAGGGCGAAAACCAGCGGAAACGGCACCGAAAGCGATCCGAAAGAGCTGGACGGAACCGATACCGAGCGATTACGTCCTGTGCATGGGCGCCGGCCCGGCTACGCGCTACCGTTCTTGAGCGTGAGGGTCTTGATCGTCGAGGACCAGGCGGGCCTGGTCAGCGCCCTGCGGGTCGCGCTGCAGCGGGAGGGGTACGCCGTCGACGGGGCCGGTTCGGTCGCCGACGCCCTGGAGAAGCTCGGCGTGAACGCCTACGACCTCGTCGTCCTGGACATCAACCTGCCCGACGGCAGCGGCTTCGAGGTCGCCGCGGCGCTGCGTACGGGGGATCTGGAGATCCCCGGCGAGGAGGCCCCGCGGATCCTGATGCTCACCGCCCGCAACCGCCTCGACGACCGGGTCCGCGGCCTCGACGTCGGAGCCGACGACTACCTGACCAAGCCGTTCGAGCTGGCCGAGCTGACCGCGCGGCTGCGTGCGCTGCTGCGCCGGCCGAGCAGCGATGGCTCTGCCGTGCTGACGCACGGGCCGATCCGGCTCGACACCGCCCGGCAGCTGGCCCGGCGCGGCGACCGCGAGCTCGGGCTGACCCTCAAGGAGTTCTCGGTCCTGCGCTACCTGATGACGCGGCCCGCCTACATCGTCTCGGCCGAGGAGCTCCTGGAGCACGTGTGGGACGAGAACGCCGACCCGTTCACCCAGACCGTGCGGGTCACCGTCGGCACCCTGCGTCGCAAGCTCACCGTCGGGGAGGAGGCTCCGGCTCTCGAGACCGTCGTCGGTCGCGGCTACCGGCTCCGCGACCTGCCCGAGCTCGACCAGGGCGCGACCGCATGAGCGACCGCATGAGTGAGCGCTCGGGGCGGCTGATGCGGGTGCCCCGCTGGCTCCGTACGGTGCGGGTGCGGCTGACCCTGACGTACTCCTCGCTCCTGTTCGGGGTGACCGCGCTGCTCCTCGCCGGGGTCTATCTCGCGCTCTCCAGCAGCATCAGCGCGGCGCCGCTGGACCCGGTGACGGTCAAGAAGTTCGAGACCGAGGACGGCCACATCGTCTACAAGCCCGGGCAGGAGTTCCAGGCCGCGGACTTCGCCGATGTCCAGGAGGCGGTCAACTACGCCTCGCTCCAGACGCTGCGCAACTACTCGATCATCGCGCTGATCGTGATGTTCGTCCTCAGCCTGGCGATCGGCTGGTGGGTGGCGGGGCGGGCGCTGCGGCCGGTCGGCGCGATCACCCGCACCGCCCAGGAGATCAACGCCTCCGACCTCACCCGGCGCATCGGTGCGACCGGACCGCACGACGAGCTGCGTACGCTCGCCGACACGATCGACTCCATGCTCGCCCGCCTCGACCGGGCGTTCTCCGACCAGCGCCGGTTCGTGGAGGACGTCTCCCACGAGCTGCGCAACCCGGTCTCCCTCATCCACACCAACGTCGAGGCCGTCCTCGCCAACGACCGCTCCACGATCCCCGAACGGCGCGAGGCCAGCCTGGTCGTTCTCCAGGCGACCCGCCGGATGCGCCGCCTCCTCGAGGACCTGCTGGCCATCGCCCGCAGCCGCTCGGAGGCCTTCACCGACCGTCAGGTCGACCTGGCCGGAGCCGTCACCGCTGCCGTTCGGGAGTATCGGCTGCCAGCAGAGGCACGCGGGCTCAGCGTGGTCGAGCGCAGCCACGGTGGGCCGGTCGTCGTCGGCGACCCCGACGCGCTGCAGCGCATCATGGCCAACCTGCTGTCCAACGCGGTCAGGCTCGCCCCGGCCGGCTCCACCCTCACGGTCGGCATGGGCAGCCGCGACGGCTGGGCCTGGGCCGCGGTCGCCGACGAGGGACCCGGGATCGACGAGGCCAACCAGGAACGCGTCTTCGACCGGTTCTACCGAGGGAACGGTACGTCCGGCGACGATGCGGTCACCGACGGGTCTGGCCTCGGCCTCTCCATCGCACGCCAGATCGCCGAGAGCCACGAGGGCCGGCTCGTGCTGGTCAGCCACGGACGGGCCGGCAGCACCTTCGTGCTCTGGCTCCCCGACCACGCCATGAACCGTTCCGCCGGACGCACCGACTCGCCACCCGAAGGTGACCCGCTGCTGGGGCGGCGCATGGACCCACCGTTTGAGGAGTGAGCATGAGAACAGCATCGACGTGGCGCGGCGTACGAGCTCTTGCCCCCGTGGTTCTGCTCGGAGCCGTCACCAGCGCCTGCATGAACGTCACGGTGCAGGTGGACCCGGCTCCGACGCCTCCCAGCAAGCCGACGACCTACTACGGCACGGTCGAGAAGGTCGAGACGGTCGAGGAAGCCCGCTGGTCGACGACGTACGCCGACGACCCGACGTACGAGACGTGGGACGACTGCTGGGCGAGCTGAACCAAGGCCGGCACCGGCGCGCGGCTACCGCTTCCCGAGCAGCTGGCGTGCCATCACGAGACGCTGGATCTGGTTGGTGCCTTCGTAGATCTGGGTGATCTTGGCGTCGCGCATCATGCGTTCGAGGGGGAAGTCCTGGGTGTAGCCGGCGC
Source organism: Nocardioides sp. NBC_00163 (assembly GCF_045206295.1). Lineage (NCBI taxonomy): Bacteria > Bacillati > Actinomycetota > Actinomycetes > Propionibacteriales > Nocardioidaceae > Nocardioides > Nocardioides sp. NBC_00163. The sequence goes on along the minus strand of NZ_CP108155.1, from coordinate 924,815 downwards.
CACCGAGGAGCTGGACGGCGTCGACGGTGATGTCCATGGCAGTGTCGCTGGCGAAGCACTTGGCGGCTGCCCCGAAGAAGGCCAGGTCGCCGGCGTGCCGTTGGGACTTGGCGGCGGCGATGTAGACGAGCTGGCGGGCGGCCTCGAGCTTCATGGCCATGTCGGCGAGCATGAACTGGATCCCCTGGAAGTCGGCGATGTGCTTGCCGAACTGCTGGCGTTCCTGGACGTACGCCAGGGCGTGGTCGAGGGCGCCCTGGGCGATGCCGACGGCCTGGGCGGCGATGGTGATGCGGGTGTGGTCCAAGGTGCGGAGGGCGAGCTGGAGGCCGGTTCCGGGTTCACCGATGATGCGATCGCCGGGCAGGTAGACGGCGTCGAACATCAGCTCGCAGGTGGGGGAGCCCTTGATGCCCAGCTTCTTCTCGGGGGCGCCGATGGTGAACCCCTCGTCGCTCTTCTCCACGACGAAGGCGCTCACGTTGGATCCGCGCCGGCCGCCAGGATCGGTGACGGCGAGGACCGTGTAGTAGTCGGAGATGCCGGCGTTGCTGATCCACGACTTCTGGCCGCTCAGCACCCAGTGGTCGCCGTCGAGGACGGCGCGGGTCTTCATGGAGGCGGTGTCGGAGCCGGCCTCGCGCTCGGAGAGGGCGTAGGAGAACGTCGAGGTGCCTGCGGCGAGCGGCGGGAGGTAGCGCTGGTTGAGGCCCTCGGAGCCGGCCAGGATGAGCGGGAGGCTGCCGAGCTTGTTGACCGCGGGGATCAGGGAGGAGGAGGCGCACACGCGGGCGATCTCCTCGATGATGATGCAGGTCGCCAGGGCATCGGCGCCCTCGCCGCCGTACTCCTCGGGCACGTGGGCCGCGTGCAGCCCGGAGGCGACGAGCGCGTCGTAGGCCTCGGTCGGGAACCTGGCGGCTGCGTCGACCTCTGCGGCGTACGGAGCGATCTTGTTCGCCGCGATCGCGCGCACGGCCTCGCGCAGGTCGAGGTGGTGGTCGGCGAGCTCGAGGTAGGGAAAGTCGTCGGTCATGATGCCTCCTGGCTAGAGGTGTCGATGGGTCAGTAGTGGTAGAAGCCGCGGCCGGTCTTGCGGCCGAGCAGACCGGCGTCGACCATGCGCGCGAGAAGCGGCGGCGGGGCGTAGAGCGGCTCCTTGAACTCCTCGTAGAGCGACTCGGCCACGGCCTTGGTCGTGTCCAGCCCGATCAGGTCCGCGAGCGCCAGCGGTCCTTGGGGGTGGGCCGCGCCGCGTACGAGGCCCTGGTCGATGTCCTCGGCGGTCGCGAACCCGGACTCCAGCATCCGGATCGCGGAGAGCACGAACGGGATCAGCAGCGCGTTGACCACGAAGCCCGCCCGGTCCTGGGAGTCGATGGGGTGCTTGCCGAGGTCGTTCTCGACGAACGTACGCACGCGGTCGGTGGTGCTCGGCGCGGTCAGCAGGCTGGGCACGAGCTCCACCAGGGAGAGCACGGGGACCGGGTTGAAGAAGTGCAGCCCGATCACCTGCGCGGGGCGCTCGGTGGCGACCGCGAGCTTCATGATCGGGATGGACGAGGTGTTGGAGGCCAGTACGGCCTCGGGGTCGGTGACGATGGCGTCGAGCCGGGTGAACAGCGCCGTCTTGGCGGCTTCGTCCTCGACGATCGCCTCGATGACCAGGTCGCGGTCGGCGAGTGCTTCCAGGTCGCTGCTGACGGTGATGCGCTCCAGCACCTCGGCGGCGTCGCTGATCTTCCCGCGCTGCTCGGCCCGTTCGAGGGAGGCTCGGAGCCGGTCGAGGCCGGCCTCGGCAGCCGCGGGGTTGGCATCGATGAGGACGACGGCCTTGCCGGCGCGTGCGGCGACCTCGGCGATGCCGGCACCCATCAGTCCGGCGCCGACGACGCCGACGCGGTTGAACCCGTTCATGTGCAGCCTCCTTTGTTGGTACGCCGTACCTTATAGACGGAACGGCGTACCAACAAGTAGGTTCAGATCATGAGCGAGAAGCCTCGATCAGCGACGACGAAGGATCGCCTGGTCGCCGCGGCGTACGAACTGTTCGAGGAGCGCGGCTTTGACGCGACCACCGCCGAGGACATCGCGCGTCGCGCCGGCGTGGGGCGTACGACCTTCTTCCGCGCGTTCGGGTCCAAGGACGACGTGATCTTCCCCGAGCACGACCTGCTGCTCGATCGCATCGACCAGCGTCTGGCCGCCGCGACCCCGGCAACGCGAGCGCTCGCGTTGAGTGAGGCCACCCGGGTCGTGCTGCGTCACTACCTGGACGAGGGGGAGCTGGCGCGAGCGCGCTACCGCCTGGTCGGCTCGGTGCCGGCCCTTCGTGCCCGGGAGACGGGTGGCATCCAGCAGTACCAGCGGCTGTTCGCGCGCTGGCTCCGGGAGTGGATGTCCCACCTGCCCGACGGGCATCTGCGCGCCGATCTCCTGGCCGCCGACCTCGTGACCGCGCACAACTACGTCCTCCGGCGCTGGCTCAGGGACCAGACCTCCGACCCCGAGAGCGAGTTCGACCAGGCGATGCGGGTCGCCCTCGAGCGCTATCAGCCCTCAGGGCTCGAGCCGTCCACCGCCGTGGTCGTTCTACGCACCTCGGCCACGCCCGCCGCCATCCAGGCCCAGCTGCAGCCGCTGCTCGCCAACGAAGCGCCCCTGAGCTGAGTCGAAGGGTCCGGCAGAGCTCTCCGCCGGACCCCTCGACTCAACGCCTGGCCAGCACGAGCGCGTACGCCTCCTCCGGATCGGTCCACCAGCGAAGGTCGCGGAAGCCCGCCGCGGCGAGCTCGAGTGCGGCGATGCTTCGGCGGAACTTGCAGGACAGCTCGGTGAGGAGCTCTTCGCCTTCGTCGAACTTGATGTCGAGGTCGAGCTCGCGCAGCTCCACGCGGGTGGACTCCTGTGCGACGAGGCGCATCTCGATCCGTTCCTCGTCGGTGTTCCAATGCGCCAGGTGCCGGAACCCGTCGAGGTCGAAGTCGGCGCCAAGGCTCTGGTTGAGAACGCGCAGCGCGTTGAGGTTGAACTCGGCGGTCACGCCGGCGGAATCGTCGTAGGCGGCGACCAGCCGTCCGGGGTCCTTGACCAGGTCCAGCCCGAGCAGCAGACCTTCGCCGGGCTGCATGGCGGCTGCGACCGATCCCAGGAACCGCTCTCGGCCGGGGCGGTCGTAGTTGCCCAGGGTGCTGCCGAGCAGTGCGATCAGCCGACGTCCCGGGGTCGGCAGCTGCCCGAGATGCTGGTCGAAGTCGGCGACGACACCGTGCAGTGCGAGCCCCGGCCGCTCCTCGGCGAGCGCGTCCATCGCCTGGGTGAGCGCGCTGGCGCTGACATCGACGGGGACGTACGTCGTCAGCCGACCGGTCTGGGTCAGCGCGTCGAGCAGGAGCCGGGTCTTCTCCGAGGAGCCGGACCCGAGCTCGAGAAGCACCTCGGCGTCGGAGGCCTCGGCGATCTCCCGCGCATGTTCGGTCAGGAGCGCCCGTTCGGTGCGGGTCGGGTAGTACTCCGGTAGCCGGGTGATCTCCTCGAACAGCTCCGAGCCACGCTCGTCGTAGAAGTACTTCGGTGGGAGCCACTTCGGCGCCGCGCTCAAGCCGGTGCGCGCGTCCTCCGCGAGGCTCTGGCGCAGGTCCTCGGCGGTCAACAGGGTGGTGAGCCTGCCCCCGGCTGGTGTGCTGGTGCTGGTCTGGCCGTTGCTGTCGAGGGTCACGCGAGGTTCTCCTTCGGGTTGTGAAGTGGTTGGTCGAGCCGCCACCAGGTGGGCCCGCACGGGCTGAGGACGCCGATGGTGCGCGGCGGGATCGAGGTGGACGGAGCTCCTGAGAGCGGACGGTTGCTGACGACGTACTCCCAGGACGCCGGCTCGACGAGGTGGCTGCCCTCGTCGCCGGTCAGCAGGGCGAGGTCCTCCCCGTCGCTGAGGAGAACCGAGAAGCCGCCGACCTCCAGCTCGTTGGCGAGCTGGACCACGGCGGAGCCGACCGGCAGACGCTCCTGCTGCGCCCTGTCGAGGATGAGCGTCCACGAGTCGTCGATGGTGCCGCTGACCGCGGCGGTCCATGGACCGAGCCGCAGCGGAGCGGGGCAGTAGTCGTGATCACAGGCCCAGTCGATTTGCGTCTGGCACTGTCCGAGGATGCCGCGATGGGCACAGGTGACGGCAGCCGACCAGGTCACGCACGACGCCCGTCGTCGGCGAGCCGGAGGCCGGTGACCGGCCAGCGCGCACCAGGCGGGAAGAAGTTGCGGTACGAAGCTCGGGTGTGTCCCGGCGGGGTGAGCGCGCAGCCGCCGCGGAGCACCATCTGGCTCGACATGAACTTTCCGTTGTACTCGCCGATCGCGCCGGCGGCGGGGTGGAAGCCTGGGTAGGGCAGGTAGGCCGAGGAGGTCCACTCCCAGCAGTCCCCGAAGAGCTGTCGCAGACCGCCGGTCGAGGGGCCGGCCGCGCGCGGGTGGAAGCTGTCCCGGTCGGCGAGGTTGCCGGCCACCTCGTACGTCCGGGCGGCGTGCTCCCACTCGGCCTCGGTCGGGAGGCGCTTGCCGGCCCAGGTGGCGTACGCGTCGGCCTCGTAGTGGCTCAGGTGGCAGACCGGCAGCCCTGGGTCGAGCGGTGAGGTGCCGTGCAGGGTGTGCTCGAACCACTCCCCGTCGAGCTCGCGCCAGTAGAAGGGCGCGTCCCAGCCCTCGGCGTTGACCCGCGCCCACCCGTCCGAGAGCCACAGCTCGGGACGCCGGTAGCCACCGTCGGCCATGAACTCCAGCCATTCGCCATTGGTGATCAACCGATCGGCGAGCCGGTACGGCTCCAACCACTGCTGATGCCGTGGCAGCTCGTTGTCGAAGCAGAACCCACCACCCTCGGAGCCGATCTCGACCAGGCCGCCGTCGAGATCGACCCAGCCGAGTCGGTCGACCCCGTCGCCCGCGACCGGACGCCCGGCGTACGTCGGCTGCAGCGGGTTGAGCGACAGCACGTGCTTGATGTCCATCAGCAGCAGCTCCTGGTGCTGCTGCTCGTGGTGGAAGCCGAGCTCGATGGTCGGAGCGAGCTTGGCGAAGGTGCCCTCGTCCACACGGTCGAGCAGGTCCCTGACCCGGTCGTCTACGTTGCGCCGGTAGTCGCCGACCTCGTACGCGCCGGGGCGGCTGATCACGCCACGCATCGGCCTCGAGTACCGCGGCCCGACCTGCTCGTAGTAGCTGTTGAAGAGGAACCAGTACTTGTCCTGGAACGGTGTGAAATTGGGCTCGTTCTCGGCCAGCACGAAGGTCTCGAAGAACCAGGTCACATGCGCGCGATGCCATTTGGTCGGCGAGACGTCGGGCATCGACTGGACCGTCTGGTCCTCGGGGGAGAGCGGTGCTGCGAGGCGTTCGGTGTCGGCCCGGACTTCGTCGAAGCGGGCGATCGCGGTGGTCGTGTCCATCTCACGTCTCCTGACGGTGGAAGGTCGAGTACGCCAAGTGCTACGAACTACTCTGCCTGGTCGCCCAACCCTCGCCACACGCTTTTAGCGGGTGCCGCGACCGGGTCGATACCGGCCCCGGTGTGCAGTCGGGGCACCTAGAATCTGAGTCGTGCAGGAGCTTCGGACGGCGACGTGGACACGCGGCGCACGCTTTGCCTCGTCGCGGCGAGACGATGAGTAAGCACCGAGTTGCACCTCGCCGCAAAGGTCGAAGACGTAGGACAGGCGTCTTCGCCGTTCTCGCCGTCCTCCTCACGGGAACGGCCGTGGCCGTCCCGATGGTCTCGGTGGCGCGGGACGGTGATCCCGCCGAAAGCACCGTGCGTGTCGCGGTCGCATCGGATGCCGCCTCGCCCACTGTGTCTCCGAAACCAAGGACCAAGGGGCCCAACGGCGAGGTCGCCGCGGCCGAGGGGCCCGTGGCCCGACCGAGCGAACCGCCCGCATCGTCCGTGTCGATACCCGAGCGCGGGCCGGGCAGATTCGACATCGCCGCCGCCCCATCCAGCCCGATCGAGAACGCGACGACGTACCGGGTCGAGGTGGAAGAGGGACTGCCCTACGCGACCGACGAGGTCGCACGCTTCATCCAGACCACACTCGCCGACAACCGCGGGTGGGCGGCCAAGCACCGGCTCGTACGCGTCGACGGTCACGCCGACCTACGGATCGTTCTCGCCACACCCGAGACCACCGACACACTGTGTGCGCCGCTCGACACCGATGGCCGACTGTCGTGCCGCAACGGCAGCGATGTCGTACTCAATGCCTGGCGGTGGCACTTCGGCGCCGACAGCTACGCAGACAACCTGGCGGACTACCGGCGGTACGTGGTCAACCATGAGACCGGTCACGCCCTCGGCTACCCGCACGTGAAGTGCCCGGGCAACGCCGCGCCCGCCCCGGTGATGCTGCAACAGACCAAGGGGCTGGACGGCTGCGCCGCCAATCCGTGGCCGGCCCGCGCGGATCTCGCTGGGCGCTGAGCTGCACGAGCTCCCGGCCGCAGTTCGCGTCTCAGCAGATGGCGTCCGCGGATGAATCGCAGGCGCTGAGGATCCGCTTGGTGACCTCATCGACCTCGCCGAGGCCATCGACCTCGACGATGAGGCCCCGGCTGCGATAGGCATCGATGAGCGGCGCCGTCTGCTCGAGGTAGATCTCCTGACGACGGCGGATGATGTCCTCGGTGTCATCGGCGCGGCCCTCGACCTGGGCACGCTGCAGCAGCCGCTCGACCACCTCGTCCTCGTCGACGACGAGGCTGATGACGACGTCGAGGTCGTGGCCGGTGGGGCTGATCATCCCGTCGAGCTCCTCGACCTGTGCAAGCGTGCGGGGATAGCCGTCGAGAAGGAAGCCGTTGGCCGCGTCGGGCTCAGCGATCCGGTCGCGAACCATGTTGTTGGTGACCTCGTCCGGGACGTACTCGCCGGCGTCCAGGTAGCGCTTGGCCTCCAGGCCGAGTGGAGTGGCCAGCGATACGTTGGCGCGGAAGATGTCGCCGGTGGAGATGGCCGGGATGCCGAAGTGCTGGGCGAGGTGCTTGGCCTGGGTGCCCTTACCCGCGCCGGGCGGGCCCATGATGATGATCCGCATCAGACGTCTCCCATGATCCTGTGATCGCCTGCGGCACGTTGCGCGCAGGCGCGGCACGTCTCGGGAGACGTCATGTCGACGGGGAGCTCCCAGAAGGTGTACCAGAGTGCTGTCGGTTCTCCGCAGGCCGTTCGTTGGGAGCCGTTCCGTCGGATGTGGACCGTTCCCCATGGCAGTCGGTGGCGAGAGTGCCGCGGCTGTGTCTGAGGCGCCGTCGCGAGCCACTGCATGCCCACGGTGCCACGTGACTGAGGCCTGGGGAGAGTTGCCGGCGCTGGTGTCATCACGGATCCCTTCAGCTACTTGATCTCGGCGATGACCGCGCCGTTGGCGACGGTCTCGCCCACGGTGGCGTTGAGGCCGGTGACGACGCCGGTCTTGTGGGCCTTGAGGGGTTGTTCCATCTTCATGGCCTCGATGACCACGACGACGTCGCCCTCGGTGACTTCTTGGCCTTCTTCGACGGCGATCTTGACGATGGTGCCCTGCATCGGCGAGGTGACCGAGTCACCGGAGGCGGCTGCGCCGGCCTTCTTCGCGGACCGCTTGGGCTTCTTCGCCGCGGTGCCGCCGCCGGCGGCGAGGCCGCCGAGTCCGGCGGGCAGCGTGACCGAGAGGCGTTTGCCGCCGACCTCGACCACGACGGTCTGTCGCTCGCCGTCCTCGGCGGGTTCACCGACAGCACCGGTGTAGGGGGTGATCTGGTTGTCGAAGTCGGTCTCGATCCAGGTGGTGTAGACCTCGAAGGACCCGTTGGCGGCGGTGTAGGCGGGGTCGGTGACCACGGCCTGGTGGAACGGGATCACGGTCGGCATCCCGTCGACCTGGAACTCGGCCAGGGCACGCCGTGAGCGTTCCAGGGCTTGGGTGCGGTCGCGGCCGGAGACGATCAGCTTGGCGATCAGCGAGTCGAAGGCGCCGGGGATGGTCTCGCCCTTCTCATAGCCCCCGTCCAGACGCACACCCGGCCCGGCCGGGGGTGCCCATTGGGTGAGGGTGCCGGGGGCTGGCATGAAGTTGTTGCCGCCGTCTTCGGCGTTGATGCGGAACTCGATGGAGTGGCCGCGGACCTCGGGGTCGTCATAGCCGAGTTCTTCGCCGGCGGCGATGCGGAACATCTCACGCACGAGGTCGATGCCGGTGACTTCCTCGGAGACGCAGTGTTCGACCTGGAGGCGGGTGTTGACCTCGAGGAAGGAGATGGTGCCATCGGCGGCGACCAGGAACTCACAGGTCCCGGCGCCGACGTAGCCGGCCTCACGCAGGATGGCCTTGGAGGACTCATAGAGGCGTTTGTTCTGCTCCTCGGACAGGAACGGTGCGGGGGCTTCCTCGACCAGTTTCTGGTGGCGGCGCTGCAGCGAGCAGTCCCGCGTGGAGACCACGACCACGTTGCCGTGGGTGTCGGCCAGGCACTGGGTCTCGACGTGGCGGGGCTTGTCGAGGAACTTCTCCACCAGACACTCACCCCGACCGAACGCGCCGACGGCCTCACGGACCGCGGATTCGTAGAGGTCGGGGATCTCCTCCAGGGTGCGGGCGACCTTCAGGCCGCGGCCGCCGCCACCGAAGACGGCCTTGATCGCGACCGGGAGGCCGTACTCCTTCGCGAAGGAGACGATCTCGGTGGCGTCCTTGACCGGGTCCTTGAGACCCGGCGCCAACGGCGCACCGGCCTTCAACGCGATCTGCTTGGCCTTGGCCTTGTCCCCCAGGGCGTCGATCGCCTCGGGCGAGGGCCCGATCCAGGTCAGCCCGGCCTCGATCACCGCGGTGGCGAAGTCGGCGTTCTCGGCCAGGAACCCGTAGCCGGGGTGGACCGAGTCCGCACCCGACTGGCGGGCGACGTCGAGGATCTTCTCGATGGAGAGGTACGACTCCGCGGGGGTCGCTCCACCGAGGGAGTAGGACTCATCGGCCAGCCGCACGAACAGCGCGTCACGGTCGGGGTCCGCATAGATCGCGACCGAGCCGATCCCGGCGTCCTTGCACGCACGGATCACTCGAACAGCGATCTCACCACGGTTGGCGATCAGGACCTTTGTCAGTTCAGGCACGGTGTTCTGCTTTCTACGACGTTCAGTTCGGAAGAGCGCTGGCGCGCCAGGCGCCGGGGCCGGGGTGGAGCGGGGTACGCAGCTGCGGGGTGGCCCACAGGGAGCGTGGCTTCTTCTTCGGGGGCTCGGCTGAGCCGAGGGCCGCGAAGACGGCCACGATCGCGGCGACCTCTTCGGGGGTGGCGTTGTGGTCGATGACCTTGAGCAGAGGCTTCTGCTCGGCTGTCGGCTCGTTCGTCGGGTCTTCGGGCGTGGTCACAGCGGGATGTTCCCGTGCTTCTTGGCGGGCAGGGTCTCGCGTTTGGTGCGCAGCAGACGCAGCGCGCGGGTGACCTCGGCGCGGGTCTCGTGGGGTGGGATGACCGCGTCGATGTAGCCGCGTTCGGCGGCGATGTAGGGGTTGGCCAGGGTGGTCTCGTACTCATCGATCAGCTGGGCGCGTTTGGCTTCGACCTCGTCGGTGCTGGCGCCGGAGGCTTCCAGGTCGGCCAGGGTGCGGCGGTGGATGATGTTGGCGGCGCCTTGGGCGCCCATGACCGCGATCTGGGCGGTGGGCCAGGCCAGGTTGATGTCGGCGCCGAGGTGTTTGGAGCCCATCACGTCATAGGCGCCGCCGTAGGCCTTGCGGGTGATGATGGTGACCAGCGGGACGGTGGCCTCGGCGTAGGCGTAGATCAGCTTGGCGCCGCGGCGGATGATGCCGTTGTGTTCTTGGTCGGTGCCGGGCAAGAACCCGGGGACGTCGACGAAGGTGATCACCGGCACGTTGAAGGCGTCGCAGGTCCGCACGAACCGGGCGGCCTTCTCGGAGGCGTCGATGTCGAGGCAGCCGGCGAACTGCATCGGCTGGTTGGCCACGATCCCGACCGGGCGGCCCTCGATCCGGGCATAGCCGATGAGGATGTTGGGCGCCCACAGCGGCTGGACCTCGAGGAACTCCTCATCATCAACAATGTGGGAGATCACCTCGTGCATGTCGTAGGGCTGGTTCCCGCCATCGGGGATGAAGGTGTCCAGCTCCCGGTCCAGATCAGAGATCTCCAGATCCGCGGCCTCCTCGAAGGCGGGGGGCTCCTCCATGTTGTTCGACGGGAGGTAGGAGAGCAGCGCTTTGACGTAGTCGATCGCATCTTGCTCGTCGGCACCCATGTAGTGGGCCACCCCGGACTTGGAGTTGTGGGCCAGGGCGCCGCCGAGCTCCTCCATGGTGATGTCCTCACCGGTGACGGTCTTGATCACATCAGGACCGGTGATGAACATGCCCGAGGTCTTGTCGACCATGATGGTGAAGTCGGTGACCGCGGGGGAGTAGACATGCCCGCCGGCGCAGTTGCCCATGATCAGGCTGATCTGCGGGATCACCCCGCTCGCGTGGACGTTGCGTTTGAAGATCTCCCCATACAGCCCCAGGGACACGACGCCTTCCTGGATCCGGGCGCCGGCGCCCTCGTTGATCCCGATCAGCGGGGAACCGGTCTTGATCGCCAGATCCATGATCTTGGTGATCTTCTCGCCATAGACCTCACCCAGCGAGCCACCGAAGACGGTGAAGTCCTGAGAGAACACACAGACCTGGCGGCCCTCGATGGTGCCGTACCCGGTGACCACCCCATCACCGAAGGGCCGGTTCTTCTCCAGCCCGAACGCGACCGAACGGTGCCGCGCCAGCTCATCGACCTCCTGGAAGGAGCCCTCATCGAGCAGCATCTCGATCCGCTCCCGCGCGGTCTGACGCCCCTTCGCATGCTGCTTCTCCACCGCCTTGACGGAACCAGCATGGACGGCCTCGTCGAGACGACGCTCCAGCTCGGCCAGCTTCCCGGCAGTCGTGTGCAGATCGATCTCGGCGCCCGAGGAATCGGGTGCGGTGGTGGGCTCGGCGCTCAACGGGACTCCTTGTGAACTTCAGTGTCAATGAGTGAGACTAAGTGTCATGCGGCATGATGTCCAGGGAACGATCCAAAAGGAGAGTGATGGCAGCAGCGCGTGACGAGATCTCGGATGCGGCGTTCCGCCTGTTCGGGATCCAGGGCTACGCAGCCACCTCTGTCGACGACATCGCGTCCGAGGCCGGCGTCAGCCGCAGCACCTTCTTCCGCTCCTTCGGGTCCAAGGAAGCGGTGATCTTCCCCGACCACGATGAGATTCTCGGCCGGGTCGAAGAGCGATTGCGTTCCTCGCCCGCAGACGCCGGCCTTGCCGCCGTCACGGACGCGGTCAAGATCGTGTTGTTCCACTACGTCGCGGAGGGCGAGCGTGCGCGGGAGCGCTATGGGCTGACCTCCACCGTGCCGGCGCTCCGTGAGCGTGAGCTGGTGAGCGGCGCCCGCTACCAGCGCCTCTTCCGTCGCTACCTGAGTCACTGGGCCGACGCCTCGCCAGAAGCGGAGCTCCGTGCCGAGATGACGGCAGCGGCAGTCGTCGCGGCACACAACCGCGTACTTCGCCGATGGCTCCGGCGGGAGTGCACGGACCCTCAGCGGGAGATCGAGCAGGCACTGGCGGCAGTCCACCGCACCTTCGCCGACGAGAGCGACGCATCGATCGGGATGCTCGTCGTTCCCGCCGGCGTTCCAGCCTCCGCCGTGGAGAAGGCAGTCAAAAGGGCGCTGGAAGGCATTGCTGTCCGAAACCTCGATCAATGAGGTAGGACGGCAATCGAGTCAGCCGATGCTCCGGAGCTGGCGGATGGTGATGCCGGTGAAGTCTGCTGGCCCGCCGTCGGTGTAGAGCGAGATGCCGGTGTCGCCCTCGGTGAAGTGCACCTGCTGGGAGAGCACGGTGTGGCCGGCGTTGACGAACACCTCGACGCTCTGGGTGTCGACGAAGATCCGCAGGTGCACTGATCGTGCGGCGGCGTCGATCGGCCCGGCCGCTCGTGTGTAGGGCGCCAGTGAGTACCCGGCGAGATCGGAGGGGGCTCGATCGACGTAGATCTCGGCCCCGTACTTGCCGATGTTCGTGTGTCGTGAGCCGTCGGCGGAGCGCCCGACGGAGACACCGACGTTGGTGGCAGTGTCCCAGGAGATGTCGAGCTCGAGCTCGTAGGCCCGTCCGCTCCAGGGCAGCACGAGGCTGCCGTTGACCGTGCGGTCTCCCAGAGTCGTGGTAGCTGTCACGTAGTCGGAGAGTGTGCTCACGGGGCTGCTGAGCAGGGTGTACCACCCGCCCGATTGCCGCTCGAGGCGAAGTTCGCGCACGATCGAGTTCTGTCCGTTGTAGCCGTCGGAGGCGTCGGTCGGCACGTCCCGTGCGGCGTACTTCCAGTTGTTCATCCAGGCGATGGCGAGGCGCTTGGTCTCCGGAGCCTCTACCGCGGGCCAGGTGACGGCGGCGTACCAGTCCCAGCCCCAGTCGAGCCACTGCGGGGTGAGGTCGTAGGCGATGAACTCCTCGCCGTTCCAGGTGCCCATCCAGTAGGCGTACGTCATCGGCAGGCCGATGCTGTAGGCGTCCATGCTGGCGCCGAGCACCCAGTGTCGGGTGCCGTCGTTCGCGGTCATCTCGAACAGGTCGGGGCACTCGATGCCGCCGAGGGCGTGGTTCGGGTAGTCGAAGTTGCGCTTCAGCTGCCAGTCGATCAAGTTCGAGGAGGTGTAGAAGGCTGCGTACCGTGCCCGTCCGATCACGCACACCCACTCGCCGCGGGCCGCGTCCCAATGGATCTTCGGGTCCCGGAACCACTCGGCGTTCTCGATCTCGGCGGGTGTCGTCGCGGTGCGGCCGTCGGTGTTGACGATCACCGGATCGGGCCGAGGGGTGAAGGTGAAGCCGCCGTCGGTCGACCAGTAGAGATACTGCTCCTGATACTTGCGGATGCCGTCGGTGGGTTGCGTCGCGAGCGCGATGACAGCTCCGGCGCCGTATCCGGCCGTGTTCGCCGTGTCGACGACGGCCGACCCGGACCACACCGGGAAGTCGGGCTGAAGGGGCATCACGGTGCCGTGGTGGGTGAAGGCGACACCGTCGGTCGTCGTCGCATGGTCCCAGCCGCCGGGGCCGTTGTTCTGCGGCGAGTGCAGGTAGTAGAGCTGGTAAGCGCCGCCGGTGGTGACCGGGCGCTGCGGGTCGCACAGCCATCCCGAGGGAGGCGTCATGTGGTAGACCGCCCGCAGTGACGTCTGCGCGGCATGTGCGGCGGTCGAGCCGGCGTGCACCGCGAAGAACGCGAGCGAACCGGCGCCGGCGCCTCGCAGCAGGCTGCGTCGTGAGATGGGGTGGGGCATGATGACTCCTTCGGTTCGGCCCGATGCGTCGGGCAGATCGGCTGTTGTCACAGTGCGGTTGCGGGGTGATCCTGCGGAGCGTGGAGTGGTGTCGCGGCCGAGTCGGGTATCGACTCGTCGCTCGCGACGTCGACAGCGATGTACGTGACCGCTCCCGGGCGCTCCGTACCAACGGTTACGACGATGGGTCCGAGGCCGAGGGGGACGAGGTTCGAGACGGTCGCCTCGCCGTGGTCCGCGAAGATCTCGAGCAGCGGTCCGTCGAGGCTGAGAAGCAGCTGGACCGGACCCCCGGTCCCCACCTCGGCGACGCTCGTCGAGGGGAAGTCGGCATGCACCGCCTCGGCCGCGGGACCACGTCGGGTGACCCGGAGTGCTCTCCCCGAGTGCTCCAGGTCGACGCACGCGTCGGCATCACCGCGCAGTCGTACGCTGACAGCCCCGGTGGTGTCCGGATCCCACCGCAGATCGAGCACGCTGTGACCGCTGAGCGAGAGGTCGACCGGCTGCTCGGCGACGACCACCGTGGCCTGTGCCGCCCGGGTGAGTTGCTCGAGAAGGAACGAGGGAGGCCTCTGGACGAGCCGAGGTCGACCCCTGACGGTGTGCAGAGCGAGCTGTCGCGGCAGCGACATCGCGCCCTTCCACGGTGTGGAGGGAAATGCTTCTGCGTAACGCCAGTTGCTCATCCAGCCGACCATGATCGCGTCCCCTTGCGGGGCACTGTCGAAGGTGACCCCTGCGTAGAGGTCGCGGCCGCTGTCGAGGCGGACGAGCTCTGCGGAGTCTGCCGTGAACCTGGTCCCGTCGAAGCGGCCAACGACGTAGCTCATCGAGGAACCCTCGCGATCCGGTTCCTCGCCGACCGGGTTGGTGCTGAGGATCAGCGTCCAGCGCACGTCGTCGGGATCGTCATCGAGCGGCAGCGGGACGAGATCCGGGCATTCCCAGACGACGCCGCTCGGGCCGAGCGGCCCGAAGGCACTCACGTGTTCCCACGATCGGAGGTCGTCCGAGGCGTAGAAGTGCACCTGTCGGTCCTCTGCCTCGACCGCGAGCAGAATCCAGCGAAGCCGGCCCGTTTCGTCGGTATAGCGGATGACCTTCGGATCCCGGAAGGCACTCGTGCCGCGGTCGAGCACCGGGTTGTCGGCGTCGAGCTCCCAGGTGAAGCCGCCGTCCCTGCTGGTCGCTCGCGATTGGGCCTGACGGCCGTTTGCGTAGGCGCTGGTGTAGTACGCAGTCAGCTCGGTGCCACCCGCAGCCGGGGTCGAGACGATCGACCCCGAGAAGATCTGCTCGCCGTCGCGGAACCGCAGCGCGACCGGGTGCTCGGTCCAGTGCTGCAGGTCGGTGCTGGTGGCATGGCCCCAGCTCATGTTTCCCCACTCGGGGCCCTCGGGGTTGAACTGGTAGAAGAGGTGCCAGCGGCCACGGTCGTGGACGAGTCCGTTGGGGTCGTTCATCCAGTTGTGTAGCGGGGTGAAGTGGAAGGTCGGCCTGGGCACGACGGGCGAGTCGGACATCGCTCTCCTCAGATCGACTGTCGTGGCACGGATGGGCAGGTGACCCGCATCAGCTGCTCGGTGGACGACGACTCGATACCGAGGAGCACCCGGACGCCGGCAGCGCCGAGCTCGTAGTGCGGAAGCGCGACTGTCGACAGCGGGGGGCGCAGGTGCGCGGCGATGACGTCCTGGTTGTCGAAGCCGATGACAGCGATGTCGCCAGGGATGTTCAACCCGTGTTCGCGCAGCCCGTCGTAGAGGCCCATCGCCACGCGGTCGTTGTGACAGAACACGGCTGTCGCCTTCGACTCGACGATGCGGGATGCGGTGGCGTACCCGCCTTCCTGGGCAGGCTCGGCCGGGAAGACGAGGGACTCGTCGTAGTCGATGCCGGCCGCCTCCAGAGCGCTGCGGTATCCGGCGAGGCGACCGCTCTGAGCCGGCGAAGGTGTCGTCGTGTTGATGAACGCGATCCTGCGGTGGCCCGCGGCCAGCAGCTCCTCGGTCGCCGTCCTGCCGCCCTGCTCCTCGTCCGGCACCACAGCGGGTAGTCCGCTGCCCTCGGCGAAGCAGTCGACGAGCACGGTGTCGGTCTGATGCAACATCTCGGGCACGACGATCTCGCGGTGGTACCAGCTCGAATAGAGGATGCCCCGCACCTGATGCTCGAGCATCATCGCGATCGCCTCGTTCTCGGCTGCTTCGTTGCCGTCGGTGTTGGCGACGAGCAGCACGTAGCCGTGCGCCCAGGCCTCATCCTGCGCGCCGTGGATGATCTGGCCGGCGAACGGAGTGGTCGCGATCGCGTCCGCGACCAGGCCGATGAATCGCGAGCCGCCACGTGACAAGGTCTTGGCCAGGGCGTTGGGCCGGTAGCCGAGTGCTGTGACGGCCTCCTGCACCCTGCGCCTGGCGTCATCGCCGATACGCGCCCCGGGCTTGTTGTTGACGACGTGGGATACGGTCGCGACCGATACGCCCGCGGCCTTGGCGACGTCCCGCATCGTCACGCTCGAGCCAATCGCCTTGTTGGGTTCGGGGGTGCTCATCCCTTGGTCGCCCCGCTCTCGAGGCCTTGGATCATCGCCTTGTTGAGGACGAGGAAGACCAGCAGCAGCGGCGTCACGGTCACGCAGACGGCCGCGAACGTGGCAGTCCAGTCCGTGTTGCCCATTGCCCCGATGTAGTTCTGCAGACCGAGTGGGATGGTCTTGAGCCCGTCGGAGAGCACGAAGGTGTTCGCGAAGATGAAGTCGTTCCAGATGAAGATGCTGTTCACGAGTACGACCGTAATGATCGTGTTCGCCGAGAGCGGGAAGGTGATCTGCGCGAAGATCCGGTACGGCCCGGCCCCGTCGAGCGATGCGGCCTCGTACAGCTCGCGGGGGATGTATTCGTAGAACGACGAGAACAGATAGACGGCCATCGGGAGCGAGAACGCGGCCAGCGGGATGATCATCGACAGATGGGTGTCGAGGAGCCCGATCTGTGAGTAGTCGATGAACAGCGGCACCAGCGCGATCTGCACCGGCACGACGATCCCGAGCAGGAACAAGGAGCGTACGACGCCGCTGAACCGGAAGCCGAGCACCTGCAGGGCGTACGCGGCCATCATCCCGGCGACGACGATCAGCAGGCTCGCCCCGGCCGTGACGATGAAGCTGTTGAGGATGTTCAGCCACAGGTTGCCGGTCGCGAAGGCTCGCTCGTAGTTGTCGAGGGTGTAGTCCGAGGGCAGCGCGAACGGGCTGCCACCGGTGAAGTCCGCGGCGGTGCGGAAGCTTGTCAGGAAGAGCCACAGCAGCGGGTAGACCTGCACCGCGACGATGAGCACGATCGTGATCGTGAGCAGCGCGCGTTGCAGACGGAGTCTTGGCGGTGGCGCGGCCCCGCGGGGCTTGGGCGGGTTCGGCACGGTGGCCTCCGGCGGTCGGGTGAGCACGGGCGTGGTCACGAGTCGTCCCTTCGACGAAGCAGCAGGAAGATGAGGCCGACAGCGACCAGACACTCGACGACGATGAAGACCGAGATGGCGCTGGCATAGCCGTAGTCGGTGTGCACGAAGGCGGTCTTGTACATGTACGTCGTGAGTAGCTCGGAGGACTGGCCCGGGCCGCCGTTCGTCAGCAGGTAGGGGATGTCGAAGCCGCGCAGCGCGAAGGTCGTCGCCATGACCGTGGTCGTGATCCACACCGGCCTGATGTAGGGGAATCGGATACGCCAGAACGTCTGCCACCAGGACGCACCGTCGAGTCGCGCTGCCTCTTCGAGCTCGCGCGGTACGGCGATGAGTGCTGCGTACACGATGAGCATGTAGAGGCCGGTGAAGCGCCAGCCCTCCGGGACGGAGACGGCTGCGAGGACCGTGTTCACGTTCGAGAGCCAGGCGGTCTGGGCGGCCTCGAGGCCGATCCAGGCGAGCAGCTGGTTGAGCGGGCCGACCGGGTCGAAGGAGTAGATCCGCTGGAACAGGAACGCGATCGCGACCGTCGAGATGACCGCAGGGAGCAGGTAGAGCGTCTTCACCAGCTCCCGGGCCCTTGGCAGGGCTGTCAGGAGCGCCGCGACGGCGAGGGCGCCGCCGAGCTGGAGTACCAGGCAGATCACCAGGTAGCCGAGCGCGTTGCCGAACGCCGTCCAGAAGACGTCGTCGCGGGCGAACATCTTGACGTAGTTGTCGAGGCCGACGAACTTCATCTCCGTGATGCCGTCCCAACTGAACAGGCTGAGGAACAGCGACTGCACGATCGGAAGCAGCACCGCGACGCCGTACAGCAGCAGTGGCGGGATCAGGAAGACCGCCACCGAGAGCCGAGACCGGCGCGGAAGCATCGATGTCGCCGCTGGGCTCCTGCGTCGACGCGTACCCGAACGGCCTGCGCCGGGGCTGGCTTGTGCGAGGTCAGCCATCGCTGTTCTCCGCGAGCGTCTTGTCCATCGTCTCGATGAACTCGTCCGGCTCGATGTCTCCCTGGACGAGCAGCGTCAGCTCCTGCTGCAAGCGCGTGTTCGTGGCGGGGTCGAGCTGGGTGTCCCAGGGCATCGCGCTGTCGGCACCGACCTCGTCGGCCTGCTTCACGGCCTTGGGGTAGAGGTCGGTCGCGTTCTCGGGGATCGAGGTCTCGACGTTCGTGGTGGGAGAGAGCGCACCAGTCGAGGCGTACATCTCCGGATAGCGTTCGAGGGCGTAGGCGAGGAAGTCGCGCACCAGCGGGTCATAGGTCTGCGAGTTGACCGCCATGCCGATGCCTGAGGGAGTGACGTACGCGTTGTCGTCGGTGACGGCGCCTTCGACCGTCGGCAGGGTGAAGTAGTCGACCGATTCACGCACCGCCGGGTCGAGCGCATCCGTTGCGAGATTGGCGAGCTCCCAGGTCCCGATGTTGTAGATCGCGGCCTTCCCCGAGGTGAACAGGCCCTGCGCGTCTGCGTACCCGGTCGAGGAGAAGTCTTCCTGGAAGCATCCGGCCTGACCCAGGTCGTAGAGCCACTCGGCTGCGGCTCGGCCGGCGGGGTCGGCGAACTTCGCCTCGCCGTTCTTGAGCTTCTGGACGTACTCCGGTCCGGCCATCCGGAACGGGTAGTAGGCCAGATAGCGTTCCAGCGGCCACTGGTCCTGTCCGTCGAGGGCGATCGGAGTGACACCCGCGGCTCGCAGGTCCTTGCACAGCTGGGGGAAGTCGTCGAGCCTCTCGGGAACCTTGACGTTCGCGCGCTCGAGGAGCGCGGAGTTGTACCAGAAGAACTCGAGCTGGAACTCGAACGGCACCATGCGGAGCGAGCCGTCGTCGAACCGCTGGTAGTTCAGCGCTGCCTCGCGATAGTCGTCGGCGAGACCGAGGTCCTTCAGCAGCAGGTCGACGTCGAGCATGCGGCCCTGGTCGGCGAGCTTCTGGGCGAACGGCGTCGCATCGGTGTCGAACAGCTCGGGGAGCTTGTTCGCTGCGGCGAGAGTCTCGTACTTCTGGATGTAGGAGGGGCGGTCGGGGGTCGTGATCAGGTTGAGGGAGAACCCCGGGTGGTCCTTGGCGTACTCCTCGGCGATCTGCTCCATCGCCGTGATCACCCCGCCATCGGCCGGGCGTGAGAGCAGCCAGGAGATCTCGCGAGCCTCGACCTTGCCCTCGGGATCGATGTCGGTGGGGTCGGCGCTGACAGCTGTGCCCGAGCAGCTGGTGAGCGCGAGCGCGGCGGCGGTCAGGGCGGCACACAGGGCCGTCTTGGGGATGGTGATGGGCATTGTTGGTCTCCGTTGACTTGGTCGGAAGGGGGCTGAGTCGATAGGGCCGAACGGGGGAGGGGGATCAGGTTGCGGCAGCGACCAGATCGTGGTTCGAGACGGTGGGCTCATGGCCCCGCTCGGCGCGGACGAACACGGTGAAGGTGTCGACGGTGACCGTGCCCTCGCCGGCGAAGATGCCCATGTGGCCCGTCGGTCGGTCGTAGATCCGAGTGCTCAGCACCGTGGCGTTGTCGAGGGTGACCACGCAGAGATCGCCGTCGACGATGACCTCGAGCTCGTGCACACCGGGCTCGATCCGGCAGGGGCGCTCCAGCTCGATGGCGAACGGTACGTCGCCGGAGATCTGCCACTGCTCGGTGCCTGTGCCCCGGCGCGGCCAGCGGTCGAGGACGAGACGGCCACGCTTAGGTTCGAGACGGAGCACATAGCCTTCGTCCCCATCGGCACTCGCGCGCAGCAGCAGACCGCACTCCGTCGTGCCGTCGGCGATGTCGAACCTGACAACGGACCGGAAGGCGCTCGGGGTCTCGGCCGGGGTCACCTCGACCGCGTAGCCGTCAGGGGCACTCAGGACGGTCCCCGCATCGATGCCGACGCCATCGATCTCGGCGTCGAACGTCTCGCGCAACGCAGCGGTCGGGTGGAAGGCGAGGGTTCCGTCCTCGCGCTGGTCGGCTTCGAGGACCGACATCGTGCCGGCCCACTGCCATGCACCGTCGTCGCTGTCGCCCTCTCGTGACGCTATCCAGCCGAAGAAGAAGCGACGACCGTCGCGGCCTGCCGACTTGGCGGCGTAGAAGGCACGTCCGTCGAGCGTGTCGTGCTCAGGGACGATCCACGGGCCGTGCTGGCTGCGCGACATGCGGTAGCGAGTGGTGAAGGCGTCGCTGAACTCGGAGTAGACGAGATACCACCACTCACCCCACTGGAAGACCTCGGGACACTCCATCGCGACGTACCGCTGCGGGTCCCAGAAGGGCTCGGCCGGCTCCCAATGCGCCAGATCGCGCGAGAGGCACTGCGCGATCACGCCGCGTCGTCGCGCCGGTCCCTTCGCGTGGCGGGCGGTGATGAGCATCCGCCACAGCTGCGCTGCCTCGTCCCAGAAGACGAAGGGGTCGCGCCAGTCGCCGGTCTCGTAGCCGTCGGTGGCGCCGAACGTCTCGCCTGGACGCCGCTGCCAGGTGCGCATGCCGTCGCGGCTCGTGGCGTGCATGACCAGTTGCAGCGGCCGACCATCAGAGCCCGTGTTGGCGGGGTTCTGACCGGTGTAGAACGCGTGATGGGTGCCATCTGGGCCGAGCACGATGCTGCCGGTGTAGATGTTGAAGTCATCGGCCGAGGGACCGTTCGATGCGATGGCTTCTCCGAGTTCGCGAAAGCAGACGAGGTCCTCCGTCACCACCCGGTGCCATGGCATGCCCGCGGCCGGACTCAGGCGAGTCTCTCGGAGGTAGAAGAGATGGAAGGCTCCGTCCTCTTGCCACGGGATGACATCTCCTACCCATGCCTCCTGCGGTCGGTAGAACCCCTGCTGACTCATGACACCTCATCTATTGGTTAACCGGTTACGCACAGAATCGTAGATGTGACGCGCCTCACTGGTCAAGCGGTTAACCAAGTTAACCAGATTGTCCCGTCGCCGCGGTCCACGGCCCTGGCCGCCGACGGCGCGTAACCTGTCCCGCTCCCAGGCGGTGCGAGGCAAGCCCCAGGAAGAACCGACGCCGGACGCCGGTCACCGCTCGGACGACACCCCAGTGCCTTTGTCGCCCCGGTGACGGGGCGACGTCTCCAGGACGTCCGAAGTCCCGGCCGGCGGCGCCGGGTCGCCCTCGATCGAGATGTGGGGGAGGACCTTGTCGAGCCATCGGGGCAGCCACCAGGCAGCGCGTCCGAAGATCACCAGCGCTGCCGGCGCAAGGGTGACCACGAGGATGCCCGCGAGGAGCACAGCGACGGAGAGGCCGACCCCGAACTGCTTGATCGTCGGGTCGAGGTCGAGGATGAAGCTGGCGAACACCGACGCCATGATGAGGGCCGCGGCCGTGGTGATCCGGGCGCTGGAGACCAGCCCCGAGTGGACCGCCTGCCGGGGTTCGGCCCCCTCGTGGACATGCTGCTGGACGTGGCTGACGAGGAACACCTCGTAGTCCATCGAGAGCCCGAACAGGCCGGCGAACATCATCAGAGGTACGTAGCTGGCGATCGGCACCGTCGACGACGCCGTGTCGATGCCGAGCAGGTCGATGCCCCAGCCCCACTGGAACACGGCGGTGAGGACGCCGAACGCGGCGGCCGCCGAGAGCAAGTTCGTCACCGCTGCCTGGAGCGGGATGAGCAGCGAACGGAAGGCCACCATCAGCAGCAGGAAGCCGAGCAGGATCACGGTCCCGATGACGAGCAGCAGCCGGGCCGAGATGAGGGAGGCCAGGTCCACGTAGGAAGCCGTGTAGCCACCGACGTACGACGTGATGCCCCCGTCCTTGTTCGTCTTCGGCAGCACGGAGTCGCGGACGTGCCCGACGAGGTCGGCGGTGTCGTCCGAGGCGGGGGCGGTCGTCGGCACGGCGGAAAGGAGGACGACGTCGCCCTTCTTGTTGATCTGCGGCGGGGTGAGGGTCGCGACCCCGTTGGTGCCCGAGAGACCGTCCTGCAGGTTCACCACGCGGAGATCGGTGCCGCGTGCGTCGCCGCCCGCCGCCGTCATCATCTGGGTGAGCTCGTCCTGCAGCTGCTCGGCCTCCTTCTGCTCCTGCTCGGCCTGTTGCTGCTCAGCCTTGAGATCGTCGGCCTTCTGCTGGAGCTCGTTCGCCTGCTGCTCCAACGCGTCCCCCTGCCGGCGCAGTGAGGCGGCCTCGGCCTGGAGCTCGTTGCCCTGGGCCTGCAGCGAGGCCGCTTGACGCTCCAGCTCGGCCTTCTGCCGGGTGAGCGAGTCGGCCTGCCGCTGCAGCGCGTCGGCCTGTTGCTGGAGGCGCTGTGCCTGCGCCTGCAGCCGGCGGGCCTGCCGGGCGAGGCTGCGTGCCTCCGCCTCCAGCGGCGCCAGCTTCTTCTGGGCGGCGGCCTGCTCGGCCTCCACCGTGTCGAGGCGCTCCTGCAACCGCTCCACCCGGGCCTCGTCGCCGTCCCGCTCGGCGCGTGCGATGCGGCGGTTCAGGACGCGCTCGTGGACCTGGAGCCGTACGAGCTCTCGGACGAGCGGCCGGGCCTGCGCCGCCAGTCGTCTCGCCTCACGTCGCAGCTGGTCCCGGCGGGCCTCGAGGCGTGCCTGCTCGGCCTCGAGCGTCCGCTGCTCGGCGCGGAGCCGGTCGGCCTGCCGCTCGAGGTCCGCCTGCTGCCCGCGCAGCGCGTCGGCCTCCTGTTCGAGGGCGGCCTGCTGTGCCTGCAGCTGCGCGCTCTGTCGTTCCAGGGACGCCTGCTCGGCTTCGAGCTGGGCCTGCTCGTCCTCGAGCTGCTGTTGCTGCTTGGGCAGCTCCTTCTGCTTCTTCTCGAGGTCGGACTTGAGCGACATGGCCTTGTTGTACTTCTGGGTGTACTCGTCGCTCGGGGCCGCAACCGGGTCGAGGGACGAGGCGACCTGCAGCGGTCCGTTGTAGCCGACGCCCAGGCCCGCGCTGATCAGGTCGTACGCCTGCCGTTCGGTCGTCTCCTTCGAGGTGGCGCCGACGTCCTCCTGGCCGAGCTCGAGGCTGAACACCGGGATGATGAGCGGCGCGAGGGCCGCGAGCGAGAGGCCCGCGACCACCCACGGGTGGCGGTGGACGACTCCGGCCCACTTCGCCCACAGGCCATGGTCGCGGCGACGTCCCGGACGCATGAACGCGGGCAGTGAGGCCCAGCGGATCCGGTGGCCCAGCAGTCCGAGGAACGCAGGCAGCAGGGTGATCGCCACCAGGACGGCGGCCACCACGGCCATGGCCGAGGCGTACCCGAGTGCGGAGACCAGCGGGATGCCGGCCACGCCCAGCGCGAGGAGGGCCACCACGACGGTGCAGCCGGCGAAGACGATGGCGCTGCCGGACGTCGCCACCGCGTGCGCGATCGACTCGCGGATCGGCATTCCGTCGCGCATCTGCTCCTGGTGGCGGGTGATCAGGAAGAGGGCGTAGTCGATGCCGACGCCGAGGCCGATCATGGTGGCCAGGGTCGGCCCGGCGGACGGGATCGCGAGGAGATGGCCGACCAGACCGACGGTGGCCAGGGCGACGCCGAGTCCGACGACTGCGGTGATGATCGGCAGGCCCATCGCCACCAGGCTCCCGAGCACGAGGCTGAGGATGATCATCGCTGCGATGATCCCGACGACCTCGCTGGTCCTGGACTCGTCGGTCGACAGCGTCGAGCCGATGGTGCCGCCGGCGGCAGTGGTGATGCCGGCGTCCTGTGCGGGGTGGGTTGCGTCCAGGACGTCGCCGGCGATCTCCTCCGTCAGGTCGCCGGACCCGACGTCCATCAGCACCGGCGCGAAGGCTGTTCGACCGTCCTTCGACAGCAGGCCCGCGGTCTGTCCGTCGCTGCTCAGCGGGTTGGTGACGGTGTGGACGTGCGGCTGCTTGCCGATCTCCTTGACCGCGCTGTCGACGGCCTGCTTGTTGGCCGAGTCGGTCAGCTTCCCCTTGCTCACGTGGAAGACGATCGGGTTGACGCCGTTCTGCTGGGGCGGGAACCGGTCGGAGAGCAGGTCCTTCGCCTCCTGGCTGCCGGTGCCGGGCAGTGCGAGGTCGTTGCTGGTCTTGGCACCGAGGCTCGAGACGGCCACGACCACGGTGACGAGCACCAGGGCCCAGGCGCCGATGACGACGAGGCTGTGCCGGGCACAGAAGCCACCGAGTCGGCCGAGGAGGCCTGCCACGACGCTGCTCCCTTCTGCGGCCTCGTCGCATGAGCCGCTGGGCGCGTGTGCTTCCCAAGGACCGTAGCGGGATCTCGTGGCAGGGGAGAGGGCCGAAATGCAGGTTCCCCGGAATCGGGGACCACGCCGAAGGGGTTGCCGTGGAGCACAGCAACGTCCTCTGAACCGCGTTTCGGCAGGTCAGAGGGTGAAGCGGACGGGCTGGCCTGTAAGCCGGGTTCTGTAGTCGGCGACCATCCATCTCGGGCCATCGTTGCCGATGGCCTCTAGCAACCTACCCGCGCACTCGGGCGGACCGCCCTCCCAGTGAACTAACACCGTCGTACGCTGTCTGGTCTTGCTCCGGGTGGGGTTTACCTAGCTCCTCGTGTCACCACGAGGACTGGTGGGCTCTTACTCCACCGTTTCACCCTTACCGCTACCTGGAGGGTAGAGGCGGTCTGTTCTCTGTGGCACTGTCCCGCGGGTCACCCCGGGTGGCCGTTAGCCACCACCCTGTCCTGTGGAGCCCGGACTTTCCTCGACGCCTCCCTGCAGCAGCAAGGAGACGACGCGATCGCCCGGCCAGCCCGTCCGCGTAAAAGTCTAGTGTGCGGCGGGCTCGATGTGGGCATCCGGACCGGGGAAGACGAGCGACTCGTGGTCGCTGTCGCTCCAGCGTACGAGGTAGGGCGGGCTGCCGTCGGGGTGGCTGACCTCGATGATCTCGGCCTCTCGCGTGTGGTCGCCGACGTGTGGTCCCATGACGACGAGGTGGTCACCTACTGATGCGTGCATGCGCGTTCACCTCCTAACCGTCACAATGGTGCTCCCATCGCGGGTGCGGATGGAATACCGCGTGGGGGTATCACGTTCGGAGGGTGTGATGACGGAGAACGAAGAGTTCGAGTACGTAGCCCCGGCTGTGGTCTTCCCGGGCCAGAGCGCCCACGAAGTTGCTTACCGGACGGCCCACGACCTGCTCTCGCGGCGCTTCCCGGTGGAGGCGCTGGAGACCCTGGAGCCGGCGCTGGCCGACGACCCCGACAACTTCGGGCTGCGCAGCATGCGGGCCTGGGCCTACATGCTGCGGGCCCAGCTCGCCAAGGCCGAGGCCGAGCTGCGCTGGCTCGTCGAGCGCGACCCGAGCGACGCCTGGAGCCAGCACTCGCTGGGTCGCGTCCTGGAGCGCCAGGACCGGCTCGAGGACGCGCTCGGCCCGCTGCGCCTGGCGGCCGTGATGAGCGACGACTACGACCATCACGCAGCCGTCTACCGCGTACGCAACCGGCTCGCGCAGCGCCAGGAGTGAACCCAGCGGTGACCCGGATGACGCGGCGACCGAGACGGTGGCAGGGTGGGGGTATGGAACCTGACACCACGACCCTCAACGCCGAGCAGGTCGCCCAGGAGCAGCTGGCGGGCTGGACGTTCGACACCAGCGGCGAGGCCGACAGCATCGTCGCCCGCGTGGACACCGGTGACTTCATCACCGGTCTCGCGCTGGTCAACGCGATCGCGGCGAAGGCCGAGGAGGCCAACCACCACCCCGACATCGACCTGCGCTACCCGTACGTCGAGATCCGGCTCACCAGCCACGACGCCGGTGGCGTCACCAGCCGTGACATCGCGCTGGCGAAGGTGATCAACGGGCTCTCGGCCGAGTCCTCGCTCTGAGCGAGGCTAGGCGAGGCGGGTCATCTCGACGGTGACCTCGACGGCCGGCTCCTCGGGACCCGAGTAGATCCCGCCCAGCGGCTTGACGTCGGTGTGGTCACGACCCGTGGCCACACCGACGTACGCGTCGCCGGGCTCGGTGCCGGTCGCGGGGTCGATGCCGTGCCAGCCGTTGTCCCACCACTCCACCCAGGAGTGGGCGCCGCCGGGGTAGACATAGCCGGAGACGTAGCGCGCCGGGATCCCGACCGTACGCAGCGCCCCGAGCAGCTGATGGGCGGCATCCGGTGCCGGCGCCGACCCGTCGGCGACCGCCCGGGCGATCTCGACGGCGGCCTCACCCGGAAGCGCCGCGGAGGCAGCGATCGTCTTGGCCCGAGTCGCGAGCTCCTCGTCGGGCACCACCAGCGACGGCAGGCCCAGGAACTCGATGAACCGGTCCGCGACCCCGGGCAGAGCGGCCTCCTCCCAGGTGAGCACCGGCGCGACCCTGGGCTTCCGGTCGACCCGCACGGTGCTGGTCGCGGAGACCTTCAGGGCCCGATGCGCCTCGAGCACCTCGATCGCGGTGACCTCGTTGCCGAAGTAGTCCTTGTACTCATACGTCCACGGCTTGGGCGAGACGTCGATCCGGTGATGGACCACGATCTGGTCGGGCGTGGTCAGCGGAGTCAGCCGCGCCTGGTTGTAGGAGGCGACAGCCGGCCCGTCGTAGGCGAACGTCGTGGTGTGCACGATGCGGAACTGCATGCTCATCTCGATCAGACTCCTCAGACCGGCTGCCAGGCCAGCGCCTCGGCGCCGGCGAAGTAGCGCTTGGTGACCGCCTCGGTGGCATCGGCACAGGTGGCCTGGAGCCGCTCCATCTCCGCGGGCAGGTCCGCCAGCAGATCGTGGAGCGAGCGATACTCAAGCGACGCCCGCATCCGGCCGATCAGCCGGTGGGCCTCGTCGGTGAAGCCGGCGCGGCGGGTCGTCCCCTCCAGGGTGTCCAGCGCCCCCTCGGCCCGCTGCAGCGCATGCACCACCGAGCGCGGGAAGATCCGGTCCAGCAGCAGGAACTCGGCAGCCGCCTGCTCGGTCTCGACCCCCTTGTTGACCCGAAGGAACGCGTCGTACGCCCCGCAGGCGCGCAGCGTCGAGTTCCACTGCGACGCACCGCCGGCGCTCGTCAAAGAGGTGGTCGCGACCAGCCGCGAGGTCATGTCGGCGCGCTCGACATAGCGCCCGAGCATCAGGAACTGCCAGGACTCGTCGCGCATCATCGTGGCGTCGGCGGTGCCGTTGATCTGGGCCACCCGGTCGCGTACCCAGCCGAAGATGAACGGGGCCCGCATGTGCTTGAACTGGCCGGCCGGGATCGCCCGGTAGGTGGTGTTGAGCGCCTCCCACAACGGCACCGAGAGCGTCTCCCGGGCCCCGCGGGCCGACTCCCTGGCCGCGCCGAGCGCGTAGGCCATCGAGGTCGGCTGGGTGGTGTCGTACGCAAGCATGTCCAGCATCTGCGGCAGACCGACCTTCTCCTCCTCGGAGAGCTCGATGCCCATCACCGCGAGCAGCGAGCGGCAGGCGGTCTCCTCGTCGGTGGCGGCGTCCTCGAGGATGTGCTGGGTCTGTACGTCGAGGATGCGCGCGGTGTCCTCGGCACGCTCCACGTAACGCCCGATCCAGAACATCGACTCGGCGATCCGACTCAGCATCACGCAACCCCCTGCGCTTGAGACTGACCCGCCCGGCCGTGTGGCCGGGAGGACGTCGGTCCGGCGAGCACCCAGGTGTCCTTCGAGCCGCCGCCACGGGAGCTGTTCACGATCAGCTCGCCCTCTGCGAGCGCCACCCGAGTCAGGCCACCGGGAAGAACCCAGACCTTGTCGCCATCATTGACCGCGAACGGCCTCAGGTCCACATGCCGCGCCCCGAGATCGCCATCGGTGAAGGTCGGGACGGTCGAGAGCTGCACCACCGGCTGCGCGATCCAGGAGCGGGGGTCCGCCAGGATCTTGCCGCGCAGCACGTCCAGCTCGCGTGCGGAGGCCGCCGGCCCGATCACGATCCCCTTACCGCCCGAGCCGTCGACGGGCTTGAGCACGAGCTCGTCGAGCCGGTCGAGGACCTCCTCTCGCGAGGACGCATCGCCCATCCGCCAGGTGTCGACGTTGCGGATCACCGGGTCCTCGCCGAGGTAGTAGCGGATGATGTCGGGCATGTAGGTGTAGACGAGCTTGTCGTCGGCGACCCCGTTGCCGACCGCGTTCGCCAGGGTCACGTTGCCCATCCGGGCGGCGTCGATCAGCCCCACGCAGCCGAGCATCGAGTCAGGCAGGAAGTGCACCGGATCGAGGAACTCGTCGTCGATGCGCCGGTAGATGACGTGCACCGGGGCCAGCCCCTTGGTCGTACGCATCAGCACCTGCCCGTTGCGGCAGACCAGGTCGCGCCCCTCGACGAGCTCGACCCCCATCGTCCGGGCCAGCAGCGCGTGCTCGAAGTAGGCGCCGTTGTAGACGCCCGGGGTCAGCACGACCACGGTCGGGTCCGCCACGCCGGCGGGAGCGGCCGCGCGCAGCGCCGCAAGGAGCTTCTGCGGGTAGTTGGCCACCGGCCGGATCCGGTGCTCGGCGATCGTCTCCGGGAGCGCGGCCGAGATCGCGCGGCGGTTGGTCATGACGTACGAGACACCCGACGGGACCCGCACGTTGTCCTCCAGCACGCGGAACTCGCCGGTGTTGTCACGGACCAGGTCGATGCCCGAGACCTGGACGCGTACGCCGTTGGGCGGGTGCACCCCGGCGGCGGCGCGGTGGTAGTGGCTGGAGGTGGTGATCACCTCGCGCGGGATCACGCCGTCGTCGAAGACCTTGCCCTCGTCGTAGATGTCGGCGAGGAACAGCTCCAGCGCCTCGACGCGCTGCTGGACGCCCTTGTCGATCGTCGCCCAGGTGTCCCGTTCGATGACCCGCGGCACGATGTCGAGCGGGAAGGCCCGCTCCTCTCCGCCGATGTCGAAGGTGACGCCCTGGTCGAGATAGCTGGCCTGCATCGCCTCGACCCGGCTGATCAGCTCCGCCGCGCTGAGCCGCCGCAGCGAGTCGCCGAGCCGTTGATAGGGAGGACGGAGCTCGCTGCCGACGAACATCTCGTCATAGGCCGGATCCCGCGTCTCGTAGGCGTCGAACATCTGGCTCATGGAGGCAACCTACTGAAATCCGTGTAACAGCGCTGTTGCCCACGCGAACATCTCGCGCAACGGTAAGTTGGCGGTATGAGCGACGAGCACGCGGGCGAGTACTACTACTGCCTCAAGCACAAGACCGTCGAGCCGTACGAGGGCTGCAAGGCCAAGGACCGTCTCGGCCCCTACGCCTCCCACGCCGAGGCCTCCCGAGCGCTGGAGCACGTGCAGGAGAACAACGAGCGCTGGGAGAAGGAAGACAAGGCCTGGGAAGGCGACGCGGGCACCGAAGACAAATGATCCTCAGCTCCGGGTGGTCCTCAGCGCGGGGTCACCCGGAGCAGCACGTCCTCGCCGCCGTTGTCGGTGGTGATCAGCAGGTCGCCGTCGGCGGCCAGGGAGACCGTACGCAGCCGCCCGTAGTCCTGCATGACCTCGGGTGAGCTGTCGTCGGTGAGCTTGCCGGACTCGTCGAAGGAGAGGATCCGCAGCTCCTGGTCCTTGAGCACGGCGACCGCGAGCGCCCCGCCGTAGGCGCCCCAACGGTCCTGGACCGGGATGAAGGTGCCGCCACCGGTGGCGACGGTCGGGTTGCCGGATTCCCAGGCCGCTTCGATCTGCTTCCCGGGCAGGTCCTGGTCGGTCATCGGCACCGACTCGTTGTAGCCCGCACCTGGGTTCCAGCCGTAGTCGCCGCCGAGGGTGATCTCGTTGACCTCGTCGTCGCGGTCGGGGCCGTGCTCCATCGACCAGATCGTGCCGTCTGCTCGCTCTGCCAGACCCTGCACGTTTCGGTGGCCGAACGAGGTGATGTAGCGCCGCGGCCCCTGGTCACCGGCCCACGGGTTGCCGGGCCACGGCTTGCCTGTCTGCGGGTCGAGCCGGAGCGTCTTCCCGCCCAGGGAGTCGAGGCTGCGCGGGTTCTCCTCGTTGGCGGCATCGCCGGTGCCGACCCACAGCGCACCGTCGGCGCTGATCAGCAGCCGGCAGCCACCGTGGCGCCCGGAGCTGGTGGGGAAGCCGTCGATCAGCGTCCGCTCCTGGGTGGCCCTGGTCAGTCCGGCGTCGAGGGTCCAGGAGATGACGCGTACGTCCTCGCCGTCGTTCCAGCCTTGGCAGGTGTAGATGCGCCGGTTCTCGGCGAAGCCGGGGTCGATCTCGAGGCCCATCAGCCCGGTCTCGCCGGAGACCCAGATGTCGTTGTCCTCGAGGGGGATCTCGCGCCGCTCGCCTGCCTCGATCAGCGACAGGACCGCCCGTTCGCGCTCGGTGATCAGGAACCGGTCCTCGCCGATGTCGGCGACGTCCCAGGGGTGGTCGAGCTCGTCGTTGACCACCTCGACATCGAGCTCCGGCACCCGGTCGGACGTCGGCATCACGGCCGCAGGAGCCGACGAGGAGGCGCTCGCGGAGACGCTCGGCGAGCCCGATGGGTTCAGTGGCGGAGCAGTGGTGGCGGGAGATGGGTCTCCGGCGCATGCTGCGGTCGAGAGTCCGAGAGTGATCACGGAGGCGAGGGCGATGGCAGCGCGCATGGTGCCGACGGTACTGGCCAGGTGGCTCTAGGGTGTGCGGTTGTGACGAACGTGATCAGGGCGATGCGCGAGCACCCCTCTGCCGTACTCCTGCTCGGACAGGTGGTGGCGATCCTGGCCTACCCCTACCTCGACGGCTCCACCGCCGGCCGCGCCGCGCTGGGCGTGCTGCAGCTGCTGCTCCTGCTGGCGGCGGTCGCGGCGGTACGCATGACCCCAGCCTTCTCCTGGGCGGCCATCATCTTCGGCGGACCGGCGACGATCTTCGCGGTGTGGGAGTCCGTCGCACCGAATGAGGGCTGGGTCGTGCTGACCTCGGCCTTCTTCCACGTCCCGTTCTACATGTTCGTCTCCTACGCGATGATCCGCTACCTCTTCCACGACGACGTGGTGACCCGCGACGAGCTCTTCGCCACCGGTGCCGCGTTCACCGTCGTCGCCTGGGCCTTCGCCTATCTGTACGCCGCGGTGCAGGTGATCTGGCCCGGCTCCTTCGGCGACCACCGGCAGTGGTTCGACCTGCTCTACCTCTCGTTCACGACGCTGACCTCGGTCGGCCTCTCCGACATCGTGCCCGTACTCCCCAACGCCCGCTCGGTGGTGATGATCGAGCAGATCGCCGGAGTCTTCTACGTCGCCATGGTCGTCGCCCGCCTGGTCGGGCTGGCGGCCGCCAGGGCGCGACGCTGATCCCTCGTCGAGATATGTCGCCGAAGGCACGCTTCCCTCGCGGAACTCCGCTAGGGAAGCGTGCCTTGACCTGCGTGCCTTGACGAAGGAACGCGTCAGAAGGTGTGCTCGGGGCCGGGGAAGGTCGAGCCCTTGACGTCGGAGATGTAGGCCTCGGCGCCGTCGGAGAGGACCGACTTCACGTCGGCGTACTGCTTCACGAAGCGGGCCATCTTGCCGCTGCGCATGCCGAAGGCGTCCTGCCAGACCAGCACCTGGCCGTCGCAGTCGGGGCCGGCGCCGATGCCGATCGTGGGGATGTCGAGCTCCTTGGAGATCTGCGCGGCGACCTCACCGGGCACCATCTCCATGACGACCGCGAACGCTCCGGCCTCCTGGACGGCCTTGGCGTCGTCGATGATCCGGTCGGAGTTGTCGCCCCGGCCCTGGACGCGGTAGCCGCCGAGCACGTGCTCGGACTGCGGCGTGAAGCCGATGTGGGCGATGACCGGGATGCCGCCCTCGACCAGCTTCTTGATCACCGGAGCCATCTCGGCGCCGCCCTCGAGCTTCACGCAGTGCGCTCCGGCCTCCTTCATGAACCGCACCGCGGTCAGGTAGCCCTGCTCGGGCGAGGCCTGGTAGGAGCCGAAGGGCAGGTCACCGACGACCATCGCCCGCTTCACGCTGCGCGAGACCGCGCGGGTCAGCGGCAGCAGCTCGTCCACGGTCACCGGAAGTGACGTCTCGTTGCCGAGGACGTTGTTGGAGGCGGAGTCCCCGACGAGCAGCAGGTCGACCCCGGCCTCGTCGAAGATCTGGGCGGTGTACATGTCGTAGGAGGTCAGCATCGTGATCTTGTCGCCACGCTGCTTCATCTCGCGAAGATGATGCGTGCGCACCTTCTTCACGGGCTTCGTGGGCGCATTGCCGGCGGCGCCGGAACCGTACGGTGCGGTCTCCTCAGCGGAGTTCGTGCTCATCATCGAGCCTTTCTGGTGTCATCTCGCAGCTCCCTGATGGAGTCCACGGACTACCTCCAGCGTAGGTCCAGATGCACCCGTATGCGCTGTGGCGGTGATCACTTTCGGGTCAGTTCGGCCTCCAAGCCGGCGATCGCCTCTCGGTCGTCCTCGGTGACGCCGTGAGGTCCGGCGAACCAGGTGGCGTACTGGTCGATCTCGTCGAGGCGCCATTCCAGGTCGAAGAGGCCGCCGGGGGCGCGTACGTCGCGATCGGCAGGAGCCAGCTTCAGTGACTCCCAGTCGACGAGGACGATGCCGGTCCCGGTGAGGAGCTGGTTGTGCTCGTGGGGTTCGCCGTGGGTCGTGACCCACGTATCGGGGTCCTCGGCGGCGCCGAGTCGGCGGTAGGTCTCCGTCCAGCGGGTGATCTCCGGGAGCGCGGTGCGGATCGCATCTCGCGCCCGCTCTCCGAAGGGCCCGTGGTTCCACGGAACGAATATTCGTTCGGCGAGCTCTTCGCTGAAGTGCGGCCCCACCAGCGGCCGCCAGGGGGCGATGGGAGCCGGCGGGGTCTTTGCGTGCAGCCGCTCGAGAAGGGGACGTACGCCGTCGGCGACCGCAGGTCGCTCGCCGACGACCCACGTGGTGGCCGACAGCACCCCGGCACCGGCCGGAACGGTGAAACGCCCGTCCGAGGCCGGCAACGGCGGGACCACGAACTCCAGTCCGGCTTGGTGGAGTGCTGCGGCACCGGCGTACGCGGTCTCCAACGTCTCTGCGGTGTGACGACCGGGCTTCGGCAGGTCGTAGGTCACGAACAGCCGCGGCGTTCCGGCCGCCGATGCCCGCCAGTGCCAGGCGCCGAAGCCGACCGGCAGATGCTCGACGCGGTCCACCGCGGGATCCCAGTGCGCCCGGACAAGGGCGAGCACGCCGGGGTCGGTGATGCCGACCGGCGCCTCGTTCACAGCCGGTCGAAGGGCGCAGCGTAGGCGAACGCCCCGCGGACGGACGGGTCGTATGCCGCCAGCGGCCGTGCCTGGAAGTAGTCGCCCCAGGCGGGCTCGGGCGCTTCGATCCCGAGAGTCGAGGCAGGGACGAAGCCGAAGCGGCCGTAGTAGGCGGGGGAGCCGAGGAGGACGACGATCGGCTCGCCCATCGCGTCGGCGGCACCGAGGATGGCGTGCATGAGCGCCGAGCCGACGCCGTCGCGCTGGCGGGCGGGGGAGACGCTGACCGGGCCGAGACCGAGCGCGGGGCGGCCGGCGAGCGTGCCACGGGTGGCCACGACGTGGCCGACGATCTCGCCGTCGGCCTCGGCGACCAGCGAGAGCTCCGGGATCCAGCCTGGATCCTCGCGCAGCCACCCCACCAGGGTCGCCTCCCCGGGCGCCCCGTCGGGCTCGATCGGCGGCGCGGAGTGCTCCACGCCGGAGAAGGCGGCGGCGGTGACCGCACGGATGTCTGCCACGTCCTCGGGACGTTCACGTCGGATCAGCACGGTCCGACGCTAAACCGAACGACAGCCCCGGCGCTCCTGGTTATCGTCGCGTCCATGCGGGTGCGAGAGGCGACGGAGCAGGACCTCGACGCGGTGATCCACGTCGGCGTGACGACCTGGCGGGCGACGTACCCGCCGATCACCGGAGAGGCGTACGTCGAGGAGGGCATCGCCAAGTGGTGGGCCCCGGACGCGGTGCTCCCCGGGATCAGGGCCGGCACGGTCCTCGTCGCCGAGGTGGACGACCGGGTCGTCGCGATGGCCTCCTACTCGGTCTTCGAGGACCACCTGATGCTCTGGAAGCTGTACGTCCTGCCCGACTCCCAAGGCTCTGGAGCCGGCAGTGCGCTGCTGAGCGAGGTGATCGCCCGCGCCGGTGACCTGCCCGTACGCCTCACCCACCTCGTCGGCAACGACCGCGCCCACGCCGTGTACGAGCGGCTCGGCTTCGTCGAGTCCGCCACGGTCCCCAGCCCCATCGACGACGGCCCGGAAGAGGTCGTGATGGAGCGCTCGGCCGTCGGTTGGTTTACCGAGAAGCCCACGCTCGTCGGAAGCGCTGTCGTCCTGCGGCCGTTCGCCGAGGGTGATGTCGAGACGATGGCCGGGATCCTCGCCGATCCCGAGGTACTGAGGCTGACCGGCTCGGTGCACAGCACAGACGAGATCGAGACCGAGACCGGCGTTCCCGATGAGCCTCTGCGTGAGTGGTACACGACGCGTAACCAGCAGCCGGACCGACTCGATCTCGCCATCGTCGACACGCAGTCCGGGAAGCTAGTCGGCGAGGCGGTCATCAACGAGGTCGACACGGGCAACCGGTCGGCGAGCTTCCGCATCCTCATCGGGCCTGCTGGCCGCGACCGAGGTCTGGGCACTGAGGCCACGCGCCTGATCGTCGATCACGTCTTCCGCACGACGGTGCTGAATCGGATCGAGCTGTGCGTCTACGCGTTCAACGCCAGGGCGAAGCGGACGTACGAGAAGGTCGGGTTCAGCGTCGAAGGTGTCCAGCGAGAGGCACTTCGATATGACGGTGGCTACGTCGACGCCATCGTCATGTCCCGTCTGCGTTCTGAGCATCTCGGAGGTTGAGGGCAGTCGTCTCAGTGGTCTCTCGTCCCGCTTCACCCTGCTTTCGCAGCTTGTCCGCGAAAGTCGTTCAGAAACGGTTGAAAGTCGAGGACCGGCGACACTAGCATCCGGCGTGACGCACATCACATCCCCATTCGGCGTCTCGACGTTCGGAGTCTCGATGTCCCACTTCCTCCCCTCACGCCCCACTCGGACCCGGCTCGCCGTCGGGTCGGCCGTCCTCGGGACCGCTCTGTGCATGGGCGGTCCGATCGGAGCCGCCTCCGCGACTCCTGCCGAGACGCCCTCGACGACCGCAACCTGCCCGGCGCCCGATGCCCGCTCGAGCGTGGTCTTCCTCGATCTCGACAGCGGGGTCGCCAACAGCACCCTGCGCTCCGGCTGCACCATCAACGACGTCATCGACGACGAGCGGACGTGGCCGACCCACGGGGCCTTCGTGACGCACGTCCGCGGCATCACCGCCGATCTGGTCGCCACCGGTGAGGTCACGCGGGCCGAGGCCAGCCGGCTGCAGTCCGCCGCCGCCCGCTCGCAGGTGGGGAAGGTCGAGGGTTACGACTCGCTCTTCGACGGCTCGGCCGACTCGTTCGACGACTGGGCGTACGCCGGCGACGGTGGGTTCGACCTGGTGCCGGACGGCACCATCCGCAGCCGTGCCGGCGCGGGTGGCGGGTTCGGAACCCTGTGGTATCCGGCACAGGAGTACGGCGACTTCTCGTTGCGACTGCAGTTCCGTGACGACGCACCCGGGGCGGCCCGCGGAAACAGCGGCGTCCAGGTGCGCTTCCCCGAGCTGTGGGGCCCTGTCGAGGGGTGCCCGACCACTTTCAACGGCAGCGAGACCGGCAACCTCTCCTGGATCGCGGTCAACTGTGGCCATGAGATCCAGGTCAACGACTCGCCGGAGAGCGGCAGCAACGACCCCCGCAAGACCGGGTCGATCTACGGCTTCGCCGATCTCACCCTGGCCGAGGCGCGACCGACCCCGAAGGGCACCTGGAACGACCTCGAGATCCGCGTCATCGGGCAGCAGTACACCGTGATCCGCAACGGTGTCGTGATCAACGAGTTCGAGAACCTGCCCGGGCTGCCGTTCCCCGGTCGTCCGAACGACCCCGACTCCAGCAGCCGAGGGCTGACCGGTCACGTCGGCGTTCAGGCGCACGGCAGTACCCCGGACGTGGTCTCCTACCGGAACATCCGCGTCCGCGACCTGTCCTGAGGCCGTACGTGGTCGGCGGCGGGCATCGGGTGGCCGGGTAGCCGGTCGCGCCTAGACTCCGGGGTGTGGACTTCTACTCCGCCTACTCCCATGGCTTCGCGCGGGTCGCGGCGTGCACCATCCCGATCTCCGTCGCCGACCCGGCGGCCAATGCGCGCGAGGTGATCGCGCAGGCCCGCGAGTGCTCCGACGAGGGGGTCGCGGTGGCGGTCTTCCCGGAGCTGTGCCTCTCGGGCTACTCCATCGACGACCTCGTCCTGCAGCGGACCCTCCTCGACGCCGTGCACGCCGCGATCAGCGCGATCGTGGTGGCCTCCGAGGAGCTGTTGTCGGTGATCGTCGTCGGCGCCCCGCTGCGCCACGGCGACCGGGTGCTCAACACCGCGGTCGTGATCCACGGCGGCGAGGTGCTCGGCGTGGTGCCCAAGACCTACCTGCCGACCTACCGCGAGTTCTACGAGAAGCGCTGGTATGGCTCGGGCGACGACTCCTTCGGCACGATCATGCTCGGCGGCGAGGAGGTGCCGCTGAGCAACGAGCTGCTCTTCCGCTGCACCGACGTCAAGGATCTCGTCTTCCACGTCGAGATCTGCGAGGACATGTGGGTGCCGGTGCCGCCGTCGGCGCGCGCTGCACTGGCGGGTGCGACGGTGCTGCTCAACCTCTCCGCCAGCCCGATCACGGTGGGCCGTTCCGACGCGCGCCGCCTCCTGGTGCAGTCAGCGAGCGCGCGGTGCCTGGCGGCGTACGTCTACACCGCCGCCGGTCAGGGCGAGTCGACGACCGACCTGTCCTGGGACGGGCAGACGATGGCGTACGAGCTCGGCGAGCTGCTGGGGGAGACCGAGCGGTTCCCGGACGGGCCGCGGCGCACCGTGGTCGACGTCGACCTGGAGCGGATCCGTGCCGAGCGGATCCGGCAGGGCACCTTCGACGACAACCGCCGCGCGGAGTGGAGCCGTCGGCCCAGCTTCGACGTCTCGATCGAGTTCGAGCTCGCGCCGCCGCTGACAGGTGACGGTCTGAGGCGCAAGGTCGACCGGTTCCCGTTCGTCCCCGATGATCCCGAGAAGCTCGCGCTGGAGTGCTACGAGGCTTACAACATCCAGGTCTCCGGGCTCGAGAAGCGGCTCCAGTCGATCGGCCCGGACACGAAGATCGTCATCGGCGTCTCCGGCGGGCTCGACTCCACCCATGCGCTGATCGTCGCGGCCAAGGCGATGGAGCGGCTCGGCCGGCCGGCGAGCGACATCCTGGCTTTCACCATGCCTGGGTTCGCGACCTCGGACGACACCAAGTCCAACGCGATCAAGCTGATGGAGGCGCTCGGGACGACCTACGAGACGCTCGACATCCGCCCCACCGCCACCCAGATGCTCAAGGAGATCGGGCACCCGGCCGGCGACGGCGAGCCGGTCTACGACGTGACGTTCGAGAACGTCCAGGCAGGGCTGCGTACGGACTTCCTCTTCCGCATCGCCAACCAGCGCGGCGGCATCGTGCTCGGCACCGGCGACCTCTCCGAGCTCGCGCTCGGCTGGGCGACCTACGGCGTCGGCGACCAGATGTCGCACTACAACGTCAACGCCGGCGTGCCGAAGACCCTGATCCAGCACCTGATCCGCTGGGTGATCACGACCGAGCAGTTCGACGGCACCGCCGACGAGGTGCTCCAGGAGATCCTCGACCAGGAGATCTCGCCCGAGCTCGTGCCGGGGGAGGAGCTGCAGTCGACGGAACAGAAGATCGGGCCGTACGCCCTGCAGGACTTCACCCTCTTCCACACCGTGCGCAACGGCTTCACCCCCTCGAAGATCGCCTTCCTGGCGTGGAACGCCTGGCACGACGTCGAGGCCGGCGAGTGGCCCCCGGGGTTCCCGGAGGATAAGCGGACGGCGTACGAGATGAAGGAGATCCGCGCCTGGCTCGAGGTCTTCGTGAGGCGCTTCTTCGCCAACCAGTTCAAGCGGAGCGCGCTGCCCAACGGGCCCAAGGTCCACAACGGCGGCACCATGTCACCCCGCGGCGACTGGCGGATGCCCTCGGACGCCTCGCCGGCGGCCTGGCTCGCCGAGATCGAGGCCCGGGTTCCCGTGGAGTAGGGATTGCGATGGACGGGTCGCACGGGCCGGCCGTAGCGTCACGGCCATGGCATCCGACAGCAAGGTCTGGCCCGTCGTGCACGCCGAGCGGGAGGCGTTGATCCGCGACCTCGCGACGCTCACCCCGGCGCAGTGGGCGACGCCTTCGCTGTGCGTGGGGTGGAGCGTGCACGACGTGCTCGCTCACATGATCGACGTCGCGACGACGACACGGCTGGGGTTCGTACGCCGCATGATCGCCGCCGGTGGCGACTTCGACCGGGACAACCAGACCGGCGTCGACCGGGAGCGCGCCGAGGACCCGGCCGAGACCTTGGCGGCGTACCGCCGGGTCGCCGGTCGGACGGCGACCCCGCCGGCCCCGCTCGCCACCCGCCTGGTCGAGGAGTTCGCCCACGGCGAGGACATCCGGCGGCCGCTGGGCCTCCAGCGCGACTACCCGGTCGAGCACGTCGTCACGGCGTTGGGCTACCTGGCCAAGACCTCGCAGAAGTGGGGCGGAGGCAAGGAGCGCGCCCAGAGCGTACGTCTCGTGGCCACCGACGCCGACGCGGCGATCGGGACCGGTCCTGAGGTCCACGGCAGCGCGATCGCGCTCGTGCTCGCCCTGTCCGGCCGCGCGTTGGGGCCAGGCGAGCTCACCGGACCGGGGGCGACCGTGATGGCCACGGCATCGTGGTGAAGGAGATAGCTTCACCTGAATCAAATAAAGCAAATACCTTCATATCGCCATAATGAAGGTATGATCTTCACATGACTTCTGTGGCGACCGTCATCGGCGACCTCGTCGGGTCGCGCACCAAGGCTGACCGCGCGAAGGTCCATGCGGCGTTCGCCGAGGCCGTCGAGGAGATCAACGAGACGTGGCAGCCGGTCACCCCGCTGCGGATCACGGTCGGCGACGAGTACCAGGGAGCCTTCGAGACCGTCGGCGCCGCGATCCAGGCCACCTTCCGGCTGCGGATCGCGCTCGACCCCGTGGTCGGCGTACGCCACGGCCTCAGCTGGGGCGCCACCCGAGTGCTCAGCGACGAACCCC
Organism: Nocardioides sp. NBC_00163; assembly: GCF_045206295.1. Classification (NCBI taxonomy): domain Bacteria; kingdom Bacillati; phylum Actinomycetota; class Actinomycetes; order Propionibacteriales; family Nocardioidaceae; genus Nocardioides; species Nocardioides sp. NBC_00163. The sequence continues at coordinate 885,891 of NZ_CP108155.1, read as the reverse complement.
GGGTCGAGGACGGACCGGGGTGGTGGTCGGCGCGGGCGGCGATCGAGGCGGCGGAGAACGCCGAGAACAGGGCGGCCTCCCGCAGCGTACGGACCTGGTACCAGCCGGCGGAGGACGCGGGTGGGCCGGACCCGGCCGCGGTCAACGCCGCTCTGGTCTCGCGCGACGAGCTCTTTTCTCGCCTGGACCGGTCCTCGGTGTCGGTGCTTTCTGGCATGCTCTCCGCCATGCCTCAGAAGGCCATCGCCGCCGAGCTCGACATCACCCCCTCCGCGGTCTCCCAGCGCGTCCGCCGCGACGGGATCGCCGCGATCGTGCGCGCCGACGAGCTTCTCGGGGATGTCCGATGAGCGAGCGCAAGCGAGCGAGCAATCAGGTCATCATGCCGCCGCGTCCGTATCCTGGCGCTTGCGCTACGGAGGCGGCGGCATGAGCTGGATAGCGCTGCTGCTGATCGGGGTCGGGACGGTCGACCTCGCCCACTCGGTCGCCGACCCGCTCAGGCGGATCCGCTGGGTGCCCGAGGCGATCGGTGCCGCGGTCGTGATCGCCTTCGGGCTGCTCTCGGCCCTGTTCGGCGGCGACCTGGCCGCGGTGATCGTCATCGCCGGGATCGCGGTGCTGTGGGGCTTCTTGGCCCACCCGCCAGAGGGCTCGGACAAGAACCCCCATCCGGGGATCCCGCTGGCGCTGCTGACCGGGACGATCTTCGTCGGGGTCCTGCTGGCTCCGATTGCCGGCGAGGTCGCCGGGCCGGTCGCTGCCTGGGCGGAGCAGGCGCCCTGGGTCTGGGTCGAGGCGGCGCGCCCCGAGGCGGTGCTGCTCGTCTTCGGCGGCCTGCTGGTCCAGGTCTCGACCGGGAACGTCGTGGTGCAGCTCGTCCTCGACGTCGCCAAGGTGTCCAACCCGCTCGACGGGGTCGACGGCAACAACCTGAAGGGCGGCCGGCTCCTGGGCCCGCTCGAGCGGCTGACGATCTTCGGGCTAGGTCTCACCGGCAACCTCGCCGCCGCCGGCCTGGTGGTCGCGGCCAAGGGCTTGATCCGCTGGCCGGAGCTGCAGTCGTTCCGCGGTGAGCACGAGGGGCCGAGCATCAACGACGTGACCGAGTACTTCCTGGTCGGCAGCTTCGTCTCCTGGATGACCTCGCTGGTGACCCTCGCCCTGGTCATCACCTGAGCCCGTCGTAGATTGCGGTGTCATGACTGTGGGTAAGGCTCTTGGGCTCCTGGTTGCCGCCGTGCTTCTCCTGGCCGGCGGAGCGCTGGCGCTGACCGGCATGGGCTATCTCGGCGGAGGCGGCACGAGCACCGCCTGGTCGGTCCTCGGAGCGGCCCTGGCGGGGTTCGGGGTGGCGCTGGTGATCTCGATCTTCAGAGGTCCCGGCCGCTGACCGTGGCGCGGAGATCCCGGCTGTAACGTCGGACCGTTAGTGTTCACGCATGGGCAAGCAACAGGACTTCGTGCTCCGGGCACTCGAAGAGCGGGACGTACGTTTCGTGCGGCTGTGGTTCACCGACGTGCTCGGCTATCTGAAGTCGGTCGCGGTGGCGCCGGCCGAGCTCGAGAGCGCTTTTGCGGAGGGCATCGGCTTCGACGGCAGCGCGATCGAGGGGTTCGCGCGGGTGACCGAGGCCGACATGCTGGCCCTGCCGGATCCGAGCACGTTCCAGATCCTGCCGTGGCGCACCGATGGCCCGTCCACGGGCCGGATGTTCTGCGACATCGTGATGCCCGACGGCTCGCCGTCCTACGCCGACCCCCGCTACGTGCTCAAGCGCACCCTGTCCAACGCCGCGGAGAAGGGCTTCACCTTCTACACGCACCCCGAGATCGAGTTCTACCTCTTCAAGGACAACCCGCGGGACGGCAGCGAGCCGACCCCGGTCGACTCCAGCGGCTACTTCGACCACACCGCCCAGTCGATGGGCGCCGACTTCCGGCGTGAGGCGATCACGATGCTGGAGGCGATGGGGATCTCGGTGGAATACAGCCACCACGAGGGCGGGCCGGGCCAGAACGAGATCGACCTGCGCTACGCCGACGCGCTGAGCACCGCTGACAACATCATGACCTTCCGTACGGTCATCCGTGAGGTGGCGCTGAGCCAGGGCATCTGGGCCAGCTTCATGCCCAAGCCGTTCACCGACCACCCGGGCTCGGGCATGCACACCCACGTGAGCCTGTTCGAGGGCGACGCCAACGCCTTCTACGAGCCGGGCGCCGAATACCAGCTCTCCAAGACCGGTCGCAGCTTCATCGGCGGCGTGCTCCGCCACGCCGGCGAGATCACCGCGGTGACCAACCAGTGGGTCAACTCCTACAAGCGCCTGATCGGCGGGGGAGAGGCGCCGGCCCACGTCGCCTGGGGCCACAACAACCGCTCGGCGCTGGTCCGGGTGCCGATGTACAAGCCGCTCAAGGGCCAGTCGACCCGCATCGAGGTCAGGAGCCTCGATGCCGCCTGCAACCCCTACCTGGCCTTCGCCGTGATCCTGGCGGCGGGCATGAAGGGGATCGAGGAGGGCTACGAGCTGCCGCGCGAGGCCGAGGACGACGTGTGGGCGCTGACCGAGCGTGAGCGCAAGAGTCTCGGCATCGACCCGCTGCCGGAGAACCTCGACGAGGCGATCGGGATGGCCGAGGACTCCGAGCTCCTCGCCGAGACCCTCGGCGAGCACGTCTTCGACTTCTTCCTGCGCAACAAGCGCGCCGAGTGGGCCGCCTACCGCGAGCAGGTGACCGCCTACGAGCGCTCCCGGATGCTGCCGGTCATCTGAGTCCGCAAACTGGTTGTCAAGGAAACTCAAGCCCGATTCCACACTTCCGATCCGGTGCTGCGACACTGGATCGAACGGGAGAGTGGGAGTGATGTCGTTGAGTCTTCCCCGAGTGCTTGTCATCCAGCACGAGGAGACAGTTCCGCCGGCGTTGTTCGGCCATTGGCTGGCTGAGGCGGGCATGTGTGTCGACGTCTGCCGGGCATATGCAGAACCGATTCCGCCGCTCTCGTCGCTGGACGCCTCCTACTCGGGGCTGCTCGTCATGGGCGGCTCGATGGACGCCGACTCCGACGATGAGCACCCCTGGCTCCAGGTCACCCGCGAGCGGATCGCGCAGGCCGCCGAGGCCGGGATCCCGACGCTCGGGATCTGCCTGGGCCACCAGCTGGCCGCGATGGCGCTCGGTGGCACCGTGGAGCGCAGCCCGTTCGGGCTGACCGTGGGCGTACGCCAGGTGACCTGGGAGCCCGAGGTGCTCTTCGACCCGCTGATGCGCCTGCTGGCAGGCGACGACCGCGCCATGCACTGGCACCGTGACGTCGTTGGCAGGCTGCCCGAGGGCACCGTCGAGCTGGCCAGCTCGATCGACGGACAGGTCCAGGCGGCGCGGTTCGCCCCGACCGTGTGGGGCGTGCAGTTCCACCCCGAGGTCGACGCCGCCGCGGTCGCGGTCTGGGCTGAGGAGTCCGTCGAGGAGCTCGAGCAGATCGGACGCAGCGTCGACGACGTGGTCGCGACGGCCACCTTCGCCGAGAGGGAGCTGATCAAGACCTGGCAGCCGCTGGCCTTCGGGTTCGCTCGCCTGGTCCGTGAACGCAGCGCCGCCGTCGCCCCCGGCGGCACCCGTGGCGGGGTCATCTCGACCCTTAGGCCCTGGAGCGCCTGAAACCGGCCAGTGACAGAATCGGGGCATGACGTTGCCAGGCAAGGGCGAGCTGCTCCGGCTCGGCTTCAACGACCCGGACACGGCCCTGGCGGATCTGGCAGGTCTCGGCGCCGGCACCCATGAGCTGTTGGCGATCCTGGGTCACGCCGCCGACCCCGACGCGGCGCTGGCCGGTCTGGTCGCGCTCGCCGAGTCCCAGGGCGACGGCTTCATCGAGGAGCTCGCCGGCGACGAGGGCACCGCGATGCGGCTGGTCTCGGTGCTCGGCGCCTCGCCCGCGCTGACCGACCACCTGGCCCGCCACCCCGATCACTGGCGCCAGCTGGCCGACCCGACCCTCGGCACGACCAGGCCCGCTGCGTACGTCTTCCGGGCTTCGCTGCTCGAGGCCGTCGGCGCGAAGCCGACCGATGAGAACCCGGTGGCCACGGTCCCGGACGCGGAGGCGGTCGACGCGCTGCGGGTGGAGTACCGCCGCTGGCTGCTCCGGCTGGTCGCCCGCGACCTGGCCCACCAGCTCCCGGTCGACGATGTCGCCGCCGAGCTCTCCGACCTGGCCTGCGCGACCCTCGACGCCGCGCTCGCGGTCGCCCGCGCGCGGGTGGGCGTGGACGCCGACAAGGTCCGGCTGGCCGTCGTCGCGATGGGCAAGTGCGGCGGCCACGAGCTCAACTACGTCTCCGACGTCGACGTGATCTTCGCCCACGAGGCCGCCGACGGAGTCGGCGACGACGTCTCGCTGCGAGTCGCCACCCAGCTCGCCAGCAACCTGATCCAGGTCTGCTCGGCCCACACCGGCGAGGGCACCATCTGGCCGGTCGACGCCGCGCTGCGTCCCGAGGGCAAGGCGGGCGCGCTCTCGCGTACGATCCCCGGCCACGTCGGCTACTACGAGCGCTGGGCGAGCACCTGGGAGTTCCAGGCGCTGCTCAAGGCCCGGCCGGCCGCGGGCGACCTCGCTCTGGGCCGGGCCTACGTCGACGCCGTCAACCCGTTCGTGTGGAAGGCCGCCGAGCGCGACGGCTTCGTCTCCGACACCCAGAAGATGCGGCGGCGGGTCATCGCCCACATCCCGACCAGGGAGGCCGACCGGGAGCTCAAGCTCGGCGCCGGCGGGCTGCGCGACGTGGAGTTCGCCGTGCAGCTGCTGCAGCTGGTCCACGGCCGCGCCGACACCGGGATCCGTCAGCCCACCACGCTCTCCGCGCTGGCGGCGCTGACCCGCTCCGGCTATGTCGGGCGCGAGGACGGCGAGGCCATGCACGAGGCCTACGCGTTCCTGCGGCGGATGGAGCACCGGCTCCAGCTCTACCGGTTGCGGCGCACCCACGTCGTCCCGGACGACGAGGAGTCGCGGCGCCGGCTGGCGCGCTCGCTCGGCTACCTGCGCGACCCGGTGGTGCGGCTGGACAAGGAGTGGGGCCACCAGCGGATCGAGGTACGCCGCCTCCACGAGAAGCTCTTCTACCGACCACTCCTCGACGCGGTCGCCCGGATCCCGTCGGGCCAGGCCCACCTCTCCGCGAAGGCGGCCGAGGAGCGGCTGACCGCGTTGGGCTACGCCGACCCCAAGGCCGCGCTGCGTCACCTGGAGGCGCTCACCACAGGCGTCTCCCGGCGCGCCGCGCTGCAGCGGGCGCTGCTGCCGGTGATGCTGGAGTGGCTCTCCGAGGGCTCGGACCCCGACGCAGGGCTCTTCGGGTTCCGCCGGATCTCCGACGCCCTCGGCGCCACGCCCTGGTATCTGCGCTCACTGCGCGACGAGGGCTTGGTCGCGCAACGCTTCGCCACGATCCTGTCCACCTCGCGCTACACCACGGCGCTGCTCGAGCGGGAGCCCGAGGCGCTGCGCCTGCTGGGCCACGACCTCGAGCCGCTCTCCGCCGAGGCGCTCACCGACGAGATGGTCGCCCGCGCCGCCCGCCGGCGCACCACCACCTCCGCCGAGGAGGCCGTACGCCACATCCGGGCCATCCGCCGCCGTGAGCTGTTCCGGATCTCGGCCGCCGAACTCCTCGGCGAGGCCGGGATCGACACCATCGGTGCCGCCCTGTCCCGGCTGACCGACGCCACCCTCGAGGCATCGTTGCGCACGGTGGTGGCCGAGGAGGTCGCCCGCCGTGGGATCGACGGGCCTCCGACGCGGATCGCCATCATCGCGATGGGCCGCTACGGCGGGTTCGAGCTCTCCTACGCCTCCGATGCCGACGTGCTCTTCGTCCACCGGCCCGTCGAGGGTGCCGACCCGGGCGAGGCGACCCAGTTCGCGCTCAAGGTCATCGCCGACCTGCGCCGGCTGCTCGCCCTGCCGGGTGCGGACCCGCCCCTGGAGATCGACGCCGACCTGCGCCCCGAGGGGCGGCAGGGCGCGCTGGTGCGGACACTGCCGGCGTACGCCTCCTACTACGCGAAGTGGTCGGGCATCTGGGAGTCGCAGGCGCTGCTGCGCGCAGACGCCGTCGTCGGCGACCCGCAGGTGCGCGAGGCGTTCACCGAGATGATCGACCCGCTGCGCTACCCCGAGGGTGGGCTGAGCGAGGACGACATCGTCGAGGTGCGCCGCATCAAGGGCCGTGTCGACCACGAGCGGCTGCCCCGCGGCGCCGACCCCAACACCCATCTCAAGCTCGGCCGTGGCGGGCTCGCCGACATCGAGTGGACCGCCCAGCTGCTGCAGATGCGGCATGCGTACGCGGTGCCGGGGCTGCGCACGCCACGCACCGTCGAGGCGCTGCAGGCCGCCCGCGACGCCTCGTTGATCGAGGCCGACGACGCTGAGACGCTCATCGAGGCATGGCGGATGGTCAGTCGGGTCCGTAACGCGGTCACGCTCGCGCGCGGCCGCCCGGCGGACTCGCTGCCCGCCGGGCCCGTCGAACAGCACGCCGTCGCGGCCATCCTCGGCTATCCGGCGGGCGCGACCGACGAGCTGGTCAACGACTACCTGCGGATGACCCGCCTCGCCCACGGCGTGGTCGAGCGCGTCTTCTGGGAGTAGGCCCCAGATGTACTCGGCCTAGAGGTTGTTGTCGTTGCGCGGCGGCAGCCAGCCCGGATTGCGGGGCGCCCGAGGCTGCGGCTGAGCCGGCGGCTCGTTGGTCGCCTCCTCGCCGGGCTGTCCACCCTGCGGGTTGAACAGGTCCGTCCGCCGCTCCGGGAAACCGTTCGAGGGCTGCTGGGCGTAGGGGCGGGGCGTCCAACGTCCGTTCTGCGGGCGCAGCTGGGTCGGACGCTGGGGGCGCTCGGCCGGGCTCTGGGGGCGCTGGGAGAACATGCTGCCGATGCCTCCGCCCGCGGGCTGGTTCGCCTGCGGGCTGCCGGAGGCTGCCGGCTCACGCGTCGGGAGCGGCTGGAGCGGCTGCCGCGGCTGCTGGAGCAGGTCGGGCTCGTGGCCGGCGTAGGAGGGCAGCCCCAGAGCGGGCCGCTGCGGCATCACCGCGTGGGCGCCGGAGTCGGAGGTCACCGCCCGCTGGTCCGGGGTCCACGGGTCCTCGAGATCGTCGTTGATGCCCGCGAACATGGTGGCGAAGCCGATCACGATCAGCATGCCGGCCGAGATCGCGAAGATCGGCATCGCCAGGTAGACCGGGTCTGCACCGCTGACGTGCCCGAGCTTGTCGTCGGGGGAGCTGTGGATCTCGAGGGCGAGCATGCCGGTGTAGTGCATGACGCACACGCCGATGCCCATGATGACGGCAGCGCCCACACGCATCAGCCGCGTGGTCACGTTGAAGGCGAAGAAGAGCGCGAGCGCCGAGGCGACCAGCGCGATGACGACGGAGGCGACGACGACCGCCGGCTTCCAGACCATCTTGGCGCTCATGTCCATCGCGTACATGCCGGTGTAGTGCATCGCGCACACGCCGGCACCGGTCACCAGGCCACCGACGATGTAGCCCGCGTTGCCGCGCATTGCGGTCGCGATGAGCATGCCGACCATCGCCGCGATGATCGCGACGGCGAGCGAGATGAGGGTGGTGCCGACGTCGAGGGCGTACGCCACGTGGCTGTCGAAGGCGAGCATGCCGATGAAGTGCATGGACCAGATCGCGCCGCCGCCGATCGAGGCGGCCGCGCCGAAGAGCCAGAGCCAGGCGCCGGTGCCCGCACCGCGCCGGCGCGCGCGGGTCGCACAGGTCAGACCGACCCATGAGCCGAGTACGGAGATGATGAACGACATCCCGACCAGGGGTTGGCTGAACGCCCCGATCGTGACTTCTTCGATGCTTGTCACGCTGCTTTGACTTCCTCTCGTTCCTCGCCGGACGGGGTGTGGGGGATCGGCGAGGTAGATCTGGAGACATGAATGGATGCCCCAGGGGGTATCCGAGATGCATCCATAGCGGGCAATCGTTCCGTCGTTGCGCAGGTCACAATAGAGGAACAGGTCCCCCATTTCCACGTGGGGGGTAGGGTATCTCCGCTATGGCCGACGATGTATATGTGCTCGAGCTCGACGCGATGCAGCAGTCGGCTGTCGATCTGGGGGATCCGACCCGCCTCGTGTTCGACTACATGAGGCGTATCGGGGATGTTATCGACCGACTGCCTCCAGGGCCAGTGCGAGTTCTGCATGTCGGCGGCGCTGCGATGACGCTGGCGCGCTACGTCCACGCGACCAGGCCGCGCTCCTCGCAGATCGTGCTCGAGCCGTCGGTCGAGATCATCGAGCGCGTACGCAGCGAGGCGCCGCTCCCGCCGCGCAGCGGCATCAAGGTGCGCCCGGTCGACGGGAAGAGCGGCATCGGCGGCGTACGCGACGGCTTCGCCGACCTGGTGATCCTCGACGCCTTCGACGGCGGTCGCACCCCGGACGACCTCGTCTCCGCCTCGTTCGTCGAGGACGTACGCCGCGTGCTCGCCCCCTCCGGGGTCTTCGTCGCCAACCTCGTCGACCGGGCGCCGTTCCCTCAGGCGCGTGACTTCGTCGCGGCGGCCCGCGACCTCGGCGACATGGTCGTCGGAGTCGAGCCGGCGACGATGAAGGGCCGCCGCCCCGGCAACCTGGTGATCGTCTGTGGCACGGTGCCGGACTCGCCGTTCGGGTCGCCCTCTCCGATGGAGTACCGGATCTTCACCGACCGCGCCGTCGCCGACTCCTTCGGCGGCGGAACGCGCCGCTAGGCTGGCGGGCATGTCGATCGAGCTGGCCCGCACCCACCTGGACCGATTCGGACGCGGTGGAGACATCATCGAGTCGGTGGAGTCGAAGGCGACCGTCGAGCTCGCCGCGGTCGCTCTCGGGGTCTCGCCGGCGGAGATCGCCAAGACCATCAGCCTCTACGCCGAGGACCGGACCGCCGCGATCCTCATCGTCGCGGCCGGCGACGCCAAGATCGCCAACGCGAAGTTCAAGGCCCACTTCGGCACCAAGGCGCGGATGCTCGCCGCCGAGGACGTGGAACCGATGACGGGCCACGCGATCGGTGGCGTCTGCCCGTTCGGCAACCCGGCGTCGGCCGAGATCTGGCTCGACGCCTCGCTGAAGCGCTTCGACATGGTCTACCCGGCCGCGGGCAGCGCCAACACGACCATCGCGCTCACCCTCGGCGACCTGGAGACGATCAGCGAGGCCCGGGGCTGGGTCGATGTCACCAAGCTTCCCGAGTAGGCAGACCCCAAAAGGGGGACAGCCCCGCCCTGCCGAAGCAGGAGCGGGGCTGCCTTGCTGAAAGGTCAGCTAGGTCTTTGGTCAGACCGGGCGGACGTTCTCGGCCTGCGGGCCCTTGGGGCCCTGGGTGACGTCGAACTCGACGCGCTGGTTCTCGTCCAACGTCTTGTAGCCGTTGGTCTGGATCGCGGAGAAGTGCACGAAGACGTCGTCGCCCCCGTTGTCCTGGGCGATGAAGCCGAAGCCCTTGTCGCCGTTGAACCACTTCACGGTTCCCTGAGTCATGAATCTAATCCTTGTGTACACAGGGCGACTCCGTGCCGCCCTTTGGGCGTTGAATCCACGAGTCCTGATTTCTGCTTCTGCGGAAGACCAAGTGCTGCACGAACGGTCACCGAGAGCAACCGCGAAGCGCGTGGGGACGCCTCCTTCAACGCGGACAAGCCTACATCCCAGAAGCCGACTTCGGGCAACCCCGGTTTTTCGGCGTTTCAGGCGCCGGATCCGTTCGGAAAGCGGCCCGGTGCGGGCCGTACGGTTTTGACAACCCCGAGCATCACATCGACAAGATCGGGGTACTGGTGGCCAACCGACGAGAATAGGGGTCCACGTGGACCAGCCATGGTGGCGCGAAGCCGTCGCATATCAGATCTACCCGCGTTCGTTCGCGGACTCGAACGGCGACGGGCTCGGTGACCTGCAGGGGATCACCGACCACCTGGACTACCTCGCCGCGCTGGGCGTCGACGCGATCTGGATCTGCCCCTTCTACACCTCACCGCAGAACGACCACGGATACGACGTCGCCGACTACTGCGACGTCGACCCGATCTTCGGCACGCTGGCTGACGCCGACCACCTGATCGCGCGAGCTCACGAGCTCGCCCTGAAGGTCATCGTCGACCTCGTCCCCAACCACACCTCCTCGGCGCACCCGTGGTTCGTGGAGGCGCGCGCGGCGGAACCCGGGTCGCCGGCCAGGGACCGCTACATCTTCCGCGACGGTCGCGGCGAGAACGGCGAGGAGCCGCCGACCAACTGGCGCTCGGTCTTCGGCGGTCCGGCATGGACGCGGATCGAGGACGGGCAGTGGTATCTCCACCTCTTCGACCACGACCAGCCCGACCTCAACTGGCACAACCCCGAGGTGGTCGAGGAGTTCACCAAGATCCTCACCTTCTGGCTCGACCGGGGCGTGGACGGCTTCCGGGTCGACATCGCCCACGGGCTCTTCAAGGAGCTGCGCGATCAGGTGGTCCCCGAGGGGCTCGCGCTGACCTCCGACGCCGCGGTGATGTACGAGCGCGGCGTCACCGACGCGCCGATGTGGGACAACCTGGGCGTCCACGAGATCTACCGGGCCTGGCGCAAGCTGATCGACTCCTTCGACGGCGACCGGATGATGGTCGCCGAGGCCTGGACCCCCGGTCCGGCGGAGCTGCGGCGCTACGTACGTGCCGACGAGTTCAACCAGGCGTTCAACTTCTCCTGGCTGCAGGCGCCCTGGTCGGCCGAGGCGTTCACCAACGTCATCGGGTCGACGCTGAAGGCGCTCGGTCCTTCGCGGGCGGCGCCGACCTGGGTCCTGTCCAACCACGATGTCGTACGCCACCGCTCGCGTTATGGCGACGGACTGCAGGCGCTTCACCGGGCGCGCGCGGCGACACTGACGATGCTGGCGCTTCCGGGGTCTGCGTACCTCTACCAGGGAGAGGAGCTGGGCCTGCCGCAGGTCTATCTGCCGCCGGAGTATCAGGAGGATCCGTGGTCGGAGACCGGTGAGGGCGGTCGTGACGGGTGCCGGGTGCCGCTGCCGTGGAGCGGGTTCGAGCCGCCCTTCGGGTTCAGCCAGGTCCCCGACGAGGACCTGCCCACGCAGCCGTGGCTGCCGCAGCCGGCCGAGTGGGTCGACCTCACCGTGGCCGCCCAGAACGGTGTCCGGGACTCCACGCTGGAGTTCTACCGGGCGGCGCTGGCGGCGCGCCGGGCCTTCGCGCTCGGTGCCGACGAGGACGTGGAGCTCCTGGACGCACCCGAGGGTGTCGTCTCGTTCCGGCGCGGCGGGGTCGGCGGTTCCCCGGACACCAGGACCGACCTGATCGTCGTCCTCAACTGCGGCATGGAGCCGACGCCGCTTCCCGAGGGCGAGATCGTGATGTACAGCGGTGACCCGGTCGTGGGCGACCTGCCCACCGACGCGGCGGTCTGGATCATCGCGCCCGCGGTCGAGTGATCCCGGGTTGGCGGGATCGTCTCACAAGATTGTCAACAATTTTGGTACGCTCCTTGGACCCGACCAAGGAGGACACGTGACGGTCTCGCCGGCCCAGGTAACCCAGCACGACGTGGCGGAGGCGATCCGCCGCAACATTCTCGAGGGTGATCTCGTCGCCGGCCAGCGTCTGGTCGAGGCCGACCTCTCCGAGTCGCTCGGTGCCAGCCGCGGTGCCGTACGCGGCGCCCTGATCGACCTCACCCACGAGGGTCTGGTCGAGCGGATCGCCAACCGCGGCGCCCGGGTGCGGGTGGTCAGCATCGAGGAGGCCGTCGAGATCATCGAGGTCCGCGCCGCCGTCGAGGCGCTGTGCGCGGCCAAGGCCGCCGAGAAGATCACCGACGAGGAGATCGCCGAGCTGCGCCGGCTCGGCGAGGAGATGTCGGCCGCGGTCGCCTCCGGCGACGTCGGCACCTACTCCCGCCTCAACACCCACCTCGACGAGCGCTTCGTGGCCATCTCCGGCCAGCAGGTCGCGGCCGAGACGCTCGCGCGGCTCCAGGGCCGGAGCGTACGTCACCAGTACCGGCTCGCCTACCGACCCGGTCGCTCCCAGGTCTCGCTGCCCCAGCACCTCGCGATCATCGAGGCGCTCGCCCGGCGCGACCCCGCTGCCGCGGACACCGCCGTGCGTGCGCACCTTGCCAGCGTCCTCGAGGCCGTGCGCGAGATCGCCCCGTCCCGATAGGAGACCCGGTCGAGGTCGTCAGACCGGACGCTCTCCCTTCTTGGCCTTCTGGATCAGCTCGTAGACGTGCGCGCGCAGCTCCACGAAGCGCGGAGCGGAGCGGGTGGTCAGCTGATCGCGCTCGTCGGGGAGGTCGATGGCCACGTCCTCCAGGATCACCGTCGGCCGGTTGGAGAGTACGAGCACGCGCTGGCCGAGATAGACGGCCTCGTCGATGTCGTGGGTGACGAACAGGACCGTCACGCCGAGCCGCTTCCACAGCTCGCGGACGAGATCCTCCAGGTCGGCCCGGGTCTGGGCGTCGACGGCGGCGAACGGCTCGTCCATCAGCAGGACCGAGGGCTCGTACGCGATCGCGCGGGCGATCGCGACCCGCTGCTGCATGCCGCCGGAGAGCTGCCAGGGATGAGAGGAGGCCGAGTCGGTCAGCCCGACGGCCGAGAGCGCCTCGTCGACGAGCTCGGTCCGGCGCGCCCGCGGGATCTTCTTCTCCTTGAGCGGCAGCTCGACGTTCTGCCGGACGGTGAGCCAGGGGAACAGCGAGCGGCCGTACTCCTGGAAGACCACCGCCATCCCGGCCGGCGGCTCGGTGACCGGGGCGCCGTCGAGCTCGACGACCCCGGCGGTGGCCTCGAGCAGGCCGCTGATGCAGCGCAGCAGGGTGGTCTTGCCGGCGCCGGAGGGGCCGACGATGCAGACCAGCTCGCCCTGGCCGATCGAGAAGTCGAGCTGCTCGATGGCCTCCACGGAGGTGCCGCCGGTGGTGTAGGTCTTCTTCAGGCCACGTACGTCCAGCGCAGTTGACACGGGTTCTCCTCAGGTGCGGGGTCAGGCACCGCGGTCGGCCTGGCGCAGGCCGCGGTACCAGGCGAGCGAGTAGTGCTCGACGAGACGGAACAGGACCGAGAGCAGGAAGCCGAGCATCCCGAGGAGGATGATCCCGGTCCACATCTGGGGCACGGCGAAGCTGCGCTGGAACTGCACGATCGAGGCGCCGAGGCCGCGGTTGGCGCCGAAGAGCTCGCTGATCACCATCAGGATGACGCCGATCGACAGCGCCTGGCGCGCTCCCGCCGCGATCTGCGGCGAGGCCCCGCGCAGCACCACCTGCCTCAGCCGGGTCCAGGCGCTGAACCGGTAGCAGCGGGCGGTGTCGAGCATGACCTCGTCCAGGCCGCGTACGCCTTCGACGGTGTTGAGCAGGATTGGCCACAGGCAGCCGAGCGCGATCGTGACGATCTTGGACGCGTCGCCGGTGTAGCCGAGGAACAGCGCGATCACCGGCACCAGTACCGGCGGCGGCACCGCCCGGAAGAACTCCAGTGTCGGCTCGCAGAACGCGCGGACCGGGCGGTAGAGGCCGATGACGACCCCGAGGAGTACGCCGCCGGCCAGTGCGAGCAGATAGCCGATCGCGAGCCGCGCCAGACTGGGCAGCACGTCGCCGCGCCAGCGGTCCGCGGTCCAGGTCTCCCCGAAGACGCCGACGATCTTGGACAGCGGTGGCCAGAAGACGTTCGTGGATCCGGCCGAGGCGAACCACCACACCGCGACCAGCACGATCGGGAGGGCGAGGGCGTACGCAACCATCCTGAAAGTTCTCATCGGGCCTCCCTGCGGATCGAGACGTGCCAGCGGAGCGTGCGCCGTTCCAGGGCCCGGGCGACCAGGTTGACGGCGACGCCGATGATCCCGACGACGATGACCAGGGCGTACGTCTTCTCGACCGCGCCGGAGGACTGGGCGACGCCGATGGACTTGCCGAGGCCGGGCACGCCGATGATCAGCTCGGCGGTGATCTCCAGGATCAAGGCGACCGAGGCGGCCAGCCGGAAGCCGGTCATGACGTAGGGGAGCGCGGTGGGCCAGACGACCGTGCGGACGGTGGTCAGCCGCGAGAAGCGGTAGGAGCGGGCGGTGTCGTGTACGACCGGGTCCACGTCGGCGACCCCGTAGAGCACCTGCACGAGGATCTGCCAGAACGCGGCGTACACGACCAGGATCAGCGCTGAGGTCGGCCGGCTGCCGTAGAGGAGCACGACGAGGGGTATCAGGGCGACCGAGGGGATCGGGCGCAGGAACTCGATCGTGGAGGCGGTCAGGTCGCGCAGGAAGCCGACCGAGCCGATGACCACGCCGAGCGCGATGCCGGCGGCCATCGCGATGGCCAGGCCGATGGCCCAGCCCCGGAGGGTGGCGCCGAGGTCGGTCCAGAAGGCGGCCTCGCCGAGCTGGTCGAGGAGCTCGGCGAACATCGCGCTCGCCGGCGGAAGGTAGCTGTCGTTGACGACGCCGAGACGCGGCAGCGCCTCGGCCAGCCCGACGACGACGAGCAGGCCGAGTACGCCCAGGGCGGCGTCCCGTCCACGGCCGGCGACCGTCATGGAAGCAGGGCGTCCACGTCCGGGTCCTTGGCGAACAGACCGTCCGCCTTCGAGAGGTCCGCCAGCTTCTGGATCGACTCGGCGTCGATCTCGGAGGTCCACTGCGGCATGTTGAGCTCGGCGAGCACCTTGTCGTCGATGTCGGTGTAGGTCGGGAGGATCTCCTTGACCTCGTCCGGGTGCTGCTGGGCGTAGTCGAGCGACTCGTTCATGGCGGCGGTGAAGGCCTCGACTGTGTCGGCGTCGGACTCGGCATAGTTCGTCGAGGTGAAGTACTCCGCGACCGCGAGACCCGGGTCGGCGGCGACGAAGTTGGAGCCGAGGTCGGTCATGCCACCCTGGGTGCCGATGGTGAGGAACGGCTCGACGACCTGACCCGCGTCGACGTCGCCCTTCTCGATGGCCGGGCCGATCTCGGGGAAGGCCAGCTCGACGTACTCGATCTTGGTCGGGTCGCCGCCGTCCTGGCGGACGAGCTCGTTGGTGGTGGTCGTGTTGATGTTCTTGAGTGTGTTGACCGCGACCTTCTTGCCCTCCAGGTCCTTGGGGGAGGTGATGTCGCTGCCGGCCTTGACCAGGACGCCGGCCATGTCGGCCGCCGGGTCGTCGGTGGCGTTGACGCCGGAGGTGACGACCTTGACCGGGACGTCCTGGGTCTGGGCCAGGAGCAGGGAGGTCGTGTTGGAGAAGCCGAACTGGTACTGACCGCTGGCCACGGCGGGGATGATCGCGGCACCGCCCTGGGCGAGCTCGAGGTTGACGTCGAGGCCCTCCTCCTTGAAGAACCCCTTCTCCACCCCCAGATAGATGGGCGCGACATCGACGATCGGGATCACGCCGACCGTGATCTCGGTGGCGCCGCCTGCACCGTCATCGGCGGACTCGCCACCACCACAGGCGCTGAGCGCGAGCGGCAGGGCGAGAACGAGTGCGGCTGCCAGACCGCGACGCGCGGTGCGGGCGGGGGAGCGGTTCATCGGGACTCCTCGTGGGCTGTGGGGTAGCGACCGCGGCACAACCTAGTGGTGCCCGCGGGTGGAGGCCACGAAATCCGGAATTCAGTGCACGGAATGACGCATCTGCTGGTGACAGCGGCTGGAGCGGTGGTGTCCCTTGCGGAAGACGAGCGCCCCGACCCCGATCGCGGCGAAGACCCACCACGGCACGCCCATCACGACCAGCCCGATCGCGACGAGAAGGAAGCAGGCGACCAGCGGGAACGCCCGCGGGCGGCTGCGGCGCGGACGGCGGATCGCCTGCGGCGGCTGTGGCGCGCTCTTCGGCAGGTCGGTGAAGAGCATCTCCATGTCGGCACGGACCTTCGCGGACCAGACCGCGTCCAGGCGCTCGTAGTAGTCGTCGTCGGTGAGCCGGCCTGTCGAGTAGTGCTCGGCGAGCCTCGCCGACGCCTCCTCCCGATCGGCCTCGCTCACCCGCAGGTTGTCGAGGTTGCTCATGTCATCTCCCTTGTGAAGGCTGCATCGACTGTCGGCGAAGTGTCCCGATATATCGCGAGGGTACGCCTGAAGAGATGCCGTCGCAAGGGACTTTGGTCGGGTCGGGAGTGGCCCTGGGGCTAGGTGAGCAGCAGCACGACCAGCAGGATCGCCGGCACCGTGGCCAGCGTGCTGACGAAGATGACGTCGCGGGCCAGCAGGGTGGCGCGGTTGTAACGCTGCGCGACGACGAACACGTTCTGGGCCGTCGGCAGCGCGGAGAGCACGGTCACGGCCAGCAGCGCGTCGGCGTCGAGGCCGAGCACGAACCGTCCGATGACGTACGCCGCCACCGGCTGCACGATCTGCTTGGTCGCGACCACGGCGGCCAGGTCGAGCGCCGGGACGCCGCGCCCGGGCAGCGGGCCGAGCCGCAGCGCGACGCCGTAGGCGATCAGCATCGAGGGGACCGCCATCCCGGCGACCAGCTCCAGCGGGTCCGAGACCGCTGTGGGCAGGTCGAGATCGGTGACGGAGAGCCCCACCCCGATCAAGGAGGCGACGGTGATCGGGTTGGTCAGCGGGCGGCGGATCACGTCCCAGAACGACAGCTTCGTCGTGCTCGCGTCGGCGTCGAGCAGGACCAGCGCCAGCGGCTGGAGCACCAGCATCTGCAGCAGCAAGGTCGGCGCGACCAGGACCGGGTCGCCCAGGACGTACGCCGCGATCGGCAGGCCGAGGTTGCCGGCGTTCGCGTAGGAGCCGCACAGGACCGCGACCACCGTGTCGCCCAGGCCGCGGCGGCGCAGCGTCTCGACGGTGGCCACGAGCGTCGCGGCGACGAGCACGCCGCCGGCGACCGCGACCAGGTTGCCGGAGAGCACGAAGCCGAGGTCGCTGTCGTCCATGACCGTGATGAGCAGCGCCGGGCTGGCGACGTAGAACGCGACCGTCGAGAGCGTCCGCTGGCCGCGCTCGTCGAGGATCCGGAGCTGGGCGAGCAGGGCGCCGAGGGCGATGAGGACGGTGATCGTGGCGAAGCCGGTGAAGACTCCCGCCACGTCTACTGCTCGCGCCGCAGGTCGAGGAGCCCGCGGGCGGCGTGCTCGGTGACGATGCGCTCGGACTCAGCGGCGTCGCGGGCGCGCAGGGCGATCACGAGGGCGCGGTGCTCGGCGTAGCGGTCGGCACCGAACTCGTCGCCGGCGAGCAGGTGTGCCCGGGAGATCTCTCGCTGCCGTGACCGGCTCAGCGAGCGCGACTGCTCGAGGAGGCGTACGAGAACCGGGTTGTGGGCCGCGGTGTTGACCTGCTGGTTGAAGCTGCCGAGGACGTCGAGGAAGCGGTCGGCGTGCTTCTCGACCGGCTTGCCGTCGCGATGGCGTGCCCGGATCAGGATCACCAGGTCGTCGGCCTCGTCGAGCAGCCGGTCGAGCTCGTCGAGCTCGTCGTCGGTCGCATGCCGGGCGGCGAACCGGGCGGCCAGGCCGCGCAGCGCGACCTCCACCTCGGCCAGGTCGTGGCTGGCGTCCTCCTCGATCCGGGCCACCAGCGTCGTACGCGGGCCGACCCGCTCCACGAGGCCGTCGAGCTCGAGCCGCCGGATCGCCTCGCGGACCGGGGTCGGGCTGACGCCGAGGCGCTCGGCCATGCCTCGCTCGGTCACCTTGGCGCCGGGCTCGAGCTCACCGGAGCCGATCTGGCTGCGTAAGGCCTGATACACGCGCTCGGCCACCGTCGTGGTCTCCGGGGTGGTCTCGGGGGAGGAGATCGACATGGTCCTGATCCTAGGCCACTTTTCCAACAATGCCACCTCTTGACTATTTTGCTGTAGCAAAACTACTGTGAGCGCCGCCACAGCCGCAGGGTCCATGCCGGGACCATGCAGAGATCACGGAGGTCCGTCTCGTGAGCACCACCATCCCCACCGCACCACCACGGCAGCTCGGGCCCCGCCGGATCACCCTCCTCGTAGCGCTGGCGGTCTTCGCCCAGGAGTCGATGTGGAACTTCTACGACAGCCAGGTGCCGCCGCTGCTGCGCGACCACCTGGCCAGCGCCGCCCTCGTCGGCTTCATCATGGGCATGGACAACCTGCTCGGGATCTTCATCCAGCCGTGGATGGCCAACCGGTCCGACCGCACGCGCACCCGTTGGGGCCGGCGGATGCCCTACCTCGCCGTCGGGATGCCGCTCGCGGCGCTGCTGTTCGTGACCCTGCCGCACACCGCGGACTCGCTGCCGCTGCTGATCGTCGTCATCGTCGCGTTCGCGCTGGTCTCGAACTCGTTCAAGCCGATCGGCGAGGCACTGGTGCCCGACTTCATCGCCCCTGAGCGCCGCAGCCGGGCCAACGCCGCCGTCAAGATCGCCTCCAGCCTCACCGTCATCGTCGCGGCCCTGGTCAGCATCCTCCTGGTCGACGACCACCCGGCCCTCGCCTTCGCGCTGATCGCGCTGATCACCCTCGTCTCGGTCACCGTGCTGTGCCTCTCGATCCGCGACAGCTCCTCGCCCGGTTACCAGGCGGCGGTGGCCGAGGACGCCGCCGAGGAGTCGACCTCGGTCGGACAGGCCCGCATCCGCGACACCATCTGGGAGATCGTGCGCGACACCGACCGCAGCCGGCTGCTGCTGATCGTGGCGATCCTCGTCTTCGGCAGCGCCTGGGCCGGCTCACGCGCGCTGGTCACGCCCTACGGCATGGAGACCCTCGGGCTCTCGCGCGGCGACGCGGGCGGTCTCACCTTGCCGAGCGGGGTCGCGTTCCTGCTCGCGGCCTATCCGACCGCGCTGTTCGCCGAGCGCTTCGGCCGGCTGCGCACGATGATCGCCGGGATGGCGATCTTCGCGGCCGCCATGGTCCTCGGCACCCTGGTGCAGACCCCGACCGGCACCGTGGTGGCGTTCTGCATCGGCGCCGCCGGTGCCTCGGCCTTCCTGGTCAACGCCGTCGTCGTGCTGTGGAACCTGGCGCCGTCGGCGCGGGTGTTCGGGACGTACGCAGCGCTCTATGCGGTGGGATGGCAGAGCGGTGCCTTCCTCGGTCCGGCCCTGATCGGCGGGGCCGTCGACATCCTGGGCTGGCAGACGATGCTGCTCGACATCGCGGTCGTCGCGGCGATCGCGGTCGTGATCGTGGTGCGGATCGACCGCCTCCAGCGGCGCGGCGACCTCGAGCGGGCGGTGTGAGCGCGGTGGCCCGGATCCTGATCACCACCGACTACCTGCGGTCCGGCGACGAGGTAGACGACCTCCTCCGCGCCCAGGGGCACGAGACCCGCTACCGGTCCGGAGATCTGGTCGCTGACCTCGCCGGGGTGGAGGGTGCCCTGGTCGGTCACGACCCGCTCACCGCCGAGGTCCTCGCGTCCGCGGACCGTCTGCGGGCGGTCGTACGCACCGGGGTCGGCTACGACGCGATCGACGTCGAGGCGGCCGCACGTGCCGGGATCACGGTCAGCAACCTGCCCGGGATCAACGCCAACGCGGTCGCCGAGTACACCATGGGACTGCTCCTCGCCTCCGCCCGCCGCCTGGTCGAGAGTGCGACCGGTGTCGCGGCCGGCGGTTGGCCACGCGAGGACGGCCGGGAGCTGCGCGGCTCCACCCTGGGCCTGATCGGCTACGGCGCCGCCGCCCGTGCGGTCGTGCCGCTGGCCCGGGCGTTCGGGATGAGGGTGCTGTGCACCACCGCCGTCGCCGAGGCCGAGCGGACCGACCCGGAGGTCCGGTTCGTCGAGCTGCCCGAGCTGCTGGCGGATGCCGACTACGTCTCGGTCCACACCGCGCTCACCCCGCGGACGAGGGGGATGCTCGATGCCGGAACCTTCGCGCTGATGAAGCCGGGGGCGGTGCTGGTGAACACCGCCCGCGGGGCGATCGTCGACGAGGACGCGCTCGCGGCCGCCGTACACGAGGGCCGGATCGCCGGGGCCGCGCTCGACGTGGTCGCCGAGGAGCCGCTGCCGGCCGCGAGCCCGCTGCGCGGGGTGCCCGGGATCGTCGTCCACTCCCACCTGGCCGGGCAGACCGCCCAGGCCCGCCGGGCCGCCGGCCTCGAGGGAGCCCGTGAGCTCCTCGACGCGCTCGCGGGCTGCCCGAAACATGCTGTCAACGCCCACCTGATCGAGGAGAGAAACAACAGATGACCAGCGACAACGCTGACTCCGTCAGCATCTTGGTGCCCAGCGGGATGCTCGGCGCCGGGTTCCCGGAGGAGACGATCACCCGTGGGATCGCGCTGGGGGCGGACGTGATCGCCGTCGACGGCGGCTCCACCGACTCCGGTCCCTACTACCTGGGTGCCTCGAAGCCGAAGACCACCGCCGCCGCGGTCGCCCGCGACCTGCGGCTCCTGCTCCGGGCAGCGGCCGGGGCCGGGATCCCGCTCATCGTCGGCTCATGCGGCACCAGCGGCACCGACGACGGCGTCGACTGGGTCGCCGGGATCGTCGCCGGCCTGCTCGCCGAGGAGGGCCTGTCGATGAAGGTCGCCCGGATCTACAGCGAGCAGCGCGCCGCCGACCTGAAGGAGCCGCTCGAGGCCGGCCGGATCCACCCGTTGCCGCCGCTGGGCGACCTCGACGGCGCGACCCTCGAGGACTGCACCCACATAGTCGCCATGATGGGCCACGAGCCGATCGCCGAGGCGCTCTCGGCCGGGGCTCAGGTGGTCCTGGCCGGGCGGGCGACCGACACGGCCAACGCCGCTGCGTACGCCTTGCTGAAGGGGATGCCCGCCGGGCCGACCTGGCACGCGGCCAAGATCGTCGAGTGCGGTGGCCAGTGCACAACCAATCCGCGGATGGGCGGGGTCTTCGCGACCATCGACCGAACCGGGTTCACCATCGAGCCGCTCGACGAGAGCGCCGCGTGCACGCCGATCTCGGTGGCCGCCCACATGCTGTACGAGACGGCGAATCCGTTCGAGATGCGGGAGCCGGACGGCACGCTGGACGTGCGCGATGCCGTCTACACCGCGCTCGACGAGCGCCGGGTGCGCGTCGAGGGGTCGCGGTTCCATCACGCCGAGCAGCACACGATCAAGCTCGAGGGCGCCCGGATCACCGGCTACGAGACCATGTCGTTCTCCGCGATCAGGGACCCGCTGATCCTGAAGGACATCGAGGGCTGGGCCTCGCTGATGCATGTCGTGTTCACCCAGCGGGTCGAGCAGACTCTCGGCCTGACCAGGGACGACTACGACTACGACCTGCGTCTCTACGGCTACAACGCGGTCCTCGGCGACCTCGATCCGTCCACCGAGCCGCCGCGCGAGGTCGGGGTGATGCTGCTCGTCCGGGCCGCCGACCAGGCCCTGGCCACCGCGGTCGCCAAGGTCGCCAACCCGCTGATGCTGCACCTGCCGGCCCAGGACATGGACTACCTGCCCAGCCTGGCGTTCCCCGGTTCGCCGGCGGAGGTCGAGCGGGGTGCGGCGTACGAGTTCGTGCTCAACCACGCCGTCGACAGCCTCACCCCGACCGCGATGTTCCGCACCGAGTTCAGCACCGAGATGGGAGAGAAGCACGATGTCTGAGACCACCCTGGGGGACCTCGCGATCGAGGTCCGCTCCAAGAACGCCGGGCCGTTCTGGATCACGATGGAGCTGTTCATGCGCGACGCCGAGGGCTACCGGATCGCGGCCGACGAGACCTTCCTTGACGAGGACGTCGTCGCCGGTCTCTACCGGGTCGATCCCGGGTCGGTCCAGATCTTCCGGATCCCGTCGCTCAACGTCGTCAAGATCTCCTACCCGCGCCCGGTCTCGCAGGGCTCGCTGCGCGACCGCGACACCCACGCAGGCCAGCACCACGTACCGCTCGCGCAGCTGGTGGTGCCCAGCTAGAGATCGACGCTAGAGGTCGAGGTGGTCGCAGATCGCCTGCGCCCAGCGCTCATAGCCCGCCGGCGAGGCGTGGAAGCCGTCGGCGGCGAAGAAGGACGGCTCCGCGGGACCGAGGTCGGCGGAGCTGACCCACTGCACCGACGTACGTCCGGCGCAGACCAGCCGCGCTGCCACGTCGAGCGCCTTCCCGTGCTCGGCGAGGTAGCGCCGCAGGGTTCGGGGGAGTGAGGGGAACGCGCCGAACTCCGGGAGCCCCGGGAGCACCGTGTGCGCGGCGTGCTCCTGAAGGGTCTCGACGATCGCGGTCAGATCGCGCGTCCAGGCCTCGACCGAGCGGCGCGCGAGGATGTCGTTGACGCCCACCAGGAGCACGGCGAGGTCCCACTCACCGGTGACCTTGGTGAGGATGCCGTGCCGGATCCGTTCGCTGGTCGCGCCGTACTTCCCAAGCGCCCGCCACTCGACCGGACGCTCGGTCCGCTTCGCGATCGCGCGCGCCATCGACCCGGCGAAGGCAAGGTCGTGGGTGGGTGCGCCACGCCCCGACGCGGACGAGTCGCCGATCACCAGCAGCCGCAGCGGGCTGGCTGCTTCCTCGGCCTCCGGCGCCGGCACGAAACCCTTCGTCGGACCCTCCGGACGGGGCTCTTTTCCGATGGTCCGGTTGACGTACGCGGCCTGTGCGGCGACCAGTGGGAGCAGCAGTGGATTCATCATCTCTCCCCGAACGGTTCTGTCGTGACGTACGTGCTCTTCCGTCGTTCTACAGCGCGTGCTGCGGTGGGTCTCCGACGTTGGCTGAACGGCGGGCGAATGTCCCCGGAAGGTTTGACACAGGCACTCCTCATGCCGGTCACCGTTGGGGTACAAGACAAGGGAATCAAAGACACGTGACCCGACTCACCGCGTGCCAGCCCTAGCATCACGCCCAGTTGTGAGCGCTCGACCAAAACCCTCCCCTCACTCGAAGGAATGCGAAGCCATGTCCGACTTCATCAGCGGCATCTTCAACCGTCACAAGACCGAGCAGCCGAAGGCAGGGGAGGGAGAGTCGATCGACGCCTCCGCCCCCGGCTACGGCGAGAGCCTGGCCACCACCGAGGCCAGCGCGTACGTCACCGAGCCCCCTGCGCCGCCGGTCGCCGAGCCGGTTGTCGTGCCGGCTGTCGAGCCGGTTGCCGAGACCGTCATCGAGCCCCTCGCCGAGGCCCCCTCGGTCGACCCGCTCTCCGACCCCGAGCACGTCGTCACCGCCACCGAGGAGACCCCGGCCGCCGAGGTGGCCGAGCTCGCCGTCGAGACTGTTGAGATCGGTGGCGAGGTGAGCAGCGACGCCGTGGGTGAGGTCGCCGAGACCGAGCCCGTCGAGGCTGTCGACGAGGTTCCGGCCGAGGCGGTCGAGACCGAGGGCACGTACGAGGCGCCGCTCGAGGGCGTCGACGCCGAAGCCCCCCTCGCCGAGACCACCGAGGAGGTCGAGGAGACCGCTGTCGAGGAGCCGACTGCCGAGGAGGCGCCGGTCGACGAGGCGCCGGTCGAGGCCGAGGCCGAGGTGACGGACCTCGCGGACGAGGTCGTCACCGAGGACGTCGCTGAGGTCACCGAGACCGACGGGGTCGAGGTCGACGCCGAGGACACCTTCGTGCCCGCCGACGCGATCGAGTCCGAAGAGGCCGAGGAGAGCGTCGTCGAGCCGGAGGGTGAGGCGCTCGCCGAGGAGGTCGCTGTCGAGGAGCCGACCGAGGTCGAGGATGTCGTGGAGACCGCGGACGAGGGTGAGGCGTCCGAGGCCGAGGTCGTCGAGTCCTTCGAGCCGGCCGACGCGACCGAATCGGTCGAGCTCGAGGCCGGGGTGACCGAGGAGACCGAGGAGACCGAGGAGACCGTCGGTGAGGCGGAGGACGAGCTGACCGAGTCGGTGGAGGTCGACGACGAGCCGGCCGACGCGGTTGTCGACGAGGCTGCTGACGTGACCGAGTCGGTCGAGGGCGACGCGGAGATCGTCGACGTCGCCGAGGACGAGGCGCCGGCCGAGGAGATCGCTGTCGACGAGGTCGCTGCCGAGGAGGAGCCGGTGGAGGTCGAGGCCGAGGACACCGACGTGACTGCCGAGGCTGCGGAGGAGGGCGTTGACGAGCCTGCCGAGGTGACCGAGGAGGTCGAGGCGGCCGTCGAGCCGACCGACGTCGTCGAGGAGGCATCCGAGGAGACCGAGGTCGAGGCCGAGGACACTGAGGCGGTCGTCGACGAGGCGCTGACGGAGGACGCCACCGAGGCGCCCGCCGATGACGTCACCGACACCGTGACCGAGGAGGCCGAGTCGGTCGAGGAGATCGTGTCCGAGACCCCGGCCCCCGGCTTCGCGCCGGAGCCGGTCGTCGAGCCGGAGCCGACCGCCGACTCGACCCTGACCGGTGTCCTTCGCGCCGCCCGTGCCGCCCGCGAGGAGCGCGGGACCTCGACGGTGAGCGAGGGTCTCGTCGAGCGCCTGGTCCACCACATCGTGGCCAAGGTCGAGGGCGTACACGCCATCGACGACGAAGGCACCGTGGTCGACATCGCCGACGACGTCGCCAACATCACCGTGTCCTACGTGATCGAGTACGGCACCCCGGTCAAGGCCAACGCCGTCACCATCCGCACCCAGGTCATCGAGGCCGTCGAGGACTACTTCGACATCGACGTCGAGGCCGTCGACGTCAACGTGAGCGACTTCCACATCGCCTGATCCTTCGCCTTATGGCATGAGAGAATGACCGAAGGCCTCGGAGCGCACCGCGCTCCGAGGCTTTCGTGTATGACGACCCTCCACGCCCACCTCGACCTTCCTCGCCCCCTCATCGCCCGTCTCGCACGGGCCGAGGACCATCTCGCCCTCCGCCACCTCTGGCTGCTCTTTCGTCACGACATGTCGCGCTTCAGTTCCGCCCTTCCCTTCGCCGACGGCACCTTTCGCTCCGAGTGGCTCGACGCGGCTCTTCGCTCCGACCCAGGTTGGTGCGCCTGGATCCTCACCGCCGGGGCTCATCCCATCGGGTTCGCTCTCGTTCGGAACACCGACCAGCGTGTACGCATCTTGAACAGCTTCTTTGTCGTTGCCGGTGCTCGTGGGGGTGGGGTTGGGCTCGAATTTGCTCGGGCTGTTGTCTCTGAATCTCCGGGGGAGTGGGCTGTTGCCTATCAGGAGCAGAATCGTGCGGCTGCTGGGTTTTGGTCGCGGGTCGCCGAGGGTTCTGATCGGTCGTGGTCTGAGACTGTGGGGGCTGGTGGAGTGGTCGACACTTGGATCTCGTTCTCTGCCCGCTGGTCGAGCCGCCGGAGCCGCTAGGCGGAGGCGTGTCGAGACCAACACGGTTCTCTTCTTCGGGAAATCTCGCTTATGGACTGTTCTTCGTTTCAGGGTTCGCCGCCGACCCGGTTTTTGAGTGTTTCTCGATCGTGCGCCGCGTCAAGGACGGGCTCCGCCCGCCGGCTTCGCCGGCCGCTTCGCGGTCCTTGACCCGGCACCCGATCGAGAAAGATTTCGCCTATATCGGGGCGGCGGCGAGAGAGTGGCGCGGAGTTCACGTGTCTTGTTCGCTGACCGCGTAACGTGGGTCTGACCTGCTTAAATAGGTCGCTTCGTAGTGCTCTGTCGCATATAATAATGCCTATGTACGAGACCATCGAACACCTCCTTGCAGGGCCGCCTCCGGGTGCGTCCGAGGCTGAGCTGGTCGACTGGATCTCGCGTCTCGAAGCGATGAAGTGCACCGCTGAGGCGGTGCAGGCAGAAGCGGCGGTACGTCTCGACGAAGCCGTCCGCGCACGTCAGGCCGAGGCTGGGGTTCCTGCCCGGAGGCTGGGCGAGGGCGTGGCCTCGCAGATCGCGCTGGCGCGGCGGGTCTCGCCCGAGAAGGGCGCCAAGCTGTTGGGGCTGGCGAAGATCCTAATCAACGAGATGCCGCACACCTTCGCCCTGATGAGAGCCGGTCGGTTCTCCCAATGGCAAGCAACGATCCTCGCCCGGGAGACCGCGTGTCTCTCGGTGGACGATCGTCGGGTCATCGACTACGAGCTCTGTGCCACCGATCCGGGCGGTGAGCCGGCTCGAGCGATCTCGATGGGACTGCGACAGCTCGAGAACGCCGCCAAGAAACTGGCGATCACCCTGGACCAGGAATCCGTCGTCGCCCGTGCCGCGAACGCAGCGAAGGACCGCCGCGTCAGCCTCCGGCCGGCACCGGACACGATGACCTGGCTCGGCGCGCTGCTGCCGGTCAAGGACGGCGTCGCCGTCTTCGCCGCACTCGATCAGGCAGCCAAGACCGCTGCGGCCGCCGGTGACGAGCGGACCCGGGGTCAGGTCATGGCCGACACCCTCGTCGACCGGATCACCGGCCGCAGCACCACCGGTGCGAAGCCTCGGATCGAGGTCAAGATCGTGATGACCGCCGACTCCCTCACCAACGACGCGGATCAGCCGGCCATGGTCGAGGGCTACGGACCCGTCCCCGCCGCCTGGGCCCGCGAAGCCCTCGCCGATGCCGAGGTCTTCGTCCGGCGGCTGTTCACCGACCCGACCGGTCAGTTGGTCGCGATGGAATCCCGCTCACGCAAGGCACCCGAGGGACTGGCCGAGTTCATCGCCACCCGTGATGGCGGGATCTGCAGGACCAACGGCTGCGATGCTCCGATCCGCAACATCGACCACGTCGAACGCCACGCAGACGGCGGCGAAACCAGAGCCGAGAACCTGCAGGGCCTGTGCGAACGATGCAACCAGGCCAAAGAAGCCCTCGGCTGGCAAGCCAGACCGGGACCCGACGGCAACATCATCACCACTACACCCACGGGCCACACCTACATCAGCCCGCCACCAGACACCTGGAAACCGGATCCACCGCCACTGTCGCCGGCAGAGTTCATGCTGCGCGACGTACTACTCGACCACACGCTCGCCGCCTGACCCATGTCGCGCTCAGGCGAGGGGGAGGAGGTCGCGTTCTGCGAACACCTTCTTGGCGGTGAAGGTGGCGTTCAGGGCGCGCGGGAAGCCGCAGTAGACAGCGGAGTGGAGGAATGCCTCGATGATCTGTTCGGGGGTCAGGCCTACGTTGAGGGCGGCGTTGATGTGGACCTCGAGCTGGGGCTCGCAGCCACCCAGGGCGGTCAGCATGCCGAGGGTGACGAGCTGTCGGTCCCGGGGCTCGAGGCCGGGGCGGGCGTAGATCTCGCCGAAGCCCCAGGCGACGACCTGGTGGCCGAGCTCGGGGGCGATGTCGGCGAGCGAGTCGATGACGCGAGCGCCGGCCTCGCCATCGATCGCGTCGAGGATCGCACGGCCGTGGTCGTGGCGAATGGTGCGGGAGATGGGGTCCTGGGCAGGGTTCTCGAAGGTCATGCCCCGCACGCTAGGAGTTGGAGCGCACTCGAAGTCAACGGATCGGCGCGGGCCTCAGGAGGCGTACGCGATCTGCTCCTGGATCTCGAAGCGGAGGCCGTCGGCGGCGGCGATGTATACGTCCTGGTCCACGAGGTTGCCGTGCATGCGCATCAGGCCGCGGGGACTGGAGTAGCTGTGATGGTCGGTGAGGCGCAGCGCGGGCTCGACGTCGAGCCCGCCGCAGGCATCGCCGATCTGGCGCAGGAACATCAGCGACTCGTAGCAGGATTCGCCCACTGCGTTGAGGGAGGGCGCGTACTCGCCGAAGCGGCGGTAGTAACGCTCGGCCAGGTCGGCCGACTCGGGGGTGGTGAGGCCGTCGAAGTAGGCGGCGGCCGCGAAGACGTTGGCATTGGCGCCGGCGCCGCCGGCGAGCAGGGTGTTCTCCTCTACCGCAGGGCTCAGGCGGGTCAGCGACGAGCTCAGCCCGGCGGCGGCGAACTGGCGGTTGAAGTGCACCGCGTCCTGCCCCATCAGCAGCATGATCACGCCGTCCTGCTGGCCGCCCTCGAGGCCACGCAGCACGCCGGCGAAGTCGCGGGTCCCCAGCGGGACGTACGTCTCGCTCACCACCTCCGAGGGCGACCCGCGCAGCGCGGCCCGGGCCGTGGACCCGGTGACGCGCGGGAAGACGTAGTCGTTGCCGACCACCGCCCAGCGGGAGACGCCGTGGTTGGCGCGCATCCAGGCGGTGGCGGGGAGCAGCTGGTTGACCGGGCGCTCGCCGATCATGAAGACGCCAGGAGTGTCGTCGCCGCCCTCGTGCATGGCGGCGAAGGCGTACAGCGCCCGGCCGCCGACGCGGGCGGTGATCGCCTGGCGTACGGCGGAGATGTGCCAGCCGGCGATCGCGTCGACCCGGCCGAGCTCGACGAGCCGAGCGACCTCGGCGGCGACCTCGTGGGGTGCGCGCCCGGCATCGATCGCGACCAGCTCGATC
Source organism: Nocardioides sp. NBC_00163 (assembly GCF_045206295.1). Lineage (NCBI taxonomy): Bacteria > Bacillati > Actinomycetota > Actinomycetes > Propionibacteriales > Nocardioidaceae > Nocardioides > Nocardioides sp. NBC_00163. Next base: position 857,611 of record NZ_CP108155.1, on the reverse strand, counting down.
GGCTTCCCGGCGATCCCACCGCCGGCGTTGAGCTCCTCGGCGGCCAGCTCGCCGCAGGCCAGGCAGCCGGGACCGTAGATGCCGGTCGGGCCCTGCATCGGCACCACGAACGCGATCGAGACGGCACCCTGTGGACGGGGTGCGAGGCCCAGCAGGGCATGGGTCGCCGGGGTGAACGACGGCGGAGACATCGGCACCTGCTCCCAGACGAAGCGACGAGACGAACCAGACGGGATGACTCACCATTGAGCCGATGGATGGTTAGGGTACGGGAGTCGGGCCCTCGGCGCAGCGGGCATCCAGCAGACATTCGTGGGAGGACGCCATGGAGACGGCCGTAGCGGATCTCGCCGTGCTGCTTGCCCAAGCGCAGCGCCGGATCGAGCGAGCGCTCGCGGAGGCGTACGCCGAGTTCGACCTCACTGCGGAGCAGTGGCGCATTCTCAGCGTGCTGCTCGACGATCCGGGCCAGACGATGACGCGTCTCGCCGCCGGCGCCGCGCTCCCCGCCGGCACCCTGACCCGACACGTCGACCGGCTGGTCGAGCGCGGGCTGGTGCTGCGCAAGATCCATGCCGAGGACAAGCGCCGCGCCGTGGTCGCGCTCTCGCCGGTGGGCGCCTCTGCTGCCCGGGAGATCCGCGCCCGCCAGGAGACCGAGGCCGTCGCCAGGGTCGCCCGCGACCTGCGGGCTGTCCTCGACGCGATCGCTTGAGCTCGGCCGACTGAGGGCGTTTCCACCTGGAAACAAATCCTCACAGAGTCCGACACATCCGCGAAACAACCCGTCCCTAGATTCCTTCCATTCGAGAGCAATTGTCCGATGGAAGGACCCCCATCCCGTGCGTACGAAATTCTCGAGCCGCCTCCTCGCGGCCAGCTCGGTGCTCGCCCTGGGCATGACCGCGACCGCCTGCGGCGGCGCCAAGACCGGTGACACCGCGACCAGCGAGAGCTGCGTCGACACCAGCGGCGACACCATCAAGATCGGCTTCCTCAACTCCCTGTCGGGGACGATGGCGATCAGCGAGACGACCGTGTTCAAGTCCCTGTCCATGGCGGCCGAGGAGATCAACGCCGACGGCGGCGTGCTCGGCAAGAAGCTCGAGATCGTCAGCGAGGACGGCCAGTCCGAGCCGACCGTCTTCGCCGAGAAGGCGACCAAGCTGATCCAGGACGACTGCGTCGCGGCGGTCTTCGGCGGCTGGACCTCCAGTTCGCGCAAGGCGATGCTGCCGGTCTTCGAGGGCAACGACGCGCTGCTCTTCTACCCGGTGCAGTACGAGGGCCTGGAGTCCTCGCACAACATCTTCTACACCGGCGCGACCACGAACCAGCAGATCATCCCCGCCCTCGACTTCCTCAAGCAGGAGAAGAAGATCGAGTCGATCTTCCTGGTCGGCTCCGACTACGTCTTCCCGCGCACGGCGAACAAGATCATCAAGCAGTACGCAGCCGCCAACGGCATCGAGGTCCTCGGCGAGGAGTACCAGCCCCTGGGCTCGACCGACTTCGGAACAGTCGTCGACAAGGTCAAGGCCGCCGGCGCGGACGCGGTCTTCAACACCCTCAACGGCGACTCCAACGTGGCCTTCTTCAAGGAGTACAAGGGCAAGGGCCTGACCGCCTCGGCTATGCCGGTGCTCTCGGTCTCGATCGCCGAGGAGGAGGTCCCCGGCGTCGGCGTGGGCAACCTCGAGGGGCAGTACACCGCCTGGAACTACTACCAGACCATCGACAGCCCGGCGAACCAGAAGTTCGTCACCGACTTCAAGGCGGCCAACGGCGCCAAGGCGGTCACCTCCGACCCGATGGAGGCGGCCTACACCTCGCTGCACCTGTGGAAGGGCATGGTCGAGAAGGCGGACTCGTTCGAGGTCGAGGACGTCATCGACGCCTCCGACGGCGTCACCTACGACGCGCCGGAGGGCACCGTCGAGGTCGACGGCGAGAACCACCACATCGCCAAGACCGCGCTCATCGGCCAGGTGAACTCCGAGGGCCTGATCGATACGGTCTGGTCCAGCGACAAGCCGATCGAGCCGGACCCCTACCTGAAGTCCTACGACTGGTGGAAGAACTAGCCCGTTGGACGCGCTCCTCGCCCAGGTCTTCACCGGCATCTCCGCCGGTGCGGTCCTGCTCCTCATCGCCCTCGGGCTCACCCTGACCTTCGGTCAGATGGGCGTGATCAACATGGCCCACGGCGAGTTCATCATGGCCGGCGCGTACACCGCCTATGTCGTCTCGACCATCGTCGCCAGCACCGAGCTGAGTCTGCTGATCGCGCTCCCCGTGGGGTTCGTGATCGGCGGGCTGCTCGGGCTGGCGCTCGAGGCGAGCGTGCTGCGGTGGATGTACGCCCGTCCGCTCGACACGCTGCTGGTCACCTACGGCGTCGGTCTCATCCTGCAGCAGGTCGCGCGCGACATCTTCGGGGCTCCGGCCAAGGAGGTGCCCGCACCGAGCTGGCTGGACGGGTCGATCCCGATCCTGGGCTACGACTTCCCTCTGACCAGGCTCTTCATCATCGTCCTGGCCGCGGCGTGCGTGGCCGCGCTGCTGGCGGTGCTCCGGTTCACCGCCCTCGGGCGGCAGATCCGGGCGACCGTCGGCAACCGCGACCTCGCCGAGACCATCGGCATCTCGACCCGCCGCACCGACCGGGCCACCTTCTTCATCGGTTCCGGCCTGGCCGGTGTCGCCGGGGTGGCGCTCACGCTGCTCGGGTCGACCGGCCCCAACCTCGGCACGTCCTACATCGTGCAGGCGTTCCTGGTGGTCGTGGTCGGCGGCATCGGGCACCTCAAGGGCACGATCGTCGCGGCTCTCGGGATCGGCCTGCTGCAGGCGTTCCTCGCCCACGCCCTGACCGGCTCGGTCGCCCAGGTGATCGTCTTCCTGGCGATCGTCGCGTTCCTGCAGCTGCGCCCGCAGGGCATCCTCTCGGTCCGGACCAGGAGCCTGGCATGAAAAAGGTCTACCCCTACGCTGGCTGGCTGCTGCTCGCGGTCGCCCTGCTAGTCCTCGCCCCGGCCGTCCTGTCCGACTTCCGCCTCGGCCTGCTGGCGAAGTACTGCTGCTACGCCATCGCGGCGGTCGGCATCGGTCTGGCCTGGGGCCGTGGCGGGATGCTGGTGCTCGGCCAGGGGCTCTACTTCGGCATCGGCGCCTACGCGATGGCGATGCACCTCAAGCTCGCCGACGCCGGCCCGGGCGGGGTGCCGGACTTCATGGCGCTCTACGGCGACGCCACGGTGCCGGGCTGGTGGGAGCCGCTGCGCAACGGCGGGCTGGCGCTGGTCGTCATCCTCGTCCTGCCGGCACTGGTGGCGGGCCTGCTGGGGCTCGCGGTCTTCAAGCGGCGGATCAAGGGGGCGTACTTCGCCATCCTGAGCCAAGCGCTCGCCGCCGCCTTCGCGATCCTGCTCGTCGGCCAGGTCAAGACCACCGGCGGTGCCAACGGCCTCAACAACTTCCAGGGCTTCTTCGGGTACGCCCTGTTCGACCCGGCCAACAAGCGGATGCTCTACTTCATCGCCGCCGGGATCCTGCTGGTCTCGATCCTGGTGATGGCCTGGCTCTACAACACCCGCTTCGGCGAGCTGCTGGTCGCCGTCCGTGACGGCGAGGAGCGGGTGCGGTTCCTCGGCACCGACCCGGCCAACGTCAAGCTGGCGGCGTACGTCATCGCGGCCGTCCTGGCCTCGATCGGCGGTGCTCTCTTCGTGCCGATCGCCGGGATCGTCTCGCCCGACGACGTCGGCGTGGTCGCCTCCATCGGGCTGCTGGCCGGGGTCGCGCTGGGCGGGCGTGCCTCGCTGCTCGGCCCTGCCGTCGGCGCGCTCCTGATCGGCTACGCCGAGACCTCGCTCTCCGAGGCCTTCCCGGGTTCGTGGTCGTACTTCCAGGGTGCGCTGTTCGTGCTGGTCATCCTGCTGCTGCCGGGCGGGCTGGCGCAGCTGCTGGGGCTGGTGAAAGGCCTGTTCTCGCGACGCTCGGAGCCCGAGAGGTCCAGGGAACCCGAGTCGCGAGTGGCTGAGGAGGTCACGGCATGAGTGTGGAGACGCTGGAGGTCAGCGACCTGCGGGTCGAGTTCGACGGGTTCGTGGCGATCGACGGGGTGTCCCTGACGCTGGAGCCGGGCCGGCTGCACTTCCTGATCGGTCCCAACGGCGCCGGAAAGACGACCCTTGTGGACGCCCTGACCGGTTTGGCGAGCGGAAGTGGTGAAGCGCGTTATCGCACACGCGATCTGCTTTCGCTGGCATCGCACCGGATCACCCGCCTCGGGGTGGGACGTACGTTCCAGACCGCCACGGTCTTCGAGGAGCTCAGCGTGCTGCAGAACCTCGACATCGCCGCCGGGGTGCACCGGGCGCGTTGGCGGCTGATGCTGCCGAGGCGGGGGACACCCGAGCAGGTCGCTGAGGTGCTGGAGACCGTGGGGCTCACGGAGCTGGCGGACCGGCCCGCGGGCGTGCTCTCGCACGGGCAGAAGCAGTGGCTGGAGATCGGCATGCTGCTGGTGCAGGACTCCTCGGTGATGCTGCTCGACGAGCCCGTCGCCGGGATGTCGGCCGAGGAGCGGGAGGCGACCGGAGAGCTGCTGCGCCGGATCAGTCCGGAGCGGACGGTCGTGGTCATCGAGCACGACATGGACTTCGTCCGCCGGTTCGCCGACGTCGTCACCGTCCTGCATGCCGGGAAGGTGATCGCGGAGGGCACGGCTGCCGAGATCCGGGCCGACGCCGAGGTACAACGGGTCTACCTGGGCGACACCGTCGCCGGGGTGACCGAGACGAGCACGGGAACAGGGGAGGACGCCTGATGCTGAGGATCGAGTCGGTCACCGGCGGCTACGGCCGCACCACGGTGCTCCACGAGGTCAGCCTCGAGGTCCCGACCGGCGCCGCGGTGGCGCTGATGGGACACAACGGCGCCGGCAAGACGACCCTGCTCAAGGCGGCGGTCGGACTGGTCCGGGCCAAGAGCGGCCGGGTGCTGCTCGACGGCGAGGACGTCACCGCGCTGCGACCGAGCGCACGCGTCAAGCGGGGCCTGGGCTACGTCCCGCAGGGGCAGCAGAGCTTCGGCGACATGACCGCGCTCGAGAACCTCCAGCTGGTCGGCGACCGCGCCGGGATCAGCGAGATGCTCGACCTGTTCCCCGCGCTGAAGGACCTGCTCGGCAGGCGGGCGGGGCTGCTCTCCGGCGGCCAGCGCCAGCAGCTCTCGATCGCGCGTACGCTGCTGACCAGGCCGCGGCTGCTCATCCTCGACGAGCCGACCGAGGGGATTCAGCCCAACGTCGTCGCCGAGATCGAGCGGGTGATCGCCGAGCTCACCGGTCGTGGCGACCTCACCGTGCTGCTGGTCGAGCAGCACGTCGGGTTCGCGCTGCGTACGGCCTCTGCCTACTACATCCTCGAGTCCGGCCGGATCACCGCGCGCGGTGACGGCGGCTCCGAGGCGCACGATCACGTCCGATCCCAGCTGGCCGTCTAGGCCGGCCGTCCAGAGAGTGGCGACATGCATCTGACACCGTCCGACACCGAGAAGCTGCTGCTGTCCGTGGCCGGGATGGTCGCTCGCGACCGGCTCGCCCGTGGGGTGCTCCTCAACTACCCCGAGTCCGTCGCCCTGATCTCCACCTGGGTGATCGAGCGGGCGCGCGAGGGTGCCTCGGTCTCCGACCTGATGACGCGGGGCCGCACCGTGCTGACCCGCGAGCAGGTGATGCCCGACGTGGTCGACATGCTCGTCGAGGTGCAGGTCGAGGCGACCTTCCCCGACGGCCGCAAGCTCGTCACCATCCACCAGCCGATCGCCTGAAGCGGAGATGTCCATGCAGTCCAGCGGTCCCGGAGCCGTACGCGTCGCCGACGGCACCATCCAGCTCAACACCGACCGGAGCGAGTCGGAGCGGCGTACGTTGGTGGTCCTCAACACCGGCGACAGACCGGTCCAGATCGGCTCCCACATCCACCTCGCCGAGGTGAACTCTGCTCTCGACTTCGACCGCAAGGCGGCCGAGGGGTTCCGGCTCGACATCCCGGCCGGCACCTCGCGCCGGTTCGAGCCGGGCGCGTCGCGCGAGGTCGCGATCGTCGCGCTCAAGGGTGCTCGTCGGGTCCCAGGCCTGCAGATCAAGCACAGCCAGATCAAGGCAGGTGAGTGAACATGGTGGAGATCAGCAGGAGCGAGTACGCCGCGCTCTACGGCCCCACGACCGGCGACCAGGTGAGGCTCGGTGACACCGACCTCTGGATCGAGGTCGAGGACGATCTGACCGCAGGTGGCGAGGAGTCGGTCTTCGGCGGCGGCAAGTCGATCCGCGAGTCGATGAACCAGTCGACGGTGCCGCGGTCCGAGGGTGCCCTCGACACGGTGATCACCAACGCCCTCGTCCTCGACCACTGGGGCATCGTCCGTGCCGACGTCGGCATCCGCGGCGGAAGGATCGTCGCCCTGGGTCGCTCCGGCAATCCCGACATCGCCGACGGCGTCCACCCCGACCTGGTCATCGGACCGGGCACCGACGTGGTCAGCGGCGAGGGGAAGATCCTCACCGCCGGGGCGATCGACGTCCATGTGCACCTGCTGTCCAGGTCCCAGATCGTCGAGGCGATCTCGACCGGGATCACCACCGTGGGCGGCGGCGGCACGGGACCCTCGGAGGGCTCCAAGGCCACCACGGTCACCCCCGGACCGTGGCACCTGGAGACCATCCACCGCGCGCTCGACGACATGCCGGTCAACCTGCTGCTGATGGGCAAGGGCAACACCGTCTCCGCGGCCGGGCTGGCCGAGCAGGCGCTCGCCGGAGCCGCCGCCTACAAGGTCCACGAGGACTGGGGCTCGACCCCGGCAGCGATCGATGCCGCTCTCAAGGCCGCCGACGAGCACGGCCTGCAGGTCGCGCTGCACTCGGACTCGCTCAACGAGGCGGGCTACCTGGAGTCGACGGTCGCAGCGATCGCCGGCCGTTCCATCCACGCCTTCCACGCCGAGGGCGCCGGGGGAGGGCACGCGCCCGACATCCTCTCGGTCGCCTCGCTGCCCCACATCATCCCCGGCTCCACCAACCCGACCCTGCCGCACACCGTCAACACCGTCGCCGAGCACCTCGACATGCTGATGGTCTGCCACCACCTCAACCCGCGTGTACCCGAGGACCTGGCCTTCGCCGAGTCCCGGATCCGGGCCACCACGATCGCCGCCGAGGACGTACTGCACGACCTCGGCGCGCTGTCGATCACCTCCTCCGACGCGCAGGCGATGGGCCGCATCGGCGAGGTCGTCTGCCGCACCTGGCAGGTCGCCCACGCGATGAAGGCCCGGCTCGGATCCCTGGGTGGGAAGGCGGACAACATCAGAGCCAAGAGGTACGTCGCGAAATACACGATCAACCCCGCCATCGCGCATGGGATCGCCGCCGAGGTCGGCTCCGTGGAGCCCGGCAAGATGGCCGATCTGGTCCTGTGGGACCCGCGGTTCTTCGGCATCCGGCCCGAGGTCGTCATGAAGTCCGGCGCCCTGATCTGGGGTGCCCTCGGCGACCCGAACGCCTCCATCCCGACCCCGCAGCCGGTGCTCATGCGACCGACGCTGGTGGGGCCGGGTGCGGACCACGCGGTCTCGTTCGTAGCGCCGTCCGCGCTGGAGGCTGGGCTGGCCGATCGCCTCGGTCTGCGGCGCCGTCTCGTCGGGATCTCGCCCACCCGCGAGATCGGCAAGGCCGACATGGTCAACAACTCCGCGACCCCCGAGATCCGGGTCGAGCCCGAGACATTCCGCATCCACGTCGACGGCGAGCTGATCGAGCCCGCCCCCGCGACCGAGCTGCCGCTGACGCAGCTCTACTCGATGTTCTGAGCGCGATGTCAGACGACCTGCTCATGATGCTGCTGGCCGACGCGCGCCTCCCGGTCGCCGGCCACACCCAGTCGGGCCAGCTGGAGGCGGCCGTACGCTCGGGGCTCGCCGCCGAGCAGGTGCCGCTCTTCATGCGGTCGCGGCTGGCCAGCGTCGTGAGGGTCGAGGCGGGCACGGCGGTGGTCGCGCTGCATCGGCTGCGCGCCGGTCTGCCGCTGGAGCCGGTCTACGACGCCTGGGCGGCCCGCACCCCGGCGGCCCCGATGCGGGACACCTCGCGCACCCTCGGCCGTGCGCTGTTGCGGCTGGTCAGGCGGCTGTTCCCGGACTCGCCGCACCTCGCGGAGGTGGCCGGCCTCGAGCGGCCGTGCCGCCCGATCGTCCTGGCCGCGGCGGCCGCCACCAGTGGCATCGCGCCGGCCACGCTGGCCCGGCTGGTGGCGTACGACGATCTGCAGACGGTCGCCTCGGCATCCCTCAAGCTGCTGCCCCTCGACCCGCTCGATGCCACCTCGTGGGTGCACGACCTGCTCCCCGAGGCCGAGCGGCTCGCCACCGAGGTCGCCCCGCTCACCGATCCCCAACACATCCCGGCGCCCAGCGCGCCCCAGCTCGACCTGTGGGCCCAGACCCACGCCCACACGACCAGGAGGTTGTTCAGTGCCTGAGAACGCGACGAAGAACGGCAGGGGGCTGCGCATCGGGGTGTGCGGTCCGGTCGGTACCGGCAAGAGCTCGCTCATCGCTCTGTTGTGCCGTGAGCTCTCCGCCGATCTGGAGATCGGCGTGGTCACCAACGACATCTACACCGACGAGGACGCCCGCTTCCTCCGCTCCGCCGGCGTGCTCGACCCGGCCCGTATCCGGGCCGTCGAGACCGGCGCCTGCCCTCACACCGCGATCCGTGACGACGTCACCGCCAACCTGATCGCCGTCGAGGAGCTCGAGGAGGAGTTCGCGCCGCTGGACGTGGTCCTGGTCGAGTCCGGCGGCGACAACCTCACCGCGACCTTCTCCCCGGCGCTGGTCGACACCCAGATCTTCCTGATCGACGTCGCCGGCGGTGGCGACGTCGCCCGCAAGGGAGGCCCGGGCATCGAGCGCGCCGACCTGCTCGTGGTCAACAAGACCGACCTCGCTCCGTACGTCGGTGTCGACCCGGTCGCGATGGTCTCCGACGCGGGGTCGGTCCGCGAGGGCCGCCCGGTCATCGCGCTCTCGCGCACCGATCCGGCCTCGGTCGAGGCGCTGGTGGCGTGGGTGAGGTCCGAGCTGGCCCGGCACCGCGGTGGCGCCCTGGTCCCCGCCGACCCAGGTCCGATGGCGCCGCACTTCCACGCGGACGGCACCAGCCACACCCATGACCACCAGCACGCCTGAGCTGGCCAGCGGCTCCCTGACCCGGGTGCGGGTCGGGGCCGTCGACAGCGGCCGGGTGCGCGTCGAGACCGATGTCACCGGACCCTCGACCGCGCCGGCGCTACGGCCGATGCTGCTCTCCAGTGATGCCCGCTCGGCGCGGATCTCGCTGGTCCCCGACGGCGCGATGCTCCTGGCCGGCGACCAGGTCACCGTCGAGGTCGAGGTGGGGGAGGGCGCGAGCCTGACCCTGGTCGAGCCGGCCGGGACGGTCGCCTACGACATGGACGGCGGCCACGCGTCCTGGGCGGTCGCGATCACCCTCGCTGCGGATGCCACCCTGGTCTGGGCCGGCGAGCCCTTCGTGGTCTCCGCCGGCGCCGACGTCACCCGCGACACCCGGGTCACCCTCGCTCCCAGTGCGAGGCTCGCCCTGCGCGAGACCCTCGTCCTCGGCCGCCACCGCGAGCGCCCCGGCCGGGTGGCCACCACCTGGTCGGCCCATCAGGCCGACGGGCGGCCGCTCCTGATCGAGTCCCTCGACCTGGACGCGAGCTCGCTGGTGCCTGGCATTCTCGGCAGACACCGCGTGCTCGCGTCGGTCACGGCGCTCGGCCGAGACGTACCGCCTGACGTGTGCCCGGACGGCAGACTCGACCTGGAGCGCGGCGGCACCCTGTGGCGCCACCTGGCCGGCGAGACCCACGAGGTCCCGGCGGGGCCTTGGGAATGCGCCACGACTGGTTGAGGTTTCAACAGGCGTGACTGACATCGAGTTCGGCCTGGACACCTTCGGCGGGGTCACCCGCGACGCCGAGGGCAAGCCGCAGCACCACGCGCAGGTGATCCGGAACATCGTCGAGGAGGGTGTGCTCGCCGACCAGGTCGGGCTCGACTTCTTCGGCGTGGGAGAGCACCACCGCCGCGACTTCGCCGTCTCCAGCCCGGAGATGGTGCTCGCCGCGGTCGCATCCCGCACCGAGCGGCTGCGGCTCGGCTCCGCGGTGACCGTGCTCAGCTCGGATGACCCGGTGCGGGTCTTCGAGCGGTTCGCCACCCTCGACGCGGTCTCCCATGGCCGCGCCGAGATCGTCGCCGGGCGCGGGTCGTTCACCGAGTCGTTCCCGCTGTTCGGCTTCGACCTCGCCGACTACGAGGAGCTCTTCGAGGAGCGCCTCGAGCTGCTCGCCGCCCTGCTGAAGGAGGAGAAGGTCACCTGGGAGGGCCGCACCCGCGCGGCGCTCACCGACCAGGAGGTCTTCCCGCGCACCGAGAATGGCCTGACCGCATGGGTCGGCGTCGGCGGGAGCCCGGAGTCTGTCGTACGCACCGCCCGCCACGGCTTCGGCCTCTTCCTGGCGATCATCGGCGGCCCGGCCGACCGGTTCGCGCCCTATATCGACCTCTTCGAGCGCGCCCAGGACGAGTTCGGGGTGTCGCGGCAGCGCGTCGCCGTCCACTCGCCCGGGTTCGTCGCGGCGACCGACGAGCAGGCCCGCGAGACGGTCTACAAGGGCTGGCTGGCCATGCGCACGCAGATCGGCCGCGAGCGCGGCTGGCCGCCGCCCTCGCCCGGCGACTTCGAGCGCGAGATCGAGGGCGGGTCCCTATACGTCGGCTCGCCGGAGACCGTCGCCCGGAAGCTGGCCGGCACCATCAAGGTGCTCGGCGTCGACCGGTTCGACCTGAAGTACGACCAGGGCCAGGTGCGGCACGAGGATCTGATGGGCTCGATCGAGCTCTACGGCACCCAGGTCGTGCCGCTCGTCAAGGACATGCTGGGCTGACCTCGACGGTCTCCGAGCGCGTCGCCACCACCTCGCCGGCATGCAGGATAGTCCGCGAGGTGGGGTTGGCGGCGATGGCGGCGACCGGCGTCGGCACGTCGAGGACCAGCAGGTCCGCCGGAGCGCCGACGACGATGCCGTACGCCTCCAGCCTGAGCGCCCGGGCGGCCGCGTCGGTGACCAGGTCGAGCGCCACCGTCAGGGTCTCGTCGGTGCGGAACCCGGACTGGTAGGCGACCTGGCGCGCGATCGCGAGCATGTCGCCGTCGCCGTAGGGCCACCAGGCGTCACGGATGTTGTCCGAGCCGGACCAGACAGTGGCGCCCACCTCGCGCAGCGCCAGCACCGGCGGCATCGGCCCGGCCGGCCCGTTGGTCAGCACCGAGACGCCCGCCTCTGCGAAGAGCCCACCGACCCGGCGGGCCTCCTCGAGGGGGATCGAGCCGAGCCCGTACGCGTGGCTGACGTTCACCTTTCCACCCAGTCCCTCGGCGCGGGTGCGGGCGGCGATCAGCTCGTACTGGCGTACGGCGCTCGCGCCCAGGTCATGGAGGTGGATGTCCACGCCGGCGCCGTGCCGGGCGGCGAGCCCGAAGACGACGTCGAGGTGGGCCTCGGCGTCGCCGTCGAAGCCGTCGGGGTCGAGCCCGCCGACGAGGTCCGCACCCGCGGCCAGCGCCTCGTCGAGGAGCTTCTCGGTTCCGGGCGAGGTGGTGATCCCGCTCTGCGGGAAGGCGACGATCTCGATGCGCAGCCGGTCACGAAGAGCCTCGCGCACCTCCAGAACCGCCTCCAGCCCGGCCAGGCCGACCTCGGGGTCGATGTCCACATGCGTACGCACCGTCCCGGTGCCGAACGAGATCATCTGCTCCGCCAGCGCGCGAGCACGCTCCACCACGGGCACGCCGACCTCGCCGCGCAGGGTGTGCTCCGCCGCCACCCGTTCACGGACGGTCGTGCCGGGGCGGTGTGGCTGCCAACCGGAGCCGACCAGGGTCTTGTCCAGATGGGCGTGACCGTTGACCAGGGCGGCAGGAGGAGCGCGCCGCCCAGGTCCAGGTCCGCGCCGGCCGCCGCCGACGAGGCAGGCGAGATCCCCGAGATCCTCCCGTCGGCCACCGAGACATCGACTCGGGAGCCGTCGGCCAGGGTGGCGTTGCGAAGTGTCCTGATGCCGGTCATGAGGTGACCTCCATGGTCTGCGTACGAATGCTTCGTTGCTCGTGCACGAGCGCCCCCGACCGGATCGAGGCCAGGACCGAGGGCACCTGCAGCGCCACGAGGTGCGGCTCGTCGGTGTCCAGGACCACCAGGTCGGCGACGTCGCCGGCGGTCGTGCCGTGCGGGGCCCGTCCGAGGATCCCGGCCGGGTGGTCGGTGATCGAGGCGACGAGCAGGTCCAGCATCTCAGGGCCGACCAGCTGCCGGGTCAGCCCGGCGGTCCACGCAGCCTGGAGCAGGTTGCCGTTGCCGTAGGGCGAGAAGGCGTTGTGCAGGTTGTTGTTCGAGACCGCGACCCGCACCCCGGCGGCGTGGGCACGCTCCAGCGGAGCCAGGCTGCGGCTGCCGGGCTCACCGGCCCCGCCGAGATAGAGGTCGGTCGCCGGCATGACGACCAGCGAGATCCCGGCCTCCGCCATCAGGGCGTACGTCACCTCCTGCTCGTCCACGGGCATCGCCGCCAGCTTGGTGACGTGCCCGATGGTGACCTGGCCCTGCATGCCGAGGGCGCGGGTGCGCTCGGCGACGGCCGCGACCATCGACCCCGAGGGGTCGTCATCGAAGTCGAGATGCAGGTCGACCGGCAGCCCGAACCGTTCGGCCAGGCCGAAGACCGTGTCGAGGTGGGCCTCCTGGTCGTTGTCGACGTAGGGGCAGCCGCCGACGACGCCGCCGCCGTGTCGCAGCGCGGCACTCATCAGCGCGGTCACCTCGCGGGTGAGCCCATTCTGCGGGAAGACCGAGAGTTGCAGCTCGATCCGCTCGGCGTTCTCCTCGCGCAGCGCGATGTGCAGATCGAGCATGTCGAGCCGGATGTCGGCGTCGACCTCGACGTGCGCCCGCGCGGCCACGACCCCGTGGCGCACCAGCGACTCCACGCCCCGCCGGGCGCCGACCTCGACGATCCCCGCGGGCTGCGTACGTCGCACCTCCTGCATCAGCGCGATCGCCGGGCCCACGCCCGGGCCGGTGGGCTCGAGCCCACCGGCGCCGAGCAGATGGGCCTTGTCGAGGTGGACATGGGCGTCGACGAAGGCGGGCATCACGACCGCCCCGGCGGCGTCCACCACGGTCTCCGGCCCGATGGGGGACGGGTCGGAGACCGCGGAGATCACTCCGGCGTCGATCCCGAGATCGACCAGGCCGGTGGACGTACGGGCCCCGAGAATTCGTGCGATCGGAGTCGTCAACGCTTGATCTCGGGGTCGATGTAGTCGTTGGTGACCAGCTCGTCGCCGGTGATCTCCGGGACGTCCTTGCCGCCGTCCTTCAGCACCGCGGTCATCGTCTCGATCACGCTGTCGACGCGCGCGACGTCGAAGCTGCCGTACGCGCCGTCCGGGCCGTTCGCGACGAGCCCCTCCTCGACCTGGACCTTCACCGAGTTCGCGTTGCCGCCGGGGGTGATCGGGGGGCCGTCCTTGATGGCGTCGGCGATCTGGATCAGGGTGTCGTTGACCGGCTTCGGGTCCTTCAGGTAGTCGATCTCCGACTGCTGCAGCAGCGGCACCAGCTCCTCCAGGCACGGGCTCAGCGCCTCCTCGTCGTCCGCCCGGACCGCGTACGCCTGCTGGTAGACCTTGTAGCCGGCGTCGTCGAGCATCAGGTGGGCGGTCGGCTTCGCCCACTCGGCGACGTCGTGTTCCCAGCGGTAGGGCTCGTTGCTGACGTAGCCCTGCTGGAACAGCGCGCCGTCGTCGGCGACGAACCGGCTCGGGCTGCCGTCGAAGGAGCCGTCGAGCTGCTGAGTGTCGACGAGGCCCTCATGGGCCAGGTAGTCGACCCAGCTGACACCCTGGGCGTGCAGGACCGGCGCACCGGTGGCCTTGACGTCGTCCCAGGTCTTCACCTCGGGGAACTTGGCCGGGTCGAACATCACCATGAACGGCGACTTCTGCATCATCGTGAACACCCCGCGGGTGGGGAACTTCTCGTAGTCGCGGATCGCGATGTCGGTGGCGACCACGCCGAGGTCGATGGTGTCGTCGGTATACATCTGCGCGGTCACCGGCTGGCCGCCGATGAACGGCCCGCCGAGCCGGATCTCGGCGGTGACGCCGGTGTCGCCGATCTCGCCGACGTAGGCACCCTTGTCGACGTCGATCTCGCCGTCGGGGCCGATCAGGTTGTAGGCGGGGGATCGTTCGGGGGTGGCGTACCAGTCGGTCTGGATGACCACGGTCGACGGGCAGGCGGCGGCGAGCGATCCCTTCGGGGCGTCGGGGTCGCCGATCGCCTCCTCGCTGACACCGCAACCGGTGAGCGCGAGCGCGGCGAGGGCGGTGGTTGCGGTGATCCGGGTCCAACGGGCGTACGTCATGGGGTTCTCTCCAGTGTGGGGGTCAGCGGCGAGGTGAACGGTGGGCCTCGACGGCGCGCAGGACGGCGCCGAAGAGCAGGAAGAGAGCGATCCCGACCAGCGAGGAGGCGGCCAGGGCGGCCATCATCAGGTCGGTGTCGAGGCTCTGCCGGTAGGTGTCGATCAGCCGGCCGATGCCGGGCTGTCCCTGCCGGAAGAAGAAGTCGGCGATGATCGAGCCGACCACGGCCATCCCGGCCGAGATCCGGAAGCCGGCGAGCGCGGCCGGGAGCGCGGCGGGCAGCTGCAGGTGGATGAGCCGCTGCCACCGCGAGGCGTGGAAGAGCGAGAACTGGTCGTGCAGGTTGTCGTCGACCGAGGCGATGCCGAACATCGTGTTGGTGATGATCGGGAACAGCGAGTGCAGCACGCACACGATCAGCCGGGAGGTGAACTCGTAGCCGAACCAGAAGCCGAGCAGCGGCACCATCGCCAGGATCGGGATGGTCTGCAGGATCACCGCGTACGGATAGAACGACGCCTCCGCCCAGCGGGCCTGGCTCATCACGATCGCGAAGAAGACACCGATCGCCATCGCCAGCAGCAGACCCACCAGGGCGACCTTCGTGGTCGACCACAGCGCGGTGAAGATCTCGGTGCGGCCGGCCTGCTCCAGGAAGCCCGCCTCGAGCACCTCCCAGGGAGAGGGCAGCAGGAACTGGCGGGTGGGGGAGAGGAGCTGGGTGCTGACCAGCGTCCACACCCCGAGGACGACCACCAGAGTGAGGATGGGGGCGACCCAGCGTACGGTCCGGCTGCCGTGGCCCGGGTCGAAGCGGAGGAACGGGACCGTCGTCAGCGCGCGGGTCTCCGGCTTGGTCTCGACCAGCGTGGTCATGCCGCCTCCTCGGTGCTGCGGTGGGCGCCGGCGAGCGCGTCGGAGACCTGACGGCACAGGTCGGCGTACTCGCTGGTGAAGCGCAGCCCCTCGGGACGCGGCCGGGGCAGGTCGATGCGCAGGTCGGCGACGATGCGTCCCGGCTGGGAGGAGAAGACCAGCACCCGGTCGGAGAGGAAGACCGCCTCGGGGACCGAGTGGGTCACGAAGATCCCGGTGAACGGGTCGGTCGCCATCAGGGTGTCGAGCTGGCTGTTGAGGTCCTGGCGGGTGATCTCGTCGAGGGCCCCGAACGGCTCGTCGAAGAGGAACAGCTCCGGGCGCTGGACCAGCGAGCGAGCGATCGAGACCCGCATCCGCATCCCGCCCGAGAGCTGGGCCGGCCGATGGTCCGCGTACGCAGCCAGCCCGACGACCTCGAGCGCCACGCGTGCCCGCTCCTCGGCCTCCGCCTTCTTCGTCCCGGCGAGCCGCAGTGGGAGGACCACGTTGCCCAGTGCGGTACGCCACGGCAGCAGCGTCGCGTCCTGGAAGACGTAGCCGACCTCGCCGTCGCCACGCTCGACGCTGCCGCTGGTGGGCAGGTCGAGGCCGGCGACCATGCGGAGCATCGTCGACTTGCCGCAGCCCGAGGGCCCGACGAAGGAGACGAACTCACCGGCGCGGATCTCGAAGCTCGCCTCGGCGAGCGCGGTGGTGCCGTTGGGGAACGACCTGGTGACGCTGTTGCCGGCCACCAGCACGGGCGGCTCCGTATACCGTTCGATCATTCTTGTATACAAACAGCGCGCGGTTTCGTCCCCGTTTCAGACGACGGCCGGTCTGGTTACGCCGGGTTCAAGTCGAGATCAGGGGCGCTGGCGCTCCGCGCGGGCCACCAGCAGGTCGACGAGCAGGTCGGCGTCACGGGTGACATCGGCATGCATCGAGGACTCGGCCCGCTCCTGGTCGCCGGCCAGGATCGCCTCGGCGATCTCCTGGTGGTGCTTCCACGACTGTCCCGAGCGCTCCTCGAGCTGCATCTCGAAGACCCAGCGCACCTGCATCCGCAGCGACCGGGTCATCTTGGCGAGCTCGTCGTTGCCGGAGGCGATCCCGACGGCGTCGTGGAACCGCGCGATCAGCTCCGGCAGCGCGGCGTAGTCGCCGGTGGCGGTCGCCCGGGTGCCGAGCTCGAGCACCTCGGTGAGCTCCTCGCCCTGGTCGCCGCCACGGCGCCGGGCCGCGAGCCCGGCCGCGAGGACCTCGAGGTTCTCCCGGATGACCATGAGCTGCCGGGTCCGCTGTGCCGAGGGGAACGCCACCGTCGCGCCGCGTCGCGGGACGGTGTCGACGAACCCCTCCTGGGCCAGCACGTGCAGGGCCTCCCGCGCAGGGACGCGGGAGACGCCGTACTCCGTGGCGAGCGCCTGCTCACGCAGCCGGTCGCCCGGAGCCAGCTCGCCGGCCATGATCTTGCGGCGGATGTCGCGGGCGACCACCTCGCGCAACGGCTGCCGGGTGGCCGGATCCGGCGCCACACTGTCCATCAGCCGATCCAGCTCGAGATCGGGTGGATCGCGAAGTAGACGGCGAACATGGCCGCGACCAGCCACATCAGCGGGTGCACCTTCTTGGCGTTGCCGCGGACGACCTGGATGAGCACGTAGGCCAGGAAGCCGGCGCCGATGCCCACCGAGATCGAGTAGGTGAACGGCATCAGCGCGATCGTCAGGAACGCCGGGATGGCGATGTCCGGGTCGGCCCAGTTGATGTCCTTGACCTGCTGCATCATCAGGAAGCCGACCAGCACGAGGGCAGGCACCGCCGCCTCCGACGGGATCACCGTGACCAGCGGAGCCAGGAAGGTGGTGAGCAGGAAGAGCACGCCGGTGACGACCGCAGCCAGACCGGTGCGGGCGCCCTCGCCGACGCCCGAGGCCGACTCGACGTAGGAGGTGTTGGAGGAGACGCCGCCCGCGCCACCTGCGGCGGCGGCCAGCGAGTCGACGACCAGGATCGAGCGCGTACGCGGCGGGGTGCCGTCCTTCCGCAGCAGCCCGGCCTCGGAGCCGATCGCGGTCATCGTGCCCATGGTGTCGAAGAAGTCGGCGAGCATGAGCGTGAAGATCAGCAGCACCGCGGTCACGATGCCGACGCTCTCGAAGGAGCCGAGCAGGTTGAACTCGCCGAGCGTGGCGAATGACGGCCAGTCGACGACCTTGTCCGGCAGGGCCGGAACGTTCAGCGACCACCCGGTCGGGTTCTCGGCGCTGCTCCTGCCGATCCCGGCGATCGCCTCGACGATGATCGCCAGCACCGTGGTCACCGCGATCGAGATCAGGATCGCGCCGCGCACCTTGCGCACCCACAGGGTGATGACCAGGGCGAGGCCGATGACGAAGACCAGCACCGGCCAGCCCGCGAGCTGCCCGGTCGGGCCGAGCTGCACCGGCACGGTGGTGTTCGCGACGTCGGGGATGCGGCGTACGAACCCGGCGTCGACGAAGGCGATCAGTGCGATGAACAGGCCGATCCCGACCGAGATCGCGGTCTTGAGCTCGCGCGGGACGGCGTGGAATACCGCCTCCCGGAACCCGGTCAGCACCAGCACGAGGATCACCAGACCCTCGATCACCACCAGGCCCATCGCGTCGGCCCAGGTCATCTGGCCGGCGATCGAGAACGCCACGAACGCGTTGAGCCCGAGCCCGGTCGCCAGGGCGAGGGGGTAGTTGGCGACGAGGCCCATCAGGATCGTCATCACGCCCGCGACCAGCGCGGTTCCGGCCGCGATCGCGGCCAGGTTGTCGCCGCTGGTGCCGCCGAGGAGGTCGCCGTTCACGTCCTCCGCGAACCCGAGGATCAGCGGGTTCAGCGCGACGATGTAGGCCATCGTGAAGAACGTGACCACACCGCCGCGGACCTCGCGCCCGACCGTGGAGCCACGGGCGCTGATCTGGAAGAACCGGTCAAGAGCGTTGGTACGTGCCGGGGTCGAGATGCTCACCGCCGCATCTTCGCAGATTGCGTCGGTCAGTTGGTCGGGCGCATCAGCGCGCGGTACATCTGTCGAGGAGTAGGTGGTTCCGGAAGCGGATGCGCGGCCTCGGCGGCGAATGCCTGGATGAGATAGCCGACCAACCGCTTCCAGGCGTCCGGAGCGGCGTTGCGCGTCGCGGTGACCACTCCCGCGTTGGCTATCAGGATGAGTGGCACGTCCTGGTGGGCGAAGTCCTGCCGGAGCCTTCCGCTCGCCTTGGCGCGATCCAGCAGTACGCCGAGCGCCTCGGCCGCGCGGTTGCGGTCGTCCTCGAGTGCCTTCGCGGTGGGGAAGGTGAGGGTGAGCACGTCGGCGAACCCCCGGTCGTCGGCCTGCATCCGGCACACCCGCTCGATGTAGCCGCAGAACCCCTGCCACGGATCCGGGTTGGCCAGCGCCTCGTCGGTCGCGGCGACGTACGCGGCCATCCTGTCGGCGAACACTGCCCCGACCAGGTCGTCGCGGGTGGGGAAGCGGCGGAAGAGGGTCGCCACGCCGACGCCGGCGCGGCGGGCGATCTCGTTGGTCGAGGCATCCAGGCCCTCCTCGGCGAAGAGCTCGCGCGCGGCGTCGAGCACCCGCTCGCGGTTCCTCTCGGCATCTGCACGCATGTCGGCATCCTATCCATTGATGTGGAATAGATGTTCCACTTGTCCTGTTAGGGTCCACGAAGCGGAGTACCCACTCCACTAATACGACCTCTGAGAGAGACGAACCATGAACGTGTTTCTGTGGATCCTGCAGGGCCTGCTGGCCGCGATGTTCCTGATGGCCGGCATGACGAAGTCGACCCAGCCGAGGGAGAAGGTCGCCGAGAAGCTGCCGTGGGCCGAGGACTGCTCCGCCGGCACCGTGCGCTTCATCGGCATCGTGGAGCTGCTGGCCGCGGTCGGCCTGATCCTCCCCGCGGCATTCGGCATCCTGCCCTTCCTGACCCCGCTCGCCGCGACCGGTCTGGCCGTGGTGATGGTGCTCGCGATGAACGTCCACCGCCGCCGCAACGAGGCGGGCGCGATCGCCTTCAACGCCGCGATTCTCGTCGTCGCGGTTGTCGTCGCGTGGGGCCGCTTCGGGCCGTACGCCTTCTGATCTGGCTGAGGAGATACCCATGAACGTCACCGTCTTCGGCGCCACCGGCGCCATCGGCCAGCTCACCGTGGCCGAGCTGCTCAACCGCGGTCACAGGGTGACCGCCTATGCCCGCAACCCGCAGAAGGTCCCCGAATCCTGGGCCGACGACAACGTGCGCGTCGTCATCGGCGAGATGTCCGATGCCGAGGCCATCGACTCAGCGGTCGTCGGCGCCGACGCCGTCGTCTCCACGCTCGGCCCGAGCATGGACCGCAAGGTCGTCGGTACGCCTCTGGTCCCCGGCATCGGCAACATCCTCGCCTCGATGAAGGACCATGGCGTACGCCGCTTCGTCGGTCACGCCACTCCGTCGATTCTCGACGCGCAGGAGTCACCGACCGCGGTCACTCGGCTGACCAGCTTCTTGGCCCGGACCTTCCTTCCTCGTGCCTACGAGGAGATGACCGGGATGTCTGGCCAGATCAAGGCCTCCGGCCTGGACTGGACGATCATCCGGTTCATCCGGCCGACGGACAAGCCCAAGCAGCCCCGCGTACGCATCGGCTTCTTCGGCACGGACCGGCTCGGATTCCCTGTCTCCCGCGCAGATATCGCCGCCGTCACGGCAGCTCAAGTCGAGGACGACAGGTACGTTGGGCGTGCCCCAGCGATCAGCAACTGAACCCGCCAGACCGAACGGAAGAAGTCACGAATGGAAGAATCCTGATGGCGGGGATCGGCCAGAGTGCGACCGCTGAGGAGATCGACTCCGAGGATCCCGGATCCTTCGCCCATGGGGTGCTGACCCGTCGACACCCGGAGTTGATTGCGAAGGTGAGGTCGGGCATCCCGTATCCACCGTCAGTCCAGCGCAACCTCGACCGGCTTGATGAGGTGATCCAGGGCGTCGTACCACCCTTCACCGAGCCCTCGGCGGACCGAGCCGAGTGGGAGTCATGGGCAGGTCCGTACGTGGGTCACACCTGGCTCGAGGTTCCGTTCCTGTGGGCGGAGTCGTACTTCTATCGGCTTCTGTTGCAGGCCACCGACTACTTCCGTGATGTTCCTTGGGCTGGGGTCGACCCGTTCAAACCACAGAAGGACGCCGAGCTCGGCTCGGCCGACCTCGTTCGTGACCTGGATCAGCTTGCGAGCGTCCTCTCCGCTCCAGAGGATGAAGGGCTGCACAGTGCTCTGCTCGCGTCGTTGTGGGGCAACCGAGCCGACCTCGGGTTCCGCCTCTCGAAGCCGCATGCTGCCGATGCCGTGCAGGTCGATGAACTCATCGCCGATGACTCGAACCAGGTCTGGGGTCATCTGGGTGAGCGTGAGCCGGGAAGGGTGGACCTGATCGCCGACAACGCCGGCCGCGAACTCGTCGCTGACCTCCTTCTCGTCGACCGCCTCCTGAGCACAGGCCGGGCAGGACGCGTGGTCATGCACCTGAAGCCCCGGCCCTACTTCGTATCCGACGCCACCGTCCATGACCTCTTCACGATCCTTGCTCACCTCAGCAGCCACACCGGGGCAACGGCCGACATGGCAGCCCGGCTCGGGGCAGCGATCACCGACGGACGGATCGAGGTCCGGACCCATGCCTTCTGGTGCAGTCCGTTGACCTTCCACGACATCCCCGGCGACCTCGCCGATGAGATCAAGGAGTCCAAGCTCGTGATCATCAAGGGAGACCTCAACTATCGACGCCTCGTCGGCGACCGGCACTGGGCGCCCACCTCGAGCTTCACCGACCTCGTCCAGTATTTCCCAGCGCCGCTGGTGGCGCTGCGGACACTGAAATCTGAACTCGCAGTTGGCATTCCAGCCGATCGACTCTCGCTCCTGGAGGCGAACGAGCCTGGCTGGCGCACCGACGGGACCCACGCGGTGATCCAGGCACGCTTGTCGTGACGGCGGCTGCAGCCAGGACCAGATGAGGCGAGCGGCCTACCCTCCCGCTGTGGTGTGGTAGATCGGCAGGTCCGCGTCCGCCGTGCCCCAGTCCCGGTTCGGCTCGGTGCCGACGTCGATCCGGACGCTGCCGCCGCGGTTCATCACCGACTCGGGGAGCCACGACCGGGTGCGCGGCGTGCCGTCGAGAGTGACCGACTGGACGTAGATGTTCTCGGCGCCGGCGCCGGGGGACTCGATGGTGATGTCGATGCCGTTCCCGCGGTGGATCACCACCCGCTCGAAGACCGGGCTGGAGAGCAGCATCTCGGCGCGGGCCGGGTCCTGCGGGTAGATGCCCATCGCGGAGAAGACGTACCACGCCGACATCGTGCCGAGGTCGTCGTTACCGGGCAGACCCCGAGGGCCGGTGCCGTAGGCGAGCGAGGCCATCGCCCGCACCGTCTCCTGGGTCTTCCAGGGGGCGCCGAGCGCGTTGTACATCCACGGGACGTGGATGCCTGGTTCGTTGGTCGGGTCGTAGCGCAGTGCGTCGCCGCCGGTGTACTGCCACGAGCCGTCGGCCTTGTGGAAGAACCCGTCCAGCCGCTGGATCGCCCGCTCCCGCCCGCCGACGGCCTCGGCCAGCCGGGCGACGTCGTGCGGCACCATCCAGGTGTACGTCGCGCTGCTGCCTTGCGCGAAGCCGGTCTGGGTCGACGGGGTGAAGCCGGAGACCCAGCTCCCGTCGGCGTTGCGGGCCTGCTGGTAGCCGTCCGTGGCCGTCGCGGCCGGGTTGAAGGTGTGCTGCCACCAGCCGGCACGATCCATCAGCGAGTCGGTCTCGGGACGGTCGGCATCGAGGCGGCGGCCCCAGTCGGCGAGGGAGTAGTCGGCGACGGCGTCCTCGAGAGTCTCGGCGGCGCCGCCCCAGCAGCGGCAGGTGTCCTGGGGTGCGTAGCCCTTGGCGAGGTAGTCGGCCAGGTTCGGCCGCTGGCCGATGCACTGCCCGGGGCAGCCGTAGCTGGACAGCCCGTCTGGGTGTGGCACCGTGGCCTGGCGGACCAGGGAGTCGTAGGCGCCCTGAGCATCGAAGTTGCGTACGCCGAGCGAGTAGAAGCCGGCCAGCGTGGGCGCGCTCGGGTCGCCGGTCATCACGTGGGTCCAGCCGCTGAGGTGGACCCAACGGTCCCAGACGCCACCGTGCTGGCGGGAGTAGGCGTGCAGGGACCGGGCGAAGTCACCGGCGACGCGCGGTTCCAGGAGCGCGAGCAGCTGGGTGTGGGCCCGGTACTGGTCCCAGCCGGAGAAGTTGCCGTACTGCGCCTGCTGGCCGCGCTCGATCCGGTGGACCTCCTGGTCGCTGCCCCAGTAGGTGCCGGCCACGTCGGAGATCACGTTGGGCTGCAGGTAGGAGTGGTAGAGCCCGGTGTAGAAGGCGGTCTGCTCCTCATCGGTGCCGCCGGAGACCTCGATCGAGGAGAGCGCCTTGCGCCACTCGGCCTTGGCATCCGAGGCGACGGCCGAGACGGTGTCGCGCCGTCCGATCTCGGCCGCCAGGTTGGCCTCGGCCGCCGACTGGCTGGTGTAGGAGATCCCGATCCGCATCCGCACGCTCTGCTCGCGGCTGGGGTCGAAGGAGACGTAGCCGCCGGAGCCCTGCCCCTGGCGGGCCGCGCCGGTCTCGTAGCCCTCGCCGCCGCGCGCCTCGATGCTGCCCGGCTGGAGCTCGCCGTTGACCCAGGTGCCGTGGCGGGAGAAGCCTCGGTCGAACTGCGCGGTGAAGTAGAGCCGGTAGTAGGAGCGCTTGTTGCTCCCGCCGCCGTTGCCGCGTCGCCCGCAGAAGGCGCCGGTGAGTACCGAGCCGCTGACGGTTCGCTTCGCCTCGTCGATCCGGGTGACCGCGGTCTCGCTGCCGTTGAGCGAGTTGGAGGTGCGGAAGAGCAGGTTGGCCGGCTTGTCGGCCGGGAAGGTCAGGTCGCTGACCGAGGCCCGAGTGGTCACCGCGGTGTCGACCTCGGCGCCGTTGGCCAGGCCCAGCCGGTAGCGCCCCGGCTCGGCCAGCTCGTCGGCGTGGCTGAAGTTCGAGGCGTACGTCGCATCGGTCACGTCCGCGGTGGGCGAGCCGGTCATCTCGCCGGTGTGCGGGAAGATCGGTACGTCCCCGGCGGCGCCGGGGTGACAGCCCGCGCCGTTGACATGTGTCAGCGAGAAGCCGCGCAGCCGCGTGGTGTCGTAGGAGTAGCCGTTCGACGCGGCGGTGTTGGTCTGGTCGCCCGCCGTGGAGGTCGGGCTGAAGGAGAGCATCCCGAAGGGGCGTACGGCGCCGGGGTAGGTGTTGCCGCCGTTCGACGACCCGATCAGCGGGTCGACGAGCGCCACCGGATCACCGGCGGGCGGCGCAACGGCCCGGGCCGCCGAGAACGGAGTGAAGGCGCCGCCGAGCAGCGCAAGGGACAAGGCACACGTCGCGAGAACCCGCATGGCGGAGAACCATTCCAGAGGAACGTCCTCCGCCGTGCGGGTTCAGGTGAGCCCGGAATGAACTCAGGCGGTCCACTCGGGGTAGTCGGTGTAGCCCGCCTCGCCGCCGCCGTAGAAGGTCGACAGGTCGGGCTCGTTGAGCGGAAGCCTCTCCGCCAGGCGCCGGGGCAGGTCCGGGTTGGCGATGAACGTACGCCCGAACGCGGCTGCGTCGATCAGGTCGGCCTCGAGCAGACGGGAGGCCTTCTCCGAGGTGTAGGAGCCGGCCGCCACGATCGGGCCGGTGTGGGCGGCGCGCAGCTGCTTGCGGTAGTCGTCGGTCAGCTCCGGACCGCCGGCCCAGTCGGGCTCGGACAGGTGCAGGAACGCGATTCCGCGCTTGCTGATCTCGGCCGCCAGGTAGAGCCCCATCTCGGCGCCCTCGGGGTCCTCGAGTCCGTTGAAGGAGCCGATCGGGGAGATCCGGATGGCGACGTGCTCGGCGTCCCACTCGGCGATGACCGCGTCCAGCACCTCGAGGGTGAGGCGGGCGCGGTTGGCCAGTGAGCCGCCGTAGGAGTCGGTGCGCTCGTTGCTGCTCGAGCTGGAGAACTGGTGCAGCAGATAGCCGTGGGCAGCGTGGATCTCGACGAGGTCGAAGCCGGCCTCGCGGGCGTTGCGGGTGGCGCGGCGGTAGTCGTCGATCAGATCCGCGATCTCGGAGGTCTCCAGGGCGCGGGGCGTGGGGCAGTTGACCCGGATCGGGGTGCCGTCCTCGCCGCGTACGGTCGTGCGGTTGCGGTAGGGGAGCGCGGAGGCGCTGACCGGGAGGTCGCCGTCGTGGAAGGACTCGTGGGAGACCCGGCCCACGTGCCACAGCTGCGCCGCGATCCGGCCGCCGGCCTCGTGGACGATGTCGTTGACGTGCCGCCAGCCCTCGACCTGCTCGGCCGAGTAGATGCCCGGGGTGTCCATGTAGCCCTTGCCCTGCGGCGAGATCTGGGTGCCCTCGGAGATGATCAGCCCGGCGGAGGCACGCTGCCGGTAGTAGTCGGCCATCAGCGGGTTGGGTACGTCGCCGGGCCGGCTGGCGCGCATCCGGGTCAGTGGCGCCATCAGGACGCGGTTGGGGAGGGTTGTCGAACCCAGGCTCAGCTGCGAGAAGAGTGAAGTCACATCGCGCCTAACTGAGCGGTTGCTCATATTGTTCCCGACGGCGCCGGAGCGGCCGAGCCGGCGATCACCAGTGCCCCCATGACGCCCGCGTTGTCGCCGAGCTCGCTGGGGACGACGTCGAGCGCCGCAGCGGTGTCGGGCTGGGTGAAGCGGTCGATCGAGTCCTTGATGCCGAAGACGAAGGATTCCGACTGGCGCATCGTGTCGCCCACCACGATCAGCGCCGGGTTGAGGTGGTTGCACAGGTCGGCCAGCACTCGGCCGACCGCGCGGCCGGCGTCGTCGAGGATCCGGTTGACCCGGATGTCGCCCTCCTGGGCGAGCTCGAGCAGGCGCTCGACGGTGAGCGTCTCGTCGTAGGCGGGCTGCAGCAGCTCGACCAGCCGGGACCCGCCGAAGGCCTTCTCCAGGCAGCCGCGGTTGCCGCACCGGCAGATCGGGCCGTTGTCCTCGAAGCGGACATGGCCGATCTCGCCGGCGATCCCGGTGATCCCGCGGTAGAGCTTGCCGGCGAGGACCAGGCCGGCGCCGATGCCGCTGGACGCCTTGACGTAGATGACGTCGTCGACGTCGCGCGCGGCGCCGTACTCGAGCTCGGCGAGCGCGCCGAGGTTGGCGTCGTTCTCGATCTGGACGGGCAGGCCGATGCGGCGGGCGAGCTCCTCGCCCGGGGCCAGGTCCATCCAGTTCCCGAGGATGGGGGAGACGACGATGCCGCTGTGTGGGTCGACGGGGCCAGGGATCCCCATGCCGACGCCGAGGACGCGGTCCTTCCTCGGGTCGATGCCCACCTCGGCCAGGCACTCGCGCACGAGGGCTGCGGCACGGTCGATGGTCTCGACCGCGGAGTTGTCGACGTCGAGCCGGATCTCGTGGTCGATGAGCGGCTTCGCGGTGAGGTCGGCGACCGCGACCCGGACGTGGCGATGGCCGATGTCGACACCGATGAGCGTGCCGGGGGAGCCGTTGATGGTGAGGAGCGACGGTGGTCGCCCGCCCCCGCGGGCCAGTGCGGCGCCGGTGGTCTCGACGATCTGCTCGGAGGCGAGCAGCTCCTGGACGATGCTCGACACGGTGCTGCGGGAGAGTCCGGTGCGCTGGGCGAGCTCGGCGCGGCTGACCGGCGCCGACCGTCCCAGCAGGTCCAGAACCTGGGAACGGTTGGCGACGCGCAGCCGCGATTCCGGAGTGGTCATGGGCGTGACTGTAGGTGATTCTGTCGATTTGCGACAGATCTCAGGTTGAAAACGTCCTGCGTTATGCGTTGACTGGACAGAACGGAGAGGCGTACGTTTGCCCGGCACGCGACCGCGAGTAACCCAGATCACACACCGACGTGGCGGTCGCGCAACCGGAGGATCAAAGATGAACGCAACGCGTAAGGCCCTGGCCGCCGGCCTGGCCGCCCTGAGCCTGCTGGCGGTCTCCGCCTGCGGCAGCGACAACGAGAGCGGCAGCACCGATGAGGTGGAGGTCTTCACCTGGTGGGCCGAGGGCAGTGAGAAGGCCGGGCTCGACGCCTTGGTCAAGGTGTTCGACGAGCAGAACCCCGACCAGAAGTTCGTCAACGGCGCCGTCGCCGGTGGCGCCGGCAGCGACGCCAAGAACGTGCTCCAGTCCCGCCTGCAGAACGGTGAGCCGCCGGCCACGTTCCAGGCGCACGCGGGTGCCGAGCTGACCGACTACATCAACGCCGGCCAGATCGAGGACCTCACCGATCTCTACGAGGAGAAGGGCTGGAACGAGCAGTTCCCCGAGGGCCTGCTCGAGCGCCTGACCCAGGACGGCGGCATCTACTCCGTCCCCTCGAACATCCACCGCGCCAACGTGCTCTGGGCCAACCCGGCCGTCCTGGAGAAGGCCGGCATCGAGGCCAACAAGACCTACGACTCGCTCGACGCGTGGATCGCCGATCTGAAGAAGATCAAGGCCAAGGGCATCATCCCGCTCTCGATCGCGACCGACTGGACCCAGGTCCACCTGCTCGAGACCGTGCTCCTCGCCGATCTGGGCGTCGAGGCGTACAACGGTCTGTGGGACGGCACCACCGACTGGGGCGGCAGCGAGGTCGAGGCCGCGCTGGCGGACTACAACACGCTCCTCTCGCTGACCAACACCGACCGTCAGGGTCTCGACTGGCCGGACGCGACCCAGCTGGTCATCGACGGCGAGGCCGCGTTCAACGTCATGGGTGACTGGGCCGAGGCGGCCTTCCAGGAGCAGAAGAAGACGCTCGGCACCGACTACACCGCGGTCCCGGTCCCGGGCACCGAGGGCGTCTTCGACTTCCTGGCCGACTCGTTCACCATGCCGGTGGACGGCCCCAACCCCGCGGGCACCGAGGCCTGGCTCGACACCATCGCCAGCGACGAGGGCCAGGTGGCCTTCAACAAGGCGAAGGGCTCGATCCCGGCCAGCACCACGGCCGACACCGCGGACTTCGGTGAGTACCAGCAGACCGCGATCAAGTCGTGGGGTGAGGACGAGATCGTGTCCTCGCTCGCCCACGGCGCCGCGACCTCGGTCAACTGGCTGACCGACGTCACCGCCGCCGTCGCGAAGTTCGGCAGCAACAAGGATGTCGCCGAGCTCCAGGAGGGCCTCGTCGAGGCCGCCGAGGACAACAAGCCCGAGTGACCGGGCTCTCCCGAGCCTGACGAGATCATCTGGTCCGAGGGGCTGCGGCCGCACCATCTGCCGTGGCCCCTCGGCCGCCCTTTGTGAAAGGACGGACACATGTCCTCCACGGTGCCCAGCGCCGTCAAGCGGCCACGACGGCCCAAGGGCCGCATCGGCGGCCACGGGTGGGTCGCACCCGTACTCCTGATCCTGCCGACGGTCATCGTCATCGGTGTCTTCGTCTACGGCCTGATCGGGTCCAACATCAACACGTCCCTGCAGGACCGCCACAACATCGGGCCGTCCCAGGGTTTCGCCGGTCTGGACAACTATCGCGACCTGTTCTCCGACGACGACTTCATCTACTCGCTGCGCAACCTGCTGCTCTACACCGCGACGTTCCTCGTCGGCACGCTGTGCCTGGGGTTCCTGTGGGCGTGGCTGCTCGAGCGCAAGGCCCGCGGCGAGTCGCTGTTCCGGGCCATCTACCTGTTCCCGATGGCGGTCTCGTTCGTCGCCTCCGGTGTGGTCTGGCGCTGGCTGCTCAACAACGCCGAGGGTGACCGTGCCTCCGGCCTGAACCGGCTCTTCGAAACCCTCCACCTCGACTTCCTGCAGAACCCGTGGTGGACCCACGAGCGGTGGGGCATCCTCGCGATCGCGGTCCCCGCGATCTGGCAGCTCAGCGGCTACGTGATGGCGCTCTTCCTGGCCGGCTTCCGCGGCATTCCCGAGGAGCTGCGCGAGGCGGCCCGGATGGACGGCGCCTCGGAGTGGCAGCTCTACCGCCACGTCATCTTCCCGCAGCTGAGCCCGGTCGCGCTCTCGGCGATCATCATCATCGGCCACATGTCGCTGAAGGTCTTCGACCTGATCATGGCCATCGCGGGCCAGACCAACTACACGACCCAGGTGCCGGCCACCCAGATGTGGATCGAGTTCACCCGCGGCGACTACGCCAAGTCGGCCGCCATCGGCACCGTCCTGCTGGTGATCGTGGCCATCCTGATCGTTCCCTACCTCGTCTCGACCTACCGTCAGGAGCGCCGCCGATGACTACTGATGCCATCCCGGCAGCCGTCGTGACCAAGATCCCGGGCGAGCGTTCGCGCGGGATCTGGCGCGCCGTCAAGTACGTCCTGCTGATCACCTTCGCGCTGATCGTCCTGCTCCCGGCGTACGTGCTGCTCGTCACCAGCTTCAAGGGGCTCGGCGACGCGACCCCCGCCAACGCCTGGAAGCTTCCCGAGTCCTGGGAGACGGCCGGCTGGGCGCGCGCCTGGGAGCAGCTCGGGCCGGCCCTGGGACGTACCTTCGCCATGGTCATCCCGGCCTCGATCATCTCCTCGGTGCTCGGCTCGATGAACGGGTTCGTGCTCTCGAAGTGGCGCTTCCCGGGCGCCGACGTGGTGTTCACGCTGATCCTGTTCGGGATGTTCATCCCCTACCAGGCCGTGATGGTGCCGCTGGTCCAGCTGATGAGCAACCTCGGCGTCCCCTCGGGCGTCCCGAGCCTGATCGTGCTGCACGTGGTCTACGGCCTGCCGATCACCACGCTGATCTTCCGCAACTACTACGCGGGGGTCCCGGTCGAGCTCGTCGAGGCCGCTCGGGTCGACGGCGCCGGCATGCTCCGGACGTACGGCTCGATCATCCTGCCGATCTCCGCCCCCGCGTTCGTGGTGGTGCTGATGTGGCAGTTCACCTCGGCGTGGAACGACTACCTGTTCGCGCTCTTCTTCTCCACCTCGCAGAACGGGCCGGTCACGATCGCGCTCAACTTCCTGGCGAGCGGTCAGCTCCAGGACTACTCGGCCAGCATGGCGGGCGCGCTGATCGCGTCGGTCCCGACCCTGATCATCTACATCCTGCTCGGCCGCTACTTCGTGGGCGGGCTGATGGCAGGCTCGGTCAAGGGATGATCGATACGGACGCCGAGTGCCGCCGCCTGGCCGGGTTCGCCCGGCCGTCGGCGGCCTCGCCGGCCGGGTTCTGGTGGCTGGACGAGTCGGGTCGCCCGGACCCGGCCGAGCCGGTGCACACCTGGATCACCGCCCGGATGACCCACGTCTTCGCCCTCGCCCACCTGCGTGGGGACGTCGACGACGCCGCCGACCTCGCCGCTCACGGGATCCGGGCGCTGTCGGGTGCGCTGCGCGACGACGAGCTCGGTGGCTGGTACGCCTCGGTCTCGGCCGAGGGCGAGCCGGTCGGCACCCTCAAGGAGGCGTACGCCCACGCCTTCGTGATCCTCGCGGCGAGCAGCGGCGTCGCGGCTGGCGTGCCCGGTGCGGACGCGCTGCTCGATGAGGCGCTCGGGGTGATGCAGCAGCACTTCCTCGACGACTCCGGCCGGGTGGTCGACAGCCTCGAGCGCGACCTCTGCTCGGGGGAGGCCTACCGGGGAGCCAACTCCAGCATGCACACCGTGGAGGCGTTCCTGGCCGCGGGTGACGTCACCGGCGACGCGACCTGGCACCAGCGGGCGCTCGCGATCGCTGAGCACCTGATCCACGGGGTCGCCCGCTCCCACGGCTACGACCTGCCCGAGCACTTCGACCTCTCCTGGTCGCCACTGCCGGACTACAACGCCGACCGTCCCGGCGACCCGTTCCGCCCCTACGGCTGCACGCCCGGGCACCTGCTGGAGTGGTCCCGGCTGCTCCTGCACCTGGACGCCAGCCTGCCGGACGCCCCGTCGTGGCTGGTCGAGGACGCGCGGGCGCTCTTCGCGCGCGCGGTCGAGGTCGGCTGGGTCGACTCCGGCGACGGCCCCGGCTTCGTCTACACGACCTCGTGGGACGGAACGCCGGTCACCCGGCTACGGCTGCACTGGGTGGCCGCGGAGGCGCTCGCCGCCGCCGGCGCCCTGCACACCCGCACCGGCGAGACCGGCTATGACGAGTGGCGCCAGCGGTTCGAGGCGTACATCGAGAACCACCTGATCGACCGCGAGCTCGGCAGCTGGCACCACGAGCTGGATGAGCACAACCGTCCCTCGCACGTGATCTGGCACGGCAAGCCCGACGTCTACCACGCCTACCAGGCCCTGCTGCTCGCCCGGATGCCGCTGGCGCCGGTGCTGTCGGTGCAGCTGGCTCGGCCAGGTGAGGGTCAGGCCGCCTGGAACGATCGTCGGGAGAGCCCGAGCCCGTAGCCGTCCAGGGTCGTGGTGACCGGAGCCGCCGGGTCCGTGGCCGCGCCCAGGGTGACGAAGAGCGGGGTGAAGTGCTCGACGGTCGGGTGGGCGTACGGCATGCCCGGGGCGGCGGTGCGGAACCTGGCCAGCTCGGCGACATCGCCGCGGTCCAGCGCGTCGGCGGCCCAGGCATCGAAGTCGGCAGACCAGCCGGCGGGCTTGTTCTCGGTCATCATCTCGCGGGTGATGAAGGGCAGCCCGTGGGTCATGTGGCCCGAGCCGACCACGAGCACACCCTCCTCGCGCAGCGGCCGGAGGCGCTCGCCGAGGGCGAGCAGCTTGTCGGGGTCCTCGGTGGGCAGCGAGAGCTGGACGACCGGGATGTCGGCGGCCGGGTACATGATCTTCAGCGGCACCCAGGCGCCGTGGTCGAGGCCGCGGCGGGTGTGCTGGTGGGCGGTCTCGGCGTCGGGCATCAGCGCCGCGGTGGTGCGGGCGAGCTCGCTCGCGTCGGGAGTGTCGTAGCGCACCGAGTGGTAGATCGGGTCGAAGCCGCCGAAGTCGTAGACCAGCTCGTCGGGGCGGGTCGCGCTGATCGAGAGCGGCGCCGACTCCCAGTGGGCGGAGATGACCAGGATGGCCTTCGGCCGGGGCAGCGACCGCGCCCAGGCGTGCAGCGGGTCCAGCCACTCCGGGCTCTGCAGCGGCAGCGGGCCACCGCCGTGGGACAGGTAGAGGCTCGGCAGCGGACCGTCCGCCGGCGTCCAGACGCGATGCGGGTCGGACGCCTCGCGTGCCTGGACCGCCCGCAGGTGCTGGGCGAACGGATGCGCCTGCGGAAGGCGGGCGTCCGCGGCGGCGGTCGTGCTCTCGGGTGCGGTGGTCATGGCGTTCTCCTGCGGTTCGGCCCAATAGTTGTTGCTTGAACTAACTCTAGAGGAGCGTTGTTTGTTCCGCGCAACTTTCTACGGCACACTCCCTGGCGTGGAGGGCAACTGGCTGTCGCCGGCGGAGCGGGTGGCATGGGTACGCCTCATCGCCGTGCTCGAGCTGCTCCCGGGGGCTCTCGACTCCCAGCTGCGCCGCGATGCCGGCCTGACCCATTTCGACTACGGCGTGCTGGCCATGCTCTCCGAAGTGCCCGACCGGACCCTGCGGATGACCGAGCTGGCCGGCTACACCAACTCGACGCTGCCGCGGCTCTCCAACGTCGTCAAGCGCCTGGTCGACCGCGGCCTCATCGAGCGCCACACCTGCCCGGGCGACCGCCGCGCGACCAACGTACGTCTCACCGAGGCCGGCCACGAGAAGATGGTCGCCTCCGCTCCCGGTCACGTGGATGCGGTGCGCGAGTACGTCTTCGACTCGCTGAGTCCTGAGCAGGTGGGCCAGCTGGCCGAGATCGCCGGGACCATCCTCGACCGGCTCGATCCGACCGGCGCGAGGCGACCGCCCATCGACCCCGAGGCGGGTTGAGGCGTGCGCTTCGACGAACGCTATATCGCCCGGGTCACCCTCGATCCCCGCCATGACACCGGGCGGTATCCGTTCACCCTGCCGGTGGTCCGCGAGCTGGCAGGCGGGGACGGGATCGACTTCGACGAGCGGGTCACGTTCCTCGTCGGCGACAACGGCACCGGAAAGTCCACGATCATCGAGGCGATCGCGGTCGCGTCCGGGTTCAACGCCGAGGGCGGCTCCACCTCATTCCGGTTCGCCACGCGCGCGACCGAGTCGTCCCTCGCCGACTACATCATGATCCAGCGCGGGCTCAAGCGGCCGCGCACCGGCTACTTCCTGCGCGCGGAGTCGTTCTACAACGTCGCCACCGAGATCGAGCGCCTCGATCTGGCCGAGCCGGAACCCCTTCTGCCCGCGTACGGCGGAACCTCGCTGCACGAGCGCTCCCACGGCGAGTCGTTCCTCGACCTGGTGATGCACCGGTTCAGGCCGGGCGGGCTCTACATCCTCGACGAACCCGAGGCCGCGCTCTCGGTCAAGGGCTGCTTGGCGCTGGTCGCGCGCATCACCGAGCTCGCCGACGAGAGATCCCAGTTCATCATCGCCACCCATTCCCCGGTCCTGCTGTCGGTCCCTGGGGCCAGGATCCTGCAGTTCGACGAGGACGGGCGGATCGGGCAGGTCTCCTACGACGAGGCCGAACCCGTCAACCTGACCAGGCGGTTCCTGGCGGACCCGGCTCGGTATCTGCGGTACGTCCTGGAGGACTAGGCCTAGTGGGCCTCGTGCTCCCGGTGAACAGAGGCCTCGCCGTCGAGCTCGAGGACGATCACGGTGCACAGCGGGTCGAGGGCGTCGTCGGTGGTGAAGACGTACTCCCAGCCGGGGACCTCGTGGAGCCCGCCGATGCGCTGATGGTCGAGCTCGGTGCCGCTCCCGAGGACGTACGCCTTGAGGACCTGGTTGCGCAGGCCGCGGACCACGACGTAGTCGTTGGGCCGGTCTAGGACGTAGAGGAACAGGGTCCGGCCGTCGGCCGAGACGGCGGTCGGGCCGTAGAAGTGACCGTGGGGAAGACCGCGTCGGATGTCGCGGACCGCGGGGGAGTGGCGGTGAACCCAGTCGCCGAGCGCCTCGAGCCGCTCGGTCTGCTCGGGTGTGATGGTGCCGTCCTCGCGCGGCCCGACGTCGAGCAGCAGGTTGCCGCCACCGCCGATGGTCTCGACGAACGTGCGCACGAGCTGGCGCGGTGACTTGTGGTTGTCGTCGTGCGGCTGCCAGCCCCAGGAGTCGTTGATGGTCAGGCAGAGCTCCCACGGACCGTCCGGCGGCACGATCGGAACGCCCTGTTCCGGGGTCACGTAGTCGCCGTGGCCGAGCATCCGGCCGTTGACGACCATCTCGGGCGCGAGCTCGCGCAGCTCCGCACGCAGCTCCCGCATCCGCCACTGCCGCTCGTCCCGCTCCCACTCGCCGTCGAACCAGAGCAGATCCGGCCGGTGGCGGGTCACCACCTCCCGGATCTGGGCGCGGTGGAACTCCAGGTAGCGCTCCCAGCGCTCGGGCTCCTCGTCGCCCGGCCGCGGCACGGCGTACGGGTTGTCCTGGACCACGGGGTGCTGGACGTCCGGCCGCACCGTCGCGTAGTCCGGGTGGGACCAGTCGAGGTGGGAGAAGTAGAGGCCGACCTTCAGCCCCCGGCGGCGTACGGCCTCGACGAACTCGGCGACGAGGTCGCGGCCCGCCGGCGTCCTGCTCACCACCGAGAGGTCGTTGGCGGCGGTGTCGTAGAGCGCGACCCCGTCGTGGTGCTTGGCCGTGAGCACGGCGTACGTCGCCCCCGCCCGCTCGAAGAGCTCGGCCCAGGCGTCGGCATCGAACTTCGAGGCGGTGAAGCCGTCGAGCTGGGCCATGTAATCGGCGTAGGCGATCCGGCCGTCGTAGAACGACCAGGACTCGGCGACGCCGTCGACGCTGTAGATGCCCCAGTGGACGAAGATGCCCAGCTGGGCCTCGGGGAACCAAGACGCGATCGGCATGCCCGCTACCCCTCGTGTCCGGTGATGGCGGCGCGGGTGTGCGCGAGGGCGTGCTCGCGCAGGGTCGTGCCACCGCCGGTGACGATGCCGATGCTGAAGCCGTCCCACATCGCCCGCAGCCGCTCGGAGACGGCTTCACGGTCCGACACCTCGGGGAGCGCCGCGGCGAACAGACGGACCAGGTCGGCGTGCCACTCGTCGTCCATCGCGCGCTGCGCGGCGGCGAGCTCGGAGTCGTACGGCGCCCGTGCCCACAGCTCGAGCCAGAGGAGCCAGCGCGGGTCACGCTCGTCGAGGGCGAGGTAGACGTCGGTGAAGGACACCAGCGCGTCGACGCCTCCGGAGCCGTCCTTCTCGGCCTTCTCCAAGATGGGCGCCCGCTGTGCTGCGTACTCGTTCTCGCTCCATCGCAGGGTCTCGAGGAGTAGGCCGTTGCGGGTGCCGAAGTAGTAGAGGAGGTGGCCTCCGCTGGTGCCGAGCCGGGCGGCGAGGGAGGCCATCGTCACCTTGGCGAGCCCCTGCTCGGCCACCATCTCCAGGGTGGTCGCGAGCACCTGCTCGCGCGGTCGTTCCAGGCGTCTGTTGGAGCGTGTGCGCGTCACCTCGACAGTGTCTCCTTGTGCTCGCGGGGTGAAATCTTCGGTCCCACCCCTTGACTCTAGCGGTGATCTGGGTCACTTTGAATGCCGTTCAAAGTTTTGTACAGCGTTCAAAACACGCTGTACCCTCATCACAAGGAGACCCGCGATGATCGAATCCATGCAGGTGAGCCCGGACGGGGTGAAGCCGGCGCAGGAACGGCGGCGGCTCGCCCGGGTGCTCGGACCCGGCGCCGCGGTCCTGCTGGTGCTGTCGTGCATCACGCCCGCCTCGAGCCTGTTCATCATCGTCCCGGAGCTGTTCGCCACGCAGGGGAGCGGCGCGGTGCTGGCCGTCATCGCCGGCTTCGCGGTCTCGATCGCGATCGCCGCGTGCTACGCCGAGCTCGGCACCCGCACCGCCAGCTCCGGCGGTGAGTACGCGATGGTCACCCAGACCCTCGGCAAGTCGATGGGCTGGCTGACGTTCTCCCTGGCGGGCGTCCTGCTCTGGCTGATCCCGCCGATCTTCGCCCTTGGCACCGCCGACTACCTGGCCGACCTCGTGGAGCTGCCGCGGGCCGCGACCGGCGCGATCGTGATGCTCCTCTCGACCGCCACGGCGATCCTCAACATCAAGGCCAATGCCGTCGTCACCGGCACCTTCCTCGCCCTCGAGATGATCGCCGCCGCCGTCGTGGTCGTTCTCGGGCTCGGCCACGTCCAGCGCGGCCCCGGCGAGCTGGTCTCGCCGCACGTCATCGGTGAGAACGGCCTGGAGCCCTTCACCCTGGCGATCCTCATCTCCGGTCTCGCCGTGAGCACGTTCCTGGTCAGCGGTTTCGGCACCACCGTCTACCTCTCCGAGGAGATCGTCGACCCGCGACGCAACGTCGCCCGCGTCATCTTCTGGACCCTCGGCCTGGGTGGCCTGGTCATCCTCATCCCGACCGTCACCACGGTCCTCGCGGTCGACGACCTCAGCGACCTCGCCTCCGGCAACTTCTCCCAGTGGGTCGCCGCCTGGGGCGGCGAGCGCGTCGCGGTCGCCGTGAACGTCGCGATCGCCATCGCGATCCTCAACGCCGTCATCGTGATGGTGCTGCAGAACGCCCGAGTCGTCTACGCCTCCGCCCGCGACCGCTCCTGGCCGGCACCGGTCAACGGCGTCCTCACCAAGCTGCACCCGCGCTACGCCACCCCGTGGCTGGCCACCCTCGTCATCGGCATCCCCGGCGCGATCCTCGCCGGCGCCGTCGAGATCGAGGCGCTGCTCGGCGTGACCTCGGTCGTCATCTCCACGATGTATGTCGTCGTGGCGATCGCCGCGCTCCGCGCCCGTCGCCAGGGGCCCGCTGCCCAAGGCTGGCGGATGCCGCTGTGGCCGCTGCCACCGCTGGTCGTCATCGGCGCGATCGGCTACGCGCTGGCCGGCTCCGCGCGGACGGACATCCTGATCACGGCCGGTGTCGTGGTCGCCGCCCTCGCCTACTACTACGTCTACCTCGCCCGTCGTCCCGGCGAGCGGTTCCTGGTCGTCGATCCGACCGAGGATTAGAGACATCCACCCATCACGAGAATCGAACGAGAGAGAAGAACGCCATGGCTCGCTACGGAACCCAGTTCGGCCCCGACATCACCTTCCTGGGTGTCGACCGGTGTGACTGGGCCGACCCCGCGACGTACGAGGGTGCCGATGTGGTCATCCTCGGTGCCCCCTTCGACGGAGGTACGTCGCACCGGTCGGGCACCCGGTTCGGCCCGCAGTTCATCCGGCAGACCTGCTACCTGCCCCATGACGGGTCGCGGCCTTCGCTCGCGATGCGGGTCGACGCGCTGCGGGACCTACGGGTGCTGGACGCGGGGGACGTGGAGATGTACTCCGGCGACGCAGAGCGGTCGGTGCGCGACCTGCAGGAGGCCGTGCACGCCGTGACGAGCAACGGCGCCATCCCGCTGGTGCTCGGCGGCGACCACACCATCGCCTGGCCCGACGCCGCCGGTGTCGCCCAGCACCTCGGTCAGGGACGCGTCTCGATGATCCACTTCGACGCCCATGCCGACACCGGCGACATCGAGTTCGGCTCGCTGATCGGGCACGGCCAGCCGATGCGCCGGCTCATCGAGTCCGGCGCGCTGCGCGGCGACCGGTTCCTGCAGATGGGGCTGCGCGGCTACTGGCCCGAGCCCGAGACGCTGGACTGGATGGCCGAACAGGGCATGCGCTCGTACGAGATGACCGAGATCGTGCACCGCGGCCTGGAGGAGTGCCTCACCGAGGCCTTCACCATCGCCACCGACGAGTGCGACGGGGTCTTCCTCTCGGTCGACATCGACGTCTGCGACCCCGGGCACGCCCCCGGCACCGGCACCCCGGAGCCGGGCGGCCTGACCGCCCGCCAGCTGCTCGACGCGGTCCGCCGGATCGCCTACGAGCTGCCCGTGGTCGGCATCGACCTCGTCGAGGTCTCCCCGCCCTACGACCACGCGGACATCACCTCGTTCCTCGCCAACCGGGTCGTCCTCGAGGCGCTCTCCGGCATCGCCCGCCGCAAGCGTGACGAGGCCGACGGAACCCGCTGGGACCCGAGCCTTCCGCTGCTCGCCCAGCGCCCCGACCAGCGTCCCGGCCAGCGGCCCACCGACACCGACAAACAGGAGAACTGACATGACCACCCACGACGTGATCGTGGTCGGCGCCGGGGTCACCGGCCTGACCGCGGCCTGGCGACTGGCCCAGGCGGGCCAGGACGTACTCGTCCTGGAGGCGCGCGACCGCGTCGGCGGTCGGCTGCGCACCGAGGCGCACGGCGCGCCCGGGGAAGAGGCCGACTTCGAGATCGGCGGTCAGTGGGTCTCGCCGGACCAGGACGCCCTGATCGGGGTCCTCGACGAGCTCGGCCTACCGACCTACCCGCGCTTTCGCGAGGGCGAGTCGCTCTACGTCGACAAGGTGGGGGTGGCGCACCGTTTCGGCGACGACCTGCCGGTCGGCGAGGCCACCTCGGCCGCCATCGCGCAGCTGACCAAGACGCTCGACGGGCTGGCCGCCGCGATGGACCCGGCCCGGCCGTGGGAGCTCGACGACGCCGACCACCTCGACAGCGTCTCGTTCCGTGCCTGGCTCGAGCAGCAGTGCGACGACCCGGTCGCCGTCGACAACGTCGCCCTCTACATCGGGCCGGCGATGCTGACGAAGCCCGCCCACTCGTTCTCCGCGCTCCAGGCCGTGCAGATGGCCGCCAGCGCGGGGTCGTTCAGCAACCTCGTCGACGCCGATGTGATCCTCGACCGCCGGGTCGTCGGAGGCCTGCAGCGGGTGCCGCTGACGCTGGCCGAGCGGCTGGGGGACCGGGTCCGCCTCGAGCAGGATGTCACGCTGGTGGAGTGGGACGAAGACGGTGTCGTCGTCCACGTCGGCTCCGAGATCCATGCCGCTCACCGGCTGGTCCTCGCGGTGCCGCCGACCCTGGTCAAGCGGATCCGCTTCAGCCCCGAGCTTCCGGCCGAGCACCGGATCGCCCGCGAGCACCAGTCGTTCGGGCTGGTCATCAAGGTGCAGGCGCAGTACGAGACGCCGTTCTGGCGCGCCGACGGGCTCAGCGGCACCGGCTTCGCGCCCTGGCAGCTCGTCCACGAGGTCTACGACAACACCCCCGAGGGCGAGCCGCGCGGGACGCTGGTCGGCTTCGTCTCCGACGAGCGCGCGGACGCGGCCGGCAGGCTCTCCGACGCCGAGCGGCGACACCAGGTGCTCGAGTCGCTGGCGGCGTACTTCGGCGAGGCGGCGCTGGAGCCGCTCACCTTCGTCGAGAGCGACTGGCAGCACCAGGAGCTCACTGGCGGTGCGTACGGGACGAGCTTCGACCTGGGTGGGCTGACCCGCTGGGGTGCGGTGCTGCGCGAACCGCTCGGGCCGATCGAGTTCGGCAGCAGCGACGTCGCCGGCCACGGCTTCCAGCACGTCGACGGCGCCGTACGAGTGGGCCACGAGATCGCTCGCCGGATCGAGGGCCGCTGACCGAAAGACCTGGCAGAGGTCCGCACGGATGCAACGTGATTGCAGCGAAGCGACGCCTAGCCTCCGACCTGGCGCGCTCATCGTGGGGGTGAGCGCGCCACCCTCAAGGTAGTCGGCGAGGTCACCGAGCGGATTCTGGCCGCTATGACGGCGATGTCGGCTCAGCGGACGGCGACCTCGGCACCGTAGCGCTCGACGCAGAACGCCGAGAGCCGCTCGGCCAGGCCTGCGAGCGCCTCGGCGGCGTGGTGCTGCGGGTCCCAGGCGGCGTACAGCCTGATCCGGACCCTTCCCGCTGGGGCCTCGATGTGCAGGGGCACCAGGCCGAAGCGCGGGTCGTCGGAGACGACCGCGATCCCGCGGCCCGAGGCCGCGAGTGCCTGTGCGACCTGGGCGTTGGACACCTCGAGGACGTCGCCGTAGCCCACGGCGGCGTCCTCGACAGCTGCGTCCAGGAGCGGTCGCGGGCGCAGGTCGTCGGTGAGGAGCACGAGCGGCCGCGCCACCAGATCCCGTACGTCCACGGACCCCCGCTCCGCCCACGGGTCGTCCGGCCGGACATAGGCCCACACCGGCAGCACGGCGAGGGCATGTGAGGTGAGGGACCGGGCCGGCGGCCGGGTGACGATCGCCAGGTCGGCGCCGGCGCGAACGGCCGCGGCCGCGCCGCGCGGATCGAGCTCGCGGACCATCGCGACCGGGTCGTCGGGCCCGAGCGTTGCCAGGAACGGCGCGAGCACGTCGGTGAGCGTCGTCGAGGGCACGGCGAGGTGGAGCTCGTCGAGCCGGCCGGAGGCGAGGACGCCGACGGCGCGCTCGAGGTCGTCGGCGTGCGCGAGCAGGTCCCGGGCGCGGGGGAGGAGATCCTCAGCCGTCCGGGTGAGGCGCAGCCGCCGTCCCTCCCGCGCGAACAGCGGAACACCCAGGCTCGCCTCGAGCTGGCGCAGCTGCCGCGACAGCACCGGCTGGGTCACGTGCAGCACCTCGGCCGCTCGGGTCGCGGAGCCCGCGTCGGCGGTGGCGACGAAGTAGCGCAGTAGCCGCAGATCCATGCTCACGAGACATGATTGTAGTAGTCAAAAGGTCTTGGACGACATGTGTCGCGGAGGACCATGCTGGACCCATGACCGAGCCCTCGCCCCTCGAACAGTCCCGTCTCCTGCGTACGCCGCTTCCCGGCCCGCGCTCCCAGGAGCTCATGGCCCGCAAGGTCGCGGCCGTGAGCCAGGGCGTGGCCACGACCATGCCGGTCTTCGCCGCCCGCGCGGCCGGCGGGATCGTCGAGGACGTCGACGGCAACCGCTTCATCGACCTCGGCTCCGGCATCGCGGTGACCACCGTCGGCTCCAGCGCCGCCAAGGTGGTCGAGGCGGTCGCCGACCAGGTGGCTGCCTTCACCCACACCTGCTTCATGGTCACGCCCTACGAGGGCTACGTGGCCGTCGCCGAGCAGCTCGCCCGGCTCACCCCCGGCGACTTCGAGAAGCGCACCGCACTGTTCAACTCCGGCTCCGAGGCCGTCGAGAACGCGGTCAAGATCGCCCGCTCGTTCACCGGCAAGGACGCGGTCGTGGTCTTCGACCACGCCTACCACGGGCGCACCAACCTCACCATGGCGATGACCGCGAAGAACATGCCCTACAAGCACGGCTTCGGGCCGTTCGCGGGCGAGGTCTACCGGGCGCCGATGTCGTACCCGTTCCGCGACGCTTCCGAGATCGACGGCAAGCTGGCGGCGGCCCGGGCGACCTCGCTGATCGAGACGCAGGTCGGTGCCGAGAACCTCGCCGCCGTCGTGATCGAGCCGGTGCAGGGTGAGGGCGGATTCATCGTCCCGGCGCCGGGCTTCCTCTCTGCGCTGGCGGAGTGGTGTCGCGCCAACGACGTGATCTTCGTGGCCGACGAGGTGCAGTCCGGCTTCGGCCGCACCGGCACCTGGTTCGCGGTCGAGCACGACGACGTCGTCCCGGACCTGGTGGTCAGCGCCAAGGGCATCGCCGGTGGCCTGCCGCTCTCCGCGGTGACCGGCCGCGCCGACGTCATGGACGCCGTCCACCCCGGTGGTCTGGGCGGCACCTACGGCGGCAACCCGCTCGCCTGCGCCGCGGCGCTGGCCGTGATCGAGACCATCGAGGCCGAGGACCTGCTCAGCCGGGCCCGCGCGATCGAGGAGCGCCTCCTCGGCCGGCTCCGTGACCTGCAGGCGAGCGACCCGCGCATCGGTGACGTACGCGGCCGGGGCGCGATGATCGCCGCCGAGTTCGTCGACCCGGCCACCGGAAACCCGGACGGCGCGGTGGCCAAGGCCGTCGCCGCCTACGCTCACAGCCAGGGTGTCATCACCCTGACCTGTGGCACCTGGGGCAACGTCATCCGCTTCCTGCCCCCGCTGAGCATCTCCGACGAGCTGCTCGACGAGGCCCTGGACGTACTCACGACCGCACTGGAGGAGACCAAGTGACCGCGAGCACCGAGCCTATGAACACCCAGCCCAGCTACCTCGACGCCCTCGAGCCCGGCAGCGGCGTCCTCGTCGGCGGCCGGTGGCGTCCGGGCACCGCCGGCGTCTTCGCCGTGGAGAATCCCGCGACCCGTGAGCTCGTCGCCGATGTCGCCGACGGCACCAGCGAGGACGCGACCGCGGCCGTCGACGCGGCCGCCGAGGCGCTGCCGGCGTGGTCGGCGCTGCCGCCGCGGACCCGCAGCGACCTGCTCAGCCGGGTACGCGCCCTGATGCTGCGCGACGCCGACGAGCTCGCCGCCCTGATCGCGCTCGAGAACGGCAAGTCCCTCGCCGACGCCCGCGGCGAGGTCGTGTACGCCGCCGAGTTCTTCCGTTGGTACGCCGAGGAGGCGGTGCGCCCGCACGG
This sequence comes from Nocardioides sp. NBC_00163, assembly GCF_045206295.1. NCBI lineage: Bacteria > Bacillati > Actinomycetota > Actinomycetes > Propionibacteriales > Nocardioidaceae > Nocardioides > Nocardioides sp. NBC_00163. The sequence goes on along the minus strand of NZ_CP108155.1, from coordinate 815,823 downwards.
CGACTTCGGTTCCTCGCCGGCCGGCGGCACCCGCACCATCGTCACCCACAAGCCGGTGGGTGTGGCCGCCCTCGTGACGCCGTGGAACTTCCCGGCCGCGATGGCCACCCGCAAGATCGCCCCGGCCCTCGCGGCCGGTTGCACGGTCGTGCTCAAGCCCGCAGCCGAGACGCCGCTGACTGCCCTGGCGGTCGCCCGGCTGATCGCCGAGGCCGGCGTGCCGGACGGCGTCGTCAACGTGGTGCCGGGCCTGGACGCTCCCGCCATCGTCAGCACCTGGCTCGCCGACGTACGGGTCCGCAAGGTCTCCTTCACCGGCTCGACCGGCGTCGGCCGCATCCTGCTCCGCCAGGCTGCCGACCGGGTCGTGAACACCTCGATGGAGCTCGGCGGCAACGCGCCGTTCGTGGTGACCGCCTCGGCGGACGTCGAAGCAGCGGTCGAGGGCGCGATGGTCGCCAAGTTCCGCAACGGGGGACAGGCCTGCACCGCGGCCAACCGGCTCTACGTCCACGCCGACGTCGCCGAGGAGTTCACCGGCCGCCTCGGTGCGGCCGTGGAGGCGCTCCGCGTCGGCCCCGCCGAGCAGGGCAGCGACATCGGCCCGCTCATCTCCGCGAAGGCGTACGCAGGAGTCACCGGCCTCGTCGACGCCGCCGTGGCCGCGGGAGCCGTGATCGCCCACCGCGCCGAGGTCCCCGCCTCGGAGGGCTACTTCTACCCGCCCACGGTCCTGACCGGCGTACCGGCAGACTCGCCGCTGCTGCGCGAGGAGATCTTCGGGCCGGTGGCCCCGATCGTGGTCTGGAACGACACCGAGGAGCTGCTGGCCGCCGTCAACGACACCGAGTTCGGCCTGGCGGCGTACGTCTTCGGCGAGATGGGCGAGGCGCTGCACGTGGCCGAGCGGATCGACGCCGGGATGGTCGGGGTCAACCGCGGCCTCGTCTCGGACCCGTCGGCGCCGTTCGGCGGGGTCAAGCAGAGCGGCATCGGGCGCGAGGGCGCGCGGGCCGGGCTGGAGGAGTACCTGGAGACGCAGTACCTCAGCGTCGCCTGGTGATTGGCATCACGCTGCCTCCATCCATGATGATGTGACTCAGACCACCCGCACACCCTGCGGGTGGTTCCTCGGGACAGCCTCACCCGGCAGTCCCGGCACAACGCTCCAGACGGACCACCAGCGCCGCCCGGCAGATTGAGGAGTCACCCATATGACCGCAGTGTTCGAGCCCGGGACCTCGTTCGAGGCCTATGACCTGGCAGACCGCTATCGAGTCGGAGCCGGCCCGGTGTTGCTCACCGGGATCCAGGCGATCGCGCGGATGCTCGTGGAGCAGCGGGCCCTTGACCAGCGCCGCGGCCTGCGGACCGGCACCTTCATCTCCGGCTACCCGGGCAGCCCTCTCGGCGGTCTCGACCAGCTGCTGCTGGGTCTGCCGAAGGAGATGGCCGACGCCGACATCACGGTGGTCCCCGGCCTCAACGAGGAGCTCGCCGCGACCGCTGTGTGGGGCTCGCAGTCTGCCGTCACCCTCGACACCGAGCGCTACGACGGCGTCACCGGCGTCTGGTACGGCAAGGGCCCCGGCGTCGACCGCGCGCTCGACGCGATGCGTCACGCCAACATGTACGGCGCCCACCCCACCGGCGGCATGCTGATGCTGGTCGGCGACGACCCGGCCGCCAAGTCGTCCACCGTGCCCGCGGTCAGCGAGCGCACCCTGGCCTCGCTCGGCATCCCGGTGCTCTTCCCGCGCAACGCTTCCGAGATCGTCGAGTACGGCATGGAGGGCATCGCCCTCTCCCGCGCCTCCGGCTGTGTCGTCGCGCTCAAGATCGTCGCCGACGTCGCCGACGGCGCCTGGGTGGTCAACCCGGAGATCGGCGTTCTCGACCCGGTCACGCCCAAGACCCAGTGGGAGGGCGTCCCCTACACCTACGAGCCGACCAAGATCGAGCTCTTCCCCGACCGGATCGTCGGTGCCGAGGCGAAGCTCTACGGCCCCCGGATGGGCGTCGTGAAGGCGTACGCCGCCGAGAACCGGCTCAATCGGATCGAGGTCAAGGCGCCGAACGCCAAGGTCGGCATCGTCGCCTCCGGCTCGTGCTACGACTCGATGCGCCAGGGCCTGAAGGACCTCGGGCTCGGCCACGACGACCTGATGGCCGCCGGGATCCGGGTGCTGCGTCTGGGGATGATGTGGCCGGTCGAGCCGACCATCGTCTCGGAGTTCGCCGACGGGCTCGAGGAGATCGTCGTCGTCGAGGACAAGACCTCCTTCATCGAGCAGGGCATCCGCGAGATCCTCTACGGCGCGCCCTCCGCTCCCGTCATCATCGGTAAGAAGGACCGCAACGGTGTCCCGCTGGTCCCGCTCGACGGCGAGCTGACCGCCGGCCGTCTGCTCGCGCCGTTGCGTCGTGCGCTGAAGGGCCACGCCCAGCTGAAGGCCGCCGGGCCCGCCCGGATCGACCTGCCGCTGCTCTCGACCTCGCGCACCCCGTACTTCTGCAGCGGCTGCCCGCACAACCGCTCCACCGCGCTGCCCGACGGCTCGCTGGGCGGCGGCGGCATCGGCTGCCACACCCTGGTGACCGCATCCCAGCGTGAGGACAGCGCGGTCGTCGGCATCACCCAGATGGGCGGCGAGGGCTCGCAGTGGATCGGGCAGGCCCCCTACAGCCACGCCGGCCACACGTTCCAGAACGTCGGCGACGGGACCTTCTTCCACTCCGCGCAGCTGGCCATCCAGGCGTGCGTCGCGGCCGGGGTCAACATCACCTACAAGCTGCTCCACAACGACGTCGTCGCGATGACCGGTGCCCAGAAGCGGCAGGGCGCGGTCGAGATGGCGCAGCTGACCCACAAGCTGATGAACGAGGGTGTCAAGGCGATCATCGTCGTCGCCGACGAGCCGCAGCGCTACCGCCGCAACAAGTTCCCCGCAGGCGTACGTCTGTGGCACCGCGACCGCCTCGACGACGCCCAGCGGGAGCTGCGTGAGGTCGAGGGCGTGACCGTCCTGATCTACGACCAGCACTGCGCCGCCGACGCGCGCCGCCAGCGCAAGCGCGGCACGATCGAGGCCCGCAACACCAAGATCGTGATCAACGAGGCCGTGTGCGAAGGCTGCGGCGACTGCGGCGTGAAGTCCAACTGCCTCTCCGTGCAGCCGGTCGAGACCGAGCTGGGCCGCAAGACCCGCATCGACCAGACCTCGTGCAACACCGACTACACCTGCGTCGAGGGGGAGTGCCCCTCCTTCATGGCCGTCGAGACCGACCCGACCGTCAAGAAGGCGAAGAAGTCGACCCCCGAGCCGCCGACGGTGGCCGACCCGGGCTACGGCGAGCTGGAGCGGACGTACGGCGTCTTCATGGCCGGCATCGGCGGCACCGGCATCGTCACGGTCAACCAGGTGCTCGCGACCGCCGCGCTGCGCGCCGGCTTCGGCGTGGAGTCGCTCGACCAGGTCGGGATGAGCCAGAAGGCGGGCCCGGTGACGGCTCACCTGCGGTTCGGCCCGGGCGCGATCGACCCCTCCAACCGGGTCACCCCGGGGTCGGCCGACGCGCTGCTCGGCTTCGACCTGCTCACCCTGGCCGAGGGCAAGAACCTCGCCTACGGCGACCCGGCGCGCACCCGCGCGGTCGTGTCGACCAGCAAGACGCCGACCGGGCCGATGGTCTACGACAAGGACATCGCCTACCCGGCCGACGACGAGCTGCTCACCCGCGTGAACAGCGCGACGTCCTCGCTGCGTGCCTTCGACGCACTGGCGGCGGCGGAGACGCTCTTCGGCAACACCGCCGCGGCCAACTTCCTGCTGGTCGGCGCCGCCTATCAGACCGGTGCCCTGCCGATCCCCGCCGAGGCGATCGAGGAGGCCATCGGCATCAACGGCGTCGCGGTCAGCGCCAACGTCGCCGCCTTCCGCTGGGGCCGCGCCTCGGTCGCCGCGCCGGAGGAGTTCGCCAAGGTCACCGGCACCGCGACCGCTTCGGTCGAGGAGATCGCCGTGCCGGCTCTGGACGCCGCGACGTTCGACGGCGAGGTGCGCCGCCTCGCCGAGGTCCGCGCCCCGAAGCTCGTCGCCTTCCAGAACCAGGCGATCGCCCGTGACTACGTCGAGACCGTCGACCGGATCTGGAACGCCGAGCGCTCGGTGACCGCGGACACCCGCTTCTCCGAGGCGGTCGCCCGCTACCTGTTCAAGCTCACCGCCTACAAGGACGAGTACGAGGTCGCCCGGCTGCTCACCGCACCGGCCGCCCTGGACGGTGTCCGTGCCGAGGTGCAGGGCAAGATCAGCTTCAAGCTCTCCCCGCCGGTGTTCGGGGCGTTCCTGAAGGGTCGCAAGATGACCTTCGGGCCGCGCACCCACTTCATGCTCCGCCTGCTGGCGACCATGAAGTTCCTCCGCGGCACGTTCCTCGACCCGTTCGGTCAGGCCCACGTACGCCGCGCCGAGCGGGCCCTCCTCGCGCACTACACCGCGCTGGTCACCGGCCTCGCCGCCGACCTCACCGAGGAGTCCTACGCCAAGGCCGTCCGGCTCGCCGAGCTCCCGGACATGGTGCGGGGCTACGAGAACGTGAAGATGCGCAACGTCGAGGCCTACCGCGAGGCGCTCGCCGCCGAGGGGATCGACCTGACGATCTAGAGCACCTTGTGGGTGCTGGACGGACCATCACCCACGCCGAACGCCTCTGCCAGCCTCGACGGCGCACCAGCGCTGTCGAGGCTGGCCTCCACCTTGCGGATGTTGCGAGCCGACGGGTAGGCGAAGTAGGCCATCAGCGCCAGCGAGATGCCGCCACCGATGAGGTACGTCATCAGCTGTCCCTCGGTGAGGACGAAGGCCAGGGCGAGAGAGACGAGCGCGACGACCTCGCTGAGGACGAGCCGCAGGATCATCGACGTCTGGTGCTTCTGGAGGCCCTCGCTGGTCGCCTTCTCCGGCGGGGTCCCAGGCGTGACCGGCACGGCGCGGAAGCCGATCGCCGAGCACAGCACGGCCATGACCACCCCGGCCGCTACCTGCCCGCCGATGACGTACGCCGCGGGCAGCTGCAGGTCGGCATCGGGGATGCTGAGCGCGACGATGACTCCCAGCCCCACGACCATGGTCATGAACGCGAGCGCCATCATCTGTGCCGTACGTGCCAGTGGTGCGGTCATCTGAGCTCCTTCTCGGGCTTGCGGTGACCGGCAATCTAGCCGACGCCGGGACCGGTCGTCGCGAGGCCACCCCGGCCCGAGGCGCTGTTCGCGCCCCGGGCCTCGTGTGTGGCTCAGCTCCGCCAGGTGATGAGCGCGTCGAGCGCCTCGATCCGGTCCCCGGAGACCAGCAGCGGGTTGACCTCGAGCGACTCGAGCTCGTCACCGAGAGCCACGGCGATCGCGCCGATCCCGGCCACCACCCCGGCGAGCGCGTCCAGGTCGACCGGAGCCTGGCCGCGGGCGCCCCGGAGGACGGCGGCGCTGCGCAGGGACTCGACCGCCTGCCGGGCCTCGGCCGCCGAGACCGGTAGCAGGCGGAGCTGGGAGTCGCCGAGGATCTCGACCCAGACGCCGCCCATCGCCACCGCCAGCGTGAGCCCCCACGACGGGTCGCGGACGACTCCCACGAGCAACTCTGTGCCACCCGAGCGCATCGGCTGGACGACGGTCGTGGTGCCGTCGTGGCCCGCCTTCGCGAGGGAGTCGGCGATCCGCGCTGCCGCGGTGCGTACCGACTCTGCGTCGTGCAGGCCGAGCGCCACGCCACCGAGGTCGCTCTTGTGCTCCAGATCGTCGGCGGCCGCCTTCAGCACCACGGGGAAGCCGACCTCCTCCGCGTGGCGCGCGGCCTCGTCGGGAGAGGTGGCCACCCTGGACGGCACCATCGGGATGCCATTGGCCGCCAGGAACGCCGACGCATGACGCTCGGTCCACGTCCCGGTGCGCGATGGCAGCCCTTCCGCGACCGTCACCTCGACCGCGACCGGCGCATCCGCGCCGGACTGATGGCGCCGGTAGGTCTGCGACCAGCGGACCGCGTGGCCCAGCGCCGTCATCCCGTGCTCGATGCCACCCGCGATCTGCGGGTAGCCGGCCGCCTCCCGAAGTGCCCGCCCGGTCTCGCTCACGTCGATCAGGACGTTGCCCACGATCACGACCGGCTTCGGCGAGGAGCGGATCACCCCGGCCGTGTGCCGGTAGGTCTCCACCGCGAGGTCGAAGTCGGGTGTCGTCCGGGGCATGTCCTGCAGCAGCATGATGACGTCGACACCAGGATCGGCGGCGACGACGTCGAGCGCCTTCGACATGAGCTGGCGGTCGAGCAGCACGTAGCCGGTGACGTCGAGCGGGTTGTTCGGCGTGGCGAAGGGCGGCAGCACCTCCCGGAGCGCTGCCGTGGTCGCCTCGGCGAACTCCGGGAGCTCGAGCCCCTCGTCCTCGGCACGGTCGGAGATGATCTCGGAGGCGCCGCCCGAGGGGGTGACGACGCCGATCCGGTTGCCCGGGAGCGGGCCGGTCTCGGCGAGCATGCCGGCGGTGACCATCAGGTCCTCCAACGAGCCCACGCGGATCACGCCGAGCTGACGGAAGGCAGCGTCGACGGTCTTGTCGTCGCCCACCAACGCACCCGTGTGGGCCTGTGCGGTCCGAGACGCCTTGACGCTGCGGCCGATCTTGAGAGCCACGATCGGCTTGCCCGCCGCCAGCGCCCGCCGGGCGATCTCGGCGAACTCCTCCGGGTGCCGGATGCTCTCCAGGAAGAGCGCGATCACCTTGGTGTTCGGCGCCTCGACCAGCGCGTTCATCACGTCGGTCACCGACATCGCGGTCTCGTTGCCCATCGAGACCAGGAGCGAGATCCCGATGTTGCGGGCCTGGGCGAAGGCCAGCACGTTGCTGGCCAGCGCACCGCTCTGCAGCACGACCCCGACGGACCCACCCAGGAGCGGCGGGGGGATCGGCAGCCCGTACGGCGTGATCGAGTCGGCCGCGTTGATGAACCCGTTGCCGTTCGGGCCGAGGACGGTCAGGTCGTGCCTGCGAGCGATGTCGGCGACCTCCTGCTCGCGGACCGCGCCCTCCTCACCGACCTCGCCGTAGCCGGCGGTGAGGATGACGTAGTTCCGGATGCCGCGGGCCGCACCCTCCTCCAGGACCAGCGGCACGACCTCGATCGGCGTCATGACATAGACGAGGTCGACCGGCCCCGGGATGGCGGAGAGGCTGCGGTGGGTCTCGACACCATGGACGACAGGCGTCTTGGGGTTCACCAGGTGCACGTCACCGGAGAAGCCGTGCTGAAGAAGGTTGTTGTAGGTGCTCAGTGACCAGCCCGACTTGTCGGTCGCCCCCACCAGGGCGACCGACTTCGGGCGGAAGAACTCCTGCAGCCGATCGGCGTCGAGCGTGCTCATGCCAACGACGCTCCCACCTTGACGTTGCCCTTGAGGAGATTTCGGGCGATCGTACGGCGCTGGATCTCGTCGGTTCCCTCGAAGATGCGGAGCAGGCGCAGCTCGCGGTACCAGCGCTCCAGAGGGAGCTCCTTGGTGTAGCCCATCCCACCGTGGATCTGGAGGACGCGGTCGACGACGCGGTTGGCCATGTTGGTGCCGTACAGCTTCGCGATGGAGGAGGTGTGCCGGGCGTCCATCTTGTTCTCGACCTGCCAGGCGGCATGCAGGGTCAGCCAGCGGGCGGCCTCCAGCTCGACGGCGCTGTCGGCGATGTGGCCCTGGATGAACTGGTAGTTGGCGATCGCCTGGCCCATCGAGTGCCGGTTGTTGGCGTGCTCGATCGCCATCTCGAGCATCCGCTCCGCGGCACCGATGGCCCCGGCCGGGATCATGAAGCGACCGTTGCCGATCCACTGCATCGCCAGCTCGAAGCCCTTGCCCTCCTCGCCGAGGATGTGGTCGTTCGGGACGCGTACGTCCTGGAAGCTCAGCGCCGCCGGGCCCCACTCGCCCATGGTCGGGATGGGCGTGGACTCCCAGCCCATCGCCCGGTCGACCAGGAAGCAGGTGACGCCGCCGTCGGCGCCCTTCTCCGGGTCCGTGACGGCGAAGACCATCACGAAGTCGGCCTCGTTGCCATTGGTGATGAAGACCTTCTCGCCGTTGATCACCCAGTCGTCGCCGTCACGGACCGCCCTGGACCGGATGCTGCGGGCGTCGGAGCCGGCGCCGGGCTCGGTGATCGCGAAGCAGCTGCGGCGCTCACCCTCGATGGTCGGGATGAGGTACTCCTGCTTCTGCGCCTCGGTGCCGGCGTAGAGGATGTTGTCCGCGCTACCGCCGAAGCGGAATGGCACGAAGGTGCGGCCGGCCTCGCCCGCGATGATCGCCGACATCACGGCTCCCGCGGCCATGCCGCCGTACTCCTCCGGGGTGTTGATGCCCCAGTAGCCGTACTTGCGGGCCTTGGCCTGCAGGTCCTTGAGCTGTCCCGGCTCGAGCGCAGGACGGCCGTTGCGCTCGTTGAGAAGGACCTGGTCCTCCAGTGGCATCACCTCCTTGGTGACGAACTGGCGCACGGCCTCCTTGACTGCTCGATGCTCTTCTCCCAGCGCGAAGTCGATCATTGCCCGCTCCTTCGGTTAGAGTGAGTTTCTAGAATGGTTTTCTAGAATGAACTATGAGAAGCGTCACGCAGTAGCGGTTCGTCGTCAAGAGGAATTGCGCATATTGTGAGAAGATCCCGGCACCACGACGAGGAGTGAACGATGGCCCTAGAGGTCGAATCGCAGCGCCCGGGAGGGCGTCGCTGGGCGAAGACCGAGGAGACGCGCCGTCAGCTCCTGGACGCCTCGCGCGAGGTCTTCGCGGAGAAGGGCTACGCAGTGGCCAGCGTCTCCGACGTCGTCGCCCGTGCCGGCTCCAGCGTCGGGAGCGTCTACCACCACTTCGGTGGCAAGGAGCAGCTCTACCTCGCCCTGTGGGAGGAGTACGTCGACCGGCTGGCCGCGGCGGCGGCCGCCAGCGTCGCGAAGGCGCGCAAGAGTGGTGTCGAGGCGCCGCTCGACCAGTTCGAGGCAGGTGCCCTGGCCTACCTCGACGCGGTCTGGGAGGACCGCGAGCTGCTGCCCGTCTTCTACGCCGGCGACGGCCCGCCCGGGTTCGAGATGATGCGCCGCCGGCGCAACATCGAGTGGATCCGTCGCAACCTGCAGGTGCTCGGCCTCGGCGTCAGCGACGAGAACCAGCTGCTCGGCGCGATCCTGACCGCGCTCATCGGTGAGGCGGCCCGGATGACGGCCGCGTGCGAGACCAAGCGCCAGGCGCGGCGGGTGTCTCGGCACGCGATCGCGTTGGCCCAGCGGCTCTTCGTCGGGGAGGTCGCCGAGCCCGCGGCTCAGGCGGCCGAGTAGCTCCCAGAGTGCGTTCGACGGTCAGTGCCATGTGGCCAGCCCGCGGTCGATGACCACGGTGCCGTCCTCCTTCCGGGTCTGGAAGGCGGACGTCACCTCGTCGACCCGCCACATCGCGACGTGCAGGGTCTCGCCGGGAAGGACCGGCGAGGAGAACCGGCCGGCCATCGAGGCCATCGCGTCCCCGTCGCCTCCGGCGATCGTGCCGATCAGCGCCCGGCCGGTGACCCCGTAGGTGCACAGCCCGTGCAGAATCGGGCGCTCGAAGCCGCCCCGCGCGGCGAAGCGCGGGTCCGAGTGCAGCGGGTTGCGGTCGCCGCTGAGCCGGTAGAGCAGGGCCTGGCCGGGCCAGGTCGGCATCGTCACCAGCTCGTCGGGATCGCGGTCGGGGATCGGCGAGGCGACCCTGGGCCCGGGGTCGCCGCCGAACCCGCCCTCGCCCCGGATGAACACGGAGCTGCGCGTGGTCACGACGGGTTCGCCCGTCGCCGGGTCGACCGCCTCGGCCTCGCTCGCGACCAGCGCTCCCGAGCCCTTGTCGTACATGCCGGTCACCTGGGACGTCAGCGAGACGGTCCCCTCCGCGGTCAGGGGCCGGTGCAGGACGACCTCCTGTTCGGCATGGACGAGCATGGCCGGGTTGAAGTCGCCCATCCTCCTCCCGCCGCGCCTGGCGCCCCAGGTGACCATCACCCCGAACGTGGGCAGCACCCTCTGCTCCGGGCAGGCATCGTCGCCGTGCTCGCTGGTGTAGCGCAGGTCGGTCAGCGGGTCGTCGTGCCCGGCGCCGACGCCGACGGCGTACAGCAGCGTGTCGGCGCTGGTCCAGGACCGCTCCTCGGGCTCGGAGCGTACGCCGATGACGGACTGGTCCAGGCTCATGCCTCAGGGGTCCTTCCGCTGGTGAGCGAGTTCGCCCGTGCCTCCGCGATCATGCTGGGCAGCACCACGTCGAGCTCCTCGACGGTCCACGGGCCGTCCTTGTCCTCGGTGGGGCCGGCGACCCAGCCCTCGGCCACGCTCACGTGCCCGCCGCGTACGTTGAAGACGCGCCCGGTCACCTCGCGCGCGGACTTCGAGGCCAGCCAGGCGACCACGGGGGAGACGTTCTCCGGTGCGCCCGGGTTCCACTCGCCCTCGGCCACCTGGGGCCGGTTGGGGTTGAGATTCTCGGTCATCCGGGTCAGCGCCGCGGGGGCGATCGCGTTGACGGTGATGCCGTAGCGGCGCAGCTCCTGGGCGGCGATGACGGTCATCGCCGCGATGCCGGCCTTGGCGGCGCCGTAGTTGATCTGCCCCGGGTTGCCGTAGATCCCGGAGGAGGAGGTGGTGTTGATGATCCGGGCATCCACGTCCTCACCCTGCTTGGAGAGCTCGCGCCAGTGCTGGGCGGCCACGCTCATCGGCGCGAAGGTGCCGCGCAGGTGGACCTTGATGACCGCGTCCCACTCGTCGATGGACATGTTGACCAGCATCCGGTCGCGCAGGATGCCGGCGTTGTTGACCAGTACGTCGACCCTGCCCCACTCGTTGAGGGCGTCCTGGAACAGTTTCTGGGCGCCCTCGGGGTCGCTGATGTCGCTGCCGTTGGCGATCGCCTCGCCGCCGAGGGCGCGTACCTCCTCGACGACCTGCTGCGCGGGGTCGTCGGCCTTGCCGGTGCCGTCGAGGCCGGCGCCGAGGTCGTTGACCACGACCGCCGCTCCGCGGCGGGCGAACTCGAGGGCGTGCGCGCGGCCGAGGCCGCGGCCGGCGCCGGTGATGATGACGACCTGTCGGTCGGTGCTTGCCATGGGTCTGCTCCTTCGGTGGTGGGGTCAGCGCTGGTTGGCGAGGATCAGGGTCGCCGCGCTCATGAACATGCCGCCGTTGCCGAGCACCAGGCTGGTGCCGACCCCGTCGACCTGCGCGGCGGCCTCGCCGCGCAGCTGGCGTACGGACTCCTGGATCGCGAACATCCCGTACATGCCGGTGTGGGTGTAGGACAGGCCGCCGCCGTTGGTGTTCATCGGCAGGCGTCCGCCGGGGGAGGTGTGCCCTTCGGCGACGAACGCACCCGACTCCCCACGGCCGACGAAGCCCATGTCCTCCAAGCCGTAGAGCGGGACGTGCGCGAAGGCGTCGTAGATCATCAGGTGGTCGATGTCGGACGGGGAGGTGTCCGACTCCTTGAACGCCGCCTGGCTGGACAACGTGAACTGCTTGCAGCGGGTCATGTCCTCCATCTGCGAGATCAGCGGCGTGGTGGCCGCCTCGCCGGTGCCGAGGATGTGGACCAGCGGCTTGTCGCTCCCGTGCGCCTCGGCGAACTCGCGGGAGGCGACGATCAGCGCGCCACCGCCGTCGGTCACCAGGCAGCACATCAGCAGGGTGAACGGGTCGGCGATCATCTTGGCGCCGAGGACGTCGTCGACGCTGACCTCCTCCCGGAACATGGCCCGGGGGTTGCGGGACGCCCAGCGGCGCTGGGCGACCGCGACCTCGGCGAGCTGCTCGAGGGTGTTGGCGGTCTCGTGCAGGAACCGTCGGGCAGGCACGGTGAAGCTCGTCGGCGGACCGGTGATCCCGTACGGCATCTCGAACTGCGCCATCACCGAGTCGTTGGCGCGCGGATGCATCGGCGCGCCCACCCGGGACCGGCCGGACTCGCCGTGGGTCACCAGCACCACGTCGGCGTAGCCCGCCTTGATCGCCGCCGTCGCGTGACGTACGTGGAAGAGGAACGAGGAGCCGCCGACGCCCGTGCCGTCGATGTAGGTCGGGGTGATCCCCAGGCTGTGCGCGACCTGGATCGGGCCGGGGATCGAGACCGAGGCGATGCCGTCGACCTGGTCCTTGGTCAGGTTCGCGTCTGCGAGAGCCCGGCGGGCGCCCTCGACGTGCAGCTCGAGGGTCGAGGTGGTGGGCAGCTTGCCGATGTCGGTCTCGGCAGCACCCATGATGACGACGTCGCGGCTCATCGGGCGTACTCCTTCACCGGGGCGAAGACGGGCACGGCGACGCCGGTGCGCTGCTCGAAGCGCACCTCCACCGGCATGTCGAGCTCGAGGGCGCCCGGATCTGCGTCGACCAGGTTGGTCATCATCCGTGGACCCTCCTCGAGCTCGACCACGGCGATCACGGTCGGCACCGGGAAGCCGGGCGCGGGACGGTGGGAGACGACGTACGTGTGCAGCCGGCCCCTGCCGGAGCAGGTGACCCACTCGAGGTCGGCGGAGCCGCACCGAGGGCACGAGGAGCGTGGGTAGAAGAAGACCTGGTCGCAGGGCCGGCACCTCGGCAGGTCGAGCCTGCCGGCGGCGGTGGCGTCCCAGTAGGGCTGGGTCTCCGGGGTCGCCCGCGGCGCGAACCGTGCCTCTGGAGAGACCTCGGGGTGAGTCGTACTCATACGGTGCTGCCTTTCTCCCGCTTCCCGAGGGCGCGAGTGTCGAGGTAATGGAGGATGGCCTCGACCGAGGCCCGGGCGGCCGGACGACGCTGGTCGTCGACCTTGGCGTAGACGTGGTCGGCCACCTGCTCGCGGGCCACGCCGTCGGCCAGCAGGCCGGCGACCTGGTCGATCCGGCGCTGCCTGTCGGCGATCCGCGCCCGCAGGTACGTGGTGGGCTCCCGTACGGCCGGCCCGTGTCCTGGGAGGAGGATCCAGCCGTCGTCGACCAGGCCGGCTATCCGGGCCATCGAGCCGAGCATGTCCGCGATGGTGCCGTCGGGGTGCGAGATGTAGGGGTTGAACCGGGCCAGCACGGTGTCCCCGGTGAGCATCACGCGGCGGTCGCCGAGCGAGAAGCTCACCCCGTCGGAGGTGTGCCCGGGGGTGGTGAGGGTGCGGATCTCGGTGCGCCGGCCCAGGTCGATCCGGGTCCCGTCGGGGATGATCCCGTGCTGGATCCGTGGCCTGATGGGCGCCTGCCATCGCTCGGCCACCGCATGGGCGGCCTGGGAGTGGTCGCCGTGATGGTGGCTGAGGAGGATCGTCTCGACGCGGGCCCCGGCTCCTCGCACCACCTCGTCGATCCGGTCCAGGTGGTCGGGGTCGGTCGGACCGGGGTCGATGACCACGGCCCGACGCTCCCCGACGACGATCCAGGTGTTGGTGCCCTCGTACGTCCAGTGGTTGGCGTTCGGCGCGAGCAGCAGGTGGACGCCATCGGTGACCTCCACCGGCTCCTCAGGTCGCGGCGGTGCCCCGCCGACGTCCCAGATCGCGTCGATGCGGCAGGAGTCGTCCCGACGGTACTCGTTCTGGACGGGAGGGCCGCTGCTCACTCCTGCTCCATCCAGACGTTCTGGAGCTCGCGCGAGCTGTAGTCCGGGTGCGGGTAGTAGTCGTGGACCTTGCCCGAGTAGAGCGTCTGGGTGTCGTAGGCGTAGAGCGGCAGCGGGGTGGAGACGTTCTCCATGATGTAGCGCTCGATGTCCTGCAGCGCCTTCTCCCGCTGCGCCTCGTCGGTGATGACGCGCTGGGCGGCGACCATCTCGTCGAGCTCCGGGTCGTCGACCTTCGACCAGTTGCGGGTGCCGGTGCTGGTGTACTCCGAGGTGAGGTACTCGTCGGCCGTCAGCATCGGGGTCTGCAGGCCGTACATGATGTCGTACTTCGTCTCGGGCCAGGTCGAGCTGACGTAGGTGGCGTAGTCCTGCTGGTCGATGGTCAGCTTGATGCCGATCTTGGAGAGGTCCTCCTGGACCCACTGGGCCTCGCGCAGGATGGTCTCGCCGTAGCCGTCGGTGGCGACCAGCTCGGCCGAGAAGCCGTTGGGGTAGCCGGCGTCGGCCAGGAGCTTCTTGGCCTTCTCGGGGTCGTACTCCAGCAGCCCGTCGACCTCGTCCTGGGGCAGCGCCCCGAAGAGGGTCGGCGAGATCGGACCGGTGAGCGACCCGCCCGAGCGCAGGGCCTTGATCATGCCCTCCTTGTCGATCGCGTGCGCGACCGCGCGGCGGACCTCCAGCTTGCTGAAGGGCCCCTCCTGGGCGTTCATGAAGACCCGGGTCTGGGTGATCCCCTTCTCCGTACGCAGCTGCAGCCCGTCGATCTGGCTGAGGAGCTGGTCGACCTGGCGCTTCTCGGTCGAGAGCGAGGAGATCATGTCGAGCTTGCCGCTGCGCAGCGCGGCGATCTGCGCCTGGGCGTCGGGGAGCACGGTGGTCTGGATGCCGTCGAGGTGGGGGAGGCCCTCGATGAAGTAGTCGGGGTTCTTCTCCATCACCCGCTCCTGGTCACGCTTCCAGCTCTTCAGAACGAACGGGCCGGTGCCGATCGCCTCCTCGGCCAGGTTGAACTCGCCCTTGGTGCCCTCGCAGGGGAGGACCGCCATGAACGGGTTGGCCACCGTCTGGTCGAAGGCGGCGTTCGCCGACCCGAGCGTGAAGACCACGGTGTACGGATCGGGGGTCTCCACCTCGGTGACGCCGGCGACCAGACCGAGCTGGTGGCCGGGCAGGGACTTGATCCGGTCGACCGTGCACTTGACGTCGGCCGAGGTGAACTCGCGCCCGTCGACCGGCGGCTTGTCGTGGAACTTGACGCCCTGTCGGAGGTTGAAGGTCCAGGTCTTCAGGTCCTCCGATTTCGACCACTTCTCGGCCAGGTCGCCCTCGAGCTCGCTCGAGCCGTACTCGACGTCCTTGCCGGTCTTCGGTGCGACCAGCCGGCTGTAGACCGTTCCGACCGCGACATGGGTCATGTAGGACGCCTCCTTCTGGATGTCCAGCGAAGGCGCGTCGGCGGTGGCCGCGGTGTGCAGGATGCCGCCGTCCTGGGGCGGTCCGGCGTCCTCGACGATCTTGCCTTTCCCGGCGGCGGTTCCGCCCGCTCCGCAGGCGGCGGTCAGGGCGAGGCAGGCAGCGGCCGCGACCGCACCGGCGGTCCGGACCTGTGATCTCGTGAGGCGAAGCATGGGGTGGGACATCACGGACTCCTTGGGTGGGATGGGGCTAGCGGCGCTGTTTGGGGTCGAGGAAGTCGCGCATGGCGTCGCCGAGCAGGTTGAACGCCAGGACGGACACGGAGAGGATCAGACCGGGAACGACGGTCATCCACGGGGCGATCTCGAGCTGGCTGCGGCCCTCGCTCAGCATCCGGCCCCACGAGGGTGTCGGTGGCGGGGTGCCGATGCCCAGGAAGCTCAGGGCGGACTCGGCGATGAGGATGACCGCGAAGAGCAGCGAGCCCATGACGAAGAGCGGGGCCATCAGGTTGGGCAGCCCGTAGCGGAGCAAGATCCGCGGGGTGCCGCAGCCGACCGAGCGGGCGGCCTCGACGTACGGCTCCTCGCGGATGCGGAGCATCTCGCCGCGTGCGACGCGGTTGATCGAGGGGATCACCAGCAGGCTGAGGGCGATCACGGTGTTGCGTACGCTCGGGCCGAGCAGGGCGGCCACGAACAGCAGCAGCACGATCGACGGGATCGCCATCAGCGCGTCCATGATGCGCTGGAGCACGGAGTCGATCCAGGTGCCGCCGAAGTAGCCCGACACGACACCGACGATCAGGCCGATCGCACCGCCGAGAGCGAGCGTGGCGACCGCTATCAGCAGGGAGGTCCGGGCACCGTAGAGCGACCGGCTCAAGACGTCCCGGCCGAGCTCGTCGGTGCCGGCGAGATGGCCGCCGACCCCCGGAGCGGTCAGGATGTTGACCCGGTCCTGGGCGAGCGGGTCGTACGGAGCGATCCAGGGTGCCAGGACGGCGACCACGACGAAGAGCGTGATCAGGAAGAGGGCGATGGCGCCGAGGGGCTGCTCCCTGGTGAACCGGACCAGACCGCTGCGGGATCGTGGTCGGCGGGCTGCGCGCGCGGTTCCGGAGATGGCGATGCTCATGCGGAGGCTCCTTCGTAACGGATCCGCGGGTCGATGACCGCGTAGAGCAGGTCGACCACGACGTTGACGAGGATGAAGATGGCGCCGTAGAAGATGACGCAGCCGAGGATGACCGGGTAGTCGCGCTGCCCGACCGCCTCGAAGATCAGCGACCCCATCCCCGGGATGGCGAAGATCCGTTCGAGGATGACGGTGCCGCCCAGGATGTGGCCGACCTGCAGACCGAGCACGGTGAAGACCGGGATCATCGAGCTGCGGCCGGCGTGCTTGAGCACGACCACGCGCTCAGACGCGCCGCGGGAGCGGATGGTCCGGATGAAGTTCGAGCCGAGCACCTCCAGCAGCGAGGACCGCAGCATCCGGGCGATGCTCGCCATGGTCGCGGCGCCCAAAGCGATCGCCGGGAGCGCCATGTGGATGAGGTTCTGGCCGAGATCCTCGGTGGGGGAGGCGTACACCAGTGGTGGGGACCAGCCGAACCACAGGGCCAGGAAGGTGATCAGGAGGAGCGCCAGCCAGAAGTTCGGCAGCGACATGCCGATGACCGCCAGGAAGCGCATCACGTTGTCGACGACGCTGTGATGGCGGATCGCCGAGAGCATGCCGAACGGCACCCCGAGAAGGATCCCGAAGACGATGGCCAGCAGACCGAGCTCGAGGGTGGCGGGAAGGCGCTCGAGGATCTTGGTCGTGACGGGCCGCTCGTCGTCGAACGAGTCGCCCAGGTCGCCTTGGACCAGCCCGCCCACGAAGTTGCCGAACTGGGTCAGGATCGGCTCGTCCAGGCCGAGCTCGGCGGTGCGCTGGTCGATCTGGGCCTGGGTGACACCGGGGGCGTCGGCAAGCTGGAGCCGGACGGCGTCGCCGGGGATCAGTCGGATGATGAGGAAGACCAGAGTGGCGACCAGGGCGAGCACGAGCAGGCCGTAGGTCAGGCGTCGTCCGGCGTAGAGAAGCATGCGATCACCTCGCGGAAGTGGGGTCGAAGAGGTGGCAGGCGACGCTACGGGCGTCGCTCGAGCTGCCGATGGTCAGCAGCTCCGGCTCGTCGCGGTCGCAGCCGTCGACGCTCTGGTTGCAGCGTGGGTGGAACCGGCAGCCCGACGGAGGCCGTCGTGGGCTGGGGATCTCGCCGGCGAGCGGCGTACGCAGCTGGTGATGGGCGTCGGGGGAGGGGATCGACGCCATCAGGGCCTGTGAGTAGGGATGTCTCGGCCGCTCGCTGATGTCGTCGGCGTGGGCCACCTCGGCGAGCTTGCCGAGGTACATCACGCAGACGCGGTCGGAGATGTAGCGCACCACGTTGAGGTCGTGCGCGATGAAGAGATAGGAGAGCCCGAGCTCGCGCTGGACCTCCTTGAGCAGGTTGAGCACCTGCGCCTGGACGGAGACGTCGAGTGCGCTGACCGCCTCGTCGCAGACGATGAGGTCGGGGTCGGTGGCGAGCGCTCGGGCGATCCCGATGCGCTGCGCCTGGCCACCGGAGAACTGGTGGGGGTAGCGCTCCAGCGCGAACGAGGGGAGGCCGACCAGGTCGAGCAACTCCTTGGCGCGTTTGATCCGCCCGGCCCTGTCGCCCATGCCGTGGACCACCATCGGCTCGGTCAGCACCTGGGCGATGGTCATCCGTGGATTGAAGGAACTGAACGGGTCCTGGAAGACGAGCTGCATCCGCTTGCGGAGCTGCGTCAGCCTGTTCTTCGGCAGTGTGGCGATGTCTTGACCGTCGAAGGTGACCGAACCGCTGGTCGGCTCGATCAGCCGGAGGATCAGACGCCCGAGTGTCGACTTGCCGGAGCCCGACTCTCCGACCAGACCGAGGGTCTCGCCGCGCCTGATGGTCAGGGAGACGCCGTCGACGGCGCGTACGGGTGGGCGGTTCGGGGTGAACAGGCCCTTGCCGTCGCCGAAGTGCTTGACGAGATCGTGTGCTTCGACGAGGGGAGCGGCGCCGGGGACGATCATCGGGCCACCTCCGCCAACGGCGCGAGGGCACCGCGCTCCTCGTCCGGACGCCAGCAGCGGACCTGTCGGCCCGCGACGTCGCGCAGCGGCTGGGGGGCGTCGCACTCGGGGCCGGCCTCGGAGCAGCGGGTGACGAAGCGGCAGCCGGTGGGCATCTCGTTGAGGGCAGGCACGGCGCCCGGGATCGCCGGCATCTCCTCATCGCGCGGGGTGTCGCGTCGCGGGATCGCATCGAGCAGCGCCTGGGTGTAGGGGTGCTGCGGCCGGTCGAGGATCTCGTCGGCAGTGCCGGTCTCGACGACCTGTCCGGCGTAGAAGACGACGACCCGGTCGGCCATCTCGGCGACCACACCCATGTCGTGGGTGATCAGCATCAGCCCGACCCCGGTTCGGTCCTGGAGGTCGCGGATCAGCGCCAGGACCTGGGCCTCGACGGTGACGTCGAGGGCGGTGGTCGGCTCGTCGGCGATGAGCAGGCGCGGGTCGCAGGCCAGCGCGCCGGCGATCATGACCCGTTGCCGCTGGCCGCCCGAGAGCTGGTGGGGGTACGCCTTGAACTTGGTCTCGGGCTCGGGGATGCCGACGAGGTCCAGCAGCTCGACCGCGCGCTCGCGTGCCTTCCGCTTCGAGACGTCGTGGTGGATCCGGTAGGCCTCGACGAGCTGGTGCCCGATCGTGAAGAGGGGGTCGAGAGAGGTCATCGGGTCCTGGAAGATCACCGAGATGTCCTTGCCCCGCACGGTGCGCATGTCGTGGTTGTCGGCTCCGGTGATGTCCCTGCCGTCCCAGGTGATCCGACCGCCGCTGACCCGGCCGTTGCCCAGCAGGCCGAGCACAGCGAGCGCCGTGACGCTCTTGCCGGAGCCGGACTCACCGACGACGGCGACGGTCTCGCCCGCATCGATCCAGAGGTCGACGGCGTTGAGCGCCTCGACCGTGCCGCCCCCGGTCCGAAACTCCACGTGGAGGTCCTCGATGCGTAGAAGCGGCTCATTCGCGGACCCAGTTGGTGCTCTCATATCGGACCCTCCCGTTCGTGTCCGCGACCGGCTGTCGGTCGCCGATGTTGGTGGCTCAATCTAGAATCACGCTCTAGGATGAGATTCATCATTGGGTCGCCAAACGAGTGTGTCAAGGGTCACAATCCGGATATCGGACTTTCTTCTCGTGACACCCGTTCGGCGCAGCGTCGTGCCGTGACGTACGACGCAGGTGGCGCCGTCTCGGACGGCGCGGGAGGTGGAATGAGCGAGTCCGAACCCACCGAAGTGACGGGAGCCGCGCGTTCCACCCTGATCGTGGTCTGCCTGGTCAGCGCGGTGATGGCGCTCAACGCGAGCTCTCTCAACGTCGCGCTGCCGACGCTGAGCCGGGAGTTCGAGGTGAGCTCGGCGGAGGGGAGCTGGCTCCTGCTGTCCTACATGGTCGCCAACACCGCCTGCCTGCTCCTCTTCGGCCGCCTCAGCGACGTCTGGGGGCAGCGGAGCCT
Source organism: Nocardioides sp. NBC_00163 (assembly GCF_045206295.1). NCBI lineage: Bacteria > Bacillati > Actinomycetota > Actinomycetes > Propionibacteriales > Nocardioidaceae > Nocardioides > Nocardioides sp. NBC_00163. The sequence continues at coordinate 796,170 of NZ_CP108155.1, read as the reverse complement.
GTACCTGGGCGGACTGGTCCTCTTCTCGCTGGCGAGCTTGCTGGCCGGCTTCGCTCCGAACGTTGAGGTGCTCATCGGGCTCCGGGTGGTCGCCGCGATCGGCGGCGCGGTGCTCATCGGCAACGGCGCCACCCTCATCCATCAGGCTTTCCCGCGCTCCGCCCTGGGAGGCGCGATGGGCCTGTACGCCGCCTCGTTCCCAACCGCCAACCTGGTCGGGCCGACGGTCGGCGGGCTGATCGTCGACCACGTCGGCTGGCAGTGGGTGTTCTGGTTCAACGTGCCGGTCTGCCTGATCGCGCTGGTGGCGGGACATGTGCTGCTGCCGCGACCGGTGGTGGTCAAGCGCGCCGGCGGTCTCGACCTCCCCGGCAACCTGGTGATCATGGTCGGCGTGGTCATGCTGACCCTCGGGATCACGTCGCTGACCGACCTCGGGTGGCTGCACCCCCTGGTCATCGGATGCGTCCTCGGATCGGTCCTCCTGGTCCCGGTCCTGCTGTTCGTCGAACGGCGAGCGACCGCGCCGGTGCTCGACATCACCGTCATGCGCCGTGTCGGGAAGCTCTTTCTCGCGGGCTTCTTCACGGGGGCCGGAAGGTTCCCGCTGATCGTGCTGGCCAGCCTCTACTTCCAGAGCGTCGTCGGCGTCGCCCCGGGGACGGCGGGGATGATGCTGCTGCCGATGCCGGTCGGGATGATCAGTGCCTCACTGACACTCGGTTGGCTCTCGCGCCGCTGGACGCCGCATCAGATCATGTCCGGAGGATCGGTGGTTGGTACGTGTGGCGTCGCCCTGGTCGCGCTCGCCATCCATCTCGAGCTGACCTGGATGGTGATGGGGACGCTCGCGATCGTCGGCCTGGCGACCGGTCTGTTCATCGGCACCAATGCCACCGTCCTCCTGGAACGCGCACCCGAGGACGCGCTGGGCGTCGTCAACGCGACGCGGCTGATGCTGCAGAACACCGGCAACGTACTCAGCCTTGCCGTCGCCCTCACGCTTCTCACCGCGATCCTGCCGCCCGGGCTCGGTGAGGCGGTGCTCGCCGCCAAGGTCCCGGCCGATGGTGTCGAGGCGGTCAACGCGGCCTTCACGCTTGTCTGCCTGTTCCTCCTCGCCCTCGGCGCGGTCGGAGCCTGGTACTCCTTCCCGCGCCGAGGCGATGTCGAGGATGCGATGCGGGGGTCAGGTGGTGACGTCGTGCGGCGCGGCGGGTCGTGCTATTCGCGAACGGGTGATGAGGAAGCCGAAGGCGGTGGCGAGGACGTACATCACGATGCTGTAGACCGCGGCCGGGATCGCGACGGTGGTGTTGTCGAGCACGCTGAGCGCGATGGTGAGGGCCACGGTGGTGTTGTGGATCCCGACCTCCATCGAGGTGGCGATCGCCTGCGCCTGGCCGAGCTTGAACACCCGAGCGCCGAGGTAGCCGAGGCAGAGGCTCGCGCAGCAGAACAGCGTCACGACCACGCCGACCTCGCGGAGGTAGTCGGCGATGTTCTCCCGCTCACCGAGGATCGCGCCGACCGAGACCATGACCAGTACGACGATCGAGAAGATCCGCACCGGACGATCCGCCCGCGCGGCGAACGTCGCTGACCGGCTCCGCACCAGCATCCCGATGCCGACCGGAACCAGCACGATCGCGATGACCTGGATGACCTTGCCGAACTGCAGCCCCAGGGTGTCGCCGGCGTCGAAGTAGTTGATCGCCGCGTTGGTGATCAACGGGATCGAGACCGCCGCGAGCACCGAGTTGACCGCCGTCAGCGTCACGTTGAGCGCGACGTCGCCACGGAACAGGTGGCTGAACAGGTTCGCCGTCGTACCGCCCGGCGAGGCGGCCAGCAGCATCACCCCGACAGCGATCAGCGGATCCAAGTCCGCGACCACGACGAGTCCGAACGCGATCATCGGCAGAACCACGATCTGGAGCGTGAGCGCGACGAAGACGGCTCGCGGAGTGCGTACGACCCGACGGAAGTCTCCCGGGGTCAGGCTCAGGCCCAGACCGAACATGATGATGGCCAAGGCGATGGGGAGGCCGACCGAGAGTAGGGCCGAGTCGTTCACTGTGTTCCTCCAACATGCGGGGCCGCCGCCACGGTCGACCCGGTGAGATGTGCGTCACAGTGGACCATGCGGAAGAGGTGAACCACAGTCTTATCCCGACATTTCGACCCGCGAAGAACGTATCCCCTGTCGCGAGCGGCCTTTTCGGCTCGCGACAGGGGACGGTGCGGGGAGCATCGCCGGGTTCACACGATCTTCTGGGCGACCTCGTTGAGGTTGGCGCGGAGCTTGGCGCGGTAGGTGTCGTGCTGCTCGGGCAGCCGTGCGTCGCAGAAGGCGGCCAGGTCGGTCCCGGTGACCTCGATGACCGAACGCCCAGCGGCGGCCTCGGTCTCGAACAGGTCCAGGACCTCGCGGAGGATGGTGACGATGTCCATGCCGTCGCCGGCGGTGAAGCGCCACATGTAGCTCTTCATCTCTGCATAGACGGTGCGGTAGTCGGCGGGTAGCTCGGCCGCGCGGGCTTCCATGCGCTTCCAGTCCTTCTTGTCACCTACGAGGCGGCTGAGGAGGTTGTTCATGGTGGTGCTCCCTTGGATCGGTTGGTGGCTCCTGTTTGGGGCCGTGAAAGAAGCGTGCAGCCCTGACGTAGCGTCAAGGTCAAGCACCGATCCGAAGAAAGTTCTCGGGACCCCGGGACCCCGGGGCCTCAGGCCGCGAGGCGGTGTATGTGGAGTACGTCGCGCAGCCTGCGTTCTGCCGGCGACAACAATGGTGGATCCGGTGGCCAGGTGTCTGGTGGCGGGCTGATGTAGGTGTGGCCCGTGGGTGTGGTGGTGATGATGCTGCCGTCGGGTCCTGGCCTCGCTTGCCAACCGACGGCTTCCTTGGCCTGATTGCACCTTTCACACAAACCCTGCAGGTTCTCGGCTCTGGTTTCGCCGCCGTCAGCGTGGCGTTCGACGTGATCGATGTTGCGGATCGGGGCATCGCAGCCGTTGGTCCGGCAGATCCCGCCATCACGGGTCGCGATGAACTCCGCGAGCCCGTCGGGTGCCTTCCTGGCACGTGATTCCATGGCGACCAGCCGACCGGCGGGGTCGGTGAACAGGCGCCGGACGAAGACCTCGGCATCAGCGAGCGCCTCACGGGCCCAGGTCGCGGGGACGGGGCCGTAGCCCTCGACCAGGGCCGGCTGATCCGCGTCGCCGGTGAGGGAGTCGGCGGTCATCACGATCTTGACCTCGATCCGAGGCTTCGCATCGGTGGTGCTGCGGCCGGTGATCCGGTCGACGAGGGTGTCGGCCATGACCTGGCCACGGGTCCGCTCGTCACCGGCGGCCGCAGCGGTCTTGGCTGCTTGATCGAGTGCTGCGAAGACGGCGACGCCGTCCTTGACCGGGAGCAGGGCACCGAGCCAGGTCATGGTGTCCGGGGCCGGCCGGAGGCTGACGCGGCGGTCCTTCTCCGCGTTGGCGGCGCGGGCGACGAGGGAGGCCTGGTCGAGGGTGATGGCGAGTTTCTTGGCGGCGTTCTCGAGCTGCCGCAGCCCCATCGACACCGCCTTGGCCGGTTCGCCACCCGGGCCGGTGGCGCAGAGCTGGTAGTCGATGACCTTGCGGTCATCGAGCGAGAGGCACGCGGTCTCACGGGCGAGGGTGGTGGCCTGCCATTGGGAGAACAGACCTGCCTTCATGAGGGCGAAGGTGTGCGGCATTTCGGTGGTTAGGATCTTCGCCAGTCCGAGCAGTTTGGCGCCCTTCTCGGGCGAGACCCGCCGCGCCAAGGCGATCTGGGAGGCGACGCCCTCGCCCAGTCTGCGGGCCGGTACCCCAGCCTCTGATTGGCGCTCGCGAACGACTTCGTCGAGACGTACTGCCGCTTCTGCTTGGACAGCCTCAGCGGTGCACTTGATCTCTTCGAGACGCGAGATCCAGTCGACCAGCTCAGCCTCGGACGCACCCGGAGGCGGCCCTGCGAGGAAGTGGTCGATGGTCTCGTACATAGGCTTTATTATATGCGCAAGGCGACCGTGGCGCGACCTATTTAAGCAGGTCAGACCCAGTTACGCAGTCAGCGAACAAGCAACGGAGCTCCGCGCCACTCTCTCGCCGCCGCCCCGTTATAGGCGAAATCTTTCTCGATCGGGTGCCGGGTCAAGGATGGCCGAAGGCCACCGCGAAGCGGCGCCCGAAGGGCGTCCTTGACGCGGCGCGCGATCGAGAAACACTCAAAGCAAGGGTCGGCGGCGAACCTTGAAACGAAGAACAGCCGCTAAGCGAGCTTTCCCGAAGAAGCGGACCGTGTTGGTCTCGACACGCCTCCGCCTAGCGGCTCCGGCGGCTCGACCAGCGGGGCAAGGCGGCTCGGCCAGCGGGGCAAGGCGGCTCGACCAGCGGGGGAAGGCGGTTTGACGAGCGAGCAGGGCCGTCCGCCCATCGAAACGCCTCAGCACCCCGATCCAACTATGTGTAGTAAATAGCGTTACATTACTACTTCGACATTTTCGATCGCACAGAGGAGGTCCGCATGGAGCGGCTCATCATTTTCGCGCTCGTCGGTCTCGCGGCCCAGGCGGTCGACGGGTCGCTGGGCATGGCGTACGGCGTCACTTCGAGCACTCTGCTGGTCGCGACCGGGGTCGCACCTGCGGTCGCCTCGGCATCGGTGCACCTGGCCGAGGTCGGCACGACGTTCGTCTCGGGCGTGTCCCACTGGAGGCTCGGCAACGTCGACTGGAAGGTCGTGGGCAAGATCGCGATCCCGGGCGGCATCGGCGCCTTCGCCGGCGCGACCGTCCTCTCCAGCATCTCCACCGAGAGCGCCACACCCTGGGTGGCCGGTCTCCTGCTCGTCCTGGGCGTCTACATCATCGCCCGCTTCGTCTTCGGCAAGCCGCCGGTCTTCATCCCGGGCCGTCGCCCCGGGCTGGGCCTGCTCGCGCCGCTGGGTCTCTTCGGCGGCTTCATCGACGCCACCGGTGGTGGCGGCTGGGGTCCGGTGACCACGCCGACCCTGATCTCCAGCGGCACCCTGCACCCGCGCAAGGTGATCGGCTCGGTCTCCACCGCCGAGTTCGTCACGACCCTCTCGGCAAGCGTTGGATTCCTCATCGGACTGGCCGGAGAGGCGCTCGACTGGCGTGTCATCGCCGGCCTCCTCATCGGTGGCGTGATCGCTGCCCCGTTCGCCGCCTACCTCGTCAAGCACCTCTCGCTGCCCGTCCTCGGCGGCCTGGTCGGCAGCATCATCCTGGTCACCAACGGACGTACGCTGCTGCGCAACTTCGAGGCCGAGTCGGTGGCCGCGTACGGCCTGCTCTTCGCCGTTGCCGCGGTGATCGTCGTGATCGCGGTGCGCAAGGCCGGCGGCAAGATCGCCCCGGCGCAGGAGCCGGCGCCCGAGTCCGAGACCGCCAACGCCTGAGCGCCGGCATGTCGGCGGCCTCGGAGGCCGGTCGAAAGTTCTTCCGATGTCCATGTCGAAGGAGAACGATGTGGTTCGACGCACAGGTGTCGGCCACCGAGAAGCGGTTGGCCCCGAACTGAGGAGCACATCATGCCCCGTTTCATGGGCTTCGTGAGGATGGAAGAGGGAATCGGCTCGGCGCCGGAGGCCCTGTTCAAGGCGATGGACGACTACATCGGCGAGCAGGCGGCCGCTGGACACTTTCTCGACGGTGGAGGTCTCTACGGCAGCGAGGACGCGGTGAACTTCCTGGTGGAGAAGGGCGAGGTCACCCGGGTCGACGGCCCGTACGCCGAGGCCAAGGAGGTCGTCGGCGGCTGGGCGCTGACGCGCTACGACACCCTCGAGGAGGCGATCGCCGGGCAGCGAGAGTTCGCGCAGCTGCACGCGACGTACTGGCCGGAGTGCAAGATCGTCGCCACCCTGCGTCAGATCTCCGAGGCGGACTAGAGCCGGCCGCCCGCGGCCAGCGCTAGGACGCCTGCTGGCGGGGCCGCGGTACGGCGGCGACGAGCTGCTGGGTGTAGGGATCCTGCGGGGAGTGGAAGACGGTGGCTGGGTCGCCGCTCTCGACGATCTTGCCGGCCCGCATGACGTAGACGTGGTGGGCGACGAGCTGGACGACGGCGAGGTCGTGGCTGATGAAGAGGTAGGAGAGGCCCTGGTCCCGCTGCAGGCCGACCATCAGGTCGAGGATCTGCTCCTGGACGAGCACGTCGAGGGCGCTGACGGCCTCGTCCATGACGACGAGCTCGGGGTCGAGAGCGAGGGCGCGGGCGATCGCGACGCGTTGGCGTTGACCGCCGGAGAGCTCGTGCGATCGGCGGTCCGCGTACGCCGCGGGCAGGGCAACCCTGTCGAGCAGCGTCTCCACAGCCTTGCGGCGAGTGGTGGCGTCGCCGACGCCGTGGACGCGCAGCGGTTCGGAGATGACCTGAGCGATCGTGTAGCGCGGGTCGAGGGAGGCGTACGGGTTCTGGAAGACCGGCTGGATGGCGCGCCGATAGGCGAGGAGGTCCTTGCCGCGCAGGCCGGCCAGGTCGGTGCCGCGGTAGCGGATGGTGCCGGCGTCGGCCCGTTCGAGGCGAAGCGCGAGCCGGGCGGCGGTGGACTTGCCGGATCCGGACTCGCCGACGATGGCGACCGTACGTCCCTTGGAAATGGTCAGGTCGATGCCGTCGACGGCGCGGAGCGGCTCGCGTTGCCCGCGGATCCGGTAGCGGCGTACGGCACCGGACACCTCCAGGAGGGTCTCGGTCTCCTCGGCGGTGGTCGGTGATGCGACCTTGACCGCGGACATCGCGGGCGCGGCGGCCAGCAACCGCTGGGTGTACTCGTGCTGGGGAGAAGCAATGATCGCGGCCGCGTCGCCGCTCTCGACGATCCGGCCGCGGTGCATGACGATGACCCGGTCGGCGCGCTCGGCGGCCAGGGCGAGATCGTGGGTGATGAGGAGCACGCCGGTGCCGAGCTCGGTGGTGAGCGTGGTCATCTGGTCGAGGACGCGGCGCTGCACCGTGACATCGAGCGCGGAGGTCGGCTCGTCGGCGAGGAGAACCTCGGGGCGGCAGGCGAGCGCCATCGCGATGAGCACACGTTGCCGCATCCCGCCGGAGAACTCGTGTGGATACTGACGGTAGCGGGCGGCGGGGCGGTCGATACCGGCCTGGCCGAGCAGCTCGATGGCGCGTTCGCGGGCCTTGCGCCCGGACGCCAGACCGTGGACCTCCAGCGCCTCGGTGATCTGTGCGCCGACGGTCATCACGGGGTTGAGGTTGGTCATCGGGTCCTGCGGCACCAGGCCGATGCGTCGGCCACGGATCTCCGTCATGGCCGACTCGGGTGCTCGGGTGATGTCTTGGTCGCCGAGGGCGATGGTGCCGGCAGTGATCCGGCCGTTGTCGGCGAGAAGCCGGTTGAGGCAGGAGGCGAGCGTGGACTTGCCGGAGCCGGACTCGCCGACGACGGCGACGGTCTCTCCGGCCGCGAGGTCGAGGGAGATGTCGTCGAGCGCCTGAACCGGTCCTTGGCTGGTGTCGAAGGTGACCGATAGGCCGCGCACGGACAGGACGGGGGTCATCGGTCCTCCTGGAGGCCGGCCGCGTCGAGCAGCACCGAGATGATCTCGGTGCCGGGCACGACGTCGGGGAGCCGGGTGGGGTTGTGGTCGAGCCGGCCGAGCGGACCGTGCAGCCGGGTCGCGCCGCCGGCGACGACGACACCGGTGTCGGGTGCGATGGCGAGGTACGTGCCGGTGAAGCCGGGATGCTGGAGGTAGCGGACGTCGCCGACCTGGCCGAGGAAGCCGCCCAGCGCCTGCTCAGGATGCTTCGGGTGGGGCGTCGCGAAGCGGTCGACCACCTCGCGTGGCACGAAGGTCCCCTCGCACAGAGCAGTCCCGTACGTCAGCAGGTCATCGACGGTGGCGAACAGTCCGGCGTGCCCGGCGACGCCGTCGAGGGCGTGGGCGGTGTTGCCGTCGTTGACCTCTCCCCGGAGGTGATGGTCGCGCCATCCGGAGAAACGAGCCGGACGGATGCCGACCGGGTGCGGCTCGTCGGTGGCGAGCATGGCGTACTCATAGGCATCGCTGTCCGCGCTGGTGGCGGCGCGATCCGGGGCGACCGGGCCGTAGCGTGCGGAGAGTCCCAGCGGGGTGGCCACCAGTTGGCCGTACGCCTCGTCCAACCGGAGCGTGGTGGCCTGCTCGATCACCGCGCCGAGCAGGATCATGCCGAGGTCGGAGTAGGTCCAACCGGCGCCGGGCTCGTAGGCCAGCGGGAGCCGCTCGACGAGCTGGATCGCCTCGCTTCGGCTCCCGTCGGCCTCGGCGTAGAGGGGCCACCACGGTCGAAGGCCGGCGGTGTGGGTCAGCAGCTGTTCGATGGTGACGGCGTCCTTCCCCGCACCGCGGAAGGCGGGCAGATGGCGGCTCACCGGGTCGCCGAGCCGCAGGTCATCGGAGGCGACCAGCCGCATCGTGATCGCTGTGGTCGCGGCGAGCTTGGTGACCGAGGCGAGGTCGAGCATGTGGTCAGGTCGCATCGGCACCCCGGGATCGTCGGCCGAGGGCAGACGTGCCCAGCCGGCGGCCACGACCTCCGACCCGTTCGGCGTACGCAGCCCGAGAATTCCGCCGGCCGGGTGGCTGCCGTCGCCGCCGATGGTCAGCAGGCGGTCGGCGCACGCCTGGAGTGGTTGGCTGCCGCTCATCGTTCGAACACCAGCGTCTCGGGCCAGGCATCGATCCGAGGAGGGGGTGCGCTCGCGGGGATGATCTGGCCGAGGACGCGGAGGCCGATCGCTCCGGTGCAGCTGGGCACGTTGCCGGGGAGCCCGTGGACGCTCGCCCATCCGATGAGGGCGAAGGCGATCGCCTCCTTGGTGTCCGACGGCACGCCGAGGGCGTCGCTGGTGATGACCCGCACGCCGGGGAGGAGCTCGCCGAGCCGTCGCATCAGAACCGGGTTCCGTACGCCGCCACCCGAAGCGACCAGCACCTCGACGCCGGCCCGGGTGACCGCCTGGGACACGGAGACCGCGGTGAGCTCGGTGAGGGTCGCGACCAGGTCGGGAAGCGACGGCTTCAGGCCGGTCCGCGTGAGGCCGGCCCGGACGTAGTCGAGGTTGAACAGCTCCTTGCCGGTGCTCTTCGGAGCCGGCTGCCCGAAGAAGGGCGAGTCGAGCAGGTCGTCGAGCAGCACCGGGACCACGGTGCCGGCGGCGGCGAGCTCGCCGTCGCGGTCGAAGCTGGCCGCTCCGGGCGCGTCGGTCACCACGGCGTCGATGAGCGCGTTGGCGGGCCCGATGTCCCACGCGACAGGATCCGTGGCTGGTCGGCACACGGTGATGTTGGCGATACCGCCGAGGTTGAGCGCGGCTGCGACGGTCCCGTCCTCGGCCAGCGGCGCCAGCATCCGGACGTCCAGCAGGGGCACCAGCGGTGCACCCTGCCCGCCGGCGGCGATGTCGGCGGAGCGTACGTCTGAGACGACCGTCGCGCCGGTTGCCTCGGCGATCCAGGCGGGCTGCCCGATCTGAAGCGTGCCGAGCGCTCGGCCGCCCTCGACCCAGTGGAAGGCGGTCTGGCCATGGGTGCAGACGACGTCGACCGAGCCGGCCTCCTCGACCGCCTGCCTCGCGGCAGCGGCGAACGCCTGTCCGATCAGCGTGTCGAGCTCGCACACGACGTCGAAACCGACCGGCGCAGGAGGCAGGGCCTCGATGAGCCGCTTCCTCAGATCGGGCGGGTAGGGCACCGAGCTGTGGTGGACGATCCGTGCGCGCAGCACGTCCGCGTCGATGTCGAAGTCGACGATCGCGACGTCGATCCCGTCGTGGGAGGTCCCGGAGATCATGCCGAGCACGCGCATCAGCCACGCTCCTCGATGACGGTCCGCAGCCGGCCACCGGCCAGCTCCAGCGCCTGTGACGCCTCGGCGGGGGAGAGGCCGGTGAGGATCGTCGCGATCGCCAGCTTGGCGTGCCAGCCCGACTCGTCGAGCGCCCGGACCGCGGTCGCGTCGTCGGCCCCGGTGGCCTCGGTGACCATCCGGACCGCCCGATGCCGAAGCTTGGCGTTGTTGGCCCTCATGTCGATCATCAGCGACCCGTACGTCTTCCCGAGCTGCACCATGGTGGCGGTGGAGATCATGTTGAGCACCATCTTCGTGGCCGTGCCGGCGCCGAGCCGGGTCGACCCGGAGACGACCTCGGGGCCGACCGGCACCTCGATGCCATGGGTGGCGACGCGCGCCACTGGTGTGCCGAGATTGCAGGCGATCCCGATGGTGAGCGCACCGTTGTCGGCAGCGTGCGCGAGGGCGCCGAGGACATAGGGCGTACGTCCGCTGGAGGCGATCCCTACGACCGTGTCGAGCGGCCCGACCCCGAGCGCGGCCAGGTCGGCAGCACCGGCCTGGTCATCGTCCTCGATCCCTTCCGCCGCACTGAGCAGCGCCGCCGGGCCGCCGGCGATGACGCCGACGACGACGTCGTCGAGCCCGAAGGTGGGCGGCACCTCCGAGGCGTCGAGCACCCCGAGCCGGCCCGAGGTTCCCGCGCCCACGTAGATCAGCCGCCCGCCGTCCCGCATCCGAGCGGCCGCCGCGGTGACTGCCGCCGCGATCGACGGCAGCACGGAGCGTACGGCGGTGGCGACCGTCGCGTCGCGCTCGTTCATCAACGCGATCAGGTCGGTGACGGAGAGCTGGTCGATCTCCGGTCCGCCCGGTGGGCTCGACGCCTCGGTGGTGAGCGCGTCGAGCATCGACTCGTCCTCTGGGTTCACTTGCGGCCTCCTCGTGGGTCGAGCGCGGCCCGGAGTCCGTCGCCGAGCAGGTTCAGGCCCACCACGGCGAGGATCAACGCGGCACCGGGGGCGTAGAGCATCCACGGAGCGACGCTGGTCAGCGTCTGCGCCTCATAGATCATGCCGCCGAGCGAAGCCGCCGGGGGAGGCGTGCCGAAACCGAGGAAGCTGAGCGCCGCCTCGGTCAGGATCGCCCACGACAGCGACAGGGTGACCTGGACGACCAGGATGCCGAGGATGTTCGGGAGCACGTGCACGAAGAGGGTGGAGAGCCGAGTGCGGCCGACGGCCGTAGCGGCGAGCACGTACTCGGCGTGGCGCAGCGTCAGGACAGGGCCGCGGGCGACTCGCGCGAAGATCGGGAGATAGACCACGGCGATCGCGATCGCCACCGTCAGCCAGCTGCGTCGCAGGGTGGCGGCCAGGGCGAGAGCGAGCAGGAGCGAGGGGAAGGCGAACAGCACGTTGGTGATCACGCCGACCGCCCGGTCGAGGATTCCTTGGTAGTAGCCGGCCAGGATCCCGAGCAGCACCCCGCCGAGCGCCGCCACGGTCACCGAGACGATCGCGACGCGCAGCGAGTTGGCCAGGCCGGAGCAGACCCGCGCGAAGATGTCCCGGCCGAACTGGTCGGTGCCGAACCAGTGGCTCCCGCTCGGAGCCTGAAGGGCATCGGGCACGTTCTGGGCGGCCGGATCCGGTCCGACCCCGACCGCGGCGAAGACCGCGAGCGTCGTCACGATCGTCATCAGGACGAGGCCGACGATCCCGCCCGGCGTACGAAATGCCTGGCGCCACCGGCCGGAGGCCCGCGTCGTGGGGACCTCAGGCACCTCGTGCATGTCTGCTGCCGCGCTCATTGAACTCGCACCCTCGGGTCGACCAGCCGGTAGATGACGTCGGTGAGGAGGTTGACCAGGACGAACATCACCGCGATCACCAGCACCGTCGACTGGACCACGGCGTACTCCTTCTGCTCGAGGCCGAGCAGCACCTGGCGCCCGATGCCGGGGATCGCGAAGATCTGCTCGACCACCAGGGCCCCGCCGAGGAGGAAGCCGAACTGCAGGCCGCTCATCGTCACCACCGGGATCAACGCGTTGCGGAGGATGTGTCGCACCTGCAGCCGTCGGGCCGGCACGCCTTTGGCACGGGCGGTCCGGATGAAGTCCTCCGAACGGACGGTGAGGATCGCGGCGCGGGTTGTCTGAAGGATCGGCGGGGCGATGCTGATCCCGAGGACGAGCGCAGGTAGCAGCATCTGCTGCAGGTTGAGGACCGGGTCCTCGCTGAGTGTGCGGTAGCCCTCGCCGTTGGGATACCAGCCGATCGTGTTCACCAGCCAGCTCGACACCGCGGCGGCGAGCAGGAACGACGGCACCGACAGTGCGACCAGGCTGGTCAGCTGGCTGATCTGGTCGCGCGCACGTCCGGGGCGGCTCGCTGCCAGCATCCCGCCCGGTACGCCGAGGACGAGGCCGATCCCGATGGCGAGCACGGCCAGCTCGATGGTGTTCGGCAGGGACTGGGCGGTCATCGACAGCACGCTCAGGTGTGAGGTCGCCGAGACCCCGAGGTTGCCGGTGAGCACGCCGCCGAGCCACCCCAGGTACTGGGACAGGAGCGGCTCGTTGAGGCCGTAGTAGGCCTCCAGCGCCTGCAGCTGCTCCGGGGAGAGGTCACCTGCAGCCGTGCCGTACGCCGCGGTGATCTGGTCCCCGGGGACCACCCGCAGCAGCACGAAGGTGAGTATCGAGACCCCGATGAGCGTCACCGCCGCCTCCCCGGCACGCCGTGCCACCGGGTGGCGCCCGAGAGCGCCGGCCCGGTGAGTCAGGCTCGATACGGCGCTCAGGAGACCGACGCCTTCCACAGCGTCGCGATCGAGGCGTCAGTGCGCGCCTCCAGGTCCTTGACGCGCTTGTTGGTCACGACGTACATCTCCGGGGTGAACAGCCACACCCAGGCCGCCTGGTCGACCAGCTGCTGGGAGATCTCCGCGTAGATCGGCTTGCGGGCAGCGGTGTCAGTAGTGGCGATGCCCTCGGCGAAGAGCTTGTCGAGCTCCGGTGTGCTGTAGCCGGCGACCTTGTTGAAGCTGCCCGCCTTGGTGAAGTAGCGGCCGTACATCGTGTTCGGGTCCGAGCTGCCGCCGTTCATCGCGATCGCGGCATCGAAGTCGGCCGCCAGCCAACGCTCGACGTAGGCGTTGGAGTCCAGCGCCTCGACCTCGACCTTGATCCCGACCTTGCCGAGCTGTGCCTGGAGGTTCTGCGCCTCGTCCACCGCGGTGGAGTAGAGACCCTGGGAGGTCATCAGGTTCAGCGTGAACCCGTTCGGCTTGCCCGCCTTGGCCAGGTAGTCCTTCGCCTTGTCGAGGTCCTGCTCGGGGCACGGTTGCGCCTCCGGGTCGGAGCGGTACTCCGGCGAGGTGATCGGTCCGCTCGGCTTACCCGATCCCAGAGCCGCTGAGTCGATCACGTCCTGGCGGGAGATGGCGCACTGGATCGCGAGCCGGGCGTTGGGGTCCGACAGCGTCGGTGAGGTCGCCCGCAGCTGCAGCACGTGGTACGACAGCGAGTCGACCGTCATGCTCGTGGTCTCGGCCGAGGTCGCCGTCTTGGCGGTCACCGGGTTGTCGAAGATCGCCACGTCCACCGAGCCGGTCTTCAGCGAGGAAACCATCGACTGCTCGTCGGGGATGACGCGGAACTCGACCGTCGCCGCGCCGGGTTCGCCCGCGAAGTAGTCGGCGTTGCGCGAGAGCGTGATCGACTCGTTCGGGGTGCGGCTCTTGAACTGGTAGGGCCCCGAACCGACCGGCTTGGACTCCAGGCTCTTCTGGTCCACGTCGGACGGAACGATCGCGGTGTTCACCCCGGTGAGTCCGGAGACGAAGGAGGCGTCGGGCTGCTTCAGGGTCACCACGACGGTCTGCGGGTCAGGCGCCTCGATGCCGGCCACAGAAGCGAAGTACGACGCCGAGCTCGCGCTCGAGGCGGGATCGATGATCTTCTCGTAGGTGTACTTCACATCGGCGGAGTCGAGGGCGGACCCGTCCCCGAAGGTGACGCCGTCCTGGATGGTGAACGTGTAGGTCTTCCCGTCCTCCGAGATCTCCGGCAGCTCCGCGAGCCCGGCCTCCGGGACGCCATCCGCGTCGGTGTTGAGCAGGGGGCTGTAGATCTGCGACAGGACCTGGATCGACTGGGTCGAGGTCGCGGTCCAGGGGACCATCTGCGCTGGGTCGGCAGAGATCCCGAAGACGAGGGTGCCGTTGGCATCAGCGGTCTCTTCGCCGCCGCTGCCGCAGCCGGCGAGGCCGGCTGCGAGCAGGCTGGCCGCGAGGGCGGTGGCGACCGTTGCGTGGGTGCGTTGTCCGTGTCGTCGCTGCGTGCTCACGGATCCTCCTAGGGTGGGGCCACGAGGTCGGGCTCTCACCTTCAGTGGCGTGCGCCCGCGGATCTCACGACCCTATGACAAAATGTTTCCGCTGCGACCCGTCATAGGTCAATTATTGACAACTTGTTGTGGTCGAGCCGAACGAGGAGACGATGAGCGAAGACATCCTGGTGCGCCTGCGGCAGGCCCTGCCCGGGCTACGGCCGAGCGAGCGCCGCCTTGCAGAGGCGGCCCTGGCGGATCCGGGCGCGATCGCCGCGCTGACCATCACCGAGCTCGCCAGTCGGCACGAATCCTCGACAGCCACCGTCACCAGGCTGTGTCGCAGCCTGGGGTTCAACGGATATTCGGCGTTCCGGCTGGCACTGGCCCGGGCGGGCGCGAACGAGGCCGGCCGCCGGATCGAGTTCGGCGTCTCCGAAGGGGACATCGACCCGGCTGACACGAGTCGGGACGTCGTACGCAAGCTCGCCTATCAGGAGGCGCGAGCCATCGAGGAGACCGCCGACAGACTCGACATCGACGAGCTCGACCGGGTCGTGGCGGCGATCACGACCGCCTCGGTCGTGGACGCCTACGGATCGGCATCCAGCGGCCTGGCCGCGCAGGACCTCCAGCAGAAACTGCGTCGTATCGGCTACCAGGTCAACGCCTGGGCCGACGCCCACCTCGCCCTCACCAGCGCCGCGGTGCTCCCGGCCGATGCCGTGGCCATCGCGTTCTCCCACTCCGGGGAGACCGAGGAGGCGATCTCCGCGCTGCACGCCGCCGCCGGCCGGGGCGCCTTCACCGTCGCCGTCACCAACTTCCCCGACTCCCCTTTGGCCGAGCTCGCCGACGCCACGCTCGCCACCGTCTCCCGTGAGACCCGGTTCCGCTACGGCGCGATGTCCAGCCGGATGGCCCAGCTCGTGATCGTCGACGCGATCTTCCTCGGCGTCGCGCGCGAGAATCCGGACGATGTCACCGCCGCGCTCGCGGCGACGCTGGACGCGGTTTCCGTCCGGCGCATCCACCCACCCAGAGGCTGAGCCTCCGTATCAGGCACCGCCCAGGTGCAGGGAGGCGTACGTCTCCTTGACGAAGCGGAGATGGCTCCAGGTCTGGACCTCGCGGACGCCGTCGAGCTCGCGGATGTGGTCGAGGACCCCGACGAGGTCGCCGGAGGTGGCGGTGTGGACCGTGAGCAGCGCGTCGTAGCGACCCAGGGTGCGGGCCACGAAGGTGACCGAGGGGAGCCGGGCGAGCTGCTCGGCGATCGGGCGGTGGGCGGCGCCGTCGAGACGGAGGCCGATCCCGGTCGCCGTACGCCGCTCCTGACCCGAGTGACGGACGACGGCGCCGACCCGGACGACGTTGCCGTCGAGCAGCCGGACCACCCGCCGGCGGGTGCCGGCGGGGGAGAGGCCGACGCTCGCGGCCAGGTCGACGTAGGAGGCGCGGCCGTTGGTCTGCAGCGCGCGCAGCAGGGCGTAGTCGGTCTCGTCGAGCGACCCGGCTGCGGGTGCGGGCCCGACCGGGGCGGCCACGTCGCGGATGACCTCGGTGTAGAGCAGGGTCTCGGTGGTGACGATGCCGTCGATGGCGCGCACCTCGGCGAGGGCATCGTCGATGCGGCCGATGTCGGTCGCCCGCAGCTCCAGGACCAGGGCATGCTGACCGCTGGTCATCGAGACCAGGGTGGTGTCCTCGCGCGCCGCGGCGGCCTGCGCGACCTGGGTCGCGGAGCCGTCCACGGTGACCGAGACGTGGGCGAGCACGTCATGCCCGAGGACCGCCGGGTGGACGACGCCGCGTACGTCGATGTGCCCCTCGGTCAGCAGCCGCTGGACCCGGGTGGCCGCGGCTGATCGGGAGAGGCCGACCTGGGCGGCGATCTCGCGGTGGGTGAGGCGACCGTCCTCCTCGAGCAGGACGAGGATCGCCTCATCGGTGCCGTCGAGGACGCCGGGCGTGATTTCGTTCGACATTTTTTGAGAGCGTCTCCAAGGTCAGATCGATCCTCTGGGACGTGGATCGGATGCCATTATGACGGATCCGCTAGATCTGACCGGCATATCAACAGCTATTACAGCCAGGTTAAGAACGAAACGATTGCGGGGGCGTTCCCGGTGCTCTTACAGTGACGCAGATCTCGGCCCCCTCGACCCGCATCCCAGGAGACCCGGTGCCCATGGACCCGATCACCAGCACGCCGCACCAGCCGCCGCCCAAGGTCACCGAGGTCGAGCAGCACGGCGTCGAGCCGATCCCCGACCCCGAGCGCAGCGCCCGCCCGCTCGACCTGTTCCGACTCACCTTCGGCGGCGCCAACACGATCGCCACCGTGGTGCTCGGCAGCTTCCCGATCCTCTTCGGGCTCTCCTTCGCGCACGGCCTGATGGCCACGCTGCTCGGGCTGTTGCTCGGCGCGGTCGTTCTCGCCCCGATGGCGCTGTTCGGCCCGCGCAACGGCACCAGCAACTCGGTCAGCTCCTCGGCCCACCTCGGCGTGCACGGCCGGATCGTCGGCTCGTTCCTCTCCCTGCTCACCGCTCTCGCGTTCTTCTCGATCTCGGTGTGGAGCTCGGGCGACGTGCTCGTCGGCGGCGCCAACCGCGCGGTCGGGCTGCCGGAGAACGACCTGACCCTGGCGCTGGCGTACGGCCTCTTCGCCGTGCTCGTCCTGGTCGTGTGCATCTACGGCTTCCGGTTCATGCTGCTGGTCAACAAGATCGCCGTGATCGCCGCGACCCTGCTCTTCCTGATCGGCATCGTCGCCTTCGCCGGCGACTTCGACCCCGGCTACGCCGGTGCGTTCGGCTCCGGTTCGGAGGCGTTCGGCGAGCCCGGCTTCTGGGCGGCCTTCGTCGGCTCGGCGCTGATCGTGATGTCCAACCCGGTCAGCTTCGGCGCCTTCCTGGGGGACTGGGCCCGCTACATCCCGCGCGAGACCTCCGGACGCTCCTCGATGGCCGCCGCGTTCCTGGCGCAGATCGCCACCCTCGTACCGTTCTGCTTCGGGCTGGTCACCATGACGATCATCGCCACCCGCGAGCCCGAGATCTTCGCATCTGGCGCGTACGCCTCCGGCCTGCTCGCGATCGCGCCGGGCTGGTACTTCGTCCCGGTCGCCCTGATCGCTCTGATCGGTGGCATGTCGACCGGCACCACCGCGCTCTACGGCACCGGGCTGGACTTCTCCAGCGTCTTCCCGCGCTTCAGCCGCGTCCAGTCGACGGTGCTGATCGGCGTCTTCGCGATCGGGGTGATCTTCATCGGCCGGTTCGTCTTCGACGTGGTCTCCAGCATCTCCGCCTTCGCCGTCCTCATCGTCAGCTGCACAGTGCCCTGGATGATGGTGATGATGATCGGCTGGTACGTCCGGCGCGGCTGGTACGACTCCGACTCCCTGCAGGTCTTCAACCGCCGCCAGCGCGGGGGCCGCTACTGGTTCGCCCACGGCTGGAACTGGCGCGGCCTCGCCGCCTGGCTGATCGCAGCCGCCGTCGCGCTCACCTTCGTGAACCTGCCCGGCCAGTTCGTCGGTCCGGCCGCACCGCTGATCCCCGGCGGGGTCGACATCTCCATCCCGCTCGGCATGGGGCTCGGCGCGCTCCTCTACCTCGGCCTGCTCTTCGCCTTCCCTGAACCGCGCGACGCCTACGGTCCCGAAGGAGCCCGGCTGGTGCCGACCGCACCGGCTGCGAACACCCCGGTCACCTCGGTCGACGGGCCCGTGCCCGCTGCCACCGTCGTCGGCTGATCCACCCCGCCACACCGCACCATGCAAGGAGAACCACCCATGCCCATCGGGCCCGTCGACGCCTCCAAGAACCCCCGCTACGCCGGCTTCGCGACGTTCGCGCGGCTGCCCCGCCTCGACCAGGTGGAGCACGCCGACATCGCGGTCGTCGGAGTGCCGTTCGACACCGGCGTCTCCTACCGTCCGGGCGCCCGCTTCGGCCCGGCGCACGTACGGGAGTCGTCGCGACTGCTGCGTCCCTACAACCCGGCGCTGGACGTCTCGCCGTTCGCCTCGGCCCAGGTGGTCGACGCGGGCGACATCGCGGCCAACCCGTTCCACATCGAGGAGGCGCTCGACACCGTGCAGGCCTCCGCGCTCGAGCTCACGGCCGGCGGCACCCGGCTGGTGACGATCGGCGGCGACCACACCATCGCCCTACCGCTGCTGCGGGCCGCCGCCGAGCGGCACGGCCCCGTCGCGCTGGTGCACTTCGATGCCCATCTGGACACCTGGGACACCTACTTCGGTGCCGAGTACACCCACGGCACCCCGTTCCGGCGGGCCGTGGAGGAGGGCATCCTCGACACCGAGGCGCTGTGCCACGTCGGCACCCGCGGCCCGCTCTACGGCAAGAAGGACCTCGAGGACGACCGTCGCTTCGGCTTCGGGATCGTCACCTCCTCCGACGTCTTCCGGCAGGGCGTCGACGAGGTCGTCGAGAAGATCAAGCAGCGGGTCGGCAACCGGCCCGTCTACGTCTCGGTCGACATCGACGTCCTCGACCCGGCGCACGCCCCCGGCACCGGCACCCCCGAGGCCGGCGGGCTCACCTCCCGCGAGCTGCTCGAGATCCTGCGCGGCTTCGTCGGCCTGAACCTGATCGGCGCCGACGTGGTCGAGGTCGCGCCGGCGTACGACCATGCCGAGCTGACCGGAGTCGCGGCCTCTCACGTGGCCTACGACCTGGTCTCGCTGCTCGCGATGCGCCATCTGGGTGGAGTGTGATGGGGCGCAACGGCGGCGACGTCACCGTCGAGAGCCTGACCGCTCTCGGTGCGACGTACGTGTTCGGGATCCCGGGCCAGCACGCGCTGGGTCTCTTCGATGCCATCCGCCGCAGCGACCTGTCCTTCGTCTCCTCCCGGGTCGAGAACAACTCGGTCTTCGCCGCCGACGGATACGCCCGTACGACCGGCCAGGTCGGCGTGGTGTTCTGCTCCACCGGACCCGGGGCGCTCACCGCGCTGGGCGCCCTCCAGGAGGCGTACGCCGCGTGCGTCCCGATCCTGATGATCACCAGCCAGATCCCGCGCGACGGGCTCGGCGGTGCCCGGAAGGGCTACCTGCACCAGCTCGACGACCAGCAGACCAGCGCCCGCAACGTCACCAAGACCACCGCCGTCGTCCGGGACGCTGCCGCCATCCCCGGCGTGCTCGCCGATGCGTGGGCCACCGCCCAGGAGACGCCGGCAGGGCCGGTGTGGGTCGAGATCCCGCAGGACGTCCTCCTCGAGGACGTCACGGTGCCGCCTGTCACCGGTCTGACCGCAGCGGTGCCCGCGCCGCGCCGGCCTCGGCCGGAGGCCGCCGCGGAGGCCGCTCGGCTGCTGGCTGCGGCCCAGCGCCCGGTGATCCTCGCCGGGGGAGGCGTACGCCGCTCCGCCGGAGCCCCGCAGGCGCTGGTCGCCATCGCCGAGCTTCTCGATGCGCCGGTGGTCTCGACCGCCGGCGGCAACGGCTCGATCCCGCTCACGCACCCGCTGAGCGCGGGCGCGTGGATCGAGGACCGGTTCACCACCGACCTGCTCGACGACGCGGATGTCCTGCTCGCGATCGGCACCTCGTTCGGCGAGGTGACCAGCAACTACGGCACCTTCGTCCCTCGTGGCCGGGTGATCCAGGTGGACGCCGAAGCCCGCGTGCTCGGCTCCAACCACGACGTGCTCGGCGTCCACGCCGACGCCGCTGCGGCCCTGACCGACCTGGCCGCGGCGCTTCCGGGTGCCGGTGCCGGCCCGGGCTCGAGGCGATCCGGTGCGCAAGTCGCGCAGGATCTCCGCACCCGGGTTCAGGCCCGGCTCGACGACCAGGACCTCGCCGCCGAGCAGCGGCTGCTCGCCGACCTGCGTGCGGCCGTGCCCGACGACACCGACACCTTCTGGGACATGACCATCGCGGCGTACTGGGCCTGGTCGGCCTGGGACTCACGCTCCGGCGGCTTCCACACCGCGCAGGCGTCCGGCGGCCTCGGTCCGGCCTTTCCCTCGGCGATAGGCGCAGCGGTCGGGACCGGACGGCGTACGTTCGCGGTCACCGGCGACGGCGGCGCGATGTACTCCATCGCCGAGCTCGCCACCGCCCGCCAGCACGACGCCGACGTCACCTGGCTGATCATCGACGACGGCGGCTACGGGATCCTGCGCGAGTACATGACCGGAGCCTTCGGTGCCGCCACCGCCACCGAGCTCGCCCGTCCCGACTTCGTCCTGCTGGCCGAGGCGTTCGGCATCCCCGTCCACGCCGCGACCCCCGAGACCGTCGGCGAGATCGTCGCCGCCACCTTCGCCACCAGCGGCCCCGCTGTCGTGGTTCTTCCGACCATCCTCCGCATGTTCGCCCCCAGCTGATCGGACCTCTCATGGATCTCGCCATCATCGTCATCTACCTCGCCGCCATGGTCGCCTTCGGCTGGTGGGGCAAGTCCCGGACCAAGGACAGCTCCGACTTCCTCGTCGCCGGCCGCCGGCTCGGACCGGTGCTCTACACCGGCACCCTGTCCGCGCTCGTCCTCGGCGGAGCCTCGACCGTCGGCGGGGTCGCGCTCGGCTATGAGTACGGTCTCTCCGGGGCGTGGCTGGTGGCGGCGATCGCCCTCGGTGTCCTGGCGCTCAGTCTGTTCTTCGCCGGGAAGATCCAGCGGCTACGGATCTTCACCGTGGCCCAGATGCTGGCACTGCGCTACGGGGTCGGCGCGACCGCTGCCTCGGGCGTGGTCATGGTGGCGTACACGCTGATGCTGGCGGTCACCTCCACGATGGCGTATGCGACCGTGTTCAACGTCCTGTTCGGGACCGACCGGGTCGTCTCCGTGCTGATCGGCGGCGTCATCGTGGTTATCTACTCCACGATCGGCGGGATGTGGTCGATCACCCTGACGGACATGGTGCAGTTCGTCCTGCAGACCGTCGGCATCTTCGTACTGCTGCTGCCCTTCACCTGGAACCACGCCGGCGGTCTCGACGGGATCAAGGCTCGGGCGGCGGACTCCGCGTTCGAGCTCGGCGCGATCGGCACCGGCACCGTGATCACCTACATCGTCGTCTACACCTTCGGGATGCTGATCGGGCAGGACATCTGGCAGCGGGTCTTCACCGCCCGCTCGCCGCAGGTCGCGCGCTGGGGCGGCACCGCGGCCGGTGTCTACTGCCTGCTCTACGGGGTGGCCGGCGCGCTGATCGGCACCGCGGCCTCCACGTTCGTCACGGTCGAGGACCGCAACGACGTCTACGCCACGATCGCCGAGTCGATCCTCCCGGTCGGCGTCACCGGCCTGGTGCTCGCCGCGGCGGTGGCCGCGATGATGTCGACCGCCTCGGGCGCCCTGATCGCGACGGCGACTGTGGCCCGCACCGACGTGCAGCCGCTCCTCGCCCGGCTGATCGGACGCACCCCCGCGCGCGTCCAGGACGAGGCGGAGAACCCCGAGCACGACGTGCTGGCCAACCGGATCTACGTCGTCGCGATCGGCATCGTCGTCGTTGTCATCGCCTCCCTCCTCAGCGACGTCGTCTCAGCGCTGACGATCGCCTACGACATCCTCGTCGGTGGCCTCCTCATCCCGATCCTCGGCGGCTTCCTCTGGCGCCGAGCGACGGGCGCGGCCGCGGTGGCGGCGATGGCCGCCGGCACCGCCGCGACCCTGGCGACGATGGCGATCGTCGGCGACGTCCTCGCCAACGAGCCGGTCTACGCGGGCCTCGCGGTCAGCGCCGTGGCGTACGTCGTGGTCAGCCTGCTCACCCGCCCGACCGACCCCGCGGTGATGCGGGAGTGGACCGATCGGCTCGCAGGTCGAGAGACCTCGGACCGAGCCACGTTCACGTCCCGATGAGGCCGAGCTGGATGGCGATGGGGGAGAGCGAGAAGCCGCCGGCGACGAGGACGGCGACGGCCATGGCGGCCGCCTTCGCTGCCTGACGCCGCTTGGCGGTCAGCGTCCAGCCGAGGGTCTGCAGGGAACTCCAGGTGCCGTGCCACAGGTGCATCCCGAGGACGAGCATCGCGGCGAGGTAGAGGGCGGTGGACCACCAGACGCTGAACGTGTCGACCACCAGGTTGAACGGGTCGTTCGTCGGGCCTCCGCGTACGTTGACCTTGCCGATCGTGAAGTTGACCAGGTGCCATCCGAGGAAGAGGAAGATCACCAGGCCACCGGTGAGCATCGTGCGGGAGGCGAGCGACGAGGCGCGCCGCGGCGGCCGGGCGGCGTAGCGGCCCGCCGCACGGCGGGCGCGGCGGGCGAGGACGATCGCGCTGGAGACATGCGCCACCAGCGCGCCGATCAGCCCGACGCGCATGATCCAGAGCAGTCCGGAGCGGGGGAAGATCGGCTCGCCCAGCGTGCGCAGGTGCTCGGCGTACTCGTTGTAGGCATCGTGGCCGCTGAACGCCTTCAGGTTGCCGTAGACGTGACCGAGCACGAACGCGATGAACAGCAGGCCGCTGATGGCCATGACGAGCTTCAGCGTGATGGTCGACGACCAAGCCCGGCGTCGCGATATCGAGGTGTGCACACCCAGTTGACCGGGCAGGGTGGCCATCTGTGACACCTGATCGCCGAACCATCTGAAAATGAGCATTGTCAAATTCGCTGGGTCGTCTTAGGGTCGGCGTTGTCCGGTTCGCCTGGAGAGAATTCGCCTGGAGAGAAGTGGTCTGTCATGGTCAAGCGTTCTGCTGTCATCCGTGCCGTCGTGGTGCTGCTCGCGGCATCGACCCTGCTGATCGCCCCACCGGCGCAGGCGGCGGGAGGCGTCAACGACGCCGCGTGCCGGCCATCGGCCGACCACCCCAACCCGGTCGTCTTCCTGCACGGCCTGGGAGCCAACAAGGACGAGGACCTCAACTTCCTCCAGGCCGACGTGGCAGCGCAGGGTTACTGCACCTACAGCCTGACCTACGGCACCGGTGCGTACGGCCCGTTCGTCGGAGGCGTCGGGGACATCGCCAGGTCGGCTGCTCAGATCAGGGCCTTCGTCCAGGAGGTGCTGGCGCAGACCGGCGCCGCGAAGGCCGATCTGGTCGGCCACTCCGAGGGAGGGTTCCAGACCCTCTACGTCACCAAGACGCAGGGCATCTCCGATCGGATCGACAAGGTCGTCGCCATCGCGCCGCCGACCCACGGCACCACGTTCGCCGGTCTCTACCGGCTCGGCATGGCACTGGGCGCCGAGGAGCTGGTCGGACGGGTCCTGACGACCTTCGGCTGCGTCGCCTGCACCCAGCTGGTCACCGACGGCAGCGCCGTACGCACCCTGACGAGCGGCCCGATCGCGCAGCCCGGCGTGACGTACACGATCATCCAGTCGAGGTACGACGAGCTGGTCACGCCCACCGAGACCGCGTTCGTGCGCGAGCCGGGCGTCACCAACACCTACGTGCAGGACGTCTGCCCGTACGACCCGGTCGGCCACATCGGCGAAGCCTACGACACCAACGTCTGGCACCTGGTGAAGAACGCGCTCGACCCGGCCGGCGCCGCTCCCTTCGTCTGCTCGGTCGGATCGCCCGGCTGATGGCGCAGGAGGGCCGTTCGTACGGCGGGCTGACCCGCGAGGAGCGTGACGCCCAGCGACGCCAGCGGCTGCTGGAGACCGCCAAGGAGATCATCGGCACGCAGGGTTACGCGGCGACCACGATCCCGGGTGTCTGTGCCGCGTCGAAGGTGTCGACGCGACACTTCTACGAGATCTATCCCGGCAAGGAGGATCTCTTCGTCGACCTCTACGACCGGATCACCGCCGACTCCTACGCCCGAGTGGCGGCATCGTTGGCGGCGACTGCCGGTGAGCCGATCTTCGAGCGGGTGCCGGCAGCGGTGCTGGCCTATCTCGACCCGATGCTCAAGGACCCCCGCGTCGCCCGGATCGCGTTCGTGGAGATCATGGGCGCGAGCCCACGCATCGAGAAGCTCCGGCTCGACTACCGCGAGACCCTGGTCGACATCGTGGGCACCGAGTGCACCGCCTCCGTGGGCCGGGGCGAGATCCTCGATCGTGACTGGCGCTTCGCCGCGCTGTCTCTCGTGGGTGCGGTGACCGCCATCGTCTACGACTGGGCGCTGCATCAGCCGCGCTCGAGCCGCGAGGCGCTGGAGACCCAGCTGGCCGATCTCGCGCTCGTCCTGCTGACCGCCGACCCGCCGCGCTAGGTTCGCCCGTCTATCTCCTCGCCACCTGGGTACCGGCCAGTTGTACAGCGATGAGGAGGAACACATGTTCAAGAAACCAGGATTGCTGGCTGCCTTCGGTATCGGCTACGTCCTCGGCGCTCGCGCTGGACGTGAGCGGTACGACGCGATGGTCACCAAGGCGCAGGAGCTGTGGCACGACCCGAGGGTCCAGGAGAAGGCGCACCGCGCCCGGATCGTGGCCGAGGAGAAGGCGGACATGGCCAAGCACACCATCCAGGACAAGATGCCTGGCGACTCCAAGCCGTCCTCGGCATCCACCCCGACGCCCGAGACGACGCCGAGCACCCCGCGTCCCCACACCACCACTGACCCGGTGACCGACATGCCGCGGGGGTGGGAGTCGTGACGCTTCATCATCAGACGGACGCATCGATGGGTGAGCTGGTCTCCCGACTATCCACGGAGATGTCCAGTCTCATGCGAGGCGAGCTCGAGCTCGCCCGCCTCGAGCTGACCGAGAAGGCCAAGCACACCGGCAAGGGGGCCGGGGCGTTCGGCGCCGCGGGCCTGGTGGCCCTCTACGGCGTCGCGGCCCTGATCGCCGCGGCGATCATCGCGCTGGCGCTGGTCATGGACGCCTGGCTGGCCGCGGTGCTGGTCGGAGTCGTGCTCCTGGTCATCGCCGGCGGCATCGCCCTGTTCGGGAAGAAGCAGGTTTCCGAGGGCACCCCGATGAAGCCCGAACGCGCCACCGAGAACCTCAGGCGGGACGTGGACGCCGTGAAGCACCGCCACGCCGAGGACCACACCCCGAGGAGTACGCCATGACGCAGCACCATGTGCCCCGGCCGGTCGAGGGCGGCGACGACAGCATCGCCGCCGTCGAGGCCGAGCTGGACACCACCCGGCACGAGATGGCCGACACCCTCGACGAGCTCGCCTCCCGGCTGGACGTGAAGACGCGGGGGAAGGAGAAGGCCCAGGAGGTCAAGCAGCGTACGCAGGTGGCCGTCAGGTCTCGAGACGTACAGATCCGGAGCGGCGTCGTCGCCGCGATCGTGCTCAGCCTGATCCTGATGCTGGCCCGGAGGAAGCGCCGCCGGCTCAGCGACGCCGAGTAGGCCGGGTCAGCCGGTCGAGAAATGCCACGAGCAGCGCCTCGCGCATCGCGGCGGAGGCCAGGTCGAGCATCGCGTTGACCTCGGCCATCCGCTGCGGCAGCGCAAGGCGGTGTCCTGAGCTTGTCGAAGGGTCGCCCTCTGCGCCGGCGGCGCCGACGAGCCCGGCGGCGAGCAGCAGGCCGTCGAAGTCCTCCTCCGACAAGGAGAACGGGTCGAGGTCGCCGATGAACGTGGCGACGGCCGGGTCGACGGCGACCGGGCCGACCGCCACGGCGGCCGCGACCGCCTCGTCGAGAGCGGCGAGGAGCTCCGGTACGTGGGGGAGCGTCGCTGCGCTCACCGACAGATGGATCGTGGCGGGGGAGCCGGCGAAGGACATCTGCGGCTGGACGTACCAGCCACGCGCCGCCATCTCGTCGCAGACCGTGAACGGGTCGCAGCTGCCGTCGGTGGTGAGCGCGAGAAGCGTCGAGTCGGGACTGCTGACCACGGCGAGCTCCGGCATCTCGCCGACCCCGTCGCGGATCCGGTCCACCGCCTCGAAGACGTCGCGGGCGAGCCGCTCGTACCCCTCATCGCCCAACGAGCGCAGCACCGCCCAGGCACCGGCCAGCGGCCCGCCCGACTTCGTCGACTGCATCGTGGAGTTGAGCATGGTGTAGCCCGGCCAGGCGGCCGAGGCGAAGAACTGCGGCCGACGCAGCTCCGGGGTGCGGTGCAGCAGCAGCGAGGTGCCCTTGGGGGCGTAGGCGTACTTGTGCAGGTCGACCGAGATCGAGGTGACGCCCTCGACCGCGAACGTCCAGGCCGGTACTTCCCGCCCCAGCCGAGTCGCGTAGGGCAGCACCCAGCCACCGATGCACGCGTCGACGTGGCAGCGGATCCCGCGCTCGGCCGCGGCGGCCGCGATCGCGGTGACCGGGTCGACGACCCCGTGCGCGTAGGACGGCGCCGAGGCGACGACCAGCACGGTGCGCTCGTCCAACGCCGCGGCCATCGCGGCCGGATCCGCCCGGAAGTCGGGCCCGACCGGCACCAGCACCGGCTCGACCCCGAAGTAGTGCGCTGCCTTGTGGAAGGCGGCGTGCGCGGTCGAGGGGAGCACCATCCGCGGCCGCTCGATCCCGGGATGGGCATCGCGCGCGGCCTGCACCGCGAGCAGCACCGACTCGGTGCCGCCGGAGGTGACCGTGCCGACCACGGACTCGGGCGCGTCGAGGAGGTCGGCAGCCGTGCCGACCACCTCGTTCTCCATCCGGAGCAGGCTCGGGAACGCGGTCGGGTCCAGGCCGTTCGAGCCGGCGTAGGCGGCCACCGCCTCGCGGCCGATCCGGTCGATGTCGGGCAGGCCGGAGTCGTAGACGTAGGCGAGCGTGCGGCCGCCGTTCACCGGCAGGTCGGCGGCCTGCATCGAGCGGAGCTGGGTCAAGGCGTCGGTCATACGGTCACGGTCCCATCAACGTCGTCGGCAGTGAGCGAGTAGCGCCGCAGCCAGAGCAGGCTGAGGAGAGCCAGGCAGGCCGGCAGCACCGAGAAACCGAGCGTGATCGCGGTCAGTGCCGAGTCCGGCTGGGCGACGTCGCTCCCGGTCGAGGAGCGATAGCCGCCGAGCGCGAGCACCGCGGCGTAGACGCCGGGCCCGAGCGCGAGCCCGAGGGTCTCACCGGCGGTCCACACGCCGGTGTAGACGCCGATCCGGCTCGACCCGCTGCGCCGGGCGTCGACGGCGGCCGCGTCGGGGAGCATCGCCATCGGGAACACCTGGCACCCGGCGTACCCGGTCCCGACCAGCACCACAGCGGCGTAGACCAGGGCCACCGATGCGGTCTGGGCGGTCGCGGCGAGCAGCGCGCCGGCGGCGAGGACGACCGAGGCGGCGACGTACCCGTGCTTCTTGCCGATCCTGGCGCCGAGCGCCGCCCACGCGGGGGTGAGCAGCAGCGCGGGGCCGACGAAGCAGACGAACAGGATCGTCGCCGCGCCGTCGCGGCCGATCACGTCGCCGGCGAGGTAGTCGACGCCGGCCAGCATCGCGCCGAACGCGACGGCCTGGATCACGAACGTGATGAGCAGCCGGCGGAAGTCGGGCGCGGCCGCGACGATCTTCAGTTGGTCGCGCAGGCTGCCCGGCCCCGGCTGGACGGTGTGGACCGGCGCCCGGCGGGTGCCGACGTACGCACTGAAGACCCCGGCCAGGATGAGCACCGCCATGACCACGCCCATCACCCGGTAGCCGTCGCGGCCACCGACGGCGTCGCGGATCATCGGCGCGGTCGCGCCGGCGAGCAGGATGGTGAGCGCCAGGATCGCGACCCGCCAGGTCATCAGCCGGGTGCGTTCGTCATAGGACTCGGTCAGCTCGGCGGGCATGGCGACATAGGGCACCTGGAAGAACGCGTACGCCGTCGCGCAGGCCAGGAACAGGATCAGCACCCACAGTGCCTCGAGCCCGGTCGCCATCGACGGCGCCGCGAACAGCAGCGCGAACGTCACCGCCAGCCCGATCCCGGCCCGGCGCAGCCACGGCCGCCGCGGGCCCCGTGGATCCACCGTCCGGTCGCTGATCCGGCCCGCGATCGGGTTCAGCACGACATCCCACGCCTTCGGCGCGAACACGATGAAGCCCGCCGCCAGCGCGGCGATGCCGAGGCTGTCGGTCAGGTAGGGGAGCAGCATCAGGCCCGGGATCGTGCCGAACGTGCCGGTCGCCACAGAGCCGGAGCCGTAGCCGATCCGTACGCCGAGCGGGAGGGTTGGGCTGGCGGGCATGCCCGACATAGTGCCGTGGGTGGCCCCTCGGCGTCCGGGATTCGCTTCATCCTCACCACCGGATCTGGCCAAAGGTCGTGGAGGTGCCGAGTAGGTTGGCGCCATGCCGCTCGAGACCGGTGCCGTCGCGCCCGACTTCACGCTCCCCGCCCAGGACGGTACGTCCGTCACCCTCTCGTCACTGATCGAGAAGGGTCCCGTGGTGCTCTTCTTCTACCCGGCCGCAGAGACGGCGGTGTGCACCAAGGAGGCCTGCCACTTCCGTGATCTCGCCGGCGAGTTCGAGGCGCTCGGCGCCCACCGGCTCGGGATCAGCAAGGACAGCGTGGAGAAGCAGGCCGGCTTCGCCGCCAACCACGACCTCGACTATCCGGTCCTCTCCGACCCTGCCGGGTCGGTCGCCGAGCTCTACGGCGTGAAGCCCAGCCTCCTCGGCAAGCTCGGGCCGCTGCAGCGTACGACCTTCGCCATCGGCACCGACGGACGGATCAAGACCGTCGTCGAGGCGATGCTGAAGGCCGAGATCCACGCCGACGAGGCCCTCGCCGCGCTCAGGGATGACGTGGAATGACAGCCACCATCGCCGTCACCGGGGCCACCGGCTTCGTCGGCGGTGCCGTCGCCCGTGCGCTCGGCGGCTCAGACGCCACACTCCGACTTCTCGTACGTGACACCGCCAGAGCTCCCGAGATCCCCGGAGCCGACGCGTTCGCGGTCACCTACGGTGACAGAGAGGCCGCGGTGCGGGCCCTCGACGGCGTACAGACCGTGCTCATGGTCTCGGCCGCCGAGTCGGCCGACCGCCTGGAGCAGCACCTCACCTTCGTCGACGCCGCCGCCTCGGCCGGGGTCGAGCACATCGTCTACACCTCCTTCTTCGGTGCCGCGCCGGATGCCGTCTTCACGCTCGCGCGCGACCACTTCGCGACCGAGGAGCGGATCAAGGCGAGCGGGATGGGCTACACCCTGCTGCGCGACAACTTCTACCTCGACTTCCTCCCGTCGTTGGTCGGCGAGGACGGCGTCATCCGGGGTCCGGCCGGCAACGGGCGCTTCGCGGCGGTCGCACGGGCCGACGTGGCGCGCTCCGCGGTGGCGACGCTCACGGCGCCGCAGCATCACCGAGGGCTCACCTACGACCTCACCGGCCCCGAGGCGCTCACGATGAGCGAGGTCGCCGACATCCTCACCGAGCATCGTGGGAGTGAGGTGCGCTATCACGACGAGACGATCGAGGAGGCCTACGCGTCGCGTCGCCGCTGGGAGGCGCCCGACTGGCAGTACGACGCCTGGGTCTCCACCTACACTGCGATCGCCGCAGGTCAGCTCGACGGAGTCAGCAGCGCCGTAGCCACGCTCACCGGGCGCGAGCCCCTGAGCCTTCGCGACTACCTCGCCGCCGGGTAGCCGGCGGTGTCATCCCTGGTGGCGGACCAGGCTGACCGAGTCCATCGCGGTTCCGTCGACGCGGTAGACCAGACCGAAGCCCTCGCCGTCGAGGTGAGCCAGCGTCCTGTCCATGTCGGCCCGCTGGCCGCGGATGGCCTGCTCGGGGATGACCCGTCCCTGGCGTGAGGCGTTCCGCGCCAGGCATTCCTCGAGCGAGACGTCGAGGGCGATGGCGACGGTCTCGACCCCGACCTTCTCGGCCAGGTCGAGGTTGCGACGGCGGGCGCTCTGGTGGACGTTGGTCGCGTCGATGACCGCGATCCTGCCGGCCTCCAGGCGCGCCTGAGCGATGTAGCGGACGAGTTCGAAGGCCTGCGGGGTGACCGACTGATCCTCTTCGGAGTCGGCGATGAGGGCACGACAGTGGTCGCTGGAGATGACCTCGTACGGCCCGAAGACTCGCTTGGCGAAGGTCGACTTCCCCGATCCCGACGGACCGACGAGGAGGACCAGGCTGGGAGCGCCGATCGTGAGGGTGCCACCGGCAGGTACGTCGATCACGCGCCAACCGTACTGGGAGCCTCGTCGAAACCATTCACGCGTCCCTCCCGGTTCCCCTACGGTTGCGGGGTTCGAATCACGAGGAGGACGCGTTGGATTACACGCCGGTTCAGATCGGTACGTCGACCATCCTGATCGAGTCGTCGGACGACGGACCCGGCGCAGGGGTCGACTGGCTCGGCGACGAGTTCGGCACCACCGAGACCAGCAGCCGGCTCGAGGACGCCTACGGATCGCTCAAGCGCATGCTCCAGGACGTCTCGGCGGATCTCGGCAGCGCGCTCGCGGCCTCCCCGGACGGGCCGAGCACGGTCTCGCTGGAGCTCGCGTTCTCGTTCACCGGGAGCGCCGGCGTATGGGTCATCAAGTCGCAGGGTCAAGGGTCGGTGAAAGCGACGTTGACCTGGGACTTCGACCGGTCCTGATGGGTGTCGGCGAGCTGCTCGCGCAGGCGACCTGCGCCGTCCGGGCGAGCAAGGACGGACGTACGATCGGCACTGCCTGGCTGGGCACCGACGAGGGCCACCTCCTGACCGCTGGCCACGTGGTCGCACCCCTCGCGTCGCAGGGCGAGGTGTGGGTGAGGTTCCCCGATGCCGAGACCGACGAGCGCGCGACGTTCGTGATCCAGCCGGTCCACGACAAGCCCGCCGCGCTGGACTTCGCGGTGCTGAGGCTCGATCGGCCGAACGGCCGGCGGCCACTGCCGTTCACCCTCGTGACGCAGGCCGACGGGCTGGTGCGCGCGCGTGGCTACGGCGACAACCTCCGCAGCGCGCAGAGCGGCGGCACAGGCGTATTGACGCCCGCCGGGAACTACCTGCGCACCAGCAGTTCGTGGGCCTACTACTTCCAGTACGAGACGACGACCCTGGCGGTCACCGGGTTCAGCGGCGCCGCGGTCTACAGCGACCTCGCCGGCGCGGTGATCGGCATCCAGGTCGAGGCCGAGGGCGGCCGCCAGGCCTTTGCGATGCCGCTGGCCCGGATCGTCGACTACTGGGAGGACCTCGTCGGCGCCGCGGTGAGACCGACGCGCGGCCGCTGTGTCCTGCTGCAGCCGAGCACCACCACGGAGGCCCAGCGCGACATCGTCCGCGAGCGGATCCTGCGTCCGGTGCTGGAACAGCTGAACCTCGCTCTGTACGTCTCGGAGCCGTCCGGAATGAGGGGTGAGGATCTCAAGCAGCTCGAGCTCGCCGATGTCGTGATCGCCGACGTCACCGACGCCGACCCCGCCGTCGTCTACGAGCTCACCGTCGCCCAAGGTCTCGGCACTCCAGACGTCGTGATCCGGGACCGGAGCGCGGAGTCACCGGCCAGCCGGATCTTCGACGTCCTGGACCTGGACCTCGACGACGTCGATGCGTCCAGACGTACGGTCGAGCAACGGCTGCTGTCGGTGAGGTCGATCTTCGAGGCGCTGGGGGAGAACCCGACGACCAACCCGATGACCACATTCTTCAAGGCGCCGCTGACCCAGATCTCGGTCGCCAACGCCCTGGCCGCGGGCTACGCGAGGAACTTCGTGCTCCCCGTCGCCAACGCATTGCTGGAGATCAGCACGGGACGCGGTCCGGGCGGCGTGACCGTCGACGGTGTCGAGCTGTCCGCCGAGCGGCTCCGGGACGTCACCGTCACGGTCGTGGTGCCGAGGCGGTTGGAGTGGTGCAGCGACGACTTCATCGATCTCGAGCTCGCTCAGACCGGGCTGGTCGTCCCCGCGACCGTGACCCACCCGGACTTCTCGCGACCACGGCCGCTGAAGTGCCTTCCGCTCGTCGACGGCGAACCGGTGCGCCTCCTCGACGTCTTCCCGACCACCCTGTCCACCGTCGCCGAGTCCATCGACGAGCGCTTCGACGTCGACCCCCACCGGCGTACGAGCGACCACTGGATGGCGCTGGAGCAGAAGGAGATCGACCGCTTCCAGAGCAAGCTCATCAAGCGCATCCGCTCCGCAGGTGACCGCCGCGTCGGCCCCCGGTTCCTCCGCGACGTCATCCGCGTCTCCACCGCCGCGGCGGTGTTCCCGGACCTGAGTGGCTGACGGTCCAGGCGCTGCTCAGGGTTTGAAGACGACCCTCACCATCCCGTCGCCTTCTCCGGAAGGACTTGTACGCCTCCGGAGCCTCGCTCAGGGGGGAGGTGGTGGGTGGCGAAGGAGTCGACGCCGAGTGGCAGTTCTGAACCTGTTCGCGGTGGGTACCGGTGAGGCTCACACAGCAGACCGGCCGCAGGGAGGGTGGACAACATGAAGGTGGTCGTCATCGGTGCGTCGGGGAACCTCGGCAGCGCCGCCATCCGGGCAATCACCGCGGACGGGGCCGCCGAGGTCGTCGCCGTCGCGCGCCGAGCCCCGGACGGCCCTCGGACCAGCCCCCATGCCTCCGTCGAATGGCGGGTGGCTGATGTGTCGACAGCCAACCTGGAGCCGGTGGTGGAGGGTGCCGACGCGGTCGTGCACCTGGCCTGGAAGTTCCAGCCCACACACCGCCCCGAGGAGACCTGGGCCACCAACGCCGTCGGTACGCGCCGGGTCCTCGAGGCCGTGGAACGGGCAGGTGTTCCGGCGCTCGTGTGCGCCTCGTCGGTGGCGGCGTACTCTCCGGTCGGTCACGACGATCCGGTCGACGAGACCTGGGAGACCGACGGGGCCTCGTCCGCCGCGTACTGCCGGGAGAAGGCGTACGTCGAACGGGCTCTGGACGCCTTCGCCTGCAGCCACCCCGAGGTCCGCCTGGTCAGGGTCCGGCCCGCATTCGTCTTCCAGCGCTCGGCGGCCAGCGAGCAACGACGCATCTTCGGCGGCGCCCTGGCCCGGCCGGAGTTCCTGGATCGGCGGCGTATCCCGGTGGTGCCGGTGCCAGCAGGCCTGCGGTTCCAGGCCGTCCACGCCGGAGATGTCGGCCGGGCCCTGGCCACGGCAGCGACCACCGATGTGACGGGCGCGTACAACCTGGCCGGTGACGGCGTCATCGGCCGCGACGAGCTCGGCGAGCTGATGGACGCTCGAACGGTCGAGGTCCCGCCGCGTCTCGCGCGTCATGGCCTGGAGGGTGCCTGGCATGCCCGGCTCGCGCCGGTCCCCGGCAGCCTCCTGGACGCGGTCATGCAGCTGCCGCTGATGTCGACCGCCCGCGCGGAGCTGGACCTCGGTTGGCAACCGCGCCACTCGGCAATGGACGCGCTCGAGGCGGTCCTGTCCGGGATGCCGGCGAAGGCGGGCAGCGAGCTCCCGCCGTTGCGACCCTGACGTCCAGAGAAGGAGCAGCCATGAACGACGACATGTTGCACGCCTACCTGCAGCACCACTGGGCAGGGTCCAGCGCCGGGGCCGCGATGTTCGAGCGAGTCGGCCGCTCGCACTCCGACACCGACGTGGCCGCCCACGTACGACAGTTGGCGACCGAGATCAACGAGGACCGGGAGCAGCTGCGGCAGATCATCATGGCGACCGGAGCCACCCCGTCGCGCATCGCCGCCACGACGGGGCGGGCGATGGAGTTCGCCGGCCGGTTCAAGCCGAACGGCCGGCTGGTGCGGCGCTCGCCGCTCTCGGACCTGTTCGAGCTGGAGGCACTGCGTGACGCGGTGACCGCCAAGCGCGCCGGATGGCAGCTGCTGCGCGCCGCCACCGAGGACGACGCACGTGTCGACCCGCTGCAGCTGGACGAGCTCATCCGCCGCGCCGGCGACCAGATCACCCGGCTCGAGGACCTGCACCTGCGGGTGGGCCGTACGGTGATCGGCGCATGACGGTGGAGCCTGCGCCCTATCCGGCGGGGGAGTGAAGGCGCCGTTAGGCGGACCGGCTCAGCTGGTCCGGCAGCACCGGGTACGCGAACGGCGCTCCGTTCGCGTAGCGCTGCAGTTCGTCGAGGGCACGCGTCGCCAACCGTTCGAGCTCGCGCCCTATCGATCCGGCGATGTGCGGTGTGAGCAGGACGTTGGGCAGGTCGTACAGCGGCGACGAGGGCGGGAGGACCTCTGGCTCGGTCACGTCGAGCACGGCGAAGATGCGACCGCTCGAGAGCTCGTCCACCAGTGCGTCGGTGTCGATCAGCGACCCGCGAGCGGTGTTGATCAAGGTGGCGCCGTCCCGGAGTCGTCGCAGGCGTCGGCGGTCGATCATGTGGTGCGTCTCCGGCAGACTCGGCGCGTGCAATGAGACCGTGTCCGACAGGTCGAGGAGCTCGTCGAGGTCGACGAGCCGGGCGCCCATGACTCGCGCCTCGGGCTCGGTGACGTACGGATCCGAGACGAGGACCTCGAAGTCGAACGGCGCCAGAAGCTCCAGGACGCGCCGACCGATGCGGGAGGCGCCGACGATGCCGATCGTGCGCTGGTAGTTGCCGGCGTCGGGGAACTCGGCTGTCCAATGGACCGGGCTCCGCAGCTCCCGGTACGTCTGGGCCATCTCGAGCACGCGCTTCTGGGCGAACAGGATCGCGGCCAGGGTGTATTCGGCGACGGGCATGGCATTGGCCTCGGTGGCCGAGGAGACGGTGATCCCGCGCTCCCAGCACGCGGCGGAGACGATCTCCTTCACCGTCCCCGCCGTGTGGACGACCGCACGCAGGTCGGGCGCCCGCAACAGCACGCTCTCCTCGATGGGTGGACAGCCCCAGCCGGTGATCAGCACCTCCACGTCGCTCAGATCGGCGCAGGAGAAGTCGTCGACGACCAGGTCAGGATCGACGTCGACGAGTCGGGTGAGACGATCGAGGAGCTCAGGCGTTGAGAACACGTCCGCTCTGACGGTCTGGCTCATGGCGAGTACGCCACGCGCTCGCCGCGAGAGCTGGCTCGCTTGCTGAGCGTTGGAGAGTGCGGTCATTTCACGGCTCCCGAGGTGAGACCCGAGCGCCAGAAGCGCTGCAGGGCGAGGAAGAGTACGGCGAGGGGGAGGACAGCCACCATGGAACCGGTGATCGCCAGCAGGTAGTCGTCCGGGTGGCCTTGGCTGAGGGCCGTCGAGTTCCACACGTACAACCCGAGGTTGACGGGGTAGAGCTTCGCGTCGGAGAGCATCACCAAAGGCATGAAGAAGCTGTTCCAGATGGCAGTGAACTGGAACAACACGATCGTCACGAAGCCGGGACTCATCATGGGCAGGGCGATGGACCGGAAGATGCGGGCCTCGCCGGCACCGTCCATCCTGGCCGCCTCGATGACCTCGTCGGGGACGTACGCCGTGCTGAAGATACGTGCGAGATAGACGCCGAACGGGAAGACCAGCCCTGGTAGGAACACGCCCCAGAAGGTGTTGACCAACCCCACCTTCGAGGCAAGGAGGTAGGTCGGGAGTGCGATCGCAGTGCTGGGGATCATCACCCCGAGCAGGACGAAGCCGAAGAACTTCTCCTTGGCTGGAAAGGCGAACTTGTCGAACGCGTAGCCGGCCATCACGCTCAGGAGGGCAGCGAGGATCGCCCCGATGCCGGCGTAGAGCAGGCTGTTGACGAGCCACCGCACGTAGATGCCGTTGTCCGCGGTGAACAGGTACTCGAGGTTCTGCCAGAGGCTGAACCGCGCACCCGGAGCGAACCCGTTCGTGCTGAAGAGGTCACGCAGGTCCTTGGTCGAGGCCATCAGGAGCCAGACCAGCGGCAGGACGGTGTAGGCCACCGCGACCACCAGGATGAGATTGGTCGCTGCACCCGACAGAAGCAATTGGGTGGCCCGGCCCTCGCGGCCGCGGCCCTGACCGCTGGGCGATCGTTGGCGGCGCGTGGCCAGAGGCGAGGACACGTCGTCGGCGGGGCCGCTCCGGCGAGCGGGCGCGGCAGTGGGGGCCGTCATGATGCACTCCTTCGAGAGGCGATCCGCATCACGAGGAAGGACATGCTCGCTGCCGCCACCGCGATGAGAATGGAGGCCGCAGCTGCGAGCCCGTAGTCGTTCTGGGAGAAGGCGGCGTCCTGCGCGAACAGGTTGGGAGTCCAGGCGTTGGTGATCGTCGTCGAGACGGGGGCCAGGATCTTCGGTTCGGTGAAGAGCTGGACGCTGCCGATGATGGTGAACAGGGTGGCCATGATGACCGCCGGCATGATGAGTGGGGTCTTGATCCTGAACGCCTGCTGTACGCGGCTTGCGCCGTCGACTCGGGCCGCCTCGAGGACCTCGCGCGGCACAGCCTGCAGTGCGGCGTAGAAGATGACGACGTTGTAGCCGATCCACTGCCAGGCGGCGATGTTGACCACCGAGAGCAGAGGACTGGAGCTCGCGATGTTCGCCTCGCCGTGGGAGTCGCCCAGCCAGGCAACCACCGGGCTGAGGCTCGGCGTGTAGAGGTAGAGCCAGATCAGGCTTGCGATGAGGCCGGGCACCGCGTGCGGCAGGAAGAGCGCCATCTGGAAGAAGCGCCGGGCCACGGCCAAGCCGGAGTCGAGCAGCAGCGAGATGACCAGGGCGGCGCCGATCATGATCGGGACGTAGACGGCGATGTAGGCGACGATCGTCACGAATCCACCTCGGAACGTCGAGTCTCCCAACGCCTTGGTGTAGTTGCCGAGGCCGACGAAGAGGCGCTCCGTCCCGCCGAATCCGAGCCCCGAGGACCGCTCGCTGAAGAGGCTCAGCCAGGTGGCGTACGCCAGTGGAGCGATCGTCGTGGCCACGAAGAGCAGGAGGAACGGTGCCAGGAACAGTGCTGCGCTTCGACGCTGGTTACGTGCCGCTGGGCTGGTCATCTCGCGCTCCCTTCTCGATGATTGGTTGCCGCCCGGTCATCTCGCAGCTTCACTCGGTGACGTCGAGTCCGCGGCCCCGCATCGCCTCGACGGTGGCCCGCTGGGCGTCGTCGGTGATGTCGGCGAGCTCTGCTGATCCATCGACGACCTTCCCGAGGTCACCTGCGAAGACCTGGTCGGTGGCGGCCATGGTCGGGCCCCAGGCCCAACCTGACCGGACGGAGTCGTAGGAGGCGCTGTCGACGGCGAAGATGTCCTGACCACCGAAGTAGTCGGTCACGAAGCCGTCCTTGGCGACGGGAACCAGCTCCGGGTCGGCCGGATACATGCTGCTCGTGCCGTCGGCGTACCACGCGGCGATGCCTTCGGGGTCGGTGGTGATCCACTCGATGAACTCCGCTGCAGCCTCTGCGTTCTCGGCGCCCTTGGGCACGATGAAGGACGAACCGCCCCACATGGCCGAGGTCGGCTGGCCGTCCCAGCTCGGCAGCTCGGCGACGGCCCACTTGCCCTTCTGGTCCGGAACGGTCGCCTGCAGGCCGCCGGCGCACCACGAGGCACAGACGTAGCCGACGAGGTCGCCCTGCTGGACGCTGC
This sequence comes from Nocardioides sp. NBC_00163, assembly GCF_045206295.1. Classification (NCBI taxonomy): domain Bacteria; kingdom Bacillati; phylum Actinomycetota; class Actinomycetes; order Propionibacteriales; family Nocardioidaceae; genus Nocardioides; species Nocardioides sp. NBC_00163. Next base: position 758,701 of record NZ_CP108155.1, on the reverse strand, counting down.
GGTAGAGCTCGTCGGTGAAGCTCGGGAACGGAGCCACCAGGTCGTTGCGGACCAGGCGCTGCCAGTACTCGGCGACCCGCTTGGTGGGCTCGTCGTTGATCCCGACCTGCCAGCTGTCGTCCTCGGTATCGAACCACGAGGCGCCGGCCTGCCAGGACAGCGCGGAGAACATGTTCGAGTCTGCCGTCAGGTACATCCCGGCGTACTTCTTCTTGTCGATCGCCTTGACCTTCTCGGCGAGCGCCTCGTACTCCGCCCAGGTCTTCGGGACCTCGAGACCGTGCTGGTCGAAGAAGTCCTTGCGGTAGAGGTAGAGCATCGGGGCGGCATCGCGGGGCACGCCCCAGGTGCGACCGCCCAGCTCGACGAGCTCGCGAGTCGCCTCGGGGAAGTTGTCCGCCACCACATCACCGGACAGCTCGCTCAGATCTTCGGCACCCTCGAGGCTGACGATCTCGGGGAGACGGATGTACTCGGCCACCGCGACGTCAGGTACGTCGCCGGAGGAGACCGCGTTGGAGAGCTTGGTGTAGTACTCGGCGCCGCCGGCCTGGGTCTCGAACGTGACCGTGATGCCGGGGTGAGACTTGTTGAACGCCTCGGCCACCGCGTCCGAACCCTTGAGGAAGGACCAGAAGGTGACCTCGGTGCTGCTCGTGGCCTGGTCGCCGTCGGAGCCGGATGACCCGCACGCCGCCACGAACGGGAGAGTGAGTGCTGCCAGCAGTACTGCGGAAATGCGCCTGATGTTCATGGGGGGCGCTCCTAAGAATGAGATGATGTTGAATGACATCGTACGATATTACTGAAGGGTGTCAAGAGTCACTTGTGACCCAGGACACCCAAATGCAGCGCTGAGTGATATCATCTTTGCCATGGAAGGAACCGAGCAGATGCGTGCGGACGAGCGACAGGCAGCGATCGTCTCGGCGGTGAACGAGCGCGGATCGATCTCGATCCGTGAGTTCGCCGAGGAGATCGGCGTCGCGGCGGTGACGCTGCGCGTGGACGTGCGGGAACTGGCCCGCCGAGGGCTGATTCGGCGCGTCCACGGAGGAGCGACGCGGGCGAGCGCCCCGGACCACGGTGCCGCCCCGGCCAACTCAGACGGAAGTTCGGTGGTCGCCTCGGGTGTGGTCACCGCTCGCACCGGCGACGCGACGTTCACGCTGGGAATGGTCGTTCCCCACGCGTCCTACTACTACCCGGCGGTAGTGGAAGGCGCGAAGGCCGCGGCAGACGAGCTGGGTGCACGGCTGCTGCTCGCCGTCTCCCGAAACACCGTCAACGAGGAACGCGCTCAGGTCGCCCAGCTGCTCCGTTCAGGGGTCGACGGACTCATCCTGACCACGATCGCGGATCCGGGCACGTCGCAGGAGACCCGGGACTGGCTCGCCGGCATTCCGGTGCCAGTCGTGCTCGCCGAGCGACGCATCGGTCTCGAGACCGATGCCGTCGAGCACGTCGCCACCGATCATGAGCACGGGGCCTACCTGGCGGTTCGCCACCTGGCCGAGCAGGGTCGTCGTCGCATCGGTCTCGTCAGCCTGGACACCAGGACTGCGCCGAGACTCCGTCAGGGATATGAGGCCGCTCTGGACGCACTCGGTCTGCGCGCCACGTCGCCGGACGTGGGCGAGGTGCTGCAGGAGCGCGACGAGCGCGCCTTCGACGAGGCGTGCGAGAAGCTCGCGGGGGACGTCAGGGAGGGAAGCGTCGACGCGGTCATCATCCACAACGACTCGTTGGCGATCCCGATGGTGAGCCGGCTGCGTGCCGACGGCATCGAGGTTCCAGGGGACCTGGCGATCATGGCGTACGACGACGAGCTTGCCAGTCTCGCGGACCCGCCCCTGTCGGCCGTTGCCCCTCCGCGCGCGGCGGTGGGTGCCGAGGCCGTCACCCTGCTCGTCCAGCGACTTGCCGATCCGGCGCGGCCGCGGCACTACCTCATGCTGCGGGGGGAGCTGCGCGTCCGGCTCTCGTGCGGCAGCGAAGCCGAGGTGGGGGCACGAGAGCCGGACGCAGATCTGGTGATCAGCTGACCGTCGCGCCTGGCCCGTCCAGCACGCGTACGTCATCGTGGTAGATCACCCGCGTCGGCACGTCGCCGTCTTCCAGTGACGTCGCGGCGCGGTAGAGACCCCACTTGATGTAGCCGAAGTCGGCGGGATTGGCCGGCTGCCAGGTCACCAGGTCGTTCAGCTCGAGAACCTTGCGGTAGGTCGACTGGCCGGGCAGCCTGGTCCACACGCGGTAGTAGCCGGTGGCGTCAGCTGCCCAGCCGACGTCGATCCGGAAGTCCAGCCACTGTCCTATGTGGGGGCGGTAGTCCGCGACCAAGGCGTACTGCAGGTTCGGCACCGGTGACCTGAACGCGATCTCGTTGCGCTTGGTCATGATCAGCCATGACGGCTGGTTCGCGTTGGCGGGCTTTGCCTGGAAGATGATCTCGCCGTTGGCGGACTCGCCCTCGCTCCAGTCCTTCCAGCCGGTGGGCAGCTTGGTGCTGAACTCGTAGCGATCGGTGTCGCCCGGCCTGAAGCGTGACGCCTCATGCAGGTCGGCCGCACTCTCGCTGCGATAGGCGCCGTTCGAGAAGTAGCCAGGGTCGCCCAAGGTCACCTTGTGCGCCACTGCGTGCGTTGATCCGTGGGCGCCGCCCTGGACGACGTACGACGCATCCGCGGCCGGGGCATGCGTGGTCGTCAGGTCCTCGATCCCCGAGTCCGTCGTGCCCGACTCGTAGTCGACGTCCAGCTGGGCGCTCGTGCACGTCCGGTGCCCGGATCCGGGCGCGAGCGCTGGTGCGGCCTGGGCCATCTGAGGCGCGATCGTCGGCAGAGCCGCCGCTGCGAGCAGCGCGATGGTCGAGATGGGGAGTCTGGCGGGCATCGTCGTTGCCATTGCGATCAGCCCCTGGCGATGTCGTTGATCCGAACTAGGTTTCGTTCGCGCAACGTGTAGAGGAAGCCCTGCTCGTCGTTGACGATGTGGGAGCCGCTGTACCAGCCGCCCTTCGTGTCCGCGAGCACGACCGACACGGCGAAGGTCTTGGGATCGAAGCAGAAGACGTTGGTCTCCGAGGCGGCATAGACGACGCCCCGGTTGGTGACCAGGGCCATGAACCCGGTGCCCACCGTACGGATGTCGGCGGCGTGCACGATCTTCTGCGTGGTCACATCGATGACGAAGAGACCGCCCTTGCGGGTGAGCCCGTAGAGATGCTTTCCCCTCGTCGCGAGCGCCGAGACGCTCGCGCCCAGCAGGGGCGCCTGGCGCCACAGCTCCTCGCCCGTCACCGGGTTGAGGGCGACCACGGTTCCGGGGCCGGTGGTTCCCTGGAGGCTGCCACCGACGTAGGCCACACCCTCGCGAGTCGCGACGGCGCGGAGGTACTGCTGTGCGTCGATCGGGTTGATGCGGCACGTCGTCTCGTGGGTCCGGGGGTCGTACGTCCACAGCGATCCACCGCCCTCCGTGTCCGCCTGGGCGGCCACGAGCACCAGCTTGTTGACGTCGTCCCAGCAGACGTCCTGTGGCCGGTTCTGCTCGCCGGGGAAGGTGGCCACCTGCTTGATCGACTCACCCGAGCTGGGGTCGTGGGCCCAGATCCCCTGTGAGTTGTACTGGCCCGTGTAGAGGGTGCCACCCACGATCACGGCGTCCTTGGCCTCGCCCGGTGCCTGGAGGTTGAGGACTGAACGGTCGCGGAATGCGTGGCGCGCGATGACGCCGTTGCCGCCCGCATAGACATACCCGGCGCCGGCCGCGATGCCCATCACGACCTGGGCTCCCGCCGGCGCGCCGGCCTCGGTGAGGTCGGTCTGGGTGGACGCCCCGGTGGCCGGATCGATGCTCGCGACGAAGCCATAGCCCGAGGTCACCAGGAGGCCGCCCTGGTAGCGCGCCACGCCCCAGATCTCGCCGAGCGACGGGCCGGTGAGCGTGATCTGCTCGACGGAGCCGGCTTCGCGGGAGTAGCGGCAGATGCCGGCCTCGTTGGCGAAGTACACGCCCTCGCCGAGGGTCGAGAAGTTCTTGGCCGTCTTGCCGATCGAGGTCGCGATGTCGTACGAGGTCAGGTCGGCGAGGTCCATCGAGGCGACCTTCGCCTCCTCCGTCGAGGCCGCGGACCCGACCAGCAGCCGGTCATCGGCCACCGCGAGGTCGCGGATGCTCGGGTCGGGCAGCATCTCGGCCGGGGTGACCTGGGTGAAGGTCTTGGCGGCGCGGTCGTACGCGTAGAGGCAGGCGCGGCTCACGTTGCCGCCGCCGCCGAGGGTGCTCCCGGCTCCGAAGAAGACCGTCGTCTCGGTCGCTGCCACCGCGCGGGCCAAGGTGGCCTTGGCGTCAGGGACGCCGAGGTTGACGACCTGGCCGGTGGCGGGGTCGTACTCCCACAAGGCGGGAGCCGTCCCGCTGCCGCCGCCGACGGCGTACAGCCGGCCGTCGGGGGAGACGCTGAGGTGTCGGACATCGCGGTCGCCGATGCGACCGATCGCCTGGGCCGGCGTCTCCGGGGTGGTCAGGTCCCACCGGTAGAGGTTGGGCTGCGGACCGGTCGACGACTGCAGGACACCGGCGTAGAGGTAGCGGCCGCTCGGGTCGGCGGCCATCGTCTGGATGCTGTGCCCCGTGCCGAGCACGCTGCTGCGGGTCACCCGCCCGGTCGGTACGTGCAGACCGATGATCTTGACCGGGTCGAGGTTGCGGGAGCCGATGTAGAGCGTCTCTCCGACCAGGGTCGCGCTCATCAGCGAGAACTGGACGACCGCCGGCCCGAGATCGGTGACCTGCGGCTCGTTGAGAGGTGCCGCGCTCGCGCTGCTCCGATTGCTTGCGACGGCGGCTGCGGCAAGGCTGGCCGCGCCGATCTGGATGACGCTGCGCCGGCTGAACTGGATGGGGGACATGATGTGCTCCTCGGGGAGTGATCGACCAAGCGATATCATCGCGTGTGATTGATATCACCCGACAGTAATTGGTATCGTTCCCGTTGTGAAGGGGCGCTGCGCCATTTCCTGGACTGAAGGTGGTCGATGAGCGTGTCGAGTCAACGCGTGCTGGTGCTGTCGGGCCGAGGGCGGTACGCCGATCCGTGGCACGACCACGCCGCGACCTCGCACCAGGTGGCGACGCTCGTGGCGGACCTGGTCGGCGAGGTCGAGGTACGCAGCAGCTTTCCGTCCGCGCTTGCCGACGTGGAGGACTTCTCGCTGGTGATCGTGAACTGCGGCCGCGGGCGTCCTGACCCGGCGTACGACGGTGACGACGAGGCCTGGGCTGCCCACCATTCCTTTTTGCACCGCTACGCCGACGCAGGCGGACCGATCCTCGGCCTGCACCAGTCGGCCAACACGTTCGCGGACAGCCCCTACTGGGCAGACTTGCTGGGCGCCAGATGGGTCCAGGGTGTTTCCAGCCATCCGCCGTTCGGGGACAGCGTCTTCGACGTGGTCGAGAACCACCCGATCACGACCGGACTCGATGTGGTCCTGGCGCGCGACGAGCGCTACTGCGACGTCGAGCGGGCGGACGGGTCAACGATCCTCCTCGCGCACGAGGAGAGCGGTGTCCGGCACCCCGCCGCCTGGCTGCGCGACAACGGTCGACGTCGGTCCGTGTATGACTCGTTGGGCCACGACGTCGAGTCCTACCGCTCACCGTCGCGGCGCCTCCTGCTTCGGCGAGAGGTCATGTGGCTGCTCGGACGGGCCATCGAGTAGGCGGCCGGTGGTTCTGCCTATCGGCTCGTCCGGCAGGGGCCGGAAGAGCCGACTCGGCGAGGTCTCTCAGCGGACCGAACGAATCGCGTTCTCGATGAGGGCGAGGGTCTCGCGCGGGTGTGACTGGTGTGCCACGTGCGACGACCTCACCCTCACGATCTTGGCACTTGCCCGCTTCGCCATGAACTCCTGCGCCGCCGGCGGGATGGTCTTGTCAGCCGTTGCCAGGAGATACCAGGAAGGAATGGTCTTCCACGCGGGCTCCCCGGACGGTTCGGTGAACGCCGCCAGTGAGAACGGACGCTGGGAGGCCTGCATCACCCGGGTGGTGCTGCGGGGGAGGTCGCCGGCAAAGGCGTCGTGGAAGATGCCTGTCTTCAGGTAGAGATCGACACCGACGTCTCCACCGGGCAGCGGGTAGGGACGGGGGTCCAGTGCGTCCTCGGTGACCATGGTGCCGGGAAACTGCTGGACGAGCTGGGCGACCGGCTCGTGGGCGTCGGGGACGAACGCTGCGATGTAGACGAGGGCTTTGACGTTCGGCAGACCGGTTGCCGCGTTGCTGATGACGGCGCCGCCGTAGGAATGGCCGACGAGGACTATCGGACCCGGGATCGTCTCGAGGATGCTGCGCAGGTACGCCGCGTCGGTGGAGAGTCCCCGCAGCGGGTTCGCCGGTGCGATGACCGGGTAGCCCTTGCCCACGAGTTCGCCGACCTCATCCTGCCAACCGGAGGCGTCGGCCCAGGCACCGTGGACCATGACGATCGTGGGCTTGGCCCCCACGTTCGAGCCGTGCTGGCCTGTCTTGGAGAGTGTATGGCCGGTCGCCGAGGCGCCGGTGCTCGTCGTTGCGAGCATCGAGCCCGCGACGACGAGAGCCAGCAGCATCGCCACGAGGGCGTAGCTGCGGCGGAGAGTGATCTTCATTGTTCGGGTGTTCCCTTCGGTGTTGGTGCGATGTGTGCGGCCCGGTCCCTACAGGTCGACCGTCTTGGCGGCACGTCGGATCAGGTCGGCGACAGCTTCGGGTTGCGAGACGTAGACGGAGTGGCTGGCTGTGACTGTCTCGACGGAGGCTCCAGCCCGCGCGGCCATACCCTCCTGAGCGGCCGGAGGGATCATCCGGTCCTCGGCGGCGACGACGTACCAGCTGGGCTTGGATCGCCAGGCAGGTTCGGTGACCCCGCCGCTGAAGGCGGCACCGCCCCATGCGGTCTGGGAGTCGGCCATGAAACGCGCCTGGCTGGCGGGCAGGTCGGCAGCGAACGCGTTGTGGAAGCGGTCACGTTCGAGGACGAGCGATCCGTCCTTGCGGGGAACGATGGGCGGCGCCGGCGCGTCCGGGTCAGGCTCGGCGAGCATGGATGCGACGGACTCACCTGCGTCGGGCGCGAATGCCGCGACGTAGACCAGACCGGCGACTTGCGAGTGTGTTCCCGCCTCTGTGATCACGACGCCGCCGTACGAGTGACCCACGAGCAGCACGAGCCCGTCCTGGGCCTCGATGACCTGCTGCACCTCGGTCACGTCCTCCGCCAGGGACCGGGTCGAGTGTTGGGTGATCAGGACCTCGAGACCCTCGCGCGTGAGGATGTCGTGGACAGGCTGCCATCCGGATCCGTCGACGAACGCGCCGTGGACGAGGATGACGGTCGGGTTGTTGCTGTTCATCTGTTCTCCTTGATGTCGGAATGTGCGAGAGGTCGATGCTCGGTCGCCGCGACCAGGTCGGGTTCCAGCGCGCGCGGATGCCTGCTCGCGCGGCGAGCGGGCGGCGCGCCTTGACGGCCTGTCCTCGGCGACAGAAGTGGGGGTTTGGTGAGGTGTCGTTGGACGACGCGGTTCAGGATGGCCCAGGTGGCTCGACGGCTGAGGATGGAGCAGTTGCTCAGCGAACTGAGAACCGAGCAGTTGCTCTGTCGGCTGAGGATGGAGCAGTTGCTCCGAGAGCTCAGCATCGACATCGACGACACCCACGATCCGATGGACCCGACGGACAGTACGGCGCCGATGGATCCGACTGAGGCGATCGAGCCGATGCTGCCGACCGACGCGATGGATCCTTTCGAGCAGATCGACAGGAACGAGTCCTCTGAGCGATACGACAGCATGCTCGGATCCTCAGGCCGTCGCAGACATGGAGGCGGTCAGCGGTTGCGGTGGGGCCACGCGAGGCACCGTGACCGCGAAGAGCAGCAGACCCGCCGCGGTGAGCGCCAGACCGGCCCAAGCGGTCGAAAGTGGACCCCATCCGGCGTTGAGGACGAGGGCGCCGCCGATCGCGCCGAGCGCATTGGCGAGGTTGAGGGACGCTAGGTTCACCGCTCCCATCAGCGTCGGAGCCTCAGGTGCGTACCGGGTCAGGAGGACCTGGATGGTCGGGATCGCCATCATCGTCGAAGCACCGACTCCGAGCAGGCAGGGCAGCAGGACGCCGAGGTTCTCGCCTCCGACCGCGATGATGGCCAAGAAGACCAGCACGACGGCATAGCCCAGGATCAGGCCTCGATACTCATATCGGTCGGCGAGGTGGCCACCGACCCAGTTGCCCAGCGCCATCCCGACTCCGAAGACCGCCAGGGCGACCGGGATCCAGGCTTCGTCTACCGCGACGGCGTCGGTGATGTACGGGCCGATGAAGGTGTAGACGGCGAAGATGCTCGAGATCCCCAGCGCGGCGACGGCCATCGTCGCCCACACCATCGGCCGCCTCAGGGCTCCTAGTTCCTGCATGATCGATCCGCCTGCCAGCGCGCTTGTCCGTGGGACGAAGACCCAGATGGCGGCTCCGGCAAGCAAGCCGACCATCGACACGACGAGGTACAGCGCCTGCCATCCGACCTGCTGTCCGATGAAGGTGCCGACGGGGGCGCCGAAGATCGTCGCGATCGTCAGGCCGGCCATCACCGTGGCGAACGCCTTTCCACCTTTGCCTGGGCCATAGGTGTACGCCGCCACCACCGCACCGGCACCGAAGAACGCTCCCTGCACGGTGCCGGTGATGAAGCGCGCCACGACGAGAACACCGAGGTCGGACGCCGCGGCGGACAAGAGGTTGCCGACGATGAAGAGGCCCACCAGGCCGAGCAGGAGCGTGCGTCGGTTGAGTCTTGCTGCCGCGATGGTGAGTGCTGGCGATCCTATGACCACACCGAGGGCGTAGGCGGTGATGGCGTTCGTCGCGGTCGGCACCGATGCGTCGAGGTCAGCCGCGAAGAGTTGGACGATGCCATTGCTTCCGAACTCGCCGGACCCGATGGCGAAGGTGCCGAGCGCCAATGAGAACAGGATGAGCGCGTCGCGCTTCTGCGTCGGGCTCTGCGGCGGATGCCGCTTCTCCTCGGCTCTGCATTGCGCGTTGTAGGCCTGCTCGTGCATCTTTACCCCCAACCGCCGACATGTGTTCGGTCAGTCGGCGAACCTACGAAGCGCCACTGGATGATCAGTGGAGATTTCGTGGAGACTGCTTCATTGCAGGGGCTGCGCCGCGGTCGGCGTACGCATACGCTGAGGTCGAGGTCCGGTCTTCGGGGTGTGGGCCATCCGCCAGCGCCCTGAGGACTCACGATGGAAGACACCTCGATCACCGAGAGCTCGGGTCCGGAGAGTCCGGTACGCCTTCAGCTTCTCGGGCCGTTGCGTGCATACCGCGATGATGTGGAACTGGAGACCGGCCCGCCCCAGCAGGCATACCTGCTGGCTCTGCTCCTGGCGAGGGCGGGACGACCGACGAGCATGTCGGAGCTTGTTGACCTGCTCTGGGACGAGAACGTCCCGATGTCGGCGATCAACACCGTACAGAAGCACGTCGGGGCCATCCGCCGCATGCTCGAACCCGATCTTCCGGCGCGCGGGGCAGGGAGCTTCATCGTCCGCAGAGGTGGCGGTTACGCATTCGTCGGGCCGACCGCCACGGTGGACCTTGTCGAGTTCAGATCGTACGTGGAGAACGCCAAGACCCATCTTGCCTCGGGCGAGCGCGACGAGGCGTTCGACCAGTACGTCCAGGCAATCGGTCTCTGGCACGGCCCGGCAGGCGACGGCCTCGGCCTGGGCCTGACCGCGTCCCCACTGTTCTCCGGCATCAACGAGGAGTTCTTCGACGCTTGTGTCGCGGTTGGGGAACTGGCCGACACCCAGCGCCTTTCCATGCAGGTCGTCCAACCCCTGCGCCTGGCTGCGTGGATGGCGCCTCTCCACGAGCCCGTACAAGCCAGCCTCATGACGGTCCTCGCCGCTGCAGGCAAGCAGGCTGAAGCACTCTCCGTCTTCGAGACCGTCCGGGCGCGGCTCGCCGACGATCTCGGCGTGGCCGCGGGCGACGCGCTCCTCGCCGTCCGCGCGCGCGTCCTGCAACAGGCCAGCGTCCGAGGCGGGGAGCAGGGCGATGACCGATCTGGCGCCTCACTCATCGGTCGCGGCGAGGAACGTGCGCTGCTAGCTCGGTCGCTCGAGTCGGTGGCGGCGGGGAAAGCAGCTCTGATCACCGCCGAAGGGGAACCAGGAGCGGGGAAGACCTCCCTCTTCCTCGAGTTCACCAAGGACGCAGAGCGCCGCGGGGCGCTGGTTGTGTGGGGACGTTGCCTGAACCACGAGGGCACCCCAGCCCTGTGGCCATGGACTCGTCTGATCTCCGACCTTCTGGCGAGCCAGCCCGAGCCCGCACGCGCGGGCTTGGGCAGCGGGGAGATCGAGCGCCTCCTCGACCCACGCCCGGACAACCTTCTCGGTGGCGCCGTGCTTCCCGACAGCGGCGCCCAGTTCCGCCTGTTCGAACAGACCGTCGACCTCATCCGGGGAGCCTCCGTCGAGCGCCCGGTCGTGTTGGTGATCGACGACCTGCAATGGGCCGACGTCGCCTCGCTGCAGTTGTTCACGCACGTGGCGACTCAGCAACCGAACGGGGTCGTCCTTGCGGGTCTCTTGCGTGATCGGGCTCCTACACCAGGGGACGGGCTGCGCGGGACGCTCGCGGCGGTCGGGCGCCTGCCGCATCACCAGCGCATCCGGGTCGGTCCGCTGCAGCCGGCCGAAGTGGGTGAGCTCGTCCGTCGCGAGACCGGACAGGCCCCGAGCCCGTACGTCGCTCGCTGCATTCAGGCGCGCACCGAGGGCAACCCGTTCTTCGTGCGCGAGCTGGCCCGCCTCCTGGCTGAGAGCGAACTCGATGCTGCGGCCGGCGAGGACGCTCTGGCGCGCACCGGCGTCCCGTCCACGGTGCGCGACATCGTACGAGACCGTCTCGCCATCCTCGACCACGAGACGAAGAGGCTCGTGGAGATCGCAGCGCTCGTCGGACGGGAGGTGGACATTCGTCTGTTGGCGCGCGCAGCCCAGGTCGACGTGACCACCTGCATGGCGCTGCTCGCGCCCGCCGATTCGCAAGGCCTGGTCGAGCTGGTCGAGGGGAGACCGTTTTCGGTGCGGTTCGTGCACGACCTGGTTCGCGAGTCTGTGCACCAGACCGCCTCGCGCCTGCTCTCGACCGGACGGCTGCACGTCCAGATCGCCGATGCGTTGGAAGGGATCCGCGGAGACGACGACGCGGTCACCGAACGACTTGCCCACCACCTGTGGCTGGCCGGTCCGCTCGCAGACCCGGCGCGGACCACGACCGCGCTCGTCCGTGCTGGTCGAAGGGCCGTCGCGCAGTCCGCCTTCGACGCGGCGGTTCCTCATCTCGAGGCCGCGGCCGGCATCGCGCGCTCGGCTGGTCTGCATGAGCTCGAGCTGTCCGCGCTGTCACAGCTTGTCGCCGTCATCGGGATGCAGACCGGCTACATGGGTAGCGCTGACGCCACGTTGGATCTGCTCGAACGCTCTGAACGGGCCGCCCGGGGGCTCGGCCGAGAGCGAGAGGCAGCGGACTTCCTCTTCTCCCACTGGGCCGCTCATTCCCAAGCCATTCAGCTCGACCGCAGCGGGCTGCTCGCTCACCGGCTCCTTGCGGACAGCGAACGGTCCGACGACCCGGTCGTGCAGGCGTACGGACGGCACGCGTGGGGGATCCACCAGTGGGACATCGGGAACATCGGCGAGGCATATCGACACCTCAGCGAGTCGAACGCCGTCGTCGCCGAACGGGCGAACTCCCTCGACCAGGACCAGCTGCGCCATGACCTACAACTGCTGTCGCCGGCGATGCTCGCGCTCAACACCGCGTTGCACGGCAAGGTCGAGGACGCCCGGGGCATGTTCGACCGGATCGAGAGCGATGCCGGCAATCACTCCTACGACGTCACCGTGTGGTCCGCGTTCGCGGTCACGGCCGCGGCGCTGATGGCTGACCCTTCCTGGGCGCTACGCGCCGCCGAGCGAGGTATCGCAGCAGATCCGGATTACTCGTTCCGCTTCCTCGGGGCCTACCAGCGGCTAGGGCGTTGCTGGGCACAGGCGGTCACCGGCCGGGACGCAGATCGGTCGCTGAGCCAGGCAGAAGCACTCATCGAGTCGAACCTGGCCGACCCTCCGCGATCCGGCCTGACCACCTGGTTGGCTCTCCTCAGCGAGATGTATCTCGCACGCGGGCGGCTTCACGAGGCCGCTGACGCTCTCAGGCGAGCCGACGCCTCGATCGAAGCGTATGGGCAGCGCTATGCGGCTGCGTTCGTACAGCTGATGCGCGCGAGGCTGCGGCTCGAACTCGGTGATCCTCTGGACGCCGTGCACCTGGCCGCAGCGCAGGCGCGAGAGACAGCGATCGCTCAGCAGGCGTACCTGTTCGTCCGCCGCTCGGACGACTTCCTTGGGCTGGATCGCAGCTCGTGACCCCACAGGATGGTCGATGCCCACTGGCGAACAACCTCGAAATGGCCGAAGGCCCCGGGTAACCCGGGGCCTTCGGAGTCGGACAGCAGAGCGGTCGGCTCAGATGTCGTAGTAGAGCTCGAACTCGTGCGGGTGCGGGCGGAGCTGGATCGGGAGGATCTCGTCGTTGGTCTTGTAGTCGATCCAGGTCTCGATCAGGTCGGGGGTGAAGACGTCGCCCACGGTGAGGAAGTCGTGGTCGTTCTCCAGAGCCGACAGGACGGCACCGAGGGAGGTCGGCACCTGGTTGATCTCGGCCATCTCGTCCGGCGGCAGCTCGTAGATGTCCTTGTCGATCGGAGCGGGCGGCTCGATCTTGTTCTGGATACCGTCGATGCCGGCGAGGAGCAGGGCCGAGAAGGCGAGGTACGGGTTCGAGGACGGGTCCGGGAACCGGGTCTCGACGCGCTTGGCCTTCGGGTTGGTGCCGGTGATCGGGATGCGGACCGCGGCGGAGCGGTTGCGCGAGGAGTAGACCAGCGAGATCGGAGCCTCGAAGCCCGGCACCAGGCGGTGGAAGGAGTTCACGGTCGGGTTGGTGAACGCCAGCACCGAGGGGGCGTGCTTCAGGACGCCGCCGATGTACCAGCGGGCCATGTCGGAGAGGCCGCCGTAGCCGGTCTCGTCGTAGAACAGCGGCTCGCCGGCGTTCCAGATCGACTGGTGGACGTGCATGCCCGAGCCGTTGTCGCCGAAGACGGGCTTCGGCATGAAGGTGACCGTCTTGCCGGCCTCCCAGGCGGTGTTCTTGACGATGTACTTGAACTTCATGACATCGTCGGCAGCCTTGAGCAGCGTGTCGAACTTGTAGTTGATCTCCGCCTGGCCGGCGGTGCCGACCTCGTGGTGGGCGCGCTCGACGAGCAGGCCGGAGGCCTCGAGGTTCTTGACCATCGTGTCGCGCAGGTCGGCGAAGTGGTCGGTGGGGGAGACCGGGAAGTAGCCGCCCTTGTAGCGCGTCTTGTAGCCCAGGTTGTTCGAGCCGTCGGGGTTCTTGTCGGCGCCCGAGTTCCACCAGGCCTCGACGGAGTCGATCTTGTAGAACGACTCGCCCTCGGAGGTGTTGTAGGCGACCTTGTCGAAGATGAAGAACTCGGCCTCGGGGGCGAAGAAGGCGGTGTCACCGATGCCGGTCGAGGCGAGGTACGCCAGAGCCTTGCGCGCGATGTTGCGCGGGTCGCGAGAGTAGGCCTCCCCGGTGATCGGGTCGTGCACGAAGTACATCAGCGCGAGGGTCTTCGCGGCGCGGAACGGGTCGATGTACGCAGTCGTGACGTCCGGGTAGAGCGCCATGTCGGACTCGTTGATCGTCTGGAAACCACGGATCGACGAACCGTCGAAGGCCATCGGCTCCAGGTTGAACGACGACACGGGCACCGTGAAGTGCTGCTGGACGCCAGGCAGGTCGACGAAACGGATGTCGACGAACTCGACCCCCTCGTCAGAGATGAACTTCAAGAGTTCGTCGTCAGTGCTGAACATCAATCCTCCTTGGCTCACCCGGTCGGGCAGAGCCAGATAGGTCTCTCGCGATCGAGGCCGGACCCTCATGGATCCGACCGTGCCACGCAAATTACGAAGGGACGGTTGCACAGGAGTGTCGCAAATGTTTCAGGCGTGTAACAGGTTGTGTGATTTGATCGGCAACCATCCCGGATCTCACCCCTCAAGACGTTGCCGCCTACCCTTACGACGTGACCAGTTCCGCCACTCCTGCGACGCCCACTCTGCCTTATGACACTGCGAGCTGGGGCAGGCGCGTCCTGGCCCTGTTCATCGACTGGCTCACGTCGTCGCTGGTGGCGTCGGTCTTCCTCGGCGTACGGGCGCTGCCGTTCGGGTCGTTGCTCGCCGGTGTCGACCCGCGGCCGTCCGACAACCTGTGGATCCTGGTCGTCTTCATCGTGCAGACGGCGGTCTTCACCACGCTCGGCGGCGGCTCCTTCGGCAAGCTCGTCACTCGCCTGCGTACGGTGCGGGTCACGGCCGGTGAGCCGGACGTACGCCCGCTCGATCCGCTGCGGAGCATCGCCCGTCAGATCCTGGTCGTCCTCGTCGTACCGCCGCTGGTCTTCCGTCCTGACCGCCGCGGGCTCCACGATCTTGCGGCAGGTACGGCGACCGTCACGCTTCAGACCTATCGACACGTGTTTCGCCGGGTTGGTTGAGAGGCATCCGGGGGTAGGTTTGACCGGTCAGCCGCAAGCAGCGGCAAACACGAAGGGAAGCTCAATGACGCTCAACCGTACTCTCGGGCCACGTGGCCTCTGGCGCCGCGCCGCTGTCGCAGGCGTGCTGGCCGTATCGCTCTCGGGCCTGGTGGCCTGCGGTGGCGGTGGAGGAGCCGGCGGCGCCAGCGAGGGTGACTCGGTCTCGGCCGAGGAGATGACCGAGGTGATGAAGAAGGCGACTGACATCGACACCGCCCACTTCACCACGAAGATGGACGCGAAGGCGTCGGGTCAGACGGTCTCGATGACCGGCGAGGGCGACATCCAGAAGGAGCCGCCGGCGCAGCACTCCACCATGAAGATGAGTGGTGGCTCGATGAACATGGATCTGGAGACGATCCTTGTCGACGAGAAGATCTACATCAAGGGCATGATGGGCGACTCGTGGATGACCGCGAGCGCCGAAGACCTCGCCAAGATGGGCGGGACCAGCCTGGAGTCGATGAGCAACCCGCTCGCCTTCTTCGACGGGATGGAGGAGTCGATCAAGTCCTCCAAGTTCGAGGGTGAGGAGAAGGTCGACGGCACCGACACCAAGCACTACAGCTTCACCGTCGACTCCGCCGGGCTCGCCGAGAGCCTCGGCGCCGACAGCACCAAGGGCATGCCCGAGACGATCGACCAGGACATCTGGGTCGACGCCGACGGCCTGCTCCGCAAGGCCGAGGTCGGTATGGGCGACATGGGCACCGTCGAGATGATGCTGTCCAAGCACGGCGAGGACGTGACCATCGAGGCGCCGCCGGCGGACCAGGTCACCGACATGCCGAGCATGGCCGGCTGACAGCCAGTTCGTACGCAGCAGGGCCGGTCCCCGAACGGGGACCGGCCCTGCTCCATTTCGTGGCACTGTGTCGGCATGACTCTCGACCCCGAAAGCACCCGGCAGATCGAGGCCAACCGAGCCAACTGGGACGCCCGTACGCCGATCCACGTCGCCAGCGCCTTCTACGGCATCGACGGGTCGAGGCCCGCCGAGTCGTGGTTCGCCGACTACGAGTGGAGCGACCTCGGTGAGCTGTCGGGACGCGAGGTCGTGCATCTGCAGTGTCATCTCGGCACCGAGACGGTGGCGTTCGCGCAGCGGGGTGCGGTGACGTACGGGCTGGACATCTCGGCCGAGGCGGTGGCCGCAGCGCGCCGGATCGCCGCCGAGCGCGGGCTGGCCGTCGACTACCACGAGGCCGACGTCCACGACGCCGTCGAGGTCCTGGGCGCCGGCCGGTTCGACGTCGTCTACACCGGTAAGGGCGCGGTCTGCTACCTACCCGACATCGACCTGTGGGCACGGGTCGTCCACGACCTGCTCAAGCCCGGCGGGTTCCTCTACCTGGCCGAGTTCCACCCGCTCCTCGACGCCCTCGGCGAGGTGCCGGAGCCGGGTAGGGAGGACTCCCTGGAGCTGCGCCACGACTACCTCTCGGGCCGGGGCGCGATCGCGAAGGACTCGACCCGCACCTACACCGACGGCCCGGCGCTGAGCAGCGCCACGACGGCGTACGAGTGGCGCCACGGGGCCGGCGAGGTCGTCACCGCCCTCGCCGGTGCGGGCCTGCGGATCGAGGTCGTACGCGAGGACGAGCGGCTGCCGTGGCCTCGCTTCCCGTCCATGGTGGCGGGAGACGACGGCTGGTTCAGGCTGCCCGAGCAGGCGCCCCGGATCCCGCTTCTCTACGCGATCCGGGCACGCCGGTCCGGGTGACTGGTA
The DNA here is from genome assembly GCF_045206295.1 of Nocardioides sp. NBC_00163. Taxonomy (NCBI): domain Bacteria; kingdom Bacillati; phylum Actinomycetota; class Actinomycetes; order Propionibacteriales; family Nocardioidaceae; genus Nocardioides; species Nocardioides sp. NBC_00163. The sequence continues at coordinate 742,223 of NZ_CP108155.1, read as the reverse complement.
TTGGTCGTGCAACGCTTCTGGAACTTCGCCCTCGCGTCGGGGAACGATGTGTGACCATCCATGGACCGTTCGGTGATGGCAAGGTATTGGAAGGCGTTGCGCGTGCACAAAGATCGTCGATTGACGTATTCACTAGTTGGACCTGCACTCGTATCTATGTGCCTTGTCGCGTTAGTGGGATGTGGTCAGGAGGCCTCTACTTCGCAGGAATCCACTGACGTACTCAAGAGCTCGCTTGAGCGGATCGAGTCCACCCACATGAAGCTGTCGATGATCGTTGGTCCGACGCCCGACGAGGCGAACTATATCTCGCTGGACGCCGATGCGACGGTAGGGGAAGAGGTGCCCTCGCAATCGAGATGGAGTTTCGCCGGCAAGAAGCTTGGCTCGAAGGTCGTCGATGTGAGGGTTCCTGACAGCGACGAGGCGTACCTGAGCTACACCGACTATGGCGCGGACGAGAACTGGATCCGGGCGTCAAACATCAAGGAACTCGCGTTGCGCGACCAGATCGCTCGCCCGTTGGACATGGTGGAAACCATCGCGCGGGACCTGGACAGTGCGACCTACGAGGGCGACGATCCGTCGGGGGCAATGGAAGGACCTAGATACCTGCTGACCCTTCCGGTCGGAGGGCTGGGAGATGCGCTCGCAGGCGTCGCGGAGCTTGCGGAGGTTGACCTTCCGGAGGTGGTCGATGCGTACTTCTGGACTGACGACGAGGGCGATCCGGTCTCGATCGTGTTCGATCCGGAGGACACCGTGCCGGACTTCTCCATGCGGATCGACTTCAGCAACAACGACGAGGACTTCACGATCGAGACTCCGTCAGTTTGAGGGTGCCGCGGGAGCGGCGCGAGGCGAGCTGACAGCGATGGAACTCGACTTGGAAATGTAGTCCGGGACGTTCCGGCCCATGTACCCGTGAGTAATGGACCGGAACGTCCCGGACTATCCACGCAAGAACGGTCAGCGGCCGCGGAGGTTGCCGCGCATGCCCTTCATCGAGGTCGGGACGGGGCCCTTCGGGATCGGCATGGTGCCGCGGGTGGCGTCGACGGCCTTGAGGCGGTTGAGGATGTCGGTGATCTCGGGGCCGGCGACCTTGCGGCCGATCTTGGTGACGTGCTTGGTCAGCTGCGGCAGCGGCACCTCGTCCTCACCGTTGCCGGCGACGACGGTCGTGATCGGCACCTCGCCCAGGACGCGGGCGTGGGTGCGCTTGGTGCTGGCCAGCAGCGAGCGGACCTTGCTCGGGCTGTTGCCCTCGCCGACGAGGACGACTCCCGGAGGGCCGACCACGCGGTGGACCAGCGTCTGGCTGCGCGGCTCGACGCCCACGGCCTGGGTGACGGTCCAGCCTCGGCGGAGCATGGTCAGGGCGGCGTACCCGCCACCGACCTGGCCCTCGAGCCGGGCGTACATCACCTTCTGCGCGCGCCGCGAAAAGACCACCATCGCGGCGAGGAGGCCGGCCAGCAGGGCACCGACGATCGTGAAGATCCAGGAGAAGATGCCCTCGCCGGGCAGGAACCAGAAGATCACGCCGGCGACCGCGGCGACGACCACGAAGATCGAGCCGAGGATGAGGCCGATCTTGGGGTCTGACTGCTTGGTGAGCTTGTAGGTCTCCACCATCTGCTGGCGGCGACTCATGGTGCTCGGGTCGGTCTGGGACATCTTCCTCTTTCAGTCTTCAGATTTCGTACGCTGCGTCAGGCTGTGGCAGCAGCGGTGTCTCGCGCCTCGATCGCCTGACGGTACAGCCGACCGGCGCGGTAGGACGAACGAACGAGTGGACCGGACATGACGCCGGAGAAGCCGATCTCCTCGGCCTCGGCCTGGAGCTCGATGAACTCCTCGGGCTTGACCCACCGCTCGACGGGGTGGTGACGCACGCTCGGGCGCAGGTACTGCGTGATCGTGATCAGCTCGCAGCCGGCTGCGTGCAGGTCGCGCAGAGCCTCGGAGACCTCTTCGCGGGTCTCGCCCATGCCGAGGATCAGGTTGGACTTCGTCACCAGGCCGAAGTCGCGAGCCTGGGTGATCACGTCGAGGCTGCGCTCGTAGCGGAACGCCGGACGGATCCGCTTGAAGATCCGCGGGACGGTCTCGACGTTGTGCGCGAGGACCTCGGGACGGGACTCGAAGACCTCCTGGAGAAGCTCCGGGATGCCGTTGAAGTCGGGGATGAGGTTCTCGACGCCGGTCTCGGGGTTGAGCTCGTGGATCTGCTTGACCGTCTCGGCGTAGAGCCAGGCGCCGCCGTCGGCCAGGTCGTCACGGGCGACGCCGGTGATGGTGGCGTACTTCAGGCCCATGGTCTGCACGGACTCGGCAACGCGGCGGGGCTCGTCGCGGTCGAGGTCGGTCGGCTTGCCGGTGTCGATCTGGCAGAAGTCGCAGCGTCGGGTGCACTGGTCGCCGCCGATGAGGAAGGTGGCCTCGCGGTCCTCCCAGCACTCGAAGATGTTGGGGCAGCCGGCCTCCTGGCACACCGTGTGCAGGCCCTCGGACTTCACCAGCGCGGTGAGCTCCTTGTATTCCGGCCCCATCTTCGCTTTGGTCTTGATCCACTCCGGTTTGCGTTCGATCGGAGTCTGCGCGTTGCGGACCTCGAGACGGAGGAGCTTGCGACCTTCTGGGGCAGGAGCTTGAGTCACCCCACAAGGGTACGCCGCGTGGTGGTGGAACCTCGAAGGCAGGCGGCTACTGGTCGGTCACACCGACCGTGGCCGGCCCGTTCAGCCCAGGCTGGGGGAGAGCAGCGGAACCCGTGGCGTCTTCGCCGGGTCGGGCTTGGCATCGAGGCTCGGGCCCTGCTCGTAGTCGCGCCAGGAGAGCATCTCGGCGATCTGCGCGTGGAGCACCGGCATCGCCTCGGCGTTGCCGATCTGCCGCCCGGCCTCGATCGAGAGGGTGGTGACGCCGGCGTCGGAGATACCGCACGGCACGAACCGCTCGTACCAGCCCAGGTCGACGTCGCAGTTGAGCGCGATGCCGTGCATGGTCACGTGCTGGCTGACCCGCAGCCCGATCGCTCCGACCTTGCGCTCCAGGCGGCGTACGCCGTCAGGGGTCTCGCCCGCCGGCAGCCACACGCCGCTCCGGCCGGGGACCCGGTAGACGCTGACGCCGAACTCGGCGCAGGTCAGGATCATCGCCTGCTCCAGGCGGCGTACGAAGTCGACGACCTTGACCTTCTCCGGCAGCCGCACGATCGGGTAGGCGACGATCTGGCCGGGGCCGTGGAAGGTCACCTCACCGCCGCGGTCGACGTCGATCACCGGGGCGCCGCCGGGATCCGCAGGCCGGTCCTCCGGCTTCGTACGCTTCCCCGCGGTGAAAGTCGGCGGGTGCTCGAGCAGCAGCACCGTGTCGGCCTCTTCGCGGTCGACGACGCGCTGATGGACCTGCTTCTGCAGCTCCCAGGCGTCCAGGTAGTCGATCGTCCCGACCTCAACGAAGCGCAGCTCACTCACGCCTGAGATCGTACGCCGGGCCGGATAACGGTTTGGCGATAACCCCGCGGGGGGTAAAGAGATTGTGCGCAGAATGCGCGTGTTTCGACGGGCCGCGCTCGGGAGCGATCGGTCATCGGATCAGTACTGAAAGGCACACAGACGTGCGTACCACCCAGAACCGGCGCCGCCTCGCGGCGGTCGTCCTCGCGCTCGCCGCGATGTCCACCGTCGCGGCCTGTGGCAGCGAGCCGGCCGAGAAGAAGGCCGAAGCCGCGACCGCCGCCATCTCGGCCTTCGAGCCGGGCGCCAAGCTGACACCCGACAAGGCCAAGAAGGTCGTGCAAGCGGCCGCCAAGTCCATGTCGACAGTCCACGTCGAGATGGAGATCACCGCCGTCGAGGATGGCGAGTCGACGGAGGGAATGGGCGAGGGGGACTTTCAGCAGGAACCGCTGGGCTTCCACGTGAAGGGCAAGGTCAGTGACCTCGAGGGACCGACCAACGTCGAGTTCGTCACTCTCGAGGACGTCGCGTACGCCAACATGGACGGCGAATGGGTCAAGGGCGGAATCGCCAACCTGATGGCTGTCGTGATGCCTCCGCCCCACCTCTTCCTGGAGTCCGTCACCAGGGCGATCGCAACCGACAGCACGATGTACGTCGGGGAGGAGTCGGTCGAAGAGATCGACACCGCGCACTACACGTTCTCTGCGGGTGAGACCGACTTCGGGGCCGAGGGCTCATTGGTCGACGTTTTCGTCGACTCCGACGGCAAGCTGGTGCGTCTGCGGATGAACGGTGGCGACTCTGGAACGGTCGACTTCGGCTTCTCGGCTCACGGCGAGCAGGTGACCATCGAGAAGCCGAGCGGCAAGATCACCGACATGTCCGACATGGACATGTAGCCCTCACCAGGTGAGATGACGAGCGGCGCGGCCCCGTGGGGACCGCGCCGCTCGTTGCTCACCGGCTCAGATCTCGAACTGAGCAGCCTCGAGGCGCTTCTTGACGTCCTGGAGGAAGCGGCCGGCGTCGGCGCCGTCGACCAGGCGGTGGTCGTAGGTCAGCGCGACGTTGACCATGTAGCGCACCGCGATCGTCTCGCCGAGGTCCGGGTCGTCGATGACGACCGGACGCTTCACGACAGCACCCGGGCCGAGGATGGCGACCTGCGGCTGGTTGATGATCGGGGTGTCGAAGAGCGCACCGAACGAACCCAGGTTGGTGATCGTGAAGGTGCCGCCGGAGAGCTCGTCCGGGGTGATCTTGTTGTTGCGCGTGCGGTCGGCCACGTCCGCGATCTTCTTCGCGATGCCGGCGATCGAGAGGTCGCCCGCGTCCTTGACGACGGGGGTCAGCAGACCCTTCTCGGTGTCGACGGCGAAGGCGATGTTCTCGCGGTCGTAGTAGGTGACCGTGCCGGCCTCGATGTCGATCCCGGCGTTGAGCTTCGGGTGCACCTTGAGCGCGTCGATCGCGGCCTTGGCGAAGAACGGCAGGTAGGTCAGCTTGACGCCCTCGCGCTGCAGGAACCCGGCCTTGTTGGCCTCACGGAGGCGGGCGATGTTGGTGACATCGACCTCCATGACCTGGGTCAGCTGCGCCGCGGTGTGCAGCGACTCGGTCATCCGCTCGGCGATCACCTTGCGCAGACGCGAGATCTTCTCGGTGGTGCCACGCAGCGGCGACGGGGCCGCAGGAGCGGCGGAGGAAGCGGCCGGAGCGGCCGAGGCCGCCGGAGCTGCGGCTGCCGGGGCAGCGGTCGGAGCCGACTTGGCGGCGGCAGCCTGGAGGATGTCCTCCTTGCGGATGCGGCCACCGACGCCCGAACCCTGGACGGTCTCGAGGTCGACGTTGTGCTGGGCCGCGAGCTTGCGTACGAGCGGGGTGACGTAGCCGCCGGGCTGGATCGCCGGGGAGGCATCGGTGGACGGCGCGGCGTGAGCCGGGGCCGCCGGAGCCGGAGCAGCAGGGGCAGGCGCGGCCGGGGCCGGAGCCGGGGCGGCAGGCGCCGGAGCAGGTGCGGCGGCGGCCGGAGCGGGCTCGGGCTCGGGGGCAGGAGCCGGCTCGGGCTCGGGAGTGGGCTCCGGGGCCGGGGCGGCAGGTGCGGGCTCGGCAGCCGGAGCGGCGCCGGCGTCACCGACGAGCGCGAGCACGGCGCCGACCTCGACGGTCTCGTCCTCGGCGACCTTGATCTCGAGCAGGGTGCCGGCGACCGGCGAGGGGATCTCGGTGTCGACCTTGTCGGTGGAGACCTCGAGCAGCGCGTCGTCCACGGCGACCGTGTCGCCGACCTGCTTGAGCCAGCGGGTGACGGTGCCCTCGGTGACCGACTCACCCAGCGCGGGGAGGGCGACCTCGGTGGCGTTGCCACCGGCGGCCGGGGCGGGAGCGGCAGCCTCGGCGGGCTCGGCCGCAGGCGCGGCGGGCTCCGCGGGAGCGGCGCCGGCCTCGTCGGCAGCGCCGATGACGGCGAGCAGGCCACCGACCTCGACGGTGTCGTCCTCGGACGCCTTGATCTCGAGCAGGGTGCCGGCGACCGGCGAGGGGATCTCGGTGTCGACCTTGTCGGTGGAGACCTCCAGCAGGGCCTCGTCGACCGCAACCGTGTCGCCGACCTGCTTGAGCCAGCGGGTGACGGTGCCCTCGGTGACGGACTCGCCGAGTGCCGGGAGAGTTACTTCGGTGGCCATGGATTCCTTCGTTCTACGTCTGTTCGTTGCTCTACTTGTATGTCCGGACACGCGCGTCACCACGACCGAGCCCAAGGGCTCGGCGAGGAGAGAGTCGCATCGGTCTGGGCCGACACCTGCCCGACGCACTCATGATGCCGCCAGACGGGCGGCCAAGGGCGTCGATCACGGAGCCCATCTTGTCACTACCCCCGCAGCGCTGTGTCAACCGGACCACTACTGATCGGTAGCCATCTCGCGTACGTAGTCCACCAGTGTTGCCACCGCCACACCCGTGCCTCCGGGAGTGAGGTGGCCGGAGGCGCCGCCACTGTTGAAGGACGGTCCGGCGATGTCGAGGTGGGCCCAGGGGAGACCGCCGGTGAACTCGCGCAGGAATGCCGCGGCGTACAGCCCACCGCCCCAGCGGATCCAGTCGTGCTGGTTGAGGTCGGCCACCTTGGAGGAACGGATTCGCTCGTCCATCCATTCCGGGATGGGCATCGGCCACATCTGCTCGCCGGCGACATCGGCAGCGGCGAGGACGCGGTCGACGACGTCCTCGGAGCCGAGTACGCCGCTGACCCGGTCACCCAGCGCCATCACCATGTGACCGGTGAGGGTGGCGACGTCGATGATCAGGTCCGGCGAGACCTCGGTGGCCCGCACGAGGGCGTCGGCGAGGATCATCCGGCCTTCGGCGTCCATGTTGGAGACCTCGACGGTCGTGCCGCCGTAGTGGGTGACCACGTCACCGGGGCGGTAGGACGAGCCGGAGACCATGTTCTCCGCCATCGGCACGAACGCGGAGACCTTCACCGGCAGCCCGAGGCGGGCGATCGCGAAGGTCGCCTGGGCCACCGCGGCGGCACCGGCCATGTCCGACTTCATCGTGGACATCGAGCTGCCCGGCTTGATGGTGAGGCCGCCGGAGTCGAAGGTGATCCCCTTGCCGACCAGCGCGATGTGCGCGCGACTGTCGTCGGGGGAGTACGTGAGCTCGACCAGGCGCGGCTTTGCCGCCGAGCCCATGCCCACCGCGAGGATGCCGCCGCAGCCGAGCTCGGCGAGCTGCTCCTCGTCGTACACGGTCGTCTCGACGCCCTCGACCAGCTCGGCCACGTGCGCGATGGCGTCGGCGAACGCCGGGGGAGTCAGGTCGGCCGGCGGGATGTTGACCCACTCGCGCGTGCCGGCGACCGCCTGGGCGAGGATCTGCGCCTCCTCGAAGGCGGTGACCGCGTCCGTACGCCGCGCGATCGCGCTCAGGATCGCGACATCGCTCGGCCCGTTGCTGTCCCCACCAGACTTGCCGCTGCTCGACTTCGCTGTGCTCGACTTATAGGTGGTGTAGGTGTAGCCGCCGAGGACGTAGCCCTCGGTGACGGCACGCACCAGGTCAGGGGTGTCGGCGGGAAGGGACACGGCGACGGAGGTCGCGTTGGGCACGGCGCGGGCGGCGGCGCCGGCGGCGCGGCGTACGGCATCGGCCGAGTAGGTCCCATCGGAACCAGGCTTGCCGAGCCCGACCAGCACGAGGAGCTGGGCGCCGATCTCGGTCCCGGCGGGCAGGCGGGTGACCTCGCCGGCCTTGCCGCTGACACCGAGGGTGGCGAGCATCCCGCGCCACCGGCGACCGTAGGCGTCCTTGACGTCCTCCGCGCCGGCGGTCACCTCGGCAGCCTTCGCGCCCTGGCCGATGCCGACGACGACCGCCTCGGCACGGGTCTTGGCAGGGGAGGCGGTACGCAGCGTGTAGGTGATGTCAGGCAGGGTCACGCCGTGCAGTCTAGGTGTGGCGCGCCCGGAGGGGGCGCGGACCGGGGAGTGTCGGCCTGGTGCGATAAGTTCGCGGTATGGCTGAAGAGACCTCCACGGGGGGCGGGTCGGAGCTGCTCCAGTCCCCTCTGCACGAAAACCACGTCGGGCTCGGCGCGAAGTTCGCTGAGTTCGGCGGCTGGTCGATGCCGCTGGAGTACTCCGGCGTCGTCAAGGAGCACACGGCGGTCCGTGAGGCCGTCGGGGTCTTCGACGTCAGCCACCTGGGCAAGGTCATGATCAGCGGGCCGGGTGCGGCCGACTTCGTCAACGCGTCCTTCACCAACGACCTCAACCGGATCAAGCCGGGCAAGGCCCAGTACACGTTGTGCTGCGACGAGGAGACCGGCGGCATCGTCGACGACCTGATCGCCTACTACCGCGACGACGAGCACGTCCTGATCGTTCCCAACGCCGCCAACACACCGGAGGTCGTGCGCCGGCTCCAGGAGGCCGCGCCCGAGGGGATCAACCTCGCCGACCACCACCGCGACTACGCGGTGCTCGCCGTCCAGGGGCCGAAGTCCGACGAGCTGCTCGAGGCGGTCGGGCTGCCGGCCGGTCACGAATACATGTCCTTCGTGGAGGCGGCCGCTCCCGACGTACTCGGTGACGAGATCGGCGTGGTCGTGTGCCGCTCCGGCTACTCCGGCGAGCGCGGCTACGAGCTGATCGTCGCCAACGAGGCCGCCGGCGCCCTCTGGGACGCGCTCCTGTCCCGGGGCGAGGAGCTCGGCGCGGTGCCGTGCGGCCTCGGCGCCCGCGACACCCTGCGTACGGAGATGGGCTACCCGCTCCACGGGCAGGACATCGCCCTCGACGTCACTCCCAACGAGGCCGGCATCGGCTGGGCCGTCGGCTGGAAGAAGGATGCCTTCTGGGGCCGCGACAAGCTGGTCGCCGAGAAGGAGGCCGGCCCGAAGCGCGCCCTGCGCGGCATCGTCGCAGTCGGGCGAGGCATCCCACGTCCACACATGACCGCCTCCCTGACCGCCGACGTGCCGGTCGGCGAGGTCACCTCCGGCACCTTCTCGCCCACGCTGAAGAAGGGCGTCGGCCTGGTGCTCGTCTCGACCACGGTCAACCCCGAGGCCGAGATCGGCATCGACGTACGCGGCCGCCGCGAGATCTTCCAGCTCACCAAGCCTCCCTTCGTCCCTTCGCACGTTCGGGAGGGCTGATGAGCATCCCCGACGTGCCGTCCGTCTTCAAGCAGCCGTCGGCCGCCGACCGGCCGTGGTGGTGGCAGCTCGTCGATGCCTCGGGTGCCGAGGTGTCGGTCGACGGAGACCTCGCCGGCCAGCGCTTCGCCAACCAGAGCGACGCCGAGTCGTGGGTGGGCGAGGTCTGGCAGGACCTCCTGGACGCCGGCGTGGCCGCGGTGGTGCTCTTCGAGCACGACCGGCAGGTCTACGGCCCGATGAAGCTCACGGCCTGACGCACATCCACGACCTCGCCCCTCAAGGGTCGATGCGGTGGTCTCTTCCCTCGATGCGACCACCACCTTGACCCTTGAGGGGCGTTGTCGTTGGCTCCGAACCGTCACGGTGGGGCCTGTGGATAACTTCTGCAGGGTTTGCGGGATTGTCCGATGCTGTCGGGGTGAGCGCATCAGCTGGTTCCGAGCCGGCCCCTGACGTCGAGTCCGACGAGGTGCCGTTCGACCCGTCTCGTCCGTTCACTCGAAAGCAAGCGCTGGCGGCGGGAATCACGCCGAACCGGCTCCGCGGGCCGGGGTTCGTACGCCTGCACACCGGCGTCTTCGTGGCGGCAGATGTCGAGCTGACCCCGCTGATTCGGGCCGAAGCGGCGCTTAAGACCTACGCCGACACCGCCTTCGCCAGCCACGCGACCGCGGCCCGGATATCGGGGCTCCCGCTGCCGGCGCTGCCGGGTGAGCACGTCACCGTGATGACGCAGAAGGACCGTCACCGGATCGCTGGGGTCGTCTGTCATTGCGCGCCGAAAGTGGAGGTCAGGACCGTGGGCGGTGTGCGGGTCTCGATGATCGAGCAGAACTTCGTCGAGCTCGCCACGCTGCTCTCACTGGTCGACCTCGTCGTGGTCGGTGACTATCTGGTGCGGAAGAACCCCAACGGGCTAGCCCGTCTCCAGCGTTACTGCGCCAAGGCGACGGGCCCAGGAGCGGCGGCCGCTCGTCGGGCGCTGACTTACGTGCGTACCGGCGTCGACTCCCCGATGGAGACCCGCCTGCGAATGCTGATCGTGCTCGCCGGTCTCCCCGAGCCGTTGGTCAATCAGCTGGTGGGGGAGGAGAGCGAACTCGACTTTCGCAAGTACGACCTGTGCTGGCCGTCGATCAAGCTGATCGTCGAGTACGACGGCCGCCAGCACGTCGAACGCGAGGACCAGTGGGAGTCGGACATCAGCCGCCGGGAGAAGATCGACGACGACGGCTGGCGCATCCTCGTCTTCATCGCCAAGGACATCTACAACACCCCGGGCAACACCCTGAAGCGAATCCACCGCCAGCTGGTGGCAAGGCGCCTCCCCGGCGTATCGACTCACCTGTCCCCTCAATGGCAGCTCCACTTCCCAGGCCGTCCCTGATCCGATCCGACCAGTAGCCTCGGGCGCGTGACTGCCTATGAGTTCCGCCAGGTCGATGTCTTCACCAACGAGCCGCTGCTGGGCAACCCGGTCGCCGTCGTACACGGGGCCGACGGCCTCACCGACGAGCAGATGGCTGCCTTCGCGCGGTGGACCAACCTGTCCGAGACCACGTTCCTGCTGACCCCGACGGACCCGGCTGCCGACTACCGGCTCCGGATCTTCACGGTCAGCGGCGAGCTGCCGTTCGCCGGTCACCCGACGCTCGGGTCGGCGCACGCGTGGCTGGAGGCGGGCGGGAAGCCCAAGGGCGCGAGTCTGGTGCAGGAGTGCGGCGTCGGTCTGGTCGAGCTGCGCCGTGAGGAGCGGATCGCGTTCGCGGCGCCGGAGCTGCGCCGCGGCGGCGAGGTCGACGAGGACACCCTGGGCGCCATCGCGAAGGGCCTGCAGATCGAGCGCGGCGAGATCAAGGACGCGCGGTGGTGCGACAACGGACCGGGCTGGGTCGGCGTGATGCTCGCCGACGCGGACGCCGTGCTGGCCGTGACGCCCGACCACGCCGCTCTGGGGAGTCACAAGGTCGGTCTCGTCGGGCGCTACCCCGAGGGCAGCGAGTGCGCGGTCGAGGTCCGGGCGTACTTCCCGGCCGACGGTGTCGCCTTCGAGGATCCGGTCACCGGGTCGCTCAACGCCGCGCTGGGGCAGTGGCTGGCGGGGACGCAGCTCCCCGAGGCGTACGTCGCATCTCAGGGGACCGTGATGAAGCGGCGGGGGCGTGTGTACGTCGAGCGGGTCGAGGACCAGGTGTGGGTGGGCGGAGACACACTGACCACCATCCGCGGGACGGTGGAGCTCTGACCTAGGGTGGGGTCGTGCAGTCCTACCTCGATCTGTTGACCCGCATCCTCGACGAGGGCGTGGAGAAGTCCGACCGCACCGGGACGGGCACGATCAGCGTCTTCGGTCACCAGACCCGCTACGACCTCAGCGAGGGTTTCCCGCTGCTGACGACGAAGAAGGTCCACACCCGATCGGTCTTCGGGGAGCTGCTCTGGTTCCTGCGCGGCGACACCAACGTGCGCTGGCTCCAGGAGCGGGGCATCACGATCTGGGACGAGTGGGCCGACGAGAACGGCGACCTGGGGCCGGTCTACGGCTACCAGTGGCGCTCCTGGCCGACCCCGGACGGGCGCCACGTCGACCAGATCGCCAAGATCATCGACCAGATCCGCACCGACCCCGACAGCCGCCGCCACGTGATCAGCGCCTGGAACCCGGCCGACATCGACGACATGGCGCTGCCGCCGTGCCACACGCTGTGCCAGTTCTACGTCGCCGACGGCAAGCTGAGCCTGCAGCTCTACCAGCGCTCCGCCGACGTATTCCTGGGGGTGCCGTTCAACATCGCCTCCTACGCCCTGCTCACCCACATGGTCGCCCACGTGACCGGGCTCGAGGTCGGTGACTTCGTGCACACGCTCGGCGACGCCCACCTCTACAGCAACCACCTCGAGCAGGCCCGTCTCCAGCTCACCCGCAAGCCGGGGCCGCTGCCGACGCTGCGGCTCAACCCGGACGTCAAGGACATCGACGCGTTCGAGCTCGAGGACATCACGGTGGAGGGCTACGACCCCGCCCCCGGCATCAAGGCCCCCGTTGCCGTCTGAGGCCGGTTCGGGGCGCGTCGTGATGGTCGCGGCGGTCGCCGACAACGGCGTCATCGGCAACGGCCCCGACATCCCCTGGAAGATCCCCGGCGAGCAGGCCGAGTTCAAGGCGATCACGATGGGCCACACGCTCGTCATGGGCCGCACCACCTTCGAGTCCATCGGCCGCCCCCTGCCGGGCCGCACGACGGTCGTGCTGACCGGCGACAAGACCTGGTCGTACGACGGCGTGCTGGTCGCCAACGACATCGACTCCGCCCTCGCCCTGGCAGCGGAGGAGCAGGGCGACACGGTCATCGCCGGCGGCGCGCAGGTCTACGCAGCAGCGATGCCGTACGCCACCGAGCAGGTCATCACCCGGGTCCACCTGACCCCCGAGGGTGACGTCCTCTACCCGCCCTTCGAGCAGGCGGAGTGGGTCGAGACGAAGCGCGAGCCCCACGAGGCGTACGACCGCGTCTTCCTCGCTCGTGCTCCCTGACGCGCGAGTAGGTGTCTCGCCCCTCTAAGGTAAACGGCATGGAGCTACGCATCTTCACCGAGCCCCAGCAGGGGGCGTCCTACGCCGACATCCTCGCTGTCGCCCAGAAGGCCGAGGAGCTGGGGTTCGGGGCGTTCTTCCGCTCCGACCACTACCTGAAGATGGGCTCGGTCGACGGACTGCCCGGACCGAGCGACGCGTGGACGACGCTCGCCGGCCTGGCCCGCGACACGAGCACGATCCGGCTCGGCACACTGGTCACCTCGGCGACCTTCCGCCTCCCGGGTGTGCTGGCCATCCAGGCCGCCAACGTGGACGACATGTCCGAGGGCCGGGTCGAGCTCGGCCTGGGGGCGGGCTGGTTCGAGCAGGAGCACGAGGCGTACGGGATCCCGTTCCCGGCCCTGGGAGAGCGGTTCGACCGGCTGGAGGAGCAGTTGGAGATCATCACCGGGCTGTGGGCGACCGAGCCGGGGGAGACCTTCGACTTCAACGGGAAGCACTACACGATCAAGGAGAGCCCGGGCCTGCCGAAGCCGATCCAGACCCGTGGCCACGCCGGCTCGATCCCGGTGATCGTGGGCGGCGGCGGCAAGAAGCGTACGCCGACGCTGGCCGCGACCTTCGCCGACGAGTTCAACGCCGCCTTCGTCTCCGTCGAGGAGTCCTTGGCACTGTTCGAGAACGTCGGGCGCTTCGTGGAGGCGGCCGGCCGGGACGACTCGATCATCTACTCCGCCGCCCAGGTGCTCTGCGTCGGCCGCGACGAGGACGAGATCGCCCGCCGTGCGCGGGCGATCGGCCGCGAGCCCGCCGAGCTGCGTGAGAACGGTCTGGCGGGCACTCCGGACGAGGTGGTCGCCAAGATCAAGCGGTTCGAGGACGTCGGCGCGGCCCGCATCTACCTTCAGGTGCTCGACCTGAGCGATCTCGACCATCTCGCTCTCGTAGCCGACGAGGTCATGCCGCGCGTCTGACGATAGTCTGTACGCCATGACTGATGCTCCCTTCGGCACCGTGCTCTCAGCACTCGTCACGATGTTCAACGACGATGGCTCGGTCGACCTGGAGCAGACCCAGAAAGTCGCCAAGCACCTGGTCGATCACGGCCACGACGGCATCGTCGTCTCCGGCACCACCGGCGAGTCGCCGACCACCACTCCGGCCGAGGACGGCGAGATCCTGGCCGCGGTCAAGGACGCCGTCGGCGACCGCGCCAAGATCGTGGCCGGCATCGGCACCAACGACACCCGCACCACCGTCCAGCTCGCCAAGCAGGCGGCGTCGATCGGCGCCGACGGCCTGCTGCTGGTGACGCCCTACTACAACAAGCCGGGCGAGCGGGGCATCCGCGAGCACTTCCGCACCGTCGTCTCCGCGACCGACACCCCGGTCATCCTCTACGACGTCCCCGGCCGCACCGGCTCCCCGATCACCCTCGACACCTACCGCGAGGCGATCACCTGGGACACCGTCGTCGCGGTCAAGGAGGCCGCCGGCGACTTCCCGCGCGGCACCAGGCTGCTCGACCTCGGCTACTCGATCTACTCCGGTGACGACGCGCTCACCCTCGCCTGGCTGGCGCACGGCGCCGTCGGCGTGATCAGCGTCGCCGCCCACGTGCTTGGCGACCAGACGCGGACGATGATCGACGCCTTCGCGGCGAGCGACATCGAGACCGCCCGCAAGACTTATGCGCGGATGCTCCCCGCGATCGACGCCATCATGGGCGTCCCGAACTACGGAGCCACCACTGCCAAGGCCGCTCTCGAGCTGACCGGCGTGATCGACAACCGCAACGTACGAGGGCCCCTGGTGGCTCTCGACGATGACGAGGTCGAAGCGCTGCGAGCCGGGCTGGAGGCCTCTGGCCTTCTCTAGAAGGAATGCCTTTGTCTCACCCACACCCGGAGCTGACCGAACCCGGCAAGCTCCCCAAGGGCGGCCTGCGGGTCACCCCTCTCGGCGGCCTCGGCGAGGTCGGCCGCAACATGACCGTCTTCGAGTACGACGGCCGGCTGCTGATCGTCGACTGCGGCGTGCTCTTCCCCGAAGAGCAGCAGCCCGGGGTCGACCTGATCCTGCCCGACTTCGGACCGATCCGTGACCGGCTCGGCGACATCGAGGCGCTGGTCCTGACCCACGGTCACGAGGACCACATCGGCGCGACGCCCTACCTCCTCAGGGAGCGCCAGAACATCCCGCTGGTCGGCTCCGAGCTGACCCTGGCCTTTTTGAGTTCCAAGCTGCGCGAGCACCGCCTGCGCGAGACCGTCCAGCACAAGGTTAGCGAGGGCGACACGATCTCCTTCGGGCCGTTCGAGCTCGAGTTCGTCGCCGTCAACCACTCCATCCCCGACGCGCTCGCGGTCGCGATCCGCACCGGGGCCGGGCTCGTGCTCCACACCGGCGACTTCAAGATGGACCAGCTGCCGCTGGACGGCCGGATCACCGACCTGCGCGCGTTCGCCCGGCTCGGCGAGGAGGGTGTGGACCTGTTCCTCACCGACTCCACCAACGCCGAGGTCCCCGGCTTCACGACCGCCGAGAAGAAGATCGCGCCGGCAATCGAGCAGGTCTTCCGCGAGTCCGACCAGCGCATCATCGTGGCCTGCTTCGCCTCCCACGTGCACCGCGTCCAGCAGGTGCTCGACAGCGCTGTTGCGCACGGCCGCAAGGTGGCGTACGTCGGTCGGTCGATGGTCCGCAACATGCAGATCGCCTCCGACCTGGGCTACCTGCACGTGCCCGAGGACGTCATCGTGGACGCCAAGGAGCTCGCCGACCTGCCGCCGGAGAAGGTCGTCATGGTCTCGACCGGCTCCCAGGGCGAGCCGATGTCGGCGCTGTCCCGCATCGCCAACGGCACCCACAACTTCGTGCACATCGAGCCGGGCGACACCGTCCTGCTGGCCAGCAGCCTGATCCCGGGCAACGAGAACTCGATCTACCGGGTGATCAACGGGCTCGCCCGTCTGGGCGCCAACGTGGTCCACAAGGGCAACGCCCTGGTGCACGTCTCGGGCCACGCGAGCGCCGGCGAGCTGCTCTACTGCTACAACATCGTCCGCCCACGCAACGTGATGCCCGTCCACGGCGAGGTGCGTCACCTGCTCGCCAACGGTGACCTGGCCCGCCAGACCGGCGTCGAGAGCGTCGTCTACGCCGAGGACGGCGTCGTCGTCGACCTCATCGACGGCAAGGCCGAGATCGCGGGCAAGGTCGAGTGCGGCTACGTCTTCGTCGACGGCACCACCGTCGGGGACGTCACCGAGTCCGAGCTCAAGGACCGCCGGATCCTGTCCGAGGAGGGCTTCGTCTCGATCGTCGTCGTGGTCGACTCGGTCAAGGGCACCGTCGCCAGCGGCCCCGAGATCCACGCCCGCGGCCATGTGTGGCCCGACAACGCCTTCGAGCCGATCAAGCAGCCGATCGTCAAGGCGGTCAACCGGGCCATCTCGGAGGGTGCGACCGACACCTACCAGCTGCAGCAGGCCATCCGGCGTACGTTCGGGCGCTGGGTCTCCAGCACCCACCGCCGCCGCCCGATGATCGTCCCGGTCGTCATCGAGGCCTAGGCGAGCGCGAGCAGCACGCCAGCCGTGATCAGCGCCTGGCCGACGTGGTAGGTCACCATGATCTGCACGTTGGTCAGGCGCGGCGGCTCGTTGCCGTGCTCGGCGAGGTTGAGCCCGATCAGGGTGTCGCTGACGACGAAGATCGTCGCACCCGCCGCGATCCACACGCTCCCGGTCAGCCAGCCGAGCACGAGCATGGTGGCGATCACCAGCGAGTACGCCGCCAGGGCCGCCGCCATCGGCACGCCGCCCATCTCCCGGGCGCCCCGGAGCACTCGGCCCATCGGGATCGCCAGCACAACCGCGACCGCGATCCCGGCCCAGGACCACGCGGGGGTCTCCAGGCCGAGGGCGAGGAAGGTCACGGCGTACGCCAGGTGGCCGACGAAGAAGAGCGCCACGCCGCCGAGGAACCGCCGCGCCGAGGACCCGATCATCGAGATGTCGCCGAGCATCCCGAAGAAGAGCGCGACGATCAGCCACCACGCTGCCGGCTCGCCGTCGCCGACGAGTCCCACCAACACCATCAGCCCCACCATCACCAGGGGCTTGGTGACGTAGTGGATCCGCCGCCAGCCGAACCACACGCAGGTCCAGTCCGCCACGGCATCGGCGGCGGTGAGAAGGGCGATGAGGACTGCGAGGCTCTGCATGGCGGCAAACTACACCGATGCAACACACCCCCATGGGGTCCCGGAGCCAGGCCGCTCGGTCAAATACCCTGCTTGTATGGCGACCCGTACGTCTTCCCCGCCGGGTTCGCGGAGCTCGACCACCACCAAGAGCACCCGTCCCCGGAGTACGACCACGACAAAGCGAGCAACGGCCACGAGCCGGGCCCGCTCAAAGGCAGCGCCGAACAAAGGCCAGAACAAGCGCCGTCCCGCCGCAAAATCGACCAACCGGAAGACGACGAACCGTACGCCACCTCGTGCCGTACGTAACGGGCCCAGCCCGATCGCGGTACTCTTCGACGCCATCTTCTCGACCATCGCGAGCCTGTGGCTGGCGATCGCCGGGGGAGTGGCGGCCGTCTTCCGCGTCGGTGGCCAGGCCGCCAGTGACCTCGAGCCGGAGCACCGGCGCGACGGCGCCGGCCTCTTCCTGATCGGCCTCTCCGTCCTCGTCGCCGCCGGCGTCTGGTTCCAGCTCGGCGGGCAGTTCTTCGACGTCGTACGCATCGCCGTGGCCGGCGTTGTCGGCAAGGTCGGCTGGCTGGTGCCCATCGCGCTCGTCGTCGCCGGTGCCCGGCTGATGCGCGACCCGGTCAACGCCGCCCCGGTCGGCCGGCTCGCGATCGGCTGGGCCGCGTTCCTGATGGCCACGCTCGGCATCATCCAGATCGCCAACGGCAACCCGCAGCCCACCTCGGGCGACAGCACCGAGCTGCAGTGGGCCGGTGGCGCGATCGGCTACGTCGTGGCCAGCCTGCTGCTCGACGTCATGCGCTCGACGGCCGTGGTCGTCGTACTCCTGTCCCTTCTCGTCGTCTTCGGGATCCTGGTGATCACCGGGACCCCGCTCTACCAGGTGCCGAGTCGCCTGGTGGGGCTGCGCGACCGGGCGCTGGGCCTGACCCCGCCCGAGGAGATGAGCGAGAGCGGCACCAACCTCCGGCGGGTACGCCGGGGCAACAAGCTCTTCGCCGACGACGACACCTTCGACCCGGAGGGCTTCGAGCCCTACGAGACGCCGCTCCTCGAGGAGGAGAAGCCGAAGAAGAAGCGCAAGAAGGACGGGCTCGACATCGCGCTCGCCCTCGACGAGGACCCGGACGCCGACACCCAGCCCGACGAGGCAGTGCCCAGCGACGCGGCGGGCCTCATGCCCGCGGTCGCGGACACGGCCCCGAAGCCCGGCAAGCGGCGCGACCTCGAGCCGCCGCCGCACGCCGAGCTGCCCCAGCGCGTCGAGCAGCTGATGCTCGCGGGCGACGTGACCTACACGCTCCCGGGCAGCGACCTGCTCAAGCCCGGCTCGCCGCACAAGGCCCGGTCCAAGGCCTCCGACGACATCGTCAACCGGCTCCAGGCGGTGCTGGAGGAGTTCAACATCGACGCCGCGGTCACCGGCTACACCCGCGGCCCGACGGTCACCCGCTACATCGTGGAGCTCGGCTCCGGCGTGAAGGTCGAGAAGATCACCGGCATCCAGAAGAACATCGCCTACGCGGTGGCCTCCGCGGACGTACGCATCCTCTCGCCGATCCCCGGCAAGTCCGCCGTCGGTGTGGAGATCCCGAACAGCGACAAGGAGATCGTCACCCTCGGCGACGTGCTCCGCTCCAACGCGGCGCGCGGCGACCACCACCCGATGATCACCGGTGTCGGCAAGGACGTCGAGGGCGGCTTCGTGGTCGCCAACCTGGCCAAGATGCCCCACCTGCTGGTCGCCGGTGCGACCGGCTCGGGTAAGTCGTCCTTCATCAACTCGATGATCACCTCGGTGCTGATGCGGGCCACGCCCGACGAGGTGCGGATGATCATGGTCGACCCCAAGCGGGTCGAGCTCAACTCCTACGAGGGCGTGCCGCACCTGATCACGCCGATCATCACCAACCCGAAGAAGGCCGCCGAGGCGCTGGCCTGGGTCGTACGCGAGATGGACATGCGCTACGACGACCTGGCCAACTTCGGCTTCCGTCACGTCGACGACTTCAACAAGGCCGTACGCGCCGGGAAGGTGCAGCTCCCGCCCGACTCCGAGCGGGTCCTGTCGCCCTACCCCTACCTGCTGGTCATCGTCGACGAGCTCGCCGACCTGATGATGGTCGCCCCGCGCGACGTCGAGGACGCGGTCGTACGAATCACCCAGCTCGCCCGTGCCGCCGGCATCCACCTGGTGCTGGCCACGCAGCGGCCCTCGGTCGACGTGGTCACGGGTCTGATCAAGGCCAACGTGCCCTCGCGCCTCGCCTTCGCGACCTCGTCGCTGGCCGACTCGCGCGTCATCCTCGACCAGCCGGGTGCGGAGAAGCTGGTCGGCCAGGGTGACGGGCTGTTCCTGCCGATGGGCTCCTCCAAGCCGATCCGTGTGCAGGGCTCGTGGGTCTCGGAGAGCGAGATCAACGCGGTCGTGAAGTCGGTCAAGGGCCAGCTCGAACCGTCCTACCGCGAGGACGTGACCGCCCCGGCGGAATCCAAGCGGGTGCTGGACGATGACATCGGCGACGACATGGACCTGGTGATCCAGGCGATCGAGCTGATCGTCTCGACCCAGTTCGGGTCGACCTCGATGCTGCAGCGCAAGCTCCGCGTCGGGTTCGCCAAGGCCGGCCGCCTGATGGACATCCTCGAGTCGCGCGGCGTGGTCGGTCCCTCCGAGGGCTCCAAGGCACGCGACGTACTCGTCAAGCCGGACGAGATCGACGGCGTCATCGCAACGATCCAGGGGGAGATGTGAGCGAGAATTCACCGGCGGTCGAGACCGCCGACCCTGCCGAGACAGTCGACTCTGCCGAGACCATCGACTCTGCCGAGACCCACGATGTCGACGTCGTCGAGGTGCGCCGCAACGGCCGCCTCGCGCTGGTGGTGGCGCTCGCGTCGCTGCTCGTCGGCATCGCCTTCGTGCTGCGCGGCGGCATCGAGGGCTACCTGCTCGGCCTGATCCTGCTCGCCGTCGCGGCGGTGCAGGGCTGGACTGCCTGGGACTCCCGGATGCCGCTGCTGCTCGTCGACGAGCAGGGCGTACGCCTACGCTTCGGCCAGACCTGGCAGGGCATCCCGTGGTCGAAGATCGAGTCCGTCGAGCACACCCCGCGTCCGGACGGTATCGAGCGGTTCTGGAAGGACGGCCGCATCGGCGTGCTGCTGCACGACGAGGACGAGGTGCTCGATGAGCTCTCGCCGACCGCCCGGCGCCAGGCGATGCTGACCGAGCGCCTCTACGGCCTCCCGTTCTCGCTTCCGCTCGGCCTCTCCACCCGCGTGCTGGGCGCCGGTGACGACGTCACCGAGGCGATCGCGATCGTCGCCGCCGACGGCGTCGAGGTCGTCGAGATCGACCCTGCGCTCGAGGCGGACGAGCCGGAGGCGGACACCGACGAGAGCACCGAAGACCACACTGCCGATGCCGCCTCGGACGACGGTGACACCGCGGTCCGCCCGCCCCTCTCCGAGCAGGCCGGAGACACCAACCCCCGGATGCTCCGGGTCTTGGACGAGCCTGATATCAATGCCGCAGACGTGGTGGACGAGGCGGAGCAGGACCAGGTGGACCGGGACACGAACCAGGACGAGACGACGCCGAAGACCGACCCCGAGCCCGAGCCCGAGGTGAAGGCGGAGCCGGTCGCACCGCTGCGCGAGCCCTCGACGGCGGTCCGGGTGGATGTGCGCTACGTGCCCGAGGAGCCGCAGGAGACCATCGCCGTCCACGGTGCGAACGCGCTCCAGCTGGACCTGGCAGAGGCCGCGTTCGCCGACGCGGACATCGAGGACGCGGATGTCGACGAGGACGTCGAGGACTCCGAGCCCGAGGGCGTACGTCCGATCCCGGTGCCCGACGAGGGGGTCAAGGCGCTGGCTATCGACGGTGTCGACGACGAGCCCACCGAGGTGGTGCCGGCCAAGGTCCCCGAGATCGGTGCCGAGATCGCCGCGGCCCGCCGCCGGCTCGCGCTGGACATGGACGGCCTGGCCGAGTGGACGCGGATCCGCCCGCACGTCATCGAGGCGATCGAGGTCGACGACTTCGGCCCCTGCGGCGGCGACTTCTACGCCCGTGGCCACCTGCGCACGCTGGCCCGGGTCCTCGGCATCGAGGTCGCGCCGCTGCTGCGCACCTATGACGAGAAGTACGCCTCCGGCCCGGTCAGCCCGCGCGCCGTCTTCGAGGCCGAGCTCGCCCACAGCGCGGCGATCCGCCCTGTCCGGCGGATGCGTGGCGGTCCGTCCTGGTCGGTCCTGGTCGCCGCGGTGATGGCGGTCATCCTGGTCTGGTCGGTCGCGCGCCTGGTCATCGACGGCACCCAGCACGAGCCCGAGGCTGGAGCGATCCAGCTCGACGGCTCCGCCGGCACCGACAGCCCCTACGGCAAGTCCTCGCCCGTAGCGGTGACCGTCTCCGCCGCAGGTGGCGGTGCCCACGTGGTCGTCCGCGACTCGCGCGGCAAGGTCGTCTTCAGCGGTGACCTCGCCTTCGGCGAGTCCAAGTCGCTCCAGGTCACCCCGCCCCTGCGCGTACAGACCTCCGACGGTTCTCTCAAGGTCGCCGTCGGCGACGGCAAGGCCAAGGCCCTCGGCAAGACCGGCGAAGCCGCTCAGCGCACCTACACCGCCAACTAGCGCGCTCTCAACCTCAAGCACGCCGAGTCGGCTCGTCATGACGAGCCGACTCGGCGCTGTTTTCGGTCAGAACGCGCCGACTCGGCGGTTGTTAAAGAGTTCGGAGTTTGGTGACGCGGGTCACATCGGCTTTGGGACCATGACACCCGAGAGAGCGCTCTCACGAGTCGCCGGACTCATCGCTCATTCATCGGGAAGCGAGTCATCATGAGAAGTCTCAAGGCATTAGGAGCCGCTGTGATCGCGGCCGGCGTGGTCGCGGTGGCGATCCCGCTGACATCGTTCGGGCAGGCGTCGGAGGCGTCGGAGCCGGGCACCCCGGCCGGCTGGACGAAGGTGTGGAGCGACGATTTCACCGGCGCTGCCGGGTCGCGGATCAACACCAGCAACTGGATGTACGACATCGGCCACTCCTACCCCGGTGGCGCCGCCAACTGGGGCACCGGCGAGATCGCGTACCACAGCGACAGCACCCAGAACGTCTACCAGGACGGCAACGGCAACCTCGTCATCAAGCCGATCCGCGACGGCGCCGGTAACTGGACCTCCGGCCGCATCGAGACGACCCGTACCGACTTCCAGCCGCCCTCCGGCGGCGTGCTCCGCGTCGAGGGCCGCATCCAGATGCCGAACGTCACCGGCGCGGCGGCCCAGGGCATCTGGCCGGCGTTCTGGATGCTGGGAGAGCCCTTCCGTGGCAACTACTGGAACTGGCCGGGCATCGGCGAGATCGACATCATGGAGAACGTCAACGGGGCCAACCAGGTCTGGGGCACGCTGCACTGCGGCACCTCGCCCGGCGGCCCGTGCAACGAGACCACCGGCCTCGGCGGGACCCTCCAGGGCTGCCCGGGCTCGACCTGCCAGTCGTCGTTCCACACCTACGCGATGGAGTGGGACCGCAGCACCAGCCCGCAGCAGATCCGGTTCTACGTCGACAACACGCTCTACCACACGGTCCGCTCGGACCAGGTCGACGCGACGACCTGGAACAACGCGACCAACCACGGCTTCTTCATCATCCTCAACGTCGCGATCGGCGGCGGCTGGCCCGGCAACCCGACCTCGGCGACCGCCTCCGGCGTGCCGATGCTGGTCGACTACGTCGCGGTCTACTCCAAGGGCGGTGGCACCACCGAGCCGACCGACCCGCCCGCCCCGGGCAACCGGGACGCCTACTCGACCATCCAGGCTGAGTCCTACAACGCCCAGAGCGGCACCCAGACCGAGGCGACCACCGACACCGGTGGCGGTCAGAACGTCGGCTATCTCGGCAACGGCGACTGGCTCCGCTACGACGGCGTGAACTTCGGCTCGAGCGCCGCCCGTACGTTCTCCGCGCGGGTCGCCTCCGGCGCGCCCGCGGGGGTCAGCGGCCTGGTCGAAGTACGCCTCGACAACGTGAACAACGCCCCGATCGGCAGCTTCTCGGTGGCCAACACCGGAGGCTGGCAGAGCTGGCGTACGGTCCCGGGCAGCATCAGCGGGGTGACCGGCACGCACACGGTGTTCCTGCGGTTCACCAGCGGCCAGCCGGCCGACTTCGTGAACCTCAACTGGTTCACGTTCTCCCGGTGAGCGGGAGGCGATAGGTTCCACTCATGAACGAGACCCCGGCCGGCCGGCCGACGCTGGAGACGGTGGCGCGGGCGGCCGGGGCCTCGCGAGCGACGGTCTCGCGCGTCGTCAACGGCTCCACGACCGTGCGCCCCGACGTCGCCGAGAGCATCCGCCGGGCCATCGCCGACCTCGGCTACGTGCCGAACCCGGCGGCGCGGAGCCTGGTGACGCAGCGTACGGACTCCATCGCCCTGATCCTGCCGGAGTCCGCGACCCGGGTCTTCTCCGACGACGCCTTCTTCCCCGGCGTGATCCGGGGTGTCGGGGAGGCGCTGGAGAAGGCGGACAAGCAGCTGGTGCTGCTGCTCGCCTCGACGCAGTCGAGCCACGACCGGATCCTGCGCTACGTGCACGGCCGCACCGTCGACGGTGTCGTGCTGGCCTCGATGCACGGCGCCGACACCCTGCCCGAGGAGCTACGGGCGGCGGGCGTCCCGGTCGTCACCAGCGGGCGGCCGCTGGGTGAGGCGACGGTGCCGTTCATCGACGTCGAGCACGCCAGCGGCGTCGAAGCGGCGATGAACCACCTCGTCGGTCTCGGCCGGCGCCGGATCGCGACCATCGCCGGGCCGCAGGACATGGTCGCCGGGCGCGAGCGCCTGGCGGGCTACCTCACCGGTCTCCGAGCTCTGCCCGGGGCGGTGCCGTTGGTCGAGGAGGGCGACTTCATGCGCCAGTCCGGTATCGACGCGATGGAGCGGCTGCTGCAGCGCGATCCCGGCATCGACGCCGTCTTCGCGGCCTCCGACCTGATGGCCGACGGCGCCCTGCGTACGCTGCGCCGGCTCGGCCGCCGGGTGCCCGACGACGTGGCGGTGATCGGGTTCGATGACGTCGAGGCGGCGCGGTTCACCGACCCGCCGCTGACGACGGTGCACCAGCCGATCCATGAGATCGGCACCCGCCTCGCCGAGCAGATCCTCCGCCTGGTGGCGGGGGAGGAGGTCGAGGCCTCGGTCGTGCTCCCGACGAGGCTGGTGATCCGCGAGTCCGCCTGAGGCAGGAGCCTCAGGCGTTGCCCGCGCGGTAGCGCCGCTCGGGTCGCCCGGCGGTGCCGTAGTTGAGACGTACGCCGATCCGGCCCGTGCTCGCGAAGTGCTCGAGATAGCGGCGCGCGCTCACCCGGGAGACTCCGATCGCGTCGGCGCACTCGGTGGCACTGAGCTCACCGGACTCGGTCAGTGCGGCCAGCACCGACCGAGCGGTCTCGGCACTGAGCCCCTTCGGCAGCCGCTCACGAGTCTCGCGTGTGCCCTGGTGGCTGAAGACCTCGTCGATGCCGGCCTGGACCTCGTCGCGGTGCTCGGCACCCTCGGCTCCCTCGGCTCGCTGCCCGATCCGGGCGAGCGCCTCGCGGGAGCGGCGTACGTCGTCGAGGCGGGCGGCGAGGTCCTCGAACGGGAACGGCTTCACCACGTAGTGGGCGGCGCCACCGGCCGCGGCGGCCCGCACCGTGTCGGCCTCGCGGGCGGCGGTGATGACGATGACGTCGGCGTCGTCGCCGCGTCCGCGCAGCCGGCGCAGCAGCTCGATGCCGCTGAAGTCGGGAAGGTGCACGTCGAGCAGCAGCACGTCGGGGGAGAGGCGGGCGGTCTCCTCGAGCGCCTGGGAGCCGGTCGCGGCCACGCCGACGACGCGGAACCCGTCGACGCGCTCCACGAAGCGGGTGTGGATCGAGGCCACCATGAAGTCGTCCTCGACCACGAGCACGGTGAGCTCCGGTGCGGACGTCATCGGGCCTCCTCGGGGGCAGTGGTGGTGGGTGGGGCGAGCGGCGCGGCGCCTGGCAGGGTCGCGATGAAGACCGCTCCTGGGCGCTCCGCCGACCCGCTATTCTCCACCTCGACCTCGCCGCCGCGTGCACGGCACACCAGCTGCACCAGCGCGAGCCCGACACCGCGGCCGCTGGCGTCGCGCGGCTTGGTGCTGAAGCCGCGCCGGAAGATCTCGGGCAGCCGCTCGGCCGGCACACCGCCGCCGGTGTCGGAGACGCGGACGGTCACGGTCTCGCCCTCGGCCGTCAGACGTACGCCGACCCGACCGTCGAGCGGCCCGACCAGCGCAGCGGCGTCGACGGCGTTGTCGACCAGGTTGCCGAGGACGGTGACGACGTCGGCGGAGCCGTCGGGGGTGAGCCGCGGCAGCGCGCTCGACGTCTCCAGATCGATGCTGACCCGTCGTTCGGCGGCCAGGCTGGCCTTGGCGATGAGCAGCGCGGCCACCGCGGGGTCGTCGATCCGGGAGGTGATGTGGTCGCTCAGTGCCGCCCGGCGTGCGGTCAGCCCGGTGACGAACTGGCCCACCTCGGCGTACTCCTCCAGCTCGAGGAGCCCGGTGATGGTGTGCAGCTGGTTGCTGAACTCGTGGGTCTGCGCCCGCAGGGTCTCGGTGACGCTCTCGCGGGCGTTGAGCTCGCTCTGCAGCGCGACCAGCTCGGTGCGGTCGCGCAGCGTGGTGACGGTGCCGGCGGGTCGGCCGTCGTGGTGGACCCGGTTGCGGTTGAGCACCAGCACCCGCTCACCGGCGACCAGCGGCGCGTCGTGCACCTCCTCGGGTCCGCTCAGCAGGGCGAGCGTCTCGGCGGGCAGGTCGAGCTCGTCGAGCCGGTGTCCGGTCGGGTCCGAGGTCAGCCCGAGCAGCTCGCGGGCGCTGTCGCTCATCAGGCTGACCCGCCCGTCGGCGCCGACGGCCAGCACCCCCTCGCGGATCGAGCGCAGCAGGCCCTCGCGGTGGTCGGCGAGGGCGGCGATGTCGCGCGGCTCCAGCCCACGCGTACGCCGCTTGATCAGCCGCGCCAGCAGCCACGACCCCAGCACGCCGAGCGCAAGACCGGCCAGCAGCACCGTGAGGGCATCGGCCCAGGTGCGGGCGAGGCGCTCGGTCAGCGGCGGGTAGTCCTCGGTCACGACGACCACGCCGACCGGACGCGGCGCCTCGGCGTCCGCACCCGTCGAGCCTCCGCCGTACACCGGGACCTGGGCGGCGATCGCCCGACGGCCGGCGTCATCGATGTCGCCGGACCAGGCCCGGCTCGTCTCGCGCCTGCCCAGATCGAGGGTCTCGCCGACCCGGGTCGGGTCGGTGGCGACGAGGACCGTGCCGTCGAGCGCGGTGAGGTAGGCCGTGTCGGCGCCCGCGTCGGCAGCCCGGGTCTGCAGGTAGAAGCCCAGGGCCTGCCGGTCGGGGGTGCTGCTGGTCAGTCCGTCCTGGATCGCCGCGATCCCGGCCAGGCTCTCCGCGGCGGCGCGCAGCCGGTCCTCGCGGGAGTCACGGAAGTCGGCGTCGCTCTGCCGCAGGGAGACGATGCTGGTCGCCACGACGACGAGCAGCAGCACCGAGAGCTGCAGCAGCAGTACCTGCCCGGCCAGCGACAGGTGGCGCCGCGGACCCTGTGACCACAAGTTACACAACCTCCTTTGGTTGCCGAATGGTGACGACGGTCACCTCGGGCTGTGACCATCGCCACTGACCGTTTCTTCCCCTGAGTCTGGAGGCCAGCCGTTGTCGACGCCGACATCGCAGTCCCCGCCCCGACCGCCGCTGCCGCCGCAGCGGGGCCGGGCAGCGAGCATACGCCGTACCCGTGCCCTCGCCGTCGTACTCGTGACCTGCCTGCTCGCCGCGGCATCGGCCTGCGGCGTGACCCGTGGCGCGGAGTCCAAAGACCTCGACATGTGGATCCCGAACAGCCCCGGCGGCGGCTATGACCAGACCGGCCGGGCGGCCGTGGGTGTCCTCGATCGCGGCGACATGACCGGCGGCGACATCCAGGTGACCAACATCCTGGGCGCCGGCGGCTCCGTCGCGATGTCCCGACTGATGAGCGAGGAGGGCAATGGCAACCTGCTCATGACCATCGGCCTGGGCGTCGTCGGCTCCACCTACTCCTTCGGCGTCGACGCCCGTCCCCAGGACGCCACCCCGATCGCCCAGCTCATCGAGGAGCAGGAGGGCGTGCTGGTTCCGGCCGACTCGCCGTTCAAGACCATCGACGACCTGGTGAAGGCCTGGGCCGAGGACCCCGAGTCCATCGTGGCCGGCGGCGGCTCCTCGCCCGGTGGCCCCGACCACCTCTTCCCGATGCAGCTGGCCGAAGCCGCCGGCATCGACCCGAAGAAGGTCAAGTACGTCCCGTACGACGGCGGTGGCCCGCTCACCAGCGCGCTGCTCGGTCAGAAGATCGACGTCGGCTTCTCCGGACTCGCCGAGTTCGAGGGCCAGGTGGAGGCGGGTGAGCTGCGGGTCCTGGCCGTCTCGGGCGACGAGCGCGGCACCGGCGTCTTCGCCGATGCACCCACGCTGACCGAGAGCGGCATCGACCTGGTCTTCCTCAACTGGCGCGGCGTACTCGCCCCGCCGGGCATCAGCGACGAGCGCCGGCAGGAGCTGATCGACCTGCTCACCCAGATGCACGACTCGAAGCAGTGGCAGCAGGCGCTGAAGGACAACGGCTGGACCGACGCCTTCATCACCGGCGACGACTTCGACGACCTGCTGGTCGAGCAGGACCAGCGCGTCGCCTCGACCCTGAAGGAGCTGGACCTGCTGTGAGCGTCCACGAAACCGAAACCCAACCTCCCGAGCCCAAGAGCCCCGCGCGCCGGGTCGACGTCGCCCAGTACGGCCTGGCCCTGTTCCTGGTCGTCGTCGGGATCTACACCGTCATCGACGCCACCGGCCTGGAGGTCGGCTTCGCCGACCCGGTCGGCCCCCGCGTCTTCCCGTACATCATCGGCACCGGCCTCGTCGTCGTCGGTGTGCTGCTGGCGGTCGCCACCGCCCGCGGCTCCCAGCCTGAGCCCGAGGAGGGCGAGGACGTCGACCTGAGCTCGTCTGCCGACTGGCTGACGGTCCTCAAGCTCGTCGCGGTCCTGCTGTTCACGGTCGCGACCGTGAACCTGCTCGGCTGGGCGATCTCGGGCGCGGCGCTGTTCGCCGGCGCAGCCTGGTGCCTCGGCAGCCGAACGATCGTGCGGGACGTGATAGTCGGGCTCGTCCTCTCGGTCGCCAGCTGGTACGCCTTCTACGTCGGTCTGGGCATCCCGCTCACCCCTGGCGTACTCGACGGGATCCTGTGAGGACTGACTGATGGAGAACCTCGAACTTCTCATGGGTGGACTCGAGTCCGCCCTGACCCCGATGAACCTGCTCTACGCCGCCATCGGCGTGCTGCTGGGAACATTCGTCGGCGTACTGCCCGGCATCGGGCCGGCGATGGCCATCGCGCTGCTGCTGCCGGTGACGTACCGGCTCGAGCCGACCAGCGCGTTCATCATGTTCGCCGGCCTCTACTACGGCGGCATGTACGGCGGCTCCACCACCTCGATCCTGCTGAACACACCGGGGGAGTCCGCCTCGGTGATGACGGCGCTGGAAGGCAACCGGATGGCCAGAGCGGGGCGTGGCGCGCAGGCGCTGGCCACCGCTGCGGTCGGCTCGTTCGTCGCCGGCACCATCGGCACCATCCTGGTGGCCTTCTTCTCGCCGGCCCTGGCCGACGTGGCCGTCAACCTGGGTGCGCCCTCGTACTTCGCGCTGATGGTCCTGGCCCTGGTGATGACCACGACGGTGCTCGGCACCTCGGCCCTGCGTGGCTTCGCCGCGCTGTTCCTCGGCCTGACGATCGGCCTGGTCGGTCTCGACCTCAACACCGGTCAGCCGCGGCTCACCTTCGGTGTTACCCAGCTCGTCGACCGGCTCGACATCGTCGTCGTCGCGGTCGGCATCTTCGCCCTCGGCGAGGCCCTGTGGGTGGCCGCCCACCTGCGCCGGCGCCCGGCGCACGTGGTTCCGGTCGGCCGGCCCTGGATGGGACGCGACGACTGGGGCCGCTCCTGGAAGCCGTGGCTGCGCGGCACCGCCTTCGGGTTCCCGTTCGGTGCGCTTCCTGCCGGTGGCGCGGAGATCCCGACGTTCCTCTCGTACCTGACCGAGCGGAAGCTCTCCAAGCGCGGCGACTTCGGCCGGGGCGCGATCGAGGGTGTCGCCGGGCCGGAGGCGGCCAACAACGCCTCGGCCGCCGGGATGTTCGTGCCGATGCTGGCTCTCGGCCTGCCGGTGACGGCCACGGCCGCGGTGATGCTCTCCGCGCTCCAGGGCTACGGCATCACCCCGGGCCCGCAGCTGATGACCGAGCACGCCGATCTGGTGTGGACGCTGCTGGCCAGCCTGCTGATCGGCAACACCCTGCTGCTGGTGCTCAACCTGCCGCTGGCGCCGCTGTGGGCCCGGCTGCTGCGGATCCCGAGGCCGCAGCTCTACGCAGGCATCCTGTTCTTCGCCTGCCTGGGTGCGTACGCCACCAACCTGGACCCGTTCGACATCGCGCTGCTGGTCGCCTTCGGTCTGCTCGGGCTGATGATGCGCCGCTTCGGTCTGCCCGTGCTGCCGCTGATCCTGGGCGTCATCCTGGGGCCGCTGATGGAGAGCAAGCTGCGTGAGGCGCTGACGATCTCGGGCGGTGACTACGGTGTGTTGCTGAGCGAGCCGCTCGCGGTGGTCATCTACATCCTGATCGCGTTGTTCATCCTGGGCCGGCCGTTCATCGCCCGGGTCCGGGCACGGGCCGAGCAGTCGGCCGACGTCGAGGACGAGAAGGAGCTGGTGGACTGATGAGTGAGACTCCCGCAGGTGGCTGGGTGGTCGTGGCGTGGGCGCCCGACGTCTACGGCTCGGTCGCGCTGGACTGGGCGCTGGCCGACGCCGAGCGTCGCGACCGCGGCGTCGTGGTCGTAAACGCCTCCCGGGGCGACACCCTGGTCGACGACCGCTACGCCCTCGAGGAGCAGGTCGACGAGCTCGAGCGCCGGCTCACCGAGTCGGGCCGGCCGCACGAGATCCGGCAGTCGATCGACCCGGACGTCGCCGGCGCCGTCCTCGACGCCGCCGAGCAGCTCGACGCCAAGCTGGTCGTTGTCGGTCTGCGGCGGCGTACGCCGGTCGGCAAGCTGCTGATGGGCAGCGTCGCGCAGCGGATCCTGCTCGGCGCGTCCTGCCCGGTCCTCTCGGTGAAGCCGGGCTCCGTGCCCGAGTGATCGACGCTCCACGGCGCGAGGGTTCGGTGTCCGGGGCGTGTGCCCGTCATACTTCACGGTGATGAGCACTGCCACCGAACCCTCCGCCGAGACCGACCAGCCACTCCTGTCGGTCGCCATGGTGACCCTCGGGTGCACCCGCAACGAGGTGGACTCCGAGGAGCTCGCCGGCCGGCTGACGGCCGGAGGCTTCCGGCTGGTCGCCGACCCGGACGAGGCCGACACCGTGGTCGTCAACACCTGCGGGTTCGTCGAGCAGGCGAAGAAGGACTCGGTCGACACGCTGCTCGAGGCCGCCGACCTCAAGGAGACGGGCAAGGCGCAGGCCGTCGTCGCCGTCGGCTGCATGGCCGAGCGCTACGGCAAGGACCTGGCCGCCGAGCTCCCCGAGGCCGACGCGGTGCTCGGGTTCGACGACTACCCCGACATCGCCGCCAAGCTCCGCGCCATCCTCAGCGGCGAGGCCCACCACCCGCATACACCTCAGGACCGGCGCCTGCTGCTCCCGATCTCCCCGGTCGAGCGCGACGCCTCCGCCATCTCGGTCCCCGGCATGGCCGCCGTAGACCAGGTGCCCGGTTTCGCGGGACGTACGCGGCTCGACGACGCCCCGTGGGCGCCGCTGAAGCTGGCCAGCGGCTGCGACCGGCGCTGCACCTTCTGCGCGATCCCGCAGTTCCGCGGCTCGTTCGTGTCGCGGCGCCCCTCCGACGTGCTCCACGAGGGCCAGTGGCTGGCCGAGCAGGGCGTCAAGGAGCTCTTCCTGGTCTCGGAGAACTCCACCTCCTACGGCAAGGACCTCGGCGACATCCGGTTGCTCGAGACGCTCCTGCCGGAGCTGGCCGCCATCGACGGCATCGAGCGCGTACGCGTCTCCTACCTGCAGCCCGCCGAGACCCGGCCCGACCTGCTGAAGGTCATCGCCACCACGCCGGGCGTGACGCCCTACTTCGACCTGAGCTTCCAGCACGCCTCCAACGCCGTCCTGCGGCGGATGAAGCGGTTCGGTGACCCGGAGAGCTTCCTGGGCCTGCTCGAGCAGATCCGCGGCTACGCGCCCGAGGCCGGGGTGCGGTCCAACGTCATCGTCGGTTTCCCCGGTGAGACCGAGGAGGATCTCGAGATCCTGACCGACTTCCTGGTCGCCGCGCGCATGGACGTCACCGGCGTCTTCGGCTACTCCGACGAGGAGGGCACGGAGGCCGCCGGCTTCGACGAGTCGCTCAAGCTGGACGCCGACGAGATCCGCGCCCGCGTCGAGCACGTCAACGAGCTCGTCGAGGAGCTCACCGCCCAGCGCGCCGAGGAGCGGATCGGCGAGCAGGTCGTCGTGCTCGTCGAGGAGGTCGCGGACGGCGAGATCCTCGGCCGGGCCGCCCATCAGGGGCCCGAGGTCGACGGCATGACCTCCCTCGAAGGGGACGTCGAGGGCGTACGTCCGGGTGATCTCGTGAACGCGACCGTCATCGCCTCCGAAGGCGTTGACTTGGTCGCCGAAGTAAACGGATAGGGTTCGCCGCGTGAACGACGAGAGCACTGCCCCCGAGGAATCGGTGCAGAAGACGAGCAACTGGAACGTACCCAACGCGCTGACCACCCTGCGGATCCTCGCGGTGCCGTTCTTCGCCTGGGCGCTGCTCGCCGACGGCGGTGACAACCCGACGCTTCGCTGGGTCGCCTTCGTGATCTTCGTGCTGGCCATGATCACCGACAAGATCGACGGCGACCTGGCTCGCAAGCACAACCTGATCACCGACTTCGGCAAGATCGCCGACCCGATCGCCGACAAGGCGGTCACCGGGATGGCCTTCATCGGCCTCTCGATCGTCGGCGACATCTGGTGGTGGGTGACCATCATCGTGCTGCTGCGCGAGTGGAGCGTCACGCTGCTGCGCCTCTCGGTGCTCAAGAAGATCGTGATCGCCGCCGACCAGCTCGGCAAGATCAAGACCACGGTGCAGGCGGTCGCCCTCGGCGGCCTGCTGCTGCCGCTGCCGCACGGTTCGGCCCACGGCGGTGCCTTCGGTGACGCCCTGGTCTGGGAACTGCTCTTCTACGCCTTCCAGATCTGCCTCGCCGTCGCGGTCGCACTGACGATGTGGTCGGGCGCCCAGTTCTTCCACGGCGTGTGGAAGCAGCGGGCATCGCTGCGCGGCGGCGCCGAGTAGCGACGAGTGGTCTGGACCATTTCCACTAGTTGTAACTCCGTTACCTGACGTTCACCTCAAGGCGCCCCCACCGAGGCGTACGCCGGGTTAGAGTCACGTCGTTTCGGTCGGTCCTCAGCGATCGCACTGATCGGGCAGGCCGGCTGGCGCACTCACTCTTTCACCTCACGCGGGGAGTCGTCTTTCATGCTGTCAGCACGCACGCTGCTCGGCTCGGCGGTGGGCCTCACGGTCGCCACCGCCGGTCTGTACGCAGTGGCTGTCCCGGTCGCGCAGGCCTCGCCTGCGGGGGACAACCTGGTCATCTCCGAGGTCTACGGCGCCGGAGGCAACTCCGGCGCGGCCTACAACGCGGACTTCGTCGAGCTCTTCAACCCGAGCGCCGAGGCGATCGGCCTCGACGGTCTGGCCATCCACTACCGCTCCGCCGCCGGTGGCAGCGGTGGCGCCCCGCAGGCGCTGTCCGGCTCGGTGCCGGCCGGTGCGCACTACCTGATCCAGATGTCGGCGACCGGTGCGACCGGCGAGGCACTCCCCACCCCCGACCACACCGCGTCGCCGGCCGTCTCGATGGCTGCGGCAGGTGGGCAGGTCTCCCTCCAGGAGGGCATCGCGGTGATCGCGACCTCCGGGTCGACCGTCGGTGTCGAGGGCATGGTCGACTTCTTCGGTACGTCGGGCGCCACCTCCTTCGAGGGTGCACCCGCGGGTGCCACCGCCACCGCCACCCAGTCCCTGAGCCGCACCGACGGTGTGGACACCGACGACAACTCCGCCGACTTCACCCGCACCACGCCGACCCCGACCCCGTCGGCGGGCGGCGAGGACCCCGAGGAGCCCGGCGACCCGATCGAGGCTTCCCCGGCCGAGATCCAGGGCGAAGGGACGACCAGCCCGCTGGTCGGCGAGACCGTCACCACCGTCGGCGCCGTCACCGCGGCGTACCCCTCCGGTGGGCTCTCGGGCTTCTACCTCCAGACCGCCGGCACCGGCGGCGAGCGCTCGCTCGCGGACCACCCGGCCTCCGACGCGGTCTTCGTCTACCAGACGCAGGCTGCCGGCCCCGTCACCGTCGCGCCCGGCGACAAGGTCGCCGTGACCGGCCTGGTCAAGGAGTACGCCGGTCTGACCGAGGTCGAGGTCAGCGCCGCCGCGGCCATCGTCGTCGACGGCACCGACGCGGTCGAGCCGGTCACTACCGAGTGGCCGCGTACGTCCGCGCAGAAGGAGTCGCTGGAGGGCATGCTCTTCGCGCCCGGCGTGCTCACCGTGGCCGACACCTACACCGGCTCCACCGTCTATGGCGAGCTGGGTCTCGCCGCCGGCGACAAGCCGCTGACCCAGCCGACCGAGGTCGCCCGTCCGGGCTCGGCGGAGGCCGCCGCTGTCGAGGCCGACAACGCCGCCCGCCGGATCATCCTCGACGACGGCCGCTCCACCTCCTGGCGGGTGCCGACCGACGCCGACCTTCCCTGGCTCTCCAACGACGCCCCGATCCTCGTCGGTGCCTCCGCCGACCTGGACCCGGTCATCCTCACCGAGGGCGGCTCGCCCTCGGCACCGACCTATCGGCTCCAGCCGACCGCCCCGATCGACGCCGACCCGTCGACGTGGCCGGGCGAGTTCGAGAACCGCCGCACCGAGGCCCCCGACGCCGCCAAGCTCGGCGACGCCGATCTGAAGATCGCCTCGTTCAACGTGCTCAACTACTTCACCACCCTCGGCGACGCCGACGACGACAACGTCGGTGACGGCGGCTGCGAGGCGTACGTCGACCGTGCTGGCGACGGCAACAACGTCTCCGGCGGCTGCGACCAGCGCGGCGCCTGGGACCCGGAGGACTTCGAGCGGCAGCAGACCAAGATCGTCTCTGCGATCAATGCGCTCGACGCCGACGTCGTCGGCCTGATGGAGATCGAGAACTCCACCACTCTCGGCGAGACCCCGGGCGAGGCGACAGAGTCGCTGGTCGCCGCGCTGAACGCCGATGCCGGGGAGGGCACCTGGGCCGCGAACCCGGTCTCCGAGCAGCTCCCGGACGGCGGCATGGACGTGATCACCAACGCGATCATCTACAAGCCGGGCTCGGTCGAGAGGGTCGGAGAGTCCCTCGCGCTGGGCGACCAGAGCAACGACGACCAGGCCTTCGGCAACGCCCGCGAGCCGATCGGGCAGGTCTTCGAGGCGGCCGATGGCGGCGCGCCGTTCCTCTTCGTGGTCAACCACTTCAAGTCCAAGGGCTCGGCCGGCCCGTGGCCGGGCGACGGCGACACCGGGGACGGCCAGGGTGCCTCGAACGAGTCCCGGGTGCGCCAGGCCACCGCGCTGCGCGACTGGGTCACCTCGGTGCAGGAGGAGGCGGATGTCTCCGACGTCGCGCTGGCTGGTGACTTCAACTCCTACACCGCCGAGGATCCGCTGCAGGTGCTCTACGAGGCCGGCTACGCCGACTCCGAGCAGGTCTCGGGCAACGAGGAGTACAGCTACCTCTTCTCCGGCCTGGTCGGCTCCCTCGACCACGTGCTCCTCAACGGGTCGCTCCAGGCCCGGGTGACCGGCACCGACATCTGGAACGTCAACTCCGGTGAGCCGATCCTGAAGGAGTACAGCCGCTACAACTACACCGGCACCGATCTGCACCAGGCCGGCCCGTGGCGCTCCTCCGACCATGACCCCGTGGTCGTCGGGATCTCCGCGGACGCGGCACCGGTCGACGTACAGCTGCTGGCCACCAACGACTTCCACGGCCGGATCCAGGCCAACGGAGCCGAGGCGGGCGCCGCAGTCCTCTCCGGGGCGGTCAAGCAGATGCGTGCGGAGAACCCCAACACGGTCTTCGCCGCTGCCGGTGACCTGATCGGCGCCTCCACCTTCGAGTCGTTCATCCAGCACGACAAGCCGACCATCGACGCGCTCAACGAGGCGGGCCTGGAGGTCAGCGCGGTGGGCAACCACGAGTTCGACGCGGGCTACGACGACCTGGTCAACCGGGTGATGGCGGAGTACGACGCCGAGACCAACCCCGAGGGCGGTGCCGAGTGGGCATACATCGGGGCCAACGTCACCCTCAAGGAGACCGGCGACCCGGCCGTCCCGGCGACCTGGATCAAGGAGATGTCCGGGGTCAAGGTCGGCTTCGTCGGAGCGGTCACCGAGGAGCTCCCGGCCCTGGTGTCGCCGGCCGGCATCGCGGATCTCGAGGTCGGTGACATCGTCGAGTCGACGAATACGTACGCCGACGAGCTCAAGGAGCAGGGCGCCGACCTGGTCGTCATGCTCGTCCACGAGGGCGCCCCGTCGATCAACTGTGCCGCGATGGACGACCCGGGCACGACCTGGGGGGACATCGTCACCGGCGTCAACGCCAACGTGGACGCCATCGTCTCGGGGCACACCCACCTGGCGTACGACTGCTCCTTCCCGGTCACCGAGTGGTCCGACCGCGAGGTCAAGGAGCGTCCGGTGGTCTCCGCCGGGCAGTACGGCGTCAACCTGAACCGGCTCGTCTACACCGTCGACCCGTCCACCGGCGAGGTCGAGGGGCTCTCCACGAGCCTGGTCGCGCTGGCCGGAGGCGGTTTCGAACCCGACGAGGCGACCGAGCAGATCGTCTCCGAGGCGGTCGTCAAGGCTGACGAGCTCGGTGCCGAGGTGCTCGGCCAGATCGAGGCGCCGCTCAATCGTGCCAAGCTCGCCAACGGCACCACGGAGAACCGAGGTGGCGAGTCGACTCTCGGCAACACGGTGGCAGAGGTGCAGCGCTGGGCGACCTCGGCGCCGGAGTCGGGCGAGGCTCAGATCGCGTTCATGAACCCCGGCGGTCTTAGGGCCGACATGGCCGGCACCGCGTCGGGCGATGCCCGGGACATCACCTACAAGCAGGCCGCGCTCGTGCAGCCGTTCGCCAACACCCTGGTCAACATGGACCTCACCGGCGAGCAGATCAAGACGGTTCTGGAGCAGCAGTGGCAGCGGGACGCGTCCGGCGGCGTGCCGTCGCGGCCGTTCCTGAGGCTCGGCGTCTCCGACGGGTTCACCTACACCTACACCCAGTCCGACGACCCGGCTCGTCCAGGGACGCCGCTGGGCACGGTGACGGGGATGTGGCTGGACGGTTCGCCGCTGGACTTGGAGGAGACCTACTCGGTCACGGTGAACTCGTTCCTCGCCTCCGGCGGTGACAACTTCCACGAGCTCGCCAACGGTGTCGACAAGCGCGACACCGGCAAGATCGACCTGTCCGCGATGGTCGACTACCTCGCCGAGCAGACCGCCGAGGCACCCCTCCCGGTCGACTACGGCCAGCGGGCCGTCGAGGTCGCCTTCCCGGCCGACGCTCCCGAGGAGTACGCCCCGGGCGACACGGTCACCTTCGACCTCGCCTCCCTGGCGATGACGGGCCAGGACCTCACCGACCCGTCGGTCGAGGTCAGGCTCGGTGACACCGTCCTCGGCACCGCCGAGGTCGACAACACCGTCGGCACGGCTGTCTATGACGACCACGGCACCGCCACCGTCTCGGTCACCCTGCCCTCGACGGCGCTGTCAGGTGCGACCCAGCTGACCGTCGTCGGCTCGACGACAGGGACGAGCGTGCTGGTGCCGATCACGGTCGGCGAGGCGGCGCCGCAGGCCCCGGCCTGGGACGCGCGCACCATCTACGGTGCCGGTGACGAGGTGACCTACGCCGGTTCGCTGTGGCGGGCGCTGTGGTGGACGACCAACCAGAAGCCCGGCAACCCCTACGGCCCATGGCAGGAGATCCTCACGGCCGCGGACGGCACCGCCATCTGGACACCGTCGCGGATCTTCACCGCCGGTGACGTGGTGGTCCATCAGGGCAAGCGCTACGAGGCCAAGTGGTGGACCCGCAACCAGCGGCCGGGTGCTCCATACGGTCCCTGGAAGCCGCTGAGCTGAGCAGGGCTCGCCGCTAGCGGTCCGGTCGTCACTGCGACGACCGGACCGCTACCGTCATCGCCATGAGTGCCGTCGAGGAGCTGAACGCCGCGCTGCGTGAGATCGGAGCGACAGTGGCCACCGCCGAGTCCCTGACTGCCGGACGCCTGGCCGCGATGCTCACCGAGCCTCCGGGTGCGTCGAAGACGTTTCGCGGAGGCTTCGTGACGTACGCGACGGAGCTGAAGCACACCCTGTTGGGCGTCCCCGTCTCGGTGATCGAGACCGTCGGGGTGGTCTCCGCGGAGTGCGCGGCGGCGATGGCCGCGGGGGCACGGGAGCGGTCGGGGGCGACGTACGGACTCTCGACTACGGGCGTGGCCGGGCCCGAGGAGCAGGAGGGAAAGCCCGTCGGGACGGTCTATCTGGGCGTTTCCGGTCCGCACGGTGAAACAACGACGCTTCTCGGGCTGTCGGGCTCGCGCGCAGAGATCCAGCGTGATACGTGTTTGTTCGCTGTTGATGAACTACTCGGACTACTTCGGCGGGAACATCGAAGGGTCAGGTAGCGTTGGAGCCAGACGTCACCCAGATGTCGGTGACTTGTGAACTGTAGGAGGCTGACCGCAATGGTGCTCTTCCGTCGACTTCTCGGCGAGGTGCTTCGTGCCCAGCGGCTGGAGCGTGGGATGACCCTGCGTGAGGTCTCCGCGGAGGCGCGAGTCAGCCTCGGCTACATCTCCGAGGTCGAGCGTGGCCAGAAGGAAGCCTCCTCCGAGCTCCTCGCCTCGCTCTGCAGCGCCCTCGACGTCGCCCTCTCCGACGTACTTCGCGACGTCTCCGACGCGGTCGCCCTCGAAGAGGCCACCATCCTCCGGATGCCGGTCCGCGCCGCGGCCGACGCCGCAGCCGCCTGATTCTCTACCCAATCTGGGGGAGTTTCTCGCGTCCGTGTCTCAACGCGGACCGCTCCGTCTCCTTGCCGATGTGAGCCCACCACGGGCTCGCGCATTCATGGGGAGATGGTGCGATGACCATGGCAGTCGAGAACGAGCTTCCAGACCTGACGGTGCCGTCACCGTTTCTCGAGGGCGACGTGCATTCACCCGACCTGCTCGAGGCCGAGCTCTTCGGGCTGGAGGAGACCTTGAACATCCTTCGCGACGAGTTCACCTCGGTCGCTCCCGGCGAGCGGACGCATGTCGCCCGCCACATGCGTGACACCCGCGTCCGGATCGCCCAGATCCGGTTGCGCCTGCTCCACGGCTGCTAGCCGCTAGGCCTGACAGTTCGCGCAGTAGTAGGCCGGGCGCTCCTTGCCCGGCGGGCCGACCTTGGCGACGGTCACGGTGCCGCCGCAGCGTCGGCATGCCCGGCGGCCGTAGACCCACATCTGCCGTGAGAGTGACCAGTCGGCCTGCATCAGGTCGCGGGTGCGCTGAAGGAGCCGGGGGAGTCGGTCGCCGGCATCCGCGACCGTACGCAGCGGGTTGATCCCGGCGATGAAGCAGGTCTCAGCGGCGTAGATCGTGCCGATCCCGGCCAGGTTGGTCTGGTCGCGCAGCGCGTCGAAGAGTGGCTGTTCGGGTTCCCGGACGAGACGTTCGAGGGCTGCGTCGGGGTCCCAGTCGTCGGCCAGGATGTCCGGGCCGAGGTGGGCGACCAGTCGCTCCTCCTGGTCGCGGGGGACGAGCTCGACGATGCCGAGGAGGAAGCCGACGGCCTCGGTCTTCTCGGTGCGGAGCACCACGCGCGCCTGGAAGCCGGGCTTCGGCCAGCGCCGGCCCGCCTCGAGGACCCGCCACGATCCCTCCATCTTCAGATGGGTGTGCAGCGTCCATTCTCCGGTGCGGTGGTCGATCCGGGTGAGCAGGTGCTTGCCGCGGGTCAGCGTCGCTCGCACGGTGCCGCCGGACAGGTCCGCCGTGGCCAGCTGCGGCACCCGGAAGTCCGTACGCCTGAGCACCTGCCCTGCCAGCCCCTTGTCGAGCCTGCGGGCGGTCCGGAGCACCGCGTCACCCTCGGGCACGACCTCACCTGCTCGGCGAGGTCAGGCGCAGGCCGCGCGGGGTGGCGACGAAGCCGGCGTACTGGAGCGCCTGGCGCAGCGGGGTGTCTCCCGAGCCGAGCAGCGGGGCGCCGTCGGCCTTCTCGACGGTGAGCCGTCCCAGCGCCCCTCTCCGGACCGCCTCGGCGAGCGCCTCGGCGCCGGGCTCGAGGAGGTTGGGCTCCTCCGACCAGGTCAGCAGGGTGCGGCCGCCTCGCTCGACGTACATCGCCAGCTCGCCGTCGACCAGCACCACGATCGCGCCCGCCTTGCGGCCGGGCCGGTGGCCCTCCTCCGCGACCGGCCACGGGAGGGCCGCGCCATAGGGGTTCGCGGGGTCGGTCGCGGCGAGCGCGAGGGCGACCGGCTTGTCGGCCGGCTCGACCCGCGAGAACGTACGCAGCCGGTCGACCGAGCCCGCGGTGCCGAACTGGGCCGCGCCCAGGCCCTCGACGAAGTAGCCCCGGCGGGCCCGGCCGGAGTCCTCGAATGCGCTGAGCACCTTGTAGACGGCGGCGAACCCTCCGGGGGTGCGCTCGGACTGGACCGCCCCGCGGGTGACCACACCGTGGCGGTCCAGGAGCCGCTCGGCCGCCGCGTGGGCGCGCTTGGTCGGGTCGGAATCGGGCTCGGGCAGGATCGTCCATCGCCCGGCCGTCTCCGGAAGACCGGCTCGGGCCGGCATCCGGGCACCGCCGGTGTAGCGCCCGCCCCGGGCGCGCGGCGGTGGCCGGCGGGAGCGGTGCGACGGTGTGCCGGAACGGGTCAGCGCCCGCAACGGCAGCAGGGTGTCGTTGCTGACCCGCCCCGACCAGACCAGCTCCCACAGCGCCGCGCTCAGATCGGCGTCGCTCGGAGTCGCCTCGCTGTCGGCCGCCATGGTCCGGGCGAGCTGGTGGAAGAACCAGGCACCGCCGGGCGCCAGGGCTTCGAGGAGCCGCTCGGCGAGCGGTCCGGGCGGCATCTCAGCGGGCGCCGGCAGGGTGAGCTCTGCGGTGTCGGCCGGGTGCAGCGAGACCCAGCCGTCGGTGCCGGGCAGGGTGCCGTGGCCGGCCCAGAGCACTTCGCCGCCGGAGGTCAGCTCGTCGAGGAACGCGGGCTCGTAGTCCACCACCCGGGCCGGCAGGATCAGGCTCTCCAGCGCGCTGGCCGGGACCGGGCAGCCGGCGAGCTGGTCGACGACGCTCAGCACCCCGTCGACCCCGCGCAGTGCGCCCTTGCGTACGGACGTCTTCTGCCACGCCGGCAGGAACCTGCCCAGCGCTGCCGGCTCGACGGGCTCGACCTCCTTGCGCAGCCGGGCCAGCGAGCGTCGGCGCAGCATGCGGAGAACGTCGGCGTCACACCACTCCAGCCCGCTCCCGCCCGGCCGGAACTCCCCGTCGAGTACCCGCCCGCGCGCCGAGAGCCGCGCCAGGGTGTGCCGGACGACCGCCTCGCCCAGCCCCAGCCGCGAGGCCACGTCGGCGGCCGTGAACGGACCGTGCGAGCGCGCGTACCGCGACACGAGGTCGCCGACCGGGTCCTCGACGGGCTCGGTGAAGGCCGACGGTACGCCCGGAGGTACCGCCACCCCCAGCCCGTCCCTGAGCCTGGCCACATCCTCGACCACCGCCCACCGAGCCTCCCCGGCAACCCGCACCTCGACGACCCGCCGCGTCGTGGCGAGATCCTCCAGCATCGCCGAGACGTCACCCCGGTCGGCCGAGGCGTCACTCGCGCTGGCCGAGGCGTCAGTCGGTGACGTCTCGGCCGACGTACGTGACGTCTCGGCCGACGCGCCCGACGCCTCGGCAGGGGTGGTCCGTGCGGTGATCTCCTCGAGGGTCAGGGGGCCGATGGTGCGGATGAGGTCGGTGATGCCTTCGGCGCCGCGGGCGCGCCGGCCGGGGGCGAGGCGCTGCAGCTCGGACTCGACCTCGGTCAGGACCTCGGGGTCGAGGAGCTCGCGAAGCTCGGCGCGGCCGAGCAGCTCGGCGAGGAGGCCCTGATCGAGGGTGAGGGCGGCGGCGCGGCGCTCGGCGAGGGGCGAGTCGCCCTCGTAGAGGAACTGGGCGACGTAGCCGAAGAGGAGCGACTGGGCGTAGGGCGAGGGGGTCGGGGTGGCGACGTCGACGATCGAGATCTCCCGCCGCTCGATGCGGCGGAGAAGGCCGACGAGGGAAGGGAGGTCGTAGACGTCGCGGAGGCACTCGCGTACGGCTTCGAGGATGATCGGGAAGCTCGGGTACTGCGAGGCGACCTCGAGCAGGGCGGCGGAGCGCTGGCGCTGCTGCCACAGCGGCGAGCGCCGGCCGGGGTCGCGGCGGGGTAGGAGCAGGGCCCGCGCCGCGCACTCGCGGAAGCGGCTGGCGAACAGCGCCGACCCGCCGACCTCGGTGGTGACCAGGTCCTCGATCTCGTCGGGCTCGAAGACGATGATCTCGCCGGTCGGCGCCTCGGCATCGGTGTCGGGGAGCCGGATCACGATGCCGTCGTCGCTGTCGATCGCCTGCCCGTCGACCCCGTAGCGCTCCCGGATCCGCGCGTTGATCGCCAACGCCCACGGTGCGTGGACGGGGCGGCCGTAGGGGGAGTGGACCACCAGCCGCCAGTCGCCCAGCTCATCGCGGAAGCGCTCGACGACGATGTTGCTGTCGGAGGGGAGGACGTTGGTGGCCTCGGCCTGTTCGTGCAGGTAGGTGACCAGGTTGGCGGCGGCGTAGGCGTCGAGGCCGTCCTCCTGCGCTCGCGCCTCGGCCTTCTTCGCAGGCAGCGCGGCGAGCTCGCGGGTATAGGCGCCGACGGCCTCGCCGAGCTCCGCGGGCCGGCCGAGAGAGTCGCCCTTCCAGAACGGCAGGCGTCCCGGGATGCCGGGAGCCGGGGTCACCAGCACCCGGTCGTGAGTGATGTCCTCGATCCGCCAGCTCGTCGCGCCGAGGGCGAAGACGTCGCCGACCCGGGACTCGTAGACCATCTCCTCGTCGAGCTCGCCGACGCGCCTGCCGGTGCCCTCGCCGACCAGGTAGACCCCGAAGAGCCCGCGGTCGGGGATGGTGCCGCCGCTGGTGACGGCCAGCCGCTGCGCTCCCGGACGCCCGGTGACGGTCCCGGCGACCCGGTCCCACACGATGCGCGGCCGCAGCTCGGCGAACTCCTCGCTCGGATAGCGCCCGGCGAGCAGGTCTAGGGTGGCGTCGTAGGCGGAGCGGGGGAGGGTGGCGTACGACGCCGTCCTTCTGACGAGCGTGAACAGCTCGTCGACGTCCCAGGTGTCCAGCGCCGTGGCGGCGACGATCTGCTGGGCGAGTACGTCGAGCGGGTTGGCCGGGAGGCTCATCGACTCGATCAGGCCCTGCCGCATCCGCTGCACGCTGACCGCGGTCTGAGCGAGGTCGCCGCGGTGTTTCGGGAAGAGCACCCCGCGGGAGACCTCTCCGACCTGGTGGCCGGCTCGCCCGACGCGCTGGAGAGCGGAGGCGACGCTGGGTGGCGACTCGATCTGGACGACGAGGTCGACCGCACCCATGTCGATGCCGAGCTCGAGGCTGGAGGTCGCTACCACCGCCGGCAGCCGGCCGGACTTCAGGTCGTCCTCGATCAGCGCGCGCTGCTCCTTGGACACGCTGCCGTGGTGAGCCTTCGCGATCACCTGGGCCGCGCCGTGGGACTGCCCCGACTGCGCCATCACCTGCGCGGGAGGCGGCCCGGCCTGGAAGACCCGGTCGGAGGCGATCTCGTTGAGCCGCGCGGTCAGCCGCTCCGCGATCCGGCGCGAGTTGGCGAAGACGATGGTGGAGCGGTGGGCGGTGACCAGGTCGGCGACGTGCTCCTCGACGTGGGGCCAGATCGAGGAGGCCCGCTGCGGATCGTCGTCCTCCTCCTCCTCGCCGTAGGCGCTCGGCGCGGTCATGTCCTCGACCGGCACGACGACGCTGAGGTCCCAGCGCTTCTCGGCAGGAGGGGCGACGATCTCGACGGGCTGGGCGCCGCCGAGGTAGCGCGCGACCTCCTCCAGCGGGCGCACGGTCGCCGACAGCCCGATCCGCTGGGCAGGCTTGTCCAGGAGCGCGTCGAGGCGCTCCAGCGTCAGCGCCAGATGGGAGCCGCGCTTGGTCGCAGCGACCGCATGGACCTCGTCGACGATCACCGTCTCGACGCTCCGCAGCGTCTCGCGGGCCTGGCTGGTGAGCATCAGGAAGAGCGACTCGGGCGTGGTGATCAGGATGTCCGGGGGAGCGGTGGTCAGCTTGCGCCGGTCGGCCGCTGTCGTGTCGCCGGACCGCACCCCGACCCGCACCTCAGGCGCTTCCACGCCCAGCCGCTCGGCGGTCTGCCGGATCCCGACCAGGGGGCTGCGCAGGTTGCGCTCCACGTCCACGCCGAGCGCCTTGAGCGGGGAGATGTAGAGCACCCGGCAGCGCTGCTTCTTCTCGGGCACCGGCTCGCTCAGCAGCTTGTCGATCGACCACAGGAACGCGCTCAGCGTCTTCCCCGACCCGGTGGGCGCCACCACCAGCGCGTTGCGGCCCGCCCCGATCGCCTCCCAGGCACCGGCCTGAGCCGCGGTCGGCGCCGCGAAGGCGGCCGCGAACCACGTACGTGTCGGGTCGCTGAACCGCGCCAACGCCTGGGACGTGCTCATGGGGACAAACCTAGTCGCGACCACCGACACTCAGCGGCCACACTGACCCCATGCATCTCATCAACCTCTTCGGCCCACCGGCGGTCGGCAAGATGAGCGTGGGCCGGGAGATCGCGGCACGTACGCCGTACCGCCTCTTCCACAACCACGCCACGATCGAGCCGCTGCTGGAGGTATTCGACTGGGAGATGCCGTCGTTCGGCGTGCTCAAGGACGAGTTTCGGCGAAGGGTGATCGAGGAGGCGGTGG
This sequence comes from Nocardioides sp. NBC_00163, assembly GCF_045206295.1. Classification (NCBI taxonomy): domain Bacteria; kingdom Bacillati; phylum Actinomycetota; class Actinomycetes; order Propionibacteriales; family Nocardioidaceae; genus Nocardioides; species Nocardioides sp. NBC_00163. Next base: position 698,043 of record NZ_CP108155.1, on the reverse strand, counting down.
CCTCCGGGCTCCCCGGCCTCATCGTCACCTATGTCTGGGCGCTCGAGCTTCCCGAGGACGCGCAGGCCGTCACCAGGCTGGTTGCTCCCGTGGTCGAGGCGGGAGGGAAGGTCGACTGCGTCGAGCTGTACGCCGACATGTCGACCCGTCTGAGCCGCGAGGGCACCCCGGAGCGGCTGGCCGCGAAGCCGTCCAAGCGCGACACCGAGTGGGCGAGGGCCAACGCCGTGGACTGGAACGAGCGCCATGTGCTCTCGACCGGCCCGGAGATGCCATTTCCGCTGCACTTCCCGCACACCGTGGTCGACAACACCCGCCTGTCCGCGGCTGAGACCGCCGAGGAGATCATCACCCGCCTCGGACTGCCGACCGATCCCTGAGTTGCGCAGGCTGTCCTGAAACCATCGCGCGCTCGGCGCCCGGGTGTGGTCAAATCCCGCTGTGGACCTAGCGCTTGACCTGACCGACCGCGCAGTACGATCCGCGTCGCTCTATCAGGCGCTGCGCGACGCGCTCGGCGACGGCAGGCTGAAGGCGGGCGACCGGCTCCCGGCGAGCCGGGCGCTGGCCAAGGACCTCGGCGTCTCCCGGAACACGGTCGCCACGGTCTATGAGCGGCTGGTCGCGGAGGGGTTCCTGGAGTCGCGCGTGGGCGCGGGGACGTACGTCGCCGAGACCACGCGACAGCTAAAGGACCGCGCCCCCGGGTCGCTGACCCCGCGCCCGGGCTGGCGCTGGGCGCCGCGGCCGACGAGCGCGGAGGCGGCGGTCCCGGCGTACGACCTGCGGGTGGGGATCCCCGACGCCGAGCTCTTCCCGTTCGACACCTGGCGGCGGATCCTCGCGGCCGAGTCGCGGCTGCGCGGCCACAATCCCGGCACCTACGCCTCGCCGGCCGGTCTGCCGAGGCTCCGTGAGGCGCTGGCGCACACGGTCGCCTACCACCGCGGGGTGCGGGCCGACCCGGGGCAGATCGTGGTCACCAGCGGCACCCAGCAGGCGCTCGATCTCGTCGCCCGTGTGCTGCTGGAGCCGGGTGACGTCGTCGCCGTCGAGGATCCCGGCTACCCGTCCGCGATCGACCTCTTCGCCTCTCACGGCGCCCGGGTCGTGCCGGTCCCGGTCGACGAGGAAGGGCTGGTCGTCGCGGAGATCCCGGAGCAGGCCCGGCTCGTCTACACGACCCCGAGCCACCAGTTCCCGCTCGGCGTACGCCTCTCCCTCCCACGCCGCCGAGCTCTCCTCGCCTTCGCGAACACGCATGACGCGGGCATCGTCGAGGACGACTACGACAGCGAGTTCCGGTTCACCGAGCGGCCCCTGGAACCCTTGCACGCCCTCGACGACCAGGGCCGGGTGATCTATGTCGGCACCTTCTCCAAGTCGCTGCTGCCGAGCCTGCGCACCGGCTATCTGGTGGCCCCGGGATCCCTTGTCGACAGCCTCCTGGCAGCCAAGCAGCTCGGCGACGGCTTCGGCTCCGTCCAGCCCCAGGCCGCCCTGGCCCGCTTTCTGGAGGAGGGCCTCCTCGCCCGTCACGTGCGCAAGGCGTCCAAGACGTACGCCGAGCGCCGCTCGCTTCTCCTCGAAACCCTCTCCACCTGGCCGGTCGAGGTGCTCCCGTCGGCCGCCGGGCTGCACCTGTCCGCCTACGCGGAGCTCCCCGCCGACCTGCCCGAGCGTGCCGCTACCGAGGGGCTGGCGCTGGACACGATCGCCGCTCATCGCCTGCTGCCTGGACGCGACGGGCTCGTCCTAGGCTACGGAGCCGTCCGGACAGAGAGCCTGCCCCGCGGGCTCGAGCTGCTGGCCACCCTCGCGGACTGGGCGTGACCGCTCTCGGCGTGACGCGACCAGCGACCAGGCCAGACCGGCCCCGCCGCAGAGCACCGGGCCGAGCAGATGGGCGCCGGTGAGACCCAGCAGGATCAGCGCCGCGACAAGCGAGCAGACCGCGGCCCACCACGACCGCCCGCCCCGCGGCAGCAGCCGCAGCGCGGCGGCCGCGCCCACCACGTAGAGCAGCGAGAACGTCCCCGAGGCCATCAGCAGCGCCGCGTCCGTCGAGGCGTCCGCGGCCCAGGTCACCGCGAGGGTGCCGAGCGCCACGGCGCAGATCGCGAGCAGCGAGCGACGCGGGATCTCGGACGCCGGAGCGGCGAGGGCGCGTGGCAGACCGCCCTCACGGGCCAGCGACGCCCCGAGCCGCGAGCCGCCGGCGAAGTAGGCGTTGATCGCCCCGATGGTGAGCAGCACGGCGACCACGGCCGTGACCGGCCGCGCGGGCTCCCCGAAGCCGAGCACGAGCAGGTCCGCCAGAGGCGCGGCTCCGGAGGTGGACTCGAGCGCCGCGACCGTGGCGAAGGCGATCCCGAGGTAGAGCACCGTGACGACCACCAGCGCGATGACGGTCGCCCGGCGGATGTCGCGCGCCGGGTCGCGATAGTCGGCCGAGAGGGAGGAGAGGATCTCCCACCCCGCGAACGCCCACACCAGCATCGCCGCCGCGGTGCCGACCGAACCCCACCCGTGCGGCGCGAACGGCGTCAGCCGCTCCAGCTCGGCATGCGGCAGCGCCACCACGACCGCCACCGCGAGCAGCACCGCGATCGCCCCGGCGATCGCCAGCTGCACGCCTCCGGACACCTTGATCCCGAACCAGTTCATCGCGGTGACCAGCACGATGATCGCCGCCGTCGCCGCCAGCGACATGCCCTGGCCGCCGCCGAAGGCATCGGCGACGTACGCCCCGCCGAACCCCGCCGCGACCGGCGCCCCCACGCCGATCGTCAGGTAGAACGCCCAGCCGACCATCGTCGCGACGTGCTGGTTGAAGGCGAGCCGTGCGTACGTCGCCACCCCGCCGCCGTCCGGATGCCGCGCCCCCAGTGCGGCGAAGGTCGCCGCCAGCGGCACCGAGAGCACGATCAGCGCCAGCCAGGCCACGAGCGAGGCCGGTCCGGCCTCGCTCGCCGCCAGCGCGGGCAGGGAGATGACACCGGTGCCGAGCACCGCACCGAGGGTGAGAGCCGCGCCCTGGGGCACGGAGAGTCCGTCGTTCTTCACAAGCGTGACGCTAGTGAGCGCTGAGCCCTCCGCGCCCGGCCAATCAGGCCCCCGTCTCCTGGGCCAATCCCTGGGCCAAATCGGGCGCTACCGTACGTTGCGCCGCACCCGCTTCTCGTACGCCGCCCGCGCCGCCGGATCCACGCCGGCGAGCAGCTGCGAGGCGTTGGTGGCACGGTCGACGAAGTCCTGGAACCGGCGCGGCATCGCCTGGGTGATCTTGGTCAGGGCCTGGGTCCAGTTGGGCACCCAGACCTCGGGCCGCGGTTCGCGGATGACCGACTCGATCGCGGCCGCGACGTCCTCGGGAGTGACCGGCTTCATCCCCTTCGCCTGGGGCACCCCGTCGGCCAGCTCGGTCTGCACCACCGCCGGCAGGATGAGCGAGACGTCGACGCCGGAGGGCGCCAGCTCCATCCGCAGCGCCTCGGAGAAGCCGACGACGGCGAACTTCGAGGCCGAATAGGTCGCCGCATCCGGCACCGGCACCCGCCCGACCGCCGAGGCGACGTTGACGATGTGACCCTGACCTCGATCGACCATCGCCGGCGCGACCGCCTTGATCCCGTTGATCGGGCCGTGCACGTTGACCTCGAAGATCGCCCGGGTGAGCGCGTCCTCCTCCTTCAGCACCGACCCGAGCGGCATGATCCCGGCGTTGTTGACCAGAACGTCCCACGGCCCCAGGTCCTCGACCGATTCGAGGAACGTACGCCAGGAGGCGGGGTCGGTGACGTCGAGATGTGCGGCCCTCACCCGCGACCCGAACTCGGCGGTCACATCGTCGAGCAGGTCCGGGTCGAGGTCACCGACGGCGACCGAGGCCCCGGCGCGGGCCAGCCGCTCGACCGTGGCGCGGCCGATGCCACGGGCGCCTCCGGTGACGATGACGGCGGTTCCCTCGATCTGGCGTGTCATGACTCTCCTTCGGTGGTGCGGACCAAGCTGCGTACGGCTTTTCTGTCGGTCTTGCCCACGCTGGTGACGGGGACGGCGTCGAGGATCAGCACGTCGCGGGGGTACTTGTGCGGCGCGAGCCGCGTCTTGACGAAGGCGATCAGCTCCTCGGGGGTGGTGCGTGCGCCGGGATGGAGGGCGACGGCCGCGACCACCTCCTCGCCCTTGTGAGCGTCCGGGCGCCCGACCACCGCGGCGGCGGTGACCGCCTCGTGGGCGAGGAGCGCGTCCTCGACGTCGCGGGGGAAGACGTTGAACCCGCCCCGGATGATCAGGTCCTTGATCCGGTCGTCGACGTAGAGGTAGCCGTCGGCGTCGAAGTGGCCGATGTCGCCGGTGTGCAGCCAGCCGTCGACGACGGTGGCGGCGGTCTGGGCCGGGTCGTTCCAGTAGCCCTGCATCACCCCGGGGCCACGCACCCAGATCTCGCCCTCCTCGCCGGTCGGGACCGGCTCACCGGACGGCCCGGCGATGATCACCTCGGCGTGCGAGAGCGGCTTGCCGACGCTGCCGGGCCGCGACTCCTCGACGGTCGAGGCGGCGATGACCGCGCTCGACTCCGTACAGCCGTAGCCCTCCAGGATGGTCACGCCGAAGGCCTCCTCGGCCTTCTCGCGCAGTGCCGGCAGCAGCGGCGCGCCACCGCTGCCGAAGGAGCGCAGCGAGCTCAGGTCGTAGTCCTGGTAGGGCTGGTCGAGCAGCATCTGCAGCATCGACGGGACCACGGTGCTCGACTCGACCCGGTGCTCCTGGGCGAGCTCGAGCCACCCCTTGGCGTCGAACCACCGCTGCAGCACCGAGCTCTGTGGACGCGACGAGTGCATCCCGCTGATCACCACGATCAGGCCGTACGCATGGGAGAGCGGCAGCGGCAGCAGCCACCGTGTCGTGCCCTGGCTCTCCCCGACCCGGTGGAGGGCGTGCCCGGACTCCCACAGCCCGCGGTGGCTGAGCATCACGCCCTTGGCACGTCCGGTGGTGCCGCCGGTGTAGAGCAGCGCCGCGAGATCGTCGTCACCGCGCGGGGCGATGTCGATCGGGTCGGCGCTCTCCAGGCTCTCGTACGCCACCGCATCCGTTCCCTCAGGCACGTCCCCGGCCACGACGACGGTGAGCTCGAGACCTTCGCCGGCAGCCTGCACCAGCGGCAGCAGCTCGGGCGTGACGATGGCCGCCGTGGCTCCGGAGTCCCCCAGGATGTGCCGCAGCTCGGGCGGGGTCTGCAGGAAGATCACCGGGGTCACCACCGCGCCGAGACGCCACAGGGCGCGGTAGCTGACGAAGACCTCCGGGGTGTTCATGGTGAGCACCACGACCCGGTCGCCGGGCTCGATCCCGAGCCCGCGCAGGCCGCCGGCGACCCGCGCTGACCGCTCGGCGATCTCCTTGGACGAGTGCCAGGTGCCCTCGAAGAAGACCATCGGGTGGTCACCGTGGCGGGCATAGGACTCCTCGGCCAGGACCGCCAGGTTGTGCTCGCCGGGCTGCGCGCTCATCGGGCACCCAGCTTCCGCAGCGCCTTGAGCTGCCCGTTGCCGAGCGCCACGAACTTCTCGACCGTCTGGCCCTTGAACGGCCCGATCGGGCCCATCCGGGAGGCGGCGACGGTCTGGGCGTCGGTGAACTTCCGGATCCCGTCGGCGCCGTGCCGTCGGCCCAATCCGCTCGATCCCATGCCACCCATACCTGCCTCGATGCTCCCGGCCGCCAGGGCGGCGCCGTCATTGATGTTCACCGCGCCCGCGCGGATGCGCCGAGCGATCATGTCGGCCTCGCGTACGTTCTTGCTGAACACGCTCGCCGAGAGCCCGGCCTCACCCTGGTTGGCGATCCGGACCGCCTCCTCGTCGCTGTCGGCGCGGTAGAGCGCAAGAACCGGGCCGAAGGTCTCACCGAGACACAGGTCCATCTCGTCGGTCACGCCCTCCAGGATCGTCGGGGCGAAGGCGTACGGACCGACCTCGGCCAGCGGCTCGCCGCCGGCCAGCACCGTCGCGCCCTTCGCGACCGCGTCGGCGACGTGGGCGGTGACCTTGTCGAGCTGCGCCTGCGAGGCCAGCGACCCGACGTCGGCGGAGTAGTCGAAGGTCTGTCCGACGACCTGGCTCTCCGTCTCGGCGACCAGTGCCTGGCGGAAGGCGTCGTAGACGTCCTCGTGCACCACCACGCGCTCGATGTGGACGCACATCTGACCGGTGTTGGCGAAGGCCGCCATCACCGTGCCACGAGCCGCCTGGGCGAGGTCGGCGTCGCGGCGGACGATGAGCGGGTTCTTCCCGCCGAGCTCGAGCGAGGCGCCGATCAGCCGGCCCGCGGCACGCTGGGCCACGATCCGCCCGGTGGCCGTCGAGCCGGTGAAAGCGATGTAGTCGACGTTGTCGATGACCGCTTCACCGGTGGCCGCGCCCGGCCCGGTGACGACCTGCCAGACGTGCTCGGGGAGCCCGGCCTCGGCCATCAGCGCCCTCGCCCACAGCAGCGTCAGCGGCGCCTGCGGGTCGGCCTTGCTGATCACGGCCGCGCCCGCGAGCAGCGCCGGGATGGCGTCGCCGACCCCGAGATAGAGCGGGTAGTTCCACGGCGAGATGATCCCGACGACCTGCTTCGGCACCCGCACCTCCTTCACGGACGTGATGCCGGGGATGGCTCCGCGGACCCGCTTGTCGGCCAGGTACGTCGGGCCGCGCCGGGCGTAGTGGCGGGCGATCGTGCCGACCTGGAGGATCTCCTGCCAGGCATGGAAGCGGGCCTTGCCCATCTCCCACTGGATCAGGTCGAGCACCTCCTCCTGGCGCTCGACGAGCAGGTCGTGGAAGCGGAGCATGACCTCGGCGCGGTCCTGGAAGGCCAGCGTGGCCCAGTCGGGCTGGGCCGCCCGCGCTGCCGCCGCGGCCTCGGCGACGTCCGCGGCGGTCACGGACGGCACCGGAGAGGTCGGCCGGGCGTCGTACGGCGCGGTCGCGGTCAGCGTGCCGTCACCTCCGGAGACCGCGCAGGCCACCCATCGGGTCCAGGAGGCGAGCCGTGCCTCGTCGACCCATCCGGGACGTACGCTTTCGGCCTCCGTTGTCTTGGTGGTCATCGATCTCCTCAGATCCGGGTCAGTTGGATGGGGTTGCCGTCCTTCGGGAACGGCAGCGAGCTGTTGTCCAGGGGCGCGCGGTAGCCGGGGGAGACGCTCCATCGGTAGTTGCGCAGGAGCCGGTGCAGGATCGACTTGACCTCGAGACCGGCGAAGTAGAGCCCGATGCACTTGTGCACCCCGCCGCCGAACGGCTCCCACGCCATCCGGTGGCTCTTGTCCTCGCGCCGATGCGGCGCGAAGCGCTCGGGGTCGAAGACGCTCGGGTTGGTCCAGTACTCCTCCATCATGTGGCTGAACTGGACCCCGACCATCACGCCCATGTCGGCCGGGATGCGGACCCCGAGGAGGCTGGTCTCCTTGACCGTACGCCGGATCAGCGCCGGCACCGGGGCGCGCAGCCGCAGCGCCTCCCGCATCACCAGGTCGAGGCTGGTGAGGCCGTCGATCTCTTGCATCGTCGGCGCCTCGCCGAGCGCGAGGGACTCCTCGCGGCAGCGCTGCTGCCACTGCGGATGCTGGCCGAGGTACTGGAGCATCGTCGAGGAGGTGATGGTCGAGGTGTCGTGCGCGGCCATCATCAGGAAGATCATGTGGTTGACGACGTCCTCGTCGCTGAACCGCTCGCCGTCGTCGGTCTCGATGTGGCACAGCACCGAGAAGATGTCGTCGCTCGCGGTGGCGCGTTTGGCGGGCAGGTAGTGGCGCAGGAAGCCGTCCAGCACCTTGCGGCCGCGGAACGCCCTGCCCCAGCGAGTCATCGGCACATCGCCACGTACGACACCGGCGGCCGCCTGCACGCAGGCGATGAACGCCTTGTTGACCCGGTCCATCTCGGCTCGGCTGGTCTCGGCCGCACCACCCATGAAGATGTCCGCGGCGATGTCGAGGGTGAGCTGCTTGAGCCGCGGATAGGCCTGGAACGCGGGCGCGTTGGCCCAGCCGCGCATGCCCTGCGCGATCGCCGGGTGCATCGCGGTCGTGTAGGTGGCGAGCCGGTCCCGGGTGAAGGCCTCCTGCATGATGCGGCGATGGGCGTGGTGCTCCTCGAAGTCGAGCAGCATCAGGCCGCGGTCGAAGAAGGGACCGACGATCTGCCCCCAGGCCGGCCCGTTGGCGAAGGCCTTGTCCTTGTTGCGCAGCACCGCCTCGCACGCGTCCGGTCCGAGCGCGACCACCCCGGCCTCGCCGGCACGGAAGAACGGCGAGACCGGACCGTACGTCTCCCACTGGTGTCGATAGAAGCCGACCGGGTCGCGGGAGTAGTCCAGCAGCCGGCCGATCCAGGGGAGGCCGCGGTCGCCGGGCGCGAGTCGCGGGATCTCGCGTAGCGCCTCGGTCGCTGTCATGGTGCCTGATCCATCGTGTCCGACCTCCCGGTCCCGAGTGACTCTGCCGAGGGTAGTCAAGTAGAACGTGTTCCCGCAGTATTTCGCGGGGCATGGATGGGCCTTGTCCGTTGTTGAAGTGTCCGTGGAGAGCTACGAATCAGTGGTGATCGGTGCCGGTCAGGCCGGTCTGTCGGCGTCCTACCACCTCAGCCGTCTGGGCGTACGCCACGTCGTGCTCGACGCCGAGCGGCGTCCCGGTGGCGCCTGGCAGCACCGCTGGGACTCGCTGACCATGCACGACGTCCACGGGGTCGCGGATCTGCCGGACGGGCGGGCGCCGGGGGAGTCGGGGGAGCGGGCCAACGTCGCCGTGCCGGGATGGTTCGGGACCTATGAGACCTTGCACGACCTGCCGGTCGAGCGCCCGGTGAAGGTCACCTCGGTGACCTCGGTCGGCGACCTGCTCGCGGTGCACTCGGCCGACGGTCGCACTTGGTTCACCCGGACGCTGGTGAACGCGACGGGGACCTGGACTCGGCCGTTCGTCCCGCACTACCCCGGGGCCTCGACGTTCCTCGGGGAGCAGGTGCACACCCATGACTATCCGGGCGCCTCGCATTTTCGGGGCTCACGGGTCGCGGTGGTCGGCGGGGGAGCCTCGGCGGTGCAGTTCCTCGGCGAGCTCGCGCCGATCACCTCGGTGCTGTGGGTGACCCGGCGGGAGCCGGTCTGGCGCTCCGACTTCGACGCCGAGCGTGGGCGCGAGGCGGTGACGTTGGTGGCCGAGCGGGTCGAGGCCGGCCTGCCGCCGGCCAGCGTCGTCAGCGTCACCGGTCTCTCGCTGCGACCGCAGGAGCAGGAGGCCGCTCGACTCGGGGTCTACGAGCGCCGGCTGCCGATGTTTGCGCGGATCGAGCCTGACGGGCTCCGATGGGACTCGGGGGCTTTCGAGCGTGTCGACGCGATCCTGTGGGCCACCGGGTTCCGCCCCGCCGTCACCCACCTCGCTCCGCTTCACCTGCGCAGCTCTCATGGCGGGATCCCGCTGCTGCGCGGCTCGGCCGACGTCCAGACCGCCGTCACCGCTGCGTACGACCCGCGTGTCCAGCTCGTCGGCTACGGTCCCTCCGCGAGCACCATCGGGGCCAGCCGTGCCGGCCGGGCCGCAGCGCTCGCGGTCCGGCGACAGCTGGCCGAGGAGGGTCGGCTCGCGGCTCGGTGAGCCTCCTTCACAGCGAGCCCAGGTCGGCCGAGATCCAGTGCTCCGGCGTGAGCCGGATCGTCACCTCGGGCGGAAAGTTCGCCGCCTGCGCCAGGTAGGCGTCGGCTGCCTCGGGAGGCAGGTACCGCCGCGCCATCGCCTCCGCCTCGCCCTCGGCGGCATCCGCTATCTGTACCGGCCCTTCGATCGACACGTACCTGACCGTCGGCTCGAGGCGCTCGACCATCAGCGCGTGCAGCGTCCTGCTGCGCGGATCAGTCTCGTCTTCAGCGAGTCCTTTCCCGTGACGAACCATGCGTCGCCGCCGGGCGTGTAGTCGTACCAGATCGGGACTGTCAGAGGCGCTCGTCCGTCTTCTCGGCTTACCGAGAGGGCTGCGATCAGCGGTTGGGTCAGGAGGTCTTGGCGGTCTGTGAGTGGGATACCCATGCCTTCGACCGTACTTCTTGGTTGGTGTGGCCACGGAACACTCCCCGACGGCAGGTGAACGCTCCACCCTTAGGCCAGACAAGGGGCCTCCGCGTGGAAGAAAAATTTCTTCCACCGGTCGGACCGACCGTCCAGCTCCCAAGCCCCCGCCAAACCAAATCTCCGCGGCAAACAGGCCACCGAAGCAGGCAAGCCCCTGCGTGCTTCCGATCAGCTGCAAGGTGGAAGTTGGTCGCCCAGGGACACTAGGTGGCATGCGACGGATCGGCGTACTGGGCGGGATGAGCTGGGAGTCGACGGCGGAGTACTACCGCCTGCTCAACGAGATCACCGCGAAGCGGCTCGGGGGACTGCATTCGGCGGACTTGCTCGTACGGTCGGTGGACTTCGCGGAGATCGAGGAGATGCAGGCATCCGGCGAGTGGGAGCGAGCGAGGGAGCGCCTTGCCGCGGAGGCGGCGACGCTCAGCGACGCCGGGGCCGAGGTGATCGTGCTGGCCACGAACACGATGCACAAGGTGGCCGGGGCGTTGGAGGAGACGTACGGCGATCGTTTCCTTCACCTCGGCGACACGACGGCGGCTGCGGTCGAGGCGGCGGGGGTCGGGCGGGTCGGACTTCTCGGCACCGGGTTCACGATGTCGCAGCCGTTCTACGCCGACCGGCTCCGCGGCCACGGCCTCGAGGTCACCGTCCCCACCGAGCCGGACCAGGAGACCGTCCACCGGATCATCTACGAGGAGCTGTGCCTGGGGACGTTCCTGGACAGCTCCCGGCAGGCGTACCTCGAGATCATCGACCGTCTCGTCGCCGCCGGCTGCGAGGGCGTCATCCTCGGGTGCACCGAGATCGAGCTGCTGCTACCGATCGAGACGTACGCAGGTGTGCCGCTGTTCCCGACGACCAGGCTGCACTGCGAGGCCGCGATCGAAGCGGCGCTCAGCCCCCGGGATCAGCGCCGCGCCCACTCCTCGGCGAGGATCGCGTAGGAGAGGCCGTCGAGCCAGCCGCGGGTGCGGTGCAGGGAGTCCTTGACGGTGTGCGACTCGCGCCGCATGCCGAGGCGCTCCATGAGTCGCCAGGAGGCCTCATTATCGGCGAAGCACTCCGCGACGATGCGGCGTAGACCCAGGGAACCGAAACAGACATCGAGCACGGCGCGTACGGCCTCGGTGGCATAGCCGTTGCCCTGGTGGGCCGGGTCGATCGTCCAGCCGAGCTCGGCCTGGGTGCCGTTGCCCTGCTCGCGCACCTCGGTCTGCGACCACGGGTCGCTGATCCGCAGCATGAGGTCGCCGACGACGACGCCCTCGTGCTCGATCACGAGGCCGGGCCCGATGACGTCGGGGTCCTCGAAGATCTTGCGATAGGCCTCGAGGTCCGCGAACGCTGTCGTCACCCATTCGGCCACCTCGGGAAGCCTTCGGAAGGCCCAGGTCGGCTCGATGTCGGCGGGCGTCATCCGGCGGATCACCAGACGCTCGGTGCGTAGCGGCCAGTCGGCCTTCTCCAGCGGATCAGGTCGGGCGTCGATCATGCGCCTACTTTCGCATCCACCCGTTCCGGGACGCCACCGAGTTCTTCGGGGAGGGCGTCGTGTCGTACGACCAGGGAGGTGACCGCGCGGGTGAGGCAGACGTAGAGGCGGCGGAGGCCGGTGTCGCGGTCGGGCTCGCCGGCGACGATCCCGGTGGGGTCGGAGACGACGACGTGGTCGAACTCGAGCCCCTTCGCGAGCGAGGCGGGGACGAGATCGAGATGGGCGTCGAACTCGGTCTCCTCGTCGCCGGCCACGCCTATCTCGGCGAAGGAGAGCCCGGCCTCGGTCAGCTCGGCGCGCACCGCTGCCAGCGAGGCGTCGGGCACGATCAGCCCCACGGAACCGGGGCGCTCCAGGGCAGGCCCGAGCGCCTCCACCACCGACGACGTGGTGAAGGTCAGGTCACCGCGCGCACGGCGTACCGCGACCGGCGGCTCCAGGTCGGGGGCGATGTGGGGGAGGAGGCGGGCCGCGTAGGCGATCACATCGGCCGGGACCCGGAAGCCGCGTGTCAGCTGCTCGACATGGCCGTCGGGCTTGCCGAGGTGTGCCAGGGCATCGGCCCACGACGAGGAGGCCCACGGGGTGGTCGCCTGGGCGAGGTCGCCGAGGATCGTCAGCGAGCCCGTGGTCGAACGGCGGCCGAGCGCGCGCAGCATCATCGCGGACAGGTCCTGGGCCTCGTCGGCGACGATGTGGGCCACCGACGGCGTGCGGTCGAGCAGGTCGGCGATCTCGTCGAGGAGCACCAGGTCGGCCAGCGACCAGCGCGCCGCGCCTGCCGAGCGCGGCGGCTTCTGCCAGAGCAGGCTCGCCTGCTCCGCCTCCGAGAGGAGCCCGTCGGCGACCTCGGCCAGCCAGGCCGCGTCGGTGAACAGCCGGAACAGGACCCGGGCGGGCTTGAGATCGGGCCAGAGCGCGGCGGCGTAGTCCTTGACCGGCTTCGCCCGCGCCACCGCGTCGTGCACCCTGTCGTCGGGTGAGTCGCCCGAGCGCTCCATCTGCACCAGCACCCGGTGGGCCAGGGCGCGCGGGAGCAGCGCCCGGCCCGCCGCGTACCGCAGATCGTTGGCGCGCAGCCCCTCCAGTGCTTCCCGCGCCTCTGAGGTCGGCACCCGCCAGCGTCGCGAGCCGCGCGGGACGACCAGCGCCTCCTCCGGGTCACCGACGTGGGACCAGACCGCCCGGCGGAGCACCTCGGCCATGCGTACGTCGCCCTTCAGCGTCGCCACCGGCGCGGGCTCCTCAGCGCGGACGGCGCCGTGGCTCCGCCCATTTTCGGCGACCAGCTCCGCGATCGTCGCCTGCTTGGCCTCGATCTCACCCAGCGCGGGGAGAACGTCGCGGATGTAGCGCAGGAACGAGGCGTTGGGGCCGATGATCAGGACGCCGCGCCGGGTCAGCTGGTCGCGGTGCGCGTAGAGGAGGTACGCCGCCCGGTGCAGTCCCACGGCGGTCTTTCCCGTCCCCGGTGCACCCTGCACGACGATCGTCTGGGACAGGTCGGCGCGGACCAGCACGTCCTGCTCGGGCTGGATGGTCGCGACGATGTCCCGCATCGGTCCCACACGTGGCCGCTCGATCTCGGCCTCGAGGATCGCCGAGTGCTCCGGCCCTGCCCCGGCGTCGGTCAGCGACTCGTCCTCGAACGCGGTCAGGTCCCCGTGGGAGAAGCCGTAGCGCCGCCTCCGCGCCAGTCCCATCGGCTCGGTCCGGGACGCCCGGTAGAACGGGACGCTGACCGGAGCCCGCCAGTCGACCACCATCGGGTCGCCTGCGCTGTCGGAGATGTGGCGCCGGCCGATGTGGAACGATTCGGCTCCCATATCAGCGGTCCGGTCGATGCGACCGAAGAAGAGCGGCACGTCAGGATCGTCGGCGAGCTGTTCCAGGCGGCGCGCGAGGGTGGCGTCGAGGATCTCGACGCTGACCCAGTTGCCGGCCGTGGAGGAGTCCAGCGACTCCACCTTCTTCCGCATCCGGGCCAGATCCTGCCGGGAGGCGGCCAGATGGGCCCGCTCGGCGTCGAGGTCGTCTATGGGCATGGCTGGTTCATCGCTTCTCCGTCGGCGGCAGGGTTCGATGGGGGCGCGGGGTCAAAGGCCCCAACATAGGCGACCACAGAGTGGGCGCCCAACAGGTTTATCCGGGCGTACGTTGGGCATTGGATGCACAATTGCACCGTGAGCCTGTTCGATCGTTTCCGACGCCGCGGGACGCGCATGAGCCGTCCGACAGGCGAGAGCTACACCGGATCCACAAGAGTTCGCGCCGCGGACTCCACCGACCAACAGCATCTCGAGCAGTTCGTGAAGACCCGGCGCGGTGTCGAGGGGTTCGTCGAGCCGCGCACCGTCGTCAGCGAGGTGACCCTCCTGCTGGTCGCGCATGACGGCGAGTGGACCCGGCGGCGGGTGCCGTCGGCGCAGTGGGCGCACAAGTTCGCCAACAAGAACGGAGTCCCGTCGTACGACGCCGCGGTGGTCGGCGTACCGCAGCGGATGCGCGACTACAACCGGCGCAAGCGTCAACAGGGTTGATCTAGTCTTTGCCGACGTGGGTGAAGACCTGATGATCTCGGCGCGCGGGTTGCGCAAGTCGTTCGGCGACTTCGAGGCGGTGCGCGGGATCGACGTGTCGGTGCGCCCCGGTGTGGCGTTCGGTTTCCTGGGGCCCAACGGTGCCGGCAAGTCCTCGACGATGCGGATGATCTGCTGCGTCTCGCCACCGAGCGGGGGAGAGCTGCGGGTCTTCGGGATGGATCCGGCCAAGGACGGGCCGAAGATCAAGGCGCGGCTCGGGGTGTGCCCGCAGGAGGACACCCTCGATGTCGAGCTCAACGTCTACGACAACCTCTTCGTCTACGGCCGCTACTTCGGGCTGCCGCGGGCCGAGGTGAAGGGCCGGATCGAGGAGCTGCTCGACTTCGTCCAGCTCACCGACAAGGCCAAGGCGAAGGTCGACGACCTCTCCGGCGGTATGAAGCGACGGCTGACGATCGCCCGGAGCCTGATCAACCGACCCGAGATCCTGGTGCTCGACGAGCCGACCACCGGTCTGGACCCGCAGGCCCGCCACGTCATCTGGGACCGGCTCTTCCGGCTCAAGCAGGCGGGCGTGACGCTGCTGCTGACCACCCACTACATGGACGAGGCCGAGCAGCTGTGCGATGAGCTCGTGGTCATGGACCAGGGCCGGATCGTGGCCCACGGGACGCCGCTGGGACTCATCCAGCAGCACTCGACCCGCGAGGTCGCCGAGCTGCGCTTCGGCGTCGGCGAGCACGAGGCGCTGGCCGCCAAGGTCGAGGACCTCGCCGAGCGGGTCGAGGTGCTGCCCGACCGGCTCCTGCTCTACAGCGACGACGGCGAGGCGGTCATCGAGGCCGTCCACAGCCGAGACCTGTCCCCGGTCGCCACCCTGGTGCGGCGCTCCTCGCTGGAGGATGTCTTCCTGCACCTGACCGGCCGGACCCTGGTGGACTGATGACCGACTACGCCGACTCCGGACCGGCGACCCGGCCGACGGCGCCCGCGGGGCTGGTCTCCGGCGCGCTCCGGATGGGCGACTACTGGCTCACCGTCCTCGCGCGCACCTGGAAGGGCGGGGTGATCACGACCTTCGTGACGCCGTTCTTCTACGTGCTGGCGCTGGGCGTGCTGCTCGGCGGCTTCGTGGAGGCCGATCCGGCCACGCTGGAGGGCGCCGACTCCTATCTGGCCTTCGTCGCGCCGGGCATGGTCGCGGCCCACGCGATGACGATCGCCTTCTCCGAGATGACCTATCCGGTCTACGGGATGGTCAAGTGGCAGCGGATCTACTTCTCGATGATCGCCTCGCCGCTGACCGCCTCCCACATCGTGCTGGCCCAGCTGGGCTTCCTGATGCTGCGTACGTTGTTCGCCTGTGGGGTCTTCCTGCTGGTCCTGGCCCCTTTCGGCGTCTTCGAGACGTGGTGGGGTTTGCTGACCGCGTGGCTGGTGCAGGGTCTGGTCGTGCTGGCCTTCGGGACGCCGGTGCTGCTGTTCTCGCTCTCGATCAAGGGCGAGGAGTCGTTCGCACTGATCTTCCGGCTGGGGATGATCCCGCTGACGCTCTTCTCCGGCACGTTCTTCCCCGTAGCCAACCTCGGGCCGGTGCTGGCGAAGGTCGCGATGGCCTCGCCGCTGTGGCAGGGCGTCAACCTGACCCGGATGCTCGCGCTGGGCGAGATCGACTGGGCGCTGGCCGCGGTCCACGTCGGCTATCTCGGGCTGCTCGCGGGCGTCTGCTGGTGGCTCGCGGTGCGCAAGCTGGGCGAGAGGCTGGTCTCCTGAGATGGCCCTCTTCACCGCTGCCGTGGGCGCCACCGTCGCCCGGCCGCTACGAGGCGGCGAGGCCGCCCGGCTGCTGCTGTGGCGCAACATCCTGGTCTACCGGCGCGCCTGGCTGGTGTTCATCACCGGGTTCCTGGAGCCGGTCTTCTACCTGTTCTCGATCGGCATCGGCGTGGGCGCGATGGTGGTCGGCTTCGAGTACGCCGGCAAGCCCGTCGACTACCGCGAGTTCGTCGCCCCCGGGATGATCGCGGCCTCGGCGATGAACGGGTCGCTGCTCGATGCGACGTTCAACTTCTTCTTCAAGCTGAAGTACAACAAGCTCTACGACCAGATGCTGGCCACCCCGCTGCGTACGGTCGACATCGCGGTCGGCGAGATCCTCTGGAACCAGCTGCGCAGCGGGATCTATGTGACCGCGTTCCTGCTGATCATGGTCGCGATGGACCTGGTCCACTCCTGGTGGGCGCTCCTGGTGGTGCCGGCGGCGCTGCTCATCGGGTCGGCCTTCGGGGCCGTGGGCATGGCGCTGACGACCTACATGACCTCCTGGCAGGACTTCGAGAAGGTCACCCTCGCGATGATGCCGATGTTCCTGTTCAGTGCCACGTTCTTCCCGGTGACGGCCTATCCGGAGTGGCTGCGCTGGATAGTGGAGGTCACGCCCCTCTACCGCGGTGTCGTGCTGTGTCGCGAGCTGACGCTAGGGGTGCCGTCGTGGGGCTCGCTGGTCTCGGTGGTCTACCTGCTGGCGTTCGGGGCGGTCGGCCTCGTCGTCGTGCGGCGCCGGCTCGACTCCCTACTCCTCACCTGAGCGGCAGCAACTCGCGTCTCACAGGCAGGATCTCGCTCGTGACGTCCTCGGTGGGCCGTCAAGATGGATCCCATGACCTATGACGCGATCGAGCCGGACACCAAGGACTGGACGTGGGTGCTCGACCGGCCCTGCCCGGAGTGTGGCTTCATCGCCGGTGCCGTGACCGCGGACCAGTTCCCCGAGATCGTGCGGGACAACGCGACCTACTGGGAGATCTACCTCGCCGCCGACAACGCCAGCGACCGCCCCCAGCCCGGGGTGTGGTCGGCGCTGGAGTACGGAGCGCACGTACGCGACGTCCACCGCATCTTCGGCGAGCGGCTGCAGCTGATGCTGACCGAGGACGAGCCGCGCTTCGCCAACTGGGACCAGGACGTGGCCGCCCGCGAGGGTGACTACGCGGCCCAGGACCCGGCGGTCGTCGCCGAGCAGCTGATGGACGCCGCCGACGAGATCGCCACGATCTACGAGAAGGTCCCGCCGGACGCGTGGGGCCGTCGTGGGACCCGGTCCAACGGCGACGTGTTCAGCGTCGAGTCGCTGGGCCGCTACCACCTCCACGACGTCGTCCACCACCTGTGGGACGTACGCGCGGCCGCCAAGCAGGCGACCGTCGCCGCCTACGACGCCAGCGTCGCGACGTACGTCCAGGGCAGCTCGTTCTCCGAGGAGAACCGTTCGGTCCTGGACCGATTCCTGGCCGCGCTCGAGCCAGGCGACCACGTGCTCGAGATCGGCACCGGACCCGGCCACGACGCGAAGGCGCTCGAGACCGGGGGAGTGCGGGTTCGGCGCACCGACATCAGCGAGGGTTTCGTGGCGCACCTGCGCAAGCAGGGGTACGCCGCTGCCTGCCTGGACCCGCTGACCGACGATCTGCGCGACCCGGTCCACCCCGATGTCCCCTATGCCGCGGTCTGGGCCTCGGCGACGCTGCTGCACGTGGCTCGCGACGACTTCGGGTCGGTGCTCGCCCGGCTCGCCGAGGTGACCCGTCCCGGCGGTGCGCTGCACGTGTCGTTGAAGGAGGGTGACGGCGAGGAGTGGACCAACCGCGGTCGCGTCGAGGCTCCCCGCCTCTTCGTCTACTGGCGCGAGCCCGCGCTCCGGGCGGCGCTGGACGAGGCTGGCTGGGAGGTGCTCGAGGTCGGGCACGCCGACGGACGCCTCGGCGAGGTCTGGCTGGACGTCCTCGCCCGTCGGCGCGCCTGAGTAGCATTCGGGGCGATGAGACACACGGAGTTCTGGTCCCGGATGGACGAGGCGCTGGGCGCGGGTTACGCGCGAGCGTGGGCCCGCCAGTTCGTCATGGGCGACCTGGGCGGGCGCACCGCCCAGGAGGCCCTCGACGACGGCGTCCCGCCCAAGGAGGTCTGGGCCGCGGTCTGGACGGCCCTGGAGCTGCCGGCGCGTGAGCGGTGACGCTGGTCGCACCGGCCTCGGTGGCCACGGTCCAGAAGCGCACCATCCTCACCCTGGTCGCCACCCAGGCGGTCGGGGCGATGGGCATCACGATCGGCATCGCGACCGCCTCCCTGCTGGCGCGCGACCTGTCCGGCTCGGAGTCGATGGCAGGTCTCTCGCAGACGACCCAGGTGCTCGGCGCCGCCGTGGCTGCGTACGTCCTGGGGCGGGTCATGGACGCGCGCGGGCGCCGGTTCGGGCTGGTGGCGGGCTACCTGCTCGGGGCGGCCGGTGGGCTGCTGGCGGTGCTGGCCGGCGTGGTCGGGTCGATGACGCTGCTGCTGGTCGGTGCGGTGCTGCTGGGTGCGACCACGGCGGCCAACAACGGAGCGCGGTACGCGGCGACCGACCTGGCACCTGCCAGGAGCCGTGCGCGGGCGCTGTCGGTCGTCGTGTGGGCCACGACGTTCGGTGCGGTGATCGGCCCCAACCTGACCGGCGTCGCCGAGATCTTCTCCGACTCCGTCGGGATCCCCGTGCTCACCGGGCCGTTCGCGATCGGGTCGATGGCGATGCTGGCCGCCGCGCTGGTGGTCGGGGTCTTCCTGCGACCTGACCCGCTGCTGGTCGCCCGGGAGAGTGCTCCGGTCACGGAGAAGGCCAAGGGAACGAGCTGGCGTCGGGCGATCGCGGTGATCCGAGAGCGCCCCGCGCTGGCGGCGGCGGTCGTCGGGCAGGCCGCGGCCCACGCCACGATGGTGGCGGTGATGGTGATGACGCCGCTCCACATGGAGCACGGCGGCGCCGGCCTGGAGGTCATCGGGCTGGTGATCAGCGGGCACGTCCTGGGCATGTTCGCCTTCGCGCCGGTCGCCGGCTGGCTCGCCGACCGCGTCGGCCGGGCCGACGTGATGGCGCTCGGCGGCGGGGTGCTCCTGGTGTCCCTGGTCCTGTGCGCCGCGGCGCCGGAGGGCAGCTCGGGGCGGATCTTCGTCGGGCTCTTCCTGCTCGGCCTCGGCTGGTCGCTGGCCACGATCGCCGCGGCCACGTCGGTCGCGGACCACACTCCGCTCGAGGTGCGTGCCGACGTGCAGGGCACCGCCGACCTGATCATGGGCGTCGCCGCTGCCGCCGCCGGCGCGGTGTCGGGCGTCGTCGTCGACCTGGCCGGATATCCGGCGCTCGCGCTCGGCACGATCCTGCTGGTCACGGTGCTGTTCGGGGCTGCGTACGTGGCCCGTCGGTCGGCCTGAAGGGGGCAGGGCCGCTGGGCGGCCCTGCCCGTGAGGCATCCTCAGCCGAGGAGCTTCTCCATGGTGTCGATCTCGGTCGACTGCGACTCGATGATCGTCCCGGCCAGGTCGACGGCGGGCTTGAACTCGCCCTCGTCCTGCTCGGTCTCGGCCATCTCGATCGCGCCCTCGTGGTGCTCGATCATCATCTTCAGCCACATGTCGCTGAACTCGGCGTCGGAGGCGTTCTCGAGGGCGTCCATGTCCTCGCCCGACATCATCCCCGGCATGTCGTCCTCCATGCCCTCCATCGAGTCGGACATGCTGCTGTCCTCGTCGCCGTGGCCCTCGTGGCCGCCGTTGACGTGGTCACGCATCGTGGAGGGCACCTCCTCGCCCCACTGCTGGAGCCAGCCGGACATGGTCTCGATCTCGGGGCTCTGGGCCGCCCGGATCGAATCCGCCAGCTCCTGGACCTCGGGCTCGAGGTCGCGGTCCATGGTCAGGTCGACCATCGACAGAGCCTGGGCGTGGTGCTGGATCATGTCGGTCGCGAAGGCGACATCGGCCTTGTTGTTCTCGGTCTCCGAGAGCTTCTGAGGAGCCTCGGCCTCCTCGCTGCCGCCACAGGCGGACAGGGTGAGCAGCACGGCTAGGCCGGCTGCCGCCCAGGTCGCGCGGAAGAGGGGACGTTGCGTACGCATCTGTTGTTTCTCCTTGTCAAGTGCTGATTACGGGCATCGCTGACCCACCTGCGGACCGCGGGCGTGGCCCGGGTCGCGGGTGGGGTCGGGCCGCTCAGCACCTGATGACGGAGTAGGCCCATACGGAGGGCGGGCCGGTCGCGGGACAGGTGAGCAAGGGCGCGAATCCGCTGGTCCGGGACCAGCCGCGGGCCCGCGAGAGCCACCAGGCAGGAGTACGCCGCCACAGCCCGCTCAGGAGCAGCGCGCCGGCGGCGAGCAGGAACGCCGCGCACAGCATCATCGCCGTGTGCCCGGCGTCGCCCGGGTGTCCGGCGTCCTCGGCCGCGCCATGGCCGAAGTGTTCGAGAGCGTGCGTGTGCTCGACGTGGGCGGCGGGCAGGCTCAGCGCGCCGTGCTCACCATCGGAGTCGGTGCCGTGGAGGCTAAGCCCATGCATGGCCAGCAGACCGGCGACCGTGACCACGACCGCTGCCAGCAGACCGGCGCGCGCGACCGCACGGGTCGTCCGCTGTCGTCGTCGCGCTGCCGTCCACACACCGCACACCCTAAGGAGTCCTTCGCGGTTGGACAAAGTGGGCTATCTGGCCGGACTTCGCTTGCGATCACATACCCCCATGGGGTATGAATGAGGGGTAGGTACACCGAACGATCGATCAAGGGGAGCGACATGACGTCGCATGACGAGCACGTGCACGCCGAACACGACCACGCCGGACATCAGCACGCGATGCACGAGGGTCACGAGGGTCACGAGGGCCATGGCGACCACTCGGCTCATGACGCGCATGGTGCGCACGGGGGCGGGGTGAACGCGATGGCGGCCAGCGCCACGCTGCACTGCCTCACCGGCTGTGCGATCGGTGAGATCGCCGGACTGATGATCGGCACCGCGATCGGCCTCAGCACGGGGTGGACGATCGCCCTGGCCGTCACGCTCGCGTTCGCCTTCGGCTACGCCCTCTCGACCCTGCCGCTGCTCAAGTCGGGCCTGGCCGTCGGTGCGGCGTTCAGCGTCGTGCTCGCCGCCGACACCCTCTCGATCGCGACGATGGAGCTGGTCGACAACCTGGTCATGGCGCTCATCCCCGGGGCCATGGAGGCCGGGCTGGTCAACGTCGTGTTCTGGATCGGGATGATGATCGCCCTCTCGGTGGCCTTCGTGGCGGCCTTCCCGGTCAACCGATACCTGCTCCAGCGGGGCAAGGGGCATGCGCTCACCCACCAGTACCACGGAGCGGAGCCGGTCCAGGAGGGCGTACGCCGCTTCATCCCGTCCTTCTCCAGCGGTGCCCTGGCCGCAGTGATCATCGCCTTCATGCTCGGTGGCCTGTCGGTTGCCGTCGCCGACGAGATGGGTGGCGGCTCGGCCCCCGCCGAACAGGTCGAGATGCAGGGCCACTGAGGCGGGCCTCGGTTCACCCTTGACCTCAAGTTCAGTTGAGCTCCTAGGTTCGTGAACATCCGAGCAACCGCCTGAGGAGACATGCCCGTATGACTGCCACCGCCATCCCGGAGACGTACCGCAATGCCGTCGTCGCCCACATCATGATCGACGGCGCCGCCGGAGCGATCGACTTCTACGCCCGCGCGTTCGGCGCCGAGGAACTGTTCCGTATCGAAGGCCCGGGTGGGCGGATCGTTCACGCCGAGGTCAAGATCCACGGGTCCGCGATCATGCTCGGCGATGCCGAGGGTCCGCTCTTCGGCGCGCCGACCACTGTCGGCAGCACCACGGTGGGGCTGCATGTCTTCGTGGACGACGTCGACGCGCTGGCGGAACGTGCCACGGTGGCAGGCGCGGAGTTGCTGCAGGCGCCGGCCGACCAGTTCCACGGTGATCGCACGGCCATTCTCAGGGACCCGTACGGCCATGTCTGGGTCTTCCTCACCCACCTGGAGGATCTCACGTTGGAAGAGGTGGCTCGCCGGGCCGAGGAACGCTTCTCGGCATGACGATCCGCTGAGGCCGCCGCTTCCGACACGCCCGAACAGGTGTTCACATCGAACGCTTGTTCGGGCTAGTGTGTGGTAGTAGGTGGAGCGTGGTTCGTGCTATCGGCCAGGCAAAAACAGGGTCGTGAAACACCGTGCCAGAGGGTCCCGTTCAAAACTGTCGGTGGTCCCGTCTAGCGTCTGCCTTGATGACGACGAAGACACGTGGACAAGCGGCAGGCAAGGGGAAGAAGTCTGCCCCTCAGGAAGGAAAGAACATGGCGGCAGGTGATCGCGAGAAGGCATTGGACGCCGCTCTCGCCAACATCGAGAGGCAGTTCGGCAAGGGCTCGGTCATGCGGCTGGGCGATGAGACCCGGGCTCCGCTGGAAGTGATCCCGACCGGCTCGATCGCGCTCGACGTGGCGCTGGGTCTGGGCGGTCTGCCCCGCGGGCGGGTCGTGGAGATCTACGGTCCGGAGTCCTCGGGTAAGACGACGGTGGCCCTCCACGCGGTCGCCAGCGCGCAGCGCGCCGGCGGCATCGTGGCCTTCATCGACGCCGAGCACGCGCTCGACCCGGAATACGCGAAGAACCTCGGCGTCGACACCGACGCCCTGCTGGTCTCCCAGCCCGACTCGGGTGAGCAGGCCCTGGAGATCGCCGACATGCTGATCCGCTCGGGCGCGCTCGACCTGATCGTCATCGACTCCGTCGCGGCGCTGGTGCCGCGGGCCGAGATCGAGGGCGAGATGGGCGACAGCCACGTCGGTCTGCAGGCTCGACTGATGAGCCAGGCGCTGCGAAAGATGACCGGTGCGCTCAACAACTCCGGCACGACCGCGATCTTCATCAACCAGCTGCGCGAGAAGATCGGCGTGATGTTCGGCTCGCCCGAGACCACGACCGGTGGTCGCGCACTGAAGTTCTACTCCTCGGTGCGACTCGACGTGCGCCGGATCGAGACGCTAAAGGACGGCACCGACATGGTCGGCAACCGCACCCGCGTCAAGGTCGTGAAGAACAAGGTGGCCCCGCCGTTCAAGCAGGCGGAGTTCGACATCATGTACGGGAAGGGCATCTCCCGCGAGGGCGGCCTGATCGACGTCGGTGTCGAGGCGGGCCTGGTGCGCAAGGCCGGCGCTTGGTACACCTACGAGGGCGACCAGCTCGGCCAGGGCAAGGAGAACTCCCGCAACTTCCTCAAGGACAACCCCGACCTGGCCAACGAGCTGGAGAAGCGGATCCTGGAGAAGCTCGGGGTCGTGCCGACGGTCGACGCCCCGGCCGACGGCGAGGCGCCCGTGGCCGAGCCCGCCGGCGTCGAGGACTTCTAGGTCCATAGGCACCGGCTGACTCGTGGCTTCGTCAAGGCCTGACCGTTCGTCCACCCAGGATCCCTGGGTGGACGAACGGCCCGCGCCCGACTGGCTGGGCGACGTCTCGCTCGGCGTCGAAGCCTGGGCCGGCAAGACCCCGTTGGTTGAGCCGTCCGTCCCGTCGGTTGAGCCGTCGTCGCGACGAAGGAGCGACGACGTGTCGAAACCAACACGTTCCCGCCGAAAGCAGCCTCGCCCCGCAGACCCTGCCGACCCCAAGAACGACCCCGAGCCCGACCACGAGGCGATCGCCCGCAAGATCCTCCTCGACGCCCTGACCGGCCAGGCGCGCAGCCGCAAGGAGCTCGCCGACAAGCTGGAGAAGAAGGAGGTCCCCGCAGCCCTGGCGACGCGGCTGCTGGACCGCTTCGAAGAGGTCGGCCTGATCGACGACGAGGCCTTCGCCAGGGCCTGGATCGCCAGCCGGCAGCCCGGAAAGGGCCTGGCCCGACGAGCCCTGGCCCAAGAGCTGCGCCGCAAGGGCATCGACGACGACGTGGCCCGCGATGCGCTCGACGAGATCGACCCCGACGACGAGCGTGAGGCCGGCCGGCGGATGGTCCGGCGCAAGTTGCGCTCCCTGGAGCGCTTCGACGACCAGACCAAGACCCGGCGTCTGGTGGGGATGCTCGCCCGCAAGGGATACGGCGCCGGTGTGGCCTACGGCATCGTTCGCGAGGAGCTCGCTCTGGCCGATGACGATGGCGCCGGCGGTCTCGTGTCAGAATCCGATCTGTGAGTGAGCAGCAAGAGCGCGAGATCCTGACCTACGACCTCTTCGGCACCGCGGTGCGCGACATCGCCCAGAAGGTCGTCGACAGCGGCTACGAACCCGACATCGTGCTCTCCATCGCCCGCGGCGGCCTCGCCCTCGGGATGGGTCTGGGCTACGCCCTCGACGTGAAGAACCTGTCCGCGATCAACGTGGAGTTCTACACCGGCGTCAACGAGCGTCTCGACGTCCCGATCATGCTCCCGCCGACCCCCGCGGCCGTCGACCTGACCGGGATGAAGGTGCTCATCGCCGACGACGTCGCCGACACCGGCAAGACCCTGGAGATCGTCCACGACTTCTGCGAGGGCCACGTGGCCGAGGCCCGCACGGCGGTGATCTTCGAGAAGCCGTGGACGGTGATCAACGCCGACTACGTCTACAAGAAGACCGACCGCTGGATCGACTTCCCGTGGTCCTCCCAGCCGCCGCTCGTCGACCGCCGCGGTGGCCAGGCCCACTGACCCCACGCGGTTAACCTGGGTGCATGTTCACGCCGGTTGCGGTCCACACCGGGACACACCGTCTCGGCGGAGTGACGCGCCCGGGGGAGAGCTGGGCAGCGGCGGCGACGAGGATCGCCGGGCGGCCTGCGTACGCGGTCGACCTCTCCGGTGAGGTGAAGGAGTTCTCCTCCGACCCGATGCCGGTGGTGGCGCTGCGGCCGATGACCCGCGGAGACCTGCCTCACCTGATCCGTTGGCTCAACGCGGAGCACGTGCACCACTGGTATGCCGTCGACGGTGAGCCGACGCCCGAGTGGGTGGCGGAGAACTACGGGCCCGACGTCGACGGCAAGACCCAGGTGACGTTCTGGGTGATTGAGGTCAACGGGCGCTCGATCGGCTTCTGCCAGGACTACCGGATCAGCGATGAGCCCGACTACGCGTTGCTCACCCCCGACCCGGACGCGATCGGCTTCGACTACGCGATCGGGGAGCCGGCCTTCGTGGGCCGTGGGATCGGGCCGCGGATGGCCTGGGTGTGGCTCACCTCGATCCCGCGCCGCTATCCCGGTGCGACGGCCTGCTTCGCGGCCCCCGACCACCGCAATGCCGCCTCGCTGCGGATGCTCGCCAAGGTCGGCTTCGAGCAGGGCACTTGGTTCGATGAGCCCCAGCCCGACGGATCGACGACCACGATGGTCGGCTGTTCGCTGGATCTGCGGCGCGTTCTCGGCTGACCCGCCCCGGTGGCTCCTCTTGCGGGCCTATCGTCGACCCATGAGCCTTCTTGACGAGCTGCGGCTACCGGCCGGACCGGTGGACCTACGGAAGTACGACACCAACTCCGCGCCGGGCGTCGGCGTCGACAAGGAGACCGGCAAGCAGGTGCTCGCCGAGCTCGGTCCGACGCTGATCGAGCTGCAGACCAAGCTGTTCGCCTCCAAGGAGAGCGACGACCCCAGGCGGGTGCTGCTCATCCTGCAGGGGATGGACACCTCCGGGAAGGGTGGCGTGCTCAAGCACACCGTCGGGCTGGTCGACCCCGTCGGCGTGAAGATCACCAGCTTCAAGGCGCCGACCGAGGAGGAGCGGGCCCAGGACTTCCTGTGGCGGATCGAGAGGGCGGTGCCGGAGCCCGGCTACCTCGGGGTCTTCGACCGCTCCCACTACGAGGACGTGCTGATCGGCCGGGTCCGCGGGCTCGCCGCCCCCGAGGAGATCGAGCGGCGCTACGGCGCGATCAACGACTTCGAGAACCGGCTGGCTGACGACAACACCGTCATCCTCAAGTGCATGCTGCACATCTCGCCGAAGGAGCAGAAGAAGCGGCTCCTGGCCCGCCTCGAGGACCCGACGAAGCACTGGAAGTACAGCCCCGGCGACATCGACGAGCGTCAGCTGTGGGACAGCTATCAGGAGGCGTACGAGATTGCGCTGGAGCGCACCAACACCGAGTACGCTCCGTGGTACCTCGTGCCGAGCGACAAGAAGTGGTATCGCAACCTGGCCATCGGCGAGTTGCTCCTGGAGACACTGGACCGGCTCGATCTCGACTGGCCCGCGCCCCGCTTCGACATCGCCGAGGAGAAGAGACGACTGGAAGAGGACACCATCTCGTGAGTCTTGAGACGGTGCGGGTGACGAGGTACGTCACCCCGCTCCGGGAAGGCGGCAGCCTGCCCGGGATCGTGGAGGCCGATGACCTCGGCACCTATGTCTGCAAGTTCCGTGGCGCCGGACAGGGGCTGCGGGTGCTGGTCGCGGAGGTGATCGTCACCGGCCTGTGCCGGGCGCTCGACATCCCCACGCCCGACCAGGTCGTGCTCGACCTGGATCCCGAGATCGCCCGTTACGAGGCCGACGAGGAGGTCCAGGACCTCCTCAACGTGAGCGCCGGGCTCAACCTCGGCATCGACTTCCTGGCGGGTGCCTTCGGCTACGACGCCGCCTACTCGCCCGAGCCGGCGCTGGCCGGGCGGATCCTGTGGATGGACGCGCTGATCGCCAACGTCGACCGCTCCTGGCGCAATCCCAACATGCTGCTGTGGAACGGCGCGCTCTACGTCATCGACCACGGCGCCTCGCTCTACTTCCACCACGTCTGGCCCGGCGGGGGCGGCGACCCGGCGCGCTACGCGGCGCAGCCCTTCGACACCTCCGAGCACATCCTGCGCGCCTTCGCGGACGAGGCGATCGCCCAGAACGACGAGCTCGCCTCGCGGCTCGACGACGCGGTGCTGGAGAAGGTGCTCGCCGACGTACCCGACGAGTGGCTCGAGCCCGTCCCCGGCTACGACACCCCGGAGTCGTTGCGCGAGCGCTACGTCGCGTTCCTGCGGGCGCGCCTCGACGGCGGGCGCCCGTGGCTGCCCGCTGCCGAGCCCGCCCAGGAGGCGTGATGGACGCCTACCAGTACGTCGTGCTCCGCTGCGTACCCCGCCCCGAGCGCGAGGAGTTCCTCAACGTCGGCGTAGTTCTCCACTGCCCCGAGCAGAAGTTCCTCGCCGCCCGGTGGGCGCTCGACGAGCAGCGCCTCGCGGCCTTCGCCCCGGCCCTCGACCTCGCCCTCGTACGAGCCGCCCTCGAGTCGGTGGACCTGATCTGCGCCGGCGCCGCCCATGCCGGCTTCGGCGCGGGCGTCCGCGCCACGGCGTACGGACTCCGGTCGCTCTCCGACAACGAGTCCGCCCGCTTCGGTCTTCTCAAGGCCCCGAAGAGCACCGTTCTCCAGCCCGGCCCCGTCCACGGCGGGGTGACGGCGAACGCCCCGGCCGAGCTCGACCGCGTCTTCGCCCACCAGATCACCTGAAATCGCGCCGAGTCGGCTCGTCACAACGAGCCGACTCGGCGGGGATTGTCGTCAGGATGCGCCGACTCGGCGCCGGGCCGGTCGGATCAGACCGGGACGAGCTCGACGGCACCGACGGCGTAGCGAGCCAGGATGGTGCGGGCGACCTCGGGGTGGGCGCCCATCGGGTCGCTGACCGCGACGGCGCCGGCCTCGAGGGCGAGCTCCTTGGCGCGGTCGGGCAGCTGCCCGGGAGCCAGGAAGAGCATGCCGACGGCGATGTGGCGGCGGCCCTCGGCGCGGAACGCACGGACGGCCTCGCCGGTGGCCGGCGGAGCGGCCGAGGCGTACGCAGCCACGACCGGGAGCTTGTGGTGGGCACCCCAGATCCGGGCCAGGCGGGCGACCGACTGGTTGGCCAGCGAGTCCGAGGAGCCGGCGGCGGCCAGGACGAGCGCGTCGAGCTCGCGCACCCGCGCGGCCTTCAACGACGCCCGGAGCCGCTCGTCGAGCACCTGCAGGAAGACGCTCTCGAGTCCGAGGATCTCGCTGGTGTGGATGCGCAGGCCGGAGTGGCGCGCGGTGGCCTCGGCGATGACCGAGGGTACGTCGACGCGGGCGTGGAACGCCTCGGTCAGGAGCAGGGGTACGACGACGATCTCGTCGTGACCGGCCTTGACCAGCTTGTCGACGACGGCCTGGAAACGCGGCCGGGAGTGGTCGAGGAAGGCGGCTTCGATGCGGAGGTCGGGGCGCAGGGCGCGTACCTCGGCAATGAGGGCGTTGATCGTCGCGGCTGACTGCGGATCGCGGCTGCCGTGAGCCAGGGCTACCAGAGCGGGAGCTGCCATTGTCTTCATCCTTCGGGTGTTGCGGGTCTGTGTTGCCACGCGGGCGGAAAGTCTGTGATGGGGAGGGTCAGGCGTGGATGCCGCACTCGGTCTTGCCGGTGCCGGCCCATCGCCCGCTGCGCGGGTCCTCGCCGGGGGCTACCCGGCGGGTGCACGGCGCGCAGCCGATCGAGGGATACCCGTCGTAGACGAGCGGGTTCACGAGCACTCCGTTGTCCTCGATATATCGCTCGACCTGCTCGTCGGACCATCGCGCCATCGGCGATACCTTGACCTTCTGGCGCTTGGCGTCCCAGCCGATGACCGGGGCGATGACCCGGTTCTTCGTCTCCGCGCGGCGCAGGCCGGTGGCCCAGGCGTCGTAGGAGGCGAGCGAGTCGGCCAGAGGCTTGACCTTGCGCAGCGCGCAGCACAGGTCGGGGTCGGTCCGGTAGAGGTCCTTGCCGTATTCGGCGTCCTGCTCGGCCACGCTCTGCACGGGCGTGATCGTGAGGAGGTTGACCGGCATCGTCGCCTCGACGGCGTCGCGGGTGCCGATCGTCTCGATGAAGTGGTAGCCGGTGTCGAGGAAGACCACGTCGATCCCGGGTACGACCTTCGAGGCGAGATGAGCCAGGACCGCGTCACCCATGGAGGACGTGATCGCGAACCGCTCGCCGAAGGTGGCGGCGGCCCACTCGATGATCGTCTCGGCCGGGGCGAGCTCGAGCTCGGCTCCCCAGTGGGAGACGATCTCGCGCAGCTCCTCGGGCGTACGTCCCTCGGTGTCCACCGCACGGTTGGCCCGGGCGGCTGCTGTGCTGACGCTCATCGGTGCGCCTCCTTCGTAGTTGCCCGAGAGATCTGTCCCAGTGACTTCAGCTGGAAGGCGCGCAGGCAGGCGCGGCATTCCCAGGACCCGTGCGTGGCCCCGTGCGGCCACAGGTCGGTCTCGCCACAGAACGGGCAGTGGAACGGGGTGCTTGCACGCTCACTCATGCGGGCACCTCGCTCAAGGCCTTCTCGCCGCGCAGGAGTACCTCGTCGGCTCGTGCGGTCCAGGCCGAGAAGGTCTCGGCCTCCTCGCGGTCGGCCAGGTAGTTGACGACCAGCGCGGAGATGTAGTCGTCGAGCCCGGCCGAGGTGACCTTGTGCGCGCGCAGCTTGCGCCCGAAGTTGGCGGTCAGCCCGGTCGCGCCGCCCAGGTGCACCTGGAAGCCCTCGACCTGGTTGCCCTCGTCGTCGAGGACCAGCTGGCCCTTGAGTCCGATGTCGGCGACCTGGGTCCGCGCGCAGGCGTTGGGGCAGCCGTTGACGTTGACGGTGATCGATGCGTCGAGCTCCGGGAACCGCGACTCGAGCGAGGCGATCAGGTCGCGGGCCCGGTCCTTGGTGTCCACGATCGCGAGCTTGCAGAACTCGATCCCGGTGCAGGCCATCGTGTTCTGGCGCCAGTTGGAGGGCCGGGCCGAGAAGCCGATCGCGTCCAGCGCGGTGACGAGGTCCTCGACGACCGCGGGGTCGACACCGATCAGCACGATCTTCTGGTACGGCGTGAGCCGAGCGCCCTCGACGGCGAACTTCTCCATGACGCCGGCGAGCTCGACCAGGTGCGTGCCGGAGATGCGACCGGCGATCGGGGCCAGACCGACGTACTTCTTGCCGTCCTTCTGGTCGTGGATGCCGACGTGGTCGCGGTGGCCCAGGGGCGACTCGGGGGACGGGTTGGAGACGAGCTGACGGTCGAGGTACTCGTTCTCGAGGACCTCGCGGAACTTCTCCTTGCCCCAGTCGGCGACCAGGAACTTCAGCCGGGCCCGCGAGCGGAGCCGGCGGTAGCCGTAGTCGCGGAAGATGCCCGCGACACCGGCCCACACGTCGGCGACCTCGTCGATCGGCACCCACACGCCGAGCTTCTCGGCCAGGCGCGGGTTGGTGGAGAGGCCGCCGCCGACCCAGACGTCGAAGCCGGGTCCGTGCTCGGGGTGGACGGTGCCGACGAAGGCGATGTCGTTGATCTCGGGTGCCACATCGTGGGAGGGGTGGCCGGTCAGCGCGGTCTTGAACTTGCGCGGGAAGTTCGAGAAGGCGGGGTCGCCCAGGTAGCGGGACTCGATCTCGCGCAGCGCCGAGGTGCCGTCGATGATCTCGTCGGCGGCGACGCCGGCGACCGGCGAGCCGAGGAACGGACGCGGCGAGTCGCCGCAGGCCTCGGTCGAGTGCAGCCCGACCTCCTCGAGGCGCGACCAGATCTCCGGGACGTTCTCGATCTCGATCCAGTGGTACTGGATGTTCTCGCGGTCGGTGATGTCGGCCGTGTCCCGCGCGAAGTCGACGCCGATCTGACCAAGTGTGCGCACCGCGGCGGGGGAGAGGAGCTTGCCGTCGGACCGTACGCGCATCATGAAGTAGCGGTCGTCGAGCTCCTCCTCGTCGAGGATGGCGGTCTTGCCGCCGTCGATCCCGGGCTTGCGCTGGGTGTAGAGGCCGAACCAGCGGAAGCGGCCGCGCATGTCGGCCGGGTCGATCGAGTCGAACCCGCGCTTGGAGTAGGTGTAGAGGATCCGGTCGCGAACGTTGAGCGGGTCGTCGTTCTTCTTCGACTCCTCGTTCTTGTTCAGCGGCTCGGTGTAGCCGAGGGCCCACTGGCCCTCGCCCTTCTTGGGGCGGGGGATCTCGGTTCGGGTGGCGCGCTTGGCCTGAAACCGGTTGTCGCTCATGTCAGAGAAACCTTTGCGTCGGTCGTGGACGCACGGCGGAGCAGGGACGTGCTCGCGGCGGGCGCCCGGGATGTCTGTCGGGCGGCGGGCCAGCGGCTCGACGCGGGGGATGCGGAGCGCTGGGCGTCAGTGGCGCCAACAGATCGAGCTGCGGATGCGGCAATAGTCCACGTGGCGTCGAACCACGAGGTGCGCATGTGTTGCAGCAGTGACCATGTCAAGGAGTCTCAGGTAGCGGACGGCCCTCACGCAATCTGGAATCCCGATATATGAGACATCAGTCCGTTATGTGGGACGTTCCCGCTTGTTCACGCGGGCGGTGTGGCCGAGGTCACCATCTGGTCACGGTCTCTTAACCAGGCTGAGCAGTCGGTCATTCCCGTGGGCGGTGATAGAGGACGTACGCAACGCACCGGCGACCACGATGCTGCTCTCGTCCGCGCGGCTGACTAGGCTGTGACCATGAGCGATCTGTCTGCCCCGGTGAATTCAGGCACTGTGAGTTCTGCCTACAACCAAGCCCTCGAGGTCATCGCCTCCGTGGAGCCCCGCATCGCCGAGGCGACCAAGCAGGAGCTCGCTGACCAGCGCGCCAGCCTCAAGCTGATCGCGAGCGAGAACTACGCGAGCCCCGCCACGCTGATGACGATGGGCACCTGGTTCTCCGACAAGTACGCCGAGGGCACCGTCGGCCACCGCTTCTACGCCGGCTGCCAGAACGTCGACACCGTCGAGCAGATCGCCGCCGAGCACGCCAAGGAGCTCTTCGGCGCTGAGTACGCCTACGTGCAGCCGCACTCCGGCATCGACGCCAACCTGACGGCGTACTGGGCCATCCTCGCCCACCGGGTCGAGGGCCCGTGGCTGGAGAAGATGGCCGTCAAGAACATGAACGAGCTCTCCGAGGCCGACTGGGAGACGCTGCGTGCCGAGCTCGGCAACCAGCGCCTGCTGGGCATGTCGCTGGACGCCGGCGGCCACCTCACCCACGGCTTCCGCCCGAACATCTCGGGCAAGATGTTCCACCAGAACCAGTACGGCACCGACCCGGAGACCGGGCTGCTCGACTACGACTCGCTGCGTGCCAAGGCCAAGGAGTTCCAGCCGCTGATCATCGTGGCCGGCTACTCCGCCTACCCGCGCCGGGTGAACTTCGCCAAGATGCGCGAGATCGCCGACGAGGTCGGCGCCACCCTGATGGTCGACATGGCCCACTTCGCCGGCCTCGTCGCCGGCAAGGTGTTCCAGGGCGAGGAGAACCCGGTTCCCTACGCCGACGTCGTCACCTCGACCTCCCACAAGTCGCTTCGCGGCCCGCGCGGCGGCTTCATCCTGGCCACCGAGGAGTACGCCCCGAGCGTCGACCGCGGCTGCCCGATGGTCCTCGGCGGCCCGCTCAGCCACGTCATGGCGGCGAAGGCCGTCGCCTTCGCCGAGGCGAAGCAGGAGAGCTTCCAGACCTACGCCCAGGAGGTCGCCGACAACGCCAAGTCGCTCGCCGAGGGCTTCCTCAAGCGCGGCGCCAAGCTCGTCACCGGCGGCACCGACAACCACCTCGTCCTGCTGGACGTGACCAGCTTCGGCCTCACCGGCCGCCAGGCCGAGTCGGCGCTGCTCGACTCCGGTGTGGTCACCAACCGCAACTCGGTCCCGTCCGACCCGAACGGCGCCTGGTACACCTCGGGCATCCGCCTCGGCACCCCGGCGCTGACCACCCGCGGCTTCGGCGCCGACGAGTTCGACCGCGTCGCCGAGCTCATCGTCGACGTGCTCTCGAAGACGACCCCCGGCACCACGAAGGCCGGCGGCCCGTCCAAGGCCTCCTACGCCATCGAGGACTCGGTCGCCGACAACACCAAGGCCGCCGCGGCGGAGCTGCTCGCGAAGTTCCCGCTTTACCCCGGTCTCGACCTCGCCTGATCCCGTGCCTGCTCCGAAGCGACCCAGCTCGATCCCCGGCGTCGGGGCCCCTGAGAAGGTGGTCCCGACGGCGGCGGTGCGTGTCGTCGTCGAGGACGAGTGGCCGGCGCTCAAGAAGGTGCGCCTCGCGGCTCTCCAGGACACCCCTCGTGCGTTCTGGGCCTCCTACGACGAGGTGGTGACCTGGCCCGACGAGCGTTGGCGGCTGTGGGCCGCGTCCGGTTCGGCCTACATCGCCTGGCTCGGCGAGAAGCCCTCTGGGCTCGCCGCCGGGATCATCCACGACGACGAGCACCACCTGATCAACATGTGGCTCGCCCCCGAGGCGCGTGGTCACGGTCTCGCCGAGGGACTCATCCTGGCCGTCGCCGGCTGGGCGCGTCGTGACGGTGCCTCTGTGCTGACCCTGTGGGTCGTCGACGGCAACGAGTCCGGGCGCCGCCTCTACGAGCGCCTCGGCTTCGAGCTCACCGGGGAGACGCAGCCGTTCCCCGAAGGCGACCCGCGCACCGAGTCGAAGATGGCGCTCCGCCTCACCTGACCGCGATGGCCGACCCACGAGAAGGCGTCACCCCCGACGGTCTGATCGTCACGGGAGCGCGCCGCGACCGAGTGCAGTCCGCGTACGAGCCGGTCCTTGCGTACGTTCTGGGGCGGGTCGCGCCGGAGGTGTCGGTCCACGTCTACGGCTCGGTCGCCAACGGCACGGCCACCGTGCCCACCTCGGACGTCGATCTGCTGACGATCGGACTCCCGGCGGCGGACGCCTCCGCACTCGGCGCCGAGGCGTCGGCGGCCTTCGCCGAGATCTGCCGCGGCGTGGAGCTCGCCGCGGCGTCCTCCGACGACTACGCCGGGGAGGGCGACGAGGCGTACGGCAACCGGGTCTTCCTGCGGCACTACTGCGCCCATCTCGCAGGCCCCGACCCGGGCGAAGCCCTTCCGGGGTTCCCAGCAGACGCTCGTGCCGCGCGCGGCTTCAACGGCGACATCGGGCGTGCCCTGCGCAGGTGGCGCGGCGCCCTCGGCCGCGACGATCCGAGCGACCTCTCCCGCCGGATCGCGCGCAAGTCACTCCTCGCCGTGGCCGGCCTGGTCAGCGTCCACGACGGCACCTGGACCACCGACCGTCTCGCGGCCGCCGTCCGCTGGAGCGAGATCGAACCGGCCCTTGCGCCAGAGCTGGACAGGCTCGGGACCCTGTGCGACCACGGCGGCGCGTCCGCCGACGAGACCGAGGCAATGCTCGCCGCCGGGGGCGTGATCGAGTCCATCGTCGCCCGCTTCGAGGCGGAGATCGGCCTGTGGCAGCCCTGGACTCCGCCCGTGGCGGACGGCGTACGCTCCGGAAGCATGACTCCGGACGAGGTCGACGCCTTCGTGTCCTCGCTCGACGGCTGCCGCCACAAACCGCGCGGCTGGTATGTCCATGACCGCTTGGTCGCCAGGCTGGTCGACGCCACCACTCTGCTCGTCCGCGTCCCGATCGAGCGCCGTGAGGCGCTGATCGAACGCTGGCCGGACGCCTTCGGCATCCCGCCGAGGCTGGAGGCCCACCACAAGATCGAGGCCTACCTCGACCGCGCCTCCCCGGATGCCGTCCGTGAGGCGATCCGGCTCGCCTGGGAGTTCCAGCGCTACTCCGGCTTGCGCCAGACGGACACGTGACTCGTGGAGTCGTTGGTGAACTCGGAGCGTTCCCAGCCGGCGTACCTCGCCTCCAGCGTCATCCCGGCCAACCGCGCCATCAGGTCGAGCTCGGAGGGCCACACGAACCGGAAGTTGTGTGGCCCGTACCGGAAGCGGCCGTCGGCCTCGCGGGTGTAGTGGTGCGAGATCGCCTGCTGGGTGACCAGGTCGTAGGTGTCGAACCCGAGGTGCGCTGCGGAGACGTCGAACGGGATCGCCGGGCTGCCCGGAGGAAGCCGTCGCAGTGCGGGCACGCCGACCTCGACAAGGAAGCGCCCGCCCGGCGCCAGATGACGGGCGGCGTTGGCGAAGCAGGCGACCTGCTCGTCCTGCGTACGCAGGTTCCCGATCGTGTTGAAGACCAGATAGACCAACGAGTACGCCCCCACCCCCGGCGCTTCGGCGGAGGCCATGTCGCCGACGACGACCGGGATCTCCTCCTCGGTGACCTTGCGCCGTAGGACGTCGACCATCGGCTGGGACAGCTCGATGCCGGTGACCGGCACACCCAGCTCCCGCAGCGGTACGCCGATCCGGCCCGTTCCGATGGCGAGCTCGAGCGCGGGGCCGCCGTCGGCGAGCTCGGCGAGGAGGCGGGCCACCGGCCCGGTCACCTCGGCTGCGTTGACCCAGTCGTCGGGGTCGTCGTAGCGCTCGGCGTCGTCGCGGGTCCACAGGTCGCTGCTGGTCATGGGCATCGACTCTGCCCGGCGACACATGCAGGGCGCGAACGATTTAAAAGCCTGCCGTCCTGTTCAGAGCCAGGAGTAGCCGACCTCGGGCCGCCCGCCGCTGGGACCGTAACGGACCCCGCGCGCGGCCAGGCCCTTGTCGGCAAGATGTTCGAGGTAGCGCCGCGCCGTCACCCGTGACGCGCCGACGACCGCGGCGACCTCGCTCGCGGACAGGTCACGTTCGGCCTCGCGCAGCGCGGCCGTCACGGCCCGCAGCGTCTCCGCGCTCATGCCCTTGGGCAGCGGCGTGCTGCCGGTGGGTCGCAGCGACCCCAGCAGCTGGTCGACCTCGTCCTGGACGACCTCCTCGGGAGCCGCGTCCAGTCGGGCACGATAGTCGGCGTACTGCTCGAGCTTGTCCCGAAACGTCGCGAACGTGAACGGCTTGAGCAGGTAGAGCACGACCCCTTGCACGACGGCCTGCCGCACCACCTTGGTGTCCCGCGCCGCCGTCACCGCGATCACGTCGCACAGGTGCCCGGCGGTGCGCAGCCGGCTGAGCAGCCCGAGCCCGTGCCCGTCGGGCAGGTTCATGTCGAGCAGGATCAGGTCGACCGGGGTGCCTGCGTCGCGGGCCGCATCGAGCGCGCGGACCGCCTCGCGCGCCGACCGCGCGATCCCGGCCAGGGTGAAGCCAGAGACCCGGCCGACGTACGCCGCATGGGCCTCGGCGGCGAGCGCCTCGTCCTCGACGACCAACACCCTGACGCTCATTCAGCCACCTCTGTCGCGAGGGTGACGGTGAACTCGGCCCCGCCGAGGTGCGAGCGGCCGATGACGACCTCGCCACCATGACGCCGGGCGATCTGCCCAACCAGCGCGAGACCCAGGCCGCGACCGGTGCCGGGCTCGGCCTTCGTGGTCCAGCCGCGGTCGAGGACGCGCGCCGAGTCGGCGTCGTCCAGGCCGGGTCCGCTGTCGCCCACGCGCACCGTGAGGGTGTCATCGTCACCGGTCAGGTGGACCTCGACCTGGCGGGACTCGAAGCCGGAGACGGCATCGAAGGCGTTGTCGACGAGGTTGCCCAGCACCGTCACCAGGTCGCGGGGCGGGATGCCCGTGCCCGGCGGCACCTCGCCGACGATGCGGAACTCGACGCCCTGCTCGGCCGCCTCGGCCGACTTGCCGAGCAGGAGCGCCGCCACGACGGGATCCTCGACCGCGCCGACGACCCGGTCGGTGAGGAGCTGGGCGACCT
Organism: Nocardioides sp. NBC_00163; assembly: GCF_045206295.1. Taxonomy (NCBI): domain Bacteria; kingdom Bacillati; phylum Actinomycetota; class Actinomycetes; order Propionibacteriales; family Nocardioidaceae; genus Nocardioides; species Nocardioides sp. NBC_00163. The sequence continues at coordinate 661,532 of NZ_CP108155.1, read as the reverse complement.
GGAGCTCCTCGGTGGCGAACTCGACCGCGTCCTGCTCGCGGCCCATCTCGATGAGGGAGACCACGGTGTGGAGCCGGTTGGCCGCCTCGTGGTTCTGGGACCGGAGCGACTCGGTGAGGCGGCGTACGACTTCCAGCTCGCCGGTCACCGAGCGCAGCTCGGTGTGGTCGCGCAGCGTCACCACTGCGCCGACCTCGCGGCCGTCCCACAGCGCGGGCGCTGAGGAGACGACGAGGATCCGCTCGCCGGCGAGGTAGAGGTCGTCGGACTCGGCGGTGCGGCCGCGGGCGGCGGCGACCAGTCCGGGCGCCAGGTCGAGGTCCTCGATCCGGGTGCCGATCACGTCCTCCGGCAGCGCCAGCAGGCGCCGCGCCTCGTCGTTGACCAGCTGCACGCGCCCCTCCCCGTCGAGCAGGAGCAGACCTTCGCGGACCGAGTGGAGGACGGCGGAGTAGTACTCGTACATCCGGGCCAGCTCACGCTCACCCATGCCATGGGTAAGCCGGTGCAGGCGTCGGCTCAGCAGCCAGGCACCGGTCAGCCCCACGGCCAGCACCAGCGCGCCGCAGAGCAGCACGATCGTGACGTCGCGCTTGAGCCCGCGGTTGATGTCGCTGACCGTGATGCCGACGGACACGAGCGCGACGACCTCGTCGCCGTCCTCGACCGGTACCACCGCGCGGACCGACGGGCCGAGCGTCCCGGTGTACTGCTGGGTGAAGACCTCGCCGTCGGGCGCGCCACCGAGGTCGCCGACGAACTCTCCGCCGATCTGACGCGGATCGGTGTGGGTGTAGCGGGTGCGGTCCAGGTCCATCACCACGACGAAGTCGGTGTCGGTGTCGCGGCGTACCTGCTCGGTCCAGGGCTGGAGGGTCGCCGTCGGGTCCTCGCCGCGCAGCGCCGTGCTGACGGTGGGGGAGTCGGCGACGGTCTGGGCGACGGCCACCGCGCGCTGGGTGGCGCGGCTGTAGGAGTCGCGCTGGGCGTCGTAGGAGGCCATCAGGATGCCGGTGACGACGAGCAACAGCACCGTGGCGAACTGAAGGAGAAGCACCTGCTGGGCCACCGGCCGATCGCGGAGAACGCGGGGGCGGAACGGGTGGACACGGGGCACGACAACATTCTGGACCACCTCCGTTGCGTGGATGTGATCGTGGCCACGAACACAACGAACACAACAGTGACGGTCGTCACGTTCTCCCGGAGAGTTGCCCGAGTTGCCCCGGAGGGCAGGACACACCGGACCAGGAGGAACGATGAGTACGACCACCACTGAGACAAGACCCAAGAAGGACCGGACACACTATCTCTACATCGCGGTGATAGCCGCGGTGGTCCTCGGCATTCTGGTCGGGCTGATCGCCCCGTCGTTCGCGGTGGAGCTGAAGCCGATCGGCACGGCCTTCGTGAACCTGATCAAGATGATGATCCAGCCGATCATCTTCTGCACCCTGGTCATCGGCGTCGGCTCGGTCGCCAACGCGGCCAAGGTCGGCAAGGTCGGTGGCCTGGCGCTGGTCTACTTCATCGTGATGTCCACGGTCGCCCTGGCGATCGGTATGGTCGTCGGCAACATCATCGACCCGGGCACCGGCCTCCAGGTGAGCTCGGACGCGTCCACCGCGGGCCAGGAGGCTGCCTCGGAGGGGCACGCGAGCACGACCGACTTCCTCCTCAGCATCATCCCGACCTCGCTCTTCTCGGCGCTGACGTCCGGTGTGGTGCTGCAGACCCTGCTGGTGGCGCTGCTGGTCGGGTTCGCGCTGCAGCGGATGGGTGAGTCGGGCAAGCCGATCCTCAAGGCGATCACCTTGATCCAGAACCTGATCTTCCGCGTGCTGGCGATGATCATGTGGGCCGCTCCGGTCGGTGCCTTCGGCGCCATCGCCGGCGTCGTCGGGGAGACCGGCATCGACGCCCTGAAGAGCCTCGCCGTGATCATGATCGCCTTCTACATCACCTGCGCGATCTTCGTCTTCGGCATCCTGGGCGTGATCCTCAAGCTGGCCACCGGCGTCAACCTCTTCAAGCTGCTCAAGTACCTCGCCCGCGAGTTCCTGCTCATCCTCTCCACCAGCTCCTCCGAGTCGGCGCTTCCGCGCCTGATCGCGAAGATGGAGCACGCCGGTGTCGAGAAGGCGACTGTCGGTGTCGTGGTCCCCACGGGCTACTCGTTCAACCTGGACGGCACCGCGATCTACCTGACGATGGCCTCGATCTTCATCGCCGACGCGATGGGTGACCCGCTGAGCATCGGCGAGCAGATCGGCCTGCTGCTGTTCATGATGATCGCCTCCAAGGGTGCCGCCGGTGTCACCGGTGCGGGCCTGGCGACCCTGGCCGGCGGGCTTCAGTCCCACCGCCCGGAGATGGTCGACGGGGTCGGGCTCATCGTGGGCATCGACCGGTTCATGTCCGAGGCCCGTGCGCTGACCAACTTCGCCGGCAACTCGGTCGCCACCGTCCTGGTCGGCCACTGGACCAAGACCATCGACCACGGTCAGCTCGACCGTGTCCTGGACGGTCAGGACCCGTTCGACGAGACGACCATGGTCGACGACCACGCCGCCCCGCCTGCGGCAGAGACCGACAAGGCGCTCGTCTAGACCCCACGACACCAGGCCGTACGCCGCGCGGACACGCGCGACGTACGGCCTGGTGTCGTCATCGGTTGCGGTAGAGGATCCGCGCCAGCTCGAACGGCGCGAAACGCCATGAGCCGATCGGCTCGTCGTCGAGCCCGATCCGGCCGAGGGCGGCGACGATCCAGGAGAACGCGAAGCAGCCGATACCGGCGACGGCCCAGATCCCGACCGTACGCCAGGCCAGGTCGCCGCCGAAGGCGCGGAAGATGCCGATGACGGCGGCGACCACGGCGATCGCTGCGATCAGCCAGAAGAGGATCGAGCAGATGACAGCGGCCAACCGGCCGGCCACGGCCAGCGGGTCGCGAGGCGGCTGGTGATGGGGCCCTTGACCGGGGCCTTGATGGGGAGGGTGCGGATAGTTCATTTGGGCGCTGATTCTGGCCTAACTCGGCCGCCGGAGCCACACCGGGCTGGCGGGTCTCCATAGCGCCGGACTGCGTGACAGGTATCGTCCTGCGCGTTCTCGGGTGAGTGTTCGACAATTTGCCCGGGACATCGATGGACCGTAACGACTAATGTTATGGAGATCACATAACGAGGCGCTGCCTCGTGGACCCGACGCGGCCTGCGTGGCACGACTCCGTGGATCAAAACGACGATGGAGGGTGCAATCAGATGCACGTGCGAAAGTGGCAAATCGGAGCAGCAGTCGCAGGTCTACTCGCCGTGACCGGGTGTGGGGTGCCGGGCGGCGGTGGCAACAACGATGCCGGCGACACCGAAGAGGGAGACGGCAGCATCCAGATCCTCGGCGCGATCCCCGAGGGCGAGGCAGTGGGGCTCAACGCGGCCCTCGACGCGTTCACCGAGGAGACCGGGATCGAGGTGACCTACACCCCGTCCACGGACTTCACCACCGAGATCCGCACCAAGGTCAACGGAAACGACGCACCCGACATCGCGTTCTTCCCCCAGCCCGGTCTGGTCGGCGACCTGACCGAGTCGGGCGACACGCTCCCGCTCGACGATCTCATCGACGTCGGCTCGCTCGATGACACCATGATCCCCGGCCTGATGGACTCGGTCGAGATCGACGACAAGACCTACGGCGTCCCGATCCGCGTCTCGATGAAGTCGCTGGTCTGGACCCCGAAGAACTTCGAGCAGTCCGGCTACACGACGCCCACCACCTGGGACGAGCTGCGGAGCCTCGAGGACCAGATGATCGCCAAGGGCGAGACCCCGTGGTGCCTCGGCGCCGAGGCCGGTGCCGACACCGGCTGGGTCTACACCGACTGGGTCGAGGAGATCGTCCTGCGCCAGGAGGGCCCGGAGTTCTACGACGACTGGGTCTCCCACGAGGTCCCCTTCAACGACCCGAAGATCGTCGATGCGATCGAGACCATGGGCGACATCATCAACAAGCCGAAGAACGTACGCGGCGGGGCCGACGGCACCCTGAGCGAGCCCTTCGGCGACTCGCCGTTGCCGCTCTTCGACGCCAAGCCGGGCTGCGAGATGCACCGCCAGGCCAACTTCATCACCACCTTCTTCCCGAAGGACGTCCAGGCGGACCTGGCCGGCAACGTCGGCGTCTTCGCGCTCCCGGGCAGCATGGAGGGCGGCTTCGAGGGCAACCCGGTCCTCGGCGGCGGTGACATGGCGACCGCCTTCACCAACGACACCGACGTGGTGGAGCTGATGGAGTTCTTCGCGTCCCCCGACTTCGGTGCCGAGTGGGCCCAGGCCGGCGGCTGGCTCTCGCCGAGCACGGAGTTCGACAACTCGCAGTACGCCGACCCGATGTTCGGTGAGATCGCGACCCTGCTGCAGGACGCCGACACGTTCCGCTTCGACGGTTCGGACCTGATGCCCGCGCAGGTCGGCGCCGGCACGTTCTGGAGCGAGATGAACGCCTACGTCGGAGGTGAGAAGAGCGCTCAGGAGGCTGCCGACGCGATCGAGGAGAGCTGGCGAGGATGACCGATGATCCATATCTGAAGATCCTCAACGGCCTGGTAGCGATCGTCCTGGGAGTCGGTGGCACCGCTGCTCTCTACTGGGTGCTCAACTTCCTCTCAGGCCTCCTGCCGGGCAAGTGGGAACGGCGGGTCAAGCCGTACGTCTTCATCGGCCCGGCCATCTTGGTGGTGACCGTATTCCTGGTCTACCCGGCCGTGATGACCGTGATCTACAGCTTCGCCGATGAAAACAGCATCAACTGGGTCGGGTTCGGGAACTACACGTCGCTCTTCCGGGACGATGAGTTCATCGGCACGTTGGTCAACAACCTGCTCTGGATCCTCATCGTCCCGGCAGGGAGCGTCATCGTCGGCCTGCTCGTGGCGGTGCTGGCAGACCAGCTCAAGGCGTTCCCGGAGCGGGTCGCGAAGTCGGTCATCTTCATGCCGATGGCGATCAGCTTCGTCGGGGCGAGCACGATCTGGGGCTTCGTCTACGCGACCAGGTTCGCGCAGGGCGACAAGCAGATCGGGCTCCTCTCGGCGATCTCGACGAGTCTCGGGTTCGAGCCGGTCGCCTGGCTGCGGATCTCCGACTACAACCTCAACGACCTGCTCCTGATCGTCATCATGATCTGGTTGCAGGCGGGGTTCGCGATGGTGCTGCTCTCCTCGGCGATCAAGGGCGTCCCCGAGGACACCGTGGAGGCGGCGCGCATCGACGGGGCCAGCGAGATCCAGATCTTCTTCAAGGTCGTCGTACCGCAGATCTGGCCGACGGTGATCGTGGTCTTCGTGACCGTCCTCATTCTGGTCCTGAAGGTCTTCGACATCGTCTACGTGATGACTGGAGGCGGCGCGGGCACCTCGGTGCTGGCCAACACCTTCTTCGTGGAGCTCTTCGAGTTCGGTGACGCCGGACGCGCGGCCGCGGTGGTCGTGGTCCTGATGATCGCCGTGATCCCGGTGATGATCTACCAGATGCGCCAGTTCAAGAAGCAGGAGGCCGGTCGATGAGGAGCTTCACTCTCGGCAGCGTTGCTGTTCGTGTGGGCATCGTCCTGCTGTGCGTCCTCTGGTTCATCCCGACGCTGGGTCTGCTGATCTCGTCGTTCCGCGACGAGGCCGACGTGAAGTCGTCGGGCTGGTGGACGGTCATCACCGACCCGTTCTCCCAGTGGACCCTCGACAGCTACACGCAGGTCCTCGAGAGCGGGATGGCGAACGCCTTCGTGAACTCGATCGTCGTCTCCGTCCCCGCGACGGTGCTGCCGATCATGATCGCTGCGTTCGCTGCGTACGCGTTCACGTTCATGCGGTTCCCGGGGCGCAACGTGCTGTTCATGCTGATCGTCGGGTTGCTGGTCGTCCCGCTGCAGGTGGCGTTCGTGCCGCTGCTCAGCTTGTTCAGCGCCTACGACCTCAACGGCACCTTCCTCGCGGTGTGGCTGGCCCACACGGCGTTCGGGATGCCGTTGGCGGTCTTCATCCTGCGCAGCTACATGTCGAGCCTGCCGCAGGAGATCATCGAGTCGGCCGAGATCGACGGGGCCTCGCACTTCCAGACCTTCTGGAGGTTGATCGTGCCGATGTCGGTGCCCGCGCTGGCAGCGTTCGCGATCTTCCAGTTCCTCTGGGTCTGGAACGACCTTCTCGTCGCGCTCATCTTCCTCGGGGCTGGTGACAACGAGGTCGTCACGATCACGTTGCGCGACCTGATCGGCGATCGTGGCCAGGAATGGCACCTGCTCACCGCTGGTGCGTTCATCACGATGACGGTGCCGCTGATCGTGTTCTTCTCGCTGCAGCGCTACTTCGTCCGTGGGCTCACGGCCGGGTCCGTCAAGGGCTGAGGACCGGTCCGCACGCGGCGGGCGCCATGTCTCCTTCGAGGCATGGCGCTCGTTGCGCGACCAGGCGCCTCTACAGGGCCGGCGTCGCCCGCTGCACGACCGCCCTCTGGTCGCCGCCGGCGAGCATGCCGTACGTCCCGCCGTGGCCCGGCAGGCGGCTGGCGCAGAAGATGTCGGCCACCTCGTCGGGGCCGTGCTGGACCAGGAGGCTCCCTTGGAGGAGGGTGGCCATGCTTCCGGCCAGACGCCGGGCTGAGCGCTCCAGCTCCTCGGGACTGGTCATCGACTCGCCCAGCAGGGAGAGGGTGGCGTCGACGGCGCGGTCGTAGCGCCGGTCGGCGCCCTTGGCCCTGCCTACCTCGGTGATCCATGCGTCGAGAACCCCGGGGTCGCGCTGGATGGCGCGCAGGACGTCGAGGGCGTTGACGTTGCCGGAGCCCTCCCAGACCGAGTTGAGCGGGGACTCGCGGAAGAGCAGCGGCATCACCGACTCCTCCACGTAGCCGTTGCCGCCCAGGCACTCCAGCGCCTCCGCGACCATCGCCGGGGTGCGCTTGCAGACCCAGAACTTCGCCAGCGGCAGGCCGATGCGGCGCAGAGCCCGCTCGTGCTCGTCGTCGGGTCGGTCGACGGCGGCGGCCAGGCGCATCGCCAGGGTCGTGGCCGCCTCGGACTCGACGGCCAGGTCGGCGACCACGTTCTGCATCAGCGGCTTGTCGGCCAGGGCGCCGCCGAACGCGGAGCGGTGGGCGACGTGCCAGCTCGCCTCGGCCACGGCCCGGCGCATCAGCGAGGCAGAGCCCAGCACGCAGTCGAGGCGGGTGGCGGCGACCATCTCGATGATGGTGCGTACGCCGCGGCCCTCCTCGCCCAGCCGGTAGGCCGTGGTGCCGCGGAACTCGAGTTCGGAGCTGGCGTTGGAGCGGTTGCCGAGCTTGTCCTTGAGCCGAACCACGTCGAGGCGGTTTCGCTCTCCCGAGGGAAGGACACGGGGGAGGAGGAAGCAGGTGAGGCCACTCGGCGCCTGGGCGAGCACGAGGAAGACGTCGTTCATCGGGGCCGAGGTGAACCACTTGTGCCCGTGCAGCTCGTAGACGCCGTCGCCGACGGGATGTGCTTCGGTGATGTTCTGGCGTACGTCCGAGCCGCCCTGCTTCTCGGTCATCCCCATGCCCGCCAGGGCGCCGAGCTTCTCGGCGGGGTCGCGGAGACCGAAGTCGTAGGTCGTGGAGGCGAGCCTCGGCACCCACTCCTCGGCGAGGGACTCGTCGGCGCGGAGCGCGGGGACCGCGGCGTACGTCATGGAGATCGGGCACAGGTGGCCGGGCTCGGTCTGGGACCAGGCCAGGAACCCGGCGGCGCGGCGTACGTGGGCGTGCTCCTCGCCCTTCTCGGCCAAGGCCCAGGGCGCGGCGGCCAGGCCGTGGCCGACGGCCCTGTCCATCAGCCAGTGCCAGGAGGGGTGGAAGGCGACCTCGTCGATCCGGTTGCCGTAGCGGTCGTAGGGGACCAGCTCGGGGTGGAAGCGGTTGGCGAGACGGCCGTGCTCCTGCGCCTCGGCGGTGCCGGCCTCGGCGCCCAACGGGACGAGCGAGTCGAGGGTCTGCTCGCCCGCGTGACGCAGGACTGCCGCCGACAGCGCGGCATCCCCGGTGAGCACGTTGTGACCCGCGAGCGCGGGCGCCTGGTTGGTGACACGGCGGATGTCGGAGGCACTCATGCAACAGACGATAGAGCGCGGCGGATAGGGTCACAGATGTGTCCGAGACATCTGCATTCGCCCCGAAGTGGGCCGGTGTCGAGCAGGTCGCTCTTCCCGAGACGGTGCGGTCGCCGTGGTGGCAGCTCGGGCGGCGGCTGCTGGCCGCGCTGGCGATCCTGGTCGGGACGGTCCTGCTGGTCTATCTCGACCGCGACGCGTACGCCGACAACAACGATCCCACCGGCCAGATCAGCCTGATCGACGCGATCTACTACACGACGGTGACGCTGAGCACGACCGGCTACGGCGACATCGCCCCGGTCGAGGCGCACGCGCGGATGATCAACGCGTTCATCATCACGCCGGCCCGCATCGCCTTCCTGGTGCTGCTGATCGGCACCACTCTCGAGGTCCTCACCAAGCAGGGCCGTGACCTCATCCGAGTCGCTCGCTGGAGGAAGAAGATGTCCCAGCACATCGTCGTCGTCGGTTACGGCACGAAGGGCCGTAGCGCCGTGGAGACGCTGCTCAGCAGCGGAGCGGATCCCGAGGAGTTCGTCGTGGTCGACCCGGACCCGGTGGCGCGCTCGGATGCCCACTCCGACGGGATCGCGGTGGTCACCGGCGATGCGACCCGGCGCGAGGTGCTGATGCGGGCGGGCGTCAAGGACGCCGAGCAGGTCATCATCACCACCAACCGTGACGACTCCAACGTGCTCACGATCCTGACGGTGCGGCAGATCAATCCCGAGGCGTGGATCGTCGCTGCCGCCCGCGAGCGCGAGAACGCGCCGTTGATGAAGCAGTCCGGAGCCGACTCGGTGATCACCTCCGCCGACGCGGTCGGCCGGCTGATGGGTCTGTCCACCATCTCGCCGACCCTGGGGTCGGTCATGGAGGACCTGCTCAACTCCGGCACCGGCCTGGAGGTCTCCGAGCGCGACCTGCTGGTCAACGAGGTCGGCAAGCAGCCGCAGCAGCTGGCCGACCAGGTGATCGCGGTCGTACGCGACGAGAAGGTCTTCCGCTACTTCGACCCGGTCGTCGGCACCCTGTCACGTGGGGACCGGCTGGTCGTAGTGCGGGCCGCGAGGGAACTGCCCTGGGCGCCGCGTCCGGGGACGCACGGTGAGGACACCGCGGAGGCGTAACACCCGCCGAAATAGAAGTCAGCCGCTGGCGTCTCGGGTCACCAGCGGCTGACATGGAAGAGATTAGCGGATGGTCCGGCGAGCTTCAAAGAGTTGATCTGCACTTTTATGAAGATGGCCCAGATGGGCTATCCCGGGTAGTTCGAGACGGTGGCGCGTGGCGGTTTCGAGGGCGCCCTTCACGCCTGGGATGATGTACGCATGACCGAGGCGCCCCACAGCCCCGGGTCTGCCGACGGGCAGCCGGGTCTTTCCGAGAACGAGAAGCGACTGCTGGACTTCGAGCGCTCGTGGTGGTCGGCCGGCACCGGCCGCGACGACGCGGTCCGGGAGCAGCTCGGGATGAGCGCGGCCGAATACCACCGAGCCGTCAACGACCTGATCGACAAGCCCGAGGCGCTCGCCTATGACGGCGTCCTGGTGCGCCGGCTGCGGCGGCAGCGCGACGCGCGGCGTACGCAGCGCTCAAAGAACCCGCGTTCATAGCCCTCTTGGGTGGTCCGAGTAGCCCAGTCGGGTCATTTGCAGTCTTATGCATTGCAAGTGCTTGCACGTGTTCGGGTTCGTCGGCTAACGTTCATCTTGTCAGCCGCTGGTGACCCGAGACGCCAGCGGCTGACTTCTGTTTTACCGCCCTGCGCCGAGGCGTCAGCCGCGCAGGCCGAGGCGTCAGCCGCGCAGGCCGAGGCGTCAGCCGCGCAGGCCGAGACGTCAGCCGCGCAGGCCGAGACGTCAGCCGCGCAGGCCGAGGCGTCAGCCGCGCAGGCCGAGACGTCAGCCGCGCAGGCCGAGACGTCAGCCGCGCAGGCCGAGACGTCAGCCGCGCAGGCCGAGACGTCAGCCGCGCAGGCCGAGACGTCAGCCGCGCAGGCCGAGACGTCAGCCGCGCAGGCCGAGACGTCAGCCGCGCAGGCCGAGACGTCAGCCGCGCAGGCCGAGACGGCACGCCGCTGCCCAGTCGGCCGACGGCGGTGACGCTTCGGCTGACTTACCTGACGCCTCGGCAGGGGGTGGTCAGTCGCGAGCGGTGAGGATAAGCGGGCCGTCCTCGGTGATCGCGACGGTGTGCTCCATGTGGGCGCCGCGGGAGCCGTCGGCGCTGCGCAGGGTCCAGCCGTCGGGGTCGGTGAAGATCTCGTCGGTGGTGTGCAGGAACCACGGCTCGATCGCGATGACGAGACCGGGCTGCAGCTTGAAGCCGCGGCCGGGGCGACCGTCGTTGGCGATGTGCGGGTCGCCGTGCATCGTGCGGCCGACGCCGTGGCCGCCGAACTGGGTGTTGATCTTGAGGCCCTTCGCGCGGGCGACGCCGGCGATGGCGTGGGAGATGTCGCCGACCTTGTTGCCGACGCGTGCGGCGTCGATGCCGGCGGCGAGCGCCTGGGTGGTGGTCTCGATCAGGTCGAGGTCCTCCTGGCGGGGCGTACCGACGACGACGGAGAGGGCCGAGTCGGAGACCCAGCCGTCGACGCTGGCCGCGAAGTCGACGCTGAGCAGGTCGCCGTCCTGCAGCTTGTAGTCGAAGGGCAGGCCGTGCAGCACACCGTCGTTGACCGAGGTGCAGAGCACCTTCCCGAACGGCATCGCGCCGAAGCTCGGGTGGTAGTCGATGTAGCAGGACTCCGCGCCGCGGTCCTTGATCATCTTGTGCGCCAGCTCGTCGAGCTCGAGCAGGTTGACACCCACGGCGGCGTGCTCGCGGAGTGCGGTCAGGACATCGGCCACGAATCGGCCGGCGGGCTTCATCTGCTCGATCTGGGTCGGGGTGCGCAGTTCGATCACAGGCACAGCGTATCCTGAGAACGGTTCTCACTAGAATTCAGCGGTGCCTCAGCAGCGAGCATCGCGCAGCGCGGCCGCCTTCGAGGTCAGGAAACGGCGCTCGGCGAGGTTGGTGGCCCGCATCGAGGCCAGATCGTACGCAGCGGCAGCACCGTCCAGGTCGCCGGCGAGCTCGAGCAGATGAGCGCGCACCGCGGGCACCCGCGGATGGTCCGCGAAGCCGTCGGCACCGTTCTGAGCACAGTCGCGCAGGAGCTCGTCGAGCAGCGCGAGCGCGGGACCCGGGCCGTCGGCGTACCCGACCGCGACAGCCTTGTTGAGCGTCACGATCGGACCGGGCGCGACCTTCTCCAACAACCCGTAGAGAGCCGTGATCTGCAGCCAGTCGGTCGCCTCCGCGGTGGGCGCGCGATTGTGGAGCGCGGCGATGGCGGCCTGGATCTGGTAGGTCCCCGGCCGGCCGGTGCCGATGACGGCGTCGACCAGTGCGACCCCCTCGCGGGTGGCCTCGTGGCGCCACAGACTCCGGTCCTGGTCGGCCAGCGGCACGACGGCGCCGTGCGCGTCGATCCGGGCGGGGCGGCGAGCATCGAGCAGCAGCATCAGTGCGAGCAGACCGCCGAGCTCGCCGTGCGCGCTCCCGGTCATCCTGGCGAGCGCGGAGCGGGCGAGGCGGGTCAACCGGATCGCCTCGGCACACAGGTCGACCCGCTGCAGCTGGTCGCCCTCGGTCGCGACGTACCCCTCGTTGAAGAGCAGGTAGAGCACCTTCATCATCGCCGGGATCCGCGCGGCGAGGTCGGCGGCGCCGTCGATCCCGAGCGAGCGCCCCTTGATCGTCGCCTTCGCCCGGGATATCCGCTGCGCCATCGTCTTCTCCGGGACCAGGTAGGCGCTCGCGATCTCCCGCGTGGTGAGCCCGCCGACCGCGCGCAGGGTCAGCGCCACCGCCGAGGCTGGAGTCAGGCTGGGATGGCAGCAGAGCAGGAGTACGTCGAGGGAGTCGTCCCCTCCGTACGTCTCCTGCCCCTCGGGCTCGGCGAGATGGTCAGCCTGCTCGCGGTCGCGTCGGCGCGACTCGCTGCGCTTGGCGTCGATGAGGCGATGCATCGCGGTGGCGATCAGCCAGCCGCGAGCGTTCTCCGGGACGCCGCGCTCCGTCCAGGTGCGTACCGCCTCGACGAGCGCCTCCTGGACGGCATCCTCCGCGGCGTCGAAGTCCCCGCAGCGCCGGGTGACCACGGCGACGACCTGCGGAGTGAGGTCGCGCAAGAGGTCACCCGGCAACGCCTCGGTCACTCGATGCTCGCCTCGCCGAAGGCGATCGTGTCGTCGACCGAGGAGCCGTCGGTGCCGTGGTACATCCGGCGCACCTGGATCGGCTGCTCGATCGGCCGCCCGCCCGGGCCGGGGGCAGCGGAGTAGAGCCCGGCGATCTCCAGGGCGCGTTCCCGGGTCTCGGCGTCGATGATCATGTAGCCGGCGACCCACTCCTTGAACTCCTGGAACGGCCCGTCGGTGACGGTCTTGTCGGTGCCGTCGGAGGTCACCACGAACGCCTGGTCGGGCGGCGTCAGGGCCTCGACGTGCACGAGTTCGCCGGACTCGGTCAGGGCCTTGTTGAGCGCTTCGTAGTAGCTCATGTGGCCTTGCACCTCCTCCGGCTTCCACCCGGCCATCCCGCCGGGAGTCTCGTCGGTGCCGCCTTGGTAGTCGAGGATCATCAGGTAGCGAGGCATGTCCTCACCCTTCCACTTCGGGCGCTCCTTGTAAGCGCCATTCACGAGGGGAACGGAGCCGGCGGCGCGATAACTACATGCTTCGGCGTACGACTTCGGCGTAGGTTTCTCGCCGTGCTGAAGGCCTATGACGAACAGCTGCGAACCGATGCCGAGACCGCCGGGGCGGTGTCGGTGACCCGGCACGGACCGCTGCGTCTGGCGACCTTCGGTGGTGGGCGCGGATTCATCTCCTACCAGGATCTCGGCGGGGCCGACGCAGCCGGCGTCGAGGAGCTGGTCGCCGCGGCGGTCGCGCACTTCGACGCCGACCAGGCGATCGAGGAGGTCGAGTGGAAGGCCCGCGGCCACGACCACGCCCCGGGGCTGCACGACACGCTGCTGCGGCACGGCTTCGTGCCGGACGAGCCGGAGTCGATCATGGTCGGCGAGGCTGCGCTGCTGGCCGTCGAGGTGCCTCTGCCGGACGGGATCGGCCTGCGTGCCATCACCAGCGAGCAGGACGTACGCGCCGCCAGCATCGTGCAGGACGGCGTCTTCGGGTCGCCGCCCTCGGAGGCTCGGGTCGAGAGCCAGCTGCGTGGGATCGCGGCGGGGGAGAGCGAGATGTGGGTCGCCGAGGCGGACGGCGAGATCGTCAGTGCCGGCCGTATCGACATGGTGCCGGGAACGGAGTTCGCCGGCATCTGGGGTGGAGCGACGCTGGAGAAGTGGCGCGGTCGCGGCATCTACCGCGCCCTCACCGCCGCTCGCGCCCGGACCGCCATCGCGCGGGGCAAGCGCTACATCCACAGCGACTCCACCGAGTTCTCCCGGCCGATCCTGGAGCGCTCGGGGCTGGCGAAGGTCGGCACCACGACGCCCTACGTCAGGCGCAGCCCCCGGCGATCAGGGAGCGACTGACGCGTCCTGCCCCGAGCGGACCAGCGACTCGGCGATCCGTCCGCTCGACTTCAGGTCCTCGACCAGCTCGTGCACGAAGCTCACGGTGGCAGGACGATGGTCGCGCGCGACCGCCACGGCCTGGCGGATCTCCATGAACCGCGGCTCGACGATCCGCAGACCGGGGTCGGCGTCGACGTGCCGGGTGAGGGGCTGCCGGATCCCGGCGGCGACGTCGAGACCGTGCTCGCGGAAGGCGTCGATCCCGTCGGCGCCGCGTACGACCTCGGCGTTCTCCAGCGTGCGGGTCAGGAAGAGGTCGTAGGCCGAGCCCTCCTTCACGCCGACCCGGACGCCCGGGCGGTCGACGTCGTCCGCGGTCCGGATCGGGGAGTCGGCCGCGACGGCGTAGACCCCCTCGATGAGGACGTACGGCGCGGTGAACTCGACCTCGGCGGCCCGGGCGGGCTCGACCGCGAGGAAGGCGACGTCGGCAGCCCCGGTCCGCAGCGCCTTGAAGGACTTGCGGGCGGCGTCGAAGCACTGGAAGGAGACCGGTACGCCGAGCCGGCTCGCCAGCTCCCGGGCGATGTCCACGGTGACCCCGCTCGGCGCCTCGGGCGTGCCCTGGGCGAGGACCGGGTTGCCGAGGTTGATCGAGGCGCGCAGGGTTCCGGTCGGTGCCAGATCGGCGGCGAGCTGGATCGGGTCAGGCATCAGGGTCCTTCGGCAGGAGAGTACGGATCGGGTCACCGGCCAGCCAGGCGGCGATGTCCTCGACGGCGCCACCGTAGAACCGGCGGTAGTTGTCCTCGGTGACGTAGCCGAGGTGCGGCGTCGCGACGACGTTCGGGAGGTGGCGCAGCACGTCGTCGGCGGGCAGCGGCTCGACGTCGAAGACGTCCAGGCCCGCTCCGGCGATCGTGCCGGAGCCGAGGTGGGCGATGAGCGCCTCGGTGTCGACCAGCCCGGCGCGCGAGGTGTTCACCAGGTGGGCGGTCGGCTTCATCGAGGCCAGGTCGGCGTGTCCGACGATGTGTCGCGTGGTCTCTGACAGCACCAGATGGAGCGAGACGATGTCGCTGGTCTCGAACAGGGTGGCCCTGTCGACCGCGCGCACCCCGAGCGGCTCGGCGCGCTCGGCGGTGAGGTGGGGGCTCCAGGCGATCACCTCCATCCCGAACGCCTGCCCGACGGCCGCGACCCGGGCCCCGATCTTGCCGAGCCCGAGCAGGCCGAGCGTCCGGCCGTGCAGGTCGCTCCCGACCGTCCGCTGCCAGCCGTGACCGGTCGCCTCGGTCACGACGTGGCGGGTCAGCGCGTGGATCAGCGCCCAGGTCAGCTCGACCGGCGGATGCGGGCTCGACGGAGTGCCGCACACCGTGACCCCGAGCCGAGCCGCCGCGGCGAGATCGATCGAGGCGTTGCGCATCCCGGTCGTGACCAGCAGCTTCAGGTCCGTCAGCCGCTCCAGGACGGCCGCCGGGAACGGCGTACGCTCCCGCATCGCGACCACGATCTCGGCACCCTCGAGCGCCCGGACCAGCGCGTCCGGCCCGAGGTGCTCGGTCAGCGAGGTCACCTCGACCCCGTCGAGAGAGTCCCATGCGGCGTACGTCCTCGCCACGTCCTGATAGTCATCGAGAATCACACAGCGCACGATCGCAACCTATCGGGTAGCTGGTGTTCTGCTGTGGGCAGATCTGCCTGCGGCAGATTCGCTGGAATCCGGCGTACGCCTGGATCAGGCTCGACAGCATGACCCAGACACCCATCACGGCCGGGCCGCTCGACGAGCAGCTCACGGCGCGACTGCAGAACCAGAGGATCATCGTGCTCGGCCAGGAGGTGGACGACGCGATCGCCAACCGGATCTGCGCGCAGCTGCTCCTGCTCAGTGCTGAGGACCCGCACCGCGACATCTCTCTCTACATCAACTCACCCGGCGGCTCGGTGACGGCCGGGATGGCGATCTACGACGTGATGCACCTGATCCCCAACGACGTCTCCACGCTGGGGATGGGGATGGCGGCGAGCATGGGGCAGTTCCTGCTCACCGCGGGCACGCCGGGCAAGCGCTACGTCCTGCCGCACACCGAGGTGCTTCTGCACAAGGGGTCCGCGGGGATCGGCGGCTCGGCGGCCGACATCGAGGTGCAGGCCGCGCGGCTGGCACGGATGACCGAGCAGATGCTCCGGATCACCGCCGCCCACACCGGTCAGAGCGTCGAGCAGATCGACCAGGACTCGCTGCGCGACCGGTGGTTCACCGCCGAGGAGGCGCGCGAGTACGGGTTCGTGGACGAGGTGCTCAACGACGTGCAGTCGGTGACGCCGGTGCAGCAGCGCAGCGCCGCGTTCGGTCTCACCTCGGCGGGGGGTGCCCGATGAGCTCGTACACGATCCCCTCGGTGATCGAGAAGACCCCACGTGGCGAGCGGGCGCTCGATGTCTACAGTCGCCTGCTCTCGGACCGGATCGTCTATCTCGGTACGCCGATCGACGACGGCGTCGCCAACGTGGTCATCGCGCAGCTGATCCACCTGGAGTCGGACGCGCCCGACACGCAGATCGAGCTCTATCTCAACTCTCCCGGCGGCGACCCGACCGCGATGCTGGGCATCTACGACACGATGCAGTTCCTGCGTTCTCCGGTGGCGACCACCTGCGTGGGCCAGGCGGCGGGCTCCGCGGCCGTGCTGCTGGCCGCGGGGGAGCCGGGGCGGCGTACGGTCCTCCCGCACGCGCGGGTCGTGCTGCAGCAGCCGGGCCAGGACGGTCAGCGGGGCGATGTCACCGACCTGCAGGTCGCGGCGAAGGAGATCGGCCGGGTGCGAGCCGAGATGGACGCGCTGCTGGCGCGCCACACCGGCCACAGCACCGACCAGATCCACGCCGACACCGAGCGCGACCTCGTCCTCGGGGCCGAGGAGGCGGTGGCGTACGGACTGGCGGACGCGGTGCTGGAGAGCCGCAAGCTCGCTGCGGTGTGACCTCCGGCCGGGTCAGGCGGCGAGAGCCATGGGGCCGGGCGGGCGGGCGCCCGCGCGCAGCGTGCGGGTGACCCGCTCGGTGAGGTCGACGAGGCCGAGGCCCAGCGCGCCCCCGACCGCCTCGAGCACCTCGGAGCTCGGCTCCTTGCGGCCGCGCTCGATCTCGGAGAGATACTGCGTCGAGACACCGGCGTCGCCGGCGACGTCGGCAAGCGTACGCTCCTGGCGGGACCGCTCCTCGCGGATCACCTGTCCGGCGGCCTCACGCCACAGCGGCGCCGGCTTGTCGTAGTCCGGCAACGGATGGCCGGGAAACCTGATCACTTCGCCCATGCCAACACACTAGCGCTGCACACGAGGGCGGAACGGGGCGTTCGCGCCGGGCGAACAGAGGTCCTACCAGGGGTTATATCGGTCGAACGATAGATGACGAGGACTTGCCAAGGAGGTTCGACACTCCGATAGTGGTCGCACAGTTTCGATCTTTGTAGGTCTACTGTGCACGACCAGAGAACTTGTCGAGTCGTTGGTATCACGGGGGAATCGTGTTGCATCGCAAGCAGATCGCCTTGGCTGGAATGGCAACGGGGTTGGCCATGACGAGCATCGGGATTGGTGGCCTGATCGTCGGCAACGCCGGAGCGGAAGAGCCAGGACACAGTTACGCCACGGACGAGTCCGGGGTCAGCCTGATCTCGCCGGTCTCGCCGGTGGGGCCGCTGGAGAAGTCGTCCTCGACGCCGTCGCAGGCTGGTCCACCCAGCCAGATGGGCCCGGGGAGCGAGGTTCCTGAGGTCGCTGAATCGGTCCCGGCGAGCCCGCGGTCGGTCGAGGAGTCGGCCGATGGGTCGATGTCCCCGGTCCCGGCGCGACCCACTCAGGTGCCGTCGGACTCGAGGCCGACGGGCAGGCCGACCGAGTCGCCGAGCGACCCCAGCGAGTCGCCCAGCGAGTCGCCGAGTGAGCCCAGCGAGTCGCCGAGCGAGCCCAGCGAGTCGCCGAGCGAGCCGACCGAGTCGCCGAGCGAGCCCAGCGAGTCGCCGAGCGAGAGCCCGACCGACTGACCCGGGCTCCCGGGCGCGGTGCCGCGATGCCCCGGGGTGGATAACGCTCGAGGCATCGCTGCCCTACGCTGTGCGCCACACCAGGCGCGGGGCGGGCACAGGGAGTCGAGTTGCAGAGCAAGCAGGTCGCCGTGGCAGGCATCCTGACCGGCGCGGTCGTGACCGGTCTCGGGGTGGTCGTCCTACTCGCCGGCCTGGCGGAGGCCGAGCGACCCGATCGTGACCCGGTCCCGGGTTTCGAGGACGTCGGGAACGCCTATCCCGATGTGGATCCGTTGCCGCCGCCCGGCTCGAAGCCGTCGGAGGAGCCCTCCGCCGGCTATTCGGCGCGTCCGCATGGCGCGGGGGCCGATCGTGACGGCCCGACGTACGGACCGGGGGAGGCCGACCCCTCCACGGCCGGCGCCCCGGACCGGCCGACGGCGTCGCGTGAGCCGGACGAGCCCGCCGAGACCGGTGGCTCGACGCCCACCTCCAGGCCCACGCTCACGACGGAACCGGAGCCGACCGCCGAGCCGACCGAGTCGGCCGATCCGACCACGGATCCGACGCCGACGGAGACCGCGACCCCGACTACGGAGCCGTAGTCACCACCCTCGCTCGCGCCATTCGGCGAGGTGCGGACGCTCGGCGCCGAGCGTGGAGTCGTCGCCGTGGCCCGGGTAGAACCAGGTCTCGTCGGGGAGGGTGGCGAAGATGCGCTCCTCGACATCGTCGAGCAGTTGGGTGAAACGTACGGGATCCTGCTGCGTGTTTCCCACGCCGCCCGGGAAGAGGCTGTCGCCGGTCCACAGATGGGGCGTGCCCTCGGGGTCGCGGTAGACGAGAGCGACCGACCCTGGAGTGTGCCCGCGCAGCGCGATGACCTCGAGCGCGCAGTCGCCGACGGCGACCGTGTCCCCGTGGGAGAGCGTGCGAGAGATCGGTACGCCGGTGGCCTCCGTGATCGCGGAGGCATCGGGCTCTCCGGCGAGCGTGGCGGCGCCGGTTGCGGCGGTCACGTCGGCCAGGGCTCGGTGGTGGTCCCAGTGCTGGTGGGTGGTGACGACGGTGGCCAGCTCGCCGCCGATGAGGGGGAGCAGGGTCTCCGGCTCGGCCGCGGCGTCGATGAGAAGCTGCTCGCCGGTCGTTCGGCAGCGCAGCAGGTAGCAGTTGTTGGACATCTGCGCGTCGACGGCGACCTTCGTGATTGTCAGCCGGCCGAGCTCGCGTACGTCGGCCGGGCCGCCCGGTTTCACCGCGCCTGTATAAGTGGTAGGGGCATCGCTCATACGTCTATGCAAGCACGTCGGACACGACCAGAAGTAAAATGTCGGTGCTCCGTGAGAGGGTGCCGTCTGGGAGTCTTCCCAGCGTCGTATGATGCGAACATCTGTTCGACGCAGTAGCGCGATGCGATAAGCACTGGACGAGGAAAGAACGTGGCGGAGCAGCAGCTGATCATCCGGGGAGCCCGGGAGCACAACCTGAAGGATGTCTCCCTCGACCTGCCTCGGGACTCGATGATCGTGTTCACCGGCCTGTCCGGAAGCGGGAAGTCGAGCCTCGCGTTCGACACCATCTTCGCGGAGGGCCAGCGTCGCTACGTCGAGTCGCTGTCGGCCTACGCTCGGCAGTTCCTCGGTCAGATGGACAAGCCGGACGTCGACTTCATCGAGGGGCTCTCCCCGGCGGTGTCGATCGACCAGAAGTCGACCTCGAAGAACCCGCGCTCGACGGTCGGCACCATCACCGAGGTCTACGACTACCTGCGTCTGCTCTACGCGCGCGCGGGCCGTCCGCACTGCCCGACCTGTGGTGCGCCGATCGAGCGGCAGACGCCGCAGCAGATCGTCGACCACGTGCTCACGCTGGAGGAGGGGCGCCGCTTCCAGGTGCTGAGCCCGGTGATCCGGGCCCGCAAGGGGGAGTACGTCGAGCTCTTCAGCCAGCTGCAGCAGCAGGGCTACTCCCGCGTGCGGGTCGACGGCGAGACCCACCAGCTCGACGCTCCGCCCAAGCTGGAGAAGCAGAAGAAGCACACCATCGAGGTGGTCATCGACCGGCTCGCGGTCAAGGAGTCCTCCAAGCGGCGGCTGACCGACTCGGTCGAGACCGCGCTGGAGCTCGCCGGCGGCCTGGTCGTCTTCGACTTCGTGGACACGGGCGAGCAGATGAAGTTCTCCGAGCGGATGTCGTGCCCCAACGACCACCTGCTCGACACCGACGAGCTCGAGCCGCGCTCGTTCTCCTTCAACTCGCCCTTCGGCGCCTGCCCGGCCTGCACGGGCCTCGGCACCCGGATGGAGGTCGACCCCGAGCTGGTCGTCCCCAACCCGGCAGCCACCCTCGCCGAAGGCGCGCTGCAGCCCTGGTCCCAGGCCCACGTCGCCGAATACTTCCTGCGCCTCCTGGAGGCTCTCGGCGGTGAGCTCGGCTTCGACCTGGACACCCCCTGGGACGACATCCCGGCCGCCGGGCAGAAGGCGATCCTCGACGGTCACGGACGCAAGGTGCACGTCGTCTCGGTCAACCGCTACGGCCGCCGCCGTTCCTACGACGCCGAGTTCGAGGGCGTACGCCGCTGGGTGGAGCGCCGCCACAAGGAGGCCGAGTCCGACACCACCCGGGAGCGCTTCGAGGGCTACATGCGCCAGGTGCCGTGCCCGACCTGCAAGGGCACCCGGCTCAAGCCCGTCTCGACCTCGGTGACACTGGGCGAGCGGAGCGAGGGCGGTCTCAACATCGCCGAGCTCTGCGCGCTGCCGATCAACGAGGCCGCGGACTGGCTCGACCAGGTCGAGCTCAGCGGCCGGGAGCGGCAGATCGCCGAGCAGGTCCTCAAGGAGATCCAGGCGCGGCTGCGCTTCCTCCTCGACGTCGGCCTCGACTACCTCTCCCTGGAGCGGCCCTCGGGTTCGCTCTCCGGCGGTGAGGCCCAGCGGATCCGGCTGGCGACCCAGATCGGGTCCGGTCTGGTCGGCGTCCTCTACGTGCTGGACGAGCCCTCCATCGGCCTCCATCAGCGCGACAACCACCGGCTGATCGAGACCCTCGAGCGGCTCAAGCGGCTCGGCAACACCCTGATCGTCGTCGAGCACGACGAGGACACCATCAAGGTCGCCGACTGGGTCGTCGACATCGGCCCCGGCGCCGGTGAGCACGGCGGCCAGGTGATCCACTCCGGCACGGTCGAGGAGCTGCTCGCGAACGAGCAGTCCGTGACCGGTCAGTATCTGGCGGGCCGTCGCGAGATCGCCGTCCCGGCCGTACGACGTCCCCGCACCGCCGGGCGCGAGCTGACCGTCCACGGCGCCAAGGAGAACAACCTCAAGGACATCGACGTCACCTTCCCGCTGGGGCTCTTCCTCGCGGTCACCGGCGTCTCCGGCTCGGGCAAGTCGACGCTCGTCAACGACATCCTCTACACCGCCCTGGCCAAGGAGTTCTACCGCGCCCGCACCGTTCCGGGCCGGCACACCAAGATCTCCGGCCTGGACAACGTCGACAAGGTGATCCACGTCGACCAGTCCCCGATCGGGCGTACGCCGCGGTCCAACCCGGCCACCTACACCGGCGTCTTCGACCACATCCGCAAGCTCTTCGCCTCCACTCCGGAGGCCAAGATGCGGGGCTACCTGCAGGGCCGGTTCTCGTTCAACGTCAAGGGTGGCCGCTGCGAGGCCTGCTCGGGTGACGGCACGATCAAGATCGAGATGAACTTCCTCCCCGATGTGTACGTCCCGTGCGAGGTCTGCCACGGCGCGCGCTACAACCGCGAGACGCTCGAGGTGCACTACAAGGGCAAGTCGATCGCCGAGGTGCTCGACATGCCGATCGAGGAGGCGGTGGAGTTCTTCGCCGCCGTGCCTGCGATCGCGCGCCACATGAAGACCCTGGTCGAGGTCGGCCTGGGCTACGTGCGCCTGGGGCAGCCCGCGACCACCCTGTCGGGTGGTGAGGCACAGCGGGTCAAGCTCTCCGCCGAGCTGCAGAAGCGCTCGACCGGCAAGACGCTCTACGTCCTCGACGAGCCCACCACCGGCCTCCACTTCGAGGACATCCGCAAGCTCATCGGCGTGCTCTCCTCGCTGGTCGACAAGGGCAACACGGTGCTGGTGATCGAGCACAACCTCGACGTGATCAAGACCGCCGACTGGATCATCGACATGGGTCCGGAAGGCGGCAACCGTGGCGGCACGGTGATCGCCGAGGGCACTCCCGAGACCGTCGCCGCGACCCCTGGCAGCCACACTGGCGGCTTCCTCGCCCCGCTGCTCGACGGCAAGGCCGCCGAGCAGCCGCCGGACAAGCCGGTGAAGGCGAAGGCGGAGCCGGCCAAGACGGCGGCCAAGAAGACGGCGGCCAAGAAGAAGCCGGCGACGCGGAAGAAGGTCAGCGCGTCCTGACCCGAGCTCGAGATTTGCCCGAGGGTTTGCGCTCAGCGGGGGACGTCCGTTGCCGACGCGCCTATTCTGGGCGGCATGAGTGAATCTCGAATCACCCGGCGGAAGGTCGTCACAGGCACCGCGGTGACCGCGGTCGGTGTCCCTCTCCTGGCGGCATGCGGCAGCGGCGACACCGGCTCCTCGGGTGACACCGGGTCAGGTGGCAGCGGCCCGCTGGTCGCGACCAGCGAGGTCCCGGTCGGCGGGGGAGTGATCGTCGCCGACCGCAATCTGGTGGCCACCCAGCCGACCGAGGGCACGTTCAAGGTCTTCTCCTCGATCTGTACCCATCGGAGCTGCCCGGTCACGAAGGTCGCCGGCGGCACCATCGACTGCCCATGCCACGGCAGCCGGTTCTCGATCGAGGACGGCTCGGTGACGCAGGGCCCGGCGACGAGTGCCCTGGAGGAGGTCGCCTTCGAGGTCACCGACGGCGAGATCGTCCCCAGCTGAGCCACCCACATCGAGGCGTCGCCCCCGCAGGCCGAGGCGTCACGCGCACAGATCGAGGCGTCAACTCTGCAGGCCGACACGTCACACGCTGCCCACTCGACCTGCAGAAGTGACGTTTCGGCAGGGTTGGCTCAGGCGCGTGCGAGGGCCTGTGCCCGCCACAGCTCGTCGCGCGGCGAGCGGCGGCGGTCGAGACGGGCATCGAGCAGCACCCGGGCCTCGTCCCAGCGGTCGGCGCGGAGCAGGGCGGCGATGCGGGCCTCCTCGATGATCTCCCGCTGCGCGTCGGAGCCGCCGAGGCGGCGGATCGACGGCGCTAGCGCGGCGAGCCGGTCGGCGGCAGCCGCGTTCTCGTCGCGGGCCATCATCCCCAGCGCCTCGGCGAGAGGGGAGACGACCGTGGCCATGGTCGGATGTACGTGTCCGGCGGCCCACGACCTCAGCTCGTCGAGCGCACCGGCGTCACCGGTGGCGAGGTGCGTGACCGCGGTGTGCATGGCCAGGAACGGGGTGGCGGGCCGGATCATGGTCTCGCGGCCGGTGACGCGTACGACCTCGGCGATGTCGGGCACGTCGTGAGCCCCCGGCGTGAGCGCCCACCGGAAGAGCAGCGAGCCGGAGTCGACCAGCGCCCGGCATCCCAGCGCGTGGCCGGGCTGGAGCTGGGTCTCGTAGCGGCGGCGTACGGCTTCCAGGTCGCCCAGCGAGAGCTCGTGCAGCGCGGCGTGCCAGGAGAAGTGGGACAGCGAGTCGATCTGGGCGCCGTCGCCGAGCACCCACGAGGACATCCACGTGAGTCCCGCCTCGTGGTCGCCGGTCTCGTAGTGCGCGTGCGCACGGGCGTGGGCGGAGTGGCCGGCGCCGGGCTCCACTGCCAGCGAGGCACAGGAGAGCGACATCGCGTCGTCGAAGCGGCGCTGCTCCTGGCGTACGAAAGCGAGCAGGCCGGCGAACCACCAGTCGTCACCGTAGGCGGGCCTGGCGCGTTCGACGATCGCCCACGCCTCCTCAGGCACCTCGGTGGCCCCGGCGAAGGCGATGGTCGGCACCGCGGTCGAGAGCAACAGCGCGTCTCGCGGGAAGGCCGCCAGGTGGTCGATCAGTGGCCGCGGGTTGCCGCCGATGTGAGCCTCGACCGCGTGGACGTGGCTGCGCTCGCGCTCGGTCCCCCGACGGGCGTGCAGCCGAGCCTGCTTCAGGCGAGCGCCAACGTCGACCGGCGCGCACATCTCGTGGCCGAGCAGTGCCAGCGCGGCGTGCCCGAGCGCGAACGTCGGGTCGAGGACGATCGAGGCCGCGAAGGAGGCGAGGGCGCCGTCCCGTAGACGAAGCACGTCGAGCAGCCCCTGGGAGTAGGCCAGGGCAGCTTCGTCGCTGGTGGTCAGCGCGTATCCATAGCGGTCACGACAAGGCACGTAACCATACTAGGCCACTAGACTTTAAAACCCAGGCCCGCGCGGCAGATTTCCCCAGACTCAGGGAACCGGGAGCTCTCCGGAGCCCCGGGGAATCAGCCTGGCGCCGATGGTGACCGTCTGGGGCGGACCTGCGGTGTCGCCGGCGATTCGCTGGAAGAGGAGCCGCGCGGCGGCCGCGCCCATGGCTCCGGGATCCTGGGCGACGACGGTGAGTCCCGGCTGGAGGAGATCGCCGAGCTCGACGTCGTCGAACCCGACCAGGGCCAGTCGCGTCGAGCGCCGGGCGAGCTCGCGGAGCACGCTGACGGTGGTGCGGCTGTTGCCGCACAGCAGTGCCGTCGCCGGTGACGGTCCGCCGAGCAGCCGGTCCAGTGCGTCGGCGGTCGACGCGGGTGACGGGGGTGCCTGCGTGACGAGATCGTCGGCGAAGGGGACTCCGGCGGACTCGAGCGCGTCGCGATAGCCGCGCAGGCGCTCGCCGGCGGTGTAGATCTCCGGCGCGTCGCCGATGAAGCCGATGCGGCGATGTCCGTGGGAGAGCAGATGCTCCACGCCGCGCCGGCTGCCACCGCGGTTGTCGGTGAGGATCATGTCGGCCTCGATGTCCCCGGGCGGTCGGTCGACGAACACGACCGGGATGCCGGCCTGCATCTCGGGGAGGAGGTAGGAGTGGCTGGTGCCGGCCGGTACGACGATCAGCCCGTCGACGCGCCGCTCGCAGAACGCGAGAGCGAGCTCGCGCTCCCGGTCGGCGTCCTCGGCCGAGGATCCGGCGAAGACCATCGTCCCGTGATCGCGCGCGATCTCCTCGACCGCGCGGGAGAGGATCGAGTAGAACGGGTCGGCGACGTCCTCGAGCAGCAGCCCGACGGTGCCCGACCGTCCCTGCCGGAGCTCACGAGCGCTGGCGTTGCGCCGGAATCCGAGCGCGGCGATCGCCTCGAGCACGGCCGCGCGTAGGTCGTCGTTGACGTTCGACTCGCCGTTGACCACCCGCGATACGGTCTTCAGGCTCACTCCGGCCGACGCCGCGACGTCCTTCATGGTCGGGCGGCGCTGCTGACGGGTCTGCTCGGACGAGGGTGATGCCACGTGCTCAGCGTAGACGTCGATCCGAGCGCGACAACGATGTCTCGATTCTTCCCGTGTGTCGGCACAAATCACCCGTCCTCCTCAGCGGGCCCGCGTAAATCCTTCGCAAACGTCGTTGACAACGTTGTCATCTCACGGTTCCATCTGGGGTGCCCCCCCATGTGAAGGAGATCACACCGATGCATCGTTGGGACGTACCACGCAGAACGAGAGGCCGGGCCCGCCTGGCCGCGATGATCGCCGCGACGGCGGCGCTGATGGTCGCGATGAGCGGCACCGCACCTGCGCTCGCGACGCCGGAGGCACCTGAGCCCTCGGCCCCGAAGAGCGACACCGCCGACCCTCAGCAGGCCGCCGAGGGCGGTGACTGGGCGACCTCCTTCGACGAGGGCGACCCGCAACCCAGCTGGGCCGACCTCGTCGACACCGATGACGACGGCAACCCCCGCAGCGCGGGCGTCACCGGACCCGACCCCTTCGGCATCCCCGGCGACATCTCCGAGCACATCACCGGCGCCACCGCCAGCGGAGAGAACACCGGCTCGGGCGAGGGGGCCGCGGAGCTCGTGGACGGGGACATCAACACCAAGTGGCTCACCTTCGCGACCACCGGCTGGGTGCAGATCGAGCTCGACCAGCCCGTCAGCGTTGTCAGGTACGCCCTCACCTCGGCCAACGACGCCGCCGAGCGTGACCCGAAGAACTGGGTGATCCAGGGCTCCACCGACGGCCAGACCTGGACGACCGTCGACACCCGCACCGGCCAGTCCTGGGACGAGCGCTTCCAGACCCGAGAGTTCGAGATCGCCTCACCGCAGGCGTACTCCCACTACCGCATCGACATCTCCGCCAACCAGAGCGGTGGCATCATCCAGCTCGCCGAGTGGCAGCTCTCCGACGGCTCCGAGCCCCCGCCGCCGCTGAAGAACATGACCAGCCACCCCGACGACGGCCCCGCCACGGCGTACGCCGCGAAGTCGAAGGTCGGCTTCACCGGAGTGCACGCCTTCGAGTACGCCGGCAAGATCACCGCAGACAAGGGCCATTCCTACAACCGCGTCTTCGACGTCGACATCCCGGTCGGCGCCGAGACCGAGCTGTCCTACCTGGTCTTCCCGGAGTTCATCGAGGGCGACCTGAGCTACCCGAGCACCTACACGGCCGTCGACCTGGCCTTCACCGACGGCACCCTGCTCTCGGAGCTTGGCGCGCTCGACGCGCAGGGCTACGTACTGTCGCCGGAGGGCCAGGGTGAGTCGAAGTCGCTCTACACCAACCAGTGGAACAAGAAGACCTCCGTCATCGGCGAGGTCGCCGCGGGCAGGACGATCGACCGGATCCTGGTCGCCGTCGACGCCCCGAGCGGCCCGACGAAGTTCCGTGGCTGGTACGACGACATCGAGATCACAGCCTCCCCGGACGAACCCCAGATCACCAGCCGCGTCGACTACGCCGTCACCACCCGTGGCACCCAGTCCAGCGGCAGCTTCTCGCGGGGCAACAACATCCCGGCGACCGCGGTCCCGCACGGCTTCAACTTCTGGGCGCCGATGACCAACGCCGGCTCGCTGTCGTGGTTCTACCGCTACCACCAGGACAACGACGCGCAGAACCGGACCAGCCTGCAGGCGCTGACGCTGAGCCACGAGACCAGCCCGTGGATGGGCGACCGGCAGACCTTCCAGGTGATGCCGTCGGCCGCCGAGGGCATCCCCGACCCGGGCCGCAACGAGCGTGAGCTCACTTTCGAGCACGAGAACGAGATCGCCCGGCCCCACTACTACAAGGTCGGCTTCGACAACGGGCAGAGCGCCGAGATCGCACCGACCGACCATGCGGCCGTGTTCCGGTTCACCTACCCCGGCGACTCCGCGCGGCTGGTGTTCGACAACGTCAACAACGACGGCGGGCTGACCCTCGACCCGGCGGCCGGGACGCTGACCGGCTTCACCGACACCCGCAGCGGCCTGTCCAACGGCGCGACCCGGATGTACGTCTACGCGACCTTCGACCAGCCGGTCACCGGCGGCGGTAAGTACGCCACCGGCGAGCGCCCGAACGTACAGGGCCATCTGGAGTTCGACGCCGGCGCGGACCGGACGGTGACGATGCGCATCGCCACCAGCCTGATCGGCATCGACCAGGCCAAGCACAACCTCGAGCTCGAGGTCGGCGACGACTCCTTCGACACGGTCAAGGAGAAGGCGAAGGCGCTGTGGCAGGACAAGCTCGACGTCCTCGACATCCAGGGTGCGACCAAGGACCAGAAGACGACCGTCTACTCCAACCTCGCCCGGCTCTTCCTCTACCCGAACTCCGGCCACGAGAACACCGGCACCGAGGACGAGCCGGTCTGGAAGCACGCCGTGCAGTCCACCTCCGGTGACACCATCCCGCCGGGCACCACGCCCACCCACACCGGGGCCGACATCGTGGACGGCAAGGTCTATGTGAACAACGGCTTCTGGGACACCTACCGCACCACCTGGGCGGCCTACTCGCTCCTGGAGCCGAGCCAGGCGGCCGAGATGGTCAACGGCTTCGTGCAGCAGTACAAGGACAACGGCTGGATCTCGCGCTGGTCCTCGCCGGGCTACGCCAACCTGATGACCGGCACCAGCTCGGACGTCTCCTTCGCCGACGCGTACGTCAAGGGCGTGAAGGGGATCGACGCCGAGGCCGCCTATGCGGCTGCCGTGAAGAACGCCACCGTCCGGCCTCCGGGCTCCGCGACCAACTCCAACGTCGGCCGCAAGGGCATGCAGACCTCGGTGTTCCTCGGCTACACGCCCGCGGCCGTGAGCGAGGGCGTCTCCTGGGGGCTCGAGGGCTACATCAACGACTACGGCATCGGGAACATGGCCGCGAAGCTCGCCAAGCGCGACGGGATCTCCCGCGCCGAGAGGAAGCGGCTGAAGGAGGAGTCGGAGTACTTCCTCGGCCGGGCCCGCAACTACGTCAACACCTTCGACACCAAGGTGGGCTTCTTCCAGGGTCGCAACGCCGACGGCACCTTCAAGAAGTCACCGGCCGACTACAACCCGCTGGTGTGGGGCAGCGACCACGACTACACCGAGACCAACGGGTGGAACTTCGCGTTCCACACCCCGCAGGACGGCCAGGGCCTGGCCAACCTCTACGGCGGTCGCGCCGGGCTCGCGAAGAAGCTGGACACCTTCTTCTCCACGCCGGAGACGGGGGAGTACCCGGGCTCCTACGGCGGCATCATCCACGAGATCCGTGAGGCCCGGGACGTACGCATGGGGCAGTGGGGTTTCTCCAACCAGGTCAGCCACCACATCCCGTGGATGTACAGCTACACCGGGCAGCCCTGGAAGACGCAGGAGATCGTCCGCGAGACCCTGCGCCGGATGTACACCGGCTCCGAGATCGGGCAGGGCTACGCCGGTGACGAGGACAACGGCGAGACCTCGGCGTGGTACCTCTTCGCCTCCCTGGGCCTCTACCCGCTGCAGATGGGCAGCGAGAACCTCGTGCTCGGCTCGCCGCAGTTCACCAAGGCCACCCTCCACCTCGAGGGCGGCAAGGACCTGGTGATCAAGGCACCGAAGAACAGCAACGAGAACATCTACGTCCAGGGCGTCAAGATCGACGGCAAGCGGTGGGACAAGACGTACGTCTCCCACATGGAGCTCGCCGGCGGCGGCACCATCGAGTTCGACATGGGCTCGAAACCGTCGCGCTGGGGCACCTCGCCCAGCGCCGTCCCGCCGTCGCTGACCACCGGCTCGGAGCCGGCCACGCCGATCGCCGACAGGTCTGGCCCGGGCAAGGGCACGGTCTCCGCCAGCGGCAACGACGGCGAGACGCTCGTCGACAACGACTCCGGGACGCAGACGACCGTGGCCGGTGACGGCTGGGTGGAGTACCGGTTCTCCGGGACCAAGGTGCCGGTCTCCTTCTACACCCTCACCAACGGCGCCGACGGTGGCTCGCCGAACGGCTGGGTCGTCAAGGGGTCCAACGACGGCACCGACTGGAAGGTCCTCGACCGGCGCTCGGGCGAGGAGTTCGCCTGGCAGCAGGCCACCCGGCCGTTCAAGCTCGAGTCGGAGTCGAGGTTCAACCGGATCCGGATCGAGTTCACCGGGACCGCCGGTGAGCAGATCACCCTCTCGGAGGTGGAGCTGCTCGGCTAGCCGATCCGGGCACCCCCTGCGTACCGCCAGCCTGTCGGTCCTCGCCGATAGGCTGGCGGACGTGCCCGATCCGCAGAGCTATCGCCCCAAAGCTGGAGACATCCCCACCCAGCCCGGGGTCTACCGGTTCCGCGACCCCAAGGGGCGGGTGATCTACGTCGGCAAGGCGATCAACCTGCGTCAACGGCTCGCGAACTACTTCCAGCCGATCCCCAGCCTCCACCCGCGCACGGCCACGATGGTGACCACCGCGGCCAGCGTCGAGTGGACGACGGTCAACAACGACATCGAGGCGCTCCAGCTCGAATACACCTGGATCAAGGAGTTCGACCCGCGGTTCAACGTCAAGTACCGCGACGACAAGTCCTACCCCTGGCTCGCGGTCACCGTCGGCGAGGAGTTCCCGCGGGTCATGGTCGGTCGCGGGGCCAAGCGCAAGGGCACCAGATACTTCGGCCCCTACGGCCACGCCTGGGCGATCCGCGAGACCGTCGACATCCTGCTGCGGGTCTTCCCGATGCGCTCGTGCAGCAACGGCGTCTTCAAGCGCTCGCAGCAGATCGGCCGCCCGTGCCTGCTCGGCTACATCGACAAGTGCACCGCCCCGTGCGTCGGCAACATCTCCGCCGAGGAGCACCGGGAGATCGTCGACGACTTCTGCGACTTCATGGCCGGTCACACCACGAACTTCACCAAGCGGATCGAGAAGGAGATGTACGCCGCGTCCGAGGCCCTCGACTTCGAGAAGGCCGCGCGGCTGCGCGACGACCTCGCCGCGATGCACCGTGCCCTCGAGAAGCAGGCGGTGGTGCTCGGCGACGGTGCCGACGCCGACGTGATCGCCCTCGCCGAGGACCCGCTCGAGGTCGGCGTGCAGATCTTCTACGTACGCGGCGGCCGCATCAAGGGCCAGCGCGGCTGGGTCGCGGACCGGATGGACGACGCCGACACCGCCGGCCTGGTCGAGCACTTCCTGCTCCAGCTCTACGCCGGCGAGGACGCTGAGGCGATCCCGCGCGAGATCCTCGTCCCGGCGCTGCCGCCCGACCACGAGACCTTCGAGGAGCTGCTCTCGGACGTACGGAAGGCGAAGGTCAGGATCCGGGTCCCGCTGCGCGGCGACAAGAAGACGCTCCAGGAGACCGTCGCCAACAACGCCAAGCAGGCCCTCGCGCTCCACAAGACCAAGCGCGCCAGCGATCTGACCATCCGCAACCGGGCGCTCGAGGAGATCCAGGAGGCGCTCGAGCTCGACGAGGTTCCGCTCCGGATCGAGTGCTACGACATCTCCCACCTGCAGGGCACCGAGATCGTGGCCAGCATGGTGGTCTTCGAGGACGGGCTGGCCCGCAAGTCCGAGTACCGCCGATTCATCATCAAGGGCCAGGACGGCTCCGACGACGTCAAGGCGATGCACGAGGTGATCACCCGGCGGTTCAAGCGGCTTCTCGACGAGCAGTCGACGTCGATCGTCTCGACTGAAGTCGAGGGGGCCAGCGGTCCGATGCTGGTCGACCCGGAGACCGGCCGTCCCCGCAAGTTCGCCTATGCCCCCGGCCTGGTCGTCGTCGACGGCGGCGCGCCCCAGGTGGCGGCCGCGCAGCGCGCCCTGACCGAGCTCGGCATCAATGACATCCCGGTCGTCGGCCTGGCCAAGCGGCTGGAGGAGGTCTGGGTCCCGGACGAGGAGGACCCGGTGATCCTGCCGCGCAGCTCCGAGGGGCTCTACCTGCTCCAGCGCGTCCGCGACGAGGCCCACCGGTTCGCGATCACCCACCACCGCGGCCGCCGGTCGAAGTCCATGGTGGAGAGCCTGCTCGACGACGTACCCGGCCTCGGCGAGGTGCGCCGCAAGACGCTGATGAAGCACTTCGGCTCGCTCAAGAAGCTTCGGGCGGCGACCGTCGAGGAGATCGCTCAGGTGCCCGGCATCGGCCCCGGCACCGCGACAGCGATCAAGACCGCTGTGGAGCAGACCGCGAAGAATGGCAAGGTTAGCGCCATCAACGTCACCACCGGCGAGATCATCGAGGAGTAGGTCATGCACAAGGGGGAGGTCGTCGTCATCACCGGCATGACCGGTGCCGGGCGGAGCACCGCCGCCAAGGAGCTGGAGGATCTCGGCTACTACGTCGTCGACAACCTGCCGCCGAGCCTGCTTCCGCAGGTGGTCGAGCGGGTCGACGCGGCCCGTGGCCCGGAGCAGCCGGTGGCGGTCGTGACCGACGTACGTTCCGGGTCCTTCTTCGCCGAGCTCGAGGAGATCGTGGCGAAGGGAGCCACCGGGCGGCGTACGACCCTGGTCTTCCTCGACGCCGCCGACGATACGCTGGTCCGCCGTCAGGAGGCCGCGCGACGGCCCCACCCGATGCAGCGGGGCAACGAGCGACTGCTGGACGCGCTCGAGCGGGAGCGGGTGGTGCTGGCCACCCTGCGTGGCGCCGCCGACCTGGTCATCGACACGACCCAGCTCAACGTGCACCAGCTCACCGCGAGGATCGCGGAGGCGTTCGGCACCCCGGAGCGCACCACCCTGAAGGTGTCGGTGGTGAGCTTCGGGTTCAAGTACGGGATCCCGGTCGACGCCGACTTCATGGCCGACATGCGTTTCCTGCCCAACCCGCACTGGGTGCCCGAGCTGAAGGACGGCAACGGACGTGACAACCCCGACGTCGCCGCCTACGTCTACTCGCGCCCTGGTGCGGAGGAGTTCCTGAGCGGGTATGTTCCGGTGCTCATCGGAGTGACCAAGGGCTACCTCCACGAAGGAAAGAGGTTCATGCGCGTGGCGATCGGGTGCACGGGCGGCAAGCACCGCAGCGTGGCGATGGCGGAGGAGATCTCCAGGCGGCTGCGAGATGCCGGCCTGGATGCGAAGGCGATCCACCGAGACCTCGGGCGGGAGTGAGAGTGGCCGGGGCCGACCGGCCCGGGGCAGATGCCCAGGCCGTCGTCGCCCTGGGGGGAGGGCACGGACTGCATGCGTCGCTGAGCGCGCTGCGGTTGCTGGTCGACGACCTGACCGTCGACCAGCTCACCGCGATCGTGACGGTCGCCGACAACGGCGGCTCCAGCGGTCGGCTCCGACGGGAGTTCGGCGTGCTCCCGCCCGGCGACCTGCGGATGGCGCTCGCCGCGCTGTGCGGCGCGGACCGCTGGGACGACACCTGGGCGCAGGTGCTGCAGCACCGCTTCGCCGGCGAGGGCGAGATGCGCGGCCACAACCTCGGCAACCTGCTGATCGTGGGCCTGTGGGAGCAGCTCGGCGACCACGTCGAGGCCCTCGACTGGGTCGGCCGTCTGCTGGGCGCCAAGGGCAGGGTCCTACCGATGGCGCTGGTGCCGATGGACATCGTCGCCGACGTACGCGGTCTGGTTCCCGGGTCTCCTTCGGCGCTCACCTCGGTACGGGGTCAGGTCGAGGTCGCGAGCACCGACGGGATCATCGAGTCGATCCGGTTGATCCCCGACAACCCGCCTGCCGCGCCTGACGCGGTCACGGCGATCCATGAGGCGGAGTGGGTGTTCCTGGGGCCCGGGTCCTGGTTCACCTCCGTCCTGCCGCACCTGATGGTCCGCGCCCTGCGCGAGGCCCTAGTTGCGACCTCCGCGAAGATCGTCGTCGTGCTCAACCTCGGCGAGCAGCCGGGGGAGACGACCGGCTTCGGCCCCGCCGAGCACCTCTCCGTCCTCCTCGAGCACGCCCCCGACCTCCGCATCCACACCGTCCTCGTCGACTCCTCCCTCGACGGCCTCGACGAGCTGTCGCGGGTGGCGGAGAAGTGCGGCGCGCAGGTCGAGGTCGCCGATGTCGCCGTCGGCGACGGGACCCCTCGCCACGACCCGGAGCGGCTGGCTGCTGCGTACGCGAGGGTGATCGGGGCGGGCTGACACCTGGCGAGAGCCAGAAGCGGTCACTATGGGCCGGCGGATCACGTCGGCGGCGGCCCATAGTGACCAGTTCGTACGTCCGGCTCACGTTGGCGCCGGAGGCGAACCACCTCTCGGACGCCGAGGAACAGGAGAATCGCGCCGAGAGTGCAGGCGATAGCCGCGTCCAGCCTGTATCCCCAGTCCGGTGCACCGAGGCGCGTCTCCATGATCGGAGCGCCATCCTGAAAACGTACGATCCCGAGGGCGATGTTCATGAAAGCGAGAACGAGATAGGCGCCCGCATCCCATCCAGCGGCGGACCCTGCGGGCCAGCGCACATGTCGGACGGTCGCTTGCGCCAAGACTCCGAGCAGGAGCGCCTCGATCCCGGTGATGGCCCAGCCGGACCACCCATCGTCGGAGATTGCTGCCGCCGAGGTGAAGGCGCCGAACGGACTGGGACTGCAGCAGATGGTGAGGATCAGCAGCCTGGCGAAAGGCCGGGAGACGTCACTGGTGGGCGCGTTCGGGCGTGACACGGCGTGGACGCTAGAGCACGAGGCGAACGCTGCGTTGCCGAATCGGGGAAACGGGCCGCCGGAGATCTCGTCGTGAGCCCAGACCTGTGCCGTTCCTTCCGCGTAGGCCTCGCTCTGACTGCGCACGGAGTGCTCTGACGTGGAACCGATTCGAGGGTCGTTGACATCAATGAAAGACTCACCGACATGGCGATGACGGGACAGGTGAAGGCCGAGCTGGCCTCCACTCAGATCACCAAGACATGCTGCCGGAAGGCAGAGGTTGCCTCGACGTTGAGGTTCGCTGGGGGGATCCACATCGTGGCAGGCAGGATCGTGGTCGAGGCTGAGCTCGACACCGGTCTGGCCGCCAGGAGATTGAAGCGAGACATCGCCGACGTCTTCGGTCACGAGGCAGAGGTGGCTCTCATCCAGGCGAGCGGGCTTCGTAAGGGCAGCCGCTACATCGTGCGCGTGGTCAAGGACGGTGAGGCGCTGGCGCGTCAGACCGGCCTTCTCGACCAGCGTGGCCGGCCGGTGCGGGGTCTTCCGCCTGCCGTCGTCTCGGGCGGAGCCTGCGACGCGGTGGCCGCCTGGCGCGGTGCCTTCCTGGCCCACGGCTCGCTCACCGAGCCGGGCCGATCCTCCTCGATGGAGGTGACCTGCCCGGGCTCGGAGTCTGCTCTCGCCCTCGTCGGCGTCGCCCGTCGTATCGGCATCTCGGCGAAGCCGAGGGAGGTACGCGGCGTGGACCGTGTCGTCATCCGGGACGGTGACGCGATCGGCCAGCTGCTGACCCGCCTGGGGGCCCACGAGTCGCTGATGGCCTGGGAAGAGCGCCGGATGCGCCGGGAGGTCCGCGCCACCGCCAACCGGCTGGCCAACTTCGACGACGCCAACCTGCGCCGTTCGGCCCGTGCGGCCGTCGCCGCCGGTGCTCGCGTCGAGCGCGCCCTGGAGATCCTCGGCGAGGACATCCCCGACCATCTGCGTCAGGCCGGCAAGCTCCGCCTGGAGCACAAGCAGGCCTCGCTCGAGGAGCTCGGTCAGCTCCACGACCCTGTGCTGACCAAGGACGCGATCGCCGGCCGCATCCGCCGCCTGCTGGCCATGGCCGACAAGCGTGCCGAGGAGCTCGGCATCCCCGACACCGAAGCATCGCTGACCGCGGAGATGCTCGCCGAGGACGCCTGAGAGCAACATCCACGACCTGAAACCGGCCCGAGCCCCTCGACTGATCGAGGGGCTCGGGCCGTTTGCTACTCGTCCGTCTTTTGGAACGATCCAACCCAGTCTCCCGCTGTTCAGAGGCGCTGGGTAGTGTCGGCGTCAGCGGGTGATCCCGCGCACAATCTTTTCGACGCGAACCAGGAGTCCACGTGACAGTTCGAGTAGGCATCAACGGGTTCGGCCGGATCGGCCGCAACTTCTTCCGCGCGGTGCGCGCCTCCGACCTCGACATCGAGATCGTCGGGGTGAACGACCTCAGCGACAACGCAACCCTCGCGACGCTGCTGAAGTTCGACTCGATCCTCGGCCCGCTCGGCGCCGACGTGTCCGCCACCGAGGACGCGATCGTCGTCGACGGCAAGGAGATCAAGGCGTACGCAGAGCGCGACCCGGCAAACATCCCCTGGAAGGACCTCGATGTCGACGTCGTGATCGAGTCGACCGGCTTCTTCACCGACGCGACCAAGGCACGCGCCCACATCGACTCCGGCGGGGCGAAGAAGGTGATCATCTCCGCGCCGGCGAAGAACGAGGACGCCACCATCGTGATGGGCGTCAACGAGTCGATCTACGACCCCGAGGCCCACACGGTGATCTCCAACGCCTCGTGCACGACCAACTGCCTGGCGCCGCTGGCGAAGGCGCTGAACGACGGCGTCGGCATCAACCAGGGCCTGATGACGACCATCCACGCCTACACCGCCGACCAGAACCTTCAGGACAACATCCACAAGGACATGCGCCGCGCCCGTGCGGCCGCGCTCAACGTCGTGCCCACCTCGACCGGCGCCGCCAAGGCGATCGGTCTGGTGCTGCCCGAGCTGAAGGGCAAGCTCGACGGCTACGCCCTGCGGGTGCCGGTGCCGACCGGCTCGATCGTCGACCTCTCCTTCGAGGCCTCGCGCGAGACCTCGGTCGAGGAGATCAACTCGATCATGGAGAAGGCCGCCGATGGGAAGTTCCTCGTCTACTCGACCGACCCGATCGTCTCCTCCGACATCGTCACCAACCCGGCGTCCTCGATCTTCGACGCCCCGCTGACCAAGGTGATCGGCAACCAGGTCAAGGTCGCGGCGTGGTACGACAACGAGTGGGGCTACTCCAACCGACTCGGTGACCTGGTGGCGTACGTTGGCGCGAGCCTGTGACCCAGCGACCTGCCTCACAGGTTAGGGTCTAGCCCGTTATGTCTCTGAATCTCACGCAGCTCATCGAGCAGGGTGTCGCGGGCAAGCGAGTACTCGTGCGCTCCGACCTCAACGTCCCGTTGGAAGGCACCACGATCACCGACGACGGTCGCATCCGTGCCTCGGTGCCCACGATCAAGGCGCTGGCCGACGCAGGCGCCAAGGTCGTGGTGGTCGCCCACCTCGGTCGGCCGAAGGGAGAGCCGGACCCGGCCTACTCGCTGGCCCCCGTGGCGACCCGCCTCGGTGAGCTGCTCGGTGCCGAGGTCGCCTTCGCGACCGACACCGTCGGCGACTCCGCCAGCTCGGTCGTCGGCGGACTCGCCGACGGCCAGGTCGCGCTGCTGGAGAACGTACGCTTCAACGCCGGTGAGACGAGCAAGGACGACATCGAGCGGGCCACCTTCGCCGCCGAGCTCGCCGCCCTGGCCGACGCCTTCGTCTCCGACGGCTTCGGCGTGGTCCACCGCAAGCAGGCCTCCGTCTACGACGTTGCCAAGCTGCTCCCGAGCGCGCAGGGCGGCCTGGTCGCCACCGAGATCGAGGTGCTCAAGCGGCTCACCGAGACCCCCGAGCGGCCCTACGTGGTCGTCCTCGGCGGCTCGAAGGTCTCCGACAAGCTCGGCGTGATCGACAACCTGCTCGGCAAGGCGGACAAGCTGCTCATCGGGGGCGGCATGGTCTTCACCTTCCTCAAGGCTCAGGGCTACGAGGTCGGCCAGTCGCTGCTCGAGGAGGACCAGATCCTCACTGTGCTCGGCTACCTCGAGCGTGCCGAGGAGATCGGCGTCGAGATCCTGCTGCCGACCGACATCGTGGTCGCCGACTCCTTCGGCGACGAGGCCTCGGCCCGCGTGGTCGCGGCCAACGCGATCCCGCCCGACTCGCTCGGGCTCGACATCGGTCCGGAGTCGGGCCAGACGTACGCCGCCGCGCTCGAGGGCGCCAAGACGGTCTTCTGGAACGGCCCGATGGGCGTCTTCGAGCAGGCTGCCTTCGCCGAGGGCACCCGTGCGGTCGCCCAGGCGCTGACCACGATCGACGGCCTCTCGGTCGTCGGCGGTGGCGACTCCGCTGCGGCGATCCGCCAGCTCGGGTTCGCCGATGACCAGTTCGGTCACATCTCGACCGGCGGGGGTGCCTCGCTCGAATACCTGGAGGGCAAGACCCTTCCGGGCGTCGCCGTGCTGGACGAGGCGACCGTGGTCGGGGGACTGGGCTGATGGCCGCCAAGAAGCCGGCCACGGGGCGCACCCCGCTCATCGCCGGCAACTGGAAGATGAACCTCAACCACCAAGAAGCGGTGGTCCTGGTCCAGAAGCTCGCCTGGACGCTCTCCGACAAGCGCCACGACTTCGCTGCCGTGGAGGTGGCGGTCTTCCCGCCGTTCACCGACACCCGTTCGGTGCAGACGCTGGTCGACGGCGACAAGATGCGCATCACCTACGGCGCCCAGAACGTCTCCACCCAGGAGTCCGGCGCCTACACCGGCGAGGTCTCGGCCGCGATGCTGGCCAAGCTCGGCTGCTCCTACGTGATCGTGGGTCACTCCGAGCGTCGTGAGCACTATGGCGAGACCGACGAGATCGTCGCGCTCAAGGCCAAGATCGCGCTCAAGCACAACATGATCCCGATCGTGTGCGTCGGCGAGGGCCTCGAGGTCCGCCGGGCCGGCAACCACCTCGACCACTGCACCGCCCAGGTCGAGGGCTCGCTGGCCGGGCTCACCGACGCCGAGGTCGGCCAGGTCGTGATCGCCTACGAGCCGGTCTGGGCGATCGGCACGGGGGAGACCGCCACCGCGCAGGACGCTCAGGAGGTCTGCGCCGGCATCCGGGACCAGCTCGAGAAGAGCTACGGCGCGGAGATCGCCGATGGCGTACGCATCCTCTACGGCGGCTCGGTGAAGCCCAACAACGTGGCTGCGCTGATGCAGGAGGCAGACGTCGACGGGGCGCTGGTCGGCGGGGCGAGCCTCTCGGTCGAAGACTTCGCGGCCATCTCGCGCTACTACGACCTGCCAGTCCTCTAAGCCGGTCCTCTAGGCCAGTGCTGTAGGTTTCGGGCTCTCCAGATAGGATTTCAGACGTGGAACTTCTCTTCACCATCATCCTGGTCATCGCGAGTGCGCTGATGATCCTGCTCGTGCTGCTTCACAAGGGCCGCGGTGGCGGACTCTCCGACATGTTCGGCGGCGGTGTCTCGAGCTCGCTGGGTGGATCCTCAGTCGTCGAGCGCAACCTCGACCGGCTCACCATCGGCATCGGTGTCATCTGGTTCGCCTGTGTGATCGCGCTCGGCCTGCTGATGGCCTACTGAAACATTCCCCTTCAGCGCACGCGCGATAGCGTCTAAACTCATCGACGCTGGACGGAGATTTTGCCGTCCGATTCCCCCAAAGTGGCCTCTCGGGGCTGCGAACTTTAAGTTGAGAGAGGACACCGCAGCACCATGGCAGGTGGAGGGAACGCGATTCGGGGCTCCCGAGTCGGTGCTGGGCCGATGGGTGAGGCGGAGCGCGGCGAAGCTGCGCCACGGAAGGCCGTCACCTACTTCTGCACCAACGCACATCGCTCGGTCATCACCTTCGCCGTCGAGGCGACGCCCCCGGATTCCTGGGACTGCCCGAAGTGTGGGCTCCCAGCTGGTCTGGACGAGGAGAACGCGCCCCCGGCGCCGAAGATCGAGCCTTACAAGACCCACCTCGCCTACGTGAAGGAGCGCCGCTCCGACGCCGAGGCCGAGGACATCCTGGAGGAGGCAATCGCCCTTCTCCGCTCTCGCCGTAAATCCGGCGAGATCATCTTCTGAAACACCCGCCGAGTCGGCGCCTCTGCTCCAAGCAGAGGCGCCGACTCGGCGCATTCTGACCACAACCCGCACCGAGTCGGCCCGTCATGGCGAGCCGACTCGGCGGGGAGTCAGCAGGTTGCGCCGAAGATGGACTCGGCGTACTCCGGGTGGTCGATGAAGGGGTTCCGGTTGCGCTGGTAGGTCGAGTAGATGGCGTTGTTGCGGGTGCGTTCGGCTGCGGTGACGGGGTCGGCGTTGTGCCAGCCGAGCAGTACGCAGACCTTGCCGAGGTAGTTGGTCGAGCCGTTGATGGAGTTGTTGACCTCGAGGTCGGTGAAGCCGTCATCGCCGTTGTAGCGCACGGCCATGTAGAGGATGCCGCGGGCGAGGTCGCCCTTGACGCTGTCGCGCGGCTCGAAGGAGTCGGCGTCGGTCCAGCAGTCGCCGCACTCCGAGACTGCGGACCCGCCCAGGTCGAAGTCCTTGTTGCCGCGGGTGGAGTTGACGGTGACGTCCTCGGGCCGCAGATGGTGCACGTCGGTGCCGGGGCCGTTGCCGGTGCCGAAGTCGCCGTGGCTCTGCGGCCAGGTGTGCTCGCGGTTCCAGTTGTTGGCGTCGCCGCCGTTGTTGGTCTTCGGTGTGGAGAGCCCGGAGTAGAACTCGATCACGTTCGCGGAGTTGTTCGGGTCCTGGTCGAGGACCTTCAGCGCCTCCCAGACCGCGCTGTAGGACAGCGTGGTGTGGCCGTCGATGATGTTGTGCAGCGCCGACTTCAGCGACGATCCGGACAGGCCGGCGGCCGAGTCGTAGTAGCCCGCCGGAATGGTCGGGTCCGCGGTCGGGGTGGCTGTCGGAGTCGGGGTCGGCGTGGAGCCGGCGAACGCGAAGGCGGTGGCGTTCTTGTGGCCGGGATGGGAGAAGTACGCCGTCAGGGTGCCGGTCACGTCGATCTGACGCCCCTTGAGGCCCGGGTTGGACCGGAGGCCCCAAGCGCTGCGGAACGCGTCGGGGATCTGCACGTAGAGCATCTTGGACGTGCTGGTCTCCGAGGCCGAGTCAGCGATCGCGAGAGCGTAGTCGTTGGGGTAGTTGCTGGTCACGACCGTGCTGGTCGCTGTGGGCTGGCCGACGACGTAGCCGCGTACGGTGGCCGTCGAGCCGTTCTGGGTGGCGATCGCCGTGGTGACGTTGATCGTGGCCGCCTGGGCCGGGGCGGTCGTGATCACGACCGCCATGAAGCTCGCCAGGGCGAGGGCAACGAGGCTGGCCAGGGTCAGGCCGAGCCGCCGAGAGGCGCTGAAGGACATGCTCGGATGGTGGCAGGTCCGCAGGGGTGCGCGGCACCCGATGCGGGAAAGATTTACCCGGCGTTAGCATGCTGGGTAACTGAATTCCCGAGACGTTCGCGCCGACTCGGCGTCGGTCAGAGCTTCGAGGCGGCGGCCCGATCCAGGAACCAGGTGGTCTCGGTGGTGCCGGTCACGCCGGTGGCGGGGATCTCGGTGATCGGAGCGCCGGCATGTGCCTTGGCCACGGCTTCGGCCTTGCCCTCGCCGCTGACCAGGAACCAGACGGTCGTGGACCGGCGCAGCGCCTCGAAGGTGAAGGTGATGCGCTCGGGCGGGGGCTTGGGGGATCCGGTGACGCCGACGGCGATCGCGTCCTTCGCCTCGAGCTGTGGGAAGCCGGGGAAGAGGGAGGCGATGTGGCCGTCGGGGCCGACGCCGAGCATCAGGATGTCGAAGCCGCCGGAGCCGTGGCTGCGTACGTCCTCGGAGAACTGTGCCGCGGCCTCGTCGACGCTCAGGCCGGAGTCGGTGGCCGGCATCTCGTGGATGCGGTGGTCCGGGACGCCGACCTCGGTCAGGAAGGCGGCGCGGGCCTGGCCGGCGTTTCGGTCGGGGGAGTCGGCGGCGACATAGCGCTCGTCGCCGAAGAAGAACTCGACCGCACCCCAGTCGACACCCGACTCGGGTGCGAGGCGGGCGATCTCGCGATGGATCGCCTCGGCGATCGTGCCACCGGTGAGGCCGATGGTGGGGACGTCGCCGGCCGCCTGCAGGTCGGCAAGGCGGCTGAGGAACTCTCCGGCGACCGCCGAGGCCAGGGCCTCAGCGGTGTCGTGGACCTCGATGAGTGACTCGGGATGACCGTCGCTGGTCACTTGCGCTTCTCTCTGTAGTAGGCGATGAGGGATTGGGTGGAGGTGTCCTGCTGCTTGGCGGTGTCCGCGTCACCGGAGACCGCCGGGCTGATCTGGACGGCGAGCTGCTTGCCGAGCTCGACGCCCCATTGGTCGAAGGAGTCGATGCCCCACACCACGCCCTGGGTGAAGGTGATGTGCTCGTAGAGGGCGATCAGCTGGCCCAGTACGCCGGGGGTCAGCGACGGCGCCATGATCGAGGTGGTCGGCCGGTTGCCGGAGAAGACCCGGGCGTTGACGATGTTCTCCGCGGTGCCCTCGGCGCGCACCTGCTCGGCGGTCTTGCCGAAGGCGAGCGCCTGGGTCTGGGCGAAGAAGTTGGCCAGGAACAGCTCGTGCACGTCGATGCTCTGCCCATCGCTGGCGTCCACGAGCGGGTAGGCGGGGTTGGCGAACGCGATGAAGTCGGCCGGGATCACCCGGGTGCCCTGGTGGATCAGCTGGTAGAACGCGTGCTGTCCGTTGGTGCCGGGCTCGCCCCAGAACACCTCGCCGGTGTCGGTGGTGACCGCGGTGCCGTCCCAGCGCACCGACTTGCCGTTGGACTCCATCGTCAGCTGCTGGAGGTACGCAGGGAACCGGTGCAGCAGCTGGGAGTAGGGCAGCACGGCGTGGGTCTGAGCGTCGAGGAAGTTGACGTACCAGACGTTCAGGAGACCCATCAGCGCCGGCACGTTCTGCGCGAGCGGCGTCTTCGCGAAGTGCTCGTCGATCGCGTGGAACCCGCCGAGGAACTCGGCGAACCCCTCCGGCCCGATGGCGATCGCCAGGGAGGTGCCGATCGCGGAGTCGACGGAGTAGCGGCCGCCGACCCAGTCCCAGAAGCCGAAGGCGTTCTCCGGGTCGATCCCGAAGTCGGCGACCTTGTCCAGAGCGGTGGATACCGCGACGAAGTGCTTCTTCACGGCATCGGCGGAGTCGACCTCGCTGTGCCCGTTCTCGGCAAGCGCGTCGAGCAGCCAGGTGCGCGCGAGGCGGGCGTTGGTCAGCGTCTCCAGCGTCGAGAAGGTCTTCGAGGAGACGACGAACAGCGTGGTGGCGGGGTCGAGCCCCTTCAGCTTCTGGCCGGCGTCGGTGGGATCGATGTTGGAGATGAACCGGCACTCGATCTCCGGGTGACGGAACGGCTCGAGCGCTTCGTACGCCATCACCGGGCCCAGGTCGGAGCCGCCGATGCCGATGTTGACGACTGTGCGGATCCGTTCGCCGGTGACGCCCTTCCACTCACCGGAGCGGACTCGGTCGGCGAAGGCGTACATCTTCGCCAGGGTCTCGTGGACGGCGGGCACGACGTCGGTGCCGTCGACCTCGAGGGAGGCGTCGGCGGGAAGCCGCAGGGCGGTGTGGAGTACCGCGCGGTCCTCGGTGACGTTGATGTGCTCGCCGGCGAGCATCGCGTCCCGCCGCGCCTCCAGGCCGACCTGCTCGGCGAGAGCGAGCAGGCTGGCCAGGAGGTCGTCGGTGATGAGGTCCTTGGAGAGGTCGACGTGGAGGTCGGCCGCCTCGAAGGTGAAGCGTGAGGCCCGGCCGGGATCATCGGCGAACCACGAGCGCAGGTCGGGCTCGAAGCCGGCCCGCAGCTCGGTGAGTGCCTTCCAAGCGTCCGTCGTCGTTGCGTCGACCGGGCCTTGGCTCACTTCTTGACCGCCTCGATCTGGGCGACGACGGTGTCGACGAGCTCGGTCCAGGAGACCTTGAACTTGTCGACGCCCTCGGTCTCGAGCACCAGGAAGACGTCATCGAGGTCGACCCCGACCGAGCGGAGCGACTCGAAGACCGTTGCGGCCTCGGCGCCCTTGCCGGTGACGACGTCGCCCTTGACCTCACCGTGGTCGGCGAAGGCCTCCATCGTCTTCTCCGGCATGGTGTTGACCGTGTCGGCCACGACCAGGTCGGTGACGTAGAGGGTGTCGGGGTAGGCCGGGTTCTTGACCCCGGTCGAGGCCCACAGCGGCCGCTGGGCGTTGGCGCCGGCACCGGCCAGGGCGGTCCAGCGCTCGCCGGCGTGGACCTCCTCGAAGGCGGCGTAGGCGGCGATCGCGTTGGCCACCGCGGCCTTGCCGAGCAGCGCGCTGGCCTCGGGGGTGCCGATCGCCTCGAGCCGCTTGTCGATCTCGGAGTCGACGCGGGAGACGAAGAACGACGCCACGCTGCGGATCGTGGACAGGTCCTTGCCGGCCGCCTTGGCCTGCTCCAGACCGGTCAGGTAGGCGTCCATCACGGCCCGGTAGCGCTCGACCGAGAAGATCAGGGTCACGTTGACCGAGATGCCCTCGGCGATCGCGGCGGTGATGGCCGGGAGCCCCTCGAGGGTCGCCGGGATCTTGATCAGCGCGTTGGGGCGGTCGACCGCGGCCCACAGCGCCTTCGCGGAGGCGATGGTCGCCTCGGTGTCGTTGGCCAGGGTGGGCTCGACCTCGATCGAGACCCGGCCGTCGTCCTTGGTGGACTCGGCGACCGGCGCGAGGATATCGCAGGCGTTGCGTACGTCCTCGGTGGTGAGGCCGAAGATGACCTCGTCGACGGACTTGCCGTCGGCCACCAGCGAGCGCAGCTGCTCGTCGTAGCGCTCGCCGTTGGCGATCGCGGCGGCGAAGATGGTCGGGTTGGTGGTCACCCCGACGACGGACTTCTCCTTGACGAGATCGGCGAGGTTGCCGGTCTCGATCCGCTCGCGGGAGAGGTCATCGAGCCAGATGGATACGCCGGCCTCGGCCAGCGCCTTGAGACGGTCAGACATATTTCATGCTCCCTTGTTGATGGCGGCGAGGCTCTCCTTGGCGGCCGTGACGACCGCCTCGGGGGTGAAGCCGTACTCCTTGAACAGCAGCGCACCGGACGCCGAGGCGCCGAAGTGCTCGAGCGAGACGATCCGGCCGGCGTCGCCGACGTACTCCCGCCAGCCCTGCTTCACGCCGGCCTCGACGCTGACGCGCGCCTTGACGTTGGGCGGGATCACCGAGTCTCGGTAGTCCTGGCCCTGGGTCTCGAACCACTCCAGGCAGGGCAGCGAGACGACGCGGGCGCCGATGCCCTCCTTCGCCAGCTCCTCGCGGGCGGCGACTGCGTACTGCACCTCGGAGCCG
Organism: Nocardioides sp. NBC_00163; assembly: GCF_045206295.1. Lineage (NCBI taxonomy): Bacteria > Bacillati > Actinomycetota > Actinomycetes > Propionibacteriales > Nocardioidaceae > Nocardioides > Nocardioides sp. NBC_00163. The sequence continues at coordinate 617,374 of NZ_CP108155.1, read as the reverse complement.
GTGCCGAGCAGCACGACGTCGACGGTGCCGGTGGGGGAGTCGAGGAGTACGTAGCCACCCTTCGCCACGCCGCTGGTGTCGGCATAGCCATCCTTCCCGCGGGGGAAGGTCGGCAGCGCCTGACGGGTCAGGATGAGCGCCGAGGGGCGGTCGTGGTGCTTGAGCACCTCGAGCCACGCGGCGGCGGTCTCGTTGGCGTCGGCAGGACGAACCACGTCGAGGCCCGGGATGGCCCGGACCGCGGCGAGGTGCTCGACCGGCTGGTGGGTCGGGCCGTCCTCGCCCAGACCGACGGAGTCGTGGGTCCAGACGTGGATCACCGGCAGCTTGGACAGTGCCCCGACGCGTACGGCGCCGCGCATGTAGTCGGAGAACTGGAAGAACGTGCCGCCGAAGGCCTTGGTGGGCGAGTGGGCCACGATGCCGTTGAGGATCGCGCCCATGGCGTGCTCGCGGATGCCGAAGTGGAGCACGCGGCCGGCGTAGGGGTCGCCCTTCCACTCATCTGTGGAGCGGTCCTCCGGGACGAAGCTGGGCGCACCGGCGATCGTGGTGTTGTTGGAGCCGGCGAGGTCGGCCGAACCGCCCCACAGCTCGGGCAGCACCGGCGCCAGCGCGTTGATCACCTTGCCGGAGGCGGCACGCGTGGCGATGCCCTTGGCGTCGGCCTCGAAGAACGGCAGCGCGTCGGCGATGTCGGCGGGGAGTTCCCCGGCCTGCAGCCGCTCGAGCAGCTTGGCGCCCTCCGGGTTGGCCTTGGCCCAGGCGGCCTCCTCGGCGCGCCAGGCCTCCTCGGCCTTCTCGCCGCGCTCGATGAGCTGGCGGGTGTGGGCGAGCACCTCGGGGTCGACGTCGAAGGACTTCGCCGGGTCGAAGCCCAGGATCTCCTTCGTCGCGGCGACCTCCTCGGCGCCGAGCGCCGAACCGTGGGCGGCCTCGGTGTTCTGCGCGTTGGGTGCGGGCCAGGCGATGACGGTGCGCAGCACGATCAGCGACGGCTGGTCGGTGACCTCGCCGGCGGCGTTGATCGCGTCGAACAGCGCCGGGACGTCCTCGGAGTAGCCGGTGCCGTCGTGGGTCCAGTCGACCTCCTGGACGTGCCAGCCGTAGGCCCGGTAGCGAGCCGCGACGTCCTCGGTGAACGCGACGTTGGTGTCACCCTCGATCGAGATCCGGTTGGCGTCGTAGATCATCGTGAGGTTGCCGAGCTTCTGGGTGCCGGCGATCGAGCTCGCCTCGCTGCTGACGCCCTCCTGCAGGTCGCCGTCGCCAGCCAGGACGTACGTCTTGTGGTCGAACGGGCTCGGCTGGTCGACCGGGGTGTCCGGGTCGAGCAGGCCGCGCAACCGGCGCTGGGCCATCGCGATGCCGACGGCGTTGGCGACACCCTGGCCGAGCGGGCCGGTGGTCACCTCCACGCCGCGGGTGTGGCCGCGCTCGGGGTGACCCGGGGTCAGTGAGCCCCAGGTGCGCAGGCTCTCCAGGTCGCCGAGCTCGAGACCGAAGCCGCCGAGGTAGAGCTGGATGTAGAGGGTGACGCTCGAGTGGCCGACGGAGAGCACGAACCGGTCGCGACCGAGCCAGTCGGTGTCGGCCGGGTTGTGCTTCATCACCTTCTGGAAGAGCAGATAGGCGGCCGGGGCCAGGCTCATCGCGGTGCCAGGGTGGCCGTTGCCGACCTTCTGCACGGAGTCCATGGCGAGTACGCGGACGGTGTCCACGGCCTTGCTGTCCAGATCGGTCCACTCGAGTACAGGTTTGGTGCTCACGAGGTGCCTTTTCAAATCGTAGAGTCCACTTGGGAAGTTCTTGGGCTGGCCGTGGGGGCTGCCGAATCCGAGCCTACTCACGCCCCGGGTTAGACTGCGAGCCGCATGCTGTGAACTGCCTGTATGAGCCGCATGTGAAGCCTCAACCCGATCGAGAAGGATCTTCTCAGTGACGCACGTCGAACAGCCGGTCCCCGACCTCGACCAGCGTAGCGACCGCGCGTCAATGCGCGATGTCATCTCGGCGTACGTCTCTTTGACGAAGCCCCGCGTGATCGAGCTGCTGCTGCTCACGACCGTGCCGGTGATGTTCTTCGCCGCCCAGGGTGTCCCGGGCGTCGGCCTGGTCGCGGCCACGGTCGTCGGCGGGATCTTCTCGGCCGGTTCGGCCTCGGTCTTCAACTGCGTCTACGACCGCGACATCGACGAGCAGATGAGGCGTACGCGGCGCCGGGCGCTGCCGCGGCACGTGGTCACCCCGCGCGCGGCCCTGATCTTCGGGTCGGTGCTCGCCGTGCTGTCGGTGCTGGTGCTCGGGTTCTTCGTGAACTGGCTCTCCGCGGGCCTGTCGCTGGCCGCCAACGCCTTCTACGTCTTCGTCTACACGATGCTGCTCAAGCGGCGCACCACGCAGAACATCGTCTGGGGCGGCATCGCAGGCTGCTTCCCGACCCTGATCGGCTGGACCGCGGTCACCAACTCGGTGAACTGGGAGCCGCTGATCCTGTTCATGGTCGTCTTCTTCTGGACCCCGCCGCACACCTGGGCCCTGGCGCTGCGCTACCGCGAGGACTACGCGCAGGTCGACGTGCCGATGCTGCCGGTGGTCAAGTCCGCCCGTCACGTGGGCGCTCAGATCGTGGCGTACTCCTGGGTCATGGTCGCCACCTCGCTGCTGATGTGGCCCCTCGCCTCCACCGGCTGGCTCTACCCGGTCGCAGCCATCGGCCTCGGCGCCGTCTTCCTCGTCCAGGCCCACCAGCTGCACGCTCGTGCCAAGGGCACCGAGGACCTCACCAAGATCCGCCCGATGCAGCTCTTCCACTCGAGCAACCTCTACCTGAGCCTGCTCTTCGTCGCCCTCGCGGTCGACCCGCTCATCGGCTGACCCCCTCCCGCCGAGGCGTCAGCTACGTCGGCCCAAGCGTCAGTGGGGTCGGTCGAGTCGGCAGCACATTGCCCGCTCGACCGACGCACGTGACGCCTCGGCCAGCGGGAGCGACTTCTCGGCCGACCGGGGTGACGCCTCGGCGAGGGTGAGTCAGGCGGTGTGGGCGCGGGTGGAGACGAGGACGCGGGCGAGGCCGGCGGAGATCAGGGCGGCGCCGAGCATGTGGAAGCCGACGAGAAGGACGGGGAGGTCGGTGAGGTACTGGACCCAGCCGATCAGGCCCTGGGCGAGCTCGATGACCAGCAGGACGATGGTGACCCGGCGGACGTACGCGTTCTTGCGGCCGAGCCACAGCGTGACCAGGGTCGCGGCGATGAGCGCGTAGACGGCGTAGGCGTGGATGTGGGACATCAGGGCCGGATCGAGGCCGGTGCGGCGGGACTCGAGGTCGCCGGAGTGGGGGCCGGAGCCGGTCACGACCGTGCCGAGCCAGAGCGAGAGCCAGCCGACGACGAAGGTGACCACGGCGGCGACGCGTACGTTGCGCGGCGCGGCTTCGCGCGCGGGGGACCGGATCTCGTCGAGCAGCCAGACGCACAGACCGACCATCGCCATCGAGGCGAGCAGGTGGAGCGCGACGACGTAGGGGTTGAGCTGGCTGAGGACGGTGAATCCGCCGAGGACCGCCTGGAGCGGGACGCCGAAGGCGATGATGATCGCCAGGTTGCGGATGACACCTCGACGGTTCCAGGCAGCGACGACGACCGTGATGGCGATCGCGGCCACGACGTAGGTCAGCAGCCGGTTGCCGAACTCGATGACGCCATTGATCCCGAGCGCCTCGTGAGCCACGTAGGACTCCTCGGTGCACTTGGGCCAGGTCGGGCAGCCGAGTCCGGAGCCCGTCAACCGGACCACTCCGCCGGTGACCACGATCCCGATATTGGCGATCAGGTTGGCCACCGCCAGCCCGAACAGGTGCGCGTGGAGCCAGCCGAGAACCTTGTCCTTGGCCGAGGGAGTCGGGCCGGTTGCGGGTTCGGTGGACGTCATTCCCACTTGAAGGTCCTAGCTGTGAGGGTGGAGCCGAGAACGGCCCAGATCAGGAGTACGCCGAGGTCTCGCCAGGCCGGGACGCCGTCGAGGAACGCGGTGCGTACGGCCTCTCCGAGCGCTCCCGAGGGGAGCCAGCGGGCGACGTCGCCGTAGGCGCCGTAGGCCGTCAGCGGCAGCACCACGGCACCGCCGGCCAGGAGGAGCAGGTAGATGAGGTTGGCCGCGGCCAGGGTCGCCTCGGCGCGCAGCACGCCGGCGACGAAGAGCCCGAGGGAGGCGAAGGCCAGCGTGCCCGTCGCGATCGCGAGGAAGAAGGCGAGCACGGTGCCGAACCCTGCGGCGGGGGTCCAGCCGAGGATCTGGCCGACGGCGCCGATGACGAAGAGCTGTACGAGCTGTACGCAGCCGAGCGCGAGCACCTTGCCGGCGAGCAGGCCGATCCGGGGGAGCGGTGAGGCACCCAGGCGCTTGATCACGCCGTAGCGCCGCTCGAACCCAGTCGCGATCGCGAGGCTCGTGAATGAGGTCGACATGATCGCCAGGGCGAGGACGCCCGGGGTGAGGAGGTCGACCAGGGCCCGGTCGGTGCCGAGGTCGAGGTCGATCGCGTTGCCGGCGGTGACGCCGCCGACCAGCACCATCACCGGGATCACGACGGCGAGGAGGAGCTGCTCGCCGTTGCGGAGCATCAGCTTGGCCTCCATCAGCGCCTGGGCGACCACCTGCCGGGTGATCGGGGCGCCGCCGGGCTTGGGGGTGAAGGTCCCCGTGGCCACCTCAGACATGCTCGACCCCCTCGCTGAGATGGACCCCTCCGGTGAGATCGAGGAAGACGTCCTCGAGGCTCCTGCGACCCAGGGTCAGCGACTCCGGGAGGACGTCGTTCTCCTCGCACCAGCGGCTCACCTTGGAGAGCGTGGTCGGATCGGCCTTCCCGGTGACCCGCATCGAGCGCTCGTCGAGCAGGGTGACCTCGGTGTCCTCGCCGAGCGCCTTGCGCAGCGACTCGCGGGCACCGGGCGGGAACGGCTTGGTCACGACAAGTCTCACTGTGGCGGTCGCGCCACCTCTGGTGAGCTCGAGCGGACTGCCCGAGGCGATCATCCGGCCGCGGTCGATGATGTGCACCTGGTCGGCCAGCTCCTCGGCCTCCTCCAGATAGTGAGTCGTCAGCACGACGGTGACGCCGTCGGCGCGCAGCTCGCGCAGCAGCTCCCAGGTCGTACGCCGCCCCTGCGGGTCCATGCCTGCCGTCGGTTCGTCCACGAACACCAGCTCCGGACGGCCCACCAGCGCCATCGCCAGCCCGAGCCGCTGCTGCTGCCCGCCGGAGAGTCGTCGGTAGGGGGTGCGGCCGCACTCGCCCAGGCCGAGCCGCTCGGCCAGGTAGTCGACGTCGAGCGGGTGCGCGTGCAGCCGGGCGATGTGCTTGAGCATCTCCATGGCGCGTACGCCGCTCCAGGCGCCCTGCCCCTGCAGCATCACCCCGATCCGGGGGAGCAGCTGCTTGCGGTCGGCGATGGGGTCGAGCCCGAGGACGCGTACCGTCCCCTGCTGGGGCTTCCGGTAGCCCTCGCAGGTCTCCAGGGTCGTCGTCTTGCCGGCACCGTTGGGCCCGAGAACGGCCGTGATCGAGCCCTCCGCGACGCTCAGCGTGAGTCCGTCGACGGCCGCCTTGTCGCCATAGGTCATGCGGAGGTCGCGTACCTCGACAGCAGGCCTGGCGACGGAAGAGTCCACGGCGGCAGTCTAAGAAGGCGTACGCCACCGACCCAATCGCCTAGGTGCGATCCTGTGGATTCTTAGGTGCCTGTAAGGACGTTGGCCGCCCAACTCCCACCGAAGGACGGCCAACGCGGGGATGAGACGGGATGCCCCTAGGCCTATGACGCGGTGTCTCAGACACAATTTCTGCTCAGAAGATCAACAGGCAAGGCGGTCAGGAATCGAGAAGCCTCACAGGCCTCGGGATTCCTAAGGTCAAGACATGTTCACACTTGAGACCATCACCCTCGACGCAACCGACGCCACGGACGCCCGGGCGTTCTACGAGAAGGCCTTCGGGCTCACCGACCAGATCTCTGTACGCCAGGGCCCGGGCACCGGCACCGGCCGCCCGTTCACGATCTCCCTGGTCGTCAGCCAGCCCTCGACGGTCGACAGCCTCGTTGACTCCGCGCTCACAGCCGGCGCCACCTCGCTCAAGCCGGTCGAGAAGTCGTTCTGGGGCTACGGCGGCATCGTCCAGGCCCCCGACGGCTCGATCTGGAAGATCGCCACCTCGGCGAAGAAGGACAACGGCCCCGCCACCCGCGAGATCGACGACATCGTCCTGCTCCTCGGTGTCGCCGACGTCAAGGCGACCAAGCGGTTCTACGCCGAGCGCGGGCTCGGCGTGAAGCGGAGCTTCGGCGGCAAGTACGCCGAGTTCGAGGCAGCTCCCGGTGCCGTCCAGCTCGCGATCTACCCCCGGCGCGCCCTGGAGAAGGAGACCGGTGTCGCGGTCGACCCGGCCGCTGCGTACGGAATCGTGCTGGGCGGCGGCGGCGAGGCCTTCACCGACCCCGACGGGTTCACCTGGCAGGCTGGGGACCATGGCACGCACGATCGCGACGAACACGACCGTTGATCTCGAGGGGCTCCTGGAGTTCGTACGTCCCCGCCACCAGATGATCCTGGTGACCAGCCGAGCTGACGGGTCACCGCAGCTCTCGCCGGTCACCGGGGGCGTCGACGACGACGGGCGGATCGTGATCGCGACCTACCCCGAACGAGCCAAGACCCGCAACGCCCGCACTCGCCCGCAGGTGAGCGTGATGGTCCTCTCCGAGGAGTGGAACGGCGCCTGGGTGCAGGTCGACGGCGAGGCCGAGGTGCTCGACGCGACCGCGGGGGAGGAGGCCCTGGACGCTTTCGTCACCTACTTCCGCAACATCTCCGGCGAGCACTCCGACTGGGACGAGTACCGCCAGGCCATGGTCGACCAGGGCAAGTCCCTCCTCCGGATCACCCCGAAGCGCTGGGGCCCGGTCGCCACCGGCGGTTTCCCCGCCCGCCTCACGTAAACCAGTGGCACCAGACGTACGCCGCTGACTACCGTTTCCACCACAGCAACACACGACGAGGAGATGAGCATGCGCAGGTCGGTCGAGATCCGCTCCGCCGCCGGGAACCCCGGTCAGGCGAGCGAAGCCTGCCTGCCGTCCGACCTCCGCTCGGACCGCATCGGCCAGGAGCCGCCGACGCGCTGAGCCACAGCGCATCCCGTTGAAGGGCCGCTCCTGCCGAGACAAATCCCGGCCGGAGCGGCCCTTCCGCATGCCCGGCCACGATGTGAGGAAAGAAGATGACGAACGAGTTCCCTATCGCCCTGCCCGGCGTCACGGCAGAGACCCTGATGTGGGCGCGCCCGCATGAGATCGAGCACGCCGCCCAGGACCAGCTGCGCAACATCTCCAAGCTGCCCTGGGTGCACGGCGTACGTGTCATGCCGGACGTGCATCTCGGCAAGGGCGCCACGGTCGGCTCCGTGGTCGCGATGAAGGACGCGGTCTCGCCGAGTGCGGTCGGCGTCGACATCGGCTGCGGGATGATGGCGGTCAAGACCTCGGTCAGGACCAGCGACCTGCCCGACGACCTCGGCCCGTTGCGCTCGGCCATCGAGGAGGCGGTCCCGGTCGGGTTCCAGGCGAACGACGGCCAGGCCGGCGTCGTCCGCAAGGACCTGAAGCTGAAGGTCGCCTTCGACAAGCTCTTCGGCGGCTTCGAGGAGCTGCGGGCGCCGAAGCTCGACGACCGGCACAAGCGGGCGGTCGCGCAGTGCGGCTCGCTCGGCGGCGGCAATCACTTCATCGAGGTGACGTCGGACGACGACGGCATGATCTGGCTGATGCTGCACAGCGGGTCCCGCAACATCGGCAAGGAGATCGCCGAGCGGCACATCTACGCGGCCAAGGGGCTCGAGCACAACCTCGGCCTGCCCGACCGCGACCTGGCGGTCTTCCTGGCCGGCACCGCGGAGATGGACGCCTACCTGCACGATCTCTACTGGGCGCAGGACTACGCCAAGCTCAACCGGCGGATCATGATGGCCACCGTGAAGAGCGTCTTCGCTCGCTTGTTTCCGGAGGTCGTGTGGGGTCGGGAGGTCAACGCCCACCACAACTACGTCGCGCGGGAGACGTACGACGGCGTCGACCTGGTGGTCACCCGCAAGGGCGCGATCTCGGCCAAGTCCGACGAGTTCGGGCTGATCCCCGGGTCGATGGGCACCGGTTCGTACGTCGTGCGCGGGCTCGGCAACGAGGCGTCCTACTGCTCCGCCTCCCACGGCGCGGGGCGGAAGATGTCGCGTACGAAGGCGAAGAAGACCTTCAGCGTCGCCGACCTCGCTGCTCAGACCGAAGGCGTCGAGTGCCGCAAGGACGCCGGCGTTGTCGACGAGATCCCCGGTGCGTACAAGTCGCTGGAGAGCGTCATCGAGGCACAGACGGATCTGGTCTCCGTGGAGGCTCGGCTGCGCACGCTGCTCTGTGTGAAGGGCTGAGGCAGCAATAGGAAGTGGTCAATTTGGGCCCGAAGGCGACCCTGCCGAGGGCCCAAATTGACCACTTCTCCAGTGGAGTTGCGGCGTGGCTGGTTTCTGGAAAGCCGACACCGGGATCGTGAGGGGTCTTAACGTTGAGGCCCATGAAATCTCAGCAGAGATTGCTGGCGACGTTCGTGTTGGCCGGCACCTTGCTCGTCGGTTGCGGCGAGACGGACGGAGCGGGGTCAGCGCTGGTCGAGAAGTGGTCTCGAGCGGGCGGTCCGGAGAGCGAGTTCCTGTCCTCGGGCTCCTGGACGGCGACCGACGAGCTGTGGATCTACGCCAACATCGACTCCTCCCGGATCGAAGCTGTACGCCTTGCCGACGGCGAGGAAGCCTGGCATCTGCCTCTCGACGAGAACGTGTGCGAGATCTCGCCGGTGAACCAGGCCGGGCTCGTCGCGGTGCGTGACCACCCGCCCGGCTCTCATGGCTGCAACCGGGTCACGGTCGTGGACACCTCCGACGGCGACGTCGTGTGGTCAGCGACGTTCGAGTCGATCGGCGGACGCTCCGAGGGCGGTGGCATGGTCGGGTTGACCGAGACGACCGTGTCGGTCACGACCGACTGCGCGGTCGAGCGCTGGGAAGCGGCGTCCGGTGATCGCCTGGAGCCGCTGATGGCTCGCGACGGTGCCGCCGAGCTGGGCTCGTTCGGGTGCCGGGTCGCCACGGCCGGCAACACCGCGCTGGTTCCAGACAAGGACGCCCTCAGCGGCTTCGACGTCGATACCGGCAAGCGCCTGTGGACGGTCGCCGGCGACCGCCCACAGGTGGGCGCCGTCTACGCCACCGAACCGATCGTCGCCGACGTGTGGATCGAGGGGGTGCAGGGCGTTCGCGTGATCGACCCACGCACCGGTCAGCTGGGAAGGATCGTCGGCCGGTCCCTGGATGCCGGCGCTGCGGCGCCGACGCTCGGGCTGGCCGACGTCGTGGGAGACCGGATCGCCGGCGCCTACGACGAGGAGCTGTCCGGGTCCGACGCCGCCGCGGACGGCGCCGTTCGAACGTGGGATCTGACCTCGGGCACTGAGGCTTGGAGTCGGGCGAGCGAAGCCGGCGACATCTTCCTGGGGGCTGACGAGAAGGGCGTCTACATCGGTCGTGACACCCGGTCCGACGCTGGCTACAGCGTGCTCCGTCGCGACCTCGATGACGGCTCCGAGGACGTCGTCGGCTCCGTCGAGAACGCACCCGCCGTGGTGACAAAGGTCGGTGACCTGCTGCTGGTGGGCGGCGTCGACGCGGCGCGCGAGGACAGTGAGACGACGGCCTACCAGCTGCCCTCGAGCTGAGGGGCCGTGGCGTCAACCATGCTCCGCCTCCCATGGGTCGGGGCGGAGGATGTCGCGCACGAAGGCGAAGGAGATCTTCACCGTCGCCGACCTGCCGCTCAGACCGAGGGTGTCGAGTGCCGCAAGGACGCCGCTGCGTGAACGCTGAGGCGGCGCTGCCAGATCCCGAGGCGGTGGCTCCACGGCAGCCGCGGGTTCAGTTGGCGCGGCTCGGAGAGGTGGACCAGGTCGAAGTCGGGGCCGAGCGCGCGGGTCATGTCCTCGGGGACGTACGTCCATGGCGGGCCCGGCTCCTCGCTCGGCCGGTCGATCGGGAAGATCCCCGACGCGACCCGCCCGCCGGGGCGTACGACCGCGCGGGCCAGGTCACCGACGCGGCCGCGCCAGGCGGGCGGCAGCGCGCAGAAGAAGGTGTGGTCCCACATCAGGTCGACCGGTCCGCCGGTCGCGGCCAGGACGACGTCGACGTCGAATGCGTCGCCGACGACGTAGGTGAGGTCCGGGTAATGCTTCGCTGCGTGGGCGGCCGCCGTGGGCGAGACGTCGACAACCGTCGTACGCCATCCGGCAGCCGCCAACCCCGCCGCGTCGTGTCCCCGGCCGGCACCTGGAGCGAAGGCCGTGCCGGGCTCCCCGAACAGCGCCGCGTCCTCCTCGATGTACGCCAGGGGAGCGCCGAGGTCCCAGCCGGTCGTGCCGCGGACGTACGCGGTTTCCCAGTCCGTGGGGTCATTGACGGTCATGGGCCACAGTCTCTCGGACCGGCGCAGGGGTGGAAAGCAGGGCGGTTCCGTGCGCCGTCGTCGACAGGTACGCTTTCGAACATGAGATCGACTGGCGGCGCGTCCCCGCGCGACGTACCGCTGCCGTTCGACATCGCTCCCGACGCGTTGCCCGCGCCCGTCAAGCGATCATCGGCGCCTGCGCCGGAAGAGGGTACGCAGGTCTACCGTCTCGTCGGCGCCCACCTCACCTCTCGCGGCCTCCCGCCGGGCTCCGACCTGATGATCAACCCCCGCCGACCCAAGCGCGGCGAGGTGGCGGTCGTACGCTTCGGCGGCCGCACCAGGGTCGGTGTCTTCGACCTCGAACGCGGTCGCGCGGTCCTACGTTCAGACCGCGGCACCCGCTGGCTGCCGCCCGACGCCGTCTACATCGGCGTCGCCGCCCTTGCCTCCCCGACCCTTGACGGGATGCCGACAGGCTGACCAGTGATCCGCTGCTGAGCGGGATGCGGTGGTGACGTACGACACGTTGTCGCGGCCCAACGAGCAAGTAAGGGTTGCCTTCGTTGAATCGCCTGGGGGAATAACGTCACAATGGTGTTGTGAAATTCGACGAGAGCACTCTGCAGCCCGCAGAGACCAGCGAGGAGAGCACCCGCCAGCGGGTCGCTCGGTCGCTGCTTGTCGACGGTCCGCAGACCGCTGCGTCGCTGGCCAAGCGGCTCGATCTCACCCCGGCCGCGGTCAGGCGCCACCTGGACGCCCTGGCCGAGGAGGAGGCGGTGGAGCAGCGCGAGCCGCGCACCGCGTCCACGCGTGGGCGAGGCCGCCCGGCGAAGCTCTTCGCGCTCACCGACCAGGGTAGGGACGGCTTCGAGAAGAAGTACGACGACCTGGCGGTCGAGGCGCTGCGGTTCCTCTCCGAGGTGGCCGGCGAGGAGGCCGTGCGGGAATTCGCGGAGCGCCGCGCGGCGTTCATCAAACAGGGACTGGACCGGATCGCCGCCAGCGAGACGGACCTCAGCCCCGCTCAGGTGCTCGCAAATGTGTTCACGGCCAACGGCTATGCGGCCTCCGTCAGGGAGCTGCCGCTGATCAACGGCCACGACGCAGGTGAGCAGCTGTGCCAGCAGCACTGCCCGGTCGCCCACGTCGCCCAGGAGTTCCCCGAGCTCTGCGAGGCGGAGACAGAGGCGATCGCGAAGCTGCTCGGCACCCACGTACAACGCTTGGCCACCATCGCCCACGGCGACGGAGTCTGCACGACGCACATCCCTCCTGGATCCTCCGGTCCCGGCGAAGTTTCGAAGAAGAAGGAGCAGGTCACGACATGACCTCCATCGAGGAGCTCAACCCCGAGCTGAAGGGCATCGGCAAGTACGAGTTCGGCTGGTCCGACTCGGACGTCGCCGGTGCCGCGGCACAGCGCGGTCTCAACGACGCCATCGTCCGCGACATCTCCGGCAAGAAGTCTGAGCCGCAGTGGATGCTCGACCTGCGCCTGAAGGGCCTCAAGCTCTTCGGCCGCAAGCCGATGCCCACCTGGGGCTCCGACCTCTCGGACATCGACTTCGACAACATCAAGTACTTCGTGCGCTCGTCGGAGAAGCAGGCCACCTCGTGGGAGGACCTGCCCGAGGACATCAAGAACACCTACGACCGGCTCGGCATCCCGGAGGCGGAGAAGCAGCGCCTGGTCGCCGGTGTCGCCGCGCAGTACGAGTCGGAGGTCGTCTACCACTCGATCCGCGAGGACCTCGAGGCCCAGGGCGTGCTCTTCCTTGACACCGACACCGCGCTCAAGGAGCACCCGGAGATCTTCCAGGAGTACTTCGGCACGGTGATCCCGGTCGGGGACAACAAGTTCGCCGCACTGAACACCGCGGTGTGGTCGGGTGGCTCCTTCATCTACGTGCCCAAGGGTGTCCACGTCGACATCCCGCTGCAGGCCTACTTCCGGATCAACACCGAGAACATGGGCCAGTTCGAGCGCACCCTGATCATCGCCGACGAGGGCTCCTACGTTCACTACGTCGAGGGCTGCACCGCGCCGATCTACCAGTCCGACTCGCTGCACTCCGCGGTCGTCGAGATCATCGTGAAGAAGAACGCCCGCGTTCGCTACACGACCATCCAGAACTGGTCGAACAACGTCTACAACCTGGTCACCAAGCGCGCCGTCTGCGAAGAGGGCGCGACCATGGAGTGGGTCGACGGCAACATCGGCTCCAAGGTGACCATGAAGTACCCGGCCGTCTACCTGATGGGTGAGCACGCCAAGGGCGAGACGCTCTCCATCGCCTTCGCGGGCGAGGGCCAGCACCAGGACGCGGGCGCCAAGATGGTGCACGCCGCCCCGAACACCTCCTCGTCCATCCTGTCGAAGAGCGTTGCGCGTGGCGGTGGCCGCACGTCCTACCGTGGCCTGATCCAGATCAACGAGGGCGCGCACGGCTCGAAGTCCAACGTGCTCTGCGACGCGCTCCTGGTCGACCAGATCTCCCGCTCGGACACCTACCCCTACGTCGACATCCGCGAGGACGACGTCTCGATGGGTCACGAGGCCTCGGTCTCGAAGGTCTCCGACGACCAGCTGTTCTACCTGATGTCTCGCGGCATGGCCGAGGACGAGGCGATGGCGATGATCGTGCGCGGCTTCGTCGAGCCGATCGCCAAGGAGCTCCCGATGGAGTACGCCCTCGAGCTCAACCGCCTGATCGAACTGCAGATGGAAGGAGCGGTCGGCTGATGACCGCAGCTGTTCAGGAGGCCCTGGAGCTCGACAAGGTCGAGTCCCACCTCCACCCGGAAGGCTCTTTCGACGTCGAGGCGCACGAGGTGCCGAAGGGTCGCGAGGAGATCTGGCGGTTCACCCCGCTCAAGCGCCTCAAGGGCATCCACAACGACGCCCCGTTCGCGGACGGTGCGACCAAGGTGGAGGTCGAGGCGGCCGCGGGCGTGACCGTCGAGACCGTGGCGGCCGACGATGACGTACGTGGCAGCTCGGGTCTGGTTCCGACCGACCGCGTCTCGGCGCGGGCCTGGGCGGCCAGCACCGGTGCGACCGTCGTGCGGATCCCGACCGACACCGTCGTCGAGGGCGCGACCGTGATCCGCCACCACGGCACCGGCTCGGAGACCGCCGGCGCCGGTCACGCGGTGATCGTGGCGGAGAAGTTCGCCAAGGCGACCGTCGTGCTGGTCTTCGAAGGCTCTGCCGTCGTCGCCGACAACATCGAGATCGTCGTCGAGGACGGCGCCGACCTCACCGTCGTCTCCGTCCAGGACTGGGCCGACGACGCCGTCCACCTCTCCACCCAGCACGCCAAGGTCGGCCGCGACGCCAACCTCAAGCACGTCTCGGTGAGCTTCGGCGGCGACGTGGTGCGCCACGACTTCTCGGCGGAGTACTCCGGCCCCGGCGGCTCCGTGGAGTCGCTCGGCCTCTACTTCGCCGACGCCGGCCAGCACATCGAGCACCGTCTCTTCGTCGACCACACCGCCCCGAAGACCAAGTCCCACGTGGTCTACAAGGGCGCGCTGCAGGGCGAGAAGGCCCACGCGGTCTGGATCGGCAACGTGCTGATCCGCAAGGAGGCCGAGGGCATCGAGACGTACGAGGAGAACCGCAACCTCATCCTCACCGACGGTGCCTGGGCCGACTCCGTGCCCAACCTGGAGATCGAGACCGGCGAGATCGAGGGCGCGGGTCACGCGTCGGCGATCGGCCGTTTCGACGACGAGCAGCTCTTCTACCTGCAGAGCCGCGGCATCTCCGAGACCGAGGCCAAGCGCCTGGTCGTGCACGGCTTCTTCAACGACCTGATCCGTCAGATCGGTGTCCCCGAGCTCGAGGAGAAGCTGACCAGCACGGTCGAGGCCGAGCTCGCCAAGAACATCAACACTCTGATCACGAAGGACAACGCATGAGCACGCTTGAGATCAAGGACCTCACGGTCTCGGTGGAGACCGAGGACGGCCCGAAGGAGATCCTCAAGGGCGTCACGCTGACCATCAACTCCGGCGAGACCCACGCGATCATGGGCCCCAACGGCTCGGGCAAGTCGACGCTTGCCTACTCGATCGCCGGCCACCCGAAGTACACCATCACCGGCGGCACCGTCACCCTCGACGGTGAGGACGTCCTGGAGATGTCGGTCGACGAGCGCGCCAAGGCCGGACTGTTCCTGGCGATGCAGTACCCCGTCGAGGTTCCCGGCGTGAGCGTGGCCAACTTCCTCCGCACCGCGAAGACGGCGCTGGACGGCGAGGCCCCCAAGCTGCGTACGTGGGTCAAGGACGTCAACGGTGCGATGAACAAGATGCACCTGGACCCGACCTTCTCGCAGCGCTCGGTCAACGAGGGCTTCTCCGGTGGCGAGAAGAAGCGCCACGAGATCGCTCAGCTCGACATCCTCGACCCGGCCTTCGCGCTGCTCGACGAGATCGACTCCGGCCTCGACATCGACGCGCTCAAGGTCGTCTCCGAGGGGATCAACGACTTCCGCGCCCGCGATGGCAAGTCGGTCCTGCTGATCACCCACTACACCCGCATCCTGCGCTACATCAAGCCTGACCACGTGCACGTCTTCGTGGCCGGCCGGATCGCGGAGTCGGGTGGCCCGGACCTGGCCGAGGAGCTGGAGGCCAACGGCTACGAGAAGTACGTCGCGGCAGGGGTCTGACATGAAGGGTCTGCTGCCCGACCTGGATCTGGTCCGCAAGGACTTCCCGATCCTGGAGCGCACCTTCGACGGCGGCGAGACCCCGCTGGTCTACCTCGACAGCGCCAACACCTCGCAGAAGCCGCAGATCGTGATCGACACCATGGTCGACCACCTGGAGCGGCACAACGCCAACATCGCCCGGGCGATGCACCACCTGGGTGCCGAGGCGACCGAGGCGTTCGAGGGAGCGCGCGACACCGTCGCGCGCTTCCTCGGCGCGCCCGAACGCGACGAGGTGATCTTCACCAAGAACGCCTCCGAGGCGCTCAACCTGGTCGCCAACACTGTGCCCCTGGCCGCGGGCGACGTGGTCGTGACCACCGAGATGGAGCACCACTCCAACATCGTTCCGTGGCAGCTCGCCACGCAGCGCGCGGGTGCGACGTTGAAGTGGTTCGGGCTCACCGACTCCGGTGACCTCGACCTGTCGAACATCGACGAGCTGATCACGCCGGCGACCAAGATCGTCGCGCTGACCTGGGTCTCCAACATGCTCGGCACGATCAACCCGATCGCCGAGATCGCCCGCAAGGCTCACGAGGTCGGTGCGCTGGTCGTCGTCGACGCCGCGCAGGCCGCCCCGGTGCTGCCGATCGACCTGGCAGGCATGGCCGAGGAGGAGCGTCCCGACTTCCTCGCCTTCACCGGCCACAAGGTCGTCGGCCCGACCGGCATCGGCGTCCTGTGGGGCCGGCGTGCCGCGCTCGAGGCGCTGCCGCCGTTCCTCGGTGGTGGCGAGATGATCGCCACGGTCACGATGGAGAAGTCGACCTACGCGCCGATCCCTCACAAGTTCGAGGCCGGCACCCCGCCGATCGCCGAGGCAGTGGGTCTCGGTGCGGCGCTGGAATACCTCATGCACGTGGGTATGGAGAACGTCCACGCCCACGAGCAGGCGATCACGGCCTACGCGCTGGAGCGCCTCGCGACCGTCCCGGGCGTGACCGTGCTCGGCCCGGCCGACGCCGCCAAGCGCGGCGGAGCGATCTCCTTCGAGCTCGACGGCGTGCACCCGCACGACGTGGCCCAGGTCCTCGACTCCAAGGGCGTCGCCATCCGTGCCGGGCACCACTGCGCCAAGCCCGCCCACCAGCGGTTCGGCGTACAGGCCTCCAACCGGATGTCGTCCTACCTCTACACCACGCCCGCCGAGATCGACGCGCTGGTCGAGGGGTTGGAATACGTACGTAGCTTCTTCAAGTTGGACAAGTGATGACTGCCGCGAACCTCGAGAGCATGTACCAGGAGATCATCCTGGACCATTACAAGAACCCGCACGGGAAGGGTCTTCGCGACCCCTTCGAGGCGGAGGTTCACCACGTCAACCCGACCTGCGGTGACGAGATCACGCTGCGGCTCCACGTCGACGGCGGCAAGATCGAGGACATCTCCTACGACGCCCTCGGCTGCTCCATCTCGCAGGCCTCGGCCTCCGTGCTCAACGACCTGGTCGTGGGCAAGACGGTGGACGAGGCGATGGTGATCCACGAGGAGTTCCTGCGGCTGATGCAGGGCAAGGGCCAGGTGGAGCCCGACGAGGACATTCTGGAGGACGGCATCGCCTTCGCCGGCGTCGCCAAGTTCCCCGCCCGGATCAAGTGCGCGCTGCTGTCGTGGATGGCCTGGAAAGACGCCGCCGCGAAGACTGTCGCCGAGGAGAACTGATGACTGAGACCGACCACGCTGAGCACAATCACGCGGGACACGACCACACGGGTCACGACCACTCCGGTCATGACCACTCGGGCCACGGCCATGGCCACGGTCACGAGGCGCCTGAGTGGCAGGGGATGCGTACGTCCACGGTCGAGGGCGCGAGCCTGAAGATCGAGGACGTCGAGGAGGCGATGAAGGACGTCGTCGACCCCGAGCTCGGCATCAACGTCGTCGACCTGGGCCTGATCTACGGTCTGCACATCGAGGACCACTCCAACGTGGTCATCGACATGACGCTGACTTCGGCGGCCTGCCCGCTGACCGACGTCATCCAGGACCAGACCTCGCAGGCCTTGGAGGGCATGGTCAACGACGTACACATCAACTGGGTCTGGATGCCGCCGTGGGGCCCGGACAAGATCACCCCCGACGGCCGCGAGATGCTGCGCGCTCTCGGGTTCAACGTCTGACGGGTATCGCCCGAAAGGGGAGTCCGGAGGTCACCCAGTGACCTCCGGACTCCCCTGTCATTTCAGGCGACGCGGCTTGGCGGAACGTCCGGCCTTTGTCTGTTGTGGTCAGTTGTCGAGCGTCAGGACGGCGGTCGCGTGCGGCCTCAGATGCAGCGTTCCTCCGGCGAACCTTTCGTTCGCGCTGCCAGCGGTGGTGGTGTGGATCTGTTCCAGTACTCCGGCGCCGACGCTGGTGAGATCGAGGTGCACTGGCTCGTCCCATTTGCTGATCATGAGTAGCTTGCGGCTGCCGTCGTGAGTGCGCATGGCCTGCACGTGCACGCGCGCGTCCGGGAAGCCGGGGTAGCCGGCGGAAGTCTCCAGTAGGCGGTCGCCTGGACCGAAGTGGTCGAGCAGCAGCTTGGTGACGTCGTAGCGCGCGTTGGGCTCGCCGCTCTCCCAGTCGATGAGGGAGGTGCCTGGGATCATTCCTGGGTAGTCCATGAACTCCGCGACGCCAAGCAGGTCGATCCCGAGGGGCAGGACCCGCGCCCAGAGATAGGCGTGCACGGAGCCGCTGAGCGCCCAGTAGTGTTCTGGGATCTTCGGGGCGGCGTTCATGACGTCGGCGGGGTAGGTGCCGATCTCGTTGAGGAAGGTCTTGGCATCGGGTGCCAGACGGTTCGCGATCGAGCGGATGTACGCGACGTGCTCGACGAAGGCATCCGCCTGCGCGAAGAAGGTGCTCCGCCACGTGCTGTGGTCCGCGTTGCCCTCGGCGCCGAACGGATTGACGATCTCGGGCGAGGCGTAGAAGTGGTACGAGAACGCGTCGACGCTGATGTCGGGTGCGTGGTTCGCCGGGTTCAGGAAGTGCCAGAAGTACTCCGGGTCGTGGTGCACGTGACTGAGGGACAGGCCGACGAACCTCATGTCGGGGTCGAGCGTGCGCAAGCGTTGCACGACGGCGTCATACAGGCGGGTGTAGACCTCGGGGGGCATGCGGCGGTTGAGGTCGGGTTCGCACAGAACCTCCCAGTACGCGAACCGGTAGTGATGCCCAGATTCGTGCCGTACGCCGAGCTCGTCGGTGAAGCCGCCGGCGATGTACCAACTGGCGATTCGGAAGAAGTAGTCGGCGACTTCGGCGAGCGTGTCGTCGCGGAAGTCCGTGCCCTGCTCATAATCCCAGTGGATCGTGTCAACGTCGCGTGAGACCTCGACGTGGTCGGCGTTCGTGAACATCCAGTGCGGGATGGTCGCGAAGTTGGCCACGACCGGCCGGCCTTCGGCAGCAGCCATGAAGTCCTCGACAAAGGGGTCGAGCTGCGCGAAGTCCCATGATGTCGTCGCCTTGGTCGGCGCCTCGAGAGCAGGCACCGACAGCACGGGGTGCGAGAACCAGGGCAGGAAGCGGGCGTAGTCGGCCTTGAGGTCACGCAGCGCCGCGAAGGCCCGGTCGTGGATCGGTGACTCGCGGCGTAGCGGTGGCGCGGCCCACAAGTGGGTGGTCAGCACGGTGTTCGACGTCGCGATGATCTCGTCCCAGGCGATGTCCACCGGGACGGCTGGGGCGTGTGTCGGGGGAGCGAGTAGGGACTGGTCCTGGGCCATGAGTGGCTCCTTCGATCGGCGTTCCTCGATATGTACGCTTGTATAATACATCCGTACAAGACGTGCGTACATATCGACTGTTAGGCTTGGGGGTGTGGGACAACGCGAAGACCTCCTGGCTGGTGCGAAGCAGTGCTTGGCCGAGCGCGGGTACGCGCACACCACCGCCCGCGACATCGTCGCGGTGACCGGAGCGAATCTCGCGTCGATCGGCTACCACTTCGGGTCGAAGGATGCCCTGCTCAATGCGGCGATCCTCGAGACCTTCGAGGAATGGGGTGACACGATCGCCGGCGCGGTGTCGGCTGAGCCCGCAGAGACACCTGGCCGACGCCTCGAGCTGTTCCTCGACCGACTCCTTGCCGCGGCACCGCGGCATCGTGCAGTGCTCGTCGCGAGCGTTCAGGCCTACGCACAGGCGGAGTTCGCGCCCGACATACGCGACCAGCTGCTGCGCATCTACGCCCAGAGCCGCCGCGACCTCGCCGCGCTGGTGCTCGACACGGCGCCGGATGCGGTGTCGGCGCGCGAAGCCGCCTCGGTGGGCTCCCTCGCGCTCGCCCTCATCAACGGCGTGATGCTGCAGTGGATGCTGGAGCCGACGACGGCCCCAACGGCCGCGGAGCTAGCGGAAGCCCTCGACAGACTCCGCTAGCCCCACGGCCGCATCCTGAGGTCACACGGGGTGGCCTCAGGACTCCCACGTCACCTCAGGCGACGCGGCCGACCCGTGCGATCGCCTCCTGGCTTCGCTTGTAGGGCTTTCGTCCGGGAGTTCTGGGCTCGGTGCGGGGCTTTCCGCTCTCCAGGAGCACACCGCCCCAGACTCCCCACTCCCGCCGGGCGGTGCCGAGCTCGAGGCACGTCTGCCGCATCGGGCAGTCGGCGCAGACCTGCTGCGCCTCGGCGAGCTGGGTGAGGTCCTCGGGGTGAAAGAGCTCCGGGTCCTCGCCCACGCAGGCCCACTCGTCGGTCCGGGGAGTCGGGTGCTTCAGCGTCAGCTCGTACGTCTTGGTGCTGAAGCCCTCTCCGAAAAGGGTGATGATCTCCATCTCGTTCACCTCCTGGTGATGCTGCTGGACATGAGAAAGGGCCGCTTCCGATTCGATCGGAGCGGCCCTGGTGGATGCGGTGAGCACCTACGTCGGTTGCGGCTCCGAGCGCGCAAACTCCACGTCCTGGACCGGTCGGCCCAGGTGGTTGCAGATCGTGGTCTCGCGCATGACATCAATGGTATTCACCCCGCCCCAGCCGGGACCACTGGTTTGTCGCGGGAAACGTGCCGGTGACGACGGCTTAACCGGCGGCGTACGCGGCCTCGTTAGCGTCCGGGGATCCACCGTCCCCGACGCTTAGGAGACCCGATGAAGGTCTTGAAGTCCCCAGCCGTCCTGATCCTGGTCGGCGCGGTCGCCGGCATCGTCTTCGGCCTGGTGGTGGGGGAGTGGGCGGCGAACCTCAAGTTCGTCGGTGACATCTTCATCCGGCTGATCCAGATGTCGATCGTCCCGTTGGTCGCCTCGTCGGTGATCGTCGCGACGGGCGCGATGACCGGGGCGGGAGCCGGGAGGCTGGCCGGGGCGACCTTCGGCTGGATGCTGGGGTTCGCGGTGGTCGCAGCCTTCGTCGGCTGGGGGCTCGCCGAGCTGTTCCAGCCGGGCTCGGGGATGCGCTACGACGGCGAGCTAGACGCGACTCTGACCGACTCGGCCGCGGCGACCGCGGTCGGCTGGCAGCAGACCGTGACCGGCTTCGTCTCCACCAACGTGGTCGAGGCGATGGCCACCGGCGCGATGGTGCCGATCATCGTCTTCGCCCTGATCTTCGGGCTCGCGCTCAACCGCTACACCGCGATGAACGGCCCGACCGTCGTGCTCACCTTCTTCGAGCAGATCCAGGCGATCGTCCTGCTGATGATCAGGTACGTCATGTTCCTGGCGCCCATCGGCGTCTTCTGCCTCCTCGCCGACCTCGCCGGCCGCGTCGGCTTCGGGGTGGTCACCACCGCGCTCGCCTACCTGGGCACGACCTTGGCCGGCGTGGTGATCATCTCGGCCCTCTACGTCGTCGTGGTCGTCGCCGTCACCCGGCTCAACCCGCTGCGCCTGCCCGCGAAGCTCGCCGAGCAGACCGTCGTGGCCGTCACCACGACGTCGTCGGCGGTCACCTTCCC
Organism: Nocardioides sp. NBC_00163; assembly: GCF_045206295.1. Taxonomy (NCBI): domain Bacteria; kingdom Bacillati; phylum Actinomycetota; class Actinomycetes; order Propionibacteriales; family Nocardioidaceae; genus Nocardioides; species Nocardioides sp. NBC_00163. Next base: position 596,205 of record NZ_CP108155.1, on the reverse strand, counting down.
GACGGTGCTGAAGAACGCGGTCGAGAAGTTCGGGATCTCGAAGCGGGTCGCTGACTTCACGCTCTGCCTGGGGATGACGATGGGGTCGTGCGGCGCGGTGCTCAACTACACGATCGTGGTGCTCTTCCTCGCCCAGGCCTCCGGCGTCTCGCTCTCCCCGGGTGACATCGCGCTCGGGATGGCGCTCGCGGTGCTGCTCAACATCGGCACGATCACGGTGCCCGGCGGGTTCCCGGTCGTCGCGATCTTCCTGGCCACGTCCCTGGACCTGCCCATCGAGGCCGCCGGGCTGCTCATCGCGGTGGACTGGTTCACCGGCATCCTGCGTACGTTCCTCAACGTGAACGGAGACACCATGGTCGCTCTGCTGGTCGCGCACGGCGCGGATGAGATCGACCGGGACGTGTACGACGGGACGAAGCCGGTGGTGGAGGCCGTCGAGGAGGCGGCGGCCTGACACGATGGAGGCATGGACGTAGCCGCCCGCACCGCAGCCAACCGCCGCCTGCTCGCCGACTTCTTCGACGGCCTCGAGGAGTCCCAGCTGGAGACGCAGAGCCTCTGCTCGGCCTGGACGGTGAGGGAGGTGCTGGGGCACAGTGCGATGCCGTTCTCGGTCGGGATCGGGCGGCTGCTGTGGCGCACGCTGCTGGCCCGAGGCTCCATCGACCGGGCCTCGGCCGCGATCGCCGAGGAGCAGGCGCGTCGGCCGGTCGCCGAGCTGACCGGGATGCTGAGGACGTACGCCACCAAGCGGGTGCCGGCACCCGGTGTCGGTCCGATGGGGCAGTTCACCGACCACTGCGTCCACCTGCGCGACTGCGCCCGGCCGCTCGGTCTCGACACCGACGTCCCGCTCGAGGACTGGCGCGCGGTGCTCGACTGGCTGCCGACCAAGCAGGCCTCGCTCGGGGTGGTCCCGGCGGGACGGCTCGACGGGCTCGCGCTGCGCGCGACCGACCAGGACTGGTCCTGGACTGCGGCCGACGGCTCGGGCGAAGAGGTCGTCGGTCCCAGCGAGGCCCTGGCCATGGCGCTCTCCGGCCGGTCGGTCGCGCTGGCGGATCTCGACGGACCAGGGGTGGCGACGTTGCGAGAGCGTCTCGTCTGACCCGGGTAGGCTCCGCGGACGTGGAGGCTCCTGGTCGGATCTGGTTCGGGTACATCGCCGCGGTGGGACTCGCGGTGATCGGCCTGTTCACCCTGGATCCCCTGGCGTTCGGATTGGCCGTCGCCGTGCTGGTCGCGACGGTGCTGGGGGAGTGGTACCGCGGTCGCCAGGCCGCGCTTTCCGCTGCTGTCCTGGGGGCCGTCGATCTTGCGGACCTGGTCTCCCGGTGGGCCCGCGGCTGGGCGTACGCGCGGGGCTTCCCGCGTCCCGCGGCGATGCCAGGAGGCGTACGCGTCGAGGTGGGGGAGCCCGGGCGCCGGGTCGAGTGGGTGGCGACCGACGACGCGGACACGCTCGCCGGGCTCGTCGACACTGCCCGGGCCACGCCGGAGGCGTGGTTGTCGGTGGTGACCGAGTCGCCCGCGGGCGTACATCCCTGGTTCGTCGAGGCCGGGCTGGTCGCCGACGATGGCGAGGAGGCGCTGATGACGATCGACCTCGCCGACCACGCGTCCCGGGCTGTCCCGGAGGGTTACCGCGCCGAGGTGGAGCGTGACGGCGGCGTCTTCACCGTGACAATCAGCGCGGGCGAGGCTGTCGCGGCGGGCGGGACTATCGCCGTCATCGGCGTCGACGCCGTCGCCGACCGGATCCAGACTGAGCCCGACCACCGACGCCGCGGTCTCGGCGGCGCGGTGATGAGCCTGCTCGTCGCGGCCGCCCGGGAGGCCGGTGCCGTCCATGGCCTTCTGGTCGCCAGCGAGATGGGCGAGCCCCTCTACGCCGGCCTCGGTTGGCGTGCCCAGGCACGCCTGGTGACCGCGCGATCAGCCACGCCGCGTACCTCCGTCGAGTCCCGGCGCGGCTAGCGCCAACTGTGGTTGAGTGTCGCCTATGAGCGACGACGCCACGATCCCTGAGCCTGAGGCCCCCGTGTCCGACTCCCAGCAGGAGGCTGACATCGCCGCGTTCTGGGACGACGTGAAGCACCACGCCCACCTCAGCGCCGCGCCCGGCTACTTCGGGGCATCGCCGCTGGAGGCGCTGCAGCCGCCGGCCTGGGCCTTCGGTGGTACGCCGGAGGAGGCCGACGGTCTGCTCGAGCTCGTTCTCGAAGGGGTGAAGACCGCGACGGCCACTGCGCAGTGGGACTTCGAGAACGGAGACGAGCCGCTCCCAACCGTGGGTGGCATGAGCATCATCCTCGACGGGTCCGGTCACCCGCGGGCCCTGATCGCCACCACCCAGGTCGACATCGCCCCGTTCCGGGACGTCCCTGAGGAGTTCGCGCGGCTGGAGGGCGAGGGCGACCTGTCGCTCGAGTACTGGCGCGAGGTTCACGAGCGCTTCTTCACCGAGTTCGCCGGTCCCGACCACGAGTTCAGCGAGGACATGCCGGTCGTGATGGAGCAGTTCGAGCTCGTCTGGCCGAAGCCCGACTGAGCCTGCGTGGGCGAGCAGCGGGCCCGGCTCGAGGCGGGCGATGACGACGTACGCCACAAGGTGCTGCACGAGCTGCTCGGCGAGGTCGGTTCGAACGCCTGGCTGGGCACGGGCGTCACCGTCGGTGCGGGCGTGAGGATCGGTGCCGACTCCGTGATCGGTGCCGACTCCGTGATCGGTGCCGGAAGTGTCGTACTGAGTGATGTGCCCGATCGGGTCGTCGCGGCGGGAACACCGGCGAGAGTGATCCGAGAAGTCGGATGATGGGCACATGACACCGACCGAGCTGACCGAGCGTGTCCGGGAGATCTGCCTCGGGTTCCCGGAGAGCACCGAGCGGGTCAGTCATGGCGCGCCCGGGTTCTTCGTGAAGAAGCAGTTCGTGATGCTGTGGCCGCAGGGACATCACGGGCGCGACGAGCCGCATCTGTGGGCGGCCGCTGCGGCGGGGGTGCAGGCCGAGGTCGTCGGTGACGATCCCGAGCGGTTCTTCGTACCTCCGTACGTCGGTGGCCGCGGCTGGCTCGGCATGCGGCTCGACGGTGACGTCGACTGGGCCGAGGTCGCCGAGATCTGCGAGGACGCCTATCGCCACATCGCGCCGCCTCGACTGCGGCGTGGCCTGGACCGGTAGCGTACGGACATGCCCAACGTCGCCGTCCCGGTCGCTCGGATCCAGCGCTGGCTCGACAACTTCGCAGGGCGCCACGGCGACACCCGGCTCGCGGTCGACTCCGGTGCGCTGACCGGTGCCGCGGCCGACGGGTCCTCGTTCATCGCGGCGCTGCCGTTCGAGAAGACGTACGCCGGGCCGGCCGATGTCGAGGCGTTCATCGCCGCCTCGGCGGCGCCGCAGGACTGGGGCCTGCTGCTGGTGCGCAAGGGCGGCTTCGCGATCGCCCGGATGAGCGGCGGCGAGATCGCTGACCACAAGATCGGGCGGCGGCACGTCCAGGGGAAGACCAAGGCGGGCGGCTGGAGCCAGCAGCGCTTCGCCCGGCGCCGGGCCAACCAGGCGAGCGCTGCGTACGAGGCGGCGGCCGAGCACGCGGCCCGGATCCTGAACGGGCTCCGGGGCCCGCTGGTCACCGGCGGCGACCACGGCGGCGTCGACGACGTGCTCGGGGACCGGCGGCTGGCTTCGCTTACGGTGACCGGACCGTGGCTGGCGGTTCAGGACCCCAACCGCGCGGTGCTCGATCAGGCCATCGAGGAAGCCCAGAAGGTACGTATCGAGGTCCTCAACGCCGACAGCTGACGCGTCAGGGGAGCTGCCAGACTCCGGGCGAACCCTTGACCATCAGGCCGTCGGTCAGCAGCGTCTGACGGGCGCGTCGCGCCGCGTAGCGCCAGCGGAGCTCGCCTTCCGGGGTGGTCTCGAAGTCGCCCGGGAGGAGGCTGTCGCCCAGCTGGCTCTCGAGCTCGTCGAGGACGTCGTCGGCAGACATCGAGCCGCCCGCGGTCTCGAGGATCTCGAGGATGAGCGGCGCGAAGGCGGCCGGCGGGGTCCACTTGCGGGGAGCGGACTTGGTGACGACCTTCGGCGCGGCGGCCGTCGAGCTCGTCGTGGTCTTGCGCACCCGGGTTGTCGGCTTCTTCACTGGAGCCGGAGCGGGCGGGGCCGGGGGCCGCCCATGGATGCACTGTGACTTCGGCAGGTCGCACAGCTCGCAGTAGTCAGTCTCGGACATCGGCTCAACCATATCGGCCCCGGGATCAAACTCAGCATCCCGTCGTTGCCTCCCGGCGGTGAGTGCCGTTGCGACCTGCGAGGATGCGCTACTTTGGCAAGCATGTGGCAGCCCGACCCAGGGTGGCTCGTCCTTCCCGGCGGCACCGGACCCTCCACGCTGGGGGTCTGGCGCACAGCTGTGGGCGAGGAGCAGGAGCCGGTCGTGGTCAAGCGGCTCGGGCAGCCGGGGGCGTACGATCCGGCCGAGCTGAGCCGCCGGCGCCACTTCGCCTACTGGCGGCGGGCCGCGGACGTCGCCATCTCGGGGCTCGTCGACGACACCCCGGGCATGGTCGGCGCGCGTACGAGCGTCGCCGAGGACGACGAGGGCATCACCCTGACCAGCGACTGGGTCGAGGACGCCGCCAACTCCGGACTCTTCGCCGCGCTCTCGATGGGCCGCTTCGCCGGCGCGGACCTGGGTGAGGCGCGCTGGCTGGCGCGCGACCAGTTCCGCGACCGGATCGCGCGGGTGGAGTACAACGGCGGCTGGCCGACGATGATGCGTACGACCGCCGCGGACATCGCCCACACCCTCTGGGAGCGGCGCGGGCGCTTCACCAACCTCCTCGACGAGCTACCCCAGGTCGCCCAGCACGGCGACCCGGCACCGCAGAACCTCCTCGGCCGAACCGACGACGGCGAGCGGCTGATCGCGATCGACTGGTCGAGCCTCGGCCACGGCCCCGTCGGTGGTGACCTCGGGCTCTATCTGCTGCACGCCCGGGAGTCGTTCGATCCGCTGCTGGAGGCGTACCTCCTGGGGCTGCCCTCCGGCGTCGCGACCCGTGAGGAGGTGACGCTCGGCGCGCAGATCAGCGCCGTCTACACCGCGCTGAGCCGCGCCGAGTGGGCGCTGAGCCGGATCAAGCCGGGGGAGGGGCCGCTGCTCGCGAAGTTCCGCCATCCCGCCGTCGCGCCTCATCTGCGGACGCTGCAGAAGCAGGCGCCGTTGGTGGAGGCGCTGCTCGAGATGTGAGCAGCGCCGGTCCCAGACGTCACATCTGCAACACGGCTCAGGCAATGCCTGCACTTCTCAGGTGTTGCAATGCCCGAGAAGTGCAGGGATACCCGGTTAACCGGGTATCCCTGCACGAGCCTACGGATTGTCGAGATCCCGCGCCCTGAACGTGTCACAGCCGGCGATCGAGTCGGGGGTGGTCAGGCCCTTCCTGAACCACGCGATCCGCTGCTCGGAGGAGCCGTGGGTGAACGACGAGGTGTCGACGCGGCCGGTGGTGCGGGACTGGATGTGGTCGTCGCCGACGGTCTTGGCGGCATCGATGCCCTCGGTGATGTCCTGGTCGGTGATGTCGTCGACGAACCCGTCGTCCTCGGCGGCGGCGGTCCACATGCCGGCGTAGCAGTCGGCCTGCAGTTCGAGGCGTACGGCGTCGGACTCGGGGCCCTGCTGGGTGCGCACCTGACCCATGGTGCCGAGCAGGTTCTGGATGTGGTGGCCGTACTCGTGGGCGAGCACGTAGGCGCGTACGAAGGTGGTGTCCTGCCCGCCGAGCTGCTCGAAGATGGAGTCGAAGAACGTCGGGTCGAGGTAGATCGTCTGGTCGGCCGGGCAGTAGAACGGGCCGACGGAGCTCGACGCCGAGCCGCAGCCGCCGGTCTGGACCTGGTCGGAGAAGATCACGACCGCCTGCTCGGGCTGGAACCGGCCGGCGAGGTCGCGCTGGGAGTCCCAGTAGCCGGTCATCGAGTTCTCGAGGGCGACGAAGGCGCAGTTCTCGTCGTTGTTGGCGTCCTCGCCGGTCTGGCACGACCCGAAGTCGCCGGTCTCGCCGCCGTCGGCCGCCTGCATGCCGCCGAAGGTGCCGGTGCCGACGGATGTGGAGCCTCCGCTGTCGCCGAGGACCTGCGGGCCGACGCCGGTGCACTGGGTGATGAGGAAGAAGAGGAGCAGCACGATGACGGTGCCGATGCCGCCGCTCGCCTTGCCGCCGGGGATCGGGATCCGGCCGCCACCACCACCGAACCCGCCACCGCCACCGCCGCCGGAGGTCCGGCTGGTGTCGAGTCTGGCCTTCGGGTTGAACCGCATCTTGTCCCCCTGGAGGTGGTGATGTGTGGGACCGAGTGCCCCGCCCATACACTAGTGACGGAGATGATCACTGCCCATGACCTAGAAGTCCGCGTCGGCGCCAGACTTTTGATGGAGAACGTCACATTCCGAGTCGGACCCGGCGACAAGGTCGGGCTCGTAGGCCGCAACGGCGCTGGGAAGACGACCCTGACGAAGGTGCTCGCCGGCGACCACTTGCCTGCCTCCGGAACGGTGTCCAACACCGGTGAGATCGGCTATCTGCCCCAGGACCCGCGGGTCGGTGATCCCGAGGTGATCGCCAAGGACCGCATCCTCTCCGCAAGAGGTCTCGACGATGCCGTACGCCGCATGCGGATCGCCGAGGAGGAGATGGGATCCGAGGATCCCAACGTCCGTGAGAAGGCGATGAAGCGCTACCAGCGCGCCCATGACGAGCTCGACGCGGGCGGTGGCTACGCGGCCGAGACCGAGGCCCTGCAGATCGCCCAGTCGCTCGGCATCCCCGACCGGATCATGACCCAGCCGCTGAAGACGCTCTCCGGTGGTCAACGACGCCGGGTCGAGCTGGCGCGCATTCTCTTCTCGTCGGCCGAGGTGCTGATCCTCGACGAGCCGACCAACCACCTCGATGCCGACTCGATCATCTGGCTGCGCGACTGGATGAAGTCCTACAAGGGCGGCTTCATCGTGATCTCCCACGACAACGACCTGCTCGCCCAGACGGTCAACAAGGTCTTCCACCTCGACGGCAACCGCGAGGTGATCGACATCTACAACATGCCGTGGAAGCAGTATCTGACCCAGCGTGAGACCGACGAGGCCCGGCGCAAGCGCGAGCTGATGAACGCGCAGAACAAGGCCAAGACGCTCACCGACCAGGCCAACAAGATGCGCGCCAAGGCCACCAAGGCGACCGCCGCGCAGAGCATGCTCAAGCGCGCCGAGAAGATCATGGCGGGCGTCGAGGGGGAGCGGCAGCAGGAGAAGGTCGCCTCGATCAAGTTCCCCTCACCCGCGCCGTCCGGCAAGACCCCGCTCACTGCCAACGACCTCTCGAAGTCCTACGGCGCGCTCGAGGTCTTCACCGCCGTCGACCTGGCCATCGACCGCGGCACCCGCGTGGTCATCCTCGGGCTCAACGGCGCCGGCAAGACGACGATGCTGCGCATCCTGGCCGGCGTCGACCAGCCCGACACCGGGCAGGTCGTGCCCGGTCACGGGCTCAAGGTCGGCTACTACGCCCAGGAGCACGAGACCCTCGACACCAAGCGGTCGGTGCTGCAGAACATGCAGTCATCGGCACCGCAGCTCACCGATACCGAGGCGCGCACCGTGCTGGGTGCCTTCCTCTTCAGCGGCGACGACGTGCACAAGCCGGCCGGGGTGCTCTCCGGCGGTGAGAAGACCCGGTTGGCGCTTGCATCCCTGGTCGTCTCCGCGGCCAACGTCCTCCTGCTCGACGAGCCCACGAACAACCTCGACCCGGCTTCCCGCGAGGAGGTGCTCAACGCGATCCGCCGCTACGAGGGCGCGATCGTGCTGGTCACCCACGACGAGGGCGCCGTGCACGCGCTGGAGCCCGACAAGGTGCTCATCCTCCCCGACGGCGTCGAGGACCTGTGGAACGAGGAGTACGCCGACCTGGTCTCGCTCGCCTGACCCTCAGGTCAGCGTGCGGACGAACGTCACCGGCATCGAGGTCGGGTAGCGGTAGGAGAGCGAGTCGGTGTTGCGCTCGACCTGGTCGGCCGGCACCGCGAGGGAGACCTCGGGGAGGCGCTCCAGGACGGTGCGTACGGCCGCCTGGACGATGATCGTGCCCGGCCGCTGGGCGGGGCAGGAGTGGGGGCCGGCGCTCCACGACATGTGGGCGCGGTTGCCGATCTCCAGCCACGGGTCACCGCCGGTCATCAGCGGGTCGACGTTGGCGGCCGCGATGCACGGCACCACGGCGTCGCCCCTACGGATCAGCTGACCGCCGAGCTCGACGTCGCGCAGCGCGAACCTCGGGGTGATGTTGTAGCAGGGTGGGTCGCGCCACATGACCTCCTCGATCGCCTGGTCGACGTCGAGGCGGCCGCCGCGCAGCCGACCGGCGAAACGCTCGTCGGAGAGCATCAGCAGCAGGGTCTGGGTGATGGTCGCGATGGTCAGCTCGTTGCCGGCGATGATCATCACGATCATCGCCTCCATGACCTCGTTGTCGTCCCACAGGCCCGGGTCGTCGATCAGGTGTGACGTCACGTCGTCCTGGGGCTCCCTGCGGCGCTTGGCGATGTGGTCGACGATCTCCACGGCCAGCTCGATGACCCCCTCCTGGGCGAGCTGGCCGCCACCGAGGACCTTGTGGGCGGCCTTGCGCATCGAGTCGCCGACCTCGTGGCCCATGCCGAACATCGCGGCGACCGACAGCAGCGGGATCAGGACGGCGTAGTCCTGGACCAGATCGGCCTCGCCGCGCTCGAGCATGTCGTCGACGAGGTCGTTGCAGATGCTGCGTACCTTCGCGGCGTAGCCGTGCTCGTCGACCCGCGAGAGCGCCCGGTCGACCGGCGAGCGCAGCCGCCGGCGGAGCTCGCCGTCGTTGTGGAAGGAGTTCTGCCGAGTGGTCACGAAGGGATAGATCGGCATGTCCGGCAGGATCTTGCCCTCCTGCACCGCGCTCCAGTTGTCGCCGTTGCGGGAGAAGACCTCTTCGTTGCGGATGACCTCGCTGAACTCGGCATAGCCCATCGCGAACCAGAGGCGTACGCCGGGGGAGAGCTCGCCGGGGGCGACCGGGCCCCATTCGGCCCGGAGCCGTTGGTGCACCTCTCTCGCCCGAGGCCCGACGGTCTCGGGCGCCTGGACGAGGTCGGTGAGGTCGGCGAGCCGTACGGTGCGGGTGGGAGTCATCGCGAGGAGTGCCTGTCGGTCGTGGATCGGGGGTCAGTGCGTCTTCAGGGCGTGGCGCACGAGCGCGGCGAGCGCTCGGACGCAGGCGTTGCGGTTCTTGGCGTTGCACACCACGATCGGGGTCTCGTCATCGAGGTCGAGCGCCGTGCGGATCTGGTCGGGCTCGTAGTTCGGCGCGCCTGGGAACTGGTTGATCGCGACCACGAACGGCAGGGACGTACGCGTCTCGAGCTGGTCCAGCACCTCGAAGGAGTCGGCCAGCCGGCGGGTGTCGACCAGGACCAGAGCGCCGGCGGCACCCTCGGCGAGGCCGGACCACAGGTCCCAGAAGCGGCGCTGCCCGGGGGTGCCGAACAGGTAGAGCGCGATCTCGTCGGTCAGGGTGATCCGGCCGAAGTCCATCGCGACCGTGGTCGTCGTCTTCTCCGGGGTCGCCGCGACCTCGTCGATCCCCTCGCTGGCCTGGGTGATCGTCTCCTCGGTGCGCAGCGGCTCGATCTCGCTCACCGAGCCGATCAGCGTGGTCTTGCCGACTCCGAAGGAGCCGACCACCAGGATCTTGACCGACTCGACGACCGTCGGCGCCAGATAGTGGTTGCCGTCAGAGGTGGTTGAGAGCATGCAGGACCTTCTGGAGGGTTTCGCGGGAGGGGCCGGCGGCGGCGTCGCTGTCGGGACGTACGCCGATCAGGCCGGCGTCGATCATGTCCGAGGCGATCACCGCCAAGACGCTGACCGGCTGGCCGAGATGGACGGCCATCTCGGCCATGGAGATCACGCCGAGGCACTGGGAGAGGACCTCGCGCTCCTGACGACCCACCGACGAGTCCGTGGCCGCCGGGCTGGTGTGGCCGATCAGCAGCGTCGCAGGTGTCAGCCGATGGGTCGGACGGGCACGACCACCCGTCCGGACGTAGGACCGGATCGGGTGGTCGACGTAGTCGTCAGAAGCGTCGGGCATCGGCTCGGATCGGCTCAGATCGAACGTCTCGGGGTGCTCATCGCGCGCTCCCCGAGCATCAGGACGGTCGCCTGCATCTGCTGGGCGACCAGCGCCGGATCGATGCTCATCTCGGTGACCACCGCGAGGCGGGAGCCGTCGCCGGCGCCACGGATGAACAGGAAGCCGCCGTTGAACTCGACCATCACCTGACGGGGGTGGGCGTCGGCGCCGAACTGACGGCTGATCCCATGACCGAGCGAGGTCAGTCCGGCACACGCCGCGGCCAGCTTGTCGGCCTCCTCACGCGGGGTGTGGCTCGTGCGGACCCGGACGAGCCCGTCGGCGGAGAGGACCACGACATGACGTACGCCGCGTACTCCCGCGACCAGCTCCAGCATCCAGCTGTTCTCATCGGTCATGGTTCCTCCAGTGGTTCTCGGGTGCGGAATCGGTCTCCGCGGCGGTGCTGTCGTCCTTGGGCTCGACGGCCTGGTGCGGGATGGTCGTGCCGGCCGGGGGCGTGGCCGGGGTGCTGAGGAAACTGCTCATCCAGGCGCCCGCCTGCTCGGCTGTCGGCTCGGGGCGCGCCGGGACGGGTTGGCTCGCCGCGAGCTGCTGTCCGGTCGCGAAGCGCTGGCCGCGCTTCGAGCGGCGCTGCGGTAAGCCGTCGGAGGTGAACAGCGACGGCTCGCGGGGTTCGTGGTCCGGCACGGGATCGGGTGCGTTCGGGGTGCTGTGGACGGGCCAGGCCGGCGGCGGGGCCGTTGACGGGGGTGGTGCCTTGGGAGCCTTCGTCAGGAGCGCTGCGGGGATGGGGGTCGATGTCGGCGTACGCGGCGCGACCGGCTCGAGCGCGGCCGGGCTCAGCGGGGTGGTCATCGCCTCGGGGACCAGCACCGCGACCCGCAGGCCGCCGTGGACGGACTCGGTCAGGTCGACGCGGAACCCGTGACGGCGTACGTAGGTGCCGACCACCGCCAGGCCGGTCTGCGGGATCTCGCCGAGGTCGTGCAGGCGAACCTGCCGGGTGCCGGAGGCGATCTCGCGCATCCAGGCCAGGTTGGTCTCGTCCATGCCGACGCCCGCGTCGTCGATCTCGAGGGCAGCGCCGCGGCGTACGGAACGGATCGTGACCAGCACCGCCGTCGCCGGCGGCGAGGACTGGGTCGCATTGGCGAGGAGCTCGGCGACGAGGTGGATCAGCGGCTCGACGTACGCACCCTGGACCGCGACCGGCGGGTCGCCCTCCACCCGGACCCGGCGATAGGCCGTGATCCGGCCCGCCGCGCCACGTACGACGTCGGCGATCGCGAGCGGGTCACGCCAGTGCTGCCCGGGCTGCTCACCACACAGCGTGGCGATGCTCTGCGCCAGCCGCGCCTGCTGTGCCGCCGCATGGTCGACCCGCATCCCCGCCTCGAGCACGTCCGGCTCCGCCGGGAACTTGGCCACCATCCGCGTCGACTCCTCCTGGATCCGGTGCGCCGACGCCTGCACCTTGCGAGACAGCGACAGCACCGCCACCCGCATCCCGGCATCCCCGCCCCGCGTTGCCGAGACGTCAGGTACGCCGGCCGAGACGTCACCCGCGTCGGTCGAAAGGTCAGGTACGTCGGCCGAGACGTCACTCGCGTCGGCCGAGGTGTCATCCGGTGCCCACTCGGCCGACGCAAGTGACGCTTCGGCCTGCGCGTCCGACTCTTCGGCCGACGGGACTGACGCCTCGGTCGACCGGGCTGACGCCTCGGCAGGGGTGGTGTCGTAGGCCATCGCGGTGAGCCACAGGGTGAGCGCGACGACGGGTACGCCGGCGAGGATCCACGGCCAGAACCACTGGTCACCGGAGGCGGTGACGAAGATGACGGGGGAGAGCGCGACGAAGAGGAGGATCGCGGTACTGCAGAACCATGGACCGGCTCGGTGGAGTCGGGCCGGGAGTGGTCGGGTCATGTCAGGGCACCTGGTGTGGGGGTGAACAGTCAGGGCATGAACCCGCGGGTTCAGGGCGGTCTGGACGAATCCTGATCCAGCCCCCGGAGACCGGCGCACACACGCGCTCCACTTCATACCACCAACAGAGCGCTTGGTCACCTACCCGAGGTGATTTTGACCATATTTCGACGAACCATCCCGAAGCGGCCGAACATCGCCGGGCGAACTAAGGTGACGGGGTGTCACAAATGGGTCCAGGCTTCGGTGCCGGCGGCGGGGCGATGGGCGGCGGCGGAATCATGCGCAACCTGCGTGCCGACCGGACGGTTCTCCAGCGTGGGTTGCCGAAGGGCACGCTGAAGCGCGTCATCTCCTACGCCGGGCCTCACCGCGCCCTGATCAGCGCGTTCCTGGTGTTCACCGTCTTCGACGCCGCGCTCGTGGTGGTGACCCCGCTGCTGACCCAGCGCCTCATCGACGACGGTGTGCTCGAGCAGAACGTCTCGCTCGTGGTCTGGCTCGCCGCGGCGATGGCGTTGGTGGCCGTGGTCGACATGGGCTTCGGGATCGTCTCGGGCTGGCTCTCGACCCGCATCGGCGAGGGACTCATCTTCGATCTGCGCACCCAGGTCTTCGGCCACGTCCAACGCCAGTCGCTGGCCTTCTTCACCCGGGCGCAGACCGGCGCGCTGGTCAGCCGCCTGAACACCGACGTGCTCGGCGCGCAACGGGCCTTCACCTCGACCCTGTCCAACAGCGTCTCCAACCTGATCTCGCTGGTCGTGGTCGGCGCGGCGATGCTGGTGCTGTCGTGGCAGGTGACGCTGATGTGCCTCGCGCTGTTCCCGATCCTGTTCCTGACCTCGCGCTGGGTCGGCCGCCAGCTGGCCGGCCTGACCCGCGAGCAGATGGACGGCAACGCGGCGCTGGCGACGACGATGACCGAGCGGTTCAACGTCGGCGGCGCCCTGCTGCTCAAGCTCTTCGGCCGTCGCGAGGAGGAGGACGCCGCCTTCGCTGAGCGAGCCGATGTCGTACGCCGCCTGGGGATCCGGATCGCGTTGCTGACCCGCCTGTTCGGGGCGACCATGCAGGTGGTGCCGGCGCTGGCGACCGCGCTGGTCTACGGCGTCGGCGGCTGGATGGTGATCCAGGGCGACGTCACGCTCGGCACCCTGACCGCGCTCGGTCTGCTGCTGGTGAGGCTGCTGGGGCCGCTGCAGGCGCTCTCCAACGTACGCATCGACGTGATGACCGCGCTGGTCAGCTTCGACCGCGTCTTCGAGGTCCTCGACCTGCCCTCGCTGATCAAGGAGAAGCCGGACGCGGTCGAGGTGCCGGCGGACGCCGCGTCCGTGCGGTTCCGCCATGTCGCCTTCACCTACCCGCGTGCCGACGAGGTCTCGCTCGCCTCCCTCGAGACGATCGCGCGCCCGGAGAGCCGGGAGGTGCGCGAGGTACTGACCGACATCGACTTCGTGGCCGAACCGGGGCAGATGGTCGCCCTGGTCGGACCCTCCGGTGCCGGGAAGTCGACGATCACCCACCTGATCGCACGGCTCTACGACGTACGCTCCGGGTCGGTCGAGGTCGGCGGCCTCGACGTACGCGAGGTGACCCTCGAGTCGCTCGAGGCCGCGGTCGGCTACGTGACCCAGGACGCCCACATGTTCCACGACACCGTGCGCGGCAACCTGCTCTACGCCCGCCCCGGCGCCCCCGACGGCGACATCTGGGCCGCCCTGGAGGCAGCCCAGGTCGCCAACGTCATCAAGGGCCTCCCGGACGGCCTCGACACCGTCGTCGGCGACCGCGGCTACCGACTCTCCGGCGGCGAGCGCCAGCGGCTCGCGATCGCCCGGCTGCTGCTGAAGGCGCCCCACATCGTCGTGCTCGACGAGGCCACCGCCCACCTCGACTCCGAGTCCGAGGCCGCGGTTCAGACCGCTCTGGACGCCGCGCTGGAGGGACGTACGTCCATCGTCATAGCCCACCGGCTCTCCACCATCCGCGCCGCCGACCGCATCCTGGTCGTCGAGGACGGACGGGTCGTGGAGTCCGGTACCCACGAGTCGCTGCTCGCCGACGGTGGGCTCTACGCGGAGCTCTACGAGACGCAGTTCCGCCGCTAGGGCCTGTTTGAGAACTCGGCGCCGAGCCAGACGTCGTCCAGCGTGCGGCCTGGCAAGGCGCCGCCTCGATGGCATACCGGGCGTCTGTTGAGAGGCGGCAACGCCGCCAGGGCGTGCGCTGGGCGGCGTCTGGCCGGCGCCTTCCGAGTTCTCAAACAGGCCCTGGGCGGTCAGGTCTTTCCGCTGCGTTCCTTCTCGTACGCCGCCTGGTAGGCCGCCTTCACGGCCTGCTTCTGGGCGAGCTTGGCGGCCTTCTTGCGGGCGCGCTCATCGGCCGGCTCGTCGCCGTCGGCGGTGTCATCGTCTTGTGCAGGGTGGTCCTGGCGCTGGGTGCGCCGCTCGTCGTACATCAGGTAGAAGAAGCCGGCGATGGCGAGGACGCCGAAGAACCACCACTGCAGCCCGTAGAAGAAGTGGGGGCCGTTGTCGAGCTCGGGCAGGTCGGCCTGGCGCAGTTGGGTGGCGGGCTCGGGGGACTCGGTGTCGAGGTGGAGCCAGCCGGTCAGGAGCGGCTCGTCGACCACCTGCGCGACCTGGGTCGAGGAGAGCGCGCGGGTGGCGTGGTAACCGTCGACCTGGGCGACGTCGGTGGAGTCGCCGGTGCCGTCGGCGCGGACCCAGCCGGTGATCGTGACCTCACCCGACGGCGGCGCCGGGAGGTCCTCGAACTCGTCCTGCGACTCCGTCTGTAGCCAGCCGCGGTCGACGAGCACCGCGCTCCCGTCGGCGAGCACCAATGGCACGACGATGTCGACACCCTTCGCGTCGTCGGGGGTGCGGTAGCGCCAGATGATCGTGTCGTCGACCGCGTAGGTCCCGGTCGCCGTCACCCGCCGCCACTCGTCCTTCTCGGCGACCTTCTGGCCCGGGGCCAGTACGTCGGAGACGGGCGCGGGCTCGGCGTCCTCGTTGACGCGGACGATCTGGTTGCTGGCCTTGCGGTCCTCGAGACGGTCGAACTGCCACTGGCCCAGCCACCAGGTTCCGTAGGCCAGGATCAGCACGAACACCGTGAAACCGGCCCAGCGTCGGCTGAGCAGGAAACGGAACGAACTCACCGTATGAGACTAACTGGCATGCGGTCCTCACTCACGATCCGGGTCGAGCCTGCCTAGACTGGTGTGATGACGACCTCCCCGACAGATCAGACCCAGCAGAGGCTCGTCGACCGGTTCGGCCGGGTGGCGACGGATCTGCGGGTCTCTCTGACCGACCGCTGCAACCTGCGGTGCACCTACTGCATGCCGGCGGAAGGGCTCGACTGGCTGCCCGGCGACGAGGTGCTCACCGACGACGAGGTGGTGCGGCTGATCGGCGTGGCCACCGGCCAGCTCGGCGTACGCGAGGTGCGGTTCACCGGTGGCGAGCCGCTGGTGCGGCGCGGGCTGGTCTCGATCGTCGCACGCACCCGCGAGGTCGCTCCCGAGGCGGAGCTCTCGATCACCACGAACGCGCTGGGGCTGGCCAAGATGGCCGGGTCCCTCGCCGAGGCCGGGCTCGACCGGGTCAACGTGTCGCTGGACTCGATCCGGCCGGAGATCTTCGCTGAGATCACCCGTCGCGACCGGCTGGCCGACGTGGTCGCCGGGCTGGAGGCCGCGGCCGACGCCGGCCTGGGACCGATCAAGATCAACGCGGTCCTGCTGCGGGGCGTCAACGACGACCATGCGGCCGAGCTGCTGGGCTGGTCGGTCGAGCGTGGCTACGAGCTGCGGTTCATCGAGCAGATGCCTCTCGACGCGCAGCACGGTTGGTCGCGCGACAAGATGGTGACCGCCGACGAGACCCTGGCGGCGCTGTCGGCGGCCTTCGAGCTGACGCCCGCCGAGGAGCCCCGGGGCAGTGCTCCCGCCGAGCTCTTCCACGTCGACGGTGGCCCGGCCAAGGTCGGCATCATCGCCTCCGTCACCCGCCCCTTCTGCGGCGACTGCGACCGGGTGCGCCTCACCGCCGACGGGCAGGTGCGCGACTGCCTGTTCGCGCGCTCCGAGTCGGACCTGCGTACGCCGCTTCGTGCCGGCGCCTCCGACGCCGACCTCGCCGCCCGGTGGGTCACCGCCATGGCCGGCAAGCGCGCCGGCCACGGCATCGACGACCTCGGCTTCCTCCAGCCCGACCGCCCGATGAGCGCCATCGGCGGCTAGCCACCAGCCGAGACGTCACTCGCGTCGGCCGAGACGTCATTGCGGTGACGCCTCGGCCAGCGGGAGCGACGCCTCGGCCGACGTACCTGACCTCTCGGCAGGTCAGCTGCCGACGCGGTCGACGGCGTCCAGGACGAGGTCCCAGTACCCCTCGACGTCGAGGGTGATCGCGACCTGGGCGTTGGGCGGCTCGTCGAGGCGTCCGTGCAGGTCGACGACGGTGGCGCCGCGGGTCCAGCGGCCCGCGGTCTCGGCAGCTACGAACGACTTGTGCCAGGTGATCAGGCCGGGGTCGATGAGGGCCGCGATGGTGCAGGGGTCGTGGACCGGGGGAGAGGCGAAGTCGAAGACGTCGGAGTAGGTGCCGCCGAAGAAGCCCATCAGGTCGGCGCACGCCCGGCCGACCGGATGATCCATGGCCCGCATCCGCGCGACGACCTCCGGAGTGGCGAGCGCCTGGTGGGACAGGTTGAGCCCGACCATCCGGGTCGGCAGGCCGCTGGTGAGGACGAGGTCGAGCGCCTCGGGGTCGGCGTAGGCGTTGAACTCGGCGGCCGGCGTGGTGTTGCCGCGCTCGGTCGAGCCGCCCATGAAGGCGATCTCGGCGATCTTCGGACCGACCTCGGGATGGTCGCGCAGCAGCACCGCGACGTTGGTGATCGGTCCGGTGGCGACGACGGTGACGGGGTCCGGGGCGGCCAGGAGGGACGTACGCAGGAACTCGACCGCCCCGACTGCGGCAGGGGGAGCGAGCGGTTCGGGAAGGTCGGGCCCGTCGATCCCGGTCGCGCCGTGGATGAAGTCGCCGATGTGGGTCTCGCCGGCCAGCGGCCCGGCGGCACCGGCGGCGACCGGGACATCGGGCCGGCGGGCCAGCGCCAAGATCCGCTGGGCGTTGTAGGTCGCCTTCTCCACCCGGCAGTTGCCGAACGTGGTGGTGATGCCGAGCAGGTCGATGTGCGGGCTGCCCAGCGCCAGCAGGATCGCGATGGCGTCGTCGTGGCCGGGGTCGCAATCGAGGAGCACAGGGATCGGGTTCATCGCACGACCTCTCCGGGGGAACAGCTAGTGAGGGACGACGTCCTTGAGGAATCCGCGCGCGCCCAGGAAGTCGCTGAGCGACTCCTTGTGCGTCTCGCACGCAAGCCAGATCTTACGCCGGTCGGCCGTGTGGATCTTGGGATTGTTCCACTGCAGCTCCCACGAACCGGAGTCCTGGCAGCCCTTGGCCGAGCACAGGTCGGAGTCGAGCGCGCCCATCAGTCCTCGTCCTTCTCGCGCAGCTGCTGCTCGCGTCCGCTGGTGAGCTGGCGCGGGCCGTAGGGCGAGTCCATCAGGTTCATCTCGTCGCTCTTGGTGTTGGTCGCGTTGGCCATGACGACCGCGACGTAGGGCAGGATCAGAGCCGCCGCGATCAGGATCGGCCACAGCCAGCCGATACCGGCCAGACCGGCGATCACGGCACCGATGAAGCACAGCGAACGGATCGACATCGAGATGGCGTAGCGCTTCTGGCGAATCGCGATGTCCTCGGCGCGGCTACGGCCGGCTGTGGTGATCCTGATCGGTTGCGCCTTGGACATACCGCCAGTCTAGGTCGTGGCCGATGGCACCCGGTCAATGGTGTGGTCCCAACAGGGGCGCTCCGATGGACTTTGGATGGTTCTCACAAGCAAATCCAAGACATTGGTCGTACGCCGAAGTAATCGCTACCGTCGCGCCTGTGACTGACAGTGAAAACCCCACAACCAAGGCACCGCGCTCGGTGCTGGTGACCGGCGGCAGCCGCGGCATCGGCCGGGCGATCGCCGAGGCCTTCGTCGCCAACGGCGACAACGTTGCCGTGACCTCCCGCAAGGGCGGGGCTCCGGAAGGGGCCCTGGACCTGGTGTGTGACATCACCGACCCGGCCGCCGTCGAGGAGGCGTACGCCGCCGCCGAGGCCGCCCACGGACCCGTCGAGGTCCTCGTCGCCAATGCCGGGATCACGAAGGACACCCTCGTGCTCCGGATGTCGGAGGAAGACTTCACCTCCGTGATCGACACCAACCTGACCGCGTCCTTCCGGCTTGCCAAGCGTGCCTCGAAGGGCATGCTGCGGCTGCGCCGCGGGCGGATCATCTTCATCTCCTCGGTCGTCGGGCTGATGGGCAACCCGGGCCAGGTCAACTACGCGGCGTCGAAGGCCGGGCTGGTCGGCATGGCCCGATCGCTCGCTCGCGAGCTCGGCTCGCGGGGGATCACCGCCAACGTGGTCGCCCCGGGGTTCGTGGAGACCGAGATGACTGCGGTCCTCACCGATGAGCAGCAGAAGGCGATCACGGAGCGGGTGCCGTTGGGGCGCTACGCGTCACCGGACGAGGTGGCCACGGCCGTGACGTGGTTGGCTGATGCGGGTTATGTGACCGGGGCCGTGATCCCGGTCGACGGCGGACTTGGAATGGGGCACTGATCATGGGTTTGTTGGACGGCAAGACTGTTCTCGTCGCAGGGGTCACGATGGACTCCTCGATCGGCTTCGCGGTCGCCAAGGTGGCCCAGGAGCAGGGCGCCCGCGTCCTGATCTCCAACTTCGGCCGCGCGCTGTCGATCACCAAGCGGATCGCGAAGCGGCTCCCCGAGGAGCCGCCGGTCCTCGATCTCGACGTGACCAACCAGGAGCACCTCGACGGCCTCGCCGACGCGCTCCGGGCCGAGGGCGTCGAGCGGCTCGACGGGGTCGTCCACTCGATCGCGTACGGCAACCCGCAGACGCTCCTCGGCGGCAAGTTCCTCGACGGTCCCTGGGAAGACGTCTCCCAGGCGGTCCAGGTCAGCGCCTACTCGCTGAAGTCCCTCGCGATGGCGACCCGGCCGCTCCTGTCTCCGGGCTCGTCGATCGTGGGGCTGACCTTCGACGCGACGATCGCCTGGCCGGCGTACGACTGGATGGGTGTCGCCAAGGCCGCGCTCGAGTCGACCTCGCGATACCTCGCCCGCGACCTCGGTCCCGACGGGATCCGCTGCAACCTCGTCTCCGCGGGTCCGCTCAAGACCCTCGCCGCCAAGGCGATCCCGGGCTTCGAGGAGCTCGACGAGGGCTGGGGCAGCCGGGCGCCGCTGGGCTGGGACAACACCGACCAGGCCCCGACCGCGAAGGCCGTCTGCGCGCTGATCTCGGACTTCTTCCCGGCGACCACCGGCGAGATCATCCACGTCGACGGGGGCTATCACTCGCTGGGTGCGTGAGGCCATAGGGTTGCCGCATGCGGACCCTCGTCATCATGCGGCACGCCAAGGCGGAGTCGTCGGCACCCACCGACTACGAGCGCCAGCTGACCGAGCGCGGCCATGCCGACGCGGTCGCAGCGGGGGCGTGGTTGGCCGAGCAGGGCGTGGTCCCGGACTACGTGCTGGTCTCGGCGGCCGACCGCGCCACCCAGACCTGGGAGGACGTCGCGGTCGGGGCGTCGTGGGACCTGACGCTGGCGGAGTACGACCAGGGTCTGTACGCCGCTGGCACCTCCACCGCCCTCGACCTCGTCCGCGGGGTCGATGAAGGCATCTCGACGGTCGTGGTGATCGGTCACAACCCGACCGTGTTCTCGCTCGTGCAGCTCCTCGACGACGGCGAGGGCGACGACGAGGCCGGCAACGAGCTCGCCCTCGGCTTCCCGACCGCCGCCGTCGCCGTACTCACCTACGACGGTGACTGGTCCGAGCTGGACGAGGCCGGGGCCTCCGTCACCGCCTTCCACGTCGCGCGCGCCTGAGGGCCGAGTCGACGGGCTCTCAGATGAGGGGCGGGGCGGGGGTGACGATGCCGGCTTCGGCGTCGGCGGCCTCGATCTCCTCGCGGGAGATGCCGAGGAGATACATGATCGTGTCGAGGTAGGGGACGTTGATGGCGGTCCCGGCGGCCGAACGTACTGCGGGCTTGGCGTTGTAGGCGATGCCGAGGCCGGCGGCGGCGAGCATGTCGAGGTCGTTGGCGCCGTCGCCGATGGCGACGGTGGCGGCCTCGGGAATGCCGATCTCGGCTGCGAACTCTCGAAGCGCGCGGGCCTTGCCGGCCCGGTCGACGACCTCGCCGACGACCTCGCCGGTGAGTACGCCGTCGACGATCTCGAGCTCGTTGGCGCGGGCGTAGTGGATGCCGAGGTCGGCGGCCAACCGGTCGGTGATCTGTGAGAACCCGCCCGAGACGATGGCGAAGCGGTAGCCGAGGCGGCGCAGGGTGCGGACCATCGTCCGCGCTCCCGGGTTGAGCTGCAGCCCGGCGTATACCTCGTCCAACGCGGTCGCGGGAACACCCTTGAGGTACTTCACCCGCCCCCGAAGCGAGTCCTCGAAGTCGAGCTCGCCGCGCATGGCCGCCTCGGTGACGGAGGCGACCTCCTTCTCGTAGCCCGCGTGGGCGGCGATCATCTCGATCACCTCGCCGTCGATCAGCGTCGAGTCGACGTCCATGACGATCAGGCGCATGCCGCGGCGGACGAGGTTGGCGGGCTGCACCGCGATGTCGACGCCCTGGGCGGCGGCCTCGGCCGCCAGCGTGACGCGCAGCTCGTCGGGAGAGGCGCCGGAGACGTGCAGGTCGAAGGCGGTGACCGGGTAGCGGGCCAGCCGGATGATCCGGTCGATGTTGCCGCCGGCAGAGGCGATCGTCCGCGTCACCGACGCGAGCGCGGCCGCCTTCAGCGGGAGGCCCAGCACCGTCACCCGGGCGCGGTCGGCAGGCTCCCGCGGGGTGTCGCCGACGCCCTCCTCGATCTCGACGGTCATGTCGAGAGCGTGGGCGGTCTCCTCGATCGCGTGCTTGAGCGCGTCGGTGCTCGCCGCGTCGGCCGGCGCGGTCACCAGGAGCCCGAGCACGAGCCGCGCCCGCAGCACGATCTGCTCCAGGTCGACCACGTCGACCCCTGCCAACGCGAGCGTCGCCAGAGTGGCCGAGGTCAGCCCGGGACGGTCGTTTCCGGCGAGGGTGATCAGCAGGGTGTCGGGACGGCGCTCGAGCGCGTCGAATTCCTCGGTCATCGCTGCAAAGGATAGTGGAGCCGGCGCCCGCGTCTCAGTTCGGCGGCCACACCTCGGGCGATCCGGCCGCGGTGAGCGCCCTCCGCGCGGCGCGGTCGAGGCCGACCAGCGCCTCTCGACGCAGGAGCATCTCCGCGGCGGACACGGCACCGCCCTCGTCCTCGAGCGCCACCGCGACGATCTCCCGGGCCTGTACGCCACGGGCGGCGAGCTCCACGCACCGCGGCGGCACCCCGGGAGCACCGGCCAGCGAGGGCCGGTGGCGGAGGTTCATCAGCCGGTCGGCGACCTCGGGCCGCCACCGGGCGACGTCGAGCTCGGCGAGCGCCGTCGCGGACTCGGTCAGTGCGAGCCGGAGGGCCCGGTCGGCCTCGCCGACGTCGGGGAGCTGACGGCGCTCGGCCGGGTACGCCTGCCACTCGACGACCGCGCCGACCCGGACCGGCACGAGCCCGATCCCGGCGTCGCTCACCACCGCCTCGCCGGCCTCCATCGCGGCCGTGTTGAAGGCCCGGGGTCCGCCCAGCCCGACCGGGTCGCCCTCGGCAGGGAAAGCGACCCCGACACAGGTCGCCCCCTCCGTACGCAGCCGTCCCATCCCGCTGACGAAGGTGTCCGCGACCCCTTCGGTGCCACCGAGCCCGAGCATGGCCAGCCCGCTGACGGTGTGGGTCGCGTCGGGCCCGATCACCGCATCGAGCACCAGGTCGGTGACTGCCTCGCCGCGCAGCCATGCCGTCACCCACCAGGCCACGCGCAGGGCCTCGGGGGTGGTCTCCAGCGACTCGGGTTCGTCGACACTCACAGCGGCCTACCCTAACCCCGAGCCAGCCGACCCCTGCCGATAGATTTGCCGCCATGGCAGCCGTGCTGGAGTTCAACGACGTCACCGTACGCCGCGGGGGCAACGCCCTTCTCGACTCTGTGAGCTGGGTGGTCGAGGAGGATGAACGCTGGGTCATCCTCGGCCACAACGGCGCAGGCAAGACCACGCTGCTCCAGGCCGCCGCGGCCCAGCTCCACCCGACGTCGGGCGTCGTGAAGATCCTCGGCGAGCAGATCGGCCGGATCGACGTCTTCGAGCTGCGTCCGCGCATCGGCCTCACCTCCGCCGCGCTGGCCGACCGGATCCCGCGCCACGAGCTCGTCCGCGATGTCGTGGTGAGCGCCTCGTACGGCGTGGTGGGGCGCTGGCGTGAGCAATACGACGACCTCGACCACGACCGCGCCCAGGCGCTGCTGATCGAGGTCGGCATCAAGCACCTCGGTGAGCGAATGTTCGGCACCCTGTCCGAGGGCGAGCGCAAGCGCGTCCAGCTGGCCCGGGCGCTGATGGTCGACCCCGAGATGCTGCTCCTGGACGAGCCCGCCGCCGGGCTCGACCTGGGCGGCCGCGAGGACCTCGTCTCCACGCTGTCGACGCTCGCCTACGACCCCGACAGCCCGGCGACCGTGCTCGTCTCCCACCACGTCGAGGAGATCCCGCCCGGCTTCAGCCATGTCCTGATGATGCGCTCCGGCCGGATCACGGCCCAGGGGCTCATCGACGACACGCTGACCTCGGCCAACCTCTCCAAGACCTTCGGCATGCCGCTCGAGCTCGAGGCGAGCGATGGCCGTTACTGGGCCAAACGCCGCGCGCGCCACACCCGCTGAGTCGGCGTACGCGAAGGGCTGGCAGGCCGCCGACTACTGCTCGAGCGGCTCGATCGAGGACAGGAAGTCGTCCCACGAGTCGGCCAGCCGTTCCCGCGAAACCGGGCTGATCGCACCTGTTGCGTCGACGTCGGTCTCGCTGCTCTGATGCCAGACCGAGCCGCGGTCGACCCCTGCTACGGCCAACAGGAACAGACCGCCGCCGGCGTCGCTGCCGACCGGGATGAAACCGGCCGGAAGCACGTCGCTCTCCTTGTCGAGGAGATGCCACAGACTCGACCACCTGGGGACCTCGCCGATCCCAAGGATGATCTCGATGCCGTGGTTGTTGTAGCCCTCCAGTGCGCCACCGTCCTGCGTGCCCAGGTAGGCGCGGTACGGCTCGGGGAGCCGGGCACCCAGCCGCTGCTCGAGCTCCTCCAACCTGCTGGCCGGAGCGGCCGGGAACGTTTCCTCATAGGTCAGTGACGTCACTAGGAGCGTCCTTTCGCGATGGCGACGCCGCCGGCGTGCCGAACAGCGTCATGGATCTCTCTGGGTACGAGGAGCAACGTAGTGCCGTCCTGGTGATGGTGCCAGGTGAGCTCGTTCTCCCGCCGGTGGCGCGCGGTGACCCCGGCCGCGCGATCGGCAGTGGAGAAGTCGGTCGTGTGGTTTCCGTCGAAGTGCGGAGTGATCTTCGTCGTCTTCTCCGCGTAGGGCGAGAAGTCGGGATAGCCGTCGTCGGTGAAGCGGACTCCGTTCGGGTACTTCCTCTTCAGCTCCGCGGTCCAGCGGTCACCGTCATAGACCTTTCCGGCGTGGTGCCAGTTCGAGGGCAGCTTCCCGCTGGGCAGCCGCTGGACGCCTTCGGGGATCACGCGTCCACGGGAGTCCACCGATCGTTGGGGGACGGTGTTCGCGAGATCGTCGTCCTGGTCACGTCGCTGGTTCGCGTTGTCGCGGAGGTTGTCGGCCTCTTTGCGCTTGCGCTCGGCCAGCCTCACCATGACATCACGCAGCGTGCGTACCGCGGTCTCGCGGACGTCTTCGACGACGTCGTTCAGCTTGTCGGACACTTGAGCTCCTCAGGAGGCGAACAGCGGAAGCGCTGAGAGGCGGGCGGCGAAGGTGTAGCCGATCTCGAGCTGGTCTTGGCCACAGTCGTCGATGGCCTCGGCGATCTGGTCCATGAGGTCGAAGCTGAGCTCGATGCCGGCGACCTCGTCACCGCTGGTCACCAGCGGTGCTTCCATGGCCA
Source organism: Nocardioides sp. NBC_00163 (assembly GCF_045206295.1). NCBI lineage: Bacteria > Bacillati > Actinomycetota > Actinomycetes > Propionibacteriales > Nocardioidaceae > Nocardioides > Nocardioides sp. NBC_00163. Next base: position 571,905 of record NZ_CP108155.1, on the reverse strand, counting down.
TGGTCGCGAAGTCGGTGATCGTGCCGGTGAGTGGTTCGATCACCATCGATGTGACCTGGCCGATCAGCTCGTCCATCGCGATGTCGGTGGCGATGTCGATTGCCTTCTTCCGCGCGGCGATGATCGCCGCGTTGGCCACCAGGCTGGCGCCAGCGGTGACCACCGCGGTGGCCGCGGCGGCGGCGATCTGCGCCGCTGTGATGGTCAGCTCGGCTATGACCTTGGCCTTCAGCGCAACGACTGCATCCGCCATGATGTCGATGCCGGACGCGACCTCGGGCAGCGCATCCAGCAACTGGTCGAGATTCGAGGTGCGGTTGTCGGCGTACGCCTGGATCAGTGCGTTGACCGACTTCGACTTGGCTCCCTCCTGAAGCTCGATCATCCGAGATTCGAGCCGATCCAGCGTGTCTCGCACATCAGCCTCGAGCTCCCGAACCAGATGTGCGGCGTCGCGGACCGCATCCTCATCGACGTTCGGCCACTCGTAGCCGAGCAGATCGAGGACATAGTCCAGCTCGGCCGGGATCGTCATCCCCATGCATGCACCTTCCCGAAAGATTCGCCCGGATCGAAGCCCAGGAACTCGGCTCCTGGGGGATGCGGAACGCTACCGGTAATCGTCGGAACGACGCGACTGAATTCCAGTGCGCACGCCGGTGCGAAAACATCCCCACGTGACGAACACTGTGCCGCTAGGGTGGCGCCATGGACTGGCAGGACTGGGACTGGGCGATCTGGACGGCACTCGGAGCGCTGCTCGTCGTCGGAGAGCTCTTCAGCCTCGACCTGATCCTGCTGATGCTCGCCACCGGCGCCTTCGCGGGCGCGTTGACCGGCGCGTTCACCGACAGCTTCGTGATCCAGGCGATCGTCGCGCTGGCGGTCTCGGTCTCCATGCTCGCGGTCGTACGCCCGGGGCTGGCCAGGCGGCTCCACAACGGCCCGGAGATCCAGATCGGCGCGCAGAAGCTGATCGGCGTCCAGGCCATCTCGCCCGTCGAGATCAGCGCCCACAAGCCTGGGCAGCTCAAGCTCGACGGCGAGCTCTGGACCGCTCAGCCGTATGACGAGACGCTCGTGATCGCGGCCGGCACGCCGGTCGAGGTGCTCGAGATCAGAGGAGCGACGGCGTACGTCCATCCTCTTCCGGAGCTCGGGACTCCGTAGTTTCCGGGCAACCTGACGCACAACGAATAGACAAGGACTGATTGGCAATGGGTGGCATCATCCTGGCCCTTCTGGTCATCTTGGCGGTGCTGGTGATCACCACGCTGGCCAAGACGATCAAGATCATCCCGCAGGCGCGGGTCGGCATCGTGGAGCGCTTCGGCAAGTTCCAGTCGAAGCGTGACCCCGGCCTGAACGCGGTGATCCCGTTCGTCGACAAGGTGCGCTACATGATCGACATGCGCGAGCAGGTCGTAGCGTTCGCACCGCAGCCGGTGATCACGGAGGACAACCTGACCGTCTCGATCGACACGGTCATCTACTTCCAGGTCAACGACCCGGTGGCGGCGACGTACGAGATCGCCAACTACATCCAGGCCGTCGAGCAGCTCACCATGACCACCCTGCGCAACATCGTCGGTGGCATGACCCTGGAGGAGACGCTGACCAGCCGCGAGCAGATCAACTCCGGTCTCTCGATCGTCCTGGACGAGGCCACCGGCCGCTGGGGCATCAAGGTCAAGCGCGTCGAGATCAAGTCGATCGACCCGCCCATGTCCATCAAGGACGCGATGGAGAAGCAGATGCGCGCCGACCGCGACAAGCGCGCCGCGATCCTCACCGCCGAGGGTCAGCGCCAGTCCGCGATCCTTTCCGCCGAGGGAAACAAGCAGTCCGCCATCCTCAACGCCGAGGGTCAGCGCGAGTCGCAGATCCTCGCGGCGCAGGCCGACCGTGAGGCCGCGATCCTTCGCGCCCAGGGTGAGGGCCAGGCCATCCAGACCGTCTTCCAGGCGATCCACGACGGTCGTCCCGACCAGTCGCTGCTGGCCTACCAGTACCTCCAGATGATGCCGAAGATCGCCGAGGGCGACGCCAACAAGGTGTGGATCGTCCCGAGCGAGATCGGCAAGGCCCTCGAGGGCCTCGGCTCGACGATGAACAGCCTCCAGGGCATCCCGGACGAGGTCGAGGGCCCCGTCAAGCGCGTCGACATGGGTTCGGCCGAGCCGACGGTCGACCTCGAGCAGTCCTCCGCGGCCGCGGCCGTCCAGGAGGCGCTCGCCGAGGCCAAGCAGGCCGAGGCCCCCAACCGGCCGAAGCCTCCTGCCGAGCCGACCGCCTAGGTGGATCCACTTCAGTCCGCCCTCATCCTGATCGCCGGGGTGGGGGCGGGCACCATCAATGCTGCCGTCGGTTCGGGGACGCTGATCACGTTCCCGACGCTGCTGGCCTTCGGCGTACCTCCGGTCGTCGCCAACGTGTCCAACACGATCGGCCTGGTGCCGGGCTCGCTGGCCGGTGCCTGGGGCTACCGTCGCGAGCTCTCCGGGCAGCGCGGACGGATCCTGCGGTTCGGGGTCGCGGCGCTCATCGGTGGCGCGGTCGGCGGGATCCTGCTGCTGGTGCTGCCGCCGGGTGCCTTCGAGGCGATCGTCCCGGTGCTGATCGGGCTCGGTGTGGTCCTGGTGATCACCGGTCCGCGCATCTCCCGCTGGGTCGCCAAACGGCACGGCGACCTGCCCGACGACGGTAGCGAGCGCTGGTGGGTCTGGCCGGCGATCGCGATGCTCGGCGTCTACGGCGGTTACTTCGGTGCCGCTCAGGGCGTGCTGATGATCGCGATCATCGGCATCGGGGTCGCCGAGACGCTGCAGCGTCTCAACGGGCTCAAGAACGTCCTGGTCGCCATCACCAACGGCATCTCCGGGCTCATCTTCGCCCTCGTTGCCGACGTCGACTGGAAGATCGCCGCCCTGATCGCTGTCGGCGCCACGATCGGTGGTCTGCTGGGTGCCAGGATCGGCCGCCGGCTGCCGCCCAACGTGCTCCGTGGTGTGATCGTCGTGGTCGGTATCACCGCGCTGGTCGCCTTCCTGGTGGGCTGAGTCCGCGCTGAGTCTGCTGGGATGGAGCCATGGAGCTCTACGAGGCGATGCGGACCACCCATGCCGTACGCGACTTCACCGACGACCCGCTGCCCGACGAGATCCTCGCCAGGATCCTCGACAACGCCCGGTTCGCGCCCTCCGGCGGCAACCGGCAGGGCGGCCACGTCGTGGTCGTGCGCAGCCAGGAGACCCGCGAGCGTCTGGTCGAGCTGACCGCGACGGGCGCCCGCAGGTACATGGCGCAGCAGAATGCGGGGGAGATGCCGTGGAACACGGTGCACCCGACAGCGGTGACCGACGAGCAGATCGCCGCGACCCGGGTCCCGCACGCGATGACCGAGCCGCTGCGTACGGCCCCGGTGGTTCTCGTCTTCCTGGTCGACCTCGGCGCGGTCGCCTCCATCGACTCCCAGCTGGGCCGGGTGGGTGTCGTCTCCGGCGCCTCGGTCTATCCGCTGGTGTGGAACACGCTCCTCGCGGCGCGCAACGAGGGCTTCGGTGGGGTGATCACCACGATGGTGGCCGCCGAGGAGCCGGCGCTCCTCGAGCTGCTCGGCGCCCCTGAGGGCTACGCCGTCGCCGCGGTCGTCCCACTGGGCAAGCCGGTCAAGCAGCTCACCAGGCTGCGCAGGCAGCCGGTCGAGGAGTTCGTCACCCTGGAGACCTACGCCGGGACCCCGCTGACAGACGACTGATGGCGGGGTCCCGGAGGACCCCGCCATCAGCTGCAGTGTCTCATCAGGCCTTGTCGGCAGGAACCGCGGTGGCGGTGCCGTCGGCCGAGGCCGGCTCGCCGCCGTTGCTGTGGTCGTCCTCGACGACCGCGAGCGCGAAGTCGTCACCATGCTCGGTGACGCCGGTGATGACGGCCTGCTCGACCGCCTCCGCGGCGTACTGACCACGCACGATCAGCGGGTCATGGGCCAGGTCGCGCTGCAGCGAGACCGCCAGCCCGACCATGATCACCACGAACGGAAGTGCCGCCACGATCGTGATCGTCTGCAGACCTGACAACGCATCCGCACCACCGGCGATCAGACCCAGGATGGCCACGACACCGGTCGCGACACCCCAGAAGACCACCGTCGGCCGGCTCGGCTCCTCGGCGCCACGCTCGGAGAGGGTGCCCATCACGATCGAGGCCGCGTCGGCTCCGGAGACGAAGAAGATCGCCACCAGGACCATGACCAGGATGCTCATCACGGTGGCCAGCGGGAACTGGTCGAGCGTGGTGAACAGCTGCGACTCGACCCCGCCGAGACCGGCGATGTCGACGGTGCCGTCACGCTGCAGGTCGATGGCGGTGCCGCCCATGATGCAGAACCAGATCACGCTGACGGCGCTCGGGACGAGGAGCACGCCGGCGACGAACTGCCGGATGGTGCGCCCACGCGAGATCCGCGCGATGAACATGCCGACGAACGGCGTCCAGGAGATCCACCAGGCCCAGTAGAAGACGGTCCAGGAACCGAGCCACGCGGAGGTCTCCTCGCCGCCGACACCGGTGCGGGCCGACATCTGGGCGAGGTCGCCGATGTAGGTGCCGAGCGAGGTCGGGATCAGGTCGAGGATGAAGACCGTCGGGCCGACCACGAAGAGGAACAGCGCCAGGAGCAGGGCCAGCACCATGTTGATGTTGGAGAGCCACTGGATGCCCTTGGCCACACCCGAGACCGCGGAGATCACGAAGCAGACGGTCAGGACCGCGATGATCCCGATGAGGACGTTGTTGCCGACCTCGCCGAGCCCGGCCACGATCTGCAGGCCGCTCTCGATCTGGATCGCGCCCGTGCCGAGCGAGGTGGCGGAGCCGAACAGGGTCGCGAAGATCGCGAAGATGTCGATCGCCTTGCCTGCCGGACCCTCGACTGTCTTCTTGCCGAGCAGCGGCGTGAAGGCCGAGGAGATCAGGCTGACGCGGCCCTTGCGGTAGGCGCCGTAGCCGATCGCCAGACCCACGACCGCGTAGATCGCCCACGGGTGCAGGGTCCAGTGGAACATCGTGGTCGCCATCGCGTGCTGGATGGCCTCGGGGTTGCCCGCCTCGCCGGTGCCCGGCGGCGGGGTGACGAAGTGCGAGATCGGCTCGCTGACGCCGTAGAACATCAGACCGATGCCCATTCCGGCGCTGAACATCATCGCGATCCAGGAAGCCGTCTTGAACTCCGGCTTCTCGTCGTCACGGCCCAAGGGGATGTTGCCGTACTTACTGACGGCGAGCCAGATGATGTAGATGACGAAGCCGCTGGCGGTCAGGACGAAGACCCAGCCGGCCTTGTCCAGCACCCAGGTGAGGGCGTCGCCGGCGACCTTGCCCATGCCGTCGGTGTTGATGAAGCCCCAGGCCATGAACGCGATGGCGATGGCCGCCGCGATGCCGAAGACCACCCAGTCGATTCCCTTGCGTTGGTCCTGTTCGCTCGAGATCGGCAGGTCCAGCGCGGGGTGCGGGACGACTTCGCCCGTGGGAGACTTGATGAGGCCAGAGGGGTTGTGCCCAGAGGGATTCTGGTTGGCGGATTTCGGACTGTCTGTCTTCTTCTCAGAAGTCACACTGTTGTCCTTCCGGTTGGGTTCGGGACCACAGCACCCTAACGCGCACTGTCTTTGCCTTCCGTTCACCGGGGTGGCGCGGCTGCCGATTGAAAACGAGTTCTGGATTGGTTGTGTCGGCTCGGTTCGAGAGTTGTTCCGTGCCTGTGGCCCGTCATGCCCCCGCGACGCCCGAGCCTCACGCCGTGGAAATATTGCGGCTCTACCGTTGGTCTCATGCGATACCGGCAGAGTCTCCACGGGCACGGCTTCGAGTTCGACGGTCTGGCGGAGGTGCTGGCGCGGGCGACGCCGCTGCGCTCCGGCGACGTCCTGGCCGAATGCGCTGCAGGGTCCGATACCGAGCGGGTCGCGGCGCGGATGGTGCTCGCCGACCTGCCGCTGAGCGTCTTCCTCGAGGAGCAGGTGGTTCCGGCGGAGTCCGACGACGTCACCCGGCTGATCCTGGAGACGCACGACAAGGACGCGTTCGCGCAGGTCAGCGGGCTGACCGTCGGGGCTCTCCGGGAGTGGCTGCTCGACGCCGCCGCGCGGCGGGACACCGCCGCGCTGACCGCCGTCGCGCCGGGGCTGACCCCTGAGATGGTGGCGGCGGTCTCCAAGATCATGCGCAACCAGGACCTCATCGCGGTGGCGGCGGCGACCGAGGTGGTGACCGGCTTCCGCACGACGATGGGCCTGCGGGGGCGCCTGGCGACCCGGCTGCAGCCCAACCATCCCACCGACGATCCGGGCGCCATCGCGGCCTCGATCCTGGACGGCCTGCTCCTGGGGTCCGGGGACGCGCTGATCGGCATCAACCCGGCCTCCGACAACCCGCGTACGGTCGCCGACCTGCTCCGGCTCGTCGATGACGTACGCCTCCGCTATGAGATCCCGACGCAGAGCTGCGTCCTGACCCACGTCACCACCACGATCGACCTGATCGAGGCGGGGCTGCCGGTCGACCTGCCGTTCCAGTCGATCGGCGGCACCCAGGGTGCCAACGAGGGCTTCGGGGTGACCCTGGCGATGCTGGCCGAGGCCGACGAGGCGGCCCGGTCGCTGGAGCGCGGCACCGTGGGGAAGGAGGTCATGTACTTCGAGACCGGCCAGGGTTCGGCGCTCTCCACCGGCGCCCATCTCGGCAGTGGCGGCAGGCCGGTCGACCAGCAGACCCTGGAGGCCAGGGCGTACGGGGTGGCGCGGGCGTTCCGGCCGTTCCTGGTCAACACGGTGGTCGGCTTCATCGGACCCGAGTACCTCTACGACGGCAAGCAGATCATCCGCGCCGGGCTCGAGGACCACTTCTGCGGCAAGGTGCTGGGCGTGCCGATGGGCGTCGACGTCTGCTACACCAACCATGCCGAGGCCGACTCCGATGACATGGACACCCTGCTCACCCTGCTCGGCGTCGCCGGGTGCACGTACGTCATGGCCGTCCCCGGCGCCGACGACGTCATGCTCGGCTACCAGTCGACCTCCTTCCACGACGCCCTCTACGCCCGCCAGGTCCTCGGCAAACGCCCTGCTCCCGAGCTCGAGGAGTGGCTGGCCTCGGCCGGTCTGCTCGACCCGGACGGTTCCGTACGCGACATCGACCCGGCCGCCACGGTTCTGAAGGAGCTGGCCCGATGAGCGACTTTTGGGAGCCGCTGCGACGTGCGACGCCGGCGCGGATCGGTCTCGGCCGCGCGGGCAACGCACTGCCCACCGCCGAGGTCCTCTCCTTCGGAGCAGCCCACGCAGCCGCCCGCGACGCGGTCCATCTCCCGCTCGACGTAGACACGCTGGTCGAGGCGCTCGCCGGCCTGGGACTGGGTACGCCGATGGTGGTCGCCTCCGCGGCGCCGGACCGGGCCACCTACCTGACCCGGCCGGACCTCGGCCGGGTGCCCGGCAACGACCTGGAGCTCGGACCGATCGGGGCCGAGATCGCGGTCGTCGTCGCCGACGGCCTCTCCGCCGAAGCGGTGGCGAAGCACGCGGTTCCGCTCCTGGAGCACCTGGTCCCGCTCCTCGACGGCGCCACGACCCTCGCCGCGCCGGTGGTCGCGACCCAGGCCCGGGTGGCGCTGGGCGACCACATCGGCCGGGCGCTGGGCGCGCGGCTGGTCCTGGTGCTGATCGGGGAGCGGCCGGGGCTCTCGTCCAGCGACTCGCTGGGCGTCTACCTCACCTGGGACCCACGGCCGGGCGTGCTCGACTCCGCCCGCAACTGCGTCTCCAACGTCCGCCCACCGCACGGTCTGGACCATGCGACCGCCGCGCGCACCATCGCCAGCCTGGTCGCCGGCGCCCGGGCGCTCGGCGCGACCGGGGTGGCGCTCAAGGATGGATCTTTCACAGCGCCGTTACCTGGCGCGACCACGACCGCCACGGACCGTTTCTAGCCTCAGGCACATCCACCCCCACGAATTCCGGAGGCGTGCCATGCCTGAGGCACCTGAAACCGTCGAGCCGGCCCAGCTCGACGACGAAGCACATCTCGCCCGGCTCGGCTACAAGCAGGAGCTGGCCCGCACCTGGTCGGGGTTCTCGAACTTCGCCATCTCGTTCTCGATCATCTCGATCCTGGCCGGTTGCTTCACCACGTTCGGCCAGGCCTGGAACAACGGCGGACCGGTGGCCATCTCGTGGGGCTGGCCGATCATCTCCGCGTTCATCCTGATCATCGGCTTCACCATGTCCGAGCTGGTCTCGGCGTACCCGACCTCGGGTGGCATCTATTGGTGGGCGGCCAAGCTCGGCGGCCCAGCCGCCGGCTTCTTCACCGGGTGGCTCAACCTGATCGGGCTGCTCGCGGTGACCGCGAGCGTCGCGTACGGCGCCGCCACCTTCCTCGACCTCACCCTCTCGACCCTGAGCGCGAGCTGGGCCGAGGGCTACACCCTGGGCCGGGTCTACCTGATCTTCCTGGCGATCCTGGTGCTGGCGGCGCTCGCCAACATCTACTCCAGCCATCTGCTGGCCATCATCAACAACATCTCGGTGTGGTGGCACGTCGCCGGGGCCGCGATCGTGGTCCTGGTGTTGGTCATCGTCCCGGACGACCACCAGAGCTTCGCCTATGTCTTCACCGAGCGGATCAACAACTCCGGCTACGCCGACGCGAAGTACTGGTTTCTCGTGCTCCCGCTCGGGTTCCTGCTGACGCAGTACACGATCACCGGGTTCGACGCCTCCGCGCACCTGTCCGAGGAGACCCAGGGTGCCGCCGACGGCGCCGCGAAGGGCATCTGGCGCTCGATCTTCTACTCCGCGGTCGGTGGGTACGTCCTGCTGCTGGCCTTCCTCTTCGCGGTTCAGGACCCCGAGGGCGTCAGCGCGGGCGGTGGCGCGGTCGACGTGATCTTCGGTCAGGCGCTGCCCGACTCCTGGCACTTCGTGGTGCTGCTGATCTCCACCGCCGGGCAGCTCTTCTGCGCCACCGCCTGTCTCACCAGCGCGTCCCGGATGACGTACGCCTTCGCGCGCGACGGCGCGGTGCCCGGCTCCTCGCTGTGGGCGAAGGTCAGCCCGACCAGGAAGGTCCCGGTGAACGCGGTGCTCCTGGTGGCGGTCGTCGGCGCGGTCATCACGCTCCCCGCGCTGTGGGGCGTCGGCGGCATCCCGCTGGCCTTCTATGCGATCACCTCGGTCGCGGTGATCGGCCTCTACCTCGCCTTCGCGATCCCGATCTTCCTGCGCTGGCGGGCCGGGGACTCCTTCGAGACCGGGCAGTGGACCCTCGGCCGCCACTACAAGTGGCTCAACCTGGTCGCCGTCGCCGAGATCGCGATCATCTCGGTCTACTTCATCCTGCCGTTCGTGCCGTCCGGATGGATCACCAGCGACGACTTCTCCTGGGCGTCGGTCAACTACGCGCCGATCCTCACGGTCGGCTCCCTGGTCGTCCTCGGCCTGTGGTGGCGGCTGTCCGCGCGGAGGTGGTTCAAGGGCCCGAAGACGACCCTCGACTGACCCGGCTCAGCCGGGGTTCAGTCGGGCTCAGACGCCGTACGCCGCCAGCCACCGCTCGATCTCGGCGTAGGCCTGCTTGCGGACGTCGGGGCGCGACAGGATCACGTCGTGCTTCGCCCCGGGGACCGCGATGTAGGTGACGTGGCTGCCGATGGCGGTCGACCAGCGGCGGATCTGGCGTACGTCGAGGACGATGTCGGTCGAGTGGACGAGCTCGCCCATCGCCCTCGGCCTGCTGGAGCGGTCGGAGGAGAGCACCAGCACGGGCGCCTTCACATCCAGGCCGCGATGGAGCCGGGCGTGGCCGTCGCGGATCGCCTTGAGCCAGCCGAGCCGGATCGGGTTGGAGCCGACCGGCTTGAGACCGAGGTCGAACTCCCACTCGCCGTCGTGGTCGACGTGGAGCGACATGGTGTAGAAGCCGTTCACGTCGCGGCCGATCTCGCGCATCGGCGCCCGGTGTCCGATCCGGCGCACCACCGGGCTGGCGACCCCGCGCAGCAGGAACGAGCCCTGCAGGTCGAGCCACGGGGAGTTGAGCACCATCCCGGCCAGGGCGTCGGGCTGGCGGTCGTCGGCCCACAGCGAGACCGTGAGGCCGCCGGTGGAGTGGGCGCTGAGCATGATGTGCGAGTGGCCGTCGCGCTCGGTGATCCGCTCCCAGGCGGCGTCGATCTCATCGAAGTACTCGACCAGATCACCGACGTACGTCCCCGACTGGTGCTCCCGCAACGAGCGACCGTACTTGCGCAGGTCGAGGCCGTAGAAGTCGTAGCCGCGCGCGGTCCACCACTCGGCGTACTCCTTCTGGAAGAAGTAGTCGGAGAAGCCGTGGACGTAGAGGACGGCGCCCTTGGCGTCGCCGTCGGCCGGCCGCTTGACCAGCGTGGCCACGACCGTGCCCTCGAAGTCGTCCGCGAGCTCGATGGTCTCCACGGTGTAGGGCTCACCGAGTACGTCGATCGTCATGACCGCATCCTCTCACCAGAAGGTCGGCACCAGGCCCCAGCGTCCGTACACGGTGGTCACGATCTCCTTCAGCCGCTCGGAGTCGGGGACCGCGTCGGGGTCGAGCGCGCGGATGCCGAAGGTGCAGGTATCGCCCACCTCGCACCACCACGACGTCACCCCGCCCCGCATCCGGCGCAGCTCGCCGCGGGTCGCGCCGAGTGCGAGGGCGCGGAAGACGATCGAGTCGGCGGCCACGCCGAACGGCGCCACGAAGTCGGGGTCGGGCCGGCCCAGGTTGGAGGCGAGACCCAGCGGCGTGACGACCCCCTTGAGCAGCGGCTTGGCGAGCTTGTCCGGGATCATCTGGGCCAGCGGCGCGATGTGGGCGATCGGGTCGGGGCGGGTGCCCTTGAAGAGCGCTGAGAACTCCCTCTTCGACCGCTCCCGGATGTGAGCCAGGTCGGTGACCCGGCCGACGCCGTCGCGCACCTCTGTCTCGACCGCGATCGAGATGCCCGAGGTGGCGTTGGAGCGCAGGTCACCCTGGCCGCGCATCGAGACGGGCAGCGACATCTTGACCGGCTCGCCGGGGCGTACGATCCCGGCCTCGAGGAGCACCTCGACCGAGATCGCGACCTGCAGCGCGTTGGAGGTGCCACCGGCCCGCTCCGCGGCCGCGTTCCACTCCTCGACGGGGCAGTCGGCAGAGGCGTTGGCGACCTCGTGGACGACGTCGTCGTCGGCCTGCGGGCCGGGCAGCGGCCGCTTCTCGGAGGACTGGGCCTCCAGCTCGGGGACCTTCCCGGCCTTCCGGGCTTCCCGGAGGCCGCGAACGGCGGCGCGTGCCATCGTGCGCGCGTCGCGCCGGTCGTCCTTGCGGGTCACCTCGCGCTCCGCTTCGGAGGCGGGGAGGCGCGGCAGGTGCTGGCGGCGTACGGCCGCGATCACGGCGCCGAGCTTCATCCCGCCGTCGCAGACGATGTGGGAGGCGTTGTAGGCCACGACCGTGCCGCCGTCGGTGGTGTAGGCCATGAAGTACGCCCACAGCGGGCCCTTCACCGGGTCGAACGGTACCCCGTCGGCGGTGCTGTCGAGCCAGCCCACCACCTGGTCGGGCTTGATCCGGTCGGGATGCAGGCGGACCGGCTCGGCGGTCGTCGCCGGCACCCAGCGGGAGCGCGCGCCGATGACCTTCGGGCGTACGACGAGGCGGTTGAGCGGGCCCTTGGCCAGCTCGTCGACCAGGTCCTGGACCGCCTCGACCGGGATCTCGGTGGGGAACCTCCAGGCGGTCTGGGCCACGACCGGGACGCCGATCACGGTCGCGGAGCGGAGGAAGACCTCGTCGTCGTACGTGAGTCGGTTGGTGGGATCGGGAGCGAACGGTGCCGGGCGGGCGCCGAGGCTCGCGGGCGGCAGCGAGGGCAGCATCTCGGGCTGGGGCACGTCACCACACCTCGGCGGTCAGACCCCACGAGCCGAGCTCCTCGACGACCAATCTCTTCAGGAAGTCCAGGTCGGGCACGCGGTCGGGCTCGGCGGCGACGAGGTTGAGCGTCGTACGTGGCCCCGACTGGATCAACCAGGAGATGATCCCGCCGCCGACGTCGTAGGCATCCTGCGCGGTCGCGTTCTGGTAGCCGGCGAGCCCGGCCACGAGGCGTACGTCCGTACCCATCGCGTAGCGGTAGTCGTCGGGGAGCTGCGGCAGGTTGGAGGCCATGCATGCCGCAGCCGGCGGCTGGGGGAGCTTGTCGAGCACGGCGTCGGGCAGCATCTGCATCATCGCCAGCGGCACCGGGACCAGCCCCGGGCCGGCCTGTCCGAGGCGGATGTAGGCCGCCTTGGAGAGCTTCTTGATCGCGGCGAGGTCGCGCTTGTCGAGCACGTCGCGCGGCACCTCGACCATGGCCACGCGCGTCGAGTTGGAGCGTACGTCCCCGGGCTGGAAGTCGCTCATCGGCAGCGAGACCGGGACGTCGCCCCGGTCGACCGGCACGTGGTCGATGCGGACGAGCAGGTCGGCGACCACGTTGATGAACCAGGCGTTGGTCGAGCCGCCGTGCTCGGCGGCGATCTTCGTCATCGTCTCGGTGTCGAACTCGGCGATCATCCGCGGCATCCGCCAGGCCTCGGGCGTCGGGTTCGGGGTGGCCTCCGGGTAGACGCGGGGCGCCTTGGTGGCCAGGGCGGCGGTGCCGTCCCTCTTCGCCTGACGACGGGCCTTGGTCCAGTCGCGCACGGCACGCCACTGGGCGCGACTGTCGGCGGCCTCGGCGCGGAGGCGATCCCAGCCCTTGGCGGGAGCGGGTGGCAGCCGCAGTGGCTCGCCGCGGGAGGCCCGGGACACGGCGTCGAGGACAGAGCCACCGTCGCCGACCGCGTGGGCGAGCAGCATCGAGACGACCGAGGTGCCGTCGTCGAGGTTGATGGCCGTGAGCCGGTAGGTCAGGCCCTGGTGCGGGTCGAGGTGGTCGCTGTGACGCTCCTGGAGCCAGTCGGTGATCTCGCCGACGGGGAGGATCTCCTCGTAGAGCTCGATCGACTCCCGGTCGGCGTTGGTCCACAGGTCGCGAGCCCCCGGGAACTTCGCCCGGTGCAGCCTCCGCGACAGCCCGCCCTCGGCCAGTCCGGCCGCGATGTAGCGCAGCCGGTCGGCGTCGTAGGGGCTGTTGAGCCGCCAGATCCACTGGTTGGCGATCGGACTTCCGAGGCCGCGATGGCGGCGGGCGAAGAGGTCGTCGGCGAACTGCAGGCGGCCGGAGTTGTCGATCGGTGCACGGGTGGCAACGGGCATGGGGGAGTCCTCGAGATTGGCGGGCGGCCGGGCAGAGGCCCGGCGAGATCACACAGCGATAGCGCGCGCGGAGGGAGGAGTCAATCGGAGTTGATACGTCATGTAAACCCCCGGGGGCAATAAAGAAGTGTGGCGATTCCCACGTCCGGGGGCGGTCGAATTCGGGTGCGGACCTGTGTGCACAATAGGCCGCGACGTGGGACGACATCGCTGTCGTCCCAGGCTGGTCGCCTTCTCGGGCTACGGCGTTCTTGAGGTTCGTTCGGGTCCCCGAGATGGCGTTTTGCCGCAATGAGCCCCCACCTCAGAGAGGAACTCCACCTCCGATGGAGTACACCGAGCTGTCCGCGTACGACGTACCCCCGGGTGAGGTGACCGCGTGGATCCCCACCGCGGAGCCGAGCGCCTGGGTCGACGACGACCGCAGACTGTCCCACAACCACGAGCTGCACCTCGACACCGCCGAGGCTGGCTCCTGGATCGGCTCGATCATGCGGTTGCACGGGCAGCTCGACACCGAGGCGCTCGGCCTCGCGCTCCGCGCCTGGATCGGACGTCACGAGGCGCTGCGCGGGACCGTCGAGGAGAGGCCTGCCGGCCGGCGGCGCCGTGCGGTCGCCGCCGCTGACGTATCGATGACGACCACCGTTCTCGGCCGGTTCGACGGCGAGGACGCCCGGGGCTGCGTCTCGGACTTCCTCGCCGATCACATCGACCCGTCGGCCTGGCCCTACGTCGTCTTCGCGACAGTGGCCGACGCCGACGGCTTCACCTTGGTCTTCGGCGCCGACCACGGCGTCATGGACGCCTACTCCCAGCTGCTCTGGTTCGAGGAGATCGCCTCGCTCTACGAGCGGGCACTGGCCGGCGAGCCGTTCGCGGAGCTGTCCGCGGCCACCACCGGAAGCCACGTCGACCATGCCGCCGAGGAGCGGGTCACCGGCGAGGCGATGTCGCTGGAGAGCGAGTCGGTGCGGGTCTGGCGCGACTGGCTGACCGGTCCCGACGGGAGACTTCGGTTCGCCGACTTCCCGGTGACGGGCATCACCGACGTACCCGCATCGGCGTCGCCGCTGACGCAGGCCAGCCTCTCGCAGTGGCTCGGCGACCCCCGTCAGGCCCGGGCCCTGGGCGAGCTGTGCAAGGGTGCCGGCGTCTCCTTCCAGGCCGGGATGATGGGGGCGATGGCGTATGTCCTGCGGGCCCAGCACGGCGTGCAGCGGATGCGTTTCGTGGCGCCGATGCACACCCGCTACACCGCCGAGCACGCCGCCGCGGTCGGCTGGTACGTCGGCCTCGTCCCGATCACCCTCGACATCACCGGCGCGACCACGCTGCCCGAGGTCGCCGGCCGCGTCCAGGCCGCGCTCGCCGCGGCGAAGCCGCTGGTCCCGCAGCCGTTCGCGCGGGTCGCCGACCTGCTCGGCGTCGACGACGCCCCGCACTTCGTCGTCACCTTCGTCGACACCCGCTTCATCTCCGGCGCCGAGCGCTGGAACGAGTGGGACGCCCGTACGCTGCGGGCCCCCGTGCGTGCCGACGACGAGGTCTACCTGTGGCTCGTGCGCGACCGAGGCGGTCTCAACGTCTCGACGCGCTACCCCGAGACCGTCGCCGCCGAACGGGTCGTGCGCGACCTGATCGGCGGGATGAGCGGGCTCCTGGAGGAGATCGCGCAGCCCGAGACCGCCGAGCTGGAGGGTACGGCATGAGGATCGGGGCGCTCGCGGAGCTTTCCCCGGCTCCGGGCCGGGTGGTCGTGCTGCGCCCGAGCCGTGAGTGCCAGTCGGCGGCAGATGCCGCGCCCGTCTCTCCCGGAGCGCCCTCGTTCCTGCAGGCCGACCACCTGAACGCCTATGCCTCCAAGGCCGGTGCGGGCGGGGTGCACCGCGCTTGGACCGGGACGTGCGGCGAGTTCGACGTGGCCTTCGACGAGGCGGCCTACATCGAGGCGCTGACCACGTTCGTCTGTCGTCACGAGGGGCTGCGCACGTGGTTCGACCTCTCCGGCGCCAGGCCGGAGCGACACCTCGTGCCCGTTGAGGCGATCGCCTTCGAGGCCGTCGAGGTCGAGGCGCCGGCCGACTGGTCCGGTGGCTGGCAGGACCTGCTCGTCAGCCTGTGGGACGAGCAGTGCCGCCCCGACTCCTGGACTCCGTTCCTGCTCGGCGCGATCGTGCGCGAGGAGGGTTTCACATACTTCTGGGGCTGCGACCACGCCTTCACCGACGGCGCCTCGCAGCTGATGGTCCCGGCCGAGCTCGGCGCCGCCTATGCCGCGGCCCTGGGAGCCCCGTCGCCGGAGCTGCCGGGGGCCGACAGCTTCGTGACGTACGCAGCCGCCGAGCAGCAGCTCGCCGCCGAGTGCGACGCGGAGACACCGGCGGTGCGCGAGTGGGTCGACATCGTCTCGCGCCACGGCGGGCGGTTGCCGCGGTTCCCGGTCGACCTCGGGCTGGCCCCGGGGGAGACCGCACCGGTCCGGATCCGGACCTGGACCGCGCTCGAGGGCGAGGCGGTGGATTCGCTCGAGGAGCTCTGCCGTGCCGCCTGCGGCCGGTTCACCAGTGGCGTCTTCGCGCTCCTGGCCCACGTCGAGCAGCGCCTGACCGGCAGCTCGGACTACCTCGGGATCACCGTGCTGGGCACCCGGTCGCAGCAGACCGCGACGTCGCACGGCTGGTTCTGCAACTTCGCCCCCGTCTCGATGCCGCTGGGGGAGACCTTCCCCGAGACCGTGCTCGCGGCGGAGAAGGCCTTCGGTACCGCCCGCGAGCTGGCCCGCACCCCGGTCCACGTGCCGCTGGGCGCGATGGTCGCCGGTGGCGTGCTCGCGCCGACCGAGCTGGCCAGCCCGCAGATGGTCTCCTACCTGGACGTACGCAAGTTCCCCGGCGCCGGGACCACCCCCTTCGACACCGGGCTGCACTTCACCGGTGAGGGCCGCACCGCCAACGCGAGCCTGTGGGTCAACCGCTTCGCCGACCGCTTCGAGATGGCCACCCAGAGCCCCGACACCGAGCAGGGCGGACGAGCGGTGGCGACCTTCTTCGAGGCGCTCCACGACGTGCTCGCCGACCTCGGCCTGCCGGTGCGCCCTGTCGATGCCAACCAGATCATCGGGACCGGACATGCTGGTCACGACCGCTGACCTGTGGGAGCCCCGGCCGGGCACGCTGCTCCGCTGGGACCTCTCTGCTCCCGCCCACGGTGCGCCCGCCGAGCTCTCGCTCAACCAGCGCAACCACCTCGCCGGGGCGATGGCCGGGGCGCCGACCGTCTGGCTGGCCGCCGCCTTCGACGTCGACGGGCCCATCGAGCCGGTCGCGCTGTCCCGCACCTGGCGCGCCTTCCTCGCCCGCCACGGCAGCCTGCAGCTCGAGGTCGTCGCCGGGTCCGAGGGGCTCCAGGCCCGCCGGCACCACCCCGGCACTCTCACTTGGTCGGTGACCTCCGTCGGTCACACCAGCACCGTCGAGGAGACCCGCGTCGCGCTGCACGCCGCCCTCGACGAGCGGTGCGGGCCGTTCGCCTACCCGGCCTTCCTGCCGGCCGCGATCTCCCGCCCCGACCGCTCCACGATCGTCCTCGGCATGGACCACCTGCACTGCGACGCCCACTCGGTCGCCGTCGCGGTCGAGGAGCTCGCCCACCTCTACGCCACCTTCACCGAGGGCGGCGACGAGCCGTCCCTGCCGCCGGTGAGGTCGTTCCTCGAAGCCGTCGAGCACGGAGCCGACGGCCCCGCCTGGGTCGGCGCCGACGACCCGCTCCTGCGCGGCTGGGGTGAGTTCCTCGGCAGCCGCGGCCATCGGCTGCCGACCTTCCCGCTGCCGCTCGGCCTCGAGCCGGGGGAGAGGGCCGCCCAGGCCACCGCCGTGGCCC
The DNA here is from genome assembly GCF_045206295.1 of Nocardioides sp. NBC_00163. Lineage (NCBI taxonomy): Bacteria > Bacillati > Actinomycetota > Actinomycetes > Propionibacteriales > Nocardioidaceae > Nocardioides > Nocardioides sp. NBC_00163. The sequence goes on along the minus strand of NZ_CP108155.1, from coordinate 554,715 downwards.
CGCTGGCCGACGCCGACCTGATGGACCGCATCGGCGCCCGCGCCCGCAACAGCGGCGCCTCGACGTACGCCGCTGTCCTGGCTGCCCTCGCCACCGCAGTCTCCGACCTCGGCGGCGGTGACCGGCTGGAGACGATGGCGCCGGTCTCCACCCGCGCTGCAGAACCGCTGACCCGATCGATCGGCTGGTACACCACCACAGTCCCGCTCACCGTCCCGGCCTCGCTCACCGATCTGGGTCTGGCCGAGGCCGGCGACTCGGTCCGTCATGGCGTACGCCTCGGGTCGGTGCCGCTCGACCAGGTCCTCGGCTCTCTCACCGAGCCGCTGGTGCAGACCCGCAACGACGTCTTCGTCGTCTCCTGGGTCGACTACCGGCACGTCCCCGGCGGCTCGGCCCACCTCGACCGCGACGCGCAGCACATCTCCGCCTCGACCTTGGCCGACGACGTACAGATCTGGTTCTCCCGCACCCACGCCGGCCTCGCAATCCGCGTCCGCTACCCCGACACCGTGGTCGCCGCGTCGTCCATCGAGTCCCTCCTCGACCGCCTCCGCCACACCCTCGCCGAGCTCTCACGCCAGCCCGACGACCTCGCCGTCCTCCGCCTCGAGTCCTGAACCAGGTTCATGAGCATGCCCGTGTTCCAGCATGACGGTGCGAACCTGGCGCACCACCACGCGCCTGCTCCAGCTGCTCGAGGAGTAGCCGAGACTGTCGGTGCTCTGGCCTAGGGTCAGCCGCACGGGCCCGAGCAAGGCGAAACCCCGGCGATGTGGCTGTTGCCAGGGATCGTTCCGGGGTCTTCGTCATCAGACGCTACGCGAGATCACCCGGTTGTAAAAGAGAAACCGCGAGCTCACCGACGTCGGAACAGACGACGTCGCCGGATCGCCCGCACCCTCCGGTCGGTGACCATCAAGGTCGTCCCCGCCCGTGCTTCGCTGGATCGGAGTATCCGCCGTCTGTACATGCCGATGACACTTCGTGAATCCGTGCACGAAGTGTCATCGGCATGTACAGGCGCGGCGATACCCTCTCCCAGCCTCACCAGTTGGTCGCCTAGTCACTGAGCTTCAGCGGGAGTAGAGCCGCCGGATGACGTCCTCGATGTCGGGCTCGTGGATGGAGAGGTCGGCGACGTCGTACGCGGCGGCGACCTGCGCGACCAATGGGGCGGCGGAGGCGCCGGCGGGGAAGGAGAGCCACTGGCGGGGGCCCTCGACCTTCACGACCCGAGCGCCCTCGATGGCGATGGGGGAGGCCTCGTCGACGAGGTCGACGACGAGGGTGCGGGAGGCGTCGCCGTTGGCTCGCAGGGAGGGCAGGGGGCCGTCGAAGACGGCGGTGCCGTGGTCGATGACGATGACCCGGTCGCACAGCGCCTCGATGTCCTGCAGGTCGTGCGTGGTGAGCATCAGGGTCGTCCCACGCTCGTGGTTGAGGGCGCGCAGGAACTCCCGCAGCCGGCCCTTGGAGATGACGTCAAGACCGATCGTCGGCTCGTCGAGATAGAGGATCTCGGGGTCGTGGAGCAGCGCCGCGGCGATGTCGCCGCGCATCCGCTGTCCCAGGCTCAGCTGCCGCACCGGGGTGTCCATCAGCTCACCGAGGTCGAGCAGCGCGACATGGTCCTCGAGGTTGCGGCGGAAGGTCTGGTCGGGGATCCGGTAGATCCGCCGCAGCAGTTCGAAGGAGTCGCGCAGCGGCAGGTCCCACCACAGCGACGTACGCTGCCCGAAGACCACCCCGATCCGCCGGGCCAGCTCCCGGCGCTGGCGGGAGGGCTCGAGGCCTGCCACCCGCGCCGACCCGCCGGAGGGCACCAGGATCCCGGTGAGCATCTTGATCGTGGTCGACTTCCCGGCGCCGTTGGGTCCGATGTAGCCGACCATCTCGCCGGCGTCGATCTCGAAGGAGAGATCGTGGACGGCGTGCTTCACCACCGACGTACGTCTCAGCCGGCCCGCTCTCTTGCGGATCGTGAAGTCTCGGGACAGGTCCCGCACCTCGATCAGTGCCACATCAGCTCCCGGTGGATCGATAACGACGAAGCCCCTGGCGCCACACGAGCGCGGTCAGGCCGACCAGCACCAGCGCGGCCAGGGGCGAGGCGAACCGGAACCAGTCCGGGGCGCCGTACGGATCGGTGCGGCCGAGCAGGAACAGGCACGGATACCAGTTCACGAACGCCAGCGGCAGCAGGTAGGTCAGCGACCGGACGACCTCGCGCGGGAAGATCGTCATCGGATACTGCATGATCGTGTTGCCACCATAGGTGAAGGCGTTGGCGAACTCGGAGGCGTCCGTGGTCCAGAACTGGATCGTCGAGAAGATCACGAACACGCAGAAGTAGATGACCACACCCGAGACGAGCGCCACCACGAGCACCAGCAGGCGCTGTGGGTTCCAGTCCACGATCGGTGCCGCCCACGCGAAGACCGCGATGCCCTGGGCGATCTGACCGAGCCGGCGCAGCTCGAACCGGTCGGCGCACAGCTGCACCAGCACCGGGACCGGCTTGGTCATCATCGCGTCGAGATCGCCGCTCCGCACCTTCTGACCGATCTTCTCCACGCTCCCGACCAGCATGTCGGCGATCCGGAACGCGATCGAGGTGACCCCGTAGAGCAGGGCGATCTCGCGCAGCGTGAAGCCGCCGTAGGTGTCGACGTGGCTGAACATCAGCCAGATCGCCACGAAGTCGAGGAAGGTGATCAGGATGCCGCCGACCGTCATCGTCCAGAACGAGAGCGGATAGGCCATCGCCGCCCGGATCCACAGCAGCGCGATGAGCCAGTAGGCGCGCACCGCGTGAGCAACGTGCTCAACCACCCTGGACCACCACCTTGCGGGTCGCGGCACGCAGCACGAGCGCGCAGATGCCCAGGAGGACGACCGCCCACAGGACCTGCAGCCCGATCGCGGCGAGCATGTCGAGCCCGGTGTGACGGCCCAGCCAGATGTCGGCCGGGGTCTGGATGTAGGAGGCGAACGGCAGTGCCAGCGCGACCTGGCGCAGGCCGTCGGGGAAGAGGTTGAGCGGCAGCGTCAGCCCGCTGAAGAAGGTGGCCAGCACGCTCAGCAGCACCCGTGGACCGGTCGCGTCCAGGAGCCAGAACGCGCTGGCGGCGAAGAGGAAGCGGACGGCGAAGCTGACCACCACCGCGAGCGTGACGCTGACGAGGAACCCGGCCGCGCCGGCGGGGGAGGGCGTGACCAGCCCGAAGAGCAGCGCGCCCACGATCGTCGGCGCCACGCCCCGGGTCGCGAAGTGGTAGAGCCCGCGGCCGAGGTCGGCGGCGAGATACCAGCCGAGGACGCTGACGGGACGGTAGAGGTCGACGGCGATGTCGCCGTTGCGGATCCGCTCGGCGAGGTCGTCGGTCGAGCCGCCGCTCCACAGCGCGATCGTCATCAGCAGCGCCTGCCCGATCCAGACGAAGGTGACCGCCTGGTCGGCCTCGTAGCCGCCGGCCGACGGGTTCTGCTCCCACAGCGCCAGGTAGGCGAAGCTGAGGATGATGCCGAAGACCGAGTTGGTGAAGATCCCGGCGAGCGTCGCCGCGGTGTAGGTGGAGTAGCGACGAAAGGAGCTGGTCGCGATCGCGGCGTACAGACTCATCTGTGAATGCAGCGCCCCGGACACCTGACGTACGTTGGCACAACGGGGCCTGCGTACGCCAAGGGGTTTCCTGGAATAACGTTGATCCAGCAACTGTTTGCCGAGTAGTTCGGATTTCAACTATCGTGGAAGAGTCCACGAAAGGGGCAGGGAACCATGGGTATGCAGTTCGGCATCTTCACCGTCGGTGACGTCACGATGGACCCGACGACCGGCAGGACCCCGACGGAGCACGAGCGCATCAAGGCGACCGTCGAGATCGCCAAGCACGCCGAGGAGGTGGGCCTGGACGTCTTCGCGACCGGTGAGCACCACAACCCGCCGTTCATCGCATCCAACCCGACCGCCACGCTGGCCTACATCGGTGCCAAGACCGAGAACATCATCCTGAGCACCGCGACCACGCTGATCACCACCACCGACCCGGTGCTGATCGCGGAGGACTACGCCAAGATCCAGCACCTCACCGACGGCCGCGTCGACCTGATGATGGGCCGCGGCAACACCGGCCCGGTCTACCCCTGGTTCGGCAAGGACATCCGCCAGGGCATCAACCTGGCGGTCGAGAACTACGCCCTGCTGCGCCGGCTGTGGAGCGAGGACGTCGTCGACTGGTCCGGCCGGTTCCGTACGCCGCTACAGGGCTACACCTCGACCCCGCGGCCGCTGGACGGCGTCGCGCCGTTCGTCTGGCACGGTTCGATCCGCTCGCCCGAGATCGCCGAGCAGGCTGCGTACTATGGCGACGGCTTCTTCCACAACCACATCTTCTGGCCGGCCTCGCACACCAAGCAGATGGTGCAGCTCTACCGGCAGCGCTTCGAGCACTACGGCCACGGCACCGCCGACCAGGCGATCGTCGGGCTGGGCGGGCAGTTCTTCATGCGGCACAACTCCCAGGACGCGATCAACGAGTTCCGGCCCTACTTCGACAACGCCCCGGTCTACGGCCACGGCCCCTCGCTGGAGGACTTCAGCGAGGCCACCCCGCTGACCGTCGGCTCGCCGCAGCAGGTCATCGAGCGGACGCTCTCGTTCCACGAGTACGTCGGTGACTACCAGCGTCAGCTCTTCCTGCTCGACCACGCCGGTCTGCCGCTGAAGACGGTGCTGGAGCAGCTCGACCTCTACGGCGAGATCCTGCCGACCCTGCGCGCTGAGTTCGCGAAGCTGCGCAAGCCCGGCGTCCCGGACGCCCCGACCCACGCCTCCCTGGTGGAGAAGGCCGGCGGCGCGAAGGACTCGACCGTCTACGCCGAGGGCGACGCCGCCACCGGCTCGTCCGACCGCGACCTGAGCGACCCGGAGGTCGCCAAGGTGCTCGAGGGGGAGCTGTGACCCGGATCGTCGTCGTCTCCGCGGGGCTGTCGGTCCCGTCCTCGACCAAGCTGCTCGCCGACATGCTCGGCGACGCCACGACCCGGGCCGTGCAGGCTCGGGGCGCGGAGGTCGAGGTCGAGCACGTCGAGCTGCGCGGCCTGGCCCACGAGCTGACCGACAACCTGCTCACCGGGTTCGCCAAGCCGGCGCTCCAGTCGGCGATCGACCAGGTGCGCCGGGCCGACGCCGTCATCGCGGTGACGCCGGTCTTCTCCGCGTCCTACTCGGGTCTGTTCAAGACGTTCTTCGACGTACTCGAGCAGGGCGTCCTGGACGCGAAGCCGGTCCTGATCGCCGCCACCGCCGGCACCGCCCGGCACTCGCTGGTGCTCGAGCACGCGCTGCGGCCGCTCTTCACCTACCTGCACGCCGTGGTCGTCCCGACCGGGGTCTTCGCCGCCACCGAGGACTTCGCCGGTGGCCCGGAGCTTCCCAAGCGGGTCGACCGTGCCGCCGCCGAGCTGGCTGCCCTGCTGGCCGTCGGTGGCGGCACGCCCTCCCCGGCGCCGCACCGGACGCTGGTGGAGGACGAGTTCGCCAACCCGACGTCCTTCGAGACGCTGCTCAAGCGGGCCTCGGAGGGGCCGCCGGAGTTCTGACCGGGCGGGGTTTCCTTCGGCTGCCGAAGTGAACACGGGCGCGAGATACCGGGGGTTTGCGAGGATGTGCGACAGAATGCGTCTCGACCGCTACCCCCAGGACCGAGCGGAGCCGTTGTGCCCAGCTATGAGCCGAGCGTCGTCGTTGCCGACGAGTCGCCTCTTCTTCGTGCTGGACTCACGGCCCTGCTCGCGCGTGGTGGCTACCAGGTGGTCGCCGACGCCGGTGACGCCGAGGCGCTCGTCCAGGCCGCGACCGACACGCTGCCCACGTTGGTCGTGACCGACGCCCGGCTGGGCCCGGACGACGAGGGCATCAGCGCCACCCTCCGGCTGCACGAGAAGGTGCCGGAGATGGGCATCGTCGTGCTCGCCGACTCGGTCGACACGACCTACGCGGCCGCCGTCTTCGCCAGCACCGGCACCGGCGGTCTCGGCTACCTGCGCAAGTCCCGCGTACGCACCATCCCGCACTTCCTCGACGTCGTCGGCAGGGTGGCGTCGGGTGAGGTCGTCGTCGACCCGGAGGTCATCTCTCGGATGGTCGAGGTGTCGCCCGACGCCGATCCCGATGCGATCGCGAGACTGACGATGCGCCAGAGCGAGGTGCTGGGCCTGATCCACGCCGGGTTCCCCGACCGCGCCATCATCAGCAGGTTCTTCAGCGGCAGGCGGCAGTTCGAGCGGTGTCTGAGCGAGATGTTCCTCGCGTTCGGCCTCTCCGCCGACGTCGAGCACCGTCGTACGCCGACGCTGCTGACCCACCTGGCATCTGGATGACGTGGGAGTCCTGAGGTCACCCGGTGACCTCAGGACTCCCGCGTCGGAACTCAGTGCTGGTAGGTGCCCACCACGACGGCGCGGGCCAGTGCCTTGAAGGCCAGGTTGAAGGAGACGACGGCCGGGGTCACCCCGTCGTCCACACCCAGCGTCTCCTCGCCGACGGCATGGACCACGAAGTAGTAGCGGTGGACCTGGTCACCGGCCGGGGGAGCGGCGCCGCCGAAGTCCTTGGTGCCGAAGTCGGTCGCGACGTGGAACGCCTTGCCCGGGAGCTCGGCGGTTCCGGCCCCGGCACCTGCCGGCAGCTCGGTCACGTCGGCGGGGACGTCGACCAGGGCCCAGTGCCAGAAGCCGCTGGGGGTAGGCGCGTCGGGGTCGAAACAGGTGATGACGTACGACTTCGTCCCCTCCGGTGCGCCGCTCCAGCTGAGCTGCGGGGAGGTGTTGCCACCGTCGTAGACCTGGTCCTGCTTCAGCGGCTGGCCGTCGGTCACGTCCTGGCTGGTCAGCGTGAAGGAGGGGAGGGCGGGCATGAGCGAGTAGGGATCCGGCTTGACCGGACGATCGAGTGCCATGCCCACCAACCTAGTGGCGCGTCTCGGAAGTTCCTAGGCGCTTCGCGCCGCCATGGCACGCACCTCGCCGCGTTGGCACCGCTCGAAAGACGCCCGGTATGACTTCGCGACGCCGCCTTGCGATGCACGCACCCTGACGACGCCAAGCATCCAGGAACTTCCAAGACGCGCCACCAGTCCGCGAATCGACCCGTTGTCAGGCCGCGCCCCGGTGTTGGGCGAGGATGTACCCATGAGTTCTGAGCATGCCGTTCCTTACCCCGCCGGTCTCATCCTGGAGGGGCGGAGGGTGGTCGTCGTGGGTGGTGGCCGGGTGGCGCAAAGGCGCGTGCCGGCGCTGATCGCCGCGGGGGCGCGGGTCGAGGTCGTCTCGCCGTCGCTGACCCCTGCCCTGGAGGGGCTGCTCGGCTCGGGCGAGATCACCTGGCACCAGGCCCGCTTCTCGGCCGATGTGCTCGACGGCGCCTGGTACGTCATCGCCGCGACCCAGAACGCCGACGTCAACGAGGCGATCTCGGCCGCCGCCGAGGAGCGACGGATCTTCTGCGTACGCTCCGACGACGGCACGCAGGCCACCGCCTGGACCCCGGCGACCGGACAGGACGGCGACCTGACCATCGCCGTGCTGGCCAACCGTGACCCGCGGCGCTCGGCGGGCGTACGCGACCGGATCCTCGACGGGCTGCGCTCCGGTGACCTGATCGCTCCGCACGAGCGTCAGCGCGTGCCCGGAGTGACCCTGATCGGTGGCGGCCCGGGTGACCCCGGGCTGATCTCGGTCGCCGGCCGCAAGGCTCTGATGGAGGCTGACATCGTCGTCGCCGACCGGCTGGCGCCGCGAGAGCTGCTCTCCGAGCTGCCCGCCGACGTCGAGCTCGTCGACGTCGCCAAGCTCCCCCGAGGCCGCTCGGCCCAGCAGGAGGAGATCAACCGGATAATCGTCGAGGCTGCTCTGGCGGGGAAGGCGGTCGCACGCTTCAAGGGCGGCGACAACTTCATCTTCGGTCGTGGCTTCGAGGAGGTGCTCGCCTGCCGTGAAGCCGGCGTCCCGGTCCACGTCATCCCCGGTCTGACCTCGCCGGTGACGGTGCCCGGCGTCGCCGGGATCCCCGTGACCCACCGCGGCGTCGCGCACGAGTTCACCGTCATCTCCGGCCACGTCCCGCCGGGCGACCCCACCTCGCTGACCAACTGGTCCGCCGTCGCTCAGCTCGGTGGCACGCTGGTCCTCCTGATGGCCGTCCAGAACGCCCCCGCGATCGCGACCGCTCTTCTCGATGGCGGCCGCGAGCCCGGCACCCCCGTCGCGGTCATCTGCGACGGCACGATGCCCACGGAGCGTACGGTCCTGGCGACCCTCGAGACCCTCGAGAAGACCCTGGCCGACCAGAACGTCCAGCCCCCGGCGATCATTGTCGTCGGCGAGGTCGTCCGCGTCGCCCACCCGGACTTCTTCTAGGCCTGGTCGGGTCGGCGCGCCGTCGACTCGTTGCCATGAGTGATCTCCTACGGTCGTCTCATGAGCCTTGTGCTGTGCCAGCGCGGTGAACCGTCGTGTGATGATCGCAGTTGTGCGATGATCGCGTGGATGCGATCATGAGCATGGAGGTCGAGCTTCATGACGAGGTCGTGAAGTGGCTGGATGCTCTGAGCGATGAGGAGTGGGGTCGAGCCGTGGTGATCGTGGATCGGTTGGCCGATCTCGGATTTCGCGCTCGGATGCCGCTCTCGCGGAGCCTGGGGGACGGCCTGTTCGAGTTGCGTTTCACCCTGGGGTCGACTGCTCGGAGGATCACCTACAGGTTCACGAACGATGCACGGATCATCCTTCTGACGACGTTCCACGAACAACGAGACAACGAGCGCGGCGAGGTGGCCAGGGCCCGCAAGGCAGCGGCCGAGTGTGCCCGGCGCTATCCCTAGGAGGACAACCATGGCGAACTACTCCCGCTGGTCCGAGGTTCGGGCCGAGCGTCCCGCCCCGTCCGAGGAGACGAGGGCCAGCGTCGAGCAGGATCTCGCCCTCGGGCAGTTGATCTACGACTTGCGTACGGAGGCAGGACTGAGTCAGCGCGAGCTGGCCTCGCGGATGGGTACGACGCAGTCGGTCATCTCCCGCCTCGAGGAGGGCGGAGGGGCGCGCAACCGGATCGACACCCTGGCGCGGGTCGCGACAGCGTTGGGCCGACACCTGGTCCTTTCCTTCCCCGAGGAAGTGCCGGGGGACATGAAGGACTCGGTGCAGGTCGCCTGACCATGGCTGAACTCATCGAGATCTCCGACCCCGCCGATCCTCGGCTCGCGGACTACCGCGACCTGCGCGACGTCGAGCTGCGCAAGTCCCTCGAGACGTCGGAAGGGCTGTTCCTGGCCGAGGGGGAGAAGGTCGTACGTCGGGCCGTCGCCGGTGGCTTCGAGCCGCGCTCGTTCCTGATGGCGCCGAAGTGGCTCGACGGGCTCGCCGACACGCTCGCCACGACGGATGCGCCGTGCTACGTGATGAGCGAGAAGGCGGCCGAGGAGGTGACCGGGTTCCATGTGCACCGCGGTGCGTTGGCGTCGCTGAAGCGTAGGCCGCTGCCGTCGGTCGAGTCGGTGCTCGAGGGCGCCCGTTCGGTCCTGGTGCTCGAGGACATCGTCGACCACACCAACGTCGGCGCGATCTTCCGGTCGGGCGCCGCGCTGGGGTTCGATGCCGTACTGCTTGCGCCGCGTTGCGCCGACCCGCTCTACCGCCGCTCGATCAAGGTCGCGATGGGCGCGGTCTTCGCGCTGCCGTGGACCCGCCTGCCGGACTGGTACGAAGCGCTACCCTCCCTCTCCGCTGCCGGCTTCACCACCGTCGCCCTGACCCTCGCCGACGACGCCGTCGACATCGAGAAGGCCGTCGAGGGAGTCGACAAGGTCGCTCTTGTCCTCGGCTCGGAGGGCCACGGCATCTCCCCACGCTGGCAGCAGGCGGCCGACCGCCGCGCCATCATCCCGATGTCCGCCGGCATCGACTCCCTCAACGTAGCCGCCGCCACCGCCGTCGCTTGCTACGTCACCGCCCGCCGCTAGCGCCGAGGCGTCAGCCGCGTCGGCCGAGCCGTCACGCACGTCGGCCGAGTTGGCACTGATGTGCCAACTCGGCCGACGGGGGTGACTTCTCCGCGCTTCGCGCGGTTACTCCCTCGCTCGGCGCGAGCGGACGAGTAAGCTCGCCGCTCGACCTCGCTCCGGACGTCTCGGCTAGATCTGCCACCAGACGGTGGTGTCGGCGGGGAGTTCCGCGGAGCCGTCGGTGACGGGCACGGGGCTCGAGGAGGAGAGGAGTACGCGGCCGGGGGCGGCGATGCGTACGGGCTCCTTGGTGGTGTTGACCGTGCAGGCGAAGCCGTCACGCTCGAACCAGAGGACACCGGCGGGGGCCTCGTCGTGCCAGGTCACCGCGTCGCCGGCGCCGAGGCCGGAGACCTCGCGACGGGTGCGGATGGCGGAGCGGTAGAGCTCGAGGGTCGAACCCTCGACACCCGCCTGGGCCTCGACGCTCAGGTCGCCCCACTCCGCCGGCTGCGGCAGCCAGGAGCCACCGTCGCCGAAGCCGTAGGACGAGCCCGACCGGGTCCACGGCAGCGGCACCCGGCAGCCGTCGCGGAAGCCGTCCTGGCCGTTGGCGCGGTGGAACGACGGGTCCTGGCGGACCTCGTCGGGCAGGTCGGTGACGTCGGGCAGGCCGAGCTCCTCGCCCTGGTAGACGTACGCCGATCCCGGAAGCGCGAGCATCAGCAAGGTGGCCGCGCGAGCCCGCCGCAGCCCGAGCTCACGATCGCCCGGCGTTCGGATCTGGGTCCCCGACCCCGGCGGGTTCGCGAACCGGGTGGCGTGCCGGGTGACGTCGTGGTTGGACAGCACCCAGGTCGCCGGAGCGCCGACCGGGCGCATCGCGTCCAGCGAGCTGTCGATGACCTTGCGCAGAGCAGCGGCGTCCCAGGCGGTGTCGAGGTACTCGAAGTTGAAAGCCTGGTGCAGCTCGTCAGGACGTACGTAGTTGGCCGACCGCGCCACCGTGGGCGTCCATGCCTCGGCGACGAAGATCCGGTCCGGGTAGTCCGCCAGGACCTGTCGCCAGGTGCGGTAGATCTCGTGGACGCCGTCCTGGTCGAAGAAGGGCATCACGTCGTTGCCGAGCAGGTGGAGCTGGTCGGCGTGGCCGATGGACGGCAGGCCCTCGGCCTTGACCAGGCCGTGGGCGACGTCGATGCGGAAGCCGTCGATGCCGAGGTCGAGCCAGAAGCGCAGGATGTCCAGGAACTCGGCGTGGACCTCTGGGGAGTTCCAGTTGAAGTCGGGCTGCTCGGGGGCGAAGAGGTGGAGGTACCACTCGCCGTCGGGCACCCGGGTCCAGGCGGGACCGCCGAAGATCGAGTCCCAGTCGTTGGGCGGCTCCTCGCCGTTCTCACCGCGTCCGGGCAGGAAGTGGTAGCGCGACCGCATCGGCGACCCCGGCCCCTCGGCGAGGGCCTGCTGGAACCACACGTGCTCCGAGGAGGAGTGGTTGGGGACGATGTCGGCGATGACCTTCAGCCCGAGCTCGTGCGCCGAGGAGATCAGCGCGCGAGCGTCGTCCAACGTCCCATACCGAGGATCGACAGAACGGTAGTCGGACACGTCGTAGCCCCCGTCGGCCTGCGGTGAGGCGTAGAACGGGCTCAGCCAGACCGCATCCACCCCCAGGTCGCGGAGGTAGGGGAGTCGGGACCGAATCCCGGGGAGGTCACCCGTGCCGTCGCCGTCGCTGTCGGCGAAGCTGCGTGGGTAGACCTGGTAGATGACGGCATCACGCCACCACTCGGAGGACATCAACAGAAAACCTTTCAGCCCTTGACGCCGCCGGCGGTCAGACCGGTGACGACGTGTCGTTGGACGAGATAGAAGAAGACGGTCACGGGGATGGCGATGAGGACAGCGGTGGCGGCCATCAGGTTCCACTGCGCGTCGTGCTCGCTGACGAAGCTCTGCAGCCCGACCGCGAAGGTGTACTTCGAGTCGTCGAGCAGGAACGTCGAGGCGAACGCGACCTCCGCGAAAGCGGTGATGAAGGCGTAGAACGCGGCCACCGCGAGACCCGGACGAGCCAGCGGCAGGATCAGCCGCCAGAACGTACCGAACGGGGTGAGTCCGTCGATCATGCCGGCCTCGTCGAGCTCGACCGGGATGGTGTCGAAGTAGCCCTTCAGCAGCCAGGAGCAGTAGGGGACGATCGTGGTGCAGTTGACCAGGATCAGGCCGAAGTGCGAGTCGACCAGGCGGAGCTGGGAGAAGATCTCGTACATCGGCACGATCAGCACCGCGATCGGGAACGCCTGCGTCAGCAGCAGGACCCACATCAGCGGCCGGTGGCCGGGGAACTTCATCCGGGAGACCGCGTAGCCGGTCGTCGCCGCCGACATCACGCCGAACAGGGTCGTGCCCCCGGCGACCACCAGCGTCGACCACAGCCAGTTGAAGAAGGCGGTGTTGGTCAGCACGAACGAGTAGTTGTCCAGCGTCGCCTTCGCGAAGATCCCGCCGGGGTGGAGGTAGTCGTCCTTGTCAGGTCCCAGGGACAGATAGACGAGCCAGACGATCGGGAACAGCGCGATCAGCGACGCCACCGTGAGCGTCACGTGCGTGCCCACCCGTGCGACCGGGCCGAGTTCTCCGCGGCGGCGCTGGTTCGTCCTGGGCGCGTTGAGGCTAGGCGAACTGGTCATTGCGTTTCAACCACCGGTAGTAGAAGGACGTGAAGACGATCAGGATCGCGAGCAGGAGCACGCCGTACGCCGCCGACATGGCGAAGTCGCGAGGCTGCTGCCCGAATCCGAGTCGATAGGCCCAGGTGACCAGGATCTGCGCGTCCGGCGCGGTGTTGCCGAAGAGCAGGAAGATGATCGCGAACTGGTTGAAGGTCCAGATCACACCGAGCAGGATGACGGTCGAGCTCACCGACGACAGCCCCGGCAGGGTGACGTGGCGGAACCGCTGCCAGGCGTTGGCGCCGTCGATCTCGGCCGCCTCGTAGAGGTTCTCGTCGATCGACTGCAGCCCGCCGAGCAGGGAGAGCATCATGAACGGCACGCCGCACCAGGTGTTGACCATGATCGCGGCCGTACGCTGCCAGGTCGGGTCCTCGAGCCAGCTCGGTGTGGCGAGACCGATCGTGTTGAGCATCGAGTTGATGACGCCCGCGTCCGCGAGCATGATCCGCCAGGCGAAGACGGTGACGAACGTCGGCACCGCCCAGGGCAGGATCAGCAGCAGCCGGTACGCCACGCGCCCGCGCAGCCGCTGGTTGAGCATCATCGCCAGCCCGAGGCCGATCACGTAGTGCAGGACGACGCAGGTGACGGTCCAGACGATGGTCCACACGAAGTGGGACCAGAAGCGGTCGTAGGCCGACGGGCCCCACAGGATCTCGGCGTAGTTGTCCAGACCGATGAACTTGTACGTCGCGTCGATCGTGTTGACGCCGATGGTGCGTGCCGAGTTGAGGCTGTTGGCGTCGGTCAGGGTCAGGTAGAAGCCGCGCAGGAGCGGGTAGCCGACGAGCACGCCGAGCACGATCACGACGGGCGCGACCATCGCGTAGGCGTACCAGTAGCGGCTGTAGGAGTCTCGCGCGCGCTGGAGGGGGCGGGGCGCCCGCCGCCGAGACCGCGGGGTCTCGGCGGCGGGCGCTGGTGCTGTCAGAGTCATCGGATGACGTGGTCTTCCTGGCTCAGGTTCACTTCGAGAAGTCGGGCAGCAGGTCGGCGAAGGCCGTCTCCAGCGTGGCCAGACCCTTGTCGAGGGTCTCGGCGCCGGAGGCGATCTTCGGCAGCTCCTGGTCCATCGGACCCCACAGCGAGGAGTACTCGGGCAGCTCGGGTCGCGGCTGGGCGGCCGGGAGTACCGTCTGGAAGCCGGCGATGCCCGGGTCGGCCTTGACCTCGTCGGTGTAGGCGTCGTCGCGGGTCGGCAGCGTGGAGTTCTTCAGGGCGATCTGGGCCTGGGTGTCGGCCGAGGTCATGAACTTCACGAACGCCGCCGAGGCCTCCTGGTGCGCCTCGTCCGAACCGGCGTAGATCGACAGGTTGTGACCGCCGGTCGGGGCGCCGGCCTCGCCGGTCGAGCCGGCCGGGACGGTGGCGATGCCGAGGTTGTTCTTGTCCTGGAACGCCGAGCCCTTGTAGAAGTTCGTGATCTCCCAGGGACCCTGGATGATCGCGGCGACCTTGCCGTTGACGAAGGCGTCCTGGATGTGGGCGTACGCGTCGGCGGTGGTGTCCGCCTTGTGCAGGCCCTCGCCGTCGAAGAGACCCTGCCAGGTGGTCAGGCCCTTCTTGGCCTCCGGGGAGGAGATGGTGATCTTCTTGGCCTCGGCGTCGACGGTGTCGGTGCCCTCGCCGTAGAGGAACGGCTGCGCGTAGTAGGCCGAGGTCGAGCCCCAGTAGCCGTCGACACCGGTCTTGGACTTGATCGTCGCGGCGTCGGCCTTGAGCTCGTCCCAGGTCTTCGGGGCCTCGGTGATGCCGGCCTTCTCGAAGAGCGCCTTGTTGTAGACCAGCGCGAGGGTGTCGGTGACGAACGGGACGCCGTAAGTCTTGCCGTCGAACTCGGCCTGCTTGATCAGGTTGGGCTGGAAGGCGTCCTTCTCCTCGAGCGCCTCGGTGTCGTCGAGGGGAGCGAGGAAGCCCTTCTGCGCGAACGCAGGCGTCCAGCCGACCTCGGCGCGCAGTACGTCGGGAGCGCCGCTGGCGCCGGCCGCGGTGTCGAACTTGTTCTGTGCCTGGTCGAAGGGCACGTTGACGTACTTGACCTTGATGTCCGGGTTGGCCTTCTCGAAGTCCTTGACGAGGGCCTGGTACGTCGGCGCCTCGTTGGTTGCGTTCGAGGTGTCCCACCACGTGATGGTGACCGGGCCGTCGCTGCTGTCGCCGCTGCCACCGCCACATGCCGTTGCCGCCAGGGCGAGCGATGCCGCCACTGCGGTGGCCACGATGCCACGTCGCATGAGTTCTCCTTCGATATGGGGCCGGGCGAGGAGTCCGCCCGGTGGTGTGACGAAGGTAACCCCGCGTCGAGGAGAATGTAAGAGCCTTTCAGCAAAAATTGCAAACTTGCTGAAAGTTCTTGCAGGCCGTGTAGGGAGGAGGCATGATGTGACCGTGCCCATAACACCAGCCTCTGCCCGTCTTGCTGACATCGCGGCCCATGCGGGCGTGAGTGAGGCGACGGTCAGTCGCGTCCTCAACGGCAAGCCCGGGGTCGCCGCGGCCACGCGGGAGGCGGTGCTGGCGGCGATCGACGTCCACGGCTACGAGCGCCCGGTGAAGCTGCGCCAGCGCAGCGAGGGGTTGGTCGGCCTGATCACGCCCGAGCTCGACAACCCGATCTTCCCCGCGCTCGCGCAGGTCATCGCGCAGGGGCTGACCCGGCAGGGCTACACCCCGGTGCTCGCCACGCAGACCCCCGGCGGCTCGACCGAGGACGAGCTCACCGAGATGCTCGTCGACCGCGGCGTCACCGGGATCATCTTCGTCTCCGGTCTGCACGCGGACACCACCGCCGACATGACGCGCTACGAGAAGCTGCGCGCCCAGGGCGTCCCGTACGTCCTCCTCGACGGGTTCACCCCCGACATCAAGGCGCCGTTCATCTCGCCCGACGACCGCGAGGCGATGCAGCTGGCGGTCACCCACCTCGCCACGCTCGGCCACTCCAAGATCGGCCTGGCCGTCGGCCCCCGCCGCTTCGTCCCGGTCCAGCGCAAGATCGAGGGCTTCGTGGCCACGATGGCCGACCGCTTCGGGCTGAGCGCCGAGGAGATCGAGAAGGGCCACATCCGCGACTCCCTCTTCACCCTCGAGGGCGGCCAGGCTGCTGCCTCCGCGCTCCTCGACGAAGGCTTCACCGCGATCGTCTGCGCGAGCGACATGATGGCGCTGGGCGCCATCCGTGCCGCCCGCTCGCGCGGCCTGCGGGTCCCCGAGGACGTCTCCGTGGTCGGCTACGACGACTCCCAGCTCATCGCCTTCACCGACCCGCCGCTGACCACCGTCCGCAAGCCGGTCCACGCGATGGGCCAGGCCGCCGTCCGCGCCATCCTCGACGAGATCGCCGGCACCGGAACGCCGCATTCGGAGTTCGTCTTCCACCCCGAGCTGGTCGTCCGCGGCTCCACCGCGTCCGGTCCGCGCGTCAACCCCTGACCGCCCGGAGCGGGCCGGCACGCGGCTGGCAGGATGGGCGCGTGACGATTGTGGCTGCTGCTGATGGTTCGGCGCTCGGGAACCCGGGGCCCGCGGGGTGGGGTTGGTATGTGGACGAGTCCACCTGGGCCTGTGGCGGGTGGCCGCACGGGACGAACAACCAGGGCGAGCTGACCGCGGTCCTCGACCTGTTGCGGCAGACGGCCCACACCGGCGAGCCGCTACTGGTCTACTGCGACTCCAAGTACGTCATCAACTCGGTCACCAAGTGGATGGCCGGCTGGAAGCGCAAGGGCTGGAAGAAGGCCGACGGCAAGCCCGTCCTCAACGTCGAGATCATGAAGGATCTCGACGCGGCGATGCAGGGCCGCAACGTCCGGTTCGAGTGGATCAAGGGTCACTCCGGGCACCCGCTCAACGAGGCTGCCGACAGGCTCGCCAACGGTGCCGCCCTAGCCTACCAGCAGGGCCGTACGCCGGACCCCGGTCCGGGTTTCGCGGGGGCCGTCGAGGCGCCCGCCGTCGCGCCCCAGGTCGCGCGGCCCGAGCCCGAGCCGGACGACCTGCTCGGCCTGCTGAGCGCGGAGCCGGCGACGAGCGAGAAGCCATTGGCGTACGCCTTCTCCGCCGACCAGAGCCGGATCGACCCCGACTGGGTGCACCGGATGCTCGCGCAGTCCTACTGGGCCAGCGACCGGACGCGGGAGGTGCAGGACGCGGCCAACAAGGGGTCCCGCTGCTACGGCGTCTACGACGCGGCCGGGAACCAGGTCGCCTTCGCCCGCGTGGTCAGCGACTTCGCCGCCTTCGCCTGGCTGTGCGACGTGATCGTCGACCCGGGCGCCCGCGGCCAGGGGATCGGCAAGCTGCTGATCGAGGGCATCCTCGCCGACCTCGAGCCCTACCGGATCCGCCGGACCCTGCTCGCCACCGAGGACGCCCACGAGCTCTACGTGAAGTACGGCTGGGAGCCGCTTGACGCGCCCGAGCGCTGGATGATCAGGCAGGGCTGAGCCCGGCATCCTTCTCGTCGGCGACGGCCTCGGGGGAGCGCCGACGTCCGACCGCGACGACGCCCCAGGCGACCAGGGTGAACGCAGCGGCGATCCCGACGACGTACGCGAAGACGACCCCGTAGCCGTGCAGGTGGTTGTTGAGGAACGGGTAGGGGTACCACCACGGGTCGCCGGTCAGAGGGCTGACGACGTGCTCGCCGCGGACCAGGGTGTAGATCGCCCACACGATCGGGAACGCGACGACGGCCCCGACAGCCCGCCACGGCAAGCGTCGGCGCGGGGGAGCGACCAAGAGGTCGATGATCAGGAACAACGGGCCGATGAGATGCAGGATCTCGTTGGCCCACGGGTGTGCGGCCGGAACGAGGCCGCGCAGCAGCAGGTTGTAGACCAGCCCGGTGATGGCCATGAACGTTGTCGCCGCCGCCATCAGCAGCGCCATCCAGGTCGGTTCCTGAGCGTCGCGGGTCAGCGCCCAGACCCCTGCGGCGATGAGCGCCGCAGCCGCGATGAGGTTCGACTCGATCGTGAAGTAGCTGAAGTAGTTCACCACCACCGTCGCCATGCTGGAGCCTTCCGCGGGCGTGGTGCTCATCGCTCCCCGGAACTCGGCCACCATCGCGGCGAGGATCAGTACGGCCATGGTGAGGCGCAGGATCGACCAGGTCTTCATCACTCGCTCACCGTAAAGCCACAGACCCATGATCGTGACGGTATTCGGAGTGAGCCGCGCCGTGTCCCGTGCTAGCGTCGTCGCGATCGTGATCCGACGGCAGGAGGTGAGACCCGTGTACGCAACGTCCACAGCGGGTGCTCCCCGCCAGCCACGATCGTGCGGCTGAGCCCGACTCAGGGCTGAGCCACCGGGAGCGCCTGCGGAACCTTCCGAAAGGCGACTCCCATGAACACGAGAACCCAGCCCCTCAGCGAGCGCGCACTCGTCCTCGGCGGTGGCGGATCGGCCGGCAATGCCTGGCTGATCGGTGTCATCGCCGGCCTCCACGACGGCGGCCTCGATGTGACCGAGGCAGATCTCATCATCGGCACCTCCGCCGGCGCGACGGCCGCGGCGCAGTTCGGCGGCGCGAGTCCGGCCGACCTGCTGGACGCCATCCTCTCGGCGCCGACTCCCCAGGCCACGTCAGGGCCGCGCGGCCCCATCTCCTCGGCTCACCTCGAGCGGACCGACGCCATCATCGCGGCATCAGCAGACCTGCCCGACATGCGGCGCCGGATCGGCGCGGACGCGATCGAGCTCGCCGAGGCCGCGGGCGCGGCCGGGCGGGAGCGCTGGCGCGAGACCGTCGCCGCCCGGCTGCCGAGCCCGCACTGGCCGGAGAGCAGGATCCTCCTCACCGTTGTGGACGCCGACACCGGTGAACCCGTCGAGCTCGACCGCAACAGTGGCGTCGACCTGGTCGACGCCGTCGCCGCGAGCTGCGCGGGAGGCCCGGCGTACGCGATCGGCGGGCGTCGCTACATCGACGGTGGCTACCGGCGCTCGAGCGAGAACGCCGACCTGGCGGTGGGGTGTGGGAGGGTGCTCGTGCTGTCGCCGCTGGGTGGCCGGACTCGGCATCCGGCCGGTTGGCGCAGCGATCTCTCCGCACAGGTCGACGAGCTGCGCATGGGCGGCAGCAGGGTGGAGACGATCCTCCCTGACGCCGACTCGAGAGAGGCCTTCGGTGACAACATGATGAACCCGGCCACGCGACCGCCCGCGGCTCGGGCGGGCCATCGCCAGGGGCTTCGCCTTGCCGAGAAGTTCGCCGGGTTCTGGGGGCGATGAGGCCAGCCGCGGCGTACGTTCTTTCCGAGGATCTGTCGAAAGTGGCTGGACCCGTTCGTGGAGCGAGTAAGGGGTGGCGACGAGCGCTGCCCGAAACAGGAGGTTGTAGATGACCAAGTATCTGATCTCGTTCCGCGACGAAGCGGTGGACTACCGCGACGAGGACGTGGCAGACATCGCCGAAGCATCCTCGGCGATGACCCGCGAGGCCATCGCGGCGGGCGTGTTCGTCTTCGGCGGTGGGATCAAGGGCGGTCTCGAGGACGCCTGGACCGTCGACGAGGCCGGCGTGGTCACCGACGGTCCCTACCCGGAGAGCAAGGAGCACCTCGGCGGCTTCATCATCGTCGACGTCGACACCCTCGAGGATGCGCTGAAGTGGGCGGGGAAGTGTGCCGCGGCATGCCGAGCCACCATGCAGGTCCGCGAGCTTCTCTCCGGGGCCGAGGCGCGTTGACCACGACCGGAGTCGTCGGCGGCGGGATCGTCGGGCTGGCGGTGGCGCGGGAGATCCTGCGCCGCCGCCCGGCCGGGACGGTGATCGTCTTCGAGATGGAGGACAGGCTCGGCGCCCACCAGACCGGCCACAACTCGGGCGTCGTCCACGCCGGGATCTACTACCGCCCCGGCAGCCTCAAGGCGCAGCTCTGCACGCGCGGCCGTGACCTGCTCAAGGACTTCGCCGCCGAGCACCAGGTCCCGTTCGAGGAGTGCGGAAAGCTCGTCGTCGCGGTCGACGAGTCAGAGATGGGGCGCTTCGACGCGCTGGAGAAGACGGCGACGGAGAACGGCGTGCCGGGCCTGCGACGAGTCGGCCCCGAGGAGATCACGGAGATCGAGCCGTACGCGGCGGGGTTGGCCGCCCTCCACTCCCCGAGAACGGCGATCATCGACTACGTCGCCGTCGCCGAGGGGCTGGGCCGGAGCGTGACGGAAGCCGGGGGAGAGGTACGCCTCGGCGAGGAGGTGACCGGCATCCACCGCGTCACGGGCGGGATCGAGGTCGAGACGCCCGCCGGCCGGACCCGGGTCGACCACCTGGTCGTCTGCGGTGGCCTGGAGTCCGACCGGCTCGGTGAGCTGACCGGCGGCCCGAAGGCGCCCCGGATCGTCCCGTTCCGCGGTGAGTACATGCAGGTCAGTGCCGCGAAGCAGGATCTCGTCCGTGGCATGGTCTATCCGGTCCCCGACCCGCGCTACCCGTTCCTCGGGGTGCACTTCACCCGCCGGGTGAGCGGTGGTCTCGAGGTCGGTCCCAACGCCTTCCTGGCGCTCAGTCGCCGGCGCTACGGTCGGACGTCGCTGACCCCGCGCGACCTCGTCGACACGCTGGCGTGGCCGGGGTTCTGGCGGTTCGCCGCAGAGCACTGGCGCACCGGAATCACCGAGCTTCGCGGCGTACTGTCGAAGCAGGCCTACATGCGCGAGGCCCAGCGCTACGTGCCGGAGATCGGCGCGGGGGACGTCACCCGCGCGGGGCTGGGGCTGCGGGCCCAGGCCGTCGAGCGCGACGGGTCATTGGTCGACGACTTCGTCATCCACCATGCCGACGGCATCACCTCGGTGCGCAACGCGCCGAGCCCGGCCGCGACCTCCAGCCTCGCCATCGCCGAGTACGTCGTGGACCGGATGTCCTAGCTCGCGAACAAGAGCCTTCACGGGCGCTGTGTGCCGCGGAGCACCTCCGCGAGCTGGGACATCACGTCCTCGTCGCGTCTGTAGTGGATCCACTTGCCGATGCGCGTGGACCGGACGAGACCGGCGCGCTCCAGCGTTGCCATGTACGACGAGACCGTTGATTGGGCCAGCCCTGACTTGGCCTGCAGATGGCTGACGCAGACCCCGACCTCGTCCCGATCAGCGATCGGCTCCCACTGCGAGAACTCGCCATGCGGGTCCCGCAGCCAGTCCATGATCTGCAACCGCGCGGGGTGCGCCAGAGCCTTCAGCCCCTCGACCGCCTCCAGAGGGCTGATGTTCCCTGGGTCTGTTGCGTGTGAATTAGCCACGGTCTCCTCCTCCTCGCATCTACGCACCATCATATCTCGATGTGACGCTTTGAGTCCCGCGCTCTCGACAGCATGCATTTACATATCGCGATGTAACGATATGATCGGAACCTGCTCACGCTCGGTGCAGGGCGCGGCCGGCGCTGCTGTTGGCTGCCCGCACGGCATCGGGCCCACAAGAGAAGGAAGCACGATGTCTGATGCCAGAAAGCCGTTGATCGTCGTCGCGGGTGCGACCAGCAAGCAGGGAAGGAGCGTTGTCGCCTCCCTGCTCGACAGCGGGCGGTTTCGGGTGCGAGCCCTGACCAGAGCAGCCGACTCTGCCCAGGCCCGGAACCTCGCGAGAATGGGCGCACAGATCGTCACGGTTCCCCTGGAACCGGGACATCAGCGCGAGCTCGTGCGGGCATTCGGATCGGCTGACGGGGCCTTCCTCATGACGCCACCGGTTGCGCCGCCATCCAACGATGAGTTCCCCCTCGGATGCCAGCTCGCCGATGCTGCGGTCGAGGCAGGTGTGGGGCACCTCGTCTTCAGTGCACTCGAGAACGTCGACGAGAGGTCATCGGGCACCAAGTACGCCCCGCACTTCACTGACAAGGCGCTCGTCACCGAGCACATTCGGACCCTGCCGATCGGGCACACCTTCGTCATGCTCTCGTTCTTCTACACCAACGCGCTGGAGTACTACGCTCCTCGCATCGAAGGCGACAGCGTGCACATGCCCTTCTATCTCCCTGAAGACTTCCGCGCCCCGTTCGTGGACCCGCTCACCGCGACCGGACCTGCCGTCCTGGAGGTGTTGTCGAATCCGGACGCCTACCTCGGGGCCGCGCTGCCCGTGGTCGGTGATGTCATCTCCCCCAGGGAGATGGTCGACGCGTTCTCCCGTGTCACCGGCCTCAAGGCCGAGTACCGCAGCGCCTACTCTCGGGAGGGCCTGCTGACCTGTTTCCCCGAGCTCGGAGAGAACCCTCTGCTGGTTGACGAGATCCTCGGGATGGCCGAGTACGCAGTGGAGTTCGGATACTTCGGCAATGACCGCGACATGGAGTGGAGTCGACGTATCGATCCCGGCGCGCTGAGCTGGGAGCAGTTTCTCCGTAGGTCAGGTTGGCGCGGCGAGCGGATCTCCTTCGGGGGTCAGGCTGTGGAGTCTCCCGCGACAGGCCACTCGGCGGGGTAGTCCTTGGCCAGGCGGTCGTGCTCCTTGGTGAGCTTCTTGCGCGCCTTGGCGGAGATGCGGTCGCCGAAGACGGTGCCGTTGGTGTGGTCGGTCTCGTGCTGGAGACACCGGGCCAGCAGGCCGTTGCCCTCGAAGTGGACCGGCTCCCCGTCGAGGCCGAGACCGTCGACGGCGGCCCAGTCGGGCCGGGCGCAGTCCACGAAGGCGCCGGGGAAGGAGAGGCAGCCCTCCAGATCGACGTCGAGCTGGCGGTCATCTCCCTCGGGCAGGGTCAGGACCGGGTTGCAGACGATGCCGACGGTGCGCTGCCCGGTGGCATCGGGGCAGTCGAAGACGAAGATCGCGACGTCCTCGCCGATCTGGTCGGCGGCCAGGCCCACACCCTCGGCGGCGTACATCGTCGCGACCATGTCGGCGGCCAGCTCGGCCAGCGCCGCGTCGAAGACCTCGACCTTCTTCTTGGGCCGGTGCATGACCGGGGTGCCCCAGCGCGTCATCGGACGCACCTTCCCGCCCTCGGGCAGGGCGCCGTGGGGCGCGATCGGAGGAGCGGATTCGAGCGAGGAGTCGGCCATGTGCCAAGCCTATAAATAAGTCGTGCGTGGTTTGTTACCGCCATCACCCCCCGAAGTGTAGACCGCGTTGTAACTCCCAGTTACAGTTCTACCCATGAGTATCCTCCAAGGCCTACGTGGCGGGATCGCGAACGGCGTCCCGTCCGGCGAGTCGCGTGATCCGATCGGGTTCGCCGTGGCCGGTCTGCGCAAGCTCTCGCAGAGCCCTGCGCTCGACCGGCTCGGTGTCCGCAAGCAGACCGAGCAGGTCGTCTTCACGGTGACCCGCAGCGGGTTCAAGACGATCGCGGCGACCAGCCGGGCGTTCAAGAAGAAGGGCAAGCGGGGCGTCCCGGGCGTACGCGTGCCCAACGCCATCCCCCAGGGCGTTTTCGACCTGACCCCGAGCGAGGACGAGCAGATGCTCGTCGACGTGGTCACCGAGTTCGCCGCCGAGGTCGTACGTCCGGCCGCGGCCGAGGCCGATGAAGCCTGCGCCGCGCCGGAAGAGCTGCTCAAGTCGAGCCTTGAGATCGGGCTGCCGATCCTGGGTGTCCCCGAGGAGCTCGGCGGCATCTCCGAGACCCGTTCTGCGGTCGCCGGCACCCTGGTCGCCGAGGCGCTCGCCAAGGGCGACCTCGGTCTGGCCGTCGCCGCCCTCGCGCCTGGTTCGGTCGCGACCGCCCTGGGCCTGTGGGGCACCGACGAGCAGCAGCAGACCTACCTGCCGGCGTTCACCGAGGGGTCGGTTCCGGCCGCGGCCTTCGCCCTCAACGAGGACAAGGTCCTCTTCGACGTGCTCTCCCCGTCGACCACGGCCACCCGGACCGCCGACGGATTCGTCATCAACGGCGCCAAGTCGCTGGTCGCCCGCGGTGCCGAGGCCGAGCTCTTCGTGGTCGGTGCCGCCCTCGATGGCAAGCCGGTGCTGTTCCTCATCGAGTCCTCGACCGACGGTCTGAGCATCGAGTCCGAGCCGGCGATGGGCGTACGCGCCGCCTCGCTGACGAAGCTGACCCTGACCGACGTGAAGGTCCCGGCAGCGGCGGTCCTCGGCGAGACCGACGGCTCGACCTACACCGAGGCCGTACGCCTCTCCCGCCTCGCCTGGTGCGCGCTGTCGATCGGGGTCGGCCAGGCCGTCCTCGACTACGTGACGCCCTACGTCAAGGAGCGCGAGGCCTTCGGCGAGCCGATCGCCCACCGCCAGTCGGTGGCGTTCATGGTCGCCAACATCGCGATCGAGCTGCAGGCGATGCGCCTGGTGACCTACAAGGCCGCCAGCCGGGTGGCCCAGGGCATCGACGCGACCCGCGAGATCGCGCTGGCTCGCAAGCTGTGTGCCGACAAGGGCATGCAGATCGGCCTCGACGGCGTCCAGCTGCTCGGTGGCCACGGCTTCGTCAAGGAGCACCCGGTGGAGCGGTGGTACCGCGACCTGCGTGCGATCGGGATCATGGAAGGCACGGTGCTGGTCTGATGGCCATCAATCTGGAAGACCCCAAGAAGCTCAAGCCGTTGCGCGAGCAGGTGCACCAGGTCGCGATGAACATGCTGCGACCGATCTCGCGCAAGTACGACAAGGCCGAGCACGAGTACCCCACCGAGCTCGACATGCTCGCCGCCATGGCCGACGGTCTGGCCGAGTCCGGGCAGGGTGAGGGCGCGGGCGCCACCGGCGTACGCCGCGACTCCAAGCCCGACGACGGCAAGGTCAAGAACGGCGCCAACATGTCCTCGGTCCTCTCCGTCAACGAGATGTGCTGGGGCGACGTCGGCCTCACGCTCGCGATGCCGCGTCAGGGCCTGGGCAACTCGGCCATCGCCTCGGTCGCCAACGACGAGCAGCACGAGCGCTTCGACGGCGTCTGGGCTGCGATGGCGATCACCGAGCCCGGCACCGGCTCGGACTCGGCCAACATCAAGACGACCGCCACGCTCGACGGCGACCACTACGTGCTCAACGGCGAGAAGATCTTCGTCACCTCCGGTGACCGTGCCGATGCGGTCGTGGTGTGGGCGACGCTCGACAAGGAGCTCGGCAAGGCGGCGATCAAGTCGTTCGTGGTCGAGAAGGGCACGCCGGGGATGAAGGTCGAGCGTCTCGAGCACAAGCTCGGGATCAAGGCCTCGGACACGGCCACGATCATCTTCACCGACTGCCGGGTGCCTGCGGAGAACCTTCTCGGCAGCCCGGAGATCAACGTCAAGGAGGGCTTCGCCGGTGCGATGGCCACCTTCGACAACACCCGTCCTCTGGTCGCCTCGATGGCGGTCGGCTGCGCCCGCGCGGCCCTCGACTACACCCGGGACCTGCTCGAGAAGGCCGGCGTCGAGATCGACTACGACCGGCCGGCTCACCTGCAGTCGGCGGCCGCGGCGAAGTTCATTCAGCTCGAGTCGGACTACGAGGGCGCCTATCTCCTCATGCTCCAGGCGGCCTGGATGGCCGACAACCGCCAGCCCAACTCCAAGGAAGCCTCGATGGCCAAGGCCAAGGCCGGCCGGATGGGGTCCGACGTGACGCTGTCCTGCGTCGAGCTGGCCGGCACCATCGGCTACTCCGAGGGTGAGCTGCTGGAGAAGTGGGCCCGCGACTCGAAGATCCTCGACATCTTCGAGGGCACCCAGCAGATCCAGCAGCTGATCGTGGCGCGACGGGTCCTCGGGCTCTCGTCGGCGGAGCTCAAGTAGGTCAGTAGGGTTCGGCGGCATGAGTGTTCTCGTGGTGTCGGCGACCAAGGCCGAGGCGGCCCATGTTCCTTCCGGGCTCAAGGTGGTGATCACCGGGATGGGGAAGGTGGCGTCCGCCTCGGCCGTCTCGCGTGTGCTCGCTGCCGACAAGACGATCCGTCAGGTCGTCAACATCGGCTCCTGCGGCGCGCTGCGCGACGGCCACACCGGGATCTACGAGGTCGGCACCGTGCTCAACCACGACTTCTCGTCCGCCGCCATCCGGGCGCTGGGTCACCCGGTCGAGGACGCGCTGGAGGTCGGGGAGTCGGACATCGTCTGCGCCACCGGCGACCTCTTCGTCACCGACACGGTCGTACGCGCCGAGCTCGCCCAGCGCGCTCACCTGGTCGACATGGAGGCCTTCGCCGTCGCCTGGGCCTCCCGGGAGGCCGGCGTCCCGGCACGCGTCGTCAAGCACGTCTCCGACAACGCCGACGAGTCCGCCCTCGACTGGGCCAGCGTCGTCGACCGCTCCGCCCGCGATCTGGGGGCGTGGCTCACCGCCAACGTGTGACGTGCGCCCCTGCCCGGGCGTGTCGGAGCGACCCGATGCCACGCCCTACTCGTCAGTAGCGTCACAATCCAGATGTGGACGCATTGCAATCGGGAGTGGTCGAGCTGCTCCGGTCCCGTCGTGGCGGGGACAGTGGGAACAAGGATGACGGGGCGACTCTGGCCCTCGTGATCGAAGGTGGCGGGATGCGCGGGATGCTGTCGGCGACGATGGCCGCGGTGCTCGCCGACCAGGGTCTGGTGGATGCGGTCGACCTGGTGGTCGGCACCTCCGCCGGTGCTGCCAACGCGACCGCGGTGGCAGCCGGGACCATCGGCGCCTTCAGCGAGTCGTACGCCTCGGTGTTCGCTTCGCCCGAGTACATCGGCGCCGGGCGGATGCTGCGGCGCAAGTCGATGGTGGACACCCGCGGGATCACCGCACGTTCGGCGGAGCTGTTCGAGTGGTCGCTCGCGCTGCGTGACGGGGCGCCGCGGCTGGCGGCGGTGGCCACCGACGTGGTGACCGCGAAGGCGGTCCCGCTCACCGACTTCACCGATCCCACCGACCTCGCCGACTCGGTGATCGCCTCGAGCCAGCTGCCCCTGGCCGGAGGGCTCCCGGTGACCGTACGCGGCCGCCGCTGGCTCGACGGCGGGCTGGTCGAGGCCGTGCCGGTGGCCTCGGCGGCGGCACTCGGGGCGACACACGCGATCGTGCTGGTGACCCGACCGTTCGGCACGGCGCCGGCGTATGGGTCGGCCGACCGTGTCATCGAGCGCTACCTGCGCCGGGTCAACCCCGAGCTCGGCGATCTCTACCACAGCCGGCCGGACCGCTACCGGGCCTCGGTCGCCGAGATGAGGGCCGGAAGCCACGCGGGCGTGCACACGCTGACGTTCGCGCCCGATGCGGCCGACCCGATCCCGGGTCGCACCGAGACCGACGTCGATCTGCTCCGCGCGGCCCGTCAGGCTGCGACCGGCACGGCGACCCGGATGCTGGCCGAGGCGGGCCTGCTCTGATTCAGTGCGATGTTCACCGAGTTACGTCGGTGAACATCGCGCCCGCTGACGGGCTGGCGATCAGGTGCCCCGGAGCGCCGTAGCCGGCTTCGGCGAAGGCCTTGTCGATGGCCGCGCTGACCGAGTCCACGGCGTCAAGAGGGAGGATCGAGACGATCGAGCCGCCGAAGCCGCCACCGGTCATCCGAGCGCCGTCGGCGCCGGCGCCGACCGCGGTCGCGACGGCCAGGTCGAGCTCGGGGACGGAGATCTCGAAGTCGTCGCGCATAGAGGCGTGCGAGGCGGCGAAGAGGTCACCGATCGCGGCCCAGTCGCCGTTACCGAGCGCGGTCACGGTCGGCTCGACGCGGGCGATCTCGGTGACGATGTGGCGCGCCCGGCGGCGTACGACCTCGTCGCCGAGTGACTCGACCTGGTCCAGGGTGGCCTCGCGCAGCGAGCGCAGCCCGAGGTCGGCGGCGGCCTTCTCGCACTGGGCGCGCCGGGAGGCGTAGCCGCCGTCGGTGAGCTGGTGCTTGACCCGGGTGTCGGTGACCAGGATCGTGCGCTCGCCGAGGGCGAGCGGGACGTTGCGGTGGGCACCGGAGTCGAAGTCGATCAGCAGGGCACCGCCCGCCTCGGCGAAGACCGCGACCGACTGGTCCATCCCGCCGGTCGGCGCCTTGGCGACCTCGGTCTCGGCCCGGATCCCGGCCGCGACGACCGCCCGCTGCAGATCCTCGTCGAGAGTCCGCCCGGCGACGCCGAGCGCCGCCACCGCGGTGGCGCACTCGACCGAGGCGGACGAGGACAGGCCCGCGCCGAGCGGGACCGACGACTCCAGGTGCATGTCCAGGCCACCGGTCACCAGGCCGGCCTCGCGCAGCGTCCAGAGCACCCCCGCGACGTACGCGGCCCAGCCCTCGATCTCCGGACCGAGCTCGTCGATGTGGCCGGTGAACGGCTCCGGCTCCTGGCCCGAGGTGATCCGGATGAGGCCGTCGGTGCGCGGCGCGGCCGCGGCGTAGGTGGCGTGGGGGAGTGCGACCGGCAGCACCAGCCCGGCGTTGTAGTCGGTGTGCTCGCCGATCAGGTTGACCCGTCCCGGCGCCTTCCCGACCACCGTGGCCTCGGCGCCGAAGGTGGTACGTAGCGCCTCGATCGCGCGCGCGGTGAGGTCGGTCGGTTCGAGCATGGTGCAAAGTCTGCCGCGTGCGTGCGGTCCCCGCGGACCCGGGTCGCTCAGTAGACCGCGATCACCCGGACGGTCGCGGTCCGGTCGGCGGTGCTGAGGTTGCGGAGCACGCCCACCACGACCACGTTGTCGCGGTGCTCGAGCTCGTCGAAGTCCTCCTGCTTCCCGCGACTGCCGACGTGCATGGTGATGGTGAGCCCATGGCTCTTCTGCTCCAGCGTCCCGGTGTTGTCGCGCCCGTCAGTGGCCGGCGCGGGGACCGCGAGGATCGCCTGGCGTACGTCCGGCCCGGCGACGGTGAACTGGAGGAACTGGTCGTCGGAAGCGGTCTGCGCGACCAGGCCGGCGACCCGGTCGAGCTCGCCGTCGGGCTCGTGCAGCAGCCCGCGTTGCTGCAGTTCGGCCAGCACGTCGCCGACCAGGGTCTCCCGGGTGGGTCGAGCCTCCTGGGCGTACTTCCTGGCGACGTCGCGGGCGTACTTTGTCACCGCTTTGACCGGCGGCACGTCGAGCCCGGCCTCCGCGCTGCCGGAGGAGCTCCTGACGACCTCGCGGAGGACGGTGCCGACCTCGCCGCGGAAGAGCTGGGCGTGCAGCATCGCGATGCGGGTCTCGGAGAGGAAGTAGTAGGTGTGGATCGGTCGCCCCTCGATCCCACGCGGTGGCGGCGGCTGGTGCCAAGGCCGAGGGCGTCGGTTCGCGCGGGCGGCCGCTGTGCCGGCGCCGATCGCGAGCGCGCCGACCGCGCCGACGGCCCAGCCCCATGCGCTCGTCGCGACGGCGGCACCGGCCAGCGGCACGGCGAGGACCGCTCCGGCGGTGGTGAACCCGGAGTTGATGATGGTGGCGAGCGTCGACTCGGGCCTACTGGTAGTCACGGATCTCCTGGAAGATCTTGCGGAGGTCGGCGGCGTCCTCGGCGACGACCTCGCGGCCGCCGGTGTGCTCGGCGAAGTCGACCAGCTGCTCGATGCTCGCGTCGGCCGAGGTGGCGGCATCGCCGACGAGCACCACGTAGAGCGGCACCCCGAGGTCGCGGTAGGCCGCCTCGTACTTCTTGCTGAGCTGGGCATAGGACTGCCCGCCGTTCTGCTCGCCGTCGGTCATCAGCACGATCGAGGTGGTGGCGCCCTCCTCGGGTGAGGCCTTGATGTCGGCGTACGCGGTGTCGATGGCGTCGTAGTAGGCGGTGCCGCCGTGACCTGCCAGCTCGCCGACGCGGTCGATGAGGCGGTTGAGCGCCTCGTCCCGCTCCGGCTGGTCCTCGACGACGAGGGACCCGAGGGACTCCGTCTCGTCGGCGTAGGTGTAGACCGAGAGCCGCTCGCCCTTGCGGAAGCGCTTGAACTGGCCGCTGATCGAGGTGTCGTCGCCGGCCAGCCCCTCGAAGGCCCGCCGCAGCTGGTTCATCTTGATCTCGTCCATCGAGGCGGAGGTGTCGAGCAGGTAGGTCGTCCGCGTCTTGGGTGCGAACTCGTCGAAGTAGGTGAAGATCAGCTCGTCGATGGTGCCGAGATCGTCTGGCAGCGGGAGCGTCTTGACGTCGTTGTCGGGTACGCCGGGGGAGGGCGTCACGCCCGTGCGACCCGGGCGGCGACCACTCTTCTCGCTCAGCTCCTCCTGGACCTCGGCCGTACGCAGCCATGCGACCGCCGTCTCGTACGCCTTCTGCTTCTCGGCGTCGACGAGCGTGAGCGGGTAGGTGGCCTCGGTGGTGCCGTCGCTGGGGTAGACGATGTCGAGATCGTCGACCTGCTCTGCGAGCGTCAGCAGCTCGGACTCGTAGTTGAAGATCGCGTCGTAGGCCGTCGGGTTCTCGCGGAACGTGTCCGAGAGCCATCCGGAGCTGGCCGCGCGGCCGAGCTGCCCGCTGAAGAGCTGGCGTACGTCCTCCTGGACGAGGCCGACGTCCTCGCTCTGCAACGGTGGCTCGGCATCGAAGGCGGTGGCCACACCGGCGAGCGTGGACAGGCCGGAGTTGGAGGAGGCGGGGCTGGTCATCAGGAAGCCGAGCTCGCCGTCGCCGGCTCGGCCGGCGATCTCCTCCCAGGAGACCTCGGCATCGCCGGTCCAGCCCAGCCGGGTGGCGACATCATGGTGCACGCCGAGCACCACCGGTGAGCGCATGATCGGGTCGGAGGAGGCCAGGTCGTCGGTGCCCTTGGCCGCCAGGGCGAGGCGCAGATAGTCGTCGGAGGCGAACCAGGCGGCGTCGTAGCGGTCCGGATCGGCGACGATCGCGTCGGCGGCCTCGAGGGTGCCGATGAACTCAGGCTCGAGCGCGACGTTGGTCTCCTCCCGGAGCCGCTTCACGAGCGCGCTCGGCTCACAGCGCACCGGTGTACCGGTCGACTCCTCGGCCTTGCTGGTGCCGCCGGCGCACAGGACGTCGTCGAGCTCAGAGCCGGCCGCGACCTTCAGGGTCACAGGGTCGGCCAGCTTGTCCGGCTCCGAACGGCCCGGGAGTGCGTTCGCGACCAGGAACCAGGCGAGCAGGACCAGCCCCAGGCTTCCTGCGACGACGGTCGTCCACCCCGTGCGGTTCACCCGTAAACGCCTGCCTTCTGTCTGGATCGGGCAGAGTCTAGGGACGGGCCGCGGCACCGCTGGCTGGAATGGGACCCGGGCGAGGCAGATGTCGCCAGGCGTTCACCCGGCATTTGCCGGACGGCGAAGCTCAGTGGCGAGAGGAGTTCCGCGAGCGGCCGCGCACGATGCCGATGAAGGTCTGCACCCGCTCGTCGTCGTTGTCGATCAGCCAGGCCAGACCGACGGTCGTGGGCTCGATGCCGGTCACGGGCCGGGAGACGGCGTCCTTGCGGTGGTAGAGCCGCGCGATCGACATGGGCAGGATCGCGATCCCGGTGCCGGCCGCGACCGTCTCGACCGCGTCCTTCTCGCTCATCGCGGGCCACTTCATCTGCTCCACGGACGGCTTCCAGCCCCCGCGCTCGGGGAGGACCAGCTGCTCCTCGGCGAGGTCGTCGAGCGTGACCTCCTCGAGCAGCGAGAGCAGGTGCTCGTGGCCCATCACCGCGACCGGCTGCTCCTCGTAGAGCGGGATGCAGTGGAGGCCGTCGCGGTCCACGGGGAGGCGTACGAGACACATGTCGAGCTCGCCCTCGCGCAGCAGTCGCTCCTGGTCCTCCTCGGTGACCGGGACCAGCTCGAGCCGCTCACGGCTGCGCTCTCGCCAGGTCCGGGCCCACTTGTCAGGGGTGGCTCCGGTGACGAAGCCGACGGTGAAGGTCACCTGCGCATCCTCTCATCGATCGGCGCTGAATCCCGTGCTGAAGAACGCAGCGTTCCGTGTGGCCGGGAAGTTTCTATCGTGTGACAGGTTTGCTAAGGTCGAAGACGTCAGCCGAGACCGGCTGCCGGACGAGGGAGCCGTACCCGGAAGCGCGACAAGACGGCCGTCTGGAGTGGTCATGTCCTGGCTTTTTCTTGTGGTATCCGGCGTCCTCGAGGCCGTGTGGGCGCTCGCCCTCGGTCGCACCGAGGGGTTCTCGCGGCTGGTCCCCTCGATCGTCTTCGGCGTCGCCCTGATCGGCAGCCTGGTGGGCCTCGCGATGGCCATGCGCACCCTGCCGATCGGCACCGCCTACGCGGTCTGGGTCGGGATCGGCGCCGCGCTCACCGTCGGCTATTCGATGGTGGCGGGAGACGAGGCGATCAGCCCCGTACGCGTCATGCTGATCGTCGCGCTCGTCGGCTGTGTCGTCGGGCTCAAGCTCACGCACTGACCCCAAGCGCTGGTCAACCCGCGAGGGCGGACACGTCCTCTGGCGCTTGACTCTTTCGATATGAGTGCGAAACTTACCCTCTCCAATGTTATCTATCGCACGACAGAAAAAGGCGATGCCACGGTGTCACAGATCTCGCCGCGTCCGGGTCGCGGCCGTCCACGGCTGCTCCCCGGAAAGATTGCGGCGAACCCCCGAGATCAGATCCTCGCTGCCGCTGCCGAGCTCTTCGTGAGCCGCGGCTATGCCGGCACCACCACCCGCGAGATCGCGGACGGTGCCGGGCTGCGACAGGCCTCCATCTACTACCACTTCGGGAGCAAGGAGGAGATCCTCGCGGTGCTGCTCGAGCGCTCGGTCCAAGACCGGGTCGAGCAGGCCGGGAAGATCGAGGCCGGGATGGGGTCGGTCACACCCGACGTCGGCCTCTACGCCCTCGCCGTCAGCGACATGAGCGCGCTGGTCGCCATGCCCTACAACATCGGCATGCTCTACCGTCTGCCCGACGTGATCGCCTCACCCGTCTACGACCGCTACGGCCATCTGCGCGGTGACCTCGTCGCTGGCTACAGCCGGGTCGCGGAGCGCGCCGCGGGGGATCGGGTCTCGGCGAGCAGCGGCGAGCCCGGGCTCGGCGAGCTCCTCGTGCAGATGGTCGAGAGCGTGGTCAGCCTCCGCCGCGAGGACCGGGTCGGCAGCACGACCGTCGCCACGATCGCCTCGGCCTGCCTGCGACTGTGTGGGGTCGCCGAGGACGCGATCGAGCAGGCACGGGAGGCGGCTCTCACCGCGCTCGCGCGGGCCTGACCTCAGCCGAGCTCAGTGCATCCCGGGCTCGTGGGCCAGGTGCGTCTCGGGCTCGAGCTGGAAAGTGGAGTGCTCGACGTCGAAGTGACCGGCCAGGCAGGCCTGGACCCGGTCGAGGACCTTCGGTGCGCTGCCGTCGAGGAAGCACTCCGGGAGCAGGGTCAGGTGGGCGGAGACCGCGGGCAGCCCCGAGGTGACCGTCCAGGCGTGCAGGTCGTGCACCTCGACGACATGGTCGACCTCGAGCAGGTGCCGGCGCAGGTCCTCGACGTCGACCTCGGCCGGCGCACCCTCGAGCAGGATCCGGCCGCTGTCGCGGAGCAGACAGACACCGGCGTACGTCATCAGGGCGACGACCACGAGCGAGGCGACCGGGTCCGCGCGGGTCCAGCCGGTGAGCAGGATGACGATCGCGGCGACGAAGGTGCCGATGAAGCCGTAGAGGTCGGAGAGGACGTGCTGGTAGGCGCCCTCGACGTTGAGCGAGGTGCGATTGGCGCGCGCCATCAGCGCCGCCGCGACGATGTTGACGCCGCAACCGACCAGCGCGACCACGAACATCGGCCATCCCTCGGCGTCGGGCGGGTCGATCAGGCGCCGGATCGCCTCCACAGCCACGACCGCGGCGAAGACGATCAGGGTGATGCCGTTGAGCGCCGCGGAGAGGATCTCGGCGCGCTTCCAGCCGTAGGTCCACTGGCCGTGCGCCGGCCGCGCCGCCAGCCGCATCGCCCACAGCGCCGCCGCGATCGCCCCGACATCGGTCAGCATGTGGCCGGCGTCGGCCAGCAGCGCGAGCGAGTCGGCGAGGATCGCGACCGTCACCTCGCCGATCAGGAACACACCCAGGAGCGACATCGCGGCGATCAGGTATCGCCGGTCCGCCGCCGGAGAGATGTGCTCGTGATCGTGGCCCATGTTCATCGATCCTAAGCCGGAAATCCGGTTCTCGGCCGCGCCGTCCCGTGGCAGGGTGACCGGCATGTCGCTCGCCGAGAACTTCCTGTCGCTGCACCTGCCCGGACGCCCGCTGCTGATGCCCAACGCCTGGGACGCGGGCTCTGCCAAGGTCCTGGCCTCGCTGGGTTTCCCGGCGCTGGCCACGACCAGCAGCGGGTACGCCGCGACCCTGGGCCGCCTCGACGGCCAGGTCACCCGTGACGAGGTGATCGCGCACGCCACCGCGCTCGTCGAGGCGGTCGATGTGCCGGTATCGGCCGACCTGGAGGCGGGCTTCGCAGGCACCACGGCCGAGGTCGAGGAGACGTTCCGGCTCGCCGTGGCCGCCGGCCTGGCGGGCGGGTCCATCGAGGACTACGCCGGGATCGAGAAGGACACGATCTACTCCGTCGGAGAGGCCGCCGAGCGGGTCGCCGCCGCGGCCGGGGCCGCTGGTGACCAGTTCGTCCTCACCGCCAGGGCCGAGAACCACATCCGCGGCCGCGACGATCTGGACGACACGATCGCCCGCCTCCAGGCCTATCAGGAGGCCGGCGCCGATGTGCTCTTCGCGCCCGGCGTCATCGCCGTCGAGGACGTACGCCGCCTGGTCGACGCCGTCGACCGCCCGGTCAACGTCCTGCTGCTGCCCGGCGGCCCGTCGGTGCCGGAGCTGGCCGAGGCGGGCGCGGCGCGCATCTCGGTCGGCGGGGCGTTCGCGTTCGCTGCCCTCGGTGCGGTCAAGCGGGCCGCGGAGGAGCTGCTCGGCGCCGGCACGACCGGCTACTCGGAGCTGGCGGCCGAGGGCGCCAAGGCGTTTCGCAGTGCTGGTTGACTGGCCCCGTGATCGATGAGCTGAAGGTCGTGCGGGCGGGGTTCGCGCCGATCAAGGGGACCAGACACCTGGCCCACGACCGAGTCGTGCTCGACGCCCAGGGGGTCGTGGGAGACCGCGGCTTCGCGCTGGTGTCGGTCGACGAGACCGACCCCGCCCGCGGGCGGGTGCTGCGGACCGTGCAGCACCCCTCGCTGGTCGCGGTGCGGGCGGAACTGGCCGGCGACCGGCTCGAGGTCGAGCTGCCCGACGGCGAGACCGCTGCGGCGGAGCCGGCCGCCACGGGTGAGCGAATCACCTGCGACTACTGGGGCCGCGAGGTCGAGCTGGAGCTGCTCGGCGGCCCGCACACGGGGCTGTTCTCGAGGTGGCTCGACCGGCCCGTGCGGCTGGCCCGTGCCCGTCGCGGTGACGTCGTCTTCGCCGGTTCGGTGTCGGTGGTGACCACGGCGTCGCTGCGCGACCTCGCCCGGCAGGCGGGCGCGAACGCCTTGGATGCGGCGCGCTTCCGGCCGAACCTGGTGGTCGAGACCGACGAGCCCTACGTCGAGGAGACCTGGCTCGGCCGGGAGATCCGGGTCGGCGAGGCGACGCTCCGGATCGGCGTACCCATCCCGCGCTGCGCCGTGATCGACGTCCGGCCGGAGACGGGGGAGCGGGACGTACGCCTGCTGAAGACGCTCGCCTCACACCGCCCGCACAACCGGGCCGGGGAGCCTGCGTTCGGGGTCTTCGCCGAGGTGGTCACGCCCGGCGCTGTCGGCCGGTAGCCGGCCGCACAGGCCACTCACAGGCCACGCACAGGAACACCCCAGCGCGGACTCAGGTGGAGTGCGTACGCTCCTGAGGGTGGATATGCAATCGCTGTTGTCGCGCGACTCCGTGAAGGTCGCCCTCGTCGTCAACGCCGGCTCACGCCGGGGACAGGACGCGCTGGCCTCGTCGGAGGAGATGTTGCGGTCCGCGGGGATCGAGGACGTGCGCTCCTACGCAGTCCACTCGGGGGAGGAGCTGGAGACCACTCTCGACGAGGTCGCTGCCGACAAGCCCGACCTGCTCGTCATCGGCGGGGGCGACGGCTCGGTGGGTGCCGCGGCGGCCCGGATCGCCGGCAGCGACGTCGTGCTGGCGGTGCTGCCGCTCGGCACCGCCAACGACTTCGCCCGCACGCTCGAGCTCGACCAGGACCCGCAGACCGCGGTCCAGCAGATGCTCGAGGGAAAGATCATCAACGTCGACATCGGGCGGGCCAACGGCCACGCCTACCTCAACGTCGCCTCCTTCGGTCTCTCCGTCGCGGTGACCGAGGCCCTGAACCCGCGCCTGAAGAAGCTCATCGGGCCGGCGGCCTACCCCGTGGCGACGCTGCAGGCCTACCGTCACCACAGGCCCTTCACCGCGCGGCTCGAGTTCCCCGAGGGCGACCACGACACGGTCGAGCTCGACGACCTGCTCCAGGTCGCGGTCGGCAACGGCCGTCACTACGGCGGCGGCAACACCGTCTCGCCCACCGCCTCGGTGGACGACGACCTCCTCGACGTCTACGCCATCGTCCGGGGCCGTATGCGCGACCACGTCTCCATCGCGCGGCTGCTCAGGAGCGGCCACTTCATCGAGCATGACCACGTGCACCACGTGACCACCTCGGCGGTGCGGATCACAACCGACGAGGCGATGCCGGTCAACCTCGACGGGGAGATCGTCACCGAGACACCGACCGACTTCACCCTCGAGAGCAACGCGCTCCACGTCGCGGTGCCGATCCGCAGCCGCGCCGGTCGCCTCGACGGTCCGCCGCCGGACGTCCAGAGCTAAGGGCGTCCCGCCCGGGGCACGTCGACCCGGATGGCCAGCAGCCGCGCCTCCGTGTTGGCCTTGCGTGCCTCCTCGAAGAAGTCGGGCGCGGCGCAGACGTACAGCGTCTTCCCGTCGCTGCCGCCCAGCATGCAGGCGAAGACGCCGCCGCCCGGCTCGATCTGCTCGAGGATCTCGCCGCCCTCGGCGACCCTGACCAGCCGGCCGAAGACCGCGTCGGCGGTCCACACGGCGCCCTCGGCGTCCAGGCAGCAGCCGTCAGGCGCGAGCACGGCATCGCCCATCGCCTCCGCGAACGCGGTGTGCGTGGTCAGCTCACCGAACTTCGCCCACGTACGCCGGTTGCTCAGCGACCCGTCCTCCGCGATGTCGAAGGCGCTGATCCGGTTGCCGCAGGTCTCGTCGACGATGAGCGTGCCGTCGTCGGTGATCACGCTGCCGTTGGGGAACCACATGTCGTCGGCGACCTCGGTCACCGTCCCGTCCGGGTCGACCCGCAGCAGCACCGTCGGCGCCACGTCGGCGCCGGCCATGATGTCGAAGCCGAAGTTCCCGACGTACGCCCTGCCCTGCTCGTCCACCACCATGTCGTTGAGGTGGTGGCTGACATGGTCGCTGAGGTCGGCATGGGTCACCAGCGAGCCGTCCGACTCACGACGCAGGATCCGGCGATCGCGCATCGAGACGACCAGGAGGTGGCCGTCGGGGAGCCAGCCCAGCCCCGACGGCTGCCCCGGCACCTCCGCCTCAACCTTCAGGTCCGACCCGTCCTCTTGCGCCGAGTAGACCTTGTGAGAGTAGAAGTCCACGAACCAGATCCGGTCCTGGTGCCACCGCGGGCACTCCAGATAGTGCAGGTCCTCCACAACGGTGGTGATCTCTCGGGCCATGTCTGTGCTCCTCGGGTCGACGTCGACTGCCCCCATCATGCCGAGAAGTCAGGTACGTCGGGCGAGAAGTCACTGACGCGAATCGAGATGGCACAGAGGTGGCTTCTCGGCCGACGCGCGTGACGTCTCGGCCGACGGGGGTGACGCCTCGGCTACTCCTCGAGCCGCCAGGCCGCCTTGAGGGAGAGCTGGCCGCCGGTCTGGAGCAGGGCGCGGCTGTAGAGGCGCTCGGCGAGGCGTACGAGGGCGACGCCGCAGGCGAGGAGCAGGACCACGGCGATGATCGGCTCCCACCAGGCCGCGGTGCCGTCGACGAGGCGCATCGGCATCAGGACCGCCGAGAGGGGCGGGATGTAGGAGCCGATCACCTCGCCGACCCCGTCGAGGTAGAGGGCGCCGAAGAACATCACCATGAGCAGCATCGTGATCGGGGTGGAGGAGGACTGCAGGTCCTCGGTGCGCGAGGCGAGCGCGCCCGCTACCGCCCACAGGGTCGAGAGCACCACGAAGCCGATCAGGAAGAAGACCACGAACCAGCCGATCGCTCCGGATAGCGCTGGCAGGGCGAAGCTGAAGTCGGTGAGACTCAGCCCGACCAGTCCGACGGCTACATAGATGAGCATCTGCCCGACGGCGATGACGGCGTTGCCGATGATCTTGCCGGCGAGGAGCTGCCGCAGTGGTACGGCGGCGGCGATCATCTCCACGATCCGCGACTGCTTCTCCTCCACGACGCTGTTGGCCAGCGTCATCCCGAACATGATCGAGGCGAAGTAGAAGACGATCGCGAGCGCGTACCCGACCACCCAGCGGATCGCGGACAGCTCGCTGTCGCCCTCGAGCTGTTCGACTCCGACCGCCGAGCCCTCGGTCAGCTCGGCCGCCGTGGTGCCGGCTGCGTCGGCGTTGCCGGCCAGGACGATCGCCTCGACCGACTGGCTGACCACGTCGCGCAGCTCGGAGTCGGCGTCCTCGAGGGTGACCAGGGTCCAGCTGTCGGTGTCCGGGCGCAGATAGGCGTCGGCCTGCTCCTCCTCGAGCGCGCGCCGGGCGGCGTCCGCGTCGTCGACGGCGACCGGCACGATGCGTACCTTCTCGTCGATGTCGGAGGCGCGCTCGGCGATGCCCTCGACCATCGCCTGCGAGGCCGTGGAGGAGTAGGCGAGGTCGTACGTCTTCTCCTTGCTCGCGTTCCACGCGGAGAAGCCGAGTGCGCCCACGATCACCGCGAGCATGACCGCGGTGCCGATCAGGGTCGACTTGTCGGTGGCGCGGACCGCGATCTCGCGACGCGCGACGATCTGCCAGACGGGCTGGCCCGATGTCTTCACGCTCATGCGGTGACCTCCCGGTAGATCTCGGACAGACGGGGTACGACGCGGTGGAAGTCGAGCACGTTCCCGCGGCTGGTGGCCTCGGTGAGCAGCTTCTGCTCGGCACCGGCGGAGACGACCTCGATCTCGGCCTCGGGACCGGAGACGTCGCGGACGTGGAGCCCCGGCAGGTCGCGTACCCAGCCGGCGTCGCCGTCGAGGACGACCCGGTAGCGGAGCGCGGCGTCGGCGCGCAGCTCCTCGCCCGTTCCTTGGGTGACCACCCGGCCGCGGGCCATCACCACCAGCCGGTCGCACAGCCGGTCGACGAGGTCGAGCTGGTGGGAGGAGAAGACCACGGGTACGCCGTCGCGAGCGTGCTCGCGCAGCAGATCCGCCATCGCGTCGATGGCGTCGGGATCGAGCCCGGAGAAGGGCTCGTCGAGGATCAGCGCCATCGGCGCGGGGACGAGCGCGGCGATGATCTGGACCCGCTGCTGGTTGCCCAGGGACAGCTTCTCCAGCGGGTCCTTCATGCGACCGCCGAGGCCGAACCGCTCCAGCAGCACGGTGATCTCCCGGCGCGCGTCGGCGGTGGACATGCCGCGCAGCCGAGCCAGGTAGACCAGCTGGTCCAGGATCGGCTGCTTCGGGTAGAGACCGCGCTCCTCGGGCATGTAGCCGAACCGGCGCCGGTCCTCGCGGGTGACCTCGTGCCCCTGCCAGGACACAGTTCCGGCGTGCGCGGCCAGCACCCCCATGATCATCCGCATGGTGGTGGTCTTCCCGGCACCGTTGCCGCCCACGAACCCGGTGAGCCCACCGGACGGGACCGGGAAGGACACGTCGTCGACGGCGACCATCTCACCGAAGCGGCGGGTCAGCCCGCTGACCTCGAGCATCGAATCTCCTCTGCGTTGGAAACGAACGGGACCCACGCTATTTCAGTGCCGCGCCGGGCGGATCCGTCGCGAGGATGAGCTCGGCCTCACCCGTTGGGCGGGCCGGCCGGGAGCAGGCCGTGACGGTGGATGAAGACCACGGTCTGCACCCGGTCGCGCAGCTGCAGCTTGGCCAGGCAGGCCGACACGTGGGTCTTCACGGTCGCCTCGGTGAGGAACAGCCGGCGGGCGATCTCGTTGTTGCTCAGTCCCTCGCCGATGAGCAGCAGCACCTCCCGTTCCCGAGCGGTGAGCAGGTCGAGCTCCCTGGGTGGCTTCGGTCTCGGCGCCGACGGGGCGTTGTCGCCGGTCACCCGGCCGATCACGCGCATCGTGACCTCCGGGGCGAGCAGTGCGTGCCCGTCGGCGGCGGCGCGCACCGCTTCGGCCAGGGAGTCGGGGTCGGCGTTCTTGAGCAGGAAGCCGCTCGCGCCGGCGGCCAGTGCGTCGAAGAGGTAGTCGTCGCGGTCGAAGGTGGTCAGGATGATCACCTTGGCGTGCCCCTCGGCGACCACCGTGCGTGTCGCCTCGATGCCGTCGGTGCCGGGCATCTGTACGTCCATCAGCACCACGTCGGGCCGCAGCTCGCGCGCCTTCGCGATCGCGTCGGCGCCGTCGGAGGCCTCGCCGACCACCGAGATGTCGTCCTCCATCGAGAGGATGAGACGGAACCCCGAGCGCACCAGCTGCTGGTCGTCGGCGAGCAGCACCCGGATCATCGCGCCGCTCCCGCCGACGCGACGGGGGAGTCGAGCGGGAACCGCACCCGCACCCGGAACCCCTGCACGGCCCTGGGCCCGATGTCGACCTCCGCCTTCCGGACGGCTGCTCGTTCGCGTACGCCCAGCAGCCCCAGGCCGCTGCCGGAGGTGCCGTGCCGGGGCCGGCCGTTGTCGGTGATCTCGACCTCGGCGTACGGCGCGGCCGCCGCCCGGTCGACGCGGAGGACGACCTGGGCGCGGTCGGCGGTGGAGTGGCGGCGTACGTTGGCCAGCGCCTCCTGGACGATCCGGTAGACCGAGTGCGCCAGCGGCAGCGAGAGGCTCTCGACCGGACCGACGGCCTGG
Organism: Nocardioides sp. NBC_00163; assembly: GCF_045206295.1. Classification (NCBI taxonomy): domain Bacteria; kingdom Bacillati; phylum Actinomycetota; class Actinomycetes; order Propionibacteriales; family Nocardioidaceae; genus Nocardioides; species Nocardioides sp. NBC_00163. Next base: position 514,206 of record NZ_CP108155.1, on the reverse strand, counting down.
TAGTCGACCCGCAGCCCGCTCTCGCGTATCTCGTCCAGGAGCGCGGGCAAGTCCTCGAGTCGCGGCTCCGGGCGGCGCTCCGGTCCCTTCGTCTCCGCGTCGCCGGCCGGGTCGCGCAGGGTGCCGAGCAGCGAGCGCATCTGGGTGACTCCCTCGCGCGCGGAGGCCTCGACGTTGCCGAGCGCCTCGGCGGCGCCCTCGATGTCACCGGGACGGCCGCGTTCGAGCAGTTTGCGCCCGGCGGCCGCCTGGACGCCGACGACCGCGACGTGGTGGGCGACGACGTCGTGCAGCTCGCGGGCGATCCGCAGGCGTTCGTCGATCACGGCGCGGCGCTGGAGCTGCCCGGACTGGGCGGCGATGGTCGCGGCCTGCTCGGCCAGCTCGGCCTTCTGCCGTGCGCCCCGCCAGGCGACCTGGCCGCCGACGATCGCACCGGCGAAGTACAGCAGATTCATCATCGTGGTGAGCAGCACGTAGGCGGTCACCGGGCCGATGAGCGAGGAGCCTTCCGCGTCGGCGGTCGCCTCGCGAATCTCGTCGATACCGCTGCCGACCGCGAACTGCCAGGAGAGCCACGCGAACATGAACAGGGTGATCAGCCCCATCACGACCACCATGTCCCGCCGGCGCCGTGCCCAGGCGGCTCCGGCGAAGAAGGCCACGAAGTAGATGATCTGCATCGGCAGCAGCCCCATCACGGTCGGGAGCCACACCCCGGTGACGAACATGTGCAGCCCGGCCAGAAGCGCGATCGTGAGCGGGAAGCGCCGCCTGAAGACGAGCAGCGCCGCGCCGATCACCACCGCCGTCCACTCGACCCAGGTCGGTGCGTCGCTGGAGTCGAGCGTCCCGACTCCCCGGATCAGCTCCAAGGTGGCCAGGCTCGCGACCAGCACGATCGCACCGACCAGCCAGTCGCCGAGCGTGATCGAGCCTTCCCGCTCCCAGTCGTCGTCGGTCGCGAAGAAGGTCGCCAGCCGGCCGGAGGAGCCGTCGTCGTGCACAGTCACCCGGCCAACCCTAGTTCCAGGGTCGGGCGCCGTCCTCAGTCTCGAGTCGGAGTTGGGGTCAGCGGCTGCCGGTGGCGCGCTGACGCTTGCGGGCGCGCGAGCCGGGGCGGCTCTTCCGGTTGCCGGTGCCCTCGCCGGCGGGGCGGCGCGGGGGCTGGGCGACGACGGGCACGAACGGGCCGGGGCGGCTGCGCTCGCCGGGTGCCAGCTCGCCCAGGATCGGGTGCGAGGGCCCGTCGAGACGAGTGGTGGTCGGCTTGATCCCGGCGGCCCGGGTGAGCGTGCGGACGTCCTTGACCTGGTCAGGCAGCATCAGGGTGACGACGGTGCCGGAGGCACCGGCGCGGGCCGTACGACCGGAGCGGTGCAGGTAGGCCTTGTGCTCGGCGGGCGGGTCGGCGTGGACGACGAGGGTGACGTCGTCGACGTGGATGCCGCGGGCGGCGATGTCGGTGGCCACCAGGGTGGTCGCCCGGCCGGAGTGGAAGGCCTCCAGGTTGCGCACGCGGGCGTTCTGGGAGAGGTCGCCGTGGAGCTCGACAGCCGGGATGCCGGCGCGGCCGAGCTGGCGGGCGACGCCCTTGGCGCCGTGCTTGGTGCGGGTGAAGACGACGGTGCGGCCCGGAGCGGCGGCCAGGTCGGCGAGCACGGGGATGCGGTGCTCGCGGGCGGAGAGGTGGAGCACGTGGTGCTCCATCTCGGCCACCGGCGACTGAGCGGAGTCGGCCTCGTGGACGACCGGCTGCTGGAGGAACTGCTTGACCAGCACGTTGACGCCCTTGTCGAGCGTGGCGCTGAAGAGGAGACGCTGGCTGCCCTTCGGCGTCATCGCCAGCAGGCGGCGCACGGCGGGCAGGAAGCCGAGGTCGGCCATGTGGTCGGCCTCGTCCAGGACGGTGACCTCGATCGAGGACAGGTCGGCGTGGCGCTGCGCGATCAGGTCCTCGAGCCGGCCGGGGCAGGCGAGGACGACGTCGGCACCCTTGCGCAGGCCGATGACCTGCGGGTTCTGCCCGACGCCACCGAAGACGGTCTGCATGGTGAGGCCGGCCTCCGCGGCGAGCGGACGCAGCGCTTCCTCGATCTGGCGGACCAGCTCACGGGTCGGGGCGAGCACGAGCGCCCGCGGCTTGCCCGCCTTCGCCCTGGCGCCACCCGCGAGGCGGGCAACGAGCGGAAGAAGGAAGGCGTACGTCTTGCCCGACCCGGTCCGCCCGCGACCGAGCACGTCGCGCCCGGCGAGGGAGTCCGGCAGGGTCGCGGCCTGGATCGGGGTGGGGGAGGTGATGCCGTGGTGATCGAGGACGGCGGTGAGGTCTGCGGGCACGCCGAGCGCGCTGAAGCTCTGCTGAGACAAGGAGTCAACTTTTCAAGCGAGGTGTCTCGCCATAATGAGTTACCGAGTCCAAAGTTCGGCGAGAGCGGCCGGGGGCAAGACCGGAACGGGCCGCTGGTGGATCAGATACTACTGGTAGGTGATCCGTCCACCAGAATCGACGGTGCCGTGTCTCGCGTCACGCCCACGGATCGACGAGGATCTTCGCGTGCGTCTCCGGGTCGGCCAGATCCGAGAAGGCCTGGGCGACCCCGTCGAGCCCGACGGTGCCGGTGTGCAGTGGCGAGGGGTCGACCTTCCCGCCGGAGATCAGCTCCAGCGTGCGCGCGAACTCGGCAGGGTCGTAGCCGAACACGAACCGCAGGTCGATCTCCTTGTGGATCGCGATCGCCGGCCGGATCGTGTCCGGCTCCATGCACACCCCGACCACCACGACGCGCGTGTGCAGCGGCGCCGCGGTCATGATCTGCTCGAGCATCCCCGGCACCCCGACGCACTCGAAGACGACCGGACCCGCCGGCGACTGCCCGAGGCGGTCGGCGTTGAGCAGCACGGTCTCCCAGGGGAGCAGCGGGATGCGGCGTACGACCTGCATCGCGTCGATCCCGAAGCCCAGATAGTCGGTCAGCGACGTCACCGGACCGCGCTGCTTGTAGGCGTCCCACGGCGAGGACTCGCGGGGGTCGACGACCACGTCGGCACCGCACTTCACCGCGAGCGCGCGCCGGGCGGGGGAGAGGTCGGAGGCGACCACCGTCTTCACCCCCTGTGCCTTGAGCATGAGGATGACGGCCAGCCCGATCGGGCCGCAGCCGATGACCACGGCCGGGCGCCGTGCGGAGACCGCCCCGCGGCGTACGGCGTGGAAGGCGACGGCCAGCGGCTCGGTGAACACGGCCCGGTCGGGCGGGACGCCGTCGGGCACCGGGAAGGTGAAGGCCTCCTGGACGACGCAGTACTCCGCGAAACCGCCGGGGGAGTCGACGTCGAAGCCGACCATGTGGACCGCCCCGTCCGTACGCAGCACCGGCAGCGCCGTCACCGAGGTGCCCGGCTCCCAGCGGCCGCGGGTCTCCGGGCCGTAGGCGACGACCGAGCCCAGGATCTCGTGTCCGAGCACGATCTCCTGCTCGGGCTTCATCGCGGTGGTGTAGCCGATCTCGGCGACCACCTCGTTGAGCTCGTCGGCGTGCTCTCGGACATGCAGGTCCGAGCCGCAGATGCCGGCGCGCAGCACCTTGATCAGCAGCTGTCCCGGTCCGGGCTCGGGACGCGGGACCGACCGCACGGAGAGCTCGCCCTTGTGGACCACGGTTGCGCGCATCTGGTTCATCGGCGCCGACGCTACCTCACCCCGACCTCACCCCGTGCTCACCCAGTCGGCAGCGATCCGTCTGAGGTGATCCGGTGCAGGTGGGCGGTGAACGAGTGCTGGTGGTCGACGCGCGGCAGCCGCAGCGCGGCGCCGGTGACCAGGTGCAGCGTGACGTCGATGCGCGGGTTGGCCTTGCGCTCGTCGACGACACCGGTGTCGATGCTGGTCACGTCCTCCCAGAGGATGACGTCGGTGTGCCGGGCATACTCCAGGACCAGGCCGCCTTCGTAGAGCCCGAGGTCCACCGCGAACGGGCGCTGCAGCCCGAGCCACGCCAGCCGGAACCCCAGAATGAGCCCGGTGAGCGCAAGCAGACAACCGCCCAGCACGAGCACCATCGGCAGCTGTGGCCGAGTGGCGACCCAGGCACCGAGCGCGATGAGCGCCGGGCCGAGGACCAGCCCGACCGGCGCCAGCCACGCCCGTCCGTGCGCGGGGTGGGTGCTCAGCCGGATGCCGAGGTCCTCGCTGAGCGTCTCCTCGCCCGGCGTACGCAGCCACGTCCGCCGCCTCGGCAGCACCACCAGCCCGAGCGCGGTGAGCGCGATCCCGCCCCAGAGCACCGGGTCGCGGCCCATCCCGACGATGCGGGCCGGCCACGGGTTGATCGCATGCTCGCCGTACGCATCGGAGTCGACCACCCACATCCGGAAGGTCGCCTTCGAGGGGTCGGGGTCTCGGCCGATGTCGCGCAGGGTGCCGTGGATGCTTCCGGTGACCCGCTCGCCGTCGACCCGCCACTGGCCCCGGCAGGAGGTGATCTCGCCGGTGCCGCTGTCGAACTCGCACCGCTCCACCACGCTCACCTCCGCCCACTGCCCGCTGTTCCACCTGTCGGCTGCGTGCAGTGCCACGACGGTGGCCGGGAACAGCATCGCCAGCGCGCCGAGGCCCAGGGTGATCAGGACGGTTGCCATCGACGTACGCCGCTGTAGCCGGAGGATCCGGCGAGACGGGTCGATGAGACGGGACTTGGGTCCGGTGGTGGGGAGCACGGGGCCTTTCACGGTGGAGCGGATTCGAACGGTGGAGTGTAGTGGGCAAATACCGATGAGCGTCGGGGGCTTTCCTGCGGATACGATCGACGCGTCCGAATCACCGACCTGACCACAGGAGAGATCGTGTCCGAGATCAAGATCGCCGTACTCACCCCCGACGGGCGCGAGGAGCGGACGGTCACTACGGGCACGAAGGCCTGGGAGCTGTTCCAGGATACCCCCGAGGTGATTGCTGCGAGGGTCGGTTCCGACCTCAAGGACCTCGCCTACGAGCTCGCCGACGGTGATGACGTCGAAGGTGTCCTGATCGACTCCAAGGACGGCCACGACATCCTGCGTCACTCGACCGCGCACGTGATGGCGCAGGCGGTGCAGGAGCTCTTCCCGGAGGCCAAGCTCGGCATCGGCCCGCCGATCACCGACGGGTTCTACTACGACTTCGACGTCGAGACCCCGTTCCACCCGGATGACCTCGTCAAGATCGAGTCCCGGATGAAGAAGATCATCAAGGCCAACCAGAAGTTCTCCCGCCGGGTCACCACCGACGACGACGCTCGCGTCGAGCTGGCCGACGAGCCCTACAAGCTCGAGCTGATCGGTCTCAAGGGCTCGGCTGCGGACGCTGCCGAAGGCGCCAGCGCCGAGGTCGGCGGCGGCGAGCTGACCATCTACGACAACCTCGACCGCAACGGCGAGATCGCGTGGAAGGACCTGTGCCGCGGCCCGCACCTGCCCACCACCAAGCGGATCCCGGCCTTCAAGCTGATGCGCAGCGCCGCGGCGTACTGGCGCGGCGACGAGAAGAACAAGCAGCTCCAGCGCATCTACGGCACCGCCTGGGAGTCCAAGGAGGCGCTCGACGCCCACCTGGTCCGGATCGAGGAGGCCGAGCGCCGCGACCACCGCAAGCTCGGCCGCGAGCTCGACCTCTTCTCCTTCCCGGACGAGATCGGTTCCGGCCTCCCGGTCTTCCACCCCAAGGGCGGGATCATCAAGCGGGAGATGGAGGACTACGTACGCGCCAAGCACATCGAGCACGGATTCGAGTACGTCGGCACCCCGCACATCGCGCGTGAGCAGCTCTTCCACACCTCGGGCCACCTGCCCTACTACGGCGACGGCATGTTCCCGGCGCTGGACGTGGACGGCCAGGACTACCGCCTCAAGGCGATGAACTGCCCGATGCACAACCTGATCTTCCGTTCGCGCGGGCGGTCCTACCGCGAGCTGCCGCTGCGCCTGTTCGAGTTCGGTTCGGTCTACCGCAACGAGAAGTCGGGCGTCATCCACGGCCTCACCCGTGTGCGTGGGTTCGCCCAGGACGACTCCCACTCCTACTGCACCAAGGAGCAGGCGCCGGCCGAGGTCAAGCACCTGCTCGACTTCATGCTGACCGTGCTCAAGGACTTCGGTCTCGACGACTTCTACTTGGAGATGTCGACCCGCGACGACTCCAACAAGGACAAGTTCGTCGGCAGTGACGAGGACTGGGCCGAGGCCACCAAGATCCTCGAGGACGTCGCGTCCGAGACCGGTCTCGACCTCGTGCCCGACCCGGGCGGCGCGGCGTTCTACGGCCCGAAGATCTCCGTCCAGACCAAGGACGCCATCGGCCGGACCTGGCAGATGGGCACGGTGCAGTACGACTTCAACCAGCCCGCCGCGGACCGGTTCAACCTGGAATACCAGGCCGCCGACGGCACCCGCCAGCAGCCGGTGATGATCCACTCGGCGAAGTTCGGTTCGATCGAGCGGTTCCTGGGTGTGCTGGTCGAGCACTACGCCGGCGCCATGCCGCCGTGGCTCGCCCCGGTCCAGGTCGTCGGGATCCCGGTCGCCGACGCGTTCGACGAATACCTCTACGAGGTCGCCGCCAAGCTGAAGGCCAAGGGCATCCGGGTCGAGGTCGACGAGTCCGACGACCGCTTCCAGAAGAAGATCCGCAACGCCCAGCTCCAGAAGATCCCGTTCATGCTGATCGCCGGTGGCGAGGACGTCGAGAAGGGCGCGGTCAGCTTCCGCTACCGCGACGGCCACCAGGAGAACGGCATCCCGGTCGACGAGGCGATCGAGCGGATCGTCGCTGCCGTGGAGTCGCACGAGCAAGTCTGATCCGAAATCTCTCGAGGGCGGTGCGTGAATGTCACGCATCGCCCTCGCGGCATTTCCGGACGGTTCTGAGAGACGAGAAGATAAACGTGACACGAAGTCGCGCGTACTCTTGTTATCGGGACGCGTGTCCGGGTAACGTGAGTCACGTCGTTAGCAGCTCAACGTAGAACTCAACGGTGAAGGAGCGATCGTCATGACCGCCGTTCAGGATGAGAAGTCCACTGGATACGTCCGCCAGGGCAAGCAGGCCTACCTCGACACGCTTCGTACGCTGTCCGAGGCCTCGGTGGAGGTGCACTTCGACCCGTTCAAGGACATCGACTGGGACTCCGACGAGCTCGCGGTGCTGCCCGATGACGAGCGCTGGATCCTCAACGACGCCGACGAGATCGGTGCCCACCCTTGGTACAAGGCGCTGTCCAAGGAGCGCCAGATCGAGATCGGGATGTACCGCTGGGCCCAGGTCGCCAAGGTCGGTCTGCAGTTCGAGCAGCTGCTCATCGGCGGTGTCATGAACCACCTGGTCTGGTCGAAGAACAACAACCCGGAGTTCCGCTACGCGACTCACGAGGTGACCGAGGAGACCCACCACACCCAGATGTTCCAGGAGTTCGTCAACCGGGTGAACCCCGACGTGGCGGGCGCGCCGACCTACTTCAAGGTCCTGGTGCCCTTCATGGCCTCGGCGGGTGCGTTCTTCCCGGAGGCGTTCTTCACCGGCATCCTCGCCGGCGAGGAGCCGATCGACCACCTGCAGAAGGGCGCGATGCGCTCCGGCGGAAGCCACCCCGCGGCCAACCGGATCATGCAGATCCACATCGCCGAGGAGGCCCGTCACATCGGCTTCGCCCACCAGTACCTCGAGCAGCACGTGCCCGAGCTGGGCCGCGTGAAGAAGACGCTGCTGGCCTACATCTTCCCGATCATCATGCGACTGCTCTGCGACGTGATCATGGTCCCGAGCAAGCAGGCCCGCCACGACATGGGCATCCCGGACGAGGTCGCACGGGAGATCTGGTGGAAGTCGGAGGAGTCCGAGAAGCTGCTGCGTGACCTCTTCGGTGACGTACGCCTCCTGGCCGACAACCTCGGCATCCGCAAGGGCCCGGCCAAGCTGCTGTGGAGGATGACCGGCATCGACGGTCGCGCCTCGCGCTTCCGCGCCGAGCCGCGTGCGGCGTCCTACTGATCCCCCGAGCCCCGACGCCCTAGAACGGTAGTCACAAAGTGCCTCACGTCGTCACTCAGTCGTGCTGTGCGGACGCCTCGTGCGTGGTCGCCTGCCCGGTCAACTGCATCCACCCCGCCCCGGGCGAGCCCGGCTTCGGCGAGGCCGAGATGCTCTACGTCGACGCCAAGAGCTGCGTCGACTGCGGAGCCTGCGTCACGGCCTGCCCGGCCGACGCGATCGTCCCGCACACGACCCTGACGGCCGCGCAGACGCCGTTCCTGGCGATCAACGCGGAGTACTTCGAGGTCTTCCCGCACAAGGACCGCACCCCGCTCGCCCTGGTCCACCCCCAGCGTCGGCTGACCCGCACCGGACCGTTCCGGGTCGCGGTGGTCGGCGCCGGGCCGGCGGGGATGTACACCGCCGACGAGCTGCTCAAGCACCCCGAGATCACCGTCGACGTCTTCGACCGGCTGCCGACGCCGTACGGCCTGGTCCGGGCCGGCGTCGCGCCCGACCACCAGAACACCAAGCAGATCGAGAGGCTCTTCGCGCAGATCGAGTCGCAGCCCGGGTTCCGCTACTTCCTCGGAGTCGAGGTCGGCAAGGACGTCTCCCACGCCGAGCTGACCGCTCGCTACCACGCGGTCGTCTACACCGTCGGCGCGGCGAGCGACCGTGCTCTCGGGATCGAGGGCGACGACCTGCCCGGCTCGCTGAGCGCGACCGACTTCGTCGGCTGGTACAACGGCCACCCGGACAAGCAGGACCTGCCCGTTCACCTCGACCCGGAGTCACTCCCGTCTGGGCGGGTCGTCCTGGTCGGCAACGGCAACGTGGCGCTCGACTGCGCCCGGATCCTCGCCGAGGACCCGGAGCGGCTGGCCGGCACCGACATCGCCGAGGGACCGCTGGCGGTCCTGCGCGACAGCGCGGTGCGGGAGGTCGTCGTCCTCGGGCGCAGGGGGCCCGAGGAGGCGGCCTTCACCGTGCCGGAGCTGGTCGGGCTGATGGGGCACACCGGGATCAACGTCGTCGTCGACACCGGAGACCTGCCGATCGAGGAGGCGCTCGCCGGCGGTGGGACCACCACCCGGCTGCTGCGCGAGCTCGCCGGCCGCGAGGTGCGCCCGGAGCTGCGTACGATCGTCCTTCGCTTCCTCAGCTCGCCGGTTCGCGTGCTGGGTGAGGGCCGGGTCACCGGGGTGGAGGTCGGCCGCAACCGCCTCCAGCGCGACGAGAACGGCATCGTCCGAGCGGTCCCCACCGGCGAGACCGAGGTCCTCGAGACCGGGATGCTGCTGCGCGCGGTCGGCTACAAGGGCCTGCCCGTGGCCGACCTTCCCTACGAAGCCGCGACCGGCACCGTCCCCAACGAGCGCGGCCGGGTGCTCCCGGGCGTCTACGTCGCGGGCTGGGTCAAGCGCGGTCCCAACGGTTTCATCGGCACCAACAAGTCCGACGCCGAGGAGACGGTCGAGCAGGTGCTCGACGATCTCGACACGGACCGCATCCCGGCCCCGGTCGGTGACGCCGGCGAGATCACCGCGGTCGTACGCAGCCGCCAGCCCGGCATGGTCGACCTGGCCGGCTGGCAGGCGATCGACCGCGAGGAGAAGCGACGTGGCGCCGAGTCCGGCCGTCCGCGGGTGAAGATCACCGATGTCGAGGAGATGCGGGGCATCGCCGCGAAGTCGCGGAAACCCCGATACTCTCTTGGGCGTCGCAAGGAGCGCTGAGACGCTCTCGACACCGGGTTGAATTCGGGGAGCACGGGAGCAGGGGGAGAAGCGGGTGGCCGGGGAGAAGCGCGATGGTCGGCAGGACCGGTGGAGCAAGCACAACGAGCAGCGCCGCCAGCAGATCATCGATGCCGCGATCGCGGTGATCGAGGCCGGTGAGCCCGGCGGCGATGTGCAGGTGCAGCAGATCGCGGTTCGCGCCGGACTGTCCCGTACGGTCATCTACCGCCACTTCGAGGACCGCGCCGACCTCGACCGGGCCGTACAGCAGGCGATCCTCGACGGGCTCTGGTCCGACCTGATGCCCGGGATCACCCTCGACGGCACCGTGCCGGAGATCATCGAGCGGATCATCGGCACCTATGTCCGCTGGGCCCGGGCGCATCCGGCGCTCCACCTCGCCGCCGACCACGACATCGACGGCGGCGACGACGGTCCCTTCCAGCAGGGGATGGAGCAGCTCGCCGGCCGGATCGCGGCGATCGTCGGCACCGCCGTCCTCGCTCTGGGGGGCAACCCCACCGAGGAGGAGGCCGAGGCCCTCGACCCGCTGATCTACGGCCTGGTCGGCGCCGTCTTCGGTGCCGTACGCCGCTGGCTGACCCGCACCGGCGAGCGCCTGCCCGCCGAGACGCTGGAGCGGCTCACCGCCCAGTCCATCTGGTATGTCATCGACGGCCACGCCCGCGGTTTCGGGATCGAGCTCGACCCCGACCTGCCTCTCGAGGAACTCCTCACCAAGGACATCTTGGCCGTATAGCCTCTCGGGTATCGCCCGGCCGCACGGCCGTTCAGCCCAGGAGAAGACATGCCCCACATGCGCAGACTCTCGATCGCCGTCACCGCCGGACTGGCGGCCACCGCCGGGTTCGCCGTCCCGCTGAGCCCGGTGACCGCGGCTCCGGGCAGCGGCTCCTCCGAGGGCACGGCCAGCGTCTTCATGGTCAACCCGGTCCAGTCCAGCAACGACCAGGGCCTGACCGACCAGAAGGACGCCGCGAGCGCCGTCCCGGACAGCGCCTATGCCCAGGTTCCGCTCACCCACCTGGACGGCTCGGGCTACCTCCGCGGCGACTACGCCGTCGTCGAGTCGAGCACCGGCACGCCGGCGTACTCCACGACCAACAGCTACTCCTACGACCGCCACCAGGACCAGTTCGAGCAGGTCATGGGCTACTTCTGGGTCACCCGCGCGCAGACCTACCTGCACACCCTCGGCTTCGGCGAGTCGCTTCCGGGCGTCCTGAACCAGCCTTTCTCGGTCAAGATCAACCAGTACGGCGGCGACAACTCCTACCAGACCGACAAGCCCTTCCGGATCCGACTGGGCAAGGGTGGTGTCGACGACGCCGAGGACGCCGAGGTGATCGTCCACGAGTACGGCCACGCCGTCCACGCCAGCCAGGTGCCCGGCTACGGCAGCAGCCTGGACGCCGGCGCGATCGGGGAGTCGTTCGGCGACTACCTCGCCGTCACCGTCGGGCTCGACGCCGCCTCGGAGTACGGCTGGCCGGTCGCCGCCGACCCCTCCTGCCCGATGGACTGGGACGCGACCGCCTACACCGACGCCCCGCACTGCATCCGCAGCTTCCACCTCGACCTGACCCTCGAGGACCGCCGCAACCAGGTCCACTACGACGGGCAGATCTGGAGCCAGGCGCTGTGGGAGATCCGCGAGGGCTACGAGGCACTCGGCCTCTCCACCCGCGACTGGGACACCACGCTGATCTACTCCCAGTTCTCCTACGCCCCGGACACCAACTTCCAGGCCGCGGCCGCCGAGACGTACGCCGCAGCGGCTGCTCGCGACGGCCAGGCCGCCGCCGACCTGGTCCGCGACCGGTTCGCCGCCCGGGGGATCACCTTCTGATCATCACGCGGCTCCGCTAGGCCTCGCGCAGGTAGGCGAGGACGGCGGAGACGCGTCGGTCGGTGGTGGGGTCGAGCCGGAGCTTGGCGAAGATGTTGCCGACGTGCTTGCGTACGGCGGCCTCGGAGACGAACAGCGCGGTGGCGATGCTGCCGTTGGTGCGGCCCTCGGCCATCAGGGCGAGGACCTCTCGCTCGCGCTCCGAGAGCACGTCGAGCGGACCGTCGGGCTGGTGCCGGCTGAGGAGGCCGCGTACGACCTGGGGGTCGACGACCGTCTCGCCGCCGGCCACCCGGTCCAGGCTGTCGAGGAAGTCCCGGACGTGGCCGACCCTGTCCTTGAGCAGGTAGCCGATGCCGCCGCCACCGGTGGTGTCGAGGAGCTCGGCGAGGTAGGCGTCGGCGACGTAGGCCGAGAGCACCAGGACGGCCAGGTCGCGGTGCCGCCGCCGCAGCTCGGCGGCGGCGCGCAGCCCTTCGTCGGTGTGGGTCGGCGGCATCCGGATGTCGGTGATCACCACGTCGGGGCGGGTGTGGTCGGTGAAGGCGAGCAGGGCTTCCGCGTCGCCGACCGCGGCGATGACCTCGTGGCCGGCTCGCTCGAGGATGGCGAGGAGGCCCTCGCGCAGCAGCGCGGCGTCCTCGGCCAGGACGATCCTCAGGGGAGCACGGTCGGGCACGTCATCCTCACTTCCGTCGGTCCGCCCGGTGGGCTGGTGACCTCCAGGTGGCCGTCCAGGGCGGCCAGACGCGTGGCCAGACCGGCGAGCCCGCCCCCGGGACGCAGGGTGGCGCCGCCGTCCCCATCATCGCGTACGCCGACCTCCAACCGGCCACCGGTGACCTGCCCCTGAACGCGGGCCGATCGGGCACCGGCATGGCGGACCGCGTTGGTGAGCGCCTCGGCGACCACGAAGTACGCCGCGGCCTCGACCGGCGCCGGCAGCCGGCCGTCCACACGTAGGTCGACCGAGACCGGTAGCCCGGCGGCGTCGGCGAGCTCGCGGACGGCAGCGGTGAGCCCGTGGTCGACCAGCACCCGCGGATGGATCCCGCGGACGGTGGCGCGGAGCTCGGCCAGCGCCGTCTCGGCCTGGGTGTGCGCCTGCCGGACGAGGTCGAGCCCGGCACCCTCGGGCACCTCCAGCTCGGCCAGTCCGAGGGTCATGGTCAGCGCGACCAGCCGCTGCTGCGCGCCGTCGTGGAGGTCGCGCTCGATCCGGCTGCGCTCGGTCTCGAAGGCGTCGACGAGGTCCACCCGGGACCGGCGCAGGTCGGCGACGGCTGCGGCCATCCGGGTCTGCGCCGGTTCGAGCAGGAGCCGCGCCAGGCTGGCCTGGGCGGCGGCGAGGAGGGTGGCGGCGTACAGGCCGGCGATCAGCAGCACCAGCCCAGGGGCCACGGCGATCCAGGCCTCGGTGGGCGTGGTGAGCTGCCAGGGGCCGAAGGAGACGGGAGCGTCGAGTCGGACCAGGACCGGGGCGAGCACGAGCACACCCGGGATGGTGATGATCAGGTTGAGCACGACGGCGTCGACCACCCACAGCACCGTGGCGACCAGCACGGTGTAGCCGACCTCGGGTCCGGAGACCCGGAGCCGGCGCAGCGCCCGGAGGCGGTCGCTCCAGGCGATCGGCTCCAGCGGCTCGGCGGGTCCTGGGCGGACCTCGGGGAGGATCAGCCGGAGGCGTACCCGTTCCACGTCGGCGACGAGCGCCGCCAGCAGCGGGATACCGGCCAGGACCAGCACCCCGACCAGGAGGACCAGGGTGAGCAGTCCGACGCCGATCAGCACGAACAGGAGGAAGGCGACTACGAGACCGATCAGAGCGCCGGAGGCCAGGTAGGCCAGGGCGCGCCAGGGCCAGCTGGAGGCAAGCAGCCGCCAGGGGGAGGAGCGCAGCGCGGCCCAGACGTCGGGTGGAGGTCTCATGACTCTCGAGCCTAGGCACTTGTGACCCCGCGGTGGGGTAGCGCACGCGCTACCTCGCCGTGGCGTCTGCGCCCGTGTGCGCGCCGCGTACGAGGCGTTTGCTGGAAACCATGACCGCCACCATCCCGGACGCCGTCCACGCGCCTCGGCCGCCCGGCCCGCCCGCCGTCGTTCTCGACGACGTCACCCGCACCTATCGCTCCCGCTCCGGCAAGGTCGACGCCCTGCGCGGCGTGAGCCATGCCTTCGCCTCCGGGACGTTCACCGCGATCATGGGCCCGTCGGGATCGGGCAAGTCCACGCTGATGCAGATCGCCGCCGGCCTGGACCGGCCCACCCGGGGCACCGTCCGGGTCGCGGGCACCGCCCTGGCCGGCCTGAACCGGACGACGCTGACGAAGCTGCGCCGACAGATGATGGGCTTCGTGTTCCAGCAGTACAACCTGCTGGACGCTCTCACCGCGTACGACAACGTCGCCCTTCCCACCCGCCTCGCCGGGCGGCGTCCGGATCGCGCCGAGGTGGTCGGGGCGCTCGAGCAGGTCGGTCTGCACGGGCTCGCCCGGCGGCGGCCGCCGGAGCTCTCCGGCGGCCAGCAGCAGCGCGTCGCGATCGCGCGTGCGCTGCACGCGCGGCCGGCGGTGCTCTTCGCCGACGAGCCCACCGGTGCGCTGGACCGTAACGCCGGACGCGACGTGCTCGAGCTGCTGCGGAACCTCGTCGACGCCCCAGTCGCTCACGGGCCGGCGCAGACGGTCGTGATGGTCACCCACGACCCGCTCGCCGCCTCGTACGCCGACGGCGTGCTGTTCCTCGCCGACGGCCTGGTCGTGGGGCAGATGGGTCGCAGCGACGCGGCCCGGATCGCCGCCCGAATGGCCGAGCTGGAGCCTGTGCGATGAGCATCGTCTCGCTGGCCGCTCACAGCCTGAAGACCTTGCGCCAGTCCTGGCCTCCGTACGCCGGAGCCGCCGTCGCCCTCGCCGGTGGCATCGCCCTGATCACCCTCGCCACCAACATGCTGGGAGCGCTCGGCACCGCCACCGACGGGCTGGATCCGCAGACCCGGACGCAGATCGACGACCTCGGGTCGCTGTTCGGGATCATGGCCGGGATCTCGCTCTTCCTGGCGCTCTTCGTGGTCTCCTCGACCTTCGGGTTCGTGGTGGCCACCCGGCGCCGCGAGCTCGGCCTGCTCCGCCTGCTCGGCGCCACTCCGCGCCAGGTGCGGACCCTGCTGCTCGGAGAGGCGCTCGCGGTCGCGGCCGTCGGCACGGTCGCGGGTTGCCTGCTCGGTACCGCCGTGACGGTGCCGGTGCTGCGCATCCTGCACCAGGCCGGGGTCACCCCGGTCCTGCTCGTGATGCCGAGCCAGGGCACCGGATGGGCGATCGCCGCCTCCTGCGGTGTCGGCGTCGCCCTGGTCGGGGCCTGGCGCGCGGGCGCTCGGGCGGGACGTACGCAGCCGGTCGAGGCGCTCCGCGACGCGGTCCTCGAGCGGCGTCGGCCCACGGTGGTCCAGGCGCTGGTCGCGCTCACCGCCGCCGGCGCGCTGGTCGCGACCGCCGTGCTCTCTCCCGAGATGCCGCTGCTGTTCGCGCTGCTCGTGGGCATGTTCCTGCCGATCGTCGCCGTGATCGGGGCCAACGCGGTGGGCGGCCTGCTCTACACCGAGCTCGCGGCTCTCGCTGGTGCCACGGTGTCAGGACGGGACCCGGCGGCGCATCTGGCCCGCGACCTCGCCCGCACCAGCAGCCGGATGACCGCCGCGGTGGCGGCGCCGGTGGTGGCCATCATGGCGGTGGCCGGCTCGATGGTGCTCGCGGTCGGTGCGACCGCCGACTGGAGCGAGGGTGCCGACCGGGCCGCCCTCAGGTCGGAGCTGGTCGTCGACCAGGCCGAGCGCCCAGAGCGGATCCAGGACGTGCCCGGGGTGGATGTGAGCGACGTACGCCGCACGGCGCAGGTCGGGTTCGGGGGCGGTCCCGAGGACGTCGAGGTCGTCGATGTCTCCAACGCTGCCGCGACGCGGAGCCTGCAGGCGACGCAGGGGAGTCTCGCCGACCTGCGCGGCCGGGCGATGGCGGTCACCGCCTCGTACGTCACCGACCTCGGCGGCCGGGTCGGCCAGACCCGCCGGATGCGCATCGACGGCCGGAGCGTCAAGGTGCGCCTGGTCGCGGTCGTCCCCGACGCCCCGAACCTGTGGAGCGACATCATCGTGCCCGACGACCTGCCCCGCATCGACAGGGTCGCCCGCGACACCGGAACGGTCTTCGTGCGCACCGACGCCGGCGCGGACGTCGCCGGGGCCGCACGGTCGATCCGGGAGACCGGGGCCGAGGTGAGCACCGGCGAGGAGTGGGTCGGCACGGTCTCGGCCGAGGCGCGCGAGATGAACACGGTCGTGCTGTGGGTGATGCTCGGCCCGGCCGGGGTCTACGCCGCGATCGCGGCTGTCAACGCGGTCCTGATCGGGGCGAGCCAGCGCCGCCGCCAGACCGCCACCGCCCGGCTCGTCGGCGCCACCCCGGCACAGGTGCGCCGGACCGCGCTCTGGGAGACGGTCTTCACCGGCGCCGGCGCTCTGCTGGTCGGCGGCGCGGTCACCGGGTTCACGGGCTGGCTGTTGCGGCAAGCGGTTGTACGCGACGTGCCCGGCGCACCGCTGACGTTCCCCTGGCAGGCACTGTCCGGGATCACGGCAGCCTGCCTGGTCGTGCTGCTAGCCGCAGCCGTCGCCGGGGCGTACGCGCTGCGGGGCGGGGAAGCGACCGACTGAGCCTGTCCTGACTGTGCCTGTCCCGAATGGGCCTGTGAGGGGTTAAGTAGTGTTTGCCGCGTGACAGAGATGGACGGCGTACTCACCCAGGACGGCATCGGCGAGGGCGACGGTCTGGAGCGGCTGTGGACGCCCTACCGGATGGCCTACATCCGCGGCGAGAACAAGCCCACCGACCCCTCGGAGACGGAGTGCCCGTTCTGCCGGGTGCCGACGCTCGAGGACGCCGAGGGCCTGGTCGTCCACCGCGGCGAGACCTGCTTCGTGGTGCTCAACCTCTACCCGTACGCCCCGGGACACATGATGGTGTGCCCCTACCGCCACATCGCCGGCTACGTCGAGACCACCGACGAGGAGGCCGCCGAGATGGCGGTGCTGACCAAGCAGGCCGTACGCACCCTCGCCGGCGTCTCGCGTGCCGAGGGCTTCAACATCGGGATGAACCAGGGCACCGCAGGCGGTGCCGGCATCGCCGCCCACCTGCACCAGCACATCGTGCCCCGCTGGGTCGGCGACCAGAACTTCATGCCGATCATCGGCCGCACCAAGACCCTGCCGCAGCTGCTGACCGACACCCGCGACCTGCTCGCGAAGGCGTGGGCGTCGGTCTAGCGCGTCGGACTGGGGATCAGACGATCGCCCAGGCCACGGCGGCGGCCGCGAACCCGACGATCGAGAGCACCGTCTCCAGCACCGTCCAGGTCGCCAGCGTCTGCTTCACGGTCATGTTGAAGTAGCGAGAGACGATCCAGAAGCCGCCGTCGTTGACGTGGCTGAGGATGATCGAGCCGGCGGCGATCGCGACCGCGATCACGGCGAGCTCGGGCTGTGAGTAGCCGGTGCCGAGGGTCGGCGCGATGATGCCGCCGGTCGTCACGATCGCCACGGTCGCGGAGCCCTGGGCGATCCGGAGCGCGCAGGAGATGACGTACGCCAGCAGCAGGATCGGCAGGCCCGCGTCGGAGAGCACCTCGGCGAGCGCGGTGCCCACACCGGTCGCGGTGATCACCGCGCCGAAGAAGGCGCCGGCGCCGACGACGAGCAGGATCATGCCCACCGGCCGCAGCGAGGCGCCGGTGAACTCCGAGATCTCCTCGAGGCTCATCCCACGCCGGATGCCGAGCAGCCAGAAGGCGAGGAGCACGGCGATGGTGAGCGCGATCGCCGGGTTGCCGAAGAAGGTGAGCAGGCTGAGCAGCCGGCCCGGGTCGAGCAGCATCGTGCCGAAGGTCGCGCCGAGGATCAGGACCAGCGGCACCGCGATGACCCCGAGGACGAGGGAGAGCGCGACCGGGGTGGCAGGCGTCTTGTCCTGCTCCGCCTCGGTCTCCGCAACCAGGAACTCCTCGGGCACCGAGACCTGGACCCGCCGGGCGATCCACGTCGGGAAGATGATCCCGGCGGCGGCGAACGCGGGCAGGCCGCACAGCAGGCCCATGATGATCAGCCAGCCGAGGTCGACGCCGAGCAGGCCGCCCAGGGCCGTCGGGCCGGGGTGGGGAGGCAGGAAGGCATGCGTCATCGACAGGCCCGCGAGGACCGGGAGGGCGTAGAGGACGAGCGACTTGCCCCCGCGGTGAGCTGCGACGTAGACCAGCGGCGCGAGCACGAAGATGCCGATGTCGAAGAAGACCGGGATGCCGAAGATCAGGCCGACCAGGCCCATCGCGACCGGGGTGCCGCGTTCGCCGAAGATGCCGATCAGCCTCGCGGCGAGGACGTCGGCGCCGCCGGACCGCTCGAGCAGCGACCCGAGCACGGTGCCGAGACCGATGATGAGCGCGATGTGGCCCAGCACGCCGCCGAAGCCGGTCTCGATGAGCGACTCCTTCGCGGAGAGCGCGGTGCCCACCATCTGCTCGACGGACAGGCCGGCCGCGACGGCGAGGCCGATGCCGCTGATGAAGAGGGCGATGAAGGGTTCGAGCTTCACCTTGATGATCAGGAAGAGGAGCACGGCGATCGCCACGGCGCAGAGCAGCAGCAGGCCCGTGGTGCTTGTCTGGAGCCAATGCATGGTTGGTTCTCCCGTCGGGTCGGGGTGGGGGATGGGTTGGGGGATGGACTCAGCGCAGAGCTGCGCGGAACCGGGCGGCGTTGGTGGTGATCTGCTCCCACCGGGCCTCGTCGACGTCGGCGGGCTGGACCACCGACGTCCCGGCGGTCACGGCGATGGCGCCGGCCCGCAGGAACTCCGCGGCGTTGTCTTCGTCGACTCCGCCGGAAGGGATCAGGGCGACCTCGGGGAACGGGCCCCGGAGGTCGGAGAAGTAGCGCGGACCGACGGCCCGCGCCGGGAAGATCTTGACCGCGTCGGCGCCGAGCGAGGTCGCGGTGAGGACCTCGGTCGGGGTGAGGGCGCCGAGGACGACGGCCGCACCCGCGGCGTGACCCTCGGCGACGATCTCCGCCGCCTCCGGCGGCAGGCCGGGCGTCACCAGGAACCGGGCGCCGGCCGCGAGCGCGGCGCGGGCCTGGTCGGCGGTCAGCACCGTTCCGGCGCCGATGACGATGTCGTCGTCGGCCCGGGCGCTGACCTGCGCGACGAGGTCGGTGAGGCCCGGCGTCGTGTAGGTCAGCTCGACGGTCCGAATACCCCCGGCGGCCAGCGCATGGCAGAGCGCGACGGGATCGTCGAGCCGGGAGGCGCGTACGACGACCAGCGCCCGGTCGTCCTGGAGCGTCTCGATGACGAAGTTGCTCATCGGGCTCGGGTCCCTTCGTCGGTGCGGCGCAGTGCCCGTCCGGGCAGTGCGTCGGTGCGGTGGCCGTCCTCGATGACGGCGGTGCCGTTGACCAGCACCCAGTCGATGCCGTGGGCCTGCTGCCGCGGTTGCTCGAACGTGGCGGTGTCCTGGACGGTGTCGGGGTCGAGGAGCACCAGGTCGGCGGCGTACCCCTCCCGGACGACGCCGCGCTCATGCAGCCCGAGCCTCGCCGCCGGGCGGCCGGTGAGGTGGTGGACGCAGTCGACCAGGTCGAGCACCCCGAGTTCGCGTACGTAGCGGGCGAGGTAGCGGGGGAAGGTGCCCCACGCGCGCGGATGCGGGCGCTCGCCGACGAGGATCGCGTCGCTGCCGCCGCAGTGGGTGCGGTGCCGCATGATCGTCTGCACGTTCTCCTCGTGGCCGACGTGCTGGAGGATCGTCGTGGCCAGCCGGTCGCGGACGAGCAGGTCGAAGAAGACGTCCGTGGCCACCTCGCCGGTCTCCTCGGCGATCGCGGCGACGGTCCGGCCGACGTAGCGGGACAGCTCCGGGTTGCGTACGCCGCTGATCTGGATCGTGCGCCAGTCGGTCACGCAGCCGTGGCAGCCATCGGTGCCGACGTGGTCGAGCTCGTGCGCGATCCGGGCACGGTCGCCGGGGTCTGCGATCCGCGCGAGCAGGGCGTCGGGGCCGCCGGAGGTCGACCAGCTGGGCAGCACGGCGCTGAGTGTGGTGGCGCCGGGTAGGTAGGGATAGGTGTCGAGCGTGATGTCGACGCCGTCGTCCAGGCCGGCCTCGATGAGGTCGACGAGCTCGCCGGCCCGTCCGCGGTTGGGCTCGAAGTTCATGGTCGCGTGGGTGAGGTGGAGGGCGCACCCGGAGGTCCGGGCGACGGCGATCATCTCGGCGTACGCCTCCAGCGCACCGGCCCCGTAGGACCGGTGGTGCGGGCTGTAGTAGCCGCCGGCCTCGGCGACGACCCGGCACAGCGTGGCCAGCTCGTCGTCGTCGGCGAACATGCTCGGCGGGTAGGTCAGGCCGCTGCTCATCCCCACCGCGCCCTCCTCGAGGCCGACCCGGAGCAGCCGGGCCATCTCGGCGATCTCGGCGGAGGTGGCGGGCCGGTTGTCGGGACCGACGACCATCAGCCGCAGGGTCCCCTGCGGGACGAGGTACGCCGCGTTGCACGCGATCCCGCGGTCGAGCCGGTCCAGGTAGCCGGCGACGGTGTGCCAGTCGAAGTCGAAGTCGTCCGGCCCGCCGTTCCAGCCCGCGATCTGGCGGCGCAGGTGGGCGCGCGCCGCCGCGTCGGCGGGTGCGAACGAGAGGCCGTCCTGACCGACGACCTCGAGGGTGACGCCCTGGCTCACCTTGGCGGTGTGGTCGGGGTTGACCAGGATCTGCAGGTCCGAGTGGGCGTGCATGTCGATGAACCCCGGGGTCAGCGCCCGCCCGGCGGCGTCGACGGTGCGTCGCGCGGCCGGTGCCTGAGCATCGGTGTGGATGCCGGTGATCCGCCCGGCGTCGATGCTGACGTGGGCGTGGAACGCCGGGGCTCCGCTGCCGTCGATGACGGTCGCGTCGCGGATGAGCAGGTCGGTCATGGTGGCTCCCCTCAGAACCAGGTGCGTACGAGGTCGACGACGACCGGGTCGTCGGCGTCGGCGTCGTCGAGGACCGGGATGAGGCCCCACTTGTCGAAGGCGGTGCACGGGTGCGAGAGCCCGAGGCGGAGCTCGTCGCCGATCACGACGGGTGCCTCGGTCGCGGGGTCCCAGCGGAGGAAGCCGTGCTGGTCGTTGAGTGCGGTCACGGCGACACCGGTGATCGGGGTCGCAGGGGAGCCGGTCGTCCGTGCCCGAAGCAGCTGCGCCTCGGGCATGCCCTCGTCGAAGGGCAGGTCGCGCTTGCCGGCATCGAAGAGCGCGAGCCCCGGCTCCGGCTGCGAGGAGATCCGCACCCAGCCGTGAAGGGCGCTGCGCAGGCCGGGGCCGGTGGTGCGGGGCGTGCTCCCCAGCGGTGAGATGCCGCGGTAGAAGCCGTCGTCGTGGGTGATGTAGGCGCCGCTGCGGAGCACCACGCGGGCCTCGTCGTCGGCCACCAGCGGCGCGAGCGCGTCGGCGACCTGCTCGAAGTAGGCGCTGCCGCCGGCGCTCACCACCGGCGTCCGGCCGGCGGGCAGCAGGCCGGCGATCCGCCGGTGGAGGGAGACCAGGCTGTCGACGTACGCATGGACGACGCCGAGCGCGGCCTCGTCGGTGGTGTGCGCCAGGGCGCCTTCGTACCCGGTGACCCCGGCGAGCTCCAGGTGGGGAGAGGCCGCGACCGCCTCGGCCACGGCGACCGCGGTCGCCTCGTCACGGGCGCCGGTGCGACCGCCCGCGGCGCCGCGCTCGACGAGGACGCCGAGCGGGCGGCGCGGCCCGGCCTCGGCGGCATGGGCAGCGAGCGCCTCGTGCATCAGGGCGACCGTTCGTGGCGAGTCGGCCCACACCAGCACCTCCAGCCCCGCGTCCTCGGTGATCTGGTCCGAGATCCAGCGCAGGGTGAGCGGGGAGACGATCGCGTTGGCCACGATCACCCGGGAGACGCCGAAGGCGCGGGCGACGGCGAGCTGGGGGAGGTTCGCCACCGTGATCGCCCAGGCGCCGGCGGCGAGCTGCTCGGCCCACAGCTGCGGAGCCATCGTGGTCTTGCCGTGCGGAGCCAGGGCGATGCCCCGCTCCGCGCACCAGGCGGCCAGCACGTCACGGTTGTGGGTCATCGCGACGCGGGAGAGGGAGAGCACGGGCGTGGGCAGCTGCGAGAGGCGGGGCGCCGCCTCGAGCACCTCGGCGACCGTACGTCCCCACAGCGCGGGCGGGATCGCCTTGTGGCGCCAGTCGACCCGCTCCTCGCGCAGCGCCGCGACGGCCGCTGTGTCGATGTGGGCTGCCGGGTGATCCATAACCCGTCCTTCCTGCGTTGCACATTATGCAACAGTGATTGCGTATTTCGATTCGTTAGTTGTAGCATCGGCCACACCGGGCGTCAACGGCCCGGCGAAGAACCAACAGGGGAGGAGCTCCATTCGTGGGCAGTAGCGGAGACGTGCGAGTGGTCTGTCTCGGGGAGGCGATGGTCGTCCTGCGTCCGGAGGGCGACCAGTCGCTCGCCGGGGCGACGACCCTGCGCCGTTCGGTCGGCGGCGCCGAGGCCAACGTGGCCGGTGCCCTGGCCGCCCTCGGCGTGCGGACCGCCTGGGTGTCCCGGCTCGGCCAGGACCCGTTCGGCGACGTCGTGACCGAGGACCTGATCGCCCGCGCCGTGGACGTCGAGGCGGAGCGTGATCCCGAGCGGCCGACGGGGCTCTACCTGAAGGAGCCCGCCCCCGGGGGCAGTCGTATGCACTACTACCGTGCCGGCTCCGCGGCCGCCGCGATGGACGCCGGCCTGCTGGATCTGCCGGGGGTCGCGGAGGCGCTGGCCTCGGCCGAGGTCGTGCACACCTCCGGCATCACCGTCGGCATCCTCGGGGAGGGATCGACGCTGCTCACCCGCCTGCTGGCGCTGCGCGATGAGCTCGGCTTCCGGCTCAGCGTCGACCTCAACTGGAGACCGGCCCTGTGGGCCGGGCGCAGCATCGCGCCGCTGATCGACCTGCTCCGCGCGGCCGACATCGTTCTGCTCGGAGCCGACGAGGCACGCGCGGCGCTCGGCGCGGACGCTCCGCAGGACCTCCGCGAGCTCCTGGGTGAGCGTCCGCGGCTGGTGATCAAGGCCGACTCCCACGCGGCTGGGGAGTACGACGCCGACGGAAGCGCCACGCAGGTCCCCGCGCTCCGGGTCGACGTCGTGGAGCCGGTCGGCGCGGGCGACGGCTTCGCGGCGGGCTACCTCGCCGCGCTCGTCGACGGGACCGGCCCGGTCGGCCGGCTGCGCCAGGGCCATCTGGTCGCGGCGGGCGTCCTGGCCGCGACCGGCGACCACGCGCGACCGCCGGCCGCCGACGTACGTGCCCGGCTGCTCGAGTCCTCCGAGGACGACTGGGCCGCGACCCGGGTGAGCGCGTCCGGCATCGACACCCCGGCGATCCGTGAGGAGGTCGGGCCGCGATGAGTCAGAGTCTCTCCCGCGCGCTGCAGATCCTCATCGAGCTCGGTGAGGGCGAGCGATCCCTCGACCAGGTGGCCGCCAGTCTCGAGGTCCACAAGACCACCGCGATGCGGCTGCTGCACACCTTGGAGGCGGACCGCTTCGTACGCCGCGACGACCGCCAGCGCTACCACCTCGGCTCCCGGCTGTTCGCCCTCGGCGCGGCAGCCCTCTCCCAGCACGCGATCCGCGACGTGGCCCAGCCCCACCTGACCCGCCTCGCGGCCGAGACGGGTGGCCAGGCCGTCCACCTGGCTGCGTACGAGAACGGCACGGCCATCTACCTCGCCAAGGTGGAGAGCACCCACTCGGTGCGGATGTACTCGCGGGTGGGTCTGCCCGCCGCGCTGCACGCGACAGCTGTGGGCAAGGTGCTCGTCGCGGGGCTGCCTCCGGGTGAGCAGGAGGCGGTGGTCGCCGGCATCGACTTCCGGCCGTTCACCAGCCGCACCATCCCCGACGCGGCCGGCTATCACGAGGTGCTCGCCCGGACGCGCGAGCAGGGCTGGGCCGAGGACGCCGCCGAGCACGAGGACTTCATCAACTGCGTCGGGGCGCCCGTGCGCGACGAGGCCGGGCGCGTCGTCGCCGCGGTCTCCGTCTCCGTGCCCGACGTCATCCTGCCCCGCGATGGGGTGCGTGCCCTGGTGCCGCAGCTCCTCGCGGCCACCGAAGCGATCTCCGCCGACTGGGCCGGCCGGAGCTCATGAGAACACCCCGAGAGGAAACCCATCCCATGTCCGACATCCGCATCTCCACCGACCAGGCCCCGGCCCCGGCGCACACCTTCTCCCAGGGCGTGGTCCGCGGCGGCCTGATCCAGGTCTCCGGTCAGGGCCCCGTCGACCCCGCCACGAACGAGTACCTGTTCCCCGGCGACGTGAAGGCCCAGACCGTACGCACCCTGCAGAACGTGGAGGCGATCCTGGCTGCCGCCGGTGCGGGCTTCGAGGACGTGCTGATGCTCCGGGTCTACCTGACCACCCGGGACGACTTCGCCGCGATGAACGACGCCTACGGCGAGTTCATCGGCTCACGCGTCGCCGAGGGCGGCATCCTCCCGTGCCGCACCACCGTGATGACCGGCCTCCCGCGCGAGGAGATGCTCGTCGAGATCGACGCGCTCGCCGTCGCTCGCTAGTCGACCACCCGGGCGAGCTCCCGGCTGAGGTAGGGCGCCAGGGTGCGGGCGTAGCGCGAGGTGATGTGGTTGCCGTCGCGGTAGACGATGACGTTGCCGATCACCGCCGGGCAGACCTCGTCCCCGCAGAACAGGTGGGTCAGGTCGACCAGGTGCGCGTTGGGGTCGCGGGCGACCGCGTCGCGGTGCGGATCCTTGACGAGTACGTCGGTGCGCGGCCGCCCGCACTTCTCGCCGGCGGTCTCGGGGGAGTGCCGCTGGATGCAGCCCAGGGTGGTGCGCAGATAGGCGGCGTTGTCGGGCTCGAACATCGGGTTGTCGACGAGCGCGATCACCGGGACGTCCTTCGCGGGCCGGTGGCTCCAGGCCTCGACCAAGCCGTTGACCGTGGACTCGTACGGCGTCTCGCCGTCCAGCGGCTGGGTCGTCTTGCGGGCCGAGTGGGTGACGATGATCGCGTCGAGGTCCTGCTGCTCGGGAGCGCGCAGGTAGGCCTCGAGCTGCCGGTTCCACTCCGCGCAGGCGGGGCGGTTGTCGGCGATGTTCCGGCCGAGCGGCCGGGTGTTCCAGTGGCAGGCGGCGCGGGCGGCGACGTCGATGCGCCAGTTGCGCTGGTCGCCGATCAGGTCGAGGGCGCCGACAGGGGCGACGGCATGGGAGTCGCCGACCATCAGCAGCCGCTTCCGGTAGCCCTCGACCGACCCGTTGGGGCAGGCGCTGAAGCGCACCGGACGCTCCTCGAAGGACCAGCACTGGCTCCGGTTCTCGTCGTCGGCGCCGATCGCGGCCACCGCCGGGATCAGCTCGCCCCGCAGGTCGGGGTTGTGGCACGAGCTTCCCGCGGAGCGCACCGCCAGCGCAGCCGCGCCGAGGCACTCGGTCGTGAAGGGGTCGGCGGTGGCGAGCCGGGCCGCCGCCGCGATCGCCCTGTCCTCGGAGTGGTCGATCGCGGTCAGGCCGCTCCAGCCGGCGCCGACGGCGACCACGAGAGCAGTCAGGGTGGCGACCAGGGCTCGCGGACCGCCGGGCCTGATGACGTACGTCTGGACCTGCCGGGTCACCAGCCGGTTGGTCGCCCAGGCGAGCAGCGTCGAGACGACCAGCACGCCCGCGGCCGAGGCGACGGTGAGCCGCTCCCCGCCGGTGTAGTAGAGCCATGCGATCAGCAGCGGCCAGTGCCACAGGTAGAGCTCGTAGGAGATGTCGGCGACGAACCGCAGCGGCCGGGTCTCCAGCAGGCGGCGCGGCCCGCGGGGCGACGGGGTGGAGCCGGCCATCACCAGCAGCGCCCCGGCGACCGGCCACAGGGCCAGCGGCCCCGGGAAGTGGTCCGCGCCGTCCATCACGAAACCGCAGGTCACAATCAGGGCGAGACCGGTCCACGCGGCGTACGGCTTGATCTTCTCGGGCAGGCTGCTCTGCCCATTCCTTCGGGGCCGCAGGGCGAGCGCGGCCAGGGCGCCGGCGGCGATCTCCCAGAAGCGGGTGATGGAGTTGAAGTACGCAGCCGCCTGGTCGGATCCGGAGACCTTGACCGCATAGGCGAAGGAGAGCGCGAACGCGGTCGCGGTCAGCACGAACAGCACCCGCGCGAGGCTGAGCCGCACCAGCCGGCCGCGGGCCACGACACGGAGCGCGAGGGCGAGCCCGACGACCACCAGCGGCCACAGCAGGAAGAACTGCCCCTGCACCGCGAGCGACCAGAAGTGCTGCACCGGAGTCGAGGACGGCCCCGCGGCGCCGTAGGAGAGCTGGTTGGCGATGAGCTCCCAGTTGAGCGTGTACGTCGCGGCCGCGACGAGCTCGCGGGTCGTCTGCGTCCACAACGTCTGCGGGATGAAGACCACCATCAGCGCGGCCGTCGCGGCCAGCACGATCAGCGCCGGCGCGGCGAGCCGCGCGAACGTACGTCCGTAGTGCTCGCCGAGCTTCACCCGGCCGCGCTCGGCCCTGCCCACGAGTGATCGGGTGGCGAGGAAGCCGGAGATCACCAGGAAGACGTCGATCCCGCCCGAGACCCGGCCGTTGCCGAAGAGATGGAAGGCGACCACGAGCGCCAGGGCGATGCCGCGCAGCCCGTGGATCTCGCTGATGTGTCCGGAAGTGTGCCCAGAGGTGTGCCCAGATTTGGGGCTGTTGGGATCGCTGTCGGCCCGACTGGTCGCGGGCGTGCGGAAATCCAAGGTGGCGGTCACGTGATCGCTGTTCTAGTGGACGTTGACGGGTGAGAGCCGTCGCACCGTAACGAGCAGTGGTGACCTGAAGGCATACGGCCGTTATCAATCTGCCGTCGAGATCTCCTCAGAACCGCTTCACATCGCCGCTGAAGGAGATAGGTTGCACCCCGACGTGACTTAGATCACACCCAGGACTGAGGAGTTCGACGATGAACACGCACAAGATCGGCCGCCTGATGGCGGTCGCAGCGGTGGCGACCCTGTCGACCGCATCGCTCGTGGCATGTGGAGGCTCGGATGACGGTGGCGACTCGGGAGACTCGGGCGGCACCGACGTCGGAGTGATCCTCCCCGACGCGACCACGTCTCCCCGATGGGAGTCCCAGGACCGCCCCAACCTCGAGAAGGCGTTCGACGACGCCGGCCTCGAGGCCACGATCCAGAACGCCCAGGGCGACACCGCCAAGTTCGGTCAGCTGTGCGACAGCATGATCAACGAGAACGTCAAGGTCATCATCATCACCAACCTCGACTCCGAGTCGGGCGCGGCCTGCCTGAAGAAGGCCGCCGACGCGGGCGTCACGAGCATCGACTACGACCGGCTGACGCTCAACGGCGGCGCCTCCTACTACGTCTCCTTCGACAACGTGAAGGTCGGCGAGCTGATGGGCACGGGCCTCGACGAGTGCATCACCGCCGCGGGCAAGAAGGGCGGCAACATCGTCTACGTCAACGGCGCGGCCACCGACAACAACGCGGCCCTGTTCAAGTCGGGCTACGAGAAGGCGCTCGAGCCGAAGATCGCCGACGGCACCTACAAGCTCGTCGGGGACCAGTCGGGGGAGTGGGACGCCACCAAGGCCGGGAAGGTCTTCGACCAGATGTACACGGCCAACGGCGGAAAGATCGACGGCGTGGTCTCGGCCAACGACACCATGGCCGGCGGCATCATCGCCCGGTTGAAGGCGAACAACGCCCAGGGCAAGATCCCGGTGACCGGCCAGGACGCCTCGGTCGAGGGTCTGCAGAACATCCTGCAGGGCTTCCAGTGCGGCACCGTCTACAAGAACACCGCGCTCGAGGCCAAGGCCGCCGCGGACCTGGCGATCGCGCTGATCGAGGGTGACGAGGAGGGTGCCGAGGCGCTGGCCACCGGCAGCGTCGAGGACACCGAGGCCGGCACGGACGTGCCGTCCGTGCTCGCCGAGCCCGTCTGGGTCACCAAGGAGACCGTCGGGACCGTCATCGAGGACGGTCAGGCCGACGCCGCCGAGGTGTGCGCCGGTGCGATCGCCGACCTGTGCACCGAGAACGGCGTGCCTCAGTGAGTCCACTGCTTGAGCTGCGCGGCGTCGAGAAGTCCTTCGGCGCCGTGCAGGTCCTGCGCGGAGTGGACCTCTCGGTCCAGGCGGGCCGGGTCACCGCGCTCGTCGGCGACAACGGTGCCGGCAAGAGCACCCTGGTCAAGGGAATGGCCGGGATCCATCTCTTCGACGCCGGTGACTACCTCTTCGAGGGCGAGCCGGTGAAGGTGACCAACCCCAAGGAGGCCGCCGCGCTCGGGATCGAGGTCGTCTACCAGGACCTCGCCCTGTGCGACAACCTCGACGTCGTCCACAACATGTTCCTCGGCCGGGAGATGAGACGGCTGCGGCTGGTCGACGAGGACACCATGGAGCAGCGTGCTCGCGAGACGCTCGACGGTCTCTCGGTGCGTACGCTGAAATCGGTGCGTACGCCGGTGGCCTCCCTCTCCGGTGGCCAGCGTCAGACGGTGGCGATCGCCCGGGCCGTGCTGTGGAACTCCAAGCTCGTCATCCTCGACGAGCCGACGGCCGCTCTCGGCGTGGCGCAGACCGAGCAGGTGCTCCGGCTGGTGCGGCGTCTGGCCGACCGGGGTCTCGGTGTCCTGCTGATCAGCCACAACCTCAACGACGTCTTCGAGGTCGCCGACGACATCGCGGTCCTGTATCTGGGCGGCATGGTCGGGCAGATCGAGGCCGCCTCCACGACGCGTGAGCGGGTCGTGCAGGCGATCACCACCGGCGTCGTTCCCGAAGGGGGTGCGGCATGAGTACCGACACCGATGACCCGACGATCGCCGCGGCACCGGACCCGGAGCCCGATAACTCTCTGGGCGGGATCTTCCGGGCCTACATGGCCAAGCTCAGGGGTGGTGAGGTCGGCTCGCTGCCGGCGGTGCTGGGTCTGATCGCGCTGGTCGTGGTCTTCTCCGCGCTGCGTCCCGAGCAGTTCACCAACTCGTTCAACTTCGCCAACCTGATTGGCCAGTCGGCGGGGGTGACCGTGCTCGCGATGGGCCTGGTCTTCGTGCTGCTGCTGGGCGAGATCGACCTGTCCGCGGGATTCGCGGGCGGCACGTGCGCCGGGGTGCTCGGCGTGTGCCTGACCCGGCAGGAGTGGCCGCTGATCCCGGCGCTGCTGGCGGCGCTGCTCACCGGAGCGCTGATCGGTCTGCTCATCGGTCTGCTGGTGGCCAGGCTCGGGATCCCGTCGTTCGTGGTCACGCTGGCCGCCTTCCTCGGGCTGCAGGGCGTACTCCTGACGATGATCGGTGAGGGCGGGACGATCCCCATCCGCAACGACTTCATCAACGGCCTCAACAACGCCAACCTGCCGGTCTGGCTCGGCTGGGTGCTCGGCATCGTCTGCATCGTGGGCTATGCGGCCTTGACGTACATCACCGATGCGCGCCGCCGCGCCAAGAACCTCACCGTGCAGCCCATCCTGCTGTGGGCGCTGAAGACCGGGCTGCTCACGGTCGTGGTGCTCGCCGTGGTCGGCTATCTCTCCGTCGAACGCAGCCGTAACCCGGCGCTGACCTCGCTCAAGGGGGTGCCGGTCTCGCTGGTGGTGATCGTCGGCCTGCTGATCCTGCTCACCTTCACGCTGACCCGCTCCGCCTGGGGCCGGCACGTCTACGCGGTCGGCGGCAACGCCGAGGCGGCACGCAGGGCCGGGATCAACGTGTTCCGCGTGCGTCTGTCGTGCTTCGTCCTCTGTTCCACCATGGCGGCGGTGGCCGGCATCATGATCGCCAGCCGCACCAACTCGGTGAACCCGAACACGGGCGGCGAGACGACCCTGCTGTACGCCGTGGGCGCCGCGGTCATCGGTGGCACCTCGCTCTTCGGCGGCAAGGGCCGGGTCATCGACGCCGTCATCGGCGGCACCGTCGTGGCCGTCATCGACAACGGGATGGGCCTGCTCGACCAGCCCCAGGGCACCGTCTGGATGGTCACCGGCCTGGTCCTCCTGGTGGCGGCCAGCGTCGACGCGCTCTCTCGGCGCCGGGCATCGGCTACCGGGCACGTGTAGCGGGCGCGTTCCTCCGTCAAGGTATGCAGGCGAAGGCGCACATCCCCAGCGGAGCTCCGCACGGGATGTGCGCCTTTCGCTGCATGCCTTGACGGAGGCTCAGGCCGGCGGAGCGGTGCTGCTGCGCTCGACCAGCTCGGCGGGCAGCCGCAGATGGCGCTCGGTCTGCTTGCCCTCCAGCAGCTCGAGCAGGAGCCCGAGAGCGGCCCGGCCCATCTCGTGGAGCGGCTGGGCGACGGTGGTGAGCGGGGGAGTGGCGTCGCGGGCCTCGGGTACGTTGTCGAAGCCGATCACCGAGAGGTCCTCGGGCACGCGCAGGCCGAGCGAGCCGGCGACCTCGATGACCTTGATCGCGGAGATGTCGTTGGCGGCGAAGATGGCGGTGGGGCGCTCGCCGGCCGGGAGCGAGAGCAGCTCGCGGGCCGGCGCCTCGGCGAGCTCGGGGTGGTAGCCGCCCACCCGGATCAGGTCGGGGGAGACGCTGAGACCGGCGTCGTAGAGAGCCTCGCGGTAGCCCTGCTCGCGCAGGCCGGCGGAGCGGAGGTCGGGGCGCCCGCCGAGGAAGCCGATCCGTCGGTGGCCGAGCCCGACCAGGTGGTCGACGGCGAGCCGGGCGCCGGTGATGTTGTCGGCGTCGACGGTCATCGGGCCGTCCGGCCCGGTGTGGGGGTCGATCGCGACGACCGGGATGGTGGTCTCGTCGGTGATGATCATCGACGGTGTGACCACGATCGCGCCGTCGATCAGGGTGTGACCGAGGCGGGAGAGCGAGCGGCGCTCCCAGCCGGTGTGGTTGTGTGCGCCGGTGCGTCCGGCGTGGGCCAGCAGCTCGTAGCCGGTGCCGTCCAGCGCCGCCGAGATGCCCTTGAGGAGCTCGGCGGAGTAGGGCTCGAACTCGGCCACGAGCACGCCGATCACGCCGGTGGACTTGCGGCGCAGGCTCGAGGCGATCAGCGAGGACTGGTAGCCGAGCTCGTCGATGACCGCGAGCACCTTCTCGGCCGTCGCCTCGCTGACGCCGTAGCGCTCGTTGATCACCTTGGAGACGGTGGCCACGGATACGCCGGCCTCGCGGGCCACGTCGGTGATGGTCACCCGGCGGGGGCGTGGCTGATCGAGCGTGCTCATGGCCTGACAGTAGCCCACTTCGGGGATTGTCGATAACAGGCTACGAAAACGTTATCGACAACGATTGACACAAGCCCTGGCACGCGCCATGCTCGACCCCAACAATGTGGCGGCAGTCACATGCCCCAAACATCCAGAACTGTGACGAAGAGGTCCCAAGATGTCGAGGAAGACACAAGCGCTCGCCGCGCTGTGCGCCGGATTGATGATTGCCGCCACCGGTTGTGGTGGCTCGGGCGACTCCGGTGGCGGCGACGACAACACCATCATCTGGTGGCACAACTCCAACAACGATCCCGGGAAGGGCTACTACGAGCAGGTCGCCAAGGACTTCGAGAAGGCGAACCCCGGCGTCGACGTCAAGGTGCAGGCGTTCGCGCACGAGGACATGCTCACCAAGCTGGACGCTGCGTTCCAGAGCGGTGACCCCGAGCAGATCCCCGACGTCTACATGGAGCGTGGCGGCGGCGAGCTCGCCGACCACGTCGAGGCCGGGCTGACCAAGGACCTGAGCGAGGACGCGGCCGACGAGATCGAGATGATCGGCGGCTCGGTCGCCGGTTGGCAGGTCGAGGACCAGACGTACGCCCTGCCGTTCTCCATCGGAGTCGTCGGTTTCTGGTACAACAAGGACCTCTTCGCCAAGGCCGGCATCAGCACCGCGCCGAAGACGATGGATGAGTTCTACGCCGCCGTCGACAAGCTCAAGGCCGCGGACATCCAGCCGGTCTCGGTCGGTGCCAAGGACGCCTGGCCGGCCGCGCACTACTACTACTGGACCGCGGTCCGGGAGTGCTCGCAGGACGTGCTGACCTCGGCGGTCAAGAGTCTCGACTTCTCCGACCCCTGCTTCGAGAAGGCCGGTGAGGACGTCGCCGACATCGTCGCGAAGGAGCCGTTCAACAAGGGCTTCCTCTCCACCGGCGCCCAGGAGGGACCGACCTCGGCTTCCGGCCTCCTCGCGACCGAGAAGGTCGCCATGGAGCTCGCCGGCCACTGGGAGCCCGGCGTGATGCAGGGCATCACCGAGGACAAGAAGGGCCTGGGCGAGAAGACCGGTTGGTTCTCCTTCCCGACCATCGACGGTGGCCAGGGCGACCCGGCCGCGCAGATGGGCGGCGGTGACGCCTGGGCTGTCTCCGAGGGCGCTCCCGACGCATCGGTCGACTTCGCCAAGTACCTGCTCTCCACCGATGTGCAGAAGGGCTTCGCCGAGAACGGGATGGGCCTGCCGACCAACCCCGACGCGGTCGGCTCGCTGACCGACCCCGCTCTGGCCGACCTGATCAAGGTCCGTGACAGCGCTCCGTACGTCCAGCTCTACTTCGACACCGCTTTCGGCCAGTCCGTCGGCGGCGCGATGAACGACGCCATCATCAACGTCTTCGCGGGGAAGGGCTCGGCAGCCGACATCGTCGAGGCCACCCAGGCCGCCGCGGACAAGGAAAAGTGAGTCGAACCTGTGACACACGACGTGACCGACCCCGCTCGGGCGGTGCCAGGACACGCCACATCGGGCACCCGGCGTACAGCTCCTGTACGCCGGGGGCCCGGCGGTACGAGGGGTGCCGGACTCAGTGGTGACACCTGGCGCAAGCGATTCGAGATCCTTGTCTTCGTCACTCCGGCACTGGTGCTCATCGCGCTCTTCGTCGCCTGGCCGATCATCACCGCGGTGCGCTTCTCGGTCTATGACTGGAAGGGCTTCGGCGACCTGACCGACTTCGTCGGCCTGGAGAACTACGCCGAGGTCCTCGGCGACGAGGTCTTCCGCAGCGCGGTCGCCCACAACGCGGTGATCGTGGTGGGCTCGATCCTGCTCCAGCTGCCGCTCGGAGTGGCCATCGCGCTGCTGCTCAATCGGAGGATGAGGGGCCAGGGCCTGCTCCGGACCATCATCTTCGTGCCGTACGTCCTCGCCGAGGTCATCGCCGCGGTGGTCTGGCTGCAGCTGCTGCAGCCGCAGTACGGCTTCTTCGACGCGATGACCGCGAAGGTCGGGCTGACCCCGCCCGATCAGGGCTGGCTGGGCACTCCGGAGTACGCCCTGTGGGTCGTGCTCCTGGTGCTCACCTGGAAGTATCTCGGCCTGGCCGTGCTGCTCTTCCTGGCAGCCATGCAGGGTATCTCCGAGGAGCTCTACGAGGCCGCCCAGCTCGACGGCGCCTCCTGGTGGCAGACACAGCGGCAGATCACCATCCCGCTGCTGGGTCCGACCATGCGCACCTGGGCCTTCTTGTCGATGATCGGGTCGATCCAGTGCTTCGACATGATCTGGGTGCTCACCCAGGGCGGTCCCGCGAACGCGACGACCACCATGGCGACGTACCTGATCGACGAGGGCACAAAGCGCCACAACTACGGCATCGCGGGCGCTGCCTCGGTGATCTTGTTCGTCATCGCCTTCGCGATGGCGCTGGCCTACCAGGTCCTCATCCTGCGTCGTGACACCCAGGACGACACCCAGCGATACACCCGAGCGGAGCGCGCTCTGGTCGGTGCTCTCTTCCGCAAGCGAAAGGCGGCGTGATGGCCAGCGTGACCCTCGAACCTCTCGCCGAGACCGGAAACGGCTCGGGCCGATCACCCCGCAAGCAGCGTCGCCGCAGCTTCGGCGGCGGCAACCTGTGGGTCTACCTGATCGCGCTCGTCGTGGTCGCGATCACGCTCGGGCCCGTCCTCTACGGCGCGCTGGGCGGCTTCCGCAGCAACGCCCAGCTCGCCGACAAGCCGGCCGGGCTGCCCGACCCCTGGGTCTGGACGAACTACGCGGGCGTGCTGAACAACCCCTCGTTCTGGCAGTACGCACTCAACTCGACGATGATCGCGATCATCACCACCGTGGTGACCGTCGTCTTCGGGCTGATGGCGGCGTACCCGCTGGCCCGCTACCAGTTCCGCGGGCGCGAGGCGCTGTTCATGGTCTTCGTGCTCGGCCTGCTCTTCCCGGCCGCGGTGGCGATCATCCCGCTGTTCATCATCATCACCCGCAACCTGCAGATGGCGAACACGTGGTGGGGCGTGGCCCTGCCACAGGCGGCGTTCGCGCTGCCGATGACGGTGGTCATCCTCCGGCCGTTCCTGATGGCGCTGCCCAAGGAGCTGGAGGAGGCCGCCCTGATCGACGGCGCCAGCCGGATCGGCATCTTCTGGCGGGTCCTGATGCCGCTGTCCGCACCCGGGATGATCACCGTCGGGGTGCTGGCCTTCGTGACCTCCTGGAACGCCTACCTGCTGCCGCTCCTGCTGCTGCAGGACAAGATGCGCACGCTTCCGCTCGGCGTCGCCGACTTCTCCACCGAACACTCCGCCGACACCGCCGGTGTCCTCGCGTTCACCACGCTCGCGATGATCCCGGCTCTCGTGCTCTTCCTCGCCTTCCAGCGCCGGCTCGTCAGCGGCCTGCAGGGCGCGGTGAAGGGCTAGTAGGGACAACTGTGACTGAAAACGCCCCCCTTCCCGCCTGGCCGCACGTCTCCGATCGCGTGCGTGACCTGCATGCCCAGATGACCTTGGAGGAGAAGCTCGCCCAGATAGTGGGCTACTGGCTCGATCGCGGCGGCGACGTCGTCGCGCCGATGGCCAACGAGATGAGCAGCAGCATCTCGGGAGGTGACCGCCGACTCTCGGAGATCACCGCCCACGGCCTGGGCCACTACACCCGGGTCTACGGCACCCGGCCGGTCGAGCCCGCCGAGCGGGCCGCCTGGCTGTGGGCCGAGCAGAAGCGCCTGGTCGACGAGACCCGACTGGGGATCCCCGCGCTGGTCCACGAGGAGTGCCTGACCGGACTCGCGACCTGGGAGGCGGCGACGTTTCCCACCCCGCTGGCCTGGGGAGCCACCTTCGACCCCGAGGCGGTCGAGGAGATGGCGGCGATGATCGGGTCCGATATGCGCGACCTCGGCATCCACCAGGGCCTGGCGCCCGTGCTGGACGTGATCCGGGACGCGCGCTGGGGTCGCTGCGAGGAGGCAATCGGCGAGGACCCCTACCTCGTCGGGACGGTCGGCACTGCGTACGTCCGCGGGCTGCAGTCGGCCGGCGTGCATGCCACGTTGAAGCACTTCGTGGGCTACTCGGGCTCGCGGGCCGGGCGCAACCACGCGCCGCTCTCGGCGGGTCCGCGCGAGATCGCCGACATCTTCCTGCCGCCGTTCGAGATGGCAGTCCTCGACGGTGGCGCGCGGTCGGTGATGGCGTCCTACAACGACATCGACGGTGTGCCGCAGCATGCCTCGATCGAGCACCTCACCACGCTGCTGCGCGAGACCTGGGGCTTCGACGGGGTCGTGGTCGCCGACTACTTCGGTGTCGCGTTCCTGGCGGTGATGCATGCGATCGCCGCCGATCGCGGGAGGGCAGCTGCGTACGCCCTCGAGGCAGGTGTCGACATCGAGCTGCCGAGC
The DNA here is from genome assembly GCF_045206295.1 of Nocardioides sp. NBC_00163. Classification (NCBI taxonomy): domain Bacteria; kingdom Bacillati; phylum Actinomycetota; class Actinomycetes; order Propionibacteriales; family Nocardioidaceae; genus Nocardioides; species Nocardioides sp. NBC_00163. The sequence goes on along the minus strand of NZ_CP108155.1, from coordinate 478,839 downwards.
GGGGATGCCTACCTCGAGCCGCTCGCGGCGCTGATCCGTTCCGGCGAGGTCTCCGAGGCGATCGTCGACCGGGCCGTGCTGCGCGCGCTGAAGCAGAAGGAGGAGCTCGGTCTTCTCGACGAGTCCTTCGCGGCCGGTCTGGTGGAGGGGGCTCCGGAGTCGATCGACCTGGACTCCCCGGCCCACCGCTCGCTGGCCCGTCGGCTCGCCGAGGAGTCGGTCGTGCTGCTCAGCAACGACGGGGTCCTCCCGCTCAGGGGCGACCTCGGCAAGGTGGCGATCATCGGCCCGAACGCCGACCGCTCCGAGGCGCTGATGGGTTGCTACTCCTTCGTCAACCACGTGATGGTGAGCTACCCCGAGAAGCCTCTGGGCATCGAGCTGCCGACGATCGCCGAGGCGGTCCGGGCCGAGCTCGGCGCCTCCTCCTACGAGGTCGTCGCCGGATGTGACGTCGAGGGCACGGACCGCTCCGGCTTCCCCGCCGCGGTCTCCGCCGCCGAGGACGCCGACGTGGCCGTGGTCGTCGTCGGCGACCAGGCCGGCCTCTTCGGCCGCGGGACGGTGGGGGAGGGCAACGACTCCGAGTCGCTCGAGCTCCCCGGCGTCCAGCGCGAGCTGGTGTCCGCGGTCGTCGCGACCGGCACGCCCGTCGTGCTCGTGGTCGTCACCGGCCGCCCGTACGCCATCGGGTGGGCGCTCGACGACGAGACCCGCCCCGCCGCGGTGCTGCAGGCGTTCTTCCCTGGCGAGGAGGGCGGTGCGGCACTGGCGCGCGTCATCTCCGGCGCGGTCAACCCGTCGGGCCGGCTCCCGGTCTCGCTGCCGCGGGTCTCCGGGACTCAGCCCTACAGCTACCTCCAGCCGCTGTTGGGCGGTCCGTCCGAGGTCACCAGCACCGACCCGACGCCGGCCCGCCCGTTCGGCTTCGGGCTCTCCTACACCACCTTCGGCTACAGCGGGCTCTCGGCCGACCGCTCGGTCGAGGCGAGTGGCACCTTTGGTGTCGAGGCGACCGTCACCAACGTCGGTGACGTCGCCGGCGTGGACGTGGTCCAGCTCTACGGACGCGATCTGCTCGCTTCGGTGGTCCGACCGGTCACGCAGCTGCTCGGCTACCAGCGGGTGGCGCTGCAGCCGGGCGAGTCGGCGACCGTACGCTTCGACGTGCCGACGACTCGGTTGGCCTTCGCCGACCGCAGCTACAACCGCGTCGTCGAGCCCGGTGAGGTCGAGGTCTGGGTCGCCGCCTCGGCAGGGGAGAAGGTCGCCACCGCCGTGGCCGAGGGCATCGCGGAGCTCTCCGACGTCGAGGCCGCTTCGGCCGCCGGCGAGTCGGGCACCGACAAGGCTCTGGTCACGATCACCGGTGACGTGCACCGGGTCGGCCCCTCCGACCAGCGGATGACGACGGCGGCGGTCTCGCGCATCTAGCCGGTGGCGCGGGCCGCCTGGCGGGCGAGATGGGCGGCGGGATCGGCGATGACGCGGCGTACGACGGTCCCGGCCGCTCCGCGCACGGCGGCGTCACTGCCGAGCCCGGAGACCAGCAGCCCGGGCGGTTCGACGGCACCGGTGTGGTGGCTGATCGAGGCCGCGGTCGCCTTGGTCAGCCAGGGCGCGAGTGTGGCGAACGCGCCACCGAGCACGATCGCGGTGGGGTCGAGGAGGGTGATGACCGAGGCGAGTGCGACGCCGAGGTGTCGGCCGGCGCCGGCGACGGCGTCGAGCGCCGCCTGATCGCCCGCCTCGCAGGCCCGGGTGAGGTCAGCCATCGTCGCCACCTGCGCGCGGGCGAGGATCTCCTGCTGCCCGGCCATCCGCTCCAGGCAGCCGTGGCCGCCGCAGCCGCACCGCGGGCCGTCGGGAGCCACCACGACATGGCCGAGCTCGCCGGCGCCCGCGTGCGCGCCGCGGAAGACCTCGCCACCGATCACGATGCCGCCACCGATGCCGATCTCGCCGGAGACGTGCACGAAGTCGCGCAGGGGAGCGCCGTCGTGCTCGTGGCCGCCGAACCACATCTCGCCGAGAGCCGCCAGATTGGCCTCGTTCTCCACGTCGACCTCGAGCCCGGTTCCCTCGCCGACGGCGCCGGCGAGATCGACCCGGGCCCAGCCCAGGTTGGGGGTGCGTACGACGGCGCCCTCGACGGTCAGGCCGGGCACCGCCACGCAGGCACCTGACAGCGGTAGACCCTGGGAGGTGGCGCTGCGGGCGGCGGTGCGGGCCAGATCGATGAGATCGGCGACCACCTCGTCGACCTCGCGGCCGCGGTTGTCGCGGCGTACGACATGGTGGTAGCGCGGCACGCCGGTCAGGTCGGTCACCACGGCGGCCAGGTAGTCGACGTTGACCTCCAGGCCGAGGCCGGCGACGCCTCCGGGAGCGAGGTTGAGCGCCGTGGCGGGCCGGCCACGCTCGGTCGCGGCCGGGGCGCTCTCCTGGATCAGGCCGGCGGAGATCAGATCGGACACCAGCCCGGATACCGACGACTTCGTCAGGCCGGTGCGCGCAGCGACCTGCGCCCGCGAGACCGGGCTGGTGCGGGCGACCTCGCCGAGCACGAGCGCGAGGTTGCTCGCCCGCATCCCGGCATGCTGGGCAGGCTCGGTTCTGGCGGTCATGCACGGGATTAGACCAAGTTCTGAACTTTAGGTCAAGCGACCCGCTAGCAAGTGTTCAAAGGGTTGACAATGTGACGGCCGTCGCGTTTCATGTTGATCATATAGTCCGAGACATGAACTAATGTGAGGAAGCAAGGCTATGACCGATTACACCCCCACCTCCGAGGACAAGTTCACCTTCGGGCTGTGGACCGTGGGCTGGAACGGGCAGGACGTGTTCGGCTCGGCGAGCCGGCCTCACCTCGACGTCGCCCACTCGGTGCACAAGCTGGCCGAGCTCGGCGCCTACGGCATCACCTTCCACGACAACGACGTCTTCGCGATCGACGCGAGCGACGCGGAGCGCCAGGCGGAGATCGACAAGCTCAAGGCCGCGCTGGACGAGACCGGCCTCAAGGTGCCGATGGCCACCACCAACCTCTTCGGTCACCCGGTCTTCCGTGACGGTGGCTTCACCTCGAACGACCGCGAGGTGCGCCGCTACTCGATCGCCAAGGTCGCGCGCAACATCGACCTCGCCGCCGAGCTCGGCGCCACGACGTACGTCATGTGGGGTGGCCGTGAGGGTGGGGAGTCGCACGCTGCCAAGGACATCGCGTCCGCGCTCGACCGCTACCGCGAGGCGGTCAACCTGCTCGGCGACTACGTGACCGAACGGGGCTATGACATCCGGTTCGCCATCGAGCCGAAGCCCAACGAGCCCCGCGGCGACATCCTGCTGCCGACGATCGGCCACGCGCTCGCCTTCATCAACTCTCTCGACCGTCCCGAGATGGTCGGCCTCAACCCGGAGGTCGGTCACGAGGAGATGGCCGGGCTCAACTTCGCCTCCGGTGTCGCCCAGGCGCTGTGGCACGGCAAGCTCTTCCACATCGACCTCAACGGTCAGCACGGCCCGCGCTTCGACCAGGACCTCCGCTTCGGCGCGGGCAACCTGCGGGGCGCGTTCAACCTGGTCGACCTGCTGGAGACCAAGGGCTACGAGGGCCCGCGCCACTTCGACTTCAAGCCGCCGCGCACCGAGGACGAGGACGGGGTGTGGGCCTCGGCCGCGGGCTGCATGCGCAACTACCTGGTGCTGCGTGAGCGGGCCAAGGCCTTCCGGGCCGACCCGGAGGTCAAGGCTGCGCTCGAGGCCTCGCAGGTCGAGGAGCTCTCCGTGCCGACGCTGGCCGAGGGCGAGACGCTCGAGGACATTCGCAAGGCGACGTACGACATCGAGAAGCTGGACCACGGCTACGCGTTCGAGCACCTCGACCAGCTGGCCATGGACCACCTCCTCGGGCTTCGTTAGGTTGCAGGGCATGCCGCTCGTCGCCGGGGTCGACTCCTCGACCCAGTCCTGCAAGGTCGTCGTCCGTGACGCGGAGACCGGGGCGCTGGTGCGCTCCGGCTCCGCGCCGCATCCCGAGGGGACGGAGGTGGACCCGGCGGCGTGGTGGACCGCGCTCGAGTCGGCCGCCGAGGCGGCCGGCGGGCTCGATGACGTCGCCGCCGTCTCCGTCGGCGGACAGCAGCACGGGATGGTCTGCGTGGACGAGGCCGGAGAGGTCGTACGCCCGGCACTGCTGTGGAACGACACCCGCTCGGCCGGCGCGGCCGCCACGCTCAACACCGAGCTGGGTGCCGCGGCCTGGGCCGATGCCGTCGGCTCGGTGCAGGTGGCCAGCTTCACGGCCACCAAGCTGCGCTGGCTCGCCGAGCACGAGCCGGACGCCGCGGCCCGGGTCGCGGCGGTGTGCCTGCCCCACGACTGGCTGACCTGGAAGCTCGCCGGCGCCCCGGGGCTGGAGGCGCTGCGTACGGACCGCAGCGATGCCAGCGGCACCGGCTACTACTCGGCCGTGACCGGCGAATACCGTCGCGACCTGCTCAAACGGGCGCTCGGGCGGGACGATGTCGTGCTGCCGGAGGTGCTCGCGCCCTCGGCCTCGGCGGGACGTACGCCGGCCGGGGCGCTGCTCGGCCCCGGTTGCGGCGACAACGCCGGGGCGGCCCTGGGCGTGGGCGCCCGGCCCGGTGACGTCGTCGTCTCCATCGGCACCTCCGGCGTCGCCTGCGCGGTATCGGAGACACCCACCTCCGACGCGTCGGGCACTGTGGCGGGCTTCGCCGACGCCACCGGCCGTTACCTGCCGCTGGTCGCCACCCTCAACGCCGCGCGCGTCCTCGACGCCACCACCCGGCTCCTCGGGGTGAGCCACGAGGAGCTCTCCCGGCTGGCACTCGAGGCGCCCTCGGGCTCCGGCGGCCTGGTCCTCGTCCCTTACCTCGAGGGCGAGCGCACCCCCGACCGGCCGTCGGCTCGGGGCGTGATCCACGGCCTGACCCTCGCCACCGCGGAGCCCGCCTACCTGGCCCGCGCGGCCGTCGAGGGCCTGCTCTGCGGGCTCGCCGACGGCATCGATGCGCTGAAGTCCCAGGGCGTCGCGGTCAACCGCGTCCTCCTCGTCGGCGGGGGCGCCCGCTCCGAGGCCGTACGCCGTCTCGCACCCGTCGTCCTCGGCCACCCCGTACTCGTCCCCGAGCCGGGGGAGTACGTCGCCGACGGCGCCGCCCGCCAGGCCGCCTGGCTCCTCACCGGCGGCGCGGAGCCCCCGACCTGGGAGCTCGCCGGCACCCAGACCTACGAGGCCGACCCCGACCCCGCCGTACGCTCCCGCTATGCCGAGGTCCGCGATCTGACCGAAGGCGTTTAGCTCCGCTGGTCGAGCCGCCGGAGCCGCTAGGCGAAGGCGTGTCGAGACCAACACAGTCGTTCGAGCGCAAACGGGACTGTGTTGGTTTCGACACGCTCGCTGCGCTCGCGGCTCAACCGACACCTACGTCCGATACCGTGGCCGCGCCATGTTGGATCACATCAAAGGCTTCGTTCAGGGAGTCGTCCTCGCGCCCATCGTCCGGCTGTTCGTGGCGCTGAAGATCAGCCCCGATGTCGTGACGCTCGTCGGCACCATCGGAGTAGTGGTCGGAGCGCTGGCGTTCTACCCGCGCGGCGAGCTGCTGGCCGGCACGATCTTCATCACCTGCTTCGTCTTCAGCGACCTGATCGACGGGGCGATGGCGCGTGCCGTCGGACGTACGTCGAAGTTCGGTGCCTTCTGGGACTCCACCCTCGATCGGTTCGGTGACGGCGCGGTCTTCGGCGGCCTGGCGCTCTACTTCGCCGGCCCGGGTGACTCCGACCTCTACCTCGCACTGTCCCTGTGGTGCCTCGTCATTGGTGCGGTCACCTCCTACGCCCGTGCCCGCGCCGAGTCGCTGGGCTTCACCGCCAACGTCGGCATCGCCGAGCGCGCCGACCGTCTGGTCCTGGTCCTGGTGATGACCGGCTTCGCCGGCATCTTCTCCCTCGACCTGCTCATCTACATCGCGCTGTGGATCCTCGCCGTCGCCTCGACCGTGACCGTCGGCCAGCGCATCTGGACCGTCCGCAAGCAGGCCCTCGCCGAGGAGGCGGCCTCGTGACCGCGCCGACCGAGGCAGACGTACGCCTGGCCGCGGAGCTCGTCCGCGGTGCCGGCTCGCTCGCCGCGAAGATGCGCAACGAGGGCATCGGTGACTCGATCGAGACGAAGACCTCGGTCTCCGACCTGGTCACCGCTGCCGACAAGGCCGCCGAGAAGGCGATCGTCGAACGCCTGACGGCCGAGCACCCGGGTGACGGCATCCTCGGCGAGGAGGGGTCGGCCCGCGAGTCGACCACCGGCCGGGTGTGGACCATCGACCCGGTCGACGGCACCTACAACTTCGTACGCGGCCTCGACTGGTGGTGCTCGGCGCTGGCGCTGACCGACGGCGACGGCATAGTCCTGGGTGCGATCTACTCACCGGCGGAGGACGCGGTCTACGTCGGCGGCCCAGAGCTGCCCACGACCCGCAACGGCGTCCGGCTCGACGCGATGCCCGACACGCCGCTCGCCCTCGCCTGCCTCACCACCTACCTCCACCCCTCGAAGCTGAAGCAGCCGGTCGGCGAGGCGTACGTCCGCGTCGCCAGCGGCGCCGCCTCGATCCGGATCCTCGGCTCCGGCTCGATGGACCTCACCGCCATCGCCCAGGGCAAGCTCCACCTCTTCTGCCAGCACTCCGTCCCCGACTGGGACCGGCTCCCTGGCGCCGCCCTCGTCCTGGGCGCCGGCGGAGCCACGACCCAGGTGGAAGCCGGCGGCGTCACCTGGTCGCTTGCCGGCGCACCCACCGCGGTGGCAGAGGCCGCCGAGGCCTTGACCGGGTAGCAGTCCACTTGGAGCAGTCCACTTTGGGAACAGTGGCTTGACCAGGGCTTTCCGAGGGTGGCGTACGCCTCGTCCCGACCTACGATCGCCCCATGGCAACAAGCATGAATGAGACGGGAACCTCGCGGGTCAAGCGCGGGATGGCGGAGATGCTCAAGGGTGGCGTGATCATGGACGTGGTCACCGCCGAGCAGGCGAAGATCGCCGAGGACGCCGGGGCGGTGGCGGTGATGGCGCTCGAGCGCGTCCCCGCCGACATCCGCGCCCAGGGCGGCGTGAGCCGCATGTCCGACCCCGACATGATCGACGGCATCATCGAGGCCGTCTCCATCCCGGTCATGGCCAAGGCCCGGATCGGCCACTTCGCCGAGGCCCAGGTGCTGCAGAGCCTCGGGGTGGACTACATCGACGAGTCCGAGGTGCTGACCCCGGCCGACTACGAGAACCACATCGACAAGTGGGCCTTCACCGTGCCGTTCGTGTGCGGCGCGACCAACCTCGGCGAGGCCCTGCGCCGCATCACCGAGGGCGCGGCGATGATCCGCTCCAAGGGCGAGGCCGGCACCGGCGACGTGTCCAACGCGGTCACCCACATGCGTACGATCCGCCGCGAGATCCGCCGTCTCGGCGCCCTCGCCGAGGACGAGCTCTACGTGGCCGCCAAGGAGCTCCAGGCTCCCTACGAGCTGGTCAAGGAGGTCGCCGAGAACGGCAAGCTCCCGGTCGTCCTGTTCACCGCCGGCGGCATCGCGACCCCCGCCGACGCCGCGATGATGATGCAGCTCGGCGCCGAGGGTGTCTTCGTCGGCTCCGGCATCTTCAAGTCCGGCAACCCGGCCCAGCGCGCCGAGGCGATCGTCAAGGCGACCACCTTCCACGACGACCCCGACGTCGTCGCCAAGGTCTCCCGCGGCCTCGGCGAGGCGATGGTCGGCATCAACGTCGACGAGCCCGCCAGGTCGATCCAGTTCGCGGAGCGCGGCTGGTGACGACAGTCGGCGTACTCGCTCTCCAGGGCGACGTCCGCGAGCACCTCGCCGCCCTCGACCGCCTGGGGATGAAACACACATCCGTACGCCGCCGGGAGGAGCTCGACGCGTGCGACGCGCTCGTCATCCCCGGCGGTGAGTCGACGACGATGTGGCGCCTGGCGCGTACGTTCGATCTGCTCGACCCGCTTCGGGAGCGGGTCCGGGGCGGGATGCCGGCGCTCGGCACCTGCGCCGGCATGGTGCTCCTGGCCGACCGGCTGCTCGACGCGGCCCAGGGCCAGGAGACCATCGGCGGGCTCGACATCACCGTCCGGCGCAACGCGTTCGGGCGGCAGACGGAGTCGTTCGAGACCGACCTCGTTGTCACCGGGCTGGACGACACGGTCCACGGCGTCTTCATCCGGGCGCCCTGGGTCGAGCAGATCGGCCCGGGCGTGGAGGTCCTGGCGAGCGTGGGGGAGCACCCCGTCGCCGTACGTCAGAACCAGCTCATGGCGACGAGCTTCCATCCCGAGGTCAACGCCGATGACCGGCTGCACCGGCTGTTCCTGGATACCTGCTGCTGACGGTGACGCACTGCAGGTAGTTAGAATGGAGACCTGCTGCCCTGTGACGTCTTCCGGTGGTGGCACGACAAGCATCAGCGACGACGCGGGGCAAAGGACGGTTTCCAGATGAGCGGCCACTCCAAGTGGGCAACGACGAAGCACAAGAAGGCGGCGATCGACGCCAAGCGCGGCAAGCTCTTCGCCAAGCTCATCAAGACGATCGAGATCGCGGCCAAGACCGGCGGCCCCGATCCGACGGGCAACCCGACCCTCTTCGACGCGATCCAGAAGGCCAAGAAGCAGTCGGTCCCCAACGACAACATCGACCGCGCGGTCAAGCGCGGTGGTGGGCTCGACGGCGGCGGGGTCAGCTACGACACGATCATGTACGAGGTCTACGGCCCCCAGGGGGTCGCGCTCCTCATCGAGTGTCTGACCGACAACCGCAACCGGGCGGCCATGGAGGTGCGCACCGCGGTCACCCGCAACGGCGGCACCATGGCCGACCCGGGCTCGGTCTCGCGACTCTTCGACCGCAAGGGCGTCGTCGTCGTGGCCAAGGCGCAGGAGGGCAACACGATCACCGAGGACGACCTCCTCGAGGCCACCCTCGACGCGGGTGCCGAGGACGTCAACGACCTCGGTGAGTCCTTCGAGATCGTCTCCGACCCGTCCGACGTCGTCGCGGTCCGCACCGCGCTGCAGGACGCCGGCATCGACTACGACTCCGCCGAGGTCCAGTTCGTCGCGAGCATGGACATCCCGGTCGCCGACGCCTCGGCCGCCGGGAAGGTCTTCAAGCTCATCGACGCCGTCGACGACCTCGACGACGTACAGAACGTCTTCTCCAACGCCGACATCCCCGACGAGGTCATGGAGACCGTCGACGCCTGAGCGGCTCGCTGGTCGAGCCGGATTCGTGAGGAACGAGCGAATCCGTGTCGAGACCAACACGGTTCTGTCGAGCGGACAGAGGACCGTGTTGGTCATCTCGACAAGCTCGATACAACGCTCGACACGCCTCCGCCCAGGGGCTCCGGCGGCTCGACCAGCGATGCCGGTACGCTACGAACAGACGTTCGATGGAGGTGCTGATGCGGGTGCTTGGGATCGACCCGGGCCTGACCCGGTGCGGGATGGGCGTGGTCGACGGGTCGCTCGGTCGGCCGCTGTCGATGGTGGACGTCGGAGTGATCCGTACGTCCTCCGATCTTCCCGTCTGGGAGCGGCTGGTGAGCATCGAGAAGGGCATCGACGCCTGGATCGAGGAGCACCGGCCCGACGCGGTCGCGATCGAGCGGATCTTCGCGCGCTCGAACGTCTCCACGATCATGGGTACGGCCCAGGCCAGCGGCCTCGCCATGGTCTGCGCCGCCCGGCGCGGACTGCCGGTAGCCCTGCACACGCCCTCTGAGGTCAAGGCCGCCGTGTCCGGCAACGGCCGGGCCGACAAGCAGCAGGTGACCGCGATGGTGACCCGCATCCTGCGGCTCCCGACCCCGCCGAAGCCTGCCGATGCCGCCGACGCGCTCGCGTTGGCCATCACCCACCAGTGGCGCGGAGGCGCCCAGAACCGCATCGAAGCCGCGGTGGCCGCGGCAGGGAAGGTACGCCGATGATCGCGTCCGTGCGCGGCAAGGTCGCCGCAGTCAGTCTCTCCACCGCCGTCGTCGAGGTCGGCGGCATCGGGATCGAGCTGCTCTGCACGCCCAACACGCTGGCCACGCTCCGGACCGGCGAGGAGGCTCACCTGCCGACCAGCCTGGTCGTGCGCGAGGACTCGCTGACCCTCTTCGGGTTCACCGACACCGACGAGCGCACTCTCTTCGAGCTCCTCCAGACCGCCTCCGGTGTCGGCCCGAAGCTCGCCCAGGCGATGCTCGCCGTCCTCTCGCCCGACGGCATCCGTCTGGCCATCGCGGGCGAGGACGCCAAGACCCTCACCAAGGTTCCCGGCATCGGCCAGAAGGGCGCCCAGCGGATCATCCTGGAGCTCAAGGACAGGATCGGCGCACCGACCGGCACCGCCTCCGTCCCGGCGCGCGCCACCGCAGCGGCGCCGTGGCGCGACCAGGTCGCCGAGGCCCTCGTCGGCCTGGGCTACAACGCCCGGGACGCAGACAAGGCGGTCACCGCGATCGAGCCCGAGGCCGGCGACCAGGCCAACATCTCGTTGCTGCTCCGGGCGGCCCTGCGCACCCTTTCGAAGGCATAAGGACCCATGCACGAGGACGATCTGGACCGGGCCGAGGAGGACTACTTCTCGTCGCTCACCATCGCCGAGGCCGACGGCGACGACCGTGCCGTCGAGGCCGCGCTGCGCCCGAAGACCCTCGACGAGCTGATCGGCCAGCAGCGCGTCCGCGAGCAGCTCGGCCTCGTCCTGGAGGCGGCGCGGCAGCGTGAGCGAGCCCCCGACCACGTACTCCTCTCCGGGCCGCCAGGCCTCGGCAAGACCACCCTCGCGATGATCATCGCGGCCGAGATGTCGGCGCCGCTTCGGATCACGAGCGGTCCGGCGATCACCCACGCCGGCGACCTGGCCGCGATCCTGAGCGGGCTCAACGAGGGCGAGGTTCTCTTCGTCGACGAGATCCACCGGATGAGCCGCCCCGCCGAGGAGATGCTCTACCTGGCGATGGAGGACTTCCGGGTCGACGTGATCATCGGCAAGGGCCCGGGCGCGACCGCGATCCCGATCGACCTACCGCCGTTCACGCTGGTCGGCGCGACCACGCGGGCCGGCCTTCTTCCTGGCCCGCTCCGGGACAGGTTCGGCTTCACAGGCCACCTCGAGCTCTACGACCCGGCCGACCTCGAGCTGATCGTGCGCCGCTCCGCGGGCCTGCTCGACGTCACCCTCAAGGACGACGGCGCCTCCGAGATCGCCGGCCGCTCCCGCGGCACTCCGCGGATCGCCAACCGGCTGCTGCGTCGCGTACGCGACTATGCCCAGGTCAAGGCCGACGGCACGGTCACCCAGCAGATCGCCGAGAAGGCGCTCGATCTCTACGAGGTCGACCCGCTCGGCCTGGACCGCCTCGACCTGGCCGTCCTCGACGCCCTGTGCCGGAGGTTCGGCGGCGGCCCGGTCGGCATCTCCACCCTCGCCGTCGCCGTGGGGGAGGAGCGGGAGACGGTCGAGGAGGTGGCCGAGCCGTTCCTGGTGCGGTCCGGTTTCCTGGCACGTACGCCGCGTGGCCGGGTCGCGACCCCGGCCGCATGGGAGCACCTCGGGCTGCCGGTGCCGGCCAACGCCGAGGCTGCGGCCTGGTCCAAGGAAACGCTCTGGGATGAGGCCTGATTCACAGTCTCAACCAGGTGCCTGGTTAGACTTGCACGTCGCCGTGCGCCTGCCGGTGACCACTCAGACTGTCGGAGCCGAACCCCCGTGGAATTCCTTCCTTTTATCGTCATCATCGTCCTGTTCTACTTCCTGTTGATCAGGCCGCAGCAGAAGCGTGCGAAGCAGGCTCGTGAGCTCCAGCTCAACCTCCAGCCGGGTGACCGGGTGATGCTGACCGCCGGATTCTTCGGCACGGTGACGGAGGTCGAGGAGACCACGACGAACATCAAGGTCGAGATCGCCGACGGCGTCGTCATCCAGGTCGTGCGTCAGGCCGTGGCCCAGAAGGTCACCGAGGCGCCTGCCGAGGAGATCGACGAGAACGCCGCCGAGGAGCCCGAGGTCGAGGCCAAGGCCGACGAGACCCCGGAGGGCGCCGAGAACGTCATCGTGGACCTCGACAAGAAGGACTGACCAACACATGGCACGCAAGACAGCGCGCCCCGGCCGGACACTCGCACTGCTCTTCTTGGCCATTGCGATCATGTTCGGCGGCATCGCGTTCGCCGGCACCTGGAAGCCCGAGCTGGGCCTCGACCTGCGCGGCGGCACCGAGATCTCGATGACCGCGGAGAACTCCGAGGGCGGATCGGTCCCGAGGGAGAGCCTCGACGAGGCCAAGTCGATCATCGACCAGCGCGTCAACGGCTCCGGCATCACCGGCGGCCGAGTGACCACCGAGGGCAACGACGTCATCAAGGTCTCCATCCCCGGCACCGGCAAGGTGCAGCAGGAGACCGCCGAGCGCGTCCGCCAGACCGCGAAGCTCCGCTTCCGTCTGGTCGCCTGCAGCCCGCAGAAGCCCTGCGGCGCGGCGGACCCCAGCGGCTCGATGGTCGAGGACCCCTCGGCCGGCACCGTGCCGGGCACCTCGCCGCGCGCGGCGTTCGGTGGCGAGACCGCCACCGCCTCCGAGACCGCGAGCGCTTCCGAGAAGTCGTCCGAGAAGGCCTCCGAGAGCGCCGACCCGAGCGCCGGCCCGTCGGCCTCGGCTGGCGCCGAGCCCGAGAAGCAGAACGAGAACGAGGTCGTCAAGGTCGACGACGCGGTCGAGTTCATGCGCAACGTGCCGCAGGAGTGGGCGACCGCCTACAACTCCTTCACCTGCCCCGCTCCCGGCGCCGAGCCGGCCGAGGACATCCCCGGAAAGCCGCTGCTGACCTGTGACGAGGACGGCGTCCCCTACCTGCTGACGCCTGCCGTCATCGAGGGCACCGAGATCAGCGAGGCCTCCTACGGCATCCCGCAGCAGCAGGCCAACTACGTGGTGACCCTGGACTTCAAGTCCGAGGGCAACAAGGTCTTCGCCGACACCACCGGCGCCATCGCCGGCACCGGCGAGCAGTTCGCGATCGTCCTGGACGCCAAGGTGATCTCGGCCCCGACCGCCGACTCGCGGATCAGCGGAGGCGCCCAGATCAGCGGCGACTTCACTCAGGAGTCCGCCGCCGCGCTGGCCAACAACCTGAAGTACGGCTCGCTGCCGCTCGACTTCCCCGAGGACGGCATCCAGACCCGGGTCATCGGCCCGACCCTGGCCGGCAACCAGCTCACCGCCGGACTCTGGGCCGGCCTCGTCGGCCTGATCCTCGTGGTGATCTTCTCGATCCTCTACTACCGCGCGATGAGCATCGTGGTGATCGGCTCGCTGGTTGTGGCAGGGGCGATGACGTACGGGATGATCCTGCTGCTCAGCGAGACCGCCGGCGTCACCCTGGACCTTCCGGGCGTGGCCGGTCTGATCGTCGGTATCGGCATCACCGCCGACTCCTTCATCATCCTCTACGAGAGGATGCGTGACGACATGCGTGAGGGACGCTCGATGCGGGTGGCCGTCGACACGGCCTGGCCGCGCGCCCGAAACACGTGTCTGGCCTCCGACGGTGTCTCGTTCCTGGCCGCGTTCGTGCTCTATGTCTTCGCGACCAACGAGGTCAAGGGCTTCGCCTTCATGCTCGGCCTGACCACCATCATCGACGTCCTGGTGTTCTTCTGGTTCACCCACCCGATGACCAAGCTGATGGCCGGCTGGGGCTTCTTCAACAAGGGCCACGTGCTCTCCGGCATGGACCAGCGCGCTATCGGCACCGTCGACGCCCCAAAGGGCACCACGCCCAAGGGCACCACTCTGGTCGGAGGCAAGGCCTGATGAGCAAGTTCTCCATCTCGCGGCTCGGCAAGGAGCTCTACACCGGCGAGAAGTCCTTCGACTTCGTCGGTCGCCGGATGCTCTGGTACGCCGTCTCCGCGGTCGTGCTCGTCGCCGTCGTCCTGGGCGTCTCGCTCCAGGGCATCAACCTCGGCATCGACTTCACTGGCGGCACGCGCTACACCGTGACCGTCGCGCAGGCCGACCAGGAGCTGGCCGACGACCTGCGCGCGGCGGTCGGTGACACGGCCGTCGAGGCCGCCGACGGCGCCACGGTGCGTACGGCCGGTGGCAAGTCGATCGTCATCGAGACCAAGGCCATCCCCGACAACTCCGAGGCCGACGACTCGATCATGGAGGCGATCACCAAGACCGCCGACGTGGCCGAGGACGACATCAGCCGCACCGGCATCGGTCCCAGCTGGGGCCAGCGGGTCGCCTCCAAGGCAGCCCTCGCGCTGGGCATCTTCCTCGTCGGCGTGGTCCTGTTCATCTGGATCTACTTCCGGGAGTGGAAGATGTCGGTCGCGGCCGTCGTCGCGCTGCTCCACGACGTGGTGATCACGGTCGGCGTCTACGCGATCATCGGCTTCGAGGTGACTCCGGCAACGGTCACCGGCTTCCTGACGATCCTCGGCTACTCGCTCTACGACACGGTGGTGGTCTTCGACAAGGTCAAGGAGAACACCCGCAACCTGTCGCAGAAGAAGCAGACCTACGCCGCCGCGGCCAACCTGGCGATCAACCAGACTCTGGTCCGCTCGATCAACACCTCGATCATCGGTCTGCTGCCGGTCGTCGCGATCCTCTACGTCAGCGCGGTCCAGCTGGGCACGTCCTCGCTGAAGGACATCTCCCTGGTTCTCTTCGTCGGTATGGCCGTCGGCACCTACTCCTCGATCTTCATCGCCACCCCGCTGCTGGTGCACCTGAAGTCGAAGGAGAAGGACATCGTCGACGCCGACAAGCGTGCCGCCGCCCGGATGAAGGAAGCCGACAAGTACGCCGCGGTGCCGGTCTTCGACGAGGGCATGCCGGTCGCGGAGGGCGACGAGCCGGACGAGCTCAGCGACGCCCCCTCCGAGGACCTTCACGAGGCCGGCGTGAGCCGGGGCACCAGCCCCAACCGCAACGCGACCGGCCGGGGCCGCAACGTACCCGACCAGCACCGTTCGGTCTCCGACAGCGGCGCCGCCGGGCGCCCGCAGCCGAAGCGCGAGTCGAGGTCGAAGCGGAAGTGACTGTCTCCGAGACGGCCGCTGGTGGCCGGTCGCTCGAGGAGACCCTCGAGCGGCTGGTCGCCGACGTTCCCGACTTCCCGGAGCCGGGTGTCGGGTTCAAGGACATCACCCCGCTGCTGGCCGACCACGCGGGCTTCAGCCAGGTGGTCGAGGCGCTCGCCGCTCCGGCGCGCGACGCCGACGGCAACGTGACCGTCACCAAGGTGCTCGGCATGGAGTCGCGAGGCTTCATCCTCGGCGCCCCCGCGGCCCTGCACCTCGGCGTCGGCTTCGTGCCCGTCCGCAAGGCCGGCAAGCTGCCCCGCGAGACCCACGCGGTCTCCTACTCGCTGGAGTACGGCGAGGCCACCCTGGAGATCCACACCGACGCGGTCGCGCCGGGGGAGCGGGTGCTGGTCATCGACGACGTCCTCGCGACCGGTGGCACCGCGGCGGCCACGATCGAGCTCGTCGAGCGCTGCGGCGGTGTCGTCGTAGGCGTCTCGGTCCTGCTCGAGCTCGGCTTCCTCGACCCGCGCAGCAAGCTGCCGGACACGCCGGTGCACGCACTGCTCACCAGCTAGCAGGTGGCCCGCAAGTGTCCAACCCGCAAGTGTCGTCCTAGCCAACGCTCCGGGTCGGGCCGGTAGACTCTGACTATGGCAGAGGATCGCATCGTCGCGCAGCCTCGTGCGCACAACATCGAGGCGCGGGAGAGCAGTGGCCCGGCCCCGTCGGGCCGCAGCGTCCGTGCGCGCCTGGCCCGGATCGGCGGCCGCGGCACGCCGGGCAATCCTGTGCTGGAGCCGCTGTTCCGGGCGGTGAGGTCCAACCACCCGAAGGCCGACCTGGCCCTGCTGGAGCGGGCGTACGTCACCGCCGAGCGCCTGCACGGCACGCAGATGCGCAAGAGCGGCGACCCCTACATCACCCACCCGCTCGCGGTGACCACGATCCTCGCCGAGCTCGGTATGACCGAGCCGACCCTGGTGGCGGCGCTGCTGCACGACACCGTCGAGGACACGCCCTACACGCTCAAGGAGCTCACCCGGGACTTCGGTGAGGAGGTCGCCCACCTCGTCGACGGCGTCACCAAGCTCGACAAGGTCACCTACGGCGACTCCGCGCAGGCCGAGACGATCCGCAAGATGGTCGTGGCGATGTCCCGCGACATCCGGGTGCTGGTGATCAAGCTCGCCGACCGCCTGCACAACATGCGTACGCTGCGCTACGTCCCGCAGAAGAGCCAGGAGCGCAGCGCTCGCGAGACCCTCGACATCTACGCGCCGCTGGCCCACCGGCTCGGCATGAACACCATCAAGTTCGAGCTGGAGGACCTCGCCTTCGCGACCCTCTACCCGAAGATGTACGACGAGCTCGTCCGCCTCGTCGCCGACCGCAACCCGTCGCGGGAGAAGTTCCTGGCCCAGGTCATCGACCAGGTCGAGCGCGACCTGCACGAGGCCCGGATCAAGGCGACCGTCACCGGTCGACCGAAGCACTACTACTCGATCTACCAGAAGATGATCGTCGGCGGTAAGGACTTCTCCGACATCAACGATCTGGTCGGCATCCGGATCCTGGTCGAGGACGAGCGCGACTGCTACTCCGTCCTCGGCATCCTGCACTCGCGGTGGAACCCCGTCCTGGGGCGCTTCAAGGACTACATCGCGATGCCGAAGTTCAACATGTACCAGTCGCTGCACACCACTGTGATCGGCCCGCAGGGCAAGCCGGTCGAGCTGCAGATCCGCACCTTCGCGATGCACCGCCGCGCCGAGTTCGGCGTCGCCGCGCACTGGAAGTACAAGGAGGACGGCCGCGCCGGTGTCGACACCGACCGGCCGATGGACAACGACATGAGCTGGGTCAAACAGCTCATGGACTGGCAGTCGGAGGTCAACGACCCCGGCGAGTTCCTGGAGTCGCTGCGCTTCGAGATGAAGCGCACCGAGGTCTATGTCTTCACGCCCAAGGGCGACGTGATCGCCCTGCCCGCCGACGCGACCCCGGTCGACTTCGCGTACGCCGTCCACACCGAGGTCGGCAACAAGACCATCGGTGCCCGGGTCAACGGCCGTCTGGTGCCGTTGGAGTCGACCCTGGAGAGCGGCGACGTCGTCGAGGTCTTCACCTCCAAGTCGCCCAACGCCGGTCCGTCGCGCGACTGGACCTCCTTCGTCAAGTCCAACCGGGCGAAGGCGAAGATCCGGCAGTGGCACACCCGTGAGCGCCGCGACGAGGCCATCGAGAAGGGCCAGGACGCGATCGCCCGGCTGATGCGCAAGGAGGGCCTGCCCCTCAAGCGGCTGATGTCGCGCGAGTCGCTCATGCTCGCCGCCGACCACTTCGACCTCGCCGACGTCGACGCGCTCTACGCCGCGGTCGGCGAGAGCCACCTCTCTGCCCAGGCGGTCGTACGCCGCGTCATCGAGGACCACGGCGGCGACGACGGTGCCGCCGAGGACCTCGCCGAGGCCATCAACGTCGGCCGCAGGCGCCACGGCAAGGTCTCCACCGCCAACTCCGACGCCGGCGTGATCGTCAAGGGCTCCCCGGACGTCTGGGTCAAGCTCGCCAAGTGCTGCACACCGGTGCCCGGCGACGACATCCTCGGCTTCGTCACCAAGGGCGGGGGAGTCTCCGTCCACCGCACCGACTGCACCAACGCCGCCGAGCTCCGCTCCCACCCCGAGCGCCTGCTCGAGGTCGAGTGGGGCTCCACCTCCAACTCGGTCTTCCTGGTCAACATCCAGGTCGAGGCGCTCGACCGGGCCCGGCTCCTGTCCGACATCACGATGGCGCTCTCCGACGCCCACGTGAACATCCTCTCGGCCCAGCTGACCACCACTCGCGACCGCGTCGCGAAGTCCCGCTTCTCCTTCGAGATGGCCGACTCCAAGCACCTGGACACCGTCTTGAAGCAGGTACGCACCGTTCCCGGCGTCTTCGACGCCTACCGCGTCACCCAATGAGAAAGTGAGCATCTCGTGGACCCGTTCACATGGTTTCTGATTGCTGCAGGCGTCGTGATCGTCGGCGCCGTCGTGTGGCTGGCGGTGAGAAAGTCGTCGGGAGGCGTCGACGAGGCTGCGGCGAACAGGAACAGGGGTCAGGCCCTGGGCAAGGCCGAATACTACGGAACAAAGCACCATGGCAGCTCCGACGGCGGCTCTGGCGGCCTCGGCTTCTGAGCCCTCAACCGCCTGATGTCCCAATCACGGGACATCAGGCCAGACTCGGTCGTTATCAGTGAAACAGCTGCGCCGACTCGGGCGCCTGAGAGAGGAGCACAGCATGTTCACCTGGATCCTCATCATCGGCGGCGTACTTTTCCTCGCAGGCATCGTCTGGACCGCCCTGGGCAAGGGAGGGAAACCCGTCGACCACAACGACGTGCGCCAGGCGAAGATCCGCAACTCCGGGAAGGGCGACTACTACGGCGGCGCTGGCACGTGATCCCACGCCGAGTCGGCTCAAGCTGACGAAATAGCACGCCGAGTCGGCTCGTCATAACGAGCCGACTCGGACGGATTCTGCGTCAGAACGCGCCGACTCGGCGCGCCTGAGTGGGACAGACGCGCCGAGTCGGAGTTGGGTCAGCTGAAGTCGGCGCTGGCGCGCTTGGCCATCTCGAGGAACTGACGACGCGACTCGAGGTTCTCCTCGAGGCTCTTGATCTTGCGGGCGTCACCCGAGGCCTGGGCCTTGGTGAGGTCGCTCTCGACCTGGGCGATGGCCTCCTCGAGCTTGGCGATCATGTCGTCGGCTCGAGCGGACTTCTCCGGGTCGGACTTGCGCCACTGGTCGTCCTCGGCGGACTTGATGGCCTGCTCGACCTTTCGCATCGCGCCCTCGAGCTCCTTGATGCGGTCGCGCGGGACCTTGCCGGCCTCGTCCCAGCGCTCGGCGATGTCCCGGAAGGAACGCTTGACGGCGTCGAGGTCGTCGCCCTTCTCCAGCAGCGGGAGAAGCTCCTGCGCCTCGGCGAGCAGACCTTCCTTGACCACGGCGTTCTGCGCGAACTCGGCGTCGAGCGCCGCGTTGGCCGAGTCACGGGCACCGAAGAAGACGTCCTGGGCGGCCCGGAACTGCTTCCAGAGCTTGTCGTCGACGTCCTTGGGGGCCGGCCCGGCGGCCTTCCAGTCGCGCATCAGGTCGCGGTAGCGCCCGGCGGTGGGGCCCCAGTCGGTGGAGGTGGAGAGCTGCTCGGCCTCGACGATGATCCGCTCCTTGATCACCTTGGCGTCCTCGCGCCGGGCGTTGAGCTCGGCGAAGTGCGCCTTGCGGCGACGCGTGTAGGCGGTGCGCGCCGTCGAGAAGCGCCGCCACAGCGCGTCGTCGGACCCGCGGTCGATGCGGGGGAGCGCCTTCCACTGGTCGAGCAGCTCACGCAGCCGGTTGGCACCGTTGCGCCAGTCGTTGCTCTGGGCCAGCTTCTCGGCCTCGTCGACGAGAGCCTCCTTGGCGACCTTCGCCTCGGCCGCCTTCGCGGCCCGCTCGGCCTTACGGGCCTCGCGCTGGGTGGCGATGACTGGCGCCAGAGCGTCCAGCCGCGCCACCAGCGAGGCCAGATCACCGACCGCGTTGGCGTCGGTCACCTTCTCCACGACGGTCTTGACCGCCGCGGTCGCCTCGTCGGGCGACGTCTTGCCCGCATGCACGCGCCGCTCGAGCTGCTCGACCTCGAAGGCGAGCTGGTCGAACCGGTTGGTGAAGAAGGCAAGTGCCTCCTCTGGCGTGCCTTCCGGGTATTGCCCCACGGAACGCTCGCCCTCAGCGGTCTTCACATAGACCGTTCCGTCTTCCTCGACCCGACCCCACTGCTCGCTGGTCACAATGTCCCTACTCTTCGCATGAGGCGCTAACCTCTTATGAAATCTCCCCCGCCGGACACCGTGCTCGTCACAGTCCCGGTCGGCTCAACTTGCAGGTCCCCGTGGTGTCCCGGCACACCTCGGGATGCCCATCGTAGTCAGACGCCACGATGCGGCGCTGCACTGTACCGCTGGATAGGGTGTTTCTCGTGTTGATCGCAGGCTTTCCCGCCGGTCCGTGGGGCACCAACTGCTACGTCGCCGCCACCGGTCCGGGCACCGAGTGTGTCGTGATCGACCCCGGGAAGGACGCCGCCAAGGGCATCGAGGAGATCGTCCGGGAGCAGCGCCTCAAGCCGGTCGCCGTGCTCCTCACCCACGGCCACGTCGACCACATGTGGTCCGTGACCCCGGTGAGCAGGACGTACGACTCGACGGCCTGGATCCACCCCAACGACCGTCACCTCCTGGCCGATCCGCTCCAGGGCATCTCGCCGGAGTCGGCGCAGATGCTGCTCGGCATGCCGCAGGGGACCTACGACTTCGTGGAGCCCGACGACGTCCGCGAGCTCACCGACGGCCAGGCCATCGACCTGGCCGGGATGAGCTTCCTGATCGACCATACGCCCGGGCATACCGAGGGGTCGGTCACCTTCCGGACTCCCTACCCCGACCACGCCGAGGTCAGTGACGTGATGTTCTCCGGCGACCTGCTCTTCGCGGGCAGCATCGGGCGTACGGATCTCCCCGGCGGTGACCACGCCACGATGCTGCAGTCCCTGACCACCAAGGTACTGCCCCTCGCCGACGACATCGTGGTGCTCCCCGGACACGGCGAACAGACCTCGATCGGGCGCGAGCGCGCCACCAACCCGTTTCTTCAGGACCTGATCACCACACCATGAACAAGCCAACACCGCTCTCCGGTTTCCCGGAGTTCCTGCCGAGCCAGCGCACCGTCGAACGCGAGGTCATCGCGACCCTGAGCCGCACCTTCGAGCTGCACGGCTTCGGCAACATCGAGACCCGCGCCGTCGAGCCGATGGACCAGCTGCTGCGCAAGGGGGACACCTCCAAGGAGGTCTACGTCCTACGCCGTCTGCAGGAGGACGACAGCAGCCGAGACAAGGGGATGGGGCTCCACTTCGACCTCACCGTCCCCTTCGCCCGCTACGTGCTGGAGAACGCCGGCAAGCTGGAGTTCCCCTTCCGCCGCTACCAGATCCAGAAGGTCTGGCGAGGCGAGCGCCCGCAGGAGGGCCGCTTCCGCGAGTTCGCGCAGGCCGACATCGACATCGTCGGCCGCGACACGCTGCCGTTCCACCACGACGTCGAGGTCGCCCGGGTCATGCTCGAGGCGCTCGGCAAGCTGACCTTCCTGCCCGGGTTCACGCTCCAGGTCAACAACCGCAAGCTGATCCAGGGCTTCTACGCCGGTCTCGGCGCCCCTGACGTCGAGGAGACCATGCGGCTCATCGACAAGCTCGACAAGATGCCGGCCGACGAGGTCGGCAAGTTGCTCGTCTCCGAGGCGGGGCTGACCGACGAGCAGGCCGCCAAGTGTCTCGAGCTCGCCACGATCACCGCCACCGACGACTCCTTCGTGGAGAAGGTCCGTGCCCTCGGCGTCGAGAGCGAGCTGCTCGAAGAGGGCCTGACCGAGCTTGCCACACTGATCACCGCGACCGCGCCGCTCAACACCGATTCCGTACGGGTCGTGGCCGACCTGAGCATCGCCCGGGGCCTGGACTACTACACCGGCACCGTCTTCGAGACCCGCCTGGACGGCTACGAGACGCTGGGCAGCATCTGCTCCGGTGGCCGCTACGACGCGCTCGCCAGCGATGGCAAGACCACCTACCCGGGAGTCGGGATCTCGCTCGGCGTGAGCCGCGTCCTGGTGCCCCTGGTGCAGAAGGGCGTGCTCGACGGCGACCGCAAGGTCCCGAGCACGGTGCTGGTCGCCGTCGCCGACGAGGAGAGCAGGGCCGAGGCCGATTCGGCGGCCCAGCAGCTGCGCGCTCACAATGTTGCCTGCGAGGTCTCGCCCAACGCCGCCAAGTTCGGCAAGCAGATCCGCTTCGCGGAGCGCCGCGGCATCCCGTACGTCCTCTTCACCACCGAAGGCGGCTACGAGATCAAGGACATCCGCACCGGCGACCAGGTCCCGGCCGACCCGGCCACCTGGACGCCGCAGAACGAGAGCGACCTGAAGCCCCAGGTCGTCGCGAACAACGAGGAGAAGAAGTGATCCGCACCCACGACGCCGGCACCCTGCGTGCCGAGCACGTCGGCCAGACCGTGACCCTCGCCGGCTGGGTAGGCCGCCGACGCGATCACGGCGGGGTCGCGTTCCTCGATCTGCGTGAGGCCAGCGGCGTGGTCCAGGTCGTCGTCCGCGACGAGGAGATCGCTCACCACCTGCGCAACGAGTACTGCATCAAGGTCACCGGCGAGGTCGTTGCTCGGACTGAGGAGAACCTCAACCCCAACCTCGCCACCGGCGAGATCGAGATCGTCGCCAAAGACCTCGAGGTCCTCAGTGCGGCCGCGGCCCTCCCGTTCCCGATCGACGACCACGTAGAGGTCGGCGAGGACGTACGTTTCAAGCACCGCTACCTCGACCTGCGCCGCACCGCGCCCGGCAACGCCATCCGCCTGCGCTCGAAGGCCAACAAGGCCGCCCGCGACGTGCTGGCCGGTCACGACTTCGTCGAGATCGAGACCCCGACGCTGACCCGCAGCACCCCTGAGGGCGCTCGTGACTTCCTGGTCCCGGCCCGCCTGCAGCCGGGCTCGTGGTACGCCCTGCCGCAGTCCCCGCAGCTGTTCAAGCAGCTGCTCATGGTCGGCGGCATGGAGCGCTACTACCAGCTCGCCCGCGCCTACCGCGACGAGGACTTCCGCGCCGACCGGCAGCCGGAGTTCACCCAGCTCGACATCGAGATGAGCTTCGTCGAGCAGGACGACGTGATCGCCCTCGGCGAGGAGATCGTCGCGGCGCTGTGGAAGCTGATCGGCTACGACGTGCCGCTCCCGCTGCCGCGGATGACCTACGCCGACGCAATGGCCAAGTACGGCTCGGACAAGCCCGACCTGCGCTTCGGCATCGAGATCACCGAGTGCACCGACTACTTCTCCGAGACGACGTTCCGCGTCTTCCAGGCGCCCTACGTCGGCGCCGTGGTGATGCCGGGCGGCGCGAGCCAGCCGCGGCGTCAGCTCGACGGCTGGCAGGACTGGGCCAAGCAGCGTGGCGCCAAGGGCCTGGCGTACGTCCTGGTCCAGGAGGACGGCTCGCTGACCGGTCCGGTCGCCAAGAACCTCTCCGAGACCGAGGCCGCCGGACTGGCCGCCCACGTCGGCGCCAACCCCGGCGACTGCATCTTCTTCGCCGCCGGTGCGCCCAAGTCGAGCCGTTCCCTGCTGGGTGCCGCCCGGCTGGAGATCGGCAACCGTCTCGACCTCCGCAAGGACGGCGAGTGGAGCTTCCTGTGGGTCGTCGACGCGCCGCTGCTCGAGCCGGCCTCCGAGGCCGTCGAGTCCGGTGACGTCGCGGTCGGTGCGGGGGAGTGGACCGCGGTCCACCACGCCTTCACCAGCCCGCAGGACGTCGAGGGCTTCGACAAGGACCCCGGCAACGCGCTCGCCTGGGCCTACGACATCGTCTGCAACGGCAACGAGATCGGCGGCGGATCGATCCGTATCCACCGCGAGGACATCCAGAAGCGGGTCTTCGACCTGATGGGGATCGGCGAGGAGGCGGCCGAGGAGAAGTTCGGCTTCCTGCTCGACGCCTTCAAGTTCGGCGCCCCGCCGCACGGCGGCATCGCCTTCGGCTGGGACCGCGTGGTCGCCCTCCTCGCCGGCACCGACTCCATCCGCGACGTGATCGCCTTCCCGAAGACGGGTGCCGGTTACGACCCGCTCACCGCCGCTCCGGCGCCGATCACCCCCGAGCAGCGCAAGGAGGCGGGCGTCGACGCGCGGCCCGCTCCGGCGGCGGCCGCCGAGGGCGAATCGGCGAACTGAGGGCACTTAGAGCAAAGCCAACAGAGTCTCCGGGACCGGTCCGCCGGTCCCGGAGACTCTCGTCGTTCAGCGGTGAATGGCAAGAATCCCTCCCGATCTGCCGTATCACTGGTTGAAATCGGATCGTTACCGGTACGGGGCGCATCGGGGCAAAGTCATCACATAGAGTTCCCTCCGTCGACCTCGTGGGTCGGACGCTGCCGTGCGACGGCGGCACCCAGGATTACGACTAGACAGAGGAACCATGAGCGAATCGGCCACCGTGTTCGAAGGTGAAGAACTCTCGGGTGGATCGACACCTCCTGCTTCGCCCGAGGAGGCGAAGAAGATCGCCGGCAAGTCGCCGATGAAGCTGGCCTGGATGCGGCTTCGCAAGGACAAGCTGACGATGGTGTCGCTGACCGTTGTCGTCCTGGTGGTCCTGGCCGCGGTGCTGGCCCCCCTTCTCGTCAAGATGGGCGTGCTGGACCCGTTCAGCTACAACCAGGAGCTGCTCGACGCCAACACCATCCCCGAGGGCAGGTTCAGCGGCGCGAGCCTCTCACACCCGCTCGGGGTGGAGCCTGGAACAGGCCGCGACGCCCTGTCCCGGTTCTGGTACGGCATCACTTTCTCGTTGGCGATCGCGCTGACTGCGGCGATCCTCTCGGTGGTCATCGGCGCGGTCATCGGGATCATCTCCGGCTTCAGCGGTGGCTGGATGGACGCGACCCTGAGCCGCTTCACCGACCTGACCCTCTCCTTCCCGTCGACGCTGATGCTGCTGGCGCTCTCGGCCCTCGGTCTCGAGCTCGTGCAGCAGGTGACGGGCCTACCCAACGGACCACTGGCCCAGGGGATCTACTGCACCGTGGTGCTCGCGATCTTCGGTTGGACCAGCACCGCCCGCGTGGTCAGGGGGCAGGTCTTGTCGATCAAGCAACGCGAATTCGTCGAGGCCTCGATCGTGCTGGGCGCCTCCAAGGCGCGGATCTACTTCAAGGAGATCCTGCCGAACCTGTGGGCTCCGCTGCTGGTCCTGGTCACCTTGATGATGCCGGCCTACATCTCGGCCGAGGCCGCCCTCAGCTACCTCCAGGTCAGCGTGAAGCCGCCGACGCCCACGCTCGGCAACGTGCTCGCGGACTCGCTGAAGTACGCGCAGGTGGACCCGTTCTACTTCTTCATGCCCGCGATCCTGATCGCGATCATCGTGATCTCGTTCAACCTTCTCGGGGATGGGTTGCGAGACGCCCTTGACCCCAAGGGTGACAGGTGAGCCTCGGGGCTCCGAACACACACAGGTGACCCGCCCGGGACACCGTTACGGCGTCAGCTGTCAGAGGCTGACGGCGACCACACCAAGGAGAAACGAATGCTCAAGAAGCGAGCTAAGTACGTAGCGGTGAGTGCCGCCGGCGTGCTCGGGCTTTCGCTGGGCCTGGCTGCCTGTGGCGGCGGGGACGGCGGCGGTGACTCGAGCGCCAAGGGCCTGACCATCGTCACCGAGGACCCGTGGGACCACCTGGACCCGCAGCGGATCTACGTGGGCGAGACGATCTCCCACACCACGCGTCTGGTCTACCGCAAGCTGCTCTCGAACCCGGCGTCGACCGACCCCGAGGTCTCGCAGAAGCCGATCCCGGACCTGGCGACCGACGAGGGCACCTCGACCGAGGGCGCGAAGACCTGGTCGTTCACCATCAAGGACGGCGTGAAGTGGGAAGACGGCTCCGAGATCACGTGTGAGGACTTCGCCTACGGCGCCTCGCGCAACTTCGCCGCCGACGAGCTCACCGGTGGTCCGGGCTTCTACCTGACCGCGAAGCTCGCGCTCAAGGGTGAGTACCCGGGCCCCTACACCGCGACCCCGGAGCAGCAGGCCGACTTCGACCAGGCCGTGACTTGCGATGGCAAGACCATCACCTACAAGTTCAAGTCGCCGTGGCCGGACTTCCCGCTGGCGATCTCGTCGCTGCACATGATGGACCCCTACAAGGAGTCCGAGGACAAGGGCGCCAAGAACGACGACGTCATCTTCTCCAACGGCCCGTACAAGGTCGACACCTGGAACGCCCAGAAGGGCGGCACCCTGGTGCGCAACGACGAGTACGACCCGGAGACCGACGACAAGTCGCTTCGTGAGGCGAAGCCGGACACCATCACCGTGGAGTTCGGTGAGAAGGCCGCGACGACCTACGAGAAGCTGTTCTCCGACAGCCCCGACTCGCAGACGACCATCGTCAGCGGTTCGCGCGTCCCGCCGGAGTTCTTCCCCCGTCTCACCGAGGCCGGTGTCAAGGACCGCTACGTCCAGGTCCAGTCGCCCTACGTCGACTACTTGGTTCCGAACCAGAACCAGATGAAGGACCCGAACGTCCGTAAGGCCCTGGCCCTCGCGACCAACGTCGAGTCGTGGATCGCCGCCGGCGGTGGCGAGAAGGCCTACACCCCTGCCGACTCGATCGTGAACCCGGCCGTTCCGGGCTACGTGGCCAACCCGGCCTACAAGGACCGCAACCTCAAGGGTGACCCGGCCGCAGCCAAGAAGCTCCTCACCGAGGCCGGCGCCGAGATGCCGTACCCGATCACCTTCACCTACCCGCAGAGCGACACCGCTGACAAGCAGGCCTCTGCGCTGGTCGAAGGCTGGGAGGCTGCGGGCTTCAAGGTCACGCTCGACCCGCTGGGTGACGTCTACTACTCCAACATCCAGAAGCCGTCCAACAAGGCTGACGTGATGTGGGGCGGTTGGGGCGCCGACTGGGGCTCCGCGATGACTGTCACCGCGGCGCTGTTCGACAGCCGTCAGATCGAGAAGAGCACCAACGGTCAGAACTACGGCAACTACAAGAACCCGACCGTCGACAAGCTGTTCGACAACGCCGCCAACTCGGCGACCATCGAGGAGCAGAACAAGTTCCTCCAGGAGGCCGACGCGACCCTGGGCGAGGACGTCGCCTACATCCCGCTGGAGATCGCTACCTTCAACTGGGTCCACGGCTCCAAGGTGACGGACTTCATCACCACCGATGCCTCCTCGTCCTACCCGGACCTGGCGACCATCGACGTCGAGGACTGATCCTTCAGCTCCGCAACACCGTTCGGACGGCCCTGAGCTGATCCGAACATGGAGGCGGGGCTCGCCAGAGCCCCGCCTCTCCCATGTACCTGGACACGATTCCCCCCGGACGACACCCCACGACGGTGGTCCGGCCGATCCCAATGAAGGTGAGACCCACCGATGGTCGCCTACATCATCCGGCGCGTGATCGTCGGCTTGCTCATGCTGGTGGCGATGAGCTTCATCGTCTTCGCACTGTTCCTGAAGAACCCGGTCGACCCGGCACAGTTCTCCTGCGGCAAGAACTGCCCGCCTGAGCGCATCGAGGAGACCCGTCAGGCCCTCGGCTACGACCAGCCGCTGTTGGTCCAGTGGGGCAACTTCGCGAAGGGCGTCGTCGTCGGCCGCGAGTACCCCGCCGACGAGGCGATGCGCGAGGCGAACCCCGAGCTGGTCACCGAGTGCGCGGCGCCCTGCCTGGGCTACTCCCAGCAGCTGCAGATGACGGTCAACGATGAGATCGCGGAGGCAGCGCCGATCTCGATCTCGATCGCCCTGGTCGCGGTCACCATCTGGGTCGTCTTCGGAGTTCTCTTCGGAGTGCTCGCGGCGGTCTTCAAGGGCACCCTCGTGGACCGCGGGGTCGTCGGAGCCACACTGTCCCTCTATGCCTTCCCGACCTTCTTCGTGGGTGCCTTGCTGATCAACTTCGTAGCCATCAAATGGGGGATCTTCCCCGCGCCGGGATACGTACCGATAGCCGAGGGTGGTGTCGGGCAATGGCTGGTCCAGCTCATGCTCCCCGGGTTCACTCTCGCGGCGGTCTACATGGCGGGTTACGTACGCATGACCCGGGCGTTCGTGCTCGAGTCGATGAGCGAGGACTACATCCGCACCGCGAAGTCGAAGGGCGTCAAGAGCAACAAGGTGCTCTTCAAGCACGCGCTGCGCGCGGCGCTGACCCCGCTGGTGACGATGTTCGGTCTCGACTTCGCTGCCGTCCTCGGCGGCGCGATCATCACCGAGGACGTCTTCAACTACTACGGTCTCGGAAAGCTCGCGGTGACCGCGAACGAGACCTACGACCTTCCCACCATCGTGGGCCTGGTGTTGCTCCTCGGGGCTCTGGTGATCCTCGCCAACATCGTCGTCGACGTCCTGTACGCCTTCATCGACCCGCGCGTGCGCGTCGCCTGAGGAGGATCTGATCCATGACTGACCTTTCCATGACGTCCGAGACAAGGCCCGCCAATGACGGCGCGTTCCTCTCGGTGCGGGACCTGAAGGTTCACTTCTCCACCTCCGACGGCATCGTCAAGGCGACCGACGGCCTCTCCTTCGAGCTCGAGCGCGGCAAGACGCTCGGCATCGTCGGCGAGTCCGGCTCCGGCAAGTCGGTCTCCAGCTCGGCGATCATGGGGCTGCACCGCGGCACCAACGCCATCCTCAGCGGCGAGATCATGCTCGACGGGGTCGACCTGCTCAAGGTGAGCAACGAGGACATGCGCAAGCGCCGCGGCCGCGACGTGGCGATGATCTTCCAGGATCCGCTCTCAGCGATGCACCCCTACTACTCGGTGGGCAACCAGATCATGGAGGCCTACCAGGTCCACAACAACGTGACCAAGAGGGAGGCGCGCAAGCGCGCCATCGAGATGCTCGACCGCGTCGGCATCCCGCAACCCGACCGTCGTGTGGACGACTACCCGCACCAGTTCTCCGGCGGTATGCGCCAGCGCGCGATGATCGCGATGGGGCTGATCAACAACCCGAGCCTGCTCATCGCCGACGAGCCGACCACCGCTCTCGACGTTACCGTCCAGGCGCAGATCCTCGACCTGCTCCAGGACCTGCAGCGCGACTTCGACGCGGCGGTCATCATCATCACCCACGACCTCGGCGTCGTGGCGGAGATGGCCGATGACGTGCTCGTGATGTACGCCGGCCGTGCGGTCGAGTACGGCCCCTGCAAGGAGATCCTCACCCACCCGCAGATGCCCTACACCTGGGGCCTGCTCTCCAGCGTGCCGGACCTGACCGCGTCGACCGAGGCCAAGCTGATCCCGATCCGGGGCAATCCGCCCTCGCTGCTCAACCCGCCGCCGGGATGCGCCTTCGAGCCGCGCTGTGACCACGTTGCGAAGGTGGGCGGCGACCTGTGCCGGACGACCCTTCCCGACCTCACCCCGGCCAGCAGCGGTGGCAACCACACCAAGCGGTGCCACATCAAGAACGCCGACGAGGTCTACGTGGCAGAGATCCTGCCCGAGATCGCCCCTGACCTGGTGGAGGACTGATGAGCGACACCACGACTGCCACCGCGGCCTCGGTCGCGCCGGCGAGCACGGAGACCGTGCTCTCGGTCGAGAACCTGAAGATGCACTTCCCGGTCAAGGGCAGCGGCGTGATCCGGCGTACGGTCGGGCACGTCAAGGCCGTCGACGGGGTCTCCTTCGAGGTGGCCAAGGGCAGCGCCCTCGGCCTCGTCGGCGAGTCCGGCTGTGGCAAGTCCACCACCGGGCGGATGGTGACGCGGCTCTACCAGCCCACCGAGGGGAAGATCAACTTCGAGGGCACCGACATCGCCAACTACTCGGGTCGGAAGCTGCACCCGATGCGCCGGGAGATCCAGATGATCTTCCAGGACCCGTCGACCTCGCTGAACCCGCGGCACACGGTCGGTTCGATCATCGGCGCGCCGCTGCGGATCCACAAGATGGTGCCCAAGGACAAGGTGCTCGGCCGGGTCCAGGAGCTGCTCGAGCTCGTCGGGCTCAACCCCGAGCACTACAACCGCTACCCGCACGAGTTCTCCGGCGGCCAGCGTCAGCGCATCGGCATCGCCCGGGCCATGACCCTGCAGCCGAAGCTGCTCGTGGCCGACGAGCCGGTCTCCGCGCTGGACGTGTCGATCCAGGCCCAGGTGATCAACCTTCTGCAGGACCTGCAGAAGGAGTTCGACATCTCCTACCTGTTCATCGCGCACGACCTCGCCATCGTTCGTCACTTCTGCCCCGAGGTCGCGGTGATGTACCTCGGCAAGATCGTGGAGATCGGTGACCGCGAGTCGATCTACGAGCACGCTCACCACCCCTACACCCAGGCGCTGCTCTCCGCCGTGCCCGACGTGAAGCAGGCCGCGATCGGCGGCCGTCGTGAGCGGATCCGGCTGGAGGGCGACGTACCGTCGCCGATCAACCCGCCCTCGGGCTGCCACTTCCGCACTCGCTGCTCCCTCGCCAAGGACATCTGCTCCGTGGTCGAGCCGCCGCTGCTGCAGATCGGCAAGAAGCACAAGGTCGCCTGCCACTTCCCGGGTGAGATCCACCAGCACCCGGAGAAGCCGATCACCGCGCCGCTCCTGGGCGTCGACGAGTTCGGTGCACCGGACCCGGGCGCCAGCCCGGCCGAGGTCCCGGGCGACGGTCCGGGCTACGCCGACACCTGGTACGACCTGGCGAACAACTCGCGGGGTCGCGCCTGAGAATCTCCCGCGTCTCGGCGAGATTACGAAAGACGGTCCGCAGCCTTTGGCTGCGGACCGTCTTTGTTACATGTGTGTCACACGTCACTGTCGGTATCGAACCGTTATCTGTAGTCCCGCCCGAACCACTGGAACTTGGCATAACTTGAGCAGCGCGCTGGCTCGGGGCCGCGCGAAGTGGTCTGTTCTTGGGCGTACCGAGCCTTGGCATCGAACGGAGATCCGAGCGTATGACTGTGTCCGAAGTGTTGATCCAGGGTCCTGATCCCGAGATCGATCCGGAACCTAGGACCGGCGATGTCGCCGGCCGTTCGCCGATGCGGATCGCCATGGACCGCCTCCTCTCGGACAAGGTCGCGATGATCTGTGCCGGGATCGTGCTGCTCTTCGTCCTGATCGCGATCTTCGCGCCGTTGCTGTGCAAGTTGTTCGGTGTCGAGGTGCGTGCCGGTGACCCGGTCGCCGACACCGACTCGTTCAACTACCCCGTCATCGGCCCGCCCAACTACGGGTTCACCTGGGAGGCGCCGCTCGGCTTGGAGCCCAACTCCGGCAACGACCTGCTCGCGGAGTGGTTCTACGGCGCGCGTACGTCCCTGCTGGTCGCCACGATCGCCACGGTCGTCTCGACCGTCGTCGGTGTGGTGCTCGGCCTGATCGCGGGCTACAGCCGCGGCTGGGGCGACCGGGTGATCACGTTCGTGATCGACCTCTTCCTCACGCTGCCGTTCCTGCTGGTCGCGATCGCGATCTCGCCGATGCTCGTGGAGCGCTGGCGGGAGAACCCGACGATGCTCGACAACGCCTCGCTGATCGCACTCATCGTGATCCTCTCGATCTTCGGGTGGATGGGCCTGGCCCGGCTGATCCGCGGCGAGGTGATCTCGTTGCGTGAGCGCGAGTTCATCGAGGCCGCGCACGTCCTCGGGATGCCGACCCATCGGATCCTGTTCAAGGAGCTGCTCCCCAACCTGGTCGCTCCGATCGTCGTCTCGTTCTCGCTGAGCCTGCCGGCTACGATCGCCGCTGAGGCGACGCTGGCGTACCTCGGCGTCGGTGTCACCGGACGCCCGTCCTGGGGACAGACGATCCTGCGCGCCCAGAGCTGGTTCGACGAATACCCCTTGTACCTCTACGCGCCGATCGTCGGGATCGTGGTCCTGGTCTTCGCGCTCAACCTGCTCGGAGACGCCATCCGCGACGCCTTCGACCCCAAGTCTTTCCGGTGAGCACTTCGTCGGAGAGAGGCATCAACCATGGAAGGTGGACACCTACGATGCAATTGAAGAGAACAGTGATCGCCGCCAGTGCGATCGCTGCGCTGACGCTCACCGCTGCTTGTGGTGGCGGGGGCGGCGGTGGCGAGGACCCGGCCGGCGAGTTCAAGGCCGGCGGCGGCGCCGGTGCCGGCAAGGATGCCACGGCCGAGGGGCCGCTGGAGATCCCGTCCGACGCCAAGAAGGGCGGCACGATCACCGTGCTGTCCAACAACGCCCCCCACACCCTCGACCCGACCCGGACCTACTACACCGACTCCGGTGCGATCATGTCCGGCCTGGTCACTCGCTCGCTGACGCAGTACGTCTACGACGAGGAGACCGGCGACTCCGTTCTCGTCCCCGACCTCGCCACCGACCTCGGTCAGGTCTCCGAGGACGGTCTGACCTGGACCTTCGAGCTGAAGGACGGGATCAAGTACGAGGACGGCACCGACGTCACCGCCGAGGACGTCGTCTACGGCATCAAGCGCTCCTTCGCGACCGACACCCTGACCGACGGCCCGACGTACCAGACGACGTTCTTCAAGGACGGCGACAAGTACAAGGGCCCGTTCGCGGATACCGACGCCGAGCTGCAGAAGCTCGCCGACTACGACGCCAGCGCAGGCTGGTACGGCGGTGAGGACTACGACGGCGTCGAGGCCGACGGCAACAAGGTGATCATCCACCTGGCTCAGCCGTTCCCCGAGCTCGACTACTACGCCTCGTTCCCGGTCTTCTCGCCGATCCCGAAGGCCAAGGACAAGGACCCGCTGGCCTACGAGAGCCACCCGATGGCGACCGGGCCCTACAAGTTCGAGTCCTACAAGCCGGGCAACGCGCTCACGCTGGTCAAGAACGACCAGTGGGACGCCGACACCGACCCCGGCCGGTTCCAGGCCGCCGACGCGTTCGACTTCAAGTTCGCCCAGGACACCGCCAAGCTCGAGAACCAGATCCTCGGCGACAAGGGCGCGGCGCAGACGATGATGACGTACGACGACGTCACGCCTCCGACCTACAAGTCGATCAAGGAGAGCGCGCCGGACAACCTCGTCGAGGGCACCTCGCCCTGCACGTACATGTACCGTCCGGACCAGACCAAGATCACGGACAAGAAGGTGCGGGAGGCCATCAGCTGGGCCTACCCCTACCAGGCTGCCTGGAAGGCCTCCGGCGAGATCGTCGGCGTCACCATCCAGCCCGGCACCTCGCTCTTGCCCCCGGGCACCGCGGGTCGGGTCGAGTACCAGTACCCGAAGGGTCAGGACGGCCAGACCACCGACCCGGAGAAGGCCAAGGCGCTGCTGAAGGAGGCCGGGGCCGAGGGCTTCGAGCTGAAGTGGCACTACCAGCGTGACGACGAGCAGTCCGTGGCGAAGTCGGACCAGATGGTCAAGGGCTTCGAGGCGGCCGGCTTCAAGGCGACCCCGGTGGCCTCGACCGACGAGACCTATCGTGACGACGAGAGCAACCTCGACGCTCCGGTCAACCTCCGCTACGGCGGCTGGTGCTCCGACTGGCCCTCGGGCGGCTCGTGGTTCCCGGCGCAGTGGATCGGCTCGAACGCCAACAAGGCGGGCATGCCGAACCCGACCAACTTCAAGGAGGCCGACGCTGACGCGAAGCAGGCCGAGGTCCTGAAGATGGACGCCGACGAGGTTCCCGCAGCCTGGGGCGAGTTCGACAAGTGGATGCAGGAGACCTACATGGTCGAGATCAACGCCGGCTACGACGCGAACGCCTTCATCAAGGGCTCGCAGGTCGGCGGGGTCGTCAACGACCCGGTCAAGGGCATGCCGAGCTTCTCCATCATGTACCTGAAGTGAGGTGATCCGGCCGGCGTGGGCGCACCCCACGCCGGCCGGACCCGCACATAGGACACCGCAACTTTGGGCCAGCGCCCGTGGACACCTTTTAGGAAGCGAGACCTCCGTCCCATGATCGGTTTTGTCGTACGCCGGTTGATCTCGGCGATTCTCGTGCTGTTCGTGATCTCGGTGGCGGTCGTCGCGCTCTTCACCTATGGCCCGAGCGACCCGGCGGACGCGATGTGCCCTGAGCCCAAGTGCACCGCGGAGCGCCAGGACGCGATCCGGGAGGCGCTCAACCTGGATGCGCCGCTCCACGTTCAGTACACCGAGTACATGACCGGCATCTTCAAGGGCCGCGAGATCGCCTTCGGCTCCGAGTCGTACGACTGTGAGGCCCCGTGCTTCGGGGTCAGCTTCATCTACCGGGTCAATGTCTGGGACGACATCAAGGACCGGATCGGGCCGACGGTCTCGGTCGCGGTCGGCGCCGGCGTCACGATCCTGCTCATCGGCGTACCGATCGGGATGTTCGCGGCCAGACGCCGGGGGACCTCGGCGGACAAGGCCGTCATCGGCGCGACGCTGGTGATCGAGTCGATCCCGTACTACCTGTTCGTCCTGCTCGCGTTCCTCTATCTCGCGGTCAGCGCCGGGATCTTCCCGCAGGAGGGTTATCACCCGCTGACCGACTCACCGCTGAAGTGGGCATGGGGCCTGATGCTGCCGTGGCTTGCGCTCGGCCTGGTGAACTCCTCCAAGTACGCCCGATTCACCCGCGGGTCGATGATCGAGGCGTTCAACCAGGACTACGTCCGGACCGCACGCGCCAAGGGCCTTCCGGAGCGCAGGATCGTCAACAGGCATGCGCTGCGTGCGGCCGTCGTGCCGATCGTGACGATCTTCGGCATCGACTTCGGAGCGCTGCTGACCGGCACCATCTTCACCGAGCTCATCTTCGGCATCCCCGGCCTCGGCCTTCGGGCGCTCAACGCGGTCAGTCAGAGCGACCTGCCGGTCATCGAGGCGACCACGCTGATCTCCGCCTTCATCATCGTGGTCACCAATCTCCTGGTCGACCTCTTCTACAGCGTGCTCGACCCACGCGTACGCCTCACCTGACCCCCCACCCTGTCGGCAGAGTCTGTCGGTGCCGACTACTAGGGTTGGCGTGTGGACGGGTTGTTTGAGATGGGGGCTGCTGCTGGCGCCTCGCGTGGCGGGTCGCTGAGCCACAGCGACCATGCGGCCGCGCCGCTGGCGGTCCGGATGCGGCCGCGTACGCTCGAGGAGCTCGTGGGCCAGAGCTCGCTCAAGGCGTCCGGGTCGCCGCTGCACCAGGTGGTGGAGGGCGGACAGTCGCTCTCGCTGCTGCTGTGGGGGCCGCCGGGGACAGGGAAGACGACCATCGCCTCGATCGTGAGCCGCTCCACCGACCGTCGCTTCGTCGAGGTCTCCGCGGTCTCGGCCGGGGTCAAGGAGGTCCGCGCGGCGATCGACTCGGCCCGCGCCGAGCTGGTCGCGACCGGCAAGGAGACGGTGCTCTTCGTCGACGAGGTCCACCGGTTCAGCAAGGCACAGCAGGACGCGCTGCTGCCGGGCGTGGAGAACCGCTGGGTCACGCTGGTCGCCGCCACCACGGAGAACCCCTTCTTCTCGGTGATCTCGCCGCTGCTGTCGCGATCGCTGCTGCTGCGGCTCGAGTCGCTCACCGACGACGACATCCGTGGCGTACTGCTGAAGGCGGTCGAGGACGAGCGTGGCCTCGGTGCCTCGGTGACGCTGACGGAGGAGGCTCTCGACCATCTCGTACGTCTCGCCGGCGGCGACGCGCGCCGGTCGCTGACGTATCTGGAGGCCGCTGCGGGGGCTGCGTCCGGTGGGAAGATCACCCTCGAGGCCGCCGAGCGGGCGGTCGACCAGGCGGCGGTGCGCTACGACCGGCAGGGCGACCAGCACTACGACGTGGTCAGCGCCTTCATCAAGTCGGTGCGGGGGTCGGACGCCGACGCGGCGCTGCACTACCTGGCGCGGATGATCGAGGCGGGGGAGGACCCCCGGTTCATCGCCCGCCGGCTGATGATCCTCGCCTCCGAGGACATCGGCCTGGCCGACTCGACGGCGCTGCAGACCGCGGTCGCCGCGGCCCAGACGGTGCAGCTGATCGGGATGCCCGAGGCCCAGCTCACCTTGGCGCACGCGACGATCGCGCTCGCCGTCGCGCCGAAGTCCAACGCGGTCACCAACGCCATCTTCGCCGCCCGCGCCGACGTCGCGGCCGGGAAGATCGGCAACGTCCCGCCCCACCTGCGCGACGCCCACTACGAGGGCGCGAAGAAGATCGGGCACGGGGAGGCGTACAAGTACGCCCACGACGAGCCGTTCGGCATCGCGACGCAGCAGTACGCACCCGACGCTGTAGCCGACGCTGAGTACTACCAGCCGACCACCCACGGAGCCGAAGCCGGAGTGAAGGAACGTTGGGAGCGTGTCCGGAAAATCGTGCGCGGACAGGATGGATAGGGTAGGCGCACCATGACGAACTCGAGCATGCCCGGGTGGGCGCTGGTGGCGACGCTGAGCGCGGTGGGGGTCCTGGTCCTCATCTCGCTGGTGGCCGTGCTGCTCGCGCTCCGGGCGCGCCGCGCCGCGCGGCGCCGGCTCGAGGAGGCCGAGGCCAGCGAGGCCGAGCTGCGCGAGCGGCTCGAGGCGCTGGAAAAGCGGCTGACCCCGCCCGAGCCGGCCGGGCGACGGCGGCGCCGGGACGTCGCCGAGAGAGAGTATGTGATCACCTCCCTCGGGGAGGACGGCGAGCCTGCCGAGGTGGAGCAGGTGGTGCAGCGTACGTTGACCGCACCGGCCTTCGCGGACGCGGTGTTCCGGGAGACCGTGGTGCACGGCGCCGCGCTGGTCCACGGCGTGCGCCGGGCGCTCTCGCCCGAGGTGCGGTTCAAGATCCGCTATGAGATGCACCGCGAGGTCAAGCGGGCACGCAAGGACCGGAAGAGCGAGATGCGCGAGGCGCTGCGCGAATACCGTGCGCGCCAGCGCGCGGCAGTTGACGAGGACGTACGTATGGAGGACTCCCTATGAGGGGCGCGATCTGGTTCGTGGTCGGTGCGGGTGCGGGCGTGTACGCGATGGTCAAGGGGCGGCGGGCCGCGGAGGCCTTCACCGCCGACGGCCTGCGCGACCGGGCCCAGGCGCTCGGCGTCGGCGCGCGGATCTTCCGCGACGAGCTGGCCACCGGCAAGGCCGAGAAGGAGCTCGAGCTCCGGGAGTGGATCGAGGCCCGCACGGCGGGGCCGAAACAGATTGGCGCCGCAGGTGTCGATCAGCAGAGACTTGGATTGACAGGGCCCGAGAACGAGGCCCAGCAGAACACGGAAGGTAGTACCCCCTGATGGAGTGGTTGAGCACGGCGGAGATCCGCCGCCGTTTCACGGCGCATTTCGCCGAGAACACGAGTGTCGGCGAGCACACGGTGGTGCCGTCGGCATCGCTCCTGCTCGACGACCCCAACCTGCTCTTCGTCAACGCAGGCATGGTGCCCTTCAAGCCCTACTTCCTGGGCCAGGCCACTCCGCCCTACGACCGGGCGACCTCGGTGCAGAAGTGCATCCGCACGCCCGACATCGAGGAGGTCGGCAAGACCACTCGGCACGGCACCTTCTTCGAGATGTGCGGCAACTTCTCCTTCGGTGACTACTTCAAGGAGGGCGCGATCACGCTCGCCTGGGAGCTGGTCACCAAGTCGGTCGCTGACGGTGGCTTCGGCTTCGACGAGTCGGCCCTCTACCCCTCGGTGCTCAACGGTGACGAGGAGGCGGTCGCGCTCTGGAAGAAGATCTCCGGCCTGCCCGACGACCGCATCGTGCGACTGCCCCCGAGCGAGAACTACTGGTCCATGGGCGTGCCCGGGCCGGGCGGTCCGTGCTCGGAGATCCTGATCGACCGCGGCCCCGAGTTCGGCGCCGACCGTGACTGGGACGCCGGCGACCGCTACCTGGAGTTCTGGAACCTCGTCTTCATGCAGGACAACGTCGTCGCGGCGCGGTCCAAGTACGACGTCGACATCGACGGCCCGCTCGCGCAGACCGGCATCGACACCGGACTCGGCCTCGAGCGTGTCGCCTACCTGATGCAGGGCAAGGCGAACATGTACGAGACCGACGTCGTCTTCCCGGTGATCGAGAAGGCGATGGAGCTGACCGGGAAGAAGTACGGCGCCTCCTACGAGGACGACGTCCGCTTCCGCGTGGTCGCCGACCACGTGCGCTCCTCGCTGATGCTGATCAGCGATGGCGTGACCCCCGGCAACGAGGGCCGCGGCTACGTCCTGCGCCGGCTGATGCGCCGCGCGATCCGCAACATGCGCCTGCTGGGCTACGAGGACCCGGCGATGCCGGAGCTGCTGCCGATCTCCCGCGACAAGATGGGGGAGACCTACACCGACCTGCACACCGGCTGGGACCGCATCAAGCGGGTCGCCGACGCCGAGGAGGAGGCCTTCCGCAAGACCCTCGCGGCCGGCACCCAGATCTTCGACCTGGCCGCGACCGAGGTGAAGTCGAGCGGATCCACCTCGTTCACGGGCGCCAAGGCGTTCCAGCTCCACGACACGTACGGCTTCCCGATCGACCTGACCCTCGAGATGGCCGCCGAGGCGGGCCTCGAGGTCGACGAGCCGGGCTTCCGCGGGCTGATGACCGAGCAGCGCGAGCGGGCCAAGGCCGACGCGCGCGCCAAGAAGGGCCAGCACGCCGACGTGTCGGTCTACCGCGGCATCCTCGACAGCAACGGGCCGACCGACTGGCAGGCCTACACGACCCTCGACACCGAGTCCAAGGCGATCGCCCTCCTCAAGGAGGGCAAGCCGGTCGACGTGCTCGGCCCCGAGGAGATCGGTGAGATCGTCCTCGACCGCACCCCGTTCTACGCCGAGTCCGGTGGCCAGTCCGCTGACGCGGGCATCATCGAGTTCGACGGCGGCCGGCTCGAGGTCGTCGACGTGCAGCGGCCCGTCAAGGGCCTCGTGGTGCACCAGGTCCGGGTCGTCGACGGCGAGTTCTCTGCGCATCGAACGGGCGGCGAGTCGCTCGTGCACGCGCAGGTCGACCCCGAGTGGCGTCTCGGTGCCCGTCAGGCCCACTCCGGCACCCACGTGGTGCACGCGGCGCTGCGCGAGGTGCTCGGCCCGACCGCGCTGCAGTCGGGTTCGTACAACCGCCCCGGCTACCTGCGTCTCGACTACGGCTGGACCAAGGGTCTGACCCCCGAGCAGATGCACGAGATCGAGGAGGTCTCCAACCACGCGCTGCGGGCCGACCTGCCGGTCTCCTGGGACTACATGACCCTCCCGCAGGCCAAGGAGTGGGGCGCGATCGCGCTCTTCGGCGAGACCTATGACGACACCAAGGTGCGGGTCGTCGAGATCGGCGGCCCCTGGTCGCGTGAGCTGTGCGGCGGCACGCATGTGGACCACTCCGCCCAGATCGGCACCGTCGTGGTCACCTCCGAGGCCTCGGTCGGATCCGGCAACCGGCGCATCGAGGCCTACACGGGCGTCGAGGGCTTCAACTACCTCGCCCGTGAGCGCGACGTGGTCTCCGAGCTCAACTTGCTGCTCAAGACGAAGTCCGACGACGTCGTCGGCAGGGTCTCGGACCTGATGGAGCGGCTCAAGGCCGCCGAGAAGGAGATCGCCCGGGCGCGTACGGCACAGCTGCTCGCCTCCGGCGGCTCGATCGCGGCCTCCGCGGTCGACGTCAACGGCGTCCAGCTCGTCGCCCAGCGGGTCCCGGGTGTGGGCGGCGGCGACGCGCGCACGCTCGCCCAGGACGTACGCGCCCGGCTCGGGGACGCGCCGGCGGCTGTCGTGCTCATCGGAGACGCTGACGACAAGGTCGCGGTCGTGGCAGCGGTCAACCCGGCCGGGATCGCCAAGGGCGTCAAGGCGGGTGACCTGATCAAGGAGCTCGCGCCGGTCGTGGGTGGTCGCGGCGGCGGCAAGCCAGACTTCGCCCAAGGCGGCGGCACCGACGTCTCCAAGATCGACACCGCGCTCGGAATGGTCGCGACGCTGGTCGCGCAAGCCTGATGCGGCACGGCGTACGCCTCGGTCTCGATCCTGGCGACGCCCGGATCGGCGTCGCCAGGAGTGACCCCACGGGGTTCCTGGCGACGCCGCTCGAGACGGTCAAGAAGGGTCGCGGAGACCTCGCGCGTCTGCAGGCGATCGTCGCTGAGATCGCCGAGGAGTCGACGATGCTCGAGGTGGTCGTCGGGCTGCCCCGGTCCCTCAAGGGAGGGGAGAACCCGGCGACTGCTAAGGTCCGGAACTTCGCCGCGTCCTTGGCGCGGCGAGTGGCTCCGGTCCCGGTTCGCCTCGTCGACGAACGACTTACAACAGTTTCCGCGGAGGCTATGCTCCGAGACCGGGGGCGCAAGGGTCAGGACCGCCGAGCCGTGGTGGACATGGCCGCGGCGGTTGTGATCCTGCAACACGCATTGGACAGTGAGCGCGCTTCGGGGACCGCGCCTGGAGAGATCGTTGAGGTCGGTCATTGAGTGAGCGCTACTACCCCCCGGACCCGCGCGACCCGCGTCGCCCTGGTCAGGGGTCATATGGTCGCGATCCGCGCGGTGGCCACCCGCCACGGCAGCAGCCGCCGCAGGATCCCCGCGACCCACGCCGGATGCCACCGCAGATGCCGGGTCAGGTTCCCGGTCAGATGCCTCCGCAGCAGGGCCAGCCGGGCCGGCGCCCGGGGCCTCGTCCGGTGCCCGGTGCCGGCACGCCCCCGCCGGGCTACGGCCGGCAGGAGCCGCCGCAGCGGCCGGGCGGCTACGACAGGCCGACCTACCAGCAGCAGCCGGCCTTCTTCGAGGGTGGTCCCTCGGATCACGATCCATACTTCGACGAGAAGCCGCCCAAGCGCAAGCGACGCTTCGGTGGCTGTCTGGCCGTGCTGGTGGCGATGGCGGTGGTCCTCGGTGGGTTCTACTTCGTGGGCGACCGGGCGATCGACTACGTCAAGGACATGGTCGCGCCTCCGGCCGACTACCCCGGACCTGGCACCGACCCCGTCTCCTTCGAGGTGCACGAGGGTGACTCGGTCTCGGCTGTCGGCCGCAACCTGAAGGAGATCGGCGTGGTGGAGTCGGTCGACGCCTTCATCGAGGCGGCCAACGCCGAGGGGTTGACCGTCCAGGTCGGCTTCTACCCGCTGAAGAAGCAGATGAAGGCCGCCGACGCCGTCGAGGTCCTCGCCAACCCGGAGAACATCGACACGGTCAACGTGACCATCACCGAGGGATCGCGCGCCAAGGCGATCTACAAGGTGCTCGCCGAGAAGACCGGGAAGAAGCCGGCGGAGTTCAAGAAGGCCGCCCAGGACGCCGAGGCGATCGGGCTGCCCGACTACGCCGAGGGCAACGTCGAGGGCTATCTCTTCCCGGCCACGTACGCCTTCCCGCCCGACGCCACGCCGACCGAGATGCTGGCGATGATGGTCGACCGGTGGGAGCAGGCGCTCGGTGACAACGACATCGAGGCGCGCGCCAAGCAGCTCAAGTGCGGCGGCGGCAAGGCATGTACACCCGAGCAGATCATGACCGTCGCCTCCCTCGTCGAGGCGGAGGGTCGCGGCGACGACATGGCCAAGATCGCCCGGGTCATCTACAACCGAGTCGAGAACCCCGGCACGGCCGGCCAAGCGGGCTTCCTGCAGATCGACGCGACCGTCAACTACGCGCTCGGGAAGTCTGGAAGCACCGAGCTCGGTGGCGTCGACGTGCAGTCCGTCGACTCGCCCTACAACACCTACACCAACAAGGGCTTGCCTCCGGGGCCGATCGGTGCGCCGGGCGATAACGCGATCCAGGCCGCGCTCAACCCGGCGGAAGGTGACTGGTACTACTACGTGACGGTCAACCTGAAGACCGGCGAGACGAAGTTCGCCAAGAACTACGACCAGTTCTTGAAGTTCAAGGCTGAATACAAGGACTACTGCGCAACCGAGTCCAAGAGCTGCTGAGGAGAAGACCTGAGTGAAGTGCGCCGTCCTGGGTGATCCGATCGATCACTCGCTCTCCCCGATCCTCCACCAAGCCGCGTACGCCGAGCTGGAGATGTCCGACTGGTCCTACACGTCCACGCGCGTACAGGCCGGTGGCCTGGCGAAGTACGTCGCCGACCTCGGCGGCGACTGGCCGCCCAGCCGGTGGCGTGGGCTGTCGGTGACGATGCCGCTCAAGCGGGAGGCGTACGAGCTGGCTCGGTCGATGTCGCCGCGGGCGCGGCTCGTGGGAGCGGTCAACACCCTGGTGCGCTCCTCGCACGGCTGGGTGGGGGACAACACCGACCTGCCCGGAGCGGTCGCGGCGATCCGGGAGCGCGCGGGCGAGGGATTCTCCTGTACGTCCGGCGCGATCCTGGGTGCCGGCGCGACCGCGGCCTCCACGGGCCTCGCGCTGGCCGAGTTGGGTGCCTCCCGGATCACGCTGCTGGCCCGCAACCCGGGTGCGGCGGGGGAGACGATCGAGATGATCTCGCGTCACCCGAGCAAGCCCGTCGTCTCGGTGCTGCCGCTGGACTCCGCGGTCGATGGCGTGGATGCGGTCGTCTCCACGGTTCCGGCGAAGGCGCAGACCCCGGACCTCATCGACCGCTGGGCCTCGACGCCGGTCGTCTTCGACGTCGTCTACGACCCGTGGCCCTCGCCGCTGCTGTCTGTCGC
Source organism: Nocardioides sp. NBC_00163 (assembly GCF_045206295.1). NCBI lineage: Bacteria > Bacillati > Actinomycetota > Actinomycetes > Propionibacteriales > Nocardioidaceae > Nocardioides > Nocardioides sp. NBC_00163. The sequence goes on along the minus strand of NZ_CP108155.1, from coordinate 436,532 downwards.
ACCCGGCGTGGCGGTGAGCGGCCTCGACCTGCTCGTGCATCAGGCGGTGCTGCAGTTCGAGCTCTTCACCGGCCGGCCCGCGCCGCTCGCCGCGATGCGGGCAGCGGGGGAGAAGGCGCTGGCCAGCAGGGAGTCCAGTATGGAGCCGACCCCGGCATGAGTCCTGGGGCGGTCGTGCTGGTGAGTGCGGCCGTCGCCGGTCTGCTCGCTCTCGGGGTGCCGGCACTGCTTCGCCGGCTACCCGAACCGGTCGATGACCCGCCGGTGGTGCCCTACGCCACCCTGGCCGGGTGGGCGCCGCTCCTGCCCCTTGCGGTGGCCGTCTCCGCGGCGCTCGCCGGGCTGCTCGCCTGGCAGGTGGAGCCCTCGCGCCTGATGGTGGCGCTGGCGCCGCTCACACCTGTCTGGGTGCTGCTCGCCTATGTCGACTGGCGCGTCCAGCGGTTGCCGAAGGTGCCGATCCTGGTGGCGACCGCCGTCGGGGTCGGCCTGCTCGCCGCCGAGTGGCTCTGGACGCGCGACACCGCGGCGGCACTCGGCGCCCTTGCCGGGCTGGTGATCGCGCGCTCGGCGTTCTGGCTGCTGTGGCGGATGCTGCCGCACGCGATGGGCTTCGGCGACGTACGGCTGGCGGCGCTCGTCGGTCTGGTCCTCGGTCGGCTCGGCTGGGAGCAGTTGGCGGTCGGGCTGTGGGCAGGGCTGGCGATCTTCGGCGTCTGGGGCATCGGACGTGCCGTCGCGCAGCGCTCGCGTACGGCGATGCGCGAGCCCCTGGCGTACGGGCCGTTCATGATTCTGGGCATGCTCGTCGGTGCGCTCGCCGTCTCGCTTTGAGCCCGGGTGCACGGGGTTGCGTGACCGGGATGAAACACTAGGGCCATGTTGCGTTGGCTCACTGCGGGCGAGTCCCATGGTCCGTCCCTGACGGCCGTGATGGAGGGTCTGCCCGCCCACGTCCGGATCACCTCTGACGACATCGCTGATGCCCTGGCCCGGCGGCGCCTCGGCTATGGCCGCGGCGCCCGGATGAAGTTCGAGAAGGACCAGGTGCGGATCACCGGCGGCGTACGCCACGGGGAGTCGCAGGGCGGTCCGGTCGCGATCGAGGTCGGCAACACCGAATGGCCCAAGTGGGAGACCGTGATGGCCTCCGACCCGGTCGACCCCGACGTGCTGGCCGGCCAGGCCCGCAACGCGCCGCTGACGCGTCCGCGGCCCGGTCACGCCGACCTTGTCGGGATGCAGAAGTACGACTTCGACGACGCCCGCCCGATCCTGGAGCGTGCTTCGGCCCGGGAGACCGCGGCCCGCGTCGCGCTCGGCGCCGTTGCCTCGGCCTTCCTCGAGCAGGCGCTCGGCGTCCGGTTGGTGTCGCACGTCCTGGAGATCGGCGGAGTCCGTACGCCCGGCCGCGAGGTCCCCGCTCCCGAGGACGTGGCGCGCCTGGACGAGGATCCGGTGCGGGTGCTCGACCCCGACGGTTCCAAGCAGATGGTCGCCCGGATCGACGAGGCCCACAAGGACGGTGACACCCTCGGCGGCGTCGTCGAGGTGGTCGTCCACGGCCTGCCGCCGGGCCTGGGCTCCCACGTGCACTGGGACCGCCGCCTCGACGCGCGCCTGGCCGGTGCGCTGATGGGCATCCAGGCGATCAAGGGTGTCGAGGTCGGCGACGGCTTCGAGCTCGCCGCGACCCCGGGCTCCAAGGCCCACGACGAGATCGTTCCCTCCGCCGACGGCATCCGCCGCACCTCCGGCCGATCCGGCGGCACCGAGGGCGGCATGTCGACCGGCGAGATCCTGCGCGTGCGCGCCGCGATGAAGCCGATCGCGACCGTGCCTCGTGCGCTGCGCACGGTCGACGTGGCCACCGGCGAGGAGGCCGTCGCGCACCACCAGCGCTCCGACGTCTGCGCGGTGCCCGCCGCCGGTGTCGTCGCCGAGGCGATGGTCGCGCTCGTGCTGGCCGAGGCGGCGCTGGAGAAGTTCGGCGGCGACTCGGTCGCCGAGACCGCGCGCAACGCCAAGTCCTACCTCGAGAACCTGAGGTACGTGTGATGCCGGCCGTCGTGCTCGTCGGCCCGATGGGCGCGGGCAAGTCGACCGTCGGAGCTCTGCTCGCCTCCCGTCTCGGGGTCACTCTGCGCGACACCGACGAGGACATCGCGGCAGCCGCAGGCAAGAGCGTGCAGGACATCTTCGTCGACGAGGGCGAGGCCCACTTCCGTGCGGTCGAGGCCGACGCGGTCGCCGCCGCGCTCGCTGAGCACGACGGGGTGGTTTCCCTCGGCGGGGGCTCCGTTCTCGCCGATCGGACCCAGATCCTGCTCAAGGAGCACACCGTCGTCTACCTGCGGGTGGGGGTCGCGGACGCGGTCAAGCGGGTCGGGCTCGGCTCGGGCCGTCCGATGCTGCTCGGCAACGTACGCGGCCGCATCAAGACGCTCCTGGAGGAGCGCGCACCGATCTATGAGTCGGTCGCGACGCTGGTCGTCGACACCGACGGCCGCTCGGCCGACGACGTCGCCGCCGAGCTCGCCACCGCCCTCACCGCGCTGAACACCACGGAGTAGAAGTGACCGAACCTGTCAGCACCGTCATCAGGGTCGAGAGCGCCGCGGCGTACGACGTCGTCATCGGCTCCGGCCTCGCCGGCCGGCTCCAGGAACTCCTGGGTGAGAGCGTCCAGCGGGTGGCGTTCCTCTACGCCGCCGAGCTCGCCGAGTACGCCGAGCCGGTGCTCGAGGAGCTGCTGAAGCACTACGACGTGCTCGGCCTCGGGCTGCCCAGCGGCGAGGACCAGAAGACGGTCGCGGTCGCCAACGACTGCTGGGAGGCGCTGGGGGAGCGGGGCTTCACCCGCTCCGACGCCGTGGTCACCTTCGGTGGCGGTGCGACCACCGACCTCGGCGGGTTCGTCGCCGCCGGTTGGCTGCGCGGCGTACGCGTCGTGCACGTGCCCACCACGGTGCTCGCCATGGTCGATGCCGCGGTCGGTGGCAAGACCGGCGTCAACACCGGTGCCGGGAAGAACCTCGTCGGTGCGTTCCACGAGCCCGCCGGCGTGCTGTGCGACCTCGCGCTGCTCGAGACCCTGCCGGAGGCAGACCTGATCGCCGGGCTCGGCGAGGTCGTCAAGTGCGGCTTCATCGCCGACCCCGAGATCCTGCGCCTGGTCGAGGAGACGGAGAAGATCACCGCCGACTCGCCGGTCCTGGCCGAGCTGGTCGAGCGCGCGATCCGGGTCAAGGCCGAGGTTGTCGCCGCGGACCTGAAGGAGACCGGCGGCGCCGACGGCCACCCCGGTCGCGAGACCCTCAACTACGGCCACACGCTCGCCCACGCCCTTGAGAAGCACTCCGGCTTCTCGATCCGCCACGGTGACGCGGTCGCCGTGGGTTGCGTGTACGCCGCCGAGCTCGCCCGGCTCGCCGGAGTCCTCCCCGACGATGTCGCGGCCCGGCACGCGCCGATCTTCGCGAAGGTCGGCCTCCCGACCACCGTCAAGGAGCTGGGCGTCGAGGCCGGCTTCGACGACCTCATCGGCGCCATGCGCGTCGACAAGAAGGCCCGCGGCTCCGTCCTCCGCTTCCTCGTCCTCCACGACCTCGCCGCCCCCCGGATCCTCACCGGTCCGTCCGAGGAGCAGCTGCGGGAGGCGTACGCGGTCGTCGCCGGCTGACCACGATCGCTTGGGCTGTGCCGGTCGGCGTGGAAGGAAAATTCCTTCCGTGGTTCGACTCACTTTCCGGACCAGCGCGCGATGTCCTCGTCGGTGACCTCGACAGGGCCCTCGACACGCTGGGTGGCACGGATGTGGTTGCCGAAGGGGTCGCGGAAGGCGCAGTCGATGCCGTAGGGCTGCTTGGTCGGCTTGTCGGTGAACTCGACACCCTTGGCGGAGAGCTCCTCGTAGAGCTTCTCGCAGTCATCGGTGTTGAAGATGACCACGGCGCCCATGGCTCCCTTGGTCACCAGGTCGCGCAGCTGGGCGGCGGTCTCTTCGCTGTGAGCGGGGGAGCCGCCCGGGACCTCGAGCAGCAGCTGGTGGTCGGGGTCGCCGGGAAGGTGGATGGTGAGCCAGCGCATGAAGCCCATGTCGACGTCGCTCCCGACTTCGAGCCCGAGCTTGCCGACGTAGAAGTCGAGCGCCTCGTCCTGGTCGAGCACGTAGATTCCGGTGATGTTGATGTTGGTCAGCATGCGACCAGTCTGCGGCGTCTTCGACGCCCCGCGCTTCTCCGAAACTGCTCAGCTCGCCGGCCGCATCCAGGCGCGAGCCACACACCCCGGAACGGCCGGGCTGTCGGCCCGGGCGCGGTAGTCGGTCGGTGAGGTGCCGACGATGTCGCGGAACGTACGGCTGAAGGTGCCGAGGCTGGTGAAGCCGACCGTGAGCGCGACGTCGGTGACCGGCATCGCGGTGTCCCGCAGCAACGCCATCGACCGCTCGATCCGCCGCCGCTGCAGGTAGCGGTGCGGCGTCTCCCCGAAGACCACCTTGAACCGGCGGCTGAAGTGCGCAGGTGACACATGGGCGACACGCGCGATCGCCGCGACGTCGAGCGGCTCGGCGTAGTGCCGGTCCATCACGTCACGCGCCCGCAGCAAGCGGCGATTCTCGTTCTCGCGCGGCGTCATGCCCCGAGCGTAGACCCTTCACGGAACGCGATCGGGCAAAAGCGTACCGAGTCCGGTACGCTTTTGCCCGAGGTGATTCCGATGAGCTATCGCAGCGTCCTACGTGAACTGGGCTTCGACACCCATGGGGTGGTCACGCTTGCGGAGGCCGAATCCTGTGGCGTGCCCGCGGTCGAGGTGCGCAAACTGGCGTCCCGTGGCGCTCTGATCCGACTGGGTCAGGGTGTATATCGAATGGCCGAGGTCGGGCCTGGGCCTCTGGACGAGTTCGCGGCCGCGGTGGCGCTGGTCGGCGCGGATGCTGTCCTGGCAGACGAGTCGGTGCTGGCTGCGTACGACCTCGGGCAGATCAACGTGCGCCGGATCAAGGTTGCGACGACCGCGCGAGTCCGCAAGCGGCTGCCTCCGACAGTCCAGATCGTTCGAAAGCATGTGCCGGCACACCTCCGGGCCGATATCGAGGGGATCGACTCGATGCGTGTCGGCGCCGCGGTGCTCGCCTGTCGTGGCAAGGTGATGGAGACACGACTGGTCGATGCAACGAATTCGGCTTCGGCTCGCGGCTTGATCGACCACGACGAGGCGCAGCGGATCATCTCGGAACTGGAGGCGGCGGATGGGCGGAGCAGCGCCGAGGCGAGTTGGTGACCTGATCCGGTCGACGACGGCCCTGGCCGCGGAGCGCGGCATCTCCCAGAAGCGTCTGGTGGCGCTGGTTGCGAATGTGGTGCTCGCTCAGATGCTGCCCGACTCGGCGGTCAAGGGGGGCACGGGTCTGAAGCTGCGCTTCGGCGAGCGGCTCACCCGTGAGACACCTGATGTCGATGCCGCCTATCGAGGTGACCTCGACACGTTCCGCGATGAGCTGGCGGATCGTCTTGGCGTGGGCTGGTGCGGATTCACCGGCGAGGTGACGATGGGTGAACGGCGTGCGCCCGAGTCGGTTCCGGCGGCGTACGTCATGCAACCCTTCCGGGTGCGACTCAAGTTCGCTCACAAGACGTTCAAGGCGATCGACCTCGAGATCGGGTACGACGAGCTGGAGTCGACGACGAACGAGCCGCCCGAGCTGGTGATGTCGTCAGAGGTTCTGGAGATCTTCGATGCGCTCGGTCTCCCCGAACCGGGCGCGGTGCGGGTCCAGCCGCTACATCACCAGATCGCTCAGAAGATCCATGCCTGCACCGCTCCGCGGAGTCAACGAGCCCACGACCTCGTCGACCTTCAGCTGATCGTTCCTACGACGGATCCGATGCTGGTTGCGAAGGTGGCCGAGCGGCTCTTCGCATTTCGTCAGGAGCACGACTGGCCGCCGCAGCTGTCGCCGGGTGCGCGATGGGAGTCGCTGTACGAGGAGGCGGCCGAGGGGCTCGAGGTACTGGCCTCGGTCTCCGAGGCGGTCGCCTGGCTCAACGACTACATCGCCGAGCTGCGGCGGGCTGGAGCATCGGAAAAGCCCCAGCCCGCCTAGAGGTCAACTCACAGACCCATGTCCTTGGCGATGATCAGCTTCATGACCTCGGAGGTGCCGCCGTAGATCCGGTTCACGCGGTTGTCGGCGTAGAGGCGGGCGATGGGGTACTCGTTCATGTAGCCGTAGCCGCCGTGGAGCTGGAGGCAGCGGTCGATGACGCGGTGGGCGACCTCGGTGCAGAAGAGCTTGGCGGAGGCGGCCTCGGCGGCGGTCAGCGTGCCGAGGTCCTCGGCCTCGATGGCGCGGTCGACCACGGCCTCGGCGGCGTCGACCTCGGCCTTGCAGGCGGCCAGCTCGAACTTGGTGTTCTGGAACGAGGCGACGGTGGTGCCGAAGACCTTGCGCTCGGCGACGTACTTCTTGGCGAACTCGACGGCGGCCGCGGCCTGGGCGTAGGCGCCGACAGCGATGCCCAGACGCTCGACGGGGAGGTTCTGGCCGAGGTAGGAGAAGCCCTTGCCGACCTCGCCGAGTACGTCCTCGACCGGGACCTGCACGTCGGTGAAGGAGAGCTCGGCGGTGTCGGAGACCTTGAGCCCGAGCTTGTCGAGCTTGCGGCCGACCTCGTAGCCCGGGAGCGAGGTGTCGACGGCGAGCAGGGTGATGCCGCCACGCCGATCGTCGGCGGAGGCCGGTGCGGTGCGGGCACACACGATCACCCGGTCGGCGTTGACGCCGCCGGTGATGAAGGTCTTGGCGCCGTTGAGGACGTAGTGCTTGCCGTCCTCGGTGAGCTTGGCGTTGGTGGTCATGCCGGCGAGGTCGGAGCCGGTGCCGGGCTCGGTCATCGCGATCGCCCACATCTCCTCACCGGCGACGAAGCCGGGCATCCAGCGCTCCATCTGCTCCTTGGTGCCGAGGTTGAGGAGGTAGGGCAGGCACAGCCCGACGTGGACGGACGAGCCGCCGAAGGAGACACCGGCGCGGGAGAGCTCCTCGGTCATCACGGCGGAGTACTTGAACGACTCGATCCCGGCGCCGCCGTACTCCTCGGGCACCTGGATGCCCCACACACCGAGCTCACCGAGCTTGAGGTAGAAGTCGTGGGGGACGATCCCGGCCTCGTACCACTCGTCGTAGACGGGGGTGACCTCCTTCTCGATGAACGAGCGGATGGTCTCGCGGAAGGACTGGTGGTCCTCGGTGTAGATGGTGCGGCGCATGGCGGTGTTGTCTCCTCGGTGCTTCCTTGTAGGGGTCAGGGACGGGCGCCGACGGCGCGGAGCGCCAGGTCGGCATAGAAGTCGGCCAGGGCCTCAGGGGTCCAGGAGCCGTCGTCGCGGTACCACCGAGCCAGGTCGATGCCGAGCGAGAGCAGGGCGGTGGCGGCCTTGGCGGGGTCGGGTGTGTCGAAGTCGCCGCTGCGTACGCCTTCCTCGACGACCTCACGCATGACGGTGTCGATGGCGCGGCGCAGCCCCGCGATCTCGCGGAAGTGCTCCTCTGTCAGCGCGGCGAGCTCGTAGTTGATGACTCGGGCCGTCGTGTGGGAGCGCGCGTGGAAGAGGACATAGGTGCGTACGGCGGCGGCGACCCGCTCGGCAGGCGTGGCGTCGGCGCGGGTCGCGTCGGTGACCGCCTCGAGGATCACCTCGTGGCCACGCACCGCGATCGCGTGCAGGAGCTCCTCCTTGGAGCGGTGGTGAACGTAGACCGCGGCCGGGCTCAGCCCGGCCGCCGTGGCGATGTCGCGGGTGCTGGTGCCGTGGAACCCCTTGGCGGAGAATGCCTGGACCGCCGCGTCGAGCAGACGGGCACGGCTACGGTCGCCGCGCGCCTGGGTGCTGGTGCGGAGCTCGTTCATCGCCCTCCTCATGTCGGAGTCTCGTGTCGGAGTCTCCTGGTGTCGGATCCAGTGTCGCACAATATAAGTGACCGCTTAGATTGGGATCGCCGTCACGGGTGTCGAGACGGCCCGGAGCCCGCCCGGGGCCCGTGACAGGATGACCGGGTGAGTGAGAAGCTGCAGCCGGTCCTGGTCCTCAACGGCCCCAACCTCGGACGTCTCGGGAAGCGTCAGCCCGAGATCTACGGGCACACCACCCACGATGAGCTCGCCGCGATGTGCGTCGACTGGGGCCATGCGCTCGGCTTCGCCGTGGACGTACGTCAGACCAACCACGAGGGCGACATGGTCGACTGGCTCAACGCCGCGGCCGACAAGGACATCCCGGTCGTGCTCAACGCCGCCGCCTGGACCCACTACTCCTACGCCATCTACGACGCCTGCGCGCAGCTGACGGCTCCGCTGGTCGAGGTGCACATCTCCGACCCGACCCAGCGCCCCGAGGTCTTCCGGCACACCAGCGTGGTCACCGACCACGCGGTCGCGGTCGTCGCGGGCAAGGGCATCGACGGCTACCACGAGGCGCTCTCGGTCATCGCCGCCAAGCTCGGCAATGGGTGAACGAGCGTCAGCGAGTGAGCCATCAGTTCAACACGCCGCCGCGTCCGTATTCTGGCGCTTGCGCTACGGGCGTGGTGCGTGACGGATTGGGTCGGCGTACGTCTCGTTGACTAGGATTCTCTGAGGCCCTTCGGGCCCCACGAACATTGACAATGAAGCCTGCATCGGTGCAGGTCAAAGAGACGAAGGCTGACGGACGGTTATGGCGACGACGAACGACCTCAAGAACGGCATGGTGCTGAAGATCGAGGGCCAGCTCTGGCAGGTGGTCGAGTTCCAGCACGTGAAGCCCGGCAAGGGTCCGGCCTTCGTCCGCACCAAGCTGAAGAACGTCGAGTCGGGCAAGAACGTCGACAAGACCTTCAACGCCGGCACCAAGGTCGAGACCGCCACGGTCGACCGCCGCTCGTTCCAGTACCTCTACAACGACGGCACCAACTTCGTCTTCATGGACGTCGCGGACTTCGACCAGGTCGAGGTCGACCCGGAGATCATCGGCGACGGCGCCGGGTTCCTCCTGGAGAACCAGGAGGTCATCCTGGCCACCAACGAGGGTCGCGTGCTCTTCGTCGAGCTCCCGCCGTCGGTCGAGCTCGTCATCTCCTACACCGAGCCCGGTGTCATGGGTGACTCGGCCACCGGCCGCACCAAGCCCGCCACCCTGGAGACCGGCGCCGAGATCCAGGTGCCGCTCTTTATCGAGCAGGGCGAGAAGATCAAGGTCGACACCCGCGAGGGCGGTTCCTACCTCTCCCGCGTCAAGGGCTGACCTGTGGCTCACGTCGCCACCGCCCGCACCAAGGCCCGTAAGCGCGCGCTCGACCTCCTCTTCGCCGCCGAGGCCCGTGGACTCTCCGCCGGTGATCTGCTCGACCAGCAGATCCGCGAGGGTGAGGTGCCCAACAACCCCTTCACGGTCAAGCTCGTCCGTGGCGTGGTCGCCGAGTCCGAGCGCATCGACGCTCTGATCGCCGCTTTCGCCAAGGACTGGTCGTTGGCCCGGATGCCCGCGGTCGACCGCAACGTCCTCCGCCTCGGCGTCTGGGAGCTCCTCGACGGCGATGTGGCCTCCGAGGTCGCGATCAGCGAGGCCACCGCCCTGGTGACCGAGCTGTCCACCGACGACTCGCCGTCCTTCGTCAACGGCGTGCTCGCCGCGGTCGCCAAGGACCTCGCCAAGGCCTGATCGGCACGAGACGTACGCCTGTCCGGGACCGTTCCGGGCAGGCGTAGCGTCATTTCGGGTGCGGCGCGACGCGTGTGTTTTCCGGTTATCGACGATTGCTTCGGTCGGGACCGTATGTTTGGACCCAAGGCTGTGATGGAGGCCGTAACCAAGCACCCGTATTCGGAGAGCGCATGACGCAGGAGAACAACCCCTACGACGAGCCGGACTCGCGCACCCGGCCGGCCGGCACACCCTCGCCCTGGGTGACGCCGCCCCCGCCGAACACGGGGGGACGGCCGCCGACGCCCCCGACCCAGCCCCATCCCGACCCGAGCCAGGAGGCGACTCGCATCACCAACCCACAGGTCACCACGACACCCGCCCCGCCCCCTCCGGTGGCGGTGACGCCGCCACCCCCGGGCGTTCACGGGCAGGAGGTCCCCAGCGCGACCGACTTCCTCGACCGGCGTGCGGAGTCGGCCGGGTTCGGCCCCGCGACCTGGGGCTGGCGAGGAGCGATCCGCAGGATGTCCGGCGGGTTGATCAGCCCGAAGATGGGGCAGGACGAGGTCGCCTACGAGCAGGACCGGGCGATGATCCAGCGCGACTTCGACGGGCCGCGCACGATCGTCTTCATCAACCCGAAGGGTGGCGCCGCCAAGACCACCGGCGTGCTCGCGGCGGGCTACACCTTCGGCACCGTGCGCGGTGGCGGGATCGTGGCCTGGGACAACAACGAGACCCGCGGCACCCTCGGCATCCGCGGTATGCGGAGCACCCACCGCAACACCACCCGCGAGCTGCTCGACAACCTGGCGGCGTTCAACAACGTCTACCAGTCCCGCATCGGCGACCTCGGTGCCTTCGTACGCTCCCAGGGCGACGCCCACTTCGACGTGCTCGCCTCCGACGAGCGGCCCGATGTCACCGGCCAGATCCACGCCGACGACTTCGGGCAGGTGCACCAGCTGCTGGAGCGCTTCTACAAGGTGATCCTGGTCGACACCGGCAACAACATGCGTGCCGAGAACTGGCTGGCCGCGGCCGACACCGCCGACCTGCTGGTGGTCACCTCGACGGTTCGCGAGGACACCGGCTACAGCGGCCTGTGGATGCTCGACGCGCTCCAGGAGTCGGGCTACGCCGACCTCAAGCTGAAGACGATCACCGTGCTCTCGGACCCATCCCCGAAGGTCGACACCAACCTGGCCCGCGACCTCACCGAGGTCTACACGCAGCGCACCCGCGGGGTCTACCGGGTCCCGTTCGACCCGGTGCTCGTCGCCGGGTCCACGGTCCAGTACTCCCAGCTCTCGGAGGAGACCAAGATGTCGTGGCTGAAGGCCTGCGCTGGGATGGCGCACGCGCTTTAACCATGTCCAGGGATACCCGGTCGACCGGGTATCCCTGGACATGACGGGCACTGAAACACCCCACAAGTCCATGAAGTGCCCGTCCAGTTCCACGCTAGGGTCGCCGTATGCGCGCGATCGTCTATGCCGAGAATGGCCCGTCGTCTGTCATGAAGCTCGCTGAACGACCGGTGCCGAAGCCCGGCCCGGGCGAGGTCCTGGTCAGGCTGGTGCGGGCGGGGGTCAACCCCACCGACTGGAAGGTACGCGCCGGCCTGAGCGCGACCCTCACGACTCCCGAGGCGACCCCCGGCCAGGACGGCGCCGGGGTGATCGAGGAGATCGGCGAGGGCGTGACCAACCACGTCGTCGGTCAGCCGGTCTGGCTCTTCATGGTCCAGCACGGGCAGCCCTGGGGGACCGCGGCGGAGTACGTCACCGTGCCGGCGCACAAGGCCGTCGAGCTGGCCGCGGGCGCCTCCTACGACCTCGGCGCCTCGCTCGGGGTCCCGGCGATGACCGCCCACCGGGCGCTCACCTCCGGCGCGGTGGAGCGGGTGGCCCCCGAGTCGTTCAGCGGCCTCACCGTCCTCGTCCATGGCGGGGCCGGAGCGGTCGGCAACGCCGCGATCCAGCTCGCCGTGTGGGCAGGAGCCACGGTGATCACCACGATCAGTTCCCCGGAGAAGGCGGCGCTGGCGAAGGCTGCGGGTGCGCACCACATCGTCAACTACCGCGAGGGAGACCCGGCCGCCGCGATCCGCGAGATCGCGCCCGACGGCGTCGACCAGATCGTCGAGGTCGCCCCGGCGGTCAACAACGACCTCGACCGCGCGGTCATCGCCAAGCGCGGCACGATCGCGATCTACGCCAACAACGGCGGCGACGAGCTCACCATGCCGCTGCGAGCCACCTTCTCGCTCAACCTGCGCTACCAGTTCATCCAGCTCTACGGCATCGAGGAGGCGCAGATCCAGGCCGCGGCCGACGACGTCGCCGCCGCCGTGGCAGCAGGGGCGCTGCGGGTCGGCCCGGAGGGTGGCGTACCCCTTCACCACTACCGGCTCGAGGAGACCGCTGCCGCCCACGACGCGGTCGAGGCGGGTGCCGTCGGGAAAGTGCTGATCGACCTGGAGTGAGGACGAGCCCAGATCCATCCGATCCCCGCCTGCTGCGCGCCGCCATACGGCCGCGCTGGCGGCGTTGCCGCCGCTCGACAGACGCCCGGTATGCCTTCGCGGCGGCGCCTGGCCATCACACCCGTCTGGCGACGCTCGCGACGGCGGTGATCGGACGGATCTGGGCTATGGTTGCCCCGATCCTTTAACGAGCCGTCCCGTGAGGCGGAGAAGGAGACCACAACCTTGTCTGATGTAGTTCCCGAGCCGTCGACCGACGGTCGCGTCGTGCTCGACGCCCGTGACATCTCCCGGGCGCTGACCCGGATCTCCCACGAGATCCTGGAGCGCAACCGCGATGCGGAAGACCTCGTTCTCCTGGGTCTGCACACCCGCGGGGTGCCGCTGGCCAAGCGGATCGGCGCGCGGATCGAGGCCGCCGAGGGTCACCCGGTCGCGCACGGCGCGCTCGACGTGACGATGTACCGCGACGACCTGCGCACCCATCCCACCCGCGCTCCTCACCACACCGAGATCCCGCCCGGCGGCATCGACGGCAAGACGGTCGTGCTGGTCGACGACGTGCTCTTCTCGGGCCGCACCGTCCGCGCCGCGCTCGATGCCCTGGCCGACTACGGCCGCCCCGCCGTCGTACGTCTGGCTGTTCTCGTCGACCGCGGCCACCGGCAGCTGCCGATCCGGGCCGACCACGTCGGCAAGAACCTCCCCACCGCCCGCTCCGAGCGGGTCGGGCTGAGCCTGGAGGAGATCGACGGCATCGACGAGGTACGCATCGTGGAGCTCGAGGGGGTTCCGGCATGACGAAGCATCTGCTGTCCATCGACGACGTGAGCGCGGAGGAGATCCAGCAGCTCTTCGCGACCGCCGCCGAGATGCACGACGTCCAGAAGCGTGAGGTCAAGAAGCTCCCGGCGCTGCGCGGGCGTACGGTGATCAACCTCTTCTTCGAGGACTCGACCCGCACCCGGTCCTCCTTCGAGATCGCGGGGAAGTGGCTCTCGGCCGACGTGATCAACCTGTCGGCGAAGGGGTCCTCGGCCTCGAAGGGCGAGTCGCTGCGGGACACCGTGCTGACCGTGACCGCGATGGGCGTCGACGGCCTGGTGATGCGTCACTCGGCCTCCGGCGCGGCCCATCAGGTCGCCGGCTGGCTCGACATCCCGGTGATCAACGCCGGCGACGGGATGCACGAGCACCCGACCCAGGCCCTGCTCGACGGCTACACGCTCCAGCGCCAGCTCGGCGGACCCGGCTCCCTGGAGGGCAAGCGGATCGCCATCGTCGGCGACCTGACCCACTCGCGGGTGTTCCGGTCGAACGTGAAGTCGCTGATCAAGCTCGGAGCCTCCGTGACCGCCGTCGCGCCGCCCACGCTGATGCCCTCGGGCATCACCGAGTGGGCCAAGGCCGACGGGTTCGCCACCTCCTACTCGTTGGACGACGTGCTGCCGGAGGTCGACGCGGTGATGATGCTGCGCGTCCAGCGGGAGCGGATGAGCGGTGGCTACTTCCCGACCTCGAGGGAGTACACCGTCGGCTACGGGCTCACCCGCCAGCGGCTCGGCATGCTGCGCGAGGGCGCGCCGATCCTGCACCCCGGGCCGATGAACCGCGGCCTGGAGATCTCTCCCGAGGCCGCCGACGCCGCCTCCTCGCGGATCCTCGACCAGGTCTCGGCCGGGGTCGCGATCCGGATGTCCGTCCTCTACCACCTGCTTGCCGGCGAGGAGTCTGCATGAACGAGCGCAAGCGAGCGAGCAATCAGAGCATCATGCCGCCGCGTCCGTATTCTTTCCGCTCTGTCACGGAGGTGGCGGCATGAGCCTGTTGATCAAGGGAGTCTCCGTCCTCGGGGCCGAGCCGACCGATGTCCATGTCGACGGGGGAGTGATCCGAGAGATCGGTACGCTCTCCGCGACCGTCGACGAGGTGGTCGACGCCTCCGGCCTCGTCCTCCTCCCGGGTCTGGTCGATCTGCACACCCACCTGCGCCAGCCGGGCCGCGAGGACGCCGAGACCGTCGCCTCGGGTGCGGCCGCGGCTGCCGCTGGCGGCTACACCGCCGTGCTGGCGATGGCTAACACCTCGCCGGTCACCGACACGGCCGAGGCCGCGGTCTCGGTGTGGGACCTCGGCCGCGAGGCCGGGCTGGCCGACGTGTTCCCGGTCGGCGCGGTGACCAAGGGACTGGCCGGTGAGGAGCTCGCCGAGCTGTCCCTGATGAACCGCTCCCGGGCGGGCGTCAAGGTCTTCTCCGACGACGGCCGCTGCGTCGCGGACCCGCGGGTGATGCGACGGGCGCTGGAGTACGTCAAGGCGTTCGGTGGCGTGATCTCCCAGCACTCCCAGGACCCGTCGCTGGCGCCCTACGGTTCGGCCTGCTGCCACGAGGGTGAGCTCTCCGGGCGGCTCGGTCTGCCCGGCTGGCCGGGGGTCGCGGAGGAGGTCATCGTCGCTCGCGACGTGATGCTCGCCCGCCACACCGGCTCGCGCGTCCACGTCGCCCACGCCTCCACCGCCGGCACCGTCGAGGTGCTGCGCTGGGCGAAGGCACAGGCGGAGAAGGACGGCAGCTGGGCGGTCACCGCGGAGGTCACCCCGCACCACCTGCTGCTGACCACCGACCTGCTCGCCGGCTACGACCCGACCTTCAAGGTCAACCCGCCCCTGCGCCCGGCCGAGGACGTCGAGGCCCTGCGTACGGCGCTGGCCGACGGCACCATCGACGCGGTCGCCACCGACCACGCCCCGCACGCTCGCCAGGACAAGGAGCACGCCTTCGTCGACGCGGCCTTCGGGATGCTCGGGCTCGAGGAGGCGCTCTCGGTCGTCTCGACGGTCATGGTCTCCTCCGGTCTGCTGGACTGGGCCGGCGTCGCCCGGGTCATGTCCACGACCCCGGCCCGGATCGCCGGGCTCGAGGAGCACGGGCGCCCGATCGCGGTCGGTGAGCCGGCCAACCTGGCCCTGGTCGACCCGGCCGCGACCTACGTCGTGGATCGCGACCGTTCGCTCTCGCTCTCCCGCAACAACCCCTGGCACGACCGCAAGCTCACCGGTCGCGTCGTCGCCACCTACCTGCGGGGGAAGCAGACCCACGCCGGTTAGGCTCCACCGCCATGACCGACGTCTTCTCCGACAAGCTCGCGCAGTGGCGCGCCTACACCGCGACCCCGTGGGGCCGGATCCGCTACGCCGTGGTCGAGGGGATTCTCCGGCGCCAGTGTGCGGAGCTGGGTGAGGGGCTGCGGATCCTCGACGTCGGCGGCGGGGACGGGATGGACGCGCTGCCGCTGACACTGGCCGGGCACGACGTCAGCATCCTCGACCCGTCGGAGTCCTGGCTGGCCGAGGCGAAGCGCCGGGCAGCGGATGCGGGCACGTCGCTGACCACGCTCGTCGGCGGCCTCGACGACCTGCCCGAGGGGGAGTGGGACCTGGTCCTGTGCCACTTCGTCCTGCACTATCGGTCGGCCGCCGCCGGAGACGTACGCCGCCTCGCGGCCGCGGTCCGTCCGGGCGGGCGCCTCTCGGTGATGGTCCCCAACCCCGCGAGCATGGTGCTGCGCCAGCTGGTCACGGGCGGACCCGAGGCCGCGCTCACCGAGTTGCGCGCGGATACCAAGCGCACCGTGACCTTCGACCATGACGTACGCAAGGTCCCGATGGCCGACCTCGAGGCCGAGCTCGCTTCCGCCGGCCTGCGGCTGACCGGCCGCTTCGGCGCCAGGATCGCCAACGACCTGCTCACCGATGACGCCGCCAAGGCTGACCCCGCCTACTTCGACCGTCTCCTCGAGCTGGAGCGCGAGCTGTGCGACCAGGAGCCGTTCGTACGCATCGCCGGCATGTACCAGCTCGTCGCGGAGCGGCCGGGTTAGGCTCGGGAACGTGGATAACCTCGAGCGCGTCTACAAGATGCCCTTCGGCTCCGTCTACCCGCACTATGTGACGAAGGTGGAGAGGAAGGGCCGCACCACGGCCGAGCTGCACCAGGTGATCACCTGGCTGACCGGCTTCGACGACGACGCGATCGCGAAGCACATCGAGGTGGGGACGAGCTTCGAGGAGTTCTTCGCCGCCGCCGACCTCAACCCGAGCTCGGAGCTGATCACCGGGGTGGTCTGTGGCGTGCGGGTCCAGGAGATCGAGGACCCGGTCATGCGCCAGGTGCGCTACCTCGACAAGCTGGTCGACGAGCTGGCCAAGGGCAAGGCGATGGAGAAGATCCTGCGCGGTTAACCGGTTGGACGGCGCGCCCGTCGCCGCGTATTCTTTACTCATCATGAAGTTCTTGCGCTGACCTCCGACCCGCGCCTGAGGCACATGCCCGGCGGGTCGTCCTCGAACCCGAAGGCCAGCGCTCTCATGTCATCTTCCATCGTTTCCGGACCGATCCTCGTCCGCGACCTCTCCGTCTCCTTCCGCAGCGGCTCCGTCCTCGCCGGGATAGACCTCACCGTCTCCCCGGGCGAGCGGATCGCGCTCGTGGGGGAGAACGGTGCCGGTAAGTCCACACTGCTCCGCGCTATCGCAGACCAGCTTCCGCGCACCACTCAACGCACAGGCACGCTCGAGGCGCCCGACGACCTCGTCTGGCTGCCGCAGGAGCCGCCGTTCCGTGACGCGGCGAGCATCGAGGATGTACTCGCCACCACGCTGCGTCCGCTTCGGGAGGCCGTCACCACGGTCGAGACGCTCGCTGACCGTCTCGACGACCCCGAGGTCGCCGAGACGTACGCGAGCGCGCTCGACTTCGCGGTTGCCCACGACGCGTGGGACGCCGACAGGCGGGCCATCCTGGCCGCTGAGCGTCTCGGCCTCAGCGGCCTGGACCGGGAGCGTCCGATCAGCACGCTCTCCGGTGGGCAGCGGACCAGGCTGGCGCTGGCGACCGCGATCACCCGCCGTCCCGACGCGCTGCTGCTCGACGAGCCCACGAACCACCTCGACGACGAGGCGGTCGCGGTGCTGGGGGAGTTCCTGCGCGACCTCCCCGGCGTCGTGCTGATGGCCTCCCACGATCGCGTCTTCCTCGACGAGGTCGCCACCGGCCTCTTCGACCTGGACCCGACCGCCTTCGGCACCGATGGTGCCGGCGGCCGGCTCTTCGGAGGCGGGTGGAGCGCCTACGAGGAGGCCCGGCAGGCCGCTCGCGAGCGGTGGGAGCAGACGTACGCCGAACAGCAGGACGAGCTCAAGCGTCTCCGCACCGCGACCAAGATCGGCAACGACGCGATCGCCCACAACCGCGGCCCGACCGACAACGACAAGTTCATCTACAAGTTCAAGGGCAGCAACGTCGAGCGCACCGTCGCCCGCCGCAAGAAGGACGCCAACCGTAGGCTGGAGGAGGCCGAGGAGGCACAGGTACGCAAGCCACCGCCGCCGCTGCGCCTCAACGCCGCGCTGGCGGCTGCCGGGGCGGGCGGGAGGATGGTCGTCGTACGCGACCTGGTGGTCGAGGAGCGGGTCGGCCTGCCGGTCCTGGACATCGTGGCGGGGGAGCACCTGCTGATCACGGGGCCCAACGGCAGCGGCAAGTCCACGCTGCTCGGAGTGATTTCCGGGCGCGTGAAGCCGACCTCGGGGGAGGTCCAGGTCAGCGCCCGGCATGTCGAGGAGCTCACCCAGGACCCGCAGTTCGGGGACCTGCGTCGCAGGGTCTCCGACGTCTACCTGGAGTCGGTGGGGGAGTTGCTGGCGACCCAGGTGCCGCTACGTGACCTGGGCTTGGTCCACCCGCGCGACCTCAACCGGCCCGTCGGTGCGCTGAGCGTCGGCCAGCGTCGGCGGCTCGACCTGGCGATCGCCATCGCCACCGGCCCGGACCTGCTGCTTCTCGACGAGCCCACCAACCACATCTCGCTCACCCTGGCAGGCGAACTGGAGGAGGCGATCGGAATCACCCCGGGCACCATCGTCGTCGCCTCCCATGACCGCTGGCTGCGGCGCCGCTGGTCGGGTCCGGAGCACCGTCTTGTGCCCTGAGGTGCCGCGGGGCGGGCCACTTGCGGGCGAAACCCTGTGGATGAGCAGAGTTATCCACAGGCGCCGAGCTCGTCGTTGTCCTCCTCGACGGGCCATGGTGCCGTTGACCCATGACCGACAAGATTCCGTACGCTCCAGTCCTCCGCACCCAGGCCGACGTCGAGGCCGCCTGGCGACACCTGATCAATCCACTCGGCTGGCCCGAGCCGCGGCTGTGGTTCATGCTCGTCGGGGCAGACGGCGTTCCGTTCCCACAGCTGTGCCAGATCGAGCAGCTGCCTGTCGAGATCGGTGACGACGGTGCGGGCAATGTCGCCACGATGCTGCACGACCTGATCGATGAGCTGGGTCTCGACCGGGTCGAGCTCCTGCTGTGCCGGCCGGGCGGTGGACCACCGAGTCAGTCTGACCGGGAGAACGCCGCACATCTCTACGGAGCGTGTGCCGTGGCCGCCGTACCGGTCGATGTCATCCACCTCGCGACCGACCAAGACTTCTGGCCGGTCCCGTTGGACGAACTCGGTGAGCTCAGAACTCCAGCGTGACCTTCGTGTCGCCGAGCTCGCGCGAGACGATGCGGTCGAACTCCGCCGAGGCGGCCTCACGCTCGACGAGGTCACGCAGCGCGCGGTCGATCGCAGCTTGGTTGGTCGTCGTCCCAGCGATCTTCCTCGCCTCGGCCAACAGCTCTTTGTCGATGCTGATCGACGTCTCGGTCATTGCGTACCCCCGCACGGAAATCTGGATGAAACATCGAAACGCTAGCGGTGCACAACCATGCAACGCAATGACCTGCGAGAACCGTCACATCGTGTCGCACTCACCTGACGCCACCCCTGGCCGGGATGTCGGTGCTCGCCTCTATGGTCCACAACCATGAGCCCGGAGGACCGACTGCTGACCGACATCACGATCATGGTGGACTCGATCGAGCCGATGGACCCGGTCGAAAGCGGCCACATCGCCGACGCGTCGGCCTGGTTGTGCTTGACCAACGACGTCTTCCGGCGCACCACCGCTCCGACCGAGCCGGCCAACTGTGACCACGACCCGGCCCGACCGCCCGGGCCCGCACACCGACGTCAGCCTCTGGTTCGTCCTCGCCCACGACCACCTGGGGCCGTTGGTGCCGGACGAGAGGGAGTACGCCAGCGTGCGCTGGTGGAGACACCCTCCGAGATCCGCGCCGCCGACCCGGGGCTGTTCGACCCGCACATGGATCGGATGCTCGACAAGCTGAAGACCCTCGTCGCCTGAGGCTCACTCAGGACCGCTCAGCTCCTGCTGGAGTCGCTCGACACTCGGCAGGCTGGCCCGCAACTGATACTCGGCTACTCCGAGCGGCTGTGTTGAACCGCGCAGCGAGTACTCCGCGACAACCTGGTTGCGGCTCTGGCACAGCAGGATCCCGATCGTCGGAGCATCGTCGGGATGTGCCATCTCCCCATCGACCGCTGCGAGATAGAAGTTGAGCTGCCCCAGGTGCTCCGGCCTGAACTTCCCGGCCTTGAGCTCGATGACGACGTAGCAGCGCAGCCTGAGGTGATAGAAGAGCAGGTCGATGAAGAAGTCCTCCCCGCCGACCTCGAGCAGAACCTGACGTCCGACGTACGCGAACCCGACTCCGAGCTCGACCAGGAACTCGGTGACGTGGTCGACCAGGGCCTTCTCGATCTCGCGCTCCATGGCTTCGCCGCCGACGCCGAGGAACTCGAAGTTGTAGGGGTCCTTGACGATCTCTCGAGCGAGATCAGAGGTCTCGGGCGGAAGCGTACGTTCGAAGTTCGTGATCCCACGCCCGGAACGCTCCAGAGTGCGGGCCTCGATGTGAATCGACATCACGTTGCGCGACCAGCCGTGTTCGACAGCTGCCGCGGCATAGGCCAACCGTGGCTGGGCTTCGTCGAACTTGTCGAGAAGCATCTGGTGGTGAGTCCACGGAATTTGTGCAGCAGGCTGCTGCACAAATTCCGGATCCGGCCAAGCCAGTGCGAACGCGCGCATATAGGCGAGGTTGCGCTTGGAGAGTCCAGTCATATCGGGGAAGGCGAGACGCAGGTCTTGGGAGATCCTGGCAATTACCTTTGCTCCCCAGCCCTGGGCTTCCTGGCGATCGGCGATCTCTCGGCCGATCTGCCAGTAAAGACGCAGAAGTTCGGTGTTGACGGCGAGCGCGGCCCGCTGTCGCGCGGAACGGATCCGCTCCTTGAGGTCCCCGAGCCACTCGGCGTAGCCGTCGGGCAGTGAAAGGTCGTCAGTCATGGGTCGTTCTCCTTGGAGGCGTACGAATCACCGCCTGCGATTGCAGGCGGTACGTTCGCCGCTCCTGGAGGCGCCTGTGGCGCTATTACTTACCCTCGCGACTGGCGGCCCCTTCTCGCAGACCTGGCTGGCCCGGTACTTCGGAGTGATCGCCTAGATTGAGACGATTAGATCATCTGTCCGCCGCGTGCGAGGCCCGCGACACGTGGATGATCGCCTCGGCCGGATTTCGGTCACAGAATCGGGCGACCGAGTGGAACACCGGTGAGTCGCGCATCAAGCACATGCCAGGATGGAGTCGAGAAGGACCGATGTGGGTCCGTGAACGCAAGGGTTAGAGATGACGGACGCAGCGTGGTACCCGGACCCGACCGGACAGGCTGAGCTTCGCTACTACGACGGGAGCCAGTGGACCGAGCATGTTTCCACGGGCGGGCAGCAGTCGACGGCGCCCCTGACGCCGCCTCAGGCCACTGTGGAGCAGGAGGCGCCGACGCAGGTCGGGTCGGCGCAGGCGGTGCAGGCTGCGTATGGTGAGAGCGCCCAGGCGCAGCCGGCCCAGGCCGCGTCCGCCCAGTACGGTCAGCAGGCCGCCCAGTACGGTCAGCAGCCCGCCCAGTACGGTCAGCAGCCCGCGCAGGCCCAGCAGCCCACGGGCGACCCGTTCGCCGGGATCTCGGGTGACCTGATCGACGGCCGCTTCGCCGAGATCGAGGGCAGCGGCGCGGTGCTGCAGAACAAGAAGCTCCTGCGCGTACGCGTCGGGGAGCCGTTCCAGGCGCGCCAGGGCTCGATGGTGGCCTATCAGGGCAACGTGCAGTTCAAGTACCAGGGCGGCGGCGTGGGGAAGTTCCTCAAGAAGGCCGTGACCGGTGAGGGCCTCAGCCTGATGGGCGTCGAGGGCCAGGGCGACGTCTTCCTGGCCGACGCGGCCAAGGAGGTCCACATCCTCCAGCTGAACAACTCCGGCATCTCGATCAACGGTGACCACGTGCTCGCCTTCTCCGGCGGCCTGCAGTGGAACATCGAGCGGGTCCAGGGCGCCGGCATGCTCACCGGCGGTCTCTTCAACACCACGCTGCGCGGCACCGGCTGGATCGCCGTCACCACCGAGGGTGACCCGGTCGTTCTCAACGCCGGTGAGGCGCCGACCTTCACCGACACCAACGCGGTGGTCGGCTGGTCGCTCGGCCTGCAGACCAGCCTGCAGAAGTCGTTGACCGCCGGTGCGCTCATCGGCCGGGGCAGCGGCGAGGCGTTCCAGGTGGCCTTCCACGGCGCCGGCTTCGTCATCGTCCAGCCGTCCGAGGGCGGGGTCGTGCCGCCCCACTCGCACAGCTGAGCCCGACCGCAACTGGCCGAATGCCGCGTACGTCACAGTGCTGGCGTACGCGGCGGACGCCAACTGCCGTCAACCGGCATCTGCTTGATACTGTCACCAGCAAGTTGACCGACATCCTTTAAGCACCGTCCTGTGAGGCGGAGAAGGAGGTACGGCGTGCCGCTGCATGCCCACAAAGAAGCACTCCTCGTACTCGAGGATGGTCGAACGTTCCGGGGAGAGTCGTTCGGCGCCGAGGGTGAGACCTTCGGCGAGGCGGTCTTCTCCACCGGTATGACGGGCTACCAGGAGACGCTGACCGACCCGAGCTACCACCAGCAGGTGGTCGTGATGACCGCCCCGCACGTCGGCAACACCGGCGTGAACGACGAGGACCCCGAGTCCCGCCGGATCTGGGTGGCCGGATACGTCGTACGCGACCCAGCCCGGGTCTCCTCCAACTGGCGCGCCCAGCGCACCCTCGACGACGACCTGCGTGACCAGTCCGTGGTCGGCATCAGTGGGATCGACACCCGTGCCCTGACCCGCCACCTGCGTGAGCGCGGCGCGATGCGCGTCGGGATCTCGACGATCGAGACCGACCCCGAGGTCCTGCTGAAGAAGGTGCTCGCCAGCGCGGAGATGAGCGGTGCGAACCTCTCCGACGCGGTCAGCACCCAGGAGGCGTACGTCGTCCCCGCGAAGGGCGAGAAGCGGTTCACCGTCGCGGCCCTCGACCTGGGCATCAAGGAGATGACCCCGGAGCGGATGGCCGAGCGCGGCATCGAGGTCCACGTGCTCCCGGCGACCGCGACCCTCGAGGACGTCCTCGCCATCAATGCCGAATCTGGGGGCATCGACGGACTCTTCTACTCCAACGGCCCCGGCGACCCGGCCGCGACCACCGGCCAGGTGGAGCTGCTCGAGTCGGCCCTCGCCGAGAACATCCCCTACTTCGGCATCTGCTTCGGCAACCAGCTCTTCGGCCGCGCGCTTGGCTTCGGGACGTACAAGCTGAAGTACGGTCACCGCGGGATCAACCAGCCGGTCATGGACCTCACCACGCGCAAGGTCGAGGTGACCGCCCACAACCACGGCTTCGCCGTCGACGCACCCATCGGCGAGGAGACCACGACGCCCTACGGCATAGCGACCGTCTCTCACGTCAACCTCAACGACGACTGCGTCGAGGGCCTCGAGCTCAAGGACGCCGAGACCGGGAAGCTCAAGGGCTTCTCCGTCCAGTACCACCCGGAGGCAGCGGCCGGCCCGCACGATGCCGCCTACCTCTTCGACCGGTTCATCTCTCTCATGGCGAAGGAGGTCTGAGCGATGCCCAAGCGCGAGGACATCAAGTCCGTGCTCGTGATCGGCTCCGGGCCGATCGTCATCGGCCAGGCCTGCGAGTTCGACTACTCCGGCACCCAGGCCTGTCGCGTGCTGCGCGAGGAGGGGATCCGGGTCGTCCTGGTCAACTCCAACCCGGCCACGATCATGACCGACCCGGAGTTCGCCGACGCGACCTACGTCGAGCCGATCACCCCGGAGTTCGTCGAGAAGGTCATCGCCAAGGAGCGCCCCGACGCGCTCCTGGCCACCCTCGGCGGCCAGACCGCGCTCAACTGCGCGGTGGCGCTGGACGAGCGCGGGACCCTGGAGAAGTACGACGTCGAGCTGATCGGCGCGAGCATCGACGCCATCCAGCGCGGCGAGAACCGCGAGGAGTTCAAGAAGATCGTCGCCGAGCTCGGCGGCGAGAGCGCCAAGTCGGTCATCTGCCACAGCATCGACGACCTGCTCGCCGGCGCTGAGGAGCTCGGCTACCCCGTGGTCATCCGACCGAGCTTCACCATGGGTGGCTCGGGCTCGGGCTTCGCGTACAACGAGACCGAGCTGCGGCGCCTGGGCGGCGCCGGCCTCGCGGCCAGCCCCACCACCGAGGTGCTCCTGGAGGAGTCCATCCTCGGCTGGAAGGAGTACGAGCTCGAGGTCATGCGCGACCGCAAGGACAACTCGGTCATCGTCTGCTCGATCGAGAACCTCGACCCGATGGGCGTGCACACCGGCGACTCGATCACCGTCGCCCCGGCGTTGACGCTGACCGACCGCGAGTACCAGAAGCTGCGCGACCTGGCGATCGGCATCATCCGCGCCGTGGGCGTGGACACCGGCGGCTGCAACATCCAGTACGCCGTCAACCCGGCCGACGGCCGGATCATCGTCATCGAGATGAACCCCCGCGTCTCGCGGTCCTCGGCGCTGGCCTCCAAGGCGACCGGCTACCCGATCGCCAAGATCGCCGCGAAGGTCGCGATCGGCTACACCCTCGACGAGATCGAGAACGACATCACCGCCGGGCCGAACGGCTCGACCGCCGCGTCGTTCGAGCCGACCCTCGACTACGTCGTCGTCAAGGTCCCGCGCTTCGCCTTCGAGAAGTTCCCGGGCGCCGACACGACCCTGACCACCCACATGAAGAGCGTGGGCGAGGCGATGGCGATCGGCCGCAACTTCACCGAGGCCCTCCAGAAGGCGTTGCGAAGCCTGGAGAAGCCCGAGGCGGTCTTCGACTGGACCCAGGAGGTCATCGAGCTCGACAAGCCCGCGCTGCTGGAGGAGATCAAGGTCCCCACCGACGGCCGGCTCAAGCGGGTCATGGACGCGATCCGCTCCGGTGCGACGCCGGAGGAGATCTTCGAGAGCACCAAGATCGACCCCTGGTTCGTCGACCAGCTCTTCCTGATCAACGAGATCGCCCAGGAGATCATCGCGGCGCCCGAGCTGACCGCCGACGTGCTCCGCTACGCCAAGCGCCACGGCTTCTCCGACTATCAGCTCGGCAAGATGCGCGGCATGACCGCCGACGTGGTCCGAGGCGTACGCCACGCGCTGAACATCCGCCCGGTCTACAAGACGGTCGACACCTGTGCGGCCGAGTTCGAGGCGCGTACGCCCTACCACTACTCCTCCTACGACGAGGAGACCGAGGTCGCGCCCCGGGAGAAGGAGGCCGTGATCATCCTCGGTTCCGGGCCCAACCGGATCGGGCAGGGGATCGAGTTCGACTACTCGTGCGTGCACGCCTCCCTCGCGCTGAGCGAGGCCGGCTACGAGACCGTCATGGTCAACTGCAACCCGGAGACGGTCTCCACCGACTACGACACCTCCGACCGGCTCTACTTCGAGCCGCTCACCCTGGAGGACGTGCTCGAGATCGTCCACGCCGAGCAGCAGGCCGGACCGGTGGTCGGAGTCATCTGCCAGCTCGGTGGCCAGACCCCGCTCGGGCTCGCGCAGGCGCTCAAGGACAACGGGGTGCCGATCGTGGGCACCAGCCCCGAGGCAATCCACCTCGCCGAGGAGCGCGGTGCCTTCGGCCGGGTGCTCCACAAGGCCGGCCTGGTCGCGCCGAAGCACGGCATGGCCACCACGTTCAACGAGGCCCGCGAGATCGCCGCCGAGATCGGCTACCCGGTCCTGGTGCGTCCGTCTTACGTCCTCGGCGGGCGCGGCATGCAGATCGTCTACGACGACGAGGCGCTGCGCTCCTACATCGAGGCCGCCACCGAGGTCACCCCGGACAAGCCGGTGATGGTCGACAAGTTCGTCGACGACGCCGTCGAGATCGACGTCGACGCGCTCTACGACGGCACCGAGCTGTTCCTGGGCGGCGTCATGGAGCACATCGAGGAGGCCGGGATCCACTCCGGCGACTCCTCCTGCGCGCTGCCGCCGATCACCCTCGGCGCCGCCGAGGTCGAGCGCATCCGCGTGGCCACCCTGGCGATCGCCGAAGGCGTCGGCGTACGCGGTCTGCTCAACATCCAGTACGCCCTCGGCTCCGACGTGCTCTACGTCATCGAGGCCAACCCGCGCGCCTCCCGCACGGTCCCGTTCGTCTCCAAGGCGACCGCGACCCCGCTGGCCAAGGCCGCAGCGCGGGTGATGCTCGGCGAGTCGATCGCGGAGCTGCGCACGGCCGGCGTGCTCCCGGCGACCGGCGACGGTGGCGCGCTGCCGCCCAACCAGCCGATCGCGGTCAAGGAAGCGGTCATGCCGTTCAACCGGTTCCGCACCCCGGAGGGTCAGCAGGTCGACACCGTGCTCGGCCCGGAGATGAAGTCGACCGGCGAGGTGATGGGGCTCGACTCCGACTTCGGCCGCGCCTTCGCCAAGAGTCAGGCCGGCGCGTTCGGCCCGCTGCCGACCCAGGGCCGGATCTTCGTGTCGATGGCCAACCGCGACAAGCGCACCATGATCTTCCCGATCAAGGTGCTCGCCGACCACGGCTTCGAGATCTTCGCGACCGAGGGCACCGCCGAGGTGCTGCGCCGCAACGGCGTGCCGTCGCGGCTGATGCGCAAGCACTCCGAGGGCACCGGGCCCGATGGCGAGAAGACCACCGTCCAGCGGATTCTCGACGGCGAGGTCGACCTGGTCATCAACACGCCCAACGGCACCTCCAACGCCAAGTCGGCCCGGATGGACGGCTACGAGATCCGCACCGCCGCGGTGATGGCCAACATCGCCTGCATCACCACGGTCCAGGGTCTCGGCGCCGCCGTGCAGGGCATCGAGGCGCTGCGGCGCGGTGAGATCGACGTACGCAGCCTGCAGGAGTGGCGCGACGTCGTCGGCCACCACGACGGCGGGGTGTCGGCCACATGAGGGCTTACCGGACCCTGTTCGACAAGGTACTGACGAAGACGGATCCGGAGCGCGCCCACCAGCAGGCGTTCGCCGCGATCCGTGCGGCCGGCCCGGCGCTGTCCAGGACACGTACGCCGGGATCCCCGGTCCACGCGATGGGGCTCACCTTCCCGAACGTGATCGGCCTGGCCGCGGGCTTCGACAAGAACGCGGTCGGGATCGACGCGCTGGGCGGGCTCGGCTTCGGGCACGTCGAGATCGGCACGGTCACGGGGGAGGGACAGCCGGGCAACCCGGCGCCGCGCCTCTTCCGGCTGCCCGCCGACCGCGCCGTGATCAACCGGATGGGCTTCAACAACGACGGCGCCGAGGCGGTGGCCGCCCGGCTGGCGAGCCGTCTGGAGCGCCGTGGCACGGCGGCCGGCGGGCCGGTCCTCGGCATCAACATCGGCAAGACCAAGCTCGTCCCGGAGGACGACCAGGCGGCCGTCGAGGCCGACTACGCCAAGTCGGCCCGGCTGCTGGCTCCGTACGCCGACTACCTGGTGGTCAACGTCTCCTCGCCCAACACGCCCGGCCTGCGCAGCCTGCAGTCGGTCGAGAAGCTGCAGCCGCTGCTGGAGCACGTCCGCTCCATCGCCGACCAGGTCACCAAGCACAGGGTCCCGCTGCTGGTGAAGATCGCCCCCGACCTGGCCGACTCCGACGTCGTCGAGGTCGCCGACCTGGCCAGCGCGATCGGCCTGGACGGGATCATCGCGACCAACACCACCATCGGCCGTGAGCACCTCGCCTCTGCGCCCGCCGACATCACCGCGGCCGGTGCCGGCGGTCTCTCCGGCGCCCCGCTCAAGGCGCGCGCGCTCGACGTCCTGCGGCTGCTCCGCAGCCGGGTCAGCCCCGAGATGACCCTGGTCGGGGTCGGGGGCATCGCCACCGTCGAGGACGCCCGCGAGCGCCTCGACGCCGGTGCCGACCTGCTCCAGGGCTACACCGGGTTCATCTACGAAGGTCCCGGCTACGCCCGCCGGATCGCGAACGGAGTGGCTCGATGACGTTCGGTGCCCGCTACGCGACCGCCCTCGCGGAGCGGGGGAGGCTCTGCGCCGGGATCGACCCGCACGCCGCGCTGCTCCTGGACTGGGGGCTGAACGACGACCTCGCCGGCCTGGAGAGGTTCGCCCTGACCGCGGTCGAGGGCCTGGCCCCCTACGTCCCCGTCGTCAAGCCGCAGAGCGCGTTCTACGAGCGTTTCGGCTCGCGTGGCGTCGCGGTGCTGGAGCGGGTCATCGCCGAGTCGAAGGCTGCCGGCGCGCTGGTGCTCCTCGACATCAAGCGCGGTGACATCGGCTCCACCAGCCAGGCGTACGCCGACGCCTACCTCGATCCCGCGAGCCCGCTCGGCAGCGACGCGGTGACCGTGAGCCCCTATCTGGGCTTCGGCTCGCTGACGCCGTTCGTCGAGACGGCCACGAAGTTCGACGCCGGTCTGTTCGTGCTCGCCCTGACCTCCAACAAGGAGGGCCCCGAGGTTCAGCACGCGACGGTCGAGGACGGCCGCAGCGTCGGCCGGGTCATGCTCGACCACCTGCGCCGGCTGAACGAGGCCGAGACGCCGCTGGGCTCCTTCGGCGCGGTCGTCGGCGCGACGATCGACGGCGCGGACGGTGCTGGGGTGGCGTACGACTTCGGGTTCAACGGCCCCATCCTGGCGCCGGGCTTCGGTGAGCAGGGCGGCACCCCGGGCGACCTGGCCCGGATCTTCGGTTCCGCCAACGCCAACGTGGTCGCCAGCACCAGCCGCGGACTGCTGCGCAAAGGCCCGGACGTGGCCGCGCTGCGCGACGAGGCCCTGAGGCTGCGAGACGAGCTCGGCTGAGACACTGGCGCCATGACCAGTCTCCGGATGGCCGCCCAGCTCCTCGTCCTGCCGATCCTCGCCACGGGCCTGAGCTCGTGCGGTGATCCGATCGACGACTACTGCGAGTCCCTCAGTGGCCACCAGGAGCAGCTGACGAACACCCTGGGCGAGGACGGCACCGGCGGGCTGATCGCCGCGCTGCCGATCTTCGAGGACCTCGAGCGCAATGCGCCCGACGACATCGCGAAGGACTGGAAGACGCTCACGGGGGCGATCTCGGGGCTCAGCACGGCTCTGGAGGACGCCGGCGTCTCGGCCGACGACTTCGAGAACGGCGAGCCGCCCGAGGGCGTCAGCGACGCCGAGGCGAAGAAGATCGCCGACGCGGCCACGAAGGTGAGCAGCACCAAGACGCAGGAGGCGTCCGTACGCGTCCAGCAGCAGGCCCGGGACGTGTGTCACACGTCCTTGACCCTGTGAACCGAATGGACACGAGTTAGGCGACCCCGATTGCCGCCCCGGCAACGTAATGGCTAGATTGGCGCGAGCGCTTACTTTCAGCGCTCAGCCGGGGGGCACGATCCCTGTACCGCGCGCCCCGGTTGCCCTGTCGACTACACACTTGATCGTGAAAGGGAGTCTTCGTGGCTCTGCCTCCGGACATCACCCCTGAACAGCGCGCTGCCGCGCTCGTCAAAGCCGCGGCCTCGCGCCAGGAGAGGGCTGCTGTCAAGAACAAGGTCCGCACTGGCGGCATGTCCGTCCTCGAGGTCATCGAGGAAGGGAAGAAGAACGAGGTCGTCGGCAAGATGAAGGTCATCGACCTGCTGACCTCCCACCCCGGCCTCGGTGAGGTGCGGGCAACCCAGATGATGGAGCGTCTCGGCATCGCGATGAGCCGCCGTGTGCAGGGCCTCGGCCCCAAGCAGGTGGCCGCGCTGGTCGAGGAGTTCGCTCGCCGATGAGTCTGATGACGGACGAGAAGACCCCGGCCGGTGCCGGCGAAGGCCACGAGAAGCGACTGGTCGTCCTGGCCGGTCCGACCGCGGTCGGCAAGGGCACCGTCTCCGCGGCGGTGCGCGACGACCACCCCGAGGTCTTCTTGTCCGTCTCGGCGACCACCCGGAAGCCTCGCGCGGGCGAGGTCAACGGGGTGCACTACCTGTTCGTCTCCGACGAGGAGTTCGACGCGATGATCGCCGGTGGCGAGCTGCTGGAGTGGGCCACGGTCCACAACATGGCCCGCTACGGCACCCCTCGTGGCCCCGTCGACAAGGCGCTGGCCGAAGGACGCCCGGCGATGCTCGAGATCGACCTGCAGGGCGCCCGGCTCGTGCGCGAGACCATGCCCGAGGCGATCTTCGTCTTCCTGGCCCCGCCGAGCTGGGAAGAGCTCGTACGCCGGCTGGTCGGTCGAGGCACCGAGACCGAGGCCGAGCGGGAGCGCCGCCTGGAGACCGCGCGGGTCGAACTGGCGGCGGAGAAGGAGTTCGACGTCACGATCGTGAACCACGAAGTTCATCAGGCAGCCGATGAGTTGGTAACCTTGATGACGCTCGGGCTTCCGAGCAAGAAATCCGACCAAGCCGACAAGTGAGGCTCACGTGGCTGCCCCTCAGATCGACGCCCAGGGCGTGACCAACCCCTCGATCGACGACCTGCTGACGAAGACCGACAGCAAGTACAAGCTGGTTCTCTACAGCGCCCAGCGGGCTCGCCAGATCAACGCCTACTACTCCCAGCTCGGCGAAGGCCTCCTCGAGTACGTCGGCCCCCTGGTCGACACCCACGTTCAGGAGAAGCCCCTCTCGATCGCGCTGCGCGAGATCAACGAGGACCTGCTGACCTGCGAGGACATCGACCCGGCCGAGCTGGCCGCCCAGGCTGCGGCTCAGGCTGCCGCTGCCGAGGCGCCTGCCGGCGACGCCTGATCGTCCAGGTCCTCCGCTGTCCACCAACAGCACCACTTCGGCCGCTCCCCTCGAGGGGGAGCGGCCGCGCGTGGTCTTAGGGGTCGCCGGCGGCATCGCCGCCTATAAAGCGGCCGAGCTGCTACGCCGGTTCACCGAGTCCGGCCATGACGTGACCGTGGTCCCCACGGCCGCCGCCCTCGAGTTCGTCGGCGCCCCCACCTGGGCGGCGCTGTCGGGCAAGGAGATCGCCACTGGCGTCTTCGAGAACATCACCGAGGTCCCGCACGTACGCATCGGGCAGCAGGCCGACCTCGTCGTGGTCGCGCCCGCGACCGCGAACACGCTCGCGCGCGCGGCCCACGGCCTCGCGGACGATCTGCTCAGCAACGTACTGCTCACCGCACGCTGCCCGGTCGTGTTCGCCCCGGCGATGCACACCGAGATGTGGGAGCACCCGGCGACCCAGGCCAACGTCGCCACCCTGCGCGAGCGCGGCAACATCGTCATCGAGCCCGCCGAGGGCCGACTGACCGGCAAGGACACCGGCAAGGGCCGCCTGCCCGAGCCGGCCGAGATCTTCGAGCTCTCCCGTGCCGTCCTCGCCCATGGCGGGCGTGCCGACCTCGTCGGTCGTCGTGTCGTCGTCTCGGCGGGCGGCACCCGGGAGTACCTGGACCCGGTCCGCTTCCTCGGCAACCGCTCGTCAGGGCTCCAGGGCTATGCCATCGCCCGCGCCGCCGCCGCCCGCGGTGCCGAGGTGACCCTGGTCGCCGCCAACGTGACCCTGCCCGACCCGGCCGGCCTGAAGGTCGTACGTGTCGGCACGACCGCTGAGCTGCGCGACGCCGTGGTCTCCGCGGCCACCGGTGCGGACGCGGTCGTCATGGCCGCCGCCCCGGCCGACTTCCGGCCGACCGGGGTGAGCGAGGCCAAGATCAAGAAGGCCGCCGACGGGTCGGCGCCGACGATCGAGCTGATGCAGAACCCCGACATCCTGGCCGAGATCTCCCACCACCGGACCAAACCCGGTCAGGTGATCGTGGGATTCGCGGCGGAGACGGGCGATGAGACCGGCTCGGTGCTCGAGCTCGCCACGGCCAAGCTGAAGCGGAAGGGCTGCGACCTGCTCGTCGTCAACGACGTCAGCGGCGGCGCGGTCTTCGGCAGCGAGGTCAACAAGGCGGTCATCCTGGGCGCCGACGGAGGCCACGTCGACGTGCAGGAAGGGGCGAAATCCGCCCTCGCAGAGGTGATCTGGGACCAGATCTCCTTACGCCTGGATGAACAACGTACAAACTGACGACACGCCACGCGCCACGATGAGGACCACCCCTGCGGTCCTGGGTTTCGGGGTCTATGTTTGTCGACCAGAACGATTGACGTTTGCCTACCTGTTCAACCCACACGAACCTTTGAAACGGAGCTACACGTGACCGGACGTCTCTTCACGTCGGAGTCGGTGACCGAGGGGCACCCGGACAAGATCGCCGACCAGATCAGCGACACCGTGCTCGACTACCTGCTCGAGCACGACCCCAAGAGCCGGGTGGCTGTCGAGACCCTGCTCACCACCGGCCTCGTCGTCGTCGCCGGCGAGGTGACTACCGACGCCTACGCGCCGGTCGCTCAGCTCGTGCGCCAGAAGATCCTCGACATCGGCTACGACTCCTCTCTCAAGGGCTTCGACGGTCACTCCTGCGGTGTCCAGGTCGCCATCGGCGCCCAGAGCCAGGACATCGCCCAGGGCGTCGACACCGCCGAGGAGCACCGTCTGGAGAGCTCGGTCGACGAGCTCGACCTGCAGGGCGCCGGCGACCAGGGCCTGATGTTCGGCTACGCCTGCGACGACACGCCCGAGCTGTTCCCGCTGCCCATCAAGATCGCGCAGACGCTGGCCGAGAAGCTGACCGAGGTCCGCAAGGACGGCACGCTGGACTACCTGCGCCCCGACGGCAAGACCCAGGTCACCATCGAGTACGACGACGAGAACAAGGCCGTCCGCGTGGACACCGTCGTCCTCTCGACGCAGCACTCCGAGGAGACCACCCAGGAGCAGCTCCACGCAGACATCAAGAAGTACGTCATCGAGCCGGTGCTCGAGCAGTTCAAGTCGTCGGTTCCCTTCGACGGCTACAAGCTCCACATCAACCCGACCGGCCGCTTCGTCGTCGGTGGCCCGATGGGTGACGCAGGCCTGACCGGCCGCAAGATCATCGTCGACACCTACGGCGGCATGGCCCGCCACGGCGGCGGCGCCTTCTCGGGCAAGGACCCGTCGAAGGTCGACCGGTCGGCTGCGTACGCCATGCGCTGGGTGGCCAAGAACATCGTCGCCGCGGGCCTGGCCCGTCGCGCCGAGGTCCAGGTCGCCTACGCCATCGGCAAGGCCCAGCCCGTCGGCGTCTTCGTGGAGACCTTCGGCACCCACACCGTGCCCGAGGCCAACATCCAGAAGGCCGTCCTCGAGGTCTTCGACCTCCGCCCGGCCGCGATCCTGCGCGACCTCGACCTGCTCCGCCCGATCTACGCCAAGACCGCTGCGTACGGTCACTTCGGCCGCGAGCTCCCCGAGTTCACCTGGGAGCGCACCGACCGCGCCGACGCCCTCAAGGCTGCGGCTGGCGCCTGAGGTAGGAATACCCGGTTAACCGGGTATTCCTGCACTTCTCTGGCGTTGCAACACCTGAGAAGCGCAGGAAAAGCCTGAGAAGTCCGGCGCCCGTCTCACCAGAGACGGGCGCCGGCGGCGTTTTCGAGGGGTCGGCGCCGTGGAGGTGTCGGCGGCGGCTGGTAGAAATGACCACTGTGAGCCGGGGACCGCAGGAGGCAGCCGGGGCAGCCGAGCTGGAGCTGCCCGGGCTGGTTCGCGACCGGGTCAAGGAAGGCCGGGCGAAGGCCGCGGCTACGCGGGCACGGAAGGCCGCCGAGGCGTCGATCGCCGAGGTCGATCCGGTCGCCAAGGTCTTGGTCGACCTGCCGATGGCCCACCTGGACCGGCCCTTCGACTACGCGGTCCCGGCCTCGATGGCCGAGGAGGCGCAGCCCGGGGTCCGGGTGAAGGTGCGGTTCGGTCCCAAGGACGTCGACGGGTTCGTCGTGGGGCGGGCGGACTCCTCCGAGCACGCGAACCTGCAGCCGCTCAAGCGGGTCGTCAGCTCCGAGCCGGTGCTCACGCCGCAGGTGGCCGCGCTGAGCGAGTCGGTCGCCCGGCGCTACGCGGGTGCCCGGGCCGACGTGCTCCGGCTGGCGATCCCGCCCCGGCACGCCTCGACCGAGAAGGAGCCCTCAGCGGTCGTCCCGGCCGGGCGGCCCTTCGACCCGGCTGCCGCGGCCGCGGCGTGGGCCGGTCACGAGCCGGCGGCAGCGTTCCTACGACATCTGGCCTCCGGTGGGGCGCCGCGCGCGGTCTGGCACGCCGCCGCCGGCACCGACCACGCCGATCTGATCGCACATGCCACCGCGACGACCCTGGCCTCCGGGCGCGGCGCGCTGGTCGTGGTGCCGGACTGGAAGGACCTCGCCCGCCTCGATACCGCGATGACGAAGGTTCTGGGGGAGGGGCAGCATGCCGTGCTGGCCGCCGACGCCGGGCCCGCCTCGCGCTACCGGGAGTTCCTGCGGGTCGCCCGGGGCGCGGTGAAGGTGGCGATCGGCACCCGCGCGGCGGCCTTCGCGCCGGTGCGCGACCTCGGGCTGGTGGCTGTCTGGGACGACGGCGACGACCTGCTCGCCGAGCAGCGCTCGCCCTACCCGCACGCGCGCGACGTACTGCTGCTGCGCGCCGAGCAGGAGCCGGCGGCCGCGCTCGTGGGTGGCTTCGCGCGGACCGTGGAGGCCGGGTTCCTGACCGAGACCGGATGGGCGCAGGAGATCCGTCCCACCCGGGCGCTGGCTCGCGAGCGGGTGAGCATCGAGATCACCGGCGACACCGACTTCGACCTCGAGAAGGACCCGCTCACCCGCGCTTCGCGGGTGCCTCGCGAGGCCCACGAGATCATCCGGGCCGCGCTCGCCACCGGACCCGTCCTGCTGCAGACGCCACGGCGCGGATATGCGGCCTCACTGGCCTGCGACCGATGCCGTACGCCGGCCAGGTGCTCAGCCTGCCAGGGACCGCTGCAGCTCGGCGGACCGTCGGCGCCACCGACCTGCGGCTGGTGCGGACACGTCGAGACGGCATGGGCGTGCGGAGCCTGCGGCGGGTTCGGGCTGCGGGCGCCGATCATCGGTGAGGCGCGTACGGCCGAGGAGATGGGCCGCTCCTTCGCCGGGGTGCGGGTGGTGACCTCCTCGGCAGGGGCGGTCAAGCAGACGGTGCCGGGCACACCGGCGATCGTGGTCGCGACCATCGGCGCCGAGCCAGTCGCCGACGGCGGCTATGCCGGGGTGCTGCTGCTCGACACCTGGCTGCTGCTGGGGCGGCCGGATCTGCGTACGGACGAGGAGGCGCTGCGCCGCTGGAGCAACGCCGCCGGACTGGTGCGGCCCGGTGGGCGGGTGCTGGTCGTCGGCGACCCTGCGCTCTCGGTGCTGCAGGCACTGGTGCGCTGGGACCAGCCCGGGTTCGCCCAGCGCGAGGCGGCCGCCCGACAGGAGGCCCACCTCCCGCCGGCGTCGCGGTTGGCCACCATCACCGGCACTCCCGGAGCGCTCGACGACGCGCTCACCCTGCTGGCGCTTCCGCCGGGCGCGGAGGTGCTCGGGCCGGTCCCCGCTGAGCCCACGTCGACCGGCGAACCACGGCTGCGTGCGGTCGTACGGGTGCCGCGATCCCTCGGAGTGAGGCTCACCGAGGCACTGGGAGAGTTGCAGCGGGTGCGGTCGGCGCGCAAGCTCGACCCGGTGCGGGTCCAGGTGGATCCGCCGACGCTCTGACCGGCCCTCAGCCCACGTATTGTGGTCCCGACACGCTCGACCACCTAGGAGAACAGTGGCAGTCCAGCCCATCCGACTCTTCGGCGACCCCGTGCTGCGCAAGCCAGCGATCGAGGTCGTCGACTTCGACAAGGAGCTGCGCAAGCTCGTTGCCGACCTGACCGACACCATGCTCGAGGCGCCCGGCGCCGGACTGGCCGCTCCCCAGATCGGAGTGAGCCTGCGGGTTTTCACCTGGTACGTCGACGGCGAGGTGGGTCACCTGATCAACCCGGACCTGACCCTGTCGGAGGAGATGCAGGACGGGGGAGAGGGCTGCCTGTCGCTGCCCGACATCACCTTCGACTGCCGCCGGGCCCTGTCGGTGGTGGCGAAGGGCTTCGACATGCACGGCGAGCCGGTCACCATCGAGGGCTCCGAGCTGCTCGCCCGGGCCATCCAGCACGAGACCGACCACCTCGACGGCATCCTCTTCATCGACCGGCTCGACGAGGCCGCGCGCAAAGCGGCGATGAAGGAGATCCGAGAGTCGGAGTGGTTCGGCCTGGAGAAGCCAACGGTGAAGGTCTCGCCGCATGCGACGAACGGGTTCGGGTTCTGATGAGGGTCGTCTTCGCTGGTACGCCCGAGGTGGCCGTCCCCTCGCTGGACGCGATCGCCGCCTCGCGCCACGAGCTCGTCGGTGTCGTCACCCGCCCCGATGCCGCGCAGGGACGCAGCAAGCGGCTGGTGCCCTCGCCGGTGGCTCAGCGGGCCGAGGAGCTGGGGGTGCCGGTGCTCAAGCCGGAGCATCCCCGCGAGCCCGAGTTCCAGGCCGAGCTGAAGGCGCTGGAGCCCGACTGCTGCCCGGTGGTCGCCTACGGCGCGATGCTGCCGCAGTCGGCGCTGGACATCCCGCGGCACGGCTGGGTCAACCTGCACTTCTCGCTCCTGCCCGCCTACCGCGGCGCCGCTCCGGTGCAGCGCGCGGTCTGGGCCGGCGAGGAGATCTCCGGGGCGACCACGTTCCGGATCGTGAAGGCGATGGACGCCGGCCCCGTCTTCGGCACCATGACCCAGGCGCTGGCGCCCGACGAGACCTCCGGGTCGCTCTTCGAGAAGCTCACCGAAGGTGGGGCCCAGCTGCTGGTGTCCACGCTCGACGGCATCGAGGACGGCTCGCTGGAGGCGCGCGAGCAGCCCACCGAAGGCGTCACCTACGCCGACAAGATCACCGTCGAGGACGCCCAGATCGACTGGACGCAGAACGCCGTCGCCATCGACCGGCAGATCCGCGCCTGCACCCCCGCGCCGGGAGCCTGGACCCTGCTCGACGGCGAGCGGTTCAAGGTCGGGCCGGTCACGATGGCCGATGACACGGTGGCTCCCGGGGAGCTCGTCGTCCGCAAGAACGAGGTCCTCGTCGGCACCGGCACCACGGCGGTCCGGCTCGGCCGGGTGAAGGCCTTCGGCAAGAAGGAGATGCCCGCGGCTGACTGGGCCCGCGGCGTACGTCTGGAGTCCGGTGTCGCCTTCGAATAGGGAACAGCCGGGTAGGCGCTCAGGCCCCGGCCGGCGGCCCCAGGGACCGGCGCGCTCGGGTCCGCGCGGCAGCACCAAGCCCGCCGATCCGGCTCGGCTCGCCGCGTTCGAGGTGCTCAAGGCGGTGCGGGTCGATGAGGCGTACGCCAACCTGGTGCTGCCCCACGTCCTCGGCCGCCTCGGGCTGGAAGGTCGCGACGCGGCCTTCGCCACCGAGCTCGCCTCGGGGACGCTGCGGCAGCAGGGGACGTACGACGCCGTGCTGGCCGCCTGCATCGACCGGCCGCTGGCCAAGGTCGAGGCGAAGGTGCTCGACGTGCTGCGGCTGGGGGCGCACCAGGTGCTGTCGATGCGGGTGCCCGACCATGCCGCGATCTCGACCAGCGTCGATCTGACCCGGTCGAAGGTCGGCCAAGGGCCGGCGGGATTCGTCAACGCCGTGCTGCGCAAGGTCACCCGCAAGACCCTCGACGAGTGGGTCGCCGAGGTCGCGCCCGCGCGCGAGAAGGACCACGATGGCTGGGCAGCGGTCGCCTTCAGCCACCCGCGCTGGGTCGTCCAGCGACTCGCCGAGGCCGTCGGTCGCGGCCAGATCGATGCGCTGCTCGAGGCCGACAACGTACCGCCGTCGGTCACGCTGGTCGCCCGTCCCAGGCGGGCGACGGTCGACGAGCTCGGCGGCACGCCGACGCCCTACTCGCCCTTCGGAGTCACCCTCGCCTCCGGCTCACCGGCCGGGATCGCCGCGGTCGCGGAGGGGCGCGCCGGGGTGCAGGACGAGGGGTCCCAGCTCGTCGCCATCGCTCTTGCCGAGGCCGAACTCGACCGACAGGACGCCGGGACGGAGTCGTGGCTGGACCTGTGCGCCGGGCCCGGCGGCAAGTCGGCGCTGCTGGCCGCCCTGGCAGCGCAACAGGGCGCTGCGCTGGTCGCCAACGAACGCCAGCCGCACCGCGCCGGCCTCGTCCTCGCCAACCTGACCGACCGGTCGTCCGGCACGTACGTGGACGGGTCAGCTGGGGTCGTGGCGGGCGACGGGACCAGGCCGCCGTTCAAGGACTCGACGTTCGACCGGGTCCTCGTCGACGCCCCGTGCACCGGCCTGGGGGCACTGCGCCGCCGGCCGGAAGCACGGTGGCGGCGCGCCACGGCCGACCTCGACGTACTCGTCGATCTCCAGCGCTCCCTGCTCGACCGCGCGATCGACCTGACTCGGCCGGGCGGTGTCGTGCTCTACGCCACCTGCTCGCCGGTTCTGGCCGAGACGAAGGGTGTGGTGCAGAGCGTGCTCGAGGACCGTTCCGATGTGGTCCTCGAGCCGATCGGCGCCACGGCCGGCACGGTGCCCGACAGCGCCGGCCCGATCCCAGGCACGGTGCAACTGTGGCCACACCGCCACGGCACCGACGCGATGTTCCTCGCGCTGCTGCGGCGCACCCCGTAGCGGCTCAGTCGGTCCACCTGAGCGAGCTCGCGAGCGCCTCGAGCTCGGCGTTGGTCGTGCCCTGCCCGCTCTGGACACTGATGAAGATGTTGCCGTGGACCGGGGTGATGTACGAACCCGAGCCGGGCCCTGCCTTGTCGGGGCTCGTGCTCCACACCTGGTAGTCCTCCGCCGGGCGGATCACCAGGCCGGCCACGCCACCGTCCTCGGACGTGCAGGAGGCCTTGTCATCGATCAGCGACCACTCACACGTCCAACCGGGCGGCTGCTCGACGGGAACCTTGTCGACAAGCCCTTTGCGCGCGCCTTCGGTGGCGATCCTGACGCCGGGATAGTCCTCGAGGAGCGTGTCGTTGCTCCATTTCTGCTCGACCGCGCCGACCGGTCCGGACAGGACGATCGTGAAGCCGGTCCCGGCGCCCCGAAGACCACTGACCGCCTGCACCGTGATGTCCATCGTCTTCGCCTCGTCGTTGGTGACGACCTGTCCGGTGACACCGTTGCCGAGGTCGAGACTCTGCCCGGAGGCAAGGGGTGCCGTCGAAGCCGACGCGGACGGTGCGCCGGCAGCGCCGAGGGGAGCCTGGTCGACCGCGGTCGTGTTCAGGAGCTGAGAGAGCCCCAGCCCACCCGCGGCGAAGGCGCCGACGGTCGCAGCGGCGCCGACGGTCACGGTGATGCGCCGGCGGCGGCGGATGTGTGAGCCCGCGCTGATCGCGCCGGCCGAGATCCGGGCATAGTCAGGGTGCTGGTCGGCGACCTGCTCGTGCAGTGCCGTACGGAAGCTGGTCTCTGGGTCGTTCATCGGGTGGTCCTCTCCGGGAAGATGTCCGCAACCAGCGGGCGCAGCCGTTCAAGGGCACGCTTCGAGCGGGTGCGGACCGCCGTCTCGGTCAGTCCGAGGTCGGCAGCTGTCTGGGATACGGATCGGTCCTCCCAATAGCGCGCGACGAGCACGGCCCGGTCGGTCGGCGACAGCCGCTGGAGGGCGGCAAGCAGGTCGATCCGGGCGCTGGGGTCGGCATCGCTGCCCGGATCGTCCGGCAGCGTCGAGGTCGGCGTCTCGGCGTTGCGCCGGAGCCGTCGGTGGGAGATGAATCCGTTGAGGAGCACACGTCGTGCGTAGGCCGTCGGGTTGTCCGCCCTGCTGACCCGCCGCCAGGAGGCGAAGACCCGGGCGTACGTCGTCTGGGTCAAGTCCTCGGCGAGGTGATGGTCACCCGTCAGCAGCAGCGCGGTGCGGTAGAGCGCGCCGCCCGTCGCGTGGACGAAGTCGGCGAACTCCTCGGCGGGGGTCGTCGCGGTCGATGTGCTCACATCCCTTCGACGCCTCGGGCTGAGGTCCACGTGACACCCCCGTGAGGATCCGGATCAGCGAGTTTCGTTTCACCGCATCATCTCAGCGCCTACGCTGGCGAGCATGGCCAAGGCATCGCCGTCGGTGGAGATAGAGGTCGACAACCGCGTCGTCAGGATCTCCAACCCGGATCGGGTCTATTTCCCTGAGACCGGTGCGACCAAGCTCGACGTGGCGCAGTACTACCTCGCCGTCGGCCCGGGGATCGTCAACGCGCTGTGGGAGCGGCCCTGCATGCTGCACCGGTTCCCCAAGGGCCTGGCCGGGCCGAAGGTGCACCAGAAGCGGCTGCCACAGGGGGCGCCCGACTGGATCGAGACCGTACGTCTCTACTTCCCGCGCTGGGGCCGCACCGCCGACGAGCTCTGCGTGACCGAGCTCGGTGCGGTGATCTGGGCCGTACAGATGTCGACGGTCGAGTTCCACCCCTGGAACAGCCGCCGCGAGGACACCGAGAAGCCCGACGAGTGGCGCATCGACCTCGATCCCGGTCCCGATTGCCCGTTCTCGACCGTGCAGACGGTGGCGGGCGTCGTACGCGAGCTCCTCGACGAGCTGGGCGCGGTCGGCTATCCGAAGACGAGCGGTGGCTCGGGGATGCACGTCTATGTCCGGATCCCGCCGGAGCACGGATTCCAGGACGTACGCCGCGCCGCCCACGCCTTCGCCCGCGAGGTCGAGCGCCGGGCACCGAAGCTGGTCACCACCGCCTGGTGGCGCAAGGATCGCGACCCGGCGCAGCTGTTCGTGGACTTCAATCAAAACACCCGAGATCACACGATCGCGTGTGCCTACTCGATCCGCGGCGTCGCCGACGGCCGGGTCTCCACCCCGATCACGTGGGAGGAGACCAAGGACGTCGACCCACGTGAGTTCACGATGCGTACGGTGCCGGCACGGTTCGCGGAGATCGGTGACCTGCACGCCGACATCGACGACCACCCGTTCTCGATCGAGCCGCTGCTCGAGTGGGCCGACCGCGACGAACGCGACGGCGCCGAGACCCCACCCGAGCCCGACGACGCCGAGTGAGCGTCACCAGACCTTGAGGCGCTCGCCCAGGGTGCGACCGAGCTCCTTGGAGTAGGTCGCGGTGAGGTGGTGGCCGTCGCGATGGGTGATCGTGTCGCCGACGACGGTGGTGCAGATGCCGACGCTGTCACAGAACATGTCGTCGAGGTCGACCGTCTCGACGCGAGCCGCCTTGGCCGCCTGCATCTGCAGGTCGGCGCCGTCCTGCTGGCTCTCGAGCGGCTTGTAGGTGCAGGGCGAGAGCGTCTTGTTGCTGCTCAGGCACGTGGCCGGGTCGAACTCGAGCGCCGGTACGTCGCGCAGCCACACGGTGCGCTTGGCGACGGGCTTCACCTGGTCCAGGAGGCGCTGGTAGCCGCGGTAGACGGCACGGCGTACGTCTGCGCGGTCGGTGTGGCGGCCCGAGGAGTCGTGGTAGGCGGCGCTGATCGGGCGTGAGGAGATCAGCAGCAGGTCGGGGCGGAGCTTCTTGACCGAGGAGAGCATGAAGTCGTGGAAGTCGTCGCACGACGTCATCGGGTCGGTGCTGTCGATCTTGTCGGGCGTGACCAGCGAGACGGTGCACTGCGGCATCGCCAGCATGTAGGCGCGGTAGCCAGAGCGCTCGGCGATCTCCTCGACGGCGGGCGTCCAGTGGCGGGCGTGGGAGTCGCCGATGACCACGATCGTCTTCTCGGCGTCGGCGTCACCGCGCGGGCACAGCTTGCGTACGTTCGTCGAGTAGTAGTTGCACTCGCCGACCGACTCCACGTCGTCGGAGAGGTTGGTGAGGCCCGGCTTCAGGTTGGTGGGGATCGCCTGGTTCTTGCGCGCCGCGAGCACCGAGGCCTTCAGCAGCGCCGGGAGCGGGTCGGGCTCCTGCGCCTTGGCGGCTGGCGGTGCGGCGCTCGACGCGGGCCGGTCGGGCTGCTTGGACGGCCCGGAGGACCCGGAAGAGTCTGCTTCGGCCAGGGTGATCGCCGGCTGGTAGCCGTCGCGGGCGGTGCCGGTCGCGTAGGTGTTGGCCCCGAAGCAGGTCACCGCGACCAGGGTGATGCTCAGCGGGTAGAGCGCCACCGGGCCCAGCGTGGCGGCTCGCCCGAACGCCGGACGGCGCCAGAGGATGCCGCGCCGGAACGGCTCCTCGACGTAGTGGTAGGAGAGCCCCGCCAGACCGAGCGCGAGTGCGACGAGAAGAACCTGCTCCCACCAGCGCAGCTCGCGGCCCAGCTGCAGCTCGGCGAGGACCAGCACCGGGAAGTGCCACAGGTAGAGCGAGTAGGACCAGTTGCCGACGACCTGCAGCGGCGGCACCGACAGCAGCCGGCCGACCACCGTCGGGCCGTGCCACAGCGTGCCGGCCACGATGATGAAGACGCTGCCGAGGACCGGCACCAGCGCCGGGGTGCCGGGGAACGGGGTCGCGTCGTTGAACTGCAGGCAGGCGCAGACGATGAAGAACATCCCGAACGCCGAGAGCACCTGCGCCCGCCACCGCGCGGTGGCGTCCTGCGGCCCGTCGTCACGGAACGCGATCGCCGCGATCGCGCCCAGGCCGAGCTCCCAGGCGCGGGTGAAGGGCGAGAAGTACGCCGCCTCCGGGCTCGTCCGGGTCAGCACCGCCGAGGCCAGCAGCGATGCCACGATGACGACGCCGAGAGCGATGACCAGCACGCGCCTGCGCCTGCGCTGGTCGATGGGGCCGTCCGTCGCGGCGTTCTGGCTACGCCGCTTCATCGCCCACAGGCATCCCAGGATCATCAGGGGCCAGACCAGGTAGAACTGCTCCTCGACCGCGAGGGACCAGAAGTGCTGCAGCGGCGAGGGCGGCAGCGCCGCCGAGAAGTAGTCGGTCTCCAGCGACGCGAACCGGAAGTTGGCGGCGAACGCGGCAGACCACAGCGCGTCGAGGGCTATCTCCCGGGTGCGTACGAAGCCGAGGAAGAGAGCTGCGTAGACGACGGTCGCGAGCAGCACCAGGGTCGCGGCCGGCAGGATGCGGCGGGCCCGGCGCGCGTAGAAGCCGAGCAGGCTGACCCCGCCCTCGGCGCGTGCCTGCCGCATGAGCTGCTGGGTGATCAGGAAGCCCGAGATCGCGAAGAAGACGTCGACGCCGACGAAGCCGCCGGTCAGCGATCCGAAGCCGACGTGCAGTGCGACGACCGCGAGCACCGCGATGGCGCGGAGCCCCTGGATGTCGGGACGGTGCCGAGACGAGGTCGCGCTCTCGCTGGTCGAGCCGGTGGACGAGTCCGTCGAGCCCACGAGCAGCCGCACCTCCTCAGCCAAGCGCATACGTCACATTCGTCGCGACGATAACTCCCGTAACCGGTCGATCCTGGTAGACGCGCCTAGGGTCCTAGTCGAGATCGACGTCGTCTCCGGCGGCGACGGGGCCTGCGGTCGCCGGGAGCGGGGGAGGAGTGCCGCCGAAGGCGGGGCACAGCGGCTTGTGGGCGCACCATCCGCACAGCCGCCCCGGGTTCGGCTGCCAGTCGCCGGTCTCCTGGGCGGTGCGGATGGCCCGCCAGATCGCCTCGGCCTTGCGCTCGGTGGCCAGCAGATCGGCCTCGTCGGGCACGTAGCGCAGGATGTCGCCCGAGCCGAGGTAGATCAGCTGCAGCATCGCCGGCACCACGCCTCGCGTGCGCCAGATCACCAGGGCGTAGAACTTGAGCTGGAACAGCGCCTTCGCCTCGTAGGCCTCGCTGGGGACGCGCCCGCTTTTATAGTCCACCACTCGGATCCGGCCGTCGGCGGCGACGTCGACACGGTCGATGAAGCCGCGCAGCAGCAGCTTGGAGTCGAGCAGCGCCTCGACGTAGTGCTCGCGCTCGGCCGGCTCCAGACGACGTGGGTCCTCCAGGTCGAAGTAGCGCCGCAGCACCTGCCGGCACGACTCCAGCCAGCCCTCCTCCGCACCCTCGGCCTCGGAGGTGAAGAGCGTCGCCAGGGCCGGGTCGAGGCTGCGTACGTCCTCCCACGCCTGCTCCACCATCGACTTCGCCTGCCGCGGTGTGCGCTCGGGAGCGGGCAGGTCGAAGAGGTCCTCGAGCACCTTGTGCACGACGGTCCCGCGTGCGGCCGCCTCCGAGGGCGGCTCGGGCAGCTGGTCGATCGTGCGGAACCGGTAGAGCAGCGGGCACGAGGTGAAGTCGCTCGCGCGGCTCGGTGAGAGCGACCCCAGCACGTTGACGCCGTCGACCGGGGTCGACAGCGATTCGGCGGGTGAGGTGCTCATGAACATCGAGACTATTCGCAGGCACCGACAATCCGGGTCGCCGCCACCTGACAACCGCCGCTCAAGTACGCTCGGAATGTGGCAGACCCTGACCCACGCCCCGGCGGCGACAAGCCGGTCGAAGAGGCGGAGCCCACCTCCCGAGTCCCCGGCACGATCAAGGTCGGCTCCGTCGCCGGCAGCGACGTCCTGGTGACGCCGTCCTGGTTCCTCATCGCGGCGCTGATCGCCTGGGTGATGGCGCCCCAGATCGATGCCGTGGAGCCGGGCTTGGGCTGGTTGACGTACGTCGCGGGCTTCGCTTTCGCGGTTGTCCTCTATGGCGCTGTCCTGCTGCACGAGGCTGCCCACGCGGTCGTCGCCAAGCGGCTCGGCTACCCCGTGGGCGTGATCATGCTCCACTTCCTCGGCGGCGCGACCGCCGTGGAGAAAGAGGCGAAGCGGCCCCGCGACGAGTTCTGGATCGCTGTGGTGGGACCGCTGGCCTCGCTGGCCGTCGCCGCCGCTGCCTTCGGTATCTCGTTCCTCACCTCCGGCGGCCTGGTCGGGCTGTTCGTCACCGGCCTGTGGTTCACCAACCTGTTCGTGGGCGTGCTCAACCTCGTCCCCGGCCTGCCCCTCGACGGCGGCAGGTTGCTCAAGGCGGGCGTGTGGGCCGCGACCGGCAACAGCAACCGCGGCAGCATCGTCGCCGGCTGGGCCGGCCGGGTTCTCGCGGTGATCGTGCTGCTGTGGCCCTTCATCCAGGGCCAGATCCTCGGCAACGAGCCGCAGCTCAGGCACTACGTCTTCGCCGTCATCATCGGTGTCTTCCTCTGGAGCG
Source organism: Nocardioides sp. NBC_00163 (assembly GCF_045206295.1). Lineage (NCBI taxonomy): Bacteria > Bacillati > Actinomycetota > Actinomycetes > Propionibacteriales > Nocardioidaceae > Nocardioides > Nocardioides sp. NBC_00163. The sequence goes on along the minus strand of NZ_CP108155.1, from coordinate 392,081 downwards.
GTGCCTCCGCGGCGATCATGTCGGGGAGGGCGCGCATGCGGCTCCCGCTCCTCGTCGCACGCGACCTCGCTCGCCGCACCCTGGCCGTACCCGCCGACCTTCCGCTCGCCGAGGCCGTACGCCGCGCCCATGAGGCCGAGGCCGGCAGCATCGTCACCGTGAGCAGCGGCGGCGAGCCGATCGGTCTCGTCCACGAGGGCGCGCTCCTGGCGACACCGGAGGACCGTCGTCCCTGGATGGCCACCTCGACGGTCACCCGCCAGCTCGAGGACGGCCTAACCCTCCCGGCCGACATCGACGGGGAGTCCCTGATCCAGGCGATCTCGAAGACCCCGGCACCCGAATACCTCCTGGTCGAGCCCGACGGCTCGATCTACGGCGTACTGGTGACCTCCGACGTCGACGCGGCCTTCCGCGCGGGAGCCTGAGCCGCGGTTTGCCGGGTTGGCCGAAAGAACGGGTAGCCTCGGCGGGTGTCAAGCGCTGATATTCCAGACATTCCGGCCGAGGCCCGAGCGGGCGTGCACCGCGGGCCGCTTCGTGAGGGCGAGTGGGTGCGGCTGACCGACACCAAGGGTCGCCGCCACAACTTCGAGCTGGTCGCCGGCAAGCGCTTCTTCTCCAACAAGGGCCACATCGACCACGACGAGCTGATCGGCCGCGAGGAGGGCTTCACCGTCACCGCCTCGACGGGCGGTGAGTACCTGGTCTTCCGCCCGCTCCTGTCGGAGTTCGTGGTCTCGATGCCGCGCGGCGCCGCCGTGGTCTACCCCAAGGACGCCGCCCAGATCGTCGCGATGGCCGACATCTTCCCGGGTGCCTCCGTCGTGGAGGCCGGGGTCGGCTCCGGCGCCCTGACCTGCTCGCTCCTGCGGGCGGTGGGTTCGTTCGGCAAGGTCACCTCCTTCGAGCGCCGCGAGGAGTTCGCCGAGGTTGCCCGCAAGAACGTCGACCAGTTCTTCGGCACCCCGGCGGGGGAGTCCCACCCGAGCTGGTCGCTCAACCTGGGCGACCTCCAGGAGGAGCTGCCTCGCCAGCAGATCCGCTGCGACCGGCTGATCCTCGACATGCTCGCTCCGTGGGAGTGCGTCGACGCGGCGGCCGAGGCGCTCTACCCCGGCGGCATGGTCTGCGCCTACGTCGCGACCACCACCCAGCTGTCCCGCTTCGTCGAGACGGTCCGGGCCCACGGCGGGTTCACCGAGCCGCAGGCCTGGGAGTCGCTCGTTCGTGACTGGCACGTCGAGGGTCTCGCGGTCCGGCCGGGTCACAAGATGATCGGCCACACGGCCTTCCTGGTGACGGCGCGAAAGCTGGCACCGGGCGAGCGCGCGCCGCGAAAGACACGCCGACCTGCACCCGGGGCGTACGGATCTGACTACACCGGTCCGCGGCCGGCCGACATGCCAGCTCCTGAGCCCGTCGTGGAGGTCCTGCCGGAGGATGGCACCGAAGTGGACTGAGTCCACTCTGCAGAACGTGTGCCACGGGTTGACACGAACTTGGCGGTTGTCGACGAATAGTGTCCAACACCGGTAAATCCTTCTCCGCTCCTACCCCTGACCCTTGTAGGGTCGAGGGAGTAGAGGAGGTGTGCTGATGTCGACATCCGATGGATTCCATTCCGAGGGGCGCAGCCCCGAGGAGCTCGAGAGTCATGTCCGTTTCCTCGAAGCTGAGGTGACCGACCTGCGGCACAGACTGACTGAGATGCCCGGTTCTTCGCGTGGCCTGGAGGCGCGGCTCGCTGATGCGCAGCGCTCCCTGGCCGCCGTGACGTCGCAGAACGAGCGACTCACCGTGACGCTTCGGGATGCCCGAGACCAGATCATCAAGCTCAAGGAGGAGGTCGACCGGCTGGCACAGCCGCCAGCAGGCTTCGGCACCTTCATCGAGCGCAACGAGGACGACTCGATCGATGTCTTCACCGGTGGGCGCAAGCTCCGGGTGACCGCATCGCCCAACGTCGACCTCGACGAGCTGCGCTATGGCCAGGAGGTCATGCTCAACGAGGCGCTGAACGTCGTGGCCGCGATGGAGTACGAGAAGGTCGGCGAGGTGGTGATGTTCAAGGAGCTGCTCGCCGACGGTGAGCGCGCCCTGGTGATCGCCAATGCCGACGAGGAACGGGTCGTACGCCTCGCTGAACCGCTCCTACAGGACGCGATCCGCGCGGGTGACTCGTTGCTGCTCGAACCGCGATCGGGCTATGTCTACGAGAAGGTGCCGAAGTCCGAGGTCGAGGAGCTCGTCCTGGAGGAGGTGCCCGACATCTCCTACGAGTCGATCGGTGGCCTCGCCGGCCAGATCGAGCAGATCCAGGACGCGGTCGAGCTGCCGTACCTCTACCCCGACCTCTTCATCGAGCACCAGCTCAAGCCACCCAAGGGCGTGCTGCTCTACGGTCCTCCGGGCTGTGGCAAGACCCTGATCGCGAAGGCTGTCGCCAACAGCCTCGCGAAGAAGGTCGCCGCGAAGACGGGAGCGGACGGCAAGTCCTACTTCCTCAACATCAAGGGCCCAGAGCTCCTCAACAAGTACGTCGGTGAGACCGAGCGCCACATCCGCCTGGTCTTCCAGCGGGCTCGTGAGAAGGCCGCGGCCGGCACTCCGGTGATCGTCTTCTTCGACGAGATGGACTCGCTGTTCCGTACGCGTGGCACCGGTGTCTCCTCCGACGTGGAGAACACCATCGTCCCGCAGCTCCTCTCCGAGATCGACGGTGTCGAGGCTCTGGAGAACGTGCTGGTGATCGGCGCCTCCAACCGTGAGGACATGATCGACCCGGCGATCCTGCGCCCGGGCCGTCTGGACGTGAAGATCAAGATCGAGCGTCCCGACGCCGAGGGTGCTCGCGACATCTTCTCGAAGTATCTGGTCACCGACCTGCCGTTGCACCCGACCGACGTGGGCGAGTTCAACGGCGACAAGCGGGCCACCGTCGACGAGCTGATCCGTACTGTCGTCGAGCGGATGTACACGGAGTCCGAGGAGAACCGCTTCCTGGAGGTCACCTACGCCAACGGCGACAAGGAGATCCTCTACTTCAAGGACTTCAACTCCGGCGCGATGATCCAGAACATCGTCGACCGGGCCAAGAAGATGGCCATCAAGTCGTTCCTGGACTCCGGTGAGGACTCCGGCCAGAAGGGCCTGCGGGTGCAGCACCTGCTCCAGGCCTGCGTGGACGAGTTCAAGGAGAACGAGGACCTCCCCAACACCACCAACCCCGACGACTGGGCCCGCATCTCCGGCAAGAAGGGCGAGCGGATCGTCTTCATCCGCACGCTCATCACCGGAAAGCAGGGCACCGAGCCCGGCCGTTCCATCGAGCAGGTCTCCAACACGGGCCAGTATCTGTAACCTGTGCCGACCGCACTATCGGCCCGCCACCTGCGAAAAGGGTGGCGGGCCGATTGCTGTCTGCAGGTGATTTCGGTGCGCCCGACAAGTTCTCGTCATCCGTGCGGCACCTCTTCGACTGCCTGGACCCAAATTTCCCGTGTCAACACTGTGTCAACACACGGGTTCGAGTCCCGCGACTGATGTTGCCCCAAGTCGGACCGCTTCACTACCCGCGCGTAGGACATCGCGGTGACGCATCCCAACAGGACGAGCACCCGTAGGCTCGCGGGCCCGGTGAGTTCAGAGGGCCTCGATCAGGGAACGGCGCACGATCTCGGCCCCGACATGGCGCTCGAAGAGTCCTGTCTCGTTTGTCCTCCGACGGGTGCCGGGTGTGATGGCGCGAGGATGGCACCGAAGACAAATGGCAGCCGCCAGTCTCGTGTGCTAGCTCGTGAAGTGCTTGATGAGGAGCTCAGCAACGACTTGTGGCTGCTCGAGCGCGACCGAGTGTCCGGCGGGGGAGACGGTTTCATGACGTCCGTGGGTTGCCGTGGCGATGTTGCTGCCCGAGATGGGCTGAGGGTATGCGTGGTCCTCGTCGCCGGCGATCGCGAGCACCGGGACGCTCACGTCTTGGAGTTCCTCGTAGATGCGGTCACGGTGGATCACCTGATAGGCGGCCGCGCCGATGGAGGTGTCCAGTGCGGACATGTACGAGCGCCAGTGGTCGACGACGTCGCCGCCGTTAGCGAGACTGGTGTCGCCGAACATGATGTAGAGCAGCGTCTCAACGTTGGCTGCGGCGGCGCCGTCCTGGCCCAGTGCCTCGGCGAGGGGCCCGAACTCGGCGAGCTGGTATTCCTCCTCCGCGGAGGCTCCGAGCGTCGTGACGGTCCGTAGTAGTTCGGGGTGGCGGGCCGCGAGCCGCAGCGTGATGAAGCCGCCCATGGAGTTGCCGACCGCGTGCACCTGGCCGAGGTCGAGGGTGCGCACCAAGGCAGCGGCGGCTTCGGTGAGTGCGTCCATCGACAGTTCGGCAAGCGTGACTCGGGAGCTGGCGCCCTGGCCGGGGTGGTCGTAGGCCAGGGTGCGATAGCCCGCGTCGTGCAGCAGTTCGGCCAGCGGGTCGAACATGGTGTGGTCGAAGAAGAGCGAGTGGCTCAGCAGGACGACCTCGCCTTCCTGCGGGCCGGCAAGCTCGTAGGCGATGCGCCCGCCATTGATCTCGGCGTACTCCATGGGGACCGACTCCGTTCCTTCTCGTGCGGCCGTCGACCGCTTATGCTGTGACGGTAGTCACGCGGCTCCTGCGGTTCTTGCGGATTCGCGCGGGCCATCGACGGATCTGCGCAGGAGGTGACGGGCGTGGTCGAGGCAGGGCTGGACTACCTGGTCGCCGCGACCAGGGCCGATGCGGTGCCCCGCGATCGGCGGGTCGATTTCTGGCGTGAGCACGTCACCGCCAACCACGGCACCCTGCACTTCGCTTTCGCCGATCGCCAGGACTTCCACGGCGAGACGCGGGTGCAGCGCGCAGGCGGTGTGCAGTTGGTCGTCTTCTCGTCCGATGCGATCGGTTACGAGCGTCGGTCCGTTGACGTCGACCGTGACGGGGAGGACAGTCTGCGCGTTGTGGTGCCGACGTCCGGCCAGGTCGTCGTCGAGGCAGCAGGACGTCGCTCGCGGGTCCGACCCGGCGCTGCCGCGCTCGTGTCCATGACCCAGTCGTTCGCGCTGAGCCACGACGAGCACACCCGCGCCTTCATCCTGTCGGTGCCGGCCACGGCATGGCCGGAAGCGAGGCCGCCCGAAGGCGCCCGGCTCTGGAACACGAGTGAAGGCGCGGGCCGGGTCTTCGCGGCCATGGTCGCCGAGGTCGCCGAGCAGGCACAGGCCCTCGATGGCGGCTCTTTCGTGACCGCCGCCGAGCTGGCATTCGAGCTCATCGTCCGCGGTGACGCCGGCCGCACCTACCGGCTCACGGAGCAGGCCCGTGCGTTGGCACGCCACAGCTGTGCGGACCCGGCGTACGGCCCGGGAGCGCTGTCCCGAGAGCTGGGTCTATCGCTGCGTACGCTCCAGGAGCGACTGAGCCGGGAGGACAGCTCGCCGGCCGCGTTGATCCGCGAGGTTCGGCTCGACCTGGCCGCGCGGCGACTGACCCATCCCGGTTGGCGGCGTCGCACCGTGACCGACGTCGCGTACGCGAGCGGTTTCGGATCAGTCACTGCGTTCAACGCCGCCTTCCGGGAGCGATTCGGGCGCACACCCTCCGAGCACAGGCTCGGTCGCTAGCCTGCTTGGTCGCCCAGGTGCCGGCGCAGCCACTGGCCCATGTGCTGGATCGATTCGTCGATCTCGGGCACCCGTCCGGCGCCGAGGACGTAGGAGTGCTGTCCGCCCGGCAGGCAATGGGCTTCGGACGTGACGCCGTGCTCGACCAGTCGGCGGCCGAACTCGGCGTCCTCGCCGGCGAGGACTTCGTACTCGCCGTAGTAGAGGCCGGTCGGAGGAAGGCCGGTGAGGTCCGCGGACAGGAGGTTGATCTTCGGGTCAGCGTGACTCAGTTCGGGATCCTGCAACCAGGCTGCCCGGAACAGCTCGAGTGCCTCCCTCGAGAGCGCCCTGTCCGCGGAGGCGTTGGTCTCGATCGTCTCGTTCTGGATCGTGAGGTCACACCACGGCGACATGCTGACCACAGCGGCCGGTGTCTCCTCGCCGTTCGCGAGCAGACGCAGCGGCAGCAGCACGGCCAAGGTGCCACCGATCGAGTGCCCGGTGGTAGCGATGGTGCGTGGCGTGTAGCCCTGCGAGAGCAGCCAGCGGTAGGCGGTCTCGGCGTCGTCGAGCTGGGCGGGGTAGGGGTTCTCCGGTGCCAGCCGGAAGTCCACGACGAGCGTACGGATGCCCGCTGCCTTGGCCAGGTGTCCGGCGGCCTTGCGGTCGGAGTACATGGAGGCGACCACCGAGCCGCCGTTGTGGAAGTGCAGCAGGGCCTGGCGCGGCTCGGCGTCTTCCGGGATGCACCAGAGCGCTGGGACGCCGCCGGCGTCGACTTCTGCGTAGGTCACGCCTTCGGGCTCGGTCGACATCCGTTGGAAGGAGGCGTCGATGACGTCCCGGATCACCGACATCTCGAGACCAGGTGTCCCCGTCTTCGCTGTCGCGCTTCCCAAGGCGTCGGCGAACTGCTCTGCTTCTTGACTGATTCCCATGACGATGTCTTCCTGGCGCGATCAGGCGCGGTAGCGGTCGGCGGGAACCTGCAGCGACAGGCTGGGGATGAGCGTCTGGCGTGCCTTCTCGAACGACTCCCAGTCGCCGATCTCCGGCAGCGACGGGATGGTGACCGGCTCGCCGGCGTCCAGGCCCGCGAGCGCCGCGTCCACGGCGTCGTCAGCGCTCATGACCCACTCGTCGGGGAATGCGGCGAGGTCGAGGCCGGAGCCGTCCCAGAACTCGGTGCGGACTGCACCCGGGAGCACGACCTGCACTCTGACAGGGCTCTCGGCCAACTCCTGCTGCAGCGCCTGGGTGAAGGTCAGCACGTAGGCCTTGGTCCCGCTGTAGACGGCGCTGACGGGCAGCACGTTGAGAGCCAGTGCAGAGGAGATGTTGACGACGGTTCCGCGGCCGCGAGCGGTCAGGCCCGGCAGGACCGCGGTGGTCAGCCGAGTCAGCGAGGTCACGTTGAGGTTGATCAGCGCCTCAGATGCCGCCGCGTCGGAGGTGGCCAGCGGCGTGAACAGTGAACCGCCGGCGTTGTTGATCAGGACCTCGATGCTCTCGTCGGTGCGCAGGCGCTCCTCGACCACGGAGATCTGCTCGGCGTCGGTGAGGTCGGCAGTGACGACATCTACTGCACGGCCCGTTTTGGCACGGATGTCCGACGCCAGCGCCTCCAGTCGTGCGGTGTTCCGGGCGACCAGGACGAGGTCGTAGCCGCGGTGGGCCAGGCGGTTTGCGTAGGCGGCGCCGAGGCCGGTGGACGCGCCGGTGACAACGGCGCTCGGGTTCTGCGTGGTCATGGGGAGATCTCATTTCGGGTCTGTCGGAGAAAAGTGCCGTCGGATCGTCGGCAGTCGTTAGATTACGCACGTGATCTAAGAAGTGTCCAGCCCGTCTTGATGCCGGGGGGTGTCGTGGATGGCCGGGTTCGGGGCGATGGCCGGGTAGGATAGATGTGAGTTGTCATCTAATTCGAGGTGAGTGATGAGCCGCGTCTCCCAAGCCCAAGCGATCGAGAACCGTAGGCGCGCCGTCGCGGCGGCGTCCCAGCTCTTCCGGGAGCGCGGAGCAAACGGCATCAGCGTCGCCGAGCTGATGAGCTCCATCGGGCTGACCACCGGCGGCTTCTACAAGCAGTTCTCCTCCAAGGACGCCCTCGTCGCGGAGGCCATCGAGGTCGCGTTCGGTGACCTCGATCGCCTGCTGGCGGGGTTCGACTCCATGCACGAGGATCACGACGCCTCGCGGCGCGCTCTCGTCGACTTCTACCTGTCGGCCGAACACCGGGACGAGCCCGGCACGGGCTGTCCGACCGCCGGATTCGCGGGCGACGTGGCGCGCGAGCCTGCGGCCGGTGGTGTGCGCGCGACTTACGCGGTGGGAGTCGAGAGGTTCGCCGAGTGGATGGCGGCGGATGGCGACGACGGTCTTCCGGTGGTCGCCAGCCTGGTCGGAGCGATCCTGCTTGCCCGGGCCACGGCCGGCACGGAGCTGTCGGAGCGAATCCTGAAGTCGACTCACAAAGCCCTCGCGCCCGACAGCTGAGTTCTCTGGGGAAGCTGCTCATCGTCGGTCTTCTTGCTCATCCAAGGCGTGATGGTCCTTCCATGGATCAGATAAGTGGAAGGACCATCACGCCGAGCAACTTGTACTGGTTCGTTACGGACTCGCCCTTTACTCGAAGGTGAGGACGGCCTTGGTCACCTTGCCGTGATGGACGTCGTCGAGGGCCTCGTTGATCGACGTGAACGGGTAGGGGGTGATGAGGTCGTCGAACGGGAACCGGCCCTGGCGGTAGAGGTCCAGCATGCGCGGTACGAACTCCTGCGGGACGGCGTCGCCCTCGATCACCCCGATCAGGGTTCGACCGAAGAGCAGGTGGCCCTGGTCGATTGCGATCTCGTTCGGAAGTCCCTGGAACCCGACCGAGGCGCAGACACCCGGCGTCTGGAGACACTCTAGAGCGGCGCGGACCGCGTCAGGCAGTCCGATGCAGTCCACGCTGTACTGCGCGCCGAGACCATCGGTGATCTCGACGATCGCCTGGGCAGCATCGACCTGCGCCGAGTTGACGGTGTGGGTGGCGCCGAGCTCGCGGGCGCGCTCGAGCCGTGCGTCGTCGATGTCGACGGCGATGATCGCTCCGCAATCCGCCGCCTGTGCAGCGAGGACGGCGGCGAGGCCGACCGAGCCGACCGCAAAGACTGCGATGGAGGAGCCCGGTTCGGGCGCAAGGGTGTTGAGCACGGCGCCGGCGCCGGTCTGGATGCCACATCCGAGTGGACCAAGCAGCTCCAGGGGCACGTCGTCGCCGACGACGACACAGTTGCGCTCGTTGGTGATGGACAGCCCGGACCAAGAGGACTGCCCGAACCACGCGCCCAGGACTGGATCGCCGTCGACCGAGAGGGGAGAGGTGCCGTCGACGCGCGCCCCGACGAGGTTGCGGCCGATGAACTCGCGACAGTGCATCGGCAGCCCGCGGTCACAGATGTCGCAGTGTCCGCACGACGCGTAGGACAGCGCGACGCGGTCTCCCGCCTTCACCGTGCTGACGCCGTCACCCACGGCCTCGACGATGCCCGAACCCTCGTGGCCGAGGACGATGGGCAGCTGCCCCTCAGCAGGAGCTGCGATGACACCGAGGTCGGTATGGCAGATGCCGACACCAACCATCCGTACGAGCACTTCACCCTTACCGGGTCGGGCGACATCGACGGTCTCGAGGGAGAGCGCGCCTCCCTGCTCTCGTAGGACCGCGGCGGTGGTAGTGGTTTGAGTTGTCATGACGTCTCATCCTCTTGGTTCGGTAGGGCGGGAAATGGTGGTGACGGACAGCTACTGATGGGCTCGATGACGCCGCTGCTCAGGCAGGTGGAGCAGCCTCTGAAAGCTTGCGGCGCATGATCTTTCCCGTCGACGTGGTCGGAAGCGCCGAGACAAAGCGAACGGACCGGGGTCGCTTGTAGGCAGCGAGCTTGTCGCGGGTGAACTCGATGAGTTCGGCCTCGCTCGGGCTCGTACCGGCACGCAGCACGACGTATGCACAGGCCAGCTCGCCTTTGACGTCGTCGGGTACAGGTCCGACCGCGACCATCGCGACTGCTGGATGTGCGCTGAGGACGCGCTCGATCTCAGCCGGGTAGACGTTGTAGCCGCCGGTGATGATGAGGTCCTTGCGGCGGTCGACGACGAAGAAGTACCCGTTCTCATCCACCGTGGCGATATCGCCGGTGTGGAGCCAGCCGTCGGGCTCGATCGTCTTGGCCGTCTCTGCTTCGTTGCCGTAGTAGCCCATCATCACGATCGGCCCACGGACCATGAGCTCGCCGGGCGTGCCGGGGGCAGCGTCGAGACTCACGTTCTCGAGGTCGGCGACACGTACCTGGACGCCGGGAAGCGATACTCCGATCGAACCGGGAACCCGAGGCGAGTGGACGGCGTGAGTGGTGCCGAGACCGGATATCTCTGTCATCCCCCACAGCTCGAGGAGCGGGGCGCCGGAGTGTTCCTGCCAGGCGTCGATGGTGCTCATCGAGATGGTCTGGCCGCCCACGGTGCATACTCTCAGTGCACTCAGGTCGGCGTCGGCGAGCGCTTCGGAGGACAGCAGCATCGAGTACATCGCGGGTACGCCCTCGAACATCGTCGCCCTGTGCTTGGTGATGAGTGCGAGTGCTTCCTCGGCGACGAATCGCTCCATCAGGACGACAGTTCCGCCTACGAGGAAGGTGCCGTTGATGACGACGTTGCCGTAGACATGGGGCGCCGGAAGGGCGGTGACGACCACGTCGTTCTCGGTACGACCATGCATCGTCGCAGTCAGCGAACAGTTGAGGAGCACCGCCTGCTGAGACTGCATTGCCCCCTTGGGGTGCCCTGTGGTGCCGGACGTGTAGCCGATGGTCGACATCGACTCCGGCGTCACCGGCGCCGGATCGACGAGCGGCTCATGGTCGAAAAGCGTCGCGAAGCCACGCTCGTCCTCGCTATCGAGGGCAAGGACGAGGCCGACCGCGTTGTCCTCGTCTGCGATCGCGCGGATCGTCTCGAACTGGTCAGCGGACGTCAGCACTGCCACAGCCCCGCAGTCGCGGACGACGAAAGCCATCTCGGGTGGGGTGAGCATCACGTTGACGGGGTTGACGACGGCTCCCGCGCGTAGCGCGGCGTGGTACGCGACGATCCACTGCCACGTGTTGGGGCCGTACAGGGAGACCACCCGCCCTGGCTGGACTCCGTTGGCACGCAGCCCGGTGGCTGCGCGGGCAGCGAGGTCGTCCAGGTCGGCGTAGGTGAACGTCCCGCCTGCGGTGATCAGGGCGGTCTTGTCGCCAAAACGTCGTGCGCTGAGCCGCAAGATGTCACCGGGGCCGACCAGGTCGGGGCGGCTCTTGGTCCCGGACTCGGTGTCGATGCTCATCGGAATACTGGGTCCTCTCGGTGGATGCTCCGGACCGGGCGTCGTGGGTAGCCAGCCGCCCGGTCCGGTCGTTGTGTGGATTCGCCGTCGACTCGGTCGCTCAGACCGCTTCGGGGTCCTTGTTCAGGGTGATGGACTGCCAGTTGGTGTACTCGGCCAAGCCGTGCAAGGAGTTCTCGGTGCCGATGCCGGACTGCTTGTGACCGCCGAAGACCTGGTAAGGCGTGTACTGATGCACCTCGTTGAGCCAGACGGTGCCGGCGTCGATCTTTCGCGCGATCCGCTGGAGTGCGTCGAGGTCCTTGCCCCACACCGAGGCTCCGAGCCCGTAGATGGTGTCGTTGGCGCGAGCGATGACGTCGTCCTCGTCGGTCCACTTCAGGAGGGGAAGGATGGGACCGAACGGCTCCTCCACCACCAGCCGGGAGTCCTCGGGCGGGTTGTCGACCAGGGTGACCGGAACGAACCAGCCGGCACCCTCGGTGTCGACCTCACCACCGAGGGCAAAGGTGTGGCCCTGCGCGTGGGAGTCAGCGAAGAACTCCCGAACCTTCTTGAACTGGGGTTCGTTCTGGATCGGTCCCAGGCCGGTGTCGGCGTCGGCGCCGTTGCCGACCTTGATCGTCTTCGCGTAGTCGACCAGAGCATCGCGGACGGCGTCGTATACGTCCTCGTGGATGTAGAGCCGCTTGGCGGCATTGCAGAACTGTGCATTGTTCTGGAAGGCAGCCCAGAAGAGCTGGGGAGCGACCTTGGTCGGGTCGACGTCTGGGAGCACGATAGCCGGGTCGTTGCCGCCGAGCTCGAGGGTGAGCCGCTTGAGTGTCCCGGCGGCGGAGCTCATCACGTGCCGGCCGGTGTCGGTGCTCCCGGTGAAGGCGATCTTGTTGATGTCGGGGTGGGAGGTCATCCACTTGCCGAGGTCGTCGTCACCCGCGACCGCGCTGAGCACGCCGGGCGGGACAAGGTCCTGGACGAGCTCGACCAGCTTCAGGTCGCACAGCGGCGTGAACGGCGACGGCTTCACGACGATGGTGCACCCTGCGACCAGAGCGGGCGCGATCTTCCACACCGCGAGAAGGATCGGGAAGTTCCACGGGACGATGGCGCCGACGACGCCGACCGGGGTGTATCGCGTGACGGCTGAGCGCTCCGCGGAGTCGAGGAGCGTCTCGTCGGGCAGCGACTGCTTAGCGATCTCGCGGAACCATGCGACGGAGCCGAAGACTTCCCACTCCGCGCCAGCGCGCGGCTTGCCCTGCTCACGGGTCAGCAGCGCCATGAACTCCTCGGCGTGCTCCTCCAGCCGGTCACCGATCGCGCTGACGATGCGCTTACGCTCCTCGATCGGCGTCGCGGCCCAGCCTGGGAAGGCTGCACGCGCGGCAGCGACCGCCTCGTCGAGCTGGTCCTTGCTCATGACCGGCACCTGTGCGATGACTTCGCCGGTGGCCGGGTTGAACGCCGGAGCCGTCGTGACCGAGGTGGCGGGTCGGCCGTTGATCGTCGAGACGTAGTCGCTGTCGAAGGTGGTCGTGGCCCGGCGTTCGGCTTGGGTGGTCATCGGTGACGCTCCTTGGGTCTGAGGGATCGGTCACCCCGACCATGCATCGTGACGAGCGTCACTAACTGTTCGGATTCGGGACGGTGGGTCCAGGGCGTGCCTTCCAGACCTCACGAAACGGTCTACGTCTGGATACCGAGACGCCTGATGCGCTCGTACAGCGTGTTGCGTCCGATGCCGAGCCGCTCGGCCGCCTTGGTCTTGTTGCCGCCCTCCTCGGCCAGGACCGCCACGATCGTGTCGTGCTCGGCCTGCTCGAGGAGACCGAGATGTCGACGACGGGGACCGGTCCGGTACGCCGCGGGCAAGTCGGCGTCCGTGATGTCTCCAGTGGTGCGCGCTGACGAAGACTCCTTCAAAACCCTGCGAAGCTCACGTACGTTACCGGGCCACGACCTTGACTCCAGGATGTGCAAGGCGGTCGGTGTGAGCTTGCGTCCCGTCCCGCTCGGTAGGTCGGCCAACAGCGATGCGACGAGATTCGGGAACTCCTCTACGCGCTGGCGGAGTGGGAGGATCTCGCGGCGTTTCGAGGCTCGGGCGAGCAACGCCGCGTGCTGGCTCGAGGTGCCGCCATGTCCTGCGGCGACCAGGTCTGACGAAGCAACCAGCGCGACGGTAGCGTCAGGCTGAGCGTCGAGCAGCTTGCCAAGCAGTCCTGCTGCTGCGGGTGTCAGGAGGTCGGTGTCGTCGAACAGGACCGGCCTACCGGACCCAAGAGCTCGTCGCGCTCGGAGCAACCAGCGTGCCGCTCCGACCTCCACCTCGTCAGCAGCAGAGACCACCTTGGCGTCAGCCCCCAGAGCGTCGAGTCCGAGTGTCGAACGTCCGGTCCCGGGCTCTCCGTGGATGACGACTACATCGCCGGAGTCGATCTCGCCGGTCAGACGTGGTGAGGTCTTGGCTCTTGAGGTGGACCGGGGAACGGGCGGTCGCGGAGCAAGAGGCTCGAAGTCGAAGATGACCCCGCCAGGGCTTCCTTGGACCCGCTCGAAGTGCACCGCGGTCTCCAAGCCGGCAGCGAGCGTGATGGTGGATGTCACCGTCCCGCTCCGCGGCGCGTCGATCGCCATCTCCCGTAGGCGGGCATGGTCTGCTGCATCGAGGAGGTCGATCGCGTGACGGTTGGCCAAGAACACGTCGTCGCTCAAGACGACGACAGGGTTCGGTCGGTTGGCTGCGCGGATCTGGAAGGCGGCCAGCATCTTCTGTTCTGCGACCCGTGACCCTTCTAGCAGGTGCTGCTCGATGTCGCGGACCGCGCGCATCAGGAAAGGCCGCAGAAGTCTGGTGGCGTCGTCGACGTGCCCGGTGACGTCGAGGACTCCTTCGAGGCGGCGAGTCGCCGGGTGCACGATAGGCGCACCGAAGCACGAGAACTGCTGCAGCGCCTCCAAGAAGTGCTCCGACCCACACACCGAGATCGGAGCGCGGAGCTCGAAGGCGGTCGCCAGAGCATTGGTTCCGGAGACCGACTCGACATAGCGACTGCCCGGAACGGCCATGACTCGATCCAACGCGCCAGTGAGGCTTCGCATGCCGTAGCGCCGGTCGACGATGACCGAACCCTTGTCGGCGAGCAGGACGCTGAATCGGGTGTCCGAGAGGTCCTGGGCCATTCGATCGAGCACCGGCTCCGCCGCCAGAACGAGTCGACTACGCCGATCCACGTCGGACATCACCGACTCGCGGACCTCCATGCCGGGATCAAGACCCGCCAGCTGAGCGCGGTGCCAGGCCGTCTCGATCTCGGGGCGTAGCCCGTGCTCGCCGATGTTCATCGCTTCATTGTCTTTCGAGACCGCCGCTCAGGCCAGTGCCCCGAGCGGATGGGGAATGCCAACGGACGCATCGGCGACGCTGTCGCCCCGCGCAGACGCAGGCCGGCCCCGACGATGACGAACTCCCACAGCTGAGCCTGGGAGATCTCCTCGAGGTTCGCGTTCTCCATGATCGGAATGCCGCATTCGCCGAGCAGGTATGTATGGACTGGGTGCCAGTTGTTCGGGTCGGTGCTCGGCATGACCTCGAGGGCCACGTTGTCTGCTCCGATGACCATGGCGCCCGCCTCGGCCAGGAGTGCGGCGGCGTCCCTGTCGAGGCCGGCCTCGTTGTGCAGGTAGCGCTTGTTGTCGTGCCACAGCCGCATACGGCCGGTGCGGATGAGGACGACGTCGCCCTCGCGGATCTCGGTACCCTGGCGTTCGATCACTGCGGAGAGATCGTCTGCGGTGATGACCTGAGAGTCGGGGAGCACGTCGACCCCGGCCGCGGCGGCGACATCGAGGAGTACGCCGCGGGCGATGACCGGCGGCAGCTGCTCGGCGCCGTTCTTCAGCCAGTGCCGGCTGCCCAGGTCCTGGTCCGCGCGTACCTCGTTCCACACCATGCCGTCGAGCCCGAAGTGGTTCAGCGAGTCGAGATGGGTGCCGGTGTGGGTGTACATCGAGATGCAGTCGCCCGAGTAGGTGACGTGCTGGTTCTGCTCCGCACCGACGCCGAGGACGTTCTCGTTGACGCTGCCCTGCGGGGTGTGGGACATCCAGATCTGGTACGTCGGGTCGCCCAGCCCGTCCCACGACGGCATTCCGACGTGGTAGTCGACGGACAGGTCGTAGATGGTCGTCGGATCGGCGGCCGCCCATGCCGCGGCGCGAGATTCGTCGGTCATGAGGTTGAGCATGCCGATCTCGTCCGATGGCCCGAAGGGGCTGCGGCTCACCTTGCCTGCGGTGACGGAACGTGCGGCCACAGGGTCGGTCGTCTTCACATTCATGCTGGTCTCCTTTGCGGTGCGCTCGCGCGCTCGTCAGGTATCTCTGGTTCAGTTCCGGTCGAGACGTCGTCCGACCACGGTGGTGGCGGCAGCCGATACGTCACCGGTGTCCGCTCCATGCGAAGGGGATTGCGCGTGAGCTCGGTGCCGCCGATCTCGACGGTCGGGTTCAGGCCGAGCGACCTGGCGAACTCGAAGGCGGCCGCGACGTCGTTGACCGGACCCGCCGGAACCCCGGCCTCGTTGAGCAGACGCGACCATTCTGCTGCTGGTGCCGAGCCCAGTTGGGTGCTCAGTGCGACCCGCAGCGCCTCGCGGTGGTGAACACGGCTCGCATTGGACGAGAAGCGTGGATCTTCGGCCAGCTCGGGCACGCCGAGCACAGCACTCATCGACCGGAACTGGCGGTCGTTCCCAACTGCGACCGCGAGTTCGCCGCGGGCAGTCGGCAGCGTTTCGTATGGCGCGATAGACGGATGCTGGTTGCCCATCCGCGTCGGAACCATTCCCCCGGCCGTGTAGGCGGATCCTTGATTCGACAGCGCGGCGAGGGCGCAGCTGAGCAGGTCGACCTCGATGCGCTGACCTTCGCCAGTTCGTTCGCGGTGACGCACAGCAGCCACCACACCGAGGGCTGCATAGAGTCCGGTGATGACGTCGATCAGCGCAACTCCCACCTTCTGAGGCTCCTGCTCGGGGGCTCCGGTGATGCTCATCAGCCCACCGACGGCCTGGACGATCAGGTCGTAGCCGGGTATGGAAGCGCCGTCGCCCGACCCGAAGGCGCTGATCGAGCAGTAGATGATGTCTGGTCTCTGCGCGGCGAGTTGCTCATATCCGAGGCCGAGGCGGTCCATCACGCCGGGCCGAAAGTTCTCCACGACGATCCCGCTCTTCACCGCGAGTTCCTGAGCCTGCCGGCGGCCCTCGTCGGTGGCCAGGTCGAGGACGATGCTGTTCTTGTTGCGGTTCACCGACAAGAAGTACGTCGCGCCACCATCTGGTGCATACGGAGGTCCCCACGCTCGGGTGTCGTCACCGCCGCCGGGCCGCTCGACCTTGATCACCTCGGCGCCGAGGTCACCGAGCAACATGGTGGTGAGCGGGCCGGCGAGGATCCGGGAGAAGTCCGCGACACGGAGTCCCTCGAGAGCGGTCATCGGCCGACGAACTCCCCGACGCGCTTCTCGGAGAAGGCGCGGTAGGCCTCGACCGAGTCTGCGGTGGAACGGACCACACCCATATGCGAAGAGATCAGGTCCAGGCTTGTCCGAAGGTCCAGCCGCTGGGACTGATACGCCGTGCGTTTGATCATCCGCACAGCCACGGGCGGCGCGGCGGCGATACGGCGGGCAAGCGTATAGGTCGCGTCCATGAGCCCTTCGGAGTCGTGGACGCTGTTCACCAAGCCGATTTCGACGGCCTGGTCTGCAGCCACCATGTCACCGGTCCACAGCAGCTCCAGGGCCTTCGGCATCCCGACCAGCCGGGGGAGGAGCCAGCAGCCACCGTCCCCGGGGACCAGTCCGACCTTTACGTACGACATCGCCAGCCGGGCGTTGTCGGAGATCAGCCGCAGGTCGCACATCAGTGCCATGTCGAGCCCTGCGCCCATGGCGTCGCCGTTGATGGCGGCGATGACGGGCTTGTCCACGTTCTCGAGCGCCAGCGGCACCCGGTGGATGTGGTCGGTGAGCGCCTGCTTGAACTCCAACGGCTTCTGCTCGTGCTCGGCTACCCAAGACAAGTCGATACCGGAGCAGAAACCTTTGCCTGCTCCGGTGACCACGATGGCGCGCACCAGCGGATCCGCCTGCGCCTCGAGAAGCCGGTCGGCCCAGGCATCGACCATCTCGAACGTGAACGCGTTGCGCTTCTCTGGTCGGTTGAGCCGGATGGTCGCTACATGTTCGGCGACCTCGTACTCGAGCTCGTTCATGGAAGGCACGACTCCTCAAATGTGGTTCAGTTGCTGCTCACACGCCGGGTAGGCGTCGAACGCGCCCGCTGTCTCGATGCAACGGGCACGTGACGCGTCTCAGGAATTGGCGAAGCGCAGGCGGGTGGGAAGGGTGTTGAGCTCCTCGTACCCGTCGGTGGTGACGATGACGTTGCCGCCGATGTTCACCTGTTGACGGCCGAAGACCGCGTCGGGCTCGAGCTGGAAGGTCATGCCCGGCTCGAGGACGACGTCGAGGTCGGTGCCGGGAAGCTCAACGACCTGCTTGAAGCGGTCGGTGATGCTGCGGTCCGTGCCTCGCGTGACGCGGCCGACCATGGTCAGAGGAGTGAGGCTGTGGATCAGCGGCGTGATGTGCCACGCTCCGGCCCTCTCGAGCGGCTCGGCCATGGCATCGGCGACCTCGCCGAACTTCACGCCGGGACGGATCGCCTCCAGGCCCCGCTCATAGGACTCGCGCGCCACCTCGGCCGCGCGGTGGAACTCAGGTGCGACATCGCCGACCGCCACGCACATCTGCACCTGCGCCTCGATGCCGCCGACCGCCGGCATCATCTCGGACAGCACCATGTCACCGTTCTGGATCACGCGTGCCGGCTGTGCACGGTGGAGCCAGCGCGGTGCGTCCCAGCTGAGGTTGTCGGGCCCGGAGTGGAGGAACAGGTCGTGGGCCATCCCGGCGCCGTGGCGGTGGAACTCGTGCAGGATCGCGGCGTAGACGTCGATCTCGCTGACACCCGGCTTGGTCACGTCCAACATGACCTGGCAGGCCCGTTCGGCCAACTCAGAGACGAAACGGAACAGTGCGAGCTCTTCGTCGCTCTTCACCAGCCAGACGGCCGTGAACTCGTCGAGGACGTCGACGAATGTCGCCTGCGGCAGCTCGGCCTGGAGGTAGGCCCACATCGGCTGCGGCGTCCAGCCATAGGGGAGCAGGTTGGGACCGCTGAGGATGCCGATCGTTCCGATGCGGGACTTGGTGAGTCCGAGCTCCTCCAGGACCCGCACCATAGCCGGCGCGCGAGGCCCGAATCGCATGTCCTGGATCCAGGTGCCCTCTCCGAGCTCCTGCGCCTGCAGCCACGATCCCGCCAATGAGGCACCGCGCTGGATGGCGACGGGCTCGCCTTCGAGCGGGAGTATCACGGCAGATCCCGGCAGATCGTTGGTCAGGTAGGTGTCGGCTGGATATCGCACCGGAGCAGGGGGGACGAGGAGAGCCTCGACCTCGTTGCGACGCATCAGATCACGCAGCAGACCCCAGCGACGGTCCCGTTCGGCCAGCGAAAGCGTGGGCGTCGACAGGTCGGGAGAGACGCTCACGCGATGTTCTCCTTGGGCTTCTTCGTCCACGCCCACATCTCCATGTTCACGTTCTTGCGGTAGTCCTCCTGCATCGCAGGCGTCAGCACCTCGACATGGAGGCGGTTCTCGACCCACACCTCGATGACGTCGAAGAACTCACCTCGAGGGCACGACACAGTGCGCCACCCGTGGCGTCGTGCGATCGCCATGATCTCCTCCTGCGACTTCTCAGTCGAGGTCGCGAAGTGGAAGGCGACGTACTTGGACGGAGACTCGTCCGGCTTGGGCCACACCGGGTCCTCGTCGCCCTTGCCGGGCGCCATCGTCTGAGAACGCGGATAGACCTCGCAGGTCGTGCCATTCTCGTCGCCGGCGATCGCCACCCAGGCGCCGGGCCACGGGGGAAACTCGAAAGCCTCACCGCCCCAGATCTCGGCGATCACCTCTGCGACGAGCTGCGTGTTGTCTGCGGGTATCGAGACGTGAAAGATCATCGTCGGCCTTCCTTTTGATCTGTTGTCCAAACAACAGGACACAATGTCCTCTCATGAATACTAGATTGAGGGATTAGGGGCGTCAAGAGGCTTAGGTAACGGCGTTTCCAGTTGCACTAGATGTCCTCTGTCGAGGACACTGAAGTCTTCCGGCCGCGGCAATCGGCCAGTTCGGAGACGAGGAGGCCTACTGATGGTGAACGAGGTACCCGCGGTGAGTGCCGCTGTCCGGTTGGTCGAGCGCCTTGCGGCCGCCGCCCCTCAGCCTGTGTCGGCTGGCACGCTCGTGGACGAGCTCGGGCTCAACCGGTCGACCTGTTACAACATTCTTGCCACGCTGCAGCAGGCTGGCTGGGTCAACAACCTCGGCAAACGGTCGGGATGGACGCTCGGCCCGGGACTGTCGACGCTGTCCGGTCTTGGCGACGAGGGCATTCATGCTGTCGCCAAGGAGGAGGTCGAGCAGCTCTGTCGGCGACTCGGGGTGGTCGTCTTTGCCTGCCAGGAGGATGGATCGGGCAGCTATACCGTCGTTGCGGTTGGCGACCCGGGCCGCGGGGTTCGGGTCACGGTCGACGTCGGTGACCGTTTCCCCTTCTCGGCGCCCGGGCTCATGCAAGCCTTCTGGGCGTATCGCCCGTTCGAGGATTTCCGCGACCTTGCACGGAGGCGTCTCGTCGAGCGCTTCACCGAGTTCACGGTGACGGATGCCGACGAGCTGAAGGACGTGTTCGAGCAGGTTCGGTCTCGCGGCTATGGCTCGAGCATTCGCCAGTTCAATGTGGCGCACAGCGGTGCTTCGGCGACCGTGTTCGGTCCGAACGGGCAGCCGAAGCTGGCCCTGATGACGATCACGTTCTCAAGCGAGCTGGATGAGGACAACCTTGATCGCGTCGGTGCGGCGATTCGCGATGCAGCGGACCGGATCACGGCGCGGATCGGCGGTGCGGTGCCGGAGCCAGGGCGTGTCCTGTCTGGACGATGACCGACGGGACTGTGTTCGCGCGGCATCGTCATGAACGTAGTACGACGATGCCGTCGTCGTCACTGACAAGTGTCGACCCGGGCAGGAAGGTGCATCCGCCGAAGGAGACGGGAACGTCGCGCTGACCTCGACCCTCTTTGAGACTTCGTCGCGGGTTGGTTCCCCGCGCCTTGATCCCGAGGGGCAGGGTGCCGAGAGGCGCCGCATCGCGGACGGCGCCGTTGATCACGATCCCTGCCCAGCCATTGCTTGCTGCTCGCATTGCCATGTTGTCGCCCAGCATCGCCACTCGCACCGATCCGGTTGTGTCGACGACGATCACCCGGCCCTCGCCCGGCTCTGAGATGACCTGCTTGAGCAACAAGTTGTCCTCGTAGCAAAGCAGTGTCACTACGGCCCCTGAGAAGGTGCGCCGACCGCCGTACTGCCGGAGCTGTGTGTCGCAGACGTCGATCTCGTTGCCGTGCTCGTCGCAGAGATCCGCCGTGCTCAGGGGGATTTTCGCGGTCATGTCAACTCCTGATTCGGGGCGCAGGTCTGTGCCTTGGGGGTTTCGCTTCGGTGTCGGCGATGTTAGCATCATGTCCTCGATACAAGACACGAATTCTCCTATGGTGGTCACTCATGAAACTTGCGTCTTCCTTTCTCGTGCCTGGTTCGCCGGACAAGGTGCTCAACTCCTTCCTTGATCCAGCGATCATGCAGGTGTGTCTCCCGGGCTGCGAGGAGGTCAAGCAGGTCGATGACAACACCTATCGCGGAAGCCTCGTGAACGAAGTCGCCCACGTGAAGTTCAAGGCGACGTTCATCGCCGAGATCACTGAACGGGACATCCCCGAGGACACCGCGAAGCCGGCGATGATCAAGGCAGTGCTGAAGGGGGAAGACCGTCGACTCGGCAGCACCGTCAAGCTCGACGCTCTCCTGACGGTCTCGCCGGTCGACACCGACGGCGACAACGCCAACTCTCAGGTCTCTTACGAGATGGAGATGGCGATGTGGGGCAAGCTCGGCCGGCTTGGCGAGGCCGTCATCCGCCGTCGCACCGCTGAGGTGGAGGCGCAGTTCGCCGAGGCCCTGGCCGCGGTGTGCGCGGGCAAGCCGGTGCCGACGCGAGCATCGGGTAAGAACGGCCGGGCAGCCGCTCGGACGCGGGCGAATGGTGCCGTCGCGATTGGTGTCGGGAACGACGTACCGGGTCAGGTCGACCAGTCCGGGCAGATCAGTCTCACCCCGGTCCCCGTGGCACCGCGTTCGTCGCAGGACCTGCTCGTCCTCGGGCTGGCGGTCGCTGCAGCTTTCGCCTACGGCGTGATTGCCGGCGGCCGCGCGCGAGCCCGCCGATGACTCGCTTTCACCGGCCCGGCAGCCTGGAGGAAGCGACAACGCTGCTCTCCGAGCTCGACGACGCGATGGTCTACGGAGGAGGCACCGCCATTCAGATCCTCCTCAAGCAGGGGATCTTGTTCACCGAGGACTTCCTGGACATCTCTGGAGTTCCTGGTCTGAATGACGTGGTCCTCACTGACGGCGGGTTTCGCGTCGGTTCTCTCGTCAGCCTGCGGCACATGGAGACGAGCGAGGACGTGCGGCGGCTCGCACCGTTGGTCGCCCAGACCTACGGCAAGGTCGCAAACCCGCGGGTGAGGAACACGGCGAGCGTCGGTGGCAATGTCGCCCACGGTGACTACAGGCTCGACCCGCCCACGGCGCTAGCGGTCCTCGATGCGACCTTGGAGCTCTCCTCCGTCGAGGGAACGCGTGAGGTGTCGGTGAGGGAGTTCTTCGTCGACTTCCAGGTCACCGACCTCCAGCCCGACGAGATGATCACCGCGCTGCTCATTCCGCACCAGCCGCCGGGTTCGGTCGGGCACTACACCAAGCTGAGCAGCCTGAGCGAGAACGACTGGCCCTGCGCCACCGCGGCTGTGCTCGCGGTCCCAGAGGACGACTTCGTCGAGATCCGGATCGGTCTCGGCGCGCTTGCGCCGACCACCCGCTACCTGGCCTTCGACATGACGCCCGACATGAACGACCAACAAACGGTCGAGGCGGCGATCGAGATCGCCGACTCCGCGATGGACCCGATCGCGGACGTACGTGGAAGTGCGAGCTACAAGGCAACGCTCGGGCGGGTGGCGGTCGAAGAGGCCGTACGCACGGTCCTGAAGGAGATCAATCGTGACTGAGATCGTGGATCACCCCTACGCACAGGTTGATCGGAGCGCTGCGCCGCCGGAGGTCCAGGGAATCGGTCAGCGGAGACGGCGTTTCGATGCTCTTGGCCGCGTTCGCGGCACCATTCGGTACACGGGGGACGAGACGCCGCCCCGGGGGACTCTGCACGCCGCCGTGCACCGCAGCACCATGCCGCACGCCCGGATCCTGTCCGTCGATACCGATGAGGCCGCGGCCGTCACCGGCGTCTTCAGCGTCGTGACCGGGCGTGACCTGCACGAGCTGTTCGGCGACCGCATATACACCGGCCCGGCTTTTGCAGACCAACCGTGCCTGGCCGTCGACAAGACCAGGTACGTCGGCGAGCCTGTCGCGGCGGTCCTGGCATCCGACCGCGCTGTCGCCCAAGCGGCAGCCGACCTGATCGCCGTCGAGTATGAGGAGCTCCCCGCGGTCCACGACGTGAGGTCCGCGCTCGAGGGCAGCGCGTTCGTCCATGACGAGCTGAGGCCGAGCTCGGTGTTCGCAGACCTCGCGCACCTCGGCGGAGTTCGCGACACCAACATCGCCTATGAGTACCGGCAGGTCCTCGGGGACGCGGCAATGGAAGCAGACGCCGCCACCACGACGGTGTCAGCCACCACCTGGGCGCCGCCCACGCACCATGTGCCGATCGAGCTCCCCTCGACCACAGCCTGGGTCGAGAGCGGACGTCTCGAGATGCTCAGCACGACCCAGACGCCGTCGTACTGCCGTCAGACCATCTCGGACCTCTTGGCGATCCCGCTGTCGCAGGTGCGGATCACCACGCGTCCACTGGGAGGAAGCTTCGGGTCGAAGATGTACGACCGGCTCGAGCCGCTGACCGCGGCGCTGGCATGGTCGACCGGCAAGCCCGTCCGCTTCGACGTGACGCGCGAAGAGGCGTTCCTCCTGACCACGCGGCACGGTTGCGAGGTGGTCGCCTCGATGTCGGCCGATGCCAACGGCGACATCGTGGCCGTCACCTCCGACGTCCGCTACGACACCGGCGCGTTTGCCGATGTCGGTCCCCGTATCGCGGCAAAGTCCGGGCTGATCGCCGCCGGGCCCTACAACGTACGAAGCGTCGATGTTGTGTCACGGTGCATCTACACGAACAAGGTGTCCGCCGGTCCGTTCCGCGGTTTCGGCGTCCCTCAGATCACGTGGTCCCACGAGACGCTGATCGATGAGCTGGCCAGAGAGCTCGGCGAGGATCCGTATCGGTTCCGCCGCCGCCACCTGCTGCGGGAGGGTGATGTCGCCTCAGTCGGCACCCCCATGCACAGTGCTGACTTCGTCACCTCGATCGACTCGGTCGCCGACGCGATCGGCTGGGACGACCCCACCCCGAGCGGCGATGGGCGCTGGATTCACGGCAAGGGCATCGCGGTCGGCATCAAGGCTGTTCTCACGCCGACGATCGCGAACGCGACCCTGAACCTGAACCAGGACGGGTCGGCGACGCTGCTGATCAGCACCGTCGACATGGGCCAAGGCAGCGACACGATCATGGCTCAGATCGTCGGAGAGGTGCTCCGGATCGACAGCCGGAGAGTCCATGTCGTTCCCGCCGACACCGACGCGACCCCGTACGACACGATCACAGCTGGCAGTCGTTCTACCTATCACACGGGAAATGCCGTGCGCCTGGTCGCGGAGGCCATGCGGACGAAGCTCCTGGGCTTCGCCGCCGAGCAGCTCGAGGTCGCGGCCGACGAGCTGCAGCTCGGTGCCGACGGGATCAGGCACGTACCGACGGACAAGACGTTGACCGTCCCGGATGTCGTACGCACCAAGTACGGCGCTCGGGGAGCGACTGTGACCACCGCGGAGAACTTCACCAGCTGGTGGCACCCCTACGACAAGGGCACCGGTCGCTCGGAGAAGGTGACCGAGCACTGGTTCGCCGGTGCAGTTGCGGTGCGTATCGCGGTGGACACCCGAACCGGTCGCATTCACACCCATCATCTGGCGGTCGCAGGAGATGTCGGCAAGGCGATCAACCCTGCCTTGGTGGAGCAGCAGCTCACCGGCTCGGCGATCATGGGCCTGGGGCACACACTGTTCGATCAGCTGGTACTGGACAACGGCCAGATGATCAACGCGACCCTGCTCGACTACCAGCTGCCGTCGATCAAGGACGTGCCTGATCGGCTGACGCCGATCATCGTGGAGAGCGCGCACCGAGACGGTCCTTTCGGTGCCAAGGGCGTGGGGGAGACCGGGATCCTTCCGATCGCGCCGGCCTACGCGAACGCGCTCCGCGACGCCTGCGACGTTCGCGTGACCCAGTTGCCGCTGACGCCCGAACGCGTCCTTCACCACCTCGATGCCCGGGAGGCACGATGAGCACGGAGATCTCGCTCGATGTCAACGGCACCAGCCACCAGGTGCGGGTCGCGGACAACACAGTGCTTCTCGACGCTCTGCGTCAGCAAGTGGGAGTCACGAGCGCTCGGGAGGGCTGCGGCGTCGGCGCGTGCGGCGCCTGTACGGTGCTCGTTGAAGGGCACAGCGTGTCGTCCTGCATGGCGAATGCTCGCCGCTATGACGGCAAGAAGGTCGTCACGGCTGACGGCCTCCCGGAGAACGACCCAGTGGTGTCCTCCTACGTCGACAACGGCGCCATGCAGTGTGGCTACTGCATTCCCGGCTTCGTCCTGATGACCAAAGAGTTGCTCCGGGAGAACCCGTCGCCAACTGATGAGGAGATCGCTGATCACCTCGAGGGCAACATCTGCCGGTGCGCGACCTATCCGGAGATCATGAAGGCGGTTCGCGAGGCGGCTGCCCGAGCAGGGGAGACAACCTGATGCCTAAACTCGACCGTCCTTGGGGGACGTACCACTACCTCGACGAGGGTGCCGGACCGCTGGTCGTGCTGCTGCACCCGCTGGCAGCAACGGGCGAGCTGTGGCGACGCTTGATCGACGAGCTGACCCCGTCCTTCCGCGTGGTAGCACCTGATGCTCGAGGGCATGGCGCCTCGACATGGGACGGCACGCAGTTCACCGTTCCAGACCTGGCCGACGACGTGGCTGCCCTCATTCAGCACCTCGACTCCGGTCCTGCCCATCTCGTGGCCCTTTCGATGGGTGGTTGCACGGCAGTGGCGACCGCCATACGAAGCCCCGAGCTCGTCGGGCGGCTCGTACTCGCCGACACCACCGCGGACTATGGTCCGCAGAAGAAGGAGGCGTGGTCGGAGCGAGCCGAAAGGGCTGTCGCAGTTCCTCGCGACAAGCAGCTCCGTTTCCAGGTGGAGCGCTGGTTCTCCACCGGATTCATCGAACAGGACCCCGCCGAGGTCGAGCGGATCTCGAATATCTTCGTCGACACGGACTCCGAGGCCCATGCGGCGGCTTGCCACGCCCTCGGTGCCTACAGCGACCTTGGCCGGCTAGGGGAGATCAAGGCGCCCACGCTCGTCCTGGTCGGTGAGGACGACTATGCGACTCCGCCGCGGATGGCTCAGACGATCCATGAAGGCATCGCGGGTTCCACGTACCTCGTGTTGTACAAGACGCGGCACATGTCATTGGTCGAGAACCCAACCGCCCGGTTGCTCGCAGCCCGTCATCTGTCCGGTTTGGACGTGCTGCGTGACTGACGTGCTCGGCGGCGGATGACGGGGAGGGCGACGCACTCGCCCGACGAAATGACAGTTCTTCGATCTCGACGCAGCTGCTGCACAGCGGTCGCGAGATCGGCAACAGAAAGGGAGTAGGTAATGTCCCTAGATCAGTGGACGAAGGTCGCAGCAGTTGGCGACGTGCCTGACGGCGAGATGATCGGCGTCGATGCCGGCCAGGTCAAGATCTGCTTGGCGCGGGTCGAGGACAAGTACTACGCGATGAACGACATGTGCTCGCACTTCGCAACCCGCCTGTCGGGGGGTGAGTTCTACCCCGATGACCTGGAGGTCGAATGCCCCCTCCATGACAGCAGGTTCAGCCTTCTAGACGGGACACCGCACGAGGTCCCGGCGGACGAACCGGTCGAGGTGTACGCAGTGCGGGTCGACGGAGACGAGATCGTCGTCGGCCCAGCCGAAGAAGGGCAGTAGGCATGGTTGCCGTTCCCAAGACGATCGCCATCGTGGGGGCCAATCTCGCAGGCGGGCGTGCCGCGCAGGCTCTGCGTGCCAATGGTTATGAGGGTGGCATCCGGCTCATCGGGGCCGAGGCCCACCCGCCGTACGAACGCCCGATGCTCTCTAAGGAGGTGCTGCTGCGGCACTGCGAACCGGAGCGATCCTTTCTGATGTCGGAAGCGGGGTGGGAGGAGTTGGGTGTAGATCTCCATCTCGGATCGCCGGTGACAAGTCTGCGCGCCGCCGATGCGGAGCTCGAGCTCGCCTCAGGAGTGAGGCTGAGTGCGGACAAGGTGCTCCTCGCAACCGGTGGACGGGTGAGGAAGCTCGAAGTGCCAGGAGCTCACCTCGACGGCGTTGCGTATCTGCGAACCATTGAGGACTCGCTACGGATTCGCGAGCAGCTGCGTCCGGGCGCGGGTGTCGTCGTGATCGGTGGCGGATTCATCGGGGCAGAGGTAGCAGCGAGTGCGCGTCTCGCCGGTTGCGAGGTCACCCTTCTCGAGAACGGGCCGACTCCGTTGGCTCGGATTCTCGGCATCGAGATCGGAGCAGCGCTCACGCGGGTCCACCGTGAGGAGGGGGTCACTGTCCTCACTGAGACGTCGGTCGCGTCGATCGAAGGCAGCAGCAAGGTGACGCATGTGATCACGACGACCGGTCAGCGGATCGATGCTGCACTCGTCGTGGTGGGTATCGGAATCGTCCCGGCCGTTGAGCTCGCAGAGCAGGCGGGGCTCGCGGTCGACAACGGAGTCGTCGTCGACGAGTACTGTCGCACCTCCAACCCTGCGATCTTCGCAGCGGGGGATGTGACCAACCACCCCAATCAGGTCCTCGGCGAGCGTGTCAGGCTCGAGCAGTGGCAGAACGCCCAGAATCAAGGTGCAGCCGCAGCCCGAGCCATGATCGGCAAGCAGGAGCCCTTCCGTGAGGTCCCTTGGTTCTGGTCGGACCAGTACGACCTCTCGGTGCAGATGGCTGGCCTCCCAGGTGGTTGCGACAACATCGTCTATCGCGGCGACCTCGACTCCAGGTCGTTCAGCGCGTTCTTCCTCCGAGACGGCGTGCTCCGCGCCGCCGTCGCCGTCAACCGTCCTCGTGACGTTAAGCGTACGACGCCACACATTGCAGCTGGTGCGAAAGTCGACGCCGCACAACTCCGTGATGAGAGCAGCGATCTTCGGGCCGTTGCCGCGTAAGACAAGCAAGGCCCCGTCGACGGTGCATGATGCCGGCCGGCGGGGCCTTGGTCATGGCGGTACCAGCGCAAAAGCCAGCGGGCCTCCGGTTGTGACCTAGAACTAGTCACAACCGGAGGCCATCGCCTGTCAGACAGGTTCACCGCCTTCGGCCGGTGCCACCTGCCCGGGCATCTTGTCTAGAACATGTGGCTCAGGTTCCGGGACAAGATCACCGTCTGGTCGAGGAAGATGCTTCTTCGAGCGATTCGCCAGCGTCCGTCGACTCGCCGCAGGACGTCGTCCCGCTTGCCTACCCACCAGTCCTCTTCTCGATCGTAGGATCCCCGGAAGAAGGTGAAGTTGAGACTCGTCGACAACTCGTCACCGTCGCGAGACAGCGCTCGGATGTTGGTGAAGGAGCGCCTCGTCCGGGACGGAGGGTTCTCGCCCCAGGCATAGGCACTCTCGAGCTTGTGCGCGCGCAGACGGAGGACGGACTTGTCGTCGTCGTAGAAGGCCATCTCCATGCTGCTGCGGTCGGTGAACTCGGCGTCGAGCTGCCCGGTGAGCCTGGTTTGCCGGATCGGCATCCAGTAGACGCAGTCGTCCGTGAAGAGCTCTGCCCACTGGGTGAACCGTTGGGCGTCGAGCAGGGCGGCTTCGGCGTAGTAGAACTGCTCGAGCTCGTACTGCTCCTCGGGGCGCAGGAGGAGGTTCCCATCCAGAGCACCGGTCCCAAGGACCGTGCCGAGATCCGGAAGATCTACGTGGTCTTCCTGGGGCGTCGGGACATCGCTCTTGTCGAGACTGGCATTGATGTCCCAGGCGGCGGTGGCGTTGCTGTTCGCTGTCATCGTGGGTTCACTCCTCGCCGAACTTGGCGTGATTGCGCTTCAGAGCCGTCCAGTCCTCGGCTTCGATCCAGTCCACCCAGGCACGTCGAGACCAGCGCGCGTACGCCTCGGTCGTATACGGCGACTGCAGTACGGGGAAGCCGAGGTCCGGATCGAAGACGACTTCGCCGGCATGCAGCCCCTGGGCGTAGTTGAGTGGCGCGTCACGTACGGCCGCAATGCCGGAGCCACTCGTGCTCAGCTCGAAGTTCTCACCGTCGTCCTGCTCGACCAGGCCGGCCGGACCGACCCTTCGGAGTTGGGTCATGCGAGCTGCTTGACGAGCCTCCTCCGAGGCGTTCTTGTCGTGGAAGCAGAAATACCAGTTCTCCGTCTCCATCGGCCCCTTCGGGTGCCGGATCTCCAAGATGTTGAGGGACGTGGTGAGCAGCGTCATGTGCGGGAAGATCGTTGAGTGGTCGTATCCGGGCTGGGTGTCGGCGACGTGTCCGTACTCTCCGAGGATGACCTTGCCGGCGTTCCCCCAGAAGGCATTGTTGGCTTCCTCGAAGGACGACCCGAGTGCCTCGAGGTATGACGCGTGCGTGATACCGGGGTGGTAGTAGTCCTGGTCGTTCTCGACTGGGACCTTCCAGTTGCACTTCATGCGGTGCTTGATGATTCCCGGAGTGACGGCCATGTCCCCCAGATTCGCGAAGGTATCGATGATGTATCGACCTTGGGCGCCGAGATACTCCTCGAGGTCCGGTGCTTCAGGGTCCAGGGTGGCGAAGACGAAGCCGCGGTAGGACGCGACGCGAGCGGCCGTCCTGAGGCTGAACGCATTCTTGTCGATCCCTCCGGCGTACAACTCCTTCTGCCCGGGAACCCCGACGAGCTTCCCCTCGAGGTTGTACGTCCACCCGTGATAGGAGCACATGAACGAGGAGGCGTTGCCTGAATCGGCCTTGCACACTGTGTTCCCTCGATGCATGCAGGTGTTGATCAGCACACCCACCCCGCCGGCCTTGGTCCGCGTGACGAGAACCTTGGCTTCGCCCAGGTAGGTCTGGAAGAAGTCGCCCGGTTTGGGGATCTGGCTCTCATGACACATGAACAGCCACGCTCGGGCGAAGATCCTTTCCTGCTCGAGCTTGTAGATCTCGGGGTCACTGAAGATCGCCCGGCTGATGAGCCCCTTCTCGTGGTCGACGAGGCGGTCGGTGGCCGCCGCTCTCTCACTGATCAGTGTCATGCTGCACCCTTCGTCTACGTGGTCCTCGTTCTATATCGAGGACTGAATGTATGCTATGTGAGACTAGTGACAGGCGTCACTAGGCGTCAAGGGGTAGTTGACCGCCTCGCCTCGCGACAGTTGGCGCAGTGGCCTTTGGTCTGGCTTGAGGCGATGCCGTGCGGAGCCGCGCCGTCTCTGTGCAGGGGTCTTGTTGTGGAGTGCAAGGGCGACTACGGTGCATTGCTGTCCAAACAGCGAGAATGCTCATCCTGGATACAGGACGGAAGTGGAGGCGGCGATGAAGAGTGAGAGCATTGAACGGCCCTCGTGGCGTGCGGGGGTGACGCGCAGGCAATGGCGCTCGCTGTTCGCCGCAAACCTTGGTTGGCTGTTCGACGGTTTCGAGACATACGCGTTGATCTTGACCGTGGGATCCGTGCTCGCGACGTTGGAGCCCGACGCCTCGCAGTCGTCGGTCGCCTTTCTCAGCGGTGCCACGATCGCCGTGACGCTTCTTGGGTGGGGGATCGGTGGCATCGTCGGCGGGGTTGTCGCCGACTACTTTGGTCGGCGGCGCACGCTGTTGCTCGCGATCGTTCTCTACGCGGTCTTCACTGGGCTGACGGCGCTCTCCTGGGACCTCACATCGTTCTTGGTGCTTCGCTTCTTGACGGGGCTCGCGCTCGGTTCCGAATGGGGAACCGGTGCGTCTCTAGTCGCTGAGATCTGGCCGAGCCATGCACGTGCCAAGGCTGCCGGCCTCATGCAATGTGGCTTGGGCCTCGGTTTCTTCATCGCTTCTGCCTGCTGGTACGTCATCGCGCCGACGGGTCCCGAGGCGTGGCGGACCATGTTCTTGATCGGCGTTCTTCCTGCGTTCTTCGCTCTGTGGCTCCGCCGCAGCGTTCCCGAGTCCGAGCAATGGGAAGCGGCCGCTGCTCGGCGGCGGTCGCTTCGTCGGTCTCGACGCGAGACCCTGACTCGGGAGGAGAACTCCTACACCCGGCTGACTCTGAGGCAGATCTTCGCTGACCCCGAGCTCAGGAAGCGTACGATCCTGGGCTCTCTCATGTCGCTCACCACGACCCTTGCCTGGTGGGGAATCTCGACCTGGATCCCCGCCTACGTCGGCGGGGTCGCTGAGAAGTCCGGCGCGGACGCGACCAGGTGGGCGAGTACGGCGGGGATGATCTACAACCTCGGTGGAATCGGCGGCTACATCTGCTTCGGGTTCATCGCCGATCGTTGGGGCCGCAGGCCCGCGACGATGTTCTACTTTGCCGCGTCGCTGATCCTTACGCCCGTTCTGTTCCTGTGGACCCATGACCTACGCCTGGTCGTCGTCGTGCTGGTCATCAACGGCTTCTTCACGCTTGGGCAGTACACCTGGATGCCTGTCTGGCTGCCTGAGCTCTATCCGACGCATCTGCGTGCGACGGGAGCAGCGTTCGTGTTCAATGCAGCGCGATTCGTGGCCTTCCTCGGTCCGTTGCTCGCCGGTGCGATCATCTCGGCGCTCGGTGGGTACGGCGTCGCTGCGACGACAATTGGCCTCATCTACATTCTTGGTCTGGTCGTCGCGCCGTTCACTCCTGAGACGAGGGGCACGGAACTCACGAGTTGACCGGGCGTACGCTGCGAAGCGCTCGCCCTCGTCTGCTGGGGGTTGCTCGAACCATGACCGGCACTGCCTCAACCAGCGAGGGTCTTCGCCAGTTGGTTAACCGCCAGCGCGACGAAAGCTAGGACCGACAGTCCCATGAGCAGGTTTCGTGCGAACCCGTTGCGCCACTCGCTCGGCACCCGCTCGCTGTTCAGTAGCAGCATGAGCGTGATCGACAGAAAGGGCATGAAGAACGCGCTCAGGACGCTGAAGGCGAGGATCAACCACACGGGCTGACCCAAGAACAGCGGCACCATCGGAGGAAACGTCATCCACAGCACGTACATCTTGTAGGTCGTGCCGCTGGAGGTCCGCGCCGGATGCTCCCCGGTGAGCCCGCGAAGCTGACCGATGAAGTCGGCAAACATCAACGAGACCCCGTTCCATGCGCCGACCAGGGTGGACATCGCCGCGGCCCAGAAGCCGATGAGGAAGAAGGTCCCGGCGAACTCTCCGTACCTCTCCCTCAGCACCCCGGCGAGATCGAGCATCCCGCCCTCGCCGTCGTCGACGGCGATCCCGGCAGAGTGGAGCAGCTCGGCGCCGACGATGAGCGTGGACACCACGAAGACGCCGGTCATCACGTACGCCATGGTGTTGTCCAGCCGCATCACTCGCATGTGCGCCGGCGTTTGCCAGCCCTTCTCCCGGATCCAATTCCCGTAGGCGACCAGGATGACCGTTCCGCCGAGGCCTCCGGCCAAGGAGAGGACGTTGACGACACCGCGTTCGGGTATCCGAGGAACCAGGCCGTTGATCAGCTCGGGAACGTTCGGCACGGTGAGTGCAGCGGCGTAGAGCATCGTCACGAACATCACGGCGACCATCGCAGCGCAGAACTTCTCGAACAGGCCGTACCGGCCCGAGAACACGAGCGCCAGTCCGATGAGACCGGAGATCACGCCCCACAAGGGAGTCGATAGTTGGGGGAACAGTGAGTGGAGAGCCAGGCCAGCAGATAGCCGAATTTGCTTCCCGCGATCAGCGTAGCGATCAGGTCCGCGGCGCCGACTCCGGTGGCGGCGGCGACGAGGCCAGGGCCAATAACGCGCCAGCGGGTAGTTGCCTGCTCGAGTCGATCGCCAGATACGTCCTGTGACATGGATGAGATGTCTATCATTCGAGATTCAGGGTGGCAATGGGTTGATTCGGCTGACGGTCTCGGCGGGCAACGGCGCGTGGCGCCTGCCTCCGGGCAGGTGGCTCGGTTGGCCGGTACTGGGTGCGCGCCGAGTTGTGTGTAAACGGTCGCGCGTACCACTTGACGCCTTCGACCCCTGTGACTATCGTCACGCATAGAGGACATGATGTCCCGACAGAAAGACAAGAAGCTCGTTTGCTCAACGTCTCGTCGGTCGGCACAGGTCCCAGGAGGATGCTCGGACACACATCGAGCCAACGCGCTACGGAAGGCGCAGAATGACTACCCACGGGAACACGATGGAGGCGATGCGTCGTCTCGACACCGATCCGACGGTCGGCCTAGCTCGGCTGACGTATATCCGGCGGTGCTGTCCAGGTGCCCGGCTTCGCGGGTCAGGGGCAACGGGTGATCAAGGCGGTGAGCAATGACCACGTGCGAGACGGACGGCGTAGAGATGACGACGCGCGACGAACAGACCTTGCGCGTGGTCCGGAGGTGGGCAGCCGCAGACGATGTCGTCGCCTTGGAGCTCGCGGACGTGGACGGCGGAACGCTCCCGGTGTGGGCTCCCGGAGCCCATATCGACATGGTGCTGCCTGATGGGAACGTGCGTCAGTACTCTCTCTGCGGTGATCCGGCCGACAGGTTGACATGGAGGGTCGGCGTGCTGCTGGAGCGGGACGGGCGAGGTGGTTCGCGATGGATCCACGAACGACTGGGGGAGGGCGACCTGCTCACCACCCGGGGGCCGCGAAATCACTTCGCCCTCGAGCCCGCCTCCCGCTACCTGTTCATCGGCGGGGGCATCGGGATCACACCGATTCTCCCCATGATCGCGTCTGCTCGCTCAGCTGGGGCTGAGATCGAGGTCGCCTACGGAGGTCGAACGCGTGAGTCGATGGCATTCCTCAATGAGCTCGCCGACCTGGGGGACCGGGTTGAACTCGCTCCGCAGTCGGAGGTTGGTCTGCTCGATCTCGATCGGCTGCTTGCAAACCCTGCGCCCGGGACGCTCATCTACTGCTGCGGTCCGGGGACCTTGCTTGACGCGGTCGAGGAGAGGGTTGGTCACTGGCCTGAGGGAGCGCTTAGAGTCGAACGCTTCAGTGCGCGCAGCGACGTCCAGCTCGCTTCTGGCGCCGACCAGGCATTCGAGGTTGAGCTGGCGCAAAGTGGAACCGTGCTGCAGGTTCCAGCTGATCGGACCCTGCTCTCCGTGTTGGAGGATGCAGAAGCTGACGTGATCAGCTCGTGTGCCGAGGGCACGTGTGGATCCTGTGAAACGGCAGTCGTCGCAGGCGACATCGACCACCGTGACTCCGTTCTCTCTGATGCAGAGCGCGCGGCGGGAGACCGGATGATGGTCTGTGTCTCTCGATGCCGTGGGGCCAAGCTGGTGCTGGACCTCTAGACAGGTGCATTTCCCGCGGTGGCCGGGCTTGCATGAAGTGGAACAAGCATGGACGACACGGTGCCGTGCGACGTGAAAGGGAGCGAGTATGAACGAAGTTCGGCGAGTCGGCGTGGTTGGAGGCGGCCTGATGGGGTCGGGCATCGCGGAGGTCAATGCTCGCGCCGGCAAAGACGTGATCGTCGTCGAGTCTTCCGGGTCTGCGGTGGCGGCTGCGCGCCGGCGGCTGGAAACCTCCCTCAAGCGTGCCGAGAGTCGGGGCAAGGTCGAGGCCGCCGATGTGGTGCTCGGCAAGATCCGGGTGGTCGAGGACCTCGCACTGCTCGCTGACCGGGACATTGTCATTGAGGCTATCGTCGAGGACGAGCGAGCCAAGACCGACCTGTTTCGCCAGCTCGACGAGATCGTCGACAGCCCGGAAGCGGTTCTTGCTTCCAACACCTCCTCGATCCCGATCATGAAGCTCGCGGTCGCGACGAAGCGACCGACGCATGTGCTCGGTGTGCACTTTTTCAACCCCGTTCCCGTGCTCAACCTGGTCGAACTCGTACCGTCCCTGATGACAGACGAAGCCATCACTGAGCGCGTCCGCGCGTTTGTGCAGGACGACCTCGGCAAGACCGCCATCGACTGCCAGGACCGCGCCGGATTCGTCGTCAACTCCCTGTTGATCCCGTTCATCCTGTCAGCGATCCGGATGTTCGAATCGGGATTCGCCACCGCTGAGGACATCGACCAAGGCCTCGTTCTTGGAGCGGCACATCCACAGGGACCGCTCGCGCTCGCGGATCTGATCGGCCTCGACACCGTCAAGGCGGTCGCCGAGTCACTTTACGAAGAATTCAAGGAACCGCTCTACGCAGCCCCGCCCCTGCTCGCCCGCATGGTCGACGCTGGACTACTCGGTCGTAAGAGCGGCCGCGGCTTTCACCTGTACGACTGAGCCCCAGTGTTCGACGTTGTGCCATACGTCTGATGCGCACGTGCCTTGTTGGAGGTTCCAGCTCGTCGAGCAAAAGGATATTCGCCAGATGGTGCGACACGAGGCCGTACGCGTAAGTGGCGTGTCAATTAGGAATCGAGGAGACAGGTATGTGCGACAAGCTATCTCACGCTATCGCAGAGCATGAGCCGTCCGTGAGGAGACGCGGATTGCTTGGTGTGGCAGCGGCCGCGAGCATCACCCCGGCCCTGATTGGATCACAGGCGCAAGCCGCCCCGAATCGGACTGGCTCCGCGCGACCGAGGACGCGGACGGGGGTGACCCTCCTGGGCACCGCCGGCGGCCCGATCTTCATGACGGCCGACCGGCGAGGCGTCTCCACTGCCGTTACCTACGGGGACCGGGTGTACATCGTCGACTTGGGCCATGGGTCGGTCGAGCGTCTTGTCGAGACAGGCTTGGTCGGAGACACCTTGCAGAGTGCGCTGATGAACGTGCGGGCGATCATGTTCACCCACCTTCACTCCGACCACATCACCGAGTGGCCAGCCGTGTATATGACGGGGCCGGTCAACACTGAGCAGGGTGGCCGTGCCGCCGACCCCATCCTGGTGCGCGGTCCAGGCAATCGTGGCACGTTGCCTCGCGTCTTCCCGCCGGCTCGTCCGGCGCCGCCGGTCGTCAGCCCTGACGATCCAACGCCTGGCACCCATGCGATGACGGCCTACCTACGCCGTGCGTTTGCTAGCGACTTCAATGACCGCCTCCGCGATGCCAGGTGGATCGACCACGACTCAGTCTTCGACGTCCAGGACATCGATATCGCGCCGTACTGGACAGTCGACGAAAGCGGCGTTCCCCCCACATTGCCGCGCGGGA
This sequence comes from Nocardioides sp. NBC_00163, assembly GCF_045206295.1. Taxonomy (NCBI): domain Bacteria; kingdom Bacillati; phylum Actinomycetota; class Actinomycetes; order Propionibacteriales; family Nocardioidaceae; genus Nocardioides; species Nocardioides sp. NBC_00163. The sequence continues at coordinate 356,409 of NZ_CP108155.1, read as the reverse complement.
CGCGAATCCCCGTCCTCGTCGACGGCGATGTCACGGTCACCGCCACCCTCGTGGACCACCACCCGTCCGCACCGGCGTTCGGTTACCGGTTCGACACCCCGGATGGCTCGGTCGTCATCTCCGGGGATACCTGCCCGAGCGAAAACCTCATCGACCTAGCCCAAGGCTGCGACTATCTCGTACACGAAGTCATCGACGAGATCTGGGTCGACGAGTTCACCTCCGCGCTGCCCCCCGAAGCCGGCGAAGCGCTCAGGCAGCACCTCCTCGAGTCCCACACCACCATCGCCCAGGTCGGGACCGTCGCCCAACACGCCGGAGCGAAGAACCTGGTCCTCACCCACCTCTCACCTGCAGTGATCCCAGCGATCCGCTTCAGCAAGATCAGGCAGGCCTATGACGGTCGACTGCACGTCGGCAAGGACCTCATGAGCCTGGGCGTCTAACCACAGCGAAGCAGCTCATGGCGCTCGGGAGGGCTGTTGGTCGGGCTGGCGCAGACCCCGCTGATGTGTGTTCGCCGGCTGGTCGAGCTCGGTCGGCAGCGAGCCGATGTGGCCGCACCGGACTTGTCTGCGGTGGCGCAAGTAGGCCGGCAGGGTCAACAATGTGTGGTGCGGTCGTCGTGATGCTTAGTTGGAGAGATCCGTGCAGGTGAGCTCGAAGGATCACGCGGTGGCCACCTCTTCGTCCCACATACACGTCGGGGACGAAGTTGGTGACCCGCGGTTACCCCACTATCAGAGACCCGCCTTATGGGACTGGCCTCAGGTTGAAGGAGTGACGTCCGGAGAGGTCAACCTCGACGGTCAGTTCCCCTGAGGAATCAGCTTCGACGTCAGTTGAGACGGCGCCATGGGCGACGTATCTCTGACCGGGGCGTAGGCGGTCGATCCTCATCCTGAAGCGACCGGGCTCGCGTCCTGGATACGTGACGACGTCCAGCCCGGAGCCGTCGGAGACCGCCTTGGCAACCAACACGTCAGGGGTGGGCACTTCGACCAATCGCGGGCCTTCAGTCCACTCCGGTCGTCGACCCTTGGTCATCATGTCGGTCAGTAGCGGATCTTGGCTGAACCCCGCGAAGCCGAGCATTCCGTTGGAGTGCACTGACCCGGAGCCAAAGCTCCACACGCCTGGTGATCGGTCATCCTCTTGGAAGCTCAACTGCTCGAGCGCCGCGCTCCAAAGTCGCTCGTGCCACTCACGCTCGCCGCACTCACGTGCCAACATCATCGCGCCAACGAGTGCGTTCGCGTTTGTCTTCTGCGCAGTCCCCCAGTCTGGGTTCTCCCGTCCGACCGAACCAGGATTCTGGAATGCCCCGGTCTCGAGCCACTCTCGGCGCAGGTTGTGCCACGAGCGCCATGCGAGGTCAGGAGACAGGGGCGCGAGAAACGCTGCGATACCTGCGGTGGTGGCGGTGCCAGTCATGATTCCGCGGGCAGAGACACCGGCCCCGGCGACCACGAAACCCATCAGGTCGCCGGTCGACAACGTGAACTCCCGAGCGAGCGCGTCCTCCAGACGTGGCGCGACATCAAGAGCCGTGCGGGTGCCCCGGACGGTGTCTGCGACGCCTAGCCCGGCAGCCGCGACAGCATTGCAGTATGGGAACACGAACCCGCGCTTGCGTCGCCTTCCGAACGGTGCTGGCTCGCACGGCCACAGGCAGAGTTCTTCGCCGAAATTTCTGGCAACGATGGCGTTGAGTCGCGGATGATCAAACGTGTAGCGCTTCTCTCGCGACCACTCGAAGAGCAGTGACTCACGTTCATCGTAACGAGAGTCGCCGGTCGCATGGCGGAACATGCCGAGCTGTAGGTTGAGGTATCCCGTGAACATGATGTTCTGCGGTACGTCGATCGGATCTGCGCGTCGCTGAATGAAGTCCAAGTTTCCGAGAAGGTTTTGCCAGTACCAGTATCCCCAGACGCGCCTGTCCTGGAGGCGATCGATCAGCGCGACCTGAGCATCCAGCAGTGCTCCGGAGTAGGACGGCGTATGCGCGTAGCCAAAGGTCGACAACGCCCACCCCAGTGCGTTTATCTGATACCGATACTTCCCCAATGGAAGGGCGAGTTCCTTGTCGTAGCTCTCCCAGTTGTCAACCGGTTGCTGCGCGACGCGCAGAAGATGGCGGAGGAGCCGCAACTCGTCTTGGCTGGCCTCTGTGACTGTTGACTCGCCTGAAGAACGATCCAGTGCAACAGGAGCGGTCCGCGCTCCAACAGGGGTCGTGAGTCCTTCGAGGTGCCGATGGCGGTCGCTTCCGACCGCGAGCCCCGCTCGGTGGACTAGTTGCGCGCGGATCAGCAACGCGGCGGACAGGATCAGAACCGCCACCAGGGCTATCCACGGAATCCAGCTGAGTCGCTCCGACTGACTACCGTGCCCAGTGGTCAGGGCCGCGCCGGCGACAGCCGAGGAGACCACGACAGCCGGAAGTGTCACGAAGTCGGCCCAGCCGACGAGACGGAACATATAGGCCCATGCGCACGCGGCCAGCACACTGACGAAAGCCACCACATGACCGACGACAACGACGGTATAAGGAGCCGCCAGCAGCCCGATGCAGAGAAGCAAGATGCTCACCACGGTCGCTGTTCCCACGGCTGGGCGGAACCGCCGCAAGGCCCACAAGACGGCTGCAACTTCAAGGCCGACGAAGACGGCATGGCCAGCGACGTGCATCGTCGACTGCGGATGGTGTGGGGCCGGGATGGCATAGAGCAGTCCAGCGCCGGGAAGGACCAGACCGGCTCCGAAGGCGCGCCAGGCAGGGGATAGGTCCAAGACATGTGGAACGACTACCGCGGAGGTCCAGAACAGGTAGGCGAGCGCCAAGGTACGCAGGAGCCAGCGACGGGTCATGGGTCCTCGTACACGTTGTGGTGGTGCCAGCACCGTCGCGTTCATGGGAACCGATGGAGTTGTCATGCGTACTCCTGCTGCTTAGACGAAGTCATCACGAGATGCCCGGACGTCGCAACCTCCTGCGGCGGCTGCGCGACACTGATCTGGGCGTCGATCTTGCGGAACGCGCGGTAGAGCCGGGCGCCTCGAGGACCGAGAAGACCGAGTCCGGTCATGAGTAGGCAACAGATCATGCGATGGCCCATCCGATCCTGAACTCGACCAATTGAATCGGCTGCGACTGCGCCGGAGGATTCGAAATCTCACCAGGTCCGGTAGAGCGTCCAACCATCGGGAACCGATCGCCCCGCGTCTACCAATCCGGTCATCCGCCCGTCGGCGAACAACAGCGGCCGGCCGGCTTCAGCGGGTACGGCGACGTCGAGCACCTCAGAGAGCACAAGGTGATGGTCGCCCGCAGGCGTGACCGCGTGCGGGCGTGTGTGGAAGGTCATCAAAGCCGAGTCGAGTACGGGGGTCCCGTACTCGGAGACGGTCCACGACAGTCCGTCGAATCTCTCATCGAGGGGGCGGCTGAAGCTGTCGACAGTGTCGGCATCGTGCTGGGCCAGAACGGAGAAGGAATGGCTTTCGAGCTGGTTCAGGACGCCGAAGGTGGCGGAGTTGCTCATCGCGAAGTAGCCGACGAGGAGTGGGTCGAGCGATACGGTGGTGAACGTCCCCACGACCATCCCGACGGGCTTGTCTTGATGCATGCCGCCCGCGACGACGACGGTGGTCGGCAGTCGGCCGCAGATCTTTCGAAAGGCTCTCGCGTCGATCGCGGGTCGTTCTTCGGTGAGCGCTGGCATCTTCAGCTCCTCGTCTTGCATCGCTTCAGAGATCTCGGGCGTACAGGGGTTCGGTAGGACCGGTCAGTGGGGGCCGATCGGCGGAAGGCCAAGCTGCTCCTGGCCGGACATCGCGAAGATCCCATCCGAGTCCAGGGTCACGTGACGCGTGCCGGCGATGACGTCGCGCCAGAACCGCTGGAAGGGAACCTGCAGCGACGTGGCAGAAGCGCTGGCGCCTTCCATGAGAAGGTTCACGGCTTCGATTGCCTGGCGGGTTGCGAATCCGACATCGCGTCGGAGGCGAACGCGTTCGGCGATGGAGATCTCCTCACCAGCGAGCACCTTGGCCTCGTGCGGCTTCAGGCCCGTCTCGAGGAGTGCCATTGCTGCGTCGATCTTGGCCGAAGCCTCTCCGACCTTCGCCTGAATGAACGGGTTGGCTGCCGCGGGAACTCCGGCGCCTGCCTTCAGGGAGGTCTTGACCTTCGTGCGCATTGTCTCGGTGAACCAGTCCAGCGCGCCTTGGGCGGCGCCGAGCAACGGTGCCACCAGGATGACCCCGCCAAGCGTGGAGAAGTTCCACCTCGCCACGGCGTTGTCCTCAGCAAGCTGGCCGGGAGTCTTGCCTGCGGTGATGTCGTCTACGGTGACCACCCGGTGGTGCGGTACGAACAGCGGGTCGCGCCGAATAAGGGTCTTGCTGCCCGTGCCTGCGAGACCGGAGACCTGCCAACTGTCCTGATCGATCTCCAGGTCCTTCGTCTCTACCATGAACCAGGTGGTGGATGGCTCGCCGTTGACCGAGGTGACGGCGGACACGACGGCCCACTCAGAGTTGTCACTGTTGCTCGAGTATCCCCACGAGCCCGAGATTTCGTATCCGCCGTCGACGGGTACTGCCTTCCCAGTTGGGATGCCCGAGAGGCACACTGTGCTGTCCGGCGATTCGGCCCAGAGTTCATCGTGGACCTCGAGGGGCCAGTAGGTGGCGAACCAGGTGCACGAGTTGCCCACCAGGACGGCCCATGATGTGCTCGCGCATGCGCGGCCCATCTCGAAACCGACCTTGAGCCACGTGGTCGGCCCGAGCTCGAAACCGCCGTACCGCGCCGGAAGGCAGAGCTTGTGCAGCCCGGCCGCCTTGATCAACGCCGTTGTCTCGGCTGAGACCCTGCCGTCCTGCTCGGTCTTGCGTGCACGCTCGGCGAGGACGGGCTGCAGCTCGCGGACGCGATTGAGGATCTCCTCCTCCGACGGTGTCGTGGTCTGCTCTGCAACGGCTGCGGTCATGATGGGGCTCGCTCTCAAGTCAGGTTGAGTTTGTCTTGTCACCGAGACGACATGTCCATGATCGAGGTCACAGGCAAGTGTGTCAAGAGTCTCACTGCTCGCTCTTGTCAGCGCCGGGGGCGTTGCTGGCTCCGGCGCCTTCCTGGGCACCTTCACTGGCAGGGTGCAGAATGTCCTGTGCCGCGAGTCAGTGGCATGCGGATTCTCGATGCGAGGTAAGTGCCTCGACGGACTCCGCATGGGACTTAAGAAGCAATCGACCCGTCGTTGGCGGGGTGAAACTCCAGTGGCATCTCGTCGACCGAAAGTACGGGGAAGCTGCGACGGACAACGTCTCCAGCGACCGAGAACGAAGATGTCCGAGCGAGCAGTTCTTCGAGCGTGAGGCGCATGTTCATTCGGGCAAAGTGCTGACCGAGACAAGCGTGCAGACCGAACCCGAACGACAAATGGCTCTTGTCTTCGCGGTCGAGGTCGAACCTCTCGGGATCTGGAAACTTCCTCGGGTCGACGTTCGCCGATCCGTAGCTCGTGAGGACGTACTCGCCTGCCGAGATGGACTTGTCTCCGATGACCGTGTCCTTGGTGCACTTCCGGCTCAGGGTCTGCTGCGGCGTGTCGAGGCGCAGGCTCTCCTCGAGGGCATCGGGGATCCGGTGCGGCTCCGCACGCAGGCGGTCTTGCAGCTTTTGGTCGAGCGCGAGGCGCAGCACCGTGTTGGACAGGGCCGCGGTGGTGGTGCCATGTCCTGCCAGCATCATGGCGATGATGAGCTTGCTGATCTCTACATCCGTCAGCGGGCGACCCTTGATCTCGCCCGAGATGAAGCTGCTGACGATGTCCTCGCGTGGGCTTGTTCGGTGGTCGTCGATGACCTTCTGGACGTAGGGCAGCACCTTGAACATGGCGTCGACAAACAACTGCTCGTCCTCCTGTCCGTTGACCGCGAAGCCGACCTGCTCGCCGGTGGCCATCACGAACTCGTGGTGGACGGGCCAGTCGGCGTCCGGAACGCCAAGGAAGCGGCACAGGACGCGAGTGGGGAAGCGGTGAGTGTAGCCGGTGGCAAAGTCGGCCCGACCTCTGCCGATCAAGTCGTCGATCATCTCGACGGCGATCTCCCTGTTGCCGGCCTCGAGGCGTCCGACGACCTCGACAGGGAAGTTGGGGTTGAGCAGTTTGCGGTAGCCGGTATGAAGGGGAGGGTCGGCGAACAGGGGAAAGATCGCTGGTGTGGTCCCATCGGCCTCGGTCGCCACGGTGCTACTCATCGACTTGAAGTCGCGAAGGACTGCCTGGAGTTCGGCGTGCCCCAACGCCCCCCACCAGTCGACGTCGGAGCCGTCGATGTTCACCCGGCTAACGGGGCATCGGGCCAGTGCGTCCGCATATGCGCTGGCGGTGGTCGCTGTCGGGTCCATCTTGAGCGGTCTTAGCGCTTCGGTCACGTCGAAGGGAGTGTCCATTTCAAGTTCTCCTGGGTGGTCGGCCGGGATCGGGTTCGGGGCAGTGGCGCACGGGTCGTCGTCGGTGTCGCGCCATCAGTTGCTACGAGCGGCCTGAGGTCGCCGCCTGAAAGCGCGCGTCGGTCGCAGGTGTCATGGCACTCCTTCTTGGATGCCCGTGCGCTCTGCCGGTGTATCGAAGGGTTGACACCCACTGCCAGTGAGTCTTGTATTGAGGACAGAGTGTCCGTTATATGACGCTAGTCACAATGTACTGACTCGTCAAGAGTGGCGCGGAGTCGCCGATTCCATGCGAATGGTTCGGCCTGTGGATGGGGCGCCTTTGTGTAACATGGACCTGCATGCAGGAAATGATGTCCTGTCGACGGGGTTTGTGGACTGGTGTAACCCGGTCACATCCGACTGGTCCGGGTACCCGGTGTGCTGGACCTGCTGTCGCGGAGGAGGTGTGGAACGTGCGAGATCGAGACATTGATCCAGTTGTCGAAGAGGACCCTGAAGAGCCGCTCGAAGCGATGGTCGCGATGGTGTTGGCGTGGGGCGTCCCTGCCGAGATCGCTTTCGGCGATCCGGATACGCCGCAATAGGCGCCTGAGCGAGGGCGCCTGGCTCAAAGCGAGTACTCGTACATGGGGTTGGCTGTGCTCACCGCGCGGGGCGCACAGCGTCGGTCTGCCTGCTCGGTGGTGGGTGTGCGTCGAGTGGGTCCGCGGGCGCCGTCGTGCGGTCGAAGCGACACTCAGCTCTCGATGTCCAGCGGCTGACCGGACATGGCTGCCCGCAGTTCGTCTCGGGACGAGACCTCGAGCTTGCGGTAGATGTTGCGGCGATGCCATTCGACCGTGCTCATCGTGAGGTACAGCGTCTCGGCGATCTGTCGGCTGGTGTGACCTTGGGACATCAGGTCCGCGATCCGGTGCTCGCTGGGGGTGAGCGAGTCAGGGCCCAGGATCGCGGCGCGGCGGGGGCGTGCTCCTGCCGCGAGCAGTTCTTGATGGGCGCGTTCTTCCAGCGCGAGCGCACCCTGGCGATGGGCCAGGTCATGCGCGCGTCGGAGCGTGTCGCGGGATTTCACCCGGGTGCCGGCACGACGCTCGGCCGAGCCGAGCTCGAGAAGGGTCTCGGCGAGCTCGAGGCTCGAAGCATCCTCTGCCTGTAGGACCTCGGCGGCGCGGTGCAGCAGATCTGGGTCCGGTGAGCCTTCGAGCATCGCGCGGGTCCTCAGCGCCGCGCCGAGTGTGGACGGCAGCTGATAGCGCTCGGCGTCTTCGATGTCTTGCGAGACCATCTCGACGGCTTCGGCGTGGCGACCGAGTCGGTGCAACGCCAAAGCGGCTTGAGAACGCCAGGGGCGCAGCATGTAGCCGGGGTTCGTGTAGCCGTTGCGCTGGAGAAGCTCGCCGACCTTCATGAAGTCATCGAGCGCAAGGTCGTACTGATCGGTGACCAGACGCAGTCGGCCCCTCGCCATGTAGAACCAGACGTTGAGCGTCGCGGTGGGCCCCTCGCGCAGGCCGGCCTCGGCTTCCTCGAGAACTGTGGCCGCTTCGTCGGTCTCTCCACGGTCGAGGTGGCAGTAGGCCAGGATCCCCTGTGGCGCCGGAACGGTCGACTTCCAGCCTCGCGCCATGCCGATGACGGCGGACTGCGCGTCTGCCATAGCGTCGCGGACGTCGCCCTTGGCATAGGCCGCCATGGCTCGTGCGAGGGACATCTCGGCGAAGATCAGCGAGTCTCCTCGCTGTCGCGCGTCTTCCAGTACGCGGTCGGCGACGCTGATGGCTGCGCTCGGTGACCCAGCCCAAGTGAGCGCCAGGACGGCGTGGCTGAGTGTCATTCCGTCCGAGGTCTCGTGCCACAGTTGGAGCCCGTCGCCCAGGGCTGCCAGGGCGAGAGCCGCATGGTCGGGCGCCGCTGGCTCTGACATCGCCCGGTAGACGGCTAGGTGGAGCAGGATCAGTCGCTCTGCTGGAGTCAGCGTGGGCGCATCCTCGAGATCGGGTGCGAGTTTCTCGAGACGCTCAACGGCGTCCTTGGGTCGGTCGACGAGATAGGCGGCCGAGGCGAGGTAGCCGGCCTCGAAACGGAGCGACAGTTCACGGTCGCTGGCAGCGAAGTCGTCGGCCCCGCGACGGAACACAGTCAAGGCCTCGGCGGAACGGCCGTACCGGAAGAGGGTCTGGCCTAACGCGTACATGCCCCGGGCTCGCGGCTGAGGCTCCGCGAGCAGCAGCAGGGCGCGTTCGAGATGGACCAGCGACTCGGTCTCGCCGGCCGCGGCCTCCATGATGCCGAGCGCAATGAGCGTCTCCCCGCGATCGATGGCATTGAGATCGTCCTGATCAAGGGCTCGGCGTAGGAACACGGCAGCCGTCGCGGGCGCCCCCTTACGGCCTGCGCTCCGACCGGCAGCTCGCAAGATCGGGCTGACCCACGGCTCGGAGAAGGGCGCCGTCCTGAGCAGGTGGAGCGCCACCTCCTCGTCCGGGGCGGCCAGTTCGTGGAGTAGACATGCCGCGCGTCTGTGCAGGCGGATCCTCTCCTGGGCGCTCAGCCGGGCATAGACCGCGGACTTGATGATCGGGTGGTGGAAGCTCAGCCCGCCCTCTGGGTCCAGGATCTGTGCGCACTGCAAGAGGTCAGCAGCGACGAGCGCGTCCTCAATCGACAGCCCAGCCGCGGACGCGGCGGCACCGACCTCCGTCGGTCCGGCCAGCACGGAGACGGCGCGCGCGAGGGCCACCGCATGCGGGCCCAGGCTCTGGATCCGCAGGTTCACGCTGCGGGTGACCCCGTCGGGTGCGCTGTCGGGTAGCGCCCGGATGCCTCGTTGGGTGGTTGCTGCAGTCACCTCCCGCAAGAGGAAAGGGTTGCCGCGGGTGGAGGTCCAGGCTTTGTCGACGAGGGAATCGAGATTCTCCTCGACTCCCAGTGTGGCGGTGAGAAACTCGCGGGTGCCTTCCCGGGTGAGCTCGGTGAGCTGGATGGTGAGGCCTGCTTCCAGCATGAGCCTGGTGAGCGTGTCGCCATCCGCAGCCTGGTCGCCTGTCCGTACGGCCAGAACGACTGCGACAGGCAGGTCGTGGATCCGCTGTGTGAGGTAGTGCAGGAAGCGGAGAGACTGCTCGTCGGCCCACTGGATGTCGTCGATGACCAGGACCACGGGGCGAGCATCGGCGAGGTTGACCACCAGCCAGTAGAGGCTGTGCACCAACGCGAACTCGTCGTTAAGCGAAGGGCTGTCCTCGTGCTGGCCACGGAGCACCCGCTTTGCGAGCGCTGCGTGTCCGCGGAAGAGCCCGTCGGCCACGTCGTGATCGGCCTGGGTCGCGCGCTCGAGCAAGCGCAGGACGACCCCCAGTGGATAGCCGCGCTCGAGCTCGGATGCGCTCGCCTCCAGGACCTCGGCATCGCCCGACCCGAGGCATCGTGCGACGAGCTCTCGCAGAAGCCGGGTCTTGCCGATGCCCGCCGAACCCTCCACGAGAGCCAACGCCCCCGCGCCGACGGTGCAGGTCCGGACCAGCCGCTCCAGCGCGTCGAGCGGTTCCTGGCGTTCGATCAGAGGAGCGGGCACAGCGCGGCGCCTCCTTCCGGCGATGACAGGAGGACGCCTGATGTGTCCTCCGTCACTGAGTCTAGTGGCGATTCGGCGTGGTCATCCGCCTCCAGGGGGTGGGTGGGGAGAGGGGATTTCTGTGGCCGAATCCCCATGGGGACTCCTGTGGGGCAGGTCACAGCTGTGCCGACCTAGCGTCGTCGCCAAGGACCACTGTGGTTGTGGTCACACGACGAGGAGGATCCAATGACGGACGCAGCGCCTTTCCGAGCATTCAAGGGGATGCCCCCGGTCCCGTACTTCCCGGTCATGGGGGCGTCGGAGCATTCGGGCTGGATGGACGAGCAGCGCTCCTGGCACGAGGACTGCTACGTCGGCGACTGGTCCTTCGTGCCACAGATCCGGGTCAAGGGCCCCGACGCCTTGCGCCTCTTCCGGGACCTCTCGGTCAACGACTTCGTGAAGTTCCCGGTCGGCAAGGCCAAGCATGTCATCCAGTGCAACGACGACGGCAAGGTCATCTCCGAGGGCATCCTGCTGCGTCACGCCGAGGACGACTTCGAGTACCAGGTCGGGACGCCCCAGTGGACCCTCTACAACGCGCACAAGGGCGGGTACGACGTCGAGATCACCTTCCCGTTCACGCACAAGTTCCAGGTCTCCGGCCCCAAGTCTCTCGGAGTGCTCGAGCGGCTCACCAAGACCGACCTGCGAGACGTACGTTTCATGAACACCAAGACCGGCGAGATCGGTGACGTCGAGGTGACGTTCCTGCGGCAGGGCATGGCCGGTGAGATCGGCTTCGAGATCCAGGGTCCGATCGAGAACTACCCGACCGTCCTCGAGGCGATCCTCGAAGCCGGCAAGGACTTCGGGATGCGCCGGCTCGGGACCCGCGACTTCATGATCAACCACCTCGAGGCGTGCTACCCGACGGGTGCGATGCACTTCTACAACGCGCTCGGCGACGAGTCGCTCACGGACTACCGCAAGTTCATGGACGAGAACCTTCCGCCGGAGTGGGAGCCGACCCCGTTCAACGGACCGCTCCGCTACAACTTCTCGACTTCCTTCACCGGCAGCTGGGACGGCGAGAACATCGAGGATCTCTACCGCAGCCCGATCGAGATGGGCTGGGGCCGCAATATCGCGTTCGACCACGACTTCCCCGGCCGCGCCGCCCTGGAGGAGGAGATGGCGAACCCGCCCCGCAAGGTCGTCACCCTCGAGTTCAACAGCGACGACATGAAGCGTATCCACGCCTCCCTCTACGACGACGGCCCGATCTACCAGCAGCTGGACCTGCCCGAGAACCAGTGGGTCTCGGCGTGGACGGACTGGATCCTGAAGGACGGCGAGAAGATCGGGCACTCCACGCACCCCGGTTACAGCGTCTGGTTCAAGAAAACCCTGGCGCTGAGCTTCATCGACGTCGCGTACAGCGAACCCGGCACGGAGGTCACGGTGCTGTGGGGACAGCCCGGAGAACCGCAGACCGAGATCCGCGCCACCGTGGCACCGGCTCCGTACAAGCAGGACAGCCGACGTCGTGACCTGCGCAGCGAGCCCGCTCTCGCTTGACGCACAGCAGTCCGGGTGCGTGAGCCGGCTCCGCCTCGCCCATCGTCACAGCCGAGCGACCGGCCGCGCGCCCGTACTCGACGCTCACCCGCCCACCAACCGCAACTCACCGAAGGCAGAACGATGACCAAGACCTCCGTCCAGTCCCCTCCGCGGCCGGCCGCCGGCGCCGATGCACAGGCTGACGACCTGGGCCGCCTTCTCGTGCAGTGCGACGACGGACCTGGAATCGTTGCCGCGGTCGCCAGCTTCCTGGCCGAGTACGGCGCCAACATCGTCGAGTCCGACCAGACCACCACCGACCCGGTCGGCGGCCGCTTCTTCCTGCGTGTCGTCTTCCATGTCGAGAACCTCAGCCTGGTCATCGAGGATCTCGAGCGCTCCTTCGCGAAGAACGTGGCGGGCCCGCGCGGCATCGAGGAGTGGCAGATCACGAAGGCAGCCACCCCGAAGCGCGTCGCCATCATGGCGTCCAAGTATGACCACTGCCTCCTCGACCTGCTGTGGCGCTGGCGCCGCGGAGAGCTGAACGCCGACATCGGGCTGGTCATCTCCAACCATCCCGACCTGGCCGAAGAGGTCCGTTCGTTCGGTGTCCCGTTCGTGCACATTCCGGTCACCAAGGCCACCAAGCCCGAGGCGGAGGCCGAGCAGCTGCGCCTGCTCACCGGCAACTTCGACCTCGTGGTGATGGCGCGCTACATGCAGATTCTCTCCTCGGACTTCATCGCCGGCGTCGGGTGCCCGGTCATCAACATCCACCACTCCTTCCTGCCCGCGTTCATCGGCGCGTCCCCTTACCAGCAGGCACACCAGCGGGGCGTGAAGCTGATCGGCGCCACTGCCCATTACGCGACGGAAGACCTGGACGAGGGCCCGATCATCGAGCAGGACGTCGTACGCGTCAGCCACTCCGATACAGCGGCCGTGCTGCAACGTAGGGGTGCGGACGTCGAACGCTCGGTCCTTCTTCGTGCCGTCCAGTGGCATTGCGAGGACCGGGTGCTGCGCCTCGGGCGGACGACGGTGGTGTTCGCATGAGCGCGCTGATCATCGACGGAAAGGCTGTCGCTCGCGAGGTGCGCGAAGGTGTCGCCAGGTCGGTGGCCGAGCTGCGCCGGCCGCCGGGCCTCGCCACCGTCCTCGTCGGAGAGGACCCAGCGTCGGCCATCTACGTGGCCAACAAGCGAAAGCTCTGCACCGCCGCCGGGATCCGCGACCTCCACCGGCAGGTGCCGGCCGACATCGCCCAGGGGGAGCTCGAGGCTCTTGTCGAGGAGCTCAACGGCGATGAGGACGTGGACGGCATCCTGGTGCAGCTGCCGCTTCCCGATCATCTCGAGGCCCGTGCGGTGGTCGATCGCATCGATCCCGCCAAGGACGTAGACGGGCTCACCACCTTCAACGCGGGGCTCCTCGCCCAGGGACGACAGGGCCTGCAACCCTGCACGCCCGCCGGTGTCATGTTGCTCCTCGAGCAGGCCGGGATCGATCTGGCCGGGAAGCACGCGGTCGTGATCGGTCGTTCCGACCTCGTCGGTCGCCCGATGGCACAGCTCCTCACCCAGGCGAACGCGACTGTGACCGTCTGCCACAGCCGGACCAAGGACCTGGTTGCCGAGACCTCCCGTGCCGACGTACTGATCGCGGCGGCCGGCGTCCCTCGGCTCATCGGCGCCGACCATGTCCAGCCGGGGGCCACTGTCATCGATGTCGGCATCCACCGCACCGACACCGGCATGTGCGGCGACGTCGACTTCGACGAGGTCCGTGAAGTGGCTGGCGCGCTCACTCCGGTGCCAGGCGGCGTCGGACCCATGACCATTGCGCTGCTGCTGCGCAACACCGTGCAAGCCGCGTCCAGGCGCGAGGAGATGTCGCCATGAGCTACGACCCGCAGAACCTCCGTGATCGCATGAGGTCACCCACGCAACGGCTACAGGGCTCGCAGACGGCCGACCAGCCTGCCGCCGCGGCTGCGTACTTCGACTTCAGCGTCGTGCCGCCCGACGAGGTGACCGACAATGGCTCTAGGACCTGGTGGGTCCGCGGCCAGAACTTCGTCCTGGCGTTCTGCTGGGCTGCAGAGGGCGCGGTCTTCACGCGCACCGAGCAGAAGGACGAGTACGTCGTGCTGGTTCCTCGCGCCGGCACACAGGTCCGCGCGGCCGCCGACGTCGGTCCCGACGCCGACATCGAAGGACCGGCCCTCTTGATCATGCCCCCCGGGCCCAGCGAGCTGGAGGTCCATGGTGGCGGACCGGTGATCCGGCTCTTCACGACCGAGTCTGAAGACCTCGTCGCGCGATGCCGCAATCAGGAGGACTACGCAGAGCCCCACGCCCATGTCGCACCGCTGATCGCCTGGCCGGAGCCGGCTGATGGCCACCGCATCAGGGCCTATCGGATCGCCGATCATCCGTACGAGCCGACCCGGTTCGGGAGGCTCTTCCGCTGCTCGACCTTCATGGTCAACTGGTTCGATCCTGACCAGGGACCACGCGATCCCGGTGCCTTGTCTCCGCACCTGCACGACGACTTCGAGCAGTGCTCCCTCGCCCTCGAGGGCTCCTACGTCCACCACATCCGCAGCCCCTGGACCTCGAGCCTCTCTGACTGGCGCGACGACGACCACCGTCTCGTGGCCAGTCCGTCCATCGCGATCATCCCGCCGCCTGCTCTGCACACGAGCCAGTCCGTGGGACAGGTGCGCAACCACCTGATCGACATCTTCTGCCCGCCGCGGGAGGACTTCTCCAACCAGGATGGATGGGTCATCAACGCCGCGGAGTACCCGCGTCCCGACCTCGAGGACGAGGAGACGGGGCCGTGACCACTCACCTCAGAGAGGTGCTGTCGTTCCCGGCACTCGGCACCTTCGCCAAGATCGGTCACCGCGATGTGATCGAGGTGCTCGCCATCGCGGGCCTGGACTTCGTGATCATCGACATGGAGCACGCGGCGCTGGGACCGGCCGAGGTGCACGCACTCGTCGGCGCTGCGCTCGGCAGCGGGCTGCCACCGCTCGTACGGGTGCCGGACCACGACGCCACCACCATCGCGCGGGTGCTGGACTCCGGTGCGCACGGAGTGCTCGTGCCGCACGTCAGCACCGCTGAACAGGCCGAGCGGCTGCTCGAGGCCGCGAGGCTACCGCCGAACGGACGGCGTGGTTACGGGCCGACGGTGCGCGCGGGGCGCTACGGAAGCGACCCCGATGCCTATCGCAAGTCTGCTGAGCTGGCCCTCGTCATCCCGCAGATCGAGGACCCGGAGGGGGTCGAGAACTGCTCGGCGATCGCCGCCACCGGCGTCGGCCACCTGTTCGTGGGGATGGCTGACCTGGCCGTCACGGCAGGGCTCGAGACGAGCGATCCCGCTCTCACGGACATGCTGCGCCACGTCGACGGGGTGGCCCGACGCCACGACATCGTCCTCGGCACCGCCGTGAGCGCGGCTCACGGCCCGACCGCCCCGGCCGGCCTCGACTCGGCCTCCTTCCTCGCAGTCTCCAACGACGCCAGCCTCCTGCTGGAGCGAGCCAGAGCACTCGCCACGGTCTGAGGAACCCCTGACCCTTTCGGGCAACCAGCCCACCTTCAACACAAGGAGAACGAAATGCCCATCAACCGCATCGACCACGCGGCCATCCGCGTCCAGGAGCTCGGTCAGGCGCTCGAGTGGTACGAGGGCGTCCTCGGCCTCACCGTGCTCGACAAGAACGAGAAGCGCGCTCTGCTCGCCTGCTCGGGCGACGCCGCAGACCTCACGATCACCGCGGGAGGCCAGAGCCTCGACAGCTTCGCCTTCGGCGTAGATCACGAGGACGACCTCGACGAGGTGATGAGCCGTCTGTCGAAGAACGGCGTCGAGTACGAGCGCTACCGCAGCCCCGACCGTCCGGGTCACGGGGAGATCCTCGGGTTCGACCTGCCCAGCGGCCACCGCATGGAGTTCGTCGTCGCCGACGGCAACCGCCGCGCCGGTGTCACCGAGACGACCTCGGACGGCGGCTTCCGTCCGACCGACATCGACCACATCAACCTGCTCGGCGAGGCCGACCCGCAGGAGTGGTCCGACTTCATGAAGATGGTGCTCGGATTCAAGCAGTCGCTCGTGCTGACCGTCGCCGGCAAGTGGGCCGCCTCGTGGATGCGAGCGACCAAGCTCGACCACGACCTGGCGTACATGCAGGCGCAGCGGAAGTCCGACCGTCTCCACCACGTAGCCTTCGCCGTCGAGGACGGCAACCACTACTTCCGCCTCTCGGACCGGCTCGTCGAGACCGGCAACCGGTGGGAGTTCGGTCCCGGCCGTCACATGGGTGGTATCCCGCAGGACACCCAGGGCTTCGGCACGAACTGCTTCGCCTACGCCTTCGACCCGACCGGAAACCGCAACGAGTTCAGCGCGGGCATGAACGAGTTCGACGACTCGGAGTTCTTCATCGCCGAGACCTCGCCGGAGAAGTTCCCGGAGATCATGAACGGCTGGGCCTACAACATGCCCGAGACCTTCATGACGATCGGATCCTGATCAGGCCATGAACGACTCGCCCGCCGGCCGCCGTCTCGACACCACCCAGGACGTGCGCGACCTGATCATCAACACGTGGTGGAACGTCGACCATGAGGCGGCGGTCGGCGGTGAGCGCTACTTCACCCCCGACGGCGTCTGCCAGATGCCGGCTATCACCATGACCGGTCGTGAGGAGATCGCTGCGGGGTACGCGAAGCGTCAGGCTGCCGGCGCCCGTCTGTCGCGACACCTGGTCACCAACCTGGTCGTGCAGCACCAGGACGATCTGCGCGCCCGTGCCCGGTACGTGCTGACGCTGTACGCAGGTCGTGGCCGTCAACCGGGAGTCCTGACGGAGCCGCAGGCAGTTGTCGATGTCGTCGACGAATGTGTTCGTGACGACGGCCGTTGGCTCATCGAGTACCGCCTGCTGACGAGCGTCTTCATCAGTGCCTCGAACGACTCGGTCATGTTGGAGCCGCGCCATGACGACTGATGCGCGGTCGGGTCGTACCAAGAGGACCGTCGCTGTGGTCCACGGCTGGGGGAGCACCCCGGCTCGCACATGGCCCGAGGACGGGCTGGCCGGTGATCTTCGGAGGTCCGGGCTGAACGTGGTGGCACCGACGCTTCCCGGGCACGGCTCGGGCGCCTCCACGTGTTCCGACGACTACGCAGACATCGACCGCCAGCTTCGCGCGTTGCTACCCCGTACGTACATCGACGGCTCGGGCGACGCGGTCGGGTTCTCCCTCGGGGGCAAGCTCCTGCTCAGGCTGGTGAGCTGCGGTGCTCTTCGCGTCCGGCGGCTTGCCGTGCTCGGAGTAGGGGCCAACCTGTTCACCGGCGAGGCTGGCGATGCCGTCACGCGTGCCCTCGCGGACGGCCCTCCCGATGGCGCCGGACCCGGTTTCCGCGAGGTCATCTCGGAAGCCCGGGCCTCCGAGATCAACCAGGATGCGTTGGGTGCCGTCATCCGGCGCCCGCCGCGGCTCGTCGAGCCGCCGGACCTCGCGGCGGTCACCTGTGATGTGTTGATCATCGTCGGTGAGGACGACGACATCGCCGGTGACCCGGCCCCACTCGCGCAGGCACTGCCGTCCGCGACCGTGGTTCGGGTGCCAGGGCTCGGTCACAGCACCACGCCCCACGACCACCGAGTGCGCCAACTGGTCTCCGAGTTCCTCCTCCGCGAGGAGTGATCCAAGGTGGTCGAGCGAGGTTGGGGAGGAACGGCCGGGTCATCGCTCTGTGTCGAGCGCGTCCCGATCGAGCTGCCGCACGATCCGGGGGCGGTGCTGCTCGGTCTTCGTGACCGTGCTCATCTGGCTGCTCTTCTGGGCCGGTGGCACGACGGGAGGGCGGTGATCGCCTGGGATCCGTTGCATGTGCTGGAGCCGGATGCGGATCCGTTCACGGTGCTCGATCTGGCCCCTCCGGCTGTGGAGGGAGGCTTCGGCGGTGGGTGGATCGGCTCCTTCGGCTACCGCCTGGGGCGGTTGCTCGAGGACATCGGCCCTGCTCACCCGTCGTCGGTGCCGGTCACACGTCTCGCGTTCTACGACCGAGTGCTCGTCCGAGAGCGTGGTCGATGGCGGTACGAGCGGCTGACGGGTCATGTCGATCCGGCTCGGTGCGCGGATCGCGACGCGCGCTTCCGACACGATCTCCAGGGACTCGCCGCCGGCCCCGCGTGTGCCAGGCCGGAGCCGTACGACCTCGGGGACTTCGCGAGCGCCTCTGGAGAGGCAGCACATGCGGCGTCGATCCGTCACGTACGCGACGCGATCATAGACGGCGACCTCTTCCAGGCCAACATCACCCAGCGGATCGAAGCTGACTTTCGCGGTAACCCGCTCGATGTCTTCGTGCGTGGATGGCGGGCGCTCGAGCCGGACTTCGCGGCGTACGTCGGCTGGCCCGGAGCGGAGATCGCCAGCTTCTCGCCGGAGCTCTTCCTCCGGCGTAGAGGCCGACGCATCACGAGCTCCCCGATCAAGGGCACCGCTCCGACAGCTGCCGACCCGCGCGAGCTGGCGAGCTCGGCCAAGGACCGAGCCGAGAACGTCATGATCGTCGACCTGATGCGCAACGACCTCGCCCGGGTCTGTACGCCCGGCAGCGTGGACGTGCCGGCTCTGAACCGGGTCGAGGAGCACTCGGTCCGCCACCTTGTCTCCGACGTCACCGGAACGCTCGCGAACGGTGTCCACGACGGCGAAGTCCTGCGCTGCACGTTTCCGCCCGGATCGGTGACGGGGGCGCCGAAAGTGGCCGCCATGCGCCTGATCGACGCACTCGAGCCGCAGACGCGTGAGGCCTACACCGGCGCCATCGGATACGTGAGCCCTGGTGCAGGGATGGAGCTATCGGTGACGATCCGGACGCTGGAGTTCTCGCCGGGCAAGGCATGGATGGGCGTCGGGGGAGGGATCACCGCTCTCTCCGACGATCGGCTGGAGGTGGAGGAGTGCCGGGTCAAGGCCGAGCCGGTGCTCCGAGCGATCGGGAGCCGCTGGCCGCGTACGCCGCCACAGCTGTCACCTGACAGTGCGCGGCTCCCGCGCCCGGCCCCTTTTCGCACGGCGTCGACGACATCGGAGCTGTCCCGGATCCGCAGGTTCTTCGAGGCCGGACAGGGTTCCGATGTGCCCAGGGTTCTGGTCGTGGACAACTACGACTCGTTCGTTCACATGATCGTCCACCAGGTCATCCAGACAGGTGCCATAGCGGCCGTCGTACGCAACGATGCCCTGAGGCCCGACGATGTGGTGTCGCTCCGTCGGACGGGTGTCTTCACCCACCTCCTGCTCTCGCCGGGGCCGTTCGCGCCCGCGGAGGCCGGGATCTGCGTGCCAGTGGTGCGCGCGCTGGCGGCATCGACACCCGTGCTCGGGGTCTGCCTCGGTCACCAGGCCATCGGCGAGGCGTTCGGTGCTCGTGTCGTTCGTGCCGGCCGCGTCGTGCACGGTATGTCCGACGTTCTCTCCCATGACGGGGAGGGGCTGCTTCACGGACTGCCGGCGTCGATCCGGGTCGCGCGCTACCACTCGCTGACGGTCGGTGCCGTCGATCTCCCGTCGAGCCTGGAGCCGACCTCGTGGTCGTCCGACGGTGAGCTGATGGGAGTCAGGCATCGCCTCCACAGTCACGTCGAAGGACTCCAATGGCATCCCGAGTCGATCCTGACCGATCACGGGCAGCGAGTCATCGAAGCATTCGTCGGCGCGCGCGTCTCGTCACGCGTCCTCGCGCCCGTCAAGGAGGTCAACTCATGAGATCAGAGCGAGTGACGCAGCTGGTGCGACGCATTCACGACGACGGACCACCGCTGGTGTGCGGCATCGTGAACGTGACTCCGGACTCGTTCTCCGACGGCGGGCGCTTCACCACCCAGGCGGCCGCCGTACGTCACGGACTGCTGCTCGTGGAAGAAGGAGCGGACCTCATCGACGTGGGAGGTGAGTCGACGCGACCCGGGGCGCGAGCCATCGGCGAGCAGGAGGAGATCGACCGTGTTGTGCCGGTGATCGCTGACCTGGTCGACCGAACCGCATGTCCCGTGTCGGTGGATACCTCGAGCCCGGCCGTGATGCTCGCCGCGGCCGAGGCAGGCGCGTCCATGGTGAACGACGTGCGTGGCCTCAGACGGCCGGGAGCGATGGAGTCCGTCGCTGCCAGCGGAGTCGCAGTGTGCATCTCCCATATGCAGGGCGAGCCGGCGACGATGCAGGATGATCCCGCGTACGACGATGTGGTCGCGGAGGTGTCCGCCTACCTCGTGGGTCAGGCCGAGATCTGTGAGCGAGCCGGCACCCCGCGTCACGCCATCGTGCTGGATCCCGGTTTCGGGTTCGGGAAGACGCTGCCCCACAACCTGCAGCTGCTTGCCTCACTGGCGGACGTGGCCCCCTCCTACCCGCTGATGGCCGGCCTTTCGCGCAAGGGGATGCTCGGGGTGCTGACCGGGCGTGCCGTCGGGGACCGGATGGTTGCCTCGGTGGCAGCTGCGCTCGTCGCTGCTCAGCGTGGTGCCCGGATCCTCCGGGTCCACGATGTGGGGCCGACACGGGACGCGATTGCCGTGTGGACGGCTGTGCGTGGCACGGACGGGTGACTCATCCGGTCGAGGCTGTCGCCGCAGGCGCGGACGAACTTCCGGCCCTCCCGTGTGCCAGCCGCAGCTTCGCGATCAGGCCGTGTCGGGGACTCAGCAGGTAGACCACGAAGAACACGGTTCCCTGTACGACCACGACGAGCCCACCGGAGGCTGCGTCGATCCAGTAGCTGAGGTAGATGCCGACGATCGAGCACGCCACCGAGGTGACAGGTGCGATGAGGAGCATCCGACGGAACCGGTCGGTGAGGAGATAGGCCGTCGCGCCGGGGATGATGAGCATCGCGACCACAAGGACCACTCCGACCACCTGGAGGGATACCACTGATGTGAGTGCGAGCATGCCCAGGAGCAGCGATCGCAGACCACGGGTGGAGATGCCCAGTGTGTGGCAGTGGATGGGGTCGAAGGCGTACAGGGTCAGGTCACGCCTCTTCAGGAGCAGGATTGCCATCCCGACTGCCGCTAGTGCGGCGACCTGGGCGAGATCCGTCTCCGAGACACCGAGGATGTTTCCGAAGATGATGTGGTTGAGGTCCTTCTGGCTCGGCGTCACCGAGATGAGGACCAGGCCGAGCGCGAACAGCGTGGTGAAGACGATCCCGATCGCCGCGTCCTCCTTGACGCGGCTGGTGGCCGAGATCGCTCCGATGACAAGGACGGCCAGGACCCCGAAGCCAAGTGCACCGAGCACGAGCGGAACGCCCGTGATGTAGGCGACGACCACACCGGGAAGGACGGCGTGGGACACGGCGTCGCCCATGAGGGACCATCCGACGAGGACAAGCCAGCACGACAGCAGCGCGCACAGGACCGCCGCGATGGCCGTGGTCAGGAGCGCGCGAACCATGAACTCGTACTGGAGCGGTTCGAGGACCAGGTCGAGGAGACCGATCTGGGTGCTCATGCGACACCGTCCAGGCTCTGAACCGCGGTCAGGTCGTGCGTCTCGAGACCGAAGGCCCGAGCCAGCTGGTGGGGTTGGAGCACCTCTTCGACCGCTCCGTGGAGCAGGACGTGGCGCTTGAGCAGAACGGCCTCGTCCGCCAGCTGGGGAAGGCCATGCAGGTCATGGGTAGAGCAGAAGATCGTGCGGCCGTCCGCAGCCAGGTCCCTCAGCAGCCTGATGATGGTGGCTTCGGAGCGCTTGTCCACACCGGCGAACGGCTCGTCGAGCAGGAGGACACGGGCGCCTTGGGCGATACCTCGAGCGACGAACGTACGCTTCTTCTGTCCGCCCGAGAGCTGGCCGATCTGCCGGTCGGCGAGTTCGGTCAGCTCGACCCGGGCGAGTGCTTCCGCCACCGCGGCGTGGTCGGCGCCTCGCGGACGGCGGGTGAAGCCCTGGTGGCCGTACCGGCCCATCATCACTACGTCCCGCACTGACGTCGGGAACGTCCAGTCCACCGACTCGTTCTGCGGTACGTAGCTGATCAGACCGCCTCGACGCGCCGCTGTGGGGGAGAGACCCCCGATCGTGACCCCGCCCGCGCTGGGACGGACCAGCCCCATGATCGCTTTGAAGAGCGTCGACTTCCCCGAGCCGTTCATGCCGACCAGGGCCGTGACGCGGCCGGACTCGACGCGGAGGATCGCGCCGTCCAGGGCATGCACCGCGCCGTAGCGGACGTGCAGGTCATCGATCTCGATCTCGGACATCACAAGTCGCCTCCAGTCAGTGCACCGACAATCGTGTCTGCGTCATAGCGGAGCAGGTCCAGGTACGTCGGCACAGGTCCGTCGGACTCGGAGAGCGAGTCCACGTACAAGGTGCCTCCGAAGGCTGCTCCGGTGGCGTGAACGACCTGCTTCATGGGTTTGCCCGACACTGTCGACTCGCAGAAGACGGCCGGCACTTCGTTGGTCTCGACGAACTCGATGGCAGAGGTGATCTGCTTCGGCGTGGCCTGCTGCTCCGCGTTGACGGGCCAGATGTACTTCTCCGTCAGACCTGCATCTCGTGCCAGGTAGGAGAAGGCTCCCTCGCAGGAGACCAGAGCCCGCTTGCTCTCCGGAACCTCCTTCAGCCTCGTGACCATCTCGTGCTGGACCGCCTGGAGCTCGGCCTTGTATGCCCTGCCATTGGCGAGGAAGTCCCCTGCATGCTCAGGGGCCAGGTCCGAGAATGCGTCAACAATGTTGTCCACATAGATCTGGGCGTTGACCGCACTCATCCACGCGTGCGGGTTCGGCTTGCCGGCATAGGCGTCGCCGGTGATGTCGATGGCATCGACCCCCTCCGAGACGACTACGTGCAGGACGTCTGCTGACTCGATGAACTGGCCGAACCAGGCCTCCAGGTTCAGCCCGTTGTCGAGGACGAGGTCGGCCTCCGAGGCCTTTGCGACATCACGCGGTGTCGGCTCGTAGCCGTGGATCTCTGCGCCGACCTTGGTGATGGACTCCACCCGCAGGTGATCGCCGGCCACGTTCTCCGCGATGTCCTCGAGCACCGTGAAGCTGGTGAGCACCACCGGCCGCCCGTCGTCCTTCCCCGTAAGCCGAGCGGTGGCCGAGCTGCAGCCGGCGCATGCCGCCAGGAGCAACACCGCGAAGAGGGCCGATCGGCTCCGACGCTTCATTCGACGAGTGGACATGGCTTCTCCTTAGGTGAACGAGTGATCAGGTGAACTTCGGTTCACGCTTGCCGAGGAACGCGTCGATGCCCTCGATGCCATCGGAAGAGGCGACGAGCGCGGAGATGGAAGCCGCCTCGTCGTCGAGGTGCTCTGAGAAGGAAGCCGTCGCGCTCGACCTGATGAGCCGCTTCGTCCTGCTGAGTGCTGCGAAGGGTCCTCCGGCGAGTGATCGGGCGAGAGCCTGCGCCTCCGACAGGACGTCGTCCTCGACGACTCGACTCACCAACCCCCACTCCGCTGCTTCCTTGACCGACACCACGCGGTTGGTCAGCGCGAGGTCGAGAGCCCGTCCCTCTCCGATCAGCCGGGGAACGATCCACGATGTGCCACAGTCAGGGCTCAGGCCCACCGCTGTGTAGGCCATCCGGAACTTCGCCCGGGGCGAGGCCAGGACGATGTCACCGGTCAGCGCGAGGCCGATGCCGCCTCCCGCTGCGACTCCCTCCACGACCGTGATCACGGGCGCATCGGCGCCGGCGAGCAGCCGCAGAGCGTCGTGGATGGCGCCGGCGACCTTGTCCATCTCCTTGTCCCGCTCGGCCGACGAGGCGAAGTACTGCAGATCGCCACCCACTGAGAACGCCGGCCCCTCGGCCGCGACGATCGCGGCCCGGACCGTGCCTTTCTTCGAGCCGTCGTGGACGCGTTTCGCCGCCTCGCGGATCGCTTCGGCCATGGCGAGGTCGAAGCCGTTTCCTCCGTCGGGTCGGGCGAGGGTCACAGTGGCCACCTGGCCATTGATGCTCCAGCGCACGCGGTCATTGATGAGCTCGCTCATGAGGCAGATTCCTGTCTGGTCGTTGATTCACGGCGCACACGTGCCGTACGGGCGAAGAACTCCAGCAGGGACGGATCGTCGACCGACTGGGGGTCGACGACACTCTCGGGCGGGGCACCCTGCAGGATGCGTTTGACCGGGATCTCCAGCTTCTTCCCGGTGCGGGTGTGGGGGATCCCGGGAACGGCGTAGACGGCGTCCGGAACGTGCTTCGGAGATGCCTGCGACCTGATCGCGTCTCGGATGGTCGCGACGAGCCGGTCGTCAAGAGCGGTGTCCTCGGCCAGCACGATGAACAGGGGCATCCAGTAGGACCCGTCGGACTCCTCGGCGCCGATCACGAGCGCCTCGGCCACCTCGGGCAGCTTCTCGACGACCTCGTAGATGTCGGAGCTGCCCATCCGGACGCCGTTGCGGTTCAAGGTCGAGTCCGACCGGCCATGGACGACGACCGAACCGCGGGAGGTGATCGTGATCCAATCGCCGTGACACCAGACGCCGGGGTATTTGCCGAAGTAGGCACGGCGATACCGCTCGCCGTCCGGGTCGTCCCAGAATCTCACGGGCATCGATGGGAGGGGGCGTGTAATCACGAGCTCGCCGACCTCGTCACGCACGCTCCTGCCGTTCTCGTCCCACGCCTCCAAGGACACTCCGAGACATGGCACGGACAGCTCACCGGGCCAGATCGGCATCACCGGCACAGCTCCTGCGAAGGCGCTCACCACGTCGGTGCCGCCGGTTGTCGAAGCGACCGCTACGGAGGTGCCGACGTGCTCGGCGGCCCAGCGGTACGAGCTCGGGGGCAGCACGGAGCCTGTGGCACCGAGGATGCGGAGGTGGCTCAGGTCGTTGTCGTGAGCTGGGTGAAGGCCGGCCTTCTCAGACGCCAGAAGGTACGCCGGACTGGTGCCCAGGACGGTTGCCCGGCAGTCCGCCGCGATCTCCCATAGCGCGCCAGGATCCGGATATCCAGGGCTACCGTCGTAACACACGATGGTCGCTCCCACGAGGAGTCCGGCGACCTGGAAGTTCCACATCATCCAGCTCGGGGACGTGTACCAGAAGTAGGTGTCGTCCGAGTCCATGTCGAGGTGAAAGCTCATCTGCTTCAGATGCTCGAGCAGGACACCCCCGTGGCCGTGGACGATTCCCTTCGGTTTCCCTGTGGTCCCGGACGAGAAGAGCGTCCAGAGAGGGTGGTCGAAGGGAACTGCCTCGGTCCGAAGAGGGACGTCCGGCGAGATCGCCCCGGCCCAGGTGAGGACTGTGGGCTCGTCATCGATGGGTAGGCCAAGCCGCGGGATCATGACCGTCTGGCGGATGGACGGGATGCCGCGGCGGATCTCTGCCACGGCATCCCGGCGATCGACCGCCTTCCCGTTGTAGCGATAGCCGTCGGCTGTGACCAGGACGACCGGAGACAGCTGGCCGAGGCGGGAGACGGCCGCGGCGGGGGAGTAGTCCTGGCCGCAGGATGCCCAGACCGCTCCGAGGCTCGCCGTGGCCAGGAACGCGACGACCGCTTCGGCGATGTTGGGTACGTAGCCCGCGACGAAGTCGCCGCGGCCGACGCCGGCCTCGCGAAGCGTCGCGGTGAACCCCGCGACATCACCTCGGAGCTCGGCCCACGTGATATCCCGAGCAGCCGTTGCGCCAGGCTCCCCGACGGAACGGATTGCGACGGCATCGGGATCCGCCTCACGGAAGACGTGGTCGACGTAGTTCAATCTGGCGCCCAGGAACCAGCGGCCGTACGGCATCTCCCGACCGTCATGGACAGCCGTCCACGGCGTCTTGCTGTCGACCTCGAAGAACTCCCACAGATCAGCCCAGAACCCGGAGGCTTCGCGGACCGACCATTCGTGTAGCGCGGGGTAATCTGGGAGGTTGACACCCCTGCGCTCACAGACCCAGCGACGAAACCGTTCGACGTTGGCCGATCTGAGACGGTCGTCGGACGGCGTCCAGATCGGCGCTGTTCCATCGGTGGACTGCACTGGGTCTCCTCTACATATGGTTGGCGGGCCTTGGCCGTCATTCGCGGTGATCGGGTGTGACGTACGCCACCTGCTGACACCGGCACCGTAACGAGGGATGCGTTCGTCCCACCCCCGGGAGAGAGGGATGGGATTTGAGGCCACCGCGCCCCTACCCCTTCGGGTGGTCGAAGAAACCTTTGCCCGACTTCGCACCCAGCAGGCCGGCGTCGACCATCCGGTCCAACAACGGCGGCGAGGAGTACAGCGGTTCCTTGAGCTCGTCGTACATGGACCGGCCGATCGCTTGGACCGTGTCCAGCCCGATCAGGTCGGTCAGCGCGAGTGGTCCCATCGGGTGGCCGCAGCCGAGCGTCATGCCCCGGTCGATGTCGTCTGCGGAGGCGTAGCCGGCCTCGAGCATCCTGATGGCGCTGAGCAGGTAGGGCACGAGAAGTGAGTTGACGACGAACCCTGCGCGGTCCGTAGCCTCGATCGCTCGCTTGCCCAGCGTGTCACCTACGAAGGAATGCATGCGTGAGACGGTCTCGGCAGACGTGGACAGCGAGGGAATGAGCTCGACGAGCTGCATGACCGGCACGGGTTGAAGAAGTGGACACCCATCACGAGAGAGGGACGCCCGGAGGCGGCACCCAGCTTGGCGATCGGGATGGAGGAAGTGTTCGAGGCGAGGATGGCGTCCTCGCGGCTCAGGATGTGACCGAGCTTCCGAAACAGTGCGAGCTTCATCGTCTCGTTCTCGGAGGCGGCCTCGATGACGAGCCCACGATCAGCCAGCGACGTCATGTCATCGGTGAACCGAACCCGCTGGAATGCCGCTTCAGCGTCTGCCGCCGAGATCTTCCCTCGCGACACCGCCCGCGTCAGTGACGACTCGACGCGGGCGGCTGCTTCGCGGGATGCGGCAGTCGATACCTCGATGTTGACGACGTCGAGTCCGGCACGCGCCGCAACCTCGACGATTCCTGAGCCCATCAGGCCACCACCGACTACGCCGATCGTGTCAGTCATTCGGATCTCCCTGTCGTTGTACGAATCGACGACACGGTGTGAACGGCCGATCCGGATGGACACCTCAGGGAACCGGGGGATTCGAGCCCGACCGGGATGGGTTTGTCGATCGGGACGCTTGCACACCCTCGATCAGGGACGCGCTGGGACGTGAGCTGGGAGTGACCTGCATTGCCCGGTCCAAATCCCCTCCCTGAGGGGAGGGGGCAGGCCCCGTCGGGCCTGCTTAACGTCAGATTCGTCACATTCCTCAGAGTGGAGGTTCCCATGGCGAATCCGACGAGGCTGCGTTCAAGCGCCTACTCGTTGTCCTGCCTGCTCGCCGCAGCCGTTGCGCTCGGGGCAGAACGCTGGTTGATCGGCGCGTTGCTCGTCTCGGTGACCGTTCTGCACGAGGTCGCACTGAACACCCGGCCCTCGGGACCGAGGCCGTCGTCACGGATTGGATGGAAGCATGCCTGAAGCAGAGAAGATCGTTCTCGTCGACGGGGCGCGGACTCCGATCGGGAGCTACGGAGGGGTGTTCAAGAGCGTTCCTGCCCATGAGCTCGGGGCTACGGCATCGAAGGCGGCCCTGGACCGCTCGCACGTCGATCCGTCCGAAATCGGCGAGGTGGTCATGGGCTGCATCGGCCAGGTGGGTCCGGACGCATACAACGCACGGCGCGTAGCCATCGGCGCCGGGCTGCCCCCGAGTGTGCCGGGTTATACGGTCAACCGTCTGTGCGGGTCAGGGCTGCAGGCGATCTGGTCGGCTGCGATGCAGATGCGGTGGAATGGCCTCGACCTGACGCTCGCCGGTGGTGACGAGTCGATGACCCGGATGCGTTTCTACGACTTCGATGCCCGCAACGGCTACAAGCTCGGCGACCGGCAGTTGGTCGACGGCACGGTGACGATGCTGACCGATCCGTTCCATCAGATCCACATGGGGAAGACGGCGGAGAACGTCGCGGCCAAGTATGGCGTCACGCGGCTGGAGCAGGACGAGTTCGCCGTGGAGTCCCAGCGCTGTGCCGCCACGGAGGCCGCGCGGCAGGCTTTCGCTGAGGAGATCGCTCCGGTCGAGGTGGGCGGGCGCAAGCCGTTGACGGTCGCCGAGGACGAGCATCCCAAGCGGTTGCGGTGATCCGAGATGCCAAGCTGGACCCCGCCATGGTGAACCCGTATGGCGGCGCGATCGCGCTCGGTCACCCGGTCGGTGCCACAGGGGCGATCCTGGCTCTGCGGGTTGCCAAGGACCTTGTTCGGCGCGACCTCGAGACGGGGATCGTCACCATGTGTATCGGTGGTGGGCAAGCCATGGCGGCACTCTTCCGCAGGGTCTGAACCGTGGCACGGCGATCGTGGCCAACCCGTTGCTCGGGTGAAAGCTGCCAGGCTGGCCTGTGAGCCGGGATGTGGGTCCCATGGGAAGGGTTGGCGATGGCTCTCGACGGATCTACGCGGTTGACCCGGAAGAATGTGTGCGGTCGACCTGGTTAGGAACAGTCTGCGGCTGCCTTCACGCAAGGGCTGAGGCAAGGTAAGGACCTGGGTCGGAGCGGATCTGCACCGCCCCGACCCGTCGCATAGGAATCTCCGTGACGTGGACGCCCGCGTGCCGACGTCCACGCTCGTGTGGGTGATCACAGCGTCCATGACCAGCAGAAGTGCCGGTCACGGGCCTTGTCGACCCACCTGAGTAGGTCGACTACCTTGCCACGTCCGAGCGGGCAGCGTCGCGAATGGCCGCCGCGGCGTCCGCCGGCAGCACGTAGCCTTCCGACACCAGCGGGGTCATGACTTTCCGCACCTTGGAGACGTACTGGGCGTGTGTCTTGTACATCGCCTTGAGCTCCGCGTCCGAGTAGTAGCGGTGCCAACCGGACACGTTGCAGGGGAATGCGGGCCCGTTGAGCGCTCCCTGGTCAGCTGTCGGCACGACGAACTGGGGGAGCCGGATCCCGCCCTCAACCTTGCCGTCGGCATCGCGTACGACGGTCCCTGCGTCGGTGGTCACGAAGCTCCGTGAGGGGGCGGCGGGCTTGCCGGTCCTGGACCAGGTGCGTACCGAGTCGATGGCCTTGTTGTAGACCAGACCCACGTCCACCGTCGTGAAGGGCGGAAGCTTGACGCAGGCGGGTTCGATCCACTGGAAGAAGGTGATCGGCTGGCCGTCGGGTGCCTGGATCGACTGATCGCGCTGCGCGATCGCCTCGATGTACTCGGCGCCGTAGAGCGAGGCGTGCGTCGCGCCGGCGATGTCCCACTTGCGCGTGTACTCGGACGTCGTCCATCGCGCGCCACCGAACGAGCCGCCGAGTCCTTCGGAGGCGACGCCGATCGCAGGGACGGTCAGATCGGATCGGAGCTGGCCCGAACGGTCCCAGAGCGCGAAGCCCTCGAAGACGTCGTGCAGCGGCTGGACGGTGTTGTAGTAGACCGCCAGGCGGCCGGCCGACTGGGACTGACCGATGGCGATCGCGTCCTTGACCTTCAGGCCCGGCATCGGCGCGGCCGCGCCACCGACGTTGCCCTTCAGCGCCTGGGTGACCTGCGCGAAGATGTCGTACGACAGCGGGTCTCCGGTGCACAGCGACGTCCCGCCGTCGCCGCACTTGTTGACGTCCACCGAGAGTCCGGCGTAGCGGGCGGGGCTCCAGGTCTTGAGCCGCTCGACACCGACGCGCTGTGCGGAGACGACCGCGACCGCGTAGCCCTCGCGGAGCAGGTACTCCGAGGCTTCGGCGGCCGCGAACTCGAAGTCGACCCCGATGGTGACGTTGGTCCACTCCACGGCCAACGTTCCGTTGAACCTGTCGGCCTTCGGGTAGCGCACCATGACGCGCGTGCGATACGGGTTGCCGCCGTCCAGTACGGAGGCGGTCGTCAGCGCGCCGGCAGTCGCGCCGGCGTACCCGTTGGCCTGGCCTTCCGCGTAGAACTCGCGCGCGGTGTAGCCGACAGCCGCGAGGTCAACGGCCGTCGCCGACATCGGCGATGTTCCAGGAACATTGACCTCCGACAGGGCTGCGGTAGGCACAGCGACCGGAGTCGGCGTCTGCGCGGTCGCCGGCGGCACCGCGATCATGGCGCCGGCGAGAGCTACCGGCAGCAGCAACAGCGCAGCCCGGCGAACGCTCAGCCCTGACAACGTCTTGTGCAGTGTGGACATGACAATCCTCTTCCTGTTCGCGGGAGCGCCTTGACATAGGCATGGGCTCGCCGCTCGGCGAGTGGCCCGCGTCACATGGGCGAGTCTGAATCGGGCCGAACGCATGCGTCCGCACCGCAGGCTAAGTCGTGCGCCTCCGATCAACAGCTGTGCGTGGTGCAGCAAGTGGGCGCGCGCGAGCGGACGTCACGATGTCCAGGACCGGCAAAACAGATGTCCGATTCGTGGAAGACGCGGGTGACGCCGGTCACGTTGACTGCGTACGTCGCCGCACCGCGTGACGCCCGCACTTCGAAAGGATCGACGACCATGCCTGAAACACCTGGTTCGGAATTCTGGCGCGACCTCAAGCCGATCGAGAACGCCCTCAAGCCCGACGCCCAGCCGGAAGTCTTCCACCAGTTCGCGCCCGTCGAGGACGAGCGCTACTACGTGCCTTTCAGCGAAACCGTCGCTTCCCGCCCCCTGTGGATCTCACCTCGCGACAACCGCTGGGCCGATGTCCTGTGGGCCAAGTCCGCCGGCCTGGTCAACCGGCACTACCACCCGCACGAGGTGTTCGCCTACACGATCAGCGGCAAGTGGGGATACCTCGAGCAGCCGTGGACAGCGACGGAAGGGTCGTTCGTCTACGAGACCCCGGGCGAGGGACACACCCTCGTGGCGTACGAGTCCGATGAGCCGATGCGCTGCTTCTTCGTGGTCACTGGTCCGCTGATCTGGCTCGACGAGGACGGCAACAGCGACGGTCATTTCGACGTGCACGACTACCTGGCTCTCTGCCGGGAGCACTACGACAAGGTGGGGATCGGCGCCGACTACGTCGACACCCTGATCCGCTGAGCGCCCGAAGTTCAGGACCCAGGGACACCAATGACGACAGCACGCGCGGTCCGCTGGCATGCAGCCGGCGATCTTCGGCTGGAGACGTTCGACATCTCGCCGCCCGGCGACGGTGAGGTGTTGGTGGCGGTCGCCTATTGCGGTGTGTGCGGGAGCGACCTCCACGAGATCGCCGACGGCCCGCACGCCATTCCGGTGAGCACCGCACATGCACTGTCGGGAACGAGGGCGCCGATCACCTTGGGGCACGAGTTCTCCGGCACGGTGGTCGCGGTGGGGAACGGCGTGGACGCGTTGCCGCTCGGGACCCGCGTCGCGGTGGAGCCGAACTACCGCTGCAGGACGTGCACCGCGTGCCGGGAGGGTCGCTACGAGGTGTGCGTGGGATCCGGCTTCGCCGGCCTCATGGGCGACGGTGGAATGGCCGAGTACGCCGTCGTGCCCGAGTACATGGTGCGAGCGCTGCCCGACGGTTTCGATCTCGCCGCGGCCGCCGTCCTCGAGCCGGCGGCGGTCGCGTTGCACGGCATCCGTCGGTCAACGTTCGCCGCGGGACAGGCGGTCCTCGTAGTGGGGCTGGGTCCGGTGGGGCTGCTCGTGTGCGCACTTCTGCGTGAGAAGGGCGCCGCGGCGGTGATCGGAATCGATCCTCGCCCCGCTCGCCGCGAGCTCGCCGCCAAGCTCGGCGCAAGCGTTGTCCTCTCGCCGGACGATGACGTCGCCGCCGCGGTGGGCCAGGCAACCGACGGGGTCGGCGTCCACGTCGCGTTCGAAGTCGTCGGGAGTCAGCAGACCTTCGACCTGGCACTCGCCGGACTGCGGACCGGGGGCGAGCTGCTCCTCCTCGGCCTCGTCGACGAGCTCGTGCTGCCGGCATTTCGCCTGCTCAACAACGAGCAGACGATCACGACCAGCGTCGGATACCGCGACTGCCATGACGAGCTCATCCAGATGTGCGCAGAGGGGCGGCTGGACCTGGCCGCGATGGTGACCGATGTCGTGGGACTGGACGAGGGACCGGGTGCCCTGATGCGGATGGTTTCGGACCCGGGCGACGGCATCAAGACACTGATCCACTGCGAGGGAGAGAAACGACCATGAGCTGGCAGAGCAACCTGTTCGAGGGCCGGACGGTTCTGGTGACGGGAGGGACGTCAGGGATCGGTGCTGGAGCAGCCCTTCGTTTCGCCGAGCTCGGGGCCGACGTCCTGGCCGTAGGACTCAATGCCCGAAGTCCTCACACCCCAGTGCACGAGCGCGTACGCGTGGTTGAGCTGGATGTGACCGACGCCAAGGCGGTGTCCGCGTTCATGTCCGGCGTGCCCGCACTCGACGTCCTGCTGTGCTGCGCGGGGATCAGCCGCGATCGCGACGAGTACGACCTCGAGGTCTTCGCCCAGGTGCTGGCAGTCAACCTCGGGGCGACCATGCGGGTGGCCGAAGCGGCTCGGCCGCTACTGGCGCAGCGCCGTGGCTCGGTCGTGACGACTGCCTCGATGTACAGCTACTTCGGCGCCGCCGACCGACCGGCCTACAGCGCCAGCAAGGGCGGGATCGCCCAGCTCACGCGCTCGCTGGCGGCGGAGTACGCCGGGGAGGGGATCCGGGTCAATGCGATCGCTCCCGGTTGGATCGACACGCCGCTGTCGCAGGGACTGCAGGCAGACCCTCAGGCATCCGCGGCGGTGATGTCGCGTCTCCCGATCAGCCGGTGGGGGACCCCTGCGGACGTGGCGGATGCGTACGTCTTCCTGGCCTCGCCCGCTGCCGCCTACGTCACGGGAGTCGTCCTACCAGTGGACGGCGGATATCTGACGGTCTGAAGACCCGAGAGGAGTACGCCATGTCAGCAGCCTCCGTAGTCTCGTCTGTCTCGACAGCCGGGATCGAGCCGCAGGATCGCCTGGCGTTCTGGGAGCACTACAACGCCGAGGCGCTCGTAGGACTGACCTGTTCGTCGTACGTCGCCGAGGGTCTGGTCGCCAGCGAGCTCAATCTCGATGTCGGCGGCTTCCGGGTCGCCAACATCGCGGGCAACGCCCATGTCATCGAGCGGGCGCCACAGCTGGTCCGGGAACGGCCGAAGGACGCGGTGTTCGCCTCGGTCCTGCTCGAAGGAGACGCGTTCTTCTACCACTCGGAGGGCTGCGCAACGCTCGGCGCCGGCGACGTGATCGTGTACGAGACGGACGTGCCGTACCTGTTCGGGTTCAGCAGCACGATGCGCCAGATCCTTGTCGACGTACCCAAGTCGGTCTTCGAAGAACGTTGCGCGCCCACGCCCGGGGTGCCGCTCAAGGTCGCCGCGGACGGGGTCGGGCCGGCAGCGGTGACCGCCCGTGCGCTCAGGCGGATGCTGCTCGGGCTGGTGGAGGATCCTGGCGCGGCTCGGCACTCGACCGGCGATCATCTGCTGGACCTGTTGGGAACGATGACAGCAGGCAAGGGGACGCCGAACGGTGCGGCGCACCTGCTGTCGGCCAAGGAGTTCATCGCCACCCACCTGGGGGACTTCGACCTCTGCACGGATCGAGTCGCGCACGCCGTGGGGGTCACCTCGCGTCACCTCAACCGTGCCTTCGCCACCGAGGGCACCACGGTCGCGCAGTACATCCAGGGACGTCGCCTGGAGGCGGCCCGTCTGGACCTCACCTCGCCCTCCATGGAAGGGCACCGGATCGCCGACATCGCCGGACGCTGGGGCTTCGCATCGCAGGCGCACTTCACCAGGTTGTTCCGAGCTCGATTCGGCCGCACGCCGTCGGAGGATCGCGGGTCACGCTCCGGCACGTAGTCGAGTCTGCGTGGAATGCCCAGTGGCCTGCGCGCACGCTCAAGGCTGCGGGTGCGTCGTGCTGGCAGGCTGATCGCATGAGTGGCTTCGGGTTGGACCATTTGCCCTATGGCGTCGTCATGCACCAGGGCCGTCGGTTCGTGGTCGTACGCCTCGAGGACGAGGTGGTCGACCTTGCGGCGCTGGCTGCGTCTTCGACGCCGTCCTTCGACCCCTCGGTGCTCGCCGGTCCGGACCTCGCGCCGTTGATGGCTGCCGGGCCGGGCATGTGGTCGGCCGTACGTGCATGGCTGCAGAACACCTTGGCCACCTCCTCCGCCGGTCGCATCCCGCTGGCCGAGGTCGAGCCGCGGATGCCGTTCGCGGTGGCCGACTACGTCGACTTCTACGCCTCGCTCGATCATGCGTCGAACGTCGGCAAGATCTTCCGGCCCGATGCAGAACCGCTGCTGCCCAACTGGCGCCACCTCCCAGTCGGCTATCACGGTCGTGCCGGCACGGTCGTCCCGTCGGGCACACCGATCGTGCGACCTCACGGTCAACGCCGTCCGGGATCTGACGGGCGGCCGGGGTTCGGGCCGTCGCAGGCGCTCGACATCGAGGCCGAGCTGGGGTTCGTCGTCGGGGTGCCCAGCACGCTGGGGGAGCGGGTGTCCGCGGACGCGTTCGCCGACCACGTCTTCGGCGTCACACTGCTCAACGACTGGTCGGCCCGCGACCTCCAGGCCTGGGAGTACGTCCCGCTGGGTCCGTTCCTCGGGAAGTCGTTCGCGACGTCGATCTCGCCGTGGGTCACCCCGCTCGCGGCGATCCGGGATGCTCGAGTGCCGCTGCTTGGACAGGATCCCGAGCCGCTGGACTACCTGCGGGTCGCCGAACCTGCCGGCTACGCGATCGACCTCGAGGTCGTCATCAACGGCACGGTGGTGTCACGGCCGCCCTACGCCTCGATGTACTGGTCACCGGCCCAGATGCTCGCCCACATGACGGTCAACGGCGCGTCACTGCGTACGGGTGACCTCTACGGATCCGGCACGATCTCCGGCCCCGACCGCGATCAACGCGGATCACTTCTGGAGCTGTCGTGGGGCGGCACGCAGCCGTACACCCTCGCCGACGGCACCACTCGCACCTACCTGCAGGACGGCGACACCATCACGCTGCGCGCCATGGCCGGCGCGATCACATTCGGCGAGGTCGAAGGCACGATCTGCACTCGCTGAGGGACAGACCTCGGATGTCCGAATCCGGCAAGTCGGATGTCCGATTCGCGGAAGACGCACGTGACGCCGGTCACGTTGACTGCTTTTGTCTCCGCCCCGCGCGGAGTCGCACCATTCTTCGTCGCCCGCATGCCCGGCGTGCCCGCAGTGTCAACTTCCCTACCCGCTCAGCCAAGCCCCAAAGGGTCACTTCTTTCTACCTTGGCGAGGACGCTGGCGCTGATCGAGTTCCGGTGTCCTATCGAAAGGCTCATCAACATGAAGCGAATCATCGTCCTCGCGACGGCCCTGGCCGCCGCTGCTGGACTCAGCGGCTGCGGTGGCAACGCCGGAAGCTCCGGCTCCGACGATCCCATCGTCCTCGGCTCGGTCAACGCCCTCAGCGGCCCGGCTACGTTCCCGGAGGCCTCTGCTGCAGCGAAGGCGGTATTCGACCGGGTCAACGCCGATGGCGGCATCAACGGTCGCAAGATCGAATACACGGCGGCGGACGACAAGGCCGACCCCGCGACGGCGACGCAACTGGCGCGCGAGCTCGTCGCCACGAAGAACGCCGTCGCCCTGGTCGGCGGCGCGAGCCTGGTCGACTGCGACGTCAACGGCAAGTTCTACGAGCAGCAGAAGATCATGAATGTCGTCGGCACCGGAGTCGGACCGGGTTGCTTCTCCAGCCCGGTGATGGCACCCGTGAACGCCGGCCCCTTCCTCGACTCGCAGATGACGCTGACGATCGGATCGGAGAACCTCGGTCTGAAGAAGATCTGTGGGTTCGTCTCCATCACGGGCGCGACCAAGCCCGCCTACCAGGCGTCCATCGACGCGTGGAGCAAGGCGACCGGCAAGGAGCTCGTCTTCTTCGACGACAGCGTTCCCTACGGCAATGCCGACTACACGCCCCAGGCCGTGAAGATCAAGAAGGAGGGCTGCGACGCCGTCTTCACGAACTTCGTGGAGCCGGACGCGCTGGGCCTGCTCAAGGCAGCGAGGGCCCAGAACATCACCGACGTCACCTGGCTGTTCCTGACCTCGGTCTATTCCCAGCAGTTCGCCAAGGCAGCGCCGGCGGGCCAGAAGGTCTATCTGCCCGCAGAGTTCCTGCCGTTCACCGACCCCAGCGCCACGGCCAACAAGGACTGGCGCGACCTCATGACGCAAAATGATCTGGCGCTGACGTCCTTCTCCCAGGGCGGCTACCTCTCGGCCACCTACCTGGTCGAGGTGCTGAAGTCGATCAAGGGTGACATCACCCGAGAGTCGGTCACCGAGGCGCTGCAGAACATGGAGCCGATCGAGAACGAGATGGTCGGCACGCCGTACGAGTTCGGGACCGGCGACAGCCACAACCCCAATCACGCCGGCTTCCCGGTGATGCTGGAGAACGGTGCCTGGTCGAACGCAGCCGACGACTGGCTCGTCGTCGAGCAGAACTAAGCGAGGCTGCGGTGTTCTCAGGAGCAATGAGCGGGCTCGCGCTCGGTGGCCTCTACGCCACGGTGGCCGTCTGCCTGACACTGATGGCACAACTGGCGCGGGTGGTGAACTTCGCGCAGGTCGCGTTCGCGATGTTCGGAACGTACGCGGCAGTGACGCTCGCCGATCGAGGCCTCCCGGTCTCGTTGGCGATCGCCTGCGGAGTGCTTGTGGGAACAGTCGGCTCCGGCATCCTCGGCGCGGTCATCGCGAAGTGGATGCCGGAGGCTGACATCACGAGGCGTTCCGCCGTCTCGATCGCCGCCCTTCTGCTCACGCTGTCGGCGTCGTTCATCGCGTTCGGCACCAAGCCGAAGACCATCAGCCCGATCGTCCATGGCGCCGCGTTCGAGGTCGGCGGAACCGTCGTGACCTGGGTCGGTCTGATCATGTGCCTGATGGCGCTCCTCACCGCAGCCGTGGCGACCGTGCTCCTCAGGAAGACCGATGTGGGCGTACTTCTCCGTGCTCTCGCCGAACGACCGACGACGGCGGAGCTGTTGGGAGTCCCTTCCCGGATGCTCACGATCGGGGTATGGATGGCGACGGGCCTGGTTGCAGCCGTCGCGGTGGCCCTCGTCGCCCCCACGCAGACGAACGATCAGTACTCGTTGTCGATGCTGGTCGTGCCATCGGCGGCGGCCGCCCTGCTCGGCGCGTTCCGCTCGGTGTGGCTGGCAGTCGCCGGCGGCATCGGGCTCGGCATGCTGCAAGGCGCCCTGGCCCAGTTCAACGATCTCTCTGTCATCAAGTTCTGGATTCCATTCGTCGCGATCCTCGTGCTCCTGCTGTGGAGCGAGCGTAAGGAGGTGTGGGATGTCGCACGTTGAGAGCGAGCCCACGAGTTCTGCCATGGGCGATTCGCCTCAGACCGAGCCGCCTGCGGACCGCGCAGCCGGATCGCTCCGCCAGGGCCTGGTGGAGTCACCGTTCGCCCCGGCGGCCCTGGCAGTCCTTGCACTCGTGGCGGCGGTTGTCGGCAGCCGGGTGCTGTCGCCGTACATGGTGTTTCTCGGAATCAGTGTCGTCACGGCCGCCATCGCGCTGGTCGGCATCGGTGTGGTCTCCGGACGAGCGGGCATGATCTCGCTCTGCCAGCTGTCGTTCGCCGCCGTGGGTGCCGCTGTCGTGGCCCAGCTCAATGAGTGGCAGGCGCCCGGCGGGTTCATCGTGTGGGTCATCCTCGGCGGCGCGGCGGCCGGGCTCGTCGGAGTCGTGATCGGCATTCCCGCCTTGCGACTGCGCGGCGTCAACCTGGCCGTGGTCACTCTCGGGTTCGCGGCCGCGCTTCGACTGACCCTCGGCCTCACCCAGTTCCCCGGGATCAACGAGGGTCTGTACATCGATCGTCCGGTCGCAGCCGTCTCCGACGAGGACTACTTCGTGCTCTCCGCGGCATTCCTGATCGCATCGGGGCTGTGGGTCGCCTACCTCGATCGGACCAAGCTCGGCTCGAGCTGGCGTGCTGTGGCCTACTCCGAACGTGGCGCCGCTGCGGCCGGTGTGAGCGTTCCGTACGCGAAGACGACGGCCTTCGGCATCAGTGCCCTACTTGCCGGGATCAGCGGGGGAGTGACGGCCGGTCAGGTCGGCGTCCTCTA
Organism: Nocardioides sp. NBC_00163; assembly: GCF_045206295.1. Lineage (NCBI taxonomy): Bacteria > Bacillati > Actinomycetota > Actinomycetes > Propionibacteriales > Nocardioidaceae > Nocardioides > Nocardioides sp. NBC_00163. The sequence goes on along the minus strand of NZ_CP108155.1, from coordinate 318,652 downwards.
CCCGAGCAGCTTCGAACCCACTTCATCGCTCGCTCTGTACGTGCTCGCCGTCCTGGTCGGTGCGCAGGCTGTCAGCGCCGCGGTGGTCGGCGGTGTTCTGTGGGTCGGCATCCCCGAGCTGTTCAAGTCATGGGGCATCCCGCAGGACTGGGCGCTCGTGGTCTTCGGCCTGGCAGGGATTCAGGCGGTTGCCTCCGGCAACAGCATCGGGGACAACGTTCAGAGGTTGGTGGGCCGGCGCCATGTGCCCAGCAGCGCAGGTCCTGAGCATCAGCAATCCGCGGAGGGTTCGCTTGACGATGGCGTGCTCGGATCGTCACCGCCCCCGGATCGCCCGGATGCCGGCGCCGTGGCGCTTCGGGCGCGAGGCATCACGCTGTCGTTCGGCGCGGTCACCGCGCTCGACGATGTCGACATCGACATCCCGCAGGGGGCGATCATCGGGCTGATCGGCCCGAACGGCGCGGGCAAGTCCTCCCTGGTCGACGTGCTCACCGGGTTCACCGCTCCTGCGTCGGGGAGCATCGACCTCGACGACCGGGACCTGACCCGGATGCGTCCGACCGGACGCGCGCGGGCCGGGTTGCGGCGCACGTTCCAGCAGGACCGAGTCCCGCCGGGCATCACCGTCGGTGCATTCGTACGCCTCGTGGCCCGCGGCCGGCACAGCCGATCGGAGATCAATGCGGTCCTGAGCCACTTCGACTGTCCGCCGGCGCACGCTCGCCTGGCAGATGTCGACCTGGGCACGCGTCGTCTCGTGGAGGTGGCGGCGCACGTGCTGAGCCGACCCCGCGTCCTGCTCCTGGACGAGCCTGCGGCTGGGCTGTCTCACGAGGAGCACCTTCGGTTCGGGCAGCACCTGCAGGCCGTGCCTGCGAAGTTCGGCACCTCGGTGCTGCTCATCGAGCACGACCTCGATCTGGTGAGGTCTGTCTGTACGTCGTTGGTGGTCCTCAACTTCGGCCGCGTCATCGCTGCCGGCCCCCACGAAGTGGTGCTGCGAGATCCCGCTGTGATGAAGGCCTACATGGGAGAGGTGACGGTATGAGCAGCGAGCTGTTCCTCGACGGCGTCTGCGTCGACCGCTCAGGAGGGCGCATCGTCTCCGATGTCACGATTCGCGTCCGCCCCGGTGAGGTGACGACGCTTGTCGGTCCCAACGGCGCGGGCAAGACGACTCTCCTCGAGGCCGTGTCCGGGCTCGTCGCCACGTCGGGAGGCGCGATCAGCTGCGACGGCCACGACATCACCAAGCTCAGCAAGGTCGAAAGACGGCGCCTCGGCATCGTGCACGTCGAGCAGGGGCGTACGGTCTTCGGCTCGCTGAGCGTGATGGAGAACCTGCGGGTCGCGACCCGGTCCGCATCCGAGATCGAGGGCGCGTTCGACCTGTTTCCGGAGCTTGCCAAGCGCCGGGACAGCGACGCGACCCTGCTTTCGGGTGGTGAGCAGCAGATGCTGGTGCTGGCTCGCGCACTCGTCACCGCACCGCGGTTCATGCTCGTCGACGAGATGTCCCTGGGCCTGGCGCCGGCGGTCTTCGGGCGCCTGCTGCCCATGATGACGGCATTTGCCGAAGACGGTATGGGCGTCCTGCTCGTCGAGCAGTTCGCCCAGATGGCACTGGGGATCTCGACCGGAGCGGCCGTCATCACCGGTGGGCGACTGACGTACTCGGGCCCGGCTCAGACGTTGGTGGACGACCCCGACCTGCTGCACAGCGCCTACATGGGAACGTCTGCGACGCCAGCCTGAAACTTGTCGTAGCGCGCATGCCTGTTTACGGCAAATGCTGGAATCTCAGCAGATTGTGGCATCCGTCACACCAAGTGGCGCATACTTTGGGCACATCAACACCACACCGGAGGTTCCATGACGGTGGACAGCATGCCGGGGACGTCCAACGGAGTCGAGACATTCAGCACGGCCGATTTTCACGACTGGCGCCGCCACGTCTCCGAGAGCTTCGTGCCCCTGGACGTACAGACCGATCGCCCTGACACGTTCCATGGCGACTTGCGCGCCAAGCGGATCGACTGCTTGGCGATGTTCGACATCAGCGTGAGCCAGCATGCGGTCGTCCGTACCCCTGAGCTGGTGGCACGGTCCGGCCGTGACTTCTACAAGCTCTCCATGCAGCTGCGGGGAAGCAGCCTGCTCCTCCAGGACGGCAAGGAGGCGTTGCTCACTCCTGGCGACATCGCGATCTACGACACCACTCGGCCCTACACCTTGCTGTCCGACGACTACATGCGGCACATCGTGCTGATGTTTCCCCGGACGTCCATCGACCTGTCGACCGAGGACCTCAGAGAGCTCACTGCCACCCGCCTGCCGGCCGACCTTGCGCTGTGCCAGGTGGTCAGCCCGTTCCTGCTGAGGATGGCGAAGAACTTCGAGTCACTCCAGGGTGTGTCGGCGCTCCGCCTCGCTCACACGACGATCGACCTGGTGACCACGTTGTTCGCCAGCGAGCTCGACATCGGACTGGAAGGTGCGAACGAGCCGCGGCGGAGGCTGCTGAGCCAGATCAAGCACTTCATCGAGGCCCACCTCGACGACGACTCGTTGTCGCCGGGCCAGATCGCGGCAGCCCACTACATCTCGGTGCGTCAACTCCATCAGCTGTTCCAGACCGAGGGCAGCAGCGTGTCGACCTGGATCCGTACGCGACGACTCGAGCAGTGCCGCAGGATGCTCACCGATCCGGTGCACTCAGGGCGGTCTGTCTCGGAGATCGGTGCCCGGTGGGGACTGCCGGACGCGCCTCACTTCTCGCGGGTGTTCAAGGCCGCCTACGGTGCCTCGCCGCGTCAGTTCCGTGCCGAGGCCCTTCACGACGCCTGATCTGCACACGAAAAGGTGGCCGACGCGTGAGCGTCGGCCACCTTTCTGATCTCCCGTCTCGGCGTGCTACTCGGCGAGCACGAAGTCAGCAGCACGTTCGCCGATGAGACAGGCCGGTGCGTTGGTGTTGCCGCTCGTGATGCGGGGCATCACCGAGGCGTCAGCGACGCGGAGGCCGGCCACCCCGTGCACGCGTAGGGTCGACGGGTCCACCACGGCGTCGGGGGTCGTTCCCATGGCGCACGTGCCGACCTGGTGGTGGTACGTGATCGCGGTCCGGCGTACGTAGTCACGGAGCTCCTCGTCGGACTCGAGCCCTGGTCCGGGGTAGATCTCGCGGGCTCCCCACTCGGTGGCCAACGCCGGCTGTCGCCCGATTTCCCGGCACTTCTTGAGGGAGGCGACGAGGGCATCGAGGTCGGCCTCGTCGTCGAAGACGTTGAGGTCGATCGCGACTGGATCGTTGGCACCCGGACCCGTCAGCGTGACTGAACCACGGCTCTCGGGCCGGACCAGACCTGCCATGAGCGAGAAGCCGAACTCCGGCCCGCTCATCCAGTCCTCGGAGTACATCGGAACGCCGAAGTTGATCGGCTGGGTGTCGGGGGAGTCGAGCCCCCCGCGGCTCCGCCAGAAGTGGTGCGTCTGGCATGCGGCGAGTCCCGGCGTCGGCGGGCCGACCTCCCGTGTCGTCGTCTCGAAGATGACCGGAGCGATGAGGTGGTCGTGCAGGTTGCGCCCCACGCCGGGCAGATCGCGCTCGATCGCGATGCCCAGCGCCCGGAGCTCGTCCGCCGGCCCGATGCCGCTGCGGAGCAGCAGGCGCGGGGAGTCCAGCGCGCCCGCGCACAGGATCGTCTCGGCGGCGTACGCCTCGGTCGGCACCCCCTGCACGTCGACCTCGACGCCGCTGACCACGCCGTCCTCGACGATGAGGCGATTGACGCGGGCGCCGGTGACGATCTGGAGGTTGTCCTGCCCCCGGACCGGCTTGAGGTACGCCTTGTAGGTGTTCCAGCGCTCGATACCGCGAATGTTGAACTGCATCTTCGCCACGCCGTCGAGGTGACCGCTGTTGTAGTCCGGGTTGAGCGGCAGGCCCGCCTCGACCGATGCGTCGAGGATCGACTGCTGGATCGGGTCGAGTGTGTACGAGACGTTGATGTCCAGCAAGCCATCGGTCCCACGGCCCGTGGCGGGCTGCCCGTCATACGCCTCGATCCGGTCGTAGACGGGGGCCACGTCGTCCCAGCCCCATTCGGTGGCGCCCAGCTTCTGCCAGTGCGTGAAGTCCTCGACGGCGCCGCGAACCCAGATGCAGGCGTTGAGGGCGTGTGAGCCGCCGAGCACCTTGCCACGTGGCAGGTGAAGGGCGCGTCCGGCCGCATTCTTTTGCGGCACCGTGAAGTATCCCCAGTCCTGTGGGCTCATCCAGAGCTCAGCCAGACGCATCACGTCGTGGATCGCGGGATTGGTGTCCTCGCCGCCGGCTTCGAAGAGAAGGACGGACTTGCCGGCATCCACGAGGCGGCGGGTGAGAATGGAACCGGCGGACCCGGCTCCGACGACGATTACGTCGGCGTTCAGCGTCATGACGCGACCTCCCAGTGGTGAAATGTGCGACTCGCGAGGGGTCTCGCGATGGTGGCGCTCCTTCTCATTCTGAGAATCGGAGAGGCCGACGGAAGTGCGGGAGCGGAACCGTTCGCGCTGCGCCAAGTGTCGATCACGGCGGGCCAAGTCAAAGATCGGTTTCCCACTCCAGAATCGAGTGGCGCCCTTCCGGCGCACCGATCAGCGGCACTGGCCGAGTCACCACAGCGCAGGAGGACACCGGAATGGCAAGCAAGCTCTTCATCGACGGAGAATGGACCGGCTCCTCCGGAACGTCCGCGATCGACACCATCGACCCGTCCACCGGACAGGTCATCGAGACCGTCCCCACCGCCAGCCGGGGTGACGTGGACGCGGCTATCGCCGCAGCGCGAGCAGCCCTGAGCAACCCCGCATGGGCCGACCTGCTCCCGGTCCAGCGCGCGGGCTTGTTGTTCAAGCTCGCGAGCCTGGTTGACGAGCATCACGAGGAGCTGGCACAGCTCGAGACCCGCGACCAAGGCCAGCCGATCGGCATCTCGCGCATGGTGTCAGTGACCGGCGCTGCCGAGCACATCCGCTACTACGCGGGTTGGGTCACCAAGATGCAGGGCAGTACGAACCCGGTGTCCTTCCCGGACACGCTGAACTACACGCGCCGCGAGCCGGTCGGGGTCAACGCACTGATCACGCCGTGGAACTTCCCGTTGATGATCCTGACGTGGAAGCTCGCACCGGCGCTGGCGACCGGCAACACGGTCGTGATCAAGCCCAGCGAGGTTACGCCCCTGACGAGCCTGCGTCTCGTAGAGCTCTGTGCCGAGGCCGGCTTCCCGGCCGGAGTCGTCAACATCGTGACCGGCGACGGCTCGGTGGGGGAGATGCTCACCCGTCACCCGGACGTCGACCACGTGTCCTACACCGGGTCCACGGCCGTCGGGAAGCTCATCACGATGGCGAGCGCCGAAACCAACCTCAAGCGGCTCACCCTCGAGCTGGGCGGGAAGGCCCCGAGCATCATCGCCCGCGACGCGGACATCGACGCCGCGGTCGGCGGCAACATCATGGGTGCCACGCTCAACAGTGGGCAGGTGTGCGCTGCGTACACCCGTTTCTACGTCGAGCGTTCCCGCGAGCAGGAGTTCGTCGAGAAGGTGGTCGGCGGTCTGGCCCAGGTGCCGATCGGGCCGGGCGCCGACGAATCCAACGTGCTGGGACCGTTGGTCTCGGCCAAGCATCTCTCGCATGTCGAAAGGCTGGTCGCGACCGGCGCCGCGGATGGTGCGGAGCTGGTCGCCGGCGGCAAACGCATCGACCGGGACGGGTACTTCTTCGAACCGACCGTGTTCACCGGCGTCAAGGACAGTGCAGCGATCATGCACGAAGAGATCTTCGGGCCGGTCCTCGCCGTGACCGCGTACGACGACACCGATGAGCTCCACGACCTCATCAATCGCGCCAACGACACTCCCTACGGCCTCGCCGCCACGGTGTGGACCCGCGACATCGCCACGTCACAGCGTCTCGCGAACGGCATCAAGGCCGGCGCCGTGTTCGTCAACATGCCGCCCATCCCCGACATGGCCGCACCGTGGGGCGGCTACAAGGCCTCGGGCTGGGGACGAGAAATGGGTCCGTGGGCGCTCGACGCGTACACCGAGCTGAAGTCCGTATGGCTCCACTACGGGTCCTGATCCACGCCCCAGCCCACCAGAGCTTCGACCGCCGCAACACCTAGGAGAAGAAACCGTATGTCCAGCAAGCCGTTCGCCTCATCCGCAGACCTCGCCGCGAAGGACCAGACCCTCGAGGTGCTCGCTGATGGCGTGTATGCCCTCACAGCCGAGGGCGACCCCAACCTCGGCGCGATCGAGGGCGAGGACTTCGTGGTGTGCTTCGAGGCGCTGGCGACCCCGGTCGCAGCTCGCCGATGGCTGACGATGCTCCGCGAGCACACTGACAAGCCCGTCAAGTACCTGGTGCTCTCGCATTACCACGCGGTTCGCGTCCTCGGAGCCAGTGCGTTCGACGCCGAGGTGATCGTCGCCCATGAGCAGACCAAGGTGCTCATCGCCGAACGAGGGGAGCAGGACTGGGCTTCGGAGTACGGCCGCATGCCGCGGCTGTTCGACGAACCTGAATCCATTCCGGGGCTGACATGGCCGACCACGACGTTCTCGGACCGCTTCACGATCGACCTCGGGGGCGATCGCGGTGACCTGGTGCTCCAGCACCTGGGTCGAGGGCACACCGCCGGCGACATCGTGGCCTGGGTGCCGAAGCAGAAGATCCTGTTCGCCGGCGACCTCGTGGAGGCTCAGGCGGCGCTCTACACCGGCGATGCGTTCCACCGCGACTGGTCCAGCGCAACGTTGGACGGCATTGCGGCGCTCGGTGCCGAGCAGCTCGTCGGCGGCCGGGGCGCGGTGGCGCGAGGGGCGGACGCCGTGTCGGCCGCCATCGAGCAGACCCGTGGGTTCCTCACCACGATGATCGACGAGGTCGGCTCGATCCAGGCCCGCGGCGGGACGCTCAAGGAGGCGTTCGAGGCGACACACGCGGCCCTGTCGCCGCAGTTCGGGAAGTGGCCGATCTTCGAGCACTGCCTACCGTTCGACGTGGCACGGCTGTGGGAAGAGCTCTCCGGGACCGACTGGCCGAGCATCTGGACCGCCGAACGCGACCGCGAGGTCTGGGCCCGGCTCCAGGACTGAGCGGAGTCATGACCAGCATGAGCTACTCAGAGGATCCGGTTGTCGTCATCGGCGACGGTCCCGTCGGCCAGACCGCGGCGTTACTCCTGGCGCGATGGGGCCTGCCCGTCATCGTCCTGGATGCACGCCCAGAACGGGACATGGTCGGCTCCAAGGCGATCTGCCAGCAGCGCGACGTCCTCGACATCTGGGACAGCCTCGGCGGCGCGGGGGCCCAGATCGCGCGCGAAGGCGTCACTTGGACCCGGGCAACGACGTTCCATCAGGACCATGAGCTGTTCACGATCGAATTCCAGGACCCGGGCCAGTCGCCGTTCCCACCGTTCGTGAACATCTCGCAGTGCCGCACTGAGGAGATCCTCGACGAGAAGATCGAGACCAACCCTCGTATCGACGTTCGGTGGGGTCATCGGGCCACCGGGATCGCTCAGAACGACTCCGGGGCCGTGGTCACGTGTGTCACCGAGTCTGGCGAGGTTCGTATCGCAGCGTCGTACGTGATCGCGTGCACCGGCGCCCGCAGCGATCGGCTCCGCGCGGAACTGGGACTGACGTTCGAGGGCTCGACCTTCGGCGACCAATTCCTGATCTGCGACATCCGCACGGACCTGCCGGGCTGGGGCCAAGAGCGCCGGTTCTACTTCGACCCCCCGTGGAATCCGGGTCGCCAAGTGCTCATCCATCCCTGCCCCGACTCCACGTTCCGGATCGACTGGCAGGTGCCGGAGACGTTCGATCTCGCCGAGGCGGAGCGGTCCGGTTCGCTGGACGAGCGCATCCGCCAGATCATCGGCGACCGCGAGTACGAGGTCATGTGGAGCTCGGTCTACCGGTTCCACTCCAGGGTTGTGGACCGGATGCGCGTCGGGCGGGTGCTGCTGGCCGGCGACGCAGCCCACCTGGTCTCGCCGTTCGGCGCGCGCGGTCTCAACAGCGGTGTGCAAGACGCTGAGAACGCGGCCTGGAAGGTCGCCTTCGTGCTGCATGGCTGGGCTCCGGAGAGCCTTCTCGACAGCTATCACGACGAGCGGCACGCGGCCGCGCTGGAGAACATCGACGTCACGACAGCAACGATGAACTTCCTGGTCCCGCACACCGCCACCGAGCAGGACCATCGCCGCCGAGTGCTCGAAGCGGCACGCCACGACCCGATGTCACGGGCCGAGGTCGACTCCGGACGACTCGCCGAGCCGTTCTGGTACTCCGACTCGCCGCTCACGACACCGAGCGTCGACCGCCCAGCGTCCGACCGTCCACCGCGCGGCACGACGCCGCCATGTGCGCCGGGCGTGCTGATTCCCGACCACAAGGTGTACGACAGCGTCGATGGACGCCCGGACCGCCTGAGACGGCGGCTGCGCGACGGGATGACCCTGCTGTGCGGGACAGCGGTCGACGTCGGTCAGGTTCGTGACGCGGTTGCGGCCGCCTCCGCCCATGTGTACGTCAGCGGAGTCGACGAGCTCGACCATGACCTCGGGCGCGCACTCGGGCTCGGCGCCGACGAGGTCTGGTTGGTTCGGCCTGACGCGCACATCGCAGCGTGTCTGGCGTCGGCCGACGCGGACGACGTCCTCGCAGCGGTCCACCGCACGCTGGGCAGCACCGCGAATGCGCTTTCGTGAGCCGACATTGGCCGGTGAGCCGTGGCGGCCGGTTCATCCAGCTCGCGGTGGGTCTGCTCATCGCGGCGACGGGTATCTGGCTCAGCATCCGCGCGAACCTGGGGGTCGCCAGCTGGGAGGTCCTCCACATCGCTCTGGCAGACCGCCTCGGGATCGGTGTCGGAACGGCGTCGATCGGGGTCGGAGTCCTGCTGGTCACGATCGTGGCACTCCTGGGCGTACGTCCTGGGGCAGGGACGCTGTTGAACGTCCTGATCATCGGGGTCGCTCTGAATGTCCTGCTCGACCTGCCAGCACTCGCGTCGTTGCCCTCGGACGGGCTGCCAGTTCGGCTCGGTGCACTTGCCGCCGGAATCGTCGTGTTCGCAATTGGATGCGCGATCTATGTCGGGGCGCATCTGGGTTCGGGTCCCCGCGACGGGCTGATGCTGGCCGTGCATCTGAGAACCGGTCTGGGCATCGGGTCGGCGCGGATCCTTTCCGAAGGCATCGGGCTGGCCACCGGTTGGCTGCTCGGGGGACCGGCAGGGCTTGGGACCGTGCTGTTCGTCCTGACCGCCGGCCCCTGTGTGGCAATCGCATTCAAGGCTCTCGGCCTTCGGCCTCTGGCACCTACATCACCGCACGCCGCGGCGTGCTGACCACCATCTGTAAGGAGACGACTCGTGTTCTACCGCCACCTGGGTGACATCCCTCGGCACCGGCACACCCAGATGAGGGACGCCGATGGCCGGTTGCACTACGAAGAGCTGATGGGCGAGGAAGGATTCTCTTCCGACTCCTCCTTGCTCTATCACCGCGAGATCCCGTCAGCGATCGTCGCCACCGCGACGTGGGAACTGATGGACCAGGCGACCGCTCCGAACCATCCCCTCCGGCCGATCCACTTCACGCTCCACGATCTCTTCCGCGACAGCAGCCCGGACGGGACCGATGCGGTGACCAGCCGGCGCCTGGTGCTCGGCAACGGCGACGTCCGGATCTCGTACGTGGTCGCCGGCGCAATCTCGCCCTACTACCGCAACGCGATCGGGGACGAGTGCGTCTACGTCGAGTCGGGCTCCGGCATCGTCGAGACCGTCTTCGGCGCCCTGCCGTACCGGACCGGTGACTACGTCCTGATTCCCCGTGCGGCGACCCATCGCTGGGTGCCGGCGGACCTCAACCGTCTGTACGCCATCGAGGGCCAGGGACACATCGCCCCACCCAAGCGATACCTCTCCCGCTACGGCCAGTTGCTCGAGCACGCACCGTTCTGCGAGCGCGACCTGCACGGGCCGGCCGAGCCGCTTCTGGGCGAGGGGTCCGACGTCGAGGTGCTGGTCAAGCATCGAGGTAACGGTCCAGGAGGCATCGTCGGGACGACCATGACGTACGCCACCCACCCGTTCGATGTCGTCGGCTGGGACGGCTGCCTCTATCCGTACACGTTCAACATCGAGGACTACATGCCGCTGACCGGCAAAGTCCACCAGCCGCCCCCGGCTCACCAGGTCTTCGAGGGCAACAACTTCGTGATCTGTAACTTCGTCCCCCGGAAGGTCGACTACCACCCACTCGCGGTGCCCGTTCCCTACTACCACTCCAACGTCGACAGCGACGAGGTGATGTTCTACGTCGGTGGCGACTACGAGGCACGCAAGGGCTCAGGAATCGATATCGGTTCGGTGACCCTGCATCCCGGCGGCCATGCTCACGGCCCTCAGCCCGGCGCGATGGAGCGGTCGCTCGGAGCAGAGTTCTTCGACGAGCTCGCGGTCATGGTCGACACGTTCCGCCCACTGGAGGTGGGCGGAGCCGGTCGCACGGTGGACGACGGTGTGTACGCCTACACGTGGGCGCAAGGCCGCAACGGATCACCGGGATGAACGACGCGCTCGCACGTTCCATTGTCAGTTCGTCCGCTAGCGATTATAGTACGAACGTAATCTAAAATGCAGAACGGCTCAGGAAGGGGCCCCTCATGATGAGCCAGTCGTGGCGGGAGGGCTTCGTGACGTCGTACAAGGACGTGCCTAGAGAGAAGGAATACACATGCCGTCTGTACTGGTGACAGGTGCAAGCCGAGGGATCGGTCTGGCAATCACCCAGCACATGAGCGATCGGGGCTGGGACGTGTACGCGACTGCTCGCTCGGCTGCCGACCTTCGCGATCTCGGCCGGTTGCCAAACGTGCATCCGATCCAGCTCGACATCACCGATCGGTCCGCCGTCGCGGGCCTGGGCGAGCAGCTCCCGCCGGTGCTCGATGGCGTGGTCAACAATGCCGGGATCATCGTGCAGGGTCCCGTCGAGGGGATATCGCTCGATGACCTGGGGCGGCAGCTGGACGTCAACGTCACGGCCCAGATCGGGGTGACTCAGGCTGTGCTTCCGCAGATTCGGGAGGCCCGCGGTCGGGTGGTGTTCATGTCTTCGGTCAGCGGCTTGATCACCGCGCCGGGCACCGGCGCCTACAGTGCATCGAAGTATGCGCTCGAGTCCCTGGCCGATGCGCTGCGGATGGAGGTGCGTCCCTGGGGGATCCGAGTCTCACTCATCGAGCCCGGGCCCACGCGCACCGACATGTGGGGCGACGCGCTCGATGACTACGACCGGATGACCAAACAGCTGAGCCCGGCGCACTCCGAGCTGTACGCATCGCACCTGGTTGGCACGCGCAAGCTCCTGGGCCGGATGCAGAAGCTCGCAGGCGATCCCAAGAAGGTCGTGGCGGCGGTCGATCGTGCGCTCACATCACCTCATCCCAGGCGTCGCTACCGGACCGACAACGTCAGTCGTGTGCAGCTCGCGCTCACGTCGGTCACTCCGACCGCCGTCAACGATGCGGTGCTCGCAGCCGCTACCACGTCCAAATGAGCACTCAGTTCACGGGCCCCGCCCCCGAGAGGCGTAGCCGACGACGCTTGCAGTGGACCCTCGCGGTGCTAGCGGCTATCCCCACCGCCAGCGCCGCACGCGAGATCGTGCTCGGCCCTCGAGGAGTGCCAGGCGGATCGCCGGAGGTGACCCCGACGGTGGACAGTGCCCTTCGCTACGCCAACGTGTTCAAGCTCGCCGTGGGACCTGTGATGTGGTCACAGGTCCCACGCGTCGACACCAACTCGCCGGCACTCACCTCTGCGCTGGCCGCGCTCTTCGTCGGCGGTCTTGCTCGGACGTGGTCCTGGAAACAGGCTGGCCGGCCCCATCCGGTCTCGGTGACAGCGGTGGTGCTCGAGCTCGTCGCCCCGCCGGTGCTGATCGTCTGGCAGCGGCGAGTTGCCTCGCGCTGAACCTCGTTCATCGGTCACGTGGAGGCAGAGGACCTCGCTGCTGTCCTCTGCCTGGCCACTTGTCTTGGGTGAGCGGGTGCTCGAGAATCGTTGACTGTGACCAGCCTCATACGCGCCACGGTCATCTCAGGCGCTCGTGAGTTGATCGACGAGCTCGGCGGGAACGCGGATGAGCTGCTCCTGGCCCACGGCATAGATCCCTGGGCGATCGATGACTTCGACCGCTACGTCCGCTATGCGGATGCGGCCGCGGTACTGGGACACGCGGCGCGTCAGCTGGATGTCCCGGACGTCGGGCTGCGCCTAGGCGGCAGGCAGGGCATCGGAGTCCTTGGCCCCCTTGGTGTCATTCTCCGCAACGCTGAGACCGTGGGTGACGCGGTGTCGGCATGCTGTCAGTTCCTGGGCAACATTGCGCCGGCCGACACGGCCGAGCTGATTCCGGGATCGGGCTCCCGATCCGCTGTCTACTCGTACTCGACGATCTTGGACAGTCCTTTCGACCGGCGCCAGATGGTGGAGAGAAGCCAGGCGTTGGCCATGCACGTGCTGCGGATCATGATGGGCGATGGCTTCACGCCCCGGCGAGTTACATTCCAGCACGAACGGTTCGCGGCGGTCGGCTGCTATGAGAACGTCTTCGGCTGCCAGGTGGTCTTCGGTCAAGACCACAACGGCATCCACCTCGCACCGGATGACCTCCGGCGCGCCATCGATCACCGTGACGCAGTGGCTGCCGAACTTGCCGAGGACTACTTGAGCAGGTTGCATCCCAAGGTCGCTCTGGCCGAGCACATCCGCGACGTCACCCGGCGGCTCATGATGGTCGGCGAGATCGGGCTGCGCCAGGTCGCCCGGGCGGTATCGATCCACGAGCGCACCCTCCAGCGCGAGCTTGCGGCAGAGGGGACGAGCTTCGAGGAGATCCTCGACGATCTTCGCCGCGCCACGGCATGGGAGCTGGCAGCGACCGGCATGCAGGCTGCTCAGATCTCGCGCGCGCTGGGGTACGCCGAACAGAGCAGCTTCACCCGCGCATGTCGACGCTGGTTCGGTCACGCTCCCCGCGACCTTCTTCGTCAGCGGCGGGGCCAGAACCCAGGGCAGGAGCCGGCCCGGCGCGCGTAGTGATCGCTGGGTCCGCCTTGCTGGCGTCAGATGACAAATCTGTGTCGCCTGAAGGCAAGTTCGCAGGCGACCTCCTCTGCCATCTTGTGATGGACGTCACGCCAGTCGGGCGTCCTCGAATCGACAGGATGGTGGATCCACGTGTCAGATCTCAATCGGGTCACAGTGCTGGGGGCAGGAGTGCTGGGTGGGCAGATCGCCTGGCACAGCGCCTTCAAGGGCAAGACCGTCGTGGTCTACGACATCGCCGAAGACGCCATCGAGAGAGCGCGTGCCACCCACGACGGCTACTCAGGGATCTATCTCGATCAGGTCGGGGCGAATGAGGGTGACATCGCCGCCACGCGCGAACGGCTCACCTACAGCACGGACCTGAAGGCGGCGGCGGGTGAGGCGGACCTCGTGATCGAGGCCGTGCCTGAGGTGCCCGACATCAAGCTCGCGGCCTACGAGAAGCTGGCCGATGTCCTGCCCGCGCATTCATTGATCGCTACGAACAGCTCGATCTTCCTGCCCCGGGACTTCGCTGCTGCCACCGGCCGGCCGGACAAGTTCTGCGCGCTCCACTTCGCCAACATGATCTGGGCCATGAACGTCGCCGAGGTCATGAGCCATCCGGACACGTCGAAGGAGACGCTGACTTCCGTCACGGAGTTCGCCATCGAGATCGGCATGCGGCCCATCCCGGTGCGCAAGGAGCAGAACGGCTACGTCATCAACACCTGGTTCGTGCCACTGCTCAACGCCGCCCAGACGCTGGTGACCAACGGCGTTGCCACACCCGAGGACGTCGACCGCACGTTCATGCTCAACGGTGCGAACTTCGGTCCGATGGGCATGTTCGACTTCGTCGGCATGAAGACCGCCTATGACGTTCTCGCCTACTGGGGAGCAAGGTCCGGCGATGAGCAGATGAACCGGAACGCGGCGTACATCAAGGAACGGTTCCTTGACCGCGGTGCGCTGGGAGTCGCCACCGGCTCGGGCTACTACAGCTACCCGGACCCCACCTATAAGCGGGCCGACTTCCTGGCCGTGCCGGACCTGGCGGAAGTCCCAGGTCTGGTCGAGTCGATGCTCCCGTCCTGAGCCCCGCACCCACCCCCAACCCGGAAACAACGAGGAGCCCGCGATGACTGCCACAACCTCAGCCCACACGTCCGTTGCCTTCGACCACGTCGACGTACTCATCGTCGGCGCGGGGATCGCCGGTCTCAGCGCCGCCTACCATCTCAAGAGACTGCAGCCGGGACGTGCGTTCGCGATCGTCGATGCGCGCAGCAACATCGGCGGCACGTGGGACCTCTTCAAGTACCCCGGCATCCGTTCCGACGCCGACCTGCAGACCTTCGGCTTCGGTTTCAAGCCATGGCGTCGGGACAACGCGATCGCCGACGCCCACGAGATCCTCGACTACCTCCACGAGACCGTCGAGGAGAACGACCTGCAGCGACACATCCACCTGGGACACAAGGTGCTGAAGGCGGACTTCTCGACCGCTGACGAGCGCTGGGTCGTCACGCTCGAACGCACCAGCGACGGGACGCGGGTCGATGTCACGGCCACCATGCTCTTCTCAGCGGCCGGCTACTACGACTACGACCAGGGCTACACCCCCGAGTTCGAGGGCAGGGATGACTTCGGCGGCGAGATCGTCCACCCTCAGCACTGGCCCGAGGACCTCGATCACTCCGGGAAGAAGGTCGTCGTCATCGGGAGTGGCGCCACTGCCGTCACCCTCATTCCGTCCATCGCCGCGAGCGCCGATCACGTCACGATGCTGCAGCGCTCCCCGTCGTACGTGCTCCCGATCCCTCGGCAGGACCCGATCGCCAACACGCTGCGCCGATTCCTGCCTGCCAAGCCGGCCCACGACCTGGCCAGGGCGTTCAACATCCGTAGGTTGAACGTCCTCTACGGGCTGAGCCAGCGGTTCCCCAGGCAGATGCGCGCACTCGTGCGGAAGATCAACGCCGCGTCTCTCCCCGAGGGCTACCCCGTCGACACCCACTTCAACCCGTCCTACAACCCGTGGGACCAGCGCATGTGCATGGTCCCCGACGGCGACATGTTCAAGGCCATCTCCGACGGCAGTGCCTCTGTCGTGACAGACAAGATCGCCCGCTTCACGAAGTCCGGCATCCTGCTGGAGTCGGGTGCCGAGCTCGAGGCGGACATCATCGTGACCGCCACGGGGCTCAGGATGGTGCCCTTCGGAAAGGTCGCCCTAGCCGTCGACGGCGAGGACGTCCATCTACCCGACCACGTCGTCTACAAGACACTGATGGTCAGCGACGTCCCGAACTTCGCTTTCACCGTGGGCTATGTGAACCAGGCGTGGACTCTCAAGGCGGATCTCGTCTCCGCATGGTTCTGCCGCCTCCTCGCCTATATGGATGAGCACGGTCACGCCAGCGTGACGCCAGTGGTTTCGGACAGGTCCATGCCGCTCAAGCGCTACGTGGAGATGGATACGGGCTATGTCAACCGGGCCATGCACCTGTTCCCCAGGCAAGGCACGCGCGGCCCCTGGGAGGCGCCACAGAGCTTCAACCGTGACCGGGTCGTCTTGGGCAAGGACCCGATCGACGACCCAGAACTGCGCTTCACGGATACGAAGCTGGCTCCGACGGCAGCCACGTCCTCGTCCGTCGACGAGGCCTTCGAGGTGGTGCTTGGTGAGTAGCCCGGCATTCGTCGTTGTGCAGGGCCAGCGTGTACGCGTGCGGGTCGCCGGGCCTCTCGAGTGCCCACCGGTCGTCCTGATCCATGGGATCGGTCGGACGCTGGACGATTGGGCCGAACAGTTCCCTCGGCTCTCCTCGAGATGCCGACTGATCGCGCTCGACCTTCCTGGTTGTGGCTTTTCCCAACGTGCACCGCAGCCGACGACGCTGACATTCCTGGCCCAGGCGGTCGTCGATGTCTTGAACGAGCTCAGCGAGGCGCGGCCAGTGCATCTGGTCGGCAACTCCCTCGGCGGTGCCGTTGCGATGCAGGTCGCCGTCACGGAACCCAGCCGTGTCACGAGCCTCACCCTGGTGGACAGCGCAGGCTTCGGGAAAGAGGTCGCACTCGCACTGCGCCTGCTTGCCGTGCCGTTGATCGGTGAGGCTTTGACCGCACGTCTCCCACGTTGGTTCGCACGAGTGTCGGAGCGCACGCTGTTCGTCGACCCCCGTCTTGCAACCGAGGCGCGGGTGGATCATGCACTCGCGGTCTCTCGTCAGCCCGCCACCGGGAGCGTGATGCTGGAGATCGCGCGGTCGCTGGCGACGCTGTCTGGTGTCAGCGCCGCCTGGCGCACGGACCTCCTCCGCGCGGCGGCGGACCTCGAGCTCCCGACTCTTCTGGTGTGGGGCGATCGCGATCGGGTGCTTCCCCATACCCACCTGCAATCGGCACGAGCTGCTTTCCCCAAGGCCGAGTCGGAACTGTTCCCAGGGGTCGGGCACATGCCTCAGATCGAGGTCCCCGACGCCTTCGCTGAGCGGTTCCTCGATTTCCTGGGCGGCGTTCCGCAGCCGACAGGGCCTGGTGCGGTGAGGTCGCCATCAGTACGGCGCCAGGCCGAGTGATGCGGTTGGAGTGCTCTCCAAATGTGACTTCCGGAATTGGGGCGTTCCACATGGCGGTCCCTGTGTGACCGGTGTCACCGTACGGGGGTGGCCCGCACTGATGGCGCGGCGACTGAACCCACTGTTGCTCGGAGGCTTCCATGGTCGAACACCCCTCGGACGATGCGGCACCAGCCGATGGCTGGGTCGGGCCGGCCTTGGGCAGACGCAAGGTCCTCGGGTACTTGTTGGCGGCACCGACACTCGCGGTGGCAGTGCGCCTGGGAGTGGACTCGAATGTTCCCAGCGAGGCTGGCGCGCTGACCGCGCTTCCCGTGCCCAGCAACGATCTTCCAGCCGATATCTTCGACCTCGGGGATGCGCAGAACTACGGTGCGAAGCCGACGTCGCACCTGATCTGGATGGAGCTGCGCGAGGACGGCACGGTTCATTTCGCGCTTCCGCGCATGGAGGCTGGCCAGGGCATCGTGACCTCGACGGCGATGATCATCGCCGACGAGCTCGACATCCCGGTCAGCATGGTCGAGGTGACCCTCGCGAAGGCACGCCCCGAGCTGGTCATGAACCAGTTGACCGGCGGCTCCAACACCACCATGTCGACCTACTACCCGGTGCGCGCTGCGGCCGCCATCGCTCGTGGTGCGCTCCTCGAGGCCGCAGCCGCCATGCTGGGCGGGCTCACCCCGAACCTTCTCGACACCGAGGCAGGCGCGGTGGTCGCCCCCGACGGGACCAAGATCCCGTACGGCGATCTTGCCGCTGCTGCCGCGGTGCCGAAGACCACCGAGGTGGAGGCCGAGCTCAAGGCGACGTCCGAGCTCAACATCGTCGGGTCGCCGATGGGTCGTACGGACGCGCGCGCCGCAGTGACCGGAGCGAAGCGTTTCACCTTGGACCTCGACATCGCCGACGCCCTGCCCTGTATGGTCGCCAAGCCGCCGACGATCTTCGGCAAGGTCCGCCAGCTCAACAACGAGGCGGAGGTCGTCGCGATGCCGGGCGTCACCCATGTCGCCGTCATCGAGACCGGCGTCGCGATCCGGGCACGCACCTTCGGCCAGTGCATCGATGCCATCCGAGCCCTCGATGTCGACTGGGATCCGGGACCGGTCGGCGCCGATTCCGACGACGATGTGCTGGCTGACCTCAAGCGGGCTGAGGTGCCGCTGCTGGTTCCCAGCGTCCCGATCCTTGCGAAGACCGTCGATACCGAGTTCACCTTCGCCTTCGCCAGCAATGCCTCGCTCGAGCCGGACTGTGCGATCGCCGACGTACGTGCGGACTCTGCCGAGATCTGGGGCGGGTTCAAGGCCCCGGTCCCTGCCCAGCAGGAGATCGCGTTGAAGCTCGGACTGCCGCAGGGCCAAGTGACGATCAATGTGGTCACCGGGGGTGGGTCGTTCGGCCGCAAGCTCTTCCACGACGGCGCCATCGACGCGGCTCTGGCGTCCCAGGCGATGCGGGCACCGGTGCGGTTGATGTGGCACCGCGCTGACGCGTGTCGGCACGGGCGGATGCATCCGATGTGCACGTCGCGTGTGCGGGCAACGACGCTGGGCAAGCAGGTTCTGACCTACGAACAGCGGCACACCAGCGCCCGCACCGACTTCGGCCACGGATTCGGCGACATCGTCACGGCGGCAGCCGGGAAGCTTCCGGTGACCGACTACACCCTGTCGCAGACGGTCTACTCCCTGACTGCCGGAGCGCACTACAACTTCGGTGCCACCACATCGCTGCTCAACGAGCTGGTGGACCGACGGTTCAACACCGCATCGATGCGCAACATCTACTCACCGAACGTGGCGATCGCGCGGGAGGTGACGGTCGACAAGATCGCCCGAACCACCAACCAGGATCCTTACCAGCTCCGACGCGCCTTCGTCCGCAAGGATAGGTCCCGTGCGGTCCTGGATCGCGTCGCCGAAGCCGGCGACTGGGGACGGTCGATGCCCGCCGGCCACGGCCAGGGTCTCGGGATCCACAACGAATACCACGGTTTCAGTGCATGTCTGATCGAGGTCGACGCCACCTCGGCGACGGTGAACCGGAAGATCCGGAAGGCCGTGACCGGCCCCCGTGTCACCAAAGTCGTCTTTGCTGTCGACGTCGGCCTGATCATCAACCCGACCGGGCTGAAGGCGCAGATGATGGGCGGCATCATGGACGCGCTGGCGATCGTCTTCACCTCCAGCGTCCACCTGAAGGACGGCAACTTCCTCGAGGCGAGCTGGGACAACTACGCCTACACGCGACAGTGGAACACGCCGCCCGAGCTCGAGATCCACCTGATCGAGTCCAACGACGAGAGCCCGGGTGGAGCGGGGGAGTTCGGGGTAGCCGCCGCCTGTGGCGCTGCCGCCAATGCGTACTGGGCGGCCACCGGCACCATGCCGACGCAGTTCCCGATCAACCACAAGGGCCCGCTCCACTTCGAGCCGTTCCCGTACACGCCGTCCGTCCCACCGTCGCCGACCAACGGCCTCGACTTCGTCAGTTAGGACCACGAGATGTCGACACACACGTTCACAGTCAACGGCAAGCAGGTCAGCGTCGAGGTCGAGGACGACGTACGTCTTCTCTGGGTCCTACGGGACGTCCTGGGCATCACCGGACCGAAGTACGGCTGCGGCATCAACGTCTGCAAGGCTTGCACCAGCCACATCAACGGCAAGGCGTTCAACCCGTGCGCGGTGCGAGTCGCAGACATCGCCGCCGGCGACGAGGTCACCACCATCGAGGGACTCGCAGATACCGTCGAGGCCGACCTGCACCCGATGCAGCAGTCCTGGATCGACCACGACGTCGCCCAATGCGGATACTGCCAGCCCGGCCAGATCATGGCCGCCGTCGACCTGGTGCGGCGGGTGAAGGCGGAGGGCCGCGCTGTCACCGACGCCGACCTGGACACGATCCGCAACGTCTGCCGCTGTGGCACCTACCCGCGCATCCGCTCGGCCATCCGCGACGGCGCGGAGAGGATGTAGCCGAGATGATGTAGCCGTGCGGCCTCGCCTGTCACGAGCCTGCGCGCAGCACCCGGACGGCCAGGAGCAACTCCACGAGCGACTCGAGTCGGCGAAGGTCGGAACCGGTGCTCGAGGCGATGCGCTCCAGCCGGTAGTAGACCGTGTTGGCGTGCACGAAAAGGGCCTGCGCCGCTTCGCGGACGTTGAGGTTGCTGTCTGCGTAGGCCTCGAGTGTGTCGGCATAGATTCCGTCGCCCGCGAGATCCTCGGCGAAGAACGCGACCACATGGTCCCTGAGGAGACGACGAGCGAACGGGTCGGGTCGCCGGATCAGGTAGGTGAGAGGGGAGACCTCGGCAATCGGCACGAACCCCCGGCGGCCCCCGAGCGATTCGCAAGCCAGGGCGGCCGCGCCATAGGCATCAGCGACAAGCATGAGGCCCGCTTGGGCGGTGCTGCAACCGACCGACATCGCGGTACCCCGAGCACTCAGCTCATCCGCGAACCGGCGCAGGGAGTGCGTGACCTCCGACTCGGTCCTGTCCAGCAGCGGAATCAAGCCGACCATCTCACCGCGCCGGGCGACGAAGATGCCGGCCCCCGCAAGGGCGAGGGTCGCCGCCGACACGGCTTCGGACAGGTCGTCACTGCACCCCTGGCCAGCTGCCGGTCGTGCCACCACCAGAAGGAAGGTGGAGTCCTCGGCGAGGCCGGCATCGGCGAGGATGCGTTGGCCCAACAGCCCCTGTGGAGCTCGCCCGTCCAGAAGGTCGTCCAGTACGTCCCGCTGCAGTCGCTGGAGATCAGCGAGCTGGTGCTGCTGCAGCTCGAAGTACGAACTCGCCACAGCGGAGCTACCTGCCTCGATCAGGCGCATCAGCTGGGTGACGATCCCCAACAACATCTCCGCAGCCTCATCCGACTGAGCACTGTAGGCACGAAGGCCCTCCCAGAGTGTGCGTTGACCGACTCGGAACGCGGTGAGGAAGTCGACGAGTGAGATGTCGGCCTCGAACCTCGGCCTGGTGTGCTTCGACATCCACGGAAAGTCCTCGGGAGTCGGCTCATGCCCTTCGCGGAGGCTGCGCGCGAAGATCCCGAACACCTGGCGGCAGTGCGCCGCGACGTCAGCCTCCTGGCCGCTGTCTCGGTAAGCGGGGACTGCTTCCCAGATGTCCTGGACCGCCTGCCGAGCGAGCGTCTCCGCAGATTCGTCGATCCAGTCGGCAATCTGTGGCCGCGGCGCACCGTGGATGTCTCTCGGGGCCTGCCCGCCCGCCACAAGGATCTCTCCACTCCCCGGGCTCTCCGGTTGCATGGTGATCGTTCTCCTTCAGGTGGCGGGCGAGTGGGTGTCAGGCGTGGGTCAGCGTCGGGTAGTCGGTGTACCCGCGGGCGCCACCGGTGTAGAGCGTGTCGGCGTCGAGGTCGTTGAACGGGGCATCGGTGCGGAGCCGCTCGGCCACGTCGGGGTTGGCGATGGCGAACCGGCCGAGCGGCGCGATGTCGGCCAGACCTGCGTGGATGTCGTCGGCGATGTGCTCGCGCTCACGCCCGTACCGGACCACGAGCAGCGCGCTCGGCCACGCGTCCCGGAAGGAGCGCAGCAGCTCATCGTCTCCCAGGTGGTGCACGTGCAGGTACGCCAGATCGAGCTTGGCGAGCTCGCCCACGAGGAAGCGGTACTGGGCACGTACGGCCTCGGTGTCGCCCTCATCGAGGCCGCCGAGCGGGAAGGCGGGGGAGATGCGGATGCCGGTACGGTCCGCGCCGATCTCGTCGGCGACGGCCCGGGCGACATCGATCACGAAGCGGGCCCGGTTCTCGATCGACCCGCCGTACTCGTCGGTGCGCTGGTTGGCGTTGGGCGCCAGGAACTGGTGCAGCAGGTATCCGTTGGCGGCGTGGATCTCCACGCCGTCCGCGCCGGCGGCGATCGCCGAGGCGGCGGCGTGACGGAACTCGCCGATGACGTCGTGGATCTCCCCGGCGCTGAGCTCGCGCGGCACGGGGGTCTTCTTCGGGCCCTCGGCGGTGAACATGTCCTGCTCGGCAGAGATCGCCGACGGGGCGACCGGCTGCCGGTGGTGCGGGGTGTTGTCCGGGTGGGAGATCCGCCCGACGTGCATCAGCTGGATGAACAGGTGGCCACCCTTGTCGTGCACCGCATCGGTGACCTTCCGCCACCCCGCGACATGCTCAGGTGTGTAGATCCCCGGCGTGTTGAAGTAGCCCTGCCCGTCGTCCGAGGGCTGCGTGCCCTCGGAGATCAGGAGGCCCAGTGACGCGCGCTGGCTGTAATAGGTCGCCGCAAGCTCGCTGGGGGTGCCGTCGGAGCTGGCGCGGCTGCGGGTCAGGGGAGCCAGTGCGAGACGGTGGGGGAGCTCGAGTCGACCGAGGGTGAACGGCTGCCAGATTGAAGAGGAGGAGGTCATGACCGGGTGATGTTCCTTTGCAATGAAGCGGTGGCCACTGTTCCGGTGCGAGGCCAGGTCGTCTCGTACCGCCGTGGGAGAATGAGCACGGGCACCTTCGAGCCCACGCAACAGTGACTACACTCAAAACTGAGGCTAGTCATAGTTTATTCCGGGAGGAGCACGATGCCAGTGGCGTCCCAGGCGCTTGGGCGACGCGAGCGGAACAAGCAGGCCAAGCTCGAACGCATCACCGCGGCGGCCAGCGAGCTGTTCGCCGAGCATGGCGTGGATGAGGTCACCACGCAGCAGATCGCGGACGCCGCCGACATCGGCACCGGCACCCTCTTTCTGTATGCCAAGACCAAGGGGGAACTGCTGCTCCTTGTCCAGAACGCGCACTACGTCGAGGCGCTGGAACGCGGCCGCGCCGCCGCCGAGAGCGCATCCAACGCGCTGGACGGGGTTCTCGCGCTGGTCACGCCGGTCGTGGAATGCAATCGTGTCCAGGTCGACAACGGCCGCACCTACCTGCGGGAGATGGCCTTCGGCGATCCCACCGAACCCCATCACGCCGAAGCGCTGTCCATCGTCGTCCAGACCGAGGAGGCCGTCGCCGGCATCCTGAACGACCGGGCGCAGATCGCCCCTGCCGAGGCGTTGACCCTGGCTCGGGTGGTCACGGCCATCATGTTCTTGGACATGGCGGTGACCGTGAACGCAGGGTTGAGCGTCCCGGAGATCCTCGCGAGCATTCGCACCCAGCTGGCAGCGATCCTTCCGCGCTGACCTCGGCACGTCAGCTCTCGTAGTGGGGCAGGACCTCGCCGTCCTTCACATAGGTCAGTGTGGCGGCGACGTCGTACGCGTGGATCGCCGAGACGTACGGGACCATCAGATCGGTGAGGTCGCCGACCTGGGTGCCGGTGAAGAACGCGTCGCGGGCGACGTCGTCGGCGAAGCCGAGGATGACGGAAGCGTGCAGGTGTTGATCGCCGGGGTTGTCATGGGCGACGTTCGGGGTGTCCCAGAGCTTCTCGCTCCACGGCAGGAACACCTGCGTGCGCAGCTCCTTCAGGACTCCCGTCCCGGCGAGAGCGGGCACGAGGCCTTTCTTGACGAAGCGGTGGAAGTCGATCGTTCCGGCGTCCGAGTGGCGGCGTAGGTAGACGACCGCGCGTGACCCAGGCCTGTCTCCCGGAGCGACGTCGTACCAGCGGGAAGAGTTGGGTGGGCCGGCGTAGAGAAGGGTGCGGCGGAACACGTTGATCTCGTCCTCATAGGCGAGTGCGGTCTGCTTGCGGCCGGCCAGTGGGGACAGTGGGCTCTCGAAGGTGACTTCGGCGATGCCGTCGATCTTCCGGTCGACCGGGATCGCAGTCTCGACTCCTGGCGTGGCGGGCCAGCGGCCCGGGTTGGCCTCGGCGAGGTGGATCTGCCGGTACTCGAGCTGCCCCGGAGTGTTGGCGATGATGCCGGAGTGAGGGCCCTTCCAGTAGTCCATGCCGGTCTGGCGGGGCTGATCGGTGCGCATCCACAACAGGATCGAGGAGCTGAAGTGCTTCGAGACGTCCGGTGTCTTCGTGGTGGCCTTGCTCATGGTGATGCCTTCCGTTCCTCGTGTGCTGTCGGGGACGTCGTTCACGGCGCGAGGAACTTTGCGGCGACCGGAGCGAACTCCTGCCAGTACTGGAAGATGCCACCGTGGCCCGAGTTCGGGTAGATGATCAGCTCGCTGCCCGCGATCCTCTTGTGCAGGTCCTCGGAGAGCACGGAGGGCACCATCCGGTCGTTGTCGCCGTTGGCGATCAGCGTCGGCTGGGTGATCACGGCCAGATCCGACGGTTCCGAGCGACCGAATCGCTGGATGGCCTTCAGTTGCGTACTGAACGCCTTGTTGCTGATCTTCTTGTCGCGGTCGGCGGTGCGCTCCTTGAGGCGTTCCACGAACGCCTTCCCAGCCTGCTTGCCAACCTTGTCGCGGTTGAAGAAGAGGAACTCCTTCGGGTCAGACCGTGTGATCACGGACCGAAAGATGTCCCAGTAGGTGACGCCCACGACCTTGTCGATGTTCTCGCCGCCGCGCGGCCCCGTGCCGGTCAGCACGAGCTTGCGGACCAGGTCGGGGTGCTTGACGATGAGATCTTGGGCGATCATCCCGCCCATGGAGAAGGAGAAGACGTCTACCTTGTCGAAGCCGAGCGCGGTGATGAACGTGTAGGCGTCGTCGGCGGCTTCCTCCAGGGTGTCCGGGACGGTTCCGGAGGACGCGCCGACGCCTCGCTGGTCGAAGGTGATGACGTGTCGGGTCTTCGCGATGGCGTCGACGATGCGCGGGTCCCAGTTGTCCAGGGTTGCGGCGAGGTGCACGAAGAACACGACGGGGATGCCGCCCGTCGGTCCGAGCTCGCGGTAGGCGAACGTGACATCTCCCGCGGTGACGGTCTTGGCAGGGGCTTTCGCGTACGAGGTGATGGCGGGTTCGCCGGTGGTGCTCATGATGTTGTCCCCTTCGGGGGCCGGTGTTGCCGGCTGCGTTGTCATGGGTGTCGCGACGTATCCAGTCGCGTGCTCAGCGGCGCAGGAATGGGAAGCCCTGAACCCAAGTCCTGGATCGAGGACCTCATGCCGCCCGAGCCCACTCAATCATGAGCGCGCTCAGTAGCGGTGTCAAGGAGGCCCCGCGCGGAGCAGGTTGCCGGTGGTATCCCTGCTCTCGGTCCCGTCAACGCAGCTCGCGCTTGAGGATCTTCCCTGTGGCGGTCATGGGCAGAGAGCTGGCGACTTCGATGATCCGCGGGTACTTGTACGCGGCCATCTGCTCCTTTGCCCAGCGGACCAGGTCCTCGCTGGTCGCCTCGGCTCCCGCGTTGAGGATGACGAACGCCTTGACCTCTTCGCCGTGGCTCTCGTGGGGAATGCCGATGACGGTGGCGAGGCTGATGTCCGGGTGGCTCATGAGGACTTCTTCGATCTCGCGGGGGTACACGTTGAAACCGCCCCGGATGATCATGTCCTTGGAGCGGTCGACGACGTAGTAGAAGCCGTCCTTGTCCTTACGGGCCAGATCGCCGGTGCGGAACCAGCCGTTACGCATCACCTCGGCGGTCGCCTCGACCCGGTTGTAGTAGCCCTTCATCACGTGGTGTCCGCGGGTGGCGATCTCGCCGATCTCGCCGACCTGGGTGACCTCGTTCCAGTCTTGGTCGATCAGCTTGACCTCGACGCCCCAGACGGGAATGCCGATCGATCCTGGTCGCGGATCGCGGTCCGGGTCGCTGAAGGTGACGACCGGCGAAGTCTCCGACAGGCCATAGCCCTCGAGGATCTGCACCCCGAGCTTCTGCTGGGCGCGATTGATGATGTCCACCGGCAGGCTGGAGCCACCGGACACTCCGATGCGGAGGTTCTGCGCGATCCGTGTCACGTCGACGTCGTCGGTCAATGCTTCCAGCAGGCCCCACCACATGGTCGGTACGCCGGCGAAGAAGGTGATCGACTCGCGCTGCATGAGGTCGATGACCTGTCGCGCATCGAAGCGGGGCACCAGGTGCAGGGTTGCTGCCATCGAGAAGCCGGCGTGCATCTGCACGGTGGCTCCGAAGGTGTGGAACAACGGCAGTGCCAGGACGTGGGTGTCGGTCGCCGGTTCGCTGGAGAACAGCCGGTTGCAGGTCAATGCGTTGAAGGCCGTGTTGGCATGCGAGAGCTCGGCGCCCTTCGGGCTTCCAGTGGTTCCGCTGGTGTAGAGGATGCAGGCGGTATCGGTCGCCTCAGTCGCAACCGACTCGAACTGCACGGGCATGGACGCCAATGCCTGGCCGAGTGTCTCGACTCCCTCGATCGGGCTGGGAGCGGCCGGATCCGCGGTGATGAGGAAGAAGTGGCTGGCGCTCGATGCCTGGAATCCGCTGTGTCCTTCGGTCCCGACCGGGAGTTCTGGGGTGCCTTCGAAGCAGAAGTACGCCACGGCCTCGGAGTCGGAGAGGTGGTAGGCGATCTCGCGCGACTTCAGGAGAATGTTGAGCGGGACGATGACCGCGCCGGCCTTGAGAGCCCCGTAGTAGACGATGGGAAACCAGGCGATGTTGGGGCTGCTGAGCGCGACCTTGTCGCCGGGTTGGATGCCCCGGTCGATGAGGAGATTTGCCACCTGGTTGGCGGCCGCATCGACCTGCGCGTAGGTCAGGCGAGTTCCCCCGAACACCAGGGCGTCACGCCGAGGGTACCTACGGGCGGAGTCCTCGAGGAGGACGGACAAGTTGAACATCGGATGCTGCTCCTTGGCGGTTCATGGAACGCCTGGTCGTGCTCGGCGGGCCGTAGTGCTGTCGATTGCAGTATGACCATAATGTGATGAGCGCCATGTGAACAAGGGGCCATGGAGCGATCCGCAATTACTTTGCGTTGGGGACAGGTTCTGGTTGCTGCCGAAGAACGTCCGTAGAGGACAATGGCTCGTTGCTTACGACGCCGACCGGGTTTCGAGCACGGCACGGAGTCGGTCGTCGGCGGCAGGTCCGGGCCGGAATGACGTGTGTTCCTCGTCAAGCGGCTTGCCGGTCGAGCGATCGACCAGCACGGGGTCGACCTCGGCTTCGGTCTCGCTGTCGACCAGGAGGACGTTCACTGCCTCCGGCGGATAGTGCTGGTTGCCCCAGGCATACAGCGCGATCAGTACCGGACGGAAGGCGTGCCCGGCTTCGGTGAGCACGTACTCGTCGCGGGGAGGCCGCTCGTTGTATCGGCGCCGTTCGAGGAGGCCGGCATCAACGAGGGCGGCGAGCCTGCGAGAGAGCGAGTTGGGCGAGATGCCGAGGCTCTTCTGGAACTGCTCGAACCGGGTGAGGCCATGCGTGGCGTCTCTCAGGATCAGGATGCTCCACCACTCGCCGACCCGCTCCAGGGCTAGTGCGACCGGACAACTCATACCTTCGAAGCTTGTGCGTTCCATGATGGAAGTCTACCCGAGTGGTGCGCTTCAGTGCCCGCGTCATCGCTTCCGAAAAAGTTCCATGATCGTAGTCACTTGCGTCATGGTAGTGACGAGCGTTACATTCCACTCGTTACCAGTCCTTCAAGCGAACGAGGTGTGTTGTGAGCTCTTTGGTGATTGACAGCAAGTACCGCTCGGTGGAGATCGAAACGAAGTACGTCGAGGTCGACGGTGTGCGGTATGCCTACCGCGAACTCGGTCCGGCGCAGCCGGTGGACGCGACGCCTCTGGTGTTCCTGCACAGGTTCCGGGGGACCTTGGACGACTGGGACCCGGCCTTCGTGGACGCCATGGCCGCGGAGCGGCACGTGATCCTGTTCAGTGACGCGGCGGTCGGTTCGTCGACGGGAGTGCCGGCGACGAGCGTTGACGAGAAGGCTCGCAACGCGGCCTCGTTCGTGCGTGCACTGGGCCTCGGAAGCGTCGACGTACTGGGCTTCTCGATGGGCGGATTCGTCGCCCAGGCGATCGCCATGGCTGCGCCCGAGCTGGTGCGCAAGGTCGTGCTGATCGGCACGGGGCCCGGCGGTAACGCCGAGACCGATCCGCCCACGGACATCGTCTTCGAGATCGCCCTGAAGCCCGAGTACGCCTTCGAGGACGTCCGCTACCTCTTCTTCGCAGAAGGTCGTGACGCCGAGACCCAGGCCTACATCGAGCGCCACGCGTTGCGTACGGATCGGGAACCGCCGGTCTCCGAAGAGACCATCCAGGCCATGGTGGGCCTGATCCTGGACTACATGGGCGGCAAGACCGACCACTTTGCGCGTCTTGCCGAACTGCGTCAGCCGGCGCTCATCATCAACGGGGACGACGACCACTTCTTCCCCTTGAAGAACGAGTGGCTGCTGTATCGCGAGCTGCCCAACGCCCAGCTGGCGATCTACCCCCAGGCCGGCCACGCGCCCCACCAGCAGCACCCTGAGACCGTTGCGGCTCAGGTCAACCGGTTCCTCGGCGCCCAGGACGCGGAAGCGTCTCGATGACCGACCATGGCAGCCTCTACCAGGGCTGGCGAGACGACCCGCTCGGCTACTGGCGAGAGCAGGCCTCTCGGATCGCCTGGGAGACGGCGCCGTCTGAGGTCTTCGACGCGGCCGCCGGTCCGTACGGCCGCTGGTTTCCCGACGGCCGGCTGAACACGAGCTACAACTGCCTGGATCGTCACGTCGAGGCAGGTGCTGGTGACCGCCCGGCGCTCGTCTGGGACAGCGCGATGACCGGTGAGGTCGTCACCCACACCTACCGCGAGCTTCGCGACCGGGTCGCCAAGCTGGCCGGTGCCCTCGCTGCCGTGGGAGTGGGCCGGGGCGATCGGGTGGTCATCTACATGCCGATGGTCCCTGAGGCGGCGATCGCGATGTTGGCGTGCGCGCGGCTCGGCGCTGTCCACTCGGTGGTGTTCGGCGGGTTCGCGTCCTCCGAGCTGGCGACGCGGATCGACGCCACCGCTCCACGCGTCGTGATCGCGGCATCGTGCGGACTGGAGCCGGGCAGGGTGGTGGAGTACAAGCCGGTGCTCGACGAGGCGCTCACGCTGGCGCGCCATCGCCCGGAGGCGTGCTTCGTGCTCCAGCGTCCGCAGGCGCCGGCGGAGCTGATGGCGGGTCGTGACCACGATCTGCTGGCCGCGGAGGCGGCGGCGAGCCCGCACGATCCGGTGCCCGTGCAGGCGACGGACCCGCTGTACATCCTGCACACCTCGGGCACGACGGGTCGGCCGAAGGGCATCGTCCGCGACAACGGCGGGCACGCGGTCGCCCTCGCCGCCTCGATCCCGACGATCTTCGGACTCAGCGAAGGAGATGTGTACTGGGCCGCCTCTGACGTCGGGTGGGTGGTCGGGCATTCCTACATCGTCTACGCGCCGCTGCTCGCCGGGCTGACCTCGGTGATGTACGAGGGCAAGCCGGTCGGTACCCCGGACGCTGCCGCGTTCTGGCGGGTGATCGAGCGACACCGGGTCAATGTCCTCTTCACCGCACCCACCGCCATTCGGGCGATCAGGCGTCAGGACCCGGAGCTGGACCTGAAGGCGGAACACGACCTGTCCTCGCTGCAGGCGGTGTTCCTGGCCGGCGAGCGCTGTGACCCCCCGACCGCGATCTGGTTGCAGGAGCAGCTCGACCGACCTGTCATCGACAACTGGTGGCAGACCGAGACCGGCTGGCCGATCACGGCCCGGTTCCGCGGTGGAGAGTTGACCCCGTTCAAGCCCGGCTCCGGTGGACGACCGAGCCCGGGGTTCGAGGTCGCTGCGCTCGACGATCTCGGCAGCCCGTTGGCCGCGGGGGAGACCGGCAATCTCGCGATCCGGCTTCCGCTCCCACCGGGATGCGCACCCACGTTGTGGGGCGACGACGAGGGCTACCGGACGTCGTACCTGGAGGACTTTCCGGGCTGGTACCGCACGGGAGACGCCGGGCGCGTCGACGGGGACGGTGACGTCTGGGTGCTCGGCCGCACTGACGACATCATCAACGTGGCCGGGCATCGCTTGTCCACGGGTGCGATGGAGGAGGTGCTGGCCGCCCATCCCGATGTCGCCGAGTGCGCGGTGATCGGTGCACCCGATCCGCTGAAGGGCGAGCTGCCGACGGGACTGGTCGTGCTCAAGACAGGCGCAGACCGCGACCCGGCAGCCATCGCGGGCGAGCTGGTGGCGATGGTCCGTGAGCGGATAGGCGCGGTTGCGTCGTTCCGCACGGTCCTGGTCGTCGACCAGCTTCCGAAGACCCGCTCGGGGAAGATCCTTCGTCGCACGCTCCGCGACCTCGCCACCGGAGGGCCGGTCCAGGTGCCTCCGACGATCGAGGACCCCGATGTCGTCGACCGCCTTCGGGAGGCCTTTGGTGCGGTGGAGGCCCAGGCAGCGCGCTGATCGACCACGACGCCGGGCTGCACCGCAGCCACGACGCCTCGCTTTCACACGGAACGGCCACGAATGGCCGATCCCGTTCGGTTCGAACAACGAGGAGAAGCTCATGGGACGAGTCGAGAACAAGGTCGCGTTCATCACCGGGGCGGCCCGCGGACAGGGCCGTGGCCATGCGCTGCGACTGGCAGCGGAGGGCGCCGACATCATCGCGCTGGACATGTGCAAGCAGCTGCCGTCCGCGCGCTACGACCTGGCCACGTCCGAGGACCTGGTCGAGACCCGCAAGGCAGTCGAGGCACTGGGTCGTCGGGCGATCGTCATCGAGGTGGACGTACGTGACGAGCAGCAGCTCGAGGAGGCGTTCCGGGAGGGAGTCGCTGAGATCGGCCCCGTGGACATCGTCATCGCCAACGCGGGGGTCGCCCTGTTCGCGGTGGACCAGCCGCACGAGGCGTGGAAGGACACGATCGACATCAACCTCACCGGCGTCTTCAACACCCTGGAGACAGTCGTGCCGTCGATGATCGAGCGCGGCGCCGGCGGGGCCATCGTGCTGACCAGCTCGACGGCAGGTCTGCGCGGAATCCTGGGGCCGTCCCGGGGGTCACTCGCGTACGTCGCCTCGAAGCACGGCCTGGTCGGGCTGATGCGGTCCTATGCCAACAATCTGGCAGCCCACTCCATCCGGGTGAACACCGTGCACCCGACCGGGGTGGAGACGCCCATGATCGTCACCCCGTCGATCGACGCCTTCCTCGAGGCGAACCCCGAGCTCGTCTCGCACGTCACCAACGCGATGCCGGTCGGCCTCGTCTCGGTCGAGGACGTCACCAACGCGGTCCTCTACCTCGTCTCCGACGACGGCCGCTACGTCACCGGGACGACTCTGACGGTCGACGGTGGCTTCGCCAACAAGAACTGATCCAGGACTCATCCACACAACCAAGGAGCACAACATGACTGGACGCGTCGAAGGCAAGGTCGCCTTCATCACCGGGGCAGCCCGGGGACAGGGCAGGGCACATGCCGTCCGGCTGGCCTCAGAGGGAGCCGACATCATCGCGGTCGACATCTGCGAACCGATCGACTCCGTGCCGTACCCCCTGGCGACCGAGGCCGACCTGAAGGAGACGGTGAACCTCGTCCAGGGCCTCGGCCGCAAGATCGTGGCGAGCCACGCCGACGTGAGGGACTTCTCGGCACTCGAGGCGGCCGTGGCGGACGGGGTCGCGGAACTCGGACGGCTCGACATCGCCGTGGCGAACGCCGGGATCCTCTCGGCGGGCCCGACCGAAGCCCTGCCGGAGCAGAGCTGGCGAGACATGATCGACGTCAACCTCACCGGTGTCTACCATGCCGCCAAGGCCGCGATCCCGCACATCCGAGCAGGAGGCGCGGGAGGATCGATCGTCTTGACCAGCTCCGCGCTCGGCATCAGGGCGATGCCGAACATGGCCCACTACGTCGCTGCGAAGTCCGGTGTCATCGGCCTGATGAGGGTCATGGCCCTCGAACTTGCCGCAGAAAAGATCCGGGTCAACACCGTCAACCCCAGCATCGCGGACACCCCCATGGTGCAGAACGACGCCGTGCACAAGCTGTTCGTGCCCCACATCGACTCCCCGACACGTGAGCAGGCGGCCGAGGTCTTCGCGACGCTGAACCCGATGCCGACCCCATGGGTCGACGCCCAGGACGTCAGCGAAGCAGTGCTGTTCCTCGTCTCGGACGAGGCCCGTTTCGTCACCGGCCTCGAGTTCAAGATCGACGCCGGCTTCTGCCTCGCGTGACCGTCGCCCGCCCTTCGGGCCTCGGACAGCAGCCCGGGGCCGACCAAGCACCCTCCAAGGAGACCAGATGAGAGCAGTACAGATCCTGAAGGACGACGCCGGCCAGCGCGCCGAGCTCACCGAGATCCCCGACGAGGACATCGGAGACGGCGATGTCACGATCGCGGTCGAGTACTCGGCGGTCAACTTCAAGGACGGGCTAGGGGTCACCGGTGCTGTACCGGTGGTCGAGCGCTTCCCGGTGGTCGCCGGCATCGACCTTGCCGGCCGCGTGGTCGAGGCCTCGGCCGAGTCCGGGTTCTCGCCGGGCGATGCGGTCGCCGTCAATGGGTGGGGGCTGGCCGTGAACCACAACGGTGGCTTCGCCACCAAGGCACGCGTACCCGCAGAGTGGATCACCCGGATACCTGAGCGGTTCACCACCTGGCAGGCGATGGCGATCGGCACCGCGGGCTACACCGCTGGCCTCAGCGTCGTGGCCCTGCAGCAGCACGGGTTGAAGCCCCAGGACGGACCGGTCATCGTCACGGGCGCGGCTGGTGGCGTCGGCTCGGTGGCGATCGCACTGCTCGCCGCGCTCGGCTACGAGGTGCACGCCTCGACCGGACGACCGGCCGAAGAGGCGTACCTGCGCCGGCTGGGCGCATCCACCATCGTCCCGCGCGCGGAGCTTTCGGAGCCGGCTGCGGCACCACTCCAGAGCGAGCGATGGGCAGGCGGTGTCGACAGCGTCGGCAGCCACACGCTGGTGAACGTGCTCAGCCAGATCCGTTACGGGGGAGTGGTGGCGAACTGCGGGCTCGCCCAGGGACTGGACTTCCCGGGGTCGGTGGCTCCGTTCATCCTGCGGGGCGTCACCCTGGCCGGGATCGACTCGGTCAACGCTCCGCAGACCAAGCGGAACGACGCCTGGGATCTGCTGGCCGCGAACCTCGACGCAGACCTGCTCGAGCAGATGACCACCACGGTGCCGCTCGGCCAGGCAGCCAAGGTGGCCGAGCAGGTGCTTGCGGGAACAGTGCGCGGGCGGACGGTCGTCGACGTCAACGCCTAGCGATTTTCTGGGCGGCTGGGGGCGGCTGGGGGCGGATGGGGGCGGCGCGCGGTGCGGGACTACGGGAGAGTGTGAGTCATGTTCGATGACTTCCGCCGGGAGGCGGTCCGCACCGCGATCACCATCAACACGGTCGTCGGGGGCAGTGGCAGTCCCGTGCTGCTCTTGCACGGCTATCCGCAGAACCTCTCGATGTGGGCACAGGTAGCCCCAGCCCTTGCTGCGAACCACACCGTGGTCTGCGCCGATCTGCGTGGCTACGGTGACTCGGACAAGCCGGTCCAGGACGAGGACCTGGCCAACTACAGCTTTCGACAGATGGCGCAGGATCAGGTCGATGTCATGCGGACCCTCGGCTTCGACCGGTTCCATGTGGTCGGCCACGACCGCGGTGCCCGGACCGCGCATCGCATGGCCCTCGACCATCCCGAGGCTGTGCGTTCGCTCGCTCTGTTGGACATCGCACCCACCTACGACATGTTCGAGCGCGTGGACGCGGCCATGGCAAAGGCGTACTGGCACTGGTACTTCCTGCAACAGCCGGCCCCGTATCCCGAGGAGATCATCGCGGCCAATCCAGACCATTTCTTCGAGGGCTGCCTGACCGGCTGGGGAGCGATGGGGCTGAGTGACTTCGACCCCGATCAGCTGGCGTCCTACCGGCGATCCTGGCGTGATCGCGACTTCATCTTCGGCAGCGGCGCCGACTACCGTGCCGCTGGCGATGTCGATGTACGCCTGGACGAGGCCGATCTCCACCGCAAGGTCGACTGCCCGGCGCTGGTGCTTTGGGGTGAGCGGGGAATCGCTCGACTCATCGACATGGAGGAAGTGTGGTCAGCCCGGCTGTCACAGATGCGCACGGCGACCTTGCCCAGCGGACACTTCTTCGTCGACCAGTTCCCCGCAGAAACGACTCAGATCCTCCGTAGCTTCCTGGCCTCCGTCTGACCCGCCCGCAGCCAACGAATGTCGGAAAGTTGATCAGGGCGACCTCGCCCCGATATGCGGTCTCGCCGCGAGCCTTGGCGCTCGCGTACTCTGCACCAGACGACTACTTGAGAGGGACTTGAGCCCGCGGTGACGTCCGGCGTCAAACAGCAGCCTTGTCCGGTGACTCGGTGGCGATGCTTCAATCGCCTCCTACTTCTAGGCCTGTTGACGGTGTCAACACGGGGCTCGCGTTCCGGGCATTTCCCGTGGTCTCCCCACGCTTGGCGATGCGCTTGAGGCGCCTTCGCGCAGATCGTCTTCATCCGTACGCTCATCACCGGCAAGCAGGGCACCGAGCCCGGCCGTTCCATCGAGCAGGTCTCCAACACGGGTCAGTATCTGTAACCTGTGTCGACTGCATCATCGGCCCGTCACCTGCGAAAGGGTGGCGGGCCGATTGTCGTCGGCGGCCATGCGAGCGCCGCCGGGGCGTTGATCCCGAAGGCGGGAACGCTAGGACAATACCTCGAATCGAGGTACTGTTCCGTGGTGTGAGCATCGTCGACGTCATGGTCCTCGGCTTCTTGGCCGAAGGGCCCCAGCACGGCTACGAGCTGCGACGGAAGATCGAGCAGCTGTACGGCCACACTCGCCGCGTCAGCGATGGCACGCTCTATCCTGCGATCGACCGGCTCGAGCGCAACGGCCATGTGGTCAAGAAGTTGGCGTCGGGGCGTGGTCGGGCCGGTCGGCACACGCTCACTCTCACCGATGCCGGGCGGGCTCATCTGCTCGAAGCGATTCGCACCGCCGACGGCCACGACATCACCGACGCGAGCCGGTTCTTCGTCGTGCTCACCTTCTTGTCGCTGCTGCCGGACCGTGCCGATCGGCACGCGGTCCTGCGCCGGCGACTGGAGTTCCTGGAGACGCCGGCGAGCTTCTTCTACGACGGTGACCGCCCGGTCCGGGCCGAAGAGGTCGGCGACCCCTACCGTCGCGGGCTGCTGCTGACCGCCCGTGCCACCAGTGCCGCCGAGAGGGCCTGGATCAGAGAGGAGATCGACTCATGAGCTCGAGCGAGACCATGCGAGCTGTTGTGCTGGAGGCGCCCGGACCGGTGGAGGCCCTGCAGGTCCGGGACGTGCCTGTCCCGGAGCCTGAGCCGGGCTGGGTGCGGATCCGGGTCAAGGCGTTCGGGCTCAACCGCTCGGAGCTGCACACCCGACTGGGGCTCGCCGGGGACTCCGTGACGTACCCGCGCGTGCTGGGCATCGAAGCCACCGGCATCGTGGATCTTGCGCCGAGCGGCGAGTTCGAGCCCGGGCAGCAGGTGATGACGATGATGGGTGGGATGGGACGTACGTTCGACGGCGGCTATGCCGAGTACACCTGCGTCCCGGCCGCACAGGTCATCCCGTTCCACTCCGACCTCGACTGGGCGACGTTGGGGGCCGTGCCGGAGATGCTGCAGACGGCGTACGGCTCCCTGACCGTCGGAGTCGGCATCGAGCCTGGTCAGAGTCTTCTCATCCGGGGCGGCACCTCCTCGGTCGGGATGGCGGCAGCTGTGCTCGCCAAGCGGGGTGGTCTTCGCGTGCTCGCCACGACCCGGAGCGCGACCAAGGCCGAGGCGCTCGAGGCGATCGGGGTCGATGACGTGCTGGTCGATGACGGCGACGTCGCGGCCCAGGTGCGGCGCCTGCTTCCTGAAGGGGTCGATGGCGCGATCGAGCTGGTCGGAACTCCGACGCTCCCCGACACGCTTCGGTCCACCCGCGTCCACGGCACGGTCTGTTTCACCGGGATGCTCTCGAACGTGTGGACCGTCGAGGAGTTCTACCCAATCGACTATCTCCCCACAGGTGTGCGCCTCACCGCCTACGCCGGGGAGGCCGACGATCTCCCGGCCCACGTTCTTCAGGGATTCCTCGACGACGTGGCGGCCGGTCGTGCGGTGGTGCCGATCGACACGACGTACGACCTCGACGGGATCCGTGAGGCCCACCAGCGGATGGAGGAGGGCACGACCAGCGGGAAGCTCGTCGTGGTCCTCTGAAGCCGGTAGCGGAGTCTATTCGGCTGCGGGTGGGCGGCTCGCGGGCTAGTGTTTGAGCGTTCGCGCGCCGGTGAGATTGGGGAGCCAGATGGCAGCGTGGTTGCTGATCGCGGCCGGAGTAGTGGCACTCGTCGTAGTCGTCGTGGTGGCAGCTGTCGTGGCGCTGGTCGCGGCGCTGTCCGGTCGAACCGAGCGAACCAACATTCAGCACAACGTCGGGGACATCGACCCCGGCATCTGATCCCCTAAGGTTGATCGACGTGGCAGACGAGATGGCGCGCAAGGACATCGAGGCAGGGCTGGAGACCCGCCATGAGCTGGGCGATGCGTTCGACGCGGAGCTGGTAGCCGGCTTCGCCGATCGCATCGAGAAGACCGTTCAGGAGCGAGTGGGCACCACCGCCGCCGCCCGCACTCTCGCCGAGCGCAACGAGTCGCGTACCTCGGTCTTCCAGTTCGTCCTGGGCGCAGGCTCCGCCGTCGCCGGCATCCCGATCAGCATCACCCTCGGCGTCACCGACAACCTCGGTGCCCTGGTGATCTCCTGGGTCGGCCTCGTCGGCGTCAACGTCGCCCACGCGCTGCGTACGCGTAAGCGCTGAGGCGCTGGGGTGTTCCTTCGTCAAGGTATGCAGACGAAGGAACACATCCCGTGCGGAGTTCCGCTGGGGATGTGCGCCTTTACCTGCATACCTTGACGAAGGAACACGACGTACGCCTGTGCCACCGGCCGTCCAAACTCCGGTTCGATCGGGAGTTATCCACAGGGCGGGGGAATTGGGCTTTCCCGCCTCGAACCGCCGCGTGAGGGTTGCGGCCATGGATGCACTTCACTACTTCATCGAGCGAGACGGCTTCTTCACCACCCAGATGGCGCTGGAGGTGGGATACGCGAAGCGGGACATCACTCGTATGGCACGTTCGGGCGAGTGGCACCGGATTCGCCGCGGTGCGTACGCGCCGGGCGCCATGTGGCTCGAGCTCGACCCGGTGGCACAGCATCACGTCAGGGCTCGGGCGGTGATGCGCTCGCTCGGCGACTCTGTTGCGCTGAGCCATGCCTCAGGCGTGGTCGCCCACGGCATCGACGTCTGGAACCTGCCGCTCGACCGGGTTCACGTCACCCGTCTCGACGGCGGCGCCGGCAGGATCGAAGGTGACGTCGTCCATCACGAAGGCTTCAGCCTGGGCCATGAGGTGGTGGAGGCCGACCGGATGAAGGCGGTGCTTCCGGAGCGATGCGTGCTCGAAGCGGCATCGCGCGTCGACACGGAGACCGCGTGGTGCCTGCTTGACGCCGGGCTGCGGAGCGGAACGTTCGATCGAGACAGCCTGGAGGCCGCGTACGGGATAATGCAGCACTGGCCGTTCATGCACCGAGTGAGAAATCTGGTTCCGTTCGCGGACGGAAGGTCGGGCTCGATCGGAGAGTCGCGCGGCAAGCATCTGTTCCGTTCCTTCGGCCTACCGCAGCCGGAGCTTCAGTACGAGGTGCGTCGAGCCGACGGCTCGATCGCGGGAGTGACCGACTGGGCCTGGCCCGAGTACGGGCTGCTGGGCGAGTTCGACGGACGGATCAAGTACGGTCGCCTGCTCGAGCCGGGCCAGGATCCCGGCGACGTCGTCTTCGCAGAGAAGCGGCGCGAGGACGAGCTGCGCGAGATCACTGGCTTCTCGATGATCCGCCTGATCTGGAGCGACTTCGCCGACGCCGCGATGACCGCCGCACGCGTACGCCGCGCGCTGAGCCTGTCGAAAGGTATGCAGACGAAGTGACACATCCCGGGCGGAACTCCGCCAGGGATGTGGGCGTTCACCTGCATACCTTTACGAAGGAACCGCGCGCCCGACCGAGAGATACCCCCACGGCCGCGAGAGCGACGGGCCGGGGAGGTAGGACTGCTCCAGACGGTCGAGGGTGAAGCCGGCGGCCTCGACGAGCCGCGGGATGTCGCGGGCGAGGTGGCAGCCGCCGAAGAGGCGCTGCTGGAGGCCGTCGAGGCGGTGCTGCCAGCGGGCGACGCCGGGATCGGGGGAGAGGCCGTGCTCGAGGAAGCCGAGGGTGCCGCCGGGACGCAGGACGCGGCGCAGCTCGGTAAGGGCACCCGCGACGTCGGGGATGGTGCACAGCGAGAAGGTGACCAGCCCCGTGTCGACCGAGGCATCGGCGAGGGGGAGCTGGGCGCCGTCGAGCCCGACGCGGTTCACCGGGACCGACGAGTCCGAACGGCGCGAGGCCGAGAGCTGCCAGGCGACGTCGGAGGGCTCGACGGCCACGATCTCGGTGACCTCGGCCGGATAGAGGCCGATGTTGCGCCCGCTGCCGAAGCCGATCTCGACGACCTGGCCACGGAGACCGTCACAGGCCTGTTCGCGCAGCGGGTCGAGCTGCGCGATGCCGCAGGTGCGGTCCACGATGTGTGGCACCACCCGCGCCTCCCAGAGTCCCACGGGAGCTCACTCTTCCATCTCGCCGGTCCATTGGACACCGAGCAGCATCGAATCCTCGCCCTCGACGAGGGTCGTGAAGCCGATGCGCCGGTAGAACCCGATGGCGCGGGTGTTGCCGGCAGCGACGCCGAGGTGCGCGCCGCGTACGCCGGCGACGTGGAAGGCGCCGAGCATCATTCCGATCAGCTCCTTGCCGACGCCTTGGCCCTGGGCGCGGGGGAGCAGGTTGATGTGCAGGTGTGCCGGGAACTCGCTGAGGATCTCGCCCACCATCCGTGGCGGGCGGTGGATCTGGGAGCGGAGCCGGGCGTTCCAGTCGTTCCGGTCGTGATCGGGCCCCGGATCGGGGTTGACGACGCGGAGCGCGGGCCACCAGTCCTCCTCGCACTCCTTCTCGAAGGCGCGGGTGAACGGGGTGCCGACGACGTAGCCCACCACGCCCTCGGAGTCGACCGCCACGAACCCGAGCCCGAGACGCAGCACGATGTAGGGAGCGGCGTAGATGTTCCCCGGCAGCCGGGGGTCGTCGTAGAACTCGGTGGCGTCCTCGCCCGATGCCCCGGTGAGCAGGCAGATCGAGAAGATGTCGTCGAGGTCGTCGGCGGTGGCCCGCCGGATCTCAGGAGTTCCCATGGCCCAACCTCACCATGACCCGCTTCCGCCGACGACATACCCCCGGACATGGCGTTTCACTAGCGGTCTCCTCCTGGTGCCGCCCAGCCGAACAACCTCGGGCAAACCTCAGCGTGGCGTGTGGATGCTCACGTGCCTTCGTGCACGTGGCCGGTAGCCTTGCAGGCATGAGCGTACGACGGGTGATGGGCACGGAGGTCGAATACGGAATTTCCGTGGCCGGACAGCCCCAGGCCAACCCGATGGTGGCCTCGAGCCAGGTCGTCAATGCGTACGCATCCTCGACATTGAAGGCGAGGAGAGCGCGTTGGGACTTCGAGGAGGAGTCGCCGCTGCGCGACGCGCGCGGGTTCGACATGTCGCGGCAGGTGGCCGATCCCAGCCAGCTCACCGACGAGGATCTCGGGTTGGCCAACGTCATCCTCACCAACGGTGCGCGGCTCTACGTCGACCACGCCCACCCGGAGTTCTCCTGCCCCGAGGTGACCAACCCGCTCGACGCGGTGCGCTGGGACAAGGCGGGTGAGCAGGTGATGCTCGACGCCTCCCGCGCGGCCGCGCGGCTGCCGGGCAACCCGCAGATCCACCTCTACAAGAACAACACCGACAACAAGGGTGTCTCCTACGGTGCGCACGAGAACTTCCTCATGCGCCGCTCGACCGCGTTCGCCGACATCGTCAAGCATCTGACCCCGTTCTTCGTCTCCCGGCAGGTCTTCGCCGGCGCCGGGCGAGTCGGGATCGGCCAGGAGCGCCCCAAGCACGGCTTCCAGATCTCCCAGCGCGCCGACTTCTTCGAGGTCGAGGTCGGGCTCGAGACCACGCTCAAGCGGCCGATCATCAACACCCGCGACGAGCCCCACGCCGATCCGGAGAAGTACCGCCGCCTCCATGTGATCCTCGGCGACGCCAACCTCGCCGAGATCTCGACGTACCTCAAGCTCGGGAGTACGTCGCTGGTGCTCGCCATGATCGAGGACGGCTACATCACCCGCGACCTCAGCGTCGATGGCCCGGTCTCGGCGCTGCGCGCGGTCTCCCACGACCCGTCGCTGAAGACGCTGATCACGCTCAAGGACGGTCGCAAGCTGACCGGTGTCCAGCTGCAGATGGAGTATCTGGACCTGGCCAAGAAGTTCGTCGAGGAGCGCTACGGCTCCGACGCCGACTACCAGACCAAGGACGTCCTGGAGCGCTGGGAGTCGGTGCTCGACCGCCTCGAGCGCGACCCGATGGAGTGCGCCACCGAGCTCGACTGGGTGGCCAAGTACAAGCTCCTCCTCGGCTACCGCGACCGCGACGGTCTGGAGTGGGACGACCCCAAGCTCCACCTGATCGACCTGCAGTACGCCGACATCCGGCCCGAGAAGGGCCTCTACCAGCGTCTCGTCCGTGCCGGGCGTATCCAGCGCCTGCTGACCGACGACCTGGTGGAGAAGGCGATGCACGAGCCGCCGACCGACACCCGGGCCTACTTCCGCGGCCGCTGCCTGGAGAAGTACTCCGAGAACGTCGCCGCGGCCAGCTGGGACTCGGTCATCTTCGACCTGCCCGGGCGCGAGTCGCTGCAGCGGGTGCCGACCATCGACCCGCTGCGCGGCACGAAGAAGCACGTCGGTGGCCTGCTCGACTCCTCCGAGACCGCCGTCGACCTCTTCAACCGGCTGACCGGTTCCTGAGCTCGATCGCGACTCGTGCCACATCTCGGCCCAACGTTCGACTTCTGCTTCCTCCCGTAGCGAAATCGGGCATTGTTTCCTCAGGTTTGTCGGTGCTAGTGGATAGGTTGAAGACATGGCACAGGAGCAGAAGCAGCCGAAGAAGTCCTCCGAGACGGAGGAGTCCGTCGAGACCGCGCCCGAGACCGATGTGAACGAGCGCAAGGAAGCGCTTGACTCCGACGTCGACGACATCCTGGACGAGATCGACGACGTCCTGGAGACCAATGCCGAGGACTTCGTGAAGTCCTTCATCCAGAAGGGCGGGCAGTAGTAGATGTCCGAATCCCGTATCCCGGCTGCCTACATGACGCCGGGCACCTCGTCCTTTGCCGATTTTCTGACGGCCCAGTCCCCGGAGCTGCTCCCGCGACGCGACGCCGTTCCGGGCAATCTGAGCGACATCGCCCCGCACGGCACCACGATCGTCGCGGCCACCTTCCCCGGTGGCGTGATCATCGCCGGTGACCGTCGGGCGACCCAGGGCAACCTGATCGCCGAGCGCGACATGCGCAAGGTCTTCCCGTCCGACGAATACTCCGCGGTCGGCATCGCCGGTTCCGCGGGGCTCGCGGTCGAGCTGGTCAAGCTCTTCCAGACCGAGCTGGAGCACTACGAGAAGATCGAGGGCACCACGCTCTCGATCGAGGGCAAGGCCAGCCGGCTCTCCGCCCTCGTCCGGGGCAACCTCCCGATGGCCATGCAGGGCCTGGTCGTGGTGCCTCTCTTCGTCGGGTTCGACCCCGAGGCCGGCGAAGGAAGGATCTATGGGTACGACCCGACCGGCGGCCGCTACGAGCAGACCGGATACTCCGGCGTCGGCTCCGGCTCGCTGTTCGCCAAGGGCGCCCTCAAGAAGCTCTACCGGGCCGACCTCGACGAGGCCACGCTGGTCGCGGTCCTGGTCCAGGCGCTCTACGACGCGGCCGACGACGACTCGGCCACCGGCGGCCCGGACCTGTCCCGCAAGCTGTTCCCGCTGGTCCACGTGATCACCGCCGACGGTGGGCGCACTCTGCCCGACGCCGACGTCGCGGCGGTTGCCGAGGCCGTCATCACCGGGAGGCTGCAGCGGCCCGACGGTCCCATCGCCGAGCTGGAGGGTGGCCGATGAGCACTCCTTTCTATGTGAGCCCCGAGCAGCTGATGCGCGACCGCGCGGACTTCGCGCGCAAGGGCATCTCCCGGGGCCGGGCGCTGGTCTCGCTGCAGTACGCCGACGGCATCGTGTTCGCCTCCGAGAACCCCTCGGCGGCGCTGCACAAGGTGAGCGAGATCTATGACCGGATCGCCTTCGCGGCGGTCGGGCGCTACAACGAGTTCGAGAACCTTCGCATCGCCGGCGTGCGGCTGGCCGACATGCGCGGCTACGCCTACGACCGGCGTGACGTCACCGGGCGTGGCCTGGCCAACGCCTACGCCCAGACCCTCGGCACGATCTTCTCCTCGGGTGGGGAGAAGCCCTACGAGGTCGAGCTGTTCGTCGGTGAGATCGGTGACTCCGCCGAGGACGACCAGCTCTACCGGCTCACCTACGACGGCCAGGTCGTCGACGAGCACGGCTTCGCCGCCATCGGTGGCGCCGCCGAGGCTGTGGGTGGCTACCTCAAGGAGCGTTACACCGAGGGCGCCTCGCTCGAGGACGCCATCAAGCTGGCGGTCGCCGCGCTCGGCCACACCGACACCGACGACCGCGAGATCGCCGCCAAGGACCTCGAGGTCGCGGTCCTCGACCGCAACCGCACCCAGCCGCGCAAGTTCCGTAGGATCCGGCCGGCGACGCTGCTCGAGATCCTCGGCGCTGCCGTCGCGACCCCGGAGGTCGAGCCGGCCGCCGTCGAGCCGCCCGCCGACAAGCCGGCGGAGAAGCCGGTCAGCGACGCGCCGTTGGCCCCGCCGGCCGACGACGACGGCGAGCCGCCGATCGCCCCGCCGATCGACTGAGCCCAGAGACGTGGGAGTGCTGAGGTCCTTGGTGACCTCAGCACTCCCACGTCACATTTCCAGGTGTCAGCCGACCTGGTCCGAGAGCGAGACGACGATGCCCTCGGGCCCGCGCACGTACGCCATCCGCACGATGCCCTCGTAGACGCCGACTCCGCCGACCAGCCCGTAGCCCTTCTCCGCCAGGGCCGCGAGGACCACGTCGAGGTCGTCGACCTGGAAGCAGACGTTGCGCAGGCCCAGCATGTTGGCCATCGCCTCAGGCGCGCCGGGCACGTGGTCGGGACGTACGAACCGGGCGAGCTCGAGGGTGGTGTCGCCACCCGGCGGACGCAGCATCACGACCTCGCAGCGTGCCCCGGGGATCCCACAGACGGTGTCGATGAACTCGCCCTCGACGAACGTACGTCCCTCGATCTCCAGGCCCAGGCCGACGAAGAACTCCGTGACCAGGTCGATGTCGGCGACGGTGATGCCGACGTGGTCGAACTTCAACAGGTGTGTCATGACTGCCATCCTCGTACTGTGCTCGTCGTTGTGGCGGGTGCCTTCGACGAGGGGACGAGGCCGGCGCGCCGATCTCTACATGGTCGGCGACACGAGTTCTGCGCGCGGAGGTCAGTGACCGCTGAGCTGACCGGTCAGCCGCTCGTGCCGGTCGGCGCTGGAGGCGTTGAGGCCGACGATGCGTACTGACTTGTTCTTGGCTTCGTACTTGTGGGTGATCGCGTCGAGCGTCGCGACCGTGGAGGCGTCCCAGATGTGGGAGTCGGAGAGGTCGATGACGATCTCGTCGGGGTCATCGGCGTACTCGAACTGGGTGTAGAGGTCGTTGCTGGAGGCGAAGAAGAGCTCGCCGGTGACCCGGTAGACGGCCCTCATGCTGCCGTCGGCGTCCTCGACGAGCTCCCGGTGCGTGTGGGTCAGGTGGGCGACGCGGCGCGCGAAGAGGGTCATCGCGACCAGGACCCCGACGATGACGCCGATCGCGAGGTTGCGGGTCGCGACCGTGACCGCAACGGTCGTGAGCATCACCACCGTCTCCGAGAGCGGCATCCGCCGCAGGGTGGCGGGCCGGACCGAGTGCCAGTCGAAGGCGCTGACCGAGACCATGATCATCACCGCGACCAGGGCGGCCATCGGGATCAGCGCCACGGTGTCGCCAAAGCCGACGACCAGGATGAGCAGGAAGATGCCGGCGAGGAAGGTGGACAGGCGCGTACGGGCGCCGGAGACCTTCACGTTGATCATCGT
The DNA here is from genome assembly GCF_045206295.1 of Nocardioides sp. NBC_00163. NCBI lineage: Bacteria > Bacillati > Actinomycetota > Actinomycetes > Propionibacteriales > Nocardioidaceae > Nocardioides > Nocardioides sp. NBC_00163. Next base: position 274,796 of record NZ_CP108155.1, on the reverse strand, counting down.
CTGACCGACCACCGCGCAGCCGCCCATGCCGCCGAAGAAGCCGGTGATCAGGTTCGCCAGACCCTGGGCGCCGGCCTCGCGCGTCTTGTCGGAGTGGGTGTCGGTGATGTCGTCGACGAGCTTGGCGGTCAGCAGCGACTCGAGCAGGCCGACCAGCGCCATGCCGAGGGCGTAAGGGGCGATGATCTGAAGGGTGTCGAGGGTGAGAGGTACGTCGGGGAGGAACCAGGTCGGCAGGCTGTCGGGCAGCTTGCCCTGGTCGCCGACGTTCGGCACGTCGACCGCGCCGATGACGGTGAAGGCGGTGAGCGCGACGATCGCTACCAACGGGGCCGGGATCACCTTGTTGATCCGCGGGAATCCGACGATGACGGCGATGCCGACGGCGATCATCGGGTAGACCGCCCAGGGCACGTCGACCATGTGGACGATCTGCGCCTCGAGGACGAGGATCGCGAGGGCGTTGACGAAGCCGACCATCACCGAGCGGGGGAGGAAGCGCATCAGCCGGGCCACCCCGGCCAGCGCCAGCCCGATCTGGATCAGGCCGCCCAGGAGCACCGTCGCGATCAAGTAGTCATAGCCGTGGTCCCGCATCACCGGCGCGATCACCAGCGCGACCGCGCCGGTGGCCGCCGAGATCATCGCCGGCCTCCCGCCGAGGAAGGAGATGGCCACCGCCATCGTGAACGAGGCGAACAGCCCGACCCGTGGGTCGACCCCGGCGATGATCGAGAACGAGATCGCCTCGGGGATCAGCGCGAGCGCGACGACGAGACCCGCCAGCACCTCCGTACGCAGCAGCCGCGGCGAACGCAGCGCCGCGAGGACGCCCGGCTGGTTGCCGGTGGAGGACGAAGGCAGCGGTGAGGGCACGAGCCGCAATCCTAGGGCTGGCCGTCCTCGTTGCCGGCTTCGTGAGCGATGTGAGGTTCGACCCTTCCGGCGCCGGCTCGCGGTCGGCGTGCCGGTGGACGGCGCGCCCCGCCGTGTCGTACCTCTGAACGCCTCCGGAGTGACCGCCGACCGTCTAGGGTTTCAGGTATGGACAGGCGCATCTTCGGCATCGAGAACGAGTACGGCGTGACCTGCACGTTCCGCGGCCAGCGGCGGCTGAGCCCGGACGAGGTGGCCCGCTATCTCTTCCGCAAGGTCGTGAGCTGGGGCCGCAGCTCGAACGTGTTCCTCAGGAACGGCGCGAGGCTCTACCTCGACGTCGGCTCCCACCCCGAGTACGCCACGCCCGAGTGCGACGACGTGATCTCGGTCGTCACCCACGACAAGGCGGGGGAGCGGATCCTGGAGGGGCTGCTCCTCGACGCCGAGCAGCGGCTGCACGACGAAGGCATCGCCGGCGACATCTACCTGTTCAAGAACAACACCGACTCGGCCGGCAACTCCTACGGCTGCCACGAGAACTACATGGTCAGCCGCGCCGGGGAGTTCTCCAAGCTCGCCGACGTGCTCATCCCGTTCCTGGTCACCCGCCAGCTCATCGTCGGCGCCGGCAAGGTCACCCACACCCCGCGGGGTGCCGGGTTCGCGGTCTCGCAGCGTGCCGAGCACATCTGGGAGGGCGTGTCGTCGGCGACGACGCGGTCCCGACCGATCATCAACACCCGCGACGAGCCGCACGCGGACGCCGAGAAGTACCGGCGCCTGCACGTGATCGTCGGTGACTCGAACATGTCCGAGACCACCACGATGCTCAAGATCGCGAGCTGCCACCTGGTGCTGCGGATGATCGAGGAGGGCGTCGTCCTGCGCGACATGACGATGGAGAACCCGATCCGCGCCATCCGCGAGATCGCCCATGACCTGACCGGCCGCCGCAAGGTGCGGCTGGCCAACGGCCGCGAGGCCAGTGCCCTCGACATCCAGAACGAATACCTGTCCAAGGCGCGCGAGTTCGTCGACCGCCGCGAGATCACCGACCCGACCATGCTCGCCGCCCTCGACCTGTGGGAGCGCGGCCTGAAGGCGATCGAGTCCGACGACCTCTCCCTGGTCGACCGCGAGATCGACTGGGTGATCAAGTGGAAGCTGATCGACCGCTACCGCGCCAAGCACGGCATTCCGCTGGGCCACGCGCGAGTCGCGCAGCTCGACCTCGCCTACCACGACATCCACCGCAACCGCGGCCTCTACTACCTGCTGGAGAAGAAGGGCGCGGTCAAGCGCGCGACCACCGACCTGAAGATCTTTGAGGCCAAGTCGGTGCCGCCGCAGACCACCCGTGCCCGGCTCCGCGGCGAGTTCATCAAGAAGGCGCAGGAGCGCCGCCGCGACTTCACCGTCGACTGGGTCCACCTCAAGCTCAACGACCAGGCGCAGCGCACCGTGCTGTGCAAGGACCCGCTGAAGGCGTACGACGAGCGCGTCCAGCGGCTGATCGACGGCATGTGACACCCCTGCCGGGGTGGCTTCGCTGCGGGGTAACCACCGGGCGGATATGGTGTGCTCCGCTGTCGTCTATCTCTATTTCACGAAGGTTTGCACTGTGCCCACTGCTCCTCGGCCTCGTCTGCGCCACGCGCTGAGCGCGCTGGCCGTCACCCTGCTCATTCCGGCTCTGGTCGCCTGCGGCGGCGAGGAGAAGACGGGGTACGGCGACGAGACCGTCTCCGGCTTCGACGGCGTCACGGTCTCGGCCGCGGTCGACAAGGCGCCCACGCTGAAGTGGGAGTCCGCGATCGCCTACCCCAAGGACCCCAAGGTCAAGACGCTGACCGAGGGCGAGGGTGAGGAGATCCCGGAGGGTCGCGGCGTGTTCGCCAAGATCTACATCGGCAACGCCACCACTCTGGACAAGGACTGGGCCTACGAGAGCCAGGCGCCCGAGGGTGAGGAGCTCCCGGCGGAGAAGCCGTGGAGCACCATCCTGAAGGGCGCCAAGGTCGGCGACCGGATCGAGGCCATCGTCGGCTCGGCCGACCTGCTCGGCGAGGGCGGCAACCCGCAGATGGGCATCGGCAACCACGACACGCTGCTGGTCGTCGTCGACGTGGTGAAGCCTGCCGCCGACAAGACGCCGCAGGACGTCGACGCCTCCGAGCTCCCGAAGGTCGTCGAGAAGAACGGCAAGCCGACCGGCTTCGACTTCACCGGCATCGCCAAGCCGAAGGCCGACGAGGGGCTCAAGCGGGCCATCGTCACCGAGGGCGACGGCGAGGAGATCACCACCGACCAGACGGTCACCGCCAACTACCTCGGTATGACCTACGGCGCCAAGAAGCCCTTTGACGAGAGCTTCAGCAAGGAGGCCGTGCCCTTCGCTCTCAACCAGGTGGTCGCGGGCTGGACCAACGGCCTGGAGGGCGTCAAGGTCGGCAGCCGTGTTCTGCTGCAGATCCCGCCGGAGCTGGGCTACGGTGCAGAGGAGAAGCCGGGCCAGGGCGGCACGCCGGGGATCCCGGCCAACAGCACGCTCTACTTCGTCATCGACGTCGTCAAGGCCGAAGCCACCCCGGCTCCGCAGTAGAAGAGTCTCTAGGGGGAGAACACACCGTGGCGGCGGGTAAGACCGAGCGGTTGATGAACCTGCTCATCATGTTGCTCGTGCAGCGTGACAATGTGTCGAAGGAGCGGATCCGCGAGGTCCTCTACCCGTCGTCCCACGGTGAGGCGTTCGAGAAGATGTTCGAGCGCGACAAGGAGGAGCTGCGCAGCCTCGGTGTGCCGATCGAGACCGGGGTGATCGACTCCTTCTTCGAGGACGAGATCGGTTACCGGGTCAGCCCCGAGCAGTTCGCGCTGCCGCCGATCACCCTCGAGGCCGACGAGCTCGCCGTGGTCGCCCTGGCCACCAAGGTCTGGGAGAACGCCTCGATGGCGGAGGCGACCACGGAGGCCGTACGCAAGCTCAACGCCGCCGGGCTCGAGACCGACGTCTCGGCGCTGGAGATCGTGCAGCCGCGGCTGGCCGCGGAGGAGGGCTCCTTCGACGTCTTCGTGGCCGCGACGCAGGACCGGCAGATCGTCGAGTTCGACTACCGCGGGTCGCGGGCGGCCGAGCCCTCACATCGGCGACTGCAGCCGTGGGGCGTGGTGCGCTACTCGGGCCGTTGGTACGCCGTCGGCCACGACGTCGACCGCGACGACACCCGCATCTTCCGGCTCTCCCGCGTCCTGGGGGAGGCTCGGGCAGTCGGTGAGTTCGATGCCTTCGAGGTGCCGGCCGAGGTGGACGTACGCGATATCGCACGGACCCTGGCGCCGGCCCCGCCCACGGGCAAGGCCGTCCTGCTGCTGCGGCAGGGGAGCGGCTACACCCTCCGCCGGGCCGCCGACTCCACCGAGCCGGGGGTGACCGGGCCTGACGGCAGCGACGACTGGGACCGTGTGGTGCTCACCCGGGTGCCCGCCGACCTGGTCGGGGCGGTGCTGGGGCACGGCCCCGACGCCTACGTCGAAGAGCCCGAGGACCTCCGCCGCGAGGTCGGCACGCGGCTGGAGCAGCTGGTGTCCCGCCTGGACGGAGCCGCACGATGAGTGCGAGCGGTGCCAAGGGCCAGGTCGGGCGTCTGCTGACGCTGGTGCCCTACCTCTACTCCCAAGAGGACGACGTACGCCTCGACAAGGCCGCCGCCGACCTCGGCGTCGAGGAGAAGCAGCTGGTCAAGGACCTGCAGGTGCTCTTCATGTGCGGCCTGCCCGGCGGCTACCCCGACGACCTGATCGACGTCGACATCGACTCGCTGACCGAGCCCGACGGCGACCGGGTCATCCGGATCTCCAACGCCGACTACCTCGACCGTCAGCTGCGGCTGACGCCGATCGAGGCCACCGCCGTGATCGTCGCGCTGCGCGCGCTGCGGGGCGGAGCGGTGGCTGCTGCGACCAAGGAGGTCGTCGACCGTACGCTGGCCAAGCTCGAACAGGCGGCGGCCGAGGGCGCCGCGGCGCGTGTCGACCCCGGCGAGGAGCTGGTCGACACCTCGCTCGTCCAGATCCATGCCGCGATCGCGACCGCGATCGACCAGGGTCGCCAGGTACGCATCGACTACTGGGTCCCGGCGCGCGACGAGGAGTCCTCGCGGGTCATCGATCCGCGCGCGCTGGTCTCGATCCGCGACATCGAGTATCTCGACGCCTGGTGCCACACCGCCGAGGCGCCGCGCAGCTTCCGCCTCGACCGGATCAGGGGCGCCGAGGTGCTCGCGACTCCGGTCGCCACCGACCCGGAGGACGGCGCGAGCGCCGAGGACGCGGCCGGGCTGCTGGAGCGTACGGACTACGGCACGGTCGTCCGGGTGTGGCTGGCCCCCGAGGCTCGCTGGGTCGGTGAGTACTACTCGGTGATCGACCCGGTCGAGCTGCCCGGCGGCGGGCTCGAGGTGGGACTGCGGGTCTACGACCAGCGCTGGCTCACCCGCTTCCTGCTCCGGCTCGCGCCCCATGCCGAGCTCGTGGCCGAAGACGCCCGAAGCGTGGAGGCCGATGCCCGAATGGCGCAGACAGCCCGAATGGCGCAGACAGCCCGAAGGGCGCAAACAAGCACAGAGTTCACTGAATCGTTTGCCGCGTCTGCGCGGCAGGCACTCGGCCTGTACCGTACGGGCGCGTAGACTTCTGGCGTTCCCCCTAGACGTAGATGAGGTAGTTCATGTTCACTCCATTGATCGGTATGCCGCAGGGAGCCGAGTGGCTCATCATCTTGGCGATCGTCATCCTCGTCTTCGGTGCCGCAAAGCTTCCTGAGCTCGCCCGCGGCACTGGTCAGGCGCTGCGTATCTTCAAGACCGAGACCAAGGGTCTTCGCGACGAGGACGAGAAGGAGAACGGCGACAAGGCCGAGAAGCCGGCCGAGCTGACCGCCTCCGAGCAGGAGCGGATCGCCGAGCTCGAGCGTCGTGAGGCCGAGATCAAGGCCGAGCGCGAGCGCCTCTCCGGCAACTGAGGCCGACCTTGTCCATCGCCGGTGTTGTCGCGATCTTCAGCGGCACCCCCAAGCACGCCATCGGCGACGACGGCCGGATGGCGCTCTCCGACCACCTGCGTGAGCTCCGCGCGCGGGTGATCAAGGCTGCCCTGGCTCTGGTCGTCGGTTTCATCGTCTCGCTGTTCTTCTTCGAGCAGCTCTTCGGCCTCGTCATGGACCCCTATCTCAAGGCCGTCGAGATGATGGACACGAACAGCGGGGCCGAGTCGCTGAGCTCCGTCAACGGGGCAGCGGGCGGCTTCATGCTTTACCTGAAGCTGTGTGGACTGGCCGCCTTCATCGGCACCAGCCCGATCTGGCTGTACCAGATCTGGGCGTTCCTGATGCCGGGGCTCCACGCCCATGAGAAGAAGATGTCGCGGATCTTCGTGGCGGTCGCCAGCCCCCTGTTCATGGCCGGTGTCCTGCTCGGCTACGTCACTTTGCCCAAGGGCCTGGAGATCCTGTTCGGTTTCATCCCCGATGGGCTGACCAACATCGTCGAGTTCAGCGACTACCTCAGTTTCCTGAGCCGTACGCTCCTGGTCTTCGGCATCGCCTTCGAGATCCCGGTCTTCGTGATCATGCTCAACCGCATCGGGGTGCTGCCTGGAGCCGCGCTGGCGAAGTACCGCGCCTGGATCATTGTCGGCTCCTTCGTCTTCGCCGCCATCGCGACCCCGTCCGGCGACCCGTTCACGATGACGATCATGGCCGGCCCGATGGTCGTCCTCTTCGGCGTCTCCGAGGTCATCGCCCGGGCTCACGACAGGCGGAAGGCCAGCAAGCGCAAGGAGATGCTCGGGGATCCTGACGTCCCGTCGGTGATCTGAGCACTAGTCTTCACCCGTGACGCGCCAGATCGCCCTGCTAGCCAACCCCACCGCCGGCCGCGGCCACGCCGACCAGATCCTCGATGCGGTCACCGCGAGGCTGGCGGCCTCGGGGGCCGTCGTCGAGCACCTGATCGGCGACGACGCCGAGCATGCTCTCGAGCTGGCCCGGAAGGCGGCTGCCGACGGGGTCGACACGGTCGTGACCCTCGGCGGTGACGGCATGGTCCACATCGCGGTCCAGGCACTGGCCGAGACCGAGGTCAGCCTCGGCGTCGTCCCGCTCGGGACCGGCAACGACTTCGCGCGTGCGCTCGGGATCCCGACGGTCGATCCGCTCGCCGCCGCTGACGTGGTCGTAGGCAACCACACCCGTCGCGTCGACCTCGGCCGCAGCGATGACACCTGGTTCGCCACGGTCTTGGCCGCCGGGTTCGACGCAGCGGTCAACGAGCGGGCCAACGCGATGAGGTGGCCCCACGGCGATCTTCGCTACACGCTCGCCGCGCTGTCGGTGATCCGTAGCTGGAAGCCGGTGCCCTACCTGCTGGAGATCGAGGACTCGACCGGCGCGACCACGGTTCGCGAGCAGGAGGCGATGCTGCTGGCGATCGCCAACACCGAGTCGTACGGAGGAGGTCTGCGGATCGCGGCGGACTGCGACCCCGCCGACGGCCTGCTGGACGCCATCCTCATCAAGCCGGTCTCGCGGCTGGAGTTCCTGCGCGTCTTCCCGGGCGTACGCCAGGCCAAGCACCTCACCCATCCGGCCTTCGAGCGCATCCACGCCCGCCGGATCAAGGCCTCCGCCCCCGGTGTGATCGCCTACAGCGACGGGGAGCGCCTGGGCCCCCTGCCGCTCGACGTCGAGTGCGTCCCTTCCGCTCTCGGCGTACTCGTGCCGCCGCCGTCCTGACTGTCGGTGTCGGTCGATAGGCTCGGGACCATGGACGCCTCGCCAGCGGAGAAGTACGCCGCTTTCAAGCGTGACAAGGACTACCCCGTCTTCCGGGACTTTGCCTCGCTCTACGACTTCGGGCTCGACGACTTCCAGATCGAGGCGTGCAAGGAGATCGAGCAGGGCAAGGGCGTTCTGGTCGCCGCGCCGACCGGGTCGGGCAAGACGATCGTCGGCGAGTTCGCCATCCACCTGGCGCTCGCGACCGGTCGCAAGGCGTTCTACACGACCCCGATCAAGGCGCTCTCCAACCAGAAGTACAACGACCTGGTCAAGCGCTACGGCCCCGACCAGGTCGGCCTGCTGACCGGCGACAACGTCGTCAACGGCGAGGCGCCGGTCGTGGTGATGACCACCGAGGTGCTGCGCAACATGCTCTACGCGGGCTCGCAGACCCTGATGGGCCTCGGGTTCGTGGTCATGGACGAGGTCCACTACCTCGCCGACCGCTCCCGCGGCGCGGTCTGGGAGGAGGTCATCATCCACCTGCCCGAGTCGGTCTCGGTCGTCTCGCTGAGCGCGACCGTCTCCAACGCCGAGGAGTTCGGTGAGTGGCTCACCACGGTGCGTGGTGAGACCACCACGATCATCGAGGAGAAGCGGCCGGTGCCGCTCTACCAGCACGTGATGGCCGGCCGGCGGATCATGGACCTGTTCGCCTCCTCCGACGTCGACGCGGCGGCCGGGTTCGTCAAGGAGGGCGCCCCGGTCAACGGCGAGCTGATGAGGCTGGCGCGCGACGACTGGGCGGCAGGCCGGATGACCGACCGGCGTACGCCCAAGGACAAGCGCAAGGGGAATGGAAACCGGCGCGTGGGCAACGGGCGGCGGGTCTGGATCCCGTCGCGCGTGGAGGTCATCACGGCCCTGCAGCGCGACAACCTGCTCCCCGCGATCAACTTCGTCTTCTCCCGGGTCGGCTGCGACGCCGCCGTGGGCCAGTGCATCCAGGCCAACCTGCGGCTGACCACGCCCGACGAGCGCGACGAGATCATCGCCTACGTCGAGGAGGCCTGCGCCGACCTGCCAGACGAGGACCGCCACGTCCTCGGCTACCACGACTGGATCGACGGCCTCTCCCGTGGCGTCGCCGCCCACCACGCCGGGCTGCTGCCGGCGTTCAAGCAGGTCGTCGAGGAGCTGTTCCTGCGCGGCCTGGTGAAGGCCGTCTTCGCCACCGAGACGCTCGCGCTGGGCATCAACATGCCCGCCCGCACGGTGGTCATCGAGAAGCTCTCGAAGTGGAACGGCGAGGCCCACGTCAACCTCTCGCCGGGGGAGTACACCCAGCTCGTCGGCCGTGCCGGCCGACGTGGCCTCGATGTCGAGGGCCACGGCGTCGTGCTCTGGCAGCAGGGGCTCAACCCGCGCGAGCTCGCCGGCCTCGCCTCGACACGCACCTATCCGCTGCGGTCGAGCTTCAGGCCGTCCTACAACATGGCGGTCAACCTGGTGCACCAGTTCGGCCGGGCGCGCTCGCGCGAGCTGCTGGAGCAGTCGTTCGCGCAGTTCCAGGCCGACAAGGCGGTCGTCGGGCTGGCCCGTCAGGTGCGCAAGGCGGAGGACGCGCTGGAGGGCTACCAGGAGGCGGCGACGTGCGACCGCGGCGACTTCATGGCGTACGCCGCGATCCGCCGCAAGATCTCCGACGTCGAGAAGTCCTCTTCCCGCGAGCGGCGTTCGGACCGACGCGACGAGATCATCGATTCGCTCTCGAAGCTGAAGATCGGTGACGTGATCGACGTGCCGACGGGCAAGTTCGCCGGATATGCCGTCGTCCTCGACCCGGGATTCGACCCCGAAGGGCCGCGTCCCTACGTGATCACCCAGGACCGGCAGGCGCGGCGCCTGGCGATGATGGACTTCAACGTGCCGATCGTCGCCCAGACCCGGCTGCGGGTGCCGAAGTCGTTCAACGGCCGCAACCCGCAGATGCGGCGCGACATGGCCTCCCGGCTTCGGGAGAAGACCCGCGACCTGCGACCGGTGCCCTACGAGGGGTCGCCGACCGCCCGCAAGGAGCGCAAGAGCTCGGCGGAGACCCAGATCTCCGAGCTGCGGCGCGAGCTGAAGATGCATCCCTGCCACGACTGCCCCGACCGCGAGGACCACGCCCGCTGGGCCGAGCGCTGGTTCAAGCTGTCACGCGACACCGACACGCTGCGCCGCCGGGTGGAGGCGCGTACGAACACCGTCGCGCGCACCTTCGACCGGGTCTGCGAAGTCCTGGTCGCCCTCGACTACCTCGAGGGCGAGACGGTCACCGAGCGCGGCACCCACCTGATGCGGCTCTACTCCGAGATGGACCTGGTCGCCGCCGAGGCGCTCCGCGAGGGGCTGTGGGACGACCTGACCCCCTCCGAGCTCGCCGCCGCCCTCTCGGTGCTGGTCTACGAGGCCCGTCGCGCCGACGACGCCACCCCGCCCCGCCTCCCCGGCGGCCGGGTCAAGGACGTCATCGCTGAGACGGTCCGGCTGTGGGGCCAGCTCGACGCCCTCGAGCGCGACCACAAGCTCGACTTCCTCCGCCAGCCCGACCTCGGCTTCGCCTGGGCCGCCTACCGCTGGGCCGAGGGCGACGAGCTCGACGACGTCCTCAGCGAGGTCGAGCTCGCCGCCGGCGACTTCGTCCGCTGGGTCAAGCAGCTCATCGACCTCTGCGGCCAGGTCGCCGACGCCGCCGGCGACGTCCCGCTGCGCCGCACGGCCCGGCAGACCATGGACCTCCTCAAGCGCGGCGTCGTCGCCTACTCCTCGGTGGTGGAGTAGCGTCGCTGGTCGAGCCGCCGGAGCCTTTAGGCGGAGGCGTGTCGAGACCAACACAGTCCCATCGAGCGCGACATGGACTGTGTTGGTCCCGACACGCTCGGCCGCGGGCGGCCTCGCGGCTCGACCAGCGGGGGCGATCAATATGATGGTCGGGTGGATGTCTCTCCTTACGATGCCTTGCTGTTCGTCTCTTTTGGGGGGCCGGAGAAGACCGAGGACGTGGTGCCGTTCCTGGAGAACGTGACCCGGGGGCGGGGGATCCCGCGGGAGCGGCTGGTCGAGGTGGGGCAGCACTACTTCGATCGGGGCGGGAAGTCGCCGATCAACGACCAGAACCGGGCGTTCCTGGCGGCGCTGCGCGGCGACCTGGCGGAGAACGGGATCGACCTGCCGGTCTACTGGGGCAACCGCAACTGGGACCCCTACCTGAGCGACACGATCGCGCGGATGCGGGCCGACGGGATCAAGCGGGCGGCGGTCTTCGCGACCAGTGCCTACTCGTCCTACTCCTCGTGCCGGCAGTACCGCGAGAACCTCTTCGAGGCGTGTGACAACAGCGGCGACGTCGAGAGCGCGCCGGTGCTCGACAAGCTGCGGCGCTACTACAACCACCCGGGCTTCGTGGCACCGGTCGTCGACGGGGTGCTCGCCTCTCTCGAGGACCTGCCCGAGGACGAGCGTGATGGCGCGCGCATCCTCTTCGTGACCCACTCGATCCCGACCGCGATGAACGACAACGCTGGCCCCGACGGCAACGCGTACGTCGCCCAGCACCTCGACGTCGCCAAGGTGATCGCCGAGCAGGTCGCGCAGCGGCGCGGGGTCACCCACGAGTGGGACCTCGTCTACTGCAGCCGCTCCGGCGCCCCGAACATCCCGTGGCTCGAGCCCGACGTGAACGACCACCTCGAGGACCTGGCGAGCAAGAATGTCGCCGCCGTCGTGATGTGTCCGGTCGGCTTCGTCTCCGACCACATGGAGGTCGTCTACGACCTCGACACCGAGGCCATGGCCACCGCCGAGAAGCTCGGGATCCACGCCCGCCGCAGCCCGACCGCGGGGGAGGACCCGCGCTTCGTGGCTGCCGTACGCGAGCTGCTCCTCGAGCGTGCCGCTGCGGAGCGTGGGGAGGCCCCTGAGCGGCCTACCGTGGGCGACCTGGGCCCCGGGCCCGACCGCTGTCCCGCGGGCTGCTGCTTCAACCAGCGCTCGCAGCTGCCGACCCTGTCCGGAGAGGACTCGCCCCAGTACTCCGAGTAAACAGGTGATCAGCCGCGACATAGGGTCGGCCCCATGACAGAGCATCCAGCGCCGGCTCAGCCCGCCCCCAAGTCCGGAGACCTGCTCGCGCTCGCGGTGGCGACCGCCCGCGCGGCCGCCGATCTCGTTCGCGAGCGGGCCGCCGGCGTGGTCGAGGTGGCGGCCACGAAGTCGACCGCGACCGATGTGGTCACCGAGGCCGACCGGGACACCGAGGCGCTGATCCGGCGGCTGATCTCCCAGGAGCGTCCGGAGGACGCCTTCTTCGGCGAGGAGGGCGAGGAGACGCTGGGCACCAGCGGCGTACGCTGGATCGTCGACCCGATCGACGGCACCGTCAACTTCCTCTACGGTCTGCCGAGCTACGCGGTCTCGATCGCGGCGGAGTACGCGGGTGAGGTCGTCGCCGGCGCGGTCGTGGACGTGCCCCGCGGCACCCTCTACGCCGCCTTCCGGCAGCCCGACGGATCGGTCGCCGCGGTCAAGGACGGCGAGCCCATCCGCGTACGTCAGCCCGCCGAGCTCGGGCAACGGCTGATCGCCACCGGGTTCTCCTACGACGCCGAGCTCCGCCGGGTTCAGGCCGAGGCGCTGGTGCGGCTGCTCCCCGTCGTACGTGACGTTCGTCGCATCGGCTCGGCCGCCCTGGACATCTGCGGAGTGGCCGAGGGAACTCTCGACGGCTACCTCGAGGAGGGGCTGCACCTGTGGGATCACGCCGCGGCCGGCCTGGTCGCGGAGGCCGCCGGTGCTCGTTGGGAGGCGACGACCGGCATCGGCGGTCGCCGGTTCGTGATCGTCGCACCAGCCCACGGCTACGATGAACTACGGAAAGCGGCTGTTCAGGCCGGTTTTCTGCCAGTTGACTCGCTCCCGGGTGTCGTACCCGACTGAAAGCCGCTGGTTGATGTAGATCTATGACCGGCCGGGGGCCGGGAAGGTCCCGGAGCCCCGTCGGTACAGCCGCGTTCACCCACCCGAAACTCGACGCTCATCTATCCCCGTGATAGGGAATACCGCCAGATGACAGAACGTTTCGGCGACGCGGACCCGGTTGAGTGTGCGAAATCCGCATTGATGGTGCACAATCCACGGGCCGTGCCGCTGCCCTCGGGGGCGCGCGGGGGGACTGAAGATGAGTGAGAAGGGGAGTGGCGCATATGGCGACGGACTACGACGCACCGCGTAAAAATGAAGAGGACCAGTCCGAGGAGAGCATCGAAGAGCTCAAGGCTCGTCGTCATGACAAGAACTCGGGCAAGGTTGACGAGGACGAGGCCGAGGCGGCCGAGTCGTTCGAGCTCCCGGGAGCCGATCTCAGCCACGAGGAGCTCGCGGTCGAGGTCAAGCCGAAGCAGGAGGACGAGTTCACCTGTATGAGCTGCTTCCTGGTCCACCACCGCAGCCAGCTGGCTGACGAGAAGAAGATGATCTGCTTCGACTGCGCGTAAGCGCAGTCGAAAACGCGGAGTCGGCGGGTTTGTACAGCTTGCGCTAGCAAGCGCTGTGTACAAACGCGCTGACTCGGCGGAAAGCCCGACGCAAGCCGGGCAAATAAGCAAGGCCGCACGGAACCCCGTGCGGCCTTCTTGCTATCTCAGAATCTGCTGACTCAGGACTCGTCCTTCTCCAGCTGCTTCGGCAGCCGACCGACCGACTTCATGTAGTAGTTGGCCGCTCGGCGCTGGGCGAACATCCGCGCGAGCGCGACGGTGGCGCCGGTCGCAGCCGACCAGAGCACGGCCTCCACGAGGCGTACGTCGGGGTCGGCGGGGTTCGCCGGTGGCTTGCGTCCGGTGGACGCCTTCCAGCCGGTGGAGAGGACCTTGTTCGTGACCTTCGCGGCCCCGATTCCGCTGACGAGGGCCATGATCGCCCAGACCTTGTCAGCCTTGTCGGCTTTGTCAGCCTTGGTGGACTTGGACATACCTCGAGCCTAGGCCATGGCGGGGAGGTTGCCGCTCAGAGACTCGCTCGGAGCGCGTTGACCGTCTTCGCGAGCGCCACCGGGTGGCGGGTGAAGAGCAGCCAGTAGGGCGCCGGGTCGGCGGGGTCGTCGATGGTGACCCGCACCGCGCGTTTGAGGTAGGGACGAAGGAGCAGGTACGCCCTGGCGTCGGCGTCGCGCCCCGCAAGGTGATGTGCCTCGGTCTCGTCGAGAGCGACCGCCTCGCCGAGGAAGCGCGCCTCGATCCGGGCGGGCCCGGCGCGCAGGACGCCGTCGGCGATCGTGATCCGGGCGTTGCCGTAGACGATCATGGCCAGCGCGAACAGGCCGACGATCGCCGCGGTGATGCCCCAGGCGAGTGCGGCCGGAACCCACAGGATGACCGCGATCCACAGGGTCGCCAGGAACATGACGCCCTGGACCCACCACCGCAGCGGCACGGTCAGTCGCTCGTCGTACGCCGGGGTGCTCACGAATCGTGAGTTTTTCATGTCGGTCAAGGGAGTCACGAATCGGGTGAGCCGTAGAGCATCTAAGGTGCGGGTTGTGTCTGATCTCGAAGTAGCCCTGGTCCGTCTCGACGCCGAGCTGCCGCCCCCTGCGTACGCCCACCCGGGCGATGCCGGAGCCGACCTGCGGACGACCGTGGACGTGAGCCTGAAGCCGGGGGAGCGCGCCCTCGTGCCGACCGGGATCGCGATGGCGCTGCCGGAGGGGTACGTCGGCCTGGTGCACCCGCGCTCTGGCCTCGCCGCCAAGCACGGGCTGTCCATCGTCAACGCCCCCGGCACCGTCGACGCCGGCTACCGCGGCGAGGTGAAGGTGGCGCTGATCAACCTGGACCCTGTCGAGGCGATCGAGCTGCGTCGCGGCGACCGGATCGCCCAGCTGGTGATCCAGCGCGTCGAGCAGGCTCGTTTCGTCGAGGTGTCCGAGTTGCCCGACTCGGTTCGTGGCGATGGGGGATACGGTTCTACAGGGGGCTTCTCCAACCGCTGAGGGATCAGTGTTAGATAAGTCTCCTCAGAGACTCACCGCAAACCTGAAAGCAGATGGTCGTGAAGTTCCGCCGCAAGTCCACGCCCTCCCACCGGGGAGAGCCATCTGCACCGGTCACGGACGGGCCGATGGCCCCCGAGCGGCCGGTGCCGGCAGCTCCCGAGGTCGGGCCGTTCGACATCGACTCCGTGCCCGACGGGCTGATCACCGGCGACTGGGTGGACCTCGGCTCGATGATGCTCGCCCCCGCGCCGGGCAAGGAGCTGCGCCTGCAGGTGGACGAGAAGTCCGGGCAGATCGCGGCCGTGATGCTGACCGCCGAGGACGGCGCCATGGAGCTGCGCGCCTTCGCCGCGCCCCGCAACGGCGACCTGTGGACCGAGTCGCTGCCGATGCTGCGCGAGGACGTCCAGCAGCGCGGCGGGGCCACCGCCGACTTGGAGGGTCCCTGGGGCACCGAGCTGATCACCCAGATGAAGGTCAAGCTGCCCGACGGCCAGCCGGCCGTCCAGCAGACCCGCATCATCGGCGTCAACGGCCCGCGCTGGATGCTCCGCGCCACCATGATGGGTCGTCCCGCGATGGAGCCGACCGCCGGCAAGGAGTGGGAGAAGCTCCTCGAGCGGGTCGTCGTGCGCCGCGGTGAGGGGGCCAAGCCGAAGGGCGAGGCGCTCGAGGTGAAGCTGCCGCCCAACGCCCGCCGCGTCGAGAAGTGAGCCAGTAGTGTCCAAGGGTCGGCTGCGCGCGAAGCTCAGTGAGTGGGCGAACACCGGCTCGATCGACGCGAGCGAGATCCGGGCCGCCTACGTCGCCAAGGACTTCGCCTCCATCGCCGACGCGCCCGACCGTGAGCCGGTGCGGCTGCGGGGGACGTTGCGTACGATCACGCTACGACCACGCGGCGGCGTCCCGGCGCTGGAGGCCGACCTGTTCGACGGCTCCGGCACCCTGACGCTCATCTGGCTGGGACGCCGGCGCATCGCCGGGATCAGCCCGGGCCGGTCGCTGCAGGTGCAGGGCCGCATCGGCCGTACCGACGGCCAGCGCATCATGTTCAACCCCCGCTACGAGCTGATACCGGACCCCAACGAGTGAGCCAACCACACGTGAGCCCCACCTCTGAGACCCCTGCCGACGGCCAGGGCGACGAGCACGACCACAACCATCCGACGGTCGACACCGTCGAGGCGGTCGTACGCCGCCAGATGTCCGCCGGGCTGGGCGGTGTGCGCGGGATGCTCGAGGCCGGCGTGCCCGGCCTGGTCTTCACCATCGCCTGGCTGGTGTTCAAGGACCTCAAGGTCGCGCTGATCGCCTCGGCGGCGACCGCGGCGGTCTTCCTGCTGGTCCGGCTCGTGCAGCGCTCGAGCCTGCAGTACGTCGGCAACGCCATCTTCGGCATCCTCATCGGCTTCGCGGTGGTGCGGCTGGCCCAGTCCATGGGCGGCACGGCCGAGGAGCAGGCGCTGGCCTACTTCCTGCCCGGCATCCTGATCAGCCTCGGCTACACCGTCGTGGTCGGCGGCCTGTGCCTGATCGGCTGGCCGATCTTCGGCTTCTTCATCGGCATGGCCAGCGGCGATCCGCTCGAGTGGCACCAGGACAAGCAGATCGTGAAGCTGTGCTCGCGGCTGACCTGGCTCTTCCTGGCGCCCGGCGCGATCGGTGCGGCCATTCAGGGCCCGATCTGGTTCCTGGCCTGGAGTGGGACCATCGACCGGGACTGGGCGATCCTCGCCCTCGGCATCCTCCGCACCGGCCTCGGCTGGGCGCTCCGGATCGCCTGCTACGGCACCATGATCTGGCTCCTCGCCCGCAACCACACGCCGGTCCAGGGCCGCCCCCAGGACGCCTGAGCCGGATGGAGCTCCGGGTGGTGAGGCCGACACGCGGAAGCGTGTGGCTCTCCCTGCTCGCCACCATCGAGATCATGACCGGCGCGGCCCTGGCCCACCTGGCCGCGGGCGGCGCGCTGCCGAGCGCCGGCTGGCTGGCCGCGGCGGCCCTGGCCGTCTTCGGTGCCGGCGTCGTGGTGCTGCAGCGCCGGGTCGGACTCCTCACCGGTGCTGTCCTGGCCGGCCTGTCCCAGCTCGGGCTCCACGAGGTCTTCGCGGCGTTCTCCGCGGCCCCCGGTGTCGAGCACCATCACGCGGTCGGCACCTCGCTCGGCTCCGCCGACGGCGCCGCGATGCTCCTGGCCCACGCCTGCGCCGCCGTCCTCTCCGTCGTCGTCTGGGTGCTGCACCGCAGGGCCCTCGCCGTGGCCGTACGCAGCCTGCCGACGCCGCGGATCGCGGTCGCCGGCCGCCTGCTCGCCGAGTCGACACAGCTCGTCCCGCGACCGGCCCTGTGGGCCCATGTCTCTCCGCGAAGAGGACCGCCGAGGCCGGCAGGCCTCTGAGATCCCTCTGCGAGCACCACCGGGCGAGTCCCGGTGGCTGTCTTGCGTACCCGAAAATTCGCGAGAGAGAAACCTCCAATGTCCGTTCCGACCCAGTTCCAGACCGCACCGCCGGCAGAGCCACCGACGGAGGCGCCCGGCGCCAGGCCCGGCTGGTGGCCGATGATCCGCCCGCTCGTGCTGCGGCTGCACTTCTACGCCGGGGTTCTGGTCGCCCCGTTCATCCTGGTCGCCTCGGTGACCGGGCTGCTCTACACGATCGCCCCGCAGGTCGAGCAGATCGCCTACCACGAGCTGACCCATGTCACCCCGGCCGGCGAGACGGTGCCGCTGGCCGAGCAGGTCGCCGCGGCCCGGGCGAGCCACCCCGACGGCGACATCCTCCGCATCGACGTGCCGCCCGCCGCAGACCGAAGCACCCGGGTGGTCTTTGCCGACGAGACCGTGCCCGACGACTACGCGATGTCGGTCTTCGTCAACCCCTACACCGCCGGCGTGGAGGGCAAGGTGCGCAGCTACGGCCAATGGCTCGGCTTCCGCGCCTGGCTCGATGAGCTGCACCGCAACCTCCACCTGGGTGTCTTCGGGCGTCACTACAGCGAGCTCGCCGCGAGCTGGTTGTGGGTGGTGGCCCTCGGCGGGCTGATGCTGTGGATCGGCAAGGGACGCCGAGACCGGCGGGTGCGCCGGCTGGTCACGCCCGACCCGGCGGCCACCGGACGCTCCCGGGTGATGTCATGGCACGCCGTCATCGGGGTGTGGGTCCTGCTGGGCGTACTGGCGCTGTCGGTCTCGGGGCTGACCTGGTCACGCTTCGCCGGGGCGAACATCGGCGAAGTGCGTACGGCGCTGTCGTGGACCGAGCCCACACCGGCCACCTCCCTGCACACCGGCGGCGCCACGGACGAGCACGCGCACCACGGCTCCTCGGGCCCGGCGGCAGGCGTCGAGGACCCGGATGCGGTCTTCTCCGACGGGGCCGGTGTCGACGGCGTCCTCGCCACCGCGCGGGAGGCCGGGCTGGGTGATCCGCTCTACCTGGTTCCGCCGGCCGACGGCGCCAGCGCGTGGACGGCGGCCGAGAACAAGCGTGACTGGCCGACCAGGTACGACGCGATCAGCGTGGACCCCGCCACGGGCAAGATGCTGGACCGGGTCGACTTCGCCGACTGGCCGGTCATGGCGAAACTGACCGACTGGGTCATCGGCGCCCACATGGGCATCCTGTTCGGCGTCGTCAACCAGCTGGCGCTCGCGGCGCTGGCGATCGGCCTGATCGTGATGACCCTGCTCGGCTACCGGATGTGGTGGCTGCGGCGGCCGCGCGGCGCGAGCCGGCTGCGGTTCGGCCGGCCGGTGCCTCGCGGTGCCTGGCGCCGGCTGCCGGTGCCTGTGCTGGTCGGTGGCATCGCGGTGACCGCGCTCGTCGGCTGGTTCGTCCCGATGCTGGGGATCAGCCTGGTCGCGTTCCTGCTGGTCGACGCCGCACTGGGGGCGGTGCGTCGGCGCAGCTGAGTCAGGAGGCGGCGCAGGTCGCGCAGAGGCCGAAGATCTCCACGGTGTGGTTGACGTCGGTGAAGCCGTTCTGCGCCGCCACCTTGTCGGCCCAGGTCTCCACGGCCGGACCCTCGATCTCCACGGCCTTGCCGCAGCTGCGGCAGACCAGGTGGTGGTGATGGGTCGTGGAGGCGTCGCCGCACAGCCGGTAGGTGGACTCGCCGTCGGGCTTGTGGATCACGTCGGCGAGTCCGTCGTCGACGAAGATCTGCAGGTGGCGGTAGACCGTGGAGAGGCCGATCTTCTCGCCGTTGGCTCGCAGCGTGGCGTAGACGTCCTGGGCGCTGCGGAAGGTGTCCTCGGCGGCGAGAGCCTCCTTCACCGCGGCGCCCTGGTTGGTTGCGCGCCGCTTGACCTGCTGGGTTGGTGCCATGGGCGCCATGTTAGTCGGTATCGGTATGGATCCCCTGCCCAGTGGCACCGTCAGCAGGGCGGTCGATGACACCGTGTGCGGCGCCTGTGTCATAATGGGAACGATTCCCAATAAGACGAAAGGCTGCCATGTCACGCACGTGTCAGGTCACCGGAGCCCGCCCCGGCTTCGGCAACAACCGCCCCTGGTCCAAGAAGGCGACCCGGCGACGCTGGGAGGTGAACCTGCAGAAGAAGACCTACTACGTCCCCAGCCTGGGCCGGAAGGTCACGCTGCGGCTCAGCACCAACGCGATCAAGCGGATCGACGTACGTGGCATCGACGCCGTCGTCGCCGAGATGCTCGCCCGAGGGGAGAAGGTCTGATGGCCAAGAAGTCCAAGATCGCGGCCGAGGCCAAGCGCCGCGAGATCGTGGAGCGGTACGCAGCACGCCGGGCCGAGATCAAGGAGCGCATCCGCACCGCCGGGCCCGGCTCGGCCGAGCAGGCCGAGGCCGTCCGCGCCCTGTCCCGCCTGCCGCGCGACTCCTCACCCGTACGCCTGCGCAATCGCGACCAGGTCGACGGCCGGCCGCGGGGCTATCTGCGCAAGGCGGGCGTGTCCCGGATCCGGTTCCGCGAGCTCGCGCACAAGGGGCATCTGCCCGGGATCACCAAGTCCAGCTGGTGAGTTCCTAACGAGAATCGTTCCGAGTCGGCGAGGCGCAACCCGGCCGTCATCGGCCTGTGCTAAACACACGCCTCATGAGTACGAAGACCCCGGTGCGGGCAGCCGAGAAGTCTGGGTTCAGGCTGGGGCAGACAGAGGTCGTGGCGATCGTCCTGCTCGTCATCCTGCTCTCGCAGCGCTGGCTGCTGCCGCTGTTGGACCATGACCTGTTCAACACCTGGGGCACCATCTTCGTCGCCATCGTGGTGCAGTCGGCTCCGTTCCTGCTCGGTGGCGTGCTGCTCAGCGCCGTCATCTCGACCTTCCTCTCGGAGAAGGCGCTGAGCAAGATCGTGCCCAAGAGCCCGGCGCTCGGTGTCCCGGTCGCCGGCCTGGCCGGGATCGGGCTGCCGGGCTGCGAGTGCGCCGCGGTGCCGGTGACCAACTCGCTGATCCGTCGTGGGGTCGCGCCCGCGGTGGCCCTGACGTTCATGCTGGCCGCGCCGGCGGTCAACCCGGCGGTGCTCGTCTCGACCGCCGTCGCCTTCCCCGGCCAGCCGGTGATGGTGCTGGCCAGGTTCCTGGCCTCGATGATCACCGCCGTCGCGGTCGGCTGGATCATGCTCGCCCGCGGCAAGCTGCTGCTCGAGCGGCTGACCAACTTGGGTCGCGACCAGCACGCCCACGAGCGGTCGTTCCTCGGCAACGTCAGCCACGACTTCCTGCACGCCTCCGGCTTCCTGGTGCTGGGCGCCATGCTGGCCGCGGCGGTCAACACCTTCGTACCCCGCTCGGTGGTCAACACCGTCGCCGGTCAGGCGGTGCTCGGGATCGCAACGCTGGCGCTGTTCGCGTTCATCGTGGCGCTCTGCTCGGAGTCCGATGCGTTCGTCGCGGCCTCGTTCACCGCCTTCTCCGACACCGCGAAGCTGGTCTTCCTCGTCGTCGGCCCGGCGATGGACATCAAGCTCGCCTCGATGGAGGCCGGCCAGTTCGGCATGGGCTTCGCGCTTCGCTTCGTACCCTTGGTGATCATCACGGCGGTCGCCTCCGCCGTCGGCATCGGATGGTGGCTGCTGTGACACGTACAACTCAAGCCCTGGTCGTCGGCTTCCTCGGCGCCGTCCTGCTGCGGCTCTCGCTCGGCGACGGCTATCTGAGGTACGTCACCGGCTGGATGAAGTGGCCGCTGGTCGCCACCGGCGTGGTGCTGCTCGGGCTGACTGTGTGGATGCTGCTGCGTCCGGCGTCGGGCGAGCACGACGGCGAGGACGGCGACGACCACGACGCCCATGACCACAAGGTTCCGGCGATGACCTGGTTGGCGATCATTCCCGGCGTGATCGTCTTCGTGGCCAGCCCGCCGTCCCTGGGCGCCTACCTCGCCGAGCGACGTGCGGACGACCCGGTCGCGGCGGCCCCCGATGCCGAGATCCTGCCGCTGCCCGCCTCCGACGGGCCGGTCGACGTCGAGGTCGCCGAGTTCATGTGGCGTGCCGGGGTCGACGACGGCGCGACGATCAAGGACCGCGACGTACGCCTCACCGGATTCGTCAGCACCGACGAGAACGGCAACTGGTACGTCACCCGCATCGCCATCGCCTGCTGCGCCGCCGACGCGAGCGCCTCGCGGGTACGGGTCGAGGACTACGACGACGCCCCGGAGCGCGACTCATGGGTCGCGGTCACCGGTCGCTGGGTCGAGGGCACCGCGCCGGGCGGCAAGTCGGAGACGGCCATCGAGGCCGCCTCCGTCGAGCCGCGCGAGGCGCCCGCCAACACCTACCAGTGAGCATCGATGGGTGACCCGAGGCGCTCCGGCAACCCCGCTCGCCGGGCAGAGGCGCAGCGTGAGCCGACCTGGCGCGACCGCTTCCCGCCGCGGGCGATCGTCGTCGGCGTGATCATCGCGGTCGCGATCGGCGTCGTGGTGCTCACCCGCGACCTCGGCGGTGGAGACGATCCGGCGGCCTCCGTCCCCTCGGCTGCGACCCCGTCGGCCGCTCCGGTCGCCACGGGTCCGATCGCGTCCTTGGAGGAGTTCTGCGGCGCCGTACAGACCATGGCGAACGCCCACGCGACCCAGATGGCTACGCCGAACGACGAGAACGAGACCGCGCTCGGTCTGGCGGCGACGAGCCTGCAGTCGATGGGTGTTCCAGAAGGTACGCCGGCGGCAGCTGTCGAGGGCGTGCGGATGATGATCGAGGACGCCCTGCGCACCGGCCGCGGTGAAGACCCGCTGGAGCGCAGCGAGGCCCAGAACCTCGCCTACGAGCGCCTCGGCGAGTTCCTCACCGAGACCTGCGGCGCCGCCTGACGCTCCGCCTGGCGATCACCGGTGACGGAGCAGGACCACGGCGTCCTCGAGGGTGGATTCCTCGCCGGACGGGGTGGTCACGGGACGGTGCCGGTGCTCGAGGACGACCGTCTCCCAGTGCTCCTCGGGCAGGCCGAGCTCGGCCAGCTCCTCCTTGGCGTCGAGGAAGCGGTGCTCGTGCGCGGCGGCGTCTGCCCACGGCGGTGCGGCCGCGTGGGAGGTGACCAGAAGGTGTCCGCCCAGGCTCACCAGATCGGCCGCGCGGCGCAGGATGTCGGTGCGCGGCAGCTCGACGGGGGAGTGGAAGAAGCTGGCGGTGACCAGGTCGTAGCTCCCGTCGAGGTCGGCCGGCGAGGAGAGGTCGGAGACCACGAACCTCGCCTGGTCCTCGTTCAGCCCGGCAGCGCGCGCCGCCTCGCGTCCGCGAGTGGCGGCGTTCTCGGAGATGTCGATGCCGGTGGCTCGCCAGCCCTGCTGCGCCAGCCAGATCACGTCGGCGCCCTCCCCGGAGCCCAGGTCGAGGGCCGTCCCGGGCTCGAGGCCGGAGGCGATGTCGCCGAGCACGGTGTTGACCCTGCCGGACCAGATCCGGTCGCTGCCGGCGTACCTCTCCTGCCAGAAGTCCACCGCGGCGGGCCCGGCCGCGGCCCGGTCGAAGTCGTCGGTGACCAGGGTCATGTTCACGACGCTGCCGGCCATGGTGCCGGCGCTCATGCTGATCGGGACGTTGGCCATCGGGTTGGAGACGTTGCCGACCGCCCAGATCCGGTCGCTGCTGGTCTTGCCGGTCGCGTCGACGGCGAGGAAGCTGCCGACCGGGGAGTCCGCGCGGTCGAGGCCGAGGTGGGTCAGGAAGCCGTCGTGCGGGCGCAGGGTGCCGGCGGTGAAGATGGCGCCGACCTCGGTGGTCTTCCCGTCGGCGGTACGCACCGCGGTGACCTGGTCGCCCTCGCCGAGGATCTCGGTGACCGGCGAGGTCACGAGGGTGATCCCGCGCGACAGCAGTCGCTGCTCGTCGGCCTCCTCGAGCGGACCGAGACCCGCGGTGAAGACGACGACGTCGTCGCTCCACTGCCGGATCAGCTGCGCCTGGTGCATCCCGAGCGGTGAGGTGGTCAGGACGCCGATCCGCCGATCGCGCACCTCCCAGCCGTGGCAGTAGGGGCAGTGCAGGACGGTGGCGCCCCAGCGCTCAGCGAGCCCGGGGATGTCGGGAAGCTCGTCGGTGACGCCGGTGGCGACGATCGCGACCCGGCCGGTGAGCCGCTCGCCGTCGTCGAGGAGGACGCTCACGCCGTGCTCGGTCTCGTCGAGGCGGGCGACGCGCCCGGGACGGATCCCCACGTCGTACGTAGCCAGCTCATCGCGTCCCTTGCGCAGCAGGTCGGTGGGGTCGATGCCCTCGTGGCCGAGTACGCCGTGCATGTGTGCCGCGAAGCGGTTGCGGGGGAGGCCTGAGTCGATCACGAGGGTCCGGCGGCGGGAGCGGCCGAGCATGAGAGCCGCGGAGAGGCCGGCGGCACCGCCGCCGATGACGATTGCGTCGAAGTGTTCGGTGTGTTGGGTCATGCCTCCAGTTCAGTGGCACAATGACAGAACGGCAAGGCTTCTTGCAGAAATGGCAAATGGGAGATGGAGCACATGATCGACGAGCTCAAGCAGGTCGGCCCGCGGATCCGGGCGATCCGGCACAGCAAGGGATGGACCCTGGACCAGCTGGCCGCGATGGCGGAGATGTCTCCGAGCACGCTGTCCCGGCTCGAGTCGGGCAAGCGGCAGGCGAGCCTGGAGCTGCTGATCCCGCTGACCCGTCACCTCGGCGTGGGTCTCGACAGCCTGGTGACGCCGTCGGTCCCGGATCCGCGGGTGCGCCGGCCGGTGATCCGCCGTGACGGCATGGAGATCGCGCCACTGACTCCGGAGGGGTCGCCGGTCAACACCTTCAAGATCACCTACGAGCCGGTGACCGAGGTGCCGGAGCCGCGGGTGCACGACGGCTACGAGTGGCTCTACGTCATCTCCGGCAAGCTGCGGCTGCTGCTGGGCGACCGCGACCTGGTGCTGACCCGCGGTGAGGCGGCCGAGTTCGACACCCGGGTGCCGCACGCGATCTTCGCGACCGGGTCGCGCCCGGCGCAGGTGCTGAGCATCTTCAACAGCGACGGCGTACGCATGCACACCCACACCGCCGAGGGGTGAGTCTCGCCTCGATATGAGTGGGGCTGTGATCCTGTGTGTAGAATGAGAACCGTTATCATTAACTACAGCGGGAGGTCCCCATGAAGCAAGGCATCCACCCCGTCTCCGGGCCGGTCGTCTTCCGCGACCGCTCGGCCGACAAGCTCTTCCTGATGCAGTCGACGATCCTCGAGCGTCTCGCCGACGACCACGAGCGGGTCACCTGGGAGAACGGTGAGACCTACCCGGTCGTCGACGTCGACGTCTCCAGCGCCAGCCACCCGTTCTGGACCGGACGCGGCCGCGTCGTCGACACCGAGGGACGGGTCGAGAGGTTCAAGCGCCGCTACGGGCGTGGCCGATGACCACGCCTCGGCCGCGGTCTCCCCGCAATCTG
Source organism: Nocardioides sp. NBC_00163 (assembly GCF_045206295.1). NCBI lineage: Bacteria > Bacillati > Actinomycetota > Actinomycetes > Propionibacteriales > Nocardioidaceae > Nocardioides > Nocardioides sp. NBC_00163. Next base: position 250,234 of record NZ_CP108155.1, on the reverse strand, counting down.
TCCCGCCCGAAGGTGCCGGTGATCCTGGTGAGCGGGGTCGCGGAGAGCGCGATGCTCTCGGCGACCATCTCGCTCCAGTTCGGCCTCCCCGACGCGGTCATGGTGCGCCACATCATCGACCCCGAGCGACAGCTCCTCACCCGCGTCGTCAGTGACCTGACCGGCGTGATCGAGCACGAGGAGATCAACCTCGCCCACGCCTGCGTGGCCTGCGCGATCCGCGAGGACATCGTGCCGACGCTCGAGCGCCTGGCGGCCCAGGGCCGTTGGGGGAGCATCGTGGCGTGCCTGCCGGTCGCCGCCGAGGCGATCCAGGTCTGCCGGGTGCTCGCCTGGGCTCCGCGGATGGCTCCGCACATCTCGATCGCCGCTGTCGTCGCGGCGCTCGAGGGTGCGACCGTCGCCGAGGACCTGCTCGGTCCCGACCTCCTCGACGAGCGTGGGCTGGCCACCTCCGAGGACGACCGTCGCGGCGTCGCCGAGGTCGCCAGCGCGATCGTCGAGTACGCCGACGTCGTCAGCATCACCGAGGCCCCCGAGCCCGAGGAGGAGTCGCTGGTCGCGACGCTCGCCCGGCCGGGTACGCCGGTGGTGACCGACCCCTCGCTCCTGGACGCCGCCGGCCTGGTCGCCGGCGTGCATCGTCACCACGCGGTCGAGGCGTGGGTCGCGGAGGTACGCCGCAACGCGCTGCCGCCGTTGCCCGAGGGTGGCGCCTGGCGGCTCGACCTGCGCTCGGAGCGTCCGATCCACCCGGTCCGGTTCCAGGAGGAGTTGGAGCGTCTCGGCGGTGGCCCCCGCCGCTCGCGCGGCTGCTTCTGGGTGCCGACCCGCCCTGACGACATCTGCGTCTGGGACGGGGCTGGCGGTCAGGCGAGCGTGGGCTCGACCCAGAAGTGGGGTCGCACCGAGCGGCTCACCCGGATCGTCGTGATCGGCATCGACGACGAGGCCGACGAGATCCCACGGGCCTTCGAGCGCGCCCTGCTCACCGACCAGGAGATCGCCCAGCGCGGCCAGATCTGGGAGGAGTCCTGGGACGGGCTCGAGGACTGGCTCGGCCCCATCGGCCGTGCCGCCTGAATCGCATCCACCACCCCGAAGGAGGCCGCCATGGCCGTACCCAAGCGCAAGATGTCGCGCAGCAACACCCGCCACCGCCGGTCGAGCTGGAAGGCGACCCCGGTCGCACTCGTGCCGGTGACCGTCGACGGCCAGGGCCACGACGTGCCTCGTCGCCTGGTCCGCGCGGTCCAGCGCGGCTACGTCGACCCCGCCAAGCTCCGCTGAGAGCCTCTGCTGAAAGGAAGCCGAACTGATGCCCAAACGACCGCCGTCTCCCGTCCGCAAGCGGCGCAAGCCGCAGTTGGCGCCGGACGTGACCTACGTCGACTACAAGGACGTGCAGCTGCTGCGTACGTTCATCTCCGACCGCGGCAAGATCCGCGCGCGCCGCGTCACCGGACTCACCCCGCAGCAGCAGCGCGCGGTGACCAAGGCGATCAAGAACGCCCGTGAGGTCGCGCTGCTGCCCTACACGAGCACGAAGGGATAGCTCCATGAAGGTCGTCAACTCCATCCGGTCGCTGAAGAACCAGCCCGGCTCCCAGGTCGTACGCCGCCGCGGCCGGGTCTTCGTCATCAACAAGCGCAACCCGCGCCTCAAGGCACGTCAGGGCTGAGTCCAGTCCGCCCTGAACGTCGGCCCCGTAGCTCTGTGAGCTGCGGGGCCGACGTCTGTCTGCTGGACCTCCGCCAACTAAGTTGCAGATGGTAATCATTCTCATTAGGGTTCGGGGTCACCTGACTGGAAGGCAGCAACATGCACATCCGCCCCCACCTGCGAGGTGTCGCGGTCCTCGCGGCCGTCGTCCTCGCGGCGACCGCGTGCGGCTCGCGATCCGCGAGCCCGACCGACACGCTGCGCATCGCCGGACCGTTCGAGCTGCACAGCCTCGAGTCGTCCGCGGACGGCTACTTCTTCACCCGGCTCCAGGTCACCGAGACCCTGGTGACCGCCGACATCGACGGCGCTCTCGCCCCCGGCCTGGCCACGTCGTGGGCGGCCGAGGACGACAACCGGACCTGGACCTTCGACCTGGTCGAGGACGCCGAGTTCCACGACGGCGAGCCGATGACCGCCGAGAACGTCGTCGCCGTTCTCGAGAAGGTCGAAGCCGAGGCTGCCAGCCCGCTGGCCGACGTCGGCGTCGAGGCGATCCGCGCGGAGGGCGGCTCGGTGGTGATCGAGCTCGCCGACTCGTACGTCTCCCTGCCTGCGGTGCTCAGCCACTACAGCACCGCGATCCTGGCGCCCTCGGCCTACGACGAGGAGGGGAAGGTCGAGGACGTCATCGGCACCGGGCCCTACCGGATCGAGACGATCCAGATGCCCTCCCGCATCGAGACCGTACGTGTCGCCGACTGGCGTGGCGAGGAGCCCGACGTCGAGAAGGTCTCCTTCCAAGCCGTCGGCCGCGCCGAGACCCGTGCGGTGATGGCCACCAGCGACCAGGCCGACGTGGTCTTCGGGCTCGAGCCGGCCGGTCGCGAGCGGGTCGAGAAGACCGACGGCGTGGACATGGCCTCGACCCTGCAGCCTCGCACGATCCACATGAAGATGAACGCCGGTGACCCGGCACTGAAGGACGTACGCGTCCGGCAGGCGATCAGCCTGGCGCTGGACCGGGAGGCGATCGCCGAGGCGGTGCTGAGGGAGAAGGAGCTCGCGGCGACCCAGCTGATGCCGCCGACCCTGAAGGACTGGGACGCCGACCTCGAGCCGCTGAGCTACGACACCGAGGGTGCCAAGGCGCTGCTGGCCGATGCGGGCTGGAAGGCCGGCGCCGACGGCACTCTCACGAAGAACGGCGATCCGCTGCGGCTCGAGCTGCTGACCTACCCCGACCGGCCTGAGCTGCCGGCGCTGGCCACCGCCATCCAGGCCGAGCTCGCCAAGGTCGGCGTGCAGGTGGACGTCGAGGTCTCCAACTCCAGCGAGATCCCGGCCAAGCACGCCGACGGCACTCTTCAGATGGCGCTCGTCGCCCAGTTCTTCGCGCTGGTCACCGACCCGCTGCCGACCGTCGCCGACACCTTCGGCGAGGGTGGGTCCGACTGGGGCGCCATGGGCTGGAGCGACCCCGCCGTCGCGGAGGCCGTGGCCGCGCTGACGACGGGAGCCGAAGGTGCCGAGGGCGCCGCGCACCGCGAGACGATCGTGCGGGCGGCGCAGGAGCAGCTGCCGCTGGTCCCGGTCGCGTGGTACCGGATGAACGCCGCGGTCAGCGACCTGGTCGACGGGTTCGTCCTGGACTCCCTCGAGACCACCTGGCGGATCACCGACGTCGAGCTGGCGTCGTGAGGACGCGGGTCGTCGGGGGCGTGCTCGTCCGGCGGGCGGCGCAGGCTCTCACGGTTGCGGTCGGCGTATCGGCGCTCTGCTTCGTGATCACCCAGCGGTTGCCGGGGGACATCGCCTACCGGATCGCGGCGGGGCGCTACGGCTACGACATGGTCGACGCGGCCGCGGCCGCCCAGGTGCGCGACGAGCTGGGACTGGACCAGCCGCTGTGGCAGCAGCTCGGCGCGTGGGTGGTCGACCTCCTCCGGCTCGACCTGGGCCGGTCTCTGGTCACCTCCCAGCCGGTGCTCGAGGAGGTCGGGTTCTACCTGGCGGGCACGCTGCAGCTCGCTGGGCTCGCGATCGTCATCGCGGTCGTCCTGGGTGCCGGGATCGGGGTCGTGGCCGCGCGCCGGCCGGGCGTGATCGCCGACCGGTTCGCTTCGCTGTGGGTCGCCGGCGTACGTGCCGTGCCGCCGTTCCTCCTGGGGCTGCTGCTGATGATCGTGCTCTCGGCGCAGCTGGGGCTCTTCCCGGCGGTCGGGCACGGCGGCGGGAGCATCGTGCTGCCCGCACTGACCCTGGGGCTCGGACTCTCCGGGCTCATCGCGCGGGTGACCAGGGACGCCGTCGTGGAGGTCCGCGGCTCGGCGTACGTGGAGTTCGCCCAGACCAAGGGGCTGGCCGAGAGGTGGGTGCTGGTCAGGCACGTGGTGCGGAACGCCGCGGTCGTGCTGGTGCCGTACCTCGGAGTGCAGTTCGTCGTGCTGATCGAAGGAGTCGTCGTCGTGGAGAGCCTCTTCGCCTGGGACGGGCTGGGCCACTCGCTGGTCCACGCCGTCTTCTGGCGTGACATCCCGGTGCTGCAGGCGTCCGCGCTGGTGCTGGCGCTGCTGATCGTGCTGGTCAACACGCTGGTCGACCTGGCCGTCGCCTGGCTCGACCCGCGGCCGCGGGGACGGATGGTGGCGGCATGAGCATGCTGATGCTGGAGCAGACGCTCGGGTCGCGGCCGCAGCGGTCGTGGACCCGGGTCGCCGCTGTCGGTGGGCTGGTCCTGATCGCCGCGTTCGCGCTGGTCGGGCCGCTGGTGCTGCCCGACCCCGCGAGCCAGGACCTGGCTCGCTACCTGCAGCCGCCGTCGCTGTCGGATCCACTCGGGACCGACGACTACGGGCGTAGCGTCGCCTCCCGGGTAGCGCACGCCACCCGGGTCTCGCTGCTGCTCGCGCTGGTGTGCGTGGCGACCGCGCTGGTCCTCGGCTGCGTCGCCGGGGTCGCCTCGGCCTGGTTCGGTGGCTGGGTCGACGCGCTGCTGCGCTCGGTCTCGGAGGCCTTCGTGGCGGTGCCGGCGCTGCTCGTTGTGCTGCTGGTCTCGGCGCTCGCCGCACCCGGGAGCATGGTGGCGCTCTACGTGGGACTCGCGCTGGTGCAGTGGGTGGAGTTCTTCCGGGTGGTGCGGGCACGCAGCGCCCTGGTGCTCGGCTCGCCCGCCGTGGAGGCGGCCGGGTTGCTACAGCTCGGCTGGACCCACGTCGTCCGCCGCCATCTGTGGCCGGCACTGCGCCCGCTGCTCGTGACGCTGGCCTCGCTCGGCATGGTCACCTCGATCCTGGCGATGTCGACGCTCGGCTTCGTCAAGGTCGGTCTCCAGCCGCCACGCGCGGAGCTGGGCCTGATGATCACCGAGTCGTTCCCGTTCTACGACGCGGCGCCGTGGATGCCGCTGGCCCCGGTCGGCGTCCTTTTCCTGCTCACCGTCTGCCTGCTCGGGCTGCGATCCCCGGAGGAGGGGCGATGAACCTGAAAGCCACCGGAGTGGTCGTACGCACCGAATCGCTCGTCCTCGCCGACGTACCCGAGGTGCGGATCGAGGCCGGGCGCGCGCTCTCGATCGTCGGCGAGAGCGGTTCGGGCAAGTCGGTCCTCGCCCACGCGCTCATGGGTACGCTGCCGCCCGAGCTGGCAGCCATCGGGTCGCTGACGATCGGGGATGAGTCCTTCGATCTCGCCGACCGGGACGGCCGGCGGAAGCTCTGGGGTCGCGAGGTCGCCCTGCTTCCGCAGGAGCCCGCGCTCGCGCTCGACCCGACGATGCGGGTCCGCGCCCAGGTCGCCGAGGGCGCACCGGGCTGGTCGCCACGCAGCGTCTCGGCGGCCCGGGCCGCTGATCACCGGCTGGGCCAGGTCGGGCTGGCTGACGCGGGCGGTGCCTACCCGCACACCCTCTCGGGCGGTATGGCCCAGCGGGTCGCGTACGCCGCGGCGACCATCGGCGGTGCCAGGCTGCTGATCCTCGACGAGCCGTCCAAGGGCCTCGACCGGGCGTCGGTCGACCAGCTCGCCGATCTGCTGCTCAGCCACCTCGACGAGGGTGGCCTGTTGCTCACCATCACCCACGACCTACGCCTGGCCCGCCGGCTCGGCGGAGAGGTGATGGTGATGCGCGAGGCGGCTGTGGTCGAGTCCGGGCCGGCCGAGGAGGTGCTGACCACGCCCACCGGCGACTACACCCGACGCCTGCTGGCCGCCGAGCCCTCGCGCTGGGACCACCCCTGGATGCGTTCGCAGGCGCCTGGTGGGAGCGAGCTCCTGGTCGGCGCCTCGGGTCTCGCGAAGGCGTACGCCCATGGGTCGGTCTTCGAGGGTCTCGACCTCGAGATCAGGGCCGGTGAGCGGGTCGCGATCACCGGGCCCAGCGGCGCGGGCAAGACGACGCTCGGCAATGCGCTGCTCGGGCTGACCCGGCTCGACGCGGGGTCGGTGACGTACGGAGAAGGGGTGGGCCGGGGACGGCTGCAGAAGCTGTACCAGGACCCGGCGCTGTCGTTCCCGCAGCAGGTGAGCCTGGAGAAGGCGCTCGGCGACGTGATGCGGCGCCATGGTGTGGGGGAGGCGGAGGTGCGGGCGTCGCTGGAGCGGCTCGGCCTGCCCTACGAGATCCTGCGCCGCCGGCCGGGGCAGGTCTCCGGTGGTGAGCTGCAGCGGATCGCGGTCGTGCGGGCGATGCTGCCGCGTCCTGCGCTCGTCTTCGCCGACGAGGCCACCTCGCGGCTCGACCTGGTCACCCAGGAGCAGACCGTGGACGCGCTGATGAGCGAGATCGCCGAGAGCGGGGCCGCGCTGCTCCTGGTCACCCACGACACCGACCTGTCGGCTGCGGTCGCCGACCGGGAGATCGCACTCTGAGAACAGTCAGGAAATCAAGGAAGGGCCGGGTCATGACGACCCGGCCCTTCTTAGGTGTCCAGGGACTCAGCCCTTGGCGACCCGCTCCTTGAAAGCGGAGCCGGCCTTGAACGCCGGGCCCTTCGAGGCCGGGATGTTGATCTCGGCGCCGGTCTGCGGGTTGCGGCCGGTGCGAGCCGAGCGCTCGCGCGACTCGAACGTACCGAAGCCGGGCAGCGTGACCTTGTCGCCGTTGGCGACGGCCGCGCTGATCGCCTCGATGGCGGCACCCAGGGCGGCGGAAGCCTGCGTCTGGGTGATCTCGGCCTGCTTGGCGATTTCGCTCACCAGGTCGGTGCGGTTCATGCGATCTCCTTTAATCGTTGATCCGAGCCGCAAAGGTTGACGAGTTGCGGCTCGTCGCCAGCGTAGGCCAGACCTGGGGATCTTCAACGTTCACGCGCGGCGTGTTCCGCGTGGTTACGGGCTCTGCGGGCCCTCGAGGAGCCGCCAGCCCTCTGCTTGCGTACGTTCGCGCCAGAAGTCGAGGTAGCGGCCGCGGTGGGCGAGGAGCTCCTCGTGGGACCCGCGCTCCACGATCCGGCCGCCGTCGAGGACGACGATCTGGTCGGCGGCGACGACCGTCTGGAGGCGATGGGCGATGACGATGACCGTACGGTCGGCGGAGAGCGCGGTGAGCGCCTCCTGGACCGCGGCCTCGTTCTCGGCGTCGAGGGCGGCGGTCGCCTCGTCGAGGAGCACGACGGGGGCGTCCTTCAGCAGCGCCCGGGCGATCGAGACCCGCTGCTTCTCACCGCCCGAGAGCGTGGAGCCGGCCTCGCCGATCCGGGTCTGCCAGCCGTGGGGGAGACGGTCGACGATGTCGTCGACGCGGGCCAGCCGGGCGGCCTCCAGCAGCTCGTCCTCGGTGGCGTCGGGCCGCGACATCATCACGTTGTCGCGAAGGGTGCCCTCGAAGAGGTAGACGTCCTGGAAGACGATCGAGACGCGCCGCATCAGCGCCTCGGTGCCGAGATCGCGTACGTCGACCCCACCGAGCATCACCGAGCCCGACGTGACGTCGTGGAACCGGGCGACCAGGCGCAGCAGGGTGCTCTTGCCCGAGCCCGAGGGCCCGACCACGGCGGTCAGCGAGCGCGGCGGCGCGGCGAGGGAGACCTCGTCGATGACCCGGGCGGTGCCGTCGTAGGAGAAGGCCACGTCGCGCAGCTCGATGCCGCTGTCGGCCGGCTCGCCCGGCGCGGACGGCTCGGGGAGCGGCTCGAGGGCGAGCACATCGAGGACACGTCGCAACGAGCCCTCGGCGATCCGCAGTGCGCTGGAGAGCTCGCCGTAGTCGATGAGCGACTCCACGAACCGGACCGTGAGGACGAGGAGACCGATCGCCGTGGCCGGGGCGAGGGTGCCGCCGAGACTGAGGTGGACGGCCAGCGCGATCACCAGGGTGAGCAGCGCCTGGATGGAGAGCAGCTGGATCCCCAGGCCACCGAACCCGGTCACCAGCAGCCGTCGCGACGCTCGCTTCTGCTCCCGCAGCGCGTTCTCGACCAGCTCGTTGCCGTGGACGGTGCGGCCGAAGACACGCAGCGCCGGCTGGTTGAGCGCGAACTCGACCACGCGCGCCGAGCCCTCCGCCATCGCGGCGTCGTAGGCGCCTTCGCCGCGGCCGACGATCGTCGCGAGGAGCCGGGTGGTGGCGAGCACGGCGACGACTCCGACGAGGAGCGCGAGCGCCAGGCGCCACTCCAGGAACGCCATCGCGACGACGACGGTGACGGGGCTGACCACCGCGGCGATCAACGGCCTGAGCAGATGGCCCGGCACCGAGGCGATGTCGGTGGCACCCTTGGAGGCCAACCGGGAGAGCTGGCCGGTGCGGTCCTGGTCGTACCAGCCCAGCGGCAGCCGCACGGTGCGGTCGCCGAGTCGGGCCAGGGTGATGTCGAGCAGGTCGCAGGCCAGGTCGTAGCCGTCCAGGTTGCCCACCGTCAGCGCCACGTGATGGGCCACGAAGAGGCCGGCGAGCACGCCCAGCCAGGTGGTCGCCGCGTCCCAGTCCTGGCGCAGCGCGGCGTCCAGGACCGGCACCACACAGGCGAACGCCAGACCCTGGAGTACGCCGGTGGTGACGAACATCGCCACGACCCGGGCGAGCTGGCGGCGATGAGCGGGATCGAGGAGGTCGGCGAGGAGGCGGACGATGGTGATCATGCCGACTCCTCCTCGGCCCAGCCGTCCACCGGGTGGACGCGCTGGTCGGCGGCCCAGAGCCGCGCGTAGCGCCCGCCCAGCGCGAGGAGCTCCTCGTGGGTGCCGAGCTCGGCGACCCGGCCCTCGTCGAGGACCACGATCTGGTCGGCCGCGGTGACCGTCGAGAGCCGATGCGCGATCACCAGCAGCGTACGTCCGGCGACGAGGCGGGACAGCGCCCGCTGGACGAGCGCCTCCGACTCGGGATCGGCAGCCGCGGTGGCCTCGTCGAGGACGAGGATCGGGGTGTCGGAGAGCAGGGCGCGGGCGATCGCGACCCGCTGCCGCTCGCCGCCGGAGAGCTGGCCGTCCTCACCGACCACCGAGTCGTAGCCTCGCGGGAGCTCGTCGATGCGGCCCGCGATCTGCGCGGCCTCGGCCGCGCGGCGTACCTCCTCGTCCGGTGCCTCGGGATGAGCGAGCCGGATGTTGTCGCGGATCGAGGTACGCAGCAGCCCGGTGTCCTGGAAGACGAAGGAGACCTGCTCGTAGAGTTGTGCGCTCGTCATCTCGCGCAGGTCCACCCCGGCGATCGTGATCCGGCCGGCGGTGGGGTCGGCGAAGCGGGGCAGCAGCTTGGCCAGGGTCGACTTGCCCGAGCCGGAGTGGCCCACGAGTGCGGTCACCGTGCCCGGTTCGAGGACCAGGTCGATGTCGTGGAGCACCGGTCGCGCGTCGGGGGAGTAGGAGAAGGAGACGTGCTGGAGCTCGACGCGAGCGGCGTCTGGGGCTGGGCCCGGGGCGGCCGGCTCCGGAAGCTCGGGCTCGGCCAGCAGGCGCTGGATGCGCCGGGCCGCCTCGGTCGCCTCGCGCAGCTCGCGGGCGGCGTAGCCGGCGACGGTGACCGGCGCGGTCATGGCCAGGCCGAGGACGAGGAAGGGAACCAGGTCGGGCCCGGTGATCTGGCCGGCCCGAAGCATCCAGACCCCGGCCCCGAGCACGAGCACCAGAGTCAGCGCCGGCGTCAGCGCGAGCTCCATCAGCAGCATCCCCAGGGCGGAGTGTCGCATCCAGGCCCGGTTGAAGCCGCCGAACCGGGTGGCGACCTCGGCCAGGCGCCGGTGAGCCTGCCCAGTCGCGCCGAAGGTCTTGATCTCGGCGATCCCGCCGGTGTTCTCGACCGTCGCCGCGGCGAGCTCGGCCAGCCCGGCGTCGTAGTCACGGTAGAGCGCCGCGGCACCCCGCATCGAGATCCGGAACCCGACCAGCCCGAGCACGAGCGGAACCAGGGTGACCAGGGCGAGCGGCGGGGAGACGACGAAGAGATAGCAGGCCACGACGGCCGGCAGCGTGATCGCCGCCGTCAGCTCCATGACCGAGTGCGCGACCAGGTGGTGCAGCGCGGCGACGTCGTCCTGCACGGCCTTCTTGACGGTGCCGGAGTTGCGTTCGGTGAACCACGCCAGCGGCACCCTGCCGAGCCGGGCGACCAGCAGCCGGCGCAGGTGGATGGAGAGGTCGAGGTCGGCGACGTGGGAGAGCCACGACGAGCCGAGCACCGTCGCCAGGCGTACCAGCAGCGCCGCCACGCTCGTCCAGACCACGACCCAGGCACGGCTCGCGTCGACCCCGGCCCCGGACGCCGCGGGCAGCAGGATCCGGGCGAGCTCGACGATCCCGACCAGCGGCACCAGGCCGGCGACGGTCGAGACGACCATCAGCAGGAGGCTGGCGACCAGCCTTCCCCGGACAGGACGAAGTGTCTGGAGGAGGGGGGAGCGAGCCAACTGTTGTCCTGCCGAGATCGAGGGGTGCTGCGTACGAGGTCCTCGGCGTCAGCCGCCGTGACCCGTGGGGGCGAGAAGACGCTCGAGCTCGTCCTCCTTCTCGGTGGGCACGACGAAGAGGAGCTCGTCGCCCTGCTCGAGAGGCTGCTCGGGGGTGGGTACGTAGACCTGGCCGTCACGCAGCAGCGTGACCAGCGCACAGTTCTCCGGGAACGGCACCAGACCGGTCGGCTTGCCGACGTAGGGGGAGTCGGCGGGCAGCGTGATCTCGACCAGGTTGGCCTGGCCCTGCCGGAAGGTGAACAGCCGCACCAGGTCGCCGACGGTGACGGCCTCCTCGACCAGCGCGGACATGATCCGCGGGGTGGAGACGTTGACGTCGACGCCCCAGGCCTCGGTGAAGAGCCACTCGTTGTTGGGGTGGTTGACCCGGCCGACGGTGCGCGGCACGCCGAACTCGGTCTTGGCCAGCAGCGAGCAGACCAGGTTGGCCTTGTCGTCACCGGTCGCGGCGATGACCACGTCGCAGTTGTCGAGCCTGGCCTCCTCGAGCGACGAGAGCTCGCACGCGTCGGCGAGCAGCCATTCCGCGTCGGCGACCCGCTCGGGCTTGATCGAGCCCGGGTTCTTGTCGATGAGGAGCACCTCGTGGCCGTTGGTGATCAGCTCACTGGCGATGGACCTTCCCACGGCTCCGGCTCCCGCAATCGCTACTCGCATCAGTCTTCCTCGGGGCCGTTCTTGATCGTCTTGTACGCCTGCGCGGTGTTCTCCTCGCGCATGACGATGTGGAGCACGTCGCCCTCCTGGATCACGCTCTCGAGGACCGGGAGGACACCCTCGCCGAGCCGGTCGATCCAGGCGATGCGGCTGCCGGACTGGCGCTGGAACTTGATGGTCCGCTGGCCGACCCAGGACTCGGGCATGATGACCTGGTCGATGCGGATGTTGCCCGACATGTCGCGGAAGTCGGGTTCGGCGCCGGCCGGGAGGAGCCGGCGGAGCACCTGGTCGGCGGTCCACTTCACGGTCGCCACGGTGCTGATTCCGAGGCGCTGGTAGACCTCGGCGCGGCCGGGGTCGTAGATGCGGGCCACGACCTGCTGGATGCCGAACTCCTCGCGCGCCACCCGGGCGGAGATGATGTTGGAGTTGTCACCGCTGGAGACCGCCGCGAACGCCTCGGCCCGCTTGATGCCGGCCTTGAGCAGGACCTCGCGGTCGAAGCCCATCCCGGCGACCTTGTCGCCGTTGAACCCCGGTCCGAGCCGACGGAACGCCTCGGAGTTCTGGTCGATGACCGAGACCGTGTGGTTACGGTCCTCGAGGCTCCTGGCCAGGGTCGAGCCGACGCGGCCACAGCCCATGATCACTACGTGCACCGTGTCATGATTGCACTCGTGCGGGCCGCGCGTCGCCTACGCCCTCGAAGTTGGCGTGTTCGGATGGGCGCGGCGATCCGGAAGCGCGCCGAAGCCGAGATGTGCCGTAGCGTCTGCCGTTGTGGGTGTTGGTGATGTCTCCAAGCGGATCCTGATCGGTCGCAAGCTCCGTAGCTCTCAGCTGGGTGAGACGCTGCTGCCGAAGCGCATCGCGCTACCCGTTTTCGCCAGCGACGCCCTCTCCTCGGTGGCCTACGCGCCCGACGAGATCTTCATCATGCTGGCGGTGGCGGGAGCCTCGGCGTACGCCTGGTCCTGGAAGATCGGCCTGGTCGTCGCCCTGGTGATGCTGACCGTGGTCACCTCCTACCGGCAGACGGTGCACGCCTACCCGAGCGGCGGCGGCGACTACGAGGTCGCGACGGTCAACCTGGGGCGTAAGGCGGGCGTGACCGTGGCCAGCGCCCTGCTGGTCGACTACGTGCTGACGGTGGCGGTGTCGATCTCCAACGCCGCGCAGTACGCCGCCAGCGCGATCCCCAGCCTGATCGGTCACGAGGTCCTGGTCGCCTCGATCGCGATCGTGCTGCTCACCGCGACGAACCTGCGCGGCGTGCGCGAGTCCGGGACGTTCTTCGCGATCCCGACCTACCTGTTCATGTTCGCCATCCTCGGCATGGGCATCTACGGGATGGTCCTGCTGGTGACCGGCAACCTGCCGGAGGCCGAGAGTGCCGCCCTCCACATCCGCCCCGAGGAGGGCTGGGAGGGCACGCTCAACCAGGTGGCGCTGATCTTCCTGCTCGCCCGCGCGTTCTCGTCCGGCTGTGCGGCGCTGACCGGTGTGGAGGCGATCTCCAACGGCGTACCCGCCTTCCAGCGGCCGAAGAGCAAGAACGCCGCCACCACGCTGCTGCTGCTCGGCCTGATCGCGATCACGATGATGATGAGCATCATCGTGCTGGCAAACCAGATGAGCATCCGCTACGTCGACCCGCACGCGCTCGACAACCTTCGCACTGCCGCCGGCGACGCGGTCCCGGACGGCTACGAGCAGCACCCGGTGATCTCCCAGATCGCGGCCGGGGTGTTCAACGACTTCCCGCCGGGCTTCTACTTCGTCATCACCGTCACCGGCATCATCCTGGTGCTCGCCGCCAACACCGCGTTCAACGGCTTCCCGGTGCTCGGCTCGATCCTCGCCAAGGACGGCTACGCGCCCCGGTCGCTCGGGGCGCGTGGCGACCGGCTCGCCTACAGCAACGGCATCGTCTTCCTGGCGGTGCTGGCGATCGCGCTGATCATCGTCTTCGAGGCGCAGACCACCAAGCTGATCCAGCTCTACATCGTCGGAGTCTTCGTCTCGTTCAACCTCAGCCAGCTCGGCATGATCCGCCACTGGACCCGCCATCTCGCCACCGAGCGGGACCCGAGCGAGCGGCGCCGGATGCAGCGTTCGCGGGCGATCAACACCTTCGGTCTCGGGATGACCTCGGTCGTGCTGGTGATCGTGCTGATCACCAAGTTCCTCGCCGGCGCCTGGATCACGATCCTGGCGATGGGCTTCTTCTACGTCGTCATGCTGGGGATCAGGCGCCACTACGACAACGTCGCTCGCGAGCTGGCCGCGGACGAGCAGGACAAGGTCATGCCGACCCGGGTCCACGCGATCGTGCTGGTCTCCAAGCTCCACAAGCCGACGCTGCGAGCGCTGGCCTTCGCCCAGGCGACCCGGCCCAACGCGCTCGAGGCCGTGACCGTCTCGACCTCTGACTCCGACACCGCCGAGCTGCTGAAGCAGTGGGACGAACGCAACCTGCCGATGCCGCTGAAGGTGCTCCACTCGCCCTACCGCGAGCTGATCCGACCCGTCGTCGAGTACGCCTCGGCGATCCGGGACGCCAACCCGCGTGGCGTCGTGGCGGTCTACATCCCCGAGTACGTCGTCGGCCGCTGGTGGGAGCAGTTCCTCCACAACCAGACGGCGCTGCGGCTCAAGGGCCGGCTGCTGTTCACCCCGGGTGTCATGGTCATCTCCGTGCCCTACCAGCTCGCCTCCGGCAAGGAGCGCGCCGAGGAGCTGCGCGAGGAATACTGGCTCGCGCCTGGCCTGCGTCGCGGAAGCGGACGCCGATGAGCCGCCCGCAGCGTCCCGCGCCCCGTGGGCGGCGGCCCCGTCCCAAGGCCTCGAAGGGCGAGTCGTACGTCGGTCGTCGCTTCGAGGTCGAGGTCGGCCCGGTCGCCCACGGTGGCCACTTCGTCGCCCGGGTGCAGATCGAGACCGGCACGTCCAGGGAGGGTTCCCGCGTCGTCTTCGTACGCCACGCCCTGCCCGGTGAGCAGGTCGTCGTCGAGATCACCGAGGGAACCGCCGGCGACCGGTTCTGGCGCGGCGACGCGGTCTCGGTGGTCTCGGCCGCACCGGAACGGGTCGTTCCGCCATGCCCGTACGCCGGTCCGGGCCTGTGCGGCGGCTGCGACTTCCAGCACGTCTCCGTGTCCGCTCAGCGCGAGCTGAAGGCGACGGTGCTGCGCGAGCAGCTGGTCCGCCTGGGTGGCCTGTCGGCCTCGGACCCGCTGGTGTCCGAACTGGCCGTCGAGGCAGTCCCTGGGGATGAGGACGGGCTGCGCTGGCGGACCCGTCAGCGCTACACGACCGCCCCGGGTGGCGGCCGAGGCATGCGGAAGTACCGCTCCCACGACGTCATCCCCGTCGACGACTGCCTGATCGCCACCACCGACGCCCGCGAGCCGGGTGCCGGGACGGTCGTGGAGCAGGTCGCCGTCGGGGGAGCGGAGCACTCCTTCGAGGTTTCCGCAGACGGCTTCTGGCAGGTCCACCCCGGCGCGCCCTCGACGCTGGTCTCCGCGGTGCTGTCCGCCCTCTCGCCTGCCCCGGGCGACACCGTCCTGGACCTCTACGCCGGCGTCGGCCTCTTCTCCGCCTTCCTCGCCGACCGGGTCGGTCCCACCGGACGTGTCGTCGCCGTCGAGGGCGACCAGACCGCCTCCGCTCTCTCGGTGGGCAACGTCCCCACCGCCGAGGTCAGCGCCGGTGATGTCGCCACGGAGCTGGGACGCCTCGAGGAAGGTCCTTTCGACCTCGTCGTCCTCGACCCGCCCCGTGAGGGTGCCCGACGGAAGGTCGTCGAGGCCGTCGTCGCGCGTTCGCCTCGGAAGGTCGCGTACGTCGCCTGCGACCCCGCCGCACTTGCTCGCGACGTCGCGATCTTCGCCGAGCACGGCTACCGGCTGCGTACGCTGCGTGCCTTCGACCTGTTCCCGATGACGCATCACGTCGAATGTGTCGCGCTGCTCGCTAGAGCCCGACTCTGACCTGAGGCGCAGCGATTCGCGATGAAGGCACCTCGCTCACACGTTGGGGATGAGGTTCAGGAACGCAGGCTGGAGCAGTTCCAGCGGCGAATGTAGCCCTGCGCCTCGCCCGCAGCGGGTGACGCGACGGCGACCTGGGCCTGCGACGGTACAGAGAGACAGTTTCCTCAGCCAGGTGGTGCCCGTGACCTGTCTGTCACTTCGTACCCGCCGAGGATCGAGCTGACCGAACGCATCGAGGAGGCGAGCAACCATGACCGCGGGTGATTCCCAGGAGACGCAGACGAACTCAACGCCGAAGACGAACTGGTTGCCGCTGGTGGCGTTGGCCATCGCCCAGTTCGTCATGGTGCTGGACCAGTCGGCGATGAACGTCTCGATCAGCGCGCTGGTGGCGGACTTCGACACGACGGTGACCACGATCCAGGCGGTGATCACGCTCTACTGCCTGGTGATGGCGATGTTCATGCTGACCGGCGGCAAGATCGGCGACATCATCGGTCGGCGCAAGACGTTCGTCATCGGTCTGGTCATCTACGCGTGCGGTTCGGCGATGACGGCGTTGGCGCCGTCGGTGGCCGTACTGACGCTGGGTTGGTCGGTGCTGGAAGGGCTCGGTGCGGCCCTGGTGCTTCCGGCGATGGTGGCGCTGATTGCAGGCAACTTCGAGGGCGCCTCGCGGAAGGCGGCCTACGCCGTGATCGGCGGGGTCGCCGGTGCCGGGATCGCCGTGGGGCCGATCCTGGGTGGTTGGGCGACCACCGAGTACTCGTGGCGGATCATCTTCGCCGGTGAGGTGCTGTTGGTGGCCCTCATCCTGGTGATGACCCCGAAGGTGGCCGACGCGGTGAGGACCGGACCGGCACCGAGACTCGACATCGTGGGCACCGTGCTGTCTGCCACGGGCCTGGGCCTGGTCGTGCTCGGGGTGCTGCAGTCGAGCACCTGGGGGTGGGTCAAGCCGACAGACGACTCCCCGGTGACGCCGTTCGGATTCTCACTGACGGTTTTCGTGATCGGCCTCGGGGCGGTCCTGTTGTGGGGCTTCAAGGCGTGGCAGGCTCGCCGAGAGAGTAGTGGACGCGACCCGCTGGTGCACCTGGCGCTGCTGAAGATCGCCCCGCTGCGCTCCGGCTTGGTCGGCCTGTTCAGCCAGAACCTGATCCTGATGGGCGTCTTCTTCACGATTCCGTTGTATCTGCAGCTGGTGATTGGGCTCGATGCCCTGGATACAGGCCTCAGGATGCTGCCCGTCTCCATCACCATGTTCCTCGCCTCGGCAGCCGGGTCACGGCTGTCCCGCCGCTTCGCCATCCGGTCGATCGTGCGGGCCGGTCTGGCGACGAGCATGGTCGCAGCCGTGCTGCTCTTGGCCACGATCGAGCCGGAGCTGGACGACTCGAGCTTCGCCTGGTCGATGGCGGTGCTCGGCGTGGGGATGGGTCTGATCGCATCGCAGCTCGGCAACGTCGTGCAGTCCTCGGTCGACGCCTCGGGTCGGGGAGAGGCCGGCGGGCTGCAGTTCACCGGCCAGCAGCTCGGCTCGTCACTGGGCGTGGCCCTGCTGGGGGCGATCGTGCTGTCGGGGCTCACCAGCGCTTTCGTATCCAACATCTCTTCCGATGAGCGGATCAGCAGCGCGGTCTCCGAGCAGGTCGGTGTGGCTGTCGGGTCCGGAATCGACTTCGTGTCCGCTGACCAGATCGGAGCAGCTGCCCAGGAGGCTGGGCTGGACGAGCCGACCACCGAGGCGCTCGTCGAGGACTACGAGTCCGCACAGCTACAAGCGCTCAAAGCCGGGCTGCTCGCCGCGGCATTCCTTGCCCTGCTCTCACTGGCCTTCACCAGGGACCTGCCGCATGAGACTGCGGCGGGAAGCGCCTGAGGCCGACTTCTGCGGTGGGGCACGGGTGTGTGCACACCATGTGGCGCGAATTCGTGGGTCAGTTGATCTCGCGACGCACCGTGCGGACGAGACCGACGGCCAGCGGTGCCGCCACCCACAGGACTATGGCGACGAGGATCTGCGCCGTGTGGCCGGACCATTGGCCGTTGAGCAGCCAGGTGAAGGCGGTCGAGTAGTCGAGCCAGTTGGCCACCACCTGCGATGCCGTACCCAGAAGCGCGAACCCGATGGGCAGCACGAAGGAGGCGACGATCGCGGCCGCCGAGTTGTGCATCAGCGCACCGAGCGCCACGCCCGTCATGATGTTGAGCAGCACGTACGCCAGGAAGGCCACCATGAGGCCGATGCTGAGGTCGGCCTCGAGTGTCCGACCTGACGCTGCGGCAACGCCGAGACCCACAGCGGTGACCAGCGCGCCGAACACCGCGGCGCCGACACCGAGCATCAGGGAGACCATGATCTTGGCGATGACGACCCGCATGCGCCGCGGCTCCTGGGTGAACGTCGTGAGGTTGGTGCGCTGGCTCCACTCGCTCGTCAGGGTCAGGATCGCCACCACAGGCAGCAGGATGCTCAGGGCGACCGCCGCGAATCCGAGGTAGCTCGTGTAGGACTGCTCGATGCTCGACGGGGACACGATCGGCACCAGCATGAGGCCCACTGTCGACACCGCGACCGCGGCGAGCAACCACCGTGAGGCTCGGGTGTCGGACGCCTTGCCCCATTCGACACGAAGCAGGCGACTGAACGGGATGGCGGGGAACATCACGTCTTGCGACGTGGAGTCGGCGGTGCCGACAGGATGAGTCATCGTGGTGGTCATGCTGCTGCCTCCTGGGTTGGTGCCGCGTCCGCGGCGGTGAGTGAGAAGAAGAGCTGTTCGAGACCGCCCGCGTCGGAGTGGCGCAGCTCGGTGAGGAGCACCTGCTTCTCGAACGCGATGCGAGCCACCGTCTCTGTGGTCACGGCCCCGCCGACCATGTCGACGACGAACGTCTGGTCCGGGCCGGCGACGTAGTCCACACGGGCGGCGCGGAGGGCGGCGGCGAGTGCTTCCGGGTCGGAGGTGCGCACCAACAGGCTCGAGCTGGCCAGCAGCTCGTCCATCGGGCCGGACGCGACCACGGCGCCCTGGGAGATGACGACGAGATGGTCGGCGGTCGCCTGCACCTCGTGCAGCAGGTGACTGGAGAGCAGCACGGTGCCACCACGGTCGGCGAAGTCGCGCAGCAGCCGACGCATCCAGGCGATGCCTTCGGGGTCCAGCCCGTTCGCCGGCTCGTCCAGGATCAGCACGTGCGGGTCGCCGACGAGCGTCTGGGCGATCCCCAGGCGCTGCCGCATGCCGAGGGAGTAGCCGCCCACTCGTCGGTCGGCCGCGTCTGCCAGTCCGACGCGGTCCAGCAGCTCGTCGACCCGATCGGTCGACACACCAGCCATTCGCGCGGCGATGGTCAGGGTCGCGCGACCGGTACGCCCGGCGTGCATCGCCGAAGGGTCGAGCAAGGTCCCGACCACTCGCGTGGGATTGGGCAGCTCGACGAACGGGTGACCGGCGATCAAGGACGTCCCGTGGTCGGGTCGAGCAAGACCGACGAGCATCCTCATGGTGGTGGACTTTCCCGCGCCGTTGGGGCCCAGGAAGCCAGTGATGGTGCCGGGTTCGCAGTGAAGAGAGACATCACGTACGACCGGGGCATTGCGGTAGCTCTTCGAGAGAGCGGTTGTTGTGATCATGTCGGCAAGCGTGGCCGCTGGACGAGTCTTCGCACATCGGGCGGCGGGCTAGGACCGCACCACCAAAAGAGCTCGCGAGGCCGAGCGAATCGCGCCTTTCGTCGCGGGTCCGCGTCGACCTTCGTTGGTGTCACTGGCGCGAACGGGCCGCCTATACTGAGGTCATGTCAGGCCACGAATGATCTGGGCCAAGCAGCTGATGCCGGTGTCACTGGCGGCACAGTTCGATCCAGCGCTGCTGGACAGGGTCGGTCCCCGTACGGCGCGCGACTGGGTCGTCGACACCGTCGGGTTCCTCGTCGCGGTCACGTTCGGCGTACTCATCCTGATCCAAGGGGTGCACGACACCGTTCATCCGCTGACCGGCTCGCAGCTGATCATCGATGCCGTGGGCGGGGCCATCTGCTGCCTCGCGTTGTGGTGGCGGCGCCGGTGGCCGCTCGGTGTCGCGCTTCTCTGTGTCGTGCTCGGTGTGTTCTCGGCGGCTGCGACGATCGCGGGCCTGCTTGCGCTCTCCTCCCTGGCGGTGCGCCGCAGCGTCCGGCAGGTGCTCCTGGTCGCGATCTTGTGGGTCCCGCAGGCCATCGGCTACGCGATCTACAGTGGACGGACCGACGCACCGACGGTGTTGCTCCTGGCCCTCGCGATGGTGCTCGCGGCCACTGCTTGGGGGATGTTCGTCCGTGCCCGACGTCAGCTCCTGCACACACTGCGCGAGCGTGCGCTGCGTGCGGAGGCCGACCAGTTCGTGCGCACCGAGAACGCACGTATGGCCGAACGGACCCGGATCGCCCGCGAGATGCACGACGTGCTCGCGCACCGGATCTCGCTGATCGCCCTGCACGCAGGCGGCCTGGAAGTCCGGCCCGATCTGCCGGCGGAGAAGGTGCGGGAGACTGCCGTGCTGCTGCGCTCGACGGCCCGCCAGGCTCTCGAGGAACTACGTGGCGTCGTCGGGGTTCTGCGCGCGGAGCCCGGGCACGAGGTCGCCACAGCCGCACCGCAGCCCACTCTGACGGACATCCCTCGCCTGGTCGAGGAGACTCGGCAGACCGGTGCGAAGATCGACTTCGAGATGCGGGTCGACCGAGTCGACACGGCGCCCAGCGCGCTGGGTCGAGATGCCTATCGCATCGTCCAGGAAGCCCTGACCAACATCGGCAAGCACGCCCGCGGCACGGCGGCGCGGGTGCGTGTCCGTGGTGCGGCAGGCAGCGGGCTGCACGTCAGCGTCAGCAACCCGCTGCCCGTTCATGCCCATGCCCGGCCGGCACTTCCGGGTTCCGGTGCCGGTCTCCTCGGTCTCCAGGAGCGGGTGACCCTCGCCGGCGGCACGCTCGTGCACGGGCCGGACGGATCTGGCGACTTCGTGGTTGACGCCGAGCTGCGGTGGTGAGGATGCGAGTTCTGCTGGTCGACGACGACGCCTTGGTACGCGCCGGTCTACGAACGATCCTGTCCTCGGCCGCGGACCTGGAGGTGGTCGGCGAGGCGTCCGACGGCGTCCGCGCGGTTGCTGCGGTCCGCCAGCACAGGCCCGACGTCGTACTGATGGACATCCAGATGCCGGAGATGGACGGCATAACCGCCACCGCTGCGCTGCGCCAGCTGCACCCACCGCCTCACGTGATCGTGCTGACCACCTTCCAGGCGGACGAGCAGGTGATGAGCGCACTGCGAGCCGGCGCGGGCGGTTTCCTGCTCAAGGACACCCCGCCGGCCGAGATCGTGGGGGCGATACGCCTGGTCGCCTCGGGCGAGGCGATGCTCTCGCCGTCAGTGACCCGCACGCTGCTGTCGCATGTCGGTGACGCCCAGGCCTCGGACCGGCGCAGGTCTGCCGCGGACCGACTGGCCGCGCTGTCCGATCGCGAGCGTGAGGTGGCGCTCGCGGTCGGGTCTGGCGCGTCCAACGCAGAGGTTGCGGCTTCGTTGTTCATGAGCGAGGCGACCGTGAAGGCGCACGTGTCTCGCCTCTTCGGCAAGCTCGGCGTCGTCAACCGGGTGCAGGTCGCGATCGTCGTGCACGACGCGGGCCAGGCCTAGGCTCGCGGCCGGGCCGGTCAGAAGTTGTAGCCGCCGGAGACCTCGATCTCCTGGGCGGTCACCCACCGTCCCTCCTCGGAGGCCAGCGCTGCGATCATCAGCCCGACGTCCTCGGGCTCGCCGATCCGGCCGAGCGCCGTCTGTTCGGCGATCGCGGGGATCATCTCGGGATGCTTGGCGAACGCGTCACCGCCGAGCCGGGTGCGGGTGACGCCGGGGGAGACAGCGTTGACCCGGATCCCGCGCGGGCTGAGCTCCTTGGCCAGGTAGCGGGTCAGCGTCGCCATGCCACCCTTCGAGATCGCGTACGCCGAGTAGCCCGGCGTGAGCCCGGCCCCGGTCGCGTTGCTGGTGACGTTGACGACCGCCCCGCCGTCCGCGAGCAGTGGCAGAAGCGACTGGGTGAGGAAATAGGGACCACGCAGGTTGACCTCCATGAAGGCGTCGAACTGCTCCTCGGTGGTGTCGGAGAACATCAACGGAACCCCGCCGACGCCGGCATTGTTGACGAGCGCGGTGAGGCGATCGGTCTGCCAGCGCTCGGCCAGCACCTCGCTGACCTGGTCGCGGAATTCGGGGAAGGACTCAGGGCGGACGATGTCCAGGGGGAGTGCGACGGCGACACCGCCGAGCTCGGTGATCTCGTCGATGACCTGGCGTGCTCCATCGGGGTTGCGGTTGTACGTGATGACGACTCCGGTGCCACGAAGGGCGAGCTGGACTGCGGCGCCACGTCCGATCCCGGAGCTGGCTCCGGTGACCACGGCGACGGGGACGGTGGGCGTTGATGATGCAGACATGTGGTCGGTCTCTCTGGTCGGTTGGAGGAGATGTCACCCAGCCAACCGTCCGGAGCGCTTCAGAAGTAGACGGATCCTCCTCTGCTCTTGCCTGATCCTGCTTGGTCAGGCACGAACCGGCATGCCACCTGGTTCACTGTCCACATGTCGATGGAGCAGTTGCGGAGCCTGATCGCCCGGCACGCCCAGCGGGGGACGAGCACCGCCGCGAGCGGCGTTCTGGTGTCGATGGTGACCGGTCCCGGTGATCCGGCGGCGGTGTCTCTCTCCGGCACGGTGTTCGCCCTGATCGCCCAGGGGCGCAAGACTCTCTCTGTCGGCGACCGGATCCATGAGTACGGACCCGGTCAGTTCCTGGTGACCTCCCTGGACCTTCCGGTGAGAGGTCACTACACAGAGGCGAGCGTGCAGCGCCCCGCGCTCGGCTTCGGCCTACGGCTGCGGCCGTCGGTGATCGCCGAGCTGCTGCTCGATCCTGCGGCCGAGCCCGTCTGGCGCCGCTCCTCTGACGCCGCGCCGGCACTCGCGGTGAGTAGGGCGGACGAGGATCTGATCGACGCCGCGGTCCGCATGCTGCGGCTGTTGGACCGCCCGCGGGACATCCGGGTGCTGGCGCCGCTGATCGAGCGGGAGATCCTGTGGCGGCTGATGACGGGCGAGCAGGGCGCCACGGTGCGTCAGCTCGGTCTGGCAGACAGTCGTCTCCACGACGTCGGCCGGGCGGTTCGCTGGATCCGCGACAACCCCGCCGACCCGGTATCGGTCGCGGAGCTCGCGCGGATGGCGGGGATGAGCGAGTCGGCCTTCCACCGCACCTTCCGCACGGTCACGGGCATGAGCCCGATCCGGTTCCAGAAGCAGCTGCGCCTGCACGAGGCGCGGGTGATCCTCGCGGGGCGGGCGGGCGACGTCACCGGGGTCGCGCACGCGGTCGGCTACCAGAGCGCCTCGCAGTTCAGTCGGGAGTACCGGCGCCAGTACGGCGTGCCGCCGAGCGCTCATGTCGGCGACACGGGTTCGGCGCGCACGGACACATAGTCCGTTGCGGGTATGGCGAGATGCCGGTAGAGATTCATCCTGTGAGCGATGACCTGTGGGGGACCGACCGGCTCGACCTGATGGCGTATCTCGACCGGATCGGGGTGGCCGAGCCACCCGGCCCTTCCCGGGATGCGCTGGAGGAGATCTATGACGCCCACCTCCGCACCTTCACCTTCGACAACATCGACGTGCTGCTCGACCAGCATCCCGGCGTAGACCTTCCCGACGTGCAGCAGAAGTTCGTGGGCCGGGGGAGAGGCGGCTACTGCTTCGAGCACGGCACGCTGTTCGCGGCGGTGCTGGACCGGCTGGGCTTCGCCGTCGAGCGGCGGCTGGCGCGGGTGGGCGCCGACCCGACCGCGGCGGGACGTACGCATCTGGTGGCCATCGTCGAGCTCGACGGGGAGCGGCTGCTGGCCGATCCCGGGTTCGGGCTGAGCGTGTGGCGTCCGATCCCACTGGTCGACGGGGCGGTCGACGAGGTCCGGGGCATCACCCATCGGGTGCGGTGGGGCGAGCACGGCTGGGCGCTGGAGCGGGCCAAGGACGATGGCTGGGACCTCATGCACACTCACGACGAGGCGTTGGTGGTGCCCAGCGACGTCGCGATCGGCCACCACTACACCAGCACCCACCCGACGGTGCACTTCCGTCACCGGCTGATCGTGACCAAGCTCCTCGAGGACCGACACCTCAGCCTCACCCACAACACCGTCACCATCCGCCGTGAGGGCGAGGAGACCGAGCACCGCGAGATCGGGCTCGACGAGGTGATGGCCTACGTCGAGGAGCTCGCGGTGCCGCTCACCGACGACGAGCGGACACGCTTCCGGGAGCGGATCGTCGCCCTCAGGTCGTGACCGTGCCCGGCACCGGGGACGCGTTCCGAAGCGCCCAGTCCAAGGCGTGATCGGCCACCTCCTCCCACCCCGGAGCGGCACAGATCCAGTGGTCGCGGCCCTCGAACTCGTGGTAGTCGGTGACGGCCGGCGACTTGGAATAGTGCTTGGCGTTCGATCGGTTCACCGACGGCGGCATGATGTGGTCCTTCTCCCCGGCGATGAAGAGCAGCGGGGCGCGGTCGGCGCTGTAGTCGACCCAGGTGTCCTGGTGGCCCGGCTTGAAGTTGGCGAACAGCCCGTACTCCCACACCCAGTTGCCCGGGGCGCCGATCGCATAGCGCTCCCAGGCCTTCAGCGACTCCTCCTCGGTCAGGGTGTTGGTGAAGGCGTAGTGGAACTCCTCGGGGGTGAAGGCGACCGCCCGGTGCCGGTTGGCGGGGTTCTTCAGGGCCGGGAACAGGGAGCGGGCCTGGGAGATCGGGTTGACCCGTACGCCCTCGGTCGGTGCCGAGTCGACGACGACACCGGCGGCGCCGAGACCGCGGGCGAGCAGCAGTTGGGTCAAGGTTCCGCCGAAGGAGTGCCCGATGATGATCGGCGGATCGGGCAGTGACTCGACGACCTTCGCGAGGTGGTCGACGGTCTCAGGCACCGTCAGGTTCGCGATGACGTCCGGGTTCTCACGCAGCGCCTCGACCTCGATCTCGAAGCCGGGATAGGCGGGGGTGATCACCGTGAGGCCCTTGGCCTCATAGTGCTTCACCCATCCCTCCCAGCTGCGTGGGGTCATCCACAGTCCGTGAACGAGTACGACGGTGTCGGGCTTGGTGGTAGGAAGGTCTGGCATGGCGTGCTCCTTGGCTGATCTGTCTGTCATGAGTCGAGAAACCGGAGCAGGTCGGCGTTGAGCTGCTCCTTGTGGGTGTCGGCGATGCCGTGCGGGGCGCCGGGGTAGACGATCAGCTGGGCGCCATCGACCAGTTCGGCCGACCGGCCGCCGCCCACGGCGAGTGGGACGATCTGGTCGTCGTCGCCGTGGATGACCAGGGTCGGGACGTCGATCAACGCGAGGTCGTCGCGGAAGTCGGTCGCCGAGGACGCCGCGATGCACTCGTAGGCGTTCCGTGTGCCTGCCTGAAGCCCCTGCAGCCAGAACGAGTCGCGTACGCCCCGTGAGACGACGGCGCCTGCACGGTTGTTGCCGAAGAACGGGCCGTCGGCGAGGTCGCGGTAGAGCTGGGATCGGTCGGCCCGCGAGCCGGTGCGCAGTTCGTCGAAGACCTCTGCCGGTAGACCCTCGGGGTTGTCGGACGTACGGGTCATGAAGGGCGGCACGGCCGAGACGAGGACCAGCTGGCGCACCCGGCCGGACCCGTGGCGAGCCAGGAAACGGACCACTTCCCCGCCTCCGGTGGAGAAGCCCACCAGGGTGACCTCTCGCAGGTCGAGGGTCGAGAGCAGGCACTCCAGGTCGTCGGCGTAGGTGTCCATGTCATTGCCCTCCCACGTCTGGGTGGACCGGCCGTGGCCACGCCGGTCGTGGGCGATCGATCGATAGCCGTGCTCGGCCAGGAAGAGCTGCTGCGACTCCCAGCTGTCGGCATTGAGTGGCCAGCCATGGGACAGGACGACGGGTCTGCCGCTGCCCCAGTCGCGATAGTGGATCTCGGTGCCGTCGTCGGTGATGATGGCGTTCATCACCGTGCTCATGGCCGGTGGTTCCGGGTGGTGGCGTACGCGGCTTGGAGGATCATCTCGGTGGTGGCTCGTGGGTGGCTCATCATCGCGACGTGCGAGCTGTCCACCGTGCGGGTCCGAGCCTCGGCACGCTCAGCCATCGCGGCCTGGGCGGGCGGCGGGATGAGCTGGTCGTCGCCGGCGATCAGATACCAGGACGGCACCGTCCGCCAAGCCGGTTCGGCAGACGGCGTGATCAGTGCCCCGAACGTCGCGGGCCGCTGGCCGGCAGCCATCGCCACCGTCTGGGCGCGCGGCAGATCATGGGCGAAGATCGAGCGGAACGCCTGCGGATCGACGTACACGTCGCCGTCACCTTCGGGCGCACCCGGATAGGGACGGACGATGATGTGCTCGAGCAGGTCGGAGTGCCCACCGCCGAGCTCGTTGGCCTCGGCGACGTTCTCGCCCTCGTCCAGGGCGTACGCGGCGACGTAGACAAGCGCTCTGACGTCCGGGTTCCCGGTGGCGGCGTTCGTGATCACCGCGCCGCCGTAGGAGTGGCCGACCAGCACGATCGGTCCGGCGATGGTGGAGAGGAACGTCTTCAGGTACGCGGTGTCGGAGGTCAGGCCACGCAGCGGGTTGGGCGGCGCCAGGACCGGGTACCCCTTCGCGGCCAAGCGGGTGGCGACATCGTTCCAGCCCGAGGCGTCGGCGAAGGCACCGTGGACGAGGACGACGGTCGGCTTGGCCGCCGTGTCTCCGGCAGCGACCGCCGCGCCGGCTCGCGAGGACTGGGTTGCGCCCGTCAGGAGAGCGGCCAGCAGAACGAGGATCGGCACCAGCACGGCTGGACGGGCCGTGCTCGACAGTGAGAGTGGTCGGGACATCGAATGCTCCTTGGTCGGATGTGCAGGTCGACACCACCCGATCGGTGCCCGTCCTCGATCCTGCGGCCGGTCGGCGACGCTCGGCCTCGGCCGCGGCCAGAAAGGGCGCGGAGGGACATGCTCCGTGCACCCAGGGACGCGGATTGGGAGATATCGTCGTCACATCGGGGCGACTCGGGCTCCCGTCGAAGGCCCGTTCTCCGAGTCCGGAAGGCTGCCATGCTCGTCTTCGACAGTGCTGCAGTGCCCGTGCGTGATCGCCGCGCGGCGATCACCGAGACCATCACCAGCGCGGCGTCCGCGACGTTCATGAGTCCTGACCGCGCGGGCGAGCGCCTCCACATGGCCATGGACCAGTGGGACATCGGTGGGGTGACCGTCTTCGACACCCGCTGTTCCGGCCACACCCTGCGCCGCTCACCCCGCAGCCCCGACCCGAGCGAAGAGGTCGTGCTGTTGACGTGCGGCCTGGAGGGTCGCGGCGTGCACCAGCATCTCGGTCACGACGTCTCGGTCGGGCCCGCCGGTGTGTGGGGCACGCTCGTGACCGAGCCCTACCTCCACCACGTGACCGACACCCGCACGCTGACGCTCAAGGTCCCGCTGCGTGTTCTCGGTATGCCCGAGGGCATGGTCGCCCCCGCTCTGGCGTCGATCGGCACGAGCCCGCTGGCGCCGCTGTTCTGGCACCATCTCGCCGGCGTACGCCGCGCGGCGGCCGACCTCAATGCCGTAGCCGCCGCCTCCTTGGGCGCCTCGACTCTCGCTCTCACGCGCGCCCTGCTGGCCAGCGTTTCCGGCGAGGATGACGGTAGCGAGGTGATCGAGGATGTCTTGCTGATGCGAGTGAAGGCGTACGTCGCCCAGCATCTCGGCGAGGCCGACCTCGACGCGTCTCGTATTGCGGCCGACCACCACGTCTCGGTTCGGCAGCTCTACAAGCTGTGCGCTCGTTCCGGTCTCCACCTCGAACAGTGGATCATCCGGCAGCGGCTCAGCCGGGCGCATGAAGACCTTGCCCGCCCCTACACCGGTGTCTCGGTCACTGGTGTGGCGCATCGCTGGGGCTTCAAGAGCGTTTCCCACTTCGCGCGCCGATTTCGCATCGCGTACGGGATGTCGCCGAGCGAATGGCTGGAGATGAGCCGCTAGATCTCGCCGACGATCCGCATCGCCATCGTCGGGTCGTCGGAGAGGTCGGTGATCAGCTGTCGGCGGTCCAGGACGGCCTCGTCCAGGTGCGGGCCGAGAGTGCCGAGCAGGTCACCGGTCGTGGTGACCGGCATCGCGTTGAGCACGCGCGGCGCGCGCCGGCCGGAGTACGGCACCACCCGAGCCAGTGCCCCGGCCACCGACCGGGTCGCCTCCGCGAACGGTGCGGTGATCGGGTCGGTGATGGGACTGAGCCAGTCCGCGGCACGCTCGGCCTCGGCGAGGGAGGTGCGCGCCTTCAGGTCCGCGAGGCGTACGTCCTCCAGGGCCTGCTCCAGACGACGCTGCTCCAGGAAGGCGAGAGCGACCGCGACACCGGCGCCGAGCACACCGAGCAGCGCGAGGCTAGCGACCAGCATGGACCTTGACCTCCGCCACCACGCCCTCGTCGGCGAGCCGCTCCCGCAGCGACTCCGCCGCCTGGTCGTAGACCATCTTGGAGAGCAGCGCCGGCCGTACCTTGTGCAGCATCGTGGCAGCCTTGGTCTGGGCCGAGGCCAGCTCGAGCGGGTTGAGGATGCGGATGCTCAGCAGCCGGTCCTCGGGCGGGAGCTCGGCATAGGCGGTGCGCGGGGCCGAGATGTCGGCCTGCTCCAGCCGCCACAGCAGACCGATGGTCTCAGCGCGCAGCGCCTTGTTGGCGCGCCGCAGGCGCCAGGCGACAGCGGCGGCGGCCACGGCGATCACCAGCGCCACGAGGGCGATCAGGGTGCTCAAGGCTCTCCTCGCATCACTAGTGCCCGACGAGTAGCGGCCCGGCGGGTCCGGTCGGACCAATCATGGAGCATCCGAGGATCGCTGTCAGCGGCGGTGGTCACAACACGGCGCGCCGGGGTGATTCGAAATGTCGTTCGACATCATGTATCTTGATATCAAGAGATCGACGGGTTGTTCCGTCGTAAAAGGTTAGGTGAGCCTTTGTTTTCCCGGCGTAGGTAGCCGGGGCAGGATGGGCCTCAAAGACTTGAATTCGTACGTCACTGTGGACGCGAGCAAGGAGATGAACGCGTTGGCCAGCAAGGACAGCTTCGGTGCCAAGAGCACCCTGGACGTGGACGGTAAGTCCTACGAGATCTTCCGCCTGGATGCGGTCAAGGGTGAGGGCCTCGACGTTCAGTCGCTGCCCTTCTCGCTGAAGGTGCTGCTGGAGAACCTCCTGCGCACCGAGGACGGCGCGAACATCACCGCCGACGACATCAAGGCCCTGGCGGGCTGGGACGAGACCGCCGAGCCCGACAAGGAGATCCAGTACACGCCGGCGCGCGTGATCATGCAGGACTTCACCGGCGTGCCCTGCATCGTCGACCTGGCCACCCTGCGCGAGGCCGCGGCCGAGCTCGGTGGCGACCCGACCAAGATCAACCCGCTCTCGCCCGCCGAGATGGTCATCGACCACTCCGTGATCGCCGAGGTCTTCGGCACCCCCGAGGCGTTCGAGCGCAACGTCGAGATCGAGTACGAGCGCAACCGCGAGCGCTACCAGTTCCTGCGCTGGGGCCAGACCGCGTTCGAGGACTTCAAGGTCGTCCCGCCGGGCACCGGCATCGTCCACCAGGTCAACATCGAGCACCTGGCCCGCACCGTCTTCACCCGCGAGGTCGACGGCGAGCTGCAGGCCTACCCCGACACCTGCGTCGGCACCGACTCGCACACCACCATGGTCAACGGCCTGGGCGTCCTCGGCTTCGGCGTCGGCGGCATCGAGGCCGAGGCCGCGCTGCTCGGCCAGCCGGTCTCCATGCTGATCCCGCGCGTGGTCGGCTTCAAGCTCAACGGCGACCTGCCCGAGGGCTCGACCGCGACCGACCTGGTGCTCACCATCACCGAGATGCTGCGCAAGCACGGTGTGGTCGGCAAGTTCGTCGAGTTCTACGGTGACGGCGTCACGGCGCTGCCGCTGGCCAACCGCGCCACCATCGGCAACATGAGCCCCGAGTTCGGCTCCACCATCGCGATCTTCCCGGTCGACGAGGAGACCATCAACTACCTCAAGCTCACCGGCCGCTCCGAGGAGCAGCTGGCGCTGGTGGAGAAGTACGCCAAGGAGCAGGGCCTCTGGCACGACCCGGCCGCCGAGCCGCGCTTCTCGGAGAAGCTCGAGCTCGACCTCTCCACGGTCGTGCCCTCGATCGCCGGCCCGAAGCGCCCGCAGGACCGCGTCTCGCTCACCGACGCCAAGACCTCCTTCGAGGGTCACCTGCCGACGTACACCTCCAAGGCGACCGACGCGAAGATCCCGGTCACCCTGGCCGACGGTCAGCAGTTCGACTTGGAGAACGGCGCGGTCACGATCGCCTCGATCACCTCCTGCACCAACACGTCCAACCCGTCGGTCATGATCGGCGCGGCGCTGCTGGCCAAGAAGGCCGTCGAGAAGGGCCTGACCCGCAAGCCGTGGGTCAAGACCACCCTCGCGCCGGGCTCGAAGGTCGTCACCGACTACTACGACAAGTCGGGCCTCACGCCCTACCTGGAGAAGGTCGGCTTCAACCTGGTCGGCTACGGCTGCGTGACCTGCATCGGCAACTCGGGCCCGATCATCCCCGAGGTCTCGGCCGCGGTGAACGAGCACGACCTCGCCGTCGTCTCGGTCCTCTCCGGCAACCGCAACTTCGAGGGTCGCATCAACCCCGACGTGAAGATGAACTACCTCGCGTCGCCGCCGCTGGTCATCGCCTATGCCCTGGCCGGCAACATGAACGTCAACCTGTTCGAGGATCCCCTCGGCCAGGACCAGGACGGCAACGACGTCTTCCTCAAGGACATCTGGCCGACCCCGGCCGAGGTCGAGGAGACCATCGCCACCGCGATCTCCTCCGACATGTTCACGAAGGACTACGCCGACGTCTTCGCGGGCGACGAGCGCTGGCAGAACCTGCCGACCCCGACCGGTGACACCTTCACCTGGGACGAGGAGTCGACCTACGTCCGCAAGGCGCCCTACTTCGACGGCATGGCCAAGGCCCCGGCCCCGGTCACCGACATCGATGGTGCTCGGGTGCTGCTGAAGCTGGGCGACTCGGTCACCACCGACCACATCAGCCCCGCGGGCAACATCAAGAAGGACTCGCCCGCCGGCAAGTACCTCATCGAGCACGGCGTCGAGCAGCGGGACTTCAACTCCTACGGCTCGCGCCGAGGCAACCACGAGATCATGATCCGCGGCACCTTCGCCAACATCCGGATCAAGAACCAGGTCGCCCCGGGCACCGAGGGTGGCTACACCCGCGACTTCACCCAGCCCGACGCTCCGGTCAGCTTCATCTACGACGCGGCGCAGAACTACGCCGCGGCCGGCACCCCGCTGGTCGTCCTCGGTGGCAAGGAGTACGGCTCCGGCTCGTCTCGCGACTGGGCCGCCAAGGGCACCTCGCTGCTCGGAGTCAAGGCGGTCATCACCGAGTCGTTCGAGCGGATTCACCGCTCCAACCTCATCGGCATGGGCGTCATCCCGCTGCAGTTCCCCAAGGGCGAGAACGCCGACAGCCTCGGCCTGACCGGTGAGGAGACCTTCTCGATCTCCGGCATCACCGCGCTCAACGAGGGTGTCACCCCGAAGACGGTCAAGGTCACCACCGACACGGGCGTCGAGTTCGACGCGGTCGTCCGCATCGACACCCCCGGTGAGGCCAACTACTACCGCAACGGCGGCATCCTGCAGTACGTCCTGCGCAGCCTGGTCAACGCCTGAGTCTGAGCCGACAAACGGCCCGTCACCCCGACTGGGGGTGGCGGGCCGTTTCGCGTCGGGCGCTCCGGAGAGCTCAGGGCTTGGGGATGACGGCGCGGGCAATCATCACGTCGTGGTCGGTGTAGGTCGCGCCCTCGATCTCGAGGGTCGGCTGGCCGGTGTTCCCGTAGACGTGCTGGATTCCGGGCAGCTGGGCGGCATCGTCGTCCGTCAGCGTCCAGAAGCCCTCGGGCGCGCAGGAGGCCTGCCGGTTCATGTCACCACCGAAGACGGTCGGGTTGGTGCGCGACTCGAGGACCGCGCGGAGCTCGCCGCACTGGAGGTTGTTGGCGGAGGCCGGGTCCGCCTCGCCGTCGGTGGACAGGTGCGTGGTGCACACGTCCACGCCGCGAGCGGTGGTCACGCAGAGCCAGCGGCGCTGCTCGGAGCCGTTCCAGCGGGAGTACGCCGCGTCCTGGGCGCTCATGATGGCCTCCTTGGTCAGCACCGCGTTGCCGAAGACGCCGCGTCCGCCGGGGGTCTTGCACTGGTAGGGAGCCGTCGGATAGAGGACGGTCGCGAACCGCATGTGGTAGCCGGTGCGCTCGGCGATCTTCTCGACGTCGCCGCTGCAGGCCTCGTTGAAGGTCACCGCGTTGACGTCGTTCTCCTGGATCCGCTCGACGGCCTCGTCGAGGATCTTCGGGTACTCGGTGTCGGGGTAGCAGCGGGCACCGCCGCTGAGGCAGAGGTTCATCTGCATGAGGGAGTACGGCGCGCCGACCTGAGCCGGCCTCTCGGGCGTCGCGGCCCATGCGGGGGCGGCCATCGAGAACGCGGACAGCACGATGAGGACCAGCGCGGTCAGGGCGCGGACGGCGAGCAGGCGTGGAGTGTTCACGTGCTGACGAAACCAGCCCTCCCACCTGCGCGGAAAGGCTACGCGGGAGTCGTTCAGCCAACGCTCACGTGTGTGAACCCCGGCATCCGCCGCGAGGTCACCGAAGGCCAGCGTCTCAGGTCAGTGAGGCGATCCTGGCGCGGCTGTCCTCGTGGAGCGCGGCGAGGAGGGCATCGGCGGCCTCGCCGTGCTCGGCCGTGGCGGCAGCGATCTCCGCAACGGTCTCGTCGGAGAGCCCAGCGAGGATCGGGTCGACCACGGAGGGCTCGTCGATGAAGAGCGCGAGCTCGAGGATCTCGGCGCCCGAGGCGCCGTCGACGACCTCGAGCGACGTCTCGGGGCGTACGACGCCGGTGAACCTGGCCAGGGTGAGCAGGTGCCCCTCGGACAGCAGGCGGCGGCCGACCTCGACGACGAGCGCGCTGTCGAGCTTGGCGATGATGCCCTCGACCCGGCTCGGGTCGAGGTGGACGGAGAGCTCGGCGAGGAACTCCGGCTTCAGGTGGCCGGCCAGCTTCGCGGCGTCGGCCGGGTCCATGACCGCCGCGACGCGGGCGCTGAGCATGGGGCCCATCGCGAACTCGGTGATCTTGGCGGTGACGGCCGCAGGGAGCTTCTTGCTGACCGCGGCCAGCCCCTTCACCCGGGACTCGTGACGGCTGAACATCGCGTGCGAGACGATCCCGCGCAGGTCGCGGAGGTCATCGGGGGAGGTGGTGGCGAACTCGGCGAGCTCGGCCTCGTCCACGTGCATCTCGTGGGCGAGCTTGGTGATCTCCAGCGCGCTGGTCAGGGCGGTCATCGGCTACCTCCGAGCATCTTCTGGACGACCCCGCGCAGCATCTTCGGCACCAGCTTCAGTGCCTCGTCGAGGGAGGCGTCGAACGCCTTGTCCTCCGCGGCCATCGCTCCCTGGACCAGATCGTCGAACCGGCCCAGCTGCTGGTCGTCGTACGCCTCCAGCGGCGCGAGCCGCGTGGCCGGCACGCCCAGCGTGGCAGCGAGCCGGTCGAGTCCCTCACTCATCGGTTCCTTCCCGCCGGCGGTGCACCTTCGGCCCCCGGCGGCGCCACTATATGCAGGCCGCCGAAACGTTTGGATAGTGTTTCGACATGCTCGTCGCCTTCTCGATCGCCCCCACGACCACCGACGACCCCGACGGTTCGGTGGCCGCGTCTGTCGCGGAGGCGATCCGCATCGTCCGCGAGTCCGGACTGCCCAACGAGACCAACGCCATGTTCACCAACCTGGAAGGTGAGTGGGACGAGGTCATGAGTGTCATCAAGCAGTGCGTCGACGCGGTCGCCGCCGTCACCCCGCGGGTCGGGCTGGTGCTCAAGGCCGACATCAGGCCCGGCTACACCGGCCAGCTCACCGCGAAGGTCGAGCGGATCGAGCAGAAGCTCTCCGGAGACTGACCTGAGAGCGCGTTCGGGAACCCGGAAGCGCCGGCCAGGCGCCGCCCATCACGCACGCTCGCGGCGTTGTCGTCGGTCGACGGCCAACACCGGGCCGCCTCCCTCCTCCGCCTTGCGATCGCACGCACTGGACGACGCCTGACTCGACGCCGAGTTCCCGAACGCGCTCTTAGAGCCCCCGGGCCATCGCGTCCTGTCCGGTCTTGATGGCCTCCCGGATCCGGGAGTACGTCCCGCAGCGGCACACGTTGCGGATCGTGTCGAGGTCGGCCTCGGTGATGGCGCGGCCCTCCTTGCGGACCTTGTTGACGAGGGCGACGGCGGTCATGATCTGGCCGGGCTGGCAGTAGCCGCACTGGGCGACGTCGTGCTCGAGCCAGGCCTCCTGCATCGGGTGCAGGCCGTCGCCGGGCGCGGTGTCGGCAAGCCCCTCGATGGTGGTGATCTCGTCGTCGGCGCCGATGTCGGCGACACGCACCGAGCACGGGTTGAACGCCTTGCCGTTGATGTGCGACGTACAGGCCTTGCAGACGTTGATGCCGCAGCCGTACTTCGGGCCGGTGACACCGAGGACATCGCGCAGCACCCACAGGATGCGGACGTCGTCCTCGACGTCGACGGTGACGGTCTCGCCGTTGAGCTGGAAGGTGTGAGAAGGCATCGAAGACCTCAGAACGTGTAGGCGAGGCCGTCGGTCGGCGACTCGGGGACGGACGGGATGAAGGACTTGGGCTCGAAGTGGAGCGGCTCGTGGAAGTTGATCGGGAACTCCGTCGGCACCTCGCCGGTCGCGCGGGCGTAGGCACACGCGACGGCGGCCATCGAAGCGGCCACCCCGGCCTCACCGACGCCGCCCGGCTGGCTGCCGTGCGACTCCATCACCTCGCACTCGAACTCGAACGGCACGTTCCACTGCCGGGTGTAGGCCGAGTTGTCCCAGCTGGCCTCCAGGAACTGCCCGTCGACCAGGTGGTTGCTGTAGGTCAGCGCCTGGCACATCCCGTCGGAGAAGCCACCCATCATCTGGGCCTTCACGCCGGCCGGGTTGATCACCAGGCCGACATCGGCGACCACGACGGCCTTGGTGATCCGAGGTCCGGTGACCGCGTCGCGCACCTCCCGGTTGACCGTCTCGGGGCGGCAGTCGATCTCGACGAGGACGGCGGTGGCGCCCTTGTACTCCTTGTGGATGGCGATGCCCTGCGCCGTGCCGGCGGGCATCGAGCGGCCCCAGTCGCCGAGCTCGGCGGCGCGGTCGAGCACCCGCTTGACGGTGTTGCTCTTGAGGTACCTGCGCCGGAACGCGACCGGGTCCAGCTTCAGCTTCTTGGCGAGCTGGTCGACCATCAGCTCGCTGGCCGTGGCGACGTCGGGGGAGTAGATGTTGCGGACCGAGCTGGTGTTGAACCGGTCGACCGCGGGCTTCGGCTCGTTGAGCAGCTGGGTGACGACCCCGAAGTTGTAGGGCAGCTCGGTGGCGAGCATGAAGATCGACTCCGAGAAGGTCAGATTCGACAGACCGGTCGGCAGCGCCGCCACCTCCGCGGTCAGCCGCTCGCCAAGACCATGGGTGAAGTCACAGGCCACGCTGGCGTGGCGCTGCTCGAAGGTGAGGATGCTGCCGGCCAGCACCGTCGCCCGGATCTGGGAGACCGCCATCGGGTGCACCCGACCCTGGCGCGGCTCGTCGGCGCGGTGCCACATCAACTTGACCGGCGCGCCGAACGCCTTGGACGCGTGGGCGGCCTCGACGGCGGCGTCGCTGAACAGCTTGCGCCCGAAGGACCCGCCGCCCTGGACCACGTTGACCTCCACGCTGGTCTGCGGGAGGCCGAGCGCCTTGGCGATCCTGCCCTGGGCGTCGATCGGCGACTTCAGGCCTCCCCAGACGGTGGCCTTGCCGTCGCGTACGTCGGCGACCGCGCAGTTGGGCTCGAGGGCCGAGCCGCTGCGGAAGTGGAAGGTGAACTCGCCGTCGACCGAGGTCGCCCCGATCTTCGGCACCGCCAGCGGGATCTGCCCGGCCTTGAGCTCTTGCTTGATGTGCTTGGCCGACATCGTGGTCACGGTGCCGGAGTTCCAGGTCACGTCCAGCGCGCGCACGGCGTCGATGCACTGACCGAAGGTCTTGGCCCGGACCGCGACGCCGGTGGGGATGATCTCGACGTGGGTGACGCCGGGCATCGTCTCGACCTCGCCCTTGTTGTTGATCGACTCCGGCGTGCCGTTGAGCTCGGGTGCGCGGCAGACCATCGTGGGCAGCGCGTTGGGGACGTCGAGGTCCATCGCGAACTTCTTCTTGCCAGTCACGGCGGCGCGCGCGTCGACGCGGCGATGGGGCTTGCCGACGATCTGGTGATCCGAGGTCTCCTTCAGCTCGACCTCGACCTTCTCGGTCGTCGGCTGCGCCGCCTTGGCGGCGGCCTCGCCGTACGTCACCGAGGACCCGTCCGGGAGGCTGATCACGCCGTCCTTGGAGATCAGCTGAGTCACCGCGCCCCCGAGCAGGATCGCGGCCGCCTCGAGCAGCGCCTTGCGGGCGATGGCGGCGGCCACGCGGACCGGGGTGTACATCGAGATGATCGTGTTGGAGCCGCCGGTCAGCTGGTTGAAGAGCAGCTCAGGACGGGCCGGCGCCAGGGTGACGTGCACGTGGTCGACCGGGAGGTCGAGTTCCTCGGCGATCAGCATGGCCACGGCCGTGGTGATGCCCTGGCCTACCTCCATCCGCGGGAGTGCGAAGTGGGCGTGCCCCTTCTCGTCGACCTCGATCGCGATCAGGTTCGAGGTCGGCATCGCGCAGTGGGTCAAGAAGTCGTTGAGGTCATAGACCTCGGGGACCTGCGGCACCGAGGGCACCGGCACCGCGTGGGCGGCCGAGGGAGCCAGCCCCAGGTCTGCGGCTGCGATCAGCGTGGTTCCGCCGATGACGTATCCGACGAACGATCGTCTGGAGACCCGAGCAGGGCCATCCGGGTTGTGCGTCCCCATGTGTAATCACTCCTGGCGTGGGCAGGGTCCGAGTTTTGTGACCCCCGACACATAGCACCATTCACCAGCCAGATCTCGGTTGGGAAGGGCGCGTCGGGAAATGTGTGAGGGCGCGACAACGCCGATGGAGACAGATCACAAACCGGGTTGAGCGTGACTGTCGCCACACTCGCGCGTTGATCTGGTTGACGCCGCAACCGCCAGCGAGACACCGAGGGAGCGCGATGAGCACGGAGCCGATCAAACGCATCGTCGCGGGCATCAGGGAGGACCTCCCGCACACGGTGGAGCTGTTCCTCAAGCACAACTGGGACCAGGTGCCGGCCTACGCCGTCAGCCCTGATCCCGAGCTGCGCAAGGAGGTCGGCGACCATGCCGAGGCGGTCTTCCTGGCGGTGCTGACGACGCTGGAGGAGGGGCGGGCGGCCGTACGCGAGGACTTCCAGTTCACGGTGGACCAGGCGACCCGCCGAGTTCGTCAGGGGGTCGCGCTCGCCGACTTCCTGCAGGCCTTCCGCATCGGTCAGGTGGCGCTGTGGGAGCGCATCGTCGAGATCGCTGCCACGGACCCGGAGACCAGTCGCGCGGCGCTCCCGGTGGCCTCGCACGTGATGCAGGTGATCGAGGTCGGCAGTACGGTCGCGGCCGAGGCCTACCTCGCCGCCCACCAGGTCGAGCTCGCCGAGGGCGACCGGATCCGCCGGGACCTCGTCGAGGACCTGCTCGCCGGACGCGGGGTCCGGCCGGGGCCGATGCTCGAGGTCGCCCGCAGGTGCGGCCTGGAACCGGATGACCGGATCATCGTCCTGGTCGCGGTGCCGGTGCGGCCGCTACGCCCGGGGCGGAGCCTGAGGGAGGCGCTGCGGCACGTGCGCACCGAGCTGGGCCCGTCGCGGGAGGGGGTCACGGTGATCCGCCAAGAGTTGCTCGTCGGGATCCTGCCCGTCGCCACCGACGACGTCAGGACGGTCGTGCCCGACCTGCGACGGATCTACCGCCATCTCGCCCGGGAGGGATTCGACCTGGCCGTGGGCGTCAGCACCGTGCATGCCGGCCTGGGCGCGGCGCCCGCCGCGTACGCCGAGGCAGGGATCGCTCGCGACGTCCTCGGTGCGGATCCCGGCGTGATGGCGCTGTCGATGATCTCGACGATCGACTACCTGGTGCTGCGCGAGGATCCGACCGCTCGCCGCCTGGTGCGCCCGGCGCTGCGCCAGTTCGTCGAGGAGGACCTCGCGCGTGACAGCGTGATGATCGAGACCATGCTGGCGTACGTCGCCTGCGACCTCAACGCCAAGCTGGCCGCCGAGCGTCTGCATGTCCACGTCAACACCGCCTACCACCGGCTCGAGCGGATCTCTGAGCGCACCGGCTGCGACCTGCGCCGGTTCGCCGACGTCGAAGAGCTGATCTTCGCGATCCGGCTCCTCACCGAGCCTCGCGGTGTAGCGAGAGCCTAGGCCTGGGCGGAGGCCGGCTTGCGGCCGTAGAACCAGTAGACCGCCGCGCCGAGCAGGTTGGTGCTGCCCCACAGCCGCCACAGCATCCGCGGTCCGCGGATCTCGTCGTCGGAGCGCGTCTGCAGGTCCCGCAGGATCACCGGAGCGACTGCCGCCTGGGCCATGAGCGCGCCGGTGGTCAGGATCGCCTTCTGCTTCTTGGTCAGTGCCATGGAGCCAGTCTTTGCCTTGGCTTGTGTCCAGTCAAGGAAGGTAGGTTTCGAGCGTGTTCGAGAACCCGGATGCGCCGGCCGGGCGCTGCCCAGTACGCACGCTCGCTGCGTTCTCGTCGGTCGACGGCCAACACCGGGCCGCCTCCCTCCTCCGCCTTGCGATCGCACGCACTGGACAACGCCCGACTCGACGCCGGGTCCCCGAACACGCTCTACAGGAGTGTCGGCAGGTCGGCGGTGGAGGGGAGGAGGTGGGTGTGCGGCTCGGTGGCGAGCCGGTCGTGGGTGAAGGAGCCGGTGGCGACGCCGACGACGAAGCCGGCCCCGGCGTTGGTGCCGGCGCCGAGGTCGTTGGGGGTGTCGCCGGCGACCAGGACGCGGCGTACGTCCTGGACGCCGGTGGCCTCCATGCAGTGGAAGACGAGGTAGGGGGCGGGGCGGCTGGCGGAGACGAGGTCGGAGGTGATGAGGGCGTCGACGGTCGACTCGGCGCCGGGGCCGACGGTCCAGCCGAGGCCGTCGAGGATGGCGGCGGCGATCTCGGTGGAGTAGCCGGTCTGCAGCGCGACCTTGACGCCTCGTGAGCGCAGCGTCGCGAACATCTCGGGCACACCCGGGAACGGCTGCGGCGGGGTCTCCCGGTAGGCGGTGACGAGGCGCTCGCCGAAGCCGTCGAAGATCTTGTCGACCTGGGCGGTCGTCGGGTCCTGGCCGAGCCCGCGCAGCAGTCCCTGGATCGCCTCCCACTTCGAGGTGCCCTTCCACTGCAGCAGCAGGTCGTGGGGGACCGGCTCGCCGACGGCGTCCGCGACGGTCGACTCGAGCACGTCGTAGACCAGCCCGCCCTCGTCGACGGTGGTGCCGGCCATGTCGAGGGCGGCTAGGTCGAAGCGGAGCCCGAGACGGTTGGCGGGGTCGTAGGCGGTCACGAGATCTCCTTGAGGATGCGTACGTCGGGGCGGATCCCCGCCGCGGACGGGCGGGTGTTGTCGATGGTGAACGTGACCCGGTCGGGCCGGTAGCGGTCGTCGGCGTACTCCAGCGGCGTGCCGTCGGTGGCGGTCGCTCGGCGGCGCTCGCGCAGGAGCGGGCTGCCCACCTCGATGTCGAGCAGGTCGGCGTCGGTCTCGTCGGCCGCGACCGCGTCCATGGTGTGGCGCGCGGCGTGCAGGTCGACGCCTGCGGCGGTCAGATATCCGTAGAGCGAGCCGGTGTCGGGGTCGAAGTCGAAGAGCAGCCGCCCGACGCGCTCGACGAAGGTGCTGCGCTCGAGCATCGCGGGTTGGCCGTCGAGCAGACGGAGCCGCAGCACGTCGACGACCGGGTCACCCTCATCGATGTCGAGCGCCTCGGCGGCAGCGGCGGTGGCGCCGCGCCGGGCGACCTCGATGGTGCGCTGGCCGGGGGTGTGGCCGATCTGCTGCACCCACGCGCTGAACGAGATCAGCTGCTCGAAGGGCTGCCCGAGCGCGGTGTCGCGCACGGTCGGAGGACGTCCTTGGCCGCCGCTGAGCAGGCCCTCGCGGCGCAGGCTCGCCAGTGCCGTACGGATGGTGCCGCGGGAGGCGCCGAACTGCTCGCAGAGCTGCGCCTCGGAGGGGATCGGAGCGCCGGTCGGCAGCTCGCCGGCGATGATCCGGGCACGGATGGCCTCGGCGACCTGGACGTGCAGCGGGCTACTCATGGGCAGCAGGCTACAACTTGATCAGACAAGTGTGATGAAGCGATTCGTGAACGCCCGGAAAACGCTCCGAGGACCAAACGGTGCGCAGGAAAACGACCGGTTAACTTGTATGTACATGTTCATCGGGACTGTTGACCAGGCTGCCGCGAGACAGAAGTGTTCGGGCCGTGCCAACTCACACGACCACCCCCGACGGTGCCGCCGACCTTGTCGTCGTCGGTGCCGGGATCGTCGGCCTCGCGCATGCCGTCGATGGGCTCGCGCGCGGCCTGAAGGTCCATGTCATCGAGCGGGACGAGCGCGCCGTCGGCGCGTCGATCCGCAACTTCGGGCACATCTGCGCCACCGCCCAGTCGGGCCAGGCGCTGGCCTACGCCTTCGCGGCCCGTGAGCACTGGCTCACCCTCGCCGCCAAGGCGGGCTTCGGTCTCCGGGAGACGGGCACGGTCG
Organism: Nocardioides sp. NBC_00163; assembly: GCF_045206295.1. Classification (NCBI taxonomy): domain Bacteria; kingdom Bacillati; phylum Actinomycetota; class Actinomycetes; order Propionibacteriales; family Nocardioidaceae; genus Nocardioides; species Nocardioides sp. NBC_00163. The sequence continues at coordinate 210,067 of NZ_CP108155.1, read as the reverse complement.
TCGTCGCCCGGACCGAGGCCGAGATGGCCGTGCTCGAGGAGTTCGCGGGCGTCCGCGGAGCCGAGCAGGCCCGCCTGCTGGACGCCGACGCCACCCGCGAGCTGTTCCCGCCGGCCACCGCGGACGTCCTCGGCGGCGCGCACCTGCCGCTCGACGTGAGGGTGGACCCGCGCGAGGCGCTGCCGGCGATCGCCGCCTGGCTGGAGTCCGAGGGCGTCCGGTTCAGCTGGGCGACCCATGTCGGCGCCATCGACCCGACCGCCGGTGGGATCGACGTCCGCACCAGCCGCGGAACCATCCGTTCCGCCCGGGTCGTCCACGCCGCCGGCCATGACATCGACCGGCTCTTCCCGCAGGTCGCCGAGGAGGCAGCCGTACGCCGCTGCCGGCTGCAGATGCTCGAGGTCGCGCCTCCGGGAGGTGTCGAGATCGGGCCGGCGGTGCTGACCGGGCTCTCGATGCTCCGCTACGGCGGGTTCGCCGAGACCACGGCGGCCGCCGACGTACGCACTCAGCTCGAGGCGACCGCGCCCGAGCTCCTCGACGTCGTCATGAACCTCATGCTCACCCAGCGTCCCGGGACAAACGGCCGACCCGGCTCGATCGTCCTGGGCGACACCCACCACTACGACCGCACCCACCTGCCCTTCGACGACGAGCACGTCGCCGAGCTGGTGCTGCGGGAAGGGGCGCGGCTGCTCGGGGCTCCGCTCACCGTCCGACGTCGCTGGCGAGGGGTCTACGCGGACTCCCCGCGGACCGACTTCCTCGACAACGAGCCGTTCCCGGGCCTCCGGGTCGTCTCGGTGACGTCGGGCATCGGCATGACCACAGCACTGGGCCTCGCGCCCACCGTCCTCGACCAGCTGTTCTGATCACAGGAGAAACCTCACATGTCCCCCCTGCGCTCCCTCACCGCCCTCGCCGGCGCCGCCACGCTGACTCTCGCCCTGGCCGCCTGCGGCAGCGAGGCGACGACCAATAAAGCCGTCGCGGGCGGCGAGGTCGGTCCCGACCAGATCTGCCCCGACGGCACCCTGAAGATGGGCGTCGAGCCCTTCGAGGACCCCAAGAACCTGATCCCCGTCTACGAGACCCTGGGCAAGGCCCTCGGCGAGGAGCTCGGCTGCGAGGTGGAGGTGCAGATCTCCGACACGTACGTCGCCGAGATCCTGGCCATGCAGAACGGCAAGCTCGACATCGGCCAGTTCGGGCCGCTGGGCTACGTCTTCGCGCAGAAACAGGCCGGCGCCACGCCGCTGGCGTCGTTCGCGGGCGAGGACGGCAAGGTCTCCTCCTACACCGGTGGCATCTGGGTGCCCAAGGACTCGCCGATCAAGTCTGTCGAGGATCTCGCGGGCACGACCCTGGCGCTGTCCGAGTCCGGCTCCACCTCCGGTGACGCGGTGCCGCGCAAGGCGCTCATCGACGCCGGGATCGAGAAGGACGTCAAGGCCGAGTACGCCGGTGGCCACACCGAGGCGCTGCTGGCCCTGGTCAACGGCAAGGTCGACGCCGCCGAGATCAACAGTCAGACCCTGGCCTCGGCGACGGCCGAGGGCCAGTTCGACGAGTCCGCCTTCCGCCAGGTCTGGAAGTCCGAGCCGATCCTGAACGACCCGATCGCGGCGGGCCCGAACATGACCCCCGAGGTGTCCAAGGCAGTTCAGGAGGCGCTGCTGAACCTGCCGGCCGACGCGGTCGCGGAGATCGGCGAGTACCTCGACTTCATCCCGCCCGCCGGCAAGCCGGCGCTGGTGGCGGTCACTGAAGAGGACTACCAGCCGGTCGCCGACCTCGCCGAGGCCCTCGACCTGACCACGGACGACCTCTGATGGGCGCTGATCACCTCTCCGGCGCGGCCCTGCGTATCGACGGCCTGAGGAAGTCGTTCGGGGAGAAGACGGTCCTGGACGGCCTGGCCTTCGAGGTCGCCTCCGGGGAGGTGGTCAGCCTCCTCGGAGCCAACGGGTCCGGCAAGTCCACCTCGCTGCGCTGCGTGGTCGGTCTGGAGCGTCCCGACGGCGGCACGATCACGGTCGACGGCCTCAGGGCCAAGCCCGGCGAGGCGGTGCCGACGGTCGCGATGGTCTTCCAGAAGATCCATCTGGTGCCCCGTCGCAGCGTGCTCGACAACGTCTGCGCGGGTGCGCTCGGGCGGCTCGGTCTGAGCCGGTCCTGGTCGGTGCTGGCCTTCCCGCGCGAGGTGCAGGCCGAGGCGATGGCGTGCCTGGACCGGGTCGGTCTCGCCGACCGGGCCCGGGAGAAGGCGGGTCGCCTCTCCGGTGGCCAGCAGCAGCGGGTCGCGGTGGCCCGCGCGCTCTGCCAGCGCGCCAAGGTGCTGCTCGCCGACGAGCCGGTCTCGGCGCTCGACCCGGCCGCCTCCGAGCAGGTGATGAACCTGCTCCGTTCGCTGGCCGACGACGACGGTCTGGCGGTGGCGGCGGTGCTCCATCAGCCCGACCTCGCCCGCCGCTTCTCCGACCGGATCCTCGGGCTGGCCGGCGGCCGGCTCGTCTTCGACAGCAGCAGCGCCGAGGTCACCGACGAGACCGTGGCCGGTCTCTACCGGCCCGCGGTGGAAGCGCTGGAAGCAGCCGAGATGGGGGTGCTCGCATGAGCAGCCTGACCAAGGCCCCGGAGCCACGTCTCGACATCCCACCCCGCTTCCGGCCGTCCGGCATCGCCGTCGGGGCGGCCATCACGGTCGCCCTGCTTCTCGTGCACTGGTACGCCGCGGTGCAGACCAACACCTCGCCCAGGGAGCTGCTCGAGGGCTGGCGGGGCCTGTGGAACTTCCTGTTCGGGGTCGACCGCACCTACCCGAACGGCAAGACGATCCATCAGGACGGTGCCTTCCCGCTCGACCTGCGCTGGTCCGAGACGATCCGGCCCGGCCTGGAGTACTGCCTGCTCACGATCTGGATCGGCCTGCTCGGCACGACCCTGTCGATTCCGGTGGCGCTGCTGTTCGCGGTCATCTCCTCGCGTACGACCAACCGGTTCGTGCCGCTGTGGCTCCTGGGTCGCGCGGTGATGTCGGTGCTGCGGGCCGTCCCGGAGACCGTCTACGCGCTGATGTTCATCGCCGCGGTCGGCTTCGGTGCGTTCCCGGGCGTGATCGCGCTGGCGATCCACAACGTCGCGGTCATGGGCAAGCTGTGGTCCGAGGCCATGGACGAGGTGGACCAGGGGCCGGTCGAGGCGCTCCGCGTGGCCGGAGCCTCGCCCGCGCAGTCGGCCGCGCACGCCGTGCTGCCCGCGGTGATGCCGTCGCTGCTCGGCCTGCTGCTCTACCGCTTCGACACCAACGTACGCAGCTCGGTCATCCTCGGCACGGTCGGAGCCGGCGGCATCGGGTTCTTCATCAAGACCGAGGTGGACAGCTTCCACTTCGACACGATGATGACGTACGTCTGCATGGTGATCGTCCTGATCATCGTCATCGACCTCTTCTCGGCCTGGCTGCGCAGGAAGGTCGGCGCGGTGTGATGGCACGGCTCATGGCACGGGTCGCGGTGTGGCGCGGTGGCTCCGAGGTGACGCTGGAGACGGTGGACCTTCCGGTGCCGGGACCGGGGGAGACGCTGGTCGAGATCGACCTCGCGACGGTGTGCGGCTCCGACCACCACACGGTCTCCGGCCGGCGTCCCGGCGCCTGCCCGAGCGTGCTCGGGCACGAAGGCGTCGGCCGGATCGTGGGCACCGGCCGACGCGTGGTCTGGGGCGTCACCGTCTCGTGCGGGACCTGCGACCGCTGCAGGCGGGGGCTCACCGCGAAGTGCCACTCGGTGCGCAAGCTCGGCCACGAGCCGTACGAGCCGGCCTGGCCGCTGTCGGGCACGTACGCGACCCACGTGCTCCTGCCCGCCGGCACCGCGGTCGTGCCCGTCCCCGACACGTTGGCCGACGAGGTCGCCGCGCCGGCCGGGTGCGCGACCGCCACGGTGATGGCGGCCCTGGAGCGGGCCGGCTCGCTGCGTGGCAAGCGGGTGCTGGTGGTCGGCGCCGGGATGCTCGGGCTCACCGCGGTCGCCGCCGCGGCCGACGCCGGGGCGGCCGAGATCGTGGTGAGCGATGTCGAGCCCGCTCGGCTGGAGCTGGCCGTCGGCTTCGGCGCGACGTCGACGCTGCCCGCGGGTCAGGCGCTTCCGCAGGTCGATGTGGCGATGGACTTCTCCGGCGCCGCCTCGGCGGTCGAGGCGGCGCTCGGGGCGCTCGACATCGGCGGCTCCCTCGTCCTGGTCGGCTCGGTCTCCCCGGGGCGCGCGATCTCGGTCGACCCCGAGGCGATCGTGCGGGGCTGGCGGTCGATCAGCGGCGTACACAACTACGAGCCTCGCCACCTGGAACAGGCCGTCGCCTTCCTCGCCGCGTCGACGCGGCCATGGGCGGAGCTGGTCGAGGAGCCCGTCGGGCTCGAGCAGGTCGGTGACGTACTGACGAGCGAGCTGGGCAGACCGCGGGCTTCGGTGCGTCCGCGGGAGGACTAGGCTCGCCCCTCATGACCGAGTTCGCCGCTGTGATCCTTGTCGACCGTCGTGGCTGGGTGCTGCTCCAGGAGCGCGACGAGCATCCGACGATCGCGCCGGAGAAGTGGTCCTTCTGCGGCGGCCACCTCGAGTCCGGGGAGGACCCGCTGGCCGGAGCTGTCCGCGAGCTCGAGGAGGAGACCGAGGTGCGCCTAGGCCCCGAGGCCCTCGAGCTGGTCGCCGTCCAGGAGCTCCGCCACCCCGAGACCGGCACCGACGACAAGATCCACCTCTACGCCGCCGGCGTCGACCTCACCGACGCCGACATCGTGTGCCACGAGGGCCGACAGATCGTCTTCGTCGACCCCGTGAAGGCGCCTGACCTGGACCTCAGCGACTCGGCCCGGATCGGGCTGACGCCCTTCCTCGGATCGCCTCAGCACGCGGCGCTATCCGGGTCGAAGTCCTTCAGGGTCGAGACGTAGAATCCGGGCCATGGGTCTCCTCGAACGCATCGCCGCGCCGCAGGATCTTCGTGATCTCTCCGACGACCAGCTCGAGCTCCTCGCGAGCGAGATCCGGGACCTGATGATCCGGACCGTGGCCACCAACACCGGCCACCTGGGGCCGAACCTCGGCGTGGTCGAGCTGACCCTGGCCATGCACCGGGTCTTCGACAGCCCGCGCGACAAGATCGTCTTCGACACCGGTCACCAGTCCTACGTCCACAAGCTCGTCACCGGCCGGGCCGGCGACTTCGGCACGCTGCGCCGCGAGGGCGGGATGAGCGGCTACCCGAGCCAGTCCGAGTCCGACCACGACGTGGTCGAGAACTCCCACGCCTCCACCGCGCTCTCCTACGCCGACGGGCTGGCCAAGGCCTACACGATCCGCGGCGAGGACCGCCACGTCGTCGCGGTGATCGGCGACGGCGCGCTGACCGGCGGGATGGCCTGGGAGGCGCTCAACAACATCGCGATCCAGCACGACTCCAAGCTGGTCATCGTGGTCAACGACAACGGCCGCTCCTACACCCCGACCATCGGTGGCCTGGCCACGGCGCTGACGGCGCTGCGTACGAACCCGCGCTACGAACTGGTCCTCGACATGGTCAAGCGCCGCCTCAACGCGGTGCCCGGGATCGGCGCGATGGCCTACGACGCGCTGCACGCGGTGAAGAAGGGGCTCAAGGACGCGGTCGCGCCCCAGGGTCTCTTCGAGGACCTCGGCCTGAAGTACGTCGGCCCCGTCGACGGCCACGACCGGCACGCCGTCGAGCAGGCGCTGACCTCGGCCAAGCGGTTCGGCGGTCCGGTGATCGTGCACGCGATCACCCGCAAGGGCTACGGCTACGACCCGGCCGAGCGCCACGAGGCCGACCAGTTCCACTCGCCGGGTCCCTTCGACGTCCAGACCGGCGCCGAGAAGCCCAAGGGCCGGATCTGGACCGACCACTTCTCCGACGCGATGGTGCGGCTGGGGGAGAGCCGCCAGGACATCGTCGCGATCACCGCGGCGATGATGCACCCGGTGGGCCTCGACGCGTTCCAGGCCAGGTTCCCCGCGCGCACCTTCGACGTCGGCATCGCCGAGCAGCACGCCGCCACCTCGGCCGCCGGCCTGGCGATGGGTGGTCTGCACCCGGTCTTCGCGGTCTACGCGACCTTCCTCAACCGCGCCTTCGACCAGGTGCTGATGGACTGCGCCCTCCACCGGGCCGGGGTGACGTTCGTCCTGGACCGCTCCGGCGTGACCGGCGACGACGGCGCGTCCCACAACGGCATGTGGGACATGTCGCTGCTCCAGGTCGTCCCCGGGCTCCGCCTGGCCGCGCCGCGCGACATCGCTCGCCTCAACGAGCTCCTCGACGAGGCCGTCGAGGTCGACGACGCGCCCACCGTCGTACGCTTCCCGAAGGGCCCGCCGCCCGAGGACATCGCCACGATCGCCAAGCTCGGCGAGGCCGACGTACTTGTGCGCAACGGCACCAAGGACGTCCTGGTCGTCGGCGTCGGCTCCATGGCAGAGGTCGCCGTGGGCGTGGCCGAGCGGCTCACCGCCCAGGGCATCGGCGTCACCGTCGTCGACCCGCGCTGGGTCAAGCCGATCGACCCGGCCCTCATCGAGGCGGCCGCCGACCACAGCCTGGTCGTCACCATCGAGGACAACGGCGTCGCCGGCGGCGTCGGCGCGTCCTTCCTGCAGGCCCTGACCGCCGCCGACGTACGCACCCCGGTGAAGATCCACGGCATCCCGCAGGAGTTCCTCGACCACGCCAAGCGGCCCAAGATCCTGGAGAGCATCGGCCTGACCCCCCAGGCGGTCGCGCTCGACACCATCGAACGCCTGGGCGCCCTGACCCCCACCCCCCTGCCCCGAGACGTCAGTTTCTGACGCCGAGACGTCGAATTTTGACCCTACGGGGTCGGTCTCTCTGGTCGAGCCCCTGGCGAATATCGGTCGCTCTGGGCTTAGAGTGGGTCTGTCGGGGGCGACGAGGGCCCTCGGTATCGTCACCACACAGCACTCGGGGGATTCAATGCTCTATGACGACCTCGTGGCCGAGTTCCGTTGGTCACCTGAGCAGATGTCGGCGCCGTTCGACCTCAGAGCGGCGGACGAACAGATCCGCAAGAAGATCGAGGGCCGGCGCGGCTCAGCGCAGGCCTCGGGTCGCCAGCAGCGACCCCGCGCGCGGCAGAACATGGGCACGCCGGAATCGGCGGTCGGAGGCGGCAAGGTGGCCACCGACAAGGCCTGAGTCCCTGCTGAGGTGCGTCCGGGACTGCCCCGGCCCAGCATGGGACCGCCCCCGACCGATCAGATCGGTCGGGGGCGGACTTGCTTCGGTCAGTGGAACTTCTTGCCGGTGACCTTCTCGGAGATGCCCTCGCGGTCGAGGAGCTGGGTGATGCCGCCGTTCCAGAACTGGAAGCCGGCCCCGGTGATCATCGCCAGGTCGATGTCCTCGGCGGCCTGGGCGACGCCCTCCTCGAGCATCCGGCCGATCTCGTCGGCGATGGCCTCGAGCGACTGCTGGCGCGCCTCCTCGGCGGTCTTGACCACGTCGCCGGAGACGAGCAGCGCCTCGACCTCGGGGTCGAGGGTGCGCCCGTCGGGACCGAAGAAGGAGCTCTTCTTGGCCTCGACGACCCGGTGGAGGTTCTCGGAGAGGTAGAACCGGTCCGGGAAGGCCTTCGCGAGGGTCTCGTTGTTGTGGTACGCGATCGCCGGACCGACCAGGCCGATCAGCGCGAACGGGCCCATCGGCGCGACCCCGGCGAAGGCGGACTCGACGACGTCGACCGGGGTGCCCTCGTCGGCGACCTTGGAGACCTCGCCCATGAAGCGGCCCAGGAGCCGGTTCACGATGAAGGACGGGCTGTCCTTGACCAGGATCGAGGTCTTCTTCAGCGACTTGGAGACGGAGAATGCCGTGGCCAGCGCCGCGTCCGACGTCTTCTCGCCGCGGATGATCTCCAGCAGCGGCATCACCGCGACCGGGTTGAAGAAGTGGAAGCCCACGACCCGCTCGGGGTTCTTCAGGTCGGCCGCCATCTCCGTGATCGAGAGGCTCGAGGTGTTCGTGGCGAAGACCGCGGTCTCCGGCGCGACGGCCTCGGCGTTGGCGAAGACGGTCTTCTTGACGCCCATCTCCTCGAAGACGGCCTCGATGATGAAGTCGGCGTCGGAGAAGGCCTCCGCGTAGTCGATCGACGACGTCACGAGCGCCTTGAGGCGGTTGGTCGCGTCCTGCGAGGCACGGCCCTTGGCGAGCTTCTTGTCGAGCTCGGCGTGGACGTACGCCACGCCCTTGTCGGCGCGCTCCTGGTCCAGGTCGACCATGACGACCGGCACCTTGAGACGCTGGACGAAGAGCAGCGCGAACTGCGAGGCCATCAGACCGGCACCGATGATGCCGACCTTGGTGACCTTCTGCGCGAGCGCCTTGTCGGGGGCGCCGGCGGGACGCTTGGCGCGCTTCTGCACCAGGTCGAAGGAGTAGAGCGAGGCGAGCAGCTGCGGGGTCTTCGACATCGCCACGAGGGCGTCGTCCTCGGCCGCGAAGCCCTCGTCGCGGGTCGCCGTCTTGGCCAGGGTGAGCAGCTCGACGGCCTTCTTGGCGGCAGGGGAGGCGTCGCCGGTCTTGGCCCAGGCGAAGAAGCCGGCGTTCTTGGCAGCCTCGTCCCAGGCCTCGCCCCGGTCGATCTCCTCGCGGGTGACCGTGACGTCACCGGACAGGATGCCGTCGGCCCAGAGCAGCGACTGCTCGAGGTAGTCGGCGCCACCGAACATCGCGTCCGCGATGCCGAGGTCGAAGGCCTCGGTGCCCTTGAGCACCTTGCCGTTGTTGAGTGGGTTCTCGATGAAGACCTTGGCGGCCTTGGCCGGACCGATCAGGTTCGGCAGCAGGTAGCCACCGCCCCAGCCCGGGATCAGGCCGAGCATGACCTCGGGCAGGCCGACGGCCGGCACCGAGTCCTGGATCGTGCGGTAGTCGGCGTGCAGCGCGACCTCGAGGCCACCACCGAGTGCGAGCCCGTTGATGAAGCCGAAGGACGGCTTCTTGACGCCGTCGGCGCCGTCGCCCAGCTTGCGGAAGACCGCGTGACCGAGCTCGGCGATCGTACGGATCCCGTCCGGGCCGCCCGCCTGCAGCGAGGTCAGGTCGGCACCGGCCGCGAGGATGAACGGCTTGCCGGTCACCGCGACCGCGTCGATCTCGGGGTCGGCCAGGGCCGCGTCGTACGCCGTGTTGAGCTCGACCAGCGACTTCGGCCCGAACGTGTTCGGCCGGGTGTGGTCGTGGCCGTTGTCGAGGGTGACCAGGCCGAGGACCTTGCCGGAGGGCAGGGTGACCTTCGCCAGCTTGGCCGCGGTCACGACCTCGTCGTCGGAGAAGAGCTTCTCGACATCAGCGAGAAGGGTGTTGATGTCAGTCACTTCGACTCCCCAGTCCAGTTCGGGTTCTCCCAGATGACCGTGCCGCCCATACCCAGGCCGATGCACATGGTGGTGAGGCCGTAGCGGACCTCGGGGCGCTCCTCGAACTGGCGCGCGAGCTGGATCATCAGCCGCACACCGGAGGAGGCCAGCGGGTGGCCGAACGCGATCGCGCCGCCGTAGGGGTTCACGCGCTCGTCGTCCTCGGCGATGCCGAAGTGGTCCAGGAAGGCGAGCACCTGGATCGCGAACGCCTCGTTGACCTCGAAGGCCTCGATGTCGTCGATCGTGAGCCCGGCCTTGGCCAGCGCCTTCTCGGTCGACGGGATCGGGCCGACGGCCATGACCTCGGGGGCGACGCCGGCGAAGGCGTACGACACCAGCCGCATCTTGATCGGCAGACCGAGCTCGCGGGCGACGTCCTCGGAGGCCAGCAGCGAGGCGGTCGCGCCGTCGTTGATGCCCGCCGCGTTGCCCGCGGTGACGCGGCCGTGCGGGCGGAACGGGGTCTTCAGCTTGGCCAGGTCCTCGGTGGTGGTGCCGGGACGCATCGGCTCGTCGGTGGTGGCCAGGCCCCAGCCGTTCTCGGCGGAGCGGGTGGCGACGGGGACCAGGTCGGGCTGGATCTTGCCGTCGGCGTACGCCTTGGCCGCCAGCTCCTGGGAGCGGACGGCGAACGCGTCGGTGCGCTCCTTGGTGATCGCCGGGTAGCGGTCGTGGACGTTCTCGGCGGTGTTGCCCATGACGAGCGCCGAGGGGTCGACGAGCTTCTCGGAGATGATCCGCGGGTTGGGGTCGACGCCCTCACCCATCGGGTGGCGGCCCATGTGCTCGACACCGCCGGCGATGACGACGTCGTAGGCACCGAAGGCGATGCCGCCGGCGGTCGTGGTGACGGCGGTCATCGCGCCGGCGCACATCCGGTCGATCGCGTAGCCGGGGACGGACTGCGGGAGCCCGGCGAGCAGGCCGGCGGTGCGGCCGATCGTCAGGCCCTGGTCGCCGATCTGCGTGGTCGCGGCGATGGCGACCTCGTCGATCCGCTCGGGGGGAAGCTCGGGGTTGCGGCGCGTGAGCTCACGGATGAGCTTGACGACCAGGTCGTCTGCGCGGGTCTCGGCGTACTGGCCCTTGGCCTTGCCGAAAGGTGTGCGTACGCCGTCGACGAAGACGACTTCTCGCAGCTGTCGGGTCACCGTGTCACTCCATGTGGGTTGCCGGTCGGTTGTCGCCTGGCGGCGCTGTTGGTGCGGGCACGGGTGGTGCCCGTCGACTACATTACCCGCTAGTAACAACGGCCGCACCGAGGGGGAGGTCACACGGCCTGTCGCAGCTGAGGTCGCCGGTCTCCGCGCGTCGGCTTGGGAATAACTGGGGCGTCCAGGATGCTGCGCTGTCGTCATGTGGAAGCGTGTATTGAGAAGGTTGAGCCCCAGGGTCGCGATCCCTGGCGAGGCGAGCGACGACGAGGCCCGCGAGGGCCGTACGCAACGGGAGGAGACACCGATGGCCGGATCACGACTGGTGCACATCGTCGACGACCTGCCCGAGGAGATCATCCTTGCCGGAGGTGACCAGCTTCCGCTGGTGGTCGTCCTGGACGGCTTCCTCGACGCGGGCAAGGCCGCCGAGCGGGCCGCGGCTCATCTGATCCAGACGTCGAGGCGAGCGCCGGTGGTGGCGACCTTCGACGTCGACGAACTCCACGACTACCGGGCCCGCCGACCGGCGATCTCGTTCGTCAGCGACCACTACGAGTCCTTCGACGCGCCGCGGCTGGTCGTCCGGCTGCTCAAGGACACCGGTGACAACCCCTACCTCCTGCTGCACGGCCCCGAGCCGGACAACCGCTGGGAGGCCTTCGCCGGCGCCGTACGCGAGGTCATCGAGCGCCTCGGCGTGACCGAGGTGATCTCGCTCGCGTCGGTGCCGATGGCGGTGCCGCACACCCGCCCGCTGACCACGACCAGGCACGCCAACGACGCAGCACAGGAGCTCGCCGGGCAGGTCTGGGAGAGCCCGTGGAAGGGCGAGATCCGGATCCCGGCCTCAGCCCAGGCCCTGGTGGAGGTACGCCTGGGGGAGTGGGGCCACCCCGCGGGCGGTTACGTGGTGCACATGCCGCACTACCTGGCCCAGAGCGACTTCCCGGCCGCTGCGGTCGTGCTCGTCGAGGAGCTCGAGCGCGCGGCCCGGCTGACGATCCCGGTCTCCGACCTGGAGGCGGAAGCCCAGCGCCGCGAGGAGGAGATCGCCTCCTACATCGAGGACAATGCCGAGGTGCGGGAGGTCGTGGCCGCTCTCGAGCAGCAGTACGACACCTTCCAGCGCGGCGAGGAGTCCGGACGCTCGTTGCTGGCGCCCGACGAGCCGCTGCCGACCGGTGACGAGCTCGGTGAGCAGTTCGAGCAGTTCCTGGCCGGGCTCAACGGTCCCGACCCCGATGACAACCCTGAGAAGGATTGAGAGACACTCACTCACATGACGACGGACGCCGTAGCGGCGGATCAGGCGGTGGCCGAGCTGGTGGGTGTGCTCGACCTCGTCGAGATCGACAAGGACCTCTTCCACGGCGCCACCACGACCCGAAACTCGCGTGGACGCGCTTACGGCGGCCAGGTGGCAGCGCAGGCGCTGATGGCCGCCATCCGGTCCGCCGACCCGGCCTTCACGGTGCACTCGATGCACTCGTACTTCCTGCTGCCGGGCGACCCGTCCTACCCGATCGTCTACGAGGTCGAGCGGATCCGTGACGGGCGCTCCTTCGAGACCAGGCGGGTCCGGGCGCGCCAGAAGGGCCGCGACATCTACTACCTCACCGCCAACTTCCAGCGTGAGGAGTCCGGGTTCGAGCACCAGGATGCGATGCCGTCGGTCCCGGCGCCCGAGAAGTGCATCGACTTCCTGAAGATGATGGCCGACTCCGGCAGCCCGGAGGCCGTCTCGCTGGCGCGCGAGTGGGAGGCGGTCGAGGTGCGTGCCGTCGGCAACTCGTTGCTCGGTATCAAGCCCGATCCGGTCCATCCCGCGCAGCAGCGTCTCTGGATCCGCCTGGGCGCCTCGCTGCCCGACGATCCCGACATCCAGCGTGGTGCCTTCACCTGGGCCTCCGACATCTCGCTGCTCGGCGCCTCTCTCGCGGCCCACTCGCTGGACCACAAGGGCATCCAGATGGCCTCGCTCGACCACACCATCTGGTTCCACCGCCCCTTCCGCGCCGACGAATGGTGGCTCTACGACCAGGAGAGCCCCTCGGCCTACGGCGGCCGCGGCCTGTCCATCGGCCGCGTCTTCACCGCCGATGGCGTCCTCGCCGCCACGGTCGCCCAGGAAGGCCTCATCCGCCCGCCCCGCGGCTGACCCTTCTTCGACCCTTTCGTCGACTCGGCTCGTCTGCCTCATCAGCGCGTCCAGAAATAGGTCGGCGCACTATCGCACACCCTGGTCGCCTGCCGCGATAGCGCACCCGAACCGCGGGCTAAGGTGGCGCCGTGGAGCAGATCACCGTGTACGAGAAGCCGACCTGCACGACGTGTCGGAACCTGTTCGTTCTCCTGAAGGAGGAGGGCGTCGACTTCGAGAAGGTCGACTACCACGTGCTCGGCCTGCGGACCGAGGAGGTCGAGGACATCCTCGCCAAGACCGGCCTGAGCGCTCGTGAGGTGCTGCGGAAGCGGGAGCCGGTCTACAAGGAGCTCGATCTGGCCAACCGAGAGCTCTCCGAAGACGAGCTGGTCGCGCTGATGGTCGAGCACCCCGCCCTGCTGCAGCGCCCGATCGTGCTCAAGGGCGACCGCGGCGTGCTCGCCCGGCCGATCGAGAAGGTCCGCGAGCTCTTCTGAACCTCAGGCGCGCAGCCGCTCGACCGGCTGACCGGTCGTGCGGGTGATGAGATCGACGTCGTTGTCGGCGTGGAGGACGGTGAGATCGGCCTCCTCGGCGACCGCGGCCACCAGCAGGTCAGGCACCGACGGCGCCCGGTGGCGGCCGTCGCGCAGCACGATGCGCTGGATCTCCAGCGCCCGTGCCTCCGTACGCGGAGTGAGGGTCGCGAGCGGCATGTGGATCACCGGCACGTCCTCGACGAGATCGGACCACTCCCGCTCGGATCGGGCCAGATGGCCGATCTCGAGCAGTGTGGTGGTGGTGATGCGTACTTGTCCCAGCTCGATCAGGCGGGACCACTTCTCAGCGTCGGGGCTGGTGGACATCCGGGCGAGTGCCGACCGGTGCATCAGCCAGGGTCGCCTCACGACCATGCGTCACGCATCAGACCCCGGTCGGCGAGCGGGGCGAACTTCGCGAAGTCGCCGCCGGCCACGGGTCGCGCCGGTGGCAGCGGACGCAGAGCGTCGGGCGTGAACCATCGGCGGAGATACTCGTTGCGGGTGAGCCCGAGCCGCGTCGCCTCGGTGTCGATGCGCGCGAGCTCGTCATCCGAGAGTCCTCGGATCAGTACGTCGGACATGTCTGTCCACCTCCTGGACGCAAGATGGTAGCCGAGGCCGGGGCGCCGAAGTGGGATCAGGGCCGGGTCGCCCGGTGGACCCAGGTGGACTCGACCTCCATGCCGACGTGGAGATAGAGGTCGAGGGCGCCGGTGCGGGAGTCCGTCGAAAGGGTCGCGCGTGTCGCTCCGTGGGCGCGGGCGGCGCCGAACGCGTCGGCGAGGAGCGCCTGGGCCAGGCCGCGGTTGCGCTGGTCCTTGCGGGTGGCCAGCCTGCTGACGTACCCCTCCCCGCCGTCCTCGGTCATCACCAGCACCGCGGCGGCGACCACGGCACCGTCCGGGCCGGTCACCACGCGGACGTTCCACGGCTCGGCGCCGGGCCGTTCGATGGTCGTGGCGACCCAGTCTGCGTAGGGCTCGCGTTCGCGCTCGGACCACTCCAGGAAGGCGTCCTCGATCACGGTCCACACCTGCTCGTGGTCCTGCGGCGTGGCAGCCCGGATGGCGTACGCCTCCGGCAGCTCCCGCACCGGGATCGCCGCGTTCTGCGGCAGCGCCAGGACCCAGGACTCCCAGCGCGGGAACCAGCCCAGGGACTCCAGCAGCCGGTCGCCGGGCGAGCCCTGGGGTACCGGCATGCCGATGACCGGCTCCCCGAGCTCACCCGCCTTTGCGGCGAGCCAGCCGGCCAGGGCGGTGCCGAGACCACGGCCCCAGTGGTCTGGATGCACCGCGGCATCGGCCCGGGAGCCACCGGAGCACTCCGCGTAGCCGACCAGGTCGCCGTCGGCATCGACCACGCCGACCGTCCGGGCGGAGACGTCGAAGGAAGGTCGCTGCCACTCCGAAACGATGTCTGCCAGCTCGATGACGACCTCGCCGACGGTGGCCAGCTCGTTGGCGGCCATCACCCTGGTGACGGCGGCAGCATCGGCCAGCTCCAACGGCCGCTCGGCATAGCCGGTGGGAAGAGTCATCGGGGTCATGAGACTCACGGTCCCACCTGCTCACCCTGAGTCGCCACGGGTTATCGGGCCTGCCGCGTACGGTAGGCGGTAGCAGCCGTCCTCCACGCCGGCTCGGCGGCGCCGACCCCGTCAGGAGCAACGATGTTCCGGATCCGTATCGCCCTGCTCGCCGCGGCATTGGTCGCGGCCCTCGTCCCAGCCACGGCCGACGCGCACACGGTCTTCCCCAAGAGATTCGACCTCCCGCGCGGCTTCCAGCCCGAGGGCATCGCGATCGGAGGCGGGCCGACGGCCTGGTTCGGGTCGCGCGTGGACGGCGACATCTACCGCGTCGACCTGCGCACCGGCCGCGGCAAGGTGGTCTCCCAAGGCCCCGGCACCGCCACCGTCGGCATCAAGGTCGACCGCCACGGCCGACTCTTCGCCTCCGGCGGCCCCAGCGGAACCGCCCGGGTGATCGACACCCGCACCGGCCGTCTCCTCGCCGACCACCAGCTCACTACCGCGACCAGCTTCGTCAACGACGTCGTCCTCACCCGCCACTCCGCGTGGTTCACCGACTCCCAGCAGGCCCAGCTCTACGCCGTGCCGCTCGGCGGAGGCCCGGTCCGCACCCTCCCGCTCACCGGGGACTGGGAGCAGGTGGAGGGCTTCAATGCCAACGGCATCACCGCTACTCCAGACGGCCGCGGCCTGCTGGTGGTCAACTCGACCACGGGCCTCCTCCACCGTGTCGACCCGCGCACCGGCGCGACCAGTGTCGTCGACCTCGGTGGGGCCAGCCTCACCAACGGCGACGGCATGCTGCTGCTCGGCAGGACGTTGTACGTCGTCCGCAACCGCATCAACCAGATCGCCGTCATCCATCTGGACAGGTCTGGCTTCAGCGGTGTCCAGGTCGACACCCTGACGAGCGACGACTTCGACGTGCCGACGACCGTCGCCGCCTACCGCGACCGGCTCTACCTGCCCAACGCCCGGTTCACCACCACCCCGGAGCCCGACACGCCCTACTGGGTCACCGCTCTTCGCCGCTGAACCGCGAGCCCGGGCTCAGAGCGCGGTCGTACGCCCCACCAGATGGAGCGTGTCCGACCCGCGCTTGTGGAGCGAGAAGTCGTAGCCGTCCAGGTGCTTGAGCGACCCGAACGCCACCGAGGACGGCAGGAAGACCGGCTTCTTGAACGCGACATCCACCCGCACCGCGCCCGGGAGCCGGTTCTCCAGCGCCGCGATGCAGCGCGCCTTGGTCCACATCCCGTGCGCGATCTGGCGCCTGAAGCCCAGCGCCTTCGCGGTCAGCGGGTAGAGGTGGATCGGGTTGTAGTCGCCGGCGACCTTGGCGTAACGCCTGCCTAGGTCGGCCTTGAGCGGGAACACGGGACCGGACGGGTCGACCTCGATCAGATCTCGGCCCGGAGTCGGACCCAGCCAGGTCACATCGGCGTTGCGCTTCCCCCGGACCAGGTACGTCGAGGTGGACTCCCACACGACCTCGCCCTCGACTGTGGCGACGGTCAGGAACCGGTACGCCTTGCCGACCGGGTGTGGCTCGGGCTGCCCCACGGTCGCGGTGACCGCGACCGCCTCGCCGACCGAGATCGGGCGGTAGCCGCTGATCGAGTTCTCGATGTGGACCATCCCCATCGCGGGCGAGGGGAAGTCGGGCGAGGACATCAGCGCCATGTGCAGCGGGAAGGCCAGCATGTGCGGGTAGGGGAGCGGCACGGTGTCCTTGATCGGGAAGCCGCACAGCTCGGCGTACGCGTCGACCGCCGTCCGCTCGAGAGCGACCGGCTCGCGGGTGAGGCTGAGCTCCTCGTAGGCGACGCCGGTCTTCTTGATCCCCGGGAGCGCGTTGATGCCCGGGATGGCCGGCAGCGCCGCCCGGACGAGCAGGGCGGGACCGGACCTGCCGGTGAAGCTGGGCTCGGTCTTGGGCGTGCTCATCAGGCCCCCAGCATCATCTGGCCGCAGACCCGCACGACGTTGCCGTTGACGCCGGTGGAGGCGGGCGAGGCGTACCAGGCGATGGTCTCGGCGACGTCGACCGGCAGGCCGCCCTGGGCCATCGCGTTGAGTCGCTGGCCGACCTCACGCGTCGCGAACGGAACCGCCGCCGTCATCTGGGTGATGATGAAGCCCGGCGCGACCGCGTTGATCGTGATCCCGTCGGGAAGCTCCTCGGCCAGCGAGTCGACGAAGCCGATGACGGCGGCCTTCGAGGCGCCATAGGAGGTCTGGCCGAGGTTGCCGGCGATGCCGGCGATCGAGGAGACGCCGATGATGCGGCCGTTGGGCCGGACCAGCTTCTGCTCGAGCAGCTCGGCGGTGATCCGCTCCGGCGCGGTGATGTTGATCTCGAGCACCTTGCCGAAGCGGTCGGGCTTCTGGTTGGCCAGCTTCTTGTCGAGGGTGACGCCGGCGTTGTGCACGACGATGTCGACGCCGCCGAACTTCTCCTGGAGGTAGGCCGCGATCGTGGCCGGTGCGTCCGCGGAGGTGATGTCGGCGGTGATGTAGTCGGGGGTGACCTTCTTCAGGTCGTCCTCGGCCGGCGGGATGTCGAGACCGACGACGGTCGCGCCGTCGCGCTGCAGGACCTTGGCGATCTCCTCGCCGATGCCGCGGGCGGCGCCGGTGACGAGCGCGACCTTGCCGGTCAGCGGCTTCTTCGGGTCCACCTGCTCGGCTGCGGGAGAGGCGTTCTTGGTGCCGATCCGCACGACCTGGCCGGAGACGTAGGCGCTCTTCGGGGAGAGCAGGAAGGCCAGCGTGGAGAGCAGCGAGCCCTCGAAGCCCTCGGCGACGTAGACGAGCTGGACGGTGCCGCCCTTGCCGATCTCCTTGCCGAGGCTGCGGGTGAAGCCCTCCATGGCGCGCTGGGCGACCCGCTCCGCGCCCTCGAGCTGCTCGGGCGGGGTGCCGATCACGACCACGCGCGGGTTGTTCTCCAGGCTGCGCAGCACCGGGGTGAAGAACTCCTGCAGCGCGACCAGGTCGGCGGTCGAGGTGAGACCGGTCGCGTCGAAGACGAGACCCTTGAACCGGGTGCCGGCCGTCGCCGTGTCGGTCGAGGTGATGTCCAGCTCGCCGAGGAGCCCGCCCAGCGACTCCGCCAGACGACCACGCCCGCCGACGAGGACGGTGCCCTTCACGAGCGGGGCACCGGCTGCGTACCGCTCGAGCTTGGCGGGGCTCGGCAGCCCGAGGTTCTTGACGAGGACCTTGCCGATCGCCGACTGGGTGAAGCTCTGGTACTTGTCGCTCATGGTCTCTCTGATCCTTCTGGACGTGGTCTCTGAGGCGTACGTTGGTATGTTACCGGCCAGTTGTAACTACAGGTGTAACTCGGTGTCCACTTTTCGTGATCTCCCTGACATACCCTTCTCCAAAGCGCTTCATCAGAGAAGGATGAACTCATGACCACCACTCGTCGTGTCGCCATCGTGGGCGGCAACCGTATTCCTTTCGCCCGCTCCAACGGTGCGTACGCGACCGCATCCAACCAGGAGATGTTCACCGCCGTGCTCGACGGCCTCGCCGCTCGCTTCGACCTCGAGGGTGAGCGCATCGGTGAAGTCGCCTCCGGCGCGGTGCTCAAGCACTCGCGCGACTTCAACCTGACCCGCGAGTCGGTGCTCGGCTCCAGGCTGGCCCCCGAGACGGCCGCCGTCGACCTGCAGCAGGCCTGCGGCACCGGCCTCCAGGCCGCGACCTACATCGCCAACAAGATCGCGCTCGGGCAGCTCGACTCCGGTATCGCGGGCGGCACCGACACCACCTCCGACGCGCCGATCGCGCTGGGCGAGAAGCTCCGCAAGGTCCTGCTCGAGGCCAACCGCGCCAAGACCAACATCGACCGGGTCAAGGCCTTCGCCAAGCTCCGCCCCGCCGACGTCATCCCCAACATCCCGGCCAACGTCGAGCCGCGCACCAAGCTCTCGATGGGTGAGCACGCCGCGCTGACCGCACAGGAGTGGGGCATCACCCGCGAGGCCCAGGACGAGCTGGCCGCCGCCTCCCACCAGAAGCTCGCCGCTGCGTACGAGGCCGGCTGGTTCGAGGACCAGATCACCCCGTTCCGCGGTCTGGAGAAGGACAACAACCTGCGCCCGGGCTCGACCGTGGAGAAGCTCGCGACGCTCAAGCCCGTCTTCGGGGTCAAGGGCGAGAACCCGACCATGACGGCCGGCAACTCGACGCCGCTGACCGACGGCGCCTCTGCCGTGCTCTTCGCGAGCGAGGAGTGGGCCGCTTCCAAGAAGCTGCCGGTACTGGCCTACTTCGTCGACGCCGAGGTCGCCGCTGTCGACTATGTCGCCGGCGGCGAAGGCCTGCTGATGGCTCCCGCCTACGCCGTCCCGCGCCTGCTCGCCCGCAACGGCCTTACCTTCGACGACTTCGACTTCTTCGAGATCCACGAGGCGTTCGCATCGCAGGTCCTCTCCACCCTCGCCGCCTGGGAGTCCCCGGACTTCTGCAAGGACAAGCTCGGCCTCGACGCCCCGCTCGGCACCGTCCCGCGCGAGAAGCTCAACGTCAAGGGCTCCAGCCTCGCCGCCGGCCACCCCTTCGCCGCCACCGGCGGCCGGATCATCAACAACCTCGCCAAGCTCCTCGATGAGAAGGGCTCCGGCCGCGGACTGATCTCCGTCTGCGCCGCAGGTGGTCAGGGCGTAGTCGCCATCCTGGAGAAGTAACCCTCACGCTGAGGCGACCAGAGCCAGCCGAGGCGTCACCCCGGTCGGCCGATACGTCACTCCCGTCGGCCGAGTTGACACCCGACTGCCAGCTCGGCCGACGTACGTGACGCCTCGGCCGTTGCTAGCCCGCCGAATCGGTAGAAGTGGCGGCCGAGAATGTCGTTGTGGGCGACGAAGTTCGAGTTTCGTCGCCCACAACTGCAATCTCGGCGCCCACAACTGACGTCTCGACCGTCGTGCGTGACGTCTCGGGCGACGTACGTGACGGCTCGGCGTTATTTGGCGGTGAGGGCCAGGGCGGAGGTGACGAGGAAGTCGCGGACCTGGTCGGGGGAGACGGAGCCGACGGTGGGTACGCCGGGGGCGGACTCGGATACCAGGATGCCGACGCGGGCGAGCTGGAGGGCGCCGAGGCCGGAGGCGTAGAGGGTGTTGGCGAGCAGATTGGCGTCCTTGACGTGGAGCTCGCCGGAGGCGGCGCCGTCCTCGAAGACCGTGGTGAGGATGGTGAGACAGCCGTTCATCGCCCGGCCCAGGCGGAACAGGGCGCTCTCGGAGAGCTCGTCGAGCAGATCGGAGCCGCTGCGGCGCATCAGCGTCTGGGCGCAGTCGACGAAGGCGGGATGCTCGATCCCGTAGTCGACGAAGGTGCCGACGACGTCGCGGACCACGTCGGTGGGGGCGCTGTCGCCCTCGGTCGCGGAGAGCATCCGCTCGCGGAGCTCGTCGAGGTAGCCGACCAGGGTGAGCGCGAAGATCTCGTCCTTGCCGGTGAAGTGCCGGTAGACGATCGCGCGGTTGATGCCGACCGCCTTGGCGATGTCCTCGATCTGGGCGTCGCTCACTCCGCGCTCGTCGAAGAGCTTGCGGGTGGCGGCGACGATGTCTGCCTCGCGGGCACGGCGTCGGGCGGCGGCGGCCGAGCGGCGTCCGTCGGACTCGGTGCCGCGGGCCGAAGCGGAGCCCGAGGCGGAGTGGGGACTGGTTGATCGGGTGCTCACCAAGCACACTGTACGCGGTGTGCAACTCGGAGTTGCACTGTGAGTGTCAGTCCTCACATCCGCCTAGTGGAGCAGTGCGCGACGAGCACCGGCGACGTCATCGGTGGTGACGTAGTCGACCCCCGCGACCGCGGCGCGGAGCACAGAAGCGGTGCCGACCGCCGGCCAGGTGCCGACCTCGGCTCCCTGGTTGCGGTAGCGGTCCACGAGGGCGGCGTCGAGCAGCCGGGTGTGGAGGTGCACCTGGGTGAACTCGCCATCGTGGAGGTCTGCGGGGTCGGGCTCGTCCTTGACGGCGACCGTCTCCATCCCGGTCCGCTCGAAGCCGGGGAAGTCGAAGTGGCTCGCCTCGAAGCTCATGAAGATCGCCTTGTCGCCGTGGCTCTTCCTGGAGACCCAGTCCGGACGCAGCGAGACGACCTTGCGGTAGAGCGCGCGCATCTCGGCGGCACTCTCGCCCTTGAGTTCGACCACGAGCCGGACCCGGTGGGCGTGGAGCCGCTCGGCCGACTCGATGGCGTCGAAGGTCTCCTCGATGGTCGGCACCCGGACACCCCGGAACTGCGGCCCCATCCACGAGCCCGCGTCGAGCGACTGCACCTCGGCGAGGGTGAACTCCCGCGGGCTCGCCCTCCGGCGCTCGGGGAAGCGGGCCTCGACATCGGTCGTACGCCTGAAGTCGCCGTCGTGCAGCAGCACCCACTCGCCGTCGGCCGTCGGCTGGAAGTCCATCTCGATGTAGTCGGCCCGCTGCCGCACGGCGCTGCGGAACGCGTCCAGGGTGTTCTCCGGATGGTTGAGCGAGTCGCCGCGCCAGGCCATCACCCCGACCGGCCGGCTTCCGAGGGCGTAGACGGCCGCCGAGGACCCCACGAACGCCGGCGCCCCGTGATGCGCCCGGGCGACCGTCCGGAACCGCGTCTTCGCCACCTCCCGGGTCCTGAAGACGTACGTCGCATGGCCGGTCGGGCCGGTGGTGAGGTGGGCGACGTTCGTCCATCCGTTGCCGCTGGCGCGCTGGAGGGTGAGGACCCGTCCGGGGCGGGCCGGAGCGGCGAAGAGGGCGAGTCGGACCGCGCTCCCGGCGCGCACCGACCTCGCCATGCTGGTCGTGACGGCCTGCTGCTGCCCGAAGAGCGTACGCGGCGCCGAGACCCGCTCGGCCCAGTTCCGCCCCTCACGCTCGACGCCGGGGGCGAGGACCCGCCATCGCATCCTCCATGAGGACTGGCTCACGACGAAGGAGTAGTGACCGGATTGTGCGGCGAACTGCTTCTGCACGGGTTCCCAGTCGCCGTCGTGGTAGCGCTGCAGCCGGACCACCCGGCTCACGCCGGGCCCGAGCGAGCCGCTCAGCCTGAACGACTCACCCAGGATCGGCCGGGAGACGCTGGCGGTCGGCGCGGCGACCGAGAGCTCGGTGGAGGCGCCGGTGGCGGCTGAGGCCGGGTTGACGGCGGCGGGCCCCAGGATCAGCGTCAGCGCCGCGAGGATCGCAACCAGGCGGGCATAGGCGTGTGGGGGCACGCGCAGTGAGGTTAAAGGATCGATCGGGGCCACCTGCACCCGGTATCCCGATTAGGTCACTGAAGATACATTCTGACGGTATCAATCGTGTCGGCCTCTGCCGGCGACTTGTCCTCGCGATACCGCACGACCCGGGCGAACCGCAGCGCGACGCCGCCCGGATAGCGCGTCGAGCGCTGCACCCCGTCGAAGGCGATCTCGACCACCTGCTCGGGGCGGACCTTCACCTGCCAGTCGTCGGTGCCCCCGACGGCGAGCTCGGTGAAACGCTCGGTCTGCCACGCCAGCATCTGGTCGGTCATGCCCTTGAACGTCTTGCCGATCATCACGAACTCGCCGTCGGCGCCCCGGGCGCCGAGGTGGATGTTGGAGAGCCAGCCCTTGCGGCGTCCCGAGCCCCACTCGATGCCGATGACGACCAGGTCGAGGGTGTGGACGGGCTTGACCTTGATCCAGCCCGAGCCGCGCCGCCCCGCCTCCCAGGGCAGGCCGACCCCCTTGACGACGACGCCCTCGTGGCCGGCGGCGAGCACGTCGGTGGCGAACCGCTCCGCCTCCTCGGTGTCCACCGTGACCAGCCGCGGCGCCCGATGCCGCTCGGGGACGACCCGGTCGAGCTCGGTGAGGCGCTGGTCGAGGGCCAGGTCGATGAGGTCGCGGCCGTCGACGTGGAGGATGTCGAAGAAGTACGGCGCGACGACCGTGTCGGCCGCCGACCGGGTCGCGGTGCGCGAGGCGGTCTCCTGGAACGGCCGCGGGCGCCCATCGGGGCCCAGCGTCATCGCCTCGCCGTCCAGCACGAGCGTGTCGGCCGGGAAGGAGGCGACGATCTCGGCAACCTCGGGCAGCCGCGCGGTGATGTCCTCCAGGGTGCGGGTCGCGATGCGTACCTCCGAGCCCGACTTGTGGGCCTGGATCCTGATGCCGTCGAGCTTCGTGTCGACCACGACCGCCTCGCCGAGCTTGGCCATGGCCTCCTCGACCGAGCCCGCCGACGAGGCGAGCATCGGCAGCGCGGGCCGCCCCACGACCAGGCCGACCTCGGCGAGCGCCTCCTCACCGTCGAAGGCGAGCCCAGCGACCACCACGGTCGAGCCGGCCAGCATCGCGGCGCGGCGTACGGCGGGCAAGGGCACCCCGGCCGCCACCGCGAGCGCTTCCTGCACGAGCGAGTCGAGAGCCCCCTGACGTACCTCTCCGGTGATCACGCCCCGCAGCCACACCTGCTCCGCGGTCGTCGCCGCGCCGAAGAGCGTCTCGGCCTCGGCTGCCCGGGCGACCTGCGAGCCCGAGCCCGCCAGCAGCGACATCCGCTCGAACGCCTCGTGCACGTCGCTCACCGTGAGCGTCGCCTCCGCCGCGGGCGAGGGGAGCGTGGTGAGCGAGCGCCACCCCAGTCCCGTACGTCGCTGCAGCAGTGTGCCGGCGAGGTAGGCGGTCACCACCGGCAGCTCGTTGCGCGTGGCCGCGCCGAGGCACTCCGCCAGCGCGGCGACCTTCGCCTTCCGCGACCGGGTCGCGGCGACGGCGTTCGAGGTGGAGACGATGTCGGCGAGCAGCATGCTCCCAGTGAACATCACGCCTCCGACACTTTCCCAGGAATCCTAAGCGGCCGCCTGGTGGTCCGGATCGCGCCCGAGGAGGCGCAGCGCGTCGTTCCATGGGTCTTCGCCCTGCTCGGCGAGCGGCGCGGCGAACACCGGTGTCCCACCCGGTCTTGAGGCGATCTGCCGGGCCATGTCGAGGACGAAGGTGACGGTGACATCTGCCGGCCGGTAGGTCTTCCCGAGCGCCGTCGCGACGTCCCAGGCGTGCACGGCGGCGTCGAGGAGCTGCATGCCCAGTGCGACCGCGACGGTCGGGCGGAAGCCGAACTCGGCGAGGTGCACGGTCGCCTCCGGGTCGGCGGCGCCGAACGCGTTCCGAACCCGGGTGGCCGAGTCCTGCCACGTCCGAGCGACGTCGTCGCCGGCGACCGGCACGGACTCGTACGCACCCACCGGCGCGTCGCCGTCGGTGACCGCAGCGGCGAAGCCGAGGTTCTGTCCGACCATGTGGCCGAACAGGTCCGCGAGGTCCCAACCCGCGCACGGGGTGGGAACCGTCAGGTCGCCGGCCCCGGAAGCCAGCACCGTGATGTCGTCGAGGGCGCGGTCATAGGCAGTGAGCATCTCCGCAAAAGTAAGCATGCGTAGATCGTAAGCAATTGTAGATGATATGTCGAGCGGTTAGGATTCTGCGGTGGATCGACCCGAGCTCGGCTTCCTGCTGTCCCGTCTCATGCGCGAGGTGATGGCCCGCGAGAAGCCGATCCTCGACGCCGCGGGTCTGGAGATGTGGGACTACGCGGTGCTGAGCGCGCTGGCCGACTCGGACGCGCCCACCCAGGCGCAGCTCGCCGCCACGACCGGCCGCGACAAGACTCGCCTGATCGGCAACCTGGACCGCCTCGAGGCCCAGGGCATGGTCGCGCGCGAGCCCGACCCGGCCGACCGCCGCAACCGGATCGTGTCCCTGACCCCGGCCGGCTCTCGGGTCCTCCGCAGCTGCCGCGACGCCATCGGGGCTATGGAGACCGAGCTGCTGGCCGACCTCGATCCGGCCGACCGGGCGGCGTTCGAGCGCGCACTGACCGCACTCGCCGACACCGAGCGCTGAGCCGCCCCGCCTATCCTCGCCCCATGTCGCTCGCTACCGCCCGCTCCTGGATCGAGTCCGAGCTGCCCGCCCTGCTGGCGCGTCGCCACGTGCCGGCGGCGGCTGTCGGGGTGCTCCGGGACGGCCAGGTCATCGACCACGCCTGCGGCATCCTCAACCTCGAGACCGGTGTGGAGGCGACCACCGACTCGCTG
The DNA here is from genome assembly GCF_045206295.1 of Nocardioides sp. NBC_00163. Taxonomy (NCBI): domain Bacteria; kingdom Bacillati; phylum Actinomycetota; class Actinomycetes; order Propionibacteriales; family Nocardioidaceae; genus Nocardioides; species Nocardioides sp. NBC_00163. The sequence continues at coordinate 185,147 of NZ_CP108155.1, read as the reverse complement.
TTCCAGGTCGGCTCGATCACCAAGCTGTGGACCACCGACCTGGTGATGCAGCTGGTCGACGAGGGCCGGGTCGGCCTCGACGACGAGATCAGGCGCCACCTGCCTGGATTCGCGGTCGCCGACGAGGAAGCGACCGCGACGATCACGATCCGCCAGCTGCTCTCCCACACGGCCGGCTTCGAGGGCGACATCTTCACCGACCACGGGCCGGGCGATGACGCGGTCGAGCGGTTCGTCGCGTCCATGGGCGACCTGCCGCAGATCTTCGCCCCGGGGGAGCGGTTCTCCTACTCCAACGCGGGCTTCGCTGTGCTCGGACGCCTGGTGGAGGTGCTGCGCGGCACCACCTGGGACCGGGCGCTCCAGGAGCGTCTCGCCGCCCCGTTGGGTCTCACCCACATCGCCACCACGGCCTACGACGCGATCAGGTTCCGTGCGGCGATGGGCCACATCGACCCCACTCCCGACCATGTCCTGCGACCGGGACCGGCCTGGGGGATGGCCCGGGCCAGCGGACCGGTCGGCGCGATGCTGTCGATGCGCGTACGCGATCTGCTCGGCTTCGCCGCCATGCATCTCGACGGCGGGACGGCACCTGACGGCACCCGCGTTCTCTCGGCGGCCTCCTGCGCCGAGGTGCTCACCCGACAGGTCGACCATCCCGCATCAACTCGATCCGACGCGCGCGGTCTGGGCTGGTCCCTCGACGACATCAGCCAGGGGCTCGTCGGCCACGACGGCCAGACGATCGGGCAGTCGGCCTTCTTCCGGATGGTGCCCGAGCACGGGCTGGCGGTCGCGCTGCTCACCAACGGCGGCGACACCTACGGGCTCTACCACGACGTCGTCGGCCACCTTCTCGACGACCTCGCGGGCGTCCGGATCGCGCCAGACCCGGTGCCGCCGCCGCAGCCGCCCTCCGGCTTCGACGCCGGCCGGCTCCTCGGCACCTACCGCGCCCGAATCGTCGACTGGACGCTGCGCCAGAACCCTGACGGCCGGCTGTGGGTCGAGGAGATCCCCGGCCCCGAGGGCGTCGCCATCGGCGACGAACCGCAGAGCTACGAGGTCCTTCCGTACGCCACCGACCAGGTCGTCACCGCCGACGCCCTCCACGGCGTACACCGTGTCTTCGGCTTCACCGGCCGCGACCCCGCCGGCCGGGCGACCCATCTGACCACCAGCCGGGTCTTCCCGCGGGCTAACCTCGGGATATGAGCGCGCAGCGGACGGTCCGTCCCGGCTACGCCGTCGGCCTCGCCTCGATGCTGCGGCCGCTTCGGCGTGGGCTGGGCGACCCGACGTACAAGATCCTCGGCGAGGACCACTGGCGAGCCATCCGTACGCCACAGGGCCCCGCCACGCTCAGGCTGCGCCAGCGCGAGGCCGAGGTGGAGTCCGAGGCCTGGGGCGAGGGTGCGGAGTGGGCGCTGGAGCACGTCCCCGGACTGCTGGGTGCGAACGACCGCCCCGAGGAGTTCCACACCGACGACCCGCTGCTCGCGGGCCTGCTGGAGCGCTTCGAGGTGCCACGCTTCGGACGTACGGGACTCGTGATGGAGGCGCTGGTGCCCTCGATCATCGAGCAGAAGGTGACCAACAACGAGGCGTTCCGCGGCTTCGGAAACCTGGTCAGGCGCTTCGGTGAGGTCGCCCCCGGCCCGGGAGCCGATCACGGGCTGCGCCTGCAGCCGACACCCGAGAAGCTCCGGGCCATCCCCAGCTGGGACTGGTTGCGCCTGCCGGTCGATCCGGCCCGGTCCAAGGCTGTCCTCCAGGCCGCCCGGGTCGCGACGGCGGTCGAGCGGACCGCCGGTCTCCCGGGTGAGGAGGTCGAGCGGCGGCTCACCACCATCCCGGGCATCGGGGAGTGGACCGTCGCCGAGGTGCGGCAGCGGGCGCTCGGCGACCCCGACGCGGTCAGCTTCGGTGACTACCATCTGGCCAAGGACGTCGGCTGGGCGCTGACCAACGAGGCCTGGGACGACGACCGGCTACGCGACTATCTGGAGCGGTTCCGCCCGCATCGTGCTCGTGTGGTCGCCCTCATCTACCGCGGTGCCGGGAAGCGGCCTCGTCGGGGCCCCAAGATGTCGCCGCGGACACACCTGCCTTCTTGAGTGCCGACTCGGCAAGCCTTCAGAGCAGCGGTCGCAGGGGAGTGAGGACCAGCTCGGTGAACTTGCGGTGGATCTCGCGGGAGGCCCACTCGTCGGCGGTCAGCTCGATCGCGTTGGACTCGTCGCGGGCGAAGATCTCCTCCATCTGCTTGGCGACGTCGCGGTCGAAGATCTCCAGGTTGATCTCGTAGTTGCCGGTCAGCGAGAGCCGGTCGATGTTGGCGGTGCCGACCGTCGACCAGAAGCCGTCGACGGTGGCGGTCTTGGCGTGGATCATCGCGTCCTTGAACCGCAGGATCCGCACTCCTGAGCCGAGCAGCTGGGAGAAGTAGCCGCGCGAGATCCAGTCGACGACGATGTGGTTCGACTTCAGCGGCAGCAGGATGCGTACGTCGACCCCGCGCTGCGCCGCGGCCTTGAGCGCGTCCACGAAGTCCTCGTCGGGGACGAAGTAGGCGGTGGTCAGGTAGATGTTGCGGGAGGCGCGGTTGATCGCCTCGAGGTACATCGACCGGATCGGGAACATCCACAACCGGGGCACGTTGCGGTGGAACCGGAGATCGGGTTCCCACGACGGTGCGGTCTCGATGAGCAGCGGCCCCTCGGTGTCGTTGCTGTGGGTCAGCGGGTGCGGCCGCCGCCGGTTGAGGTTCCAGAAGTCGGCGAACGCGCGGCGCAGGTCCCAGACGCCGGGGCCGGTGATGCGCACGTGCGTGTCGCGCCACTCGGTGGCGTACGCGGTCCCGATGTTGTAGCCGCCGACGAACCCGACCGTGTCGTCGACGACCAGGATCTTGCGGTGGTCGCGTCCGTAGCGGGAGAGGTCGAAAAAGCGCCACCCCGCCGCGTAGGTGGGATAGCGCAGGACGTGCATCCCCTCGGGGAAGCGCTTGAACCGGGAGGGCACCACGAGGTTGGCGAGCTCGTCGTAGATGCAGTAGACGTCGACGCCTCGTTCGGTCGCCGAGGCCAGCGCCTGCTTGAACCGCTGGCCGACCTCGTCGCCCTTCCAGATGTACGTCTCGAGGAAGATCTGCTTCTTCGCGCCGTCGATGGCGGCGATCATGTCCTCGTAGAGGTCGTTGCCGAACGTGTAGGTGGTGACCGTGCCGTCGCCGACGCTGTTGGTCAGCGGTGGCGTCACCGGGAACGGCTTGCCCCTGAGGCCGCGCTTTCCTCGGGTGCGGTAGCCGTCGACGAGGCTCATCACGACAGCCAGCGCCACCGGCACGCCGAAGACGGCGAGGAGCAGGCGGCGTAGGAACCTCATGACGCCCCCCGGCGACAGTCTCATCACAGTCCCCAATCTAACTGGCTCAGCGCGGCGAGACACACCGGTGCGGACTTCTGGCCCCGTCGAGGGCTCCGACGCGTGCGATCGCACGTTCAGGCCCAGCATGCGAGAGCAGGCCTTCTCCGACCGTGGCGCAGGGGTGGCGGATCCTGTGATCCGCGTCACCTACCGACGGGTAAGTCGTTGTGCAGGAATACCTCCCACCCTGTTCCCGGGCATGTCGCGGCGGGTCGTTGCCCTCAGAACTGAAACATGTTCTACTACAGGCTTGAAACGTGAGCCGAGTCACAAGACCACGCGAAAGGTGAAGGATGGCAGTGCAGTTCGCATCGCTGGTCCGAGGTGTCGGCGGGATGGGCCTGATGACCGGAGAGGTCGTCAAGGGGACGTTCACGACCAAGTTCCAGATGCGGGAGTTCCTCGAGCAGGCCTGGTTCATCACGAGCGTCACGTTGCTGCCCGCGGTGCTGGTCTCGATCCCGTTCGGGGCGGTCATCTCGCTACAGGTCGGCAACCTCGCCGGCCAGCTCGGAGCACAGTCGTTCGCGGGGGCGACGGCGGTGCTCGCGGTGGTCAGGGAGGCGGCGCCGATGGCGGCCGCGCTGATCATCGCCGGGGCCGCCGGGTCGGCGATCTGCTCCGACATGGGATCGCGCAAGATCCGTGAGGAGATCGACGCGATGGAGGTGCTGGGCATCGACCCGGTGATCCGGCTGGTGATCCCGCGGGTCCTCGCGTGCCTGTTCGTCTCGGTGATGATCAACGGGATCGTGATCGCGACCGGCATCGGTGGCGGCTACTTCTTCACCGTGATCGTCCAGGGCGGCTCGGCCGGTGCGTTCCTGTCGAGCTTCACCGCGCTGGCCAGCCTTCCCGACCTCTACATCTCGATGGTCAAGTCGGCCCTGTTCGGGTTCCTGGCGGCGATCATCGGCGCCTACAACGGCCTCAATGCCCAGGGTGGTCCCAGCGGCGTCGGCCGAGCGGTCAACGAGGCCGTGATCATCGCGTTCATGATGCTGTTCGTCCTCAACTCCATCATGACCGCTGTCTACTTCCAGATCGTTCCTCAGGACGGGTTGTGATCCCCCGGTGACCAACACGATTGCCCAGGTGGGCAACCAGATCGTCAAGGAGCAGCGCCATGCCGTCGAGGGCTATGGCGACCAGCTGCTCTTCTACGTCAAGGCCCTGGCCTGGGCGCCCCGCACCATCCGCCGCTACAAGCGGGAGGTACTCAACATCCTGGCCGAGGTCGCCTTCGGCGCCGGTGGCCTGACGATGATCGCCGGCACCGTCGGCGTGATCGCGTTCATGGCCTTCTTCGCGGGCTCCGAGGTCGGCATCCAGGGCTACGCCAGCCTGAGCCAGATCGGTGTCGCGAAGTTCTCCGCTTTCATCTCGGCGTTCTTCAACACCCGCGAGGTGGCTCCGCTGATCTCCTCGATCGCGCTGGCCGCGACCGTCGGCTGCGGCTACACGGCGAGGCTGGGAGCGATGCGGATCTCGGAGGAGATCGACGCGCTCGAGGCGATGGGCGTGCCGAGCCTTCCCTACCTGGTCACCACCCGGATGATCGCCGGGTTCCTGGCCGTCATCCCGCTCTACATCGTCGCCCTGTGCGCCTCCTACCTCAGCCCGCGGCTGATCACGACGCTGATGTACGGGCAGTCGGGCGGGACGTACGACCACTACTTCCTGGCGTTCCTGCCACCGATCGACATCCTCTACAGCTTCCTGAAGCTGATCATCCTCGCGGTCGCGATCATCCTGATCCACTGCTACTACGGCTACACCGCCTCCGGCGGCCCGGCCGGGGTCGGCATCGCGGTCGGCAAGGCGATCCGTACGTCCATCGTCACCGTCGTGGTCGCGGACTTCTTCCTGAGCTTCGCGATCTGGGGCTCGACGACCACGGTCCGGATCACGGGATGAGGTGGGCAGCCAGATGTTGATGGGCATCCAGCGCGACACCCGCGCCGAGCACACCAAGCTCTTCGTCTCCGGGATCGCCTTCACGGTGACCCTCGCCCTGCTGGTCACGCTCTGCATCGCGATCTACCAGAAGGCGTTCGTGCAGTTCACCACCGTCAGCGTCGAGGCCGACCGGGCCGGCCTGCAGCTGCCGCGCTACGGCGACGTACGCATGCACGGAGTCATCGTCGGCCAGATCCGCGAGATCAACCAGGACGGCAAGAAGGCCGTCATCGAGCTCGGTCTGGAGCCGGAGCAGGCCGAGCAGATCCCCGCCAACGTCAGCGTCGCGATCAAGCCGACGACGCTGTTCGGGCAGAAGTATGTCGAGTTCATCGACCCCGAGGGGGAGCGGACCGGCGCGCTGAGCGACGGCACCGTGATCCCCGCCGACCGGGTCCGCACCAGCGTCGAGCTCGACGTGATCCTGGCCCGGCTCTTCCCGCTGCTGAAGTCGATCCGTCCACAGGACCTCAACAGCACCCTGCACGCCCTCGCCACCGCGCTCTCCGGCAACGGGGAGAAGCTCGGCGAGACCATGGTCCAGCTCAACGACTACCTCGAAGAGATGAACGTCCACCTCCCCACACTCGAACGCGATCTCGAGGACATGGCCGACGTCGCCGAGACGTACTCCATGGCCGCGCCCGACCTGGTCAAGGTCCTCGAGAACACCACGACCACCGCCAACACCGTCACCGAGCAGCGCGCCCGCCTGGGCGGCCTGCTCACCTCCGTGACCGGAGTCGCCGACACCTCCAAGAACCTGCTCGCCGAGAACGAGAAGGCGATCAGGTACGAGACCGAGCTGGCGGTGCCGCTGCTCAAGCTGCTCTCCGACTACTCGCCGGAGTACACCTGCCTGCTCAAGGGCCTCGACGACTACACCGAGCTGCTGGCGACCGTCTTCCAGCAGAACCGCGTGCGCCAGACCATGGTCCTCGACGGCACCCAGAAGCCGGCGTACGGCCGTGACGACCGCCCCGAATGGGGCGAGATCGGCCACGGCCCGTGGTGCGACGGCCTGCCGAACCCACAGGTGCCGGCCGGCCCGAACGAGCTGGAGAACGGCACCGAGGACGTCCCGTGGGCACCAGGGAACGGGGGTCTGCAGTGAACAAGCGCGATCTGAAGACCACGGTCGCCGGGACCAAGCTGGTGATCTTCACCGTTCTCTCGATCCTCGTCACCGGCACCCTGGCCTCGATCATGGGCAACGTCGGCTTCGGCGACCGGGTGCCCTACCGGGCCGAGTTCACGACCGCCTCGGGTCTGAGCGAGGGAGACGATGTACGCGTCGCCGGCATCACCGTGGGTGAGGTGCTCGCCGTCGAGATCGAGGGTGGCGACCACGCGATGGTCACCTTCCGGGTCGACAGGACGGTGCCGCTGACGACCGCCAGCGGCGCCCAGGTGCGCTACCTGAACCTCGTCGGCGACCGCTACCTGGCGCTCACCCAGGACGCCGGCTCCCAGGAGACCGGGTCCGACGCGACCCCGTTGCGCCAGGGACAGGCCCTCGCGATGGCCAACACCACTCCGGCGCTCGACCTGACCGAGCTCTTCAACGGCTTCCAGCCGCTCTTCCAGGCGTTGCAGCCCAAGGACGTGAACAAGCTCTCGCTCAACCTGATCCGGGTGCTTCAAGGGGAGGGCGGCACGGTCGCCAGCCTGCTGTCCGAGACGGCCGAGCTGACCAGCGCCCTGGCCGAGCGCGACCAGCTGATCGGCGACGTGATCACCAACCTGTCCAAGACGCTCCACACCGTCAACGAGCACCACACCGAGCTGGCCGAGCTCATCCAGCAGCTCAGCGGCTGGATGAAGGACCTGGCGCGCGACAAGGAGGCGATCGGCGACTCGATCTCCTCGATCGGCGACCTCACCGACGAGCTGGCCGGGCTGCTCACCGACGTACGCCCGTTCCTCAAGGAGGACATCAAGCAGCTCAAGCGGGTGGTGGACATCCTCAACAAACCGGGCAACCAGAAGCTGCTCGACAAGACGCTCGAGCGGCTCCCTGAGACCCTCGAGTCGCAGGCGCGGATCGGTAGCTACGGCTCCTGGTACAACTACTACCTCTGCGACCTCGACTTCTCGATCAAGCTGCCCTCGCTCGGTGAGCTGCTCGACAACTCGCCCGCCGTCAAGGCGATCCAGAAGCAGCTCGACAACGTGGCCTTTTACAGCCGGGCCGAGAGGTGCAAGCTCTGATGGCGCATCACAGCGACACCCAGCTCAAGCGCACCGGCGTGATCACGATCGTCGTGATCGCACTGGCGCTCACCGCTGCGTTCAATCTGCGCAAGCTGCCGTGGTTCGCCGGCACCACCTACCAGGCCGAGTTCTCTGACACCAGCGGCCTGCACGTGGGCAACCGGGTGGAGATCGCGGGCATCCGGGTCGGCCGGGTCAGCGACATCGAGATCGAGGGCGCCAAGGTGGTCGTCTCGTTCTCGGTCGAGGGCACCGAGATCGGCCATCGCAGCGAGGCCTCGATCGGCGTGCTCAACCTGCTGGGGGAGAAGTACCTCGACATCACTCCGCAGGGCGGCCGCACGCTCGATGCCGGCTCGAAGATCCCGCTGGCCCGCACCAGCGCCGGCAGCGACATCGTCGGCACGTTCGGTGATCTCGCCGAGACGACCGAGGCGATCGACACCCAGCAGCTGGCCAAGGCGCTGACCACGATGTCGGGCACGCTCGACAAGGCCGGGCCCGAGGTACAGGGCGCCTTCCAGGGCATCGCCGCGCTCTCCCAGACGATCGCCGCCCGCGGCGACGAGCTGGAGTCGCTGCTGCAGGATGCCGAAAAGGTCGTCCAGCTCGTCAACCAGCGCAAGCAGGACATCGTCAGCGTGATGGAGAACGGCGACCAGGTCTTCGCCGAGCTCATCCAACGCCGCCAGGCGATCCACCAGCTGCTGGTCAACGCCACCGCCCTGGCCGAGCAGCTGCAGGCCCTGGTGAAGGAGAACCAGAAGCAGATCGGGCCCGCGCTGGACGCGCTCAACCAGGCGCTGAATTTCCTCAACGCCCGCGACGAGGACCTGACCAAGACCATCCAGAACTACGGGCCGTACGCGTCGATCCTGATCAACATCATCGGCACCGGCCCCTGGTTCGACGCCTACCTCGCCAACCTGACCGGCATCGTGAGCGGCGAGTTCGTGCCCGGACGACGACCAGGGATCGTGGAATGACAAAGAACTTCTGGGGCCGAAAGTGGGCCGCGCTGCCGATCGCGCTCGTGCTGATGTGCGGGCTGCTGCTCGTCTCCGAGGTCGCGTCGCCCGACACCAAGATGGTGACCGTCAGCTTCCCCCAGGCGGTGAGCGTCTACGAGGGCTCCGACGTGGTCATCATGGGCGTCAAGGTCGGCAAGGTCGCCTCGCTGGAGCCGAAGGGCGACCACGTGAAGGTCGTGATCGAGTACGAGAGCGACTACAAGCTCCCTAAGGACGTGAAGGCGGCGATCGTCACCCCGACGCTGGTCGCCGACCGGTTCGTGCAGCTGACCCCGGCCTACACCGGCGGGCCGGCCATGGCCGACGGCGGTGAGATCCCGATCGAGCGTACGGCGGTCCCGGTCGAGCTCGACCGCATCTACGCCAGCCTCTCCGAGCTCACCACTGCGCTGGGACCCAACGGGGCCAACAAGAACGGCGCGCTGAGCGACGTCCTGCGTGAAGGCGCCGACGCCCTGGAGGGCAACGGCAAGATCGGCAACCAGGCGATCGCCGACATGTCCGAGGCAGCCCAGGTGCTCGGCGGCAACTCCGAGCAGCTCTTCAGCACCCTCTCCCAGCTCTCCGAGGTCACCCGCACGCTGGCCCGCAACGACGACACCACCGAGAAGTTCCTGACCGACCTCGGGACCGTCTCCACCCAGCTGGCAGGGGAGAGCGACGAGCTCGACCAGGCGCTCGCCGCGATCGCGCAGGCGGTGAAGGTGACGAAGTCCTTCGTCGAGAACAACCGCGACGCCCTGGTCGGCGACGTCAAGGAGCTCAACAAGACGCTCAACATCCTGGCCAAGGAGAAGGAGACTCTCGGCACCGTCATCGACCTGGCGCCGCTCGGGATCGGCAACCTGGCCGAGTCCTTCGACCCGGCGTCGGGCTCGGTCGGCTTCCGGCTGCAGGTCGGGCCGATCGGGTCGGATCTGTCCAACATCCTCTGCATGGTCGTGGAGAACGACAAGATCCCGGGGGCCAAGGAGATCTGCGCACTGTTCAAGGCGCTGCTGCCGACCGGGTCGACCGCGCCGGTGGGCAAGGCGCTGACCGACGCCGCTGCACCCACCGACCGTGACACCGCCACCGGGCTGCCGCTCGACACCGGCACCCAGTCCAAGCAGCCGGAGGTGGAGCCCGAGGTGGTCACCCAGGGCGGCATCACCGAGCTCAGCGGCTCGCTCCAGGAACTGATGTCGGGAGGCAAGAGATGAGGACGAGAGTCTTCCTGGCCATGGTCGGCCTCGTCGCGATGGCGAGCGGGTGCGGCGTACAGGCCTATGACCTGCCGCTTCCCGGCAAGGAGGTCGGCGAGGGCGACGGCTATGTCGTCACCGCGGAGTTCAACGACGTCGTCGACGTGGTGCCTCGCACCAAGGTGATGGCCAACGATGTGCCGGTCGGTCAGGTCGACAAGGTCGAGCGGGAGGGCTGGCACGCGAAGGTCACCATGACCCTGCGCAAGAACATCGAGCTCCCGGCCGACGCGCTGGCCAACGTACGCCAGACCAGCCTGCTCGGGGAGAAGTACATCGCCCTGGTGGCGCCCGAGGGGTCCACCATCGCCAGCGCCGGCAGGCTGGGCGACGGCGCCACCATCGGCCTGGACCGCACCAACCGCAACCCCGAGGTCGAGGAGGTGCTCGGCGCGCTCTCCTTCCTGCTGGCAGGCGGCGGCGTCGGGCAGCTGAAGACGATCAGCGACGAGCTCAACACCATGATGGACGGGCGCACCGGTGACATGCGGGCGCTGCTGGGCAACCTGGAGACCACGGTCGCCTCGCTCAACCAGCAGAAGGGCTCGATCATCAAGGCGATGGAGCAGGTCGACCGGCTGACCCGCACCCTCAACAAGGAGTCCGAGAAGATCGAGGCGGCCATCGACTCCTTCGGGCCGGCGCTCGAGGTGCTCCGCCAGCAGCACGCCGACCTGATGAAGATGATGAAGGCGCTCGACCGGCTCGGTGTCGTCGCGACCCGGGTGATCAACCAGAGCGGCGCCAACCTGACCACGGCGCTGGACGAGCTGGCACCGACGCTGCGCGAGCTCGCCGACGCCGGTGACTCGCTGCCGCGCGGCCTGATGATGGCGGCCAGCTTCCCGTTCCCCGAGAACGCGTCGGGGCTGGCGATGGGTGACTACTCCAACGCGCTGTTCCACATGGATCTCGACCTCGGCAAGCTGGTCGGCAGCCTCACCAACGGCGAGTCGAGCGGCATCATCCCGCAGGTCTTCCAGATCTGCCTGTCCTACTCCAAGGGCTGCGAGGCGATCCAGCCGCTGGCCAAGGCGCTGTGCGACCTGACCAACCTGCAGCTGGTCTGCTCGGTGGTCGGCAAGGAGGACACGGCGGCGAAGCCGGGGGAGAAGACGCCGAAGCTGCCCGACATCTCCGACCTGCTGCCCAAGAGCTCGACCTCGACCAAGACGCCGGGGCTCAACGACCTGGTGCCGGAGATCGCCGAGGGCCTCTCGAGCCCGACCGACGCCGAGTCGCCCACGGCCGAGCCGACGACCGGGGGCCTGGCCGGCCTCCTCGGACTGCTGGGAGGCGGCAGCTGATGACACGGAGCGTCCGGAACAAGCTGGTCATCTTCCTCATCCTCGCCGCGGTCGGGATCTTCTACGTCTCGGCTGCCTACCTCGGGCTCGTCGACCGGGTCCTGGGCCGCCACGTCGAAGTCTCGGTCGACCTGCCCGCCTCTGGTGGCCTCTACGAGGGCAGCGAGGTCAACTACCGCGGCGTCGGCATCGGCCGGGTCGCCTCGATGACCGTCACCGATGAGGGCGTACGCGCCGAGCTGGAGCTCGACCCCGGCACCGAGGTGCCGCGGGACGCCGAGGTGGAGGTGCACAACCTCTCGGCGGTGGGGGAGCAGTACATCAACTTCATCCCCGAATCCGCCTCTGGGCCCTACCTCGCCGAGGGCGACGTCGTGACCGCCGGGCCGGAGTCGATGCCCGGCACCACCGACGAGCTGCTCACCGAGCTGAACAGCTTCACCACCTCGATCAACGGCGAGGACCTGAGCACCGTCGTCGCCGAGCTCGGCACGCTGTTCCGCGGCAACGCCGAGAACCTGCGTACGCTGCTCGACTCGGGCTCCACGCTGGTCGACCAGGCCTCCGCGCATCAGAAGGAGACCGTGCGGCTGCTCAACACCAGCCAGACCGTGCTCCAGACGCAGAAGGAGCACAGTGGCGACATCCGGGAGTTCGCCGACGGGCTCGAGGAGGTCACCGCGACGCTGGACAAGCGCGACCCGGAGCTGCGCGAGATCCTGCAGGGCGGCGAGGCGACCGCGGTCCAGGTGCAGTCGCTGCTCGACGGTCTGCAGCCGCTCCTGCCGGTCTTCCTGGCCAACCTCAGCACCGTCAACGAGGTGCTCACCGCCCGGCTGCCCGCGATCGAGCAGACCCTGGTGACCTTCCCGCGCGTCGTGGCGACCGGGTGGACCGGCTCGCCCGGTGACGGCTACGGTCACCTGTCGATGGGCTTCGTCTACACCACGCCGCCGTGCCAGGAGGGCTACAAGCCTGCCGACCAGTGGATCCCCGGCACGGTGATGGAGGACCAGCCGCTCTATCCGGCCAAGTGCACCGACGAGCGCGCCCAGCCCGGCTACGAGGGCGACAACCCGATCATGCAGCGCGGTGTCAACATGGTGCCCGAGCCCGAGGGCGTGGGTAAGTACGTCACGACCTACGACCCGAAGACCGGGCGCACCAAACTTCCCGATGGAAAGACGGTCACGATGTCCACCCCGACCGATGACGGAGGCCTGGTCTCCGCCCTGTCCGACGATTCCTGGCGATCGATGATCCTGGGAGAGGAGTGAGCCCGGTGCCTGAACCTGTCGAATCGGCCAACAATCCCCTCGATGTGAAGCTCTCGGTCGCCAGACTGGGGCGGGTCAACACCGTGCTCGCGGCGGTGGTGGTGGTCCTGGTCGTGCTGGCCGCGGCCGTCTTCATCGGCGGCGCCCGGGTGCTGCCCTGGACGACGCCCGCCGAGGCCGCGGCCGCCGACTACGACGAGGTGAAGGCGGTCGCCGAGGACGGCGTGATCGCCTTCCTCGATGTCGACTACCGCGACATGGACCCGCGGATCCAGGCCGTCAAGGAGATCTCCACCGGAACCTTCGGCAAGGAGTACACCGCCATCGCCGAGCAGATCCGGCAGGCCGCGATCCCCGCCCAGACCATCTCCAAGGGCAAGGTCAAGCAGGTCGGCATCCGCGCGATCGGGTCGAAGAAGGCGGTCGTGCTGGTCGCCGTGGACTCGGTCGTCACCAGCAGCCAGACCGCTGAGCTGAAGAAGAGCGACACCTGCCCCTACGAGGGTGCGCGGTGCTCGAAGTACCGCTTCAAGGTGTCGCTGGCCAAGACGAAGGACGGATGGCGCATGTCCGACCTGGCAGGAGTCAACTGATGACAGGCGTACGAGCGAACGGATCGGTCTCCACCGGTCAGAAGGAGTGCCCCTTCTGCGCGGAGACGATCAAGGCGGCCGCGATCAAGTGCCGTTACTGCGGGTCCGACCTGCTTCCTCCGGCCGATGAGCAGGACAAGGACGTACGTGACCAGGTCGCTGCTCCGGAGGAGAGCGAGGTCGGCGCGGCGGAGCCCGAGGACGCCGAGACCGACACCGCAGAGCCTCAAGCTGAGGTTGAGGGTGAGAGTGATTCCGAGGAGCGCGCCGGGCTCGCCGAGCGGTGGCTGGGTGACGGGAGTCGGGTGCTGACAGCCGTTCTCGGCGTACTCGTCCTGGTGGCCGGCGGTCTGCTGTGGCTGGCCGTCGACATGGCGTCGAACGACGACGTGGCGCCGAGTGGTGAGCTGACCGCGGCCGGGTCCAGAGCGGCGATCATGGAGCACTCGGTCGACTTGGCGCAGACGGTGATGTCCTATCAGGCCGCCAGCGCGGAGAAGGACATCGCGGCGGCGAAGAAGCTGATGACGCCGGCGATGCAGAAGGACTACGAGAAAACGCTGCCCGGCGAGGACAAGCGCAAGGAGCAGGCCGACCTCGGTATCAAGGTCGACGCCGAGGTGGCGCCGCTCTCCGAGGAGGGTGCGAAGGCGGCCGAGGAGGGCAAGGCCTGCGTCGACGAGGACTGTGCCGCCTCCATCATCTCGGCCACCGAGGAGTCCGCGAAGGTGCTGCTCTTCGTCAACCAGAGCGCGACCGCGCCGAAGACGAAGAACACCGTGGTCAGCCCGACCTGGGAGGTGCTGACGCTGGTCAAGGACGACGGCGGCTGGCTGATCTCCGAGATGAAGGCCGCCTCCTAGTCGAAGCGGAGCCTGAGGCGGAGGGCCTAGTCTCACCATGAGGTCCCGCCAAGGGATCACTCCACCCTGATATGGTAGAACGTGTTCTAGTTTCACTGCTCGAGGAGGGCACATGGCCGGCTCACGCCAGTCCGTACAGCTGACCGACGCCGAGATCGAGGACTTCCTCGGCTCGCAGATGAAGGTGCAGGTCGCGACCGTCGGTCCCGACGGCGCTCCGCACCTGACCACGCTGTTCTACGTGCTCGACGAGGGCAGGATCGTCTTCTGGACCTACGGGCCGTCGCAGAAGGTTCGCAACCTACGGCGTGACCCGCGGGTCACCTGCCTGGTCGAGGACGGCGTCGACTACTTCGAGCTGCGCGGGGTGAGCATCACCGGGCGGGCGAGACTCGTCGAGGACTACGACGAGATCAAGGGCATCGGGTTGCGCGTGATGACCCGGATGGCCGGTGGAGCCGACCTGGGTGAGCTCGGCGAGGACCTGGTCTCGAAGCAGGCACACAAGCGCGTCGGCATCGTCATCGAGCCCGACAAGGTCGCAAGCTGGGACCATCGCAAGCTGGGCGCGCTGCCCGGCCAGGGCTCTGTTGATGACGGCTCAACGACGGCGTAAGGACAAAGGAGACGGACATGGCAAAGGTGATCGCGGACTTCGACCTGTGCGAGTCCAACGGGATGTGCGAGGCGTTCGCTCCCGACGTGTTCGAGATCGATGACGACGACTACCTGCAGATCGAGGACCCGTCGGTGACCGACGAGAACCGTGGCCGCATCGAGCAGGCCGTGGCCGGCTGCCCCAAGGCGGCCCTGAGGATCGAGGAGTAGCACCACGTGAGCGTTGACCTGGATGGAAGAATCGCGATCGTCACCGGAGCCGGAGCGGGTCTGGGCCGCGCCGAGGCGGTCGCCCTGGCCCGGGCCGGTGCCCGGGTAGTGCTCAACGACCTGCCGGGCGCCGCCGAGGAGGCGGCCGAGGAGATCCGCGGGTTCGGTGGCGAGGCGGTGATCGCGGCCGGCGACGTGAGCGAGCGTGCCACGGCAGACGCGATGATGGCCGCCGCCGTCGACGACCTCGGCGGGCTCGACATCGTGGTCAACAACGCGGGCATCACCCGCGACAAGATGCTCTTCAACATGTCCGACGAGGAGTTCGACCTCGTCGTAGGCGTGCACCTCCGCGGCCACTTCCTGCTGACCCGCAACGCCTCGGCCCACTGGCGCTCGGTCGCGAAGTCGACGGGCGCACCGGTGGACGCCGCGGTGGTGAACACTTCCTCGGAGGCGTTCCTGTCCGGGCCTCCCGGACAGGCCAACTACGGTGCCGCGAAGGCGGGGATCACCGCGCTGACGATGTCGACGGCGCGCTCGATGGGCCGTTCCGGCGTACGCGCCAACGCGATCTGCCCGCGGGCCGCGACCGCGATGACCGAGGGCGTGCTCTCGGGCGACTCCTACGGGCCCGAGCACGTCGCGCCGCTGGTCACCTACCTCGCCTCGCCGGCTGCCGCCGCGATCACCGGACAGGTCTTCGTCGTCTACGGCGGGATGATCGCCGTCCTCGCGCCACCCACGGTGGCCGAGCGCTTCGACAACGCCGCCTGGGACCAGGACTCGCTCGACAAGCAGGTCGGCGGCTGGTTCGCCGACCGTGACCCCGCGGCCGGGTTCTCGGCCGACTCGATCATGCAGCTGAAGCTGAAAGACCTAGAGGAGCAGTGATGGCACGTCTCGAGGGCAAGACCGCGATCGTGACCGGTGGTGCGCAGGGACAGGGAGCCGCCATCGCGCGCGCCTTCGTCTCCGAGGGCGCCAAAGTGGTGATCGCCGACGTGGCCGACGAGCCCGGAAAGCTGCTCGCCGAGGAGCTGGGGGAGTCCGCGCTCTTCGTGCACCACGATGTGAGCTCGGAGGAGTCCTGGACGGCGCTCGTGGCCGAGACCGCCGAGACGTACGGCCCGGTCAACGTCCTTGCCAACAACGCCGGCATCCTGCGCTTCGGCGAGATCCTGACCCAGCCGGTCGAGGAGTTCGAGCTGCTGTGGCGGGTCAACACCCTCGGCTGCTTCCTCGGGATGCGCTCGGTGATCTCGACGATGAAGGAGAACGGCGGCGGCTCGATCATCAACGCCTCCTCGATCGAGGGCCTGGCCGGGATGGCGTTCGTGGCCGGCTACACCTCCACCAAGTTCGCCATCCGCGGCATGACCAAGGCCGCCGCCCTCGAGGTCGGCCCCAGCGGCATCCGGGTCAACTCCGTCCATCCCGGAATGATCGACACCTCCATGACCCGCGGCGTCGGCGCCGACGACGCCGCCATGGAGTTCGGTGCCTCGAAGGTCGCTCTCAAGCGTGTCGGCCACCCCGCGGACATCGCGCCCCTTTACGTCTACCTGGCCTCCGACGAGTCCAGCTTCGTCACCGGCGCCGAGATCGCCATCGACGGCGGCGCCACCGCCACCCACGCCTTCGGCGGCTGACCCACCCCGCCCGAAGCGTCCCCCGCGTCGGCCGAGGCGTCACGTACGTCGGCCGAGACGTCACTGCGGTGCCATCTCGGCCGACGGGAGCGACTTCTCGGCGTAGGTGAGTCGGCCACGCGGGAGGCTCGTCTCCGGCATACTGCGACGCGAAGTTTTTCAGTCACCGGGGACGAACCGAAAGCCAACAGAACTTGTCTCGACGACGCAGTGCGTTCGCCACTCTGGCCGTGATCGCCGTCTTTGCCTGGTTCTACTCGTTCGCGTTGGCGGTCCCGATCAACACCGGCAGCGTGTCCGCGCTCTGGCAAGCGCGCGGGCATGCGTGGTTCGGGGCGTTCCTGGCCCGGGTGCTCGACGGCCTGTCGTTCCTCTGGGGATCGGTGGTCAGGTACGAGTACGCCGTCGCGCCCGAGTCCGCGTGGCCGGTGCTGGTCTTCGTCGTCCTCCTCTCCGTGTTGGTCTACGCGAGCCTCCGAACCGGAGCGGACGGCGCCTATGCAGTTGCCGGCCGAGTGTTGGGTGCGTCCCTTCTGGCGGGCGGACTCACGAACCTGTTCGTCATCCTCGGGGCCGCCAAGGCATCACCCGACGGGGCCGCGACGTTGTCGGCGATGGTGTGGTCGCTCCCCGACGACGGGATCTGGCTCGGCCTCAGCCTCGGACTGGTCGGCGGCGTGGTGGCGGCGCACGTGGTGACGTTGGCCCAGCTCACGGCCGCTGCTGTGGAACACGGCGAACGTGACGACGAGCCAGCGACGGCGGAGACGCCGAGACTGAGCCGTGCGCAGGGACGAGTGCGGGCCGTTCGGGTCGCGACCTGGGGCGCGCTTCCGACGCTGGCTCTCGCGCTCGTCGGCGGCTTCGCCTGGGACTACGGTCCCGATGCCTACTCCGACGCCACCGTCAGTGCGCGTCAGGCCTGGGTGCACCTGGTCTGGTTCGCCCATACCAGCCTCGCGGCGCCCGATGACCCCTACTCGCTCGGCGGCACGTTCGACACGTTGATCTGGCTACCGCGCACGCTGAGCTCGGTCGTCCTGGTGGCACTCATCTGGCTCGCGATCCGCCTGGTGGTGGCTCGCTGGCAACGCGGCGCGGAGCCGAGCGTACTCGGCGTCGTCATGCGGTGCTGGGGTATGGTCGCGGTGCTCGCCGTGGTCGTGGGCCTGGTCGAAGGAGCCATCTTCCCGGTTCTCGAGCTCGGCCCGCCGGCCTACACCCGGGCGTTCGACAACGTCGCCGACGCGCTTCGCTTCGCTGCCTGCTTCGGCTGGGCGACCGGGGTCGCCGTGGCGCTCGCGCTTCGGCTTTCCGGCGGATCCGTGACTGAGCCGGAGTCGGCTGAGCGTCTACCCGAGGGGAGCATGGGCCGATGACCAAGCAGAGGGCTGAGGAGCCCGAGGAGGCCGCGACGGAGGCCGCGACGGAGGCGCCGACACCGGCCGGCGACGTACGCCGACGGGGTGTGTTGCCGTGGACGGTGTCGCTGCTGAAGAAGCCGACCGCCTGGGTCGTCGGCCTGGTCCTGGTCTCGCTGGGGGCGACGTTCGGCTCCGGCCTGCAGAATCTCTTCACCGGGCTCCTGCCCGAAGGCTGGAGCGATCCGGGCAAGGGCATCCAGCTGGTGGACGTGCGCAGGCAGGCGATGAGCGGGCCGGTGCTGATCCCGGAGGGTGCACGCGCCGCGCCGTTCGAGAACGTCGACCAAGCGATGAGCGCGGTCAACGATCTTGACTGGCAGGCGAAGTACGACTGGTATGCCGTCGGAAACGTGACCTGGGAGGTCACCCTGGTCGGCCGGCACAGTGAGGACGTGGTGATCACCGATCTGCGGCCCAAGCGTTCCGGACCGTGCACGTCGATCCTGCGCCAGGGCACGGTCGTGGAAGACATTCGCCAAGGTGGAGGGGGAGACAAGATCCTGCTACGGACGGACGTGAGCGCGCCGGTGCCGGCGCTGACCTCGGAGAAGGACGGTTCGCCCTACTTCACCACCCGAACGGTGATCCTCTCCAAGGGGGAGACGGTGGTCATCCCGATCACCGCGACGAGCTCGGGGCCGACCTGCCGCTGGGTGCTCGAGGTCGACTACGTCGACCATGGCAAGCGCGAGACGATGACCATCAAGGCTCCTGGCGGCCGCGAGTTCGGGATCACCGGCACCGCCGAGGGGCACCCCTATGCGCTCACCTGGAGCGTGAGCTGCGCACGGGCGATGAGGCCGGAGGACTGGGCTGCGCTCAAGAAGGACCAGGACTACTGCCCGAGGTGACCTTTCAGCGCAGCAGGAGGCGTACGGCGACGTCGATCGACTTCTCGACGTCCTTCTCGTCCATCCGGCCGGTGACCCAGGAGATGAGGGCGGAGAGCCATACGTCGGAGATGATCCGGATGATGGCGGCCTCCTCCTCGGTGACCTCGCCGTGGTCGGGGGTGCCGTGCATGGCGCGGGCGATGACGGTGGTCAGGCTGGTGCCGACCTCGTGGATCTCGCCGGTCACCGACTGGTCGGCGAACATGAAGGCGCGGACGAGGGCTTCGGTGAGCTTGGGCTGCTTCTGCAGGGCGCGGGTTCGGCGGTTGAGGACGTACATGATCCGCTCGTGCGCGGTGTCGCCCGGTGTCGCCCGGATGGCGGAGCGGTCGACGTCCTTGGTGAACTCACGCGCCAGCGCGGAGACCAGCAGGTGGATCTTCGAGGGGAAGTAGCGGTAGAGGGTGCCGAGCGCGACCTCGGCCTGCTCGGCGACGGCGCGCATCTGCACGGCGTCGAAGCCACCCTCGGCGGCGAGGCTGATCGTGGCGTCGAGGATGCGCCGGCGGCGCTCTCGCTGGGCCGCGGAACCGCCGGTGGGCGGGGTGGCCGGAGTCGGGCCATCGGTGTCGCGTGGCTCCGTGCTGACGGACGTCACTGGTTGTCCCCCTAGGACTATGACCGGATCTCGATCTGTGGCTCTCAGGCTAACCGCAACGGCGCCCGCGAGTGAAACACGTTCCTCCGTGAGTCTAGACTTGTAACACGTTCTACATCAGTCTCTATTCCTGAAGGCCGCGGAACCAGACGGAAATAGTAGGAGGTCCCTGTGCCGATCGGCATCACCGACGAACACCAAGCCCTCAGTGAGAGCCTGCGCGACTGGGCCAAGGGGCTGGGTGGCATCGCGATCGCCCGCGCCGCAGAGGGCACCGCCTCCGCGGACTTCGACGAGGTGCGGCGGGGTGTCGAGGAGTACGGCGTCGCTGGCATCGCGGCGTCTGAGCCGAACGGTGGTGGCGGGACGCTGCTGGATGCGTCTGTGGCGCTCGAGGCCTGCGCTCATGAGCTGCTTCCGGGCCCGCTGCTCGGCAGCACGGTCGCCGCCTTCCTTGCGGGCGCGGCCGGGCTCGGCGACGTGGTCGGGGCCGTCACCGCCAGCGGCTGCGGGATCGCGCTCGACCCGGTGCTCGAGCTCGGCGACCGCCTCCAGGGAACGGTTCCCGTCGCCTACGACGGAGGCGGGGCGGCACAGCTGCTGCTCGGTGCCCGCGGCGCCAACGGCGAGGAGCACTGGTTCTTCCTGACGGCCGAGCAGGCGGACGTACGTCCCCAGGTGGGCCCCGATCTGACCAGGCGAATCGCCGAGGTGCGGGTCGACATCGATGTCAGCGAGGCGGTCGAGGTCCCGGGCCTGCGCGGCGAGGCGGTGCGGCGTACGGCCCTCACGCTCGCTGCCGCGGAGGCCTCCGGGATCGCGCAGTGGTGCCTGACGACGGCGGTGGAGTACGCGAAGGTGCGCGAGCAGTTCGGGGCGCCGATCGGGTCGTTCCAGGCGATCAAGCACCTGTGCGCCCAGATGCTGGAGACCGCCGAGGCGGTGGCCGCTGCGGCATGGGACGCGGCGGCGTCGGCCGAGGGTGGCGACGTCGACCAGTGGGCTTTCGCAGCCGAGGTCGCCGGCGTCGCCGCGCTCGACGGAGCGGTCCGGGCGGCCCAGGACTGCATCCAGGTCCTCGGCGGCATCGGCTTCACCTTCGAGCACGACGCCCACCTCTATCTGCGCCGTGCGGTCGCCCTGCGAAGCCTCCTCGGTGGCGGCGACGCCCATGCGGTCGCGCTGGCGGAGCACGCCGTGGCCGGCATCCGCCGCTCGGTCCGTGTCGACCTCGACGGCAAGGACGACGTGATTCGTCCCCGAGCACAGGAAGCCGTTGCCGCGATCGCGGCGCTTCCCGAGGCTGAGCGCCGCGATGCGCTCGTCGACGCGGCCCTTCTCGCGCCGCACTGGCCCGCTCCGTACGGGCTCGGTGCCGGTCCCGTCGAGCAGCTCGTCATCGACGAGGAGCTCGCCGCGGCCGGCGTGTCGCGGCCCGACATCAAGATCGCCGGGTGGGCGGTGCCGACCATCCTGAAGCACGGCACCGACGCCCAGCGCGAGAGGTTCGTCGAGGCCTCGCTGCGCGGCCGGATCTTCTGGTGCCAGCTCTTCAGCGAGCCCGGTGCCGGCTCGGACCTGGCCTCCCTGGCGACTCGCGCCGAGCGCGTCGAGGGCGGCTGGAGACTGACCGGCCAGAAGGTGTGGACCTCGCTCGCGGCCGACGCCGACTGGGCGATCTGCCTGGCGCGCACGAACCCCGACGTCCCCAAGCACAAGGGCATCACCTACTTCCTGGTGGACATGCGCAGCGAGGGGATCGACGTCCGCCCGCTGCGCGAGCTGACCGGCGACGCCCTCTTCAACGAGGTCTTCCTCGACGGGGTCTTCGTGCCCGACGACCTCGTCGTCGGCGAGGTCGACGGCGGCTGGCGCCTGGCCCGTACGACGCTGGCCAACGAGCGGGTCGCGATGGCCTCGACCAACCTCGGCGGCAGTGTCGAGCGCGCGGTGGTGCTCGCCGGTGGTCGCGGTGGGGCCGATCTCGCCCGGGTCGGCCATGCCGTCGCGCTCTCGACGGTCTGCTCGCTGCTCGGCGTACGCTCCACGCTCAAGGCGCTCGCCGGGCGCGGACCGGGCGCGGAGTCCTCGGTGGCGAAGCTCTTGACCGTACGCAACCGTCAGGACGCCTCCGAGCTCGTCGTCGACCTCCTCGGCCCGCTGGCGCTCACCGACGACCCGCAGGTCAGGGAGGACCTGCACCAGTCTCAGCTAACCCGCTGCCTCTCGATCGCCGGCGGAACCACCCAGGTGCTCCGCAACGTGGCTGCCGAGCAGATCCTCGGCCTGCCCCGATAAGTCCTGCCGCGATAGGACAGCGAGCCCTCTCGCGATCAGAACTAGAACACGTTACAGTTTGGCTCATGGGAGACGAGACGCTCGATGCCGTACGCAGCGTGGTGGCCGAGGTCCTTGCCCGCGAGTCCGACCGTGGTGACTGGTCGGCCTGGGCGAGCGCCGGCCTGACCGCACTGCCCGTGCCGGAGGCCCAGGGCGGTGAGGGGTTCGGGCCGGCGGAGGTCGCGGTGCTGGTGCGGGAGGCCGGGCGCCATGCGGTGCGGGTGCCGGTCTGGGAGACCCTCGCCGTCGGTGCGCTGACGCTGGCCGGTCACGGGACAACCGAGCAGCAGAGCGCGATCCTGCCCGGGGTGGCGAGCGGCGAGACGCTGCTGACCCCGGCGTGGCTCGAGCCGGGACGCCCGCAGACCCCTTCGGCCAGCTTCCGGGACGGCACCGTCAGCGGTCGCAAGACCGGAGTGACGTACGCCGCCGAGAGCTCCCGCCTCCTGGTCACCGCGACCGCCGCCGAGACCGGGGAGCCGGTCGTGGTGCTCGTCGACCCGAGCGGCCCGGGAGTCACACTGACTCCCGCGAGCGTGTCGGGTGAGTTGCCACAACACACCGTCGTGCTCGAGGAAGCCCCGGCAGAGCCGCTGGGCGAGGGAGCCTTCGAGGCTCTGACCGGTCTCGCGACCGCCGGGCTCGCGGTGAGCGCCGCGGGCGTGCTCGCCGGTGCCCGGGACCTGACAGCCGATTATGTGAAGAACCGGCAGCAGTTCGGCCGTGCCCTCGCGGAGTTCCAGGCGGTCGCGCTGCAGTTGGCCGACGTCTACGTCACTTCCCGCACGCTCGACCTCGCCGCCGACAACGCGGTCGCCGCCATCGCCGACCAGCGAGCTGCCGACGTCGACCTGAAGGTCGCTGCCTACTGGGCCAGTCAGGTCGCGCCGTACGCCTTCCGCACCTGCCACCACCTCCACGGCGGCATGGGTGTCGATGTGACCTACCCGCTGCTCGCGTTCACGACCTGGGGCACCGACATCGCCCACCAGCTCAACACCTCGGCTGCCGACGTCCCCGTCGAGACCGCGGAGGCCAAGAACCTCGAGCTCACCGAGGCGCAGCGCAGCCTGAAGTCCGAGGTCAGGGCCTACTTCGCAGGCCTCTCGCACGAGGGCGAGCCGGGCGATCCCGGTCCCGAGGGATCGTGGGACCGACACGGCCCGACCTACCAGAAGCTCATCAAACAGCTCGGCGACGACGGCTGGATGGGCGTCGGCTGGCCCAAGGAGTACGGCGGCCACGGCCTCGGTGAGGTCGAGCAGACGATCTTCGCCAACGAGGCGCAGTACGCCGACGTGCACCTGCCGGCGGTGACCCTGCAGACGGTGGGCCCGACGCTGATCCGCTACGGCACCGACAAGCAGAAGGAGATGTTCCTCAACCGGATCCTCGCCGGTGAGGTTCACTTCGCGATCGGCTACTCCGAGCCCGAGGCGGGCACCGATCTGGCCTCGCTGCGCACCACGGCCAGGCGGGACGGCGACCACTATGTCGTCAACGGCCAGAAGCTGTGGACCACCGGCGGCCACGCCGCCGACTACATCTGGCTGGCCGTACGCACCGACCCGGACGCTCCCAAGCACAAGGGCATCTCGATCCTCATCGTCGACACCACCGACCCGGGCTTCTCCTGGACCCCGATCATCACCGCCGACGGCTCCCACCACGTCAACGCGACCTACTTCAACGACGTCCGCGTCCCGGCCGACATGCTGGTGGGGGAGGAGAACAAGGGCTGGAAGCTGATCACGACCCAGCTCAACCACGAGCGCGTCATGCTCGGCCCCGCTGGCCGGATCGAGGGTCTGCGCGATCGCGTCCTCCGGTGGGCACAGTCCCAGGGCATCACCGACAGCCCGGACGTACGCGCGCTGATCGGGAAGACCACCGCCGTCTTCCGGGTCAACGAGCTGCTCAACTGGGAGGTCGCCAAGGCAGCGGAGGCCGGGGACATCGAGGTCGCCGATGCGTCCTCGTCGAAGGTCTTCGCGGCCGACCAGGTCCAGCACCTGCTCGCCGACCTGATCGCCCTCGTGCATCGCCATGGCGACCCTGGGGATGCCGTCACGAAGAGCCTGCTCGACTATCTCGACGCCCAGGCGAAGCGGAACCTCGTGCTCACCTTCGGTGGCGGCGTCCAGGAGGTCCAGCGCGAGCTGATCGCGATGTTCGGTCTCGGGATGCCGAGGGTGCCGCGATGAGCGAGAAGCAGACGCTGGTCGACGAGGCGATCCACGAGAAGATCATGGCCGCCGCCGAGGAGGTCAAGTCGTGGGGCGAGGCCGCCGAGCGCGACGCCCGCGACGTGGTCAACCAGCCCACGATCAACAACTGGCTCGAGGCGATGGGCCTGGAGTCCGAGCGGTTCCACCAGGGCGAGGCGCCGCCGTCGATGGCACAGGTCTGGACGATGTACGGCCAGGGCGGGAAGCACCCCGACCGAGACCCTCTCCACGCGATGATGAACGTGCTCACCGACGCCGGCTTCAACGGCGTCCTCGGCACCAACTCCGAGCAGAGCTACGACCGCTACCTCCGCGTCGGCGAGCAGGTTCGGGTCACCACGGCCCTCGACTCCGTCGTCGGCCCGAAGAGCACCGGGATGGGCGTGGGCTACTTCGTGACTTCCAGGAGCACCTGGTACGTGGGCGAGGAGCGGGTCGCGACCATGCTGTTCCGCGTCCTCAAGTTCGTTCCCAAGGTGACGGCATGAGCGGCCCGGTGCGGCCGGTGATCGGCCGGGACAACGCGTACTTCTTCGAAGGCACCGCCAAGCAGGAGCTGCGGATTCAGAGCTGCAACGCCTGCGGGGCACTGCGCCACCCGCCGGGCCCGGCGTGCCTGAGCTGCGACGCCTACGACCGCGGACATGTCGTCGCCCGGGGCGAGGGCACCGTCTACTCGTTCACCGTCGTCCACGCGCCGAAGCTGCCCGGCAAGGAGCTCCCGCTGGTGGTGGCCCTGCTGGACCTGCCCGAGGGCGTACGCATGGTGGCTGAGGTGACCGGCGTGCCGCCCGAGGGCGAGGACGGCCTGCGGATAGGCGAGCGCCTGGTCGTCGACTGGAACGTCATCGATGAGGAGCTGACGCTCCCGATCTGGAGGAGGCCCTGATGAAGGCTGGCGACGAGATCCCGGTCTGGGAGCTCCCGATCACCCCGACGCTGGTCGTCTCCACGGCGATCGCGACGCGAGACTTCCAAGACGTTCACCACGACCGCGACCGTGCCCAGGCGGCCGGCTCGAAGGACATCTTCATGAACATCCTCACCTCGACGGCGCTCTGTGAGCGGTACGTCACCGACTGGGCCGGCCCCGAGGTGCAGATCAAGGGCATCGCGATCCGGCTGGGCGCCCCGGCCTACCCCTACGACACGCTGTCGTTCTCCGGCGAGGTCACCGAGGTCACCGACGGGATCGCCACGATCACCGTCACCGGCACGGTGTCGCTCGGTGCGCACGTGACCGGAACGGTCAGGATCGCGGCATGAGCCTGAGCGGGAAGGCGGCGATCGTCGGTATCGGTGCGACGGAGTTCTCCAAGGAGTCAGGAAGGTCCGAGCTCCAGCTCTCCGTCGAGGCGACCAGAGCCGCCCTGAACGACGCCGGACTCGCCCCGGCGGACGTCGACGGGCTGACCACGTTCACCATGGACACCAGTGCCGAGATCGCGCTCGCTCGCGAGCTCGGGATCGGCGACCTGAGGTTCTTCTCGCGGATCAACTACGGCGGCGGCGCGGCCTGCGCGACGATCCAGCAGGCCGCGATGGCGGTCGCGACGGGCGTCGCCGATGTGGTGGTCGCCTACCGCGGCTTCAACGAGCGCTCGGGGCAGCGCTTCGGGCAGGTGCAGCCGTGGGCCGCGCAGCAGGTCAACACCAACGGCATCGACAACGCCTGGACCTACCCGCTCGGTCTCTCGACCCCTGCGGCGACGGTCGCCATGCAGGCTCGCCGCTACATGCACGACTACGGCGTGACCAGCGTGGACTTCGGTGCCGTCGCGGTCGCCGACCGGCGCCACGCCGCGACCAACCCCGCCGCGTTCTTCTACCAGAAGCCGATCACCCTCGAGGACCACCAGGCCTCCCGGATGATCGCGGACCCGCTCCACCTGCTCGACTGCTGCCAGGAGTCCGACGGCGCCGTCGCGATCGTCGTCACCAGCCCCGAGCGGGCCCGCGACCTGCCGAATCCGCCGGTCACCATCGCCGCGGCCGCCCAGGGCAGCGCCGCCGACCAGTACGTGATGACCTCCTACTACCGCGACGAGATCGGCATCCCCGAGATGGGCGTCGTCGCCAAGGATCTGTGGCGCCAGTCCGGTCTCACTCCGGCCGACATCGACACCGCCGTCCTCTACGACCACTTCACCCCCTACGTACTCATGCAGCTGGAGGAGCTCGGCTTCTGTGGCAGGGGAGAGGCCAAGGACTTCGTACGCGACGGGGCCATCGAGCTCGGCGGACGGCTGCCCGTGAACACCCACGGCGGCCAGCTCGGGGAGGCGTACCTGCACGGCATGAACGGCATCGCCGAGGGCGTACGGCAGGTGCGCGGCACCTCCGTGAACCAGGTCGCCGGCGCAGCCCATGTGCTCGTGACGGCGGGCACCGGCGTACCGACGAGCGGACTGGTGCTCACGGCACCCTGACCGCGCCGGACCGCCGAGGCGCGGCTCTGAAATTTTGCGCAAAGTCTTGCACCCCTGGGCCACGCCCGGGGGTGCTGCTTTGAGATGTCCACACGTCAGGGGTTGACGTGTGACCGGCATCACTCATACGGTCGGCCTGCAAGATCTTGCAGCAAGATTCAGCCGCGCTGTGTCACCCCACCACCCCCATCCGGACACGGCGCGTTGCCTTCGACCTAGGAGGATCCATGGCCCGAAAGTCCATGGCTGCCGCACTTGCCCTCTCGGCGGGAGCTGCTGTCGCGCTCACGATCCCGGTCTCGGCCCCAGCACAGGCCGCGCCACCGGGAGACAAGGACGTCACCGCGGTGATGTTCGAATGGAACTTCGCCTCGGTTGCCCGCGAATGCACCAGCACTTTGGGCCCGGCCGGCTACGGCTACGTCCAGGTGTCCCCGCCGCAGGAGCACATCCAAGGCTCGCAGTGGTGGACGTCCTACCAGCCCGTCAGCTACAAGATCGCCGGCCGGCTGGGTGACCGCACCGCCTTCAAGAACATGATCGACACCTGTCACGCCGCCGGCGTGAAGGTCGTCGCCGACGCCGTCATCAACCACATGTCCGCGGGCTCCGGGACCGGCACCGGCGGCTCGTCGTACAGCAAGTACGCCTACCCCGGTCTCTACTCGAGCTACGACCTGGACAACTGCACGGCCACGATCAGCAACTACCAGGACCGCACCAACGTCCAGGAGTGCGAGCTGGTCGGTCTCGCCGATCTCGACACCGGCGAGGACTACGTACGCGGCAAGATCGCCGGCTACCTGAACGACCTGCTCTCGCTCGGCGTCGACGGCTTCCGGATCGACGCCGCCAAACACATGGCCGCCTCCGACCTGGCCAACATCAAGTCCCGCCTCAGCAACCCGAACGCCTACTGGAAGCAGGAGGCCATCTTCGGCGCGGGGGAGGCGGTCTCGCCCAGCGAGTACCTCGGCAACGGCGACGTCCAGGAGTTCCGCTACGCCCGCGACCTGAAGCGGGTCTTCAACAACGAGAACCTCGCCTACCTGAAGAACTACGGCGAGGGCTGGGGCTACATGTCCTCGGGCAGCTCGGCCGTCTTCGTCGACAACCACGACACCGAGCGCGGCGGCGACACCCTCAACTACAAGGACGGCGCCAACTACACCCTGGCCAACGTCTTCATGCTGGCCTGGCCCTACGGCTCGCCCGACATCCACTCCGGCTACGAGTGGAGCGACAAGGACGCCGGCCCGCCCAACGCCGGCACCGTCAACGCCTGCTGGCAGGACGGCTGGAAGTGCCAGCACGCCTGGCCCGAGATCAAGAAGATGGTCGCCTTCCGCAACACCGTTCGCGGCCAGGCCGTCACCAACTGGTGGGACAACGGCGGCGACGCCATCGCCTTCGGGCGAGGCAGCAAGGCGTACGTCGCGATCAACCACGAGTCCTCGTC
The DNA here is from genome assembly GCF_045206295.1 of Nocardioides sp. NBC_00163. Taxonomy (NCBI): domain Bacteria; kingdom Bacillati; phylum Actinomycetota; class Actinomycetes; order Propionibacteriales; family Nocardioidaceae; genus Nocardioides; species Nocardioides sp. NBC_00163. Next base: position 157,376 of record NZ_CP108155.1, on the reverse strand, counting down.
GCTGACCCGCACCTTCCAGACGTCGCTCGCAGCGGGCACCTACTGCGACGTCCAGAGCGGCAAGAGCGTTGCCGTGAACGGCTCCGGCCAGTTCACCGCCACCCTCGGGGCCAACACCGCCCTCGCGCTGCACGTCGGCGCGACGACCTGCAGCTGATCCCCTCAGCCGACCGTCCGGCGCCGACCCCCATGGGCGCCGGACGGCCGGTCTCCACCGCATGCCCCCGCACAATCCAGAGAGGCCCCTCAAGGTGAATCGAAGAAGTGGCGCACACGGCGCGCCCAGGATCGCAGCGACCGTGCTCGCGACCGCACTGCTCGCCACGGTGCTGCAGACGGCCACGTCGGAGCCGGCGACCGCCGTCGCCCCGAAGCCGCCGTCGGACGCCAAGCTGGCCGCCGAGCCGGCCCGTCATGAGGCGACGAAGGAGCAGTTCTACTTCGTGCTGCCCGACCGGTTCGCCAACGGCGACACCTCCAACGACAAGGGCGGCCTGACCGGCAGCCGTACCGAGACCGGGTTCGACCCGACCGACAAGGGCTTCTACCAGGGCGGCGACCTCCAGGGGCTCACCGAACGGCTCGACTACATCAAGGGCCTCGGCACCACCGCGATCTGGATGGCGCCGATCTTCAAGAACAAGCCCGTCCAGGGAGAGGGCGCGAACGCCTCGGCCGGCTACCACGGCTACTGGATCACCGACTTCACCCGGGTCGACCCGCACTTCGGCACCAACGAGGACCTCGAGATCCTCGTCGACGCGGCCCACGCCAAGGGCATGAAGGTCTTCTTCGACGTCATCACCAACCACACCGCCGACACCGTCGACTACGCGGAGAAGAAGTACGGCTACCGCCCCAAGGGCGCCTTCCCGTACCTCGACACCGAGGGCCGTCCCTTCGACGACGCCGAGCCAGGCTCGGACGCCGCGAAGGTCGACGAGGACTCGTTCCCCTACACGCCGGGCAACACCGGCGAGATGGTGCCGTCCTGGCTCAACGACCCGACGCTGTACCACAACCGCGGCGACTCCACCTGGGAGGGCGAGTCGACCACGTACGGCGACTTCAGCGGCCTGGACGACCTGTGGACCGAGCGTCCCGAGGTCGTCGAGGGGATGACGAAGATCTACCAGAGGTGGGTCCGCGACTTCGACATCGACGGCTTCCGCATCGACACCGTCAAGCACGTCGACCTGGACTTCTGGACCGAGTGGGCGACCGCCCTGGACGCGTACGCCGCCAAGCAGGGTCGCGAGGACTTCTTCATGTTCGGCGAGGTCTACTCCGCCGACAGCGACGTCACCTCGCCGTACGTCACCCGCGGCCGTCTCGACGCCACCTTGGACTTCCCGTTCCAGGACGCGGCCCGCGCCTTCGCCTCGTTGGGCGCTCCGGCCGACCGGCTCGCCAAGGTGTTCGGCGACGACTACAAGTACGCCACGGACAAGGCCAACGCCTACGAGCAGGTCACCTTCCTCGGCAACCACGACATGGGCCGGATCGGCACCTTCCTCGCGGCCGACCACCCCGGCGCGACCGACGCCGAGCTCGTCCAGCGCACCCGGCTCGCCAACGAGCTGATGTTCCTCTCCCGCGGCAACCCGGTCGTCTACTACGGCGACGAGCAGGGCTTCACCGGCGCCGGCGGCGACAAGGACGCCCGCCAGACGCTGTTCGGCTCGAAGGTCGCCGACTACCTCGACGACGACCAGATCGGCACCGACCGCACGCATGCCGACGACGCGTACGACACCACCCATCCGGTCTACACCGCGATCGCCGCTCTGGCGAAGCTCCGTGAGGACCACCCGGCGCTGACCGACGGCACCCAGCACGAGCTCCACGCCAAGGACTCCGTCTACGCGTTCTCGCGCACCGGAGAGGACCGCGAGTACGTGGTCGCGGTCAACAACGCCACCGAGGCGAAGACCGTCACGCTGCCCGTGGAGTCGGCCGCCTTCAAGACGATCTACGGCGGCGACGCCACCGAGACCGCGGCCGACGGCACGATCGAGGTGACCGTCCCGGCGCTCTCCTCGGTCGTCCTGCGCGCCGACGCGAAGCTTCCGGAGGCCACCGCGAAGCCCACCCTGTCGCTGACCGCACCGGACCCCGGCGCCACCGGCACGGTCACCCTCTCCGCCGACCCGGGGGAGACCGCCGGTGCCCGCGTGGTCTTCGCCGCCCAGGTCGGCAACGGAAAGTGGCGCACGCTCGGCTCCGTCGACCACGCCCCCTACAAGATCACCCAGTACGTCCCCGAGACCGTCGCCGCCGGCACCGCGCTGCGCTACAAGGCGGTGGTGGTCGACCGTGACGGACGCACCGCGAGCGACTTGGCCGAGACCACGGCCGGACAGGCGCCCGAGGCTGAGAACCCGAGCGCCGTCGACCGCGACTACGCGGTCGTGCACTACCGGCGTGCCGACGGCGACTACACCGGCTGGTCCCTGCGCTCTGGCGACCAGAGCGGTGAGTTCAGCGGCCGCGACGCCTACGGCGCCTTCGCCTGGGTGAAGCTTCCCGAGGGCGCGTCCTCGGTGACGTACACGGTCGAGAAGGACGGCACTGCCGACGGCGGCGAGCGGAGGATCGATCTCGCCGAGACCGGCGAGGTCTGGGTCGAGACCGGCAGCGACGGCCAGCAGACCACCAGGCCCGACGGCGTCTACCCTGCGCCCGACACGTCCAAGGCGGTCATCCATCTGCACCGCGCCGACGGCGACTACGACGGCTGGGGCCTGCACACCTGGACCGGCGCCGCCAGCCCGACCGAGTGGTCCAAGCCGCTGCAGCCCACCGGCGAGGACGCCTACGGCGTCACCTTCGAGGTGCCGCTGGTCGACGGCGCCACCTCGCTCAACTACATCGTCCACAAGGGCGACGAGAAGGACATCCCGAACGACCGCTCGCTCGACCTGGCCACGTACGGCCACGAGGTGTGGCTCAACTCCGGCGACACCGGCTACCTGCTGCCGTCGGTCGGCTCGGCACCCGCGCTCGACCTGAGCAAGGCACAGGCACAGTGGATCGACCGGGAGACCGTGGTGCTGCCGAAGGAGATGGCGAGCGGCTCGGCGCTGTCGACGCAGCTGGTCTACGACCGCGACGGCGGCATCACCGTCGAGGGCGGCGCGCTCAGCAGGAAAGGCCGCTGGCTGCGGCTCCAGGCCTCGACGCTGAGCGAGGAGCAGAAGGCGCGGTTCCCGCACCTGAAGGACTACACCGCCTTCACCGTCGACACCCGCGACCGCGACCGGATCCGCGAGGCGCTCGCCGGCCAGGTCCTGCTCACCCAGCGCATCGGCAACGGTGCCCTGGTCACGGGCACAGGTGTCCAGACGCAGGGCATCCTCGACGACCTCTACGCCGAGAAGGCGGAGAAGGCGTCCCTCGGGCCGACGTTCAAGGGCGGCAGGGTCACCCTGTCCGTCTGGGCACCGACCGCCCACGAGGTCTCGCTCGAGCTCGGCGCCAAGCGGGTTCCGATGCGCCGTGACGACGCCAGCGGCGTCTGGTCGGTGACCGGCTCCGCCACGGCCTGGCGCGGCAAGGAGTACCGCTACGCCGTGACCGTGTGGGCGCCGAGCGTGCAGAAGCTCGTCACCAACAAGGTCACCGACCCCTACTCGGTCGCGCTCACCGCGGACTCCGAGCGCAGCCTCGTCGTCGACCTCGGCGACAGGTCGCTCGCCCCCAAGGGCTGGTCGACGCTGAGGAAGCCGAAGGCCGTGGCGATGAAGGACGCCCAGATCCAGGAGCTCCACATCCGCGACTTCTCCGTCGAGGACGAGACCAGTGACCACCAGGGCGGCTACCTCGCCTTCGCCGACGAGGACAGCGATGGGGTGAGGCACCTGCGCGAGCTGGCCGGGGCCGGCACGTCGTACGTCCACCTGCTGCCGGCCTTCGACATCGCCACGATCCCGGAGAGGAAGAGCGACCAGACCACGCCCGACTGCGACCTCGCGTCCTACGCGCCGGACAGCGAGGAGCAGCAGGAGTGTGTCGCCGCGGCAGCGGCCAAGGATGCGTACAACTGGGGCTACGACCCCTACCACTACACGGTTCCGGAGGGCTCCTACGCCACCGATCCGGAGGGCACCGACCGGACGGTCGAGTTCCGGCAGATGGTGAAGTCGCTCAACGAGGACGGACTGCGCGTCGTCATGGACGTGGTCTACAACCACACCACCAGCAGTGGCCAGGCGAAGACGTCCGTGCTCGACAAGATCGTGCCCGGCTACTACCAGCGGCTCCTCGCCGACGGCTCGGTCGCCAACTCGACCTGCTGCTCCAACACCGCGCCCGAGAACGCGATGATGGGCAAGCTCGTCGTCGACTCGATCCTCACGTGGGCCAAGGAGTACAAGGTCGACGGCTTCCGCTTCGACCTGATGGGACACCACCCCAAGGCCAACATCCTGGCCGTCCGCAAGGCCCTCGACACCCTCACGCTCGAGAAGGACGGCGTCGACGGGAAGAAGATCATCCTCTACGGCGAGGGCTGGAACTTCGGTGAGATCGCCGACGACGCCCGCTTCGTGCAGGCCACCCAGAAGAACATGGCGGGCACCGGCATCGCCACGTTCAGCGACCGCGCCAGGGATGCCGTACGCGGTGGCGGCCCGTTCGACGCCGACCCGGGCGTCCAGGGCTTCGCGAGCGGTCTCTACACCGACCCCAACACCTCGACCGCCAACGGCACCGAGGCGCAGCAGAGGGCGCGGCTGCTGCACTACCAGGACCTGATCAAGGTCGGGCTGTCCGGCAACCTCGCCGACTACTCGTTCACCGACACCGCGGGCAACCAGGTGAAGGGCTCGCAGGTCGACTACAACGGCTCGCCGGCCGGCTACGCGGACGAGCCCGGAGACGCGCTCGCCTACGCCGACGCCCACGACAACGAGTCGCTCTACGACGCGCTGACCTTCAAGCTGCCCGCCTCGACCAGCGCCGCGGACCGCTCCCGGATGCAGGTGCTCGCGATGGCCACGGCCGCGCTCTCACAGGGCCCGGCGCTCTCCCAGGCCGGCACCGACCTGCTCCGCTCGAAGTCGCTGGACCGCAACTCCTACGACTCCGGCGACTGGTTCAACGCCATCCACTGGGACTGCGACGCCGGCAACGGCTTCGGTCGCGGTCTGCCGCCCGCGGCGGACAACGAGGACAAGTGGCCCTTCGCCGAGCCGCTGCTGGCCTCGACCACGGCGCCGGGCTGCTCGGAGATCGACGGTGCCTCGTCCGCCTACCAGGACCTGCTGAGGATCCGTACGGACGAGCCGGCCTTCCATCTGTCCACCACCGGCCAGGTCCAGGAGAAGCTCGGGTTCCCGCTCTCGGGTAAGGACGAGACGCCGGGCGTCATCACCATGCGCATCGGTGACCTCGTCGTCGTCTTCAACGCGACCACGACGACGCAGCAGCAGACGGTGAAGGGGGCTGAGGGCGCCGGCTACCGCCTGCACCCGACCCAGGCCGACGGCTCGGACGAGGTCGTGAAGACGGCCACGTTCGAGGCGGGCTCGGGCACCTTCACGGTTCCCGCTCGGACGGTGGCTGTCTTCAGCCGCTGATCCGGACCGGTCGAGAAACGTACGCGGCCCCGGCTCATCGAGCCGGGGCCTGCGGCTCCCTTGGCAGGAAGCTCGGCGTCAGGATCAGGAAGGGCTGTTGCCGGCGATTGCGCCGACCACCACGAGCGTGATGACAACCAGGGCGGCGATGACCATGAGGCCGGCCGGGCTCCGGAAGTCGAACATGGGGATTCCTTTCGGCTAGTTCGGCGACAGGCGTCGAGTGGGGAACGATGGCCTGCGGACGCGTCGGGAGAGCCAACACCGGCGATGCCCGTGGCGTCGCGTATACATAACCAGCCAGGCTCGCGATGCGCGTAGGGTCGAAAGTCCCAAATTTTACCGAAGCCATTCACCTCTGGAGAGATATGTGATATGGCAACAGTTCGCTTGATGCGCGTCTGTAAAGACTAGCCGGAACCTGGGGTCGGCCGGCGATCGGTCTCGCCGGACGAGCCGAGGTTGTGAGGCCCGTCACCCGTGCCGGTCAGTCCAGCCCCGCAGCATGTCGCCCGGCGCGCCGGCCGAAGTAGGAGCCGTCGCCGAGCTGCATGCCGGAGGCGTAGCCCTTGGCGTCCTGGGCGAGGTTGGCCGCGCAGGCGCCGGCGGCGTAGAGGCCCGCGATCGCGGAGCCGTCCTCGCGGCGTACCTCTCCTTCGACGGTGGTCGCCAGACCGCCCATGGTGAACCCGGCGTACATCGCCTTGCCGAGCGAGAGGTCGTAGGCGCCCCACGGGCCGGTGTCCTGCGGCTCGGTCCACTCCGGCGCCTTGTGGAGCTCGGGGTCCTCGCCGTTGGCGGCATGGGCGTTGTAGGAGGTCAGGGTCGCGTTCAGGGCGTCGAAGGGTACGCCCAGGCCGGCCGCCATCTCCTCGACCGTCTCCCAGCCGTCGATGAACGGGCACAGCGGCATCTTCGGGTGCTCGATGTGCGCCGAGTCGACGATCAGGAACGCAGCCGAGTCCGGCTGCTCCATGACGAACGCGGCCGTACGCGCGTGGTAGGAGTCCTCGGCCACGAACCGCTTGCCGTGCTTGTTGACGATGATCCCGGTGAGCAGGATCGAGGGTGGGTAGAACGGCGCGGTCTGGAATGGCTCGTCCATGAACCGCCAGCGGCCGCCCGCGGAGGCGCCCAGGCGCAGCCCGAGGCCGTCGTCGTAGGTGGAGGCCAGCGGGAAGAGCTTCTCGCCGAGCCGGGGCGTGTGCTCGGCGACCATGTCGGCGTTGCCGACGAAGCCGCCGGCGGCGAGGATCACCGCCTTGGCGCGGATCGCGCCACGCTCCTCGAACCGGCGCCACGCCAGGCCGACGACGCGGCCGTCCTCGATCACCAGGTTGGTGGCACCGGTCTCGTAGCGGATCACCGCCGACGTCTCGGCCAGCCGGTCGGCCATCCGGTCGACGACCAGCTTGGCGCCACCGGTGTCGCCAGGGACCGGCACCTTGTGGCCGCGGGGCGCCGGGACGGCGAGGTCGCGGAAGGGGTGGACCTTCTCGTTTCCGGTGTACATCAGCCCCTCGGTGCCGGGCTGGATGACGGCCTTGCCGGGCCAGAAGGTGCGCTCGAACTCGAAGCCGAGCGCCTCGAGCCAGTCGAAGTGCTCGACCGAGTCGTCGCAGTAGGCCCGGATCTTGTCGTCCTCGGGCTCCTTGGAGACCGCGCGGATGTAGTTGAACATCTCCTCGGCCGAGTCCTCGATCCCGGTCGCCTTCTGTACCGCGGTGCCACCGCCGAGGTAGAAGTGGCCGCCGGCCATCGCCGAGGTGCCACCGGGCTCGGCAGCGCGCTCCAGGAGGATCGTGCGGGCGCCGGCCCGGGCTGCCTCCAGCGCCGCGGCCCCGCCGGCCACGCCGAAGCCGACCACGATCACGTCGGTCTCCTCCGACCAGCCACCGAATCGCTCCTCGACGTCGGCGGGGGAGAGTACGTCGGGCAGTGCCGTTCCGCTCATGCCGTCCCCCCGTGTAACACGTCGTTCGTAGGACTATCCGGTCGTTCTAATAGGGCGAGTAGTCCTACGAACAGCGTGTTACAGCTCGCGCGGCTCATCGCACCTCCAAGTAGCAGTCGGCGAGGACCGGGGCGCCGTCGCGGGCCGGGTCCGCCGAGGAGATCGTGGCTTTGACCAGGTTCCTCGGCTGGTCGTCCCACGCCTCGATCGAGATCGTCTCGCCGGGGAAGACGATCCCGGCGAACCGGGCGCCGAACCCGGCGACCCGGGTGGCGTCCCCGTCCAGGAGCAGAGCGGTCGCCTCTCGCAGCACGATGCCGTAGGAGCAGAGCCCGTGCAGGATCGGCTTCGGGAAGCCGGCCTTCGCGGCGAAGGCGGGGTCGGCGTGCAGCGGGTTGCGGTCGCCGCACAGCCGGTAGAGCAGCGCCTGCTGCTCGGTGACGTCGTACGCACCCACGGCATCCGGCGCGCGGTCGGGAACCGGCAGCGACGTCGACGGCCCGCGCTCGCCGCCGAAACCACCCTCGCCGCGTACGAAGATCGAGCTCCTGACCGTCCACAACGGCTCGCCGGACGGGGTCGTGGCGACGCCTTCCTGGACGATGACGGCGGCCTTGCCCTTGTCCCAGACCTCGGCGATCCGGGTCGAGATGACGGCCTCGCCCGAGGTGGGGATCGGGCCGTCGACGTGGATCTCCTGGGAGCCGTGGAGCACCGCGGCCAGGTCGATGTCGCAGCCCGGCAGGTCGAGCGACGGCGGCTCGGTGACGCGGAAGGTCGGTGCCACGACGCCGAAGGACGGCAGCACCGTCAGGGCGTCGGAGTCCAGCGTGTAGCGCAGCGCTGCCGGGTCGGTCGCGTCGCCGGGACGGGAGCCGGCGCCGATGCCGAGGTGGTACAGCAGCACGTCGGACGAGCTCCACGAGAACGACTGGGACGGCAGCTCCGCGCCGATGGCCTTGGTCGGGTCGATGGGCATCAGCTGTGCTCCTTGTCCTGGGACTTCTCGAGCGAGACGGCGCAGTCCTCGGCGGCCAGATAGCCGAAGACCAGGGCGGGGCCGATGGTGGCGCCGGGACCGGCGTAGGTGCGGCCCATGACGGCGGAGGAGACGTTGCCGGCGGCGTACAGGCCCTCGATGGGAGAGCCGTCGGGGCGCAGGACGCGGGCGCGCCTGTCGGTGACCAGGCCGCCCTTGGTGCCGAGGTCGCCGGGAGCCATCTTGACGGCGTAGAACGGCGCCTGGTCGATGACGTTGAGCGAGCAGTTCGGCTTGACGGTGGGGTCGGAGTAGTACTTGTCGTAGGTCGACTCGCCGCGGTGGAAGTCCTCGTCGACGCCGGACTCGGCGAAGCCGTTGAACCGGGCCAGCGTCTCGCGCAGGCCGTCGACGGGCACCTCGATCTTCTCGGCCAGCGCCTCCACCGTCGAGGCCTTCACGACGACCCCGCTCTTGAGCCAGCGGCCCGGGAACGGCTGCCCGGGGCCGAGGCCGGCGAAGATGTAGCGGTTGCGGTAGCGCTGGTCGAAGACCAGCCAGGCCGGGACGTGCGAGATGCCTCGCCCAGAAATGTACTCAGCATGGCCCTTGTAGATCTCGTGGACGGCCTCGACGTACGGGAGTGCCTCGTTCATGAACCGCTTACCCGCGCTGTTGACGATGATCGAGCCGGGCAGGTTGCGCTCGGCGAGCGCGAACCACGGCCGCCCGGGGAACGGGATCGTCGGACCCCACCAGGACTCGTCCATCAGGTCGGTGTCCGCGCCGGCCGCGATCCCTGCCAGGATCCCGCCGCCGGTGTTGGAGAAGGCGCCGGTGGTCCATTCGACCGAGGTCGGGGCGGGCAGGTACTTCTCCCGCATCTCCAGGTTGCGCTCGAAGCCGCCGGAGCCGAGGATCACGCCGCGCCGTGCCCGGATCACCGTGGTCGGACCGGACTCGCCTCGGCGCACCTCGACGCCCACGACCCGGCCGCCCTCGGTGACCAGGCCGACCAGCTCGGACTCGTAGCGGACCTCGACGCCGGCATCCAGGAGCCCCTTGCGCAGTCCGATCGCGAGCGCCGCGCCCATGGCGTACATCTTCTTCCCGAGGAGTCCGGCGAGGATCCGCGCGACCGCGATCTTGACCATCGTGATCGGGCCCTTGATCGTGCGCATGCCGAGGCTGATCTTCCGGAAGTCGGCCTGGGTGACGACCATGTTGGCCGGTGACTTCGTATAGGGCGGATGCAGGCGCGAGAGCTCCTCGCCGATCATTCGGGCGTCGAGCGGGGCCGGCTCGACGGAGCGGCCGGCGCCGCGGCCGCCGGGGGCCTCGGGGTGGTAGTCGGCGTAGTCGGGGACCCAGTTGAACCGCACCGGCGTCTTCTCGCAGACGAAGGAGAGCACCTCCGGGCCGCGGTCCAGGAACGTCTCGCGCCGGTCGCTGGGCACGACGTCGCCGACGATCGACTCGAGGTAGAGGCTGGCGTCCTCGGGGGAGTCCTTCTGGTGGGCCGCCTCGAGGGCGTGGTTGCGCGGGATCCAGACCCCGCCGCCCGAGCGCGACGTCGACCCGCCGAAGTAGGCGCTCTTCTCGATGACGACGGTCTCGAGCCCGTGGCGGCGGGCGGCCGCGAGCGCGGCAGTCATCCCGGCGCCTCCGGCGCCCACGACCACGACGTCGTACGTCTCGTCGGTCTGTCCCATGGTGCTCCCTCAACCTCGACTGTCCCAGAACTGAAACACGTTCTACCATAGACGACAGCGCACGAAACACGCCCAGGGACTCGACAAAACTGAAACGTGTTCTAGTATTGATCCATCGGCAGCGCACGAACCGCGCCGTCCGAGGTCATTGGGACACCATGCAGGAAGGCAGAGCGGTGAGCGAACCGACACAGCGCCCCCACAAGGACGCGCAGACCGTCAAGGACGGGGTGCAGGACCTGCTGCCCACGATCAGGGAGCGGGCCGAGGAGACCGAGCGTCTCCGGGTCGTGCCCGAGTCGAGCGTCAAGGAGCTGGAGGAGGTCGGCTTCTTCAAGCTGCTGCAGCCGGCCCGGTTCGGCGGTCTCGAGGCGGACCCGGTCGACTTCTACACCTGTGTGCGCGACATCGCCTCGGCGTGCGGATCGACGGGCTGGGTCTCCAGCGTCCTGGGCGTCCACCCCTGGCAGATCGCGCTCTTCGACGACGAGGCCCAGCAGGCGGTCTGGGGCGAGGACCCCGACACCCGGGTCTCCTCCTCCTACGCGCCGATGGGCAAGGCGGCGATCACCGAGGGCGGCTTCACGCTCTCCGGCCGGTGGTCGTTCTCCTCCGGCTGCGCCCATGCCACCTGGGTGCTGCTCGGCGGCCTCGTCTTCAATGACGAGGGCCAGGTGGTCGACTTCCGTACGTTCCTGGTGCCGCGCGAGCGCTACGAGATCGTCGACGTCTGGAACGTCGTCGGCCTGGCCGGCACCGGCTCCAACGACATCGTGGTCGAGGACGTCTTCATCCCGGAGACCTTCACGCTCTCGATGGGCGAGACCGGCCGCTGCAAGGGGCCCGGGCAGGCGGTCAACACCGGTGACCTCTACAAGCTGCAGTTCCACTCGCTGTTCACCACCACGATCACCACGCCGATCATCGGCATGGCCCGCGGCGCCTACGAGGAGCACGTGACCATGCAGCAGAACCGGGTCCGGGCCTCCTATGGTGAGAAGGCGTCGTTGGACCCCTTCGCCGCCGTCCGCGTGGCGACCGCCTCCTCCGACATCGACGCCGCCTGGGCGCTGCTGATGGGCAACATCCGTGAGCAGCAGGCCTACGTCGCCCGCGGCGAGAAGATCCCGATCACCCAGCGGCTGCGGATCCGCCGCGACCAGGTCCTCGGCACCCAGCGCGCGATCGACGCGATCGACCTGCTCTTCGAGGCCTCCGGCGGCCGGGCGCTGGCCAACGGCACCCCGCTCCAGCGGGCCTGGCGCGATGCCCACGCGGGTCGCGTCCACGCCGCCAACGACCCCGAGCGGGCGCTGCAGATGTACGGCGCCTCCGAGTTCGGGCACAAGGTCGACCCGGGGATGTACTGATGGTTCTGGTGAAAGAGGACGTCGCTCACGACGTCGCGATCAAGACCGAGGCCGCAGGTGAGATCTCGCTGCGCTACTACGACCTGGGTTCGGATCGGGACGACCGGCTGCCGCTGGTGATGCTTCACGGCGGGGGTCCCGGGGCCTCGTCGTGGTCCAACTTCGGCTCTGCGCTCGAGGGCTTCGCGGCCGACTTCCGCACGATCCTGATCGACCAGCCGGGCTTCGGCGCCTCCGACAAGCCGGAGGTGGTGGGCAACTACTACCGCTTCGCCGGCGACGCGGTGATCGCTCTCCTCGACGAGCTGGGCCTGAAGAAGGTGCACCTGCTGGGCAACTCGCTCGGCGGCGGGACCGCGATGCGGATCGCGCTGACCTACCCGGACCGGGTGGGGCGGCTGGTGCTGATGGGGCCGGGCGGGCTCTCGCTCAACCTCTTCCATGCCGATCCCACCGAGGGCGTACAGCGCCTGATGGACTTCTCCAGCGACCCCACCCGGGAGGCGCTCAAGGCGTTCATCTCGACGATGGTCGTCGACCAGAAGCTGGTCACCGACGAGCTGGTCGAGGAGCGGTTCGCGGATGCGACCGCGCCGGGTGCGCGCGAGGCGATGGCGTCGATGGGGTGGTCGTTCTACAACCCCGAGACCGCCGAGGACGGCATGCTGTGGCGTGAGGCGCACCGGCTGCGCCATCACACGCTGCTCACCTGGGGGCGCGAGGACCGGGTCAACCCGCTCGACGGTGCGTTCCCCGCCCTGAAGCTGATTCCCAAGGCGCAGCTGCATGTCTTCCCGCGCTGTGGGCACTGGGCACAGATCGAGGCCGCCGACGAGTTCCGCGAGGTCGCGGTGAACTTCTTGAAGAGGCACCGCGAACGTACTCCCAAGGAGAAGTCATGACGATCGACCTGAAGTCCATGGGCTACGTACGCGTCACCAGCACCGACCTGGAGGCGTGGCGTACGTTCGCCGGCAAGGTCCTCGGTCTGATCGAGGCGAAGGGCCCGAACCGGGAGCATCTCTACTACCGCATCGACGAGGTCTCGGCCCGGCTGGTGATCGAGCCGGGCGACGTGGACCAGCTCAGCTGTGTCGGCTGGGAGGTCGCCGACCACACCGCGCTGGCGCAGGCCCGCGAGCACCTGGAGAAGTCCGGGGTCGAGGTGGAGGAGGGCGCCCCCGAGGAGCTCGCCGAGCGCCGGGTCCAGGAGATGCTGCGCTTCCGCGACCCCTTCGACAACGTCTTCGAGCTCTTCCATGGCATCACCTACGAGCGACGCCCCGCGGTCTCGCCGTACGGCCACACTTTCGTGACCGGCGAGCAGGGGATGGGCCACGTGGTGATCCCGGTCTCCGACGACGTCGAGGCGCTGGAGTTCTACCGCGACACGCTCGGGTTCCGGCTGCGTGACTCGATGAGCATGCCGGGGGAGTTCGCCGGCAAGGAGCCCGGCACGAAGATCTGGCTGCGCTTCCTCGGGATCAACCCGCGTCACCACTCGCTGGCGTTCCTGCCGTTCCCCAACGACTCCAAGTGCGTCCACATCATGCTCGAGGTCGACAAGCTCGACGACGTCGGCCGGGCGCTGGAGCGGGTGAAGAAGTACGGCGCGAAGCTGTCGGCGACGCTCGGGCGGCACATGAACGACGAGATGGTCTCCTTCTACGTGAAGTCGCCGGGCGGTTTCGACATCGAGTTCGGCACCGAGGGACTGCAGGTCGACGACCAGAAGTGGGTCGCCCGGGAGTCCACGGCCGTCTCGTACTGGGGTCACGACTTCGGCGTAGGCCAGTGATCGGGTATGCGTATAGAGGTGCCTGATGGGATGTCTCCCGATGCCGCCGAGAGCTGGCCGCATCCGGAGCTGATCGAGTCCTTCCACGGTCGCTTCGACTTCGAAGCGCCACCGTCTCCACCGGAGACCCCTGCCGACGCGGAGGCGGACGCCCGGTTCCGTACGGTGCTGGGCCGCTTCGCCTCAGGGGTCACCGTGATCGCCGCGCAGACCGCGGAGGGCCCGGTCGGGATGACCTGCCAGTCGTTCTCCTCGGTGTCGCTGCGGCCGCCGCTGATCCTCTTCGCGCCCACCAAGTCCTCGCGGGCCTGGGCCCGGATCCGTCGGGCCGGGCACTTCTCGGTCAACATCCTCGCCGCCGGCCAGGAGGCCGTCTCGAACCAGTTCGCCTCGCGTGCCGCGGACAAGTACGCCGACATCTCCTGGACCCCGTCGGCCCACCACGGCGACCCGCATCTCGACGGGGCCGTCGGCTATCTCGACTGCGCGGTCCACTCGGTCCACGAGGAGGGCGACCACTATCTCGTCGTCGGCCGCGTCCTGGACCTCGAGGAGGGCACCGCCACAGAGCCGCTGCTCTTCTTCCGCAGCAACTACCGGGAGCTGGACTGACCCGTCCCGCCATTGGTTCAGCTTTTGCTGAATACATGTTTCGGTGTACTGTCGCGGCATGGTCACCGCCACCACATCGTCTCTGGACGCTCTCGCCCGGTTCGGGCACGCCCTCTCCGACGCCACCCGGGCCCGGGTCCTGATGCAGCTGCGCGAGGGTCCGGCCTACCCGGCCGAGCTGTCCGAGTCGTTGGGCGTGACGCGCCAGTCGATGTCGAACCACCTGGCCTGCCTGCGTGGCTGCGGCCTGGTCGTCGCCGTCCCCGAGGGCAGGCGGACCCGCTACGAGCTCGCCGACGGCCGCCTCGCGCATGCTCTGGCTGACCTGCACGACCTGATCCTGGTCACCGATCCGGAAGCATGCCGCGACTCCGCCGAGCAGGGCTGCTGCTGATGGGCCACGGGCACGGACACGGTCACGGCGCCGCGGTGGGCCACGCCGGCGGCAGGCACCGGTGGCGCCTGGCCGTCACCTTCGCCATGGTGTCGGCGTTCCTGGTCGTCGAGCTCGTCGCGGGCCTGTGGTCGGGGTCGTTGGCACTGATCTCCGACGCCGGCCACATGACCGCGGACGTCGTCGCGCTGGGTGCGGCGCTGATCGCGACCCGGATCGCCACCCGCGCCGACACCACCGGTCGCCGCACCTACGGCTCCTACCGGGTCGAGGTGTTCGCCTCCGGGCTGACCGTCCTGGTGATGCTCGGGGTCGCGGTCTACGTCGTGCTCGAGGCGATCGGCCGCATCGGGGAGGGATCCGAAGTCCAGACCGGGGCGATGCTCGTGGTCGGTGCGATCGGCCTGGCCGTCAACCTGGTCTCGATGCTGCTCCTGCGCGCGGGGGCGAGCGAGTCGCTCAACCTCAAGAGCGCCTACTTCGAGGTGGTCGCCGACGCCGCCGGCAGCGTCGGTGTGATCGTGGCCGGACTGCTGGTCGCCGCCACCGGGCAGCCGCTGTGGGACACGGCCGTCGCCGTCGCGATCGGAGTCTTCGTCGCCGTACGCGCCATCGCTCTGGGCCGTCAGGTCCTGGCGGTCCTTGGCCAGCACGTCCCCGAGGGCATGGAGGTCGACCAGGTCGTCGCCGACCTCGAAGCGGTCCCGGGCGTGGACGGCGTTCACGACCTGCATGTGTGGACGTTGACCTCCGGGATGCATGTCGCCACCGCGCATCTCGTCCTGGATGCGGGCACCGATGCCCAGGCCGTGCTGGCTGAGGCGCAGAGCGCGCTCGCCACCCGGCACCAGATCGAGCATGCCACCCTGCAGACCGAGACCGCCCCGACCCGCCAGTGCCATGAGGTGAACTGGTGAGCTCCGAGCTTCCGATCCACGTCATCGGCCGACGCGAGGAAATGCCGCCGCTGTTCTCAGGCCCCGATCCGTCTCGGCGGGCTGTCCTGGTGCGACGGGTCCGCCTCCTGGTCGCTTTCACCATCGCCTACAACGTGATCGAGGCCGTGGTGGCGATCGCGGCCGGAGCGATCGCCGGCTCGGCGGCACTGCTCGGCTTCGGTCTCGACTCGGTCATCGAGGTCTCCTCCGCTCTCGCGGTCGCCTGGCAGTTCGCCGGCCGCGATCCCGAGGCCCGCGAGATGGTCGCGCTGCGGATCATCGCGTTCTCCTTCTTCGGGCTCGCGGCCTTCGTCTCCTATGACGCCGTCACCAGCCTGATCGCCGGGCACGCCGCCGACCACTCCGGTCTCGGCATCGGCGTCGCCGCGCTGAGCCTGCTCGTGATGCCCGCCGCCTCCTGGATCCAGCGCCGCACCGGCAACGAGCTCGGCTCCCACTCCGCCGTGGCCGACTCGAAGCAGACGCTGCTGTGCACCTACATGTCCGCGGCGCTGCTCGTGGGCCTGCTCGCCAACAGCGCCTGGGGCTGGTGGTGGGCCGACTCGGTCGCTGCGCTCGTCATCGCCGCGCTGGCCGTGGGGGAGGGGATCAACGCCTGGCGCGGTGAGGTCTGCTGCACTCCGGCCGGGGCCCTCGCCAGCCACGATGGCTGCGACAAGGGCTGCGCCTGCTGCTGACCGGGCAGCCTCGGGGCTCCCGGGGTGCGCTCACAGCTCGTCGAGGCGTTTGATCGCGGCCGCTTCCTCGGGGTCGGGATCGGTCTCGTCGAGGAAGGCCCGGGTGACCTCGACCGCGACGTCGGGGGCGAGGCGCTTGAGGCTCATCGCCAAGACGTTGGCATCGTTCCACAGGCGCGCGTTGCGGGCGATCCAGGGCTCCCAGGCGAGGGCGGCGCGTACGCCGGGGACCTTGTTGGCGGCGATCGCCGTGCCGGTTCCGGTCCAGCACATCACCACGCCGACGTCGACGCGGCCCTCCGCGACCGCCCGGCCGATGCCGGCGCCGAGGTCGGGCCAGGAGTCGGTCTCGACGACCTCGACGTCACCGCGCTCCCGCAGCTCGGCGAGCACGGCCCGGGTCGTCTCGTTCTCGTCGTCGCTTCCGAAGGCGATCCGCATGGTGCCGAACCTACCCTCGTGCTCAGGCGTGCGTGGCCGGTCCGCCGGGTCCGGTGAACTTCGCGCTGGGCTGGTCCTTCAGACTGGTGGTCAGCTCCCAGGTGCGCTGGTAGCCGGTGTGAGCGATGCGCCAGCCGAGCGGCGTACGGGCGTAGCGGTCCTCGTAGAAGGCGGCGCCTTCGAGGGCGAACTCGTAGGCGGGGGCGAAGACCTTGTCGTAGAGATACCAGCGGCCGGTGGCCGCATCGCCGTCGACCGCGATCTCCGGGTGGTGGAGGTGGTGCATCGTGATGATCTCCGCGGGCAGGTTGGTCCGCATGTAGTCGACCAGCTCGGCGGGCGAGGTGAACGAGAGCCCGGCGTAGTCGGCGGTGGCGTCGTCGCTGAAGCAGGTGGCGAACTCGTCCCACTGCTTGGTGTCGAGAAGGCGTACGTAGCGGTACTTGAGCTGCTCTATCTCGCTGATGTCACTCATGCGCCGATCATAGTAGAACGTGTTCTATTCCGGGCGGCGTCTGTGCGAGCTGTGCGGTGACGTTCGACCGCCGGTCGGCCGTAGGTCATGACGAAGACCGTCGCCGAGGTGCAGGATCACGGTGTGGACGGGATGGTCGAGCTGCGCCAGCGGCGGGCGGCGCTGTTGGCGAACCGCCGCCTGACCTGGGTGTTCGGGGTGGACGACCCGGGGGTGGTGGTGCGCGAGGCATGGGTCGGCGAGATCCGGCTGCGCGTCCACACCCCGCGAGCCCCGGCCGCGGGGCGGCCGCTCGTGCTGGCCTTCCATGGTGGCGGCTGGTGCTGGGGATCGCCCGAGCAGTCGCGTTGGATGGCCGGCCGGATCGCGGCGCGCACTGGGGCGATCGTGGTCGCGCCGGCCTACCGGCTCGCCCCGGAGCATCCCTATCCGGCGGCGGTCGAAGACAGCTGGGCCGTGCTGATGTGGGTCGTGGCGAACGCCGACGAGCTGGGCGCCGATCCGACGAGGGTCGCCGTGCTGGGCGACAGCGCCGGTGGCACGCTGGCCGCGGTCCTGGCGTTGCGCGCCCGGGACGAGGGCGAGTCCCGGATCCGCGGGCAGGTGCTGATCTATCCGCTCGTCGATCTCGTCGGCCTGCGTGGCCCGGGACTGGGCGGGATCGTGGATCACTACCTCGGCAAAGACGTGTCGCTCGCCGAGGAGTGGTCGGCCTCGCCGCTGCGAGCGCGGTCCCATGCGGGTCTGCCGCCCGCGCTGGTGCTCACCGCGCGGTTCGACCCGATGCGCTCGCACGCCGAGCGCTACGCAAATGCGCTGCGTACGGCTGGGGTGGAGGTCGCCGTTCACTGCCCGCGGCTGGCGACCCACGCCTATCTCACCCTGCCGGGCATCTCGCCGGCCTCGCGAGGCGGCCTGGCGCGGATCGTCGGCTTCCTGCGCGAGCGGCTGGGCTGATCAGCCGAGGTCGAGCCTGCCCGCCAGCTTGTCGAGGTAGGTGAGCACGCCTGCCGGCTCGGTGTCGGGGACGCCCCAGATCAGCTCGTCGGCCACCGACCACTCGGCCAGGTCGTCGGGTGTCGGCCGCTTCGCGACGAGGACGCGTACCTCGGGCTTGCCCTCGCGGCCCGCCGACTCCCACTCGTCCTGCAGCGTCTTCACCTTGTCGCCGATGCCGGCCTCGGTCGGGGTCGACATCCAGCCCTCCGCGTTGCGGGCGATCCAGCGCAGCGTCTTGGGGCCGCCGCCGGCACCGACGATCGTCGGGATCCGGCCCTGCGGTGGCTTCGGGTAGGCCCAGGACGGGCCGAAGGAGACGAAGTCGCCCTGATAGGCCGCCTCCTCCTCGGTCCACAGCGCCCGCATCGCCTCCAGGTACTCCTTCAGTGCGGTGCGCTTGCGGTCGCCCGGGATGCCGTGGTCGGCGAGTTCGTCGGTGTTCCAGCCGAATCCGACCCCGAGCGAGACCCGGCCGCCGGAGAGGTGGTCGAGGGTCGCGATCGTCTTGGCGAGCGTGATCGGGTCGGACTCGACCGGCAGTGCGACGGCCGTGGAGAGCCCGATCCGCGAGGTGACCGCGGCGCAGGTCCCGAGGGTGACCCAGGGGTCGAGCGTACGCAGGTAGCGGTCGTCGGGGAGCTCGGCGCCGCCGGTGGGGTGCAGGGCGTCGCGGCGCACCGGGATGTGGGTGTGCTCGGGCACGTAGAACGTGTCGAAGCCACGCTCCTCGGCGGCGGTGGCGAGCTCGGCGGGCGCGATGCCGCGGTCCGAGGTGAACAGGACGATGCCGTGGCGCATGACACAACAGTAGAACGTGTTCTAGTCTTTGCGGAAGGGATCAACGGGAGAGAGAAGTGAACATGGAAGCCGACTACATCGTCGTAGGCGCCGGGAGTGCGGGCTGCGCCACCGCTCGCAGGCTGGCCGAGAGCGGTGCCAGCGTGATCGTGATCGAGGCGGGAACCAAGGACACCGCCTTCGGGATCAAGAACCTGCTCGAGCTCCCCGGCGCGGTCGCCGCGATGCTCTCCACGCCACAGCTGAAGAAGCTGGTCGACTGGGGCTACAAGTCGGTCCCGCAGAGCGCCGCCCTCGACCGGGTCATCCCGATGACCCGCGGCAAGGTGCTGGGCGGCTCGTCCTCGATCAACGGCATGCTCTGGGTGCGCGGCAACCGCCAGAACTTCGACGACTGGGCGGCCGACGGCGCGACCGGATGGTCCTACGACGACGTGCTCCCGGCGTTCAAGCGGATGGAGGACTTCGAGGGCGGCGGCGACGAGTTCCGCGGCCAGGGCGGGCCGGTGAAGGTGCGCTACCAGAAGGACCTCACCCCGGCGACGCAGACCTGGCTCGACGAGGCGCCCAAGCGGCTCGGGGTCAGCGCGCTCGACGACTACAACGGCAAGGAGCAGGAGGGTGTCGGTGTCGTCCAGCTCAGCGCGTCCGAGGGGCGCCGCTACTCGGCCTCGAAGGCCTACCTGCGCGAGCAGCCGCTGGACAACCTGCTGATCCTGACCAAGGCCCAGGTCACCCGCGTACGGATCGAGGGCCCGCGCGCCACCGGCGTCGAGGTCGTCGGTGCCGACGGCGACAAGCAGACCATCCGGGCGACCCGCGAGGTCATCGTGGCGGCCGGCGTCTACGGCTCACCGCACCTGCTGATGCTCTCCGGAATCGGTCATTCCGACCACCTCCGCGACCACGGCATCCAGGTCCACGCCGACCTTCCCGTCGGCGACAACTTCCACGACCACCTCTTCGTGCCGGTCTCGTTCCGGATGGATTCGGCGCTGCGGCGGCCCACGCCGGCCTACTTCGCCGCTGGCTTCGCGAAGTCGCGGCTCACCCGCAAGGGCTGGGCTGCCGGCTCGCAGTTCGAGGCCTTCGGGTTCGTACGCAGCGCCTTGGCCGATCAGGTCCCCGACCTGCAGCTGCACGTCCTCTACTGGGTCTACCCGTTCCCGAACCAGGACGGCGACAAGGCCATCCGGCCGCCGACGAGCAAGCCCGGCCTGTGCATCCTGCCCACGCTGATCTACCCGGAGAGCCGCGGCACCGTACGCCTGGCCAGTGCCGACCCGCTCGCGCACCCGCTGCTCGACCCGGCCTACCTGAAGTCCGGCAAGGACACCGAGGTGCTCCTGGACGGGATCGCGAAGGTGCGCGAGATGATGGTCGGTCTCGGGGACAACCAGGGCGAGATCTCGCCCGGCCCGTCGTACGCCACCGATGAGGCGACCCGTGAGCTGCTGCCCAACATCGTGCACAGCGTCTACCACGGCGTCGGCACCTGCCGGATGGGGTCGGACGAGCGCGCCGTGGTCGACCCGTCGCTGCGGGTGTTGGGCATCGACGGCCTGCGCGTCGCCGACGCGAGCGTGATGCCCTCGATCACCGGTGGCAACACCAACGCGCCCTCGATCATGATCGGGGAGCGCGCCGCCGACCTGATCCTGGGGGCATAGATGTCCGACCTGCTGCTGAGCCAGGACCGCGACCGCGTCCGTACGCTCACCCTCAACCGTCCCGACCAGCTCAACGCGTTCAGCCAGGCGCTCTACGTCGCTCTCGCCGAGGCGCTGCGCGAGGCCGACGAGGACCCGGAGGTGGCGGTCGTGCTGCTGACCGGGACCGGCCGGGCCTTCTCGGCGGGCACCGACCTGATCGAGATGAAGGAGACCGCCTCGGGTGGCGACGAGAGCGCCGCCCACGGGTTCATCGGCCTCGTCGACTCCCTGGCGGCGTTCTCCAAGCCGCTGGTCGTCGCCGTCAACGGGCTGGGTCTCGGCATCGGCGTGACGCTCCTGGGCTTCGCCGACCTGGTCCTCGCCTCGACGAAGGCGAGGTTCAAGACGCCGTTCACCACGCTCGGGGTCGCGCCGGAGGCGGCCTCGAGCTTCCTGTTCCCGCGGCTGATCGGGCGCCAGAACGCCGCCTGGATGCTGATGTCGGGGGAGTGGTTCAGTGCCGAGGAGGCCCACGAGATGGGGCTCGTCTGGCGGGTCACCGAGCCAGAGGAGCTTCTCGAGGTCGCCTGGGGTCACGCCGCCACCCTCGCTGCGAGGCCGATCAGCAGCCTGGTCGCGGTCAAGGAGACGATGACCGCGTCGCTGCGCCCTGGGATCGAGGCTGCCCGGGAGCTCGAGAACGCCAAGTTCGCCGAGCTGCTCGGCGGTCCCGCCAACATCGAGGCGCTCGTCGCCTTCGCCGAGGGGCGGGAGCCCGACTTCACCAGGCTTCCGCCCGGGGCCTGAACCGGGCACAACGGGACTCCGATTCCGTCGTGGTCACCCCCTTGCCCGAAACGAGAACGTGTTCTAATCTGGACACGTGTCCAGCGCAACGAGCACCCGCCAGGCGGAGACGGTCGAGCGAGTATTCGCCGCAGGTCTGGCCGAGCTGCGCGAAGTGGGGCACGAGGCACTGACCGTCCGTTCGGTCGCTGCCCGGGCCGGGGTCTCCCCGGCCACGGCGTACACCTACCTCGCCTCCAAGAACCATCTCTTCGCCGAGCTCTTCTGGCGCCATCTGGCCGAGACGCCGGCGGTCGAGGAGACCGGATCCCGCGTGGAGCGGGTGCAGGCGGCCGTACGCAGCCTCACGACCCGGATAGCGGAGGAGCCGGCGCTCGCCGCGGCGGTCACGCCGGCGCTGCTGGGCAGCGATGCCGATGTCGAGCGGCTGCGGCTGCGGATCGGGGCCGAGTTCGCTGCCCGGTTCGAGGCGGCGCTCGGCGAGGGTGCGGCCGAGGCCGAGCGCGAAGCCCTGCTGCTCGCCTTCTCCGGGGCGCTGCTGCAGGCGGGCATGGGCCTGATGACCTACGACGAGATGGCCGACCGGCTCGCCCCGGTCGTCGCCGTGATCGTCGGTAAGGAGTGAGATGACGAGCACTAACACCGAGATCTTCGACCCCTACGACTACGACTTCCACGAGGACCCCTACCCGGTCTATGCCCGGCTGCGGGACGAGGCGCCGCTCTACTACAACGCCTCCGACGACTTCTGGGCGCTCTCCCGGCATGCCGACGTGCACGCCGCGGTGAAGAACGACGTCACCTTCTCCAACCGGATGGGGGTCTCGCTCGACGCCAGCGCCTGGAACACCGACGCCCATCGGGTGATGTCCTTCCTGGCTCTGGACGGCAAGGAGCAGACCCGGCTGCGCAAGCTTGTCTCGGCCGGTTTCACCCCGCGCCGCGTACGCGAGCTCACCCCGCAGATCCAGGCGCTCGCCGACCACTACCTCGACGCGCTGATCGCGGCCTGCGCCGAGACCGGAGAGGCGGACTGGATCGCCGAGCTCGCCGGCAAGCTCCCGATGGACGTCATCTCGGAGATGATGGGCGTCCCCGTCGCCGACCGCGACGAGGTGCGCCGCCTGGCCGACCTGGTGGTGCACCGTGAGGACGGCGTACGCGACGTACCGGAGGCCGGGATGACAGCCGCGCTCGAGCTGATCGGCTACTACGCCGAGATGGTCGCGCAGCGGCGCAAGCAGCCCAGCGAGGACCTCACCTCGGCACTCATCGAGGCCGAGGTCGACGGCGACCGGCTGCTCGACCACGAGGTGATCGCGTTCCTGTTCCTGATGGTCGTGGCAGGCAACGAGACCACGACCAAGCTGCTCGGCAACGCGCTCTTCCACCTCGGCGCCCACCCGTCCCAGCTCGCCGAGGTCTTCGCCGATCCCGAGGACACCGCGCCGGTGGGCTCGTGGATCGAGGAGACCCTGCGACATGACACCTCCAGCCAGATGCTGGCCCGCTACGTCGCCGAGGACGTCGAGCTCCACGGCCAGGTCGTTCCGGCCGGGTCGAAGCTGCTCGTCCTGCTCGGCTCGGCCAACCGCGACGACCGTGTCTTCACCGCCCCGGACGTCTTCGACATCCATCGCCCCTCCGACGAGCTCGGCAGGATCATGAGCTTCGGCGTCGGCCGGCACTTCTGTCTCGGCGCCAACCTCGCCCGGCTGGAGGCTCGCGTCGTGCTGGCGGAGCTGGTGCGGCGTACGTCTGGCTTCGAGGTCCACGCCGGCCGTGCTGTCCGCGTGCACTCCACCAGCGTGCGTGGGTTCGCCGAGCTGCCCGTCACGTTCGCCTGGAGGGCTGTCAGATGAGCAAGTACGCACAGCCCGACCGCCGCCCGGCGGTGATCACCGGCGCCTCCTCCGGGATCGGCGCGGAGACCGCGAAAGCGCTGGCCACGGAAGGTTTCCCGGTCGCGCTCGGTGCCCGGCGGCTCGACCGGGTCGAGGAGATCGCCGCCGCGATCCGGGCCGACGGGGGAGAGGCGGTCGCGCATCCCCTCGACGTGACCTCGGACGAGTCGGTCGCCGAGTTCGCCGCGAAGGCGGTGGCCGACCTGGGCGAGGTCGAGGTCGTGGTCAGCAACGCCGGCGTCACCCATCCGGGCGCGACCGTCGACGTCTCCACCGAGACCTTCGGCGGCCAGGTCGACGTCAACCTGCTCGGCGCCCACCGGATCCTGCGCGCCTTCGGGCCCGGGATGATCGAGCGGCAGCGCGGCGACCTGGTCTTCCTCTCCTCCGACGTGGCGGTCAAGCCGCGGCCGTTCATGGGAGCGTACGCAGCCTCCAAGTGGGGCCTGGAAGGCATGGTCAACGCGCTCCAGATGGAGCTCGAGGGCACCGGCGTCCGGGCCTCCATCGTGCGACCCGGTCCCACCCACTCCGACATCGGCAACGAGTGGCCCGCCGAGCTCGGCGGCTTCGTGCTGGAGCAGTGGGTCAGATGGGGCCTCGCCCGCCACCCGCACTTCCTCAAGGCCCGGGCGCTGGCCGACGCGATCACGTCGGTCGTGACCGCCAAGCGCGGAGTCCACATCAGCACCATCGACGTCAACCCCGAAGCCCCTGTGCAGGAGCCACGATGACGATCCCCACAGTCTCCACCGTCCTAGGCGACCAGGACCCCAGCGTCCCCGAGATCATCCGCGGCACCGGACATCTGCCGGAGATGCGGGTCGACCCGATCTCGCTGTTCACCCGCGTCCGCGAGGAGTGCGGCGACCTCGGGCGCTTTCGGCTCGCCGACAAGGACGTCGTCCTGGTCACCGGAGCCGAGGCCAACGAGGCGTTCTTCCGGGCGCCCGACGAGGTGCTCGACCAGGCGGCCGCGTACCCGTTCATGACGCCGATCTTCGGCAAGGGCGTCGTCTTCGACGCCTCTCCGGAGGAGCGGCAGCAGATGCTGAAGAACCAGGCGCTGCGCGGCGACATGATGCGCGGGCACGCGCAGACGATCGAGGCCGAGATCCGCCGGATGATCGCCGGCTGGGGCGATGAGGGCGAGATCGACCTGCTCGACTTCTTCGCCGAGCTGACCATCTACACCACCTCGGCGTGCCTGGTCGGGAAGCCGTTCCGCGAGGAGCTCGACTCCTCCTTCGCCCAGCACTACCACGAGCTGGAGCACGGCACGGACGCGATCGCGTACGTCGACGCCTACGCCGACATCGAGAGCTTCCGGATGCGCGATGCCGCCCGGGAGAAGCTCGTCGCGCTGGTCCAGGCGATCATCGACAAGCGCGTCGCGCGTGGGAAGGTGCCGAAGGACGAGCGGGATCTGCTCGACGTGCTCATCTCGATCGAGATGGACACCGACACCATCACCGGCGTCTTCATCTCGATGATGTTCGCCGGCCACCACACCTCCTCCGGCACCGCGTCGTGGGCGATGATCGAGCTGCTGCGGAACCCTGAGGTCATGGGCGATGTCGTCCAAGAGCTCGACGAGCTGTACGCCGACGGCAGCGATGTCTCCTTCCAGGCGCTTCGCTCCATCCCGGTGCTCGAGGCGGCGCTCAAGGAGACGCTGCGGCTGCACCCGCCCCTGATCATCCTGATGCGGCTGGTGCGCGAGGACTTCGAGCTGCTCGGCGAGACCATCCCGGCCGGCACCCTGCTCGCCGCCTCGCCACGGGTCTCCAACCGGATCGAGGCCGACTTCCCTAGGCATGCGTCCTTCGACCCGAGCCGCTACATCGACCCGCGCCAGGAGGACATGCAGAACCGCTGGACCTGGATCCCGTTCGGCGCCGGCAAGCACCGCTGCGTCGGCAACGCGTTCGCGATGATGCAGATGAAGGCCATCTTCTCGGTCATCCTGCGCGACTACTCGTTCGAGGCGGCGCAGCCGCTCGAGTCGTACGCCGACGACTTCACCAAGATGGTGATCCAGCTCCAGCAGCCCTGCCGGGTCCGCTACCGGAGGCGGTCGCCGTGAGAATCGCTGCTGACCTGGGGCTCTGCCAGGGGCACCAGGAGTGCCTCGCCGAGGCCCCGGAGCTCTTCGCCTTCGACGACGACAGCTATCAGGTCGTCGTACGCATCACCGAACCGTCCGAGGAGCAGCTTCCCGCCGCGCGTGCGGCCGTGAAGTACTGCCCCGCTTTCGCTCTCAATCTGGAGGACTGAATGGACCGCGCCGAGATCGAGGGGTTCTGGGCCCACTGGCTCGACCTCAACCGGAAGGCGGAGGCCGACGGCAACTGGTCGCCGCTGGCCGACGTGTACGCCGAGAACGCGACGTACGGCTGGATGTACACCCCCGACGAGCACTTCATGGCCGTGGGCCGCGAGCAGATCCGGGAGTGGGCGCTCGGCACCGAGATGGCTGGGCTCGAGGGCTGGCACTACGACTACCAGGCGACGGTCATCGACGACGTCAACGCCATGGTGATCGGCTTCTGGCGGCAGCGGGCCGGGATCGTCGACGACGCGACCGGCGAGGAGTACGAGATCCTGGGGATCGGCGGCTCCTGGTTCGGGGTCGCACCGCGGCCCGACGGCGACGGGCTGGAGTTCGCCTGGCAGCGGGACTGGTTCGACCTCGGGTCCACCGCGACCACCTTCCTCGACATCGTCAAGGCGAAGAAGGCCACCGCCGGGCTGCTGGAGCGGATGTCGCTGAAGGGCATCGAGCAGCCAGGCCACTACCGCCTCGCCGACCTGCCCTCGTCCGTCTGGCCGCCGCCGGTGGCGGCCGGGAACTTCGTCACCCAGGAGCTGCCGAGATGACGCGCATCCCCACCAACCCGCCCGCCCAGCAGCTCGTCGACGGCAAGCTCGGCGCGGCCAGCTCCGGCGAGACGTACGCCATCCTCAACCCGGCCACGGGGCAGGAGATCGGGCGCGCGCCCGACTCGACGGCCGAGGACATGGACGCCGCCATCGCGGCCGCGCGGAAGGCCTTCGACGAGACCGACTGGTCGACCGACGTGGCGTACCGGATCCGGTGCCTGCGCCAGCTCCACCAGGCGATCCTCGACAACGCCGAGGTGCTGCGCGAGCTGACCACCGCCGAGGTCGGCGCGCCCGCGTTCCTGGTGGCCGGGCCGCAGTTCGACACCCCGGTCGAGACGTTGCAGTGGACCATCGAGCTCGCCGAGTCCTTCGAGTGGGAGCGGGACCTCGGCGTCGGGGTCACGATGGGGATCTCCTCGCGGCGTACGGTGCGGCGCGAGGCCGTCGGCGTGGTCGCCGCTATCACGCCGTGGAACTTCCCCAACCAGATCAACCTCGCCAAGATCGGACCGGCGCTGGCGGCGGGAAACACGGTGATCCTGAAGCCCGCCCCGGACACGCCATGGCTGGCCGCGGAGCTGGGCCGGCTGGCGGCCGAGCACACCGATCTCCCGCCGGGCGTCTTCAACGTCGTCACCCCGCGCGACAACCGGGTGGCCGCGATGCTGGCCGAGGACCCGCGGGTCGACCTGGTCTCCTTCACCGGATCCACGGCCACCGGCCGGGCGATCATGGCGGCCGCCGCACCCAGCCTGAAGAAGGTCTTCCTCGAGCTCGGCGGCAAGTCCGCGGCGATCGTCCTCGACGACGCCGACATCGCCTCGGCTGCCTCGATGGCGGCTTTCTCGGTAGCCGTTCACGCAGGTCAGGGCTGTGCTCTGACCACCCGGCTGCTGGTGCCTCGCGACTCTTACGACGCAGCCGTCGAGGCGGCCGCCGCGACGATGTCCTCCCTCGGCGCGGGCGACCCGGCCGATGCCGGCACGATCTGTGGCCCGGTGATCTCCGCGGTCCAGCGCGACCGGATCCTCGGCTACCTCGCGCTCGCCGAGGAGGAGGGTGGCCGCATCGCCACCGGTGGCGCCGTCGCGGTCCAGGACGGCGACCTCGCCGGCGGCTTCTGGATCCAGCCCACCGTCGTCGCCGGTCTCGACAACAGCGCCCGCGTAGCCCGCGAGGAGATCTTCGGCCCCGTGCTCACGGTGATCCCGCACGACGGCGACGACGATGCCGTACGCATCGCCAACGACTCGCCCTACGGCCTCTCCGGCTCCGTGGAGTCCGGGTCGCTGGAGCGCGCGAAGTCGGTCGCCGCCCGGATCCGCACCGGCACCATCGGTGTCAACGGCGGCCAGTGGTTCGGCCCCGACGCCCCCTTCGGCGGCTACAAGCAGTCCGGCCTCGGCCGGGAGATGGGTGTCGAAGGCTTCGAGGAGTACCTCGAGACCAAGCTGATCGCGGAGCCGGCATGAGCACAGGAGAGACCATGAGGTTCAAGGACAAGGTCATCGTCGTCACCGGCGCCGCCCAGGGGATCGGCGAGGCGTACGCCAAAGGGCTGGCCGCCGAGGGAGCCGCCGTCGTCGTCGCCGACCTGAACGAGGAGAAGGGGCAGCAGGTCGCCAAGGAGATCGAGGCGTCCGGCGGCGTCGCCAGGTTCGTACGCTGCGACGTCTCCGACCACGCGTCGGCGGCCGCGCTGGTGGCCGAGACGACCGAGGCGTACGGCGGGATCGACGGGCTGGTCAACAACGCCGCGATCTACGGCGACATGGCCTTCGACCTGCTGATCACCGTCGACTGGGACTACTACGAGAAGTTCATGAGCGTGAATCTCAACGGGGCGCTGGTGATGACCCGCGCGGCCTACCCGGCGATGCAGAAGCGGGGCGGCGGGGCGATCGTCAACCAGTCCTCGACCGCCGCCTACCTCTACTCCGGCTTCTACGGGCTGGCAAAGGTCGGCATCAACGGCCTGACCCAGCAGCTCGCCCACGAGCTCGGCGGGATGGACATCCGGGTCAATGCGATCGCGCCGGGGCCGACCGACACCGAGGCGACCCGCACCCAGGCCGGTGACGCGGCCAAGGAGATGACGAAGCAGATGGCGATCAAGCGCCTCGGCACCACCGAGGACATGGTCGGGACCGCGAAGTTCCTCCTCTCCGAGGACTCCTCGTGGATCTCCGGCCAGATCATCGCCGTCGACGGCGGCGGGACGTTCCGGCTGTGACCGCGCTGCCCAGGACGCGAGCCGGGTTCGTCGGGCTCGGCAACATCGGCAAGCCGATGGCGCTCCAGCTCGCCGGTACGGACGGGATCGAGCTGTGGGTGCACGATATCGCCGAGGAGCCCGTCGCCGAGCTCGGTGCCGCCGGTGCGAAGGCGGCCGGCTCGGTCGCCGAGCTGGCCTCGGTCGTCGACGTACTCAGCGTGATGGTGCGCGACGACGACCAGGTGCGCCAGGTGCTCGCCGAGGTGCTCACGTCTGTGGGTGACCGTCCGGGGCACAACCCACTGACGGTCCTGGTGCACTCCACGGTGGCCCCGGAGACACCGGCCGAGCTCGCGGCGACCGCCGAGCCGCACGGGGTGAACGTGCTCGATGCCCCCGTCTCCGGCGGTCCGATGGGAGCCGCCGAAGGCACCTTGGCCATCCTCGTGGGCGGCAGCCCGGAGGCGTACGCAGCGGCCGGCCCGGTCCTGGCCGCGATGGGCTCCAAGGTGGTCCATGCCGGCCCGGTTGGCGCCGGGACGAGGTTCAAGCTGGCCCGCAACCTGCTCCACTTCGCTTCCTTCACCGCCGCCACCGAGGCCCAGCGGCTCGCCGAGGCGGCGGGGCTCGACCTGGTGGCGCTCGGTGAGGTCGTACGCCACACCGACGCGATCACCGGTGGCCCGGGCGCGATCATGCACCGCGGCACCACCGCGCCGATCGAGGAGACCGACTTCTGGCACGGCGTCTTCGGCCACGTGGTCGCGCTGGGGGAGAAGGACCTCGGCTTCGCGATCGCGCTCGCCGACGAGCTCGGCGTCGAGGTGCCGCTCGCCCGGCTCGCGCTCGAGCGCCTGGCGCTGGGGCTCGGGCTGCCCAAGGACTGAACAAGGAACGGACACATGACTTCAGAGCACATGAGTGATGGCATCGACAAGTTCGCCGACCTTCCCGAGCAGCGCGCCAAGGGGCTGCGCAAGATGGAGGAGGTCTACGGCTTCGACATGGCCGACGGCGAGGGCGACTTCTTCCGCTACACCGCCGACCATCTCTTCGGGGACATCTGGCAGCGCCCGGGCCTGACCACCCGCGACCGCCGGCTTCTGCTGATCGGCCTGCTCGCCGGGCAGGGTGCGGCGGACGTGCTCGGGATCCAGGTGCCCGCGGCGTACGCCAACGGCGAGCTCTCCGAGGACGAGCTGCGCGAGATCGTGGTGTTCCTGAGCCACTACGCGGGATGGCCGAACGGTGCCAGGATGAACACGGTCGTCGAGGAGACGATCGGGAAGGCCAAACGGAAGGCTCAGCGGAAGGCTCAGCGCTCATGACCTACGTCATCACCCAGTCGTGCTGCAACGACGCCTCCTGCGTGGAGGTCTGCCCGGTCGACTGCATCCATCCCGGGCCCGACGAGCCGGGCTTCGGCGCCGCCGAGATGCTCTACGTCCACCCCGACGAGTGCATCGACTGCGGCGCGTGCGAGGACGCCTGCCCGGTCAACGCGATCTTCCCCGACTACGAGGTCCCGGACGCGTTCGCGCCCTACGTCGACATCAACGCCGCCTTCTTCGAGTTCACCGGCGAGCAGGAGGAGCCCGCGCCGCTGCCGTCGCTGGGCCCCAAGATCACCGGCAACGGACCGCTCAAGGTGGCCGTGGTCGGGGCCGGTCCGGCCGGTTGGTACGTCGCCGAGGAGCTCGCTGCCACCCGCCGCTGCGACGTCGAGATCACCGTCATCGACCGGCTCGCGACCCCTTACGGCCTGGTCCGCTACGGCGTCGCACCGGACCACCTGGACACCAAGGCGATCGTCTCCGGGTTCGCGAAGACGGCCCGCCACCGCCGCGTGCGGACGCGCTACAACGTCGAGATCGGACGCGACGTCACCCACGAGGAGCTGCTCGGCGCCCACCACGCGGTCGTCTACACCACCGGCGCCGGCGAGGGCCGCAGCCTCGGCCTGCCGGGGGAGGAGCTGCCCGGCTCGACCTCCGCGGCGGAGCTCGTCGGCTGGTACAACGGCCATCCCGACCGAGCCGAGCTCACCTTCCCGCTCGCGCACGAGCGAGCCGTCATCATCGGCAACGGCAACGTCGCCCTCGACCTGGCCAGGCTGCTGCTGGCCGACGAGGCGGCCCTGACGGCCTCCGACCTGGCTCCGGCCGCGCTCTCTGCCCTGGCGGCCAGCGGCATCCGCGAGGTCGTCGTCACTGCCCGCCGCGGCGCCGAGCACGCCGCCTTCACCAGCCCCGAGCTGCGGGCGCTGGCCGACGCCCCGGGCATCGACGTCGTCGTCGACGAGGCGGACCTGACCGCCCTGCCGACCGAGGCGGACACGACCGAACGCAACGCCCACACCTTCGGGGCGCTCCAGAAGGCCGACCTGCTCCGCGACCTGGCCGCCCGGCCGCGTACCGACGCCGCGAAGCGGCTCGTCCTCCGCTTCGGCCTGACGCCCACCGAGATCCTCGGCACGGAGACCGTCACCGGCGTGCGCTTCGCCAGCGGCGAGGAGATCGAGGCCGGGCTGGTGGTCCGGGCCACGGGCTACCGCTCCGCGGGCGTAGCCGGCGTCCCGAACGAGGCGGGTACCGGCCGCTTCCTGCACGAGGCCGGCCGGGTGATCGGGGCCGAGGCCACCTACACCGCGGGCTGGGCGAAGCGCGGTCCCAGCGGAGTGATCGGCACCAACCGCGCCTGTGCCGCGGAGACCGTACGCACCCTGCTCGACGACTATGCCGCGGGCGGCCTTCCCGACCCGACCGAAGAGTCGCTCGATGACCTGTTGGCAGGGAGGGGCGTGACCGTGGTCGACCAAGCCGGCTGGAACACCCTGGACGCCCACGAGTGCGCCTCGGGCGAGGAGACCGGTCGCCCGCGGGTGAAAGTGACCGATCGGACCGAACAGGTCCGCATCGCAACACTGGTCCACGCGCGGTGAGCCTGGCCGGCCCACTGGTGTCCAAGGAGTGAGACCCGCGCGGTGACTAGACGGGTCCTTCGTGGACTTGACGGGCGTTTCAGTGCCCGTCAAGTCCAGGGATACCCGGTCGACCGGGTATCCCACACGGCGCCGCGTTTGACCGGTGCCCGTTGGGCATGTCTGCAAGAGTGGGTGAAAACCGATTCCTCGGGGGAAAGGCACTCCATGTCTGGCAGCGACTACAAGGACTGGAACCAGTCGATCATCGATGAGTTCCGCTCGAACGACGGCAATGTGACCTCGGTGCCGTTCGGGCGCGGGCTCGTGCTCGTGCACCACACCGGCGCCAAGACCGGCACCGAGAGGGTCTCGCCGGTGGCCAACCTGCACCCGGATCCCGACACCTGGCTGATCGCCGCCTCCAAGGCCGGCGCGCCCGAGAACCCGGCGTGGTACCACAACCTTCTCGCTCACCCGGAGACCAAGATCGAGACGCCCGACGAGGGGGTGGTCGAGGTCGAGGTGACCGAGCTGACCGGCGCCGAGCGCGACGGCGCCTGGGAGCGCTTCAAGGCGATGAGCCCCGGGTTCGGCGAGTACGAGGCGAAGACCGACCGGGTCATCCCGGTCCTCGCGCTGCGCAGGCGCTGACCTCAGACAGGACGATCAGACGGGCGTGATCGGCAGCGACCGGCGCGGCGCGAAGGCGAAGTCCGCGCCGGTGCTGAACCTCACCACCGCGACCTCGTTGGCCTCGGGAGCGGGTTCGGTGCGGCGTACGACCTCGACCCGCCAGCCGCCCTCGACCGCACCGACCTCGACGTCGAGGTGAGGGTCGAGGGCCTGCACCGCGGCCCG
Organism: Nocardioides sp. NBC_00163; assembly: GCF_045206295.1. Classification (NCBI taxonomy): domain Bacteria; kingdom Bacillati; phylum Actinomycetota; class Actinomycetes; order Propionibacteriales; family Nocardioidaceae; genus Nocardioides; species Nocardioides sp. NBC_00163. The sequence continues at coordinate 125,384 of NZ_CP108155.1, read as the reverse complement.
GAGCGGAACGAGCCATTCCGGCCCGATCAGCGAGACCCACGCGCCGTCCTCGTCGGCGGCCGAAGGGCGGACGGTCAGCGCGTCGGCCTCCACATCGACCGAGACGTACGCAGCGGGGTTGAGCATCGGATGGAGCGCGAGCAGCCGCAGGGCGCCCTTGGGGTCCGGCTGCAGGGAGAGCGCCCGGGCGAGGCGTGAGCCGGCGATGCCGGCGACCCCGACCAGCTGCTTGCGGCGGATCTCGACGAGCTGCTCGGGCGACGTCACCCGGGACTCCAGCGCGAGGGTGAAGCCGCGGTCGAGCAGGGCCATCTGCAGGCAGACCTCGTCGGCGATGCGCACCAGCGCTGAGTGGGAGAAACCGGCCAGGTCGAGGTCGGAGACCAGCGGTCCGGCGTAGTCGGCGGCACCGTCCTCGGACGGATCGATCGGCGCCAGCTCGAGCCGCGCCGCGCGGGAGCGCTCGTTGACGGCCAGCTCGGGGATCGCCACCGCCTCGGGATGGGCGTCGTCGATGGTCACCGTCCAGCGGCAGTGGGGCGTGCGGCCGGCCGGCACTCTCGGCGGCCGGTGGACCGGGCGCACCTGGGCCCGGGGGTGGGTCGCGATGGCGGTGGCGTCGAAGGTGGGGTCCTCGATGTCGTGGCACATCCCGCGGACGTACTCCTCGCCCATCGGCTCGACGTCCATCAGCGCACCGCAGTGGTCGAGGTGGAACTCGCCGTGGCGGGCGTCGTGGACGGTGTAGCGGAAGTCCATGAACTGCGGCGGTGCGCCGATGTCGAGCTGGAGGCCCTTGAAGATCGTCGGTACGTCACCCTGCCCGGCTACCGCCGGCGCGTAGCCCAGCGCGGTCTGCATCCGCCGGGTGTAGATCGGCGAGGCGGCGGCCCACTCGACGATCGCGATCCGGAGCATCTCCTCGCGCCCGAAGGCGGAGATGCACCACGCCATCCCGGAGCGGTCGATCAGCTGGCCGATCAGGAGGAGCTCGCGGACGAGCTCGGCGAGCTCCTCCCGGGTCAGCTCGGCGTAGCGGGAGACGGGAGTCAACGGATGTGGAGCTTCCGCATCCAGCGCAGCGACGCCTGCATCTGCTTGGCGTAGTCGTCGAAGGTCTGCTTGCCCTGCGGCCCCATGACCTGCTTCTTCAGGGTCGCGACGTTCTGGGTCTCGGTGTACTTCAGCAGCCCCTGGTCACCGTGACGGGCACCGACACCGGACTGCTTCATGCCGCCCGAGGGGGTGGACTTCGAGGCGTACGCCGTGGCGAGGCCGTCGTTGATGTTGACGTTGCCCGACTCGATCCGTGCCGCGATCGCCTGGGCGCGCTTGAAGTTCGTGGTCCACACCGAGGCGTTGAGCCCGTATTCGGTGTCGTTGGCCAGCTCGATCGCCTCCTCGAGGGTCGAGTAGCGGTGCAGCGAGACCACCGGCCCGAACGTCTCGGTCACCCCGTGGAGCATCTCCTTCGTGGTGCCCTCCAGGATCGTCGGCTCGAAGAAGGTCGGCCCGATGTCGGGACGCGCCTTGCCGCCGGTCAGCACGGTGGCGCCCTTGGCGACCGCGTCCTCGACGTGCGACTGCACCCGCGCCAGATGGTCGGGGGAGACCAGCGCCCCGAGGTCGGGGCCGAAGGCGTACGCCGCCTCGATCCGCATCCTTTCGACGGCGGCGACGAACTTGGCGCGGAACTCGTCGTACATCGCCTCGGGGATGTAGATCCGCTCGATGTGCATGCAGATCTGGCCGGTGTTGCCGAAGACGGCGAACATCGAGCCGCCGACGGTCTCGTCGATGTCGGCGTCGTCGAGGACGATCATCGGGTTCTTACCGCCGAGCTCGAGGCAGGCGCCGATCAGGTTGCGCCCGGCCTGCTCGCCGATCACCCGGCCGGTCGCGGTCGAGCCGGTGAACATCGCGTAGTCGACGTTGTCCAGCATCGTCGGGCCCACATCCGGGCCCTCGCCGCAGACCACCTGGAACAGGCCCTTCGGCAGGCCTGCCTCCTCGAGCAGCGAGATCCCGAACAGCGGGGAGAGCGCCGTCTTGTTGTCGGGCTTGAGGAGCACCGCGTTGCCGGCCATGAGCGCCGGGATCGCGTCGGAGAGACCGGTCGCGAACGGGAAGTTCCACGGCGCGATGATCCCGACCAGACCACGCGGCGGGTGGCGCTCGATCGAGCTCGACAGCACCGGCATCACGCCCGGGCGCTTCTTGTCCTTGAGCAGCTTCGGCGCCCGCTTGAGGTAGTGCGAGATCACCATCGGCGGGTCGCAGACCTCCTCGAAGGCGATCCGCCGGGCCTTGCCCGACTCGGCCTGGATGAGGTCGGCGATCTTGTGCTGGTTGCGCAGGATCAGCTCGTGGGCGCGCTTGAAGACGGCCAGCCGCTCCCGGAGCGGGGTCGCCGCCCACGCGTGCTGGGCAGCCCGGCCGGCCTCGGCGGCCCGCTCCACGTCCGCCGGTGATGACTGCGGCAGCGCCACCAGCACCTCACCGGTGTAGACCTCGGTCAGCTTCCAGGACGCACCCGTCGAGGACGGGACCCGGGAGACCAGCTCGGCCAGCAGCTCCTCGGTGATCCAGTCGGGGCGGCGTACGTCTGCTGTCTTCGCGGTGTCAGTGCTCATGTCTGCTTCCGATCAGCGGTTGTCGAGGACGGCTCTACAGATTTTCGTCAAGGATGGCTCTACGCACTTTCGTCAAGGACGAAGGCTGCGCAACGGTCACCGATCATGACCGCGGGAGCGTTGGTGTTGCCGCCGATGATCGACGGCATGATCGAGGCGTCGGCGACCCGGAGGTCGTCGATGCCGCGTACGCGGAGCTGCGGGTCGACCACGGCCCGCTCGTCGACGCCCATCCGGCAGGAGCCGACGCCGTGGTAGATCGAGGTCGCGCGGTTGGTGACCTCGTCCTTCATGGCCTCGGCGTCGAGCGCCTTGCCGGGGTGGATCTCCGACTTGACCTGGTCGCCGAAGGCCGGGGCGGCCATGATCTCGCGGATCATCTCCACGCCCTCGAGCAGGACGCGCTTGTCGTCGGGCTCGGCGAGGTAGTTGAAGTCGATCAGCGGCTCGGCGGTCGGGTCGGCGCTGCGCAGCCGCAGCGTGCCGCGCGAGCGCGGGTAGATCAGCGACGACATCACCGTCAGCGCCGCCCGCGGGTCGACCTCGTGGCGGATCGGCGCGTCCTGGTTGGGGGAGGGATAGGCCCAGGGGAGCACGTGCAGCTGCAGGTCGGGTACGTCGGTGGCCAGCGAGGTGCGTACGAAGCCGACCGTCTCGAAGACCGTGTGGCCGAGGATCGACTTGCCGACCGTCTGCTCCTTGAGGACCGCCTTGCCGAAGTAGCCGGCGGTGCCGCGGTGCAGCGCGGTCGGCATCTCCCAGGTGGTCGGGACGAACATGTGGTCGTGCAGGTTGTCACCGACCGGCAGCTCGTGGACGGTCTGGATACCGTGCTCGGCGAGGTGGGCGGAATGACCGATTCCGGAGAGCATCAGCAGCTGCGCGGAGCCGAAGACGCCCGCGGAGACGATGACCTCCTGGGTCGCCGAGATCGTCTGCGGACCCTGCTTGGTGAGGATCTCGACGCCCTTCGCACGGCCGTTCTCGATCACGATCCTCGAGACGTGCACCTGGGTGAGCGTGGTCAGGCTCGGCAGCTCATGGTCGTGGAGGTAGCCCCGTGAGGCCGAGTAGCGCAGCCCGTCGATCGCGCTCTGCTGGAACGTCGAGACGCCCTCCTGCTCGGCGCCGTTGTAGTCGTGGAGCACCTTCACGTCGAGGGTCTCGGCGGCGGCTCGTTGGAAGGAGAGCGACGCCTCGGTCGGCCGCGGGTGCTTCATGACCTTGATCGGCCCGCCGGTGCCGCGGTAGTCGGAGGCACCGCCCTCGTAGTCCTCGACCCGCCGGTACGCCTCGTTGACCGAGTCCGCGTCCCAGCCGGTGTTGCCCTCGGCCGCCCAGGCGTCGTAGTTCGCCCGGTTGCCCCGGACCCACAGCAAGCCGTTGATGGACGAGGAGCCGCCGAGCACCTTGCCGCGCGGCTGGGGGAGCTCGCGGTTGCGGGCGTGCTGCTGGGGGACCGTGTGGTAGCCCCAGTCGACGAGCTTCTTCAATCGCGGCTCGGCGTGGAGGGGCCCGATCATGCCGGGCTTGGTCACCAGGTAGTTGCGCCTGTCGTTCTTCCCGGCCTCGAGCAGGATGACCGACTTGCCGGCCGCGGCCAGGCGGCCGGCGACGGCACAGCCGGCCGAGCCGGCGCCGACGACGACGTACTCGGCCTCGGTGAGTTTGGGCTTGGGCATGATCAGATCCTCTCGATGATCGTCGCGGTGGCCTGAGCGCCACCGGCGCACATCGAGATCAGCGCGGTGCTCGCGTCGCGGCGCTCGAGCTCGTGCAACGCCGTGGTGAGCAGGCGGGTGCCGGTGGAGCCGACCGGGTGGCCGAGCGCGATCGCGCCGCCGTTGACGTTGATCTTCTCCTCGGGGACCTGGTGCACCTGGGCCCAGGACATGACCACGCCGGCGAAAGCCTCGTTGACCTCGGCGATGTCGATGTCGCCGATCGTCATCCCGGTGTCCTTCAGCGCCTTCTCGGTCGCCTGGACGGGGCCGTCGAGGTGGTAGTAGGGGTCGGATCCGACCAGGTTGGAGGTGACGATCCGCGCCCGAGCCTTCAGCCCGAGCGAGGCGGCGACCGCGGAGTCCATCAGCAGCAGCGCCGAGGCGCCGTCGGAGATCTGCGAGGAGGTGCCGGCGGTGTGGGTGCCACCCTCGAGCACCGGGCTGAGCCCGGCCAGCTTCTCGAGCGAGGTGTCGCGGATGCCCTGGTCCTCGGTGACGGTGCGTACCGAGTCGGTGGGCTTGCCCTCGTCGTCGAGCATGGGGGCTTCGACGGCGAAGATCTGGCTCTTGAAGTGCCCGGCGTCGCGCGCCTGGCGCGCCTTGACCTGCGACCAGAGCCCGAACTCGTCGACCTCGTTGCGGGAGAACCCGCGGTTCTTGACGATCCGGTCGGCGCCCTCGAACTGGTTGGGCAGATCGATGTTCCAGTCTGCGGGACGTGGATCGCCGGCGCCCTTGGGCACGTTGGCGCCCAGCGGGATGCGTGACATCGACTCGATGCCGCAGGCGATGCCGACCTTGATCTGGTCGGAGGCGATCATCGCGTTGATCAGGTGCGTGGCCTGCTGGGCCGAGGAGCACTGCGCGTCGATGACCGTGGACCCGGTGTGGATCGGCAGCCCGGCGTGGAGCCAGGCGCGGCGGACCATGTTGTTGGACTGCTCGCCCGCCTGGGAGACGCAGCCGCCGATGACCTGATCCACCAGGTCAGGGTCGACTCCGGCGCGCTTGAGCACCTCGACCTGGGCGGCGCCGAGCAGAACGCCCGGGTGCAGGCCCGCGAGCCAGCCCGTGCGCTTGCCGATGGGGGTACGGACGGCTTCGACGATGACGGGCGTGCCCATGGAACCTCGCTCTTCGGGGGTTTCGACAAGTCGCTGGTGCGCGGGCGCGCACCGTCACGCCTGATGACGTGACACCGGTTACACTCGATTGTTCCAAAGTAGAACGTGTTCTCGTTTGGCGCAACCCTTGTGTGATGCTGGGCACTGTGTGAACATAAACTAGAACGTGTTACAGAAAAGACCTCGAAGGAGCACACCCGTGACCGCTCTCCCCGTGGATTTCGATCCGACTGATCCCGTGCTCAACGAGGAGCGCGTCCCGCTCCAGGAGTTTCTCGAGCTCCGCAAGACCGCCCCGGTGTGGTGGGTAGAGCAGACGCCCGAGGCACGCGCGGGCTTCCTCGACACCGGGTTCTGGGCGGTGAGCAAGCACGAGGACATCCTTGCCGTCTCCAAGGACAGCGAGAACTTCGGCACCAACGAGAACGGCGTGATCATCCGGTTCGCGCCCGACATGACCCGCGAGCAGGTCGAGCTGCAGCGCGCGATGCTGATCCACCACGATGCGCCCGACCACACCAAGCTGCGCCAGATCATCAGCCGCGGGTTCACCCCGCGGGCGATCAACGCTCTCAAGGACCGTCTGGTCGAGCGGGCCCACAGCATCGTCGACGACGCGCTGGCCAAGGGCGAGGGTGACTTCGTCGCCGAGGTCGCCGCCGAGCTCCCGCTCCAGGCGATCGCCGAACTCCTCGGCGTCCCGCAGGAGGACCGGCGCAAGCTCTTCGACTGGTCCAACCAGATGCTCGCCTACGACGACCCGGAGTACAACGCGGACCCCGAGGCCGCCTCCATCGAGATCTTGACGTACGCGATGACGCTGGCCGCCGAGCGCAAGGCGGACCCCAAGGACGACATCATCTCCAAGCTCGTCAACGCCGAGCTGGAGGGCGGGGCGCTGGGCGATGACGAGTTCGGCTTCTTCGTCATCCTGCTCGCGGTCGCCGGCAACGAGACCACCCGCAACGCGATCTCCCACGGCATGCAGGCCTTCTTCGACAACCCCGACCAGTGGGAGCTGTGGAAGAAGGAGCGCCCCGACACGATGGTCGACGAGGTGATCCGCTGGGCCACCCCGGTCACCGTCTTCCAGCGTACGGCGCTCAACGACGTCGAGGTCGGCGGCCAGCTGGTCAAGAAGGGCCAGCGCGTCGGCATCTTCTACGCCTCGGGCAACCATGACGAGGACGTCTTCGACGACCCCGACACCTTCGACATCACCCGCGAGCACAACCCCCACCTCGCCTTCGGTGGCCACGGCGCCCACTACTGCATCGGCGCCAACCTCGCCCGGATGGAGGTGCGGATCATGTTCGACGTGATCGCCGACCGGATGCCCGACCTGAAGCCCAACGGCGCACCGCGCCGCCTGCGTCACGCATGGATCAACGGCATCAAGGAGCTTCCGGTCACCTACGCCTGACCAGGGACCTTCACATTGGAGAAGTGGGGCCGGCGAAACGGATAATTCGCCGGCACCCACTTCTTCAGCGCTTCGAAAGCCACCTCGTAGAGCCCCTGCTCGTAGGCCTCGGTGGTCACCCACCAGCTGACGTCGACGTCGTACGCGGCCAGTTCCTCGCTCAGCTCCTGCCGGACGCCCAGCGGATAGAGGTAGGCACACCCGACGTAGCCCAGCGTGGGCGTCTCCAGGACGTAGGAGAACGACTTGTTCTCCTTCCACTCGCCCTCGTGCCAGACCAGGTCGATGTAGTCGTCCTCCTCCGACGTCAGCCCGTCCGGCCACCCGCCACCCCGGGTCGCGTTGATGATTTCGCGGTCGGCGTTGATGGCGCGTACGTCATCGGCCAGGCACTCGCGCGACAGTGGCCGCGCCGTCAGGTCGCCGTGGGTGAGCACCCGCGGCCCCTCGAACCCGTCCGGGACGACCAGCAGCTTGCTCAGTCCTGCGTAGCTCATGTCCCTCACCTGAGCTCGCCGGTGAGCTGCTTGGCGAGCGTCGAGCGGATCGCGAGCCCGATACGGTCCCTCTCGGTCGCCGGAATCTGCTCGTCCTCGGGGACGTCGAGGTAGCCGAAGACCTTCGGCCCCGTCCGGTCCTCGGGCTGGTCCGGCATCCGCGGGACCAGGTGGACATGCAGGTGGTGGTGTCCCGGTGTCTCGGAGAACTGCATGACGTAGGTCTTCTCGCACTGGGTCAGGGTGCGCAGCGCCTGCGAGAGCTGCCCGAGAAGTGTGCCCAGTTCCGCATGCCCCTCGGCATCCAGCGCATCGAGGGCGGTCACGTGCTCGCGGGCGACCAGGACGAGCCAGCCGGGCAGTGACGTGTTGAGCGCATGCGCCGCCCGCCAGTGCTTGGTCGTCACGATCGATCCGCGAGGCGTATCAGCCTCGCTCTCTGCGATGGCACAGGTCTGGCATTCCATGCCGATTCACGTTAGCCGATGCACACGGTCGTTACGGATGTGACGGATGAGGCGCCTCATCCGTCACATCCGTAACCATTGTGTGCGGCTCAGTTGGAGGGTGGCGTGTCGCCCACGACCCACATCGAGAAGAACTGCGACCCGCCGCCGTAGGCGTGTCCGAGCGCTCGGCGGGCGCCGTCGACCTGGTGCTCGCCGGCCCGGCCCCTGACCTGCAGGGCGGCCTCGGCGAAGCGGAGCATGCCGGAGGCGCCGATGGGGTTGGAGGAGAGCACGCCGCCGCTCATGTTGACCGGGAGGCTGCCGCCGATGGCCGTCTCGCCGGCCTCGGTGAGCTTCCAGCCCGAGCCCTCGGCGGCGAAGCCGAGGTTCTCGAGCCACATCGGCTCGAACCAGGCGAACGGCACGTAGATCTCGGCACAGTCGATCTCGCGCGCCGGGTCGGTGATCCCGGTCGCCTTCCACAGCGCCGCCGCGGCCTCGCGGCCCGCCTGCGGGTTGACCTGGTCGCGCTCGGCGGCCGAGGTGGGCTCGGAGCGCATCACGGTCCCGTGGATCCAGGCGGGTGCCTCATACGTCTTGGCGACGTCCTCGGCGGCGATCACCATCGCGCAGGCGCCGTCGGAGGAGGGGCAGGTCTCGTCGTAGTGGATCGGGTCCCAGAGCATCTGCGACGCGAGCACCGACTCGACAGTGGTGCCCTCGTTGTGCAGGTGCGCGTAGGGGTTCTTCAGCGCGTTGTTGCGGTCCTTGGCGGCGACGATCGCGCCGATGTGCGAGGGCGCGTTGGCGCGGCGGATGTAGGAGCGTACGTGCGGAGCGAAGTAGCCGCCCGCACCGGCGTGCACCGGCATCACGAACGGGATCGGCACCGAGAGCGCCCACATCGCGTTGGACTCCGACTGCTTCTCGAAGGCGACGGTGAGGACCTTCTTGTGTACTCCGGCCTGGACCAGCGAGGAGGCGACGATCGCGGTCGAGCCGCCCACCGAGCCGGCGGTGTGAACCCGCAGCAGCGGCTTTCCGGCCGCGCCCAGCGCCTCGGCGAGGTAGAGCTCGGGCATCATCACGCCCTCGAACAGGTCCGGCGCCTTGCCGATGACGATGGCGTCGACCTCGTCGAGGGTCAACCCGGCGTCCTCGAGCGCCCGGTCCATCGCCTCGCGGCACAGCCCGGCCATCGAGACGTCCTCGCGCTTGGCGCGGTGGTGGGTCTGGCCGATCCCGATCACGGCCGCGGGAACCTTGCTCACTTGCCACTCCCGTTCTCTTGGGCTTCCATCACGCACACGAGGTTCTGCTGCAGTGCCGGACCGCTGGTCGCGTGGCCGAGCACCTTGTCGGCCGATCCATCCCAGATCCGCTTGGCGGCCTCGCCGATCCGGATCGCGCCGGCGCTGAACATCGGGTTGGCGGCGAGCGCGCCACCCGAAGGACTGATCTGTACGTCATCACCGAGTCCGAGCGCCGAGCGCAGGACGAGCTCCTGGTGGCTGAACGGCGCGTGCAGCTCGGCGACCTGGACGCCCGCGGTGCCGCCCACGGCGGTAGCTGCCCGCTGGGCCGATCCGGAGATCGTCAGGTCGCGCGTGCCGAGGTGGAGACCGTCGGAGCTGTGCGCGATGCCGGTGATCCAGGCCGGACGCTGGTTGGCGTCGTACGCCCGGTCGCCGGCGGCGAGCACGATCGCGGCCGCGCCGTCGGTCACCGGAGCGCAGTCGTGCTTGCGCAGCGGGTCGGCGAACATCGGCCGGGCGAGCAGCTCGCTCACCGAGGAGCCACCGGCCCGGACGGCGTACTCGTTCTTCTCCGCATCCGTCAGCGACCGGTTGACGACCTCGGCCAGCGCGGTCTCGTCCCAGAGTCCGGCGTCGAGCCCCAGGCGCGCCTGGAGCGCCGCCAGGGAGACGGTGTCGGGCCACAGCGGCGTCATCGTGTAGGGGTCCAGCTGCAGCGTCAGCGTCCGGCGCAGCACGCCCGCCGACGCCTTGCCGAACCCGAAGACCAGCGCGGTGTCGACCTCGCCGGTCTGGATCTTGATCCAGGCCTCGTACAGCGCCCAGGCGGCGTCCATCTCGACGTGCGACTCGTTGACCGGGGGCAGCACCCCGATCGCATCGATCGCGCTCACGAACGAGAACGACCGGCCGGCCAGATAGTCGGACGAGCCCGAGCACCAGAACCCGATGTCCTTCTTGGCCCATCCCGTCTGCTCGTAGCACTCGGCCAGGATCGGCACGAGCAGCTCGGCCATGCTCGGCGACCCGTCGAAGTCCTTCATCTGTCGCTGGGCGAACCCGACGACGGCAACGTCTCTCACTGAGCGCTCCTCACAGGTGGTGCTTGTAGCTGTCGAAGTCCGCGTCCGGCTCATCGGTCGGCGCGAAGTGGCTGATGTTCTCGATGCTGGTGCCCCACTCGTCGCGCGGCTTCCAGACCGCCTTCACCCGCATCCCCATCCGGACCTCGTCGGCCGGGATGTCCAGGATCAGGTGCTGCAGCGCGATGTCGGCGCCGTCGAGGAGGACGTACGCGGAGACGTACGGCGGCTTGATCTTCTGCCCCAGGAACGGGACGTTGACGACGCAGAACGTGGTCACCGTGCCGACGTGCGAGAGCTCGATCTCCTCCGCGGTCGGCACCCCGTCTGTCGGGCAGGCGCCCCGCGGCGGGACGTAGACCTTCCGGCACTTCGGGCACCGCTGGCCCAGGATCCGGCCCTCGGCCAGGCCGCGGAAGAACGAGGACTCCTCCGGCGAGGCCGCGTAGTGGTAGTCGAGGCTGACCGGGGTCACGATCCGGCTGACGTCCTCGCCTCCGGTGGCTGCCGGGGTGCCTGCTGGGTCGCCGCCTTCGGCCTCGAAGACGAGGTCGTTGACAGAGCCGGTGCGCTCCTCGGCCCATCTGGCTCGGACCCTCATCCCGGTCTCGATGTCGTCGGGGGAGGCGACGTCGACGGCATGCAGCCACGGGGTGTCGGCGCCGTCGATGGTGATCAGGGCGTACGCGAACGGCCTCTCGAACGGCTGGCCGGCGACGGGCTCGCTCACCCAGGTCCACGAGGTGACCGTGCCGGTGTCGGGGAGCTCGACGAACTCGGTCACGGCCCGGTGCGTGACCGGGTCGTACTCAGGGGGTGGGACCGCGACTCGGCCGTCGCCGAGCCGGCCGCCGACGATGGTGGTGTCTCGTAGTCCGGTGAGGAAGCGGCCGATCACCGGGCCTGTGGATCTGGTGTAGTCGAAGGCGACCGTCACGGGTGCCTGAAGAGTGCGACTCATGACAGAAAGTGAAACACGTTCTAGTATTGGCCACAACCTTTACGTGGTGACTAAGGAGTCGATGAGAGTGAAGTTGGGGCTACAGCTTGGCTACTGGGGAGCACAGCCACCGACCGGTGTCGGCGAGCTCGTCGCCGCCGCGGAGGAGGCCGGGTTCGACGCGATCTTCACCGCCGAGGCCTGGGGGAGCGACGCGCTCACACCGCTGGCCTGGTGGGGCCGGGAGACCTCCCGGGTCCGTCTCGGCACCTCGATCGTGCAGATGTCCGGGCGTACGCCGACGTCGATCGCGATGCACGCGCTGACTCTCGACCATCTCTCCGGTGGCCGGTTCGTCCTCGGGCTCGGCGTGAGCGGCCCGCAGGTGGTCGAGGGGTGGTACGGCCAGCCGTTCGGGAAGCCGCTGGCCCGCACCCGCGAGGTCGTCTCGATCATCCGGCAGGTGCTCGCGCGGGAGGCCCCGGTGACCAACGACGGGCCGCACTACCCGCTGCCCTTCACGGGCGAGGGCTCGGTCGGGCTCGGCAAGCCGCTCAAGCCGATCGTGCACCCGCTGCGCGCCGACATCCCGATCTGGCTCGGCGCCGAAGGCCCCAAGAACGTCGCCCAGACCGCCGAGATCGCCGACGGCTGGATCCCGATCTTCTACACCCCCAGATCCGCCCCGATGTACGCCGACTGGCTCGCCGAGGGCTTCGCGCGACCCGGGGCGCGGCGTACTGCCGACGACTTCGAGATCGCCGCGACCTGCCATCTCCAGATCGTCGCGGACGCGGAGGAGAAGCAGGCCGCGCTCGAGGCGATGAAGCCGTTCGCGGCCCTCTACATGGGCGGCATGGGCGCCAAGGAGCAGAACTTCCACAACCAGGTCTTCGAGCGGATGGGCTACGCCGAGCTCGCCGGGCAGGTCCAGGCGCTCTACCTGACCGGCGACAAGACCCAGGCCACCGCCCTCATCCCCGACGAGCTCGTCGACGACCTGCACATCATCGGCACCGAGGGCGAGGTACGCGACAAGGTGGCGCAGTGGGAGGAGACCGGTGTGACCACGCTGCTGCTGAGCCTGGGCTCGGCCGCCGACGTCCACCGCATCGCCGAGGTGCTCGGATGACGACGGCGCCCCTCTCGGGCGACGCCCGCTGATGGCGGTCTACGCCGTCACCGGATCGGCCTCGGGCATGGGAGCCGCGGTGGTCGAACGGCTCCTCGCCGCCGGAGACCGGGTCGTGACCGTCGACATCGCCGAGGCGGATGTCGTTGCCGACCTGTCGACACCGGAGGGCCGCCGCGACGCCACCGAGAAGGTGCTCGCCGCCTGTGGTGGCCGGCTCGACGGCGCGGTGCTCGCGGCCGGGCTGGGGCCGGCGCCGGGGCGCGACCGGCCCGCGTTGATCACGCAGGTCAACTACCTCGGCGTCGTCGAGCTCCTCGAGGGCTGGCGCGAGGCGCTCGCCGCGACCGGGAACGCCAAGGTCGTGGTCTTCTCCAGCAACTCGACCACCACGATGCCGCTGATCCCGGCACGGGCGGTGGCGGCGCTGCTCGAGGGCGACGCGGAGCGGGCGCTGAAGGCGTACCGGATCTTCGGGAAGGGGGCGCCGGCGATGGCCTACGGCGCCTCGAAGGTCGCCGTGACCCGCTGGGTGCGGCGGCACGCGGTCGAGCCGGCGTGGGTGCAGGCCGGGATCCGGCTCAACGCGATCGCGCCGGGCGCGGTGCTGACGCCGCTGCTGGAGAAGCAGCTCGCGACGCCGGGGGAGGCGAAGGCGATCCGGTCGTTCCCGGTCCCGGCCGGCGGCTTCGGCGACCCGGGGCTGCTCGCCGACTGGGTGATCCACATGCTCGGCCCCGCGGCCGACTTCATGGTCGGCAGCGTCGTCGTGGTCGACGGGGGCACCGACGCCTGGTTCCGGGCAGACGACTGGCCGCGGCCGGTGCCCGGCAGGCGGCTGCGGGGCTATCTGCGCAGGATGCGCGAGTTCAGGAAGGTACGCGCATGACCGACTCCACGACCGACTTCACGACCGACCCGCTCGCTCCGGCGACGCTGGGTCCGGTGACCCTGCGCAACCGGGTGATCAAGGCGGCGACCTTCGAGGGCGCCTCACCCGGGGCGCTGGTCTCGGACCGGCTGATCGACTACCACCTCGCCGTCGCCGAGGGCGGCGTCGGGATGACCACAGTCGCCTATCTCGCGGTGGCCCCGGAGGGACGTACGCATGCCGACTGCATCTACTGGCGCCCGGAGGCGCTGGCCGGGCTGCGGCGGCTGACCGAGGAGGTCCACGCGACCGGCGCCAAGATCTCGGCCCAGATCGGTCACGCCGGCCCGGTCGCCAACGCCAAGTCCAACGGGGTGCCGTCGCTGGCGCCGACGCGGTCCTTCAACGCGCTCGGGATGGCGTTCAACCGCGCCGCGACCGCGGCGGACCTCGCCCGGGTCATCGAGCAGCACGGCGCCGCGGCCAGGATGGCGGTCGAGACCGGGTTCGACGCGATCGAGGTGCACCTGGGCCACAACTACCTGCCCAGCTCGTTCCTCAGCCCGCGCCTGAACCCGCGCACCGACGAGTTCGGCGGGTCGCTGGCCAACCGGGCCTCGTTCCCGCGCCGGATCCTGGCCGCGGTGCGGGAGGCGGTGGCCGAAGCGGGTGGCGGTCAGGTCGCCGTGCTCGCCAAGATGAACATGCGCGACGGCTACCGCGGCGGGTTCGACCTTCCCGAGTCGGTCGAGTTCGCGCGCCTGCTCGAGTCCGACGGCCACCTCGACGCGCTCGAGCTCACCGGCGGCTCCTCGTTCATGAACCCGATGTATCTCTTCCGCGGCGACGCCCCCTACCGCGAGATGGCCGCCAACATGCCGCTGCACCCGATGATCAGGATGGGCATGCGAATGGTGGGGAAGGGCTTCTTCAAGGAGTACCCCTACAAGCCGCTCTACTTCCTCGACAACGCCCGCGAGTTCCGCCGCGCCCTGAGCATGCCGCTGGTCCTCCTCGGCGGGGTCACCGACCTGACCGGGATGCGGACCGCGATGGACGAGGGCTTCGAGTACGTCGCGATGGCCCGCGCGCTGCTCCGCGAGCCGGACCTCGTCAACCGGCTCCGGGCCGACCCCTCGGCCGTCTCGCGATGCACCCACTGCAACCTGTGCATGTCGACCATCTATCCGGGGACCCATTGCCACCTCGACGCCGAGCACGTCTACGGTGAGGCTCACCCGATCCTGCTGCCCCCATCCTGAACGCGAGGCCCCAGATGTCCATGCACTACGGACGTGCCACCCACCCGAAGGCCCCAGCCGGATACGTCCATGACGACATGACCAAGGCCGAGATCAAGGAGCGGGAGGCCACCCTGGTCCCGCTGACCGACTCGGTGCGCCGGCTCGTCGACGCCGTCGTGCGCACCCAGGTCGCGGACTCGGTCCTCGACGACGTACGCCGCCGGGTCGAGGCGCTGACCGAAGAGCTGCTCGCCGAGGCGCTGCCTGGGCCGCACGGGGTCCGGTTCGGGGCGGACGGCGGCTTCCGCAACTACGGCAACCCGGTGGTCGGGAAGGGGAACGCCTTCGCCCCGCCGCTGGCGGTCCAGCGCGACGGCGAGGACGTCTGGGCCGACTTCGAGCTCGGGCCGGCGTACGAGGGTCCGCCCGGACTGGTCCATGGCGGTGTGTCTGCGCTGATCCTGGACCAGTTGCTCGGCGAGGCCGCCTCGGCGGGTGGTCGCCCCGGGATGACCGGCACCTTGACGATCGTCTACAAGCAGGGGACACCCCTGGGGCCGCTGCGGGGTGAGGCGCGGATCGCATCGACCGAGGGCGTGAAGGCGGTCGTACGCGGCCGGCTGCTGACCCGGCCGGCCGACGGCTCCGAGCCGGTGCTGTGCGTCGAGGCCGAGGGCATCTTCATCCTGCCGCGCTGGGCCCGCGAGGCGATGGCCGCCGTCGACCGGGACCACGTCGGCGACGCCTGAATCGACTCTCGCCGCAGCAGCCTCCAACGGGGCTAGAACACGTTCTAGTTTCGCGGTAAGGTGCGGGCATGGATACCAGCCGCATCGGTCCCCACAACGGTCATCTGATGGTCTCGGCGCTCGAGCGCCACAAGAACCGTCCGATCATCCATCTCGGCGACGTCAGCCTGACCGGGTCGGAGGTGGCGGCGCGGATCAGTCAGTACGTCCAGGCCTTCGAGGCGCTCGGCGCCGGCACCGGCTCGGCGACCGCGCTGCTCGCGCTCAACCGCCCCGAGGTGCTCTTCATCCTCGGCGCCGGCCAGACCCAGGGATTCCAGCGCACGGCGCTGCACCCGCTGGGCAGCGCGGAGGACCAGGCGTACGTCATCAACGATGCCGGGATCACCGGTCTGATCATCGACCCCTACTTCGCCGACCGCGCGGTCGAGCTGCTGGAGATGTGCCCGGGGCTGAAGCGGGTGCTGACCATCGGGCCGGTCCCGCCGCAGCTGGCGGATGTCGGCGTCGATCTCGTCGCCGCCGCGGAGACCTACCCGGTCGAGCCGCTCGCTGCGAGGCTGCTCCCGCCGAACCACGTCACCTCGATCACCTACACCGGCGGCACGACCGGGAAGCCGAAGGGCGTGATCGGGCTGTCCGGGTCGTTCGCGACGATGACCCAGGTGCAGCTCTCGGAGTGGGAGTGGCCCGAGGCGCCCCGGTTCCTGATGTGCACACCGCTCTCGCACGCCGGTGCCGCCTTCTTCGTGCCCGTCGTGATCAAGGGCGGCACCCTCTTCGTGATGCCGAGGTTCGACCCCGCCGCCGTCCTGGAGACCATCGAGCGCGAGCGGATCTCCTCGCTGATGGTGGTCCCGACGATGCTGTACGCGCTTCTCGACCACCCGGACTCCCGCACCCGCGACCTGTCCTCGCTCGAGACCGTCTACTACGGCGCCTCCGCGATCAACCCGGTGCGCCTGGCGGAGGCGATCGAGCGGTTCGGGCCGATCTTCGCGCAGTACTACGGCCAGTCCGAGGCGCCGATGGCGATCACCTACTTCGCCAAGGGCGACCACGTCGACCCCGACGGGAAGCCGCTCACCCATCGGCTCACCTCCTGCGGCCGGCCGTCCGCGCTGGTCCGTACGGCCCTGCTCGGTGCGGACGGCCAGCCGGTCGCTCCTGGCGAGCCCGGCGAGATCTGCGTCGCCGGACCGCTGCTCTCCGGTGGCTACTGGCAGCTGCCCGAGGTCACCGCCGAAACCTTCCGGGACGGCTGGATGCACACCGGCGACGTCGCCCGGGAGGACGAGGACGGCTTCTGGTACATCGTCGACCGCACGAAGGACATGATCGTCACCGGCGGCTTCAACGTCTTCCCCCGCGAGGTCGAAGACGTCATCGCGACCCATCCCGCGGTCGCCCAGGTCGCCGTCATCGGCACCCCGCACGAGAAGTTCGGCGAGGCCGTCACCGCCGTGGTCGTCCCCCGCCCCGACGCCGTCCTCTCGGACGAGGTCGTCGCCGAGATCCAGGCCCTGGTCAAGGAGCGGAAGGGATCCGTCCATGCACCCAAGTCGGTCATCGAGATCGACGCGATCCCGATGACCGCCCTCGGCAAGCCGGACAAGAAGGCCCTCCGCGCGCGCTACGCTGCCTCCTGATGTCAGGCACGTCGGCAACGGGCTATGGGGTCGTCGCCAAGACCCTTCACTGGCTGACGGTCGCCGCCTTCGGGATGCAGTTCGTGGTCGGCTATGCCATGTCGACAGAGACCGACTGCGACCCGCCGGGGGAGGACCGCAGCGGCGGTGACACCTCCGACGCGGAGGAGGAGCGGATCGACCGCCTCGAGGAAGCCTGCGAGGCCCGGGTCGGCGACGAGGGCTCGCTCGACACCGCCTGGGCCGACCTGTGGGGCGGCGGCATCGGTGTGGACGGCATCAGCCTGCCCGAGCTGCACATCCTGCTCGGCCTGGCCATCCTGCTTCTCGGCGGTCTTCGGGTCGCCTGGCGCATGATCGCCCCGCTACCCCCGTGGGACCCGCGACTCACCGCGACCGACCGACGCCTGGCCCATGTCACCGAGCGGGTGCTGCTCTCGCTGATGTTCGTCGTCCCGCTCACCGGCCTCGCGCTGGTGGCGGTCTCCGACGACCTGGTCGCGCTGCACATCGCCGCCCACATCGCGTTCTTCGTCGCGCTCGGCGCACATCTGCTGCTGGTGCTGCGGCGGGGGCTGCTTCCGCGGATGCTGCCAGGGGCTGCGTACGTCAGGAAGGGCCGCGCCTGAGGGGGTCTCAGCGTCCCTTGAACTCGGGCTTGCGCTTCTCGAGGAAGGCCTTGGGGCCCTCCTTGGCGTCCTCGGAGGCGAAAACGGCGGCACCGACCTTGGCGTCGTCGGCCCAGGCCTCCTCCTCGTGCTTGCCCTCGGACTCGCGCATGGTGCGGAGGATCGCCTGGACGGCCAGAGGCCCGTTGGCGGCGATCATGTCGGCGAGCTCGTGGGCCTTCTCGAGCGCGGTGCCGTCGGGGACGACGTGGCCGATGAGGCCGAGCTCCTTGGCCTCGGGGGCGAGCAGCGTACGTCCGGTCAGGAGCAGCTCGGCGGCGACGGTGTAGGGGATCTGGCGGGGGAGACGGACCGCGGAGCCGCCCATCGGGTAGAGCGACCAGCGGGCCTCGGCGACGCCGAACTTGGCTGACTCGCCGGCGACCCGGATGTCGGTGCCCTGCAGGATCTCGGTGCCGCCGGCGATGGCGGGGCCCTCGACGGCGGCGATCAGCGGCTTGGTGAGCCGGAAGCCCTTGAGCAGGCCCTTGATCACCGTCGGGTCGAAGCCCTCCTCGAACGACTCCGAGGGCGGCTTCTCGTCGGCCTTCTTCAGGTCCATCCCGGCACAGAAGTAGCCACTCGCGCCGGTCAGGATGCAGACCCGGATCTCGGGGTCCGAGTTCACCCGGTCCCAGGCGTCCTCCATGATCCGCAGCATCTCGGAAGAGAGGGCGTTGCGGCGCTCGGGACGGTTCATGGTGACGATGAGCTTGTGGCCGTCCTGCTCGACGATCGCGTGCGGCTGAGCAGAAGTTTCTGTGATCGGCATAACATCAGACCCTAGCGGAAAACTGAAACGTGTTCTAGTGTCGCAGTCATGGCGCTGAACCTTGCTGACCTCTTCGAACACGCCGTCGACGCCGCGCCTGCGAAGGTGTCGGTCCAAGTCGGCGACCGCAAAGTGACTTACGCAGAGCTCGAGCGTGAGTCCAACAAGCTGGCCCACTATCTGGCCGGCCAGGGGATCGGGAAGGGCGATCACGTCGGGCTCTACTCCAAGAACTCCGTCGAGCACGTCGTCGCCCTGCTCGCGATCCTCAAGATCCGTGCCGTGGCGATCAACGTGAACTATCGCTACGTCGCCGGTGAGCTGGAGTACCTCTTCGGCAACGCCGACCTCAAGGCCCTGGTCCACGACCGCGTCTACGCGCCGCTGGTCGCCGAGGTCTCCCCGAAGCTGGAGGGGCTGAAGACGTTCGTCGCCGTCGCCAACCCGCTCGAGCCCCACGACGACTCCGACCTGAGTCCGTTCGGCGGCGTCACGCTCGAGGATGCCCAGGCCGGGCAGTCCGACGCGCGAGACTTCGGCGAGCGCAGCCCCGACGACATCCACGTCATCTACACCGGCGGCACCACCGGCTTCCCCAAGGGCGTGATGTGGCGCCACGAGGATTTCTGGCGCGTGCTCGGCGGCGGCATCGACTTCATGACGGGTGTGCCCCTGGAGGAGTACGACCAGTCCAAGCAGGCCGCCGGAGGCGGGCTCATCACCCTGCCGCTCAGCCCGCTGATGCACGGCGGTGCGCAGGCGAGCCTGCTGATGCACCTCTTCGCCGGCCAGGTCACGATCCTGGAGCCGAAGTTCGACCCGGTACGCACCTGGGAGATCGTCGACCGCGAGAAGGTCCAGATGATGTTCATGACCGGTGACGCGATGGCGGTGCCGCTCATCGACGCGTACGAGGCCGGCCCCGGCAACGGGCAGAGCTTCGACGGTCAGTCGCTGTTCGCCATCGCCTCCTCGGCCGCGATCTTCTCCAAGTCGGTCAAGGAACGTTGGATGAGGGCCTTCCCGAACGCGGTGTTCACCGATTCGATCGGATCGACCGAGACCGGCTTCCAGGGCACCGGCCTGCAGGACGCCTCTGCGCTCTCGACCGACGGACCCGTGGTCACCGCGGGTGCCCACACCGCCGTGATCGGCGACGACGGCCACCCGCTCGACCTCGCCACCGACGTCGGCAAGATCGGCCGTACCGCTCGCAAGGGCCACGTGCCGGTCGGCTACTACAAGGACCCCGAGAAGTCGGCGAAGACCTTCGTGGAGATCGACGGCATCCGCTACGCGATCCCGGGGGACTACGCCCGGGTCGAGACAGACAACCGCCTCACCCTGCTCGGACGAGGCTCCAACTGCATCAACACCGGCGGCGAGAAGGTCTATCCCGAGGAGGTCGAGGCTGCCATCAAGGCGCACCCCGACGTCTACGACACGCTCGTCGTCGGGATCCCGGACGAACGCTACGGCCAGGCCGTCGCCGCGGTCGTCCAGCCGCGACCGGGCGCGACCATCGAGCTCGAGGGGCTGCGTACATTCCTGCGGGCTCACCTGTCCGGCTACAAGCTGCCGCGCGCCCTGACCATCGTCGACGAGGTGCCCCGCAACGCCACGGGCAAGGCCCAGTACCCCAAGGCCAAGGAGATCGCCCTGGCCACCCAAGCGACCGCAACAGAGCAGGACCCCGAAGGAGCAAAGGCATGATCCGTACGGCACTGTGCGAGGCGTTCGGGATCGACTACCCGATCTTCGCCTTCACCCCCTCGGAGCACGTGGCCGCGGAGGTCTCCAAGGCCGGTGGGCTGGGCGTGCTGGGCTGCGTACGCTTCAACGACGCCGAGGAGCTCGACCGCACCCTGACGTGGATGGACGAGAACACCGACGGCAAGCCCTACGGCGTCGACGTGGTCATGCCGATGAAGGTGCCGACCGAAGGCACCTCGACCGACCTGTCCGCCTACATCCCGGCGGAGCACGCCGAGTGGGTCGACAAGACGCTGCTCTCCCTCGGCGTACCGCCGCTGCCGGAGGGGGAGGGGCGCGAGGGCGTGCTCGGCTGGCTGCACTCGACCGCGCGCTCGCACGTCGACGTCGCGCTGCAGCACCGGCCGGTGCTGATCGCCAACGCGCTCGGCACCCCGCCCAACGACGTGATCGAGAAGGCCCACGAGCACGGCGTCAAGGTGGCCGCCCTCGCGGGTGCACCGAAGCACGCGGTGTCGCACGTCTCGAACGGCGTCGACATCATCGTCGCCCAGGGCTACGAGGCCGGCGGGCACACCGGAGAGATCGCCTCGATGGTGCTCCAGCCCGACATCGTCGACGCGGTCGGGCCGGACGTGCCGGTGCTGGGTGCCGGCGGGATCGGCTCGGGCCGTCAGATCGCCGCCTCGCTGGCGCTCGGTGCACAGGGCGTCTGGACCGGCTCCATCTGGCTCGGGACGAGCGAGTATCGCAACCTCAACACCCACGCCGGCTGGGAGAGTGCCTTCACCCGCGCCACCTCCGCCGACACCCGCCGGATGCGGATCTACACCGGCAAGCCCGCTCGACTGCTGAAGTCGAAGTGGACCGACGCCTGGGAGGCCGAGGGCTCGCCGGAACCGCTGCCGATGCCACTGCAGAACCTGCTCGTCTCCGACGCCCACAACCGGATCAACGCCGCCGGGGATCCCGACGTCGTCGCGATGCCGGTCGGGCAGATCGTCGGCCGGATGAACGAGGTACGCCCCGTCGCCGCGGTCATGGCCGACCTCATCGCCGAGTTCGAGGCCACCGTCAAGCGCCTGGACGCGATCGCCGAGGGATAGTCCGCAGCACCACGAAGGCGCCGGCTCGTCGACCGAGCCGGCGCCTTTCTCGTGCCGTGATTCCGTCGCGCCTTACCTCAGCGCGCTATCGCACACACTGGTCGTTGGCGCCGCTACCGCACACCACAGCCCCGCCGCAGAGACGGAAGAGGCACTGACAGGATGGCCGCGTGACGATCTCGAGCTACGTACGTGACGGACTCACCTTCGACGTGATCGACTCGGGCCCGGCCGACGGCGACCCGGTCGTGCTCCTGCACGGTTTCCCGGAGCGGGCGACCTGCTGGCGTGAGGTGTCACCGATCCTGCACGAGGCCGGCTTCCGCACGATCGCCCCGGACCAGCGCGGCTACTCGCCGGGCGCCAGGCCGCGTACGCGCCTCGGCTACGGCGCCGGCAAGCTGGTCGAGGACGTGGTGGCGCTCATCGACGAGATCGGCCGGCCGGTGCACCTGGCCGGCCACGACTGGGGGAGTGCGGTCGGTTGGGGAGTGGCGGCCAAGCGACCCGACCTGGTCCGGAGCTGGACCGCGATGTCGGTGCCGCACCCGGTTCCGTTCGCCCGGTCGATGAAAGGTCCGCAGCGGCGCAAGTCCACCTACATAGCGCTCTTCAACATCCCGCTGCTGCCCGAGCTGGTCTCCGGGCGAGGCGGCCGGATGGAGCGGATGATGCGGGGGAGCGGCTGGAACGACGAAGACGTCGAGCGCTTCCGGGAGGAGATCGTCGACTACGGCGCGCTGCCCGGTGGTCTGGGCTGGTATCGCGCCCTGCCCCTGGCCCCGCGCATCGGCCGCGTCTCGGTGCCGACGACGATGCTCTGGAGCGATGGCGACGTCGCGATCGGCCGAACGGCCCTGGAGGGCAACGAGGACTCCGTCACCGGTCCCTACGAGTTCATCGAGCTGACCGGAGTCAGCCACTGGATCCCCATCAAGGCGCCGCAGGCGGCTGCCGACGCGATCCTCTCGACCATCGCCAGGGCGAGTCGGTCGTGATCGATGGCCGAGGCGGAGTGGCGCGCCATTCCGTGATCGGTGGTGCCGCCGCGGCTGCTGGTGCGTTGGCGGGCATCGGGCTGATGCGGCTGCTGTTCGCGCCGGCTGTGGCCTTCTTCGGTGGCTTCATCGAGGTGGAGGGGGCCGAGACCGGATCGGCGCTGGGCGACGCGCTCGCCACCGGGCTCGGCGCGGTGGGGGCGGTGCTGGCCGCGTTCTTCTTCGCGGCCGTCGCGCTGCTCACTGTCGTGGCGGTGATGCCGTTGGTGGCGATGGGTCTTACGCTCGGAGGCTCCGGGTTCGAGCGCGCTTGGCTGGCAGTGCTGATCACGCTTCCGCTCGCCCTGGTCTGGTTCTTCGGGATCGGACAGCTGTTGCCCGGTTCGGTCCCGTGGTGGTTCTGGCCGGTGACCGTGGCAGCCGCGGCGGCGGGATCGGTCTGGCTCGCAGCGGCCCTCCCTGCACCGGTGCTCAGTCGGTCGCGGCCACGGTAGGAGAGCTCGACCGGGGCGTGGTGTCGCGAGCTGTGATCGCGTCCCGGACACCGCGGATCGCTGTGCGGATCATGTCGCCGTACGGCCCTTGCGGCAGGGTAGCGACACGTTCCTCGGCCTCGCTGATCTGGCCGGCGGCTGCCTCGAAGGAGCCCAGGCGGCGCAGGTTGTCGGCGATGTTGAGGTGCAGGCTCGGATAGAAGCCGGCAACCTCGAGGCCCGCGTGGTGCTCGCCGGCCCGACGGTCGGTGAGGGCGCCTGCGGCGTCGAGGGCGCGTACGTCCCACATCAGTGCCTCGGCCGGGTCGGGATGCAGGTCGGCGAGGTAGTGGGCGAGGGTGCACCGGTGAAGCGGATCGCCCAGCACTCCGAGGTCTTCCCAGATGACGAGCAGCTCCTGCCGTGCTCTGGCGGTCTCGCCTTGGTGGCCAAGGGTCACGGCGGTGGTGATGGCGTCCATCGTCGGATCGGCTGCAGGGGTCGCGGTCATGCGCCGATGCTGGGGCTTCGACCGACCTGAAGGTCAAGAGTTGAGTACGCGGGCTCATCACGCCGCGCCGCGGCGCCGCGAGACTCGTCGCATGCTCGCTTTCGACCGCCCGGCCAGTGTCCGCTGGCGCATCACGCGCGTGCCCTGGTTTCCCGTCACCACGGCTCTCGCGTCCGTCGTGGCTCTTCTCGCCATCGGGAAGCTGGCCATGAACTGGCTGGACGTCTATCTCGTCTTCTTCGGCGAGCAGCCGGAGATCGACCCGGCGAACATCGCGGCGTACCGCGTCTGGGGTGCGATCGCGCTCGCCGCGCTCCTGTGCGGCGCGGTCGCCCACATGCTCAACCCCGACCGCCGAATGCTCGGAACCTTCTGGCAGGGCCTGTTGGTCCTCGTCGGCACGGCGATGGTCCTGCTCTGCTACATCCCCGGCTCGGTGGATCTACCGGCGCCGGAGCGGGAGGACGACGGGTATCGCGCCCCGCCCTGCTACTCCGGCGGCGACAACGACGAGTGTGTCGGTGGCTGACGCTGTCAGCCGCGGTCGTGGAGCGTGATCTGGTAGCCGTCGGGGTCGGCGAAGGTGAACGTACGCCCGAAGGGACCGTCGATCGCGGGGGAGACGATGGTGTGTCCGTCGGCGACGAGAGCGTCGTGGATGGCCTGGACGTCGGTGGCATGGAGCCAGATCGCGGCACCGATGCCAGGTTGGGCGACCGAGGCGAGATCGGTGCCCGGGACGACCTCGCGAAGCGCGAACGCGATCGGCTTGGTCTCGAAGACGACGGCATGCGGTGGCCCGGCCGGCGAGCGGACGAGGCCGAGGTAGAGCTCGTAGAACGCCTGCGACGCGTCGAGGTCGCGCGCCTGCAGGGAGATGAAGTCGGGGCCGGTGACGGGCATGGGATGCTCCTTCGATGTGTGTCAGGTAACTGACACGGCAAACGTATGTCAGAATACTGACATGAGTCAAGACGGCGTCGACCTGGACAAGTCGCTGGGCTACCTGCTGAAGGAGGCGTCGAGCGCCCTGCGCGCCGCGATGGAGGAGGTGCTTCGCCCGCTCGGGATGAGCATCACCCACTACGCATGCCTGGAACTACTGGCGCAGCGGCCCGGTCTGTCGAACTCCGAGCTCGCCCGAGGCGCGTTCGTGACGCGCCAGACGATGAACGTGCTGCTCCGTTCCTTGGAGCGAGACGGTGACGTGACCAGGCCGGCGGCGGCCCCCGTCGGAAAAGTCCTCCCCACGCAGCTCACGCCTCGTGGCAGGCAGAAGCTCGAGGAGGCGACCGTGGCGGTCCGCTCTGTGGAGGTCAGGATGCTGGCCGGCATGACTCCGACCGATCAGTCCGAGGCCTTCCGGCTCCTGCAGGGCATGGTCCACTCTCTACGCGATGGGGGCGACGGCGCCTGATCGGCCCGCAGTTGCGAGGAGGCTACGAGCGGACCCTCGAAGCACGCCAGAGCGCAGCGGCAAGCCATAGCGCCGCGACGGCGACGAGTACGCCCCAGACGATCCGCCCCGCGTGCGGGAGGAAGTACTGGGGGAGCATCGTGACCAGGAGAGCTGCCAGCGGGACGGCGCTCCAGCGGGGCAGGGACCCCGAGCGCCAGACCGCGATCGCGACGAGCACGGCGGCGACGGCGATGAGCAGCAGTCCGATCACGAAGACGGTCATCGCGGTCGGGTCGAGGCGGAAGTCGTTGCCCACGTCGGTCAGGCTGGGGTCGCCGTCGGCCACGGCGCGCTCGCCGATGGCCTTGAGACCGTAGACCTCGGCGCCGTAGTAGGAGATGGTCAGACCGGAGCCGATGTAGCCGATGACGGCGGCAAGATATGCGGTCCTCTCCTGTGGTGTGCCGTCGAGGAAGTGGCGGATCGCGCCATAGCCGAGCGGGATGAGAATGAGGCCGACGATGGCACTGATGTGCGCGATGCTCCAGCCGGCGGAGGCCCACGCCGCTGCTCCGTCAAGCGTGGTCTCGTCGGCGCGTGGGGCAACGACCTCGTAGACGGCAAAGAGGATGCCACTGATCGCAAACGCGACGGCGCCCATCTGGGTGCGGCGGTCGGGGGAGGCGTGGGGGACGGTCACTGCGGAGCTCCTAGGTGGATGCAGTGAGAGCAGTGCTCTCAATTGCGAGCGATGATGACATGCATCCGCCTGCGCCGCACGCGATTTGCCCGGCCTTCGTCCAAGACCGATCCGGGCGGCCCTCCCGTGAGTGACTCATAGGTCGAAGCGCTATCGCACACCGTGGTCATTTGGCGCGATACAGCACAGACAGCCGCGACGAAGATGTGGAATCGCGTCCGTGCCGCAGGCGAGATGGAGAACCCGGCCCGGTGCCGATCTTCGCGATCCTGGCACTTTCTAAGTGCGTCGGGTGAAGCGGATGTCGCCGCTGGGTAGGCGTTCGTGGAGGTACGCGGTGTCGTGGGCGCGGTGGTGGTGATGACTGCAGAGCAGGGCGGCGTTTTCGAGGTCGGTGGCGCCGCCTTGGGCCCATTCGATCCAGTGGTGGGCCTCGGCCCAGGTGCCGGGGATGTCGCATCCCTCGGCCTCACAGGTCGCCGACCTCAGCAGGAGGGCTCGGCGTTGGGCGGCGGTGAAGAAGCGTTCCTTGCGCCCGAGATCGAGAACCTCGGATGCACCGCCGAGGACGGCGGGGAGGATGCCTGCGGTGCAGGCCAGCCGCCGGGCCTCGGCCGCGGTGATCGGGCTGCCGCCGACGATGCTGGCGATGCCGGCTTCCTTGCGGAGCTGGTCGATGTCGATAGTGACGATCACCGTGGTGGCGTCCCCGCCATGGACGGGAAGCCGGGTCGGGTCGAGGGTCTCCAGCATCTGGCACAACGCCCGACCCAGCCTGCGGTCGTAGGGCAGGTACTCGCCGGTCTCGGTGCGGGTGCCGTCGTCGCGCCGGGGCGAGGCGAACGCTTCCAGGTTGGTCGCGAGCCGATCCGCGGCCCCGTTTGGGACCACCGCAGTGATCCGGGTGGTGCCGTCCCCGACACGGCGCATGGTCAGCCGGGTCTTCTTCCGAGCGTGGGCCTCCTCCGCGGCGAGCCGTCGGGCTTCCTCGGCCTCGGCGATCTCAGGCGCGATCACGTCCAGGATCCGACGCCCGAGGCGGCGCAGTTGGGTGGGGTCGAACTGGGTCGCGTAGCCGACCAGCGTCTCCTCGGCCTTCATCTTGATCTCCGGGTCGAGGTCGGCGGGCAGATCGTCGAGGGCATTCACGATCACCTGGGCCTGCGCCGGGTTGCACGCACCGGCGCGCATCGCCGCCGCGACCAGCCCATAGGAACGATCCAGGGCCTCAGCCAGCCGCAGGTCAGCACGCAAAGTCTCGGGGCGCTGGTGGGTGTGGTGATGCAACCACACCGCCACATCCCGCGCGGCGGACTCGGCCGCGACGTCATCAGCGGCAGCGAGCACCCGCAGCTCGAGCTCAGCCAACTGGGCCTTGGCCCGGGCGATCTCGATCAGGGTGGTGGCCTTCTGGTCGGTGGCCATGAACGAGGGGTTCGCCTCAGCAACCTGCTCGAGGGAGGCGGTGATCGCGACCACCGCCCCCAGCACAGGGTGTTGTGGCTGCTGCAGCGTGGTCATCACGGTCACCTCCCGACGCACGAACTCTCCACACCCGCTGATGCGGATGTGTTCTGGTTCGCTGGTCTCGGAGGCCCGGCAGTACGGGCTATTACTTACCCTCGCAGCTCAGCGTTCACGCCCCTGGTTCCCCTGGATTACCCCACACCCGTTGTCTCCCGAGCGACAGAGCACGCCTCATTCTGAGGTGGTCGGCCTTCACGTTCACGCCTGCGCCGAGCCTACCACACAAAGCAAAACCAATGAACCCAGTCAGGGACAGGTATCCCCAACAAAACCCGGACCGCTGCTGGAAGCCCGCAAGACAGGTAAATGGCACCCCACCCAGGCACCCTGGCTCTAAATCTCCCAACCCAGACAACGTATTGGCCCCACCCGCGCTGGAACGCCGCACGAGACCAACGGACACACATCCAGATCCCCACTCGAAGGCGGCCAGCCCTGGACGAGGGATTGACTGAGGTCAATGAGACAAAGCGCTATCGCACACAATGGGTACTTTCCGCGATACAGCACAAAACCAGCCACAAATGAGAGGCCCCGGCAGCCGCCGGGGCCTCTCATGACGTCGGTACGAATCAGGACGCAGCGAGAGATCGTCCGATCCGCAAAGCCTGCTCGGTAGCCCCGCCAAAGACGAACTCGAAGCGCTTGGCGGTCGTGAAGTAGCGATGGGCCTCGCCGTCGAGGTCGATGCCGACACCGCCGTGGACGTGGACGGTGGTGTGGGCGAGCCGGTGGGCGGCGTCGGCGGCCCAGAGCTTGGCGACGGCGACCTGGTCGGCGGCGGGGAGGCCGGAGGAGACCCGCCAGACGGCCTGCCAGAGGGTGAGCCGCTGGGCGAGTACGTCGATGAACCCGTCGGCCAGCCGCTGGGAGACGGCCTGGAAGGTGCCGATGGCGCGGCCGAACTGCTCCCGGGTCTTGGCGTACGACGACGTGAGCGAGAGGGCTCCTTCGGTGACTCCCAACAGCTCGGCGGCCGCCGCCACGGTCAACATCGAGCCGAGCCGGGAAGCGGCCGGGGAGTCCCCGACACGACGAGCGGGGGCCGAGGCGAACGAGACCAGCGCGGTGACGTCGCCGTCGCTGGTGTGCTGCGCGCGGCGGTCGACGCCTTCGGCGGATGCTTCGACCAGGAAGACCCCGACGGTGCCGTCCGGGGATGCCGCGGTCACCAGGAACGCATCGGCGATCATCCCTGCCCTGACCAGCGTCTTCACGCCGGTGACAGTGTCCCCGGTGGCGACGACCATAGGGATGTCGGGCAGGTGGGAGTGCTCCTCGGCGACCGCGGCCGTCAGGATCCGGGAGCCGTCGGCGACGCCGGTCAGCGTGTCCGCGGCGGTCTCGGCGAGGAACAGGCCGCACGGCCCGTGCACGGCGAGCGGTACCGGCGCGACCTGCCGCCCGGCCTCGACCAGCACCCGGCACAGCTCGACGAGCCCGAGCCCGGCACCGTCGTACGTCTCGGGCAGATGCAGCCCGAGCAGCCCGGCCTCGCCGAGGGCGGACCAGAGGGAGGCGTCGAAGCGGCCGCGGTCGCCGGCAGCCGCCTCGACCGTACGCAGCCGCTCGACCGAGGTCGCATCGCCGATGATCTTGGCCGCGAGCTCGGCGGCGTCGTCGGATTCGGTGGTGAAGGAGAAGTCCATGAGGTGTCCTCGGGTCGGGGTGGTCAACGCTTGGCGGCGGGGAGGCCGAGGCCCACGTAGCCGATGATGTCTCGCTGGATCTCGTTGGTGCCGCCGCCGAAGGTCATGACCAGCGAGGACCGGTGGAACCGCTCGAGGCGGCCGGCGAGCACGGCGCCGGGGGAGTCGGCCGTCAGGCCGGCCTGCGGTCCGACGATCTCCATCAGCGTGCGGTAGACCTCGGTCGCGAGCTCGGAGCCGTAGACCTTGGTCGCCGACGCCTCGGCCGGCGAGAGCGCGACCCCGTGGTCGGCGTCCGAGGCGAGCTTCCAGTTGATCAGCGAGAGCGCCTCGATGCGTGCGTGCGCTCGTCCGAGGGCCAGCTGGACCCACTCGGCGTCGATCACTCGGCTGCCATCAGGGAGCACCGTGGTCAGCGCCCACTCCTTCACCAGTCCGAGCGAGTGGACCAGCGGTGCCGCCGAGGTCAGCGCAACTCGCTCGTGGTTGAGCTGGTTGGTCATCAGCGCCCAGCCCCCGCCGCGCGAGGAGACGAGGTTCGACGCCGGCACGCGCACGTCGGAGTAGTAGGTGGCCGAGGTGCCCACTCCGGCCACGGTCTGCACCGGCGTGTAGGAGAACCCCTCGGACGATGTTGGCACCAGGATCATCGACAGCCCCTTGTGCCGCGATGCCTCCGGCTCTGTCCGGCAGGCGAGCCAGATCCAGTCCGCATACTGGATCAGCGAGGTCCACATCTTCTGGCCGTTGATGACCCACTCACCAGAGCCCTCGTCGAGCACCGCGCGAGTCTGCAGCGAGGCGAGGTCCGTCCCGGAGCCCGGCTCTGAGTAGCCGATCGAGAAGTGCAGCTCGCCGGCGAGGATCTTCGGCAGGAAGTACGCCTTCTGCTCGTCGGTCCCGAACCGCATGATCGTCGGTCCGACCGTGTTGAGCGTGAGATAGGGGATCGGCACCCCGGCCACGGCGGCGGCGTCGGTGAAGATCAGCTGCTCCACCATGGAGCGGTCCTGGCCGCCGTACTCCTTCGGCCAGCCGATCCCGAGCCAGCCGTCCGCGCCGATCTGCCGGATGGTCGAGAGGTAGACCTCCTTGTCCGCTTCATCCCCGAACTCGCCCGAGGCTCGCGCGAGAGCAGCCCGGCGCTCCGGCGTGACCAACTGGGCGAAATAGGAGTTGAGCTCTGAGCGAAGTTGCTCCTGGGCGGGTGTCAAGGCCACATGCATGTGATAAAACTAGAACAGGTTCCACTTCTTGGATAGACCCCAGCGGAAGGTACGACGATGGCCGACCCCACCACCCAGACCCGCACGCTCGACCACGGCACCCAGCCGGAGCGCTTCGCGCGCGGCTGGCACTGCCTGGGTCTGGCCAGCGAGTTCAAGGACGGCAAGCCCCACGCCGTCGAGGCGTTCGGCGGCAAGCTGGTCGTCTGGGAGAACACCAAGGGCGAGCTGGGCGTGCTCGACGGCTACTGCCGGCACATGGGCGGCGACCTCACCCAGGGCACGGTGAAGGGCGAC
Organism: Nocardioides sp. NBC_00163; assembly: GCF_045206295.1. Lineage (NCBI taxonomy): Bacteria > Bacillati > Actinomycetota > Actinomycetes > Propionibacteriales > Nocardioidaceae > Nocardioides > Nocardioides sp. NBC_00163. The sequence goes on along the minus strand of NZ_CP108155.1, from coordinate 95,572 downwards.
GAGGTCGGCTGTCCGTTCCACGACTGGCGCTGGGGCGCCGACGGCCGCTGCAAGCAGATCCCGTACGCCCGCCGTGTCCCGCTGCGCGCCCGCACGAAGGCGTACGAGACCGTGATCCGCAACGACTCGCTGCTGATCTGGCACGACCCCGAGGGGTCGAAGCCCGACTACGACATCCTGCCGCCGGAGTTGCCCGACGTCAGCGACCGCGAGATCTACACCGACTGGATCTGGAACACCGTCCCGATCAAGGGCAGCCACTGCCGCGAGCTGATCGACAACGTGGTCGACATGGCGCACTTCTACTACGTGCACTTCGCCTTCCCGACCGACTTCCGCAACGTCTTCGAGGACCACACGGCCACGCAGTACATGGCCTCCCGAGGGCGTCCGGACGTGTCCGGCGGCTACGGTGACGCCGAGATGTTCCTCAAGTCCGAGGCGACCTACTACGGCCCGGCGTACATGATCAACTGGCTCGAGGTCGACTACAAGGGCTTCGTGACCGAGGTGATCCTGATCAACTGCCACATCCCGACCGGCCCCGACTCGTTCCTCCTGCAGTACGGCATCACCGTCAAGAAGCCCGAGGGTCTCGACGACAAGACCGCCAACTTCATCGGCAGGAAGTACGCCGACATGTTCGGTGACGGGTTCCTGCAGGACGTAGCGATCTGGGAGAACAAGGCGCCGGTGCAGAACCCGCTGCTGTGCGAGGAGGACGGCCCGGTCTACCAGCTGCGCCGCTGGTACGAGCAGTTCTACGTCGACGTCGCCGACATCGAGCCCGAGATGCGTGCCCGCTTCGAGTTCGAGGTAGACACCACCAAGGCCAACGAGTTCTGGCACGAGGAGGTCGCCGAGAACCTGCGCCGGATCGAGGCCGAGAAGGCGGAGAACCCTGAGTCGAGCGACGCAGGGGTCAGTTGATGGCCTCGTTCGTCCCGACGTCCGAGGACACCGTCGAGGATCAGCGGCTCTATACCCAGGCCCGCTTGGTCGAGGTGGAGTGCCTCGACTGCCTCGCCCTCGTCGGGGTGAAGAAGAACAGCGAGCACCAGACTTCCGTCCAGTGGACGGCCGAGGCGCAGGCCCAGTGTCCGGATCTCGTACGCCGCAAGGCCGCCGCCAATGGCGAGCGGCTCGTCCATGCCCGCTGCCCTCGTCTGGCCGCGTCCATCGAAGCAGCCGTCGCCGACGGCCGGATCCAGATCGGAGCCGAGGATGGCTACTGACTCTTTCCTGCTGCCTGTCAGCGACGTGGTCAAGGAGACCGCCGACGCCCACTCGATCGTCTTCGAGGTCCCCGAGGACGTGAGGCACGCGTTCCAGCCGAAGCCGGGGCAGTTCCTCACCGTCGCCGTGCCGAGCGACCGGGACGGCCTGGCGGCGCGCTGCTACTCGCTCTCCAGCGCCCCGGGCGACCCGCTCACGGTCACCGTCAAGCGCACCGTGGACGGCTACGCGTCCAACTGGATCTGCGACAATCTCCGGCCCGGCGACACGCTTCGCGTGCTGCCGCCGAGCGGGATCTTCACCCCTGCCGACATCGACGCCGACTTCCTGCTCTTCGCCGGCGGTTCGGGCGTCACCCCGATCATCTCGATCGCCCGCACGGCCCTGCGCGAGGGCACGGGAAGGATCGTGGTCTTCTACGCCAATCGCGACGAGCGCTCGGTGATCTTCGCCGAGGAGTGGGCGCGGCTCTCCGCCGAGCACCCGGACCGGCTCCAGGTGGTCCACTGGCTCGAGTCGGTCCAGGGGCTGCCCACCGGTGAGCAGCTCAAGGCGTTCGCGGCCGAGCATCTGACGTACGACGCCTTCGTCTGTGGGCCGGCGCCGTTCATGAAGGCGACGGTCGCGGCGCTCAAGGAGCTCGAGTTCCCGCGGGCGCGGCGACACCAGGAGAAGTTCGCCTCCCTGGGCGGCAACCCGTTCGGCGAGGTCGCCCCGGTCGAGGAGGCGGAGACGGAGGTCGTCGACGACGGCCCCAAGCAGCCCGCCACGCTCGAGATCGAGCTCGACGGCACCACCACGACGTACGACGACTGGGACCCGGGCACCCCGATGCTCGAGTTCCTCGAGGCGAAGGGTGTCAAGGCGCCCTACTCCTGTCGCGAGGGCGAGTGCTCGGCGTGCGCGTTCCGGCTGCTCGAGGGTGAGGTGAAGATGGTGCGCAACGACGTGCTCGAGCAGGAGGACCTCGACGACGGGATCCGGCTCGGCTGCCAGTCGTTGCCGACCACCGACACCGTCCGCGGCACCTACTCCTGAGGGACTCGCGAGAGACACAGATCACCAACCGGTTGCCAGGTCGAGGCGCGCGGCGCGATAGTGTCGCGCTGCCCGAACCACATCCCACCGTGTCACCCCGAGGAACGTCGTCGGCTGACCGGTAGGGCTCAAGCGAGGTATCCCCCAACGTGTTCAATCGCAACTTCTACGCCGCCCAGGACGATCGGCGCTTCGTCGTCGGCTATGCCCTCGATCTCGGCTTCAGAGTTTTCGATGCCTACTCGGCACCTGGCCAGCCGTTGACCGAGATCACCACGACGGCATCGGCCTCGCTGCTCGCCGCGAGGCCCGCGTTCAAGCTGTACGCCCCCAACACCGGCCCCGAGCCGGTGATCACCCGGGTCGAGCTGGAGGAGTCGGAGTTCGGTCCCTCAGCCTTCGAGTACCGGTGCAACGGCTGGGGTCTGATCGGGCTCAACTTCGGTGGCGTCGTGGGTCTCGGCGGCCTTGGCTGGAGCACGCTCAACACGATGGCCGAGGCCCGTGCGGCTCGCTGGCACGCGGTGGAGCCGATCGGTGCCGCTCCCTCGGAGTGGAACTGGCCGGCTGTCGACGACGCCGCGATCAAGATGTTCGAGGCGATCGCCTCGATGGCGGGATCCGCCGTGGGCGACAGCCCGATCCTGGCCGCCGCGGGCCAGCTCATCAAGGACAAGGGTCTGCTCTACGAGTCCGGTGGCGGGCTGCACGCGCGTCCGGGTCTCGGCTGAGCGCGCCGCGCGGAGGTTGATACGCCGGGCGTATCAATCGTCCGCGAATCGATACTTCCCAACAACAGGTCAGCGATCCTAGATTCTCGGGCATGGACGCCACCTACGAACCCATCCGAGTGCACCACGTCGTCTCGGGCCAGCCGGACGGCCCGGTGGTGGTGCTGTCCAACTCTTTGGGGGCGACCCACGCGATGTGGGACGAGAACCTGCCCGGCCTCGAGCGGCACTTCCGCGTGGTGCGCTACGACACCCGCGGACACGGGTCCTCGCCCGTGCCCGCTGGCCCGTACTCGATCGACGACCTGGTCGACGACGTCGTCGCCCTCCTGGATCGCCTCGGTGTCGAGCGGGCCCACTTCGTGGGCCTCTCGCTCGGCGGCATGACTGGGATGCGGCTCGCCGCGCGCAACCCCGAGCGCGTCAACCGCCTCGTCCTCCTGTGCACCGGAGCACATCTGGCCCCTTCCTCCGCCTGGCATGACCGTGCAGCCACGGTGCGAGCCGACGGCACTCAGGCCGTCGCCGAGGCGGTCGTAACCCGCTGGTTCACGCCGGGATTCCTCGAGGCGAACCCCGAGGTGAAGGCGACCTGCGAGGCCACGGTCGCTGCCACCCCGGACGAGGGCTACGCCGGCTGCTGTGAGGTCATCGCCGCCATGGACCTCCGCCCCGATCTCCCGACGATCACCGCCCCGACCCTGGCCATCGCCGGTGCCGACGACGCCGCCACGCCGCCCCCGCACCTGGAGGCCATCGCCGATGCTGTCCAGCACGGCCGGCTCCTGGTGGTCCCCGACTCGGCGCACCTGGCCAACGCTGAGCAACCCGAGATCATCACCCGCGCCATCATCGACCACCTCGAAGCGCGTTGACGGGCACCGCCGAATGGTCTCGGGTGGATAACCAGGTGCGTCCAGGTGCGCGACCTGGCTAGGTTCGGAGCCGATGCGAGAACCCGATGCCGCGTTCGCGGACCCACGTCAAGCAGTCCTCTACGACGTCCTTGACGACGACCGTTCCGACCTGGATGCCTATGTCGCGATCGCCGATGAGCTCGGTGCCCGTCACGTCATCGACATCGGGTGCGGGACGGGCTCACTCGCCGTTCGGCTGGTAGGTGAAGGGATCACTGTCGTCGGCCTCGACCCAGCCGCGGCATCTCTCGACGTCGCCCGCACCAAGCCATACGCCGACCGGGTCACCTGGATCAACGGCGACGCAACCGCTCTCGCCGGCCTCTCCGGCACTGCCGACATGGCGGTCATGACCGGCAACGTCGCCCAGGTCTTCGTCTCCGACGCGGACTGGTCCGAGACCCTGACCGCGGTCCACGCGGCGCTCCGTCCTGGCGGCTGGTTCGTCTTCGAGACCCGTCGACCCGAGGTCCGGGCCTGGGAGGACTGGGACATCGCGCCGACAACCGTCGACCTCCCGGATGGCCGAACCGCGGTCGTCACTCGCACAGTCACCGTCGTCGACCTCCCGCTGGTCACCTTCGAGGGGTCGACCACCATCGGCGACGAGATCCTGACCTCGTTCTCCACTCTCCGCTTCCGCGACCGCCCGGAGATCGAGCGCGACCTCCTCGCCCACGGCTTTGCCGTGAGTGACGTACGCGACGCCCCGGACCGGCCGGGCAAGGAGCATGTCTTCATCGCCCGGGCTGGGTGAGCACGTCGAAGACCAGCTCTTGCTCCTCGCCGGAGGCCAGGCGCCAGACGGCGTCGGCGAGCTCGTCGGGGTCGAGGGTGGCGTACGCGGTGGGAGTGGTGAGGTCGGTGAGCATCCGGTGGATGTCGCCGCGCTCGATCAGGCCGCCGACGACGAGGGAGCCGACGTGCACTCCGTCCTCGGCTGCCGCGGCGGCCAGGGTGCGGGCGTAGGTGCGCAGGGCGCCCGAGGCCGGGGCGTAGGGGCCGAGGAACGGTAGCGGGACGAGTGCGCTGAGGCCCGAGACGTAAACCACGGCACCGCTGCGGCGCGAGCGCATCGCGGGCAGGACCAGGCCGGCGACCTCGGCGGCCGGCTCGACGGTCTCGGCCACCGCCCGCCTGATGTCGTCGGAGCCGGTCTCGAGAATCCCGACGGAAGCTGCGCTCAGGTCGTGGGCGCCGGGGCCGTGGTAGACGACGTCGATCGGGCCCAGCTTCGAGGTGATCTCGGCGAGAGCCCGGGCGGCACCGCCCGCGGACCGCAGGTCAGCGGCGACCGCGACGGCGCGTACGCCGCTCGGCGACAGCTCCTCCAGATAGCCCGGGTGCCGGTCAGCGCTGCGGGAGACCAGCCCGACGGCGTACCCCTCCTTGGCGAACCTCCTCGCCACTGACATGCCGAGGCCGGGGCCGGCGCCGAGGACCGCGATCGTGCTCATCTTCTTCTCCCTCATGGATAGGTTGCTGATGTCAGCAACCCTCGCCGCCCGGCGGCGTTCGCGGAAGAAGGCACTTCAATGTCAGATGGGAACACCGATGTGCCCCGACACATCGTGAGCGCGGCGCTCGGGCCCGGCCTGCCGCAGAAGGTCCCGGCGGGGGAGTACGAGACCTGTCCGGTGACACAGGCCGTGCAGATGCTCGGGGACAAGTGGACGCTGCTGATCGTGATGATGCTGGCCGAGCGGCCGCATCGCTACAACGAGCTGCGGCGCCGCGTCGAGGGGATCAGCCAGCGCATGCTCACCCGGACGCTGCGCGTCCTGGAGGAGGAAGGGATCGTGACGCGTACGGTCTTCCCGACGGTGCCGCCGGGTGTGGAGTACGGACTCAGCGACCGGGGCCGGGAGCTGTTGGTTCCGCTCGCCGGGCTAGCGGACTGGGTGATCCGGGGCCGCGCGGCCTGAGGGCTCAGAAGCCGCGGGTCCAGAAGACCTCCTCGTGAAGGTGGCGCGAGCGCCAACCCTCCGGCGTACGCACGAAGGCGTGGCGGTATCGACCGCCCACCTCGACGACGCGCTCGCCCCCGGACCCGTCGGAGATGACCATCGGGTTGTCGAAGTATGCGATGACTTCCGCGCCCTCGTCGGTGAACGTGATGCCGACCTGGCCGATCGTGTGTAGGCGCTTCTGGGAGAACGCGGGCAGCATCTCGGCAAGCCACTTCTTGACCTCGGCGAGCTCGCCGACCGTACCGCCGGACTCGGAGTAGTCGATCGTCGCGTCGGCGGCGAAGACCGTGTCGAGCGCGTCCCAGTCGCCGTCGTCGACAGCCAGGGTGTAGCGGGTCAACGCGTCGGTGATCTCGGCGCGGTCGATCAGCTCTTGAACGCCTTTGATGTGCCCAGTCATGAACGTCTCTCCTTCAGCGGGGTGATAGGACGATGACCGGGATCTCCCGGTCGGTCCAGGTCTGGTAGGTCTCGAAGTCGGCGTACGTCTCCAGCAGCCGTGGCCACAGCTCAGCCCGCTCGGAGGGGTCGGCGACGCGTGCCCGGGCGAGCCGGCGCCCCTGACGAGGGACGCGGACCGCGACGTCGGGCTGGGCGCGCAGGTTGGCGACCCACTGCGGGTCCTTCGGAAGCCCGCCCTGGGAGCCGACGACCACGAGATCCGCTCCCGAGCGCATGAACAGCAGGGGAGTGGTGAAGGTGCGGCCCGACTTGCGGCCGATGTGCTCGAGCAGCAGGACCGGGGCGGGTTTGCGCCAGCCGGCCATCACCCGCCAGGTGCCGCCGATCCGGCCGTTGGTCAGCTTGAACAGCGCGGTGTTGGCGCGGGCGCCGTACTTGATGATTCTCGCCGTCAGCGGCGAGTCGAGGCCTGCGGGACGTTCGAGAGAAGGCGACATGACGAACACTCTGGCAGAAACTTAGAACACGTTCTAGTGTTGGCACATGCGCTTCACCTATGCCGAGGCAATGACGCAGGCCGACTACTACGCACCGCTGGCCCAAGCGGCGGAGGCCGCCGGCTACACCAGCATGACGGTGGCCGACAGCCTGATCTATCCCGAGGAGTCCGACTCCACCTATCCCTACACCGACACCGGCGACCGTGAGTTCCTGCAGGGCAAGGAGTTCATCGAGGCGTTCATCCTGTGCGCCCATCTCTTCGCGGTGACCGAGACGCTGAGACTGACTCCGTTCGTGGTGAAGCTGCCAGTGCGTCCCCCGGTGCTGGCCGCCAAGCAGGCCTCGAGCCTCGCCTTCCTCTCCGGCAACCGGCTCGGACTCGGCGTCGGGCTGTCCCCGTGGCCGGAGGACTTCGCCGCCCTCGGCGTCGACTGGAAACGCCGCGGCAAGCGGATGGACGAGTGCATGGACATCCTGCGCGGCCTCACCGACCCGAGTGGCGACTTCTTCGGCTATGCGGGCGAGTTCTACGAGTTCGCGCCGCTCCAGCAGCGCCCCGCGCCGACCGAGAAGATCCCGCTCCTCGTCGGCGGCCACGCCGACGCCGCCCTGCGCCGCGCGGTGCTCAAGGGCGACGGCTGGATGCACGCCGGCGGCGACGGTGAGGAGCTCGACCGCCTCCTCGTCCGCCTCGCCGAGATCCGGCGCGAGGAGGGTGACACCCGGGACGACTTCGAGGTCCACGTGATCAGCTACGACGCGTACGACCTGGACGGGATCAAGCGGCTCGAGGACAAGGGCGTCACCGACTGCATCGTCGGCTTCCGCGACCCCTACGTGAAGGGCGCCGACCCCGAGCCGCTGGAGAAGAAGATCAAGCACCTGGAGTGGTACGGGGAGAACATCATCGCGAAGGCTGCGCAGTGACCGAGCAGAGCGCGGCGTACGGCCTGACCGAGCCGCTGCAGCGGGCGATCGCTGAGGCGGAGGAGCTGATCGCGAACGCGCCGTTCATCCGGACCGAGGCCGACCGGCTCGAGGGCTATGAGTATCTCTCCGGCCGGATCCGGATGGCGATGCAGACGGCGTTCGACTACGACCTCGAGCAGCCGCTCTTCGTGAACCCGACCCACCAGTTCTCCAAGCAGGGCCTGGACAACCCCGACGCGATCTACTTCAACGCCTACCTGCGAGAGGGCGTCGAGTACGTCGTCCGCGGCCGCCGCGGGACCAGCGCCGACCTCTCCTTCCAGGTGATGGGCGGTGCCTATACCGCGGACTCCGCCGCGACCAGCCTGATGGCCTTCGACGACCGCAAGCTCCAGCTCGACTACGACGGGTCTTTCGAGTTCACCTATGTGGCCGAGCCGGGCGCGAAGACCCTGATCGTGCGCGAGGTCTTCAACGACTGGGACACCGAGACCCGCGGCACGATCACCATCGAGCGCCCCGACACCCTCGGCCGGCCGCGCCGCCCGCTCACCCAGGAGTTGCTCCGCAAGAAGTACGAGGTCGCCGCCCGGTCGCTGACCGGCTCGATCCAGACCTGGTTCGCCTTCCCTCAGTTCTTCCAGTACAAGGAGCCGGTCAACACGCTCACGGTCCCGGCCCGGACCCCGGGCGGGCTGGAGTCGCAGTTCTCCTCGATCGGTCACTACGAGCTGGCCGAGGACGAGGCGCTCGTGGTGGAGGTGCCGCGCTGTGACGACTGCAGCTATCAGGCCATCCAGGTCGGCTCGGACTGGTACGCCTCGACGGACTACGAGACCCACCAGACCAGCCTCACCAAGGCCCAGGCCGTCACCGACCCCGACGGCGTGATGCGCTTCGTGATCTCCGAGCACCCGCCCCTGGACGGCAGGCCGATCGCGAACTGGCTCGAGACCACCGGCCACCGCACCGGCTCGCTGATGCTGCGCTGGCAGAGGCTTGAACGCGACCTCACTGCCGCCGACGGGCCCGTGGTCCACAAGGTGAGCATGGATGACGTACGCGACCTGCTGCCGCACACCGAGGCGTTGAGCCCCGGGGGGTATGCCGAGCGGATCACCGCACGTCAGCGGGCCGTTGCACGCAGGATGCTGAGCTGAGAGCGGACGCGACGCGAAGGCGTAGGACGCCTATGCTTGCCGCCCATGGCCAGTCCCCACCACGAGCCACCGACGATCCCGGGCTTCCGGCATCGTCGACTGATCGGCGCAGGCGGCTCCTCCGAGGTCTTCCTCTACGAGTGGCCCCAGGAGAAGGTCGACGTCGTCGTCAAGGTCTGGAATGACCGGCTCAGCGGCGAGACCCAGGACGCGCTCGCCAAGGAGACCAAGGAGGTCGCCGAGCTCGCCGCCCATCCCCATGTGCTGCCGCTGCACGCCGTCGGCGTCAGTGACGACGACCGCTGCTTCGTGGTGATGGACCACCGCACCGGCGGCGATCTGCAGGCCCGCTGGCGGCGCGAGCGGCTCTCGGTCGCCGAGGCCCTGAGCATCACGATCAAGGTCGCGGGCGCGCTCGACGTCGCCGCCCGGCACGGGATCCTGCACGGTGACGTCAAGCCCGCCAACATCCTGCTGACCAGCGGCGGTGAGCCGCAGCTGGTCGGCTTCGGAGGCCTCTCCTCGGCCGGGCGCCCCGGCGGCGCCGATTCGACCTCGCTGCCGTGGATGGCTCCGGAGATGCTCTCCGATCCGCCCGAGCCGAGCGGCTGGGCGGACATCTGGAGTCTGGCCGCGACCTGCTACACGCTGCTGGCGGGACGTACGCCGTTCGAGGGGCCGGGCCGTGGCGATGCCCCCGCGGCGCTGTCGGAGCGGATCCGGGAGTACGACCCGCTGCCCATCGAACGCGACGACATCCCGGCGTCGTTCGACGAGGCGCTGCGCAAGGCGATGTTCAAGCGCCGGGCCGGACGGCACTGGAGCGCCGCCGACTTCGCCAAGGCGCTCCAGGCGGTCGAGGCGGAGCTCGGGCTGTCGGTCACGCCGCTCGCGGAGATGCGCGAGCCCCGGGACGAGATCGCCGAGGCCGCGGAGGTGGTTGAGATAGCCGAGCCGGCCCCGGTCGAGGTCGCTCCGGATCCGGTTCCGTCGCAGGTCGAGTCGCCGGGGATGGGGGATACGGCCGAGGTGCCGATCGTCACCGGCCCCGTGATCGGCCCCGTGATCGACCCTGTGGTCGAACCCGTGATCGCCCCCGCGCCGGTGCTCGACCAGACCGACGACGACGTCCTCGGCCACCGGGTCGACGTCGACCGGCTGGCCCGCCTGCTCGCCTCCGCGCGCACCCAGCTCCCGATCTCGGTCGCCGTCCAGGGGCTGCCCGGCAGTGGCCGGTCGACCTTCCTGCGGAAGGTCCAGGAGCGCATCGAGTGGCTCACCGAGAACGACGAGACCTACCCCGCCCGCACCACCCACGTACGTATAGACGCCCGCCAGTACGCCGATGGAGACGTGGCGGGCGCGGTGCTCGAGAGCGTGCGGAGCGCCGGGAAGAGCGAGCCGCCGCCGCTGGTGGCGAAGCACCAGGCCGCGCAGCGGCGGACCGCCGAGCTGCGGGCGGCGCTCGCGGGTGTGCCCGAGGATGACGGCACCCGCGGCAAGCGCCGCGCACAGCCGATGAGCACCACGATGGCCCTGGCGGCCATGGACCGCGAGGTCGCGGCCTACGAGGCGGCGCTGCGGGCAGCCCCGCCCGGACCTCCGCCGCGCCCGTCGGCCGGCTCGCTGAGAGGGCCGCTGGCGAGCCGCACCATCGTCTACGTCGACGACCTCGACAGGTGCGACCCGGCGACCGCGGCCGGGGTGCTGCAGGCGATCGACGAGCTGAGCAGCCAAGAGGGTGTCGCGGTCGTGGCGGCCGTGGACGCCCAGACGCTGCGGCGGGCGATCGGGGGCCGAGTGGCGGAGCCAGCGGCGTACCTCTCCCGGGTCTTCGACGTGCCGTTCGGGCTGCGGGCGTTCGCGGGCGACCCCGCGGTGCGGTTCATGCGGTCGCTGATGCGTCAGGCGGTGCCGTCTTGGCCGGCCGCGCTGGCCACCGGCACGGGCGATCGGGCCGGGCGTACGAGCCCGGTCGAGAGCTTCGAGATGACCCCGGGCGAGGCGCTGTTCGCGAGCGAGCTGGCCAGGTTCTGCCCGACGCCCGGAGCGGCCCGGAAGCTGCTCGCGGTCTATCGGCTGGCGCGCACGGCCCCGGTGGCGAGCGTGGGCACCGAGCCGGCCGGCCACCATGCCCTCGGGATCCTGATGGCGATCCTGGTCGGGGCGCCGGCGCAGGCCGTCCAGGTGCTCGGGGCCGTGGTCGAGTCGCTGGCCGCGGGCGAGGACGGGACGACGTTCCGGAAGCTGATCGAGCAGGTCGCGCGCGAGCACACCGCGGGCTGCGGTCGGGCCACCTGCGGCTCGTGCGCCGACTGGTCCCGGGTGCTCCGTGCCCACGCCGACCTCGTCCGGACTCAGCAGGTGCCGCATGAGGTCGGGGCGTACGCCGCCTGGGTCGACGAGGTCGCCAGGTTCAGCTTCCCGACCTGACCCAGCACACCCCTTCCGCAAAAGTGAAACACGTTCTAGTCTAGGCGCCATGACTGGACTCCTGGATGGCAAGGTCGTCGTGCTCTCGGGGGTCGGCCCCGGCCTCGGCCGCTCGCTGGGCGAGCAGGCGGCGCTGATGGGCGCCGACCTGGTGCTCGCCAGCCGCACCGAGAAGCGGCTGCAGAAGATGGCCGGCGTCATCGAGGAGCACGGACGACGTGCGCTGGTGGTGCCGACCGACATCACCGACGAGGACGCGCGCCGGCACCTGGTCGACGCCGCGCTGGAGGAGTTCGGGCGCGTCGACGTACTCCTCAACAACGCCTTCGGCATCCCGCCGATGGATCCGCTCACCCAGATCCCGCTCGACGCGCTCCGGCTGGCCCAGGAGTCCAACGTGTACGCCCCGCTGCGGCTCTCCGCGCTCTTCGCCGACGCGCTCGCGGCCACCCCGGACAAGCCCGGAGGCGCGATCGTGATGATCAACTCCGCGGTGCTCTACCAGAGCCAGCCGGAGTTCGCGGGCTACAAGCTCTCCAAGGGCGCTCTCGCCCATCTGGCCTCCTCGCTGGCCACCGAGCTCGGCCCGCGCGGCATCCGGGTCAACTCGGTCGCGCCGTCCTACATCTACGAGGACGTCAACAAGGCCTACTTCGACTGGATGGCGTCGGAGTCGGGGCGCACCCACGAGGAGGTGTACGCCGAGAAGGCCGCACCCACCGACCTGAAGCGCCTCGCCACGCCTGAGGAGGTAGCCCGGGCGGCGCTGTTCCTGGGCAGCGACCTGGCCTCAGCGGTCACCGGGACCGTGCTCAACGTGGACTGCGGGGAGTTCCATGACTGAGACGGCGCCCCGCGAACGGGCGGATGTCGGGACGTACGAGGACATCTGCGCCGCCGCTGTCCGCACGACCGGGCTGAACGACTTCGGTGGGACAGACCACGAGGAGGGGCTGCGGCTCCTGGTCGAGGATCTGGCCTCGCCCGAGGCCGGGCTGACTCCGGTCGGCAACTACTTCCATCGGTCCCAGGTGAAGTCGGCACTTGTCGGCCGGCTGATGACGCAGGCCCGGCTCGCGGAGTTCCCCCAGCACCAGGACGTACGCATCGAGCGCCCGATCTTCGTCACCGGCCTCGTCCGCACCGGCACCACGGCCCTGCACCGGCTGCTGGCCGCCGACCCGGCGCACCAGGGTCTGGAGACCTGGCTGACCGAGTTCCCCCAGCCGCGCCCTCCGCGCGAGACCTGGGAGCAGGACCCGGTCTTCAACGCCCTGCAGGGCGCCTACCGGCAGCACCATGTCTCCAACCCCGAGTTCATGGGGATCCACTACATGGACGCCACCAGCGTCGAGGAGTGCTGGCGGGTGCTGCGGCAGAGCGGCAAGTCGATCTCGTTCGAGTCGCTGGCCCACGTCCCGCGCTACTCGGCCTGGCTGGCGAAGCAGGACTGGCGCGATGCGTACGAGGTCCATCGCCGTTCCCTCCAGCTCATCGGGCTCAACGACACCGACAAGCGCTGGGTGCTCAAGAACCCCTCGCACCTGGTCGCGCTAGACGCGCTGATGGAGGTCTACCCGGACGCACTCGTGGTGGTTACCCATCGCGACCCGGTCGTCTCGGTCGCCTCCGGCTGCTCGCTCTCCGCCGAGGCGACCGCCGGGATGTCGACCACGTTCGTCGGGGAGATCATCGGCAAGACCCAGCTCGAGATGCTCTCCCGCTCGTGGCGCTCCTTCGGTGAGACCCGGAAGAGGTATGACCCGGCGCAGTTCCTCGACGTCGACTACCGCGGGTTCGTCAAGGACCCGGTCGGCACCGTCGAGAACATCTACGCCCACTTCGACATCCCCTGGAGCGACGCCGCCCGAGCCGAGGTCTCCCGCATCGACGCCGAGTCCCGATCGGGGAGCGCCCGGCCCAAGCACGACTACAGCCTGGCCGACTACGGGCTGACGGAGGACGAGGTTCGCCAGGCGTTCACCCTCTGATTCCGCACGGCGGCCACCACTGCTCCATCGAGGTGTTCTACGGTTCGACGCGAGCTCACGGGGGTGCGGCTCATGACGCCGTCCGACCACGGGAGCCATGTGATGAGCCATGCCGCTGCGGTGCTGAGCACCGAGCCGACGGACGCGCCCGCCAGGCCGACGGCCAGGCTGGTCACGGTTCTCGCCCTGCTGGCCGCGTTCGCGGCCTCGATGAGCCTCTACGTCGCCACCACGCAGGCGTTGTCGTACCACGCGCGTGACGAGGGCCCGAACGCCTCGTACGCCATCACGCTCCACGAGGGCGAGCTGCCCACGATCGACACACCGGTGGCGCAGGACAAGGAGCACTTCCCACAGATCACCCGTGGCGCGAACCGCGAGGAGTTCGATCGCCACCGGATGATCTGGACCGCCAACCATCCGCCGCTCTACTACCTCCTCGGCGTGCCGTGGGTCGCCCTGGCCGACGCGCTCGACAACCCGCAGGTGCTGATCGCCGGGATGCGGGCGGTGAGCGCTCTGGCGTACGGGGCCCTGGTGTTCCTGGTCGGCCTGATCGCCTTCGAGGTCACCCCGCGGCGTCCGGCCGCGGCGATGCTCGCCACCGCGATCACGGCCTCGCCGGCGGTGCTGGCGATCGCGGCGGGGTTCATCATGAACGACAGTCTGTCGGTGGCGGCGTCGTCGCTGACCGTGCTCGCGACCCTGCGCATCCTCCGCCTCGGGGTGACCCGGAACCGGATGATCGTCATGGCTGTCGCCGGCACCCTGGCCGCCGCGACGAAGGCGCCCGGCGTGATCGCGGTGATCATGTGCGGTGCCGCGCTCGGGGTGACGCTGCTGCTCCGCGACCGCACCCGGCAGGGCTTCCTCCGGGCGACCTGGCTGACCGCGATCGCCACCGGGGTGCCCGGCCTGGCGATCGGCTGGTTCTACGTACGCAACATCGTGCTCTACGGTGACGCGACCGCGAGCTCGGCGCTCCTGGAGCGCTACCAGCGGGTGCAGGTCGACACCTGGTTCGAGGTGATGACCGCGCCGCGCTTCTGGCACGGCTGGTACGACCACCTGTGGGTGCCGCTCCAACTGCGCGGCACGGCGCTGCACTGGGTGATCGACGCCATCACCTTCATCGCTCTGCTCGGACTGGCCCTGGGGGTCGTCGCGCGTCTGCGGGATCACGGTCGCGAGCGCGGTCTCGTGGTCAGCGCTCCCCGGGTCCCCTCGGTGGCGACCGTCGGGCTGCTCGTGCTGATCGCGCACGCGTTCGTGATCATCGTCAACCTCGCCCAGTTCCGCTCCGGCGGCGGCAACCCGCACGAGCGCTACCTGATGACGATCATGCCGCTGGTCGCGATCATGCTGTCCGTCGGCCTCCTCGCCATCGTCGATGCGCTGCCGTGGGGTGAGATCCGCCGGCGTGAGGAGATCGCGGCAGCGCTGATCTCGGCGTTCCTGGTGGGGATGGCGACCGCCACCTTCGCCGTCTGGGTGCGCACCCAGATCCGTCTGGGGGTCGATCTCATGCTTCCCGAGATGCGGCCGGTGCCATATCTGGTGCTGGGCGTCGGGGCGATCTGTGCGGTCGCTGCGGTGGTGCTGCCATTGCTCTGGCGGCCACGCGCCGAGTCGGCGGAACCCCTTGACGTACGCATCGTGGAGCCGCGGCGAAGCGGAAGCACACGCGAAACTGTCGGTGGTCCCGCGTAGCCTTGGTGTCATGCGTCCAGTCACCGATCTCGAGCGTCGTGTCGCCCCGTTCAAGGTGGTCTCCGACTACCAGCCCTCGGGTGACCAACCGGCTGCGATCGCGGAGATCACCCAGCGGATCCAGGGCGGCGTCAAGGACGTCGTTCTGCTCGGCGCGACCGGCACCGGAAAGACGGCGACCGTCGCCTGGACCGCCGAGCAGCTGCAGCGCCCATTGCTGGTGCTGCAGCCCAACAAGACCCTCGCCGCCCAGTTCGCCAACGAGCTGCGCCAGCTCTTCCCGGACAACGCGGTCGAATACTTCGTCTCCTACTACGACTACTACCAGCCTGAGGCGTACGTCCCCCAGACCGACACCTACATCGAGAAGGACTCCTCGATCAACGAGGAGGTCGAGCGGCTGCGCCACTCGGCCACCAACTCGCTGCTGACCAGGCGCGACGTCATCGTGGTCTCCACCGTCTCCTGCATCTACGGTCTCGGCACCCCGCAGGAGTACGTCGACCGGATGCTCCGGCTGCGGGTGGGGGAGGAGCACGACCGCGACTCGATCCTGCGGCGGCTGGTGGAGATCCAGTACACCCGCAACGACCTCTCCTTCACCCGAGGCACGTTCCGGGTGCGCGGCGACACCCTGGAGATCTTCCCGGTCTACGAGGAGCACGCGGTCCGGATCGAGTTCTTCGGCGACGAGATCGAGCGGCTGATGACGCTGCACGCCGTCACCGGCGAGGTCCTCACCGAGGACCAGGAGCTCTACGTCTTCCCCGCGACCCACTATGTCGCCGGCCCCGAGCGCATGGAGCGCGCGATCAACGGCATCGAGGCCGAGCTCGACCAGCAGCTGAGCACCTTCGAGAAGCAGGGCAAGATGCTCGAGGCGCAGCGGCTGCGGATGCGTACGAACTATGACATCGAGATGATGCGCCAGGTCGGGTCCTGCTCTGGGATCGAGAACTACTCGATGCACATCGACGGCCGGGAGCGCGGCACAGCGCCCAACTGCCTGCTCGACTACTTCCCGGAGGACTTCGTCCTCGTCGTCGACGAGTCCCACGTCGCGGTCCCGCAGGTCGGCGGGATGTACGAGGGCGACATGTCCCGCAAGCGCAACCTGGTCGAGCACGGCTTCCGGCTGCCCAGCGCCCAGGACAACCGCCCGCTGAAGTGGGAGGAGTTCTTGGAGCGGATCGGCCAGACGATCTACCTCTCCGCGACGCCGGGCAACTACGAGCTGGACCTGGTCAGTCGCGACGGCGGCGAACCTGATGTGGTCGAGCAGATCATCCGCCCGACCGGCCTGATCGACCCCGAGGTGATCATCAAGCAGACCAAGGGCCAGATCGACGACCTGATCGGCGAGATCAACGACCGGGTCGCCAAGAACGAGCGCGTCCTGGTCACCACGCTCACCAAGAAGATGTCCGAGGACCTCACCGACTATCTGCTCGATGCCGGGATCCGGACGCGCTATCTCCACTCCGAGGTCGACACGCTCAAGCGGATCGAGCTGCTCCGCGACCTGCGGCTGGGGGAGTACGACGTCCTGGTCGGCATCAACCTGCTCCGTGAGGGTCTCGACCTCCCCGAGGTGTCGCTGGTCTCGATCCTCGACGCCGACAAGGAAGGCTTCCTGCGCTCGGACAAGTCGCTGATCCAGACCATCGGCCGTGCGGCCCGAAACGTTTCCGGTCAGGTGCACATGTACGCCGACAAGATCACCCCCTCCATGGAGTCGGCGATCGAGGAGACCAACCGCCGCCGTGCGATCCAGACGGCCTACAACGAGGCCAACGGCATCGACCCGCAGCCGCTGCGCAAGAAGATCGCCGACATCACCGACATGCTCGCCCGCGAGGAGGAGAGCACCCAGGAGCTGCTCAACACCTGGGCCGGCACCGAGGCCAAGGGTCGAGCGGGCAAGACGGCGGCCAAGTCGCCGACCCCGATGCTCGGCGACGCCGCTCGCGAGGCCCGCGAGCGCGGTCTCGTCGGCCTCCCCGCCTCCGACCTGGCTCAGCTCATCGGCGACCTCACCGACCAGATGAAGGGCGCCGCCGCCGAGCTCCAGTTCGAGGTCGCCGCCCGCCTCCGCGATGAGATCTCTGATCTCAAGAAGGAGCTCAGGCAGATGATGGAAGCCACTAAGTAACACCCGTTGGTCTCGACACACCTTTGCCTAGCGGCTCGAGCAGCGGGGTGCTGGATCAACCCGCGAGCATGCCCTCGATCAGGTCGGCGGCGCGACGAGTGCCGCCCTCGGCGATCGCGTCTGCGCGCAGCTGAGCCGATCGCGCGGCGCGGTCGGGGTCGTCGAGCAGCTCGAGCAGTGCCGTACGCAGCGCAGGGGCGGTGACGTCCTCGGTGTCGATCCGTCGGGCGACGCCGAGTTCGACCAGACGGTCGGCGTTCATGAACTGGTCGACCGCCTGCGGGACGGCGACCATGGGGACGCCTGCCATCAGACCCTCGCTGCTCCCGCCCATCCCGGCGTGGGTGACGAACGCGTCGGCCTGGGCGAGGACTGCGCGCTGCGGCAGCCAGGAGTGGACCTCGACGTTGCTGGGGAGGTCGCCGAGGTCGGCCGGGTCGAGCTGGGTGCCGATCGACATCACGACGTGCCAGCCGGGGAGGGCTGCGTACGCCTCGATGCAGGCGCGGAAGAAGCCCGCGTCGGCGGTGTAGGCCGAGCCGAGGGAGACCAGCAGGACGTGATCGGCCTCGGCGGGGCGGGTCCAGCTCTCGTTGGAGTCGAGCGCGAAGCACGGTCCGACGAAGGTGACGACCTCCTCGTCGACCTTGTCGGCGTTGGGCTGCATCGCCCGCGGAATGAGGGCGAGCGCCCGGTTCGGCGCTCCGGCGAACGTCTCCGGGTCACGAGTGATCGCACCGGCGTCCGCGAGCCAGGCGCCGAACCGGTCCAAGTAGCTGTCGTAGCCCGGCAGCTGCCGCACCTGGGCGCCGACCTCCTCGGCGTACCCGTTCCAGGCGACGAACGTCGGTGAGAGCTGCACGAACGGACGCTGCTGCTTCTCCGCGAGAGCCCGGGCGGCATAGCCGCCGATGTCGTAGAGGTAGAGGTCGGCCGGCTCGGCTCCGTAGAACGCCTCCAGATGCGGGAGCACCTGGACGGCATCCTCGAGGAAGACGCCCATCCCGGCGACCGGGTCCTCGGGCCAGAGCCGGTCCTCGACGGGCAGCACCGTCGGCACCGGAACCAGCTCGGCCCCGGTCGGCTTGATCGCGTCGGACATCGACTCGTGGGTGGCGTACGTGACCCGGTGGCCGCGCGCGACCAGCTCCTTGATGAGCTCGAGACTCGGCAGGAGATGGCTGATCGCGGGGGAGGCGACCATGGCGATGTGGCGCGGCAGCGACCGCTGCGGTGAAGTAGTCATGACACCGTCGGACGCTATCGGCCCGTCAGGGGCGGACGCGACCGAGTTTTGCGTCAACCTTCGCTCACCCGCCCGTCGCGCTCTGTTCACCGCCCGTGAGCCGTGGCTCGTGTGTCTCGTCAGTTTCGACGGTTACCGTCGCCTGCGTGTCTGTTCCTCGGGTCTCCATGTCCCAATCCACGATCTGCGTCCTGCTGCTGGGTGTGCTCGGCTTCGCGATGAGCGCCCAGGTGGCGATCGCGATGCCGGCCCTGTTCAAGGCCGACGAGCGGGCCCATGCGGCGTACGCGGTGGCGCTGTCCCAGGGGACGCTGCCGACGATCGACACCGACATCCCCGACGACCCGGCTCGCTACCCGCAGCTGGCCGAGAGCCTCTTCGGGGCCGATGAGGCCCACCGCGACATCTGGGTCGCCAACCACCCGCCGCTGTTCTACGCGATGAGCCTGCCGCTCGTCTGGCTCGGCGACGCCGTCGGCTCGCCAGGCCTGACGCTGCTCGGGATGCGCCTGCTGAATGCGCTCGGTTTCGCCCTGACCACGATCTTGGTCGGCCTGTTGGCGCGCGAGCTGGTGCCACGACGCCCGGCCGTGCCGGTGATCGCCTCGGCGATGTGCATCGGCTGCGGCGCGATGACCTTCGTGGGCGGCGGCATCTACAACGACGGCTGGGGATCGGCGGCGGCGTTCATGACGCTCTACCTCGGGTTCCGGATGATCCGCCAGGGCGTGACGCGCGAGCGCGTGATCGCCGCGGCCGCGGTCGGCGTCGCCGCCGCCGGGTTCCGCTCGACCGGCCTGGTCGCGGTCCTCTTCCTCGGTGCCTGCGTGCTGGTGGCGATGTGGCTGCGAGAGCCGTCGCTGCGTACGTTCCTGCGCGGTACGTTCTGGCGCGCTGTCGGGATCGCGGCGTGCATCGGGATGGCGCCGGTGGCCGTGTTCGGCTGGTTCTACGTGCGCAACATCCAGATCTACGGTGACCCGACCGCGTCGAGCTCGCTCTTCGAGAAGTTCGGGCGCGAGCCCAACGGCACCACGCTGTTCCAGCTGGTCAACCCGGAGTTCTACGGCCACCTGCTCGGCAGCTTGTGGACCGACGGCAACATCGCCAACACCTGGAGCCAGGCGGCCGTCATCGTGCTGACGCTGACCCTGATCGGCCTGGTGCTCGATGCCGCCGCGAAGGCCAACCCGCGCCGTACGGGAGTCCTGCGGCGCATCCGGCTCGCGCCGCAGAGCACGATGCAGCACCGCCAGGACCTGGCCATCTGGGCGCTCCTGGGTGGCTACTGCCTGCTGATCCTGGTCAACGTCGCCGGGTTCATCGCCGGTGGCGGCTGGATCCACGCCCGCTACGCGGTGCCGTTCCTGCCGTTCCTCGCCGCCGGCGCCGGGATCGCCGCGCTGCGCCTGGGGCGGCTCCTGCCGCTGCGGGTCATCTCGACAGGCTCGCGCACCGGCGTCACCGCGATCGACGAGGCGCGCGACCTGCGCATCGGCCTGGGGGTCTCGCTTGCCTTCGTGGTCGTCGGCTTGGTGTGCCACCTCGACACCGAGCAGTACGTCGACGGACCGGTCAGCAGCACCTTCGCGCTCGTCGCCCTGGTGGCCGCCGACCTGGTGATGTTCGCGGTCGCCGCGTACGTCGCCACCGAGCTTCGTCGGCGCATGCGGCCGGGCACCTTCGACGCTCCCCGCACTCTCGCCGCTCCTGTGACCGAGATCGCGCGTCCACGACAGGACGCTCGTACGTCGACGGGCCTGTAGGCAAAGTAGCCTCGCTATGTGAACGAGCACGATCCCCAGCAGACAACACGAGCATGGGTCGTGTGGGGTATCGCCCTCGCGGTCTACGGCTTGGCCGTCTTCCATCGCAGCAGCCTCGCGGTGGCCGGTCTGGTGGCGACGGAGCGCTTCGGGATCGGCGCCGGGCAGCTGGCGACCTTCGTCATGCTGCAGCTGCTCGTCTATGCCCTCATGCAGGTGCCGGTCGGGCTGCTGGTCGACCGGTTCGGCTCGCGTACGGTCCTCTCCGCCGGCGCTCTGATCCTGGCGGTCGCTCAGATCGGGTTCGCGTTCGCGGACTCCTACGCGCTGGCCCTGCTCGCGCGTACGTTCGTGGGGATGGGCGACGCGATGACGTTCATCTGCGTGCTGCGCCTGGTGCCGTCGTGGTTCCCGGCCCGCAAGGTGCCGCTGGTCAGCCAGCTGACCGGCACCGTCGGACAGCTGGGCGCGATCGCGGCCGCGGTCCCGATGACGTGGGCGCTCGGCCATCTCGGCTGGACCCGGGCCTACCTCACGGCCGCGTTGCTCGGCCCGGTGCTTCTCGTGCTGCTGCGCCTATTCGTCCACGACGGACCCGGCGACCGACACCGCCGAGGCACCACCCTCAAGCCGCGCGAGCTCGGCCGGAGCCTGATGGCGTCCTGGTACCAGCCGGGCACCCGCCTCGGCTTCTGGATCCACTTCTCCACCCCGTTCAGCTCACACCTGATGGGGCTGCTGTGGGGCTTCCCGTTCCTGGTGACCTCCGAAGGGCTCTCCGACACTCTCGCCGGCACCCTGCTCTCGGTCACCGTCGTCGCCGCCCTGGCCGCGGGTCCGGTGATGGGCATCCTCGCCGGACGCCACCCGTGGCACCGCTCGACGGTGGCGCTGACGATGATCGCCGCCCTGGTCTCGGTGTGGACGCTCGTGCTCGCCTGGCCGGGCGAGGCGCCGCTGCCGGTGCTGCTGCTCCTGATGGCCGTGGTCGGCTTCGGCGGACCCGCCTCGATGATCGGCTTCGACGTCGGCCGCACCAGCAACCCGCCCGCGCGGATGGCGAGCGCCAGCGGGATCATCAACCAGGGCGGCTTCGTAGCAGCGCTGCTGGTGATCGTGCTGGTCGGCTGGATCCTCGACTGGCGTACGCCGGGGGCCTCGACCTCCTACACGCCGGAGGCGTTCCGCTGGGCGATGTCGGTGCAGTACCTGTTCTGGGGCCTCGGGGTGGTGCAGATCTGGCGTCACCGGCGCGACGTGCGGCGGCGTACGACCAGGGAGCAGGTCGCCTCCGGCTCCTCGATGGTCGCCGACCGAGGCTCGGTCCGATAGCGAGCGAAGAGTTTTCGCCCACTCGTCACCTGAGCGCAAACCACGATGGCGGCTGAATGGCATCTGGGCCCACTAGCTTGTCGAGGTGCTCACGCCCTCGCGCTCGCTCTCCCAGGTGACCGTATGCCTGCTCCTGCTCGGGGTGCTCGGCTTCGCGATGAGTGCGCAGTTCGCGATCGGGATGCCGGCGCTGCTGAAGGCCGACGAGAAGCAGCACGCGGCCTACGCCATCGTGCTGTCCCAGGGCGTCCTGCCCACGATCGACACGAACACACCGGCCGACCCGGTGCGCTACCCGCAGTTCGCCGAGGCGCTCTTCGGTCTCGACGAGCCGCGCCGCGACATCTGGGTCGCCAACCACCCGCCGCTGTTCTACGTGATGAGCCTGCCGATGGTCTGGCTCGGCGACGCCGTCGGCAACGTCGGGGTGACCCTGCTCGGGATGCGGCTGCTCAACGCCCTCGGCTACGCGCTGAGCATCATCCTGGTCGGGCTGCTGGCGCGCGAGCTGGTGCCCAGACGCCGGGTGGTCCCGGTGCTCTCCGCGGCGATGGTGCTCGGCTGCGGTGCGGTGACCTACGACGGCGGCGCGATCTACAACGACGGCTGGGGCACGGTCGCCGCCTCGCTGACCCTGCTGCTCGGCTTCCGGATGGTCCGCGAGGGCGTCACCCGGGACCGGCTGATCTGGGCGACGGTCGCCGGCGTCGCGGCGGCCAGCTTCCGCTCGACCGGCCTGGTGGCGGTGCTCGTGCTGGGTGCCTGCGTGCTGGCCGCGCTGTGGCTGCGCGACCCGACGCTGCGTACGTTCCGTCGGGGTGTGCTCCTGGCGATCCGGATCGGGCTGGCGCCGGTGGTGGTGATCGGCTGGTTCTACGTACGCAACATCGTGCTCTACGGCGACGCGACCGCCTCCGCGGCGCTCTTCGAGAAGTTCTCCCGCCAGACCCACGGCGACACGCTCTTCCAGCTGGTCAACCCGGAGCTCTACCTGCACCTCTACGGGTCGCTGTGGGCCGACGATGTGATCCCGAAGATCTGGATCGTGGCCGCCGCGGCGACCCTGGCCGTCACGGTCACCGGCATGGTGCTCGACGTCAACGCGAAGGCCCGGCCGAGGCCGGACGGGGTGATGCGCCGTGTCGTGATCCCCGGGCCGGAGCCGACCGTCCTGGAGCGCCGGCTGGAGGTGGCGGTGCGGGTGTTGATGGGGATCTACTGCGTGATCATCATCGTCAACCTGGCCTCGTTCCACGCCGGCGGCGGCTGGATCCACGCCCGCTACGCGGTGCCGTTCCTGCCGGTGATCGCAGCGCTGACCTCGCTCGCGATCCTGCGGGTCGGCCGCCACTGGGTGCGTGGCGTCGACGAAGAGGGAGTGGACCTGCGCATCACCCTCTACGCCGGCGTCGGGTTCATCGTCTCGGCGATGGTCGCCCACCTCCACATCCAGCAGCGGATCGACGGACCGGCCGACGCCTCCTGGCTGTTCGCGCTGATCGCGGCCGACCTGGTGATGTTCGCCGGCGCCGCCTACGTCACCGCGCAGCTGCGCCGCCGCCTGCGGCCGGACGGCGAACTCTTCGCCCGCCGGTCACCTCGCGACCAACCGCGCGTCGCCCAGGTGAGCCACTGACCCGTGATCGTGGTCGCCGCCCACCCCCACGTCAAGGAGCTTCTGTGGTTGACATCGATCGTCGTCGGTTCCTAGGTCTCGCCGGCGGTGCAGCCGCGCTGACCATGCTCGATCAGAGCATCGCGCGAGCCGCCTCCATCCCCGCCGCCCGACGGACCGGCACCATCCGGGACATCGAGCACGTGGTCGTCCTGATGCAGGAGAACCGCAGCTTCGAGCACTACCTGGGCACCCTGCGCGGCGTACGCGGCTTCGGTGACCCGCACCCGGCGATCCTGCCCTCGGGCAACCCGGTCTGGCACCAGCCCAACGGCGACAGCGAACTGCTCCCGTTCCACCCCGAGGTCGACGACCTGGGCGCGGCCTTCCTCGAGGGTCTCCCGCACAGCTGGACCGACGGCCAGCAGGCCATCAACGGCGGTCGCTACGACCAGTGGGTCCCGGCCAAGGGCACCACCACGATGGCGTACCTCCAGCGGCAGGACGCCGCGTTCCACTTCGCGCTCGCCGACGCGTTCACGGTGTGCGACGCCTACTACTGCTCCTTCATCGGCAACACCGACCCCAACCGCTACTACATGCTCTCGGGCTGGACCGGCAACGACGGCAAGGGCGGCGGCCCGGTGCTCTA
The DNA here is from genome assembly GCF_045206295.1 of Nocardioides sp. NBC_00163. Taxonomy (NCBI): domain Bacteria; kingdom Bacillati; phylum Actinomycetota; class Actinomycetes; order Propionibacteriales; family Nocardioidaceae; genus Nocardioides; species Nocardioides sp. NBC_00163. The sequence continues at coordinate 71,790 of NZ_CP108155.1, read as the reverse complement.
CAACGACGAGGCCGGCTACGACTGGACCACCTACGCCGAGCGGCTCGAGAAGGCCGGGGTCAGCTGGAAGGTCTACCAGGACGAGGGCACCGGCCTCAACGCCGAGGGCGACAACTGGTGGGGCTGGACCAAGGACGCCTACATCGGCAACTACGGCGACAACTCGCTGCTCTACTTCAACAGGTTCCAGGACGCCCAGCCCGGAGACCCGCTCTTCGAGAAGGCCCGCACCGGCACCCGCGCGGTCGACGGCCAGGACTACTTCGAGATCCTGCGCACCGACGTCGAGGCCGACAAGCTGCCCTCGGTCAGCTGGATCGCGGCGCCGGAGGCGTTCTCCGAGCACTCGAACTGGCCGACCAACTACGGCGCCTGGTACATCGCCAAGGTCCTCGACGCGCTCACCTCCAACCCCGAGGTGTGGGCCAAGACCGCGCTCTTCATCACCTACGACGAGAACGACGGCTTCTTCGACCACCTGGTGCCGCCGCACATCAACAGCCCGCTGGTGCCGGGGGAGTCCACCGTCTCGACGGAGAACGAGCTCTACACCGGCTCGCACGGCGACGGCCACTACGGTCTCGGGCCGCGGGTGCCGATGTTCGTCGTCTCCCCGTGGAGCGTCGGCGGCTGGGTCTCCTCGGAGACCTTCGACCACACCTCGATCCTGCGGTTCATGGAGGAGCGCTTCGGTGTAGCCGAGCCCAACATCACGCCCTGGCGTCGCGCCGTGTGTGGTGACCTGACCTCGGCCTTCGACTTCTCTCGCACCTCCGAGCCGCCCGTGCTCCCCGACACGAGCGGGTGGGAGCCCGCCGACCGCGAGCGCCACCCGGACTACGCCCCGGAGGCGCCCGCGAACGGGACGATGCCGACGCAGGAGCGCGGCACCCGACCGGCTCGCCCGACCCCCTACCGGCTCGAGGTCGTCGAGACCGCCGCCGTCGGGGAGATCGCCGTCGAGATCCACAACACCGGCAGCGTCGGCGCCCACTTCCAGGCTCGGCTGCTCACCCCGGAGGGCGCGCCGCACAGCTACACCGTCGGCGCCGGTGACACCGTCTCGGTGCGCTGGCCGGTCAGCGGCGACTACGAGATCCACCTGCACGGGCCCAACGGGTTCTTCCGCTCCTACGCCGGTACCGCGGGCGCCGACCCCGCGCCCGCAAACCTCCGGCGCGATGGCCGCTCGCAGCGGCTCACCGTGACCGCGCCCCGCAAGGCCGAGATCACCAGCGCGTACGCCGGCAAGATCCGCTCCCGCCACCTGGACACCCGCGCCACCGGGGGCTGGTACGACCTGACCCTGACCGTCCCGGGCACCACCTGGGTACGCGGGTTCGCGGGCCACCTGGAAACCGGACGTCCCTCTGTGAGCGACCCGCAGCTTGGCGCTTAGGAGGGATCGCTGGGCCGGTCCTTCTCGGACTGGGCCGGCGGGTCGAGGATCGGGGCAGCAGTCTCGGGGGCTGCCTCGACCTCGGCCTTGGCTGCCTTCTTCGCAGCCTTCTTGGCGGCCTTCTTCTCGAGGCGGTGCACCTCGCGCTGGATGATCGCCTCGCGGCGTACGCCGGTGCCGACCAGGTTCACGACCAGGAAGAGCATCGGATAGATCGGCCACGGATGCCCGTCGGGGGCTGCGGTGAACACCCAGATGCCCCAGGTGATGAGGCTGACCATCAAGAAGGTGGCGACCGCTTCCTGGAGCTCCTTGCGGTAGGCAGCCGCACCCTGCTCGCGGAACCTGAGGGTCTCGGGGAGGTTCGCTCCGGGCTCGTCGGCAGCGGGCTCGGCGACCACGAGATCGTCCACGAGCGCGGGCAGCTCACCGAGCGTACGAGCCTCCAAGAGGGTGCCGACTCTCTCCTCGTGCTCCTCGCGGGTCAGCCGGCCGTCGGCGAAGGCATCGGTCAGAACGGCGCGTACAACCTCCCGATCGGCATCGGAGGCGCGCATACGTGCGTTGTCGGCCTGCCTCGGGTCGAGGCGGAACCCGGTCCAGAAACCCTCCACACCACCAGCCTAGACGCCAAGCCCGACACCGTCTGTTGAAGCGCCTGCATTAGAGTGACTCGCGCTGGCTACCTGCTAGTATAGAACACGTTCTAGTTTTGCTCTGCCTAGGTTTGAGGGAGGTGGCGGATGCGGATCGCTCTGCTGTCGTATCGCAGCAAGCCGCACGTCGGCGGTCAAGGCGTCTATATCCGCCATCTGAGTCGGGAGCTCGCCAAGCTCGGGCACACGGTCGAGGTCTTCTCCGGTCAGCCCTATCCCGAGCTCGACCTCGTGGGGCAGGGCGTGACCCTCACCAAGGTGCCGAGCCTGGGCCTCTACGAGGAGCCCAACCCGTTCGGCAACCCGAAGCTCTCCGAGCTGCGCGACCTCATCGACGTCGAGGAGTGGGCCCGGATGCGCACCGGCGCGTTCCCCGAGCCGCTGACCTTCGCCAAGCGCGTCCTGAAGGTGCTGAAGGAGCGGAAGGACGACTTCGACATCGTCCACGACAACCAGACCCTGGCCACGCCGCTGCTGAGCATCGAGCCCGAGCTCGGTGTGCCGCTGGTGACCACGATCCACCACCCGATCTCCTTCGACCGCCGCATCGAGCTGGACAGCGCTCAGGGCTGGAAGAAGAAGTTCGGCGTCTGGCGCTGGTACTCGTTCGTGAAGATGCAGGCGAAGGTCGCCTCGCAGCTGCGGCACGTGATCACGCCCTCGGACAACTCCAAGCGCGACATCCTCACCGACTTCGGCGTCCCCTCCGAGCGGGTGCAGACCGTGCACCTCGGCGTACCGGAGGAGTTCGTCCCGCCGACCGGGCCCCGCATCCCCGGCCGGATCCTGGCCATGGCCAGCGCCGACGCCCCGCTGAAGGGCATCGCCTTTCTGCTCGAGGCCTTCGCCAAGCTGCGTACCGAACGTGATCTCGAGCTGGTCCTGGTCTCCAAGCCCAAGAAGGGCGGTCCGACCGAGCAGCTGATCGAGAAGCTCGCGATCAAGGACCACGTACGTTTCGTCAACGGCATCTCCGACGCCGAGCTCGTCGAGCTGATGGGCTCCGCGGAGATCGCCTGCGTGCCCTCGCTCTACGAGGGGTTCTCGTTGCCCACCGCCGAGCTGATGGCGTGCGGCACTCCGCTCGTCGTCTCCCGCGCCGGCGCGATCCCCGAGGTCGTCGGCCCCGACGACCTGTGCGCGAAACAGGTCACCCCGGGAGAGACCGAGGAGCTCGAGCAGGCCATCGCGGCACTGCTCGACGACCCCGAGCGCCGGGCCCGCTACTCGGCCGCCGGGCGCGCCCGGGTCGAGGAGCACTTCTCCTGGCACGCGGTCGCCGAGCGGATGACAGCCCTCTATCAGCAGTCCATCGACGAGTTCCACACAGACGAGAGGAAGTGAGCCGTGCTCACCGTTGACTTCGACCGCCTTGGCCTTCAGCCGGGAGAGCGCGTGCTCGACATGGGTGCCGGCGGTGGCCGGCACGCATTCGAGATGTACCGCCGCGGCGCCGACGTGATCGCGTTCGACCAGGACGCCGAGGAGCTGGCCAAGGTCAGCGACTGGTTCTTCGCGATGCGCGACGAGGTCCCCGAGGGCGCGAACGCGGAGGTCAAGGAGGGCGACGCCCTGTCCCTGCCCTTCGCCGACGGCGAGTTCGACCGGATCGTCGCCGCCGAGGTGCTCGAGCACATCCACCGCGACGTCGACGCGATCAAGGAGCTCGTCCGGGTGCTGCGTCCCGGTGGCACCCTGGCCATCTCGGTGCCGCGCTGGCTGCCCGAGGTCGTCAACTGGAAGCTCTCCGAGGACTACCACAACACCGCCGGCGGCCACATCCGCATCTACACCGACCACGAGCTCATCGACAAGGTCACCAAGGCCGGCCGGCCCAACGACGGCACCCCCGGTGAGGCGATGATCTTCGAGGGCAAGTCCTACGCCCACGGCCTGCACGCGCCCTACTGGTGGCTGAAGTCCGCCGTCGGCGTCGACAACGACAAGCACGTCCTGGTGAAGGCGTACCACCAGATCCTGGTCTGGGAGATCATGAAGAACCCGCTGCCGCTGCGCCTCGCCGGGAAGGTCCTCGACCCGATGATCGGCAAGAGCATGGTCCTCTACTTCCGCAAGCCGGGCCCCATCGCCACCGACCCCACCTCGGCTGCCTGATTCGCGGATGAGAGTCGAGATCCCGTACGTCGACGGGGTGCTGACCCCTGCCCAGATCGTCGCCACGGCCGGGTCGATCGCCCGCGCCCAGGAGGCGTCGGGCGCGATCCCGTGGGTCCCTGGTCAGCACACCGACATCTGGAACCACGTCGAGGCGGCCATGGGCCTGCTCGTCGGTGGCCTGGTGGAGGAGGCCGAGGCTGCGTACGACTGGATCCCGTCCCTGCAGAACGGCGACGGGTCCTGGCCGATGAAGATCGTCGCCGGCTCACCGGTGGAGTCGATCGGCGAGTCCAACATGTCGGCGTACTTCGCGGTCGGGCTCTGGCACCACTGGCTGATCCGCCGTGACCGGGCGTTCGTCGAGCGGCTGTGGCCCTCGGTGCGCGCCGGGCTCGACTTCGTGGTCGGGCTGCAGCTGCCCTTCGGTGGGATCGCCTGGACCCCGCGCGACCCGTTCGCCCTGCTCACCGGCTCGTCATCGATCTACCAGTCGCTGCGCGCAGGTGTCGCCCTGGCCGACCTGATGGACGACCCGCAGCCTGAGTGGGAGATCGTCGGCGGCCGGCTCGGTCACGCGCTGCGCCACCACCGTGACTCGTTCGAGGACAAGTCGCACCACTCGATGGACTGGTACTACCCGGTCCTCGGCGGCGCCGTCGTCGGTGCCGATGGCCTCGATCTCATCGAGTCGCGCTGGGACCATTTCGTACGCCCCGGCCTCGGCGCCCTCTGCGTCGACACCAACCCGTGGGTGACCGGCGCGGAGACCTGCGAGCTGGCGATGGCGCTCGACAACATCGGCGACCACCGCCGCGCCCTCCGGCTGCTGACCGAGATGCAGCACATGCGTGCCGACGACGGCGGCTACTGGACCGGCTGGGTCTACGAGTCGCCCGACTACCCCAACCCCAACCCCAACGCCTACTGGCCCGAGGAGCACTCCACCTTCACCGCCGCCGCCGTCATCCTGGCCGCGGACGCGCTGGGGGAGCGCTACGGCGGGTCCACCCCCGGCTCCGCCATCATGCGCGGCACCTCCCTCGCCGCTCCGTTCGAGGAGCTGGCGCTGGAGTGTGGGTGCGAGACGAGTTCGGCTGGGATACCCGGTTAACCGGGTATTCCTGCACTTCTCGGGCAATGCAACACCCGAGAAGTGCAGGAATACCCTGATCGATGTGACTCCTGTGGCGCTTGGGGTCAGCTCAGCCGACGCAGGACCCGCAGGGAACCGATCGCGTCGATCTCCTCGAACTGCTTCGAGGCGAGCGCGGGGAGGTAGATCTCCTCGTACGGTGGCCGGCCACCCTCGGCCGGGTCTGGGAACACATCATGGACCAGCAGAAGCCCACCGGGCATCACCTTCGGCGCCCAGCCGCGGTAGTCCAGTTGCGCGGGCTCCACACCGTGGCCGCCGTCGATGAACAGCAGCGAGACCGGCGTCGTCCACCACCGGCTCACGGTCGTCGAGGCGCCGATCACCGCGACCACCTCGTCCTCGAGGCCGGCCTGCTCGATCGTGCGCCTGAAGGTCGGCAGCGTGTCCAGCCGCCCGGTGCGCTCATCGACCAGGGTCGTGTCGTGGTGCTCCCACCCCGCCTGGTTCTCCTCGCTGCCGTGGTGATGGTCGACGGTGAACACCGTGCCGCCGGTCAGCTTCGCCGCGGCGCCGAGATAGACCGACGACTTCCCGCAGTAGGTCCCGATCTCGACCGCCGGCCCGTGGGGCAGACGCTCCACGGCGTACTCGAACAGCGCCATGCCCTCCTCGGGAGGCATGAACCCCGTAGCGTCGAGAGCGTGCTTCAGCAGTTCCGCGGGCATCTCAGGCGTAGACACCCGGGCACCTTAGCCGAGTGGTGAGCGGTCCGCGTCGAGTGGTCATCAACCAGCGGTCACGGCGAGAATCCCGCCATGAGCAGATCCTCCGCCGGGCACTCGGTGATCGTCGTCCCGGTGCCCGAGCTGGAGGCGTACGTCCTGGAGCGGACGCGCCACTATGACGACTCGTTCGTCTCCGCGGACCCCACGTTCGTGCACGCGCACATCACGCTGCTCGCACCGTTTCTGGCCCCGCCCACCTCGGACGATCTGGAGCGGGTCGGGAAGATCGCTGCCGCCGCAGCCGCGTTCGACTTCCGACTGGACGACGTACGCGTCTTCGCCGGCGGCACGATCTATCTGCATCCCGATCCCGCGGAGCCGTTCGCAGCGCTGACCGCCGAGCTGAGCGCTGCGTTTCCGCAGTGCCCGCCCTACGACGGCCTCTTCGAACCGGTGCCGCACCTGACCGTCGACCACATCGCCGGGGGAGTGGACCTCGACTCGACACGTACGTCCCTGGCGCCGTTCCTCCCCGCGCGATGCCACGCGGACCGGGTCAGCCTGCAGTGGTACGCGAACCACGCCTGCCGCACCATCGCCGAGTGGCCGCTGGGCGGAGCCCCGTGTCAGGGCCTCGGTGCGGACATCGTCTGCACCACGTAGCCGATGACGACCAGCATCGTCAGGCTGCTGATGGCGATACCGGCAACCGCGGCCCAGCGGCCGCGACGCTTGTCGTCGGCGGTGCGGGCCAGGCCGATGATGCCGAGGATGAAGCCGAGCGGGCCGCACATCAACACGCTGGCTAGCAGCGACGCGACCGAGACGGCGTCGAGCGGCACGGCGTAGAGCGACCATGCGTTGGCCGGCTTGTCCGCGGACGCCGCGGTCTGCTGCTGCGGAGCCACCGGCTGAGGGTTCGCGGGCTGAGGGTTCGGGGGCTGCGGCGCGGCGGGCTGGGCCTTCATCGTCTGCTGCCCGGCGGGCTGTGCAGGAGGCGGCTCCGTCACGGTGCGAGGAGGCTTCGGCGCCGGGGTTCGCTGTCGCGAGGACAGCGCGGCGTTCGCCGCGCGGGCTTGGCGCGTGGCCTGCCGCAGCCGGTTGGCCGACGGGCGCACGCGCGCGGCCGGAGGAACCGGGGCCGGTGAGCTGCCTCCGGGCGCCGGGGCGGGCCGCGGAGTCGCGGCACCCCACTCGGCCCGCCAGCGCCGGTCGCGGCTGAGCGACGGAGTAGGAGAAGCAGAGGCCTTGCCCGGAGCCCCCGAGGCGGCGGCCTTACGGCGGCGCCGGGCGAGCTCCTCGTCGAGGGTGGCCCTGGCAACGGGGTCGAGCAGCACGTCGCGCGCCCGGTTGATGCGCATCATCAGCTCGCCGTCGGCGGCACGACCGCCACGGTCGGGGTGGAACTGCTTGGCGAGCTCACGATGGCGAGCTCGGACGGCCGCGTCGTCCGCGTCCGGACCGATTTCGAGCACGGCATAGGCGTCGATGAACTTCCCGCTCACTCAACGCCCCCCACGCACAGTCCTTCGGTTGTCGGCCTCGCCCCCGGGCTCATCCACACCTGGCGCATAAATCCCAGAGCAGTGAAATCCTAGAGCAGTTGCGGCGAGATGCTGGTTTCGCCACGGGAAATTGATCGAGGGCCGCCCGATTGGGCGGCCCTCGATGGTGGAGCGGACGACGAGGCTCGAACTCGCGACCTCAACCTTGGCAAGGTTGCGCTCTACCAACTGAGCTACGTCCGCTTGCGAGAAGAACAGTAGCGGATGTGGTCCGTTCACCTCCAACTGGGGTCCCGCGTGTCACGCACCCTCTTCCGGCACATCGGGAGATGCCGTACGCCGCTCGATCTGCTCCACCAGCTGCGCGACCTGGGCCTGGTGTGCCGCCCGCAGATCCTCGAGCCGTTCGCTCGCATGAGCGCGTTCGCGATCGAGCTCGGCGCGGGTGGCATCGCGATCCGCCTTCGCCGCCGCCTCGCTCCCGCGAAGGTCGGCCACCTGGTCCCGCAGGGCGTCGATCTGCTCGCGGGCGGCGTCGCGCTGCGTACGCAGCCCGGAGATCGCCGCCTCTGCACTCGCCGCCGCCTTCTCGGCGGCCTTCTTCTCCGCGATCAGCTGCTCCTGGAGCCGTGCCATCGCCTTCTCGGCGTGGTCGGCACGCGCGGTCTCGCTCCGGCGGCGTTGCACGGCCGAAGCGTGCTCGGCCTGCAGCTTCTCGAGCTTCTCGGCCAGGGCTTCGCGCGCCGAGGCTGTCTCCTCGAGACGCTTCTCGAGCGTGCCGATAGTCGCGGAGGCGGTCTTCGCCGCGGCTGCCGCGTCGGACTCTGCTCTCTCCCGCGCCGCCTGTGCGGCCTGACGGGACTCCTCGGCCGCGGTCGTGGCGGACAGCGCCTCCCGCAGGATCTCGGCAGAGCGCTCCGACTCCTCCAACGCCTCCGCCGCAGCGGCATCTGCCTCGTCGCGCTCCGCCTCGGCCGTACGCTGCGCCTGCTCAGCGCGGACGGCGCGAGCGCTCGCGGCGGCGATCTGCTCCTGCGCCTCGCTCTGCACGGTCGCGATCTGGGCCTCGGCAGCGGTCAGGTCGCCGAGCGTACGCAGCTCCTCCAGCGCCTTCGGGAGCTGGTCGAGGAACCTGTCGGCGAGCTGGGTCAGCTGGGTGGTGATCTCGGCTGCCCGTTGCTGAGCCGCCTGCACCGGTCGCGCGGTCTCCTCGGGATCCCGTGTCGCGACGAGTCGCTGCAGGCGTTTCCGTTCGCGCCAGGCCGCGGCTCGGTTGTGGGTGGGGTCGTCGCAGTACTCCGGCGGCCGGCCGCTTCCGTTCTCCGACGCGGCCGCGGGCAGCGGGCAGCCGGGGAAGCGGCAGAGCTTCTCGTCGACTATCGTTTCCGTCATTACGTCAGCATAGCGTGACGAAAGACGTAACGAATACTCAATGTACGTCAAATGAGATCCCCGCGAGATACACAACATAACCGGCATTATGATGTGTGCTTGTGAGCGCGATCGAGCACCGTCCGCAGACCCCCTCAACCGACCTCTCCGTGACGGAATCCGTCAGAGAGCTGTTCCTCGAAGACCTGGGGGAGTTGCCCCAGGAGAAGAGGGCCGAAGCGCTCGCCAGAAGGTTCCTGCTCTCCTACGCGGGGCACACCCGCGCTGCGTACGGGCGAGACCTCGCCGACTGGTTCGGCTGGTGTGCCGCGCTGGAGATCGACCCTCTCGCCGCCAACCGGGCGATGGTCGACGGCTACGCCCGCCATCTCGAGACACGGCGGAGCCCCGCGACGATCGCGCGACGACTCTCCGCGATCGCCGGCTTCTACCGCTACGGCGTGGCGGAGGACGTCCTCAGCGCCTCACCGGCCGAGCACATCAAGCGCCCCAAGACCAGCAACGACTCCCAGACCCTGGGCATGGACAGGGGAGAGGCGCGCGCCTTCCTCGCCGCCGCGCGTGAGCACTCCAGCCGCGCCGTCGCGCTGGTGACTCTCCTGCTCCACGACGGCCTGCGCATCTCCGAGGCCCTGGGTGCCGACGTCACCGACCTCAGCCACTCCCGCGGCCACCGCATCCTGACGATCACCCGCAAGGGCGGCGCCCGGCGCGACGTCGTCCTCAACCCGGCGACCACACAGGCGCTCGACGCCTACCTCGATGCCCGCCCCGACGGCCCGGTCTTCATCACCGCCACCGGCAACCGCTGGCACCGCTCCGAGGCCTTTCGACTCATCCGCAAACTCGGCGCCTCGGCCGGCATCGAGCACGGCGACAAGCTCTCCCCGCACAGCCTCCGCCACACCTTCGTCACCCTGGCCCGCGAGGCCGGCGTACCTCTCGAGGACGTCCAGGACGCCGCCGGCCACGCCGACCCCCGTACCACCCGCCGCTACGACCGCGGCCGCCACAACCTCGACCGCCACCCCGCCTACGCCTTGGGCGCCTTCCTCGCCGACTGACCCCAAGCCGAAGCGTCAGAAATTGACCGCGAGACGTCAGAAGACCTGACTTCTCGCGGTCAAAATCTGACTTCTCGCGATCGAGAAATGACGTCTCGGCGGGCGGTAGGCTTCCGGGAGCCCGTCATCGTTGACGAAGGAGATCCGGTATGAGCCAGGAACTGACCAGCGACTACGTGGTGGTGGGGGCCGGATCGTCAGGGGCCGTGCTCGCGGCACGTCTCAGCGAGGATCCGAGCGTCCGGGTCACGCTGCTCGAGGCGGGACCGCGCGACAAGAGCATGAACATCCATATCCCGGCGGCGTTCTCGAAGCTCTTCCAGTCCGAGCACGACTGGGACTACTCCACCGAGCCACAGCCGGCGCTCGGCGGCCGACGGATCTACTGGCCGCGCGGCCGGATGCTCGGCGGCTCGTCCTCGATGAACGCGATGATGTGGGTCAAGGGCCTCCAGGCCGACTACGAGGAGTGGGGCGCGGCGGCCGGACCCGAGTGGGGCTGGGACGTCGTGAAGAAGACGTACGCGAAGCTCGAGGACGTCGAGGACGCCATCGCGCTGGACGGCACCGGTGGCCCGGTCCGCGTCGAGCGGCAACGGAGCCCCCGTCCCTACACCGAGTCCTTCCTCCAGGCCGCCGAGCAGGCCGGCTATCGGCGCGGACGGGCCAACGGCCCCAACCCCGAGGCGTACGTCGAGACCATGGTCACCCAGCGCCGAGGCGCCCGGTGGAGCACAGCGTCGGCCTACCTCAAGCCCGCCGCCAGGCGCGCCAACCTGAACGTGGTGACCGGCGCCCTGGTGTCGCGGGTGACATTCGACGGCACCCGCGCCACCGGTGTCGAAGCCGTCGTCGACGGCCAGCAGACGACCATCACCGCCCGGCGCGAGGTGATCCTCTCCGGCGGTGCGATCAACACGCCGCAGCTGCTGATGCTCTCCGGGATCGGTCCGGCGGCCCAGCTGAAGGGCCTCGGTATCGACGTCGTCCGTGATGCGAAGGAGGTGGGGGAGAACCTCACCGACCACCTCGTCGCCGGCATCGGCTGGGAGGTCGAGCAGGGCTCCCTCGCGACCGCGGAGTCGGCACGTCACCTCCTCAACTACCTGCTGCGCAGACGCGGGATGCTCACCTCCAACGTGGGTGAGGCGTACGGCTTCATCCGCTCGCGCCCCGACCTGGAGGCGCCCGACATCGAGATGATCTTCGCCCCGGTCGGCTTTTTCGACGAGGGCCTGATTCCGTTCGTGGGGGAGGCGGTCGTCGCCGGTCCGATCCTCGTCGATCCGGCCAGCCGGGGCAGCGTCACGCTCGCCTCCACGGACCCGGCCGCCAAGGCGATCATCGACCCCCGCTACCTCTCCGACCCCGAGGGCAGGGACCGTGCGGCCATCGTCGAGGGTGTCCGGGTGACGCTGGAGATCGCCTCGCAGCCCGCGCTCAAGCCGTTCCTCGGCAAGTTCCTGCGTCCCGACGTCCCGGTGGACTCGTCCGCGGAGGAGGTCGCCGACGCGCTCCTGGCACGTCACGCTCACACCCTCTACCACCCGACCGGCACCTGCCGGATGGGCACGGACGAGGCCAGCGTGGTCGATCCCCGGCTTCGCGTACGCGGCGTCGAGGGCCTCCGCGTCGCCGACGCCTCGGTCATGCCCAGGATCGTGCGCGGCCACACCAACGCGCCCGCGATCCTGATCGGCGAGCGCGCCGCGGAGCTCATCACCGGCGACTGACACCCTCAGCAGACCCTTTGAACCCACCCGTGACTCAGGTCACACTGGGCTCATGACGGATTCCTACGCTGCCGGAGAGACCACCACCCCGCTGCTGGAGGAGACGATCGGCGCGAGCTTCGACCGCACCGTAGCCAGATTCGGCGACCGGGAAGCCCTGGTCGAAGTGGCATCCGGCAGAAGGTGGACGTACGCCGAGATGAGCCGTGACGTCGACGCGCTGGCGGTCGGGCTCCGCAAGGCCGGGATCGGGAAGGGCGACCGGGTCGGCATCTGGGCACCCAACTGCGCGGAGTGGACGCTGACCCAGGTGGCGACCGCGAAGATCGGCGCGATCCTGGTCAACATCAACCCGGCCTACCGCACCCACGAGCTCGCGTACGCCCTGACCCAGTCAGGCATCAAGCTGCTCGTCTCCGCGCCCGAGTTCAAGACCTCCGACTATCGCTCGATGGTGGCCGACGTCCGCGGCGACTGCCCCGACCTCGAGCAGACCGTCTTCATCGGCGACCCGGAGTGGACCGCGCTCCTCGAAGCCGGCGCCGGCGAGAAGCTGGCTGACCACGTCGACTACGAGCTGAGCCCCGAGGACCCGATCAACATCCAGTACACCTCGGGCACGACCGGCTATCCGAAGGGCGCGACCCTGAGCCACCGCAACATCCTCAACAACGGCTACTTCACCACCGAGACGATCGGCTTCACCGAGAACGACCGGTTGGCGATCCCGGTGCCCTTCTACCACTGCTTCGGGATGGTGATGGGCAACCTCGGCTGCATCACCCACGGAGCCACGATGGTGATCCCGGGCCCCGCCTTCGACCCGGCGGTCACCCTGAAGGCGGTCCAGGACGAGCGCTGCACGGCCGTCTACGGCGTACCCACCATGTTCATCGCGATGCAGAGCCACCCCGACTTCTCCACCTTCGACCTCAGCACGCTGCGTACCGGGATCATGGCGGGCAGCCCGTGCCCGGTCGAGGTGATGAAGCGGTGCGTCAACGAGATGCACATGAGCGAGGTCTCGATCGCCTACGGGATGACCGAGACCTCGCCGGTCTCGACCCAGACCCGGATGGACGACGACCTCGAGCACCGTACCGCCACCGTCGGCCGGGTGCACCCGCACGTCGAGGTACGCGTCGTCGACCCGACCTCCGGCACGGTGCTGCCCCGGGGCGAGGCCGGCGAGCTGCAGACCCGCGGCTACTCGGTGATGCTCGGCTACTGGGCGGACGAGGAGAAGACCAGGGCGGCGATCGACGAGGACGGCTGGATGCACACCGGCGACCTCGCCGTGATGAACCCCGACGGCTACTGCAACATCGTCGGCCGGATCAAGGACATGGTCATCCGGGGCGGCGAGAACATCTACCCCCGCGAGATCGAGGAGTTCCTCTACACCCACCCCGACATCGAGGACGTCCAGGTCATCGGCGTCCCCGACGAGACCTACGGCGAGGAGCTCTGCGCCTGGGTCCGCCTGCGTCCAGGCGCCGAGCGGATGACCACCGAGACCCTGAGGGCGTACGCCACCGGCAAGCTCGCCCACTACAAGATCCCGCGCTACGTCCTGGTCGTCGAGGAGTTCCCGATGACCGTGACCGGCAAGGTCCGCAAGGTCGAGATGCGGGAGAAGACCGTCTCCGAGCTCGGACTCTAGGGGCTCTTCAGAGCGTCAGGTCAGCGAGGCTGCCGCGACCGCGGTGTCCTCGCCGACGAGGGTGATCTCGACCCGCTCGACGTCGGCGATCGGCACCGCGGAGGAGGCGTCCAGCCCGAGCGTCTCCCCACCCGACCAGGTCCACGACCCAGCGACGGTGCGCGCGCCGTCGCGGCCGACCAGCACCAGGTCGTACGTCACCGGCTCACCCTGATAGTCCGACGGCCCCGGCGGGCTCTTGCCGGGCTCGGGCGGGTAGTGGCAGCTCCACTTGAGCTTGGTGCCCCACGAGGTCGGGGTGACGACGAGCTGGGCCCACATGTCGACGCTGCCCACCGGGCGCAGGTCGACGGTGCGCACGTTCGCGCCCGCAGAACCTGATGGCGTGGCGGAGAGTGAGGGGGCCGCGACCGGCGGCTGAGTGTCGTCACGACCGATCACCAGACCGCCGATCGCCGTGCCGCCGGCGAGGAGTACGACGGCGGCCGCGACCGCGAAAACCCGGCGACGCAGCCGCGACCGGCGTACCGCTCCGGCCAGCTCCGCCAGCGGCGGAGTCACGACCGCGGCAGGCTCCTCGAGCAGCTCCTCGGCCTCCTCGCGCGAGAGCGCGCTGAGCAGCCCGGGCATCCCGGCGAGCTCGGCGACGGCGTCGTGGCAGATGCTGCAGCTGGTCAGGTGCCGCTCGTACGCCCTCCGCTCGCTCGGGCTCAGCGCCCCGAGCACGTAGGACGCGTCCCAGTCGGCGTACGTCTCGTGTGCGGAGGCGTCCAGGTCGTCGTTCATGAGGTGACCCCCTTCTCTTGCAGGGCGAGACGCAGGGCTCGCAGACCGTAGTGCAGCCGGGACTTGACCGTGCCGGGCGGGATGTCGAGCTCGTGGGCGAGCTCGGCGACCGACCGGCTGCCGTAGTAGGCGCCCACCACCACCGCACGGTGCTCGGGGGAGAGGGCGAGCAGCGCATCGGCGACGACCCAGGAGTCGAGCACCGCCTGGGTCTCGTCCGCTCGCGTCCCCTCGGGCGGCGACTCGGCGGCGTACTCCCGCTTCCGGCGCGCGCTGCGCAGGTCGTCGATGACGAGGTTGCGTGCGGTGGTGAACAGCCAGGCGCGTACGCCTTCGTCGGGCCGCTGCAGCACCTCCGGATGACGCCAGGCGCGCAGCAGCGTCTCCTGCACCACGTCGCGCGCCTCCTCGGCGTCACCGGTGCGGCGTACGACGTAGCGGTAGAGCGCCTCCGAGTGGGCGTCGTGCACCGCTACGAGCAGCTCGTCCTCCGCACCCATGTCACCTCCCGCACGCACCCAGGATCCCAGAGACCCGGATCAGCCCTTGGCCAGGTCGAGCGAGAACTCGACGCTGCCGGTGTCCTCGACGCTCACGAAGCCCAGGTTCGGCGCCTCGACACCGAAGTCCGCGAAGGTGATCGGGACGCTCCCGACGACCTGCAGCGTGCTTGCGCCGTCGCCGCCGACCTCGGCGTCCACGGTCACCGACTTCGTCTCGCCGTGCACGGTGAGGTCACCGACCAGCGCGACCTCGGTCGCGCCCTCCTCGAGGGCGGCGGGCTCGGTCAGCTCGAAGGTGGCGGTGGGGAACTGGTCGGCCTCGATCGCGTTCTCGCGGAAGTAGCCGTCGCGGTTGTCGGAGTCGGTGGCGATCGTCGCGACCTTGACCTCGATGTTCGCCTCGGTGACCTCGCCATCGGCGATGGTGACCTCGCCGGTCACGTCCTCGGTGCGGCCGGTGACGGTGACGTCCTCGCCTTGCAGCACCTCGTCGAGCCGGTAGCCGGCGTACGAGCCGTCCGAGACGGTCCAGGTGCCGCTGCTGTCGGCGCCGTCCGCGGGCGCGGCCGAAGCGCTGAGGCTGGGCTCGTCGGCGGCCGCTTTCTCGGCCCGGTCCGCGTACCAGCCGGGTCCGAAGATCACCGCGGCGCCTCCGACCACGACCACTGCCGCACCGATCCCGACTGCTGCTTTCGTACGTGTCCGCACGCCGTTTCCTCTCGCCTGGAGGCTGACCCGATGCCGGCCTTCACCCCTACTACGGAGCGATGCGGCGAACGGTTCAATCGACTTCCAGTGACGGGTGACACAATCGGCAGCGCCCTCTCTCGACCCCAAGGAGACCCCATGCCCCAGACCCCGCTCGAGCTCTTCGGCACCGAGGCCCTCATCGGCGATGAGGACCGCGCGATCCGCGACACGGTGCGATCCTTCGCGGAGAAGGAGATCAAGCCGCACCTCGCGGGCTGGTTCGAGGCGGGCGAGGTCCCGGTCCGTGAGCTCGCTCCCGAGCTGGGCAAGCTGGGAGTCCTCGGCATGCATCTGGAGGGCTACGGCTGCGCGGGCACGAGCGCCACGGCGTACGGCCTGGCCTGCATGGAGCTCGAGGCGGCCGACTCCGGGATCCGCTCGCTGGTCTCGGTGCAGGGTTCGCTGGCGATGTTCGCGATCTGGAAGTGGGGGAGCGAGGAGCAGAAGCAGGAGTGGCTGCCGCGGATGGCCGCCGGCGAGGCGATCGGCTGCTTCGGCCTGACTGAGCCCGACTTCGGCTCCAACCCAGCCGGCATGCGGACCCGGGCGCGCCGAGATGCTTCGGGCGACTGGATCCTGTCCGGCACCAAGATGTGGATCACCAACGCCCCGGTCGCAGACGTCGCGGTCGTCTGGGCGCAGACCGACGAGGCACCCGACGGCAAGGGCATCCGCGGCTTCGTGGTCCCCACCGACACCCAGGGCTTCTCCGCGCCGGTGATCAAGCAGAAGCTGTCCCTGCGGGCCTCGGTCACCGGCGAGATCGTCCTCGATGGCGTACGCCTCCCGGAGGCTGCCGCGTTCCCCGAGGTCAGGGGCTTGAAGGGTCCATTGTCGTGTCTGAACGAGGCCCGCTTCGGCATCGTCTTCGGCGCCGTCGGCGCGGCCCGCGACTGCCTCGAGTCCGCCATCGCGTACGCCGCCTCCCGCGAGATCTACGACAAGCCCCTGGCCGGCTTCCAGATCACCCAGACCAAGCTCGCCGACATGACTCTCGAGCTCGGCAAGGCGATGCTCCTCGCACTCCACCTGGGCCGGCTGAAGGACGAGGGCACCCTCCGCTCCGAGCAGATCTCCCTCGGCAAGCTCAACAACGTCCGCGAGGCCATCGCCATCGCCCGTGAGTGCCGCACCATCCTCGCCGCCGCCGGCGTCACCCTCGAGTACCCGATCCTCCGCCACGCCAACAACCTCGAGTCGGTCCTGACGTACGAGGGCACCAGCGAGGTCCACCAGCTCATCATCGGCCAGGCGCTGACGGGGGAGTCCGCCTTCCGCTGACCCGCTGAGCCCGGTAGTGCCGCCGCTCGGATGTCTAGCGGTGCTAGGATCATGCCATGTCGGTACAGGAGCGCAAGCAGCGCGAGCGGGCGGACCGCGAGCGGCTCATCGTGGCGACGGCCCGCGAGCTCGCCGAACAGCAGGGCTGGGATGCGGTGACCACGCGCCGGCTCGCCGAGCGCATCGAATACAGCCAGCCGGTCCTCTACAGCCACTTCCGCGGCAAGCGCGAGATCATCGGTGCCGTCGCGCTCGAGGGCGCCTCGGAGATGGCTGCGGCGATGCGGTCGGCGACGGCGGCCGCGAGCACCCCACGTGACCGGGTCGCCGCCCTCGCCCGCGCCTATCTCGAGTTCGCCGAGCGCAACCCGGCGGTCTACGACGCCCTGTTCCAGCTCGACGGGGGCCTCGCTTATGCGCAGGAGGACACCCCCGAGCAGCTGAAGGACGCCTTCGCTGCGTTGATCGAGACGCTGGGCGAGGTCGCCGGCGACGGCGTCGAGCCGGAGCTGTTCACCGAGGTGTTCTGGGCGTCACTGCACGGAGTGGCGACCCTGACCCGGTCGAGGCGTCTCCTGCCGGAGGACGCCGAGCGTCGGATCGAGCTGCTGGTGGATCGCCTCGCCGTGATCTGACGCGCCGCCTCAGTCGCGTGGCACCAGGAAGGACGCCCGCCAGAGCTTGCGGTCCTTCTCCGAGACCATCCCGTGCTCGGTGAGGTACGGCATCATCTTCTCGCCCATCCAGGCCAGCGTCGCGCGATAGTGCTCGTTGCCGAGCGCCTCTCGGCGGGCGGCCATCGGGTCGAGGCCGACGGCGGCGTAGCAGTCCGGGTGGACCAGCGAGCGCGCCATCACGTAGGCGGAGCGGGCGGTGAGGTTCTGGTGCATCCGGAGCTGCGTACGCCCCATCTTCTGCGACATCGCCGAGGCGAGCTCCTCGCGGGCGAAGGTGACGTGGCGGGCCTCCTCGGTGACGTGGATGCGGGAGGCCATCCGGGTCAGCGGCTGGCAGCGCTCGTCCTTCATCAGCTCGCGCTGCCACCGGTCGAGCGGTTCCTCGCCGACGAGGGTCGCGGAGAAGACGCTGGGTCCGTGCAGCAGCGGAGCGAACTTCCCGATGCGTAGGACGGCGGGCCGGGGACCGTACGCCGGTGCCCCCATCGCCGCGATCGCTCGGCCGAACATCACCGAGTGCCGGGTCTCGTCCCCGATCTCGGTCAGCGCGTACTGGGTGCGGGCCGTGCGCGGGTCCGCGCCGTAGACCTCGCGGAGCAGCAGCTGCATCAGCAGCACCTCGAACCACAGTCCGACGCTCATGATGCTGGCCACCTCGTGCCGCGAGAGCTCGATCTGCTGCTCCTGGCTGAGCCGGTCCCAGGTCGGGGTGCCGTAGAGGGAGACGCGCTCGGGCTGCATCCACCACAGTCCCTCGACCGGCGCGGCGTCCCAGTCGAGGTCGACCTCCGGGTCGTAGGACTGACGTGCGGTGGAGCGCAGGAGCCGGTCGGAGGTCGGGTCGGCGATGGTCATTCTTCTCCCTGACTGAGCGATCTGACTGGGCGATGGAACTAGCTGTTACCCAGAGTTACGGGTAGTTGCTAGAGTGCAGGACATGACACGGAAGGTCAAGGACGACGGCCGCTCCTCGCGCTGGGACGCCCACCGCGAGACCAGACGGGCGGAGCTGGTGGCGGCAGCCGTACGCGCCGTCGACTCGGCCGGAGCGGAGGTCTCGATCGCCGACATCGCCGCGGAGGCCGGGGTCAGCAAGCCGGTGCTCTATCGCTACTTCGCCGACAAGGCCGAGCTGCACGGCGCCGTGGGCATGTGGGCGGCGCGGCAGATCCTCGACGCGGTCGTCGACGCCGTGCTCGCCCCCGCACCGACCCGCCAGCGGGTCGAGGCCGGCGTCGCGGCGTACGTCGAGACCATCGCCGAGCACCCCAACGTCTACCTGCTCCTGGTGCGCCAGCACACCGGCGGGACCGACCCACTGGCGGACGGCAAGCAGCTCATCGCGGCGACCTTCGCGCGGTTGCTCGGCGACACCTTCGGCCGCCTCGGTGTCGACGCCGCCGGTGCCGAGCCGTGGGCGCACAGCCTCGTCGGGATCGGTGAGTCCGCCGGCCAGTGGTGGCTCGACCGTCGCACCATGTCCCGCGCTGCGTTCACCCGCTATCTGAGCGAGTTCGTCTGGCACGCGCTGGAGGGCACCACCGCCGAGTACGGCGTCGACCTGAGCGCCCTGGACCGTCCCGAGATCGTCACCCCGCTGCGAAAGAGCCCCCGATGAGCGACCACGAGCCCCAGCACCGCTACGACGGTCCCGCGCGCCTCGAGTCCGAGCACGGCACCTGGGAGGTCGATGTCGCGCTGCGCGGCGTCTTCCAGCCGATCGACGGCCACTTCCACTGGTACGGCCGGGTCGGCACGGCCCTCGACGGCGTACGCAACGGCCAGAGCGTCACTGTCCGCACCGACCATGGCGAAGCCGAGGGGCGGCTCTCCGACATCGACCCCTGGGGACGGTTCCGTGTCTCCGGGACGGGAAAGCCGCCGTTCTGACGCCGAGGACAACCTCAGCGCATGAGCATGAGCGTCGCGGCGCCGATCCCGACGACGACGATCAGTGACCGCAGGACCGTTGCCGGCAGTCGGCGGCCGATGTGCGCCCCGACGTACCCGCCCACGACCGATCCCGCGGCGAGCAGGCCGACGGCCCGCCAGTCGAGGTCGGCGATGGCCACGAAGATCACCGTCGCGACCACGTTCGAGGCCATCACCGCGAGCGTCTTGAGCGCGTTGACCGTACGGAACTCCAGATCGGTCCCGAGCCCGAGCACGGCCATCATCATCACCCCGGACCCGGCACCGAAGTAGCCGCCGTAGGCGCCGGTCAGCGTCGCAAACAGCGTGGTGAACCCCGAGATCCGCACCCGCGGCTCGTCATCGGTGGCGTGCTGGCGCAGGAAGCGGCTCAGCCGCGGCTGCACCCCCACGAGTACGCAGGTGCCCAGGATCAGCCACGGCACGACGGCCTCGAAGACCGACCCCGGCAGCCACAGCAGCAGCAACGCTCCGGCGATGCTGCCGCCGCCCGCGGTGATCAGCACAGCGGCGGTCACTCCCGGATGCTCGGCCAGCTCGCGCCGGTAGCCGAAGGAGCCGCTGAGACCGGCCGGCGTCATCCCGACCGTGTTGGACGTGTTGGCCACGACCGGCGGGAGGCCGACCGCGACCAGGACGGGGAAGCTGAGCAGCGAGGCGACGCCGACGGTGGAGGTGAGGATGCCCGCACCCAGGCCCGCGGCGAGCACCACGAGCTGGTCGACCCACGTCATGCGTCGCGGAGCAGCGCCACGTCACTGACCAGCATGACGTGGCCGTGCATCGCGGCGGCGGCACGTTGGGCGTCACCGGCAGCGATCGCGTCGGCGATCTTCTGGTGCCCGGCGAGCGACGTCTTGGGGCGGTCGGGCTGGGAGAGCGACTCGATGCGGGTCTCCCGGATCAGCTCGCTGATCTCGGACATCATCTGCTCGAGCAGAGGGGAGTGGGCCGCCTGGGTCACCGCCCGGTGGAACAGCTCGTCGCCGTGGACACCGCGCCCGCCGCCGGTGATGTCCTCGTCCATCGTTTTCAGCGCCGCATCGATGCGGTCCAGGTCCTCCTGCGTACGCCGCTGTGCCGCCAGTGCGGCGAGCTTCGTCTCCAGCGCGTCACGCGCCTCGATGACCTCGGGAATCCGCTCCGCGTGCGCCCGGATCGCATCGGTGATGCGCTCGACCCGCGGCTTGTCGGTCAGCACCGTGCCGTCGCCGTGGCGTACCGCGACGACGCCGATGACCTCGAGCGCGACGAGGGCCTGGCTGAGGGTCGCTCGGCTCACGCCGAGGCTGGTGGCGAGCTGTCTCTCCGGCGGCAGCCGGTCTCCGGACTTCAGGTCGTTCTCCGAGATCCAGGCCGTGATCTGCTCCGCGACCTGCTCATACAGGCGGGTTCGCTGCAGCGGACGTGGAAAGCGCGCGGACTCACTCATGGCTACAGGGTATTGACGTTCGGCCGATTGTCCTATTGGCTAGGCCACTGAGCCGATGGTGATGCGAGTCACACCGGTGCCAGACGGGGGCCAGACAGAAGGGAAGTCCGATGGGACCGGAATGGGTGGCGATCATCGCGCTGGTCGCCTTGTTCGTGGCAGGCACGTTGCTGCCGATCAACATGGGAGCGCTCGCGTACGTCGCAGCGTGGCTCGTCGGGATGTTCGCGCTGAACCTCGATGAGAAGGAGATCCTGGCCGGAGTCAGTGCCGACCTGATCCTGACGCTGATAGGCGTGACCTATCTGTTCGCGATCGCGAGGAACAACGGCACGGTCGACCTGATCGTCAGCAGTGCCGTACGCGCGGTGGGCGGCAGGGTCGCCCTGATCCCGTGGGTGATGTTCGGCGTGACCGCGCTGTTGACCGCCATGGGAGCCGCCAGCCCGGCGGCCTGCGCGATCATCGGGCCGGTGGCGCTCGGGTTCGCGGGCCGCTACAAGATCAACCCGCTGATGATGGGCATGTTCGTCGTGCACGGTGCCCAGGGCGGTGGCTTCTCGCCGATCAGCATCTACGGCACGATCACCAACTCGGTCATGGTCGACAACGGCCTCCCCGCCAGCGAGATGACGATCTTCGTGGCCAGCCTCGTGGTCAACCTGATCATGGCGACCATCCTGTTCTTCGCCCTCGGCGGGCGATCGCTGATGAGCATGCGGCTCGACCCGGACGAGGCGGCCGGCGCCGCCGCCGGCGTACCAGGTGATCTGCACGAGGGCGGCGTGACCGTCCCGGCGCGCGGTTACGGCACCCTCGCCCCGACCGGGACCAAGCCCGGCATCCGCACCGAGCAGGTCCTGACCCTCGCCGCCTTCGTGATCGTCGCGGCCGTCGCCCTGTTCTTCGACAAGAACATCGGCTTCGCCTCGATCACCGCGGCGACCATCCTCGCGGCGCTCTCGCCGAGCCAGCACAAGGACGCCATCCGCCAGATCGCCTGGCCGACGGTCCTCCTGGTCGCCGGCGTCTCGACGTACGCCACGATCCTCAACACCGCCGGATCGCCGGAGTTCGTGGGGGGCTGGGCGGCGAGCCTGGGTGTCGCGGCCATCGGCGCGCTCATCCTCTGCTACGTCGGCGCGGTCGTCTCCGCGTTCGCCTCCTCGACGGCACTGCTTCCGATCATCATCCCGATCTCGGTGCCGCTGATCGCCGAGGGCGGGATCGACGCCGCCATGTTCGTGGCCGCGCTGGCGATCTCCTCGACCATCGTCGACGTGAGCCCGTTCTCCACCAACGGAGCGTTGATGCTGGCCAACCGGCCCGACACCATCACCGAGGAGCGCTATTACAAGCAGATCCTCGGCTACAGCGTCATCGTGGTGCTCGTCGGTCCCCTCCTGGTCTGGGCCACCATGGTCCTCCCGGGCTGGTGACGGGCATGCGTGGACCGCTCGACGACGTCGTCGTCCTCGACCTCTCCCGCGCCCTGGCCGGGCCGCACGCCGCGATGATGATGGGCGACCTCGGTGCCCGCGTGATCAAGGTGGAGGCACCCGGGCACGGCGACGACACCCGGGGCTGGGGACCGCCGTTCGTGGGGGAGGAGGGGCAGCGGGAGGCGACGTACTTCCTCTCCGCCAACCGCAACAAGGAGTCGATCACCCTCGACCTCAAGGACACCGACGACAAGGACGTGCTGCTGCGCCTGGTCGACCGGGCCGACGTGCTCATCGAGAACTTCCGCACCGGCGTCCTGGACCGGCTCGGGCTCGGCATCGACGAGCTCCAGGCCCGCAACCCGCGCCTCGTCGTGCTCTCGATCACCGGGTTCGGCCACGACGGCCCCGAGGGCGGTCGATCCGGCTACGACCAGATCGCGCAGGGCGAGGCCGGGCTGATGTCGCTCACCGGATCGGGTCCCGACGACCCCCAACGGGTCGGCACGCCCATCGCCGACCTGCTCGCCGGGATGTACGGCGCCTACGGTGTGCTCGCCGCTCTGCACGAGCGCGACCGCACCGGCCACGGCACGGTCGTACGCACCTCGCTGCTCTCCGCCGTCGTCGGCGTCCACGGTTTCCAGGGCACCCGCTGGACCGTGGCAGGCGAGGTCGGCCGCGCCCAGGGGAACCATCACCCGAGCATCTCCCCGTACGGCCTGTTCCGCTGCGCCGACGGGACCGTGCAGATCGCGGTCGGGAGCGAGGGACTGTGGCGGAGGTTCTGCACCGCCTTCGACATCTCACCCGACCTCGAGGGGATGGCCACCAACCCCGAGCGGGCGGCCAACCGCGAGAAGGTCGTCGAGCTCGTCGAGACGCTCTTCGCGCCCTGGCCGGCCGAGGACCTGCTCGCCAAGCTCGCCGAGGCCGGCGTCCCGGCCGGCAAGGTGCGCTCCCTCGACGAGGTCTACGCCTGGGAGCAGACCGCCAGCCAGGGTCTGCTGATCGACGTCGACCACTCCACCCTCGGCCACCTGACCCTCCCCGGACCGCCGCTGCGGTTCTTCACCGACGGGTCGGAGGTGACTCCCACCGACCACGCCGCGCCGCCCACCCTCGACCAGCACGGGCCCGGGCTGCGTACGTGGGTGGCGGACCAGCCCTGACCGCCCCCTGACTGGGATACTGCTCGCACCGCGTCTCTGTCATCGAGGGAGGAGCCCGATCATGAAGGAATCCACGAGTGATCGGGCTCCTCTCCGGCTGGGTACCGCCCGCGGCCGCTGGGTGCTGGCGACGACCGTGCTGGGCTCTGGCCTGGCGATGCTCGACTCGACCGTCGTCAACGTCGCCCTCGGCCGTATCGGCGACGACCTCGACGCGAGCTTCTCCGGTCTGCAGTGGACGGTCAACGCGTACACCCTGAGCCTCGCGTCCCTGATTCTCCTCGGCGGTTCCCTCGGCGACCGCTTCGGACGGCGCCGGGTCTTCCTCGTCGGCGTGGTGTGGTTCGCCGTCGCGTCACTGCTGTGCGGGCTCGCTCCCAACATCGAGCTGCTGATCGCCGCACGGGCGCTGCAAGGGGTCGGCGGCGCGCTGCTGACACCGGGGAGCCTGGCGATCATCGCCGCGTCGTTCCATGTCGACGACCGGTCCGCGGCCGTGGGCGCCTGGTCGGGTCTCAGCGGCATCGCGGCTGCGGTCGGACCGCTCGTCGGCGGCTGGCTGGTCGAGATCGACTGGCGGCTGGTCTTCCTCATCAACGTGCCGGTCGCGGTGCTCATCGTCATCGTCGCCCTGCGCCACGTCCCGGAGAGCCGAGACCCGGACGCCGCCGGCCGGCTCGACCTGACCGGCACCCTGCTCGCCGCGACCGGGCTCGGCGTACTCACCTTCGGGCTGACCCGGGCGGGCGACGTCGGGTTCAACGGCTCCGTGGCGCTGACCGCCGCAGCCGGCATCGCATGCCTGGTCGCCTTCGTCGTCGTCGAGGCCCGCTCGACCCACCCGTTGGTCCCGCTCGAGCTGTTCCGCAATCCCCAGTTCAGCGCGGCCAACGCCGTCACCCTGCTCGTGTACGCGGCGCTCGGTGTCATCTTCGTGTTCCTCGTCCTGCAGCTCCAGGTCGTCAGCGGCTGGTCGCCCATCGCCGCGGGATCCGCGCTGCTGCCGGTCACCGTGGTGATGTTGCTCTTCTCGTCGCGTGCCGGCGCGCTGGCGCAGCGCATCGGTCCGCGCCTGCCGATGACCCTCGGGCCGCTGCTAGCGGCCGGCGGCGCCCTCTGGATGGGGCAGATCGGCCCGGAGGCGTCGTACGTCGGCGACGTGCTGGCGCCTGTCCTGCTCTTCGCCATCGGGCTGACGCTGCTGGTCTCGCCGCTGACCGCCACCGTGCTCGATGCCGCTGACGACCGGCATGCCGGGATCGCCTCGGGCGTCAACAACGCGGTGGCCCGGACCGCCGGGCTGCTGGCCGTCGCGGTCATCCCAGCGGCGGTCGGGATCGCCGGCGCCGACTACACCGACCCGCAGACCTTCGACGAGGGCTATGGCATGGCGATGGTCATCAACGCGGCCCTCCTGATCCTCGGCGCGGCACTCTCCGCGGTGTTCGTACGCCGCCCGCTCGCCGCCGGCTCCGAGCCCGACGAGCATCGGGTGCACATCGAGACCTGCGCGCACTGCGGTGTGACCGGCACCCAGCTGCACCCCGCCGACCACGACCACTGACTTCACGGTCTCGGTGGAGCGGGGGGAGTCTGGGAACGAGTCTGGGCTCGGACGAGCGACGCCACCACCACGATGTTGAAGACGATCATCACGCACACCATCGCCCGCGCGATCTGACCCTCGGCGTGGACATCGCCGTACCCGACCGTCGTCATCGTGCTCAAGGTGAAGTAGAGGGCATCGGTGCGCGTATCCAGGCCGGTGATCTCGTCAGGACGAATCTGATCGAGCAGGAAGAAGGTCAGCGATGACGCCATCACCAGCACGATCAGCAACATGGCCAGCACCCGCAGGCTGCGGCCCGGTCCACCCCTGCGGACGGAGCCGAGCTCTTTGACCATCACCGTCCCGACGAGTGAAAGTGCCCCCACTGTGACCAGCAAGCTCGTGCCGACGGCCAGCACCGAGTCTGTCCACCGCAGAGGAAAAGCGTAGTAGGCGACCAGCAGGCCGCTGAAGGTCCAGATCGGACGCCACCTGGCTTTCCCCATGGATCTCTCGATTCGTCGTACGACTGAGTCCTCAGGATGCGTTCGCGGGCGGAGTGACGCGTCACCCGTCCTGGGTGACACCGGCACTAAGGTGTGCGCATGGCTCTGACCCATGACTACACGGTCTCGGTGGAATGGACGGGCAACCGAGGCACCGGGACGAGCGGCTACCGCGACTACGCCCGAGACCACGTCGTACGCATCGAGGGCCTGCCCGACATCCTGGGCTCCTCCGATCCGACCTTCCGCGGCGACGCGAGCCGGCACAACCCCGAGCAGCTGCTGCTGACCTCGCTGGCGCAGTGCCACATGCTCTCCTACCTGCACCAGGCGGTGACGGTGGGCGTCGTCGTCATCGACTACCACGACGCCGCGACCGCCACCATGGAGACGCAGGGGACCGGAGGCCGGTTCACCCGGGCCGTGCTGCACCCCGTCGTCACCGTCGGAGACGCTTCCATGATCGAGGCGGCGACCTCCGCCCACCACCAGGCCCACCTGGACTGCTTCATCGCGAGCAGCGTGAACTTCCCCGTCGACGTCGAGCCGACCGTGATCGTCGGTGGACTGAAGCCTTAGCCCCCTCTTCCGGGGGTAGGGCAGGTGTCGGCCTCGCGACGATGATGACCGCCATGACCCGATCGACCTCGACCGACGCCCTGCTCGCCGCCCGGGACGCGCTGATCGCCCAGCGCCTGGACTACGCCGAGGCGCTCGACACCTTCCGCTGGCCCGACGTCGGGGCGAGCTTCAACTTCGCCCACGACTGGTTCGACCCGATGGCTCGGGGCAACGACGCTCCGGCGCTGGTCATCGCCGAGTCGGACGGGTCGCGGGCTGCGTACTCCTTCGACGAGCTGGCGCGTCGCTCGGACGCGGTGGCCCGCTACCTTCGGCGTCTCGGCGTCGGGGTGGGCGACAGCGTGGTCGTCATGCTGGGCAACCAGGTCGAGCTGTGGGAGACGATGCTCGCGGCGATGAAGGTCGGCGCGGTACTGATGCCGACGACGACCGCGGTCGGCACCGCCGAACTGGTCGACCGGCTCGCCCGGGGCCGGGCGAAGGCCGTGGTGTGCAACGCCGAGGACGCGGACAAGTTCGACGGCGTCCCGGGCGACTACGTACGGATCGGCGTTGGGCTCAGCGCGGGGGAGCGGGAGGGTTGGAACGACTACGCCGCGGCCGCCGCCGAGGCGCAGGTGCCGCTCGAGCACCCCGGCAACGCCACCACTGACGCGCTGCTCCTCTACTTCACCAGCGGCACCACCAGCCGCCCGAAGCTGGTCGAGCACACCCACTACACCTACCCGGTGGGACACCTGTCGACGATGTACTGGCTCGGTCTGCGCCCCGGCGACGTCCACATGAACATCTCCAGCCCCGGGTGGGCCAAGCACGCCTGGTCGAACTTCTTCGCTCCCTGGCTCGCCGGCGCGACCGTCTTCGTCCTCAACTACGCGCGCTTCGAGGCGGCCACGCTGCTGCAGCGGATCCGCGAGGAGCACGTCACCAGCATGTGCGCTCCGCCGACGGTGTGGCGGATGCTCATCCAGGCCGACCTCTCCGGTGGCTGTGGCTCGCTGCGCGAGGCGATCAGTGCCGGTGAGCCGCTCAACCCCGAGGTGATCAGCCAGGTCGACCAGGCGTGGGGCCTGACCATCCGCGACGGCTTCGGGCAGACCGAGATGACCGCGACGGTCGCCAACAGCCCGGGTCAGCCGGTACGTCCGGGCTCGATGGGCCGGCCGTTGCCCGGTGTGCCGGTCGTGCTGGTCGACCCGATCGAGGGAACCGTGATCGAGGGCCCGGGCGAGGGCGAGCTGTGCCTCGATCTGGGCCTGGATCTCTCGTCGCGACCTGCCACGCTGATGACCGAATACCGTGATGACGAGAAGCGCACCGCTGAGGCGATGCGCGGTGGCTTCTTCCACACCGGCGACGTCGCCAGCCGCGACGAGGAGGGCTACATCACCTACGTCGGCCGCACCGACGACGTCTTCAAGGCCTCCGACTACAAGGTCTCGCCCTTCGAGCTGGAGTCGGTCCTGATCGAGCATCCCGCGGTGGCCGAGGCGGCGGTCGTGCCGGCCCCGGACCCGGTGCGGCTCGCGGTCCCCAAGGCGTACGTCTCCCTCACTGCCGGCCACGAGCCGACCGCCGAGACCGCCCGGGCCATCCTCGAGTTCGCCCGCGACCACCTGCCGCCCTACCTACGGGTGCGGCGCCTGGAGTTCTTCGACCTGCCCAAGACGATCTCGGGCAAGATCCGGCGCGTCGAGCTCCGGAGCCGCGAGCAGGAGGTCGTCGACCAGCGGCCACCGGGGGAGCACCGCTACGAGGACTTCTTCACCCGCATCTGAAACCACCGGGGTGCCTGACCGTCCATCAGGGACGGACGGTCAGGCACTGCGTACTGATGCCGAAGGCGCCCTGCTCGTCATGGAGCACGGACGTGGTCACGCCGGCACCCTCCGGGCCGAACGAGACGGTCGTGTCGAGCCCCAACCACCCGGGAGCAGGAGCACGGAACAGGTGCGCGGTCAGGTCGAGGTTGGGAAAGCTGACGACCTTCGGGTCGACCCGGACGGCGACGCCGTTGGTGATGTCGAGCAGCCCTGCGACCTGCGCCAGCCGGCTCACCTCGTCGGCGACGAGGGGGTGAGCCGTACGCACCCAGGACTGCGCCCGCCCCGGGCCGAGGTCATGGCGCCGCACCTCGACCGAGGCGATGAAGCCCCCGTCCCACAGCGTGGTCATGTCCCAAGCCGGCACCTCGTCCGGTGCGGACATCGGCAGGTGCCGGGTGCCCTCGAGCTCCGCGGTCGGGTAGCCGGCGGTCAGCCAGGCACGCAGGAGTACGACGGGCCGGCCGCCATGGCAGGCTCTAGCCTCGACGAGCTCGATGGTGCGCCCGGCGCGGAGCACGGTGACCTCGACGTCGACCGGCTCGAGCGGGACGGTGCCGAGGATGTCGTAGCCGAGCCGGGTGATCTGGAGCCCGTCGTCGCGGCGGGCGTCGCGGTCCCGTTCGACCTCGTGGGCGAGCACGCCCAGCAGAGTGGCGATGTGCTGTGTGTCCAGGTCCCAGGCGCCGCCGACGTGCTCGGTCGGGGTGAAGGTGTGTTGACCGGTCCGGTGCCAATAGCTCATCAGCGGCTCAGAGGCCGAGCAGCGCGACGCTCTGCTCGCGCATGTCGATCTTGCGGACCTTGCCGGTCACGGTCATCGGGAACTCCTCGACGAGCAGCACGTAGCGCGGTGCCTTGTAGTGGGCGAGCTTGCCGCTGGCGAAGGCGCGGACGGCCTCGGCGTCCAGCGGCTCGGCGCCGGGTCGCATCCGGATCCAGGCGCAGAGCTCTTCGCCGTACCTCTCGTCCGGAACACCCACGACCTGCGCCTCGGCGATGTCGGGATGGGTGAAGAGGAACTCCTCGATCTCGCGCGGGTAGATGTTCTCGCCACCACGGATCACCATGTCCTTGATCCTGCCCACCACCACGCAGTAGCCGTCCTCGCGCATCACGGCCAGGTCGCCGGTGTGCATCCAGCCGTCGGCGTCGATCGCGTCGGCCGTCTTCGTCTCATCGTCCCAGTAGCCCAGCATCACCGAGTAGCCGCGAGTGCAGAACTCGCCCGCCGTACCGCGCGGCACCACCTCGCCCGTGGCCGGGTCGACGATCTTGATCTCGACGTGCGGGGCGGCCCGGCCGATCGTCTCGGTACGCCGCTCGAGATCGTCGTCGGTGCGGGTCTGGCAGGAGACCGGCGAGGTCTCGGTCATCCCGTACGCGATCGCGACCTCGCTCATGTGCATCTCGCTGACGCACCGCTTCATGACCTCGATCGGGCACAGCGCGCCGGCCATGATCCCGGTACGCAGCGTCGAGAGGTCGTAGGAGGCGAACCCCGGGTCGTTCTGCATCGCGATGAACATCGTCGGCACACCGTACAGCGCAGTGCACCTCTCGTCCTGGACCGTCTGCAGCGTCGTGGCCGGGTCGAAGCCCGGGCCCGGGATGACCATCGTCGCGCCGTGGGTGGTGCAGCCGAGGTTGGCCATCACCATCCCGAAGCAGTGGTAGAAGGGGACCGGGATGCAGAGCCGGTCCTGCTCGGTGAAGTGGATCGTCTCGGTGACGAAGAAGCCGTTGTTCAAGATGTTGCGGTGCGACAGCGTCGCACCCTTCGGGAACCCCGTGGTCCCGGAGGTGTACTGGATGTTGATCGCATCGTTCGGGTCGAGCGTGTAATCGACGTGGTCGGCCAGCCGCTCACCACGGCCGGCGGCCAGCAGCGCATCCCACTGCGGCGTACCCAGGAAGACGGTCTGCTCCAGCGCGCCGCAGTCGCCTGCCACCTCGCCGACGAGCGAGACGTAGTCGCTGCTCTTGAACTCCGTCGCGCTGATCAGCAGCCGCACCCCGGACTGGTTGAGCGCGTAGGCGAGCTCGTGCGTGCGGTAGGCGGGGTTGATGTTGACCAGGATCGCGCCGATCTTGGCCGTGGCGAACTGGACCATCGTCCACTCGGCGCAGTTCGGAGCCCAGATGCCGACGCGGTCGCCCTTGCCGATGCCCGCCTTTCGGAGGCCGACCGCGAGGGCGTCCACGTCGGCGTCCAGCTCGGCGTAGGTCCAACGTCGTCCGGTGGCGATCTCGACGAGCGCCTCACGGTCTCCGTGGCGGGCGACGGTGCGCTCGAAGTTGGCTCCGATCGTCTCCTCGAGCAGCGGAACGTCGATGTCGCCACGGGCCGACGAAGCGGTGATGGATGAGGTCTCGGTCATGCCGCGAGCATGACCGAGACCGTGGTGGCAGCCACACCCCCGAAGGAGGGTGAGCGGGTGCCGGATCAGGCGAGTGCGGGCTCCGCGTCGAGCTCCACGCCGCTGGTCTCCTTGGCCACCAGCAGGCAGCCGATGCTCAGCACAGCCAGGGCGCTGAGGAAGTACGCGATTCCGTCGGTGCCCCACCGGGCCAGCAGATCCTCGGCGATGACCAGCGGGACGGCGCCGCCGAGGATACCCGCGATGTTGTAGCCCAGACCGGCTCCCGTGTAGCGGTACTTCGCCTGGAACATCTCTGGCAGGAATGCCGCGATCGGACCGTAGTTGAGACCGAGTACGCACAGCATCAGGCTGTTGCCGAGGGCGAAACTCGCGAAGCTGCCGGGCTCCATGATGGCGAAGGACAGCGGGCCGGCGACGAGGCCGAAGGCGGCGCCGATGAGCAGGACCACACGGCGGCCGAGAACGTCGGAGAGCCACGCGGAGGCGATCACCGTCACGCTCATCGCGAACGCCGCGACGATGACGCCGAGCAGGGCCTGACTCATGCTCAGGCCGAGGGTGCCGACCGCGTGCGCGACCATGAAGCTGGCGCCGGTGTAGAAGGCGCCGAAGACGACCGCCATGATCCCGCCGCTGAGCAGCACCTGCCGCCACTGGTCACGGATGCAGCCGACGAACGGCAGCGCGCTGCGGGTGCCTGCCGACTGGACCTTCTTGAACGACGGCGTCTCGGCGATCTTCAGCCGGACCCAGAGCCCGACCGCGATGAGGACGGCGCTGGCCAGGAACGGGATCCGCCAGCCCCAGGCCGCGAACGCCGCGGGCTCCATCAGGCGGAAGGTGGTGAGCATGGCTGCGGCGGCGAGGATCAGCCCCAGGCTGGGGCCGAGCTGCGGGAACATGCTGTAGCGCCCGCGCTGTCCGCGGGCGGCGTACTCGGTGGTGAGGAGTGCGGCGCCCGCCCACTCTCCGCCGAGCGCGATGCCCTGTAGCGCGCGCAGCAGAACGAGGATCACGACGGCGCCCTTGCCGATCGACTCCACGCTCGGGAGCAGGCCGATCGCGAACGTCGAGGTGCCCATGATCATCAGGGTGGTGATCAGTGTGGCCTTGCGGCCGATCCGGTCGCCGTAGTGGCCGAAGAGGATCGCTCCCAATGGTCGGAAGACGAACGCGACGCCGAAGGTCGCGATCGAGGCCAAGGTGCCCTCGGGGCCGCCCATGGACGGGAAGAAGACGGCATTGAAGACGAGGGCTGCCGCGAGCCCGTAGATGAGGAAGTCGTAGAACTCGATGGTGGTGCCGGTCAGTGACGCCGTCGCGACGCGGCGCATGGTGCGCCCGTCGACCTCGGCTCGGTCAGCCGCGATTTGGGCCATGATCGTGCCTCCTACTCGGATTGGTGAACCGAGTGTGGGACCGCCACCATCTGTCCGATACCCCCGGACGAGTGCCCTCGAAAGAGGGGGTACGCCTCTTGTTGCCTGTGATGGTCGTCACTTACGCTCAACGTCATGAGCACCACCGCCATCGCCCCAGAGGCGCCGTACGACGGGTCCCGGATCGCCCAGACGCTGGCCTCCTTCCGGACCGCGTCGGGGCTGGACCTCGCCTTCGGTGGCCCGGTGCGCGGTGACGGCACGGCCATCGACATCACCGCGACCTGTGGCGCGAAGGGCGTCTCGCTGCGCGGCCTGCGGGTCGTCAACGGGGAGGGCCTGGGCGGCAAGACCCTGCAGACCCGTCAGCCCGGCTCGGTCGACCACTACTACACCGCTCGCGGGATCACCCATCTCTACGACACCGCCGTCGCTCAGGAGCAGATCCAGACCGTCGCCGCCCTGCCGATCATGGTCGACCGGGCCCCGCGGATGCTCATCTACCTCGCCTCCCGCTCGCGGCTCGGTCTCGGCGGCGTCTGGTTCGACTCGCTGCGTCCGCTGATCCGCACCCTCGAGCGCGAGATCCTGATCGACGACGAGGTCCGCAACCGGCTCTCCCGGCTGGCGCCTGCGCCGAGCCGGGCTCCTCGCCCGGACGAGGCGGCCGCGAAGCGCGACCTCGCCGAACGCCGGGAGATGGCGGCCGAGCTCACCGACCTGGCCGGCCAGGTGGTCGACCCCGAGGTCCGCAGCCGCCTCGAGGCCATGGTCCTCCGGCTCACCGCCGCACCAGGGGAGAAGCAGCCGGCTCAGCTCGCTCCGGCCGTACGCCTGGCCGCCCGCGAGCTCGACGTCCTGCGCCAGGTGGCGCTCGGGAACAGCAACCGGCAGGCCGCCGAGGCCCTCGGGATCGTGGAGAGCACGGTGAAGTCCTACCTCAAGAGCGCCACCCGCAAGCTCAACGCCAACAACCGCGTCCACGCCGTCCGGATGGCGCGTGAGGCCGGCCTGATCGACTGATCACGTCGCGTACGCTCTCGGCGTGGCCATCATCGGAGTCATCGCCTGCGCTGCAGGCGGTGTGGAGGACCTCTGTGACGAGCTGATCACCCCGCTGGTGGATGCCGGCCACCAAGTGCCGGTGACCCTGACGCCGACAGCCTTCACCTGGCTGCGCGCGAACGGCGAGGCCGCGCGGATCGAGGCCGCCACCGGCTTCCCGGTACGCGGGCCGAGCCGGCTCCCCTGGGAGCCGCGCACGCACCCGGCGCAGCTCGACGCCATCGTCGTCGCCCCCGCGACCTTCAACAGCACCGCCAAGATCGCCCTCGGCCTGGCCGACAACCAGGCCCTCACCGTCGTCACCGAAAACCTCACCACCGTTCCGGTCGTGCTCTTCCCGCTCATCAACGCCGCCCACGCCGGGCACCCCGCCTGGCCCTCCCACGTGGCAGCCCTACGCCGCGCCGGCGTCGACCTCATCGAAGGCCCCGACGTCTGGCCCCTCCACCCACCCCGCCAGATGCCACCGGACCAGAAACTGCCGTGGGGCGCAATCGTCGAGGCCGTCCAACGGGGCCTCAAGGCAGGCGAACAGCGCGGGTGACCGCGTCCAGCGTGATCCGGTGGGTCGTGGCCTGGATGTAGCGCGCTGGGACCCACGAAGCGCCGTCTACGACTCGACCCACGTTGACGGGTCGAAGATCGACTGCCACGACCGTTCGCGGCCGACAACCTGGGGCGCTTCAGATTGGCTAACCTCAGAGGCCAAAGGATCCGCGCCCGACCCATTGAGCACAGTCCCAAGTCAGTCCTACCAGCTGTTGGCCCATCGCCTGGTCTTGTCGGAGAGCTCCTCGGCCAGCTTCCGAGTGGCTGCATGGTCACTCGCAGCGGTGTCCAGCAAAGTCCTATCGTTCGGGGTGCCACCGTCGCGAACAGCTATCGCTGTCGATGAGAAGGAGTTGTGGATCGCCGTCGCGAGATCGCGAGCAGTGTCGGATACCTCAACATCAGGATGACCCGCAGCCAGAACTTGAAGCTGTAGACGAAGCTCTCCGTGTCTCCATTCGAGGTCACGAAGCTCCTGAGTGCGATAATCAGGGTCTGCTGTCCCGACTCCAGCGAGGCTTCGTGGATCAGCAACGTCGAGATAGTCGTGGACGGCACCTACGACGGCCCCATCCCGTTGCTGTTGCTCATGCTGTCGAATACGCGCCTGCGAACGTAGCGACATCCATGTACTGAGCCACGATCCGGCGAAGCCTCCAGCCCCACTGACGACGGCAACCGTGAGCACGAACCAGGCCGAGTCTGTCATCAGGAGTCCTCCTTCATTTCCTGCAGGGGAGACAAGTCGCTTTGCATGCACGCGACAAACTCGAACGCTAGGGGACAGTCGGTCTGGGGCGATCGTGGCGTCGACGATGTCCCCTGATTTGAATACGGGCGGGTGAGGGGTCGTGTCTCCGGGGTTGTCGGCGCTGGTGATCAAGGATGCGTTTCTGCAGTTCAGGAGGCGGATACTTAGTGGAGGGCGATACTGGCCTGGGCAATGGATGCTGTATTCGGCAACCCAGACGTGGACGGGCACCCGGAAGCTAGTTAGGAGCCGAGCGCGTGGACGCCAATCATGCGAAGTAGTCCGACGTACTCCGCAACACCGCTTCCGACGGCACATCGGCGAATTGCCATCCGTTAGGAGTGACACCGATGAGCGTCCCGCTGTACCCGGATAGGAACCAGAGATGGGTGAGCCCAGCCGGCAGTCGCGGCGGATCGACATCGAGAGCATCAATCCGGCCGAATAGCCCTACCTCGATGCTGCTGGGCAATCCGCCGTCGAGCAGCAGAAGGCAGAGATGTCGCTCGACGTGTCCGCTGCGCGCAAGTTTCGCAACATGCGCCTTCTGATTGGGCTCATCGAGGACGGCGCCCAACGCGTCAGGTAAGGCGTCGGCGATACCGTCGGGGAAACCCCCAGATGGACGCGGGAAGGAGGAAGATCTTGCCTGGCCGGGACCGCTTGGGGTGTCCCCAGAGTTTGATGTCCGTCGTCAGCAGCCAGGCGAGGTCCGAGCCGTCCTCCACCTCCCACGACTGGAGTCGGTTGGGGTCAGTGATCCCGGCAGACTCACAATGCAGGACAAGCCGCGACACGCGCTCCTCAAACTCAGGTAGGTGGCGAACCGATATGAACTGAGCCGTCCACGTCCACTGTCCAGGCGAGATCAGTTTGGAACCGCGCTTTGCCAGTTCGCCGTTGCGCTGCCGGATCCCGTCTCCGGCATGGCTGGTCACCTCCAACGCGGCGCACCGGCCGTCTGGGTACCTGAGCAGCGCGTCAACAACGCCTTGTCGGCCGGCGACGTCATTCTCAACAGCGGTGGCGCCGACGGCCTCTGCGACCCCAACGGCAAGAACGGCCTCCTCCTGGCTCTTCAGATTCCGCACTCGATGCTGGGTCACTGCTGCTCCTGAATGGCGTTGCTGAGTCGAGGACCGCTGGACCACTGGTCGAGCGTGAAGCCAGAGCCTAGTCAGGCACTTTGTCAGGCAGCGTCGAACGCACTTTCGAATCAACCAAATCGAACCGGCCCCCGATCTGCGTTTCCGCAGTTCAGGGGCCGGTTCTGGTGGTGGACGATACTGGGTTTGAACCAGTGACCTCTTCCGTGTCAAGGAAGCGCGCTACCGCTGCGCCAATCGTCCGGGGTTATTCAGTTTATATCAGGGTGGTGCTTCGAGGTGGGTACGGGATTTGAACCCGTGTACACGGATTTGCAGTCCGTTGCCTCGCCTCTCGGCCAACCCACCGCTGGAGGCAATGCCTCCGGTGGAGACCTACTCCGAGCGGACGACGAGGCTCGAACTCGCGACCTCAACCTTGGCAAGGTTGCGCTCTACCAACTGAGCTACGTCCGCTTGCTGCTTCAGGCCCGGTTTCCCGTGCCCTTGGCGACGAGAAGAACATTATCGGAGCCGCTGCCCGAGGCCAAATCCGGGGTCACCTGCGTGTCATTCACCTGTCATCTCGACGACCACACCGGCGCGCTTTCCCGGCTCTGACCAGGGACGTTTTAGAGTTGCCGCATGCGCGCGTGGATCGATGGTCAGCTTCTCGACAACCCGGCCGCCCCGGCGGTCTCCATCAGAGACCACGGTCTGGTGGTCGGCGACGGCGTCTTCGAGACGCTCAAGGTGATCAAGGACCAGCCGTTCGCGCTCGCCCTCCACCTCGACCGCCTCGAGCGCTCCGCGAGCGGCCTCGGTCTACCCACCCCCGACCGCTCGCTCATCACCAAGGGTGTGGAGGC
Source organism: Nocardioides sp. NBC_00163 (assembly GCF_045206295.1). Taxonomy (NCBI): domain Bacteria; kingdom Bacillati; phylum Actinomycetota; class Actinomycetes; order Propionibacteriales; family Nocardioidaceae; genus Nocardioides; species Nocardioides sp. NBC_00163. The sequence goes on along the minus strand of NZ_CP108155.1, from coordinate 35,922 downwards.
AGTGCTGGGCGCAGCCCCGACTGCGTACGGACGGCTGCGGATCACCGTCACGGGCGGGCCGGCCCCGTTCGGGTCCGGGCGTGCGGACGTGGCGCCCACGATCATCATCGGCCTCGAGGACGCGGAGCCCAACCCGACCGAGACCAAGGTCGTCAGCGTGCCGTGGCGCCGCAACGAGCACGGTGCGACGACGGGCCTGAAGACGACGTCGTACGCCGAGAACGTCATCGCCCTCGCCGAGGCCCGTAAGCACGGGGCCAGCGAGGCGATCTTCGCCAACACCGTGGGCGATCTGTGCGAGGGCACCGGGAGCAACATCTTCTACGTGCTCGACGGCGCACTCAAGACTCCGAGGCTCTCCAGCGGCCCGCTGGCCGGGATCACTCGCGCCCTGGTGCTGGAGTGGTTCGGTGCCGAGGAGACCGACGAGCCGCTGGCGGAGGTCGAGGAGTACGCCTCGGAGGTCTTCCTCACCTCCAGCCTGCGCGACGTCCAGGCTGTGGCGGAGTGGGGCACGCGCACGCTCCCGCACGGCCCGGTCACCCGGGCGGCGCAGGAGGCGTGGCGTACGAACGAGCCGAGCCTGCTCGGCCTCTGACCTGACTGACGCCGAGCTCAGCCCGTGAAGAGCTGTGCCGCGCGGCGCAGCGTCTCGATGACTCCGTAGGCCAGCGGGATCCCGACCAGGGCCCAGGCACCTGCGATCTTGGCGTTCATGCTGCGCTCCTCTCGGTCTCGGTGGAGTCGGCGGACTTGGGCTCGTGGAACCGGTCGGGGACCTGGTGCACCAGCAGGTTGGCGATGAAGCCGACCGCGAGGACGCCGACCATGGTCAACAGCGCGGGCCGGTAGGCGGCCGCGGTGAGCGTGCCGGGTTCACCCTGCGCGTCGAGGAAGGCGTTGATGATGAGCGGCCCGGCGATGCCGGCGGCCGACCAGGCGGTCAGCAGCCGGCCGTGGATGGCGCCGACCTGGAAGGTGCCGAAGAGGTCCCGCAGGTAGGCGGGGACGGTGGCGAAGCCGCCGCCGTAGAAGGACAGGATCACGACGGCGAGCAGCACGAACAGAGCCATCGAGGTGTCCCCGATGGTCGCCAACAGGAGATAGAGCACCAGTCCGACCCCGAGATACATCATGTAGATCGGCTTGCGACCGATGACGTCGGAGGTCGAGGACCAGATGAACCGGCCGCTCATGTTGGCGATGGAGAGCAGCCCGACGAAGCCGCCGGCCGCGACCGCGCTGACGGAGGAGACCCCGTCGGTGCGGAAGAAGTCCTGGATCATCGGCGCCGCTTGCTCGAGGATGCCGATACCGGCGGTGACGTTGCAGAAGAGGACGATCCACACCAGCCAGAACGACCGGGTCCTGATCGCGTTGTTGGCCGAGACGCTCGCCGTGGTGACGAGCTTCTTCTGCTTCACGCTGGCCGGGTCCCAGCCCGCCGGCGTCCAGCCCTCGGGGGGTACGCGGACGGTGGCCGCGCCGAAGGACATGAAGACCAGGTAGACCACGCCGAGGGTGAGGAACAGCATCATCACCGCGTGGCCGTCTGGGACGGTGCTGGCGTCACCTGTGTAGGACGGGTCGTAGAGCGCGAGCAGCCGGCCGCTCAGCGGGCTGGCGATCATCGCGCCCCCGCCGAAGCCCATGATCGCCATGCCGGTGGCCAGGCCCGGGCGGTCCGGGAACCATTTGATCAGCGTGGAGACGGGGGAGATGTAGCCGATCCCGAGTCCGATGCCGCCGATGACGCCGTAGCCGAGGTAGACCAACCACAGCTGGCCGGTGCCGATGCCGAGGGCGCCGACGAAGAAGCCGGAGGACCAGAAGATCGCGGCCGCGGTCATCGCCGCCCGCGGTCCGTTGCGGTCTACCCAGGTGCCCATCACCGCGGCCGAGAGGCCGAGCATCACGATCGCGATCGAGAAGATCACCCCGATCGCGGTCTGGCTCGTGTCGAAGTGCTCGACCAGGGCGGTCTTGTAGACGCTGGTGGCGTACACCTGGCCGATGCAGAGGTGGACGGCGAGGGCGGCGGGCGGGATGAGCCAGCGACTGAAGCCGGGGCCGGCCACGGTTCGCTCGCGAGAAAGGAAAGCTGGCAGCACTGTGACCTCCGAGAGGATGCGGGTGACGCACATCACTACCACAGTTGACGTGGCAACGGCGAGGAATTGCTTCCGGCCAGCGAAAGAGCGAACCCTCCAGCCCCGGAGAATCCGGGACGGGAGGGTTCGTGAACGAATGAGCAGGCGGGCGGAGTGCCTACTCAGCGTCGAACGAGCTGCCCAGCAGGTCTGCGATCAGCGCGTCGAGATCCAGGTGCTGGCTCTCGGAGCCGACCGGGACGGCCGAGAAGGACTTGCCGAGGAACGTCTGCACCTCGCGCGAGTCGGCGGTCGCGATCAGGCGGCCGTCGGGGGAGCTGAAGTCGAAGACGGCGACGGCCTTCGCGTCCTCGTCGATGCTGGGGTAGATCTTCACGTCGCCCTCACCGGCGGGGGCGGCCAGGCCCTGCAGCATCAGCGTGCGGGACACGACCCACTCGACGTCACCGGCGCCGGAGTGGAAGGTCAGGCTCACTGCGTACGGGTCGTTCTCGCGGTAGCCGAGGGTCGTCGGCACCTCCACGGTCCGGCCCCACGGGTCGAGGCACGAGATCTTGATGTCCTGCTGCACTGCCGGGTGCTTGATGTCGCTCATTCGTCCGCTCCTTCTTGGTGGTCTTGCCAAGGAGACGGAGACGTACGCGGCTGATGATGCCGTTTCTACAAACTTTCTGAATGGAGTTGTGGAGACCTGTGTCACACCCGCGCGAGCGCGGCTTCCAGGCGGGCGACGGGGGAGGCCAGGTTGTAGGTCGCGGCGAGCTCGTGCAGGCGTGCCGGGTCGGCCGGAGCGCTCGGCAGAGCGGTGCCGGTGCGGTCCAGCGGGATGTCCCGAGCGACCGCCACGACCTTCGGCGCGACCGCCAGATACTCGACGGCGTCGATGAACTTCTGCCGCTGCGCCTTGGTGATCGGCGTGGTCGGGTCGGCGACGGCGGCCACGATCCCCTCGAGGTCCCCGTACTGCTCGAGCAGCTTGGCGGCGGTCTTCTCGCCGACGCCCTTCACCCCCGGCAACCCGTCGGAGGTGTCGCCACGCATCGTGGCGAAGTCGGCGTACTGCGCGGCGCTGATGCCGTACTTGGCGAGCACCCACTTCTCGTCGACCAGATCCGGGTCGGTCACCCCTCGGGTCGGGTAGAGGATGCGTACGCCGGCAGCGTCATCGACGAGCTGGAAGAGGTCGCGGTCGCCGGTGACGACATCGACCGGCATCCCGGCGTCGGTCGCGAGGGTGCCGATCACGTCGTCGGCCTCGTAGCCGTCGGCGCCGATGACGCAGATCCCGGCCGCGGCGAGCACCTCGCGGATGATCGGCACCTGGACCTGCAGCGGGTCGGGCACCTCCTCGACGTCGGGGGCGGTCTCGAGCTCCTCGACCACCCGGTGCGCCTTGTAGGAGGGGATCAGGTCGACCCGCCAATGCGGGCGCCAGTCGTTGTCCCAGCAGCACACCAGGTCGGTGGGGGAGTAGTCGTTGACCAGCCGGGAGATGAACTCCAACAGGCCGCGGACGGCGTTGACCGGAGTGCCGTCCTCGGCTCGGATGTCGGGTACGCCGAAGAAGGCGCGGAAGTAGAGCGACGCGGTGTCCAGCAGGAGCATTCGAGGTTCAGCCACGCTGTGCACACTATCCGCTGAGACAGAGGGTGAGCCTGATCCGTGAATCGGTACGCGCCGCCGGCCGCGATGAGACTCTGGCGCCCGGCTATTGTCGAACGCGGCGACCGGAAATCTTTCTACAGCAACCACTTTTTTGGACGTTACGGCGGAGATATTGCTGTTGTGGGTACGCTGTCGCCGTGACTGCACCTGAGATCGAGGCCACCGACCGTAAAATCCTCCAACTTCTCGCGGAGGACGGTCGGATGTCCTACACAGACCTGGGCAAGGCGACCGGCCTGTCGACCTCGGCGGTGCATCAGCGCGTCAAGCGGCTCGAGCAGCGTGGTCTGATCACCGGCTACGGCGCCACCGTCAACTACGCCGCGATCGGCGTGCCGCTGACCGCGTTCGTGGCGGTGCAGCCCATGGACCCCTCCCAGCCCGACGACACCCCTGAGCGGGTGGCCGACCTCCACGAGGTCGAGGCCTGCTGGTCCATCGCAGGTGTCGAGTCCTACATGCTCAAGGTGCGCGTCGCCACGCCCGAGGCGCTCGAGGAGCTGCTCGGCCGGATCCGCTCGGTCGCCAACGTGTCCACGCGCACCACGATCGCGATGTACACCTACTACGAGAACCGCCCCACCATGACGCACTGAGACCCGGCGCCACAGCGCCGGGTCCCAGTCACGCTCGAGTCACTCCCCGTGCGTACGCCACCACTCCTGGCCCGACTCGGGCAGGGTGTGGATCGGGTCGTAGTACTCGTAGGTCCTGGTCAGCGCCTCGGAGTCCGAGGCCTCGATCGAGGTGCGGTAGTTCTTGGTCCAGTAGGAGATGCCGCGCTCGGTGTCGTAGTCGGCGATCTGGTGGACCCAGCGCTTGCCGACGAAAGGTACGTCGCACACGATGCGCGGGGTGGCGAACCCAGGCAGGTAGCCCATGATGTCGTGCTGCAGCCGCTGCGCGTCGGCGACCGAGACCCGCCAGTGCTCGCTGAACGGGATCATGTCGCACATGTAGAAGTAGTAGGGCATGATCTGCGCGCCGTCGAGCAGGCGGAAGCTCAGGTCGAGCAGGCTGTGGCTGTCGGCGTTGACGCCGGCCAGCAACACGCCCTGGTTGCGTACGTCGCGAACCCCGGCCGCCAGCAGCGCCTTGGACGCCTCGGCGACCAGCGGAGTGACCGAGTTGGCGTGGTTGGCGTGGGTGTGGATCGCCAGCGAGACGCCGCGCTCGCGGGCGATGGTGGTCACCCGGTTCATCCCCTCCAGGAGCGGCTCCTGGAGCCAGTGCTGGGGGAGACCGATCAGGCCCTTGGTGGCCAGCCGGATGTCGCGGATGTTGTCGATCGCCATCAGCTTGGTGAGGAAGTCCTCCAGCCGCGGCCAGGGCAGGTTGGCGACGTCGCCGCCGGAGACGACCACGTCGCGCACCTGCGGGGTGTTGCGGAGGTACTCGAGCATCGCCTCGTGGCGGTCGACCGGCTTGCCGGTGAGCTTGAGCTTGTCGATGACCGGGGTCGAGTTGCCGACCAGGTCCATCCGGGTGCAGTGGCCGCAGTACTGCGGGCAGGTGGAGAGCAGCTCGGCGAGCACCTTCGTCGGGTAGCGGTGGGTCAGCCCCTCGGCGACCCACATGTCGTGCTCGTGCAGCGAGTCACGGCTCGCCTGCGGGTGTGACGGCCAGTCGGTGCGGCGGTCGGAGAAGACCGGGATCATGTAGTGCCGGATCGGGTCTGCGTAGAACGCCGCGGTGAACTCTTCGCCGGCCGACGCGCCCGAGGGCACCATCGTGTTGACCATCTGCGGCGGCACCAGCATCGACATCGTCGCCCGCTCGGCCATGTCGCGCTCGAGGTCGGCGTAGAACCGCTCGTCGAGGAGGTCGCCCATCAGGGCGCGCATCTGGCGGACGTTCTTGATGCAGTTGACGCGCTGCCACTGCACGTCGCGCCACTGCTCGTCGGTGATGTCGGCCCAGCCTGGGAACCGGGTCCAGTCGGGTTCGACCAGCTCTACGCGCTGGTAGGCGTAGGGCTGTCCGTCTCGGGTCGTAGGCTCGATGGTTGCCGTCATGTTCTCCACCATAGCGGGAGATCCTGCGGCATCTGCAACCATCGGCCGCAATTCTTCCCGCAACCGCTGGTAGGGTCCGCCGTGAGATGGACGCAAGGAGGCGTACGACGATGACCACTTCTGACCCGACAGGCCTGCACCGAGTGCTCGATGAGCCGGTGAGCGGCTCGTTGCCGCTGCCCCAGGCCGCCCGGAGACTCGACACCCGCAAGACCTTGTGGCCCGACGAGGTGCGGATCCGGGTGGAGCGTCTGAACCTGGACGCCGCCTCGTTCCGGCAGCTCGAGTCCGTGCACGACGGCGACGGAGAGGCCGTGCGCCGCGAGGTGCTCGACATCGTCGCCGAGCGCGGCAAGATGCAGAACCCGGTGACCGGGTCGGGCGGCATGCTCGTCGGTGTCGTCGATGAGGTTGGACCCGAGTCGCCTCTGGGGCTGAAGGTCGGGGACCGGGTCGCGACGCTGGTGTCGCTGACCCTGACGCCGTTGGTGATCGAGGACGGGCTCGCCGGCTGGGGCGGTGACTCCGAGCAGGTGCCGTGCGACGGCTACGCCATCCTCTTCGGCCGCTCGATCGCAGCCGTCCTGCCCGACGACCTCACTCCCGAGCTCGCGCTGTCGGTGATGGACGTGTGCGGTGCCCCGGCACTGACCCGGCGAGTCGTCTCGGAGCGCTACGCAGGTGGCGTCGTCGCGGTGATCGGTGGCGGCGGCAAGTCAGGATCGCTGTCGCTGGCCGCGGCCCGCGACGCGGGAGCCGGCCACCTGATCGGCATCGTCCCGACCGAAGCCGAGGCCGAACGCCTGCGCGAGTCGGGTTTGGCCGACGAGGTCGTGATCGCCGACGCCCGCAACCCGGTGGCGCTGCGCGACGCGGTCGTCAAGGCTGGCGGGCCCGCCGACGTCACCGTGGTGTGCGTGGATGTGCCCGGCTGCGAGGGTGGAGCCATCCTCTCGACCGCAGACAGCGGCACCGTCGTCTTCTTCTCGATGGCGACCTCCTTCTCCGCAGCCGCGCTCGGCGCCGAGGGCCTCGCCGCCGACGTCACGATGCTCGTCGGCAACGGCTACGTCCCCGGCCACGCCGCCTACGCCCTGGATCTTCTCCGCGCCAATGCCGGGGTCCGGGCACTGTTCGAAGGAAGACTGGAACTGTGAGACTCGAACTGGACCCACGCACGATTGCCCAGGCCCGCGCGCTGGCCGCCAAGGTCGGCGACCCGATCGTCGAGATGGCCAAGAAGCACACCACGGTCGCCGTCGAGCGAGCCACGCTGCGGCTGGCCGGGCTCGCCGGCGCCGACCCGGACGGTACCCCGTGGGTGAACCACCTGGTCGACGCGGTGCGCGCCGACATCGGGCTGGAGCACGGCGTCGCACTGCCGGTGTGGCAGGCGCTGGCCGCCCACGGCAACGATCTCTCGCGGCTCGCCGAGGAGGCCGCCGCCGGTCAGGTGACCTTCCACCTGCCCGAGGGTGCCGAGGCCGAGCTGGCCGCGAAGCACGCCCGCGAGGCGGTCGGGGTCGGTATCGCCCGCCTCGACGCCAGCCGGGTGGCGCGCGAGCGGATGATCGCCGAGATCGGAGACGCACCTCGCAAGCCGTGGATCTACCTGATCGTCGCGACCGGTGACATCTACGAGGACATCCCGCAGGCGCAGGCGGCAGCACGCGAGGGCGCCGACATCATCGCGGTGATCCGCTCGACCGGCCAGTCGCTGCTCGACTACGTGCCCGAGGGCGCGACCCGGGAGGGGTTCGCCGGGACGTACGCGACCCAGGAGAACTTCCGGCTGATGCGGGCCGCGCTCGACGAGACGAGCCGTGAGCTCGGCCGCTACGTGCGGCTCACCAACTACGCGAGCGGCCTGTGCATGCCCGAGATCGCCGCGCTGGCGGGCATGGAGCGTCTCGACATGATGCTCAACGACTCGATGTACGGGATCCTGTTCCGCGACATCAACCCGGTGCGTACGTTCGTCGACCAGCGGCTCTCGCGCCAGATCCACGCGCGGGCGGGGATCATCATCAACACCGGCGAGGACAACTACCTCACCACCGCCGACGCGGTCGAGGCGGCGCACACGGTGACCACCTCGCAGCTGCTCAACGAGTACTTCGCCAAGGAGGCTGGTCTCGAGGACTGGCAGCTGGGTCTGGGCCACGCGTTCGAGATCAATCCCGACGTACCGGACTCGTTCCGTCTCGAGCTCGCGCACGCGCTGCTGGCGAAGACGATCTTCCCGGACGCCCCGCTGAAGTGGATGCCCCCGACCCGGCACATGACCGGCGACATCTTCAAGGGCTACCTGCTCGACGGGTTCTTCAACCTGGCCGGCGCGATGACCGACCAGGGCATCCTGCTGGTCGGGATGATGACCGAGGCGGTGGTGACGCCGTGGATCTCCGACCGCGACCTGGCCCTGCAGAACGTCCGGTACGTCATGGACGCGGCCGGACGCCTCGGCGAGGACTTCCACCCGGCCCCCGACGGGTTCATCGCCAACCGGGCGCGCGAGGTCCTGGGGGAGTCGATCGACCTGCTCGGGAAGATCATCGACGAGCCCAACGGGCTCCTCGACGCGATCGCCGACGGCACCTTCGGTCTGATGAAGCGCCCCGCCGACGCCGGCAAGGGCCTCGAGGGCGTGGCCGTGAAGTCCGAGGCGTACTACAACCCCGCGAGCACCATTCTGGAGGGCGAGGAATGAGCATCATCCGGCCGTACGGCGACACCACGGGCGACGGGATGGTGCAGGTCTCCTTCACGTTGCCGATCAAGCACAGCAAGGTCGCCGACGGCGCCGCGCTGCAGCTGGCCAACAAGATGGGCATGGAGCCGGCGATGGTCGTCCACTCCAAGCCGATGGGCGACGACTTCACCTTCTTCGTCGTCTACGGGCAGGTGAACCATCTCGTCGACACCGACAAGGTGCAGGTCGTCGAGCGTGACTTCCCGCTGCTGACGCCGAAGGAGGCCAACGCGGTGATCAAGGAGACGCTGCGGCGCCCGATGGTCGTCGTCGGCGCCTGCATCGGCACCGACGCCCACACCGTCGGGATCGACGCGATCCTCAACATCAAGGGGTTCGCGGGGGAGAAGGGGCTGGAGTACTACAAGGAGATCGAGGTCGTGAACCTCGGCGCCCAGGTCTCGGTGCCCTCCCTGGTCGAGGCTGCCGTCACCCGGCGTGCCGACGCCGTGCTCGTCTCCCAGGTCGTCACCCAGCGTGACGCGCACCTGCTCAACACCCGGGAGATGTCGGCGGCGTTCCGGGAGGCCTATCCGGCGGGGGAGCGGCCGCTCCTGGTCGCCGGTGGTCCACGATTCGACGAGTCGATGACTTCCGAGCTCGGCGTCGACCGCATCTTCGGCCGCGGCACCACCCCTGCCGAGGTCGCCTCCTACCTCGTCCACCGCACCACCTCGAAGGAGCCCGCGGCATGAGCAGTCCCAAGATCGGCCCTGAGATCGGCACCAAGGTCGTCCACCGCCGCTACGTGCCCTACTCCCACGCCCACTACGCCGGGAACCTCGTCGACGGGGCCTACAGCCTGGGGCTGTTCGGCGACGTCGCGACCGAGATGTGCATCCTCACCGACGGCGACGAGGGTCTGTTCGCCTCCTACGACGACGTGCAGTTCAAGGCACCCGTGCGTGCCGGCGACGTCCTGGAGATCACCTGCGAGCTGATCAAGGCCGGGAGCCGGTCCCGGGTGATGGAGTTCGCCGTGTACGTCGTGGCTCGAGGAGCCGCGACCGAGGCCCATCCTGGGGCCGCTGAGATCCTGGGGGAGCCACTCCTGGCCACCTCCGCGCGCGGTACAGTCGTCGTTCCATGAGTGCCGTAACGAGTACGCGAAGGCGACACGCCGAAGTTCCTCGATAATTCGTCACTTTCTCGCGCTCCACAGGCTGTGGTTGACCTGCGAAAACATATGTTTCCGCAGGTCAGGGCCGTGTTGACTTCTGCGGATCCAGCGGGTGATGGTGGCAACGTTCGCTCATGCAGAGTTGCGGCCGGCGGACCGGCGCTCGACGAAGCGGGTCGGGGGGTGTCGAGCCAGGCATGCCTTCGACGCGTTTTCGTGGGCGCGGTCAACGGCCGCGAGGGCAACGCGGGAGGGCCAAGGCGCCCTTAGACAACGATCGTCCCCCTGTCTCCAGCAGGGATCGGAACGGCCCGAAGATCGTCTTGGTGCTCCCGCGCCTCTGCTGATTGGCATTCGAGCATGTGACCAACGGCCGGATATCCTGTGATCTCCACCCCCATTCCTTGACAAGGCCGGCGTACGTGACGAACGAGCAGCTTCCACCCTGGACCGAGATCGGTCGGGCGGTGATGGTCATCCCGACCTACAACGAGGCGGACAACCTCGCCTGGATCGTCGGGCGGCTACGCAAGGCGCAGCCACGTGTCGATGTGCTGATCGTCGACGACGGATCACCCGACGGCACCGGCACGATCGCCAACGAGCTGGCCGACAACGACGAGCAGATCCACGTGCTGCACCGCACCGAGAAGGCCGGGCTGGGGGCTGCGTATCTGCACGGGTTCGGCTGGGCCCTCGAGCAGGGCTACGACGTCGTGGGGGAGATGGACGCCGACGGCTCGCACCAGCCCGAGGAGCTCCACCTGCTGCTCGAGGCGCTCACCTCCGCCGACCTGGTGATCGGTGCCCGCTGGATCCGCGGCGGCTCGGTGGTCAACTGGCCGCTGTCGCGACGCGTGCTGTCAGTCGGCGGCAACTTCTACGTCCGGCTCCTGCTCGGTATCGGCGTCCACGACGCCACCGCGGGCTACCGCCTCTTCCGGCGTACGACGCTGGAGAAGCTGCAGCTGAACAGCGTCGAGTCGACCGGCTATGTCTTCCAGACCGAGATGGTGACGCGTACGCTGCGGGCCGGCCTGACCGTCAAGGAGGTCCCGATCCAGTTCATCGAGCGGGTCCGGGGCGAGTCGAAGATGAGCCCTGCGGTCGCCGCCGAGTCGATGCGTCGGGTGACCCGCTGGGGCCTGTCCGAACGCCGCGACCAGCTGCTCCGCCTGCTGCGCCGATTCGGGCTGGACCGTTTCGTGGGAGGCCGTCGATGACGACGCGTCGCCGCCGGTTCTCCTGGGTGCTGGTGCTGCTGTTCCTGGTGATGCCGCTGGCCGAGCTGTTCGTGCTCATCCAGGTCGGCCAGGTGATCGGCGTGTGGTGGACGATCCTGCTGCTGGTCGCCGACTCGATCTTCGGCGCCTGGCTGATGCGCCGCGAGGGCTCCCGAGCCTGGTCCGCGTTGTCCACGGCGCTCTCCTCGGGCAAGCTCCCGTCCAACGAGATCGCCGACGGCGCGCTGATCCTGCTCGGCGGCGCGCTGATGCTCAGCCCCGGGTTCGTGACCGACATCTTCGGCATCGTGCTGATCCTGCCGTTCACTCGGCCGTTCTTCCGCCGCATCCTGGCCAAGGTCGTGCAGAAGCGCTTGGTGACCGCCGCGATGCCCTCCACGTTCGGTGCTGGAGCCAGGCCGCGCAACGACGACATCGTCACCGGCGAGGTCATCGACAAGGACAACCTGGCCTGACGATCTGGCCCGAGATACGCCGATGGCGACCTTCCAGTTGGAAGGCCGCCATCGGCGTATCTGGCTGTGTCAGAAGTCAGGCGTTGGCCTTCTTCTTCCCCGGTCCCTTGCGGTGCAGGTGAGCCGGGCCGATCTCGCCACCGCGAAGCAGGTCGAGGCGCTCCTTGAGGATGTCCTCGAGCTCCTTCTCCGAGCGCCGCTCCAGGAGCATGTCCCAGTGCGTACGCGCCGGCTTCTCGGCCTTCTCCTCCGGCTTGGCACCGGAGAGGTTGAGAGCTTCCATGCCGCAGCGCGGGCACTCCCAGATGGCCGGAACCTCGGCCTCGTCCGACATCGTGATCTCGAAGTCGTGACCCTGCGGGCAGCGGTACGCCACCTGCTGACGACCCGCGAACTCGATCCCGCGTTCGTCCTCAAAACTTTGTCCGCCCAGTCGGGCGCCGCGCAACGTGCGCTCGGCCATGAAGCACCTCCTGAGTCGATCGTCCCCCGTTGAATGAGCTGAAGAGCGAGGCGGTCTGCGGACTCATAACGCAGGCCGGTCAGGCCTCTTCACATCGTCAACGGTACAGAGGAGGTGATGATTCCGTGAATTGTCGAGATTCTCGCCGTGTTGTTCGACACAGGACCCGCCTGACCTGCGGATCTCCCTGAGAAAGTCCTGAGTGGCCGATGTCTTGAAACCGCCAGCCGCCAGGCATGGTCCTAGACCCGTTCGGGCGCCCGATTGCCCGCCTGCTCGATGCCCTTCGCGGTGTTCACCAGCGCGAGCAGTCCGCCCCCGATGACGAAGAAGGCGATCAGCGCCAGGATCGCCGGCCGGTAAGAGTCGGTGATCTGGTAGACGAGCCCGAAGACCAGGGTGCCGAGCCAGGAGGTGCCGCGGTCCATGGCGTGGTAGAGGCTGAAGTACTCCGCCTCCTTGCCGGCCGGGATGAACAGCGAGAAGTAGGACCGGGCCAGCGCCTGGGTGCCGCCCATGACCAGACCGATCCCGACCGCGACGACCAGGAGCGGCAGCAGGGTCTGCTCGGGCACGAAGTACGCCGCGACGACGATGACCATCCAGCCGACCAGACCGCCGAGGATCACCCGCTTGGCGCCGAAGCTCTTGGCCAGCCGGCCGAAGAAGATCGCCCCGCCGACGGCGACGAACTGCACCAGCAGGTAGATGCCGAGCATCGTGCCGGTCTCGAACCCGAGCTCCTCGACGCCGTAGATCGACGCCGAGCTGATCACCGTCTGGATGCCGTCGTTGAAGAAGAGGTACGCCAGCAGGAAGGTCAGTGCGACCGGATACTGCGGCAGCTCCCGGAGCGTCACGAACAGCTGACCGAAGGAGCGCGCCACGACACCGCCGGAGACGTCCTCGACGTCGGCGGGCTCGCGCCGGCGGATCCGGCGCCACGGGATGATGATGAACCCCGCCCACCACAGCCCGGCCGAGAGCATCGAGATCCGCACGGCCAGCGCCGTCCCGAGCCCGAGCGGGTCGGCGAAGGTGACCAGGAGGAAGTTGACCGCGAGCAGCAGCCCGCCACCGGCGTACCCGTAGGCCCAGCCGATGGAGGAGACCCGGTCGCGCTCCTCCTCGGTCGAGATCAGCGGCAGGATCGAGTCACTGACCACGACCGCCGCACCCGCACACAGGTTGGCGATGATGAACATGATCGAGCCGAACCACCAGTTGTCCCCGGTCATGAAGAACAACAGCGCCGCGCAGAGCGCGCCGGCCCAGGCGAATCCGGCCATCAGGTCCGGCTTTCGCGAGGTGCGGTCGGCGATCGCGCCAACCAGCGGGTAGACGAGCGCCGACAGGATCGTCGAGAACGTGATGATGAACGACGGCAGTGCGCCGGGCGCGATCGAGAGCCCGAGCACGTCGATCCGGTTGTCGACGGCGGCTGCCTTCGCGATCTCGATCAGGTAGGGCGCGAACAGCACGCCGGCCACCGTCGTCTGGAAGGCGGAGACGGCCCAGTCGGTGAAGAACCAGCCCTTCTGCTCCCGCGCCCGCTCGACCGGCGTGAAGTCGCCGATCCCGGCTGATGTGGTCACTTCTCGGGCTCCTCGTCATTCGCATCGGACTCGGCCTCGTCGACGGGCTCGACCCGAGACGGCACAGCCTCCCACAGCCCACGTTCCTCCAGGAACGCTTTCAGTACGTCGGTGCGATCGGTCATCAGCCCGTCGACCTCGCGCTTGAGCAACCGCTCCATCTCGGCCGGGTCGTCGACCGTCCAGACATGGACCTCCTTGCCCGCCTTGTGGGCGCGGCGGACGAGACCACGAGATGCCACCCGGATAGACAGCGGCCCTCGAAGGTGCTGGTGGTGGGGGATCTGGAAGGCGTCGAACCGCGACCCGACGAGCCTCTTGGCGATCCCGGTGGTGGGCGCCAGCAGGTAGGCCAGCACCTCGCGCGGATGCGCCGAGGTCCGCACCCGCCCTTCGGTCAACCGGCGGAACGCCTTCAGCCGCCGGACCGAGAACGAGCCGACGATGACCTTGTCCTCGTGGCCGGTCGCGGCGAGCAGCTCGGCCACCGCGCCGACCGAGCCGTCGGACTTGAGGTCGATGTTGAAGGTGACCTCGGGGAACGCCTCGAAGAGCGCCGCCAGCGTCGGCACCCCGTGCAGACCGCCGATCCGGGCGGCCTGCACCTCGGCGTACGTCATCTCCGCGATCAGGCCGCTGACGTCGGTCACCCGGTCGAGCGCCTCATCGTGGAAGGCCAGCAGGACACCGTCGCGGGTGACGTGCACATCGGTCTCGAGATGGGTGTAGCCGAGCTCCACCGCATGCCGGAACGCTTCCATGGTGTTCTCCATCCCGACCAGGTCGGGATGGAGCGCTCCACCACGGTGCGCATAGGCGCGTACGCGTCGTTGCTGCTCCCTCACGGGGAGCATCTAACCACCCGTGAGTCCCGGATCACATGAGCCCGCAGGCTCAGTTCACTCAGATGTCGCGGAAGGCGGTGATGTTCGCGCCGAGCTGGTTGAGCCGCTCGGCGAGGTCCTCGTAGCCGCGGGCGATGACGTAGGTCGAGCGGAGCACCGAGGTGCCCTTCGAGGCGAGCATCGCGAGTAGCACGACGACGGCGGGACGCAGCGCCGGCGGGCAGACGATCTCGGTGCCGGAGAAGTGGGTCGGGCCCTCGATCATCACCCGGTGCGGGTCCATGAGCGTGACGTTGCCGCCGAGCTTGTTGAGCTCGGTCAGGTAGATCGCGCGGTTGTCGTAGACCCAGTCGTGCAGCAGCGTCTGACCCTGCGCCACCGCGGCGATCGCGGCGAAGAACGGCAGGTTGTCGATGTTGAGGCCCGGGAAGGGGAGCGGGTGGATCTTGTCCAGCGGCGCGTGCAGGACCGAGTGCTTGGTGGTGATGTCGACCAGCCGGGTCTTGCCGTTGAGCGCCAGGTACTCCTCGGAGAGGGTGTAGTTGAGGCCCATCTCCTCCAGCGTCGCCAGCTCGATCTCCATGAACTCGATCGGGACCCGCTTGATGGTGATCTCGGAGTCGGTCACGATCGCGGCGGTCAGCAGCGACATCGCCTCGATCGGGTCCTCGCTCGGCGCGTAGTCGACGTCGACGTCGATGACCTCGCGGCCGGTGACGCGCAGCGTGGTGGTGCCGATGCCCTCGACCTCGACGCCCAGCTTCTGCAGGTAGAAGCAGAGGTCCTGGACCATGTAGTTGGACGAGGCGTTGCGGATCACCGTGGTGCCCGGGTGCAGCGCGGCGGCCATGAGGGCGTTCTCGGTGACGGTGTCGCCGCGCTCGGTCAGGACGATCGGGCGGCCCGGCTGGATCTCCCGGTTGACGCTTGCATGGTAGGCGCCGTCGGTCGCCTTGACCTCGAGCCCGAAGGGACGCAGGGCCGACATGTGCGGCTCGATCGTGCGGGTGCCGAGGTTGCAGCCGCCTGCGTAGGGCAGCTCGAACGTGTCCAAGCGGTGCAGCAGCGGACCGAGGAACATGATCACCGAGCGCGTACGGCGCGCGGCGGCCTCGTCCACGGCGTCCAGGCGCAGCTCCTTCGGCGGCACGATCTCGAGGTCGTTGTCGTCGTTGAGCCAGCGGGTCTGCACGCCGATCGAGTTGAGCACCTCGATGATCCGGTTGACCTCTTCGATGCGTGCGACCTTGCGCAGCGTCGTACGGCCCCGGTTGAGGAGCGAGCCGACCAGGAGGGCGACCCCGGCGTTCTTCGAGGTCTTGACCGTGATCTCACCCGAGAGCGTCGTCGGGCCGGTGACGCGCAGGTGCGTGGGGCCGGCGCCGATGTCCACGAGGGAGGAGTCCAGAGCGGCACCCACCCGGGCGATCATCTCCAGCGACAGGTTCTGTTGCCCCTGCTCGATGCGGTTGATCGCGCTCTGACTGGTGTTGAGCAGGTCGGCGAGCTGTGCCTGGGTGAGGCCCTTGTGCTTGCGCGCATCGCGAATCAGATTCCCGATACGACCTTTGTATCCGTCGGTCATGGTGCACCACCGTAACTCATATATGAGATAAGCCTGGATTCCCCGCGAAGTGTCGGCGTTTCGTTTCAGGTCTGTTGCTCCGGCTCCGGCAGGGCCACCATGTGCAACATCTCGTACGCCGGGTGACAGGATGCCACCATGCGCGCGACGACTATCCATGGGGTGGGCGACATCCGCTTCACCCAGGTACCCGATCCTGCTCTGGCGAAGCCCACCGACGCAATCGTCAAAGTGGTGGGCTCCTGCATCTGCGGCTCCGATCTGTGGAACTACCGTGGCTCCAACGGCGACATCGACGAGCCCCGCACCATCGGCCACGAGTGCATCGGCGTCATCGAGGAGGTCGGCGCCGACGTACGCGACTTCAAGGCCGGCGACTTCGTGATCGTCCCCTTCGACCACTGCGACAACACCTGCCCGCACTGCCTGGCCGGAGTCCAGTCGGTCTGTGAGAACCTCGGCTTCACGGTCAGCGGCCAGAGCGAGTACGCCCTGGTCAACCAGGCCGACGGCTCGCTGGTCAAGCTCGACGAGACGCCGGATCCGTCGATGTACCCCGACCTGCTGGCGCTCACCGACGTGATGGCCACCGGCTGGCACGCCGCGGTGATGTCGGGCCTCGGCAACGGAGCCAAGGGCGGCACCGCGGTCGTGGTCGGCGACGGCGCGGTCGGTCTGTGCGGCGTGCTGGCTGCTGCCCGGCTCGGCGCCGAGCGGGTCGTGGCGATGTCGCGCCACGAGGCCCGCCAGGAGATCGCCAAGAAGTTCGGCGCCACCGACATCGTCGCCGCCCGCGGCAAGGAGGGCGAGGCGGCCGTACGCGAGCTCACCGGCGGCGTCGGGGCCGACTACGTCCTGGAGTGCGTCGGCACCGACCAGTCCTTCAAGACGGCCTCCAAGGTGGCTCGCCCGGGTGCGACCGTCGGGTTCGTCGGGGTCCCGCACGACGTCAACCTTCCGGTCAACGCGCTCTTCCGCACCAACGTCGGCCTCAAGGGCGGGATGGCGCCGGTACGCCGCTACCTCCCCGACCTCCTGCGCCTGACCCTGGAGGGCACGATCAACCCCGGTCTGGTCTTCGACAAGGCGCTGCCTTTCGCGGAGGCCGCCGAGGGCTACCGGCTCATGGACGAGCGGCTCGCGACCAAGGTCCAGCTCACCTACTGATCCACGCTGATCCCGGGCGGGGGATCGGCCGGGCGCCTCATCTGAGAGACTCGGTCGATGCCCCGCACCGACACCATGCGCCTGCGCCCGCTGTCACCGGGTGACGAACACGTCTTCGCCGACTGGGCACACGATGAGGAGTTCCGGGTGGCCAACGGCTGGCCGGAGCGCGACCGCGACGGTCACCTCCGCCACTGGCGCCGGTTGATCGATGCCCCGCCGCCCGAGCTGATCAGGCTCGCGGTGGAGCTCGACGAGGAGGTCGTCGGCTACGCCGATATCCACGGTTTGGCCCCCGACACCCGAGAGCTCGGCATCGCCATCGGCCCCAGCTCTCGATGGGGCCACGGCCTCGGCCAGCGGGCCATCAAGACCGCGCTCACCTACGGCTTCTCCGTCCTCGACCTGACCCGGATCTGGGCCGAGACGCACGAGACCAACACCCGAGCCAAGAAGCTCTTCGACGCGACCGGCTTCATCGAGACCGGTCGCCACGGCTCCGATACCTACCGCGGCGAGGACGTCAGCCTCGTCCAGTACGCCGTCGAGCGCCCCTACTAGGGCCTGTTTCGGAATGTGGAGGCGCCGGCTCCGCGCCGCCCAGCACGCACTCTCGCGGCGTTGCCGCCTCTCGACAGACACCCGGTATGCCTTCGAGGCGGCGCCTTGCGAGAGTACGCGCTGGACGACGCGGCGCTCGGCGCCACATTCCGAAACAGCCCCTAGTCGGCGATGCGTACGGCCTTCTTCTGGGGGTAGCCCTCGGGGAGGAGCATGGTGCCGTCCTGATGGCGGTAGAGCACCTGCCAGTGCCAGTAGAGGTCGTACGCAGCGGGGGACCGCTTCATCTGCTCGGCGTAGGCGCTGACGGCCGCCACGTAGCGGTCGGAGTGGTTGTAGGACCACAGCGCGCCGGCCATGTCGCCGGGAGCGCCGTTGTTGGCGAGCATGCGGCCGGCGGCCATGATCGCGTCGGCGGGGTCGTTGATGTCGCCGCCGGCGCCGTACTGGGCGAAGGTCGGGGGCAGGAACTGCATCGGGCCCTGGGCGCCCGCGGTGCTGGTGCCGCGGATGCGACCCATGCGGGTCTCGACCAGATGGACGGCGGCGAGGTACTCCCACGGCGTCCCTGTCGCACGCTGCGCCTTGCGGTAGAGCGGGCGCAGCTCGTCCGGCGTCGGCGGCGTCTGGATCCTCCAGTCCGGGAGCTCGGGCTGGGGATCGGTCATCACCATGAGCTCGCGCGCCGCGGTGATGTCTGACGCGAGCTGGGCGCGGTCGGCGCGGCCGAGCGCGCCCAGCACGTCGTCGGCCTTCGCCTTCGACCCGCGGGCGAGGTCGCGGGCGGTCGTCTGCTCGAACAGCGCGGCCTCGCGTACGTCCTCGGCTCCTGGCTTTCCAGCGGCGACCGTCGCCATCGCCTGGGTGAGGCGGTCTGCCAGCGGCACCGACGCATCGTCCAGAGGGACCGTCGTCGGTGACGGGGCCGGCGTCGAGGACGGGACAGGTGATGACGCCGACGGGCTGCGGGCCGGATCCGAGGACGGCTCACCGCCACAGCCGGCGACGAGCGCCAGGGCTGTGACGGCGGTCAGGGCAGCGAGCCGAGTACGCACGCTCTCGACGCTACCCGAGGGCCGACTACTGGCCGCTGCGGCCGATGCTCTGACCGATGATGGCCGCGAGCTCGGCCGGCTTGGTCAGTTGCGGCCAGTGCCCCGTGGGCAGGTCGACGAAGGTCGCGTCCTTGTGCTTCGGGATGGCGGCGACCGATTCGGTGCCGTCGGCGATCCACTCCTTCAGATCGGCGGCGGTGTATTCGGGGCAGACGAACGCCGCCGGGACCGAGTAGCGACGTTCGTCGCTGAGCTCGAACGGCTCGGAGGTCAGGCTGGCGGGGGAGGGCCGCAGCAGCGCCTCGAAGGCGGCGCGGTCCAGGTCGCGTACGTCGGCCTCGTCGAACTCCTCCCATGGCACCGGCGGCAGGTCGGCGCCGTCGGTGGGGAAGTTCTTGGCCGGGATCATGCCCGGCTCGGCCGGCCAGCCGCCGACGTAGACCACGGCGGCGACCTTGTCGACGCGAGCATCGAGGGCTGCACCGGCCACCGCACAACCCATCGAGTGGCCGACGAGGATCACCTGCCCGGCTGACTCGTCGATGGCGGCCACCACGGCAGCGACCTGGTCGGCGACGTGCACGCCGGATCGGTCGGTCTCGGCCGACTCGAGGCCGGGCAGGGTGAGCGGCCACGGGGTGTGGCCGGCATCGGTCAGATGGGGGACGACGAGGTCCCATGAGGAGGCGTCCAGCCAGAGGCCGGGTACAAGAACGATGTCCATGCAGCGATCCTCTTCCTGGTTGCGGACGATCTGCTTCCGCCATCCCGAAGAATCTTCGAACAAAAGAACGGTGACCACCGCGACTGCGGTGGTCACCGTTCTGGACGCCCGAGACAGCTGACGCCAGGTCGTTCAGCGAGCGCCGGCGACCTCCAGTAGCTCCGCGACCTCGTGGGCGCGGCAGTCGCAGTCGGAGTCGCACGGCAAGAAGCGGTGACGTGCGTGACCGCAGTCGCGGCACGGCATGTCGTGAGAAAGCGTGAAGCTCTGCACCTCAACGGTGTCCCACATAATTAATTCATCCCCCAGAGAATGTTGGTCGGTCTTTATCGGGTGAAGCTGCCTGATATGTAACACGATAATCCGCGACTTCGGAAGAGCTCGGACAACACGCCGAGACATTGTTTTCCCTGGTCAGTCGACCGATATGATTATTCGGTCGACCGATAGATAAACTCATAAGGGGCTGCTGTTGATGCCGTGTGGACGTCCGCTTTACCGGGCATGCGAAGGTGATCTCGCCTGTTGATCGAATGAGAACAGAACGCGGAACTGCAGGTCACCACCGACAAGCTGGTGTCAGTTCCGAGCCGATTCCGGAGTGCAGAACAGTCAGAGGCGAAGGTCCCAGCCTCCCTGGGCCACCCGACCCGGTCGTCGCCTGCGGGTGCTCTGAGGGAATCCCGAGGGGATGTTGAGAGTTCTACTAGTCGTGAAGAACATCGGATTCTTGTCTTTCGGCCACTGGACACCGTCGCCCTACTCGCAGACGCAGTCGGCACGAGACGCGCTGATCCAGGGGATCGAGCTCGCGGTCGCCGCCGAGGAGCTGGGGGTCGACGGTGCGTACTTCCGGGTCCACCACTTCGCCCGCCAGTACGCCTCGCCCTTCCCGCTGCTGTCCGCGGTCGGCGCCCGCACCTCGAAGATCGAGATCGGCACCGGTGTCATCGACATGCGCTACGAGAACCCGCTCTACATGGCCGAGGACTCGGCGGCGGCTGACCTGATCTCCGGCGAGCGCCTGCAGCTCGGGATCAGCCGCGGCTCACCCGAGCAGGTGATCGAGGGGTGGCGCTACTTCGGCTACGACCCCGGCGAGAACGCCTCCGAGGCTGACATGGCCCGTGCTCACACCGAGACGTACCTCAAGATCATCGAGGGGGTGCAGTTCGCCGAGCCCAACCCGCGGCCGATGTTTCCCAACCCGCCCGGCAAGCTCCGCGTCGAGCCCTACTCCGAGACCCTGCGCGATCGGATCTGGTGGGGTTCGAGCTCGCTCGCGACCGCGCGCTGGGCCGCGGGGCTCGGGATGAACCTGCAGAGCTCGACCCTCAAGAACGACGAGAACGGCAAGCCGTTCCACATCCAGCAGCGCGAGCAGATCGAGGCTTACCGCGAAGCCTGGAAGGAGGCCGGCCACGTGCGTGAGCCACGCGTATCGGTCTCGCGTTCCGTCTTCGCCCTCGTCAACGACGAGGACCGGCGCTACTTCGGCCTCGACCGGCAGACCAAGGACCAGATCGGCAACATCGACGACCAGACTCGCGCGATCTTCGGGCGTTCATACGCGGCGGAGCCCGACGTGCTGGTCGAGGAGCTGGCCGCGGACGAGGCGATCCAGGTCGCGGACACGCTGCTGCTCACGGTGCCGAACCAGCTCGGCGTCGACTACAACGCGCATGCCCTGGAGAGCATCCTGACCCACGTAGCCCCAGACCTCGGCTGGCGCTAGAAACACGCGGCCCGCGCAACTTCCGAGTCACAAAAGGGCGCATAATCGTTGTCAACCGCCCCACGTAGCCGTGCTATTGGCTACCGTGCACGGCGACCGTTATTCAAGGGGGACCCCTGTTGGCTACGTACGCTGAGCTGCTCGACGTCTATCTTCGCGAACCGAGCCCGGAGTCGCTGAGAGCCCTACGTGAGGCGATCCTCGAGGCTCCTAACTTCCGGCCCGATCTCGAGATCACCGAGATGATCGCCCCGATGATGTCGGTCGGCGACTACGCCGGCGCGATCGCCGCCGTACACGGGCTGATGCCCGGCGCGATCTTCAGCCCGTCGGCCCACGCCGCCCTCGCCGACGCCCAGCGCGGCCTCGGCAACGTCGAGCAGGCCCAACGCGAGTCGATCCTGGCCCAGTCAGCACTCGACAGCATCATCAGCACCGGAGAGGGCACCGAGTCCGAGCCGTGGTCGGTGCTGCGGACCAGCGACGCCTACGACGTGGTGCTGGCCTCGGGCAAGACGCCGCGTTCACAGGTCGCGGTCGGCAAGCTCGACCGGATCGTGTGCACCGACTCGACGGTCTGGTTCTTCGACACCAGCAACGACTTCGCCAGGGCCTGACCGCGGCGTGCCGAGATCCGTACTGATCACCGGCGCTGCCGCCGGCATCGGCCGGGCGACCGCGCTCCGTTTCGCCCGTGAGGGGTGGCTGGTCGGCGCCTACGACATCGACCTCGACGGCCTGGCATCGCTGACGACCGAGGTCGAGTCGCTCGCCGGCGAGCTGGTCACCGGAACCCTCGACGTACGCGACGCCGGGTCCTGGCAGACCGCCCTGGACGGCTTCGTCGCCGTGAGCGGCGGCAGCCTCGACGTACTCGTCAACAACGCCGGCATCATCCAGATCGGCAAGTTCGCCGAGCTCCCGCTGGATCGGCAGCAGGCGATCATCGACGTCAACGTCAAAGGCCTGGTCAACGGGTGCCACCTCGCACGCCCGTTCCTGCGGCCCGGTTCCCACGTCGTCAACCTCGCTTCCGCCTCGGCCATCTACGGCCAGCCGGGCATGGCGATCTACTCGGCCACCAAGTTCGCCGTACGCGGCCTCTCCGAGGCTCTCGACCTGGAGTGGTCCGGCGACGGGATCACGGTGACGGCCCTGTGGCCGCTCTTCGCCGACACCTCGATGGTGTGGGGTCATGACTTCCCGGCGCTGCGGCGGCTCAAGGTCTCGCTCACTCCCGACGACGTCGCGGAGTCGGTCTACGCCGCCGCGACCAGCGGCCACGGTCTCCTCGGTGGAGTCCATCGCGGCGTCGGCACCAAGGCGCGCGTCCTGCTCGGCCTCTCCGGAGTCACCCCGAGCTGGGCCAACCGGGTGTTCAACCGGCTGATCTCGACCTGATCGACACCTCCTGATTGTTCACCGGGTTGTTGCCGGTAGGGACGGTGTGCGTCGGGTTCCTGACGGCCCCGGCGCGCACGCTCGTGAGCATGATGAGTCGCACCTTGCGGATTCTGCTCGCCGGGATGGTTGCCGTCGTACTCGCCTCCGCGGCGCTGAGCGCGGCAAGGGCCGACGAGCCCCGGGCCTCCGACCAGGGGCAGGTCGTCTTCGACCGTCACGAGGTGCCGCCCGAGGATGCGCGGCCGGGCGGTGGCGCGGCGCCGTTCGAGACCGGCGTGGTGATCGTGCTCAACACGCTGCTCCTTGGCGGGCTCCTGGGCGGGATGCTCTGGGCCCGGCGGCGGCTCGGGTGCGCCGACTCGACGCTTCCGCGCATGTCCGTATAGCGATATTGCTGTCTCATCTTTCGGGATTTCGCGCGTAGAGTCGATGCATGTCGACCTACACCCATGGCCATCACGAGTCGGTCCTGCGCTCGCACCGGTGGCGTACGGCGGAGAACTCCGCTGCGTACCTGTTGCCTCGGCTGAGCCCTGAGCAGCGCCTGCTCGACGTGGGTGCCGGGCCGGGGACGATCACGCTCGATCTCGCCGGCCGGGTCGCTCACGTGACCGCCACGGAGATCGGGGAGGCGGAGCTCGAGCTCTCCCGGCAGTCCGCCGAGGCCAGGGGAGTCACGAACATCGACTTCCGGGTCGAGGACGTGCACGCCCTGAGCATCGAGGACGATGCGTACGACGTGGTTCACGCCCATCAGGTGCTGCAGCACGTGAAGGACCCGGTGCAGGCGCTGCGGGAGATGCGACGGGTGACGAAGCCCGGAGGCATCGTCGCGGCAAGGGACAGCGACTACGCGGCCTTCGTCTGGTGGCCGGAGTCGGCCGGGCTGACCGAGTGGCTGCGCCTCTACCGCCACGCCGCGCGGGCCAACGGCGGTGAGCCCGACGCGGGCCGGCGGCTGGTCTCCTGGGCACGCGCTGCCGGGTTCGACGACATCGTGGCCACCTCGAGCACCTGGTGCTTCTCCACCGCTGAGGACCGGGCCTGGTGGGGCGGGCTGTGGGCCGACCGGTTCACCGACTCGGCGGTCGCTCGCCAGCTCATCGACTCCGGAGACGCCACGACCGCCGACCTCGCCCGGGTCGCGGACGGGTGGCGGTCGTGGGCTGAGGCGGAGGACGGTTGGTTCTCCGTCCTCCACGGCGAGATCCTGGCTCGCGCCTGAGGGTCGTCGCCGAGCCTCAGCGGCGCAGGATCCGCGCCGAGAGCGTGTTGCCGAGCAGCTGGATGACCTGCACGAGCGCGACCAGGATGAGCACGCAGACCCAGGTGACGGTCGGGTCGTACTGCCGGTAGCCGAAGGTCTGGGCGAAGCTGCCCAGACCGCCACCCGCGATCAGGCCGGCGACCGCCGACATGTCGACGACCGCCACGAAGGCGAAGGTGTAGCCGAGGATGATCGGCGCCAACGCCTCGGGGAGGACGACGGTGGCGGCGATCCGGGCACGGCTCGCGCCCATCGCCCGGGCGGCTTCGATCACTCCCGGCGGGACGGTCACGAGGTTCTGCTCGATGATCCGGGCGATGCCGAACATCGCGGCGAGGATCAGCGAGAACACGACCGCCGGCATGCCGATTCCGGTGCCGACGACCAGCCGCGCCGCCGGTTGGACGGCGGCGATGAAGATGATGAACGGGATCGGCCGGAAGAAGTTGACCAGTACGTTGAGGATGACCGAGACGGTGACGTTCTCGTAGAGCCCACCCTTGCGGGTCAGGTAGAGCCCGAGCGCGAGCAGCAGTCCCAGGGTGCCGCCGATCAGCATCGTCAGCGCGACCATGAGCAGCGTCTCGCCGGTGGCCTGCCAGATGTCCGGCCACAGCTCGCCGAGGCGGGTGTCGGTGGGGAGAGCGGTCAGCATCACAGCTCCTTGGCGGGGACGAGGGCGGCGAGCTCGCGTACGGCCTCGTCGACCGAGGTCGTAGGACCGTCGAGGGCGAGCGTCAGGTTGCCGAAGGTGGCGCCCTGGATCTCCTCGATGCCGCCGAAGACGAGCTCGAAGGCGATCCCGCGCTCGAGGAGGACCGCGAAGATGTCGGTCTGGCGGGGCCCGCCCTCGCGCAGCTCGACCTTCACGAACCGGCCGGGATGGCGGGACCGCAGTGCCGCCAGCGCGTCGGGGGCGGGCTCGTCGTCGACGACGGTGCCGACGAAGCGCCGGGTGACTGGCTGCCGAGGTGCCGAGAAGACGTCGTAGACGGCACCAGACTCCACGATGCGTCCGTTCTCCATGACCGCGACGTGGTCGGCGAGCTCGCGGACGACCTCCATCTCGTGGGTGATCGCCACGATCGTGGTGCCGAACTCCTCGTTGACCCGCTTCAGGAGGCGCAGCACCTCGTGGGTCGTCTCCGGGTCGAGTGCGCTGGTGGCCTCGTCGGCGAGCAGCAGGGACGGGTTGGTGGTGAGCGCGCGGGCGATGCCGACGCGCTGCTTCTGTCCGCCCGAGAGGTTGCGCGGGTAGGTGTGGGCCTTGTCAGGGAGCCCGACGAAGTGGAGCAGCTCGGAGATCCGGCGCTGCTGCTCGGCCTTGTCGACGCCGGCGATCTGTAGCGGGTAGGCCAGGTTGCCCCAGACCGTACGCGACTCGAAGAGGTTGAACTGCTGGAAGATCATCCCGATGCCCAGCCGGATCGGCCGCAGCTGGCGCTCGTGCAGACCGACCAGCTCGGTGCCGCCGACCTGGATGGAGCCCGAAGTGGCCGGCTCGAGGCCGTTGAGCAGCCGGACCAGGGTGGACTTGCCGGCCCCGGAGTAGCCGACGATCGCCTGTACGTCACCGGCAGCGATGTCGAGGTCGACATCGACCACGGCGTTGACCTCGTTGCGACCCTTCGCAGCCGGGTAGGTCTTGGTGACGTTGCGGAGCCGCACCAGCGGCTCCGCAACGTTGGCCGAGTGCGTCACTGACGCTCCTCCACCTGCTTCTCGGTGTCATCGAGCGACTTCTGCAGGTCCTCGACCGGGATCTTCACCAGCTCGGCGGTGTTGCCGGAGGTCTCGTAGACCCCCTGCTGCACGTCCTCGTTGGTCTGGAAGATCTCGACGAGCTTCTTGTAGGTCGCGTTGTCCTTGTCCTCGGCGCGTACGGCGAAGATGTTGACGTAGGGGAGCGCCTTCGGGTCGGAGGGATCGTCGGTCGCGAGCGCGTCCTCGAACTTCAGGCCGGCGTCCTCGACGAAGTCGTTGTTGATGATCGCCGCGGCGACGTCGGGGAGCGAGGAGGCGGTGATCGAGGCCTGGACCGCCCGGACCTTCACCTTGGAGGCGGCGGTGTCGACCTCCTTGACGGTGCTGAACGGAGTGCCACCGTCGGTCAGCTCGATCAGGCCCTTGGACTGCAGCAGCACCAGGCCGCGGGCCTGGTTGGTCTCGTCGTCGGGGACGATCACGGTCTCGCCGGCCTTGATGTCGTCGAGCGAGGTGTACTTCGAGGAGTAGAGACCCAGGGGATAGGTCGCGGTCGAGCCGAGCGCCACCAGGTCGTCGTCGTTCTGGACGTTGTAGTCGGCCAGGAAGATGATGTGCTGGAACTGGTTGAGGTCGAGCTCGCCCTCCGACAGCGCCGGGTTGGGCTGGTTGTAGTCACCGAAGTTCTTGACCTCGAGGTCGATGCCCTCCTCGCGAGCGGCGTCCTGGAAGGTCTTCCAGTAGGGGTCGTCGGCGCCGACGACGCCGATGGACACCTTGGTCAGCTCGCTGCCCGCGTCGTCGTCGCGGGTGAGGAAGAAGGCAAGGCCGCCGATCACGATGGCGGCGACGACGACGATCCCGATGATCAGCGGGAGCTTGGACTTGGGGGCCTCGATGAGCGGGGTGGGCTCAGGCGTGTTGGAGGACACGGGTGGGAACCTCTTCTGGATGTCGAAAGTGCTGAGACAACGCGGTTGTTGTCCACAAACACAGTAGACTTAACGAGGATCACACTCGCGTACGCGGCCACACCCCGAGATCATGTCATCGACATGCCTCGAGGTGTGTTAAGCGCCGTTCACGCGAGGTCGCGTCGCCTCATCACGACCACCGCCGCGACCGCGGCGACCAGGACGTACGCCGCCACGGTGACCAGCGCCCGCTCGCCGGAGATCGCGTCGAGGACGCCCGGAGTGCCGTTGGGCCCGCCGATGATCGCGCCTGCCAACGAGCCTCCGGCGGTGCCCGGGAGGGCGTCGGTGACGGTCTCGATGCCCGGGAGCAGGCTGCCGACCCCACGGAGCAGGTTCTCCACCACCAGCGACCAGACCAGCCCCAGTCCGACGGCGAGCGCCGGCCCCTTGGCGAGCACGCCGACGAGGAACCCGAGCAGCGCCCACATCTCCAGCACCAGGAACCCGGAGCCGAAGGACTGCGCCAGATCGCTCAGGGCCGGCATGGTGATCGACTGGCCCTCGCTCGCCGCGATCGCCACCGAGACACCCGCGCACAGAGCCAGGGTCGCGGTCATCATCGCGAAGATGAAGATCGTCACCGCGGTCAGCGAGCCGCCGACGGCGGCGAACCGGCTCGGCCCCTGGGTGAAGACGGTCTTCCAGGTGCCCCAGCCGAACCCGTTGCCGGCCACCAACGCACCGACCACCATCGCCAGGGCACCACCGAACATCGGCAGGCCGCTGACGATGACGTCGGGGATGGCGCTCGGCATCAGCTCGGAGAGGAGCTGGGCGTTGCTTGCGCCGTCGCCGGCGAAGTTGTCGTCGCCGGTCTTGTAGGCGACGTAGTTGAAGACGTACCCGAAGGAGAGCGACAGCGCCAGCCAGGCGCCGACGATCACCCAGATCGCCGACCACTTGCGCAGGCGGAGCAGCTCGGCGCGGGTGCTGTTGATGAGAGCGTTCATGACACGAGCTCCTTGCTGGTCATCTCGAAGAAGACATCCTCCAGGGAACGCTCCGCGACGGTGACCTCGTGGACATCGATGGAGTGGGCGACCAGCTGACGTACGACATCGGGGGCCGCGGTGACGGGCAGGTCGACCTCGAGCGTCTCGTTGCCGATGCGGCGTACGTCCTCGTCGCCGGCCATCCGCATCAGTGCAGCCAGGGCGGCGTCCTCGGGGGTGGCCCGGACGCGTAGCGTCGCGCCACCGCGCAGGTCGGCGACGGTGGACTCGCGCAGCAGGCGGCCGTTGTTGATCACACCGACGCGATCGCAGATCTCCTGCACCTCCGCGAGGATGTGGCTGGAGAGGATCACCGTCTGGCCGGCCTCGGCGAGCGAGACGACCAGGGCCCGCATGTCGGCCATGCCGGCCGGGTCGAGCCCGTTGGTGGGCTCGTCGAGGACCAGCAGGTCCGGTGAGCCGAGCATCGCGGCGGCGACGCCGAGGCGCTGCTTCATCCCGAGCGAGTAGCCCTTGAAGGCGTCCTTCGCCCGGTCGGCGAGGTCGACCATCTCGAGCACCCGGTCGACCTCGGTGTTCGGCAGCCCCTGGTAGCGCGCCAACGTGCGCAGGTTGTCGCGGCCGTTCAGGTAGGGGTAGAAGCCGGGGCCCTCGATCAGGGCGCCGATGCGGGCAGTGACCTCGGGTCGTCCGGCGGGACGGCCCAGGACGCTGGCCGTTCCGGCGGTGGGCCGGATCAGGCCGAGCATCATCCGCAAGGTGGTCGTCTTGCCGGCCCCGTTGGGGCCGAGGAAGCCGTACACCTCGCCACGCATGACGGTCATGCTGACCCGGTCGACGGCGAGCCTGTCGCCGTACCGCTTCGTCAGCCCGTCGGTCTCAACCACTCGTTCGTTCATGCCTCTCACGCTCTCGTGACTGCCCCTGGGTCGCATCGGCGTCGGCGATGCTCCCGGTTACGCAGATCTGCGTAGGCGGCTGGCCGCATTTGTCGTACGCCTCGCGCGGCCGCGCGAACTAGGGTCAGGTCCATGTCCCGGATCCGTCGCCACTGGCTGCCGTGGCTGGTCGTCGTGGTGGAGCTGGTCGGCTCACTGGGCAGCAACGCCCGCACCGACACCCGGGGCCCGGCGCTCCTCGGGGCACTGCTCGCCCTCGTCGCCATCCTCCCGGTGCTCCTGCAGCGGCCTCGCGGCTGGATGCTCGCGGTCAGCGGGCTGTGCGCCGGGGCCTATTTCACCGCGGGCTATGCCGAGGGACCGATCTTCATGGCCGTGCCCGTGGTCACCTTCGCGGTGGCACTGTCGCTGCCGCCGCGACGCTGGATCGGGTGGGCGGCCGTGGCCGCGGCGCTGGTCGCCACCGGGATGGTGCTGAGTCCCGAGAGCCCCCAGCTCGACGGCGGTTCCGGGCGAGGGCCCTGGGGACAGGGTGGCGGCCCGGAGAGTGACCTCTCGCTGTGGCAGGCCTTCGGGCAGGTGGCGCTCATCGCCGCCTGCGGTGCGATCGCGAGTGCGCTGCGCTCGCGCAACGAGGCCCGGGCCCAACGGCAACGACGGGTGGTCAGCGAGGAACGGGTGCGGATGGCCGCCGACCTGCACGACGGCGTCGGTCACGGGCTCGCGGTGATCGCGATGCAGGCCGGTGCCGCGCTGCACGTCCTCGACCGCGATCCCGAGGCGGCCCGCCGCAACCTGGAGGCGATCCGTGCCGAGAGCAAGGAGTCGCTCGACCTGCTGCGCCGGCAGCTGGCCCGGCTGACCGACACCGAGACCGGCGCCGGTCCGGCACCGCGGGCACCGGAGCACGGGCTCGCCGACCTGCCTGCTCTCGTCGAGCGGGTGCGTACCGGGGGGCTGGAGGTCTCCCTCCGCCTCGAGGTGGATTCGGCGTCGGCGGAGGCTGAGCGGGCCGCGTACGCAGTGGTCCAGGAGGGGCTCACCAACGTGCTGCGGCATGCCGCAGCGACGCGAGCCGAGGTGTCGATCGTCTCGACCCCCGCGGCCGAGATGGTCGTGACAGTCGACGACGACGGGCGGGGATCGGACATGTTGAGCGGGGAAAGGCGTCCCGGGATGGGAATTGTGGGAATGCGGTCGCGCGTGGAGGCACTTGGGGGCACCCTAGAGGCGGGGCCGGAGGTACGGGGCTTCCGGCTGCGGGCTTCCCTCCCGCTTTCAGGGTCCTCGGCGGGTGGCGCGGAGGGGCTGGCATGAGCATCACCGATCACACGCTGATCAGGGTTGCTCTGGTCGATGACCAGCCCCTCGTGCGCATGGGCCTGGCGACGATGATCGGCGCCGAACCCGACCTGGAGGTAGTCGGCGAGGCCTCCGACGGGAGCGCGGCGCTGCCGATGCTGCGCCGCACCCACCCCGACGTGGTCCTGTGCGACATCCGGATGCCGGTCCTCGACGGCCTCGGCCTGCTGGAGCAGGTCACCCGCGACCCCTCGCTGAAGGACGTACGGGTGGTGATGCTGACGACCTTCGAGCTCGATGAGTACGTCTTCGAGGCGCTGCGGCTGGGAGCGAGCGGGTTCCTGCTCAAGGACGCCGAGCCGGTCGCGCTGCTCGACGCGATCCGGGTCGTCGCCGACGGTGGCTCGCTGCTCGCTCCAACGGTGACCAAGCGGGTCATCGAGGAGTTCGGCTCCTCACGACGGGCGGCGAACCCGCATCCGCGTCTGGGTGATCTGACCGAGCGTGAGCGGGAGATGGTCGCTTGGGTGGCCACCGGCCGCTCGAACGCCGAGATCGCCGCCGAGCTCGTGGTCAGCCCGGACACGGTCCGTACGCATGTCTCGCGCGCGATGGTGAAGCTGCATGCCCGTGACCGCGCCCAGCTCGTCGTCTTCGCGATCGAGTCCGGGCTCAAGATCTAGGCGGCGAGCGAGACGCTGCCGGGCATCACGACCGGGGCGCACGAGCACGTGTCGCTGCAGGCCAGGTAGGTGTGCACCTCGTGGCCGCATCGCGGGCACGGCAGGAAGTGCGACATCGGGAAGCTGTGTACGTTGGTGCTCTCGGGGTTCTGAACTGTGTCCCACATGACTTTCTCCTATCCGCGTTTTGTGCCTTCACCTACTCCACGAGTGTGCGCGCCCGAATTCGACACTTTTACTTCGACACGCGGCAGATTCATCAAATGGGAGGATCGGAGGGTGACGACGAAACCCGATCAGGAGCAGCGACTACGCGACCTGAAGCTGCTTCGGAAGGTCAAGGACCGGGTCGACCGGGAGTACGCGCAGCCGCTGGATGTAGAGGCTCTCGCTGCCGGCGTACACATGTCGGCCGGCCATCTGAGCAGGGAGTTCAAGAAGGCCTACGGTGAGCCGCCGTACTCCTATCTGATGACCCGCCGCGTGGAGCGGGCGATGACGCTGCTGCGGCGCGGTGATCTCAGCGTCACCGACATCTGCTTCGAGGTCGGGTTCTCCTCGCTGGGCACCTTCTCCACCCGGTTCAGCGAGCTCGTCGGAATGTCGCCGAGCGTCTACCGGGAGAGGGCCGTCGCCGGAGAGGCCGGGATCCCTCCGTGCGTGTCCAAGCAGGTCACCCGTCCGATCAGACGGAGTTCGATCAGGAATCGAGAAGCGCCAAGGCCCGATCCTTACCTAGCCTGAGTGCATGGACATCAACATCTGCCACAGCTACCTGCCGCACACCGACCCCGAGGCCTCGCTGAGGTTCTACCGCGACCTGCTGGGGTTCGAGGTGAGGAAGGACGTCGGGTACGAGGCGATGCGCTGGCTCACGATCGGGCCGCCGGCGCAGCCCGGTGTGAGCGTCGTGCTCTATCCGCCACTGGCCGACCCGAACATCAGCGAGGAGGAGGGCCGGGTGATCCAGGAGATGATGGCCAAGGGCACCTTCGCCAGCCTGATGCTCTCCTCCACCGACGTCGACGCCGCGTTCGAGAAGATCCAGGCCGGTATCGAGGCCAGCGGCGGCGAGATCATGTCGGAGCCGACCGACCAGGACTGGGGCATGCGGGACTGCTCCTTCCGCGACCCGGCCGGCAACACCATCCGGCTGCAGCAGGTCAAGTGAGTCGGAAATGTGCAGGCCTGGATTCACGCCTCCGACTAGCCTGATCGCCATGACCGACCCCGGCTCGAACGAGCACAGCGCAGACACTCACGACCTGATCCGTGTCCAGGGGGCCCGGCAGAACAACCTCAAGGACGTCTCGGTCGAGATCCCCAAGCGCCGGCTCTCGGTGTTCACCGGGGTGTCGGGGTCGGGGAAGTCCTCGCTGGTCTTCGGCACGATCGCGGCGGAGTCGCGGCGGCTGATCGACGAGACGTACTCGACGTTCATCCAGGGGTTCATGCCCAGCCTGCCGCGGCCCGAGGTCGACGCGATGGAGGGGCTGACCACCGCCATCCTGGTCGACCAGGAGCGGCTCGGCGCCAACCCGCGCTCGACGCTCGGCACGGTCACCGACGGCCACGCGATGCTTCGCCAGCTCTTCTCACGCCTGGGGGATCCCTACATCGGCGGAGCGACAGCGTTCTCGTTCAACATCCCGACCACCAAGGTCGGTGGTGTCTCGGTCACGGAGTCGGGCAAGAAGAACGTCATCAAGCAGGAGATCTACCTCGGCGGCATGTGCCCGAGGTGTGAGGGCCGCGGCGTCGTCTCCGACCTGGATCTCGCTGCCATCGTCGACGAGTCCAAGTCGCTCAACGAGGGCGCGATCCTCGTGCCCGGCTACAAGGCCGACGGCTGGATGGTGAAGGGCTTCGCCGAGACGGGCCTCCTCGACGGGGACAAGCCGATCAAGGACTACACAGAGACCGAGCGCCACGACTTCCTCTACAAGGAGAAGGGCAAGATCAAGGCGCTCGGGATGAACATGACGTACCAGGGGCTCATCCCCAAGCTGCGCGAGTCGGTCTTCAGCAAGGACCCCGAGCAACTGCAGCCGCACATCAAGGCGTTCGTGGAGCGTGCGGCCGTCTTCGCGTCGTGCCCGACCTGCGGCGGCACCCGTCTGAACGAGTCGGCCCGCTCCTCGAAGATCAGGGGCCTCGACATCGGCGAGGTCGCCGCCATGCAGATCACCGACCTCGCCGAATGGCTGCGCGGGATCGACGAGCCGGGCGTCGCCCCGCTGATCCGGTCGCTCCTCCACCTGTGCGACTCGATGACCGAGATCGGGCTGGGCTATCTCTCCTTCGACCGGCCTTCGGGGACCCTGAGCGGCGGTGAGGCGCAGCGTACGAAGATGGTGCGGCACCTGGGGTCAGCCCTGACCGATGTGACCTACGTCTTCGACGAGCCCACCGTGGGGCTGCACCCGCACGACATCGAGCGGATGAACAAGCTGCTGCTGGACCTGCGCGACAAGGGCAACACCGTGCTCGTGGTCGAGCACAAGCCGGAGACGATCGCGATCGCCGACCGCGTGTTCGACCTCGGACCGGGGGCCGGCAGCGACGGCGGGACGATCTGCTTCGAGGGGACGTTCGACGACCTGGCGAAGGCGGACACCCTCACCGGACGTCATCTGGGACATCGTGCCTCGCTGAAGGACAGCGTGCGCAAGCCGACCGGCCATCTGGAGATCCGTGGGGCGACCTCGCACAACCTGAAGAACGTCGACGTCGACATCCCGCTCGGAGTGTTGACCGTGGTCACCGGTGTGGCAGGCTCGGGCAAGTCCTCGCTCATCCACGACTCGATCCCGCGCGGAACCGATGTGGAGTTCGTCGACCAGAGTGCGATCAAGGGCTCGCGACGGAGCAACCCGGCGACGTACACAGGTCTTCTGGAGCCCATCCGCAAGGCGTTCGCGAAGGCGAACGGTGTGAAGCCGGCGCTCTTCTCCGCCAACTCGGAGGGAGCGTGTCCGACCTGTAAGGGCAACGGGATGATCTTCACCGAGCTGGGGTTCATGGAGACCGTCTCGAGCCCGTGCGAGGACTGTGGCGGGAAGCGGTTCCAGCCGCTGGTGCTGGAGTATCGCCTCGGCGAGCTCAACATCGCCGAGGTGCTCGACCTCTCCGTCGCCAAGGCGCACGACTTCTTCTCTGAGGGCGAGTCGAAGGTGCCGCCGGCGGCGAACATCCTCGGACGGATGCAGGACGTCGGGCTGGGCTACCTCAAGCTCGGCCAGCCACTCAACACCCTCTCCGGCGGCGAGCGGCAGCGGATCAAGCTGGCCATGCACCTGGGGGAGAAGGGCGGGACGTACGTCCTGGACGAGCCGACCACCGGTCTCCACCTCGCCGACGTCGACAACCTGCTGGCGCTGCTCGACAAGCTGGTCGACGCCGGCAAGTCGGTGATCGTGATCGAGCACCACCAGGCGGTCATGGCTCACGCCGACTGGATCATCGACCTCGGCCCGGGTGCCGGTCACGACGGCGGCCTGGTCGTCTTCGAAGGTACGCCCGCCGAGCTCGTCGCCAAGAAGTCGACGCTCACCGGCGAGCACCTGGCGGCGTACGTCGGGGCCTGACCTGACGCGCCGGGTGGCGCGAATCACGCCCGGTTGCGGCCGTCTGGATGCGGTCGAGGTAGTGGGTCTCTCTTAGTGTGAATTGGTTTCAGCATCAATCAAGGAGCACCCGAGATGACCCTCTACCTTCCCGAGCACAGGCGGACCACGGCGGCGGAGATGACTCCGGTGCGGGAGCGCCCGGCGCGGGTATGGCCACGCGGGCTGGTGGCCACCGCCATCGCCGCGGTCGCCACCAGCCTGATGGCCGTGATCGCCAAGGCGGCCGGGATCGACTTCGGCAGCAGCGTGGGCGACGTACCGCTCGCGGCGTTCCCGATGCTCACCGTCTACTGCTCGCTGATCGGCATCATCATCGCCGAGGTGATGATCCGGGTGGCAACGATGCCCCGCTCGACCTTCCAGATCACCATGATCGTGCTCACCGGGCTCTCGTTGGTCCCCGACGTGCTGCCGTTCTTCGAGTTCGATCTGGCCTTCGTCGGCGTCCTGTGCCTGACCCACATCGTCGCCGCCGCGATCGTGGTCCCCATGATCGCCGGGCGAATGGAGGAGCGCCGCGGCCTCGGTCTGCCCGCTCCTGCTCATCGTCGATAGCGGACGCCGACCGTCCTGATTCGGTGTCATGGTGGAGCCATGGCACTCGAGACCCGCACCTTCCAGGTCACCTTCGACGCGCACGACCCACGCGCGCTCTCCACGTTCTGGCGGGACGTCCTCGGCTACGTCCATCCGGGTCCACCGGGGGTCGAGGTCGCCGAGGGTAGCGAGCCGCTGGATGCGTGGGACGAGTTCCTCGCTCGTGTCGGGGTACCGGAAGACCAGCGCAACAACGCTTCGGCGATCGAGGATCCGGCAGGCGCCGGTCCGCGCGTCTTCTTTCAGCGCGTGCCGGAGTCGAAGACCGCCAAGAACCGCGTCCACCTCGACGTCCGGGCCGCTCCCGGGCTGCAGGGTGAGGAGCGGATGGCCGCACTCGAGGCGGAGTGCGAGCGCGTCGTCGCGCTGGGAGCCACCCGCGTCCACCGCTTCGAGCCCGACCCGCCGATGAGCCTCGGCTTCATCGTCATGCAGGACCCCGAGGGAAACGAGTGGTGCCTGGACTAGCCGGCACGGCGGGCGAGCAGGGTCGAGTCGTCGATCTGGACCGGGACGCCGTCGCGGATGGTCAAGCGCGGGCGCTGCTCGACGACGACCGGCTCGAAACCGGCGGGCAGGCCGGGGAGCAGGTCGGAGGCGAGGAACATCGCGTTGTGGTGGCCGTGGCGGGCGAAGACCTCGGAGGGCGCGTGGCCGACGACGAGGAGGTGGCCGCCGGGGGCGACCGCGGTGGCCAGGCGGCCGGCGACCTCGACCATGCTCCCGTCGGGGGTGTGCAGGAAGTGGCACGTGACCAGGTCGAACTCGCGTCCCTCGGCGTCGAAGGTGCGCGCGTCGACCTGCCACCAGGACGTACGGTCCGCGACCCCGGCGCCCTCGGCATGCCGCCTCGCCCGGGCCAGCCCGTTGGTCGAGAAGTCGGCGCCGGTGACCGTCCAGCCCTGCTGCGCGAGCCAGATGACGTCGCCGCCCTCGCCGCAGCCGACATCGAGCGCAGTGCCGGGCGTCAGTTCGGAGATCTCGGCGACGAGCTGGGGGTTCGGGTTGCCGCTCCAGACCTTCTCCTCGCCGGCGTAGCGCTCCTCCCATGACTCCGGCTCGAACATCCTGCGTCCCTCGTCCTCGCTCATGGGCTCAATCTAGCCACCGCCCCCGTCAAAACCTGGTGCGTTCGCAGCATGCAGTGTGGTTGCCTGACCGGCGATGATCACGCTGAGCGAACCACCCCGCCTGGTCCGTCCGACGACGGCCGTACGCACCTCCTATCTCACCGGCGAACAGGCCGACTGTCTCCTGCGCGGCACCGACACCGACTGGCTCGGGCCGGCCAGCACGGACTTCGACGCGTTCGTCGCTGCCCGGGACCACGACAAGGAGCGCTGGGACGTGATGTCGACGGTCTACTGGTACGTCTCCGAGGAGCACTATCTCGGCACCCTCGTCGTGCGCCACAC